>NZ_WIXI01000031.1 GCF_009617585.1 Endobacterium cereale | reverse complement strand
GTGGCCGGATTTTACTCCGCCCCTACGACGTGATTATCACGCCGCTACCGTGGCAGACTTTTGCACCGCCGCTCTCACTCCGACGCTAAAGAACAATTCGGGAAAGCGCTCATGCTGCATACGATTTTTACCTGGCTTGTCGTTGCCGCTTTCGCTGGTGCCGGACTGTTCAATGCTATCGGCCCGGCAGCCCAACGGCAAAGCTTTGTTCGTTGGGGCTATCCCCCATGGTGGTGCCTGTTGACTGGTTTGCTCGAACTTGCAACTGCCGCGCTGGTTGCCTTGCCTGCCACTCAGATGGCAGGCTTGATTGTCGGTGCCGTCATCATATCGGTAGCGGCAGCAACCGTGGTGCGTCACCGGGAATTTTCTCATTTGATACCAATCGGAATCTTTGTGGTCGGTCTCGCGGCATTGGCTACTTCGTCGTAGCCTCACATGAGGCGACAGACACCTACCCGACCAGCAGGCTGCGGAATGTGCCAGCGGCACGCCAGCGCTGAGCATCTCGGAAGGTCGTCAGAAGTCTAAAACCTTTCGAATCTTTTCGGCGAGCTGGTCCAGGCTGAAAGGCTTCTGGAGCAGATGAGTTTCCTTATCAAGGACGCCGTTATGAACCACGGCGTTGCGAGTATATCCTGTCGTGTACAGTATTTTCAGGCCTGGGATGTGGTTCGAGGCCGTATCTGCCAGTTCACGACCCGTCATGCCCGGCATCACGACGTCGGTGAACAGTAGTGTGGGCCGAAGCCCGGCGTGGATCAAGCCGATAGCCTCCGCGCCCGAACTGGCTTCCAACACGGTATATCCCAACTCCCGCAACGCTTCTGTCGAGAAGGCGCGAACACGCTGATCGTCTTCGACGACAAGAACTATCTCGGTGATGCTTCCCCGCCCTGCCGGCTTTACCTTGTCTGGACTATCATATGAATTGCCCTCACCGTCGTATCTCGGAAGGTAAATCTTGACCGCAGTTCCCACTCCCTCTTCGGAATAGATCTTCACATGGCCATTTGACTGACGGACGAAGCCGAAGATTTGGCTGAGTCCGAGGCCAGACCCTTTGCCGACTTCCTTTGTCGTAAAGAATGGATCGAAAGCCCGCGCGATGACCTCCGGGGTCATGCCTGTCCCCGTGTCGGAAACCGCGATCATGACATATTGTCCAGCAGCAACTGCATGATCGTGCGCATACTCGTCGGATAAGTACGAGTTGGCGGTCTCGACTGTCAGCTTTCCTCCCGATGGCATCGCATCGCGGCCGTTAACAGCCAGGTTTAGGATGGCATTCTCCAACTGGCTGTTATCGGCGTGGACCTTCCATAGTCCCGCTGCAAGGACGGTCTCTACCGAGACGAGCTCACCCAGGGTGCGGGTAAGCATTTCCGACATGCCGGCGATCATTCGGTTTGCATCTATGACTTCTGGCTGGAGCGGTTGCCGCCGCGAGAATGCCAGCAGGCGGTGTGTCAGGGACGCTGCACGGTTCGCCCCGTCTTTTGCAGCTTCGATATAACGGCCCACATCTGTTTCTCCGCGGGCAAGACGCTTTTCGAGGAGGTTGACGGAGCCGAGGATCACCGCAAGCATATTGTTGAAGTCATGGGCGATGCCGCCCGTCAGTTGCCCAACCGCTTCCATTTTTTGGGCTTGGCGCAGCTGATCCTGAGCCTCGACAAGCTTGGCCGTCCGCTCCTCGATCTCGCGTGCAAGTTCTTCTCTCGATTTCGCCAGGACCTCGCGTGCGTCGACGATTTCTTGAATGTCGGTACAGGTGCCGAACCAGCGGGTGATCTCGCCGGCGTCATTCTTGACGGGCTGCGCGCGCCCGAGCACCCATCGGTAGTCGCCACTGCGGTGGCGAAGGCGATACTCGATATGATACGGTTCGCCCGTGGCAAGGCAATGGCGCCAGGTAGACCAGGCGCGATCCTGATCGTCAGGATGGAACATGCCGTTCCATGCTTCTCCATCGGTCGATCCTTGCGGTACGCCCGTGAAGTCGTACCAGCGCTGGTTATAATAATCGTGATGGCCGTCAGGGCGCGTGGACCAGATCATCTGGTCGATAGAGTCTGTGATTGCGCGAAAGCGTTCTTCGCTTTCCCGCAATGCAGTCTCGATGAGGCGCCTGTCAGTAACATCGAAGGAAACGCCCGGGAACCGAAGGGGTGTTCCATCCGGCGCGCGGGTTACACGACCCTGTGCCGCAACCCAACGGGTCGATCCATTTGGGTCCATCAGACGGTATTCATGCGAAAAAGGCGCGCCCGTTCCCAGAGCGTCTGAGATCGCATCCTGAAGAGGAGCGACATCGTCCGGATGAACCGACGTGAAAAACTCAGCGATCGGCGCGCCGCGAGCGGCCACTGCCGGGTCAACGCCATATATCTTCGCAAACCGAGAGTCTGCGACCACTCTGTCGTTTGGGATGTCCCAGTCCCAGGTTCCAACAGTCTCGGATGCGCCCAGCGCATATTCGAGCCGCTCTTCGCTTGCACGCAAAGCGCGTTCAGCCGTCAGTCGAGCTGTGGTCTCTGTCCCCTGATTGAAGATCCCGACGACGGACCCATCTGCTGCGAAGATCGGCGCGAAGCTATAATCCCAATGTGTATTCTGGATGCGTCCACCGCGTAGCATTGGAAGCATTTGTTCCGCGATACGGAACCCCTTTCCCCGTTCGATAACAGAGGCAAGCTGTGGTTCGATCACGTGCCAGATGTCTGACCAAACTTCGCAAGCAGCGCGCCCGAGCGCCCAAGGATGCTTTTCCCCTGCGATGGGAGCCCAGGCATCATTGTAAAGCAGCCGAAACTCAGGCCCCCAGTAGATCGCGGTGGGGATGTCAGTACTCAGGCATAAGGCGACAGTTGTGTGCAACTCGCTCGGCCATGACCCAAAGGCACCAATGCCAGATCCGTTCCAGTCAAACGTGCGGATGCGCTCCGCCATCTCCCCTTCAACAACAGAGATGGCTTTCATTGTTTGCAGAACTCGCGCAGGTGCCATCTCATAATCGAACCATCATGGAGCATTGAAATCCTACTGATCGAGGCGAGCGGCGCTGCCCTGCTTTACCGGAGAAACCAAACAAGCATAAGACCGGCAAGAATGACGGTCATCGCTGCGCCATAGCCGTGAAGCGCCTCACGCAACTTTTGCTGCATTCTCATGCTCACCGCCTGTAATGGGCCAGCCTAGGCGCCGGCATCTCGCACTTCCCGCTTCAAAACCTTCTGCTTTTGTCTTGAACGATCCGATCATATACTCGAACT
This sequence comes from Endobacterium cereale, assembly GCF_009617585.1. Classification (GTDB taxonomy): domain Bacteria; phylum Pseudomonadota; class Alphaproteobacteria; order Rhizobiales; family Rhizobiaceae; genus Neorhizobium; species Neorhizobium cereale. The sequence continues at coordinate 40,654 of NZ_WIXI01000031.1, read as the reverse complement.
TGTCGCCATTGGCCATGAACATACTTTTGGCCACGCTGTCGTAAAACATCGTTGTACCGGTTATCGATTGTGTCATTCGTCCCCCCATTCAGGAAGCGCGGAACGCATGAAGACATAAATGGTTCCAAAAACTGTTCGCGGTGTATATTTTTTTAGTGGTTTACCCTGTTTGCTCCGCAATGATGCCAGAACTGCCAGGCATTTACTCTGCGGAACATGTCGTGAAGCTCTCCAGAAGTATTCCGAGAGGATATGGCGTTGGGATGGACCGCTTCGCGAAGGGGGTCGCCTTCTGTGATCGACCAATCACCAGAAGCCGGAACGACGCAAACAGGGCCAGCGAATCCGGACAAACTTTCCTAGGTCAAGCCCTTCTGCGGCTGTAAGGGGAGCAACGTCAGTCATTTTCAGATTGTGGCGTTCTTTCTTCGCAGAAAGGAGTACAGGGCTCTCTCGCTTTTCGCACACGCGCGTGAGCCAGTCCGAATTCGGCTTCACTTGCGGCGATGACTAGGAAGCCAACGCGGTAACGCAGCAGCCAAGTCAAAGGCGGCGCAGCCGTCGATTGGCTTTTCGTGATGCGAGATGGATCAGGGCGTTCTTCTCGTGGACCTCCTCTGACTATGCCGCCTAGAACGTTGGTTGGATGGTGTTGGTCCTCATTACGCCTCTCACCAGCATAGTAGGTCAGGACTTATCACTGACCGCGCCACCTATTCGCTCTGATTGGCGGTATATTCAGAGGGTGCTTTCTTCGCAGCGGTGAAGCTTGCACCAGCTGCCATGACCATAGCGAAGATTGCGAGAGCCGAGGCGCTTCCACCGATATCCCATAGTAGGCCGAAGATCGGCGCTCCAACGGTTTGACCGATAGCAACAGTGAGAAAGGGCACACTCAGACCAAGTGCAGGGTGTCTGCTGTAGATCGATACACCCCAGATGAGAAGGGCGCCCGTTGCGACGATGTAGCCGAAGCCGAATAGACCGAGAGCGATGAAGGCGAGGGGGGAGTATCCGATCGCTGCTGCAAGGAACGCGATGGCTAAACCCATCATTGCTACCGCAAGCCGGTGAACAGCAGGAAGTCCGAGATGCTGCACAAGTGAACCCGTTGATGATCATGATTTGCTTGGCATGCTCGATGACCTTTTCCTCATCCGCTAAAAAGTCGTCCGTAACTTCACCGTCATCTCCGATGGAATCCACAGTCCAGTTGCCCACGCTTTCATGGACTACACGCGTTTGTGCAAAATTCATTCGTCTGTTCCTGATGCCGCAGTATGAACTGGCAATGACGCACTCCGTTCCGTAGAACGCGGTGGTGCTGCGAAGGATACGATTGACTGAAAGGCGTGGAGCCGGTTTCACTCTGTTTAGTCAAGGAGAGCGGCACTGCTTTGGTGCCATCGTGCAGCGCAGTGACACGACGGAAGGAGCGGGAAGCATTGAAAGTCGTTCTTGGCATCGACGCCGCATGGACCGCTACCCAGCCAAGTGGGGTTGCTCTCGCGGTCGAGGGGCCGCTTGGCTGGAAACTTTCCGCAGTTGCCGCATCCTATGAGGCATTCACATCACAGGTAATAGATGTTCAGCGCAAGAAGCCTCGCGGGTCTATGCCTGAACCATCGGCTCTTCTGGCAGCGGCAACATCCCTGGTGGGGGCGCCGGTCACGCTCGTGGCGATTGATATGCCGTTGTCACGTCTCCCGATCGTTTCCCGTAGGGTTTCCGACAACAAGGTATCATCCTTGTACGGGGCTCGGCATGCCGGAACCCATACTCCTAGTGCATTGCGGCCAGGCAGGCTTAGTGACGATCTGACAAAAGGCTTCGCGCGCGAGGGATATCCTCTCATCACGTCAGGCGGAACTCTTCCAGCCTTGATTGAGGTCTATCCACACCCAGCCCTGATCGAACTCGCGGTCGCGAACCGCAGGCTTCCCTACAAGCATGGGAAAGCGCGCGCATACTGGCCGGAAGACGATCGCTTAACCCGTCGCCGGAAATTATACGAGGTTTGGGGCGGGATAATCGAACTGCTCGAAACTAGGATACGCGGAGTCGCGACCGCATTGACGCTTCCCGATCTAGGATGCCGAGGCTATGAGCTAAAAGCATTCGAGGACGCTTTGGACGCTGTCGTCTGTGCTTGGGTTGGCGTACGCGTTTTGGATGGAACGGCCAAACCATATGGAGATGACACCTCTGCGATTTGGATACCGAACCAGGGCGCGTAGGGTCACGTCAAGATCGTGATTATTTCGCAGGTGCCGTAAATGCAACTGGTCGAGCGGGGGTTCAACGCTATCTCCATCATAGTGTCATTGTCGTTATAAGCGAAGGAAGCCGGAATGCGTTACAAGGCGAAGCCTGGTGATGTTAGCCTCTTCGAGAATGAAAAGGCCGGCCATCAGAACGCTCCAGATCATCGAGGTTACTTCATAGCCCACCGGGATATTAAGGCGGGCGAGAAAGTGGAGTTTGTGCTCTGGTCCGGTCGGCCAAATAGCCCGCGATCATTTGGAGGGCGCGTGTCAGAACTCGGCTATGACGAAAAGGTCAAACCACCCGTGCCCATCGACTTGTTCGGAAATCCTTTGACAGGCTCGCCTGACAGATGACCGGCGACAAGGTTCGCTACTCTGGCCCGGGGCATATTCCTCAAGATCACATCAACCAGATCGTAACGTAAAGAGTCGAGACATGATGAAATCGTTCGAAACGGCGTCGTGGCTTAACGAGCCATCGATCTGGAGCCTTGAGAAGGACGTTCTCAGCATCACGACAAGTGCAAACACGGATTTTTGGCGCGAGACATTTTACGGCTTTATCCGAGACAGCGGTCACTTTCTCGGTGTACCGACTGGCGATGGCTTTACTGCGCAAGTTCGAGTGAAGGGCAGATACCGCGATCTGTATGACCAGGCCGGACTGATGGTGCGGATCGACGAGACCAAATGGGTTAAAGCGGGCGTGGAGTTCACTGACGGTCAGGCGTTTCTAAGCACCGTCGTGACGGATGGAAAGTCAGATTGGTCTGTGGCCCGTCCTATCCATGCCGAGGACTTTTTCGTCCGTGTTACACTTATGCAGGGAGTAATGCGAATACAGGCATCCACGGACGGGTTAACCTGGCCTCTCTTACGTTTGGCACCATTTTCGGGAGCCAAAACTTATCTGGTCGGGCCGACCGCTTGTTCACCACAAGGAAGTGGACTTCAGGTGCAGTTTTCAGAATTTTCTGTTGCGCCCGAAACGCGGACCTGCACGACCTAAGCTGAGGGGTTACCGATCTCTACTATCCGCCTTGAGCCATTTGCCGCCGTTGTGAGGCATATCAGGAAGGGCGCTGATAAATCGACGGTCTCGGCACCACTTAATCGACGGCTCGTTGGTCGTGAAACTTAACAGACACTCAGCTTGGACACTGTGCCTAAGCCCGATGAACGCGACATCCGTTACAGACATGACTTTCCGTCCACTGGCTTCTTTGCTTCTGGCTTCTACCCCCAGCCGTATTACTTCCGCGCCAGCCGCACCTTTTGTTTCGATCTCTTCAAGGATGTCTGTGCTGACTGAACGCCTTCCACCATATGTATGAATAGAAGCATTGGCATGAAAACCCAGCGCAACCGAAATGCATTCTTGAGGGGACACATTATTGGCCTGACGTTCAAGGCGATCGTAGACATGCCCTACACCGGACGACTGGCCATTTCTCACCATGCCATAAAAGTGATACCAGTCGCTTTGGCTAAGGTACTCGACTTTCCAGACTACCTGATAATGTGCATTCGGCTCCGCTAACAGCCCTGAAAGATCTTGGATAGTTTCCTGGAAATCGTCTCGGTCGAAATCGGTCATATTCTTCCCGTGTAGCAAGCTAATAAGCTCCGCCCGCACCCTTCTAGGCAGCGCGCGGACGTCCAATCATCATAGGCTGCGAAAGTTCCCATAATCGGATCACTAGCGCGTCGAAATGCGAGCGAAGCGAACCGTGCCCACTCAAGCCGCAGAGATTACCCCCAGTACGAGCGCTAGATGATCTATGCGTTCACGAGAGCTAGCGTGAGCCTCTGAAGCTGCCTTCGTTCATTTCTGACGGATCGTAGTTTATGTCCCAGTCCTTACCGGCCTTTTTGCCGGGTGGATCGCGATGCACAGTCGCATCTTCTGAACCGGTGATAACCGTAGGCTTCGCGCTGTGTACTCCCGAAGCTTTGCGATCCGCTTGGGACGGAGCGTATTGACCCTTTGCATCGTCTTCAGGGTTAGACATCTGGATCATCCTTTGTTTTCATGGCGTCAGTCAAACCGGTCTTTTGCGGATCGGCATTTGTTTCGCCGACAGCGTCCTCGTCACGATCCGGATCGTCCTTCGCTGGCAAATAGCCGCGAGGTGTATTCTCCTGCGGTCCTTCCCATCGGGGAGACTGATCGGTCGTACCTGGAGCGCCTTCGCTTCTTCGCTTGGTGTTGTGGTTCTCATTGAGCAGATCCTCCATTCTGCAATTACAACCAACACCGGCACTGTTCGTTCCTGCTCCGTCACGACGCGCGCCTTGGCCGGGAACTACAGCGCCCAGCTTGTAGTTCAGGAGGCAGATTTATTTGGCAGGAGATAAGTGATGGAGAAGAAGGTCGTTGAGGTGGTCGCCGAGGGAGAAGAGGGCATCATTCCGCTGGGGATCATGAACATCGAGCAGGCGATGACCCTGCCTTCCCACGTTGATCTAAAAATCTCTCACCCAGAAGATGAACCTGGCGGAACTGAACGGTTTATGGACCCGGAGGAGTTTCGCATAACGCACGCTTATTCGCTTTCGACGGAGGTGTAGCTCTATGCTGCTAATGAATATCAACGTCGCAAAAACCACTGACACGACCGTCACTGTCGAATTCAAGGGCGAGGGCAATGACCTCATCACTGTCAGAATGTCTGCCGATCCAAGCGGTGACGAAGATCAAGCCGTTGCCGCAGCGCTGGCGATGATCCGTCAGCTGAACGAATTTCAGCAAACCGCGTAACCGGAGAGGACCCGAAAATGTCTGACATGAGTACAAAGACCATCACGGCAGTGTTTTCGACCCGAGAATCCGCTGACCTAGCTGTCGAACATCTCGTTCAAAAGCTTGGTATCGATCGGTCTGACATCTTCGTAGAGACCAGTGGTTCCGATAATTCCGCCGGTACCGATGTTAGCGGCGGTGATGCAGCAACGGTAGACGAGGATGCGCGCGACGATGCCCCGCTCTCAGCTGAAATAGAAGTCTCTGCCGATATCGCGGCCGACCAGGAAGCGGTCGTCCGCTCCGCCTATCAAGAGTTGGGCGCGACGGAAATCTCGGCAAATTGAACGGCTACGGCGGGGTTGAGACTTCTCTCGGCATTTAGCGTTCGCACCAGGATGAGGCTCGAAGATGGCGGATAATCTTAGCAAATATCGCGGAAAGCGCGACTTCAAGAAGACCGCCGAGCCTAGTGGTGAGGTCGAAGTAAGGCCTTCGAACCGTCGACGTTTCGTCATCCAAAAGCATGATGCAACGCGTCTTCATTACGATCTTCGGATCGAAATGGATGGCGTGTTCAAGTCTTGGGCGGTAACGAGGGGCCCCTCGCTCGATCCTCAAGACAAGCGTCTGGCGGTCGAGGTAGAAGATCACCCGCTCGACTACGGCGACTTCGAAGGGACAATTCCTAAAGGTCAATACGGCGGCGGCACAGTGATGCTTTGGGATCGTGGCTACTGGGAACCGGAAGGTAACAAGGCACCCGAGCAGGCTCTAGCGAAGGGCGACTTCAAGTTCACCCTCGAAGGCGAGCGGCTACACGGCAGCTTCGTACTCGTGCGCATGCGCGGCCGCGAGGGCGAAAAACGAACTAACTGGCTTCTGATCAAACACAATGACGAACATTCGGTCGAGGAGGACGGCGCATCTATTCTTGAAGAGAACACCACGTCCGTTGCCTCCGATCGGACGATGGAGGCGATTGCATCGGGAAAAGGGCGGAAACCCAAGCCCTTCATCACGACAGGAGGCGAGGTTGGAGCTGATGCGGTTTGGGACAGCAGCGAAGGGCTCGCCGCTGAGGAACGTAAAGCTGGTACGAAAGCGAAGCCCGGGCCAGCGCCCAGAAAGACGAAAGTAACTTCCGGGCAAAAGCGCAGCGCTGCGTCATCTTCAGTGCCAGACTTTATCGCACCCCAGCTGTGTGAGACCCTGCAGCGGCCGCCTTCAGCCAAGGGCTGGATACATGAGATCAAATTCGATGGTTACCGTATTCAGATGCGGGTCGAAGGTGGAAAGGTCACACTGAAGACCCGGAAAGGCCTAGACTGGACGGGCAAGTACCCGGCGATTGCTGAGGCTGCCGCGCAGCTCCCCGACGTTATCATCGATGGTGAGATATGCGCTTTAGACGAAAACGGCGCGCCCGACTTTGCCGCTCTCCAGGCTGCGTTGTCGGAGGGCAAGACCGACGATCTGGTGTTTTTTGCCTTCGATCTTTTGTTTGACGGTGAGACCGACTTGCGGGCTGAGCCGTTGATCGAGCGGAAGGAGCGCCTGTCCACTCTCTTGTCAGATTCAGGCGAAGATCCACGACTGCGCTTTGTCGAGCACTTCGAAACAGGAGGTGATGCTGTCCTGAAGTCGGCGTGTCGCCTGTCACTTGAAGGCATCGTTTCAAAGAAGGGCGATGCCCCTTATCAGTCGGGTCGCAGCGATACTTGGGCCAAATCGAAGTGCAGGGCAGGGCATGAGGTTGTGATCGGCGCTTATGCGACGACAAACGGCGCGTTCCGCTCACTGCTGGTCGGCGTCTATCGCGACGATCACTTCGTCTACGTAGGCAGGGTAGGGACGGGCTACGGTGCGAAGGTGGTCGATCAGATTCTGCCGAAGCTCAAGAAGGTAGAGGCTTCAAAATCCCCGTTCACAGGAATAGGAGCCCCAAAGAAGTCCGCTGATATCGTGTGGCTGAAGCCCGAACTGGTTGCCGAAATCGAATTCGCAGGATGGACCGCCGACGGTCAGGTGCGACAGGCTTCATTCAAAGGTTTGCGCGAGGACAAACCTGCAAAGGAGGTCGAAGCCGAAAAACCTGCAGAGCCGGATGAGGTCGATACTCCCGATCCCAAAAAAAGTGCGAAACCTGCCCCTGTTCGTGAAAAGAACTCTCGCCTGCGAAAGGGCGCGAAGGTTGATGTTATGGGCGTGCTGATCTCAAGCCCAGACAAGGAGCTTTGGCCTGATGCGCTCGACAACGAGCCGGTTACCAAGGTTGAACTTGCTCAGTATTATGAAGCAGTCGGTCCTTGGCTTATTGATCAGATCAAGGGGCGGCCCTGCTCGATCATTCGCACGCCCGACGGCATCGGCGGCGAGCAGTTTTTCCAACGCCATGCCATGCAGGGAACCTCTAACCTGATTGAACAGGTCAAGGTATCCGGGGATAAACAGCCATATCTGCAGATCGACCGCGTCGAAGGCCTTGCCGCAGTCGCGCAGATCGGTGGAGCGGAGCTACACCCTTGGAATTGCGAGCCGTATCAGCCAGAAGTCCCTGGACGATTGGTGTTCGATTTGGACCCCGGTCCAGATGTCGACTTTGATACGGTAATCGAGGGCGCGCGTGAGATCCGGGATCGGTTGGAGGAACTGGGCCTGGTCAGCTTTAGCAAAACGACTGGGGGCAAGGGTCTCCATGTGGTTACGCCGCTATTGGTGCCGAAGGGCAAGAAGCTGAACTGGGATCATGGCAAAGCGTTTGCCCATAATGTCTGCCAGGCGATGGCAAGGGACAACCCCGAGCTTTACCTGATCAAGATGTCCAAGGCGCAACGGAACGGTCGCATATTCCTGGACTACCTCCGCAACGACAGAACTTCGACGGCGGTCGCGCCGCTATCACCTCGTGCTCGGCCCGGTGCGACCGTGTCGATGCCGCTTAATTGGAGCCAAGTGAAAAAGGGCCTCGATCCAAAGCGCTTCACCATCCGTACAGTTCCTGGTCTTCTGAAGGACAGCACGGCTTGGCAGGACTACTGCGACGGGCAGCGCTCGCTAGAGCAAGCTATCAAGCGTCTGGACAAGGCGTCCAAGCGCACAGCATGATCCTCCCGGGGCAACACGCATATCGATCGAAACCGCGTATCCAAATGATGGGATGCGTTTCGATCAGTTGGTATTTTATTAAATATGTTCACAAATAATAGGCGACGGGGCAGGCCGAACATCGGTCCGGACGAGTTGTGAGTGAAATGACGTCAACGGAGGCCTGCCATGTCCACGCGTTCTGTCCTTATAGTTGAAGATGAACCTCTCATCCGCCTTGTACTCGCAGAAGCACTCATCGATGAAGGTTATCATGTCTCTATGGCCTCGAATTTCCTTGAAGCGATAGGTGTGATCGGGCGCAACCCAGCGTTTGATTTTATGATAACAGACGTCGATATGCCGGGAGGCCTTAGCGGTACCGATCTGGCGGCGATGGTCGCGTCCCATGCGCCGAGTACAGCGATCATCGTCACCTCGGGCCGGGCAGTTACGGATGGCTTGGCCAGCGACTGGACGTTCATTCCCAAGCCGTTCGGCGTGCAGGATATCCTTGATCTGCTGGACCAGAAGTTCGACGACAGAGTCCAACCTGCAAACGATCGTGCGGTTATCGTCGCCCATGCGTCATAGCAGGGACACAGGCGGAACTTCCAGGAACGCCTGTCGTTCTCAGGCTGCAACAGCAGGAGATTACAAATGGCGCATCTGGATGACGACAACACGAAGGTCTGGGAACTGGCAGAAAAGATCGGCTTCTGCATGCTAACCACGCAGAGCGGGCTCGATCTTCGAGCGCGACCGATGTCGGCTTACAGTGAGCGCGACGAAAACGCCTTCTACTTCCTGACTGACGTCGCAAGCCACAAGGATGAAGAAATTGCTCGTCATCCCAATGTGTGCCTCGCCTTCGCCGACTCGAAGGGGCAGAAATATGTCTCGATTTCCGGAACTGCTGATATTCAGAACGATCGGGAGAATATCCGCGACCTTTGGGCAACGCCAGCTAAGGCTTGGTGGGATAGTCCCGAAGATCCCTCGATCCGGATCTTGAAAGTTACGCCTTCGTCGGCTGAATACTGGGATAGCCCCGGCACCATCATCAGTTATGTTAAAATGGCGGCGGCTGCCGTATCCAGCGCCCGTCCGGATATGGGCGACAACGCCAAGGTTGAAATGTGAGAACGTTTCGCGTTAGGGCTCATATCTGATGGAAGCTTTCGTGCAGACGTTGATGCAGAAGCTCGGTCCATTCGGGATCGGGCTTTTGATGTTCCTGGAAAACGTGTTCCCGCCGATCCCGTCCGAGCTGATTATGCCACTGGCTGGTTATCTCGCCACTCAAGGCGACATGAGCATAGTGACCGTCATGCTCGCGGGCACCGTCGGATCGCTGCTTGGGACGCTGCCGTGGTACTATCTCGGCCGCCGTCTCGGTCACGACGGAGTGCGTCGCCTCGCGGAAAAGCATGGGCGATGGCTTACCATGTCGCCATCCGACGTGGATGCTGCCTCGGAGCGCTTCAAGCGGCACGGGAAATCGTCCGTGCTACTGGGACGGCTGATCCCGACTGTTCGCACGCTTATCTCAGTGCCCGCTGGAGTCGCGAACATGCCCTTAGGCCAGTTTCTGCTGTTTTCGACGATCGGCACTCTTATCTGGACCGCCGCGTTGGCGATGGCCGGGTTTCTGTTGGGGCAGGCGTACAGTGTTATACAGGATTACGTTGATCCTATCTCAACGACCGTCCTGGCGATCTTAGTCGTCATTTACATCTACCGGGTGGTGACGTTCAAATCGGAACGCGCATGAGATGACGCAACTGTCTCGCACGCCCGAAATCCCTGTCAAACAAGGTTAGCCCGCAACATCAATCCCAGATCATCCTCGTATGTTCAACGGAGCAGCCTTTCTGACGTCGTTCAAGGTTGGGCCGCGCACCCTCTGATATCGCGCCGTAACCAGTGAGTAGATCCGGACGCATGCGTAAATTCTACAGACCTTGCAAGGTCATGAGAGGCACCACATCTCCTATGACAGATTTACCTTGATGGCTGTGGATTTAGGCTTGGCCCAAACGCCGAAGTTGCCTGATCGCAGATTCGGAACAAACTCTCAGATGCAATACTGATTCCCGCCCGACTCCAAGGTTTCCCAATACGAATGAGGTATCTGGTGACTGACTTTCTCACTACGATGCAAGGCTTGATGATCTTTGGTGCTGTGATTGGCGCTGGGGGGTACGCTCTCGGTACAAGTGGTTCAATCGGACGGGCGGTTCAAACCTTCTTTCGCCCCGGGAAGAAACGGAGGGACGCTCGAAGCTTGGCAATGCTCTCGGTCCTTGCGCTCGATGATTACGTCGGCTCTTGCTATGCCGCAGTTCACGATGTGCCAGAGTTTAACCCTGCCGATCAGGTTGAATTCGCCTTTCACATCCCGGAGCCGGTCCTTTCGTTGCCAAAGGATGTCGACTGGCAGCTTCTTGGTGAAGACCTGGGTGACGAAATGTTGTGGTTCGCGAACAGAGTGATCAACCTCGAAAACGCGTTGGAAAGCCTGGATCTCTCGAAAAACGACCACGATGGTTTCTTCGAGCGACGGATTGAAGGCTATGCCCGGCTTGCAGCCCGAGCGATGGATTTGATTGAAAAGTTAAGCATCGAGTTCAACCTGACATTACCTGAGAAGCCAGACTACTATCGGCAAGCCGAGGGACTTTCGAAGGTCCTCCGTAACGTCGAAGCCGTTGCGAGGCGTCGAGGCGCTGGTTCGGTTCCATCGGATGAAACAAACATCACGCCGTTGTTTCCGAAAACATCCTGAGCATTTACGCCTCCTCGGAGCCGAGGCTAGCCTTAGGTCTTGGTTCCAAGATTGTAGATGTCTGCGTTGTCTTGGACCTCTCGTAGGCCCTTATATGATGCGTGACGAAGATTGCCGTCATCCGTCCATCCGCGAAACTCAATTTCGGCAATGAGTGTGGGCTGGGCGAAAACGAGGTTTTTGCCTTTGATCGGTACGACCGGTCGTTTGGTTTTCAGCTTGTCGAGCGTAGATCGAAGAGCAACGACGTCTTTCTCCTTAAACCCGGTTCCCACGGACCCAACATGGCGTAAGGCGGTACCGTCTTTGGCTGCAAGGAGGAGGCTTCCGATGCCGCCCCGGGCGACTGATGATTGCTCATATCCGATGATGACGAAGCTCTCGCTTTGAATGCATTTGATTTTGATCCAGTCGCCAGCACGTCCGGAGCGATATCGACTATCCCGGTGCTTGGCAATTATACCTTCTAGGCCATGTGCGCATGCCGTCGCCAATAGCTCGCAACCGTCGCCCTCCATCTCCTCCGACAGACGTATCCCGCCGTCGCCGTTGTCCAAAAAGTCGGTTAGCAGGTGACGGCGAACTGACAGCTCGGTGTTCGTTAAGAGGTGACCGTCGAAATACAGGAGGTCAAAAGCGTAGAAGACTGCTTCTGCGGAGGCTCGTTTGCCACCCCGTCCACCGAGCGACCGCTGAAGCGCGCTGAAGTCTGAGCGGCCCTCGGCGTCCAACACCACCGCCTCACCGTCCAGTATGGCAGTTCCGACGTCAAGTTTACGGGCCGCCTCAGCGATGGTTGGGAAACGGTCCGTCCAGTCGTGGCCTCCACGCGTCAAGATTCGAACACCTTGCGGCTCGATATGGATTGCCAGACGGTAGCCGTCGAATTTCAGTTCGAAAAGCCACTGATCCCCCTGCGGTGCCCTTGGCTTCAGCAAAGCGAGGGCGGGCTCGATACGCTCCGGCAGTTTGTCGAAGGGAAGTTGGGGTTGCGCCGGGTCTCTTCGTTTTCGTGGCTTCGACTTTGCCACGTGATCTCGCGGAGAAGCGGTTTGGAGCGGCTACGCATTACTGGTACCTCGAACAGAGGAAACAAAATCGCCGAATGGCTGCGCCTTTCAGCGACTCAATCGATGCGGCGCAGGATTGTTCCAGAGAATTGAGGACGATAGTTTAGACGATCTATCGGGTTGACCGGTATCTCATCACCGCGTGCCCGATAACCACGACGCGATCGACGTAACCATGCCTCCCGAAAACGACCTTGCCAAGCACAGAGCATCGCCAAGTGCGTCTTGGTCATCGTCATCAGTGTGGGTCGAGGTGCATATGATGCGCTCCGGTGTGGTTCCGTCACCGATGATCAACCAGTCTACTTCCGCCTCCAGTTTGAACGCATCCCGGCCGCTGATAGCGATCAGCGCAACGTCGTCCAGAAGACATATGTCTACCAGCGCCTGAATACGATCACTATTCGGAACCGGACTTTGAAGGACAATGGCGCGAGCTGGGGTCATGCGTCAAATCTAGGTTGCCCACGGTACAAGGCAAGCTTCAACCAGCTCGGCGCGATTTCAGCTCCTTCGAGACCGATTTCTTTAGGGCGTCCATGATATCGATGACGTTGCTCTTCTCGGAATCGTCTTTTCTCGATTTCGCAGGAGCCTTCTTTGTCGGTTTTTTCGCCTTCTTCTTCTGGTCGATAAGTTTTAAGAGACTTTCCTGGATAGGGTCCGAAACCATGGCCGGGGACCAGTCCTTCAGTCCCTTCTTGATGACTTTCTCCAGCCCAGAAACCCCCTGCGCGTCGGACTTCTTGTCTATGCCGGTAAAATACTCCGTCTCCGGCCGCACTTCGTCGCCAAAGCGCAGAGCCCACACGACTATGCCCTCGCCACGAGGTTCTAGTACCACTGCACGCTCGCGACGACCAAGGACCACCCGGGAGATGCCGACAACGTCTTCCGCCTCCATAGCCTGTCTGATCACGGCGAACGCTTCGTCGCCAATCTTATCATTGGCGGTAAGGTAATAGGGCGTCTCAAGATACACCCATTCGATGCTTCCGCGCGGAACGAATGTCTCGATGTCGATCGTTCGGACGCTCTCTAGCTCAACCGCTTCTAGATCGTCATCCGTCAGCAAGACGTACTCGTTCTCGCCGCGTTCGTAGCCTTTCGCCTCGTGTTCATCCTTGACCGGCTTTCCGGTAACGCTGTCGATGTACTGTGAGACGACACGGTTGCCCGTGTCTTTGTTTAAGGTGTGAAAGCGTACCTTCTCCGAACCCGAGGTCGCAGGTGTCATGGCGACAGGGCAGGTGACGAGCGATAGCTTGAGATAGCCTCTCCAGTAAGGGCGACGCGGTGCCATCTATCAGCTCGCTTTCTTCTGAGCAGGTTTTGCCCGGCTTTTTGTGGATTTGGACGTGGCCGCTTTCTTTCCAGAATTGGCATTGGCGGCCTTAGGCTTCTTGGAGTTCGACTTGTCCATGCCTGCGCTCTCCTGCAGGGCTTTGAGGAGATCGTTTGGTTTGGAAACCTTTACCGGCTTTGGTTTCGGCAGAGATTTGCCTTCCGCCTTTGCTTTCACCAGCGCAGCAAGGGCCGCTTCGTACCGATCATCAAATTTCGCCGGGTTAAAGTCGCCTTTCTTTGTTCCAATAATGTGTTTCGCAAGATCGAGCATTTCCGCTTCGACCTTGATCTTTTTCACATCCTTGAACGCCTCGTCCGAAGATCTGACCTCATAGTCGAAATTGAGCGTTGTTGCGATGATGCCCTTTCCATGGGCCCGGATCAGGACAGTGCGCATCCTTCGGAACAGGACCGTCCGGGCGATTGCTGTAGCGCTGGTCTTGCTCAAAGCATCGCGCATGCTGGTGAATGCGTCCTGGTCCGCATCGTCCACCGGGACCAGATAGTAAGGCTTGTCAAAGTAGACGTCATCGATCTTGCCGCACGGAATATAGGCCTCCGCCTCCAGCATTTTGTCAGAGTCGGGAATAACGGCTGCGACCTCCTCAGGGTCGATCATGATATAATCGCCGTTGCCGGTCTCGAAGCCCTTCACTTGGCTGTCGCGTTCAACGACTTCTTCGGTCTCGCTGTCAACGAATTCGCGTTTCAACCGGTTCCCGGTCTTCTCGTTGATCATGTGGAAGCTGATGCGATCAGAGGTCGATGCAGCAGTGTACAGACCAACGGCGCAGCTCAGCTCCCCGATTTTAAGATGACCTTTCCATTGCGCGCGATGTGCAGCCACGTTCGTCCTCCACGGTTTTGCAGTAAACTGGACAGGGCGAATTCTGTTCCCGGTTGGATCTTGGCGATCACGCGCTAAATTCGGCATGGAATGCGAGCGATAGCAAAGCAGGGCCGCCGGAAATCACCAACCGCCGGAGCTCTGGAGATGTCTGAGGCTAGCTTTTCTTCTAGTTACTTCTAATTGCTTGAAAGGATCGCTTTAGCCTTATCGGTCAATACGAGGGCTGGCTCTCCTTTGAAGGCGAGCTCACGAACAAGATTTTTTTGCTCCAACTTTGCCACAGTCGCCGATGATAGCCTTCGACCACCGACAACCCAGGATTTGCTAGCCGCCGCTGGCGACGAAAGTGGCTGATTGCAGCGAGAGCTTCCATCGAAGATTTTGTAATGTCCGGCGTAGCCACAAACACAACGCACGATCGATATTAGTGGTGCAAGTTCAACGGTTTTATAGATCAGTCAAGGCTGTCCTGTTGTTTTCATGTCCAGAAGCAGCAGCAAGCCCGAGCATCCTAAACAGTATGCTGAGATAGGTCCCAAACGGGTTAATCAATGAGATCGGCCATTGTGTCCCTCCCTTACGACAGCCCTGTCTTTCCGTCTTTTCTGCCCTATCTGGAATATGAGCCGAAAGTGGCCGATGCTTCTACTCCTCTGATGATGGACCATTGGTCATGACACAACGTACTGGCTTTGACGCACGTTTTGCTTTCGCAGATAACGGCCGAGAGAAATTTCGTGTTCTTGATGTCAAGGACCGGCTTGGTGCCGACGTTTCGGATCAAGTCTCAGACCCTCATGTGTTCTTCCCAAATGTGGATGCGTTGAAAGTGTCAATAGCTGGCAAGCTAGGTCTAGAGCCCGCGAATATCGACGTCCAGATGATCGAAGACGACAACAAATTTTAGGCTTGACGACGAGTTCAACTCCGCCAAATCAATTCTTTTGGGCAACGATCGAATCCGCTGTAGCGACCGATCGACGAGGAGTGATTGATGGGAACGGACCGCGAAGAGTGGATAGCAAAACGCTCGTATCAGCTTTGGGAAGAGGCCGGCCGACCGGAGGGACAGGACCATCAGCATTGGGTACAAGCTAGTGCTGAGTGGGATAGCGGCAAAGCTATGCCATCGAGCAGCAAGCCTGCGATCGATTGGGACGATGACGAATACTAAACAGGCTGTAACACCTGCGAAGCGGGCTAGGTTTTGAATTCGTTTCCAGGGCGAGAAGCAACGAAGGGTGCGGCGCGGTTTAGATGAAATCGTTCGTGTTGAACGCGTTTGGATCTTTTGGAGACAAGCAGGGCATATTTTGCCCGCAATTCATCCATTTCAATGTCTCCAGCACTCCAGTGCTCGACCGCGTCTAGAAAAATGGGTCATCATCCAGGGTGATGCCTCGACTAAGGGCATTTTGGCGTGCCTTTTCGAAGATTTTCGTCGTTGATCACGCGTCATCACCCTCTCCCGTCTCTTGGAGAATATTTTCGGTCGGCCCTCTTAGCAACGCGTTGGACACGTTGTGCACGAGTTTTTGGAGAGATGCGAGGCGATGGGCGTCTCGTGAGGGGTCAAATTATTGCCTGAGCGAAGGTGTGCTCTATTTCGTTTGGTGCACTATTTTTAACTGCCTAGCTGGAGGCCAAAGAGTCGAACTATGGCTGGGAAATTTCGCAACTTCATCTTGGCGGCCTTGCCGCAGAAAGAAGTAACGACGATCAAGCCCTTGTTGACACCCGTGGCTCTTGAGCAAGGTCACGTGCTGACGTCTCCTGACGTGGAGACCAGCCACGTATGGTTTGTTGAAGGTGGCATTGCTTCCGTGACGTACAGGTTAGGCAGCAAATTCAATATCGAAATTGGCATGGTCGGCCTAGAAGGTTTCTTGGGTGCGTCAAACTTGGCGGACGTGAGGAAAGTACAGTTGATGTCGCAAATCGTTGTCTCAGGTCAGGCTTTCCGTCTGGATAGAAGCGATTTCGCCATCATTCTTCAGCACTGTCCTACATTGCGAAAGTTTGCGCGAAAATATTTAGATTTTGCTTTTGTACAAGCGGCCAGCGCTGCCGTCGCGAACGCGCGAGGCTCCGTGGAGCAACGCGTCGCTCGCTGGTTGCTGATGTGCCATGATAGGAGCGATCATGAGCATCTTCCCGTTACTCACGACACGCTCGCAGTCCTGATGGGAGTAAGACGGCCGAGCATTACGAACGCCATGCATACCCTTGAAGGTAAGATGCTCATTCGTTCGACCCGAGGCGACGCCACGATAATCGACCGATTAGGACTTGAGAAAGTTGCGGCAGACTTTTACGGCGGTCCCGAAAAAGAATATGAGCGTTTGGGCGTCATCAGCAATCACCTTGGCTACTCGGAGATGAGGGTAGCCAAGACTCTGAGATCGCCTGCCATTGCTCCACGGCACTTGGAACCGCCGTGCTGATAGCTCGCAGGGCCCCCTTCGCGACCAAAAAAAGGCCCGCTCGAAAGCGGGCCAGAGTGCTGGGAAGCACAAAGCTGATTAGCCTTTATCAACGACGTCCTTTACGGCGTCCTTTGCATGGCCTTTGGCCTGCTGCGCATCGCCCTTGGCTTCCTGCGCTGCGCCTTTCGCTTCCATGCTGCGGTTATCGGTGGCGTCACCGACTGCCTGCTTTGCCTTGCCGGTCAGCTCATTAGCCTTGCCGGAAACTTTGTCTGATGTCGAACCCATAGGATCCTCCTGTATCTGCCAGCGGTAGCGCACGTCGTTCGAGTTGCTATCCGGTCAAAACGCCGGGGAAGTCCATCGTCGGCCGTTTAACGATCCGCTCGTGGGGTCAACCCGCCGCGCGACACATCGTTCCGATATTAGTTTGGATCGATCCGCGGATCGGGGTGTTTGAGTTAAGTTGCAACTAGGATTTCAAGATGAACCTCTCTGACGATGCTCGATCCATCCTCGTATTTGCGGCCTATCACGAACTGACCAGCGGCGAGCCGGTCAAAGAAGTGGTTTTGGACGACGGAGCCGGTCATAAGGCCAGCGGCAAGGGACAGGAAGAGCTCATCGAAGCTGGCCTGATCCGGATTAATAGCGATCGCGCCCATATTACAGAGGACGGAGAGCAGGTTCTCGTCGAGATCCTGAACGCGATCCGTCAGGCTACGGGCGATTGAAGACCGCCGAAACTTGACGATCCAAGGTTTTTCCCGGACACTGCAATCTAAATTATTGCTTTGTCATCGGTCTGGAATTTCGTTTGAACCAACAATTACGCTGGCTTCTGCCGCCTGAAAGGGATCGCTGGGTCGGTTACCACGAAGGCGATGAGGTTGCCGAGGTTTGGTCGCACGGCCTTACCGGAAACCAGATCGCGGAGTGGCGCTGGCGGTTGCTGCCCGACGAGCAGACGGGTTCCGAGGTAGCGACAGGTGACGAGGATCAGGATTGTTACCGCGCCCAACGCGCGGCGTCAGCGGCGTATTTCTCGATGCACTAGACCACCGGTCTACCAATCCAACATGACAAAACAGCCTGTGACGACCACAGCTGAAAGACACACAAGCCAGATCACGGTATCAACGACCGTGCGGCCGAAGTTCTTCACTCCGGAAATAGGGCGCTGCCTTCTCATTTGAGGTTGAGTACCGAACGGAGAGGCAAGGTTCTCACGACCTTTCCAGCGCTAGTCGTTATTTCGAACACGTCGCCGTTGATCAATTCGCTCGCCAGCACTTTCCTCGCCAAGATTTCTCGCGCGCACGCCTTGGCTTCCTCCACGGCACTTTCCTCGTCGGGAAGCTCGCTCCCCTCGTGATCGGTTTCTAGCTCCCCTGCGATACGGTAATTGAAATAGTATCTTGGCATGCGTTCCTCCGTGCATACGGAGCGAACATAAGGGGGAAGGGATAGTTCCCCTCCCCCTGAGCTTCTAGCTTTGAGCTTTGCTGGACGCTGGCTTGGAAACCTTAAGATGATCCTCCCGCACGATACGGTGCATGGCGTTATAAAGCGCCAGCCGAGGGTAAGGGTCGTCGATGAAATCGACATTGTCGAGCGCGACGGCAATTGTGCGGTCTGCAAGCTTTGCCTGCTCGACCGGATCGGGGGTATATCGGCTTGCCCGTTCCAGCAGAATATCTGACAATCCGGGCTGCATGCCAACTGACTGAAGCATAAAGGTACTCCCTGTTTGGCAGGCGGGAGCGTGGTAACTCTCAGTCGTCACCGCCCACTGGCAATTGGGTGACGATGCCGGATGATACCATTTTTGGTTCATTCTGTCGAATTAAGGAATCATGACGGCTCCACGGCTGTCATGTCACCACGACGATTGCGACCGAAACGACGGCGATACCCAAGGCAACGAGATCTATCCGCAAATAGTTGGCGACATGATCAATTGCCTTCGTCGCTGGCTTCATCGCTTTCGGACTGAAGCCGGGCCGCTCGCAGCCGCATCGTTTTCTCCGCCCTCGCCTTGCGCTCGGCGGCGATCGTCTCGGCTGCAACGCGCTCGGTTTCTGCAAGCCTGGCTATTCTGTCGGCTAGAGGATACCGAAATCAAGGGTCACGACGCTAAGGCGCTGTTGCTCAATCGCCAGATAGACGATGAGCTGGTGTTTCATCGTGTCGGTCGCGAGGTCAACTCGTCCCGTTACGACGGGACCGACACGAAGAAACCGATCGTCAATTCGGCATAACGCACACCTTAAACCGCGCGGGTGTGATGCTCTCCTTCTTAGGTCTTTCCTGCAAACGCTAGTCGCGAAGCCAGTCCTGCGAAGACCGTGGCCAGAAAATAATTCGGCAGGCGAGCAAACTGTGCGGGGAGTTTCACGCCCTTCTTTGCTCGTCCAACGATCAGGATAATCGAGCCATTCACAGCAAATCCCACCGCGTTTAGGATGGTCGCCAAGGCCAACATCTGCAATACGATTGACCCATTCCCCGGTGCGGTGAACTGCGGGAACAGCGCGAGGACGAACAGCGCCATTTTCGGATTGAGGAGGTTGGTCGCCAAGCCTTCGGAAAAGATACGTAGCTTCGACATGCTCGCCACTGCCCTGGCTGGGACACCGGCGAGTGCATCGGCTCGCAGCGTCTTGACCGCGAGATATAACAGATAGGCGCATCCCGCCCAGCGAACCAGTTCATAAGCCGCTGGGACAGTCCTGAGAAGGTGGGCCAGACCGAGGGCTGCAGCGATGGCGTGGCAATAAGTACCGCATGCTATCCCAAGAAAGGTGAGGAGACCGGCTGTGCGGCTTTGGCTTACGCTGCGAGAGGCGATGAGAAGCATGTCCGGTCCTGGCGTGGCCGTCAAAACCAAAGCGGCGGAAGCGAACATAAGGATGGTGGTTAGGTCCGGCATGGAGTTTTCCTTGAATTGGATACCGGAACTCCGCTCTGCCATCCTTGGGCATGCAAAGCAAGCTTCAGCGTCAGGGATTTTCTCTCAACCGTGATTACGAGTCTTGGCACACAAAGAAAAAGGGCCTGCGCGAGCGCGGCCCTTGAAATTGAGAGGCTAAAACCTCCAGAGGGGAACAGCGTGCCGGGAGTCTGGCGCAGCTGAATATCGGATATGGATCAACCGACGCGGGTGGACAAGGCCGCTTTGCTGCCTATCGGTTCTGAACGCGTGATTTCTCAGCGCCATCCAGACGGGCCAGCAATTTGCTGAAAACGTCGTCGGTCTCGATAGGCCGGTGAAGGGGATTGGACTGAAGAGCAGACCGCACCATCGTACTGGACGCAAGTTTTACGAAGTCGCTTGGCGGGGTGAGTGGTCTAGGGCCACTCACTTCTTGTGATCCAACTCGCCTTCAACCTTGTCGCGGCTGTTGCCGACTTCCTTGATGGTGTCCTTCACCATCTCCCTGGAGACGCCTTCTTTGTCGGCCTCGTATCGGACTTCATGGTTTTGATTGCCGGCAACTCGTGCGCGGTCCTGTTCGCGACCTTTTCCAGAATTTGACATAGCAGTTCCTCTACCTGTTCAGAGGGAGAACCAGCGGAGATGACAAACTGTTCCATTTCGGTTGTGCCAGCGAGGACGTTCGTAAGAACGGTAAAGCGCCGCCTCGCCTCCTTGAGAGTGTCGGAAGGCGCAAGAGCCAACCCGACGACATCCTTCAGCACCTCGACGACATCATCCGCAGCCGATTTTAATTTTAGATCGATGGTCTCGATCGATATTTCCTGGGCCAACGCGTACACGCGTCGATAGCTGCAGGCTTCCTCTGCAGCTCTAAGCCAATCATCATGTTTGCTCATCGAGCGACACATATGGCTGCAGTGCAGCATGTCATTGTTCCATCGGTTTCATAGTCAATGTCAGGTTAGTGTATTAGCGATGCTCGATTTTCGTTACGGGAACCGAATTCCACGAACTGCAGTTGGAGTCCCGAAACAGCCACGGAGTATTGAGTATGGCGCAGGATTTTGGCGGATCGAACCGCAAGATATTCTCCGAAATGAACGCTTCAGAACGCGACGCAGTTCTTCAGGAGCTAAGCAAGACGTTGCGGTTTAGAGCGCTTGCCTCGCGCGCCGTCGCGTATGAACGCTGGCAGGATATGGACGCGTTGGGCGAGCGGATCGAGCGCGATCATGAGACGATCGCAGCCGATCTCGAAGGAGCGGCCGTCACGGTCCTCGAGGCTGTCAGGCTTTTATCGGAGGTTGAGCAGAACCTATCTGCGACAAGGCACTGAGGGCCAACTCAAGAACGAATATTGCCGCCTTAACCATGGTAGTAAGCTCAGATCGTAAGACGGGAAGATATGCACTACTCATTCGTCGGTTGTGACGACGGGGTAGATCATGGGTATCCTGGAAACGGTTCTCGTAGGTGCAGGCATCGGTGTTGTCGCCATTTGGATATGGGCCAATATTCGCCGGTTCTTGTCCACTACAGGTTGGGGAACGTCGCGTCTTGATCGCGAATTTCGAAATGTATTCGCTTTGATGCCTGAAGCGCGCCGCCGTGATCTCGTAGAAACGATTATGAACCGCAGGCGGTGCAGTCGGGCGGCTGCCATGCGCTTTGCAATGGATGATCGCGCCCGCGATGAACGCCGTTGGGACTGACACACTTATCTGCATGACTACAACGAACGACGCGCGCGCCGTTTTTTGCGCTTGTTCCACATTTCGCTGATTGGGCTCACTGTAGGCTTGTCGTCGCGGCGGCACATCTACAGAAGACCAAAGACCGGCAAGGCGAGCAGCGACACGTAAGCCGTGCCTTCGGCATGGCACGACGCATTGTCTGCCCAGCGTACCACCGTTGCGGGCTTTCCGAATGCGCCCGTGGCCGCGAGGATGACTCCGGCGACGGCGGCAATTGATGCCAGGGCCGTGAAGGCCCAATGCAGCGAGATTGCATCCGTCTGATCGAGATAAAGGACGAGGCCGGCGACAGCCCCAAGCAGCAATCCGAAGGTGATCAAATAGGATCTGTAGAACAGGGTCATGGTCAGGGGTCAGGCCGCAGCTTGTCGCGCAGACCAGATCCTCGTAGTTCAGCTCATCAACCAATTCATTGACCCGCTCATCTGATAGCCCGTCCATGACGATACCGCCGACGACGATCGGGAGGCCGGTGAAAATGTCGACCACCATCCAGGTGTCTGCATAAACTCGGCTGGCGGCGGCATGATATCGAAGAGTTTCGCGGATAACAGTCATGAAAGATCGAAGATAAGAGGGCGGACTACGGAGAGGTTTTTTATCTCTCTCAACATGAGCCAATTACAACGAACGGGAGGGTCTGCGTCAATGATGCGCGGTACCCCCGATTTCGCCGCTGCGCCACGAAATCGGCTCCCCCACGCCCCGTAGGCGGCCTTTGGCCGTCATTGACCCAGACCCTCCCTTATCGGTTGGCGACCTTTGTTTTCATTCAAAGGAGCTGACGATGACCACTTACGACCACATTCAGGAACTGCGTGCCGAACTTGCAGCATCTATCGATCAGGCCGAGCGCCGCGAGATCGCGGCCGAGCTGGCGACCGCAGAGGCGAAGCTTGCCGAGGAAGAGGCCGCTTTCGAAGCGCTGATTGCCGCCGAGCCGCCCCATTGAGGGCGGCGTGGCCCTGCGCCGAAGCTGCTTTTGCTTGACATCAAACGTGGAACGGGTCGCGGTATCTCCACTCAAGATCTTCGTTTCCTTGGAAACGCGTTCTTGAGGGCAACCAAAGCTGCAGCATCCAATTCACGAGGATATGCCTACGATCTGCACGGGAGCTTGACGAAGAGGCCCGAGCAAATCCTCCGGGCATTTTCTGCTCACGAGAAGCCCATCGATGTCATCTAGGCTGACGACGCTGTAGGGAGACACGGCACCGAGTTTTTCCCTCGAACCGAGCACGATGGTCTCCGCAGCCTGGCGGCAGATCGCTCGCTTAACCGCTGCTTCCTCACGGTCCCCCGTTGTAAGACCGTGCTCAAGATGGATGCCGGTGACGCCCATGAAATATAGGTCCGTGCGTATGTGACCGATAGCTTCGATGGCAACTGAACCTACAGAGACGTTCGAATGCTTATAGATGCGGCCGCCAATTAGCTCCACGTCCACTCCCGGATGGTCAAGAAGCGCAGTTGCGACGTCAGGGCTGTGCGTCACAACGGTCGCCTTTAGCGCTTTCGGCAGGGCGCGAGCAATCCGAATGGTCGTCGTGCCGCCGTCCAAGAAGATGATTTGTCCCTCCTTGACCATCCCTGCGGCAACTTTCGCGATCTCCGCCTTGTCATCGGCAGAAACATTACGGCGTGTCGGAAGATCCCCGAGTGCCTTCGAGACCGGAAGAGCGCCGCCGTGCACGCGTTGCAGCAGTCCTTCACCTGCCAACTCTCGAAGGTCGCGGCGGATTGTGTCTTCCGAAAGCCCGAGCTTTTCGCTGAAATCCTTCGCAATGATCCGGCCTTCCTTGCCGAGGCTATCGAGAAGCAGCGCTTTGCGCTCAGTGGTCAGCATGTGGACTTCCTTTTGAGATGAATTCTTGGAGACCTTTGCAATCTAAATTGCACCTGGCTTCACGCTGTATTGGTTCGTCAATTTGGCCTCTCGATTGCCTCTAGAAATTCCCGAATATGGAACCGGGCCGCGACGCGCCCCTTATCAGTCCCATAAAACCCGTGCCCGCATCCATGCAGGATGATGTGCCGAACACCGCTTCCAGTTGCCCAGTCCTTACTCGGCGCAAAAGGTCGAGCTCGCCTGTCACAACAAGAGTTGGGACCTGTATGTCTTTCGGATCCTCGTCACGTAGTCTTGTCGACGCGACGCATATTAAAGCCTCGACCTGCATGCCCAAGCAAACAGCCTTCCATAACAGGGTGCCCCCAGCACTGTAGCCCAGCCCGATGGCTACTTGGGGAAACGTCTGGGCAAGCCTTGATGCAGCGAAGCCATATCCACCTTTCATCAGTGCTTGGTGAATACCCCCTTCACATTGTGAGGGAGTTAGCAGGTCGCGGATATTCAGGCGCCGAGCGGAATGCGTTGATTGACGCAGACACTGGTTAGGGGCCGGGTGCATCGTGGATGTCGCCAATTATTATGTCGGTCGAGTTCATCGTTCCACCACTGGCGCTGATCGGTCTCCGATTATTGCACGAATCGCGAATTCGTGCAATATCGCGCAAAATTGATGGAGAATGTAAATGTCTGTCGCAGATCGAGTTAGGGTCGAGCAGGTGACCACCCTGTCGGACGACTGGTATATCCTTAAGAAGACGATCTTCAGCTTCCGCCGTTCGGACGGAGAGTGGCAGAGGCAGAGCAGAGAGACGTACGACCGCGGTAATGGCGCGACGATCCTGCTTTACGATGTGCAACGCCGAAAGGTCTTGCTCACACGGCAGTTCCGCTACCCTGCTTTCGTCAACGGGCACGATGATCTCCTAATTGAAACACCCGCTGGACTTCTGGACAAGGCAACACCGGAAGATCGGATTAAGGCAGAGGTGGAGGAAGAGACCGGCTACCGCGTCAGCGATGTGAGACAAGTGTTCGACGCGTTCATGAGCCCTGGATCGGTGACCGAGCGCTTGCACTTCTTTGTGGCGGCCTATTCGGCTGCTGATGAAGTCTCCGATGGCGGCGGCAACGCAGACGAAGGTGAAGACATCGAACGTCTGGAGCCGACAATCGAAGAGGCTCTGGCTATGATCGCCGATGGCCGCATCCGCGACGGCAAGACCATTATCCTTCTGCAGTATGCAGCGATGCACCTTTTCAAGGAGGCCGCATGTTCACTCTGAGGGCGTCAAGAGCCGAAGATCTAGCGCGCAACTTCCAGATCTGGTTCACTTCGGTTCAGGCGACACACGACTTCCTCTTGCCAAAGGACTTTACGGAGATCGCTGAGCTAGTCGAGAAATCGTACCTACCGACCGGCGATTTCGTGGTCGCGGTTGACGCCGACGACGTACCGCATGGGTTCATGGGCACGACCGGAAATCATGTCGATGCCTTGTTCGTCCACGCCACGAGCAGAGGGCAAGGCATCGGACGGCTCCTTCTGCATTCGTTCATGGAGACCCGGAACGAAGTGACCGTCGACGTGAACGAGCAGTCCATCTCCGGAACAGGCTTTTACAAAGTTTTAGGCTTCGAGCAGCAAGCGCGATCGGACACTGATTCCGAGGGGCGACCATATCCCTTGCTTCACATGCTTTGGAGGCGAGTGTGACTCGGCTAGGAGGTCGCTGATACTGGGGCGATGCGACAAAGAGAATACTCAGCATCCGTCGACCAGGCGGAGCGCCGCGGGTGATTGCGGCGGAGCTGGCTTATGGCGAAGCATATCAACTTCATAAAAGGTTCTACGGCGCATGATCCGCCTCTATCAACAGAACGACCTCGATGACGTAATTTCCGTCTTTCTCTCCGCTATCAGGGAAACAGGTTCGAGATACTATAGCCCCTCGCAGGTTGATGCATGGGCGCGTGTTGACCGGGATCTTTGGGAACGCCGTAGAATGGAGAAACCAACTTGGATAGCCGAGCTGGAGGGCCAAGTCGCGGGTTTTACAGACCTCGAACCCGACGGCCACGTAGATATGCTCTTTGTGCATCCGAAGTTTGGAGGACGGGGTGTAGCCAGCCGTTTGCTCTTTACAGCGGAAACTTATGCGCGAGAGAACGGGATCGATCGGCTTTACACTGAAGCCAGTCTCGCAGCGCGGACGACATTTGAGCGCGCTGGCTTTGACGTGATTGAACAGGAAATAGTTCACAGAAACGGTGAGGACTTCATTCGTTTCAAGATGCAGAAGTTCATTATGGCCAGACCGCAATGACGCTTTCGAATTTGCTGCATAGCGTTGGATCTGATGTCCAAAGGAGAGAAGAATGTCAGATTTGATTTTCCGACAGGCCACCGAAGCGGATCTAAAGGCCATTATCGGGCTTCTGGCAGATGATGTTTTAGGGGCGGAAAGGGAAGCCCAAACGGACGCGGCTTACGTCGAGTACGAAGCAGCATTCCGGGAGATCACTGCGGATCCGAACCAGTTTCTATGTGCTGTCGAGGATCAGGGTGAAATCGTCGGCACCTTCCAGCTGACCTTCATACCGGGATTGTCTCGAGGCGGAGCCAAGCGAGCTCAGATCGAAGCAGTAAGAGTTTTGAGCAGTCGACGTAACGAGCATATCGGCGAAGCAGTGTTCGTCTGGGCAAGCCAGTTTAGCCGTGACCGTGGATGCTCTTTAATGCAACTCACGACGGATAAGCAGCGCCCGGATGCGCACCGCTTCTATGATCGGCTCGGATTCAGCGCCACCCATATCGGCTACAAACTGGATCTGTCTGCAACGACGAAACTGTCCGGGGGGTGAGATGGATATCGAGTCATGTACCAAGATAATTGCCGAAACTATGCCTGGAAGAGAAGATCAGTGTTTTGGTCCCATATCGATTGGCTCGTCGCCCGTTTCAGCTGACGAGGGCGCGCGCCTGATCCTTGATGGCATCAAGACAGCCACATCCTCTCCATTCTGGGAGTTTCCCGACGGTAAAATCCCTTACAAAGGTGCTCTCAGTGTCCTGCTGGACGGACGAGGAGAGGCGCGGGCAATCGTTGAAACCTCATCCGTCGATATCGTCCCCTTCAACCAGGTGTCAGAGGAATTTGCTTTCGCTTACGGTGAAGGCGACCGCAGCATGACATGGTTTCGAAGCAAAATCGGTGATTGGTATCGAAGCTACGCCGCAAGTAGCGGCAACCCTTTTACCGAGGACACACCGGTTATCTGTGAACGGATCACCGTCGTAGCAGTCCTGCCTTCCTCTGACGGCAATTCGAGCGAGAATTAAGGCGTACGGGCTTGGCGGTGAAAGCCGCCCTATAGCTGCTTCCCATAGGATTGTACCATGAGGCGCGTGTTTCTTTTTTCAGGGATGGCTATCTGCGGGTTTGCAGCCGGTCTCTGGTACTTTGTTGCAGGCCTGTCCTGCGGCCTTTCCGGCGCAGGTGGCTGCAGCGATGTCCCACCCTGGCCTTGGGAATATCCGACGGCGCTGGCTTACCCCCTGCCAGTCTTCACGTTCGGGCTCGTGCTCGTTCTCGTGAGCCGTCGTCTTCGCTGACTGGTATCTCGGCTCGATCAGAACCCCGGCACTCAAAAGGCAGGGAAAACGGGCCTCGCATTGGTCAGATCCACGCCGATCGCAGCCGATCGCGAGGCGACGACGGATTTCAACAAACTCAACCGATGCGCCGAACTTCTTTACCAGCGCCTTGCGGTCATAGACGCCGTATCGATCGCAGCGCCGGCAATCCATGTCGATCTTTTCAGCGCGGTAGTCCTTCAGCCGGGGCCCGATTTTCTAGAGCAGAGCGGCGCCGATATCGTGATCGAGGCGGGACCAACCGATTTCCGTACCGGTGGCCCAGGGCTCGTCTACCTGCGCTCGGCGTTGTCCACTGGCTGCGACGCGATCGTAATATCAAAGGGTGCCCTGGTACGCTACCACGTCCGTCGCGATGAAAGGGGCCAACTATAGGACAGCGTAGATGTCGTCCGATCGTTTTCTGCCGCCGCGGCAAAGGTAAAGACTGTCGCAAAGCCGTGGGAAGGCGATTACGGCAATCACCGCGGCCGAGTATCGAGGGTGACACCATGACTAGTATGGCTGGCGACCTTCGCCTCGTATCGTTTTAGCGATGCCTGCCCAACTTCTCGGCGGTCAGCCGGTACACCAAAAGTCCTATAATGGCGGTTTATGTGGCTCGCCTCGGGCCCGAGTGCATTGGAACACTGCAAAATCAGCTAGTTATAAAATATTATGAGCTGGTCGATGGTTCGATTCCACTCAAGATGAATGACGCTCTTCCTGCACTGCTTAACGTCCGGAACGTGGCGCGTTGTTATCACAGATGAAGCACGGCATGTTCCGGAATGCCGCGCTAAACGACGGATAGAACGGTCGGGTCACCGGACCGCCAGACATTGTCGACGACGATCCGCCTGATCAGCCAGTCGTTGCCACTTCTGACCAGATCGACATCATAGCGGTTTTTCATGAGGTAATGGCGGGTGCTGTCGCTGCGCGGCACGTGCTGGGCTTCGACCAGCGCTTCCAGGTGCGCCGTGTTGCCGTCGATGGTAACACGCTGGTTGCTGATCGTGTGGGTCGTGTCCAGACTGCTGAGTGACGTCGAAATGGCTGCAACGAGCACGTCTATGCCTTCGATAACGGGATATTCGAAGCCCGCCTTGGCCGCGGCCGGACGAAAGTCCGAAACGGCATCTTCTGTCAGTGCGGATGCGAACAGCGCCTTGTCACGCAGATCTATACCGGCGGCGTATCGATAAAGTGCCTCGGCAATGGCGAGCTTGTCGGCGGTGTGCTGGGCGATCGTGGAAATCGTTGTCATGGGTTCAGTCCTTCCTTTGCCGGAGGCTCACGGGATGAGAGCCTTTCCGGCATCGGCGCTTCAAGGCGCGCCAATGGTGGTGGTTGGTTGTCGAGATTTGCTATTCGAGGTCGGCGTCGATCCGCGCGATCAGACCGTCGGGGTTGACCGCGATCGCGAGAATGCCGACCTCGTGGCCGAAGTCGCCCGTGAAATCGAGACGGACGGTGGCATTGAAGCTGTCCAGCTCCTTGACGGAGATAAGCTTGCTTGCCGTGTTGTATCCGACGAAGAAGCGCTCAAGATAGGTGCGGACACCCCCCTTGCCGACGAACGCGTCGCCAACGGAGACATCATCGATCACGGCGTTTTGCGCGAAAAGGGCAAGCGTCCCTTCCATGTCGAAGGCATTCGTGGCTCCCATGAAGTTCTCGACCAGCTTCTGCATTACAGGCACCTCAGATGTCGATGATCGTGGTGTCGGCGATCGTCTCGGCAAATCCATTGCCGAACAGACCTGCTGGGGTCTGGAAACCGGGACGCGTTTCTCCGACCAGGACCCGACGTCCCGCCTCGGCAGCCGCCGTCGCGGTGAACGTGTGGCCGTTCACCGTATCGAGAACCGAGCGTGTCACCCGGCCTTCGGCGTCCGTGATTTCGACGGCAGCCTGATATCGGTTTGCAAGACGCTCGGCTTTGCTCGGACCGTCGGGAAGTTTCGAGAGATCGCCCTGTGGGAACCCGTCACCCGTGACATGCACGAAGGTCGCGATGTCCGGAATGCCTGTCGACTGCCCCAAAGTGATGAGATCGGGCAGAGCGACCTGAAAACAATCGACCGCCCCATTGCCGAAATCGAACTTCCGGATACTTCCGGCGGCATGGCCAACCAGCCTGCCATCCACCCGTTCCAGGGTCTCGGTGGTGACGCTTCCCATCGCGCTTACGGCGGAACCTCGTGACAGACCGCCTGCGACATGCATGGCGACCATGATCCGGCGAGGGTTTTCGACCTTGTCGACGGCATGGCCGACCAGGCATCCGAGCATCGCGACGCTGCCACCACTGCCGGGCAGAAGCATCACACCTGCGCTCTTCGCCGCGTCATCAAGCACTTCAGCGAGACTATATCCGTCCAGTTCTGCGGCGACATCAAGATAGTGCAAGCCGTTGCGGATTGCTGCCCGCATCAGGATGTCGGCGGTCGTCGCAAACGGGCCCGCGCAGTTGAGGATGACGGCAATGTCTTCCAGTGAGCGGTCAATCAGGCCGTCGTCGTCGAGAGCGAACACCCGGTGTTCGACTCCGAGTTCCTCACCGAGTGACGCAAGGCTTGCTCGCGTGCGGCCGGCGAGGACAATTGGGGTTCCGGCTGCTGTGGCGTGGTGAGCAGCCATGCGACCGGTATAGCCCGTCGCGCCGTAAATCATCAGTTTCTTCATGTCAGTGCTGCCATTCCTTGTAGACGAATTCGAGGCTGTAGCCGTCAGGGTCTCTGACCTGGGCGGCGTAATAACGCGGGTCGTAGTGAAGCTGCGGGCCTGGCGGGTGGATTTCCGAAGCGCCTGCAGCGATTGCGGCGGCATGGGCGGCATCGACTTCCAACGTGCCATTCGCAACAAAGCCGACATGGGCAGCGCGGCCTTCGACCACGCCCGCACGGAGCCAGAAGAACACCCGCCCGTTCGCGCCGAACCCTTTCAGGTCGGGATGCCCGGCAGGGCCTTGCATGCCGTCGTAATCGACGACATGTGCGATGCCGAGCGGGGCGAGCGCCTTTTCGTAGAAGGTGATCGAACGGTCGATGTCTGCGACCGAGATGAAGACGTGATCTAGCATGGTGCTATCCCTGGTTCAGATGACGTAGCCGCCGCCGACTTCGATATTCTGAGCATTGATCCAGCGGTTTTCTTCCGACAGCAGGCTGGCGATGACGCCGCCGATCTCCTCAGGTTCGCCGACACGGCCAAGCGCGGTCTGTCCTGCCAGCATTGCTTCGAAATCGTCGTTCAGGCCGCCGCCAAGCTCGGTGCGAATGGCCCCCGGGGCGATCGAGTTCGCCCGGATCCGGCGCTCGCCGAGCTCCTTGGCCATGTAGCGTGTCAGCACTTCGAGACCACCCTTGAACGAGGCGTAAGGTGCGACCCCCGATGTGGCGACACGGCTGGTGGCGCTGGTCATGTTGACGATATGGCCACCGTCTTCCATCAGCGGAAGCAGTGCCTGCGTCAGGAAGAACGGACCCTTGAGGTGGACGTTGAAGAGGCCTTCGAACTGTTCCTCTGTTACCGTAGGGAATGGTGCGTAGAGGCCATAGCCGGCGTTATTGACGAGGAAGTCAAATGTCTGACGGCCCCAGACGTTGTGGAGCTGGACGGCAACGGCGCCGCGGAATTCGGCAAATGAGCGGCTGTCGGCAACATCCAGCTTCAGCGCGACCGCCTTGCCGCCTGTCGCGGTGATGGAAGCGACGACTTCGGCCGCTTTGTCCGGATTGCTGTTGTAGGTGACGATGACACCCATGCCGCGTCCGGCGCATTTGACGGCGGTGGAGGCTCCCAGCCCTCTGCTGCTGCCGGTGATGATGGCGATCTTCATTTTGTGTCTCCGTGCGTTTGGCGTGTTTCCAACCTAAGCCCACCACGGTGCGCGCACTCACCCATTCCTCCTTGAAACTTGCCTATTCCTGCTTTCGTCTTGCGCGTGCCGGAAGCCTCTGCCACGGTCCGATCATGGAAACGCAGCTTCAAGAGCTCAGAATGTTGGCCGCCAAGGCCGAAAACAGGCGCACGGATACGGGTATCCCGCGCGTCGCGATGGTGCAGGGGGAAATCCCGGAACACCAGCTATCGGCGGTCTACGACCCGATGATCAACCTGATTCTGACCGGATCGAAGACCATGACTGTGGGGGACCGTACCTTTCGATATGATCCCGCAACCTATTTCGTGATGTCCGTCGATCTTCCGGCCGTAGGATCCATCCATGCTTCGGATACAGGTGCGCCATATCTCGCAGTCAGCCTGACGCTGGATCCGACCATCGTCGCGGGGCTTATTCGCGATCTGCCCGTCAATGTGTGCAGCACATTGTTTGGATCGGGCTTTTCGGTCGCTCCCGTCAACGAAGACCTTCTCGATGCCTGGATCAGAATGCTGCGGCTGATGGAGCGTCCGGACGAGATTGCCGTTCTTTCTCCCGCCTACGAGCGCGAGATCCTGTTCCGCGTCCTTCAGGGGCCGCTTGGATGGATGCTGCGTGATATTGCCTCGCCGGACACGGCACTATCCCGCATCGGTGTTGCCATCAACTGGATCCGGAGAAATTTCGCCGAACAGATCAGGGTGGAGGCGCTGGCCGAAATGGTGGCCTTGAGCGTTTCGGCGTTTCACCGCCACTTCAAAGCGGTTACGGCGCTCAGTCCCCTACAGTACCAGAAGCGCATTCGCCTTCTTCATGCCCGCTCGCAACTGATCGCGGGGCAGGGCAGTGCTACCTCGATCGCGTTCGAGGTGGGGTATGAAAGCCCGAACCAGTTCAGTCGGGAATATGCCCGGCTGTTCGGCTTGCCACCGTCGAAGGACATGGCGAAGGCGATGCGGGATTTGCATGTGGCGTAATTCATTATGGGACCTCTTGCTCAGGTGAGAGCTACTTCGAGACCTATCTTCCTTCATGCGAACGACCATCAGCGAATAGCCAGGCGACAAACCAATTGAGCGGTTTTTTTTACAGCAGGGACGAGATCAAGGATACGCTAACGATCTGGGCGCTCAGTTGACGACGAGGCGCGGATCGATCGGCGAGCTCGGGAATAATTTCAAGAATGTCTGAAAGCTACTGGAACGAACGAACCCCGAGACTATTTGGTACGATATCAGACATTCAAACGTTGTTGGCTTGAAGCAGAGCCAAACCGCTCCAACAGCAAAGACATGGCTCATGCATTCTGTAAAAATCACCGTCCTCGTGGTCGAAGACGAGGCCCTCATTCGGCTCGGTATCGCTGATGAGCTTCAATCTGCCGGTTTCGAGGTCTTCGAGGCCGATTGTGCTGACAGCGCGATTGCCATGATTGAGGACCACCCCGAAATTAGGCTGATATTCACTGATATTGATATGCCAGGGTCGATGGATGGCCTAAAGCTTGTCGCATTTGTCCGGGATCGATGGCCGCCAATCGGTATCATCGTTACTTCTGGCAGGGGCATTCCCGAAGCCACTGTCTTGCCAACGGGCGTCCCGTTTTTTCCCAAGCCCTACGAAATCGATCATATCGTGACCAAGATACGCGCGCTTGTGGCCGGTTAAGAAGCAGTCGCGAAAATTTGTGGCCGTCCACTCCATATGCACTGATTTTCAATGACGTCCCTATCCCTCCACTATTCATTGCGGTTTCCGGGAGACGGTTCGATGGCCTCTGCGCCTGCGGAGAACACAGGGGCTCTTTATTTGCTGCCCCGGTACTTTTAGAGCTGCGACCATCGTGCATCCTTGTCAAATCCCGCCCAATTACCTCTCGAGATCGCTCCAGGGAGCTTGCTCCAGATGATTGTCCGAGCCCTTTGACTGGTCCGCTTCGCATCGCTCCGCTCCAGCGCGTGGATCCATAAACCATTGGTATTGTGCGAATTTGAAATAGCGGGGCACCGGTTCAAATCCCGTCAATGTGATAAACAAACCGCGGCTCAGGGTTACCACCGTCTTCGGCTGTTCCGATGAAAAGGCCGGCACGCCGCTCTAAGCGGACTGCCCAACATGTTGTTATGGTGTCTTTTACCTCAGCGGCGAACGCTGCTACACAAGCCGTCTTGTTGTAACTGGCTAGCTATGGCGTGACGCATCACGCCACTCGGCGCGCTCAGCCTGTAGATTACGCCACTGCTCGCGTTTTGCCTCACGATCTCGACAAACAGTACCATCGTCATTCCAGCCTTTGGCGAACCAGATGCCGAGACATGCAAGCACGATAACTACAAAACCGCTCAAAAGAAACGAAGCAACCATAACAGCCTCCTGAACATGTCAGTCTATAAAAACTGATCATGGTCTGAGAGGTTCCCAAGAGCCTGCTATCTCATGTGACTGATGGAGCCGGTCATCGTCCGATCCATCAGAACCGCGATAATGGGAAATGCGAATTGGACGATAGATCCTGGTACGCACATGAACCAACTACGAACAAATGGCAGCGACGGCGCTACCAATGCTTCGCGGCATTTAACGCGGAACCGTACTGATCAATGATCTTGGCTGCTTCCTCGAGGGTGATCCTGAACTTCTTGGTAAAACCTTTGGTTCATAGGCTGACGCTGGCGCCGAGGCGTCTTCTCTTTCTGTCATGATTGTCTCCTTGAGATGAGGCGGTGAAGGTATCGCCGCATACGGTGGCCGCTGCTCATGGCCTCATATGAGTACCGAGTGCAGTTATTCCAAATAATGCGGAGAAGGACAGCTCGGCAGCTTACTTGGCTCACCAAGGGGTCGCCGGTTCAAGTTCGGCACCCGCAACCAAGTCCACGAGGGCCACCTCTACAACGCCGCCGCATGGCAGCGTTTACGGAAAACCGTGACGTCATCCAGTGCTGGTGGAACACCAAGTGTCGAAAGTAAGCTCCGGTATGATCCTGGCGAAGCTGAAGGGCTGGCTCGCCGGACTGGGAATGGTGCTCGCGCTTGTCGCGATGCTTTCCTCTGTGACCAGGGTCGACGCCAAATCCGACGCCGAAGCCACGTTGATCGCCTGGTCCGGACGGGGTGCACGGATTTACACCAGGTGCTCGTACCTCCAACGCAAAGTTTGGGACACTGAACGGGTTCAGGTCAATGCTAACTGGTCCGCCCGTACAGGTTGCAGCGGGAACTGGGGTCCGTGACCGTACAATTGGCAAACCGTTGGAGCTGCCCTACGGGAGCGTTTTCGCCTCCTCAAGGGAGATCAGCCGCTGCGAAACCTCGTCCCAAAGGATGAGTTTGACACAAGCGATGCTTTCGCCCAGACTAATGCGGCCAAGATCCGCCAGTTCCGGATAATCCCTCAAAACCTCTGGCAGTCGGTAAAACGGCACCTTGCTGGATAGGTGGTGCACATGGTGCATGCCGATATTGCCGGTGATCCATCTCAGCGGCCGCGGCAGATCATAATGCGAGGCGCCATGCATGGCGGCATGCGGAAAAGCCCATTCCGGTGGCTTGGACCAATGGGTGTCTTCGAACTGGTGCTGGACATAGAACAGCCACACGCCAGCTGAGCCGGCTAGGAGCACGATTGGCAAGTGGATCGAAAGAAACGGCACCAGACCGACGGCCCAGATCAAGAACGCGGCTAATGCTGCGACAGCGGCGTTTGTAAGCATTGTCGAGAGCCAGGGTAAAGCGCCCGATCGCATCATGCCGAAGGGAAGGCGCTGCTTGAACAAAAACAAAAAAGCTGGGCCTAATCCGAACATCACTAAGGGGTGCCTGTATAAGCGATAGCCCAATTTTCCGCGTGGGCGTAGAGCTCGATATTCAGCCACGGTCAGCGTCGTGATGTCGCCGACGCCTCGTTCGTCAAGGTTTCCCGCAGAGGCATGGTGCTCAGCGTGCGCCCGACGCCAGTAGTCGTAGGGTGTGAGCGTTAGAACGCCGATAGCGCGTCCCGTCCAGTCGTCCCAACGGCGCTTTCCAAAAAACGATCCATGCCCGCAGTCATGTTGCAACATGAACAGCCGGAGCAAGAACCCGGCGGCCGGAAACACTAGGATCAGTCCAATCCAGTAGCCGAAATGAATCGCGATCCAGGCTGCTCCCCACAGAAGCAAGAAGGGGACAAGCGTCACTGCAAGCTCATAGAAGCTACGACTTAATGTGGGCTTGCGGTATCCAGACAGGATCTTGAGCCAGGCTTTTTCTGAGATTCCGCCTGGAGAGGCGAAGGCAACTGATCCAGTCATATTTGATCCGTATCTTTCTGTTCTGCAGCGCTGCGAAGAAAATGCTCGGCGTGCTGGAAGTCATTTTCCGCGCCGATACGGTCGCCCGCCGAAATCTTCATGTCCGCGAACTGAAGATACTGCCTGTATCGATTCAGCAGTCGCTGGCTTGACGGTAAGTCTGCGCCTTTGGGATTCTCAACGTGTCTGGTGCTCATTGGAAAAATCGAACCGGAGTTCGCTCCTAGTAGGTGTTGTACGAGACAAAATTCTGCACGGTGCACATCGGGCATCCGCGACCTTGTCGATCGACGTCGTCATTTTCGATGCAGGGAGCTTCGCTTCGGCGAGAAACTGTTCTTCAGTCGCCAAAGCACCAATCTTAAGATAAATTCGCTCAGCATCGTCAACGCCAACTCGATATTTTTTCGCGAATTCATATACAGCAGCGCGATCGCTGGTGAACTGCGGCGTCTTAGTTTCGTACTCAATCATTGATTTCTCCTGCGGTAATAGGAGACGAGTACTATTATTTTTACGGGGGACGACGCTTAGAGGTTGGCGCGAATGGTCACGTTGCGAACACCGTATCGTGAAAGGCGGAACTGGCCCCAATCAAACCGCTGTCAGAGCTGTTCAGGCGACGACCAGCGGCGCCGACGTTCTCTCAAATTCTTCTTTGGATCCCATGTGACATCGATCGGCTCCTCGTCGAACTGCGGGATCTCGATCCTTATGGGGCAGAGGTCTTGCCTAGCTAGACGTGCGCATCTGATCAGGAAATGGGATCGTTAAGTTCGGCAGGTTCAACCTAATGCGCTGACCGGACGCCCATGCAAGGGCGTGGGACTCAGTCAGAAACTCGCGCTCGATCATGACACCTTGTTCGACGACGCGAACATTCCATCTGTCTGGAGCAACTATAATCGAGACGAAATTACATATGGTCATAACAATCCTTGGGTGAGCATATCCGGTGATAGCGCCAGCTATCTGCCGGCATTCCTGAGCAGGTCTATTTCCTTGGCGATCGGACCCAGAAGCTTGCGTAGCCGGTTTTCTTCGGCGTGATCCAACCGAAACCTTCTTGCGAATTCGCTGACATGTACGGTTTTCGCTAAACTTGATTGGACCAGAGGGACCGACTTGGGTTGATGATGCACGTCCATATCCTTTCTGGATCACGGTATGCTCAACGAAAATGCGTAAGGTCCAACATGATGCTGCGGCTTCGATTGATGGAATAGGCAGAGGTTGCAGCTTTCAGAATTCTTGGCCGAAGCGTATCAAAAGACGTGAGATATTCACCTTCGCTCACACTCCGTTGAGATTTCTCGGAGGCTAGAACTTCGGTTGACAAGTAGAACTTTATTTCGAGCATCCCGTCATAGCCGGTGAAACGTACACATCGGTTCTTGCCGTCAAAGCTGCGGGCTGAATTCGGAAACGAAATGCCCATTACTGACCACCTTCGTCGGTCCAACGGTGTATCGTTTGTTCTTTCAAAGGCCGGACAACAGAAACCGGCCCCCCTCGCGGAAAGATAGCTTCGGGGAGTGCGCCTCTTGTTCGAACGCCGGGGCCGAACTCGGCAGTAAGGAAGATCAACGCACCGTGTTTCACATCTGAGCTTCCGAGTGAATCCACGCCCCGAAGACCAGCATCTCGCAAGACTTCCCTAATCAGGGTGAAATTGGCTTTGCTAAGCGCGGCAGTGGCTGATTTGGAAGACATATCGTCCTCCTTTGTTGGGGCAAGGTTTTGCACCCTTGGTAACAGCGCCCTACAGACAAGCTGTCACTACGTATATAAGTCGTGCGCGGTTTCTTAATTGCAAGGCCTTTCCTTTGAACTTAATCGACCAGTGTTGGGCTAGAGAATATAGCACACCTGCTGCACGTGAACCCAACATCGAATAAATTGCCATGCCGCAAATTATTTGCAGTCAGGGGCCTGCATCCGACTCGTTTACTCCGGAGCGAAGGCAACCTGTTGAAACTTGTTAGACGTGGCCTTGTGCCGGGCAGGCGGCTATCCGATCCACGTTTTCAGAAAACGTGTGACGTTGGTAACCGGTCCCAGCCGACTATTAGTCTTGGAGGCGGTTTCTGCGCTCCAACAGAAGCTCGTGCTCTATAAGCATCCGTCGCAGGGCTAAGAATAATTCCCCGGTCGCCGTCAAATTCATGATCGTCTCCTTGTCACCTCCAGCCGAACATCGAAAACCGAATAATGATCCCAAGTATGATTAGCGCGGACAAAGCGCGTCGGATGGATGCGAAGGACGCCATTCGGTCCGAATAAATTTTCGCACTAACATCTTGTAGACGGCGGGTGGTAGCAATGGCACGCTGACAAAAAAGGCCCGCCTGAGCGGGCCAATTTGGAGTTCGTCAATGGAGAGGCGCCCGGTAGATGCTTTTCATGTATCCAGCACGGAAGGCGGACCGAACGCCTCATGTCAGCGAACAGGTCGCGGACGAGATAGTTTCATTAGGTCCGAAAGGTTTTTCTGCCTGGTCTTGGACCGTAAGGGCGCATTCACCCGCGATGTCAAACTTCTTCCACCGCTGTTTGGTCGACCAGCCTCGTCGGGACCACTGGACCACTGCAGGCCCAGTTCACGATCCAGGCCTTAACGATGGCCAAAACACTGGAGGGGTGACGATGGTTCGCGATGTGCGATCAGCGTGTTCGATTGCCCACCCGAAGTCCCACGCATCAGTCTTTGCATGTGCATGGGGATCACCCGAGTGGTCAATGCCACGTTTCTGCGGACAGTCCTCGGAGGA
The DNA here is from genome assembly GCF_009617585.1 of Endobacterium cereale. Taxonomy (GTDB): domain Bacteria; phylum Pseudomonadota; class Alphaproteobacteria; order Rhizobiales; family Rhizobiaceae; genus Neorhizobium; species Neorhizobium cereale. The sequence goes on along the minus strand of NZ_WIXI01000031.1, from coordinate 2,940 downwards.
AAAGCCAAGGGTACGGGCATTCATTCCGCGCTGCTGCCAATCAAGCACGATATCGATATCCAGAATCATTTCTCACCACTTCACCGCACGAAGCAGGGGTCGATGTTTTCGGAACCTAGCGCAAGGTCACCAGCGTTACGCTCCCGCCAGGAATCGGCCGTAAGCTCGCGGCAACGCAGGCAGTGTCCGGTAGCCTACGCATCTTTTTGGCGCGCATTTTGTTTAACCGAAAACCGGAGGATCGAAATGCCGACGAACAGCGACGTTACCCGGAATAGTCCGATGCTGAGGGATCTGCCTGCACCGCTGCGGCAAGCTGTCCTGGAAAAGATCGCGGTGACACTTGAGCGCAATGCGAGTTGGGCAGGCGATGAGGGCGACGACGGTCTGGAGTTAGCTATGCGCTCCGTCGGTAGCGCGATCCTCGCGGTTGCTGCCGATCTCGCTTTGTCCGAAATACAACTTGCCGAGGATGTCGCTGCGCGGGCGTTGAGACTGCTCACGACTTTCCATGCGAAGCACCCAAAATACCCCATTGGTCCGACCCTTCACTAAGCGTGCGAGGATACCGCTCTACGAGTGGGTCGTTATTTGCTGGTTTCAGGGTTCCGGTGCCGCTACTCGTCGCTGCATTGGACGTCGGCGTGATCGACGGTGAAACGGTTCCGGCTTTCTCGACCGGTGGACGGTCGCTTCCCCCATATCCCGCTCCGGCCCACGCAAGCAAAGTAACATCAGGGTGGCGAGAACACCCACTCCGTATAGCCAAACTCATCATAGCGGAACACGGCTGAAAGTTTGAGAGATCACCGCGCGTTTCACTTGAAAAGAGCCTCTCCAATATGCATCTAAAAGAGGCGATCTCGGAGCCTTGGCTCCCATGCGGCTGGATCGTAATTCTTGAGACCTCGTCCGACGCAGTGGAGCGTCGGAGCGAACTCGCTTTTCTTCATCCGACGGTGTCTGGCTTTTCAGGGCCGGATTATCTGCGCCAAGATGTATGCGATGACCCTCAAAAGAATAGACATTACGCCTTATCATTCGCGCTTGTTGCATGACCATAAGCAGCGCCAGAAAAGGCTGGCACGTGCCGCTCAACGCTTAGCTTCAAAAAAGGCTACCAGGCCTCTTGCACTCGAGCACGCCCCTCGCTGGACTTTGGCCACCATCTATTTCGATGCACATGTTCGAGCCTACCAGTTGCACGTCGCAAATCGACGGGTTCGAGCAGAGGTAACTTACATTAAGAAAAGGTGCCTTGAACTTAAGGTTAGCTATCCGGACGTCGTTGGTCGCTGCTCTTCAAAGCGAGTGGTTACCGCCCGCCGGCTGCTCATGTCGGAAGTGCGTCAAAAGTTCGCCCTTGGATATGGAGAGATCGGTAGAGCGTTCGGTGGTCGAGATAAGGCTACCGTTGCCGGCGCTATTGACACACAGAACAGCACAGCTCGCTGCAAGAATGAGGAGGCGGTTGTAGACTCGGTGAGGTGAGCCGCTGCCTATCCTCTCCTGCATTTGACCGATCTACATTAATTGTCGTTCTCGGGTAGGTTTATGATTTCCTGGCTCGTAATCTTCAACGATCGATCTGGCTGAATTACATATCGCTCGACCACGCGATTACCGGTCTGGTTATAGAATTCGTGGCTGAAACCAGTTCCGACTGGCGATTTCGACAGTTTGGTACGAGGTTGCCCTCCGTAAGTTATGCTGCCGGGTATGGGAGCTATACCATCTGCCACGGGCTTCCCGCTGCCAGTGACACTACAACTGCTCAGTGCCGAGATTAGAAAGAGTAGAAACAACTTAGGCATATCTGGTCCTTTGAGCAAAAAGCTCGCCCGAGCGAGCAATTTGGAAGAAGATCAATGGATGAGACAATCGAAACTGGATCTCTAGTTGCCCACTGAGGCTTCTTCGTCCCGGGTGTATCGAGGCAGCGGACTGGTGGCACCGGGGAAAGCTGCATTGCCTACCAGATACTCGATTTCTTATGTGCCAGGGCGAAAGAGCGACGTTCTTGAAGCCGCTGTTTCGCTCGTGCAAGGCAGCTCACTTCTACCGTAGCTCATCTCTGTGGCCGGCGAGTTGCGAACTGGTATAGTCGCGTCATGGATTGAATATCTGCGTCAGCCACCCGCGGCACCATAGATCACTATCCATACAAAGACTCCAGCCATCGCAGAAGCAAGTGAGGCAAAGGCAACGAAGCTAGCAAGCGGGAGCGTCGGCTGAGGCCCGGTTACTTCCAACTTTAGTTTTCGAGGCGGAGCGGTGATTTGATCAGACTTCCGCATCTGAGGTCCTTATCAAAATGAGCAAGATGCTTGTTGTCGCCGATGGGCATCAGGTTGGGCAAATTCGAACCTGAAGCGCAGGAGCCGCCACGCGTTTTCTACAGCCATCCACGTACTGCGTCTGCGGCGAGAAATTTACGTAGAAAACCGACAAAGGCCCGCGCTAGCGCGCCTCTCGGCAATCTGGTCAAGAATTTTTATGGCTCTGCTGACCTGCTTTGACGTGCTGCTCGTGCGAGCCACCGCGGGTTCCAGAACCCTGGTTTTCGCCGGAGGAGGCGCTCTTCTGCGAGCCAGTGTTTTTGTGGCTCTGTTCGCCTGCCTTGACGTGCTGTTCGTGTGATCCGCCCTGATTGGCCATGTTGCTTCTCCGTGGGTTGGTCATATGAAATCAACTATCCGATCTCAGTAGCGAACAGGCGGGGCATCCCAAAGTTCCTCGCAGTCGGATTCGTGCGGTAGCGGACATAACGCCGAGGGCCGCGGTAATCGTCTTTTGTGCGGTGAAGCGTCATCCGTCCCTGGGGCCGATCCTGGACCCGTAGTTGCGTGCCCACTCGTTGTCCTAGGACACAGACTCATTAGCTGAGGCGATCCATATCCTCGTCGCTGCAAGCTTGAGGGCGGCCATATAATTATCAGC
>NZ_WIXI01000005.1 GCF_009617585.1 Endobacterium cereale | reverse complement strand
TCCTCCGCTTATTGATATGCTTAAGTTCAGCGGGTATTCCTACCTGATCCGAGGTCAACTTTCAGAAGTGGGGTGTTTCACGGCATGGTCGCCGCCGCGTTCCAGTGCGAGGTTGTGCTACTACGCAGAGGAGGACTACAGCGAGACCGCCACTAGATTTCGGGGCCGGCGCCGCCCCGGAGGGCGGTTGTGCCGATCCCCAACGCCAGGCACTGGGGGCCTGAGGGTTGAAATGACGCTCGAACAGGCATGCCCGCCAGAATACTGGCGGGCGCAATGTGCGTTCAAAAACT
>NZ_WIXI01000004.1 GCF_009617585.1 Endobacterium cereale | reverse complement strand
AGTCTTTGAACGCACATTGCGCCCTCTGGTATTCCGGAGGGCATGCCTGTCCGAGCGTCATTGCTGCCCTCAAGCACGGCTTGTGTGTTGGGCTCCGTCCTCCTTCCGGGGGACGGGCCCGAAAGGCAGCGGCGGCACCGCGTCCGGTCCTCAAGCGTATGGGGCTTTGTCACCCGCTTTGTAGGACTGGCCGGCGCCTGCCGATCAACCAAACTTTTTTCCAGGTTGACCTCGGATCAGGTAGGGATACCCGCTGAACTTAAGCATATCAATAAGCGCAGGATACTGCTAGT
>NZ_WIXI01000010.1 GCF_009617585.1 Endobacterium cereale | reverse complement strand
TGCTTGTTTGAGTATCAGTAAACACCTCAACCTCCTCTTGTTTTTTCAAAAGGAGGGTGGACTTGAGCTATCCCAACAACCTTCACCGGTAGGCGGGCGGCTTGAAATGCAGGTGCAGCTGGACTTTTATCTGAGCTAAAAGCATATCTATTTAGTCCTCGTCAAACAGGATTATTACTATTGCTGCAGCTAACATAAAGGATAATTGTCCTCATTGCTGACTGATGCAGGATTTTACGACACTTTATGTGTTGTTCAACTCGATCTCAAATCAAGTAAGACTACCCGCTGAACTTAAGCATATCAATAAGCGCAGGAGTGCGCGAGT
>NZ_WIXI01000003.1 GCF_009617585.1 Endobacterium cereale | reverse complement strand
AGTTTTTGAACGCACATTGCGCCCCTTGGTATTCCATGGGGCATGCCTGTTCGAGCGTCATTTGTACCCTCAAGCTTTGCTTGGTGTTGGGTGTTTGTCCCGCGCTCTTTTGCGTAAGACTCGCCTTAAATCAATTGGCAGCCGGCATGTTAGCCTGGAGCGCAGCACATTTTGCGCCCCTTGCTTGCTTGTGTTGGCCCCCATCAAGTCCATATATTTGCTCTTGACCTCGGATCAGGTAGGGATACCCGCTGAACTTAAGCATATCAATAAGCGCAGGAGTGCAGTCTAT
>NZ_WIXI01000051.1 GCF_009617585.1 Endobacterium cereale | reverse complement strand
GGTCTGGCCGGGCGCCTCGACAGCGGCCGGAGCCGTGGTCGTTGCAGCGGGCGCTGCCGGGGCCGGAGCAGCCGGGGCAGGGGTTGCTGCCGGAGCCTGTGCGGTGGTGGCCGGAGCCGGAGCAGCAGCGGGCGCTGCCGGAGCGGCATCGGCCTTCGGTGCCGGCTTGTAGTCGGCAGGTGTCAGGTCGGTGATGCGGCCATCCGTGTAGGGCTTGTAGGGGGCGTTTGCGCCGACATAGGCGGCGGTTACGTCGGCAAGGTCGGGGCCGAAGTCATAGGCGTTCTGGGCGCCGGTCTTGAAGGACGCATATCCATCACCGCCTGCGCGCATGAAGTTGTTGGAGACGACGCCGTAGGTCTTGGCCGGATCGATGGCGACAAAGTTGTCGCCTTCCTTGGCCTGAACGTCGCTGACGCGGGAACCGGCAGGCTTCGACTTGTCGAAGGAGAATTTCAGGCCGGCGACCTGCGGGAAGCGTCCGGCGCCGTCATCGATCTGGCTGACGCCGTTTTCGAGCGCCTTGATCACGTCCGCGCCCGAAAGCTGGAAGGTGGCAAGCGTGTTCTGGAACGGCAGGACGCTGATGACGTCGCCCTGGGTCACGTCGCCGCCAGCGATCGAGGCACGCAGGCCGCCGCCGTTGATGATCGCCATGGTCATGCCCTGGCCCTTGCCCGCGTCGAGCATGGCGTCTGCTACGAGGTTGCCCATCGAGCATTCCTTGGCGCGGCAAACGGTGCGGTCGCCTTCGATCTTGTCGGAAGACTGGCCAATGACCTTCTTGCGCAGCTCGTCGATCGGCTTGGCGAGTTCGGTGACCATTGCAGCGACCGTCTGGTCCGGTTCAAACGCCTTGTCGACGAGGATCGGGTTACCGGTTGCCGATTTCACGACGCCATTGTCGTCGAAGGTGACGACGACATCGCCGAGATATTTGCTGTAGGCGCCAGCAGTGACGACCGGGACCTTGTAGCCACCGGCATTGTCGACGAAGGTCGGGTAGGCGCCTTCGGCCTTCTGGTCGGTGTTGGACAGCAGCGTATGCGAATGGCCGCCGACGATAACGTCGATGTCGGCGATCTTGGCGAGCACGTCGAGGTCGCGCTTGTAGCCGACATGGGTGAGCGCGATGATCTTGTTGACGCCCTCGGCCTTCAGCTTGGCGACTTCGCCTTCGATGGCGGCGACATCATCGGGAATGGTGACGTTCGGGCCGGGATTGGCGATTTCCATCGTGTCGGTGGTGACGACGCCGATGATGCCGATCTTCTGACCGCCGACTTCGACGACGGTCGCGGGCTTGATGCGGTCGCCGAGCGTGGATTGCGGCGTGACCTTCACATTGGCGCCGAGAACCGGGAATTGCGCGCCTTCGAGGAAGGGCAGAAGCGCTTCTTCGCCATCATCGAATTCGTGGTTGCCGACCACCATGGCGTCAAAACCGATGGCGTTCATGACGTCGAGTTCGGCCTTGCCCTTGAGGGTCGAGTAGAACAGCGATCCCTGAAAATTGTCACCGGCATTGAGCGACAGCACGTTTTTGCCGGAAAGGGCGGAGCGGCGCTGTTCGAAAGCGGTTTTCAGGCGGGCAGCGCCACCAAAGCACTCCTGTGCGGTCTTTTCCTTGTCCGAGCAGGTCGAGTCATACTTGTTGATCTCTTCGACGCGCGAATGAAAATCGTTGATGTGCAGGATGTTGAGTTCGAAATCGGCAAGTGCTGCGCCCGTGGAAAGGGCCAGGACCGATACGGTCAGAAGCCCGGTCTTCAATCTCTTCAACATATCTCTCTCCATTTATAAAAGGCCCCTGTCGAAGCCGTTCCGCCTCGTTCTAGTTATCAAATATGACAGGCTTTCTAGGTCGCATGCTTTCATCAACAGCAGGGTGGTTCAAGGAGAAATGTGACAGTGGTGCGGGATGTCCACGGTGGCGCTGAAGCGATGCCGACGACGTTACGGGACGCTCCTGCAGACTGTCAGAAATATCGGATGTTCAGGCCCCTGTAGCGCTTTCCGCATAGCTCCTGTTTGCGGCATTCTGGATCATCGCCATGGCGATCGGCGGCACGCAAAACGCCCAGAAGGCCAGCCAGCCGATTGACAGGGGACGTTGCTGCCCCTTGTCCGCAGCGCGGTCATTGAGCAGTTCGCCTAAAGTGATGACGAGCACGGGCAGGCCGAGCGGCACGAGGATGGCGATGAACATGGCCGGCAGTGGCGAGACCAGCCGTTGCGACGCCTGTGCACTGGCCAGTTCGCCATGGATGCGATAGACCCAATACAGGAAATAGATGACGACGCCGATCGAGACCACCAGCAACAGAAGCGAGAAGAGCAGCGCTGTTGCGGACGGTTCGTTTGACATGAAGACGTTCATCCCGAAAAAACCGGCGCCGCCGATCAGTGCAAGCCAGAGAATCTGTCCAGCCATGAGGATGATCGCGACCATGACGGGCGAACGCCGGCGTGGCGCAAGCGGCTGATGGCGTTGGCGCGGCGCGTCGTCGAAAGCGAGGTTTTCCGCCGGCACGATCAGCAGGGTGGCGATAATCACGCAGGCGAGCATTGCGGCTATGACGGATGTCGCGCCCAACAGCTCGAAGAAAAGGGATGCGAACGTCGGGCCGATGAAGGACAGAAACAATGCCGTCGACAGCAGCGCCATGGCGCAGGCGAAGTCGATCTTGCCGGGGCGGCCGCCAACGAGAAAAACGGCCGTTGCCAACGGAAACAATGCTGTCACGGTGCCCATGGAAAACCCGAGCAGAATGAGGAGCAATGGCGCGCCCCACATGGATGGCATGAACATGAAGATCGCCAGCAGGATGGCGCAGATGACCATCGGAAAGACAAGTGCCGCTCTGGCCGAGCGGCCCGCCACGACAAAGGCGATGAAGGCGCCACTGATCCAGCCGGCGCTGGAGCCGGAATAATAAAGGCCGACATATGCATAGCTGAGGTTGGCCGTCGACGCGATCACCGGCATGATGATGCTGAAACTTTGGGCGCTCACAGCCACCAGCAGCCATGCCAGGAACAGCGCCCAATAACGGTAGGTGCAAAGAAAATCGGCCAGCGTCCATTGCTGTTGGCCGGATGTGTCTCTTGTGTCTTGCATGGCTGCGATGTTTCCCCGTCTCGATCACGGCCAATATGACCGGCAAGGAGGCCGCGGCAATGTGTCGGGATGCCGATTTCCATCCCGGCTGCGATTTAAGGTATTTTTCCGGGGCATCGCGGCGTGCCGGCGAGAACTGCGAGCCGCTGTCGGTGGTGCAATGGCGCCTGATTGCTGCAGATCAGGTCCATTCAGTCGCGGATGGAAATCGTATTCAGCGCCAAGGCTTGAGAAATGGCCATCTGACACGATGCAGAAAGATCGCATGGCTTATTTTACCGGCATGCGACGGTGGTCCGGTAAACTGTTTGAGGTCTGTTTCGGAAAGGGCAAGGCATGCAGCTGATTGAGGGGCAGACGTTCTCTCGTTTGAAGGACAAAAATGCCGATCTGGACATCAAGGACACGATTTTCCGGAACTGCAGTTTCGACAATTGCCTTTTGTCCGAACACAGGCCCAAGGGTGTGTTGGACAAATTTCCTTTTTCCATATGGAAATCCGATCCCCGCCGATTCCAGGTCACGAATGTCCTGATCGAGAACTGCAAGGCCATCGGTTGTCAATTTGGCCCGGCTATTCTGTCGGATGTGACGGTGAGCAATTCCACGGCCAATGACCTGACCATTTTCTGGGGAACGTTGTTCCGGCGTGTGCGCTTCGTCGGAAGGCTATCGGCCTTCAGGATCAACGCGCTTGTTGATGCGGTGCCGGATGCCAAAATCCAGGCGGCCTATGACCGAACTCGCAACGCGTTCTATCAGGAAACGGATTGGGCGATTGATATATCGCAGGCTCGTTTCACCAGTTTCAGTTGCGTGGGAAATCCGGCGCGGCTGTTCCGGCTCGATGCGGAAACGCAAGGGATCGTGCGGCGACAAAATGTGCCGGCTGACTGGACTAGCAAATTTTATGAAACGAACGCCTGGGGGCCGTGGGTCGCAGCCCTTTTGGCGGGCGATGATGACGATGTTGTTCTGGCAACACCGCTTGCCAAGCCGAAAACCACACGCGACCGTTTTCTGGCCGATTTGCATGTGCTGCGGGATTTGGGGATTGTCGATCCGCCCCCGACGTCTTGATCGAGGGCGGCGAATTCAGCCGTTTAGCTGCGGCGCGATAGCGAGAACTGCGAGCCGCTGTCAGCGGTGCAGTTGAGCTGGTTCATGTTGACCAGCGCGCAGTTGACCTTGGACTGCGTCTTGCGCACCAGCGAGGTCATGTTGATTTCGACCAGGGTGGGCGACAGGGTGACGTAGTTGCCCGATGCCAGAAGCGCGTTGTTGTCGGTGGAGCGGGTGTTGAATGTACCGCCCTGGAAGGTGGAGATGATGCCGTTTGGATCCGACCAGGTGCCTTCGACGCCCTGCGGCTGTGCCGGGGCGGATGCCATCTGGCGCGGCGGGGGAGAGGATACGCAGGCGCTCAGGGTGGCAACGGCTACCAGCGCCAGGCTCAGTTTCAGCTTCATACTCTTAAATCTCCGCAAATCGGCTCGATACCGGAACCATGCTGTCAAACCCTATGTAACGCAAGCGGTTGGCTTTGAAAGGCCGGTTAACCAATTCTTCAACATGAAAAACGCCCGCACGGTGGCGGGCGTTTGACTATTTTCCATTTCGGGCGCGCTAGCGCACCAGAATGTTCTTGAACTGCCAGGCGTCTTTCTCGTCGATCTCTTCCGGGAAGAGGCCCGGGCGACCTTCGAGCGGCGTCCAGTCGGTGTAATGACCTTCGACCGGGCCGAGGTAAGGCGTCTGCACTTCGAGGCAGCGCTTGTAATCGACCTCGTCGGCCTCGACGATGCCGGCCTTCGGGTTTTCCAGCGCCCAGACCATGCCGGCGAGAACCGCCGAGGTCACCTGCAGGCCGGTGGCGTTCTGGTAAGGCGCGATGCGGCGGGTTTCTTCCAGCGACAGGCGCGAACCATACCAGTAGGCGTTCTTTTCGTGGCCGTAGAGCAGCACGCCGAGTTCGTCGACGCCATCCTCGAGCTCGTCCTCGTTCAGGACGTGCAGGACCGGCTGAGCCGTACCGCCATTGCCGAACATTTCGTGCAGCGAAAGCACGGCATCGTTGGCCGGGTGGTAGGCGTAGTGGCAGGTCGGGCGATAGACGACTTCGCCGTCCTTCTCGACGGTGTAATAATCGGCGATCGAGATCGACTCGTTATGGGTGACGAGGAAACCGTATTGCGGGCCGGGCGTCGGGCACCAGCTGCGAACGCGGGTGTTGGCACCCGGCTGTTCCAGATAGATCGCCGCCTTGCAGCCCTTCTTGTGCTTCTTGGCGTTCTTCGGCATCCAGTTTTCGTGGGTGCCCCAGCCGAGTTCGGAGGGCTGTAGGCCTTCCGAGATGAAGCCTTCGACCGACCACGTGTTCCAGAACACGTTGAGCGGTTTCGGGTGCTTGGTGCGCTGGGTGTCGCGTTCGGCAATGTGCACGCCCTTGACGCCGAGCTTCTTCATCAGCTTGGCCCAGCCTTCGCGGTCATGCTGATCCGGCTCTTCGAACTTTACGCCGGTGTCATTGGCAAGGTTGACCAGCGCCTGCTTGACGAACCACGAGACCATGCCCGGGTTTGCGCCGCAGGTGGAAACGGCGGTGGTGCCGCCCGGGTTCTTGGCCTTTTCCTTGCGCAGCGTTTCGCGCAGCGCATAGTTGGTGCGCTCGGAGTTCTTCATGTTGGTGTCGAAATAGAAGCCGAGCCAGGGCTCGATGACCGTATCGATGTAAAGCACGTCGAGCTTGCGGCACATCTTCATCAGGTCGACCGAGCCGGTATCGACCGAGAGGTTGACGCAGAAACCCTGACCGCCCTTGCCGTCTTCCAGCAGCGGCTTCAGCAGGTCCTTGTAGTTTTCCTTGGTGACGTGTTCCTTGATGTGGCGCACGCCGTGCTTGGCGAGGATTTCCATGTCGGCCGGCTCTTCGCGCGGGTCGATGACCACCATCCGGCTCTTGTCGAACTTGAAGTGGCGTTCGATCAGCGGCAGCGTGCCGCGACCGATCGAACCAAAGCCGATCATCACGATCGGGCCGGTGATTTCGGCATAAACCGGGTAGTTCTGGTCAGACATGTCATGCTCCCTAACGGTGGACTGCTGTTGTTTCGCCGCGTCCAAGCTTTTCACGCATAATAGGCCAATGTGACGGATATTGTGACGTGTGTTTTGATGCGCTGCGCTAGATCATATTTCGACGTCACAATAAAGCGTTTGTTCCATCATCCCCACCGGTTCAAGCCACTATTCCGCAAGCGTTTTTTGCGGCTCGGCAAAGGCCGGTTGCGATTGCCGTAAAAGCGCCAGCAGTTCCGCCCGTTTGCGGCTGATCCCTTTGTATTCGGCTTCGTCGATGGAAAGCCGTTCCAACTGATCGGCCATGCCGGCGGCAAGGTTTTGCGCGTCCGGCTGGGCCAGAATGATGGCCATCGGATCGAGATAAATGCGGATGGTGAAGAGGATATCGCCCGTCATTGGCAGCTTGGTCAGCGTCTGGCGCTCCACACGGATCACCGAGTTTTCCGGCGGGGTCTCGCGCACCACATCCGATGGCAGCGACACCGGGTGATAAAGCGCATGCCGCCAGTTGATCGACCAGTTCATCCGCCGGACGGGGTTGCCGGGTTGCAGGCGATCGAACATGCGGTTGATCAGTTCGGCATTGCGGCTGCCGCCCTGAAAGCCGGGGACAGGCGCGTGCACCTCGTCCATCACCTTTCCGAACTTTTCCGAGAGTTTCCATGAGGAGGGGAAAGCGAGAAAGGCAGCTGCGACACGCCAGCCGTTTTCGCCCTTCCTCATGATCACCAGATCGTCCTGAACCAGCAGGCCGGCGCGGTGGATGGGCAGCATGTTTTCATCGGCAAGGTCGACCGTGTGGCCGGCCATATGCATGCGGTCGCCCTCACGGCGATAAATGTCCGGATGGCGCGTGGTGAGATAGTGTGTCAGCCGTTCCAGAATTTCTCGCTGGGCATCTTCAGTACCGGCTTCGGCGCACAAAACCTTGTCGCCATGTTCGGCCACGAGGTGACGCTTTTCCGCCAGTTCAGAACCAAGGTTCGCATCCGGCTCGAACCAACGCTCGGGATCGAGCGGCGACAGGCCGATGGCAAAAAGCGGCGATGAACCGTCATAAGGCGTATAGGTTGGTGGCGCATGGGCGGGTGTCATGATGTGCAGGCTGGCGGTGCGCCGGCCGCTTGTCAATGTCCGGTTGCCTGCATGGAAATATACCCTTTGCCCTTGGAACCTCGAAATCGCGCCCTAAAAAGTGGAAAAACGGGTTTTGGGTCAAAAATGATTGCGTATAAGGCGGGGCGGTTTTGATGGTTGTTGCGCAGGCGGGCAGGGTGATTGCCGCCGTGAAGGAAAATGCGAGCTTGCCGCGATGGGCGCTGTGGCTGGCCTTCTGGCTGGTGTTGTTTTTAGGCTGCAACATGGCGTCGGCTTTGGCACACGACGAGAAAAATGCGTGTGATCCCGCGGTGTTGAAGCATGTCACCCATCAAAACGACATGATTGCGAATTGATGCAAGGGAATGACAGTGAATGAAGCAAAAGACGCCTCTTCGGCGCTAATCGCCTATGGCAGCTATGCGCCGGGCGGTGAAAACCATGCCAGGCTGGCGTTTTTTGCAGGTGAGTGGCGCAAGGGGTTTGTTCTCGGCAGACGACATATGTCTGACGACGATATAGGCCCGGGAGAAGACCTGATCGATGCCTGGGTGCTGGAATTCCCGCGTCCGCAGGCGGATGTGAATTCGCCGGAATATCAGGCATGGGCACGCCGGCTTTCCGATCTCTGGATGGGGCTGGACAATGTCATGGGTAAAAAGATGGCCCGTCACAGCCGTCCATGGTGGCCCGAGGGAGTGGATATCTCGGCCGATGCGGGCGCCGCCAAGATGGCCAGCATCTATCTGCCGCTGCATCGTTTTGATGAACTGGTCAATCAGGCCGACGAGTCGCAACCGGTGCCGCCGGCAGAGCCGGAACCCGAATTGGTGTCCGAACCGGAGCTGGCGACGGAAGAGGATTTCGATCTCGCAACGCTCTGGCGGCAGACCTATACGGGTGAGAAGGAAAACGATCACAGCCATTTCATCAGGCTGATCAAGGATACGCATCCTGACCAGTTCGATGCCCTGTTCGTAGATATGCCAGATGGCGGCAGGTTTCTTGAAAGGCTGAAACGGCTGTTTGCAGACCACTTGCCGCTTAAAAAATCCACACAGGTATTGGGCGAGGAGAACTCAGGCTTTCATGTTCACCCGCTTGCTCGCAACGCACGACCAATGGATGTTCTGGTCGAACTTGCGCGTCGGGACATCGCCCAGCGGGCCGGTTTTCTGCGCGCACGCGACAAGACCAGTCATGCCGAAGCGCTCGACAATCTGACCTTTGTGACCGGCAAGCCGGAACATCCCGAATGGGAAATTGCCGGCGATGCGTTGGACGCTTTTGCCGACGAGGTGCGTTATTCAGGTCCCAAAAGGCCCAGCTGGCATTATGGCCTCAAGGAAGCCTGCCACGGCATTGATGCGGATTATGTTCTGCAGGATTGGCTTATGCTGTTTCTGCTGCAGCCCGATCTGCCGCAACCCAAGCCTAGACCCCGCGGCGGTTTGATTTCCCGTCTGGGCTTGCGCCGTGAATCGCCATCGCTCGATCTGGAACCGGCCTATTCGCTGTGGAAGGCGGGTGGACGTTACGAGATCGATGGCAAGAAATGCTGCGTCTACGAGGTCGAGCGGCGAGAAGGCTGATCAGCGCCTGAGTGGGCGCAGGTGATCCACCAGTTTGCCGCGTGAAGACGACATTGTTCTGAAGTGGTGCAAGGTAAAGATCGTGAATGAAGCAAATAACGGCTGTTCCGCTCTGATTGTCTATGGCAGTCATGCGCCTGGTGGCGAAAATCATACGCGGCTGGCATCGCTCGACGGCGTGTGGCGCAAGGGATTTGTCCAGGGAACCCGCCACGCATCCGATGACGACATCGGACCGGGCAACGATCTCATCGAAGCGTGGGTTCTGGAATTTACACGGCCACAGGCGGATCTTTATTCGGCGGAATACGAGGCTTGGGCGCGCGGGCTATACGATATCTGGATGAAGCTGGACAGTGTCATGGGCACGGGCACGGCGCGTGACAGCAGACAGTGGTGGCCGGAGGGATCAAACGCGATTGCCGGTACGGCCGGCATGAAAGTGGCGAACATCTATCTGTCGCTCCAGCGTTTTCCCGATCTTGCCAATCGTGACGAGCAGCCGCATCCCGATGATGAATACGATCTGGCCAAACTGTGGCGGCAGGTGCTCACGGGCGAAAAGAAATATGACAGCAGCCATTTCATTGCACTGATCAAGGATGCTCATCCAGACAGTTTTGACGCCATGTTCGGCGACCTCCCGGATGGCGGACGGTTTCTGGAAAGGCTGAAACGCCTTTTTGTCGACCATCAATTGAATGGCCCATCCATGCTGACGCCAGGTGGCCAAAATTTTTATCATTACGTCTATCCGCTTGCCCGCAACGCTCGCCCACTGGAAGAACTGGTGGAACTGGGGCGCAAGGACATTGCTCAATGTGCCGGCGTTCTGAGGGCAAGTGGCAAGACGGATCATGCCGCAGTGCTGGAAAAGCTCACCTTCGTCGCCGACAAAAGGGAGAACCCCGCACCCTCGGCCGCCGAACAGGCCATGGAGGAATTCGCGGACGATCTATGCTATTCCGGCCCCACCCGGCCACGCTGGCATTATTGCCTGGGAGAGGCCTGCTATGGCATCGCTGCCGACTATGTGCTGAAGCGATGGCTGATGCTGTTCCTGTTTCAACCTTCTCCGCCGCAGCCAAGGCCAACTGGCGGGCTGCTGTCCCTGCTTCGCCTACGCCGCCTCCCGCTCCCCCTTGATCTGGAGCCCTCCTACGCACTGTGGAAGGCCGGCGGACGATATGATTTTGATGGCAACACTTGCTTTGTGTATGAGGTCGAGCGGCGAGAAGGCTGATCAGCGCCTGAATGCGCGCAGGTGATCCACCAGTGCCCGCAGTTTCGGCGCCATGTTTTTCCGGCTGGGGTAGTAGAGGTAAAAGCCGGGAAACCACGGACAGAAATCCTCCAGAACCGGCACCAGTTCGCCGCGTGACAGCGCTTCGCGAAACGTGTCTTCCATGCCGAAGGAAATGCCGGCACCGGCTACGGCAAGCCGTACCATCAGCGTCATGTCCGTTGTGGTGATCGTGTCGGCGGCGGCAACCGAAAACTCCTTGCCGCCTTCCGCAAATTCCCAGCGATAGGGTGCGATATGCGGCGCGATCCGCCAGCCGATACAGCGGTGCGCGGAAAGGTCTCGCGGATGCGCTGGTGTGCCGAAACGCTGGAGATAGGCCGGGGAGGCGACGGCGAGTTGTCGCTGGTCGCCGGACACCGGCACGGCGATCATGTCCTGCGCGATCACCTCGCCGAGCCGCACACCGGCATCATACCCTTCCGCGACGATATCGAACTCCTCGTCGGTGACTGTGATGTGCAGTTTCACATCCGGGTTTTCTTCGGCGAACGCGGACAAGAGCGGGCCGGAGAGAAAACTTTCGGCAATCGACGATACCGCCAGATTGAGTTTTCCGCGCGGTCGATCGTGGAGGGTTGCGGCATTGTCGAGCGCGCCGCGCATCTCGGCAAGCGCCGGTGCGGTTTCAGCGTAAAGCCGTTCCCCGGCTTCCGTCAGTGACACGCTGCGGGTGGTGCGCGAAACGAGCGCGATGCCGAGCGTTTCCTCCAGTTTGCGGATCGTCTGGCTGACGGCTGAACGGGTGACACCCATGCGATCTGCAGCGGCGCGGAAATTTTTCTCCTCCGCTACGAGGGCGAAAACGGCGAGTGCATTGAAATCGGTCAACATTGGTTAGCCTATCTTGCCAGTCTGTGAAGCGATGAGCGACTTATCGCGACAATGGCAAAGTCATATCTTCCGTGCAACCGCAATGAAGCGGTCAAATTCAGGGAGAAAGTCATGGACAGGATCAAGGACAAGGTTGTTCTCATTACCGGCGCATCGAGTGGTATCGGTGTCGGCATCGCTCATGAACTGGCAAAAGCCGGTGCTACCGTCGTGCTGGGCGCGCGTCGTACCGACCGTCTGGACGAGGTGGCGAACGAAATCCGTGCCGCCGGCGGAAAGGTGCTGACCCGCAAACTCGACGTGACCGATCGCGCCGATGTCGCGGCCTTTGCCGATGCTGCTCGACAGGAGTTCGGCCGGGTGGATGTGATCGTCAACAATGCCGGTGTGATGCCGCTGTCGCTGATGTCGTCGCTGAAGGTCGAGGAATGGGATCGCATGATCGACGTCAACATCAAGGGCGTGCTTTACGGCATCGCCGCCGTTCTGCCTGACATGACGGCCCGCGGTTCCGGCCAGATCATCAACATTGCCTCTGTCGGTGCGCTGTCCGTATCGCCGACGGCGGCCGTCTATTGCGCCACCAAATATGCGGTGCGGGCGATCTCTGACGGTCTTCGCCAGGAAAACGACAAGCTGCGGGTCACATGCATCCATCCCGGCGTAGTGGAAAGTGAACTGGCCTCGACGATCACCGACCCGGTCGCTGTCGAAGGCATGAAGACTTATCGGGCCATCGCGCTTCAACCCGACGCCATCGGTCGCGCCGTACGCTTTGCCATCGAGCAGCCGGAGGATGTCGACGTCAACGAGATCGTCGTGCGTCCGACGCGGGCCGCTTTCTGATCCTTTGAAACAAGGAGGAGTTTCAAGATGTTGCAGCATATTCGATCACAAATCGCCATCGCGGGTGCAGTGGCGGCTCTGGGCTTCGTGCCCGAGCCGGCTGCCGCGCAGACCACCGAGGAACGCAAGGAACGGGGTGCTGCCGTCATTCGCCATTTGAACAACGGCATGACGCAACCCAATCTCGAAGGCATGCGTCGGGAGTTTCCATTCCTTGCCGAAGCGACCGAAGCGCATGCGCTGGGCGATGTCTGGTCACGCCCTGGTCTCGATGACCGGACACGCCAACTCGCCGCCGTCGCCGCCTTTGCGGCAATCGGTGAGACGGCCTTCATGAAGATCCATGCCGGTTATGCACTCAACATCGGCGTTTCGGAAGAGGAACTGAAGGAGGTCATCTACATGGTGACGGTGCCCGCTGGTTTCCCGAAGGCGATTGCGGCCTCCCAGGTTCTGTCGCAACTTTTCGAGGAACGTCGTGCGAACCGAGAAGGGGAGCCGAAGCCGTGAGCAATCCCCTGTTTGTCGCCGCCAGCCTCATCCTCATCGCCACCGCCTCTGTTGGAGCGGTGGTCCACTTTGCCAAAGCAGATGACGCCATGAACGCCAAGACCCAAACAGCAGCCCGACTCCACCCTTACGTCGGCATGTGGGTGACCGAAGACGGTCGCATCCGCCACGAATTGTTGGCCAATAACCGTTATGACGAGGCGCGTGGCAGCCGAGAAAGCGCCTATCGGGGTCGGTATGAAGTGACCGGTAGCCATATCGATTATTGGGACGATACCGGTTTTACCGCCGATGGCGATTTCGTCAGTCTCGATGTGCTGCACCATGGCGGCATGGTGTTTTACCGAAGGAAATGAGCGGCGGAGGTGGTTGGCGTTCCCTGATGAAATATCATGCGCCAATCACCGCTTTCTGCCAATCTCCAGATCGAACTGCGGTTGGTCAATTGCGCGTTGCCGTCATCCTGAAAACGAATGCCGCGATAGGTTGCCAAAGCGATCGTGTCGCAGAGCAGTGAGACCTCGAAGGCTTCGATCGCCGTTTTCATCTCCACTGTTTCGCTCGTCAGGCCCGACAGTATTTCCGCAAAGGTATAGCTTTTGCCTGAACGTCCGAATTCGTGAAAATCCGGTGCTATCAATTTACGCAAACGGGCTTCTGAATTTCGCGCTGTCATGGTCTGCAGTTCGGTTTCAAGAGCCAGCAGATGCTCGCGAAGGTCGGCAGCCGCCATGCTCTTTATGCTCCCACCAGTTCCGCCCTGATCAGCCCGCGCAGCGAATTGCCGACGAAAATCTGTCGGCCCGCCAGATCCGCTTGACTCACCAGACCGGATTTGGCGCGGCCTTCGCGGATGAGATCGCCGCGCAGGATGCCGGCCAGAAGGCCGGATGATATCGGCGGTGTCGTCAGCGTGCCGTCTCCCTGTTCGACAAAGATGTTGGTGATCGTGCCTTCGCAGAGCTCGTCGCGCTCGTTGAGCAGCAGAACCTCGTCCACGTCCTCCACCGAATATTCGGCGCGGGCGGCTTCGTAAACCTCGCGGCGGGTGGTCTTGTGGCGGTACATCAGGTCGTCGGACGGCATGCGCGTTTGCGCGATCTTTATGCGCCAGATCGTGTCATCCGAGAGCGGATTGAAGGCTGATGTGGTGATGTCGATATTGCCGCGAAAGGTCATTTCGAGGCGCACGCGCAACGGGGTTTCGCCCTCGGCCGCCAGCTTCAGTCGCTGGATGAGGTCATCGGGGCCGGAGCGGAAACCGAGCGCATCGGCGGAGCGTTTCAGCCGGCGCATGTGCTGGTCGATGCGGGCGAAACCGGTATCCGGTTCCCAGCGCATGGTTTCGATCAGCGACAGATCGGCTGGCTTCCCGCCGCGAACCTTGCCTTTAGCAGACATTCCTCATACTCCGCCTCTGCGGTGGAATCGAACACGATGCCACCCCCCACATTGAAGACCGCATCGCCGCCCCTGAAAAGAGAGAGTGTGCGGATGGCCACCGAAAATCGCATCGGACCCGCCGGATCACACCAGCCGATCGCGCCGCAATAGGCGTCGCGCGGCCCGTCTTCCAGTTCCGCCAGAATGCGCATCGCCCACATTTTCGGGGCACCGGTGATCGAACCGCAGGGAAAGAGTGTGGCGAGAATCTCCGACAAGCCTGTTTTCGGCAACAATTGGGCGCTGATATGGCTGACCATCTGGTGCACGGTCGGATAGGTCTCGATCTCGAACAGTTTTGGCACGGTCAGCGTGCCGACCTCTGTCACGGCGGAAATGTCATTGCGCAAAAGATCGACGATCATGCGGTTTTCGGCGAGCGTCTTTTCGTCCACCAGCATGGCGGCGATGATGGCG
Organism: Endobacterium cereale; assembly: GCF_009617585.1. Lineage (GTDB taxonomy): Bacteria > Pseudomonadota > Alphaproteobacteria > Rhizobiales > Rhizobiaceae > Neorhizobium > Neorhizobium cereale. The sequence goes on along the minus strand of NZ_WIXI01000051.1, from coordinate 634,803 downwards.
CGGTCTTCCGCCTCATTCTTTCCACGCGCGGCGGTTCCCTTCATCGGATGCGTCTCGATCATGCGCTCGGCATCGACGGAGAAGAACAGCTCCGGCGAACGCGACAGGATGGCGGGTCCGCCCATCTCGGTGTCAAGATCGATCAGCGCGCCGTAGCGCACCGGCTGGCGTTCGATCAGCGACCAGAACAGGGCTTTGGCGTCGCCTTCCCAGTGGGCGGTGATCGGCATGGTGAGATTGGCCTGATAACAGTCGCCGCGTCTGATGTGGTGGTGCAGGCGCTCGAACCGGTCGCGATAGGTATCGAAATTCCAGCCGGCGCGGAAATCGGTGAGGGTTGCCGTGTCGTTCAAGGCGGGCGCCGCCGCCAGCGGGTGATCGTTGCCGGCGGGCGCATCAAAAATGCCCATGGCGATCAGCGGCGTTTGACGATTATCCTCAATCAGTGGCCGCAGTTTGGGCTCGAAAATGTGGCCTGCTTCGTAAGACAGGTATCCTGCGAGCCAGAAACCGGATTGCCTGGCGGACTCCAGCTTTTCGAGTGCCGGCAGGATTTCGTCGGCGGTGCGGGCAAACACGATCTCGCGTGGGTGGTCGAAGACCATGCTTTCACCGGCGCGATCATCGCGAAACAGGGCGAATGGCGATGATGGTTTCACTCGGGGCGTCCTTGATCTGCGCCGGCATGGGATATGTGTCACCATTGGCGCGGCGTTCTGGTAGACCGCGCCGGTTGGATTAACAAGCTGCAAGTGGATTGCGGGCTTATGGGGCCGTTTCCAGCTTGCGCTTACCGATGCGATATTGCCGTGGAGACATTCCGATCACGCGCTTGAAAGCGGTGCTGAATGCCGCTTCCGAGGTATAACCGAGCTGACGGGAGAGCGTCGCGATGCTCGGATTGCTGTCACGCAGGCTTTTTTCGGCAAGCCGCATGCGCCACCGTGTCAGATAGGCGAGCGGCGCCATGCCGGAGACCGCCTTGAAATGATCGGCAAAGGCGGTGCGCGACATCGCGGCCGCACTGGCCAGTTCCGGCAGGTGCCAGTTGCGCTGCGGTTCGGCATGCATAAGGGTGATCGCTGGCGCCAGGCGCGGATCGCAAATGGCGCGCAGCCAGCCGAGATCGAGCGCGCCGGCTTTTGGCAGGAATTCCCGCAGCACGTGCAGGAACATCAGTTGCGCCAGCCCGCTGCAGGCGGTGTCCATGCCGGGTGCCGCTGCTCCGGTCTCGCGCACCATTTCGGCGATCATCCATTGCAGCCGTTGCGTGCCGCCGTCGTCATGGCGCATATGAATGACCGGTGGCAGGCGGTCGGCGAGAAGCTCGAAGCCGGACGGGCGCAGATCGATATGGCAGCCGAACAGCATGAATTCGCCGCCACCACCGATCTCGACAATGTTGGTGCGGCCACGAAACAGCGTGCTGGATTCCTCCGGTGGCAGCGCAAGATCGGTTGCCAGCGTGAAGGCGCGCCGCGCCGCATAGACCACGACATCACCGGCCTTCAGATGAAATGGGGTTTCGATGCCCTCGACGGCAAACAAGCATTCACCCTTCGACAGCGCGAAAAACTTGATCCGGTCCGGGGCGGCAAAACGCACGCTCCATGGGCCGGACGCGGAAAGCCCGCCGGCAAAGGCAGCCTTGGCTTCCATCAGGTTGAGAACGGCGGAAAGCGGGTCCTGCAGCATGATTTCGGACTTTCGCGAAGATATTGCGGATTGATACGCATTCATGATCCATGAGATAGATGCTTATCTTTGTTTCAGCAAGCAAAGGAGATTTTTCATGGTCACAGCGCAACACCCCATCAACAGCGGTTTTAGTGCGGCATCCACTTCGGTCGATGTCATCGCGGGCATCAATCTCGTCGGCAAGGTGGCGATCGTGACCGGCGGTTATGCCGGGCTCGGCCTTGAGACGGCGCGCACGCTGGCGCTTGCCGGTGCCCGTGTCATCGTGCCGGCCCGCGATGTGGAGCGGGCGCAGCGTACGGTGGCGGAAGCCGGCGGTGGCATCGAGATCAGGCCGATGGATTTGACCGATCCGCAATCGATCGATCGGTTTGCAGCGCATTTTGTGCAGAGCGGCCTGCCGCTGCATATCCTCGTCAACAGCGCCGGCATCATGGCTGTGCCGACGCGGGAACTGGATGGCCGCGGCAATGAATTGCAGTTTTCCACCAATCATCTCGGCCATTTCCAGCTGACAGCGCGGCTATGGCCGGCGCTTGTTCGGGGCGGACAGGCGACAGGTGGTGCGCGTGTCGTTTCCGTGTCCTCGCTCGGTCATCGGTTTTCGCCGGTCGTGTTCGAGGACATAAATTTCGAGCGCCGCGATTACGAGCCGTGGTCGGCCTATGGGCAGTCTAAGACCGCGAATATTCTGTTTGCTGTCGAGCTTGACCGGCTTGCTCAAACGCATGGGGTGCGGGCATTTTCGCTGCATCCGGGCGGCATTGTCGGGACCGGACTGGCCAAACACATGACGGAGGACATGCTGCGCAAGGCCGGCGCGATCGACGAAAATGGTGCGCCGGTCGTCGATCTGTCGCGTGACCTCAAATCGGTGCCGCAGGGGGCGGCGACGCAGATCTGGTGCGCTGTCAGTCCGCAGCTTGAGGGGAAGGGCGGTGTGTTCTGCCTCGACAGCGATATCGCCGCCGTATTGCCGGAAGGGGCGCGGGGTACCCAGCCGGGGGCAGGGCCGCGGCTTGCCGGGGTCGAAGCCTACGCGATCGATGTGGATGCGGCCAAACGACTTTGGACGGTAAGTGAGGAGACGACGGGCGTGACATTCCCGCTCTGAGGCTTTGAAGAGAACCCTTTCCCCGCGACACGGGGAAAGGGTGAATTATAGGGAATTACGCCTTGTCCAACGCTTCCAGTTCGTCGATCAGGCTTTCGATCATAGAAAGCCCCTTCGACCAGAAGGCCGGATCGGATGCGTCGAGGCCAAAAGGTTTCAGCAGTTCGGAATAGTGCTTTGAACCACCGGCCTTGAGCAGGTCGAAATACTTTTCCTGAAAGCCCGGAGCCGCGTTCTGGTAGACCGCGTAAAGCGAGTTCACCAGGCAATCGCCGAACGCGTAGGCGTAGACGTAGAAAGGCGAGTGGATGAAGTGGGGGATATAGGTCCACCACGTCTCATAACCTTCCGAGATTTTGATCGCCGGGCCGAGACTTTCCTCCTGCACCGACAGCCATAGCTCTCCGATCTGCTCGGCCGTCAGTTCGCCGTCCTTGCGCGCGGTGTGGACCTTGCGCTCGAATTCGTAAAAGGCGATCTGGCGCACGACGGTATTGATCATGTCCTCCACCTTCTGGGCGAGCATGGCCTTGCGCTCTTTCTTGTCCTTCGTCTTTTCCAGCAGTGCGCGAAAAGTCAGCATCTCGCCGAAGACGGAAGCGGTTTCGGCCAAGGTTAGCGGCGTCTGGCACATCAGCGCGCCTTGGTCGCCCGCCAGAACTTGGTGCACGCCGTGGCCCAGTTCGTGGGCGAGCGTCATGACGTCGCGTGGTTTGCCGAGATAGTTGACCAGAACATACGGATGGGCTGACGGAACGACCGGATGCGCGAACGCGCCCGGTGCCTTGCCGGGGCGGGCAGGGGCATCGATCCACTGTTCGTCAAAAAACCGGCGGGCGATATCGGCCATTTCGGGGGAGAAGGCGCCGTAGGCGGACAGAACAGTGTCCTTGGCATCCGCCCATGGAATGACGGCGTTCGGGGTTTCCGGCAGCGGTGCGTTGCGGTCCCAGAAATTCATGGTCTCCATGCCGAGCCATTTGGCCTTCATGGCATAATACCGGTGCGACAGGCGCGGGTAGGCTTGCCTGACTGCGGCCGCCAGCGCATCGACGGTTTCGCGCTCCACACGGTTGGCAAGGTGGCGGCTGTCGGCAATATCGTCAAAACCGCGCCAGCGATCGGAGATCGCCTTGTCCTTGGCCAGCGTATTGGTGATCAGCGTGAAAACGCGCAGATTGTCCTTGAAGGTGGCAGACAGCGCCTGCGCAGCCTTGGCGCGCACCTCCGGGTCCGGCTCCTGCAGCATGTTGAGGGTGATTTCCAGCGGCTGCTTTTCACCATCCACGTCGAAGCGCAGGTCGGACATGGTCTCGTCGAACAGGCGATTGAAGGCCGCAGCCGATGTCATCGACTTGTCGAGGAACAGTTGCTCCAGCTTGTCGTCCAGCTGGAAGGGCTTGTCCTTGCGCAGATCGACGATCCAAGGCTGGTAATGGGCCACAGTCGGATCGCGGGCGATGGCGGCGTCGATGACGACATCATCGATGCGGTTCAGTTCCAGCGCGAAGAACAGAAGATGGGAAGACAGGTCCGTCAGTTTCGCCTGCACATCACCATAAAACTTGCCATTGGCCGGGTCCGATGTGTCCGAATAATAGGTGAGGCCGGCATAGGAACCGATCTTGCCAAAGAGGTCGTCGAGTTCGTCATATTCGGCAATCGCTGTGCCGAGCCCCTGCGCGCCAGTCTTTGTTGCGGCATCGGCAAGCTTGCCTTTCCATGCCATTTCGAAATTGCGGGCGCGCGTAGTGGCGCTGTCGAGGTCGGCCTTCAATGCGGCACCGTCGCGGCTGTCGTACAAATCTTCCAGACGCCAGGTCGGGAGGTCGCCGAGTTCAGTTGTCGCGGCGGATGTGGCAGCACTGTCGGCTGCGACCACGATACCGCGGCGGATATTGATGCCATTCGGTCGAACGTGGGACGTCATCGTGCAGGTTTCCTTCCTGTTAATCTCTGGAGTGCCGTTTCCGCCCTTTTTCGAAGCAGGTTTCAGCGTTGTTGCTCTGTTTTGAAGCCAAGCCGTTAAAATGCAAGCCTTTCTCAAAACGGGATGTTCAAGCCTTTCATGACACAACCTCCATTATGGGTGCCATTACGGTACTGAACACGATTTCAGGAGCGAGCATGACTGCGCACATTCTTGTCGTGGACGACGATCCGGTACAACGTCGTCTTTTGAAGAACGCCGTGGAGCGTCATGGTCATTCCTGCCATCTGGCCGAAAACGGCCGGATCGCGCTTGAGTTCCTTCGCCGCAACCGCGCGCAGTTCAATGCGGTCGTTCTCGACCTCATGATGCCGGAACTCGATGGCCTTGGTTTCCTCGATGCCGCCAACGAACTGAACCTGAATATTCCGATCATCGTGCAGACCGGTCAGGGCTCGATCGAGACGGTCGTGCAGGCCATGCGGGCCGGCGCCTTCGATTTCGTCGTTAAGCCGGTTTCGCCCGAGCGTATCGCCGCTTCGATCGCCAACGCGCTGAAGCTGGATCAGAAAGAAACAAAGACGCGCACCGTGCGCAAGGGCCGCACGGGGCCGATCGGTTTTGCGGATATCGTTTCCGCCAGCCCCGACATGCTGCGCGTCATCGACCTCGCCGAGCGGGCTGCCCATTCCGGCATTCCGGTCGTGCTGGAAGGTGAATCCGGCGTCGGCAAGGAAATGGTGGCGCGTGCCATCCAGAGCGGCAGCGACCGTTCGGGAAAACCGTTCATCACCGTCAACTGCGGCGCAATCCCGCACAATCTCGTCGAAAGCATCCTGTTCGGTCATGAAAAGGGTGCGTTTACCGGCGCGATCGACCGCCACACCGGCAAGTTCGTCGAAGCCGATGGCGGCACGCTGTTCCTTGACGAGATCGGTGATCTGCCGCTCGACGTGCAGGTGAAGCTGCTGCGCGCCGTGCAGCAGGGCGAAATCGAGACTGTCGGTTCATCCAAGACCCAGAAGGTCGATGTGCGGCTGATCTCGGCCACCAACAAGGACCTGATCGAGGAAGTCCGCGCCGGGCGGTTCCGCGAGGACCTGTATTACCGCCTCAATGTTTTCCCGATCACCATTCCGGCGCTGCGCCGCCGCAAGGAAGACATTCCGCATCTGGCGCGCGTTTTCACCGAGCGTTTTTCGGCCGAACAGAAGCTCGACCGCAATCTGACGCTCAACGCTGGTGCGCTGGCGCTGCTGACGGCCTACGACTGGCCGGGTAATATCCGCCAGCTGGAGAACTCGATCTTCCGCGCTGTCGTTCTGGCGAGCGGCGACGAATTGACGGAAGAGGATTTTCCGCAGATCGCCGCCCAGTTGCCGGAATTCCGCACGGAAGAACTGCGGGCGATCGCGGTCGAGATGCCGCATTCGGCATCGGCTGGTATGGCGCGTATCGAAGAGGCCGGTTCTTTTGCTGCCGAACGGGCAGAGACGCCAGCCCATCACATGCCGCTGCATGTGCCGGACAACGTGATCGTCAGTACCGACGATACCGGCGACGTGCGCAAGCTGGCGGATGTGGAAGAGGAGCTGATCCGTTTCGCGCTGAAATTCTACCGCGGCCAGATGAGCCAGGTGGCACGCAAGCTCGGCATCGGCCGCTCGACGCTTTATCGCAAGCTCAAGGATTACGGAATCGATCCTGACAATCCGCTGCGAGAGGCCGCCTGATACGCGCGCAAAACGTGCGCACAGGGCATCATGACCAGTTATGGTCCATAAAGGTCGCCGTCCTGGCGATCTTTCCTGTTAATCTTGACGCAAGTCTGGGCTGGTAAAACACTGTCAATCTTTTATAAGTCGTTTGTTGACTATAAAAGAATTGCTTGTGGACATGTGGCGGATTTGCCATGGTGTTACCGCATTTCACAGTCATGTGAGGCAGCATTGGCTTTGCTGTCAATCGGACGGGGATAGACTTGCCGTATCAGAATGAAAACACCACGCCCGGAAACGGGACAGGGCGCAGCGGGTTCGCCGCACGTTGCCTGTCGTTTTCCAAGCGCGTTGTCGCCGCCGCCTCGCTCTGCGTGGTTGCGCTGCCATTGATGTCGGCGGTTTCGGCAACCACTGCGTCTGCCGAGACCCGCAGCCTCAAGCTTTATTATACGCATACACGCGAGAAGGCGGAGATCGTCTTCAAGCGCAACGGCCGTTTCGACCCCAAGGGTCTGGCACAGCTCAACCAGTTCCTGCGGGACTGGCGCCGTAACGAGCCGACGAAGATGGACCCGCGTCTCTTCGACCTCGTTTGGGAAGTCTATCGCCGCGTCGGCGCCAAGGATTATATCCACATCGTTTCCGCCTATCGCTCGCCGTCCACCAACGGCATGCTGCGTTCTCGCACCAAGGGTGTCGCCAAGAACAGCCAGCATACGCAGGGCAAGGCGATGGACTTTTTCATCCCCGGCGTGAAACTTGCGACCTTGCGCGGAACCGCCATGCAGCTGCAGGTCGGTGGCGTTGGTTTCTACCCGACTTCGGGTTCTCCCTTCGTGCATCTTGATGTCGGCGGCGTTCGCGCCTGGCCGCGCATGTCGCGTGACGAACTGGCCCGTCTCTTCCCGAAGGGCAACACGATCCATCTTCCGTCCGACGGCAAGCCGCTGCCGGGCTATGATCAGGCATTGGCCGATTACAAGAAGCGTGTCGGTGCAGATTCGATTGAGATTGCCAGCACGGCAGGCTCGGTATCGTCTTCCGCGACCGTGAAGAAAAAGAAGAACCTGCTGGCCATGCTGTTTGGCGGCGGCGACGAGGATGAAGATCCCGACGCCATCTCCACGCCGGCACCTGCAGCACCCGGCCGTCCTTCTGCGCCGGCAACGGCAGACGATGGCGAAAGCGACAGCGCGCCTGTGATGGTTGCCTCTGCAGAGCAGCAGGCTCCCAATATCGATGCGCCGGTTCCGCAGTCGCGTCCGGCCTTCCGTCAGGACAACAGCACCAGCCTTGCCAATGCGCTTTATTCCCAAGGTGGCCGCAGCGCCGCTCAGGATGCGCTTCAGGCAGCCCTTCCGGCCCAGCAGAATGGCGAGACCTTTGCCGATCTGCAGCAATACAACATTCCGGTTCCGACCCTGCTTGGCCCACGCGGCATGAAGGGTGATGCCGATACGAGCACGATGACGGCCTATGCTGCTGCCATCAATCGCGCTGAGGTGAGCGGTTCCGCCATGCCGGTTCCGGCACATCGCCCGGCCTTCTCCGCCGGCCCGATGAATGCGTCGCTGCCTGCACCGCAGTCGCAGCAATCGCAGCAGCTTGCCGCGGCAGCCCCAGAAGCCGCCCCGAACACGCTCGACGCGCAGGCGCAGCATCTGGCAACTGGCGGCCAGGTGGCCGAAGGTTCGCAGGCGCTGACGCCGGAACTGGTCGCCGCCCTTGCCAGAAGCGCTGAGCACGGCCGCTCGAACGACTCATCCGTTCCGCTTCCGGGCAAGCGCCCGGTTCAGGTGGCACTTGCCAACCCGGCAGCAGTAAACGGCTCTGCCCGTGCATTCGGCGATGGTTTTGATGCGCCGAAGCCGGTTGCCAGAACGCAGGCCAAGGTCACGCCGGCCGCCAACGCTGCTCCAGCAGACAACGCTTTGACGGGTGACAAGCTGGCTCAGTGGGCGCAGAGCAAGGGCAAGACGGAGACTTCGACAAAGGCACCGCGTGTCGCTTCATCAGCGCGCTCGTTCAGCACCGACAATGCCGCCATGAACGACGGTTTCAAGCCGGCGCATGCGGTGGCGATCGATCCCGGCCGGTTCTAAAGCAACCGCTTCTGAGATAATAAAAGCCCGTGAGGATCGCTCCCACGGGCTTTTTCTTTGGGTGGGTTTTCGTGGCTGCTTCAACCCATCGCCTGGCGACGGACGCGTGTCAGCATCGGGCCGTATTCGATGAGATAGAGCCCGAAGGCCGCAAGCCAGAACAGGCCGGCGGATGCATAGATCAGGACCAGATACGCAGGCAAAATGGCGGAGAGCGGTCGAACCAGTGCGCATAACAGAATGGCGGCGTAGCAGAGGTTTGTCATTTTCGATGCCGTCAGCTGCCGTCCTGTATGGCCACGGGTGGCGCGTGTCATCACGGCCAGCATCATTGCCGACATGGTGCCGACGGTGAGAATATGCGTGGCCGATGCCCGGTCGATCCAGCCGAGTGCGGAGGCTGCGATGGCCACGAAGCCGAAGGGCACGAAGAGATAGGCGATGTGGAGAATGGTGACGAGCGTTTCGCTCGTCGTCGTCCAGCCGCGCCAGCGATAGAGGCGGGCAAATTGCAACGCCCCTGCGCCACAGCCGACAATGGCAGTGACCACCCCTTCCGGCGAGAGGGACCAGAGGAGCAGTGCCGCGACCGATGCGAGGATGGTGATCATGTCGAAACGGCTGAACGGTGCTGGAAAACGCGTCGCACCCTGTTTGGCCAGCCAGTTACGGGTAAAGCTTGGAATGATGCGGCCACCGATCACGCAGATGAGGGTGATATAGGCGGATATGCCGAATCGCGAGGCATAATCAGCTGCGCCGATGACAATCGCCTCGTAGTGAAAACCGAGGTTGGCGGCGGTGAGCACGCCGAGCCCGATCAGCACTTTCAGGTTTTTCCATTGCTTGCCTGCGATGATTTCGCGGGCGCTGATGGTGAGAAGAGCCGGCAGGAACAGTGCATCCATCGTCGCGGCCGGCAATGCGCCGATGACGTCCGGAAACAGCATGGCGAGCCGGCCAAGGCACCAGAGCGAAAACAGCCCGGCCAGCGGCCAGCCGGAAACCGGCAGACGGCCCGTCCAGTTGGGTACGGCGGTGAGGAAAAAGCCGGCGAGAATGGCGCTGCCGAAACCGAACAGCATTTCATGGGCGTGCCAGGCGTAAAGCCCGTACGCGGACGCGATCTCGATCTGGCCGGCGAGCGTTGCGATCCAAAGGACCATGGTGACGCAGGCCCAGATGGCGCCACCGAGGAAAAACGGCCGGAAACCATAGGAAAACAGTACCGGCCCGGTCTGCAGAAGTCCGCGCGGAACGGCGCCGCGTCGTGGCGTTTGGGTCTGGTCGATGGTGGACATGGCGAGGCTCCTGAAAATGCTCGCCAAAACTGGCTTGAAAAAATCCAGCCTTCTTTGATGAATCGCAAGTAGAATGAAGATGAGGCAGTTAGTCAGGTCTGGAGGCTTGCAGATGCGGGCCGATATGCCAGACGACGTGGAGGTCGGATGTGAAGCTCGATATCAGTCTCGTCAAACACCTTCCGCTTTTCGCCGACATGGCCGATGGTGATATCGAGGCCATGCTCTCTCATGCGGTGTCGCGGCGGATTGCTGTGGGCGATGCGGTGTTCGAGCAAGGTGCGCCGGCCACGCATTTTTTCCTGCTTCTGAACGGACGGCTGAAGGTCAGTCAGGTGACGCCTCAAGGCGAGCAGGTGATCGTGCGAATGGTCAATCCCGGTGATCTGTTCGGGATTGCCAGGGCGCTGCAGCGGACCGATTATCCCGGCACGGCGCTGTGCGTGTCTGAAGCCGTCGCCCTATGCTGGCCGATGGATCTGTGGTCGCCGATGATCGAGCAAAATCCGCGACTGGCGGTGACGGCGATGACCACGATCGGTCAGCGCCTGCAGGAGGCGCATACGCGCATCCGCGAGATTTCGACCGAAGAGGTGGAGCGGCGGGTGGCGCATGCGGTTCTGCGGCTGAGCGAACAGGCGGGGCGCGAAGAGGAGGACGGCCTGCGCATCGATTTCCCTATCACCCGGCAGGACATTGCCGAGCTGACAGGGACGACGCTGCACACGGTGTCACGTATCCTTAGCGCCTGGGAAGGCAGGGGGCTGGTGACCGGCGGACGGCAAAAACTGCTGGTGCGTGATGTGGCGGGATTGAAGGCGCTGGCGGAAAACGAGAAATCGGCGTGACGCCTCAAAGGAAAAGGGCGGTCGCGAAAAACGCGGCCGCCCTTTCGAAAGTCCGGAACTGAAGGCTACCGATCAGGCAGCTGCTTCTTCTTCCTCGGCGCCGGCGCCGGGGATCATGCCTAGGGCGGAGAGATAGGTGTCGAGGATGAGATCCTCTTCCATGCGCTCCTGGTCGTCCTTCTTGCGAAGGGCGATGACCTTTTTCATGATCTTGGTGTCGTAACCCATCGACTTTGCCTCGCCATACACATCCTTGATGTCGTCGGCGATGGTCTTCTTTTCTTCTTCCAGTCTTTCGATGCGCTCGATAAAGGCGCGGAGTTGGTCGCGGGCGACGCCATGAGCATCAGACATCGGGGCCTCCTAAATAGTCTCGACAATTTTACGGGTGGTGTCACCTGCCGTGAAGTGCGGGCGAGGTCAAGCCAAATCGCGTTTGGAACCATTCATTATTGAATGGAGCCCGGCTTACCCATGCGAAGGCTTGTTGCGTTCGAATGCGGCTTTTTGAGCGTCGGGTGCCTGTGCCTGATGCAGGTTTTTCCAATCCTCATAGGGCATGCCATAGACGATTTCGCGGGATGCGTCCTTGGTCAGGGCAATACCCTTCTCGTTGGCGGCGTCGAGATACCAGTTGGACAGGCAATTGCGGCAGAAACCGGCGAGATTCATCATGTCGATGTTCTGGACATCGCTGCGTTCACGCAGGTGGCTGACCAGCCGGCGAAAGGCTGCGGCTTCGAGTTCCAATGTCTGCTGTTCGGTCAGGTCGCTCATCCTGCGATCTCCTTGTCTGTCGCTGTCTGTGTTCAGGCCGGGTAGGGGCCGGTGCGCGACGGAAATATTCTTGTTTCATGCAATGCCGGATCGGCATTCATTTTCGCAAATATCGGCGCCAGCCGCTCTGCCCATTCGTCCATGCCCCTGTCGTCACCGATCAGGTCCTGCCGCACTTCCAGCAGCGCGTGCGCAATGCCGGGGCGCATGCAGTGGCGATACATCGTGTCGTTCTTCAGGGCGCCATCATAAGGCTCGTTGTCGCCGATGAACAGGTTCGGGTCGGCGCGCAGCATCGCCAGAAGTGGTTTTACGGCGCGATGATCGCTGTCCCACAAAACGGACGCATGCCAGGGGCGGGGTACGCCCTTCCAGGCCGGCGTAAAGGAGTGGAGAGACACAACCAGCGGCGTTTTGCCGCTTTGTTGTGCAGCTTTGACGATCGTCAAGTCGACGGCCTGATGGTAGGGGCGATGAAAGGCGTTGAGCCTATGCTCCCATTCGCTGTTGGCGATCGGATGATTTCCCGGAATGATTGCGCCATCTGAAATGCGCATGATCAGGGTCGGGTCGTCCTCGCCGCGATTGGGGTCGATCAGCAGCCTTGAGAAACCGCAAAGCACGGCAGGGATGTCAAGCATGGCGGCCAGCCGGCGGGTGAGGCCTTCGATGCCGATGTCATAGGCGATGTGGCGCGCGAAGGCAGTCTCATCGAGCCCGAGCGAACCATAACCGGGTGGCAACCGGTTCATCGCGTGATCTGCGAGCAGCACCATCCCGCCGTCATAATTTCCCTGTAGAATTTCGTAGGAACTGAAGTCCTGCATTGCCTGCTGCCCGGCTTGTCAATTGTTTGTTTTGTGTGATTTTTACCCGCGCGCTTGATCGCACGCAGATTGCGGATAAGCAAGGCAAAGGCGTCATAAACGCTGGGATTCGGCTCTCAAACGGACGCTAAACGATTAGAGTTTCGTTTGACTTTCGATCGCCGTCGCGCCAAGACAGTCGCATCTGATATAGCAGGGGACCCCGCCACAAACCGTGTCAAAATCGTCCTTGTTCTCCATGTCCGCCCTTTTGTCGCCAACCCTTTTCGGTCTGGCGCTTGCTGTTGCCATCCCGCTCTTTGCTCCCAGCGAAGCGCGCGCCGATTTCCGTGTGTGTAACGGCACGCAGAATCTCGTCGGTGTCGGTATCGGGTACCGTGCCCAGGAAGGATGGATTTCCGAAGGTTGGTGGCAGGTTCCTGCCTCCAGCTGCGCCACTCTCATCGAGGGCGAATTAGAATCACGTTATTATTATCTCTATGCCGAAGACTCAGCCCGTGGTGGCCGTTGGACCGGCGAAGTCAGCATGTGCGTCGCCGAAAACGAATTCAAGATTACCGGTGTCGGAGACTGCTTTGCCCGCGGTTACCAGAAGATGGGCTTCAAGGAATATGACACAGGCCGGCAGGGGAGCTGGATGGTCCAGCTCTCCGACACTCCCGGCACGCAAGAAGGCCAGAACTGATGAAGCGTAATCGCAAGGTAAAAATTCTTGCAACTCTCGGTCCGGCATCGTCCGAAGAGGCGATGATCGAGAAGCTGCACGAAGCCGGCGCCGATCTCTTTCGTATCAACATGAGCCATGCCAGCCACGACATGATGCGCACGCTGATCACGCGCATCCGCGCCGTGGAAGCCCGTTCCGGTCGCCCGATCGGCATTCTCGCCGACCTTCAGGGCCCGAAACTGCGCGTTGGCAAGTTCGCCAACACCAAGGTCACGCTCACTCCCGGCCAGACGTTCACGCTCGACAACAATGAAGAGCCGGGCGACGAAAACCGTGTTTTCCTGCCGCATCCGGAAATCCTGTCTTCCGTGAAGGTCGGTGACCGCCTGCTGATCGACGACGGCAAGCTGGCGCTGAAGGCAACCAAGACCGATGGCACGTCGATCGTCTGTACGGTCGTAGCCGGCACCAGCATTTCCGACCGCAAGGGCGTCAGCCTGCCCGACACGCTGCTCGAAGTCGGCGTTCTGACCGACAAGGACCGCGCCGACCTCGACGCCGTTCTTGCCACCGACGATGTCGACTGGGTTGCGCTCTCCTTCGTGCAGCGCCCGGAAGATCTGGTCGAAGTGCGCCGCATTTCCGGTGGCCGCGTCGGCCTGATGTCGAAGATCGAAAAGCCGCAGGCTCTCGAGCGCATCGAAGAAATCATCGAGCTTTCCGACGCGCTGATGGTTGCCCGTGGCGACCTCGGTGTCGAAATGCCAATCCAGATGGTTCCGGGCATCCAGAAGCAGCTGACCCGCGCCTGCCGCCGCGCCGGCAAGCCGGTCGTCGTTGCCACGCAGATGCTGGAATCGATGATCACCGCACCGGTCCCGACTCGCGCCGAAGTCTCGGACGTGTCGATCGCCGTGTTCGAAGGCGCGGATGCCGTCATGCTGTCAGCCGAATCGGCTTCTGGCCAGTATCCGGTCGAAGCCGTCTCGATGATGGCCTCGATCGCGCATCAGGTGGAGCAGGATCCGCTTTACCCGAGCATCATCTACGCACAGCGTGCGCTTCCCGAAGCAACCGGCGCCGATGCCATTTCGCTGGCTGCCCGCCAGATCGCCGAAACGCTGAACCTGGCCGCCATCGTCACCTACACCTCGTCGGGCACGACCGGCCTGCGTGCCTCGCGTGAGCGTCCGAATGTTCCGATCCTGGCACTTTCGCCGAAGGTGCAGACGGCCCGTCGCCTGTCGGTCTGCTGGGGCCTGCACTGTGTCGTTACTCATGACGCGACCGACCTCGACGACATGGTCAACCGCGCCTGCCGCATCGTTGCCGACGAACAGTTCGGCAAGCCGGGCGACCGTATCATCATCTCGGCCGGCGTTCCGCTCGGCACGCCGGGCGCCACCAACATGGTCCGCATCGCCTATATCGGCGCTGATGGCCAAAGCGCTGTCTAACGCTCTGCAGAGATTGCAATGACATTCGAGCGGCCGGAGCAATCCGGCCGTTTCTGTTTTTCAGGGATGTTTTCATGAGCCATTTGCCGACTGCCGCGATCCCCACACTCGCCAGTGACCGCCTGACACTGCGCGCGCCGCGCATGGAAGACTGGCCGGCCTATGCCGCCTTCATGGCCACGGAACGATCCATCTACATGGGCGGCCCACACCATGAAGCGATCGCCTGGGGCATGTTCTGCCACGATATCGCGCAGTGGCATCTGCTCGGCCATGGCGCGCTGATGATCGAGACGCGTGAGGGCGAGGCGGCGGCCGGAGAGTGTATCGGTCAGGTGGGCCTCAATGCCGGACCGCTGTTTCCCGAACACGAACTCGGGTGGATGCTTTATGATGGTTTCGAGGGCAGGGGATATGCCTTCGAGGCAGCCAGCCTGATGCGCGACTGGGCTTTCGAAACGCTCAAGCTCGAGACGCTGGTGAGTTATATCCATCCCGAAAATGCGGCGTCCTGCCGTTTGGCCGAGCGGCTCGGCGCGGCGCTGGATGCGGATGCGGCGCGGCACGATCCGGCGGATCTGGTGTATCGGCATCCGCGGGGTTAGCGCTTCATGCTATCGCGTTTTGCGGCTTTCCAGTCTGTTTTGCGGCCGAGCTCCTGTTCATGGCTCTGATGCCGAGCGCCACGCCGATCATCTGCAGGCTGCATCCGATGGCTTCACTTGTGGTGGGCCAGCGGCCATCTTGGAAAAAACCGTAACCGAGGCCGAACACCGTTTCGGCGATGATCAACTGCGCAGAAAGTGCGAGCGGCAGGCGGCGTGAGGCGATGACCCACAACCACGTGGCCAGCCAGGAGCCGGCCAGCCCCATGACGACCGCCCATATGGCAAACGGCAGGAAGGCTTCTCCCGGCGCATGAAAATCCGTCAGCGGTAAAAGCATGGCGCTGCCAAATGCTGCCCCAATCCCCTGCAGGCCTGTCCAGCGCAGACTTTCGGGCGCATCGGGTCTGCGCATGATCTTGGCGTTGGCGAGGCCATAGGCAATCCAGATGAAAAGGGCTGCAATGGCCAGCAGCGTCCCCAGCCATACGTTATGGCGGGCAGGCGGCGCAGAAGATGTGATGGTCTGCAGATTGGCCACCAGCAGCCCCAGGCAGATCATTGTCAGAGGCAGAGCGATGTCTCGCCATTCCATAGCCCTTTCGCGGTGGTTGGCGACCAGGGCGGTCAGAACCGGCATGAGACCAATCACCAACGGCGGGATGACCGTGCCGGCCAACGTGACCGCGTAAGCGGCGCAAACGAAATAGCCGACATAACCACAGCCACCGAGCAGGAGGCCCACGGCGATCCGGGATGCCGATATGCCGGTCGGACGAAACCGTTCGTCCAGCATCAGCAACAGGCAGGCCGCGCCGAAAATGCCATAGCGGGCAACGGTCAGATCCCAGGCGGTGAAGGGTTCGACCGCGCGCGGCGCGACGAAGGTCAGGCCCCAGAGAGCGCAGGTGCCAAGCCCCGCCAGAATGCCGATCAGCATGAAAACACCTCGGATGAAAATGGTGCTTCAGTCTGTGAAACCGGCCGCGCAAAATCTATGGAATTGCCAAGGCAAAACTGCCAGATTGCCTGGCATGACAAAGGTAAAACCGCCCCAAAACCTTCGATCCGGTGAGCAGGCACTGGATGCCATCGACGCCCGGATCCTCTCGGTACTCGATAAGGATGCGCGGCTGCCGATGTCGGAACTGGCGCGGCTGGTCGGCCTATCGGCGCCGAGCGTAGCGGAGCGCGTCAGACGTCTTGTTTCAGATGGTGTCATCCGCGCCTTCACCGTCGATGTCGATAGCCGCGCGCTCGGTTATCAGATCCGGGCGATGGTGCGCATCCGGCCGCTGCCGGGAAAGCTGCATCTGGTGGAAAAGCTCATTCAGGATACGCCTCAGTTCATCGAATGCGACAAGGTCACGGGCGATGATCCGTTTTTGGCTCGTCTTGTCGTGCATTCGATAGAGGAGATGGATGATGTATTGGAGGCGCTTTCGGATCATGCCGTCACCAGTACCGCCGTCATCAAGGGGGCTTCGGTGAAAAGGCGGATACCGCCGCTTTAACGCTCGATCGTTACGCCCACCGCCGGCTTGGCCGACACACCGCTCTGCTTCAGCCGCGTCTCTGCCATTCTTGCCGTCGCCTGCAGGTCGCGATCCAGCCCCGAAACCTTTTCGATGGCTGCGATGCAGAGGTCGGTGACGACGTAGTCCGGTTTGTGGCCGAGACCGTGGACCATGACAAGCTCAGAGCCGGCAATGTCGCGGGCGAGGCCCTGCGAGTGGATTTCTTCCAGTACGACCGGATCGCTGTCGCCGGTGATGATCACCGTCGGTGCCTTGATTTCTTTGTAACGCGGCGCGATGCGGCTCACATAGTCATGAAGGTTGAAAACATCGGTGGCATTGGCGCGGAAGCTGGCGGGGCGCAGCACGAGGGCCGGCGCTCCTTCGTCCACGTAACGATCACGGCGGAGATTGGGGCTGAACACAGATTTTGTCGCGCCGTCCATCAGGAAAAGGCCGGCGGGCAACGAGACAAGGCGGGTGAAAAGCCAGCCGATCACCGGTTTCGACGCAAGGCCGTAATACCAGTCGACACCGCCCGGCCATGGATGTGTGGCGGGGGAGAGGAAAACAAGGCCTGCTGTCTTTTCCGGGTGGAAGACGGCAAAGCTTGCGGCAATTGCGCCGCCAAAAGAATGCGAGACGATGACGGCGCGTTTCATACCATAGGCGTCCATCAATCTGGCGATGGCTGCGGCCTGGCCGTCCGGTGTGTCATTCTCGTGTCCTCCGCGCTCGGAATAACCGTGGCCGGGACGGTCGACGAACAGCATTTCCGCCCGTCCGCGCAAAGGGGTCAGAAAAGCGGCTTCCTGATCGCGCAGGTTTCCGCTGGCGCCGTGAATGAAGACGAGCGGCGGCAGGTCGGAATTTTCACCGGCCGGCACATGCAGGGCATTCATACGGTAACCGCCCACGTCGGTCAGCGTGCCGATGTTGGGAAAACGGCGTTCGATGCTTGCTGCCTGCCATGCCGTGAAGGCAAATGCGGCTGCGATGAGAAGAGTGATGCAGATCAGGGCTGTGATCATCAGGCGAAGGTATCTGGATGGTTTTTTGGTGGCGGGCGTTCGGCGGGACATATTCTGTCTAACGAAGACATAGGGCAATGAGTTTCAGCCGCACAGATATCTTCGTGGCTTTAAAGGATATCCGGTGAAGAAATCTGGAACCCGATCAGGCTGCGTTCGTCACGTGCGGCTGCCGGCGATCTTTTCCGACAGCTTTTCCATCTGCTCGCGGGCTTCCTTGTCGGCCGGGTAGATGGCGAGATATTGCGCCAGCGCCTTTTCGGCGGCAGCGTCTTCCTCGGCTTCCATCAGGATGGCCGCCATGCCGGCAATGGCGCCGAAATGGCGGGGTTCGCGTTTCAGCACTTCATTGATATCGGCCATGGCCTTGCGCGCATTGCCCATCGTGTAATGCAGCGTCGCGCGCTGGTGCCAGGAGCCGGTGAAATCGGGGTCGACGATCGTGGCGCGGTCGAGGAAGTCGAGTGCCGCGCCATTGTTCTTCTTTTCCACGGCTTCGGAAGCCCATTGCAGCAGAAGATCGACGGTCGGGCTACCCGAACTGCTCCAGTCGGTCTGGATTTCCTCGGCAATGCTCTTGGCCTTGTCAGGATTGCTTTCACGCTTCAGCCGGGCAAGCAGGCTATCTATTTTTGCGGCCGGCGACAGGTTTTCCGGCGGCGGGGTCGGCGGTGTCTGCGCCTGCTGCTGCGGATTGGCGCCGGGCCTTGCTTCCGTTGCGGGTGGGGTTTCCACCTGCCGTTCAGGCAAGGGCGGCAGCGGCTGGTTCGGCGCTTGCGATTGCGGCGGGATTTTCACGCCCGGCAGCGCGTCATCGCCCGGTGCTGCGCCATTCGGCGTTTCCTGCGCATGGACGGTCGCAAATGGTGCGAGGCCGGCAAGCGGCAGGCAGGCGAGGGTGATGGCCAGCGGGGTGGCAAAACGGAAAAAGCGCATGGCGGAAAAGATAATCCGCCTGCGCTCAATATCAAACCGAAATCGGTCTTTTATCAACAATGTGATCCGCTGCGGCTCTACGTGAAAGCCGCCAGCCACAATCAGCCCTGACGAGCCTTGAAGCGCGGGTTCTGCTTGTTGATGATGTAGATGCGGCCCTTACGGCGAACCAGACGGTTGTCGCGGTGACGAGCCTTCAGCGCCTTAAGCGAGTTCTTGATCTTCATTGTACTGATCCAGCAGTCTGTGGGCCGTTAAGCCGCTTGTCTCTATCAATCAAAAGCGCACCGCTTTGTTCATCAAAGGATGGCGCGCCTTTAGGTTGGCGTCGAGATACAATCAGCGTTGGCGCATGTCAACCATATGACGCGGTTTTCCGGGACTTCTCGCGTCACCCGAACCGATTTTCCGCAGCTTTGCCACAGGTTGATGCGCCTTTGCCGCGATTGACAATGCACGGATGCGCGCAAATTCTGCCCCTCATACACGGTTTGGCGGGAGGATGAACGGTGGATTTCATGAAAATGACGGGGCTGGAACTGCTACAGGCTTCAGCGGCGGGGCTGATTCTGGCGGCAAGCATTTCCGAAACCATGGGAATGAAAGGTATGGAGGTGGATAGGGGAAGGGTCGTCATCCATGCTCGTGCCGATTCCCGACATCTCAATCCCCTGGGCGGCGTGCATGGCGGTTTTGCCGCAACATTGCTCGACTCGGTGACGGGTTGCGCCGTTCACAGCATGCTGGATGCCGGTATCGGTTTCGGCACGGTCGATCTCGGGGTGAAAATGATGCGGCCGGTGCCACGTGATCAGGACCTTGTGGCAGAGGCGAGGGTGACGCACCTTTCGCGCTCGATCGGTATTGCCGAGGGGACATTGAAGGATGCGGACGGTAATCTTCTGGCGAGTGCGTCGGCTACATGTTTCATCAAGCAGCCGAAAGCTGCGCAGGTTTAATCGACCAGCTGCGTGACGTGGCCCATCTTGCGGCCGGGCCGGGCTTCGGCCTTGCCGTAGAGATGCACGTAAACGTTCTTGCTTTTCAGCCAATCCGGAAGCGCGTCGATGTCGTCGCCGATCAGGTTGGTCATCACACAATCGGAATGGCGCACCGGATTGCCGAGCGGCAGACCGGCGACGGCGCGAACATGCTGCTCGAACTGCGAGACGATGCAGGCCGCTTCCGTCCAGTGGCCGGAATTGTGGACGCGCGGGGCGATCTCGTTGGCGATCAGGCCGCCATCCGGCATCACGAAAAATTCCATGCCGATGACGCCGACATAATCGAGCGCAGCCAGCAGTTTTGTCGCTGCCTGACGGGCGGTCTGCGCGGTCGCATCGTTGATGCGGGCGGGCAGGGTGGAGGTGTGAAGAATGCCGTTGCGATGGACGTTCTCGGCCGGATCGTAACATTCGACGGAACCATCGATGCCGCGGGCGGCGATGATCGACACTTCGCGTTCGAAGGCGACAAAACTTTCCAGAATCAGCGGCACGCCGCCGAGGGCGTCGAATGCACCGGCCAGGTCCTCGTCGCCGCGAAACACGCGCTGGCCCTTGCCGTCATAACCCATGCGGCAGGTTTTCAGGACGCCCTGTCCGCCGAAATCGGCAAGCGCTGATTCCAGCTCGGCCTGATTGTTGACGGCGTGAAACTTTGCCGTTTCGATGCCGCAGCTGTTGAGAAAACGTTTTTCGGTCAGGCGGTCCTGTGCCACATCCAATGCCTTGGCGGGCGGATAGACCGGCACGGAGCGCGCCAGCGTTTCGGCGGCACTGACTGGCACGTTTTCGAATTCGTAGGTGACGATGTCACAGCGGCTCGCCAGTTCTTTGAGCGCTGCCGGATCATCGTACGCGGCGGTGATCTGGGCGTTCGCCACCTGGGCGGCGGGACAATCGGCCTGCGGTTCCAGAATGATGGTGGAAAAGTTCAGGCGGGCGGCGGCCATTGCCAGCATGCGGCCCAGCTGGCCGCCACCGATAATGCCGATCGTCTTCATTGTATTCGTCATATGCCTCAAGGGGCCTCGTCGCTCGGATATTCGGCAACCGAGGCGGTGTGCTCGGCGCGGTAGATGTCCAGCCGGTCGGCAAGGTCTTCGTCGGAAAGCGCCAGCACGGCGGCCGCCATCAGGGCTGCATTGATGGCGCCGGCGCGGCCGATCGCCATGGTTCCGACCGGGATGCCGCCCGGCATCTGCACGATCGAATAAAGGCTGTCGAGGCCGCTCATCGTCTTGGACTGAACCGGCACACCGAAGACCGGCAGCGGCGTCAGCGATGCGGTCATGCCCGGAAGGTGGGCGGCACCGCCGGCACCGGCGATGATGACCTTAAAACCTTCGTCGCGGGCGCCCTTGGCAAATTCGTACATGCGGTCCGGTGTGCGGTGAGCAGACACGATGCGGGCTTCGTAACCGATGTCGAGCGCATCAAGCGTATCGGCGGCGTTCTTCATGGTTTCCCAGTCGGACTGGCTGCCCATGATGATGGCGACGGCGGGTCTGTCGGTCACGGCAAAACCTTTCAGGCAATAATGTCGGGAAGGATCTGGTCTTCGAGCTGGGTCATCTTGTCCTTGATGGCCAGCTTCTTCTTTTTCATGCGCTGGACACGCAGAGCTTCAGCGCCGACCGTGATCATGGCATTGATGGCGGTGTCGTAATCTTCGTGCTCCTGACGCAAACGCGCGAGTGCGAGCCTGACATCCGCCTGCTCCTGATCGGCCATGACCTTATCCCCATTCATGCCCGGGTCCTTTGAAGACCCTGAAATATTGGCAAGCTCCTACCATCAAAAGGGGGGGAGGACTAGTCTGACAAAGCGTCATTTGAAGTGACGGTTACCGCTGCTCACAACTTCTGCTGCGCCATCTAACGGATGTTGCGGTTTGCGCGCTTCGCGCCTGCGCGAGACCGGCCGATTTTGCAACGCTTGCGGTAGCGGGATAACGGAACGCAATTTTATTTTAGAGATTGATCATAATTCGTTATCAATGCCACGATTTTGCCGCTTAGTTATCAAGATTTCACCTTCGACAACGGGCTTTGATCGTGTCACACTTCCTTCGTAAACCTGAGGCCTCCAACCGATTGGATGGCTGGAGGCAGGTACTAAAAGGAAGGATATGCCACATGACCGTACAGGCTCATATTGCATCGCTTGAGAAGAAACACGAGGTTCTTGAGGATGAACTTCAGAGTGTTCTTGCGTCTCCCTCCACGGACGATCAGTCGATCGTCGATCTGAAAAGGCGCAAGCTGCGTATCAAAGATGAGCTGGAACGTTTGAAGGGTTCTACGCGTCACTGATCCTGATTATTAAGTAACGAGTTTCGAGCCGTCGCTTGGTCACCCTTTATGAGGTGGTCTGAGCGGCGGCTTTTTCGTTGTAGAATCCAAAAGGAAAAATTATGGTAAACAGATACTTAAGTTCTGTCTGCTCACATGTGAATTCAGCAAGTTAAGGTGGGAGATGAACGGCGCCGCTTTACGCGTTTTCGCCCCAGAACTGATCGAGCCAAAGGTTCAGCCTGTCGAAACCGCCGACATTGATCGCGTAGATCCGCCGTGTGCCTTCGGATGTCACCGTGACGAGATTACAGTCGAGCAGAGCCTTCAGATGCTGCGATACGGCCGGACGACTGATCGGCAAGCCTTTCGCCAGTTCGTTGACGGTTTTCGGCGCTCGCCGGAGTTCCTCGAGCAGGTGGCGCCGATTGGGGTCGGCGATGGCTGTGAAGGGGTCAATCGCTGTCATGGCGGGCAGGCTAGGGCATGGGTCCTGTCTCATCAAGACACATTGTGCACTGCAGCGATGTTTGTTCCCGTCACAGTCGCGTGTGCATGCGTTTACATCAGTCCGTCCCAGAGCAGCTTCAAACCGGCGGCGAGCGCCAGGGCGTACATGAGCGGATAAAACAGATCGATGTTCATGCGGCGGACCAGCGCTGCACCGGCCATGGTAGCCAGGAAGGCGACCGGCAGTAGTGTGGCGGATGCGGTCAGGTTTTTTGTGTCGAAGGCACCAAGCGCGAAATAGGGAATGACTTTAACGGCATTCACCAATGCGAAGAAACGTACGCTGGCGCCCGTATAGGCCCGCGGATCAAGCCGCATCGGCATGACGTAAATCTGAAAGGGCGGGCCGCCTGCATGGGCGACGAAACTGGCGTAACCCGACAACATGCCCCAGAAACTCGCCGAGACCGGACGATGCGGCAAAGGGGATGTTTCGTGATCGGCCGGTGTCATCCATTTCTGCTGGAAATAACGCAGGGCGAACAGGATGGTGGCAATGGCGATAACGACACGCAGCGCATCGGCGGATACCATGGCGGACGTTGCCCAGCCGAGCGCGATGCCGATTATGCCGCCGGGCAGGATCATCAGAAGCGTTTTTCGGTCGTTGAACTTTCGCCATGCCCAAAGGGCGACGATATCCATGACGATCAGGATGGGCAGAAAGATCGCTGCTGCTTCCACCGGGCCGACGACCAGCGCCATCAATGGCACGCCCATCAGCGCCAGAGCACCGCCAAGGCCGCCCTTGGACAGGCCGACGAGGACAACGGCCGGAATGGCGGCCAGAAAGAAATCGAGCGAGGGGAGAAACATGAAGCGGTGTTGATCCTTATGGCGCTCCGGTTTATCGACTTTGCCACAACAGCTGCATCGACCTGAACGCCGGAAACGGTTTCGGAAAGTACGATGCAAAACTCTTAAACGTCTACAGCATGCTTTGTGAACCAGATATGGCGCACAAAGCATGCTGTAGACGAGGGCGCGATGCCGGGAAACGGTTCGCCTCGCAACTCGAAGAATGGAAAAGACCATGTCCGCATCCGAAGACCGCTGCCGCCTCGTGCTGATCCTGCCTGATCTCTCGGATGATGCAGCGTTTGTGGAGCAGCTTTCCGCAGCGCTGCAAGGTGGCGATGTCGCCTCGGTCATCCTGCCGCAATATGATCTGGCCGAGCAGGCATTTCAGGCGCGCGCCGAAAAGCTGGTGCCGCTGATTCAGGACGCAGGCGCCGCCGCGATGATCTGCGGTGATACCCGCGTTGCCGGTCGCGCCAAGGCGGATGGCCTGCATATCACCGGCCCGCTGGAGGAACTCGGCGAAGCGATCGAAAAATTCACACCAAAATTGATGGTCGGGGCCGGTGCGGCGGCCGATCGACACAAGGCGCTCGAAGTCGGCGAACTACGCCCGGATTATATCTTCTTCGGCAAGCTCGATGGCGACATCAAGCCGGAAGCGCATCCGAAAAATGTCGCGCTCGGCGAATGGTGGTCGTCGATGGTGGAAATTCCCTGCATCGTCATGGGCGGTACGGATGTCTCCTCCGCTGTGACGGTTGCCGAGTCCGGCGCGGAATTCGTGGCGATGCGCCTAAGTGTGTTTTCGCACCCTGAAGGCCCGCGTGTTGCGGTTGCCGAAATCAATGCGTCCTTGGACGAAAAAGCGCCACGGTTTAACGCTTGATGGGATCCATGATCCGCACCCGCAAAACATCAATGTATCACAAGCTTATGCCCGCCATGGCGATCGTTTCGGCGCTGGTGCCGGTTGTTGCCGAAGCGCAGCAGTCGAAAACGCCGCCGCGCGCCGTGTCGCGCCCGATCGAAGACGGTGCGCAGTCGTTTCGCGGCGCCCGCGATGCCGGCGAAAACGGGCAGGGCGGCGATATTCCGTCGAGCGGTATTATGCTTTATCAGCGCATGGGCACGGCACTGCCCGACCTGCCACCGGAAAAACCGTTTACCGGCAAGGTTGATGAAGCTTACGGCGCCTATCAGCGCGGACTTTACGTGACGGCGCTTTCGCTCGCTCTTCCCAAGGCAGAAAAGGGTGATCCCGCTTCGCAGGCGCTCGTCGCGGAAATGACCTTGCGCGGCCAGGGCATCAAGCAGGATATCAATTCGGCGGCATTCTGGTTCGGACGGGCCGCCGAGGGCGGTGATCCGTCGGCGATGTTCCAGTACGCACTCATGCTGATTTCCGGCCGTGGTGTGAAACACGATAAGGCCAAGGCCGACGAGTACATGCGCAAGGCGGCCGAAGCCGGCAATTCTTCCGCGCAGTTCAACTGGGGTCAGATTCTGATTTCCCAAAATCCCGGTGAAAAGGGTCTGAAGCTGGCGCTGCCCTTTTATGAAAAGGCGGCAGTGCAGGGGCTGGCGGATGCGCAATATGCCGTCTCGCAGCTTTATGTGTCGATCAGGGATCTGCCGCAGGAAAAAACGCGGCGTGCGCGCGAATTTCTCGAACGTGCGGCAAAGGCCGGTTTCGACACGGCACAGCTCGACATGGGCATCTGGTTTGTAAACGGTGTCGGCGGCGAGCGCGATTTCGACAAGGGGTTTACCTGGCTGCGGGTTGCTGCGGTGCGCGGCAATGTCGTGGCGCAGAACAAGCTGGCGCATCTCTACATCAACGCGCTTGGCACACGGCCGGACCCGGTCGAGGCGGCCAAGTGGTATGTACTGTCTCGCCGCGCCGGTCTGCCGGATCCGGTGCTCGAGGATTTTTATCTCGGCATCAGCGAGGATGTGCAGAAAAAGGCGGTCGAGGCCGCCAATCGGTTCCGCCGCAGCTGATCAGTGCTGATCAGTTAAGCGAAGCCTTCAACGCAAACAGGGCGCCGCGGATGATGAAGCCATGGGCGATGGCGAGAATGAACACGGTTGCCAGCCACAGGATCAGATACCGGCCCTGAAAGGCGGCAACGCGTTTGTCGAACCTGGGGCCGAGCGCGAAGACAAGTGTGGCAAACGCTGCGGCGGCAGGCAGGATAGACAACGCCACGCCGGCGGAGGCAAAGGTGGTCGCTTCGCCCCAGGGCATGAAATGGATCGGCAGTTGCGTGCCGGCCGGCAGTGCCACGCCAAGCCCGATTGAAAGAGAACTCATGGTGATCAGCAGGCCAAGGCTGACGAACAGCGGCAATGCGATAGGCAATTTCTAAACTCCTGCTGATGAGCATCGGCCGGAAACTCTGGCCTTGATGTTGCGGCTTGTCGCAAAGGTGACATGAACTGGCAAGTGTCAACTATGTCGCGCCTCACTTGAATTTCTCGCGGTTTTGTGGTCATGAAGCCGCCATCACGACAAACTGACAAAAAAAGACGTCCCGCCCGACGAGTGCGCGGGACTTATCCCGAGGATTTCCCGCATGGCACGCTCCGCCCTTCTCAACGTCATGGTTCAGGCTGCCGTCAAGGCGGGCAAGTCTCTCACCCGCGATTTCGGCGAGGTGCAGAACCTGCAGGTTTCCGTCAAGGGACCAGGCGATTTCGTCTCGCAGGCCGATTTCAAGGCGGAAAAAATCGTCCATGACGAGTTGATGAAATCCCGCCCGACCTACGGCTTCCTCGGTGAGGAAGGCGGCGAGGAAAAGGGCACCGACGGCGCGCATCGCTGGATCGTCGATCCGCTCGACGGTACCACCAACTTCCTGCACGGCATTCCGCAGTTCGCGACCTCGATCGCGCTCGAGCGCAATGGCGAAATCGTTGCCGGCGTCATCTTCAACCCGGCGACCGATGAACTGTTCACCGCTGAAAAGGGCGGTGGCGCCTTTTTGAACGATCGTCGCCTGCGTGTGGCTGCCCGTCGCGTTCTCTCCGATTGCGTCATCGGCTGCGGCGTGCCGCATCTTGGCCGTGGCAATCACGGCAAGTTCCTCGTCGAACTGCGCCACGTCATGGGTGAAGTTGCCGGCGTGCGCCGCATGGGGGCTGCTGCTCTCGATCTCGCCTATGTCGCTGCCGGCCGTCTCGACGGTTTCTGGGAAGCCGAACTGCATCCGTGGGACATGGCCGCCGGTCTCATCCTCATCAAGGAAGCCGGTGGTTTTGCGTCCGACATGAAGGGTGGCCAGAACATGTTCGAGACCAAGACCGTGGTTGCCGGTAACGAATTGATCCAGAAGGCGCTGCTCGAAGTTTCCAACCGTCCGGTTCCGGCCCGCTAAAACAGCGTCCCGCAATGTTTCGCCCCACCCCTGCATTTGCCGGGGTGGGGTAAAATCCTCATGCTTTTCCAGTGCTTCGGCACTTCAATTCGTCGCAATTTTAAAATAGCTTCCGTTCACGACATGCGGAGGCTGCATTTATGACGAATGACTCTTTGGGGGATGTGGACGTTTCGGAACAGGCTCCGCGCGATTACGGCCACAAGCTTTCCAATCCGATCCCCTTTCTCTGGACGATGACGATTTTCCTCATCATCGTCGGTTTTCTTGCTGCAATCCTGTTTCGGCAGGCGCAGCACGCCTTTATGACCAATCCGGGTCTCAACGGCGTGATTGTCGGTGTTCTTCTGATCGGCGTGTTCTTGGTCTATGCCCAGATCGTGTCGCTGATCCCGGAAGTGCGCTGGTTCAACTCCTTCAGAGCCGCCGGCAGCGCCGACAAGGTTGGCCGCGAACCAAAACTTCTCGCACCGATGCGCGCGCTGCTCGGCCGTCGTCGGAAGGTGGCACTGTCGACCGCGACGCTGCAATCCATCCTCGATTCGATCGGTACGCGGCTGGATGAAAAACGCGATACCTCGCGGTATCTTATCGGCCTTCTGGTGTTCCTCGGTCTGCTCGGCACGTTCTGGGGCCTGATCGGCACGATCGGCTCTATCAGCGATGTCATCCAGGGGCTGGATCCGGCGTCCGGCAACAATAACGACATTCTTCAGGCGCTGAAAAGCGGCCTGACCGCGCCGCTGTCGGGCATGGGCACGGCGTTCTCGTCCTCGCTGCTCGGCCTTTCCGGCTCGCTGATCCTCGGTTTCCTCGACCTTCAGGCCGGCCGCGCCCAGAACCGTTTTTATACCGAACTGGAAAACTGGCTGTCTTCCGTCACCGACGACGGTCCCGGGCACCAGCATGTGGTGACTCCCGGCGTCGTGCCGACCCCGACCGGCTCGCTGGACGATATCCGCGCGTTGACCGAACAGCTGCAGAAGCTGGCCGCCGCACAGGCGCAGGCACAGGGCGGACCGCAGGCAGAACGATCGCTGTCGGCCATGGCCAATCTCGCTGAAGGCATTCAGGGCCTCGTCAAGAACATGCGCGGCGAACAGCAGATGCTGCGTGACTGGATCGAGGCGCAGCAGGAAGAATCGAAGGCGATGCGCAAATCGCTCGACCGGCTGAGTGAAAAGCTGGGCACCGAAAAAGCGGTGGCCGCCAAGGCGACGCCCGATAAAAGCGGGGACAAATAAGCCATGGCGCTCGGCAAGAACCGTCGCCGCGACCGTGGGGTCGATTACTGGCCGGGCTTCGTAGACGCCCTGTCGACGCTGCTGCTCGCCATCATGTTCCTGCTGACGGTTTTCGTCCTGGTGCAGTTCATCCTGTCCCGCGAGATTTCGGGTCGTGACGAGGTATTGAATCGCCTCAACAGCCAGATTTCCGAACTGACGGAACTGCTGGCGCTGGAAAAGAGCGGCAAGACCGACCTTGAAGACACGCTCGCCAACCTGCAATCCTCGCTTTCCACCTCGGAAAACGAGCGTTCGCGACTGCAATCGCTGCTCGATCGTGGCACTGGCGCCGGAGATGCCGCTAACGCTCGTGTGGGCACGCTCACCGATGAGTTGAGCCAGGAAAAGCAGATTTCCGCCCGCGCCACGAGCCAGATCGAATTGTTGAACCAGCAGATCGCCGCCCTGCGTGCGCAGATCGCAGCCGTAGAAGGCGCGTTGCAGGCGTCTGAGGCAAAGGACCAGTCGTCGCAGGCCCGCATTTCCGATCTCGGCCGCCGTCTCAACGTGGCGCTGGCGCAGCGCGTGCAGGAGCTCAACCGTTACCGTTCGGACTTTTTTGGCCGCCTGCGGGAAATCCTATCTGATCGCGAAAACATCCGCATTGTCGGCGACCGTTTCGTCTTCCAGTCGGAAGTGCTCTTCCCGGTCGGTGGCAACGAACTGGACGATGCCGGCCGTGTCGAGATGGACAAGCTCGCCTCGGCACTTCTTGAACTGGCGCAGGAAATCCCGGCGGAAATCAACTGGGTTCTGCGCGTTGATGGCCATACCGACAATGCACCGCTTTCGGGCAGCGGCCGCTATCGCGACAACTGGGAGCTTTCGTCCGCGCGCGCGACATCGGTTGTCAAATACCTGATCACCAGGGGCGTGCCTGCCAACCGCCTCGTTGCCGCCGGTTTCGGCGAGTTCCAGCCGATTGCGGAAGGCGATACGCCGGAGGTGCGCTCGCAGAACAGGCGTATCGAGCTGAAGCTGACCGAGCGGTGAGGCGCTGGCTTAAGCGAATATGTAATTTGGCGCGAGAACCATCAACTGAAATCGATGACTTCCGGATAGGCTTTCATCCCCTCCGACATGGATGGTCGAGGCTGAGCTTCAAGGCCGCGGGGTTTGAAGAGGACGCCTGGGTCACCGAAATCTTCGACACGGCTACGATTACGTTGATCGATTTCTGTCGTGCAGTTGTCGAAAACGAGGCGACGACCAAACCGTTCTATGACGAGCCGGGCGGCGTGATCTTGCGCATCACGCCCTTGCCGAAGCGGCAGCACACGATCATTTTCGAGATTTTTCTCATCCCTTCCGGTGCGTTAGGCAAGGTCCTTCCGCAGGATTGCGAGACGCCGGCATTTCAGATGGTCGCGAAACGGCGTGTTCTTGCGACATCGATTGTCATGGAGCTTATGCGGGCCGCGATCCTGTATCAGGAGCCTTCTTTCCAGAAGGGGCGGCCGGATTTCCCCTTTGAAGAGTTCCGCGCGCTCGTAAAGGCGTGGAAGGGGCAGGGTTGGGCCGATGGTCTGGACCAACTGATCGCCGACTGAAAGGCCGCTCACCCCGAGTGCTGGTTGCCCACCTGAAACTCCAGCCGCTCCAATCCACGCCGAACCTCGGGTGCCTTCATGAACAGGTCCCACAGCAGGCCTGTGCGAAAATTCTCGATCAGCGCGACGATCGGCCCTTGGTCGATGACGATGTAATGTGGCGCGGTCCAGCCGCCCGTCGGCGTAAACGCGTCGACGAAACCGAGCGGGCCAAAGAGGTTGCCGTTGTCGAAGGCCATGAAGGCGCGCAGTGCCTTTTCCGCCTCGCGTGGCAGGAAGGGGAAGCTGGAGAGTGCTGCCGTCGGCGCGATGGCGCCAAAATCCTCGGTCGGTGAGCTGGCGGCATAACCGTAAGGGATTTCCGAGGCTGTCAGGCCCCATACGTTGGCTTTGAGATATTCCGGCACCGTCAGGCAATAATCGTGGTTGATGCGCGCATGCGCCACCACCTGCTCCCAGTAATCGCCATAACGATCTTCCAGTCCGCGCGGATCGAGCGCGCAGAAGGAATATTGCGACATGAACAGCGGTCCGCCCAGCGGCTCGCCGAACGGCAGGCGGGTGCCAAAATAGCTTTCGCCGTTGACGAAGGCGCCATGCCTAGTCCAGCCTGAATGGTAATTCTGCGGATCGATCGGATGCGTGTTCGATCCGGCGGCGAGAATGTAGGCCGAGAGCGATTCGTTCCAGCCGGTAATCGGCAGGTTCATGATCCAGTCGTGTTTTTCGCTCCAGTGCCAGTAAAGCGGGCCGTCATCGTCACCGCGTGTATACCAGCGCCAGTCGGTCTCGTCGTAAAGGCGGGTAATGTCGGTGCGAAGCTTTGCTTCGGTCTCGCTTTTTCCGCCAAAATATTCGCGGGCGCAGATCAGGCCTTGCATCAGCAGTGCGGTTTCGACCAGATCGCCGCCATCGTCCTTCTGCGAGAAGGGAAGAACTTCACAGGTCGTGCCATGGATGAGATGCGAAAAGGCACCGTGGAAACGAGGGGCGCGATAAAGGTTCTCGACGATGAGAGCTATCCGCTCCAGCGATTCGTCGCGCGAAATCCAGCCGCGCTCCGTGCCGACCAGCAGCGCCATCAGGCCGAAGCCGACACCGCTCATCGCCACCGCATCGGTTGCCATATAACCGTCGGCGCGGCGTTTTTCGAAGGGCAGGCCGGTTTCCGGGTGGGCGCCCTCCCAGAAATACAGGAAGGTTCGATATTGCACTTCATCGAGAAGTGCGTCGAGGGGGAGGGAGGCTGGCTCACGGGCCAGTTGGGTGGTGACATCCATGCCGTCGAAACGCGTAAAGCCCTTCTGAGAATCGGAACGTTGCATGTCTTTCCGTTCGGTTGGCGGGGCCGTCCGTTTCCCGGGGCCGGAAAGTCACCGGTCATCCATGCCGGCACAATCCGGCGAATGGATGATCGTCAGATGACGCTAACATGACTTGTGTTAGCAGTGTGTTAGCGACGTTATTTGCAACGGCGCATAATACTTTCCGAAAATCGGTTCCGATTTTCGGGTCGATGCGTCAGTGCGTGAGGCCGTTCGGACGCTCCAATCCGCGGTCGAACTGCAGGCGGGCCAGCTTGGCGTAAAGCCCGTCATCGGCGGCAAGGCTGTGATGCGTTCCCTGTTCGACGATATGACCGTTTTCCATGACGACGATGCGATCGGCCTTCAGGATGGTCGCGAGACGGTGGGCGATGACGATTGTGGTGCGGTCCTTCATCAGCCCATCCAGTGCCTTCTGCACCAGCGTTTCGCTTTCGGCATCGAGCGCCGAGGTGGCCTCATCGAGCAGCAGAACCGGTGCATCCTTGAGAATGGCGCGGGCAATGGCGATGCGCTGGCGCTGGCCACCGGAGAGAGTGATGCCGCGTTCGCCAGCCAGCGTGTCGTAACCGTTGTCGAGGGCGGTGATGAAGCCATCCGCCTGTGCTGCAACCGCTGCGGCGCGCACTTCGTCACGCGTGGCGTCCGGTTTGCCGAAGGCGATGTTGTCGTGGATCGAGGCGGCAAAGATCGTGACATCCTGGGGCACGATGGCCATGCGCGATCGCAGATCGGTCAGGCGGGCCTGTTTCACGTCGACGCCATCAAGTTTCACGCTGCCGGCAACCGGATCGTAATACCGCAGCAGCAGCGACAGGATAGTGCTTTTGCCGGCACCGGACGGGCCGACGATTGCGACGGTTTCGCCTGCCTTTACCTTCAGCGACAGGCTGTTGAGCGTGACGGCGCTGACGCGGCTCGGATAGGCGAAGGAGACATTGTCGAATTCGACCTCGCCGCGAGCAGGGGAAGGCAGGGAGAGAGGAGCTTCCGGGTCACGGATGGCCGGTACCTCGTGCAGCAGTTCCGTCAGCCGTTCTGCGGCGCCGCCGGCCTGCGAAAGATCGCCCCAGACTTCGGACAGCTGACCGAGCGAGCTTGCCAGCAACACGGCGTAGAGCACGAACTGGCCGAGCGTGCCGGCGCTCATCGTGCCGGCGAGTACGTTTTGCGCGCCATACCAGAGCACGCCGACAATGCTGCCGAACACAAGAAGAATGCCGACGCCGGTCAGAAGCGCGCGCGAACGAATGGCGCTGCGAGCAGCTTCATAGGCGAATTCGACGGTGGCGCTATACCGCTTGTCGGCTTCTCCTTCGCCGTTGAACGCCTGGATGGTTCGTACGGCGCCAATAGTCTCTGATGCGAAGGCGGAGGTTTCTGCCAGCTTGTCCTGTGCTGCGCGCGAGCGGCGGCGCACCGAGCGGCCGAAGGCAACGAGCGGGAAGACGATGAGCGGAATGGCACCCAGAACCATGCCGGAAAGGGCAGGGCTGGTATAGATCATCATCACCATCGCTCCGAGACAGAGGATGAGGTTGCGCAGTGCCACGGAAGCGGACGAGCCGAAGGCGGATTTGATCTGGGTCGTGTCTGCCGTCAGGCGCGAGACAAGCTCGCCGGACTGGTTGACGTCGAAGAAGGACGGGGAAAGTGCGGTGATGCGCGAAAACACTTCGCGTCTTATATCGGCGACGACCCGCTCGCCGATCGTGATGACGTAATAATACCGCATGGCGCTGGCGAGCGCGAGAAGGGCCGCCAGTACCAGCATCATGCCAAAATACTTGTTGACGAATCCGCCGTCCTCGGCCGCAAAACCGTGGTCGATCATGCGGCGCACGGCGAGCGGCAGCGCCAGCGTGGTGATGGCGGCCAGCGTCAGGAAGACGATTGCAGCGCAGACCATGCCGCGATATCGCAGCACATGCGGCATAAGGCGCATCAAGGGCTGCGGTGAACGGCGGGTCTTGGTCTGGTTTTCCTGGATATCGGCCACGGTCGTCCTCTTGATCGGTCATGTGCCGACGGTCGGTTGCGGGCACTTGTACTCTTGGTGACCTTCCTGTATAGGCTCCGCATCAAATTGGGAAGCTCGGATCGGAAAGCGGTTCTGGCTTCAATTTATCGTTCAGGGCTCGGCGCTTCGCTGTGACAAATGAGCCCTCTATCAGGAAGAGTGTCATGAAGGCCAGCATCCATCCCGACTACCACGTCATCAAGGTCGTCATGACCGACGGCACCGAGTACGAAACCCGTTCGACATGGGGTTCGGAAGGTCAGGTCATGAACCTCGAAATCGACCCGAAGTCGCACCCGGCTTGGACCGGCGGCAACCAGCAGATGCTGGACCGCGGTGGCCGCGTTTCCAAGTTCAACAAGCGTTTCGGCGGCCTCGGCCTCTAATTCCCGCTTGTTTTGGAATGCAAGAAGCCTGGCGCAAGCCGGGCTTTTTTGTGTTTGGGACACGCGCAAACGGCAACGACCAGCAATTGCCTTTGAATGCAATTCTAAATTGTAATTGATTGTCGGTTCTTCTTCCGCGGCGAAAGCAGATGCGTATGCCAGACTCACCGGGGAGGATGGGCCGCTCCGGTCTCTACAGCGCCGTGCGCCATATATGGCGCACAAAGGACGCTGTAGCACTTTGGAGCCTGCGCATCGTACTTTCCGAAAGCCGAACCTGTTTTCGGGTCGATGCGCTGGCGAAGGCCTCGCTGCTGAACTGGAGATGATCTATGTGGTTCATCCCATTTAGTATCACTCTGACGGTAAGGAAAACCCGCACGACCTGGCAAGTGTCCGTGCGGGTCCAATTCCTTACATAAGAGCGGAGAGGCAGGGTTTCGACCCTGTCTCCTCCTCCCGCAATATAGGTGAAAACCGGGTTTTCGACAAGCTGGCACGTCTTGCCGCCGTGGCGACGTATCGCCAATTTCCTCTGGCCTCGCCGTCGCGACATTGGCTACAATCTTCGCAACTTTAAAAATGCGGAGTGGGACAATGGATGCGGCAGGCAAGACTCAATTGAATGCGGTTGAGCGTTACACGATCCTATCCCGCGCCGAGGCCTATTTCGACGATGGCAGTTTTCTTGCCGACCTGACCCGCCTCGTTGCCATTCGCAGCGAAAGCCAGGATCCGTCCAAGGCGCCGCATCTGATGGAATATCTGACCGACGCCATCGAGCCGATGTTGTGGGAGATGGATTTCCAGACGCAGATTTTTGACAATCCGCTGCCCGGCGGTGCGCCGTTGCTTGTCGGTTCGCGCATTGAAGACCCGGCGCTGAAGACCGTTTTGATCTATGGGCATGGGGATGTCTGCAACCCGCAGGAAGGTTTTTGGCGGGAGGGACTTTCCCCGTTTGAGGTGGTGGTCGAAGATGACCGCATCTACGGGCGCGGCACGGCTGACAACAAGGTGCAGCATCTCATCAATTTTCGTGCTCTTGGCTTTCTTCTCGCGGAACGCGGAAAGCTCGGCTTCAACGTCAAGGTGATTGTGGAAATGTCGGAGGAAACCGGCTCGGCTGGTCTTCGCGAGTTCTTTCGCGCCAACAAAGAGCTTCTCAGTGCCGACGTGCTGATCGCATCCGATGGTCCTCGGCTGCAGTCCGATACAGCCACCGTGTTCATGGGCTCGCGTGGTGCGATGAATTTCGAGCTTGTCGCCGATTTTCGCGATGGTGCATACCATTCCGGCAATTTTGGTGGGCTTATCTCCGATCCGGCCATCGTGCTGCTGCATGCCATTGCCTCGATTACCGAC
Source organism: Endobacterium cereale (assembly GCF_009617585.1). Lineage (GTDB taxonomy): Bacteria > Pseudomonadota > Alphaproteobacteria > Rhizobiales > Rhizobiaceae > Neorhizobium > Neorhizobium cereale. The sequence goes on along the minus strand of NZ_WIXI01000051.1, from coordinate 600,357 downwards.
ACGCGTGGGCAGATCAATATTCCGGAATGGCGGCCGACCTCGCTATCATCAGATGTCCGCGCGGCCTTGGCCAGTCTGCCGATGGGTAGCGATGGGCCTCCTGTCGAAGAAAACTGGGGCGAGGAGGGGCTGACGCCCGCCGAGCGCGCCTTTGGCTGGAACAGTTTTGCCGTTCTGGCCATGACGAGCGGTGTGCCGGATTGCCCGGTCAATGCCATTTCCGGCGTCGCACGCGCCACCTGCCAGCTGCGTTTTGTGGTCGGTACCGAACCTGAGGATATTGTGCCGGCCCTGCGTCGCCATCTTGATGTCCATGGTTTTGAGCGGGTCGAGATCCGTGCCACAGACGGTGAGGCGTTTCGGGCGACGCGTGTATCGCCCGACCATCCATGGGTGAAGCTCGTGACAGAGTCTTTGGAGCGGACGGAGGGGAAGCCTCCGCATATCCTGCCCAATCTTGCAGGTTCCTTGCCCAATGACGCCTTTTCGGAAATTCTCGGCCTGCCGACGGTCTGGGTGCCGCACAGTTACGGCGGTTGCTGCCAGCATGCACCGAATGAGCATGTGCTTGGCTCGCTGTCGAAATCCGCCCTGCGCAACATGGCCGGTATTTTCGCCGATATCGCCGAAAGCGGCGGGCCTTCGGATTAACGCCCGATTCAGCATAAAAAAAAGCGGACCGAAGTCCGCTTTGAAAAATTTGTGCTTGGATGCGTAGACAGTAGATCAGTTCGAAAAGGCGGTGCTCAGCAGGTTCAGCTGGGCGCGCACGCCGTTTTCATTGTCGGGAAGCTTGGCTTCACCCGGACGGTAAATCTCGCGATCAAGAATGGCGATACGGTTCTGCAGGCGCAGCGAGCGTTCGACCAGATCACGGAAACCTTCCGGAAGATCATTCCAGCCCGGAGCGTTGCGATCGACGTTAAAGCCGTCGAGGCGAACCTTGCTCTTTTCGGAAATCACCTGATCACGGCTCATCTCGCCGTTGTTGACCGCACGCTGCAACAGAAGCCACGAGGCCATCTGCATCAGGCGCGTGGTCAGCCGCATGGATTCGGCCGCATAAAGCACCGATGCCATGCGCGGCAGAACCTTGGATGCTGCGCGGCCGGTGCCATCCAGGTATCCGGCGGTTTCTTCCACCAGAGACATGCCTTCAGAATACAGGCCCTTGAACTGCGAGGACGATGCCGCGCGGCCTGCGAAACTGACGGTATTCAATACCTGTTCTGACATGGGATTCATTCCTGCTAACGCATCAACTTGATCAGGCAATGACGAAGGTGGCCCAAAGGTTCCGCCCCCGTCTGTCTTCCGCATCAAGATGGTACTGATAGCTCAAATCCGCAAGCCAATTCTTAAGGAAGGGTTAATTCCCACAGGATAGGTGCTTGAGGCCCAAAAAAAAGAGCCGCAAAGGCGGCTCTCAAGGTAAAACAGGGAGAAATCAGACCCTTTCACCGGATAGGCAAACCGTCTGAGACCAGAAGAACTGGATGTGGATAGTAATGAATTATAATGCTTAATATTCGGTTAAAGCAGCTGCATTTAATGTTATTTTTATCAATTGTTTTGGTCTGCGATTGCTTATCCGTTTCAGGATTTGAACAGATTTTCAGCTGCCGCCTTGCCTGATGCCTTTGTTACCTTCTCCGCCTCCAGCCGCGCGATTTCTTCGCGCAACAGTGCCACGCGCTTGTCGATTTCATCGACGGACAGAGTGGAGAGATCCTGTCCGATCTCGTGGGCCAGTGGTTTCTTCGGGCGGTCGTCGTCAAGAAAGGTCATGGTTTCCTCCCGTTTGACCTCATCATCAATTGTCACGCCGTGGCGCGGCGTTGCTCCTCGGTGGGCTCGCTGCCGCCTTCCGCATTGGTGCTGGCGCGCGGATCGAGTGCCAAACCTTCCGGCGTGCCAAGAAGCGCATTGCCGGCAGGGGCGGTCGTGTAGTTGTCACGTTCATCCACGGGTACTGCGGCGCGGATGCGGCTGCGGATGATCGCATAGACAGAAATGAGTATATGCGCGCCTGCCGTGACCGCAAACAAGGCGTAAGGTCCAAGCGCCGTCATCACCGGGCCGCCGAGCGTGGGGCCGATGATCGTGCCGATGCCGAAGAGCAGCAGCAGGCCACCCGAAACCTTCACGAAATCTTCGGGTGCTGCGAAGTCGTTGGCATGGGCAACGGCGATTGGGTAGAGCGCGTTCGCCATGGCGCCGTAGATAGCGACGAGAATGATGATGGCCGTGACATTGGTCGGCTGGATGACGAGCAGGATCAATGCGGCCAGCGCTGCGGCGGCCGAAAGGCCGGCGAGAACGTAACGACGATCCATGCGGTCGGACAGGCGGCCGGCCGGGAACTGCATGATGGCGCCGGCAAAGATGGTGATCGACACCATGGCCGCGATCGATGTCTGATCCAGCCCCGCGCGGGCACCGAAAACGGCACCGAGCGTGCCGTAGGCGCCATTGGCGATGCCGATCAGAAGGATGCCGATAAAGGAGATCGGCGAATGGCTGTAGAGGCTCGGTAAATCCAGCCGCACGCGTTTGAGCGGTTGCGGCGAGGCGGCCTTGGAGAGCGTTGTCGGCAGTTGCGCCACGCAATAAAGAATGCCGCAGAGCATGAAAAGAAGTGGTGCCGAAACATCGGCGAACATCACCATCATCTGCCCGCCGACCACGCCGAACAGGGTGATGGCGATATAGAAGGAGAAGATCGCGCCGCGGCTTTCATTGGTGGCGCGTTCGTTCAGCCAGCTTTCGATGATCATCGAGGTGCCGGCGGTGCAGAAGCCGGTAATGGCGCGAAGGGTCAGCCAGGCCGTCTGGTCAACGAGAATGCCGGTCAAAAGCACGTTCAAACAGATGAGACCGAGAAAACCAGAGAAGGCGCGCACATGACCTATGCGCCTGACCACGTTCGGCGCCACGAAACAGCCGATCACGAAACCGGCGGCCCAGGAAGTACCGAGAAAACCCAGCGCTTCGTTGGAATACCCTTCGAGCGAGCCGCGCAGTGGCAGGAGGAGGCCCTGCAAACCATTGCCGAGAAAGAGAAAAAGTGTGCCGGAGAGAAGGGCGAGGACAGGCAGAAGATTGCGTCTCATGCGTATGTTCGACCGTAATTTCGTGTGTCAGCACGCCCGACCTTGAACGGTGATCGGGCAGCGAATGGAAGGCCGCCGGACTATAGGGTGAGAGTTATGAAAAATTTCGTTCCGAATCCCGCCTCCTCAGCCTATCTGTGGTCGATCGAAAAAATGTCCAGCCTGTGGCGGGCATTGAAAAAATGCACCGAGTTTGAATGACAAAGATAATCGGACTGCTTCTTCTGGCTGCCATGGGCATCCAGATCATCAAGCCTCTCGGCCTGCCGGGACTGAGGCGCCGCGCCGATTTCTGGAAACTGGCGGTGCTGGCCTTCGTGCTGTGGGCGGTGACCCTGCTGCTGAAGGATTTTGTGTAAGCCGGGCGAGGTCTGTTGGCCGCCGCCGGAAAATGTGGCGCCTCGGCCACAATCGGTGGCTTAGCCCCCTGGTTAAGGGGGGCGGGATGTAAAGAAGAGTTTTCTCGTAGACTTTACCCTGACATAAGGAGCCCGGTTTCATTATACGGGGTTTCTTCATTCATGACGCGATCGTTTTCCCTCAAGATTTTCCTAGGAATTTCTGTTTCCTCTCTCGCACTTGTCGCGCCAGCGCATGCACAGGATCAGCAGGGAACCGTTCTTGAAACCATCGTTGTCGAAGGTGCTGCGGGAACCTCCGCTCGGGAAAAAAGCGCTGCCGCCACCGGGCCGGTGAAGGGCTATGTTGCGGCACAGAGCGCCGGCGGTACCAAAACGACGACACCGCTGATTGAGACACCGCAGTCGATTTCCGTCATCACCACGCAGCAGCTCGAGGATCGCGGCGTCCAGAATCTCGGCGAAGCCCTGAGCTATACCGCCGGTGTTGTTGCCGCACCGTTCGGCAATGACGCGCGCTATTTCAATCCGATCATGCGCGGTTTCGAAGCTGTCGACAGCGTCTACATCAATTCCTTCCGTTTCATTCGAGATTTCGGCGCGCTGTCCTTCGAGCCGTATGGCCAGGAACGTATCGAGGTCATCAAGGGGCCGGCTTCGGTTCTTTACGGTCAGGGCGAGCCGGGCGGTATCATCAATCTCGTCGCCAAGCGTCCCACCTTCGAAAAATTCGGTGAGATCGGCGTGGAATTCGGCAACAACGACCGCTACCAGATCAAGCTGGACGCCGGTGATGTCCACAACGACGTCGTTTCCTATCGAATTACCGCGCTTGGCCGTCTTGCCGATGGAGAGCAGGATTTCACCAGCGATGACCGCCTTTATCTCGCGCCATCATTCACCTGGGCACCGGACGAGGACACGTCGTTGACGATTCTCGGTTCGCTTCAGCGGGATACCGGCACCTCGCCGCTGGGCCTGCCACAGGCCGGCACGCTGGATTTTAATCCGAATGGCGTCATCCCGACCAGCCGTTACATCGGCGAACCCGATTTCAACGACAACAAGAGCCTGCTGGCGACGGTGGGCTATGAGTTCAAGCATCGCTTCAACGAGACATTCGAATTCCGCCAGAACGCCCAGTACCTGTCGTTCGACGCCGATTACAACAATCTCTATTATTCGTCGCTTGGCGCCGATCTGCGCACCGTCAATCGCGGCGTGAGCGTTCAGTCAGAAGATACCGACAGTTTCGGCATCGACAACCAGTTGGAAGCGAATTTCGAGACCGGCGCGCTGGAGCACACTGCGATTGTCGGCTTCGATTACCGCTATTACACGCAGGACCGGTCATCACTGTTCGACAGCGTAGGCTCGATCGACGTGTTCAATCCGGTCTATGGATCGCCGCTCAATTATAATGTGGCGTTGACCGATTACATGGATCATCGCCTGCAGCAGGTCGGCATCTATGCGCAGGACCAGATCTCGATCGATCGGCTTCGCCTGACATTCGGTCTTCGTCAGGACTGGTCCGACATCCGGGGCAACACGTTCGATGGCGGCAGAAACACAAGGACGATCAGCCGCAATAAAGACAACGCCCTGACTGGCCGCGCCGCAGCACTCTATCTCTTCGATAACGGCCTGGCGCCCTACATCAGCTATTCGACCTCGTTTAATCCGCAGCCCGGCCTCAATACGACAACCGGAGAGCTGCTCGACGCGTCAGAAGGCGAAATGATCGAGGCCGGCCTCAAGTTTCAGCCGGAAGGCTGGAACAGCATGTTCACCGCCAGCGTCTACCAGCTGACGAAGACGAACATCACCGGTACCGTTCGCGACCAGAATGGCGACCGGGTTACCCAGCAGGTTGGCGAGGCAAAATCGAGAGGTTTCGAGCTGGAAGCGACGACCAGCCTGGCCGAAGGGCTCGATCTTTTGGGAAGCTACACCTACAGCGACACGCAGATCACCACCGGCGGCTTCGAATTCGATGGCCCCACCTCCACATCGATCCTGACGACGGGCAACCAGCTGGCCAACATTCCCCAGCATTCGGCAGCTCTCTGGGTGGCTTATACCTTCCAGGAGGATACGGCGCTTGAGGGCCTGAAACTGGGCGCTGGCGCGCGTTACGTCGGCGAGCGTTACGGCAACAACACCAACACGATTAAGCTGCCGGATACGACCCTGTTCGACGCCTCCGTTTCCTTCGAGAAGGAAAACATCAAGGCCTCGCTGGCCGTTCAGAACATCGCCGACAAGCGTTATGCCGCAAGCTGCAATTTCGGCTGCTTTTACGGCGAAGGCCGCACGATCGTCGGTAGCCTGACCTACAAGTGGTGATGGGCTGAAAGCGTATCACACTTCCGGATCCACCGACGTCATGTCACATTTTCCGCTCTGTCCATGCGGATCAGGACGTTTCAAAAACACAAAAGCCGCCCGGCAAAGGGCGGCTTTTGTGTTTCTTGCTCCTGCCGGAATTTTGGCTGGATCAGTTTCGTCAGCGCGCGCCTTCGCTCGCCAGCTTCAAACCCAGAGCCGCAAAGGATGCCGCAAAAGCGCGTCGCAGCCAGTTCATGGCGCGTTCGCTTTGCAACAGGCGCTCACGGCCTGTGGCGGCCACCACCGCATAAGCGAGAAACACCACGAAGGTCATGCCGGTGAAGCCGAGGCCGAGTTCGATCAGCAGGATGGTCTTGCTGTCGGCAGGCACGAATTGCGGGATGAAGGCCACGAAGAACAGCGGCAGTTTCGGATTGAGGATATTCAGAAAAATACCGCGCCGGACGAGTTGGGCCGGCGATGCCGGTTTGCCGGCGCGCACCGACAGGCCGCCCTTATCGTTCAACACCGCCCATGCCATCCAGATCAGATAGGCGACGCCGGCGAACTTGATCGTCTGAAACAGAACGGCGCTTGTATGCAGGATGGCGGCAAGGCCCGCCATGGCGATTACCAGATGGATGACGGTTGCGATTGTGCAACCGACCGACGCCCAGAACCCGGCCGGAAAGCCACCGACCATGGTGGATGACAGCGTGTAGACGACGCCGATGCCGGGCGACAGGCAGATGATGAAAGCAGTCAGAAGATATTCGGCGCTCATGTACGTGTCTCCCGCAAGGTCCGCATGTGGCAGATTTTGTGTTGACGCTGGTTGCGACAGGCCGGGTTGGAAATGCCCGCCATACGACGGGCAAATCCGTTAGCAGTCCAATTCGCCGCGCATGACCATGGCGCAGCTTCCGCCGACCAGAACGTCACTCACCTTGCCGGCTCGTCTCGTCACCTCAAGCTCGATGACACTGCGGCGGCCCATTTCCACGCCCTGTTCGATGGTGATGGCGGTCTGGCCGTCTGCCGGGAGATTGATATCGGTTTCGACCAGGTACGCGGCAAGCGCCGCTGAAGCGCTGCCGGTGGCGGGGTCCTCCGGCACGTTGTCGAGCGGTGAAAACATGCGGGCGCGGATATGCCAGGGGCGGGCCGTATCGCGAACATAAAGGAAGATCGGGAAATCGAGCCCTTCGCCCGGGTATCGTTTCGCCGCCGTCTTGAATGCAGCCAGATCGGGCGCAGCCTTGGCCAGCGCATCAAGGCCATCCAGTTCGGCAAACACGAAGGCAAGGCCGACCGAGGCATAAAGCGGCTGATGGTTTGCCACGCGGATGTTTTCCAGAGCGAGAGAAAGGCAATTGGCGACGCTTTGCGCATCGACAGTGCTGCCGGTGCTCAGAGCCTGCGGTGCGCGAATGGAAGCAGTCGTGACCTTGCCGTTTTCACGTTTCAAAGAGACCTCGACAAGGCCTGCCTTTTCCTCGAACCGCAGTGTCTCGCCCACCGGTGTGCCGAAAAGTTCGGCCTGCTGGCCAAGCACATAGGCCGTGCCGACATTGGGGTGACCGGCAAAGGGCACTTCCATGGTCGGTGTGAAGATGCGCACCTCAGCACTATTGGCCGGATCCTGCGGCGGCAGAACGAAAGTCACCTCCGAATAATTGAACTCGGTTGCGATGTTCTGCATGTCCGCACTGGTTAAGCCCTGCGCATCGAGAATGACGGCGAGTGGATTGCCAGTAAAACGCGTCTGCGTGAAAACATCGACAGTGACATAACGGACGGTCGGCATGGGCATTCTCCGGGGCTGGCAATTGTGATGTATGCCTAGCCGGGAGAGGGGAGGACCACCAGCCAAAGTTTGTGATGGCGTCCATCATCGAAATGAGGGGGAAGGCTGGTTATTGAAGGCGAATAGGGGCTTTATGACATGTTTTGCGCAAAGACTGCTGTCGGCCCCAAGCGGACTTTATGGACGCCGTAGGTGGGTTGCTTACCAATATTCCGGAACGTAGTGTCCTTTCGAATTGGTGGGCGGCAGGACCTTAAATGCACGAAGAACTCATATCGCAGTTGCGGAGCGACATCCCTTACATTCACGACAAGATATACGTTGATAATGCTTCGGTAACGCCCATACCGAAACGGGTGCAGGTAGCCAGTGAGCACTACAACAGGATCGTATCGGAAAAGCTCAGGGAATACCGAGTTGCGTCGCTCCCTTTCTTCGACAAAGGCCGCGCTCTCGCCGCAAAGCTTGTCGGATCACGTCCTGACAACATTGCCTATGTCCAGAACACGGCTCACGGGCTCTCACTTGTAGCGCTCGGCATCGACTGGCGTCCGGGCGACAATATCGTCGTTTGCGCGGAGGATTTCCCGTCAAACTTTCTGTGCTGGGTGCAATTGGGTGAGCTGGGTGTCGATGTTCGCCAGGTCGGTTCTAGGACAGGACGCATCGACGTCAGCGATGTTCGCGAAGTTATCGATAGCCGGACCCGCGTCGTCTCGGTAAGTCACGTCCAGTTCTATAGCGGATTTCGTGTTGATGTTGCCGCGCTAGGGGAAATCTGCGCAGCCTCAGGGGCTCTCCTAGTGGTCGACGGCACTCAATCCACCGGTGCGATCAAACTTGACGTCGGAGCCGCAGGTGTCGACGTCCTCGTCGTTAGTGCTCACAAATGGATGATGGGACCGCGCGGCATCGGTTTTGCCAGTTTCTCCGAACGCGCCCTAGCCGCGATCACTCCAAGGGTTGTCGGCTGGCTTAGTGTCAACGATCCATTTGCCTTCAATCGCAAGCTCGACTTCCTGCCAGATGCCCGTCGCTTTGAACCGGGAACGGCCAATGGTTCAGGCATCTTGGGACTGGTTGAAAGGCTTGCTCAAATCGATGAGCTAGGCATCGACTGGATCGAGGAGAGGGTTTTGTGGCTGAGCACAGTGCTTCGTGAACGTGCACGCCAGGAAGGTCTCGAACTTGTTTACGATTTCGATGGCAAAACTGGCTCCGGGATAAATCTTCTAAGGAGGCCCGGAACACCGACTTTGGAAACACATGCCAATTTGACTGCTAACGGCATTTTCGCCAGCATCCGCAACGATGCGATCCGGATATCGCCGCACTACTATAACACTCCGGACGAGATCGAGCGGATCGTGACAGTGATGTCGAGTGACCGACCCGGCTTGGCATGACCGCTTGTGGCGCAAAGCGGTATGCAGCAATTGGCCCGAAGCGCCTATCATCTTTAGTACGAGCCGGGCGTTGTCTTTGAAGCGGATAGCCGTATCGCGCTTTCTGGATCGTGAGCAAATTGCGTGATGGTGGGCCGACGCTGGCAAAGCTCGCGCATCCGCCTTGTCGTGTCCTGATGGACTGAAGCACTAAACGCAACGCCATCGACGTTGCCCTTCAACATGTCCGTTTCGCTATAGGACGCATCACCGCCGATCAGGATGCAGTGACCATCGGACTCTACCACTACCGAGACATGCCCCTCAGTATGTCCGGGTGTTGGAACGATATGAATTTTGCCATCGGCTGTCAGCGTTTTGCTTTTCTCGAAGCTCTCAAACGGTCCGTCCGTGAACTCGATTTCCGTTGGCTTCAGCCATTTAGGATAGTGCATGTTGAGATATCCGGTCAGCGGACCCGAGCGTGAAAGTGCGGTATGGGCCTCCTGCTTGCTGAGCAATATCGTGCTGTTAGGGAAATGCCCAATACCGCCTGCGTGGTCGCCGTGCATGTGCGTCATCACCACCCACCTTACATCCTTGGGATTGAAACCCATAGCGCGCAGCCGTGGACCGACCTCCTCTTCGGGTCGCACCCATCGGCGCTCGCAATACTGCATGAACGGATGCCACCGCGGCTGATATCCCGGATCGTTCGCATGTGAGCTTTCGCCTGTATCCACCACAATCAGGCCTTCCGGATGCTCGATAAGCCAGCAGCCGATAGGCAGACGCGGCGACCATTTGCCATCAACGATCACGTCAAGAGCACGGGCTGGCCTTGCCCAGAAACGCGCAAGTTGATGACGGCTCTTGATCTGCACATCACCGGTTTGAATGCAGTGGATTTTCATGATATCGACCTTAATGCAGCAACTGTCGCATTAATGATTAAAGGCAAGTCCAGATGTCGTCAAGTGGATCGGAACTAGGAGAATTTGATCGAGTTCGGGAAAGGCGGGGTGGTCGCAGCGAACGTGTCCGTGTAGCGGTGATGGGTGCGGTCAGACAGATTTTGCAAGATTCAGGCTACGGTGCACTCACACACCGGGCTGTTGCTGCCGCTGCATACGTGGACAATGCAACGATCTATCGACGCTGGCCCACACGCCCGCAACTTGTCAGCGACATGCTGCGTGACCTCTCCTCCGATTTGGTGCCCGTGCCAGATACAGGATCGATCAATGGTGACCTCACCGCCTATCTCTCCAGCGTCTTGGCCATGTTGACGACACCCGGCACGAAGAAGCTGGCTCAGTCAATCTTCGCGGCCTCAATCGAGGGCGATGACGTTGTTGCTGTCGTTTTGGCCGATTTCTGGCAAGAGCGTTTTTCGGGTTCCTATAAGATGCTCGACAGAGCGATAGGTCGCGGAGAACTGCCAGCAATGCTGGACCATGCAGCCATAATGGACGCGTTGGTGGCTCCTGCTTGGTTCCGAACGTTTATTAGCAGAATGCCGGTTGGCGAGGAGTTTCAGAAACGGTGCGTGATGGCGGCGTTAGCGCAGGCCCAGACTGAGAAATGATCCCGCATTTTCCGCGTAGGCAATGACCGCTTCTGGCGCAACCCCGCCATCCATATGCTCTTCCCCGAAACACACGAAAGCCGCCCGTTACCAGGCGGCTCCCATGCCGTTTTCCTCTCCCGGGAAACTCTTTATGTCTTACGCAGCCTTTTCCAGCGCCTGCTGCCAGGTGCCCTTGGCGGCGAGCGTGTTCATTTCGGCGCGGTGCTGGAAGGCGCGCTGGCCGGCGGCGACGTTTTCGGACTTGCCGCCCCATGCCTTCAGCGCCGTTTCCTGCAGCGCGCGGCCGTAGGAATAGGTCAGCTTCCAGGGTAGGTCGTAACCGGCGACCATGGCCGACAGATGCGCCGTTGCCTCTTCCGACGTCTGGCCGCCCGACAGAAAGGCGACGCCCGGAACCGATGCCGGTACGGTGGCCTTCAGAACCTTGACGGTGCGCTCGGCCACTTCAGCGACCGATGCCTTGCGAGCCTTGATGCCGTCGATGATCATGTTCGGCTTGAGGATCATGCCCTCAAGGTTGACGCGGGCGTCGAACAGATCGGCAAAAACGGTCTGCAGCACATGCTGGGTGACTTCGGCGCAGCGGTTGATATCGTGATCACCGGGCGTGCCGTCCATCATGACTTCCGGCTCGACAATCGGCACGATATCGGCCTGCTGGCAGAGAGCGGCATAACGGGCGAGCGACTGCGAGTTGGCCTTGATGGATCCCCAGCTCGGGCGCTGGTCGCCGATGGTGATGACGCCGCGCCATTTGGCGAAACGGGCACCGGCTTCGCGATACTTGCGCAGGCGCTCGTAAAGGCCGTCGAGGCCTTCGGTGATGAATTCGTTGGGGTGCAGCGCCATCGGCTTGGCACCGATATCGACCTTGATGCCCGGAATGGAGCCGGCACCGGTGATGAGGTCAACGAAAGGCGTGCCGTCGGCGGCTTTCTGGTAGAGGGTTTCCTCATACAGGATGACGCCGGAGATGCAGTTCTTCATGGCCGCGTCGGTGCGGAACAGCATTTCGCGATAATCACGGCGGCTCGTCTCTGTCGACTCAAGGTTGATACTGTCAAAACGCTTCTTGATCGTCGATGTCGATTCATCGGCGGCCAGGAGCCCCTTGCCGTTTGCAACCATCTGTACGGCAATGTCTTCGAGGCGTTCGGTCATGGTAGTCTCCCGGGTGCTGATAAAAGCTGATATTTCGGCCATAACAGAAGAATAGGGCACAAAAAACAGGGAGCTAATTGTTTGAAACGATTGAAATTATTTCAATCGTTTAAAAGAACTAAAATTTTTGAATTTGCTTGTTAAAAAAAGAGAGCGGCCTATCTTAGCCGCTCTCCTGCTCGTTATAGCTGTGAACATTCGCTCATCGCAACGGCATTTGCGCCGGCGCGAGATCAGCCCTTCTTCAGGACTTCAACGCCCGGCAGGACCTTGCCTTCCATCCATTCCAGGAATGCGCCGCCGGCGGTCGAGACATAGGTAAAGTCGTCGGCAACGCCTGCGTGGTTCAGCGCGGCAACGGTATCGCCGCCACCGGCAACAGAGGTCAGCTTGCCGGCTTTCGTTTGTTCGGCTGCAAACTTGGCGGCGGCAACCGTTGCCGTGTCGAAGGGAGCGATTTCAAAGGCGCCGAGCGGACCGTTCCAGACCAGTGTTTTTGCCTTGCCGATCCATTCGTTGATGGCTTCGACCGATTTCGGACCGACATCGAGTGCCATGGCATCGGCCGGGATGGCATCGATGGCGACCGTTTCATTGGCGGCATTGGCCTTGAACTCGCGGGCAACGACGGCATCGACCGGCAGCACGATGGCGCAGCCGGCTTTCTCCGCTTCCGCCATGATCGCCTTGGCGGTCTCGCCGAGATCGTGTTCGCACAGCGACTTGCCGACATCGATACCCTGCGCGGCAATGAAGGTGTTGGCCATGCCGCCGCCGATGACCAGCGCGTCGACCTTCTTCACGAGGTTCTGCAAGAGGTCGATCTTGGTGGAAACCTTTGCGCCGCCGACGATGGCAACAGTCGGGCGAACCGGGGTGCCGAGGCCTGCCTGGAGCGCTTCAAGCTCGGCCTGCATGGTGCGGCCGGCATAGGCGGGCAGGTGATGGGCAAGGCCTTCCGTGGAAGAGTGAGCGCGGTGGGCGGCGGAAAACGCGTCGTTGACGAAGATGTCGCCGTTCTTTGCCAGTTCGGCGGTGAAGGCGGCGTCGTTCTTTTCCTCTCCCTTGTGGAAGCGGGTGTTTTCCAGAAGCAGGATGTCGCCATCCTTCATGGAGGACACGGCGTCGGCGGCATCAGTGCCGATGCAATCGGATGCAAACAGGATCTTGTCGCCCAGCACTTCGTTGACGGCGGTAACGATCAGGGACAGCGACATGTCGGCAACCGGTTCACCCTTGGGGCGACCGAAATGTGCCAGAAGGATGACTTTCGCGCCTTTTTTGGACAACTCAAGGATGGTCGGTGCAACGCGCTCGATGCGGGTCTTGTCGCTGACCTTGCCATCTGCCATCGGCACATTGAGGTCGACGCGCACGAGAACGCGCTTGCCCGCGATGTCGGAAAGGTCGTCGAGAGTCTTGAAAGCCGCCATATCGTCAATCCATATGTTTACGGGTTGGAATTTCGAAGCGGACCATACTATCCTTGAACGCGGACGCAAGGAGCTAGGTCAAGGACAGCGGTACTGCGCTGCGTCAAAACGACTTCGCCGACTTGTGTTAACGAAATTCCCATCAGGCCGGTGTGTAATCCTTGGCAATGATGCAGGACACGGTTTGCAGGCGAAGCCGGTCGAGCGAGGTGAAAAATGGCGGGTCGGTCCAATCGGAAAGATACCGATACTGGAACTGATGTGATGGCGGCCGTGTCGGAAGACGCGCGGATCCTCGATCTTCTGCCGGCGCTGATCGGTTACATGGATGCCGATCTCAACCTTCTTTATGTCAACAAGACCTATGCCGACCTGCGCAATATCGACCGCCACGCGGTGATCGGTAAACAGGCCCGCGAAGTGGTGGGGCCTGAAAACTATGCCGCCATTCGCGACAAGCTGGAACTGGCGCGAGCCGGCACGCCGGTTTCCTTCGATTACGACCTGATGTCGAAAGGCCAGAAACGTCGGGTGATGGCGCATTACCTGCCGGATCTTGCCGAAGATGGCCGCGTGCGTGGCGTGCTCGTGCATGTCAGCGATCTCGGCCAGCGTCAGGCGGATCTGAGCGAGCGTGCGGAAGAAAGCCAGGCGCTGTTTGAAAACGCCTTCAGGAATTCGCCGATCGGGCTTGCTCTCGTCGATACGAGCGGCATCATTCTGCGCACCAATAAAAGCTTTGCCGATATGCTGGGCCGCACGGTGGAAGAGGTCACCGGTATCGGTTTTGGGGGTATCACTCATCCGGACGATATCGATGCCGACCTTTTTCTGTTCCGCCAGGTTCTGGCCGGTCACCGCGACAGTTATCGCATCGATAAACGCTATCTGAAGCCCGATGGCGGCGTGACCGAAACCAATCTTTCCGTGACCGCCATGCGCAACGAAGCGGGGGAGATCGTGCGTTTCATCTCGCAGATCGTCGATGTGACGGAGCAGAAACAGGCACAACGGGCGATGAGCGAAATCAACGCCCAGCTTGCCGTTGCCATGGATGCCGTCAGCGGCGGGTTCTGGCAGTTCGATATCGGCAGAAGCGATTTTCGCATTTCCGATGGCCTGAAAACATTCATCGTCGGGCCGGGTCCGGTGCCGTTCGATCTTTCCAGTTATATCCAGCGTATGGATCCGCAGGACCGTGCGGGGGCCGGTTTCGAGCGGCTGGTGGCAGGCCATACCGACCGCGAAACCGCCGAATACCGGCTGCAGACCGTGACTGGCGAACGCTGGATGCGCTGCGAACGCAAGCTTCTGCGTGACGACGAAGGCCGGCCGATCAAGATCATGGGCGTCGCCTTCGACATTTCGCGCGAGCGGGAACAGTTGCGACTGACGCAGGAACAGGCCAATCGCGACAGTCTCACGGGGCTTCTCAACCGCCGCGGGCTGGAAGCGGCCTTCGCGCTCGGCCGTTCGAACCACGCCTGTGGTGTGCTGGCCATCGATCTCGACGGCTTCAAGCAGGTCAATGATCGCCACGGCCATGAGGCAGGCGACGAGGTTCTTACTGAGACGGCGCGGCGGCTGAAGACGGCGGTGCGCGAGACCGATCTGATCTGCCGCACCGGTGGCGACGAATTTGTGGTCGTGCTGGTGGATGCCGACGAGGCGCTGATGGATGCGATCAGCAGCCGCATCATCGAACTGATGCAGACCACGATGATCATCAGCTACGGCGAGGTAAAAGTCGGCTGCAGTATTGGTGCCGTCTGGTATCCGGCATGGCCGATCAGCCTGAAGGAACCGCAATCGCGCGCTGATGCCGGGCTTTACCGCGCCAAGGCGGCGGGGAAGAATACCTGGCGGGCGGGGTGAGGGTGGTCTGCTGCGAACCCTTGCAGCTTGAAAGCCTGAGGTAAAAGTAATACCTCATTTCCCATGGGTATTACGAGGTGTCGACGTGAGCACGACGGTGACGGCAAAGGGCCAAGTGACCATTCCCAAGGCGGTGCGGGACCTGCTTGGTATCGTACCCGGTAGCGAGGTTGATTTTCAGCGTGCTGCCGATGGAACAATCGTGCTGACCGCAGTCGGCGACAAAAAGCCGAGCAGTCGCTTCCAGCAATTGCGCGGTCATGCGGGAAAAGGCCTTGATACGGATGCGATCATGGCGCTGACACGCGGTGAAAGGTGACACTGGTCGATACCAGCGTCCTGCTTGATCTGGTCACCAATGACCCCGTCTGGGCGGACTGGTCGATCGCCCAGCTTGAGGCAGCTAGCCTCAAGGGACCGCTTCTCATCAACGATATCATCTACGCCGAGCTTTCGGTGCGTTACGAGCGCATAGAAGATCTTGATGTCTTCATAGATGAGGCGCAGTTGGATATCATGGCGCTTTCACGTCCGGCGCTGTTTCTGGCGGGGAAAGTGTTCACGCAATATCGCCGTGCCGGTGGTTCACGTACGGGCGTGCTGCCGGACTTTTTGATCGGTGCGCAGGCTGCGGTGCAACAAATACCGGTGCTGACGCGGGATGTGGGGCGTTATCGTCGGTATTTTCCGACCGTCGAACTGATTACGCCTATCCGGTAACTACCAGCTGCTCCGCCAACTCCACCGCATCCACCGGCCAGTAAATCTGCGGTCTTGGCCGATGCACATTCGCCCGCCCTTGCTCCGGCCGGCAGAACAACACGCTTTGTCGCCATTGCGCCGGGATTGCTGCCTCTCCATGAACGGCACCCAGAAGCGCGCCGGCAATTGCCGCGTTCGTATCGGTATCGCCGCCGCCGGCGATCGTGCGTACGACACCTTCTTCCAGTGACGGGGCATTCAGCAGCTGGAACAATGCATTTTGGAAGGCGATCATCACCCAGCCCTGCTGGTGGGTGAAATCGGTGGGTGGTGTATATTCGGCGGCCGCGATCACGTCCTGCACGGCGGGCAGAACGGCCAGTGCCTTTGCCCACGTCCTGATCGCCTCGTAAAGCTCGCGCGGGGTTGGGCCGGTTGCGATGGCATGGGAAATAGCGCGGGCAAACAGGTTGTTGATCTGGCGGCAGACCGGGTGGGGATGGGTGATGACGGCATCCTGCTCAGCCCATGCGCCGACCTGCATGAGCGGCAGGCCTGCGCCAAAAATGCCGAGCGGCGCGATCCGCATCAACGCGCCATTGGCCTGGCTGTCATGGTTGGGCAGAGCGTCGAGCCCGTCGCGCACCGTATTACCGATATCGAACGGGTTTGAGCGCAGCCAATCCGCATAAACTTTTCGAGCAGCGTCCTGAACATAGGTTCCTTCCGCAACGAGTGTGCGGGCGAGCGCCAGTGCCATTTCGGAATCGTCGGTTGGCTGGCCGGCAATGGTGTTCCATGTGCCGCCGTCACGCATTTCGCGCACGCCAAGCGGATATCTTTGACAAATCTGTTGCGGTGTCTGGAATTCCACCAAAGAGCCCAGCGCATCGCCGGACAGTTGGCCCAGCAAACAGCCGATGGCGCGGGAGCGGATTTGTTGGTCCATGATGCGGTCCTGAAAATGTGTTTGTGGTGGCTAAGCACCTCCATCATACATAGGATAGAAAACACGGTTTTCAGCCGACAGGGAGTGAAAATGGATTTGGGTACACTGACTGCCGACACCGCGATTGCGGAACAGTTGAGAACCTATCTCTCCAAGATCGATGACATGCCCGATGCGGAAGAGTTCAGAACTTCGCTTGGTCTGCTGCCGTTGCCGCAGATGGTCGAGGAGACCGGGACGTTCCGGTCCTTCCGGCTGGTCGAAATGTTGGGCGGGATCATTCTCGATGATCCGGGAACCAGCAATCACCATATGCTGATCGGCGCATCGCCTCTGGCCGGCATGGTGTTTTATCTGAGCCATGATGGTGGCAGCCGCGTCGTCTTCGACGATCTTGCCGCTTATCTTGCTGCTACTGAGGTTGCCTTCGAGGCCGCCGACTTTCTGGATGAGCATCATCCCGCGCATGCACCTCTCGCCGCGGATCAGGCAGGGCTTCACGCTTTTCTTGCAGATGTTGGGTCACAAGACGACGGGGATGAGGCCATTGTCCCGCTTCTTCCTTCGCTCGACCTGTCCGATCCCGACTTTCTGATCGCGTTGATCGGCGATGATTTCATGATCGGCGAGGCGGTGGCGGAGGAAATCACTCGACGTCCGGCGGAATATCTTCTGTCGGTCGCGCAGTTCTGTGAAAGCTTCCCGCATCCACAGGTCAGCAGGCCAGGGGCAAAAGCGTTGCAGGCCATTGCTGCGCTGTAATGTTCACTCTTCCGCCGCCGTCTTCTCCCGTGCTTCCTTTGCTCGCGCCCGGTAGCGCCTGAGCCTGTCCCTGATGCGGTGGGCGATTTCTCGCATGTTGATGAAGATCGGCAGGCCGGTGGCCGGTTCCACCGGTTCCAGCGAAATACCCACGCTGCTGATATGGTTCTGCTCGTCGAGATCGCGCACGATGAGGATGATCGAACCGAGCCGCACGCGATCGGCATATTCGGCATGGCCGCTCAGCCGATGCAGGATGAGTTCTGAAACGGTCATGCCCTGTTCAGCCGCCGTCAGCAGGCCGGGCCCGTAAGCGGCATCCAGTTCTTTTGCTGGCCGGGCAGGGGAGATGGCGAATGCGCCGAAGAAATCGGCATCGTCTTCTTCCACCGGCAGGTGGCTGGCGAACAGCCGGTCGAGCAGGCGGGAATAACCGGGCGCTATGAACATGTAGAGCTGGTCGTTTTCCTTCAGGCGCCCGGCGTATTGATAACGCATGCTGCGGCCGTCACGGATGACCAGCGATGGCGTCGCCCAGCGGGGAATACGCTCGCCGCGCAGAACGGCGCTGTCTTTTGCCACGCGGTAGGTGATCAGCTCGTGGTTGGCGCGACCGGGCAGATCGAGTTCCAGCTTGTCGACCTCACCCATGCGCGGCGGGATGATCAGGCCGAGTTTCTGCGCCACCGGCTTGATCGTCCAGCCCTGCAGAAGAAGCGAGACGAGAACGATGATGAAGGCGGTGTTGAAATAGACCTGCCCATGCGGCACCTCGCCCATCACCGGCAGGATTGCCAAAAGGATTGAGACGGCGCCGCGCAGGCCCACCCATGCGAAAAAGCCGATTTCCTGCTGGGTGAAATCGAAGGGAAGCAGGCTCAGCCAGACCGCGATGGGGCGGGCGACAAAGATCAGGAAAAGCGCAAGGGCGATGGCCGGCAGCGCGATGTCGCCGAACTGCGACGGCGTGGCGAGCAGGCCGAGGACCAGGAACATGATGATCTGTGCCAGCCATGTCAGCCCGTCCTGAAGGCGGCGGATCGCCTCCTTGGCAAAGATTTTTCGGCTGCCGGCATAGATGCCCGCGACATAGACGGCGAGAAACCCGCTGCCACCGAGCGTGCCGGTGAAGGAAAACACGAGGAAGGCGAGGCCGAGCACGAAGATCGGGGCAAGCCCACGGTCGGCGGCAAAACGGTTGACGATGGCGACGATCATGGCGCCGCCGGCAAGGCCGAAGATCAGACCGAGTCCCATTTCCTGCACGAACTCGGCCAAAAGTTCTATGTTGAGGCCGCTGGCGCCATGGCCGAGGCTGACGATCTGCACCAGCGAGAGCGTCAGGAAAATCGCCATTGGATCATTGGTGCCGGATTCCACTTCCAGCGTCGAGCGCACCTTGTCGCGGATATGGATGCCGCCGATGCGTAGCAGGAAGAATACGGCGGCTGCATCCGTCGAGGCGACGATGGAGCCCAACAGCAGCCCTTCCAGCCATGTGAAGCCGAGAAGAAGCGAGGCGGCAAAGGCGAATATGATCGCCGTCATCAGAACGCCGGCAGAGGCGAGCGCCAGTGCCGGCAGGGCGGCAATCTTGAAGGAGTGGACGGAGGTGCCGAAGCCCGAATCGAACAGAATGATCGCCAGCGCCAGAGAACCGATCATGTAAGCAAGCGGGTTGTTGTCGAAGCGTATGCCGAGACCGTCGGAACCAGCGGCAAGCCCGATCATCAGGAAAACGAGCAGAAGCGGTGCGCCGAAGCGGAAAGCGATGAGGCTCGAGAAGGCCGCCGCCAGCACCAGAACCGTGCTCACCAGCAGGATGATGTAAAAAGCCTCCACTGCGTGTCTTTCCCTGTCCGCTTTCCAATGTCCACGTCGTCACGTCACTGTCGGGTTTCCGGACATGGCATCCGCGTGCGGCAACCGTGAAAACGGGCCGGGCTTCGCCCGTCATGGACGAAAAGGGGAGATGCGACGCAGGTTCGGCTCATGCCGGCGGGAATCAGACAGTGCCCAATAAGGCCGGGTTAAAAGGGGCAAG
Organism: Endobacterium cereale; assembly: GCF_009617585.1. Taxonomy (GTDB): domain Bacteria; phylum Pseudomonadota; class Alphaproteobacteria; order Rhizobiales; family Rhizobiaceae; genus Neorhizobium; species Neorhizobium cereale. The sequence goes on along the minus strand of NZ_WIXI01000051.1, from coordinate 580,845 downwards.
AGAAGGGCAGAGGGTAAATTTTACATAAGAAAGGCGGGCCGGATGGTTCCGGCCCGCCTTTTGAGGATCAGAGTGCTGAATTGCGGCGTTATGCCAGCCAGAAGATCAGGCCGGACAGCGTAAAGCCGATCAGGCCCATCAGCGTTTGCATCACCGTCCAGGTCTTGAACGTGGTCTTGATGTCCATGTTGAAGAAACGACCGACCAGCCAGAAGCCTGAATCGTTGACATGCGACAGCATGACCGAGCCGGAGGCAACCGCAATGACGATGGCCGCCAGTTCGAGACCCTGGTAGCCGGCCGCCTGAATGGCGGGCTGCACGAGGCCGGCAGCGGTGATCAGCGCAACGGTTGCCGAACCCTGTGCGACGCGAAGAGCTGTCGAAATCAGGAAGCCCGCGACGAAGATTGGCATGCCGATATCGGCAAGCACGCCCGACAGGGCGTTGCCGATGCCGGAGGCGCGCAGAACGCCGCCGAACATGCCGCCAGCGCCGGTGATCAGGATAACCGAGCAGACCGGGCCGAGAGCCGAATCGACGATACGTTCGACCTTGACCGGATCACGACCACGCATCGGGCCGAGAACATAGGCGGCAACCAGTACCGAGATCAGAAGTGCGATCGGAGTGGAGCCGATGGCGCGGGCGAGCTGGAACCAGCTGGCGCCCTTGTCGACCCAGCCTTGCGCACGGGCGAAATCGAGACCCGTGTTCATGAAGATGAGGATGAGCGGCAGGAGCAGCAGCGACACGACGAGGCCGGGGCTGGGCAGGGTGGTCGGCTCGTCCGAATTTTTCTCTTCCGTCACATTGTCCGGAATAGGCAGGTAGATGCGATTGCCGATCCATTTGCCGAAAAAGTGGCCTGCAAGAATCCAGGTGGGGATGGCGACGATCAGACCGACGATGATCAGCAGGCCGACATCGGCGCCCAGAAGTTCGGATGCGGCCACGGGGCCCGGATGCGGCGGCACGAAGACGTGCATGCACGAAAACGCGGTGGCGACCGGGATGCCGTAAAGCAGAAGGCTGCCGCCAAGGCGGCGTCCGACCGTGAACATCACAGGCAGCATGACAACGAGACCGGCATCGAAGAAGATCGGGAAACCGAAGAACAGCGAGGCGATGCCGAGCGCCATTGGCGCGCGTTTTTCACCGAACCGCCGAACAAGGTCATCGGCCAGCGCCTGCGCGCCGCCGGAGACTTCCAGCAGGCGGCCCAGCATGGCGCCGAGGCCCACCAGCAGTGCCACGCCGCCAAGCGTGGAGCCGAAGGCCGAGGTCAGCGTGGTCAGGATGTTGGCGGCGGGAATGCCAGTGACCAGTGCCGTCAGGAAGCTGACGAGAATAAGCGCCACGAAAGCGTGGACGCGAAACTGGATGATGAGGACGAGCAGCAGTGCAACTGCGCCCGCCGCGATGGAAATGAGCGCGCCCGCGCCCAGTGTCTGTTCAAATTCCGGCAAATTACTACTCCTCCAATGCAAGGCCTTAAAAGTTGCGGCCGGTGCATTCATCGCCTTCATGAAATTATGTGCGTAGGCTCATTGCGAGCCGTCAATTTCGCGCTTTACGACAGTTTTGTGCAGCGCATCAACCGTGTTGCGTGCGCCATCCCGGTCATTTTTGGCATTTCAGGGTGTCAAACAAGGATTTCTGAGGTGTTTTGGCATGAGGCGGCCTTTGCACTTTGCAGAGCGGGCTGTCTGCCGCTTCCATCTTCGGGTCGAAAATGTAGCCCAACGCCTGTTCGGCAAGGGAAAAGGCTTAAAAAGTGCGTGATCGGATCTCGTCCCGGTTTCCGGCCGCGCGACAAAAAATGCCAGGGCAATCATATACACTCGACGCCAGCCCTCGCGTAAATTATCTATAATTTCATGACGACCACCAAAACAGACACGATCGCCGTCCGTATCAGTCGCACGCTTGCCGAACGCATCGTTGCGGGCACGATCTCTGCCGGCGCAAAGCTGCGACAGGACCATATCGCGGATGAGTTCGGCGCCAGCCATGTGCCAGTGCGCGAGGCTTTTCGCCTGCTGGAGTCGCAAGGGCTCGTCGTCAGCGAGCCGCGTCGCGGGGTTCGGGTGGCAAGCTTCAGTCTTGACGAGGTGAAGGAAGTGGCGGAAATGCGCGCTGCGCTGGAGGTTTTGGCGCTTCGCCATGCCGCGCCACATTTGACGCGAGCGATACTCGATGCGGCCGAGGCCGCAACGCAGGCCGGGGACAAGGCGGCGGATGTGCAGACATGGGATGAGGCAAACCGCAGCTTCCATCGGCTGATCCTTGCGCCCTGTGGAATGCCGCGTCTCTTGAGGGCTATCGACGACCTTCAGATGGCAAGCGCGCGCCTGCTGTTTTCCGGCTGGCGGGCCGAATGGGAGGCGCCGACCGACCGCGACCACCGTGCCATCTTGGTGGCTTTGCGGGCCGGCGATGTGGAGCAGGCGGCTGCCGTGCTGGGTCGCCATGTCCAATGGGTCGGCAAGAACCCGCGTTAAAATCAATTTTTTCCCTATTCAATCAATGCGTTTTGCCTGCCGCGGTCTTCGCGACTTGCCAAGTTGGATATCCTGTGGATTCATTAGCTATAGATTCTAATAATTATCTATAATTTGGAGATCCACATGAGCTACCTCTCGACACCTACGCGCATACCAGCCTTCAGCCCGCTTGATTTGCAGAACGCTTCTCTGATCTGGAAGGGCATGGCGATCTTGCTCGGCACCGGTATTCTGGCTGCTTCCTCCTATATTTCCGTACCGATGATCCCGGTGCCGATCACCATGCAGACCTTTGCCGTCACCATGATCGGTGCGCTGTATGGCTGGCGTCTCGGGGGAGCGACGGTTGTTGCATGGCTGGTCGAGGCGGCTGTCGGCATGCCGGTTCTGGCAGGTGGTGCGTCCGGCCTGCTACCTTTCATCGGGCCGACCTCCGGTTATCTCTTCTCTTTCCCGATCATTGCGGCGCTGGCCGGATTGCTGGCTGAAAAAGGCTGGAACGGTCATCGTCCGGTTCTTGCCTTCGTGTCCATGATGCTCGCCAACCTTATGTGCCTTGCCATCGGCGGTGCCGTGCTGGGCGTCATGATCGGTGCGGAAAAGGCGTTGCTGCTTGGCGTTTTGCCGTTCCTGATCGGTGCAATCCTGAAATCCGCACTGGCAGCGGCGGTCCTGCGTCTGGCTGCGCGACGCACGGCCTGAGCCGGCCGGCATGACGGTTCGGTTGCGTCCGCATCATCTCCTTTGCCTGCTCACCTATGTGGGCAAGGGATACACACCTGCCTTTGTCAGCAACTATGACTGTATTGCCGGCAGGCTTTCGGATGGCGAGGATATTGTCGTCGTCGATGGTCCCGATGATGTTTGCGCGACGCTGCTTTGTGAGCCAGACCCGCACTGTTTTCGCGACAGCGTGCGGGAGCGTGACGCGCAGGCGGCTTATGATGTCGGTGATCTGCTGGGCCTGAAGATATTGGCGGGAGCGCGGATCGAACTGCATCCGGCGCTTCTGGCGCGGATGCGAAAGGCCTTTGCCGAGGGAGTGACGCGAAAAGCCTGCCTTGGCTGCGAATGGTCGGATCTGTGCAGCGGTATCGCTGCTGGTGGATACGGTGGCGTGCGGGTGAGGACGGCCTCGAAGGTTTGTCTCTAGGCTGCCCAATTCTGCGTCCCAGCCCTCCGGTGAAATCCGGGGCAGGTGACGGGGACCGGCCGACGTGTCCGCGCGGCGAAGGAGCTTTCAGCCCAAGGACTTGGTCTGGATCGCTCGCGGCCGAGGGCCGGGATGATGCAAGAGGGCGCTATTCGCACAAAGCAAATGCTGCATAAGACATGAGTCGAGTACCAACAAAAAAGGGGCGCTTTCGCGCCCCTTTCTTCATTGCATGTCGCTTGATCAGATGAGCTTCGCCATCGCGACCGAGGTGTCGGCCATACGGTTGGAGAAGCCCCACTCGTTGTCGTACCAGGTCAGGATGCGCACGAAGTTGCCTTCGAGCACCTTGGTCTGGTCGATCGCGAAGATCGAGGAATGGCTGTCGTGGTTGAAGTCGCGCGAAACCAGCGGCTCTTCGGTGTAGCCGAGGATACCCTTCAGGGCGCCGTTCGAGGCAGCCTTGATGGCTTCGTTGATTTCGGCAACCGTGGTGGCCTTCTTGGCAACGAACTTGAAGTCGACGACCGAGACGTTCGGGGTCGGCACGCGGATCGAGGTGCCGTCGAGACGGCCCTTGAGGTGCGGCAGAACCAGGCCGACAGCCTTGGCGGCACCGGTCGAGGTCGGGATCATGGACAGGGCTGCGGCGCGGGCGCGGTACAGGTCCTTGTGCATGGTGTCGAGCGTCGGCTGGTCACCCGTATAGGAGTGGATCGTCGTCATGAAGCCGTGGTCGATGCCAACGGCATCGTCCAGAACCTTGACGACCGGCACCAGGCAGTTGGTGGTGCATGACGCGTTGGAGATGACCAGATGGTCCTTGGTCAGCTGATCGTGGTTGACGCCGAAAACGACCGTCAGGTCGGCATTGTCACCCGGAGCCGAGATGATGACGCGCTTGGCGCCAGCCGTCAGATGGGCGGCGGCCTTGTCGCGGGCGGTGAAGATGCCGGTGCATTCCAGCGCGATATCGACGCCGAGTTCGCCATGCGGCAGCTGGGCCGGGTCACGAACGGCGGTGACCTTGATCGGCTTGCCGCCGGCAACGGTGATGGTGTCGCCTTCGACCTTTACCTCAGCCGGGAACTTGCCGTGGATGGAATCGTAGCGGAGCAGGTGGGCATTGGTTTCGACCGGGCCGAGATCGTTGATGGCAACGACTTCGATATCGGTGCGGCCGGATTCAACGATCGCGCGCAGCACGTTACGGCCGATACGGCCGAAGCCGTTGATAGCAACCTTAACAGTCATATGAAGCTTTCTCCCTGAATGATGGGGCCTTTATATAGGCCGATGAGATGCCGTCCTAAATTGATCTAGGACGGCATTCCGAATTAAATTTTTGCTTCCGCGGCGGCGACAACGCCTTCCACGGTGATGCCAAAATGCTTGAAGACATCCTTGGCGGGGCCGGAAGCGCCAAAGCCCTTCATGCCGACAAACGTGCCTTCCGGACCGATGAACGCATCCCAGCCTTCGCGCACGCCAGCCTCAACAGCGATCTTGACCGGCGACTTGCCGAGAATTTCGGCGCGGTAGGCGTCCGGCTGTTCGAAGAACAGTTCGGTCGAGGGAACGGAAACGACGCGAACGGTCGTGCCCTTTTCACCGAGCGTCTTGGCAGCAGCAACGGCCAGTTCGACTTCCGAGCCGGATGCGAAGATCGTGACCTTTGCGTCGGCATTGCCGGACAGCGTGTAGGCGCCCTTGGCCGAACGGTTCTCTTCCGAATATTCGGTGCGAACGGTGGTGAGGTTCTGGCGGGTCAGCGCCAGGCCTGACGGACGATCCTTGGTCGAGATGGCGATCTGCCAGCATTCGGCAGTTTCGACGGCATCGGCCGGGCGGAACATCATCAGGTTCGGGATGGCGCGCAAGCTTGCCATCTGCTCTACCGGCTGGTGGGTCGGGCCGTCTTCGCCAACGCCGATCGAATCATGCGTCAGAACGTGGATGACGCGGATGCCCATCAGCGATGCGAGGCGGATCGGCGGGCGGCAATAATCGGAGAAGATCATGAAGCCGCCGCCGTAGGGGATCAGGCCGCCATGCAGCGCGATACCGTTCATGGCCGATGCCATGCCGTGTTCGCGAATACCCCAGTGCATGTAGCGACCGGCGAAATCGGACGGCGTGATCGAGACCATCTGGCTGGTCTTGGTGTTGTTGGACGGCGTCAGGTCGGCAGAGCCGCCGATGGTTTCCGGCAGGAAACCGTTGATGACTTCAAGCGCGTCTTCCGATGCCTTGCGGGTGGCAATCGTCGGCTTGGTTTCGGCGAGCTTCTTCTTGTAGTCGCTGATGGCAGCATCGAAGCCGGCCGGCAGGTCGCCAGCGAAACGGCGGTCGAATTCAGCCTTGTGAGCGGACTTTTCGAGGCGGCCTTCCCATGCCTTGACGGCATCGGCAGAACGGGTACCGGCAGCGCGCCATTCGGAAATGACATCGTTGGGAACGACGAAGGGTTCGAATTCCCAGTTCAGTGCCTTGCGGGTGGCGGCGATTTCGTCGGCACCGAGCGGCGAACCGTGAACCTTGTGGCTGCCGGCCTTGTTCGGAGCGCCGAAACCGATGACGGTCTTGCAGGCGATGAAGGTCGGGCGGTCAGACTTGTGGGCCTGTTCGATGGCGTCGGCAATGGCTGCCTGGTCGTGACCGTCGATCTGGATGGTGTTCCAGTTGACGGCCTTGAAGCGGGCGATCTGGTCGGTCGAATCCGACAGCGAAACGGCACCGTCGATGGTGATCGAGTTGTCGTCCCAGAACAGAACCAGCTTATTGAGCTTCAGGTGGCCGGCAAGCGCGATGGCTTCATGGCTAATGCCTTCCATCAGGCAGCCGTCGCCGTTGATCACATACGTGTAGTGATCCTGCAGGTCGGAGCCGAATTCGTCAGCGAGCTTGCGTTCTGCGATCGCCATGCCGACGGCATTGGCAATGCCCTGGCCGAGCGGGCCGGTGGTCGTCTCGATGCCGGTGGCATGACCGTATTCCGGGTGGCCGGCGGTCTTGGAGCCGAGCTGGCGGAAACCTTTCAGGTCTTCTACCGTCATGTCCGGATAACCGGTTAGATAAAGCAGCGAATAGAGCAGCATCGAACCGTGGCCGGCCGACAGCACGAAACGGTCGCGGTCCGGCCAATGCGGCTTCAACGGGTCGAACTTCAGATATTTGGAGAACAGCACCGTTGCCACGTCGGCCATGCCCATCGGCATGCCCGGGTGGCCGGAATTCGCCTTTTCGACGGCATCCATGGCAAGGAAACGGATCGCATTTGCCATCCGGTCATTTTGTTCGCGAGAAGTCATGGCTTATCCACTATCGTCCGAGTGTCGGTCAGCGGGCCCTTGGCGGGCCCTGTAAAGGGAGCGTCTGATCCATATCAGGTGCATCGCGCAAGTCAACAAATGGGGGCGTGGTGAAATCCTGCAAGTGCCGCATTTCGACGCAGCCTGCTTCAATGCCGTGCAGTCGTTCGCGGATGCTAAAAGAACTTGTCGATCCACAACATAGAGGGGTTGGTAAAGGCAGTGGTTTATTGACCCGCATCGAACCGGTGCATAATCTCCGATATCTGTTGGACAGTCAGGAGTTTGCGATTCGTCGCTGGCCTGCATGCACCGGGAAGGCGAAAGATGCCGACGGACAAGTCGTTGGAACTTGCCATTTCAGATTTGCAGTCTGCCATTGGCGGGCTGGAAAATGCGATCGACGCACGCGCTGAGCGGCAACGCATGGGCGCGGAAGTCGAGGGAGAAGTGCGCCGCGTGCATGCCGACCGGGCGCGTCTCGCACAGGAACTCGACCAGTCGGAGTTTCGCGCCAACCGGCTCGAAGAGGTCAATCGCGAAGTGTCGCGGCGTCTGGTCACGGCGATGGAAACCATCCGCGCCGTTCTCGATCGGTAAAGAGTGGGATTGAGCATCAATGGCGCAGGTCACGGTAACGATCGACGGCAAGGCCTACCGCATGGCCTGCGAAGAGGGCCAGGAGCCGCATCTTGAGACGCTGGCCGGTCGTTTCGACCAGTATGTTGGACACCTGAAAAGCCAGTTCGGCGAAATCGGCGATCTTCGCATCACCGTCATGGCTGGCATCATGATCATGGATGAGCTTTCCGAACTGACCCGCAAGGTCGAGAGCCTGCAAGGTGAGATCGCCAGCCTGCGGTCGAGCGGCGAAGGCGCCGCTGAAGCCAAGGCCCATAATGAAGCGCTGATGGTGTCGGCCGTCGAAGAGCTGACGGTGCGGCTGCGTGACATTACCGCAAAGCTTTCGGCCCGCCAGCCGGAGCCGACCGAAGGCTGATCCGCCAGTTCGACCGGATTTTCGGGGCCTGTTTTTGTCTTTGAATAAAAACCGCTGGCAACCGCTTGTCGCCTCTGGCGGTCCGGGGTCTGACCGCCTATATTGCATTTGCGTTCTGCGCTTCCCGACAGGAACCACAATCCCTGGGGCCATACTCGATCCAAAGGGAGCTGTCCCTGGCCAGGCCCGTGGGCTTGGACATATGGCGCCCACCTACGTTTGTAGGCACCCAGGATCGTAAACCTCCATCGGTTGCCGTGGATCGCACCTGATTTTATTATGCTTTTTGTGCGGCATCGACTCTCGAACGAAACTTTTGACACCGGCTTTAACACTGGTGTGAAAACCGAGCGGTCGATTTATGGCGCAGAACTACCGCCTCTACCTGCACCCGAATGGTATCTATTATCATCGGGTTAAAGTCCCAGCCGATATTCGCCGACTTTATGGCAAGGAAATTGAGCAGCAGTCACTCAAAACACGCGTCTTGAGAGAGGCGGTTCGGCTGTTGCCGGCTGTGATTGTCGATGTCGATCGTGCCTTTGCGAACTTTCGAGAAGAGTACGCAGCTGAGTTGCCGCCTGCGAGCCAGCGGGCTCCAATCCGAATTGATGTCAACGCACGCCTCCGTGGGGTCTGTGGACCCGAAAGCCGCGATCTCCCGTTGATGTCGGTGATCGGCACGCAGTGCTTCGAAGCGATTGGCAGTACGAAGCATTGGAGTCCAAAAACACGGTCAGCACGTGCAAGCCACCTCAAGCAGTTCCTAGAAATTTGTGGGGACAAGCCGCTGAACAAATACACCCAGGAGGATATTAGAATACTGAAATCCACGCTTTTCGCGCTCCCGAGGGGCGTCCATAATTGCAAGCTTTTGCAGTCTTACTCAAAGCTCGAAATAGCTTCGCAGGCAAAAAAAGACGGGGTTGCGGGTTTGTCGGCGGAAAGCGTGAGGCAAATCATGACCTCTGCAAATATTGTTTTCGGCTGGGCACGCGTGGAGCACGACTTTAATCTGCGCAACGTAGTGCAGCCGATGGTTCCTAAGCCTTCCAGCGTTGGAAATAAACGGGATAAACGACACGGCTTCACGACCGGAGAGCTGCAAAAGCTTTTCACTAGCCCGGTATTTACGGGGGTGAAAAGTCAGGACGCTTGGTATGAGCCGGGCTCATTGCTGATGCATCCAACTGGGCGCTTCTGGATACCACTTCTCTGTCTTTACGCCGGAATGCGGTTAATGGAAGCCGTGCAACTCCTCCGCGAGGACATCGATATCGAAGATGGTATCTGGTTTATTGATGTGAACGACAATGACGCAGGGCATGGCGGTAAGACCTTAAAAACACGCTACTCTGCTCGTAGGATTCCCATACATCCTGCGCTGATCAGACTTGGGTTCATCGAATTTGTAAATGCTGTCCCATTCGGCGAGCGCCTCTTTGCCGACATTGCCATTGGGCCTCCGGCGCAAAGGCATCGCTATGCGTCGAAGATGTTTAATAAGTTGCTTCTGAAAGCCGGGATCAAGAGCGCGAAAAAAGTATGGCATTCGTTGCGTCATTCATTTGAGCAGGCTTGCCGCGAGAGCCGGGTGGACAGTGCGATAATGGATCAACTTCAGGGACACGCCCAGGTCGGGATGAGAGCAGTCTACGGCAACGAGTACAGCCTCGAAGTGCTGAAAGAAGGGTTATGTTCGGTTGAATATGAGGGGCTGGACCTTTCTCACATTCAACCGTTCCGGGACATCCGCGATCCTGATGAGGCCTGTACTATGCTGGACCGCAGCGCCTGACGACGTTAGCGTGACCTCGCTCGACCGTCAAAAGCGGTACGCAGATTTCTTTCTGAGTAGGGGAAATCACATCGACGCACGCGTCGGTTGGCGTAGCAATTTCAGTTTCGCCTCAAGATCCCGATCGAATTGTCGTAATCCAGTGGAGGTGCGTTCTTGCACAGATTTAGACAGCCAGTGTCTGTCGGTCGAGAGGGAGTCGATTGCTAGCCGTACTCTCTGCCGGGTACGTGAGATCGCCTCGGCTTTGAGGGGAGTTTTTATCACATGAGCTGCGGCTTCGAAGATAGGATCTTCGAGCGGATCCAAGTAGCCGTCACCGGCGCGTCCCAGGGTCTCAACTATCTCCAAAAATTCCCAAGGTACGGACGATCGTCCAAGCGTGTTTAATAGCTGAAAGCCGGTACTACGGGCATAACGTTCAGAATTTTCAGCTCTGCTATCCCCCGCAATGCAATAAAGCCTGTATGCCCTTAAATGGAGGCGTAGCGCCTCAGCAAGGTCTTTTAAGGCGTCTGATGGATCGGTCACGAGCCGCTCTTGGGCTCTTGCGTAGAGACTCGTTGCTTTACGACCAATCATTTCCATCTTGTCACGTTCTTCATAACGCTTCCCATGCAGAACGTAATCAGCGATTTTCAAACACCAGCCGTCGTTGATACCGCTTCCCCTCTCTGCTTGGAACCAGGCGCGAAGATAGCGAAAGTCGGGCTCGAAGTTCATGTTGAAAGAATACTCAAAGGCGCCGCGAGCTTGCTGCAAGCGGCTCTGCGCAAACGAGGCGCAAACGTAGCCTAGAACTGTTCTGAAGAAAGGATCTTCCGTTACGAAAGGTGGCAAATTCTTATCAGTCACCAATCTGTATGCGTCGTTTAACCTTTCGACCTGATGCGTCTGGAACCTGGTAGGTATTAGTCGATCGACCTGTGTAGCAATGTTTGCCACTCTAGGATTGCTGACCGCTACGTGCCGCCGGAATGCTTTAACCCGCTCGTGCAATAATCCGTATCCAACAAGTTGAGATCTTTTACTTTTCACAAACGCCTTGGTAAGGGGAGCAAGTGCGTACAAGGCATCGCTCCCTGCTTCGTCGATCTGAAGAAACATCTCGCGGACCGCGCCAATCGCGTCGTTCACCGTTGACGGATCATACTGCAGAACGCTTTGGAGGTCTCTGAATCCCGCAGGTTCGTTGAACTCCGACAATGCCGCCAGAAGTAGCCTCGATGTGTTTGCAGGTAGAGCGTCCCATTCGCGTAGGAACACGTAGTCGCGGATCGCATCGCCGGTTTGCTGCTGAAAAAGGTCTATCGCGTGATCGTAGCTTCCTGCCGTTCGCCTTAACGCAATGACGCTCTCGATGACTAAGGGTCGCCTTTCCGACAAATCGGACAGTTTCTTCTTACGAAACTCTAAGGTCGGTTGCTGAACTCGAAAATGTTCGACACACTCATCGACAAACAACTCGTAGTCATCATCACTGAGCCCTGGCACCTCAACGGCATTGATTAGCGACTGGCTCGGCGCATTACGAAGCGTGTATAGAACTTTTGAATGTCGAGCTGCCCGGCAAAGAGTTCGGTAGAGAAAATCAGATCCGGGATCGATGCCCTTTGTCGTCAGGGTGTCTATGTCATCGATAACTAGCAACACAGAATTGATATTTAGATACTCTTTAACGTCAGTTCGGAGCTGATCAACGGTTGCTTCTGCAAGATAATCCTCGTCGATCGTCCAGCCGCCATAGTGAAGAATCGAGCTAAGCAGCTCCTTCTCATTAGAGAAGTCTCGCGTTTCTGTATCGACGACCCGAGCTTCAGCGACCAAAAGGGACTTTTCCTTCGCGCTCACAAAGATCACTGCGTCGAGTCTCTCCCCCCCATAGGCACGCAGGTTTTCTCCATGTTCTTTCACTAGACGGGCTAACTCATATGCGATCGTCGTTTTGCCGGAACCCCCCTTACCATGAAGAAAGGTCCGGGGCTCATCAGAAGCTTCCAGCCATTGAAATAGGTGATCTAGGACTTCGGTTCGACCAACAAATCGCTGCTTGAGTGTTGCTGGGCTAGGCGGAATAGAACCATCTAAGGCGCTACTCTCCAGGTTTGCAGGTTGCGCCCGGCAAAAGAGAACAGGATAGTGGGAAGGTTCGGCTGCTCTCACTTCGTGCCCAGCTCTTACCCAAATTGTACCGGCGCGGTATTTCCCTACCTGCTTTTTGAATCGCAAAGGAGGAACGCCGCTTTGACGAGATTTTACGAGAAGAACATCTACGTCACCTGAAAATTCGTTTTGGTAAGACTTCATCGTCATTTGAGGCAGTGTACCGATCAACTGGTTTATTGCAGCATTAAAACGGTCGATGTTCCACTTGACCTTGTTGTGTCCGCCGGTTCTCTTCTTGTCATGGACACCGAATACGATGATGCCGCCATGAGAGTTTGCGAAGGCGCAAACCAATCTTGCGATGCCACCAAAATAGTCATCCGATAATGAGAAGGGCCAATTTTCCTTGAAATCCCATTGGCTCCCCTCTGAATCATCGAACAAGCCGTCCTCTCTTAGAAGGGTGGTGTACAACTCATCCCCGCCAGGAAGGCTGCCGGTGCTGCACCAAGCGACAATCGGTTGCGAATTCATGAATCAATAATCCCCCATAATCTTTACCAGGCTAGATGGGACGCTCCATGATTGCAATCGGATAGCTCTCTGCACCCTTCCTCTAGGCATCATCGAGTAATTTGTTTAACTCCACCGCGGGATCAAATCCTATTGCGCATGAAATTGTAACGTACTCAATCACATCGATCCGGCGCTGCCCACTTTCCAGTCTTGCCACAAACGATTGATGTTCGCCCAGAATTCGGGCGAGATCATCTTGTGTCAGTCCCGCCGCCTTCCGCTTTTCGGTGATAAGTTGAACTAGCGCGCGATGGCCCTCTGAACCCAAAGTTTTTTGCAAAGAAGGCACCCCATTTACACAACGGGGTCTTCAAATATATCCAGAATCCAGATATCTAAAAATCAGATATTTTGACGAAATGCGGTATGCTTGGTTATCGACGGAAGTGGGGAAAACCAAATATGAAGTTCTTGTCGTTCTGTATAAAAACCGTAGTATTTTTGATATTTCTCGGCTGGCTTTCATTCAAGTTCTTGTTGGCTGATCTTGAAACTGCTTCAACCGCCAAAAAACATGTCAACGAAAAGCCTGCTGCGGGAAGTGGATTGATAGTTCCTGCCGCTGATCCGCGTTTCCGGTGAGCAGTATCGCTATAGTGTGAGGCGACGTTGGGGGAACTGTAATTGGTAGGAAAAAAACTGATCTTCGCGGGAGCCTGTCTGGCTGCTTTGGTGATGGCTGTGCCAGCTTTCGCAAAAGACAATTGCTATTCAGAGACTGCACTGAAGCGAATTACGCAGCAGTATAAATTGAAGCTGGCAAAATGTTACTGGAATAGCGACACCGCAGAATCGGAAGAGGAATTTCAGTGCGTTAAGACTTGGGTCGCACCGGATAAAACGTACCTGTCGGCGGAGTTGAAATCTGGGTGTTACAGCCTGAAAAAGCACACGGCATCGCAGATGCGCGAACTATACAAGGTGGGAGCACCGATAGCTGAACCAGAGGGTGATGAAGCAGCGTTGCCCTCGGATGCACCTTTGTTCACTGATTACCCCGTAGCGAGTATTTACCGCGGAAAAGCTCGGGCGCCGGAGTCCGATGACCGCTCAAGAAACCTTGCTGTTCCGCTTTCCGATATATCAAAAAGCGTGAAGCGAGGCGTTCAATTTGCTGGCGAATATGCCGTAGCTCAGGCTGGGTGCGGGACGGGATGCAGCAACGTTGTCTTTGCGAGTTTGCGGACGGGGAAATTGCTTAGCTTTCCGCGCGGTGGTGAGACCAACCAAGGTTTGGAGTTGGAATTCAGAACCGATAGCCGTCAGATGCTTGTCAGATGGTTCACTGACTCTTTTTGGGAGACGTGCGTCTATGAAACATTCATTCTAGATGATGGGCGCTGGACGCCCAAAATTTCTTTGCCGTCTAAAAACAAGGAGGCCTGCGAGAACAGTAGCCTCTGGTTAGGGTTGCTTGAGGCGAGAGGGCGTTAAGGCGATTTGAAGTCAATACTCCGACGCCTGCCAGTCAATGTGCCAATCTCTCGTTTCCGCGTCCTTCCCAAGAAGTTGCCATATATCGGTGACGACGTCTTCGTCGTTGCCGCGCCGAACGCTAAGACGCTTCCAAACCAATGTGGCTATGGACGTGTCATGATCGTGACACTCCAGCGACGCTGCGAGGCGGTCAGCAAAGACATGCGCGTCTGTAGCGGGCACACGTAATATGATCGTTTGTTCGTGGCGTCCAAACCCGTTTGATTTCATGCTGTATCTCGTACTCTGTGGCGTTTCGGTCTAAACACAAGATTTAGCTTATCTGCGCGACTGCGCGTTTAGCAATTTTCGCCACAGTCGCGCGAGACGCACCGGTGGCATTTTGGATTTTGGTCCAGGAAATCCCAGCGTTCAGCATAGAGGCAATGCCATCGTTGCGTTTGACGTCTTCTGGGCGACCACGATATCGCCCCTCGATCTTCGCCTTTGCCTGCCCCTGCTGCTGACGACGACGCCTGTCATCATAATCCTTGCGCGCGACAGCGGCTAGAACGTCCAACATCATCCCGTTGATCGCATCAAACATACGTGCGGTGAAATCGTCAGTTGGTACAGCGAGGCTCCAGCTTGTCGGCAAGTCGAGCGCGACAACCTTCACCTGAAGTCGAAGCAGCTCGGAACGAAGATTCTGCCAATCTTCGGCTGTAAGGCGAGATAGTCGATCAACCTGCTCGATCAGCAGAATATCTCCCGGACGGGCATCGGATAGAAGCCTGAAGAGTTCAGGGCGGGCGAGCTTCGCCCCACTCTCATTCTCGATGTAAGTCGATGCAATAACTAACCCGCGTTCTTCGGCGAAGTCTTCAAGCTGCTTACGTGCGCGGCTCGCGTCTTGTTCATCGGTGGAAGCTCGGAGATACGCTCTGACCAGCAAATAAAACCCCATCGGTTCATTTTGGATGGTTCATTATTGTCTGGTTCATTTTGAATAGTCAAATGCTATTATGGGACCACCCTCAATCGTGGTTCACCTGAGGCACAGCCAAGATAGACCGGCAAATGCGAGCTGCGGCGTAGCGTACGTGTTATTGGACGCTGTAAGCGATCATAACGAGCTTGGCTCGGGTTGAATGAATAGTGATCAGCGGGCGCAAGCCGGACGGAGACATTACATGAGAGTTTGAGGGCAATGACACCGGCGCGTCGCATACTTGTGGTCGAAGCACGACACAAACTGTCTGAACTGATCCAAATGGGCTGCGACAACCACCATGGGCGTTTCCTCCGCTGCAAGCCAAGTACGGCGACTGTCTCGACATCAGCGCGACAAGCCGGGTTGCAAACTTGGTGTGATGAACGCCTGGGCCTACTAATCTTTAGGACTCGAGATATGCGGCTGGGTAATGATGTGATATGCGATACATTATTTAACGAAAGTCGATAATAAAAATATAATAAAATAAAAATCTGGTCAGTATGGATCGCGTAGCGAGACATAGCTGTGAGCCGAAGGCGATACGGCTATTTTATATTTTAATAATGTAAGTATAATAAGATTTTATATTGTAATAATTCTTATTTTTATTAGAAATAATCGATAAAGAAATTTATAATGATGAATTTAACATCGACTTCATTTATCGGTATTTGATTTCAGATTTATATTTTGTATTTATATTTAATTTTATTGATTAATTTCTAGTTTTGGTTCGCTTCGCGACATGGTTCGCCTGCGGCGTCCCATGTAATCTATGATTTTTGTATTGTAATCTATTATATTTCGGCTGGAATGGGTAGGGTCCAAAAGGATGCATTAAGCCTGTTACCAGACTCAATGCATCAACAAGCCATTTCAGACTTGCGACACTCCAAGTAGCTCGCTCAACATTTCAGTCGAGCCGTGGCGGTCAGCCTGTACCACGATTATGAGCGATTAAATTGACGGAGCCTGTTGGACCACTTGGACGATTTGCAACAGGGGCGGTTGTAACTTTTTCACAGAGCCGGATCGTTTTTCGTCAGGTTATTTTTCCAGTGCCCTTTCGCACGCACTGTATTAGTTTTTTGCAGTGGGGCGCTTTCGGATGCCATTTAAGCATTTCCTCGACGCAACCCTTTGCAAGCCATGGCGCCTCTTCAGCCTCACATGGTCTTGCACTCGACACAAACCCTACGTGTCTACTTCTGGCTGCCAACATCGTACGTGTGCGTGCTGGGTTTCCGGTCTTACAATCGCCTGACCAAAGCTTTTGGGTTAACGTACTCAATGTGTGAGACGTGTATGTTGCCTCGTGCCGGTACTCGCGTGTCCGCGAGCTTACGACTTAGGCAGAATATATAGGTTCTCTCGGAGTTTGGGATTATGTGGAAACCTAGCAAAGTCACCGTGCGGAGCTTGGATTAATGCATGTTTCTGAAAGATTGCCTCGTACTCTTCGAAGCGTGCTCGATTGTATCGATCGCCTGCATTTTCATCTACGGCGCGCAGTTTGTTGTCTCCTGCGGCGTGCTTCCGCGCGCCTCCTATGACGTACCCACAGCAGAGGCATTGTTTACGTATCTGGACAGCGCCGTTCGACGTGGTCAATCGGCGCCATTCGGTTTGCTCATGTGTAAAGCAAGCCGAAGCCGTCCAGCATTCCAGGTCGGCGTAAAGTTCATCTGTGTTGCGTACTGAAATTTTCAGTTTAGAATTCTTAATTTGGACTATCATCTAGTTTTTATTCAATATATTATCGTGACACGATGTATGTTCTATCGCATCAACTTGTCAAAAATGTTTGGGTATTTCCTATAGTCTCATTTTTCAACACAAAAGTCAACAGCAAATATTTTTACAGTCGCTCATTTTTTATTGAAATAATTGCAAATTATATTTTTGAATATATTTCTTTTATGTATTTTGCGTGTTTTATAAATAATTCCTAGGTTGAATTAGTTTTGAATTAGTGGGATTTAAGTTTATTTGCTGTTGAAAGGAATGTTATGTAGTGCCCATCGCAAGCTTGCGGTGTAGTACACGGTGGCAATTCGCACAAAGGCACTTTAAATCATCTGTTGATGACAAGTGACCCGGCTGCATCTTAGCGAGATGAGTCCGGTGGTGATGAACTTCAATGCAAGCGGCGCCAGCGGCCCCACCATAGAAACTCACAGGGTCAAAACCGCAGTCCTCACAAAATAGCCGTCCGTGTTCGGACAGAAACTCTTTACGCTTTTGATGGGCTAAGCCTGGCTGCCGCTCTTTGATGAGATGGGATACAATCCTTGGGTTGCCCTCGATCCAGACCGTTTCCTCCTCGGTCGGAACGAAACGTGAGACATCTACGTCCACCATCTCTCGTGCTTTTGGTCTAGCCGCCGCTGCATTACGCTTCGGGACAATCCATAGACCAGCGTCTTCTAGTAGCTCGAAACATGGTTGTCCCCAGCTGGCACTGAAATTGGCTGGGTAAGCTTCGATGCCGAGAGCGTACTCCAAAGCCAGTCCAAATACTTTCTTAGGGGCAAATGCTTCTCCGTTTTCTGTAAGAGCATCATAGTCGCGTGACGGTGCAAAATTTTGAGCGTCACCACCAGAGCGCAGAAATTCGACTGCCTGATGAATGTGTTTTTGCTGAACCTTTCGCATTTCGGCGGAAGGGAGGCGTGACACTGTTCGCGTTGCTGACTTGCGATCGACGATCTTCGCTAAACGTATCTGATCTGTCTCAGATGTCACGATCAGTAGGCGTTTCCACGCTCCATGGCTCGGAGTTCCGTCGTTCATCGCCCGAACGATGAGATCAAAACGCCTCGCAACCGAAGTCTTCATGTCAATTTCTAGAAGCCGCTGCGCGAGCGGGATGTGCTGGCTTCGTGCGCTGTCGAGATACACGTTATATCCGATGCCCGCCGTGTCTAAGCGCGTCATGATTAGTTCGAGCGCCTGTCTGTAGTCACGGTTCCGGGATTTACCACTGCGGCTATGGAGAACGATCCCTGGGGCTTTTACCTCAATAGTTGCATTGAGCAGTGTTCCCGCATCATTCATCAGAAACATTCGGCATCTATCCTAATGGTGGTTATTAGAAGCGTAGCTGATTGATTTCATCAGAAAGTTCTTTAAGCTCAGCTATCGAGAACAACTTAGTTTCTCCATCTGGTCCGGTACACCCGACAACAGCGTCGGTTTCTATAGACAACCGGTCGATGCCGTGGGCGAGTAGATTACGCTTAACTACAAGGGTGTCGATCCGTTGAAGATGGGAAGCGTGTTCGGGAGCATGTTGCTTCACATATGCTCGCCAGTGATTGATGATGGAGCCGCGCTTAATCTGTTCGTGAAAACCGGCTTCCACCAACCGCTTTCGAAGGTCAGCTTCAAAGAAGCTCCATACGACATGGACCTGCCCAATCTCGAATTTGATGTCGTCGATCGTCGTGGTGGTCATGAGCAACGGTTCCTGTCGCTGTTCTTGTGATTTAGATGACGGTCAAGAATTGAAGCAAGTCTGTATCAGTTCCGTCTCATTTCGGTAAACGTCAGCGATGCGTTTCAGTGAGACAGTGTCATCCTGCATTTACTGCATATCGCTGTCTCATTTGAGTTGCTATTCTTTATCCGAGACATTATGTGTCATGGTCTAGAACCTAATGAGACACGGGTACGGATATGAGTCAGCTTCTTGGCTACGCACGAGTTAGCACCACCGATCAGGGCTTGGACATCCAAGAGGCTGCGTTGCGCGCCTATGCTGATGGACTGAAGCAGCCGATTAAACTGTTCAGCGAAAAGAAGAGCGGCACCACGACAAAGGGCAGGGATGAACTGGCAAGGCTGCTCGACTATGCGCGGGATGGCGACACAATTGTCTGCACACGCATCGACAGGCTCGCTCGCTCGCTAATGGACCTTGAGGTGATCGCCAACACGCTACGGTACAAAGGCATTCATCTAAAGGCTACTGAGCAGTCTGTTGACACCAGCACACCTGAAGGTATGGCATTCTTCCAGATGCTTGGTGTCTTCGCACAGTTCGAAACAGCTATCCGCCGCGAACGGCAGTTGGAAGGCATCGCCGCCGCAAAGGCAGACGGTCGCTATAAGGGCAGGACCGCCACCATCGATGCGGAAAGGATCAAGCAGCTTGTCGCCGAAGGGAAGGGCGCGACCGAGATAGCCAAGCAACTGAAGATCGGTCGTGCAAGCGTCTATCGCTACCTCAAAGAAACCGATGGAGTCGCCGGAATATAGCGCAGTCAACGCTCATTCATCGCTCGATAGTCCATAATAATGGACTAAGACGGTCCGGCAGGGAGTTGCAGGCGTGTCCAGCGGCGAGGCGGGAAACGTGGTCTCTGAAAGGCAGGGGGCTATCTAGCTAATCCATATTGAGCCATGCATCGAAGGCGCTCCCTACCTTATACTTCAATTCGAGCGGCAAACCTTTTTCTGCCAACTGACTTAGTTGAAGGTTCACATCCGCGAGGACGACGTCGAGATCACTGAAAGTGACAACCGTACTGGTCATATTACTTCGCAGATTGAACGATTTCCGGATGACCTTCTGCCGTCGCGCCGCCCCACGTACTAGTGACATGAACGTTTTGTCATCAATAGGTAGGCGATAATCGTGATAAGTTCGTTTTTCTTCGTTGAAAAGTAGATCGGCTTCAAAGCCCATCAAAGCGGTGGGCGCATTTTGACAGTATAGCTTCCTGATGTCGGATTCGGGTTCTGACATCATAGCTTGGACAATAGCTTCCTTATTTTTCACAAAGAATAAGCGTTCCACTACTGGCGAGACGCAGAGCTTCCGTATCTCTGCGTCATCGTGCGTTAGAAATGACAAAATCGTCGTTCTGACAGCGGTGTCTTTGGAAAAGCCTCGCGCCAGTATTTCGATCACGTTCCGGAGCGAACGATAGCTTATTTCAGGGTCTATAATCTGATCGAGGAGGAAATTTTTATACTCGTTCCTGTCTTCAAACGTATATTTTATCGCATAGAGGATCGAGTTTTTGTAGGTCTGGTCCCTGACACTGCTGTAAAGGAATTTGGCGATCTTCGACGATACGTCGTAATTTTTCGACGTACGCTTGAGGTTATCTCCAATCCATAGGGAGCCGGTTGTCCAGTACTCATTCTTAAGCCGCTTGAAGAGGGGGTAATGCTCTGGATTGGCATTGAAGAAGTCGAACCGTTCCTTCTGCATTGCGAGAACCGAAGCCGACACGTTTGCATTCGTCAGTATCGTAGTTTGATCAATCTTGAATCCGGTTCCCCGCGTGCGAGATAGGTCGGCACCTGTGAAATCGAACCCCCTCAAATCTGAGTTTGAAAAATCAACTTCGGACAGGTTTGCGCCTCTGAAATCCTCCGATTTCGACAATTCCGACAATTTTACCAGTTCGGAGAAATTTGTCGTTTCGACCGAAGCAATCGACGAAACCTTTTCCCGATATCCCTCTGATAATTCGAACGTATTATTCATCGTCGGGTGACAAGCTGTTAAGCGTAGTGAGATGTATGTGCGTGGTCACATCAAGTCCTTCTCTTCGATCATCGACAGCCTTCGCCAGCAAAATGGCTAGGACGCGCTCTTTGTTTTTCTTCTCGGAGGTTACCGCAAACAATGACGGTTTCTGGTCCGAGGTGATGACCATGTCGTTCTTATGAGCGTACAAATGTGCCCTTAGACCAGTACGGTTCGATTTCGCTTTTGGCTTCAAAATGCACAGAGGGTGATCAGCAGAGATATACTTTGCTGATAAAGGCTCGCTATTTGGAGATGAGATCACCCACTTATCACCGGGCTTGGCTGACACGAATTTGGATGTCTCGGTGCGGGTAGTTTCGCGCTCCACCGATGTGCCACTCGTTCCTTCTGCTGATCCAGATGCTTTAAAGGGCATGCCAGACAAGGCAGTGGTTATGTCTAGATCCACTCCGACTGATCCAGCCATCTTCGTCCCACTGGTCGATTTAGCGATTAGCTTCGTGACAATATCATTTTGAGGCGTATGGTCGCCATGACGTTCACCGATTGCAACTTCGATACCGTCGCACTCAAGCTGAAGAGTCATGCGGTTGAACCCGACAAACACTCGAACGTCTTCTAGGTCGAGTTCGTGGCTGTTGGTTCGAAGTTCCAGACGGAATTCGGTTTCGGTCTCAAAGGCACTGTCCGTAACTGTGTCATCGATCCGTATTTCAGCGATATCTACCCAATGATTATTGACGTCCCAAGGCATGGCTCTCTCCTAAGCGTCGCTCACACGCATTGACGACCACATTTCTTGCCGAAGCCCGTTGTAGCTCAACGCGCCAATGATTGCCTTAAGTTGCCAGCCTAAATTGGCTTTTGCTGCGTCAGCATCAGGTCCGGTAGGTTCCTGAAAGCTTCCGAATTCATCTTGTGTCCACGTATCGCGCCACTCGCCGTGATCGTGCAGATTGTCCGCGATCACATCACACACTTTCACAAGAAATAACTCAACTCGCTCGGGGAAAACGAAGCTAGCTTGGCTCGTAAGAACGGCTAGCAAAATAGCGTCGTTTGCGACGACCAATCCACGTTTTTCAATCCCCTGTCCCACAGTGAGTAGGGCGTTGTAGATGTCGAACCGCTTATCAAACAGGTTAAGCTTGTAAGTCTGCTTTGCGCTCTCTTCGGCTTTGCGCTGTTGATCCGCAAGCATGGCAGTTTGGATGCGTATCTGTTTAAGCTGTTCAGCGACGACCTCACGATTGTCGGCAAGCTCTTCCCTCGTGACCTTCAATTCCTGTCGCTGCATCACGACCGCACAAGCAAGAAGGATGAATGCGACCGGCGCAAACAGACCAGCAAGGAAGTCACCAACTTCGTTTGGCTTCGGATCAGTGAAGAATGTTGTTGGTGCGGATAGGATGATCCATACCATAAAGCCAGCGATGTAGATGCCTGACGCGTTGAAAGCGATAATCAGCCAGTTGGTTTTATGGACTTCTTTTCTGTCTGCCATGCCCGCACCTGTAATCGAAAGCATGATTATAGGCGTATATCATTCCCGACGAATATCGGTTGCGGGGCTTAATCCACATCCATTATTGAGTGTCATTTCGATCACGCAATCGTTGTCATCGAACCGGGCAGTACCGTAAATTCTGCAATAGACGATCCGGCATTTATCCCCGTATCCTTGGCACGTTGAACAAGGAGGGACGCTGAAATGACTACGCTTTATGCATATGAAGTCAGCCCGATCACCAACCCCGATCGTCTTTATTTTGCTGCTACGCTGGATGAATGTCGGTCGGCTGCACAGCAACAGCGATCCGAACTTCGGGACGATCCCGAATACGGTGAAGTCGAGCCAATGCCGATCTACCGCGTCAACATGGAAATCCCGGACCTTCAGACGCTTCTCGATGGTTTGAACAACGGCGATGATCTGACCAACGCCATCATTATCGACCGTACGCTCGTAGAGACAGTATCAGATTGAATTCCGATGAAGCTTTGCTAGAATTCCCGTGGAATTGGAGGGGGCAATGGCAGAGCTTCAAGACAGTTGGCATTTCGATACGCGACCTGCGTCTTATCGATTACTCGAAGAGCAGGGAAGGTTGTTGCTTTCTACATCCACGTCCAGTGTCGGCACTCAGACAAAACATGACGCGGCTTTTAAATCTCATTCCGAAGCTACGTCGTTCATATTGCAGCATGCCGGTGACAAGCCATTCGTCGTCCTTACAGAACGCGACGATGGTCGCTATACTCTTGAAAGATATGAATAGCGTGGGCGTTTGGAGTTTGGTCAATGCATAAGAGCAAGCAGTTCACGTCCGACGAGCTTGGTGTGTTGTCGAAGGCGAGCATTCAGATCTGTGAAGCTTTGCATATCGAGCCGAATTGCGAACAGGCGCTTGAGGTCCGGAGACAGCTATTTCGTGACTGTTCTGGACAAGAGCCGGTAGACGCGATTGTCGAGCGATATCTATCAACGCGGGTTCGGACCTGAAGCAGCCCGCAGCTATTTTTTCGGTCGTACGGAACTCACCTGAATCTCCCGCATTGTCAGCCAAATCTTGGTTAACGGGGCAGGGCGATGCGGACGAGTTTCAAGCTTGAGCTGATGGGCTGGCTAGCCATAGCGACATTTGTGGTCGCCTGTTTGTTCTTGCCCGCATGAGACAGGTCCTGAGCCAAAGAGGACCTCACGCAACTTACGATTGGCATCACGATACTGTCAAAACGACACAGCCTTCGACCAGCGATGATTCGGGCGCTGACTAAGAGCGACTCAACCAAAACTGCGAGAAGCTGCCCGGCTGCTATCCGTAAAAACGATCAGTGTCCGATCCAGCTGATGAAAAAAGCAACACAGCGTGGAAGTTCAACGCGCTTTCAGTAAAGTCACATGCTTTCGTGGAGCAAAAGAGCTTTTCGGGTCTGTTCCACATCGATTATCGGTTGAGTTTTTTGACACCGACGTCTACACCACCTGCCTACAAACCAGAGTCCGATCAGAACAAAAAGCCTAAAAACCGAACTGCGATTAGCCGCGATTGTTATATGGAATCAAATAGATCCAAAGGGAGCTGTCCCTGACCAGGCCCGTGGGCTTGGACATATGGCGCCCACCTACGTTTGTAGGCACCCAGGATCGTAAACCTCCATCGGTTGCCGTGGATCGCACCTGAATTTTCTCGATATTTATCGTGCCGGCACATGCCCTCCCTTTGCGGAGGGCGGGTGTGCATGGCCAGTTTTGTGCTTATTCAGAGATGTTGCCAAAAATGTTATCCATTGACGCCCTGCGTCCGAGGCCGTGCCGCCCTATCTCGCCGTTATGACACAGGGCAGGACATATACGCCGGAACAGTTGCACCGCATCTACAATGCCCATGTGCGGGTGTGCGACATGCGTGGTGTTGAACTCGTCAGTGGCGAAGGCAAGCTGATCGCCAAACGGCTGTTGAGCGAGTTCACCGGCTCTGAGCCGGAGGACGATATCGTGCGGAAGTTTTTGTCGTAAGGGCTGTCTGCGCAAGCGGCTCTGGTGAATGCCTATCAGGCCTCAAATGCATCGGCTGAATGTTTGAGAATGCAATCGACGGTATTGCCTGCCTGTAATTTTTACTCGTGGCAATCAACGCCTCGAACTCTCGGCAGTGCGGGTGAGCAGTATTCTCGCCGCATCCGAGATCGTGAGGCCCATTGTGGCGAGCACTTCCGCCGCGCGGTCTTTCACGTCCGCGTTGATGCGTGTCTGGATCAGTGCGTTGGATACCATCGCTCTCTCCTTTCTCTGTATCGTACTGCATTCACATTTCAAAATACCGAAAGCATTCCAATTGCCGTTGCTGCATGGGGCTGAGCGCACATCGCCCTAACTCCTTGACTTTTCTGCCATCCTCCCCACTTCTGTCGGTGGGGAGATCAAGCCGCACGTATGGCCATTCTGAACAACACTTTCGCGCGCTCGTCGCTGCTCATGCTGCTGATCGGTGGCGTGATCATGCTTGGTATTGTTTTGTCGTCGTTTTTCCTGGCGCAGAACACCGGCGACTATTTCAACGAAGTAACGCGGTTGCGTGCCGTGCGCACCAATTCCGCCGATCTTCTGTTGCGCGTGCAGGCGGCAGAAACGGCGCAGCGTGGTTATCTCATCACGCGCGAGCCGGCGTTTCTGGCCAGCTTCAACGAGGCCCGAGATGCCATTCCCGGGCAGCTTGCCAAGCTCGAGCGCTCCGGCAGTGCACAGTCCTATGTGCCTGTTCCCGTAGGTGAGTTACGCCAGCTTATCGGCGAAAAAATTCGCGAGATGGAATCAACGTTCGAGCGAATGAACAACAACGATCTGCGCGGTGCCGTTGCGATCGTCCGCAATGATTCCGGCCGGCAGATCATGGGCCGCCTGTCGTCCATTTTGAACGGCATCATCGGTGTCATGGATGCACGGCTGACGCAAGGTATCGCCGAACTGCGGCAGTCCTCCGAAAGCCTGCAATGGGTCAGCATCGGCGGCGGCCTCGTCATTCTCATCGTTGTCGGTGGCGCCATTGCCATCGTTGGCCAGCATGTCAGGGCGCTGCAAAAATCGCGTGAAGAAGTCGAGCTGCTTAATACCGGCCTCGAGGAACGCGTCAATGAGCGCACCGAAGACCTGATGCGTGCCAACAGCGAAATCCAGCGGTACGCCTATATCGTTTCTCATGACCTGCGCGCGCCGCTGGTCAACATCATGGGTTTCACCAGCGAGCTTGAAACCACGATGAAGGATATCCAGGCCTATGTTCTGGCCGAGGGCATGCCGGGCGAGGACGAGATCAAGCAGGCGCGTTTCGCCGTCGAGGAAGATCTGCCGGAGGCGATCTCCTTCATCCGTTCGTCCACCAAGAAGATGGACGGGCTCATCAACGCCATCCTGAAAATCTCGCGTGACGGGCGCCGCGAATTGAAGCCCGAGCGGATCGACCTTTCCGAAATGCTGGAGGTGACGGCTGCCACCATCAACCATCAGGTTGTCGAGGCGGGTGGTGAGGTCAAGATCGCGGTTAATGCCGCCAGAGGACTGGTCTCCGACCGCTTTTCGCTCGATCAGGTGTTTGGCAATCTGTTCGACAATGCCGTCAAATACCGCAATCCGGAAAAGCCGCTGCAGCTTTCGGTGCGTGCCTATCCGGTCGGCCGCACGGCGTTGCGCATCGAGGTGGCCGACAATGGCCGCGGCATCGCGCCGGAAGATCATGAACGGGTTTTCGAACTGTTTCGCCGCTCCGGTTTGCAGGATCAGTCAGGTGAGGGTATTGGTCTTGCGCACGTGCGATCGTTAGTCAGAAATTTAGGTGGGGACATTACGGTCACATCCACGCTGGGGGGCGGTTCGACTTTCGTCATTCGTCTCCCGTTGGATTTGTCCCAGTATGTCAGGAGCAACGGGTCATGAACGCTTCCGGTAAAGAAGTCACCATCGTGATGATTGAGGACGATGAAGGCCATGCCCGCCTCATCGAAAAAAACGTGCGCCGCGCTGGCGTCAATAACGAGATCGTGCCTTTCACCAGCGGCACGGCCGCACTCGACTACATTCTCGGTGCCGATCGTTCGGGTGATGTATCGCAGGGCCGTTACCTGCTGATCCTTCTCGATCTCAACCTGCCCGACATGTCGGGTATCGACATTCTCGAGAAGGTGAAATCGAACCCGCATACCAAGCGCCTGCCGGTGGTCATTCTCACCACCACCGATGACGAGCGCGAAATCCAGCGCTGCTACGATCTCGGCGCTAATGTCTATATTACCAAACCGGTGGAATACGAGAGCTTTGCCAACGCTATCCGGCAGCTCGGTCTGTTCTTCTCGGTCATGCAGATTCCCTGACCTCATTTTGAATGAAAAGGCCGCCGCGCCGATGCCGCAGACCGTTCTTTATATTGATGACGATGTCGCCCTCGGGCGGCTCGCGGAACGGTATCTCGGCCGCGCCGGTTATACGCTGAAACATGCCGTCGATGGCGCAACCGGGCTTGGGCTTGCGGAAGAGGGCGGCATCGACGCCATCGTGCTCGATCATTACCTGCGCGCGGAAACCGGGCAGGATGTGTTGCGCGGGCTGAAAGAGCGCGGCATAGAACTGCCGGTCATCTATGTGACCGGGTCAAGCGAAGCAACGATTGCTATCGATGCGCTCAAGAACGGCGCATCGGACTATGTCATCAAGACGGTTGGTGACGAATTCTGGTCGCTGATGGAAAATGCCATCCGCCAGTCGATCGCCACTGCGGATCTGCGCCGTGCCAAGGAAAAGGCCGAGGCCGAAATCCGCATCGGCAAGGACCGTGCCGAAGTGCTGCTCGCCGAGGTCAACCATCGGGTGGCCAACAGTCTGGCGCTGGTGGCGGCGCTGATACGCCTGCAGGTGACGAGCAGCCGCAGCGACGAGGTGAAGGAGGCGCTCACCGAAACGCAGGCGCGCATTTCCGCCATCGCCGGCATGCATCGCAGTCTTTACACGTCCGATGACGTGCGCACGGTCGAGATCGACAAATATCTCGAAACACTGGTGAAGGAAGTGCAGCGTTCGGTCGAGATGGGCGACAAAGGCCCCTCGATCCGTCTCGAAGCCGAGGCGATTTCGCTGTCTTCCGACCGCGCCGTATCGGTCGGCATGATCGTCACCGAGCTTCTCACCAACGCCATCAAATATGCCTATCCGACCGGTTCGGATGGCGAGGTGCGGGTGATCTTCAAGAAATCAGACGAGGCGCATGCGCTGCTCGCGGTGGAAGATGACGGCATAGGCTGTCTGGATGACGCGACCCCGAAAGGCACGGGCCTCGGCACCCGCATCATCAAGTCGATGGCCTCCACGCTCGGCTCCGCCGTGACCTATGTGCCGGTTGCCGTTGGCACCCGCGCTGAACTGCCGATCAATCTCCAAGGCTGATCATCGCTCGCAAAAATGCCTGCCTCAAGACTTCATTTGACGTCCGCCATTGCCAAGCGGGGATCGCGCCCCTATTCTCAAGGGCATATTGACGGATACAGGACCATGACATCCCTGAACCGGCGACGGTTTTCCGAACGCTGTGTGAGACATTGCTGAGACGCCGGACCCTGCGCTTTTTCGCGGAGGGCATTTTCCATTCTGGCGTGATGATCGCAGCGGGCTAAGCCGCATGCACCTCAGCCGGATCCTTCAGTTCCAATAGAAGAGCTTCTCTTGTTAACCGAAATACTTATCGTGGTCTGCCTCACGGTCCTGAACGGTGTTCTCGCCATGTCGGAACTCGCCGTCGTTTCCTCGCGCCCGATCCGCCTCCGGGTGATGGCCGAGCAGGGCAACCGCGGTGCAGCCCGCGCCATCAAGCTGGCCGAAGATCCCGGCCGATTCCTCTCCACGGTTCAGATCGGCATCACGCTGGTCGGCGTTCTGTCCGGCGCCTTTTCCGGCGCCACCCTTGGTGCGCGTCTGACCGGCTGGCTTGAACTGCAGGGCATGTCGGAAAACCTTGCCGACTGGCTCGGCGTCGGCACGGTCGTCGTCATCATTACCTATATGTCGCTGATCATCGGCGAACTGGTGCCCAAGCAGGTGGCGCTGCGCAATCCGGAAGGTGTTGCCGCACGCGTCGCCCCTGCAATGTGGCTGCTGTCAAAGATCGGCGCACCGATCGTGTTTCTCCTGGATCTTTCCGGCCGCACGGTGTTGAAACTGCTCGGTCAGAGCGGTGAGAGCGAAGAACGCGTCACCGACGAGGAAATCCGCACCGTTCTTGCCGAAGCCCAGAGCGCCGGTGTGATCGAAAGCGGCGAAAGCGAAATGATCTCCGGCGTCATGCGTCTTGCCGACCGCACCGCGCGTGGCCTGATGACGCCGCGCCGCGATGTCGAGGTGATCGATACCGAGGACGATGCCGACGAGATCCGCGCCCAGTTGCGCAATACGCACCGCTCGCGCCTGCCGGTGCGCAAGGGCAGTTCCGACGAGATTATCGGCGTGCTGTTCGTGAAAGACGCCTATGATTTCATGGCCGGCGGCAAAGCTGTCGACATGAAGTCCATTCTGCGCGATGCGCCTGTTGTATCCGATCTGACCGGCGCGCTCGATGTCATCCAGGCACTGCGTAAGGCCTCCGCTCATATGGTGCTGGTTTATGATGAATACGGCCATTTCGAGGGCGTGATTACTTCCGGCGACGTGCTGGAAGCGATCACCGGTGTGTTTCAGGAGGACGATATCGAAGAGCCGGCGATCGTGCCGCGTGATGATGGTTCCTATCTGGTTGCCGGCTGGATGCCGGTCGATGAATTCGGCCACCAGATGGGCATTTCGATCGATGACGATCCGGGTTACGAAACCGTCGCCGGTTTTGTCATTGATGAGTTGAAGCACCTGCCGGAACTGGGTGAAAAGTTCACCACCCATGGCTGGACATTCGAAGTCATCGATCTGGATGGTCGCCGTATCGACAAGCTGCTGGTTTCTCGCGCCACGGATCAGGAGTGATGGCGACAACGCCGGAAAAGGCGGATCTGCGCAACGGGCGGCTTGCCGCCCGCGATGCCATCCCGGAAGAGGAACGGCTGGAGAAAAACCTGTCGCTCACCACGCATGGTCTTGGCGCCGTGCACGTGTCTGCCCACATGATCGTTTCCGGTTTCCTGCCGATCCGCTCCGAAGTCGATCTGAAGCCGCTGATGGCGGCGCTGGCGCAGGAGGGCGCGCGGCTTTGCCTGCCGGCCATTCTCGACAGGACAACGATCGTGTTTCGCGAATACCGCCCGGATGCGGAACTGATTTCCATGGGGTTCGGCACCTATGGTCCGGCGGCCCATGAGCCGGTTCTTGATCCCCAAATCATGCTCGTGCCGCTCGCCGCTTTTGACCGATCCGGCAACCGGATCGGTTATGGCGGCGGTTATTACGACCGTGCCATTCACCTAATGCGTCAAAAAGGCGGCAATCCGAAGCTGATCGGCATTGCATTCGACTGCCAGGAAGTGGCATCAGTGCCGGTAGAACCTCACGACATCAGACTGGACGCGATCCTGACGGAAAGCGGTTACCGGCCCTTCGCCTGAGAGGGGCGCGGCCGGCATCACCATCTGACAGGCACAGATTGGATTAGCATGCGCCTTTTGTTTCTCGGTGACATGGTGGGCAAGACCGGACGCACGACCGTCTGGGACAAGTTGCCGGGCCTCGTCTCCGACCTGAAGCTCGATTTCGTCATTGTCAACGGCGAGAATGCCGCCGGCGGTTTCGGCATTACCGAAGACATTTTTCTGGAGACCATCAATGCCGGCGCCGATGTGGTGACCACCGGCAACCATGTATGGGACCAGAAGGAAGCCGTCAGCTTTTCCGGTCGCCACGACCAGTTCCTGCGTCCAGCGAACTATCCGGCCGGCACGCCCGGTAAGGGCTCCGGCGTGTTTTATGCCCGCAACGGTGCCCGTGTTCTTGTCGCCAACATCATGGGCCGGGTGTTCATGCATCCCGAACTCGACGACCCCTTCAAGTCGGCCGAAACGATCCTCGAAGCCGCTCCGTTGAAGGATCAGGTCGACGTCATCGTTTTCGATTTCCATGCGGAAGCCACCAGCGAAAAGCAGTGCTTTGGTCATTTCGTCGATGGCCGCGCTTCCTTTGTCGTCGGCACGCACACGCATGTGCCGACCGCCGACTACCAGATTTTGAACGGCGGCACCGCCTATATGTCGGATGCCGGCATGTGCGGCGATTACGACTCGTCGCTTGGCATGGAAAAGGAAGAACCGCTCAACCGCTTCATCTCCAAGATGCCGAAGGGCCGTTTCGAGGCGGCCTCCGGCCCGGCCACGCTTTGCGGCGTCGGTGTCGAGATTTCCGATGCGACAGGTCTGGCGGAAAAGATCGAACCGTTGCGCATTGGACCGCGGCTGGCTGAGAATATCCCGAGCTTCTGGCGGTAGTTTTCTTCTCTTGCGTCATCGGCCCTTGGGTTAAACCCGAGGGTCGTGCCGGGACCCAGCAGTCGCGCGTGTGCGCGACAACGGGCTCCTTTCACCCCAAAGACTTGGGCTGGCTGGATTCATGTGGGATACCTCGCGTCATACGCGAGGGACAGGGATGACGATGGGATTCTTGTGCCCATCGCAGCGTTCCTGTCGGCCCCCCGCAAAATATCGCACCTTGGCACCTGTCGCGTGACCGTCATACTGGGCTTGTATCGGATTCGCCTCCCCAGACGGAATTCCTGCCATGCCCCCCATTATCTTCGCCGACGGCGCGACCAAGTGGTTTGCGCAGAAAGTGCCGCAGTCCGGTCTTGCCGGTGCGTTTCGCAATTTCCTTGCCCCCGTCACCCGCGATGTAAAGGCGGTGGATGGCATTTCCTTTGCTATTCGGGCAGGCGAGGCGGTCGGTTATCTCGGCCCGAACGGTGCCGGCAAATCCACCATGATCAAGATGTTGACCGGCGTGCTGGTGCCGACCGCCGGTTCCGTCAACGTGCTCGGCCGTGTGCCGCATATGGAGCGGATCGCCAATGCCCGGGATATCGGCGTCGTATTCGGCCAGCGCAGCCAGTTGTGGTGGGACCTGCCGCTTTATGAAAGTTTTGAATTGCACCGCCGCATCTACCGCATCGAAAAGGCCCGGTTCGACATCGTGCGGGCGGAACTGATCGACATGCTTCAGATCGG
Source organism: Endobacterium cereale (assembly GCF_009617585.1). Taxonomy (GTDB): domain Bacteria; phylum Pseudomonadota; class Alphaproteobacteria; order Rhizobiales; family Rhizobiaceae; genus Neorhizobium; species Neorhizobium cereale. The sequence goes on along the minus strand of NZ_WIXI01000051.1, from coordinate 549,799 downwards.
TCCGTTTCTGGAGCGACCGGTGCGCCAGTTGAGCCTTGGCCAGCGCATGCGCGGCGAAATCGCCATGACGCTTCTGCATGAACCCAAAATCCTGTTTCTCGACGAGCCGACGATCGGCCTCGATGTCGTCGCCAAGGACGTGGTGCGCAAACTGCTTGCCCGTGTCAACAAGGAGCGTGGCACGACGATCATCCTTACGACGCATGACCTGCGCGATATCGAAGAAATCTGCCCGCGCCTGATCATGGTCGATGACGGCAAGCTGTTGTTCGACGGACCGCTCGCCAACCTCAACACGACCTTTGGCGCACGCAAAAAACTGACGCTGGAGTTTGCGACGGAACCGAGAACGGTGACCCTTGCCGGTGCGGAACCGGCAGGTGGCGAAGGTGTGATCCGCACATTCCTTCTTGCCGATGAAAAACGTTCGCTGGTGGAGATCATCACCGCGTTGAAATCGGATGCCGAACTGGTGGATGTGCATCTGCACGAGCCGGATATCGAGGAGGTGATCCGCACCTATTACCAGTCGCGCCAAACGGTTTTGAGGACGGCAGGTGCTGAGGCCTTGCGGTCCAAACGGGTAGGGTAGGCCATGTTCATCGCGCTTGCTTCGGCTGGTTTTCGCATCGAATCGAGCTTTCGAGCCAAATTCTGGACGATGATCATCGGTGGAATCATCAATGTGATCGCCCGCGCCTCGATCTGGCAGTCTGTGTTTGTGCACGGCGCCGCATCGAGCGATATCAGCCTTGCGCAAATGATCACCTATTCCATTCTCGGCGCCACGCTGCTGACGACCTGGGATCTCAATCAACTGGTGCGGGAAATGCGGCCCGATATCGTCAGTGGTGATGTCGTCAATCACCTGACCCGTCCGTATCATTATCCTGTCAGCCTATTTGCCCGCCAACTTGGTGTGCGCCTTCATGAAATGCTGATGGTCGGTATTCCCGTCATCGTTCTGATGGGTGCCATCTACGGCCTGCTTCCACCGGCAAGCCTCGGCCATGCGTTGCTGTTTGCGGTGTCGCTGGCTCTGTCCATTTTCCTGCTGTTCACCATTATCATTGCGGTCCTGATGATCGGATTCTGGATGACGGACTTTCTGACGCTCGAATGGCTGCTGCGCGGAACGCTGGTCTTCTTTTCCGGCGGACTGGTGCCCTTGTGGTTCTATCCGGAGGCGATCGCAGATGTCGTTCGCCATCTGCCCTTTGCCTGGATCAGCTTTTATCCGCTGGCGATCTATCTCGGCCAGATGGATCTGGTTTCCAGCCTGCTTTACCTTCTTTACGGTTTCGCATGGGCGGCAGTCATGGCGTGCGTGGTGGCGCTGATCTGGCGCGCCGCCTGCCGCCGCATGATCATTCAGGGAGGCTGATGCCATGCGCCAAAACCTCTCACTTTATCTTCACCTGATGCGCATGCAGGTGCGTACCCGTCTGCAATACCGTGCCAATCTTGTGATTGGCTGGGTTGCGCAGGCTTTCGGTTATGCCAGCACCTATGGAACGATCTGGATCATCGCCAGCCGTTTCGAAAAGATCGGTGGCTGGACCTGGCCGGAAGTCTCGCTCATGCTTGGCTTTCACACGCTTGCCTATTCGCTCGGCGCGCTTTTCACGCTGGTGCAATTGCGCGCCATGGAGGAACTGGTGCGGCACGGAACCTATGATACGTTGCTGGTGCGTCCCGTCAGTCCCTGGGCTTTCCTCGTCTTTTCCGGCATCAATATCGAATACGGAGGCCACATCTCGCTTGGCATCGGCATGATCGTCTGGGCGCTGCTTCACCTTGGGGTCGACTGGTCGTTTTTGACGATATTGCAGTTTGCGCTGAGCCTGATCAGCGCAGCACTTCTGAGCGGCGCGATGTTGACCACGATAGCTGCTCTGGCGCTGGTGTTGACCCGTTCCCGTTACCTGTTCGGGCTCTATTTCGACTTTCTGGAAATGTCGCGTTATCCGCTCGGCATTTTTGCCGTGCCATTGCAATTCCTGCTTCTGTCCGTCGTGCCGTTGGGGTTCATGGGTTATGTGCCGGTGGCCGCCCTTCTGGGCAAGCCGGTGCCCTTTATCGGTGAAGCCGCTCCCTTCGCTGCTATCCTCGCCGGTCCGCTCATGGTCGTGGTCGCCATGCTGGCCTGGCAGGCCTGCCAGCGGCGGTATCAGGGCGCGGGCGGCTGAACCGCAGCGCGGCAATGACTAAAACGTGACGATCGTCATGTCATAACCGGCTGGACCGGCTCAAACACTTCCCGCATCTTTCCTGTCATGGACGGGGCCGCCACAGCGGCATGAACCGAGCGGGGAGTGGCATGATGCTGCGGGCTGTCGCATTCGTTTCTTCCATTCTGGCCGGCATCCTTGCTTTCGCAGCGGCGGCCTTTGCGCAATCGTCTGGTTCGGGCGAGGGGCTTCCGGTCAGCCAGTGCCAGGCAATCGCGCAGGGCTTTCCCGGCGCCACTTACGCAAACTTCACGCCTTCTTCGCCTCTGCCGGTCTGGAAGGCGCAGGCGAAAAACACGCTGACAATGGCTGAAAAAGAACAGGTGAAAATCACCTTTGTCGGCCATTCCACCTATTTTATCGAAACGCCCGGCGGCATAGGCATCGCCACCGATTACAGTGGCGTCTACACGCCTTATCGCCTGCCAGACGTGGTGACGATGAACCGGGCGCATTCCACCCATTACACGCTGACACCAGACCCCGGCATCAAGACCGTTCTGCGTGGCTGGGGCGAGGTGCCGGGCGAAAAGGCGCAGCACAATGTCGCGGTCGGCGACGTCTATATCCGCAATGTCGCCTCCGATATTCGCAACTGGGGCGGCGGTCTCGAGGAGAACGGCAATTCCATCTTTATCTTCGAGGTGGCGGGACTTTGCATCGGCCATCTCGGGCATCTGCATTTCGAACTGAACGAACAGCAATATACCCAGATCGGCAGGCTTGATGTGCTGATGGTGCCGGTGGACGGAGGGCTTACAATGGGGGCGGACAGCATGAGCCGGGTGGTGCAGCGGCTGCGCTCTTCACTGATCCTGCCGATGCACCGGTTTGGCCCGCCGCTCGAAGCTTTTCTCTCCATGTTCGATACGAAATTCGACATCGTCTATGCCAAGGACGATGTAATTTCGGTTTCGATGAGGAGCCTGCCGAAAAAGCCGACGATCATGGTACCAAAGGGGCTGTGATGCGGAAAGACGCGCGTGCAGCTCTGTCCCTCTACCAAAAAAGAAACCGCGGATTTTCATCCGCGGCTCCCGAACATCTCCACCAAACCGGCGTTTTACGCAAATTCCAGATGCTGTTTCACGCCCACGTCCGGCATTTTTTCGTCTGAATAATTGGCCTTGGCGATTTCCCAGCCGAATTTCAGTTTGCTGTCAGTGGAGGCCCAGATGTCGGCGTCATCCACATGCATGGCGATCAGCGTCAATTTCGGATCGGCCTTGCCATCCTCGTACCATGCGGCCGTGACGCTGCTCCAATATTCGTCGATCTTTGCCGGATCGTGGCGAAGCTCCAGCGTGCCGCCGAGGCTGGCATGATAATCGTGGTTCTTTCCGACCACGCAGAAATAGCCGCGCGTACCGGGTTTGATCGATTGTGCGAGGTCGGTATCGGTCTTCGTGAAGAACCAGATCGTATTGGTTTTCGGGTCCGGGTGTGGTGCCATCGGCTGCATATGGGCGCGCGCGCCTTCGATGCCGAGCATGCCGGCATGGATTTCGGCGATCTCGTCCCAGAGCTGGCGGGCGGGGGCTTCGCGTGCTTCTGTCAGGCTTGCCATCGGTGTTCTCCTCTTGGTCGGGATCATTTTCGGGTTCGCAGCCAAAAACGATGCGAGCGACGGCTTTGTTCCTTGAAAAGGCGGGGAAAGGAGCTGCGTCGCCAAGGCCACGCCCTCTTGAACAGCAAAGCCATCGAAACTATAAGGCGGCCATTCCATTATAAATGATGCAGGGGTGCCATGGCTGGCCATTCACAGTTCAAGAACATCATGCACCGCAAGGGCAAGCAGGACGGTATCCGTTCAAAGATGTTCTCCAAGCTCGCGCGCGAAATCACGGTTGCCGCAAAGACGGGTCTGCCTGACCCGACCATGAACGCTGCACTTCGTCTGGCCGTACAGAACGCCAAGGCGCAGTCCATGCCGAAGGACAATATCGACCGCGCCATCAAGAAGGCTTCCGGCGCCGATGCCGAGACCTATGACGCGATCCGTTACGAAGGTTACGGCCCGGGCGGCACGGCGGTCATCGTCGAAGCGCTGACCGACAACCGTAATCGTACCGCATCGAACGTGCGTTCGACCTTCTCCAAGGCCGGCGGCGCACTTGGCGAAACCGGTTCGGTATCCTTCTCCTTCGACCACGTCGGCGAAATCACCTACAAGGCCTCCGTCGGCGATGCCGACAAGGTCATGGAAGCGGCGATCGAAGCCGGTGCAGAAGACGTCGTTTCGGATGAAGACGGCCACACGATCTATTGCGGCTTCGAGGACATGAACGAAGTGTCCAAGGCGCTGGAAGGCGTGCTCGGCGAAGCCGAAACCGTCAAGGCGATCTGGAAGGCGCAAACGCCGATCGAAGTCGACGAAGACAGGGCGCTCTCGATCATGAAGCTGATCGAAACGCTGGAAGACGACGACGACGTGCAGGCCGTCTATTCCAACTTCGAAGTCTCTGATGAAGTGATGGCCAAGCTTTCGGCCTGATCTTTTTGACAAGGGGCGGGGGTTAACTCTCGCCTTAAGGCTTATCGGAGCCCGGCGGCCGCGGACATCTGTCCGGCGGCCGTTTTTTTGGCAAGCAGGCTACCTTGCAGCGGCGAACGTGCCCTGCAGGCTGTGCTGGTCAGGGCCGTCGCTGTTCTCGAAAACGCTTCTTTCCCAGCTGAAATCGTCCCATTTCAGGCTTGTATCGAACCAGCGCCGAAGACGATCCTCACCGTCCTGACCGGTGTAACTGGTGAGACTGACGCCGAGGGGCGCGGTATAGTCCACGTCGAACACCGTTCCGCCCTCGGTTTCGCCCTGCAGACGAAGCCGGCAGAGAGCGTTTTCGTCGATCGAGATATCGATGCGGGAGGGACCGAAAGCGTCGTCGCCATAGGTCCCGAGCAGGCCGGGTGGTTCTGCCCATTCCTCTCCCGTCAGGGAATTGATCGATCCCGGCCCGTCATAAACGATGGATATCCCATCGAGACTGCGCAGATTTCGATCCCTGAAAGCAGAAAGCGGAAGTTGCAGCCACTGAGTATCGACATTGGGCTGGAGATCGAAATGCTCATCCGGATCCTCGGGAATGTCATAGGTGAACGGCTCTCCCTGGAGGCTCAGATAAAGACCGATCATCTCCCCCGGTTTCTGCCCCTTCCAGCTGCCGTCGCGCTCGAAAAGGTTCATGCGCCCTGAGATGATTGCGGGCGTGTATTGCGTGCCTTCGTAGATAATCTTGAAATGCGCCATTCGATATCGAACCTCGGTTGAGCAGGGGAACGGTTTCTTGTGCTCAGATAGGTCGGGGGAAGGTGCTGGCCAGTCTCACACCTTCACATCCAGATCGCCATCCCGCCACACGACGTGGCGCGGTGAGGCTGGCAGGGTCTCGATCTCGTCGGCGATGAAGTAGGGCGGGATGTCGAGCGCCTTCAATGCTTCGGTCGTGGCTTTCACCCATTTGAACTCGAGTTCGTGGGTATCGATGACACGATGGACGATATCGGTCGGATGGAAGGCAAAACTCTCCGGCAGTTCCATGCGGTAATAAAAGCCGAGTTCGTGCCAGTCCTTCTCCTCATAATGGAAGAAGTTCTCGACCACCCAGAGAAGCGGGCCGATTTCCGCGGTGACACCCAGTTCCTCGACCATTTCGCGGGCAAGCGTTTCCCCGGATGTTTCACCCATTTCGGCGCGGCCGCCCGGAAATGTCCAAAAAGTTTCGTGCACGGCGCGGTGCACCAGAACATGGCCGTTACGAAAGGCAAGGCCGGCGATTCGCATCTGGAACAGGCGGCCGGGTTTGAATTTCTTGCGGATACGCAGATCCTGCGGCATGGATTACCCCAATTCTATGACGTTGATTTCCGGTCGCGAACCAATCCTGACCGGTAGCACGGAACAGCCGAGCCCGCGCGAGACAATCAGGTCGCGCCCGAATTCGCGATAGTGTCCGGCCGGATATCGGCGCGAACCGGCAGACGCCGCCATGGGGCGCCAGCCGAAAATATTGATCTGGCCGCCATGGGTGTGGCCGGAGAGAACAAGGCTCATGCTCTCGCTTGCCTCGTCCATGCGGGCAAAAATGTCGGGCTCGTGTGCCATCAGGATTGCAGACGCTGTATCGGTGATCTGGCGCGAGGTTTCTGGCAGGTCATCCAGCCCGCCAAAGCGCCGGCCGGGCAGCGCCATCTGGTCGCCCAGACCAGCTAGCCAGAACGGATTTCCATCCTTCTCCAGTCTTGTCGCCTGATTAACATAGGTAGCGATGCCGGCGTTTTTCAGCGCTTCATGGGCAAGGTTTGGACCGTCGGGATCAAGCTGGAAAGCGTCATCATGCCAGTAATCGTGATTGCCGAGGATAGCATGGACACCGAGCGGTGCTTTCAGCGTGGCCAGCGCGGATGCCCATTGCGATGGTGCGATGGGGTCGGTCACCAGATCGGTCGCGGTGACACAATCCCCCAGTAGCAGTATGACATCACCGCCCAAGCCGTTTGCCGTCGCGCAGATCTGCCTGATCCTGTCGACGGTCATCCACGGATTGCAGGCGTGAATATCCGCAAGCGCAACGATGCGCAGTTTCAGGCCGGGCGTCCAGCCATTCGGCGTCAGCGTATGGCGGGTGATGCGCGGGCGCGCCATCACTTCGACAAAGGGGTAGGCGGCCAATGCCAGGAGGCTGGCCGTGGCAGTCAAGGCGCCTTTGATCAGGGTTCGCCTTGTCAGCATGCCGGGATCACTCGTCTTCCAGGCTCATGCGAAACTGTGCGGCTTCCATTTCCTTCGGCGGCTGAAGCCCCAGATGTTTCCAGGCGTTTGCCGTTAGAACGCGGCCGCGCGGGGTGCGCTGGATAAAACCCTGCTGGATCATGTAGGGCTCGATAATGTCCTCGATCGCATCGCGCGGCTCGGAAAGGCCGGCGGCGATGGTTTCGATGCCGACTGGGCCGCCGGCAAAATTCACGGCGATCATGTTGAGGTACCGTTTGTCGAGCTGGTCGAAACCGGCGTGGTCGACATTGAGACGCAGCAGTGCCTCGTCGGCGATCTCCTTGGTCACGGCTTCCGCCCGCGCCACTTCTGCGAAATCGCGCACGCGGCGCAGAAGACGGCCGGCGATGCGTGGCGTACCGCGGGCGCGTCGTGCGATTTCGCGGGCGCCGTCGTCGGTCATGTTGAGGCCCATCAGCCGCGCGCCACGACGCACGATGCCTTCCAGTTCGTCGACCGTATAGAAGGACAGCCGCACCGGAATGCCGAAACGGTCGCGTAGCGGTGTGGTCAGAAGGCCGATACGGGTGGTGGCGGCAACCAGCGTGAACTTGGAAAGATCGATCTTCACGGAACGCGCGGCCGGCCCTTCGCCGATGATGAGGTCGAGCTGAAAATCCTCCATGGCCGGATAGAGAATTTCCTCGACGGCCGGGTTGAGGCGGTGGATTTCGTCGATAAAGAGGACGTCTCGTTCCTCGAGATTGGTCAGAAGGGCTGCAAGATCGCCGGCCTTGGCAATGACAGGGCCGGAGGTGGAGCGGAAATTCACCCCGAGCTCCTTGGCCATGATCTGCGCCAGCGTGGTTTTGCCGAGACCCGGCGGGCCGACGAACAGGACGTGATCCAGTGCCTCGCCACGGTTTTTCGCCGCCTCGATAAAGATCTTCAGGTTGGCGCGGGCCTCCGCCTGGCCGGTGAACTCGTCCAGCGACTGCGGGCGCAGCGCCGTGTCGAGGTCTTCGCCCCGCTTTTCCGGCGAGATGAGGCGGGTGTCATCGGTCATAAGGGCATTTCCGTTCGAAACCAGTTATCCAGTCCATACACGACATGAGCGCGTTTCGCAGCCGCGATCGGTGTCAGCGTGCCAGTTCCTTCAGGCCGAGCCGGATCAGCTTGGCGCTGTCTGCACCTTCGCCTGCAGTCTTCATGGCCGCTGCCACCGCATTGGCAGCCTGATCACGCGAGTATCCGAGGTTGGTGAGTGCCGAGACGGCATCCGAAACCGGTGCGGAGGCGACACCTTCGCCCAACTCCTGTTTGAAGCCGATATTGCCGGCCGCCTCGCCGGCGAATGCCGGAGCCTTGTTCTTCAATTCGGTCACGAGACGCACCGCCACCTTCGGGCCTACGCCCGGTGCGCGCGAAACCGCCGTTTTGTCCTGTAGCGCGATGGCGTTGGCAAGTTCTGCCGGGGTGAGGGTGGAGAGCACCGCCAGCGCCACCTTGGAACCCACGCCTTGCACGCTCTGCAACAGGTTGAACCATTCGCGTTCCAGCGCCGACACGAAACCGAACAGTTTCAGCTGGTCTTCGCGCACATAGGTTTCGATGAACAGGATCGCCGCTTCGCCGACATTCATGCGCGACAGAGTGCGCGAGGAACAGAAGGCTTCGTAACAGACGCCATGCACATCGATCAGCACATAGTCGTCGCCGATCTCGTCGATAGTGCCTTTGAGCTTGCCGATCATGTGGCTTGTCCTGAAAGAGGGTGGGTATCGGGCGAGATGAGGTCTATGCCCGGAAAATAGTTGCGATAACCGGATGGATCGCGGGTCAGCAGTTTGTAGCCGCGGATGGTGGCGTGTGCACCGATCAGAAAGTCGGGCAGCACCCGCTCGCGTTTTCCGCCCGCCGAACGATAACGACGAAAGGCATAGGAGGCGGCAAATGCCGCCGGCCATGGAAGGTTTTCGCGAATGAACTGTTCACGCGGCAGAAGCGCCTCGACGGTATCGAGATCGTCATAACGATAGGAAAATTCGGAAAAGATGATCTGGTTGATGACGACATTGCCGCGCTGCATCGCCGCCAGCAGTTGCGCGCGTGACCAGTCCAGCCAGGTTTCATCGCGAACGGCGAGATCCACCAGAATATTGGTATCGACCAGCGTCGTCATTGTCTGTTACCGGTCACGGGTGATGCGCATGAGTTCGTCGGCATCCACGGCCTGATCACCGGTGCCGCCCAGCCGATCGAGTGTCGAGACAAACCGGTCGAGCCGCGCACGGTCGGCTTGCGCTGTCACGCCGTTTTTCGGCGCAATGGTGATGACGCCGCCCTCGACACCAAAGATGACCTCGCTGTTCGGCGTGATGCCGGCCAGTTCGCGCAAGTCGCGGGGGATGGTCACCTGTCCTTTGGATGTCACACGCATGGCCTTGCTCCTTTGAGTAAGAATTTATCTTACTTCGAGAACAAGTCAAGAACAAACTCTTCGCCGGCTTAGCCGGCCAGCGCCTGGCGCATGCGGTTGCCGCCGCGATTGTGGGCATGGCAGATGGCGATCGCGAGTGCGTCGGCGGCGTCATTGCCCTTGAATTCCACCTTGGGCATCAGGATCTTCAGCATCATGTGGATCTGTTTCTTGTCGCCATGTCCGACGCCGATGACGGATTTCTTGACCGCGTTCGGCGCGTATTCGGCGACCGGCAGGCCGGCGCGGGCCGGCACCAGCATGGCGATGCCACGGGCCTGGCCGAGTTTCAGCGTGGCAACCGCATCCTTGTTGACAAAGGTCTGTTCTACGGCGGCTTCATTGGGCTGGTAGCTGTGCACCACTTCGGCGAGGCCATCGTGCAACTGGCACAGGCGCGACGCCAAATCCATGTCGCCATCGGATGTCACCGTACCGGATGCCACGAAACGCAGCGAATTGCCGAGCGTTTCGATCACACCCCAGCCGCAACGGCGAAGCCCCGGGTCGATGCCGATGATGCGAATCGTCTGTGTCATGCCGTCCACCCTATAGCGACCGCTGAAATACGGCCAGTCAAATGCGAACAAACCAAAAACATACGGCCTGTTAACGAACGGTTAATCCTCTTCCAACGGTGTTTGAAACTTCGCCAGCATATAAGCCGTTGCTGAAATAAATCCCGTCAGAACTTACGGGAGGAGGAGGTCATGATGACGATAGTGACTCAGTTGCGGGCGCGGCCGGTACAGGTCCTTTCCGTTCTGTTAATACTCAATGCTCTGGCCGTTGGCGCCATGATGGCGCTGGCGGCCCCCATCGATCTGGCTGGTGGAACCGGCTTGTGGCTTCCTGTCGTCGGCGCTGGCGCATTGCTGGCAACGCTTGCAGCCTTGATTGCACTGGCACGGCTGGTGCAGGCACCGCTGGACCGGCTCGAAACGTCGGTACGCACGCTCAGCGCCGAAGTGGCTCGCGGTGGCGATGCGGTGCCGGGCCTTGGTCTGACGCTGGCATCCAGCGGTGACATCAGCGCATCCAGCCGATCGCTTTTTCGCTTGCGACAGGTCCTGTCGGATCGCAATCGTCGCGCCGAGCAGGACCGGCGGGATCGCCGGAGCATTGATGAACAGCTGACGACAGAACGTCTCAAGCAGGCGGTAGAGGACCAGGTTCGTCAGGTGGCGGTTGGAGAGCTTGCCGATGGCTTGCGCCGTCTCGCCAATGGCGAACTGGGCCTGCAGCTGGATCTGTCCATGCCGCCGGAATTGGAGCCGGTGCGCATCCATTTCAATCGCGCTTCCATCATGCTTGCCGAAAACATGGGTGGTGATGGAAGTCATGCGATGGTCGTTCGCGATACCGGCATCGTGCTGGAAGCCAGCACCGAACTCGCAAGACAAGGAGCCGATCAGGCCAGCGGTATCGTGGAACTGCGCCGTTCGGCGTCCATGCTTACCCATGGCGCGGCGGCGAGGGCGGAAGAAGCACAGGAACTGGCAGCGCTGGCCGCATGGTTGCGCGCGGAAATCATGCAATGCGCTCAGGCGATCACATCTGCTAAGAGTGCGGTCAACAGTGTTGCCAGAGCCTCGGCCGATATGAATGCGACGGCGCAAGACGTTCAGAATATTTTTCGAGACACGAGTTTTGCCTCGCTCAACCTGGGCATCGGCGCCGTTCAGTCTACTGGAGGCAGCAAGGATGTCGGGGCTCTGCTGGAAGAGGTGAGAACGCTTGCCGATCGGGCGGCGCGCGCTGCCGGAAAGCTGTCAGGCATCACCATGCCCGGCGTCGCCAAGGCAAATTCGGCGGCTGACGTGATGGCAAAATCGCAGGCCGATCTCGAGGCGCTTGGTCAGCAGATGGAAGCCATAGAGGATCGCGCAGCGACACTTGCCCGCGCCGGCCGCGAGGATGTGACTGTCATCGGCGAGGTCGAGCTGGTGGCGCGCGAACTGGAAGCGGGCGCACGCGGTCATGCCAATGTGGTGGAAAAAACAGTGCTTGCCATGAGTGCCCTGTCACGCAGCCTTGGCCGCATGGAGTTGAAGCTCGGGCTTTTCAACCAGCCTGTGCCGTCGCTGCCGGCATTCCCGCCCATGCCTGCGCCAGCCAACACGTCGCGTCCATCTGGGCCGAGGCCCTATCTGCGCCGCGTCAAATAGCCGCCGTGCGCACAGGCGTTTTTGTCACATGCCTTTGTCGAAAATCAATTCGGGGGCCTTAGCATCTGCGCTACGGCTTCCTACATGGAAGGTGCGGTGGATCATCATCCGCCGCATTTTCATGTTTGCAGCAGGATTTTCTCATGATCCCTTTCTCCATTCTCGATCTGTCGCCGATCGGCGAGGGCAGGACCGCCACCGAAGCGCTGGATGAATCGCGCCAGCTGGCAATAAAGGCCGAGGATGAAGGCTATAAACGCGTCTGGCTGGCTGAACATCACGGCATGCCGGGTATTGCCAGCGCTGCCACCGCCGTCGTCATCGGTCATGTCGGGCAGGCCACCAAACGCATCCGCATCGGTTCCGGCGGCATCATGCTGCCCAACCATTCTCCGCTTGTCGTGGCAGAACAGTTCGGCACGCTGGCAGCGCTCTTCCCGGGTCGTGTCGATCTTGGCCTTGGCCGCGCGCCGGGCACGGACATGCGAACCGCGCAGGCGCTTCGCCGCAACATGGAGGCAGGCGTCGACAATTTTCCGAACGACATTCTGGAACTTCAGCACCTGCTCAGCACGCCGCTGGACAATCAGGCCATTCTTGCCATTCCGGGTGTCGAGTCCAACGTGCCGGTCTGGCTGCTCGGCTCCAGCGTCTATAGCGCTCATCTGGCGGCGGCCCTCGGCCTGCCTTATGCGTTTGCTTCGCATTTTGCGCCCGATATGTTGTTTGATGCGCTGCATATCTACCGTGAACGCTTCCAGCCCTCCGCCACGCTCGACAAGCCTTATGTCATGGTCGGTGTGATGGGTGTGGGCGCGGAGACAGATGAGGAGGCAAAACGCCTCTTCACATCGTCGCAGCAGCAATTCGTCAATCTGCGCAAGAATATCCGCACGAAATTCCCGAAACCGGTGGACAGCATGGACGGCCACTGGAATGATATCGAGCGCATCAATGTCGAGCACACGCTGCGTTATGCTGCCGTCGGTTCGGCTGCCACGCTGGAAACGCAACTTGGCGAATTCCTGAAGGATACGGCGGCGGATGAGCTGATCGTTTCGATGCCGATCCACGATATCGACGCGCGCCTTCGTTCGGTGGAGATGTTTGCCAATCTTTCGATGATGCAGAAGACGACCGACTGATTTAGCAACGCCTTGATTTCCTCAGGCCCCGGTCGGAACAATCCCGGCCGGGGCCTGTTTCGTCTCGAAGAGAAGGAGGCGAACATGAAAAAGCTCCGTGCCGGAAGCCAGGTCGAATGGACCTGGGGTGCCAACAGCGCCGAAGGCAAGGTGGAAAAGACTTTCACCGCCGACGTATCGCGTAAAATCAAAGGTAAGGTGATCAAGCGCAAGGCCGACAAACAGGAACCGGCATTGCTGATCCGTCAAAAGGATGGCGGCAGGGTGCTGAAGAGCCGATCAGAAGTGAGGCCGGCTCATGACTGACAAGATGACCGACAGACAGTCACCCGCAAATCTGCAATATATTCCGCCTGAACCGGTTTCGGCGGCTGCCCGCAAAGGGCTGGCTCTGCGCCAGAAATTTCATCGGGGCGGTACTATGGTGGGGGTTGCGCGCGCCTGCGATCTCAAAGACCGCAAACCGTTGTCGGATGAGGTGATGAAACGCATGGCCGCGTTTTTCGCCCGCCATAACCTCGACAGACGCGCCAGAAATTTTGGCAATGACGACGATCCGTCTGCTGGTTATGTCGCCTGGCTGATGTGGGGCGGCGATGCGGGTAAAACTTGGGTGGAAGGGCAGAGGCAGTCGAGACAGCGCAGACCGGTTGTCGCTAGAGCACGTCCCAGCTAATCTGCACCATTCTGTTGGCTTAGACGGAGTCGGATATTCGTTCGGCCGGCGCGCGTCGTAGCTCCGCTCTACGGCCAAGCCGGCCGAACGAATAGGCGGCCCGTATCAGCCAACCCCGAAGGGGCCAGGCATCTTTCCGCCCGGATAAGAGGCGATCGGCTCGAACGTACCTTAGGGTATGCCCTTCGCCAATCGCCGCTGCCCTGACGAAAACCTGCCCCGGCAGAATGGTGCAGATTGGCTGCGATGTGCTCTAGATAACCGGGCCGCTGTAGTTGATGATATCCAGGCCGCCATTGTTGCTGGACAGATAGCGCCCATCGACTTTGTCATGCTTCACATATTTGGCAATCGCGGAAAAGGTGCCGTCGTTTTCGTGGATCCAGACAGCACCTTCTGTCCCGTCCAACGCGCCGTGAAAGCCTTTGTTGCCCAAGGTTTCCAGCATGGCTTCCACCGTCAGGGGGCCGCCGTCGTGAAGCACGTGCGCCCGCGGCAGGGCCGCCTTGTCCGCACGCATGCTAAACTCGTCATAGGCCGTACGCCGATGCTTGAGCATGATCGCGAACGCCACGAACAGATGTTCCGGATCGTCGATATCGTAGCGGGTTCCGGTGGCGGTATGCAGCCATTCGCCGACGACACGTTCGCCCTCCTGCAGAAGATCGAGGAAGCGGGATTGCCTTTGCGCCACCCATCTCTCGAAAGCGAGATGGAGCGGGTAAGGCGAACTCCACGCCGGATATCCGGCCCGGTTCAGGGCATGGATTTGTCCGTCAAGTCTTGCAATAGCGACGCATGAGCCGTCCACTTTTTCCGTAACAATAAATCTGTCGCCGCGCCTTGCGGGGCCGGTGGTGAAAAGGCGCGATTGCTCGGGCGGCAAGGTATAGTCTGCCGGTCCGACCCGCGAGCCGACCAGATGTGGCGTGCTGCCATAGCCCTTGATGCCAAGCGGCTTGGAAGGTTTTGTGTCGGTCATGAAGGATCTCTTGTGCCTGTGCCCGCCAGTTCATCGATGTACGGCCTGTCAAGAATGCCAGAGCTAAAAGCGGCTTGTACAGGGTCAGCGCGACGAGACAGCCAGGTTTCGCAAGCTGCTTTTCAGCTTGTCCCGCCCGCCCGGTTGCCAGCCGAGCGATTTGAGATGCGTTGTGTCCATCACGTTCACCATCGCATGATCAGCCGGTGCCGGCAGAGGATGAGACACGCCGCCTGCCTTGCCATAAAGCGATAGGATTTCGTGTGTGTCGGTGACGATGTCGGACGCGTTGAAGGCTCTGCCGTTCACCACGTTGGCATCCTGTTCGAGCAGCAGAAGGATTGCCGTCGCCAGATCGTCGCCATGCACTTCGCTTCCGGCCCGCGGTGCGATTGGCCTGCCAGCGAGATAATCGCCAAACAATGCATCCCATTTGTTGGGTCGATGATGGCCATAAACGCCGGTGGCGCGCAGGCTGGTGGTGATGAAAGTGCTGGAGGAAAGACGGGCAAGTGCCTGTTCCGACTCAAGCTTGATCTGGCCGTAGAGGCTGTCTGGCGAGAGCGTCATGTCCTCACGCAGTACGCTGCCGGCGGCCAAGCCATCATAGACGGCACGGCTGGACAGAAAAATACAGCGTTTGACACCTGCCGCTTTGGCATCCTTGAACAGTTTGACACTGCCCTCGTGATTGAGATGGCGGAAGCGCACCGGATCATCGCCTTCTCCGCCACGATATCGGCCGGGGAGGTGATCGAAGGCGAGATGTATGAAGGCATCGATGCCGGCGAATTGTTCCCGCTGGTCGAGCGTAGGGTCGAGAGTGAGGTGCGTGAAGGTGAGATCGGAAGCTGGCTGGCGCCGTCCTCCCAAGCGAACCGAATGCCCTGCGCGAAGCAGCCCATCAGTCACGTATTGCCCGACAAGCCCCGTTCCGCCGGACAGAAGAACGCTGCAGACGGGAGGGGCGAAGGAGGGCAATTTCAGGTCCATCATTTCCCTGTAACGTCGGCCAGGCTTACATCATGGATGGAAATGGACTCGACAATCTGTTTCGGGCACAGATCCAGAGGTTGTTTGCAATCCGTCACAAAATGCAGGCCCGGCACCCATTCTCCATCTTTATGGATGATGAAGTCATCTTCTATCGAATTGAACTCGATCGTGTAGCCATCGCCAATCCCGGCGACATCATCACCGATGCCAATGCCACCGAATTTACTCCTGTAACCTGGCCCAACCGTAATTTTGTAAAGAAGATCGGACACCGCAAAGTCGAGGATGATTTCCAAATTTTTGAAAGCGAGAGACCTATAGACTTGATTTTTATGCTGGAAATGTCGCAGTCGAATTTCCCCGATCCAGCCTGTGCTGCTTTCCATCAATTCCCAGTATCCCTCTTGGATATTGGGTATCTTCATGAAGCGCACTTCCTGTGTCAGCGCGATCATAGTCAGTACGTCGGAAAATGCCATGCCCAGCGTGAACCCGGCGGCGCTCTTTGCAGGCACCAGCGGAGCATCAAGATCAGGCAACGGCTTTGGCTCGATATTTGTCATCGAGGACTATCCGCCGGATTTTCGAGCGTCGCAATGTCCGGGATTTCGCGCCCCTCATAATAGGCTTGCCACAGGTCGATCAGCGGCCGCAGTTTGTCCGCTTTCGGATGATCCGTCTCCCACGGCTTTTCATACTGGTAATGCAGCACGCCGATGTTTTTCCAGTCCCACAGGTCCGGCATGGCGAACCACACATATTGCAGCATGTTCATCGTCACCGGCAGGCCGTGCCAATCGGGAAAAAAATGCTCCAGAAACGTCTGGTCGGTGCGTCGCCAGAAGGCATCCGGCACGTCGAGTGCTTCCAGCATGGCGTCAAACGTTTCGAGTGAGGGTTTGGCGACAAACACACCGGAATTCATGCGGTGGAAATCGCCAAGTCCTTCATAGACATTCGGCGCGGCGCAGAATTCTGGATAGGAAAACAGCTTGTCTATATTTTTCAGCACCAGCGCATCGGCATCGATGAAGATTACGCGCTCGTATTCCGTCAGTTGCCACAGACGCAGCTTGCAGAAGTTGTCGAGCGGCGTGTGGAATTCCGGCTTGCGGCCTTTGGTGAAGGGAGCGGCGCCGTGCAGGTTCTTGCGGGCATGGCGTTCGTTGAATTCGTCGGAAAGGGGTAAGTGTTCGACCTTGATAAGGCGGCAGCCAAGCGCCGTCAGCGTCAACAGGTCGAGATCGGAGACGGCGCCGGTGTGCAGCACCACGATATCGGCATCCGTGCCGGTGTGGAGGATGGAGCGGGCAAGTGCCGTGGCGCCCATCGCGTAATCAGCATTGGTGACGAGCGTGACGAAGGCGTGGTTCATGGCTTGGCGGTAACTCCCTCATAACGCTGCCGTCATCCTCGGGCTTGACCCGAGGATCTGCCGCCGTTGAATATTCTCGGGCGTGCTTAGATCCTCGGGTCAAGCCCGAGGATGACGGAGAACAAAGTGGTAGGCAGTGCAAAGCGACACCGCCTCGAAAAAATCTTACGAAACCGACTTCAGCCGCTTGCCTTCCGGATCATGTTCGATCTTGGCGGCAATGTCCTTCGTCCATGCCGAAACGGCCGGAACGCGTGTGCGATCAACACGATAGGCGTATTTCTTCGCAACGTCGACGATCTCCGCCAGCAGGCCTTCGCCAAGCGTGGTCGGCTTTAGGCCGAGGCCCAAAAACTTGTCGTTTTTCACGACGAGATCGTTTTCCGGCGCTTCCTTGCGCGGGTTCGGCAGCCAGGCGATTTCGGTGCCGCTCATCTTGGAAATCATTTCGGCCAGATCGCGCACCCGGTGGGTTTCGGTCATCTGGTTGAAGATTTCGACGCGGCTGTTCTTGGCCGGCGGATTGTTGAGCGCGATCTCGATGCAGCGCACAGAATCCTGAATGTGGATGAAGGCGCGCGTCTGGCCGCCGACGCCATGCACGGTGAGCGGATAACCGATCGCCGCCTGAATGAGGAAGCGGTTGAGCACTGTGCCGTAATCGCCATCGTAATCGAAGCGGTTGATCAGCTGTTCGTGGCGGCGGGTCTGCTGCGTGTGCGTGCCCCAGACGATGCCCTGATGCAGGTCGGTGATACGAAGACCGTCATTCTTGGCGTAGAAAGCAAACAGCTGCTGATCGAGCACCTTGGTCATATGGTAGATCGAGCCGGGATTGCCGGGATAGAGGATTTCCTGGGAAACCGTGCGGCCGTCCATCGTCTCGATGCCGACCGGCAGATAGCCTTCCGGAATGGCGGCGCCGACGGTGGAATAACCATAAACGCCCATCGTGCCGAGATGCACGAGATGCGCATCGAGATCGAGCTCGACCAGCGCGTTGAGGACGTTATGGGTGGCGTTGACGTTGTTGTTGACCGTGTAGTTCTTGTGGCGGTCGGACTTCATCGAATAGGGAGCGGCGCGCTGTTCGGCGAAATGCACGATCGCATCCGGGCGATTTTTTGCCAGCCAGCCCTTAAGAAGCTCATAGTCCTTGGCGATGTCGATCAGGTTGAAATGGATGCGGCGACCCGTCTCATTGTGCCAGATGCGGGTGCGTTCCTGTATCGAGTCCATCGGCGTCAGGGACTGAACGCCAAGTTCGGTATCGATCCAGCGGCGGGAAAGGTTGTCGAGGATGTGGACGTCGTGTCCGGCATCCGACAGGTGAAGGCAAGTCGGCCAGCCGACAAATCCGTCGCCGCCCAGAACTGCAATCTTCATGATGATGTCTCCGCTGGTTTTGACAAAAATTCCTGATAGGGAAGTTTCGTGACAGGCAATAAAGCGTGGTGTGTTGTCCTTCCCTTATGAAGGGCACAACATGAAAATTCCAAGGCATATCCATGACTGAGCACAGTTTTTCGCTTTCAGGCGAACTTATCGAAAATGGTCACCGTCTGGTGCAGCGGGTCTATTACGAGGACACGGATTTCTCCGGCCTGATCTATCACGCCCGTTATCTGCATTTTCTCGAGCGCGGCCGCTCCGACTATCTGCGCTGCCTCGGCTGCGAGCAGAGCCAGTTGATTTCGGTCGATGACGAGGGACTGGTTTTCGTGGTGCACCGCATGGAGATCGACTTCAAGCAGCCGGCGCGCATGGATGACGTCATCACCATCCAGACGATCACGGAAAAGGCGGGCGGCGCCAAGATGGTGCTCGATCAGGAGATCCGTCGTGGCGATACGCTGCTTATTTCCGCCAAGGTGGTGATTGCGGTGATCAACAAGCACGGCCGCCCGAGGCGCTTGCCGGAGACGATTGCGGAGAAGTTTTTGGGGAAGCCGGAGTAGGCGCGGTTAGCCTCGCGCACCTTCAGGCGCTTCATATCACTTGCCGAGAACAATGCCCGTCCGTGTCATCTTCTTCATGCCGGGCCTCAGTTCGACCGGGCATTGTCCGGCGAATTTCACCTCGGCCCGGATCGTCTGTGAAACCTGCTCACCGGCGGCCTTGAAACTGGTGATCGATTCGAACCGGTAGCTTTTCTGGAAATCGCCGGCATAGGTCAGTGCCATTTTGACATTCCCGGTGCCGCTCAGTTCGCAGCCTGCCTCGAGAGCGCCTTCGTTGCCGTTCCAGCTCGATGTCATGACCTCGCATTCCTTGTCGAAATCACTCCAGACGTCACTGTCGATGAAATGGTTTTTGCTGTCACCGACACACATAGACCAGTCGGCAAACGGGTTGTCTTTGGACGTAAGGATCCACAGGCCCGGCTTTCGGACAGGAAAATCGGCGGCCAAGGCGGCAGGTGCAATCGGTAGCGATACGACAGCGATGCCGGCAAGGAAACGCAGGGTTACGAACATGTGATGCCTCGGTGAAAATCATTGGTGCCGATGCCATGGCTGGCGGAACGGCAAAAATCGTCGTGCCGGGGCGATACGTGGCGGCAGGGCAGGGATCAAGTCGCTCGACGCTAAAACACGCTGCGGAAACGCTTTTTCCACCGGGCACCGCCGGCGGGCAACCTTTGAACAGCAAATTGCTGAGTCTTGCCAAGCACATGGCCGGCTCGGCTGTAACCCTTTATTAACGATAATCATGTCTTACTCAGGCGTGAGGAATTTGTGCGATGCACGCCTTCCTTTGACCAAATTTCAAGGCGAGAAGCCAAGCTGAAAACCTAGGGTATCTGGGGTCAGTCGGTTTCTTTAGCGAACAGACACATACTCGCGAGAGCGCGCTTTTGAACCCGCCCGGTCTTTGAACAAGCCGGGCGTTTGGATTCGGGGATTGAGAGTTAGATGGAACAGGTAGCGTTGGAAGCAGCCACTCACGATGTCAGTCTGTGGGCGCTGTTCATGCAAGCCGGATTTATCGTCAAGGCGGTGATGATCGGCCTTATGTTTGCGTCGGTCTGGACGTGGGCCATCGTCATCGACAAATACATCAACTTCGCCAAGGCAAAGCGCCAGTTCGACCAGTTCGAACAGGTGTTCTGGTCCGGCCAGTCGCTGGAAGAGCTTTATCGCACGCTCGCCGATCGCCAGAATGTCGGCATGGCCGCGATCTTCGTTTCGGCCATGCGCGAATGGAAGAAGAGTTTTGAGCGCGGCGCCCGTTCGCCGATCGGTCTGCAGATGCGTATCGACCGCGCCATGGATGTGACGCTTGCCCGAGAAGCCGAAGGTTTCGAAGCGCGTCTCGGTTCGCTCGCCACCATCGGTTCGGCCGGTCCGTTCATCGGCCTGTTCGGTACGGTTATCGGTATCATGACCTCGTTCCAGGCGATCGCCGGTTCGAAGTCCACCAACCTCGCCGTCGTCGCACCGGGTATCGCCGAAGCGCTGCTCGCCACCGCGATCGGCCTTGTTGCCGCTATCCCGGCCGTTATCGCCTATAACAAGTTCATGGGTGATGCCGGCAAACTGTCTGCGCGCATGGAAGGTTTTGCCGACGAATTCTCCGGCATCCTGTCGCGTCAGATCGACGAAAAGCTGCAGCCGCGTCAGCAGGCTGCGCAGTAAATCCAACGGCGAAACGCGTTCAAGGAGCATAACCCATGGGCATGTCGGCCGGCGGTGCAAAAGGTGGTGGTGGCGGTCGTCGCGGCGGTCGCCGTCGTCGCGCAGGTGGCGGAGCCATCAGCGAAATCAACGTGACGCCGCTCGTCGACGTCATGCTCGTTCTGCTCATCATCTTCATGGTGGCCGCACCGATGATGACGGTCGGCGTGCCGATCGACCTGCCAGAAACGCAGGCCAGCGCCATGAACTCCGATACCCAGCCCATCACGATCTCCGTCAACCCGGCGGGCGAAATCTATCTGCAGGAAACCCCGATCGGCATCGACGAAGTCGTGCCGAAACTCGAAGCCATTGCAACAACCGGCTATAACGAACGCATTTATGTGCGCGGCGATACTGCCGCCGCCTATGGCGTCGTCATGAAGGTCATGGCCCGCGTCTCTGCGGCCGGCTTCAAGAACATCGGCCTGGTGACCCTGCAGGAAACGCAGTGATCGGGGTGCCATGAAGACCAGTCTCGGCACATCTTTTGCTCTGCACTCCGCGGCACTGGCCTTTGCGCTGGTGTCGATAGGCGCACCTGCGCCCATGGAAGTGGCGCCGGTCGAGGCGCTGCCGGTCGATATCGTGCCGGTGGAATCGATCACCCAGATCCAAGAAGGCGACAAGAAGGCGCCCAAGGCTGAAAAGTCCGCGCCGACGCCGACCAAAAAGCCGACCAATGTGCCGGATGCGCAGAATACTGGCGACAACTCCGTCGACCTGAAGAGTGCGCCTGTCCCGGTTGAAAAGCCGGTGAAGACCGAATCTGCCATGGCGCCGCCGAAGGTGGAAAAGCCGATGCCGGAAACGGCGAAGGAAAACAACGAGGTCAAGGACGTGGTGAAGGAGGAGACCGCGCCAAAGCCGGTCGAGACCGCATCGCTGCCGCCGCCGAAGCCGGAAGTCCAGCAGCCGACGCCAAAGCCGCCGGAACCGACCCCTGCGCCCACGGAGGCCAAGACCGAAGACGCGCCATTGCCGGACAGCGTGCCGCTGCCGGCTGCGCGCCCGAAGCCGGAGCCGCCGAAGGAACAGGCAAAGCCGGTTGAAAAGCCTCCGGAAAAGCCGGTCGAGAAAAAGCCGGAGACCAAGACGGCTGAAAAGACACCGGAAAAGAAACCGGCCGAAAAGAAGCAGGAAACCGCCAAGACCACCAAGGCGGGCGACAGCAAGTTCAATCCGGACGATATCGAGAATTTCCTCAACAAGCAGGATGCGCCAAGCAGCGGTGCCAAATCTTCGACCCAGACCGCTTCGCTCGGCGGCAAGAAGACGACCGGTGGTCAGAGCCTCAGCATGTCCGAAATGGATGCGTTGCGTGGTCAGATCCAGAACAACTGGTCGACCTTTGCTGGCATCGAAGGCCTGCAGGGGATGATCATCACCGTCACCTTCAATCTGGACGAGGGCGGCAATATCGTTGGCAGCCCAAAAGTTTCGTCGACGGGTGGGTCTGATACGGCTCGCCGCACGATGGAAGCCAGTGCTCGCCGCGCCGTCCTGAAATCGCAGCCGTTCCAGGGACTGCCCGCCGATAAATATGACACGTGGAGCGAGGTCGTCGTCAATTTCGATCCCTCTGAATTCGCGCTCTAAACAGCTGAAAGCGTAGCTGAAAGGCTTTAGTACAATGATGAAACGTTCTTTCATCCGTCTCGTGATCGCTCTTGCGGGCATGGCCGTGATGTTTTCTGCTCCGGCTCAGGCCCGGGTCGAGATCAACGTCAATAAGGGCAAGGTTGAGCCACTGCCGATCGCGATCACGGATTTCCTGTCCAATGACGCACTCGGCCCGCAGATTTCTCAGGTCATCGCTGCCGACCTGCAGCGTTCGGGCCTGTTCGCGCCGATCAACAAGGCCGCGTTCATCGAAAAGATTTCCAACCCGAACCAGCAGCCACGTTTCGAGGACTGGAAGGCCATCAATGCGCAGGCCATGGTCTCGGGTCGTATCACGCGTGAAGCCGATGGCCGTCTGCGTGCCGAATTCCGCCTTTGGGATACTTTTGCCGGAAGCCAGATGACCGGTCAGCAGTTTTATACCCAGCCGGACAACTGGCGCCGTGTCGCCCATATCATCGCCGATGCAATCTATCAGCAGATCACCGGTGAGAAGGGCTATTTCGATACCCGCGTCGTGTTCGTATCGGAAAGCGGGCCGAAAACAGCCCGCCAGCGCCAGCTGTCGATCATGGACCAGGATGGCTTCAACATCCGGTCGCTGACCAACGGCAAGGATCTGGTTCTGACGCCGCGCTTTTCGCCGAGCCGTCAGGAAGTCACCTACATGTCGTTCGAAGGCGACCAGCCGCGCGTTTATTTGCTGCAGCTGGAAACCGGTCGTCGTGAAGTTGTCGGCAATTTTCCGGGCATGACGTTTTCGCCGCGCTTTTCGCCGGATGGTCAGAAGGTCATCATGAGCCTTCAGCAGGAAGGCAATGCGAACATCTATACGATGGATCTGCGCTCGCGCACCACGACGCGCCTGACCAATACAGCCGCCATCGACACAGCACCGTCCTATTCTCCGGATGGTCGCCAGATCACGTTTGAAAGCGACCGTGGCGGTCGTCAGCAGATTTACGTCATGAATGCAGACGGCTCCGGCCAGAACCGCATTTCCTTCGGCAACGGCTCGTATTCGACGCCGGTCTGGTCTCCGCGTGGTGATCTGATCGCCTTCACCAAGCAGTCGGGCGGAAAATTCTCGATCGGCGTGATGAAGCCGGATGGTTCGGGTGAGCGTATTCTCACCGAAGGCTTTCACAACGAAGGCCCGACCTGGGCACCGAACGGCCGCGTGCTGATGTTCTTCCGTCAGAACGCCGGCGCCGGTGGCCCGCAGCTCTATTCGATCGACCTGACCGGCTATAACGAGCAGGCCATCAAGACCCCGACATTCGCGTCCGACCCGGCCTGGTCGCCGCTGATGGAATAGCATGACAATGACAGGAGGCGGGCAACCGCCTCTTTTCAATTGTAAATACCAGAGACCTATCGTGAACACCGGAGAGGCGGGGACCGCCTCTTTACCGCCGCAATGTCCTGAAAAAGGCCAGAAGGGGACATTGGTTACGGATCGTTAACCATAACCGTTTGCTGTCGATTAACCGAGAAAGGTTATGGTCCGGCAACTGTAAAGTTTATCCAAGGAGAGACCGGCCATGAGCCGCATTGAGACCCAGGCGATGAGCCGCATGCAGACCCTTGCCCGTAACCCGGCCGTCATCGCACTGACGCTCGCTCTTGCTCTGGCCGGTTGCGCCAACAAGAAGAACATGCCGAACAACGCCGGTGATCTCGGCCTGAACGGCGGTGCCGGTGGCGCAGCCACCCCGGGTTCGAGCCAGGACTTCACCGTCAATGTCGGCGACCGCATCTTCTTCGACACCGACTCGACGTCGGTTCGCGCCGATGCGCAGCAGATCCTCGATCGTCAGGCCCAGTGGCTGCAGCGCTATCCGCGCTACGCCATCACCGTCGAAGGCCATGCCGACGAACGCGGTACCCGCGAATACAACCTGGCACTCGGCGCACGCCGCGCTGCCGCCACCAAGGAATATCTCGCATCGCGTGGCGTACCTGCCAACCGCATGCGCACGATTTCCTACGGTAAGGAACGTCCGGTCGCCGTTTGCGACGACATTTCCTGCTGGTCGCAGAACCGTCGCGCCGTTACCGTTCTCGGCGGCGCCGGCATGTAATTTTTCCTTCGGGAAACGAAAAAGTGAAGGCGGCCGAAAGGTCGCCTTTTTCGTTTCTCCTTAGTTTGGCCGAACTCACTTGTATTTTTGGTGGAGTTGGCAAAATGTCCGCTTGCGCCAATCCGGCGTGGTTCAAGACGATTCGGGATCTAAGATATGAAGAAACTTGCTTTGGCAGCAATGCTGGGGCTTGCGGCCGCAAGCGGCCAGGCGGAAGCTTTCGGGCTGCCGTTCCTCAATGGTGGTAACGCCAAGGCACAGCCGCAGCAGCAACAGCCGCTGATTTTGGCCCAGGCGGGCAATGAAGCCGTGCGAATTCAGCAGCTTCAGGAAGAAATCCGCCAGTTGAACGGCCGCATCGAGGAAATGAGCTTTCAGCTTCTGCAGATGCAGGAACAGATCCGCAAGGCGCAGGAAGACAACGAGTTCCGTTTCCAGGAGCTTGAAAAATCCGAGGGTGGTGGCTCCGGCAACCGCCCTGCAGTTGCTGCCGCTCCGGCAGAAGGCTCAAAAAAAAACGATGAACTTGGCCAGATCATCGAGCAAAACCCTGCTGACATGAGCGGGCAGGCGTCGAACGGCCAGAACCCGGGTGGCAATCCGGGTGGCCGTTCCGGCACCGCAGCGCCTCCGTCGACGGTGCTCGGCTCGATTGAGATGGATCAGTCGGGCATGCCGAAGGGCGCGACGATGAACCAGGGTGCCAATAACGGTTCGGGCTCGCTCCCTGGTGTGAATAACGGCTCGTCGAGCAATCGTGGTGGCCAGCAGAGCGCTTCGCTTTCGAATGAGGGTGATGCCTACCGTGCGGCCTATGGGCATGTCCTGTCGGGTGACTACAAGATCGCCGAGCAGGAATTTACCGATTACATTGCCGCGCATCCCAAGGCCGACCGCGCTGCCGATGCACATTTTTGGCTTGGTGAAGCCCAGTATTCGCAAGGCAAATATAACGAGGCGGCAAAAACCTTCCTCGACGCACACAAGGCATTCGGCACCTCGCCGAAGGCGCCGGAAATGTTGTTGAAGCTCGGCATGTCGCTGGCTGCACTCGACAACAAGGACACGGCTTGCGCCACCTTGAAGGAAGTCACGCGCCGGTATCCGAATGCAGCGCGTCCTGTCGCCTCCAAGGTCGTCAGCGAGCAGAAGCGTCTCGGTTGCTGATGCGGCGGTTCGCGTCGTGACGCCGCCGCTGCCTTCCATCATTGCCGAATCCCCGGATCGAAGCCTGCCACCGTTGTCGGCACTCTCCGGCTTTCTGCGCGACATCCGAAAACCCGCGCACCTTCTTGTTGCCATTTCCGGTGGCAGCGATAGTACCGGCCTTCTTGTCGGCCTTTCTCAGATCCTTCCTTTCCATCCCGATATCCGGCTTTCTGCCGCCACCATTGACCACGCGCTGCGCCCCGGGGCTGCTGAGGAAGCGCGGGCGGTGGCGAGACTTTGCGCCGAACTCGGCATCTTTCATGTGATCCGTCGCTGGGAGGGTGAAAAGCCCACGACCGGCATTTCCGCTGCTGCCCGCGAGGCGCGTTATTCGCTGTTGTCCGCCATTGCCGGCGAAATTGGTGCTACAGCCATCGTCACCGGTCACACTGCGGATGATCAGGTCGAGACGGTGGTGATGCGGGCGGGGCGTGCTGAAGGACAAGGCGATCCTTCATTCTCTCCCGGCCTTTCCGGCATGGCACCGGCAACACTGCTTGACGCTCGCCACTGGATCCTGCGTCCATTTCTCCACAGCTGTCGGAGCGACATTCGGGCTTTTCTCAGTGAATCTGGTTATTCGTGGATCGACGATCCAAGCAATCTCGATCCGCATTACGAGCGGGTGCGCGTCCGCCAGACGCTGGC
This sequence comes from Endobacterium cereale, assembly GCF_009617585.1. Lineage (GTDB taxonomy): Bacteria > Pseudomonadota > Alphaproteobacteria > Rhizobiales > Rhizobiaceae > Neorhizobium > Neorhizobium cereale. The sequence goes on along the minus strand of NZ_WIXI01000051.1, from coordinate 523,795 downwards.
AGCCGGCATTCCCTCCATCGATTTCGAGACCATCATGCTTGCCACGCGGTCGAGGGTGGAGATTGCACAGCGTGCGGCTGACTGGCTGGTTGAATATGCGCAGATCGAACAACAGGTCATTGCAAAAATAGACCCGAGTGGTTTCGGAGAAAAATCCGCCGCCATTCGCCACGCAATTTCCATGCTCGCGGCTGTTCTGGGTGGGCGTCCTCACAGCCTGTCGCGCGAAAATGCAGATCGGCTGATGGTGTTTGTGGACAGCGGCATGCATGGCCGCATGACCACCGGGCGTGTGATCTTCGACAGGCGGCGTGACGGCCTTTTCCTTCTGCGCGAAAACCGCAATCTGCCGCATCTTTCGATCGGGGCGGGGCAGACGGTGGTCTGGGATGGTCGTTTCCGCATCGAAAACCGCGGATTGCAGCCGATCGAGGTTGTTGCCGGCACGGATCATGCCGCTGCATTCGAGAATGCGCATTCCGGCCTGGCAAAACTTGGTGCGCGGGTCTCGCCGCATGTGCCGGAACAGGGCGAAGGGCTGGTCGCCATCGCGCCCCATCTTGCGCCATTCGACCGCTTCCTGCCGGTCTTTGACCTGCCGCTTGCAGCCGCGATCGCCCGGCTTATGGGCCGCCAGTCCTATTTATTGCCACCCGTTTAACGCTTTCGCACGGAAAACGTGAAGGTTACCGGCGCTTTGCCTTGGCAACGGGCTGCCACAATCCTATGTTAAGGACCAATAAAGGCGGCGGCCTAAAGCCGTCGTGCATATCGGGGAGTTCGATGAACCCAAATTTTCGTAATTTTGCTCTGTGGGCGGTGATTGCTCTGCTGCTGATCGCACTGTTCAGCATGTTCCAGACTGCGCCGTCGCAAACGAGCTCGAGAGAAATTCCGTACTCGAAGTTTCTGGCTGATGTCGATGCCGGCAAGGTCCGTGACGTGGTCGTTACGGGCAACCGCGTCATCGGTACCTATACCGACGGTAGCCCGGGATTTCAGACCTATTCCCCCGTTATCGACGACTCGTTGATCAACCGGCTGACCACCAAGAACGTTCAGGTTGCCGCGCGCCCCGAGACGGATGGTTCCTCCGGTTTTTTGAGCTATCTCGGCACGCTTTTGCCGATGCTGCTGATCCTCGGTGTCTGGCTGTTCTTCATGCGCCAGATGCAGGGTGGATCGCGCGGTGCGATGGGTTTTGGCAAGTCCAAGGCAAAGCTGCTCACGGAAGCGCATGGCCGCGTCACGTTTGACGATGTCGCCGGCGTCGACGAAGCCAAGCAGGACCTGGAAGAAATCGTCGAATTCCTGCGTGACCCGCAGAAATTCCAGCGCCTCGGCGGCCGTATTCCGCGCGGTGTTCTGCTCGTCGGACCTCCGGGCACGGGTAAAACGCTGCTCGCCCGTTCGGTTGCCGGTGAAGCCAATGTGCCGTTCTTCACGATTTCCGGTTCGGACTTTGTTGAAATGTTCGTCGGTGTCGGTGCAAGCCGCGTCCGCGACATGTTCGAACAGGCCAAGAAGAATGCACCTTGCATCATCTTCATCGACGAAATCGACGCCGTCGGTCGCCATCGTGGCGCCGGTCTCGGCGGCGGTAACGATGAACGCGAACAGACGCTCAACCAGCTGCTGGTCGAGATGGACGGTTTCGAGGCGAACGAAGGCATCATCCTGATCGCCGCCACCAACCGTCCCGACGTTCTTGATCCGGCACTTCTGCGTCCGGGCCGTTTCGACCGCCAGGTCGTGGTGCCGAACCCGGACATCGTCGGTCGCGAGCGCATCCTCAAGGTTCACGCCCGTAACGTGCCGCTGGCACCGAATGTCGACCTCAAGGTTCTGGCTCGCGGTACGCCCGGTTTCTCCGGTGCCGACCTGATGAACCTCGTCAATGAATCCGCCCTGATGGCTGCGCGCCGCAACAAGCGCCTCGTCACGATGCAGGAATTCGAAGACGCCAAGGACAAGATCATGATGGGCGCGGAACGCCGCTCGTCTGCCATGACCGAGGCCGAAAAGAAGCTCACTGCCTATCACGAAGCCGGCCACGCCATCACGGCGCTCAAGGTCGCGGTTGCCGATCCGTTGCACAAGGCAACGATCATTCCGCGCGGCCGTGCGCTCGGCATGGTCATGCAGTTGCCGGAAGGCGACCGTTATTCGATGAGCTACAAGTGGATGGTGTCGCGCCTGACCATCATGATGGGCGGCCGCGTTGCTGAAGAACTGACTTTCGGCAAGGAAAATATCACCTCGGGTGCATCTTCGGATATCGAGCAGGCCACAAAGCTTGCCCGCGCCATGGTCACCCAGTGGGGCTTTTCCGACATCCTCGGCCAGGTTGCCTATGGTGAAAACCAGCAGGAGGTCTTCCTCGGTCATTCGGTTTCGCAGTCGAAAAACGTGTCGGAATCGACCGCGCAGAAGATCGACCAGGAAGTGCGTCGTCTGATCGACGAAGCCTATCAGGAAGCGCGCCAGATCCTGACGGACCATCACGATGGCTTTGTCGCAATCGCGGAAGGCCTGCTGGAATACGAAACGCTGACCGGCGAAGAGATCAAGTCGCTGATCCGTGGCGAGAAGCCGTCGCGTGATCTGGGTGACGATTCCACGCCGAGCCGTGGTTCGGCCGTTCCTTCCGCCGGGCCCAAGAAGGACGAGCCGAAGGGTGACGCTTCCGAAGGCGGGCTTGAGCCGCAGCCGCACTGAGGCTTGTGACGGTTATTGAGATGGAGCCACCCTTGCTGATGCTGGGGTGGCTTTTTTATTGGATGAAGGTTGGTTTTTCGTGGGTACGAAACTGAGTGCAAAAGATGCCAGCGCTTACGAAGCGCTGGATCGCTTGCTTTTCCGTCAATGGGATCCGATCGGCATCAGCACTGATACGGAATGCCTGGAGGGTGAATACCGAGACTATCTGCCGGAATTCTGGAGGCTGGTTACATCGGGTTCTGAGGCCGATGTCATCTCGGAATATCTTGCAGGGGCGGAAAAAGGCCAGATGGAGATAGAGACAAGTCCTGAACATCGGCTGGATATTGCGCGCAAGGCAATTGCCTTGCTGGCGGTATGGCGGATGGATGTTCGGAGTTAGAATAATACTGGGCTAAAAAATTTGAAGAATAGCGAGGTAGGATTGAAAGCATTCAAGATTGCTGCACTTATTGTTCTGGTGTCGGCCCTCTGCGTTTTTCTGGGCTATCAGACCGCCACGCGAACGATGGATGGCTCCGGTCTCTTTTATACCTGCCAGGATGTCGGTTGTCTGGTTGTCGCCTCGTATATAACCGGGCCGCTTTATTCTTTCGGATACTTTCTGGTCATCGGTTCGATTTACCTGTGCTGGCGGCGTTTTGTGCGCTGGATTCAGTAACCCGTTCAAATAATTGGCGTCACTGATGCAATCCACCAAACCCCCCGATCTCGAAGTGATTTTCCAACTTACCGCCGACAGTGCCTCAGGCGGCAGTAGAGTTGTTTTGTCGGGCTACCGTCCACATTATCGGATCATGGATGATTACCAGACCTCGGCCCACCACGAATTTGTCGGCGTGGATCGGATCGTCACTGGTGAGCGCGCTGTAGCGCAAGTCTGGCTCATCACCCCGGAGGCCTATCCCCGCAGCGTCTGGCCGGGACGCCTGATCACGGTCTGTGAAGGGACAAGGGTAGTCGGTGTGGCGGAGGTGCTAAAGGTCAACAATCCGGTGCTTCTGGCTGATGTCGCCAAGGACGTGCCGGGGAGAGGTGTCACAGAAGATGGGCTCGGATCAACGCGTTAGTGGAGTGATCCCGGCTCGCATCGGCGCGCGCTGCCGGCTCCGTTCTCTGCCAATCAGGGGGAGGTGACGGTCATTCTATCGCGGATCGCATGGATCAACCCCATGGCAGGAAGCAATGCATCTTTTGTCGTAGCGCATAGCAGATCCATGCGACCGACCGGCTTGTCCATAAATGCCATGTAAAGCCTGAAATTCCGGTGATCGGGACCAAGCGGTGGAATCATGGTGAGTTCGAAACCGGCAACGTCCTCCCGGTTAATAGGGTCGACGCTCTCGATTTTCATTCCCTGCTGCTCAAGCGCTTGCCGGCTGGCCGTCATCATGTGGCGTATGGCCGATGGGTTGCTGAGATCTTCCTGCGTCTGGTCAAAATCCGGTGGATTTTTGCGAAAGCCAGCGGCACACAGCGCATGGCTGTTTCCGGCCACGGGTGGCTGGCCGCTGAGGCTGACAATGTCTAACAGAATGTCGTGGTTGGCATCGGCGCGGCGGTTGCCGATATCGAATCCCGCCGGAACCTGCACGGTGAAACCGGTTGCTTCATCGACGAAGTGTTGTGCGGCCTGCGCCGGAAGAGAAATTGCAAGCGATATGAGAAGAAATGCGGAAGCAGTGACAGTCTTCGACATCAACAACATGGTCCTGAAAAAGCGGTTCTGGAAGAGTTAGTGCGAAGATACGCTGGCGCAACGGCTCTCCTGCGATCTTCCGCGACAAAAATCGTCATTCCATGTTCGCACTGTGGTGACCTCCGGCTCAATTGAAATTTCGCTGGCACCAGCACACTTTCCGTATTGGCTGCGGGAATGCGACAGATGGCACTGGCGCTTCCTTTAATCGGTGCATTCGCCTAAACCATTGCCTGTGATATGGCCTATGCGGTGTGTATCGATATCGAGAAAGGTGTCCCGATGAAAAAGCTGCTTGTTCTTTCGGCTCTGCTGATGGCGCTTTCCGGCTGTAGCGGCACAGGTAATCCGGAATTTGCCGCCATTGATTTTGCGCCCAATATTCCGCCGATCGCCGGCAGTCTCAAATACGGGCCGCAATCGAAGGGGCGTTATCAAAAAATGCCGGCGGGTTACACCTTCACGCATGAATTCATCGGCAGTTTTGGAAGTCGGGTCAGCGAGCGGTACCGCGTCAATCAGGATGGCAGTATCGAATTGCGCAGCCGCAGGATTTCGCCGATCAAGTTCTGACGACAGAACCTGTCGTTACAGGAGATCGTGGCAAACGCCTGTTTGCCCTGCGGTAACAAGATGTAATCCTTTTTGACGCTATTTTACGTGCCTGATTTCATGAAGTGTGGCATGAGCCGAGATCAGGACATGCACGCGAAAAGAGCAGTTGCGGATGACGCCCCAGCCAAAAGCAAGCAAGCCCAAAATGGCCAAGACAAAGACACCGCGCCCCGGCACAAACCGTGCGGCAAGGCGCGAACCCCAAGGAGTTTCCATGACACGTCGTTATTTCGGCACTGACGGCATTCGCGGCCAGTCCAACGTGTTCCCGATGACGCCGGATCTGGCCATGCGCGTCGGTATTGCCGTCGGTACGCTCTTCCGTCGCGGCAGCCATCGCCATCGTGTCGTCATCGGCAAGGATACGCGCCTGTCGGGCTACATGCTGGAAAATGCGCTGGTGGCCGGTTTTACCGCCGCCGGTCTCGATGTGTTTCTGCTCGGGCCGATCCCGACCCCGGCCGTTGCCATGCTGACGCGGTCGCTGCGCGCCGATATCGGTGTGATGATTTCCGCTTCGCACAACCCGTTCGAGGATAACGGCATCAAGCTTTTCGGCCCGGATGGCTACAAGCTTTCCGATGAGCTGGAAATGCAGATCGAAGACCTGCTCGAAACGGATATTTACGCGCAGCTTGCCAAGCCGCACGAGATCGGTCGCGCCAAGCGCGTCGAGGGTGACATCTATCGCTATATCGAGCACGCCAAGCGCACGCTGCCGCGCGATGTCACGCTTCAGGGCCTGCGTATCGCCATCGATTGCGCCAATGGCGCCGCCTACAAGGTTGCACCACTGGCGCTCTGGGAACTAGGTGCCGAAGTGGTCACTATCGGCAACGAGCCGAACGGTACGAACATCAACCTCGATTGCGGCTCCACCAGCCCGAAGGCGCTGCAGAAGAAGGTGCATGAAGTGCGTGCCGATATCGGCATCGCGCTCGATGGCGATGCCGACCGCGTCATCATCGTCGACGAAAATGGTCAGATCATCGATGGTGACCAGCTGATGGCGGTGATCGGTGAAAGCTGGGCGGATGCCGGCACGCTGCGTGGCAATGGTATCGTCGCCACCGTCATGTCGAACCTCGGTCTGGAGCGTTTCCTCGGTGACAAGGGGCTTTCGCTTGCCCGCACCAAGGTGGGTGACCGTTATGTCGTCGAGCACATGCGCAATCACGATTTCAATGTCGGCGGCGAACAGTCCGGCCATATCGTCATGTCGGATTTCGGCACGACCGGCGACGGACTTGTGGCGGCGCTGCAGATCCTGGCCTGCGTGAAGAAGCTGGATCGTCCGGTCAGCGAGATTTGCCGCCGCTTCGAGCCTGTACCGCAGCTTTTGAAAAACGTGCGTTTCGCTGGCGGCAAGCCGTTGGAGGAAGTCGTGGTGCGCCAGGCGATCGCCGATGCAGAGGCGGAACTGGCCGGGAAGGGCCGTCTGGTCATTCGCCCGTCCGGTACCGAGCCGCTGATCCGCGTCATGGCCGAAGGTGATGATCGCGCCCAGGTGGAGCGTATCGTTGATGGACTGATCGACGTGATCGGGACTGTTCGATCTGCCGCTTGATCTATAGATTCTAATAAACTGAAATATATTGCGGCGGCCATACTTGGTCGCCGTTTTTGTTTGTTTTTACTGTTGTGAAACTGGCGAGTTTACTTGGGTTTCACAATATAAAAGCTCGCAGTTTATGCTTAATGGCTCCTTAACCTTTATCGTTAATGATCAGGGGTGAAAAAGTCGGGAGTAAAGCCCGGCTGAACGGTTTAAAGCTCCGGAGTGGAAGCCATGAAGAAAATCCTGAGTGCAGCGGCAGCGCTTCTGCTGGCCACGACTGCAGCCAATTCTGCAGATCTTTACCAGCCGCAGCCGATCCCGGTCGACAGTGCGCCGGAAGTCGAAATCCAGCAGTCGTCGGGCGGCTGGTACCTTCGCGGTGACGTCGGTTATTCCTTCAACAAACTGCGCGGTGCCCGTTTTTATCAGGGCGGTTTCTCGGGCAACGAAGTCGATTTTGCCTCGGCGCGCGTCGACGACAGCTTCACAGTGGGTGGCGGTGTCGGTTACCAGTTTAACGACTACCTGCGCGGCGACGTGACCCTGGATCACATGACGAAGACCGATTTCCGTGGCAGCACGATCGGCACCTGCGTTGGAGGCGGCGTCTGCACGTCGAGCGATGCGGCATCGTTCCGGGCCTATTCACTGATGGCCAACATGTATGTCGATCTCGGCACCTATGCCTCGATCACGCCTTATGTCGGTGCAGGTTTCGGTGCGACCTACGTGAAGTGGAGCAATCTGCGTAACACGATCTGTGATGATCCGGCGACGCCGGGCTGCAACACGACGGAACATAGCGGCAAGGGCAAGTGGCGCGCCACGGCTGCCCTGATGGCCGGTGCTTCCATCGACGTTACCTGCAACCTCAAGGCCGATCTGGGCTACCGCTTCCGTTATGTCGATGGCGGCAACATGTTCGGTTATGCCGATAACGGCGGTCCGGGCCGCGACAAGGGCTTTTATAGCCACGAGGCACGCCTTGGCGCTCGTTACATGTTCAACAACAACTGCAGCCAGCCCGTTGCTTATGAGCCGGAACCGGCTCCGGCTGTCTACAAGTAAGACGGCGCGCTCAGCGTTTTTGCGATCCACCAGAGGCCGCTCCGCAAGGAGCGGTCTTTTTCCGTTTTCACCAAAGCGTAGGGTCGTACAACGACAAAAAGGGATCCCTTGGGATCCCTTTTCGCCGTCATCAGGGTCAGTCTCGGCGGCGGGCGAGATGGTGATCCTGATCTGCAGCGCCTCGCCAGGTGTGGCCTGTGAAAGCGGGCACTGTAGTGCATGTGATCCTGCCTTCCGGCGGATCAGAATTTCACGGCCAGGCCGACCTTGACGATGCTCTGGTCGAAATCGACGTTCATGCCACGAACGATCTCCTTGCTGCCGAAATCGCTGTAGCGGTATTCGCCGCGCAGGAAGACCTTGTCGGTGACCGCGTAGTCGATGCCGGCGCCGGCGGTCCAGCCGCTGAACGTCGTGTTTTCATCCACGCAAGGATATTCGATATGGCCGTTGGCCATGGTCCAGCCGGCAGTTCCGAACACCATCAGGCGGTCAAAGGCGTAACCGACGCGGCCACGTACGGAGCCCTGCCAGTCGGTGCCGAATGTGCGGTAACCGAAGAATTTTTCGTCGTTGGAATTGTATTCGACGTCGCCTTCGACGCCGACAACGATGCCGTTGCTGAATTGCCAGTTATAGCCGACGAAACCGCCGAAAACGCTGCCGTCAAAATCCTGCTTGTCGTGGTAGCGGCCGAATTTGGTGGTTGAACCGTCAAGCCAGCCGGCACCGCCGGAAATGCCAATATAGGCGCCCGTCCAGGTGAAGGCCGGCGTCTCGAAGGCGACCGGCGGTACCGCGTTGTCGGTCAGGTCGGCCGCGAAGGTGAGGGCAGTGCTGCAGAGAAAAGCGGCCGAAGCCAAGGAAATGAATTTAAACATGTAGAACCCCGTCGTTGTCTGATGACGGAATTCGTATCGGTCGCATTGAAGAAAATCCAAGGTAAAAATACGATTAAATCATGCTTAATTGTGTATTTCCAAAAAATAACAAGCATAAAAATTGATAATGTTTTGCATTAATGGGAAATTTACCATTTTATTATTTATAACGAAAATTTAATCATGGGTATACTGTGTTTTTATTGAAGCTTATTGTTGTTTTAAGATTGTATATTCTGTGTTCGCTTTGTGGCGGGTCGCCACAATTGCGTTTCGAGGAGATTCGTTTGTGATTCTGTCCGGGCCCAGTGCGGGCCTGCGTCTGATGGCGCGCGCGGGGCCCGACCTGATCGGTACGATTCCCGGCCGGCAGGGTCGGCAACCGGCCCCGAGGTGTTCACTCGGTATTTCGATGAATCGTCTTGTGAGCAGGTTCGAGGGGATAAGGATCAGCGCGACGAACGTCAAGCAGGCGGCATCAGCTGCCGTCTTGCCCGGTATCAAGTCTGAACGGCGATGAAGGCGCCCCGGCCCACGAGGAAACTAATGACCTGCGGATGCGGGAAGGAGAGCTCGAAGCTGGCGTAGGCGAGGCGGGAAAATGTCGTGGGGACCAAAAGTTCCGGCGGGCTTATGGCAATGCCGACGATAATGAGGCCAAAGCAGAGAGCCGCGCCGGCGCATTGTATTGCTGCACCGGAATACTGCACGACATCGATGGGAAATAGCAGCGACGGTGCCAGGCGGGCGAGGCCGCGGGCCGTCACCTCTTGCCCGATACGACCACGGGCGCGCCGCATCATTTTCCAGAGAAAAATGCCATGATGCCGGACGGGAAGGCGTCAGGTGGAAGATGATGGAATAACGCTCGCATTCCGCCGGAGCCGGGTCCGTGCTGGAGCCGAGTGCTAGGTCCGAGGGACAGGCAGGGGACCACAAAAAAAGGGGCCATGAAGGCCCCTTTTCAAAAGATCGTTCGAAGGATCAGAACTTGACGCCGAGGCCAACCTTGACGACGCTCTGATCGAGATCGACGTTCAGGCCCGGTACGATGTCCTTGTCGCCGAAATCGTTGTAGCGGTATTCGCCACGCAGGAACATGTTGTCGGTCACCGCGAAATCGACGCCGGCGCCAACGGTCCAGCCGTTGAAGACTTCATTTTCATCGATGCCGAGGGCGGAATTCTTGACGTAACCGTTCGTGGCGGTCCAGCCGGCTGCACCGTAAACCAGAGCGCGGTCGAATGCGTAACCGACGCGGCCGCGAACCGAGCCGGACCAGTCGGTGCCGATGTCAGTGCCGAGCGCGCTTTCCTCGTTGAAGTTATAGTCGAGGTCGCCTTCGATGCCGGCAACGAAGCCGTTGCTGAACTGCCAGTTGTAGCCGACGAAGCCGCCGACGATGCCGCCGTCAAAATCCTGCGTGGCGCTGCCGACGCCGGCCAAGCCAAACGTGCCATCGAGCCAGCCTGCGCCGCCCTGTACACCGGCGTAAGCGCCCGCCCAGGTGAATGCCGGAGCGTCGACGGCAACCGGAGCGGCCGGGACTTCATAAACGGCATCAGCAGCCATGGCCGATACGGAAGCGGAAAGTACGAGGGCCGAAGCCAGGGCGATAGTCTTGAACATTGCTTACTCCTAAAACTGTGGAGCGGCAGATAAGGATTTCCTGTTCAAGAGTCTGTAGCGAAACGGCAACATGATCCATGAGTCTGGATAGTGCTTCTATTTTCGGCCTGAAGTGCAACGGTGTTTCGCTGTCGTGTTCTCGAAAACGTGACCAGTGGGCTGGCCCGGTTGTGAGATCAATTACTTGGCTCTCTCAAGTTTTTATCCACATAAGCTCGGCTTCTCATCGCCGCGTATTTACGCTTCTGCTGGATTCGGGGCTGCGTTCAAACGACCGGCACCGGAAAACTCGCCCCCGATCCCAGCGAAAAGGCAGCGACCGTTTCGACGCTTGTCCGCTTGCATTTGCGGTTTTAGGGACAAGACGTAATCGTGGATCGCCTTCTTGTCGGTGCAAGGCTCAGAATTTCCCTCTTGCGCGTCTGCTCATTTTCCAATATCTCCGACGGCGGGACACCTCTCCCCAACGAGAGGCTAATTACCTGTGAGGGTATACATATGGCCAATGGCACCGCGAAGCCGGACTCACGTCCGAATAATGCTCATTTTTCTTCTGGCCCCTGCTCGAAGCGCCCCGGTTGGTCGCTAGACGCTCTCTCCGATGCCCCGCTCGGTCGTTCGCACCGCGCCAAGGTTGGCAAGGACAAGCTGGCACAGGCCATCAATCTTACCCGTGAAATTCTGAGCGTCCCGGCCGATTACCGCATCGGCATCGTTCCCGCATCCGATACTGGCGCCGTCGAAATGGCGATGTGGTCGCTGCTCGGCGAGCGCGGCGTCGACATGGTCGCCTGGGAAAGCTTTGGCGCCGGCTGGGTCACCGATGTCGTCAAGCAGCTGAAGCTCAAGGACGTCCGCAAGATCGAGGCCGGTTACGGCCTTCTGCCCGACCTTTCCACGATCGACTTCGATCGTGACGTGGTCTTCACCTGGAACGGCACCACCTCCGGCGTCCGCGTTCCGAACGCCGATTTCATCCCGGCCGACCGCAAGGGCCTGACCATCTGCGACGCGACCTCGGCCGCCTTCGCGCAGGACATGGACTTTGCCAAACTCGACGTCACCACCTTCTCCTGGCAGAAGGTTCTGGGCGGTGAGGGTGGTCACGGCATGATCATTCTGTCGCCGCGTGCTGTCGAGCGCCTCACCACTTACGTTCCTGCATGGCCGCTGCCAAAAATTTTCCGCATGACCTCGGGTGGAAAACTTTCGGAAGGCATTTTTAAGGGCGAAACGATCAACACGCCGTCGATGCTCTGCGTCGAGGACTATATCGATGCGCTCGAATGGGCAAAGACGGTCGGTGGCCTCGAAGGCCTGATCGCCCGCGCCGATGCCAATGCCAAAGTCATCTTCGATTTCGTCGAGGTCAATGACTGGATCGCCAATCTGGCTGAGGTCGACGAGACCCGCTCCAACACCTCCGTCTGCCTGAAGATCGCCGATGCTGACGTCGCCGCTCTCGATGCCGACGCACAGGCAGCCTTCGCCAAGGGCATGGTCTCGATCCTCGAAAAGGAAGGTGTCGCGCTAGACATCGGCGCTTACCGCGACGCTCCGTCGGGTCTGCGCATCTGGGCCGGGGCCACCATCGAAACGGCCGACATGGCTGCCCTGATGCCGTGGCTGACCTACGCGTTCGAAGCGCAGAAGGCTGCGCTCAACAAGGCCGCCGCCTGATTTGATTTCCGGTGCCGCCTGATGCGGCACCGCCTCATACGCATTCAGCATTGAACCCCTTTTAAGGAGCCCAAACATGGCACCTCGCGTACTCGTGTCCGACGAACTGTCGGAAACCGCCGTCCAGATTTTCCGCGATCGCGGCGTTGAAGTGGATTTCCAGCCGAAACTCGGCAAGGACAAGGACAAGCTGGCCGAAATCATCGGCAATTACGATGGTCTCGCCATCCGCTCGGCCACCAAGGCGACGGAAAAGCTGATCGCCGCCGCGACCAACCTCAAGGTCATCGGACGCGCCGGTATCGGCGTCGACAACGTTGATATCCCGGCTGCGTCGAAGCGCGGTATCATCGTCATGAACACCCCGTTCGGCAACTCGATCACGACGGCGGAACACGCCATCGCGCTGATGTTTGCCGTTGCCCGCCAGCTTCCGGCAGCCGATGCCTCGACGCAGGCCGGCAAGTGGGAAAAGTCGAAATTCATGGGTGTCGAAATCACCGGCAAGACGCTCGGCGTCATCGGTGCCGGCAATATCGGCGGCATCGTCTGCAAGAAGGCCATTGGCCTCGGTATGCATGTCATCGCCTACGATCCCTTCCTGTCGGTTGAACGCGCACAGGAAATGGGCGTCGAAAAGGTCGAGCTGGAAGAACTGCTGCCGCGCGCCGATTTCATCACTCTGCATGTACCGATGACCGACAAGACCCGCGGCATTCTCGGCGCTGAAAATCTCGCCAAGACCAAGCCCGGCGTTCGTATCGTCAACTGCGCCCGTGGCGGTCTGGTCGATGAGGCAGCGCTTGCCGAAGCCATCAAGTCCGGCCATGTCGCCGGTGCCGGTTTCGACGTCTTTGAAGTCGAACCAGCCACGGAAAGCCCGCTGTTTGGCCTGCCCAACGTCGTCTGCACGCCGCATCTCGGTGCATCGACCACGGAAGCCCAGGAAAACGTCGCCCTGCAGGTCGCCGAACAGATGTCGGACTACCTCGTCAAGGGTGCCGTCTCCAACGCCATCAACATGCCGTCGATCACCGCCGAAGAAGCGCCGATCCTGAAGCCGTTCATTCGCCTTGCAGACGTTCTCGGCGCATTCGTCGGTCAGGTTTCGGATGATCCGATCAAGGAAATCGAGATCCTGTTCGACGGCCAGACCGCGACCATGAACACGCGTGCTCTGACCTCTGCTCTTCTCGCCGGCCTGATCCGCAATCAGGTGGCCGACGTCAACATGGTCTCGGCACCGATCATGATCAAGGAAAAGGGCATCGTTCTTTCCGAGGTAAAGCGTGATAAAACAGGCGTTTACGACGGATATATCAAGCTCACGGTCAAGACCGACAAGCAGACCCGCTCGGTTGCCGGCACCGTCTTCTCCGATGGCAAGCCGCGCTTCATCCAGATCAAGGGCATCAACATGGACGCCGATGTCGGCGCCAACATGGTCTACATCTCCAACACCGACGTGCCCGGCATGATCGGCTTCATGGGTACTACACTGGGTGATGCTGGCGTCAACATCGCCAACTTCCAGCTTGGCCGCGAAGTCGGCGGCGGCGATGCCATCGCGCTTCTTTATGTCGACGCGCCGGTTTCGCAGGCCGTCCTCGACAAGCTGACCGCTAATGCGGCGATCAAGCAGGCCCGCCCGCTGGTATTCAACGTCGAATAATTGACCTCTCACGAATAAAAGCAAGAACCTCTGAGGGGCGACAAAAGAAAGGCCCGGTGCATTTGCACCGGGCCTTTTTTCGTTTTTGACAATGCATCTCTGCATTTCCTGTCTGGGTGAATTCCCGCCACGGGTGTGGGCCTTGAAAATTCACCCGGCTACCTTGCATAACATGATACCGTGTTATATACACAATTTAAGCGAGAGGTTGCGAACTTGGATTCACTTCATGTCCAGCTGCGAAAAGGTGTTCTCGACCTGTGTGTGCTGGCCGTCCTGTCGCGGGGAGAGAGTTACGGTTATGAAATCGCCAGCACGCTCGTGAACGCGGTGGGCATGGGTGAGGGCACGATTTACCCGCTGATGCGCCGCATGCAGACTGACGGTCTGGTCGTCACCCGCCTCGAAGAATCCAGCAGCGGGCCGCCGCGTAAATATTACAGACTGACCGCACTCGGGCAGGCGGTTTTCGAAACGCATCGCCGGGACTGGCGCGCTTTTTCTGGTGCAGTCGACACGCTTCTTGAGGATCTGACATGAGCAGGGGTGATTTTTTGCGCCGTTTGCGGCGTGGACTGAATGGGCTTTCGAAGGATGAGGTCGAGGAGATCGTCGCCGATTATGCGGCGCATTTTTCCGAATCCAGCATGGATGGCCGCAGCGAGGCAGAAGTGGCGGCGGCGCTCGGCAATCCTGATCGGATCGCGCGGGAAATCCGGGCGGAAAGAGGCTTGCGGCGCTTTGAGCAGCATTGGAGCCTGACCAATCTGTTTGCCGCGCTGATGGCGCTTTCCGGACTTGCCATTGTCGATCTGTTTTTCCTGCTGCCGCTTCTCCTGATCGTCGTCATCATCGCAACGGCACTTGCCATCGTTCTTTTGGCACTTGGTGCTGCCGGATTGAAAATCATGGTGACGGCGCTGCTTTTGCCGCCCGGGATGGCGTTCATGGATGTGCTGGCGAGCCTGTTCATCGGCGCAGGTCTGGTCTCATGCCTCATCGGTGGTGGTGCATTGCTGTTAATTGGCATGGGCGCGGGTATCCGCATATTTGGCCATTATGCGCGGCTGCATTTTCGCGTTTTGCAGCAGGATCGCCGGGAAATCTGAGACGTCCACCATCAACAATTCAAATTGTCTCTGGAGATTGAGGCATGACACGCAAACTGGCATTGGTAGCGACTGCAGGATTGGTTGGCGCCGCCGCATTCCTGTCCTTGGGGTTCGCGCTGGCAGGCTCGAACTGGCACGACGCGGCGCGGCTGTGGATAGCCGACAAATCCACCTGCGGGCAGAATGCATCCGGCCGCGACCGGGTCACGCTGCCGCTGACATCGGCGGAGAGCTTTATCATCCGTATGCCGGCATCGGTGCATTTTCAGCCCGGTGGCGAGCCGCAGGCCATCATCAGCGGTGATGCTGCCGTGCTCGATCATATCCGTATCGATGGCGGCGAGTTGAGCCTCGATTGCGACCCAGGCTGGTTTTCGCCGCGGGTCGATGTGCGGCTATCAGGCCCCTCTGTTGCACGCTGGGAAGTGCATGGAAGCGGTGATCTTGTGCTGTCGCAGGTCGATCAGCCTCGGCTGGATATGGTCATGAAGGGTAGCGGCAGCGCCACGGCCACAGGGAAGGCAGACGTGGTGGATGTCACCATTGCCGGCTCGGGCAATGTGTCGTTCGAAAAGCTGGTGGCGCAATTGGTGCAGGTGGAAGTGCACGGCAGCGGCGATGCCAATTTGATGGCGCAGGCGGAGGCCGACGTCTTTATTGCCGGCAGCGGTGATGTCGAAGTTATCGGGCCTGCGGTGATGCGGCGTTCCGTGGTCAAGGGCAGTGGCAACATATCGCAGACGCGTTGATTTTTGTGCTGTCTCACGGTCCCGGCGCATATGTGCCGGGACCGTCTTCTGACCCGACGAGGATCGATCAGCTGGCGACGCCACCCGCCATATCGATCACGCCGCCCGACATGTAACCAGCATTCGGCCCGGCCAGAAAGCCGACGAATGCGGAAACCTCTTCGAGCGTGGCGATGCGGCGGATGGCGTGCATGTCGAGAAACGCGTCCGGTGCCGTCGTGCTGCCGAGTGCTTCCACCATCATGTCGGTCGGCATGGCGCCCGGCTGTACCACGTTGACGGTGATGTTGCGGCGGCCGAGATCGCGGGCGAGGCCGCGTGCATAACCGTTGATGGCGGCCTTGGTGCCGGCATAATCCGCCACGCCGGGAATGAGGGCATGCGTGCCGTTCAGCGAGCCGATGAAGATGATGCGGCCGCCATCGGACAGAACCGGTGCGGCTGCACGGGTGGTGGCAATCGGCCCCATCAGGTTGATCTGCCACTGACGGTCGAGTGCGACCGTGTCGAGGTCCGGGTCATCGACCGTCTGGCCTTTTGCCACCACGGCGGCATTGTTGACGAGGATATCGAGCTTGCCGAAATGCGCGATCACCTTTTCGATCAACGGCTTTGCTGCCGTCATATCGGCCTGATCGCTCTGGATCGCCAGCGCTCTGATGCCCTTCGCCTTCAGCTTTTCCACGACCGCCTCGGCCTTTTCCGCCGAGGCGACATAAGTGATGGTGACATCGGCGCCGAGATCGGCCAGCGTTTGCGCAATCACCGCCCCGAGGCCGCGTGATCCGCCGGTCACCAGCGCCACCTTGCCCTTTAATGAATTCGACATGTCCGTTCCTTCTCGTTTCGAGCGGGTCATCGCCCATGATTAAATTTCATAACGATCGTTACGTAATGATCGGTATGAAATTTGACAGAGACGGTCAAGCGTTTTAATAATGGTCGTTATGAAATGGATGGGTATGAACTGATGGGACGCCATCGCGAGTTCGATGTGGAGAAGGCGCTGGACGCCGCCATGTGCGTGTTCTGGCGCAAGGGGTATGAAGGCGCATCCTATGCCGACCTGACGCAGGCTGCGGGGGTGGAACGGCCGGCGCTCTATTCTGCCTTCGGCAACAAGGAAGCGCTCTTCAAGAAGGTGCTGACGCGTTATTACGAGCGCCATCTCGATTACATTCCGGTTGCGCTGCAACTGCCGACGGCGCGCGAGGTCGCGGCGCATATCCTGTTCAACGCCATCGATCTCAATACCCGATATCCCGAACATACCGGCTGTCTCGGAATCAACGGCATTCTGGCCGGATCGGACGAGGCGGAACCGGTGCGGCTGGCTTTGATCGAGGCGCGGGCGGAAGGCGAGGCGATGTTGCTTGCGCGTTTCGAGCGGGCAAAGGTGGAAGGCGACCTGCTGCCGACGGCAAACCCCGACACGCTCGCGAAATTCGTGCTGGCCATTCTCCACGGCATGGCGGTGCAGGCCAAGGCGGGTTTCAGCCCTGAAACATTGCGGGCCGTGGCGGAACAGGCGCTTTCGGCATTTCCGGGTGTGCGCTAGGCGTCAGCACCAGACGGCGTTTTTCGGATTTCTCAGAAAGCGAAATCCTGAAAAGAACGACCAGTGATAACCTTTTCGCGGACCGCCTTCGACGCCGACATAAAGGCACATGTGAGCGCGAAATGTGCGATCCGCGGAAAAGATTGATTGAAACGTCCATAAGCCGGGCAGGGTTTTCAGTTCCCGGTACTGAAATTTGTTCTTCTGACCGGCCACGTACAATTTGTACGGCTGGTCACCGGCAAGCTCGGTGATATTCTTACGCATCGCAATGGGAAGAGCGATGCTGATCGCAAGCCAGCATATCGCCGTGGCGACGATGCCGGCCAGTGTGAGGCCGAATTGCAGCCGCATCCGCTGACGATTGTTGGTGGCGACGAAGAGGGTGACGACAAGTGTCGGCATCGCCGTCAGTCCGACGCTGACGACGATCAGCGCGGTAAATCCGAGCACGGGGTCTTGGGACGTGCTTATGAAGGTGAGCACAATGATGAGAACCAGCCCACCTGCGACGATGCTCAACAGCATCGGTTTCCAGACCAGTGACGGGGCCAGCGACAATCCGGCTAAGGTCCCGCCGGCACGCATTGCCGCCAACGCCCAAACCAGCATGGGCAATAGCCAGACGGCCATGATGAGGGAGCTTGGTTGCTCGGGCGTGAAATTGTAAACGACCACCAGAATGAAGCCCAGCGAAACGAAGGCGCCAATCCACGCCATGGCCATGCCGAACGTCGCCTTGAGTATAGTTGTGGCGAAGGCACGGTTCTTGTCGGCAAAATCAAGTGGCTGCATGTTTCTCTCGTTCTCGCCTCTGAGCAATGCGTTCAGCACTTGCCCTCGCCATTCTCCACGAAACGAAATCCGTCGAAGAAGGACCAGTGATAATGCTTGCCATAGAAGGGTTGGTCACCGACGACGAGATGCATATGGCAATGCAGAATGCGTTCGTCCGACAACATTGATTGAAATGTCCAGAAATCAGGTCCTGCGACCAGCTCGTGCGTGATGCGCCGGTTGTTCGGATCGGGGACATAAAGTGTGTAAGGCTTGTTGCCGGCGAGTTCCGCGATGTTCTGACGGATGGCGGCGGGAAGGACAATGCTTACAGCCAGCCAAGCAACGCCCATGATGCCGAGACCGGCAAGCACGGGGCGTAGCAGCAGTTGCGCATGCTGCGGCCGACGGGTGGTGACGCATAAGGCGAGCACGGTTGAGAAAAGCACCGACATGATCAGGCCGGGACCAAGGTAAAGCATGGGCACCAGATTGGCGTAAAGTATGATGGTTATGACCACGCTGACATTCACGGGTATCCAGATATGTTCCGGCGCCAGCGACAGGCCGGGGCGTTTTCCGCCGGTGCAGAGTGCGGCCATCGTCCACAGAAACATCGGCGCGATAAATGGCAGCACGAGCCGCATTTCTGGATTGGCGGTGTTGAAATAGCGGATCAGCATGAAGCCGGCTCCGACCAGAATCAGTGTTCCCGCGATGGCGCGGACAAGGTCGAAACCCGTCTTGATCAGCCTTCGTGGCCATGGCCGATTTTCCACGGCAAGATCTGCACTGTGCATATGTTTTTATGGTCCGTGCGGGCCAATCCCTTTATCTGTTTGCGACAACACGGCAATATGTCTCATTCGCGGCGCAGCAGAGGGGGCTTTTACCGTATTTGCGCCGAACACACCGGATTTCACCAAGGCGGATGACGCGGCGTGTCTTCCAAATTTCCTCGCCCGATCAAATAGTTCGGCTGCCTTATCACATCCATGTGAGTGAAGTTCAGTTGGCGGTTCTCGTTTGCTTGACTATCTACGAATGCGGGAAAATGCGGTGATGCCTCTAAAATTGTGGAGCGTTCATCGCCATATGATGCGGGACAGATCGCAATCGGGCGATCAGAAGGAGAGTTTGATGTTATCGAAAATTCAGCGGTTCAAGCATGTATTCGCAGTGGCCGCGCTCGGCCTCGCGGTCTCGCTGGTGGCCGTGGATTTTGCTGAAGCCCGTCGCGGCGGCAGCAGTTTTGGCAGCCGTGGTTCGCGCACCTATTCCGCGCCCGCCACCACCAATACCGCTCCCGGTTCCGCCACCGGCATCAACCGTTCGATGACCCCCAACACGCAGCAGAACGCTGCCTCGCCTGCCAACGGCATGGGCGCGCAGGCTGCCCAGCAGCAGCGCCGTCCCGGCATGTTCGGCGGTATGGCCGGTGGTCTTCTTGGCGGTCTCGCGCTTGGCGGCCTGTTCGGCATGATGATGGGCAATGGGTTTGGCGGCATGGCCGGTTTCTTCGGCATGCTGCTGCAGATCGCTCTGATCGCCGGTCTTGCCATGCTGGCCTTCCGTTTCTTCGCACGTCGCCAGCAGCCGGCAGGTCCTGCCGGTGCCTATGGTTCGCAGCGCAACGCCCATGAAGGCCCGCGCGGCGGCAATGGTGGTGGCAACAATGGTGGCCAGCCGGGCTTTCGTATTCCGACCATGGGTGGCGGTGCTGCTGGTGCCGCAACCGCCAACGCCAACGCTGCTCCGCGCAAGGCCGGTTCCGATACCGACGAGATCGGTATCACCGACCGCGACCTCAACCAGTTTGAAAAGCTGCTTCAGGAGGTTCAGGGTGCCTATGGTGCGGAAGACTATGCCAAGCTGCGTGGCCTGACGACGCCGGAAGCCATGTCCTATCTGGCGGAAGAAATGGGTGAAAACGCCACGGCCGGCGTCAAGAACGATGTTCGCGATATCCAGCTTCTGCAGGGTGACCTGTCCGAGGCATGGCGCGAAAACGGCCAGGAATACGCAACCGTTGCCATGCGTTATTCCAGCATCGACATCATGCGTGACCGCAACACCGGTGCCGTTGTTCAGGGTGATGAAAACACCCCCAGCGAAACTGTCGAACTGTGGACCTTTGTCCGCAAAACGGCTGGCGAGTGGCAGCTTTCGGCTATCCAGGGCGCTCAGTAACGCCCCGGTCAGCCACCGGTTTCCTAATTCAGAAAGGCAAGCGTGTGTTCGTCGCGCTTGCCGCCGCAGAATTCTTCAAGGGCTTGCTCAAAAGGCGAGCCCTTTTCTGCGACTTCCGCAAACAGCGTCATCGACGAGCAGAATTTCATGTTGTCGGGCGAGCCCAGAATATCATGCGCTGAACGGCCCGGATGTGTCAGCATTGCCTGCGTACATTCCTCCAGTCGCGGCCCAAGAATGGGGTCGGCGAGATAGGCTTCGGCTTCGGCTCGCGAAGCGATAGCATAACGCTGCGCCATCGGTGATCGGCCGAGGCCTTTCGCTTGCGGGAAGATGAACCACATCCAATGGCTCTGCTTGAAGCCGTCGCGCAATTCCTCCAGCACGCTCGGATAGACCGCCTGCTGGGCTGCGAGAAAGCGGCCGAGGTAAAAATCATCGTGCCACTGCTGCGATACGGGCGGCTGATTTACCAGTGTCTGTACCATGCCTTTCTCCTTTCGTTTCCTTTCCAACGAACGACAGGCCAAAGGGTTCGGGCGTGTTCTGACAAAAGCGTGAAATTTTCATGCCGGGGGTTTTTTATGCTGCAATGCACCCTAGCTGGGAAGAATGGACCAATTTATCGCTGATTTTCGCGCCTATACCGATTGGCTGCCGAATTGGGTGGTCAGTATAGGCCTCCTTGTTCTGGCCGTGTTTTTCGGGCTTGCAATCCACCGTCTGGTCTTCCGCCTCTTCACCCGACTGGTGGAAAACAAGGATCTGTTCTGGCGCTCGCTGGTGTCTCGCGGCAAGCGGCCGCTGAAACTCGCGATCCTCACCTTCACCCTGTCGTTTGCCGCCTCCATCGCGCCGCTGGCGGCGGGGCCTGCCAACTTCATCCGGCATGTCCTGTTGCTGGGCTTCATCCTCGTCCTTGGCTGGTCGGCCAAGGCGGCCCTCCATATCTGGGTGACGGTCTATCTCCGGCGCTTCAAGCTGGATGCGGAAGACAATCTTCTGGCGCGTACACACGTTACCCAGTCGCGCATTGGCGAGCGTGTGGGTAGTTTCATGATCGTGGCGCTGACGATCGCCGCCATGCTGATGACTTTTCCGGCCGTGCAGCAATATGGCGTCAGTGTACTGGCTTCTGCCGGCGTCGCCGGTATCGTGCTTGGTCTGGCGCTCCAGCCGATGCTGAAAAACATCTTTGCCGGTATCCAGCTTGCCATCACCCAGCCGATCCGCATCGACGATGCGCTGATCGTCGAAGGGGAGTGGGGCAATGTTGAAGAGATCACCTCGACCTACGTCGTCGTAAAGCTGTGGGACTGGCGTCGGATGATCCTGCCGCTCTCCTATTTCATCGAGACGCCGTTCCAGAACTGGACGCGCGAAGGCTCGGCGCTGATCGGCACCGTGATGATCTATCTCGATTATTCGGTGCCGGTGTCAGCCATCCGCAAGAGGGTGGAGGAGATCGCCAACGAGTCAAAGATCTGGGACCGCAAGGTGGTCAATGTGCAGGTGACCGATTTCACCGAAAGCGTGATGCAGATCCGTATCCTCATCTCCGCGGCCAGCGCTCCGAAGACCTTCGACATGCGCTGCGAGATGCGGGAAAAGATCATCGATTTCATCCAGCGCGACTATCCGGCAGCCCTTCCGCGGGTGCGGGCGGAAGGAGCGGCGAATGCCAATGGCGCGGCGGTGATGGACGGTGCGCGGCAGCATGTTTTGCAGTCGTGATTGCGGATATCAGCGGCGAAGTTGCCATTTTTCAGCATCGCCGCCGACATCGCTTTGATAGATGGAGGTCTTCAGAGCTAACACGACGCAGACCAGTGTGCGGCCCTGCAATCCACCATTGTTGACGATTGCGATGTAGGATTGTTGATCGTCCTCAGGCATCTGCTCCCCAAGCTTTATGAGATAGGGGATCAAGACGCTGGATGCCTCTTCCGGGCTTTTGCCTTCCGCAGTGAGTGTCGCGGATTTCATGAAAGTGAGTGTGGTAAGATCTTTGACCCGCTGCGTTTTCAGGTGCACCCTTGCGGTCTGCGGCAGGCAGTTCGGTATCACGGCGGCAAAATGCCTCTGCAGATCATCCGGGTTGGCGGATGCCATGGCGAGATATCGTTTGGTAAATTCGGCTTCCTCGCCATCACTCATTCGGGCGTAGCCATACCAGCCACCCAGGCCGATGATCAGTACCGCAGCAGTTACGCGCAACATGCCTCGCCCCCAATGTCCCGCTTGCTTGTAACAACACAGATGTTAGAGGCGCCTTAATGCCTTTAGGCAGGATTTATGGTTTGCGGAATAACTGCTCACCCGATCTTCCTAATCTCCAACTCCTGTCCGCCAAGGCTCACCACATCGCCCACCGCCTTGCCGGACAGCATGCGCGCCACCGGTGAGACATAGGAAATCGTGCCGGCCTTCGGATCTGCCTCGTCCTCGCCGACGATGCGGTAGGTCTGCACCCGGCCGTCGTCGCGTTCGAAGGTAACAAGGCTTCCGAAGGCGACAACATCGGTCGAAGCAGGCGCCGGGATCACCTGCGCGGTGCGCAAGCGCTCGGCCAGATACCGGATATCGCGCAAGGGGCCAGCCGTCTGGCGACGTTTTTCGTTGACGTCGTCAATGTCTTCCACGGCGGCATAGGCGGCGCGGGCCTCTTCCATCTGCCGTTCCAACGCCTTCAGCCCCGCCTCTGTCACGAGATTGGGATGCGGCGAAATCGGCCGTTCGGGCAAAAGGGTTTCGGCTGCCGTCTCGGCGCTTTCTTCCTTGGTAAAGGCGACGCTCACGTCAGAACTCCATCGATTAAAGCGTGATTATGCCAGTTTTCCCAAGCGGATAACAGAGGTGTCACCGTACCTTGCCGGGTTTCAGTGTGGTGGCCGGACAAACCATTTTTGGGTCTTGCCGTGTTTTGCTGCATCTGCGAACAGTTCAGTATTTACTTAATTTGCAATTAATGGTTTTCCTGCATTGTTGCTACAGACCCGAATCCTCGGGCGCCGCCGGATGTTTTCAGCATGGATACGATCCACAATCTCTTTCCCTTGTTCATTGCTTCTGCCGCCATCTATTTTTTCTTCCGATGGGTGGTGCGTGATATGAACAAGCGCGGCTGATCCGCCCGGTTCTCCGACGCCCCGTTTATCCGCTTGAAATATGAGGCAAAACGGTTAGTTTTCGGCCGGCATATCGCATGGATGGGGTCGACATGAAACGGACTGGACTTTTGCTTGTGGTGCTCATGTGCGCCGCAACCAGCGTGATGGCGCAGACCAAGGGCGCTCGGCCGGAGCCGCAGCCTTCCAGCAAGCAGGACTGGACGACTGCGCTGTCGCGAAAAATCCATCGGTCTATCAGGATGCCGCGCCCGATCGCCGGAGTCAGCGGCCCGCGCACCGCCAAGGTCGCTTTTGTGGTGCACAAGGACGGCACGATTACCGACGTGGAAATCCGTGAAAGTTCCGGTGTGCCGCAGGTGGATAAAAACGCACGCGAGGCGATCCTGCGCGTGTCGCCGGTTGCGCCGTTTTCCGCCGACATGACGGGCGAAACGGAAAAGATTGTCGTGCCGATCAGTATGGAAATGGAACTGCCCAACCCGACCACAAGGGATGCGGTGACGGGCCTGACCTTCACCACGCCGGCCGAGCTGCAAACCATCGGCAAGGCCGACCCGCCGGGTGAAGAGACGGTCAAATACAATCTCATCAGCACGGCGCCGGGCCGCATTCCGGGCACACCTGACCAGGCCGTTTGCAAGGTCGGTTTCCGCGTCTGGGAAAAGGACAATCCGCGTTACGGATGGTCCCAGGAGAAGCTGAACGGCGATGCCATGTTCAACGAACTGGAAAAGCCGTTGCGCGCCCTGATGGAAGAGGGCGGCAAGAGGGTGGAAGACACGCAGACGATCAGCCTTCACAGCGCAAAGGCTGTGGAGATGATTCTGGCGCCCGCATCGGGTCCGGATGTCGACACTGCCCGTCAATACGTCGTCTTCGCCGATACGCCGACCGGCCGCGTCAGCATTTCCTGCGACACCACCCGCGAAGCGACGCCAGCTGCGCGCCCGGTGTTCAAGCTTCTGGCGCAGACGGTGCAGGTGGTGCGGTAAGGTCTCTGGCGTCGGATTTTTAGGGAATGCGCCGATGAACCGTGGTGAAGAATTACGAAATAAGTTTGCGGCCAAGGTGGCGGCAAACCCCTTTGATGCGCAAAAGGCGCAATTTTCCGATCGCCTCGATCGGTTTCTGGTTGCGGAGAAAAACGCGAGCGCGGCATCAGGCAGCTTCGTTGACCGTTTTTATGCGGAGTTTTCCGTCGAACAACCAGCTGATATCGCCGCGTGGTTTTCGTTGAAGCTACAAGACCTGTTCATCTGTGTGAGTGGCAAGCCAAAATGGCTCTTCGAGCCAAGCTGGGTTTTCGAAAATGGAGTTCCTCTCGAATTCCTCCACCAGTTCAGTGATGAAAACGGCACGACATTTTATGTCTTCCGAGGTTACCGTGAGGCGGAATTGGCCGGCGTGACGGGAAAAGTGCGATTTCTGAGATTGATGGCGCAAATGCGCGACGGTTTCGTTGGACTGGACGGCGACGTTACGGGCTGATTGACCCTGTCATGCGCTTTAAATCCGCAGGCCCCACTGCTTGGCGTTTTCGTTCAGGGGGGCGCCTTCAGACACGATATCGAGAATGCAATTCTCGATATCGTCCTCACCCATCTTCTTGACGTAACCGACCATCTCGAGAAAATCCTTGTCGGGAAGGCCATCCAGTAGCTTCAGGTGATCTTTGATGATCGATTTTCGCATTTGAGCGGAAATAGCTTGTCTGTCTGTTCCGCTTTGCCTCATATGCAGGAGTTTGACGTAAAGCGGCACGATCACTGAACCGGTAAACCGCGGGCCGACGCGGCTCTGGGCGATGCCGGGTACGCATTTCAGGATCGCTGTCCGCATACTTGCCCGCGTTGTGTCCGGATTGACCTTATATCTGGCAAGTACGCGCTCCTGCGCACGCACATTAGGTGTTTTGATGGTGGCAACTGCGCCGCCAATCAGCACTATGACCGCCGCGATGATAAGGAGAATACGCAATCTCGCCCCCATGGTTGGGGTTGCAATCTGCACGTGGGCAGTCAAGGAACACTTATCCTTTCAGAGCCAAATTTATCCAATCAAAGCATTTTGTCGCGCGCAGTCGATAACAAGCGCCAACTGTCATATCGGTATCCCCTCGGCTTCGTCGGAAACATCCATCCATCGGCGCACCCGTAAACCTTAGATTAGAATTTATCGATATATAAAAGGCCCTAGCAATTCCGGTGATTTAAACCGGTATTGCTTTCTCGACGGGCCCTATCATGATCCTTGAACTGCAGAATGCCATTCTCGAAATGATCGCGCGGGGCGAACCGCTCGAACAGACCATCGATCTCCTTTGCCGGGACGTGGAAGTTATCGCGCCCGGTATCGTCTGCTCGGTGCTGGCAGTCAGGGAAGGTCTGCTGCATCCGCTTGCCGGTCCATCGCTGCCGCCGCATTTTTCCGCAGCCGTTGATAACCAGCCGATCGGCCCGCTTGCCGGTTCCTGCGGTTCTGCCGCCTTCCTTGGCGAGCCGGTGGTCGTCACGGATATCGCAAGCGATCCGCGCTGGAGCGAATTCAAGGTTCTTGCCCTGCCGCTCGGCCTCGTCGCCTGCTGGTCATCACCGATCATGGTTGGTGAGCGCGTGGCTGCTACCTTCGCCTTCTATTTCCGCGAAAACCGCGGCCCCAACGAAACCGAAAGACAGATCGTAGAGGCCTGCGTGCATCTTTGCGCAATTGCCATAGAGCGTAATGAACGGGTGATGGAGCGCGACCGGCTGACCTATACCGACGCGCTCACCGGCCTTCCCAACCGCGCCCGTTTCAACAGGGTGCTTGCGGGGCTCGACAATGCAATCAGCCCGTGGGGCATCCTGTTGGTCGATATCGACAACCTGAAACTGGCCAATGACACGTTTGGCCATGCGGCCGGCGATGGCCTGATCCAGACGGTCGCTGCCCGCGCCGCGGCCCTTGGCGGGCCGGACAGCACATTCCGCCTGGGCGGCGACGAATTTGCGATCATCGTCTATCGCGACAATGCGCCGAACGATCTGGAACGGATGGCCACAGACATCCTGTCGTCGCTGTCGGATTCCTGCAACTGCGCCGGCCATGTCGTGTTTCCGAAAGCGACGATCGGTGGTGCGCTCGCCGCTGAGGGTGAAACACCCGACATAGTTCTTCAGAATGCCGATCTGGCGCTTTACCACGCCAAGGAGCGCAGCCGCGGCCAGTATGTGCAGTTTGCCGATGGCCTGGGCACTGCCATTACCCGCCGTTTCCGCGCCATCCGCGATGTCGGCCTGGCGCTGGCGCAGGCGCGCATCCATGCGTATTACCAGCCGATTGTGCGGCTCGACACACGCCAGGTCGTCGGCTTCGAGGCGCTGGCACGCATGCGTACGCAAAGTGGCGATATCGTCTCGGCCGCGCATTTCCACGAGGCCACCAAGGACGCACAGGTGGCGGCCGAACTGACACAATGCATGCTGGAACAGGTGGCGCGCGACATGCGCGGCTGGCTGGACGAGGGCCTGGCGCTGCAGCATGTCGGCGTCAATCTATCGGCTGCCGACCTTGCCGGCGGCAATCTCAACGAACGTATCTGCGCTGTGTTCGCCGATGCCGGCGTGCCGCTGAAACATGTGATCGTGGAAGTCACCGAATCCGTCTATTTCGGGCAGGGCGGGTTCGATATCGGCGATGAGATCCGGCAGCTGCGCGCAAGCGGCCTGCGCGTCGCGCTGGATGATTTCGGCACGGGTTTTGCCTCGCTCACCCATCTTTTGACGGTGCCGGTGGATATCATCAAGATCGACAAGTCCTTCACCGATCGCCTGCGCCCGCGTGATCCGGCTGCCTTCATCGTCGAGGGTGTCATCGATATTGCCAGGAAACTCGGCATCCGTGTCGTGGCCGAAGGTATTGAGGAAAATGCGCAGGCGGCCCAGCTGATGGATCTCGGCTGTGCGCTCGGGCAGGGCTATCTGTTTTCCAGAGCCGTCGACTGCGATGCCGCCGCCGTGTTGTTGCGGCATTCGGCGCAGATGCATGTGGGAACACATCGGCGGGCTTGAGGGGACGCGACCAGCCGCCTTGGCGATTGGTCCTTTGCTGCCGTCAGCATTTCGATTTACAGGGGCAATCGTCGATCCATTCGCGCTGGACCTGATCCGCGCGCGCCAGAGCAGGTGACCAGCCATCCGTTATCTTGACGACGACTATATTTCGAGCGCTCTCAATCGCGGCAAGTCCGTTGAACAGTTTCTCGGGAAGAGCCCGGAAGATCCCGGCTGTATCCGCCATGTCGAGTTGCGCCCGACCCGGGGTGTCATCGAATTATGGGTCTATGATGCCGAGGATATCGGCGACGAGGAATTTCTGGATTTATATGATTTTCCCACATTGACCGATGAGGACGACGAGGGGCCTGTCGCGACATTCGATGATGTTGAGGCAGCGCTTGCCCTTGCGCAGGAAAAGATTGGCGCGGACAGAACCCGCTGGACCAACGCGCTGATTGGCCAAAGCGAATATCTCGATTACATCCGCGCCGGACGGCCGGATCGCTGGCCACTGGAGGCGTGAGCGTTGTGGTCAGGGCATCAATACATATGCCCGTTATATTCCTCATCGCTCAGAGGTGGGTCGATGACATGATCGCGCTCGCAATATTGTCGCAGCCACTGGGCTGCGCGCTCTTCGGCGTGGCGCGCGTTGGTTGGCGCCCCTTCCTCGTCCAGTTCCAGGCAGTTGGTGAAGATGAAATAGAGCCGCTCCATGGCGCTCGGCTCCTGCAGCACCTCTGAATAATCGACATTCTCGAGAATGGGATGTCCAACCGATCCATTGGCGACCCAGAGTGAAAATTGTGCGATAGCAATGCGCAGGTCAGGGTGCATTTTTTTAGGAACGGGTATGAATTTTTTGGAGCTGAATAGTCCAATTCTTGTTTCCTTGAAGATGCTTTTCTCGCACTCGATAGTTATGCCATGGTGCATTGATGAACTCCAATCTCGTCCATGATCGCGACAGTTTTTTGATCTTTCTCAGGCAGTTGAGTGTGAGCCTGCAAAATCCCGATGTCGGCGATTGGGAAAATCGCGACCTTGCCTCCTTTCTCGAGGCTATGGAGGCATGGACAAACGACCGGCCGCAGGCTTTTCCCGAAAACCCATGGCAACATGCCGCGACCCTGCTCGCCGCTGCCAAAATCTACGAATAGATGAAGCCGTCGCGCCTGCAGATGCCTTCGGGCAAAGGCGCGTGAAAGCCTGCGCCATCAGCGCAACACGCTTGCCCTGCCTCCATATTCCGTGAGAATTGTGCCACCATGATCCTCACCATTGCCATTTCGGGCTATCGCTCTCTTCGTAATCTGGTTCTGCCGCTTGAAAAACTGACCGTCGTGACCGGCGCGAATGGCGCAGGCAAGTCGAGCTTCTATCGTGCGCTTCGGCTTCTCGCCGATGTCGCGCAGGGGCGGGCCATCGCCTCATTGGCTGCGGAAGGCGGTCTGCAATCGACGATCTGGGCGGGACCTGAAGCCTTTTCACGCGGCATGAAGGACGGCAGCGTGCCCGTACAGGGCACCGGTCGTAAACATCCGGTCGCGCTCAAGCTGGGATTTGCCTCGGAAGATTACGGATATGCGATTGATCTCGGCTTGCCGCAGCCACCAAAACCACCACCGCCGTCGCCCGTCTATTTTGCGCTCGATCCGGAAATAAAGGCGGAGGCCGTCTGGGCGGGCGAGGAGCTTAGCCGCCGCAACGTCTTTGCCGAACGCCGGGGAGCGGTCGTCACCGCGCTGTCGGGCGATGCTCGCCGTCAGGTCCTGCTGCATGATCTTGCAGCATTCGAAAGCATGATGACGCAGTCGGCCGATCCCCAAAATCTTCCCGAACTGCTGTATCTTCGCGCCCAGATGAATGGCTGGCGCTTTTACGATCATTTTCGCACCGACCCGCATGCACCTGTCCGCCAGGCGCAGGTGGGGACCAGAACGCCGGTCCTGGCATCCGACGGCGCGGATCTGGCGGCAGCCATCGCCACAATTCTCGAAATCGGCGATGCCGCCGAATTCCATGAGGCGATCGAGGATGCCTTTCCCGGCAGCGCCGTCGAGGTGACCGAGGATCGTGGCCGCTTTGAATTGCTGATGCGGCAACGGGGCTTGTTGCGGCCGCTGGCTGCCAGCGAACTGTCCGATGGTACCTTGCGTTACCTGCTGCTTGTCGCGGCGTTGATGACGCCCCGACCACCCGCCCTGATGGTTCTGAACGAGCCTGAAACCAGCCT
The DNA here is from genome assembly GCF_009617585.1 of Endobacterium cereale. Classification (GTDB taxonomy): domain Bacteria; phylum Pseudomonadota; class Alphaproteobacteria; order Rhizobiales; family Rhizobiaceae; genus Neorhizobium; species Neorhizobium cereale. Next base: position 494,482 of record NZ_WIXI01000051.1, on the reverse strand, counting down.
GCATCCAGATCTTCTTGCGCCACTTGCCCGCTTGATCCTGCAGGCCAGCAGGCGCTCGCAACTCATCGTGGTTTCGCATGCCGATCAATTGGTGGCGGGGCTGGATGCTGAAGGTGACGCTTTCCTGATCACGCTCAAGAAGGTTCTTGGCGAGACGGTGGCGGAAGGAATTGACGCGCCTGCCTGGACCTGGCCTTCCCGGTGAACGCATGACGGTGAATGCCTGACTATTGTGGCCGGCCAAACGTGCGTGTGGTGAAGATCGGGCATGGGAGCGTATCGTTCACTCCAGCCCAAAGCCGACACAATCACCTCTCATACTGAGGTTGCGCGGTACCCGTCGCGATTCCATGGGAGATCGTCAGATGAGCAATTCCTGCACCGTTTTTACGCCGACTGAGCAGCAGGTCGTCGATACCATCCAACGTGCCGGTGAGGGGTTGATGGCGGCGGTCCAGAACGCACTCGAAGAAGCAACGAAACAGGCAGCAGACGCCTGGCCGACCACTGATCTCACGGAAAGCCCGCCGCCTATCGAATATTTTGCTGCTGTCCTGCACCAGAACATGTTCCTGATTTTATGCGGTGCCGATATCGAGACCATGAAAGGCGGCAATCCGGTCATGGCCGGCCATCTCATCCGCAGCGAGCAGAAGATCGTCGAACATTACTGGTCGGGCGAGGGAGATTGAGGGGAAATCTGCAGAGCGGCACCCATTCGAACGGAGCCATGCAAAAGCCGCCCGACACCCGCGCGCCGGCTCGTCTTGCGCTTCAACACTTTCCTTTCTATATCCGGCAGACCTGAAAGGGCCCGGTCGCAGTCGAACCCGCGTCCCTGCCCATCATCCGCCGCTGGAAAGTGGGCGCCAAAACATATCGAGAGAGTTTCGTGAACACGCTGGATTTTGACAAGAGGCCGGAAGACACGCGCGTTGTCGTCGCCATGTCGGGCGGCGTGGATTCCTCCGTTGTTGCCGGGCTTCTGAAGCGGCAGGGCTATGATGTGCTCGGCATCACGCTGCAGCTTTACGACCATGGCGCCGCCGTGCACCGTGCCGGCTCCTGTTGCGCCGGTCAGGATATCGACGATGCCCGCCGCGTGTCGGAAACGCTGGGCATTCCGCATTACGTGCTCGACTATGAAAAGCGTTTTCGCGAAACGGTGATCAATCCGTTTGCCGAAGCCTATGCCATGGGTGAAACGCCGATCCCCTGTGTTGCCTGCAACCAGACGGTAAAATTTGCCGATCTGCTGGCGACGGCAAAGGAACTCGGCGCCGATGCACTGGCGACAGGTCATTACATCCGCTCGTCGCTCAATCCGTCCGCCGACAACCCGAACCGTCGCGCGCTTTATCGCCCGATCGACAGCGATCGGGACCAGAGCTGGTTCCTGTTTGCCACCACGCAGGAACAGATCGATTACCTGCGTTTTCCGCTTGGCGGCATGAGCAAGGCGCAGGTGCGCGAAATGGCGGAAGAGATGGGCCTCGTCGTTGCCAAGAAGGCCGACAGCCAGGACATCTGTTTCGTGCCGGCGGGCAAATACGCCGATATCATCAACAAGGTGAAGCCGAACGCGGCGCTTGGCGGGGATATCGTCCATATCGATGGCCGTGTTCTCGGCCGTCATGAGGGTATTCTCCATTATACGATCGGCCAGCGTCGCGGCATCGGCGTTGCGACCGGCGAGCCGCTTTACGTGGTTTATCTCGATGCCCGTTCGCGCCGCGTCATCGTCGGCCCGAAAGAGGCGCTCGATACGCACCGCGTCTACCTGCGCGACGTCAACTGGATCGGTGACGGTTCGCTTGCTGCCGACGCGGCAAACGGCTTTTCCTGTTTCGCCAAGGTGCGATCCACCCGCCCACCGGCGCCGGCGGTGCTGCATGCGGATGAAATCGGCATCTATGTCGATCTCGCGGTTGGCGAGGCCGGCGTGGCGCCGGGGCAGGCCTGCGTTCTTTATTCCGGCGAAGGCGCAGATTCGCGCGTTTATGGCGGCGGCTTCGTCGAACGGTCGGAACGTGCCGCCGAGGCCGAACTGGCTTTGAAGACGCTGCTGGCGCAGCCGGTCGCGGCCTGAGCGCAAGGCAGGGCAGGGGCTTTGCGGCAGGCAGGGACGGACGGAAATCACAAGGTTGCTGATCTTCCCAGATTTTTGCCGAAAGCCTGCTTGACACTTTGGTGACACGGGTCTTATAAGCCGCTCATCAAAGCGGCGGGACGATCCAAAAGGTCCTTCTGTCGTGTGTGGCTGGGTAGCTCAGTTGGTGAGAGCGCAGGATTCATAACCCTGAGGTCGGCGGTTCAATTCCGCCCCCCGCTACCATTTTTACTCCGACAGTTCGTCGACTCCCGTGAACCTTGGCAGGAAGCCTTTGATCCCGATAGGGTAGGTTCACATACCGCGCGGCTCGACAACGACCGCGGCGACAAGTTGCCTGAACGGAATTGCCGGTTCCGGCAGGGCTTCTCCCCAATCTTTAAATATTCTCGCGAGACTTTCCGCGTTTTCGCGGAAACGGCGAACGGTCTTCCGCTGAGGAGCGAGCATCACTGTTGGGGGGCTTTGAGCTCACCACCTGTCTTGCCAAGCTTGATCATCTGGGGGAGGTCCTTATTTAACCGGTATGTTCCATGGAATATGCGCGGGCGGGGGTTATGGGCACTTTCAAGGTTAAGCAAACGCAGAACGAGATTGAGCTCACTGGCGGCAACAGGCCTATTCTGTACAGCGTTCGCGGCATTGATTTGCCGGAACTCACAGACATGAGCTTTGCGGTCTGGCATGTGCTGCCGTTTGCCATGCGTGATGGGGCTGACATCCATATCGACGGCCCAGTCGATCAGATGGTGTTGGATAATGCACAGCTCATGACCCGGACATGGGAGATGTGGCGTCCGCGTGAGTTTCGGTCATTGCGTATCACCGCATTGCCGGCACAGGTGAATACAAACCCCCGTTCCGGGGATCTGTCGATGGTGTCGGGCGGCGTTGATTCCACATTCATGCTCCTGGACCGAGGCCGGAGAGAGACCCCGTCTGTCGGCCTGCAGGTCCAAGGCATGGAATACTCGTTCAAAGCGAATGAGCAGTTCGAAAGAGCGATGAACCACCTGCAGCCGCTGCTGGACGATCTGAACTACACGCGCTTAACGGTGCGGTCGAACCTCGCCAAGCTGTCGCGTGGTTATCATTCTTACTCGTCAGTCCTTGCCGGATATGCGTTTATGTTTCGAAGCGTGTTCGAGCGTGCGTATTTCGCCGCGGACCTGACCTGGGAGCAGGACTTCGTTCACTTTCCCTGGCCGTTGAACCACGTCACGAACCGATATTTTCAAGGAAGCGATTTTTCGTGCATCGCTGTCAATGAACATGTCACCAGGGCAGAAAAGGTCGAGCGTATCGCATCTGACCCCCTCGCTCTTTCATGCATATCTTTCTGCAAGGACAAGGACATCAGGCCAAAGAACTGCGGCAAGTGCATCAAATGCATGCGAACGAAGGTTCTCTTTGCCGGGATGACGGGGGCGGTCCCTGCGGGAGTGTTCCTGGACGATAGTCCGCCGAAGGTAACCACGAAAGATATCGCCGGTGGCGAGCAGGCCTTCATCGTAGACCTGTATCAGCGGGCAAAGGACAAGGGATATCTTGATCGGGTCCCAGGCCTGGAGGCTTCGATGAAGTCACTTCAAGCTCGTGCGGCGCTGCGGGCGCGTATAAGAAGGTTCATAGGGAAGTGAGGGGTGGTCGGGGAGCATCACGGCACATGACTGAGAACGCTGGTCCAGACGATACCCGAGAGCATCCTGTCAAGCGTATCCGTGTTGGGCAATGCTGAAGGCCGATCGGGGTATTTATCGGCCTTGCGATTGTTTCTTGCGATCGTCCCTTGGCGGATTGCAACATTTTGCATGCTCTGGCAGTGTTCCGGCATAAATTGTCGAATGGATATGCGATTCCGCAATGCCTGTCCGACGCCATAAGGGGAGCTTGATACCAGCATGAATTCCAAACGCTTCAACGAATGTCTGCGTGTCATTCGCTGGACGCCCATCAATATCGCTTCCGCATTGCAATGCGATCTGTCGTGGATCGAGGCTCTGGAAGCCGGGAACGAAGAGGTTCCCGAGGGCTTGGCAACGTGGCTGGAACATCTGGCCAAGGTGCATGAGGCAGCTCCTCCGCCGAAAACTTTTGCAGGGCACAGGGCAAAACTCTGATCCGGGCATAACAACCGCATTTCCATTGCGCGTTGCCTGCATTTTGATTGTCCACCCTGCGCTTTTCCTTGGGCGTGGCGGTTTTAATTTCGGCTTGGCAAAGTTCAAACCGGAACAAATCTCCGTGAGACCGCGTTTTCGTGTCGTCAGTCAATTGTGTGCTGCCGATTCCGGGAGGGAGTGGCGCCAAGGAGGAACAAATGCTGAAATTCCTGACAACAGCCGGCTTGGCGCTGGCGATGAGTGCAGGCGCCCTGACCGGTGCCGTTACCACCGCACAGGCGCAGGATGTTGAACTGCGTATCGGCCCAGATGGTGTGCGCCCTGTTATCCGTGATCGCGACCGTGAAAGAGACCGCGACCGTTATGATCGCCGCGGTGGATGCAGTGAGCGGGACGCCCGGCGCGCTGCTCGCGAATCCGGTCTGCGCGACGCCGAAGTCACGCGCGTCACCCGCCGCAGTATCACCGTTGAAGGCATGACACGCCGCGGGCCGGACCGTATCACTTTCGCCAATGAACGTGGTTGCCCGGAAATCTGATCCGCTGGATAGATCAATGCATGAAGCCCTGCCGCAACGGCGGGGCTTTTTCTATGGGAGGACGGTCGGTCCCGCTTGAGCAAATGCACGCCCCGGTCCATTCTCCGCTACCGCCTCGTCTCCACAGGATTCGCAAACAATGCCTTTCTCGCTCAGCCCCGCTGCCGTGTGGCCTATCGTCATGCTGCTCGCTTCAAACGTGTTCATGACGTTTGCCTGGTACGGTCATCTCAAGCACAAAGGCAGCGCCATCTGGATCGCCATTGCGGCCTCCTGGGGGATTGCCTTTTTCGAATATTGCCTCGCGGTTCCGGCCAACCGCATGGGCTCTGAGGTCTATACGACCGCCCAGCTGAAGACGATCCAGGAAGTCATCACCCTTGTCGTCTTTGCCGGTTTCTCCGTCTTCTGGCTGGGTGAAAACCTCACCATCAACCACGTCATAGGTTTTGCGATGATCGCCATCGGCGCCTCGTTCATCTTCCGCGCCTGATACAGCCGGGGCGGGGCAGATTGCCGCGCCCCATGTGTCGCCGCTTGTTCTGCGCGTGTATTCGACGATAATTGCAATCGTCAATTCATATCGCGCCAATTCATGCGGCGGGGGGATGTTGCCATGGAAGAAACTGTCAGCAGCAAGCGCCACGAACCGTTGCCGCCGTTCCAGACCGGCATTCGTGGCCGCTGCCCGCGTTGTGGCAAAGGACATCTGTTCAAGGGTTTTCTGACATTGCGTCCGGCCTGCGAGGTCTGCGGACTGGACTATTCGTTTGCCGATCCGGCGGATGGCCCGGCATTTTTCGTCATCTGCTTCGGCTGCGTGCCAAGCGTCGCGCTGGCAGTCTGGATCGAGGTGGCCTTGCAGGCGCCCTATTGGGTGCATCTCTTCACGTCTTTGCCTTTCATGCTTCTGACCTGCATTCCGCCATTGCGTCCCCTCAAGGGCTGGCTGGTCGCCAGCCAGTATTTTTACAAGGCGCAAGAGGGTGAACTGGCGCGGCGTGACAGGCCGGACCAGATCAAATTCCCCTCAGAACCGGCCTAATCCTGCTTTCGACGGAACAAAGCGCCTGCCCAACTCATTCGTCTCACGCAGCGAAGGAGCTTATTATGTCGAATGCGGAGATGATGGAAAACGAACATCAGCGGCGCGCGCTCGCGGTTGAAGGCGCGCTGATGCTGCTGATCGATGGGCTGGCCTCGCGCGGCACGATTTCCGTCGATGAGGCGGAAGATATGCTGCGTGTTCTGGGCAGCAGTTCGGAGGGATCCGCGGCACGTGCATCGAGTTCGCTTCGGGTCGTCAAGCAGATCCGCAGGCTGCGCCGCGGCGACGGCATGGCGACGCCCGGTGCCTGATGTGGAGGAGGGGAAAGCCTTCAAAACGAAGGTTTTTCGCACTGTCCCAAAAGCGGAACCTTTTCACCCTTTCAACCGTTCGTTTCACAACAATCAAAAAGGAGAGTTCGTCATGAACAGCATCGTTTGGCTTGTCGGCGCCGTGGTTATCGTTATCGCCGTTCTCAATCTGGTCGGCTTCGCCTGAGGCCGACAAACACCTGATCTAACAGAGAAAAGGAGATCATCATGAACAGCATCGTTTGGCTCGTTGGAGCCGTTGTCATCGTTCTCGCCGTCCTGTCCTTCGTCGGCATCGCCTGACATCGGAAGGGTTTGGGGCAAGGAATCAAACAGGGCGCCGATCGGCTGGATCGGCGCCCTGTTTGCGTTTGCGCAGGAGGTAGAAAGCCGAGGGTTACCCCTCGGCCACCAGAAGGGTGAAATGTTGGCCGGAGAGCGCTTCAGCCACGGACAGTTTTTCTCCCGCCGCAATGACACGTCCGGAAAACAGGTCGCGGTAGCGGCGATCGGCAAGACCGGGTTGCAGCGTCAGTGAGGTTTCGTCCCAGCCATCGAGCGCGGCAGTCGAGGGATGTTCTGCGAAGGCGCCAAGGACAAGGCGGGGAGCAATCAGCAGGACGGCGTCCTGTTCATCGGCGCGCGCAAAACTGATGACGTTGCGCCCGCGTTTGCCGGCGCCGGTGAGGGGGATATACCGGCCCTGGCTGAAGAGCGTCGGCTTGTCCTGACGCAGCCGGAGCGCTCGCGCGATTACCTGCTGCTTGACTGCACCGTTCAACCAGTCCTCGTCGGTCACGGGTAGATGGGTGGCAGCGGACAGCTGTTTCGCCAGCGTCTCGAAATCCGGCTCACGGCGGTTATCGGGGTCGACAAGACTGAGGTCGAGTGTCTCGCTGCCCTGATAGATGTCGGGAATGCCGGGTGCGGTAAGCTTGATCAGCGTCTGGGTAATGCCGTTGACGGCGCCCGCCCACCAGAAGGGCTGCATGGTGGCGACAAAATCCGACAGGAATATACGGTTGCCGAACAGGGCGTGGACATAATCCGCAACTGCCGTCTCATAGGCTTCGTTCGGTTCACCCCAGTTGGTGTGGAGTTTTGCCTCGCGCAGCGCCTTCTCGACAAAGGTCAGAAAACGATTGGACAGCGCCGCGATGCCATCGGCATCCTTGATCGTCAGTTCCGGTGGCCAGACACCGGCAAGCGCCTGGTAGAGCATCCACTCAAGCGCCGGTTCTGGCGCGGCACCATCGGGCAACGAATGGATGGCAGCAGCATTGAGCCCACGCCAGCGGTTGACCGCTTCGGCAAACACATCCGGTGCCTCGGTGAGTGCCAGCAGCCGGGCACGCGCATCCTCGCCGCGTTTGGTATCGTGCGTGGAACTGCAGGAGAGACCGTTCGGCTGCGTTTCCCGCCGTGCCTGCATGGCTGCGTGAAAATGCTTCAGGTCATGGTCGCGCATAAAAGGCTCGCTGCCGACTTCGTTGAGTGCGAGCAGCGGATTGATGCGGAAAAACAGCGTGTCCTCGATCGATTTCGCCGTCAGCGGGCCGCTCAATTGTTGCAGGCGGATGCGGAAAGTCGTGGCCTTGTCCGACACGATTTTTGCAACGTCGCCCGTTATCAGTCGCTCAATGAAGGCAAGCGCTTCGGCTTCGGCGCGCCCGCCCTCGCGCACCGTCTCCAATACCTCGGTCAGCAGTTTTCTGTCCGCCTCCGGCAGGCCGTCGGCGGTGCCATAGGTGCGATAGACCGGGAATGTCAGAAGAATTTCCCTGAGCGCGGTGCGCACGGTTTCCGGAGCGATCATGTCGCCGCCCTCTGCCGCGCGGATGTCCGTCGCCAACCGCAGCAGGGTGGAGACCTCGCCGGCAAAATTGACGTCGAACATCAGGCCTTTGGCGTCGCGTACTTCTGACGTGACATGCGTCGGGCGGCCGCGCAGGCGGTCATAGGCGTGGTAGAGTGTCTTCAGTCCGGCATTATCGATCATCACGTCGGTCAGTTCCGAGATGAATTCGTAACCGGTCGTGCCGGCAATCGGCCAGTCGGCGGCAACCGTCTCGCCTTCGCCGAGGATCTTTTCAATGATGAGAAACGTGTCCGGACCGATTTTTGAGCGCAGTTTGTCGAGATAGGTCTTCGGGTCGGCAAGGCCATCGACATGGTCGATGCGCAGGCCATCGACGATGCCGCCTCGCACGAGTTCGAGCACAAGGCGGTGGGCATCGTCGAACACGGATTCCTCTTCGACCCGCAGGCCGGCAAGGCCGGTGATTTCGAAAAAACGGCGATAGCTGAGATTGTTGGCGGCTGTACGCCAAGAGGTCAGTCGCCAAGGCTGAAGATCGCGAATTTTCAGAAGGTTATTCGGATCGTTTGAGAATTTTTCGAGAGCGGAAGCCAACGCCATCGTGTCGGCGGGGCTGAAGCCGGCGTCCGTGCCGGTCGAGAGTGCCGCGCGGATGCCGTCATGAAAGGCGTTTGCATCCCACGGCGATGCGTGGGCCGCGATGGTCGCAATTTTCTTTGCGATTGGCAGGTCGATGCCGTCGAGAACGCTAGCATAGGTTTTTGGGTTGAGCGGATAACGGCTGTCGTAATAGGTGAGCGCCAGGCAACCGGCTTGCGCGTCCGCGGTGATCGAAAGGTCTGATATCACCGCGTCAAAGTCGTCACCGAGAAAAGGCAAGGTGAGCGACCGTGTCCAGTCCACATCGAAATGGGAGGCGTAAAGGCTGTCCTCGCCCCATTCGATGATGCTGCGCCACCACGGGTTTTCGAGCGATGCCGCTATATGGTTCGGCACGATGTCGAGGATCAGACCGAGGTCCGCCTTTTTCAGGGTTGCGGAGAGCTTGTCGAAGCCTTCACGACCGCCGATTGTAGGATCGATCTCATTGGCGTTGGTGACGTCATAGCCATGGGTGGAGCCGCTGGTGGCGGTGAAAATCGGCGAGGCATAAAGATGGCTGATGCCGAGTTTCTTGAGATAGGGCACGAGTTCGATGGCACGGTCGAATGTCATGCCGTTGCGGAATTGCAGGCGATAGGTGGAGGTGGGGAATGCCATCAGTTCTTGCCCTCTGTACCGTCGATCGAGACCACCACACTCCATGGCGGCAACAGTCCATCATTGGCACCGGCCTTGTTGCCGGCCTTGCCGCTGGTGGTTTCGTGGATGATCTGGCCGGCAAGGTCCGGCTGGGATGACGCCTCGTCCGACAGGTTGGCCGCCATCGACAGGGTGGCATTACAGAGCTTCCAGCTGACGGCGATCGTGCCGCCATCGACCTTCAATACCTTGCCGGCGTGGCCGCGTGCCTCGCCGAGCAGTGGCACGATTTTTTCCCGACGCAGCGTCAGCATGTCTTCGACAAAGCCGGTCCAGTTGCGGCCGATGTCGGTTTCCAGCTTGTCCCAGTCGAGCTTGCAGGCATCCAATGTCTTTTTCGCGTTGGGATCGGGAATATCGGACGTATCGCCTTCACCGTCGCGGAAACCGGCATGACCGGCGAATTCCTTGCGCCGTCCTTCGCGCACGATCTTGGCGAGATCGCCGTGGAAATCGGTGAAGAACAGAAAAGGATGGTCCTCGCCAAATTCCTCGCCCATGAACAGAAGCGGGATATGCGGGGAGAGCAGAAGAACGGTCATGAGGGCCTTCACCTTGTCTTCACCTGCCAGCGTCAGCAGACGCTCGCCGAGAGCGCGGTTGCCGACCTGATCGTGGTTCTGGATGAAATCGATAAATGCCGTCGGCGGCTGATGCGTGCTGATGCTGCCGCGTTTTTTGCCGGTCGATGCGGCGACCTCGCCCTGATGGGCAAACCCTTCGGCCAGCACGCGGGCAAGGTGTTTGTGCGGGTCTTTCGCAAAATCCTTGTAATAGGCGTCGGTCTCGCCCGTGGCGATGACATGGATGACGTTGTGAAAATCGTCGTTCCATTCACCGGTATGGTGCGGCACAGAGCCATCCTCGCCGCGTTCGTGCAGGGAGGTGATGTTGCGATTGTCCTCAGTGGTGAGGTGAATGTGCCGTCCGGGGTTTTCGGCGCGAATCCGTTCCGCGACCTCAAGCAGAAAATGTCTTTCGCTTTCATCACGGATCTGGTCGACGGCGTCGAAGCGTAGGCCGTCGAGGTTGAATTCCTCCAGCCAGTAGAGCGCGTTGTCGAGAAAGAAGCTGCGCACGGCCGGCTTGTCGTAGGCGATTGCCGCGCCCCATGGGGTGGGCGTGTCGGGATGAAAGAATTCGGGCGCGCAGGCCGGTAGGTAATTTCCGTCCGGGCCGAAGTGATTGTAAACGACATCGAGCAGGACCATCAGGCCGTGTTCATGGGCGGCGTCGACAAAGGCCTTGAAGTCCTCCGGCGGGCCGTAGGCGCTGTGCGGCGCATAGAGCAGCACACCGTCATAACCCCAACCTCTGGTGCCGCCGAACTGGGCGACGGGCATGATTTCGACAGCGGTGATACCGAGTTTTTTCAGGTAAGGCAGGCGTTCGATTGCCGACCGGAAGGTGCCATCCGCGGTAAAGGTGCCGATATGCAGTTCGTAGATGACCGCTTCTTCCCAGGGGCGACCGATCCATTTGGTCACGTGCCACGGATAATCGGTCGGATCGACGACAAGGGATGGGCCGTGCACGTCGCCTTTCTGGGCGCGGGAGGCGGGGTCTGCAATGGCAAGGCCGTCGTCCAGAACGAACTGGTATTCGGCCCCCGGTTCAACACCGGTGGCAAGGATCTCGAACCAGCCGTCGCGGTCTGCCGTCATCGGCGTATCCTTGCCATTCAAACGCAGTTGAACGTCTTTCTGGCCCGGTGCCCATAGGCGAAAACGCACTTCACCGGCAGCGACATATTCGGCGCCCCATGTCTTTGGAAAGGTTCGGAATTCGTTCGCGATGTCGGCAGCTGGCATCAAAAATCCCCGATGTGATTGTCGATGCCCTCAACGGCGGATCGGCCCCGAGGTTCCGCCTTTCGAGGCCAATCGCTAAAAAATCGCGTGCTACAATTCCAGGAGCGCGTAAGGCCGTCCCGTCGGTTTTTCGATATGGGCTGCGACGTTGTAAACGGGTGCGCCGCCGGGGGTCTTGCCCTGATAGGTGCCGCGATGGGCGTGGCCATGTACGACGGCCGACACCGGGAAACGGTCGATCGTTTCCGCCAGCCGTGACGAGCCGAGGAAGGGATAGATGGCCTCGGGTTCTCCGGCCACGGTTTCAGGGATTGGCGCGTAATGAAGCACCACCATGGCGCGGTGCGAGCGAACCTGCCGGAGCGCATTTTCCAGCCGCATGGATTCCTCCACGCTTTCCGCCACCATGGCCTTGATCGCCGGTTCGCCGAAGGAGCCAAGCATGTGGCGGCCAAAACCGCCGGCAAACCCCTTGACGCCGGCAAAACCGACGCCGCCGATTTCCACCGCCTGACCTTCCAGAAGGTGCACACCGGCATCCTTCAGGATTTCCCTGACCTCATCGACAGCGCCGCATTCGTAATCATGATTGCCGAGCACGCCGACGACCGGAATGGTGCAACTGCGCAGATCCGATGCCAGCAGTTCCGCTTCCTTGGGCTTGCCGAGATCGGTGAGATCGCCCGCCATGACCAGCACGTCGGCCTTCGAGGAGATTTCTGCAAACAGTTCCTTGTAGGACTGGCTGCCGTTCTCCTTCACATGCAGATCGGCGACGGCTGCGATGCGCAGCGGTTTGTGCACCGGTTGGTTCTCAGCCAGATCCTGCGGTGGATTGTTGGCGCTCTGGTGGATAGCGTCGTCGGTCACGGCAATGCTCCTTCCTGGGTTTCGTCACGCATTTCGCCTTCGCCGCCCACATCGGCAAAACCCCATTCCTTGACGTCAATTTCGAAATCGATGCGCGAGAACATGCGACCCCGACAAATCTTCATCTGCGGCGGCGGCAGCTGGCGCTGGGCGGCGAGACGGTCGAGAAGCTCGTCCATTAGCCATGCCGGCACCTTGTCGCGCTCAGTCGGATAGATCCAGCGGAAGTTCATGAGGTGAATGAGCAGCACTTCCCAATGCACTTCCATATGGCCAAGCAGGCGTTCCCAATCGATCTGGTCATGGGCTTTGAGGATGACATGCACGACATCGGCACCATCATAGCGGTGTCGCAGCTGCACGAAACATTTCGACCAGATCAGTTCGGTCGGTGCGATGACGCGGACATTATGGCCGTGCATTTCCATCTGGCGGGCATTATCCAGCCAGAGATCGCCGATCGGCATCGTGCCGTTCGAGCCGGCAAAGATGACGTCGAGAAAATGCCGGCCGCGCTTGACCTTGCCGAGCCAGCGGTCATCCTCGACTTCCACTTCAAAACCCTTCGATTTGAAATGGGCGAGGATACGGGCGTAATCGCCAGCCTTGCAGAAGATGTCGAGATCCTTGGTGGGACGCGAAATACCGGTATAGGCGCTGACAGCAAATGTTCCGGCGACGAGAAACGGGATGTGGCAGGCAACAAGCTCTTCAATCACTTCCGCCGCGAAGGCTTCCGCCTCGGCATCGGCGAGCGTGGGCGAAGCCTTGGCTTCGATATTCATTTCATTGCCGGCATGTTCGTCAGCCGAGATACGGGTCTCCGCCCGTCGCGAACCGGCTTTCTGCTCCGGAGCCTCCGCCGTATTGCGAATGTCTGCCAGCGCCTGATCCTGCACTGCCTTCTTTTGGGCGTTCATGCGTTTCCTCCAGAATGTTGCGCGGGACAACAGTTTCGCCGCTCTCAGGTTCCCCGAAAGCGGCGTTTGGCGATCGGTCACTTCTCAGGATTGTCGGCATTGGCCAACGGGCTGGGACGGCCGTCATCGCCGTCTTCACTTTCACGCTGATCGACATCTTCAAGGTCGGATTTGACGAGGAACGTGTCGATCGTGCCGAGCCGGGCGGCTTCGCGCAGTGCTTCCGGATTGGTGGTGTCCAGCTGTTCCTTTTCGATCGACTGGTCGAGTTTCTGGTTCTGGTCGAGCTTGTCCATGGCGATGGCCTTTCGGGTTTGTGTTCGACAGACAACCCGCGGCGACTGGCTGCGGTTCCAAACCGCTCACATCAGGCATCGATTTTCGGAACTTCCATCGCTCTTTGCCTGTTGGACATGCAGGCGCAAATGGTGCCGTCACCAGCAGGGAGTTTAAAAAATGCCCGCAGTCTCGAAAGCACAGCAGAAGGCCGCCGGTGCGGCCTTGTCCGCCAAGCGCGGCGAAACCAAGAAGAAGGACCTGAAAGGCGCTTCGAAAAGCATGGAGAAATCCATGACGGAAAAGGAATTGGTGGATTTCGCCTCCACCAAGCACAAGGGCAAGCCGGAGCATCGGCCTTCCTGATCGGCCCATGATCCGTTACTCTGCCGCAGCAGACCCCGTGACCTTGAGATTTTCGAAGGAGAACGCGATGCCGCCGGACGAGCTTGCCCGAACGCTGGAAATACTGCCGCTGAGGGTGGGGATCTATATTCCCGATGATCTGCTGGAGGACTGGTTTGCACCGGGCACGGGCATGAACCCGCCGAGCGAGGCAGCATTGAAAGCAGCGGAAGCCTTTGGACGCCGCTTCGAATGCGAGTTCAAATATTACCCCGAACGGCGCGAGGCAGTGTTGTGGAAATGGGTGCCGGCGATGTAGGTCGCCGGCCTCAGGCTACAGGCTGTTCCGCCTGCTGTTTTGCCAGATAGGTCGCGCGGTCCAGTTCGATCTGTCGGTAGTTTTCACGCATCTTTTCGAGTTGCTGGAAATCAGGATCGTTTTTCATGGCGTCGTAATCGATCAGCGTTTCAAGCGCATCCAGCGACGGTAGTGCATTGAATTGCGGTTGGCTGATCGCGGTCGATGATATGACAATGCGACCGCCCAGAATGGCGACAGCAGCCTCTGCACGTGCTTTTGCCAACGCGGGGCCATTGGTGCCATTCACCTCGTCCGGTAAACGCCCGTTAAGTCGAGCGATTGCGGCATCATGACCGCCGATGCAGCCTTGATTGTCTATCGTTGCAATGACCCTGCCACCAACGACGATTGTTGCATATGTCTTCGTTCGCGGGTCATTTTCCGGGAGCTCAGGTCTGGATGAGTACCTGCGCTCAAGTCCTTTTTCACGCACATCGAGATGCTGCTTGTCGTTCTCCATGAAGCTTTGGTATTTATCTTCAGGCAGTTCCGCCACGTTGATCCGTGCTGAATCCGGCATCTTGTGCAAGGTGATTTTGCCGAGATTATAAAGCTTGTCCTGAAAACTCACGATGAACGGTGTGCCCTCGCTATTCTCGGCGTCGATGGCCGGATCGTTTTCCTGCATGACGTCAGAGAATGTATTGCCGGCGCCGGGGGGCGTCGGATCGCCTGCCCGCAAATGCCGGGTTGCGACATAAAAATCATAAGCGGATCCAACAGACGTCATCACGGGTCTCCCTGAGGTTGTCCTCAAACCCTTTCACGCAATCCTTGTCTCAACCTGTATTTGTATTTCTTGTTTTTGTACAATTTGGCTGTGGCGCCCACCCGGTCCTGGAGGTCCGGCCGGACCGGGTGGGGTTTTGTCACTGCGTTTTATAGCTGTCGCGCAGTGCCTCGAATTTTTTCAGCTGCTCACCGATCAGTTCGCGGTTTTCATCGCGACGGACGAACACCTTGAACATGGCCGATCCCTTGGCGTTCATGAACCAGACGGAACACGAACGACGCCCGTGGAAGGCGCGGTCGACAAAGGTCACCGAGGCGCAGTTGTCCTTTTTGATGTGGCCGCCGATCGGGCTGTCGCCATGGATGTTGAACCAGCCATGGCCTTCCGAGCCTTCCGGCAACGAACCTTCGGCTTCCAGCACGATATCCTCGGTGTGAACGATGAACAGGACTTTTCCCCACGCAGTGAGGTCGGTCCAGATTGCTGCGAACTCTTCCTTTGCCGCGATGACGGCAGCGCCTTCCGGCAGGATTTCAAGGATTTCCGCCGGTGTCACCTGTGCAATGCCGGCGATTGCCTCAACCACGCCGTCCGGCTTTTCGGCCAGAGCCGCAGTAGAGCGGGCGCGTCGTTCGGTGCTGTTTTCAACTTCAGCGTCCATCAACACAAACCTCAGGCGACTTCGGCGCGGGCGCCGGTCTTGTCTTCGTGGATGATGACTTCAAAACCCTCGAAATGCGGGCCGGACAGATATTCGACCTTGCCGCGATTGGCTCCGGCATTGGCATGGGCGGCGCGGAACTGTTCCGACTTCGTCCAGGCGACAAAATGCTCCTGGCTTTCCCAGACGGTATGCGAGGCATACAGCGTATGGTCTTCCGCCTTTGGGCCTTTCAGCATGTGGAATTCGAGATAACCGGGCAGGGTGGAGAGGTGGCGCTCGCGGTTTCTCCAGATCTCCTCGAAGGTTTCTTCGAAGCCCGGGACGACACGAAAACGGTTCATAGCGATATACATTGGTGATCTCCTCAAATGTTGTGTTCAGGTGCGGCCATCCGGCCGGGTGATGATGAAGGCGGACGAGCCGAGCATGATGGCGGCGACCAGCACGGCCAGCCACGGCGCCGGATGGCTGCCGAACCAGAAGCCCGCATAGCTGGCCGCCATCAGACAGATGGCCATGATTTTTGCGCGGCGAGAAATGCCGCCATGTTCCTGCCAATTCCTCAATGGCGGACCAAAATTCTTGTGGTTCAGCAGCCATGCTTTCATGCGCGGCGACGAACGGGTGAAGCAGGCAACTGCCAGCAACAGGAACGGCGTCGTCGGCATGACCGGCAGGAATGCTCCGATCACGCCGAGCGCGACGAAAAACCATCCGAGACAGAGAAAAACGACGCGCATTTTATTTCCATGGGCATGATACTGAAACAGTCGGCGCGACGATATTCGGTTGGGCCGCAGGTCGCAATTCTTTTCCGTGATGCTCCACTTTTGTGATGGGATTACCGTACTGGATATTTGAGCCTTGCTCATTATATTGCGCCGCAACACTCAACGGAAAACCTCGAGGTGTCGATGTCGAAGAAGAAAGTGCTCGTGGTCGGCGGTGCCGGCTATATCGGTTCGCACAACTGCCTGCTTCTGGCGGAAAGGGGTTACGAGCCGATCGTTTTCGACAACCTCTCCAATGGTCATGCCGAATTCGTCAAATGGGGACCGCTCGAACAGGGTGATATCCGTGACCGCGCGCGCCTCGACGAGGTGTTTGCCAAGCATAAGCCCGACGCCGTGCTGCATTTTGCGGCGCTGATCGAAGTCGGGGAATCGGTGAAAAACCCGGTCGCCTTCTACGACAACAATGTCATCGGTGCGCTGACCCTACTGTCGGCGGCCATGGATGCCGGGGTGAAGGCTTTTGTATTCTCCTCGACCTGCGCCACCTACGGCCTGCCGGATAGCGTGCCGATGGATGAAACGCACAAGCAGGCGCCGATAAACCCTTATGGCCGCACGAAATTTATCGTCGAGCAGGCGCTGAAGGATTACGGCACATACAAGGGGCTGAAGTCGGTGATGCTGCGCTATTTCAACGCCGCCGGTGCCGATTTCGAGGGCCGGATCGGTGAGTGGCATACGCCGGAAACCCATGCCATTCCGCTTGCCATCGAGGCAGCACTCGGCCGTCGCCAGGGCTTTAAAGTGTTTGGCGATGACTACGACACGCGCGACGGCACCTGTGTGCGCGATTATATCCATGTGCTGGATCTGGCCGATGCGCATGTGCGGGCGGTGGATTATCTGCTGGCCGGCGGCGAAACCGTTGAGCTTAATCTGGGGACAGGCACCGGTACGACGGTGAAAGAACTGCTCGGCGCCATTTCAGCTGTTTCCGGCAAACCGTTTCCGGTGGAATATGTCGGCCGTCGCGATGGTGATTCCACCACGCTGGTTGCCAACAACGACAAGGCCAAGGCCGTGCTCGGTTGGCAGCCGCAATATACGCTGGACGATATCATCCGGTCCGCCTGGGACTGGCATTCGCGCAGCAACCACATACTGACCTGAGGGGCATTTGCCGATGGCAAAACTGGTGCATTCGATGATCCGCGTACTCGAAGAGGCGCGGTCGGTCGATTTCTACGACAAGGCGTTTGGACTGAAAGTCGCCGAACGCGTGCCCTTTGATGGTTTTACGCTGATCTATCTTTCCAACCCGGAAACCGGCTTCGAACTGGAACTGACCGTCAATGACGGCAAGGCCGAAGCCTATGACCTCGGCAATGGTTATGGCCATCTGGCCGTGACGGTGGAGGATATCGAGGCGGAGCACAGACGTTTCACCGATCTGGGTCTCACGGTCGGCAAACTGGTCGAGATGCCGCACGAAGGAAAACCGTTCGCGAAATTTTTCTTCGTGACCGATCCGGATGGCTACAAAACCGAAGTCATCCAGCGTGGCGGACGGTTTCAGTAAAGGGAGGATCGGTCATGGCGGATATCAAGCTTGAAGAGACATGGAAGTTTGCGCTCGAAGAGGAATTCGACAGCGCCTACATGGCCGACCTCAAAAAGTTTCTCGTTGCCGAAAAGCAGGCGGGAAAGCAGATCTTTCCAAAGGGCTCGGAATATTTTCGCGCGCTTGACCTGACGCCGCTCGATGAGGTGAAGGTCGTCATCCTCGGGCAGGATCCATATCATGGTGCGGGGCAGGCGCATGGCCTGTGTTTTTCCGTGCAGCCGGGCGTGCGCATGCCGCCGTCGCTGGTCAACATTTACAAGGAGATGCAGGCCGATCTTGATATCCCGCCTGCAAAACACGGTTTCCTTGAGCACTGGGCGGAGCAGGGCGTGCTTCTGCTCAACAGTGTGCTGACCGTCGAGGAAGGCCAAGCCGCCGCCCATCAGGGCAAGGGCTGGGAAAAATTTACCGATGCCGTCATCCGCACCGTCAATGACGAATGTGATGGCGTGGTCTTCATCCTCTGGGGCTCCTATGCACAGAAGAAGGCGGCCTTCGTCGATCAGGAACGCCATTTGGTGCTGAAATCGGCGCATCCGTCGCCGCTCTCGGCGCATAACGGTTTTCTTGGCTCGCGGCCGTTTTCCAAGACGAACGAATATCTGCAATCGATCGGCAAGGACCCGGTGGACTGGCAGTTGCCGGACAGCGTTTGACGCTGCATCAGTGAACGACGGATCTTTTCCGTCTTCATTTATCGAACAATGCGTTCGGGTCTGATCGTCTATCCAAATTGCGATCGATCCACCATCTTCCCTTCATCAAACGCGGTTCAGATGAACCCGCAGAGAAGGGATATTTCCATGCTCGACCAGATCAAAGGGCTTCACCACGTCACCTCGATGGCTGGCAGCGCCCGCACCAACAACCAGTTCTTCACCGATACGCTCGGCCTGCGCCGCGTCAAGAAGACCGTCAATTTCGACGCGCCGGATGTCTATCACCTCTATTACGGTGACGAGGTCGGCACGCCCGGTTCGGTGATGACCTATTTTCCGTTTCCGCATATCGCCAAGGGCCGTCCCGGCACCGGCGAAGTCGGTTCCACCGTTTTCTCCGTACCACAGGGCTCGCTGGGTTACTGGACGGATCGCCTGACCAAGGCTGGTGCAGAGGGCCTGAAGGCTGACGAGGCTTTTGGCGAAAAGCGCCTGCATTTCGCAGGTCCCGATGGCGATGGTTTTGCACTGGTGGAAGTGAAGGATGATGCCCGCGCCCAGTGGACCGGCAATGGTGTCGGCGCTGACGAGGCGATCCGCGGTTTCCACTCCGCCTCGCTGCGTCTGCGTGACGATGGTGGCACTGCCGAGCTTCTTAAGTTCATGGGTTATGAGCAGGTGGACAACAAGGACGGCGTGCTGCGTCTGGGCATGCCCGGCGGCAATGGCGCCGATTTCATCGACATCGAAACCATGCCGAACATTTCCAATGCAAGGCTTGGCGCCGGATCAGTGCATCACATCGCCTTTGCCGTCGAGAACCGCGAAAAGCAGCTCGAAGTGCGCAAGGCGCTGATGGATACCGGTTATCAGGTGACGCCCGTCATCGACCGTGATTACTTCTGGGCGATCTATTTCCGCACGCCGGGTGGCGTCCTGTTTGAAATCGCCACCAACGAACCGGGTTTCGACCGTGACGAAGATACCGCCCATCTCGGCGAGGCACTGAAGCTGCCGAGCCAGCACGCTCACCTGCGCACCGAGCTGGAAAAGCATCTGGAGCCGCTGGAGGGCTGATGCCTTCTGTGGGCCACCGGTTCAAGCCGGTGGCCGGTTTTTTCTTTGACAAGGATTTTACGATGAGTGCCGAAAACTATCTGCACCGTGCCCGCGCCGGAGCGCCGGGTGCACCGATCCTGTTCGTTTTCCACGGCACAGGCGGCGATGAAAACCAGTTCTTCGATTTCGGTAGTCGTCTGCTGCCCGAGGCGACGGTGATCTCACCGCTTGGCGACGTCTCCGAACATGGGGCTCCGCGCTTTTTCCGCCGCACGGGCGAGGGTGTCTATGATCTTGCCGATCTGGCGCGGGCGACCGCACAGATGGTGGCTTTCGTAACTGCCAACAGGGAAAAATATGGCGCGTCCGATGTGATCGGCCTTGGTTTTTCCAATGGCGCCAACATTCTCGCCAATGTCATGATTGAGCAGCCGGGCCTGTTTGATGCCGGCGTGCTGATGCATCCGCTGATCCCGTTTCAACCGAAGGCAAGGATGGAGGATGCAAACGCGCGTGTGCTGATCACGGCCGGCGAGCGCGACCCGATCTGCCCGGTGCCGCTGACCAACGGGCTGGCCGAATATTTTCGCGGCCAGGGCGATGATGTGACGCTGGAATGGCATCCCGGCAGTCATGAAATCCGCCCGAACGAAATCGAGGCAGTGAAGCTGTTTCTGCAGCCGTATGGCGCATGATGCCGGAATGGGGTGCCGTTCAGGCGGCACGCCATTCTTCTGGGGCGCTGCGGGGTAGATATTCCCGTATTTTTACTGGGTTCTCCGCATTCTGTGCTGCATAAATGCAATACTGTTCTCTTTTGTTAAGAACAGTTTTTGTTCTTCGCGCGATTTCTTCATGTTTTCATTTGATTGGCTGAGAAATTTTCAGCTTATTGCTCTCACGGACGGTGTGGCGGACTCCGTTTTTCTAGTGAGAGGGAAGTTTATGCGTATGTTCGCTTTGGGGGCAATTGCCGCCCTGTTGATATCGTTTCAGCCGGCTGAAGCAACCGTTGTTGCCAATGTCAGCCTGTCCAGCCAGACCATGACGGTGACGGAAAACGGAACCGTTCTTTATCAGTGGAAGGTGTCGACCGGCCGCAAGGGTTTTGTCACGCCGAAGGGCAAGTGGACGGCGAAATGGCTGTCGAAAAACCATCGCTCGCGCAAATACAACAACGCGCCGATGCCTTTTGCTGTGTTTTACAATGGCGGTTATGCGGTGCATGCGACCTATGAGACCAAGCGTCTCGGTCGTCCCGCCTCGCATGGCTGCATCCGCCTGCATCCGGAAAACGCAGCGGCCTTTTACGCACTGACGCACCGCTACGGGCTCGCCAACACGCGGATCAACATCAGCCACTGAGCGCAGCCGATAGCCTGATCAATAACCGCACTGGCGCAGCTGTGCTTCGTAACGCTGCGCCATGCTGGCGGATTTTTGGGCCGCGCCGCGGATGGCTGTGGTGAACTTGCCGCGTTCATAGCCGCGGTGCCCGGCATAATAGGCGAGGTAGAGGTTGCGGCTGTCGGTCGGCGAGATGCCGTTCGTTTTGACACTGCGGTTATGATACCAGCCGACGAAATGGATGGCGTCGCCAAAATTGCTGCGTCGCGCGTTCCAGCGGCCGGTATCCTTCTTGTAGGTTTCCCAGGTGCCGTCCAGCGCCTGCGCATAACCATAAGCAGACGAGATGCGGCCCCACGGAATGAAGCCGAGCACATATTTGCGGCGTGGTTTCGCATAGGGCTGGAAACTGGATTCGACGTAGATCGTCGCCATCAGCACCGGCACCGGCACGCCGAATTCCTGTTGGACACGCTTGGCGTCGCGGGCCCAGTTGTTGAACAGGCCGTCTCTTTGTTCGAAAATGGCGCAGGCATTGTTGATCCGGCTCGGCGCACTGGCGCAGCCGGTCAGAGCAAAAAGCGCGATGAAAAACGCAATACGCATCGCAGAAACTCGGGTCATACGAAAAGTGATGCTCCTTAAAATTTAATGAAAAGTTTACGTATCCGGGCTGGGTGCGATTTGCCTGTTGAGATCGCGGTTCTGTGAAGAGCAGGACAATGTTATTTTTCTGCGGCAAAGCGTCACCTCGCGCCGGGCCAGCTATTTGATAATAGCCAAGACCAGAGCTGGCCGGTGGGGCGCAGTCGGGGAGCCAGGTATTTGTCGAAGCGCAGTTTTTCGTTTCCGGTCGCAGACGTTCGGGCGCGTGCGCTCGGAGAAATCCATTCGCGGCCCTATACGCTGTTGCCGCTACCGCGTGTCATCTTTCAGGTGGCCTTCCTGACCGAGGCGAATTTTGCGGGAGATCAGGCCATCCTCGCCGAATTGTCTTTGGGGCAGGGCGTGCCAGCACCGGCTGCCGACACCAGCCATCACACGATGACATGGGGCAGCGGCACGCTGCGATGGGAACGCCATACGGAATTCTCGACTTATTTCTGGGACACGCCGGCACCGGCCACATTCGGTGCCGAAATCCCGGTCAATCCTTTTGGCGCACGGTTTGCAGCACCGGGACCGTTCATCTCCGGTGTGCGGATCGAAATCCGTCCTGCCAGCGAGGATGTGTCGGATGTCATTGCCGCTTTCGACCTGACCAGCCTCTGTCAGAGCATGGTGGCCGACGGGCAGGCGACCATCGTCACCGATTTTCGTCAGGATGGTGACGGGTTGACGAAATTTCTCGTGCTCGACCACGGCATGACGGAAGCGGCACGCGGCATGCTTGCCCAGCGTATTCTCGACATCGAGACATACCGTACGCTTGCCATGATGGGTCTGCCGCTGGCGCAGGAACTATCGCCGGAAATCCGCGCCATCGAAGCGCGGTTCACCGCCATCACCCAGCGCATGAAGCAGCACGCACGCGGTGAGGCGGATACGATGCTGGCCGAGATCACAGCCCTTGCCGCCGAACTGGAAGCCAATGCGGCGCTCAGCCTTTATCGTTTCGGCGCCAGCCGCGCCTACAACAACATCGTGCTCGACCGGGTGTCGATGCTGGGCGAAAAGGCCGTGCCCGGCTCGGAAACGCTGGGCGGTTTTCTGCAGCGTCGTCTGGCGCCGGCCATGCGCACCTGCCAGTCGGTGGAGGAGCGGCAGGCCAACATGTCGCGCAAGCTGACGCGTGCCACCGCTTTGCTGCGCAGCTGGATCGATGTGGATCTGCAGAAATTCAATACGGAAATTCTCGCCTCGATGGACAAGCGCGCGCATCTGCAATTGCGCCTGCAGCAGACGGTCGAAGGACTTTCGGTTGCGGCGATCTCCTATTACGTTATCGGTCTTGTGGGCTATCTCGCCAAGTTCGCGCATAATCTCGGCGTGCACATTGCGCCGGAAACCTTGACAGGTGCTGCGGTGCCGTTTGTCGTGCTCGGCATCTGGCTGACGGTTCGGCATATTCGCAACAAGCACAGCGACTGAGATTTTTCAGGCGCTGGGGAGGAGGGGGAATGCTTCGTCTGACTTTCGCCTGCATTTTTCTGGTCGTGGGCCTTCCTGCATCGGCTGCTTCATTGCCGGCCGATGTCCAGACCTATGTCACCGAGCGGGAGGCTTGCGACCATTTTCGTGGCGAAGAGCCCTATGACGCCGAGCGCGCCAAGGAAATTTCAGCGGCACTCGATCGTTATTGCCGTGGCACGGATGCACGGCTCAACGGTCTGAAGAAAAAATATCGCAACGCACCTGCCGCTATTCGCGAGGTGCTGAACGGTTTTGAATATCCCATCGAATAGTGATCAGGCGGCGACCGGTTCTTTCGGTTTCCAGCGTTCGGCAATGGCAATGCCGCCGAGTGCCAGCATCAGTGCGATGATGTGGAAGAGAAAGAGTTGTTCGCCAAGAATGGCGACCGACAAAAGCGTGCCGAATACCGGCACGAGATTGATGAAAAGCCCGGCGCGGTTTGCACCCAGTTCGATGACGCCCCGGATGTAGAGGATCTGCGCCACCAGCGAGGCAAAAATGCCGGTATAGAGCGTGGCGCCCCAGCCAGTGAGGTCCGGCATCATCAGGTCGCCTGCCGCATATTCCCATGCCATCAGAGGGATGGAGAAGACGAGGGCGGCGATGGCCGGGATCGCCATCAGCGTGCGCCAGTCCACTGGCGGGCGCCAGCGCAGCGCGATCGTGTAGGCGGCATAAGCGAGGATGGCAAAGATCATAAGGCCGTCACCGTAATTGACGCTCAGCGTCACCAGTGAGGCCAGATCGCCATGAGCGGCGGTCAGCGCGACGCCGACAAGCGTAAGCGAGAAGCCGAAAATCTGGGCGGCCGAAACGCGAATACGAAACAGTGCAAAATTGGCGAAGAAAATCAGGAACGGGATGGCCGCCTGTTCGATCGTGACATTGATCGCCGTCGTATAGTGGACGGCCGAATAAAGCAGGGCGTTGAAGCTGGTATAACCGATCGCACCAAGGAATATCAGCACCGGAAGATGCTTTTTCGCGACCGGCCAGTCCTTTTTGATCTGCGGCAGCGAGATCGACAGAATCAACATGACGGCCACTACCCAGCGCAGGAAAGTGAAGGTCATCGGGCTGATATGGCCGACCGCAAACTTGGCCATGACCGCGTTTCCGCCCCAGCAAAGCGTAGCAATGATCAGAAAAAGATAAGCTCTGCCGTGCACGTGTGTTCTCCTGAAATACCCCGTCACAGCGCTGTTCTCACGCCTTTTCGGTCGTGCAGTTACCGGTCCGGCTGGCGATTTGTCACGTAAAAACCACAGACAAGTTGATAAAGCGGTCGCTTTCCGCGGATCGGCGCAGTATAGATGCGCCGGTTTGAGTAGGCGCAACGTCTTGCGCCGCAAGGCAGGATATCGTGAAATGACGAATGTCGTGGTAGTGGGTTCCCAGTGGGGTGACGAGGGCAAGGGCAAGATTGTCGATTGGCTTTCCGAACGCGCGGATATTGTTGTCCGTTTCCAGGGAGGCCACAATGCCGGCCATACGCTCGTCATCGATGGCGTCAGCTACAAGCTGTCGTTGCTGCCGTCGGGCGTCGTGCGTCCGGGCAAGAAGGGCGTCATCGGCAACGGCGTCGTTGTCGACCCGCATGCGCTGATCGCCGAAATCGGCCGTCTGGAAGCGCAGGGCGTCAAGGTCACCACCGACAACCTGCGTATCGCCGAAAACGCCACGCTGATTCTGTCGCTGCACCGCGAACTCGACGGCATGCGCGAAGATGCGGCTTCCAACAGCGGCACCAAGATCGGCACCACCCGCCGCGGTATCGGCCCGGCCTATGAAGACAAGGTCGGCCGTCGCGCCATCCGCGTCATGGATCTTGCCGATCTCGATGCGCTGGAAGCCAAGGTCGAGCGTATCCTCACCCATCACAATGCCCTTCGTCGCGGTTTTGGCGTGGCTGAAGTCGAGCACAAGGACATCATGGAGGAACTGACCTCCGTTGCCGACCGTATCCTGCCTTTCATGGAAAGCGTATGGGAACTGCTCGACAAGGAGCGCCGCCAGGGTTCGCGCATCCTGTTCGAAGGTGCTCAGGGCTCGCTGCTCGATATCGACCACGGCACCTATCCGTTCGTGACCTCGTCCAACACCGTTGCCGGTCAGGCCTCTGCCGGTTCGGGCATGGGGCCGGGTTCGCTCGGTTACATCCTCGGCATCACAAAGGCTTACACGACCCGCGTCGGCGAAGGTCCGTTCCCGACCGAACTGAACGACGAGATCGGCCAGTTCCTCGGTGAGAAGGGCCACGAATTCGGCACTGTCACGGGCCGCAAGCGTCGTTGCGGCTGGTTCGATGCCGCGCTGGTTCGCCAGTCGGTCGCCACCAACGGCATTACCGGCATTGCGCTCACCAAGCTCGACGTTCTCGACGGTCTTGAAGAACTGAAGATTTGCGTCGGTTACATGCTCGACGGCAAGCGGATCGACCACCTGCCGGCGGCGCAGGCCGCACAGGCTCGCGTCGAGCCGATCTACATCACGCTGGAAGGCTGGAAAGAGTCGACTGTGGGTGCCCGTTCCTGGGCTGACCTGCCGGCGCAGGCGATCAAATACGTCCGTCAGGTCGAGGAGTTGATCGGCGCGCCCGTCGCCCTACTTTCCACGAGTCCTGAGCGGGACGACACCATACTTGTGACGGACCCGTTTGAGGACTAATATCCTAGTTTGACACATCTTTCACGCGACCCCATTTTCAGGTCAGTGATCAAGAGAAAGTATCGATGGCTGATTTTGTAGCGGTTATTCGCCGGGCGGTAGACGGTCTGGCGAACAATACTCCCGAGATGCGGCTTCGGGTGTATGACAAGGCGCGTGGAGCTGTTCAAAGACAGCTCGAAAACATGAAGCCGCGCCCGTCGGACGAC
The DNA here is from genome assembly GCF_009617585.1 of Endobacterium cereale. Classification (GTDB taxonomy): domain Bacteria; phylum Pseudomonadota; class Alphaproteobacteria; order Rhizobiales; family Rhizobiaceae; genus Neorhizobium; species Neorhizobium cereale. Next base: position 468,815 of record NZ_WIXI01000051.1, on the reverse strand, counting down.
ATGCTCCGCCGCCAGATGGATAAGCTGGAGGCGGCGATTACGTCTGTCGAGGCCGAACATGCGGAAGCATTGCCGGCGACGGAACCGGATCTCGCGCCCGCTGTTGCCGCAGCCGCACTTGCGCCTGAAGCCCTCGAGCCGACGCGGGAACCGGAACCGGAACCTGAACCCGTTGCCGCGCCGGTTGAGGATGATGCTGCATCCTCCTATTCCGACAGCGCTTATGAGCACGAGGAGCGCAAGGGGGAGGCTTATGAACCGCTCTGGCAGCCTGAGCCCGCGCCTGTGCCGCCTGCCGAGCAGTACGAAGAGCCCGTGCAGGAAGAGCGTGTCGAAGATTATCATCGTCACGCGGACCATTCTTCTGTCGAAGCCGCCGAGACGCCGCGCTGGGATGAACCTGCTGCGCCCGTCACCGCCCCCTATCCGGATGAACCGCCTTTCGGCCGTCAGGCGGAACTGCCCGAGACGACGGCATATCAGGACGATGCCGATCATCTGATCCCGTCGCATGAGCCTACCTTTCCGACGCAGGCGCCAATCTGGCCGGAAGATCCTGCGTCTCCGCATCATGCCGACGATGAGGCGCGCGAGCCCGATTTCGGCGGTGAGCGCGATACGCATCATGCAAGTTCGCGCCTTGTCGAGCCGATGGCCGATTTCGGCGACGTACCTGCGAAAAACGAAGAGCCGGCCTGGTTGTCCGCCAGCGAGACACAGTCCGAGCCGGACCTGTCCCCCAAACTGTCCTGGGCGGACCCTGTTGAACTGCCGCGTCATTCGGACGATGCGGTTCCGTTTGCATTTGGCGAACACAAGTCCGGCGATCAGGCTGCAACCGAAAATTTCGATGCCCATTTCGAAACGCCGGTCAGCGCTTCGGCCACAGCCAAGATGCCGTCCGTCGGCGATCTGCCGGAGCTCGGCACCATTCCGTCGCAGGGCTTTCAAGCGGGCAACGACCCGTTCGAGGAATATCTGCGCGGTCAGCCTGATGCTTCTACTACCACGGCTGCCGAAGTTGCGACCGCTGGCGCAGCTGGTGTTGCCGTTAGCGCCGCCGGTGTTGCTGCGAGCGCTGCCGCTGCGCAGCCGAAACCTGCCGATCCCGATCCCTGGAATGATCTGGAAGAACTGATCGGCTACAACAAGGCGGCTGCGGCTGCGGCCGAGCAGGCACCTGCCGCACAGGACGACGAGCTTCATGACGACATGATGCCGCCGCCGGTGCGCCCATACCGTGCCAAGCCTAAGCCGAAGCGCAGCTTCGGCCCGATCATCCTTGCCGTTCTCGGCATCGTCATCATCGGTGGCGGCGGTTACGTAGCCTGGTCGAACTGGGACAAGGTCGGCGAAATGGTCGGTACTGTCGGCGGTTCCGCTACGTCCGGAACCGAAACGACTCAGCAGACACCGCCCGCGAACCAGCAGACCCCGCCGGCCAACGATACACCGGCACAGACGCCGGCCAATGGGCAGGCATCCAACGGTGCGACACCTCCGGCAGCCGATGGCACGACATCCGGCCAGAAATTTACGCAGCGTCTGCTGGCGAATGGCACGGAAGTGGATGAAGGTGCCGGTGGGCCGCCTGCAGGCGGTGGCGGCCAGTCCGTCGCACAGCTGAACAGCCCGCCCGGCACACCGGCCGCAACGCCTAACGAAGCGGCCGGCCAGACGCCACCTGCCAATGCTCCGGCCGTCAATCCGGCCGATACGGCTGCTGTCAGCGGCGAAAAAATGTTCCTTTACGAAGAGCGTCTGGGCCAGCCGGCTCCGACCGCTGTCGAGGGCAATGTCTCGTGGTCTTTGCAGACCGAGCCGGGTGAAAACGGCCGCCAGGAACCGACCGTTCAGGCGCGCATCAATATTCCCGGTCGCGGTCTGACGGCGCTCGTCACCTTCAAGCGCAATACCGACCCGTCGCTGCCGGCCAGTCACCTGATCGAACTCGTCTTCTCGGTTCCGCCGGATTTCGAGGGCGGCGCGATCGACAGCGTCCAGCGCATCGCAATGAAGGATACCGAGCAGGATCGCGGCACGCCGCTGGTGGCTGTTCCGGCCAAGATCACCGACGATTTCCACATGATCGCGCTCAACGATTTTCCGGATGCACGCGCGACCAACCTGGAACTGCTGCGCTCGAAGAACTGGCTGGACATTCCGCTGGCCTATCGTAACGGTCGCCGGGCGCTCCTGACCCTGCAGAAGGGCCAGGAAGGTATTCGCGCCTTCAATACGGCCATCCGCGAATGGTCGACCGCCACACCTTCGACGGGCCAGTGAGCGGGGACAAACCCACGCAACTGAACCAGTCCGGCCGCAACGCTGCGGCCGGAAACGGCGCATCGCCTCAAGGCGGTTTTAATGCGCTCGTGCCGGAACTGGATGTTTCGGACATTGCTGCCAGCCTGCGTTTCTGGTGCGATCTTCTTGGCTTTCATATCGTCTACGACCGTCCTGCCGCCGGCTTCGCCTTTCTTCAGCGCGAAGGCGCGCAGGTCATGTTGTGTCAGGTCAACGGCGAGTGGGTGACAGGACCGCTTGAGCGACCTTACGGGCGGGGCATCAATTTCCAGATCGAGTGTTCGGACGTGACGGTCATTACCGAAGCGCTCAATGCCGCCGCATGGCCATTGTTCCGGCCTGTAAAAGAAAGCTGGTACCGGATCGGCGAGGCTGAGTCCGGCGCGCGCGAATTTCTGGTGCAGGACCCCGACGGTTATCTTGTCCGTTTCTCCCAGTCGATCGGAACGCGCGAGGTATCTTAATGAACTGCCCAAATAAGTTGCAGGGCGCAAACTTGCCGCAGTGACATCCAGCTTGCGAAATGCAATGACACAATCATGCGTTTCGTCAGACAAATCATCGCGGACAGAATGAGCGGCGGGGTTCTTGCCCTGCTGCTGTCGTTCATGATGATGCTCGACGGTGCGATCGGTGCGCATGCGCTGGGTGCCATGGCGGCGGCCGAACGGCTGGCTGCAGCGCAGATCATCTGTTCCACCGATACAAGCGTTCATGACGGACATGGCGATGCCCATGGTGATCATGACAGCACAAGCGCTGCGCCCGTCCATCACAAGCATGGCGGCAAGGCGGAGCATCCCGAATGTTGTTCGGCCGCCTGCCAGTTTGCCGCTCAGGTTGCGGCGACAGACCTGCCAGTCGTATTGGCACCGCGATGGCCGGTGCCATCGCGTGCGGTGCCTTTGTCGCGCGACTACGCTGTGGTGGTCACTCGACCGCAAGGGCGGTGGATGGCGGCGCGTGGGCCGCCTGCTTTTTCTCCCGACGTCTGATCCGGCCGAGCAAACTTTCGGCTCCATCTGTTCATCTGGAGGCATCAATGTCCCGTCGTTTTTCCGTGGCGCCCCTTTGTGTGGCTGCCCGTACCAATTTTCCCGAAGCTCCTTGTCCTGAAAATCCATGTGTGAGGGGCACGCCATGACAATGTCCCGCACGCCTGCCGCAGCATCTGATGGCGCCGCTGTCCGCGCTTTTCTCACCCGCCTGCATTTTTACGTCGGCCTTTTTGTCGGCCCGTTTTTGCTGGTCGCGGCGATCACCGGTACGCTTTATGTGCTGACGCCGCAGATCGAGAACATCCTGTATCGCGACCAGCTTGTGGCGCAGACTGAAGGACCGGCACGCCCACTGTCCGAGCAGATCACCGCAGCGCGTGTTTCGATCGGCGAGGGGCCCCGGCTGTTTGCAGTGCGTCCCGCCAAGAATGAAACGCAGACCACGCGCGTGATGTTCACCGAACCGGGCCTTGGCGAATCCGAAACGCGGACGGTCTTCATCGATCCGGCCACTGCGGCCGTACAGGGTGAGTTGATTACCTACGGTACCAGCGGCATTCTGCCATTCCGCATCGCACTGGATTACCTGCATCGCAATCTGCTGCTTGGCGATATCGGCCGCCATTACAGCGAACTTGCCGCCTCGTGGCTGTGGGTGTCTATCCTCGGCGGCGTGCTGCTCTGGTATTGGCAACGCGGTGTAAAAAGGCCAGCCTTGGCGAAGGTCAGCACGCACCAGCGTTCGCGCCGACTTCACACGGTGATCGGCCTTTGGACGGCTATCGGTTTTCTGTTCCTCTCTGCGACGGGCCTGACATGGTCGCGCTGGGCGGGCGGAAATATCGACGTTTTCCGCAACACCGTGGGCTGGATCACGCCGGCGATCACCACGGCGCTTAATCCCGCAGCGGAAGCGCCTGTTCTGGGCGAACATGCGGCGCATGGCATGGGTGCTCCGGTCGAGACGGCTGCCGCGGTTGCCGAAAGCGACATGGTTGCTCGGTTCGATGCCGTCGTGGCATCTTCCCGCGCAGCTGGTATCGATAGCCCGATGATCGAGATCCGTCCGCCGCGCACGGTTGATCAAGCCTTTCGCGTCAGTGAATATGATCGCAGCTGGCCCACCCAGGTAGATACGATCGCCGTCGACCCGAACACATTTGCCGTTACCAGTCGCGCCGATTTCGCGACCTTTCCGATCGTCGCCAAACTGATCCGCTGGGGCATTGATGCGCATATGGGCGTGTTGTTCGGTGTCGCCAATCAGGTGCTGATGGCGTTGCTCGGCATCTCACTGACGGCAATGATCATCTATGGTTATCGCATGTGGTGGACTCGACGCCCGGCACCGGGTGGTTCGGTTCGCACGCTGATCCGCAGCTTTTCCTACATGTCTCCAGTCGCCAAATTGATCTCGCTGGTGGTTGCCGTCGCGTTTAGCGTGGTGCTGCCGGTGATGGGTGTCAGTCTGCTGGTGTTTCTGCTGATCGATTTTTTCCGGGCGGCACTCGGGGAGATGATGGCGGCGGAACAACGCAACATGCCACCGGGCATGCGGTAGTCACAAAAGAAAAGCCCGCGGTATTTGCCGCGGGCTTTGTCTATCAAATTTGTATCAGACAGAATTATGCGTCGACGACGCGCAGTGCCTGAGCCTGTGCCAGCGCTTCCTTGCGGACGGCTTCCTGCACCTTTTCAAAGGCGCGCACTTCGATCTGGCGAACGCGTTCGCGGGAAATGTCGAATTCGCTCGACAGTTCTTCCAGCGTCACCGGATCCTCAGCCAGACGCCGGGCCTCAAAAATGCGGCGTTCACGCTCGTTCAACACGCCCATGGCCTTGGACAGCATGCGGCGGCGGGTATCAAGTTCGTCCTGCTCGACGAGAACCTGTTCCTGGGTCTCGCTGTCATCCACCAGCCAATCCTGCCACTGGCCAGATTCGCCTTCCGTGGCGCGGATCGGAGCGTTCAGCGAAGCGTCGCCGGAAAGGCGGCGGTTCATCGATACGACTTCTTCCTCGGACACCTTCAGGGTCGTGGCGATTTCCTTGACCTGATCGGGGCGCAGATCACCGTCTTCGACGGCCTGCAGCTTGCCCTTGAGGCGGCGCAGGTTGAAGAACAGGCGCTTCTGGTTGGCCGTCGTACCCATCTTCACCAGCGACCACGAGCGCAGGATATATTCCTGGATCGAGGCCTTGATCCACCACATGGCATAGGTCGCCAGACGGAAACCGCGTTCCGGGTCGAACTTCTTGACGGCCTGCATAAGGCCGACGTTACCCTCGGACACGACTTCGCCAATCGGCAGGCCGTAGCCGCGATAACCCATGGCGATCTTGGCGACGAGACGCAGGTGGCTGGTCACGAGCTTGTGGGCGGCGTCGCGGTCACCATGCTCAGCGTAACGCTTCGCGAGCATGTATTCCTGCTGCGGCTCCAGCATCGGGAACTTGCGGATTTCGTCGAGATAACGGTTGAGACCGCCTTCACCGGCGGTAATGGATGGCAGATTGTTGCGGGCCATAAAGCACCCCCTTCTGATCGTTTAATGCCGGCTCCCTCGGGCTGACGCCATCACATATGGACGTCATCAAAACCCTTTCAGGCAAGCCGCTTCGGCGTGGGTCATGTCATCAACCCCACTCCGACCCGGATACCAGATAAGTACGGCGGAACGGTGATTCAATGCCTCACGAGAGCGTTACATCATTACAAATTCGTAAGCTTGCAAGGCCGGTGAAAATCGAAGATTCCGTCGATGGCTCGGCTGTTCCTCAGGACCGTTTCTACCGCATTTCCTCAGCCATTGCTCGGATGGTCTTGAGGGAATGCGGCGACGGACTGTTTCCAAAACGCTTCAGAAGCGATGACGTTCCAGACCGTGCGACTGGCTCATGCGATAACGGCTGTGGTCGCTGTCGATCTGGCTTCGGGAAATGCCGACATCCTTCAGCTGCTCGTCGTTGAGTTCGAGCAGCGCCATGCGGTCTCGGCGTCTTCGCAGTTTTGCGGCGATCCAGTTGATGAAACGCGCCATGCCTTTTGGCTTCGGCGGTGTGGCACTGGTTTCGATCGGAAACTCGAAAGCATAGGCAATCGGTTCCGGCGCGCGGTCAAAGACCGCCCGGTTCTCGTTTTTCATGATGTCCTCCTGAGTGGGTGGCCTGTGCTTATGACAGGCTGCAAAGGGCGGCCGCCCGGCCGCCGCTGATCGTCAAGCCGTCATGGCAGCCGTCTAGTGGCCGGGATGGGCCGACATGCTGGCGGCAGCGCGCGTAGTGGCTTCCGCTTCACGCAGAACGGTGGCGCATTCCTCGCAGCAGACCTCGACCGTCCTGCCGCCGATTTTCACGGCGATGCGGGTGTCATCGAGTTCGCAGTCGCAGGCGGCGCAGGTGTTTTCCTTCATGATGTCTCTCCCTTGGTTGGCGGTGACAGGGAGAGAAGACACCTTTGGCGAATTCGGCGCTGTCAGAATCTTTAGCGATTTTTTTAGCGCAGCCCGGCAAAGCGCTGGAATTCCGCCGGCGTGCGGCCATAGGCCTGTCGGAAGGAGGAGGAAAAATGACTGTGGCTGGAAAACCCGAGGTCGAGGCCCAGTTCGGTCAGGTCGTCGTAGCTGCCGAGCAGATCGAGCGCGCGGGCAAGCCGGAGGCGCAGTTGGTAGCGGTAAAGCGGCATGCCCTCGATCTTTCGAAACACCTGCGTCAGGTAGACGGGAGATACGCCGGTTTCTGCGGCAATTTCCGATAGCGTCCAGCGCCTTGCGAGATCGGAGGAGAGCAGGAGCTTTGTGCGGTTGACGAGTTTCTGGGTGCTGAAGCCAGGCACCGGTGGTCGGGCGGTGCGCTCGCCGACGGCGCGGCGCACCAGCGTCATCGCCAGTGCTTCGCCTTCCAGCGGTTCGGCGGTGCGGTTGAGAAGGCTGTGACGCAGCAGCGCCACCTGCGCCTGCGCGCGGGCATCGATGCCGAGGCGTTGTTTGTTGAAGGCAAAAACATCTCCGGGCCGACGGTGAATGTCCGGCACCAGTTCATCGAGCAGGATTTCCGGCAGGCTGAGGCTGATACAGGCATCGCCGCCCTCGACCGGATGGCTGATGCGGTAGATATCGCCTTTGTTGAAGAACAGCACCTGGCTTGCTTCCGCCACGGCCTCGTCATCGCCGATATGGCGCATGAAGACGCCGCGATAGGGAAACACGAGGCAGGTGCTGCCCGACGTCTCTTCTTCACTCAGGTGCCGATGCGCGCCATCGCAGACGACATCCCACACCGTGAGGATATCGGTTTCCAGCAGTTTTGTGGAATGCATGTGGCTGACGGACATCGGTTTCGCACGCCCAAAAGTTGCCGGGCGGTTTTTATACGCCCGGCAACGGCGTGTCGCCACCCGCTATTTCTTACGCCCGCAGCGCCTCGATCAGTTCGGCCATGTCGTCGGGGATCGGCGCTTCGAATTCCATCACCTCGCCGGTGCGCGGATGTTCAAAGGCCAGCAGGAAGGCGTGCAGGGCCTGGCGCGGGAAACGGCCGACCACTTCTCTTGCCTGTTCCGGCAGCGTGTTCACCTTGGTCTTGAAACCGCCGGCATATTCCGGATCGCCGATCAGAGGCGTGCCGACATGCGCCATGTGCACACGGATCTGGTGCGTGCGGCCGGTTTCCAGCCGGCATTCGATGAGGGCGGCGAGCGAGGTGGCGTCCGGCTTTTCATGAAAACGCTCCATCACCTGATAATGGGTAATGGCGTGACGGGCGTCGTCACTGTTTTCCTTCTTCACCGCACGCTTGGTGCGGTCGCCATTGGCGCGGCCGAGCGGTGCATCGATCGTTCCCTTCAGGCCGTTGGGGCGGCCCCAGACGACAGCCATGTAGGCGCGTTCCAGCGGGCCGGTGCGGCCATGGTCGGCAAACTGGTCAGACAGATGGCGATGGGCGGCGTCGTTCTTGGCGGCCACCATCACACCGGACGTTTCCTTGTCCAGACGGTGGACGATGCCGGGACGTTTTACGCCGCCGATACCCGACAGGCTGTCGCCACAATGGTAGATCAGCGCGTTGACCAGCGTGCCGGTCCAGTTGCCGGCGCCGGGATGCACGACGAGGCCTGCCGGCTTGGCGATGACGATGACGTCCTTGTCCTCGTACAATATCTCCAGCGGAATGTTTTCGCCCTTGGGCTCCGGGTCTTCCGGTTCGGGAAGCGAGATCTCGATCGTATCGCCGGGCGACACCTTTTTCTTCGGTTCGGTGCAGGGTTTGCCATTCAGGCTGACGGCACCTTGTTCGATCAGGGCTTTCAGGCGATTGCGCGAAAATTCTCCGCCGAGTTCGGCTGCCAGCCATGCATCGATGCGGCCTTCGGCATCTTCTCCGGCAGTCAGGACTTTCCTTGGCTGCTCGCCTTGGTTAAAGGGGTCGTTCATTCATTCATCCGATGTTGAAAAATCTGACGCAAGGACCGTTCCATGACCAAAGCCGAAATCGAGGACCAGAGCCCAGAAGAGCCGCTCGATCCGGCAATGGAGAACATCCGTCGCAAGATGATCAAGCTGCAGCTTGTCTCCGGCGGCATCTTGTTGGTCTGCTTTATGGCCGTCCTTGCCGCCATTGTCTACAAGATCACGCGCCCGGCGCCGCAGACGGCTGCTACAACGCAGACGTCCGGTGGCCTTTCCGTGCCGGCTGACCAGCCGCTGGCGGCAACCGCGAACCTGCCGGCCGGCTTCGTCGTGCAGTCGGTTTCGCATTCGGGCAACCAGATCCTGTTCTACGGCCAGCTTAACGGCACATCGAAGGCGCTGATCTTCGATCTGTCGGTCGGCCGTATCATCGCCGATATCACGGTCGGCAGCCACTGATGCGTGTCGAGGGGAACGGGCTTACCCGGATCGATGATCCGGCCGATCCCCGCATCGCAGAATTCCGCGACATCAAGGAACGCGACCTTGCCGGGCGGCAGGGTCGTTTCATCATCGAAGGCACTGTCGTTCTACGCATGGCCACTGCCGCGCATGGGGCAGGGGCTTTTGCAGTCGAAAAGATCCTGCTGCTGGAAAACCGGGTCGATGGTGTGCAGGATATTCTGGCGGGTGTGCCTGAGGATGTGCCGGTCTATGTGGCGAGCAGCGCCGTTCTCGATGCGATTGCCGGCTTTCATCTGCACCGTGGCATTCTGGCGCTCGGACGACGTGTTGCCGAACCTGAGCTTGATGCCCTGATCGACCGACTGCCGGAGCGGGCGCTGGTCGTTGCCGCCTGCGGTATTTCCAATCATGACAATATCGGCGCGATGTTCCGCAATGCCGCCGCCTTCGGGGCGGACGCGGTGCTTCTAGATGAAACCTGCTGCGATCCGCTTTATCGCAAGGCGCTGCGTGTCTCGGTCGGCTCGGTTCTGTCGGTGCCCTATGCACGCGGCGGATCAATCCTGTCACTGCTGGAGCGGCTGGCGGAGCGTGGTTTGTCGATCTGGGGCCTGTCTCCGGCCGGTACTGCAGACCTGCGCGAAATCCCGCCAGAGGCAGGGGGCATCGCACTGGTGACGGGAACGGAGGGAGAGGGATTGCCCCGTGTGATCATGAGCCGGTTCAGCACGGCGCGGATTTCGCAGAGGCCGGGCCTTGATAGCCTCAATGCCGGCATGGCGACGGGCATCGCGCTTTACGAGATCGCCCGCATCCAGCAGAAAATCTGATCTCAGGCGCTTTGCGTCTGTTCGGCAATCGCTTCGCGAGCGCGATCAGCAAGACTGATGCGGCCAGTCTCTGACGGCTCTGCCGGCGTCTCCAGCAGTTTGTGAATGGGTGAGGACGGGCCTTCGGCGGTTGCGGTCAGTGCTACCATGCTGGCGGCGATCGAGGCCATTTCGGAACGGATGGCATCATCTCCGGCCTTGCCGCGCGGCTTCGTCAGGCGTTCGCCGAGAGCCGTTCCGCGGTTGCGGATGTCCTGAGCCATGGATGTCAGGTCGTTCCCCGTTTCGGAAATCCCGGCGGGAATGACCGAGATTTTTTCCGGTTCTGCGGCTTTCTTCGTCGGCGCCGGCAGGGTGATGCCGGCAGCCTTCAGCGCCTTGTTGGCGCTACGGGTTTCCGCATTGGCCGTCTTCACCTTGTCGCGAAGGCGGGTAATTTCCACATCACGACGCTCAAGCGCGCTTTCCTTGTCGTTACGTTCCGCTGTTTCGCGCGCGAGCTTGTCTTCAAGGCGCAGGGCCTTATGCTCTTCCTGCGTCAGGCGGATTTCCGCTTCCTTGGTGCGGGTGGTGAGCAGCTTGACGTCCTGGCGCAAGGTGTCCCGCTCTTCGCGCAGCGCCGTCACCCGGAACTTCAGGTTCTCGACCTCGGTGTCGCGCGTCGACAGGTCGATGGTCAGATTGTCGAGGTCGGCCCCAAGCTTCATGACCCGCTTGTGCAGGGTTTCTATTTCAAGATCCTTGGTGGCACCGGCATCCTCAACGGTTTGCAAGGCGGCGCGCAATTGCTGGATATAGACATCCTCACGGCGAAGGCGCGACCGCAGGTCGGATGCTTCGGTGTTCATGTCATCAATCTGCATATGCAGTTCGTGGTTTTCCGATTGCAGGCGGGTGGCGTCGCCGGTGATGCCATCATAACGCAATTGCAGTGCCAGGGCCTTATCGCGCGCCTTCGCCAGGTCCTGCTTGGTGCGGGCGTTCTCCGCGGCATAGACGGCACGCGCCATGTCACGCTGGGCGCGCACCTCCTGCGGGCTGATCGGCATGGTCGCCTGAATGCGGTTTTCCGTATAGCGCACGATCCGCCGATGAATGGCGGGCGCAAGAATCATCGCAAGTAGAACCGCAGTCAGAAAGCCGAGGCCGAACAACAAAGCAAATTGGATCACGTGAGGGCCATCCCGCAGTCTGAATTATCGAGCCTGATACCGTCTTCCTGCCAAGTATAAACTAAGCATGAGGCGTGCGAGGCGGCAAGCGCTTCGCACGCCTAAAAGGCGAAAGTTAGATAGCAAGGATCAGAAGGGGTTCCAGGTCGGGTTCGGCGTCAGCTTCAGGTAGCCGACATTGACGCCGAGGCGTGCGCCAAGACCGGTGCGGATCGGCACCAGCACAACATTGCGGTTCTTGAGAACCGTCATGCCGACGCCGGCGATGACGAAGGCCGAGCCGCTGACACCGCCGTAACGGGCATAAAGGGCCTCGATCGACTGCAGGTCATAGACAAGCATCATGGCGCGGGTGCCCTGGCCACCGTAGTCGATGCCAAGAGACGGCCCCTGCCAATAGACTTCGTGCTGGCCGGCATTCTTCGTATAGAGCTGGCCTTCGCCATAGGTGAGGCCGGCGATGAAGGCGCCGGAACCTTCCTGGCCGAGAATGTAACCGTTCGGCAGGCCATATTGCTGGAAAGCGCGCTCGACAACCTTGGCCAAGCCACCGCTTGCATTGCCGAAGAAGCTATGTCCGGCATCGACAATTTCCTGCGCCGTGTACTGTTCACCGCTCTGTTGTTGGGCGGCGGCAACGGTGGGGAGGGCAAGAGGCATTGCAAGGACAGGGGCAAGCAGGCTCTGTAAACCCAGGCGGGCGATGGCGTAAAGTTTGCTGGGGCGCATCGTTCTTTCCGTGGTTTGCATCGAATCTCGTCGCATATAGCGGTCTAACCATCTTGAGGCGATGGTGTTAACAATCGGTTTACCAAAAATGGTGTTCTTAAGGCGCAACGCTGACGTCATTCTCGCGCAACGTTGGCGTGCTCAGGTTCTCGCCATTCGCGGACGACAATACAGCGCCGTGTGCCATATGTATGGCGCGCAAAGGACGCTGTGACATTTTAAAGAAGAGCAACAGGAACTCCCGATGCCGAAGAACCCCAATCTCACCTTGAGCGGTGCCGACCTCGCAGCCCTTCTGTGCAGCCGCGTCTGCCACGATGTCATCTCGCCGGTCGGCGCCATTAACAACGGTCTGGAACTGCTCGACGAAGGCGGTACCGACGAGGAAGCCCTGGACCTGATCCGTGCGTCCGCACTGAACGCCTCGGTTCGCCTGAAGTTTGCCCGCCTCGCTTTCGGTGCTTCCGGCTCGGTTGGTGCTTCGATCGATACCGGCGAAGCGGAAAAAGCTGCCAAGGATTTTGCGGACGCGGACAAGAAGGTCGAAGTAACCTGGACCGGCCCGCGCGCCATCATCCCGAAGAACCGGGTCAAGCTGTTGCTTAACCTGTTCATGGTCGCTTATGGCTCTATCCCGCGCGGTGGCAGCCTTGAGGTCATGCTGGAAAATCCGGAAACGGACGCGAAGTTCACCATCACGACCAAGGGCCGGATGCTGCGCGTACCGCCGAAATTCATCGAAATCTGCTCCGGCAGCATGGAAGAGGCTGTCGACGCCCATTCGATCCAGCCTTATTATACTGTGCTGCTGGCCGAAGAAGCGGGTATGGATCTGAAACACGTCGTTTTCGAAGATAAGATTGCCTTTATCGCGGAAATGGCAATCGCGTGATTTATATCGCTGATCGGTAACCATTCATTAGCTGAGGCTCCCTTAGGATCGGGATCCGGTGCTTCCTTCGAAGGCCGGATCCATTGGGGAGTCCACTATGCAGCGTCTGATGATTGCCGACAGTTCCGATATCGTCCGGACCGTTGCGAAGCGTATCCTCAGCGAACTCAACTTCATGGTGTCGGAATCGGCAAGTTCGGGCGAAGCGCTTCAGCGCTGCAAGGCCGAACTTCCCGTCGTGCTGATCGTCGATGCGGGTCTTGAAGGCGCACTGGAATTGATCACCGGCGTTCGCGCCATTCCGAATGGCGACAAGGTGCGCATCTATTATTGTGTGATCGAAGCCGATCTGCGCAAGATGATGCAGGGCAAGCGTGCCGGCGCCGACGACTTCCTGCTGAAGCCGTTCGACCGCAAGATCCTGTCCTCGGTCTTTGCCAACCTGTCGATCGCGGCCTGATTTCCAAAAAATGAAATGACGATTGCCGGGACGTTTTGACGTGCCCGGTTTTTTCGCATCCGTGATCGGCCTGTCACCAGGCTGTCCGTGAACGTGCAAAGGCCCGCGCGATGACGTTCGCGCGGGCCTTGCGGAAGGGGAATTCCGATATTTCTATCAGGCCGTTTCGGCGTATTCCGCCCCATCCGGCTCGCGCAGCACATAGCCGCGGCCCCAGACGGTTTCGATATAGTTGGCGCCATCGGCGGCATTTGCGAGCTTCTTGCGCAGCTTGCAGATGAAAACGTCGATGATCTTCAGTTCGGGCTCGTCCATGCCGCCGTAAAGGTGGTTCAGGAACATTTCCTTGGTGAGCGTCGTACCCTTGCGGAGCGAAAGCAACTCCAGCATCTGGTATTCCTTGCCCGTCAGATGAACACGCTGGCCGCCGACTTCAACGGTCTTGGCGTCCAGGTTGACGATCAGTTCACCGGTGATGATGATCGACTGAGCGTGACCCTTGGAGCGACGAACGATGGCGTGAATACGTGCAACCAGTTCGTCCTTGTGGAACGGCTTGGTCATGTAGTCGTCAGCGCCGAAACCAAGGCCTCGTACCTTGTCTTCGATGCCCGCCATGCCCGACAGGATAAGGATCGGGGTCTTGACCTTCGAGAGGCGCAGCGTCCGCAGCACTTCGTAACCGGACATGTCCGGCAGGTTAAGATCCAGAAGGATGATGTCGTAGTCGTAGAGTTTGCCGAGATCGACGCCCTCTTCACCGAGATCGGTGGTGTAAACGTTAAAACTTTCGGACTTCAGCATAAGCTCGATGCTCTGAGCCGTTGCGCTGTCGTCTTCGATCAATAGAACCCGCATATTTTTCCCCTTTACCGCCGCGAAAGGTTTGCAACCCCCTAACGCGCACCGGATCCAGTCGTTGCCTGATTTGGAGGCTGCCACCAAATGGTTAACAAACTCTGACTCGTGTTGGCAAGGTACAGGAATTTGTTAAACAAAATTGGTACTGGCCTGATTTCAATTGAGAATCCGTCACCGCCAAAACCTGAATCATAACGCGAGGAAATTGCGCTAAGTGATTCATACGACTCGTCATTGTCGTTTGTCGAAAATCGACCATGGCATTTACTGACCCTTAAGCGATCGGGTTTATCATTAACGATGCCCGTAAACGAAAGGTTACCGCGACCGGAATTTTATTAACGTCGTGGAAATTTTTTTGGTCCTATCTGTATCAGCTCGGACACAGGCATGTTTGTGAATTGGCCGGGGTCTCGCTATCCACGGGAGTATTGCGTATGAAATCGCGTGACAGTCTGGTTCGCCTGAAGGAATTTCAGGTGAATGACAAACGCCGCCAGCTGCAGCAGTTGCAGATGATGATGGCGGAATTTGAAAGAATGGCGAAAGAGCTGGAACACCAGATCACGCTTGAAGAAAAGAAGTCGGGAATTACCGATCCGGGCCATTTTGCCTATCCGACCTTTGCGAAGGCGGCACGGCAGCGGGCGGATAACCTCCAGGTTTCGATCCGAGAGCTGAAAACCCAGCAGGATTCTGCCGAACTGGCGCTTGAAGAAGCCCAGGCAGAACTTTCCAAGGCAACGGCGCTCGAAGAGCGTGACGTCGGAAACCAGCGCGCCCGCGCTTAAAGGTTTCCGATCCGTTTTGCCGGATCCGTTTCGTTAACGTGGCCGGGCAGGTTTTCCTGCCGGGCCCGTTTTCGTTTTTGTCAGGTGCCTCGGTCGATCCGATAGTCTATATCCAGTCGCAACAAGACCGGAGCGATTGATGGATCTGCCTAAATTTCTTTTGATACTTGTCGCAGCCGTTTTTCTGATGCTCGGCCTTTTCCTGCCGATCATGCGCTTCGACAGCTTTTACTTTTTCACCAAGACGCCGTCATTGGTCGGCATTGTTTCATCCCTTTGGATGGGTGGCGATATTCTGCTCGCCTTGCTGGTCGGCGGATTTTCCATCCTGTTTCCGATCCTGAAACTCGCGGTTCTGGCGCTTGGCGCCGTACGCGGGGAGGGCCAGTTAAAGCGCAGCCGGCTCGGTCGGCTGATGCCGCATCTTTCCAAATGGTCGATGATGGATGTGATGCTGGTGGCGATCGTGGTTTTTGCGGCCAAGACCAGCGGGTTGGCGGAAGCGATAACGCAGCCGGGCCTTTGGTTTTACGCCGGCTCGACGCTGATTTCCGCAGCACTTTTGCCGCTCTGGGAACGGCATGCCTTGCTGAAGCGCAGGCTGAAAAAGCAGAACCCCTCGCGGCCCTGAGGTCGAGAGGGGTTAAAGCAGGCCAAATTCGGCGTCGGCAGTGATCAGTGACGATACTGCTGGATACGGGTTGTTCTCAGGCCGGCAAGGCCGTGATCGTTAATCGAGGCCTGCCAGGACAGGAACTCCTCTACTGTCAGCGTATAACGCTCACAGGCTTCTTCCAAGCTCAACAGGCCACCACGAACAGCGGCAACCACCTCAGCCTTGCGACGGATGACCCAGCGGCGCGTATCGGCCGGGGGCAAGTCCGCAATCGTCAAAGGGCTGCCATCGGGTCCGATGACATATTTAACTCGGGGTCGGATCATTTCGGTCATTGGACTCTCTACACTACTCAAGACCACGCAACTGACCCTAGAGCCGCAGTTTTAACATTTACCTAAGCGGTTCACGGCTTTTTGTCCCGATTGTGGAAAAGTTGAGGGAGTAACGGAAAACGCAGAAAAAAAGCGCCCTGGAGGAGGCGCTTTTTCATTGGGAGGATTCGGAGAAGAAGACGAGGACCTCAAAAACCCTTGCCGCCGCGCAGTTCGGACACCACGGTGCCGACCATGATGCGGATATCGAACCAGACGGAAAACTTGTCGATATAATGCAGGTCGCAGGCGATGCGGGCGCGTGCCTTGCCGGGGCGGTCGGTCGGACCACGCAGGCCGCGCATCTGGGCAAGACCGGTCATGCCGGGCTTGACCATGTGGCGACGGTGGTAATCCGGCACCAGATCTTCATAAGGGATACCGGCGGCCAGCATGCCGATCGCATGGCAGCGCGGGCCGACCAGCGACATGTCGCCCTTCAGCACGTTCAGGAGCTGCGGCAGTTCGTCGATATTGGTCTTGCGCAGGATAGCGCCGAGCTTAGTGATGCGCGGATCGTTCTTGATCGTCTGCGCAACACCAGTGGAGTCGCCGAGGTCGGTGCGCATGGAGCGGAACTTGTAGACCCTGATCTTGCTGCAATCCTTGCCCCAGCGCGTCTGCCGGAAAAGAACCGGACCGGGGCTGTCGAGCTTGATCAAAACCGCAACCGCCAATAGCAGCGGTGCGAGCGCGATGAGGGCCATCAGAGAGACCGAAATATCGACCGCGCGCTTTGCGGCGAGGTGCGCACGCGAATGGCTCACCCTTCGCATCACTGCTGCGGCACCATAATCCTCGATATTGAAAGGAAATGGTTTCGGCTGTTCCGCTGCCACTTGAATTGCGTCTAACTGGCGTCCCGATCCCGTCACGTCATCACCCGCATCTGTTCAACACATACAGTCACTTTTGCCGGCGCCATTGGTAGCGCAACAAATCGCCGATCCTCAATGCACATCATCAACGAATGGTTAACGGCGCAGCGAGACGATCAGGGACGGTACATGTTGCAGTGCGGGAGCATTTCAAGGCTTAATGAGCAAAACTCATCTTTTCGTATTAATACGGCTGACTGGTACCCGTCAGCCGTATCCGGATCTTACCCTCAGAGCTTGAGAATATATTCGGCCAGACGCCCGGCAGCCTCACGGACCTGATTGGGGTCACGCAGGAAGCAGGCTCGCAGGAAAGGCGCACCACCCGGACCAAATGCGGTGCCCGGTGCCAGACCCACCAGCGTCTTGTCGACGATATCGAAGGCGGCGGCGCGGCTGTCAGTGATGCCATCGACCTTGAGGAAGGCGTAAAGCGCGCCATCCGGCTTGCGGGTCTCGACACGATTGGTGGAGATCAGCGTGTCGCAGAGAATGTCACGCGAGATGGTGGCGCGCTCGATATTTTTCCGCACGAAGTCATCGCCCTGATTGAGCGCCACGACAGCACCACGCTGCATGAACTGCGCAAGACCGGAGCTGGAATACTGGATGAGATTGCCGATGACATTGCCGATCTCGGCAGGGCCGACGATCCAGCCTACACGCCAGCCGGTCATCGACCAGTTCTTCGAGAAGGAATTGGCAAAAAGGATACGGTCGCCCTCTTCCATCACGTCAAAGAAGGACGGCGCGCGACCACCCGCATAATAATAGAGCGCATAGATTTCGTCGGCGATGATCCAGAGGCCGTGCTTGCGGGCGACAAAGAGGATATCGGCGAGATCTTCCTTCGTGGCTGTCCAGCCGGTCGGGTTGGATGGCGTATTGATGAACAGCGCTTTGGTGCGCGGCGTGATCAGCGCTTCCAGCCTGTTGATATCGACCTTGAAGCCGCCATCCACAAAATCAAGCTCCAGAGGAACAGGCGTTGCACCACCAATACCGACAGCGGAGACGATGTTCGGCCATGTCGGCGTCAGATAGATCAGTTCGTCGCCTGGCGCAGTCACTGCCTGAACACACAGCGTGATCGCATGCATGCCGGAACTGGTAACCGAAAAATGGTCGATCGGCAGGGAGACCTGAAAATGACGGCGGTAAAAATCGGCGAGCGCCTCGCGCATTTCCGGAATGCCGCGCTGCCAGGTGTAAAACGTTTCGCCGGACATCAGGGCGTCGCTGGCCGCCTTGTTGATGAAATCGGGGCTTGGCAGATCGCCCTCGCCCGCCCAGAGCGGGATCAGGCCTTCGCGGCCACGTGCATATTGAACGACTTCGATAATGCCGCTCGGGGGAGCGGACAGGGCACGGTGGCTCAGGCTTTCAAGAATGGACATGCGTTACAATGACTCCCGTTTTGGGAATTCATAACGCAAGAATACCGACGAATCCCATAAGAATTCGTCGGCCTTCGATCGATTTATGTGAAGCGTTGCCGATCAGCGGTTCTTCAAAAGATCGCGGATTTCCGACAGAAGCGCGATATCGGCCGGCGGCGGGGCCGGTGCGGCCTCGACCGGCTTCTTTTCCTCGGCTGCGCGCAGTTTGTTCACGCCCTTCACCATCAGGAAGATGATCCAGGCGAGGATCAGGAAGTTGATGATGACGGTCAGAAACTTGCCGTAGGCAAAGACGGCGCCCTGCTCCTTGGCGGCATCCAGCGTCGTTGCGGTGACAGCCGAATTCAGCGGAAAGAAGTAATTCGAGAAATCGATACCGCCGACCACGACACTGACGACCGGCATGACGACGTCATTGACGAGCGAGTTGACGATGCCGGTGAAAGCACCGCCGATGATGATACCGACCGCAAGATCGACGACGTTGCCCTTGGCGATGAAGGAGCGAAATTCGCTGACGAAAGACATGGTTACCCTCTCTGTATGTTCCACCCTGAAACGCAACATAGCGCATTCGAAAATACTGAAAAGACCAGTTTGCAGTATTCGGGCGCCAGACAGCCATCTTCAACTTTTTGACGAGAAGCCGCTGATTTTCAAGCGTCCGCTTTTCCCTTAGACTTGGCTTCGGAGGATGGCCGGTCTGACCGGTCGCGGAGGAGATATGCTTCCAGGCTGGGCCATTTTGCTGTCGGCATGTGCCTATATTCTGCTGCTGTTCGCAGTCGCGACCTATGGCGACCGCCGCAGCGCAAGTCTTGGCGTGAGCCGCAACGGACGGCCGCTCGTCTACGCCTTGAGCCTCGCCGTCTATTGCACGTCCTGGACCTATTTTGGCGGCGTGGGGCTGGCCGCCGGGCACGGGCTGGAGTTTGCCGGCATCTATATCGGCCCGATCATCGCGTTTACCATCGGCCTGCCGATCATCCGCCGCATCATCGAGATCGCCAAGGCGGAACGCCTCGTCTCGGTCGCCGACTTTGTTGCCGCCCGCTACGGTAAGAACCAGACGGTGGCGCTGATCGTCGCCGTCATCTCGCTGGTTGGTGTCATCCCGTACATCGCCTTGCAACTGCGCGCCGTATCCAGCTCGGTCTCGGCCATGCTCGATCCTTCGGGCTTCGGGGCGGCCGCCGACCTCTCGCCCGGCTTCCTCGATCTGGCTTTGATCGTGACACTGATGATGGCCTGTTTCGCGGTGATGTTCGGTACACGCCACACGGATGCGACAGAACATCAGGATGGGCTGATCCTTGCCATCGGGGCGGAATCGCTGGTGAAACTGGTGGCCTTCTTCACTGCCGGCATTGCGGTCCTTTATTTCCTGTTCGATGGGCCGGCCGATATTTTGCAGCAAGCGAAAAATCATCCGCTGGTATCGGCCTCGATGGACTACCACACACCGACCAGCCGCTGGGTCGTGCTGATCGTATTGTCGGTTTTCGCGATTATTCTTCTGCCCCGCCAGTTTCATGTGACCGTCGTTGAAAATCGCACGATGCGGGAATTGCGCATGGCCGGCTGGCTGCTGCCGCTTTACCTGGTCGCCATCAACCTGTTCGTGCTGCCGGTAGCCGCCGCCGGCCTGATCCTGCTTGGAGGCAGCGGTGATTCCGACCTCTACCTTCTGCTCCTGCCGCTCACCCAGCATATGCCGGGCGTGTCGCTGATCGTCTTTATCGGCGGCTTTTCGGCAGCCACCGCCATGGTCATCGTCGAATCCGTGGCACTTTCGATCATGGTGTCGAACGATATCGTCATGCCGGTATTTCTGCGCCGCCGCCTGATCGGCTCCGACGACCAGCGCGCCGATTTTGCGCCCATGCTTCTGACGATACGGCGCATGGCGATCTTTGCCGTACTGATCCTCGGTTATGCCTATTATCGTATGTCCGATGGTCAATCCGGCCTTGCCTCGATCGGTCTTTTGTCCTTTGCCGCGATCGCGCAGATGGCGCCGGCCGTGCTGGGTGGCCTGTGGTGGCACCGCGCCAATGCCCGTGGCGCCATTGCCGGCATGCTGGCCGGTTTTTTTGCTTGGGCCTATCTGCTGTTCGTGCCGAGCCTTGGCGGGCCGGACAACGCCCATGTGGCGTCCGCCGTTCTGAATTTCCTGTTTCCCGGCACCGGGATTTTTTCCGGCCCGGGTGCCGATCCGCTGGTCAATGCCGTCACGCTCAGCCTTCTCCTCAACCTCACAGCTTTCGTGCTCGGCTCGCTTTCACGCAATCCGCGACCGCTGGAACGCGTGCAGGCCGGTGTGTTCGTGCGCCGCCAGCCGCGTTCGCAACTGGTCAGCCGTGGCTGGAAGACGGCGGTCACGATCGGCACGCTGAAGGCGACGATCGGCCGTTATCTCGGTGAGGAACGCATGCGCCGCTCCTTTGCCAGCCATGAACGATCGACTGGTCGCAAGCTCTCGGACACCGACGCGGCCGACATGTCGATCATCCATTTTTCCGAACAGCTTCTCGGCAGCGCCATCGGTTCGGCTTCCGCACGGCTGGTACTGTCGCTTGTGTTGCAAAAAACGGAGGATGCCGGGCCGGACACCGCATGGCTGCTCGATCAGGCCAGCGAAGCGCTGCAGCACAATCAGGACATGCTGCAGACCGCACTTTCCAAGATGGACCAGGGTATTGCCGTGTTCGACAATCTCGGGCGTCTGACGGTCTGGAACCGGCGGTTTCGCAGCCTGCTTGATCTGCCGGAAGACGTCGGACAGGTAGGCTACCCACTTTCCGATCTCGTCTCTATTCTCGTGGCCCGAGGTGATCTGGACGCAGCCGGCAAGACGGCGCTGATCGCACGGTTCAAAACGCTCGATATCCCCTTCTCGCTTTCGCTCGGCAGAAGAAAGCGCATAATCGAGGTGCGCTCCAACGCCATGCCGGACAATGGGTTCGTTGCCACTTTCACCGACATTACCGACCGCGTGTCGGCGGCTCGCGCATTACAGGAGGCAAACGAGACACTGGAATTGCGGGTGAGCGAGCGCACCGCCGAACTGACGCAGGTGAACGGCGAACTGGCCGCTGCCCGCGCCGCTGCCGACGATGCCAATCTCGGCAAGACACGCTTCTTTGCCGCTGCCGGCCACGACATTCTTCAGCCGCTGAATGCCGCTCGTCTTTACTCTTCCGCGCTGGTCGGACGGTTAGGACAATCGGAAAACAGCGAACTGGTCAGCAATATCGATTCGGCACTGGAATCGGTCGAGGCCATTCTCGGCGCGGTGCTGGACATTTCGCGGCTCGATACAGGCGCCATGAAACCGCAGATCGCCGCCGTTCCGCTGGGCGATCTGTTGCACCGGATCGAGACCGATTTTGCACCGCTTGCGCGTGAAAAGAACCTGACCTTCAAGGTCATGGCCACCTCGCTCAGCGTCCGTTCGGATGCCAATCTCCTGCGCCGTCTGGTGCAGAACCTTGTATCCAACGCCATCAAATACACTGTGTCCGGCAAGGTTCTGGTGGGTGTGCGTCGGCGTGGCGAGGATGTGGTGATTGAGGTGGCCGATAGCGGCATCGGTATTCCGAAAGCCAGTTTCGAGGCGATCTTCGAGGAATTCACGCGGCTGGATGAAGGTGCGCGCACAGCCAGCGGGTTGGGCCTCGGCCTTTCCATCGTCGACCGCATTTCGCGGGTATTGTCGCACCCGGTCGAGATCGTGTCCGCCCCCGGTCGCGGCACGATTTTTCGCGTCACGTTGCCAAAAACCGAGGCGGCAAAGCAGTCTTCGCCCATCCCTGTCTCCATCGCCCCGCAATCGCTTTCCGGCGTCACCGTGCTGTGCATCGACAACGATCCGCGTATTCTCGCCGGCATGGCGATCCTGATTTCCGGCTGGGGCTGCACGGTTCTGCAGGCTTCCTCGAAGGCGGAAGCCGCGGCGCTGGCGGAGGATGTCCACAGCACTGCCGTCACACCCGTTCCCGATCTCGTGATCGCCGATTATCACCTTGACGACGGAACCGGGATTGCGGCAATTCTCGGGCTAAGGGCACGATTCGAAATCGATATTCCGGCCCTTATCATTACCGCCGACCGCAGCCAGGAGGTTCGCGCCGAGACAAAAAAACACGGCCTGGGATTGCAGAACAAGCCCGTCAAACCGGCAGCCCTGCGTGCCTATATTTCCCAGATCGCCAGTCATCGTCGCACCGCGGCCGAGTAGGTTCCCGTTCTGAAACACACATCTCCTTGATCGTCTTTTGATCGCGTGTGGGTTGCAAAATTGGCCCATGTTCGGAACCGCACGCCTTTTTGCCGCGTTTAGGCGCGTATCTTCCACCGGCCCGAAGAGGCACCAAGGCATCGATCGCGCCTGCGCTCGGCACCTGAAAGACGGAGAACGCGACCGATGAAACGCTTTGAGATTATTGATGGATTGCGGGGATATTTCCTCGTTTTCATGCTCATCAACCACCTGGTTTTTGCCGGCGGCTACTGGCTGGTGAAAATCAACCATAACCAGCTTGCCTTCGTTGAGGACGCGCAGGGCTTCGTGTTCCTGTCGGGCCTGCTGATCGGCATGGTTTACGTGCGCAAAATGGCCAAGAACGGTTATGAAGCCGGGCGTAACGCGATCTATTCGCGTGCTTTTGAGCTTTACCGTTATGCGATGGGCATCGTGCTCGTTGCGCTGGCCGCGCAGATGGTTCTGCCGGGTGCCTATTACATATGGTATAACTGGCTGGGTTACACGACCTTCGACGATCCGCTGCGTCTGGCTGCTGTCGCGACCTTCTTCTTCCAGCCGACCTTCATGGACATCCTGCCGCAATATATCGTCTACATGATCTTTGCGCCGATGCTGGTGAAGCTCGTGATCGACGGCAAGTGGGCCTATGTGATGATCGGCTCGCTGATCGTCTGGATGGCTGGCCAGATCGGTGTGCAGAAGCTGATCTCCGACCCGATCAATGCATTCCTGATGCGTGCCGACGATCAGGGCATGCGCACCTCGTTCAACCTGTTCGGCTGGCAGATCGTGTTCTATTCGGCTCTGGTTCTCGGCGCGCTGACCTCGCTTGGCCGCATTCCGTGGACAAAGATCTTCTCGCCGGAAAACTCGTTCATTCCGCTGGCTGCCGTGTCCGTCTGCCTGTTCTTCCTGCCGCTGCGCATTATGACGGCTTATGGCTGGATGCCGCCGGAACTGGCCGCCAAGTTCGCGTCGCTGGAAATCCGCACCGACTTCAGCGTGGTTTACCTGCTGAACTTCATGGCTGCCGCATCGCTGATGACCTGGATGCTGATTGCCGGCCCGAAACATCCGGCCGTGTGGGTTCGCAAGATCGCCAATGCCTTGGTCTGGGTGTTCTCGATCCGCTTCCTGCAGCTGCTCGGCCGTCATTCGCTGCACGTTTATGTCTGGCACGTCGCCATCGTTTACGCCGTCTATTATTTCGACGGTCGTTCGCCGGAACTGTCGCAGTTCACCAAGGCGATGATCGCCGTGGTCGGCGTGGCGCTTCTGGCCCTGCCCGCCCTGTGGCGCGAGCGCGACAAGTTTTTTGGCACCGCCGAGGACAATGCGCCCGCACCGCGCGGCCAGAATGGTCAGCCCGCCGTTGGGGCCAAGGCGACCGCCAAGGCCAGCGTGCCGGCAACACGTCCGCGCACGGCATAAACCGGTCAAGCGCATAAAATATGAAGGCGGCCTGGCAACGGGCCGCCTTTTTCATGTTCGAGCGTCTGCGGCTTGCTTTTTCTTGGCGGCGGAGATTTGGGTGATATGTTCCTGTTCATCGCGAAGACAGGAGCAGGTCAATGACCAAACCGCATCCCTCGAAGACGCATATCGGCAATCACGCGCTTCATCCCGAAACGCAGATGCTGAACTATGGTTATGACCCCGAATTGTCTGAGGGCGCGGTGAAGCCGCCGGTTTTCCTCACCTCCACCTTCGTGTTCAAATCGGCAGAAGAAGGCCGCGATTTCTTCGACTACGTCTCCGGCCGCAAGGAACCGCCGGAAGGCACGGGCGCCGGCCTCGTCTATTCGCGCTTCAACCACCCCAATAGCGAGATCGTCGAGGACCGGCTGGCGGTTTACGAGCGCACGGAAAGCGGTGCGCTGTTTTCCTCCGGCATGTCGGCGATCGCGACAACACTGCTGGCCTTCGTGAAGCCCGGCGACTGCATTTTGCATTCGCAGCCGCTTTACGGTGGCACCGAAACATTGCTCTCCAGAAAATTCGCCGAACTCGATGTGGCGGCTGTCGGTTTTTCCAATGGCGTCGATGAGGTTTCGGTCGTCGTCGCCGCCAAGGCGGCGATGGCCAAGGGCCGCGTTTCTGTCATCCTGATCGAGACGCCGGCCAACCCGACCAACAGCCTTGTCGACGTTGCCCTGATGCGGCGCACGGCCGACGAGATCGGCGCCAGCCAAGGCCACACGCCGATCGTCGTGTGCGACAACACGCTGCTCGGTCCGGTTTTCCAGCGGCCGATCGAGCATGGCGCGGATATTTCCGTCTATTCGCTGACCAAATATGTCGGCGGCCATTCCGATCTGATTGCCGGTGCTGCACTCGGTTCGAAGGCCGTGATGAAACCGGTAAAGGCATTGCGCGGGGCGATCGGCACGCAGCTTGATCCGCATTCCTGCTGGATGCTGGGCCGCTCGTTGGAAACCCTGTCGATCCGCATGGAAAAGGCCGATGCCAATGCAAAGGCGGTCGCGGATTTCCTGAAAACCCATCCGGCGGTCGAGAGCATTCATTACCTGCCCTATCACGACCCGCAATCGCCGACGGGCAAGGTCTTTGCCCGCCAGTGCAGCGGTGCAGGCTCGACCTTTTCCTTCGACATCAAGGGTGGGCAACCTGCTTCGTTCCGCTTCCTCAATGCGCTTTCGATCTTCAAGCTGGCAGTGAGCCTTGGCGGCACGGAATCGCTTGCCAGCCATCCGGCCTCGATGACGCATTCGGGCGTGCCGGCGGATGTGCGCCAGAGGATCGGCGTACTGGAAAGCACGATCCGGCTGTCGATTGGCATCGAACACCCGGATGACCTGATCGCCGATCTGACGGTGGCTCTCGACAAGGCTTGATGTTGGCCTGACCATGGGCCTCAGGTGGACGATGCGCGAGACCTGCCTGCCGTGACGGGCAGCCTTGCGCGTGTGCACTTTGACATTTGCCCTTGAAGCCAGTAGAGACGCGCCCATGTTCGGCTGCGAGCCTTGCAGCCAGGGCGCCCCGGAAACGTGGGCGCGTTAAATCCGAAAGACAGTAATTCATGACCGCAATTGACGGCGCGATCCCGCCGATCGCCAAGGCGTTGGAAAAACGTGGCTACGCGACGCTGACCCCGGTTCAGCTGGCGATGCTCGATCCCAACCTCATCAATTCCGACGCGCTGGTATCGGCGCAGACCGGATCCGGCAAGACGGTGGCCTTCGGCATCGCCATGGCGCCGACGCTTTTGGGCGACGCGGAACGCTTTGGTCGCGCCGGCGTGCCGCTGGCACTGGTGATCGCACCGACCCGCGAACTGGCCATGCAGGTGAAGCGCGAGCTGGACTGGCTTTATGCCGAGGCCGATGCCGTCATCACCTCTTGCGTCGGCGGCATGGATATCCGCTCCGAGCGCCGTGCGCTGGAACGCGGCGCCCATATCGTTGTCGGCACGCCGGGCCGTATCTGCGACCATATCCGCCGCAACGCGCTCGACATGTCCGAGCTGCGCGTCGCCGTGCTGGATGAGGCCGACGAGATGCTCGACCTCGGCTTCCGCGAGGACCTCGAATACATTCTCGAGCAGGCCCCGGACAACCGCCGCACCCTGATGTTCTCGGCCACCGTGCCGGCCGCCATTGCCAAGCTTGCCAAGAGCTATCAGCGCAATGCCGTGCGCATTGCCACCTCTGCCGAGCAGAAGCAGCATGTGGACATCGAACAGCGCGCCCTGCTGGTCACCGGCCAGGACCGTGAAAACGCCATCGTCAACGTGCTGCGTTATTACGAAGCGCCGAACGCGATCGTGTTCTGCTCGACCCGCGCTGCCGTCAATCATCTGACCGCCCGCCTGTCCAACCGCAATTTTTCCGTCGTCGCGCTTTCCGGCGAACTGACGCAGAACGAGCGCACCCATGCGCTGCAGGCCATGCGTGACGGCCGCGCCCGCGTTTGCGTGGCGACCGACGTTGCCGCCCGCGGTATCGACTTGCCCGGCCTCGAACTGGTTATCCATGCCGACCTGCCGACCAATTCGGAAACGCTCCTGCACCGTTCGGGTCGTACCGGCCGCGCCGGTTCCAAGGGCATCAGCGCGCTGATCGTTCCGGTCAGCCAGCGCCGCAAGGCCGAACGTCTTCTGCTCGGCGCCAAGATCGAGCCGACCTGGGCAAACCCGCCGTCTGCCGATGCCGTTATCGAGCGTGATGAAGAACGTCTGTTCGCCAACCCGATCTTCACCGAGGTGACGACGGATGAGGACGAACTGGCACTGATCGCCAAGCTGACCGAGCGTTTTGACGCGCAGAAGCTGGCAACTGCTTTTGTCTCGATGTATCGCGGCAAAAATTCCGCCCCGGAAGAAATCAGCGTGGTTTCGCTGGATGGCGCGCGCAAGCCGCGTGACGGACAGACCGGCGACGCCGCTTCGCGTCCGCTGACGCCGCGTGGTGATTTCGGCCCGGCCGTGTGGTTCTCGCTTTCGGTTGGCCGCAAGCAGCGCGCCGAACCGCGCTGGCTAATCCCGACCATCTGCAAGAGCGGCGATCTCAGCAAGAACGAGATCGGCGCCATCAAGATGCAGGCCGACGAGACGTTTGTCGAAATCTCCGAAGCCCATGCCGAACGCTTCATGGCCAAGCTCGGCAAGGACCGCATGATGGAGCGCGGCATCCGCGTGACCAAGCTGGACGGCGCCCCCGACTTCTCCAAGTTTTCACGCGGCACCGACGACGAAGGCTTTACCCAGCGCGATGGCCCGCGCATGGACAAGCCCTGGAAGGACAAGCCTTTCAAGAAGGACGGCCTGCGTGGCGACAAGCCTTTCCGCGACAAGCCTTATGGTGACAAGCCGTTCAAGGACGGCGATGCACCGCGCAAGGACTGGAAGCCGAAGGGCAAGGCCAATGACGGCTTCAAGTCCGACGGACAAAAGTCTGAAGGGTATAAGGGCGACAAGGTGAAGTCCGACAGAGTTGGCGACGACAAGCCCTGGAAGAAAAAGGCCAATGACGCACCGGCCGGCGATGCCAAGCCTTTCAAGAAGAACAAGGATGGTGGCAAGCCGGGTTTTGCCAAGCCGGAAGGCGGCAAGGGCGGGTTTGGCAAGGGCGCGCCGAAGGGCGGCAAGTTCACGAAGTCCGACAAGCGCGACTGATACGCTGATCAATGATCGACGAAGGGCCGGGAAACCGGCCCTTTTCTTTTGCCACAGACAGCCAGTATTCCGCGGGCTGTCGGCGGCCGACGATACAATCGTCGCAACGGCATAAATTTCTTATTTAGATAATCATAATATACAGATGTGATGGGCTCAACTGACGAGCCGCGGTTCCCTCGCATTGGTGTGTTATGTCGAGATTGCTTTTTACAGGACTGCCGCTTCGCATTCGCGTCGTCATTGCGGTGACCGCGTTCTTTTTGGCTGTTGCAGCCATACTGGCGGTGCTGATCGCCGTTTCGGTGCGCGACATGACGAGTACGGCAACCAGCATCGATGACGCACGGGCCAGACATGCTGCGAAAGCCGCAATAGCAGCACTGCAGGAACACCTGAGTGCCACCGCACGCGACAACACGGTGTGGGATGATGGCTACGAGCACATAACCTCTCCCGAGGCCAAGGAATTCTCCGATACGACCTGGGGCAAGAGCACGATCGACAACCCGCTTTTTGATGCCTCCATCGTGGTCACACCGCAACAGACCATTCTGAGCAGCTACAAGAAGGGCCAGGAATTCGACCCCCACAGTTTCTTCGATTCGTCGCTGGCCGATATCATCGGCCATGCAAAGACCTCCGGCCGCGTGCCGGTCGTCAGTTTCGTGCGCAGCGCGGACGGGCTGGCCATCATGGCGGCCGGCATGATCCGGCCCTATAACCGGACGATTGATGCCGATGCACCACTTCATACGCTGGTGCTGGTCAGGTTCATGTCTGCGGAAACGCTCGACGAGATCGAGCAGACTTTTGACCTCGACGATCTGAGCGTCAGTGAAACGCCCGAACCGCACATGCTGTCTGTGCCGCTGAACGACGCGGACGGCAATACGCTAACCTATCTGCAATGGGAAAGCCGCGAGCCCGGCACAATGATTTACGATCGCGTCCACGGTTACCTTCTGACCGCAGCCATTGTTCTGGCCGCGTTCCTGGTGGCCGTTCTCGTCACCGGTTTCATGGCGGTGCGTATGCTGCAGCGTTCCACCGACCGCGCCCGCCACCGCGCCACCCATGACGTGCTGAGCGGCCTACTGAACCGCGCCGGCATTCTCGAAAAGCTTGACAAGGCGATTGCGGCCGACAGGGCCGACCTGATGCTGCACCTGATCGACCTCGACGGTTTCAAGGGTGTCAACGATGCCTGGGGCCACGCCGTGGGTGACGAGTTGATCAAACTGGTGGCCGCACGGGTACAATCGCATCTGCCGGCCGATGCCCTGTTTGCCCGGCTGGGTGGCGACGAATTTGCCGTTGCAACGCCGCTTCACACAGCCACGGACCTTGCCCAGCGGATCGTGGATTGCGTGGCCGAACCCTTCATGATCGGTGGGCGCACGATCGAGATCGGCGCCAGCATCGGTACGGTGACGGCGCAAAACGATGTGCCCGATGCGCTGGAACTGCTGCGCCGCGCCGACATGGCGCTTTATACCGCCAAGGAAGGCGGTCGCGGACAGGCGGTGACCTTCACCGCCAATCTCGACAACGACCGGCTGATGGCGGCCGAACTGGAAGACCGGTTGCGCCGCGCGCTGGAGCGCGGCGAGATACAGGTCGCTTACCAGCCGCTGTTCGACGCCCAGGCCGGGCGGGTGGTGGGCGTGGAGGCGCTGGCGCAATGGGTGCCGATCACCGGCCGTGTCAGCCCGGAAATCTTCATCCCGATTGCCGAACGCTCGGGCCTGATCGACCAATTGGGCATGCAAGTTCTCAAAACCGCGATCGAACAGGCGCAAAAATGGAAAACGCTGGCGCTTTCGGTCAACGTTTCGCCGATCCAGCTTCGCAACCCCAATTTTCCCGCCGATGTGATCCGGCTTCTCGACAAAACCGGCTTCGATCCGCATCGGCTGACACTGGAGATCACCGAGGGCGTGCTGATGTCCAACCCCGACCAGGCGCGCCGCGCCATCGAGGCACTGCGCAATATCGGCGTGAAGTTCGCGCTTGACGATTTTGGCTGCGGTTATGCCAGCATCGGCGCGTTGCGCACATTCGGGTTTGACCGGATGAAGATCGACCGATCGCTGGTAAGCGGGCTGAAGAACCGCGAGGGCTCGGAAGTGCTGACCGCGACCATTTCACTGGCCCATGCGCTGAACATTCCAGTGACGGCGGAAGGTGTGGAAACGCCGGAACAGATGGCGGCACTGAAGCAGACCGGTTGCGACCAGTTGCAGGGATTTTTGCTGGGCAGGCCGATGAGCGGAGCGGATATCGCGGCACTGGTGCGGTCGAGTGCTGCGTGAAGGCCTTCAGGGTCCCGGCGAAGATGGCGCCCTTGCGGCTTGCATGAGCATTGTCGCAAGGAAGAAAAACGCCAGAAGCGGAAGCATTAGCAGAAGCAAAACGAGGCTAAGCACAATGATGATCGGATTGTCTAACGACAGTATGGTGGCGTTGCATGCCTCATACGCAAACATCAGATTTTGTCCGCATGGCACAAGCAATGCAAGTGCTGCCGCCAGCAGCCAGAGCGGGTCGCCGTCATATCGCGTGACATAGACTAGGAAACCGCCAGCCACAGCCATACCCGACAGAATGAACATGGCTTGCTGCAAATAGGCACGGCGTGAGCGGCTTGGCTTCGGAACGTTGTTTTGCCACACGGTCTGCGTCCCTGATCAGCTTCTCGCCAAGCCATGGCCGGGTGAAGTTTCAACATCCCGATACGACACAAGCGGAAGCTCATGGCGCAGGAGCTTCCGCATTTTGCCTTCGTAAAGAAAGGCGGCCTTACGCCGCCGCCCCTACCTTCGTGTACGGATCGAACCGCCCATAAAACGTCTCGCCCTTCGCCGCCATGTCCTTCAACAGCGATGTCGGCGCAAAGTGGTCGCCGTACTCGCGGCTAAGCTTTTCCGCCAGCGTCACGAACGCCTTCACGCCCATGCCGTCGATATAGCTCAGCGTGCCGCCCGTATAAGGTGCGAAACCGAAGCCGAGGATGGAGCCGACATCTGCTTCGCGCGGATCGGTGACGATACCTTCCTCCACCGTGCGCGCCGTTTCCAGCGCAATGGTGACGAGGAAGCGCTGCTTCAGCACGTTGACGTCGACCTCAGATGCTTTCTTTTGCGGATAGAGATCCTTGAGGCCGGGCCAGAGCGACTTTTTCGCCGGTTTGGCCGGGTAGTCGTAAAAACCCCGGCCGTTCTTGCGGCCACGACGGTCGAGCACGTCGATCAGCTGATCGACCAGCGCCATGTGTTCCGGCTTGACCGAATTGGGGCCCAGATCCGCAATCGAGGCTTTCATGATCTTCTGGGACAGATCGACGGCGACCTCATCGTTAAGCGAAAGCGGACCGACCGGCATGCCGGCCATCTTGGCGGCATTCTCGATCATCGCTGCCGGCACGCCTTCGGCCAGCATGTCATAGGCCTCGTTGATATAGCGGAAGACGCAGCGGTTGACGAAGAAACCGCGCGTGTCATTGACGACAATCGGCGTCTTCTTGATCTTGGCGACGAAATCCAGCGCCGTGGCGAGCGCCTTGTCGCCAGTCTTTTCACCGAGAATGACTTCGGTGAGCATCATCTTTTCGACCGGCGAGAAGAAATGCACGCCGACGAACTGCTCCGGCCGTTTCGAGTTTTCCGCAAGACCCGAGATCGGCAGGGTGGAGGTGTTGGAGGCGAAGATCGTGGTGGCCGGAATGACGGCTTCGACCTGTTCGATCACCGCCTTCTTGACGTTGCGATCCTCGAACACGGCTTCGATGACCAGATCGGCATCCGAAAGCGTCGCATAATCCGGTGTCGGCGTGACGAGCGAGAGCAGCTTTTCGCCCTCTTCCTTGGTCAGGCGGCCCTTGGAGACGCTTTCCGCCACCAGCTTTTCCGAGACGGCCTTGCCCTTGTCGGCAGCTTCCTGGTCCCGATCGATCAGAACGACGGGGATGCCGGCGGCGGCCGTGACATAAGCGATCGACGCGCCCATGAAGCCGGCGCCGACAACGCCAACCTTTTTGAACTCGCTCTTTGGCACACCGGCCGGGCGGCGGGCGCCCTTGCCGAGTTCCTGCATGGAGATGAACAGCGAGCGGATCATCGAAAACGCTTCGGTCGTGCCGAGAACCTGCGTGAAATAGCGCTGCTCGACTTTCAGAGCCGTATCGAAGGGAAGCTGCAGGCCTTCATAGACGCATTTCAAAATGGCGAGTGCGCCCGGATAATTGCCGGCTGTTTCGCGGCGCAGGATGGCGGGGGCGGCCGGCCAGAGCTGCGCGGCTGCGGGCGTCCACACACCGCCGCCGGGGGCTTTGAAACCTTTTTCATCCCATGGGGCGACGGGCTTCAGTCCGTCCTTGATCATCTGCTTGGCGGCATTCACCAGTTCGGCCGGTTCGACCACCTGATCCACGAGGCCCATGGCTTTTGCGCGCTGCGGGGTGAGCGACTGGCCTGTCGTCATCATCTGCAGGGCGGACTGGGCATCGGTGAGGCGCGACACACGCTGGGTGCCGCCGGCGCCCGGAAAGATGCCGACCTTGACTTCCGGCAGTGCCAGCTTGACCGACTTGCCATTGGCGACAACGCGGCCGTGGCAGGCAAGCGACAGTTCGAACGCGCCGCCCATGCAGGTGCCGTTGATGGCCGAAACCCAGGGCTTGCCATTGGTTTCGATGGCGCGAAACAGCCAGGTCATGCGGCCGGCGACTTCAAACAGCTTCTGTTTGGCGGTTTCCGGATCCTTGGCCGTGGCTTCCTGCAGCATGGAGAACATGCCGCGGATCATGGTGAGATCTGCCCCGCCGGAGAAGGAGGATTTGGCGCTGGTGAACACGACGCCCTTGATGGCGGCGTCTTCCACCGTCTGCTTCAACAGGGCTTCGAGTTCGTCCATCACCTCGACGGTGAAGACATTCATCGACTTGTCCGGCATGTCCCAGGTGATGAGAGCGATGCCGTCTGCGCCGGTTTCGATGGTGAAGTTCTTGTAGGTCATGCGTTTCTCCTCCCCGATACTCAGACGCGTTCGATGACGGTTGCCGTGCCCATGCCGGCGCCGATGCACAGCGTCACCAGTGCGGTGTTGAGATCGCGGCGCTCCAACTCATCCAGAACCGTGCCCAAAATCATCGCGCCGGTGGCGCCGAGTGGGTGGCCCATGGCAATCGCGCCGCCGTTGACGTTCATGATGTCGTGGGAAATGTCGAAAGCCTGCATGTAACGCAGCACCACGGCGGCAAACGCTTCGTTGAGCTCGAACAGGTCGATATCGGCAATCGTCATGCCGGTGCGAGCCAGCAGCTTTTCGGTGACGTCGACCGGGCCGGTCAGCATCAAAGCCGGATCGGAGCCGATATTGGCGAAGGCGCGAATACGGGCACGGGGCTTTACGCCCATGCTTTCACCGCCCGCCTTCGAGCCGATCAGCACGGCGGCCGCGCCATCGACGATACCGGACGAATTGCCGGCGTGGTGGACATAGTTGATCTTTTCGATTTCCGGATGCGCCTGAATGCCGACGGCTTCGAAACCGCCCATTTCACCGGGCATCTGGAAGGAAGCGTTGAGCGAGGCCAGCGCCGGCATGTCCGTTGTCGGGCGCATGTGCTCGTCGCGGTCGAGAATGGTGATGCCGTTCTGGTCCTTGACCGGAATGACGGAATTCTTGAAATAACCCGCATCCCAGGCTTTTCCGGCGCGCTTCTGGCTTTCGACGGCATAGGCATCGACGTCATCGCGCGAAAAGCCGTATTTGGTGGCGATCAGATCGGCCGATACGCCCTGCGGCATGAAATAGGATGGGAAGTTGACCGACGGGTCCATGTACCAGGCGCCGCCGGACATGCCCATGCCGACACGCGACATGCTTTCCACACCACCGGCGATGACGATGTCATCCGAACCTGCCGCGATCTTGCCGGCGCCAAAATTGATGGCGTCGAGGCCGGAGGCGCAGAAACGGGAAATCTGCATGCCGGGGGCTTTTGTCGAATACCCGGCCTCAAAAGCGGCAGCCTTGGGGATGACGGCGCCTGAATCCATTACCGGATCGACGCAGCCCATGATGATGTCATCGACAGTCTCAGTATTCAGGCCGTTACGATCGCGGATGGCTTCCAGCGTCTTGGCGGCGAGGCGGACGGACGGCACTTCGTGCAGCGATCCGTCCTTCTTGCCGCGACCGCGCGGCGTGCGCACGTGGTCGTAAATGAAGACTTCGGTCATGGTATCATCTCTCCCGTTTTCCCTTTCGGGTCGGCACTTGCGCGCGCCTTGTCCTTACAAATGGCTCAGAATGCTTCCGCCGCCAGTTCCATCACGCTATCCGCACCTGCCTCGATGCGCACCTTGCGCAATGCCGTTTCGGGCATCACCTTCTCCATGAAGAAGCGTGCCGTCACCAGCTTGTTCTTCAGATAGTCCTCGCGAGCATCCCCTGAGCCAAGCTTTTCCTGCGCGGCCTTGGCGATTTTGGCCCACATGTAGCCGAGCGTCACGAGGCCAAACAGGTGCATGTAATCGGTCGAACCCGCGCCGGCATTATCGGGCTTGGCCATGGCGTTTTGCATGAACCACATGGTCGATGCCTGCGCGTCGTTGAGACCTTTTTTCAATGCCTTGGTGTAGGGCGCCATCGCTTCGTCAGTGCGGTTTTCCTCGCAGAAATCGCCGATTTCCTTGAACATGGCCATGACGGCGCGGCTGCCGTTGAGCGCCAGCTTGCGACCCACCAGATCGAGCGCCTGGATGCCGTTTGCGCCTTCATAGATCATGGCGATACGGGCATCGCGGACATACTGGCTCATGCCATGTTCCTCGATATACCCGTGGCCACCAAACACCTGCTGCGCCATCACGGCGTGGTCGAACCCCTTGTCGGTCAGCACGCCCTTGAGGATCGGCGTGGCGAGACCAAGCAGATCGTCGGCATTCTGGCGTTCGGCCTCATCCGGCGAGCGGTGGGCGATGTCGGATTTGAGTGCAGTCCAGAGAAGGAAGGCACGTCCAGCCTCGTTGAACGATTTGATCGTCATCAGCGAACGGCGGATATCCGGGTGGACGATGATCGGATCGGCCTTCTTATCCGGTGCCTTCGCACCCGAAAGAGAACGGCCCTGGATACGCTCATTGGCGTAAGCGACGGCGTTCTGATAGGCGGTCTCGGCGATCGAAAGGCCCTGCAGGCCGACGCCGAGGCGGGCCTCGTTCATCATCACGAACATGGCCGACAGGCCCTTGTTTTCCGCGCCGATGAGATAGCCCACGGCATCATCATAGTTCATGACGCAGGTGGAATTGCCGTGGATACCCATTTTCTCTTCGAGCGCGCCACAGGTGACGCCGTTGCGATCACCCAGCGCGCCATTCTCACCGACCATGAATTTTGGCACGATAAACAGCGAAATGCCCTTGGTGCCTTCAGGCGCGCCTTCGATGCGGGCGAGCACGAGGTGGATGATGTTATCCGTCATGCCGTGTTCGCCGGCCGAGATGAAAATCTTCTGGCCGGAAATCTTATAGCTGCCATCGCCCTGCGGCACGGCCTTGGTGCGCAGCAGGCCGAGATCGGTGCCGCAATGGGGTTCGGTGAGGTTCATGGTGCCGGACCATGTGCCGCCGACCATGTTGGGCAGATAGGTGGCCTTCTGCTCATCCGAGCCGTGCACGAGGATGGCGGCAATGGCGCCCTGTGTGAGGCCCGGATACATCATCAACGACATGTTGGCAGACGACATGTATTCGCCAACGGCGGCGTGCAGCGTGTAGGGAAGCCCCTGCCCGCCAAACTCCTCCGGCACGGCAAGCCCGATCCAGCCGCCCTGACAATACTGGTCGTAGGCTTCCTTGAAACCCTTTGGTACGGTGACCGAGCCGTCATCCTTGCGGGTGCAGCCTTCCTGATCGCCGGACAGATTGAGCGGGAAAAGCGCTTCTTCCGCCACCTTGGAGGCCTCGCCGAGGATCGCCTCGATCATGTCCGGCGTCGCATCGGCAAAGCCGGGCAGATTGCCGAAACGTTCGAGACTGAGCACGTCGTTCAGGATGAACAGCGTATCTTCAACGGGGGCCTTGTAGATGGGCATGCGCAAACTCCTCCTCTGCGCGCCGGTGGTAACCGGCAAACTCCATCGCTAAAATATTGACGTTTGCGTAAACGTCAATCCCGTAACAAGGGAGTTTTTCGGTTCATCGATACGGCGTGAGAGAAACATCGGGTGGTCGGTTGGGGCCAGCCAAAAGTCCGTGATCGTGTGCTGGCCGGCGCCTTGGCAAACACGTTAGACCTGACTTGCGGGAAAATACCCTGGGCATGGCCATCGGGCGCCACGGCTCCATATTGGCGGGATCGCGTCCTGGAGCCCTTTGCAGATGTTCAAGTTTTTGCGCTCGCTGTTTTACCGCCCGGCTCTTCACAAATTCACCAGAAAACATCCGCCATCGCGGCAGGTCACGCCGGCACCGGCAGAACGTATCGAGAGTTATCGGGACATCCTTCCGGCAAGCCTGCTTGAACTATGGCAGCGCAAGGGGTTCGGCTTTTACGGCAACCGGCAGCTGGCGCTCATCGACCCAAGCATCTGGCAGCCGGTACTGGATCGCTGGATCATCTCGCCGCCCGGCGCTGCCGTGCGCGTGCCGATCGCCATGACACCATTCGGCATTCTTCTCTATTACCGGCGCCTGACGGATACCGAAGAAGATGTGGCCTATTTCGATCCCGTCTCGAAAGAGACGGACGTGCTGACATGGAAGCTGGATGATTTCTTCAACGGTTTTCTCTGTGACACGCGCGCGCTGGAAAGCCTGATCCCGGCCGCCACGGAAAAGATTGCGCGGGAGGAAAACGGCTTGCTGGCGACCGGCGAGGCCTATGAGATCAACCAGATGCTGCTGACCATGCAGATGCTGCAGATCAAAAAGGTGGATGCGGCAGCTATGCACCATCGCTTACGCGATGCGGTGGATCCGCCGAAAAAGAAGGGCGAAGAACCGAATACGCTGGTGCAAGCCATTCCGGATGCCTATCGCGACATGTTTGCCGATTCTGCAACAGGCGATGATCTGACCGGACTTTATCTCTCCTCCTACAGCGACTGGTACCGCCTTCTGGCGCTCCAGCCGGGCGGCCAATACCGGCTGTTGTTCTGGCGTATCCACTACCAGACATTCGAGCGGACGGAGGTGCGTTCTTATGCCGGCCCTTACAAGATCGAACGCAACGCGAATGGCGATATCAAGCTGGTGCTCGACATTCGGCTGCGCGGTGATTCATTGGGAAGCGATGCGCGTGACGACGAGCTGCTCGTCATGCCCACAGGCGGAGAAACCCTTCTCCTGCAATTCGGCGAACTGAAGAATATCGCCACAGCGATCGGTGGTCGCGGCACGATCGGCAGCAGCAAATATTATTTCCGTCGCGTGACGCCAGAGGAGGCATTGTCGGAAAATTCCAGCGATGACCGCGCCGCTCCGCCCTTGACCGACCTGCCACAGAGCCTGCGCGAACTGGTGCATGTGGAGCCTGTCATGCCCCGCATTACCCATGTGGCAGAGCCTGTTCTCGATGAAGAGGACGATGGCGAAGGAACGGTGATGTGTACGCTCGATCTCGGCGAAGAGGACGGTTTGCGTCACAACATGCCGCTTTATTCACCCGCACATACGGACAGGCACCTGATCGGCTGGATCTGGGGCATGGCGCCGCATGCCTGCCAGGTGGGCGTGCGGTACAAACGTGGCGAGGATGGCACGATCTTGCATGGACCGCGCGTCGGCGATCTTCTGACCACGCGATCACCGAAGCTGGATCGATGTTCCGACGATTGAGCCTACAGACGACCTCAGGCGGTCTCCACCGTTTTCGCCTCCACATGCAGCGCCCGTCCTGCCCGCCAGCCGTTGAAGGCGGCAACCGAACCGATCGCGACGAACAGCACCGCGCACCATGCAAAACTGCCGGTGGCACCGCGTATGACGCCGACGATCAGCGGCCCGATGGCGGCGAGCAGATAACCGACACATTGCGCCATGCCCGACAGGTGCGCCGCCACATGCGGATCGCGTGAGCGCAGCACGATCACGGTCATGGCGGCAGCGATAAGACCGCCCTGACCGATGCCCTGCAAAACCGCCCATATCCACACGGTGGAAAGCGGCGCGAACAGAAGGCCAATCAGCGCCGTAACCGCGAAGGCGCACAGCGTGACGTTGATGACGCTCTGGTTTTTGCCGCGCACGGCGATATGCGGGACAACGAGGCAGGAGGCCGCCTGCACCATGACCGACGCGGAGACGATGGCACCGGCCGTGACGCCATCGAGACCGCGATCGCGCAGGATCGGGACGAGCCAGCCGAAAACGCTGTAGGCGAGCGCCGATTGCAGGCCCATGAACAGGGTGACATTCCAGGCAAGGCGATCCCGCCAGAGGCCTTCGACACGAAAACCGCTGCGGCCCGCCTGGCGCTTGGCCAGAAACACCTGTGGCAGCCAGAGGAGTGCGACGGCAACCGCCGGCAGCGCCCAGACGGCAAGTGCCGCATGCATGGAGCCGTCAAGCGCCTTTTCGATCGGCAGGGTCAGGCCGGCGGCGCTGGCGGCACCGGCGCAGAGCGCCATCGTGTAAAGCCCGGTCATCAGGGCGGCCTGTTTCGGAAAATCTCGTTTCACGAGGCCGGGCAAAAGCACATTACCGACAGCGATGCAGGCGCCGGCAAGCGCCGTGCCGAAAAACAGCAGTGGCGCGGAGACAAGGCCGCGCAATGCCGTGCCGAGTGCCAAAAGAACCAGAACACCGAGCAGCGTGCGTTCTGATCCGAAGCGCTGCGCCAGCTTTGGTGCCAGCGGCGAAAAGGCGCCGAGGCAGACGACCGGCAGCGTGGTGAGCAAGCTGGCGCCGAGCGCCGACAAGCCCATTTCCGCACGGATTTCCGGCAATAGCGCCGAGGCGCTGGAAAAGACCGGGCGCAGGTTGAAGGCAATCAGCACGAGGCTCGCGCCAAGAGCCACGCGGCCAAACGTGCCTAGTTTCGGTGGCGCCGGCACCGGAACGGTATCGACTTCGGCATCGACCAGCGTTTCCTCGACGGGATCGACGAGCATCTCGTGCGACGAGGCTTCTTCTGCCGGCCCTGCGGAGGATTGGTTATACGGCATCCGCTGTGCGGCAGCCTGGCTTTGTGCCGACCCCTCTTGCGAAGCTTGGGCGACGGAGGTGTGCAAGGAAGTTGTCATGACTGCAACAATGTATCCAGTGCGGAAAAGACGGGAGCCATGAACCGGCGCACGGCTGCTGAAGCCGCATCGGGATTGCCGGTTTCGATGGCATCGATGATATCGGCATGCGCCTGCATGTCGGGTTCGGGCACTTCCGCCGAGATCGTAGCCTCGATGGTTTCCGAGATGGTGGCCGAGAAGAAATCGTAGATTTCCATGAGGGCGCGATTACCGGATGCGGCGATGACGGCCTTGTGGAAGGCGAGATCGCGAGCGATGAATTCCTGTCTGTCGCCGCCTTTGTAGTTGCCGCGCTCGGCAAGCAGGCGGCGCAGATCGGTGATCACCTGAGGCGTATGGCGCAGCGCCGCCAGCCGCGCTGACTCGACATCGAGCGCGCAGCGCGCCTCGAACTGGTCGCGCAGGCTGGTGCGGCGGGCCATGTCGAATGTTTTTGATGTGTCGGTGCTGGACAGTACATAGGTGCCTGAGCCCTGCCGGGTTTCGAGAAACCCCTGCGCAACCAGAACCCGCACAGCTTCGCGCACCGTACCGCGACTGACCGAGAGCGTGGCCGACAGGCTTGCCTCATTGGGCAGTTTCGCGCCGATTGCCCAGCGGCCGGAGGTGATCTCGCTGCGGATCGCTTGCGCGGCACTCTCTGTGAGGCTGGATTTGCTCAGTGTCTGCATGTATCTATTTCATCAAGTCATCTGATGACTTTTGTCAATATGCCTCTATCGCGTTGCGGTCAAGCAGAAGCCGAAGAGGTGGACAATCACGGGCGCGATGCTAAATCTCTCACGGTTTCGAGTGCAGGTCCTCGCACTGCAAAGCCACCATGGTTCGGCCGGACATTGCTCTGACACTTGCCTCGCCCGAGGACTGGATATTCATGCTCAAGCCGATCAGCCGAAAAACCAACAAGGCCATGCTGACCAAGCTTTTGGCGGGGATTGGCGGTCTGCTGGCGGCGGCGATCTCGCTCGGTTATTCGCTCTATGAAAAACGGCAGGCGGAGATCATTCCGCAGGTGGCGATCGCGACACCCGTCGATGCCGGGCGCTGGAAAGTATCGCTGAGTGCCGGCGTCATTGGCGGCGAGATGCCGAACGGATCCCATATCGCACCGGGCAAGCAGGTGGTAGCCATCGACATGGTACTGGAAAATCTCTCGGCCGAGAGTTCGAACATCTATCGCGACCTGATCAGGCTTCAGAACATTCCCAATGCGCCAAAACCGCAATTTTATCTGATGCGCGACAAGGACATTTTGTGGGACATGCAGCCGATGATGCCGGAGGCGGTGAAAGCCGTCTGGCAGGTGCCGGCCGACCTGACATTGCCGAAAGAACTGAAGGTCAAGGTCGAGGGTGAAAAGTTCAAGCCGCGTGATAATCTCTACGCCGCTCCGGGCTGGTTTTCGGCCGGCAGCGTGGCGCAGGTGACGCTGCCATTGGCGCCCGCCCCTGCACCCATTCCGGCAGCAGAGGCAAAACCCTGATGCGCCTTGTTTTCCTCATCGTCGTAATCGCCGTGTCGATGACGGTGCTGGCCGCGCTGCAGGCAACGACACCACCTTACGCAATGTTGACCGGGCCGATCAGGACCGAAGGACGGCAGGGAGAGACGGTGTCCGGTACCGTGTTCAGTGCGCAGATCCGGCAGGTGCAGAAAGCGAAAACGCTTGCCTGGGACCAGTTCGGGCGCGCCGTCGAGCGCCAGAGTTCCGGCACATGGGTCATCGTGTCCGCAGAGTTGCAGGCGATGCGCGAAACCATGCCGGTGCGGGGTGCAACGATCATCGGCACGTCGGGCCGCCTCTATCACCAGTCACAGCGTGCCCAGGCGGCGCCGAATGTGCTTTCGGCCAAAACGGTCCAGCCCGGGCTGCCGACCACCGGCATCTACATTTTCGAAATGCCGAAGGAAGAAACGCGCGACATGACGCTGCTGCTTTCGCGGCAATATGGACCGCAGCTCGAGGATGAACTTGCCATAACGCTGGAGCAGAACGGCATCGTTTTGCGTGAAAAAATGGAGCTCGGCAAGAATGGCATCTAACCGCGAAAGAAAGTGGTTCTGGCTTTCGCTGGCGAGCCTGCCGGTGCTGCTGGTGGTTGCTTTCCGCATCAATGCCTGGCGTAATATCGAGGAATATTCTCGCCTTAGCGAAAGCGAGATTCTCACCGGCAATGGCAATCTCGATTATGCCGGCGCGCTCTGGCGACTGGAAAATGTGCGGCTGATCGGTGACGGGCGTGATACGGCGCAGAAATTTCCCGGTGCGATGCGGCTGATCGTGGTGCGGCTGGTGGCAACCGCGCATGACGATATCGGCAAGAACTGGGGCCAATGCCAGGTGAGCCTGACCGACGACACCGGCCGTCGCTGGCTGCCGCTGGAGGTGTCACTGTCCAACGATATCAGCCGCGATCTCGAGCCGAAAGCCGATCCGGTCAACGGCTGCGGCATAACCTCGCTGACGCCGCCGAAAAAGAGCAGCGCTGTCATGATCGAGGAAAAATTCGTGGTGCCTGCCGATGCGGCACCAAAACTCGCCGCACAACTGAGCTTTTCCGCATCACGCCCGAAAGCGATTTCGCTGCCGCTCGGGCTTTAAGTGCACGCTGCCCGGGACTTCAAGACGCCCGGCGACGCCATTCGCGCCCCTGCGCGAAACCGACCTCCAGCGTGGCGGCCAGCAGGCACACCTTGATCGGCATGATCAAAAGGCCATCACCCGGCGCACTGGGCGTGCCGAACAATACCGAAATGCCTTGGGCAAAAATCTGCCAGAGTTGAAGCTCATGCGGGCCGATGAGTTGCGTGAGGCCGAACCAGGCCCAGGCTGCACCCCAATCGAGCAGGCGGTAAAAAACGATGGCGAACAGCAGCAGGCCAATGCCTGAGCCGAGCGCAAGGCCGACACCTTCTGCCAGAGCCCGATACCGTTTCATCGTACCGGCGATGAAATGCGCGATGAAATCGCGGGCCGCCTTGGGCAAAGCCTGCCAGCGTGAGACGGCACGGGACAGCCGGCCCTCACCGATCTGCGGCTCACCGTTGATGTCGTAACCGTAGATGAGTGCGGCGAGCGTCAGCCAGACCACGGGATAGAGCGCATAAAGGAAAACGCCCTTTATCTGCTGGCCGATCGGAGCCGACGTCATCTCCGGGGGTGTCGCAACGTTTGTCTGGGCAGAGGCTTCACCGACCGGCTGCAGCAGGCCAAGGAAATGGCCGATCGTGTCCGGCAGGTGGCTGAACCAGGCGCGGATTTCGCTTTGCCACTCCGACACCACGAACAGGCCGACAAAGGCCCAGTTCGCCTCGCAGATGACGATGACGATCGGCCAGATCGAGGTTTTCGAGCGCTTGTGCATGAACTTGGCGAAACGCCTTAACGCCCACGCTGCGGCAACCGACACGAACAGCCAGGCGCCACCACTGACTTTCAACAGACCGGTCGCCTCGCCCGCCATGAAGAGATCGAGCGACAGGCGCGAATAATCCCGAACCGTATCGGAGAGAAACCCCCATGCCGCGTAAAAGGCGAAAAACGGCACCAGCGTCAGGGCAAGCGCGGTGACGAAATTTGTCCGGCCATCTTGCCGCATCTGCGGCTGGGCTGCCGGAGCACGCGAGGCGGCATCGAGCGTCGGCAGTCCCGGACGTACGGTTTCAAACAGGCCGACGATGACCACCAGTTTCAACAGGACGACAAGAGCCAGCATGGACAGACCGGCCAGCGAGTTCCAGCGGCCGATCAGGGCGGCGAGTTCGTTGAGAAGAAGATTGCCGGTAAAGCCGAGAAGCCAGAGCGCTGCCAGCTGCGGCCAGAAACGAAACAGCAGACGCAAGGTCAATTGCAACTGCCGAGATGCAATACGCAAACCGCTGACGGTCGGGGCAGGCTGGGCGGATTGCATTGTCATGTTCACCACTTCTCAAAATCGCGCAGCGCGGACCGTAACACCAGCCGAAAAACCGGGTCAATTTCGCAACCGCGACAATCTTGCCTCGATGCGGGACAACGGCAGCAAAGCGCCTGAAAACCCGTTTAAAACAGCAGAAGTTAAAAAACCCTACCGGGATTAACCGGCTGTTTACCACGTTTGGTGGATTGTGTGCTCTGAACTAGTCGTGGCGCACCTCATTCTTTTGTCTCGCGTTGTCTTATGAGGAAGCCGCAACCACTCAAGGTTGAGGAAAGTCCTGTCCGGCATTCTCTTCAGGAGTGGTAACCTGCGATGTCGCTCAACCCGGCATCGTCGGCGAATACCAATCAGCGGATTCCTGCAATCCGCGCTGTCGAAGCGAGCGAGACCATGAACGGATCACGACCCACGCCATCCCGTCGCGGCGAGACGTCCTCTCTGGACGCGCTCAACCGTACGATCGAAGGGCTCGAGGCACGGATCGAAGGGCTGATGCATTCGTCGGCACGCGAACGTCAGGCTGGTGAAAGTCAGGGTGATGGCCGTGAACAGCGCCGTTACAGCGAGCAGCCAGCTCCACAGCAGGCGACGCAGAAGGCAACACCGCAGCCGGCCGGA
The DNA here is from genome assembly GCF_009617585.1 of Endobacterium cereale. Taxonomy (GTDB): domain Bacteria; phylum Pseudomonadota; class Alphaproteobacteria; order Rhizobiales; family Rhizobiaceae; genus Neorhizobium; species Neorhizobium cereale. The sequence goes on along the minus strand of NZ_WIXI01000051.1, from coordinate 425,435 downwards.
CAGCTCAATCCACTCGAAGAAATCCGTCGCCGCCAGCGCGCGCTCGATGCCGCCCGCCATCCGGAGCGCCAGATGCACCCGGCGGAGCGCAAGATGCGCCCATTGGAGCGCGAACGACATGTCGCCCTTCAGCACGTTCAGGAGCTGCGGCAGTTCGTCGATATTGGTCTTGCGCAGGATAGCGCCGAGCTTGGTGATGCGCGGATCGTTCTTGATCGTCTGCGCAACACCGGTGGAGTCGCCGAGGTCGGTGCGCATGGAGCGGAACTTGTAGACCCTGATCTTGCTGCAATCCTTGCCCCAGCGCGTCTGCCGGAAAAGAACCGGGCCGGGGCTGTCGAGCTTGATCAAAACCGCAACCGCCAATAGCAGCGGTGCCAGCGCGATGAGGGCCATCAGAGAGACGGAAATATCCACCACACGCTTGGCGACGAGGTGGCCGGATTTCAGCCGGGGTTTAGAGGATGCAACGGCGCGACTGTTGCTTTTCGCAACCGCGAAGGGCTCGCGACTCCGGACGGTGGCATAGTCTGCGCTTTTGTGGAGATCGGATATGCTCACGACGTTCCCCCGCGTTATCTATGTTTTCAATCGTTTGTCTACGTCCCGATATAACACAAACTCAGGACTGCTCAACCCGCTTGATTAGTGATCAATTAAGGCTGCCATGAATTCATTGGGATATTTTTGCATTGCAGCAATTTCATGACAGCCTTGATTCAAATTTTACGCGATGTCTTTTGTGCTCACGTTTCCCGTGGGTTGTGGTTGTTCCTACCACTTTGGCGGGTCGATGAGTCCAAACGAAGGCAAGCGTTCAGAGCATTGCGAGCGTCAGTTGGGTCGCGGCTGCCGCGTTATAAATCTGCGCCGTTCCGGCATGGTAGAGGCTAAGCTCGTCACCGGCCGCCAGGGTGACGACCTGAGTGTGCGAGAGCGTCAGCGGCGCGGCCGTCGGGAACCACAGACTGAAGATAATCTCCGATTTGTTGCGCATGAGGCTGATGGCGTATCCGGACGCCGAAATCGACGTGGCCATGAGTGAGAGCTGATAACGTCCTTCGACAGGGACTGCCAGTGCTCGGTCGCCATTGTTCAACTTGGACCCGAGCGCTACACCCCCATGAGCCTGATCCAGGATAGTGAAACCGCTGTCACTGTTTGGAAGGGGAGAGACGGTGCCATCATTTTTGTAGGCACGTCCCATCGGTCGCTGCGGCAGGTCCACTATGCCGTTCTGTCGAATTTTGAGGGCCGTCAGCCAGGCCGTACCGTCGCTCACCTTGATCGAAAATTCGTTGTCGCCGGCAAGTCCCATTTCCGCATGGCCGATCCAGTTGGATTGGAAGAGCAAGGTGGCGGTATCGCCGGCTGTGGCCTTGTTTATCTTTGCCTGGTGACCTTGGCCGACATGGGTGAACAGGCTGGCCTGCGAGGCCACGGCAAGACGATTGTAATCATCGGCGCTGGTGTTGATGCCAATCATGGTGGGACTGGCATTGCCCTGGTCAAGCTCGCTCCACGCGGCGTCATGAAAGATTTTCAGTTTCTTCTCGCCCCTGAACCAGGCGACCCAACCCTCCCGCGGAGCTGCAAACAGCCACGCGCCATCCTGCCAGACGGCGATGTGGCCGTCATGACCGGCCCAGGCATCCGTTGCGCCGCCGGCGACCAGAAAACGCGCACCCGCTGCGGGCGCTGGCGGAGGGGCCGTTGCATCGCCATCGACAGCCAACTGGATTACGGCATCAAGCGTCTGCAAGGCATCGTTATGGGTAACGTGTTTCTGCGCCTGCGAGGGAAGGATATAGGGCATTGAGAGATTGGTCGTGCGGTCTGTCATCTGTCGTCTCCTTTGACGAGGTTGAACAGACGGGATTTTAAGTGAGACCGGGAATGCGTGGATGAACTCGGACTCAAGCGATTGAAAAGGTTGAAACCGGCCGCGAAAACGTCCACGGGGTTTTGCAGCGTGAAAAACGTGTCTTTCTGCTGTGGGCCGTGAAAAATGGTCGCAAACAGAATGTTGTGACCGGGTTTGCGCTTGTTCTTGGACGCGCTTATGCGCATGTTGGCCGCGTTTGAAAACAGGACCTTCGCATGCGTTATTCCGCCCTTTCCATTCTCGGCCAAGCACTGTCGGGCAATCGTGGCTGGAAACCGGTTTGGCGCGAACCGCAGCCGAAACCGCATTATGATGTGATTATCGTCGGCGGAGGCGGGCATGGTCTTTCGACGGCCTATTATCTGGCCAAGGAATTCGGCATCAAGAACATCGCCGTCCTGGAAAAGGGCTATATCGGCTCCGGCAATGTTGGCCGCAACACCACGATCGTGCGCTCCAACTATCTGCTCGAGGGAAATATTCCGTTCTACGAGTTTTCGCTAAAACTCTGGGAAGGGCTGGAGGCCGATCTCAACTACAATGCCATGGTCAGCCAGCGCGGCGTGATGATGCTGGCGCATTCCGACGGCCAGCGCGACGCCTTTGCGCGGCGCGGCAATGCCATGCGCATGCATGGTGTCGATGCCGAACTGCTGGATCGCGAAGACCTGCAGAAGATGATGCCTTACCTCAACTACGATCACGCCCGTTTCCCGATCAAGGCCGGCCTGTTGCAGAAGCGCGGCGGCACGGCGCGTCATGATGCGGTCGCCTGGGGTTATGCGCGTGGTGCCGACAGCCACGGCGTCGATATCATCCAGCATTGCGAAGTGACGGCTATCCGCCGCGACGAAAAGGGCGGGGTGACGGGTGTCGAAACCTCAAAGGGTTTTATCGGCTGCAACAAGCTGGCGCTGGCAACGGCCGGGCATTCTTCCGAAACGGCGCGTATGGCTGATCTGCGCCTGCCGATCGAGACGCATGTGCTGCAGGCTTTCGTGTCTGAAGGCATCAAGCCGGTGATCGACAATGTCATCGTCTACGGCGGCGGACACTTTTATATATCGCAGTCGGACAAGGGCGGCTTGGTGTTTGGCGCCGACATCGACTATTATTCGTCGTATGCACAGCGCGGCAATCTCGCCATCGTCGAATCGACGATGGAAGAGGGCGTGTCGCTGATCCCCGGCCTTTCACGGCTGAGGGTTTTGCGCAGCTGGGGTGGCGTCATGGACATGTCGATGGATGGCTCGCCGATCATCGACCGCACGCCGATCGAAAACCTCTATCTCAACGCCGGCTGGTGTTACGGCGGTTTCAAGGCGACACCAGCCTCCGGTTTCTGTTTTGCCCACCTGATCGCGAAGAATGAGCCGCACCATGTGGCGCGCGCCCTGCGGCTCGACCGTTTCGAACGCGGTTATGCGGTGGACGAGGCGGGCAAGGGCCCGCAGCCGAACATTCATTGATGATGCATCGACCGAGATTTTACTGATGGCAAGCCTGATCACCTGTCCGCACTGCGGAAGACGACCCAAGGAAGAGTTTTCCATCCGCGGCGATGCCGTGCCGGAAAGGCCGGAGGCTGCCGCCTCGGAAGAGGCGTGGCATGCTTATGTGTATCTGCGTGAAAATCCACGCGGCGCCATTCGCGAATATTGGCATCATGTGGCTGGCTGCCGCCGCTGGCTGGTGGTGGAGCGCGATAATCTCACCCACGAGGTTTTTGCCGTGACCGATGCACGCGAAGCGGCGACGGGAGATGCAGCATGACTTCTTCCCGTATCGCTAATGTCGGGCTGGTCGATCACAGCCGTGTCGTCAAATTTTCGTTCGATGGCCGAACCTACAAGGGTTTTGAAGGAGATACGCTCGCCTCGGCGCTTCTGGCCAACGACCAGATGCTGATGGGCCGCAGTTTCAAATATCACCGTCCGCGTGGGCCGGTAACGGCGGGACCATCCGAACCGAACGCGCTGGTGACGATCGGCAAGGATGCCCGCACCGAGCCGAACACGCGGGCGACCGTTGCCGAGCTTTACAGCGGTCTGGTGGCGCGCAGCCAGAATGCCTGGCCATCGCTGAACTTCGATATCGGTTCGATCAACGGCGCGCTGTCGCCGATGCTGGGCGCCGGTTTCTACTACAAGACTTTTATGTGGCCGGCGGCTTTCTGGGAGAAGGTTTACGAGCCGGTCATTCGCCGCGCTGCCGGTCTCGGCAAGGCGGTGATGGAAGCCGATCCCGACCGATACGAAAAAAGCTGGGCGCATTGTGATCTGCTGGTGGTCGGCTCCGGTCCTGCTGGCCTGATGGCTGCCTTGACCGCTGGCCGCGCTGGTCTGCGTGTCATCCTTGCCGAGCAGGATTTTCGCCTGGGCGGTTCGTTGCTTTCCGAAACGGCGATGATCGGTGGCGTTTCGGCGCCTGATTTCGCGGCGGCGACGATTGCCGAGCTGGCTGATATGCCAAACGTGACGATCATGCCGCGCACCACCGTGTTCGGCTGGTATGACGACATGGTTTTTGGCGCTGTCGAAAAAGTGCAGAAACATTTGGCCGTACCGAGCGCCGACAAGCCGGTTGAACGGCTGTGGCGTATCGCTGCCGGTCGCGCCATTCTGGCTTCAGGTGCGGAAGAGCGGCCGCTGGTGTTCGGCGGCAATGATCGCCCCGGCATCATGACGGCCGATGCGACGCGCACCTATCTCAATCGTTATGGTGTTGCGACGGGCCGTAAGGTCGCCGTGTTCACCAATGGCGGATCGGGTTATCGCACCGCCGCCGATCTTTCGGCACGCGGTGTCAATATTGCTGCGATCATCGATAGTCGTGCCGCCTCTGCGGATTTTGCGCCTTATGGTGTGCGCGTCATCCGCAGCGGTTCGATCGTTGATACCAAGGGCGGTAAACGCCTGTCGGGTATCATGACCAACCGGTTCGGTTATGACGAGATGATCGATTGTGATGCGCTGGCCATGTCCGGTGGATGGTCGCCGATCGTTCATCTGATGTGCCAGCGTGGCGCCAGACCTGTTTGGTCGGATGAGGCGCAGGCTTTTCTGGTGCCGGATGTCGGGCCGTTGTTTGCCGCTGCCGGTTCTGCTGCGGGCCATGCCACAGTCTCCGAATGCCTTCGTGATGGCGCGGTCAAGGCGCATGCGGCGGTGGAAGCCGTTGGCCGTCTGGTCGGGCATGTCAACACGCCGGAAGTGGAGGGCGAATACGATCCGTCGTTTGCGCCGCTCTGGTATGTGCCGGGGGCACGGTCAAAGGCGTTTGTCGATTTCCAGAACGACGTCCATGTCGATGATCTGGCGCTCGCTACCCGCGAAGGGTTCGGCCATGTCGAACATGCCAAGCGTTACACCACCAGTGGCATGGCAACGGATCAGGGCAAGCTCGGCAATGTCAACGCCGTGGCGCTGCTTGCCGGCATGCGCGGGGTTTCGCCGGCGGAAGTCGGCACCACCACCTATCGTCCATTCTATACGCCGGTTTCCTTCGGTGCCTTGGCCGGCACGGCGCGGGCCGAACAGTCACGGCCGATCCGCACCTCGCCGCTGCATGGCTGGGCCAAAAAGAACGGCGCGACCTTCCTTGAAAGCGGGCTCTGGTATCGCTCGGCCTATTTCGTGCAGGGTGAGGAAAAGACCTGGCGCGAAAGCGTTGATCGCGAAGTGCTGAACGTGCGCCAGAATGCCGGTCTTTGCGATGTCTCCACGCTGGGCAAGATCGAGATTTTTGGTCGCGATGCGGCGGAATTCTTGAACCGTGTCTATTCCAATGCCTTCCTGAAATTGCCGGTCGGCAAGGCGCGTTACGGGCTGATGCTGCGTGAGGACGGGATCGTTTTCGATGACGGCACCACCAGCCGGCTTTCGGAAAACCATTACGTCTTGACCACCACCACCGCTTATGCGGCCGAAGTGATGGCACATCTGGAATTTGCTTCGCAGACGTTCTGGCCGGATCTCGACGTGTGTTTCGTGTCCACATCTGACCAATGGGCGCAGATGTCACTGGCCGGACCAAAGTCTCGGGCGATCTTGCAAAAGCTGGTGGAGGACGATCTCTCTGACGCCTCCTTCCCCTTCCTTGCCGCGCGCGAAGTGCAACTGAAGGGCGGGTTGATCGCGCGTCTTTTCCGCATCTCCTTCTCTGGCGAGCTGGCTTACGAGCTGGCGGTGCCAGCCGGTTACGGGGAGGCGGTTGCCGATGCGATCATGGAGGCCGGACGAGGCGAGGGCATTTGCGCTTACGGTGTCGAGGCGCTGGATGTGCTGCGCATCGAAAAGGGCCATGTCACCCACTCCGAACTCGATGGCCGCACCACCGCAGACGATGTGGGCTTGAGCAAAATGATGTCGAAGAACAAGCCGGACTTTATCGGCAAGCGTCTCTCCACCCGCTATGGCCTCACCGCTGCCGACCGTCTGCAGATGGTTGGCCTGAAACCTGTCGAACTCGACAAGCCCTTGAAGGCCGGTGCGGCACTGCTGCGCGAAGGCGTCGAGCCGTCGATGACGGCGGGGCAGGGGTTCGTCTCCTCCGCCTGCTTCTCGCCGCATGTCGGCCAGTGGATCGGGCTTGCCATGTTGAAATCCGGGCGCGAACGCATCGGCGAAAAGATCCTTGTCTGGGATGCCGTGCGCAGCAGTGAATTCCTGGCAGAAGTCTGCGCGCCCGTATTCGTTGATCCCGAAAACCTGAACCTGCATGTCTGAGGTGCCGCCGATGTCGATTCCCTTTACACACCGGCACATTCTTGAAGACCGCATGAGTGGTTACGAGCCGAGCCCGAACGCCAACCACCTGACGGTTTTACGTCGCCCGGTGATTTTTTCGGCGCTGGCGCATGCCGGTCACGAGGCGTCCGTTGCGGAGGCGCTGTCGCTGGTCGAGAACATCGTCGTCCGCTCGGTCAGTCCGTCGGACTGGCTGCTGGTGTCGCAGAACGCCGAAGCCGGAGCGATTGCGGCGTCGCTTGGCGCCGTTCCGGGCCTTTCCTTCGCCGAGCAGAGCGATGGTCAGGTGTTGATGGCTGTCTCTGGCCCGGATGTGCGCAAAATCCTCGCCAAATGTGTGGCTGTCGACCTGCATGCGGACGCCTTTGCCGAAGGAGAATCCGCGCCGATGATGATCTGCCGTGTCGCCGGGAATCTGGCGCGCACGGGTACTGATACGTTTGAGATTCTCGTGCCGCGCTCCTATGCCGGTTATGTTTTTGACGAATTGCGTGAAGCCGGACGCGAATATGCGATGACGCGCGGATTCGGCGAATAAACTGCTAACGTCGGTATTCATCGACGGAAGTCAGGCCCGTACGCGCTGAAATTGCAATTTAATGAAACTATTGAGGCGCTAACCGGTGCCTCTACATCTAATTTACGCACAGATTTTGTGACGTTCGTGCCGTTTTTTTAGCACCAATGAGCGTAATTGCGCCATCCTGAGCAAAAGCTCACTAAATTTTTTCTGCCTCTTTATTTTGCACTTCACATTTCTATTGAAACGGGTAGGAATCAAAAAAATTGAAGATCCCTTAAGGGACACTGACACGAAGAGATGCGGCCGACCAAGGACTGCATCCAGGGGAAACTACATGGAATATTTTATCCAGCAGCTCGCCAACGGGCTGACTCTCGGATCGATCTATGGCCTCGTGGCAATTGGTTACACGATGGTTTACGGCATTATCGGCATGATCAACTTCGCCCACGGCGATATCTTCATGCTCGGCGGTTTTGCTGCTTTGATCGCCTTCCTCATTCTCACCACGTTCTTTGCCGGCATCCCGGTTGCATTGGCGCTTCTGCTGATGCTGGTCATCGCCATGCTGATGACGGGTTTGTGGAACTGGACGATCGAGCGCATCGCTTATCGTCCGCTGCGTGGTTCGTTCCGGCTCGCTCCGCTGATCACCGCGATCGGCATGTCGATCGTGCTGTCGAACTTCATCCAGGTGACGCAGGGCCCGCGCAACAAGCCGATCCCGCCGCTGGTGACGGATGTCTACCACATCGGTAATATCACCATTTCGCTGAAGCAGATTCTGATCGTGGTGATCACCTCGATCCTGCTGTTCGCCTTCTGGTACATCGTCAACAAGACGCCGCTTGGTCGCGCCCAGCGTGCCACCGAGCAGGACCGCAAGATGGCGGCGCTGCTCGGCGTCGATGTCGACCGCACGATCTCGATCACCTTCGTCATGGGTGCGGCACTCGCGGCCGTCGCCGGTACCATGTACCTGATGTATTATGGTGTCGCCGGCTTCAACGACGGTTTTATTCCGGGCGTGAAGGCATTTACCGCAGCCGTTCTCGGCGGCATCGGCTCGCTGCCGGGCGCCGTTCTCGGCGGCCTGCTGATCGGTCTCATCGAAAGCCTGTGGTCAGCCTATTTCTCGATTGCTTACAAGGATGTCGCAACCTTTGCCATCCTCGCCATCGTGCTGATCTTCAAGCCCACCGGCATCCTTGGCCGGCCGGAAGTGGAGAAGGTGTAAAATGGCAAACGTATCTGTGAACGTTCAAGAGGACGTCATGGCCAAGGCCGTCAAGGAAGGTGCCATTGCCGGCATCATTGCCTTCCTGATGTTCCTCGTCTTCGTCGGTATCGAAACCTATCAGGACATCAACAATCAGCTGGTCTGGCGCACCCGCTGGGGCCTGCTGGCGGTCTTCGTCATCGTTGCCGCCGTCGGACGTTTTATTACCGTCGGCTTCATCAAGCCGCATCTCGACAAGCGCAAGCTTGCCAAGGCGAAAACCGGCGTTCTGGAAATTTCGGAAGAGAAAAGCTTCTTCCACAAGCATTTCCTCAAAATCGCGCTGGTTTTCCTGCTCTGCTATCCCTTCCTGGCGATGATGATCTTCGGTCGTCAGGGCTCGCTGAAATATGTCGACAATTTCGGCATCCAGATCCTCATCTATGTGATGCTCGCCTGGGGCCTTAACATCGTCGTAGGTCTCGCCGGTCTGCTTGATCTGGGGTACGTCGCCTTCTATGCGGTCGGGGCCTATTCCTACGCGTTGCTGTCGTCCTATTTCGGCTTTTCCTTCTGGCTGCTTTTGCCGATGGCCGGCATTCTTGCCGCGCTCTGGGGTGTCATTCTCGGCTTCCCGGTTCTGAGGCTCCGAGGCGATTATCTTGCGATCGTGACACTCGCCTTCGGTGAAATCATCCGGCTTGTGTTGATCAACTGGACCGACGTCACCCGCGGCACGTTCGGTGTCTCGGGCATCGCCAAGGCATCGTTCTTCGGCATCTGGTCTTTCGATGTCGGTGCCGCGAACAACTTCAACAAGGCTTGGGGGCTTCCGTCCTCGTCGGTCTATTACAAGATGTTCCTGTTCTACATCATTCTGGCGCTGTGCATGCTGACGGCGTATGTCACCATTCGCCTGCGTCGCATGCCGATCGGCCGTGCGTGGGAAGCGCTGCGCGAAGACGAAATCGCCTGCCGTTCGCTCGGCATCAATACCGTCACCACCAAGCTGACGGCGTTTGCCACCGGCGCCATGTTCGGCGGTTTCGCCGGCTCGTTCTTCGCCGCCCGTCAGGGTTTCGTGTCTCCGGAAAGCTTCGTCTTCCTGGAATCGGCGGTCATTCTTGCCATCGTCGTTCTTGGCGGCATGGGTTCGCTCACCGGCATCGCTATTGCGGCGGTTGTCATGGTCGGTGGGACCGAGCTTTTGCGTGAAATGGAGTTCCTGAAGCATATCTTTGGGCCTGACTTCACGCCTGAACTCTACCGCATGCTGCTCTTCGGTCTGGCGATGGTCATCGTCATGCTGTTCAAGCCGCGTGGCTTCGTCGGCACCCGTGAACCGACGGCCTTCCTGAAGACGCGAAAAGCTGTCTCTGGCAGCTTCACCAAGGAAGGCCACGGCTGATGGCGACGGGTACGAATACAATGATAAAAGACACGATCCTCAAGGTCGAACACCTGTCGATGAAGTTCGGTGGCCTGATGGCAATCAACGACTTCTCGTTCGAAGCCAAGCGCGGCGAAATCACCGCGCTGATCGGCCCGAACGGTGCCGGCAAGACCACGGTGTTCAACTGCATTACCGGCTTTTACAAGCCGACCATGGGCATGCTCACGCTCAAGCGCTCGAACGGCAAGGAGTTCCTTCTGGAGCGCCTGCGCGATTTCGAGATCAACAAGGTGGCCGGGGTTTCCCGTACATTCCAGAACATCCGGTTGTTTTCCGGCCTGACGGTTCTGGAAAACCTGCTGGTTGCGCAGCACAACGTGCTGATGAAGGCCTCGGGGTACACGATCCTCGGCCTTCTGGGGCTGCCGGCCTACAAGACCGCTGCCAAGGAAGCGATTGAGAAGGCAACCTACTGGCTGGAAAAGGCCGATCTGATCGATCGCGCCGACGATCCGGCGGGTGATCTTTCCTACGGTGCGCAGCGCCGTCTGGAAATCGCCCGCGCCATGTGCACGGGGCCGGAACTGCTCTGCCTGGACGAACCGGCCGCTGGCCTCAACCCGAAGGAATCGCTGACGCTGAACGCGCTTCTGCGTGGCATTCGCGACGAGGGCACGTCGCTGCTCCTGATCGAGCACGACATGTCTGTGGTCATGGAGATTTCAGACCATGTCGTGGTTCTGGAATATGGCCAGAAGATTTCCGATGGCACGCCGGATCATGTGAAAAACGACCCGAAGGTTATCGCAGCCTATCTCGGCGTCGAGGATGAAGAAGTTGAACAAATCGAGGAACAGCTCGACCACGGAACTGTCGAAGGAGGGACCGTCTGATGGCCGGTGAACCCCTTCTGAAAGTCCAGGGTGTCGAAACCTTCTATGGCAATATCCGTGCGCTCTCCGGCGTTGATGTCGACGTCAACCAGGGCGAGATCGTCAGCCTGATCGGCGCCAATGGTGCCGGCAAGTCGACGCTGATGATGACCATCTGCGGTTCTCCGCAGGCGAAAAACGGTCAGGTCATTTTCGACGGCGAGGATATCACCAAGCTGCCGACACACCTGATCGCCCGCAAACGCATTGCCCAGTCGCCGGAAGGCCGCCGCATTTTTCCGCGCATGACCGTGCTGGAAAATCTGCAGATGGGCGCCAATCTCGACAACCTCAAATTCTTTAAAGAGGACGTCGAAAAGGTGTTTGCGATGTTCCCGCGCTTGAAGGAACGTCAGAGCCAGCGTGGCGGCACGCTTTCGGGCGGCGAACAGCAGATGCTGTCGATAGGCCGCGCGCTGATGGCGCGTCCGAAGCTGTTGCTGCTGGACGAGCCTTCGCTCGGTCTTGCACCGCTGATCGTCAAGGGCATTTTCGAGGCGATCAAGAAGCTCAACAAGGAAGAGGGGCTGACCGTCTTCCTCGTCGAACAGAACGCCTTTGCGGCACTGAAGCTTTCGGACCGGGCTTATGTCATGGTCAACGGCCGCGTGACGATGTCGGGTTCCGGCAAGGAATTGCTGGCCAATCCGGAAGTTCGTGCCGCCTATCTCGAAGGAGGCCGGCATTGAGCGCAATTCTTCTTGACCTCTCCATGGGGGAAAACTGACATGCAGGGCCTGTTTTTCGAAAACGATACGACGGTTCGCTACTTTCTTCGCGGCATCGTGATGCTGCTCGGTTTCTGGACCGCATGGCGGGCCGGCAAGGCGGCAGCCGAAGGCTGGAGCGGTTATCGCGAAGTGGTGATCTATGCGGTGCTTCTGGCCTGCGCCATGCAGTTTCTGCATTACGCGCTGTTCCAGGGGCCGTTCATCAATGCCTTCTATTTCGGTCTGGATCTCGTTCTTCTGCTTGGTTTTGCGCTTGCCGGTTTCCGCATTCGCCGCACCAAACAGATGGTCCAGAACTATTACTGGCTCTACGAGCCGACCTCCGCGTTTTCGTGGAAGAACAAAGATTGACAGCCGGTCTAATCTGAATTCAGATCGGTTTGAACAATAACAATAACACACCAAAAGGTGGAACAGCTTTCCGGCGTGGCGATGGTGGGTGTCGCGCTGGATCCCAAAAAACCGCTCACCTTTTAAATAACTGGGAGTTATTCAATGAAGAAGTCTCTTCTTTCCGCTGTTGCGCTGACGGCCATGGTTGCCTTTGGCGGCAACGCCTGGGCTGACATCGTCATCGCCGTCGGCGGTCCTTTGACCGGCCCGAACGCCGCATTCGGTGCACAGCTCCAGAAGGGTGCCGAACAGGCCATCGCAGACATCAATGCTGCCGGCGGCATCAACGGCGAAAAGCTGACGATCGCACTCGGTGACGACGTCTCGGACGCCAAGCAGGGCGTTTCTGTCGCCAACAAGTTCGTCGCTGACGGCGTCAAATACGTGGTCGGTCACTTCAACTCGGGCGTTTCCATCCCGGCGTCTGAAGTTTACGCCGAAAACGGCATTCTCGAAGTGACACCGGCTGCGACCAACCCGGTTTTCACCGAGCGCGGCCTGTGGAACACGTTCCGCACCTGCGGCCGTGACGACCAGCAGGGCGGCGTTGCCGGCAAATACCTCGCCGACAAGTTCGCCGATGCCAAGATCGCCATCATCGACGACAAGACGCCTTACGGCCAAGGCCTCGCTAACGAAACCCAGAAGGCCTACAACGCAGCCGGCAAGAAGGAAGTCGTCCGCGAAGGCGTCAACACCGGCGACAAGGACTTTTCCGCCCTCATCGCCAAGATGAAGGAAGCCGGCGTTTCGATCATCTACTGGGGTGGCCTTCACACCGAAGCCGGCCTGATCATCCGTCAGGCAAAGGATCAGGGCCTCAAGGCAACGCTCGTTTCGGGTGACGGTATCGTCTCCAACGAACTCGCCTCGATCGCCGGCGATGCCGTCGAAGGCACGCTCAACACCTTTGGCCCGGACCCGACACTGCGCCCGGAAAACAAGGAACTGGTCGAAAAGTTCAAGGCCGCCGGCTTCAACCCGGAAGCCTACACGCTCTACTCCTACGCCGCCGTTCAGCTGATCGCTGAAGGCATCAAGGCTGCGGGCAGCGCGGACGATGCGGAAGCCGTTGCCGCAAAGCTGAAGGAAGGTTCGTTCAAGACCGTTCTCGGCGACATCTCCTTCGACGAAAAGGGTGACCCGAAGCTTCCGGGTTACGTCATGTACGAATGGAAGAAGGGCCCGGACGGCAAGTTCAGCTACTTCCAGCAGGGCAGCTAAGCCATTTCGGCTTGAGCATCGAATATTCAGGGAGCCCGGCGTCATGCCGGGCTTTTTCTTTTGGCGAGGGTGCCGGTGGTCGATGATTGAAGAACAGGGACGGCGCGCTAAATCGCTGACCTGAAACTATGCTGAAGCCGATCGAAAGGATCGGCCAAAGCGTTCCTGTCGACATTGCAAGGAAATCCCCATGCCGCTTATTCGTCTTGTCTCAGACGGCATCCGGTCGGTGCGCGGTTTTTTCGAGGACCGGCAGGAGCGTAAGGAGCGTCAGGCCCTGATGGCGAAACGACAGTTCAGGATCGCGTCTTCATGGGACGAGCTTGGCGAGCATGAAATGACGGCACGTGCCGTCGAAGCCATAAAGGCCTCGGGGGAATTCGAAAAATTCGAACCTCTGTTCCTGTCTGCTCATGCAGCCGATGTGACGCTGCCGAGCGGCTGCGCGCTGCACGAGGCGCTGATGCGGCGAATTCTTGATCCCGCGCCGGTGGAACCTCAGGCACAACGCGCCTATTTGGCCCCGTTTTTCGCCGCCTTCGAGACCCGGCATTCACCCCATATGGCGGGGCTTCTCGCCAACGCGCTGATCCGGTGCTCCGATGAAAGCCGGGGGGCGGACGTCGTCGATGAAACAAGCGACGAGCAGTGGGGTGGTTATTCTGACCATCGCATGCGGGCGCGACAGGTTCTCGATGCCTGTGCCGATGTCGCGGGCAGTTCGTTGCTTTGGCAAACGGCTGATTATCATCTGGCGATCGATGTCGTCGAGCGGCCGCGAGACGCAGTCGATGCCGCGTTTGAACGTGTCTGGATGCTGGATCGTTATAATCTCAACCTCTGTGCGGATCATGGCATCATTCTTCTGCCGCGATGGGTGGGCAGGGGACCGAATGATCTGGAGGTGTTTGCACGCCGTGCTCTGTCCGTGACCGAGGATCGTTTCGGGGCTGGTGCTTACGGCTTCATCTATTCGATCCAGGCGGGCGTGGGCAGCCATGATGTCTCGGAAACATTATGCGACCCGGATCTGGTGGTGCGCGGTTTCGAGGATTTGATCGAACGCTTTCCCACCAGCCAGAGTATTCTCAACCGCTATGCGATGGCGATGGACTGGATTGGCGACCTGCAGGCGGTTTACCGCATCCAGAAGCGCATCAACACCATCAATCCCAATATCTGGGTCTGGTCTTTCGACGACCAAGCCGGTGGTGTCGATGACGCGCTCAATGTCTTCCTTGATGCCCGGGATGCCGCCTTGTCCGAGCGTTTTGACAGATAGGTTGCGACAATATCAGTCGCGATCGGATTTTTGCCGGCGTATCAGGTCGCGTTCCGACGCGGTCATATCGTCCGGAGATAAACTTTCATGTTCTATCTCGACCCTTGCTGTGCCCTGACCGTCGCGCCAAACTTTATGGATCGCTTCGGTCGCTTCCCGCGCCGTTTCTGTCTCGATACTCGGACGATTGCTGTCCAGCGGTTTGATCTTGAATACCATAGTGTGACCTCCGGCTTGTCAGGGCACAACAGGGAGCCACCGGATCAGTTCCCAGCATATCGAGAAAAGAGCGTCACATCTCGTGCAGCACATGCGCGGCTTTGACCGCGGCCGATGCGCGATTTTCCACGCCGAGCTTCACATAGATCTGTTCGAGATGCTTGTTCACCGTGCGCGCCGAAAGCCCCAGAATGTCGGCGATGTCGCGATTGGCCTTGCCCTTGGCGATCCAGAGCAGCACTTCGGATTCGCGTTGGGTCAGCGGAAAATGCTGCCGTAGTACGGCATCATCGGACCGTTCGCGGGCGGCGGTTAGGCGGAACAGAAATTCGTCGGCACCGATCGCGCCCAAAAACGAAAATTGCAGGCTGGCCGCTTCCGCCGCATTGGCCGTTGGCGAGGGGAGGGAAAAGCTGGCCTCACGGGAAAAGCCCGGCTTGTTGCGCTCGGCCATCCAGCCGGCAAGGCGGGTGGCGACGATTTCCAGACCCTCATCGCTGCCGGTGGCGGCATTGATCAGCCGCGTGGCCTGCGGGGTGGACCAGTGAACCGAACCGGAGCCACGGGCTGCGAGCAGATGTCGGCCGGCGGCATCGAGCGCGACGCGGGCGCTCTGGGCCGAACGGGCATTGGAGAGATGGACGCGGATGCGAGCGCGCAGCTCGTCGATATTGATCGGCTTGGTGAGGTAATCGACGCCGCCACTGTCCAGCGCGTTGACGACGTGTTCGGTGTCGGTGAGGCCGGTCATGAAGATAACCGGCACCTGCACCACCGCGCCATGGGCTTTCAGGCGGCGGCAGGTTTCAAAACCGTCCATGTTGGGCATGACGGCATCCATCAGCACCAGATCGGGCGTGATGCGCTCGACGATGGAAAGCGCCGCTTGTCCCGAGGTGGCGATCAGCACGGAAAAACCGGACTGTTCCAGTGCGTCGGTCAGGAAACCCAGCGCCTCCGGGCTGTCATCGACCAGAAGCACGATATCGCGGGGCGTTGTCGTGTCAGGCATGGTCGGTGTGTTCCTCGTCAAAACGGTTCAGGAAGGCCATGTAACCGGCAATGTCGAAAGCCTGCACATAGGCGCCGGCTTGCTCGGTAAAGGGTCGGTGTTCGTCGGACTTTGCGAGATCGGCAAGTTTTGCCTCGATGCCGCGGACATAGCCGATTTCACCCAACTGTAGAAGGTCCTGCAGGTGCGGGAAGCCGGGGCTTTTGACCACGGCAGGTTTTGGTGGCGGCTCGACCGGTTGGTCTTGCTCATAGATCCATGTCAGACCTAGATGGACGGCGAGCTTGTCGGCAAGGCGGCGGACACTGACTGGTTTGGCGATCGCATCGTTATGGCCATCGGTGCCATCCGGATTGCCGGCGCCATCGCCGATATTGGCCGACAGCATGACGATCGGTGCTTTCTGTTCCAGTTCGCGCAGTCTGGCGACCAGCTGCCAGCCGTTCATGCCGGGCATGGAAATGTCGACCAGAAAGAGATCAGGTTTCACACCTTCGATCAGCGTCAGGCATTCCGGTCCGCTTGCCGCCGTCAGCACGACGAAATCCATCGGGGTGAGAACTTCACGCATCAGTTCGCGGTGATCTTCGTT
Source organism: Endobacterium cereale (assembly GCF_009617585.1). Classification (GTDB taxonomy): domain Bacteria; phylum Pseudomonadota; class Alphaproteobacteria; order Rhizobiales; family Rhizobiaceae; genus Neorhizobium; species Neorhizobium cereale. Next base: position 409,282 of record NZ_WIXI01000051.1, on the reverse strand, counting down.
GTCATCGACCACGACGATGGTACGACGTGGGCCGGTGTAGGAGGTGATCTTCTTTTCCAGCGCCGGTGCTGTGCTGGGCCGGTGCACGGCTGACAGCATCAGCCGCACCTTGAAGGTCGAGCCTTCATCCTTGACGCTCGAGACGGTGATTTCACCGCCCATCGTGTTGGTCAGCAATTGGGTGATGGTGAGGCCGAGGCCCAGACCCGGCATCGGGCGGACATTGTCCGCTTCGCCACGCTGAAACGGTTCGTAGATGCGGCCAAGATCTTTTTCGGCAATGCCGCGACCTGTGTCGGAAATGGTGAAGGTTGCGACCTGGCTGCGATAGGCGATGTCGAAACGCACCGTGCCGCGATCGGTGAATTTGATGGCGTTGGAGAGCAGGTTGACCAGAATCTGGCGCAGGCGTTTTTCGTCGGTTCGGACATATTGCGGCAGGGTTTTGGCGCGGTCGTGGGCGAAAGTCAGACCTTTGGCGTGCGCCTGAAGCGAAAACATTTCGACGATCTGGTCGAGAAAATCCTGAATGTTGATCTCATTGGAATAGACCTGCAACCGGCCGGCTTCGATTTTCGAGATATCGAGCAGGCCATCGATCAGGCCCGACAGATGGTCGGCGGAACGCTTGATCACCTTGATGGCGGATTGGCGCGGGGCGGGGATGGTGTCGTCGCGCTCGAGGATTTGGGCGTAACCGAGTACGGCGTTCAGTGGCGTCCGCAACTCGTGGGAAAGACCAACCACATAGCGGCTTTTGGCGCGGTTGGCCGCCTCGGCTGTCTCTTTGGCCTCCTGCAGGGCGGCGTCAGTTTTCTTGTGGGCGGAGATTTCCTTGAGCAGCAGCGTGTTCTGGCGTGAGGATTCCTCTTCCGCCACCACCCGGCTGTCATGGGCCAGCACATAAAACCATGAAACGATGCCGGCCATGATGGCGAAGACGAAAAATACGATCGAGATCGTGCCATAGATGATTTCGGCATTGGCGGGTGCTGCTTCTCCGGCCTGATAGGCGATCATTGCCAGAATGCCGCCCATGGCTGAAATGGAGAGCACGGCGGTTGTGGCGTAACGGCCCAAGCGTGTCGTCAGTTTGGTGATGACGGTTTCGGATAAGAAAGTGCGTGCTACAGTGCCGACCTGCGTATTCAGCCGCGCATGCGGTTTGCACATGTCGTGACAGCGGCTGTCCAGCGAACAGCAGAGCGAACAGATCGGCGCGGCATAGGCGGGACACCAAGCCATGTCCTCGTGTTCGAACGGGTGTTCGCAGATCGAGCAGGTAATCGTACCCAGTGTCGCCCAGCTCTTTCGCTGTTTGCGGGCGAGGTAATATTTGCCTTTGGTGGCGAAGGCGATGGCCGGTGAGAGCAGAAGCGCGATCAAGGTGATGTAGGTCGAAAGCGATGCCCAGAGCGGTCCGAACAGGCCGAAATGGGCTGCAAGCGCGATCGTGGCCGAGCCGAACATGGCGCCTATTCCAACCGGGTTGATGTCGTAGAGATGGGCACGCTTGAACTCGATGCCTTCGGGGGAAAGGCCAAGCGGCTTGTTTATGAAGAGATCGGCCGAGATGGTGCAGAGCCAGCTCATGGCGATGATCGAAAAGATGCCGAGCGTTGCCTCCAGCAGGCGATAGATGCCGAGTTCCATCAACAGAAGTGCGATGGCGGCATTGAAGACCAGCCAGACGACGCGGCCGGGATGGCTATGCGTCAGGCGTGAGAAAAAATTCGACCATGCCAGCGAACCGGCATAGGCGTTCATGACGTTGATCTTCAGCTGTGACACGACCACGAAGGCGGCCATCAGCAGAAGTGCCGCCGTTTGGTTGGGAATCATGTAGCCGAAGGCTGTGAGATACATGTGGGCCGGATCGGCGGCTTCATGCATCGGCACGGCGGTCGACAGCGTCAGCACGGCCAGAAACGAGCCGGCTAGAAGTTTCGGCACCCCCACAACGACCCAGCCAGGGCCGGCCAGAAATATGGCGATGCGATGTCGCCATTTGCGCAGGCCCGTGGATGTCGGCAATTCCGGTGGAAGAAAGCGCAAGAAGTCGACCTGTTCGCCGATCTGCGGCATCAGGGCGAGAATGACGGCTGAGGCCGCGCCGAATTCGACCAGATCGAAAGGGGCCGCGCCACCGATTTCGCCGTTGGAATGGCCGATCCCGGCAAAGGCGCGCCAGAGATCGAACTTTTCCCAATCCAGAAACGCGATGAACATGAAGGGCAGGATGTTGAGGACGATCCAGAACGGCTGGGTGATCAACTGGAAACGCGAGATCATCTGCACGCCGTAGATGACCAGCGGAACAACAACGACGGCGCTGACGATGTAGCCGATCCAGGGCGGGATGCCGAAGGCGAGTTCCAGCGCTCCGGTCATGATCGACGCCTCGATCGCAAACAGCATGAAGGTGAAGCTGGCATAAATCAGCGAAGTGATGGTCGAGCCGATATAGCCGAAGGACGCGCCGCGCGTCAGAAGATCGATATCGACGCCGTGGCGGATGGCGTAACGGCTGATCGGCAAGCCGACCAGAAGCATCACGATGGCGGCGGCGATGATGGCGAAAAACGCGTTGGTAGTGCCGTAGGAAAGGGTGATCGTGCCGCCGATCGCTTCCAGCGCCAGAAACGAGATGGCGCCGATGGCTGTCTGCGAAATGCGGCTGGAGGAAAATCGCCGGGCGCTCTTGGCGGTAAACCGCAGCGCATAGTCTTCCAGCGTCTGGTTGGCCACCCAGCGATTGTATTCGCGCCGGACAGGAATGATACGTTGCCGTGCGGCCATGCCTAAAATCCAGCGCCTTTTGCGGGGAGGTCGATTATTAGGCAGTTTTGACCGGCAGCACGTTGTTTGGCAAGCCGTCTGCAACCGCGGTGGTCATTGTTTCGCCGGATTTTCCCGCGCCATTGTTGCGCCGGTCATCACAACGCGCCGGGTTGGCATCGCGTTCTACGGCAGTTCTTGCAAGGCCGTGCAGCCGCTCCATGTCAGATCGATCAATGTCAGGTATCCTCACCGGCAAGGCGGCGGTCGGTGTCGTTTTGTTGCCGCGCCAGATCAACCCATCACTTCAGGCGTTTCCCGTGACATCCACATCTGATGACGCACCAGAACCTTCGCAGAATTTCGGCACTTCCGGCATTGCGCCGATGGAACGTGCCAGCCCCGTCACCCGCTTTTTCATGGGCATTGTGGCCTGGGCGGAGAAGCTGAACTTCAAACATGCCAAGCTCGGCAATCCACCGGTCTATGACAATGCGACCTTTCCCTGGGCGGCCGAGATCGAAAAGGCAGCGCCGGCCATTCGTGCCGAGCTTGATCGCATTCTGGTGCGCAAGGACGAGCTGCCGAGTTTTCAGGACATTTCCACCGACGTGAAGACGATCTCCACCGATCAGGGTTGGAAGACCTTTTTTCTGCTCGGTTTTGGCGTGCGCTCCGAGCAGAATATAAAAGCCTGCCCCGACACGTGGAATGCCTGCCAGAAAATCCCGGGCCTGACGACGGTGATGTTTTCCATCTTCGAGCCGGGCAAACATCTGCCGGCGCATCGCGGGCCGTATAATGGCGTGCTGCGCCTGCATCTCGGCCTGATCGTGCCGGACAATAGGGGAGATGACCTCGCCATCCGCGTCAAAGACCAGATCTGCCATTGGCAAGAGGGCAAAGTGCTGATCTTCGACGATGCCTATGAACATGAAGCGTGGAACCACACGGACAAGACCCGCGTGGTGATGTTCGTAGACTTCGTGAAGCCACTCAATTTTCCTGCCCGGCTGGTCAACTGGATGCTGATGCATATGGCAATCTTTACGCCGTTCATCCGCGAGGGGCTGGATAACCACAAGGAGTGGGAAAAGAAGTTTTATGCGCAGGCGGAAGCACTCAGGAACCGACCGAACTAAACCTCTTGCCTTCTGCCCGATCTGACCAAGATCATCTCGAGATTTTTTAAGTTTCGGGTTGTGGATTTGATGACGACTAAATTATCGGGCAGCCTACGCATGTTCATGGGCGCAGCGATTGTACTTGCGGTGATCATCGCGGGTTTCCTGAACCGGTCGGCATGGCTGATCCTTTTGGCAACGCCGGCCTTCACCGCGCTTTACGCTCTTGGCAAATGGGACAGGTGGAAACTGGCCTGGCGGAGTGGTGGCCTGAAGATGATCCTTCTGTCCATTCTCGTAACCATGCCGATCCAGTTGATTCTCGTATCGGTGTTTTTCCTGTTCGGCCTTGGGGCCAGCATGCTGGTGGGGGCGTCGACCGGCTTGCAGGTACTCACATCGGCAGATCTCGTCACAGCCGCCGTCATGTTCGTGTTTTCCGTAGCTCTTGCCGGCTTCATCAATGTGCTGGAGGCCCGCTCAGCTGGCGAGGCGCAGGTATCCGTTCCTGCCGCTGTCTTGTCCGGCAAAGGGCAGACGCGAAATGCCGATGAAGAGGTCGAACTCAATATCGATCCGACGCCGCTGACACTGCAAAGCTTTTATGTCTCGCCCGGTTACTGGAAAGCCGACGCACTTGAAGATGCGATGGAAGGGCGTGGCAAACCCGTGGTGAAAAAGGCGGATGCGGCCAGTGAAGATGATATCGCCGCGACCGAAGCGCGATTGGGTTTCAAGCTGCCGGAGGGGCTACGTGATCTCTACAAGGTCATGGATGGCGGTTATGTCGGCTGGATGTATGTGCCGCTGAAGGCTGATCCCGGTCCGTTTTACGATGACTGGCGGGGTGCTTTTTCGATCGATTATTCGCAGCTGCATTCGTTGAAAAACTTGCGCACGGTGAAGGATCTCTATGAGGACTTTACCGACGATCCCGATGAGATGCCGGTTAATGCCGACAAGCTTGTTGTGCTGCAGGCGCGTTATCAGGATATGACGCTGCTGGATTACAGCTATGGGCTGGAAGCACGCGTCTGGCTTGTGGATTTCGATGAAGGGCCGAAACAATCGAAAGATATCCAGTTTCCCGATTTCGACAGCTTTTTTGTCGAGTTGAGGCGCGAATATCCGGAAAAGCTCACGACCGGCGATCGTTTGCTTGCCTACCGCAAGAAGCCGATTGGCGAATACATGCCAGCGCAGCAGCCCTCGGAATTCTGGGGCTCAGATCCGCATGTGTTCGCCAATATTGCCGGATCGCGCAAGGATGGCTCCGAGCCGAAGAAAAAGGCCGATGACAACTTGATTGCGGAAACGCAGACGCGGCTGGGCGTGACATTGCCGTCGGCATTGGTGGCGTTATGGCGTTACCGCAATGGCGGTGCGCTGGCCGCCCGCCATTTTCAGACCAGCAAGGCCGGCGAGCCTTACGCCGAGGCGGAACTGCCGAAACAATTGATGCCAATGGAGTATTTTACGACGCTTGCCGATCTTTCCGACCGCATCACCTGGCCGGACGACGAGCTGCCACTGCGGGAAAAGCATGCGGGTGCGGAGCGATTGGTGATCCTGCAGTACAGGAAAAATGAGGCGCTGCTTCTGGATTATCGTCAGAGTGAAACGATGCCGTCGCTTCTGCTTGTCAATGACATCGTCAAGGACCCGCTTGCCGATGCTGTTCGTATCGACAGTTTTGACATCCTGCTGGAGGGATTGCGGCCGTGGAAATCCGCTTCCTGATGTTTCAGCCGCTTGGCCCGACCAATGCCAGATAGAGGCTGACGGTCACCACCGAGAGTACCGTTGATGTCAGGATCACATTGGAGGTGACGCCGGCCTCGCGCTTGTAGAATTCCGCCAGCATGAAGGAGCCGGTGCCGGTGGGCAGTGCCGCCAGAAGCACGGCGGCGTGAACCAAATTTGGCGGCAGATCAAAGATCAGTGCGGCCAGCACCCAGGTGATGGCCGGCTGCAGGATGAGTTTGAAGCTGGTCAGCAGCGCTGCGGATTTGATGTCGCGCTCTGAGCTGTCACGTTTTGCCGCCAGAAACAGGCCAAGTGCTACCAATGCACAGGGCGAGGCCGCGCCGCCGAGCAGTTTTAGAAAAGTTTCGACAGGAGCGGGCACGGTCAGGCCGCAGATCGGGATGATGGCGCCGATGACGGGGGCGATCAGCAGTGGATTGCGGATCAGCGAACCACCGACCTTGATGAACAGTTTCGAGCGCCGTTTTTCGGTCTGCAATCCGGTTTCGATGAGGATGATGGCGGCCGCGAACAGCACGCAGACGGTGATGATGGTGGCAATCAACGTCGGGGCAAGGGCCGCCGGCCCGAGCGCTGCGGCCGCCAGCGGAAAACCAACGAAACCGGTATTGGCATAGGCCGCGTTCAGCCCGTCGATCGTGGCGTCCGCCAGATGTCGGGGACGGCGCAGGCGGTAAAGGATCGTCAGCACGAAAACGATGAAGGCGCCGAGCGTGAAGGCGGCGATGAAGCCGGGCTGCCAGACATCGACCCAGCGGGCATGCGCGGTGATATCGAGCAGCAGCGCGGGCAGGGCCAGAGAAACGACAAAACGGTTGAGTTCGCTGGTGGCATTGGGGCCAAGCGCGCCGATGCGGCGGGCGAGCCAGCCGGCAAAGATCAGCGCAAAGATGGGAAGAACGACGGTAAGCGTGGCAAGCATGGCGAAGACCGGAGGCAAAAAATCTGTGTCCGGTCTAGTCCTTGCGATCAATTCCATCCAATACTGATTTTTGTTTCAATTCATACCGGATCGGTATCATGATCGACATCAGGCAGATGCGTTATTTCGTGGCGCTGGCGGAAACCCTGCATTTCGGACGGGCGGCGGAGCGGCTGCATATCAGCCAGCCGCCGCTCAGCCGGCAGATCGCGGCGCTGGAAGCGGAGCTTGGCGTGACCTTGCTGGAGCGGAATTCGCGGCAGGCGGTGCTGACCTATGCCGGCCGCCGGTTTCTGGAGGATGCCCGCGCCGTCATTGCCAACTTCGATCAGGCCTGCCGCAATGCCAGGCTGGCCGAACACGGTGATCTGGGCGAAATCTCCATCGGCTTCATGATGCATGCCGCCTATACCGTGCTGCCCGGGCTGACGCGGCGTTACATCAACGCACATCCGGGCGTGCATCTGGAACTGCGCGAAGTGGTGCCGGGCGGGCTTGCCGATGCTGTGCTGAAAGGCCGTTTCGATGCGGCGATCATGTTCAATCCCGGTTTCGTGCGCGGGCTTGAGACGGAGATCATCCATCACGAGGAACTGTGTCTTGTAATGCCGGTGGGGCATCCGCTGGTGGGTCAGCCTCTGGTCTCGGCGAAACAGCTGGATGGCGAGCCGCTGATCGGTGTGCCGATGGATGTGGCGCCGGTTCTGCGCGAGGCGATCACCAATTATTGCCACGGCGCCGGTTTTGCGCCGTCCTTCCGGCTGGAGGTGGAATTGCAGCAGACGATCGTCAGCCTTGTCGCGGAAAAGCTCGGTATTGCGCTGGTGCCGCAATCGATGGAACGGCTTGGCCTGCCCGACGTGGTGTTCCGTCCGCTCGAAAATGCGCCTGTCATCCAGCATGTCGTCGCCTGGAGGCTCGGCAATCTCAATCCGGCGCTGCCGCCGTTTCTGGCCGAGGCGCGGGCAGGTCAAGGCAAGGACAGGGTGTGAGGTGCCGCCGAGCCCGCGGATTGCGGCGATGTTGTCGGCCACTGTAATATCGCTTGCTATTTCCTGCGGATAGGCGGTTATCCTTATGTGTCAACATGAGGAGACAGGCCATGGCCAAGGGTCAGGTACGCAGCAATAAGGAAACGCGCAAACCCAAGAAGGATAAGGTTGCTGCAAAGGCGGCACCGACTTTGGGTTCGCAGGTAAAGCAGGCCGAGAGCGGCGACAAGAAAAAGTAAGGCTTGCAAACACGGCGCACTGCTCTTGTTAAGAGCACAAAAAACATGTTGCGCAGCGGCGGGTGTTCACACCGCCGTTGCGAGGCTTCTTCCCAAACTCCCCCGCATTCGCTTTCGCCGCGTTATCTCCAATCACATCCGCTCGCCCGGCAGTTTTGTCGCCTGTCTGATCCACTCGGTCAGCCTGTCGCCGAAATCGTCACCGTCGCGAATATGGAAATAACGGGTCTCGGCATGTTTTGATGCTTCCGGCGGCATCGGCTTAAGTGAGGTGCCGCGAAAGAAGGCAACCTTGATGTATTTGTCGAAGCAGTGAAGGTTCATGAACCACAGGTCGGTTTCGGTACCGTAAAACGGTGAGTTCCATTTCACCGCCTTGACCACTCCCGGAACGGTGCTGGTGACGATGTCATCGATTTGCTGCCCAACGTCGCTCTTCCAGCCGGGCATGGCGGCGATATAGGCCTTGACCGGCTCTTCGCCATAACCCTTGGCAATCTGCGGATTGCCGCCCGAAAGCAGGACCGGCTTTTTGGTCTCTGTCATGTTCTTCTCCTTGATGAACATCACGGCAGGTTATCATTCCGGGCCGGCGTGACCAATACTTGCGCAAAACCTCCATTTCTCCCCCGCGGCTACGTCATTTTACGTATTCGGGTTTGCGGTGCAGCGGCCGATAGTCCTCTCAAGCAACGGTTAACAAGAGGCTTTGCCCGCCTTGCTTGAACGAACAAGAAGAGGGGTTCGACCATGACATTCAAGGCAAGATTGGGAGGCGCGCTGCTGGCCGCCGCACTGTCCACCACGGCTTTCCAAGGCGCATTCGCGGCGGACGACACGATCAAGATCGGCGTGCTGCACTCGCTTTCCGGCACGATGGCGATTTCGGAAACGACGCTGAAAGACGCCATGCTGATGCTCGTCGAAGAGCAGAACAAGAAGGGTGGCGTCCTCGGCAAGAAGCTCGAAGCCGTTGTCGTCGACCCGGCTTCCGACTGGCCGCTGTTCGCTGAAAAAGCCCGCCAGCTGATTTCTCAGGACAAGGTTGCCGCCGTCTTCGGTTGCTGGACCTCGTCTTCGCGCAAATCCGTGCTGCCTGTGTTCGAGGAACTGAACTCGATCCTGTTCTATCCGGTGCAATACGAGGGTGAGGAATCCTCGCGCAACATCTTCTACACAGGTGCTGCTCCGAACCAGCAGGCCATTCCGGCTGTCGATTATCTGGCTGCCACCGAAGGCGTCGAGCGCTGGGTTCTTGCCGGTACCGACTATGTCTATCCGCAGACGACCAACAAGATCCTGAAGGCCTACCTGATGTCGAAAGGCGTCAAGGAAGAGGACATCATGATCAACTACACGCCTTTCGGTCATTCCGACTGGCAGACGATTGTCTCCGATATCAAGAAATTCGGTTCTGCCGGCAAGAAGACCGCCGTCGTTTCCACCATCAATGGCGATGCCAACGTGCCGTTCTACAAGGAACTCGGCAATCAGGGGGTCAAGGCGGAAGACATTCCGGTCGTCGCCTTCTCTGTCGGCGAAGAAGAGTTGGCTGGTCTCGATACGGCGCCGCTGGTCGGTCATCTCGCCGCGTGGAACTACTTCCAGTCCGTCGATGCACCGGTCAATGCCGAATTCATCAAGAGCTGGCACGCCTATACCAAGAACGACAAGCGCGTTACCAACGACCCGATGGAAGCTGCCTATATCGGCTTCAATGCCTGGGTGAAGGCCGTCGAGGCTGCCGGCACTGTTGAAACAGACAAGGTTCTGGACAGCATCATCGGTGTTTCCGTGCCGAACCTGTCGGGCGGCACCTCGACCGTCATGCCGAACCACCACATCACCAAGCCGGTTCTGATCGGTGAAATCCAGGCCGATGGCCAGTTCGACATCGTGCAGGAAACCCCGGCTGTCGTCGGCGACGAATGGTCGGACTACCTGCCGGATTCGAAGGACCTGATCTCTGATTGGCGCAAGCCGATGGAATGCGGCAATTTTAATGTTGCCACCGGCAAGTGCGGCGGCAAGGGCAGCTAAGTTGAACATAGGTTGGTGGGGGCGTTGTCCCTCACCAACAAAATCTATGGCTTGGCTGAAGCTCAGCCTGACTGCTTCTAGAGACTGCGAACCTCTCCACCGTCATCCTCGGGCTTGTCCCGAGGATCTGCGCCTGCCTGATACTGTCGATGTGTCAGATCCTCGGGACAAGCCCGAGGATGACGGAAACATCGAGTTGCAGGTGAGCAGCTCTGACGGCAGATAGGCGATGAAGGCTGACGCCATGACGACACGACATTTCTTTCGAATTCTGATCACGCTCCTGGCGTTTGCCTTCGCTGCGCCAACCTTTGCGCAAGGCAACGATCCGAAGCCGCTGTTCGACCAGCTGGCCGACGCCAATTTCAATGATGCGGAAAAGCTGGTCGGGCAGATCGCCGCCACTGGCGACACCCGCGTCGTGCCGGCGCTCAACGCCTTTGCCGAGGGTGATCTCTATTTCCGCAAATCCGACAAGGCGGTGTTTGCCGCCAAGGCCGCGGCTTCACAGCTGGAACTGATCGATCCGGTGACGGGCGAAAGCGCCGGTCAGGTCGCCAAGGGTGCCGTCACCAAGATCAAGGTCAACAACAACCTGCGCCGCGCCATTCGCGCCGCTCTCGGTGGCTTGACGCTGATGAGCCCGGATCGTGGTGCACGCCTTGCCGCCGCCGATGCCATCCTGCGTTCGCCAAGCGCCGAAGCGCTGGAACTGGTGGAAGCGGCACTTGCCAAGGAAAGCGACCGTGCGGTGAAGGCCCGCATGCAAGAGGCGCGCGCCGTTTCGCTGCTTTCTTCCGACCGTTCCGTCGAGGAAAAACGCGCCGCCATCGAAACCATCGGCAAACTCGGTGGTCGTGATGCGCTCGGCATCCTCAATTCCGTTTCCTCTTCCATCGATGCCAGCCTGAAGCCCGATCTGGAGGCCGCTATTGCCTCGATCCAGAACGAACAACAGCTGTGGGACATGGCGCAAAACGTCTGGTACGGCCTGTCGCTCGGCTCCGTGCTGCTGCTCGCCGCCATCGGCCTTGCCATCACTTTTGGCGTCATGGGCATCATCAACATGGCGCATGGCGAAATGGTCATGCTTGGCGCCTATTCCACATTTGTTGTGCAGCAGGTGATCCGTGAAAATGCGCCCGGCCTGTTCGACTGGTCGCTGGCCATAGCGCTGCCGGTGGCGTTCCTCGTCACTGGAGCTGTCGGCCTTGTCATAGAGCGCGGCGTCATCCGCTTTCTCTATGGCCGGCCGCTGGAAACACTGCTCGCCACCTGGGGTATTTCGCTGATCCTGCAGCAGGGCATCCGGACGATTTTCGGGCCGACCAATCAGGAAGTCGGCAATCCATCGTGGATGTCCGGTTCGTTTCCGCTCGGCGGCATGACGATCACCTGGAACCGCATGTGGATCGTCGTTTTCTCGCTGTCGATTTTTGTTGGCCTGCTGTTGCTGATGAAGCGCTCCGCGTTCGGACTGCAGATGCGCGCCGTCACCCAGAACCGTCGCATGGCATCGTCCATGGGCATCAGGACGCCGTGGGTGGATGCGTTCACCTTCGCGCTCGGCTCCGGCATTGCCGGCATTGCCGGCGTGGCGCTCTCCCAGATCGACAACGTTTCGCCCAATCTCGGCCAGAGCTACATCATCGATAGCTTCATGGTCGTGGTGTTCGGTGGTGTCGGCAATCTCTGGGGTACGTTGGTGGGCGCTCTGTCGCTTGGCATCCTCAACAAGTTCCTCGAACCGTCCGTCGGGGCCGTGCTCGGAAAGATCCTTGTGCTCGTGCTGATCATCCTCTTCATCCAGAAACGTCCGCGCGGCCTGTTCGCGCTCAAGGGAAGGGCGATCGAAGCATGATGTCCGCTTTCATTTTTCGTGCGCTCAAGAGCCATATTCTGGCGACCGTTGTGGTCATCCTCGCAGCCGCCGTTCTGGTGCCGGCCTCCAACCTGCTTTTGCCAGCCGACCATGCCCTGCATATCCCGACCTACGTGATGTCGCTGATGGGCAAATATCTCTGCTATGCGCTGCTCGCCTTGGCGCTCGATCTGGTCTGGGGGTATTGCGGCATTCTTTCGCTCGGCCACGGCGCCTTCTTCGCGTTCGGCGGTTATGCCATGGGCATGTACCTGATGCGGCAGATCGGTTCCCGTGGCGTCTATGGTAATCCCGACCTGCCGGATTTCATGGTCTTCCTCAACTGGAAGGAATTGCCGTGGTTCTGGTACGGGTTCGATTTCTTTCCGTTCGCGATGCTGATGGTGCTGTTCGTGCCGGGGCTTCTCGCCTTCGTGTTCGGCTGGTTCGCGTTTCGCTCCCGCGTCAACGGCGTTTATCTGTCGATCATCACCCAAGCGATGACCTATGCCCTGATGCTCTCCTTCTTCCGCAACGACATGGGGTTCGGCGGCAATAACGGCCTCACCGACTACAAGGAAATCGTCGGCTTTTCCGTGCAGGCCGGTGGTACACGTGCCGTTCTGTTTGCCATGTCGGCGCTGATGCTGGCGCTTTGCCTGCTGATCGCGTCGGCAATCGTCAATTCCAAATTCGGCAAGGTTCTGGTCGGCGTGCGTGATGCCGAAAGCCGCGTTCGTTTCCTCGGTTTCCGTGTCGAAAACATCAAGCTTTTCACCTTCGTCGTCTCGGCCATGTTTGCCGGCATTGCCGGTGCGCTGTTCGTGCCGCAGGTCGGCATCATCAATCCGGGCGAGTTCGCACCGGCCAATTCGATCGAAGTCGTCGTGTGGACGGCGGTCGGCGGGCGCGGCACGCTCATCGGTCCGATCATCGGTGCTGTTCTGGTCAATGCGGGAAAAAGCTATTTTACCGGCGCCTTCCCGGAACTCTGGCTGTTTGCACTGGGGGGCCTGTTCATTGCGGTCACACTGTTCCTGCCCAAAGGCATTGTCGGCACCATCCAGGGCGGTTTTTCCACCCGAAAGGCGATCAAGGTGGCCAGCGATGCCGAAAAGGGTCGGGGTGACGTGACACCGATCGCACAGGCGGCGGAATAGGAGAGGTCGGGATCATGAACACCATTGCCGAAACACGCTCGAAAAGCCTGCTTTACCTTGAGGACGTCTCCGTTTCCTTCGACGGGTTCAAGGCGCTCAATTCGCTGTCCTTTGTGGTCGAGCCGGGAGAGCTGCGCGCCATCATCGGGCCGAACGGTGCGGGCAAGACGACTATGATGGATATCATCACCGGCAAGACGCGGCCGGATACGGGCCGGGTGCTGTTCGAGGATGAAATCGATCTGACGAAAAAGGACGAGGCGGATATCGCCCAGCTCGGCATCGGTCGCAAATTCCAGAAACCGACAGTGTTCGAAAGCCATACGGTCTGGGACAATCTGGAACTGGCGCTGAACCGGCCGCGCGGGGTGTTTTCGACCCTGTTTTATAAATTGTCTGCCGACGATACCGTGCGCATCGAGGAAATCCTCGACACCATTCGCATGACCCATCGGCGCAACGAACTGGCCGCCAATCTCAGTCATGGCCAAAAACAGTGGCTGGAGATCGGCATGCTGCTCGCTCAGGAGCCGAAATTGCTGCTGGTGGATGAACCGGTGGCGGGCATGACCGATGCCGAAACGGCAGAAACGGCGGTGCTGCTGCGCGAGATCGCCAAAAGCCGCTCGGTCGTGGTGGTGGAGCACGATATGGGGTTTATCCGCGAGCTTGGCGTCAAGGTAACCTGTCTGGCGGAAGGTTCTGTTCTTGCCGAAGGCTCGATCGACTTCGTTTCGAACGATCCGAAGGTGATCGAGAACTATCTCGGGCGATGACACAAGTTGGCGCGGTCATGAAAAACTTCAAGTCTTGCCGGTGATGGAGGAAAGAGCTTTAAAACCGGCAGTTTTTACTGTGAGGTTTCATCATGGCTTTGCTTGGCATTCTGGTTATGGCGATCGGCGGCGCGGCCGTCTGGTACTGGCGTTTGAAGATGGTGCGCGAGGCGGGCAGCGAAGTGATCGACAGTATCGAGCGCATGCGCGGCGCCTTCAAGCGCCGGCAGTTTCGCAAGAAGGCGGAGGCTGCGCCTCTCGCTTCGATTGCCGATCCGGCGATTGCGGCGGTGGCTTTCTTCTTCTGCATCGCCAAGGAAAAGCCGATCTATCTGGATGCGGCAAAGGATGTCATCCGCAGCCGCATGGCCGGCATCATCCGGCCGGGCGACATGGATGAAGTGATGGTGTTTTGCGAATGGGCTTCGAAAAACACCATCAATCCGGAGGATCCGATCCGCCGCTTCCGCGACATGTGGATGAAGGCGCTGGATACGAACGAGCGGATACAGTTGATCGGCATTGCCGAGGAAGTCGCCGAAGTCGGCGGTGACAGGACGAATGAACAGGAGCAGGCGCTCCAGGTACTCAGGCGCACGCTCATGAGCTAGAGCATCGGCAAAGCCGAGGCTCTGTTTTGGATGTTGCAGCGTCGTTCGCGTGCCATGTGCCGCGCATGGCGCTGCAAAAGAAAAGGGTTTCGGGGATGCTCGCAGTCAACAATGTCAATCTGCATTACGGTGCCGCCCAAGCGCTGCGTGGTGTCTCCATCCATGCCGAAATGGGCAGGATCACCTGCGTGCTCGGCCGCAACGGTGTCGGCAAGTCTTCACTGCTGCGGGCGGTGACCGGCCAGAAGCCGGTGAGCGGTGGCACGATTTCCTTCGATGGCGTGTCGATGAACGGGCTTTCGCCCTATGTCCGCGCCAAGCAGGGCATTGGTTACGTGCCGCAGGGTCGCGAGATTTTTCCGCTGCTGACGGTGAAGGAGAATCTCGAGACCGGTTTTGCACCATTGGCACGCAATGAGCGCACCATCCCTGACGATATCTTTACGCTGTTTCCAGTTTTGAAATCGATGCTGTCGCGTCGCGGTGGTGATCTGTCCGGCGGCCAGCAGCAGCAGCTGGCGATCGGCCGCGCCATGGTCACGCGTCCCAAAATCCTCGTGCTGGACGAACCGACCGAAGGCATTCAGCCCTCGATCATCAAGGATATCGGCCGCGCGATCCGCTATTTGCGTGATTCCACGGGCATGGCCATCCTGCTGGTGGAGCAATATCTGGATTTTTGCCGGGAGCTTGCCGACCACGTCTACATCATGGATCGTGGCGAGATTGTGCATGAAGGGGCCGCTGAAACGCTGGATACGGCAGAAGCAAGGCGCCACTTGACGGTCTGACACACATTTTGTGTCACAGGCCGCAATTTATTGCATGGCTGCTACCCGGCGCACCCATTTAAATCCGTTCTAATAAGTGTTATTCAGCTGCCATTCAGACAGGCAAACACCACCCCGCACCCTATGATGAGGCGCTTGATGGCATTTGAACGCATGATAGATCGATCTGGTTCCCAAGCTCTTGGCACTTTTTTTGCGACAGGAGCTTTTTTCTTGGCCGGCGGCCTGGGAATGGCCCATGCCGGATGTGGCGAGACCTATAAACCAGGCCGTCACGTCACGACGATCGAGGCCGATGGCGTCAAGCGTTCCGCCGTTTATTACGTGCCGTCCTCCTATACGGGCAAGGACAAGGTGGCCGTCGTTTTCGACTTCCACGGCAGCAACAGCAATCCGAGCGGCCAGCTCAATCGGTCTTCCTGGGACAAGGTCGCCGAGAAGAACGGCTTTATTGCGGTGGCTTTGCAGGGCAGCATTTCCGGCAAGACACCCGGTACCTTTGCCTGGAACGTGCCGCATGTTGAAGTCAGCAAGGCTATCATCCCGCAGGGAGGTCAGGGTGGCCTCGACGAGATTTCCTTCATCGATGAAGCCGTCGATGAGGTGAAGGATGATTTCTGCGTCGATCCGAACCGCATTTTTGCCTCCGGTTATTCCGGTGGTGGCCGTATGCTGTCGGCCTATCTCTGCGCCGGCGGCGACGATTTTGCAGCAGCCGGATTCGTCAATTCGCTGCGCGCCGGCCGCCCCGTGGAGGCAGATGGCAAATGGGCTCCGGAAAAGGCCAATTGCAGCCCGGCCAAGCCGGTCTCGATCGTTGCGTTTGCGGGCCAGAAGGACGAGCAGAACCCTTATGCGGGTGGTGGGTCGGCTTACTGGCAGTATGGTTTCAAGACCGCCATCCAGCGCTGGACCGACATGGACGGCTGCACCGGCAATGGCCGCACCGAGACCGTCAACGGCGTGACCTACGGCGTTTACGACACCTGCAAGAACGGCGCGCGCATCGCTTCTTACTCGTTTGCCAACGGCACGCATGACTGGCCGAAGCCGACGGAAAAGGAAACGGTGATTGCGGCTGCTACCGACAGCGCCAATGGCGTAGTCAAGGTTTCGGCCGTTGCCAAGAAGCCGGCTTTCGACGCCAATATTGACCCTGCCTATCGTATGTGGGACTTCTTCGGCAAGGCCGACAGCACCGATGTCGTGGCAACCGCTGCGCAGCCGAAGGCAAAAATTTCGGATGTCGCTGCAAAGGACTGCATGGCGACCGGCGACAGCCAGGACATGACGTGCAGCATCAGCCAGACCACCGACATGCGCCGCAGCGGGCAAGGGGCGAAGGGCGCCTTGTAACCAAGGCGTTTGAGGGCCGCACGCGGCTTGCCGAACTTTTTCAGGAAGGCTGCGCAAAGATCCGCCTGCCGGAGACGTTTTCTCCTGCAATGGAAGCGGTTCTGATCAATACGTCCGGTGGTCTCACCGGCGGAGATAGAGTGGGGTGGAAGATCGTCGCCGGCGGTGGGACGGCGGCGACGATCACGACCCAGGCCAACGAAAAAATCTACAAGGCATCTTCTGATACCGCGACGCTTTCCACCCAAATAGAAGTGGGTGAGGGGGCGGTTGTCCATTGGCTGCCGCAGGAAACCATCCTTTTCGACCGATCGTCGCTGACGCGCAGCCTCGAGGTCGATCTCCACGACAATTCCGAATTTTTAGCCGTCGAGGCAGTTTTGCTCGGCCGCAAGGCGATGGGCGAAACGGTCGCGAACGGCTTTTTCCGCGATCGATGGCGTATTCGCCGCGGCGGCAAGCTCATCCATGCCGAGGATTTGCGTCTGGACGGTGCGGTCGAATCATTGTCGGCGCAGTCCGCTGTTCTGTCGAGCCAGGTGGCTTTTGCCACGTTGTTTTACACCGGACCGCGCGCCGAGGCCCTTCTGGAGCCGCTGAGAAACATTCTCGGTGCCTCAAATGCAGGCGCAAGCTGTTGGAATGACAAACTGATTGCCCGAATTACGGCCATCGACGGCTTTGCCTTGAGAAAAATCCTGGTACCGGCAATTTCCGTATTGCGTAATGGCGCGGCAGTGCCGAAAGTCTGGCATATCTGATCCGATAAGCCGGGACGTTCCATGAACCTGACCCCACGCGAAAAAGACAAGCTGCTGATTTCCATGGCGGCCATCGTCGCTCGCCGCCGCCTCGAACGCGGCGTGAAGCTGAACTATCCCGAAGCCATTGCGCTGATTACCGACTACGTTGTCGAAGGCGCACGCGATGGCCGCTCGGTTGCCGACCTGATGGAAGCCGGTGCCCATGTCGTGACCCGCGATCAGGTGATGGAAGGCATTCCGGAAATGATCCATGACGTGCAGGTGGAGGCGACGTTCCCGGATGGAACGAAGCTGGTGACCGTTCACGAACCGATCCGCTGAGGAGCAAGCGATGGCACTGGCCCTGCGACCCAATTGCGAATGCTGCGACAAGGATTTGCCGCCCGATAGCCGCGAGGCGATGATCTGCACGTTCGAATGCACGTTTTGCGCCGATTGCGCGACGGACAGGCTCCGCGGTTTCTGCCCCAATTGCAGCGGTGAACTGGTGCGTCGCCCGGTGCGCCCGTTGGCGGCGCTGGTCAACAATCCGGCGTCTACCGTGCGGGTGCTGAAGCCCGAAGGCTGCCAGCCACAAACTGCTTTAACCGCCTGAGGGAGTGATTCATGATACCCGGTGAAGTCATTGCCGCCAAAGGCGAAATCGAACTGAATGCTGGTGCGCCGACAATCTCGATCGATGTGTCGAACACCGGTGACCGGCCGGTCCAGGTGGGCAGCCATTACCATTTTTTCGAGACCAATAACGGCCTCTCCTTCGAGCGCGACAAGGCGCGGGGCATGAGGCTTGATATTCCGGCCGGTACCGCCGTTCGTTTTGAGCCGGGCCAGACCCGTTCGGTGACGCTGATCCCGCTTTCGGGCAAACGCGAAGTTTATGGATTCCAGCAAAAGATCATGGGAGCACTCTGAAATGGCCACGAAACATTATATCGGCGGCTGCCAGTGCGGCGCGGTTTCCTTCGAGGCGGATGCCGATCTCGACAAGACGGTGACCTGCAACTGCTCGCGCTGCCAGCGTCTTGGTGCGGTGCTGACGTTTACGCCGAAAGCGGCTTTCACGCTGAAGTCGGGCGAGGAAAACCTCACCGAATACCGCTTCAACTCGAAAAAGCTGCAGCATCTGTTCTGCAAGACCTGCGGCATCCAGAGCTTCTCTTATGGCACCGCGCCCGATGGCGCTGAGATGGTGGCGCTCAACGTCAATTGCCTGGAGGGCGTCAATCCGCGCAAACTGACCTCCTACCATCATGATGGGGCGGCGGCGTGATATGCGAAAGGGCCGTAAAATGCTGAAACTGGTGATGATGCCGCTTCTGTGCGGCTGTGTGTTGCTGGTCGATGGTCCGGCGCCTGCGCAGGAACCGGCGCCCGATTGCAAGGCGCCGCAGACGCAGACCGACATGACCATCTGCGCCGGGCAGGATTTGGCCGATGCCGATAGCGCGTTGAACGTCCAGTACCAGGCGACCCGTAAGGTGATGAAATCGCGCGATGCGGATGCAGTCAGCGAAGATCAGAAGGGTGCGGAAGCAGCGCTGCTCAAAGCGCAGCGTGCGTGGATTGTTTACCGCGACGCCGAATGTGATCTGCGCGGATATCAGGCGCGCGGCGGCTCGATGGAGCCAATGCTGGTCTCAAACTGCGCCGCCGATTTAACGCGCGAGCGGACGAAGGACCTCAAAGCGTTGGCCGAAAATCTATGAATTGATGCCGATCCGCAGCTGACCGAACTCCAGAGGTAAACCATGTCCTACAAGATGTCCCGCGCTGCCTATGCCTCGATGTTCGGCCCCACCACCGGTGACAAGGTTCGGCTGGCCGATACCGAACTGTTCATCGAGGTGGAGCGCGATTTTACCACCTATGGCGAGGAGGTGAAGTTCGGCGGGGGCAAGGTCATTCGCGACGGCATGGGCCAGAGTCAGGCGACGCGGGCGCAAGGGGCTGTCGATACGGTCATCACCAATGCGCTGATCGTTGATCACTCCGGCATCTACAAAGCGGATGTTGGTTTGAAGAACGGCCGCATCCACGCCATCGGCAAGGCCGGCAACCCCGACACACAGCCGGGCGTGACGATCATCGTTGGCCCTTCGACCGAGGCGATTGCCGGCGAAGGCAAGATTTTGACCGCGGGCGGCATGGATGCGCATATTCACTTCATCTGCCCGCAGCAGATCGAGGAAGCGCTGATGTCGGGCGTTACCACCATGCTGGGTGGCGGTTCCGGGCCGGCACATGGCACGCTGGCCACCACCTGCACCGGCGCGTGGCATATCGAGCGCATGATCGAAAGTTTTGATGCCTTTCCGATGAACCTCGCGCTTGCCGGCAAGGGCAATGCGGCGCTGCCGGCTCCGCTTGAAGAAATGATTTTGGCTGGCGCCTCATCGCTGAAGTTGCATGAGGACTGGGGCACGACACCGGCGGCCATCGACAATTGCCTGACAGTTGCTGACGAATACGACGTGCAGGTGATGATCCACACCGATACGCTGAACGAATCGGGTTTTGTCGAGGACACCGTTGCTGCCATTCGCGGCCGCACCATCCATGCCTTCCACACGGAAGGGGCGGGCGGTGGCCATGCGCCCGACATCATCAAGGTTTGCGGCAATCCGAACGTCATCCCATCCTCCACCAATCCGACGCGGCCTTATACGGTGAATACGCTCGCCGAACATCTCGACATGCTGATGGTTTGCCATCACCTGTCGCCGTCGATCCCGGAAGACATTGCTTTTGCCGAAAGCCGTATCCGCAAGGAAACCATCGCGGCCGAAGATATTCTGCACGACATCGGCGCCTTCTCGATCATTTCGTCGGACAGCCAGGCGATGGGCCGCGTTGGCGAGGTGGCGATCCGCACCTGGCAGACGGCCGACAAGATGAAACGCCAGCGCGGTCAATTGAAGGAAGAGACCGGCGATAACGACAATTTTCGCGTCAAACGTTATATCGCCAAATACACGATCAACCCGGCAATCGCGCATGGCGTCAGCCATGAACTTGGTTCGGTCGAGGTCGGCAAGCGCGCCGATCTGGTGCTTTGGAACCCTGCCTTTTTCGGCGTGAAACCGGAGATGGTGCTGCTCGGCGGTTCGATTGCGGCGGCTCCGATGGGTGATCCGAATGCCTCGATCCCAACGCCGCAGCCGATGCATTATCGCCCGATGTTTGCCGCCTACGGCAAGCTCAGGACCAATTCTTCAGTCACCTTCGTTTCCCAGGCATCGCTCGATGGCGGTCTGGCGCAGCGCCTCGGCGTCGCCAAGAAGCTGGTGGCAGTGAAGAATGTGCGCGGCGGTATCGGCAAGGCGTCGATGATCCACAATTCGGCGACGCCGCATGTGGAGGTAGACCCGGAAACCTATGAGGTTCGCGCCGATGGCGAGTTGCTGACCTGCGAGCCGGCCACCGTTCTGCCGATGGCGCAGCGGTATTTTCTGTTCTGACCTCCGTAGCGATACATAGATGAAGACGTTCGCTCGATGGTTCCTGACGGTGGTGCTTCTGATCGTGATCGCTGCGGCGGCGGGCACGTTCATCCCACGACCGCTGTTTGCCCCTGAGCAAGCGGCGGGCGGCGGTGAAACGCGTCGCATCCTCGTTCTTTCCAACCCGATACACACAGATATCGCAATCCCGCTGGATGACGAGACGCGAGCTGCCTATGCTTTCCTCGGCGACACCGGCATTCCCGTTGCCGATCCTCGGGCAGAATGGCTGGTGATCGGCTGGGGAGGGCGGTCGTTTTATCTGGAAACACCGACATGGGCCGATCTCAAGCCGGTGCCGGTCTTTCGGGCGCTCACCATCGATCGTTCGGTCATGCATGTCGATATCGCCGGGCCGATCGATGAGGGGCACCCCTCCGTGCGGGCTTTCGATCTTTCCAGTGCCGCCTTTCAAAACCTCTCCGGCTTCATCCAGGCGAGTTTTGTCCGCGAGCAAGGCAAGGTCGCGCTTATTCCCGGTGCCGGTTACGGTGACTATGACCAGTTTTATGAAGCGCATGGATCGTTCAATGCGCTGGTCGGCTGCAATACATGGACGGCAGGTGCGTTGCGCGCTGCCGGCTTGCACACCGGTTGGTGGAATCCGCTACCGCAGACGCTCGGCCTTTCACTCGATCTCTATAATCGCGCCCAAAATTGAGGCTGGTTCGTCTTCTAGCAATGCTTCCTGTGAATAGCTGCTGTGCAGTGCAGGATTTTGTTAAGAAGTTTGCTGCGCTGCAGGAAAATTGTCTTTAGAGAAGTTCTCATCTGCTCCGGGACGGGGCAAAAGTTCAATTCTTCTGGAGACAGTCATGCTGGGCAAACGCGTTCCCCAAGTCACTTTCCGCACCCGCGTCCGCGATGAAGCCGTTGGCGGCCCGAACCCCTACCGTTGGCAGGACGTGACCTCGGCCGATTATTTCGCCGGCAAGCGCGTTGTGCTGTTCTCGCTGCCGGGCGCCTTCACGCCGACCTGCTCGACCTTCCAGCTGCCTGATTTCGAAAAGCTTTTCGGCGATTTCCAGGCCGAAGGCGTCGACGCCATCTATTGCATGTCGGTCAATGACGCATTCGTCATGAACGCATGGGCCAAGAGCCAGAACCTCGCCAACGTCACCGTCATTCCGGACGGTTCGGGCGAGTTCACCCGCAAGATGGGCATGCTGGTTGCCAAGGACAATCTCGGTTTCGGCATGCGCTCGTGGCGTTACGGTGCCATCGTCAACGATGGCGTTGTCGAGCAGTGGTTCGAGGAAGAAGGTTATTCCGACAACTGCGAAAGCGACCCGTATGGTGCCTCTTCGCCGCAGAACATTCTGGACAATCTGCGTGCCATGAAGGTTGCCGCCGAATAAGGTTTTTGCCTTTATCGCAATGTCTCGAAAGGCCCGGTTCAAGCCGGGCTTTTTGCGTTCAGTCCTTGGGGCCCATGTGGGACCAGACCGGGTTGCCGATCGTCTGCAGCAGGTCCGCTGCCACGCCATCGATGCGCGCAAGCACGGCCTTTGCAAGCTCCTGCCCGGCGTAGCGCACATCCTCGGTAACGGTGAGGATTTCCGGCCTGATCCAGTTCAGGAACTCGGCTGATTGTTTGGCAACGATATCGACATCGGTGCCGAGTCTCAGGCCCGTCGCTTCGATGCCGGCCGTGAGCGCGATGGTGGAGGAGCCGCTGAGCGAGACGATGCCGTCGGGCGGCTCGGGAAGGCGGCAGAGGCGCTCGGAATGGCTGCGCAATTCGTCGAGCGGCGTTTCCGTCGTCAACCGTCCCATCGATACCTCGGTCGCGTGAAAATCGCTTAATGCGCGCTCGAAACCGGCACGGCTGTGCGCGTGATAGGAAAACCGGCTTTGCGGCGCCAGAAGCGCGATGCGTCTGCGCCCACGTTTCACCAGTCGTTCGACGGCCTGGTAGACATAAGCCTCGTTGTCGAAATCGTAATAGGGGTGGATAATCCCCATGTCGGTGCGGCCATGGGTGACGAAGGGCAGGTTGCGTTCCTGCATGAGTTTGACACGCGGATCGTCGGGTTCGATGCGGGAGATGATCACACCGTCAGCCGAGCCGGTGTCGAGAATGTAACGGATCGGCACCATCGGGTCCTTCTCGAAGGAATGTGGCGTCACCACGAGGTGATACTGCGTGCCGCCAAGAACCTCGGAAATACCCTGCACGATCTGGCTGGTAAAACCCATCAGTTCCTGTTCGATCCCGAGCACGAGGGCAATCACATTGGTCTTGCCGGTGCGCAGGCGCACGCCGGCGCGGTTTGGCTGGTAGCCCAGCTGGCGTGCCACCAGCCGTACACGTTCCTTGGTATCCGCGCCGATATCCGGCGCGTCCTTCAAGGCACGCGATACGGTCGTGATCCCAAGCCCGGTCATATAGGCGATGGTTTTCAGCGTCGGGCGCTCTGTTGCGGGCGTGCCGCGGGAAAATCGTCTGTCTTCGTCGTCCATGACTGCGTTCGTGCTGGAGGCACCGCTGATCGGCGGCTTAACCGTTCTTTGGCGTCTTACGGCAAAAAACTGTAACGTTACAGTGATTTTTATGAAGGTCATTTCGCGTAGTGTCTACAACCTGCAATTCAACGTAGGTATGACGCAGTCGCACAAACTTTTTGCAACCGCGAAGACGGCGTATTGATAAACTTTCATAAGGTATTGAATTTATGTGATGTTGAACGTGATCGGTTCAATTTGGAACTCTCCCTAAGATTGAATCAATCACGGCGATGAAATTATTCCCTCTATCACGGGTTGCCACCTATAAAACTTTGCCCTAGCTTTTTACTGCAACGTTTCAGTGAGGGAGGAGACTCATGCGTATTCGTGCTTTTGCAGCTGTCATGGCTGCCACAGTGGCGCTGCCCTGTATCGTTCAGGCGGCTGATCTGGAAGTCACGCATTGGTGGACGTCGGGTGGTGAAGCCGCCGCCGTCAAGGAACTGGCCAACGCATTCAATGCAACAGGAAACAAGTGGGTGGATGGCGCCATTGCCGGGTCCGGCAGCACGGCGCGTCCGATCATGATCAGCCGTATCACCGGCGGTGATCCGATGGGTGCCACGCAGTTCAACCACGGCCGTCAGGCCGAGGAACTGGTGCAATCCGGCCTGATGCGCGACCTGACCGAGGTGGCGGAGAAGGGCAAGTGGAAAGAAGTGATCAAGCCGGCGAGCCTGCTCGACAGCTGCACCTTTGAAGGCAAGATCTATTGCGCGCCGGTCAATATCCACTCCTGGCAGTGGCTGTGGGTGTCCAATGCCGCCTTCGAAAAGGCGGGCATTCCGGCTCCTAAGGACTGGAACGAGTTCGTCGCTGCCGGCCCGAAACTGCGGGAGGCCGGCATCCAGCCGCTGGCGCTTGGCGGGCAGGCCTTCCAGGCCGCCAATATGTTCGACGTCTTCATTCTGTCGATTGGCGGCAAGGAGCTGTTCGAAAAGGTCTACAAGGACAAGGATGAAGAAGCGGCGGCAGGGCCGGAAATGGCCAAGATTTTTGCTGCGGCAGTTCAGGCGCGTGACCTTGCCAAGGGCAATAACGTACAGGACTGGAACCAGGCGACCAATCTCGTCATCACCGGCAAAGCCGGCGGCCAGATCATGGGCGACTGGGCGCAGGGCGAGTTCCAGCAGGCCGGACAGACGGCCGGCAAGGAATATAGCTGCCTTGCAGGTCTGGGCCTCAATCAGGTGCTGACCACCGGTGGCGACGCCATCTATTTCCCGCTGATCGAAAACGAGGAAACCACCAAGGCACAGGATGCGTTGGCGGAAACGATCGTTGATCCCAAGGTCCAGGTTGCCTTCAACCTCAAGAAGGGCTCGGTGCCGATCCGCGGCGACGTCGACATGGCGTCCGCCAATGACTGCATGAAAAAGGGCATCGACATCATCGCCAAGGGCGGCACCGCCACGAGCGTCGACCAGCTGCTTTCGACCGACAGCATGAAGCAGAAGGAGGATCTCATGGCCGAATTCTTCGCAAATGCTTCGATGACACCTGAAGCCGCGCAGGAGCGGTTTGCCGAAATCATCGGCTCGGCGGACTGACAACCGCTTTCCATCGCTCACCCTGACCGGCTCCGCTCAAAAGGCGGGGCCGGACGGAAAAGCCGCGCATCCGCACGGCCGATCGAGGAGGAAACATGCCCAATTCCATGCCGTCGCGGGTCGGCTCAACCGGTTCGACCCCGCGGTCATCCGGCCGACCCAACCAGTTGTTCCGCAATCTCAATTCGAAGATTGCCTCCCTTCCGATGATCTTTGTCGCGCTGGTGATTTTCCTCGGCGGATCCATCTGGACCATCGTTTATTCCTTCACCAATTCGCGGCTCCTGCCGCGCGCGAATTTTGTCGGTTTCGACCAGTATGAGCGCCTCTGGGCTTCGTCCCGCTGGATCATCTCGATCCAGAACCTGGCGATCTACGGCATCCTGTCGCTGATCTTTTCGCTGGTGGTCGGTTTTGTGCTGGCCGCACTGATGGACCAGAAAATCCGGTTCGAGAACGTCTTTCGCACGATCTTTCTGTATCCCTTCGCGCTGTCCTTCATCGTCACCGGCCTTGTCTGGCAGTGGATCCTCAATCCCGATTTCGGCATTCAGGCCATCGTCCGCTCAATGGGGTGGGAGACGTTCGAGTTCAACCCGATCTATGACGCCGATATCGTCATCTATGGCATCCTGATCGCCGGCTTGTGGCAGGGGACAGGTCTTGTCATGTGCCTGATGCTGGCCGGGCTTCGCGGCATCGACGAGGATATCTGGAAGGCGGCCCGCGTCGATGGCATCCCGATGTGGCGGACCTATATTTTTATCGTCATCCCGATGATGCGGCCTGTCTTCATCACCACGCTGGTCATCATCGGCGCCGGCATCGTCAAGCTTTACGATCTCGTCGTTGCGCAGACATCCGGCGGTCCGGGCAATGCGTCCGAAGTGCCGGCAAAATATGTCTACGACTACATGTTCCAGGCGCAGAACCTGGGGCAGGGGTTTGCCGCATCGACAATGATGCTGCTCACCGTCGCCATCATCATCGTACCATGGGCTTATCTCGAATTCGGAGGGCGCAAGCGTGGCTGACGTTTCCACTCTCAACACGACCGTCGTCGCAACCGATGCGGCCAGAACCCGGCTCTCCGCAGGTCCGCGCGGCAAAAAGCCGAAAAAGGCGCTGTCTCGCCGCAACATCATGCTTTACGGCATTCTCGGGCTGGCCGCGCTTTATTATCTGCTGCCGCTTTATGTGATGGTGGTGACCTCGCTGAAGGGCATGCCGGAAATCCGCCTCGGCAACATCTTCTCACCGCCAGTGGAAATTACATTCGAACCCTGGGTGAAGGCGTGGGCGCAGGCCTGTACCGGCCTCAACTGCGATGGCCTTTCACGCGGTTTCTGGAATTCGGTGCAGATCATGGTTCCATCCGTGATCGTGTCGATCTTCGTCGCCTCGGTCTCCGGCTATTCGCTGGCCAACTGGCGCTTCAAGGGTTCAGAACTATTCTTCTCGATCCTGATCATCGGCGCCTTCATTCCCTATCAGGTGATGATCTATCCGATCGTCATCATCCTTCGGGAAATGGGTGTCTACGGCACGCTGACCGGGCTGATCATCGTCCACACGATTTTTGGCATGCCGATCCTGACGCTGTTGTTCCGCAACTATTTTGCCTCGCTGCCGGAAGAACTGTTCAAGGCGGCGCGCATCGATGGTGCCGGCTTCTGGCAGATTTATGGGCGCATCATGTTGCCGATGTCGCTACCGATTTTCGTTGTGGCGATGATCCTGCAGGTGACCGGCATCTGGAACGACTTCTTGTTCGGCGTCGTGTTCACCCGGCCTGACACCTATCCGATGACGGTGCAGCTCAACAACATCGTCAACTCCGTGCAGGGCGTGAAGGAATACAACGTCAACATGGCCGCGACCCTGTTGACCGGTGCCGTTCCACTCATCGTCTATTTCGTATCCGGCCGCCTTTTCGTCCGTGGCATCGCCGCCGGCGCAGTGAAGGGATGACCATCATGAACGTAGTTCCCATGCAATTTTCCAAGGCCAATCACAGCGTTTCGGTGCGGGACCTGACACTGTCCTTCGGCTCGCTGACGGTTCTTGGAAACCTCAATCTCGACATTCACGATGGCGAGTTTCTCGTCCTGCTCGGGTCGTCCGGCTGCGGAAAATCGACGCTGCTCAACTGCATTGCCGGCCTGCTGGAGCCGACCGAGGGGCAGATCTTCATCAAGGACAAGAACGTAACCTGGGAAGAGCCAAAGGATCGTGGCATCGGCATGGTGTTCCAGTCCTATGCGCTTTATCCGCAGATGACAGTGGAGGGAAATCTCTCCTTTGGCCTGAAAGTTGCCGGCATGGCGAAGGAGGAAATCGCCAAGCGTGTCGCTCGTGCCGCCGAGATTTTACAGATCGAGCCGCTGTTGCAGCGCAAGCCGGCGGCGCTCTCAGGCGGACAGCGCCAGCGCGTGGCGATCGGGCGGGCGCTGGTGCGCGATGTCGACGTGTTTCTGTTTGATGAGCCGCTGTCCAACCTCGATGCAAAACTGCGCTCGGAACTGCGTGTCGAGATCAAACGGCTGCACCAGCAGCTGAAAAACACGATGATCTACGTGACCCATGACCAGATCGAAGCGCTGACGCTCGCTGACCGCATCGCCATCATGAAGTCCGGCGTCATCCAGCAGTTGGCCGATCCGGTCACCATATATAACCGCCCCAACAATCTGTTCGTTGCCGGTTTTATCGGGTCGCCCTCGATGAATTTTTTACGCGGCGAACTGGTGGAAGAGGGCGGACGCACCGTCTTCACCACCAATGGTGTCAGCTTTGGGCTTGATGGCTATGAGGCATCGGAGCCGCTCACCGCAGGACGCAAGGTCGTACTCGGTCTCCGCCCGGAACATATCAAGGTCGATGGCGATCTCTCCGGCGAAGAGGCGCATGAGGCGGTGGTCGATATCGAGGAGCCGATGGGTGCCGATAACCTGATCTGGCTCAAGCTCGCCGGTCACACGATCTCGGTGCGTGTCGGTGGCGCGCGTCGTTACGCGATCGGCGCGCAGGTGCGGCTTGGTTTCGACATGACCATGGCATCGCTCTTCGATGCCGGCACGGAGGAGCGGATTTGATGGTCCGGTCGGTCTGACACGGATCAGACAGAATTTTCATTTCAAGGAGGATGACATGACGACTTTAGGTTTCCAGCTTTACAGCGCCCGCAATTTTCCGCCGCTTTCCGATACGCTCAAACTCGTGGCCAGTGAGGGCTACAAGGAAGTTGAAGGTTATGGCGGTCTTTATGCCGCGCTGGATGAGGCGGCTCTCAAATCCTTCCGTGCCGAACTTGATGCCAACGGCCTGACCATGCCGACCGGCCACTTTGGTCTCGACCTTCTCGAAAACGAACCGGCGCAGGCGCTGCTGATCGCCAAAACGCTTGGCCTTTCCGGCATCTATTGCCCGCATCTCGCAGCCGACCAGCGCCCCAGTGACGCGGAAGGCTGGTACGCTTTCGGCAAGCGTTTGTCTGAAGTCGGCAAGCGTTATCAGGATGCCGGTTACACCTTTGGTTGGCACAACCACGATTTCGAATTCAAGGCATTGCCGGATGGCTCGACACCGCAGGAGCAGATCTTTGCCGGTGGTCCCGACCTCGCCTGGGAAGCCGATATCGCCTGGGTCATCCGTGGCGGAGCCGATCCGTTCGCCTGGATCGAAAGCTACGGCAAGAAGATCACCGCCGTGCATGTGAAGGATATCGCCCCGGCAGGTGAAAACACCGATGAGGATGGCTGGGCCGACCTTGGCCATGGCACGGTGCCGTGGAAGGATCTGCTCGAGGCGCTGAAAAAGACGCCAGCCAAACATTTCGTCTTGGAACATGACAATCCGAACGACGTCGTGCGGCTTGCCAAGCGTTCCATCGCAACGTTCAACACCTACTGATTTCAAAGAGATCGCGGAGTTTATCCATGTCCAAGGAACTGGGCGTCGGCATCATCGGATGCGGCAACATTTCCACCACCTATTTTGCCCTGTCACCGCTGTTCAAGGGTCTCAAAATCCTTGCCTGCGCGGATCTCAACCCCGAAGCGGCAAAACTTCGGGCGGAAGAATACGGCGTGAAGGCGCAAACCATCCCGGAGCTTCTCGCCAATGACGAGCTCGATGTGGTCGTCAACCTCACAATCCCGGCGGCGCATTTCACCGTGTCGAAGGCAATTCTGGAGGCGGGCAAACACGTCTATTCCGAAAAGCCTCTGACTGTCACGCTGGAGGAAGGCAAGGAACTGCAGGCGCTGGCCAAGGCAAAAGGCTTGGCAGTCGGCTGCGCGCCCGACACCTTCCTGGGCGGTGCGCATCAGCTTGCCCGCCAGTTCATCGATGAGGGCGGCGTCGGGCGTATCACGTCCGGCACATGCCACGTGATGAGCCCCGGCATGGAAATGTGGCATCCCAATCCGGGCTTCTTTTTCCTCAATGGTGGCGGCCCGATCCTCGATCTCGGGCCGTATTACATCGCCAACCTGATCAACTTCCTCGGCCCGGTGAAGCGGGTGGCGGCTTTGACCTCCATGGCCAATCCGTTCCGCACGATCACCAGCGAACCGCTGAAGGGGCAGACCATCCCGGTCGAAACACCGACCAATATCCATGCACTGCTGGAGTTCGGCGGCGGCGCAACGATCACGCTCTCGGCCAGTTGGGATGTCTGGTCGCATCGCCATGCCAATATGGAACTCTATGGCACTGAAGGCTCGATTTATGTGCCGGATCCGAACTTCTTCGGCGGCGTGGTCGAGGCGAGCGGCCGGGACAAGGATATCCAGCCGCTCAAGGATTGGGATCATCCTTTCAGCAAGGCCAATCAGGAAAGCGCACAAGGCCCGCGCGCAAATTATCGTACGGCGGGTCTTGCCGATATGGCGATGGCACTGATCGAGGGACGCGATGTGCGTTGCTCGATCGACCGGGCGCTGCACGGCGTCGATGTCATGACCTCCATTCTGAAGTCAGGCGCCGACGGCAATTTCGTCGCGACCACCACGACCTGCACTCAGCCGGCGGCGCTCGGTATAGACGAGGCACTGGCGCTGCTGCGCTGACAAAGTGGTGTTGACGCGCAAGATCCACCCGGTGCCCCTCCCGGGTGGATCTGCTTTTTGCGGATGTTTCTCACGCCGGGCTTGTGCTTGGCCTTGCCGTTGGCAATGATGCGGCGGAGAAAAATTCGAGTGGGAAAACCATGCAGCATATCCAGTATTATCGCCCCGCCGGCGTCGTCACCGATCCGCCGGTCGATACCGTCAGCCTGCCGCACGATCTGCGCCATCTGCGCCGCAAGCTACTGCACCTGTCGAACGGCGATATGGTGATGCTCGACCTCAAGGAAGCGGTGCTGTTTCACCA
Source organism: Endobacterium cereale (assembly GCF_009617585.1). Lineage (GTDB taxonomy): Bacteria > Pseudomonadota > Alphaproteobacteria > Rhizobiales > Rhizobiaceae > Neorhizobium > Neorhizobium cereale. Next base: position 379,167 of record NZ_WIXI01000051.1, on the reverse strand, counting down.
CGGCGATCGGCTGATCCTCGACAACGGCGATACGATCGAGGTTCAGGCCGCCCCTGAAAAGCTGTATGAGATCAACGCTCGTGATACGCTGCATCTGATCGAACTTGCCTGGCATCTCGGCAACCGGCATCTGTCAGCGCAGATCGAGGAAGGCCGCATTCTCATCCTGCGTGACCATGTCATTCGCTCCATGCTCGAAGGCCTCGGTGCCAAGGTTTATGATGTCGAAGAGCCGTTCCAGCCAGCGCGCGGCGCCTATCACGCGCATGGAGGGCACTCTCATGACCACGGACATGGGCATGTGCATGGCCCGAACTGCAATCACGACTGACCGGGCATGACGTCCGCTTTCGATACCCAGGGTTTGCTGCGGCTGATGGCATGGCTGTCGCCGGCTTTTCCGGTCGGCGGTTTTGCCTGGTCCGGCGGGCTGGAGCGCACCGTGCATGACCGGTTGGTGACGAATGCGGCCGACCTGACAGACTGGATCACCACTGTGCTTGCACATGGTTCGCTGTGGAATGATGCGGTGCTGTTTTGCCTGGCGTGGCGACAGGTGGAGAACGCCGAGGCTCTGGCTTCTGTCAGCGAACTTGGTCTGGCGCTGGCGGGATCGGCGGAACGCCATGCGGAAACGTTGTCGCTCGGTAAGGCATTTCTCGCAGGCGCTGCCGCCTGGCCACATCCGGTGTTCGAACGCTTGCCGGCTGATTTGCCGTTTCCGGTCGCTGTCGGTGCAGTTGCGGCGGCGCATGGCGTACCGGCTGACAAGGCTCTCGCCGCCTATCTGCATGCGGCCGTGTCGCAGTGGATTTCCGCGGCGATCCGGCTCGGTGTCTGTGGTCAGTCAAATGGCGTGCGGGTGCTGGCCGGCACGGAGGCCGCCATTGGCGAGATTTCGGCAATGGCAGGAGCGCTGACGCTGGACGATCTGGGGACATCGACCGTGCAGGCGGAAATTGCCTCGCTCAGGCATGAGGTTCAGCATTCGCGGCTGTTCCGGTCCTGAACACCGGTATCTTGCCCATTGCAGCGGCACGCCCCGGCGCTATTCTCGCGCTAATTATTCGAAAGGACATTTGATGAAATCGGCAAACGGTCCTCTGCGGGTCGGTATCGGCGGACCGGTCGGCTCCGGCAAGACGGCGCTGACGGAAAAGCTCTGCAAGGCGATGCGCGAGAAATATTCGGTCGCGGTCGTCACCAACGACATCTACACCAAGGAAGATGCTGAGGCGCTGGTGCGGTGCCAGGCGCTGTCGTCGGATCGTATCGTCGGTGTCGAGACGGGCGGATGTCCGCACACCGCCATCCGCGAGGATGCGACGATCAATCTCCAGGCCATTGCCGGGCTTAACCAGCGTTTTCCCGATCTCGATGTAGTGTTCATCGAATCCGGCGGCGACAATCTGGCGGCGACCTTTTCGCCGGATCTTGCCGACATCACCATCTATGTGATCTCCACCTGTCAGGGTGAAGAAATCCCGCGCAAGGGAGGGCCGGGCATCACTCGCTCAGACCTGCTGATCATCAACAAGAAGGATCTTGCACCTTACGTGGACGTCGATATCGACGTGATGGACCGTGACGCTGCCCGCATGCGTGAGCAGAAACCGCATGTTTTCACCGACCTGAAGCGCGGAGAAGGCGTCGATGATGTCGTGCGGTTTCTGGAACTGCATGGCGGTCTGTAAGGTCGCGGGGAGTGGTCATGAAATTTCTGAAAATCCTGTTCGCCGGCCTGTTTACGGCATCGACCGCGCAGGCCGTCCACGCAGCCGAGCCAATGGACAGGCATGACACCGGTCTGGCCATCCGCAACCTCGTCTGGGCCGGTTTTGAAACGCAGGCCGATATCGAGGTTATTATCAGCGAGGAATATCTCGATCCTGCTGACCTGAATGCGACCGACCGGCAGTGGATTCGCAAGGAGACCGCGGGGCTGTTCGAGGAAAAGCGTGACGAAGAAAAGACCTGGCCTAAAGAGACGGATGTTGATCGTCTGGAGGCGGCATTCGAGCAGTTGGGCAAGGTCGATATCATCGCCCTTCACAATGCCGGAAACACGCGATCGGATGGTCGCTCCGATGCCGAGGATGAATATCACGCCCGCAAGGAGGCTGGACGATCGTCTCGCGGCTGGCTGTTCTATCACGCTCAGGATGTTGACGGTGCGCTCTCCGGCGGCGAGCTTCATATCGCCTTCGGTGCTTTCGAGGATGCGGATAATATGGCACCGGTCATAGCCCGGGAAGCCATGGCCGTGCTTGGCCAGCACGGCCTCAAGGCGGAGTGGGATGGCGATGTCGGCCAGCGCATCCGCGTTGCGCCATTCCTTTGGCGCAAGCGCAGTCCGGCCGAGTAGTTTTAGACGACTTCGCGAAGTGCCTGCACGTCGCCGATCTGGATCATTCGGCCGCGGACGGTGACACCGCGCGGGCGAAGCGTGGAGAAGGCGCGAGACAGCGCTTCCGGTGCCAGACCCAGCATGCCGGCCAGAAGGTTTTTCTGGAAGGGAAGCTGAACGGAGGCCGGGCCACGGTCGATCGGGCAACGTTCAAGAAGATAATCGGCAACACGCTGCGGCGCGGTATTGAGGCGGTCGCTGCCGACGCAATGCATCGTGTCGATCAGGTGCTGGGAGAGGCAGGTCATTACCGCGCGGGCGATATTGGTGTCTTCTTCCGCAAGGCGACGAACCGTGCCAAGGTCAAAACGGGCAAGCGTTGCGGTGTCGGCCGTCTGTGCATTGAACGTATAGTCGCCGCCGCCATAGATCATGCATTCGGCAAAAACGTCACCCGGCTGGCAGATCCGTACGTCGGCATGGCGGCCTTCGCGGCTCAGCCGAAATAGGCGGACATAGCCGTTCAGCACACAATAGAAGGCGTCTGCATTTTCACCCTGGCGAAACACCGAGGAGCGACCCTCGCGTTCTTCCACGATGGCGCTGTCGAGCATGCGCTGCAGGGACCGTCCCTGAAGCCCGGTCAGCAGTGTTGTCTTCAAGAGCTGACCACGTTCGCTTTCGGTGATGGCGTGTTTGTTCATCGTTGCAGTTCCTCCTTTGCCGGGGGCTAAAGGGCCGGCGGTTCTTCGATGAGAGGAGGATAGCCGATGGTCCGACCGGCAATTTGATGTTCATCAAACCGCCGGTCGGAAAATGGCGCTTGTGTCATTTGACCGCAGTTGCGGGTGTTGCAATCGCCGGCGCTACTTTTCCTTGCTTTTTGCGGTGCAGGAAAACCCGGTCATTCGGCCGCGAGTGGCGGCAATCTCAGGACATTATTGCCTGGGCTGCCCGGTGAGCGGTCATCGCTTTTCTCGCGTTCCATGCGGCTGATCCGCTCCTCCAGTGCCGCGATGCCGGCAGCCTGTTCGCGCGTTGCCTTCGTCAATGCTTCTTCGGACATCGGCAGTTCTTCCTCGTCCTTCTTACCGACCAGCCGTCCGAACAGACGAGCCAGAAGGCGCGACAGATCATCCATGATCAGGAAGAATGCGGGCACGACCAGCAGGGAGAGCACGGTCGACACGATGATGCCGCCGATGACGGCGATCGCCATCGGTGCGCGGAAGGAACCGCCTTCACCGACGCCGAGCGCAGACGGCAACATGCCGGCCGACATGGCGATCGAGGTCATGATGATCGGGCGGGCGCGCTTGCGGCCGGCTTCCACCATGGCATCGACGCGGCTCATGCCGGCATGTTTCATCTCGATGGCAAAATCGACCAGAAGAATGGCGTTCTTGGTGACGATACCCATCAGCATGAGAATGCCGATCAGCACGGGCATGGACAGCGCATTCTGGGTGATGATCAACGCCACCGCGACACCGCCGATCGCCAATGGCAGCGAAAACAGGATGGTGAAAGGCTGGATGACATCCTTGAACAGCAGGATCAGCACGACCAGCACCAGAAGCAGGCCGAGCAGCATGGCATTGGCAAAACCCGCCAGCATTTCTCCCTGCACCTTGGCGTCGCCGCTTTCGGCCAGTTTGACGCTCGGCGGCAGCTTGGTTTCGTCGACGATGCGTTTGAACTCGGCGGTCGAGGTTTCCAGCGCCGTGCCCTGCGGCACGTCGGAGCCGATAGCGACAACGCGGTTGCGGGCATTGCGCTTGATCGAGCTTGGGCCTTCCGAATAGTCGATATCGGCTACGCTGAAGAGCGGCACAGTCGCTCCCGAGGCGGTCTTGATCTTCAAGGATCGGATGCGTTCGAGATCGCGGCGGGTATCGAGCGAGGTCTGTACGCGGATCGGGATCTGGCGGTCATCCAGCGAAATCTTTGTCAGCTGCGCATCGATATCGCCGATGGTGGCGACACGAACGGTCTGCGAGATCTGCTGCGGCGTGACGCCGAGACGCGCGGCCTCGTCCTTGCGCGGACGGATCTGCAGTTCCGGCCGGGGCAGGGCGCCATCCTGAGAGACATTGGCAAGAATGGGTGAGGCGCGCAGGTTGGATTCGAGAAGCGCGACGGCGTCATTCAACTCGTCATTGTTGTCGGAGAGGAAGTTGAAGGTGAGTTCACGTTCTGCCCGGTCGTTGATCTTGGAAATGCGCACGTCCGGTATGGATTGAACTTTTGCAAAAAGTTCCTTCTCGATGTCCCATTGTGGACGCGTACGGCCGTGGTCTTCGATTTTCGGAAGGTAAGGGCCGATGAGCGGTATGCCGCCAAAACCCTTGTTGACGATGGTCTTGACGAGCGAATGGTCCATGTTGCCGAGGATGACACGAATGGTGGCGCGGCGCAGTTCGAGATCGCCCTTGGGCGAAGCGCCGCCGAGCACGAAGACGCTTTCGACGCCGTCGAGGTCTTTCACCACATTGTAGATTTGTGCACTGGTCGCATCGGTTTCTTCGAGCGTCGCATTCGGTGGCAGTTCCACCGAAAGCACGACACGCGAGGAATCTTCGGGAGGCAGAAAACTGCCTGGCACTTTCGAGAGCAGGAAAAGCGAAGCGCCGAGGAAGGCAATCGCTCCCAGAAGCGTCGCGTAACGCCAGTACCATTTGTGAGTGGTACCGGACACGACCTTGGAATAGGCGCGCATCAGGCGGCCATCATTGTCCTGGTGGTCGTCCATCGCATCTTCTGATCGCATCAGATAGGCGGCCATGAGCGGCGTGATCAGACGCGCCACCATCAGCGAGAAGAACACCGAGAATGCGACGGTCAGGCCGAACTGGATGAAATACTGGCCCGGAATGCCCGGCATGAAGGACACCGGCACGAAGACCGCGATGATGGTAAAGCTGGTGGCGATGACGGCGAGGCCGATTTCATCGGCGGCTTCCAGCGCTGCCCGGTATGGCGTTTCGCCCATCTTGATATGGCGGGCGATGTTTTCAATCTCGACGATCGCATCATCGACAAGAATGCCGGTCGCAAGCGTCAGCGCCAGGAAACTGACGAGATTGAGCGAAAAGCCCATCACGTCCATGATCCAGAAGGTCGGCACCGCAGACAGTGGCAGGGCGACGGCGGCGATCAGCGTTGCCCGCCAGTTGCGCAGGAAAAGGAAGACGACGATGACGGCAAGCACCGAGCCTTCCACCAGCGTGTGAAGGGCTGCCTCGTAATTGCCGTATGTGAAATAGACCGAGTCATCGACCATCTGGATGGCGACGTCCGGATGGGCTGATCGCACCTGATCGAGGCTTTCCGCGACCGTTTCGGCAACGGAGACTTCGCTGGCGCCCTTGGCACGGAACACGGCAAAGGTGACGGCGGGATTGCCGTTGAAGCGCGAGAAGGATTTTTGTTCGGCATAGGTGTCGGTGACCTTGCCGAGCTGCGACAACTTCACAAAATTGCCGGTCGGCAGCGTGATCGTCGTGTTGCTGAGTTCGGCGACATTGCGGGCATCGCCAAGCGTGCGGATCGCCTGTTCATTGCCGCCGATCTGGCCGCGGCCGGAACCGAGATCAACGTTGGTGCCGCGCAGCTGCTCGTTCACCTCGGCAGCGGTAATGCCATAGGCGTCGAGCCGTCCGGGTTCGAGCATGACCTGCACTTCGCGGTCCGAACCGCCGTAACGGTCGATACGACCGACACCGGCCTGACCCTGCAGGGCACGCTTGACGGTGTCATCGACGAACCACGAGAGTTCCTCGAGCGTCATGTTGGGGGAGGAGACGGCAAAGGTCTGGATTGCCTGGCCTTCGACATCCACCTTGGAAACGACCGGTTCCTCGACATCGGCGGGCAGATCGCTGCGGATGCGATCGATGGCGTCCTTGGTGTCCTGAACGGCTTCGGCCGTGGGTTTTTCGATGCGGAACAGAACGGTGGTCGTCGACTGGCCATCGACCACGGTCGATTGGATTTCATCGATGCCGCTGATCGAAGCAACAGCATCCTCGACCTCCTTGGTCACCTGCATTTCCAGTTCGGCCGGTGCTGCACCATTCTGGACAACGGTGATCGAGACGACCGGTACGTCGATATTGGGGAAACGGGTGATCGGTAGCGCATAAAACGACTGGATGCCGACAAACATCAGCAGCGCGAATGCGAGGATCGGCGCGATCGGATTGCGGATCGACCATGCGGAGAAGTTCATCGAGACAATCCTCAGTTCGACGCTTGTTTCTGCGCTTCGCTATTCTTGGGTTCGACAGGCGCAATGCGGTCGCCGTCGCGCACGAACGCGCCGGCCTTGGCCACGACCTTGTCGCCGGCCTTCAGGCCGCTGATGATTTCGATAAAACCGGAATCCTGAATGCCGGTCTCTACGGCAGCCTGCCTGACGACATCGCCTTCCACCTTGCGGGCAACGGAACCATCACGGCCGCTGGTGACCGCCGATTGCGGAAGCGCCAATGCTGCCTTCTGCGCAACGATCACCTCGGCGCTTGCATACATGCCGGCGCGTGCGGTGCTGGTGGCATCGACAACGATGTGGACAGCTCCGAGGCGGGTAGATGCGTCAACGGTCGGGGATACGAGACGCACAACGCCTTCAATGCCATTGCGGTTGCCGGCCACGCGGATGGTTGCCTTCTGGTCCCGCTTGATCTTGCCGATCTCGGTTTCGGCCAGATCGGCGACGAGTTCGATGGCGCCATCACGAATGACGTTAAAAAGCGGGTCGCCGCTGCCGGCGGCAATGGCGCCGACCTTGGCGTTTTTCACAGAAACGACGCCTGCGACCGGCGATTTGACCTCGGTGCGCGCCAGTTTCAGCTCGATATCGGCGATCTGCGCATCGACAACCTTGATATCGGCTTCGGCGACACCGACAGCCTGCTGAGCGGCCTTCATCTTGGCATCGGCGACCTGTGCCTGCGCCTCCGCCTGCTCGACCTGCGAAACGGAGTTGGTGCCGTTCTGACCAAGACGTTTGGTGCGGTCACGCTGGCGGATAGCGTCGTCATAATTGGCCTGAGCTTCCACGACCTGGGCATTCGACTGTGCCAGACCCGCCTCAGCCTTTGCCCTGTTGGCCTGATATTGGCTCTTTTGCAAAACCAGCGCATCACCATCGAGTACCGCCAGCACGCTACCTACCTCGACATGATCGCCGACATCGACATTGAGTGTCTTGATCGGCAGGCCGTCGACCAGCGGCTGGACCAGGGTTTCATCGATTGGCCGGATTGTGCCAGTGGCGATGACGCGGTCGGTCAGCGGCCGTTCTGCGGCCTGCGTGACGACGATTGCGGGCAGTTTCGGCTCGGGTTTTGGCTGAGGCTCCTGCGCCTGCGACGGGCCAGAAAATGCGGCAACGAATACGATGGCGGCGGCAGTGGGCAAAAGGTCAAAGCGGCGTCGAGACATGCGGACTCTTTCATGGGTAAGGGAGAGAATCCAATCGCGACGGATCGAGATTGCGCCTCCCAACGCAAGGTCGCCGCTGACATGTGCATCGACATTTGCGATTGCAAGTACCGGCTTCACACTTGCGTGAACTTAACGGCTTGGGTAGCGCAAATCAATCAGAGCGACGTAACATCCGCTTTGCAGTTTTTTTGCAATTTGTAACAGCGGGCTTCAATGAATGTGGGCTGTTTGCGGCTTTGTTGAGGCTCAGCTCTCGACGAGTTCGAGACGCTTTTCGATGCAAAGGACACGCTCATCCATCCGGTAGAGCCGGTTGGCTCGGCGTTGCAAGCTGTGTTCAAACCTATCGATCGATGTTTGATGCGACAATCGCGATATCTTGGCGAGCGTAAACACGAAAAAGCCCGAAGCATCGCTGCTCCGGGCCTTTGTCTTTTGACTGTTTCTGACGGTGATCAGGCTGCCGAGCGGTAACGATGGCCGGTCTGCGCGACGTGGCCTTCTTCCAGCTTGAAGTTCTGCAGGATGGTCTGCAACTGGCGGCTTTCCTCTGCCAGCGTTTCGCTGGCGGCGGTGGTTTCTTCCACCATGGCTGCGTTCTTCTGGGTCATCTGGTCCATGTGGTTGACCGAGGAATTGATCTCGGCCAGCGCCATCGACTGTTCTTTCGCGGCGGTAGCGATCGATTCCACATGCTCGTTGACACGGTTGACGAGGTTCTCGATTTCCAGAAGCGCATCACCGGTCGAGCGGACGAGCGACACACCGCCCTCGACTTCCGAAGCCGAGGTGCTGATCAGCGTCTTGATTTCCTTGGCGGCGTTTGCGGAACGCTGGGCCAATTCGCGGACTTCCTGTGCAACGACCGCAAAGCCACGGCCGGCTTCACCGGCACGCGCTGCCTCGACGCCGGCGTTCAGCGCCAGAAGGTTGGTCTGGAAGGCAATCTCGTCGATCACGCCGATGATCTGGCTGATCTTGTTCGAGGACTCTTCGATGCGGCCCATGGCGGTGACGGCCGAGCGGACGATGTCGCCGGACTTCGATGCGCTCTGCTTGGTCTGGTGCACCATGTCGCGGGCTTCGTTGGAGCGGGCGGATGCGGCGCGAACCGTTGCGGTGATCTCGTCGAGAGCCGCAGCGGTCTCTTCCAGCGAAGCGGCCTGCTGCTCCGTGCGCTTGGAGAGGTCATTGGCGGCAGACGAAAGTTCGGCCGAGTTGTTGTTGATCGTACCGGCGGCGCCACGAACATTGTGCATGGTGGCACGCAGCGTCACCATCGTGGCGTTGACGTTGCCCTGCAGTTCGGCAAACGCGCCCTGGAACTGGCCTTCCATCGTCTGGGTCAGGTCGGCATCGGCGAGGGCGGCGATAACGCGGCGGACTTCGCTGACGGCGCTATCGACGCTCGATACCAGTTCGTTGACGCTGCCGGCAAAGCGGTTGAGGTCTTCGCTCTGGTAGTCCTTGCGGATGCGGGCGGTGAAATCACCGGCGACAGCTGACGCGACGACGGTGGCGATGCTCGACTGCAGGTCGGAGCTGCGCTCGTGCAGAACGGCTTCCTGTGCCTTCAGCTGGTTCATGGCCAGTGCGTTCTGGCGGAACACGTCGACGGCGCGGCCCATTTCGCCGATCTCGTCCTTGCGGGCGGCATCGACGGCGCTGCCATCGAGATCACCCTTGGCAAGGCGGCTCATGGCATCGGTCAGGTCGCGGATCGGGCGGATGATGCCGCGGCGGGCGACCAGCGTGCTGATGACGCTGCCGAGAGCGATGAAGCCGAGGGCGGCAAGCGCCGAGATCAGCATGGCGGTGGAGGAGGATTCTACGGCCGAGGTGCGAGCTTCCGCCAGCGACTTGCCGGAGTAGGTGCTGTAGACCTTCACCGTGTCGGTGACGACCTTCTGGCCGTCCAGCGCTTTCTTGAGGCTGGCGCCGATGGCCGCGGTGTCTGCCGGGTTCTTTTCGGCAACATCGACCATCTTACGGATCTCGCCAAAGTAGCTTTCCATCGCACCACGGATCGTCTTCAACTGATCCTTTTCGGCGGCATCGGCGGTGGATTCGATCTTTGGCAGACGACCGAGCATTTCGGTCGAACGCTTATCGGTCTCGGCGCGAAAATCCTTGGCCTTTTCCGGTGCTGCGGCCAGCTGGTAGGTCATGCGGCTGATGGCGATGATGTCGACGCGCAGGTCCATCGCTTCGCGAGCGACTTCCTCGCGGGCGCCGACGGAAACCATCGCCTGCTGGAGGCCATAAAGGCCGCTGCCAGCAACACCGGCGATGACGACCGAGGACAGGCCCATCACAACCGTGACGATGCCGAGTTTCTTTGAAATGGCCATATCTTTGAATGCCATAATGCTACACCCCACCCATAAAACTGCACAACACAACGGCGCGTGGCGCAGCTCTTCTCTCTGAGAGGCGCGACAGCATGCTTGTGCGACAATTTGGCAGATCGGCACTAATTGCCGGTTAAAATGCAGACCGATAGTTGTTGTGCCAATGAAGTAACGGCGCGCGAATAGTGTGCCGAATAAATGTAAATTATTAGGGCAATTGCTCATTGCAGATGTGCCTAAAATTCTTTTGAATGCAAATACTTCGTTTTCCGTGGCGCCCGGCGAAATATCTCGCGCATACCGCGAAAAATGTTGCATCGCGGAATATACTGCGCTGCACAATAAATGCTGAACGGAATACGGCCAAATAAATTTTCGTTTTAATTCAGAAAAATCGGCTGGTCGTCACTCTGAAATGCCGGCATGTTTGGTGACGGCGACCTTTTCGCCACACCTCGGCCCAAACCTATGCGCCGAGCCTTCGCTGTCGCTTGCTTATGCGAAATGCCTGGCCTAGTTGAGCCTCATTGATTTCTGGAACAAGGGAGCGCCCGATGCAAAACATCTCCGCACGCCCCAATGGGGTTTCGGCTTAACTCGGTGATTTTGCCGACGAATGCCGATTGACCTGCCGCGCCGATTTTAGATCCGCCGGCAGACGATCACTCCTACCCAGAGTTTTTCAAAAATGGGCAATTCCATCGGGAGCGATAGCTCCCATACGCCGTCGGTGCACCCGGCGGCCATTCATCGTGTCTTTTCGGACAAGGCCTGGATCGAGGGTGCTGCCCTCCATCAGCTTGACGAGATGGCGCGTCTTCCGGGTGTGAAGGAAATCGTCGCATTTCCTGATCTTCATCCCGGCAAATATGGTGCGACCGGTGTCGCGCTTTTATCCGACCGCGTTCATCCGCTGCTGATCGGCAACGATATCGGCTGCGGCATGTCGCTGTTTGCGCTGGATCTGCCGCTGCGCAAGCTGAAGATCGAAAAGGCGACCGCACGCCTGCGTTTGTTCGAAGCGCAGGAGATCGATGATCTTTCCACGCGTCTGGAGGATGCCGGTCTGCCGCCTGAGCTTTTCCAAAACTCGCTCGGCACGATCGGTGGCGGCAACCACTTTTGCGAGCTGCAGGCCATCGACACGGTGGCGGATGGCGAGGAGTTTGACGATCAGCGTCTTTATCTCCTCGTGCATTCCGGCTCTCGCGGATTTGGTGCCTCCGTTTTCGAAAACACCGTTGCGAACCACCCTTCACTGAAGGATGGTCTCGACCCGGTTTCCGAAGCGGGGGTGGCGTGGCTTGCAGCGCATGATGGCTGTGTCGCATGGGCCTCGCTCAATCGCCAGATAGTGGCGGAGCGGGCGGCTTTGGCGCTTCGGGCCGATGTCGAACGCATCGCTGACATTCCGCACAATCTCGTCCGGGTGTCCGAGCGTGGTTTCGTTCACCACAAAGGCGCAGCCGCGGTGCGTGCGGGCGAACTCGCGCCCGTTGCCGGTTCTCGCGCCAGCCTTAGCCATCTGGTGCGGGCGCTCAAGGGCGTTTCGGGTGCGCTCGGGGCGATCTCGCATGGGGCCGGTCGCAAATACGACCGTGCCAGCATGTATGGCCGTGTCGGCAAGACGCGGTCGGATCGCGAGCAGCTTCTGCGCAATGCCTGGGGTGGGGTGGCGATCTGCGATGATCGCAATCTCGTCATCGAGGAAGCGGCTGCCGCCTACAAGGATGCCGGTCATGTCGTGGGGGATCTTGCCGCTGCGGGACTGGTCAAGCCGGTCGCCACCTTGCGGCCGCTCGTTACCTACAAGAAGGCGGTGGACGAGGTTGAGGCTGAACGCCGCGAGCGCAAGTCTGACCACCGGGAGATGAGGGGGCAGAAACATGGCTGGCGTTGATCTTCTCGTCACTTCCGGCGACGGTCCGGTCGAGTGCCGGATCGCCGTTGCGAAACTGGTCGATATCCTGCGGGTGGAGGCCGGCAATCGCGGCTGCGGTTTCGCAGTCAGTTTCGGTCCGTTGCCGGACAGGCATGGGCCGAAATCGGCAATTGTCAGCCTGGACGGTGAGGGCGCTGCGGTGCTGGCCGGTGATTATACCGGCTCGATCAAGTTCATGTTCAAGAGCCCGGTCAGGCCGGGTCACAAAAGACAGAACTGGTTCGTGGCGGTGCAGCCGGTCGATCTTGCCGTCGAGCAGGTCGACAATGGTCTCGATCCCGCCGACCTGCGCTTTGAGACCTTGCGGGCCGGCGGGCCGGGCGGGCAGCACCAGAACACCACGGATAGCGCCGTGCGTGTGGTGCACATCCCGACCGGGTTGACGGTTCTGGCGCGCGACGAGCGTTCCCAGCATCGCAACAAGGCGCTGGCGCTGCGGCGTCTCTCCGGCATGCTCGACATGCTGGAGCACCACAAGGCGGATGCGGCGCGGCGGGAACGTTTTCTCGCCAACCGCAATCTCGAACGCGGCAACGAGGTGAAAACCTTCAAGCTGTAACCTCGAAACGGCCCCGTTGATCGGGGCCGTTTTCGTCATGCCTTATGATTGCCGTGTCGAAGGCGGCGCAATTTTTGGTATCGGGTAAATTTCCTGACCGAAATTCTCAACTTTAATCTTTACTCTCAAAATCAAGTTTATTAGGGTGCGCACCAACACGGCATTCCCGCTCTAGGGAATGGTTCGAAATTTGATTGCAGCACTTTGATTGCGACATGAGGTTGGTGATGGCGAAGAAGCAGAAGCGCAAGGGCGGAAACAGCGGTGCCGAAGAGCAGTCGCGCGAATCCACCGGCATTACCCAGGCGCAGCAGGATATCCGCAGCTTCCTTTATGTCGGCGGGCGTGACTGCCAGGTTGCGCATCTGCGGGCGATCGCCAGCGCCCATGGAGCTGAGCTGATCCACCATGACGGCGGCCTGCGCGAGGCGGTCTCCCGCATCGATACCGTGCTTCCCTCGGTCGACTGTGTGTTCTGCCCCATCGACTGTATCAGCCATGACGCGTGTCTGCGCGTCAAGACAGGCTGCAAGAAGTTCGGCGTCACCTTCGTGCCGCTGCGCAACGGCTCGAAATCCAGCCTCGATCGCGCCCTTCAGACCATGAAGGATCGCCGCGAGGAACGTCGGGTTTCCTGATTTTCGAAAATGACAGATACAACGCGCAGCCCGGTTAGAAGTCGGGCTGTTTTGTTTTGTGGGATTTCGCGCAAAAGGCGGTTATCCCTAAATGTGATAGTTGAACATTTTTATGCGGGGCGATACAGGGTTAAGGATTGTTTAACCAAATCGTTTGCCTCGGACCATTCATTTGAGACCCCAGAAACCTCGCAATTATCTGGCGCAGTTTTACAGCGCCAATGACAACGCCCTGCCACGCATGCGCAAGGCGAACATCCTGGCGCGGGCGATTTACCCGAAATCCGGCGTCAAGTCGTTTGCCACAATGCAGATCCGTATCGTCGGCCTGCATGAAAAGGGCGCGATCATCCAGTCCAAGGCAATCGAATTCCTGCCCGAACATTTTTACATCTGCCTCGGCGCCGGCGAAATCTTTTTCACCTGCGCGCAAAAAAACATCATCAAGGGCGAGATGGTGGTGGCCTTTTCGGAGGCAGAAGATTCGTTTTTCATCGAGGCTCTGTCGCGACTCGTGCTGCCGCTGGCATCGCTCAGCGGGATTCGTGACGCCTGCCCGCCGATCGTTCAGGCCCGAATGCGCACGAAAGGGCGGCCTACGGTTACGATTTAATGTGATTTTGTATCGTTTTCAGGCGGCTCGATTTGGGGCGTTGTGGGTGTTTACCGCTTGTTAAGGTTTGCGGGCGTTCGGCCGCGATTTGGCAAATGCGCCGGGTTAACCTGTGATTCACCGTAGATTTTTAGAGGGCAGTCATAATGAACACCGATGCATCCACCGGCCATCCAAAATCCCGCTCCGCCATGCCGGCAACATCGCTGGAACTTTCCTCTCCGCGCGTGCGCGACATCCCGATCGAAGTTGAGGCTGTTCTCGGCAAGGTAAAGGTGTCGGTTTCGCAGTTGATGGCGGCAAAGCCCGGCGAACCCTTCTGGCTCGACAAGCATTTTGGCGAGCCGGTCGAGTTGCAGGTCAACGGCAAGCGCATCGGCTACGGCGAAATCATTGCCGATGAGCGCGAAAACATCATCGGTATCCGGCTGATATCGGTCGAGGCAGATCTCTAGGCTTTTTTCACCGGCAGCAATGCGCCTGCCGCGACGGCCAGCCAGCCGAGCATCATCAGCGTGCCGCCGAGAGGGGCGGCAAACGGAAACAGTCGGTCGCCGAGAAAATGGCGCGCGACGAGATCACCGGCAAACACGATCGTGCCGAGAGCGAGGATCAGCGCCGCAAGCGTGGCGGTGCGGAAACGGGTGTTCGCGAGATAAAGCCCTAGCAGAACCGGCGCATGCGCGAGGCACATGGTGGAGGCCGAACCGAGCAGATGGTTATCGCCGCTGTGGCTAGCGGCGGCTGCCAGCGCCACACCCGAAAGACCCATCAGCCCGCTCGCAAGCAGGATCAGCGGGCGCAGTTTGTCGATTCCGGTCAACGGCTTATTCCTTGTTCTGCATGTGAAAACCGAGCCGCTCGATCGGTGGCCAGATGATATCGCGCAGCTTTGGATTTTCGATCGTTTCATCCAGCGCCTGACGGAAACAGAGCAGCCATTCGTCACGCTCCTGTGGGCCAATTTCGGCGCCGAAATGGCGTGAACGCAGGCGCGGGTGACCATGTTTTTCGACATAGACCGGCGGGCCGCCGAGATAACCCGTCAGGTAGTCGTACAGTTTGGCTTCGCTTTGCGTCAGGCTGGCAGGATGAATGGCCCGGCAACGCGCGGCTTCGGGAAGCGTGTCCATCAACTCGTAAAACCGGTGGGACAGGGCGCGCACCGTGGCATCGCCGCCGATCGCTTCGTAAAGGGTGATGGTTTCGCCTGACATGAAGATCCATTGCTGCCGCTTGGCCTTGGCGCTTCTGACCATGGCCGTTGCGGCCATGACGAAAGGTGAGGTCGGCGGTTGAACTGTGCTTGATGTTTGTTACGCCGCCATGCACGAGCGGGCAAGCCGCCAACGCGTCGCAGGCGGTGGCGTTTGGCGCGGCCGATCAGATCGGCAGCCGGACCGGGAAGGGGTGTGCGATCGTTGTCGGCCGGTCGACATCCTTGGTCGCGTCGCTGTTGTCCAGCAGGGCCGGCGAAACCGGCCAGCGCGCCTGCCGCGCCACGGGGTCGGTTTTCGTTGTTGTCGATGACGGCAATGGGGAGGCGGCACCGAAAGCGGATGCCGTGCCCTGCAGATGCGAAAACGCCGTCTCCGGATGGCTCTCGCGCGAAAAAATCATGCCGCACCCATCGCTTCGGCATCGCGCAGGCCGCTTTGTGCATCGGCAATGACAACATCAAGCCTGGCGCGCTCGACCTCTGCCATCTGGATGCGGGCCGCGCTTTGCAGAAGTTGCACGAAGGCTGCCACGGGCACGTTGTCGGCCGCGAGCAACTGTACGATCAGCGGATCGCTGATGGCTTCCGTGATTGTCAGGTCTCTACTCATTCGCGTTCCTCCTTCGCTACCGAGCAGTCCACTGAAATTGCGCTCATTTCGTGTCTTCGACAAGCGCTTTTTAGTCGGGCCGAATATGCCATAATGGTGCAGTCGGTCGCCTTGATCTGGCGCAATGGCGACAGGCACATCTGTAAATCACCGAGGTCTCTCCTTATATTGGCGAGGACTGATCGCACCAAATGTCGATCATACCAATCAAGGAGGCATGTCATGACAACGGAACGTGCAGTGCTGGCCGGCGGCTGCTTCTGGGGAATGCAGGATCTTATCCGAAAGATGCCCGGCGTCATTTCGACCCGCGTTGGCTACAGCGGCGGCGAGGTGCCGAATGCCACCTATCGCAATCATGGCAATCACGCCGAAGCAATCGAGATCATCTTCGATCCGGCCCGCTTGAGTTTTCGCGACCTGTTGGAATTTTTCTTCCAGATCCATGACCCATCGACGCCCGACCGCCAGGGCAACGATCTTGGCCCGAGTTACCGCTCGGCGATCTTTTATGTCGATGATGCCCAGAGAAGCGTCGCGCAAGACACGATCGCCGATGTCGATGCATCAGGCCTGTGGCCAGGCAAGGTAGTGACGGAGCTTGCTCCGGTTTCCGATTTCTGGGATGCCGAGCCTGAGCATCAGGATTATCTGGAGCGAATCCCGAATGGTTACACCTGCCATTTCGCGCGGCCGAACTGGAAGCTGCCACGCCGCCAGGTGCCTGCTGCCTGAGCCTGCCGCGTTATTTTGCTGAAATCAGAGCCGAGGCCTGCCATGTGCGGGCCTCGCTTTTTTAGGCTTCAACGGAAATCGAACAAGAAAAAAGGCCGGGCGAATTTCGCACCGACCTTCCTCACGTCATCTCTACGACACCGCCAGTACATCCGTGGTCAGGCGGAGATGAATTCTTGTATGGGAAGAATATGGATGTGCCTTGTCATTATTTCAAGGCGCTGCCGCGCAAAAAGCAATGTGCCTTGCTGTTATGCTTGCGGCGAATTCAGAAACGGTCCCGCATGGACTGAAAACGAGCGCCGTATCCAGCGCTTCGCGCGAAATCCGTAGTGACTTGAACCTGGCGGGTGGGCACAACAGGATACCGCCCGCGTGCCGAAAGAGGCGAACAGCTTCGCCTCCGGCTTTGCATCAATGAGTGCCAGCCGAAGATCGGCTTAGCGGCCGGCGCCCAGAACTGCGGCTCGGATGGTCGAGCGCGAAATGCCGAGGTCATGCAGGGCGCGGTCATCGAGCTGGTCCAGTTCGCGCATGGCGCGGCGGTTGGCGGCGTAGTTCTTCAGTTTTTCAGCGATACGCATGTCTTCTCTCCTTTGGTCTATGCACATTATATAATCGGTTTAATGCCGGTTTTGTATGCATTTGAAAGCAACGGAGGCATGCATTTGCTGCGTAACTGTGCGGATGCGCAGGCTTCAGTCGTCGTAACCAAAAGGTCTGCGGATGACGCGGCGGCTGACCAGAAGCAGGCTGCGATCAGGCTGGATCACGTAACGTTCGATGACGCGGTAACCGAACTGGTTTTCGAATTCGTGAGTGAGGCTGCTGCCGATCGGTGACTTGGTGAGCTTGGTGCGCGGCTGCCCGCCATAAGTGATACTGCCGGGAATGGGCTGCAGGCCGGGGCCGGCATCGAACCGGCGCATGCTCGGATCTGGCGTGGCGGTGCAGCTTGCTAGAAGGATTGCGAAGGCGGCCGAGAGGATTGGCTTGTTCATGGAAATGTCCTTGCCGGAGCGGAATATGCCTGCGTCTTATCTGTCGTTTCCGGTGGCAATGACAAGGTCGTGCCGTTTTTTGGAGAATGGCGTGGCGCAGGCCCGCCGTGGGAAGCTGT
This sequence comes from Endobacterium cereale, assembly GCF_009617585.1. Classification (GTDB taxonomy): domain Bacteria; phylum Pseudomonadota; class Alphaproteobacteria; order Rhizobiales; family Rhizobiaceae; genus Neorhizobium; species Neorhizobium cereale. Next base: position 361,582 of record NZ_WIXI01000051.1, on the reverse strand, counting down.
GCGCTGTGGTCGAGGTCTGGGTATCCTTGAAGCGATCTGGATTTCGGCCTCTGCCTGCATGGCTGTTGAACTGCATCCGTTGTCAGAACACGTCCTCGCAAACTGATAAACTGTAGAATTCTGCAGGAAACGGAACCAGATAGGTGCCGTTATCGTTTGTGTGTCTGATAATGAGGATACAGCCATGACGACGCTTTTCGCCTACGAGATCAGCCCCATCTCAAACCCCGACCGGCTCTATTTCACCGCCACGCTGGACGAATGCCGTACAGCCGCAAGGCAGCAGCGGTCCGAATTGCGATCGGATCCGGAATATGGTGATGTCGATCCGATGCCGATTTACCGCGTGGATATGGAAATCCCCGACACTCAAACGCTGTTGAACGGATTGAACAATAACGATGATCTGACCAATGCCATCATCATCGACCGCAAGCTGGTCGAAACGGTGAGGGATTGAAGGTCACGGATGACAGGGTGAGATATGCACCAAAGCAAGCAATTCACATGCGAGGAACTTGGTGTGTTGTCGAAGGCGAGCATCGAGATATGTGAAGCCTTGCGTATTGCTCCTGATAGCGAACAGGCGTTGGCGGTCCGGCGGCAGCTTTTCCAAGATTGCACCGGTCAAGAGCCCGTCGACGCAATTGTCGAGCGATATCTTTCGACACGCGTTCGAACCTAGAAACTCCGCAGATAATATTTGCAGATGAACGCAACCTTCCTGCCATTTTCGCATTGAGTGCGATTGCTGGCTAGCGGGGTAGGGCGATGCGTACGTTTTTTACGTTGGAAATGCTGGGATGGATGGTCATGGCGACATTTGTGGCTATCTGCCTTTTCCTGCCTGCATGACGAGGCGGCCGGGCGCGAAACGCCAGATCCGGTCAAAGATCGCGGCGAACGAAGCGGAGCCGACATTGGCAAAAGCCGACGAAACGACATCAATGGGTTACTGATTTTTTCGTTTTGAAATGGCGCACCCGACAGGATTCGAACCTGTGACCTTTGGAATCGGAATCCAACACTCTATCCAGCTGAGCTACGGGTGCTAACCGTGCCGACGATGACTCGCCGGTGACCGATGATTGGTTCTTAGCCTAGCTCGGCAGTGGCTTCAATGCCAATACCGCCGTCGCGCAGGGAAAAATTGCTGTAGCTTCAGCTTCCCTCCCAAATACCTGGATTTTTGTGAGGGACACGGAGAGTTGTGGGTCCACATGCCGCAAAATCGTGCCCGCTCTTCGATCTCTCTTGCATTTTCCTGCGCCAGCCCGGATATCCGCACGCAAGCCAAAAATGTCCGGCGGAGGAGACGCGCAGATATGATCGACCCCAACCATCCCTTTTATGACGCACTCTGGCGCCGGGTGGCGATCGTGGCCTTCTGTTTCGGCTGGGTGGTCATCGAGCTTTTTGTCGGTAATCTCATGTGGGCGGGAATTGTCGGCGCCATCGGCGTTTTTGCGGCCTACAAGCTTTTCTTCGAACGTCAAAAATCCGGTTGAGATAGCGTCCGCGTATCAGGCCGGTCGGGCCTTCACGCATATCCGTATCATCCTCGGTTGCCCGATAAGAGCGCCCGGTCGATCAAAAGATTGGCGATCTTCATCCGGGTGGTTGCGTTTTCGCGAAATTCCGGCGCAACCCGATCCGGGTGATTGAGCTTGGCGAATTGCCGGCGCTTTTCGTTGAGCATTGCTTCGGTGTCCTGCGGGGAAATCGCAAGATCTTCGGCGATATCAGCTTCGCTCAGGCGCTCGAGATGTTGAGGCATGAGGGCCGCGGCCGGCGTCTGTTCGCCACCTGTTGCATCGGATGCTTCCGGCTGAGTGGCGGGCTTCTCATCGAGCCATTCCGCAAGATGATCGAAATAGGCGTCGGTGTCGGCATCGGCTGCCGCCGGGCGACCTTCGGGCATGACAAAACCGGCGCCGAACCCGCGAATGCGGAAATCCGTGCCTTCGGTTGAAGCGTCCTCGCTTTCCTGTTGCTCGTCCTCCAGCCGGTTCAGGACCGACTGGAAAATGGACTGCCCTACCAGCATGTGCCCTCCTTTATGAAGGCGCATTCAAACAGCCGAAGATGGCGCAGGGCTTACGGGCGTGTCCGGTCAGGATTGGCTCTGACTTTGGCCGCTCTGGCTTTGCTGCTGGCTTCCTTCGACAGTGAGCGACACTTTGAGATCTTCGCCTGCTGAACCGAGGCGCATGCCCGAAATCGGGGCGGCATCGGCATAATCCAGTCCGCAGGCGATGCGCACGTAACGCTCGTCCGGGCAGATATTGTTGGCGGCGTCAAAACCGACCCATCCGAGGCCAGGGAGGTATGTTTCCGCCCAGGCGTGTGTCGCCACCTGTTCCGTGCGGCCTTCCATCAGGAGGTAGCCGGAAACATAACGGGCCGGGATGTCGAGCAGGCGTGCGGTGGTGATGAAAATGTGGGCGTGGTCCTGGCATACGCCAGTCTTCGCCTCCAGCGCCTGTTCGGCGGTGGTTTCCGTGCCGGTGCTGCCGGGCGTATAAGCGACGGTTGCGTGGATCGTTTCCATCAGCCTATGCATTTTTGCCAGTTCGCTGTCTCCGGAAAGGCTACGGGCGAGTTCTGGCGTCAGCTTGCCGGGCCTCGTCAGTGCCGTCTCGCGCAGAAAAAGCCAGAGCGGGCAGAAACCCTGGTGCGGGCCGAAGACACCTGCCTTGTCCGATGTTTCCACTTCGCCCGATGCGATGATGCGGATCGTGTGGGCGTCGCCTTCGGTGGAAACGAGCTCGGTGCGATTGCCATACTGATCTGCATAACCGGCCTCCACAGAGGCGCCCTCGACGGCGATCTGCCATGAGAGCACCTTTTGGGCCAGCGTATCGACCGGCGTCAACCGCAAACGCTGCAGTGAATAAGGGACCGGGGCATCATAGAGATATTCGGTCGTGTGGGTGATCTTCAGGCGCATCGGCAAACACTCTCCGGCTCACTGATAGAAACGATAGCCGTCGGAAATCTCGGCGCTCAACTGGCTGTTGCGGCTGACGAAATCCTCGAGGAATTCATGCAGGCCCTGATCCATGATCTCGGCGACAGTGCGCTGCTTCAGGGTCTTGCGGATCGCATCGGCTGTCTCATGCGCCTTGATACGTCCGCCGTAATTCTCGGCCAGATAGCCGAGATTGCTGACGATCTTTTCGTAACAATAGGCGAGCGAACGCGGCATCTGCACCTGCAGGATCAGGAAATCGGCGATATTGGCCGACTGGTAGTCGCCGTCATAAACCCAGCCGTAGGAACGGTGCGCGGAGACCGAACGCAGGATCGATTCCCATTGCATGTTGTCGAGTGCCGATCCGACCTGACTGACGGACGGGAGCAGCACGTAATATTTGACGTCGAGGATGCGGCTCGTATTGTCCGCTCGCTCGATGAATGTGCCGATCCGTGAAAAATTGTAGAGGTCGTTTCTGAGCATCGAGCCATGGAATGCACCACGAATAAGCCCGCAACGGTGCTTGATGACGCCGATCAGTTCCGGCAGGTCGGTCGCTTTCAGCTTTTTCGAAAGCCGGGCCTTGAGGTCGATCCATGCCTCGTTGGTGGCTTCCCAGGTCTCGCGCGTCAGCGCCGTGCGCACCATGCGGGCATTGTTGCGGCCCGCCTCGATGCAGGACATCACGCTCGACAGGTTGGCGCTGTCGCGCAGCAGGTAATCGATGGCGTCGGCTGCCGTCAGCGTGTCGTGAACCTCGGAATAGGCTTCGCGCACGCCCGCACTTTCCAGCACGCCGTGCCAGTCTTCATCCGAATACCCGACGCGTGTCAACGAGACGCGCAGGCCGGCATCGACGAGGCGGGCGATGTTTTCGGCCCGCTCGATGTAGCGGAACATCCAGTAGAGGCCGTTTGCAGTTCTTCCCAGCATGTTTACGCCCTCAATCTTCCAGAACCCAGGTGTCCTTCGTGCCGCCACCCTGGCTGGAATTGACCACCAGCGATCCCTGTTTCAGGGCAACGCGGGTCAGCCCGCCGGGAATGATTTTGACCTTGTCCGACACGAGAACATAGGGGCGCAGATCAACGTGACGCGGGGCGATGCCCTTGTTGACGAAGATCGGCACGGTGGAGAGGGCAAGCGTCGGCTGGGCGATGTAATTGCCGGGCCTCGCCTTCAGCTTTTCGGCAAACTCGGCGCGTTCCTTCTTCGAGGCGGTCGGGCCGACCAGCATGCCATAACCGCCCGATCCGTGGACTTCCTTGACCACCAGTTCTTCCAGATGCTCCAGTACGTATTTGAGGCTGGAGGCTTCGGAACAGCGCCAGGTCGGCACGTTTTCGAGCAGCGCCTTACGGCCTGTATAAAATTCGACGATTTCCGGCATGTAGGAATAGATCGCCTTGTCGTCGCAGATGCCGGTGCCCGGTGCGTTGGCAATGGTGATGTTGCCGGAACGATAGACATCCATGATGCCGGGAATGCCGAGTGCGGAATCCGGGCGGAAGGTGAGGGGATCGAGAAAATCGTCGTCGACGCGGCGGTAGAGCACGTCAATCGCCTCATAGCCCTTGGTCGTGCGCATCTTCACCTTGCCGTCGATGACGCGCAGGTCGGAGCCTTCCACCAGCTCGACGCCCATCTGGTCGGCTAGAAAGGAATGTTCGTAATAAGCGGAGTTGTAGATGCCGGGTGTCAGCACCGCCACGCGCGGCCGACCCTTGCAGCCGGCGGGTGCCAGCGAGGCGAGCGACTGGCGCAGCAGACGCGGATAGTCTTCCACACGCTGCACCTTGTTGAGCGAGAACAGTTCCGGGAACATCTGCATCATCGTCTCGCGGTTCTCCAGCATGTAGGAGACGCCGGAAGGCGTGCGGGCATTGTCTTCCAGAACGTAGAACTGGTCCTCGCCGGTGCGCACGATGTCGGTGCCGACAATATGGGTATAGACGCCGCCCGGTGGGCGAAAACCAATCATTTCCGGCAGGAAAGCGACATTCTTTTCGATCAGTTCACGCGGGATGCGGCCAGCCTTGATGATTTCCTGCTTATGATAGATATCCTCAAGAAAGGCGTTGAGCGCCAGCACGCGCTGCTCGATGCCCTGCGCGAGTTTGCGCCACTCGCGTGCCGCGATGATGCGCGGGATGATATCGAACGGGATCAGCTTTTCCGAACTGTCCGCGTGACCATAGACGGCAAAAGTAATGCCGGTCCTGCGAAAGATGTTTTCGGCATCGCGGTTCTTCTGGATCAGATGTGCGGGATCCTGGCTCGAATACCACTCATGATAGGTCTGGTAGGGTGTTCGCGGAAGTTCTTCCGCAGTTAACATTTCATCAAATGCCAATGATGCGTTCCCCTTTTTTTGACCATAAGAGTACAAGCATCGGGCCTTTGCAAGCTGGATGCACATTTCGCGCGCAGAATTTGAATTTAACGTGGACCTGCTGATTTCAAGCGCTTTCTGCCGATAAAACAGGCAGATGTTGACAGGCGACAGAAACGGCTGCGGGCTTTGTTTTACCGCGTTTGGCTGTTCCTGCCCGTGCCTTGAATTTGTGCACCGCTACTGGCCTTGAATGGTACTGATCACAGCGATCAATATTTCTTCTTTGACGCGAAGGTTGCGTCGGCTTTAGAGCATCGGACAAAATCTCTCCAACGCCGGGATCCATTTATGCTTGATCGTCTCGCTCCGGCCGTTTTCGTCCTTCTCTGGTCCACCGGTTGGATCGTCGCAAAATATGCGGCCGTACATGCGGACCCGATCACCTTTCTCGCCGCGAGGCATGCGCTCGCAGCGATAGCCTTTGCCGGCGTGGCATTTGCCATGGGTGCTGCCTGGCCGAAAACCGCAAAGCTGATCGGCCGGACATTGTTTTCCGGCTTTTTCCTGCATGGGCTTTATCTGGTGGGTGTGTGGTATGCGATCGGGCAGGGCGTGCCGGCAGGACTGTCAGGCGTCATTGCCGGCCTTCAACCGTTGTTGACCGCCATGCTCGCGCCGATGTTTTTAAGCGAGAGGCTGGGCCGGGTTCAGAAAATCGGCCTCGGTATCGGTTTCGCCGGCATTCTCATTGCCATCTCGCCACAGCTTCTCGATGTCACCGAGCGCGGCTTGTCCGGTCTGGCGCTGCCTGTATTGATCAATCTCGTTGCGATGTTTTCCGTAACTTACGGCACGCTTTACCAGAAGCGCCACCTGCAGGAGGGCGATCTTCTGACCATCGCCTGCCTGCAATTCGTTGGCGCCTTCATCGTTACCCTGCCGCTGGCGCTGCTTCTGGAAGACCTGCGTTTCGACTGGACCATGCAGGCGATCGCCGCCATGGCGTGGTCGGTTATCGGTATTTCCATGGGGGCGGTGGCACTGCTGCTTTATCTTATCCGCCGTGGTCAGGTGTCGCGCGCTGCCTCGCTCATCTATCTCATGCCGCCGACGGTGGCGATCGAAGCCGCTATCCTGTTCGGCGAACCGCTGACGCCGCCGATGGTGATCGGCACGATCATCGTCGTTGCCGGTGTGTGGATGGTGAACCGCAAGTCGGCAAAGGACGAGGCGGGACCGGCCGCTGCTCAGTAGAAAAGCAACCGGGCCCGTTTTGCGCCGGCGGCGGCAAGATGTCCCTTGATCTGCGACAGATCCTCGGCTGTCAGTGCCCGCTTCGGGATCGGGTTGAACATGCCGTCGGCACTCAGCAGCACGAACGTCGTGTCGCTTTCGGCCCAGCGGGAAATCTCGCGCCATGCCTGCGTGCGATAGGCCTTATGCTGGCGGAACTCGATCTTTTCCGCATTCCACGTCACCCGCACCTCACGGCTGGCGCCGGTCGCCTGGCTGAACGCGATGGCCGACATGCGGCGGGATTGTCGCTTGCCGTGCCAGAGCGTGACGGCCCCCAGAGCCAACACGAGGATGAGAATGAAGAGCACCGTTAAGACGAGGGAAAGCCCGGTCAGCGTCCGTGCCATATAGGCCGAGATCAGCAGCCATGAAAAAGCCAGCACGGTGACGAGCGGCCAGATATTGATCTGCTGGCGCCGCCACATGTCGTTTCCGTCCACGACATCCTGTTCCGTCAGCGAATAGCGGGCTGGCATGAGATCTCCGTTGTTTGCCGCCTTGGTAACCGGGTGGTGGGCAAAAGGCAAAGGCAGAGTGCTCGCGGCGGACCTTGCCATCAGGGTATTGGAGCGCGCCACCTTGTCAAATCCGGGCAGCGCCCGATGTGTGCGTGGCATGAAGGAGCAGATATGATCAGATCTTTTACAACACTTGCCGCAACAGCCCTTGCCTGTCTCACCCTGGCCGGTTGTGTCAGCGAGGGGGCAACCTACCGCACACACGAACGCGTTTATGTGCGCCCGTCTGGCCCGAGCCATCACTATAATGCGCGTCACGATCGCAGGGACTGGGATCGCGGTCGCCATCAGGCCCGTGATGACCGCCGTGATCGTCGTGACTGGAGAAATGATCGTCGAGCGGACAGGGACGATCGACGCGGCCGTGACGGGCAGTTCGCTTACCGCGATGGTCGCCGTATCTGGGTGCCAAACCGCTAAAGACTCGTCGGATTTTCCGTGAGGTCTCGCGGGTCGGCGCCTGATCGCCCTGACCATCCAGCGCGATCTCGCATTGGCTTGAACATCTCCTAAAAGCAAACGGCCGGGCTGTGATGCCCGGCCGTTTGTGTGTTCAATGCATGTCAGGCGTTACGCCGGACGGCGCTTGCGACCCTGCGTGCCGCCTTCGGTGTTGCCGGCACCGCCGAACTTGACCGGGCCGCGGGCTTCGCCCTGCTTCTGGCCTGCGCCCTGTCCACCCTGCGGACGGCCCTGGCCACCGCGGTGGTTGCTGCGCTGTGCGCCTGGCTCATGCGCGCCGTGTGCTGCATGTTCCGGCTTGCCGTTTCCACCCTTGCGGTGTTCGCTACGGGCGGGACGGCCTTCATTGCGATTGGCGCCGTCCTGGCCGCCGAACTGCTTCTTCGGACGGAAATCCGAGGTCGAGTTCAGGTCGTTGTCACCATGCGACTGCGGAACGGCTTCCTCGCGGCGCTGGCCGCGGAAATCCTCGTTGCGACGCGCCGGGCGGGCCGGACGGCCGCCCTGCGGACGATCACCGTGCGGGCGTGCAGCCTGCGGGCGATCGCCGCGTTCTTCCGAACGCGCACCGGCTTCACCGTTGGCGCCATCGCCGAACGGCTTGCGGGCAGGACGTTCACGGCGCGGCTTGCGCGCTTCGCCGGATGCGCTGCGGCCTTCGCCGCCGCCATTGCCACGGCCGCCGCGACCCTGGGACTGGCCGCCACGCTTGTTGTTGCCATTGCCGTTGCCGCGAGCCGGACGGATCATGGCTTCAGGGCGTTCGCCAGACGCGGTGGCGATCTCGATGCCCATCAGCTTTTCGATGTCGCGCAGCAGCATGGTTTCGTCCGGTGCGCAGAATGCGATTGCGATACCGTCGCGACCGGCGCGGGCGGTACGACCGATACGGTGCACGTAAGCGTCCGGCACTTCCGGCAGGTCGTAGTTATAAACATGGCTGACGGCCGGGATGTCGATGCCGCGGGCAGCAACGTCGGTGGCGATCAGCGTCTTGATTTCGCCGTCACGGAAACCCTTCAGGGCGCGCTCGCGCTGGCCCTGGCTCTTGTTGCCGTGGATGGATGCGACCGAGAAACCGATATTGTCGAAATGCTTCATCAGCTTTTCGGCAGTGTGCTTGGTGCGCATGAAAACGATGGAACGGCCGTCCGGGTTTTCGAGCAGCGTTTTGCGCAGGATTTCCGTCTTGTCGCCCTTGCCGGCAACGAAGTGGACATACTGCTCGACCTTGTCGGCAGCCTTGCCCGGAGGCGTCACTTCGACCTTGACCGGGTCGGTCAGGAATTCGGAGGCCAGATCGGCGATTGCCTTCGGCATGGTGGCCGAAAACAGCATGGTCTGGCGCTTCTTCGGTACGATCTTGGCAATCTTGCGCAGGTCATGCACGAAGCCGAGGTCGAGCATCTGGTCGGCTTCGTCGAGAATGAGGAAGCGAACGGTGGTCAGGCCGATGGCGCGACGGGCGACGAGATCGAGCAGGCGGCCGGGGGTGGCGACCAGAATGTCGGTGCCCTTTTCCAGCTGCAGCTGCTGCCTGTTGATCGACACGCCGCCGACGACGAGGTTGATCTTGAGCGGACGGCCCTTGATGAAGGTTTTGAGGTTTGCGGCGATCTGGTTCACCAGTTCGCGGGTCGGGGCAAGGATCAGCGAGCGCGTCGTGCGGTTATCGGGACGACGGTCTTCGGCCAGCAGGCGCTCGATCAGCGGCAGGCCGAAAGCGGCGGTCTTGCCGGTGCCGGTCTGTGCCAGGCCTATCAGGTCGCGCCCTTCGAGCAGCAACGGGATAGCCTTTTCCTGAATAGGCGTAGGCGTTTCGATACCGAGCTGCGACAGCGTTTCGACGATCTGCTTGGAGACGCCAAGCGTTTCGAAATTGGTCAAGTCAAAAACCTTTCGGGGCGCCAAAAGCACATATGCCAACGCGGCACCATGCCGGGTCGGCTGCTTTAGGCGTCAAGAACCCCGCGTGAAGTGGGAACTTGTGAGTTGGAAAATACTTTCCAGCGCTTGAACCCTCGTCGTGAGGGCGATCTATCTATGCGCCTTGTTCCTTCTTCGCGAATGCAGAAATTCGTCGCGGGGCCAGCTCACGCGGCGGCCGGAAGGTGAAAGCTTGCCGCCATTTGGTTGTTTTTCGGCAAAAAGTCAAGAGTGGCAATGTGAAAGCGCTTTTCAGTCCGTGCTTTCTAACGCCGAGATCCGAAAATGATGCTCGTCAGGATTGTTGATTTGTGTGCGCAAGGACAACCCATTGTTAACCATCCCCATGATGATATCCCGCGATCTGGTGATATGTCGAATCACGCGTTGCGGGTATGCGCGCGGTCAGCGAGGGCGGGTTGACAAGCGATAGCGAGCTTTTAGGCATGGCCTGCGAGCGGATCAACGATCTGCGCACGCCTGCCTTCATCAAGGACAGCGCTCTGCGTTATGTCGCGGTCAACGATGCCTATGCCCGTCTCTTCGGCTTCTCGCGTCAGGATTTCAAGGGCAAGCGCACATTCGATCTTGCCGAACGTCTCGACACGTTCGATTGCGAGGAGAAGGAGCGCAGGGCGCTGGTCTTCGGCAGTGATGAGACGGCGCTATCGCTCGACGATAGAGGTTTTACCCGCCACAAGATTCATATCGAACGATTTCTGACCGAAGACGACCGGGCCTATGTCTATGGCGTGCTCGAAGACATGGGCGATGTACCGGTGCCCGACAAGGTTGTCGGGCAGGTTGCTCCGGCACGGGAAACCGCCCCGGTGAATGCTGAAGGGGATCAACGACCCCAGCCCGAGCTCCAGGAACTGCTGCTCAACGACGCGCTTGATCTTCTGGATATCGGTGTCGGCATTTACGGCGAGGATGACTATAGCGACGACAAGACGCTGATCTATTGCAATCCCCAGTTCGCCCGGTTCTATGCGCCGCTTGGCATCGATGTTGCCGTGGGCATGACGATCGGTGACATGTCGCGCGCCATCTACGATCGTGCGTCCGAGCGCGCACCGGACGAAATGCAGCGCGAAAACCCGGATCGCGATGCATGGATTGCCGCGCGCATAAGCCGTTTTGGCGAGGCTCATAGCGATATCATCGAGCATTTGCCGGGTGGTCGCTGGCTTCGCAGCGTCAACAAGCGGCTCGACAACGGTCTTGTCATCGCGCTTCGCATCGACGTGACCGATTTCAAGGAGCAGGAAACCCAGCTTCGCGAAAAAGCCAAGCAGAGCGAGCTTTTCCGCGCCGTGCTGGAAGACCTGCCGGTGCCCGTATTCCTGCGCGATGCCGAGCGTCGCCTGAGCTTTGCCAATGACGCCTATGAGGAAATGCTCGGCGGCAAACGCGAGGATTTCCTCGGCAAGACGGAAGCCGAGATGTTTCCTTCGGCCGGCCAGCGTTTTGTCGACGAGAACACCCGCGTGCTGCGCGACGGGACACCGATCGACAAGGTCGAGGAAGTGACCTTTCCGGACGGCGATGTCATTCCTGTCATTACCCGTCTTCGCCGCATCATTTCACCAGATGGCGAACGCCATCTCGTCTGTTCGCGCACCGACATTACCATGGTCCGGCAGGCGCAGGACAAGGCGGAGAAGATGCATCGGGATCTGCAGACGATCCTTGATGCCACGCCGGTCGGGATCGGCATTCTCGACTGTGATCTGCGTTTCGAGTTTGCCAACTCGGCCTTTTACGGTTTCTGGGATGCGGGCGAGCAGTTTGAGCTCAAGGGCCGGCCCTATCGCGATTTCCTCAAGGTCAATTACGACCACGGCATTTATTCCGGAGATCCACGATCCTTCGATGACATCTATGCCGAGCGGATCCAGCGTCTGACGGAAGAAAAGGACGGCCCGCCGATCGAGGTGAAAAGCCGGGATGGCCGTACTATCGTCATTTCCGGCACGCCGCTGACCGGCGGCAAGATGCTGTTGAGCTACATGGACATTTCGGCGTTGCGCAAGCGCGATGAGGAAGTGCTCGAGGCGCGTGCCGCGCTGGAGTTGCAGGGCGCGTTGATGCGCGATGCCACCAGCGCCATGAGCCAGGGCCTGCTCATCCTGCATGATGGCACCATCGTATTCTCCAACAATGCGCTGGCAGCCATGCTGGATTTGCCGGATGATCTCGCGGCAATAGGCTGCGCCTGGCGAGACATTTTCCGTTTCTGCCAGAAGCGCGGCGATTTCGGCAATCATGAGCAGGCGATGGATGCCTTGCGCAGCTGGGAGACCAGTATCGAGCTTGGCAAGCCCGTGGCGCTGACATTCCTGATCGACGGCAAGCGGTGGGTGCAGGTCGAGGCCAAGCTGACCGGTGACGATCACTGGCTGGCCGTCTTTACCGACATTACCGAGATGAAGCTGCGCGAACAGGAACTGACCCGCCTGCTGCAACGGGCAGAGGCCGCCGACCGCGCAAAGTCGGAATTCCTGGCAAACATGAGCCATGAAATCCGCACGCCGATGAATGGTGTTCTCGGCATGGCGGAACTGTTGTCGAAGTCGCAGCTCGATCCGCGCCAGAAGACATTCATCGATATCATCGTCAAATCCGGCAACGCGCTGCTGACCATCATCAACGACATCCTCGATTTCTCCAAGATCGATGCCGGCCAGATGAAACTGCGCAAGGCGCCCTTCGATCCGGTTGAGGCGATCGAGGATGTTGCGACGCTTCTGTCGTCATCTGCCGCCGACAAGGATATCGAGCTTTTGGTGCGCGGTGATGTGACCGTGCGCAACACGGTGATGGGCGACGCCGGACGTTTTCGCCAGATCGTCACCAATCTCGTCGGCAATGCGGTGAAATTCACAGAAAAGGGCCATGTCTTCATCGAGCTTTCGGCGACGCCGACGGCCGAGAACCAGTTGATGCTGGCGATCCGCATCGAGGATACCGGTATCGGCATTCCGGAAGACAAGCTGCGCACCGTTTTCGAAAAATTCTCGCAGGTCGATACGTCCTCGACGCGGCGTCATGAAGGCACGGGTCTTGGCCTGGCCATCACCGCCGGTCTCGTCAATCTGTTCGGTGGTTCGATTGCGGTCGAAAGCAAGGTCGGGCGTGGCTCGGTCTTTACCGTCAGCATGCCGTTCGAGGTGGTCAGCGAGCGCAACAATGCGCCGGCGCTGCCGCTTGCAACCGAAGGCGCAAAAATCCTCGTGATCGACGACAATCCCGTCAATCGCCGCATCCTGACCGAACAGCTTGGCATGTGGGGCTTCGACTCCGTGGCGGCCGAGGGCGGACCGGAAGGTCTGGCGGTTCTGGCCGAGGCGGCACGGCTTGGCATCGTCATAGATGCCGTTATCCTCGATTACCACATGCCGGACATGAATGGCATGGAGGTTGCCGCCCATATTCGTGGTGACGGTCGCTTTGCCGACATTGCCATCGTTTTCCTCACCTCGATGGACATGGCCGGAGATGACAGCGCCTTTGCGGCGATGAACGTGCAGGCGCATCTGATGAAGCCGGCGCGTGCCAACCTGTTGCGCAGTACCATTGTCGATGTCGTGCGCGGCGTTCGCACCCGCCGCCGTCTGGCTGCCGACACGGATGGACTGCCGGCGAAGACAGCCGCCGTTGTCGCGCCACCTCGTCTGCAGCCGATTGCGCACACTGCGATGACGTCATCCGCTGCCGCTGTCGGGGAAAAAGCGGCTCCTCTGCTGCATGTGCTTGTGGCGGAAGACAATGACGTCAACCAGATCGTCTTCACGCAGATCCTGCAATCGACGGGGCTGGAATTCCTGATTGTCAAGAATGGCGCCGAAGCTGTCGACACATGGCGAGAACGCGATCCGTCCGTCATTCTGATGGACGTGTCCATGCCCGTCATGAACGGCCATCAGGCAACCAGAAAAATCCGCGAAATCGAAGGCGAACAGGGTGGCCATGTGCCGATTATCGGCGTGACTGCGCATGCGCTGGAAAGCGACCGGGAACTGTGCATCGCCGCCGGCATGGACGACTACATGTCCAAACCGATCAGCCCGGAAATGCTGGAGCAGAAGATCAATGCGTGGCTCGGCAGCGATGTGATAGGAAATGTTGCGGGAAGATAGTTCACCACGGAACCGGCTGTGAATTAAAGCCGCACCAAGATCTTTCGCAACGGCGCACCAAGGCGGTGGGAAAGTTCCCGTTCCTGTTCTTCCGTTGGATCCGAATTGTCCGGGTTTAGAGCTTCCAGGGCAAATCGCCCGAACGCGGCCGGCCAGACATAGCGAAGATCGTTCAGCGACGTGTTTGCTCCGCAACATGGCGCCTTGACTTCAAGCTTTTTAAAACCGCCGGCAAAAGCGATGTCCATGGCATCGTTCCACCAGGGCTCCGCATCGGCGCCGCACGCGTTGCATTCTATGCCTGACCAGTTTTCGCCCGGATTATAAAAAACGACCTCATCTTCAAAAAGCGCTTCGACGCTATCCGCCTGAGGGGCAATCGTCTTCAGCTACGAGACGGCTTTTTCCGCGTCGGCGCCATTGGGCTGCCAGAATGGATCTTGAGGCACGTAGCGAAGAATCGTCTCGGACATTGCCGACTCCTTGTTGCGTTCTCACGCCTTGATATTGCGGATCAGGGCCTTTCCTTTTTCCCGCACAACATCTCGCGCTTGCCGGCGAAGCCCGGTCGGCGCTCTACCGCAAAACCGGCGGCCTGCAGGTTGCGCCGAACGAAGCCGGCTGCAGCATAGGTGGCGAATGAACCATTATCGACAGTCTTGTCGAACACCGCGCTCATGAGTTCCGGCGACCACATGTCGGGATTGCGCGACGGTGCAAATCCGTCGAGAAACCAGGCGTCGAATGGCGTGTCATGGCGAGCAACGTTGTCCAGCGCCGCGCCGCAGACGACCGTCAGTTTGGTCTGTCCATCAAGCTGCAGTTCCACGCTGCCTTGCGGATTGTCCGGCCAAAGCGCCGTGAGCGCGGCACGTTCGATATCCAGTTCCGGCCAATGCGCCAGCGCGCGGTCGATCGAGGCGCGGTCCATCGGATAAAGCTCGAACGAGGTGAAATGCAAAACTGCGCCTGCTTGCCGCACCTCTTTCCATTGCCGCCAGGTTTCGCAGAAATTCAGGCCGGTTCCGAAGCCAAGTTCGCCGATCGCGAAATTTTTAGCGGGTTTCCAGCGGTCCGGCAGGCCATTGCCGGCCAGAAACACATGGCTGCATTCCAGCCGGCCATCCGTCTGGCAATAAAAATGGTCGCCAAACTGCGGCGAATAGGGCATGTCGCCGTCACGCCAGTCTAGGGACTGCACTTCAGAAATCTGATTGGGATCTGTCATGGGAAAAGCCGATAATCCGGCCGCGCCGTTCGGTCAATCGTCTGCCGAGTTGTTGATCATCGGCGGCGGTGTCATGGGGCTTTGGGCGGCTGTGAAGGCTGAGCGGCTCGGCATAGATACGATCCTTGTCGATGCAGGTGTTCTGGGGCACGGGGCGAGCTATGGTCTGGTCGGCGCCCTGATGGCGCATCTACCGGATAAGTGGAACGACAAAAAGCAGTTCCAGTTCGATGCGCTGGTGGCGCTGGAAGACGAAGTGGCGCGGCTGGAAGCCGAGACCGGTGTCTCCTGCGGTTATCGCCGCTGCGGTCGGTTGATCCCGCTGCCGAAACCGCATCTGGCCGATATCGCCCGTCGTCATTCGCAGGATGCCGAAAGCCAGTGGCTGGCCGGCGACAGAAAATTCCATTGGCACGTGCTGGAAACCACGCCGCATCCCGAATGGCTGGATGCCTCGATCGGTGAAGCCGGCGTGGTGCATGACACGCTGGCCGGGCGTGCCTCGCCGCGCCGTTTTGGGGCGGCGCTGGCGGCGGCCCTGAAACAGGCAAAACATGTGCGGATCATCGAGAACAATGGTGTCGTAGGGCTGAATGGACGCGAGGCTGTGCTTGCCGATGGCAGCATTATCGCTTTCGGCGATGCGATCGTGGCGAACGGGCATCAGGCGTTTCCGTTGCTCGAAAGTCTTGGACATCCGATGCCGCGGTCGCTCGGCATGCCGGTCAAGGGGCAGTCGGCGCTCATGAAAGCCGATGTGGATATCGATCTGCCCGTCATCTTCCTGAAGGGGCTTTACGTCGTACCGCATGAGGGCGGCACGGTTGCCATCGGCAGCACCAGCGAGGAGGATTTTGACGCGCCGTTTTCGACGGACGACAAGCTTGATGCCCTGATCGCGCGTGCCCGAGACATGTCGCCTATGCTGGCTGATGCGCCCGTGGTTGAACGCTGGGCGGGGCTGCGGCCAAAGGCGATTGATCGCGATCCGATGCTCGGCCGCCACCCGGAGCACCAACACATTCTGGCGCTGGCGGGTGGTTTCAAGGTCAGCTTTGGTGTGGCGCACAAACTGGCCGATGCCGTGCTGGAGGCGCTCGCCGGAAGGCCTATGCCGGTGCCGGAAAGCTTTTTATTAGAAAATCATCTCACAGTTGCGCGAGCGGCCGTGTAACCCTCCCGAATCGTCGTCATCCTGTTACGCAAATCACCTAACCCGGTCGTTGGGGATGTTTGAGCAATGCGTGAATAACAACCGCAATCCAGGATGATGACGCATGCGCTATTCGATCAATTTTACGCCACCGGCGCACGATCCGCTGACGCTTGCCGCTGCCCAATGGCTGGGTCGGCATCCATTTTCCGGCGCGACCCTCGATCATCCGGCATTGCGAAGCCTGAGCCTGCATGACATCGCCTTCAACACGGCACTGCCGCGACGTTCGGGTTTCCATGGCTGCCTGCGACCGACGTTCCGACTGGCACCGGGAACCAGCGAGCAGGAATTGCTGCGCGACCTGATGCGCTTTGCCGGCAAGCAGCGCCCTTTCACATTGCCGCAGCTGGAAGTGGTGCGTATCGGTACGCAGTTCGCTCTTGCGCCCGTCATCCCGTCGCAGGCCATGCATCTGCTCGCCGGAGCCGTCGTCACCGAATTCGAGCGTTTTCGTCTGCCCATGCCGGATGACGAGATGGAACGCGCCGATCCCGGCAATCTTTCCGCCGGTCAGTTTGCCAATATGCTGCGCTGGGGCGATCCCTATGTGATGGACGAGTTTCGTTTCCATATGATCCTGAGCGGGCCGCTGGGGCAATCCGATCTTTGCCGTTTCGAAACGGCCCTGCGCAACTATTTCACGCCGCTCCTGACAGATCCGGTCGAGGTGACCAACCTTGCCCTGTTCGTGGAAGAGGAGCCGGGCGCGCCACTGAGCGTACATTCCCTGCATCCGCTCGGCCGGGTTTCTGCACGTCGCACGGCCTGATTGGCAAAGATCGCATCTCGACAGCAGCGCCGGAGCGCTGATAGCGTTTCAAAAAACGCATCGAGGGGATGTCATGCTGCTGCCGATCGAAAGCCTGCGCAATTTTGTCGGTTACGGGCGCAACCCGCCTGATCCGAAGTGGCCGGGCGGGGCCAATGTCGCCGTGCAGTTCGTCATCAATTACGAGGAGGGCGGCGAAAGCTCGATCCTCGATCAGGACAAGGCCTCTGAAAGCCTTCTTTCCGAAATCGTCGGTGCCGCGCCCTGGTCTGGGCAGCGTAATCTGAACATGGAATCGATCTACGAATATGGTTCTCGCGCCGGTTTTTGGCGCTTGTGGCGATTGTTCACCGAACTCAAGGTGCAGGCCACCGTTTATGGCGTGACGCTCGCCATGGCACGTAATCCGGAGGCCGTTGCCGCGATGAAGGAAGCCGGTTGGGAAATCGCCAGCCACGGTTATCGCTGGCTGGAATACAAGGATTTTGCCGAGGCCGACGAACGTGCCCATATTATCGAGGCGGTGCGGCTGCATACGGAGTTGACCGGTGAACGGCCTTACGGGATGTATCAGGGGAAACCTTCAGACCACACGCTGAAGCTGGTGATGGAGGAGGGAGGTTTCTTATATTCGTCAGACAGTTATGCGGATGATCTGCCCTATTGGGTGAAAGGTCTAGATGGCAAGCCTTTCCTGATCATCCCCTATACGCTTGAGACCAACGACATGCGGTTTGCCACACCGCAGGGCTTCAACTCAGGCGACCAGTTTTTCATCTATCTGAAGGATGCCTTCGACACGCTTTGTCGCGAGGGGCAGGAGGGCGCTCCAAAAATGATGTCGGTGGGGCTGCATTGCCGTCTCGTCGGGCGTCCCGGCCGTGTCGCCGCACTTCGGCGTTTCCTCGAATATGTTCTGGGGCATGACAAGGTCTGGATCCCGCAGCGTGTCGAGATTGCGCGCCATTGGCATGAACATCACAAGCCGACAGGTGCAGCATGACAGCGCGGGGCGATTTCATCGAAAAATTCGGCGGCGTGTTCGAACATTCGCCGTTCATTGCCGAGCGTGCATACGACGCCGGTTTCGTCACGGTGCCGTTGACCGCCAAGCGGCTGCATGACGGCATGGTGCTGGAGTTTCGCAATGCGGCGCGCGAGGAGCGATTGGATGTGCTGCGCGCGCATCCGGACCTCGCTGGAAAGCTCGCCATCGCCGGGGAATTGACTGAGGACAGCCGAAATGAGCAGGCCGGTGCCGGGCTCGACCGATTGAGCCCGGCGGAGCATGCGCGTTTCACGGAACTCAATGCGGCCTATACGCAAAAATTCGGCTTTCCTTTCATCATTGCCGTAAAGGGATTGAATAGGCACGATATTCTGACTGCCTTCGAGCGCCGTATCGATAACGATTTCGACGAGGAGTTCGAAACGGCCGCGGCGCAGGTGGAGCGTATCGCTCTGTTGCGGCTGCAGGCGCTGTTGCCGGAGCGATAGAGGCGAATTATTCTATCTGTTGAAGGAGCGATGTCGTCATGAGCCCATCGGACGTTCTGGACAAAAACAGGCAGGCGATCCGCGAAGCGACAAAATGCTTCAATGCGGCAAACCCGCGTGTCTTCGGTTCAGTGGCGCGGGGGGAAGATCGGCCTGCTAGCAATATCGGCGTTCTTGTCGATGCTTTGGCGGGGAGCACGTTGCTGACATTGGGCGGGCTTCGATATGAACTGGGTCTTCTCACTCCTGGCGAACTGCACGAGATGATCCGGTCTCGCGTGTTGTCGGAAGCCAGGCCCCTATGACGGACAGTCGCGCGTTGTACCTGCATC
Source organism: Endobacterium cereale (assembly GCF_009617585.1). GTDB lineage: Bacteria > Pseudomonadota > Alphaproteobacteria > Rhizobiales > Rhizobiaceae > Neorhizobium > Neorhizobium cereale. Next base: position 342,884 of record NZ_WIXI01000051.1, on the reverse strand, counting down.
AGATGCGGACGGCAGCCGCTGATGTCGTGCGGTTCATCGAAGCGATGAGCAACGAAGATTTTCGCCAAAACGTTATGGTCCAGCGCGCGGTCGGGATGAGCATCCTGATGCTTGGTGAAGCGGCGCTTCGATTATCGAGGGAATATCCCGAATTTCCGGTAGATCACCCGGAGTTTCCCTGGCCTGCGATACAGGATCTCCGCAACCGGATCGCGAATGGTTATTTCGATATCGAGCTGGATATCGTGTGGCGTGCCGCATCCGTCTCCTTGCCTGAACTTATCGATCAACTCCACGCTCTTGGAAACTGGCGTGCCCAAGGTGAATGATGTTGTCCCACATGCAGACCCTAACCATTCAGCCACTCACCAAAAATGCCTTCGCCCGTTACGGCGATGTCATCGAGGCCGACCCCTCCCGCATGCGGCTTATCAACAACGGCACCACCGAGCGCTTCCATGCTTTGGCGGAACCCGTGGTGGTGGGGCAGCCGGAACGGCTGATCTTCAACGTTTTTCGCGGCCAGCCCCGGCAATTTCCCTATGCCATCGACATGATGGAGCGTCATCCTTTTGGCAGCCAGAGTTTCATGCCTTTGTCGGGCAGGCCGTTTCTGGTTGCCGTGTCCGATGACGAGGACGGCAAGCCAGGGCCTCCGCAGGTGTTTCTGGCCGGGGCGCATCAGGGCGTGAACTATTTTGTAAATACCTGGCACCATCCCCTGATGGCGCTTGGCGAGGTCAGTGATTTTCTCGTTGTCGATCGTGACAATACTGCCGAAAATCTCGAGGAGTTTTTCTTCGAGAATGCCTACCAGATTGCGGAGCCAGAGCTATGACCGGCCTCACCACGCATGTTCTCGATACCGCAAGGGGCCAGCCCGCCGAGGGGATGGCGATCGATCTCTATCGTATTGATGGCGAGAGACGTGAGAAGCTGCAGACGGTAACGACCAACAGTGACGGCAGGGTTGATGGCGGACCGATCCTGATCGGCGACGCCTTTGTCGCCGGCACCTATGAGCTCGTCTTTCATGCTGGCGATTACCTGCGCCTTCATGGTGCAGCGCTTGCCGAACCGGCTTTCCTCGATGTCGTTCCGATCCGTTTCGGTATTGCCGATATCACCGGGCATTATCACGTGCCTCTGCTGCTTTCGCCCTACGGCTATTCCACCTATCGGGGGAGCTGATGCGCTTTGCCGCGATCGCCGATATCCATGGAAATTGTGCCGCCCTGACGGCAGTGCTGGATGATGTTGCCGCGCTCGGCATTCGCGATATCGTCAATCTTGGCGATTGTTTCAGCGGGCCGCTGGACGCGGGGCGTACAGCCGATCTTCTTCTCCTGCTTGACATGAATGCGGTTCAGACGGTGCGTGGCAATCACGATCGCTACCTTCTGGAAACACCGCCCGAGGCAATGGGGCGTTCGGACGCGCATGCTCACGCGTTGCTGGCGCCGCGGCATTTCGAATGGCTGCGCAAACTGCCGACAAGCATGGTCTGGCGTGAAGAGGTTTTTCTTTGTCACGCCACGCCGCAGCAAGATGACGTTTATTGGCTGGACAGCGTGTCGGGTGAGGGCAAGGTCGTGCTTCGCCCACAGGCGCAGATCGAACGCTTCGCCGAAGGCGTGGAGCAATCCTTGATCCTGTGCGGCCACAGCCACTTGCCGCGTGTCGTGACACTTTCCGACGGGCGCATGATCGTTAATCCCGGCAGTGTCGGCTGTCCTGCCTATCATGACGATGAACCTGTGCCGCATGATGTCGAAAACGGTCATGCCCTGGCCTGCTACGCCATCCTCGAAGAAAACGAACGTGGATGGGCACCGCAATTTCGCACTGTCGGATATGATCACATGGCCGCATCGCGTCTTGCTGCCGATGCCGGTCGCGCCGATTGGGCAAGTGCGCTGGCGACAGGCCGAATGGGCTGATAAAGCCGGATTTGAAAGGCAAGGCCAGCGGGTTTTGCACGCACGTTCGTTGCGTATAAGGCGCCAAAAAGGCTTGAAAATTGCGCGGCAATAGCGCAAGTGCCGGGTGCCGGCGTCACAAGTTTCCTACGCGCCATCCTGCATCTAACAGACCGGATATGTCATGTCCCCGACAGCCCCTCATGCCGCACCGCGCCGTCTTACACGGCAGGATTTTCGCACACTCGGATTGTCCGCTCTTGGCGGTGCGCTTGAATTTTATGATTTCATCATCTTCGTGTTCTTTGCGGCCGTCATCGGTAAATTGTTCTTTCCGGCCGACATGCCTGAATGGCTGCGCCTGATCCAGACTTTCGGGATATTTGCCGCCGGATATCTGGTGCGGCCGCTTGGCGGGATCGTGCTTGCGCATTTCGGTGACATGTTCGGTCGCAAACGGGTTTTCGCTTTTTCGATTCTTCTGATGGCTCTGTCGACGCTTGGCATGGCGATCATGCCGACTTACGCGACGATCGGTGTTATGGCGCCGATCCTGCTCGTCGTGATGCGTATCCTGCAGGGTGCAGCCATCGGTGGTGAAGTGCCCGGCGCATGGACGTTCGTCGCCGAGCACGTGCCACTGCGTCGCGTCGGTTTCGCCTGCGGATTCCTGACCTCCGGTCTGTCGCTCGGCATTCTGCTCGGATCGTCGATCGCGACGGTGATCAACACCGTTTTCACGGCCGAAATGATCGAAGCGGGCGCATGGCGCATTCCATTCTTCCTCGGCGGTATTTTTGGTCTTCTGTCGGTGTGGATGCGTCGCTGGCTGCGGGAAACGCCGATCTTCAACGAGATGAAGGAAAGCCGGGCGCTTGCGCCGGAACTGCCGCTGAAAACGGTGCTGCGCGATCATATGAGCGGTGTGGTGATTTCCATGTTGCTGACCTGGCTGTTGTCGGCGGCCATCGTTGTCACCACGCTGATGACCGCGACGCTTCTGCAGAAGATCTACGGTTACACCGCACAGCAATCGCTTGCCGCAACCAGCTTTGGAACGCTGTTCCTGATTTTCGCGACATCCGCCGCCGGTGCGATCATCGACCGGGTTGGCCCTGGCCGTTTCTTTATCGTCGGCGGTGTCTTCTTCGGCGCCGCGACCTGGGCTTTCTACAGCTATGCCGGCACGTCGCTCATCGTGATGTTTGCGCTTTACGCGGTCATGGGACTTGCCGTCGGTATTGTCGGCGGCGTGCCTTATGTCATGGTTCGGGCGTTCCCGGCGCGGGTGCGTTTTTCGGGTCTGTCCTTTTCCTATAACGTCGCCTACGCGATTTTTGGCGGACTGACGCCGATTGCCGTCACGTCGATGCTGGCGGTCAACCCGATGTCGCACGCCTATTACCTGCTGTTTATCGCTGCATTGTCGATCGCTATCGGCATCTATCTCAGCCGACGTAGCAATGCGGCGGAAGCCGCTGTCGGTATCGAGGAACTGACAGAGCGTCTTGCTCGCAGCTAAGCAAGAATGCAGTTGGCTCGGGGGAGGCGCAGGAGCCGGCCCCGAGCCCGCTTTTCAAAAGTTGATGGGAGTTCACGATCTTTTGCGGCCCTTTTCCGAAGAGGGATGGGTATAGGCAAGGCCTGAAGTAAAAGAGGATCACCGTGAACAATACATTCCTGACACGGCGTGCGCTCGTCATCGGTGGCGTCGGCGTTGCCACGGCAGCACTTGCAGGCTGCACGACAACCGCCACGGAGCCTGAGCCGGTTGCTACGGCTCCGGCAGTCGATAATTCAATCTACGCGACCATGTATGCCGGCGTGCCGGACGAGCAGTTTCCGTTGCCGGCCATCCCCTACAAAAGGATCAACAGACGGTATTATCGTCAGATGGTTGCCAATCCGACTGGCGAACGTCCGGGCACCATCGTGGTCGATACTGCAAACTTCTTCCTGTATCTGACATATGAAAACGGTCAGGCCATGCGTTATGGCGTCGGTCTTGGCCGCGAGGGGTTTGCGTGGTCAGGTCGTGGTGTCATCCAGTACAAGCGCGCATGGCCGCGCTGGACACCGCCGGATGAGATGGTGGCGCGTCAGCCGGAGCTTCAGCCCTATAGCATTGCCAATGGCGGCATGGGGCCGGGCCTCAACAACCCGCTCGGTGCACGTGCGCTCTATATATTCCAGAACGGCGAGGACACGATCTACCGCATCCACGGTTCGCCGGAATGGTGGACCATGGGCAAGGCGGTCTCGTCCGGTTGCGTGCGCATGCTCAACCAGGACGTCATCGATCTTTACAATCGCGTGCCACCCAAGGCGCCGCTCGTGGTCACCAGTCTACCGGCTCCGATCGGCGTATGAACGTGTCGAAGTGAAAACGGCGACAGGGCGGCTAGCGTTGCCCTTCGCATGTCAGATTGGAACAAAGTTGCGTTCCCCACGTTTGTCGTCGCTGCCAGTCACGACAAAAAAGGAACGCATTTTGGCTCGAGATCTGAATTCCACCGTCGAATCCCTGCAGGAACAGCTTTCGCAGTTGCGGTCCGTGCTGCAACAGCAGGCCCGCGAGAAGGCTTCGGAGGCATCCTCCTATATTTCCCCGCGCGCCAACCGTCTGTCGCGGGATTTGCGAAACGAAGGTTTTGGTCTCGCAGAGGCCGCCAAGCGCCATCCGACGGCTGCAACCGGTGCCGTTTTTGGCGCTCTTGCGCTTGGCGCCGTGCTGGGCCTGTTTCTTTCCGGCGCCATCCGCGATCCCGATTGATCGTCGCTGACGCTCCAGTTTTAAATGCGCCCGCTATGCTCACCGTGATGGAAACGGTGGTCGAGCGTGCGCATCTCGTTTCAGAACGGGTTCTGAGCGATCACGTTGGAATTGACGTCCTTGATGTCGCGTTTGCCGCACAGAGCCATGGTGATGTCCATTTCCTTGCGGATGATTTCCAGCGCTGTCGTGACGCCTTCCTTGCCCATGGCGCCGAGACCATAGAGGAAGGGGCGGCCGATATAGGTGCCCTTCGCACCAAGCGCGACGGCTTTCAGCACATCCTGACCGGAGCGGATGCCGCCATCCAGATGCACTTCCATGCGATCGCCGACTGCTGCCACCATTTTCGGCAGCATGCTGATGGAGGAGGGGGCGCCGTCAAGCTGACGGCCGCCATGGTTGGAAACGATGATGGCGTCGGCGCCGGTATCGGCGGCAGCCCGGGCATCTTCGTCATCGAGAATACCCTTGATGATCAGCTTGCCGCCCCACAGATCCTTGATCCAGCGGATATCGTCCCAGGAAAGCCTCGGGTCGAATTGTTCCGCCGTCCAGGCCGAGAGCGAGGAGAGGTCGGACACGTTGGAAGCATGGCCGACGATATTGCCGAAACCGCGGCGCTTGGTCTGCAGCATGTCGAGGCACCAGAAGGGCTTTGTCGCCAGCTGCATGGCGCTGTTGAGTGTCCATTTCGGCGGGGCAGACAGGCCGTTGCGCAAATCCTTGTGACGCTGGCCGAGAATCTGAAGATCGGCGGTGACGACGAGCGCCGAGCATTTGGCGATGCGGGCACGTTCGATCAGGCGTTCGATGAAACCGCGATCCTTCATCACATACAGTTGGAACCAGAAGGGTTTTGTGGTGACCGAGGCAATGTCCTCGATCGAGCATATGCTCATGGTCGACAGCGTGAAGGGCACGCCGGCCTCTTCTGCTGCCTTGGCCGCCAGCATCTCGCCATCCGCATGCTGCATGCCGGCAAGGCCGGTCGGCGCCAGCGCCACGGGCATCGACACGTCATGGCCGATCATTTGCGTTGCGAGCGAACGGTTGGTCATGTCGACCAGCACACGCTGGCGCAGCTTGATCTTTGCAAAATCGTCTTCGTTGGCGCGGTAGGTGCTTTCCGTCCAAGCGCCGCTATCGGCATAATCGAAGAACATCTTTGGCACGCGGCGACGCGCCATTGTCTTCAGATCGGCGATGGTAAGCGGCTTGGACATGATGCGATCTCCTCCGGAATTGTGTTGAAAGGACTAGCACATTCGCACATTCGCGCCAGCGTCGTTGACGGTGAAAAGCGTTCGATTGATGTGAGTAAGTCTTCGTTTTTCTCTCTGGCATTGCCTATTTGCCGTGCTGCACCAAGTTGCAAGGATACCGGTTCGGGCGCAGGCCGCCGCGGCAAGCAGTCTTCTAAAGTCTGGCAAAGTGATCGACGGACAACAGATGTCCGGCGCACGCGCAGATCCGTCACCAATTTCGACGTTGCCTCCCCGGCAGCATGTCCTTGGGCGCCAGCCCATTAGCAAACCGACGCGCATTTCGTCGGGACCAAAAAATACAAGGGAATGCGAATGCCATTGAAACCACCGCTCTCGTCGCTGCCGATCCGGACTGCAGACAAGGGGTTCTACAAGGGATTCAGCATGGACGTGACTTTGACGTCCAAGATCATCGTTGGCATCCTCATCATGTGGGCCGTCATCTTTCCAGCCCAGTCAGGGAAAGTCCTCAACGACTTCAACGGTTATATCCTCGCTCATTTCGCCACGTGGTATCTTTATGTCATGGCCGTCTTCGTGGCTGCCTGCGTGGGATTGGCGCTGTGGCCATCCGCTGGCAGGCTTCGGCTTGGCCATGACGAGGAGCGCCCGGAATTTTCCAATTTCTCGTGGTTCTCGATGATGTTCGGCGCCGGCATCGGCGTCGGCATGCTGACATGGGCGGTGGCGGAACCGGTCTATCATTTTGCCAACAATCCCGATGTCATTCTCGGGCATGCCGAGGCGGGCGCCGCCGACAATATCGGCAATGCCTATAAGTGGTCCTTCCTGCACTGGGGTTTTTCGGCGTGGTCTTCCTATGCCATCATCGGGCTGGCGCTGGCCTTTTTCGCCTATCGCCGCAGCCTGCCGCTGACCATCCGTTCGGCGCTGACCCCGTTGTTCGGCAAGATGCTGTCCGGTCCGCTCGGTCATGCGGTCGACGTGTTTGCCGTGGTCGCCACCATTCTCGGCGTTGCCCAGACGCTGGGTTTCGGCGTGGAACAGTTCATTGCCGGCATGACCCGGATCGGATTTGGCGGGTGGATGCAGAATGCTGACGGCAGTTCTTCGGTTTTTGCCATTCTGCTGTCCGTCGTCGTCATCATGATCGCCTCGACGCTGTCTGCCCTTTCAGGCGTCGGCAAGGGCATCAAGTGGCTTTCCAACCTGAACATGGGTCTCAGTATCTTCCTTCTGGCCTTTCTCTTCCTGTTCGGCTCGACATGGTTCGGTACTGCTGCCTTTTTCACCGGCATGTTCGAATACATATTGGCCCTGCCGGCGATGGTCGTGACGATCTGGAAGCCTGACGGAACAACGACGGCCGATGGACTGGCGAAATGGCAGGGCGCCTGGACGGTGTTCTATTGGGCATGGTGGGTGGCTTTCGCGCCGTTTGTCGGCCTGTTCCTTGCCCGCATTTCGCGCGGTCGCACCATTCGCGAATTCGTGCTCGGCGCGATGATCGTGCCCTCGCTCATGTGTTTCGTGTGGTTCGCCTGGGCGGGTGGCACTGCCATCGATCTGGAAATGTCCGGCATCGCCAATGGCGCGATCAATGCGGCAGGCGACGGCGCCAAGATCTTTGTCATGACCGACCTTCTGCTGGCATCATTCCCTTTCCTAGCATGGGCGATGGCGGTTCTGATCGTCATCCTGCTCCTGACCTATCTCGTCACCTCGGTCGATTCCGCCATCCTGATCGTCAACACGATCAATGCAGGTGGCGATGAGGGGCCAAAGGCACGTCCGCACATCATCTTCTGGGGCGTGGCGCTCGGCGGCGTGGTGGCGGCTCTGCTGCTGGTCGGCGGGCTGGATGCGATTAAGACAGCGATGGTGATCGGCGCACTGCCATTCTCCATGGTCATGCTTTTGATGTGCGTGGCGCTGATCAAGGCAATCTATCGTGATGGCCTACGGGAAAAGGCGGGCATCGAGACAGTGATCGTTGCCGATCCCGAAGACGAGGCAAAGGCGATCGGAGCGTAACGCTCTCGGTCAACAAACGATACGAGCGAGTTTCAGGCGCCCGTATCGTTGCCGCCGAAGGATGTTCCTGCAATCAGGGTAGAAGCAGAAAGCTGCCGGCAAGCCTGCCGCTTTCTAGCGTGCGGTGGGCTTCCTGCACGTCATTGAGCGAGTAGTCGGCAGCAATAATGCTGCTCAGACCGCGAGCGATGGCGGCGATGGCTGCTTCTCCGGCTTGCCGGTAATTCGCCGGATCGGCGGTGAAGGCGATGACGCTGGCATGGCTGAGGGACTTTCCCTGACGCAGTTCCTCGACATTCAACGGAGGAACAGGCCCGGCCGCCTGACCAAGCGTGACAGCCCTGCCGAAAGGTTTCAGGCTGCGCAGTGATTGCACGAGAGTATCGCCGCCGATCCCGTCATAGACAACATCGACACCTTTGCCATCGGTCAGGGCGCGGACTTCGGAGACGAGATCTGCATTGCGACCTATCACAAGGTGATCCGCCCCGTGACTGCGGGCAATGTGCGCCTTTTCCGGTGTGCTGACTGTTCCGATAACAATTGCGCCGAGATCTTTTGCCCAGCGTACAAGAATGGCACCCAATCCGCCGGCTGCGGCATGCACAAGTACCGTCATGCCAGAGCCAACGCATACCGTCTTGTGAAGCAGCATATAGGCGGTTGCTGCCTTCAGCATGGAGGCGGCAGCTGTCCGGCTATCGACCGCCTGCGGCAGCAAAAATGCTCTCTCCGCCTTCAAAATCCGCCGCGTGGCATAAGCTCCGAGCGTGGCGGTGTAGGCGATCCGGTCGCCAGTCCTGATTGCCGTCACCGCCGGACCGACCGCCTCGACGATGCCGGCGCCCTCGACGCCGATCACGCCCGGATAGGCGGGGAGGGCGTAAGCGCCGGTGCGGTGATAGATATCGACGAAATTCATGCCGATCGCCTCGTGGCGGACGAGGATTTCACCATTGCCCGGTTGAAGCGGTTCCTGCTCCGTCACAGTCAGTTTTTCCGGCCCGCCCGGCCCCTCAAGCTTTACCACGACATCGGCCATTACGCTCCCCTCATGAGGTTTCGGGATATGTCGTCAGGCGGCGGGCTTCATTGCCTTGCCCGCCACATAGGTCTCCACCACGGCGCGATCATCGCCCATGGTCTGTAGCAAAAACAGTTCTTCCGGCAGGGTCTTGATCGTTTCCATGCGCAACTTCATGGCAGGCGTCGATCCGGCATCGAGCACGACCAGATCGGCCACGGAGCCGATGTCCAACGTGCCGATATCCGCCTCCATCGACAGCGCTTCGGCATTGCCCCTGGTCATCAGGTAATAGCTTTCCAGCGGGTTGAGGCGTTCGCCCAGCAATTGCTGGATCTTGTAGGCCTCATCCATCGTCTTCAGCATCGAATAGCTGGAACCGCCGCCGATATCGGTGGCGACGGAAACGCGCACCGGTTTTTCACGCCGCATCAGCGCCTTCATCGGAAAGAGGCCGGAGCCGAGAAACAGGTTGGACGTCGGGCAATGGACAGCGATGCTGCCTGCCTCAGACAGCGCATCCATTTCGCGTTCCGACAGATGAATCGCGTGGCCGAGAAGGGTCTTTTTGCCGAGCAAACCGTAACGGGCATAAATGTCGGTGTAGTCGGTCGCCTCGGGATAAAGCTCGCAGGTGTATTTGATCTCGTCGTGGTTTTCCGAGAGATGGGTCTGGATGAACAGGTCCGGAAATTCCTGCGCCAGAGCCTGTGCCGCCTTCATCTGTTCCGGTGTCGAGGTGATGGCGAAACGCGGGGTGATGGCGACGTGGTTGCGGCCCTTGCCGTGCCATTGTTCGATCACCGCGCGCGTCTCGTCATAGCCCATTTCCGGCGTGTCGAGCAGGCCTTGCGGGGCGTTGCGGTCCATCATCACCTTGCCGCCGACCATGCACATGTTGCGCTTCAGCGCCTCGGCAAAAAACGCGTCGGCTGAGGCCTTGTGGACAGAACAATAGGCGACGGCGGTCGTGGTGCCATGGCGCAAGAATTCGTCATAAAAATGCGTGGCGATGCGGGCCGCATGGTCGCTTTCGACAAAACGGCATTCCTCCGGGAATGTGTAGGTGTTCAGCCATTCCAGCAGGTTGGCGGCGTAAGACGCAATCACCTGCATCTGCGGGAAATGCACATGCGTGTCGATGAAACCCGGGAGGATCAGATGTGGACGGTGATCGATCTCGATCACATCCTCCGCTGCTCCGGCCTTCACCGTCGCATAATCACCGATAGCGGAAATTCTGCCATCCTCGCCGACCATCAGGCCGCCATCGTGCTCATACAAATAGCTATCGCTGTCGGTGAGCGAATGGGGCGCGCGATGGAAGGACAGGAGGCGTCCGCGGATCAGGGTGTTTGTCATCTAAAACTCTATTTTGCTGCCACGCTGCTTTCATACCACGCGACCAGCAGCTTGCGTTCCTCAAGCGTGAGATCGGTGACATTGCCGGGCGGCATGGCGTGGCTTCGTCCCGCCTGGATGTATATCTCGCGGGCATGGGCGGCAACCTCAGCGTCCGTCTCCAGCTTCACCGATTTCGGCGTGAAGGTGATGCCGTCCCACACGGGTTCCGCCGCATGGCACATGGAGCAGCGGCTGGTGACGATGTCGCGTGCCGCCTCGAAATGGGCGTTGAATGCGAATTTTTGGCTGATCGGCGACATGCTTGTCTCTGTTTCGCCGGTCAGCACTTTCGGCACTGTCGACAGCCACATGATGACGATGAACAGCAAAACGGTCACCAGCCATGTCCATGTCGGTTTTCCCTTGCGGGCGTGGGTGGTGTTGAACCAGTGCCGGATCGCCACACCCATCAGGAAAACCAAAGCTGCGATCACCCAGTTGAACTGCGTGCCAAATGCCAATGGATAGTGGTTGGACAACATGAAGAAGATGACAGGCAGCGTCAGGTAGTTGTTGTGCAGCGAGCGCTGTTTGGCGATGCGGCCGTATTTGGCATCCGGCGTGCGGCCGGCGATGAGGTCGGCGACGACGATCTTCTGGTTGGGAATGATGATCATAAAGACATTGGCCGACATGATCGTCGCAGTGAACGCGCCCAGATGCAGGAAGGCGGCGCGACCGGTAAAGATCTGAGTATAACCCCAGGCCATCGCGACGAGAACGATGTAAAGCAGGATCATCAGGCCCCAGGTGTTGTTGCCGAGTGGTGATTTGCAAAGCTGGTCGTAGATGATCCAGCCGACCCCGAGCGAGGCCAGCGACAGACAGATCGCTTGCCATGGCTCCAATGCCAGCACCGTGCGGTCGATGAGGAAGAGGTCGGCGCCGCCGTAATAGACCACGCAGAGCAGCAGAAAACCGGAAGCCCAGGTGAAATAGCTCTCGTATTTGAACCATGTCAGGTGTTCGGGCATCTGCGCCGGCGCGACCAAATATTTCTGGATGTGATAAAAGCCGCCGCCATGCACCTGCCATTCCTCGCCATAGGCGCCGGGCGGCAGATGCGGGCGTTTGACCAGCCCAAGGTCGAGTGCAATGAAATAGAAGGACGAGCCGATCCAGGCGATGGCGGTGATGACGTGCAGCCAGCGTACCGCAAAACTCAGCCATTCCCAGGCTATGGCATATTCATACATTCGGGTTCCCCGAGTTATTCCCCTTTTTCGACAGAGTGCGGAAAAAAACGTCGCGAGGGAAGGGGATATTCGTGGGCGGGATTTCGCTCTCCCCAGATGCGAGGGTGGCGGAACCGCTTTGGCGGTCGTGTGTTTTAGCGCTTGCGCAAATATAAATTGTGCATCGCAAGATTTGCCAATTAGTCGGCTAACTCGACTCAGCTAATATTTCTCGTGCAAGGCAGCCGGTGCGGTTGAGTATTGCAGTTCACCGGAGGTGCGTTCATCAACGGAGAATGAGCTTATGCGCAGTATTCTGATGAGTGTGATGATTGCATGTGCATCCGGTGCGGCGGCCCACGAGGCGCATACCGGCTGGAAATACGAAAGCTATTGCTGCAACGGTGACAATCATACCGGCGATTGCCAGATGATCCCGACAAAGAACGTCAGGATCGTCAAGGGCGGCTACGAGGTCATTCTGGGCCCCGGTGACCATCGGCTGATTACCCGCAACCATGATTTCAGGCTGCGGCAGAGCGAGGCGCGGCGCTCGAAGGATTCCGAGTACCATATCTGCCTTTATCCCAACGAGGATACGCTGCGCTGTTTTTATGCGCCGGACATGAGTTACTGAGTTTCCGCTCAGTCCCGGAAGGTCGGCATCATCTTGCGCATGAATTCGCGAAAGGCGCGGATTTTTGGCGAATTGCGACGGGTTTCGGGATAGGCGAACCAGTAGTCGGAACCGTCACTCGCCAAAAGATCGAACGGTTGGTAGAGGCGGCCTAGCGCCACGTCGTCCGTGTAAAATTCCGGTTTCAGGATGGCCACGCCATGTCCGGCGATCGCCGCCGCGGCCTCGAATGCCTGAATTCCGCCAAAGCGGCTTGTCGGTCGCGCCGCCAGATCGATTTCCGTCACACCTGCAGCCAAAAACCACAGGCGCCACCAGGGGTCGCTGGCATCGATGATCCTGACTTTGAGAAGGTCTGCGGGATGATTTATGCCGCCCACGGATTCCGCCAGTTTTGGATTGAGCATCGGAGTGAAATGGCTTTTCATCATGAAATGCGAACGCAGCCCCGGCCAGATGCCGCTCTTGCTGCTGCGGATCGCCACGTCTGCTTCCGTTTTGGAAAAGTCGATCGTCTCCTGCGAGGTTTCCATGCGCACGGCGATATGCGGGTTTTCCAGCTGAAACGTGCCGATGTGGTGGGCAAGCCAACGCGAGGCGAAGGTCGCCGTGGTATGGATGATCAGCGTGCCATCCGATTGACTGCGGGTGCTGGCAATGGCGTCGCCAATTGTCTCGAACGCCTGTGAGATCTTGGGAGCAAGCCGCTCTCCGGCGTCGGTCAGGATCACCTGCCGCGGGCGTCGCAGGAAAAGCGGCTCGCCGATCGTGTCTTCCAGCAGCTTGATCTGATAGCTGACTGCCGTCTGGGTTAACCCCAGTTCCTCTCCCGCCTTTGTGAAACTCAGCAGCCGTGCCGCCGCTTCGAACACGCGCAGCGCATTGAGCGGGAATTGCCGGGATAGTTTCATGGATAAGTCCTCTTGATCCATGCAGACGGTAATTCGATTGGATTAACGCCGCTTTTCGGCGCACTTTATCCTCACAAACATCAAATGCAAGCGGGGTTCCCGCAGGGCACCGCGACCGGAAACCCCAGGTTTTTCGGAGGGAATACCTGTGCCCGAAATCGAGGAGTGACACCATGTTTTCGATCCTGCGACAGCCGTTGATCCGGTTTTGGCCGGATGTCGATATCGTCCGTTTTTTGTCCCATCCGCAAAAGCGCCGCGCTCTCCCTCTCGATCTGGAGGAGATGCCTGAAAACCTGCAACGCGACATCGGGATTTCTGATGGCCGGGGCAGACGCGGCGAGCGGCCGGAGGAGGAGGGCGCGTTTCGGGCAGCCCGGCTTATCTATTCGCAGCGACCGTTATGATCTCTCACGGATATGCGACCTGCCTTTCTGATCTCATCTCCTGTCGTGCCGCGTAAACCGTCAGCAGTTCGGCGGCCACCAGTGCTGCGATCACTTCCGGGCGTTTGTCGCGCACGACGTTACCGCCGATCGGCAGGGTGAGACGCCTCATCAGGCTTTCGTCTTCGCCCTCGCGTTTCAGCCAATGGGCAAATGTCGCGCGTTTGGTGGCTGAGCCGATCATCCCGACATAGGCAAGATCCTGTCGAGCGAGAGCGGCGCGGGCGATGAGAAAATCAAGCGCATGGTCATGCGTGAGAATGAGGACCGCGCTGCCTGCCGGCATTTTTGCCACCTCCGCTTCCGGTAGTGCCGTCAGTCTGCTGCCGATGCCGGATGGAAGCGACTGCAATTCTTCGGCGCGGGTCTCAACCACGGTTAGTTTGAAGGGCAGGGGACAGAGCGCGCGCGCAAGTGCGCGGCCGACATGACCCGCGCCGAACAGGCTAATGTGCGGCAGCGTCTGGTGCTCGCCTTCGAGCCGCTGCCGCAGATTTTCGGCGTGAACCGGCGTCATGGGCGTGAAGGCGAGGCGTGTGCGGCCGCCACAGCATTGGCCGATGTCCGGCCCGAGCGGGATATTCATCTCGGGCAGCCCGTTGCCGCAAAGAAACGCGTGAGCATTGTCGATTGCCATATATTCCAGCTGGCCGCCGCCAATCGTGCCCCAGATCGCATCCCTGGAAACCAGCATGAAGGCACCGGCATCACGCGGCGTCGAGCCTTTCGCTTCTGTCACTTCAACGAGGACAGATCGGGGATGTTCAGCAAGGAAATCGAGGGCTGACAACGGTTGCATTGTGTGACTGTAGCACCACAAATGACAGTCTGCACCATATCCGTATGTATCGTCTGTATCAGTTTTTGACGCGTTATACTGGTGGTCTCGGCAGAGTAACCAGTCGTGCGCGTTGGAAATTTATCAGCAATTTCGCGCTAGGTTTTGGCTATTGTCAAATACGGTGCCGTGTTGCTGCGCGGCCGCGAAGGTTTCCTGCAGATATCATGGCCAAAAGAGAATCGATTGCCTCACTGATCCCGGCATCGCAGGATATTTATCGCAAGATCGTCTTCGAAATTGCCGATGGCATCATTGGTATCGACAGCCATGGGACGATCCGTCTGTGTAACCCCGCAGCGGAAGCGATTTTCGGCTGGAAGCCGGGCGAATTGCTGGACAAGCCGCTCGATGTTTTGCTGCCCGAACGCCTGCATTCATTTCACCACAAGCTGGTCTCCGGCTTTGAACACGGCAATGCCGATGCGCGATACATGGGCCAGCGCGATGCCAACACGGTCGGGCGCCGCGCGGACGGTTCTGAAATCCATTGCGGCATCACCATTTTGCGCACGTCGGCTGCCGGAGAGCCGATGATGATTGCCGTCGTTCGCGATATCAGCGACCATGTGCGCTACCAGAATGATCTGAAGCGACTGGCGGAAACCGACAGCCTGAGCGGGCTTCTCAACCGCCGCGCCTTCCGCGAACAGGCGGCGCGCCATCTCTTTTCCGGGGGTGAGAAGGAAGTGTCGGTGACACTGTTCGATCTCGACGGTTTCAAGAGCGTCAATGACCGGTTCGGCCATGATGCCGGTGACGAGGTGATCGTTCGGTTTTCGGATGTTCTGCGCAGCACGGTTCGCGCTGAAGACATCATTGGACGGTGGGGCGGCGAGGAATTCATTCTGTGTCTGCCGGGCCCGGCAGACATGGCAAGGTCGGTGGTTGAGCGCGTCCGCGCCCGTTTCACCGAGATCGAATTTCGTTGGGAAGGCCATGAGCCGATCAACCTCACGGTCAGCGCCGGCATCGTGACGGTGCCGGCTGGGGCTGCGCGCCTGGACGATATGGTGGCCTGTGCTGACAGGGGGCTTTACGAGGCCAAGCGTGGAGGCCGCGACCGGCTGGTTTCTGTCGATATGGAAGAGGTCGCGCTCGCCTCCTGATTTTCACGAGGATCGAACCGGACATGTCGTGAATGGCATGGCGGATCGAGCAGGCATCGGTTATGGCTCATGCCACTTCAACGCGTGATCCTGCATCCATGAAACCTCGCGACCTTGCCATCTACATCTTTCTTGCCCTTGCCTGGGGCCTTTCCTTCCTCGTCATCGTCAAGGTTGTCGATGCTTTCGGATTTGTCGCCGCAACGACCATCCGCTCCTTCATCGCCTGCGGTACACTGTTCGTCATTGCCAAACTGACCCGCCGACGACTGGATTTCGGGGATGGCTGGCAGCCGTTTCTGGTGGTGGGGGCGACGACCGTGGCAGGCCAGCTTCTGGGCCTGTCCTATGCCACACCGCTGATCGGCACCGCCATGGCGGCGATCCTCGTGGCTTCCATTCCGTTGTTCTCCATGGTGATCAGCCAGGTCTGGGGGCTTGAGCGGATGAAGGCGAGCGGCGTGCTGGGCCTTGTTCTGGGCACGGCCGGCATAGTGTTGCTGGTCGGTTTTCCAGCCGTGCCGGTGACAAACGAATTCGTGTTCGGTTGTGCGGCGGCACTCGCCGCCTGTTTTTCCGCCGCTTTCGGCAGCAATTTCGCCAGCCACAGGCTGAAACATACCGGTTCATGGGAAGTCACCATCGGTTCCTTCCTGTTCGGCGCGCTGATTTCGGCACCGTTTCTGTTCGCCGTGCCGGTGCCGCGCATGCCGGGCGCGCTCGATGTGCTTTATCTGCTGATTTCGGCCTGCGTGATGAGCGCCACGACCTACGTGCTCTATTTCAAACTGGTCGGCTCGATCGGTGCGACCCGGGCGATCAGCGTCGAGTTTGCGGTGACGGTGGTTGCGGTTTTTGCCGGTGTGATCGTCCTTGGAGAACCGCTGTCATCCATCCAGGTCGTCGGCGCTGCGGTCATCATTCTCGGCTGTGCCATGGTGCTTGGCCTGTTTCCGTGGCAACGGACCAAGGTGGCGGATGTGCCATTGCCACATCAGGATGGGGTGCCGTGACAATCCGACATTCGGTCGTATTTTAAAAATCAGATCAACCGAAAATAATGGGCGGACGTTCAAGCTGCCGCCATGAGCAATTTCACACTCGTAACGGTGCTGGTATCCGGCGGGGTTTTCCTGGCATCAGGCGGATATACGCTTCTTCCGCGCACAGCCTATGATCCGGCTTGCGATATCAAGGGAAATATCTCTTATAATTCCGGCGAGAAAATCTACCATGTTCGTGGTCAGGAGAATTACTCCGACACGAAAATCCGCGTCCTTGATGGCGAACGCTGGTTTTGTTCGGAAAGAGAGGCGAGAGCGGCCGGGTGGCGAAAAGCCGGCCGCTGATTTTCACATCGCCTTCAGCTGCTCCACTGCCATCAGCACCCGTTCCGGTGTCGCCGGCGCATCAAGCTTCGGGCACACGGCGTAATCGGCAATACTCGCCACCGCCATCGAGATAGCCTCCAGCACAGAGATCGCCAGCATGAAGGGCGGCTCACCTACCGCCTTGGAGCGGCCGATGGTTGGTTCGGCATTTTCCGCCCAGTCGGCGAGCTTCACATTGAAGATGCGGGGCCGGTCGGAGGCGAGCGGGATCTTGTAGGTGGAGGGCGCGTGGGTGCGTAAGCGCCCCTTGTCGTCCCACCACAATTCCTCCGTCGTCAGCCAGCCCATGCCCTGCACGAAGGCACCTTCCACCTGGCCGATATCGATGGCCGGGTTTAGCGACTTGCCGACATCGTGCAGGATATCCGTGCGATCGACCATGTATTCGCCGGTCAACGTATCGATCGAAACTTCCGAGACGGCGGCGCCATAAGCGAAATAATAAAAGGGATGGCCGCGCCCGGCTGCCCGGTCCCAATGGATCCTTGGCGTCTTGTAGAATCCGGCGGCGGACAGTTGCACGCGGTCGTAATAGGCGGCGCGCACCAGCGTGTCGAAGGGCACGATTTCGTCGCCGACCCGCACCCGGTTGGGCAGGAATTCGACGTCGTCCTTGTCCACCTTCCATTGCCGGCAGGCAAAATCGATGAGCCGGTCCTTGATCTGACGGGCGGCATCATAGGCCGCCATGCCGTTGAGGTCCGAGCCGGAGGAGGCGGCGGTCGCGGAGGTATTCGGTACCTTGCCGGTCGTCGTCGCGGTGATCTTTACCCGCTCGATATCAACACTGAAGGTTTCGGCGACGACCTGCGCGACCTTGGTATAGAGGCCTTGGCCCATTTCGGTGCCACCGTGGTTTAGATGAATCGAGCCGTCCTGATAGACATGCACCAGCGCACCGGCCTGATTATAGGCGGTCATGGTGAAGGAGATGCCGAATTTGACGGGCGTCAGTGCGATGCCCTTGCGGATCACCGGGCTCGTTTCGTTGAACTCGACAATGGCCTGACGACGGGCGCGGTAATCACTCGACGCTTCCAGTTCCTCGACAAGCCGCAGGATGATGTTGTCCTCGACCTCCTGATGATAGGGCGTGGTGGTGCGGTCCGAGCCCGGCTGGCCGTAAAAATTCAGCTTTCGGATATCGAGCGGGTCTTTGCCCACGGCATAGGCGATTTCCTCGATCATGCGTTCAGCCCCGAGCAGGCCCTGCGGGCCGCCAAAACCGCGAAAGGCGGTGTTGGAAACGGTGTGCGTCATCAGCGGTTTCGAGGTCAGCCGCACATGCGGATAAAAATAGCTGGAATCGGCATGAAACAGCGCGCGGTCGGTCACCGGGCCGGACAGATCGGCGGACCAGCCGCAGCGTGCCGCATAGGTGGCATCGACGGCGTGGATTAGGCCTTCCTCGTCGAAGGCGACATCGTATTCAACGCGGAAATCGTGACGTTTGCCCGTGACCACCATATCCTCGTCGCGGTCCGGACGAAATTTGACGGGGCGCTTGAGCGTCTTGGCGGCGAGTGCGGCGAGGCAGGCAAACAGATTGCCCTGTGTTTCCTTGCCGCCAAAACCGCCGCCCATGCGGCGTGTCTTGACCTCGACCGCGTGGTTGGCGATGCCGAGCACATGCGCCACCATATGCTGGATTTCGCTCGGATGCTGGGTGGAGGACCAGACCAATACGTCCTCGTCCTCGCCGGGCGTGGCGAAAGCGATCTGGCTTTCCAGATAAAAATGCTCCTGACCACCGATCTCCATCGAGCCCTGAATGCGCAGCGGCGGTTTTTCGATCTCGGTCTCCGGGTCGCCGCGCCGCAAGGTCATCGGCTGGGTCACCAGCTTGCCGCCGTTTTCCAACGCGCCCTCGATGTCGGACCAGTGGGGCAGGTCTCGATAATCGATCTTGGCCAGTTTCGCCGCCCGCCGTGCCTGATCGCGCGTTTCGGCGATCACGGCAAAGATCGGCTGGCCGTGGAAACGCACGTCACCTACCGCCAGAAGCGGTTCGTCATGCTGGCCGGTGGAGGCGATGTCGTTGAAGCCGGGCACATCGTCCGCCGTCAGCACGGCGATGACGCCGGGTGCGTTTTTGACGGCCTCGAGATCGATGGAAACCAGTTCGGCATGGGCGCGGTCGGAGAGGCCAAGCGCGCCGTGCAGCGTGCCGGCCGGTTCGGCAATATCGTCGATATATTCGGCGGTTCCGGTGACATGTTTATGTGCTGAATCATGTTTCAGCGAAACGTGCATTGGGCCGTTGATGACGGTTTTGCCGGAGGTCGTGGGCTTGTCCATGTTCACACTTCCTCCGTCTCGAAGCGGTGCAAATGCACGGGCGCGCCGGCCGTTTCAAGAAAGAAGCGGGTCAACAGGTTTTTGGCGGTCAGGCTGCGGTACTCGGCACTTGCGCGCCAGTCGGTCAGCGGCTGGTAATCCTCGTCAAAAGCATCATGCGCCTGCCGCACTGTCCCCCAGCTCCATGGTTGGCCGAGCAGCATGGCTTCCACCGCGCGTGCGCGTTTTGGTGTTGCCGCCATGCCTCCGAAAGCTATTCGGGTTTCGCCGACACGTCCCTCGCTATCGAGCATCAGGTAAAACGCACCGCAGAGCGCGGAAATGTCTTCGTCGCGACGTTTGGAAATCTTGTAGACGGAGAAAAACGCATCCTCGTGCGGTTTTGGCACAAGGATTTTTTCGATAAATTCGCCGGGTCGCCGGTCCTGCTTTCCATAGGTGATGAAAAAATCTTCCACTGGCAGCGTGCGTGTTCCTTCGGTCGAGCGCAGCGTGACGCTTGCCCCGAGGGCGATCAGCGGCGGCGGCGTGTCGCCGATCGGCGAGCCGTTGGCGATATTGCCGCCGAGCGTGCCGGCATTGCGCACCTGCGCGCCCCCTATGCGGTCGATCAGGTCACCGAGTGTGGGGATTTCTATCAGCAACGTCTCAAAAGCTTGTGCATAGGTCACGCCAGCACCGAAGGTGATACCGGCATCGTCAACCTCGGTTTGCTGAAGCTCGGTGAGGTGGTTGATGAAGATGACGGGATCGAGCTTGCGCATCTGTTTGGTCACCCAAAGTCCGACATCGGTGGCGCCGGCGACGATGGTGGCTTTCGGTGCTTCGGCAAGTGCGACGGCCAGATCCTCGACGCTGCCGGGGATGATGGAGCGCGCGCCATCTTTTTCAACGACGATCGTTTCGCTCGA
This sequence comes from Endobacterium cereale, assembly GCF_009617585.1. Taxonomy (GTDB): domain Bacteria; phylum Pseudomonadota; class Alphaproteobacteria; order Rhizobiales; family Rhizobiaceae; genus Neorhizobium; species Neorhizobium cereale. The sequence goes on along the minus strand of NZ_WIXI01000051.1, from coordinate 322,785 downwards.
GGATTTCAGCGTCCAGAGTTTGGCCATGATCTCGGCGCGATCACGTTCCAGCGGATCGAACAGGGCGCTCGGGCGTGTTTGGGATACCAGTTCGGCCGCTTTCACGATGGGTTCGTAACCGGTGCATCGACAGAGATTGCCTTGCAGCGCGAGTTCGATTTCCGAGCGATCGGGTTCCGCGTTCGATAGCCACAGGCCGTAAAGCGACATCACGAAGCCGGGCGTGCAGAAACCGCATTGCGAGCCATGACAGTCGACCATCGCCTGCTGCACCGGATGCAGCGTGCCGTCCTTTGCGGCCAGATGTTCGACCGTCACCACATGGGTAGCGTGCAGTGAGCCGATGAAGCGGATGCAGGCATTGATGCTTTCATAAACGAGGCGTCCATCGATAAGGCGCCCGACGAGCACCGTGCATGCTCCGCAATCGCCTTCGGCGCAGCCTTCCTTGGTTCCGGTCATGCGGCGGCGCAGCCGCAGGTAATCGAGCAGGGTTTCGGTCGGCGAAAAATCGCTTAAGGAAACCTCTTCCGCATTGAGGATGAAGCGTATCGCAGAGTTCATGTCGTTCCCCTTGGGCTTGCACCATTTTCGGCGTCTGTATGGCCCTCGAATCCCGATCCTATTGCGCCGTCCATCCGCCGTCGACGGAAATATGTGTGCCCGTTATGCTGCGGGCGGCATCGCTGGCGAGGTAGAGTGCGGCTGCAGCCACTTCCTCAATGCCGACAAATTCCTTGGTGGCCTGCAGGCGCAACAGGACCTCGTCCTTTACCTGCGCCTCGCTGATGCCCTTTTCGCGCGCCTGATCGGGGATCTGTTTCTCCACCAGTGGCGTCAGCACGAAGCCGGGGCAGATGGCGTTGACGGTGATGTTATCGAGCGCCAGTTCCAAGGCCGCCGTCCTGGTCAATCCCATGATGCCGTGTTTGGCAGCGACATAGGCCGATTTGAACGGCGAGGCGACCAGCCCGTGGGCCGAAGCGATGTTGATGATGCGGCCTCCGGGGCGCTTTGGGCCTGCTGCCTTCATCAGGGGGATGGTGTGGCGCATCGTATGAAAGGCCGAGGAGAGCAGAATGGCGATCAGCTGATCCCATTTTTCGGGCGGAAAATCCTCGATTTTTGCGACGTGCTGGATACCCGCATTGTTGACCAACACATCGACTGTTCCGAATGTTCGGCTGGTCGTCGAGATCATGTCTTCGATCTCGTCCGGTCGCGTCATGTCGGCGGGGTGATGAATGACTTTGCCGGAGGTCAGCGCCGCAAGGTCGGCGACAGCCGCTTCGATGGCGGAAGGGGGGCCAAAACCGTTGATAACGACATTGGCACCATCCTCGGCAAAGGCGCGGGCAATGCCAAGCCCTATGCCGGATGTAGAACCGGTAATGACGACCGTTCTTGGCATGCACTTTCCTCCCTGAGCAGCCATGACGCTGCCCGGCAGGTTACGCGTATTTCAGTGCAGCATGCAACGCGCGTGCCTCAGCCTTCATGCCAGTGATCGTGGATCCACGGCGTCGGAAGGATGTAATGACGCAGATAACGGAACGGGTTCTCACCGTTACGCAGCTTGCCGTCGAGACTGCTGGTAAGGTGACCGATTGGTGAAAGCGCTTTTTTTGAACCGCCATACCGGCCTTCTGCGGCGTGCTGTGGGTGCAGGCCGCGGGGAAATAAAACGATCCTTGCCGTGGAGGGCAGGGTCGGCGCCAGTACGTAATTGAGCGGAAATGGCCAGCGACAATCCTGCCGGAAATGCAGGACCGATTTGCGCGGGAAAAACTTCACGCCGCCGGGCGCGTTGCGTGTCACGAAACGTTGCTCATAACGATATTTGTCGGCGGTTCCTTGAGGATCGGCATTGAATTTCTGAAACAGTGGCTCGAGCTTGCCAACGGTGAAGCGCAGGACGGAGGATTGGCCCAGGCGCTCGAACGGGGTCGTCTGGTTGCGGGCCATGAAAACGTCGTCCGCATCACCCACTTCGAAGAATGGGTCCAGCGAACCGACAATCATCAGGTCGAGATCCAGAAACAGGACTGTGCCTTTAAGGCTGCCGAGCTCTTTGTTCCAAAGTCGGGATTTCCCCCAGATGCCGGGAGTCTTTTCCGGCAGCTTGTCGATACCGAGCGGCGGCAAGTCCTCGCAGAGGATACCTTCGTTGATGCCCGCCCTGTTATCCGTGAAGCAGGTGAAGGTGAATGGCGGCGTAATGTTCCGTTTCACCATCGCATAGAGGCGATTGACAAATGGGGCACCATATTTGGTGCCCCAGTTGATGCAAATGACCTGTTTTATATCGGTTTTTGCGGCAAAAACGTCGTCAGTCATTTCGAAAAAATCTTTCATGGACAATGCTACGCCCTGACATGCGTTAGCATTGCCGCGGGCATCAATAAAGCCGCCCGTTTACGTTTTTTTGTTCTCGTCGGACTGCGGCCTTGTTGTAAAAGCGAAAATGTGGCGTAATGTTGTCGGTTAACATATGGTAAAAATACGGAGTTTTGCTTGTCTCATTTCGACGCAATCCGTATATTTCAAATATTACTCAAGTTCATCGAATGTCGAATGCTTCCCGGATTGCCTCGTCGCTCTCCGTTTTCTGCACAACGACGCCATGCCAGCCCAAACCATCATAATCCTCGTAACCCAATGTTTTCGCATAGGCCACGATCGAGCCGTTATTGTCGTAATAGCTGCCGAATGACTGCCCATATTGGCTGGCCAGCATGAAATGTGTGAACATCAAAGCGGGGTCGGTGCTGGCAATGACACGGCTTTCGCCGTCGAGCAGCATCACCGTCGTGCGCTCCGCTGTTTGTGGGGGCAGGTTGGCTTCCTTTTCCACGATCGCCTGGCCCTGGTTCTGCCAGTCGAAATAAACCCCCAGTGTTCCCAGCAATTCGCCATCCATCTTACCGCCGGCCCGGATGCCTGTGGCATACACCAATGCGTGATGGTCGTCGTGCATGACGCTCGGCTTGACGGTATCAACGATATAGTCATCCCCGGATCCGGTTCGTCGAGCGGCTTCGAACCATGGATCGCCGGACAGAGGGCGGTTGATAACCTTGCGCTGGAAGCGCGGATTGGCGGATGCCACCACCTTGCCGGAAAGGTCGGTGACGACCAGATCGAGATAGACGGTGTAGAAACGGTTGATGACGCCGAGGCGTTCGCTGGCAAAAGAAAGGTTTTCCGACGTGGGCTGAGACAGTGCCTGCCACAAGGCGGTGTCTGTTGCCCACCAGCGAACGTCGGCGGTGCGCTCGAACAGATTGCGGACGATCAATTGCACCAATGTCTGGGCAAGATCGGTAAGGCGTACGCCTTCCATCTCGTTGACCAGCGCATCGGCCATCTGCCGATTGAGGCCGATTCGGCTTACGACGTTGCTTTCGAATTTTGCGGCAATGTCTGACGCGACTTGCGCCAGCCGCTGCACCTCGTTCGCGACGACGGCAAATCCCTTGCCCATGTCACCGGCGCGGGCCGCCTCGATCAGGGCGTTTATGGCCAGCAGCCGTATCTGCCGCACCACATGAGTGTTGTCGGAGCTGAACCGCTGCAGATCATTGCCGATCGCCTCCGTGACGAGGCGGACCGAACGTGGTGTCGCGGCTTGCTTGTCGTGCGTATGTGCTTCGAGAGGGATCATGGCCAATATCCGAAGTGGTTCAAAATGAAACGTGACAGATTGGCACATTTAGCCATTGCAAGATTGTCGAAGTCTTAATGATAGGCGCAACTATTCAGTATTTGTTCGTGCCAATTATTTGAGCAAATTGATGAATTTAGTTTCATGTGTGCTTTTTCAAAAAACATGATGCCCTGTCATTACTGCGTGAAGTCTAAAAATATTAAGCGCAAGAGTTGCGATCAATAAATTTCGAGCGATCATTTTCAGCGCCTATCAAGGTCAGTGTTCTAGGGTGTCATCCATCGGAGGAAGCGCCCATGAAAGAGGCCGAGGACATGAACCAGGCAGCTGCAGCAGACGGTTTTACACGCGAGACCGCCTATAATAAAAAAATGTCGATCTTTTCGCTGATCGTCACGGTTTTGTTCGTGATGTTTCCGCGACTGCCGATGCGCTGGCTGCCGCCGGTGCCGCAGCCGGCTGCCGATGTGCCGCCGAGCCATCGCGACGGGCACGACGAGACGCCGCGTATCGCCGCGGAATAAGCGTCTGTGTGTTAATGACTTGAGCCTGTCGACCGACGGTTGACAGGCGTCATTTGCTTCTGCTCAAACCAAGGCCGGTCATTTCGGGCTTGAGGAGGAGCGATATGGCGGCTGCCAAGGGTTATGTTCTGGCGATCGATCAGGGCACAACATCGACACGGGCGATCGTGTTCGACAAGGACATGAAGATCGCCGGGTTTGCACAGGAAGAATTTCCGCAAATCTTTCCCAAGTCCGGCTGGGTCGAGCACGATCCGGAAGACATCTGGTCGAGCGTTCTTTCCACCATTCGCAAGGCGCTCAAGGCTGCGAAAATCAAGGCCGAAGACATCGCCGCTATCGGTATCACCAACCAGCGCGAAACTGTGGTCGTCTGGGATCGGGACACCGGCAAGCCTATTCACAATGCCATCGTCTGGCAGGACCGCCGAAGCGCGCGTGATTGTGAGAAGCTGAAGGCCAAGGGGCTGGAGAAGAAATTCGTCCGCCGCACCGGCCTTATTCTCGACCCCTATTTTTCCGGCACGAAGCTGGCGTGGCTACTGTCCAATGTCAAAGGCGCGCGAGCGCGGGCGGAGAAGGGCGAACTCTGCTTCGGCACAGTCGATACGTTCCTGATCTGGAGACTGACCGGCGGAAAAAGTTTTGTCACCGATGCCACCAATGCCTCGCGCACGCTGATCTACAACATCGATGAAAACCGCTGGGACAAGACGCTTCTCGACATTCTGAAAATCCCGGCGGCGATGCTGCCGGAGGTGAAGGATTGCGCTGCCGATTTCGGCGTGACGGAGGAGGCGTTGTTCGGGGCCGAAATTCCGATCCTCGGTGTGGCCGGCGACCAGCAGGCGGCGGTGATCGGTCAGGCATGTTTCGAGCCGGGCATGGTCAAATCCACCTATGGCACAGGCTGCTTCGCCGTTCTCAATACCGGTACGCAGATGGTGCGTTCCAAGAATCGGCTGCTGACGACGATCGCCTATCGCCTCGATGGCGAAACAGTCTACGCGCTGGAGGGCTCGATCTTCATCGCCGGTGCCGCCGTACAGTGGTTGCGCGATGGTCTCGGAATGGTGGAAAAGGCCTCGCAGACGGGTGAACTGGCGGCACAGGCAGATCCGCAGCAGGACGTCTATCTTGTGCCGGCCTTTACCGGGCTTGGCGCGCCGCATTGGGATGCGGAAGCGCGTGGCGCCATGTACGGGCTGACGCGCAATACCGGCCCGGCCGAATTTGCGGCGGCCGCGCTGGAGGCCGTCTGCTTCCAGACCCGCGACCTGCTGGACGCCATGCACAAGGATTGGCGCTCGGCGTCCGGCGAAGACACCGTTTTACGAGTCGACGGCGGCATGGTTGCGTCCGACTGGACGATGCAGCGGCTGGCTGATCTGATCGATGCGCCTGTCGACCGGCCGACCATTCTTGAAACGACCGCGCTTGGGGCTGCATGGCTTGCCGCCAGCCGCGCCGGCCTCTGGCCCGATCGAAAAACCTTTGCCAAGACATGGGCGCGTGAACGCCGGTTCGAGCCGGAGATGAACGCGAAAACCCGCAGCGCAAGGCTGAAGGGTTGGAAGGATGCCGTCAGGCGCACGCTGAGTGACGCCTGACCCTCTGGAACTCAGGTGAGGACGTAATCGACCCGCTGCGGCAAGGGTGGCAGGTCGGCTTCTCCCAGAGCCTCGCGCAAATTGTGTTCTATGACACCTGCCAGCGCATTGATCGGCAGGTCGTTCGGTCCGAGCCCGAACGGCTCTTCCAGTTCGTCGCCAAGAGCGTCGAGGCCGAAGAACGTGTAGGCGATCAGGGTGGATACGAAAGGTGTGCCCCAGCCGAGCAGATCCGAAAAACCGAACGGCAGCAAAAAGCAGAAAAGATGCGCCGTACGGTGTAGAAGCAGCGTGTAGCCAAAGGGCAGGGGCGTGAAACGGATGCGTTCGCAATTGGCAACCGCGATGCCCATTTGCTGAACGTTTTCATCCAGCATTTTCAGCTGGATGTCGGTCAGCATCTCGTCACGGCGCAGGCCTGCGAGTTGACGCGATATCTGGTTCAGCAGCACTTCCGCCGGCATTTTCGAAGCCCTGATCGCCTCACGGAGATCAGGTGAGAGCACGGGCGTCACCATCTGTTCGCCACCGGGACGCAGGTAGCCGACAAGCACATGCGGCAGGACGATGACGAGATCGATCAGCGAGCGTCGCGCAGCTTTGCCGCTTTCACCGTGCAGTTCGCAGAGCATGACCGACTGGCGGGCAAATCCGCGGGTGGCGTAAATCAATTGTCCCCAGCATTTGCGCGCCTCCCACCAGCGATCGTAACAGGCGTTGTTGCGGAAGCCGAGAAACACCGAAATGGCGATGCCGAAAAGCGCAAAAGGCGCACCAAGCGAGCCGGGGACGATCAATGGCATGTCGCGATGGGCGATGACCACGAGGGTGGAAACCACGAAGACGAACAGCATCTGCGGAAAAATCCGCATGATGATCGAACCTTTGAGAATGAAGAACAATGTGAAGAGTGAGGGGCGGGGACGGACGATCATTGTGGGCTCGGCTAGGCAAGGGACTGGTATCCCTTGCGAATCGTCAAGGAATACCAGTCCCTATAGTCCCAATTGCGGCGCTTTCTCCGCCCGATTGGCAATGACGGCTGCGACCTATTGAAGCGACTGCAAATCCGGGCGTTTGTCCAGAAGCCTACTTGATCGTTTCGCCCGGATAGACGCCCCATAACGAGGCCTGTTCGACATAACCGGACAGGTTGTGGCCGATCAGCGAAACGCTGCAAAAATGCCCATCGCAGTGGTCCAGCCGCATCAACACGCGGGCCTCAAGGTCGGCAACCACGTAAGCGCGGTTGGATGCCGAGCGATAAAGCGGCACGGATGTATCAACCCATGGCCCGATCACGGCGGTACGGCGGCCGGAGAGAAGGGGGGCGTACATCCAGCCGGTAATGCCATCGTAATCGCGCACCTGTCGCCAGTTGCCGAATTCCTCGGTGATTTCCATCGGCAGGCCCTGCGCCTTGTAGACCCAGCGACTGCCGTAGTCGGTCGAGGGGCCGACGCGCATGCGCGAATTGCCGAATTTCAGCGAGACATAACGGGGGACCGGATAACCGGTCTCTCGGCCTTTCTTCCATCCCGCATTGAAAGCGGGAGCGGCCTCCACCGGATCGCTGACACTGGCAGGCGCGATCAAGGCGGCTGCCAGTGCAACGCCGACGAGCGCGGCCGAAAAAGCCACGGCGACCGTGCCGTGGCGTTTGTTTTTTCTCTTCATGGTCCGGTGTTTCGGACGCGGCCGCATCGGCGCGCTCGTCACATCAGTTGCAACGGTTCGCTTCATTGAGCGCCGCGGTGACGCCGGAGAGCGAGTAGGAATATTGTGTGCTGGTGCCACGTGCGGAGGTGGCGTTGAGGCTCATGCTTGAGCCGCCGCGCATGGCGGTGACCATGGCCGGTTCGCGATCCTTGTTGCGCACCCAGGCGGCATTGTCCTTGGGCTGCATGTCAAAGCTGTTGCCGTCGATGCTGACGGTGACGTCTGAGGTCGAACGCAGGTCGTAGCCCATGATCGCCTGTGGCATGATGGCGCCGCCGTTTTGCGGTGCGACGATGAAGAAATTGTCGCCGTGATTGACGGAGGCGGGCTGCGACGAGGTCGGAACGCTCAGCGCATAGCAGTGCTTGCGGCCGCCGCTTTCATAGGAATAGACGCCCCAGGCATCGAACTGCTTGACGCGGGCGGGCTGGGCCTGCGCGACGGCGACGGAGAGAAGAGTGATGGAAACTGCAGCGGAAATGGACTTGACGAGCATCGGATGTCCCTGACGATTGGTGTTGGCATAAAGGTCTGGACAGACCGGCCGGCGAAGCCCGATCAAAAGCGGACCGGGTTACTCATTAGTTAAAATCTTAGCTTTGTGCTGTTCAAGGAGCCTCACGAAGCCGTGAAGCGGCCGCAATGCTGCCGTCTGTTGGCCATAGAGCCATGCGCAATAGGTGGTTGATTAAGTATGCCATGCTAAGGCGGGGACAAGCGGCAAAGGTGATTGCATCGACCATTGCCGAGGGGATAGTGTCTTCCGCCATGGGCTGGGTCTGGCAGGCCGCGTATCTTATGCGCGGTCAAAACGCATCGATGGGACGATAATGCGCATGATTTCCGTGGCCCGCAGCCGCCTTCTTTATATTGTTGCCGGCCTGTTTTTTGCTGCGCTCAGCATGTCTGCAAATGCCGCTCGCGCCGGTTATGCGCATTTCATCGTCGATGCCAATTCGGGTGAGGTGTTCGCGGCAGAAAATGCCGATGTTCTCAATCACCCGGCGTCGCTGACCAAGATGATGACGCTCTATCTCGCTTTCGAAGCCATCCGTCAGGGACGTCTTTCCTGGGAGCAGCAGATCATTATGACGCCCAATGCGGCGGAAAAAATCCCTTACAAGCTGGGTATTGGTGCAGGCAAACCACTGACGGTGCGTGAAGCCGCCTATGCGACCGCGATCCGTTCGGCCAATGATGCCGCACAGGCGATCGGCGATCATCTCGGCGGTGGCGAAGAGGGGTTCGCCCGCATGATGACCCTGAAGGCACGGGCGCTCGGTATGCGCAGCACCGTGTTTCGCAATGCCTCCGGTTTGCCGGATGACGCGCAGGTTACGACCGCACGCGACATGGCCGTACTTGCTGCCGCGCTGATCCGCGATTATCCGCAGGAATACCGCATCTTTTCCGAGCGCTCCTTCAATTTTCGCGGCCGGACCATCCGCGGGCACAATAACCTGATGTACCGCTATGCCGGTATGGACGGCGTCAAGACCGGCTACGTGAATGCCTCCGGCTTCAATCTCGTCAGTGCCGTCAACGAAAACGGCCGCCGTATCATCGGCGTCGTCATGGGCGGCAAGACCGCGCGCAGCCGCGACGCTCAGATGGAAGCGCTGCTCGACCGCGCGCTCGGTCGTGAAGCTCTGGTGGCGGGCGCGGAGACCAAACGTCCCGCCGCAGGTGTGGCGGCCGCTCTGGACAACGTGCCGATGCCATTCCGCAATCCTTCCAGCAACGAGACCGTGGCGCAGACGAAACTGGCCAACAGACAGGCTTCCAGCTTGCCTGGCGTAACCCGTTCCGCTTCCGTGCCGGCACTCGCCTTGGGCGAAACGTCGCGCTCTGCGGCGCAGGACGGCATTGCCGGCATTGTCCCATCCGCGCCGGGCGCAGCCGTTGTGTCGGCCGATCCGAAGGGCTGGCGGGTGCAGATTGCCGCCGCTGGCAACCGCAGCACGGCTTCGCGTCTGCTGACCCGCGCGCAGGCGATTCTTTCCGATCACTTCGGTTCGGTTGCTCCCCTGATCAACGAGGCCACCAACAGTTCGGGTTCCGCGATGTACCGTGCGCAACTGATTGGTTTCGGAGATCGCAAGGGCGCCATGGAAGCCTGTAGCGCCCTGCAGCAATATTCGGTCGAATGTTTCGTGCTTCAGGGATCCGGCTGAGGGTGAGGGCGGGCCATGGGGCTCGCCACCCGTGATCGTCTTATTTCCCGGCCGGTTCGTTCATCGCCCAGAGTATGCCGAACGGATCGCGCAACTGCCCGTATCGATCACCCCAGAACATGACCTGCAGGTCGGTGACGACGGTAAAACCGGCATCGACTGCGCGTTTCCACCAGAAATCGATGCCCTCGACCGGCAGCATGACGGTGAAGGCCTGCGGCTTTTCCAACGGATAACCGTAGTCGGGATAGGGGTCGCTCAGCATCAGCGATGATCCATTGATGTAAAGGTGCACATGCATGGTGCGGCCTTGCTCATCGGGTGGATGGGTGCCCGCAAGTTCGGCGCCGAGCGCCTTGCCGTACACTTCGACGGCCTTCATGGCGCCATCCACCTGCAGATAGGCGACAATGCCGCCCTTTACGGCAATCGGTTGCTGTTCACTGACATTCTGTTCGACTGCGGTTTCCATGTCTTCCTCCTGTGATCGTGGCCCGTAACAACGGGATATTTCGAGGACGTAGGGCGCTGGGCCAAACCGACATCGGCGTAGCTGTTTTTTCGACAGTGCCTTATTTTTGCAGCTTGCAGATGTGCCGACGTTCCCTATTTTCCGTCGGACGGGCGCAGCGACAATGGGAAGCCAGACCATGATCGAAACTGCAGTTCGCCATCGCAGCATGCGGCTGGATGGCTATTCGGTATTCTATCGCGAGGCCGGATCGGCGGAGGCACCTGTTCTGCTTCTGCCACACGGGTATCCGTGCTCTTCCTATCAATACCGTAACCTGATGCCACGGCTTGCCGATCGTTGGCGGTTGCTGGCTCCGGATTTTCCGGGTGCCGGCTACACCGATACACCGCAGAATTTTCGTTATGATTTCGACGGTTTTGCCGATTTTCTAGAGCAGTTTCTGGAAGAGCTCGGTGTCCAGCGGTTCGTCATCTACCTGCAGGATTTCGGATCGCAAATCGGGCTGCGGCTTGCCATTCGCAACCCGCAGCGCATTGCCGGCGTGATCATCCAGAATGGCGATATCTACGAGGACGTCCTAGGGCCGAAATATGAAGGCCTCAAAGCCTATTTCCGCGATCCGACTCCTGCAGCCAAGGCAATGCTATCGCAGGCCGTCAGTCTCGAAGGTTTCAAGGAAGAGTTCTTGAACAATGCAAGGCCGGAGCTTGCGCCGCTGATCCCGCCGGATCTGTGGCGGTTGCATTGGTCGCAGACGACAGAGCAACGGCGACAGATCTTTACCGATATCATTGCCGGTCTGAAGGACAATCTCGACTGGTTTCCACGTTACCAGGCCTATCTGCGCGAACACCAACCTGCGGCTCTGATCGTCTGGGGGCCGCAGGATGGCTACATGCCGGAGAAATCGGCCCGCGCCTATCTCCGGGACCTGCCAAATGCCGAACTGCATCTGCTTGATGGCGGCCACTGGTTGCTGGAGACCTGTCTCGACGAGGTTGTGCCGCTGGTTCGTAATTTTCTGCAAAAATTGCACGGGCAAGAGTGAGCGGAAGCCGGATCACCCGCTCGATGCATTGATGTGTTCCGCAAATTCCTTTGTCAGCCCTTCATAGGCCTCCATCGGCGGAAACTCCTCGAAGCTGCGCGCTGCACCGGTCTCGGCCCATGTGAATTTCGCCGAGGTATAAGTCTCGATGAAGGGTGCGAACCAGGATGCGTCGTCGAGCATGGTCGGGCGGATGTTGACGAACCAGTCCATGCCGACCGGTTTGGTGAACAGCCAGCTTTTGCAGCGCGGGCAGTGGTAATGATGAGTGTCGTCACCATGGGCACCTCCGAGCACCGGTTCGCCTGCCGTCACTTCAAAACCTTGAGCGGGGATTGCTGCCGAGCAGGAAAAGGCGCTGGCGCTCATCTTCTGGCAGCCGCGGCAATGACAGGCCATCGTGATCATCGGCGGCGCGCTGATCTTCAGGCGCACCTCACCGCAACGGCAGGACCCTTCGATCGGCAGGTTTGGAAACGGCATGGCTATCTCCCTGAACTTTCATCAGGGAGATAGTGCGCTCCGTCCATGAAGTCAGGCGGGGCGCTTGGGAATATCGAGGCCGCGTTGAACGGCCGGACGGGCAAGGCCGCGCTCCAGCCATTTCGGCACGTTCTTCAACTCATCATACTGGACGAGCTCGCCGACACCATAAAAACCGATCAGGTTGCGCACCCAGCCCAGCATGGAAATATCGGCGATCGTGTATTCGTCACCCATGATCCAGTCGCGACCTTCCAGGCGGGTTTCAAGCACGCGGATCAGGCGCGCACTTTCCTTGGCGTAACGGTCACGCGGGCGCTTGTCCTCAAAATCCTTGCCGGCGAATTTGTGGAAGAAACCGAGCTGGCCGAACATCGGTCCAAGCCCGCCCATCTGGAACATCACCCACTGGATTGCTTCATAGCGTCTTGCCGGATCGACGGGCAGGAACTTGCCGGTCTTTTCGGCGAGATAGATCAGGATGGCGCCGGATTCGAACAGGGCGAGCGGTTCGCCGTTCGGGCCATCCGGATCGAGGATCGCCGGGATCTTGCCGTTCGGGTTGAGCGACAGATATTCCGGCCCCCAGGTCTCGTCGGCACCGATATTGATGAAATGAGGCTCGTAAGGCAGGCCGGTTTCTTCCAGCATGATCGACACTTTGACACCGTTGGGTGTCGGTGTGGAATAGAGTTGCAGGATGTTTGGGTCCTGCGCCGGCCATTTATGGGTGATCGGAAATGCGGAGAGATCTGCCATGGGGTTTCCTCGGGCTCTGTTGGCATCGCATATGACGGGACTCATGTCGGGTTCTGTCGTGTGATATTCAACAGATCATCTGTGAGCCGAACGGGCAAATGACATCATGGAAAATCAGCGCAAAAAAACGCCGCAAGACAGGGATCTTGCGGCGTCAGCAGGGGCTGTAGTTGGTCGCGTCACGGGTAAGGCAGTCCGTGACGGATCGTTGAGGCCGCGTGGGACCGCGCGGCAAAATTCTTCAAAGCTGCGGGCGCTTCATCGGCACCGGAATGTTGATGACCGTGCCGGTGAACACATTGTCGGCCGGTTGCGCGTTGGTCGCTGCGGCGATCTTCTGCGGCATCGGCTGCTGCGACGGATTGGAGATGATGGCTTCGACGGTCTTGGCTTCATCTTCGGCAAGGCTCTTGTCGAGCAGTTCATAAGCGACGCGGGCGCCTTCTTTGGCGCGGTAGCCGAGTGCGGTGACGGTTTCGGCGCCCTTCATGCAGACATCCGGCTTTTCGATGCAGATCGAGGAGACGTAGTCGTAGGCGCCGGTGGCCGCCGCAATAGCGTTTGCCATCTCGAACGGTTTGGGGCCGTTTGCCTCGTCGCTATGTGCGCTGAAATAAGACAGCGCCACGAGGCCGAGGCCGAAATAAACGCTACCCTTGATCAAAAACCACATTGTTTTTTCCGTTTCGCCCTGTTGTCGGCTGCCGGTTCTTGCCCGGTTCTGACACACACTTTATGCGCCATCCCCGAATGCCGGCTTATGTCAGAGCCGCGAATTTTCGCAAAATTTGTATCGAATTTTATCTATTCAAATGCCTGTGCGTATTCGACACACATTCGATGCTTGTTTACCTCAAACTTTAGCGGCTCCTATTAAGCATATTTGTGGCACGAGTGCCCGAAGTCACGTGCCTTAACAGGAAATCGCACTGCCCAAATCGTTAACGCGGAGCGGAAAAATCAGGCAAATCCGTTGCTTACGCCCCGTTAACCATACCGGGAAAAGTACCCTGAAAAAGCGTCGGAAAGTCATGTTTGGGTCTCGCCGGATCGTCGAAAGCGGCCATTTTTATCCTTTCCTTAAGCCGCCAACGCCTATTGTCGGCTCCATGAAAACCGTGAATTTTTGGGTCCGGGCGTGCGTGTATTGAGTAACATCGGCTTGAGGGTGGTCGCGACTGTCGACCATACCGCGGTTCGCTGGCTACAGCACCTCGGCGAGGGCGATGTAGCCCGTGCCGGCGAGGTCGTCGCTCTGCGATGCCTTGCGTTTGCAGCCCTGCCTTCCTTTATCATCGTGCCGCTTCTTCTGGCCGTCGTCATGGCGCCGTCGTTGGCGCTGCCGCTTGGCGTGGCCATCGTCTTTTCCTTCTTCCTGGCGCTGGCAACGGCCGTGATCGCTCTGCCGCGTTCGCGCGCCGAACGTCTTGCCGCACCGGTGGCAGACACGGATCAGGTCATGTTCGATGCCTGCCCCGGTCTTGTTCTTTTTGCCGATGCAGCGGGTCGCATCCAGCGTGCCGGCGGCCGTGAGCGCAACCGCATGCCGTCGATGCTGATCGAGCCGGTTGGCCTGACGCTTGCCGATATCGTCCATGTTTCGGATCGCATCGCGGTCGGCCAGGCCTTCGATGCGCTGCGACTGGGTGCCGAAAGCATGGTCGTCGATGCGCGTGTCGAGCGCCCTGTCGATCCTGAAAACGGGCGCCAGTTCATGCCCTCGCGGATGGATATGACCGCCGTGCGCAACGAGTTCAGTGATCTTGTTGCCGTCTTTGTACAGCTGCGTGACGTTTCGGAAGAGATGAAGCTGCGCGAGGAAATCCGCCTCGGTGCCGAAGAAGTGCGCTCCGCCCATGAAGCCAAGTCGCGTTTCCTGGCTGCCGTCAGCCACGAGTTGCGCACGCCGCTCAACGCCATTCTCGGCTTTTCCGACGTGCTTGCCGGTGAATATTTTGGAAAGCTGGCGAACGATCGCCAGTGCGAATATGTCGGGCTGATCCGCCAGTCGGGCGCGCATCTGCTTTCCGTGGTCAACACCATGCTCGACATGAGCAAGATCGAGGCTGGCCGTTACGAGTTGATGACCGAACCCTTCATGATCGCGGATGCCGTCGAGGCCTGCCGCGCCATGCTCGATCTGCAGGCGCGCGAAAAGGGCGTGACGCTGACGACGCGTATCCAGCGCGGTCTTGGCGAAGTTACCGCGGATCGCCGTGCGCTGCAGCAGGTGATGATCAATCTCGTCGGCAACGCCATCAAATTTACCGAGGCCCATGGCGTCGTGTCGGTCGATGCAGCACTTTCCGACGGTGATCTGGTGCTGACAGTCTCCGACACCGGTATCGGTATCGCTGCCGACAAGCTGAACCAGATCGGTCAGCCTTTCGTGCAGGTGCAGGATCACTATACCCGCGCCTATGAAGGCACGGGCCTTGGTCTGTCGCTGGTCAAGGGGCTGGTGGCACTGCATGGCGGCACGTTTGCGATGGCCAGCCATCCGGGTGTCGGCACGGTCGTGACGATCGTTCTGCCGGCCGATGGGTCGGGCGTGCTTGGTGCCAGCGAAGCTGCCGAGATCGCCTTTGAGTTTCCTCCGCGCCTGACTTCGGCTGTGGAAAACCAGCGTCTCCTTGCTCATGACAAGATCGGACGGCTAGAAACCGACCAGTTAGACATTCAGGCACAGGACTTTGCGGATGAACGCGCAGAAGCGAAAATCGCCTGATCGCAAGAAGGGCTCGGCCAAGGGCAAGAACAGCCAGCCACCCTTCTTCATTCAGGCCATCTATGCGACGGGCAGCTTTGCCGCGCGTTATCCACGCGTGATTGCCGGAAGCGCCTGTTTTGCGATCATTTTCGGTTTTGTTTCGGCCAATGCGCTCTGGTATCAGCCGGGCGGACATCCTTCGCCCTTTCTGCGCACGCGCGATATCGACAATCCGAACGGCATTCCGGGCTATCATCTTGCCCGTCCGCAGCCGCCGAGCGACGTCACGACGTTTCGCATCGAGCGTGCCGATGACAGCACGCTTGTGACCGCAACGCCTGCAGCACCTCAGCCCGCCGTGCAATCCAGCCCGCTGGTTGCCGATATCCAGCGCGAACTGACACGGCGTGGCCTTTATGACGGCGCCCATGACGGCGTGATCGGTACCCGCACGGAAGCTGCTATCCTGTTTTTCGAACAGACGGCTGGCCTGCCGCAAAGCGGCGCGCCGACGGAAAGCCTGTTGGCCGCACTCAGAGCCGAGTCGCAGGCAGCGCCCCGGGTCGCCGCAGCGCAGTCGTCTGCACCGCAGGTGCCAACCAATCCGGTGCCAAAACCGCGTCCGACGGAAAACCTCAAGGGCGAGGATCCGGTAGCAGCGGCGATCCGCGCCGCCGAAAATGGGGCGACAAAACCGGCTGTAACGCCCGTGAAAGCAACGCCAGCCTCCGTTCGGCCTGAGCCTGCCGCGATCCGCACGGCCGACAACCGTGCCACCACGACGGGCAGCGGCCTGCCTTCGCCAGACATGGTCCAGCAGATTCAGCGCGGCCTTTCCAATATCGCCTATACGGATGTTTCGGTGGATGGGGTTGCAGGATCGCAAACCAAGGCGGCGATCCGCCATTTCGAGCGCCATTACCGGCTGCCGGAAACCGGCGAGCCGAACGAGCTGGTGCTGAAAAAACTGAAATCGATCGGTGCGCTTTAACGCGCCTTTTATTCTGCGGTTGTCCGATCAGGGCCGCTGTTGCGCAAACACGATCATCTGCCAGACGACAGGGCCGAGCATTTCGTGTCGATGATGGTTCATCGGCAGGGCGCCGCCCTTGGCAACGGCCGTTTCATCACCGCAGGTCTTGCAGCGATAGATACCGCCATTGGCAACCACCTGCCCGGGCTGCCAGTCGCGATCGAAGGCTGGAACGTTGGCTTCCCGCAGAAAATTCGAATATTTGAACTGTGCCATTGCAGATCCGCTTGCCGGTTTTTCGGACGTTTCGATGTCGTCGCAACCTGTTTGAGGGACCGCGACGACCGGACTATGCGGGCGCTAATATTGATAATTGATGAAATGGGTTAATGGCGCAATCCGCGGCTATCAAGCTACGCAACTGTAGAAGAATTTCAGGTGTGTCTGTCGCCGCTCTCAAACACGGGTTGATAACTGCCGTCTCGTTCATCGAACCTGAAATGATTGAAGCTCCAAGTATCGACTGTTCCGGATTTCAAGACGCCTGCCTGTTTCGAAATCACGTCATAGCTTTGTTATCGCTTGGAAATCCGGGTGGCGGGCCCATTTCACTTTGCCTTGCGATAGGCTACATATCGCCGATGCGCATTCGTTCCGACATTTTTGTGTCCGCCCTGATCCGTCGTGTTTTTTCCGCCGGTGGCTTTGCTGCCGTTGTCCAGAAGGGTGCGGAGGAGGCGGGCGCCATCTTCATCCGTCAGCGGTTTCGCGATGGGTTGGAAAGTGTTTATGGCCCGGCGCCGCAGACTTTTGCGCGTGATGACGACGGCGCTCGGCGGTTCGAGGCCCGGCTGGCGCAAGCTGAAGCGTCCGCGGTGGATGCCGTCATTGCGCGAGAAGCACGGTTCGATTCGGATCTCTGGGTGATTGAGCTCGAACTGGACGCGATCGGCGACCTGTTCGAGATCGTCAAACCCGACACGAACTGAAATTCAGCTGCGGCTGGAGGCGGTGCGCAACGTTGCGGGTTGGTTCGCGGCAGGTTCCGCAGCGGTGAGGCGACGTTCCTCGTAGGTGTAGCGGTCGGCACGCCCCCAGGCTTCCACCCGGCGTCCGCATTCGTCCGCATCCAGAGTGTCCCAGAGATGTTCGGACTGCGGCACGCCGCCTTCCAGTTCGTCGAGATGATGGTAGAGGCGCTCGAGGATCAGCATTGCCTCATTGCGCGGCATGCCGATGCCCTTCAGCGTGGTGGCCAGTTGATGGCCGGAAATGTCGAGCATGATCCGCTCCGCAAGCCAGCGGCTGGCGGAGAGCGTATCGGCAAGGGCGGTGGCAAAAAGATCGGACTCGCGGTTGCGGGCAAAACGCACCAGCAGCGCTTCCTGCATCGCGGTAATGGTGCGCAGGCCCAGACGGTCGCTTTCCGGGCGAACCACATGGGCGGCCATGGCCCGCAGGCGTTCGCGCAGTGCTTCGTCGCGGGCAGGGTCTTCGGCTTCGTCCGGTTGCGATTTTGCCACCATCGGCTTGACGCGCGCAGCCTGGACGTCTTCCGGTGCATGGCGCAAGCCGACAAGTGCGTCGATCACCATTGGCGACAGGTTTTCACGGCGCACGATGGCGCGGGCATGGGCCGCGCCTTGCGTGCGGGCAATGGTGATGAGTGTTTGGTCGTCCAGACATTTCGATGCCGCGATAAACGGCGCGGAAATGGTGATCGGCTGGCTGGCTATGAAAAAGGCGACAGCGGACGGTATGGTTTGGCATTGCGACAATGCTGCGACTGCCTGTCGGCGCGCCTCTTCGCTGGAGGCCGCGAAGAGCGGTTCAAACAATTCGGCAAACTGGCGCAGTTCCGATCTGGACGGACGTTCGAGCGCCTCGAAGCTCGTGACGGTGGCCATCAGAACCACATCCTTCCTGCGCATGGCCTGCGGCCTTTCAAGTTCCCGAAACCGGTCCACGGATAATTCCAACAACGCAATACTTTGACACCGAAACCACCCGGCAGAACGCACCGTGGCGGGGGACAGGCTTCAGACATTGTCAGCAATCCGGCCTTTCGGCGCCGCGCAGGCAATGTTTCACCATGAGGCGGAAGCATAGGCAGATCAGGGTTAACGAGCGGTGAAGACTGGCCGGATTCGGGACGCAAGCATGCCACTGTCCATGGTTGGATCAGGCCTGTTTTCTTGTCGATGATTTTTTGAGGGAAGGTGGCGAACCGAATTCCGGCTCATGCGTTTCCTTGGGAGCTTTGCGATAGCGCAAGCCTGGCACAACTTTTAATAAGGATAAAGTCGCTTATTAGCATTAGCGAATTGTTAAGTATCCTGGCCGAGACTGGCATACATACCCCGGAATATAAGGGTTGTTAGCGATTTTATCGTGAGCACTCATTGGTTGCGGAGTTCTCCTGGAACGGAAAGTCGAAAGCATCGGCAACCTCCGGTTTCAGGTCAGGATGGAATGTCGCTAGATCCCGCTCACGGCGAGCCGGACATGCTGACGAGAAAGGCGCAGATGACCCGGAAACGGGATGCGCCAGCCCCTGAAAAGGGCAGGGTGAAATCGGTCCGTCCTTCATCCGTCTCGAAACCCCTATGGAGACGTGCAATGGCAAAGATCATTGTTATGGAAAAATGGCGTGAACAACATCCGGGCCGCGTGCCTGTGCGCACAGCACAGTCGGTGACGGGAAAGATACTGATCTACACGGGCGTCCGCTACGAACGGCGGGACGTTTCCGATCATCGTTCGATGGATCTGGTTCCGGTTCGCGCCGAAAACTGAGGCTGAAGGCTCGCCCGGTGCGCCTGGGATCAGGCGCGTTGTCACTGGGCGTTATGACCGGCGTTATTCGGCCGGCTGGCAGCCGGCGGAAGACAGAAACGCTGCGGCGAGAGGCCGGTAGCTTGGTTGCGGCGCCATGGCGCGCAACACCGCATATCCCTGTGCTTGGGCTGTTTCGACAAGAATAGACTGATTGAGCCCTTCGGGCATCGCCTTGCGCAGTGCCGTCGCCTGCAGCGGGGTCGCGATGATCACATCCAGCTTGCCGCCGGAGGACGTGCGGTCGTTGATGGAAAAGGTTTCGTTGGAGGCCGGATCATAGATCGCAAGTGACCAGAACGGTATACCGGCGCCTGCTGTCAGACGGGCCGGGTGTTCCTCGGTGTCGAAAGAGCAGACGGCGGTCTCCAGAAACGGATCTTCCTGGGCAAGACCGGCTGCATCCGGTTTCTGGTCGAGGATGTGGAACGTGAATGCCTCGCCTTCGGAAAGCACCCGACTATAGGCGTCACGATCGCTGAAATAGGGAAGCGACAGCACGATCACGAGATGCAGAAGGGCGGCGCCGACAAGGCCGACCGCTATGGCGAGCAGGATTTTAAGCATCGCCACATCCGATCTTTTCAAGCTTGGGCATGGACAGATCGATCAGGCCCGAACTGCCGGCTGTCGGCGTATCGAACAGGGTCAGCACGAGACGAAAACTTTGGTGCGGTGCGACGGCCAGCCAGTTGCCAGGCTGGGCGGACGCTGAAATCCGTATCGTGAAATCACCATCAGGGCCCCGCAGGACCGTGCGTGAATTGAGTGCTGCCGGCAGTTCCGCGTTTTCTGCCGGCGGCCGGCCCTGCGCATCATTGGTGAACAGGGTCCACAGTCGAGCCGGCGGGGTGTGGCCGGTCATGCGATAGGTGCAGTTGCCGTCGAGACGCGCGCCGCTTTCGTCGACCGCCGCAGTAAAGGTCAGCCCCTCGGCCGTGCCGTACAGCAGCTTTCCGGCATTGGCCCGGTGCGATTTCGCATAAGGGTCGGCATTGATCGTCTGTGCCTGCGGAAAGGCTTCCCAGGCTCCGAGCTTGATTGCCCCGAAACCGATCGTGGCTTCAAGCGCCACCAAGGTGGACCAGATGCCGCCGCCAAAGGCGATGGCAAGCGAAATGGCAATGAAAAGGGGGACGCGCAGCACGTTCTATTCTGGACCTCGCAAACGGTGGCCGAGGCTTAGCATTGATTCTGCCTGGAAGAAACCGGGGGAAAGAGCTGATCCTCGATGCCGAACAGAGTTCACGGAAAAAATGCCAATGCGGAATCCTGCCAGGTAAAATCGTGATCTGTCCACTTTATCGGCGCGGGGGAATTGTTGCGCGAATAGCCGCGCTTATTTGCAAAATCAAACACGGCGTGTGGATAGCCGTTGATCCACAGTCCTGCCTTGAGTTGGTCAGGTGACCATAGAATCCGTACTTGTGACGGAAAATCACGGTTTGCAACGCTTTCAACATCATAAATGTGCGCTGCTTCCTGAATGGGGTTTTCGGTCTGCGAAAAATCCAGTGCGTAAAAATATCCTGTCTCGCCGTCATCCTCGAAAACGACACCGTATTTCCCATTGGGCGAAGGCGCTTCGACCACCAGAGGCGTGCCGACCTTCAAGCCCGTTTCATGGGATCTGTCCTCAGCGACAGCTGTTGTCGGCAAGTGGGCTGTCGCAGCGACAAGGCCAAGCCTTGCCAACCAATTCGAGATGAAGCCAGCCATGAATTTCTACGCTTTATTTTCTCAGGTATCTTTGACCATCCAGCCATTCCTGCCTATCTGGCAGATTCAGGGCGACGGTGTAATGAAGAGGAGAGTTTTGCCGTCATTTCTGGCGCTCTCCGCGATGCTGCGCAGGGACACGAGAAAACCGTAAAATGACAGCGCGGCCAGCCGATCACGTTTCGAAAAATCAGCGACTTCGTCCGACGCGTCCGAATTTTCCGATATCGGCGTGATGCTCGGCAATTCGGCAAGATATTCCGGCACGCGCACTACCACCGCATAGCGTTTCAACGCGTCATCGATGTCATCGGGCAGATCGTGATCGATGTCGCGCAAAAGTTGGTCAAGTGCCGATATGACGGCCGGAAGATCTGGTGATGCTATCGTGAGGCACTCGTCATCCCGAAGGAAATACAGCGACGTCAGTCCCGCGGCCTCGGCCATGGTGAAGGCCAGAAAGATATGCCACCAATTGCGCGATACATCAGACCAGATGTCGCCAACCTCGAGGCTCTCCTTGAACTCGTCGCTTGAATAGGCATCTTCCGGTGCGGATCCAGACGGGAGCACGAGTGTCGCTTCCACCTTGCCAAATAGAACCGGGATCATCGTGGACATTAAAACCTCGAGGGGATGTAGGGAGTTTGTCATGCGGATTGACGTTCAGCTATGTGCGTTGCCGTAAAAGACAATAGTTCCAGAACGACAGCCTTACTTGCTGTGCAGCCAATCATTAACCACTTCCGCCAACCTTTCCGGTGCTTCCATCGGCACCATATGCCCGGTCTTCTCGATCACGACAAAGGTCGAACCGGAAATACCGTCATGCAATTCCAGCGCTTCCTCCCGTGATCTCAACCGGTCCTCATCGCCAGCAATCACGAGCGTCGGGCAGGTGATCGTTTTAAGTTTGTCGCGCTCGTCACGGCGGTCGAGCAGGGATTGGCGGCGGAATACATCGCTCCCCAGGCGCTGGCCCATATCCTGAATGCGGGAGATGAGATCGCCGCGCCCGGCATTGTCCGGATGGAGCGATGAGGAGACTGCTGTGGTGCTCAAAGCCTTGAAGGCTATACCTCCCGCTTGTCCGGCAAGTGCCTGCTTGCGTCTCGCCTGCACTTCGCTGTCACCCCGCGCCGAGGTTGCGATCAATACCAACGCTTCCACCCGTTCCGGTGCCTGTCGCAAAATCTCGCGGGCAATATAGCCACCCATCGAAAAGCCGATGAGAACAAAAGTCTGCGGTGCATCTTTCAGAATGGCCTGCGCCATCTCGGCAAGCGTGTCGCCCTCCGTGGCGACGGCGTGTGTGATTGGTTCCCATTGCGCCAGTGCCGGTTCCACGTCACGCCAGAGATCGGCATCGAGCATGAAACCGGGAATCATCAGAAGTGTCATGTCATTTCCTTGCAGTCTTCTGGAGCAGTATGGGACGTATTTCACTAATGTATAGATTTTTAAATCTTGGCTTATGAGCGCGTTATAGGTCTTCTGATACCTCCGCCTCCGAAGGGGTATGGTATGAAATTCAAAGTATTTTTAATTTTCGGGACGACCTATTTGCTGTTGCTGTCCGTTCTGTCGGGCATGGACAATATTGTTTTCGAACTTATCGGCTGGGATCCGACTGCCGACGGTATCGATAATCTTCTGGGTCTGCTTTTCTTCGTTGTCGCCATTCTCTTGTCGATGAACAGGCAGGCGCATGGCTTGCTCGGCGGGACATTGGATTCCTGTGCCTTTCGCAGTGTCCTGTCGGAAAACCGCTGGAGCCTGATGATCGGCGTCGTTTTCATCACCACGATCGTCAATCTGGCGGTTGCGTTGGTTTCATCCTCTTACATGACCGAGGAAATGGTGTGGCCATCGCCACTGCGTACCGCCGTCCTGTCGGTCGTTTATGGTATTCTGGCGCGTGTGATCATCGTCGAAAGCGTGGAGCGGATGCGTTACGCGTGATGTTGTCGATGTCCATGGTGGCCGCCGTCGCCGCTAAAGGCGCCTGCGGCTCACAGCGTCAGCCACCCATGTCCTTGGCGGTAAAAAGAAGGCAATGCGCCTTGTCTCCGTCATAAAACAGAACAGACATGCATGAGTTTCCGGTCTCTCGGGTACAGGCTCCCATGCCTCCGAGATATATGTTGGCGGTGGTTGGGCGATCGAGATCCAGCAAGGCGATCCGGGTGAAATTCTGCGAAACGAAGACGATGCTTTCCTGCCCCGCCACAAGATGTGTTCGGATTTCTTTGTTGGCCATCAAGCGGGAATAGCTGTCGTCGTCGCGGCGTGGACCTGCAGACAGTATCGTCTCGCAATCGGATGAGCGAGTTTTTTTCTGCCTTGCGCGTATTGTCTGCCGCAAAGCCTCGTAATCGCAATGCAGGTCGATCGTTTCCGTCGAGAGTTGGTCGGCTTGCAAAAAACTTCATTGGTGGAAAGAACCAATCCAGCCAGCTTGCTTTCGCAGCTCCGGGCGCCGCCGTCGCAATCAGCAGCGTGACGCAAAGACGAGCTCGCCTCAACATCGTTTTACGCATGCTTAGTGCCGACCATCCTCTCATCTATCGAGATTTCGTGGGAATGGCCGGTTCGTTCAAGGTTTCACATCCAGTCTGATCGGCGTGACTTTTGCCGTTTGCGGACGGGCGGGGACTGTGTCGGACACCGTGCCCGCAGCGGTGCCGGCAACGACCGGTCCAGCACCCTTCAGGCTTTCGGAAATGCCGCGCAGAACACGCGCCGTTTCGGCTGAAAGCGTACGGGGACGCATCAGTGCCGGCGATGTGGTGTCGCCGTTCTTGTGTCCGGCATCGGCAACGGCCGGGCCGGTGGCATGATTGCCGTGCGGCAACGGGTTTTCGATGCCGGGGATAGGGCGAAGCTCGATGCCCTGATGCGCATAATCCATCAGTTTCTTGAACGTCATGGCAGGCAGCGCGCCGCCCGTCATGTTGTTCATCGAGGTGAAATCGTCGTTTCCGAACCAGACGGCACCCGTATAGTTGCCGGTATAACCGATGAACCACGCGTCGCGGTAGCTTTGCGACGTGCCGGTCTTGCCAGCGGTGACGACGCCGCCATCGAGCGCGGCGCGCCGCGCCGTGCCGATGACCGGGATCTGGGTCAGAATGCGGTTCATCGACGACATTGCCTGTTCGGAAACAACACGCTGGGCCGATGGTTCGTCGCGATTGAAGTCGTAAAGCACCTGGCCTTCGTAATTGATGACCTGTTCGATGCCGTGACGGCGCGATTGAAGGCCTCCGGCCGGCATGACTGCATAGGCTGTGGCCTGATCCATCACGGTCACTTCCGAGGTGCCGAGCGGAATGGTCTTGTCGCGGCGAAGCGGTGTCTCTACGCCCATCTTTATGGCGGTATCGGCGATTACGTCGGTGCCGAGTTCATCCTTGGCAAGACGGACGGGCACGGTGTTCAATGATTGAGCCATCGCCGTCAGCAGGCTGACCCTGCCCTTGTAGGACCGCGCATAGTTTTGCGGCGACCAGCCACGCCAGGTGATCGGCGCGTCCGAGATCATCGTTTCCGGTGTGAAGCCGCGCTCCATGGCTGCGGTATAGGTAAATAGCTTGAACGACGAGCCGGGCTGGCGGAGTGCCTTGGTGGCGCGGTTGAACTGGCTTTCGCCATAGTCACGGCCGCCAACCATGGCGCGGACCGCGCCACCGTTTTCGATCATCACAAGCGCACCCTGCTTGACGCGGTAGCTGTCGCCGAATTCGCGAAGGCCGGATTCGACGGCCGCTTCGGCTGCCTGCTGCAGGCCGGTATCGACCGTGGTGCGCACGACGACCGAGCGCTGATGGATTTTTCCCGTTGCTGCCAGTCGCTGTACTTCGTCAAAGGCCCAGTCGAGAAAATAGTCGGGTGCGATCACTTCGGCGCGGTCGATCGCCGTTGCCGGGGTGCGGCGGGCGGCTACGACCTGGCCTTCGCTCATCATGCCGCTTTGTACGAGGTTGGTAAGCACCTCCGCTGCGCGCGCGCGCGCGGCCGGCAGGTTGACGTGCGGCGCATATTTGGCCGGTGCCTTGAACAGTCCGGCCAGCATGGCGCTTTCGGCGAGGTTCACCTCGGTGATGTTCTTGCCGAAATAGAACTGCGAAGCCGCTGCCGCCCCGAACGTGCCGCCGCCCATATAGGCGCGATCGAGATAGAGCGACAGGATTTCCTTTTTCGACAGGTTCACTTCCAGCCAGACCGACAGGAAAGCTTCCTTGATCTTGCGCTCGATGGACCGTTCATTGGTCAGGAACAGGTTCTTGGCCAGCTGCTGGGTCAGCGTCGAGCCGCCCTGCACGACACCGCCAGCCTTTGCGTTTTCCGAAAGCGCACGACCAAGGCCAATGAAATCGATGCCGTAATGGTCGAAGAAGCGACGGTCTTCCGTTGCCAGAACGGCCTTGATCAGGTGATCCGGCAATTCATCGACGGGTACGGAATCCTCGTGGATGATGCCCCGGTGACCGATCACGTTGCCATATCGGTCAAGGAAGGTGACTGCAAAATCGCCGCGGTTGCGCCAATCTTCCTTGGTTTCCTCAAATGCGGGGAGGGCGAGTGTCAGCAGGACGACAGATCCGGCCGTGCCGAACGTCATGGCTTCGCCTGCAAATTCGAAACCGAGGCGCTTCCACCCGCGCACGCGAAAACGGCGGAAAAAGATTGTGATCTCTTCCCATGTTTCCGCCAGCTTGAAGCCGAGGTTCCAGATGGTCGAATCAATCCAGCTGTCGAGCTTCAGGAAAAAATGCCGCTTCCGGCGCGGCCGGTCCTTTTCGGGCGCATTGGCCCGGGAACCCTTGTCCGGCACTGTGTTTGGGCTCTCTTTGGAGCCATTGTCGCTCTGCACGCCGGTGCTCCCTCGTATCGATTTGCATCCGAGTCTTGACGCTTCCTTCAGGAAGGATCAAAAGCTGCCAGCATCTCCCTTAGGAAGCATTAGCTTATAAAAGGTTGACCGGCGAGATAGGACGCGCCGCTGGTCTCGCTTTCTGGATGATTATTTGCGATCCGCGTTGCGAAAATAAAACAAGTTATGGTCGATCAATTCTGGAAGACGAAACAGCTGGAAGAGCTGTCCCCTGTCGAATGGGAAAGCCTGTGTGACGGCTGCGGTCTCTGTTGTCTCAACAAGCTTGAGGATTGGGAAACCGGTGAGGTGGCCTTTACTTCCGTTGCCTGTCGGCTGCTCGACGGTTCGACCTGTCGCTGTTCCGACTACCCCAACCGGCAGGCCACCGTGCCTGACTGCATCCAGCTGACGCCGCAGGAAGTTCGTGAAATTCCCTGGCTGCCGCCGACCTGCGGTTATCGCCTCGTGCGCGATGGCGAGGATCTGAAATGGTGGCATCCGTTGATTTCCGGTGACCCGGAGACGGTTCATATTGCCGGTATTTCGGCGAAGGACCGCACGGTCAGTGAGAAAGACGTCGATGTCGATGATTTTGAAAACTATCTGGTCGACTGGCCGCTGCATGTGGGCGAAAAGGCCTGAAATTGACTTTTGCCAGATCACCCCGTGGGAACATACGGATGCTTACGCCATTTTGCTGATATACTGATTGCTGATCGAGCGTTACAAGAAGTGGGCTCGGCTGAGGTCGGGCCGGGTATCCTGGGTGAGCAATGAACGCTGAAAGCACGTTGGCCGATCGTCTCTACGAGGCGGCAATGATACCTGAACTGTGGGGGGATGCCTGTACGGCGCTGGCGGATACGGTGGGGTCTTCGACGGCATCCATTTTTACGGTCGATACATTGGGCAAGCATCGTTTTGTGACGACCCCCAATATTGCCGAGGCCTTTGCCGGGTTCATCGAGAGCGAGCATCGCTTCAACAATCTGCGGCCGATCCGGGCGATGGAGCGGTTTCCGTTCTCCTTTGCGCGTACAACGGATCTGATGTCGGCCGAGGAATATGCGAGTGATGCCATCAATCGCGATTTTATCCATCCTCACGGCATGGAATGGGAGGCGGGTTACGCTTTTCAGGAGCCGACCGGACATATCGTTGTCATCTCGCTGATGCGGGCCTTCGGGCTCGACCATTTTTCGCCGGAGCAACTCCAGCACCTCAACCTTCTGAAGCCGGATATTTCGCGCGCCGCCTATATGGCTTCCCGTCTGGCCTTCAAGGAAGCCCGCTCCATGACCGAGACCTTGTCCATGCTGCGTCTGCCGGCTGCGGTCATCGGTGATGCGGGCCAGGTTCTTGCCATGAACCCGGAGCTTGAAGCGTTGTCACCGCGTATTCGCACCACAGCCGGAAACCGGCTGGTGCTGGAAAGTGCCGGTGCCCGTGTGCTGCTGGAGGAAGCGATTGCCCGTTACCGGGCGCAGGCTGAGCCGACCGTTCAATCCGTGCCCATGCTGGGCGAGGATGGCGTGACGCCTCTCATCCTGCATCTGCTGCCCATCCGACGCGCCGCGCGCGATATCTTTTCGCGCGCCATGGCTGTTCTCGCCGTTACCGAAGTCGGTCAGGTCGGTCCACCGGACATGCGCGTGCTGTGTGGCCTGTTCGATCTCACACCGGCCGAAGCGCGCGTTGCGCGTGGCATAGCCATGGCCCATACGCCGGAAATGGTGGCAGCATCACTGAACGTTTCCGTTGAAACCGCCCGCTCGCACCTGAAGCGCATCATGCACAAGACCGGCACGACGCGGCAGGCGGAACTGGTGTTGCTGCTGTCCGGCCTGAATGCACCGGGCAGCGGTCAGGGCGGTTTCTGACTTCTGTTCAAACACAGAGGCTTCGTGCCGAATGTTGCTGCGACGCTTTATCCTTTCGCATGCCCTTGACCTTCCCATAATGGGAAGGCCTACATGGGGTCGCGAAAGGATCGCATCCCATGAACCAGCATGTTCCCAATCCGACACCTGTCCGCTTCCAACCACTGACCATTCCCGTTGAAGGGATGACCTGCGCCTCCTGTGTGCGACGGGTGGAAACGGGTGCTGCCAAGGTGCCGGGGGTGGAAAAGAGCGTCGTCAATTTCGCCACGAAAAAGCTGACCGTGGAAACGGGCGCGGAATTTGATCCCGAGAAGCTGGAAAAGACGATCCACAAGCTGGGTTATGACATTCCGCCGGGTGCCATGCGGGTGGCGCTGCGTGAGGCGGGGCGTGAGGGGGCACCGTTTCCCGATGACCACAAGGCGGATCAGGTGCCGGGATCGCATGGCGGGCACGATCACCAAACCGGGCAAGCCATGCATGACGAGGTGGCCGGATCTTCGGGCCACGACCATTCTCATATGCATGCCGGTGAGGAGACGGCTCTCAGGCGTGATCTCATCATCGCCTTTATGTTCACGCTGCCGCTCTTCGTGCTGGAAATGACCGGCCATGCCTATGAACCTTTCCATCACGGGTTGATGGAGGTGATCGAGACGCAAAACCTCAACTACCTCTATTTCGTTCTGGCGACGGTGGTGATGTTCTGGCCGGGCTTTCGTTTCCTGCGTCTCGGGTTGCCGGCGCTTGTCCGTGGACATCCGGACATGAATTCGCTTGTCGCTGTCGGTGTGCTGGCGGCCTACGGTTATTCACTGGTGACAACCTTTGCGCCAGACCTGCTGCCCTATGACGCCCGGCACGTCTATTACGAAGCCGCCGCCGTTATCATCACTCTCATCCTGTTCGGTCGTCTGCTCGAGGCGCGAGCGACCGGCCGTACCGGCGAGGCTATAAGGAAACTGGCCGGACTGCAGGCAAAGACGGCGCGGGTGGAGCGCGGCGGTCAGGTAATCGATATTGTCGCGAGTGATGTCGTTGTCGGAGATACCATCGTCATCCGTCCCGGCGAGCGTATTCCCGTCGATGGCGTTGTCATCGACGGCCAGTCGAATATCGATGAATCGATGATATCGGGCGAGCCTCTGCCGGTGGAAAAGACTGCGGGCGCTGTTGTGACCGGCGGCACCGTGAACCGCACCGGTTCCTTCCGGTTTCGGACGGAAAAGGTTGGGCGCGATACCGTTCTTGCCGGCATCATCCGGCTGGTGGAGCAGGCGCAGGGGGCAAAGCTGCCGATCCAGGCACTGGTCGATCGTGTGACGGCATGGTTCGTGCCGGCGGTGATGGCGCTTGCCGTTACTACCTTTGTCGTTTGGTTCCTTGTCGGTCCCGAACCGACGCTCATACATGCGCTGATCAGCGCGGTCGCCGTGCTGATCATTGCCTGCCCATGCGCCATGGGCCTCGCCGTGCCGGTATCGATTGTCGTCGGTGGCGGGCGTGCGGCCGAATTCGGCGTGCTGTTTCGCAAAGGAGAGGCGTTGCAGACGCTCTCCGACATAGATCTCGTCGTGGTCGACAAGACCGGGACCGTGACCAAGGGGCGGCCGGAACTGACCGATCTGATTGTCGCGGACAATTTTGCCGAGGATGATGTTCTCGCTGTCGTGGCGGCGGTGGAAAGCCGCTCCGAGCATCCGATCGCCGAGGCTATCGTCAAGGCTGCCGAGGCGAGCGGGCTTGTGCTCGCTGAGGCCGAACAATTTGCGTCGGTTACCGGCTATGGAATTTCGGCGGAAGTGAACGGCCACCGCGTTGATGTCGGCGCCGACCGCTTCATGCAAAAGCTCGGCCTGTCGGTGGATGTTTTTGCAAAAGCCGCGGGACGGCTGGGTAACGAAGGCAAGACGCCGCTTTACGCTGCGATTGACGGCAAGCTGGCAGCGATCATCGCGGTTGCCGACCCTCTTAAGCCATCCAGTGCTGCGGCAATCAAGGCACTGCAGGCGCAAGGCATCGAGGTGGCCATGGTCACCGGGGACAATGGCCGTACGGCTAAGGCGATCGCGGCTCAGGTCGGCATCGAAAAGGTTGTGGCGGAAGTCCTGCCGGACGGCAAGGTGGCCGCGATCCTCGACCTGCGTGCCGGCGGGCGGAAGCTTGCCTTTGTCGGGGACGGCATCAATGATGCGCCGGCGCTGGCCGAAGCCGATATCGGCATTGCCATCGGCACCGGCACGGATGTGGCGATCGAAAGCGCGGATGTGGTTCTGGTCGGTGGTGAATTGGCGGGTGTCGTGTCTGCCATCGCCATCAGTCACGCGACGATGCGGAACATCCGCCAGAACCTCTTCTGGGCCTTTGGTTACAATGTGGCGCTGATCCCGCTGGCCGCCGGCCTGTTCTATCCGGCTTTCGGTCTGACGCTGTCGCCGATGATCGGGGCCGCTGTCATGGCGCTGTCCAGCACGTTTGTGCTTGCCAACGCGCTGAGGCTGAAGACCGTGAAGATTGGAGGTGCGACATGAATATCGGACAGGCGGCCGAAGCCTCCGGCGTTTCGGCAAAGATGATCCGCTATTACGAGGAGATCGGCCTGATCGCTCCACCCGCCCGAACCGGCAATAATTACCGGGTCTATGACGGTGGTCAGGTGCATGTTCTGAGGTTCATCAAGCGCGCCCGTTCGCTGGGTTTTTCGCTGGAAGAGACCGAGACGCTGCTGAAGCTCTGGGCGGACAAGAGCCGCACCAGTGCCGCCGTCAAGGATGTTGCCACGAGCCACATCGATGACCTCGAACGCCGCATCGCCGAGATGCAGGGCATGGTGAATACACTCAAGCATCTCGCCCATTGCTGCGGCGGCGACCATAGGCCCGATTGCCCGATCCTCGATGATCTGGCGGGCGACAGCGCCGCAAAAGGCTAAGGGGTTCCCCGGCAGACGAAGACCAATCCCATTGCAAGCACTTATAAGGAATACAGACATGACTGCCATTTTCACCGTTTCCGACATGACCTGCGGCCATTGCGAAAAGACCGTACGCGGTGCGCTTGCCGAAGCACTGCCGGATGCAGCCATCGCGATTGATCTGGCCTCACATAAAGTGACGGTCGAGGGTGATGCCGCAAAAGCCGAAGAGGCGATCCTCGATGCCGGGTATTCGCCGGAACGGGCAGCCTGAACCCTGATGAACATGGCATTTCGTCAGCCGGACCAGCCCCTCTGTTGCAGGAGATGCCGGTGAGGCTGGGCGTATTGCCGATACCGCCCATATTTGCACTCAAACGCCGGCCGCTGGCCGGCGTTTGAGTGAAAGGGGATCTGTTTGGATCGAAACGTATATCGACGATTTGCCATAACAACCGCCAGGACCGTTGCAGCGATTTTTGCTGCCGTGATCGTCGTCGCCTTGTGCGCTTTTGTGGCCATGTTTATCGGCAGTGGCATGGCGCGGAATTCGATCCGCCTCCACTGGCTGGCGCAAATGTCACTGCTCCTGTCGGCCGGGGGCATCATTGGCATCTTCGTGTCGCGGCGTGTCTGCGACCGGCTGTTTCCCGGTTATTCCAGACTCTGGGTCCTGATTGTTCTCGTCGTCCTTTACGGTGCCTCGCTGCCCGGTATTACAGTTTCGCGGTTCGCGGCTGATCCGGCGGTCACGGCGCTACAGACCGCTCCATTTCTTTGCATCGTCCTCGCCAGCCTTGTGTTTTTCCGGCCGGGCAACAGGGCACCGGTGGCCAGTCATGTCGAGGGATCTCGGCCATGACCGTTGATATGGTTTTGCTCAATGAGTTGGAGCAGCAAGCCGAAGCGGCGACGACCATCGCCATGCTCGATGCCTATGGTATCCATGCGGTGAGAAGTGGTCATCTGACCTCACGTGGCTGGTATGGCATTTACGTCAACGAGATCGATCTGGATAGCGCCCGGTCTCTCTTGACCCGCGCCGCAGAGCCGGACGAAGCTCCTGCCGGGAAAGAACCGCCGTCGTTTGCCGAGCTGACGGTCCGACCGGTGCTGCTGCCATCATCGGTGTTCTCATCATCATGCTGGCGAATACCTACGCCGGCTCTTTTGCATCCGGCGAGGTCGTCATGAGTCGGTACGGCCTGCTTCATACGTCGCTTCTGATGTGTGCCGGGGCGATTATCGGTTCCGCTTTGGCGCGGCTGTTCTGCGGCCGCTGTATCGACATTTATTCGCGCAAGGCGGTCATGGTCGCGCTGGTTGCCTATTATACGGCGGGCCCGATCTGGCTGCTGTTCCGCTATGCTTCTGGCGATCCGGAAACAAGCTTGCTTCAGGTCGCGCCGGGTCTGTGCATCGTGATTTCAAGTCTGGTGTTCTGGCCGGCCGATATAGAGAGAGGGCGAATGAATGTTACCGGCTGACATTGGCTCAGTTGCCAACAGGCTGATCAAAATCCGGCCAGCTCTTTATGTGTTGTCTGCGTTCATGGTGGCAAACGCACATGGCCTTGCAGCCAATCCTCTTCCCCTTCAATGCCCTCCAGACGTGTCAGGCAGGGATTACGGGCGTTTCACCGACATGATGCAAGAACGCCTGGGCTACAGTTTGTCGCCGCAGCTTTATGGTTCGCAGGAGGTGATGAACAGGCTGCTGAGGGAGTTTGAGACAGTTGATGCGCCTGCCTCAGGGGCGGGGATCATGGCCCTTTATTTCACTGACATGAAGGGTTCGCGCCTGATGGGAGCGCGCTGTGCCGGAGATTGCAGCGCCGACGACTATTCGGCCTTGGTCAGCCGTTGCGCCATGGAAATGGGAAGTACCTGTCTCGATTTCGCGGTGATCATCGACGGCAGGGCCCAATGCCTGACGATCCCCAAACCAGAGAATTGAAGCGTTTCACTACATTCGCAGCATCGCAAAATTGGTATAGGCCACCACGAACACAGCTCGCGCCAGAGCCCGGTCGATTTCCCTGTTCATGCAGCGTTCGCACGCGTCGATTGCCAGTTGATAAGTCCCTGTCGGGCCCTGGGCCGAATATTCACGCAGGTAGCGAAGGGCATCATGTGGCCCGAAAATCGGTTGTTCCGTGCCGTCGTCACTCAAGACATAGACGGGCATACTCCATCTCAATTCAAAATCTATTCTGACAACTGCGTCCATAGCCAAAGCCTCCCGGCGCCATGCGCTCGCAAATCAGGTCGCACCCTTAAAATACCATGGGTGGAATCGACTGTCTTGTTAAATTCGATTTAACTAATAAAATGCCGAATAAGATTTTGTGTCACATTATACTTGTGTCTTTGATCCCCGTGACAGGAGACGGGCAGTGGCGGGGCCAGTGACAACAACAAAGATGAAACGTGTTACTTGCATGGCCATGACGAAAGGCACGTCGACATTGGTGGAGGCTGCAATGATGGCGACACTGTCTGCGCCGCCCGGGCTGGTTGCGAGATAGGCAGACAGCGGATCGATGCCTGCGAAATGCACAAGGCCAGCGGCAAAACAGCCGCAGATCGCGATCAGCGCAAAGACCGAGAGAAGCACACGAGGCAGGGCGCGGGCAGCGTGGGCCACGACATCGCGGGTAAACCGCATGCCGATGCCCCAACCGATCGCCGCAAAACTGGCCGCCAATATCCATGGCGGCAGCACGATCGGCAGCAGGCCGGAAAATTTCATCGCCATGCCCAATGCAAGCGGGAGAAGAAGCGGGCCGCCCGGCAGTTTCAGCCGCATGCCGACCCATGCCGCAGCGAGCGCCGCGACAACGGTCACAACGAAGGAGGGCCAGTCCACCGCGGGAAACCAGACCGTTGCCTGCTCCTCAACGATCGTTACACCCATGAAACGCGCCACGATGGTGGCGGCAAGTACAACGCAGACGACGCGCACATATTGCATGAAGGCAACCAGGCGCATGTCCGCGCCGTAACCGGCGGACATCAACGTCATTGCGGCGGCTGCACCGGGGGAGGAGCCCCAGATCGCCGTGGTGCCGGGGAAAAGTTTTGTCCGGGCCATCAGCCAACCGAGGAAGGCGGCAGCCGCGACGGTGGAGAATACCCCGACAATAAAGATCGGCCAGTCGGATTTCAGTTCGCTGAAAAGCGAAAGAGGCATGTTGCTGGCGATCATCATGCCGACGATGCCCTGAGCAGCGGTAAAACTCTGGCTGCCGATGCGAACGCCGCCGCCCATCGTTGCCATCAGCACAGCCGCCGCCATTGGCCCCAGCAGCAGGGCAGCCGGCAGATGCACGAGTTCAAGTAGGAACACCAGGATGGCGGAGACGAGGAGCAAGGCTGCCCAGCGCATGGACACAGGCCATGTGGCAGGTCGCTTTGCCTTAAAGGCGCGGCCTGCTGGATGTTTATCGGTCAAGGCATGCTCCGTGGATGCAGCGGACGGATATCCGGCAGCGGGGAAGAGACCGGCGTTTCGCATGAGGTAAAGAGGCCTTGTGGTAATCACTTTCCCCATGAAGGCGCAAGACAGCGACGAGCCAAAAACGATGTCATGCCATCAATCCGTGATGAGACTGATGCTGCAGTGCCGCATGAAGCAAATTTCAGGTTGTGGCCGGTGGCGCGGTATCCGATCCGCGTGTGGGTTCCCGAAGTCGGCGTTTACTTTGCGGCCACTCTCGCATAGTCAGCGCTCAATAAACGAAACTATCGGACGAAGACCATGTTGATCAAGCAGAGCGACTACCATCGGATTTACAGGGTGATCCATAGCCTGCTTTCCGCCAACAATTCCGATCCGGCAACGGCTGCGATGTATTTCGCCACCTTCGGCGCGTTCATTCTGGAGCACCACTACAAGATCAAGGCCAAGCCAAGCGGCGGTCTGGTGGCCTATAATCTCGGCGGTAAACTGATGCTGTTCGCGGACCATCGAGAGGATGGTTACGTGACCGGAGCCGGAGAGAATTTTCACTGCTGGGTGGAGGCCGACGGATGGGCGATAGACTTCATGGCGCCGGCCTTTCCGCAGGCGGCCGCAGAACTCGCAGTGCCAGCCAAAATGTTCCAGCGTCCGCTCTCCAGCATGGCAGCCGGCATCAATGATCTGAAACAGTCCGGCGATTTCTTTTATCAGGCGGAAGCGGAAGCCATGTCCCGGCGGTTCGCCGACTGGCACAAACATGGGGCGATCGGCGATCTCGCGTCAGTGGCGGCAGGCTGGTTCCGCAAATCGCCGCGGCATATGACCGGGTCGCTTGTCATCAGCACCAGCGATGGCGAGACGAACACGGTTGCGCTTTCGGGCAACATGCTGACCGGCAGCTGGTGACACTCAAAGGCTGCCCGATCATTTTATGTCCGATGAACTCCTCGCCTCGCTGCAGTTGCCGCCAAATCGACTGCAGACGTGCTGTTTCTGTTTGGCAAATGCTGCCTGACGGTTTTCCAAGCCGGCAAGCGTCAGCTCATTGAGGAAGAAATAGTCTTGTGGGAGTTCGGTAGGGCTGCACTTGCCGGGCATTGCGTATAGGCAAGACGCAAGTTTCGTCAGCTTGAAATTTGCCGTTCGGGACAGAACGTCACCCTGAATGCAGGTCGTGTCGCCTCGGCATCGATAATATGCAATATCGATCAAGGGCAGAATGGCGTTCTCGTCCAGAGACAAGCCGGCGTCGGAATATTGCTTCAGATAAGCCTTGGAGATGTCATCACTCAGCCCTCCCTGACCAGCCAGAAGACGCGTTTCGAGGAGTGTGTCGGAAACCATGTTCGTTTCCATTGCATCGACAACGCGGTTGAATTCTTCTTGGTCGAGCTTTTCGCATCCGGCCTCATTGATGTCGTTGAGATACCGGTAGATCTCAGGCGTCGACACACAATGTCTGAGGCGGTTTCGTCAAGAGTTCCTTGCAGGTTGCGGCATCGGCAGGCGTCGATATGAGGGGCGCAAGTGCCAGCGTCAAAAGCGCCGGAAGAAGGGTCGCCTTCAGGAGTTGATGCATTCGTGAAAACGGATGGTGCATTGGCCCTTATGTTACTTTGTTGATGCTCTGTTGGATGACATATTTCGGGCGGTATGCGTCGCCTCAACCGGCATCGAGAAGGACCGGCCCATGTCCGCCGGCCGCCAGTTGGTCGTCCGGGTTTCTGAGCGGACAGTGTTTGAGCGACAGGCAGCCGCAACCGATGCAGCCCGTCAGTTCGTCGCGCAGTTTCGTCAGTCGCTCGATACGGGCATCCAGTTCAGCCTTCCAGCCGGTCGACAGACGTTCCCAGTCACGGGCATTCGGCGTACGTCCCTGTGGCAAGGTCGCAAGCGCACTGGCAATTTCCCTCAGGGGCACGCCGGCCTTTTGCGCCACCCGGATCACCGCCACCCGCCGCAGCACATCGCGGTCGTAACGTCGATGGTTGGCGCCGTTGCGCCAGCTGCGGATCAGGCCTTCCTGCTCGTAGAAATGCAGCGCCGAAACGGCGACGCCGGAGCGTTCTGCAACAAAACCGACGCTGACGCCATCGCCTGCACGACGCCCGTTCGTGGCCTTGATACCATTTTTTCCTTCTACGGCAGACCGATGCCCCGGTGGTTCCGATTTCGTCATTTTGTCTCTTGACCTCAAGTAAGGTTGAGATCGTACAGCATGGTTTTCGGGAATGGCAGCGCTTTCTGCATCGCGTTTCCCAATTCGAAGGCGGGCCCTCAATTGGAAGGCAGGACATGGATACGATAGAAGAAAATTTGCGGCAGCGGATTTCGCAACGCGGCGAAAGGTTTGCAGAAGCGTGTGAGGAAATTGCCCTGCTGGAGCGGGGAGGCAGAGGTGAGGCAATGGCGGAAGAAAATGATGCGGGCGTTTCGCAGATCACGGGTTCCGCCCGCTCGGGTTCATCAGACGCGCCGACAATCGCCGTTGACCCCGAAGACAGCTGGTCTGCATTGCTGTCCGGCCGCAACGCCGTCATGCTGGCATTGGTGTCGGCCGGCATCGGCCTGCATGCCTTCAACTCGTTTGCCATCGTTGCCGCCATGCCGCTTGCTGCGGAGGAGCTTGGCGGTGCCGCGCTGTTCAGTTGGGCATACAGCCTTTATTTTATCGGATCGATTGCGGGGGGCACCGGGGCCGCTGCCTTTCGTGATCGCGTCGGGCCGGTATCGGCGCTTCTGGTATCCTGCCTGCTGTTTACACTCGGCGGCCTTGCCGCGCTTATTGCGCCCAATTTCAGTTTCATTCTGACCGGTCGCCTCCTTCAGGGCATCGCGGATGGTCTGATTGTGGCGATAGCCTACAGCCTCATTCCCGGCAATTTTCGATCTGGTCTGATTTCGAGGGTGTTCGCGGTCGAGGCCATGGTCTGGGCAGTTGCCTCGTTGCTTGGGCCACTTGCCGGTGGTTGGCTGGCAGAGGCGTTTTCCTGGCGAATTTCTTTTCTGGCCGTCGTCCCGTTCCTGCTTTTGCTGCTGGTTCTCACGCCGATGGCAAAACCTGAGGCTTCCACCGCCAAACGGGCAGCGGCAGCACCCTTTGCGATCGGCATGTTGATCGCCGGTGCTCTGGTTCTGTCGCTATCATCTGTCGCGTCGTCAGCCTTGGGGCAGGTTGCGGCTGTGGTCGCCGGTATTGCCCTGTTCATCCTCGCCATCGTTTTCGATGGACGTCTGGGTCCAAAACTTTTGCCCGCCGATGCCTTTGGCGCGGGCTCTGTCTTCGGATGCGGGCTCTGGGTGCTGTTGCTGATGTCACTCAGCCATTCAGTTGGTGCCGTCTACCTTGCACTGGCGATCTCTGAAATCTGGGCCTATCGGCCGACGGTCGTCGGGGCGATCGTGCTGCTGATGGCGCTGACCTGGAGCGTCGTTGCCGTTTTCGCCAGCCGCCATCCTTCGCCTGAAAGGCAGGACCTTCGCACACGCATGGGACCGCTATTCCAGGTGGCAGGTTTTGTGTGCATCGCCATCGGCCTGACAACACAGACGATTGCCCTTGTCGTGTTCAGCCAGATCATGATCGGCACCGGCTTTGGTCTCGCATGGGCGAATGTGAACAGGGCAGCTTTGGCCGGCGCATCCGATGAAGATCGGGATCGCGCCGGTGCATTGTTACCGACGGTTTCCACGGGTGGTTACGCCATCGGCGCAGGACTGGCGGGTCTGGTGGCAACAGCCACCGGGCTGGTAGCCAACCTTCATAACGGTTCACAGGATACGGCGCTCGCCGTCTCCTATGTCTGGCTTTACGGGCTCGCGGCAGTCGGTGCCATTGCCGCTTTCCTGTTTTCGCTTGGCGTCAGGTTGCCACGTTGAATACCGAGCAGCAAAAGGGCAGCGGAAAGAATCCCGCTGCCCTTCGAAATGTCCGGAAATCGATCGGTGATCAGAATTTTACGCCGATGCCGACATTGACGATATGCTGGTCGAAATCGATATCGGCGCCACCCAGATTGCCGCTACCGAAGTCGTTGTAGCGGTATTCCGCACGACCGAAGATGTTGTCGGTGAATGCGTAATCGACGCCCGCGCCGATCGTCCAGCCATGCAGCGTGTCATCCGTATCGATGCCCGGGCCTTCTGCCTTCACGTTTGTCGCTGTCCAGCCACCAGCAATGTAGGGCAGGGCGCGATCCATCGCGTAACCGAGGCGGGCGCGTGCCGAACCGGAGAAGCCGCTGGATACATCGGTGGTACCGATGCTCTCCTCGTTCCAGTCATAGTTCACGTCGCCTTCGATACCTGCAACGAAACCGTTAGACATCTGCCAGTTATAACCGACGAAGCCGCCGAAACGTCCGCCGTCGAAGTTATCCGAAAATGTGCCAGCCCCGGTGTTGAGGTCGCCGTTGCCCCAACCATAACCGCCATGCAGACCGGCATATGGGCCGCTCCAGGTAAACACGGGTGCTGCGGTCTCGATAGCCACCGGGGCTTCCGGGATCTGCTCAACGGCATCAGCTGCTCGCGCAGCAGACGTTGCGGTCATCGCGAAAACAGCTGCAAAAATCGAAGCCAAAGCGGTGCCGGCTGCAGGGGAGAATTTCTTCATGGACTTTTCCTCTCGGATATCGTGACAGGCAGATGCCTTATTGTTCGAACACTCCGGCCGCGGCTCCCAAGCCAAATCGCGACGGACCATCACGGTGCGCTAACAACGTAAGAAGTCATTTTGTTCCACGCCATCCTGATCGCGCTTGTGTGATCAAACGTGCAAAAAGCGGCATTTTTGGGCAAGGAGCTGAAAAAGTGAGCGACCTTGCCCGTATGCAAGCCTTTCCGCTACTGCCTGTCGGGTCAATCATCGACCTTCGAAAACAAGCCTCGGCCGTACTGTTCCGGCGCGCGGTGAACTGGCGCTGGTCCGGCAAAGGGTATAGGAGCGAACAATCGCGCGCTCCGCGAACATCATCCTGCAAATTTCCTCAGTCACGAATAGCCGCCCCCAATGAACAGCAAGACACTGGGCTATCTCTACGTTCTTCTCGCGATCACCATCTTTGCGGGGCAGGACGCATTTTCCAAACTTCTCGGCGACAAATATCCGCCGATCATGGTGACGATGATCCGCTTCTGGGCGTTTGCGGTCTTCGTCGTGCTGCTGGCCGCTACCTCGCCCGGTGGCTTGCGCCGTGCCGTGGTTACCAAGCGACCGGTGCTGCAGGTGATCCGCGGCATGTTGCTCGTCAGCGAAGTTGTCGTCGTGGTCATTTCCTTCACCATCGCCGGCCTTGCCATGACGCAATCGATCTTCCAGGCGACGCCGCTGATGATCACGCTGCTTTCGGTGCCTTTGCTGGGTGAAACGGTTGGCTGGCGGCGCGGTGTGGCATTGGCGGCAGGTCTTGTGGGTGTATTGATCATTCTCAACCCGACCGATGTGCATTTCGATATCCGTCTGCTTCTGCCGCTTTGCGCCGGGTTCATGTTTGCTCTGTACAGTATTGCCACGCGTGCCGTGAGCAGCACCGACAGCGCGGTGACGAGTGTGTTTTACGCCGGTGTTGCCGGGGCGGCACTCGCCAGCGTGATCGGGCCGTTCTACTGGACGCCGATTGCCATGGAAGACTGGCCTGCGATGGCGGCGCTGTGCATTTGTGGTGCCACCAGCCACTATTTCATGATCAAGGCCTATAGCCTGCTCCGCGCGGTCGAGGTGCAGCCTTTGACCTATCTCCAGCTTGTCATGGGGGTGGCGGTCGCCGTGATCTTTTTCGGCGAGACGATCTCGATCAACATGGCGATCGGTGCCGTCGTCGTGGTCGGCGCCGGCCTCTTCACCGTCTGGCGGGAATACCGGCTGGGCATCCGCGAGGAAAAGATGGAAATCTCCAAGGCATAGCCAAGCGGTACGAGTGGAAACGGCCGCGGATGTTGGTCCGCGGCCGTTCTGTAATGCTTTTGTCTTTCTGCAGTTCAGTCTCGATCAATCGCCAGCGCGGCATTGCCGGAGAATGCCGAGGTCAAGCGGCCGGCCAACATGCGGGCAGGGGAGGCAGTCGGTGTTTCGCTTCTCTCCACCGTGCGCACACCGAGGTTTTTATGGGCCTCGCTGCCCGACAGATCGAACTGCGCGAGCAGGGCGTTCAGTGCTGCGGCATCACGGGCAAGGCCATGGCTTGCCGCCGTCTGCTCCTCAACCATGGCAGCGTTCTTCTGCGTATCCTGATCCATCGTATTGACGGCGGTGTTGATCTGCTGAAGTCCTGAAGATTGTTCCTGCGCGCTTTCGACGATGGCGTTGACGTGCCGGTTGATCTCCTGCACTTCCGACACGATCGCTTCCAGCGCGCGGCCCGTTTCGCCGACCAGTTCAACGCCGCTCTCAACCTGCTGGTTCGAGGTCGTGATCAGCGCCTTGATTTCCTTGGCGGCATTGGCTGAACGTTGGGCCAGTTCGCGAACTTCCTGGGCGACAACCGCAAACCCCTTTCCGGCTTCACCGGCACGAGCCGCTTCGACACCTGCGTTCAGGGCCAGCAGGTTGGTCTGGAATGCGATGTCGTCGATGACGCCGATGATGTTGCCGATCTCGCCCGATGATTTCTCGATCGCTTCCATTGCCTTGACGGCATTGGCAACGACATGGCCGGATTTTTCCGCGCCCTGACGGGTGCGAGCAACGAGGTCGCCTGCCTCCTGGGCGCGGCGAGCCGCATCCTTGACGGTGGTGGTGATTTCCTCGAGTGCCGCTGCGGTTTCTTCTACCGAGGCGGCCTGCTGTTCAGTGCGTTTGGCAAGATCGTCGGCCGCGGCCTTGATCTCGCCGGAACCGCCTTCGATGCTGTTGGCATTTGCTGCCACTTCTTCAAGCGCTGCCTGAAGTTTCGAGGCGGATGCGTTGAAATCGCTGCGAAGGCCATCGAGCGAGGTCGAGAAGGCGCGCTCGATACGGTGCGAAACATTGCCGTCCGCGAGGTTGGATAGCGCTTTGGCAAGGCTGTCGACCGCATACTTGACCTCCGCCGCTTCACGGGCCTTGGCGGCTTCGCGGTCGCTACGCTCCTGCTCCGAAAGGCTGCGATTGTCTGCCGCCTCCTGCTCAAGGCGGATACGCTCCAGTGCATTGTCACGGAACACGGCAACAGCCTCGGCCATTTGGCCGATCTCGTCCTTGCGGTCGAGACCATCGATCGGAGCTTCGGTTTCACCGGAAGCAAGCGATGACATACGTTCCCTGAGGCGGACCATCGGGGTGACGACGCCCTTCTGGGCAATGATCATCGCCCAGACAACGGCAACCGCGATGCCTGCCAGCATGGCCGCGAGCCCAAGCTGGATGGTGGTCGAAACTTCATCGGACAGCTTTCCTGCACCGTTCTTGATCAGGTCGGCCATGGCACCGTTATTGGCGCCCGATTTGGCCGACATGTCGATGGTGAGCTGCTCCAGACGAACCGACATGGCCGCGAACTGCTGCTTGTTGGCAGTGGCATGCGCCTTGATAAGTTCACCGCCAACCACCTTGAGTTCTTCGAAACCGGCCAGCAGTTCATCGATCGCAGCCTTGCGGCTTGGCACGATTTCCGGGATCTGCGCCAGACGATTCCGAGCGCCGGTCATTTCATTGCTGAACTTGGCGGAAAATTCCGTAAACGCGTCTGACTGGGGATCTTGCGAAACGGCGCGGTTCAGCCAGTTGATGGCGGTCCACATGCCGGCGGCGCCACGCGGGCCGAAGGTTGCAGCCATGCTCTCATTGAGCAGGAAGTGGGAATAAGCCACGTTGGCGGCATTGAAACGTTGGGTGACGAAGGTCAGCCCTGCCAGCGATATCAGGCTGAGGATGGCGATCGCCATCAGGAACTTCGTCTTGATCTTTAAATTGTTGAGCATCGGGTAACCTCTTAAAGGCGCGAAAAGGGTGGAGGCTTTTTGCGAGATTAAAAGCAGGAACCGTCGTGAAAGGAGACGGCGCGCATCATGCGCGCAAAGAGAAAAGGAGGTGTCTCCCATGTCCTGGAGTCGGACCGTAGAAGTGGCCTTATAATAAATTCTTACATTTAACGATGTGTGGCCGCTTTCGACAAAATGTCGCAGTATCAATGACTTAGAATTGACGATTGCCAATTTCAAATGCTTGATATCTTCAAGCAAAACGGCCGCAGACTTTTGCCTGCGGCCGTTTTGATCTTGGTTTTATCCGGCAGCAGATCCGCCGGTTTTGTGTCTTAGAATTCCTGCCAGTCGTTGGTCTGCGTATCCACTGCCAGAGCGGCATTGCCGGAGAACGCGGTTGCGACCTTGCTGGCCAGCTTGCGGGCCGGCGAAGCAATCGGGCGAGCCGACTGCGGTGCAGCCTGCGGGGCCGACGGGCGGGTTACTGCTGCAACCTGCTGCATGCGGGCATGCGACAGCTTGAACTGGGCGAGCAGGGCGTTCAGGGCGGCGGCATCGCGGGCGAGGCCGTGGCTTGCTGCCGTCTGTTCTTCCACCATGGCGGCGTTCTTCTGGGTGTCCTGATCCATCGCGTTGACCGCGGTGTTGATCTGCTGGAGACCGGAAGACTGTTCCTGCGCCGATTCTACGATGGCGTTGACGTTGCGGTTGATCTCCTGGACCTCTGTCACGATCGTCTGCAGCGCCTTGCCGGTTTCGCCGACGAGGTGAACACCATTCTGGACCTGCTGGTTGGAAGCGGTGATCAGCGTCTTGATTTCCTTGGCGGCGTTTGCGGAACGCTGAGCCAGTTCGCGAACTTCCTGGGCGACGACGGCAAAACCCTTGCCGGCTTCACCGGCGCGCGCGGCTTCGACGCCTGCGTTCAGGGCCAGCAGGTTGGTCTGGAATGCGATGTCGTCGATGACGCCGATGATGTTGCCGATCTCGCCCGAAGACTTTTCGATCTGCTCCATCGCCTTGACGGCATTGGCAACGACTTCGCCGGACTTTTCAGCGCCCTGACGGGTGCGGGCAACCAGCGAACCGGCTTCCTGTGCCCGACGTGCGGCGTCCTTCACCGTGGTGGTGATTTCTTCGAGAGCGGCTGCGGTCTCTTCGATCGAGGCTGCCTGCTGTTCGGTGCGCTTGGCCAGATCGTCGGCCGCCGACTTGATCTCGCCGGAACCGGCTTCGATGCTGCGGGCGTTGGCGGCGACTTCTTCAAGAGCTGCCTGAAGCTTCGAGGCCGAGGCGTTGAAGTCGTTACGGACGCCATCGAGCGAGGCTGCGAACGAACGGTCGATACGGTGCGAAACGTTGCCGTCTGCGAGGTTGGAAAGGGCTTCAGCCAGGCTGTCGACGGCAAACTTGACGTCGGCGGCTTCGCGGGCCTTGGCGGCTTCGCGGTCGATGCGTTCCTGTTCCGACAGGCTGCGATTGTCTTCGGCTTCCTGCTCCAGACGCTGACGCTCCAGCGCGTTGTCGCGGAAGATGGCGACGGCTTCTGCCATCTGGCCGATTTCGTCCTTGCGGTCGAGGCCGTCGATGTCTGCGCGGGTTTCGCCGGCTGCCAGCGACGCCATGCGTTCACGCAGGCGGGCCATCGGTGCGGTGATGCCCTTCTGGGCGATCGTCAGTGCCAGTACGATAGCAATGGCGATACCGACCAGCATGCCGATGATGGCGAACTGGATGGTGGAGGAAACCTCTGACGACAGGGCATCGCCGCCGTTCTTGATCAGGTCTGCCATGGCGCCGTTGCTGGCACCGAATTTCGGCGACAGTTCAACGATGGCCTTGTCGAGATCGGCTGACAGGGTGGTAACCTTGGCGGCGTCGCCAGCGGCATGTGCCTTCAGGAGGTCGTCGCCGATTGCCTTCAGCTTGTCGGCACCGGCGAGGAGTTCGTCGGTGGCGGCCTGGCGGCTGGGGACGAGGCCCGGCACCTGTGCCAGACGACCGCGTGCACCGGTGATTTCCTTGCCAAAACGCTCGGAAAGATCCTTGAAGGCCGGGGACTGCGGATCCTGGGCCAGCGCGCGGCTCAGCCAGGTCGTTGCCGTCCACATGCCAGCGGCACCGCGCGGCACGAAGGTCGCGGCTGTGCTCTCGTTCTGCAGGAAGTGCGAGTAGGACTGGTTGGCAGCGCTAAAACGCTGGGTGACAAAAAGAAGGCCGGCGAGCGAAATGACGCCGAGGATGGCAATCGCCATCAAAAACTTTGTCTTGATCTTTAAATTCTTGAGCATCGGATAGCCTCAGAAGCACGCTGAAGGGACGGAAGCGCAGGGCGAAAAAGGAATTTAGGAATCGTCTTCTTTTAAGACGGCGCCCATCATGCGCGCCCCGGCGACCTGACTGATCGCAATGTCCTTGGCGCGGAAAATAGGTGTATTGTCATAAGAAAATCTTACACTTGCTGCACCGCGTCATGAATTTTGGCAAAATGTGGCGGCCTGCCACTTTTTCGCCTGATTTTCATAACCGCGTAACCATCTGCGCATTAGGCAACCATCTGTTTGTTGCAGTGCAAAAGGTTGCGCCGGTACATCCCGGATCGGGCCATGTTCAGGCTTTCCCCGAGCGCTGGGGCAAATTGATATGAAATCAAAAAATCCGTTTTTGAAGGGCCGTTTCCCGTGGATCTTTCCCGTCGTAACATCATGTCGCTGGGCGTTGCTGCCGCCGCGACCGC
Source organism: Endobacterium cereale (assembly GCF_009617585.1). GTDB lineage: Bacteria > Pseudomonadota > Alphaproteobacteria > Rhizobiales > Rhizobiaceae > Neorhizobium > Neorhizobium cereale. Next base: position 278,312 of record NZ_WIXI01000051.1, on the reverse strand, counting down.
CGTCACCACCAAGATTGCCTCTGCGCAGGCTATCGGTTTCACTCCGAGCCCGATCTACCCGGATCCGGCAATTCAGGTCCTCGACCCGAGCTTTGCGAAATACCGCGTTGCCAGCGCTTCGCTGGAACAGGTCGCCACCGGCGCCCGTTGGCTCGAAGGTCCGGTCTATTTCGGTGACGGCAAGTACCTGCTGGTCAGCGATATCCCGAACAACCGCGTCATGAAGTTCGACGAAACCAACGAGACCTGGAGCGTGTTCGACGCCAACTCGAACTATGCCAACGGCCATTGCCGCGACCTGCAGGGCCGCCTGATCTCCTGCGAACACCTGACGCGCCGCGTCACACGCACCGAGCATGACGGTTCGATCACCGTTCTCGCAGACAAGTTCAAGGGCAAGAAGCTCAACTCGCCGAACGACATCGTCTGCAAGTCGGATGGCTCGCTGTGGTTCACCGACCCGCCGTTCGGCATCGGCGGCGAATGGGAAGGCGAAAAGGCCGATCCGGAACTGCCGCACTCGGTTTACAGCATTTCTGCTGAAGGCGAACTGTCGCTGATCACCGACGAGCTGAAGGGACCGAACGGCATCGCTTTCTCCGAAGACGAAAAGAAGCTCTACGTCGTCGAAGGCCGTGCACAGCCTTTCCGTATCGTCTGGTCCTACGACGTATCGAAGGATGGCAAGACGGTTTCCAACAAGAAGGCGCTCATCACTGCCGACGACAATGGCGGCCTAGACGGCTTCAAGGTCGACGTTGACGGCAACCTGTGGTGCGGCTGGGGCTCTTCGGGCGCTGCCGGCGCCAAGCCGGAAGACCTCAACGGTGTCAAAATCTTCAACAAGGAAGGCAAGGCCATCGGCTTCATCAAGCTGCCGGAGCGTTGCCCGAACCTCGTTTTCGGCGGCAAGAAGAAGAACCGTTTGTACATGGCGTCCAGCCATTCGGTTTACGCGCTGTTCGTTGAGACCCGCGGCGCCGTCTGATCGGCCTTCTTGAGTGAATGACCTCTGAGTGAATGACTGGCGGGGCCGGATCGTTGAATGATCCGGCCCCGTTTTCATTTTTTGCTGCACGCTGTCGGTTCTGGCGTTACTTCTGCGTCTTCAAGGCAAAAGGAGAAACCGATGCTCTACGCCATCCTGTGTTACGCCCATGAGGAAACCGTCTTCGCCTGGTCCCGGGAAGAGGAGGCCGCCGTCATGGAAAAACTCCATGCCGTGCAGGCGCCACTGGAAAAGGCTGGCAAGCTCGGGCCCGTCGGGCGGCTGATGCCGACCACGGCGGCAACCACCGTGCGCAAGGGCAGAGATGAAGCTCTGGTGCTCGACGGTCCCTTTGCCGAAACCAAGGAAGTGCTGCTCGGTTTCTATACCGCCGATTTCGAGACGCTGGACGAGGCCGTCAAATTCGCCAAGGACCTGTCTGCGGTCAATCCGGGCTCGTCGTCCTATGAAATCCGTCCGTTTTACGTGTTTCATCCGGGTCAGATCACCGCCTCAGAGGCGATCGTATGACTGACATCGGCTGGATCGAACTGGCGCTGACGGCGGCACGGCCGCAGGCGCTCGGTGCGCTCCTGCGCTATTTCCGCGATCTCGATACGGCGGAAGAGGCGTTTCAGGAGGCCTGCTTGCGTGCCATCCGCACATGGCCGGACAAGGGCGCGCCGCGTGATCCCGCCGCATGGCTGATCTTTGTTGGCCGCAACAGTGGCGTTGACCAGATTCGCAAACGGGCCAAAAACGAACCTCTGCCGGAAGAGGCGGCCTTTTCCGATCTTTCCGACGCGGAAGAGGATATTGCCGACCGGCTCGACAATTCGCACTACCGCGACGACATTTTGCGGCTGATGTTCATCTGCTGTCATCCCGAATTGCCGAACACGCAGCAAATCGCGCTGTCGCTCCGCATCGTATCCGGCCTCACCGTGCCGCAGATCGCCAATGCCTTTCTGGTATCGGATGCGGCGATGGAACAGCGCATTACCCGCGCCAAGGCACGCATTGCCAAGGCCCAGAGCGAGAGAAGGCCAGGCGACAAGGGCGTCGTCGGTTTCGAGACCCCGGATGCCTATGAGCGTGCCGCCCGGCTGAAGACCGTGGCTGCGATGATCTATCTCGTCTTCAACGAGGGCTATTCGTCCGGCGTCAACAATCCGGACAACATCACGCTCTGTGAGGAGGCGATCCGGCTGGTGCGTATTCTTCTGCGCATCTTTCCCTCCGAGCCGGAGATCATGGGCCTTGCCACTCTGATGCTGCTGCAGCATGCACGCGCCGCCGCCCGTTTCGACGAGGCCGGCCAGATCATTCTGCTCGAAAATCAGGATCGCTCCCTGTGGGACACAAAGCTGATCGCCGAAGCGCTAGCCATGCTCGACAAGGCCGTGCGCCATAAAAGCGGCGGGCCGTATCAGTTGCAGGCTGCGATCGCTGCGTTGCATGCCCGTGCGGAGAAGCCGGAGGACACCGACTGGTGGCAGATCGATCTTCTCTATCAGGCGCTGGAACATCTGCAGCCGTCGCCGGTCGTCACCCTCAATCGCGCCGTTGCCGTGTCAAAGGCGGAGGGGCCGGAGGAAGCACTGGCGTTGATCGCCACCGTGGCTGCTCCACTCGACGGATATTTCTATTTTCACGGCGTGCGCGGCGGACTTCTGATGCAGGCCGGTCAGACGGCGGAGGCGCGCGAAGCGTTTGACCGCGCCATCGGGCTTGCCAATTCACCGGCGGAAGCGGCGCATATTCGCATGCAGATCGACCGGCTGGGCGAGCTTCGTTCGTGAAATCTAGCTTTTTGGCGGCCTCAAGGTCATGGTGATCGAAACGACGTCACCGGCGGTGACGCCAACCTTTTTGCGCATGGCGTCCTTCAACGGCACCAGATAGGTGCCGTCCTTGCGAAGAAGCGCCGTATAAAATTCACCGTCGCCAATCGTGACATCCACCGGGATCATGCCCCAGCCGTAACTCAGCAGTTTTGAAAGCCGGCTGATCTCCTCGGCCACGGCTTGAGGCACAGGCGAGAAAAAGAACGGGGCGGGGCCGCGCCAGGGAATGACTGTGGCTTCGAAGTGGAATGTGGTCATGGCTTACCTCACCGTGGAGTGTGACGGTGATGGCTAAGGCTCGCAACGGTCTGCTTCCGTGTCGAATTGAAAAAAAATCAATTGCGCTGTCGGTTCCCCATATCTTCATTCGTCCTAGGTTCATCATCCGATGCGATGTCTTTTGAAACTCAGGAGGAAGAGATCATGACCGCCAAATATCAGCTGCAAATCGTTCGCGAATTCGATGTGGCTGCCGAAAAGCTCTTCAAGGTTTGGACGACGCCGGAGCGGTACGGGGAGTGGTTCTGCCCGCTGCCGTGGAAAGTGACCGAGGCGCGCATGGATCTGCGGGCTGGCGGCTCCAGCATGATCGTCATGGAGGGGCCGAACGGCGAGCGTTTCGAGAACCCGGGCATCTATCTCGAAGTCATTCCGAACAAGAAGCTCGTTTTCACCGATGCCTACACGTCCGCCTGGGTGCCTTCGGAAAAGCCGTTCATGACCGGCATTATCGAATTCGAAGATCTCGGCAACGGCCGCAGTCGTTATACCGCGACGGCTCTTCACTGGAGCGAAGAGGATATGGAAACCCACAAACAGATGGGGTTCGAAGAGGGCTGGGGCGTCGTTGCCGGCCAGATGGCGGATATCGCCAAGACGTTCTGATTTTTTAGAGATTTTTCAGGCGATTACGACAGTAGCCTGCGATATCGATTCAGCGATTTTGAAGGCGCGGGCGTGGGGAAACGCCCGCCATTCGTTTGTATCAGCTAACGATGGCGGCGATCATGATTGCCGCAAAAGCAAACATCATGACGCTGCCGAGCACGATCGAGACCACGGCCTGAGCCGAGATATAGGTGCCGGCGACGCCGCCGAGCATACCCGGCCAGGCGCTTTTGCCCTTGGTCTGCATCATCGGGTAACCGCAGGCCGGGCAGGCGATCGCCTTGTCCGAGACCTGGCCGGCGCAATCGGGGCAGGTGGTGAGAGCCATGTCAGTCTCCTGTTCCAATGGCAAATTCAACACGCCGGTTCTTCTGGCGGCCGCCGGGATCGTCGCTGCCATCTGCATTCTGGTTGGGAACAACCGGTTCGGCTTCGCCCTTGCCGGACGTGGTCATGCGGCGATCGGCGACACCCAGTTGGGCCAGCCATTTGCGCACCGAGGTGGCACGCTGCTCCGAAAGGCGCTGGTTATAATCGTCGCTGCCCTTGGCATCGGTGTGGCCGGTAATGCCCACAGGTGATTTCGGCATCGCCAGCAGGATGCCGGACAATTGCCCGAGCACGGCGCGGGCATCCGGCCGGATGTTCGACTTGTCGAAGTCGAACAGCACATCGGCGGGCAGGGCAACGATGATGCGATTGCCTTCCTGTCTTGCGCCAAGCGCCGACAGCATGGCCTCGGTTTTCAGCCGGGTGACGTCATCCATGTTTTTCAGCGCGAAGGACGAACCGCCGCTGGTTGTTGCTGCAGTGCTTTCCTTCTGGCGTGGTTCGAAACGGGAAGCCGGAAAATCGGCTTGCTCGAAACGCGATGGCGCTTCGCCGACAGCAGGTGCGCCTGAGGTGACGGTATAGGCCAGAGCCGAAACCGGCAGCAGCAGCGCACCGGCCGTGGCAATCGTAACGAAACGCGCCGGCATCAGGGCTTGATGTCCAGCGGTACCGTGACGCCGGGGGCGTTAGTGTCATCACCGTCCTGACCCGGATTGAACACCAGCGTCAGCTTTTCCGTATCGTCCGGCACGGCGCCGGGAAACACGAGATCGCCTTCCATCGTCTGGCCGTTTGCCACCCGCATCCACTTGTTTTCACCGATCATGCGCATGTGCAGACGCTGCTCAGGTGCATCACCCCAGGCGAGGTAGGCATTTTGCTCGTCGTTCATGTTGATGAAATTGGTCGCCTGGCTGTCGAAGCTGGCGAGCAGGCGCACGGTGGTGGCATCCTCACCGAGTTTGATCGATTTGACCTGAACGGTCAGGCCCACTTCGGTGCTGACCTGGCCTCCCTTGATGGTGACGGTGCGTTCCTCGGCAAAGGCGGTGGTGGGAAGAAGAAGCGCCAGAACAATGGCGGAGGCTCTCAGCATGCGAAGTAACTCCCTAGAACCAATTCGGATTTATTCCTTGTCCGGTGGTTATAGGAGCCGATCGTTTTATTTCATCGGGCCAGTATATTTTTATGGGATTTCGCGGTGTTTGTGTGATCTTTGGGAGACAGCACGCCGAGGTGAGGTTCTTGCATGATGAATCCGCTTATCGCCGCAACCTTCTGAAATCGGAATCGTTTTGCCCATCGAAAACTTCGAAGGATGCGTTCGAAAGTTTCACATTTGAGCCGGCCGCCGCCGATATCTATGTGAGGGCAAACAGCAACGGATTTTTTGAGCACATGGAACTCGGCCTTTATACTTTTGCGGATGTGGATCCGAATGCAGCCAACAAGGGTGCGGAAGCACATCGGCGCCTGAAGGACCTGCTCGAGGAAATCGAACTGGCCGATCAGGTCGGTCTGGACGTGTTTGGTCTCGGCGAACATCACCGTGTCGATTACGCGGCTTCGTCCCCGTCGACCGTGCTGGCCGCAGCCGCCGTGCGCACCAAAAACATCCGGCTGACCAGCGCCGTGTCGGTTCTCTCGTCCGACGAGCCGGTGCGTGTGTTTCAACAGTTTTCGACAGTCGATCTCTTATCCGATGGCCGGGCGGAAATCATGGCGGGGCGCGGCTCCTTCATCGAGTCCTTCCCGCTGTTCGGATATGATCTCGGCGATTACGACCAGCTGTTTTCCGAAAAGCTCGATCTGCTTCTCGCCATTCGTGATCAGGAAGTCCTGAGTTGGAACGAAGGAAAACTGCGTTCGCCGATTAATGCCCGCGGTGTTTATCCGCGTCCGTTGCAGGACAGGCTGCCGATCTGGATCGCCGTTGGCGGCACGCCAGAATCGGTGGCGCGGGCCGGCGCGATGGGCCTGCCGCTCGCCATCGCCATTATCGGCGGTGAATATCGCCGGTTTGCGCCGATGTTCGATCTCTACCGCGAGGCTGCCCGCCGCGCGGGACAGGATCCGTCGACGCTGAAAACCAGTATCAATGTCCATGGCTTTATCGCCGATACGACGGAAGCGGCTGCCGACCAGTTTTACGGCCCGCAGGCTGAGGTGATGAATCGCATAGGTCGCGAACGCGGCTGGGGACCGACAAACCGGGCGCATTTCGATGCGGCGCGCGGCCCGCAGGGCAATCTCTTCCTTGGTGATCCGGAAGTGGTGGCCGAAAAGATCGTGGCGGCACACCGGCTGTTCAAGAATGATCGTTTCTTGCTGCAGATGGCGATCGGGCTGATGCCGCATGCCCAGATCATGCGCGGCATCGAACTTTACGGTACGAAAGTCGCGCCGCTCGTCAGAAAGGAATTGACCGGATCGTCCGATGGCGCGAAACCGGCTGCCTGAAAAGCCGGCTTTGGGGGAAGCCCGGCAGATGCGATGATAGGAAGAACGCAAGTATGGTGATTTCCACCGAAGAAGAGCTGCAAAAGCTCAAGGACATTGGGCGTCTCTGCGCCGTGGCCGTCGAAACCATGGCAAAGGCGCTCGAGCCGGGCATCACCACCCGCGAACTCGATCTCATCGGCCGCAAGGTACTGGAAGACAATGGCGCGCAGTCTGCGCCGGAATTCTGCTACGAATTTCCGGGCGCGACCTGCATTAGCGTCAATGAGGAAGTGGCGCACGGCATACCCGGCGACCGTCGCATTGAGGCAGGCGATCTCGTCAATATCGATGTCTCCGCCGTCAAGGACGGATTTTTCGGCGATACCGGTTCGTCCTTTGCCGTGCCGCCGGTCAGCAAGCAGATCGAAAAACTGTGCCGCGACGGTCGTCGTGCGCTGTGGACCGGGTTGCAGCAGGTGAAGACCGGCAAGCCGATCGCCGGCATCGGCAATGCCATTGGCGCATTTGCCGCCAAGAACCGCTATACGCTGATTTCCAACCTTGCCAGCCACGGTGTCGGCCACTCGCTGCACGAGGAGCCGAAGGAAATTTCCACCTGGCCGGATCCGGATGAAACCCGGTTCATGGAAGAGGGGCTGGTGTTCACCATCGAGCCTTTCCTGTCGCTCGGCGGTACCTGGGCGGAAGACGGTGGCAATGGCGATCCCTGGACACTCTACAGCGATCCACGCGCGCCGACCGTGCAATACGAACACACGATCGTCGTCACCCGAAACGGCCCGATCATCCTGACCTTGCCGGACTGATACTTTGACGAGGCGCTGTCAATGACGGCGCCTCAAGCCTGTCGATCGCAATCTTCTCATCCCGGCATTCTGATCGTAGCGATCAGAATTTGTGGTTTGTCAGGCGAAATGCCCGGTGCGATAAGCCGTTTATGTCCTCTTCTTCGTCTCCCTCATCATCGCTCTGGATTGGTCTTGCCGGTGCTGCCGCCATGGCCGGTGCCATGGGGTTCGGCCGTTTTGTCTATACGCCGATCCTGCCGGGCATGATTGCCGGCATCCCATTGTCTGCCGCCGATGCCGGGACGGTCGCGGCCGGCAATTTTGCAGGTTATCTGCTCGGTGCCATCGCTTCCGCCTATGGCTGGGCGGCGGGGCGGGAGCGTAAGGTGGCGCTTGCCGGACTTCTGGCCAGCGCCGTGCTTTTGGCCGCCATGGGGCTGACGACGTCGGTTACGGCTTTCACCGTCATCCGTTTTCTCGCGGGAGCCGCGAGCGCGCTTGCCATGCTGTTCACCACATCGATCGTGATGATGCATGCCGCAGGGCGCCCGACGATCGGCATGCTGCATTTTGGTGGTGTCGGTATCGGCATTGCGCTGTCCTCGCTTCTGGTGCTCGGCATCAATGCGATGGCGGGCGATGCCGCGCATGGCTGGCAACTCGACTGGTTTGCCTCGGCCGCTGTCGTTCTTGCCATCTTCGCCTTCGTCCAGATTCTTCTGCCAAAACCGCAGGGTGACGCCAAAAGCGCGGCCGAGCCGCCGCTGGTCTGGCGTTTGCCACTGTTGCTGACGGCGTTGTCCTACGGGCTTTACGGTTTCGGTTATGTCATCACCGCCACCTTCCTCGTTGCCATCGCGCGTATGGGCAATACCGGGCCGATGGTGGAGTTTCTCGTGTGGTTCGTTGCCGGCTGCACGGCAGCGGTCTCACTGTTTGCATGGAACCCGGTGGTGCGCCGTATTGGTCTTGGCGGCACCTATCTGGCCGCGATGATCGTTCTGCTCGCCGGTGTCGTCGCCTCGGTTGAACTGCCGGTCACTTTGGGTACGCTGGTGGGTGGCTTCATGCTTGGTGCCACCTTCATGGCGATCACCGCCTTCGGCCTGCAGCTTGGTCGTCGTTTTGCGCCGCAAAGCCCGCGTCGCGCCATCGCCGTGCTCACAGCCGCTTTCGGTGTCGGCCAGATCGTCGGGCCGCTGGTGGCCGGTTTCGTGGCTGAACGCACGGGCAGCTTTACCGCGCCTTCGCTGCTGGCTGCAGGCGTGCTGGTCGCGGCCATCGCACTGTCTTTGCCGTTGGTGCGGGAACGCAGCTAAAACACCCACGGTTACAAATAGGTAACAAAGGCTAAGAGCCATTGCCGCTCCCTTGGACTTGCCTTAGTTTCGCGCTTAAAGGTCGCCCCGACCTTTGTTAGATTCGAACTCAGGAAAGCTGCCGCTCCGTGTTCCACTCGTTTTTCCCCCGACCGAAAATGTTCTTTAGCTCGGCATTCATCTGGGCGATGATTGTCATCGTCTCCTGGTATGCCGGAGGCTCTCAGCTTGGTGCTTTGATCGGACTGGCCCCACCGCAGGGCGATGCGCCGCCGATCGGAATTTCACTGTTCTGGTCGACACCTTTTCTTTGGTTCTATGTTTACTACATCGCCGCAACTGCCATATTCGCCGCTGTCTGGTTCAAGCTGGCGCCGCACCGCTGGCAGAACTGGTCTGTTCTCGGCAGTGCCCTGATCATCTTCACGACCTATTTTTCAGTTCAGGTCAGCGTTGCGCTGAATGCCTGGTACGGGCCGTATTACGATCTCATTCAGCAAGCGTTGGCCAAAACGGCCCCAGTTACAGCAGAACAGCTGTATCTTGGCTTGGTCGGGGTTGCGGGTATCCTTTTTCTCGCAGTGACCGTTGGTGTCCTTAATCTGTTTTTTGTCAGCCACTACATCTTCCGTTGGCGTACGGCGATGAACGAATTCTACATGGCCAATTGGACCAAGCTACGCCACATCGAAGGGGCATCGCAGCGTGTTCAGGAAGACACGATGCGCTTCTCGACGACGGTTGAAGGTTTGGGTGTCGGGTTCGTGCGATCGATCATGACGCTTATTGCCTTTTTGCCGGTTCTTTTTACGTTCTCCGAAACAATCTCGGAACTTCCGATCATCGGCGCGATCCCGCACGCGCTTGTATGGGCCGCGGTCGTATGGTCGCTGTTTGGTACCGGGTTTTTGGCACTGGTGGGCATAAAGCTGCCTGGCCTGGAGTTCCGCAACCAGCGCGTCGAAGCGGCCTACCGGAAAGAGCTCGTTTATGGTGAAGATCATGAGGATCGCGCCCAGCCGGCGACCATGGCCGAACTTTTCGCGAATGTCCGGAAGAATTATTTCCGCCTGTATTTCCACTACCTGTATTTCAACATCGCGCGCATTTTCTACCTGCAGGCAGACAACATCTACAGTCTCGTCGTGTTGATCCCATCGATTGCAGCGGGCAAGGTAACGCTTGGCATCTTCACCCAGATCAGCAACGTCTTCGATCAGGTCCGTGGTTCATTCCAGTACCTCATCAATTCGTGGACCACGATCGTCGAGTTGATGTCGATCTACAAACGTTTGAAGGCATTCGAGGCAGCGATCGATGATGAACCTCTACCGGTGATCGACCAGAACTATCTCGAACGCGAGGCTGAAGGCGGCGAGATAGCGGCGAATAAGCCGACCTGATCGCCAAAAAAACATCCTGGCCGCGTCGGATGAAAATCCGACGCGGTTTTGTTTTGTGATTGGCAAAGAGAATTTAAGAGAGCGCCGCCGGCCGTCCGCGAAAGCGGTTGAGACCCCAGCCCATCACGCAGCCGACTGCAGCACCGCCTGCCTTGATTAGTGCATCATCGGCATTTGCGTGGCGGCTGGGGGACAGAAATTGCAGAAGCTCGATCGCTCCAGCCCCCATCAGAAGCAGCAGGGCGCAAAGCTTCCAGTGACGCGGATAGGCGAGCACGAACAGGAAGGCCATCACCGCAAACGCGCCGGCGCGGTCGACATTGACCGGCAGAAGATCATGCGGCCGCATCTCAATCGGCGAGACCGTGGCAAAAACCACGAAGGCCAGCGCCGACCATGGCAAAATTTTCAGGATCGTTCGTGTCATGGCACTGTCATATTCCGGCAGGACCGCGTTGGAAAACGCTATCGCCGTGCGTGGTTAAAGGCCCGATGATGGCGCCGAGACGGGAAGCGTTGGCCGCAGGTTGGCAGAGGTGGTCGTGGCCGGCTCCGACAGCATCGCCATCGCCTCTGAATGGGTAACGCAGGCGACATCCTGTTTGCCGCAGACTTCGGTCACCAGCCGTTCCATCGCCCGCCAATAGGCCCCGGCATTCATCTCGACGAAATGGAGGCCGATCTGCAATGGAATGCGTTCACCGTCATATTGCTTGTCGAAGGCGGCCCTGAAGGCGGAATAGGCGCGTTCCTCGAATTCCGCCGAGCGGCTGGGGTTTTCGATGCCGGCCGAGTGGCGGATGAACAGGTTGTAGTCCATGGCGATGATCTGTCGCTGGTTCGGCCCTTCCGGAATGGTCGGCAGGCCGAAACGGAAAACCTCGTCCTTTTCCTTCGGCACTTCCGGGCCTCTCGTCACGGGGCTGGCGTCATAGACAAAACCGGACTGACGTTCGGCTTTCATCAGCTCCGGGCTTTGGCTGAGATAGGGTGCGCGAAAGCCCCGGATGCCGGTTTTGACAAAATCCTGCCAGCCGGCCGGCTCCTGTTCTGCCGCATCATTGGCGGCCCAGGCGTTGGACAATACGTTACGAAACGTCGTCAGTTCCTGCATCCACTGCTGCATCGTCCATTCGCCGCCATCGAAATGGCCGCAGGTATGGCTGGCAATCTCGTTGCCTTCCAGCTTCGCCTGCCAGACATGACCGAGGCGGATGCGGGCTTCTTCCTTGGTCTGGGCAAACCCGATATTCGAGCGGCCGGGTTTCTGACCCGGGCCCTGATAGGTTTTTGCCGAGGCGCGGTCGATGACCAAAGTGCAGGACAGAAAATAGGTGAAGTGGGCGTTGCCGCGTTTCGCAATGTCCCGGCTGCGCTGCCACAGGTCGTTATCGCCGGCGCCATCAAAGGAAATCAGCACCAGCTGCTTCGGCTTTTCTTCCGCGACGGCCGTGGTTGCGAGACATGCGGCGGGCAGGGCGGCAAGCAGGGTGCGGGCGAGCAGTGACGATACGCTGGACATAAAAACCTGTCGAAAATCATTTTCGGATATGAATTGTTGCCAACGCTTCTGCGTCGAGATTGCGGCGAAGCTTTGTGCGTGATGACAAAATTTAGGCTGCGTCTCGGCCTCATCCTGCACGTTGGGCGTTAACAAGCTTTCGTGAATTGCACGAAGGGCCTTACATGAGCGGTAAAATACGCTAGAAGGCGGTCTTTCCGCATTCAGAGGCCGCGCGGCCGGAGACTGGCATGGCAAATAACGACGACACCTTCATTCGCGAAGTGAACGACGAACTGCGCTCGGAGCAGATGAACAAGGCGTGGAAGCGTTTTGGCCGTATCTTCATCGGCGCGGCGGTTCTGCTCGTCGTTGGTGTCGCCGGTCATCGCGGTTACGAATACTGGCATTCCAACAACGCTTCGGCCTCCGGCGACCGCTTCATCGCGGCACTGGCGCTGGCGGGCGAAAATAAGACGGATGAGGCGCTTGCCGCTTTTGCCGAAATTGAAAAGGATGGCACCGGTTCCTATCCGGTTCTGGCCAAGTTGCGTACTGCTGCCCTGCAGGCCGAAAAAGGTGGCAAGCCCGCCGCCATCGCCAGTTTCCAGGCCATTTCCAAGGACAATGCAGTCCCGGCACTGGTTCGTGATGTTGCCAAGCTTCGTGCTGCCTTCCTGCTGGTGGATACCGCCAGTTATGATCAGGTTGCCGCTGAAGCCGAAGTGCTGACGAGCGATGGCCATGCGCTGCGCTTTTCCGCGCGCGAGGCGCTGGGCCTTGCCGCCTATAAGGCCGACAACATGAAGCAGTCCAAGGACTGGTTCACGCAGATCACCAATGCTGCAGACGCGCCGCGCAATGTCGCCCAGCGCGCGCAGATCATGCTCGACAACATCGCCGCATCCGGCAAGGCGCCCTGATTTCAGCCGGACCGGCTGAACGCGCCCAAAAAGAGAAAGAAACCACATGAGCTTCACCGTCGCCATCGTCGGACGCCCGAATGTCGGCAAGTCGACGCTGTTCAACCGGCTGGTCGGCAAGAAGCTTGCGCTGGTCGATGATACGCCGGGCGTGACCCGCGACCGTCGTCCGGGCGATGCCAAGCTTGTCGACCTGCGCTTCACCATCATCGATACCGCCGGTCTGGAAGAGGCCGGTGCCGATACGCTTGAAGGCCGCATGCGCGCCCAGACGGAAATGGCAATCGAGGAAGCCGACCTGACGCTGTTCGTGGTCGATGCCAAGGCGGGCCTGACGCCGCTCGACAAGACCTTTGGCGAACTTCTGCGCCGCAGCGGCAAGCCGGTGGTGCTGGTCGCCAACAAGTCCGAAGCCAAGGGCTCGGATGGCGGCTTCTACGATGCCTATACGCTCGGTCTTGGCGAACCGGTTCCGATCTCGGCCGAACACGGCCAGGGCATGATCGACCTGCGCGACGCCATCGTTGAGGCGATTGGCGAAGAGGCCGCCTTCCCGGAAGAGGTCGATGAAGCCGTGACCGATGTCGACGTGCGCGACAGCGATTTCGACGACGAGGATGACGACGCCGAAATCGGCTATGACGAGACGCTGCCTTTGCGCGTGGCCATCGTCGGTCGCCCGAATGCCGGAAAGTCGACGCTTATTAACCGCTTCCTCGGTGAAGACCGTCTGCTCACCGGCCCGGAAGCCGGTATTACCCGCGACAGCATTTCCGTCGAATGGGACTGGCGCGGACGCACCATCAAGATGTTCGATACCGCCGGTATGCGCCGCAAGGCGCGCGTGCAGGAAAAGCTGGAAAAGCTGTCCGTCGCCGATGCGCTGCGCTCGATCCGTTTTGCCGAAACGGTCGTCATCGTCTTCGATGCTACCATCCCCTTCGAAAAGCAGGACCTGCAGATCGCCGATCTGGTTCTTCGCGAAGGCCGTGCCGCCGTTCTCGCTTTCAACAAGTGGGACATGATCGAGGATCCGCAGGCAGTGCTTGCCGAACTTCGCGAAAAGACGGAACGTCTGCTGCCGCAGGCACGCGGCATTCGCGCCGTGCCGATTTCCGGCCAGACCGGTTACGGCCTCGACAAATTGATGCAGAGCATTGTCGATACCGACAGGGTCTGGAACAAGCGCATCTCCACCGCCCGCCTGAACCGCTGGCTCGATCAGACAACGACGCAACATCCGCCACCGGCCGTTTCCGGGCGTCGCCTGAAGCTGAAATACATGACGCAGGTGAAAGCCCGCCCGCCGGCCTTTATGGTCTCCTGCACGCGCCCCGACGCGCTGCCGGAAAGTTATGTGCGTTACATGACCAACAACCTGCGCACCGATTTCGACATGCCGGGCGTGCCGATCCGCATCCATTTCAAAGCAGGCGACAACCCGTTCGAAGGTCGCCGCAGAAAGCGCTGAGCGCGCGAAAAATTATCACGCGTCACCCGTATGGGTGGTGACGCGTGTATTTCCCTCATCTGATATGCCGGAGCCGACATGGCCGAGGCTTTGTGATTGTCGCGTTATAACGTCGATCAGCGTGATCCAGCGCGCTTTCCCGACATGTGCGATCCATCCCGATGATCCGGCCTCAGCCATGTCCGGCGGCTTTTCGTATTCTCATCCACATTCATAATTCTGTCTTGGCATAATTTTGCTTTGGTCTGTGTTCAGTCACACGCCGGGGCACGGATATGTTCAATCGGTTCACAGGGTTAAGGGCTGTGAGCCAGCTCTGGCATGACGCCAGCAGAGAGGGGAATGAAATGGTTCGCATAAGTTTTGCGATCTTCCTTGGCATGTCTTCCGGTACGACCGTACTGGCGGAAGAGGCGGCCTTCACCTATCGACCCAGCATCGCGATAAAGTCCGGCAAGGAATTGCTGGTGAAGGGCGTTCGCGGCAGGAACTGCACCGATCCGGCACCGGAATGGGAAGATGTCGTTGCAAAACTGCCGGTCTCGGCCACCGGTACGTTTTCCGATGGGGGCATCGGCACGGTGCGCAGCCGCAAATGCGGTAAGGTGGTACCGGCACGCGGCATCAAATTCACGGCCACGACAAAGGGCCGTGAAAGGCTGACGGTGTTTCGCGACCGAGTCGCCGTTACCGTCTTCTGAGCCGCTTCAGGCAATAGACGACGACGGACAGCCGATGGAGGGCGCGGGCCTCCACTTGCTATTTCGTTGCGTCTATGTTCGACTGCGACCATGGCTTGTGACTCTGGGAGGGGATATCAAGCCTTGTCGATCCATGGGAGGAGGAAATCCATGATCATTGCAGGTCTCGTCGCCGCCATCTGTCTGGGTATCGGAAGCGTGTTGTTCTTCCACTGGCGGGATGAAAATATCGGCTGATTCCGTTCGCGGTGCTTCACGTCTGCTGTGCTGCTGACGGGTGACACTGTCACCCGTATGGCATCCGCCAGCGGCCCTCATCGAAAATTTCGACATAGGTCGGGCCGCGCTTGCGGACCGCGCCATCGATTTCGCGTATCGACCAACGGCGTAGCCGGCCGAAAAGCGTCTCGAAACTTGGCCAGCTTTGCCGGATCTCGAAATGTTCGCCGGTTTTGTCTGCAGCGAGAATGACGAGGCCCGGCAGTGGGCCACGGCGAAAATCGAGGCAGGTCATGTTGATATCCCAGGTGCGGCTGTTTTCCTGCATGCACAGGATGATCAGGCGATCGAGGCCAGCCATTTTTTCGCGCCACGTCAGGTCAACGATGTAATCCTCGCGCTGGTAGCGGTCGATTTCCTCGGCCATGAAGCTTTCTACCGACTGCCAATGCTGTACCGAGGCAATCGTTTGATCATCGAAAACCCACTGCCATTCGGTATAGAATGGCGAATATTTGTGGCCGTCGTCGGGGTGGTTTTCCACATTCGTGTAATCGACACGGGACCAGGGAAAGCGCGGATGCAGATAAAAGTCGGTCGTGCCGCCATTGCAGTGGGCAAACAGCGCGCGCAAGGTGCCGTTGATCGCAATGCCCAGGCGTTTCTCCGCCGCGTCGATCAGGTCTATGCGACGCTTCCGGCTTTCCTCGTCAAGCGTTGACGGTGGACGGCAGTGGCTGTCGAAAAAGCTCTCTACCGTTGGTTCCGTTGTTTCCAATATAGCGGGAATTTCATCCATCGGGCGAAGTGTTTCGGTTTGCGCTCTTATGGAGCGATCTGTCGCGAAAATTTCCTCCGACCACATGAAATTGCGATCGTCAAAATCCTTTTCCGACCGCGCCCAATAGGCGGAGCGCGCCTCGGAAAGAAGGATGTTGAGGCGCAGGCATTCCCCATAGGTTTGCGCCGCTTCCGCCGCCTGACGAAGCTCGTCGGCACGTCGGATCAGCATTTCGGCTGGCGTTTCTGCATCCGTTGCTGTCACCGGTCGTCCCCTCGACCCACGCAATTGTCGTGGTGACATATCTAGGCGGCTACAAGGCAAAAGAAAGTGCCTTAAATTTCTGTTTTATCTGCGCAAATCGTGTTTGGCGCTAGTATGTCGCGTTCTCACGCGGCAGGCAGGGGACGGGTGCCCGGCCGGCGGCGCGGGCGCTCCGATTGTGCCTTCAGCACATTGACCAAAAACTGCTGCGAGGCGGCTTCCCATGTGTAACGCCTGGCCAGCCGGCTTGCATCCTCGCGTCGGCACGCAAGGGCCGCGAGGCAGGCTTCGCGCAAGTCTTCATTCAGCGCACCGGCGCCGGACCCTTCTTCGATGATATCGATCGGTCCCATCACCGGATAGGCGGCGACAGGGACACCGCTTGCCAATGCTTCAAGGATGGTATTGCCAAACGTGTCGGTCTTTGACGGGAAGACGAAGACGTCGGCCTGGGCATAGGCTCGGGCCAGTTCCTCACCGGTTTTGGTTCCGGTGAACAGCACGTTCGGATGTTTGCGTTGCAGTTCGGCGCGATCCGGACCATCGCCGACCACGACCTTGGAGCCGGGCAGGTCGAGATCGAGAAAGGCGGGCAGGTTCTTTTCCACCGCGACCCGGCCGACCGTCATGAAGATCGGGCGCGGCAGGTCGAATGGGCGGTCGTCCAGGTCCATCGGGTGAAACACCGTCTGGTCTATGCCGCGGCTCCAGCGCAAAAGGTTCTTGATGCCGAGTTTCGACAGTTCGCGCTCGAGGCTGCCGGTTGCCACCATGCAGCCATTGCCGGCATTGTGGAACCAGCGCACGAAAGCGTTCAGCCAGCGCAGGGGGATCGGGAAACGGGCGGCCACATATTCCGGGAAACGGGTGTGATAGCTGGTGGAAAAGGGCATGTCGTTCTTCAGGCACCAGCGGCGTGCCATCAGGCCGAGCGGGCCTTCGGTGGCAATGTGAACGGCGGTCGGGCCGGATGCCTTGATGGCGGAGGCGACCTGCCAGTAGGTGGCGACGGACAGGCGGATTTCCGGATAGGTGGGGCAGGGCACGCTGGAAAAATCCTGCGGCGTGACCATGGCCACATCCACGCCCATGCGGGTGAGCTCGCGATTTGTGTTTTCGATCGAGCGGACAACGCCATTGATCTGCGGATACCAGGCATCGGAAACGATGGTAATTCTGGTCATGACCGGCTGAAACCCCTTTTGCCCGTCTCATCGCCGCAATTTCGCCGACTCAGGACGTTTCTTGCGGAGTTGCTGTTCTATCGCTGACCTGTGTGACAGGCGAATGTCGCGGCCCGGTCGAGGCTTTGGGGTAGCGTGATTTGCCTGTGTGACGGCACGCGCCTAAATCCGTCACCGATAATGTTGCGATGGATTTTTCATGCGTATTTTTCGGTCCATATCACTGGGTCTTCTTGCTGCTGTCGCCGCGCTTGGCATTTTCATGGGCGTCAATCAGCTGACCGGCAATGAGCATGAAGTCATTGCAGGCGAACTCTACCGCTCTGGGCAGCCGGGTGCTGAGGAGATCGACAGTCTCGTGCGACGTCATGGGATCAAGACGATCATCAATCTGCGCAATGAGAAGCGTGGCGCCTGGTATTGGGAAGAAAAGTCGGCCGCCGAGCGCAATGGAGTGACGCTGGTCGACTACCCGATCAGTTCTGGAGAAATTCTGCCGGTCGCAGGCAGCGAGGAACTGGCGGAGATCATGCGCAATGCCGAAAAGCCGATCCTGATCCACTGCGAACACGGGGCAAACCGAACTGGTCTTGCTTCGGCGATCTATGTCGGCGCCGTTGCGAAGCGTAGTGAGATGTTTTCGCAGCTGCAGCTGTCACCTTATTACGGCCATGTGCCGATCCCCGGCATTGGCCGCTATGCGATGTGGCAGTCCTGGGACAAGTTTGAAGAGACGATCGGGTTCTAGAGCATGTCGCGGCTAATCTGCACCATTCTGTTGGCTTGGACGGCCCGTATCAGCCAACCCCGAAGGGGCCGGGCATTTTTCCGCCCGGATCAGAGGTGATCGGCTCCAACGTATCTTAGGGGCTCCCCTTCGCCAATCGCCTTTGCTCTGACGAAAACCTGCTCCGGCAGCAGAATACGGGTTGCCTGCAAGGTGCTCTAGCTCGTACGGGCTGCTTTGCCATGCCTGAATGAGCTGCGTCTAGTTCTCGATCTCGAATGGCAGATCGAAGCTAGTGCTCTTGTCGCTGGCAATGTCGCGCATCGTATAAGTCACTGTATAGGATCCGACTGGCAAGGCGCTGATCGTCAGCGTGAAATCGATATAAAATTCGCGTGCACGATGGCGGTTCTGGATCACCGGCCGAGCGAAGTCAGGTTGATGGCCGACGATTGCGCCCTTTTCATTTCGAACGGTAAAGTCGCTGTTGACTCCCATGCTCACCAGCCCGTCGGCAAGTGGTTTCCAGTCGTAACCAATCGGTTCGAAATAGATCCGAAGTTGATCCTTCGGCTTGAAGACGTTTGTTTCCCTGACCTTATAAACTCCGTAGCCTTTCGGCGCTTCGGAGATGAATGTGGCGTTCCGCGTGCTCATAGGCAATTTGTGCCACGCCTCTTCAGCCTGTGCTTCCGCCTTTTTCCAGTCATCCAGCGGATCTGCCTTTGCCGGAAGGCCAATGCCGGCCAGCGCTGCAATATAGAGCAATAGTACGTAACGCATGAGATCCGTCTTATGGAGAAGGCTGAGAGAGTTGTTCAAACCGGCAATAAGCCCGGATCGATCAGTGCGCCATGATGGCCGATGACGGTTGTTGCGACAGCCGCACCATGAGCTGCAGCTTCAGCAGGCGTGGCCCCCGTCAGCAGGCGTGACAGGAAACCGCCATTAAAACTGTCTCCGGCGCTGGTCGTGTCCACCACGGCCTTTGCCTCCACGGCCGGTACATGCTCAACCTTGCCGTCAAAACTGAGCGTCACACCATTGGGGCCGTCCTTTACCACGACCGTGGGCACGCCAAGGACATGATAACGTGCAACGGTGGCGGCCACGTCGGGATCGCCGAAATGGACCTTTTCATCATCGAAGCTGGGTAGCACGAGGGATGCGGCACGGGCACCGGCCTCGATCGTCTTCAGCATGACATCTTTGTCCGACCACAGGCGCGGACGGATATTAGGATCGAAGGCGACGATCTTGCCGGATGCCTTGGCGCGGCGCAGTTCCGACAACAGCGTGTCGATTGCTTCAGACGCAAGGATACCCAGCGTGATGCCGGAAAAATATATGATGTCTGAGGCTTCTATTGCCGCGCGCAGGTGGTTTGCGTCATCGGCCAGCTTTTTGGCGGCGGCGGTGTCGCGCCAGTAGCTGAAGGTACGTTCGCCGTCTTTCAGGGTGATGAGGTAGAGGCCGGGTGTCTTGCCGGGAATGCGGCGGATCTGGCTGGTGCCGATGCCGGCCTTTGACATCATCGCCAGCATTTCGTCGGACATTGGGTCGTCGCCGAGAGCGGTGAAATAATCGACGGACCAGTCGGCTGGCAGGCAAGCGCGCATGTACCAGGCGGTGTTGAACGTGTCGCCGGCAAAACCTCTGCGCAGCAGGCCATCACCCGCCTGCGAGAGTTCCACCATGCATTCGCCAATCGATAGAAACTTTCCGCCCAAAACCGTTCTCCCAACAATTTTCGTCATTTGGCGATACGCGATGAGGGTTTGGGAGGCAAGGGTGAATGGACCACTCCCTTGGCAAGGGAGTGGTCAAGGGCGGTAGCCTCACGTCTCCGGCGGCCGGTCCATGTGGTAACACGCGGCCGACTGGCCCGGACGCACCAGTTCCGTCGGCGGCATTTTGGTGCGACAGATATCCGTCGCCTTCCAGCAGCGCGGCTGGAATGGACAGCCCGGCGGTGGGTTCATCGGGGATGGCGGATCGCCCTGCAGGCGGATGCGCGAGCGCTGGCGGGCCAATTTCGGGTCTGGGATCGGGGCTGCCGAAAACAGTGCCTGTGTGTATGGATGTGCCGGGGCGCTGAACACGGTGGCGCAATCGCCGGCCTCAACGATGCGGCCGAGATAGAGAACCAGAACATCATCCGAGATCAGCCGCACGACCGAAAGATCGTGGCTGATGAAGATCAGCGTGAGGCCGAACTCCTTGCGCAGCTTGCGCAACAGCGTGATCACCTGTCCCTGGATCGACACGTCGAGTGCCGAGACCGGTTCGTCGCAGACGATCAGCTTTGGCCGCGTGATGACGGCGCGGGCAATGCCGATACGCTGGGCCTGACCGCCGGAAAACTCGTGCGGATAGCGGTTGATCATTTCCGGCACGAGGCCGACGGCTTCCATGATCTCGCGCACGCGCTCGGTGCGCTCCGCGCGGCTGAGTTTCGGCTCGAACACGGTGAGCGGTTCGGCGATGATGTCGCCGACCGTCATGCGCGGATCGAGCGAGGCGATCGGATCCTGAAAGATGATCTGCATGTCGCGGCGCGCAAGCCGGATCTGTTCCGGCGTCAGATCAAGCAGGTTCTTGCCCTGCCAGACGACACGGCCTTCCTGTGCCCGGATGAGCTGCAGGATCGAGCGGCCGAGGGTGGATTTGCCACAGCCGCTTTCGCCGACGATGCCGAGCGTGCGGCCTTCCTTCAGTTCGAACGACACGTCATTGACGGCGGTCAGCATGGTCGGCTTCTTGAAGAACGACTTTGCCTGGATTTCGAACTGGGTCGTGAGGTTTTCGACCTTGAGCAGGGTCTGCCCCGATGTGTTTTGATCAAGCATGGGTCAACAGCTCCTCACGACGCGGGAAGGGGTGGAAACAGGCGGCGCAATGTTGCGGCGCCAATGTTTCGAGCTGCGGCGGACGATCGATGCAATCGTCCTCGACCTTGGGACAGCGCGGCGAGAAATTGCAGCCTTTCGGCAGGTGCTGCAGGTTCGGCGGACGGCCGGGAATGACGACGAGGTCGTCGACATCCTGATCGGGCCGCGGGATCGCCGCATGCAGTGCTGCCGTATAGGGATGCGCCGGCTTTTCGAACAGTTCGTCGACCGGGGCCTCCTCGACGATGCGGCCAGCATACATGACGGCAACACGGTCGGCGAGGCCGGCAACGACGCCGAGATCGTGGGTGATCATCAACAGTGCCGTGTTCATCTCGGCGGTGAGATCGTTGAAAAGATCAAGAATCTGCGCCTGGATGGTGACGTCGAGCGCGGTGGTCGGTTCGTCGGCGATCAGCAGTTTTGGTTTGGTGAGCAACGCCATGGCGATGACGATGCGCTGGCGCATGCCGCCCGACAGTTCGTGCGGGTAGAGATTGAAACGGCGGTCCGGGTCAGGGATGCCGACGCGCTTCAACATGTCGAGCGCCTCGACCGAGGCCGCCCTAGCGGTAAAGCCTCGATGAATCTCAAGCTGTTCCGTCAGTTGCCGGGAAATCTTCAGAGATGGATTCAAGGCGGTCATCGGGTCCTGGAAGACCATCGCCATGTCCTTGCCGCGCACCTTGTCGAGCTCGCGCGGTTTGAGCGACAGCACGTCGCGGCCTTCAAGAAGCGCCTGACCGGAGGTCTGGCCGTTCTTGGCGAGCAGGCCCATGATACCGAGAAACGTTTGGCTTTTGCCGGAGCCGCTTTCGCCAACGATGGCGATACGCTCACCGCGACGAACGGTAAGGTTCATGTTGGATACGGCCTTCACGTCGCCATCCGGCGTCTTGAAGGTGATGGAATAGTCCTTCAACTCGAGAAGGACTTGCTTTTGTGTCTGATCTGTCATGTCAGCGATCCTTCGGGTCGAACGCGTCGCGCAGGCCATCGCCGATAAACAGCAGGCTGAGCAGCAGCGAGACAAGGAAGACGGCCGGGAAGGCGAGCAGCCAAGGCATGCTTTCCATGGCGTCGGTGCCTTCCGCGATCAGGGTGCCGAGCGAGGTCAGCGGTTCCTGAACGCCGAAACCGAGATAGGACAAGAAGCTTTCCGTCGCGATGATTTCCGGCACGGTGAGGGCGGCGAAGATGACCACCGGCCCGACAAGATTCGGGATGATGTGTTTTGTGATGATTTTCAGCGGCTTCTGGCCGGAAGCACGGGCGGCTTCCACGAATTCGCGGTGCTTGAGCGACAGCGTCTGGCCGCGCACGATACGGGCCATGGTCAGCCATTCCAGAGCGCCGATCGCTGCAAACAGCAGGTAGACGTTACGGCCGAAAATCACCATCAGCAGGATGACGAAGAGGATGTAGGGAAGCGCGTACATGATATCGACGAAGCGCATCATGATCGAATCCAGCCGGCCACCGAAATAACCGGAGATCGCACCGTAAAGCACGCCGATCACCACCGAGACGAGGGTAGCGACGAAGGCGACTGCGAGCGACACGCGGGTGCCGTAAAGCACGCGGGCCAAGAGGTCGCGGCCGTTCGGGTCGGTGCCAAAGTAGTGGCCGTCTTCCCAGGACGGTGGGGCGCGGAAGGCAGCCCAGTCCGGGTCCTCGTAATTGTGGGGAATGAAATAGGGGCCGACCACGGCGGCGAGGATGAGCAGGGCAAGGACAACGATCGACACGACCGCCGCCTTGTTGCGACAGAGCCTGCGCATGGCGTCTTTTGTCAGCGAACGACCTTCCGGGGAAAGACCTTCCGCTTCCAGCAGTTCGGCTGCGAGCAGCTCTCTTTTTGCGGGATTGAGGATCATCTGTTTCTCACTTTCGGGTCAAGCCAGGCATAGGCGATATCGACGATGAGGTTCAGGAAGACGATCAGCACCATGTAGAAGATGACCGTGCCCAGAACCATGCCGTAATCGCGGTTCAGTGCGGCGTTGATGAAATAACGGCCGATGCCGGGAAGCCCAAAAATGCTTTCGACAACCAGCGAGCCGGTGAGAAGGTAACTTGCCGCCGGGCCGAGATAGGAGACGACCGGCATCATGGCGGGTTTCAGCGCATGGCGCATCACAGTCAGCCGTGGGCCAATACCCTTGGCCTTGGCGGTGCGGATGAAATTCTGGTTCATCACCTCAATCATCGAACCGCGGGTGATGCGTGAGATGCGCCCCGCATGCGGCAGCGCCATCACCACGACCGGCAGGACGAGGTATTTCAGCGAGCCATCGCCCCAGCCGCCGACAGGCAACCATGCCAGTTGGATGCCGAACACGAGCTGGAGGATGGGAGCAATCAGGAAGTTCGGGAACACGACGCCCACCAGGATCATCGCGCCGAGCACATAGTCCGGCATCTTGTTCTGATAGAGCGCCCCAAGACAGCCGACAGCGACGCCGATGATGATGGCGAGCGCAAAGGCGGTCATGCCGAGCGTGAATGTATAGGGCAGACCGATCATGATCTGCTGGGCGACGTTGAAATCCTCGCTGGAGAAGGAGGGGCCAAGGTCGCCGCGTAAGAGGTCGCCGACATAATAGAGATACTGCTGGATCAGCGGCTTATCGAGATTGTAGTGGGCCGCGAGGTTTTGCAGGATCGCCGGCGGCAGCGAGCGTTCACCATCGAATGGCCCACCGGGCGCGAGACGAAGAACAAAGAAACAGGCTGTCACGGCGATCCACAAAACCGGGATCGTCGACAGCAATCGACGGAAGGCGTAACTGAGCATGATTGATACGGATCGGGTCTTTTTACCGTGCGCATCGACCGGTCAACCGCGAAGGTTCGAACAGGTGTCATGTGCCACACTTCAAGTGCGACAGCGTCGTGCGCGATCAACGCACACGACGCCGCAAGGCGGAAGAGCCTTGACTCCCTGTTATTCTTTGATCGAGAGCCAGCGCGTGCGGTGAATGTCCTTCACGTTGTCTTCGAAGCCCGAGATCTTCGGCGACACCACGTTCTTTGACACATAGTAGTAGATCGGCAGCGCGGCGCTGTCATCAAGCGCGATCTTTTCGGCCTGCTTGAACATCTCGGCGCGCTTTTTCATGTCCTTTTCCAGGTTGCCGTCCTTGATAAGCTTATCGTATTCGGCATTGGACCAGCGACCATAGTTCATCGGAACGCCGGTCACGAGCAGGTTGAGGAAGTTATCCGGATCGTTGTAATCGGCCAGCCAGCCGGCGCGGCCAACCTGCACGTCGCCGCGCTGCAACTGGTCGTAATGGACCTTGGTTTCCGCATTGACGAGTTCGACATTGACCCCCAGCGGCTTCCACATGGCAGCGATCGCGACGGCGATGCGCTTGTGGTTGTCGTTAGTGTTGTACTTGAGCTGCAAGGTCAGCGGCTTATCCGGGCCGAAACCGGCTTCGGTGAGCAGCTTCTTGGCTTCCTCGACTTTCTGCTTGTAGGGCTCGTCCTTCCACGAGACGTAGGCCGGCTCATCATAATTGGCCGTGCCCGGCGGCACCCACGAATAGGCCGGAAGTTCGCCGGTGCCAAGAATCTGCGGACCGATGACCTCGCGGTTGATCGCCATGGACAGAGCCTGACGGACGCGCTTGTCCTTGGTCGGTTCGGTCTGCGAGTTGATAACGTAATAATAGAGGCCCGAGAACGGCGCGACATGCGCCTGGCCCGGCAGGTTCTTCTGCATCCAGGCATACTGGTCGGTCGGGAAGTCGGTGAGAATGTCAAATTCGCCGGCGCGATAGCGCTTCAGGGCAGCTTCCTGGTCTTCCAGCACGAAGAATTTTGCGCCGTCGATCTTCAGGTCAGCCGTGCCGTAATACTGGTCGTTCTTGGCAGTGGTGACATGGCTGCCCGGAACCCATTCGACCGGCTTATACGGGCCGTTGGTGACGATCGTGCCGATCTTGACCCAATCGGCGCCCTTGGCCTCGACCAGATGTTTCGGCAGCGGATAGGCCGTGTAATGGGTCAGCGAGTCGAGAAAATAGGGGGTGGGGTTTTCGAGCGTGATTTCGAGCGTCTTGTCGTCGATTGCCTTGACGCCGAGCTGGTTGGCATCGGCGATTTCGCCCTTGTTGATCTTTTCAGCATTCTTGATCGTGTACTGCAGATAGGCGTAATCGGCAGCTGCCTTCGGATCCATCAGGCGCTGGAAAGCGAAGACGAAGTCACCGGCGGTGACCGGCTGGCCATCGGACCACTTGATGCCGTCACGCAGCTTGAACGTATAGACCCGGCCATCGTCGGAAACCGTCCAGCTTTCGGCTTGGCCGGGGATCGGCTTGACCTTGGCATCTTCCGTCACCAGACCTTCAAAGATGTCGCCGGCGATGCGGTTTTCCCAGTCACCAGACAATTTCTGTGGATCGAGCGACTGCGGGTCGCCGCCATTGTGAATGTTGATCGTCGCCGCATGGGCCGAACAGGCCAGCAATGCGCCAAACATTGCCGTCGCCAAAAACTTCTTGCTGAAGTGATACATGGAAAACCCCATCTTTCTAAGGCTTCGAAGCCTCTTTTTCATTCATGTTCCCGTTTTCCGACTGGCGGAAAGGCGGCACGATAGTGCTGGGATTGCGACATTGTAACCCCCCTAAATCTTGGGGTTTGTGTGTCGCCAACTATGGGCGTGTCATCGAGATTGCACTTATCGCGATCAAATTGCCGTTCAAAACTCTGTTACGGCGGCTCCGGCCACTCTCGGTTGCCTTTTGGCGGAGGGGCCTTAGTTTGGCAGTAACCGAACTCCAAGAGAGGTATATGCTTATGATTTCGCAGGCAGACATCCGATCCGATTGGTGGCGTGGAGCCGTGATCTATCAGGTCTATCCGCGCTCCTTCCAGGACACGACGGGTGACGGGCTCGGCGACATCAAGGGCATTACCGCGAGGCTGGGGCATATTGCCTCGCTCGGTGTCGATGCCATCTGGCTGTCGCCGTTCTTCACGTCGCCAATGGCCGACATGGGCTATGACGTTTCCGATTATTGCAATGTCGATCCGATGTTCGGCACGCTGGCCGATTTCGACGAGATGATGACGGAGGCGCATCGTCTCGGTTTGAAGGTGATCATCGACCAGGTGATTTCGCACACATCCGACCAGCATCCGTGGTTCATAGAAAGCCGCTCCAGCCGCACCAATGCCAAGGCCGACTGGTTCGTCTGGGCCGATCCGAAGCCGGACGGCACGGCGCCGACCAACTGGCTGTCGATTTTTGGCGGGCCGGGATGGGAATGGGATGGCGTGCGCAAGCAATATTACATGCACAACTTTCTGATCTCGCAGCCAGACCTGAACTTTCACAATCCGGATGTGCAGGATGCCATGCTGGACACGGTGAAATTCTGGCTCGACCGCGGCGTCGACGGTTTTCGCCTCGACACGGTGAACTATTATTTCCACGACAAACAACTGCGCAACAATCCGCCGATGGTCTACGACACCGACGGCGCGGGGATGGAAACCGACACCAATCCCTATTCGATGCAAAACCACCTCTATGACAAGACGCAGCCGGAAAACATTGATTTCCTGAAACGTTTTCGCACGCTGCTGGATAGCTACGAGGGCCGGGCGAGTGTCGGCGAAGTGGGCGACGGGCCGCGCTCGCTGAACACGCTGGCGCTTTACACCACCGGCAATGACAAGCTGCACATGTGCTACACGTTCGACCTCCTGGGACCGGCTTTCGATGCGGGTTATATCCGCAAGGTCATGCAGACCGTGCTGGATACGGTGGTGAACGGCTGGGTGTGCTGGGCGTTTTCAAACCACGACGTCATCCGCCATGTCACCCGTTTCATCGAGGCACCGGAAGAGCAGGATCGTGTCGCCAAGATCTCGGCGACGCTGATTGCGACACTGCGTGGGTCGATCTGCCTCTATCAGGGCGAGGAACTTGGGCTGACGGAGGCCGAGCTTTCATTCGAGGATCTGCGCGATCCATACGGTATCCGCTTCTGGCCAGCCTTCAAGGGCCGTGACGGATGCCGCACCCCGATGGTGTGGGAAAGCGCCAAGCCGCATGGCGGATTTACGGAGGGCGCCAGGACATGGTTGCCGGTGCCGAAGGAACACGCCGCCCGGGCCGTCGACGCGCAGGAAAAACTGGCAGATTCGGTGCTGGCGCATTACCGCGCGACGATCGCCTTCCGCAAATCGCATGCGGCACTGATCGATGGCGACATGACATTCCTCGACACCAATCAGGACGTGCTGGCCTTCGTACGAGAGAAGGGCGGAGAGAAGCTGCTGTTCGTCTTCAACCTGACCCGCGAGCCGCAGAATTTTACGCTGCCGAAACGACTGGGCGATGTGATGCCGGTGAATCTGCCGGGATTTGTGTCGAAACTCGAGAGCGGCATCGTCAAGCTGGATGCCATCGACGTTTTCTGCGCAAGGGTGTGAAAAATGACAGCCCGCATTGCACCCTGGGCCGATGACCTGCCTGACGATTTGACGTCGGAGCAGGGTCTTCAAATCGCGAGTGACCGGATCGACTGGCGCAATGCCGGTCGGCCGGATCCTTCTGAAGCCGGTGGCTGGACCGATGACGAAAAGCTCTCCTACGTGTTCGGGAGGCATTCCCACGATACGCTGGAGCTTGGTAGCCTCAAGCTGCGACAGTTGCCGCCCAAACTTTTCGAGATGGAGGGACTGGGCTATCTGTTCCTCCAGAACAATCGGCTTGAGACATTGCCGCCCGACTTTTGCGAGCGGCTGACCTTGGAAGGGCTTCATCTGGATCGTAATCCGTTGCGATCAGTCCCCGCCGAACTGTTCGAAATGCCCGGAATTCAACATTTGTCGCTTTCGGGTACGCCGCTCGTTGAATTGCCGCTGCCGCGACGGGACAACCCCGATGTCAGGGGGCTGATCTTCGACGACATGCATTGGCTGGATTTTTCCGACGGTTTCCTGTCGCGTTTTCCAAAACTCAAGTCACTGTCGTTTTCGCGGTCGGAGCAGGTTTCCATCCCGCAGGCGGTCTTCAATCTTCCGGATCTGATGCAGCTTTGTGCCGACGGCAATCCGATCAAGGTTCTACCTGCCGAGATTGGTCAGTTGAGCAATATCCAGTCGCTTAAGCTGAAAGATTGCGAATTGACCACGCTGCCCAAGGCTTTGGGCCAACTGACCCCGCTGGAAAACAAGGCGGGGAGCGGCGGCCCGTTCGGGCTGCACATTGGCGGCAATCCGTTCAAGGACAGGGATTTGAAGCGGATCGCCAAGCTGAAAAATCCGGCGATGACGACCGAGGCACTGGCCTGGGCACGGGATAACGGATCGGACTGACGACGGTGGGGGTGGACGTGATGCGCGTGGCGCTTGTTTCGATGCTGGTTCTGGCGATGGCAGGGTATGCATCTGCGCGGGACGCACCCGGGCGGCCTGCCAAGGATGGCTGGGTGGAAAAGGCGTTCGATTTTTCCGACCCCGATCTGGATTTCAAGACGCTGGTGCCGGAGAGCGCTGTCGTAGAGACGGCGCCGCTGGCGGAAGATGAGGAGACGGAGCCCAAACAGATCGGTCGATATACGAACATAGGGAAGATCAAGCCCTTGGAAACCGATGCGGTGCCGATCGAAACGACGGTCGTTGGCTACAACTTGAAATATGCCGCACCGGCCGGGCGCCTTTGCGGTCGCGCCCTCTTGCAGGATGATTTTGCGGTTGTCTCCAAACGAGAGGCGGCAGATGCGTCGGGATCGCTGACTGAAGGCGTCAAGGAGGTTTCAGGGCGTCCGAAGACTGGCGTTATCAGTCACTGTTTGACGAGGGGATACAAGGCGCTTGCGATCCATTTCATTTACGATCTTTCAAAGGCCGACGGTGACGGCGCGCGGGACGAGATCGTGGACTATGCGCGCGATTATTCGATGACATTCATCGACAATATGGTTTTCAGTGCCGCCCGTGGTTCAAGCTACTGGGAGGGTGTAAAAAATGCCAAGCTCATCATCGATGGGGAGGCTGTCAATGTCCGCATGCCCGAGCCATGGGACCTTCCGATCAACACCTTTGATGGTCGGAAGGAGGCCAGGTTTTTCACAGGCGGGTTGCAGGGGGCTGTGTGGTTCTCGTCCGTTGTCTACAACGGGCGGCCTGACCTTGAGATGTTGAGTACAAGCCTGCTGCCACGAATTCTGCAGGGGCAAAACCAAGCCTTTGGCGAGGTTACCAAAGCCTATGGTAAGGTTTATGAGCCCAGTCCCACCGGGGCGTTGACGGGCATTTTCCGCTATTCCGTGAAGGCGTGGGACAATGATGATTATGGCCACCTCTTAGTCCGGGTCGTCTGGCATGAGGGGATGCTTTACATTGTCGATTACTGGTGGCCGTTCAAGAAGAACGACCAGCACTCTTATTTTTCAGCGCTTCCGGCAATCAGCATATACGACAATATAGCCGACATTCTGGAGGAGCGTTTTGTTTCCCAGGCACAATGATATCGGCAGAATGGTGCGATCGTCGTTGTCCAGATCTACCGACCTATCGGTCTGACGTGTCCCCAGCCCGTCAGCCTCACGCCCCCACCAAACTCGCATCCTCACCCCGCACCCGCGAAATATCGCGGATCGGCGGGGCGCCGAACAGGCGGCGGTATTCGCGGCTGAACTGCGACGGGCTGTCGTAACCCACACGGTGGGCGGCGGTGGCGGCGTCCAGTGCTTCGGCCAGGATCATGCGGCGCGCTTCCTGCAGGCGAAGCTGTTTCTGGTATTGCAGCGGGCTCATGGCGGTGACTTCGCGAAAATGCTCGTGCAGCGAGGATGAGCTCATGCTCGCTTCGCTGGCGACGCGATCAATGGAAAACGGCTTGTCATAATTGTCGCGGATCCAGGTGATGGCGCGGTTGACCTGTTGCAGGCGGCTTTCCGGCATCAGCAGGCGGCGCACCTTGTGAGCCTGTTCGCCACGCATCAGCCGGTACAGCAGCTCACGTTCGGCAAGAGGCGCCAGAAAATCGATGTCCTCCGGCGTGTCCAGAAGCTGGGTCAGACGCAGGGCGGCATCGAGAAGGCCGGGTGAGGCTTCGCTGACACAAAGGCCTGTACCGCAACGGGCGGTGCCTGTTTCGGTCGTGCGCGGCATCTCCATCAGCATCGAGCCGAGGGCCGGCATGTCGAGCGCTAGAAGCAGGGACATATAGGGTTTATCGGGGCTTGCCGCGACGACGCGATTGACGACCGGCAGTTCGACCGAGGCGACGAGATGGCAGCCGGCACCATATTCGTAGATGTGATCGGCCAGCGTCACATGCTTGGTGCCCTGCACGACGATGCAGAGCGAAGGCTGCGTAACGCCGCGCACCGGTTCGGTGGGGTTGGAGACGCGGATCAGCGACAGGTTCGGAATCTTTGTCGGATGAACGCCATCGCAATCGGTGTGTTGTGCAATTTTTGTGACAAGCGTTGCGAGATGATCCATTGCGTTATCTCCAGTCAAGGATGCGAAATACGCTGATTTCGCCGAATTCGATGATGCTTTTTACCGCGCGCCTTACATGCGCGCCAGAGGGCAGAAAAGCCTTTCGGAGAAATGTGCAATCATCCTGTAGGTCTGGTCTACCGCATAGAGAGCGCTCAAGCGCATAACGCCTTTACCGGCCAACGGAAGCCGGTGCCATCAATCAACCCAATGCCAGCACAAACCAACCAGAGGAGACGGTCATGACCGCATGGAACCTGCTTTTGCAAGCCGCTCGCCGGATGGTGAGCAATCTTGTCCATTTCGTCGAGCGCCAGAGTGCCGAGCGTCGTGCCGCCAAGCCGCGCCGTTACATGAACGGCTGATTATCCGCTCCGAGCGGCAAAACGGAAAAGGCCCGCGATCGCTCGCGGGCCTTTCGTCATTTCAGCGTTGAGGCAATCGCTGCATCTCAATCGAAATGCAGTTCGCGCTCGCCCTGTTCGTCACGGATGCAGGTCTGCAGGCCGATCTTGTTCAGAATGTTGAGGAACGGGCGCGGCGCCAGTTCTTCGACGTTCGCCATCTTCTTCACATCCCATTCGCCCGTTGCGACGAGCATCGCGGCTGCGACCGGGGGAACACCTGCCGTGTAGGAAATGCCCTGCGAACCAACTTCGTTATAGGCTTCCTTGTGGTCGGCGACGTTGTAGATGAACACCGTGCGTTCCTTGCCGTCCTTCGTGCCCTTGACGAAGTCGCCGATGCAGGTCTTGCCTTCGTATTCCGGCGCCAGCGACGACGGGTCGGGCAGGCAGGCTTTTACGACCTTGAGCGGTACGACTTCCGAGCCGTCGGCGAGCTTCACCGGCTGTTCCGACAGGAGGCCGATGTTCTTCAGGACGGTGAAGACGTTGATGTAGTGATCGCCAAAGCCCATCCAGAAGCGCACGTCGGCGCCTTCCATGTTCTTTGCCAGCGAATGCACTTCGTCATGGCCGCAGAGATAGGCGCGGCGGGTGCCGACGACCGGCAGGTCGTAGTCCTTGCCGATTTCGAACATCTTGTTGACGTTCCATTCGCCGCCCTGCCACGAATAGACAACGCCCGTGAATTCGCGAAAGTTGATTTCCGGATCGAAGTTGGTGGCAAAGTACTTGCCGTGGCTGCCGGCATTGATGTCGACGATATCGACGTCGGTTACGGTGTCGAGATATTCGTCCTTGGCGAGACGCGCATAGGCGTTGACGACGCCCGGATCAAAACCGGCGCCGAGGATGGCGGTGATGCCCTTTTCCTCGCATTCGGCGGCACGCTTCCACTCGTAGTTACCGTACCACGGCGGCGTTTCGCAGATCTTGTTCGGCTCTTCGTGGATGGCGGTGTCGATATAGGCGACGCCGGTATCCATGCAGGCGCGCAAGACCGACATGTTGAGGAAGGCGGTGCCGACGTTGATGACGATCTGGCTACCGGTCTTGACGATCAAGGCCTTGGTGGCTTCGATGTCGAGCGCGTCGAGGCCGTGGCCTTCGAGGACGCCTTCGGTCTTCATGGCCTTCTTTTCGTGCACGGATGCGATGATGTCATCGCATTTCGACTTGGTGCGCGAGGCGATATGGATATCGCCGAGGACATCATTGTTCTGCGCACACTTGTGGGCAACGACCTGTGCGACGCCGCCGGCGCCGATGATGAGCACGTTCTTTTTCATTCTGGGGACCACTCCTTGCGTCCAATCGTCAGAAAGTCTTGTCCTGTGGGCCTTTGGCCCTTTCTGATCAGGAAAGGCTCTGTTCGTAGTCCGTGTAGTCAAACTCACGGACCGTCCTGAGGCTGCCATCCAGTTCCCGAATGGCGATTGCCGGCATTTTCACGCCGTTAAACCAGTTTTTCTTGACCATCGTGTAGCCGGCAGCATCCTGGAACGAGATGCGGTCGCCGACCTTTACTTCTTCGGGGAAGTCGAATTCCCCAAAAATGTCTCCGGCAAGGCATGACTTGCCGCAGACCATCGCACGATGGGGTCCCTGGTTAGGGTGAACCTTGGCATTCTCACGATAGATCAGGAGATCCAGCATGTGCGCTTCGATGGACGAATCCACCACGACAAGGTTCTTGCCGTTGTAAAGGGTGTCGAGGACGGTGGTTTCCAGCGTCGTCGATTTGGTGATCGAGGCTTCGCCCGGCTCGAGATAGACCTGCACGCCATATTCGCCGGAGAAACGCTTGAGGCGCTCGGCAAACTGGTCGACCGGGTAATCGTCACCAGTGAAGTGGATACCGCCGCCTAGGCTGACCCATTCGGCCTTTTTCAGCAGCGGTGCGAATTTCTGCTCGATATCGCCGAGCATGCGGTCGAACAGGGCAAAGTCCGTGTTCTCGCAGTTGTTGTGGATCATGAAGCCGGTGATCATCTCCATGACCGGATCGACCTGTTTCAGATCCCATTCGCCGAGACGCGAGAAGGGGCGGGCAGGGTCAGCCAGATCGAAGGACGAGGACGAAACGCCGGGGTTGAGGCGCAGGCCGCGGGTGATGCCAGAGGACTGGCTTTCAAAACGCTGCAACTGACCGATCGAGTTGAAGATGATCTTGTCGGCGTGGGAGACGACCTCGTCGATCTCGTAATCGGCATAGGCGACGGAATAGGCGTGGGTTTCCTTGCCAAAACGCTCGTGGCCGAGGCGGACTTCGTTGAGCGAGGACGAGGTGGTGCCGTCCATGTAGTCGCGCATGAAATCGAAGACGGACCATGTGGCGAAACACTTCAACGCCAGCAATGCCTTGGCGCCCGACTTCTCACGCACAGCGGCAATCCGTTCCATGTTCTGGAGCAGTTTGGACTTGTCGATGAGGTAGTAGGGTGTTTGCAGCATCGTGTTCGGTCAGCCTTCTTACAGTTCTTCTAAAACGTTAAGGGGGCCTATTGCCTGACCCAGATGACATCTTCAAGACCCCATGGCTTTTCGGGGTAAAGAAAAGCCCCGCAGCGGTGCTGCGGGGCACGATGTTGTGAATGGAGACGTTTCATTCGGGGATGAGGCGATCGTATTCGTCCCGCAGACGCAGCCAGCCCTGCCAGAATGCGCCGGGCTTTTGGCCTGATGCCTTGGCGGCGAGAATATCGAGATGCATGTGCCAGCCGGCGCCGACCATGGTCATATTCTTCCGGTCGGAGATGCGCTTGTGGACGAGGGTGAGGAGCACATCCGAGCCTATCGTCTTCAACTCGATCGAGACTTCGCCGCGCGGCGGCCAGGTGAAGGCGAGGCGGTGAGGGGCTTCGAAGGCGACAATTTCGCTCGTCATGCGCTGTTCTTCCGGAAAGCCTTCCGGGCGGGCTTCCGCATCTTCGGTCAATTCATCATTGCGCCAGACGAGTTCGAATACGCTGCCCGGATCGGCAGGCATGATGCCGGAGGCGAGCCACTGGCTGCGCAATTCGCTGTCGGTCAGATAATCCCAGATACGCTCGATCGGCCCCGGCAGCTTGCGTTGGATGGTGATTTCGAGCAGCGCGGTTACCCTTCCGTATGTCTCCAGCACGGTCATGTCGTTCATCGGTCTTCTCCCAGTTTTGATTCAGGTTTCGGATTTCGATACGGGCTTTTCGTTTTTCTTTTCGGCTGCGGCTTTTCGCGCGTCGTCCTCTTTCAGAAGCCGCTCCAATGCGTCCAGCTTGCCGGTCCAGAAACGTTCGTAGAAGGAAAGCCATTCATGGGCGGTGGCGAGCGGCCCGGGATCGAGCCGGCAGAGATGCGTGCGCCCCTGGATCTCGCGGCGAACAAGGCCTGCACCTTCCAGTACCTTGATATGCTTTGAGGCGGCGGCGAGCGACATGGCATAGGGTTCGGCCAGCTGCCCCACCGTGCGTTCGCCCGCTGCCAATTCACCCAGCATCTGCCGACGGGTGGCGTCGCTCAGTGCGTGGAAAATGGCGTCGATCTGATCTGTGTGTAATTCAACCATGAGGTTGAATGTGCGCGCCGTGGCGACAATTGTCAACCGATTGGTTTAATGATTTCGAATGCCAGCTGATGGTTATTGCGTCGCGTCATACGGATGCTGTTCAAAATCGATATGTCGTCATATCTTGGCGCCGCGCCGGCAGTCTCCGACTGGTTTTGCCGTCGCCATAAAAACGTTCGCCGGAATTTTGCCAGATCAACCGAGGGAAAAT
Organism: Endobacterium cereale; assembly: GCF_009617585.1. Taxonomy (GTDB): domain Bacteria; phylum Pseudomonadota; class Alphaproteobacteria; order Rhizobiales; family Rhizobiaceae; genus Neorhizobium; species Neorhizobium cereale. Next base: position 243,979 of record NZ_WIXI01000051.1, on the reverse strand, counting down.
CATGAGCAGTAGTTTCATCACCACCACGGACGGCACGCAGATTTTTTATAAGGACTGGGGCTCGAAAGATGCCCAGCCGATTGTCTTCCATCATGGCTGGCCGCTTTCAGCCGATGACTGGGACGCGCAGATGCTGTTCTTCCTGGGCGAAGGATACCGCGTCATCGCGCATGACCGGCGTGGTCATGGCCGTTCCAGCCAGACAGATATCGGCAATGAGATGGATACTTATGCCGCCGACGTGGCAGAGCTCGCTGCACATCTGGATTTGAAAAACGCCATCCATGTCGGTCACTCGACCGGCGGCGGCGAGGTGACGCGGTATGTCGCCAAATTCGGACAGCCGCAGGGGCGGGTTGCCAAGGCCGTGCTGATCGGCGCTGTGCCGCCTGTCATGGTGAAGTCGGACAAGAACCCCGGTGGCTTGCCGCTCGAAGTGTTCGACGGTTTTCGCAAGGCGCAGGCGGCGAACCGCGCGCAGTTCTTCCTCGAAATCCCGACGGGGCCGTTCTACGGCTATAACCGGCCGGGCGCCGAGGTGTCCGAAGGCGTCATCCGCAACTGGTGGCGGCAGGGCATGATGGGCGGCACAAAGGCCCACTACGATTGCATCAAGGCATTTTCGGAAACGGATTTTACCGAGGATTTGAAGGCGATTGACGTGCCGGTTCTGGTAATGCACGGCACGGACGATCAGATCGTGCCGTTCGAGGATTCGGCGCCGCTTTCGGCCAAGCTTTTGAAAAACAGCACGCTGAAGGTTTATGAGGGCAAGCCGCACGGGGTTGCTACGACCGATCCGGATCTGGTGAACAACGATCTTCTGGCGTTTTTCAGAGCGTAGCTGCTTAACGGCTCGTCATGCTCGGGCTTGTCCCGAGCATCTGCTGTGCTGTCTTTCTGGCGGCGGGGTTGGATCCTCGGGACAAGCCCGAGGATGACGTCGAGGGGAGGGTGGACCTGCACAAATCAGGCTGGTCAGATCAGCTGAAACTTGTCCACATCCACCATGCCCATGTCCGAAATCTTCAGGTGCGGGATCACCGGCAGCGGCAGGAAGGCGACCTGCAGGAACGGTTCTTCCAATGTCGTTCCAAGCGCATAGGCCGACTTTCTCAAGTCGTGCAGCGTGTCGCGCACCCATTCATAGGGTTCGAGGCTCATCAGGCCGGCGACGGGAAGGGCGATCTCGCCGGTGACCTTGCCGTCTTCCACCACGACAAAACCGCCCTTGATCTCGCCAAGGCGATTGGCGGCCATGGCCATGTCATCCTCGGAAACGCCGACGACGCAGATATTGTGGCTGTCATGGCCGACGGTTGAGGCGATCGCACCCTTCTTCAGCCCAAAACCCTGCACAAAACCGTTGGCATGGTTGCCGTTCTTGCCGTGGCGTTCGATGACGGCGACCTTGATGATATCGCGCTCGAGATCGACCGTCGTCTGATTGCCGGAGACCGGCAGGTGGTAACGGCGGTGTTCGGTGATGATTTTTCCGGGCATGACGCCGATCACCGGCGTTTCGCCTTCAGCGACCGGAACGCCAAAATGCATGGCCTGGACGGGACGCGCCTTGACGCTGTCGAGGCCCACCGCTGCGACCGGCTTGCGGGTGGCGAACAGTTCGTCGGTGACCTTGCGACCGGCGGCAAACACCATGTCTGCCTTGCAGTTTTCGAGGCTGTCGATGACGACGAGATCGGCGCGCCAGCCGGGTGCGACGAGGCCGCGATCACGTAGGCCAAAAGCTTTTGCCGCTGAAATCGAAGCTGCGCGGTAGACGGCGAGCGGTTCGACGCCATGGGCGATCGCTGTGCGGATCATGTAGTCGAGATGGCCCTGTTCGGAGATGTCGAGCGGATTGCGGTCGTCGGTGCAGAGCGCCAGGTAGGGAGACAAGCGCTCCGTGAGGATCGGCATCAGGGCGTGAAGGTCTTTCGAGACGGAGCCTTCGCGCACCAGAATGTGCATGCCCTTGCGGATTTTTTCGAGCGCTTCCTCGGCTGTCGTGCATTCGTGTTCGGTGCGGATCCCGGCGGACAGATAGCCGTTCAGGTCGTTGCCACGCAGCAGCGGTGCATGGCCGTCGATATGATCGTCATAGAAGGCATCGAGTTTTGCCAGGCAGATTGGATCCTTGTGGATGACGCCCGGGAAATTCATGAACTCGGCAAGGCCGATGACCTTAGGATGGTGGCGGAAGGGCAGCAGCTTTTCGATCGGCAGATCGGCACCGGCGGTTTCCAGATGCGTGGCCGGCACACAGGAGGAGAGCTGCACGCGGATGTCCATGATGGTCTGCTCGGACGAATCCAGAAAGAATTTTATGCCCTCGGCGCCGATGACGTTGGCGATCTCGTGCGGATCGCAGATCGCCGTCGTCACGCCGTAGGGCAGGACGCAGCGGTCGAATTCATGCGGGGTGACGAGTGACGACTCGATGTGCAGGTGGGTGTCGATGAAGCCCGGAACGACGATTTTTCCGGAAATATCGATCTCGGTTTTCCCGACATAATCGCCACAGGTGCCGACGATGCGGTCGCCGCAAAGGGCGATATCGGACTGAACCAGTTCGCCGGTGACGAGGTCGAAGAATTTTCCGCCCTTCAGCACAATATCGGCGGGTTCGCGGCCGGTGCCCTGATCTATGAGGCGTTCGAGGCGGTTGGTCATGGTGGATCTCCGAATCTTTTGGCCATCATAGCGGCAGGGACTGCGCAGAGAAACGACGGCGGCCTGAAACGCAAGGGTCCCGGTCACTGTCAAATCAGCGTTACAGGCCCACCCTAATCTGACACATGCTAAAATGGATGGAGGGACGCATGGATATCTACCAGCAGATATGGGACGCAGATCAGGCGGCCAATGGCATTCAGCCCATCCTTGCCGACTGGCAGGGTGACGCCGCGCGCGGTTATGTGAAGGTCGCGACGACAGCCATGGAGGACGAGGACGTTCGCATCCTGACTGATCTCGTTATTCCCGACAAAAAAAAGCTGACCTATGACCGAGTGCTGAAGCTGTTCGATAATTATGCTCTCGCCGAACAGGATCAGGAGGTCGAGACACCCGAAGAGCGGCAGGAAATCCATGACCTCCTCGAAGCGGTGGTCGATACGCCGCCGATGCTGGTGGCCCGTGAGTATGTCGCCAACGCGTCCGGCACCGTCATCTCCCGCGACCGCTGGTACGGCGTGCTGCTGGAACACTGGTTCCGCTCTTTCTCGCAGGGCGGCGACCCGGCTCTGACCGGTTTTGAACACGTTTTCGTCGGCGAGCAGGAGGGTGCCAAGATCCAGGGCTATCACTTCTGGTACAAATATTACCTCGACGACGGCATGGCCACGCTGTTCGACCGCGACAGCTTTCCGGGCTTTGACGATGACCGTATCGCCTATGTGCGGGGTCGCTATAGTGACGGTCAGGAACGCTTTCCCGAGACGGTTACGATTTCCTACAAGTGGTTTGCACCGGACTATTCGCGTCTTGGCCCGGGTGTGGAACCGGAAGATGTCCTGCGTCCGTTGACCAAACCGACCGGCGGCTTTTTCGTCGGTTGCAGTGTCGAGGGCCTGATGGCGCTTGGTTCGGTGAGGGCGCATCTGGGAGCTCGGGCACCCAAGGAAGCCGTCATCAATGGCGCGCGTTACGACATGAAGGTTTTCCGCAGCGCCAATAATCAGCATATCCGCACCTTCTATCCGGTCTATCTCGGCCCGGCGGCAGGTGCTGTTCAGCCGCAACCCGGCCAGCCTTCCACACCAGTTCAACCGAGCCAGCCGCCGCATCCTGCCGGACCGAGCACGGTTCGTATCCTTGCGGCGCTCGTCAATCCGCTTGGAGAGGATCAGGACAAGGAAACGGTTACGCTGATCAATACCGGCAGCGAAACGCAGTCGCTCGAGGCCTGGAAACTGGTGGATGCCAACCGCAACAGTTTCGGGTTGGAGGACGTGACGCTGGCACCCGGCATGGCCATCACCATCCGGCTGCCCCGCAACTCCGTGCAACTGTCCAACAAGGGTGGGGAAATTCGACTGGTCAATCGCGACGGGCATACCGCCCACGTCGTGACCTATTCGAAGGCACAGGCGCAGGATCAGGGACGCACGATCGTTTTCTAACACTCGGCAGCATGGCAGGATTGCCGGAGAAGTCATTGTCAGCGCGAAGACGATCCTTCTATGGTGAGGCATGAAAACCGCACATGATCCTCACCCCGTTATCGTCTTCGATGCCGAATGCATCCTCTGTTCCGCCAATGCACAGTTCGTGGTGCGGCATGATCATGCGCGCCGGTTTCGGCTGGCATCGATGCAGGGCGAGGTGGGGGCGGCGCTCTACCGCCGGTTCGGCATCGATCCGGCCGATCCGGAAACGATGATCGTGGTGGAAGGCGAAAAAGCCTTGCGCGACAGCGATGCGGTTTTGGCAATTTATCGCGGGCTTGGGTGGCCGTGGAAGGCACTCGGCTTGCTGCGGATCGTGCCGGGTTTCCTGCGCAATCCTGTCTATCGGCTGATTGCCCGCAATCGATACCTTATCTTTGGCCGGCACAATGCCTGCTGGCTGCCTTCGCCAGATGATGCCGATCGGTTCTTGTGACGATGGCACATGAGAAGGTCGTTCTCGTTCTGGGTGGATATGGCGGTTTCGGCGGCAGGCTTTCGCGGCGGCTGGCGAATGACGGCTGGGCCGTTCTCGTTGCCGGCCGCAATCTTGAAACCGGGCGCGCGTTTGCGGCGGAGCTCGCCAATGCACAGGCGATAAAGGCCGATCGCGAGCAAGACCTCACACCTATCCTGCAGACATATCGTCCGTTTTTGCTGATCGATGCGGCCGGGCCGTTTCAGGATAGTGACTACCGTGTCGCGAAGGCATGCATGACCTGCGGGGTGCATTATATCGATCTGGCCGATGCGCGTGCGTTTGTGGGCGGCATCGCCGTGCTCGATGATCAGACGCGCGCCGCCGGTATCGTTGTTCTGTCCGGTGCCTCAAGTGTGCCGGCCATGTCGGGCGCCGTCGTCGAAGAGCTTGCCCAAGGCATGGATGACGTCTGTTCGGTTTCGATGGCCATCAGCGCATCCAATCGGGCAACGGCCGGCGCATCTGTGGCGGCGGCGATCCTGAGTTATGTGGGCAAGCCGATCCGCCTCTGGCGGGCAAAACGCTGGCGGCACGTGACCGGCTGGCATTCGCTCAAACGGGTCCGTTATGTCGTCGAGGGCCGGGCCTGCATCTCGCGGCTGGTGGCGCTGTCGGACGTGCCGGACCACGACATCGTGCCGGCGACCGTGAAGGGAAAACCGGCGACGATCTTTCGGGCCGGACCGGAATTTGCGCTGCAACTGCTGGTCCTGTGGTTTCTTAGCTGGCCGGTCAAATGGGGTTGGGTCAGCTCGCTGTCGCCGTTAGCGCGCTGGTTGCGACCGCTGCAGGCGTTCAGTGCCAATCTCGGCAGCGATCGTTCGGCGATGATGGTGGAGGTGAAGGGGCGACAGGACGAGGTCTTCATTGGCCGGCGCTGGACACTGATTGCCGAAGACGGGCATGGCCCCGAAATTCCCACGATGGCGGCACAGCTGCTGGCAAATTGTCTGGCGGATGGGAAACTGCCTGCGGGTGCAAGGTCGGCTGCCCGGCAACTGTCGCTTGGCGATTTTGATCCTTTGCTGGACAGATTGTCGACCTACCGGCAGATCGATCACCGGACCTATCTGCCGGTATATCGCAGGGTAATGGGTGAAGCCTATGACGTGCTTCCGAAGCTGATGCGCGACATGCATGATGTTTTTGGTAGCGCAGGAGCCGCGGGCTTTGCGACGGTGACGCGTGGCCGCTCGCTCATGGCGCGGCTGGTTGCGACGATCATGCGCTTTCCGCCCGAGGGCGAACACAGGCTGCATGTGTCCTTCGAGGAGGAGAGCGGTGTCGAGCGATGGACGCGCGATTTCGACGGGCATACCTTTGTCAGTGAACTCAGCCAGAGTGGTCGACATCTCGTCGAGCGTTTCGGGCCGATGCGCTTCCATTTCGACCTGCCATCGGACGAGGTCGGCCTGACGATGATCATGCGCAAATGGTCGGTGCTACGGGTGCCGATGCCTTTGTTCCTGGCGCCGAAAAGCGTGGCGAGGGAATGGGCGGACGGTGAGGATTTCTGGTTCGATGTGCCGATCGCATTGCCGCTGATCGGTGACGTTGTCCATTATCGCGGACGTCTTCGGCGACTCTAGGTCTTCGCATGTCGTTGTCGCAAAACTGCTTCACGCTTGTGCTCGACATGCCCTAACGCAAACGGGCGCCTAAAAGGCGCCCGCTGCATTTCCAGATCCGTGTCCGATTACTCGGCGGCGACGATCTTGCCGCCTTCCCACTTGTAGAGCGAGAAGCTCTGCGAGGTGAGGTCGCCGGTTTCGCCGTAGGTCAGCTGACCGATGGCGGTCGGGATGGTTGTGCCATCCTTGAGGGCGGTCGCAACTGCTTCCGCGTCTTCGGCGCTTTTTGCCTTTTCGATGCCGGCCTTGATGACCTGAACAGCAGCATAGGCGTTGAGCGTGAAGGCTTCGGCCGGGATGTTCTTGGCCTTCAGCGATGCCGCGGCGGCCTTGGAATCGTCGCTCTTGAGCGCGTCCGAAGCATTGGTGAACAGAGTACCGGCAGCGGCTTCGTTGCCGATCGTCCAGTATTCGGAGTTAGACAGGCCGTCACCACCGATGATCAGTGCATTGGCCGAGAGATCGGCCAGCTGGCGAGCAAGTAGGCCGCCTTCCGGGTGGTATCCGCCGAAATAGATCACATCGACCTTTTCCGACTTCAGGCGAGCCGTGAGCGCGCTGAAATCCTTGTCGCCGGGGGTGATGGCATCGTTGACAACTTCGGTGATGCCACCGGCGTTCAGCGTCGACTTGAAGGCATCGGCGAGGCCTTTGCCGTAGGCGCCCTTGTCGTTGATGATGGCGACGCGCTTGTCCTTGAGCTTTTCAAGAACATACTTGGCGGCAACTTCCGCCTGCTGGTCGTCGCGGCCGCAGGTGCGCAGAACGTTGGTCAGGTCACGCTTGGTGAGGTCCGGTGCGGTCGCCGTCGGGGTGACCATCAGGATGCCGTTTTCGGCAAGAACGTCCGAGACAGGGATGGACACGCCAGAGGTGACGGGGCCGACAACGAAACGGATGCCTTCGCCAACGATCTGGTTGGCGGCGGAAACGCCCTGCTTGGGTTCGCCGGCATCGTCCGCCAGTTTCAGCACGACCTTTTCACCGAGAATACCGCCGGCCTTGTTGATGTCGTCAACGGCGGTCTGGGCGCCGTTCTTGACCTGATCACCGTAAGCTGCGACCGGTCCGGTCAGCGGCGCGATAAGGCCGATGGTGATGTCGGCGTGAGCGAGCGGCGCGAAGGCCAGCGTGGCGGCGAGAGCTGCCGTGATTGTCTTCAATGTCATGTCCATCTCCTTGGGACGCAGGCCTCCCAGCCTGCTTGGTGATCATGCGGTCTGCCTTGCTCATTCATCCGTCGACGTTTCGTCGGCGTGCCAAGGAAGAGGTGGGGCATCGCGTTCCTTCCGCTGAGCGGCCATGTTTGGCTCGGTCAGCGACAGGCAATTTTTCTAAGAATATTCGGAGGTTTGCGCAAGAAGATAACCGAAAAGTGCGACGTTTCGGCGTAATAATTCAACGGTTCTCGCGGCGATGTGAAGGGCCGGTCGATCCGGCCCTGTCAAACATCAAGTTCAGGCAACGGCGCCGAACTGTGCTTCGTGCAGGCGGGCATAGGCGCCGCGCTTGGCGAGCAGGCCGGCATGCGTACCTTCTTCCAGAATGCCCTCGGGGCCCATGACGACGATACGGTCGGCATTGCGGATTGTGGCGAGGCGGTGAGCGACGACGAGCGAGGTGCGACCGTGCGACAATTCGCCGAGCGCCTGCTGAATGGCGTATTCGGTGGCCGAATCCAGTGCCGAGGTGGCTTCGTCGAGGATGAGGATCGGCGGATCCTTCAGGAAGATGCGGGCGATCGCCAGACGCTGCTTCTGCCCACCCGAAAGTTTTACGCCACGTTCGCCGACCGGCGTATCGAGACCTTCCGGCAGCGACAGGATGAACTCGTCGAGAGCGGCGCGGCGCAGCGCCTCGATGATTTCCTCGTCGGTGGCACCGAGACGGCCATAGGCGATGTTCTCGCGGATCGTAGAGCCGAACAGGAAAACGTCCTGCTGCACGAGGCCGATCTGGTTGCGCAGCGACCCTTGAGTCATGTCGCGGATGTCGATGCCATCGATCATGATCGAGCCTGAATCGACCTCGTAGAAACGGGGCAGGAGAGAGCAAAGCGTCGTCTTGCCGGCACCGGAGGCGCCGACGAAGGCAATGGTTTCGCCAGCCGTGATCTTCAGGTTCAGGTGTTCGAACACCTTTGACTTGCCATCATAGCTGAAGGCGACGTCGCGGTATTCGATGGCACCGCTCAGGTGCTCGACCTCGCGGGCATCCGGTTTGTCGGCGATATCGGGTGCGGTGTCGATCAGCGAGGTGAAACGCGAAAAACCGGCAATGCCCTTGGGGTAGGATTCGATCACCGAGGTGATCTTGTCGATCGGCCGGAAGAACACGTTGACCAGCAGCAGGAAACCGACGAAGCCGCCATAGGTGAGCTCGCCCTGGATAACCAGATAGGTGCCAAAGATCATCACCATCAGCTGCACCAGACGGGTGCTGAGATAGCTCATGGTGATGCTGGCGGTCATATAGGCATAGGCGCTGAGCTTGGTGGTTTTGTACCCTTCATTGTTGGCGGCAAACAGCTGGCGCTCGTAATCCTCGTTGGCAAAGGCTTTCACGACGCGGATGCCGCCGACGCTTTCCTGAACGCGGGTGTTGAAATCACCGACCTGACGGAAAAGCTTGCGCCAGTTGGTGGTCATGCGGGCGCCGTAGCGGCTGACCAGCCAGGTCATGAAGGGCACGATGACGGTGGTCATCATCGCCAGCTTCCAGTTGACCGAAAACATCAGGAGGAAGGCGCCGATGAAGGTCATGATGGCGATAAACAGGTCTTCCGGGCCGTGATGGGCGATTTCGCCGACCTCTTCCAGATCCTTGGTCACATGGGTGATCAGCTGGCCGGTGCGGTTGTTGTCGAAATACCGGAAGGATAGTTTCTGGATATGGTCGAAAGCCTGCCGGCGCATGTCGGTCTCGATGGAGATGCCAAGCGCGTGGCCCCAATAGTTCACCACCGCCATCAGGCCGGTGTTGAAGACGTATATGACCAGCAGGGCGGCGGCAGTGGCGGCGATCCAGCCCCAATGCTGGCCGGGCAGAAGGTCATCGACGAAAAATTTTACCGCGATCGGAAAACCGAGTTCCAGCAGGCCGGCCAGAACCGCGCAGCCGAAATCGAGGGCAAAAAGGCCCTTATAGGGTGCGTAATAGGAAAAGAAGCGACGCAACATGGGGAACTCCGACGGCAAGACTGGTCGTGCGCATGGAGTGAAAGGATGGCTGCGCGACTATAGAAGCGCACTGTCGGCATCCATGATGCCGTTCCGTCCGATAACCTGACCGCACGTGTCGCCTTATAGGGAGGCTTTGATGGCCTGTCATCAGTTGTCGAGCGGAATATCGCGAGCTGCTTAAATCAGTCCGGGAGCGCCCGATTTCCTCAAGCAAGAGAGAGTGGGTCGGCAACAGCTTTCGATTATGTCGAAAACAAACGACGACACGGCGGACGCCAGATTTTGTGGGCAGCGTCAGCCGTGTCGTCGAAGCAAAGTCATATATAAAAAGTCCATAACCCGGCATCGCGGGTTGGGAGCTCCGTTCATGCCGAATTCATATCGCCGACAGATCAGCGTTATATTAGCAAGTTCGCGTCAAGGTGGTTTTGCACCGTGACAGCGCTACCATCAGGCGGCGGTCTTCTTACGCTCAGGAGCGCAGTAGATGGACTCAAGTGTTTCGAGAACCTTGAGAACAGATTCCGACGAGCTGGAATAGTAGATCGTCTGTGCGTCGCGGCGGGTGTTGACCAGCTTCTGTGCACGCAGCTTGGAAAGATGCTGGGAAAGCGCAGACTGGCTGAGGCCAACCTGGTTTGCCAGCGCGCCGACGGCCACTTCGCCCTTAACCAGGCAGCAGAGAATCATCAGGCGTTTCGGGTTGGCCATAGCCGACAGAAGGCCGGCGGCGGATGTAGAATGATCGGAAAGTGACATCGTGTCCATGTCGTTCAAACGTCCCCTTGGGTAGGAAGCAGGTATCAGCGTTGTTGATGCAGGTATCAGTTAGTCTGATCGGTTCGAGGCCGAAAATTTAGCAAGGTCCGCTATGGATTGTATATCCCTAAATTTAGCGTAGCGTCTATGATGTTTTAGGAAAATTTGAAATACGATTTAAAATCTCATTTGGAGCCGAAATAGGCTCCTCGAACTCATATCTGAGCAAGATATCGCCCCTGATAAGGTCAAAACCCGCCATATCTACCCCGGAAATGGTCCAATTGCCCATTTCACGCGCTTGCATGAAGCGGGCTGCAGCATCCGCTTCCACCGTCATTGCCCCCATTAATTTTTGGAGGTGTAACCATTCTGCCGCAAATGAATAATTGCAAATCGTCAATTCCTGACCCGTCAAGACATATGCTTTGCCGAAACCACCGTTCAACGCTGCGGATGACGGTATTAACCTGAAGAATCGAAAGTCTGCGAAGTCGACGTAAAGCTCTGCTTTTCGATGCCGGGCAACGAAACGTGCCCTTATGCGCGCATGATCATCACTGCCCTGCTCGACGGGTTCTGCTGTGCAGAAAACCGTGATGCGCGCGTGTGCAAGAGGGGCCCCTTTGCCGGGCTCGCCCGTCATGATGGAGCAGCGTGGGTCCTTCCTCAAGCCGGCTGTGTGGCTTGCAAGGTCGGACACGAGAATGACCGGAACGCCATCGAGGTCAAACCCCAGAAGTGCGCGGCTGACGGCCGGAAAGCCGGTCTCTGCATCAATGACCGCAAGCGCTGCATAACGCGCGCCGCGCAGCAGTGTGCGGCCGAGCCTGCGGGCTTCCTCGTCGGTTTGGCGAATGGGGGAGGGTTTGTCCTGCATGGTCGCTTCCTTGTCGTGCCGAACACTGTCCGGCACGACAACGCATGCGGTTCTCAGCGGCGGCGGTGCCGGGTGAGGCCGGCGATCACATCATCGGCGGTGATGGTGCCGACCACTGCGCCGTTGTCAATGATGCCTATCAAGCCCGGCTGGCGTGACATGGCATCGAGGATGTCCACCAGCGGCGTTGTTGCAGGCGCCGTGGCGCTGACGGGGGTGGAGCCATCCGCCACGCCCGGGCGCATCACGTCGGCGGCTGTCAGCATGGAGATGGGATTCATGTTCTGCACGAAATCCGCGACATACTGGTCAGCGGGCGCCTGCACGATTTCCTGCGGCGTGCCGCACTGGATGATGCGCCCGCTTTCCATGATGGCGATGCGGTTGCCGATGCGGAAAGCCTCGTCGAGATCGTGGCTGACGAAGAGGATGGTCTTTTTCAGCCGTCGCTGGAATTCCAGCAACTCGTCCTGCAGTTTTGTGCGAATCAGCGGATCGAGCGCGGAAAACGGCTCATCCATCAGAAGGATGGGGGCGCCGGTGGCGAAGGCGCGCGCAAGGCCCACACGCTGCTGCATGCCGCCCGACAGTTCGCCGACCTTGCGCTCGGACCACTTGGCCAGGCCGACAAGCTCCAGTTGTTCGGCAACGCGTTGTCTGCGCTCGGCTTCCGGCACCTCGGCGAGTTCGAGGCCGAAACCGACATTTTCCGCCACCGTACGCCAGGGCAGGAGGCCGAACTGCTGGAACACCATGGAGACCGAGTGCATGCGCAGGTCACGCAGGGTCTTTGCATCGGCCTTGTAGGGGTCGACGGGGCCGTTTGGCGTGGCGACGCTGACGCTCCCGCGCACGACGGGAGCAAGGCCGTTGACGGCGCGCAGAAGCGTTGACTTGCCCGAGCCCGACAGGCCCATCAGCACAAGGATTTCGCCCTCATGGATGGAAAGTGAGGCGCCGGCGACACCCAGCACCGTGCCTGTTTCCGCACTGATTTCGTCGCGGGTCTTGCCCTGATCGACAAGCGGCAGCACACGCTCCGGCTTGTCGCCAAAGATGATGTCGACATTTTCGAAGCTGACGCAGTTTTTCGGGGCGATTGGTGTTTTGGCGGCGGCCATGGTCTGTGCGGTCATGATGCACCTCCCTGCGATGTGCGGAACATGCGGTCGAGGATGATCGCCAGAATGACGATGCAGAGACCGGAGTCAAAGCCGCGAGCCACGTTGACGGTGTTGAGCGCGCGCAGAACCGGTACGCCAAGGCCGTTGGCGCCGACGAGAGCGGCAATCACCACCATCGACAGCGACAGCATGATCGTCTGCGTCAGGCCGGCCATGATCTGCGGCGTCGCATATGGCAATTCCACCTTTCGCAAGACCTGGGATGGCGTGGCGCCGAAAGCGACGGCCGCTTCGGTCAAGGCACCCGGCGTCGAGATGATGCCGAGACGGGTGAGGCGGATCGGCGAGGGGATGGCGAAGATCACGGTTGCGATCAGGCCGGGAACCATGCCCAGCCCGAACAGGATCAGCGCCGGAATGAGGTAGACGAAGCTCGGCAGCGTCTGCATCAGGTCGAGGATCGGCCGCATGGCGTTATACAGCCATTCGCGACGGGCGGCGGCGATGCCGAGCGGAATGCCGATCAGCATGCTGACGAAGGTGGCGGCGCTGACCAGCGCGAGCGTCTGCGTCGTCTCCTCCCAGTAACCCTGGTTGAAGATGAAAAGGAAGCCGCAGAAGGTGAAGAGGGCAAGCGCTATAGAGCGCCTGAGACAGTATGACAGGACGGCGAAAGCCGCCATGACGACGAGGGGGTGCGGGGTTTCCAGCACCCATAACAATCCGTCGATGACGGAGGACAAGACGGCCGAGAGCCATCTGAAAAACCAGTAACCATTGGTCGTCAACCAGTCGACGACCGCTTTAGCCCATGCGCCGATGGGAAAACGATGCTCTTCAAGCCAATCCACGAGAAACCTGCCATCCGGAGGAAAAGAAAGGGCGGGTGCCCGCAGCGGCCTAACCGCCACGGGTCATGGATGTCAAATTAGAGGCCGAGTTCTTCCTTGACAGCGGCAAGGCCGTCCTTGCCATCCAGCGTGGTAACGCCGGCAAGCCAGGGTTCGATCACGGTCGGGTTCTTCTTGATCCAGGCCTTGGCGGCCTTGTCGGCGTCTTCGCCGTCATCGAGGATCTTGCCCATGATGGTGTTTTCCATGTCGAGCGAGAACTTCATGTTGGTCAGGAACTTGCCGAGGTTCGGGCACTCGGCGACATAACCGCCGCGGGCGACCGTGTAGACCGTGGCGCCACCGTAGTTCGGGCCGAATACGGTCTCGTCACCACCGGCAAGATAAGTGATCTCGTGGGCGACGTTCATCGGATGCGGCGCCCAGGCGAGGAAGACGATCGGCTTGTCTTCCTTGTCGGAGCGGGTGACTTCCGTCAGCATGCCCTGCTCGGAAGACTCGACTACCTGAAAACCCTTGAGGTCAAAAGTGTTCTTGTCGATCAGCGACACGATCATGCCGTTGCCTTCATTGCCCGGCTCGATGCCGTAGATCTTGCCGCCCAGTTCGGCCTTGTGCTTGGCGATATCGGCAAAGCTCTTGATGCCGAGCTTGGCGCCGGCGGCATTGGTGCCGAGCGTGTATTTTGCGCCTTCGAGGTTGACGGTGATCGTCTCGATCGACTTGTCGGCGACGTAATCCTTGATGGCGCCGTTCTGGGCCGGCATCCAGTTGCCGATGAAGACGTCGATATCCTTGTTCTTCATCGAGGAATAGGTGACCGGCACGCCGAGCGTCTTCACATCGGCCTTGTAACCGAGTGCTTCGAGCACGGTGACGAAGGAGGCGTTGGTGGCGGCAAGGTCGGTCCAGCCGACATCCGAGATGCGGACGGTGGCACAGCTCTTGGGGTCGGCGGCATGGGCGGTCTGCGCGAGCAGCAGTGCCGATACGGTCGTGGCCAATACAGTCGAATATTTGATAAAGCGCATGTTGGGCTCCCGTTATTTTTTGTTCCCGGCCATTATGAATACATCCGGCCTGCAAGCAAGCGCGCGCAAAAACGTCAGGGGAACCAGGGTATTTGCGACATTATGGCGCGCAAGGGCAGGTTTGATCTCCGTCAATGTTGGTGGTTGACGATGAGGTGTAGGTGTCTCGTGACAAAAGTCATGAACGTCACAGGAGTTTTCCATGCGCGCCGCACTCATCCGCCCAGCCATTATTGCCGCTGCTCTCGGCCTCTTCGCCGTACCGGCACTCAGCGCGGAAATTGAAATCAAGATGCTGAACAAGGGCAGCGACGGGCAAGCCATGGTGTTTGAACCGGCGTCCGTGCGCGCTGCCGTCGGTGATACGATTCGCTTCGTTTCCGTCGACAAGGGCCATGATGCGCAGGCCGTGAAGGAACTCATTCCGGAAGGTGTCGAACCGTTCAAGGGCAAGATCAGCACCGATCTGGTGGTGACGGTCGACAAGGAAGGTGCCTATGTCGTGAAATGCACGCCGCATTACGGCATGGGCATGGTTGCCCTGGTCGTGGTCGGGGAGGGTGCTCCCGCCAACCTTGAGGCGGTCAAGGCCGCCAAGATGCCGAAAAAGACCCGTGATCGCCTGGACGCGGAAATCGCCAAGCTCGGTCTCTGATCGATATAACAGAATGATATCCGGCGCGGCAGGGCAGAAGCGATCGCCGCGCCGGAGCGAAACCTCTGGTATTTTGTTCGTCCATGCTTATGTCTAGCGGGCAAATACAAGGGGCGGCCGCATGGCGAAACGATATTCTGCTGACAACGAGCTTTCCGCCACGCTGGCGCTGCTGGCCGACGTTGAAAATGCGGTTGCTGCATGTATGCCGAAGCTTGCAAGTCGACTTGAGGACGACGACGCAAACGGCGTTGCCGATCCGGCCGCCATCACCGACGATCGCCAAGCGGACGCAGATTTCGCGAATGTCGTGAGCGAGATCGATGCCGCATTTGGCGCGAATTCTCCTGTTGTGCGCTTCGTGCAGCGACTTGATGACGACATTCGTCACATCATCGCGCAGGCGAGCGACACTGAGATCCTTTCCACTTTCGAAACGCTTTTGCGTCGCCTGCGCCTCCATCGCATACCTACGGATATTCAGCGCCGTGACGATGTTCTGGCAAGCCGCCTTGTTGCCTCTCTCGAGCCTGCCGCGCGCCTGTTGATGGCGCTCGGCGCTCATCGCCAGATCATGAAAGACCGGCTTGCGCTGATCGAAAATGATCTTTCCGAAGGGCTGGAACAGGCGAAATCAGCACAGGAAGAGGCGACGTCCAGTGTGGCACGGCAACTCAGCGACCGGCAGGAGCTTGTCGAGGCGATCATCCGCCATGAGGCCGATGGCAACAGCCTCTACCACAAGCTGAGTATCGAGGCTGAACGCGGTCTCGTCGTCCTGCAAGCATTGGCGGGGCGGAACGGGGCATCTCTTGCCGAGCGTTTTTCCGTCGAAGCGCGTGCGGCGCTTTCACCACTGTTGACGCTGTCCGAAAAGAACATGTTGTCGATGCATGAGGTGGAACGGCGAAAGCTCGCCGTCGACGACCGTTTCGTGCATCGCTTCAACGCGCAGGCGCGTTCCGGCAATGCCGGCCCGGCATTAGAACACCATCCTCGACCAGAGCCGGCATCCGCCTGATCTGACGGCCAATAAGGAGCAGAAACCGCCTATGCTTAATCCGATCCTTGCTTTTTTCCGGCGTGTCCTCGCAGGCCTTTCCCGCGCTTTCGGGCTGGTTTTCGCGCGGATCGGGTGGCCGTTCATGGCGGCGCGGGGCTGGTATGGTCGCCGTAACTGGACGATCCGCGGCACGGTCATCGGCCTGTTGGCAATCCTGTTCGGATTTTATGGCTATTTCTTTTATCAGACGCAGGTCTGGACCGATTTCGATCCGGATTTCGTCGACAGCTACCGTTTCTCCGAGCGGACGGTGCCGGCTGGCCAGACGCTGACCACGCCTGCGCCCGCAAGTGCTGATGCCCCCGCTGGGGCGGTGACACCGCCGCGCCAGTGCCAGTCCTCGGCAATCGTCGATGTCGCAGCCGATCTGACCAACCGTAATGTCAACAGCAATGCCTGGATTTCCTCCATGCTGCTCTACCGGCTCGGTTTCTTCGGGGTGGACTGGGATCACACGCCGTTTTTCGACAACAAGGCATCTTTCCAGCGCGGCGTGAACCAGGCGCTTCGTCGCACGACCGTCGAACTGGTGGATTCACTCGCACGTGTGCGCGGCACGTCGGCTATCGACACCAATCTGCAGGATGCCCGCAACAATCTGCAGTTCGATGAATATTCCTGGTACTTCGGCCTGACCCCGTTCGGCCCCAAGACGCCGACGCCGAGCTATTACCGCGCTGCTATCAACAGCATGAAGAAGTTCAATGTCGATCTGGCGGCCTGCGTCACCACTTTCGACAGCCGGGCCGACAATCTTGTCCAGTTTGTCGACCGTATCGCCAACGACCTCGGTAGCACGACGGCGATCCTGCGCGAGCGTTCGGAAAACCACAATGGCGGCTGGTTCGATACACGCGCTGACGACCGCTTCTGGTTCGCCTATGGGCAGCTTTACGGCTATTACGCCGTGCTTTCGGCTGCCGGTGCCGATTTCAGCCAGGTCATTCGCGAGCGCAATCTGGGTCCGCTGTGGACCGATACGCTTGGCCAGTTCAAGGCAGCATTACGTATCCAGCCATCCATCATTTCCAATGGTCGTGAAGATGGCATGATCATGCCGACACATCTTTCGACCATGGGGTTCTACATGTTGCGCGTCCGTTCGAACCTTGTCGAAGTGCGTTCGGTTCTGGATCGCTAAACCGCGCCGTGCCTGTCCCGGACAGGTTGTCCGGCAACACGGCAACATTGCCTTTACGTGAGGTTTTATCGCAGCCCCAAAACAGAAAAGCCCGGCAAATTGCCGGGCTTTTCCGATCAGATCACAGAGATCAGATTAGAAATTGCGCTGCAGACGGAGGAAACCGTCCCAACGGTCGCCGTCGCCAGCAACGCCGGTGTCGATGTCGACGTCGGTGTAGTTGACGGTTGCCTTGAAGGCGAGGTCCTTGGTGATTTCGTAGTCGGCCGTTACGCCAACGCGCCATGCGCTGCCGCCTTCGTAGTCGCCAGCGACCGGGAGGATCTTATCCCAGTACTGCGCGCCCGGAGCGATCGACAACTTGTCGGAGACCTTGATGGCGTATTCAGCGCCGATGGTCCATTCCGAGTAATCCCAGTAACGGTTCGGGCCGGTGGAATAAACGCCGAAGACGCCGAGCGAACCGGGGCCGATTTCGGCAGTCAGGGTCGATGCGATGACGCCGTCTTCGTTGTCAAATTCGTAGCCGCCGAAGACATCGATGGAAACGCCGCCGAGCTTGGCTGCAACAAGACCGTTGACGCCGATTTCGTCGTCATTGGATTCAACGAAATCGCCATCAGCGTTAACGTAGGAACCGGTCTTCCAGCCAGCTTCCGAGTTGAAGGCGTCGACGCCTACATAACCCATGAACGCGCCACCGTTAAAGGTGTAGCGGATGCCGTTGTTCAGAGTGTCGGTTGCCTGATAGTCAACGAGGCCGCCCAGCGGGCCGGCGTCATGCAGAACGGTTTCGCCCGGCAGGCCCGTGTCGAAGTAGTTGTAGAACTGACCAACGCGCAGGCCGCCGAGTTCCAGGTAGGTTTCTTCGAGGTAGAAGTCGTCGCCGCGCGAGCTGTCGTTGGTGTTGGCGCGCAGGGTCACGCGCGAAGCCAGCGTGCCGAGTTCGGTGTCGGATTTGGCTTCCAGACGAAGCTGGGCGCGGGTGTTGGTGCGGTAGCCGCCATCCTGAACTCGGCCAAGACCGTCGATGTCGAAATCACTGCGGCCGCCGACTTCGGTACGGACGTAACCACCGATCTTCAGGCAGGTTTCGGTGCCCGGAATGTAGAAGTAGCCAGTGCCGAATGCATCGCAGACGCGAACATATTCCATGGGCTCCGGTTCGGCAGCGACGATAGCGTCGGCGGCCTGTGCGCCGGATACCGCTGCGAGGGCAGCGGCGGAGCCGAGAAGAAGGCTCTTGATGTTCATCAGTTGAACTCCAGTAAGACGGTGCGGGGCGGGAATGCACCCTGTATGATCCGAGTCGAAGCCTGTTCGACACAGTTTGGTCAACTTACGAACGATCGTTCTTTCTGCAATGTTTGAATTGCGTTTGATCGCTGCAGCTTTGTCTTCGCCTGATCGGCGTGGCAGAAAAAACACAACATTTGTTCAGCAATTTTTGATTGATACGACGAAATTTTCGCCGAACGCGTGAGTTTTTGCCTGTTTTTTCCGCGCTTTAGAGGGCGTGAGTTTCTGCCTGTGTTGGAAAAGGTATCTTGAAGTTTAGAACGATCGTTCTTATCGTGGAGGCGTGTTGCGCTTTGCTGTGTGATGAAGAGCGAGCGATCGAAGGATCGCGACTTTTTCGGCGGGCATGCAAACCCGATCTTTGTCGGGATGGCCGGAAAAGTGTCGGCACGTTCCTCCATGTCGATCCTCGCCGCCCTTTTTCCCTGGAAGGGCGGCTTTGCGGTTTCGACGTGCGCAAGATTGCGGAATGGCTGGGGAAGCGCGACTCAGGCCGGATAGGTGGTGTAAACGGCCCTGATTTCCTCAAGGATTTCGGTGCGCTCCGCATCCGTCCATGTGTGGAAATCAAAGCGTTCGATGCAGCTGAAACCCGTCAGGGCGAAATAAGCCATGCGTGCGGCTGTCGGCTTTGGTCCGTTTGAGACGGCCTCCAACTCGCTTGTCATCCAGTCGCGCATGATCTTCTGGAGAATTTCGTCACGACCCAGCGAAACGCTGACTGCCATGGCGATCGACCGGTCACGTTGATGTGGACGTTTGCGCGCGGCAACCAGTCTCCCGAACAGTTGCGCATGCGATGAACCTGCTATGGCGCAATCCCGTACGAAGGAATCGGTTGTCTGCTGGTCCCTGCGAATCTGCCGTTCGACCAAGGCCTCGAGAAGAGCGCATTTGGTCTTGTGGTCGTATACGACCTGCGATTTGCTGACGCCTGCTTCCCTCGCAACGGAATCGATGGACAGGCTGGCAGCACCAGTACGCGAAATAACGCGCTCGGCTGCGTCCAGGATATGCTCCGGATCAATTTTCCTAGGTCCCACTTCTTCGTCTAGCCCCTCATGTGTTTAACGCCGCTTATAGCAATTATGACAACGAGTTGAATAAGATTACGCAAGTGATCCGAATTTCTCGCGCCCTGCGGGAGAAACTGTCCGGTTCAAGATATCTGAATTGGGTGTTGAAACCGCATGC
Source organism: Endobacterium cereale (assembly GCF_009617585.1). Taxonomy (GTDB): domain Bacteria; phylum Pseudomonadota; class Alphaproteobacteria; order Rhizobiales; family Rhizobiaceae; genus Neorhizobium; species Neorhizobium cereale. Next base: position 224,519 of record NZ_WIXI01000051.1, on the reverse strand, counting down.
GGGCGCCCGTCTGCTCGCTGCATCTACCGCAATCGACCCGCCCTCATTTTTCGTCGGGAATATCTTGCGGGCCTGGGCTGCCCAGCGGCCAGCGCTCTTCTTCCGACACGAAGGCAGTGCCGCTGCGACGTGGGAAAAATTCGTAAGTGACGCCGACGACCTCGCCCGAGGTGCCGGCCTTTTCGCGGAACATGCCAACCGAGCGCAAAAAGCGGTAGGTTTCGCCTTCGGCACCAACGCGAAAGATGCTGTGATAGGTGCGCTTGTCGACGCTGGCGCGTTCGAATGTGGACATCATGAAGCCGAGATCATCCGGGTGTATCTGTGCCGATACTTCCGTCATGTCCATCGGACCGTCATTGTGATGGAGACCAAAGAGTTCGCTGAAATCGGAGCTTGCGAACATATGGCCGCTGTCGAGATCAAATCGCCATGAGCCGAATAACCGAAAGGCTGTGATCAGTTCCACGGCTTCCGCATCACTGATGCCGATTGCCCTGTGCTGATTGTTATCGCGATGTTCCTGCTCGACCCAGAACGGCAAAACAGTGCTCCTTGATGCATGCTAATGCCGGCTTCAGGCAATCAGCTTCAGCCGGATTGCCTTAGCTACCAACTGCGTACGGTTGACGCAATCGAGTTTGCGGATGGCATTGGTGAGGTATGCGTTGATCGTATGATCCGACAACGAGAGAATATTGCCGATCTCGTTCGAGGTTTTTCCCTGCGAGGTCCAGCGAACGACTTCGAGTTCACGCGCCGTCAGGGCGGGTGCTGTCGGGCGTGGTTCATGACGGCGAAGACGGTCAAAGACGTCGAAGGCATGCAAGGCGATCATGCCCAATTCGTTCAATTCGGATTGCGACAATGGCTGTCGTGTTCCGTCGAAGCGCATAATGAAGCGGTTGCCATCCACCGAATGCAGCGGCATGGCAGCGCTCGTCACGATATCGTAGCGCCGCAGCAGATCCAACGTCTGTTCGTCGAATTGCAGATTGTGGTTGTCTGCATGGCCGACAGACCAGCTGACGGGGAGCGCAGAGCCAAGCAGAATGGACGCAAGGGGACAGCGCCGCATCAGGCGCCGCCGATCGAACTCACGAATGTAATCGCGCGGCCAGGTGGTCTCGACGACCAACGGTGCCAGAAGAATATCGTCCGGGTCCGGCGACGCAAGCAGCGTGACGTGCCGGAAGCCGAATTCGACGGCAACCTTTTTCAAGGCCGAAATGACGTTTGCATGCGATTCCGACAAGGATATTTCCTTGTTCAAAGCCGCCTGCCGTTCGAGTGTGATCATGGTGGTCCCGAAACATGACACCCAGTTATGTTGGGGCGCAACGAATATACCAAAAAAGCTGTGACACCAGCATATTTTTTCAGATTTAAGGCTTTAAAAAGAACGTCGGTGGGCTTTTGCTCAAAATTTCATGTTATTTCAGCGATTTATGTTGAGTGGTGCAAATGGGTTTCGCGGCTCAAGAGCACTTTTTCTGTATTCGCAGAAATATAACGGCCGGCGATTCTTTCGATCATGTTTTCCGATCGTTTAATAGCTGTTTGTGATTGATGGGGATGGCGTTGCGTGAAGCCTTGCCGTATCAGCCCGTTTCAGCGATTTTCCGCGCTCGCCATTCCAAGGAGATCCATTTTGCCGACCGTAACTTCCGACATCGAAATCGCGCGTGCCGCCACCAAGAAGCCGATCTTCGAGATCGGTGCCCGGCTCGGCATAGCCTCCGAAAATCTCGTTCCTTACGGTCACGACAAGGCGAAGGTCAGTGCGGAATTCATTAACGCACAATCGAAAAAACCAGACGGCAAACTTATTCTGGTGACAGCGATCAACCCCACACCTGCGGGCGAAGGCAAGACCACCACCACGGTGGGTCTCGGAGATGGCCTCAACCGGATCGGCAAGAAGGCGATGATCTGTGTTCGTGAGCCGTCGCTTGGTCCTTGCTTCGGCGTGAAGGGCGGCGCCGCTGGCGGTGGTCATGCGCAGGTCGTCCCGATGGAGGATATCAATCTCCATTTCACCGGCGATTTCCACGCAATCACCTCGGCGCATAATCTGCTCGCCGCGATGATCGACAACCACATCTATTGGGGCAACGAACTGAACATTGATGTTCGCCGCGTGACATGGCGCCGTGTCATGGACATGAACGACCGTGCGCTGCGCGAAATCGTCGGCTCGCTCGGCGGCGTTTCCAATGGTTTTCCGCGTGAAGGCGGTTTCGATATCACTGTTGCCTCGGAAGTCATGGCGATCCTGTGCCTGGCCTCCGATCTCGAAGATCTCGAGCGCCGTCTTGGCAACATCATCGTTGCCTACCGCACCGACAAGACACCTGTCTTTGCCCGCGACCTGAAGGCCGACGGCGCCATGGCGGTTCTCTTGAAAGATGCCATGCAGCCCAACCTCGTGCAGACGCTGGAAAACAATCCAGCCTTCGTGCATGGCGGCCCGTTCGCCAATATCGCGCATGGCTGCAATTCGGTGATCGCCACCAAGACAGCGCTGAAGCTCGCAGATTACGTGGTGACGGAAGCCGGGTTCGGTGCTGACCTCGGCGCTGAAAAATTCTTCGACATCAAGTGCCGCAAGGCCGGCCTGAAGCCGGATGCCGCTGTTATCGTCGCCACCGTACGTGCGCTCAAGATGAATGGCGGCGTTGCCAAGGACGATCTCGGTCGCGAGGACGTCGAGGCTTTGACGCGCGGCTGCTCCAATCTTGGCCGCCATGTCGCCAATGTCCGCAAATTCGGCGTGCCGGTCGTCGTTGCCATCAACCACTTTATTTCCGATACCGATGCCGAAGTTCAGGCGGTGAAGGACTATGTGGCCCATCTGGGTGCCGAGGCGATCCTCTGCCGTCACTGGGCGGAAGGGTCTGCCGGCATCGAGGAACTGGCCTGGAAGGTCGTCGAAATGGCGCAGTCTGGCACGGCCAAATTCGAGCCGATCTATCCCGACGACATGCCGCTTATGGAAAAGATCGAGGCCGTTGCCGCCAAGATTTATCATGCCGGCGAAGTGACGGCGACCAAGGCGGTGCGTGACCAGCTGAAAGTCTGGGAAGAGCAGGGGTATGGCGACCTGCCCGTCTGCATGGCCAAGACGCAATATTCCTTCTCGACCGATCCGGCACTGCGCGGTGCGCCTGAAGGCCATGTCGTGCAGGTGCGTGAAGTGCGCTTGTCGGCCGGCGCCGGTTTTGTTGTTGCCATTACCGGTGAGATCATGACCATGCCGGGCCTGCCGCGTTCGCCGGCGGCCGAGCGGATTGTTCTCAACGATCAAGGTTATATCGAAGGGCTGTTTTGAGGCCGCACGCCTCCGCCGTCATCCTCGGCCTTGTGCCGAGGATCTGCAATGGCTGGAAATCATTGGCGTAGTTAGATCCTCGGGACAGGCCCGAGGATGACGCAGTATCGATTGGCTGAGGCCTTGGCCGGTCATCGGCAATACCTGTAACCGTTCTTGCGATCGAGCACGTCGAGATGCAGGTGATCCTGATGGGTCGCATCGCTGCCGGGTGAAAGCACGGTGGAAAAATACAGACAGGCTGCGGCGGTTGCTGCACGCTGGAAAGCGCCTTCGAGCGTTGAATCCTCCTCGCGCGGTTTCATCTCGAATTTTTCGCCATTGTCGAGCTTGAAGGCGGCGACATCGATGGCATTTCCACGCGCGTGTTCCGACACCTTGCCACTTGAGGCGCTATTGCGCAGGCGGCAGGCATAGGTGGAGCCGGGCACGATGCCGGTAACCTTGCGGCCCGGCATGGCGACATTCATCGCCGGCTGGACGTTGTCTTTCATCCAGGTGGCCAGCGCATGGGCAGTTTCGCAGCGCATCTGCGCGCCACCAGTGTCGACGCCGGGTAGAATTTCCTTCACCGCGATCGGTTGTTCTATTCCGCAGCCCGGTTCCTCGCCAGTGATGGCGGGGATCGTCTCGAACTTGGTTCCGAGCGCCGTCAGATCGGCGAGGCAGGCTTTCAACTCTTCAGGATCTTCCTTTTCGAGCGGTGGAGGGGGAGGGGTTTCGGCCTTTTCCTCTTCGTTCTTCTTGTCGTCCTCCGGCTTTTGCTGGTCGGCTTTTTGCGGTTCTTCGGCCTTGGGCTCATCCTCTTTGGAGGTAGGCTTGGCGTCGTCCGCTTTCTGTTCGGTCGTGCCTGTGCCTGCGTCTTCCGGTTCGGCCGCCTTGTCCGGTGCCGGCACCTCCGGTTTGGGAAGGGGTTTTGGAACTTCTACCGCGTCCGGCTGTTCGGTGGGCGGAGCTGGGGGCTCGGCGGTCGTGACCGGTGGTTTTTCTGCGCTCTCGGGCACTGCCGGACGTGTCACTGGTGTTTCCGTGCCCTGTGGTTCCAGGGGCTTTTTCTCTTCGCCTGCTGTCGTAGGCGCAGCATTGTCGCCCGGCTTCGGGGTCGGAACCGGAACGACCGCCAAGGCCGGTGCAGCCGGCACCGCGCTTTTTGCACGCGGCGGGCGTGCCCGACGTCGCTCAGAGGATTTTGGTCGGGATGATTGCTTTTTGACCCCGATATCCTTCATGAAACGGTCGAAGGCATTGATGGGCACGGCGTCCGTTCGCTCGACGGCTGGAACCGGAGCGTGCGGAGGCATTGCTGCCCCAAGAGCAAGCGGCAGGCAGGCAAAAATGCAAAGGATTTGCTTCATCCTTCATCGGTCCTTTCATCTACGGCAACCCGATTTCGGATGTCCGGCGAGGAGGGAAACGCAAACGGCGCTGATTTGGTCGCATCGAAACGGCAATAAAATTGCGGCAGGAATCCGCTTGCATGGTTTTCAAAGCCACGCTAACAATTCGCTCCATGATCAACTCGATGAACATTGCTAACTGGTGGTGGGCACGCTAACGCGGCCTTGACCAGTCATGTCCATCGACAAGACGACGACAAGCCGCCCGAACCACGAGGCGGCTTTTTTGTTGAGCCGCCGAATGGGAAGGGCACCCACTTCAGAGGCGGAATATGGTTACGGTTATCGAAGACGACGGTTCGGAAAGTTATTCGACGCGGGGCGGCATCAACGTTCGCCGCCAGCGTCGGCCGGCGGAATATGCGACTGCGATCAGCAGCTATGTCGACCGGCTGGACGAACGCCGCGGCGCGGTGTTTTCCTCCAATTACGAATATCCGGGCCGTTACACCCGTTGGGATACCGCAATTGCCGATCCGCCGCTGGGTTTCTCCTCGAATGGCGGAAAGGTCTGGATCGAAGCCTATAACGGTCGCGGTGAAGTGCTTCTCGATTTCGTCGCCGACCGTCTCGCGAAGGAAGCCGACCTGACGCTTGGTGAACGCAGCGCCCGCCGCCTCGACCTCACCGTTAATGAGCCGACCCGCGCCTTTACCGAGGAAGAACGCTCGAAAATGCCGACCGTGTTTACGGTCCTGCGCGCGGTGGTCGATCTGTTCTATTCGGATGCGGACAGCGCCATCGGCCTTTTTGGTGCCTTCGGTTACGATCTGGCCTTCCAGTTCGATGCGATCAAGCTGTCGATGGCGCGCCCGGAAGACCAGCGCGACATGGTTCTGTTTCTGCCGGACGAGATTCTCGTCGTCGACCACCATGCGGCAAAGGCCTGGGTCGACCGCTACGATTTTTCAAAGGATGGTGTGACGACCGAGGGCAAGGCATCGGAGATTGCGCCCGATCCGTTCCAGCGCACCGATGTCATCCCGCCAAAGGGCGACCACAAGCCGGGCGAATATGCGGCGCTCGTCACGCGCGCCAAGGAAAGTTTTCGCCGTGGGGACCTTTTTGAAGTCGTGCCGGGCCAGAAATTCATGGAGCGTTGCGACAGCAATCCGTCGCAGATTTCCAATCGCCTGAAGGCGATCAATCCGTCGCCCTATTCCTTCTTCATCAATCTCGGTCATCAGGAATATCTGGTCGGCGCCTCGCCGGAAATGTTCGTGCGTGTGTCGGGCCGTCGCATCGAGACCTGCCCGATCTCCGGTACGATCAAGCGTGGCGAGGATGCCATCGCCGATAGCGAGCAGATCCTGAAACTGCTGAATTCTAAGAAGGATGAGTCCGAACTGACCATGTGTTCGGATGTCGATCGCAACGACAAGAGCCGCGTCTGCGAGCCGGGTTCGGTAAAAGTCATTGGCCGCCGTCAGATCGAGATGTATTCGCGTCTCATTCACACGGTCGACCATATTGAGGGCCGTCTGCGGCCGGACATGGACGCCTTCGACGGTTTCCTCTCCCACGCCTGGGCCGTGACCGTCACCGGTGCGCCAAAACTGTGGGCGATGCGGTTTGTCGAGCAGAACGAACGCAGCCCGCGCGCCTGGTATGGCGGCGCGATCGGCATGGTCGGCTTCAACGGCGACATGAATACGGGTCTGACTTTGCGCACCATCCGCATCAAGGACGGTATTGCCGAGGTACGGGCAGGGGCGACGTTGCTCAACGATAGTAACCCGGAAGAGGAAGAGGCCGAAACCGAACTGAAGGCATCCGCCATGATTTCCGCAATCCGTGATGCTCGTGCCGGCAATTCCGGCAAGGTCGGCCGAGACGTCGCCAAGGTCGGTGAAGGTGTGAAAATCCTGCTGGTCGATCACGAGGACAGTTTTGTCCACACGCTCGCCAATTATTTCCGCCAGACCGGTGCCGAGGTCTCGACCGTGCGCACACCGGTGCCGCAGGAAATCTTTGACCGTATCGATCCCGATCTCGTCGTGTTGTCCCCCGGTCCGGGCAACCCGAAGGATTTTGACTGCAAGGCGACGATCAAGGCGGCGCGTGCCCGCAACCTGCCGATTTTCGGCGTATGCCTCGGCCTGCAGGCCTTGGCCGAAGCCTATGGCGGCGAGTTGCGTCATCTCGCCATTCCGATGCATGGCAAGCCGTCGCGCATCCGCGTGCTGGAGCCGGGCATCGTGTTTTCCGGTCTGTCCAAGGAAGTGACGGTTGGCCGTTACCATTCGATCTTTGCCGATCCGGCGACGCTCGACCGCGATTTCATCATCACCGCCGAAAGCGAGGATGGTACGATCATGGGCATCGAGCACGCCAAGGAACCGATCGCGGCGGTGCAATTCCATCCGGAATCGATCATGTCACTGGGCGGCGATGCCGGCATGCGGATGATCGAGAATGTCGTGGCGCATCTGGCACGGAAGCGCGAGACGAAGGCGGCGTGATTGTTTGACGCGTTTCGGTGGGTGGCAAAACGGTGTCGCTGACCTAGATCCCTCGCAGATTTGACGGGAGATCGATGTGCGCTCAGGATTGCATTGGAATATGCTGCTGGCAGGCTTGGTTTTTGTGCCTCTGCCAGCGGTTGCCGAACCGGCAGCTGAACGCATCGATGGATTTGTCGAGGTCCTTCGGCCTTTATATCCGGTGTTGCTGGGGAGTATCGGTATTTGGGAGACCGATTCCCGGCGGCTGGAAATGTCACTCGGAAAAACGGCCGCCGGCATATCTGCCGTTGTCCCTGCCGATTGCGACGCGGTAAAATTCAAGCAGGACAATTGCGGTCTGAAGATGCAGGTGCAGCCTTCTTCATCGATGGCGCCGACCGTGCGTGAACGGGAACTGATCGCCCGCCAAGCCTATCGCGCTGACGAGACGCCGCAGCGAGGCGATATCATTCTGTTCGATGCGAAGACCGCCTATTCAGACAAGCCCGTAACCTATGTGAAGCGGCTGATCGGCCTACCCGGCGAAACCGTCGAGTTGAAAGGCGGCGTTGTATTTGTCGATGGACGCGCGTTTTCTCAGGCGGCGACGGGGCAATCTTTCGAGGTGCTCGGCGGCGGCGCTGCCCGTGTTCTGACGGAAACGACGCCGGAGGGCCGTCGTTACAGCATCGGCATGACGGAAAAACCGTCGACCGTTGAAACGGATGACGCCGGGCCGTTTCATGTGCCGCAAGGGCATTATTTCGTGCTGGGCGACAACAGGCACAACTCAGCCGACAGCCGATACCCCGACCAGCTTGGCGATAACGGCTTTGTGCCGGTGAAGAGTGTAACCGGTCGTCTCGTGGCCGTTGTCACGTCGAAAGATGTTGAGAGGAGTGGGCTCGTTGTCGAGTGATTGCAGGACTTTGCCAATGCGAGGAGGCATGGCCATGACAAGCGACATCGTTATCGAGGCGATCCGTGAAGACCATGTCGAGGGTTTTCGCGAGGCCCTCGACATGGTCGCGCGTGAGCGAAAATATCTGGTGTTTACCGAGGCGCCGCCTGTCGAGGCGATGCTGTCTTTCGTTCGCGACAATATCGCGGCCGGGCATCCGCATATGGTGGCGGTGGCCGATGGCAAGGTGGTCGGCTGGTGCGATATTCGCCGTGGTGCCCGCGCGGCACAGGCGCATTGCGGTGTGCTCGGCATGGGCATCATCCCCGGTTATCGCGACCGGGGATTGGGGCGCAAACTGATGCTTGCCACCATCGAGGCGGCGAAGGCCACCGGCATGCACCGCGTGGAACTGCATGCGCATGCGGACAATTTTCGAGCCATCGCTCTTTATGAAAAGGTTGGCTTCGCGCATGAGGGACTTGCGCGCGATGCCATCCGCATCGATGGCCGTTATATCGATAGCGTGCTGATGGCGATGATCCTGACTTAAGCCTGCTGGGCTCGCTTGACCAGACGAAAATACATCTCACGGCGCGGTTCAAAACCCATCGCCTTGTAAAGAGAGACGGCCGTCAGGTTGTGGCTGTAGGAATGCAGATAGACCGTGTCGCCGGCCGCGGATATTTCACCGGCTGCATAGCGCAGCATTGTCTTGCCCAGTCCTCGCCCCTGCAAATCCGGATGCGTGCACAGGCCGCTGAGTTCGGCATAGCCGGGCTGCCGCAGGCGCTGGCCGGCCATGGCGACCAGCTGCCCGTCGATGCGAATACCCCAGAATTGTCCCAGTTTCTGGGCGCCCAGCGTGAACGGTCCCGGTCTGGTCAATGTAGCGAGCGCCAGCATGTCGTCCGCATCCTTTTCACCGAGCGCTTCGACACGGGGATCGCTCACGCGCTCGAACGGACGGTCTGCGACCATCTGCAGAAGCATGCTGTCGATCAGCATGTCGAAACCACCGGGCACGACAATCGGCGCCGCTTCAACCAGAGCCAGCGTTTCGAAATTTTGTCCAAGCTCGGCAAGAGCCGCAAGGCTTTCCGGCGTGTCGTCCATCGTTGCGGCGAAAGGCACGATCGAGGACGGATAACGCTTCGCCAGAGGCGTGCCCTCTGCAAGATGCGCATGGACCGTTTCCAGCGCGTTCCATGCCGGGCGATCGAGGATATGGCTCATGTCTGTTTCCGGTCCGATGGCGGTTCGTTTTTGCTGTTGTATCGTTCGATCAGTGGGTGTTTTTTCAGCCCATCCTCGATGGCGGCGAGTTGATCCAGAAAGGAACCTTCCAGCCCGGTGCACATGTCGCGGACAGCGGCTTCGACGCCCGGCCATATGTTTTCCTTGGCAAACGCCACCAGTTTTTCGCCGCTCTCGGTCAATGTCACCTGCTTGCGACGCTGGTCGGTCTCGCTGGCCGCGATCTCGACAAAACCGGCTTCCGCCAGTTGGCCGATCGTCCGGGTCGCTCCGGGCTGGGTGATGCCGATGACATCGGCCAGTTCCCCGACGCTCAATGCGCCGTTGCGGTCAAGCGCGGCGAGGAAGGGGTAATGTGCGGCAGGCAGATCGACACCATGTGCCTGCATGATCTGCTGGGTATTTGCCTGCAGCATCTCTCCGACGCGGCGCAAGCGTGTGCCGAGAGTCAGATGTCCGAAATCACGAACGATATCGTGCAGCATAGGGTCTCCAATCTGATTTATAACGCGATATATAACCTGTTATGTAATGTGTCAAATGCCTTGCTGACGCATTCCTTTTGACAAATCATCGGCCTTGAGCCATATCACCGTTCAATTCGAAACCGCCGCAGCGAGATCATCTCGCTGCGGCGGTTTCGTCGTTTCAGGGATGGCGTCCTGCAAATCATTCGCAGACGCATTTGGAGAATTCGGACGTGGTGAAGGACGATAAAACCGTCGAGCGGCTGGCAATGTGGGGCATTCCGATTTCGATCGGCGTGCTTTGCCTGAAACTGTCCGCATGGTGGGTCACCGGCTCGGTGGCGTTGCTGTCGGATGGTCTGGAATCGCTCGTTAATGTCGCTGCCGCTTTCATCGCCTATTTCGTTATCCGGTATGCGCAGCGGCCGGCGGACCATGACCACCAGTTCGGGCATCACAAGGCAGAATATATTTCGGCGGTCCTCGAAGGCGTGTTGATTGTCGTTGCAGCGCTTCTGATCATTCAGGAAGCGTGGCAGGCGGTGATGGCGCCCGCCATGCCGGAAGCGCCGTGGCTTGGTCTTGGCATCAATGCGATTGCCGGCGCGATCAACGCTGTCTGGGCCACCAAGCTGATCCATGCAGGCAGGGCGCATCGCTCGGTGGCGTTGACGGCGGATGGCCAGCATATCATGTCGGATGTGGTGACGTCGGCCGGCGTGTTTGTCGGCCTGGTTCTCGCCGTCCTCACCGGCTATGCCATTCTCGATCCGCTGCTCGCGATCTTTGTCGCCATCAACATTCTCTGGCAGGGCTACAAGGTCATCACCCATTCGCTGGGCGGGCTGATGGACAAGGCGCTGGAGCCGGAGGAAGAGGCGGCGGTGCGCGAAGCGATTGCTTTACATTGCGGTGGGGCGCTCGATGTCCATGACCTGAAAACGCGACAGGCCGGGGCAGCCGCCTTCATCGATTTTCATCTCGTCGTGCCGGAAAAAATGACCGTGCGTGAGGCGCATGAAATCTGCGACCGCTTGGAAGATGCGATCAAAGAGGTTATTCCCGGCGCCACATTGGCGATCCATGTCGAGCCCGAGGGCGAACATGCGCATGGACAGACTGTCGAAATCGAAGGAACAGGCAAATGACGATGACGGATGTCAGCGGGCTGTCGCAGCTCGGCAAGCAGGTGGATGCACCCAAAAGCCCGGAAGAGGCCGTGCTGGAGCGTGTGCCCAACAGCAATCAGGGCGTAAATTACGTGACGCGTTTTACCGCGCCGGAATTCACCTCGCTCTGCCCGATGACCGGCCAGCCGGATTTCGCGCATATCGTTATCGATTACATTCCGGACGCCTTTCTGGTGGAATCGAAGTCGCTAAAACTGTTTCTGACGTCTTTCCGCAATCACGGCGCCTTCCATGAGGATTGCTCGGTCTATATTGCCAAGCGCCTCGTCGACCTGCTCAACCCGAAATGGCTGCGGATCGGTGCCTACTGGTATCCGCGCGGCGGCATTCCGATCGACGTGTTCTGGCAGACCGGCGACGTTCCGGCTGGTGTCTGGCTGCCGGATCAGGGCGTTCCGACCTATCGTGGCCGCGGTTGAAGGCAGTCGGTGACGCGTCCGGTTTGTGACGCTTGAAACACAATGATCTAAAATAATGTCGCCTCCCCAATGCAGGGGATGCGACGAGGGTCTTTTTAAGCTCTACTGTCGCGCAGGTGGCGTAGAGAGAACCCGAATGCTTGAATTGATCGCAGGCATGCTTTTTTCCGTGCTTCCTGTGGAGTCCGTCCTGACAATCCAGCCCGTCGAACGTCCTGCCACAAGGGCCGAGATTGAAAGAGCGGCCGTGGGGCGAACGCTGATCGGCGTCATGACCTACTCGACGGATGGCCGCTACAGTTACGGCACGGCTTCGACGGGAAACTATACGATTGCCGATGGTCAGGTTTGCGTCACGTTCGATCGCGGCGGTTATCGCTGCGACCGGATTGTTACGCTGGACGGCACGGATCTGGCGTTGATCAATGCGCGGGGCGAGCGTTTTGTATATAAGTGAAGAGGAAATAGGCGGGGGCGCCGGGCGGATGGCAACCGATGCGGCGGATGCCATCCGTTTTCTCTTTCTCAGATGTCGAGACTGTCGTTGTTCGAACCGAAATCGTCCGAACTGAAATCCGACGTGCCGTCATCGTCATTGTCAGCATAATCGGCCTGCCGGATGTCGTTATCATCCTGACCATCGTTGGATGCCTTCTCGCCGTCATTGTCGTCGGTGGTATCGCCATAATAGTTGTTGATGACCGTTTCTTCGGTCGGTGCGCCGCCAAAGGCTGCGGCGCCTTCCGTCGGAGAACCCCAGCCGAGGCCGTAAACATGATTGCCGAAAATGCCGGAGAGTGAATTGGCGAGCAGCATGCCGCCGGCGACGCCCGCAGCCGTGCCGAGAGCACCGCGCAGAAAACTTCCACCGGCAGACGGTGCAGAGGGCTGAGCGCCAAATGACTGGCCACTGCTCCACGGGCCACCTGCCTGCTGCGTCGGTCGATAGTCGGAATTGTCGTAAACGCTGTTGCCGCGATAGCCCTGGTTCGGAACGTCAATGCGGTCCGGCTTCTCGTTGCTCCATGGCCCGGCGACGTCGTTATCCTGCCGCGGCCGGTCGCTGTTGCCGAAAATGGAGCTTAAAAAACCGCCGTTTTCCTGACGCTGGCCGCCGCCGAAATGTTCAAGGTCATGCACACGCGCCTCCAGTTCCTGAATGCGGTGAGAGGCTGCTTCCAGTCCTTTTTCCTGAACGATGACGGCTTGCGCGAGGTAATAGGCGGCATAGGGTTGCCGACGTGTCCGTTCCTCGATCAGTGCTTCCGCATCGCGATCACGCGGGGTGGAGGATGCGGTCTCGACGCGGTCAAACAATGTGGTGAGAAGCTGGTGTTCTTCGGGTGACATATCTGCCTCCTTGGCGATGATATATCACCTGAACTAGGAAGGGATCGTGGCTTTTCAAAGCGACGATCCCTTACATTTCGGTAATCTGGGGTGCGGCGAAATGAGCGCTTAGCCGAATACCAGAGACAGGCCGAGAAGGGCGGTGACAACGCCGAGGCCGCGCGCAATGTAGGGGCTGAACCGGGCGATGCCGAGGCCGAGCGCTATGCCTGCGACATGCAGAAGGGCGGTGGCAATCACAAAGCCGAGGCCGAATTGCAGTGCGCCGGCGGTGCCAAGTTCACCGCCATGGGCGTGACCATGAAACAGCGCGAAGATTGCAACAATGGCGGCCGATGCCGCAACCGGCAATCTGACCGCCATGGCGACGAACAGACCGAGCGCGATGACCGATGCGAGGATGGCGGGTTCAACGAAGGGTAGGTCGATGCCGGACACGGCAACGGCAAAACCCAGCGCCATCGTGCCGACGAAAGCTGCCGGAACCGTCCAGAGTGCGCGGCGGTTATCGCTGCCCTGCGCAATCTGCGCTGCCCATAGGCCGACCGCGACCATGACCAGGATATGATCCATCCCGAACAACGGGTGCGAAAATCCCGCCATGAAGGATCCATGTTCTTCGGGATTGAGATGCGCGAAGGCGGGTGCCGTGGCCGCTGCGAAAATGCCGGCGGTGAGAGAAAGGCGTTTGAATATGGACATTGTTGCTCCCCTTGATGCCCGGGCCGCTGTGACGATGACGGCGCAGCCGGTCTGTGGGCAAGATTAGGGAGATCGGATTTCGGCGTCCATGGGCAAAATGCCGGGGATAAACCGATGATAAGGAATTCACCTTAAGCCTATTCGCACATTGTTTTAACGACACGAACGCATTATGTCCGGTATCGACACGTCCATGCTGGAGACACTGATGAACGACGAAAACGAAGACGACAAGACGAAGGAATTGCCGCTCGGCAAGGAGACTGAAGCCAATCTCTTCAAGTCCCGCTCGATCTTCATCTATGGCGGCATCACCCAGGAACTGGCGCAGAAGGTCTGCACCCAGCTGGTTGCCCTTGCTGCTGCCAGCGACGAAGACATCCGCATCTACGTGAACTCGCCAGGCGGTCACGTGGAATCGGGCGATTCGATCCATGACATGATCAAGTTCATCAAGCCGAAGGTCTGGATCATCGGTACCGGCTGGGTCGCATCCGCCGGCGCGCTGATCTACGTTTCGGTTCCGAAGGAACGCCGTATCGCTCTGCCGAACACCCGCTTCCTGCTTCATCAACCGTCCGGCGGCACGCGCGGCATGGTGTCCGACATCGAGATCCAGGCCCGCGAAATCATCAAGATGAACCAGCGCCTGATCAAGATCTTTGCGAAGGCCACTGGCCAGTCGGAAGAAAAGATCGCAAAGGACATCGACCGCGATTACTGGCTCGGCGCCGAAGATGCGGTCGAATACGGTCTGGTTTCCAAGATCATCACGAGCCAGTCGGAAATCTGATCCAGCTCGCATCGAACGAATGATAAAAATCCCCCGCCAGCAACGCTGACGGGGGATTTTTTATGCCTGTAGGTGACGGCTGATCAGGCCGAATGGCGGATGTGGGAAAACAGGTCGCCACGTTCCCCCTGCCAGTTTTCGACAAACTGCACGAAGGATTCGGCGCACATCGGTTTTGCGAAGGCATATCCCTGCAAGGCATGGCAGCCGAGATTGCGCAGGATCTCGACATGCTCCATCGTCTCGACACCTTCCGCAACGATCTCGATGCCCTGACTGCGACCGATTTCGATGATGGAGGCCACCAGGCGGTGCTGCGAACCAGAGGCCTGCAGCGGCATGATCAGGCGGCGATCGATCTTCAGGCGTTTCGGGTCGAGATCGAGCAGGCTGACGATCGAGGCATGACCGGATCCGAAATCGTCGATCTCGATATCGATGCCGAGTTCCTTCAACTGGCCGATAACCGAGCGCAGTGCCTTGTCCTGACCATCGAAAGAAATCGATTCCAGAAGTTCGAAGGACAGGCTGCCCTTGGGAATGTTGAGGCTCTCCACCTGCGCCAGCAGGGTCTCGTCCTTCAGGCGCTGCGCCGAAATGTTGACCGATACATGCGGGATGTTGAGGTCACGAGCGCGCCAGCGGGTGGCCTGAAACAGCGCCTTCTGCAGGATGATGGCATCGATATCGCCGGAGCGATGCAGGCCCTCGGCAATATCGAGGAACTTGTCGGGCGTGAGAATACCGCGGGTCGGATGTTGCCAGCGTGCCAGGGCTTCGACGCCGACAATATCCAGCGTGCGGGCATCGAACTGGGGCTGGAAGAATGGCACGATCTCGTCGTTTTCGATCGCAACCAGCAGTTCGTCGGAACTGCGCTTTGTATGGATCGCGGCGGCAAGCAGGTTTTCGGAAAAGATTTCGGCGCGGTTGCGGCCGCGCTTCTTGGCCTCGTAGAGGGCGACGTCGGCATTGATCAGCAGCTGTTTCGGGTCTTCGCCCGCCGCCGTTTGCACCGCGACACCGGCACTGCAGCCGACATGGCATTCGTGACCATCGATGACGATGGGCGTTGCCAAGGCCTTGACGATGGCTCGTCCCAATTCCATCGCACGCTCTTCCGGTTCTGCGCCGCTGGTGACGATAACGAATTCATCACCGCCGATGCGCGAGGCGATTTCATCGCCATGGAGAAGGGTTTGTAGGCGGCTCGTGGTCTGCCGCAGCACCTCGTCGCCAGCCGCATGGCCGAGCGTATCGTTGACTTCCTTGAAGCGGTCCATGTCGAAATGGATGAAGGCCAGCCGATGATTGGGGGAGGGCGAACCGGATGCATCCATGAACTGGTCGAGGAAACGACGGTTCGGCAATCCGGTCAGCGCATCGTGCAGGGATTGATGTTCAAGCGTGCGACGGGTGGCGCGCAACTGTTCGTTCTGTGCTTCGGCGCGGGTGCGGGCGTCGCGCAGTTCCGTCTGCAGGGTGATATCGCGAGTGACATCCCAATTGGCGCCGACCAGTCGCTCGATGCCGCCCTTGGTCGTGTAGGACTTGCCGTTCGAGCGGATATGGCGGATTTCGCCATCCGGCGTGACAATCCTGAATTCGGGTGTGGAGGGCACCGAATTCTCCTCCCTGTTCAGGATCAGGGTTTCCATGGCTTGCATGTCATCAGGGTGAATGCGTTTGCGCCAGTCTTCGTAAGTGAAGACGTCGCGTTCCTCCGGCGCGGCATAGAGCTCGCGAAGGCGGCGGTCCCAGAACATCCGCTTGCTGGAAGGTTCGTATTCCCACACGCCGACTTCCGAGGCTTCAAGGGCGAGCGCCAGTCGATGATGCAGGCCTTCGAGTTCCTCTTCGCGCTGCTCCAGCGTATCGACATGGCCATGGCGCTGGCGCATCAACAGGCCGACCCAGATCATCGGGACGATGACGGCGATGCCGATCAAGGTGGCATAGGCATAAAGCCTGCCGATCTGCGGCGGTGTGGTCTGCCAGCCAGCCTTTGGCACTGCTGCCAGGTACCACGTGTCGTAACCAAGCTCGATCGTCGCGCGCACTGTATCCTGCGAGAACAGCGAGACATCGCCGAAGAAGGCATCCTTGGCCATTGGATGTGGACGACGGGCAATGGTGATGTCGAGTTTTTGCCATTCGGTGCCGACATTGCTGTCGTGCAGCAGTCTGTCAACATCGATCACAGTGGAGACTACGCCCCAGAAATGGCCATTGGAGGCGGAGAAGACGGGATAACGCGCAAACAGGCCCATGCTGCCGCCCTGAACCAGTTTGACCGGCCCGGCGAGTGTCGCCTTCCGGCGTTTGATGGCCTCGAAAACCGATCCGGACCGCTTCGCGTCCGCCTGATAGTCTTGGCCGATGATCTGCCTGTTTTCGGCCAACGGGTAGATCATCCGCACGACCAGATCGGGTGCGGCCGCGACGTTCTTCAATTGCGAGGGGTTGGCAAAGATCTTTTCCGCAAGCGTGGAAAACTGCGTTTGTGTGATCGACGGATTGGCCGATATCGCGGCGACAAGGCCGTGGATCAGATTGACGTTGCCATGGATGTTGGTTTCCAGTCTCGCCGCGACCTGTCCCAGCTGTTCCGATGCCGTGAGCCGTTGCGCGGACATGAAACGTTCATGCTCATCCTGAACAACGCGTAGGATACCCAAGCTCACGATCGCCATGACCAGAACTGTCGGCAGAAAGTAACCGAAGTGATGCAGACGGCCGGAAAAGAGCGTTCTGAGCGTGGTCGTCGACGACAATAGAAACATCCAAATGTTCGATGAAATATGCCGGCAATATCGGGTAGAGAATTTAATTTATTCTGATGTTTGTTTGTCGGAACTGATATGCCCGCACGTATAAGGCGGCGCTGATGTTTTCGGCTGTGGAAAAGCTTTCTGTTCGGGGGCGTACCCCGGCGTCTTCGGGCGGACTTGCCTGCCGTCAAATCCTGTGCTCCTGCTGTCTCCTTCTAGAGACGGATCCTGCCATATGCTGAAAGACTTTTCCGTACCCGCTCTGCTGATGGGCCTGCTGACCGCGTTTGTCGGGTTCGTCAGTTCGTTTGCCGTTATCGTGCAGGGACTTGGCGCGATGGGCGCGACGCCGGATCAGGTGGCATCCGCGCTGCTGGCCGTCTGTGTGGCGCAGGCCGTGTTAGCCGTGTTCTTTTCGTTTCGTCATCGCATGCCGATCATGATGGCATGGACGACGCCGGGTGGTGCCCTTCTGGCAACGACCGGCATGATCGAAGGCGGGTTTCCAGCGGCAGTCGGTGCCTTCGTCATCTGCGGGCTGCTGATCACGCTGACAGGGCTGTTGCCGGCGTTTGGGCGGGCGGTGCGGCTGATCCCGACGCCGCTGGCCAATGCCATGCTTGCCGGCATTCTGCTCGGCCTTTGCCTTGCGCCGGTGAAGGCAGTGGCGTTCAATCCGTGGTTCGGCCTGCCGATCGTGCTGGCATGGATGCTGGTGGTGACCCGTTGGCGGCTATGCGCGGTGCCATCGGCGCTGGCGGCTTTCGTTCTCGTGCTCATCTTCGGTGTCGACCTGCCGCCGGACGCTATGGCGCGGGTCGGGGCAGCCATTCATCCGCAACTGGAATTCGTGACGCCGGTATTCACATGGCATGGTGTCGTCTCGGTGGCGCTGCCGCTGTTCATCGTTACCATGGCGTCGCAGAACATTCCCGGCATCGCCATTCTCAAGGCGCATGGTTACGAGCCACCGCCCGGACCGCTATTTGCTTCGACCGGCGTCTTTTCCGCCATCATCGCCTTTTTCGGCAGCGTGCCCGTCAATCTTGCGGCGATTACCGCTGCGATGTGTGCGAGCGAGGATGCGCATCCCGATCCGAAACGCCGTTACTGGGCGGCGGTTATCGGCGGTGGCGCCTATATCGTGCTTGGCCTGATCGCCGGCGGCATTATCGCCTTCGTTTCGCTTGCACCGCCGATCCTGTTGCAGGCCGTGGCGGGGCTTGCCCTGATCGGGGCGCTGTCGAATGCGGCACATGCGGCGTTTCATGATCCGGCAGCAAGGGAAGCGGCGGCGATCACCTTTCTGGTGACTGCGTCAGGGACGACATTTGCCGGTATTTCCGGGGCGTTCTGGGGGCTGGTGGCCGGTGGGCTGATGCTGTGGCTCATGCGTGTGTCCAAGGGTTTTGGAAAACGCTGATGCGGCGGTCGTTTGCCGGACTTCTCCTCTTGGCGATTGGTCTCGCTTTCGGCTGGCTGTTCTTTGATCGTTATTGGCTCTGGCGCGATTGTATCGCCGCGTCGCAGTCGAGCTGCATGACGCCCGATGGCGCCAACCTGACGTCGGGCGGTGCAATATGGAGCGTGTTTTCCATCGCCTTTCTGATGGCATCGGCGATCGTTTTTCTGAGAGGCCGGCGCTGGTAGGTTGGTTGGGGCGTACCAAAAGTCAAAAAGCCGTTCTTGCCACATCCGTTCCTCGCCGCTATAGATTCGCTCATGACCATGACAGGCGCGATCATGTTTGACCGTTTTGCAGCCCGCAGCACCGCTGCCGGGGCGACGGTTTTCGCGCCTCTCTCGCTTCTTAGCCTCGACCTTACACTCGGTTGCCGGGTCCGTTGAGGAGCGCCCGGCGGCCGACAAAGCCCGCCGGCGTAAGAGCTCCTCGCATCAAATCCCTGAAATGAAATAGGACCATAAGGTCCAGAATCCGCAGTCGGATTGCCGTTGACGGAATCGAGCAGACTGCTCCTGCGGATAAGACGCGAAGGACGAAAGACATGGACAGCAAGATTTCCGCATCCACCAAGGGCATGCAGTCGGCAGGCGTAAAATACCGCGCTTACCCCGCGATCAACATTCCCGATCGCACCTGGCCTTCCAAGACCATCGAAAAGGCGCCGATCTGGTGTTCCGTCGATCTGCGCGACGGCAACCAGTCGCTGGTCAACCCGATGGGCCATGACCGCAAGGCCCGCATGTTCAAGCTGCTGCTGGACATGGGTTTCAAGGAAATCGAGATCGGTTTCCCTTCCGCCTCACAGACCGATTTCGACTTTGCTCGCTGGTGCGTTGAAGAGGGCGGCGTGCCGGAAGACGTGTCGTTGCAGGTGCTGGTGCAGTGCCGCCCGGAACTGATCACCCGTACCTTCGAATCGCTGGAAGGCGCACACAAGCCGATCATCCACTTTTACAATTCGACGTCGGAACTGCAGCGCCGCGTGGTGTTCGGCAAGGATGTGCATGGCATCAAGCAGATCGCCGTCGATGCGGCCAAGATGATCACCGACATGGCGGCCAAGGCCGGTGGCGGTTACCGGTTCGAATATTCTCCGGAGAGCTTTACGGGCACCGAACTGGAAGTGGCGCTGGAGATCTGCAACGCCGTCATCGCCGAAATGAAGCCGACGGCCGACAACAAGCTGATCCTCAACCTGCCATCCACCGTCGAGATGGCGACGCCAAATATCTATGCCGACCAGATCGAATGGATGTGCCGCAATATCGACAACCGCGAAAACGTCATCATCTCGCTGCACCCGCACAATGACCGTGGTACCGGCATTGCTGCGACTGAACTGGCGCTGATGGCCGGTGCCGACCGTGTCGAGGGCACGCTGTTCGGCAATGGCGAACGCACCGGCAATGTCGACGTCGTCACGCTGGCTCTGAACATGTTCACGCAAGGCATTGATCCGGAACTGGATTGCTCGGATATCGAGCGGATCAAGGACGTCTACGAATATTCCAACGAGATGGTCATTCCGGAACGTCACCCTTACGTCGGGGAACTGGTCTACACGGCGTTTTCCGGCTCGCACCAGGATGCCATCAACAAGGGCATGAAGGCGATCAAGGTCGCCAATCACCCGGTCTGGGAAGTGCCGTATCTGCCGATCGATCCGCAGGATGTCGGGCGTTCCTACGAGGCGATCATCCGTATCAACTCGCAATCGGGCAAGGGCGGCATCGCCTATATCCTGCAGCAGGATTACGGCATCAACCTGCCGCGCAACCTGCAGGTGGAGTTCCGTGAAGAGATCCAGCGCATCACCGATGAAGAGGGCAAGGAGCTTTCCTCGAAGCGCATCTATGATCGTTTCATCGAGCGTTATGTCGAGCAGCCGCAGGGCCGCTTGAGGTTCGTAGATCACCAGACCTTTCCGGCAGGCCTCGAGCATAAGGGCGTGCGTGTCGTCTCCGCCGAGATCACCGACAATGGTGTGGTGAAGGCGATCGAAGGCAAGGGTACGGGTCCGATCGACGGTTTCATCAATGCGCTGTCGACCTATCTCGGCATCGACATGTCGGTAAATGATTATTCCGAACACTCGCTGCAGCACGGTTCGAACGCATCGGCCATCGCTTATGTCGAGATGCAGCACCCGGGTGGAAAGCTGTTTGGCGCCGGTGTGAACACCAATATCGTGGCAGCCTCGCTTGAGGCGATCGTTTCGGCGGCGAACCGCGTGATTGCCGAGCGCTGATCCTTCGAAGTCAAACCTAAACAAAACGGCCCGGAAGCAATCCCGGGCCGTTTTGTCATTAGGTGAATGAGGCTTCAGATGCGGCCGGCGACCTTGGCGGCGATACTGTCCAGATTGGCATCGGAGGAGGCGCCGGTGACGACGTAATCTGTCTGATCGCGATGCCAGGCGATCAAGCCGATATCGTCGCGGATCTGTTCGGCCATGTTCTGATCGTTGCCGACGAGATTGCGGGCAAAGCAGATCGAAATGATGGCACCGTCCTCGTCGCGATAGACGAGTTGGCCGACGGGTTTGCCGGCTGCGGAAAACAGGCGGCCACCGAGAAACTCAAGCTTGTCGGCGCTGAGGTCGGGAACGCGGAAGGAGACGCCGGTGGTCGCCATCAACCAATCAACGAGATGCGGGCTGTCCGATGCCGGCACTTCAACGAGGTGATCGGTTTGGCGGGAAAAGACCCTGTGATGGGTGGCGATATCTTCCAGCCAGCCGCTGGTGACCGGCATGGCGAGATCGGCAAAAGTCTGCATCTGCGGGCGGCTGCCGATCATGTAGCCGATACCGCCGGCAAAGAGCGCAACCATGACGCAGCCTATGATCGCCTGACGGCGCGTCGGCTTGAACGGTAGTTCCGGGCGTTGCGCCTGCGGCAGGCGGACCGCCTTGCGCGGTGGTGTCGCCGTCTTGATGGTGCGCACCAAGGTCAGTGGAACCGGCTCGCGAAGAACCTCGGCAAAGGCATGCAGGCCAAACTCATTGCCGCGGCGCAGTGTCTCCTGCGCATCGCGCGCCTGCAAATCATTGCCGGCCAGCAAGGCTTCCATCTCTGTTCTGTCGGCGTCGTTGAGTTCGCCGTCGAGAGCGGCAGAGAGGCGCGAATCGATGCTCACAGTCTGGGAGGAGGGCATCAGGCTCTCCGCTCCGCATTGTCGGCGACTTGGGCGGAAAAATGCCGGCGTGCGCTCACGACATTGGCGGCGACCGTTTCGGCTGCAATGCCAAGGATGGCCGCCGATTCCGCGTAGGTATGGTCCTCGACGCAGACCAGAAGGAAGCTTGTCGCAGTGCCGTCCGGGAGGTCGAGGATGGCGTGATATCCCGCAAAGCCGTTATGGGCAGCAGCCTCGTCGCTCGATTGTTTACGTTTCTTCGATTGCTCCAGCCAGACCGAATGGATCAGTGAAAAAGCCCAGCTTTCAAGCCGGCTGCCGCTTTCGAAATGCGGTGCCTTCAAGACCGCAAGCAGGCAGGCATCCCCGACCAGTTCGTCGACCATGTCCGGTTGCCCACAGAGCGCCAGCGCAAAGCGTCGAAGCCGCGGCAAAAGGGAGACGAGGTCACGTCTGATGTCCGTCAGGTCTGGCTGCAGTGTCATGTCCGTCCGATGCGTTGGAGTGGCAAACTGGCAGGCGAATGGGGAGAATTTGCGATATAAAAACATTTCTGGCTTTCGCCAGGCTGTCATGATGATGGCAGCGGCACCACTTGTGGCATCGGAACGGGCGTTTCCCTCGGGTCGTGTCCGTAAAATAGCCGCGTGTGGTCGAGTGCAATCGCATCGGCGGTTTCGGTCAGGCCGTGCCGTTCGCAGATCAGGTTCCATGTACCGGGTTCGCCGGTCAGCGTGAAGAGATTGTAAGCGGCTCGCGGTTTGTGGCCGCCCGGGCCTTGCGAGGCCGATGCAATGCCGACGACCGGTATCTGCCCACCACTATGGGTTTTCAGGAAATGTACGGTGTCGAGATGGGTGTGCCCGTGCAGGATAAGTTCGGCACCGCCCATGGACATGGCCGCGTTGAAGCGGCGTATTCCGATCATGCGCTTGTGGCGCGCCGCTGCGCCCCTGATCGGCGGATGGTGGATGAGGACGACACGGAAAAGGCCTTCCTCGCCCGCCTTTTTCAGAAGCTCCACCGTTTCGCGGGCCTGACGCGAGCTGAAGAAACCGGTAGCGGAAAAGGGTGGCGTTGCCAGGGAGGTGGAGCAGCCGATGATGGCGATCGGTCCGCGCTGACGGTAGGTCGGGAAAACGTGGTCGTCGTCCGGCCAGTCTTTTGGACTGTCGTCACCGGCGATGAATGGGTACCAGCGCCTCACCGACTTGTCGTGGGCGCCGGGTACATAGGCATCGTGATTGCCCGGCACGACAGTTGTGGCCAACGGTTCGCCGACGCTTTCCAGCCACTCACCCGCAAGTCGGATTTCAATCTCGGTCGCAAGATTGACGAGGTCGCCGGTAATCATCAGGTGGTCGGGATGATGGTCCCGTATATCGCTGAGGAGCAGGTCGAGCGTGTTGACAAGCAGATGCTTGCGCCGGTTGCGGTGCCAGTTGATGAAGCCGGTTATCCGCTTGGAAAAAAGCTCGCGCAAGGTTAACTGCGGAAGCGGCCCGAGATGGATGTCGGAAATATGCGCGAACCTGTACATGGGGTCATGACATAGGGCCGTCCGGCCCAAGGAGCAAGCGTATGAGTGATGAAGGCGTCCCGGAAATTTCCCGTAAAAGCACACGGATCATGGTGTGGCTGCTGCATCGTTATTTTCTTTTGACACGCAGCATGACGCTGGGGGTGCGGGCCGCCTGTTTCGATGAGGAGGGCAGGGTGTTTCTCGTGCGCCATACTTATTTGCCGGGCTGGTATCTTCCCGGTGGCGGTGTGGAGCGAGGTGAAACCGTGCGGGCGGCGCTCGCTAAAGAACTTCGCGAAGAAGGAAATCTCGAAATTCTTGGAGTTCCCCAGCTTTTTTCAACCTATTTCAATAAAAATGCCAGTAAACGCGATCATGTTCTTTTGTATCGTGTCAATGTTAAACAGTTTTCCGTGCGTTTACCTGACAAGGAGATAGCGGAGAGCGGTTTTTACTCGATAGACGCTTTGCCGGAAGGCGTGACCAATTCAACTTTGAAGCGTTTGAAAGAATTATCCGGCGAAACGAAAGTTGAAGACTACTGGTAGGATATTTAAGCTGATACATGTTCACCTGCTGGTTGCTTGCAACTGCATCTTTCGTTGATCATCATGTCCTAATAAACGGGGAGCTGGATATGAGTAAAATCGAAATGGCGATCGACCACCTGATGGCGACGCACAAGCTGGCAGTGCAGGAACATGAGGTGATGCTGGCCTATTTCATAGGTCTGGCATTGGAAGAAGCGAGAGAGGAACTGGCGCGCCGCCGCAAGTCGCGCGTCGCGCTCAACTGATCAAAACCTTGCTGCCCGGTTCGGGCGCCATCATCTGGCCTTCGCTACACTTTCGCGTGTGTGGGGCAGGGAAAGGTCGATATCAGGCCCGGCCGGCACGATTCCGGTCGGGTTGATCGTCTTGTGGCTGCGGTAGTAGTGGCCCTTGATATGCTCCATGTTGACCGTGTCGGCGATACCCGGCTGCTGATAGAGATCGCGCAGATAGCCCGAGAGATTGGGGTAGTCGGCGATGCGGCGGATATTGCATTTGAAATGGCCGACATAAACCGGATCGAAACGCACGAGCGTGGTGAACAGCCGCCAGTCGGCTTCCGTGGTCCTATCTCCGAACAGATAGCGGCTTGAAGAGAGCCGTTGTTCCAGCATGTCCAGTGTTTCGAATAGTTTGACGACGGCCTCTTCATAGGCCTCCTGTGTGGTCGCAAAACCGGCACGATAGACGCCGTTATTGACCGCTGCGTAGATGGTGGAGTTCAGCGCATCGATGTCTTTGCGTGCCGCTTGCGGGTAAAAATCATCCGTCGAGTCTGTCAGTCCGTCGAAGGCGGTGTTGAACATGCGAATGATTTCGGCACTCTCGTTGGAGACGATGGTCTGCTGCTGTTTGTCCCACAGAACCGGCACCGTTACCCGGCCGGAATAGGTCGGATCGGCCTTCAGGTAGATCTGGTAGAGGTAGTCGAGGCCATAGAGATCGTCGCCGGTTGCACCCGCCGGTTTTTTGAACTCCCAGCCGTTTTCCAGCATGAGGTAATCAACAACGGAGACCGAGATCAGGTCTTCGAGCTTTTTCAGCTTGCGAAAGATCAGCGTGCGATGCGCCCACGGACAGGCGAGGGAAACGTAGAGGTGATAGCGGTCGGGTTCGGCCTTGAAGCCACTCGTACCGGAGAGACCGGCAGTACCATCCGCCGTCAACCAGTTGCGGAACTGGGATTGTGATCGTTCGAACCGACCCTTGGTGGCCTTGGTGTCGTACCACACGTCCTGCCACTTACCGTCGACGAGCATGCCCATAATGAAATCCCTCGTTGCCTTTCAGGTGTAGATACGCCAACCGTCGCGGATATCGAGGCGTGAAATTGCGAACGCTGTGTTTTTACATTGGACGGACGAAAAAAAACCTGCTAACCGGCATTTCACAATTTTCGGGAACCACACATTAATGACCCAGCCAAGAGCCCTGCGACGACGCTGATCTTTCGACAAGACGCTTATCAAGCGTCAACGAGATCACTTGTCCTGTCCGCTCTTTTCTCTACGGCTTCGGTTCACCATGGCTCCGCAAATCCTCGCAAAGCACGACCTCGTATACCTGACGGAAGACGCATCGCATGATGACGTCATCGAACTGATCAATGCCGAGGCTTTTGGTCCCGGCCGTTTCGTCAAGGCGGCGGCACGCATCCGCGAACAGGGGCCGCATGACCGGTCGCTTTCCTTCGTCTGCACCGATTACGGTGAAACAATCGGTTCCGTGCGCATGACGCCGGTACTGGCCGGAGCTGTGAAGGCGCATATGCTCGGGCCTCTGGCCGTGCGGCCCTCCCACAAGAACATGGGCATCGGTCGGGAACTGGTGAGCATTGCCATCGAGGCAGCGCGGCGTAAGGGTTCGGAAGGCGTGATCCTTGTCGGCGATCCGCCCTATTACATGCCGCTGGGTTTCGAGAAGGTGCCCTATGGCGCGCTGGAGTTTCCAGGCCCGGTTGATCCCGGCCGCGTGCTGATCGTGCCCATGGCATCCGACCTGACCGAACGGCTGAAAGGCAAAATCGGCTGGCGCCCGTAAAACAAACCCTCTAAATCTTGCCGCGCATCACGTCAGGCGAAACGTCGCCGACGGATAATGCACGCCGGAGGGGCTTTGGAATGACGGGAATTTCCATCGAAGCGGCTTTGGATCGAGCAGGAACGGGTGCCTACCAGCGCCGCCTGCTCGGTATTTTCGGCCTCGTGTGGACGGCGGATGCGATGCAGGTTCTGGCGGTGGGTTTCACTGCCGCCTCGATTGCCAAAAGTTTTGGTTTGACGGTGCCGCAGGCGCTACAGGCCGGTACATTGTTTTTTCTCGGCATGCTGATCGGCGCTGCCGTCTGCGGCAAGCTGGCGGATCGATATGGCCGTCGCCGTGTGCTGATCTTCACCGTCTGCTGTGATGCGATTTTCGGCACTCTGGCGGTCTTTTCTCCTGATTTCACCAGCCTGATCGTGCTGCGTTTCCTGACCGGTTTTGCCGTCGGTGGGACCTTGCCGGTCGATTACGCGATGATGGCCGAGTTCCTGCCCGCCAAAAACCGTGGTCGCTGGCTGGTTATGCTTGAGGGTTTCTGGGCGCTCGGCACGCTGATCGTTGCGTTGACGGCATGGGCTACCAGCCTTGCCGGGCTGGAAGATGGCTGGCGTTATATTCTCGCCATCAACGCCGTGCCGGCCATTCTGGGCATTGGCTTACGATTTCTGGTACCGGAATCGCCGCTATATCTTTTGCGCAGCGGGCGCGGGGAAGAGGCGAAGCGGGTTATCAACGATATATTGAGAGGTAACGGCAAACCGGAAATGGGGCCGGAGATCAGCCTCACGCCGCCGCCTGTGGTGAAAAGTGTCGGCCTGTTTTCGCCAAGACTGCGTCAACGCACCATCATGATGCTGGCGATCTGGTTCCTCGTGTCGATTTCCTATTACGGTGTCTTCACCTGGATGCCGCCGAAACTGGCGGCCGATGGTTTTGGTTTCGTGCGCGGTTATGGGTTCCTCGTGCTGGTCGCGCTGGCGCAATTGCCGGGTTATGTTCTGGCTGCCTATGGTGTCGAGGCATGGGGCAGGCGACCGACATTGGTGACCTTCTGCCTGTTGTCAGCGCTCGGCTGCCTACTGTTCGTGGTCGGCAACGGCGACCTCATGATCGGCGCCGCTTTGTTGCTGATGAGCTTCGCGCTTCTCGGGACATGGGGCGCACTTTACGCCTATACGCCGGAGCTATATCCGACAGCCTCGCGTGCCACCGGCATGGGGGCGGCGGGGGCGATGGCGCGTCTTGCCGGTCTGCTCGCACCATCGCTGATGGCGCTGGTAATTTCCGATGGGCTGGTTCTGGCAATCGGCATCTTCGCCGGTCTGCTTGTGGTTGCTGCTGCGGCAGCGCTGATGATTGATGCCGAAACCAAGGATGTTTCGCTGGCGTGATTCTATGCGGGCACCGTCGTAGAACGGTGCCCGTTCCGGTTCAGTACGTGGCTTTATAGACCAGCGGCACCCATTCGTAATTGGTCTCATCCCGACGCACATGGCCGATGCCCGGAAAGGCATGGTGTGCGCCTGCTACCAGATATTTCCGGTCTGCCGCGTCCGCAAAGGCGATGGCACGGGCCTTGGCGGCCTCTTTCTGGTCGACGTCGAAATCCACCGTGACTTCCGGCTGGTCGTATTGCAAAACGGCGCCATGGGCGATGTCGCCCCAGAAGATGATTTTTTCGCCCTCACTCTCGACGATTATGCCGCTATGGCCGGGCGTATGGCCGGCATGCAGAACCGAGCCGAAGCCGGGGATCGGTGCCGCATTATCGCCAAAGGTCTCAAACTTGCCTGCCTCGACATAAGGGCCGACGCATTTTTCGGCCTGCGCGACCTGCGGGCCGAGCACCTTGTCCGCTTTGGCTGCTGCATCGGCCTTCAGCCAGAATTCTGCTTCCCGCGCGTTCACATGCAGGATGGCGTTTTCAAAAACACGCTTGCCGTCGATGACCAGACCTCCGGAATGGTCGGCGTGGATATGGGTGAGAATGACATGATCGATCTGTGCGGTCTTGTAGCCGGAGGCCTCGATATTGGCGACGAGCTTACCAAGCGCCGGTCCTAGCAGATCGCCGGTACCTGCATCGATGAGGACGAGCCGGTCACCGGTATTGACGAGGAAGGCGTTGACCGAGGTCTCGCTTTCGCCTGACTGGAAATGGTTTGTGAGATAGGCTTCCGCATCCTGTTCCGCGATGTTGCGATAGATTTTCGACATCGGCAGCTTGACCGTGCCGTCGGAGAGCGCGGTGATCTCGTAACTGCCGAGTTTCAGCCGATAGAAGCTCGCCGCCTGCCTGCCGACGACCGGCGCTCTGGCAAAGACGACGGAAGGCAGAGCGGTCATGGCACTTGCTGCAAGGGCGATGCCGGCGGAGGATTTCAGAAGGTCGCGACGGGTCTGCATGGAAAGCTCCAGATAAAGGTTGGATGGTCTTGAACTGACCTGCAGAGCACGTATGTATCGGCCTATCAGCAATCAAATCGATCCGGCTCATGGCAACTATCGATCATTTCAATCTACGCTCCTTCGACCTCAATCTTCTCGTCGCCTTCGACGCGCTGATCTCCGAGGGCAGTGTGACCAAGGCCGCAAAGCGGCTCAAAATCCAGCAGCCGGCGATGAGCCATTCGCTTTCGACGTTGCGGGTGCTTTTGCAGGACGAGTTGTTCATCCGCGTGGGGCAGGTGATGCAGCCGACGGCGCGCGCCCGCAGCCTTGCGGTGCCGGTGCGACAGGCCTTGCGGCAGGCGCAACTGGCGCTGACGGGTGGCCTCGCTTTTGATCCCGCCACCGAGGAGCGGACGTTTCGCATTGCCATGTCGCCGGAAATCGAGCTGCTTTTGATCCCCGACCTCACGGCGCGGCTGCGAAAGCTGGCGCCCGGCATCAAGGTTTTGGCACGCGTTTTTCCCTATGAGGCGATGGAGCCTTCGCTGGAGGATGGCAGTATCGATCTCGCGGTCGGCTGCACCTATACAAAAACCAGCCGACGCTCATTCGAGCCGCTCTACGATGTAAAATTCGCCTCCTGCTACAATCCGGCCTTGCTTTCGCTGTCGAACCCGATCGAGATCGATGACTATCTGGCCGCTGAACATGCGACGATCACCCAGAACGAGACATTGCAGGGTTGCATCAAGGATGCGCTGGATCTGGCGGGCGTCGAACTGAACGTGGTGACGGCGGCGCCCGGTTACATGTCGGTTCTCTCGGCGGCGCAGATCAGCCCGGTCATCGCGACGGTGCCGAGCCGGATTGCCGAGCGTTATGCGCCGCTGCTCGGGCTGGAGGTCAGCCCGCTACCGGTGCCCCTGAGCTTTCCGGCGGTCAGCATGGTGTGGGCTAACCACGCCGATGGCGACCGCGCCAATGCCTGGCTGCGCCAGCAGATACGTGACAGCATCGCTTGCACCGGTGTGGCTGGAAAGAAGAGGGTTTGCGCGGTGAAGACAACTGAACTGGAAGTGGCGTAGGATTCAAAAACGTTTGGCGAGCCACGTGATGTCGTATTCGCCGGCGAACGGACCGAGTTGACCGACGGCGGTATAGCCGAGTTTTTCGTAAATTTTCACGGCGGCCGGGTTCATGCTGTCGATATAGGCACCAATGCAGCCGCGTGCCCTGGCTTCCTCTTCGGCCATGGTCAGCAGAGTGCGTGCAAGTCCCTGGCCACGCCTGCTTTCGGGGATGAACAGCATCTGGGTATAAAGCCAGCCTCTGCCGGTGCGGCCGATCAGGCCACCTTCGATCTTGCCATCGTCATCATGCAGGAAAATGCCGAGTTTGCGAAATCCGGGCGGGCCGAAGCGATCGAGATTGTAGGCAACGAGGCCGGTCTCGACAGCCTTTTCGTCTTCCGGTGCCCATGTGTCCAGTATGCTCAGTTCGTGGCCCATGCCGATCCTCCGTCCTGCCTCAGAGACCGGCGATACCAGAGGTTTGGGGCAGGCGTAAAGTGTCCGCCGCGACAGGCGGACATTTGGGATCAACGACCCTCACGCCACCACATGGCGGAAACTGCAAGCAGCAGGGTGGCAAGGCCTGCAAAACCGGCAAACAGCGGCAGCGTGTTGATGCCGCGCAGCACGGTTTCGTCGGTCATGCGGATGGTCATGCGGTTGGCATCGGCCACACGCACGGCACCGCGTACCGGCAGGATATCGGGGAGGCGGATGCCATCCTCGCTGGCGACACGGGTGACGAGGCCGCGGGTCTTTTCGGCGTAAGGAGCGAGCGTCTGCTCGGTCGAAACCATGGCCTTGAACTCCGGCGCATCTACGGCGCCGACATGGACCAGCGTCGAAAACTCGCCGTTCGAGACTTCGAACAGGCCGGTTTCGTCCATGCGCTTTTCAAGCTTGTAGAGGCCGGGGCCGGATTGGGTGAAGGGCAGGCTTTCCGTCTTGCCGGATGGATATTTTATCGTTGCCGGGCCAGGATCGTCGCCGATCGTCTGACGGGTGGCTTCCAGCGTGCGGCCGGAGGCGCGGGCGGTCAGCGCTTCTTCCTCCAGCTCCGGTTCCTTCATCAGCCAGTGGGCGATGCGACGATAAAGATCCACATGCGGGCCGCCGCCTTCGAAACCGCGCGCCCACAGCCATCCCTGATCGGAGAGCAGCATGGCGACACGGCCTTCGCCCTGACGGTTGAGCACGAGGAGGGGGCGGTCGCCATCGCCTTCCATCACGGTCTGGCCGCGCGGCTGGGACACATCGACGGTGCGGAACCAGCGGCCCCAGGCGGGCGGGTTTTGTGTGGCACCTTCAAGGCCGCGCGTGACCGGGTGTTTTTGGCCAGCGGCGGAGAGATGCGGGTAAAAACCGGCATTGTGCATTTCGCCGGTCGGCGAAGCGGGGAGCACCTGCTCGAGAGGTGTCGAGGCAATCGAATCCTCGCCGGCATGTTCTGGGCCGGCGGCAATCAGCAGCGCGCCGCCCCTTTCGACATATTGGGCGATGTAATCGTAATAAAGGATCGGCAGCACGCCGCGGTGCTTGTAGCGGTCAAAAATAATCAGGTCGAAATCGTTGATCTTTTCGACAAACAGTTCGCGGGTGGGGAAGGCGATCAGCGACAATTCGTTGATCGGCGTGCCATCCTGCTTTTCCGGCGGGCGCAGAATGGTGAAATGCACGAGATCGACGGAGGCGTCGGATTTCAACAGGTTACGCCATGCGCGCTCGCCGGCATGCGGTTCGCCGGAGACCAGCAGCACGCGCAGGTTCTGGCGGATGCCATCGATGACGTGGACGGCGCGGTTGTTGGCAGTGGTGACTTCGCCGGGCAGGGCGGCGACGGAAAATTCCATGACATTGTTGCCGCCGCGCGGCACGGTGAAGCTGAACGGTGTTTCCGCACCCGGAGCGGCCTGCAGGGTTGTGACCTGTTCGCCATTGATGCGCACCGTAACCTCGGCCGAGCCGCCTTGGCTGCGGCCATCGTCGAAGACGCGCAATGTCATGTCCTGACGTTCGCCGACAATGCCGAAACGCGGTGCTTTCACCACTTCGATACGGCGGTCGAATTCGTCCGGCTGGCCGGTGATAAGGCCGTGGATCGGGGCGTCGAAACCGAGGTCCTGATTGATGCCGGGCATGTCGTGAATCTGGCCGTCGGACAGGAAGATGGCGCCGCCGACGCGGCCGGGCGGCACGTCGGAGAGGGCTGCCGATAGCGCGCCAAAAAGCTGGGTGGAGGGCGAGTCTGAATCCGGGTTGTCGTTGACCTCGACGATACGCGGCTCGATGCGCGGGAAACGCGACAGGCGTTCCTTCAGGCCTTCCAGCGCCTGATTGGTCTGTTCCGTGCGGTTGGCGGTTTCCTGGCTCTGCGAACGGTCGACGATGACAGGCAGGATGGTGGACAGCTGATCGCGGTCTTCCTGCGTCAGCAGCGGGTTGGCGATGGCGAGCAACAACGCGACGAGAGCAAGGGCGCGTAGCAAAGCGCCGCGCAGGCCGCGCCAGAGGCTCAGGACCACGAGGATTGCGGCAAACACGCCAAGGCCGGCGAGGATCGGCCATGCGAAGAAGGGGGCGAATTCGATGGTCATGAGGTTTTCCCTCTATTGGCCGGTTCAGCCGCAGAGTAGTACGCGACGCGGCGGACTCCCAACGATCTCCCCCTTGAGGGGGAGATGTCACGAAGTGACAGAGGGGGTTGAGCAACCGTGCGGCAAAGGAAATCAAAGCGGCATTTGCGCCAGAAACACCCCCCTCTGCCCTACCGGGCATCTCCCCCTCAAGGGGGGAGATCGGCAAGAAGCGCTCACCTAATTCCATGTCTGACCGCTTGGCTGATGAGGGGCAAATCTGCAGGTTCATACCGTCACTGCCCCAATCGTTCGAGCAGGGCGGGCACATGCACCTGGTCGGCTTTGTAGTTGCCGGTGAGCATGTACATCATGATGTTGACGCCGGAGCGAAACGCGTGTTCGCGCTGCATGTCGTCCGGCGGCACGGTCGGTAGCACGGAATTGCCCTGCGCATCCACCGCCCAGGCGCCGGCAAAATCGTTGCCGGTGATGAGGATCGGCGTCACGCCGTCGCCCGATGAGGAGAGCGCCGTGCCCTGGTTGCGGGCATCCTGACGGGCCTCCACCCAGAGCGGGCTGCCATTGTAGCGACCGGGGAAATTGTTGAGAAGGTAGAAGGAGCGGGCGAGAACGTGGTCGTTCGGCGTCGGCTCCAGCGGCGGGATATCGATATTGGCCAGGATCTGTTGCAGGCGCTCGCCGTTCGGGCTGGTGCCGCCGCTTCCGTCAAGCGAGCTGAACTGGTCGCGGGTGTCGAACAGCACGGTGCCGCCGCTGCGCATATAGGCGTCGATGCGGGAAATGGCGGCGGCAGACGGCATCGGAGCGGTCGCGGAAACCGGCCAGTAGATGATCGGATAGAAGGACAGTTCGTCCTTGGTGATATCGACGCCAACAGGTGCGCCGGGTTCCAGCGTGGTGCGGTAGGTCATGAACTGGCTGAGGCCATCGAGCCCCTGTTCGGAAATGCGGTCGACATCGCCTTCGCCGGTGATGACGTAAGCGAGATGGGTCGTGTCGAGGCGCTCTAGGATGGCCTCGTCGCCGGGTTTGGCGTGTTCGATCGGCGCGTTCGGATCGGGTGTCTGCTGGCTGGCGGCCGGTGGTGCGGACCGGCCCGGTTGAGGTGCCGCCGGGGGCTGGGTTTGGGCCAGTGTGCCGGTTGCAGTCTCTTGCGGTGGCGTCTGGGCGTGCAGATCACCAGTCGGGGCGAAGGCTAATGCGCCGACCATCACGGCAAGCATGGCTGCGGCACGACCGGCGCGGGGCAGGCGGGCAAAACCACCGTTCATGAACAGCACGATCAGCGTATCGAGAAGCAGCATGAAGAAGGCCGAGGCAAACAGGGCGGGACGCAGCGACCATGCTTCACCACCGGCAAGACCCTGCCGGACGATCGGGAAGGATGCAGCCGAGGGATCGAAGGGCGAAAGCGTGGCGTTGGCGGGCAGCAGGTTCACGGCGGTAAAACCTTCCTCCGAGCCGTAAAGTCCGGGCGGATTGTCGAGGCTGGCAAACGGCGTGACGCCCACCTTTGCCGCCAGCGGACGGGCGCTGCCGACTTCGGTGGAGAGGATGCCGTCCGCGGTCAACAGGCGGTAGGGCGGCAGGGCCGGGGCGCCGGCATTGCCTGCCTGCGGTTCGGCCGCACCGCCGGCGCGGGACAACTGCACCAAACGGCGCAGCATTTCGACGAAATTGCCCGAGATCGGCAGGTTCGACCATGTAGCATCGGCGCTGACATGGAAAAGCACGATACGGCCGGCTTCGACTTCGCGCGTGGTGACAAGCGGCGTACCGTCGGCAAGGCTGGCCCATGTGCGTTCGTTGAGATCGGGTGTCGGTTCGGCGAGAACCTGTCGCCGCACGGTGATGTCGGTGGGGGCGGCCATGCCGGCAAACGGGCCAAAATTGGGGAAGGCGGCGAGCGGCTGCGGATCGGCCCAGGACATGGCACCGCCGAGCGCGCGTTCGCCTTGGCGCAGCCGCACCGGCACCAGAGGATCATCGGCGGGTGCGGCGGCAAGGCGGGGGCCGGCAAAACGGATCAGCGTGCCGCCACGGTTGAGCCACTGTTGCAGCGGCGCATAACTTTCCTCCGGCAGGCGTCCGACATCGGCCATGACGATGGCGGAGGGGTTGCTGGTGAGGATTTCGCGCAGCGATGCGGCGAGATCGCCGCCGCGTGGCTGGATCAGGTCGGCATAGGGTTCGAGCGCGCGGCTGATGTAATAGAGGGGCAAAAGCAGAGGCTGAAAGTCGTTACCGCTGTCGCCGGAGAGGAGCGCGATGCGGCGGCGTTTGAAACCGTCGTCGAGTAGATGCGTTGCGCCTGCTGTGGCGATGCCATCGACCGAGAGGCGGGCAAAGTCGTTGCGCAGTTCGAACGGGGCGTTGATGGTGGCCGTCGCGGTATTGGCGCCGGCTGCGAAATCGAGTGT
The DNA here is from genome assembly GCF_009617585.1 of Endobacterium cereale. Classification (GTDB taxonomy): domain Bacteria; phylum Pseudomonadota; class Alphaproteobacteria; order Rhizobiales; family Rhizobiaceae; genus Neorhizobium; species Neorhizobium cereale. The sequence goes on along the minus strand of NZ_WIXI01000051.1, from coordinate 190,300 downwards.
GCCTGTTGCGAGCGAACGGCCCTGCTGGTCAAGTGCGTTGACGGTAAAATTCTGGGCGGTTTCGGTTTTCAGGCGCGTCGCCGCGACCGACATGGCGGCGGCATTGTTGGTGGCGCTGGTCAGCGCAAGCGACTTCTGGCCATCGCCTTCGATCAGCTGCATGTCGCGCGGTGACAGGCTGGAAAGCGCCGTCAGCATGTCGCCATCGGTGGGCGTGGCGATGCCATCTGAAAGGTAAACGAGTGTGCCGGGCTGGGTGCCGTTCAGGGCTTCGGTCACGGCACGGGCGGCGCGCAGGCGGTCCGGCACGAGTGATTTCGGACGCGCGGCTGCGAGGCGTTCGCGGGCGACGATGGCGCTGGTCGGGATGGCGTCGTGGCTGGCTTCAGCGGTGAAGGTGAGCGAGACCGGGGTTTCGGCATCGGCTGCGTCCCCGATCATCAGGTCGGCGGTCTGCACGCGGCGTTCCCAGTCCTCGGCGCTCGCCCAGCTGTTGTCGACGATCATCACCAGCGGGCCGCCGGATGCGAGCGGATTGTTGCGGGGATTGATGACCGGATCGGCGATCGCCAGGATGACGGCGGTGGCCAGCAGGATGCGTAGAAGCGTCAGCCACCACGGGCTTTGCGCCGGGGTTTCCTCGCGCTTCAAAATCGTGGCGAGGATGCGCAGCGGCGGAAACACCTCTGAGCGCGGACGCGGCGGGGTGAGCCGCAGCAGCCACCAGATGGCCGGCAATGCGATCAGCGCAAACAGGATGGCGGGGCTGGCGAAGGCGAAACCACTCATGCGCCAACTCCGGCAGATGTATTGGGCACCATACGGGGTGGATTGCCGGAGAGATAACCGTGGACTGCGCCCAAGGCTTCCGATGCGAGGTGATCGGTGCGGTGAACGATGAAACTCCAGCCCATGCGGCGCAGCGACTGGCCGAGATTTTCGCGGCGCGCCAGATAGGCGTTGCGATAGATCTCGCGCACGGACTCGGCGCGGCCCGAGGTCAGCTTTTCGCCGGTTTCGGGATCGGTGAATTCGGTGCGGCCGCTGTAGGGAAAAATCTCTTCGGCCGGGTCGGCCACTTCGATGACATGGCCGCGCAGGCCACGGCGGGCAAGCGGCGCGACGCGCTGCATGATGCGGTCGGCATCGTCGAGAAAATCGCCGATCAGCACGATATCGCTCGCACCCCGGATCATCTCGGTCTGCGGCAGGCCGGTGGATGGCGGGGCGTGCACCAGCGCGGTCGCCAGTCGTTCGGCGGCGTTGCGGGCCGAAACCGGCTCCATGATGCCCGGACATCCGATACGTTCGCCCGAGCGGGCCAGCACTTCGGCGAGCGCCAGCATCAGCACCAGAGCGCGGCTTTCCTTTGAGACGCCGGCATAGGTGGATTTGTACATCATCGACGGCGACATGTCTGCCCAGAGCCACACGGTATGGGCGGCTTCCCATTCCTTGTCGCGGATATAGGTATGGTCATCGCGGGCAGAGCGGCGCCAGTCGATACGGGCAAGGCTTTCGCCATCCGCATAAGGCCGGAACTGCCAGAAATTTTCGCCGATGCCGCGCTTGCGGCGGCCGTGCCAGCCGGAAATCACCGTATTCGCGATGCGGCGGGCCTCGACCATGCAATCGGGCACGAGGATGGCCCGCTGACGGGCACGGCTGAGGATTTCTGCGCTCGGCGTCTGGTCGACGATCTCACCGATGGATGCCACGCGTATTCCTTTCGGTCGAGACGGTTTTAGCCGCGAACCTGTTTTGCCAAGCCGGAAATCACATCACGCACGGTCATGCCTTCGGCACGCGCCGAGAAGGTGAGTGCCATGCGGTGCTGCAGGACGGGTTCGGCAAGGGCTGCGATATCGTCCAGCGACGGGGCAAGACGGCCTTCGTAAAGCGCGCGGGCGCGGGCGCACAACATCAGTGCCTGACCGGCGCGCGGGCCGGGACCCCATGCGACGTGACGGTCGGTCATGGTATTGCCATGGCCGGGGCGAGCGGAGCGGACCAGCGATAGGATGGCATCGACGATCTTGTCGCTGACCGGCATCTGACGGATCAGCGACTGGATTTCCAGAAGCCGGGCGGCATCGATGACGCCGGATGCCGTGGCTTCGGAAATGCCGGTCGTGCCGAGCAGGATCTGTCGTTCGGCGTCGAGTTCGGGGTAGAGAACGTCGACCTGCAGCAGAAAACGGTCGAGCTGGGCTTCCGGCAGCGGATAGGTGCCTTCCTGTTCCAGCGGGTTCTGGGTTGCGAGAACGTGAAACGGGCCGGGCAGGTCATATCGCTGGCCGGCGACGGTGACGTGATATTCCTGCATCGACTGCAGCAGCGCCGACTGGGTGCGCGGCGAGGCACGGTTGATTTCGTCGGCCATCAGCAGCTGCGCGAAAACCGGTCCCTTGACGAAGCGGAAGGAGCGGCGGCCGTTTTCGTCCTGATCCATCACCTCGGTGCCGAGAATGTCGGAGGGCATCAGGTCGGGGGTGAACTGGATGCGGTTGCCATCGAGCCCGAGTACGGTGCCGAGCGTGGTGACCAGCTTGGTTTTTGCGAGACCCGGCACGCCGACCAGCAGCGCATGGCCGCCGGAGAGAACCGCGAGAAGGGTGTTTTCGACCACCTGCTCCTGACCAAAGATCACCTTGCCGACTTCCGCACGAATGGCGGCGATATCGGACAGCGCCTTTTCGGCGGAGGCGATGATGGCTTTTTCATCGAGTGGAGTTTCTGTGGACGTCATCACACCCATTGGGGTCTCCATCTATCGGTTTTTTCGCGGCTTCTGCGCAATGGCGGTTCATCATTCATATCGGCAATGCTGCAGGTGCGCACTATCGCAATGAACTTATTCCCAGTTTGACGGCTGACAAGGACGTCATGAATGACTATCTCGTGACTCTTCTGTCCTTAACGGTGGAACCGGGACACAATCATGGCGACGACACGGATAAATCAGGCGGCGGATGCCGCAGGTCTTGCGGCGATGATCGCTCATGCTTCCGAGCAAACGGGCGAGGGCGCGCGTGGCCTGCCGCCGGTGGAGCGCTGGAATCCGCCGTTTTGCGGTGATCTCGACATGGAAATCCACGCCGACGGTACATGGTTCTACATGGGTACGCCGATCGGTCGCGCGCCGCTGGTGCGGCTGTTCTCGACGGTTCTGCGCAAGGACGAGGACGGCAAGACCTATCTCGTCACGCCTGTGGAAAAGGTCGGCATCCGTGTGATCGATGCGCCCTTCGTGGCGGTGGAGATGCAGGTGGGTGAGCGGGAAGGTGCTGCCGTGCTGACCTTCCGGACAAATGTCGGTGATGTGGTGGAAGCCGGCGCCGGTAATCCGCTGCGATTCGAGATATCGGGCGAGAACCGCGAGCTGAAACCGTATCTGCTGGTGCGAGGCCGGCTGGAGGCGCTGGTGTCGCGTGCCGTGATGTATGATCTGGTCGCGCTGGGCGAGACGCAGGATATCGATGGCGTGGCGATGTTTGTGATCCGCTCCGGTGGTGCGGTGTTTGCCGTGATGCCGCAGGCTGAATTGGATGCGCTTTCGAAATGACGCAATACCCGCTTTTTTCCGCAGACGATTTTCGTGCCCGCGCGCTCGATCAGAAGGGCATGCCGCTCGAAGAGGCGTGGAAGGCGCATGGCGACCATGCGCTCAATCCGCTGTTTGTGGCGCGCGCGCAGGAACTGAAGCTGCGCGATGCCGCCGTGCTTATTCCCGTTATCGATGATGGCGAGAAGGCGAGCGTGATACTGACCCAGCGCACGGCGACGCTGCGAAAACATTCCGGCCAGATCGCCTTTCCGGGCGGCTCGATCGACCCTGAAGACAATTCGCCGGAAGAGGCGGCTTTGCGCGAGGCGGAGGAAGAGATCGGCCTGTCGCGGATGTTCGTGGAGCCGGTCGGACGTTTGCCGACCTATTTTACGCCAACCGGTTTTCGAATCACGCCGATCCTTTCCGTGGTGAAGCGCGGTTTCGAGCTAAAGCTCAATCCGGCCGAGGTGGATGACGTGTTCGAAGTACCGCTGCCGTTTCTAATGGATGAGGCCAATCACCAGCGCGGCAGTCGTGTTCTCGATGGCGTCGAACGACATTTTTTCCTGATGCCCTATGGCGAACGCAATATCTGGGGCATTACGGCCGGGATTTTGCGCACGCTCTACGAAAGGCTTTATGCATGACCGGTCCGACCCCAAAAAACATCGCCAACAAGGACTGGTTCAACAATCCGGCGCTGGTCCGTGTGCTCGATCTTCTGAATGGCGATGGTGGCGAAACGCGCATCGTTGGCGGTGCCGTGCGCAATGCGTTGATGGGCTTGGCCATCCAGGATGTCGATCTGGCGACGACATTGCTGCCGGCGGAGACACAGGCGCGGGCGGAAGCTGCCAGCATCAAGTCGGTGCCGACCGGCATTGCGCATGGCACGGTGACGTTGGTGGTCGATGGCCAGCCTTTTGAGGTGACGACGCTGCGGCGGGACGTGTCCACCGACGGACGTCATGCCGAGGTCGCTTTCGGCACCGACTGGCAGGCCGATGCGGAGCGGCGCGATTTCACCATCAATGCGCTTTATGCCGATCGCGACGGTCATGTCGTCGATATGGTCGAGGGTCTCAAGGATATCGAGACGCGCACCATCCGGTTTATCGGCGATGCTGCGACGCGTATTGCTGAAGACCATCTGCGCAGTCTGCGGTTCTTCCGCTTTTTTGCCTATTACGGTTCGGGTCGTCCCGATGCTGATGGGCTGCGTGCCGTTGCCCGCGCCAAGGACAAGCTGTCGACGCTGTCTGCCGAGCGCATCTGGGCAGAGACGAAAAAGCTGCTGACCGCCACCGATCCGTCGCGTGCGCTGTTGTGGATGCGTCAGACCGGTGTGCTGACGGAAATCCTGCCCGAGACGGAAAAATGGGGCATCGATTCCATCCATGGCGTGGTGGCAGCGGAAACAGCGCTCGGTTGGAAACCTGATCCGTTGCTGCGGCTGGCCTCCATCGTGCCTGTGGATGCGCCGCGCCTTGCCGAGATGGCAAAACGGTTGCGCATGGCCAATGCCGAAGCTGCACGTCTGGAAAGCTGGGCGACGGCGCCTGTTTTGCCCGATGAAGTGACCGATGTCGGTTTTGACCGCATTCTCTACCGCGCCGGCCGCGATGGTCTGGTGATGCGGTTGAAGCTGGCGATGGCATCAGTGCGGGCCAATGCCGAGGGCGATCCGGTTGCCATGCGCAAGGCGGCGCGTCTTTCCGTGTTGCTGAAGCGAGCCGAAAACTTTGAGAAGCCCGTGTTTCCGCTGAGTGGCGGCGATGTGATCGCTGCGGGAATGGAGCCGGGGCCGAAGGTCGGGGCGCTACTGGCGGAACTGGAAACGCTCTGGGTCGAGCGTAATTTTTCACTCGACCGGGCAGCACTGACCGCCCGGCTGGCTGAGATGGTGGACAAGGCGGATTAAGCCGCCTTCGTACCCGGTTCGTCGCGAACGCGGGCTTTGATATTGTCGACCATGTTTTCGCGGATGACGGTTTCGCCATGGGCGGAGCGCATGTGCTGGACGGCACGGCGCACCACTTCGGCATCCTCGTCAGCCCGCGTATGCCACTCGCATCCGGGAACCAGCGTTCCGCATTCGAACAGTCTCATGATGTTTCCTCCTTGGTGGGGCAGGGCACTGACTTAACGACCTTGCCCGCTGTAGAAACGCCGAAGGCGGCCGGAAGTTTCCGGCCGCAGACGTTTCGAAACTACCTCGGTTTATTCCGCCAGCGCCCATGCGTGGAATACGGAGCCATGTGTCGGCGCAACCGGCACTTTTGGCACGTCATTGGCGGGTGGCAGATGTGACGGCTTGCCGGCCAGTTGGCGGCGGACCTGTGCGACGTAATAGGAATGCGGAAAATCCGGATCGCCCTTGGCCCTCAGATCAGCCGCCATGCGGTTGATCAGTTCCTCGGTGGCAATGTTGCGTTCCGTCTTTGTATGCTGCTGCGGTATGCTCTGCGATGCGACCATGGCGACATCCTCCCTGTGCTACCGGCTTTGACAGCCGTCAGGAACCTAGCACCGGAAGATGTGATTTGAATATCGCTTTTGTTAATTGATCGCTAAATTATGATCAAAGCATCTTGATCAAGGCCAGCGCACCATCGGCGGCAGTGACGACAGGATGGCTTCGACATTGCCGCCGGTCTTCAGGCCGAACAGCGTGCCGCGATCGTAGAGCAGGTTGAACTCGACATAACGGCCACGGCGAACCAGTTGCTCGTCGCGATCTGCCTGTGTGAATTCCGTGTTGAAATTGTTGCGGACGATCTGCGGGTAGGTGGCTGCAAAGCTGCGACCGACATCCTGCACGAAAGCAAAGTTTGCATCCCAACCGCCGTTGCTTTGCTGCGGCGTCAGCCAGTCGAAGAAGATGCCGCCGATGCCGCGTGCTTCGTTGCGGTGGGGCAGGAAAAAATATTCGTCGCACCATTTTTTATAGCGATCGTAATCGGCAACGCCGGCATGGCTGTTGCAGGTCTTCTCGAAGGTGTCGTGAAAAAGCTGGCTGTCGGTGTCTTCCTGAGTGCGGCGACGGTCGAGAACCGGCGTCAGATCGGCGCCTCCGCCGAACCACTGGCTGGATGTCACCACCATGCGGGTGTTCATGTGCACGGCCGGCACGTTGGGATTGACCGGGTGGGCGATCAGCGAAATGCCCGAGGCCCAGAAACGCGGGTCCTCGTCGGCGCCCGGCATCTGCTTGCGAAAATCCTCCGAAAACTCGCCATGGACCGTCGAGGTGTGGACGCCGACCTTTTCGAAAACGCGGCCTTCCATCATCGACATGCGGCCGCCACCACCGGCGCCGCCATCGCGTTGCCAGTCTTTTCCGACGAAACGGCCGGGTGTGCGGTCGGCGAGGGGGCCGGAGACTTCGTCTTCCAGCGCCTCGAAGGTGGAACAGATCGTGTCGCGCAGGCTCTCGAACCACGCTCTCGCGGTCGCCTTCTTGTCCTCGATGCCCTCGGGCAGGCCCTTTGCGAGTTGCGGCCGTTCCATGTCGTTCCTTTCGGTGCAGTCCTATTCGGTTTTCGGCTGTGCTGCTGCCCGGAAGGCGCTGCGCGAAAACATCGTTGCGCAGCCTATAACCCTTTCAGAATCGACTCGCAAAGCCTGCGATTGCGCATTACCTTGCATTTCAGAGGTAGCGCGCATGACGACAATGAAAGTCCCGCCGCTCGACGGCCTGAAGCGCAGGATGGATCGCCATCGCCTGGGAAAGGCGACTGCGACAAATGGTCATTTCGTGCGCGAGACCTTTTGCCTCTCGCGACTGGCCGCCCGCGAGAAGGCGAAGGAATGGTTCGATGCCTTTCCGAAGGCCGCCTACTGGACCGAGGTGGAAAGCTGGCGCCAGCTTGAAGGCGACCAGATCGAATTCACCATGCGGCGCCTGCCGACCGCTGATTGATCGTCAAAAGCCCGTTTGCCGCAACGCTTCTCCAACAATCATTGCCGCCGACATGGCGACGTTGATGGAGCGCTGGCCCTCGCGCATGGGGATCAGAATGCGGGCGTCCGCCGTGTCATGCACATTGTCCGGCACGCCGGCGCTTTCGCGGCCGAACAGCAGAATGTCACCGGGCTGATAGGTGAAATCGACATAGGGCAGGGCGGCCTTGGTGGAGCCAAGCACGAGGCGGCGGTTTTCGGTGCGGCGCCATTCGTCGAACGCCTGCCAGTTGACGTGACGCACCAGCGAGACCGAACCGAGATAATCCATGCCGGCGCGTTTCAGATTGCGGTCGGAAATATCGAACCCGGCCGGCTCGATGATGTCCACGCCAAAACCGAGGCAGGCGGCGAGCCGCAGGATCGTGCCTGTGTTTCCGGGGATGTCGGGCTGATAAAGGGCGATGCGCAGGTTTGTCATGGAAGTGTCCTTAAGCGAAAACGGTGTTTCCGCTCAAGCGGTGTCTGCGCGGGGCGTGCGATGCGATCGTTGATGATGCAGGTTTTTCGGTTCGAACGCGGGCAGATGGTTGTTTTTTAGCCAATCGCGACCGCTTTGCTCTTCCCATTTTCGCGTGTTGTCGGTACAAGTTGCGCCAACCGAAACGCCAGCCAAGGAGGCCCACATGGATATGACCGTGCGCACACGCCTTCTGGTCCGGACATTTTTCGCCTGAGCGTTTCGCGGTTCATCCGAGCTTTCTCATCCCCCTGATCGTTGCGTGGCCGTCATAGCGCCACGATATCTGACTTTCCGGCTGTCCGACTTTTGCATGCGTCGATGACGCAAAAAAAGCGGAACAGCCGTCTGACCGACGGAGTTTTTTATGTTTTCCTGGTTCGAACGGCGCATCAATCCCTATCCGGATGCCGCCCCGACCGTCCCGCCAAAGGGGCTTTTTGCCTTCTGCTGGCATTACACCAAGCCGGTCTGGCCCTGGCTGGTGCTGATGTCGGTCCTCACGACGCTGATCGCACTCGGCGAAGTGGCGCTTTACCGCTTTCTCGGCGATATCGTCGACTGGCTGTCGACCGCCGACCGCGAGACTTTTTTGGCCCGTGAAGGCATGAAACTCGTCATGATGGCGCTGGTCGTGCTCGTGGCGCTGCCGCTCGTTGCCACGCTGAATTCGCTGATCATGCACCAGATCATGATGGGCAATTTTCCGATGGTCGCCCGCTGGCAGATGCACCGTTATCTGCTGCGCCACTCGATGACCTTCTTTGCCAACGAGTTTGCCGGCCGTGTCTCGACCAAGCTGATGCAGACGGCGCTTGCCATCCGCGAAGTGGTGATGAAGATCCTGGACGTCTTCGTTTACGTTGCCGTCTACTTTGTCTCGATGATTGTGGTTGTCGCGGCCGCCGACATGCGGCTGGCGATTCCGCTCGTCGTGTGGATCATCGTCTACGGCCTGACGGTTGCCTATTACGTGCCGCGTCTGCGCAAAATCTCGGCGCAGCAGGCGGATGCGCGTTCGATGATGACCGGCCGCGTGGTCGACAGCTACACGAACATCGCCACGGTCAAACTGTTCTCGCATACCGGTCGCGAGGAAAGTTATGCGCGTGATGCCATGCAGGGCTTTCTGGCAACCGTGCATGACCAGATGCGTAAAGTGACGATGTTCCAGGCGCTGGTCTATTTCTACAACTGCGCGGCGTTGTTTGCCGTGGCAGCCCTTTCGATATGGTTCTGGCTGGACAGCGCCATTTCCATCGGAGCGATCGCAATCGCCATCGGTCTTGCCATGCGCATCAACGGCATGTCGCAGTGGATCATGTGGGAAGTCTCGGCTTTGTTCGAGAATATCGGCACGGTCTATGACGGCATGGAGATGATGACCAAGCCGCATGACGTTACCGACAAGCCGGCCGCGCCAAAACTGAAAGTGCCGGAGGGTGCGATCGCTTATGACAACATCCGCTTCCACTACGGCAAGAACAAGGGTGTCGTCGAAAACCTGACGCTGAATGTGGCTGCCGGCGAGAAGGTCGGTCTGGTCGGTCGTTCGGGTGCGGGCAAGACGACGCTGATGAACCTGCTTTTGCGTTTCTACGATCTGGAAGGCGGGCGCATCACCATCGACGGGCAGGATATTGCGGGGATCTCGCAGGAAAGCCTGCGTGCCAAGATCGGCGTGGTGACGCAGGATACCTCGCTTCTGCACCGGTCTATCCGTGACAACATCGCTTACGGTCATCCGGGCGCTTCGGATCAGGAGATCATTGTCGCGGCGAAACGCGCCTCGGCCTGGGAGTTTATCGAGACGCTGGCCGACATGCAGGGCCGGGTTGGTCTCGATGCCCATGTCGGCGAGCGTGGCGTAAAACTGTCCGGTGGCCAGCGCCAGCGTATCGCCATTGCCCGCGTTTTCCTCAAGGATGCGCCGATCCTGGTGCTGGACGAGGCAACCTCGGCGCTCGATTCCGAAGTTGAGGCGGCCATTCAGGAGAACCTGTTCTCGCTGATGGAAGGCAAGACGGTGATCGCGATTGCCCACCGACTGTCGACCTTGACCGAGATGGACCGTCTGGTCGTGCTCGACAAGGGCAAGATCATCGAGACCGGCACGCATCAGCAGCTGTCCGCCAGCGGCGGCATTTATGCTGATCTGTGGCATCGGCAGTCCGGCGGTTTTCTGGGCGACCATACCGAGGATGCGGCCGCGGAGTAAATTTCGCTTCACATCATGCCTGAAGAAAGGCTCGCAACATTCCAGTGTTGCGAGCCTTTTCGTTTCCATCTGACGCGGCTGAGCGTGACGTCGGCGGGTCTTGTATTGCGCAGTAATTTCGAGGTTGCTTAAATGCTTTTCCGCAACCAAAGCTAAGTGAAAAAGTAAGTCTTTGTTTATGGAATGGTGAAAGAACTGAACGTGTATTCCTTTTGTGTCTCACGCTACGGTTTTTACATGTTCAGATCCCTCAAGATCAAACTTCTCCTGCCTATTCTCTTCGGTTCGGTCGTGCTCGTCGCCATTCTTCAGGGCGGTCTGGCCATGCGTTCTGTCAATCAGATGGATACGCAGGCGGATAATCTCGGCCGACGTATGGAACAGTCCGTTGCCATGGCGAACATGGATCGTTTGCTGGCCGACGTGCGCCGTCTGGTTTTGATGGCGCTGTCCGGCAGCAATGCCGGTGAACAGAAGAAATGGCTTGGTCAGCTTCAGGAAAAGACCCAGGAGCGGGCGGCGGCCTTCACCGCGTTCGGCGCGCAGATCACCGAGCCCGCCGCCAAGGCAAAGTTTGATGATCTGCAGAGGGTCGTCGGCGAATATGATGCGATGGGCTCAAAATTCATCGAGCTGATCAGCACGTCGCGCGTTTATGAAGCAAAGACGCTCATCGCGCAGATGGTGCCGAAGGGCGGCGAGGCCGGCACCATCCTGACGCAGATGATCGAAGAGAACAATGCGCTCGGCAACGCGGACCGACAGGCCGCGAATGCAGCCGCGCAGTTTGCTTCAATGTCCACCATGGCCGGCATTGTGCTTGCAGTGCTCGTTGCTGTCGCTGCGGCTGCTCTCAGCGTTTTCCGCATCGCCCGTCCGATCGACAACATCACCAAGGCCATGAACGTTCTTGCCTCTGGCGATACGCAGGCGCCGATCCCGCATGCCGGTCGCCATGACGAAGTGGGCGAGATGGCTGCAGCCGTTGCCGTGTTCCGCAACAATGCGATCGAGCGCGAGCAGTTGGAGCGCGAGGCCGAGGCCAATCGTTCCATGAGCGAGAGCGAGCGGATCGCGCGGGAAGAACAGAAAGCGCAGGAAGCGGCCGATGTCGCCTTCGCCGTCGATGGTCTCGGCCATGGCCTGAAGAGCCTTGCCGGTGGTGACATGACCTATCGTCTGGCCCAGCCTTTTGCCGGCCAGCTCGACCAGTTGCGCGTGAATTTCAATGAATCCGTTTCGGGCCTTCAGCATGCCCTGCGGGCTGTTGGCGAAAATGCCCGCATGATCGATGCCGGCGCCAACGAGATCCGCTCGGCTGCCGACAATCTTTCCAAGCGCACCGAACAGCAGGCTTCGTCCGTCGAGGAAACGGCGGCGGCGCTGGAGCAGGTAACGACGGCCGTTAAGGATTCGGCTTTGCGTGCCGGGGAGGCTGGTGCGCTTGTCGACCATACCCGCGCTGACGCCGAACGTTCCGGCGAGATCGTCAAACAGGCAGTCACGGCCATGGAGGCGATCGAGAAGTCTTCGAACGAGATCGGCAACATCATCGGTGTGATTGACGAGATCGCCTTCCAGACCAATCTTCTGGCCTTGAATGCGGGTGTCGAGGCTGCGCGTGCCGGTGATGCCGGCAAGGGCTTTGCAGTCGTGGCGCAGGAGGTGCGTGAACTGGCGCAACGTTCCGCCAACGCGGCGCGTGAGATCAAGGCCCTGATTTCCACGTCAGGCGCAAAGGTGCGTGACGGTGTCAAGCTTGTCGATCAGACCGGCGAGGCACTGGAAACGATCGTTGCCAACGTGCAGCGGATTAACGGCAATGTCGCATCCATCGTGACCTCGACCCGCGAACAGTCAAACGGCCTGACCGAGATCAATACCTCGGTCAACCACATGGATCAGGGTACGCAGCAGAATGCCGCCATGGTCGAAGAGACGACGGCGGCGAGTTATCGTCTGGCGTCGCAGGCGGCCGCGTTGAACGAGCTACTGGCGCAGTTCAAGCTGGATGAGGGTAGGGCGGAGGTGCGCGTGGCGGCCGTCGATGCGCGTCCGGTCTCGTCGCCAGCGCGCGCTATAGGCAACCGCATCGCTGCTGCTTTCGGTGGCGGTTCGGCCGCTGCCAGACAGGAATGGTCGGAGTTCTGATCTATTGCTAACGCATTGAACGTAAACGGCGGCTTCGGCCGCCGTTTTGCGTTTCACGTTCGACAATACAGCCGTTTTTCTCGACGTGATTACATGTCAATATTTTACTACTTTTGATTTTATCGAAATCATCTGCAATTTCTCGTCATCCCCATTATCCATTCATTAAGTCTTATATTTGAACATCCTTATATCAACGCATGGTTTTGCTTCGTTGATTTTTGCAATCGCATGCCATAGGGCGTCGCGACGTTTCCCCCCAACGTCCCGGCGCCCTTGGCGTTTCCAGGGGATGATCATGCGATACCTGTCACAGATGCGCATTCGGGTTCTTCTTCCGGCTCTGTTCGGGCTGGTTATCGTCATTGCCTTTGCCCAGGGCGGCATGGCACTTTTTTCACTTGCGACGCTGAAACAGCAGGTGCACGAGATCGGCCGCGAGCGCATGCCGCGCAACACGCTGATCGCCAAGATGGATCATTCCATCAATGTCATTCGACGCTCCTACGCCGATCTTCTGCTGGCCAATGATGCCGAGGAGATCAAGGCGAACGAGCAGACGATCGCAACGCGCATGAACGAGCGTGATGCGCTGATCAAACAATATTCTGACATGATCACGTTGCCGAAAACACGTGAGCTGTTTGCGACGCTGCAAAACGGCGTGGTCGCTTACGATGCTGCCGCCAAAACGCTGGTCGGACTGGTCGAGGCCGGCCGTCACGAGGAAGCGCAGACCGTCTATCGCGGCGCGATGCGTGATGCTGCAAAACTGATGACCGAAGCGCTCGATACGACTGCCGCCAACAATCAGGCAATCAGTGATGAAGCGCTGATAGCAGCGGATGTCGCCTATGACCAGGCGTTGGCAAGCACCTATGTGGCGCTTGCGCTGGCCGCCATCATCGCCATCGGTGCCGCCTGCATTTCCTTCTTCCGGGTTGCCAAGCCGATCGATGCCATCACCCGTTCCATGGGGTTGCTTGCCGGCGGTGACAATGAACGCCCGATCCCCTTTATCGAGCGCCGCGACGAAATCGGTTCGATGGCGGCTGCTGTCGAAATCTTCCGTGCCAATGCGCTCGAGCGTATCCGTCTGGAGCGTGAAGCTGACGACAATCGTGACCTGATGGAACATGAGCGCGGCGTTCGCGAACAGCAGAAGATGGTTGAAGCCGGTCATGTGAAGGTGGCGGTCGATGGACTTGGTTCCGGCCTGTCCAATCTCGCCGACGGCAATCTCGGTTTCCGCATTGCCACGCCATTCTATGGCGAGCTCGAAATCCTTCGCACGAACTTCAACGCTTCCATGGGCAAGCTGCAGGCGACGATGGTGTCGGTTGGCGAGAATGCCCATGCGATCAGTGCCGGCACGAATGAAATCCGCAGTGCCGCAGATGATCTGTCACGCCGCACCGAACAACAGGCCGCCTCCGTGGAAGAAACTGCCGCTGCGCTCGAAGAGGTGACGACCGCCGTCAGCGATAGCAGCCGCCGGGCCCGAGAAGCCGGTCAGCTGGTCGAAAAGACCAAGACGGGTGCGGAACATTCCGGTGCCATCGTCCGCGACGCGGTGACGGCCATGGAGCAGATCGAGCAGTCCTCGACCGAAATCGGCAATATCATCGGCGTCATCGATGACATCGCTTTCCAGACCAACCTTTTGGCACTCAACGCGGGCGTAGAAGCTGCGCGGGCAGGCGAGGCAGGCAAGGGGTTTGCGGTGGTTGCGCAGGAGGTTCGTGAACTGGCCCAGCGGTCCGCCAATGCGGCAAAGGAGATCAAGACGCTGATCAACCGATCCGGCGAGCAGGTTCGCAACGGCGTTGCCCTTGTCGGTGAAACCGGCATGGCGCTTAAGGAAATCGTTTCCGAGGTGCAACACATCAACCGTCTCGTGGCCGAGATCGTCACTACCGCACAGGAGCAGGCGACAGGCCTTAAGGAGATCAATACCGCGGTCAACACGATGGACCAGGGCACGCAGAAAAACGCCGCCATGGTCGAGGAAACCACTGCCGCGACCCACAGCCTTGCCCGCGAGGCATCGGGCCTGATCGAGTTGCTTGGCCAGTTCCGTCTCGGTGATACGGCGCCGCAGGCCTCGGTTCGGGCGGTGGCTCCGGTCTCCCCTGCATCGCGCCCGTCACCTTCGCCAGCGCGTGCGCTTGGCCAGAAAGTTGCGGCCAGCTTTGGCGGAGCGGCACCACGTGGCGAAGACTGGTCGGAATTCTGACCTGTCTCGAGAGGGTGAAGTCTCCTTCATGTAACCCGCTCCGGCTGTAACCATCTATCGGAATATAAGTACGCAAAACGCCTCCACTGCCAAGTGGGGGCGTTTTGTCGCATTAAACTTTTGTTTATGCAGGTTTCATCGTTACTGGCCTGTTTTTGGGTGGTTTCTGCAGGCTTGACGTTTGTGAGGACCGCAATTTCATCGAATTCTAGCGTTAACCATCCAACGCCTAGATTTATCGGTAATTTTTTGTTTAGGCGGCCCTGAGAAAAGCCCGACTTCCAATTGTTCGAGCTTATCTACACGGGGGTCGCCACATGTTGAAATCTGTAAAAATCAAAATTCTTCTACCGTCGCTTTTCGCTCTGACCGTTTTGCTGATCGTCCTTCAGGGGGTGCAGGGCATGCGGTCTGTTTCGGAGCTGGAAACCCAGGCTGACAATATCAGCCGCCGCATGGAACGGTCGCTGATGGTCGCCGACATGTACAGTTCAATGGGTGATGTAAGACGCCTCTACCTGATGGTGCTGGCGACCGACAGTGCATCCGAGCGCGCCACCCTCTTCAGTGAGATCGAGGCGACGACGGCCAAGCGCGCAGCTGAATTCAACACCTATTCGGCCTCGATGAAGATCCCGGCCGCGAAGGCGAAGTTTGCCGAACTGGAGAAGCTGGCTAGCGATTTCGACCGGCTGGGTGAGGAGTTTTCCGCCCATGTTGCCGCTACCAGAATATCGGAAGCGCGTGCCGTTGTCGCGCGGATGTCCGACAAGGGTGGTGATGTTGGAAAAGGCCTGCAGCAGCTGATCGCTGACAATAACCAGCGTGGTCAGGATGACCGTGCGGCAGCAAAGGGTGCTGCGCAGTTCGCCTTCTCCGCGACACTGGTCGGCATCGTGTTTGCCGTTCTGGTTTCGATCGGTGCTGCCATCGCTAGCGTCTTCCGCGTCACCCGTCCGATCAGCGCCATCACGGCGTCGATGAACACGCTCGCCGCCGGCAACAACAAGGTCGCAATTCCTTATGCCGGCAATACGGATGAGATCGGTGATATGGCCGCAGCCGTCGCCGTGTTCCGCGACAACGCCCTGGAGCGCGAACGTCTTGAGCAGGAAACCGAAGCCAACCGTTCCATGAGCGAGCGCGAACGTATTGCCCGCGAGGAACAGAAGGCACGCGAAGCAGCCGATGTGGCCTTTGCCGTCGATGGTCTGGCGAGCGGCCTGAAGAGCCTGTCCGATGGCGACATGACCTTCCGCCTGCAGCAGCCGTTTGCCGGCCAACTCGATCAGTTGCGCCTCAACTTCAACGAGTCCGTTGCCAAGCTGCAGGGCGCGCTGCGTGCCGTCGGCGACAATGCCCGCATGATCGATGCCGGTGCCAACGAGATCCGTGCTGCCGCCGACGATCTGTCCAAGCGCACCGAACAGCAGGCGTCGTCCGTCGAGGAAACCGCGGCGGCTCTGGAAGAGGTGACCACGGCGGTCAAGGATTCGGCTGTGCGTGCCGGCGAAGCAGGCAAGCTGGTCGAGCACACACGCGTTGGTGCCGAGCGTTCCGGTGATGTCGTTCGTCAGGCGGTTGCCGCCATGGAAGCGATCGAAAAATCCTCGGACGAGATCGGCAATATCATCGGTGTCATCGATGACATCGCTTTCCAGACCAACCTTCTGGCCCTCAATGCAGGTGTCGAAGCCGCACGCGCCGGTGAAGCCGGCAAGGGTTTTGCCGTCGTTGCTCAGGAAGTGCGCGAACTTGCGCAGCGTTCGGCGACCGCTGCCCGCGAGATCAAGACACTGATCGGCGCCTCTGGTGATAAGGTGCGCGACGGTGTCGATCTGGTCGGCCAGACCGGTACGGCGCTGGAAGCGATCGTCACCGACGTGCAGAAGATCAACCAGAATGTCGGCACGATCGTGATGTCGGCACGCGAACAGTCGACCGGCCTTGCCGAGATCAACACCGCCGTCAACCAGATGGATCAGGGCACGCAGAAGAACGCCGCCATGGTTGAACAGACGACGGCGGCGAGCCACAGCCTTGCCAAGCAGGCCGCTGAGCTGACGGAATTGTTGGGGCAGTTCAAGCTGGACGAGGGACGGTCGACCGTTCGTAGCGCCAGCCCGGCCTCGCGTCCGGTAACCTCGCCGGCCCGCGCCATTGGCGCCCGCATCGCTTCTGCCTTCAACGGTAATGCGGCGATCAAGCAGGAATGGTCGGATTTTTAAGAACGGCAATATGGAATAGGGAAACGCCGGCCTCGCGCCGGCGTTTCTGTTTGAGGAAAAGAGTTTTAGACCTTACCGAAATGTAAGCCGTCCTGACCTTTGCCAGCAGCCGTACAGCCGCTATATCGCTGGCATGGCCATTACCCGTCTCTTCCGCTTTTTCGAAAACTGGATTTCCCCCTTTGCCCGGAAAGACGATCTGCGTCCGCCGGCAACGACGCTCGGATTCATCTGGTTCTATCTCAACCAGGCGAAAGCGCCGTTTTTTGCCATGCTGGTTCTGGGCGGGCTGACGGCCGCCATCGAAGCGGCACTGTTCTGGTTCGTGGGGCGGCTGATCGACATTCTGGCGACGATCAAGCCGGAAGACGGCTGGGGTGGGCTTCTTGCGCAGCACGGCTGGGAACTGGCCGGCATGCTTGTGCTGATCGGCGTCGTGCGCTTCGTGGTAACGCTTTTGACGGCGCTCACCGACCAGCAGATCATCACGCCCGGTTTTTACAACATGGTGCGGTGGCAATCCTACATGCATGTGGCGCGGCAATCGCTGTCTTTTTTCCAGAACGATTTTTCCGGCCGCATCGTCAACAAGGTCTGGTCGGGCGGCCAATCTGCGGGCGACCTTGTCACCTCGCTGATGGAAAGCGTCTGGTTTGTCGGTATCTATTCCGTTTCCATGCTGTTTCTGGTCGGCAGTCTCGACTGGCGTCTGGCCGTTGTTGTCTGCGTCTGGGTGGCCGTCTTCGGGCTGCTGGCGCGCTATTTCGTGCCACGCATCCGCTATCATTCACGCGAGACGGCAGAAGCTGCCTCCATGCTGAACGGCCGCATGGTCGATGCCTACAGTAATATCCAGACGCTGCGTCTGTTCGGCCATGATGACGCCAATGACCGCTACATGCTCCAGGGTTTCGAGACCTTTCAGAAAACGACCATCATGTTCACCCGCTTCATCACCGGAGTGAGGGCGTCCATGGCGTTTCTGTCGGGCATCATGATCACCAGCATGGCGGCGCTCTGCATCGATCTGTGGCTGTCGGGCAAGATCACCTCGGGTGCCGTCGCCTTCACGCTGGCCCTGGTGTTGCGGCTGAATTTTCTGCTCGGCCGGCTGATGACGCAGTTCAACGGTATCATGCGCAATTTCGGCGTCGTGCAGAACGCCGCCGAACTGATCTCGCAGCCGATTGGTCTTGTCGATGCGGCGAACGCGGCCACGCTGTCGGTGAAGCAGCCTGGCATCGTGTTCGACAATGTCAGTTTTCATTACGGGCGCGGCAAGGGCATCATTGACAACCTGTCTCTCGAAATCCGGCCGGGCGAAAAGGTCGGCGTGGTCGGGCGCTCAGGTGCCGGCAAGTCGACACTCGTCAATCTGCTGCTGCGTTTCTACGATGTGGAGAGCGGCCGCATTCTGATCGATGGCCAGGATATTTCGAAGGTGAGCCAAGAAAGTCTGCGCCGGCAGATCGGTATGGTGACGCAGGATACCGCGCTGCTGCACCGTTCGATCCGCGAGAACATCCTGTTCGGGCGTGACAATGCCGGCGAGGAAGAACTGGTGGCGGCGACGCAGCGTGCCGAGGCGGATGAGTTTATCGCTCGTCTGCAGGATCAGCGCGGCCGCACCGGTTTTGACGCGCATGTGGGCGAGCGTGGAGTGAAACTCTCCGGTGGCCAGCGGCAGCGCATCGCCATTGCCCGCGTCATGCTGAAGAACGCCCCGATCCTCGTGCTGGATGAGGCCACCTCTGCGCTGGATTCGGAAGTTGAGGCGGCGATCCAGGCCAATCTCGACCGGTTGATGGAGGGCAAGACGGTGCTTGCCATCGCGCACCGGCTGTCCACCATTGCGGCCCTCGACAGGCTGATCGTGATGGATGGCGGGCAGATCGTCGAGCAGGGCACGCATTCCGAACTGATCACGCGCGGCGGGCTTTACGCGTCCTTCTGGGAACGACAGTCTGGCGGTTTTCTCGGTGCCGAGGAATGAGCCTTATTCCGGAACGACGAATTCCGCCATCAGGCCATAATGGTTGGAGCCCATCGAGTTTGGAATGCGCGTAACCGACTTCATGCCCAGCGGCGCGCGCACCATGACATGATCGATGGCAATGCCGAAGCGGCCGAGGCGCACCGGCCATGTGGGGATTTCCGGTGCGATGGTGCGCAGGCCCGTCCAGCGCATGAACTGCTGCACATCAGGCGCAATGCTGGATGAGTTGAAATCACCGGAGAGAAGCAACGGACCCTTTCGGTTGTTGAGGATCCGCGCGGCGTTGGTCATTTCCATCTTGTGGTAATTGTCGAAATACGGCTTGCTGAGATGCATGGCGGCGACATGAACGGTGGTGCCCCCGACATCGATATCGGCCAGCATGAACCGATCTTTACGAAGTTCGCTCAAGCCCCCGACGCTCAGATTGGTGAGCGGCCGTTTCGACAACATCATCATGTCGCAGATTTCCGTCTCCCGGCCGCATCCGATCCGGTAGGGGTAGACCTTGTCGAGTTCTGCCAGATACGGCGCCAGCGGCGGCATTTCCATGATGTTGACGACATCGGCGCCGGAATCGACGATAGCCTGATAGATGCGCTCGCCGTTGCGGTAATTGCCACCGAGAATGTTGAAATGCATCAGCCTGATCGTCTTGCCCGATTGCGGCGCCGGATCGGCGTCGAATTCGTAGGGCATGATCCAGGCGTGCACCGCGATGCCGATCGAAGCGATCAAGAGAAGGCCGGGAAACACGTTGCGGCTGATAAGCAGCGCCAGAATCATTGCCAGTGCACAGGCGATGGCGGCGTGAAGTTGCAGGCTGTGGAGTGTTGCAAGCATCCATTGCGGATGAACATAACGTGTGGCTATTGCGCCCAGCACAAGCGACACAATGACGCAGAGGGCGACGGAGATCGTGTGTTTCATGTCCTGTTGCCCGCAAGTCGCCGCGTCTGCTGACGGGTTAGCATAAAGCATGTGTGCGTTGCAACACGCGCAAGTGGCAGCGCTTTCAGGCACTTGATTCAGATCAAGTTGGCATTTGATTCCTCTGCGTAAATCGCCTCAAGCGGCGTGATTACCGGTTTGTCACGGCGCGCGCGAAGCATAGCGGGGCGAAGCTGCCGGAATTCATGCGGTTGACTGGCCGCAGCCCTTGCCAAAACAGGAGTTTTTCTGCGATCAAGAGTAGTATTGCGCCGACTTGCTGGGGACTCGTTGTTCGCACTATGGTGGACGCGGTTTCGACCCAGCCTGGAGGAGGCTTTGTGCGGTTGATCGGGATGCGTGAGAGGATGGTAAAACCGTGAGTGAAAATACATCGAACGGACAGGCGTCCGGCGAGCCGACTCGTCGTGACTTTTTATACCTGACCACGGGCATGGCAGGCGCCGTCGGCGCAGTCGCTGTCGCGTGGCCCTTCATCGACCAGATGCGGCCGGATGCGTCGACGCTGGCGCTGGCCTCCATCGAGGTCAATGTTGCGGCTTTGCAGCCCGGCATGTCTCTGACGGTGAAATGGCGCGGCAAGCCCGTGTTCATCCGCAACCGTACGCCCAAGGAAGTGGAAGAAGCCAATGCCGTCGCACTGTCCGATCTGAAGGACCCGATTGCCCGTAACGCCAATCTGGGCGCCGATGCCGAAGCCAGCAGCATCGACCGTTCGGCAGGCGCCGGCAAGGAGAACTGGATCGTCATGATCGGCTCCTGCACCCACCTTGGTTGCGTGCCGCTCGGTCAGGCCGGTGAATTCGGCGGATGGTTCTGTCCCTGCCATGGCTCGCACTACGATACGGCGGGCCGCATTCGAAAAGGTCCGGCGCCGCAAAACCTCGCTATCCCGACCTTCGCTTTCACCAGCGATACCGTCATCACGATCGGATAAGGGGGATTTTCAAAATGAGCGGTCATTCGTCTTACCAGCCATCCACCGGCATCGAAAAATGGATCGACTCGCGGCTTCCTTTGCCGCGTCTGGTCTATGACAGTTTTGTCGCCTATCCGGTTCCACGCAATCTCAACTACGCCTACACCTTTGGCGCCATGCTGTCGGTCATGCTGATCGTGCAGATCCTCACCGGTGTCGTGCTCGCCATGCACTACACTGCCTCCACGATCGGTGCCTTCGAGTCGGTCGAGAAGATCATGCGCGACGTCAACCACGGTTGGCTTTTGCGCTACATGCATGCCAATGGCGCATCCTTCTTCTTCATCGCCGTCTACCTGCACATTGCCCGCGGCCTCTATTATGGCTCTTACAAGGCACCCCGCGAAATCCTCTGGATCCTCGGCGTGGTCATCTACCTCTTGATGATGGCGACCGGCTTCATGGGCTACGTTTTGCCCTGGGGCCAGATGTCCTTCTGGGGCGCCACCGTCATCACCGGTTTCTTCACCGCCTTTCCTTTGGTGGGCGAGTGGATCCAGCAGTTCCTGCTCGGTGGCTTTGCTGTCGATCAGCCGACGCTGAACCGCTTCTTCTCACTGCATTACCTGCTGCCGTTCATGATCGCGGGCGTCGTCGTCCTCCACGTCTGGGCGCTGCATGTGACCGGCCAGACCAACCCGACCGGCGTCGAGGTCAAGACCAAGACCGATACGGTGCCGTTTACGCCATATGCGACACTCAAGGATGCTTTTGGCGTGTCGGTCTTCCTGATCGTCTATGCCTGGTTCGTCTTCTACATGCCGAACTATCTCGGCCACCCGGACAACTACATTCCGGCAAACGCGCTGAAGACACCGGCACACATCGTTCCCGAATGGTATTACCTGCCGTTCTACGCGATGCTGCGCGCTATCACCTTCAATGTCGGCCCGATCGATTCCAAGCTTGGCGGCGTGTTGGTGATGTTCGGTTCGATCATCATCCTGTTCTTCCTGCCCTGGCTCGATACGTCCAAGGTGCGCTCGGCCGTATATCGTCCGTGGTACAAGCTGTTTTTCTGGCTGTTTGTCGTCAACGCCATCTTCCTCGGCTGGCTCGGTGCCATGCCGGCAGAAGGCAGTGGTCTCATCGGCCTGCTGTTCTTTGGTGATCTGGCGGGCAACTATGTTGGCTATTCACAGCTGGGAACGCTGTATTATTTCGGTTTCTTCCTCGTCATCATGCCGGTTCTCGGCCTGATCGAGACGCCGCGGCGTATACCGAACTCGATCACCGAAGCCGTTCTTGAAAAGAAGAACGGTTCGCCCAAGACCGAAGCGGTCGCCTGAGCCAGCGAGAGGAAAACCATCATGAAAAAGCTTACGCTAAGCTTCCTGTCGCTGGGCCTGCTGGCGGGGATTGCCATCCTCCCGGCCTCGGCACAGGAAAACCACGACAATGCTCCCGGCGGCACTGTCGTCGAGGATCACGGCGCCACGCCGCATTATCCGATCAAGCATCCGCACCAGACGGAGTGGAGTTTTGCGGGTCCTTTCGGTCACTACGACAAGGGCCAGCTGCAGCGCGGCCTGAAAATCTACAATGAGGTCTGTTCCGCCTGCCATTCCATGAAGCTGGTGTCGTTCCGCACGCTGGAAGATCTCGGCTATTCGGAAGCCCAGGTCAAAGCCTTTGCCGCCACGCACGAAGTGCAGGACGGCCCGAACGACGAGGGCGAAATGTTCACCCGCAAGGCCGTGCCTTCGGATTATTTCCCGTCGCCGTTCCCGAACGAGCAGGCTGCTGCTGCTGCCAATAATGGGGCGGCTCCGCCGGACTTTTCGCTGATCGCCAAGGCACGCGGCATTACCCGCGGCTTCCCGACATTCATCTTCGATATGTTCACGCAGTATCAGGAGGGCGGCCCGGATTATATCCATGCGCTGCTCACCGGTTACCAGGAACCTCCGGCAGGAACGGAAGTGCCGGAAGGCACGCATTATAATCCGTACTTTGCCAATGCCGCGTCGCTGGCTATGGCACCACCGCTCTCGGCTGATCAGGTGACTTATGAAGATGGCACGCCGCAGACGCTGGAACAGTATTCGCAGGATATTTCCGCATTCCTGATGTGGGCTGCGGAACCGCATCTTGAAGAACGCAAGCGCACCGGCTTCATGGTCATGGTGTTCCTGGCGATCTTCACCATCCTGATCTACCTGACCAAAAAATCGGTCTATGCCAACAAGGAGCACTAAGCGGCTCGTAACGAAAGAGAGAGGCGGCTTCGGCCGCCTTTTTCATGTCCGGTAATCGTCTGGCTTGGGGATGGGACGCCGGAGGAGGCCGGTGTGGCGACGTGGAACTTTACAGGGGCGCCGTTGCGCGCCAAGGTGCCGCCTCAAGAACACGACCATAGGGTTCCCATGACTGCCTCGACCAAAGACATCCTTTCCGCCGCCATCCGCTCCATTCCGGACTATCCGAAGCCGGGCATCATCTTTCGCGACATCACCACGCTGCTTGGTGATGCGCAGGCATTTCGGCTGGCGGTCGATGAGCTTGTAAAGCCGTATGAAGGTCTGGGTGTCGACAAGATCGCCGGCATGGAAGCGCGTGGCTTCATCCTCGGTGGCGCCATGGCGCATCAGCTCTCTGCCGGTTTCGTGCCGATCCGCAAGAAGGGCAAGCTGCCTTACCGGACTGTCAGCATGGCCTATGCTCTGGAATACGGCACCGACGAGATGGAAATCCATGTCGACGCGGTGAAGCCCGGTGAAAAGGTGATCCTCTGCGACGACCTGATCGCGACCGGTGGTACGGCAGTGGGCGCCGTTCAGTTGCTGCGCCAGATCGGTGCGGAAGTCGTTTCCGCCTGTTTCGTCATCGACCTGCCGGATCTTGGTGGACGCAAGAAGCTTGAGGCACTCGGCGTTGAGGTGCGGGTACTGGCCGAATTTTCAGGACACTGATTCCGATCAGCCCACCGACCCCTCATTTTCCATGATTGCGCGGGTTTTTACCCGCGTTATCCTCCATGCCTGTGCTGACGGGGCCGGGACACCAGCTTGGGGGATTTTGCATGGACGTGGCGACGCTTCTGGCCTTAGCCGTGGCTTTCTTCGTATTCGCCGCAAGTCCCGGCCCGGATAAGCGCTGCCGTAGCGTGTTATATGCGCATGGCAGATGATCCGACCTCCGACATATCGACTGACACTGTTATCCAGCCCAATCTGTTCCGGCGTTACGTGCGGCGCCTGGCGGCCGCCGCGCGCGTCCATCCGCTTGCTTTGGGCGGGGTGACTTTCCTCGCATCGGTGGTGGTGATTCTCGGGCTCCTCGGGCTGCCATCGAAAATCCGGGAAGAAAATATCGCCATTGTCTGGAACGATGCCATTGCCCGGCTGCAGATCGAGCCGATCTACCCGCCTCAGGAAGACCTCTATGTCGGCGATGTTTTCCTGACGCTACAGCAGAGTGCTGGGGCGGCCGAAACCTCGATCGGCAAGGTCAGCAAGGTATTTGCCGGGCGTGGGATCAGGATTGCCAATATCCCGCTGCGCGACAACATCACCAAGGCACCTTACATGCTCGACCTAGCCGGAAGGGCCGGGACGGTCGGCTCACCTGCAGAGCGACCGATAGCTGCCGTCGGCCCGCAGAGCGATGCCTTTGACCCCGCAAGAATGGCGGTTACGCTGTCGAGCGTCGCGTTTCCCGGTTTTTCCGTCAAACATCACGTTCATGCCAGAACCGGCTGGCTGCCGTTCGGCTTCGACCGGCAATCTTCGGAGACCGAGGAGATCGCGATCTCCTCCATTCACACCTACTCGGTACCCGCGCCGGAATCGATCCGGCAACTGCTGCTTTATTGCAAGTCCGAGGCGACAGGCATCAATTGTACGGATGATTTCGCCCGTGCGCAGCTTGCCTATTCCTTGGGGGAGGACGTCAATCGCCAGGTGAACGGACAATATATCTATCAGATCAACGTCAGCCTCGTTCGGCAGGTTTTTCTTGCCGGAAAGATCAAATCGACCCGCCACAGCGGAGAAAACCTGACAGCGACCGTTGGACGAGGGAAGGCTGGAGGCGACAAGGCAAGCGACGAAACGGCTGGCGAGACGCCGTCGTCACTCGTTGCGTCTGAAGGGCATCTATCCGAAAGCGGATCATGGCAGACGATGCTCGACCAAACGTTCGATCCCCCTATCGCCTTCGGTTATCGCAGCATATCGGTGGCGATCCCGCTCCCGGCTGCAAACGCGGGAGTGTCGCAATGAGATATTGCCTGACGGCCGCCTTTCTGCTGAGCGGGGCATTCGGCGCGATGGCGCAGGCGACCCTTCCATCGCCGCAAAAGCATCCTTGCGACGAAGATCCCAACTCCTTGCCATGCTTGCTCAGCCAGACGACGCCGGGGCCCCCGGTATTACCGGACGGCACCGTCGGCGGTATTGTGCTGATGCCAGCACCCCGGCAGAGCGGCATTGTCAATGACGAGGCCGTGCCATTGCTGGAGACGCCGGTGTTGGGGGATGAGCCACGCAGCGGCGTGTCTGAACCACGGCGTGCGGTGACCATAGACAGGCAGTTTCAGGATCGAGTTCTGCAAGACCACTAATGGTCTCGGCGGCGGCGCAGGCCAAGGTGATCGGCGCAGCCGCCGTCACCCGCTGTTTTCCAAGATTGTGCGGCCTGTGCCGTCAGCTATCCTTCGTGCTCGGGCCGGTATGGGCAAAATTCATAAGGGGAGATTTCATGGACGGTACGACGATTGTGGCCTTTGCCTTCGCATTCTTTGTGTTTGCCGCAAGTCCCGGCCCTGACAACATGACGATCGTCGCGCGAACCTTGTCGCATGGCGCCGCTGGAGGTATCGCCTATGCTGCGGGAATGGTGGCCGGCATTCTTGTTTGCCTGGCTTTTGCAGTTATGGGACTTTCCGTCATCGCGGCGGAGATGGGTGGACTGATGACCGTGCTGCGGTATGCCGGTGCTGCCTATCTGATCTGGATGGGGATTCGCATGTGGTGCGCCGATGCGGTCTTGCCGGAATCCCTGCCGTCAACCGATCGGCACGATCTCTTTAAAACCTTTGCGACCGGCATCGTGCTCAACCTCGGCAATCCTAAGATGCCGCTGTTCTATATGGCACTGTTGCCGCATGTGGTTGGCCCGCAATTGACCTTGATACAGGGCGGTTTATTGGCGCTGACCATTCTGCTGGTCGAGGTGGTGGTGATCGGTGCTCATGTGATGGCTGCCAGCCGGGCGCGTAAAATGCTGCGTAGTCCCGTCGTCATGCGGCGGGTCAACCGGGCTTCGGGCGTGGCGATGGTCGGGGCGGGCATCGCGGTTGCTGCGTCTCGCTGAACCGATTTCGCCTATTTGAATTCCAGCACGCTGCCTTCATAACGCATCACTGGCTGGCCATCCTGATTGACGCCTTCGTTGATGGTGCGGTTGATATAAGTGCCGGGTCGGGTGGCGAGCGGGCGGCTGTCCACCATCGTCACCGAATAGGTGATCCTGTCGCCGGCATAGACCGGGCGTAGCCATTGCAGTTTCTGGAAGCCGGGCGAGGGGCCGAGTTTTGGCGGCACATGGCCTTCGGCGATCAGGCGTGCGCTTTCTTCAGCCCAATAAGCCAGAAACATCTTCATCCAGCCGGCGCAGGTGTGCCAGCCGGAGGCGCAGAGACCGCCGAAGACATAATTCCTTGCTGCTTCCGCATCGACGTGAAAGGGCTGCGGATCGAATTGTTTGGCGAAGCGGATAATGTCTTCCGGTGTGAACAGCATCGTGCCGGTCACCACCTTCTCGCCGGGTGGGGAAAGCTCGACCAGTCTCATGGCTGCACCTCGGTCGATGCTTCGGCAGGAGCACGTAGGCGCATCATGATCGGGTTTTCGCCGCGCATAACGATCTCGCCGCGCTGGTTTTCTACCTCGTGCAGGAATTTGACAAGGCCGATATTCGGCTTGGAGCGCAGGGGACGGGCGTCGATCACGGTGGAGCGGCCGGACAGAACGTCGCCAGCCAGAACCGGTTTTTTCCATTCCATGTATTCGATGCCGGGCGAACCTTCCGACGAGGAGCGCGACAGCCAGCCGTCATACATCATGCGCATGAACAGGCTTGCCGTGTGCCAGCCGGAGGCCGAAAGACCACCGAGAATGCTGGCCTTGCCTGCCTCTTCATCGAGGTGCATCGGCTGCGGATCGAATTCGGAAGCGAAGGCGATGATCGCCTGCGCCGTAACTTCGGCGCTGGCCAGGGCGAAAACGCGTCCCGTTTCAAAATCCTCGAAATGAAACTCGATCGCGCCCATGGCCGGTGCTTCTATCTTACGTGTTGAAGCGGAAGTGGATCACGTCGCCGTCGTTGACGACATATTCCTTGCCTTCGTCGCGGCCCTTGCCGGCTTCCTTGGCGCCGACTTCGCCCTTGTAGGCAATGTAGTCGTCATAGCCGATTGTGAAGGCGCGGATGAAGCCGCGTTCGAAATCGGTATGGATGACGCCCGCAGCCTGCGGTGCCTTGGTGCCGCGGACGATCGTCCAGGCACGGCATTCTTTTGGCCCAACCGTGAAATAGGTAATGAGATCGAGCAGGTTGTAACCGGCGCGGATCAGGCGGTCGAGACCTGCCTCCTCAAGGCCGAGAGCGCCGAGGAATTCCTTGGCTTCCTCATCCGGCAACTGCGCGACTTCCGACTCGATTGCGGCCGAGATGATGACGCATTCCGCACCCTGTTCCTTGGCCATTTCGGCGACGGCCTTGGTGTGGTCGTTGCCGTCGACGGCATCGCCTTCGGCGACGTTGCAGACGTAAAGAACCGGATGCGAGGTCAGGAGGTTGAGACCCTTGAGGATCTCGATCTCATCCGCAGCAAGCTTCTTCAGAAGAAGGCGGGCGGGCTTGCCGTCCTGCAGGAGCGCGATGACCGCTTCCATGACCGGAAGCTGGGCAACCGATTCCTTGTCGTTGGTCTTGGCGCGCTTGCGGGTCTGCTCGACGCGGCGCTCCATGCTTTCGAGGTCGGCGAGCATCAGCTCGGTCTCGATCGTGTCGGCATCGCCGACCGGATTGATCTTGCCTTCGACATGGGTGATGTCGTCGTCTTCGAAGCAGCGCAGCACGTGCACGACGGCATCGACTTCGCGGATGTTGGCGAGAAACTTGTTGCCGAGGCCTTCACCCTTCGAGGCACCGCGCACGAGGCCGGCGATATCGACGAAGGAGATGCGCGTCGGGATGATTTCCTTGGAACCGGCGATTGCCGCCAGCTTCTGCATGCGTGCATCCGGCACGGCGACTTCGCCGGTGTTCGGCTCGATCGTGCAGAAGGGATAGTTGGCGGCCTGTGCGGCTGCCGTCTTGGTGAGTGCGTTGAAGAGGGTGGACTTGCCGACATTCGGCAGGCCCACGATACCGCATTTGAAGCCCATGGTCGGGAACCCGTATCTTTGAATAAACTTTAGGGCAGGCTATGGGGGAAAGCGCCGTGAGGGTCAAGAGCGACGGCCATTTTGCTGATCCAGGCCCCGCCGGGTCTTGCAGCGGCCGACGCTTTTTCGTATTTTCATGATATTGTTATCAAGCATTCCTAACACCGTAAGAACGGTTTGCCGCACATCCATTTTGCGTGCGGCTTGCGAACACACTCAAACACGATGATAGCCATTGCGGACATCATGTCCGGGCAATGCGGATGACGCTTTCATGGCCAATGACACGACGCTTAAGCCGACGACCAAGCCGAAGTTGGAGCGACCCAAGCTCTACAAGGTGATGCTGCTCAACGACGATTATACACCCCGCGAGTTCGTCATCATGGTGCTGAAGGCAGTCTTCCGCATGAGCGAGGAGGCAGGGTATCGGGTGATGATGACGGCACACAAGATGGGCACGAGCGTCGTCATGGTCGCCGCCAAAGATATCGCCGAGACCAAGGCACAGGAGGCGGTTGATCTCGCCAAAGCGGCGGATTTTCCGCTGATGTTCATTACCGAGCCGGAAGAATGAGCCGGGATCAGCGCTTCATCGGGCGGTAGAGGTAGTCGTCCGGCAGGTTCAGCCGGCGGCAGGCCTGAACTGGTGGCGAGGAGCGCAACAGCAGGCGGTCGGCGCTGCGGGCAGCAAGAACGATGGTGGCACGTTCCAATCGGTTGAGAGACCATTCCGGTCCAAGCGCCAGTCGATGGCGAACCCAATGGGGCAGAATGTCGACCGCCGCCTTGATCAGCAATCCCTGTAAGGGGCGGGCGGGTCCAGGCAGAGCCGGCAGATCGCGCATGATCGACAGAAATTCTTCAACGATGGGTGAGGGTTCCAGCCGATCGCGCTTGGAGGCGAACAGCGCATCCAGCTCAGGCTGCGACCTCGGCGCACCCACCGCACCATAGAGCTTTGCCGCGGGTTCTGCCTCACGAAACAACGCGTCGCGCTCTTCCGGGGATAGGGCGCGGACAAAGCGATGATACGCTTCCATGAAGCCGAAACCGGCCGTAGCCTGTACCCAGTCGAGCAGGTCCTGATCATTGGCCTTATAGGTCTCACCGCCGCTGGTCTGTCCCTCGACCTTGCCGTGACGACGTACGACGCCCGCGATCATCGCCTCTGCCTGGCTGCGAGCGCCGTAGACGGTCACCATGGCGGCGAGGCCGGTGCGCTGCAGGCGTGTCAGTGCGTCCTGCCGGAAGCTGCTATGCTGCCAGACGCCGTCCCTTACTTTCGGTTCGGCAAATTCCAACAGGACGGCAGCGATGCCACCGATGAACATGGAGACCTGGTTCTTGAAGACGATCCATGAGATCGAGGCGGCTGGAACCAGAGCAGGCTCGCCTGCAGGCCGTGAAAAATCGATTTGCAGGGCACTGTTGCCGAAAAGGTCGGTCGCAGCACGATCCAGACGGTCATGCAGCAGACCGGGCAGGGGCAGGGCGGTGGAATGGCGGAACATCACAAACTCCTTCGCGACCAGAAGTCGCGACGCAGCCTGTTTGTTCCATTATTGTGACTGCTTGTCGTTTTTGAACGGATGCGGATCGAGCTGTCAGTCGCCCTTGTTGCCGAACATCTTTTTCAACATCTCGGCCATAGGCCCGGTTGTCGGAATATTCTGTTTTGGGCCTCCGCGTGCCTGATGAATATGCGATTTTCCGGCGGGTTTTGGCGCGGCCGGTTTTTCCACCTTGGGCTTTTCGGCCTTCTCCACTTCCGGCTTGGCGCCGACGGCCAGCGCCAGTTTGTTCATCAGCTGTGAATCCTCGCGTTTCACCAGCATTCCGGCATTGTCGGCGAGTGTATCCAGAAGCGGCTCCAGCCAGACCTTGTCGGACTTGGCGAAATCGCCGAGCACATGATTGTGCACCTGTTCCTTGGAACCGGGATGGCCGATGCCGAGGCGAAGGCGGCGGTATTCCTTGCCGCAATGAGCGTCGAGCGATTTGACGCCGTTATGGCCACCATGGCCGCCGCCGGTCTTGATGCGGGCGCGACCCGGTGCAAGGTCCAGTTCGTCATATATGGCGGTGATGTCGCCGGGGCCGGTCTTATAGAAGCGCATGGCTTCGCCAACCGATTCTCCCGACAGGTTCATGTAGGTTTGCGGTTTTACCAGCAGCACTTTTTCGCCGTCGAGTTCGCCTTCGGAAATCAGCGCCTTGAACTTTTTCGACCAGGGCGCAAATCCTGGCAGGCGCTGGATGGCGTCGAGCGCCATGAAGCCGATATTGTGGCGGTTGCCCGCATATTGCGTCCCGGGATTTCCCAAGCCTGCGATAATCTGCATGTCTGCACCGTTCTGGGTGATCTGTCTGGCCCTTCACCACCGCGAAATGGCGCAGAAGTCAACCGCCTTGCACCATACAGGCACCTGTCACGGGTCTATCTTGGTGGCTCAAGTCCGTAGGAGCGGTATATGCGGGCCTGGGTGCCATCAGCGATCATGCGGTTGAGCTTCGTCTGCATCGTCTTGATCATCTGCCAGGAGACAGATCGGTTGCAGGCTATGCCAAGGCGCTGCTCAGACAACTGCGTTACCTTTTCGACCTCGACGCTGCGCTTTTGCAATTGCTCATAGACATCGTGTGACATCGGCATGAGGTCGATGCGATCGCTGAGCAGTTTGGCCAGCGTCACGTCAAATGTCGAACTGATATCGATCTTCGGGAATTTCATTTTCTGCAGCAGTGTTTCCGTGTAATCGGATCGATGTGTGCCGACCGTGAATGCCTTTGTCTCGTCCAGCGTCCTTGCCCCAACGGCGGAGCCCCGACGTTTGACAAGAATGCTCTGGCTTTTGGCGAGCGGCATTACCCATCTGAAACGTGCTTGACGTTCCGGAGTCTGCGCCGCTGAAAAGACGCATGTCGCCGGCTGGGTTTCCGCAAGCACGATCGCTCGCGCCCACGGCATGACTTCTATGCGATAGCCGATGTCGCTGCCGTTCATGATGCCCTTGACCTGATCGACAGAAATGCCGCGCAAGGGGCCTGAATTGTCCTGGAAAATGAAGGGCGGATAGGATTCTGTCGTGAAAAGCAGAGTGTCATCTGCCGTAGCGTGCCCGGCAGCGAAGATCAGGCCGAATGTCAGCGCTGAAACCTTCATCGCCTCTCCCTGTCAGTGAGACTGTGGAGTGTCTTCATCAACCCGCCATCGATTTCGGTTCGTCATTGCTGCGTGAGAGCGTTGTCATCAGGTCCGCTATGCCGAGCGGTTTAGCGTAGAGGTAGCCCTGCGCGCAGTCTACACCAATTTCTCTGAGGAAGTTACGCTGATCCTCCGTTTCCACGCCTTCGGCGATGACGGCACATTTCATCTTGTGGGAGATCGCGCTGATACCTTCCACCAGCATGCGACTTTTTTCTGCCACTTCCTTGCGGCTGCCGTCGAGCGAACGGATGAAGGACTGGTCGATCTTGACGATGTCGACCGGGAAACGACTCATATAGCTGAGCGAGGAATACCCAGTGCCGAAATCGTCGATTGCGATGCGGCATCCCAATTGGTGGATCGAGTCGAGAATGCGCCGTATCTCGGGATTGTCGTGCATGAGCACGGCTTCCGTGATTTCGACAACCAGTCGCGATGGGCGAATGTCATACCGGTTCAAGACACCGGCGAGATAGGTCGCCAGATGCCCATCGAACTGCAGCGGGGAGAAATTCACTGCGACATAGGTGTCGCCGAGCCCCGGCAGACGAGAGACGCGCGCGAGGTTGGCGATCGCGTCTTCGAAAATCTGTTCGCCGATTTGGCCGATCGAGCCCGTTTCTTCAGCAACGCCGATGACTGCGGCGGGTGGCAGCAGGCCTTTGCGTGGGTGGCGCATGCGCATCAATGCCTCGAAGCCGATGATCCGGCCAGTCTCGATCTCGACGATCTGCTGGAAATGCGCTTCGAACCAATGTGAGGCAAGGGCGGCCTCGATATCGCTTTCGATCTCGGCACGTTCGCGCGTACGATCGAGAATGGCGGGATCGTAGACCTGCGCGCCGTTCTTACCTTCGCGCTTGCGCTCATACATCGCCATATCCGACTTCTGGAGAAGTTCGGCCGCGCTGTCGGCGTGAAGGGGATAAAAGGCAAGCCCCATGCTGGCGCTCAGGCGCACATGCTGTCCTTCTGCCTGGAAGGGCAGGTCGAAAAGATCAACCACCTGGTCACACAGGGTAGCCGCGCGTTCCTTGACAGCCTTGCCGGTTACAAGGATGGCGAATTCATCGCCGCCGAGGCGTGAAGCGGAAGCGCCTTCGCCGATCAGTGGCCGCAGACGCTGCACGAACTGTCTGAGGACAGAGTCGCCTGCAGCGTGCCCGAGATTGTCGTTGATGGCCTTGAAGCGATCGAGATCGATAAACAGGCAGGCAACTTCGCTGCCGGCGATATCGGCTTCGGCAATACGGGTATCGAGTGCGGCTTCAAATCCCTGGCGATTGAGCAGGCCGGTCAGATAATCGGAAATGGCCTGATGGTGGTTGCGCAATTCCGACTGCTTCAGTTCGGTGACATCGGTCATGACGCTCAGGGAAGCCGGCAGGTCAACCGCAGCGGATACAAGTTGCGTTTCGGCGATCAGCGCATCCATGATGCGACCATCCGCACAGACGAAGCCGATGGTGACATCGCTGGCTGTTCCTGCCGCGATGCCGCCCCCTTTGCGCCGGGTATAACGGTCACGGTCTGCGGGTGCGACAAGCGTGCGGAACGGGCGCCCCAGCACGTCCTCGCGACGATGCCCGGTTGCCAGCAGCCAGTAATCGCTGACTGCCGAGATCGTGTCGTCGGCATCCAGCGAAAACAGCATGGCCGGTGTCAGGTTATAGGTTTCCTTCATCAACTGATGGGCGCGCTTCAGTTCACGCTCTTCGCGATCGAGTTGGATCTGCATTTCATTGAAGCTTTTTGCGAGCCGGCCCATCTCGTCACCGGAGCGCCAGTCGACATGGTGACGGGAGCCGAGGCGGCGGGTCGCTTCGATGGCGGCGGTCAGCCGCATCAGCGGCTTGATGATCATGATGCGGTTTCCGACGATCGCCGCGCCGAAAACGGTAAGGATCGCGATGATGAAGATGGAGATAAAGGCCATCTCCATCTGATTGAGGGCGGCAAACCATCCGATCCTGACATATTGCACCGTCAACCTGCCGACATTGCGTGGACCGTCGGCTGACTGGAAGAAAATCTGTCTGGAAATCTGCTCGAGATCATTTCCATCGATCTGCGGGTTGCTGTCGGTGATATCGAGCTTGCCGAGTGTATCGGTGACCTTGACCGCGCGTACACCGCGTTCCGCCACCAGCGTGCCGGAAATCCGGCGAACGCTCTCTATATCGAGTTCCCAAAGCGGCTTGCTGAGTGCCTGAGCGTTTGCCGAAACAAGGATTTCAATCTGTTCATTGAGGCTTTTAGCGGCCTGTTGCGAAGAAAGCGCCAGAAAAAGCGTAAACAACGGTGCGACAACGGCAAGCAGGGCGCCGGATATGATGGCGACAAAACGGCTCTCTACAGAATGAGTCATCATTCGTACTTTCGGGGTCGCAGCGTTCTCTTTTATGGCGCTTTTCGCGTCTTGTTTGCGTCAGATTGTTGGCACCGACAGATTAAGCTTTGCTGAAAGCCTTCCGTTGGTCTTTTCGATGTTTTGCGGCGCAATCATCCCAAGGTGAAAGCCGCAATCCGTCGCAGGATTCCACCTATAATGCGATCTGTTATCACTTTCTGAATAGCTGCTTTTTTTCAAGCATCCGCATTGGTGCCGATGTCGGCATGATTAACAAGTTCTAAAAACAAAAAGGCCCGCCTTCGAAAAGGCGGGCCTCAAGGAATGTGCGGTGGAAACCGTATTATTCCGAAGCAGGCGTTTCTTCAGCAGCTTCTTCTTCGACGCCGGCAGCCGGAGCAACGATCGTTGCGATGGTGAAGTCACGGTCGGTGATGACCGGACGAACGCCCTTCGGCAGCTTGACGGCGGAGATGTGCAGGCTGTCGCCAACCTTGGCGCCGGACAGATCAACCGTCAGGAATTCCGGGATCTGGTCAGCCGGGCAGTGCAGTTCGACAGTGTGACGAACGATGTTGAGAACGCCGCCCTGCTTGATGGCCGACTTGTCTTCGTTTTCGAAGTGAACCGGTACTTCAACGTTGACTTCGGTCTTTGCAGAAACGCGCAGGAAGTCGACGTGCATGGTGAAGTCGCGGACCGGATCCAGCTGGTAGTCCTTCGGCAGAACCTGGATCTTCTTGCCATCGAGAACGATGGTAGCGATCGTGGTCATGAAACCGCCGGCGTGGATACGCTTGGTGACTTCGTTGGTCGACAGCGTGATAGAAAGCGGGGCCTGCTTGTCACCATAGATGACAGCGGGAATGAGACCATTGCGGCGAAGTTCACGGGAGGACCCCTTACCGACCCGTTCGCGCGCCTCGGCCTTGAGCTCGTAAGTGTTCTGGCTCATGGCATTTCCTTTCGAGGTTATTTGGAGTGTCTGCCGCAGCGACAAATGCTGTATTTGGCAAACCGGAGGATATCTCGCGATACTCTCCCATCCGCATTGCCTCCAAGGGTGTCTACGCGGACGAGGGGGTCCATAATACAAAGGCCGGCCATTGGCAAGGGAAAGCCGATGCAGCCTGCGGTTTATAGCAGGACAACGTTTTGAACCAGATGAAGGCCTTGGCCTGTTGATATTGCCAAAGCTTTAACCGTGCTCGCCAACGCTTCGATTATCATTTGTTTCTAAAACGGCGGAGACACTCCAAGCCGGAAGATGAAATGCTGCACATGTTGAATTGTATCGCCGTCGATCATGACTGGCGATACGTGGCTGCCGCCGTGATGATCTGCGTGGTTGGCGCCTTCCTGACTATCCGGCTTTTTTCGCGTGCGCGTCGTGCCGCGGGTCTTGAGCGAGCCATCTGGATCTTTCTGGCCGGTTTCATTGGCGGCACCTCGATCTGGACGACGCATTTCCTTGCTATGCTGGGCTATAATGCTGGTGGCACCGCTGCCTATGAAGGCGAATTGACGCTGCTATCACTCGTCATTGCCGTTGCCACGAGCGTGTGCGGCATCGCCATCTCCGCCTATGCTGGCCGTTCTGCGCTGGCGGAAGCAGGGGGAGCTGTTCTCGGTCTTGGCATTGCGGCGATGCATTATACCGGCATGGCTGCCTATGAAATCCAGGGCGCCATCGTCTGGGATCAAACTTTCGTTGCCGCTTCGCTGGTTCTGGCAGCCTTTTTCGGTGCGCTGGCGATGAACCGCGTGGTGCGGCCGGTTAGTCGCTTCTGCCGGCATGGCGGGCCGCTGGCCATGGTGTTGGGGATCGCCAGCACGCATTTTACCGGCATGGGGGCAATGTCGGTGACGATCGACCCGACGATGGTGGCTGCCACAGAAACGATTTCGCCGGTCCTGCTCGGCTTCACCATTCTTTCCGTCATGATGGTGCTTCTGGTGCTGGCGGCTTGCGCCTATCTCCTCGATGCGCGCACGACCGAGGCAGCCGTGGAGCGGTACCGGCATCTTTCGCGTCATGATGCACTGACGGGCCTGCCGAACCGATCGGCCTTCAACGA
The DNA here is from genome assembly GCF_009617585.1 of Endobacterium cereale. GTDB lineage: Bacteria > Pseudomonadota > Alphaproteobacteria > Rhizobiales > Rhizobiaceae > Neorhizobium > Neorhizobium cereale. The sequence continues at coordinate 154,535 of NZ_WIXI01000051.1, read as the reverse complement.
GGAAATCGAAAGCCTGCCGCGCCGCAATCACGATACTTCCGCCCGCATTGCAGTGCTTTCCTTCGATCTGAACCGTTTCAAGGAAATCAACGACGTGCATGGTCACGCGGCTGGCGACGCAGTGTTGCGCGAAGTTGCGGCACGGCTTGCTGCGTCATTGCGTGACGGCGAGTTTCTGGCGCGTGTCGGTGGCGACGAATTTGTCGCCCTCACACGCAATTATTATGTTCGCACAGACGCCAGCGCGATGGCGAACCGTCTGATCAGTGAAATTGCCAAGCCGATAGAATGGGACGGCAACACGTTCATCGTTGGCTCCAGCGTCGGCATTGCCATCCATCCGGACGATGCTGCCGATATCGACGATCTTCTCGCGCAAGCGGATGTCGCAATGTACCGGGCCAAGCAATCCGGCGAGAATGCCGTTTGCTTCTATGATCCGTCGATGGATCAGATGGCGCGCGAGCGCAACATTCTGGCCATGGACATGCGGGCGGGGCTGCGTCGCGGTGAGTTCGAGCTTTATTATCAGAAGCAGAACGATACGTTGACCGGCGAGGTCATCGCTTTCGAGGTGCTGTTGCGCTGGCGCCATCAGACGCGCGGCATGGTGTCTCCTGTCGAATTCATCCCGATTGCCGAGCGCAACGGTTTTATCAATGAACTCGGTGAGTGGGTTCTGCGACAAGCCTGCATGGAGGCGGCCAGCTGGAGAAATCCGTTGCGCATCGCCGTCAACGTCGCAGCACCACAACTGGCGGACATGTCTTTCCCGGCAAAGGTCCGCGACATCCTAGGTGCAAGCGGGTTGCCGGCGGAGCGACTGGAACTGGAAATCACCGAGACCGGCATCGTTGCCGACCAACAGCGCGCGCTCGTCATCATCCGCCAGCTGAAGGAAATCGGCGTGAAGATTGCCATGGATGATTATGGCACTGGTTATTCGTCGCTTTCGACGCTGCTGACTTTTCCATTCGACAAGATCAAGATTGACCGGGCCTTTGTCGATGGCGTTCCAACCAGCGCGCAATCCGCCGCCATCGTTCGTTCGACGCTGATCCTTGCATCGAGCCTCAACATTCCCGTTTTGGCGGAGGGCGTGGAAACGGATGAGCATATCGCCTTCCTGCGCGAGGAAGGATGCCGGCAGGTGCAGGGTTATCTGTTCGGTAAACCAGGTCCGCGCGCCGGTATCGAGGAGATCGTCAACGGTCTGACTGAAACGGAAGAGGGTATTTCTACGGTTGCGGAGAGTGCCGCCGCAGCTTGATTTGCGGTTGCTTTCATCCAACGACATTATCTTCGCAAGCCGCGCATTGACTTTCGCCTCTCGGCTTGCAGATTTGGCCACAAATAATTCAAAACGACAGGAGTCGATCCATGCGTCTCAACCTCGCTACGGCCAGCGCCGTGGCCATCGCGGCCGCGATGTTTCATCAGCCGGTACAGGCCGCAGAAGTTAATGAACAGGGAGCCAAGGAGCTCCAGGGCAGCCTGACCAAGTGGCTGCCCGAGAAGGCGGTTGAGAAGGGTGTCGTTGCTGTCACCTCGCAGAGCGACAAGTACCAGATCCTTTTCGATCTGCCGAAGCTTATGGGTCTCTACGATACGCCGCAGTTTTCCCTGAAGCAGATCACGCCGATGACGCTGTTTGCGGCCCCGGCGGATGGTGGCCTCTGGAAGGTGGACGGGACCAACGATTTTGCGATGTCCAGCACAGGCAAGGATCTGGAGGGCAAGGACAGCAGTTTCAGCTATACGATTGCCAAGATCGCCTATAACGGCCTCTTTGATCCGGCGATCAGCTATTTCCGCTCCGGCGACTTTACCTCGGGTGCTGGCACGATGGCGATGACCGTCGGCGAGGAAAAGATGGATGTCGGCTTTTCGGGCATGAACTACACGCTGTCTTCCGTCGCCGGTGCCGGCGCAAACACGGTCGACTTCCGCGCCACGGCCGAGATCCGCGACTACAAGCAGAACATGGAGACGCCACAGGCCCCGGTCGAGATTGTCGCGGAAAGTGTCACTGCCGATGTTGGTGCCGCAGGCGTCAATGCGCAGAAGCTGCGCGATCTCTATGTGTTCATCGCTGAAAAGGCTACCAAGGAGAAGCTGGACCCGGCGGAAATCGAGGCCATGAAAGGTCACGTGCGTGGCGCACTGCCTTTCTTCACGAGCATCGACGAGACGTTCGAGCTTCGCAAGCTCAAGGTCAATAATGGTCAGGAGACGGTTGAGGCCGATGCCGGCACCTACATGCTGAAGATTTCCGGTCCGCTGGAAGCAACGGAACTCGGCATCGGATTTGGTGCGACGGGTCTTTCCCTGCCGCCCGGCCTCGTGCCGCCGATGTATGCGCCGTTCGTTCCGACCGTGACCGATATTCAGCTGTCCGCGCCGAACCTGAACCTGCAGGCGCCGATCGATGTCATGCTGAACGCGGATTACAGCAAGGAAAAGCCGATCAGCGACGCGGAAGCAGCTGCCATGGGCCTATCGGTGTTTCCTGGTGGTGCCTACACGGTCAATATCGGCAAGTCCGTGGTGACTGCGCCTTCCTATGATCTGGAAATCAGCGGCAAGGTCTCAGGTTCGTTGATGGCGCCGGATCGTGTGGCCGTCGATGCGGTCATTCTTGCCCGCGACTTCGACAAGACGATGAATGCCGTGCAGGAACTCGGCAAGGCCGATCCACAGGCCATGCAGGCCTTCCTCGGCATGACCATGGTCAAGGGCCTTGCCAAGACAGATGCAGATGGTCGTTCGCGCTGGGAGGTCAGTGTCGACCAGAACCGCAAGGTAACGATCAACGGTAATCTCCTGCCGTTCTGATCCATTGCGAAGGCGGAGGCGCTCGTCGTCTCCGCCTTGTCGCTCACAGGAGCGATCTTCCGACAAACAAAAAAGCCGCCCGGCGAGGGCGGCTTTTTTGATGGGCGATGATGCGTGGATCAGTCGAACAGGCTCGAAACCGATTCTTCCAGCGCAGTGCGGTTGATCGCTTCGCCAAGAAGATTGGCGGTGGAGACCACGCGGATGTTCGGAGCGGACTGCACGGCGGTCGTCGGCTGGATCGAGTCGGTGATGACCAGTTCCTTGAGCATCGACGAAGCAATACGGGTGACGGCACCGCCGGAAAGGACGCCGTGGGTGATATAGGCCGTCACGCTGGTCGCACCGTTTTTCAGAAGTGCTTCGGCAGCGTTGCAGAGTGTGCCGCCCGAGTCGACGATATCGTCGATCAGCAGACAGTCCTTGCCGGTCACATCACCGATGACGTTCATGACCTCCGATTCACCGGCGCGTTCGCGGCGCTTGTCGACGATCGCCAGCTGGCAATCGAGGCGCTTGGCGAGCGAACGGGCACGCACCACGCCGCCAACATCAGGGGAAACGACCATGACGTTCTTCAGGTCATAGTGTTCCTTGACGTCGCGGGCCAGGATCGGCACGGCGTAGAGGTTGTCGGTCGGGATATCGAAGAAACCCTGGATCTGGCCCGCATGCAGGTCGAGTGTCAGGACGCGGTCCGCGCCGGCCTCGGTGATGAGGTTGGCGACGAGCTTTGCCGAGATCGGTGTGCGCGGCCCGGCCTTGCGGTCTTGGCGCGCGTAGCCGAAATAGGGAATGACTGCAGTGATGCGCTTGGCGGAGGACCGCCTGAACGCGTCGATCATGATCAGCAGTTCCATGAGATGATCGTTTGTCGGAAAGGACGTCGATTGAATGACGAACACGTCTTCGCCGCGAACGTTTTCCTGGATCTCTACGAAGATTTCCTGGTCGGCGAACCGCCGGACGCTGGCTTTCCCTACGGGAACATTGAGATAGTTGCAGATCGCATCGGCTAGGTGCCGGTTCGAATTTCCTGCGAAAACCTTCATTTCGGTCCGCCTATTGTGTGCTGGATGGGGGCCTTTTACCGCTGCCGTATGTGAATGCAAGTCCGATTGGACGATGCCCCTACTTTTTTATGAAGACTCCATGACGCGGGCGCTGTTTTTGCATCAGTCAATGTGGCGTGGCGACGCTTTTCAGCCCGGCTGCGCATGTCGCCATTCCATATACGCATCAATCGTCTCGCCGGCGATCGTCTCCATCGTCGCTGCGGGCACGGATGCCCAGGGATCATTGCCGCCACCGGGGACTTTTTGCTGGCCCTGGATGCGGTTGAGGCGGTTTCCGGCGCTGTCGAGAACATCCCAGACATAAACCACGGTGATGCTGCCGCCATCTGGAAAGGCGGAGAGGTAACCCTTTAAAATATGTTCGGACGACGCGTCGCCGGATGGCTTGATGGTGAGGCCAGCGGCACGCGCGCGCATACCGAGTTGACGGGATAGCGGTGTGACAGCCTGTACAGGGGCGCCGATGATCGGCAGGAAGCGAATAGTTTCGGATGCCTCCGTATTCTGTTGTGTCGGCGGGAGACTGGCCTGCATGGGAGCGGCCTGATGCTGCGGAAGTGTGTTATCCGGCGCATTTTGCGCGGCGCTGGCGGCGCCGGGCAGCGGATCGAGCGGGGCGGAGGCGATCGGCGAATTGCTTCCGGCATCGATGGCGCGTGCCTGCGCTTCCAGCGAATTCTGCGGTCCGCGACGGTTTGCCGATGGCGGTTCCGGAAACTGATCGTAATTTCTGCCGCCGGCATAGGCACTCGGCCTGCCATAGGTCGGCTGGCTGGAAGCCATGCGTTCCGTATCTGCCTGCGTCACCGGGCTCGATGGCCGCATGCCGCCGCCGACATCGACCTGCGGCGTCAGCGCATCGGTTGTATTGCAGGCGGAAAGGGCAATGATGGAGGCGAGAGCAAGGGTATGGATTGTCACGCGAAACGTCGCGTCGCGGGCAAATCCGGGCATCGTTCTGCCTTGCCGCATGTCCCGTCTCCTTTACCGCCAGTCCCGGCGGTAAATTTACGTGTGTCGTTCCGGGCCTGTCAATGGCGCGGTATCACCTGTGCCGGGTTGTCTTTTTTACACCGGGAAAGCGGGCAGGGCGATCAGATCGAGCGGATGGCGTGATAGGGCGCGAGGCGCCTCTTCGGTCGTCAGATAGGTATGGCCGAGTGACATCGCCGCGCCGCTGTCGGAATCCATGATGATCATGTGCACGAACAGCGTCATGCCGGGCAAAATTTCCTGTGGGTTTCCCTGATAGAACATCTGCTGTTCCATCCATGACGGCGAAAAACGGGCGCCAAGCGAATAACCGCAGGCATTGAGGCGATGACGGGTGAGGCCGCGCTCATCCATAATGCGGGCATGGGTATCGAAGACATCGCCAAAGGTATGGCCGGGACGTAGCACCTCTTCAATGGCGAGAATGGTTTCGTGACATGCGGTGTATAGCTCGCGGTGGCGTGCACTCGGTTCGCCGATCAGCACGGTGCGCATCATGGCGGCGTGATAATGGGCGCTCACACCAGCCCATTCCAGCGTCAACTGGTCGGAAGCAGAAAGCGTGCGGCGACCGGCCTTGTAACGGCACAAAAGCGCATCGTCCCCGGAGCCGATGATGAATTCGTTGGCGGGATAATCGCCGCCGCCGGCAAAGATCGCACCCTGCATGGCGGCAAGGATATCGGCCTCGCTGCCGCTTGCCTTGATCAGGGGAAGGGCGGCGTCGAGCGCGTCGTCGGCAAGCGCTGCCGCGTTTTCTACATAGGCGATTTCGGCCGGGCTCTTGATCAGGCGCAGTTCGCCGACCAATGTCGAGCTGTCAACCAGTTGCGCGAAAGAGTTCAACTGATTGTCGAGCAGTTTTGCGACGCGGCCGGTCATGCCGTGAGTGTCGTATTCGACGCCGATGCGGGTGCCGAGCAGGTCGAACTCGCTCAGCATATTCTTCAGGTCTATGGTCGGGTCGGCATTGGCGCGGTCGACCCAGACGACAATGTTTTCGATGATCGACGTCTGGCGAGCCTGACGCAGGTCGGCCGAGCGGGTGATCAGCGACATCGTGCCATCGGCTTTCACCACCAGGCACTGGAAAAAACAGTAACCAAAGGTGTCGTAGCCGGTCAGCCAGTACATGCTTTCCTGAGCGAACAGCAGCATGGCATCCAGCTTGTCTGCCTTCATGCGCTCCGTCAGGCGGGCGAGGCGGGCGTCATATTCCGGTCTTTCGAAATGCAGGGCCATGTCAGTCTTCCCTTCTCAAAATGCTGATGGCCGAAATCTGGCGGCCATAATCGGGTTCCTTGGCATGCGTGGTGCGGCGATAGGAATAGAACCGCTCCGGATCGGGATAGGTATCTATATCGAGTTTTTCTGCCCGCACGCCTGCTGCCTTCAGTCGCTTCAGGGTCAGGGACGGCAGGTCGAACAGCGCGTGGCCGGGTTTGCCTGATGGCGTGAAGAATTCTTCATAGGCCGGATCGAAGCCTAAAAAACGTTCGATGAATTCCGGGCCGACCTCATAGCTCGCACCTGATATCGATGGGCCAAGGCAGGCAGTGATGTTTTCGCGTGTGGCGCCGAGGGCGATCATGGCGGCGATGGTGTTTTCGGCAACGCCGCCAAGCGCGCCCTTCCAGCCGGCATGAGCGGCACCAATGACGCCCGCATCCGCATCGGCAAAAAGGATCGGACCGCAGTCGGCAGCCAGAACGCCGAGCACAAGGCCGGGCACGCGTGTAACCATAGCGTCGGCCTGCGGACGTTCCGCCGCATTGTCTGCGCTGACGACCACGACATCCGGTGAATGAACCTGATGCACGGTGGCGAGGTTTTGCGGTTTCGCACCGAACCACGCGGCAACACGACGGCGATTCTCGACGACTTTGTCGCGCACATCATCCGAACCGAGGCCGACATTGAGGCCCGCATATATGCCTTCAGACACGCCGCCCTGGCGGGTGAAAAAACCGTGACGAATGCGGCTGCCGGCATTTTGCGCGAGCAGGGGGCTTTCAATCGGCGTCGGCAAGTTTTCCTGCATCGGCTGGACTGTTCTCGTTCTGTGATGGGGAATGGGTGGATGAAGGTCTCTGCGCCGGATTTTCGGCGCAGGCGGAGGGTGCGATGTTTCCCGGTTCGCTGCTTCGTTGGGGCGGATGTTGGCCCAGCCGAACGTCCTCTGTCAATCGTGCCGGAGATCACGAGCCGGTTTGCCGTGGCCGGATTGCCGGTTCAGTCGATCTTGCGGAATGGCGCGAGACGTAGATCCGGGCTGGAGATGGCGAGAACCTTGAACAGCTCGCCCATCTTGCCCGCACCTTCTCCGGCAAGCCGGTCGACGGCCGCGGCAATCAGCTTCTGTTGCTCGAAAGGCTTGTCTTTGGCCAGCTTGGAAGCCCGTTCGGCAATGCCGAGACCATAGAGAAAATCGCCCTGTCGCAGGCAACCATTGATCTGCACGCCGGCAGCGCGCGCTACCTTGGCCAGATCTTCGAAATCGACATGGCTGGTGAGATCTGCCTCGCCCGGATGCGCCAGTGGATCGTCATACTGATGACGCAGTACCGCCTGCAGCGTGTCGCCATAGCTGGTGGACATCGTGCCGTAATCGACGATCGCTGCCGTGCCGCCGTGATGGCGCAGCCGTTCTGACAGCGTTTGCATCACCGCCTGTCGGGCAGGGGCAAGCTCGAAGACGGTGCCGTCCGGCTCATGGCCGTGCGGGTTGGGCAAAAGCTGCGGATCGATCGTGGCGACGCCGACGCCGAAGGCGAGTTCGTCATTGGCATCCAGTGTGACGAGACGTTCGCGAAAACCCGTCGGGGTCTTTATGAACTGGCGGATCGGAATGGCGTCGAACAGCTCGTTGGCAACCAGAAGCGTGAAGCCTTCCGGCACTTCCTCGAAATCGCCGAACCAGCTGACCTTGGCCGAATAGGATTCGAGCGTGATGCGCTGCACGCCACGCAGGCGTTCGCTGGTCTCCACGAGATGCACATTCGCCGCCTCGAAAAGCTGCGGTGCAAGCTTCGAAATAACGCGCAGCATGTCGAGCATCAGTGTGCCGCGGCCGGGCCCGATCTCGACGAGGCGGACGTTCTCTGTCGGGCTGCCGTGTTGCTGCCAGGCATGCACCATGAAGATGCCGAGCATTTCACCGAACAACTGGCTGATTTCCGGCGCAGTGATGAAATCGCCCGTGCGGCCGAACGGCTCGCGCGTCATGTAATACCCATGCTGCGGATCGGCGAGGCAGATGGCGAAATAATCCGTCACGCTGAGCGGGCCGCTGTGGCGGATAATGGTCTTGATCTTGTCGGCGAGTGGCGTGGTCATGGGCTGCCTCGTCCTCAGCCTGCCTTGCCGGCGGCAAGCCGGGCGCGAACGACGGCCCAGATGCCGAGTGCCACCATCGGCAGAGAGAGCAACATGCCCATGGTCAGCCAACCAAAGGCGAGGTAGCCGAGTTGTGCATCCGGTTCACGGAAAAATTCCACGAAAATGCGCGAGAGTGCGTAACCGATGACAAAGATGCCCGTGACGGTTCCCGGTGCCTTCAGTGCCTTGAAGGCATAAACCGCGATGGCGGCGACGATCAATAGCACGATGCCTTCAAGTCCCGCTTCATAAAGCTGGCTCGGGTGACGGGCAAAAGGACCGCCGGTCGGGAAGACGACAGCCCATGGCGCGTCGCTCAATCGGCCCCAGAGTTCACCATTGATGAAGTTGGCGATACGGCCGAAGAAAAGACCGATCGGAACGACGGTGGCGATCGTATCGAACACGCTCCAGACCGGCAGGGAGTGGCGACGTGCAAACAGGATCATAGCGATCGTGGTGCCGGTCAGGCCACCATGGAACGACATGCCGCCCTTGGTAATGGCAAAGATGCGCAGCGGATCAACGGATACGGCTGCGAAATCGTAAAACAGCACATATCCGAGGCGTCCACCCAGCACGACACCTGCTGCGGCCCAGAGCAGGAAATCATCGAGCTGCTGTTTCGTCATTGGTGGCGTATCGTTGCGCCACAGTGCGGGGGAGGCGATCAGCCTGCGGGCATAAAGCCAGCCGAGAAGGATACCGGCAACATAGGCCAGTCCATACCAGTGCACCGACAGCGGCCCGATGGAGAAGATGACCGGATCGATGTTCGGAAACGGCATTATGGCAAGGAGACTGGACGCTGATACCAAAATTCTATGCTCTCCCGGCGGGATAGATACTTAAAAGAGACCTAAAACAGGCGTTTGCGGACCATGGCGCGTGGGAAAAACGCGGTCAAGACGAATCTCCGTGTCGGCCACCGTCATCCTCAAGGATCTTCGGAATCACGCGCTGTGACGGCAAATCTTCTTGCAAGCGGCGACGTCAGACCCTACCTGATTTCCACAGATCAATGGCCGTTCGCGGCCCCATTATACGGAGACCACAATGTCAACCGGAACGAACCGCATCTTCGACGAATTCGCACGGCTGATGACGGATGCCGCCGGCACCGCGCAGGGGCTGCGCAAGGAAGTGGAAACCGCGTTCCAGGCCCAGGCCGAACGTTTTCTCAACAGCATGGAAGTGGTCAAGCGCGAAGAGTTCGAAGTCGTGCGCGAAATGGCCATCAAGGCGCGTGATGAAAATGACGCTTTGAAGGCACGCATCGACGCTCTTGAAGCCAAGCTCGCCGACAAGGCCTGATTTGCAAGCCTTTGTGGCTGGTCTTGTTCCAGCCACAATTTTCTCTTGATAATGCCACTGACGGACATTCCGTTAGCAATCAGGGGCTTGGCAGCCCCGTTTTGTTATGCATCGCCCGCCTCTTGGTAAACGGTAAGTTAAAAAATCCGCACCCTGTGGACACTGCCGAAAAAGCCAATTGCCTGAGTCAGTTATCGCTCCCGCTCAATCCAAATCCGAGCGCCGTTTGTGAGTCGTCCCCGCAAAATCGAAAGCCGGGGGCTGGAGTTGGGACTCTGTGCCTATACACTGATTTTACAAGATGATTCGAGATGAACACCGGCAAGCTCCGCACATGTTGCAGGGTCTAGCTTAAGTTAGTCGGCGATCATTCCAGATTATGTCTCCGGTTCGTTGTTTTGCGTTTTGGGTGTGTTCGCACGTGAATTCCGCAAGGTTCAACTCCGGTTTAAAAGGTGCCGCATGAACGTGATGGAAATGGAAATTGAACGACAGTCGAACCCGGTCGATATGATCGAGTTCGTCGCTGCCTCCAATGACTGGACTTTCGAACGTTCCGGCGAGGACGAGATCGCCATGACGGTCGCCGGCCACTGGACGGATTACCACGTCTCCTTTTCCTGGATGGAGGATTTCGAGGCGCTGCATCTGGCTTGCGCCTTCGACCTCAAGGTCCCCGAACAGCGGGTCAACGAAATTCTGCGTCTTCTGTCGAATGTAAATGGCCAGACGCTGATGGGTCACTTCGATCTGTGGCGTCAGGAAGATGTGGTGATCTTCCGCCAGTCCCTGCTTCTGGCGGGGGGCGCCGAGCCGACGAACCAGCAGGTCGAAGTTCTCCTGTCGAGCGCGCTTGAGGCCTGTGAGAACTATTATCAGGCCTTCCAGTTCGTCGTGTGGTCGGGCATGGATGCCAAGTCCGCCATGGAATGCGTGCTGTTCGAAACCGTCGGAGAAGCTTGATGACCGCAGCGGTGGCGGGCCCAATTGTTCTTGTGGGAGCCGGCAATATGGGGGGCGCGATGCTTTCCGGCTGGCTCGATAGCGGCAGGGACGGTTCTTCCATCGTTGTGCTCGACCCGTCACCTTCGGACACGATCAAGGCCAAGCTGGCTGAGAAGGGGGCATCCTCTTATCCTTCAGCGCCGGAAGGCATGATTGCCGGTATCCTGTTTCTTGCCGTAAAACCGCAGATGATGGAGACGGTTTTGCCGTCGGTCGCACGGCTTGTCGGGCCGAACACGGTGGTCGTTTCGGTTGCCGCGGGTACGACGCTCTCGTCGCTTTCCAAACATTTCGGCGATGCCGCCATGGTGCGCGCCATGCCTAACACACCGGCCATGATCGGCCGGGGCATTACCGGCGCTTACGGCAATGCAGGTGTAACGGATATACAGCGCCAGCAGGTAAGCGAGCTTCTGGCCGTCAGCGGTCCTGTCGAGTGGGTTTCGAGCGAAGCCGATATAGACGCCGTCACCGCTGTGTCCGGAAGCGGCCCGGCTTATGTTTTCTATCTCGTGGAGTGTATGGCGGAGGCGGGTCGCAAACTCGGTCTTCCGGCGGACCTCGCTATGCGGCTTGCGCGGGAAACCGTGTCGGGGGCTGGTGAGCTGATGCGCCGGTCTCCCGATGACGCGGCGCAATTGCGCAAGAATGTCACGTCGCCCGGCGGCACGACGGCTGCCGCACTTTCCGTGCTGATGGCGCAGGAAGGCATGCAGCCGCTGTTCGATACCGCATTGGCTGCGGCCCGCAACCGCGCGGAAGAATTGGGCAAGGCATGAGCGACGAAATCTCCTATGCCGACTTCGAAAAGGTCGATATCCGCATCGGCACGATCATCGAAGCGGAAGAGTTTCCGGAAGCGCGCAAGCCCGCTTACAAACTGCGCATCGATTTCGGCCCTGAGATCGGCATCAAGCGCTCATCGGCGCAAATCACCGTACACTATACGCCGGAAACGCTGGTCGGCCGTCAGGTGATGGCTGTGGTCAATTTTCCGCCGCGCCAGATCGGTCCCGTGCGTTCGGAAGTCCTGACCCTCGGTTTTGAGGATGAGACCGGCGCCATCGTGCTTGGTGCGCCGGAGCGCAGCGTGCCGAATGGCCGCAGGATCATGTGACCTGCGGCTTCGAACGTTTTTAATGCCTGATTGTCAGGCGTCTTCCGGCTCGGGCTGGTCGAGCGCCGCGCTTATATTGCGCATGACGCGGGAAGCGACCTCGAGCTCCTCATCGGTCAGACCGGAGAGCACATGGTGGCGGACTTCGCGTGTCACCTGCTCGACATTTGCGAGCACCTCCTGTGCGGCGTCGGTCAGTATAATCGTCTTGACGCGGCGATCCTCGGGATGTTCTCGACGTTCGATGAAGCCACTGGCCTGAAGGGCATCGAGAAGCCGCACCACGGAGGAGCTGTCCAGGAAAAGTGCCTCCGCCAGGTCCTTCTGGCGCATGGGGACGCCGGCGCGCGACAATTGCAGCAGCGGGAGCCATGTTGCGTCGGTCAGGCCGAACGGGCGCAGGCGAAGGTCAAGCGCGCGACGCCACTGGCGGCTTGCCTGACCGAGAACATTACCGAAATTGTCGCGTACGTTTGAAGACATGCGGGCCTTATCTCGTTTCTCTATCAACTGTTGCTATTGCACATAATCGACGAACTGTCATCTTGTCTCGCCTGAACTATTTGTCAGTGGAAATTGACCGATCAGGCCGGCACCCTGACAATAGCACGCAGGCCTGCTTTCGGGCTTTCTCCGAGCGTCACATTTCCACCATGAGCGCGGGCCACGTCGCGTGCGATGGCAAGGCCCAGACCGGTGCCGGAAGCATTGAGATTGCGGGCTTCATCGAGCCGGTAAAAGGGCTTGAATACCTCTTCCCGTGCGTTTTCCGGAATGCCGGGGCCATCGTCGTCAAACACCAGCATCAGCCATTTGGCACTATGACGGGCTTCGACATGCAATGAATTGGCGTAGCGCTGGGCGTTGGATGCCAGATTGTCGACAAGCCGCAGAAATGCGTTCGGCCGGACCGACAATTCGTCTTCGCCATCGATCGAATAGGTCATCGTCTTGCCATGCAGGGCAAAGTCGGCGCGGATCTTTTCCATCAGGTCGCTCAGCTTGAGGACGCCGATATCCTCTTCTGCCTCGTTGCGTGCAAAGGCGAGGTAACCTTCCAGCATTGTCTGCATGTCGTCGGCATCGGCGCTCATGCCCTGCAGTTCCGGAATGTCGCCCGCCAGCGCCAGTTGCAGCTTGAAGCGGGTGAGGATCGTGCGCAGGTCGTGGCTGATGCCGCTCAGCATGGTGGTGCGCTGGTCCATCTGCCGCTCGATGCGTTCACGCATCAGAACGAAGGCGAGGCCGGCCCGGCGGATTTCGTCGGCACCGCGTGGCTGGAACGGCTCGTCGCTGCGCTTGCCCTTGCCAAAATTCTCCGCAGCGTCGGCGAGTGCCAGGATAGGGCGGATCTGACCGCGCAGGAACAGCACGGAGATTCCGAGAAGAACGAGCGAGGTACCGAACATCCAGACGAGGAAGATATGGGTGTTCGACGCATAGGTGGAATTGCGGCGGGCAAAAACGCGCAACACGCGGTCATCGATCTTGATGCGAATTTCCACCAATCCACTATCCCCGACCGTATCGATCCAGAACGGCAGGCCGACATTGGTGTTGATCTGGCTGGCCAGCACGTCGTCGAGCAGGGAAAAGAAAGGTTTTGGCCGCGGCGGTGGCAGCTGAGCGTTCGGTTCGATCAGGATGTTGAGATCGAGCTGCTGGTCAGCGATGCGGGTGATCTCGCTGTAATTTCCATCCTGCGGATAGGTGCGAATGATGTCTATGATGGCGGCGATGTCGCGACTGACGGCCTGCGACAGGCGGTCCGTCACCATACGCCAGTGGCGCTCCATGAAAACGGCCGCGACCACCGTCTGCAAAAGCAGCATCGGGATAATGACGATCAGCATGGTGCGTGTGTAGAGGCCTGTCGGCATACGCCGCTTCAACCAGCGGCCGAACAGGCGCCAACCGGGGAGCTGGAACCGGCCGGTCGTGCGCCTGAAGGTCTTGAATATCGCCATGCTGGCCTTCCAGTTGGCACGCTCAGCCGATCTCGGCAGGCTTGCAGATGTCAGTCTATGCTCAGACGGTAGCCGATGCCGCGCACCGTTTGAAGGTAGATCGGGTTTGCCGGATCGTCCTCGATCTTGCGGCGCAGGCGGTTGATTTGAACGTCGATCGTACGCTCGCCGACATCGGCGTCGTCACCAATCAGTTCATGGCGCGGAATGGTGTCGCCGGCGCGAAGGGCAAACAGCAGCATGATTTCCTGCTCGCGGTCCGTCAGGCGAATGGTCTCGGCGGCACGGCGCAATTCCCGGCGAGCGATGGAAAAGGTGAACGGGCCGAACATGATCTGGTCGATCTTCGGTGTATCCGGCGAAGTGTTGCGACGCAGGATGTTGTTGACGCGCAGCACCAGTTCACGCGGATCGAAGGGCTTTGGCAGATAATCGTCCGCACCTGCTTCGAGGCCCGCGATGCGCGATTCCGCTTCCGCGCGAGCGGTGAGGAGAATGATCGGGATGGCGCGTTTTTCGCGCATTGCCTCGGTCAGGGACAAGCCACTTTCACCCGGCATCATCACATCGAGAATGATGAGGTCGAAATTCAGCCCTTCGAGCTTGCGGCGCGCTTCGGCAGCGTCTGCCGCGACCGTTACGCGAAAGCCCTGATCTGTCAGGTATCGGCTGAGAAGATCGCGGATACGCGTGTCGTCATCGACGACCAGAAGGTGGGCGGCATCATCCGAAAGAAGAACCTTGCTCATATCGTTTTACTCGCCTTTTTCCTGCCGGCCACTTTCAGGCTGACGCATGCGCTGCAAAAACTGCAGGACGTCCGCTCGCGCTTGCTTCGACAGCGGTTCCATGGCGCGGGCGATACGTTGCGATTGCGGCTGCGAAAGGGCAAGTGCCAGTTCGCGTCCGGCCAGGGTCGGATAGAGCCGGCGCTCGCGACGATCCTTGGCGCCAGCCATCTGGCGGATATAGCCCTCGTCGATCAATTGCTTGAGAACACGCGCCAGCGATTGTTTGGTAATCTTGAGAATATCGAGAAGATCTCCGACCATCATGCCCGGTTGGCGGCAAACGAAATAGACCACGCGATGATGGGCGCGACCCATCCCCAGAGTGTCGAGGATGGCATCAGGGTCGGAAATGAAATCGCGATAGGCGAAAAAGAACAATTCGATGCATTCGAAGTCGATGTCTGCTTCATCGACAACCGGCATCTGCGGGCGCACTTTCGTCGCCGCTTTCCCCGTCGTTGCGCGTATCACGCGGCCTCCATTGGTCGGGCCTATCGATTGGCATGACTGCCTTGGCCTTTGGTTTCTGGATATCGCCCGTGGTTGTTCTGTCAAGGCTTTAGGTCAATTGCTTGCTTGCATGGCAGGCAAGTCCCGTCACTCTTGTTGATCGCGCATTGTCAATTCGTGAGCCAGATCGCGAATGTTACACGGCGCAACACTTCGTTCCGGAACTTATCGAATGGCCGTCCGTTGCCTGAGCCAGACGATAGGAGTTCTCGATGTCCACCGCCGTGCCCGCCCAGATCGTGTCCACCCCTATGGCCGAAGTTCCGGTCAATTCCCTGCGTCCGGTTCTATTGACCGTATTGTCACTGAAGCTGGCGGTGGCGGCATTTCTACTGCTTTCCGTATCCCTTTCGCCACCGCTTTCCGCCGAAAGCCGGTACCTTGCCGGAGAGCAGCCAATGGTAGCGGCAAACTGATTTTTGGGGCTGACCGATGTCCGCCTTAACAGTTATACCCACCTCATATGATTTGACATGAGGTGGCTGAGATCATGGGAAAACTTCAGGCCGGCATTGTTCCGGTGACACCGTTCCAGCAGAACTGCACCATATTTTTCGACGCCGACAGCAAGGAAGGCGTGGTGGTCGATCCGGGTGGTGACGTTGATATGATCGTCGAGGCCATCAACCAGAACGGTATCACCGTGAAGGAAATCTGGATCACCCACGGTCATCTCGATCATGCCGGAGGTGCAGATGAATTGCGCGAGAGGCTTGGCGCGCCGGTGGTCGGACCGCATATCGATGACAAGCCGCTTCTTGAAAACCTTGAAATGCAGGGGCAGAAATTCGGTGTCGCGATGCCGCTGCGCAATCTCGTGCCGGATCGCTATCTGGCTGAGGGCGACAAGGTGTCGTTCGGCGAACACGAGTTCGAAATATTTCACTGCCCTGGCCACGCCCCGGGTCACGTTATTTTCTTCAATCGCAACGAGAGCTTTGCTCACCTGGGCGATGTGCTGTTCAACGGTTCGGTTGGCCGCACCGATTTGCCTGGCGGAAACCACGAGCAATTGCTGGCGTCGATCCGCGACAAGGTTTTGCCATTGGGAGATGAGGTAGGATTTTTGTGCGGGCATGGTCCGGGCGGCCGGATTGGCGAGGAACGTCGTTCTAACCCATATCTGGAAGGTCTGTGACCAACAGCATGTTTCCCGAAAAGTAGGCAGAGCTCTCGGAACCAAGACGCTCGCAAAACAAAGGGCTTATGTCTGTGCCGTGTCGGCACAGATGAAATTGGCATAAAAAAACCCGGCATCGCTGCCGGGCTTCAACTCGAATAGAAAGGCGATTGGGCTCAGCCTGCAATCTGCAGATTGACGGCCTTCGGGCCCTTGCCGCGACGATCCGGTTCCGTGTCGAAGCTTACTTTCTGGTTTTCAGAAAGACCGGACAGGCCGGAAGCCTGTACGGCAGAGATGTGTACAAAGATATCGGCGCCGCCATTGTCTGGCTTGATGAAGCCGAAGCCCTTGTCGGTATTAAAAAATTTTACAGTGCCAGTTTCGGCCATGCATCAGGTCCTTTTTCCTCTGTCCGTGTTCAGCGGGCGGACAGCATTACGATGTTTACCCCGAAGGGCAGCGGCAGGCAGTTCGAAAATTGAGGAAAGGGGCCCGGTATTACCGCGGCAGGCCGGCAGAAAGATCACCAAAAATCAGTCCCCCAGTCGTCCGCCCGGGGTTGTTTGCGCCCCCGGATCGCATTGATTATTAGGTCTTCCCATGCTCGCAAATTGCCCGAACAAACACAGATTGCTGTGTTTATCGTAAATTGGCAAGAAAAAGTTTTCTAACAGTCGTTGAAATTCCGCGAGGGCGCGAGGCAGCAAAACCCTTTGGTGGCAAGGCTTTGCGGAAGGAATCGGCAACTTGGTCCCGATTTTTCGGCACCAGCGATAAGATTATCTAAAATCCCGCCCGATTTTGGCACAGATTGCCGTAAAACCAGCGCTTTTTTGAGTTCAAAACGTTTTTGGTCGTTGTTTGTTCGCGGTGTCTTTGTGCAATTTTTACGAGCAGGGAATTGGGGCTTCCGTCAGCCGCACTTGACTTAATGGCGGGAGGGGTTTTTGGATTTTATTACTGCCCGGAAGCTTCGGTGCCAGACGCCCGCTGCCAGAAGCGAAAATCCAAATGTCAGCAATGCGAACAACACGCGTTCGTCGGCAAAGCCGAGATGCTGAAGGGCGCCTCCTTCCGATAAGGTGTTGGCGGTTGAGATCATGGGGTCAGCATGCGCCAAGCCCGACATAACGATCGAGGCGCCAATGCCGTAAGTGAGCGTAACGATGCTCAGCGAGATAAGGCTTCTTTTCTCGGCTACGGTTTGGAATGTTCGGCTTGGGGCAGGGGCTTTATTGTCTTCCATCACGTGGTCTTTCTCGCCTTCGTTCGCCGCGTTGCGAACGATGAAACGATCTTCCCGGAAAGCGACCCGATAAAGACTGACCTGCGACTGGACGCGGCTTTAAGGCGGCAAAAACAAGGCGGCGGTAAATGGCATTTCGGCAGGAGGATGCGAGTGACGGCAAAAAGCAGCCAATAGCATGTAGTCGTCGGGATTTCCGCCTTGCCGCAGAAATAAGTCAGGCTGTCAGACAGGCTGGTTTTGTTGGCGAAAGAACCGTTTCCGGCCGGTTTGTGCTTGAATAAGCCTGTCACATTCGACATAGAACCAGACGGCGAAAATTCAGTTTTGACCGCCTACTCAAACCCTCAGGATGAATACATCATGGCCTTTCTTGCCGATGCCCTCTCCCGCGTAAAGCCCTCCGCCACCATCGCCGTTTCGCAGAAAGCGCGCGATCTAAAAGCAAAAGGTCGCGATGTGATCGGTCTCGGCGCCGGCGAGCCGGATTTCGATACGCCGGATAACGTCAAGCAGGCCGCTATCGACGCGATCAATCGTGGCGAGACGAAATATACTCCTGTTTCCGGTATTCCGCAGCTGCGCGAGGCAATTGCCAAGAAGTTCAAGCGCGAGAACGGTCTCGACTACACGGCTGCCCAGACGATCGTCGGCACCGGCGGCAAGCAGATCCTGTTCAACGCCTTCATGGCGACGATGAACCCGGGAGACGAGGTCATCATCCCGGCACCCTACTGGGTTTCCTACCCGGAAATGGTGGCGATTTGCGGTGGTACGCCGGTGACCGTGGCGACCAAACAGGAAAACAGCTTCAAGCTCACGGCCGACGAACTGGAAGCCGCGATTACGCCGAAGACAAAATGGTTCCTGTTCAACTCGCCGTCCAACCCGACGGGTGCAGCCTATACGCATGACGAGTTGAAGGCGCTGACCGACGTTCTGCTCAAGCATCCGCATGTATGGGTGCTGACCGACGACATGTACGAGCACCTGACTTTTGGCGATTTCAAGTTCGCAACGCCGGTTGAGGTCGAGCCAAAACTGTATGACCGCACGCTGACCATGAACGGTGTTTCCAAGGCCTATGCCATGACCGGCTGGCGTATCGGCTACGCTGCAGGCCCGCTCGAACTGATCAAGGCGATGGACATGATCCAGGGCCAGCAGACTTCGGGTGCCTCCTCGATCGCCCAGTGGGCCGCTGTCGAAGCCCTCAACGGCCCGCAGGATTTCGTTGCCAAGAACAAGGCGATTTTCGAAGGTCGTCGCGATCTGGTTGTCTCCATGCTCAACCAGGCTTCCGGCATCGTGTGCCCGAAGCCGGAAGGTGCGTTCTACGTCTACCCGTCCTGCGCCGGCCTGATCGGTAAGACCGCGCCTTCGGGCAAGGTCATCGAAACCGACGAGGATTTTGTCACCGAGCTTCTGGAAACCGAAGGTGTGGCCGTTGTTCACGGCTCGGCCTTCGGCCTCGGCCCGAACTTCCGCATTTCCTATGCGACCTCGGAGGACTTGCTGGAAGAAGCCTGCAATCGCATCCAGCGCTTCTGCGCCGCTTGCCGCTAAGCGTTTCAAAATAGCGATCGAAACGAAGAAAGCCCGCCGGAAATGGCGGGCTTTCTGGTTTTATGGAGTTGATCCGGCTTAGAATTTCCGGCTGAGCGAAATCTTGAAGTTACGCCCCGGCATGGCGGCGATGCCATCGCCGAGATAAGGTTCGTAGTTCTTGTCGAAGATATTTTCGACGGCAGCGTGAAGCTCGGTATCCTTCATGATGCCGTCCTTGGGCGTCCAGTCGAGGAAGACTGTGTGGACGGCGTATCCGGGACTTTCGGGACGTGCATAGGTCGAACCCAAATATTGCCGGATAGGCGTCTTTTCCTGGGATTTCACGAAAGTGCCACTCCAGCCGAATGACAGGTCCTGATCAGGCATTTTCATCCCGAGCGTCAGGTTGGTCGTGGTTGGTGCCAGGTCGTTGACATAGGTTCTCGGGCCGCGAATGTCATTGATGGCGCCATGCCGGGTACCTGTCATTATTGACAAGCCCAGATCGGCAAACATCCAGTCGTTGTCATAATGGGCCTGCACCTCCACACCCGAGGTGTAATAGGACGGCATGTTCCAGTACCAGTCTACACCCTCGGCACCCATGCCAGAGAGGTTTCGGCCGCCGAAACGCCGGCCCACCGGATTGGTGACGTGGTTGTTGAAGACTGCGATACGGGTGGACAACGCATCTCCCGATGTCATCACGTCATCGAAATTGAAATCGACTCCAAGATTGATGGTGTTGTTGCGTTCGATTTGGAGCTCACGGCTGGTCGCTGGCGCTGTGGACGTGCCTTGGGTCGAATAGAGTTCGTCGATATTGGGCGCGCGCATGGCGTAAGCCCAATCTGCGAAGAACCGGACATTCGATGTCGCCGTCCACGCCAGGCTCACGGCCGGTGTGAAGCCCTTGTGATCGACCGCCGAATAATCATGGCCGAGTGCGGGATTGTTGTAACGGGGCGCTGCGTTTGGTACTCCTTCGGAGCGGACCCAATCGAAGCGCAGGCCTGGTGTCAGCGACAGGCTATCAGTCAGGCTGATCGTGTCCCTGATAAAGGCCGATGCGGTATTCTGCGTGCCTTCAGGCATGAAATATGGCGCGTAGTAGCCGTAATTGTAGTCAGGCCTGGTGCTGTTGGCGATGTCGAACATCGATATGTCACGCTTGTGGGCGTTGAATTGCAGGCCGTAATTGAGGCTGTGCTGCATGCCACCGAGCGTGAAATCCGACGTGTTTTCGAGTTCCAGATGGATGTCGGAATAAGCCGCGTCGTTTTCCAGTCCGCCAACGGAAGCGGACGGCTTTTGATCCCCCGGCCGGGTGGCGTGCTGGCTGGTCTTGGAATAGCTCGCCATGAAATGAGGGTTCCAGAGCTCGCTGTCACCGTCAAATTTGTAGTCGAAAGTGGCGGTCAGATCCTTGAGTTCGCGCCATGCCAGCCGGCGTCGAACGGCTTCATGATAGCCGTAATTGCGGATGTCGCTGGCAATGGGATCGATCTGGCCTCGAATGGCTGCAACCGGTCCCCAGTTGTTGCTCTCTCCGTAGAGGATCGAGGTCTTGAATTCATGGCCGTCAAACTCGGCACCGAATTTGCCCATGCCGGAGGTCAGTTTTTCATCAGAGTACAGATAATGCTCTCCGCCACCGATCCGCATGTCGTCCCCCTTGCGCCAGGTCAGGGAGAGAAGGCCATCATAGGTGACCGGCGTTCCGAAATCGGAGCGGCCGTAGAGTGCACCTGTTTCGAGAAACTGCTTGTTTGCCGTCTGGTAGGCGGTCTTGCCGTACGCGCCCCAGCTCTCACCGGGCCTCAACATGTCGGCTGCATCCTTGCTTTCCATGCGGATTGTGCCGCCGAAGCCGCCATTGCCGTATCGCACCGATGTAGCGCCTTTGTCGATTTCGACGCGCTTCAGCAGTTCCGGTTCGACGAAGACGGTTCCCTGATCGTATTTCTCGAAATTCTTCGGAGCACCATCGAGCAGGATGCGGGTATCCGACTGGCGTGAAAATCCGCGTATCGAGATTGTCTGGCCCTGAAGGCGCACACCGCCGCCCATGGAAACACCGGGCGTGCGGGCAACCAGTTCGGGCAGGCTCGCGGCTTGAGCGCGGGAAATCGCCTGCTTGTCTATAACCGACGTACTTGGTGTGCCGCCGCCATATCGATTATTTGTATTGACTGAAATCTCACCAAGATTGGTTGCGTCGGCATCCGTGGCCGCTGCGGCGTCCGTTATGCCGGGCTTGGAAAGGGTGACCGTCTTGCCGTTAACGCGATAACGGATGCCGGTGCCGGAGAGCAGTTGCGACAGCGCTGCATCGACAGCCAGATTACCGGAGACGCCCGCCGTGCTCAGGCCTCGGGTAATCGCGGCATCATAAACGATCTGCAATCTTGCCTGCGTGGCCAGAGCGTTGAGCGCGCTCGAAAGATTGCCGCCCGGCACATTGATTGTGATTGCTGTCGGCTGCTGCGCGGTTGCGGCGTCCACCGTCGCAAAAAACGCGGCGCCGGTCAGAAGCATGGCGGCGAAGTGATGCAGCCGTCGTTTGCTGTTGTCTGGCATCGAATGTCTGTTGGTCGAAACTGTCATGGTCCCCGGACCCGTCCTCTCAAATGTTCGTCTGCCGGGTTGACGGATGAACATCTGGGTTTGGGACAGGTCTTCTGAAAAAAATTATTGACGCAAGATCGTCAGGTAAGGACTGAGCCGCGTGACCTTGATGCCGATCGCTTCCGAGAAACTTTCGAGCGCGACTTGCGGTTCGCTTAGATCCAGACTGCCGGAGATTTTTCTGTTCGCCAGATCGGATTGAACGATGACGATGCGGCCCGGAATATAACGGCCGATCTCGTCCACCACCGCGGAAAGCGGACGATTGTCGAAAACGATGCGGCCCTGCCGCCATGCTGTGGCCATGCTGGTATCGGCCGGTTCCACTAAGCCAAGATGACCGTCATCGTCATAAGACAATTGATGGTTTTCCGGCAGGCGCTGTGTTGCCGCGCCTGAAAGCGAGGCGACCAGAACGGCATGTTCGGTGACGGTCACCCGCGTTGCATCGTTTGCGAGATTGATGTCGAAGGCCGTGCCGAGTGCCGTCGTCGTGCCGTTACCGGCCTCCACCAGGAAGGGGCGGGCAGGGTCGGCAGCTACCTCGAAATAGGCCTGGCCGCGCATAAGCCTTATCCGTCGCTCATTTGGCTCGAGATCGACCGCGATCGCGGTTTCGGCGTTGAGTTCGACCTTCGAACCATCGGCCAGGGTCAGGGTCTGTTTCTGGCCGGTGCCGGTGATGACGTCGGCACGCAGACGCATGGGGCCATCTGCGGCAAGGAAAGCGGCCGAGGCACCAAATGCGAGAAGCAATGCCGCAGTGACATTGCGGGCGCGCAATAATGGCTTGTGCGTCGCGCGCTGGGCAAAGTCGAGGTCGCTTTTGAGGAGATGACTGACATCGCCCATGGCGCGGCGGGCGCGTTCGAAGACCTCGCCGCGTTGAGTATCCTTTGCCAGCCAGTTGTCGAACTGTGCGCGCAGCATGGGGTCGTCAGGCGTATCCTGCAGGCGAAGTAGCCAGTCGATCGCGTCAGACCGCAGCTTGCGCTCCTTTGCCTTTTCGCTGGCCGTGGTGTCGGTTTTTTCCGCGCTTTGCATCATCGGCGTTCAGAGCGTTTCTTCCAGCCGATCAAGGCAATGCAGATAGGCCTTGCGCAGGTGACGGTCCACCATGTTGCGGCTGATTTTCATGCGCCGCGAGATTTCGTCGGCCGAAAGATTGCCGACACGGCTGGCAATAAACACGCGTCGGCGCTGCAGCGACATGTCCATGATGGCAGTTTTCAGGATGGTGATACGGTATTCGAGGTCCAGCCCCTGATCCGGCGAGGTTATCGGCGCACTGACCTGCAGCGCTTCCTGTTCGGTGCCGGAAAACAGGCAGGCTTCATAACGCTGGCGGCGAAAACGATCGATGCCGAGATTGATGCAGGCACGGATCAGAAAGGCTTTGAGCGAAGCCTTTCCTTCCAGCATCGTCTCTCTGTGCCGCAAACGTACGTACACGTCGTGGACGATTTCCTGCGAGCTTGCCGGCGTGTGGCCACGGCGACGCATGCCCGTGCAGAGTTCCTCGTAATGGGCGAGGAGGGCACTGTCGAGAAGAGCGGTCTGGATGGCTGTCGACGTGACGTCTCTGGTGGGAGAGGCGCCGAAATGCGCGGTCATGGCAGTCTCGGATGTGGGGGTGGATCGCCGGTTTCTTAAAAGCCATGTCCGGGCAATGCAACAAATATGATCATTTTAATCATGTTTTTTGTTGCTGTATTGGTGACTGTGGCCGGCAGGCAACTTTTATCAAGGTCGCCTGCCGGAAAAGAGGTTAGGCTTTGGTCAGCTTGACGATTGTGGAGCTGCCGCCACGGCTTTCGGTGACGGCATAAACTGCACCATCCGGGCCGACCTTGACGTCGCGGATACGGGCGTCGAGCGGGACGCGCTCTTCGTGGGCGACCTTGTCACCATCCATATGCAGGACGACGACACCCTGTGACACGAGGCCACCGACCAGGAAAGCGCCCTTCCATTCAGGGATGGCGTCACCGTCATAGAAAGCCATGCCGGACGGGGCGATCACCGGGTCCCAGTAATAGACAGGCTGCTCGGTTTCCGCTTTTGCGGTGATGCCGCCGCCAACGGCGCTGCCGCTATATTCAACGCCGTAGGTGACTTCCGGCCAACCGTAATTTTTGCCGGCCTCCGGGCGGTTCAGTTCGTCGCCACCCTTGGGGCCATGTTCGACCGTCCAGAGACGGCCCTGACCATCGAGCGTGGCAGCCTGCAGGTTGCGGTGGCCGAGGCTCCAGATCTCCGGCCGTGCGTTTTCCGTCGAGACAAAGGGGTTGTCTGCAAGCGCCTTGCCCTCGGCATCGATACGGAACACCTTGCCAAGGCCGCTCGACAGTTCCTGTGCCTGTACGCGCGGTTCAGGATCGGAGCGCTCGCCTACCGTTACGTAAAGCTCGCCCTGTGGGCCAAAGACGAGGCGCGAACCGAAGTGCTTGTTGCCGTCGTAACTCGGCATCTGCTGGAACACGACTTTCACGTCTTCAAGCGTGCCGCCGCCGGCATCGTCCGGCACGAGCTTTGCCGAGGCGACCGACGTTCCGTTGCCGTCTTCACGCTGTTCGGAGAAGGAGAAGTAGATCTTTCCGGAGGTCTCGTAATCCGGTGAGAGCGCCACATCGAGCAAGCCGCCTTGTCCGCCCGAGAGAACTTCAGGAACGTTTTTGATGGCCGGGCCGGCTTTGCCTTCCTGCGAAATGATGTGCATGTCGCCTTCCTTGGCGGTGACCAGCATGCGGCCATCGGGCAGGAACTCCATCGACCAGAGATGCGGCAGGTCTTCAGCCACCGTCTCTGTTGTGATCTTCGGCATCTGTGCGGGCTGCGGTGCACGCGTCTGGTTGGCGAAGGCGGGCTTTTGGTCTGGCGCGTTGGCGGCCTTGGTTTCGGCAGGTTTTGCTGCAGATTGCGCAAGGGCAGGGCCGGCAAGCACGGCAGTAGCAAGAATGGTGCCGGTAAGAAGGCGGGTCAGGCGCGTCATGGTGAACTCCCTTTCATCATAATCAACTGGCATCGTGATCGACTGGCATGTACGTCGCCTATCTAGTGCGTCACACCGCCGAACCCGCACACGTGGCGTTCAACATTACTTTATCGGTTTGGGGTGCCGGCTGGCGGCCGGCTGAGACGTCGATTCAAGCACTTGCGGTTCTGATTCCGCTTTTCGCCGTAAGGCGTAGATCCAGAATCCTTATTAGCATTCACAATCCCAGCATGGTCAGCATGATGAAGGTGGCAAACAGCACGAAATGGGTCATGCCCTCGATGGCGTTGGTTTCGCCGTCATTGAGATTGATGGCGGCAACGATGAGGGTGATGACGACCATCACCGTCTGTACCGGCGTCATGGCCATGACAAATGGCTGTCCGGTATAGAGCGCGATCGCCTCCATCACCGGTACTGTAAGGATAACGGTCGAGAGCGACGCGCCCATGGCGATGTTGATGACCGACTGCATGCGGTTGCGAAGTGCCGCACGCAGAGCGGTCAGGATTTCCGGCGCAGCCGAAATCGAGGCGACGATGACGGCCATCAGGGCAGGCGGTGCGGAAGTGCCTTCCAAGCCGCTGTCGAGGAACGCTGCCATGAATTCCGCGAGGAAGCCGATGACTACGACGCCGAGCAGAATGACAGCGATCGAGATCGCAGTGCTGCTTTCCTCGGTCTCTTCAGTGTCCGTGGGTGCAGGCATGGAAGTTTGCTTCTGAGACGATGGCGCCGCCTCGGCCGACATGTTGGGGCTGGAGCCCGCAGAGGCTGTCGCTGACGGTGTCTTCTTGTAGCTGTAGCTGAAGAAATAGCTGTGCGGGCCGACCTGCATTTTCAGGAAAAGCGCGTAGAGCGCGATCATCGCGATGATTGTGAAGCCGGAATAATAGTGCCAGCGATCATCGGGCACAAATTCGGGTACGATCATGGAAATGCCCATGGCGGTGAGGATCATGACACCGTAGGTCTTTCCCGAATTGTCGTTATAGGGCTGCTCGCCATGGCGCAGGCCACCAATCAGGGCGGCAAGGCCCAATATGCCATTGATGTCGAGCATGACGGCCGAATAGATCGTGTCGCGCACCAATGTCGGCGATGTGCTGCTGCCAAGCATGATGGCTAGGATCATTACCTCGACCGCGACCGCAGAGAGTGTCAGGATCATCGTGCCATAGGGATCGCCGACCTTGTGGGCGAGGATTTCGGCGTGGTGGGCAACGCGGGTGGATGCGAGGACGATCACTGCGATTAAGACGGCGGCGGCAATGAGTGACACGACGCGACCGCCTTCCAGCAGACTGTGCTCGATGAAGATGCAGGCGATGGCGACAATTGCCGCCAGAACGAGCGATTTTTCCTGTTTCGGTAGTGCCGCGATATTCGCCATGATTCCCATCAAAGACATTTGTCAAAGCATTGGGATTTAATGCCCTCATGGCAGCCATCAAGGGCAGGTTTTGCGCCCTGGCGGCTTTGATGCCATAGTAATACCAGACGGGTGGGAACTTCGGGCCTTCTCGACGCTTCTCTCCTGCACGCGAATGCCGGCTGGACTTGGATTGGCTGGTGCCGGCGGCGCGCCAAAAGACAGGCCATAAAGCAAGGAGGGAAAGCATGACCAAGGTTGTCTATCAGGTCGTCAGGCATGATGGCGGCTGGGCGTATCGCCTGGATGGAGCCTATTCCGAAACGTTTCCGACGCATGAGGATGCGCTGGCGGCAGCGCGTATCGTTGCAGCCGAACAGCAGGTCGGCGGGGAACCGGAAGAGATCAGCTGGCAGGATGCGAAGGGCGTTTGGCACACCGAATACAGCGATGGCGGTGATCGGCCGGAAGCCGAGGTCGTGGACGATGACCCAAGTGAGGTGCGTCGCGCCTGACGGGGGATTTGTGTCTCTTTCCAGGAAAAAGGGCTCGCCAATGGCGAGCCCCGGTATGGTTCTGACTGACCTTATTCCGCTGCGACGGCTTCCAGCGTCGGGTAATCGGTATAACCTTTGGCGCCGCCGCCATAAAACGTTGCGACCTCCGGTGCATTGAGCGTAGCGCCCGTCTTCAGGCGCTCCACCAGATCCGGGTTGGCAATGAAGGAGCGGCCGAAGGCGACGACGTCGGCATAACCGCTTTCGATGGCAGCTTTGGCACTTTCGCCATCATAGCCATTGTTGACCATCCAGGCGCCCTTGCCACCGGCAGCGCGATAGGCCGCTTTCATGGCATGATAGTCGAACGGTTTGCCGCCTTGCGTAAAATCACGCGGGCCGCCGGTTGCACCCTCAATGACGTGGATGAAGGCGAGGTCGCGCTTGCCGAGTTCCCCCGCCACATAGTCGAACAGCGGCTGCGGGTCTTCCTCGGTGATGTTGTTTGCCGGTGTGACCGGAGACAGGCGAAGGCCGGTGCGACCGCCGCCGATCTCACCGGCAACTGCTTCGACAATCTCCAGCAGTAGCCGGGCACGATTTTCGATCGAGCCACCATATTCGTCTGTGCGCTGGTTGGCGCCGGTCTTCAGGAACTGGTCGATCAGGTAGCCATTGGCGCCATGGATTTCGACGCCGTCGAAACCGGCATCGATGGCGGCGCGGGCGCCCTTGCGGAAATCATCGACGATGCCGGCGATTTCCGACAGTTCCAGTGCCCGCGGCTCGGACGTCTCGACGAAGGCGCCGCTGCCATCCGGGTTGATGATATAAGTCTTGCCATTGGCGGGCAGGGCTGAGGGGGCGACCGGCGCACCGTCATTCGGCTGCAGCGAGGTATGCGAGATGCGACCGACATGCCACATCTGGGTGATGATCTTGCCGCCGCGCTGGTGCACCGCATCCGTCACCTTCTTCCAGCCCTCGATCGCCTGTGGCAGGTAAAGACCGGGCACATCGGCATAACCCTGGCCCTGCTGGGTGACAGGTGTTCCTTCGGTGATGATCAGGCCGGCGGTGGCGCGCTGTTCGTAGTAGACCACATTGAGATTGTTCGGCACGGCCTTGGGCGAGCGGTTACGGGTGAGCGGTGCCATAGCCACGCGGTTTTCAAGGGCGATGTCGCCGAGTTGGATAGGGTCGAACAGGCTGGCCATGAGGGCTCCTTTTAGCTGCCTTGGGAGATGTGGGGTTTCACAGAGTGCTGCGCAGGTCTTCGATAAAGGCTGCGATGCGCTCTTCATTGCGCTGGTAGAAGGACCACTGGCCAACACGCTTGATGGTGACGAGCCCTGCCTTTTCCAGCACGGAAAGATGTTGGGAGACTGTAGATTGTGAAAGCGCACAGCATTTCTCAAACTGGCCGGCGCAAATTCCCATCTCCAGCGGGTGGTGCTGGGCGCTGAAGTGATTTTCAGGATTACGCATCCACTCGAGAAACTCGACCCGCTTCGGGTGGGCGAGTGCCTTGAGGATCTCTGCCTTGTCGCCGGGGTCGAGTTGATCTTTGTGCATATCGTTCATGGACGATATATAGATCGGCTGAAGACGATTTTAAGGGCGAGCGCAAAGTTTTCCGAAAAAAGCGCAAAAAAATGGGCCGACGGAAGAACCGCGGCCCGTAGGTATGAAGGTTTCAAAACCTCCAGAGGGGAACAGCCGGCAATGGCGACGAGGGGCGTCACCAACGGGGCCGGCTGATAATCAGATGGGGTGTCGGAACACGGATGACAAGGGGGCTTTTCAGCTAAAAGCCGTTTTTGTTGATGCTGCACTGAATGTTTTCGCGGGCCTTGTACCGGCCGCAAAGTTAGTGCGAATCGCAGGCAAAAAAAGAGGGCCACCGGATTGCTCCAGGGCCCTATAGGTATGAAGGTCAAAAAACCTCCAGAGGGGAACAGCTGCTGCGGTGGAACTGGGAGGAAAGCCACCATGTGCATCAGCTGTGAGCGATATGGGCGTTTTTTGTGCAGGTCGCAACGCTTTATTGTGCAATCCAGCTATGTCTCAAGTGCAAGGCTTATGTCACGCGGTCGTCATATTTGCAAAGGTTGCGTGAAATGACGCCGATGGAGCAGGAAAATGCTCCATCGTAACCGAGAAGCGATCAGAAGTTCCAGTTTCGGGCCTTGGCGACGATGAAGTCGCGGAAAACCTTGAGCTTTGCCGCGTTCTTGATCTCGTCGGGATAGCAGAAATAGGTGTCGAAAGATGGGATGTCCGCGTTGATCGCCAACTGAATCAGCCCCGGGTCGCGACCGACGATATAATCCGGGAGGACGGCAATGCCGATACCCAGAAGACAGGCGCGCTTGATCGACGTCTGGCTGTTGATCTGCAGGTGTGGGCTGCGCGGATTGTCGGATGAACGCCCGGCATCTTCCAGCCAGTTCACGTTCAGCAGGTAATTGGGCGCAGGCTGCCCGAAGCTGATGATTCGATGATTGTCGAGGTCATCAACTGTCTGCGGCTCTCCGAAGCGATTGATATAGGAAGGCGCCGCATAGACATGCATGTGCACGGTAAACAGCTTGCGCTGGATGAGGTCCGACTGTTGCGGCTGGCGAAGGCGGATGGCGCAATCGGCATGACGCATGTTGACGTCGACTTCCTCGTTATCGAGGATCAGCTGGATCGACATTTCCGGATAGAGCTGCAGAAACTCCTGAACTTTGTCAGTGAGCCAGCCCTGGCCGAGGCCAACCGTGGTGGTGACGCGCAGTTTTCCAGACGGCTTGTCGGTCGTCTCGGTCAGCTGCATTTTCACCGTTTCGAGCTTCAGGAGCACGTCATGGGCGGTGCGGTAGAGCAGCTCCCCCTGTTCGGTGAGGATGAGGCCGCGGGCATGGCGGTGGAAGAGTTTGACGCCCACATCCTGTTCGAGCGCGCTGACCTGGCGGCTAATCGCCGACTGGGACAGGTGCAGCTTGTCTGCCGCATGGGTGAAGGACCCAGCCTCCGCCGCCGCGTGAAAGATGCGCAATTTGTCCCAGTCTAGAGGCACCACCATGCCATGATCCCTTCTCGTCGTCGTTATTCGGCGGCTTCGGCAATCGGCTGGATGCCGGCAATGAAACGTTCGGCTTCGAGCGCCGCCATGCAACCCATGCCGGCAGCGGTGATCGCCTGACGGAACGTGTCGTCGGTGACGTCGCCGGCAGCAAAAATTCCAGGCACATCGGTCGCGGTCGAATCGGGCGCGGTCCACAGATAGCCGTTTGACTTCAGTTTCAGCTTGTCCCTGAAAAGCTCTACGGCTGGCGCATGGCCGATTGCCACGAACACGCCGTCAATGGTGCTGTCGCTGACGGTGCCGGTGCGGGTGTCGCGTAGACGCACACCGGATACCGATGGCGGCATCGGCGACTTGGCCGGGGTGCCGGTGATTTCGGCGATCTCGGTGTTCCACAAAATCTTGACGTTGTCGCGCTGGAACAGGCGTTCCTGCAGGATCTTTTCCGAGCGGAAGCTGTCGCGGCGATGCACGACGGTGACCGTCTTTGCGATGTTGGAGAGGTAAAGTGCTTCCTCCACCGCCGAGTTTCCGCCGCCAACGACGATGACGTCCTTGTTGCGATAGAAGAAACCGTCGCATGTGGCGCAGGCGGAAACGCCAAAGCCCTGGAATGCCTGCTCGCTTTCGATGCCAAGCCATTTTGCCTTGGCGCCTGTGGCGATGATCAGCGTGTCGGCGGTCCAGACCTGCCCGCTATCGGTCTTGACCGTGAAGGGGCGATGGCTGGTATCAACCTCGGTGACGAGGTCGTTGACGATTTCAGCACCGACATGCTGGGCCTGTCCCAGCATCTGTTCCATCAGCCACGGCCCCTGGATCGGATCGGCAAAGCCCGGATAATTTTCAACGTCGGTGGTGATCATCAACTGGCCACCCTGTTCCATGCCGGCGATCAATACCGGTTTCAACATGGCGCGTGCGGCATAGATTGCCGCCGTGTAGCCGGCAGGGCCGGAGCCGATGATGAGTACCTGGGTGTGACGGGCAGACATGGAAACGATCCTTCATTCAGTGCCGCGGCGTGATGCCTGTGCTGGGAAACTGCATCCCTATATGGGGACGAAGCCGCATTCCACCGCCTGCGCTCATTCATTTAAGATTGTTCCATGCGGATATTCAAGGTCAGCCATGCGTTTCCAACAGGTCTTGAGGCTTCTGTGTAACAATCCGTCGCGGATCCGAAACTTTGTTGCGGAAATTGCGGAGTTCTGTAGAGGATGCTTGCGTGACAACGACAGAAAGGCAGTGCCGTGATCCGCGTAGAACTCGATAGCATCGATCTGAAAATTCTGCGGGAACTGCAGGCCGATGGCCGCATGACGAATGTCGAACTGGCCGAGCGGGTCGGCATTTCTGCGCCTCCCTGTCTTCGGCGTGTGCGAAAGCTCGAAGAAAGCGGCATTATCGAAGGCTACCATGCGATGTTGAGCGGCGCCAAGCTGGGTTTCGATCTGGTTGCTTTCTGCGTTGTCGGGCTCAAGCATCAGTCGGAGGCGAACCTAAAATCGTTTGCTGCCGCCACTGAACGATGGCCGATGGTGCGCCAGGCCTGGATGGTTTCAGGCGACAGCGACTTTCTGTTGCACTGCGTGTCCGAGAATCTTAGCCGCTTCCAGGACTTTGTCATCGAAGTTCTGACCGCAAACGAGCATGTGGATACGGTCAGGACGATGCTGACGATCCGGCAGGTGAAAAGGGCAGGGTTGGTCGAGGTGTGAGCTTAGGCTCGCTGCTCTTGACGATGTTGGCCTAGGCGCTGTCGTTCGGCGGCGTGGAAATGATTGGTATGTTCAAAAAACTCTCAAATAAATTCAGGCTGCTGGCAGCTTGTGGATGAGGGAAATATCAGTCTTCTGACCAGTTTCCGTTCTGGAAGTGGTGGAAGGTTTCTGTATTTTCTTCGATGCTAGGCTTTGAAGCGCTTCTTATGGGCAAGGAGATGCATGCTTTGGACGCCCCCATTTATGCGGGTTGGGGGCTTTCCAAGGACTATCGTCGCTTTCCTGCCCGAACACGTCAGCGCAGTTTGGACGAACTACTCTAGCGCTCTACGTTATGTATCAGCTTTACAAACGCGAAGATGGCCATTGGTGCGAAGCCGAAGAAGCCATCTCCGAACTTCTGCGACTGCGCGAACTTTATCGGCTAGGATTTGACGTAAAAGGGGTGACTGCTGTTGGTGAGAGTTGCGATATTTAACGATACGGAGCCGGATGCGGGACATTACGGTTGCGCCATTGTGATGCAAAACCTGATCCGCCTGATAGAGGATCACGGCGGCACCGTTGTGTTCAGGTGGCCTTTTAACAAGGACTGGCGAACACATGCTGATCACATGCCCGACTGGCGGGAGGTGGATCTGATCCTCGTGAATGGGGAGGGCACTCTTCATCACTCGGATACGCGTAAAAATGCTATGATTCTTGCCGAGTTGGGTGCTTTGGGTCGTTCCCAACATATCCCGGTCGTTTTGGTGAACTCGACGTTGTACGCCAACGGAAAAGCACTCTACGAGCGTTTGGGGCAGTTTCACTCTCTTTCTGTGCGCGACGAGGCCAGTGCCGCTGAGGCCCGAAGTTTCGGTCTTGAGGCGGCCGTCGTGGCCGATATGACCCTTGCTTACGAGTGGCCACTTTCGGCTGAACGTGATCGCAGCGGTGTTGGCTTTACAGACAGTGTGCATCATTCGGTGAGCGCGCGTTTGCGGTCGCTCGCCCGTCAATCAGGCGCTTCTTTCTGTCCCATGGTCTCTACTGTTCCTCGTTGGCCAGGCTTTCGGAAAATACTTTCCATTGCTCGCGTGAGAAAATGGCTACGGGCTTATTTACGTGAAAAGACTTATGGAGCAGACAATCGGTTTTCCGCTGCGGAACAATTCATAGAATGGGTCGGCTCGAAACGCCTCATCGTCACCGGGCGTTATCACACTGTCACAATCTGTTTGCTTACCAAAACTCCCTTCGTCTATCTGGAGTCCAACACGCCGAAGATTACGTCGTTGCTTAGGGATGTTGGCTTGGGGGACAGCCGAAAATTGACCAATATCCCAAGTGTTGTCGACGAAGCCTTCATTTCGCAGCTTCAGTTTACGGAACAGGAAATTTCAAAGATCGACGCGTTTCTTGTTTCAACAAGGGCTGGAGCGCATCGAATGGCCGAGGCCGTATTGCAGCAGAGTGCTGTCCGTCCTTAAGCTCTCCAAGTGCCCAGAAGAAATTTTCCTGCCGTGTTGATTTAAGGGAATGCCGCATGCCGCGAAAAAAGACCGCGATTGAAAATTTCCTTTCTTTCAACCAGCACCGCAAGCGTTGGGGCGCGAAGAAGCACGCTGATACGACTACGGATTTTCGAGTGATGAAGCTGCGGATTGTCGATGGCGGCGAGACCGTTCAAACACGCGGCTCTGAAAAATCCGTAGACACCCATTTGGCCAATTTGCGACGAGAATTTTCCGGAAAGCCCGAACTCGTCTTCTACCATGCCAAGCTTGTCGTGCTGTTGCGTCGCGAATTTCAGGTGGAAAAGACTTTTGCTCTGTTCAGGGAACTCTGGGAGCAAGAAGCGGAATTCCTCTGCCAGAATCTCAATATTCGCTGGCTGATTTCCGCTTGCGACACATTTGCCGATCTCGATGATCGTGAGGCGGTTCGCAACGCCGCGCTGATGGCGTCGGTTCTTGTGAATACCGTCAAGATCTATGAAAGCGAACGTTTCGTCACTGATGCTGCTGATGGCCATGTGAATGCTGAAAAAATTGATGCCCTGCAGACGGAACTCGTTCCGTTATTCGAGGGCATGTCGAGCTTTACCGTGGGAACAGATGACACGTTGCGCAATATGCGATGGCGACTGGATCGGGTGTTCGTCGAACAGCAGCCCATGGGGCTGATCCTGAAGACGATCTACGATCGCCTGCAGACCAATGATACAGCGTTCGCGCGTCTAAAATCCCTTCACCGCCGAGAGCGCACCGGCTGGTGGTGAATTTTCTGAGGTGAGGCTTTAACGCGGAAAGCGGTCAAACCCACTTTTGTCCAAGTCAATCTCTCGACGTATTGCAACGGGGGATTTCACGATCCGCCTCAAGCCCATGCGAAGCTGCGCCATTATCCGTCGGATCTTGAACCCGATATACCGGTTTCCCGCTTTGGACAGCGTATTTGACGGTTTGGTGGTGCCGATCGACGACTGGGTTACGATGGGCTGCTCTACGCCGTAATATTCGCACCGGTCTATCTGTAGTGCCAATGCCGGATCTGCCTGATAGGCAAGCAATTCGTAAGCCGCCGCAATGACGGCATCGGCAAGCCCGCATTTGCGTTCAGATTTCGCTAGCAGCTTTTCCGCGCCAGACGGGTACAGGATATAGGCGGCAGCGCCGGTGCGGTCCTGATATAGCCGGCGGATTGGGGCGTCTTCCTCCCGTTTCGTGGTAAGTTTGGCGATCAACTTTTTCCGGCCGCGCACTTCCAGAGTGACGAAATCAAGATGTTTTGCATCCTCGACTTGCTTCAAAAATGCTGCCGTATTGCGCGACAGAATTGCGTCGTCTTCCAGAACGAGCATTGGTTCGCCGCTTGCGGCAACAATCTCCCAAGCCTTTCTGTGGCTGAGGAAGCAGGCTTTTTCACTCGACCTGAGTGGGCGTTGCCACGTGTCCCAATAGTCCTGTGGGCGTAGCGCCGTGGCATTCGTACCGTCGAAAGCTTCAAGTCGCTGATAGTCTATGCCAAGTTTTTCCAGCTGGCTCTTTTGAAACGCCATACGCTCCGATGCCGACACAAGATTGATAACGATGGCGCGCATGGGGCAAGTCTCATGAAAAGAATGGGGTGCCTGATTGATCAGCTGTTGCGCGGTGCCGGATCAGCCCGCGCTGCTCTTTCGTAAATCTTAGCCAGTTTTTCCGCTTCGCCTTCGATGCTGAAACGGGTCGTCGCGTGATGACGTGACCGCTCGCCCGCGGCCAGCAAGCGACGCTCATTATCCATGAAGCCGGCCGTTTTCGTCACCATGGCGTCAAGATCGTCTCGCGCGATAATCTCGCCCGTCTCGTCTTCGCCGGTCACCACCAGTTCGGAAAAGGCGCCGACATCGGTGGCCACCACCGGTACGGCCGTCGCCATTGCCTCAAGCGGAGTGAGGCCAAATCCTTCCCAGCGTTGCGGCGCGACAAAGAGGTCGAGCGCACGGTACCAATCATTGATATTGGTGTGTTCGCCGACAAACAGGATGCGGTCGGCAAGGCCGGCTGCCGCCACGCGCGCCTTCAGGTCGTTTTCGAACGCTACATGCTTTGCCGTCGCGCGGCCGGCGATGATGGCGATCCAGTCCGGCCGGTTCGGCAGGAGGCGGATCATGCTGTCGACGAAGAGGTCGGTGCCCTTCTGGTGGCGGACGCGGCCAAAACAGCCGGCGATCTTTGCCGTTTCAGGAAGGCCACAGGCGCGTTTTGCCGTTGCCTTGTCATCCGGCGGGCAAAAGCGCTGGGTACTGATACCATGCAGCACAACGGTGCTGGGCACTTCCAGATAGGCCGAGGTTTTGGCGCTTGTGGCGATAACCGCGTCCATCTTCGAGATCAGCCATTTGGTCCAGCCACTGTGTTTGCGCTGGGAAGCCGAGGTGAAGACGATGCGGATTTTCATCCGCAAAACGTCGCGCAGGACAATGGCCGGCAACATCTCGATGTTACGGCGCGCGTGCCATATGCGCACAGGCCAATCCTCCGGTTTTGACCAGAGACGTACGAGATCGCGAAAACGGATGAAGGGCAGGGTGGCGGGAAGGCCGGGGCCGAGTGAGGCCACCTGCTGGCCCTGCCGGTTCTGCACCGGCAGGAGCTGTATAATGGTCGATGTCACGCCGGAGAGGCGCCGCTTGAAGTTGGGGGCAATCACCCGCACCTTGCGAATATCGGTCAGCGGCACGATAAAAGTCTCCGGCGGCATGCGCTGGGGCCAATCAGCCCCAGGTGACAGCGAGGATTTCGTAGGCCTTGGAGCCGCCTGGTGCGACAACTTCGAT
Organism: Endobacterium cereale; assembly: GCF_009617585.1. Classification (GTDB taxonomy): domain Bacteria; phylum Pseudomonadota; class Alphaproteobacteria; order Rhizobiales; family Rhizobiaceae; genus Neorhizobium; species Neorhizobium cereale. The sequence continues at coordinate 119,037 of NZ_WIXI01000051.1, read as the reverse complement.
CGAATCGCCAGCTTCCTTGCCGATCATCGCGCGAGCGATGGGCGAGGAGATCGAGATGCGACCCTGCTTTACGTCGGCTTCCTGGTCGCCGACGATCTGGTAGGTCTTTTCCTCGTCGGTGTCCTCATCGACAAGCTTGACGGTTGCGCCGAACTTGATGGTCGAACCGGACATTTTGGACAAATCGATGACCTCGGCACGAGCCGTCAGATCCTCGAGTTCGGTCACGCGGCCTTCGTTGTGGCTCTGGGCTTCCTTGGCAGCATGGTATTCGGCATTTTCCGACAGGTCGCCGTGGGCGCGCGCTTCGGCGATCGCCTCGATGATACGCGGGCGTTCTTCCTGTTGACGCCAGCGAAGCTCCTCCTGAAGCTTCGTGAAACCATTCGGCGTCATCGGTACCTTTTCAACCATGTCCTAGTCCTCGACCCGTGCCCGCCATCCGCGGACACAAAAAGAAAGAGGTCCCGGAGCAAAACCCCGGAACCGTCCGAAAATCATTATTTGCGCCAGTATAACAGAAGTCTGACGGCAAATTCCAACAAAAACAGACATAGTGCATCCAGCTTCGGTTTCACAGGGGGGCGATTGCTTTTGCAGTGTTTCTTGACATTGAGATAAGGAACATATAGTGAACAGACTAATGAAGAAGTCGCTTAAAGAACGCCTCGCCATTCTGTCCGATGCCGCGAAATATGACGCTTCATGCGCGTCGAGCGGAACAGTGAAAAGAGATTCGTCGGCATCCGGCGGACTGGGCTCCACGGAAGGATCCGGCATCTGCCATTCCTATGCGCCGGATGGGCGATGCATCTCGCTTCTGAAAATTCTGATGACAAATTTCTGCATCTACGACTGCGCCTATTGCATCAACCGCTCTTCGAGCAATGTCGAGCGGGCACGGTTTACAGTGGAGGAAGTGGTCTGGCTGACACTGGAATTTTATCGCCGCAATTATATCGAAGGCCTGTTCCTTTCCTCCGGCATCATTCGGTCATCCGACCATACGATGGAGGAAATGGTACGAATTGCCCGTGAGTTGCGCACGACCCATAATTTTCGCGGTTACATTCACCTGAAATCCATTCCCGAAGCCTCGCCGCAGTTGATCGAGGAGGCAGGTCTTTATGCGGATCGGTTGTCGATCAATATCGAATTGCCGACTGATGCCGGCATCGGCAAATTCGCACCGGAAAAGCGGCCGGATAACATTCGCCGTTCGATGGGCAATCTGCGTCTGAAAATCGAGGAAATGGCAGAACCGACCTTGCAGACGAAACGTCGCCGAAAGTTTGCGCCGGCCGGACAGAGCACGCAGATGATCGTGGGTGCAGATGCGGCCGACGATGCCACTATTCTCGGCACCAGCGCGCGGCTTTACGGAAGTTACGGCCTCAAGCGCGTTTATTATTCGGCCTTCAGTCCCATTCCCGATAGTTCGAAAAACCTGCCGCTGATCAAACCGCCGTTGATGCGCGAGCATCGGCTTTATCAGGCTGACTGGCTCTATCGTTTTTACGGGTTCGATATCGGCGAGATCACCTCGTCGCGGCCGGATGGAATGCTTGATCTCGATCTCGATCCAAAACTGGCTTGGGCGCTCGGCCATCGTGAAAGGTTCCCGGTGGATGTAAACCGTGCGGATAAGGAGACGCTTCTGCGCGTCCCGGGCTTCGGCACCAAGACGGTGAAATCCATTCTTTCTGCGCGCCGGTTCCGTCGCTTGAGGCTGGAGGATGTCGGTCGGCTCGGCGTGTCTTTGAAAAAGGTGCAGGCGTTCATCACTGCAGATGGCTGGACGCCGCATCGGCTGGTCGATCGTACTGATCTACGGTCTATGTTCATGCCAAAACCGGAACAGTTGTCGCTGTTATGACCGAGACCTGTTTTCTTGAGGGACGAGGCGATCTTGCCGAATGGCGGGATGCGGCGCGACGTTTTTTGATGTCGGGGATCGAGCCAAAGAATATCGACTGGCGGCTTAGAGATGAAGTGCAGGGCCTGTTTGATACCGGAGCGGTTTCGGCTTCGAATGAGGTAGGCCTCGAGGTTGGTGTAGGAAAGGGTTCGCAGGTTTCTGTGTCGCCAACCTTTCTTCGGCTGGCAGAAGCGGTGGTCTGCCATTCCGATCCCGGTCGGTTTGCCTTGCTTTATCGCCTTCTGTGTCGCCTGAAGGATGAACGGCATCTGCTCGAGGTGAAATCAGATGCCGATGTCGTGGCGGCGCACCTCATGCACAAATCCGTGGGGCGCGATTATCACAAGATGACGGCCTTCGTGCGGTTCAAGGAAATGTCGCTGCCTGCAGGTGTCGTCGGTCGACGCCGTTTTTTCGCGTGGTTCGAGCCGGACCATTTTATCGTCGCCCGCGTCGCGCCGTTTTTCCAACGCCGCTTCACCGACATGGACTGGATCATCGCGACACCGCGCGGCTCCGCCTCCTGGGACGGCGAGAGCCTGCGTATGTCTTCCGCGCCGGCGCAAAAACCGGACATCAGCGACGAGACCGAGGAACTTTGGCGCACCTATTACGCCTCCATCTTCAATCCGGCGCGGTTGAAGGTGAAGATGATGATGACGGAAATGCCCAAGAAATATTGGAAAAACCTTCCCGAGGCCGATCTCATTCCGGGTCTGATTGCCGGTGCGGAGGCGCAGGTTCTGGATATGGGGCGAAAACAGGCGAGTGAGCCTTTGGCCTTCCATCATCGCCTGCAGGAAGCGGCGGCGCGCATCCCGGCTGCACCGGTTGCTGAAGCCGGCACGATCGAGGCGCTCCGCGAGGAGGCGCGGCATTGCAGCCGCTGTGACCTCCATTGCCGCGCTACCCAGACTGTGTTCGGCGAAGGACCGGTGGATGCGCGCGTGATGATCGTGGGCGAGCAACCGGGCGATCAGGAGGATCTGGCAGGCCGGCCTTTTGTCGGGCCTGCAGGGCGGGTGTTCGACGAAGCGCTGTCGCTTTCCGGTCTGGATCGTCGCAGGCTTTACGTCACCAATGCGGTCAAACATTTCAAATATGAACCGCGTGGTAAGCGCCGCATCCATCAGCGCCCGAATATGGGCGAGGTCCAGCAATGCCGCTGGTGGCTGACCCGCGAGATCGATCTGGTCAAGCCGAAACTTATCGTTGCCATGGGCGCGACGGCGTTGTTTTCGTTGACCGACCGCAAGGACCGGCTGCAGGATGTCCGCGGACGGCCGATCGTGATGGATGAGGGGCGAACGCTGTTCGTGACTGTGCACCCGTCCTATTTGCTGCGTATTCCCGATGAGAGCAGACGAGCGGAAGAGTTGGAGCAGTTTCGCGATGATATCAGCCGGATAGGGCGGTTCGTTGCTTAAGAATTCCGAGCAAATTCACGGCACGAAGACAAGATCGTCAGGAAGGTTGGGGGGGCGGTAGTTGCTTCCATCCATGCGGATTTTCACCGTTTGATGCACAGATGCATTTTTCGGTATGAGCCTGCGGTCCTGAAGCGGCAGATACAAACCGGTGTTGCCGGGCTTTCGCCAGGACGTGATGGGCACGCGACGAGGCATGTATTCAAGCAAGGTCCACGCTGCCGTCATGGAATCGTGCAGAGGCGCCAGGGGATCAAGCGGCACATGCCGGTTAGGGCGTTTTCCCGATGGCTTGCCGAGCACCAGATTGTCGATGGTCTTCTGTTTGTAGATCAGGCCGGTCGGCTGGGTTTCCCGTATCATCCATTCGAGCGGAATCTTGATCTGACCGCTTGCCTCTTCGGTATATCCGCCACCGACATCGCCATGCACGCCCGCAAACCAGACTTCGCTGAAATTCTGTTTGCCTTGCACTTTCTTGAAGGGACTGCCCCTATAATCCTGCCCGACGGCCCAGAGCTCCGACTGAAACATGGTGCGCCGTTCATCAATGGCGACCGCATGCCTGACCCATTCGACGCTGGGGTTTTGCCGCGTGAAAGGGTGAGTCTTCAATTGCGGCCAGTGTTTGCCGGGCTCGATGACGGAGGCGACTGTGTCGAACAGTCCGAGAAGCTTGATCGGCGGGCGGTCGTTGCGCAGCGTTCGTTCGTACAGGCGCATGGAGGCGAAGGCTGATGGCGCTTCTTCTTCTTCACTGGTCGGTGATACTTTTTCCTCGTGAAGAGGAATGCCTTTGTAGGTGCTATAGGCGTAATCGAGCAGGTTCAGATGATACCTGGTGCTGAGACCGAACGCATGGATGAAGCCGGCAAGAACACGGGCGGAATAGGCGCCTCGGCTGAAGCCAAAAATGTAGATACGGTCACGATCCGGGTGATGGCGATCCACCAGCGGCCCTGCATCATAGTTCTCAACGAGAAATCGATAGGCTTCCTTGACGTTCTGATCGAGCCCCCAACCGGTTGCCAAACCCCAAATCTCAACGGTGTTGCGATAGAGTTTTGACCAGGCATTGTCGGCGCCAAAGGTGCCGACACCGGGATCATAATACACGATCTGCTGTTGCGACCGCTCGAGGGTGCCGAACAGGCGCAGGATATTGGTGCGATTTTCCGAAATGCCGTTCGACGTGCCGTCAAACAGAATGACGATGTTTTTCGACATGGCAGCCTTCCCCCGACAGACGTCGGAAAATTACCATTGCTCATGGCCGCAGACAACGTTCATTGCCTGAAACGAAAAAGGCCCGCGTCGATAAACGCGGGCCTTTTCGAATTGGTTGTTTCAAGCGGATCAGAAGTAGCTCTGCAGCGGCCGAACTTCGAGGTTACCGGCCTTCAGCGCCTTGATCGCCATGGCAGCGGCTTCTGCGCCGGCCATGGTGGTGTAATAGGGCACCTTCTGCATCAGCGTGGCGCGGCGCAGCGACTTCGAGTCCGAGATCGCCTTGTTGCTGTCCGTCGTGTTGATGACCAGCTGGACCTGACGGTTGCGGATGGCGTCCTCGATATGCGGACGGCCTTCCAGAACCTTGTTGATCTTGGTTGCTTCGATGCCGTGTTCGGCGAGGAACCGCGCGGTGCCGCCGGTGGCGATGACCTTGAAGCCGATTTCCACCAGAATGCGGATGGCAGGCAGGACGCGTTCTTTGTCGCTGTTGCGGACAGAAACGAAGACTGCACCGTCACGCGGTAGTTCGACGCTGGCGCCGAGCTGGCTTTTGGCGAAGGCGAGAGCGAAATCGGTGTCGAGGCCGATGACTTCGCCAGTCGAGCGCATTTCCGGGCCAAGCAGCGTATCGACGCCCGGGAAGCGGGCGAACGGGAACACGGCTTCCTTGACGGCGATGTGCTTGAGGTTGCGCGGATCCGGCTTCGAGCCGTAGGCCGCGAAGGTTGCATCCAGCTTTTCGCCGGCCATGGCGCGCGCCGCGATCTTGGCGATCGGTGCACCGATGGTCTTGGCAACGAAGGGCACGGTACGCGAAGCGCGCGGGTTGACTTCGAGCACGTAGACGGTGCCGTCCTTGATGGCGAACTGTACGTTCATCAGGCCGACGACGTTGAGGGCCTTGGCCATCGACTTCGCCTGACGCTCCAGTTCGTCGATCATTTCGTTCGACAGGGTACGCGGGGGAAGCGAGCAGGCCGAGTCACCGGAGTGAATGCCGGCTTCCTCGATATGCTCCATGATACCGGCGACATAAACGTCGGTGCCGTCGCAGAGGCAATCGACATCGACTTCGATGGCGTTGGAGAGGTAGCTGTCGAACAGAAGCGGGTTCTTGCCGAGCAGGGTATTGATCTGGCCGGTCTTGTCGTTCGGGTAACGCTGCTTGATGTCTTCAGGAACGAGTTCCGGCACGGTGTCGAGCAGGTAGGTCTGCAGCTGGCCTTCCGAATGCAGGATCTGCATGGCGCGGCCGCCGAGAACGTAGGACGGGCGCACGACCAGCGGGAAGCCAATCTCGGATGCGACGAGGCGGGCCTGTTCGACCGAATAGGCGATGCCGTTGTTCGGCTGCGTCAGGTCGAGCTTCATCAGAAGCTTCTGGAAGCGGTCGCGGTCTTCGGCAAGGTCGATCATGTCGGGTGCGGTGCCGAGGATCGGGATACCGTTCTTTTCCAGCGCTTCTGCGAGTTTGAGCGGAGTCTGGCCGCCAAACTGCACGATGACGCCGACGACTTCACCCTTTTCCTGTTCCGCGCGCAGAATTTCAATGACGTCTTCAGCCGTCAGCGGTTCGAAATAGAGGCGGTCGGAGGTGTCGTAGTCGGTCGACACGGTTTCCGGGTTGCAGTTGATCATGATCGCTTCGTAGCCGGCATCCTTCAGCGCGAAGGCGGCGTGGCAGCAGCAATAGTCGAACTCGATACCCTGACCGATACGGTTTGGGCCGCCGCCGAGAATGACGACCTTTTTGCGGTCGGAGATTTCCGCTTCCGAGCGCAGTTCGCCGACGAAAGGCGTTTCATAGGTCGAGTACATGTAGGCGGTCGGCGAGGCGAATTCGGCAGCGCAGGTATCGATGCGCTTGAAGACCGGGCGGACGTTCAGCGTGTTGCGCAGCTCGGCCACTTCCTTAGGACGCTTCTTGGACAGGCTTGCAAGGCGGGCGTCGGAGAAGCCCATGGCCTTCAGCTTGCGCAGGTTTTCAGGGTCCGTCGGCAGGCCGTGCTCACGAACACGCTCTTCCATGTCGATGATCGCCTTGAACTGGGCGATGAACCAAGGATCGATCTTGCAGGCCTCGTGCACTTCTTCCTCGGTGAGGCCGAAGCGCAGCGCCTGTGCGACCTGACGCAGGCGGTCCGGTGTCGGCGTGCCGATAGCGGCGCGGATGGCATTCTTGTTGCCTTCACCTTCTTCCATGCCGGGGATCTCGATCTCGTCGAGACCGGTCAGGCCGGTTTCGAGACCACGAAGCGCCTTCTGCAGCGATTCGGCAAAGGTACGGCCGATGGCCATGACTTCACCGACCGACTTCATGGCCGTTGTCAGGACCGGCGAGGCGCCCGGGAACTTTTCGAAGGCAAAACGCGGGATTTTGGTGACGACATAGTCGATCGATGGTTCGAACGAGGCAGGCGTTGCGCCTCCCGTAATGTCGTTGTCGAGTTCGTCGAGCGTGTAACCGACGGCGAGCTTGGCCGCGACCTTGGCGATCGGGAAGCCGGTGGCCTTCGAGGCCAGAGCCGACGAGCGCGACACACGCGGGTTCATTTCGATGACGACGAGGCGACCATCAGCCGGATTGACGGCGAACTGCACGTTCGAGCCGCCGGTCTCGACGCCGATCTCGCGCAGGACCGCGATCGAGGCGTTGCGCATCATCTGGTATTCTTTGTCGGTCAGCGTCAGGGCCGGGGCAACGGTGATCGAATCGCCGGTGTGAACGCCCATCGGGTCGATGTTTTCGATCGAGCAGATGATGATGCAGTTGTCCGCCGTGTCGCGGACCACTTCCATCTCGTATTCCTTCCAGCCGAGCACCGATTCTTCGATCAGCACTTCGGTGGTCGGCGAGGCGTCGAGGCCACCACCGATGATTTCGAAGAATTCCGAGCGGTTATAGGCAATGCCGCCGCCGGTGCCGCCCATGGTAAAGGACGGGCGAATGATGGCAGGCAGGCCGACAACGTCGATCGCCTGGGCTGCAATCGCCATGGCGTGGCTGATGTAACGCTGCTTGCGGTCGGTCTCGCCGAGGTTCCAGGTGTTTTCCAGCGCGTCGAGCGCCTTGTCGAGGTCGGCGCCGGACAGCGTTTCCTTGAGCTTGTTGCGCTCTGCCTCGTGGGTCTTGCGATCGGCATCCTTGATGTCGGTGGCGTTGGCCAGCATCGATTTCGGGGTTTCAAGGCCGATGCGCGACATCGCTTCGCGGAACAGTGCGCGGTCTTCGGCCATGTCGATGGCAGCGGGCTTTGCGCCGATCATCTCGACATTGTAGCGGTCGAGCACGCCCATGCGCTTCAGCGACAGCGCCGTGTTGAGCGCCGTCTGGCCGCCCATGGTCGGCAGCAGCGCGTCCGGGCGTTCCTTGGCGATGATCTTTGCGACGACTTCCGGTGTGATCGGCTCGACATAGGTTGCGTCGGCCAGACCTGGATCAGTCATGATCGTCGCCGGGTTGGAGTTGACCAGAATGACCCGGTACCCTTCCTCGCGCAGCGCCTTGCATGCCTGGGTGCCGGAATAATCGAACTCGCATGCCTGACCGATAACGATCGGACCCGCGCCGATTATGAGGATCGATTTGATATCTTGGCGCTTGGGCATGGTCTCTATCCGTCGTTTCTGCGCGAAAAGCCGGCACGGGGCAGGGATGCTCCGGTCGGGTCGCGTGCGTAACATTATTTCTGGCTAGACGCGGCTTATAGGCAAAAGTGCGACCTATGAGAACCCCATAAATCGGCAAATCGACAGAAACATATCGCGGCGTCTGCAGCGGTGAGTTCGCTTCCTGATCGTGATTGCCTGTGCTGCTGGAAGGCTGTTGACGCAACGCACGTCTGAAGGCCGGGATGCCCGGATATTTTCATGTTGTTTTGCGCACCATTTAGCGAGTTTCGTATCGATGATCTTAAAATCTTTCATTTAAGTACGATCGGCATTGATGATGAGGGCAAGATGGCTGAAGATTTGAAGCTTGCGCGTTGGACGTTGATCGGACTTACTGCGATTTCATATATCGCCGTCTTCGGTTTGGCCGCCGTTGTGGGGATGAAGGTCGATTACCAGCAGATATACTATTTTGCAGGCTATTTCGTTGTTATGACCGTCGCCACGAGCGCGTATTTCTCGTTCAGGAAACTCAATAAACTGAGAGCTTTGGCGGAAACGCTCGGCTACGGGTTCCTGCTCACGGTGCCGGTATTGATTTCGACCTATCTGGCGATCTATGCCAAAAAACCGCTCGCGGACGACATGTTATCGTCCTGGGATCAATCGATCGGTTTTCAATGGCGCAGTTTCATAACTTTCGTCGATAGCCAGCCGGTTCTGGCTGAAATTCTCGGCCTGTCCTACCAGACATTCGCGTTCCAACTGCTGATAATCCCGGTTGTGCTGATCGTCGCGGGGCAGCCGCTGCGTTCCTATCGCATGCTGATCGGATATGGGCTTATCTGTTTCGCTGCCAGTTTTATATCCATCTGGTTTCCTGCGCTCGGAACCTACAAGATTTATGGCGTTGGCCCGACTGACGTTCAGAATATCGATGCGTATTTCGGTTATTTTTTCCTCGACCAGTTCAATGCCGTTCGGGATGATCCGCAGTTCGTTTTTGCTTTCATGGATACGGCCGGAATTCTGACCTTTCCGTCCGTTCATGCCGGCGTCGCGACATTGTGTGCCTGGAGCACATGGTCGTTGAAATCCATTCGCTATCCGATGCTGGTCCTGAACGTCTGCATGGCAATCGCCGCTGTCTCGCATGCCAGCCACTATCTGGTTGATGTGCTTGCCGGAGTGGTGGTCGCGCTGGTTTGTGTCTTTATCAGTTGCAAGTTGACGGTCGCGCGAACCAGCACATCCGTGCGTGAAATGCCCGACGCTGTGGCAGCCTAGCAAAACGCCCGGGCCGTACCGTTTCGGTCACTGCTGGCATGGACACTCGCAAACGACAAGATTACTGCTGCTGTTGCTTATGTAACGCAGCAGCAAGGGCCATCCGAGACGACGACCGCTTGCGCGGAGGAGAACTCAATGGCCGATGCGACTTCCAAGCCTGTGGCTGCCATTGCCGCAGAGGTAACTGTTCTGCCGATCATCTTTGCCGTCAGTTTCAGCCACATGCTGAACGATATCATGCAGTCGATGATCGCAGCCATCTATCCAATGTTGAAGGCCGATTATCAGTTGGATTTCTGGCAGATTGGTATTCTGACGCTGGCTTTCCAGTGCACGGCGTCGCTGCTGCAGCCGGTGGTCGGCATCGTGACGGACAAGAAGCCCTATCCCTATTCGCTACCGGTCGGCATGGCGTCGACCTTGATCGGTCTAGTGCTGCTGGCGTCGGCCCATGACTACAACATGCTGGTTCTGGCCGCGTCTCTGGTTGGCATCGGTTCGGCAATTTTCCATCCCGAATCGTCGCGTGTCGCGCGTCTCGCCTCCGGTGGTCGTTACGGTTTTGCGCAATCGGTGTTTCAGGTCGGCGGCAATCTCGGCACGGCCATAGGGCCGCTGCTCGCTGCCTTCATCATCGTGCCGCGCGGGCAGGGCAGCGTTGCCTGGTTCTGTATTGCCGCCATCATCGGCATTATCGTGCTGGCGCGCGTGGCATCGTGGTACAAGGCGCACATGGCGGCAAATGCCGGCAAGAAGAGAGCTGTGCTTGCCCATTCGCTGCCGCGCAACACCGTCATCCTTGCGCTTGTCATCCTGGCGTTGCTGACATTCTCCAAGAATATCTACATGGCCAGCATCGGCAGCTATTACACCTTCTTCGTGATCGAGCGTTTTGGCGTGACGGTGCAGCAGTCGCAGCTGATGCTGTTTGTTTTCCTGGGCGCCACGGCGCTGGGCACCGTCGTCGGCGGTCCGATCGGCGACAAGTTCGGGTCCAAGGTGGTGATCTGGTTTTCGATCCTTGGCGTGCTGCCGTTCACGCTCGCCATGCCGTTTGCCAACCTGCCTGTGACGATCGTTCTATCCGCGATCGTCGGTTTCATCATGGCTTCTTCATTTCCGGCCATCATCGTCATGGCGCAGGAACTGGTGCCGGGGCGTGTCGGCATGATTGCCGGCGTCTTTTTCGGTTTCGCTTTCGGAATGGGCGGTATTGCAGCTGCCGTTCTGGGGCTTCTGGCCGATGCTCATGGCATCACTTTCGTTTATGCGCTCTGCGCCTTTCTGCCGGCGCTCGGTCTGCTGACCGTCTTCTTGCCAAGTAAGGCATCGCTGCGGGTTGCCTGAGGCGGTTATCGACATGGTTTTAAAACGACAGAAGCCCGCTCATGAGCGGGCTTCTGCTTTTATTGGCGAATAGATCAGGCGGCCCGTCGATGTGCAGGCTGGTGCGAGCGGCTGGCTGTTTCGTCGGCAAAATTGAATTTTGCGATCATCTGCGACAGATCCTGTGCTTCCTTGACGAGGCCATGGCTGGATGCCGTCGTTTCCTCGACCATGGCGGCATTCTGCTGGGTCATCTGGTCCATCTGGTTGATGGCCGTATTGATCTGCTGCAGGCCTGTCGACTGTTCCTGCGTCGAATAGGCGATATCGCTGACGACGGTGTTGATCTCGTTGATCTGGTTGGAAATGGTGCGCAGCACTTCGCCGGTCTGATCGACAAGGGCGACACCCTCCGTGACCTGACGTGACGAGGTGTCGATCAGCGTCTTGATTTCCTTTGCAGCATTGGCGGAGCGCTGTGCCAGTTCGCGGACTTCCTGGGCGACAACGGCAAAACCACGACCGGCCTCGCCAGCACGGGCGGCCTCGACGCCGGCGTTCAGCGCCAGAAGGTTGGTCTGGAAGGCGATTTCATCGATGACGCCGATGATCTTGCCGACCTGCTGTGAGGATTGTTCGATCTGGGACATGGCGGTGACCGTGCTGGCGACGACCGAGGCCGAGGTTTCCGCGACCTTGCGGGCTGACAGAGTGAGCGATGCCGCCTGTTTGGAGCCGGAGGCCGTTTTGCTCACGGTCGAGGTAATCTGGTCAATGGCGGAAGCCGTCTCTTCAAGTGCTGCTGCCTGTCGCTCGGTGCGTGTCGCCAGATCGTCGGATGCATGGCTGATTTCCGAGGCCGTGCCGTGCATGCTCTGCGTTGCGTGCGCGACGGAGGACACCATGCTTTGAACCGTGCGGACGGCCCGATTGTAGTCCTCTTTCAGGAGACGGGTCTTTTCCGACAGGTCGGCATTGATGCGGTAGGTCAGGTCGCCGCTGGCCAGTGCGGACAGGCCCTTCAGCAGGCTGTCGATTGCAATCTTGTCCTCGGCCGCCTCGCGGGCTGTTTTCTGTTCCAGCAGGATCTGCTCGTGGACATCTGTCAAGGATCCGCAGGCGCGAATGGTTTTGCCATCGGCCTGGTGGCGGCAGCCTCCGGTGGCGCGGAACCAGCGATACGAACCGTCACGCATCTTGAGGCGGTAGTTGACGCGGTAACGGGCGCGGCCGGTCCTGTCGGTCAGGTGACCGGCGAATGCGGCGAAGGTCGGCTGGACATCATCGGGATGCAGCTTGTCGGACCAGGACTGCACGACGTTCGGGAAATCGGTGGCATTTTCATAACCGATCATGCGGCGAAATTCGGCTGACCATGTCCAGCGGCTCTGTGGATGCATGGCATCGCCATCGACCAATACTGCTTCCCACAGGCCGATGCCGCAGGCCTCATCCAGCAATTCGGAGCGTTCGCTTACCGCGGCCAGGCGTTCTTCGATCTGTTTGGTATTCGCGCTTTGTTTGCCACCGAAAAACGACATCGGAATATTCCCTTTTGAAATGCTAAGGCGTGGTGCGGAATAGATATCTGTTCATGGTTATTACTTCGTGAATCGGTCAATGTTTTAAAATATGACTATGTGTATTTATTTCGTCTATTCATGGTTGTTGCTTGTGTTTCTAATGTATAGGCTGAGATGTGGGTGTCCTTCGTTGTCGATTTGATCGTTAGGTGTGTTTCGTTCTGTGAGGTTGTTTATGGTTGTGCGCGACGCTTTCTGAAACAGCATCTCTGATGCCGTGGATTTCCTCATCGCCTGATCTATATTGCTCGTCTGAAACTGTTGCGTTGGAGAGCATGTCATGCAGTGGAGAGGTCGGCGCCAGTCGGATAATGTCGAGGATCGACGCGGTGGTGGATCCACGGGTGGCGGAGGTTTCCGTATCCCGATCGGTGGCGGTGGGCGCGGAGGAGGCGGCATCGGCATCGGTGGCCTCGTGCTCATTCTGGGGATTTGCTGGCTGACCGGGATCAACCCGCTGACGCTGCTTTCAGGCGGCGACATTACGGGTGATGGCGGTGGCGGATATGAGCAGAATGCTCAGCGTCGCACGGCCGCGAATGACGAGATGAGCCAGTTCGTGCGCACCGTTTTGGCGGATACCGAAGATACGTGGACGACCATTTTTCAGCAGGCCGGGGACCGCTACCAGCCACCGACACTGGTAATGTTCAGCGGCGGCACCAATTCCGCTTGCGGAACTGCCTCCTCGGCGACCGGGCCATTCTATTGTCCGACTGACCGCAAGGTTTATCTGGATACGGATTTCTTCCGCGAACTCGACCAACGCTTTGGCGCTTCCGGCGATTTTGCCGAGGCCTATGTCGTGGCGCATGAAGTCGGCCACCATGTCCAGAACCTTCTCGGCGTGCTGCCGAAATTCAATCAGGCGCGTCAGCGCATGAGCGAGGTCGAGGCGAACCGCATGTCGGTCCGTGTCGAGTTGCAGGCCGATTGTTTTGCCGGTGTCTGGGGCAAATATACCGAACAGCAGGGTATCCTCGAGCGCGGCGATCTGGAGGAGGCATTGAATGCGGCTCAGCAGATCGGCGACGATACGCTGCAGAAGCGCAGTCAGGGTTATGTCGTGCCGGACAGTTTTAATCACGGCACGTCTGCACAGCGGATGAAGTGGTTCAGGCGCGGTTTCGACAGCGGCAACATCAAGAGTTGCGATACGTTTTCCGGTGAAGTCTGAGCTTTACGGAAGCAGCAGTGCCGTACCGTAAAGCCCGATTGCAAACACGGTGTGGGCGGCAAAATTCATCAGCCGCACTTTTCGCGGATTGGCCGTCTTCGAGGCGGCCCATCCAAGCCCCATGCCGGGCTGCATCAGAAACCAGCCGGCGCCGATGGTGACGATGCCGAGGATCCATGCCGGGATGAAGGTCGGGCCTGCAAACCATTGCGGGCCGACCAGCACTGCCAGAATGATGCCGTAGAGAATACCGACGACATAATGGCCGGTCCAGCCGAGTGCGTTTTCATGCGCGTAAGGGGCGGCCGTGCCGATGCTGTCGTGAAAAACCTTGCCGCGTCCGACATGGTAGAACCAGCGGCCGCCGGGCGCCCAATTGGGTTTTGGTTCGCCGAACAGGATGTGCAGGGCAAACGCCCAGATATCCATCAGTGCTGTCGCTCCAAAACCGATTATTGCGCCCTTTAGAAGAAGTTCCGGCATAGTCATCCCCCGTACCTGTTGGCCTTTTGTGAAATGAAAAAAGGTCGTTTGTCGAGGTGGGGTGTGCCGTTGTCGGTTCACTGATCAACGCGATTGAAGCCATTGGCCAAAAATTCTGCTGGGTCGCTGCTCAGGGTTGCCGTGTTGCGTCTGCTGGTCTATGGCGAGTGTATCGCCGCTCTCCAGACTTGGAAGCGGCGTTTTCCTTTAGGAGGTCAAAATGTCTGTCGCAGCGGTGCGCCCTGAAACGACGCCCGAAAAAGGCATCGACAATTCGTGGTTCACGCATATGCGTGCCACACTTGTGCTTGGCGTTCCGCTGGTCGGTGCACAGCTGGCGCAGGTCGCGATCCATACGACAGACGTTATCCTCGTCGGCTGGCTCGGCACGACGGAGCTTGCCTCCGTGGTCATCGCCACGCAGCTTTATTTCATCACCTTCATTTTCGGCAGCGGCTTTACCAGTGCCATCGTGCCCATGGTGGCGCAGGCGATTGGCCATGGCGACACCACCGGGGTGCGCCGTTCGGTGCGTATGGGCCTTTGGGTGGTGCTGGCCTATTGCGTGCTTGTTTCGCCGCTTCTCTGGTTTTCCGAGCCGCTGTTGTTGAAGCTGGGGCAGGAGGCGGATGTTGCTGCGACTGCCCAGAGCTACCTGCGCACCGCGATGTGGGGCATTTTTCCGGCGCTCGGCTTTTTTGCGCTGCGTGCCTTCGTGACCGGCCTTGAGAAGGGCGGCATGGTTCTGTTCGTCACACTCGGCATGTTCTTCATCAATCTGATCGCGGCCTATCTCCTGATCTTCGGTCATTTTGGTGCGCCGCAGCTTGGCCTGCATGGTGCAGCGATTGCCGCCGTCTGTGCCAACCTGACCGGTTTCATCATCATCGTCGCCTATATCCAGTTTCTGCCCGATACCCGCGCCTACGAGATTTTCGTGCGGTTCTGGCGGCCTGACTGGGGCATGATCCGCGAAGTGTTCGTGCTTGGTCTGCCGATCAGTTTCACGATTCTTGCCGAAACCAGCCTGTTTGGTGCAGCCGCCCTGTTGATGGGCATGATCGGCAAGCTGGAACTGGCCGCCCACGGCATCGCGCTGCAGCTGGCGTCGATTGCCTTCATGATCCCACTCGGCCTTGCTCAGGTGGCCACCGTGCGTGTGGGATTGGCGCATGGCCGCCGTGACATGCAGGGCGTGCGACGCGCCGGTGTGGCCGCGCTGGTGATCGGCGTGGTGTTCACGACCATCGGCAGCATCCTTTTCATCGGCTTGCCACGTTTCTTTGGCGGCCTGTTCCTCGATACGGCCAAAGCCGATGCCGAAACCGTGCTCGGCCTTGCCGCGCCGCTGATCATGCTGGCCGGTGTCTTCCAGCTCGTCGATGGCCTGCAGGCTGTTGGCGCCGGCATTCTGCGCGGTCTGAAAGACACGACGATCCCGATGATCCTGGCGCTGATCGCCTATTGGCCGATCGGTTTTGTCTGCGCCTGGGTATTTGCCTTCCCGCTCGGCCTGCGCGGCGAGGGGGTCTGGATCGGGTTCGTGCTGGGCCTTGCGGCCGCCGCCGTATTCCTGTGCGGCCGCTTCTGGCTGCTGGTGCGCAACAAGACGTCGATCTGATTGGTTGCCAGCGCCGGGCGTCAATTCTGCCCGGCGTGGCGATAGAAACCGATATCGGCCTCGATGCCGAGCCGACGTGACAGGCCCTGCCGATCGATGCCGGCTGTCTGATCGGCCTGCGCGATCGCTGCAATGGTCGGCTGCAGCACATGCTCTCCTTCAAACCGGATGATCGCCAGCACGCTGAAAAGATCGGTTGCGACCTGCTGCTCGAGGATCATCTCGTCGATCACCCCGGATTGTTTGCGGATGATGCCGTGCGTGCTTTCCAACAGTGCCATGAACTCGTCGCGTCCATCGGACGGAACTGCGAACCTGTTGACCCGGATGATCTGCTTTTGATTGTCGTGCATGAAAAATGCCTCTGCTCGTGTGAACAGAGGCATTAGTGCAACCTCAACAATGGTTGAGGTCAAGTCTGTTTTTTCTCGAGCCCGATCAGCGCTCGGCGAGAGCAGGTTCGCCCTTGTTTTCGCGCACCATGTTGATGAAGCGGCGGAAGAGGTAGTGGCTGTCCTGCGGGCCAGGCGAGGCTTCCGGGTGATGCTGCACGGAGAAGACCGGCTTGCCGGCGAGGCGCAGGCCGCAGTTCGAACCGTCGAACAGCGAGATGTGGGTTTCCTCGACGCCTTCAGGCAGCGATGTGGACGAGACGGCAAAACCGTGGTTCATCGAAACGATCTCAACCTTGCCGGTGGTGTGATCCTTGACCGGGTGGTTGCCGCCGTGATGGCCCTGATGCATCTTTTCGGTGGTGGCGCCGAGCGCGAGGCCCAGCATCTGGTGACCGAGGCAGATGCCAAAAGTCGGCAGGCCGGATTTGACGATGTCCTGAATGACCGGAACGGCGTATTCGCCGGTGGCGGCCGGGTCGCCCGGGCCGTTGGACAGGAAAACGCCATCCGGCTTGAGGCCGAGAATGGTTTCGCTGGACGTGTTGGCCGGAACCACCGTCACCTTGCAGTCGAGACCGGCGAACAGGCGCAGGATGTTGCGCTTCACACCGTAATCGACGCAGACGACGTGATATTTCGCGTTGGCCGGATCGAGTTCGTCAAAACCCTCGTTCCAGACCCATGGTGTCTGTGCCCACTGCGACGACTGGCCGGACGTGGCTTCCTTGGCAAGGTCGAGGCCGACAAGGCCGCCCCAGGCCTTGGCTTCGGCCTTCAGCGCCTCGATGTCGAAGACGCCGTTCGGGTCGTGCGCGATGACGGCATTCGGTGCGCCGTTCTCGCGGATCCAGGCGGTGAGTGCGCGGGTGTCGATGCCCGACAGGCCGATGACGCCGCGTGCCTTCAGCCATGCATCGAGATGCTTGGCGGCGCGATAGTTGGACGGCTCGGTGATGTCTGCCTTGAAGATGGTGCCGACGGCGCCGCGACGTGCTGCCGGTGTCAGGTCTTCGATATCTTCGTCATTGGTACCGATATTGCCGATATGCGGGAAGGTGAAGGTGACGATCTGGCCGAGATAGGACGGGTCGGTCAGGATTTCCTGGTAACCGGTCAGCGCCGTGTTGAAGCAGACTTCCGCCGTCACCTTGCCGGTGGCGCCGATACCGGTGCCTTCGATGACGGTGCCGTCAGCGAGCACGAGAAGGGCGGTGGGTTTGCTGGTCGTCCATGGGGCTGTCGCGGTCATTCGGTTCGTCTCCGCCCGTGTCCGCCAGAGGGTTCTAGCAGAGTGCAGGGCCATCAAAGTGGTCGCAAGGAGAAGGGCACGCGAATGCTCGCGCGAAAACCTTCGTTCAATTGGGTGCTAGGTGCGGGAAAATATCGGAGGCGGGGGGCGTGGTCAACTGACTGGACGGCCCGATCCGGTATTTATTCCGCTGCCATCTCATTGAACGGGCGGTTTGCCTCGTCTATGTACGCGTTACATTATTATATTGGGCCGAAAACGGCTTTTAAGGAGTGAGATCATGATCCGCGAAACGCTTTCCACCGCCATGAAGGAAGCGATGAAGGCCAAGGACACGCGCCGCCTTTCGACCGTGCGCCTGATCCAGGCCGCCATCAAGGATCGCGATATCGCCAATCGCGGTACCGGCAAGGACGAGACCAGCGAAGACGAAATCCTGCAGATCCTGCAGAAACTGGTCAAGCAGCGTGAAGAATCGGCCAAGATCTACGACGAAGCCGGCCGCGGCGAACTGGCCACGCAGGAACGCGAGGAAATCGCCGTCATCAAGACCTTCATGCCGGAACAGCTTTCTGACGATAAGGTTTCGGACATCATCGCCGGCATCATCGCCGAGATTGGCGCTTCCGGCATCAAGGACATGGGCAAGGTGATGGCGGCGCTGCGCGAGCGTTATGCCGGCCAGATGGACTTTGGCAAGGCATCGGGCACCATCAAGGCGCAGCTCGGCTAAGCAGCATGTCAGCCGGAGCGGGGAACCGCTCCGGAAACAGGGCAGAGTCATCCCTTGGCGATATTGGATTTTCAAAAAACTCCCGCCGTTTTGCGGGTCATGTGGTCGGGGCGCTGAAAGCTGCCTCGTAATTTAGTGAGTAATTGACACCTCTCAGTGCCCCGTTCGACGGTTTTTTTGCCCGCGACTTCGGTCCCTCTGCAAAAGCCATCCCGGTGATTTGCCACCGACCGGCGATCATGTGTGCCGCACAGGCACGCCCGGCGCGCTCTTTCGGGCTTCAGAAACGGTTCGGTTTTTGACCACCTTGCCGTTTCCCCCGTGTCGCCGGAGGGGAACCAGTTTCCGCGAACCCCGATGCTGGAGACTTACGTCTTTTCTCCAACATCAGCGCCGGCTCCAACTCGCCGGGACGCCTCCCGGTGTATCCACGATGGAACGAGAAAAGTTTCGCACGGCCTGAAAAGGCGTGGATGAAATTGAAGGCAAGGCATTGATTTTATTGGCACGGATGGGGTCGGCTCGGGTAGAAAATGCTCTGTTTGCGACATTGTTTGCCGTTTTGTGAATGAAGCAGGACGCGCATGCATGTCGTCTACGACACAAAGAAAAAGGCCGGGATCCGATCACGGACCCCGGCCTTTTTGCTCTTCATCCGTCCCGCCGGCCAACTGCGGACTTGCCGCCGGCGAGGTAGGCGGCAACGCCACCCTGATAGCGACGCATCCACCCGAAGAGCGAAGGAAGCTTGCACCCGGTTGCGTGGTGCATCGTCAACATTTTTGCGGAGCCGCTGACGCTTCCTGACCTGCGTAAAGATTGCTTTGGCCGAGAGCGTTTTTCAAATTACAAAAATATAATTTTGGGAGGGGCGAAGTTGCCGTAAATTTGCCCAAACCACGATCAACGGCAGACGCTGATGGTTCGTATCGCCGGTGCTATCCTTCCGATGAATACAGCCTTTCGAGAGATCCGGTGACGAGCAATTCTCCGATGACCGATCCCACACCAATTGCTGCCACCACGCCGATCATAAAGCCGACGTAAAGAATGACGGCTGGAAGCGGCCGTCTAGATTGCAAGCAGTAGACAAGCAGACCGAGCGGCGCGAACAGAACCGTCAATATGCGCGCGCTGCGCTTGTACGGTACGTCGCGCATTTTTGCGTCCTCGATCTCCCATAGAGCGAAGAATGTTATGATGAGGATCATCTGGGTTATGTCGTTGAGGATCAGCAAGCGTTCGTTGTAGGCAAATATATAGGCATCGATGATCGCACCGATCATGAGCGAGACCATGAGGGCGACGTAAAGCAGGGTGCGCTTGTTCATATGTGAAATTCCAAGGTGGGCCGGGACGTTTGAAAGACGGTGGTCAGACATAGGCCCTGTGAATTGCGGGTATCACCCGGCATTTGAATGGCGCCAGAGCAATATCGCGCTTATATGGAAACAGGCTCCGAGGTGACAATGCGCTTTTCCGATACCTTTCTTGATGAAATCCGTGACCGTGTGCCGATCTCTTCGGTGATCGGACGACGCGTCACGTGGGATCGCAAGAAGACCAATGTGTCGCGCGGCGATTATTGGGCCTGCTGCCCGTTCCATGGTGAAAAGAGCCCGAGTTTTCACTGCGAAGACCGCAAGGGCCGTTATCACTGTTTCGGCTGTGGCGTGTCCGGTGACCATTTCCGTTTCATGACCGAGCTGGAAGGCCTGAACTTTCCCGAGGCCGTGCAGCAGATCGCCGACATGGCCGGCATTTCCATGCCCGCACCGGATCCGCAGGCGCAAAAGCGTGACCAGCAACGCACCACGCTTCAGGACGTCATGGAAATGGCGACCCTGTTCTTTCAGGAGCAGCTGCACGCCCCGATCGGCGCCAAGGCCCGCGCCTATCTGCGCGATCGTGGCCTGACGGCAAAAACCATCGAGACCTTTCGTCTGGGTTTTGCTGCCGACAGCCGCAATGCGCTGAAGGAGCATCTCGCCAATAAGGGCGTGCCGAAGGATCAGATCGAGGCCTGCGGTCTGGTGCGCCATGGCGAGGGTATTTCTGTTTCCTACGACTATTTCCGCGATCGCATCATGTTTCCGATCCTGTCGGTTCGGGAAAAGGTGATCGCCTTCGGTGGCCGCGCCATGGCGCCGGATGCACCGGCCAAATACATGAACTCGCCCGAGACCGAACTCTTTCACAAGGGCAGCGTGCTTTATAATCATGCCCGCGCCCGCCAGTCGGCGCAGATGGCCGGGCGTCAGGCCGGACGCTCCGAGCCGGGCGACGTGATTGCCGTCGAAGGCTATATGGACGTCATCGCGCTGCATCAGGCCGGTGTCGAAAATGCCGTGGCGCCGCTCGGTACGGCGCTCACCGAAAACCAGCTTGAGCTGATGTGGCGGATGACGCCGCAGCCTATCCTCTGCTTCGATGGTGACGGCGCCGGTATCCGTGCCGCAAACCGTGCCGCCGATCTGGCTCTGCCACATATCAAGCCTGGCCGCTCCGTGCGGTTTGCCATGTTGCCGGATGGCAAAGACCCGGACGATCTGGTCAAGCAGGACGGGCGCGCGCCGTTCGACCGCGTTCTGGCCGATGCAAAGCCGCTCGCCACGATGATCTGGCAACGCGAATCAGTTGGTGCCACGTTCGATACGCCCGAGCGGCGAGCCGAGCTTGAGGCGCGATTGAAGCAGATCGTCTCAGTCATCGCTGACGAAAATGTCCGCCGTTATTACCAGCAGCATATGCGCGAGCAGTTGAACGGGCTGTTCCGTGGCTCCGAGCGTCGCGGCGGTTTCGAGCCGGGCAGGGGCGGTGGCGGCGGTCGTCAGAATTTTCGCGGTGGCCAGCAACAGGGGCGTGGCGAGTTTCGCGGCAGCGTGGCCGTCTCCGACCGGCTGGCGAAGTCCGGCCTCGTGCGCGGCCATCTGGAGCTTCCGGCGCTTCGCGAGGTCGTGCTGGCGCTGACAGTTGTCAATCATCCGCTGCTGCTGCTCGATCAGTATGACGATGTTTCCACGGTCGAGTTCGAAAACCGCGATCTGCAGCGGTTCTGGGCCTGTGTGCTGGCCATCATCACCAAGGCCGGCACGCGAGCGACACCTGCACTCGTGCGTGAGCAGCTGGAAGAGAATGGTTTTGCCGATCTCCTGAAGTCGATGACCGTGCAGGTGCGCAACGCGCGCCTGTGGACCGCGACGGAAGAGGCGGACATGCAGGACGCCCTGCAGGCTTATATGCAGACGCTGGCGCTCTATCTGCGCAACAAGGAGTTGCGCTGGCAGAAGATCGAGCTGGAGCGGGAGATTGCCGAAACGCCGGGTGATGAACCGGAGCGCGGCGATGCGCTGCTGCGTGCATTGTCGGAAGTTCACAACGAAATTCTGCGTCTTGAGAACCAGGAAGCGATCATCGATGGTTTCGGCGTGATGTCGGGACGTATAAAGGGGGCGGCTGTCGGACACGGCTGAATAAAAGCGCCGGTTGTTTTGTACGTTTGTGAGGCTTGTCTTTGATGATAGCCTGCCTACATATCAGCCGGACGTAGTGATAGGGCTCTTTAACCCGCGTACCCAGCACTCTCAACTTTTTCTGTTTAAAGCCCGAATTCAGTGGGTATTTTCCGGGAAGAGCTTGACGGGAAGGAATTTTGTGGGAATCACCGTTTCAGGCAGAATTAGGTGGATGGATCGGACAGGCCAAGGAACCATGAGCGGGGCTCCGATGGTCAATCGATCCTTTATGGCGAACGCCGACGGCGTGGTTAAGCACGAATTAAAGGTCAGTCGGTTAGGTGAGTGATTGCGATTCGCGGCGGCGGGTGGCAAATCACCCGTAACAGGCATACCCCGATAACCGCGACGGAATGGCGTCCAGGGAAAGCGACGAATTAAATGGCAACTAAAGTCAAAGAAAACGAAGAAGCAGAAACCGAACGCGAAGGCGCTACGGATGGTCCGCTTCTCGATCTTTCCGATGACGCGGTCAAGAAAATGATCAAGGCCGCCAAGAAGCGCGGCTATGTGACCATGGACGAGCTGAACTCGGTGCTTCCTTCCGAAGAAGTGACGTCCGAGCAGATCGAAGACGTCATGTCGATGCTCTCCGACATGGGCATCAACGTTGTCGAGGACGAAGAGGCCGAAGAGAAGGCCGAAGCCGACGACGACAGTGACGACGATTCCGAAAGCGAAGGCGGCGAACTTGCGCCGTCCGCCGGCACGGCCGTCGCGACCGCGAAGAAGAAAGAGCCGACCGACCGGACGGATGACCCGGTGCGCATGTATCTGCGCGAAATGGGTTCGGTAGAGCTTCTGTCGCGCGAAGGCGAAATCGCCATCGCGAAGCGCATCGAAGCCGGCCGCGAGACGATGATTTCCGGTCTCTGTGAGAGCCCGTTGACGTTCCAGGCGCTGATCATCTGGCGCGACGAACTCAACGAAGGCACGACGCTTCTGCGCGAGATCATCGACCTCGAAACGACCTATTCGGGTCCGGAAGCCAAGGCTGCGCCGCAGTTCCAGAGCCCGGAAAAGATCGAGGCCGACCGCAAGGCTGCCGAAGAGAAGGAAAAGACGCGTCGGGCGCGCAATCCTGCCAATGACGACGACATCACTGCCGTCGGCGGTGATATGCCGCTCGAGGAAGAGGAAGAGGACGACGACGAGTCGAGCCTGTCTCTGGCGGCCATGGAAGCGGAACTGCGTCCGCAGGTCATGGAAACGCTCGACATCATTGCCGACGTTTACAAGAAGCTGCGCAAGCTGCAGGATCAGCAGGTCGAGGCACGCCTTTCCTGCACCGGCACGCTTTCTTCCGGCCAGGAGCGTCGTTACAAGGAACTCAAGGATCAGCTGATCACGGCCGTCAAGTCGCTGTCGCTGAACCAGAACCGCGTCGACAGCCTCGTCGAGCAGCTTTACGACATTTCCAAGCGTCTGATGCAGAACGAAGGCAAACTGCTGCGTCTGGCCGAATCCTACGGCGTCAAGCGTGATAGCTTCCTCGAGCAGTATCAGGGTGCCGAGCTCGATCCGCACTGGATGCAATCGATCGGAAACCTTGCCGCCCGCGGCTGGAAGGAATTCGCCAAGGCCGAAAACAGCACGATCCGCGACATCCGTCAGGAGATCCAGAATCTCGCAACGGAAACCGGTATTTCGATCTCGGAATTCCGCCGTATCGTGTCGATGGTGCAGAAGGGCGAACGCGAAGCGCGTATCGCCAAGAAAGAAATGGTCGAAGCGAACCTTCGTCTCGTCATTTCCATCGCCAAGAAGTACACGAACCGCGGTCTGCAGTTCCTCGACCTCATTCAGGAAGGCAATATCGGCCTGATGAAGGCTGTCGACAAGTTCGAATACCGCCGCGGTTACAAGTTCTCGACCTATGCGACTTGGTGGATCCGTCAGGCGATCACCCGTTCGATCGCCGACCAGGCCCGCACGATCCGTATTCCGGTGCACATGATCGAAACGATCAACAAGATCGTTCGCACATCGCGCCAGATGCTGCACGAGATCGGCCGCGAGCCGACCCCGGAAGAGCTGGCTGAAAAACTGGCCATGCCGCTTGAAAAGGTCCGCAAGGTCCTGAAGATCGCCAAGGAGCCGATCTCGCTCGAAACCCCGGTGGGTGACGAAGAAGATTCGCATCTCGGTGACTTCATCGAGGACAAGAACGCGCTTCTGCCGATCGATGCCGCCATTCAGGCGAACCTGCGCGAAACGACGACGCGTGTTCTGGCTTCGCTGACGCCGCGTGAAGAACGCGTTCTGCGCATGCGTTTCGGCATCGGCATGAACACCGACCACACGCTCGAAGAAGTCGGCCAGCAGTTCTCGGTGACCCGCGAGCGCATCCGTCAGATCGAAGCGAAGGCGCTGCGCAAGCTGAAGCACCCGAGCCGCTCGCGCAAGCTGCGCTCGTTCCTCGACAGCTGATCGGCTGGCAGGACAAAGAGATCAAGGGACCCGGTCCACCGCAAGGTTGGCCGGGTTTTTCTTTGACTGTTTGGTTGGTGCGGTCAGAGAAGCGTGCAGCGGGCGCCAAGGGTTTGGGCGGCGGTGGCGAAGCGTTTGTCGAGGGTGACGATCCCCGCATCCAGCTCCATTGCGACAGCCAGATGGAGGGCGTCGCCGGAGCGGAGGCCGAGTTCAATGTGATCTGCGAGATGGGCTGCCGTCTTAAAATCGCGGGAGAAGACTGGCGCCACTTCAAGTGAGTTATTGGCCATCTGAAGGAAGCCGCCCAAAGCGAGCTTTCTCAATGAGGGCGAAATTTTTTCGACACGAGCTTTCACAGACAGGGCAGAGGAAAATTCTGTGTAAGTCCATTCGCTGATGAAAAGGCGTTCGTCTCGGTGATGGGCCATCCATCTCGACACGATGTCGACTGTCGGTTCACCAACGAGAAGGGCAATCAATGCTGATGTATCGACGTAATACATCAGTATCTTTCGCCGTCGCGTACCTTCCGCATGAACTCGCCGGCACTTTCAGTCTGTACCGGCATCTGATCGCGAATGGCCTTTAATCGCTCCAGATCGACGGGTTCTTTCCTTCGTGCCGGCTCTGGCTTGCGCTCCGGCGCTCTTAATGTCGCCACCGGCTCGCCATCCCGCACGATCTCGACAGTCTCGCCGCGTGCGACGCGGTCGATCAGTTCGTCGAGCTTTTCCTGTGCTTCTGCCACTGAAACGGCTGCCATCGGAACCTCCAGGCCTTAAGGTATGGATCATACGCTCAAGGGCGATGTCCTGCAATCAATGCGAAACGCTGCTCGAAAACACGTTGACCACCACCACACCCGCAATGATCAGACCAAGGCCCAGGATGGCGGCCAGATCCAGCGTTTGTTTGAACAGGAATACGCCGACCGCCGACACCAGAACGATGCCGAGCCCGCTCCAGATGCCGTAGGCAATGCCAACCGGGATGGTTCTGAGCACGATCGACAGAAGATAGAAGGCGGCGCCGTAACACAGCGCCATGCCGAGCGTCGGCAGGAGCCGGGTAAACTGCTGGCTCTGCTGCAGAAGCGTCGTGCCGATAACTTCGAGCGCGATGGCGATGGCAAGCGAGCCGTAGGTGAGGAGTGCAGGGTTCATGGCTTTACCGTGGATGTCATTGTCTTGATCTGATCGTGCAACCGGTCGAGTTCGCCGGCAGGAAGTCCGGATATTTCCGTCAGGTTGGCGAGCCAGATGCCGTCGGCGGCATAGCGTGCGATCGCCAGATGCGGAGTGCTGTCTGTTGCCGTGTGACGCTCCAGTCGTTCGTGCATCCATTGCGACCAGCGCGCGCGCAGTTTTGCGTCGGTCATGCAGGACACCGATAGCGCCGCCCATGGGCTGGCGTCGCCGTCTCTGGCAACTTCGAAAAACGCGGCGACATAGGCGCGGGTAAAGCTGCCTTGCGCAACGCTATCGGCATCCATCAGGCGGTCGATCTCGTCATCGAGCGTTGTGAGCAGGTCCTCGAAGACCGCTTCGATCAGCGCCTGCTTGCTGGGGAAGTGGTGCAGAAGGCCGCCCTTGGTGACATGCGCCGCATCGGCCACCGACTGTAGCGTGATGGCGCCGAGACCGTCTTCCGCGGCATGGCGTGCCGCCTGATCGAGAAGGGAGCGGCGTACCGCGTCCGGTTGTTTTTCGCGTCTGTGAGCTTTGGACATGAATAAACATACCGTATGGTCGGTTTGTTTGCAAGTGGCTGAAAACTGCTTGTTCAGTTGCTTTTGATCGGCAGGGGACTCGCTCAGGCCCGGTTTCCATCCTACATCGGCGGAATGACGGATGATGATGCGAAACGGAAAGGCATGTGGACCTGGGGTATTCCTGCCTCATTCCTGATTCACGCCATCATAGCGTTCATTATTCTTATCGGTATTCCGTTCGATCTTCCCAAACCGGAGGCCGAGGAGACCGTCAGCGTGGAGATTGTGCCGCCGCCGGAGCAGGCGAAATCCGAGCAGGCCAATCCTGAAAAAGCAGCAGGGCAGGAGGAACAGAAAGAAGCGTTGCCTCCGCCTGTCGAAAAATCTCCGCAACAGGCAGAACAACAGCCGCCACCTCCGCCGACCGAAAAACAGCAGGAACAGGCTCAACAGCCGCCACCGGCTGAAGCGCCCGCTGAGCCGGAACGATCGTCGCCAGCGACGCCACTTGAAGATTTTAGACCCGTCTTTCAAATCGGAGAAAAAGACGCCGGCCCGAAGCGTGCGGAGAATGGCGAATCCGACAGGGATGAGGCTGCGACGAAGCGGGCAGAGACCGACAGCGAAAATTCTGCGCACGGGTCTGGGAAACAACCGGGTTCCGCGTCGCGGGATGCCGCAGCGCAAGAAAAACCACAAAGCGACGATGGAAATGGGCCTTCCGGTGCATCTGTGCCGGAGATTGCCGTGCCGGAGGTTGGGCTGGGTGCACCCGTAGCGGATGCCGCCGGGACGCCTATGCCGGCCGCGGGTAATCCGGCCGTCAATACCGAGATTGCGGCGGCGACTGCAACGGCAGAAAAAAAGGCTGACGAACAGGCAATTCAGCCAGCCGACGGTGCGCGGGCCGCCAAGCCAGCCGGCCTGACACAGGCCAAACGTCTTTACTCAAGCCACGCTGCCGATAATCCGTTCGTCATAGAGGCGATGAAGCAGATGTCTCGTGGTGATCGAGCCGGCGCGCTTTGCAATACCGAACTGGGCGAACAGTTGGTGCGTGGATCGCCCGCCTATCATCCTGCGCGGCTTCCCAAGCCGACACTCGAAAGCGGCAATGTCATCGATGTGCAGACGGCTTTCAGCGCCGATGGGCGCTGGTATGATGTCAGTCTTCGCTGCGAGGTCGACAAGGGGGCAATGAAGGTGGTTTCGTTTGCGTACAAGGTCGGCAAAGCCATTCCGAAAAGCGAATGGCGAAAGCGCGGTTTTCCTAGCTACTGACCGATGGCCGTTGCAATGTTGCGAGTGGTGTCGTGGTCGCCGGTCTGTTCGACATCCTGCAGCTTCACGAATTCGACGCCACGTTTCTTCAGTGTCAGAAGGGCGCGCGCCACGCCTTCGCCGGCCGTATGCGTCGGCTGGTTGATATGGGCAATCACCACGTCGCCATCTCTTGCTGCGGCAATTTTTCTTTCCGCGACTGCTGCGCCAAGCATCGAGCCTCCGTCGCCATTCAGCGAATAACCGGCAATCTTGTATCCCATGGTGCGGATCTGGCGGATGGCGGAGGCGTCGTATTTGGCGGTGGAGCCGCGGAACCAGTGCGGCGGCGCAATACCTGCTTCCCGCATGGCATCGGCACCGCCGGCCACCTCTTGCCGCACGGCATCGGTGGAGCCTGCCGCCGCTATGCCATAAATTGACGCCGGAACGTCGACGGCCGGGATATGGTTCTGTCCGTGATTTTCGACCTCGAAAAGATCCGCATTCTGTCTAAGGATTGTCACGGCCTGGGGGTTGGAGCGCAACCAGCGTGCCGTGACGAATATGGTGGCTGGAATGCGCTCGGACACCAGGACCGAAAGGATACGATCATCCGTCTTTCCCATGCAGGCATCGAAGGTGAGGGCAACCCGCGGGCGCCCGGCGGCGTTGGACCGGGCGACACGCAATTGTGGTTCCACCAGTGTCGCAGCCTTTGCTCTGGCAGCGCCTGCATGTGCTGCTATTGCCGGTTTTGCCGGGGCAAGGCCTGACGACCGTGCCGGATCCGGTAGAGAAGGCGCGTCATTGGCAATGGCACCTGTTGCCATCAGCAGGGAAGCGGAAAGGATGAGATGGGCGTGTGGCATCGCAATTGAACCCGTCGAGAGGAGTTATGTCGCCTTACGGCGAGCGGCGCTGAAAAGCCATCGGCACACAGTCCATCCGGCGCAATGAGAAGCCAAATCTGCGGCAGTGTGGCCTATAAGCCAGCTCGTTCGTGATGTTGCTGGCCAATAGCTGTCTGGCGCCGAGATGAGACGCCGCTTTACGCTGGCACTCAGCATACCATAAGCACCGAAATGCAGTCATGCGGAAAGGAATATACGAATGCCCCAGACGATCATCAGCCTGTCCACTCACGGCCAGGGACTGTATGAGTTTACAGATGAGGTGCAGGCCTTCGTTCGCAATAGCGGCATGACTGAAGGTCTGTTGACGATGTTTGTCCAACACACATCCTGTTCGCTTCTCATCCAGGAAAATGCCGATCCGGACGTACAGCATGATCTGAAGGAATTTTTTCGCCGCCTCGCACCACCATCTAGCGACCCTTCCATGCGCTGGATAAGTCATACGACGGAGGGTGAAGACGATATGCCTGCTCATATCAAGGCGGCATTGACGGCGGTTTCGATCGGCGTGCCGGTGTCGGGCGGTCATCTGGTTCTGGGGACGTGGCAGGGCATCTATCTGTTCGAGCATCGTGATCGTCCGCATCGCCGGCAGGTGGTTCTGCATCTGAGTGCGTGATTTGGTGCGTTTGGCATCCGCTGAATTTCTAGCTGAACGACAGATGAACGTTGCCTTCGGAACCTGTTCAGGTGTTGCTTCATAATCTGCACCCAACTCCGGATTGCCGGAGCCGTTTGATTTTGGAGAGAAACGTGACCCATATCGTTGTGAAGGCTGGTCTAGCAGCCTTGGTCGCTTTGACTTCGTTCGGCGCGACGCTGACCGGCGCCGCTGCTGCAGGCCGGATTACGGCATCTATGTTCAGTATCACGACCGTGACCGCGGCCCGCCGCCGCGTGACTGGCGTGACGGACCGCCGCCACGCGATTTTCGCGGCCCACCGCCGCGCCGTGATCGCTGCGATTCTTGGCTGGCGGAAGAAAAGGCAAGCCGCATGGGTCTTCGCCGTGCCCGCGTTGTCGATGTGTCGCGGCGTGTCGTCGTGGTCGAAGGTTTTGACCGCCGCGGTCGTGACCGTATCGTCTTCGCGAATGAACGCGGTTGCCCGGTGATCCGCCGATAACGTTCGGTGATCAAGAAATTCCATCTCCGTCGCCCGTTGATGGAATGTCGCCGCTCTTCGTTTCCGTCTCCCCGACTGGCGAAGGGCGGCTTTTTTTATGGGGAAATTGGTAGACCCGGAGGGACTGCCGAATTCGAATTATTTCAATCCGTTAGTAGGGCTATGGGTCGAAATCCAGCCCCATGCAAATCAATGGCTTAGCAAAAGCCTTGTCCCACATTTTCTGAAGCGATCTGCCCGATTTTTCTCGGCTCTGTGGCAGAGTAGGGGGAGCCGCTGATGGGCACCCCACGAGCATTCCGGGACGTGAAGCTGCAATGGCTTCAACAACTCAGCTGCGACAAGGATTTGAGCGATAACGCGCGGTCTGTAGCGCTTTACATCGTCACCACGCATTTGAACGGCCACACCGGGAAGGCGTGGCCGTCCTATCAAACGATTGCCGAAGCGACCGGCAAGAGCGTCAAGACCATTCAGCGCGCCATCCGTGAGCTTGAGACCAGTGACTGGTTCGAGATCCGGCGCGGGAATGGCATCGGGCACAACACGGAATATCGTCCCTCTGCGGTGTCGATTTTACGCGCATCGGACGCCCGCAAAAAGACGGACAAAGTTGTCACCCTTTACCTAGGTGAAGGCGGTCAGAACCGTCTGGAAAGGCGGTCAGATGTGTCTGGCGAAGGGGGACAGATATGTCCACCAAACCCAGAGAAAGAAAAAATATATAAACCTAACCCGCGCGAGGACGCTCCGCCGCGCGTCGCGTCGCGTCGTCCCCCTCGTATTCTTGGACGAGCGCAAGGTGAGGCAGGTCGAGCTTTGGCGCGCCTGGCTGCGGCGTCATTGCCTCCCATCGCTTGAGGCCGTTGGTGGGGCAACCGCGAAAGGGGAGGTCCGGGTTTGACGTGCCGGGCTACTGGCCACCTGATGAGGGAAGCGACGTGGTGCACAGCTTGATTGCTTTTTTTCAACGCCGTGACTAGGGCCGCTGCGAGACACACGTTGGATCAAGCCAACAGCGTAAGGCGTCCTAATCGTCCTTGTTGATGAACGGTCATTTTCATTTTTGCGGTTAAAACGGAGGTGCGGATCACCCGTACTTTATCTTGACAAAAGTACGGCTATTCCGTATATGTTGTATGCACCCAGTTATCGAAACTCTCGCTTATCTTGCCTCTGCCAAAGACGAAGGCCTTGCCGAGGACGAGCGAGCCGCGATTGTTAGTTATCTGGCGGAAAATCCCGACGCGGGCGATATCATGCCCGGAACGGGAGGGGCGCGAAAGCTGCGGTTTGCTGGCCGTGGCAAAGGCAAAAGTGGCGGGTTCCGGGTGGTCACCTTTTATGCCGATGAAAATATCCCGGTCTTCCTGTTGGATATTTACGGCAAGGGGAGTCAGGCAAATCTGTCTAGAGCCGAACGTAACGAGCTGAGAGAGATTTTGACCGCGCTACCGCAACTGTGGAGGCAGAATGCCGAGCGTAGGGCAGAACAGACAAGGAGACACAGGTGAGCAATTCAAAATCTAGGCTTCTTCAAGGTGCTCGTGAAGCTCTGGCTTTCGCGGCTGGCGAAGCGAGTGGAGAGACTTATGTCGTCCATATACCTGAGGCCGTAGATGTCAGGGGAATCCGTCGTCGCCAAAAGCTTTCTCAGCATGCATTCGCCACGCGCTATGGATTCTCGATTGGTCGGATCAGAGATTGGGAACAGGGTAGGACGCAGGTGGATGCTCCGTCTCGGATTCTGCTGACCGTCATCGACAAAGAACCAGAGGCAGTTGCACGCGCTTTGACGGCCAGTTGAGTTTCCAGCTGCCGATCGCATCGTACTGGGCGATTATCGGCATCGAAAAGGATTAATCTTACGACACCGTCGAGAATCATTAACGATTTCGCGTCCGCCACTTAATCTCTTGCTCCAACCGTCGTTTCTGAAGCGCCATGAAATCGAAGGGTAGAGCAAAGGAAAAAAGAAATCCGGCGATCGCAAAAGACGCGTAAACGTCTGTCAGTCAGTACCAATTCTCCCATCGAGCGCGAGAACAAATGGTTGCTCAACAACAATCAGCCAACCTCTCATATGCAGTTGCGCGATATCCGCCAAAGCTGGGAGATCCACGCCAACCGCGAACTGGCGCGGTCCGGTCTTGATATCCGCGTCGATCATCGCTCGCACCAGGAGCGTGGCCTGGAGATCGAACCGACCGAGCATATGGGCGTGCATGCCTCGCAGATGGATCGGCGCGGCCTCGGCGTGTCGCGCGCCCGTAAAGAGGCAGAGGCTGCGAAGAAGAACGCGGCACTGATCCGGGAAAAGCCGGAGCAGGCGCTGACACTGATCACCGGAGAAAAGAGCGTGTTCGACCGGCACGACGTGGCGCGCACGCTGCATCGCTACATCGACGATGGTCTGGAATTCCAGAATGCCTTTGCCGCCGTCATGGCGTCGCCGGCACTGGTCGAGTTGCGGCCGGAACAGGATTGCGAACTGGCGCGCTATTCGACGAGGAGATGGTGGAGATCGAACACACCATGGCGTCGCGCGCATCTGAGATGGGGGGTGCACAACGCCATGGCGTCAACGCTGAAAACGTCGCGGCCGCTCTGGGCGTACAGGATGACGCAATCAAGGCGGGTGTCGTCGCGTCGCTTCAACAGAGCGTGAACGATGGACGCATGCCCGAACAGGATCGCGAACGCCACGTCTCCGCTGCCGGATTGATCCAGGAGCAGCGTGCCGCCATCGAGCATATCACCGGACCAGAGCAGATCGCCGCCGTTGTTGGCTTTGCCGGTGCTGGCAAGTCCACCATGCTGGCGGCGGCGCGTGATGCTTGGGAGCGTCAGGGGTATCGCGTCCATGGTGCTGCACTCGCCGGCAAGGCGGCCGAAGGCCTGGAGGAATCGTCCGGCATTGCCTCACGCACATTGGCCTCATGGGACTACGGCTGGCAGCGGGACAGGGGCGAGCTTGGCCCGCAGGATATCTTTGTTATTGATGAGGCCGGCATGGTCAGCAGCCGGCAATTGGCGCTGTTCGTCGGCGAGATCAAAGAGAAGGGCGCCAAGCTGGTTCTGGTTGGTGATCATGAACAGCTGCAGGCGATCAATGCCGGCTCGCCATTCCGGGCGATCGTCGAGCGGGTTGGTGCTGTCGAGCTTTCGGAAATCCGTCGACAGAAGCAGGAATGGCAGCGGGTGGCGTCAACGGCGTTTGCCACCCATCGGACGCAAGAGGGGCTGGAGAAATACGCCGAGCGCGGTGACGTGCGGTTCCTTGCCGATCGGGATGCGGCACGCGGAGAACTTGTGTCCGATTATCTCGCCGATCTCGATCAGCGTCCGACCGGTTCACGCATAGCATTGGCGCATCGCCGCGTCGATGTCAGGGCGATCAATGCCGACATCCGCGAAGCTCTGCAGGAGAAGGGCAAGCTGGCGCGAGGAGAGGGCGGGCAGCCGGGGCAGGATAAAAAGCTGGGTGCAGAGCGCACTTACCAAACGAATGACGGCGAGCGTGGGTTCGCGCCTGGTGATCGCATCGTCCTTCTGGAAAATAATCGCGACCTTGCTGTGAAGAACGGCATGTTGGGAACGGTCTTGGCCGTCGAGCCAAACGCAATACAAATGCGGTTCGACGGCAACGGGCTGAACACGACCCGTGACGTCACTCTACCCATCAAAAGTTACCAGGCCTTTGACCATGCCTATGCGACTACTATCCACAAATCGCAGGGCGCGACGGTCGATAGGGCGTTCGTCATGGCATCGGCGACGATGGATCGGCATCTCACCTACGTCGCCATGACCCGTCATCGCGACCAGGTCCGTCTCTATGCGGGGCAGGACGAGCTGAAGGATACGAAGGCGCTCGGCGCCACGCTTGGCCGCTCAAGGGCCAAGGAAACGACGCTGGATTACACCAGGGCGTTTGCCGATCGACGCGGCCTGCTCGAGAATATGACGCACAGCGAGATCGATGTGCGGCTGGAGCCGTCACTGGATCGCGAGGCGAATGCCGGCGTCGAGAAGGTCGAGCCGCTGGTGCCGGCGGTCACTCATGCCAAGACAGTCGAGGAGGTGGCCCGAGCCAAAGCAATGCCATATCTGGAACAGGACATGGAGGCGGTGCGGCAGGTGGCCCGCAACGTTTACGCTCATCCGTTCGGTGTGGCCGCTGTCCTGAAATCGAGGATCATCGGGCAGGAGGTCGACATCAAATTGCTCGGCCGTGCCACCGCGGAAGTGCCGGAACAGTTTGGGCCGCTCCTCGGCAAGACCGGCATGTTTGGCGACAACACACAGCGTAAGGCCGCCCGTCATTATGCCGGTGCGCTGGGCGTTCATGTCGGCTACGCCGTCGAGGCTTGGGAACGCCATCTTGATCGAGAGCTGAAGAGCGAGACCTGGAAACGGGAAAAGCAGGACGCCATTGAGGTGCCGGGGCTTACACCACTCAGCGAGCGCATCCTCAGCGAGCTCGATGCGAAGCCTTATGAGGAAAAGAACGCGTTCTTGGCAAAAATTGTCGAGACGCCGGAAGGGAGGCTGGCACTGGATGAAGCGGGAAGCATTGCATCGGCGCTGCAGAAGCGGTTTGGTTGGCCTGATCCGCAGGATCTGGCCAAGAATGCTGAGCGTTTAGGCCCGGATCTTGTCGACCGCATTCACCGGGTTGTCGACGTGGCACGTATTGCCGATCGTGCGCAGCTGCAGGAGTTGTCTCGGCAGTACGATTTGACGCGAAAGCTCAGCAAAGGTTTAAAATTAGGGCTTTGATTAAGGCAACTGCTTCACGCTCGATGGAGAAGCCTGTCCGGCACCCAGACGGTGACATTGAAGCCGACCGTAGGATCAAAGCTCTCCGGCGCCAGCAGCGCGTTGCCATGCTTCTTTGCAAACCAGCGGGCAACGTCGGCATTGTAGATTTCTTCGACGACCTCGCGAACCCTACCGGCAGCGGCAAGCGCTCCACCGTGCATCATTTTTGCCGTGTTGACGTGTGCCAACTTGCGTTTGGCCGGAGAACCGCCATCGGAGACAGCGACCGCCAGCCGTGCCGGCCCATAGCTTTTGACACGCACTTTCAGACGGGGAGGGCGGTAGGCATCAAAGCGGGCATTGATCTTGGCGATGCGCGCAACGACCTCCTCCTCGCTAATCTGCACCTGAGGCGCCACATCGGCAACAACATCAAGCTGGTGGTCAAAATTCTGACGCGTGATCTCTTCGGCATGACGGGCATAGGCCAGATGTTTGACCGGCAGCGCCTTCAGCCAACGCATGCGCTGCGCGATCGCCATCGACTTGGCGGCTTCCTCACCATACCGACCGATGGAGAAGCTTTCTTTCTTCTGACCCTCATTGGTCATCAGTGTGGCTTGCCAGACGTCTCCCTCTTCGGTCTCGACCCGGCGCACACCGGAGATGCCGCTCTTGTTGTTCTTGCGGATCTTGACCGCCTGTTCGAGATTGGTCGGCGGGGGCAGGGCGGTAATGATTGCATCGCGATAGGCGCGCGCCTGGGCATAGGCGGCATCGGACGATCCGTAGATGCTGTTCTTGAACAACCGAACGATTTTCTTGCCACGCCGGCGCAGCGCCACCGTCCAGCCGCCACCGCGTCGTTCGTTTGGTTCCTCGCGGGTCAGCGCGTAGGTTTCGGCGTCGTCTGCAGGATCGCCCTTTGTCTTTCTGTCACTCTTTTCCGAAGCCAATCGTTCGCCTGCCTGTCTGCTTCACCATGTTCGTTACCGACCATAGGCAGAAAACGAACCTTATCATATTGCCGGTCATTCCAGGGATTGTCATACGCCCGAATGCTGACCGGCCTCAATATGGTCTGCGTCGTGAAATTCCCGTAAAAACACCCTATTTAAAAATGCCGCCTATTTCCGGTTGACCCGTCGCGCTTGCGCCATATTTTCCCCTTCACAAGAAGAGCTTCTATTTCTGCACGCTGTCCGACATTTTTCGGATGGCGTTTTTTCCTTTAGGATTTGCCGGAGCCGACCATGGACAATGCATCTTCCGCCGCCGATTTCATCCAGGCGAGCCGCATTCTCAAGATCGCCTCGCCGCTCGGCGAAGACCAGCTTCTTGCCGAGCGCGTGACGATCGAGGAGGGTATATCGTCGATGTTTGCGATCCACCTCGTCGCCCGCACCAAGAAAGCCCAGATCAAACCGGAAGAACTGATCGGCCGCCTGCTGGATGTTTCGGTCGAGGTACAGCAGGGTGATGGCGAGGCAGGTTCAGCTATCCGCCGCCCGTTTAATGGCCTTGTCACAGAACTCAACGAAGGCCCGCCGATCACCCGTGGCCTACGCTCCTATGCCATGGTGTTGCGCCCGCAGATGTGGCTGCTGACCCGTCGTTCCGACTGCCGCATCTGGATGGATAAAAGCTCTGTCGAGATCGCCGAAATCCTGTTTTCCGAACATGGCATTCCCGCGCCGGACACATCCGGCGTGATCACAGCTCCGCCAAAACAACATTATTCGGTTCAGTTTAACGAGCGAGACTACGACTATCTCTGCCGCCGTTTTGAAGAGGACGGTCTGTTCTACTGGTTCAGCCATGAGGACGGAAAACACAAGCTGCATGTGGCTGATACCGCCAATGGCTGGCTCGGCCCATCAGCCTCGGCACAGGGCGAGGGCAGGGTGCGTCTGGCGCAAGGCTCGTCCGACCGCAACCACATCAACGAATGGGCACGCCGTTTCTCCTATGTGCCGGGTCAGCGCGCCGGCGCCGACTGGAATTTCGAGACCCCGCGTATGGTACCGGGCACGATGACGCCATCTCTGGTGCAGATGCCGGATGCCACCAAGCGTGAGCTTTATGAATACCCGGCCCGCAT
Organism: Endobacterium cereale; assembly: GCF_009617585.1. Classification (GTDB taxonomy): domain Bacteria; phylum Pseudomonadota; class Alphaproteobacteria; order Rhizobiales; family Rhizobiaceae; genus Neorhizobium; species Neorhizobium cereale. The sequence goes on along the minus strand of NZ_WIXI01000051.1, from coordinate 83,165 downwards.
TTCCTCTGTTGCCGAAGCCGAACGTGCGCAAAAACTGCGGTCGCAGGCGTCGGAAGCGGATCATGACCGCGTGTTCGGTGCCTCCACCAGCCGCATTATTGAAACCGGCCGCCGTTTTACGCCCTACGAAGTCGCGCATCCTGACCATGCCTATGAAGAGCACGTGATCATCAAGTCGATCCAGACGGTGGTGGACCGCTCTTACGAGACCAACAGCAACGAACCGGAATACCGCAACGAGTTCGAAGCCGTACCCTCCCGCGTGCCGATGACACCGCACCGGGAAACCAAACGTCCGCGTATCGAGGGCGCGCAGGTGGCGATCGTTGCCGGTCCCGAAGGCGAAGAGATCCATCCGGACCAGTACGGCCGCATCAAGGTGTGGTTCCCGTGGGACCGTAAGGCCAAGAAAGATGGTTCCGACACCTGCTGGGTGCGCGTGGCGCAGAACTGGGGCGGTTCCACCTGGGGTTCGCAGGTCATTCCGCGCATCGGCATGGAAGTAATGATCGCCTATGTGGATGGTGATCCAGATCGTCCCTTGGTGACAGGAGTGGTGCCGAATCCAAAACAAAAAGTGCCGTATGACCTACCCGCCCATAAGACAAAAAGCGTTTTGCGCACGAATACGCATAAGTCAGGAATGCCGACCCAGTTTAACGAACTTTCCTTTGAGGATGCAGCCGGAGCGGAGAATGTTTTTCTGCATGCTCAAAAGGATTTGACCCAGAAAGTTCTCAACAACCAGACAAGCCGAATCGATGCCAATCACGTGATGAGTGTCGGCGCACACGCGGCATCAGAAGTGTCGGGCAATCAAGCTCAGCAAATCGGTGGGTCTAGCTCGACCACGATCGGAGCCGTCGGCGGTGCCGCAAATGCGGGACTGCAGATGGCAATGTCTGGCCAGTCCGTGCAGACCCAAGCGCTTCTCGGACAGGCAATGCAGCTTGCCATGAGTGCCTTGCAGGCCGCAGGAAACAAGGGGAGCCCCGTTGATACGAGTGCGCTCACCGGCGGCGGGGGAGAACTCAGTCAGCTGGCCAATCTTGCTGGCCAGATCATCGGAAGCGGCGCGGTCGGCGGTCTACTGGGAGCGGTGATTGACGGTTCACGTGGCGGAATTAACAACGCGAGCGCGTCATCGATGGTCTCTGGTGGCGGCGCCGGAATGGCAAGCGCTGGAAGTGAACTCGCCGGCATGGCGAGTCAAATTCTGGGTGGACTGGGCGGTGTGATGTCAACCACGGTTTCTCGCTTTCAGCACAATGCCACGGGTCTCGGGTCGACGGAACAGGTGGGTGTCAGCAAGGTCGTCAATGTCGGACAAACTGCGATCGAAAATGTCGGTAAGGCCAAACGCGTCGTTGTTGGCGAGGAATTGCTGATTGAGGTGGGGAAGTCATCTCTTCTGATGAAGAATGACGGAACAATTGTCTTGAAGGGCCTGAACATTTTCGTTGAAGGCGCCGAACATGTTCAGGTCACCGGCGACATCGTAGACAACAACTGAGCCGCCTATGCAACTCTTCAACAACACACCGTTTGTAAATTTCCGTTTTTACAACTCGGATAGCAGGGGCACCGAATTCGGGGTTCTTGTCGTCAAGGGCACTTATGAAATCGGCAAGGACGGCATTTTGACAATTGCCGACGAGCAGGCACCCCTCGTCCTCTCCGATCGATATTGCGGGGCCGTGAATGTGTCATCTCTGCAAATTCCATCCGACCTTGCGCCGCTGAAGCCGAGGGCCGACGTTATTGTCAACGCTATTGCGCGCGCGCCAGACGGAAAGCCCCTGACATCCTGGAAGTGCGGTGTGGCTGTGACTGGTGAACACCGCCTCGAAAAGCGATTGCGCGTTACAGGTCCGCGTCAATGGATGCCAACATTTTCGGTTCCGGATCACGTGCTTGCCGATCTTGACGGCGTCCAGCGAATGAAAGTGTTTAAGGGCTGGCGGCTTACGGATCCGTCTCCCGTGTCGGAGGTTCCGCTGCAATTCGAGCATGCTTATGGTGGCTTTCGACCCAAAGACGATGATGCAGGCATCACGGGAGAAATCGAAGAACGCAATCCAATTGGCTGCGGCCTGATCGAGACGGAAATGCCAGTGGTCGATGGTCCTCGCAAGGCGCCACAGATCGAGGCAGAAGATCTCCCGATCCAGGATGCGGCGGTGCGATATGCGCCGGAGGGGCTCGGCCCAATACCGCCGGCATGGCTACCACGTCGCAAATTCGGCGGCACATTTGACGAGAACTGGAAAGAACACGTTTGGCCGAACTGGCCTGATGATTATGACTTCTCGTACCATAACAGTGCTCATCCGGATTTGATCTATCCGGGGTTCTTAAATGGGGACGAGGTGATTGACCTGGACGGCCTCGATTTCGCCGGGCAGCGCACTATCCGTCTGCCGGGACATCAGCTCATGATTCAGGCGGTCACCACCGGCGGTGCAGAGCCGCCTGTGCTCATGAACCTCGATACGCTTGTCATTGACATCACCAATCCAGATCCGGACGAACATCGTGTGTTCCTGTCGTGGCGAGCTATCTTCGATCCAAATGCACCGATCGAGATCCGGTGCGGCTTTGCGACATCCGTACAGACCGCTTCGGCGGCGCAAGAACAAATACAAACGCACGGGGCGAGCTCATGAGCGACAAGACATCCGGTCGACGCGATGGAGTCAACATAATGGTCACAACAGGTCCTGACGTGTGTTGGACGCCGATCGGCGACAAAATGGTACCGGTTGCCTATACCTGTGTTGCTTTTCTGGACCCATCGAAGCGTTTGTCGGACGACGTCCGCAACAACAAGCGTCTGGACTTTCAGCTAAATACGCGCTCGCGAAAAATCACCGGACATGAGCCGGGTACGGGCAAAGGTGTCGTGGTTCCGGGACACTTGAAATACTCGCATGTGAAGACCGCCTCCTCTTCGGTGTTCGCGAATGGCTGGGCCGTGGTCCGCGACAAGGATCCCGCCTGGATGAATCACGCAGATATTGGTCCTATCGAACCTCAAAGAGCACTTGAAACTCTGATCGTAAAATCAGTTTGGGACGATTGAACGCTCAATAATTATCATAACGGTGCTCTTGCAGCATATCTCGCGAATAAAGTTCATAGCCCAAAATAGTTAGCCCCTGTCATTCACGTCGGGTCCGGAACAAGGGATTTTTTATGGCGGCCAAGGTCGATATATATCATACGAACGTGACCGAAACGGCTAATAGTATCGGCCTTCTGAACAGCCCGAGTATTCCAGCAGGTTCACAAATCTTTCACCGATCTGGCGCCAATTTTTTCCTGAAGCCTCCCACCGGCACCCCGGGCTGGGATGGGAATTTCGTTTTTTTCACCAATACGGATCTTGAAAAGGCTCTGATCGATAAAGCGGATAAAGAAGAAGCAGCAAAGACCGCGCGACAGAAAGTAAAAAGTCGCACAGGCAGTAACCCGCATGAGAGTAAGCAGACGGCAAATGCCATAGGCAAAGTAGTCGTCTCACCTGCAGCGACGCCTGAGGGAGTTAATCAGGACTCTGGCCTCTGGGACGGTATGGTTTTTGCCAGCAAGCATGGATGGGGATTTGTCAAGGGTGCTGCCGTCGAGTTCGTCACAACGGTTTGGGACACTGCGAAGTTACTTGGTACTGTGGGTTACAATACCAGTGTTCCCGCTTGGGTTGCGTCCCATTACGAAAGCACCAGCGGAAAGCAACTTCCAGGGTGGCTCCCAAAATTCGATCGCACCGCAGCCGTAGCGACCGACACGGTTGAGGGGCTAGAAGCCGTTATCGATGATCCATCTATTCTCTGGCAAGATATCTCGCAATCGTGGTCACAAGGCGATTACGGCGAGGCCCTTGGTACAGGTACAGCCCGCCTCGGAATGCTCGTTGCCGGCCCAGAAGAATGGGCGGCCAAGGCTATTACCACCTTGAGCAAGACGGCAAAGCTTGCAAGCCGGGTCGGCCGAATAGAAGAACTGAGCAGCAAAGTCGTCTCCGACGCGCGAAAAACCGGCAAATGGGATGGCCCTGTCAAGGGAATGCGCGAGGGTGGCGCTCTGGACGATTTTCTTGCCAAAGCGACACCTGACGAAATCGATATGCTGGAGCGACAGGGGCTGATTTCGGCGGAGGAAGCTGCCAAGGCACGTGCCGCCAAGCCGGAGAAGCCCAATGGTGACGGTGACAGGACAAAGCGTGACAAAGATCCCGAAGAGGTTGAAGCCGATCCGCAGGAGCCCAAGAAGAGTGGTGAACCGGTTATCGTCACGCGTGGTGAATATGTCGAAAATTTTCCAGAATTCTACCTCAACGGTACGATCCAGCTAGATCTGCGCCGTCACTATGGGCACATGCGCGATACGCTCGGCCCACTTGGTCGCAATAGAACCTGCGTCTTTGACCAGACATTTGAGGTTCGCAACGATAACAAGCTTCTTTTCCGAGATGGCGAAGGGCGTCGTATTGTTTTCCGCCGTCCATTTGGCTTTGCAGCTTCTCAAAATGCGAAATATCGCCATCTGAGTTTGACAGCGCCTTGGCTGAAGAAGCTGAAGCTTGATGACGGACAAACGGTGCGCTCGTTTGAACAGGGCAAGGACAAGATATATCGCCTTGTGGCGATCGAAGATGCGAGCGGCAACACGATTGTCTTGGAGCGGCGCGAAGACCTTCTTGAAAGCGCCGCGCATTCTGATGGTTTCAAGCTTGTTTTCGATAACAATGGCGACGGGCAGCGAACAGCTATAACGCTGGAGGAGGGCGGTGCCCAGAAGCGGCTCGTCACTTACACCTATGATACTTCCGGTAACATGACTCAGGCGGATTGCACCGCCTCGTTCACCGTGACCTACACCTACGACGATGCCGGCCGACTAATGACGTGGCGGGATTCGACTGGCAGATCCAGGCTCGAGCTCATTTACGATGATGCCGGCCGGGTACTGAAAACCGAAACGAACGGACCTTTCCATAACGATTGCTTTTCATACGATCCCGCAACGCGGCGCACTCATTATCGTGCGGGCGGCGGAGATACCGCGGAGCGCTCCGACTACGACGCTGACGAAAACATCCTGGCCGAGACCGATGCGCTCGGCAACGAGATACGCCACAGTTACGCCGGGCACTATCGCACGGCGACAGTTGACCCACTGGGGCACACGACACGTTATGCGTGGGATATCGACGGAAATCTTTCCGAACTCATAGATGCGGAGGGGCGCAGAACGCGGTTGCGCTGGGACGGGCCGGGGCGATTGCAGGCGGTCTCTCTTGCCGGTGCCGGCGACGGCTGGCGTTTCACCCGCGACGACGCTGGGCGGGTCATAGAAGCAATCGATCCCAACGGCGCGATCACGCGTCATGATTGGACGACAGCGGGCAGGTTGGCTGCGACCCTTAGGCCGGATGGAACCACCGAGCGGTGCGAGTATGATGCCCGCCACCGGCTGATTGCGATCATCGATGCCGCCGGTGGCGTGACGCGACTGCGGCGCGACGATCCGTTCGGTCGTGTAACCAGTGTGATCGATCCGCTGGGCACGCGCACCACCTACGCCTATAGCGAGACGAACGGCGCGCCTTTCGATACGCCGGCACAAGTTGTCCGGCCTGACGGCGTCACCCTCAGCCGCCGGTTCGACAGCGAGGGCGAGACCGTCGATGTGACCGATGGCGAAGGGCGGGTGACTCAATATGCCTACGGTCCTTTCGATCAGCTTCTCTCGGTAACGGACCCGCTCGGCGGCAAGCTGTCGCTCACCTACGATGTGCGTGGCGATCTCGTTCGTATCGACAATGCGAATGGACGGCGGTTCACCTATGAACGCGACGCGGCCGGGCGGGTTATTGCAGAGACTGATTTCGACGAGCGTACGATCCGCTACGAGCGTGATGTGGCGGGCCGAGTGATCCGGCAGACCAATGGTGACGGATCCTGCGTCACCTTCGCCTATGACGCGGCTGGCCTTCTGACTGAACGTTGTGGTTATCAGCCGGGGGAGGCCTCGGACATGCATCCGCCGCAGACTCGCGAACGCTTCTCCTATGACGGCGCAGGCCGACTGTTGGGCGCCGACAACGAGGAGGCGACGGTTCGATTCACCCGTGATGAGGCTGGTCGGATCGTGACGGAAGAGGTCAACGGGCGCGTTGTGGAGCACGGCTACGACGCTCTTGGCCGCCGTACCGAGCGTCGGATTGGTGGCTCACTCGCCGCCTATGCCTATGATCCACTTGGCGCTTTGAGCGAATTGACCCTGTCGGGCGGCGGTTCTGACGCTAATGCCGGACTCACGGAGGCAATTGCCTTCCAGCGCGACGCGCTTGGCCGTGAGACCGGGCGGATCGCAGGTGATTTTGCCCTGCGCCAGGTGTTCGACACTGCAGGCCAGCTAACCCGACAAAGTGTTGCCACGCGAGGAGCAGCACCCTTCGAGCGGCAATACGGCTGGAACAAGGCTTTCGAGCCCTTGAGCGTCAGCGATCCGTTATGGGGCGGTACGCGCTACAGCTATGATAACAATGGCCAGGTGAGCGAGGCCCGCCATGGCGAGGGGTTGCCGTCGCCACAGGATCTTGCCGCGGGCTTCTTCGGTCTCGCTGGCGAGCGGGTCGAGATCGAGCGGTTCGAATATGACGCGGCGCATGATGTGGCCGCCTCCGACACGGCGTTGGCGGGTGAGCCGGAAGGCCGTTCGCTCTCGCCGTGGCTGAGGAGTGCCGGAGGCAAGGTAAGGGCTGCGCGTGGGCCGGCCGGCAAGCGCATTCTGCTGACCCATGACGATCAGGGCAGGGTGATCGAGCGGCGGGTGGAGCGGAACGGCTTTCGCCCAAAAGTCTGGCGGTTTGGCTGGAACGCCCTCGACCGCCTCATCTGGTGCGATACGCCGGAAGGTGCGCGCTGGCGCTATGGCAGCGATCCGTTCGGCCGGCGACTGTGGAAACGCTGCGACAACGCGCGAGCGCAGGGTCAACCCGTCAAAGGCGTCGGTAAGGTGGGCGGGACACGCCCCGCCCAGCACGGCGAGGCGTATTTGTGGGATGGCGATGTCATCGCCGAGGCGGCACCGCTTTATGCTGACGGCACCCCGGCCTGGGAAGCCGCAGTCTCCTGGCACTACGAGCCCGGCGGCTTTCGCCCGCTGGCCCGCCAGAGTGCCGAGGGCGTTCATCACGTCGTCACCGATCCTCTCGGCACGCCGCGCGAGCTTTACGACGGGACGGGAGAACGGATCTGGTCCCGAGCGCACTGGCTCTGGGGCGGCACGCGCGCCAGGCAGATAGCGGGGATTGCAGCCAAAGATGACGGGGATCATGAGGCCGGCGACGCACTTTGCCCGATCGGTTTTCCGGGGCAGTGGCAGGATGCGGAGAGCGGTCTCTGCTACAACCGTCACCGCGTCTATGACCCCGACGCCGGACAATATCTCTCGCCGGACCCGATCGGCCTGGAGGGTGGCGTCCGGCCTCAGGGCTATGTCGATGGACCGACCGCCTGGATGGACCCGCTGGGGCTTGCAAAGTGTCAGGTCCTTCAAGAGTTGGATGCGCTACAAACGCAGCAGGGACCAGACTCGCATTTTCTGGATCGCCATGGTGCACAGACGACATTGAAAGACCAGCAGATCCGGGCCCAGACAGGATTCACGCCAGATAAGAAGGTTGGAAAGCCAGTGCCCTCTTCTCGTTTTTACACCCATTCAGACCAGTTGGATGCGGCCAAGCGAGCAATCGCAATGTATAAGCAAAACCCACAAGGACGCATTGATATCCCTATGGGGCGACCGATGGGCGAAGGATATCTTAAAGGTGGCACGCAATACTTTACGTCGGACACCGTGCGGGCGTATTTTGACCCGAGCGGGAACTTGATGACAATATTCCCATTGAAATGAAAAATGAATCTATCGACCGCAGATTTGGAGCAAGAATTGGAAAAACGGGATGCATACAGCGCTCATAGCGCCATGTATATTACAGCAATCAGTAATTACGACGAGGATTACATATACCAATACTTTCAAGAGCTCGAGAAGAGTAGTGATAGCTATGCAATTATCGATAAAATCATTGAGATGTTTGTCATCCCGCACATGCAAGTTATGAACCAAGCATCTTTTAAAATGCACAAAGAAGCTCTTGAATTCCTTATTGAAAACCCACCAAGCGTAGAAGATGTAGATGATTTGAATGAAGCAGCAGCCTACCTTTTTGGGTTGCCGGAGGACGAAGGCGCGCTCAAGTACCTTTTTAATCGCATCTACGACGAATTTTTCAAGGACAGAGACACCCCGCTCTCCACCAAAGATAAATGAGTTAGGGCGTGAGTGTAGGTAATATTCTGCCATGGCGATCTGTTATCCGCAGAGGGAGCAGAAAAAATGCGCTCGATCGATGTTTCCGATCTCAGAAGCAGGTAAGAAGATGATCTCCATCAAGTCTATTAGCGACGAAGTTGATCCGTATTCACTTGGATTTATACAATTTTCAGATAATGGAAAAATGTCTGGAATTTTACATAATAGACAGATGTACATTTTGTATATAGGAGCTTCAGACTGCTTCGATCGCATGCTTCGTTCTGTAAGGGAAAATAAATCTTTATCTTACTATTTCGAAGGAGGATCTCTATTTAATTGCAAAACCAAAGGAAGTTTTATTTATATTGATTACCTGGGGTTTTCTGGAGAGTATAGCCGCGCAGAGTTGTTCGCGGCATGTAACTCATTTTTCGTCCAGTCCTTTCAGGCGCTTTCTGCCGCAGGCTATGGCGACGATCCGGTTACAGAGGATCTTCTGTTGCTGGCGAAGTCCTATGAATTATGAAATCACCGGCCGGCGACCGTGGAGACGCTGCGTCAACGCGCGACCGCAGAGCCGTGGACAGGACACGCTCCACCCCGCACGGCGAGGCATATTTATGGGATGGCGATGTCATCGCCGAGACGGCACCGCTTTATGCTGACGGCACCCCGGCTTTACTTTAGCCCAAGATCGCCCGCACTCTTATAGCCATCGATAAGCATTACAGTTCCATAGCCAGCCTACCGCCAGCATTTCGTCCCTCTAAATGCAACGCATTATCTGATGTTTAGCAGAAATGGGCCATTGGTCGAAGGTTCAATTCCCTTCAAAAGCTTAGCTAAACCCAATTGGTTTGCAGTCGCCCCGAAGCAGTCATCCAGTACGGCCCCTTTGCCCAGGCCACTCTCACATCGCCATGTGCAGATCCCATATCTGCATCAGTGCTGTCACAGCTTCGTTGATATCGCCGCCATCAGCACCGTCCCGTGCTTCAAATGCGATACCCATCAGAAAGGTATGAAACAGGGTCGCCAACCCACGTACATTCGTGGTGCTGACAAGCTCGCCTGCATCGACCGCACGCCTGATGCAGGTTTCGATGCCCCCACGATTTCGCATCCGGTCAGCTGCGAGCACATCATCTACGTGACGATTTTCGGGCGCACAGTTGTTGGCCCCCAAGATCATCAAGCATCCTGGCGGGTGCGTCTTGTCGGTTTGCATCCTTGCTGAAAGCCTCAGAGCCGTCTCGATAGCTTCGCGTGGTGGCAGAGCCTCATTTTTTAGGCTTGCAGTTACGCGCCCGTAGGAGGCCTGATAGCGCAGGACGACCTCGTCGAAGAGGGCTTCCTTAGACCCGAAGGCCGCATAAAAACTTGCTGGAGAAATGTCTCCCATCGCGGCTTTCAGTTGATTGAGAGAGGTCGGCTCATAGCCCTGCTCCCAGAATAGGATCATCGCGGCATCCAGTGCCTTGTCTCTGTCAAACGCCCTTGGTCGCCCCGTTCGAGCCATAACGTGCCTCCGTGAATTTATTCTGTACTATTCGATCCAGAATATCTTGCCAAGGGTGTTTGATATCGATATCTGGATCGCTCGATACACATATCAAGGTTCATCAAATCAATGAAAACGACCGGATCTGAAAACGACGCCCAACGATTGCCTGTTGCTGGGTTACTCGCACTGGCGATGACTGGCTTTATTTGCATTCTCACAGAGACGCTCCCCGCTGGGCTACTGCCACAGATCACTGAGGGTCTGGGCGTTTCTCCATCCCTTGCTGGCCAGATGGTGACTGTCTACGCCCTCGGTTCGCTGCTCGCGGCGATCCCTTTGACCATTGCCACAAGCAGTTGGCGGCGCAGGACAGTCCTGCTGTCCACCATCATTGGGTTTTTGATCTTCAACTCTGTGACAGCGATTTCGTCCAACTACACGCTAACCTTGGTCGCACGTTTCTTTGCCGGCGTCGCCGCTGGTTTGGCCTGGAGCCTTTTGGCAGGCTATGCACGACGCATGGTCCCTGCACATCAACAGGGCAAGGCGATGGCGATCGCTATGGTAGGAACGCCGATCGCGCTGTCGCTTGGCGTGCCGATGGGGACATGGCTTGGTGCGCAGGTCGGCTGGCGAACCGCTTTTTGGATCATGTCGATATTGACATTGGTCCTGATCGGTTGGGTCGTGATGAAAGTGCCGGACTACCCAGGCCAGAAGAAGGGTGATCGACTGCCCCTGCCTCGCGTATTTTCGACCCCCGGCGTTCGACCCGTCCTTGCCGTTGTCGTTGCATGGATGCTCGCTCACAACATCCTTTATACCTATATCGCGCCCTTCGTTCAGTCGGCGGGGATGCAGGATCGGGTCGACCTTGTTCTCTTGGTATTTGGATTGGCTGCGCTCGTCGGCATCTGGGTGGCGGGAAAGCTGGTCGACCGTCTCCTGCGAGTAACCGTGTTGACCAGTCTGGCCGCCTTTGCACTGGTATCTCTGCTTTTCGGGATCGTTTCGATGTCGTTTTGGTCGATATATGGTGGCGTTGCCATTTGGGGCCTGACATTCGGCGGCGCCGCAACGCTCTTGCAAACCGCCCTGGCAGACACCGCGGGTGATGGTGCAGATGTTGCACTGTCAATGAACGTCGTCGCCTGGAATGGAGCCATCGCAGGCGGCGGAATCATGGGCGGTGTTCTTTTGGATGCCTATGGACCCACAGCGTTTCCATGGGCGCTGACCGTTCTGCTGATCATCGCCCTTTTGATCGCCTGGTCCGGACAGGCGCGCGGATTTACTCCGGGTGCACGCACCTCCGACGCAAAGGTGGGGGGACACTGACGCTTCACGAAGACATGGATCGGTCCTATCGTTGCAGCGATGGGGCCGAAACACGACCGCGACCGAAATGCGGAGCCATGTCTCCCATTGGCGCATAGTAACAACGGGTCAGCGGTTCGATTCCGTTCAAGTGCTTAAACGTGCTGCCAATACCACCATCGGCATTCTTCGGGCTGTCGGTCCAATCCCCCTTGAGAGCATCAGGTAACGTCGACACCGATAATGCTCTCGGCAATCGCCGCAGCTGCTTTAACATGTGCGCGGCAGGCCGCGGCCGCAGCCTCGGGTTCATTCTTCTCGATGCGTGCAAATATTTCACGGATCTGGCTGGGGCCGGATGTGGTGCGATTTGGTGTCGAGAGGGTCATGACGCGTAATCGCGAGATGCGGCTGTTAAGGCGAGTGACGATGTCCCACGCAATTGTATGTCCGCCAGCGTGGAATATCGTGCGATAGAAACTCGTCGTGGCATCGAGAATGCCCAGCGGCGAATTCTGCTGGGATGTGCGGTCCAGCTCGTTGAGCGACTGGCGCAGTTCCGCCTTCACTTTTTCATCGGCCACGCGTGCGCAATCAGCAACAGCGGTCGATTCAAGGGCTGCACGGATCTCGTAAATTTGCCGCGCGTCATCCCACTCCAGTCGGGCAACGATCGGTCCCTGCTTGGCCAGCATTTCGACCAGACCTTCGGCCTCCAGATGGCGAATAACTTCCCGGATCACTGATCGTGAAACGCCCAGCTGATCGCAAAGTGTACGCTCCACCAGCCTGGTTCCCGGCTCGAACACGCCGCTGATAATGGCGCGGCGCATGCGCTCTAGGGCCATTTCACGCAGGGTTGCGGGCGGAGTTTCGATGCGCAGAGCGGCAATTGGGTCGGCGTTTTTGATCATGTCTCCTTTTATCGTCAAAAAATGATTCCGGCAAGCGCTTGACATTCGGTCTTATGGTATACCATCATACAGGCAGATGAAATTGCAGGGAGGCATTCCATGGCACCGGTGATCCGCAAAACATTTCTGCAGATCGAGACGACGCTCGTTGAGGGCGGCAAGGAAGCGGCAACGCCGCTGAAGCTGATTGCGGCTCTGGCTGTGGTGAAGAATCCGTGGGCTGGCCGTGGCTATGTCGAAAACCTGAAGCCGGAAATTCACGAAGTCGCTCCGGTTCTCGGCGAACTGCTCACCAAGATGATTATCGACACTGTCGGTTCGGGCGAGGCGGTCGAAGCTTACGGCAAGTCGGCCGTCGTCGGTCTGGATGGCGAGATCGAGCATGGCTCCGCATTGATCCACACACTGCGTTTCGGCAATCACTACCGCACCGCCGTTGGCGCTAAATCCTATCTCGCCTTCTGCAATACGCGCGGTCCGGCCAATGCGCCGATCATGATCCCGCTGATGGACAAGAACGACGAAGGCCGTCGCTCGCATTACCTGACGATCCAGTGCGCCATTCCGGATGCGCCTGCCGCCGACGAAATCGTCGTCGCGCTCGGTGCCTCGATCGGTGGTCGCCCGCATCATCGCATCGGTGATCGCTACCAGGACCTCAAGGAGCTTGGCCACGATGTTGCAAACCCTGCATCGGTCTAAGACGCCTTCCGGCGCGGCCTATATCGACGAGGGGCAGGGCGGCGAGACACTCGTCCTCATCCACGGTGTCGGCATGCGCATCGAAGCCTGGGGGCCGCAGATCGAGCGGCTCTCGAAAGATCATCGCGTCATCGCGGTCGATCTTCCGGGCCACGGGTTTTCGGCGCCTCTGGATACCCCGCCGGAATTGCCCAATTTCGTCGCCTGGTTTTCAGAACTGGTTGATGAACTCGGATTGGAAGCAGTCAGTGTTGCCGGTCATTCGATGGGCGCCCTGATTGCCGCCGGATTTGCCGCGACGAAGCCGACAAAACTCCGTCGGGTCGCTCTTCTGAACGGCGTCTACAAACGGACGCCGACAGCGCGCGAGGCAGTGGAAGCGCGTGCTGACGAAATCTTTTCCGGCGCCTTCGATCGCGAAGCGCCGCTGGAAAGATGGTTTTCGGCGGACGAGAAGGATAGCGCAGCCTATCGTCTCGTGCATGACCTGCTGCAAAAGGTCGATCCCGGCGGATATGCCGCCGCCTATCGGGCCTTTGCCACCGGCGATGCGGTCTATTCGGACAGCTGGCCGCGGGTAAAAGCTCCGGCCTTGTTCCTGACGGGCGATGGCGACAAGAATTCGACGGCCGAAATGGCCGAAGACATGGCCAGAGCGACGCCTCAAGGAAGGGCGGTCGTCATCAAAGGCCACCGACATATGGTCAATGTCACGGCGCCGGAGGAGGTGAGTGAGGCACTGGCCGACTGGCTCACCTGGCAGCCGGCGACTTAAGGAGGAATGGGAGGAGTGACAATGAGTGATCCAAGAGCGCTACGCGATGCGTTCGGTGCATTCCTGACCGGTGTCACCGTGGTGACGACGTTCAATGAAGAGGGCGCCCCGATCGGCTTCACCGCCAACAGTTTTACCAGCGTTTCGCTGGATCCGCCGCTGCTTCTGGTATGCTTGGCGAAGACATCGCGCAATTACCAGACGCTGATGACCACGCCGGGCTTTGCGGTCAACATCCTTTCCGAAGACCAGAAGGATGTGTCGAACACCTTTGCCCGCCCGGTGGAGGATCGCTTTGCCGCAGTCGACTGGCAGAAGGGACCGTTCGGTTCGCCGGTCTTTTCCGACACCGCCGCGTGGTTCGACTGTTCGGCACATGAACGTGTCGATGCCGGTGACCATGTCATCCTGATCGGCAAGATCGAGGGTTTCGAAAATTCCGGCAAGACCGGTCTCGGTTACGCACGCGGTGGTTATTTCACGCCGGCGCTCACCGAAAAGAACCTGCTCGCCAATGTCGAGGGCAGTTTGTCTGTTGGTGCTGTTGCCGAGCGAGAAGGTCAGATTTTGCTGGTTCCGGATGGCGCAGGCGGCTGGACGCTGCCTTTGGTCGACAAGGCCGAAAGCGAAGGCATGGACGTGCTTGAGCCGCAGTTTGCCGCCGAAATCGGTCTCTCGATCCAGACAGGCCTGCTTTATTCCATCTACGAAGACACCAAGGCCGGCCGCCAGCATATCGTCTACCGCGCCGCGTTAGGCGAGGGCGCGCCTAAAATTGGCCAGATGTTCCCGCTGCAGCAACTGCCGATCGACAAGATCCAGGATTCGGCCTTGCGCGAGACGGTGAAGCGTTACGCCCAGGAAAGCACGCTCGGCAATTTCGGCATCTATTTCGGCAATCAGGAAAAGGGCCGCGTTCACGCCGTGGCTAAAAAAAGGTTGATCCCATGAAGTTCTCGCTTTTCGTTCATATGGAGCGGCTGAATGCCAGCCAGGACCATGAGGAACTGTATGAAGAGTTCATCAAGCTGTGCGAGATCGCCGACAAGGGTGGCATGCACGCCATCTGGACTGGCGAACATCACGGCATGGAATTCACCATTGCGCCGAACCCGTTCGTCAATCTCGCCGACCTTGCCGCCCGCTTCAAAAATGTGCGACTTGGCACCGGCACGGTGATCGCGCCCTTCTGGCATCCGATCAAGCTGGCTGGCGAAGCGGCGATGACCGACCTTATCAGCGGTGGTCGTCTCGATCTCGGTATTGCCCGCGGCGCCTACAGTTTCGAATACGAACGTCTTCTGCCCGGTCTCGACCCTTGGGGTGCCGGTCAGCGCATGCGCGAACTCATCCCGGCCATCAAGGGCGTATGGGAAGGTGATTATGCGCATGACGGCGAGTTCTACAAATTCCCGAAAACGACCTCGGCGCCAAAACCGGTGCAACAGCCGCACCCGCCGATCTGGGTGGCTGCGCGTGACCCGAATAGCCACGAATTTGCCGTGGCTAATGGCTGCAACGTTCAGTGCACGCCGCTTGCCAATGGTGAGGCCGAGATTGCCAGCCTGATGGAACGTTTCGATGCGGCCTGCGACAAGGCGCCGGAAGTGAAGCGTCCAAAAATCATGCTGCTGCAGCACACCTATGTCGGTTCGGATGACGCCGATATCGCCACGGCGGCCAAGGAAATCAGCACCTACTACAACTACTTCTTCGCTTGGTTCAAGAATGAGCGGCCGATCAGCCAGGGCCTGATCCAGACCCTGAGCGAAGAGGAGCTGGCGGTCAACCCGAACCTTGCACCGGAAAAGATGATCACCAACATGCCGATTGGCAATGCGGCAACCGTCATCGATCGCCTCAAGGTTTACGAACAGCAGGGTTGGGACGAATATTCCTTCTGGATCGATACCGGCATGAGTTTCGAGCGTAAGAAGGCGTCGCTCGAACGCTTTATCGCCGACGTCATGCCAGCATTCCGGTGAGGCTGAGATGCACGCTTTTCAACAATATATAGATGGCGTGTTCGAAGATGGGTCTGCCCGCTTCGACAGTATCGATCCGGCGACCGGAAACGTCTGGGCTTCCATGCCGGAAGCCCGTGAGACGGATGTCGATCGTGCCGTAAACGCCGCAGAACAGGCATTGTGGACAGGCGCTTGGCCGGCGTTGACCGCATCCGCTCGTGGAAAACTTCTCTACAGGCTGGCGGATCTTGTGCAGGCAAATGCGCAGCGCCTTGCCGGATTGGAAACCCGCGATACCGGCAAGATCATCCGCGAAACCTCGGCACAGATTGCCTATGTTGCCGATTATTATCGTTATTACGCCGGCCTTGCCGACAAGATCGAAGGGTCTACGCTATCGATCGACAAGGCTGAGATGGATGTCTGGACCCGTCGTGAGCCGGTCGGCGTCGTTGCCGCCATCGTGCCGTGGAACAGTCAGCTGTTTCTTTCTGCCGTCAAGATTGGCCCGGCACTGGCTGCCGGCTGCACACTGGTGGTCAAGGCATCTGAAGATGGCCCGGCGCCCATGCTGGAATTTGCTCGCCTCGTGCATGAAGCCGGTTTCCCGAAGGGCGTGCTGAACGTCATCACCGGTTTCGGCCCGTCCTGCGGCAGCGCGCTGACACGACATCCGGGTGTGGCTCATATCGCCTTTACCGGCGGTCCTGTCACGGCGGCACATGTGGTGCGCAATTCGGCGGAAAACCTTGCCAGCACTTCGCTGGAACTTGGCGGCAAATCGCCCTTTATCGTGTTCGCTGATGCCGATCTCGAAAGTGCGGCCAATGCGCAGGTCGCCGGCATCTTTGCCGCGACCGGCCAGAGTTGCGTTGCCGGCTCGCGCCTCATCGTCGAGCGCTCTGTCAAGGACCAGATTATCAGCCTTTTGAAAGCAAAGGCCGAAGCCATCCGCATCGGCACGCCGCTCGAAATGGCAACGGAAGTCGGCCCACTTTGCACCAAACGCCAGCGTGATCATGTCGAGCAGGTCGTTGCTGCCTCAGTTGCTGCCGGAGCCAAGGTTGTCACCGGTGGCCGTGCTGGCGAAGGCGACGGTTTCTTTTACTTGCCGACCATTCTGGATTGCGACGGCATCAACTCGCCATCGGTCGAAACCGAACTTTTTGGCCCGGTGCTTTCGGTCGTGTCCTTCACCAATGAAGACGAAGCGGTCGCATTGGCCAACGATACCCGATACGGTCTTGCCTCCGGCGTGTTCACCCAGAACCTGACGCGGGCGCATCGCATGGTGAAGCGCATCCGCGCCGGCATCGTCTGGATCAATACCTATCGCGCCGTATCGCCGATCGCACCGTTCGGCGGTTACGGTCAATCCGGTCATGGCCGCGAAGGTGGCCTTGCCGCCGCACTCGATTTCACCCGCACCAAGACGGTGTGGCTGAGAACGTCAGACGAGCCTTTCCCCGACCCCTTCGTGATGCGGTGAGCGCCATGTTCTACGAGATCAGAACCTATCGGCTGAAGAACGGTGCCATCCCCGAATACCTGAAGGTTGTCGGCGAGATCGGCATCACCATTCAGAAAAAACATCTCGGCAATCTCGTCGGTTATTTCTCCTCGGAGATCGGTCCGATCAACGAGATCGTTCATATCTGGGGTTTCGAAAGCCTCGATGACCGGCAGGCGCGGCGTGCGCGGCTGGGTGCCGATCCGGAATGGCAGGCCTTTCTACCAAAAATACGCGACCTGATCGTCACCGCAGACAACAAGATCATGTCGCCCGCTGCATTCTCGCCTCTGGGCGGCACGGTGCCGGTCTAGAGCACAAGCACACATTCGCAGATCACGGTTTTTCTCAGGGAGGAGAAAACATGAAAAAGCAGACGATTATCGCAGTTCTCGCAGCCACCGTCGCCTTCGCCGGACAGGCCAGCGCCGCCGACATGGTGTTCACCAGCTGGGGCGGCACCACGCAGGATGCACAAAAACAGCATTGGGCAGACACTTTCAGCACTGAGGGTGGCGTCAACGTCACTCAGGACGGCCCGACCGACTACGGCAAGCTGAAGGCCATGGTGGAATCCAAGAATGTTGCCTGGGATGTCGTAGATGTCGAAGGTGACTATGCGGTTCAGGCCGGTAATGCGGGCCTTCTCGAAAAGCTAGACTTTTCCGTCATCGACAAGACAAAACTCGATCCGCGCTTTGTGACCGACTACTCCGTCGGCAGCTTCTATTATTCCTTCGTCATCGGCTGCAACAAGGATGCCGTCGATGCCTGCCCGAAAAGCTGGGCCGATCTGTTCGACCTCGCCAAATTCCCCGGCAAGCGCACGTTCTACAAGTGGTCCGCTCCCGGTGTGATCGAAGCCGCACTGCTCGCCGACGGTGTTGCCGCCGACAAGCTGTATCCGCTCGATCTCGATCGCGCTTTCAAGAAACTCGACACCATCAAGTCGGAAATCGTCTGGTGGGATAGCGGTGCGCAGTCGCAGCAGCTTTTGGCCTCGGCTGAAGCGCCGTTCGGCTCCTTCTGGAACGGTCGCCTGACGGCACTTGCCCAGACCGGTGTCACTGTCGAGACATCCTGGACCAACAACATCACCGCTGCCGATGCGCTCGTCGTTCCGAAAGGCACGAAAAACAAGGAAGCGGCGATGAAGTTCATCGCCAATGCCACCAGCGACAAGGCGCAGGCCGAGTTCGCAACGATGACCGGTTACGCGCCGATCAATACGGGTTCGCCAAAACTGATGGATGAGGACCTGCGCAAGACGCTGCCTGATCAGAAGGCCGAAACCCAGGTCAATGCCGACATGAGCTACTGGGCCGCCCATCGCGACGAGATCGGGACCCGCTGGTATGCTTGGCAGGCCAAGTAATTTTCACCTGAAGACTTGGACGACACGGGCAGGTGGTGCCGGCCCGTGAATTCCGTGAAGGGAACCGGGAGGTTTGTAATGGTTCTGTCGGCAACGACTGACGGTGGAGAGAGAAAGATCAGGCGCAACGGCAGTTTCGGCTATGTCGTGCCGGCTCTTCTGCTCATCGCCTTTTTCTTCATCATCCCCGTGCTCATGCTGCTGATGCGCAGCGTGCTCGAACCCACGCCCGGTCTGCAGAACTATCGCGAGCTGCTCGGCTCGACGACCTATCTGCGGGTGTTCCTCAACACATTTACTGTTGCCGGTCTGGTGACCGTGGTTGCCGTGGTGATCGGTTTTCCGGTGGCATGGCTGCTCGCCATCATGCCCGACAAGTGGTCACGGCTGGTGATGGCGATCATCGTTCTGTCGATGTGGACCAACCTTCTCGCCCGCACTTATGCATGGATGGTGCTTTTGCAGCGTACCGGTGTCGTCAACAAGATGCTGATCAACCTCGGCATCATCGACAAGCCGCTGGCGCTTGTGAACAATCTCGTCGGCGTCACGATCGGCATGACCTATATCATGCTGCCTTTTGTGATCCTGCCGCTGATCGGTATCCTGAAGTCGATCGATCCGGCCATCCTGCGTGCGGCGGCTCTCTGTGGCGCAAACAAACGCCAGTGTTTTACCCGCGTGCTGCTGCCGCTGTCACTGCCGGGCATCGCCTCGGGTGCTCTGATGGTTTTCGTCATGTCGCTTGGTTATTACGTCACGCCGGCCCTTCTCGGCGGCACCTCCAACATGATGCTGGCTGAACTCGTGGCGCAATTCGTGCAGTCATTGGTCAACTGGGGCATGGGCGGCGCGGCCGCCCTCGTTCTCCTGCTGGTGACCATGGTGCTCTACGCCATCCAGCTCAAATTCCTGAACCCCAATCGGGCGAGGTAACAATCATGCTGCTCGATTTCGACAAACTTGGCGGTTTGAAACCGTTCCTGATCGGCCTCACGGCTCTGGTCTGTCTATTCCTGATCCTGCCGATCGTTTTCATCGCCGCACTCTCCTTCGGCTCGTCGCAATGGCTGATCTTTCCGCCGCCTTCCTGGACGTTCAAATGGTATCAGATGCTGTTTGCCGATCCGCGCTGGCTCTGGTCGGCGCTGACCAGCCTGAAGATCGCCGCGATCGTCACGGTTCTCTCCGTCATCCTCGGTTTTCTCGCAGCCCTTGGCCTCAATCGCGGCAGTTTTGTTGGCCGCGAAGCCCTGCGCGCCCTGTTCCTCACCCCCATGATCCTCCCGGTCGTGGTGCTCGCCGTCGCCCTTTACGCGCTGTTTCTGCAGCTCGGACTGGCGGGCACCACAGTAGGATTCATCATCGCGCATCTGCTGATCGCACTGCCATTCTCGATCATCTCGATCGGCAATGCGCTGGAAGGTTTCGACAAATCTATCGAGGATGCCGCCATCCTGTGCGGCGCAAGCCCTTGGGAAGCCCGCATCCGGGTGACGGTACCCGCCGTCAGTCACGGCATATTCGCCGCCGCAATCTTTTCCTTCCTCGCATCGTGGGATGAAGTCGTTCTCGCCATCTTCATGGCCAGTCCGACGCTCCAGACGCTGCCGGTGAAAATCTGGGCGACGCTGCGACAGGACCTGACGCCGGTCATCGCCGCCGCCTCCACTATTCTTATTGCCTTCACCATCCTGCTGATGGTTCTGGCCGCACTCTTCCGCAAGGGACGCAAAGCATGACCCAGCCATTCCTCTCCATCCGTGGCATCCGCAAGACATATGGTCAGGTCACCGCCGTCAAGAACGTCAGCCTGGATGTTGCTCAGGGTGAGTTCATGACCTTTCTCGGGCCATCGGGCTCGGGCAAGTCGACGACACTCTACATTCTGGCAGGTTTTCAGGACCCGACCGATGGCGATATTCTGCTCAACGGCCAGAGCCTGCTGTCGACACCATCGCACAAGCGCAATATCGGCATGGTGTTTCAGCGCTACACGTTGTTCCCGCATCTGACGGTTGGTGAAAACGTCGCCTTCCCGCTGCGCATCCGCCGCGTGGGTCAGGCCGAAATAGCAGAGCGCGTGAAAAAAGCGCTGAAGCTTGTTCGTCTTGAAGGTTTTGAAGACCGCAAACCGGCCTTGATGTCCGGCGGGCAACAGCAGCGCGTCGCCCTTGCTCGCGCGCTGGTCTACAATCCGCCCGTCCTGCTGATGGACGAGCCGCTGTCTGCGCTCGACAAGAAGCTGCGCGAGGAAATCCAGTTCGAAATCCGCCGCATCCATCAGGAAACCGGCGTGACTATTCTCTACGTCACCCACGATCAGGAAGAGGCATTGCGCCTTTCCGATCGGATCGCGGTGTTCAGCCAGGGCGAGATCGACCAGATCGGCACCGGTCAGGAGCTTTACGCCAATCCGGCCACGCATTTCGTAGCGGGCTTTATCGGCGACAGTAATTTTATCAATGCCGAAGTGCTGTCGAGCGCCGATGGCAAGGCAAAACTGGCTCTGCCGGGCGGTACGATCATCGATGGCGTGCCGATGCATGCCGGTAAGACGGGTGGGAAATCGGCCTCACTGCTGCTTCGGCCGGAGCGCTTGTCGCTGTCGAGCACACAGGTCGCCAGCGGGCTTGTCGTGACGATCAACGATATTACTTTCCTCGGCAACAATATCGAGGTGAGCACCCAGACCGGGAATGGCGAAAGCCTGTCCGTTCGCCTGCCGTTCGGTCATGAGGCGATTTCCAGCATCAGCCGTGGCGACAAGGCATGGTTGAGTTTCGAGCCGAAATCGACTCACGCTTTCGCCTGATCCCGGTGCCGAGGTCCGATCATGTCGGGTCTCGGCAACCATTGCCGCAATCAGCCCATCCAAGGAGGCCAGTGTCATGGCCCTGTCCGACACACTTCTCGCGAAACTGAAAGATCCGTCACTTGCCACCGACAAGGCATTGATTGCCGCTGAATGGCGCTCGGAAGGTGAGGGTGGTGCGACATTCGAGGTCACCAATCCCTCGACCGGCGACGTGATCGCGACGCTTCCGGATATGGGCCGCAAGGATGCCGCGCGCGCCATCGATGCGGCCCACAAGGCGCAAAAACTCTGGGCAAAAAAGACCGGCAAGGAACGCGCCGCCGTTCTGCGCAAGCTCTATGATCTGATGGTCGCCAATGCCGATGATCTGGCCACGATCCTCACCACGGAAATGGGCAAGCCGCTTGCCGAGGCGAAAGGCGAAATCCTTTACGGCGCGTCCTATGTCGAATGGTTTGGCGAAGAGGCCAAGCGCGTTTACGGTGATAGCATTCCCGGCCACCAGCAGGACAAGCGCATTATCGTGTTAAAACAGCCGATCGGTGTGGTGGCCTCGATCACACCGTGGAATTTTCCCAATGCGATGCTGGCCCGAAAATTCGCACCCGCCGTTGCTGCCGGCTGCACGATGGTCTCGAAACCCGCCGCCGAGACGCCGCTGTCTGCTTTGGCTCTGGCGGTTCTGGCTGAACGTGCCGGGCTGCCGGCCGGTGTGTTCAACGTCGTGACATCAAAGAGATCCGCCGATATCGGGCAGGAATTTACGCAGAACGACAAGGTCCGCAAGCTGACCTTTACCGGATCGACCGGCGTCGGAAAGATCCTGATGCGGCAGGGCGCCGAGCAGATCATGAAGCTCGGTCTTGAGCTTGGCGGCAATGCGCCCTTCATCGTGTTCGATGATGCTGATCTCGATGCCGCGGTCGAAGGCGCGATGATCTCGAAATATCGCAACAATGGCCAGACCTGCGTCTGTGCCAATCGGCTTTATGTGCAGGCCAGCGTCTATGATGCCTTTGCCGAAAAGCTGGCCGCAAAAGTGTCGGCCATGAAGGTCGGAGACGGGTTTGAGGAAGGCGTCGTTGCCGGACCGCTGATTACCGAAAAGGCGATAGAAAAAGTCGAGGAACACATCGCCGATGCGATCGAAAAAGGCGGAGCTGTCGCTGTCGGTGGCAAGCGCGATGCGCGCGGCGGCCTGTTTTTCCAGCCGACCATTTTGACTGGCGTGACCGCGAAGATGAAGGTGGCGAAGGAGGAAACCTTTGGGCCGGTGGCGCCGCTTTTCCGTTTCGAGACGGAAGACGAGGTGATCGAACTGGCCAACGATACCGAGTTCGGTCTCGCCTCCTATTTCTACGCCAAGGATCTTTCTCGAGTGTTCCGGGTGGCCGAGGCGCTGGAGTACGGCATGGTCGGCATTAATACCGGTCTCATATCGACCGAGGTCGCGCCTTTCGGCGGTATCAAACAGTCCGGTCAGGGCCGAGAAGGCTCAAAGTACGGCATCGAGGATTATGTCGAGGTGAAATATCTCTGCCTTCAGGTGGATTAAGGTTCCACGCTTCACGTTTCGGTTTCGCTGAGCGTCGCCGGTTGAAAAAAAAGTAGTTGCCTTTCAATGGATGCTTCGAGAAAACTTCTGGCCGAAACAGGCTGGAAGATTTCCGTGTTGCGGCTCGCCCGTTTTGTCGTTTTGCCAGAATTTGCGTTTGCAAAATTGTCTGCTAATTGGGCTGTTCCATAACGGAGCTCACGGTGGGCCGATACCGAATTTCATATTTTCAGGTGGTTAGGCACATTATGGTGCGGGTCGACGGTTCCATTCCGCTCAAGAGCTTAACGCAAGTCTATCACATTCCAATGTATATCCCATTGACATATCCTTGGCTGCGTATTAATTTTTACATATCCCATCTGTAGATGCCAGAGGAGTATGTCATGGAGCAAGGTGCGGTATTCCAGAGTAATCGTAGCCAGGCTATCCGGCTACCAAAGGCAGTCGCTCTTCCGGATGATGTGAAGCGTGTCGATATCGTCGCGGTTGGGCGTACTCGAATTATTGCCCCCGTCGGCGAGGTCTGGGATAGCTGGTTTGATGGCACCGCTGCGACCACCGACTTTATGAGTGAGCGTGATCAGCCTGCGCTGCAGGAGCGCGAGGCATTCTGATGTTGAAATACATGCTGGACACCAACATCTGCATATTCACCATCAAGAACAAACCGGAGCACGTGCGAGAAGCGTTCAATCGCCACCACGGTCAGCTTTGTATGAGTTCAGTCAGCCTGATGGAGCTGATATATGGAGCAGAGAAATCGGCTAGCCCAGAACGCAACTTGGCCGTCGTTGAGGGGTTCGCCGCACGTCTAGAAGTGCTAGCTTATGACGAGATAGCAGCGACCCATACTGGCCAGTTGCGTGCTGAACTCGCACGAAACGGAACGCCCATTGGTCCATATGATCAATTGATCGCAGGACACGCTCGCTCGCGCGGATTGATCGTCGTCACAAACAACCGCCGCGAGTTTGATCGCGTGGCAGGCTTACGCGTCGAAGACTGGGCTGTCTAACTCACTGAGATGTTCTCGACCGGTTGTCTAATCTGGCTGCGCTAGACAGAAATCTACCGGGTTAACGGTTCTAATCCCATCAAGCGGAAGTAGTGTTTAGCGATCCTCTTAGTTTGGTAACGACAACAACGTCCTAAAGGAAGTGAGCGTCCGACGGATCGATCGTTACCGTCGCTTCCTCTCCGACTGCGAGATGCGCCCTATTCATGGCGGTCTGAGCTTCCACGTTGAAAATAATACCATTCGATTGCATCACGTATCGTACGATATTTCCTGCGACGACCGTTTCCACGACGGTTACTGCGACGTCGAAGAGGCTTGAACCTCCCGAAGCCCTGCCGATCTTGAACATATGGGGATGGATGACCGCCGTCTGGTCGAAATCCCGGCCGATCAGCCGACTGAATTCTGCCGCGCTGAGGATGTTGGCATTGCCGATGAATTTCGCGACGAACAGGTCGTCCGGGCGGTAGAATATCTCCGGGCCTGATGCCGTCTGGGCGATGCGGCCCTTGTTCATCACGGAAATCCGGTCGCCGAGCGACAGGGCCTCGTCCTGATCGTGGGTGACGAGAATGCTGGTCAGGCCCGTTCGGCGCTGGATGCGCTTCAACTCGTCACGCAGGCGTTTGCGGATCTGGGCGTCGAGCGCCGACAAGGGCTCGTCCAGCAGAAGCAATGATGGCTCTAGGACGAGTGCGCGCGCCAGTGCCACGCGCTGTTTCTGCCCGCCGGAGAGTTGGCGCGGGCGGGAATCGGCCTTGTCCTGCAGCGATACGATGTCCAGAACCGCATCGATCTTGTCGCTGATGACCGTGCGAGCAAGGCGGCGCTGTTCGAGCCCGAAGGCGAGGTTCTGGCGTACCGTCATGTTGGGGAACAGCGCATAGTGCTGGAACACCATGCCGATGCCGCGATCTTTTGGATGCAGCTTTTCGATGGCAAGGCCAGCGAGATGGATTGCGCCTTTGTCCGGCTGAACCAGTCCGGCGATGGAGCGTAGGAGCGTGGTCTTGCCGCAACCGGAAGGGCCGAGCAGAACATGCATTTCACCCTGCGCCACCGAAAGATCGATGCCGTCGAGAATGACATTGTCGCCGTAGCGCATGCCGATGGCGGAAAGGTCGAGATAGGTCATGATTTTGTCTCCGTTCGCCAGACGAGCCGGAACGCGGCGAAGGTGATAAGAAGCGTGATGAGGAAGTAGACGGTGACGATGACGCTCGACAGGCGGCCGCTGAGTTCTCGCTGTGCGAACATGTACATCTGCAGTGTTTCGAACTGGCCGCCGACCAGCATGCGAGCGTAGACGAATTCGCTCATCAGGCCTGCGAAGTTCAAAACGACGGCGAGCGCGATACCCGGAAAGATCGAGGGAAGGATCACCCGGCGCAAAAGTCTTGCATCGCTGATGCCCAGCAGCCGGCCTGCTTCGAGAAGTTCAGTCGTGTCGAGCGCCTGCAGGCTGTTCTTGACGTTGATGTAGAACATCGGAAAGCAGAGCGGCACATATGTCAGGACAAGCACGATCGGCTGGCCGCTGAACTGCAGAGGCGGGGCGGAAAAGACGCGGAGATAACCGACCATCAGGATGATGGTGGGGACCGCATAGGGCAGGATCACCAGCCGCGCCATCCAGGTATCGAGTGTCGGCCAGTAGAGGTGGGCGGTGATGACGGCAGGTACGATCAGCAAGCAGGCCAGAAACAGTGCCAGTCCGGCGACAACGGTGGAACGCAGCAAGGCCGATTGAAACCGTCCGTCCAAGAGTATGGTCTGATAGGCGTCAAGCGACAGGCCGTTCGGCAGGATACCGCCGGTCCAGCCGGTGGCGATCGAGTTGAGGAAAGTGGCAAGGACTGGCAAGAGCATCAGGATTGCTGCAAGCCAGAGGGTTGCTGTCATGGCCGGATGGCGGGTTACGGTCATCGCTTATCCCCCTTCAGCAAAAGCTGGCTGATAACGATCGGCACGACGAGAACCAGAAGCAGCGCAATAGCAATGGCATTGGCCAAATTGGGATCGGAAAACACGTCACCCGAAACAAGTTCGCTGATGCGGATGGTGACGACGTTGATGCTGGTGCCAGTCAGCGCCAGCGTGGTGGCGTAGGTACCCATCGCGTTTGCTAGGAGAAGTGTAGCGATGGCGATCATCTGTCGGCCAACCACCGGCAGACCGACGCGCAACCAGAAGCGGGTGGTGCCGACCCCGATAAGGCTCGCGGCTTCCTCAAGCTCCGTCTCGATGCCGTCGAGAACAGGGATAATCAGCAAGACCGCAAGAGCGATCTGGAAATAGCAGTAGGCGATGATGAGGCCGGTCAGCGAATAGACGTTGAATGAGCCGATCAGACCAGACGCTTTTAGGACGATTGTCAGAGTGCCGTTCAGGCCAAGAAGGAAGACCAACGCCATCGCCAGCGGCACACCGGCGAGATTGGCTCCGATATTGGCCAGCGCCATCGCGACACGGCGTGTGCCTCCCTTACGGTAACGAAGGCTGACCGCGATCAGGAAGCCGAAGATCATGCCGATGGCCGTTGTTGAGAAGGAGATCAGCAGCGAATTGACAAAGCTCTGGCCGTAATAGGCGCTCGTCAGGATTTCGGCATAGTTTCCGAGTGACCAGGCGCCGCCTTTACTGAAACTGTCGATCAGGACGTTTGCCAGCGGCCAGACGACCAGTCCCGCCAGCATCAGAAGAAAGGGCGCGGCCAGAAGCTTCATGGCCGGAGAGGAATGGTGGCTCATGCGCGAGCCATATCCGGATTCAGCAGGGCCGGTACGGAAAGCCCGTGATTTTCGACGCCGAGCAGTTCGCAAATCAGCCCTGCAAGCTCTGTCTGCTTCGGCTGCACCGCCGCATCGAGCGTAAAGACGTCTGCGCCGACCGTGTAGAGCGGCACGGTCGCCTCGTCCTCATGCGGACCACCATGATTGCCGTCGTCGCTCATGCCATGATCGCTGGTGACAATGACGGTATAACCCGCCGCACGCCATTGCGGCACATAACGGGCGAGAAGATCGGCGGCGTTGCGGGTGGTGTCGCGATATTGGCGGGACGCGCCGCCATGCTTGTGGCCGATGTCATCGATGTTCATCGGATGCAGCAACAGGAAATCCGGATTGTGCCGGCGGATGAGATCATCGGCATCGGCGAACAGGTGATCGTCCGGATAATGATCCTGCCAGTAGAAGGCCCCATGCTGGATGCCGCCGTCGGAATTGGTGATGCGACGGAATTCCGGGCTGAACGGCGCCTGGTTGTAGAGCTCGAAATACCAGTGATAGGCGGCAGCCGATGTCACCAGACCTGCCTTGCGGGCCAGCGAAAAGACGTTGTCGAAATTCGAGCGGCGCACCACGCAATTGCTGGTCACGCCATGCACGACTGGCGGCAGGCCGGTCATCAGCGTTTCGTAAAGCGGGCGGGAAATCGACGGCAATTCGCTGTCGACGCGATAGACCTGCGCTTCAGCGCCTGCGACCAGAGCTTCCATGTAGCCGAGGCATTCGCGTGCGGTGGAATACCGGAGGCCATCGAGAATGATGAAGATCGTGCGCTTCGTCATGAAGCTGGTCCTTTTCGCTGAATTCAATGCAAGAACGTCTCGCGGAAAAATCCGCGAGACGGGATGTTTGACGAAAGATTGTGTCGCCGGAATTACATCTTCGGAGCGACGAGATCGCGCCACAGCTGCGAGATTTCCTTGGCGGCATCCGAGGTCCACAGCGTCGGGTCGATCGGACGGGCAGCCTTGTACTGGTCGGACGGCAGCAGCTTTTCCTTGGCGTCGGCCGGCAGTTCGATATGGTCGAAGCGGATCGGACGGGCGTAACCGCGGGCAAGGTTGATCTGGCCGGCATCGCTGAGGATATATTCACGGGTCAGCTTGGCGGCATTCGGGTTTTTCGAATGCTTGTTGATGATCGTTGCGTAACCGCTGGTGACCGAACCGTCCGAAGGAATGATGACCTTGAACTTGTCCTTGCCGACGACGTCGCGGTAGTTCAGCGCGTTGAAGTCCCAAAGCGGCGCGACCTGGATTTCGCCGCGTTCCATCAGCGCCGGAGTGACGCCGCTGCCGACGACACGACCCTGTTCTGCCAGCTTCTGGAACAGTTCGACACCCGGGCGCAGGTTCTTCTCGCTGCCGCCTTGCGAAACGGCCGCGGCGAGGATCGAGGCGTTGTCCTGTGCGCCGGAACCGACCTTGCCCATGGTGACCTTGTAGTCGCCTTTCAGGAGATCTGCCCAGGAGGTCGGCGGGTTGGCGACGTCTGCGGACACGAGGAAGGCGATCGTGCCGGTATAGCCGATAACCCAGTTACCTTCGGCGTCCTTTGCCCAATCAGGGATCTGGTCCCAGGTGGTGGTCTTGTAAGGCATGGTGACGCCGCGGGCGAGCGCGATCGGGCCGAATTCAAGGCCGACGTCGCCGATATCGGCGGTGGCGTTGACACCTTCATTGGCAAACTTGGCGATCTCTTCGCCGCTGCTCATGTCGGTGTCGGAATACTTCAGGCCGTATTTCTCGGTCAGTTGCTGCCAGGTGTCTTTCCAGTTGGCCCAGCCGTCCGGCATGCCGACACTGTACACGGCGCCTTCCTTGCGGGCGGCTTCTTCGAGAGCGGAAATGTCGTTGGCGGCGGCAATGCCGGAATAGGCCAGAACGCCGAGGGCGGGCAGGGCCAGGAAAGTGCGACGGAACATGTTTCACCTCATTGGTATAGACCAGATGCGTGATCCTATGCCAAACTGTGATGACAGACGCATGACGGGTGACGAATGGCTGACGGCAGCACAAACGATATGATCACACAGCGTTCCTCGAAACTTGAGCAGGCGATCAGAGTCGATTTAGCCGAAGGTCGTCTGGCGGTGGATCGACGCTTGCCGCCTGAGCGCGAACTGGCGGAACGTTATAGGACAACACGCATCACGTTGCGCGAAGCACTTTCTCATCTCGAAATGGATGGTCTCATCTACCGCGAAAATCGCAGGGGGTGGTTCGTTTCCGATCGTCGACTGGTGTATAATCCGCTGTGGCGGACGGACTTTCAGCGCATGACACGGGAGCAGAACCGGCAGGCAAGCACCGAACTGATCGAAGCCGTCAGTGCGGTTGCCCCGGATGATATCTGCGCATTGCTGGAGCAGCCTTCCGGAACGGAGTTCTGGCGCATCCGCCGCCGCCGGCGGGTCGATGACCGTCTTGTCGTCTTCGTGGAGCATCATCTCAGCAAAACGGTTTTTGCCGACATACTAGAGCAGGACCTGACCGGTTCGCTGACCAATCTCTATCGCGAAAAATACGCGCTCGAATACGGCGACGTTTCCTTCGAGATCAACCCGATTGCACTGACCGGCATGCCGGCGGCAGAACTGCACTGTTCCAATGGCACGTTTGGTTTGCAGATCGTGCGCGTCAATCGTGACCAAGCAGGCCGCATTCTGGATTGCGACGCCGAATACTGGCGACATGACGCCGTCTCTATCCGGATCGATACGAGGGATGGAACTCCATAGGATATCGTGCAAAATCCGTGCATGTTGCTCGCCATGCTGGGAAGAAAATATGACGCTGAGGAATGCGGCGTGTGCGATCCGTTTCCTGGCGTATCCGGATCACGAAGCCTGACCACTTCGATGAAGGCGTTCGGCTTTATCACAGTCGAGCCAAGTTCTCTTATCGAGGCAGCAAAGCCATCGATTTCAGCCGTTTTCCCGTCGCGCATCGATGGCCGATACGCAGGCCCGGCATCGTCAAATGCCGAGCCTAAACGATAGGCATGTCACCGATAGTTATCGGGAACGTACATTTCCGTTGGGACCGGTGAGCGGTTGTAGTCCGCATTTCGCGCTCGCTCGGGGAGCGTAACCGTAGACTTCGGAACATCGCCGTACGGAATCTGCTGCAAAAGGTGGGAAATGCAGTTCAATCGCGCCTTGCGCTTGTCGACTGCGTCCACCACCCACCATGGCGTTGCCGGCCTGTGCGTACGCTCGAGCATTTCTTCTTTGGCCTTGGTGTATGTCTCCCAGTGAACCCGGCTTTCGAGATCCATTGGCGACAGTTTCCACTGCTTCAGAGGATCCTGGATACGCATGTTGAAGCGGAATTCCTGCTCCTCGTCCGTGATCGAAAACCAGTATTTCACCAGAATGATCCCTGAACGCACGAGCATGTCTTCAAACTGTGGGACCGACTGGAAAAACTCTTCCAGTTCGTCCTTGGTGCAGAACCCCATGACGCGTTCGACGCCTGCTCGGTTATACCAGCTACGGTCGAAAAGCACGATTTCGCCTGCGGTCGGAAGATGCTGCACGTAGCGCTGGAAATACCATTGATGACGCTCGCGCTCGGTTGGCGCGGGGAGGGCAACGACCCGGCAAACACGTGGATTAAGACGCTGGGTCACGCGCTTGATGGCACCTCCCTTGCCGGCTGAGTCACGGCCCTCGAAGATCACCACGACCTTCAGTTTCTGATGCTGCACCCAGTCCTGCAACCTGACGAGTTCGTGCTGAAGTCGGAACAGTTCCTGGAAATAGATTTTCCTGTCGAGAAGCTTCCCGACAGATGGCTGCGCCTCGCTCGCCATCAAATCATCGAGACGCTCTTCCTCCATCTGCAGCTCGAGCTCTTCGTCAAAGCTGTCGGCGATTTCCGCCTTGATGCGGTCCAGTTGGTTCGGATCTGTCATGTTCATCGCGATGGTCCTTGAAAGAGGCTGAACGAAGCTACCGGATTTAAGACAGCGCTCATATCAGCCGCATGACGGCGATCAGATGGTCGGGCCTGTCAGACATTCCACCGAGAAATGAACCACCCACGGGTATGGTTTTCTGATCAGGGCTTGCTTGAGGAATTGGCCTTTTCTCTTTTGCGCCGCTGCGGCCAACTGAAGGTGGACCGGAACCTGCTGAAGGAAGCTTGCCGCGGGGGCTTGGGAAACCTGGCCGATGACCTTGATCCAGTCATCATGACCATCGGGGGTGATGGACGGCGTTAAACAGAAGGATACCTCCGAACGAAACGAACGCGACCAAGCGGTGACCATCTCAGTTGCAGTGACGTTTGAGCGCCCCTCGACGTATCTTCGTCGAGGAGAGGGCGCTCTGAAAGCCCTGCTGTTCGCCAACCATATCCCGCCCGAACCGTCTGGTCGGGCGCAAGGCCAAGGTTATTAAACGCCTTGGAGGAGGGTTGTTTTTACTGCTGGGCCGATGATGTCATCATCATGGTGCTGCGCACCGCAATCAAAACGATGACAACCGCGCTGCTTCAGCAGTCACACGAATTGCCTGAGCGCCACGAATAGACCAAAGGCGATCGCAATCGACGCCGGCAACGTCAGTACCCATGCAAGCAGCATGTTGCGAACGGTCGACCATTGCAGGCCTGAACCGTTGGCAGCCATTGTGCCTGCCACGCCGGATGACAGAACGTGTGTGGTCGAAACCGGAAGGCCCAGATGATCGGCGGCGCCGATGGTTGCCATTGCAACCACTTCAGCGGCGGCACCTTGTCCGTAGGTGAGGTGAGTCTTGCCGATTTTTTCGCCCACGGTTACCACGATCCGCCTCCAGCCAACCATGGTGCCAAGGCCAAGCGCTAGGGCGACCGCAACCTTGACCCATGGCGGGATAAACTTCGTGGCGTCATCCACGGCGTGATGATAGGTTTTGACCGCCTCAAGATCAGCCGCTTGCATCGGCAGCAATTTGTTCTTGTCGATCAGTTTGAGTGCTTCTCCGATGAGATAGATCTCATTGCGCATGTTCGTAACAAGCGACGTCGGTACCGCTTCCAGGGTCGGGTATTTGGAAATCTCTTCGCTTGTCGAGTGGATAAACTGTTGCAAAGCGAGCGTCGTCGTATCGCTCCACGTTTTGTTCTGAACCGCGTGAGCGACCTCTGCCTGGGCGTCCGTTACGGTCGCGCCGGGCTTTACGTATTTCTGCAACGCTGTCTCAACTTGCTGGGATGCACTCTCGTAAGCGTCGAGATATCGGCTGTCGGGCGTGCGGTTAAGGGCAAATGCAGTTGGTACCAAGCCAATCAGAATCAGCATGATCAGACCCATGCCCTTTTGTCCATCATTTGAGCCGTGCGCAAAGCTCACGCCGGTGCAGGTAAAGATCAGCAACCCACGGATCCACCATGGCGGCGGTTGATTGCCCTTCGGCTCCTCATAGAGCTGCTTGTTGCGCACGAAGAACTTCATGGCCAGAAGAAGAAGCGCGGCCATGCCGAAGCCTATCAATGGCGATATGAGCAGGGAGAGGCCGATGCTGCTGGCTTGGGACCAATCGACACCGCTCGTTGCGGTTCCCTGTGGCGCCAGAAACTGATTGGCGAGACCAACACCGATGATCGAGCCGATCAAAGTGTGCGAGCTGGATGAGGGCAGGCCAAGATACCAGGTCCCCAGGTTCCAGATGATTGCACCGATCAGCAATGCAAACACCATGGCCAGTCCCGAACCTGAGCCTACTTGCAGGATGAGTTCAACGGGAAGCAGGGCCAGTATGCCAAACGCGACCGCTCCGCTGGACAGCAATACGCCGAGGAAATTGAAAAAACCTGACCAGATAACTGCCAGCTCTGCGGGCATGGATCGCGTATAGATGACGGTGGCGACGGCGTTTGCCGTGTCATGGAATCCGTTGACGAATTCGAACCCAAGGGCAATCAGAAGGGCCAGTCCGAGCATGAGCCACGGAACGGAATGTGCAACCTCGAGGTCCAGAGCGAGCTCGTAGCCAACGTAACTTACGCCGATCAGAAGAACCGATGCGAATATCGGAAGAAATACACGCCCCCATTTCGAGCGATGTTCAAGGGGATGATAGGTCTGGTTCGAATTTGAAGATGAAGCAGTTGCGTCCGTCACGAGTGGACTCCGACGTTATCAAATCTCACTATTGTTAGATCTGCTGGATGAACGTCTTGTGACGCCTGCATCGACAATGGCAGACTTGCGCATTGCGGTAGTGTTTGACCCGCAGGACATGGTTGGGCGTGGACTACATATCGACACGCTTGGAACCAGGGCGGTTCAATTCCATTCGAAGGCAAAGGCGGAAATGGTCATGAAAGGAGCAATTCGTTCAGCTTCTGTCCCAGCTCCGGGTATCCAACGCTTCCGGCCGCAGCCGGAAGATTGACCCATTTCATTTCTCTCAGCCCTTCCTCCCGAAATGTTTCAAGGCACGCTTCCACATGAACGACATGAAGTTTCACAACGCGCCGTTTGAGTTCGCCAATCTTCGAATAGCGATATTCGCCGATAGATGCTGGGTCTGCCGAGCCCATAATCCCCGCTTCCTCGAATGCCTCCCTTTGCGCAGCCTGCCACGATGTCTCACCGACTTCCACATGACCTTTGGGTATGCCCCAGCGGGTTCGCGCTCTATTCGAAATCAGCAAGATTTGCGGAGCGCCATCGACAAACCGCACGCATATGGCCGCGGCTTGCGCAGGGGCGAGCCACTTGTCGACGGCAATTGCGATTGTCGCTCGAAGCTGTTTGAAACCAGATGTTGCGAGCATATTGACACTCTTAAATCAGATGTAAGCCAAGATATCAGGCAACCCTGATATAGCCGCCGCCGGCGGGTCGGACTTCTGCGGCACGGATTTCTTTCAGCGCGCACGTGCCGAATTCAACGCCGGTAGATGAGATGTCGAGAATATTCTGCGAAGAGTTGAACCCCGCTGCGGACCCTACACAGCACAACGGGGCGGCCAAAGTGGCAAGGCCGCGCCGCATCAATATTCCGGCGATCTCCAGATGGACGGCGGCAGCGTCTCGGCAATTTTCCAGCCACCAAGGCGTGCGTTTACGCCGTCGTTGGGCATGCGGTAATAT
Source organism: Endobacterium cereale (assembly GCF_009617585.1). Taxonomy (GTDB): domain Bacteria; phylum Pseudomonadota; class Alphaproteobacteria; order Rhizobiales; family Rhizobiaceae; genus Neorhizobium; species Neorhizobium cereale. The sequence continues at coordinate 49,501 of NZ_WIXI01000051.1, read as the reverse complement.
TGCTCGGTCGCGATATTTGAGCAGCCTCCGAGGAGGCCGATGGTTTTTTGTTTCAATGGGCGTAGCACAGTCTTGTCCCTTCAGCTTTTGCCATTGGGTACATCGACAAATCACGACCGTCTTGAACGCATTTGATGCCGGGAGAACGCGCCTGGTGTCACGCCGTAGACGCGCTTGAACCAACGCGTCAGATGGCTTTGATCGGCAAAGCCCGCAGCCTGAGCCGTATACCCGATAGGGATGCCTTTCGCCATCATGTCCTTTGCCAGGCGGGCGCGCGTCACCGAAAGAAACTGAAACGGCGACAGGCCGTAGACGGCTCGGAACCGGCGTGAAAGGTGTTCGGGAGAGATGCCGGCAAGGGCTGCCAGCTGCGCAAGCGTGGGCGTTGTGGCGGGGTCATCGGCCAGACGATCATGCACGATGCTGATGGACGCAGGCGCGAAAAATGGCAAGGACACGAGCGAAGCGGCATGTTGCGCGTGCGTCTCGGAAAAGATTTCCACCAGCAGTTCAGTCAGGTCCAGCGGGTTCTCAAGCGCTTCCCGGAGGCGAAAGCCGGCTGCCTTTCCTGTATGCAGTCTGTGCCCGCCGATGCGGCGATCAACGGTGGACAGGTCGAACCCGGTGGCCTCCGCGATCTGGTCGACGGTAAGGTAGATGGAGTGATAGTGCCAGCCAATGTCGTCCACAGTTTCGGCGGCATGGAGTGTTTCCGGTCCGATCACCAGCAGATCGCCCGGCATGATGCCGAACTTCTGCTTGCCGCAACTCGCCAGCTTTCGCCCGGCCGTATAGGCCGCGATGACAACTTCCGCGTGGCGGTGTGGTGCATATTCGAACCGACGGACGCTGCTTTCCAACATGTCGAAACCGCCGAACGCGTTGGTGCGGGAGATCGTGACTGAGTTCGTCGTCATGCGAAATCAACCGGCATCCGTCATTCCGCTTCGACCGCGGCAAGCCATGCCCGCAAGCCGTCGTCGAGGTGCGCGCGCAATTCCGGTGGCAGGCCTGCGATCAGCCGATGCTGGTTTGCCACATGCTCTGTGACGACCCGGTCGATCAGCTCGAAGCCGAGCGGTGTCAGCGCCACGGCCTGGCCACGGCCATCTTTGGGGTCGGTCTGGCGGGTAATCAGAGCCGCAGCCTCCAGCCGGCAGAGACGGTTGGTCATCGTGCCTGACGTCACCATCGTCGATTCGATCAGAGCCGATGGGCTGAGCGTGTAGGGAGCGCCGGAGCGTCGCAGCGTCGCCAGAACATCGAAACCGGCGGCAGTGAGGCCATGGGCTTCATAAACGCGAACGAGTTCCGTTGCCAGATGGTCGGTCAGCCGCTTCAATCGGCCGAACGTGCCCATGGGCCCGACGTCCAGATCGGGGCGTTCATTATTCCATTGGGCAAGAATACGGTCGACATGATCCATGCCGCAATCGATACCGTATTTTATCTTGACGTCAAGAAATTCATATAATATCTCGACGTCAAGATAAATGGAGCCGACATGTCCAGAAACGCCGATCTTATGCTGGCCGCGATGGCGCCCGTCATCTGGGGCACGACCTATATCGTCACCTCCCAGATGCTGCCGCCGGGATATCCGCTGACCGACGCGATGCTTCGAGCATTGCCGGCGGGACTCCTGTTGATGGCGGTGACGCGGCAGGTGCCTCCCGTGACGTGGCTGGGACGCCTCACTATCCTCGGCGCTCTGAATTTTACAGTGTTCTGGGCCGCTTTGTTCATTGCAGCCTATCGCCTGCCGGGCGGGGTTGCCGCAACGCTGGGTGCGATCCAGCCGCTGATTGTGCTGCTTCTGGCGCGGGCCATGTTGGGAACGACGCTGACCGCGAAGAGCCTGCTGACTGCCGTGGCCGGTATCGGTGGCGTTGCGCTACTTGTGCTTGGGCCGACGGCGCAGCTCGATGGCGTTGGTGTGACGGCGGTGTTGGTCGGGGCGCTGTCCATGGCCTTTGGCGTGGTGCTGACCCGTAAGTGGAAGCCGCCTGTTTCGGCTCTGACATTTACGGCCTGTCAGCTGACGGCCGGCGGTATCCTGTTGCTGCCAATGGCGTTGTTCCTGGAGCCCGCCCTGCCTCAACTGACGGCGTTGAATGCTGCGGGTTTCGTATGGCTTGGGCTGTTCGGTGCAGCGCTTACCTATTTCCTGTGGTTTCGGGGGATCGAGCGTGTCGGCCCGCAATCGGTGACCGGGCTCGGTTTTCTCAGTCCGTTGACGGCCGTGTTGCTGGGTTGGATCGTTCTGGGCGAGACATTGTCCCCCCTTCAGGTGTTGGGCGCCATCATCGTTTTGGTTTGCGTCATAGCGGGCGCCCGTCAGGCCGGCACAAAGACGCTGGCAAAGGGCACGTGATATGACATTCGAAAATACGCAAGCGAAGAGCGATCGTCTGCCGATCGGTGGTTTGCTGGCATTGGCGATGGCCGGTTTCATCACCCTCATGACCGAAGTCATGCCGGCCGGCCTTTTGCCGCAGATCAGTGCCGGCCTGCAGATCGATGAAAGCATGGCCGGGCAACTGGTCACCGCCTATGCTGCGGGTTCATTCGTCACGGCTATACCGATGATGACGCTGACACAGGCGATGGCGCGCCGCAGTCTGCTGCTGATCGCCATCGGTGGTTTTGCGCTGGTCAACATGGCGACCGCCTTGTCCTCCCATTACGGGCTGACGATCGCGGCACGATTTCTGGCCGGCATGTTTGGTGGGATAGTCTGGGCACTGCTCGTGGGCTATGCTGCGCGCATGGTGCCGGCCCGGCTTGCGGGACGCGCCATCGCCATGACCGGGATCGGGGCGCCGCTCGCCTTTTCCGTCGGAGTTCCGCTCGGCACGTCGCTAGGGGCATTCGTCGGCTGGGATGTGGCCTTCATGCTGATGAGTGCCGTCGCCTTAGGGCTGATGATATGGGTTCGCGTCGGCTTACCGGACTTTCCCGGTCAAAAAAGCGATGATCAGACCTCGACACTGACCGTGCTTGCCATGCCGGGACTGGGAGCGATCCTTGTCGTCATGTTCGCCTTTGTTGTCGGTCATAACATTCTTTACACCTATATCGCGCCGTTGCTTGGCCCATCGGGTCTCTCCGGGCGCGTCGATCTGGTGCTGCTTGTTTTTGGCCTGTCATCGCTTGCCGGCCTGTGGATCGTGGGGGCTACGATCGATCGCCATCTGCGCCTGCTGGTGTTGACGAGCCTATTCGTCTTTTGCGCGATTGCTATCGCATTCGGGCTGGCTGGCGCCTCCGTGCCGGTGATGCTGGTGGGCGTTGCGCTCTGGGGCGCTGTTGCCGGTGCGGCACCGACCTTGTTCCAGACGGCAGAGGCACGCGCTGCGGGCGACGCAACGGATGTTGCCCAGGCGATTTTCGTGACTGTCTGGAACAGTGGCGTGGCTGTTGGCGGCTTTGCCGGCGGCCTGCTGCTGGCCGGTTTCGGAACGTGGTCGCTGAGCTGGGCGGTGCTGTTTCTGCTCGTTCTGGCAATGACTATTGCACGCGCCGCATCGGCCGGGTTTTCCCGGTAGCGGAGTGATGGGCGGCGGCGCCTCTTTTGTCAGCTGGCCGAAAATTCCTCAAGTGCGTTGCCCGTCAGCCGGTAACGCAGCCATTCCGGCATAGGTTGGGCGCCGATGGCGTCATAGACCTTGATCGCCGGTTCGTTCCAGTCGAGCACGCTCCACTCGAAACGGCCACATCCGTTTTCGACGGCGATTTTTGCCAGATGCTTCAGCAATTGCTTGCCAGCACCGACGCCACGCGCCTGCGGGGTAACATAAAGATCTTCCAGATAAAGACCGTTGCGCGCCTGCCAGGTGGAGTAATTGAAGAACCAGATCGCCATGCCGATGGGTTTGCCGTCGAGTTCGGCAATCAGCCCGCGTGTGACCGAATTCGGACCGAATACCGAAGCCTCGATCAGTTTGATCGTTGCCGCCACCTCATGCTCGGCCTTTTCGTAGATCGCCAGTTCGCGAATGAAATGCAGCAGCGTTGCGGCGTCGGTTAGAACGGCTTCACGTATGGTCAATGTCATGGAGGGGATCGGTTTCAAGGCGTTTGCACAGAGGAATGATGTTCAGCAGATCAATCGTTTAGCGACAATTCTGTGCCAAGCCAAGCGAGATAGGCCTTGATCGCAACCTCATCCCGTTGGCAGTACGACCACTTCAAGTGTTTGCGAACGGTAATAAAGCCGGCCTGTTTCAGAATGTCGAGATGGCGGCTGACCGTCGGCTGTGCAATCGACAAGGCCTCTGCAATCAACGTCATGCAAACGCCAAACTCGACCGCGTCGGCCGACCATTGGTGGCCGAAATGCTTCTTCGGTTCGGCAAGCAGACGTAGGATCGTCAATCGCTGCTCGCTCGCCATTGCCTTGATTTGGGTTGATCTATCCATCCGCGACATCATATCGTCATATAGCGAAATTGCAATGTGAGTCGATGCGATGCTTGAACTTTCCGATACGACCTTCATCGAAGGCAACGCCGTGCGTTGGGGCAAAATCGGCAGGGGACCTGCTCTTGTCGCTATCCACGGAACGCCTTTCTCGTCGCAGGTCTGGAGAAGGATCATTCCGTATTTTGCCGAGCATCGCACTGTCTACTACTTCGATCTGGTCGGTTATGGCCTTTCGGAGCAGCGCGAGGGGCAGGATGTGTCGCTGGGCATTCAGAACAGGGTGCTTGCAGCGCTGTTTGATGAATGGAAGCTTGGCCGCCCGGATGTGCTGGCGCATGATTTCGGCGGCGCGACGGCCCTACGTGGTTATTATCTCAATGGCTTGCGTTATCGCTCGTTGACGATCTTCGATGCCGTCGCCCTCGCGCCATGGGGATCCCCGTTCGTGCAACATGTGCGCAGCCATGAGGCGGCGTTTTCAGAAATGCCTGACTACATGCATCGGGCACTGCTCAGGGCCTATCTCCAGACCGCTGCGCATACGCCGTTGTCCGAAGAGGCGATGGATATCTATTGCGCACCATGGCTGGGGCCTGTCGGTCAGCCGGCATTTTATCGGCAGATCGCTCAGATGGACCAGGCGTATACAGACGAGATCGAAGGGCTTTACGAGGAGATGGATTGCCCGGTGACTGTGATGTGGGGTCAAAACGACGGCTGGATTCCGTTTGAAAAGGGCGTCGAGCTTGCCACTGCGATTTCCAGTAAGGAATGTATGGCGATCCCGGAAGCGGGGCATTTGGTGCAGGAAGATCGGCCCGAAGCGATCGTCGCTGCCGTTCTGAAAAGGATCATGATGTGATGGTTTGCAAGGGCGCTTGGTTCTGACGAAGAACAACGGTTTGTAGTAACAGGCGCGAGCGGAGGCGTTCAGTCGCTCAACGATTGATCAGATTGATCTTCAAGGAGATCAGAGAGTTGGTCGCCGGAGAACAGCGTCGTCGTGAGTTCATATCCGTTCAAGCTAAAGACTGGGGCTATTCAACCCGGATGCGAAATGCTCTTCACATTCGGGTTGAATGGCTCAATCCGCCTTATGCCGCTTCCCAGACTTGATTGAGGATCTTAGCAGCAAGAGCAGCCTTGTCCTGCGGCAGGAAGCGGCCGTAGTGCTGCTGCACGACATCGGGCGTGTCCTGAATGGCGTAGCTCGCCTGCTCATATGATCCGGTCTGCTTCAGGATATGCGTCGCAAGAATGTCCCGCAGGTTATGGAGCCCATGCGGCAGCAGTCCCTTGATTGCACCTCGTCCGGTGTAAGGATTGTAAATGCCGTATCGTTGTATGACCGTCCGCCAGGCTTCGTAGAAGGTGGTGGAGTTGTAAGCCGCATCGATGCTGATCGTTTTCACCGTTTTGACGAAGAGGGTGCCGGGATCTTTGGCACCATCTAGCAGTGCAGCTCGATGGCGATCGATATAAGCATCGAGATATTTGTATAGGTCAAGCAGGTCCGGCAGGATCAGTCGAAATGGCTTCTGCCCGAAGAAGGATGAGCCCGAGTTCTTGAATGCGACTGATGGGATCAGGACTTCCCTCCCATGATCGCGATCGCTCCAGCGTAGCTCGCCACATCTCATGTCCTCAAGCCTGCGTTCCGATGTCGGGTGATGCCCACGCGGACAGACACGCAACTGGCGAAGGTTCTTCTGTCGAAGACCGAGATGCAATCCAAGACGGAGAAGCAGGAATGAGCGTACGGCTTCGGCCGCCGACCGAGGATATCGGCTTTCATCCGGCATGCGTTTCAGAATTTCATCGGTGATCTTGCGATATTCCGCCAGTGGACTGTCCGCTTCAAGGACACACATGATCGGTTCGAATGGATCGCGATGGACGCGCATGACACGCTGTATTTCCTTGGATCGGTTGGCGGCATGCGAAGCAGGAATGAGCGTACGGCTTCGGCCGCCGACCGAGGATATCGGCTTTCATCCGGCATGCGTTTCAGAATTTCATTCGGTGATCTTGCGATATTCCTCCAGTGGACTGTCCGCTTCAAGGACACACATGATCGGTTCGAACGGATCGCGATGGACGCGCATGACACGCTGTATTTCCTTGGATCGGTTGGCGGCATGGCGATGAAACGCATCGCAGGCACCATGCCAGTCGCGGCCTGCGAACTCGATCTCTTCGTGCTCAATCAAGCCTTCGATAGGTCTGACGTTCTTGAGCAGTTCCGGATGCTGTCGAATTCAGCCGACATCGGCGCGAGTAAGAGCCTGTGCTACCATCAGCATGTCTTCTTCCCATTTGGTATAAAAGCCGCGGCGCTGTTCGCGCCATTGAAGGTACCAATCCCAAACGCCGGGGAAGACAAGGAGGCCGAAGCTCAAATGGCTGACTGGCACGCCGCGACCTTTTACGGCACCGTTTGGCGAGGCGGCCAGCGCGCCGAACATCAAGCCAAGATGTTCGATCTTCTGAGAGGCCGTTTCCTCACCCCAGACGCCATTTCGTTGGAAACCAATCGCAGTCAGTGTCGAGGTTTTGAAACGGATGAGGTCAGCCATTTCCATGGCAAGTCTCGGTGGCGCGTCGACGACGCCGGAGAGTAGATCAGGATCATCAAACTCAGGCACTACATTCTGATTTTCGCCGACGGCGCATGCCAAGGATCTGGGCGATAGAGGACTTCCGCCATATGTTACTCCGGGGAAGCGGATGGCATAACGCTGCTTGACGGCCGCTGCCTGATACCGGCGGTATTCCGTCGCGCCGGAAATGATCACCCGGCGTACCCAATCGACGATCTCCTGACGCTTGGTAAAGGGCAGGCTGCTGAAATCATCCGGAAGATGCAACGACATTCTGCGCCGCTCAGCCGGACTGATATCACCGAGGTCATGACCATAAAGCGAGCGCGCCTGATGCGGCAGCTTCTCCTTGAAATATCCTTCAGAAAGTCGATAGCGTCGCTCGATGCGTCGCAGGATTTCAAAACTTGCGACAGATCTTGGCACGCGCTCGCCTTGGATCCACGATAGTAGCGTCTTGTTGTCGAAAGTCTCATTCAGTTGCACAACGGCGCGGTAGAGTTGCCAGTAGGTGTCGCCGAAGCGGCGCATATGATAGGCCAATGCATCCTGAAAACTTGCCGGGTCTTTTTCCGCTTCGAACAGTGGTTCAGGGAACGGACTGATTGGTTTCGGTGCAGGCCCGCGCGTTGGCGATGTAGAGCGGGCAAAGGTGCCGTCTGCCGCCGCGCGTTGCGGCTTTCTGGTTGACGATGCGGAACTTGTGTTCTTGGCGGGTGCAATCTTGCCCAAGCGGACTGTTGGCTTTGGTGTCCGCCTCTCTTCAGTTGCTGATGTTGCGCCGAGCCATCGGATAATGGCATCCAAGCCCGGCCGGAGCTGCTTTTTCAATTCAGTGGTCAGCTCAGCTTCGATTCCACAGGCCTGTCTGATCGTGGACCAGTCGATGCGACCATTCAGGAGTGGGGGCGATTTCCGGTATATGATCAAACTGACCAGATAGGGACGGATGTTCTCCAGTACCCGCCTGGATGTGTTCGGCGCTATACGCAGCTCGCAGAATTCGGATATCTTTCGCTGAAAATGGCGTGATGAAATGTCTTGTTTGGGCATGCTTATTCCGTTTCTCTCGGCACCAGTGCCGAGGGCGAGCGGGAATATGAGGCGAGCTTTAAAAAAGGATGTATCGGGCGTGCACTTTCAAACCTGCCTGATCCTCAGGTTGATGCCTTGAAACAAATCACTCGGCATCAAAGCTTGGGAGTTCCCCGCGTCGTTAATTAAGCTTGCTTATCTAAGTTTGTCGGTTAATTAAATTGAAGGCGCCTTGTTTAAATAGTGGCTGGCGCTGATAATGAGTTATGTCTGATTCCGCATCCAAAAATCGCATGGGTCGTTTCGTCGAAACGATCGCCGCCAGTGAAACGGTGCGGGCGTTCGTTCCCCCACCATTGCCGCCCGAGCCGGTGATCGATGTGCTTTCATTGCTGGAACGTCTCAGCCTGGCCGAGCGCGCGCTGGGACGTCTGGACGGTATTACAATGCTGCTGCCGCGACAGGAGTTGTTCCTTTATATGTATGTGAGAAAGGAAGCTGTTCTTTCCTCGCAGATTGAAGGCACGCAGTCGACGCTTTCCGACCTCTTGCGGTTTGAGACGGAAGCTCAGGCGGGCCAACCGGTTGATGATATTCGTGAGGTATCCAACTACGTTGACGCCATGATGTATGGTTTGGAACGACTGGAAACGCTTCCCATGTCGTTGCGACTGATCCGTGAAATGCACGCCAGGCTCCTACACAGTGGGCGAGGAGGCACCAAGGATCCTGGAGAATTCCGCCGCTCGCAAAATTGGATTGGCGGAACGCGGCCCGGTAACGCCCTCTTTGTGCCCCCACCCGTCACTGAAATGTCCGGTTGCCTGGATGCGTTCGAGCGGTTCATGCATGACGACCAGTCGCGGTTGCCGGCACTGATCAAAGCTGGCCTACTGCATGTACAGTTTGAAACGATCCATCCGTTTCTCGATGGTAATGGTCGTATCGGCCGTCTGCTTGTAACCCTGTATCTGTGCATGAACGGCGTTTTGCGAAAGCCGCTGCTCTACCTCAGCCTCTATCTGAAGTCCCATCGGAGAGAGTATTATCGTTTGCTGCAGGAAGTCCGCGAAAATGGAAACTGGGAAGCCTGGCTGGACTTTTTCCTGACCGGTGTCGCTGACACTGCCAATCAAGCGTTTGAAGCTGCGACCCAAATCGTCGATCTTTTCAAGGAAGATCGGGAGCGGATCACGATGGCGAGTGATAGAGCAGGCTCGGCCCTTCGCATTCACGAGCTATTCCAGCAGAATCCTTTCCATACTGCCAACCAGATTGTTCAGATTACAGGCCTGTCCGCACCTACGGTCAACGCTGCTCTTGCCGATCTGGAGCGATTGGGCATCGTTGATGAGGTAACCGGCCGCAAGCGTGGCCGCGTGTTCAGCTATCGACGATATCTTGCAATTCTAAGCGAGGGCACCGGTCCCCTGCCTCTCAGTTCATGACAAATAGGTGGCCAAAGGTTCGACCTTCATCAAGACGATGTACCTGCGTTTCAGTGTTACATTGCTAAGAATCTCACTTTTGACGGGTACGTTCACGATAGGCGGTGGTTTGCAATAGCTCAGGTAGACAGTTCTTTGCGACAGCTGCAAGTCGTTCAACTTGATAACTGTCGACAGACCGGTATGGCCAACGCAACCGCGTGCCGACCGGCCCCCAATTGCCAATGGCGCATAGCAGCTTGTCCAAGGCCGCGTTCGAATATCCTTCGTTGATGCGCAATGGAACGATGTGATCGTTCATGAAAGTGCAGAGGCGGGCTTCGATGGCCAGAGCTGTTTCGAGATCGGTCTTCATCAGGTCGGTCCATGCCTGCGCACAGGAAGGGCTGAGGCAGGCGACATTGGAAAAGGCGCTTACGGCCACGCCCTCTCGCATCCCCGTCGCCAGATGATGGCCGGGAACGAACAGAGCGAATTCGGCGAGGTGGTGCCGCGCTTCGGCATACCAGTCACCGTCGCCATCGGCGAGCTTGATGCCGATAACGGACGGGCAGGGAATGCACGCAGCAGCCAGATCCACGGGCGAAAGCACGCGCTTGGCATGCGGGGGATTGTAGAGAATAAGCGGAATGCCATCGGCGAGGTCAGATGCCCGCTTCAGAAAGTCGATGGCTTCGGCATTGGTCAACGGCCACCAGTCGGGCAGGATCACCTGAATGGCCGTTGGCCGATGTAGCGCGGCGCGGCGCAGGCGTTCCAGCATGATGATCGGGTCCGGCTGGCAGGCGCCGATCACAAAAGGCATGTCCGCAGGTCGGCAACGATCTGCAAGAAGAGACTGGATCTGGTCGTATTCCGCCTCCGTCTGGTTATGAAACTCGCCGGCTGTTCCGTTCGAATAGATGCCGTCGACCCGTGCCTCGATCAGGATATCGATCTCGTCGGCCAACGCGGCAAAATCGATACTGTCGTCATCACGGATCGGCAGAAGAAGACTGGCCCAGTTTCCGGCGATAGGGTGGCGACGGGTCATGACGCGATCTCATTCAAATCGTCGCGAATGCAGGCCTTGAAGCGCCCCGGCGAAGTTTCGCGCAATTCCGGCACAACCTCGGCGCATTTCGGCAATGCCTTTGGACATCGTGTGCGAAAAACGCAGCCGCTTGGCGGATTGGCGGGGCTGGGAATGTCGCCTTTCAAAATCTGCCGGTTGCGACGGGCGTCGGGATCGGGTGAAGGGATCGCGGATAGAAGCGCCTGCGTATAGGGGTGGTGCGGATCGGCATAAAGCTCGGCGCTGGGCGCGATTTCCATGATCCGTCCGAGATAAAGGACGATCACCCGGTCGCAGATATATTCAACCACGGCGAGATCATGGCTGATGAACAGCATGGTCAGGCCCAGCCGCTGCTGCAGGTCGCGCAGAAGGTTGATCACCTGCGCCTGGATCGACACGTCGAGCGCGGAAACCGGTTCGTCGGCGACCAGAAATTCCGGCTGAAGCGTCAGGGCACGCGCAATGCCGATCCGCTGCCGCTGACCACCGGAGAATTCATGGGCGTACCGGGAAACCGAATCGGCGGGCAGATCGACCTGTTCGAGCGCCTTGCGGGCGCGCACCAGCCGTTCCTTCGATGTGCCGATGCCCTGGATTTTCAACCCCTCGGTCAGAATCTCGCCGATCGTCATGCGGGGAGAGAGGCTCGCGAACGGATCCTGAAAGATATATTGCATGCGCGGGCGGGCACGGCGCATCTGTGTGGCCGACAGGTCCGTCAGTTCCTTGCCGTCAAAACGAACACTTCCGTCCGATGGTTCGATCAATCGCAGGACCGAACGGCCGATCGTGGTCTTGCCGCTACCGGATTCGCCCACCAGCCCGACGACCTCGCCCCTGCCGATATCGAAGGAAATATTCTGCAGGATCGTCAGTTTCGAGCCATTGCTCGTATAGTGTTTCGCCAGATCACGGACTTGAAGCAACTGTTCACGCATTCAAATCTCCTGCCAGTGGATGCAGCGGCTCTTGTGCTGCGCATCGACATCGAAAAGCGGCGGCACGGTCTTGCGACAGTCTTCTGTCGCGAACCGACAGCGCGGTTCAAAAGCACAGCCGGTCGGCATGTTCATCAGGCTTGGCACCACGCCGGGAATGGCTGTCAGTTTTTCGCCGGCCTGTTTCATTCGCGTGGCGTCGCCGAGCTTTGGCATCGAGGCGAGCAGGCCCATCGTATAGGGGTGTTTGGGTTTGCGAAAAACCTCAGCCACCGGCCCGGTTTCGACGATACGCCCGGCATACATCACCGCCACCCGGTGGGCGATTTCGGCCACCACACCTAGATTGTGGGTGACGAACAGCATGGCCATGCCACGCTCTCTCTGGAGTTTCTGCAACAGATCGAGGATTTGCGCCTGAATGGTGACGTCGAGCGCAGTCGTCGGTTCATCCGCAATCAGCAGCGTCGGATCGCAGGCGAGCGCCATGGCAATCGTCGCGCGCTGGCGCATGCCGCCCGAAAGCTCGTGCGGATACTGTTTGACCCGGCGCGCAGCATCGGGAATGCCGACACTGTCGAGCAGGGAAATGGCCGCATCCATCGCGCTTTTTCGGTCCGCCCAGCGATGGATGCGGATCGGCTCCGAAATCTGGTCACCGATCGTGTAAACGGGATTGAGGCTCGACATCGGCTCCTGAAACACCATGCCGATATCGTCGCCGCGAATGCTGCGCATCTCGTCCTCACTCAGCGAAACGAGATCACGGACCCTGCCATCCTTGCGCCTCAGTTGGACGCTGCCGGCGGCGATTGTGCCGATCTTGCGGGTCAAAAGCCGCATCACCGACAGGCTGGTCACCGATTTGCCGGAGCCGGATTCGCCTACAAGGGCCAACGTCTCGCCGGCTGCGACCGACAGGTCTATGCCGTTGACCGCCGTCACTTCGCCGGCGCGAACGCGAAAGACGGTCCGCAATCCCTTGACGTTGAGTATGGTATCGGCGGTCTGTTGCATGGTTTTCCTCAAGGCAGCAGGCCAGTCGCGCGCAGGATCTCGTCGATCTTCGCGGTTTCGGCGTCGTTGAGGGCGGCACGTGGGCGCGGCATGAGAGTTGTGTCGATAATGCCGAGGCTCTTCATCGCCGCCTTGAAGGCGCCGATGCCGGACGCGCCGCCGCTGACGCGACCAGCGCCCACCCGAACGATCTCAAAAAGCCGGCAAAGCCGTTCCTGCTCCTTGCGGGCAGCAAGCCAGTCGCCGCGCTGGGCGGCATCCCAAAGGCGGACGTAACCATGCGGATCGACATTGGCGATGCCGGGCACGACGCCATGCGCGCCCATCAGCAGCGCATTGTCGACGACGATCTCGGAACCGGTCATCAGGAAGACATCCTTTTTGTCGGCGAGATCGAGCAGGACATAACGGAAATTGCCGTCATCGCCGCTGGAATCCTTGATGCCGATGATCGTGCCTTCGCGGGCGAGCGTCACACTCGTCTGGCGCTGCAGTTTGACATGCACGCAGACGGGAATGTCATAAGCGATCAGCGGCACATCGACGGCATCGCGGATGTAACGAAAGTGGTCGAGAATTTCCGGCTGGCTGGTGACGGTATAATAGGGCGCCGTCACCACCACCGCATCGGCACCGGCCGCCTTGGCGATGCGTGCATGATTGATGACGAGATCGGTCGTGGCATCGATAACACCGACGATCAGCGGCACGCGTCCGTTGATGATCTTGGCCGAGTGCTCGATGATTTCGCGTCTCGTTTGCGCGTCATGAAAAACCACCTCGCTGGTGGAGCCGAGCACGAACAGGCCGTGGCATCCGGCTTCGATCAGGTTTTCGAGCACCCGCGTATAGGACGGGTAATCGACGGTGAAATCCGCATTCAGCGGGGTTACGACGGGAGGGACGACACCCTTGAATTTGCTCATGTTCTCTTTCTTTCTGATCGTCAGTTCAGTTCAGTTCAGTTCGGCACGAGGGTCGAAGGCATCACGAAGGCCGTCGCCGATGAAATTGATGGCAAGCACGGCGGTGACCAGCGCGCCGCCGGGAAACAGCCATTGCCAAGGATATTGTTCGAGCACGGCAGTAGAGCGCGCGGCGTTCAGCATGTTGCCCCAGCTTGCGGCGGGCGGGGCAATGCCCAAGCCCAGGAAGGACAGGCCCGCTTCGAGCAGGATGGCGTTGGCGATCTGCAGCGTCGCGAAGACGACAAGGATGTCGATCGCGTTCGGCAGACCGTGGCGGAAGAGAAGATGCGGCAGGCCGGCACCCATGCCTCTTGCCGCCATCACGAAGTCACGCTCGCGCAGCTCTAGGAGCCGCGAGCGCACCATGCGTGCCAACAGGGGCCAGGACAGAAGAGAAATGACGAACACCGTCGGCCAGATGCCGGTGCCGGCAATGGAGGCGAGCACCAGCAGAAAGATGACCGGCGGCAGTGTCATCACCAGATCGACAAAACGCATGGTGACGGCATCCGCCCAGCGGCCGGCAAGTGCCGAGATAGCGCCGACGAGAAAACCGATGATGGCGGAGATGACCGTCGAGGTGAGCGCGACGAGCAGCGATATCCGTCCGCCATCCATGACGCGGGCAAAGATATCGCGGCCGACGCCATCGGTGCCGAACCAGTGTTTGGCGCTCGGCCCGGCATTCATGGCCAAGAGGTCAATGTCATTCGGCTTGAAACTCCACCACAGTGGATAGGTGAGGATGGCGAGGAATGTCGGGATGATGATCGCCACGCCAAAAATCGCCGCGCGGTTGAAGCGAAAACGCTCGAAGGCGCGGGCGAGGGGGCCGGGGCTGGTCGTGGGGGCCTTTGTCTGATTGTTCGCGAGCATCGTTCAGCCCACCTCGATGCGCGGATCGACCACCGCATAGGCGAGGTCGGTCAGAAGGTTGACGGTGATGACGCAGGCGCCGATAACCAGCGTCGAGCCCATGATCACCGGGTAGTCGCGGTTTTCGACGGCAGTGACCATCAGCAGACCCATGCCCGGCCAGTTGAAGACGCTTTCGATGAAGATGGCTCCACCGATAGCAAGGCCGATGGTCGAGCCGATCAGGGTGATGACCGGCAGCAGCGCATTGCGCAGGGCGTGTTTGGTGATCACCCAGAATTCCGCGACACCCTTGGCGCGGGCGGTGCGCACATAATCCTGATTGAGGACTTCCAGCATCGATCCACGCATGTAGCGCATGATCAGTGCCGTTTGCGCCAATGCCAAAAGTGAGGCGGGCAAGATGAGATGGTGGATGAGGTCGAGAAGAGAAAACTCCCGACCGGGTGTCAGCATGCCGCCAGAGGGCATCCAGTTGAAATAGACGGAGAAGAGATAGAGGCCAACCAAGCCGCTCAAAAATGGCGGGCTGGAAATACCGGTGACGGCAAGCACCGAAAAGGACACGTCAGCCAAGGAATTACGGCGAACGGCGCTGATGATGCCTGTCGCGATGCCGGCAATGATGGCGAGAACGATCGCCGTTCCCATCAATAGAACGGTAGGACCGATGCGCGAAAAGACGAGGTTCAGCACCGCCTGATCAGGGCGCTGGATCGAATAGCCAAGATTGCCGGTCAGCGCCTGCTGCAGCCACGCAAGATATTGCAGCGGCAGCGGTCGGTCGAGGCCGAGCGTGGCGCGCAGTTCCGCAAGGTCCGATGGCGACATCGGCACATTGGGATCGATATAGGCGTCGATCGGATCGCCGGGGGTGAGGCGCAACATCACGAAGATCAGCATGCTCAAGGCAAGCAGCATGCCTGCCCCGATCAGCAGGCGCCGGAGACTGTATTTCAGCATGGATATGTTCCTGTGAGGGTGGCGGGCCTGACGCCGGCCACCCTGTTTTTCTCAGGAGCGGTATCGCCTCATTCGGCGATCGACCATTTTTCCGGATGCGCCTGATAGGGGCCGCCTCCGGGCGCCGGCGTCCAGACAAAATCCTTCAGCTTGACGGAGGCGACGCCATATCGATTGGCCACCCAGAGCGTGCCCCAAGGCAGTTCGGCATTCATCACCTTGCAAATATCCTGATAACGGGTATCCCGCTTGGTCGCGTCGGTCTCGCCGAGCGCCGTATCCAGCGCCTTCGTCAGCTCCGGCATACGGGCGCGCACCACGTTCGGGCCGGCGGGCGGGATCTGCTTTTCGTTGAGGCCGACATTGATGCTGCCGGGATCGGGCCCGTTCTGCAGGCCGGCATAGACCATCTGGAACTGTGCCACATCAGGCGTCGGGTTGAGCACGATGCTGTTATAGGTCGGGGTGTCGACGGCGCGCGGCACCACATTGATGCCGACCTGCGCCAGCATGGCCTGCACGGCGGCCATGACATTGGCGGCGAGCGGCGTCGTGTAATAGGTCAGAAGCGTGATGGGCTTGTCGCCGTTGATCTTGTCCCAGCCAGCCTCTTCCAGCAGTTTTTTGGCCTTTTCCGGGTCATAGGCATAGGCCTCGATACCCTGCGGCACGACCTGATCGGAAACATACGCACAGTTCGCCTGTTTGGCCGCGCCGCCATAGAGGCTCTGGATGATGGCATCGCGGTTGATCGCATACATCACCGCCTGGCGGACGCGCAGATCCTTCCAGATCGGTGCATCGTGGTTGAAGCCAAGATAGTTGACGACGAAGGAATCTCCTTCGATGATGCGGAAGTCCTTGTTGTCGCGGAAGGCGTTGAGGTCGTTGCTGTCCACATAGGTGAACTGGATTTCACCGGCCCGAAGGGCGGCGATCGCGGCTGCCGGATTGGCGAAATAGCGGTTGATCACCTTTTCCAGCGCCGGCTTGCCACCGCGATACTCGGTATTGGCGGCCAGTTCGACATATTGATCGGTCACGTATCTGTTGAACTTGAATGGGCCGGTGCCGATCGGTGCGGTAGACCACCAGGAGTTTTTCGCCAGCTGATCGGCCGGGATCTGTGACAGCGCATGTTCCGGCAGCATCATCACCTTGGTCAGCGCGTCCATCAGGCTGGCCGACGGGGCCGAGAGCTTGATCACAAGCGTTTTATCGTCGGTGGCTTCCACGGAGGATATCGCCGTCAGGCGGGCGGCAAGAACCGAGCCGGTCTTGGCATTTTTCGCCAGTTCCATGGTGAATTTGGCGTCTTTGGCGGTGAACGGCTTGCCGTCGTGCCATTTCGCATCCGCCAGCTTGAATGTGTAGGTCTTCTGGTCGGGGCTGACCTCGTAGGACGACGCCAGCAGGCCCACCACTTTCTGCAGCTTTTCGTCATAGGTGACGAGCGGTTCGAAATAGACGCTCAGCCAGGTAAAACCGCTGGTCGCGGCAAGCGGATTGAAATTGCCCTGAAAACCGCCGGGGCCGACGTCGAAACCGCCGGATAAAGTTGCGGCCTGTCCTGGTGCGACAAAACCCGGCAATGCTGTCGTCGCCATCATGGCGGTAAGCGCGATGGCGGTTGTTAGTCCGGACATGCGTTTCATTTGTGCTCCTCCCACAATTGAAATTAGCTTGCTGACTTGCTTGCGGCGATGACCCGCGAAATCCCCTCGTAATGGCGGGCCAGCCGCCGTTGCACCTCGGCCAGATCCTTCTTCTCGACGGCATCGACGATGGCCGCGTGGTCCTTCCACGTTGCTATCGGATCGACCGTGTCGAGATTGACGAAATCGGATGCCTTGTAGAAAGCCAGCCAAAAAATATCGATGAGCCGCGTGAAGGTCTCGTTGTTCTGGCAACTGAACAGCAGGGCGTGAAACTGCTGGTCCTCGTCGGCAAAGGTCTCGCCGCGTTTTGCGTGAGCTCCCATGCGATCGACGGTGGCCCGCAGTTCGGCGATATCCTCGTCGCTGATCATCGCCAGCGACTTGCCGATCATGCCGGCTTCAAGCACGCGACGGATTTCGATCAGTTCCTCGACCTGCCGCAACGCTCCTCCAAGCCCATAGGCGAGATTGTCCAGAAGCGGTTCGAAGGAAAACGCCTTCACGAAAATACCGACGCCGCGACGGGCCTCCAGTACGCCGAGCGATTCCAGCGCCTTGATGCCTTCGCGCAGCGAGTTGCGGCTGACACCAAGCTGGTTGGCCAGTTCGGATTCGGCAGGAAGCAAGGTTCCGGGTGTCAGCCCGTTGTCGCTGATGAAGTCACGCAGGCTCTCCTGCACCGATATATGGAGCAGAGGTGCACGCGTTAGCGGTCTGATGGCCTTCAGTGACATGCTGTTAATCCGATCTGAATACCGGTTATGAGGTCAACATATCCACTTGTAGGATATCTGTCAACGACGACTAGTCTGCAGCGGCATCGCATACGGAATGCAGGTGGTGCCGCTTGCCCCTTCGCCCCGCGAGAAGGGTCTATGCTGCTCTCTCGCAAACCCATCTGCGATACCGGTCGCAGATGGGCCGGGAGCATGTCCTAGCCCAAGGCTTTCCTCAGCCTTGGCGCCGCATAATCCAGAAATGCCCTCAGCTTAAGCGGCATTGATCCTTGCGAGAGATGAACGAGGTGCACGGGCGAAGCTTCCAGTTCGAAGTCTTCCAGAAGCGGCTCAAGCAGGCCCGCATCGACCGCTCTTTTCGCCTGATAGGCCATGACGCGGGTCACACCGATCCCCGATGCTGCGGCATCCACGGCAGCCTCGGCCGTGTTGACCGAGAGGCGCGGCCTGATCGCCGCGGAAATATCCTGCGCGCCATCGCGAAACGTCCAGAAGCGATGCGAGAGCACGCCCTCGAAAGCGATGGACTGGTGATCACCGAGATCGCGGGGGTGAAGCGGCCGGGAATGGCGCTTCAGGTAGTGCGGATGGGCGTAGACCGTCGTGCGCATGGCGCCGACACGCGTTGCAACCATGTTGCTTTCGGGAAGCTGGCCGATCCTCAGCGCCACATCGATTTGTTCATCCGCAAGGCTGACGGTTCGGTCGCTCAAGGTGAGCCGAATATTAATGTCGGGAAATGCCTTCAGAAAATCGGTGACGACCGGCAGGATATGCAGGCGACCGAAAACGATCGGTGCCGTCATCATCAGGTCCCCCCGCGGCGCGATATATTCGCCCGAGGCACGGCGTTCCGCCTCCTCGACGCGTCCGAGAATTTCCCGCGCGGCGGCAACATAACTTTCGCCGGCCTCGGTCAGCATGATCCTGCGGCTTGTTCGCGTGATCAGGCGAACGCCGAGATGGGCTTCGAGCTCTGACATCTTGCGGCTGACAGTGGGCAATGGCGAGTGCAGCGCTCGGGAGGCGGCGGAGAGGCTGCCGGTTTCCACCACGGCCAGCAGCACAGACATTGCATCGAGACGATCCATTAGCCTACCGAAAAATGAGAGGAAACGTTAAAAAATCGGTATCTACATCACGAATCTGGATGTTGCTAGGCTCTGAGCGTCATCGGAGTTCGCGCTCCGCCATCTCAAGGAGCCCCTCATGAAACTCTACTATTTTCCGCTTTCCGGCCATGCCCACCGCGCTCTGCTGTTTCTCTCGCTGCTCGGCTTGAAGGCCGAAGTCGTCGAGGTGGATCTGGCAAACGGCGAGCACAAGAAGCCCGATTTCCTGAAGCTCAATCCGTTCGGCCAAGTGCCGGTGCTGGAGGACGATGGCGTCGCCGTCAGCGATTCCAATGCCATCCTCGTCTATGTCGCAACCAAACTCGGCCGCAAGGACTGGCTTCCGGATGATCCGCTGAACCTTGCGAAAGTCCAGAAATGGTTGTCCGTTGCCGCCGGCGAGATCGCCTATGGCCCGGCAGCCGCCCGACTGATCACCGTGTTCGGTGCAGATTTCCGAGCCGACGAAGTGATTTCCCGCGCGCACCGCATTCTCGGCCTGATCAATGCCGAGCTTGAACAGGACCGGTTTATCACCGGCAGCCGCCCGACGATCGCGGACATCGCGCTCTACAGCTACATCGTCAGTGCGCCGGAAGGCAATGTGGACCTCGCGCCACATCCGGAAGTCCGTCACTGGCTGGCACGGATCGAGGCGCTTCCGGGTTTTGTGCCGTTCCCCAAGACCGCGATCGGTCTCGCCGCCTGACACTGCGGACATGCGGCCGGCCAACCCATCGGCCGCATTTTTCCCGACGAATGGAGGCAGGTATGCTCGACAAGGTAAAGGGTCACGAGGCCATCCTGACACTGTCTTCACCATGGCATGATGGCGAGCTGGAATTGCAGCGCCATGCGGGTGTTGCGGAGCAGATGGATACGGTGGGTCGAAAATTCGTGCGCCGTTTCCTGCTCGATCAGCATCGCGAATTTTATCCGCTGCTGCCCTTTATCGTGATCGGCACCGTGGATGCGCAAGGTATTCCCTGGGCGACCATTCGCAGCGGCGCGCCGGGTTTCGTGTCTTCCCCGGATCCCCTTACCCTCGATATCGAGGCGATCGGCGATCCGTCCGATCCAGCGCAGGAGGGGATGAAAAACGGCGATGCGATCGGCCTGCTCGGCATCGATCTCATTACCCGTCGCCGAAACCGCATGAACGGCATGATCACACGCGGCGAAGGCGACGGTTTTTCCGTTGCCGTCGAGCAAAGTTTTGGAAACTGCCCGCGTTATATCCAGAACCGGCAGTTTGCCTTCAAACGCGATCCGGCATTGCCGCATGTGTCCAACCTGTCCGTGTCCGATCGGCTCGACGATCCGGCGCGGCGGATTATAGAGGCCGCAGCCTCGTTTTTTGTTGCGTCCTATCTGGACCGAGATGACGAAGGGCGGCAGGTGGATGTTTCTCACCGCGGAGGCCGTCCGGGCTTCCTGCGCATCGATGCGGACGGCGGCCTGACGGTTCCCGATTTCAACGGCAACCTGTTTTTCAACACGCTCGGCAATTTCCTCGTCAATCCGAGGGCCGGACTCCTGTTTGTCGACCACGACACCGGAGACGTGCTGCAACTGGCGGGCAGGGTGGAAGTCATTCTGGATTCGCCCGAGATCGCCGCCTTCGAAGGTGCCGAGCGGCTGTGGCGCGTGATGCCCGAAAAGATCGTCATGCGCCGGGATGCGCTGCCGTTGCGGTGGACATTTGCAGACAACGGGATGTCGCCAAGCAGCCTGATGACGGGGACATGGGACGAAGCGCAGTCCCGCCTTACGGCTGCGGCAAAGGCCGGCACATGGCGCCGGTTGCGCATCGGCAAGATCGTGGAAGAAAGCGCCACTATTCGGTCGCTGCATCTTGCTCCGGCGGACGACGAAGCACTCGTCCCGCCTATGGCAGGCCAGCACCTGCCGATCCGTATTACTGACGGCGATGAGGTAATCCGCCGCAGTTACACGATATCGAATGCGCCGTCCGACGGCTATTTTCGGCTGAGCATCAAGCGCGAGGGCAGGGCGTCGACGTTTCTCCATGGGCTGCGTGAGGGCGATGAGATCGAGGCGCTTGCGCCTGCCGGCGCGTTCACCATCGATGCGATGGAACGCAGCCGGCCAGCGGTTCTGCTCGGCGCCGGGATCGGCATCACGCCGCTTCTGTCCATGCTGCGCCATGTCGTTCACGAGGGCGGCCGGACCCGCCATCGCCGCCCCATATGGCTGTTCAGATCAGCGCGTAGGCAGGAGGAACGTGCGTTCGATCGCGAAATCGGCGAACTTGTGGAGCGCAGCGAAGGGACGATCCACGATGTCAGGGTACTCAGCCAGCCGGATACCAGCGACGTGGTGAGCCATGATGTCGTCGGCCACATAGATATGGACCTGCTGAAGGCGCATCTGCCGTTCGGCGACTATGATTTTTATGTCTGTGGACCCGCGCCCTTCATGCAGGCGGTCTATGATGGCCTGCGCAAGATGAACATTGCGGACAACCGGATCCATGCGGAGGCATTCGGGCCATCAGGCCTCAAGCGTGACAAGTCGGTATCTCCTGCCTCGATCGCCACCAAGCCGGCGGCCGCGGTCCCCACGCGCGTGATCTTCACGCAATCGGCAAAGGAAGCGCGCTGGAAGCCCGGCGACGGCCCTCTCCTGGATATCGCCGAAGAACGAGGGCTAAACCCCGCATACGGTTGCCGGGCCGGTCAATGTGGCGATTGTCGAACGAAAATTCTGAAAGGCGCGGTGAGTTATCTTTCCGAGCCCAGCTATCCGGTTGAGGAGAGGGAAGCACTGATCTGCTGTTCTGTTCCGGCGGAGGGTGGCGATCTTCAGCTGGATTTGTAACCGGTCTCGTTATCGCGGCTGAAGACAGGGCAGGCAGAAGACGAGTTGAGCGCTACAATCAGATATCTATGGGGCGGCGAAGCCGCTTGGCTTGCCGTCGTCCGCGAAGGAGGTAGTTAGCCGAGCGAATGGCCATTGGTCGCCGTGTAAACGGCGTATAGAGACCGCGTTGCCGTAATGAACAGCCGGTTTCTGCGTGGCCCACCAAAAGTGAGATTGGCGACCGTCTGCGGCACGAGGATTTTTCCGAGAAGCTTTCCATCCGGCCCGAAACAATGCACGCCATCGCCGGCGCTGGTCCATAGATTGCCATGGATATCGAGGCGAAAGCCGTCCGGCAGGCCGGTGTCGAGTTCGCAGAACACGCGGCTGTTACCGACATGGCCGTCTTCAGCGACAGCGAAAGCGCGGATGTGGCGTGGGGCGCTGGTGTCGTGGCTGGACGACGAATCCGCGACGTAAAGCGTCTTTTCGTCGGGCGAAAAGGCAAGCCCGTTGGGCTGGCCGAAATCGGTAATCACGGCGTCGAGTTTTCCGCTTGCCGGATCGAGCCGGTAGACGTTGCGGGTCGCCTGTTCCGGCTCAGCGCGATAACCTTCATAATCCGACTTGATGCCGTAGGTGGGATCGGTGAACCACACGCTGCCATCGGATATGACCACGACATCGTTCGGCGAATTCAGGCGTTTGCCCTCAAAACTGTCGGCCAGCACGGTGATCGCGCCGTCGATCTCGGTGCGGGTCACCCGTCGTCCGCCATGTTCGCAAGAGACAAGCCGTCCCTGCCGGTCGCGTGTATTGCCATTGGCGAAGTTGGAGGGCGAGCGGTAGGTGGAAATGCCGCTTCCTTCCGTCCAGCGCAACATGCGCTGGTTGGGGATGTCGCTGAAGATCAGGCAGCCGAGATCGGCGAACCAGACCGGGCCTTCGGCCCAGCGGCAATCGGAATACAGCTCCTCCAGATCGGAAGTTCCGACGATCAGGTGGCGGAAACGGTCGTCGTGGATCTCGTATATGGAAGAGGACTGCGGCATGGTTTTATTCCAATCGATATGTTCGAAACGGAGATCAGCGGATCGACTTCTTGCCACCGGCAAGCAGGATGACGGCGATGATGATGAAACCGGTGAGGATGAGGCGGAAACCGGCGCCAAACCCGTAGGTGTTGAGCATGGACACCACGAGGAACATGAAGAGCGAGGCGCCCCAGATGCCGGGAATGTTGGAATTGCCGCCGGCAACCGCCGTGCCGCCGATCACCACCACGGCGATCGACATCAGCAGGTATTCCGAGCCCATGTTGAGTGCCGCGCCACCGGAAAAGCTGGCGAGCAGATAACCGCAGACAGAGGCGAGTACGGCGCAGAGCATGTATGTGACGAGCCGGGTTCCATCGACCGGAATGCCGGCCATGCGGGCGGCAAAGCGGCTCTGGCCGATGGCCGAAATCCAGCGACCATAGATGGATTTTTCCAGAAGAACCCAGGCGATGACGGAGAGCACGAGTGCCACGAGCGCGATGTTGGGGATGCCGAGCAGGCCCGATGTCGCGAAGCCGGCAAGCGTTTCCGGCGGTTTGATGCGCAGGCCGCGATTGCTCCAGATCGCCACCGACTGGACGATGAAACTCATCGATAACGTGGCGATAATCGGCGGAATGCGCAGCGCCTTGATCAGGATGTAATTGCCGAGCCCGATGATCAGGCCGATGCCGATAGAGGCCATGAGGCCGAAAAGGATCATGCCGTCCTGCACATCCATCAGCTTGAGCGCCAGCGTGCCGGACAGCGTCATGGTGGCCGGGACCGAGAGATCGATATTGCCCGGCCCGAGCGTGATGACGAACATCTGGCCGATGCCGACGATCACCGAAAAGGCGGCGAATGTCAGCGCTGCCTGCGACAGGCCGAAGGAACTGGCGCCGCCGGTGAAAAGGACGGTGGTGATCCAGACGATCATGGTGGCGGCAAACGACCAGATCCACGGTTTTTCGGACAGGAATTTCTGCAGGTTCATTGATGTTTCTCCCGCTTTTCCAACCGGTTGAGGGCAAGGCGCAGGGCCAGAACGACGATCAGGATGGCGCCCTGTGCGCCGATCTGCCAGTCGGGGGATATGCGCATGAAGGACAGGAAGGAGCCGGCAAGCGTCAGTGTGAGTGCGCCGATGACGGCGCCGATCGGCGACACCTTGCCGCCGACGAATTCACCACCGCCGAGAATGACGCCGGCGATCGACAGCAGCGTGTAGCGCAGCGCGATATTGGCATCGGCGGATGTGGTGAGACCCACCAGAGCGATGCCGGCGAGGATGGCGAACAGGCCGGCCAGCGCATAGGTGGCGGCGCGGATGCCGATCACCGACCAGCCGGCACGTTCCACCGAGCGGTCATTGCCGCCGGTGCCACGCATCAGCACGCCGAAGGAGGATCGCATGACGATGTAATGGGTCACGGCGGCGATGAGAATGCTGGCGACGATCGCCATCGGCACGAGCGGTGGTTTGGCGGTCATGATGGCGCGTGCCCAGGAGGGCGCGGTGCCGCCGGGCGAGGGCAGAAGCAGCACGGCAAGGCCGCCCCAGACAAAACTCATGCCGAGCGTGACGACGATGGACGGCAGTTCGCGCACATGGATCAACACGCCCATGCCGGCATAGGCGGCGATTGCGCCGATGAAGATCAGCACGCCGAGAAGCGGCGAGTTCTGCAGAACGGTTGCTGCGACGCAGGCGCAAAAACTGACGAATGTGCCCATCGACAGGTCAAGATCGTTGACGGACATGATCAGCATCTGCGCGATGGTCGCCAGTGCAATCGGGACGGCGAGGTTGAACAGCAGGTTGAGGCCGGTATAGCTCATCGCCCGCGGCTGCATGTAGAAAACGGCGGCCAGAAGCAGTGCCAGCGAGGCGGCGGGAATGATCAGGCGGATGGTGCCGGAGGACAGTTTCATGCGGCTTCTCCTTCGCTGAAAGAAGCGGCCAGCACGTTCTTCTCGCTGATCGCGTCGCCGACGAGTTCGGCAACGATGGCGCCCTCGCGAAACACATAGACACGGTCACAGAGGCGGATCTCGTCCATCTCGGTTGAATACCAGATGAAGGTGCGCCCGTTGGCGGCCTCGCTTCGCAGAATCTCGTAGACCTCCTGCTTGGTGCCGATATCGACGCCGCGCATCGGGTCGTCCATCAACACCGTCGAGGCAGTGGTCGCCAGTGCGCGGGCAAACAGCACCTTTTGCTGGTTGCCGCCCGACAGTGACAGGATGCGGTTGTCCATATCCGGCGTGCGGATTTCGATCCGCTGCTTCCAGCCGGCGCCGAGCGTAGCTTCCCGGCTTTGGCTCACCATCTTTCTGGAAGACAGTTGGCTGAGCGAGGCGATCGACAGGTTTTTCAGAATGCTCCAGAGCGGGAACGTGCCGTTCAGGCTGCGATCGCCGGCGACGAAGGCGATATCGCGCTTGCGCGTCGGCCACCAGTTGCTGCTGTGCTCCAGATAGAGGTCAAGAAGAGCGTCGGTCTGGCCGTGGCCGCCGAGACCGGCAAGGCCGATCATCTCGCCGCGATAGGCTTCGAAAGCGATGCCGTGCCGCGGATGTGGCGGCATGGAGAGAACTGGCGCACCTGCGCGCGCGGTGGCCTTGCGTGAAAACTCCTGCTCGCGCACAACATTGCCCATGGCCTCGACAAGGCTGTGGGTATTGAATTCGCGCGCTGCACGATCCGCGACGACGTGGCCATCCTTCATCACCACGATACGGTCGCATGTGGACAGGATTTCACCGAGAATATGCGAGATCAAAAGCACCGAGCCGCCTTCGGCGATGAAGGTGCGGACATAGGCCATCAGTTGGGCGGCAAGGCCGGCATCCAGCGAAGAGGTCGGTTCGTCGAGAATGACGAGTTTTGGCCTCTGGTTCAGGCCTGCGAAACTGATGGCGATTTCCACCATCTGCCGTTCGGCGATCGACAGGTCGTCGACCGTGCTGTCGCAATCGATGGCATGACCGGGAAAGATTTTCTGCAACTGCCGGCGGACGAGTTCGCTAGCGCGGCTGCGCCAGTTCCAGCCCTTCAGTTCCGCATGCATGATGCGGGCATTCTCATTGACGGTCAGGTTGGGGCAGAGCGACAGTTCCTGAAAAACGCAGCGCACCCCGTTGGCGCGGGCGGCAGAAATGCCGTGAACCTCTTGGCCAGCGTAGGCCAACGTGCCCTCATGCGGAGAAAGCCCGCCATTGATGACATTGACGATGGTCGATTTGCCGGCGCCGTTATGGCCGACAAGGCCGACACACTCGCCGGAATGGATGACGAGGTCGGTGCCATCAAGCGCCTTGACGGCACCGAAGGTCACCTTGATGGCACGGGCGGCCACCACCTCTTCGCGTTGCAAGGGTTCTGTCATGCGATCGCTATCGTTCGTGTGTCGCAAAGCTGTGCCGGGACGAAAGGCCTATGCTTTCACCCCGGCAGCCTGGAGATGCCTTACTTGGCAGTGATGACCTTCTGGGCATCTTCTAGCGAATATTCGACATTCGCCACGCCACCCTTCTGGGTGTTTTTCAGGTTGGCTTCGAGATTGTCCTGATCAATGCGCAGGAAAGGCACGACGAGGTCCTTCTTGACCTCCTTGCCATCGAGGATCTGCTGGGCAACCCAGAAGGCGAGCGTCGAGACGCCGGGGGCAATCGAGACCGACATGGTCTCGTAACCGTTCTTGTCCTTCTGGCTCTTCCACCACACCAGCTCATCCTCGCGGTTGCCCATGACGATGGTCGGTGTCGGGCGTTTGGCGGCGGCAAAAGCCTGTGCCGCACCATAACCGTCGCCGCCCTGGGTGACGACAGCCGCCACTTCGGGCAGGCTCGGCAGAACACCGGCCACGGCACGCTGAGCAACGTCCTGCGCCCAGTCACCATTGACGGAACCGACCACCTTGAACTGTGGGTTCTTTTTCACGCCGGCCTCGATGCCAGCATGGATCTCGTCATCGACGGAAACGCCGGCAAGGCCGCGGATCTCAAGAAGGTTGCCGCCTTTGGGCAGTTTTTTGGCGAGATAATCGATCTGGCTTTCACCCATCGCCTTGAAATCGACGGCGATACGCCAGGCGCAGGGTTCGGTCACGATGCCGTCGAAGGACACGACGGTGATGCCGGCATCACAGGCTTCCTTGATGGCGCCGTTGAGCGCGGTCGGTGAAGCGGCGTTGATGACGATCGCATCATAACCTTGCAGGATCATGTTCTGGATCTGGGCTGCCTGTTCGGTCGCCTGATTTTCCGCCGTGGTGAACGGGTCGGCTGCTGCGACTACACCCTTGGAAACGGCTTCCTTGGTGATCTTGTCCCAGCTGGTCAGCATCGCCTGACGCCAGGAATTGCCGGCGTAGTTGTTGGACAACGCGATCTTCTTGGACGACGTATCGGCGAACGCCGTGCCGCCAAGGCAAGCAAATGCGACGGATGCCGCCAGCATCATTCTGATGGTCATGATTTCCTCCCAAAAATCCCACAAAATATCTTCGGGCCGCTCCTCAACGGTTGTCCGCAGATAAACATTGCCCTGAGCCCCTCTTGCTCAGTAAATCGAGAATGGAGGAGAATATTCATGTTGTATAGGCGCATACGAGCACCGCTTTTGCGGGCGCCCGTCACTGACTTGCGGGTTCCCGCAGGACAAGCTGAAAAAGCTGGCGCTAAATGACGGGACGGACTGGGAGGAGGTCCAAACCATGCTCGATCTGGGGCGCAATGCGCTGTTCGACCGCTATTTAGGCATTTCTAGGCTGCTGGCGGGTCAGCTGGATTTCAACGCGATCATCCAGGCGGTTGCCGAGGAGATCCGGCATATCATTCCGCATGACCACCTCGATGTCTGCATCAAGATGGTGCATGGCAAATACCACATTGCCTACGAAAGCGGGCTTGAAACCGCCTGGAGCCGGCAGCCACCGGCGCTTTTGAGCGGCAGTCCCATTCGCACGTTGCTGGCAGGGGAAGTGGATTTCCTGTTGGCAGATGATGCCTGCAGTGATCCCCGGTTCCATTTCGATGGCGCATTTTCCAGCCCGATCATCGAACTTTCCCTGCGCAGTCGTGTGCATGTGCCGCTGAAGGCGCAGGGTGATGTGATCGGGGCGCTGAGCTGTTCGTCGCGGCAGCGCGGTCGGTATGACATGGAAGACGTCGAGAAGGCGCGCGCGGTAGCCGACCTTCTCGCGCCTTATTTCTTCGCACTTCGAGCCGCCGAGCAGGCCAAGCTTTCGGCGGTGATCGAAACAGAGGCGCGGGCGCGGGAAGAGGGCTTGCGGCTGGGTGCGCTGAAATTGACCGAGGCGCTGGAAGCCGAACGGCAACGCATCGGCATGGATCTGCACGACCAGACGCTGGCGGACCTGACGCGCCTGACGCGTCGCATCGAGCGGCTGACCGGGGAAGGGACAATACAGGGCGATGCGCTGGAACCGTTCTGTCGCGCCTTGCAGCAATGCATGCATGACCTGCGTCAGATCATCGAGGAGGCCAAGCCAACAGTGTTGCAGCTTTTCGGCGTGGCCGAAGCGATCGAAAACCATCTGGAACGTTCGGTGCGCGAAAGCGGGCTGCCGGTGCGCTGGCAGGTGATCGATCTGGCGGGCGAAACGCTTGTCGATCTCGACCGGACCGTCGCAACTGCGCTGTTTCGTATCGTTCAGGAGGCGGTCAACAACGCCATCCGTCATGGACAGCCGGACATGGTGACCGTGACTTTGCGGGCCGACGATGGCGCTGTCTCGCTCGACGTCAGTGATGATGGAAACGGACTGGTATCCTCTCATGATCTGCGGGGACGCGGCATCGATAATATGAAAACCCGGGCAAGGCTGATCTCGGCACGACTGGAGATGGCGGTAAATCCCGGCGGTAAGGGAACGATGGTGAAGGTGACGCTTCCGTTGAGACATGCATTGAAAACGGAGGCAGCGGAATGAAGGTGCTGATCATCGAGGACGATGCGCTGCATCGCTCCTATCTGAATGAAGCGGTGCGCTCGGCGCTGCCGGAATGCGATGCGGTGACGGAGAGCGAAAACGGCCGGCTGGGCGAGGTAGAGGCACGAAAACTGCGCGCCGAATTCGTGGTGATGGACCTGCAGATGAACGAACGCAACGGCATAGAGGCTGCCCGCACCATCTGGCGGGAAAGGCCCGATACAAAGATCCTGTTCTGGTCCAATTATTCCGACGAGGCCTATGTACGCGGTGTTTCGCGGATTGTCCCGGAAGGTGCAACCTATGGGTATGTCCTGAAATCCACATCCGAAGAGCGCCTGAAACTGGCTTTGCGCAGCGTATTTCTGGAGTCGCAATGCGTGATCGACCGCGAAGTACGCGGCATCCAGCAGAAGGGAATGGGGTCAGGACACGGGCTAAGCGATGCCGAATATGAAATCCTTGTCGATGTTGCGTTGGGTCTGACCGACAAGACCATCGCCAGCCGAAAAAAGCTGTCGCTGCGTACCGTGCAGAACCGTCTCCAGCAGCTTTATGAGAAGCTCGAAGTTTATCAGGAGGATGGCGATGACGAGAGTCGCTACAATCTCCGAACCCGTGCGGTTGCCGTTGCACTGATGCGGCGCGTTCTCAATGCGAGTGCCGTGGAGCGCGCCGAGCGCGACCTGCAGGATGACGCAGGCTACTGATTGGGCCATCTCATGGGTAAGCCTTTTGAAATAACCGGCCGCTCCCCCCGCGTGATCTTTGCGCAATCGGCAAAGGAAGGGCGCTGGAAGCCCGACGACGGCCCTCTCCTGAACCTCGCCGAAAACGAGGGCTAAACTCGCATACAGTTGCCGAGCTAGTCGATGTGGTGATTGCCGGACAAAAATTCTGAAGGCGCGGTGAGCTATCTTTCCGAGCCCAACTACCAAGTTGCAGATGGGAAGCGCTGATTTGCTGTTCTGTTCCTGCGGAGGAGTGCGATCTTCCACTGCATTTGTAGCAGATTCATATTGCTTCAAACACGCGTAAACGACGTAAACCGCATTATGTATGGTCAGGCCAGCGAACCTAATCTGTGCTCCGATCGCGTGACCGGTTTGCGCGTTAGGAACCAGACCGCCTAAAGTCGTACTCACGATTGCCATACTGCTAGAGAATCGCAAGAGCTGATAGGTCAACAGAACTCTGTGAAATTGACGGGTTGTTGGTTCGAATCTGTTCAAGACCTTAAGACAGTTCAACTACCACCATCCGGTTCTGGACCCGGCTTGGGGCAGGACTTGCAGTATCCGAGCTCCGGCGTGAAATACCGCAGGCAACAGATCCGCCTTTGCCGCATGTTTTTACCGCCCTCGTTGATGTAGCGGATCGGCTCGAACAGCGGATTGGCCCGGCCCGTGGCATTCCGCCTGTCTGCCATGATGGCCATGGCCTCGCGGACCGCCGGATGGTCATGGCCGAGCAGGCTGGATGCCCGGCCGACAACATTCTCGAAGACGTTTCCGGCATTGCTCCAGAGAACTTTGGCGGGCAGTGGCGTAGCAGCGGCCAGCATCTCTATGATTGGTCGCAAGTGATCGGCTACCAGAAAGTCGAAGCGTCCGGACGCTTTTTCTTGCGCATTGCGGTGTCCAC
Source organism: Endobacterium cereale (assembly GCF_009617585.1). GTDB lineage: Bacteria > Pseudomonadota > Alphaproteobacteria > Rhizobiales > Rhizobiaceae > Neorhizobium > Neorhizobium cereale. The sequence continues at coordinate 19,200 of NZ_WIXI01000051.1, read as the reverse complement.
CGGACGACGGGAGCTCAAACCCCGACACCGCACCGGCCGCTGATATGCGGATGCCCATTTTCTGCGGGGAAAGCGGCAGATGCCAGTCATGCAGCAGGCAAGGCAGAAGGACCGCGGGAAGGAGGGTCGAAAAATAGGTTTTCGACCACTGCGTCGCCACCACTCTCGGATCGCGTTCGGGCCAACGCCGCGCAAATATGTCGAGGGTGTTGTGCAACTGCGGCGAGGAGCAAAAGTTGCCAAGGGGCATCGTCGGGGCGATGTCGATGCTCAAGGTTTCACCGAGCGCGCCAAACGGGCCTTGAAATATATGGGAAAGTTCTGGGATCATCTGCTGCTTCGGCTCGTGGTAATGCCGTAGACCATGGCACCTACGACACTTGCCACCAGTCCCGCCGGGATGTCCCACGGAAAGGCGATGGTTCTTCCGATCCAATCGGATACGATCATCAGCGTTGCGCCCGCAAGGACGCAGCCGGTGGTTTGTGCTAGTGGCTTGCGCAGGCCCATCAGCCTGACGAGATGCGGAATGACCAGCCCGACAAAGGTCACGGGTCCGATCATGACCGTAGAAACGCCGGTCAGGAGTGCAACGAGAATGATGATGCAAAGGCGCGCAAGCCTGATCTCGACGCCGAGGGCGGCGGCGACAGGTTCTCCGAGCGGCATCAAGCCGAGCCAGCGCTGTATCAGCGGCAGCACCGCTACTGCCGCCGCGAGCAGGCCAAGCGCGATCATCGCATCTGCCGCGGTCACCGCGTAGGTCGAACCGGACAGCCAGCCGATCAGTCGCGTCAGGCGTATATCGCCAAAATAGATGGCGGAGGAAAGAAGCGAGCCGCTGAGCGCGGTGATCGCCAGCCCGGTGAGCAGCAGTTTTTCAGGCGCGTATTGCGACCTGCGTGCCAGCCGCAGCGCGATGAGGAGGAAAAGCAAGGCACCGATGGCGGCAACCAGCATGGTCTGGCTGCGACTGAGCGGCGGCAGGAAAAAGATCACCGGCAGCATGACTAGCGTCGCGCCCGACGAGACGCCGATCAGTTCGGGGCTGGCCAGATGGTTACCGGTCATGCGCTGCATCAGGCAGCCGGCCAGTGCGACCATGCCGCCTGCAGCAAGCGCTGCGGTCACACGCGGCCAGCGCCATGGCAGAAGTTGCGAGAATTCGTTCGCTGTTGCCCAGGTAAAACCCTGCGGCGCCCGTCCGACCATCAGTGCGAGCAGGATGGCGAAAACGAAGACGGCTGTCAGGCCAAGAAGGATGCTCCGCGTTGGAACAATGCGGTGTGGAACGTGGAGATCGAATGCGCGCTCGGTTTGCTGCTGAATGCGTCCCGAATGCAGAAGGTACAAAAGGAGCGGAGCGGCAAAGAGCGCTGTTACCGTGCCCGCCGGGATTGCCATGACCATTTCGGCAATTTGCATGGTCTGGTCGGTCAGCAACAGAAGGGCTGCCGAAAGGAGTGCGGAAAACATGGCGCGGTCGGCAAAGCCGCGTGCGCCGCAAATCCGTGCAAGGGCCGCACCGGCCAGTCCAACAAAGGCGAGCAGGCCGACATGGGCGGTAACCGCGGCCGCAGCGACCGTGGCAAGTCCGATTGCCGCAAGCCTTGCCATCATCGGCGACAGACCAAGGCTTCTGGCAGCGGTATCGTCGAGATCGAGCAGGGACAGAGGCTTGCGCAAAAGGATAGTGATGATCGACACAGCGGCAAGGCACACGCTCAACAGGCGCGCGACCTGCCAGTTATCCTGCACCAGCGAGCCCGACTGCCATAAAAGCAGATCGGCGATGTCCTCGTAATGGGTGAGGATGAGCATCGAGGTGACGGCATCGCAGACGAGGCCGAGTACCAGCCCGTTGAGGATGAGAAAAAGTGGTGACAGCTTTCGGCGCCACGAGAGGCCGAGCAGGATGACAAGCCCAAAAAGCGAGCCGGCCAGAACCGGCAGGACAAAACCGCCCGCAAAGGCGGGTAGCCAAATGAGTGCGACGGCGACGGTCAGACGGCTCGTTGACAGAAGCCCTATCGTTCCAGGTTCAGCAAGCGGGTTGCCTAGCCCTTGCTGCATGAGTGTGGTTGCCAAGCCCAGCAGGCCACCTGCCGCCAATGCGACGATGACGCGGGGCAGCGCTCCGTAAAAAAGCTGCACCGATTGCAAAGAGGCATTCGGTGCGGAAGAAAGCGAAAGCGCTTCGGCAAGTCCGCTCATGCACAGATAACCGGCAAACAGTAGCACTGCCGCTATCGTCAAAATGAAGGGCAAAAACAGGCGGCGCAGTCGGGACGGGAGATATGAGGTTTCAGCCATCGGCAAATTTCGCAAGCTGTGTGCCGATCTGGGTAGCAAAACGGTCCGCCGAGCGCAGGCCGCCGCTGGGATAGATCACCGGCATGCGCACGACACGGCCTTTGCGCACCGCGGGCAGGGCGTGCCACAGCGCACTTTCCTCCAGACGCCCCAACGCAACATCGGTTTCCGCCCCTCGGTCGAAATGGACGATGACAGCATCGGGTTCGTCTGCCAGTCGTGACAGCGGCGCGTTGGTCACGCCGGCGCCGTTCACCCGGCCTTTGTAGGCGTTGCGAAGGTTCAACCGGTTCGCGACGTCACCCAGCATGCCATTGCCGCCGAACAATGCAATATTGCGGCCGTCGCGGTTGAAACGACAGATGTAGACAGGTCTGGAAAAGCCACTCAGCGTGGATCGTGCTGCGTCTATCGCGGCATTGGTCGCGGTGATGGCTGTTTTCGCCTCCATCTTTCGACCGGTTAGTTCGGCCATGTCTGAAAGCAGGGTTTCACAATGCTCGAGCGCCGGGGTTCGTCCGGCAAACACCTTGATCGGCAGAACCGGTGCGATACGCATCAGGGGCATTAGGCCGGGTGCCTGCCAGTCGGCCACGAGCACCCGTGTGGGCGCGAGACTTTGCAGGAATTCGAGATTGGGTTCGTTGAGAGGGCCGAGATCCTCGACGCTCTCGGGCAGGGCAGGGCTGGCGACCAGCCGGCGGTAAAGCGGGATATTGGCAACGGCGACCGGCCCCTCGCCCAATGTCAGCAAAAGTTCAGTGATCAGCAAGTCGAGGCTGACCAGCCGTTGCGGGGATCCCGGATTGGGAGATTGTGCGTGCGGGTATCGTCCGGACAGCATGACAAAGGGAGCGGCCAAGGCCGCCTCCAGAATATTGCGCCTGCTGATTGGCAAACGCATTACCACTTGTAGGACAAAGTTGCCGAAACCGTCATCGGTTCTCCGAAACGGCAGCCATCCAGCGAAACGCAGGTATAATACTTGCGATCGAAGAGGTTGCGGGCATTGACCTTGAAATCCAGGCCTTCGAGATCCGCATTGAGCTTGCCGAGATCGACGCTGGCCATGGCGTCGAACAGGACATAGCTCGGACCGTCGATCACGCTGTCGGTCAGGTTTGTCTTGCCGATATAACGCATGCCGCCACCAAGGCGTACGCCTTCTAGGCCAAGGTCGTCGAGGCCATAATCGGCCCAGATCGAAAAGCTGTGGCGCGGCACCAGCGCGACCTGCTCACCGATTTCCGCGGCTTTTGCGCTTGCCGTGATTTCGGCATCGGTGAACGTGTAGGCCGCAACGAGGCCCCAGTTGCCGATATCGCCGCGCGCTTCCAGTTCGAGACCACGGGAATGCACTTCTCCAAGCTGATAGGCGTTGCCGCTCGAGTTGTAGGAGACGACGTTTTTCTGATTGAGATCGTAAACGGCGGCGCTGAACTGGAGGTTGGTGCCGAGCGGCTGATACCGGATGCCGGTTTCGTATTGCAGGCCTTCGTTCGGCTTGAGGGCATTGCCGGTCAGGAAATCGGAGCCGACCTGCGGCAGGAACGACTGGCTGACGCTGACATAAGGCGCAACGCCGTTGTCGAAGAGATAGACGAGGCCAGCGCGTCCGGTGAAGGCGTTGTCACGCTGGTTGGTCACGACGCCGGTCTGGTAGCTCTTGGTGCTGCCGTCGGCCCAGTCGTGACGTCCGCCGAGCAGCAGGATCCAGTGATCGTCGAATTTTATCTGGTCCTGTAGGTAGATGCCATACTGATCGCCAATGCTGTCCGAGCCGCGATCGACGGCATAACTGACATTGGGACCGCTGCTGTTGACGCCGGTATTGAGGTTCAGCTGGCTGGCGGTGCCGCGGTAGCGGTGGCTGTCATAAGAGCGGCGGTAAAAATCGAAGCCGCCAAGCAGCGTATGCTCGGCCCCGAAGGCATCGAACGTATATTCGAGCGAATTGTCGGATGTGATGCCGTAGGATGTCTCGGGTCGCTCCGATGCCAGACGTGTCATCACGCCGCCAGCGCTGATCGGTGCTACGTTCGGCATCATGTAGTTCCACTGGATATCGGCGTGGAAATAGCGCGCGGAACTGCGCAGCTTCAGGCCGTCATCGAACTCATGTTCGAACATGCCGCCGATGGTATAGATGTCGGATTTGTAGGTGTCGAAATTGTCGATACCCGTAAACGTGTCACGAGACAGTTTGCCCGATGTGATATCCGAAAGAAGGTAAGGCGGCGCGAAACCGGTATCGACATGCTGATAGCTGCCGAGCAGCGTCAGCGACGTCGTTTCGTCCGGCTTCCATGTCAGGGCAGGCGCGATATAGGCCTTGTTGTCGGACGTATTGTCGACCCAGTTGTCGGCATCGCGGTAAAGGCCGGTGAGGCGATAGGACAGCACGCCATCCGCATCGACCGGACCACCGAAATCAGCTGAAATCTGTTTTCTGTTATAGCTGCCGTATTCGAGGTTCATCTCGTGCAGCGGTGTTGTCGTCGGGCGCTTGGAAATGGCGTTGACGATACCGCCCGGTGCGACCTGACCGTAGAGGACGGAAGACGCCCCACGCAGAACCTCCACGCGTTCCAGCCCGTAAGGCTCCTGGCCGCCGTCATAAACGCTCGACTGGAATTTCATGCCGTCGCGCAGCGTGCCTGTATTGCCGCTGGCGGTGTTGAAGCCGCGGATCATGAAATCGTCGACCATACGGCTGAACCCGCCGGACTGGGTGGCGATGCCCGGTGTGTAAGCCAGTGTCTCGGACAGCGAGGTCGCGCGCTGGTTGGCGATCTGGTCTGCCGTCACGACGCTGATCGACTGCGGCGTTTCGATGATCGGGGTGTCGGTCTTTGCGCCGGAAGAAGAGCTGTCGGCGCGATAACCTTCGACGCGGTCGAAGGCGCCGCCGGTGCCAGCAACGACGATGGTGTTGAGGACTGTTGCTCCTGTGTTGTCAGCAGGGCCGGCTGCGGCATCGGCGGCAAGGATGGTGACCGCGCCGCTGCCGGTAAAGCTGTATCTCAGACCTGAACTTGCAAGCAGTGTCGAGAGCGCTTGTTGTGGTGTCAATTGACCTTTCACGGATGGTGCTGCGGCATTGGCGGCAATGGCCGTCCTGTAGGCGACCTGCACGCCGGATTGCTGCGAAAACTGTCGCAGCGCCCGCGATAGCGAAGTCGATGGAATGTCGAAACCGAAGGTCTGGCTCATCTGCGCCATCGTCGGCGTGCTGATGCCGACCGTTGCCACGCCTGCGACGCAGATCGCCACACCCGCCATCAGCATTCGCAGCACCGTAGCGCCCGAGGCCTGATGCCGCCTGCCGTTTTGATAGTCCCTCATTCCGTCGCCCCTACGCACTGATAATCATTCCGACACCGGCCTTTCTGGCCGTGTTTGAAATGTTGACGATTGGCGGAAGGATTCACCTAAAGAGGTTTGCGGAATTATTTTCGATTTCAGGCAAGAATGACCGCGATGCCGGGAATGCGTCGGACAGACAGTGCTTGCGTCTTGGCAAGAGACTGCAACGCAGCGAGAGGCTGGGCGGTGGAAAATATGCCGCTGACGGCAAGCTCGCGATCGATGCCCGGCCGCAGGATGACCGGTTCGGCAACATAACGACCGATGTCGGAAATGGCGGCGGCAAAAGACTTGCCTTCGAAGATGATCTTTCCCTGCCGCCAGGCGAGGAGCATCTCCAGGTCGGCAGTGCGGGGCTGGCCGGGATTCGCGCCAGCCAGATACATTGTTTGCTGTGACGGTGCGAGATCGACGCGGGGCCTGTGTGACAAGGCGGTTTCGTCCGGCGCAAGCGGGCTGTAGACGGCCGCATGTCCGGCAACAACGGCAACGGTCGTCAGGTCGTCGGCATTGCCGATCGTTAGGTGCCCATCCTGCATGTCCGTGTTGCCGCCACCGGTGGCAATGCGAAACGGGCTGCCATCGGCGGCAGGTGGAATGCGGAACTCCGCTTCGCCGCGCAGGAGATGGACGAGGCGCAGGCCCACCCGGAAGTCGACCTTGAGGGCCCCGCCGGTATTCACAGCCGCAATCGTGCCGTCCGGCAGTGGCACCTCGCGCTGGCTTCCGGCGGGCACGATAAAGTCGGCCTGCCACCAGAGTGAGACGCGCGGAGCGGCGACAAAGCCTGCCGACGCAGCGGCAAGGGCCACGCCGCCGCCAATCAGGGAGCGGCGCGTCAGGCTGGAAGTCTGCATTCGTGCGACATTTCCGGCCGGCTGCACCAGACGGTCGAGCTGGTTCCAGAACCGTCGCTCGTGCTCGAACGCAGTGCGATGTTCGGGGCGACAGTCCCGCCAAAGCCTGAACTGTTCAAGCTCGGCAGCGCTGAGCGATCCGGACGTCAGGCGCACGAGCCAGTCACGCGCATCAAGTGCAGCGCGATGGTTCTCCGGTCGATCGTGGTCGGTGTCGCTCATGCTCTTATATCGAAGCGTTTTCGTAAAAGGGATTGAATGTCGACGGTCTTATCACACAGGCGTCAAAGGTCGATCCGCCGAAACGGTTTCACGCATCCATCTCGCGGCGCAAATAGGCCAGACGTTCGAGAACGCGGCGGATGTGATAATAGACGGCTTCCTCGGTGATGTCCTCAAGCTCGGCTATCCGCTTATGGCTGAGGCCATCCATCCGGTTCATCAAAAATATCCGGCGCGAGCGCTCCGGCATTGCTTCAAGAGTTTCGGTCACCGCGTCGAGTGTCTGCCTGGCCATGTAGGCGCGTTCAGGGGAACGGTCTTCGATGTCCTCGCGCAAGATATCCTGAACTTCGGCATCGATTTCGCGACGGCGCTTTTCGCGGCGCAAATGGTCGATCGTCGTATTGGAAACGGTCCGGTGAATATATCCGGCAATATTTTCGATGCGATGTTCCGGCATCGCGGTCTGCACCTTGATCCACGCATCCTGGATAAGATCTTCCGCCGACGACTGATTGATCCGCCGCTGACGCGCTGTTGCGATCAACTGGGGTTTCAGATGCACGAAGGAGTTCAGCAGTCGGGCGATTTTAGTCGTCATCGGGATTGAGCCGGCCATTCTCGTCGTTCGCGAAAGTCGCCAACATACGTAGGAGATCGCTAAAGCACGGCGCGGCGCCTTTCTAGGCCGGACCCTGGATTTAATTTGAGTGCAATTGTCTTCTTTTGTGGCAGTTGTAAACCTGCATCAGTGATCACTGCGCGTTCCCAGGCTCATAGAGGCGTTTGCGGAACGGTCGACGAGTAAATCCGCAGGGCGTTGGTTCACACCATCTCAAGAGCCGTCGCCATCGCGTAGTCGTCGTTGCCCCCGTCAGGCTTGGTATCGAATGACGAACTCGCAAGGATCGGCCCGAACGGATCAATCCATTCGGTTGATCCGGCGGCCAGATTTTTTGGAAGCTTCGCCAAATGCGGCTGCGATCTTGATCATGAACGCCCTGCTAAAACGACCAAGGACCTTTTCGTCGGGCTCAACGTACCAGGAGCGTTCGGCGACATCGTAATTATATTCATCGACCATCACTCAACAGCGCTTCAGATCGCTCAGGCCGGCTCGACGCGCTTCCGTATCCGGAATTTCCAAGGCGGCGCGGTCGGACTTTGGCGGTTGCGTCCTTCTGTCTCGCCATGCTCATCTTGCCAGCCCCATAGATACGGATAGGAAATGATTTGGCTGGGAAGGAACTCACGGCTCATCGCCATACCCTTCACCACGCGCCAGTCGATCTATTTCCTAACTAAACAGCTCTCTATGCTTATCTGGCATGTTCGAGGCAAGATGAGCCTTGCGAGGATCGCCACCGGTGCAAAGGCGCTGATAATACTCGTAGCTCATCAACACGAAGCGTGGTTTCCTGTGCTTGATGAGAACCACTGGCTCGCGGCTCGCCGCATCTGTGACATCGCCGACCTGTTTGTTGAGGTCACCCGTCGTGTAGTGGCGCATAGACAATCTCCGAACTGGATCTCCAGAATATCTGGATTTCCAGATATTTAAGATATTTGCGCTGCTGCTATGCGGACATTGTCGATTACTGCGGGAGCTACCTGCACAATATTCAACGCCCGCCTTGGCGCATGATGTCGAATATGCGGATCAATTATATATCTGGGACGGTTGCTGCCTCATCCCGCGCCCGCCGCCGCGCACTGGCGTTGAAGCGGCCCCAGGGCCTGCGAAATTGCCGGGTCGACGTGAAGCCGGCGCGCTTGGCGACGACGTCGATAAAAGCTGGGTGCCCTTGATGAGGTCCCCTTGCCAGCGCGACGCGCAGGCGGTTCACATAAGTGTGACGCTGGTGCCGGTGTGATCGCTGAAAAGCCGGGAGAGGTTGCGCGGGCTGGTGGCCGCGACATCCGCCAGCGTCTGCACCGACCAGCCGCGAGCCGGATCAGCCGCGATGGCATGCTGCGCGCGGTGGACTGCGGGATGGATATGGTTGCGTCCTTCCAGCCAGGGTGCCAATTGTGCGTCTGCACCGGTTCTCCGGAGGTAGACAACGAGATTGCGGGCGACGGCAGTCGCGGCTCCGTGGCCGATTTCCTTTGCGATGATCGCCAGCATGAGGTCGATGCCGGCCGTCACGCCGGCGCTGGTCAATCTTTCTCCGTCCTCGACGAAAAGGCGATTGGCGCGGACCCGTGCCGTTGGCACGAATCTGGCCAGTTGATCGAGTGTCGAATGGTGGGTTGTGCATTCGTGGCTTTCCAGCAGGCGCAGCAAGCGCCGCGAGCAACGCACCGGAACAGACGGTGACGAGCCGAATGCCCGGCCGGATCGCGCGCGCCAGCCACCGGTGATCTCAGCCTCATCAACGGCATCGCCCTTGCGATCGTCGCGACCGGTCATCATGAGGTCGACGGCGCCGGAGACGACCATAGTGGGCCCGTCGGGAAGTTCCATCGGAAGTGGTTCAATATCCGCCAGCCTGAGCCCGATGGAGGTTTCCATGGCGGGCGAGACCCCGATATAGGTCACGGTGAAGCGGGTGTCGGACTGGACCAGGTTGGCATTGCGCATCACTTCCATCGGTCCGGCGATATCGAGAAGCAGCGCCCGGGGCGGAACCAGGACAAAAAACGGTATGACCTGCCCGCCCTCGGCTGCAATCATGCGGCTACGTCCTTATGCTCGCCCGCAAGTGCCTCTTCGACCGTCGCGATACGGGCGAAGCGGCCCGCAAGGCGTGGCGCGTGGTCGTCTCGCAGCATTGTTCTGTGCGGATGCCCGAGATGATGATCCTGCGAATGCCGTGTTCCGTCAGCCACACGTCAAGACCGTTGCCGACAAGTGCGCTGTGCCGGGTCTTTTGGAAGGTGATATTCGCCTCGAGTTTGAGAGGTGCAATGGTCCGCACATGGCCCGACGCCTCACTAAAGGGGCCGCACGGATCTACATGGAATATCTGGACGACGGGGATGCCGGCCGTTTTCGCGCCATCGATCAGCGCCTGTTGGCGTGCAATGTAGGGGAGAAACTCATCCTCGCGAAAATAGGAGCGCTGGCGGAACGATTCTTGGGCGTCGATGACGAAGAGGGCTGTGTCTTGATGCATGACGGTTCTCCGGATGCGATGCCTCGATCATATGGCTTGCGTCATGCACCGACAGGCAGCAACGGGACTTATAGCGGACAATTCACGCCAAGGCGCTCATCACCGTCATCTTTTCTCTCTATCTTGGATAAAATGGGCAGCGTCACGGTAAATTTCAGCGGGTCGGCGGTTCTGATCCCATCAAGGCGAAACACTTGAAAGCCGTCTTAGCCGTTGCAGTGCAGAAAGCGCTGTATGGCGCGCTAGTCGAGGCGTGATCACTTTTTGTTCGTAGGGTAAATTCTACAATTTGAAAGTGTGTTTGATGGCCTATGATGGGGCAACGAGGTACCCCTTAAGGCGTAGATTTTTAGAGTTGTTCGTGAGGCGTTAAAAGTAATGGCAAGTCTCCAAAGCCGCATTCCGAATGCCGTCTCTCTTCCGATCGCAGTGAGTCGCCCCGAAGCAGCTGCTTTGCTAGACATATCAGCGTCGACATTTGACGAATGGGTGAGGCGAGGATGGATGCCGCGAGGGATCAAGATTGGCGCCTTACGCCGGTGGGACACCGGAGATGTTTTATCGTCTTGGCGCAAACTCGTTGAATTACATCGCAATGTCGAAGAGGATGACGATTGTGAAAACCCGTTTGACCACGCGGTTGGCTGAGCGTCGTGTCCCTTTTAGGTACTGCTCTGTTGATGTGGATCGACGGGGAAACGAGCGCTTCTATATTCGTATCCCTGGCCTTCCGAAATATCGGATGAAATCTCCGTATCGCGACAAGAATGGCAGTGTGACGCAGGAGTTCACGGCCGAGTACCATCGCGTAATGTCAGGGGATCGCGGCCGCAAAGATGAGCCTCTGATAGCGCGTATTGAGCCTGGTTCTGTCTTATGGCTAGTGGAAAATTACTACCGCTCAAAAGCGTTTCAAAGCCATTCGCCGGCGACGAAAAAAGATAAGAAGAGCGTACTCAAGCGATACTGCAACAACGTCGGCAAATTGCCCTTCAAGACAATTCGGAAATCCGATATCGAAGCGAGCCAGATGAAGCGGGGCGAGACGCCCGGCGCAGCTGACAAATTGGTTAAATATCTGCGAGCCTTATTCAATTGGGCGATTGCGGCGGAGCTTGCGACATTCAATCCATGCGCTGGTGTCACTAAAATCCACACATCATCTGGTTTCCATAGTTGGAGTGAAGCGGAGGTTGAGCGTTTTCGCGAGTTTTACCCTCTAGGCTCCATGGCCCGTCTTGCAATGGAGTTAATGCTCAATTTAGGGGTAAGACGTTCTGATCTCGTAAGGCTGGGTTTGAAAAATCTGGTCAACAATCGGATTGAGTTCGCACCGCAAAAGGGAGCCGCTCGCCGCGCGCTCTGGTTAAGCCTGCCCGTGACGGAGGAGTTGCGAGAGGCCTTGGACACAATCGATCATCAGAAATCGACATTTCTGATCACGGAGTATGGAAAAGCTTTTAGTTCGAACGGTTTTGGCAACAAAATGCGCCAGTGGTGCAATGATGCGAAACTGCCGGAATGCTCGTCGCACGGACTACGAAAGGCTTCTGCAACCATTCTTGCTGAAGCGGGGGCGACCGAGCATCAGTTGATGGCTATCTTTGGTTGGTCCGATTCGAAGATGGCTCAACATTATACCAAGTCCGCCCAGTCCAAGCGCATCATCGATGCCGGTTTTGAACGTCGCAAGAAATACGTGTCCCGCAAAATTGTCCCACTTTTACCAAGCCAAAATCTTGATGAGGCAAATCGAGGAAAAAATGATGGAAATTCAATGCCTACGGATAGGATTGGTAGACCCGGAGGGACTCGAACCCCCAACCAAGCGGTTATGAGCCGCCGGCTCTAACCATTGAGCTACGGGTCCAGCCGTAAGAGACGGCTCGCGGTGGCGCAATGGTTCGCCTTCCGCGAAAAACGCTCTAACTTAATTTCCCTGACCTCACAAGCCGTTGCCGCAATAGGTTCACAATCGATCGTCACTGAGTTGTGGCCGAAGTTTTTTTATTCAGACAAGGACCGTTTCCATGCGCCGAACCAATCATCGCTCCGCCACCGGCCCTCTTTCCGCCCTCATCGTTGCCACGCTCGTTGCCCTGCCGCTTGCCGCCACCTCTGCGTCGGCGCAGGAGCGCCCGGCGCGCGAACCGGTCATTCGTGTGACCGGCACCGGCGAAGCGTCCGTTGCGCCCGACATGGCGATCATCAATTTGACCGTGGCGCGCAATGCCGAGACCGCCGAAAAGGCGTTTGCCGATAACAATACGGCCATGAGCCAGGTTCTGGCCGCCCTGAAGACGGCCGGTATTGCCGAGAAGGATCTGCAGACCAGCAATTTTTCTATCAATCCGCAATACCAGCAGAACTACATGAATTCCGGCAGTGCGCCGCCCAAGATCGTCGGTTACGAAGTGCAGAACGGCATCACCGTCAAGATTCGCGATTTGAAGGGGCTGGGCGGCATTATCGACCAGTCGGTGAAGCTCGGCGTCAATCAGGGCGGCCAGATCACTTTTACCAATGACGATCCGTCTGCTGCCCGCACCGAAGCGCGCAAGAAGGCTGTTGCCGAAGCGACAGAAAAAGCCCGCACGCTTGCCGAAGCTGCCGGTGTGAAAGTCGGCAAGGTGGTCGATATCAGCGAGGGTGAAGATCGTTTCATGCCGCCGTCGCCGATGCCACGCATGGCGGCGATGAAGGCCGAATCCGACAGCTTTGCAGTGGCAGCCGGCGAAAATACCTATTCGATCTCCGTGACCATGACGCTGGCAATCGACCAGAACTGATTTTTTCATCGAACGGGCCGTATCACGGCCCGTTCGGCCCACGCTTGGCGTGGCGCGTCGATGCAAGCCGCTTATCCCTTTGCTTTGGCGGTGTTTTCGGATTTCCAATCCCTGCTTTGCGTGGGTTGCCCTGTCCGTCGTATACTCACGTTAACGCTTTACTTTAAATCTAACTCTACCGAATGCAGCCTTGGATTGCATGTAGTCTCGCGCATGTGGGGAACACATCGGGGGCTTTTGACATGCAGGATATCGAAAGCGTGGTGGCCGGGTTGAAGAAGGTCCGGGATGAGATTTGCGATATCGACGAGCGCAGTATCGTCGCTCATCTGGTGGGGCTTGCTCTGCATGAAGCGCTGCTGATGGCATGGGATTCCGTGCGGCGCGATCCCGATGAAAAGCGGCGCGCGGCACGTTTCTTCCGGCTTTATGCGATCATGCCGAAGGATTGAGTTTTCTCTGTTGTCGTAAAACTGTCGCGCAATCTTCATAAACCTCGCGCGCCTCGAGGCAACGGACGGAGCGGACAAGCGATGGCTACATTGGAAGACGTCGCGAAACGCGCGGGCTGCTCGGTGGCAACGGCCAGCCGCGTCCTGACCGACAAAGGGGCCGTCAGCGACAGCGCCCGGCGGCGGGTCGCCAAGGCGGCGGCCGAACTTGGGTATCGCGCCTCGGTCATGGCTGCGGGCAGGGCGGGGCGGCGGCCGGTGATCGGCCTGCTGATCCCCAGTATTACCAATCCAGTTTTTGCGACTTCCGTTTCCATCATCCAGAACCGCATGCTGGTGGCGGGGCATGGTGTGCTGATCGCGCAATCGAATTACGACCCGGCGCAGGAGGCGAATGCCATTGCGGCGCTACTGAACGAACGGCCGACGGGGCTGATCCTGACGTTGTGCGATGCCGCGCGTTATAAGCCGCCGATTGCCGACATGCCGCCGACCGTGCTGATGCACAATCGTCCGACAGCTGATTTTACGGCGGCCGTCACCACCGACAATTTTGCGGCGAGCCGGATGATTACAAGGCACATGATTGCGCATGGCCACAGCCGCATTCTGTTCGTGTCGGGCAGTTTTGCGGCCTCCGACCGGGCGCGTCATCGGTATGAGGGGCATGTCGAGGCGATGAAACAGGCGGGGCTGGAACCGATCCCGGCAGTCGAGATCGGTTTTACCGAATATGACCGGCTTGATCTCGGCGAGGCTTTGCGGCTGACGCGACCGACGGCGATCATCGGTTCCAACGACATTCTGGCGCTGGGCGTCATCGGTGCCTTGAAGCGTGAGGGGCTTTCGGTGCCGGGCGATGTGTCGGTGGCGGGGTTCGATGGTATTTCGATTGGCCGACTGATCGATCCGGTTTTGACGACGATCGAGATGCCGGATGTCAGCATGGGGGCGGCAGCCGCCTCGTTGCTGCTCGACATTGCCGAAAACGATGCGCCGGCGCGGCATCTCGATGTGCCGTTCACGATGCGGGCGGGCGGTACGGTTCGGGCGATCTGACTTTTCAAAACAAAACCGCCGCACAGTTTCCTGCGCGGCGGCTTTTCATCACGGTGCCGGCCTTTTAGCTGCGTGGCAGCAGGCGCTTCACTTCCTTGGCGGCATCGTCAAGTGCTTCTTCCGGCTTGGCAGACTGGTCAACGACGCGCGAAGAGTTGTCGACGATGGTCTGGGTGACGCGAACACCGTTGGAACCCGGGAAAGCGTACCACGGGATCATGCGCGGCATCTGCTTGAGACCAGCCTGGAACAGCGGGTTCTTGGCGTAGAAGTCACCCAGATATTCCGGCGACTTTGCAGCCAGTTCGTTGTTCGGCACGTAGCCGGTGCCCGGTACGACAACCGAGGCGCCGTAAGGGCCGGCTGCGAACTTGGCGAACTTCCAGGCGGCGTCCTGCTTGGCTTCGTCCTTGGTCAGGATGACGACGGCGTTGCCGCCGGTCGGCAGCTTGCCGTTGACCGGGTCGAGAAGCGGGATCTCGGCGGTGCGCAGGTCGAACTTGCCGCCAACGTTCTTGATGGTGTTGGCAAGGGCACCGGTGGTCTGGAAGGCAAAGCCGACCTTGCCGGCAACGAAGGCCTGCTCACCGGCAGCCTTGGTGAAGACCGGCATGCCGGCTTCCTTGACGAGGCGCGACAGCACGTTGAAAGCCTTCTGGCCTTCCGGACCGTTGAACGCGACCTTGCTTTCGTCTTCCGACAGCATGGAGCCGCCAGCGCCGAACAGCAGCGCGGAGAACATCCAGTCGTCACCCTGCCAGCGGAAATCGACCGAGTCGACGCCGTTGCCGAGCGCCTTGATCTTTGCACCGAGAGCGATCACTTCGTCCCATGTCTTCGGCGGCTGGTCAGGGTTGCCACCGGCAGCCTTCACCAGATCGGCGTTGTAGTACATGATCGGGTTGGACGTTGCGAAAGCGAGGCCGACCTGCTTGCCGTTGACCTGTGCGAGCTTCAGGATCGTGTCCGAAAAGCCCTGTTCGGCCATCGAAGCCTTGTCCTTGGCCATGAACGGCGCGAGATCGACCGGGATCGAACGCTCGTCGGCCATGCGCAGACGGTTGAGGCCGATGAAGGTCAGGTCCGGCATTTCGGACGTGCCGGCCTGGCGCATGATCGTCTGGATGCCTTCCTCATAGGTCGGCGACGGGTTGGCGAACTCGATCTTGATGTCCGGGTTTTCTTCCATGAACTTCTTGGACACCTTGTCCATGACGTCCTTGAAGAAGCCCGGCATCGGGTAATGCACGGTCAGGGTGGTTTCGGCATGCGCCGGGAAAGCGGCTGCCATGGTGATGGCGGCGGCCGAGAGAAGTTTTGCAAAATGCTTCACTGCATTTCTCCTTGGGAGGATAGGCGGGAGGATGGGAGGTAGTGGGGCGACCGGTTGTTCGGGCTATCCCTTCAGACCGGTCATGGTGATGCCCTCGACGAAGCGTTTTTGTGCGAGAAGAAATGCCGCAACGAGGGGAAGGGTGATGATCAAAGTGGCGGCCATCAGCGCGCCGTAGTCGTCGCCGGCTTCGGCTGCCCGGAAGAACAGAAGACCGAGCGGCGGGGTGGCATAGGCCTGATTGGAAACGACGATCAGCGGCCAGTAGAGGTCGTTCCAGTGGGCAACCACTGAAAAGATCGCAAAGGCCGTGATGGCCGGCCAGGCATTGGGAACGATGACCCGCATGACGATGCCGAGTTCCGACATGCCGTCCAGACGGGCGGCGTGGATGAGATCATCCGGCATGGCGCGAAAAAACTGCAGGAACAGGAAGATCGCGAAAACCGAGATCGAGAACGGGGCGACGAGTGCCGTGTAGCTGTTTAGCAGGGCGGCGCTGTCGAAGGCGACGTAAAGCGGCAGCGAGGTGGCGTGGATCGGCACCAGCAAGCCGAGCATGACCAGTGCCATCAGCAGGCGGGCAGCGCCGAATTTCAGCTTGGCCATGGCATAGGCGCAAGGGATGGCGATGACGACCTGAAAGACGAAGATCAGACCGCAGACCACGACACCGTTCCAGAGCAGTTGCCCCATCGAGACGCGGCCGAACGCCTTGGCAAAATTTTCGAGGTAGAAAAACTGCGTCGGGATGAGCGACAGTGACGAGGTGAAGATCTCGCTCTGGGCTTTGCCGGCTGTGGAGATCATGAAGATGTAGGGTGCAAGGAAGATCAGCGCACCGAGCGACAGGAGGGTGAGGCGGATGGCCCGGCCGAGGTTAAAGGTCTGGGTCATCAGTAGTGTACCTTCCTGTCGACGAGGCGGTATTGCGCGAACATCATCACCACCAGCACGGCGAGGAAAACCACTGTCATGGCCGAGGCGTAACCGACGCGCAGGTAGACAAAGCCTTCCTGATAGATGGTGAAAAGCAGGACTTCGGAAGCCTTGTTGGGGCCGCCTTCGGTGAGGGTTTTGACCGTTTCGAACACTTTTACCGCGTTGATGATGCTGATCGTGGTGACGAAGACCGTGGTGGGGCCGAGCATCGGCAGCGTGACGAGGAAGAACCGGTCGATCGGGGACTTTGCGCCATCGATTTCGGCGGCGGAATACAGATCGCGCGGGATGGCGGTGAGGCCGGCGAGGAAGAGGATCATGTTGAAGCCGACCGTCTGCCAGACGCCGATCATCGACAGGCTGTAGAGAACGGTGCCTGCGGAACCGAGCCAGTTGGGGCCGGGCAAGCCGACCATGGCCAGCATGCTGTTGACCGGGCCGATGGTGGGGTGCAGCAGGTATTGCCAGACCGTGGCCATGGCGACGAGCAGCGAGGCGACGGGGAGGAAATAGGCCGTGCGGAAGAAGGAGCGGCCCACGGTTTCACTTTCGATCAGCAGCGCGACGCCGAGGCCGAGCAGGATCGAGGCCGGAGCGACAATGGCCGTATAGATGGCCGTGTTCCACAAGGACTGGCGGAACGTGCGATCACCAAAAAGTTCGGCGTAGTTTTCGAAACCGACAAACTTGAAGGTGCTGTAACCCAGTTCGAAATCGGTAAAGCCGAGCGTGATGACGGCGATGACCGGCGCGACGATGAACAGCACGATCAGGATCATTGCCGGTGCGGCAAGCATCCACGCAACGCGGGCTTCGTGACGTTCACTGACGTTGACGATGGGACGGGGGACGATGGGCTTTGGCGCCTTCTGGCGCGGCACTTCGGCCGGAATGGAGATGGCGGTCATGTCAGCCATGCGCCCGCTCCAGCAGCGTCGTGAAGGTGAGATCGGCGCGCAGGCGGGCACCATCGGCACCGAACACCATCAGGCGTTCGCCCTGCGGAACAATCGTGACCGGCTTGCCGGCGACGAGGCCCCTGGCGTCGGACGGGGCGAGCTTGACAACCATGCTTTCGCCGATGGCGTCGAGCTTGGTGTAGACGATCACTTCCGAGCCCAAAAATTCGAGGCGCTCGATATGGGCTGGCAGGCCGGGTGTTCCCATGTCGGCAATCGATAGGAATTCCGAGCGGATGGCGACGGTGATGTCGGTGCCGGGGACGAGCCGCTCATGCGGCTGCAACCGCCATGTGCCGAGCGTGACGGCGCCATCGGCATCGACGCGGCTGGCAATGGTGTTGATGCGCGGCTGGCCGACGAATTTGGCGACTTCGATATGGGCCGGATCGTCATAGATGACTTCGGGTGCCGCGAGCTGCAGCAGGCTACCGGACATCATCACGGCAACGCGGTCGGCCATCGACAAAGCTTCGGCCTGATCGTGCGTGACATAAAGCGTCGGCACACCGGCGCGGCGGTGCAGATCGACGATTTCGCCGCGCGCATGGACGCGCAGGTTGGCGTCGAGGTTGGAGAGTGGCTCGTCCATCAGGAACAGGCCGGGCTGGCGCACCATGGCGCGGGCAAGCGCCACACGTTGACGCTGGCCGCCGGACATCTGGCCGGGTTTGCGGTCGAGCAGGTGGTCGATCTTCAGCGAGCGGGCCATGTCGGTGACCTGCCGCAGGATGTCCTTGCGGATTGCCTTCTGGCCCGGCAGCATCGAGCCGATCATCGGCAGGCGCTGCAAGCTCGTCAGGTTGCGCATGGCGAGCGGCACGGCGATGTTCTGGCCGGCGGTCAGGTGCGGGTAGAGCGCGTAGGACTGAAAGACCATGGCGACGTTGCGTTCGGCCGCGACCAGGCGCGTCAGGTCGCGGCCGCCGGCAACGATCTCACCGCTGTCGGCGCCTTCAAGACCGGCGACGATGCGCAGCAGCGTGCTCTTGCCGCAACCCGAGGGGCCGACCAGCGCGATGAACTCGCCGGCTTCCGCCTCCAGGCTGATGCCCTTCAAGATGTGATTGTCACCAAAGGACTTGGTGACATTGGTGATGGAAAGCGCGCTCATTCGGCGGCCTCGTTTGCTTCCGCCTTTTTGGCGCTCTGCGGATAAACTTCCTCGATGACGTCATCGATGACATGGGCGACCATGCCCGGAACGGCGACGATGGTGCTCTTGACCGTGTTCCCGAATTCGTGGACGACGGCGCCGACCAGACGCTTGCCCGGCATTTCGCGCTCCAGCGTATCGATGATGAAGGCAGCGGCCGGACCCCAGACGAGCGACGTGTTCTCATGCTTGCCTTCCCACGCCCAGTGCAGGTGGCCGCTGGCGAACAGCGCAACGTCGTGGACAGCGATCAGGTCATACATGCGGCCGCGCTGGGCCGGGCGCAGACCCCAGTAACCGGTGTCGCCTTCCTGCGGTTCATCGACGAACAGCGGCTTGTGCGAGAACATGGCAACGCGGCGGTCACCACGACCTTCCAGCACTTCCTTCAGCCAGACGAACTGGGCTTCTTCTTCCGCACCATCGCTATCATCACCCTGGCCGAACAGGAGAGCATTGAGGCCGATGAAACGCCAGTTGCCGTTGTCGGTATCAGCATCGTGGAACCAGTAGTCACGGCCGACCATGTCACGCCAGCGGTTGAGGCGTTCTTCGTTGACGGGCTGCGGCGAACCCGGCAGGTGGCCGACATCGTGATTGCCGGGAATGATCAGCATCGGCACCGACGTTTCG
>NZ_WIXI01000006.1 GCF_009617585.1 Endobacterium cereale | reverse complement strand
CGGGGTAGTTATGCTGAACCGTGGGCCGCATCGCTGCGACGAGGCGGTGTATCGCTCAAACCATTTTCAAATGCAACACCTTTGTGACGCGGCGGCAGCATTTTTTCTGAGAGAATTTGTGGAAAAGACGGACTTGCCCTGCGGGAATGCAGCGGCAGGCACAAAGCGGATAAGACGCGCCAAAGCGCATTTTCCGGCATTTTTTCAATGTCTTGTGAAGAGAAAATGGAGCGGGTGAAGCGATTCGAACGCTCGACCCTAACCTTGGCAAGGTTATGCTCTACCCCTGAGCT
>NZ_WIXI01000002.1 GCF_009617585.1 Endobacterium cereale | reverse complement strand
CGCTTATTGATATGCTTAAGTTCAGCGGGTATCCCTACCTGATCCGAGGTCAACCTGTAAAAAATTGGGGGTTGCTGGCAAGTAAACCTACCGGACCCAGACGCGAGGAGTATTACTACGCGTAGAGCCGACAGGCACCGCCACTGATTTTAGGGGCCGCGAAACCGCGAACCCCAATACCAAGCGAGAGCTTGAGTGGTTATAATGACGCTCGAACAGGCATGCCCCCCGGAATACCAGAGGGCGCAATGTGCGTTCAAAAACTCGATGATTCACGCGTATGTGT
>NZ_WIXI01000014.1 GCF_009617585.1 Endobacterium cereale | reverse complement strand
ATGCTCGCTACGTGAATCATCAAATTTTTGAACGCACCTTGCGCTTCCTGGTATTCCGGGAAGCATGCTCGTTTCAGAATCATTAAACAACACTCTGACCTTGTGTCTTCACAAGACAAACTTGGAATGGAGGATATGGGTGATTTGACCACTGAACCGGTCAATTGCCTTAAAATGATTGTGTGTGTGTACTCTTCCATTGATTGGGCAGACCTCAGTGCAACAAGTTATTGAAACACTTTGTTCTGGCTTTTTGATTGGCGTGTAAACACATCCCCCATTAATACACAGAGAGGCAGGCAAATGTCGTCCTCTCTGAACACTTGGTCTGAAATCGAGCAAGAAAACCCGCTGAACTTAAGCATATCAATAAGCGCAGGAAGTACTCTAT
>NZ_WIXI01000013.1 GCF_009617585.1 Endobacterium cereale | reverse complement strand
GGGGTGGAGCAGCCCGGTAGCTCGTCAGGCTCATAACCTGAAGGCCGCAGGTTCAAATCCTGCCCCCGCAACCAAATCTTGCCGAACTTAAATAGTCCAAAGAAAAACCTGTCGTTGGCGCCAAGAGTTGTTCGTCGCCGGCAATGCTAGCTCGTCGTCACGCGGACAATAATCCAACGGTCCAAAAACCGCGCAAATCCTCGCAACAAAAACAAAGCCATAAAATGCGGCGCACTCAAAGCGCGCGACCGTGCAAAATTCATAACTGTACTGCCCCCCATTTCACCCGGACAGTCGGCATCAGCACAGGCTTATATCCAACGCGTATCGACGCGTTGAATTGCTGATTGGTGATGTTCGCCGCAGGCGTTGGACAACCGAGCAAAAGG
>NZ_WIXI01000011.1 GCF_009617585.1 Endobacterium cereale | reverse complement strand
GTCCTACCTGATTTGAGATCAGATCATAAATGTAATTGTCCAAGCAAATGGACTATTGGAAGCGGTTCTCTGATAGTCCCGGCCACTCCTTTTACAGAGTGTCCTCAGCGAGTGATACTTATCACGCCGAGTGGAACCGAGTCTACAGTGATCCAGCTAATGCATTCAAGGGGAGCAGACGTGAATCTGCAGACCCCCAAGTCCAAAATAAAATCAATCGAGTGAACAAAAGATTTATTTTGATAATTTCATGATACTCAAACAGGCATGCTCCGAGGAATACCAAGGAGCGCAAGGTGCGTTCAAAAATTTGATGATTCACAGACGTATCAT
>NZ_WIXI01000038.1 GCF_009617585.1 Endobacterium cereale | reverse complement strand
GGACGGTTGGCGTCATTTTGGTCAGATGCTGACCAATTTCGATGATGAACGTCCCTCACTGCAAGGCACGTTCGAACTGCATTCAGGCCTCGTGCTCGATTATGCTGTCATTCCGCTGCCGAACGCGCAGACCATGCTCACCTTCGTCAACCGCACCGACAGTGCGCTGGCGGAACGGGCGCTGAAGGAAAAGAACGAAGCGCTGCGCAAGGCCGATGAACTGAAGAACGATTTCGTTCAGCACGTCTCCTACGAACTGCGTTCTCCGCTGACCAACATCATCGGTTTCACCGATCTCCTGAAGACGCCGGGCCTTGGCGATCTTAACGAACGTCAGGCCGAGTATGTCGATCATATTTCGACATCGTCCTCGGTCCTGCTGACGATCGTCAATGACATTCTCGATCTGGCAACGGTCGATGCCGGCATCATGCAGTTGAACTACAACGAAACCGATATCGATGAATTGCTTGATGACGTGTCGCTGCAGATCGCCAATCGTCTTCAGGAAAACAACGTCACGCTGGAGATCAATGCTCCGTCGGGCCTAGGCGCGATTGTTGCCGACCAGCAGCGTCTCAAGCAGATTCTGATCAAGCTGATCACCAATGCCACCAATTTCGCACCGGAAGGTACGACAATTACGCTCAACTGCTGGCGCCAAAGCGAGGATTTCTTCTTCTCCGTGGCCGACAAAGGACCTGGCATCCCTGAGGACATGCTGAAAACGGTGTTTGACCGCTTCTCTTCCAGCAACAAGGGCGGGAAGAGAAGCGGTGCCGGTCTCGGCCTTTCCATCGTTGAAAGCTTTGTGACGCTGCACCATGGTGACGTGCGTATCGAAAGCGGCCCAAGCCAGGGCACAACCGTAACCTGCCGTATCCCGAGCGCGCTGAATGCCCGCTCCGTTGCCGCCGAATGAACGGCAGAACAGTTTTCACTATTGAACTGAAGGACGAGGCCGACACGGCCCGTCTTGGTGAGGATCTGGCACTCGCCTTGAAAGCCGGCGATTGCCTTGCGCTTTCGGGTGATCTTGGCGCTGGAAAATCGACGCTCGCCCGCGCCTTCTTGCGCGCATTGGCTGATGACGACGACCTGGAAGTCCCAAGCCCGACATTTACGTTGGTCCAGATGTATCCATTGCGCGTCCCAGTGGCGCATTTCGATCTCTACCGTCTGGCCGACAGTTCCGAGCTTGATGAACTCGGCTTTGATGAGGCTCTGTCGGACGGAATCTGCATCGTAGAATGGCCGGAAATCGGGGCGGCAGCGCTGCCGCATGACCGGATCGCCATGACATTGGAACACAAAGGCACCGGGCGGTTTGCGACCATAACGGCCAGCAACTCGCGCGCCGAGCGGATCGCCCGGACACTCGCCATTCGGCATTTTCTTGATGGCAATGGCTATGTCGGAAGTCGGCGGCGTTTTCTGACGGGCGATGCATCTGTCATGCGCGCCTATGAAAAGATCCATGCCGCCGATGACACCTCGGTCATCCTCATGGACTGGCCGAAACGCCCGGAAGGCCCGGCGGTTCTGGATGGAAAACCTTATCCCAAGGTCGCGCATATTGCCGAAAGCATCGAGCCTTTTGTCGCCATTGCCGGTTATTTGCGCGGTGTCGGGCTGACGGCACCGGAAATCCATGTTGCCGACTATGAAGCCGGTTTTCTGCTGCTCGAAGATATCGGTTCGGAAGGCGTGCTTGACGATACCGGCCAGCCGATCGCTGAACGCTACCGCGAAAGCATTGCTGCGCTCGCCCATCTGCATGTTCAGAACCCGCAACAGAATATCCCGTTTGCCGACGGGCGCAGCCACCATGTGCCGGATTTTGATCCAGTTGCCATGAAAATGGAAGCACGCCTGCTGCTGGACTGGCACCTGCCGTGGAAAAACGGGACGCAGGCCAGCGAAGACCAGCGCCAAAACTATCTGGCGATCTGGGACGACCTGATCGCCGAACTGTCTGGCGGCGAGACCCATCTCCTGCTGCGCGATTTTCATTCGCCCAACATCATCTGGCAGGAGCAGGCGGAAGGCGTCCGCAAGGTCGGGATCATCGACTTTCAGGACGGCATGATCGGACCGACGGCCTATGATGTCGCATCGCTGGTTCAGGATGCGCGTGTCACCATCGAGCCTGACCTCGCCAACACGCTGATGGCGGATTATCTTCGCCTGCGCCATGCACAGGGGAATTTCGATGAAAAGGCCTTTTTAAAGGCCTGGTCCATCATGGCGGCACAGCGCAACTGCAAGCTGGCGGGCCTGTGGGTGAGGCTGATGCAACGGGACGGCAAGCCAGGTTATATGCAGCATATGCCCCGCACACTGACCTATCTGTCTGCTGCACTCGAACACGAAGCGCTTCTCCCCTTGCACGAATGGCTGCAGCAGGCTGGTATAGTACCCAGCGAAACCTGACCACAGAATCACTGATACGGCGATCATGACGATAAGAAATGCGATGGTGCTGGCTGCCGGCCTCGGCACCCGTTTGCGACCTATTACCGACCGGATGCCGAAACCACTGGTGCAGGTGGGCGGCAAGGCGATGATCGATTATGCCTTGGACAGCCTGGCAGATGCCGGCGTTACAAGAGCCGTGGTTAACGTCCACCATTTTGCCGACCAGATGGAAACACATCTTGCCGCCTACCCGGGCCTCAACATTGCCGTTTCCGATGAACGCGATGCACTGATGAATTCCGGCGGCGGGCTGGTGAAAGGTCTGAAGCTGATAGAGCCGGGCCGTATTTTCGTGATGAATGCAGATCTGTTCTGGATCGGCGAAAAAGCTGGCAAAAAGACCAATCTCCAGCGTCTTGCCGAGTTCTTCGATCCTAAGCGCATGGATATGGCACTGCTCTGTGTGCCGATCGAAAACACCACCGGCCATAATGGCAAGAAGGATTTTGGCCTCGCTGCCGATGGTCGGCTTGTCCGGTTTTCAGAGGGATCTGGCGAGGCTGTGGTCTATGCGGGTGCCATTGTTCTCGACACGTCACTTTTCAACGACGCGCCGCAAGACGCTTTCAACCTCAACGTCTATTTTGATCGCGCCATAGCCGCTGGCCGCCTTTACGGCATCAGCCTGGAAGGTCATTGGCTGACCGTTGGCACACCGGATGCGCTTGTCGAAGCCGAGTCTGTGCTCCAACGAGCCGGAGTGAGCGCATGAGCGGCACCCGTCACAAACGGTTTTTTACGGTGCCGCCGGCGGTGCCGTTCCTCCATACGATTGCGTCAAAACTTCTCGATGGTTCGCTGGTCGAAGGTTTTCGGCATGATCCGGAAGATCCGCTATCGCTTTCCAAGGTCACCATATTCGTGCCAACCCGTCGTGCGGCGCGTGTCCTTCGCTCGGAATTTGTCGATCTGCTGGGTGGTCGCTCCGCAATCCTGCCAATCATTCGTCCGCTCGGTGAAACCGATGACGACAGCGGTTATTTCGATCTGACGGCACCGGAAGAGATGGATCTGGCGCTGCCAATCGGCGGTGTTGCGCGCCTGCTGGAACTCGCGCGCTTAATCCTTGCCTGGCGTAACCAGTTGCCGCTCGCAATCACCGCCGTTCACTCTACTTCACCGCTCGTGGCGCCTGCGAGCCCTGCCGATGCTATCTGGCTCGCCCGCGCGCTTGCCGAGCTGGTCGATTCGATCGAGACGGAAGAGCGGGACTGGAACGATCTCGAAAAGCTGGATACGACCGAACATCCGCTCTGGTGGCAACTGACAGCGGAATTCTTGAAAATCGCCAGCGCCTTCTGGCCGGCTCGGCTGGAAGAACTGCGGCGGTCGTCTCCTGCTCGACACCAGTCCGCCATCCTGCGCGGTGAGGCTCGGAGGATCGTTACCAGGCAGCACCAAGGTCCTGTCATTGTTGCCGGATCGACCGGTTCTGTTCCTGCGGCTGCCGATCTGATCGCATCAATCGCCTCTTTGCCGAATGGTGTAATCGTCCTTCCTGGTCTAGATCGATCAATGTCCGACGAAGACTGGCTGCTGCTTGATGACGATGCTTTTATCGACCAGCGATCCGAGCCAGCCGCGCGCAGCCATCCCCAATTTGGTTTGTCCAAACTGCTCAAAAGGCTCCAGATTGATCGTAGCGAGGTGGAAACACTCGATCTTCCTGCTTCTGACCTGCTCGTTCGTGCGGCCACTATTTCGAAAGCGCTGGCGCCAGCCAAAGCCACCGATGACTGGAGCGAATGGCGCACCAATACAGACAAGAATGAACTTGGCACCGCATTTTCCGAGGTTTCACTGATCGAAGCAGCAAACGAGCGCGAGGAGGCGACGACTATTGCCATCGCGCTGCGCTTGGCGCTGGAGCAACCCGGCCGACATGGACAATCCCAAGCCGCACTGATTACTCCCGATCGCGCACTCGCCCGCCGCGTCATGGCTGAGCTGGCCCGTTTCGACATCATTGCCGATGATACCGCCGGTGCTCCGTTGTCTTCGACATTGCAGGGTACGCTGCTGACATTGATGCTGGAGGCTATACTCAGACCGGGCGATCCCGTGCCGATCATCGGAGTGATCAAGCACCCGCTCGCATGTTTCGGCATGCCTAAGGGTGATGCCCAAGAGGCCGCACATGCACTCGAGCTTCTCGCCCTGCGCGGCGGTATCGGCGAAATCGAGATCGACAAGCTGAGTGATTTGCTTGAACGTCGCCTTGAGGAGCAGAAAGCCGATCGCCATACACCACAATGGCGCCTCTCCTTGCCGGACACAGCAGCAATCCAGGCAAAGGAACTGGCAGATCGGATAGCTACAGCCGTGGAACCGCTTGCATCCTGCCTTCTTGGCCGGTTGGCAAGCGGACGCGGAAGCACCATCAAGTTACCACTGGGGGAATGGGCTGCACGATCCGGCCGCGTACTGGAAGGTATTGCCACCGATGAACGCGGGGATTTGTCTGCTCTCTGGAGCGGTGAAGCCGGCGAACGACTGGCAAACATGCTCTCAGAAGTCATAGAAACCGATGGCCAGATGCAGGCGGATGGCCCGCAGTGGATCGACATCGTTGCGGCACTCACCGCAGCTGAGGCAGTAAAGCCCAAAGCCTTGAACCATCCTCGTATCTTCATTTTCGGAACGCTGGAAGCGCGCCTGCAAAGCGTCGATATGCTTGTCCTCGGCGGGTTGAATGAAGGATCCTGGCCGGGTCAATCGGTCAATAACCCTTTCCTGTCGCGATCCATGAAAGTTGATCTCGGCCTTGAGCCGCCGGAACGCCGAATCGGTCAGCTCGCCCACGACTTTGAGATGGCCAGCGGTACCCGTAAGCTGATCTATTCACGATCCATGCGTCAAGGTACGGCGCCAACCGTCGCCTCACGATGGCTGCAGCGTCTGCTTGCCTTGGGCGGACAGGATTTCGCAAGAACCTTGCGCGCGCGTGGTGATGTCTACCGTACCTGGGCGGCGCTGATCGATGATGCGCCATCCCGGCAAGTCAGCCCACGGCCCTCTCCCATTCCGCCCGCAGACATGCAGCCGACAAAATATTCGTTCAGCGAAGTTGGCCGTCTGAGACGTGACCCCTATTCCATTTACGCCGCTCGTGTGCTGCGACTTGATCCGTTGAAACCCTTCAACGAGGAACCGGGCGCGGCACAGCGCGGCACGCTTTATCACCGCATCATCGACCAATATACACGTGAAAGCCATCTGCCCGGCACACCAGCAGCTCGCGAAGCGATCCTGCGGCTGACCAATACGCTTTTTGATGCGGAAATGCTGCCTTCCCATGTCGATCAGATCTGGCGACCGCGGTTTATAAAAGTCGCCGAAGCCTTTCTCATATGGGAAAAGGACCGCGCTGCCGACATCAAGGAAACTTTCACGGAGCTCGCAGCCGGATTCGACATCCCGGAAGCCGGAATACGATTGACAGGGATTGCCGACCGCATCGATATCAAAGCCTCGGGTCGGGCCGATATTATCGACTACAAGACGGGGCTGAGCCCTTCCGTCAATCAAGCCCGCTCATTGCTCGATCCTCAGCTCGCCCTGGAAGCAGCGGCCTTGCTGGCGGGCGGCTTTAAGAACATGCCGGCATTGACGCCCGAGGAACTCACCTATGTTCGCCTGCGACCGGGCGAGCGCTTTGCAACGGATACTATAAACAACGAATTTGCCAAGGAAACGGCACGTACGCAGCCCAAATCGGCCATCGACCTCGCAAATGAAAGCCGTGGCCAGTTGGCCGGTTTCGTAAATCTTTTGCGCAGCGGTAAGGCCGGTTTTTCTTCACGCCTCGTCCCAATGATGCAAAGTGCTTACGACGGTGATTACGATCACTTGGCCCGTGTCGCCGAGTGGTCCACTGCGGAATTCGAAGAGGGTGAAAGCGATGAGTGATCTCCTGTCGCAACCCGTCGACGATGATCCGATCCAATGGCTGGACTGGACGAGTGTCCAGCAATCACGCGCGTCCGATCCCATGAGCTCTGCCTGGGTCTCGGCCAATGCCGGTTCCGGTAAAACACATGTACTGACGCAGCGTGTTATCCGGCTTCTTCTGGCTGGTTGCCGCCCGTCCGCCATTTTGTGCCTGACCTATACCAAGGCCGCAGCATCAGAAATGTCAAACCGCGTGTTCCAGCGGCTGGCAGGCTGGACCATCCTTTCAGACGAAGCGCTGAGCGATCAGATCACCGCCATGGAGGGCAAACGGCCTGATCGGTTAATGCTGGCAGAAGCCCGCCGTCTGTTTGCACGGGCCCTGGAAACCCCTGGCGGCCTGAAAATACAGACCATCCATGCCTTCTGTGAGGCGCTGCTGCATCAGTTTCCACTGGAGGCGAATGTTGCAGGGCATTTCTCCGTACTCGATGATCGCGCTGCGGCCGCATTGCTGGATGAAGCGCGCCGATCACTTCTGACGGCAACGGCCAAAAACGAAGATGGCGGTCTAGCCTCTGCTTTTGCTGATGTTCTTGATCTTGGTGATGAAAGTGGCCTGGAAAATCTGCTGTCCGACATTATCGCCAATCGGACCGCCCTCCGTCTATTCCTGACAAAGGCAGAAACCACAGGCGGAACTGGCTTTACGCTGCGCAAGGCCTATGGATTGTCCGCCGACGAGAATGAAGAGACTGGAGCCGCGGCCTACTGGCCCCTGCCCGGCCTATCAGGCGCAACACTCGATCTCTATCTTGACCTTGCCGATCGCAGCGGTGGCGTAAAGGTCACCGACGTTGCTTATGGCATGCGGTTGGCGCAGCGGGAAACGGACGTTTTCAAGCGCGCGGAATATCTGGAAAAAATCCTGCTGACCAAAGACGGAAAGCCGAAGGCCGACTCTTCGCTGGTTGCCAAGGCGATGCTGACAGCCGCACCCGAACTGGGCGCCGCCGTGGCAGCCGCGCGCGATCATGTTGCCGCCTGCCGTAACCGTATGCGGACCTTGCGCATGGTAGCGGCAACCGAGTCGGCTCTGCTGCTGGCAGAACGGTTGAATCGGGATTATGAAGGCCTGAAAAACCAGCGCAGCCTTCTCGACTTTGAAGACTTGATCAACCGAACAGCCAACCTTTTGACGCGCGATGGCGTAGGGGCTTGGGTTCATTACAAGCTTGATCAGGGCATTGATCATATTCTCGTCGATGAAGCCCAAGATACCAGCCCGGTTCAGTGGACCGTGATAAAATCTTTGGCAGAGGATTTCTATGGCGGAAGCAGCGCGCGCAATGTAACCCGGACGCTTTTTGCAGTCGGCGACGAAAAGCAATCGATCTATTCGTTTCAGGGCGCTCGACCTGAACGCTTTGCCCAAGAAAGAGACGACACGCAACGGCAGGTCACCGGCAGCGGACTTTCCTTTCATTCGGTTCGCCTCCCCCTTTCCTTCCGCTCCACCGCAGAGGTTCTAAGTGCAGTCGATCAGGTGTTTTCGCTGGAAGACAATGCACGCGGTCTAAGCGCCCGCAGCGAAACAATCATCCATCGTTCAAATCGCCTATCTCACCCCGGTATAGTGGATCTTTGGGATACAGTGGTTCCCGATGTTCTGGAGACAGAAGAGGACTGGACTGCACCTTTCGACTCCACCCCCGACAAGGCGCCCTCTGCCATTCTTGCATCTCGGATGGCCCATGCCATCGGTGCGATGATCGCAAAGGAAACCGTAATCGACCATGGTGTCGAGCGGATGATCCGTGCCGGAGACGTGTTGGTTCTGGTGCGCAAGCGCGATGGATTCGTTAACGCACTCACCCGCGCGCTCAAACGTAAGGGGGATATTCCCGTCGCCGGGGCCGACCGTCTGAGTTTGACCAGCCATATAGCCATTCAGGACCTGTTGGCGCTTGGGCGATTTCTGCTGCTGACCGGAGATGATCTGTCGCTGGTATCAATCCTCAAAAGCCCGTTATTCGATCTATCGGAGGACGATGTCTTCGAGATCGCTGGCCATCGACCGGAAAAGACTAGCGTCTGGGCGTATCTGCGGACGCTGGCTGCCGACAATCCCAAGCTGCAGGCCGTTGTCGACAGGCTACAGCGCTATATCGCCTTGTCCCGAACGCTGAACGTTCATGACCTGTTTGCACATCTGTTAGGGGCGGACGGAGGCCGCAGGCAATTTCTTGCCCGCCTTGGCAGCGAAGCAGGTGATATTCTCGATGAGTTTCTAACCTTCGCGATGGATCACGAAACGAGTGGTTTGCCCGGCCTGCAAGCCTTTATCTCCACTCTTGAGCTGGAATCACCAGTGATCAAGCGTGAGCAGGATAGTGGCCGCAACGAGGTGAGGATCATGACAGTCCACGCCTCCAAAGGATTGGAAGCACCGGTCGTTTTTCTGGTCGATAGCGGTTCAAAAGCGTTCGTTCACAGCCATATTTCGAAACTCCGAATGCTGCGTGTCGGTGATATGGATGTCCCCGCGTGGCTCCCATCCAAAGCAGTATCGAACGGATTTAGCGATGCCGACGAAGAACGCCTGAAAATAGCGACAGACGAGGAGTATCGTCGCCTTCTTTATGTCGGTATGACGCGTGCTGCCGATCGATTAGTAATTTGCGGATATCGTGGAAAGCGCGAAAACCCAGAGAGCTGGCAGGCAATGGTCGCACGCGCACTTAGCGCGAACAATGAAAATTGCAGGCCTGCGGAATTCGCTGGACCCGATGGAAACTGGACGGGGTTGAGCTGGCGTCTGTCCGGAAAATTGATAAGGCCCGTTCCGAAGGAAGAGCTATCGCCAACGATCGACGATAGCGCCTTTTTGCCGGATGCTCTTTCCAGACCACTACCTCCACAAAAAATGCTGCCGCGACCACTCAGCCCATCCGGTGCTGGCGCAATGATTGATGATGAGGCCAATGACGCGCTATTCACCTCGCCACTTTTTAGCGAGGCTGCCAGTCCTGACCACTCACTGCAGCGTGGGCGCATGACACACCGCATGTTGCAGATGTTGCCAGACTTTCCGGAAACCGAGCGTCAGGCGGCGGCCGAACGTTACTCGGCTCGTGCCGTACCCTTCTGGCCGGAAAAGGAACGGCGGCAATTGGTGACGTCCGTCATGGCGGTGCTTTCAGCCCCGGATCTTCGCGAAGCCTTTTCTGATCATGCGCAGGCAGAAGTTTCGATTATGGGCACTTTGAAACTCGATGGTCGAGACTACGCCGTTTCGGGCCGGATAGACAGACTGGTCGCCAATGACACCCGGGTGATGATCATGGATTACAAGACAGATCGCCGTCCGCCGAAGTCTGAAGAGCAAACATCCTTTTCACATCGGGCGCAGCTGGCAATCTATCGAGAGATCCTCAGACCGCTTTACCCGGGCCGTGCAATCGACTGCGTGCTGGTCTATACCGAATCAGGTCATGCCATTCGGCTGTCGGACGATTTGCTTTCCCGCTCGCTTCTGGAACTCAGAACAAAGTGATGTCGGAACCATTGAAATTCGCCAGGTCCGCGCGCACATTTGGCCCAACACGAATTCTAAAGGAGAGCCCTATGGCTACCGTTAAAGTAGACATGTCGAACTTCCAGGCCGAAGTTCTGGATTCCACCCAGCCTGTCGTCGTGGACTTCTGGGCGGAATGGTGCGGCCCGTGCAAGATGATTGGTCCGAGCCTCGAAGAAATTTCGACAGAACTTGCCGGCAAGGTGAAGATCACCAAGCTGAACATTGATGAAAACCCGGAACTGGCGGCCCAGTTCGGCGTCCGTTCTATTCCGACGCTGGCGATCTTCAAGGGTGGTGAAGTGGCCGACATCAAGGTTGGTGCCGCTCCCAAGACCGCACTTTCCAGCTGGATTTCCGGCGCTGCCTGATCCAGATTAGGCCTAGTGAACGAAAAAGCCCGGTTTCGCAACCGGGCTTTTTTATTTCGGTGGTGTTCTGTTATCCTCAAGGACAGTGCCCGCCAGATACAGCGATCCGCCAATCAGAATACGTGGTGCCACTTCTTCCGGCATATGCCGCTCGGAAATTTCTTTGAGCGCTTCAACAACACTCAGCGACGGCTCAGCCACCAGACCCGCATCAAACGCTGAATGCGCAAGAATGACCGGATCAATCATTGATTCCGAACCTCGGATAGGCACCGTAAAAACATATTCGGCGATGTCTGCGAAAGCGCGGAAGTAACCGACCGGTTCCTTGGTGTTGATCATGCCTGTGATCAGATAAAGTGGTCTTGCCTGACGCTCTTCGAAGCTTGCCATGGCCTCCGCGATAACTTCTCCGGCACCCGGATTATGGCCACCGTCCACCCATATTTCCGCTCCGTCCGGAGCATATTGCAAGAGCTCGCCTTCGGTAAGGCGCTGCAGACGGCCAGACCACTCGACGGTATTCATGGCCTCTTCCATCATGGCTTCCGTCACCGCGAAACCTGCTTCCTTGACGGCGCGGATTGCGGCGGCTGCATTAGCAAATTGATGGCGGCCAAGAAGGCGCGGCAAGGGCAGGTCGGCAAGGCCGAATTCATCCTGATAGATCAGCCGGCCGAATTCTTCATGCGCCGAATAATCCTGCCCATAAACGGTCAGTGGACATGAGAGACGATCCGCCGTCGAAATCAGAACATCAAGTGCTGCATCATATTCCTGCTGACCGATGACCACCGGGCATCCTTTTTTCATGATTCCCGCCTTTTCGGCGGCAATCAGTTCAACGCGATCGCCAAGATAGGCCTGATGGTCGAGGGAGATCGGCATGATGATCGAGACCGCCGGTTTCGGCACAACGTTGGTGGAATCGAAACGGCCACCCATGCCGACTTCGAGAATGACCGCATCAGCAGGAATTTCCGAAAATATCAGAAAACCGACAGCCGTCAGAATTTCGAAAACGGTGATATGCTGGCCGCCATTGGCTTCACCAACCCGCCTCAGCGCGTCCGCGAAGACCGCATCATCAACAAACTCGCCCTGGCCGCCTTTGACACCGATACGATAACGTTCGTGCCAATTGACGAGATGCGGCGAGGTGTGGACGTGGACGGCATGACCTCCGGCTTCCAGCAATGCGCGGCAGAAGGCTGTGACCGAACCCTTACCATTGGTGCCGGCGACATGAATGACCTTCGGCAATTTCAGATGCGGATTGCCAAGCACGTCGAGCACCCGCAAAACGCGGTCCAAGGACATATCGAAGCCCTTGGGATGAAGCGTCATCAGCCGCTCGATTTCCTTGGCTGCCTCGCTCGGCGCCGGTTCCGTCATCGCCGTCATTCCACCCGCCTCATCAGAATTTCTGCCTCACGCCGTCTTGGCGAGAGGCGCTGCTTCCGTCACCGGGTGCTTCATCAGAATGCGAAGGACCTGCGCAAGCGTTGCCGGGATATCATGGCGCTTGACGACCATGTCCACCATGCCGTGCTCCAGAAGATATTCAGCTGTCTGAAAGCCCTCCGGCAGTTTTTCGCGCAAGGTCTGTTCGATCACGCGTTTGCCTGCAAAACCGATTTCGGCACCTGGCTCGGCGATATGGACATCACCCAGCATCGCATAGGAGGCAGTAACGCCACCGGTTGTCGGGTTTGTAAGCACGACGATGTAAGGAAGGCCGGCTTCCTTAAGCATGTCGACGGCAACGGTTGTGCGCGGCAACTGCATCAGCGACAGGATGCCTTCCTGCATGCGAGCACCGCCCGAAGCCGGAAATATGACGAGCGGGCAGCGTTCGGCCAGAGCCCGTTCGCAGGCCTTCACGATCGCTTCGCCAGCAGCCATGCCGAGCGAACCACCGATGAAGTTGAATTCATGCACGACGGCAACGAGCTTGACGCCCTGTACCAAGCCAAGACCGGACAGGATCGTATCTTCCTGCTCGGTCTTCAGACGGCTGTCTCTCAGGCGGTCGGCATACTTCTTGGAATCGCGGAACTTCAGTGGATCCTGAGCGACCTTCGGCTGCGGCAGGGATTCGAAAACGCCGCCATCAAAAAGGTCCGCAAGACGCGCCTTGCCCGGCATCTTCATATGGAAGCCGGAAGCCGGAATGACCCACTTGTTGTCCTCTAGATCCTTGTGGAAGACCATTTCACCGGTCTCGGGGCACTTGATCCAGAGGTTTTCCGGAACTTCGCGTCGACCGAGCATGGAATTGATCCGCGGCCGGACATAGTTGGTGATCCAGTTCACTGGGCATTCTCCCGATTGGAAACCACGTACAATGTGGGATTATTATTCGGCGGCGACAAGGCGCGCGGCGTGAACGCCGGTGGCAAGGCCGCGTACAAAGGTTGCAACTGCGGAAACGGTATCGGCCGTGGCAGCACCATCCTTGGAAAGGCTGCCGGCTACCTGCGCAACGATCGCGGTGCCGACAACAACGCCATCAGCCGCCGCACCAATCGCCTTTGCATGATCCGCCGTCTTGACGCCAAAACCGACGCAAACCGGCAGATCGGTGTGGCCCTTGATACGATTAACCGCACCCGAGACCAGAGACGGGTCCGGCAGGGCCGAACCGGTGATACCGTTCATCGATATGTAATACACAAAGCCGGACGAGTTTTTCAAAACTTTCGGCAGCCGCTTGTCATCCGTTGTCGGCGTTGCGAGGCGGATGAAATTGATACCCTTTTCCAGTGCCGGGATGCAGAGTTCGTCATCCATCTCGGCCGGAAGATCGACAACGATCAGACCGTCGATGCCGCAGGCAAGCGCATCGTCCAGAAACTTTTCAACGCCGTAGATATAGATGGGATTGTAGTATCCCATCAGGACGATCGGCGTATCCTTGTCCGTCTCGCGGAACAGCTTTGCCAACTCGAGAGTTTTCGCGAGAGTCTGGCCCGCTTTCAGAGCGCGCTGACCGGCAAGCTGGATCGCTGGGCCATCGGCCATCGGATCGGAAAACGGCATGCCGAGTTCGATGACATCGGCGCCGGCGCCCGGAAGCGCCTTCATGATGGCGAGCGAGGTTTCGAAATCCGGATCGCCACCCATGAAATAGGTGATCAGCGCCGGGCGGCCTTCAGCCTTCAGAGTCGCGAAACGAGTGTCCATACGAGCGGTCATGTCAGACCTCCATTCCGAGGATCTTGGCGACGGTGAAGATGTCCTTGTCGCCACGGCCGGACAGGTTCATCAGAATGATTTCATCCTTGCCCATTTTTGGCGCGCGCTTGATGACCTCGGCCAGCGCGTGGCTGGGTTCGAGCGCCGGAATGATACCTTCGAGACGGGTCAGCGTCTGAAAAGCTTCGAGCGCTTCGTGGTCCATGATAGGCACATATTCGGCGCGGCCAGTGTCCGCCAACCAGCTGTGTTCCGGGCCGATACCCGGATAATCGAGACCAGCCGAGACCGAATGACCTTCCTTAATCTGGCCGTCGCCATCCTGCAGCAGGTAAGTGCGGTTGCCATGCAGAACGCCCGGCGAGCCGGCCGTGATCGAGGCGCAGTGCTCTTCGCCATCGAGACCCTTGCCGCCGGCTTCGACGCCAACAATCTTGACGCTCGGATCATCGAGGAAGGGGTGGAAGATGCCGATTGCGTTCGATCCGCCGCCAACGGCAGCGATGACGACATCCGGTAGGCGACCTTCGGCCTCCAGAATCTGCTGGCGCGCTTCGGTGCCGATGACAGCCTGAAAATCACGAACCATTTCCGGATAGGGATGCGGCCCGGCAGCGGTGCCGATCAGGTAATAGGTGTCATCGACATTGGTGACCCAGTCACGCAGGGCTTCGTTCATCGCATCCTTGAGCGTGCCGTTTCCAGCCGTGACCGGAATGACCTCGGCACCGAGAAGGCGCATGCGGA
The DNA here is from genome assembly GCF_009617585.1 of Endobacterium cereale. Classification (GTDB taxonomy): domain Bacteria; phylum Pseudomonadota; class Alphaproteobacteria; order Rhizobiales; family Rhizobiaceae; genus Neorhizobium; species Neorhizobium cereale. The sequence continues at coordinate 179,554 of NZ_WIXI01000038.1, read as the reverse complement.
AAACGTTCGGGGCCTGACGTTCGACATCGGTTGCGCCCATATAGACAACGCAGGGGAAACCGAAGCGGGCGGCAACGGTGGCGGATGCCACACCATGCTGACCGGCGCCGGTTTCGGCGATGATGCGGGTCTTACCCATGCGCTTGGCCAAAAGGATCTGGCCGATGCAGTTGTTGATCTTGTGCGAGCCGGTGTGGTTCAGTTCTTCGCGCTTGAAATAGATTTTTGCGCCGCCCAGCTCTTCCGTCAGGCGTTCGGCGAAATAGAGCGGGCTCGGACGACCGATGTAGTGAGCGCCGAGCGATGCGAGTTCTGCCTGGAATTCCGGATCGGTCTTTGCCTTTTCCCATTCACTCTGCAGATCGAGAATGAGAGGCATCAGAGTTTCGGCGACAAAACGTCCGCCATAGATGCCAAAACGCCCGTCTTCGTCCGGACCGGACCGGAATGAGTTTGGTGTCGCCGCCTGGTTCACAATCTACTCCTTACGATCCGTTTCTTCGACCGACCGAGCTTGGGCGATCGCATCGAAAAACGCATCCATCATCTGAAGGTCCTTGACCCCCGGCGCGCTTTCCACTCCGGAGGAAATATCGATACCGCTGGCAGTCGTACCCGACAGCGCTTGGGCGACATTATCCTTGTTCAATCCACCGGAAAGCATGTAATCCACGCCATCGTCAAGCGCAGTCAGCAGTTTCCAGTCGAAGGAGACGCCGTTTCCCCCCGGCAGTTCGGATCCGGTCGGCGCTTTGGCATCCAGCAGGAAACGATCAGCGAGACCGTCATAAGCCTCAAGCTTTCTCAGATCGTCTGCCGTGCGGATGGAAAATGCCTTCATGACCGGCAGACCGAAGACGGCCTTGATGTTCAGAACCCGCTCGGGGCTCTCATGACCATGAAGCTGGAGAATGTCCGGCTTGACGAATGAGATGATTTCTTCAAGCATCTCATTGTCAGCATCGACGGTGACGGCAACGATCTTCACCTTGCCACGGACGCTGTCCGCAAGAGCGCCAGCTTCCAACGGCTCGATATGCCTCGGGCTTTTTTCGAAAAAGATGAAGCCGATATGGGTCGCACCGCGCTCAATCGCACGATCAACCGCTTCCGGTGTCTTCAGTCCACAAATCTTGATATCGGGAACCATTGGCGCGGATTGCCACGAAAAGCCGTTTGAGTCGAGCCAAATCGACTTTTCCACCCATGATGACCTCAGGTGAAATCAATGGCGTGCAGCTGCGAACCATGAAGCTTGAGCCATTTCTGGGCCGCTTCGGTGTCGGGGCAAAGCTCGCGACACAAAGCCCAGAATTTGGGTCCATGGTTCATTTCCCTCAGATGCGCCACTTCATGCGCTGCGAGATAATCGATAACGCTGGGCGGTGCCATGACGATGCGCCAGGAAAAACTCAGGTTACCGTCCCACGAACACGAGCCCCAGCGGCTACGCGTATCCTTCATGGTGATCGAGTGAACCGGCTTGCCGATGCCGGCCGCATGACGGGCGACAAGGGGTTCGAGGTCACGCCGGGCTTCCTTCTTGAGAAAGGCAGCGATGCGGCGACCGAGGTGATCCTCCAGTCCCCCGACCCGCAGAACTGGCTGACCATCGACAATCAGCGCTTCGGTGACGCCGCGCAAGGTGCCGGTATGGGCGATCCGATGCGGAATGCCGCGTAGCGAGATCATAACCCCGGGTCGGAGATCACCGGCAATCGGAAATTTTGCGAGTTTTGTCAGAAGCCAGCCTTGGTGGCGATCGAGAAAAGCATCGGCCTCCCCTCGCTTTAGCCCCATCGGAACCGTCAGCTTCAGGGCACGGCCACCCGGTTCGATACGCAAAGTGATGCGGGTCGCCCGTGCATTTTCGCGGATCGTCAGCGGCAGGATGCGATCGCCGACATGAACACATCGTTCCATCGAGCGCGGCGCTTCCAAAGATTTGGGCATCAGTTTCTTGAGGGCGGGAAACATTCGGGTCCTTTAGCAGATTCGAGACGTCGCCGCTCCAAGAAAAAACCGGCGCTTTTAAAGCGCCGGCCGATTGTCATTCGGTTAGCTGGTAGCCGGAAAACCACCAGAATTTCCGGGACCACGTTCGCGCATGAAACGGTCGAATTCCTCCTGGTCCTTGGCTCGGCGAAGCTCATGCATGTAGTCATCGAATTCGGCACGCATCTCGTCGAGCTTGCGGCGCTGTTCCTCGATCCTTTCGAGCTCGGCACGGCGCCAGTCGTCAAAGGCTACATTGCCGGTAGAGAAGTGCTTGTAATAACGGCCGCGTGCGCGGCGGAAACCGGCACACATGCCATCCGCCTTTTCATTGGCGGAACGTTTGAACTGGCCGAGCTTGTCGCCGAACAGGATATAGGCGAGCATGGCGAGGCCCAATGGCCAGAAGACGATGAAACCGAGAACCATCAACGCGATGGTTGCCGGCGTCCAGTCCGGGCGGATCAGTGCTGACTGCGTCATGTTTCGGTATTCCTCTCAAATACGGCCGACCGGATGTCGGCCCGGATTCGATTTGGGAAATGCCGGGGTTCCATTCAAGACAAAGGACACGCCTATTGTGGAAACGCTTGAAAAGGCCATGACAATTCAGGAGGATTTGCGACGGCCGATAGGCTTTCTGGTCCCTTGTCCTTCACCTGTCAGGGAATGCGCTCGCGCGAAGGCAATGATACGCGGTGCGATCTCCTTGCGGAAACGGGAGCCATTAAAAACGCCGTAATGACCGACATCAGGCTGCACATAATGCATCCGCTTTGCGTCCGGTATGTTCGGACAAATCGTGTGGCTGGCCTCGGTCTGTCCCAGCCCGGAAATGTCGTCGTTTTCTCCCTCTACCGTCAGAAGTGCAACATTGCGGATTGCGGTCGTGTCGACCGGCCTGTCGCGATGCATCATCTCACCCTTGGGCAGGGCATGACGAATGAAAACGGTATCGACAGTCTGCAAATAAAATTCGGCAGTCAGGTCCATCACGGCCAGATATTCATCATAGAACTCGCGATGTCTCTCCGCGGATTCGCCGTCATTCTGAACAAGATGCTCGAAAAATTCCTTGTGCGCCGAGACGTGGCGATCGAGGTTCATCGACATGAAGCCAGACAGTTGCAAAAATCCCGGATAGACCGGACGCATGCATCCGGGCTGCGGCCACGGCACGCTCATGACGACATTGTCCTTGAACCAGCTGAGCGGCCGGTCCTGCGCCATGGCGTTAACGGCCGTGGGATTGATACGGGTGTCGATCGGCCCTCCCATCAACGTCATCGAAGCAGGTGCCAAGGCATCCCCTTCTGCTTCCATAAGCGCAACAGCCGACAGCACCGGAACAGAAGGCTGACAAACGGCAACGACGTTGGTTTTGGGGCCGACGACCTGCAGCATCTCGATGACATAGTCGATATAATCATCCAGATCGAAGGTACCTTCCGTCACAGGTACCATTCTCGCATCGATCCAGTCGGTGATGTAGACCTCCGCGCTCGGCAAAAGCGCCTCGACCGTTCCACGCAACAAAGTGGCGTAATGGCCGGACATCGGCGCGACTAGAAGGATTTTGGGATCCTCCGCCCTATCTGGCTTCAGGTCTCGACGAAAATGTAGAAGGTTGCAGAATGGCTTGGACCATATGATTTCTTCGCGAACATCAACCTCGTCACCATCTACCACCGTTTGCGGGAGATCAAATACCGGCTTGGCGTAACGACGCGTCATTCGCTCGAACACTTCGAGGCCCGCGGCCAGGGTTCGTCCCATGGCCGTCTGTGAAACAGGATTGGCCGGATCGCTGTAGAGGACCCGCATTGCCTCGGTCGTTGCACGCAGTGGCGCAAGCGCGGCATGGTTCAATTCATAGAGCTGGTAAAACATTCTGACGCCGCCTCTGACTGTCGCAGAGCGTCGCTCGGTCTTGCTGCAAACCGGACGATGCATATTCCAGCTTTATCAGCTTTTGCGGATCATGCCTATCAATGGCAACCGTACGGGTTTTCGACTTATTCGGTGGCGGGGCGCATGATTGACGACGAGTGCAGTTTTGCCGGCAAATAAAAATGTTTCACGTGAATCACCCACAGGAAAGATTCACGTGAAACACTCATTTTTAACTTTTTAGATATCGAGGTTCGCGACGCTGAGCGCGTTCTCCTGAATGAACTCGCGACGTGGCTCGACCTCATCGCCCATCAGGCGGGAGAACAGGCCATCGGCATCAGTTGCATCGGGCACTTTAACCTGCAGCAGCGAGCGGACGTTCGGATCCAGCGTCGTTTCCCAAAGCTGTTCGGCGTTCATTTCGCCAAGGCCTTTGTAACGCTGCATCGATAGGCCACGACGACCGGATGCAAAAATCGCATCGAGCAGCGCGCGTGGGCCGGAAACATCGAGTGTTCCCTCCTTGCGAGCCAATACAGGTGGCGCAGCATAGATGTCGTGAAGACGCTGCTTCATCTGATCGATATGACGTGCATCCGCAGAACCGATCAACGCGTTATCGAGAAACGCCACTTCTTTCACGCCACGGACCATACGCTCGAAACGAAGTCCGCCTTCGCTGGTCACATGACCAGTCCAGCCGCGCTCGGTTTCCTCAGCGATAACGTCAAGACGACGTGCAACCTCATCCGCCGTCTGCTGAGCACGCTCGCGATTATCGGTCAGTTCCGGATTAAGTGCGCCGGCAATGGCCGCTTGTTCGATGATCGAGCGATTATAACGCGAATGCAGACCATCAACGAGCGAACGCAATCGCAGAGCATCCTGAATGACTTCGCGTAGGTCTGCGCCAACACGTACTTCGCCGGATTCCAGCGTCAGCCGCGCCTCTTCGAGACCCATGCTGATAAGATATTCTTCCAGCGCCTTCTCGTCCTTCAGATATTGAACGGACTTGCCGCGGCTGACTTTGTAAAGCGGCGGCTGGGCTATGTAGATGTGGCCGCGTTCGATCAGTTCCGGCATTTGACGGAAGAAGAAGGTCAGAAGCAGAGTACGAATATGGGCGCCGTCGACGTCAGCGTCCGTCATGATGATGATCTTGTGGTAACGCAGCTTGTCGGCGTTGAACTCGTCCTTGCCGATCGACGTGCCAAGCGCAGTAATCAGCGTGCCGATTTCCTGGCTGGATAACATCTTGTCGAAACGCGCGCGCTCAACATTCAGGATTTTGCCGCGCAGTGGAAGGATCGCCTGGTTTTCACGTGAACGTCCCTGCTTGGCAGAGCCACCTGCAGAGTCACCCTCGACGAGAAAAACTTCGGACTTTGCCGGATCACGTTCCGAGCAGTCTGCCAGCTTGCCCGGCAGCGATGCGATATCCAGCGCGCCCTTACGGCGGGTCAGTTCACGCGCCTTGCGGGCTGCTTCACGGGCGACGGCGGCCTCAACGACCTTGCCAACCAGAATTTTCGCGTCAGCCGGATGTTCTTCGAACCAGGTGCTCAGCGCTTCGTTGACGAGGCTTTCGACAACCGGACGGACTTCGGAAGAAACGAGTTTGTCCTTCGTCTGCGACGAGAATTTTGGATCCGGCACTTTTACCGATAGGACGGCAGTCAAACCTTCGCGGCAGTCTTCACCCTGCAGCGTCACCTTTTCCTTTTTGGTGATGCCGGATGTATCCGCATAGGACGTCACCTGACGCGTCAGTGCACCGCGGAAGCCGGCCATATGCGTGCCGCCGTCGCGCTGCGGGATGTTGTTGGTGAAGCAGAGCACGTTTTCGTGGTAGCTGTCGTTCCACCACATGGCGACCTCGACGGTGATACCATCTTTCTCGCCCCTGATGGCAACAGGCTTTTCGACCAGCGGCTTCTTTGCGCGATCGAGGTATTTGACAAAGGCCTCAAGGCCGCCGTCATACACCATCTCTTCTTCGCGGATATCAGACTTGCGTTTGTCGGTTAGCCGGATTCTGACACCAGAGTTCAGAAACGCCAGTTCGCGCAGACGATGCTCGAGCGTATTGTAGTCATACTCGGTCATGGTGAAGGTTTCGGAGCTGGCGAGGAAGGTCACTTCCGTGCCGGAGCGACCTTCGTAGTCACCAATGATCTTCAAAGGTGCATCTGCAACGCCATGAGTAAAGCCGATCTCGTGAACCTTACCATTGCGGCGGATCCTGAGCTTGAGCCATACCGACAATGCGTTGACCACCGATACGCCCACGCCGTGCAGACCACCGGAAACCTTGTAGGAATTCTGGTCGAATTTGCCGCCGGCATGCAGCTGGGTCATGATGACCTCGGCTGCCGAAACGCCTTCTTCCTTATGGATATCCGTCGGAATACCACGGCCGTTATCGGTGACGCTGACAGAGCCATCGGCATTGAGCGTAACGGTTACGATATCGGCATGACCGGCAAGCGCTTCGTCGATCGCGTTATCGACAACTTCATAGACCATGTGATGCAGGCCGGACCCGTCATCCGTATCGCCGATATACATGCCGGGGCGCTTGCGAACTGCATCAAGCCCCTTCAGGACCTTGATCGAATCCGCGCCGTATTCAGAACTCGCGCCGCTGTCGTTGACGGGTGTTTCGCTCATCAATGATCTTTCCAATTAACGTGGTGCGGCGATCTGGCGAATCACCGTATTTCGTGCCACTGAATATAAGAAATCCGGGAAGATTTCCAAAGCGCAGAGGCATATTCCGCGCATTTAACCCGGGATTATGTGGCACTCAGCCAGAAAGGCGGCCACTTTCTAGAACCTTTGTCATTTGCTCTAACATGTCCGGCGACAAAGAGCGAATCTCCTTGGCCAGGCGATTAGCAAAAGCGGTATATTCGGGCGGCATATCGCTCGTGTCGATCACCACGCGCGGATCGGACGCTTGTGCCAACATGAACAGCTCTTCCGCTTCATCCCAGATGATATTGAAATAACCGACAACCCGCTGGAGAAAGTCGAAGCTTGGTTTTCCTCTGTGCCCATGCTCAAGCGCGGAGAGATAGGCGGCCGACACCCCAATAGCCGCCGCCATCTCAGCCTGGTTCACCCCTTTGCGCTGGCGCAACTCGCGCAATGCCCTACCAAACGGCGTCATGTGCCGCTCCCGACCCGACGGCTAAGACGCACATAAAGCGCGCCATCTCCTCCGTGCTGACGGGCCGCCGCTTCGTATGAGGAAATGAGAAAACGAAACTCCGGCTTGGAAAACCACAGCGGAACGGCGCGCTTAAGTGCACCTTCGCTGCCAAACGAGCTTCCCTTGCCCGTGATCACCAGGACATGCCGCAGCCCGCGGTCGTGGGCACGAAGCAGAAAATCAAGAAGAATACCGTGCGCATCGCTCTGGATGAGACCATGAAGATCAATGCGTGCGTCCAGAACGAGATGTCCGCGCGCCAGCTTTCGCTTCACAGGTTTTTCCAGCGGGTGATGGATTTTCCGATCAGGCTGAATGGCTCTTGGCGTCACATCAGGCTCTGTGGTGTTCTTGACACCGGAAGCGGATATCGACCTCTTATCGCGCACCTCTTCGGCCGGCTCCTCGAAAATCGCTTCGAATTTCAGCAAATCCTCGAGCCGCCCCGGCATGGGTTTGGCAGAACGGGCAACCTTGCCCCAGAGAATGCGGTCTTCAGCGCTCAGCTTGCGATCGCCCTTCATGACACAAACCTTGCCGCAGCAACCTTCGGAACAAGGATGTAGAAGTCTGCCGGATGCTTGATCGTTCCTGCCTGCTCACCCGCGTCATAGCCGGAGCCCGTAAAAATATCCCCGCGCGCCGGGCCCACAATCGCCGAACCGGTATCAAGGGCAATCAAGGTGCGGGCAAAGGGTTTGCCTGCATCCAGATGCGTCACGGTTTGCGAGCGAATGAAAAACGGAAAGCCGAAGGTGTGGATCAGACGATCGACTGCCAGTGAGCGACCAGCCACTAACGGCACCTTGGCGGCCGCGATCGGCCCTTGGTTGAGACCGGCGACCGGTGCTTCCCGAAAGAATATGTAGGATCGGTTATGCCAGAGAACTTCGTCAACCTTAGCCGGATTCTCCAGAAGCCAGTCACGAATGGTCTGCATGGAGACCGTTGCTGAATCGATCTCGCCGCGGTCGATCAACAAACGGCCAATCGCAGAAAAGGCGTGACCAGCCTTGGCTGCATAGGTGATGCGACCAAGACGACCACCGCGATACTTCAGTCGGGCGGCACCCTGAACATGCGTAAAAAAGACATCGACCTTGGATTTGGCCCAGGCGATCTCCAGCTCCTGCCCTTGCAGATATCCGCGGTCGATTTCGCCGCGATCCGGGTAAAGGTCGATCCTGCCATCCCGCCATCTGGCAAAAGCATAAGAGGGATCGATGGAGGATGGACGGTTGTCATCATCGATATCGATCAAGTTCGATGGACGACGATAAAACGGATAACGGTAAATCTCGTCCGGATGATCGGAAACATCCACCTCGGGTTCAAAAAAGCCGGTCACGAAACCATGTTTTTCATCCTGCCTTCGGATCATAAAAGGCGTGCAATGCTCTTCAAAGAAATGTCGAGCAGCCTCGGGGCTGGATAATGAAAAACCCGCCGCCGCTTTCAACAGCGGCAACAGGTCATCTGTTGTCAGTCCCAATGAACCCGGGCGATATGGTTTGACCGCCTCGATGTGGTCGAGACAGTCACGCATTGCTGCAAACAGTGGCGACGGATCATCTTCGTCCCAGCCGACGAGATCAGAAAAGGTCGTTGGCGTCAGAACGTAGTCGATCGTGCTCATTGTTCGGATTCGGTGGCGATCAGCTTCCAGTTCGGATCACGTGAGCGAGTGTCGCGCGCAAAGGTCCAGATGTCGGTGACTTCGGCAACAGCATCAGCTTCACCATCGACAACCGTTCCGGCCTTGTCATAGGTCGCAGAAATCAGGTGGCTGACAATACGGATGGTGATCTGGGCTTCGGAATCGTTGACGACTGCTTTGACGATATCCGCCTTGTCAATACCGACAAAACTCGACTTCACCACTTCCCCACGAGCTTCACGCTCGGAAATAGCCGCATCAAAGCCGTCAAAGACTTCTTTCGAAAGCAGGTCTTTCAAGCTTTTGCGATCGCCATCGGCAAATGCCATCACGATCATTTCATAGGCCATGCCGGCGCCTTTGACGAATTCCTTGGGATTGAAGCTCGGATCAACCTGAACAAGTTCACGAATCTGCGTGTTGAGCTCGGTGCCCGGCTTGGCAAACGCGTCGACGTCAGCCCAGCGCTGTTCCTCGTCGACCTGATCGCGACGTGGCAAAGTCACAACCTTACCATCGTCGGCAGCAGGTTTTACCGTATCACGCGCTGAAAACGGATCGACCGGCGGCTTTTCATGACCGGTACGTCGACCAAGCACGCTGCGAAGCTGCAGGAAAATCAGCACTGCAGCGACCAGAAAAAACAGTGTAATAAAATCGTTCGCGCCCATCTTCACCCGCAGTGATCATTTAAATTGTTGGCTGACTTTCACATATAGTCCGCAACTGCCAATCATTCAAATGTGCAGCCGGAAATCCGGCCTGCCTAAAAGACAGGAAATACGGCGCGATGCCTCTCATTCTTTTGCCGATCATGTTTCTCGGTCTGCCACTGATCGAAATTGCCGGATTTGTTCTGGTCGGCAATGCCATCGGTTTGTGGCCGACACTGTCACTCGTCATCCTGACTTCCTTCATCGGCGCGATCCTGCTCCGGGTCGAAGGCATGGGCGTTTTGCGGGAAGCGAACCGCGAGAGCCAGGAAGGAAGATTGCCAGGCAAGTCGCTTGTGAGCGGCGCCATGGTCGTCATCGGAGGCATCCTTCTTATTCTGCCAGGCTTTTTTACCGACATCATAGGTCTTCTTCTCTTCATTCCGCCGGTTCGCCATTTCATTTGGTCGCTGATCGGAAAACGGGTCGTCGTCATGCGGACCGCGCGAGGTACATCCGCTTCCTACCGGTCAGGCAATCACGAAAATGCGCGGCAATCGGATAAACCGAACGTGCTCGACCTGGACGAAAACGATTTCACCCGCGGTCCAAATCCTTCATCTCCATGGTCGGATCCTGATAACCGCAAAGACTGATCGCGCTCAGCCCTATGCCGCAGGGTTGTAAGCATTAAACTGAAATGTTAGACGGCCTCAACTGTCAAAAGCCGCGAGGAATTCCAATGGCAAACGAAACAGAGACCCAGGCTTCCAACCCGTCGCTCAGCATCCTTGCGCAATACACAAAGGATCTGTCCTTTGAAAATCCAGGCGCACCGCGTTCCTTGCAGGCCCGTGACACCGCACCGGCGATCAACATCAATGTAAACGTCAATGCGAACCCGCTGTCGGATTCGGATTTCGACGTTGTTCTGACTTTGAACGCCCAGGCTATGGACGGTGACAAGGTCGTCTTCGCAGCTGAACTGGTATATGGCGGCGTCTTTCGCATCACCGGTTTCCCGCAGGAACACATGTTGCCGGTTCTGTTCATCGAGTGCCCGCGCCTGCTTTTCCCGTTTGCGCGTCAGATCATTGCCGACGTAACCCGCAACGGCGGCTTCCCGCCGCTGATGATCGACCCGATCGATTTTGCGCAGATGTTCACGCAGCGCATAGCCGAAGAGCAGACCCGTTCGAAGGTTCAGGCTCTCGACAGCTGAGCTTTTAAATTCCCAATATGAGAAAGCCCGGCTAAAACCGGGCTTTTTTTATTGGTATCGTTTCCAGATCGCCTTGTCGCCCATCCCGGCAATCAGCTTTTGATGATCTGCCACATCGGCCGGCGACAAGCGGAGTGGAAGTGGCCGTGAGCGCGGAGGGATATCGAAGACGACGCCATCGTCATCTTCCTCAATCACCCTGACGACCTTTTTTTCCTCGACCAGCCCGAGCGCGGTCTGCCGGCCACCTATCATCTCGATATAAACTTCGGCCAGAAGTTCGGAGTCGAGCAAGGCGCCGTGCTTGGTGCGATGCGAATTGTCTATGCCGTAACGACGGCAAAGTGCATCGAGCGAATTCGGTCCCATCGGATGTTTCCGACGCGCCATCGCCAAGGTATCGACAACCTGTTCGCTCTCGACTGGCGGTATACCGAGACGTTCGAATTCGGCATTGATGAAGCCGATGTCGAAGTTGGCGTTATGAGCGATCCATTTCGCGTCGTGAAAAAACTCCTGAAGCTCCGCGACAATTTCCGCGAAGGTCTGCTTGTCCTTTAGGAACTCATCGGTCAGGCCGTGCACGGCCAATGCGTCCGGATGTACCTTGCGGTCACCGGGCGAAATGTATTTGTGAAAGGTACGACCGGTCGGAAAATGATCGACAAGCTCGATACCGCCGATTTCGATCACACGGTCGACCTTGGATTCGAGTCCCGTGGTTTCCGTATCGAAAATGATCTCACGCATCTGTCTTCTCGCTCAATATTCCCGCCCGAAGGCTTTTGATGATGGCTCGAACGCGGGTTCGCGCGGGGTCCATTCCATTGCCGGTATCGACCAGAAAATCGGCTTTTTGGCGTTTTTCCCGATCGGGCGTCTGACGTGAAAGAATAAGTCGAAATTTTTCTTCCGTCATTGCCGGGCGCGCCAATACCCGTTCACGCTGAATCTCAGGGTCGCTGGTTACGACAACGATTGTATCCATAACATCATCCCGACCACTTTCGAAAAGAAGAGGGATGTCGAGCACCACAATATCGGCACCTGCCTGCTTCTGGCGATCGAGAAACCGACGCTCTCGTTCACGCACGAGTGGATGAACGATTGCCTCAAGTCGCTTGAAACCGTCTGATTGCTCCGCGAGTTGCTTCGACAGTTCCTGTCGGTCGACGGCACCGTTCTTCACACTTCCAGGAAATTCTCGTCCAACCGGTTCAACCGCATCCGTTTTGTAAAGGTCATGAACGACCGCATCCGCATCGTTGACCGCAATGCCCTCTTCCGAGAAAAATCTTGCCGTCGTCGTTTTTCCCATTCCGATGGAGCCGGTAAGACCGATGATGATCATCAGTGGCGATCCATATCATCGATAACAAGCTGGCGAACTTCCATCTCCACATTCGGTCTCCGGCCAAACCATTTTTCGAAACCGGGAACAGCCTGGTGAAGGAGCATGCCCAAACCATCGACGGTCGAAAATCCCTGTTCCTCTGCCTGGATCAGAAAATTGGTTTTCAGCGGCACATAGACAATATCCGTAACGAGGGCATCTTTGGCCAGCGGCGTGAAATCGATCGGCATTGCCTTTGCCCCATCCATGCCGAGCGACGTCGTGTTCACGAACAGACCGGCATCTTTGAGCACTTCTGACAATGCGCCCATCGGCTGGGCGTAAATGGTTGGCCCGAAATGATCGGCAAGTTGACGCGCTCGATCAATGGTTCGGTTGACTACGTGAATTTCCTTGATACCGCGGTTTCGCAGCGACTGGATAACCGATCGGCTAGCACCGCCGGCACCCAAAATGACCGCTGTGTTTACTTGGTCCCACCCGGCTCGATAGTGATCGAGATTGGCTGTGAAGCCATGTCCGTCGGTATTGGTCGCATGGAGCAATCCATCTTCCAACCACAGCGTATTGGAAGCGCCGAGTTCCTCGGCGAGCTCATCCGGTTTGTCAGCGAGCTGATAGGCGGCTTCCTTATGCGGAATAGTGACATTGCCGCCGCTATAACTTTCGCCTTTTTTCAGGTCCGCGACGAAAGCCTCGAACTTTTCGGGCGCGATCTCCAACGCTTCATAATGACCATCGATGCCGAACTGCCTAATCCAATGATTGTGAATGAGTGGCGAGCGGGAATGACCGATAGGGAAACCTGCCACAAAAGCGCGAGCTTTCGTTTCACGTGAATCAAGCATGGATCGCTCCCAGTTCGCGCAGTTTTTGCAAAAGTGCCAACATCGGCAATCCAACGATCGTAAAATAATCGCCGTCGATTTCTGAGAAGAGCTGAATGCCAACACCTTCCAGCTGATAGGATCCGACACTTTTCAAGACATCCGGACCAGTCCGGCTCATATAATGCTCGATGAATTCCGGAGAAAGTTCCCTCATCGTCAAATCGGCATGGCCGACATGATCCCAGACGACCTCGCCATCGCGAACAATAACGACGGCGCTGTTGAGACGATGCGTTTTGCCGGACAGGGACAGCAGGTTTGCCTTGGCTTCAACTGCGTCTGCTGCCTTGTGATAAATTCGTTTCCCAAGGGACATCGTCTGATCAGAGCCGATGACAAAACAGCCCGGCCTCACTGCGGAGACGTTTTTCGCTTTTTCCTCTGCGAGAACAGTCGCCACCTTTTCCGGATCGGCATCCACGAGGCCCGCTTCGATTTCACGCTCGTCTATATCGGCAGCCTGATGGTCAAATGTCAGGCCGGCATTAGTCATCAACATGCGCCGGAATGGGCTGGAAGATGCAAGAACAAGGGGAACTGTCACAGCGGATCCTGAACATTGGGGTCTGGATTCGCCTTACCGCAGCCTCGGCCGTAGTGCAACGATGGCCGCGGCCGTCTCCTCGATAGACCGGCGGGTCACATCGATAATCGGCCAGTTGTGTCTGGTACACAGCGCACGAGCATATTTGAGTTCTTCGTTGATCGCCGCCCGATCGATATAATGTCCGTGATCATAGGAAACCGAGCTTCCGAGCTCGCGATTTTCCCGAACTTGCGAAATTCGATCCGTCGTCGCAACTAGACCGACAATGACCGGCCGTGTAGCGGTCAAAAGCGCCGGCGGCAATTCAACACCCGGTACGATCGGAATGTTGGCGGCCTTGATGCCGCGGTTAGCAAGATAGATGCTCGTCGGTGTTTTTGAGGTTCTGCTAATGCCGATGATCACCACGTCGGCATCCTCATAATCCTCAGGCAACTGGCCATCATCGTGATCCATTGCAAAGTTCAACGCCTCGATCCTGGCGAAATACTCTGCATTAAGAATGTGCTGGGCGCCGACCCGCCGATGTGATGGCGCACCGAGGAATTTCTGGAAGACCGTCATGACAGGCTCCAGCAGATTGATTGTCGGAACCCCCATTTCAAGGCACCGCGTTTCGATCAACGCGGCAAGTTCTGCATCCATGATCGTATAAATGACAATGCCTGGCGTCTCGTCGATTTCTTCGAGAACCGGCAACAGCTGCCGCCGATTTCTGATCAGCGGATAGACATGCTCGACAGGGACAGCATTGGTAAACTGGACGGCGGCTGCACGACCGGCTGACACAAGCGTATCGCCCGTTGAGTCAGAAATGAGGTGCAGATGAAAGAAATTTTTCCTGTTCTCCACGCTAAACTTGTTCCCCTGTTGATAGTCCGGGAGAGATCGACGCGACGGTCCGAACTCGCTTCGGTCACTCGGATAACTGCCGATTTATCCACAAATGGCGATCGCACGAAAAGCTTTTCGAGCCTATTCGGGATGCAGTGGACAATTCGTCGCTGTTATAGGTTAATTCACAACTCATCCACAGGCTTAAGCGAAAAAAGTATCAAGCAAGCATATGAATATAATAATCATTTTCCATGTGTTCGAGTTTTGAGCGAAAACCTGCTAAAGAGTTCATCTGCGATCTATCTGAATCCTCCGGCAGTGGAAAATGCTGGCAAAGGCTTTAGTCCTTGCTACTCACAGACTCTAAGAAATAGAAGAATCCTTTATATAGGATATTTAATTTTAGGAGACCTGAGTGACGGACGTGCGCCGAACGATCCTCGAAGTGCTCGACGGGAAAACCGTCTCCCCTCCCCCTATCTGGCTTATGAGGCAGGCAGGACGTTATCTGCCGGAATACCGGGCAACCCGGGCACAGGCCGGAAGCTTTCTGGATCTCTGTTATAATCCGGAATTGGCAGCGGAGGTGACGCTGCAGCCGATCCGGCGTTATGGCTTTGATGCGTCCATCCTGTTTTCTGACATCCTCGTCATCCCTGATGCTCTGAAGAGGAATGTCCGGTTCCTCGAAGGTGTCGGACCGCAGATGGATCCGATTGATGCGGATGGCATTGGCAGTCTCGATGCTTCCAATGTCATGGCTCACCTGAAGCCTGTCTTTGAAACAGTCAGTCGCCTGCGTCGTGAGCTACCATCCCAGACAACCCTTCTCGGCTTCTGTGGCGCGCCTTGGACCGTCGCTACCTACATGATCGCCGGCAAGGGAACGCCTGATCAGGCTCCTGCCCGACTGTTTGCCTACAAGCATCCTCAAGCCTTCCATTCGCTTTTGATGCAACTGGCGGATATCTCGGTCGACTATCTCGTTGGTCAGCTGGATGCCGGTGCCGATGCCGTACAGATTTTCGATTCCTGGGCCGGTGTATTGGGTGAAGAAGAATTTTCCGCCTTCGCCATTGCGCCGGTGGCGCGGATCATCGAAGGGGTTCGGGGGCGACGCCCGGGCGCCAAGATAATTGCCTTTGCGAAAGGCGCCGGCTTTAACTTGAAAACCTATCGCCAGAAGACAGGAGCAGATGCCATCGGCCTCGATTGGTCCGTGCCATTGAGCTTTGCGGCTGAACTGCAAAAGGACGGACCGGTGCAGGGCAATCTGGATCCCATGCGCGTTGTCGCCGGTGGAAAGTCTCTCGATGATGGGATCGATCGGATACTTCAGACGCTCGGCAATAGGCCGCTGATCTTCAACCTGGGCCACGGGATCACGCCTGAAGCCAACCCGGATCATGTGACAGCGCTGGTCGATCGGGTCCGGAGTTTTGGTCGATGAGTGGCCATGAGCTGCAGACGGACGAAAAACCCGGTCAACGAGCCAAGCGTCGTGCTGCTGTTGCGCTTGTTATTTTCGTTCTTCTGCTTCTCGCGGTCCTGTTCTGGCGCCCGGATGACATCTTCCTCTGGATCAAGGCCCTGCATGTCATCGCCGTGATTTCGTGGATGGCAGGTCTGCTATATCTGCCCCGTCTTTTTATCTATCACACGGATGCCCCGATCGGATCGGCCCAATCGGAAACATTCAAGATGATGGAGCAGCGCCTCTATCGGGTGATCATGAACCCGGCCATGATGCTGTCATGGATCTTGGGATTGTATCTCGCCTGGACTGTTTACGAATTTCAGGGCGGCTGGCTGCATGCCAAGATAGCCATGGTCGTGCTTCTGACCATCGTGCATGTGATGTTTGGACGCAGCGTCAAGCAATTTGCCAAGGACGGACCGCGCAGAACGGCGCGTTATTGGCGGCTGGTCAACGAAATCCCGACGGTTCTGATGATCGCAATCGTTATTTTCGTTGTCGTCAAACCGTTCTGACGTTTCTGTGTGAAGAATTGCGGTTATTCCCCCCTTGCGGTAAGAGGGGGGAATCGCTATTTTCGCGACCATCTCTTCTCTCGTGCATGTGTGCAGGTTCACTGTCTGCGGATTTCTCCGCGGAAACGAATTCCACCGACACGGCTTCCCCTCGAAATTGAAATGGTCCTTCCTTCATGGCTGAAATGAAGCTTCAAGAACTCAAGAGCAAATCTCCGACCGATTTGCTGGCCTTCGCCGAATCGATGGAGGTCGAGAACGCCAGCACCATGCGTAAGCAGGAGTTGATGTTCGCCATATTGAAGGTTCTTGCCAGCCAGGACGTTGAGATCATCGGTGAAGGTGTTGTTGAGGTTCTGCAAGACGGTTTTGGCTTCCTGCGCTCCGCCAATGCCAACTACTTGCCAGGTCCAGACGATATCTACATCTCCCCCTCGCAGATCCGACGTTTCTCCCTCAAGACCGGCGATACGGTCGAAGGCCCGATCCGTGGTCCGAAGGAGGGTGAGCGCTATTTCGCCCTTCTGAAGGTCAATACGATTAATTTCGATGATCCGGAAAAGATTCGCCACAAGGTTCATTTCGACAACTTGACGCCGCTCTACCCGAACGAGCGCTTCAAGATGGAACTCGATATTCCCACCTCGAAGGATAATTCTGCGCGCGTTATCGATCTTGTTGCGCCGCTCGGCAAGGGCCAGCGCGGTCTGATCGTAGCGCCGCCGCGTACCGGTAAGACGGTGCTGTTGCAGAACATTGCTCATTCCATCACTGCCAACCATCCAGAATGCTATCTGATCGTTCTTCTGATCGACGAGCGTCCGGAAGAAGTGACGGACATGCAGCGCTCCGTTAAGGGCGAGGTTGTTTCGTCGACCTTTGACGAGCCTGCGGTTCGTCACGTTCAGGTTGCCGAAATGGTAATCGAAAAGGCGAAACGCCTGGTCGAACATGGCCGAGATGTTGTTATTCTGCTGGATTCAATCACTCGCCTCGGCCGCGCCTACAACACGGTTGTGCCATCTTCCGGCAAGGTTCTGACGGGCGGTGTTGATGCCAACGCTTTGCAACGCCCGAAGCGTTTCTTCGGTGCAGCACGAAACATCGAAGAAGGTGGTTCGCTGACAATTATTGCGACGGCCCTGATCGATACCGGCAGCCGCATGGACGAAGTCATCTTCGAAGAATTCAAGGGTACCGGTAACTCGGAAATTGTTCTGGATCGCAAGGTCGCCGACAAGCGCATCTTCCCGGCCATGGATATCCTCAAGTCGGGTACCCGTAAGGAAGACCTTCTTGTTCCCCGCCAGGATCTTCAGAAGATTTTTGTTCTCCGCCGTATCTTGGCTCCGATGGGCACGACAGATGCTATTGAGTTCCTCATCGACAAGCTCAAGCAGACGAAGAATAACGGTGACTTCTTCGAATCGATGAACACTTGATCCTTAGCCGGATTCTGCCGCGCGTTGAGGTTTGAATAATGCGGGCTGATGATACGATTTTTGCCCTGTCGAGCGGTTCTCTGCCGGCAGGGCTTGCTGTTTTTCGGATCAGTGGATCAAAAGCCATTCTGGTTGCCGAAAATCTGGCGGGCCCGCTTCCCCTCCCCCGCCATGCCTATCTCCGAACGATCAGGAAGACGGATGGAAGCGTTATTGATCGTGGGTTGGTGATTACCTTTCCTGCTCCCAATTCGTTTACGGGAGAGGATTCTGTTGAGCTCCATCTCCATGGAAGTCAGGCAGTTGTTTCTGCGCTCTACGCAGAATTAAACGCCGCGGACATGAGATTGGCCGAGGCCGGTGAATTTTCCAAACGCGCCTTGGAAAATGGCAAGCTTGATCTTGTTGAGGCTGAGGGCTTATCCGACCTTCTGCGGGCGGAAACCGAGATGCAACGACGCTTGGCACTTGAGCAAAGTGACGGTGGTCTTTCCGCTATTTATGAAGGCTGGGCACTTGAGCTGACAAGAGCTAGGGCTCTTATTGAAGCTGAACTCGATTTCGCTGACGAAGATGACGTGCCAGGATCTGTTTCCGAGGCTGTATGGATCAATGTCCGTCGGTTGAAGCTGGAAATCGACGCTCAACTAGTTGCGACACACTCTGCGGAAATTATCCGGGATGGCTATCAAGTTGCCATCGTCGGCGCACCAAACGTCGGCAAGTCCAGTCTGTTAAACGCGTTAGCCAAAAGAGATGTGGCGATCGTCACAGAAATTGCAGGAACAACGCGGGACATCTTGCATGTGGATCTGGATTTGGGCGGATTTCTCGTCCGATTTTTTGATACCGCAGGCATTCGCGAAACTTCAGACATTGTCGAGAAGGAAGGTATACGCCGAGCCCAGCTCGTTCTCGAACGTGCGGACTTGATCTTGCTGCTCAGCGATGATGAAGAACCAACCGATGCTTTTACCCTTCCGGAAGCCGTCCCTGTTTGGCGAGTAGGCACAAAATCCGATATTAAACCTCAGGCGGTTGTGCGGGACATAGCTATATCGACCAAGACCGGTGAAGGGCTTGATGAGCTTAAATCGCTTATTGCGGCCAGCGTCGCTAAACGATGGGATGCGATTTCTTTTCTGAAACCTGGCCGGATAAGGCATGCTCAATTGCTACATAGTGCTTCCAATTTCATCGAGGAAGCATTAGAGGGTTCGCAACTGGATATGCGGGCGGAATGCCTGAGGCTTGCAGCCGAGGAATTGGGCCGGATTACCGGTAAAGTAGATGTCGAACATCTGCTGGATATTATTTTCTCGGAATTTTGCATCGGCAAGTGATTCACGTGAAACAATCCGATTCGGTTTCGAAATGAATGGAGCAGAATGTGGCGAGTTATGATGTCATCGTCATCGGTGGCGGCCATGCCGGCTGCGAGGCGGCAAGCGCGGCTGCCCGTACCGGCGCGCGAACAGCTCTCATCACCCATCAGATTGCGACCATCGGCGCCATGTCCTGCAACCCGGCAATTGGTGGCCTCGGTAAAGGTCATCTCGTTCGCGAAGTCGATGCACTTGATGGACTGATGGGTCGGGTGGCCGATGCTGCCGGTATACAGTTTCGTCTTTTGAACCGAAAAAAGGGCCCGGCAGTTCGCGGTCCAAGAACGCAGGCAGATCGCAAGCTTTATCGGATCGCTATGCAGGCTGAGATGCTTAATCATCTAAATCTCGACGTAATCGAGGGAGATGTTTTTGATCTTGCCACGCGCAGCCAAAAAATATCGGGCGTCGTACTGAAAGATGGCCGTACTTTTTCCGCCGGTGCGGTCGTTCTGACAACGGGTACCTTTCTGCGGGGTTTGATTCACATTGGTGACGCAAAGACGCCTGCGGGACGGATGGGAGAAGCACCGTCCCTGGGTTTATCTGACACCCTGCTGACGCTGGGCTTGCGGCTTGGCCGCCTGAAGACCGGTACACCTGCAAGACTGGATGGTCGAACGATCGATTGGGATAGTCTCGATAAACAGGGGGCCGATGAGGTTCCGACACCCTTCTCGTTTATGACGGATGAGATCAGAAATCCGCAGATCGCTTGCGGTGTCACGCGTACAACAAATGCCACGCATGCCATCATCTCAGACAACATTCGTCTTTCAGCGATGTATTCCGGTGAAATCAAAGGCGTCGGACCGCGTTATTGCCCATCTATCGAAGATAAGATCACCCGGTTTGGCGAGCGTGATGGGCATCAGATTTTTCTGGAGCCAGAGGGTCTAGATGATCCGACCGTCTACCCGAATGGAATTTCGACCTCTCTGCCCGCGGATGTTCAGGATGCCTTTATTCGCACCATTCCCGGCTTGGAAAAGGTCAGAATCGTGCAGCCGGGTTATGCGATTGAATATGACCACATTGATCCTCGCGAGCTAAGCCAAAGTTTGGAAGTAAAAAAATTGCCAGGTCTTTTTCTTGCTGGCCAAATTAATGGCACCACCGGCTACGAGGAAGCGGCGGCGCAGGGTCTTGTAGCTGGATTGAATGCTGCCTTGCTGGTTGGTGAGCGGCCGTCAGCGGTATTAAGCCGTACGGAAGCCTACATCGGCGTGATGATCGATGATCTGACGTCGCGCGGAATCACTGAGCCCTATCGGATGTTCACGTCTCGGGCAGAGTACCGCCTGTCGCTTCGCGCAGACAATGCGGATATCAGATTGACACCAATTGCGAATGAATTGGGACTTACGTCCCTTTCGCGTCGAGAGCGTTTCGATCAATTTGAAAAAGATTTGAAGTCGGTTCGAGAACAGTTGAAAGCGGTGACTCTCACTCCTCAGGAAGCGGCAAGGTTCGGTATTAAAGTCAATCAGGATGGGCAGCGGCGAAGCGCTTATGAATTGCTGTCTTATCAGGATGTCGGCATGGATGATCTGCGGCGCGTATGGTCAAATCTGTCAGACAAGCCGGCCAGTGTATATGATGCCTTGGAAATCGAGGCCGGTTATGCGGTCTATATGGAACGCCAGGAATCCGGCATTACCGCCACGCGACGTGAAGAACAACGGCTGATTCCAGATGAATTCGACTTTAGCGTGCTCAGTGGTTTGTCTAACGAATTAAAGTTGAAGATGGCGGCAGCCAGACCAAAGAATATGGCTCAAGCGGCTGCTGTGGATGGAATGACACCTGCGGCCTTGGCTTTGTTATTGGCGGTCCTTCGGAAAATTGATACACAACGCGCCCAGCGAGTCTCTTGATGCAGATAAACGGCAAAGATGTTTCACGTGAAACATGGGAACGACTGGAACATTTTTCTGAGCTATTTCGGAAATGGGCCAAGTCTATAAACCTTGTTGCCCCCTCGACATTGCCCGATCTATGGAACCGCCATGTCGCCGACAGCGCGCAAATATTTCAGCTTTCGCCAAACCCTCAAACCTGGGCTGATTTGGGATCAGGCGGCGGTTTTCCAGGCGTGATAACTGCCATTTTTCTCAAAGAAATGGGTAGTGGATGGGTCTATCTGGTCGAAAGCAATCAGAAAAAAGCTGCGTTCTTGCGCCAGGCATTGCTTGAAACTGGTGGTCTAGGCAGCGTGCATATCTCGCGAATCGAAGACGCTCCTCTAAAAATCGGTAAGGTGGACGCAATTTCCGCCAGGGCCCTCGCCGACCTTGATCTCTTATGTGATTTTTCTGAACCGTGGATGGCCATAAATCCGGAATGTCGCGCTTTCTTTCACAAAGGCCGGGATTATCGTCAGGAAACGGTGAAAGCGAATAGTAGGTGGCAGTTTGATCTGATAGAACATCAAAGTGCCGTAGAAAAAGATTCCGTTGTTTTGGAAATTGCAGGGCTCCGGCGCAAGGCCAACTGATCATCTGGATAGCAGAATGAGCGAGCTCAATCGAATTATCACGATCGCCAACCAAAAAGGTGGTGTTGGCAAAACCACGACGGCAATCAATCTAGCCACAGCTTTGGCCGCCATCGGCGAGCAGGTTTTGATTGTCGATCTGGACCCTCAGGGGAACGCCAGTACTGGCTTGGGTATTGATCGTCGTGATCGTAAATTGTCATCTTTCGATCTCATGATGGGTAGCCATACCGTCACCGAGACCGTCGTTTCCACAGCGGTTCCTAACCTTTCCATTGTTCCTTCGACTATGGATCTCCTAGGTTTGGAGATGGAAATCGGGCAAGCTTCAGATCGAGCTTTCCGATTGAAGAGGGCGCTTCAAAGTGACGGCGCGAAGACGTATTCCTATATTCTCCTGGATTGCCCGCCATCATTTAATTTGCTGACGATTAACGCGATGGCCGCTGCGCATTCTGTTCTCGTGCCATTGCAATGCGAGTTTTTTGCTCTTGAAGGTCTTAGCCAGCTTCTCGAAACGGTCAATCAGGTTAAGCAAACAGTGAATCCTGCTTTGGATATCCAAGGCATTGTTCTAACGATGTTTGATATTCGCAATAATCTCGCACAGCAGGTTGTTAATGACGTAAGGACCTATTTGGGTGACAAGGTTTATCACACCCTCATTCCTCGAAACGTACGCGTTTCTGAAGCTCCTTCTTATGGCAAGCCCGCTATCCTTTACGATCTGAAATGTGCGGGGAGTCAGGCTTACCTGCAGTTGGCTTCGGAAGTGATACAGCGAGAACGTCGGCGTAAAGCCGCCTGACCAGCTGGGATAGGGCTTTGATATGAATGATGATGTTTCGAAACGCCGACTCGGAAGAGGTCTTGCTGCGCTGATCGGTGAGATGGACCAATCTACACCGGTTGGTGAATCGCCTAAGGCGGTCAGCCCGGATCGCATGGTTCCGATCGAGCATATCAGTCGCAATCCCCGCAACCCTCGTCGCTATTTTGATGAGAGTGAGCTTCAGGACCTTTCGAGTTCAATTCGGCAGCACGGCATAGTGCAGCCTGTTGTTGTACGAACGGTTGATGGAAATTTTGAGATTATAGCCGGCGAGCGACGCTGGCGGGCGGCGCAGTTGGCCGGCCTGGTCGAGATTCCTGTCATCGTTCGTGATGTTGATGACAGGACCGCGCTTGAGATCGCTATTGTTGAAAATGTGCAGCGAGCAGATCTTAATCCCTTGGAAGAGGCGTTAGGCTATGAGTTGTTGGTCGCGGAGCACGGTTATACCCAGAATGATCTCGGTGATATCATTGGAAAAAGCCGTAGCCACGTAGCTAACAGCCTGAGATTGTTGAAACTTCCTAACCCCGTGCGAGATATGCTGGCTGCTGGCGATCTGTCGGCAGGGCATGCCAGAGCGCTGGTTTCGACCTCTGATCCTGCCGGTCTGGCTCGAACGATCGTGTCGAAGGGCATGTCTGTTCGAGACGCGGAGCGCCTTGCGCAGAACGATATCAAGGCGCAGACGCAGCCTGCATCCATGCCGAAAATGGATCAAAAAGATTCTGATACGCTGGCACTGGAGCGTACGCTATCAGACGCACTTGGGCTGGATGTGACAATTAATCACCGTGGCAGCGGTGGACAGGTCCGTATTTCCTACAAAACACTGGACCAGCTTGAGGAAATTTGCCGTCTTCTGGAGCGTCGATCTTAAGTTATTGATTTTTATGGATTAACGGCGTCTGCCCGGTGTATTTCGGGCGGATTGCAAAGTGATGGACATCAGCAGGTGGAACGCGATGCTGTCTTCCAGGCTCTGCCGCTGACGGGTCTGAAGGATCGCCGACTGAATTCTTGCCGATTCACGTGCTATCATTTGTGATGACCAACGATGAAGCGCGCGTTCCATGATTGGTTTGCGACGAAAGTGAATATGCCGACCAAGTGTTTGCATGATCTGCGCCGGCTGCGTATTCTTGTCATCCATTTCGGATCGCATGATATCCAATGTCTGAAACTGGCGTAGGCAAGATTGCAGAATCAAAAATATCGG
The DNA here is from genome assembly GCF_009617585.1 of Endobacterium cereale. Lineage (GTDB taxonomy): Bacteria > Pseudomonadota > Alphaproteobacteria > Rhizobiales > Rhizobiaceae > Neorhizobium > Neorhizobium cereale. Next base: position 155,922 of record NZ_WIXI01000038.1, on the reverse strand, counting down.
AGTTTTAGAGGCTACCACTTTGGAAAAGGCGAGGTTCAACCGTTCGACATCGCCATCCAGGACGGCATCGACGGCATCATCGGTCGAAACTGCACTGGCGTCACCGATAATATCGACAACATGTTGCTCATCGATACTCCCCTGCCCGCTTCGATAGAGAGCAAGCTTTTTAATCTCCCCGCGTGATGCAATGCGATCACCGCCAAGAGCTTCCAGCAACCGTTCTTTCGCTGCCGAAGTGATCGTGAGATTTTCAGCCCGAAGCTCATCCTCTATGAGAGAATTCATAGCGCGCGCATCATCTGCGTAACATGGGATCGAAGCCACCGACTGCGCGCTATCACCAATTTTGCGAACGCCGGCGCCTTTTTTTACATCACCCGCCTCTATGAGCAGGATGTTTTCGGAGGGTGATTCACCTGAAAGTATTTGTAGTGCCTCGACCAGAGGTTTTTCAGTGCCGCCTGCTTTAACCCAAATCAGCTTTTTACCACCGAAGAGACCAAAGGCGCCTACCTCGTCTGCTACGCGCGCGGGATCGCCAGCAAGGTCCGATGAATCTAGCCGCACCATTGCGAAGGGATCATTGATTGGCACGCCGCTTTTGGCAGCAATAACAGCTGCGCGCTCGGAAACGAGCCCTCTATCAGGCCCGTAAACCAAGAAAATCCGGTAGCTGGCAATCGTAGACTTCGCGAAACGATCGAAGTCATGAGATTTTATCTCAACCATAATAGGCGCCGTTACTGGCGGCCGACCGCCGTCGCTATATCGCCTCTGATAAATTCTGCAAGTTGCTTTGCGGCCCGGCTTTCCGCATCACGATAGGCTCTCATCTCGGCGAATTCCTGCGCTGAAACATCAAGAAGCGCAGTCGACCTCCGCTGCGCCGTCCGAAGAACCTTACCATCAGATAGGCGCGTGAAGGCGTAATCTGCGGTAAGTGTCACGCGTCCAGGGATGAGGTTGTTGGTTACTTGCTCATCAAGGACGTTCTGTCTGAACGAGGTGACATTCATCGTAAGTTTGTAGGCAGGATTCTTGCTCTCACCTGCTCCGCCCGAAGTCAGGAAGATAAGTTCGTTGCGGACGACCTGTTCGATACGGTCGTCAGCTTGCGAAAATTCGATAGAGGCTATCTGCTGCCCGGTGCTGGTACCCGCTGGTGATACGGCATAAAGCGGTTTGACCTGGCAACCGGCCAATGCCACCAGCACGGCGGCAATAGACGCCGTGCGGCCGATACGAAGAAAATCTCTGGTGACGTTAGACAACAATGTTCACGATCCTCTGTGGGACAACAATGATCTTTTTCGGGGACCGCCCTTCGAGCGTGGTCTGTACTGCGTCCAGTTGAAGCACAGCCTTCTCAACGGCACTTTGATCCGCGTCGCGCGCGATTGTCAATTCAGCGCGCTTCTTACCGTTGATCTGAACTGGCAGGAGAATCTCATCATCGGCAACGAGAGTGGTGTCGAATGATGGCCAAGGCGTTTCAGCTACCAAGCCAGTACCGCCGAGAACCTTCCAGCACTCTTCTGCAAGGTGTGGCGTCATCGGCGCAACGATTTGAACCAGAATCTCGGCGGCGTTGCGGACAGCAGCGATATAGGCTGCATCTTTGCCACCAGCGGCGACAGCCGTCAGCGGCGCTGCCAGCGTATTAACCAACTCGTAGATGCGTGCCACAGCCTTATTGAAGGCCAGTTTGTCGAAATCTGCCTGAACCGCCTGCAGCGTTTTATGCGCAGCCTGCGATATTGCGAGCGCCTCACCATCCTTAGCCGGATTCTCCTCGACGGTAACGAGGGTGTCTGCAGCTTCCGAGATCAAACGCCAGACGCGCTGTACGAAGCGATGTGCTCCCTCGACGCCAGCTTCGGACCAGATGACGTCACGTTCCGGCGGAGAATCCGACAGAACGAAGAAACGCGCCGTGTCGGCACCGTAAGATGCGATAATGTCGTCCGGGTCGACAACGTTCTTTTTGGACTTCGACATCTTTTCGATGGAGCCGATCGCAATCTCCTCGTTCGTGGAGAGAAGATAGGCCTTGCGGCTACCATCAACTTCCTCGATGCGCAGATCAGCCGGGGCAATCCATTCGCCGTTCGAGCCCGATCCGCGGCGGTAGGTTTCGTGCACCACCATGCCCTGAGTGAACAGGCCCTTGAAAGGCTCGCTTACGCCCACATGGCCAGTCGCCTGCATAGCGCGGGTAAAGAAGCGCGAATAAAGCAGGTGCAGGATCGCGTGCTCGATGCCGCCGATATACTGGTCGACCGGCAGCCAGTGATTGGCTACGGTCGGGTCGGTCGGATCGTTTTCCCACGGTGCAGTGAAGCGGGTGTAATACCAGCTCGAATCGACGAACGTATCCATCGTGTCGGTTTCGCGACGTGCATCATGTCCACACTGCGGGCAGGAGACGTGACGCCACGTGGCGTGGCGATCGAGCGGGTTGCCGGGCTGGTCGAACGTCACGTCATCGGGCAATTGTACCGGCAGGTTCTTTTTTGGAACCGGTACGACGCCACAGACTTCGCAATGGATGACCGGGATCGGGCAGCCCCAATAACGCTGGCGAGAAATTCCCCAGTCACGCAGACGGAAATTCACTTTGCGGCTGGCCTGTGGGACGTTGCCCAGCACCTGTTCGGAAAGTTTCGCCGCAACCGTGTCGAAAGCGGCTTCGGTGGTCATGCCATCGAGGAAACGCGAATTGATCATCACGCCGTCGCCGTCATAGGCCTCGTCGCCTACCGTGAAGGTCGCGGAATCGCCATCGGCGGGCATGACGACCGGCACGACCGGCAGACCATATTTGCGTGCGAAATCCAGGTCGCGCTGGTCGCCGGATGGGCAGCCAAAAATGGCGCCTGTGCCGTAGTCCATCAGTACGAAATTGGCGATGTAGACCGGCACTTCCCAATTAGGGTCGAGGGGATGCTTGACCTTGAGGCCGGTATCGAAGCCCTTCTTTTCCGCTGTTTCCAGAGCAGCCAGCGAGGTGCCGGCCTGGCGGCATTCTTCGCAGAAAGTCTGAGCTTCAGCATTCTTCTCAGCGATAGCCCGGGCAACCGGATGGTCGGCGGCAATGGCCAAGAACGATGCGCCGAACAGTGTGTCGGGGCGCGTGGTATAGACCTCGATGTCCGCAGCACCGCCTTCAGTCTGGCTGTCGGCCGTCAGTTCCCAGCGCAGCGCCAGACCTTCCGAGCGACCGATCCAGTTCTTCTGCATCAGCCGGACTTTTTCCGGCCACTGATCCAGATTGTCGAGCGCGTCAAGCAGGTCCTGGCTGAACTCCGTGATCTTGAAGAACCACTGAACCAGTTCACGCTGTTCCACCAGCGCACCGGAGCGCCAGCCGCGACCGTCGATCACCTGCTCATTGGCCAGAACGGTGTTATCGACCGGGTCCCAGTTGACCTTGGACTGCTTGCGGTAAACCAGACCCTTTTCCATCATGTCGAGGAAAAGCATCTGCTGGCGATGATAATAGTCGACGTCGCAGGTTGCGAACTCGCGCGACCAGTCCAGCGAAAGGCCCATGGCCTTCAGCTGCGTCTTCATGGAAGCGATGTTCTGGTAGGTCCACTCCTTGGGGTGAACCTTGTTGTCGCGGGCGGCATTTTCCGCCGGCATGCCGAATGCATCCCAGCCCATCGGGTGCAAGACGTTGTAGCCGCGCGCGCGCTTGTAACGCGCAACGACATCGCCCATGGCATAGTTGCGCACGTGGCCCATGTGAATGCGACCCGACGGATAGGGGAACATCTCGAGGACGTAATATTTCTCGCGAGGATCACTATTGTCCGTCTGGAAGGTCTTGGCTTCATTCCAGCGCGCCTGCCAGCGAGGCTCGGCGTCGCGCGGATTGTAACGTTCACTGGCCATTTTTATCGATTTCCGGAATATGATGCGTTTGGGCTGACCTTCACCACGAAACCATCCGAGCGTCAAGTTTTGCCGGACTTTTGGTCAGGCTGAAAGGCCGGAAAGGCTTGGCATTCGGCCCTCTGCCGGTTAATCGCTGATCTGCATACATGCTGGAGATACCAATGACTGTCGAACAGAGACTTGCCGAGGTTCAAGGCCGTATCAAGGCCGCGGAAAAAACTGGCCGCCGATCTGCTGGTGCAGTCCAGCTGGTTGCAGTCTCGAAAACGTTCGAGGTCGAAGACATCCGACCGGTGATTGCTGCCGGGCAGCGTATTTTCGGTGAAAATCGCGTGCAGGAAAGCCAGGCAAAGTGGCCGATCCTGAAACAAGAAAGCCCCGACGTCGAATTGCATCTCATTGGCCCGCTGCAATCCAACAAGGCGGCCGAAGCGGTCGCACTGTTCGATGTGATCGAGACGGTGGATCGGGAAAAGATCGCTGCTGCTCTTGCTCAGGAAATGACCAGGCAGGATCGCAAGCCGCGTCTCTATGTTCAGGTGAATATCGGTCTCGAATCGCAAAAGGCGGGTATCGCGCCGAAGGACACTGCCGCTTTCCTTCGTTATTGCTGCGAGGATCTGTCGCTCGATATTGAGGGATTGATGTGCATACCGCCTGCGGACGATCATCCCGGTCCGTATTTCGCATTGCTGCGCAAACTTGCGCAGGAAAACGGCATCGCAAAACTCTCGATGGGCATGTCGGGCGATTTTGAAACCGCCGTCCAGTTCGGCGCAACCAGCGTGCGCGTCGGTTCGGCCATTTTCGGTTCACGCTGAGGGGCCTTCGCCCTTCGTCGGATTTTCGTTTTGATGACTTCTGCCTAAACTGTTCACGCGAGCTTTGGTTCGCGTGGGAGGAGAAGTCATATGTCCAGCCGCTATGCCGACGTTTACGAGCAGTGGAAACGGGATCCAGCGGGGTATTGGGCCGAGGCCGCCAGGGACGTGAACTGGTTCGAGCCACCGCACCAAGTCTTCGATCCGGCGCAGGGTGTTTATGGCCGATGGTTCGTCGGAGGCATCACCAACACCTGTTACAATTGCGTCGATAGGCACGTGGCCGCTGGCCGAGGAAACGACCCGGCCATTATTTTCGACAGTGCCATGACCGGCGCCAGCCGAATCTTTTCCTTCAATGATGTTCTCCAGGAGGTCACGGCCGTCGCCGCGGTTCTGCAAAATCTCGGCGTGACAAAGGGCGATCGTGTTGTCATCTACATGCCGATGGTGCCAGAGGCGGTGTTTTCCATGCTGGCCTGTGCACGTATCGGAGCCATTCATTCCGTCGTGTTCGGCGGCTTTGCGGCACAGGAACTCGCATCACGTCTGGATAGTGCGCGCGCCAAGGTGGTCATCGCCGCCAGTTGCGGGCTCGAACCCGGGCGTGTGGTTGCCTATAAGCCCCTCGTCGATGCCGCGATCGATCTCGCCGTAACCAAACCGTCCCATCGTCTTATCCTGCAGCGTGATCAGTTACGCGTCGATCTAAGGGCGGAGCATGGCGAACTGGATTTTGCCGAGCTGGTTGCGGCGGAAAGGGAAAAGCAGTCCGAGGTCCCCTGTGTGCCCGTATTAGCCACCGACCCGCTTTACATCCTCTACACATCTGGCACGACCGGAAAGCCGAAAGGCGTGGTGCGTGACAATGGCGGGCACATGGTCGCGCTTCATTGGTCCATTCGAAACATTTACGGGCTGAAACCGGGTGATGTTTCCTGGACTGCCTCCGACATCGGCTGGGTAGTCGGCCATTCCTACGTCGTTTATGGCCCGCTGCTGGCCGGCGTCACGACTGTTCTGTTCGAAGGTAAGCCGGTCGGCACCCCGGATGCCGGCACGTTCTGGCGCGTGGTTGAACAATATCGGGTCAATGTGCTTTTCACCGCACCGACGGCATTTCGGGCCATCCGGCGCGATGATCCTGAAGGGAAATTTGTATCCGGGCGCGATCTTTCCAGCCTGCGAATGCTTTTCCTCGCGGGCGAACGTGCTGACCCGGAGACTTTGCATTGGGCGGAAGCGTTGCTTCGCATTCCGGTGATCGACCACTGGTGGCAGACGGAAACCGGCTGGGCCATTGTTGCCAATCCGATAGGTCTGGAAGCGTTTCCCGTGAAACACGGATCGCCGACCGTGCCCATGCCGGGCTTTGCAGTTGATGTTCTCGACGATGGCGGCAAGCCTCTGGAAAGAGGCGTTCTGGGCAATCTGGCGATCCGCCTGCCATTGCCGCCGGGTTGCCTAGTCACTTTCTGGGAGGCTGACGACCGCTTCCGTGAAACATGCCTTGAAGAGTTTCCGGGATATTACAAGACGGCCGATGCCGGACTCATCGACAACGACGGATACATCTTCGTCATGGCGCGCACCGACGACATCATCAACTGTGCGGGCCATCGCCTGTCGACGGGCGCTCTGGAGGAAGTCTGCGCTTCTCACCCCGATGTTGCCGAATGTGCCGTGGTTGGCGTCGCGGATGCGATCAAGGGACAGGTGCCTTATGGCTTTCTGGTCCTCAAGAATGGTGTAACCCGCAGCGAATCAGCCATCATCCAGGAGGTCGTTAATATGGTTCGTGAACGTGTCGGCCCGGTGGCCGCATTTCGTACCGCTTTCATTCTGCCGAAATTGCCAAAAACCCGCTCGGGAAAAATCCTGAGGGGCACGATGCGGAAGATTGCGGATGGTGAAGTTTGGAGCATGCCGGCAACGATCGAAGATCCTGCCACGCTTGAGATGGTGTCGCTTGCCTTGCAAAAGCCCGTTTACATTTCCAGCGGCCGATAAAAGCATTTTTCCCTAACGGCTTAGCCTGTTTGAAGCGGTGTCTTCAAGCAGGCCATTTGCTGCCTCAAATAGTGATTGTTAACGATTTGTTAACCATGTGCGCGTTAATGAATTCGCAACGATTTCTTTACGTAGATGACCAAAGTGTTAACTGACGCACGCTCAATCCGCATCAAGGGCCGCTCCTTCCTGGCGCTCGTTCTTTCACCCGACCTGCCGCTTGATGACTGGCTCGTCAGGCTGGACGACCTTGCCTCCCGATCCGCGGGCTTTTTTCTTGATCGCCCTGTTGTGCTGGATGTCACTGGTCTTGCCATCGACAAGGTTCAGCTGAAGGAGCTTTTCGAGCAACTGGCGGAGCGCAATGTCCGAATCATGGGCATAGAGGGTGCGCGGCCTTCTATGCTTGGTCCGGGCATGCCGCCGGCCATGAAAGGCGGCAAGCCTGCTGCCGATATCGAGGTCAAGGAACGCGAAACGGTATCTGACGAAGCCGAAACCGCGTCCGATGCACCAGGTCAAGCTGAATTTCCGCAGGTCCGCGCTGTTGCTCAGTCGCTGATCATCAATGAGCCTGTGCGTTCAGGCCAGTCGATCATCTTCCCCGAGGGGGATGTGACAATCGTCGGTTCTGTAGCTTCCGGCGCCGAGGTTATCGCTGGCGGTTCGATCCATATTTACGGAGCACTTCGCGGCCGTGCCATGGCTGGCTCGATCGGAAATTCTGCATCGAGAATCTTCTGCCGCAAGCTTGAGGCAGAGTTGGTGGCTATAGATGGCATTTACAAAATGATCGAGGACATGTCGCCGTCAGTGGTAGGGCAGCCCGTTCAGCTTTGGCTGGATGGTGATTCGATCATGGCCTCGACAATTATCTAAGCCGGGAAACGGCAGGAAACAGGAGATAAAGATGGGCAAAGTCATCGTGGTGACATCCGGCAAGGGCGGGGTCGGCAAGACAACGTCGACCGCCGCCCTCGGCGCAGCGCTGGCGCAGAATGGCGAACGGGTTGTTGTGGTGGACTTCGATGTCGGCCTTCGCAATCTTGACCTCGTCATGGGTGCCGAGCGCCGGGTCGTCTACGATCTGGTCAACGTCATTCAGGGCGAAGCCAAGCTTACGCAGGCACTGATTCGCGATAAGCGCCTCGAAAGCCTGTTCCTGCTTCCTGCTTCGCAAACCCGTGACAAGGACAATCTGACCACTGAAGGTGTCGACCGCGTCATCACCGAACTGAAGCGCGTGTTCGACTGGGTCATCTGCGACAGCCCCGCCGGTATAGAGCGGGGCGCCACGCTCGCCATGCGCCATGCCGACATGGCGGTTGTTGTCACCAATCCGGAAGTATCGTCGGTGCGTGATTCGGACCGCATCATCGGTCTGCTCGATTCCAAGACGCTGAAGGCCGAACGTGGCGAGCGCATGGAAAAGCACCTTTTGCTCACCCGCTACGATGCGGTGCGCGCCGAACGAGGCGACATGCTGAAGGTTGATGACGTTCTCGAAATCCTGTCGATCCCGCTGATCGGGATCATTCCGGAAAGCAGCGACGTGCTGCGCGCCTCCAATATGGGTGCACCGGTGACTTTGGCGGATGCACGTTGCGCGCCGGCCATGGCCTATTTCGAAGCTGCACGCCGCCTCCGCGGCGAACAGCTGCCGATCTCTATCCCTGGCGATAAGCGAGGTATTTTCGGTAAGATTTTTGGAAGGAAGGCCGCATGAGTATTTTTGGTCTTTTCCGCAAGAACAAATCGGCGCCGATGGCGCGCGAGCGCCTGCAGGTTCTGCTGGCTCATGAACGCGCATCTGCCGGCTCCGATCTCGTATCGATCCTGCGTGAGGAAATCCTCGCCGTCATCGCCAAGCATGTCGAACTCGACGCTGATCGTGTTCACGTGAAGATGGACCGCGACGAGAACATGTCGATCCTCGAGATCGATGTCGAAATTCCGCTGAAGGCGACCCTTCAAGCCGCATGAGAAAAGAGAAGCCGGTTATCCCGGCTTCTGATCCAGATAAAACAAAACCCCGCCGATCATATCGGCGGGGTTTTGTTTTGGGCTTAAAGATAAAAGAACGAGACGACTTAGAAGTTGTCTTCGTCCTCCTCTTCCGTGCGGGTCGATTTCAGCGAGCTGAGCTTCGCGAAAACGGCATCCGCATCGATTTCCTTCTCTTCTTCGCGCTCGTTGCGATAACCGAAGTCGAGGTTCTCTGTTTCGTTGGCCGGACGTAGCGAAGCACCGAGCTCGGCGGCCGTCGGCAGCGGCCGGTTCTTGGCGGCGCGTTCGACTTCGAGGTCAAGGTCGATCTGGCTGCAGAGGCCGAGCGTTACCGGATCCATCGGGGTCAGGTTGGTGGCGTTCCAGTGTGTGCGGTCACGGATCTGTTCGATCGTCGACTTGGTGGTGCCGACGAGACGCGAAATCTGCGTGTCCTTCAGTTCCGGATGGTTGCGAACCAGCCAGAGAATGGCGTTGGGACGGTCCTGACGCTTGGAAACCGGGGTGTAGCGCGGGCCACGGCGCTTGGATTCAGGTACGCGAACTTTTGGTTCCGAAAGCTTGAGCTTGTAATTGATGTCACCTTCACCGCGAGCGATTTCGTCGCGCGAAAGCTGGCCGGTGGAGATCGGGTCGAGGCCCTTGATACCCTGAGCGGCTTCACCATCGGCAATTGCCTTCACCTCAAGCGGATGAAGTTTGCAGAAGGTGGCAATCTGATCAAAGGAAAGCGCCGTGTTATCGACCAGCCATACTGCGGTGGCCTTCGGCATGAGCAATTGTTGAGCCATGGATATAGTTCCTCTGTCCGTCCGCGCCGGTGTCGCGGGCCGTGGGTATCAACCACCATTTCCGGGAATTAGACGCCGTATAATCGATTTGGGACAGAATTGCAATTCTCAGAAACGCAATCCCGAAGATCACATTCTCTCTTCTCATCTCCATTTGTCTAATTGCCGCCCCTGCCCCAATTTGTATGAATGTCAGAATGTCGCACGTTGATGGATGCAAGGTGTCGGCTCGCAAATGAGGGAGGAGTTTCATGTCCGAAAAAATTTATCCGGTTCTCAAGTCGACAAGGGCGAAGGCGCTGATCGACAAGGAGAAATACGAAAAATGGTATGAAGAGAGCATTGAGGATCCGGACAAGTTCTGGGGCAAGCACGGCCGGCGGATCGACTGGTTCAAACCCTATACAAAGGTCAAAAACACCTCCTTCAAGGGCAAGGTCTCGATCAAGTGGTTCGAGGACGGGCTGACCAATGTTTCCTATAATTGCATCGACAGGCATCTGAAGACGCATGGGGAGCGCACGGCGATCATCTGGGAAGGTGACAACCCCTATATCGACAAGAAGATCACCTATAACCAGCTTTATGATCAGGTCTGCCGCATGGCGAATGTGCTGAAAAAGCACGGCGTCAAGAAGGGTGACCGGGTGACCATTTACATGCCTATGATCCCGGAAGCAGCTTATGCGATGTTGGCTTGCGCGCGCATCGGCGCCGTGCATTCGGTCGTGTTCGGAGGCTTTTCGCCGGAAGCTCTGGCTGGTCGTATCATCGATTGCGAATCCACGTTCGTTATTACCTGCGATGAAGGCGTACGCGGCGGCAAGCCGGTGCCGCTCAAGGAAAACACCGACAAGGCCATCCACATTGCCGCTCGCCAGTATGTGACCGTCAACAAGGTTCTGGTCGTGCGCCGCACCGGCGGCAAGACCAACTGGGCGCCAGGCCGTGACCTCTGGTACCATCAGGAAATCGCCACCGTTAAGGGGCACTGCGAACCGGTAAAAATGAAGGCTGAGGATCCGCTGTTCATCCTCTACACCTCGGGCTCTACCGGTAAACCGAAAGGCGTGCTGCACACGACGGGTGGCTATCTCGTCTATGCGGCAATGACGCACGAATACACGTTCGATTATCAGGACGGCGATATCTACTGGTGCACCGCCGATGTCGGCTGGGTGACCGGACATTCCTACCTCGTCTACGGGCCACTGGCGAATTGCGCGACGACGCTGATGTTCGAGGGTGTGCCCAATTTCCCGGACAATGGCCGCTTCTGGGAAGTGGTCGACAAGCATAAGGTCAACATTTTCTACACGGCGCCAACGGCCATTCGCTCACTGATGAGTGTCGGCGACGATTTTGTGACCCGTTCTTCACGCTCCAGTCTGCGGCTACTCGGCACCGTGGGCGAGCCTATCAACCCCGAAGCGTGGGAATGGTATTACAACGTCGTCGGCGACAAACGTTGCCCGATCGTTGATACGTGGTGGCAGACCGAGACCGGCGGCCACATGATAACCCCCCTGCCCGGCGTCACGGACCTCAAGCCCGGCTCAGCAACGACACCGTTCTTCGGCGTGCAGCCGCAGCTTGTCGATAACGAAGGCAACGTGCTGGAAGGTGCTGCCGACGGCAATCTCTGCATCATCGACAGCTGGCCGGGCCAGATGCGCAGTGTTTATGGTGATCATGAACGCTTCGTGCAGACCTATTTCTCCACCTACAAGGGGAAATATTTCACCGGCGATGGCTGCCGTCGGGATGAGGACGGTTATTACTGGATCACCGGTCGCGTCGACGACGTCTTGAACGTTTCCGGTCATCGTCTCGGTACGGCCGAGGTGGAATCGGCTCTGGTTTCGCACAATCTCGTTTCGGAAGCGGCGGTGGTCGGTTATCCGCACGGTCTCAAGGGCCAGGGCATCTATTGTTACGTGACCCTGATGGCCGGTAATGAGGGGACCGATACGCTGCGACAGGAACTCGTCAAACATGTCCGCAACGAGATTGGCCCGATTGCCACGCCGGACAAGATCCAGTTTGCGCCCGGCCTGCCGAAAACCCGTTCGGGCAAGATCATGCGACGTATTTTGCGAAAAATCGCTGAGGATGATTTTGGTGCTCTCGGGGATACTTCGACGCTTGCTGATCCAGCCGTTGTCGATGATCTGATCGAAAATCGTCAAAACAAGATCGAAGCATGATCCACAAGGGGCCGTTCATCGGCCCCTTCTCCTTCGCGCCATTTATTTGGGCGGTTGATCTGTGCGCTTCTGGCACCGGCCCTATAAATGTTTCGAGGATTGATCAGGAAGGCCGCGACATGAAGGGATTGCTACGAATGGGTATCTTGTCGGCTCTGCTGTCGGTGTTTTCGGGCCCTGCCCTTTCCGATACCGCAAAAGGCATTGCCGCCTATCAGAAGGGCAACTACCCGCTTGCCATGCAGGAACTTGAAAAGGCGGCTGCCAGTGGTGACGAACAAGCTTATTTCAATCTCGGTGTCGCTTATGCCGAGGGCAAGGCGGTGGCGCAGGATTTTGGCAGGGCAGTCGAGCTTTACCGCAGGGGCGCAGAGGGCGGCAGCGTACTGGCGGCATTCAATCTCGCGCAATCCTATCGCAAGGGGCAAGGCACGGAACAGGACAATGCCGCTGCTGCCAAATGGTATGAATTTGCCGCCAAGAGGGAGATTTTCGTGCCTCCAACGAGCTCGGCCTGCTTTATGTCGAAGGCAAAGGTGTCGAGCGCGATTTGATCGAGGGCTTTGCCTGGATCTATCCAGCCACTCACCAGTCGATCATGGACGAATCCGCCATGGCCAATGCGATGCAGCTCGCTTCCATGCTGGACAAGCAGCGGATTGATGAAGCGCAGGCGAGAGGTCGTGCTCACTTCGAAACATATTTCGAACCGAATATGGCTCTTGTCGAAGCTCTGCTCGAAAATAAGGGCAGATGAGGTTTGGTGGGAACAATCAGTTCAGCTTCCGCAGGTTTCTCTCTGCTTGCGACCACAGTAATAATCTCGGACGACCCCCGCCGACCGCATGCTCTCGGCTGCACTGCTTCCATCCGTCAGCGCCACGTCGGCAACGATCCGGCCAAAATATTTGTCGCCCGAAATGTGGGTGAGTTGGATTTTCGCTGACCGCTCAGCCAAGTTTTCCAGCACCCGCAGGGCCTCCGCTCCCGCTTCACGGACTTGCTGGCAATTCGACCTTATTTCGGGGGCATCGATGCCGCGTATGCGCACATAGACTTCCACACGCTGTTGCGGCCATGGTCGTGCCTCCACCAGCAAGGTGTCGCCATCCACGACACGCAGGATTTCGGCCTCAACCGGGCCAACAACCTCGTCTCGTGCCAACACCTCTGTGGCAAAGACAAGCAGAAGAGCACAGGCGAGTGAGAGAAAGTTTGACATGAAAGGAATAAATTCCAATTCATCTCAGAATTCAATAGGAATATTTACTTAAAAATCGATAGCCCGGCCGTTGATTTCCCAGTCGCCAAATCGCGCGGGATCGGCGCCGCCACGACCGCCGAATTCTTCCGGCATCTGCGCCGCCTGAACCGTTGCCTGGCGGCGCTCTTCGGCCTCTTGCAGCGCGCGTTGTGCGGCAGGTGAGAGTGGCTTTGGGTCAGTAACAGGTTCTATTACGGTTTCGGCATTGTCATTATCGGCAGTTTGCATTCCGCTCACCGGATGGTTCATTGAAAAAACAGGCTGAATTCACCACATCATAGGCCGTTGAACGAGAATGGAAAACCCTTCGGTTTACTGGCAACGGGAGAGATGACGATGAATATGATGCGCACCGCCATGCTTCTGGCCTTTATGACAGCGCTGTTCATGGGGATTGGCCTGCTGATCGGAGGCAAGGGCGGTATGATGATCGCACTGGTGATCGCTGCCGGCATGAACCTGTTTTCCTACTGGAATTCCGACAGGATGGTTCTGTCTGCCTATCATGCGCAGGAAGTGGACGAGCGCAATGCGCCCGAACTGTTTCATATGATCCGTGATCTGTCGGCCAATGCCGGCCTGCCAATGCCGCGCGTCTACGTTTACGACAACCCGCAGCCGAATGCGTTTGCCACAGGTCGCAACCCGGAGAATTCTGCCGTTGCCGCCTCGACGGGTCTATTGGAGCGCCTGACGCCGGAAGAGGTGGCAGGTGTGATGGCGCATGAACTGGCGCATATTCAGAACCGCGACACCCTGATCATGACGATAACTGCGACATTTGCCGGTGCTATTTCCATGCTTGCCAATTTCGCCATGTTCTTCAGCGGAAATCGTTCCAACAATCCGTTGGGTGTGATCGGCACGATCGTGGCGATGGTCGTTGCGCCTTTCGCGGCGATGATTGTGCAGATGGCTGTTAGCCGCACACGCGAATATTCAGCCGACCGTCGCGGGGCGGAAATCTGCGGCAATCCGATGTGGCTTGCCTCGGCGCTTGCTAAGATCTCCGGTGCTGCGCATGCTATCCCCAATTACGACGCCGAGCGTAATCCAGCCACCGCGCACATGTTCATCATCAATCCGCTGTCGGGTGAGCGCATGGACAATCTGTTCTCTACCCACCCAAATACCGAGAACCGCATCGCTGCCTTGCAGGAAATGGCATCCTCCTTTGCTTCTACTGCCTCGACTGGCGGCTTTCAGGCTGCTAGACCGCAGCGCGCCGCACGTTCCGTACCCAATACAGGCTGGGGCCGCGGCTCTGATGAACCGCGCAAAGGTCCCTGGTCTTGAACGAGAATAAAAACAAGAAGCCTTCCAAATCGACAAACGGTGCGCGGCCCTCTCGCCCGGTCGCATCCGACAAGCCGGGCCTGGAAGTGCGCATGACCGCTGCCAAGTTTCTCGGCGCGGTGATCGATCGCAAGATTTCCCTTGATGGCATGCTGGATCTCAACCAGGGCAATGCTGCCTACAAGGCTCTGAGTGATGCTGACCGGGCGTTGACGCGTGCCATTCTCACGACCGCGCTGCGTCATCTCCTGCGTCTCGAAGCTGCCATCGCTTCGTTGATCGATGCACCGCTTCCGGAAGGTGCGCGCGCTCTTCATCACGTTCTCATCGTGGCCGCTGCGCAGATCCTGCATCTTGATGTGCCGGCGCACGCAGCCGTTGATCTCGCCGTTGAACAGGCCAATCGCGATCCGCGTAACCGCCGTTTTGCCAAGTTGGTGAATGCGGTGCTGCGTCGCATGGTACGGGAAAAGGACGATCTTCTCGCAAGAACATCCGAAATCTCGCCCGTGCCGGCTTGGTTCCACGCTCGCCTCGCAAAGGCCTATGGGGCAGACGACGCGATGCGCATCGCCGAAGCACAACTCTGGCCGCCTGCGATCGATCTGACAGTCAAAGCCGATCCCGAAGCCTGGGCGAGCAAGTTGAATGGCCGGATACTGGCCACCGGCAGCGTGCGACTTCCGGCCTTCGATGGTTCGGTTTCGGGGCTTGAAGGATATGAGGATGGTACCTGGTGGGTCCAGGATGCCGCTGCCGCCATTCCGGCCAAACTGTTTGGCGATCTGAAGGGCAAGCGTATTGCCGATCTCTGCGCTGCCCCTGGAGGCAAGACGGCGCAGCTTGCCGCGGCGGGTGCAGATGTGGTCGCTATCGAGCAATCCGCTAATCGTGTGCGCAGGCTGCAGGAAAACCTTGATCGTCTCAAGCTGTCGGTCGAGGTGCGCCAGGCCGATCTCTTTGATTTCAAACCGGATGAACTGCTGGACGGTGTTCTGCTTGACGCCCCCTGCTCTTCCACCGGCACGACCCGCCGCCATCCGGATGTGTTCTGGACCAAAGGACCTGAGGATATCGGTAAACTGGCCGTTCTGCAGGAGCGCATGCTCCGTCATGCAATCACTCTGGTGAAGCCGGGCGGTCTGGTGGTGTTCTCGAACTGCTCGCTTGATCCGCTTGAAGGTGAAACCGTCGTTGCCAAGGTTCTGGCGGACAACCCGAACCTTGTCCGCGTTCCGGTCGATCCGGTAGCATGGCCGGGGTTGGAAAAAGCGATCACCTCTCTTGGGGAATTCCGTACCACTCCGGCAATGTTGCCGCCGGTAGACGGGTTTGCAGGTGGCATGGATGGGTTCTTTGCCGCCGTGCTTTCCCCTCGCTAACCGTTTCTTCATCATAAAAGACAATACTTTTTTAGGTTTGCAGGATGATTCCGCCGCCGCATAGCGGCTGGCGCGTTACGCTTGTCGGAGTTTTTTGATTGTCGAGTCACGCCGCAGAACGCCGGGGATCGTTGTCCGCCGGCCTGCAGCAGGCACGTTACAGGTTCTGCCTGGCGTGGCTGGCATTGCGCATGCCTTTAACGCGCCCAACCTTGCGAGTTCCAGATCGTCTGATTGTGGCCCCGACTGATTTGCGAGCCACCGACCCCTATATTGCCGAGGAAATTCTTGAGGGGCGTTTTCCGTTGGCTGGACGCGTATTGGTGACGGACGGTGAATCTCCGTTCACGTTGCAATTGCCATCACGTGGCTTTGCGGAACGACTGCATTCCTTTTCTTGGCTGCGCCATATCCGAACCGCGAAAACGGATGCAGCTTGCGCAAATGCCCGTTCCATTACGGCAAGCTGGATAGCGCTCCACGGCAAAAGAATTTCCGGCATTGCCTGGGAGCCGCATGTCGTCGCTGAGCGAATGATTGCCTTGCTCTCTCATTCGACCGTCATACTGCAGGGAAGCGATAGCGGATTCTACCGCCGCTTTATGAAGAGCCTTGCCTACCAGGCAAAGTATCTGCGCAAGATCGGCGATTATCTGCCCGAAACAGAAACCCGGCTAAGGCTGCAGATCGCGCTCGCGATGGCGGCGATAGCCATGCCTAATTCTGCGGCTGCGGTGCGGCGCCAGGGACTGAAACTTGATCGCGAACTGGAGCGGCAGATTTTGGCTGATGGGGGCCATGCCTCCCGCAACCCCCGCCTTGTTCTGGACTTGTTGCTTGATCTCCTGCCGCTGAGACAAACCTATATCAATCTCGGTCATGACATCCCGCAAAAACTCATTCCGACAATCGATCGCATGTATCCAGCCCTGCGTTTTTTCAGGCATCAGGATGGTGATCTTGCATTGTTCAATGGTGCGAGCGCTACGCCGGCTACCGAACTTCTGTCAGTGTTGAGATATGACGAGACCTCTGGAAAACCGTTCAAGGCTCTGCCCCATATCCACTATCACAGGCTGGCAGCCGGTGAAACAACCGTCATTGTCGACACCGGATCGCCACAGTCGGCTCAAGCGGCACATTCGGCCCATGCGGGTTGCCTTGCCTTTGAAATGTCAGCTGGCCGACATCGCTACATTATCAACGCGGGCATGCCAAAATTTGCCGGCCGCAGCTACCGGACGCTTGCCCGCGCAACCGCCACTCATTCGACGGTAACTTTGAGCGAAACCTCGTCTTCAAGGCTCACGAAATCGCCATTGGGCCTTGCTGTCATGGAGCCGTTCAGCATCGTTCATTGCGATCGATCCGAAGATACGCAGGGCAATGACTGGCTGAGTGCAACGCATGACGGCTATCTCGCGCGCTTCGGGTATCTGCATGCCCGTGAGATCGGCATGAACGTCAAGGGCACGAAGATCAAGGGCCATGACAAATTCATTATGCCCGATGGCAATACACGCGGCAGCGGCAAGGAGCTTGCGGCCGTCGCCCGCTTTCACATCCATCCTTCAATCTCCTTGTCGCGTATCGATGGTGAAACGGTATTGATGGACGCGCCGGATGGTGACGCATGGCTGTTCACGGCGCCGGGGCTCGAGGTGGAAATCGAGGAGGATATCTTCTTTGCGGATGTCTCCGGCGTGCGCGAGACGGAGCAGTTGACGATAACCTTCACCCTGCCGATGGTGAATGAAATCCGCTGGATGCTGAAACGATCGGAATAGTGCGGTTCCTTCTCTGTCAAACCTGTGCTAACGCGACGCCTTGAGGGCGCCCGATCGTCTGCGGGCGCGACCAGATGGAGAAGCCCGATGGCCGTCGTGTCCAAAAAAATTCCCGCTCCCGACAAGGTGAAAATTCGTACCGCGCTTTTGTCGGTTTCGGACAAGACCGGTATCATCGAGCTTGCCAAGGCGTTGGCGGAGCAGGGGGTGCGCCTTCTGTCGACCGGCGGTACCCACAAGGCAATCGCCGCTGCCGGCCTTGAGGTCACCGATGTTTCAGAAGTGACCGGTTTTCCGGAAATCATGGATGGTCGCGTCAAGACGCTGCATCCGGGCGTTCACGGTGGTCTTCTCGCCATCCGCGATGACGAAGACCACGTTGCTGCCATGAAGGAACATGGCATCGGTGGCATCGATCTCAGCGTCATCAACCTCTATCCGTTCGAGGAAGTGCGTGCGGCCGGTGGGGACTACCCGACGACGGTTGAAAACATCGATATCGGCGGCCCGGCCATGATCCGTGCCTCGGCGAAGAACCACGCCTATGTCACTATTGTCACCGACCCATCTGATTATCCGGCGCTGATCGAGGTGCTGGGCAGCAATGATGGCCATACAGCCTATGCTTTCCGCCAGAAACTGGCGGCAAAGGCCTATGCCCGAACCGCGGCTTACGACACGGCGATTTCTAACTGGTTCGCCGAAGCGCTCGATATCGAGATCCCGCGCTACCGCACCATCGGCGGGGTGTTGAAGGAAGAAATGCGTTACGGCGAAAACCCGCATCAGAGCGCCGGCTTCTATGTAACCGGCGAGAACCGTCCGGGTGTTTCCACGGCCACTCTTCTGCAGGGCAAGCAGCTTTCCTATAACAACATCAACGATACCGATGGTGCCTTCGAGCTGATCGGCGAATTTACGGCCGACAAAGGGCCTGCCTGTGCGATCATCAAGCACGCAAACCCCTGCGGCGTTGCTACCGGCTCTACGCTGAAGGATGCCTATCTGCGGGCACTTGCCTGCGACAGCACGTCTGCCTTCGGCGGTATCATCGCGCTCAATCAGTTGCTGGATGGCGAGACCGCGGAAGAAATCGTCAAACTGTTCACCGAGGTCATCATCGCGCCTGAAGTGTCGGAAGAGGCCAAGGCGATCATCGCCAAGAAGCCGAACCTGCGCCTTCTGGTGACCGGCGGCCTGCCGGACCCGCGCTCGCGCGGCATCACGGCAAAGACCGTTGCCGGTGGCCTGCTGGTCCAGACCCGCGACAACGGCATGATCGAAGATCTCGATCTGCGTGTCGTCACCAAGCGCGCGCCGACGCCGACCGAGCTGGAAGACCTGAAGTTCGCCTACAAGGTTGCCAAGCACGTCAAGTCGAACGCTATCGTCTACGCCAAGGAAGGCCAGACAGCCGGTATTGGTGCCGGCCAGATGAGCCGCATCGACTCCGCGCGCATCGCCGGCCTCAAGGCTGAAGAAGCCGCCAAGGCTATGGGCTGGGCCGAGCCGATGACCAAGGGTTCGGCGGTTGCCTCGGAGGCCTTCTTCCCGTTTGCGGATGGCCTGTTGTCGGCCATTTCCGCAGGCGCGACCGCCGTCATCCAGCCAGGTGGGTCGATGCGCGATGCCGAGGTGATTGCGGCTGCCGATGAGCATGGCGTTGCCATGGTCTTCACCGGAATGCGCCACTTCCGCCATTGAGTGCAAAATTTACGAGGTCGGAAGCTCTTCCGGCCTCGTTTTGGGCTCAGGCGTGCTGATCAAAAGCACGAGGCCTGCCGAGAGAAAGATGGTCAGCGTTGCCATGCCGACATGCGCGGAGCCTGTGGCATAGGTTGCGACGGAAAAGGACAACGTGGCGAGAAAACTCGTGGCCCTGCCTGACAGCGCATAGATGCCGAAATAACGACCCGCTTCCGACAGGCTAACACTGCGCGCCATATAGGAACGGGAGGATGCCTGCACCGGTCCGAAGGCGATGCCGATCAGCATACCGAAAAGGATATAGGCTTTTTCCGCGGCCGTGCCGAACAGGCCACCACTATCTTCCGCCGATAACGGCAGTAGGCCGAAAAACACATTGCCAGGGCTTGTCGAGATGATGCCCACTGTTGCGGTCAAAAGTAGCGTCAGGCTGATGATGACCACGGTTTTCGAGCCTATCGCGCGGTCTACCCAACCTGCTGCAATACAGCTGAACACTGCAACCACGTTCAGGATAATACCGTAAATGCCGATCTCGATGGTTGCCCAACCGAACATGCCGGCAGCAAAGGCGCCGCCAAGGATCAGAAGACCATTGACGCCATCCTGATAGAGCATGCGGGCCACGAGAAAGCGCAGCAAATGCGGCCGGTGTTTTAGCTCGCCGATCGTGCCGCGCAACTGACACAAGCCCGAGGCGATTGCTTGGCGTAGCGGCAGGCCCTTTGCCGCATCCGGGGTGAACAGGAACATCGGCAGAATGAAGATCAGATACCACGCTGCCGACAGCGGGCCGGTTACGCGGGAATCCTCGCCTGTTGTCGGATCGAGACCGAACAGCGGTGTCGTGCCGATGATCGTCCGCCCGGATTGCGGATCGCCGGCCAGCAGCGCGACCACGAGGATCAGCACCAGCATTCCGCCGAGATAACCCAACCCCCAAGCGATGTTGGAAATACGCCCGACTTCCTTTTCGCTCACAAGCCGTGGCATCATCGAGTCGTTGAAGACGATCGAAAATTCCGCCGCAAGCGACGCCAGAACCATGAACAGCAGCGGCCATATGATCGGTGAGCCAGGTGCTGCAAACCAAAGCATGGCTAAGCTGGCGACCTTGATGACGGCGAAAAAGGCAATCCACGGCTTTCGTGAGCCGGATTCATCGGCGATCGAACCGAGAACCGGTGATAGAATAGCGATCAGCAACGATGAGACAGTTGCCATATTGCTCCAGGCGGCCTGAGCCGCGACCGGATCTTCGGTCATTCGGGCCACGAAATAGGGCCCGAAGATAAAGGTCGTAACGACCGTGAAGAAAGGTTGAGCGGCCCAGTCGAACAACATCCAGCCCCAGATGCCAAGACGTGATGTTCTCGGATCTGGGGCAGGGTGGTCGGTCGACATGGGGCCGGTCTCCATGGATGATTATATCAGTGATTACTTGGCGCTGCGGTGGGCGAGATCGCCCAGCAGGCCGGCAGCCACCGTTACCTTCGCCAAAGTCACATCCGCGCCGTCGCTGAGTGCGATAAGTTCGCCGCTGATGCGGTTCACGCGCTGACGATCACCGGCATACCAGGCCTCGACCGGCTTCTTGTCTTTTGCATGTGCGGACAAGGCGGCAATGACGATGTCCCGGCGGGCAACGGTGATCTGCTGCAGGCTGCGGGTCAGTGCCAGGCTTTCATAATGATCGCTGGTCGCCACCCTTTCGCCTGCTTCCAGCAACCGGCCGATGCGGAAGATTTCGCTGACGGCAAAGTAGGCTTCCGTCGCACGGGCCAAAGGTTCGCTGGTGCGTTCGGCGACGACCATGATTTCCGGCGCGAGCACGAGGGTCGGCAGGGCACGCAGCTTTTGCGAAAGATCTTCCGAGATACCGGCTGTTTCCAGTTCTGTATCGGCCGGCAGATCTTTCAACGATGTCCGCATACCCTTGATCGCCGTTGCCAGGCGGCGGCTTGCTGCTTCCAGCGGACCATCGGCGGTTTTGGTCTGCAGGATCAACCGGGTCGCGTCGGCGAAAATATCCTCGACATGTGCATAGAGCATGTTCTGGGTCGCACCCGGAAGAACATTGTCGAGCGCGTCAATTTCCTTCCAGATCTGGGTCAGGCCAAAGCTTTCGCGGGCGAGGAACGCGGCCTTGACGACATCTGCCGGCGCGCAGCCGGTAATGTCGACCATCTGCTGAACAAAACCCGGCCCACCCCGATTGATCGTTTCGTTGGCAAGCAATGTCGCAACGATTTCACGATGCAGGCGGTGTCCGGCGATGTCCGCCGCATAAGCCTTCTTCATGCCGGCCGGGAAATAGTCGGCCAAAGTGTCTGCCATATAAGGATCGTCCGGCAGCGCGCTCTCGAGAATGTCGTCAAACAGAACGATCTTCGCGTAGGAAAGAAGCACGCCGATTTCCGGCCGGGTCAATGGTTTGCCGGCAATGTACCGGTCGGCCATGGTCGTATCATCCGGCAAGGTTTCGACCTTGCGGTTCAACTGACCACGGGATTCGAGAACCGACATCAGGCGGGACAGCACTTCACGATCACGAATACCCTTGCGCTCGGATAGCGAGATTGCCAGCGATTGCAGGTAGTTGTTGCGCAGGACAAGCGCCGCGACCTCTTCCGTCATCGAAGTCAGGAGGCGGTTGCGCTTTTCACGCGGCAGGCGGCCTTCCTTCATCGCGGGGCTCAGCGCAATCTTGATATTGACTTCGACGTCGGAGGAATTGACACCTGCCGAGTTGTCGATCGCATCCGAATTGCATCGGCCACCGTTCAGCGCATAGGCGATACGGCCCTTCTGCGTGACGCCCAGATTGGCGCCTTCGCCGATGACCTTGGCGCGCAGTTCGCCGGCCGTAACACGGATCGGATCATTGGCGCGGTCGCCGACTTCGGCATCGGTTTCGGAAGCGGCCTTGATATAGGTGCCGATACCACCGAACCACAGCAGATCGACGGGGCTTTTTAGAATAGCAGTCAGGATTTCGAACGGTGTCGCAGTCGTTTTGCCAAGGTCGATCGCAGCAGCGGCTTCCGGCGTCAGCTTTACTGATTTTTCCGAGCGCGAAATGATCATTGCTCCCTCGGACAGGACCGAGCGATCATAATCCTGCCAACTGGAGCGGGGCAGGGCGAACATACGCCCACGTTCGGCGAAGCTCTTTGTCGTATCCGGATTCGGGTCGATGAAGATGTCGCGGTGGTCGAAAGCGGCGATCAGGCGGATTTCGCGTGACAGCAGCATGCCGTTGCCGAACACGTCGCCCGACATGTCGCCGACACCGGCAACGGTGAAGGGGGTGGTTTGGATATCGATGTCCTGCTCGCGGAAATGGCGTTTGACGGTTTCCCAGGCGCCGCGGGCCGTGATGCCCATCTTCTTGTGGTCGTAACCGGCGGAACCACCCGAGGCAAAAGCGTCATCCAGCCAGAAGCCGGCTTCCTGCGCAAGGCCGTTAGCCGTGTCGGAGAAGGTGGCGGTACCCTTGTCGGCGGCAACAACGAAATAGGGATCGTCGTCATCGACGCGCACCGTATTCTTGGGCGCGGCCACCTCACCATCGATGATGTTGTCGGTGATCGACAGCAACGTGCGGATATATGTCATGTAGGCCGCACGACCAGCATTGAAGATTTCGTCGCGCGTGCCGCCGACCGGCAGTTTCTTCGGGAAGAAGCCCCCCTTGGCACCGACCGGCACGATGACGGCATTCTTGACCTGTTGTGCCTTCACGAGGCCCAGCACTTCGGTGCGGTAATCCTCGCCGCGATCGGACCAGCGCAGGCCGCCACGGGCGACCTTGCCAAAACGCAGATGCACGCCCTCGACTTCGGTACCGTAGACGAACATTTCGCGGAACGGACGCGGCTCCGGCAGGTTGTCGAGTTGTTTCGGATCCAGCTTGAACGCCAGCATGGCATTTGGCTTGCCGCTTTCGTCGCGTTGAAAATAGTTGGTGCGAAGGGTCGAATCGATGACGTTGACGAAACGGCGAAGCGTGCGGTCATCGTCGAGGTTGGGCACATCAGCCAATGCCGTTTCGATTTCGGCATGGCGCTCGGAGAGCTTTTTGTCCCGCTTCTTGTCGCTCAGTTTCGGGTCAAAGCCGTCATGGAACAGTTTCAGCAGATCGGCGGCGATCGTCGGGTAACGTGCCAGCGTGTCGGCGATATGGTTCTGCGAATAAACGATGCCTGTCTGGCGCAGATAACGGGCATAGGCACGCAGCACCGTCACTTCACGTGAGGAAACGCCGCAAAGCAGAACAAGCCTGTTGAAACTGTCATTGTCGATCAGGCCAAAATAGGCATCGAGGAATGCCTCTTCGAGCTGCTGTGACTGGCGTGCGAAGTCGATGCGGTGGCTACCATCGATCCGCAATTCCATATCGTGCACAACGACCAGCGTGCGGCCACCTTCGGCTTCCACTTCCAGTTCGAACGTCTGCTCGCTCAGCACCTGAAAACCGAGATTTTCCAGAAGTGGCACGCGGCGTGACAGTGAAAGCTGGCCGGCCTGATGGAAGATTTTCAGCGAAAGCGTGGCCTCGTCATCGTCACTGCTGCGATAGAATTCGATGCGGATGGGCTCGCCGCCGACGCAGGCATTGATATCCGCCAGATCACCGAACACCTCTTCCGGCGTAAAGGTCTCCTGATAGGCCTGGGTCGTATGGAGTGTGGGCTGGTGCGGCCCCGCGAGGGTTGCAAATCGTTCGCTCCAGGGGGTCGCAATATCGCGAATGGTCGCTTCCAGCTTCTGCTGCGGAATGCGCGGCGTCTTGCCGCCGGTTCGGCCAATAATGAAGTGGACGCGGGCTATCCCGCCCTCCGGGAAAGCGGGGTAATAGGCGGAAACATGCCCTTCGTAGATGTTGGAAAGGTAGTCACCTACCTTTTCACGTACGTATGAGTTGTAGTTTTCACGTGGAACATAAACAATCACTGACACGAAACGGTCGAACTGGTCGATACGCGGCAGAACGCGCACGCGCGGGCGTTCCGCCAGTTCCATGATCTGTTCGCAGAACTTTATCAGAACATCGGGGTGGATCTGGAACATGTCATCACGCGGATAGGATTCCAGCGTGTTCTTCAGCATGCGGCCGGAATGGCTCAGACGGTCAAAGCCGAAATGCTCCTTGATGCGTTTGCTCTTGGCGCGGATGAGCGGAATTTCACTGACGGAATGGGTATAGGCCGTTGCCGTGAACAGGCCGACGACACGCAGTTCGCCAATGACTTTGCCGGATTCGTCAAAGCGCTTGATGCCGACATAATCCATATAGGCACGGCGATGGACAACGGATTTGACGTTGGCCTTGGTGACGATCAGGAAATCAGGTCCTTCAAGGAATTCGAGGATTTCCGGCGTGGTCATCACGGCATTTTTGCCCTGACGCAGAACGAGAACGTCCGGATCGGACAGAATGCCGAGGCCGCGTTCAGTGGCGCGCTCGAAGCGGGCTTCGGCACCGTTGCCCGAATAGGTATATTCGCGCATGCCGAGGAAGGTGAAGTTGTCGTCACGCAGCCATTCAAGGAAGGCCAGCGCTTCGTCACGATCGGTCTTTTTGCGAGAGATCGCCGAGAGTTCAGAGATCGCGGTCTCAAGGCGGGCAAGCATAGCCTGCCAGTCCACGATCGCCAGATGAACTTGCTCCAGAACCTTGCCGATGCGCTGTTCCAGATCACTTGCCTGTTCCGCGCTCAGCAACGGCATGTGAATCTGGATCAGGCTGACCGTGTGTTCGGGATCGGCCGGTGCGTCGCTTGGTTGAAAGACCGGTTCCTTGCCGTTTTCGACGTGCAGGATGGGGTGAACGGTCAGAGTCAGGTCACGATAGCTGCTCGTCACCTCGCCCATGATGGAATCATAAAGGAAGGGCTGGTTGCGATCGATGATCGTCAGCACTGAGACTGCTGTCCCGGCCGGTTCTATACCGGGAACTGCTTCGATCAGAACGTGCGCGGTCTTCTGATCCCAGCCTGCCAGGGCCTTCCGTGCTTCCTCTGCGGAAAGAGCAAGCATTTCGGGGGTATAATCTGCAAGGTCATCCTTGCTGGCCCGGCTGAAGAGGAGATGCGGATCGAGTGCATTCTTGGTGGCGATGCGGCGTGCCGCGTCGATCTGCTTGTCTTTTTTCGGATTGCGCTTCTTATCCACGGGCATTCCTCTCCCAGATCATATTATTGGCGTCTGACGCGGACGACGCGAAGCAGACATTTGTCTCATGTTAACCGATTGCCACCCGGTTATTCCACCGATCAGCGAAGACTTGTTGACATAAAGGCCTGAAAAACTGATCAACAACGCATTCGATCGAAAGTCTTTGCCATGTCCGAAAACCCAAGCGCTGTCATCGTCATTTCCAGTCACGTCGTGCGCGGGTCGGTTGGCAACCGGGCTGCCGTGTTCGCTTTGGAAACACTGGGATTTCCGGTCTGGGCACTGCCGACAGTTGTTTTGCCCTGGCATCCCGGGCATGGCCGCTCGACACGCATGGTCTTTCCTGAAGAAGAGTTCGAGAAGGTCATTGATGATCTGATCGCGGCACCATGGATCGGTGAGGTCAAAGCTGTACTGACCGGGTATTTCGGTCATCCGGGCCAACCCAAGGCGGTTGCGCGCCTCATTCGGGCCCTGCGGCAGAAAAATCCGGACGTGATGTATGTATGCGATCCCGTCATGGGTGATCTCGGCGGGCTCTACATCCCTCTGCCGACAGCGGAGGCTATCCGCGACGAACTTATCCCGCTTGCATCGCTGGCAACACCAAACCGATATGAACTGGCCTGGCTTTCCGGTGCCGCGCTTGAAACCAATGCAGCAATCATGGATGCGGCCGTGGCGCTTGGTCCGGCCCGAATGCTGGTGACTTCGGCCGTGCCCATGATGACCGGTGGAACCGGCAATCTTTATTTGACAGGCAAGCTCGCGCTCTTGGCCGAACATCGCCTGATCGACAATCCGCCGAACGGCCTGGGCGATTTGCTGGCTGCGGTTTTTCTTGCCCGCCTGCTGTCTGGCATGGATGAGGAAAAGTCCCTGCAGATGGCGACGGCCAGCGTCTACGAAGTGCTGGCACGGACGGCCAAACGCGGTGGTGATGAACTGGCACTTGAGACCGACGCTTCCAGCCTGGCGACGCCCATGGCGATGGTACAGTTGCGCCGTTTGATTCACCCTTTGCAGAACGTTCGCCGATAAGGCGATATCGTGCACGTTGATTCCCGTCAGCGTGCGCTATAAGCGTCTTCTCATGGACACTTTTCCCGAACTTTTGCTCGCGGGTTACCGCAACTTCATGAACGGCCGCTATGCCGATGCCCGCGAACGTTATCGCGTGCTTGCCGAGCAGGGCCAGACCCCTCATACGCTGTTGATTGCCTGTTGCGATTCACGCGCGGCACCGGAACTTATCTTTGACTGTGGTCCCGGTGAATTGTTCGTTGTTCGCAACGTTGCAAACATGGTGCCGCCTTTCGAGCCGGACAGCCAGTATCACGCGACATCTGCGGCTGTTGAATATGCCGTCCAGGTGCTCAAGATCAGCAATATCGTCGTCATGGGACACGGTCGTTGCGGTGGCATCAA
Source organism: Endobacterium cereale (assembly GCF_009617585.1). Lineage (GTDB taxonomy): Bacteria > Pseudomonadota > Alphaproteobacteria > Rhizobiales > Rhizobiaceae > Neorhizobium > Neorhizobium cereale. Next base: position 129,139 of record NZ_WIXI01000038.1, on the reverse strand, counting down.
GGCGGCTCTTGACCCGGATATGGAGCCACTTTCTCCCGGCGATTTCATAGGCAGGTGGATGCAGCTTCTGAAGCCCGCCGCCGAGCAGATCCAGAACAATGATCTGATGACACAAGGCGAGCGCCAGACCGCGCTCGAGCGCGTCTCTATCCGCAACTCGATCACCAATCTGATGAGCTTTCCATTCGTGAAGACGCTTCACGAAGAAGGTGAACTCAACGTCCACGGCGCGTGGTTCGATATTTCGAGCGGCGAGCTCTGGATCATGAACGAGGCGGGCGATTTTATCCGCCCTGACCTCTGAGCATCATATTCGTTGAAATGAGATCGACGGCTTATTGGCCGTCGATCTGGGCGCCCATATAGGCGATTGCCTTCTGATAGACAGAAGCAGCATTCCATCCCTGGATAGCAACAAAGTTTGGTTCGCCCGGCTGATAGCCGGCGCCAGCGCGCCAGCCATGGCCACGCAGGAAATTAGCGGTGGATGCCAGGGCATCTGCACGCGAACGGACCATATCGATATGGCCGTCGCCATCACCATCGGCACCATAGCGGATGACGTTCAGCGGCAGGAACTGCGTCTGGCCGATTTCACCATGGGCCGCGCCCTTGGCCGTCACGCTCAGGTCGCCACGCGCAACAAGCTGCAAGGCAGCATAAAGCTGCTCGGTGAAGAATGCCGAGCGGCGGCAGTCATAGGAAAGCGTCGCGACAGCGGAAAGCGTGTGCTGGTTACCCATATAGCCGCCGAAACCGGTTTCCATGCCCCAGATTGCCAGGAGCGGACCAGCCGGAACGCCGTAACGACGCTCGATGGATGCAAACAGCGAGGCGTTGTTCTTCTTCATCGTCTTGCCACGCGAAATGATCGCCTGGCCTCCACGCTTCTTCATGAATTCCTCGAAGGAAAGCTTGAAGCTGCGCTGACCGCGGTCCGCGCGGATCGTATCGCGGTTGTAGCTGACATTGGCGAAGGCGCGGTCGAGAACCGACGGTGATATACCCTTTGATGGAGCCGTCTGCTTGAAATCCTGGACCCAGTTGGCAAAGCCGCTGCTGTCGTTTCCACACGCCGCTGCCAGAGCGGGTGCCGCGGAAAAGCCGAAGCCGATTGCGAGTATACCGGAGAGCAAAAGCTTTTTCATGCGTGTCAGGTCCATCGTTCTGTTAAAGCAGCGATCAGGTTACTCACTGCAGGGCCACCGATATTAAGCTTATGGCAGAGTTTTCGACGCTCGCAACGCAAGGAAGCATGAACAGTTCGTGATCCTTGCTGCGATTCGTATTTAAAAACCCCGCCTTTCAGCGGGGTTTTTAGTATTACATGCTTACTAAATGGTTCAAGCGGCCTGCTTGCGCGGCTTGATCAGGCCACGATTGACAAGAAGTTCGGCAATCTGGATGGCATTGAGGGCTGCACCCTTGCGCAGATTGTCGGAAACGACCCAGATGTTGAGGCCGTTCTCGACAGTCGCGTCTTCGCGGATGCGCGAGATATAGGTCGCATCTTCACCGGCGGATTCGAGCGGGGTGATGTAGCCACCGTTCTCGTGCTTGTCGATGACAAGGCAACCCGGTGCTTCTCGCAGGATGTCGCGAGCCTGATCGGCTGTGATCTCGTTTTCGAACTCGATATTGACCGATTCCGAGTGACCGATGAAGACCGGTACGCGCACGGCGGTGCAGGTGACCTTGATCTTCGGGTCGAGCATCTTCTTGGTTTCGGCCAGAACCTTCCACTCTTCCTTGGTGTAACCGTCTTCCATGAAGCTATCGATATGAGGAATGACGTTGAAGGCGATGCGCTTGGTGAACTTCTTGGCTTCGACCGGATCGGCGACGAATACGGCGCGGGTCTGGGTGAAGAGTTCGTCCATGCCTTCCTTGCCGGCACCGGAAACGGACTGGTAGGTCGAGACGACGACACGCTTGATCTTGGCGAAGTCGTGAAGTGGCTTGAGAGCGACAACGAGCTGGGCCGTCGAGCAATTCGGGTTGGCGATGATGTTCTTCTTGCCGAAGGTTGTGATTGCATCCGGGTTTACTTCCGGGACGATCAGCGGGACTTCGGAATCATAACGCCAAGCCGACGAGTTATCGATTACGACGCAACCCTGCGCGCCGATCTTTGGCGACCACTTCTTCGAAGCGTCACCACCGGCGGACATCAGGCAGATATCGGTGTCGGAAAAATCGTAATGCTCGAGGTTGGAAACCTTCAGTGTCTTGTCGCCGTAGGAGACTTCGGTGCCCTGGCTGCGAGCGGAAGCGAGTGCGACGACTTCATCTGCCGGAAAGCCACGCTCGGAAAGAATGTTCAGCATTTCCCGGCCGACATTGCCGGTAGCGCCTGCGACTGCGATCTTGAAACCCATGATATGCTCTCTTTCTCTTCTCTCCTCGGCGGTGAGGGGAACCGGCACAATTCGCCGGATCCTGATCCCCGGCCTTACCGGGGAGAGAGCGGTGGCCAGAGACGTCAGACGATAATTTTCGTCGTGGTTTTGGCCTTGGTTTTGGAAACAAAGAAGCATCCTCCGGCAATCCGTGCCGGCTGAACATGGGCAGCGATGTCGAACCGCATATGGGCCATGGTGCTTCCTTTTCGCGCGAATTCATTAAAAGATTTGCAGGCAGAGTCAAGCGCGGTGTAACGCAAGCCGGTTAAGCTGGACAATGCAGCAGGCTTCGCCTTACACCGATCCAAAGTTTTTGAAACAGGACGATAATATCCGTCATGATGACGAATCTGCTTCTCTGCATTGCTGCTGCTGCATCGAGTTGGCTGGTCATATGGCTGATGATCTTGAATGCGGGGCGATTTGGACTGGTTCAAGCGCCTGTCGCACGTTCGTCGCACAAGACACCAACACCAACGGGCGGTGGCATCGGGATTGTTGTTGGTGCGTTGATTGCCTGTGTGGTTTTTGCCGGAAATGATCTTGTAGCGCTGGGCCTGTGCGGCTTGGGTCTCGTTATCGCTCTCTTGGGTTTGATCGATGATCGGACCCCACTGCCGGCCCGGCTGCGTTTTCTCGTTCAGGCCGTGGCTGTTGCGGGAGCCATCTTTCTTTCCGGCGTTGCCACTGATTTTTTCGGATCAAGCTTCTCCGCTCTCTGGCCACTCGCCGTTGCCTTGCTATTGCTGGCGGGTGTCTGGTGGATAAACCTGTTTAATTTCATGGATGGAATCGACGGTATTGCCGGCCAGCAGGCCGTGATCATGCTGTTTTCAGCCATGCTGGTGATCTGGAGTCACGGTGGAAGCTTGTCGCCGACATGGTGGATGATGGCTGCTGTCGCGGTTTCGACTTTATCGTTTCTCATATTCAATTGGCCGCCAGCGCGTATATTCATGGGAGATGCTGGCAGCACGTTTCTTGCCTTCATGCTGTTCGCTTTTGCGTTGTTCAGTATTTCGTTCGGTTGGATGATAGTTCCGCAATGGCTTCTCATAGCTTCATTGTTTGCATCAGATGCCACGGTCACCTTGCTGGTTCGATTTTTACGCGGCGAGAATGTTACGCAAGCTCATCGTTCTCATGCTTATCAACGTCTGTTCCGGAGTTTGGGTGGCGCTCGACGCGTGACAGGTGCTGCAGCTATTTTCAATCTGGTGTTTCTTTTGCCGGCAACCGTATTTCTTCCTGCATCACCGCTTTTCGCCTACGGCTTTGTAACTATCGTTTATGCTTGTCTTGCCGCTGGCTGCCTATGGGTCGGTGCAGGCTTGAAGGACAATGAAATGGGTGGGCATTTTGGACGTGGCAGGCATTAACCGGCATGCCGCAGGAAAGGAGACCTCACCTTTGATTCTGATTACTGGCGGAAATGGCTTTATCGGTCGGTTCCTGATCTCTTTTCTGGAGAAGCGCGGGACCGCCGTCCGCGCAGTCAGCCGCAATCCGGCACCCGGATGTATCTCTGTCGGGGATATGACAAGGCAATTCGATTGGACAGCCCTGCTGCACGATATCGATGTCGTAATTCATCTTGCAGGTCGGGCACACGTCCTGAAAGAAGAAGCCGACCCCGCAGAGGCTTTCAGGTTGGTCAATGTTGAAGCGACGCTGGCGCTGGCACGCCAGGCCGCTGCTGTCGGCGTGCGCCGTTTCGTTTTTGTTAGTTCGATCAAGGCAAGCGGGGGCCATAGCGTCACGAGACAACCTTTTCTGGCGGACGACATGCCAAAACCGGTTGATGAATACGGACGTTCGAAACTGGAGGCGGAGCGGCGCCTGTTTCAGCTTGGTCGTGAAACCGGCATGGAAATCACTGTCGTCCGCCCTCCGCTTGTTTACGGGCCGGATGTGCCGGCCAATTTCGCGCTGATGTTGAAATGGGCAGGTAGTGGGCTGCCTTCGGTTTTTGGTGCAGTTACCAATAGCCGCTCGATGGTTTATGTCGAAAACCTATGCGACCTCTTGGCGCGGGTTGCAGAGCATCCTCAAGCGGCAGGCCAGATTTTTCTCGTCAGCGACGGCATCGATCTTTCTACCGCAGATCTGTTTTCCAGACTGGCAAAGCTGCAGGGAAAAAAGCCGATACATTTGCCGATTCCAGTGCCATTTCTGGGTGCCGTTTTGCAACTTTTAGGAAAGTCGGCCTACCGAGAGCGCTTGCTTGCCAACCTGCAGGTCGATATAGGCAAGACCTGTCGTCTCCTGCAATGGTTGCCGCCGATTTCTTCAGAAGATGGAATGCGCGCGACGGTTGAAAGTTTCAGAGGTCCACCGGAAGCGCGGAACTGATACGATGATAAGAGATAACGCTTGGAATATCGGTCTGGTTTGGTGAAATGAGCGTGATCGAATTCCTGCGCCGGCTTATTACGGTGACCCCGAGATTGTGGAAACGTATCCTGCTCATCGGGTTTGATTTTTCTGCGCTTATGTTTGCTCTGTGGGCAAGTTATGCGCTGCGCTATGCCGATTGGGCCCCGCAGATTACCGATGAACGTCTGCTGCTCGGTCTTTTAGCTCCTGTCATTGCTATCCCTGTATTTATTCGGATGGGTCTGTATCGCGCTGTTCTGCGCTACCTTCCAGACACGGCCATCTGGACAATCCTGCGTGCAATGGCGATCTCGACAACCATTTGGGTCATCCTGGTTTTTCTGACGGCTATGGCTGGTCGAGACATAGTTCCGCGTTCGGTACCGTTTTTCTATTTTGCAATCGGGGTCTTGTTGGTTGGCGGCAGCCGATTTGCGGCGAAATTGATCCTGAGTACCGGAACGGGCATTCGTCGCGACGAGCACCCAATGCTGATTTATGGGGCGGGACCATCCAGTGTACAATTGGCGACTGTCTTGCGTGGTCATGGCAAACGTTATGTTGTCGGATTGGTTGATGACGATCCCCAGCACCATGGCCGCGATGTCGGTGGGTATCGGGTTTTTCCCCCAAATCAGCTGCCCCGATTAATCGAGAAATATGGGATCCAGGAAATCATCCTGTCCATGTCCTCAATTCCTCTCAACAGGCGTCAGGCGGTGATCAGCCTGGTGAGTGGGCTTGGTGTTAAAATTCGGACATTACCGGATATTACCGATCTCGTTGACGGGCGGTATCTCGTAAACCAAATTCGCGAGATCGAAATCGATGAATTGCTGGGACGCTCCTTCGTCCCACCGGATCAAAATCTGTTGCGCAATGTCTTGCAGAACCGGGTTGTCATGGTGACGGGCGCTGGCGGATCTATCGGGTCAGAGCTGTGTCGACTGATCGCGCAATGGCAACCAAAATCCCTTGTGCTTTTCGAAGCAAATGAATTTGCCCTTTACAGGATCGATCGTGAACTGCGCGGTGGAGGGCATTGTGACGTTGTGCCCGTACTGGCGTCTGTTCGCGATGCCGCGCAGGTGCGCAGCGCGATCGTTCGTAATGGTGTGGAAGTCGTTTATCATGCTGCGGCCCATAAGCATGTGCCTCTGGTGGAAGCAAATGTACTGGAAGGCATCAGCAACAATGTCTTCGGCACGTTGACTGTGGCAGATGTCGCTCTCTCGGCTGGTGTCGAGAAGTTTGTTCTCATTTCTTCGGACAAAGCTGTGCGGCCAACCAACGTTATGGGCGCGACCAAGCGCTGGGCCGAACTGATCATTCGTGACAAGGCAATGGAAGCCGCCAAACATGGCGGTCAGCACTTCTGTGCTGTACGCTTCGGCAATGTTCTTGGTTCAAACGGATCGGTTGTTCCGTTGTTTCGTGAGCAGATCGCCAATGGCGGGCCGGTGACGGTGACGGATCCGGACATGACGCGTTATTTCATGTCCATTCAGGAAGCGTCGGAACTCATCGTCCAGGCAAGTGCAATGTCTACGGGCGGGGACACGTTTCTGCTTGATATGGGCCAGCCGGTGCGGATCGGTGATCTTGCCGAAAACATGATCCGTCTTGCTGGTTTTAATGTTCGAAACCAGCAAAATACCCTTGGCAGCATCGAAATTCAGGTGACGGGCACAAGGCCTGGCGAGAAGCTTTTTGAGGAGCTTTTTTATGACGCTTCCAATGCTCTCAACACGCAGCATCCCAAGATCATGCGCGCGCAGGCAAATCACGCCGATCGTAATATCGCCAAAGCGCTGGGGGAGCTGCAAGGGTCCATAATTAATGCAGATGAAGCACTCGCCCGCAGCATTCTTTTTGATTTCATAGATATTCCGCTCAAACCCGATAGTCATGCTTCCTGAATATCGGGAAGGCCGTCGTCAGACCGTCTCCGATGTCTTTGACGGCCGCAATCGGAGCGGTCGGCGTAGACGCGGTAAACGACCTCGAGTGAAACTGAACAGGATGCCATAGCGGGAAAATGCAATGGCAGTCACGAATGCTGTCCATGCGCCAAATGAAAGCCCGGCAAAAACGTCACTCGGATAATGTACGCCGATGATGACACGGGCCATGCCGAGCCAGAGAGCTACGATAAGAAAGAAAATCCGATAGCGCGGCAAAAGAAGCGCCAAGGCCGCCATGAAAGCGCCAGCAACAGTCGAATGGCCTGAGGGAAAGCTCTCGAAGTTGAAGTTTCCATGCAGCGGTGAGAAGCCAAACGTACCCCATTCTTCATATTGGGTAGGTCTTGCGCGACCGATGGCAATTTTCAGAATGTTGGCGATCAGGCTGGATATCGCCACGGACAGAAAAATATAGGCGGCTATGTGCGTGGTATAGATGACCTTAAAGCGCTTGCGATGCGGCATGGGTCGGCGTGAATAGATAAATGCGCCGAGGAACAAGAGTCCCGCAACGACGAGGATCCAGCCGGAGCGGGCAAAGTCCGTGACCTTTTCACCGATCGGGAGAAGAACATTTGGGGTATGCGTTGCATAAGCGCCCATGGGCGCATCGAGCGTGCAGAAGGCAATCAGGATGAGGTTGACGGCTACAAGGGCATATGGCCACCATGCGGGAGAGGCTGGGCCGCCGCCATGACGTTGTCTGCGTTGTCGTAGCTTGGAAAATGTCGATGTCATGCTCACCTGTTCTTCAATGGCCGCTATGGCTTACGGGAACAGGGATATGGGAAGCCCGGCAAGCGAAAGCCAGCCGGGCCAATAACGAAGTAGCAGAAAACCCAACACATTTGTGTCAGTCCATCATCAGGCAGATGTGGCGACGAACTCTGCGAGGATCGCATCACCCATTTCGGACGTACCGACCTGACGGCAACCTTCACCCATGATGTCGCCGGTGCGGATACCCTTGTCGAGCACGGTCGCAATCGCCTTTTCCAGACGGTAGGCTTCGGCCACCATGTTAAACGAATAACGCAGGCACATCGCAAACGATGCGATCATGGCGATCGGGTTGGCGATGCCTTTGCCAGCGATATCCGGGGCCGAACCGTGAACCGGCTCGTAAAGCGCCTTGCGCTTGCCAGTAGTGGCATCGGGTGCGCCAAGCGATGCGGACGGCAGCATGCCGAGTGAGCCTGTCAGCATGGCAGCAACGTCCGACAGCATGTCACCAAACAGGTTGTCGGTGACGATCACATCGAACTGTTTTGGCGCACGCACGAGCTGCATGCCGCCGGCATCGGCCAGCATGTGCTCCAGCTTGACGTCGGAATAGGTGCGCTTGTGGACCTCGGTGACGACCTGGTTCCAGAGCACGCCGGATTTCATGACGTTGCGCTTTTCCATCGAGCAGACAGCATTCTGTCTCGTGCGTGCCAGTTCGAAGGCGACGCCGGCAATGCGCTCGATTTCATAGGTGTCGTAGATCTGCGTATCGATGCCACGCTTCTGGCCATTGCCGAGATCGATGATCTCCTTCGGTTCCCCGAAATAAACACCACCGGTCAGTTCGCGAACGATGAGGATGTCGAGACCTTCGACCAATTCCGGCTTCAACGAGGAAGCGGAGGCCAGTGCCGGATAGCAGATTGCCGGGCGCAGGTTTGCAAAAAGCTGCATGTCCTTGCGCAGGCGCAGCAGACCGGCTTCCGGGCGAACCTCGTAAGGAACGCTATCCCATTTCGGACCGCCGACGGCGCCAAACAGAACGGCGTCCGCCGCCATGGCCTTGGCCATGTCTTCTTCCGAAATGGCAACGCCGTGTGCGTCATAGGCGCAGCCGCCGACAAGACCTTCGTCAAGGATGAAACCCGTGCCCATGGTGTCGTTCATATGCGCAATGATCTTGCGCACTTCGCCCATCGCCTCGGGGCCGATGCCGTCACCAGGTAGAAGGAAGATTGTATTGGACATGATGTTCCCTTGCGTTCGCAGGCTCACCCTCCTTGCCTCGCTTTGCGCGATGCCTGGATCTCCGCCCGAACCTGCCGAAGGGCGGAGCCGGATATGATATTTATCAGGCTGGGATGGAATGCCGGAAGGCGCCTGAAGAAATCCGTTTCACGACTGTGGCGCGATGGCTCCAATTAGAGCCAGGGGCGCTCGGCCTGCATCTTGTTTTCAAAACTGCCGATGCTTGCGTCGTTCTTCAGGGTCGTGCCGATGTCGTCCAAACCTTCGAGCATGATATGCTTGCGCGCCGGATCGATATCGAACGTGATCGAGCCGCCATCGGGACCGGAAATCGTCTGCGCTTCGAGATCGATCGACAGGATGGCATTGGAGCCGCGCGAAGCGTCATCCATCAGCTTGTCGAGATTATCTTGCGAAACGACGATCGGCAGAATGCCGTTCTTGAAACAGTTATTGTAGAAGATGTCGGCAAATGACGTCGAGATCACGCAGCGGATGCCGAAGTCGAGCAAAGCCCACGGCGCGTGTTCGCGCGAAGAGCCGCAACCGAAATTGTCGCCGGCAACAATGATCTTGGCGTTCTGATAGGCAGGTTTATTGAGCACGAAATCGGCGTTCGGGCTGCCATCTTCGTTATAACGGGCTTCCGCGAAAAGTCCTTTGCCAAGACCGGTCCGCTTGATCGTCTTCAGGTAATCCTTCGGAATGATCATGTCAGTGTCGATATTGACAACCGGCAGGGGTGCGGCAACGCCGGTCAGGGTGGTGAACTTTTCCATGGCAAACCTTCGGGTGCTCATCTCGTACAGAAGATCATGCCAATAGAGCAAAACCGCCCGAATTTGAAGGTCGATTCGTGTTTAACCGGTACGGTACCTGTCGGTACGGTTGATCTCAGAGATCGATGATCGTTCCGCGGCCGTCGTTCCAGACGCGCATGTTTTCCTGCTTGGCAGTTCTGGTGCGGACAGGAACCGGTTTCAGCCGAGCCGAAAGCAGGCGAATGCCGGTGAAAATTGCTAGCATGCCAGCGAAGGCAACCGTCAGAGACGCGGTGAGGACAGCCACAAATGCAATGACGGCAATGCCGGACAGAGCAAAAAAGAAAGCGCGGACGTTCTGCATGATGGTTTTATCCCTTTCGATACAGGCAATGTGGGCCTTTCCCGCGACGCTTGCAAGAGGGGTGGGGTGCTGGGCATGATCAAGGCGTGATCACGATATTGCGCGTGCGTTGAAAGCTTGGCACAAAGCGTCATGCCTGTTTCTTCAGAAATTGTCCGACTGCGCCGATCCGTTCTCAGTGTTCCTGCCATCAACCAGCGAGCTCTGGAAAAGACCCATATCGTTGATTGCGATGCGGTGATTTTCGATCTCGAAGATTCAGTGGCGCCGGAAAAGAAGGCAGAAGCGCGGTGCAATCTGCGGCGTTTTTTTGCGGAAAGTCCGCTTCAAGGGCGTGAAGTCATCATTCGCATAAATGCGCTTGATTCAGAGTTTGGTCAGGACGATCTTGAACTCGTTCGAGATCTTTTGCCGGATGCCGTTGCTTTGCCCAAAGTGGACGATGTTGCATCGATTGCCGGTCTTGAAGAACGGCTCACGGGTACATCACCAAATCTGGGCATCTGGGCGATGATGGAAACCGCACGCGGTGTTTCCAATGCGGTCGAGATCGCGCGGATGGCGCAGTCCGCCGAAAATCGGCTTGATTGTTTCGTGATCGGTCTCAACGATCTGCGCAAGGATACCGGCGTCCCGGCTCGTGCCGGCCGTATCTATCTCGTGCCCTGGATGATGCAGGTGGTGCTGGCGGCCCGCGCCTATGGTCTGGATGTCATCGACAGCGTCTTCAACGATTTCAGGGATTCTTCAGCTTTCGAAGCGGAATGCGAACAGGGCCGTGACATGGGGTTTGACGGCAAGATGCTGATCCATCCGGCCCAGATCGAAGCCGCCAATCAGGCCTTTGGTCCCGCATCCGAAGCGGTGGAAGAGGCGCAGGCGATCATTGCCGCCTTTGCCCGACCCGAAACCCAAAATCTCAACGTCATCACCATGGATGGCCGAATGGTCGAGCGCCTGCATCTGGTGCAGGCGGAAAAACTGGTCGAACAATCAAGGCTTATAGCAGAACGAAGGACACGCGCATGAAACTTTATCGCCTTCTCACTGGAGTTGATGACGCCGCATTTTGCCACAAGGTGACACTCGCCCTAAACAAGGGATGGGAGCTGGCAGGTTCGCCAGCCTACGCGTTTAACGCCAAGACAGGCGAAATGCAGTGCGCCCAGCCCGTGACCAAGACTGTCGAAGGCAAGGACTACCATCCCGACATGAAACTCGGCGAGCAATAAGCGTCATCGTTCCGCAGCTGCGGCGGCATCGGCACTTTCCTCGATCCGCTCCATGTCGTCGTCGCTAAGGCCGAAATGATGGCCGATTTCGTGGATCAGCACATGGGTGATGATATCGCCCAGCGTCTCCTCGTTTTCCGCCCAATAATCCAGGATCGGACGACGATAGAGCCTGATCCGGTTCGGCAACTCGCCGGTCTCTACGGTGAAGCGTTCGGAAAGGCCGCGGCCTTCGAAAAGGCCGAGCAGGTCGAAAGGCGTCTCCAAAGCCATGTCTTCAAAGACGTCGTCATCGGGAAAATCCTCGATCTCGATCGTCAGATTGGCTGTGAGTGCTCTGAATTCGGCAGGCAAGACACCATAAGCCTCGATCGCAAGCGATTCAAAGGCACTGATGGTGGGTGCATGTCGATCACGCCAATCGTCTGTCTGGTCGATACGGGCCATGGGTACTCCTTATGGCCATGCATATATGCTTTTTGAGAAAATTTTTCGAGTGCGGATTCAAGGGTTCGCGCAATCCGGATGGGAACCATTTCACATTGCTGTTGACTCCTCAAGCCAGCTCTGGAATCCATAAGAACATAAAGTGAACATATCCGAATGGGAGCTGACGTCATGGCTGGAAAAGCTGTGACGCAGGAGACAGTTTTTGCCCTGCGTGAAACCATAGCCCGCATGGAGGGTCGAGATAACCGGTCGTTTGATGCATCGGATGACAGGGCTGATGAGATTCAGGATGCGCAGGAAAAGCGGGGCAGGCTTTCTTTTGGCATAGATGCGCTGGATGGGGCATTGGATGGCGGCCTACCGCTGGATGGTCTCACGGAAATCCGTTCCAGCGCCATGAAGGATGCCGGTGCAGCAAGCGGGTTTGCCCTGGCGATCGCAGCGCTTTTGCAAAACCGGGTGGATGGCCTTTCAGTTCGTCAGTCGGGAGAAAACGAACTGCCGATCCTCTGGATCGCCGATCGTCTCGCGGTGCTGGAAGCCGGCATGCCCTACGCATCGGGACTTCAGGATTTCGGCATAGCACCCGAAACATTTCTGCATGCGCGGCCGCGCAAGCTGGAGGATGCGCTGTGGCTTGCGGAAGCGGCAGTTGCAAGCGGCGCCTTTGCGATGACGATCCTTGAGGTGAGCGGCAACCTCAAGCATTTCGGGCTCACCGAAAGCCGAAGGCTTAGTCTTCGCGCCAAGGCGTCGGGACGGCACCTTGTTGTCCTGCGGCACGCCGGGGAGCAGGAGGCGAGCAGCGCCGGTTTCCGCTTTCTTATCGAAACTGCGCCGGCAGCGAACCGGTATCTTGCTGATGGAACCATGCTTGGCGGCAGCATCGGGCATTCCGTCTTTCGTCTCACTCTGGAAAGGAGCCGAAATCCGGCCTTGCTTTCCTTATCTCTGGAATGGAACTCTCATGACCGCCGCTTTTTCGTCAGCACGCCAGTCAAATCTGCTGGTTCAAACAGGCCAACAGCGCATTCTGGCGCTCGCCTTTCCGCGTCTGTCGATCGACAGGGTGCTCAGGAAAAAATGGGGAAACGCCTGGCGTTCCACCGGGCATCCTGACGCCGGACCTGTCGTCTGTGTTGCCCATGTCGACAATACCCTGCGGATCGTCGCCTGTGGTGACGAGGCCATGCGGTGGGGGCTACGATCAGGGCAGGGCTTGGCCGAAGCTCGTGCCATCTGCCCCGGCGTGATCGTCATCGATGAGGATCAGGCTGCCGATCAGCGACTTCTCGAAGCCGTTGCCGATTGGTGCGATCGGTACACGCCGCTGGTGGCGCTGGAAGGAAGGAATGGCCTTTTCCTTGATGTCACCGGCTGTGCGCATCTCGTGGGGGGGGAAGCCTGCCTGTTGGAAGACATTCTCAAACGTCTCACCCAGATGGGGTTTGAGGTACGCGGTGCGATTTCCTCCTCGCCTGGCCTATCGTGGGCGGTTTGCCGTCATGGTGCCGATCGTATCGTCAGTGATGAGGATCGCGAAGATGTTTTGACGCCGCTGCCGGTTGCCGCGCTGCGGCTTGATCCAAAGACGGTCGCAGCCCTGCATAAACTCGGTCTGAAATGTGTTGGTGACCTCATGCGAACGCCGCGTGCGCCGCTTGTCAGGCGTTTTGGTCCGGAGGTCCTTTTGCGTCTCGACCAGGCACGGGGCGATGACGAAGAAGCGATTTCGCCGCGCCGGCCGGTTGCCAGCCTTTCGGCGGAGCGGCGCCTTGCCGAACCGATCCAGTCGGAAGAGGACATCCTGTTCCTGACCAGACAGATTGCCAAAAGCTTGCTGTCGGGGCTTGAGGCGCGTGGTGTGGGCGGTCGTTTGTTCGAACTGGTGTTATTCCGGGTCGACGGGCAGGTCTTTCGTCTTCCCGCCGGTGCTTCCCGCCCCCTGCGGGATGCAGAACGCATCACTGCGCTGTTCTCGCAGCGTCTTGCCGCATTGCAGGATCTCGAAGCCGGTTTCGGTTTCGAGATCCTGCGTATCAATGTGCTGCATCATCAGCCCTTCGAAAACATCCAGTCCGATCTGGCGGAAAACGACCGCAGACATCTGGCTCTGTCGACGTTCGTGGATCAGGTTTCCGCGAGGTTTGGTCCGAATTGTCTGCAGACCTATCAGTTGCGCGAAAGCCATATTCCCGAACGGGCCGAACGTTTTGTTCCGGCCGCCGAAGCACTCGGCAGACAGATGCCGAAGGCACCGCAGATGCTTTCGCGCAGCGAAAGACCTGTCAGGCTTTTTCGTGTGCCGGAACCGCTGGAAAGTTTTGCCGCCGAAATTCCGGACGGGCCTCCGACACGCTTTCGCTGGCGCCGTCTCACACATCAAGTGGCGCGGGCGGAGGGGCCTGAACGCCTCAGTCCCGAATGGTGGCTGGATGATGAAGCGGCTGCGACACGGGATTATTTTCGGCTGGAATCGACTGCCGGCTATAGGTTCTGGATCTTTCGAAAGGGCCTTTATGAGCGCGACGCGCAACAGCATTGGTTCATGCATGGTCTTTTTGCATGAGCACCGAACCTCGCTTTTTCGAGATCGGTGCGCGTACCAATTTTTCCTTTCTTGAAGGGGCTGCCCGGCCGGAGGAAATGATGTTCGTGGCAGGAGCGCTCAACCTGTCAGGCATCGGCATTGCTGATCGCAATTCCGTCGCTGGCGTGGTTCGTGCTCACAATTATCTGCGTGAAATGCGCGAAATCCATGAACGCCAGAAAAAGGAAGGCGTGAAGGAAAATGAGGTCGAAATGCCTTTTCCTTCCACATTCCAGCCAGGTGCCCGGTTGGTGTTTTCGGACGAGACGCCAGACATTCTCGCCTATCCCTGCAATCGTCAAGGCTGGGCCAATCTCTGCCGGATGCTCAGCCGCGGTAATCTGAGAACGACAAAAGGCAGCTGCATTCTGGAGGAATGGGATATGCTGGAATGGGGTGCGGAGATGATGCTTGCCGTCGTTGCCGATCCTGTCTGTCAGTTCGAAAGCCAGAAGCTTGAAAAGCTGGAAAGCGTGCTTGGTCTTCTGAAGGGGCGTTTCGGCAAGGCCGTCTATCTGGCTTTGTCGCCAGGTTACGATGGCAGGGATGCTATCACCCTGGCCACGCTTGCAGGTGTTGCTAATCGCACCGAGATTCCGCTGATAGCAACCAATCAGCCGCTTTATCATCTACCTGAGCGAAAGCCTCTATCTGATGTGGTGACGGCAATCCGTGAGCATGTAACGGTTGCAGATGCCGGTTTTCGCCTTGCCCCGAATGCCGAAAAGCATCTGAAACATGGGCGTGAGATGGCGCGTATTCTTCGCAATTATCCGCAGGCGATCGCCAATACAGAGCGGTTTTTCGGCGCGCTGAAATTCTCGCTGGACGAGCTTCAACACAATTATCCGGATGAGGGCGTTCCCGGTGAGACGCCGGCAGAAACGTTGGCGCGGCTGACGTGGGAGGGAGCGAAAGAGCGTTTTGCCGACGGTATCCCGCCAAAGGTAGACCAAGCGATCCGCAATGAACTCGGTCTGATACGAGAGATGGAGTACGAACCTTACTTTCTGACGGTTCGGCATATTGTCTGGCATGCCCGCAAAGTTTTGAAAATCCTGTGCCAGGGCCGAGGATCCGCTGCCAATTCCTGTGTCTGTTATTGTCTTGGAATTACTGAAGTCGACCCCCGAAACTCGACGCTCCTGTTCGAGCGGTTCATCTCCACGGAGCGCAATGAACCGCCAGATATCGATGTCGATTTCGAGCACGAACGCCGCGAAGAGGTTATCCAGTATATCTACAAGCATTACGGCTTTCGCCATGCCGGTCTGACGGCGGCGGTCACCAGTTACCGGACACGCATGGCCGGGCGTGAGGTCGCAAAGGCCTTTGGTCTTTCGGAAGATGTTCAGGCAGCCTTGTCCAGCACGGTCTGGGGCTGGTCGGATGAAGGTGTCACGGATCGCGATGCCAAGGCGGCTGGGCTGGATCTCAAGGACAAGACGACGCTCAAGGTGATGAAATACGCCCGGGAACTGATGGGTTTTCCGCGGCACTTGACCCAGCATGTCGGTGGTTTCCTGATTACCCGGGACCGTCTGGACGAGGTTGTTCCGATCATGCCGACGGCGATGCCGGGCCGTTACATGATCGAATGGGATAAGGACGATCTCGATACGCTGAAACTTCTGAAGATCGATGTTCTGGCGCTTGGCATGCTGACCTGTCTGCGCAAGGCTTTTGAACTGATGCGCCAGCATTATGGGAGAGAGGAAACACTTGCCGGATTGAATGCAGGCAATCGTCCGGAAGTTTACGACATGATCTGCCGTGCCGATACGATTGGTGTGTTCCAGATCGAAAGCCGGGCGCAAATGAGCATGCTGCCGCGGCTACGCCCACGGGTGTTTTACGATCTCGTTGTTGAAGTCGCGATCGTTCGACCGGGGCCGATCCAAGGCAATATGGTGCATCCCTATCTGAAACGCCGGGAAGATTTACGGCATAAGCGTCCAATCACGTATCCAAGTCCCGAACTTGAAAAGGTTTTAGAGCGGACGCTTGGCATTCCGTTGTTTCAGGAACAGGCGATGCAGATTGCGATCACTGCTGCCGGGTTCACGCCTGCCAAGGCCGATGCTCTGCGCAGATCAATGGCAACCTTCAAACGTTCGGGCCGTGTCAATTCGTTCAAGCAGGACATGATCAAAGGCATGCTTGAGAACAACTATCCCCTCGAATTTGCCGAAAGCTGTTTCAAACAGATTGAAGGGTTTGCCGAATACGGTTTTCCGGAAAGCCATGCGGCCTCCTTTGCCCTGCTCGTTTACGTCTCGTCCTGGATCAAGGCCTTTTATCCGGATGTCTTCTGCGCGGCTCTGCTCAATTCCCAGCCCATGGGTTTTTATGCGCCGTCGCAGCTTGTGCGGGATGCGCGCGAACATGGCGTCGAGGTGCTGCCGGTCGATGTCAATCATTCCGATTGGGACAGTAGCCTGAGGCAAGCGCAGTTCGACCGTTGGCGTATCGATCGCCGGCATGCCGAAATGCGTGAGGTGATCTTGACGAGACATGCCGTGAGGCTCGGTTTTCGGCAGGTCAAAGGCTTGTCGGAAAAGGCCATGCGCGAAAAGCTGATCGCCAACCGCGGAGAGAGGTATCACTCTGTTCGTGATCTCTGGCTGCGATCAGGGCTGGATAAAGCCGATGTCGAAAAGCTGGCCGATGCGGATGCCTTTCGCTCGCTCGGTCTGTCGCGTCGTGAAGCTCTCTGGGCGGTGCGCGCGCTGGATGCCAGAAGTGCTGCGGAAAAGCTGCCATTGTTCGATCAGGTCGCGCATCTCGATCTGCAGGAAGAGCCCAAAACGCAGTTGCCTGAAATGTTGCCAGGCGAGGAGGTTATCGAGGATTATCGTGCGCTGTCGCTGTCGCTTAAAGCGCATCCGGTTTCATTCCTGCGGGATCGCCTGCAGGCGATGAATGTCTGCCGCAGTGTCGATCTTTTGAATGTCCGCAATGGCCGAAAGATCACGATTGCCGGTCTCGTTCTGGTGCGGCAGCGGCCGGGCTCGGCAAAGGGCGTGATCTTCATGACGCTGGAAGACGAAACAGGCGTTGCCAATGCGATCGTGTGGCCAAAGGTCTTTGAGAAATACAGGCCGGTGGTCATGGGCGCGCGTCTGGTCAAGATTTTCGGTCGGCTGCAGAGCCAGAGCGGCGTCATCCATACAGTCGTCGATCATATCGAGGATCTGACACCGATGCTGGGCCTGCTGCAAACGGAGGTTCGCCGTTTTGCCGTTCTTGAACGCGCAGATGAAGTCTTGAATGGCCCGCGACACGATCCTCGCCAATCACGGAAAGACCAGCATTCATATTCTGGTGGCGCCACGACGGATGCCGAACAGGGGCTTGATACGGCTCGCGTCATGCCAAAAGGGCGGAATTTTCATTGATCACGTAAATTTTTTTGGCACGTATAAAGCGGAAAACAGGCGCTTTGCGAAATCTGCATATTAGCGAATTGATTCATTTTCTTGACATTTGTCCCCTTGTTTGGGAAAGAAAGCGGATAAGCTAGGTCATGTTTCTGGATCGACCCGAAAATGCTCGTCTGCAGCTGCAATTACATTACCGACACCGAAATTCGCGATGCCATCACCGCATTGCTTGATGAGGACTGTTGGCAGCTTATAGTTCCAGTCAAGGTCTATCATTCCATGGCCAAACGCGGTCGCTGTTGCGGCTGTTTTCCGAATGTCGTCGACCTTATTATCCGCACGACCGAGGACTACCATGCCCGTCGCCACTCGACGGAAGCGGAAGTAGTTGATTATATGTCCCGCCTGAAACAACTCCACGAAGAAAACAGGAGAGCGGACATTGAAAGGCGACAAAAAGGTCATCGAGCGGCTTAACGAGGCTCTTTTCCTCGAACTCGGCGCCGTCAATCAATACTGGGTACATTATCGTCTTCTTGAGGACTGGGGTTACACCAAGCTCGCCAAGAAGGAACGTGCCGAGTCGATCGAGGAAATGAACCACGCGGACAAGCTGGTTGCTCGCATCATCTTCCTCGAAGGTCATCCCAATCTGCAGACGCTTGCGCCCCTGCGCATCGGCCAGAACGTCAAGGAAGTTCTGGAAGCAGATCTTGCCGGCGAATACGATGCCCGCAAGGCTTACAAGGAATCCCGAGACATCTGTCACGCCGCCGGGGATTATGTCTCCATGAAGCTTTTCGAAGAACTGTTGATGGACGAAGAAGGTCACATCGATTTCCTCGAAACACAGCTGGAACTCCTCGGCAAGATCGGTGAAGCGAAATACGGCCAGCTCAACGCCGATTCCGCCGACACGGCAGAATAAACGAGAATTCATCGCTTAAAAAACGCCGGCAGTTTTGGCTGCCGGCGTTTTCATTTTGTGTGCTGCTTCATCTTTTCAGGCTGATTTGCCCGCAAGATGAGCAAACTCGGCAACCACCTTGCGATAGACCTCACGCTTGAAAGGCACGATCAGGTCAGGCAGCTCGGCCATCGGCTTCCAGTTCCAGGCATCGAATTCCTGATGCTGGCCGGATGGCGGCTCCTCGATGTTGATCTCGCTCTCGTCGCCATCAAAACGAAAGGCAAACCAGCGTTGCGTCTGCCCGCGATATTTGCCCTTCAGACCAATGCCGATCAGATGTGGCGGCAGATCGTAATTGATCCAATCTTTCGCCTCAGCAAGCAAGGTTACCGAGCACATGCCGGTTTCCTCGAAAAGCTCGCGGCGGGCAGCAACAAGTACGTCTTCTCCCCTGTCGATGCCGCCTTGCGGCATTTGCCATAGCTGCGGGGAACCGTCGGATTCGGAATTGTTTTCGGATAGCCGACGGCCGACCCAGACCAGGCCTTCCCGATTGAGAACCATGATGCCGACACAGGGTCGGTAGGGCAGGCTTTCAGCGGATACGGGCTTTTTGGTTTTGCTCATTGCTTTTCCGTTCAAGGATGCGCCGGATCGTTGACGACGGCGGAGACGCCGACAATCTCAATGCCGCGATTGTTCACTTCACCCACCCATTGCTGAATGGCTTCGATGCTCTCGTCGAAAGCCGATGCCGAGCCGATAGCAAAGCCCTTTCGTTGGGCAATGCGCTCGAGTTCGTCCAGCTTCTTCAGAATCTCCAACTTGTCGAGCTGAGCATCCAGCGTCAGGTCTGCGAAAGCATGAGGAAGCTGCAACGGCTTTGCTATCTTTTCGGTCAGCGATTGCGCAGAGGAACCATCATCAATGAACAGCAACCCGCGACCGGCAATGTCACGAAGCACAGGCTCAAGTGCATCGGCATCGGAAAGAAAACGCCCACCGAGATAATTCATCACGCCCGTATAATTCGTGATCTTGGCCATCGCCTCATGCAGGTTCGCAATGTTCTCTTTCACATTCGCTTGCGTAACCAAGGTGGAAGCGCCAGGATTGCTACCCGGATAATCGAAAGGTTCCATCGGAAGCTGAACGAGAATTTCATGGCCTTTGCGGCGCGCCTCCTGCATCCAACGCGGTAGACTATTGCCGGTCGCCGCGAAGGCAAGCGTAATTTCTCCTGGCAGCGTTCGAATGGCATTCTGGGTGCCAGTCTGGCTGAGACCAAGGCCACCGACGACGATGGCAATACGCGTTCCGCGCGCACCGGACCATGGGCGTGCATATTGTTCCATTGGTCGCAGACCATCAGGGCCGACAATTGGTAAGCGGCCTTCCGATGTATCTTCAATGAGATCCTCGTTCGGTATCGCTGCCACGCGCTCGTCCTGACCGACGCGTTGTGCCTCAATGATCAGCGGGCCGTTACCATCACGTTGCTTGGGAGAATATGTGGTGACGACCTGCCCATTGTCCGTTTGCGTGCGCTGAATTGTGGCGCCGCCATTGGGTCCGGATCGCGTTAAATCCTTGCTCGCTGCTGAGGGTGATGTCGATATACGCTCATCTGAAGTCACGTCAGGCGACGCGTTATTCTTCGCCACCTCGGTCTTTTGAAGGGCAGGGTCCGGACGCATGGCGTAAAAGGAAAAACCGAAAACCCCTGCACCAACCAGCAAACCAAAAATGACACCAACTGATATTCTTCTCGAACGCCGCAAACGCGCTTCGTTATTCCGTCCAAGCGGTGCGTGAAGATCAGTCCCCAATGCTCATCAGTCCTGAAATGTTGTCTAAAAGAAAACCGGCCCGAAGAACGGACCGGTTTCACTCGTATATTGTTGTGATTACGGCTTCACGGCAGCGGCAGCTTTGTCCTGATGTGGCGGAAAGGCGGCATCCGTCTTGTTGCCACGCAACAGGTCAAGCGCATAGTTCAACTGAATGTCATCTTTGGTTTCCGGCGGTACGTAAGCCGAAGAACCGGAACCTTCTTCCGTTTCGCTCTGGCCGGTAATGTGGCCGCGCAGGCTGGATTCACCTTCAGCTTTCACCTTGCCCTGCAGTTCCTCCGGCAGTGGCTGCTCGACTTTTATGTCCGGCTCGATGCCGGTTCCCTGGATCGACTTGCCGGACGGCGTGTAATAAAGCGCGGTCGTCAGGCGCAACGCGCCGGCTTCGCCAAGCGGAATGATGGTCTGAACGGAACCCTTGCCGAAGGAACGGGTACCAACAACGGTGGCGCGCTTCAGGTCCTGCAAGGCGCCAGCAACGATCTCCGAAGCAGACGCCGAACCGCCGTTGACGAGAACGATGACGGGCTTGCCATCGGTCAGGTCGCCAGCGCTGGCGTTGAAGCGGCGGGTTTCTTCGGCGTTACGGCCGCGGGTCGAGACGACTTCACCGCGCTCCAGGAACGCGTCGGAGACGTTAATGGCCTGATCAAGAAGACCGCCCGGGTTGAGGCGAAGGTCAAGAACATAGCCCTTCAGCTTGTCAGCAGGGACATCCGCCTTGATCTTCTTGATTGCCTTTTCCAAGCCCTCATAGGTCTTTTCGGTGAAGGAGATAACGCGGACATAACCGACATCACCTTCCACACGCGACTTGACTGCCTGGACGGCGATCGTGTCACGAACGACGGTGATATCGAGTGGCTTGTCTGCGCCCTGACGGATGATCGTCAGCTTGATCGGCGTGTTGATCGGGCCGCGCATCTTTTCGACTGCGTCTTCCAGCTTCAGGCCGCGCACCGGCGCGCCATCGATCTCGGAAATGAAGTCGCCGGCCAGAACGCCGGCCTTGGATGCCGGTGTATCATCGATCGGGGTAATGACCTTGACCAGCTCGTTTTCCATCGTCACTTCGATGCCGAGACCGCCGAACTCGCCCCGGGTCTGGGTGCGCATGTCGTCGGCATCCCTGGCATTCATGAAGCTGGAATGCGGATCGAGTGATGTCAGCATGCCGTTGATGGCGTTTTCGACCAGCTTTTCTTCGTCCGGCGGCGTGACATACTGGGCCCGCACGCGTTCGAAGACATCACCGAAAACCGACAGTTCACGATAGGTCGAGGAACCGGCTGCCTGAGCCGGAACGCCGGCTGAATAGATCACGCTCATCGCGGTCGCACCCATCAGTGCGCCAACGATGACAAGAGAAGCCCTACGAATCATTGCGTGCCCTTCCAGTGTCCTTTTTGACCCACCACGGTGCCGAATCGACCGGGCTGCCATCTTTTCTGAATTCAATGTAAAGCGTTGGGCGATCTGTTTCCAGCGCCAACGCTGTTGCGCTTGCCACTCTTTTTTCACCCATCAGGGCGATAGGCTCACCTGCAAATACGAATTTGCCTTGTCGCACGTTTACGGTGTTCATGCCGGTCATAACCACGTGATAACCATCGCCAGCATTGAGAATCACCATTTGGCCGTAGCTTCTGAACGCGCCGGCAAATACGACCAGACCATCGGCCGGTGCCGTCACCACTGCCTTCGGACCGGAGGCGACCGTCATGCCTCGGGCCGGGTGGCCTGTACCATCAGGATCATCCCAGGAACGTAGAATATCGCCGGCTACCGGCAGCTCCAGCTTCTGTTTCAGACTGGAAAACGGATATGCGGGCGCAATGCGGTTTTTGTCGGGCACGCCGCTTTCGGCTAGTTGCCGGGCTTTTTCGCGTTCTTCGGCACTCAGCTGTTTCTGGCGCTCTTCCTCAAGGCGGGCCCTTTCAGCGGCGTCGCGGATCGAGGTGATATCGTTTTCCAGGGATTCGATCAGGCTACTCAGGCTTTCGGCACGTGATGCCAGCTCGTCCGTGCGTTGCTGTTCTGCTGCGAGGTCCGCAGCACCCGTCTGGCTCTGC
The DNA here is from genome assembly GCF_009617585.1 of Endobacterium cereale. Lineage (GTDB taxonomy): Bacteria > Pseudomonadota > Alphaproteobacteria > Rhizobiales > Rhizobiaceae > Neorhizobium > Neorhizobium cereale. The sequence continues at coordinate 106,808 of NZ_WIXI01000038.1, read as the reverse complement.
TTGTCGTTTTCGGCCATCAGCAGCTGCATACGCTTGTCTTCTTCAAGACTTGCAGTGATCGTTTCGGACACGCGTGTCTTTTCCGTCGTTGCGTCTTTTTGAAGCGAGGCCAATGCCCCAAGGTCATTCACGAGTGCGGTTGCTTGCTTGCGCATACCGGGAACGACAGCACCGAGCAGGATAGCGCTGCGGACGGACCCAAGGGCATCTTCCGGCGTGACGAGCAGGGCGGGCGGCGGGCTGCGTCCCATGCGCTGGAGAGCGGCCAGAACTTCCGCCAGAATGGCGCGGCGGTCATGCAGGGATTTCTTGATGGCATCCTGACGAACACCGAGCTGCGCAATCTTTTCTTCGCTGGCAAGAATCTGCGCTTCCAGTTCCTTGCGCCGGCTAGCGGAATCGATCAGCGCCTGTCTCAGACTGGCCGTGCTCTTCTCAAGTGCCGCAATATTTTCTTCGATCAGGCGCGCCTTCTCCGAGGAGATGTCGATGGAGCGGGTCAGTTCCTCGAGTTCATTGCGCGTCTCATCTCGCTTTTGCTGCAGTTCGACTGAGGCGGCGTCGGGCGTTCCCGGCGCTGACACAGGTGCCGTTTCTGGTTGCTCGGAACCTACGACATCTTCCTGAGCAATGGAGGCTGTTGGAGGCAGGACTGCGGCTGCGGAAAACGCAAAAACCGCCGCCGTTGCCGGCAGCGCTGCAGTCAGCCCAATCCATGTCGATCTCTTCATTCCGTCCCGCGAATCTCTGCCGGATTGTCCGATAATAAGCAGATTCGGCCCGCTGCGCCACAGGGAACATTATCCGTGCCAATCCAAACGGAATGAATCTAGACGCGATGATAGGGATGGCCGGACAGAATAGTGACGGCGCGATAAAGTTGTTCGGCCAGCAGAATGCGCACCAATTGATGCGGCCAGGTCATGGCGCCGAAATTGACCACGGCATCGGCCCGGTCACGGGACGACGCATCATGGCCATCGGCGCCGCCGATCGCCAGCATGCAGTCGCGTTTGCCCTGATCGCGAAACCGGCCAATCAGGGCCGCGAATGCTTCGCTGTCCATGGATTTTCCGCGCTCGTCGAGAATGATCAGCACGCTGCCTTCCGGCATCGCCTTTTCCAGCATGACGGCTTCCTCGCGCTTGCGGGTGTCAGCGTTGGAAGCGCGGCTTTCCGCCACTTCCACAACGCGTGCAAATTCCAACCCGACTGCCGGGCCGGCCTTGGCCATCCTGTCGACATAACGGGACGCAAGTTCCTTTTCAGGGCCGGTTTTCAACCGTCCCACGGCAAAGAGGCTTATTCGCATCCTTCAAAAACCGCCATGTTCTCCCGTCCCACGCAATCGGCTCGGCCGGCGACGTGGGTAAGGGATGCGCATCGTCGGTTCAGCCCGAAAGCTGGGACGCGTCAATGCAATGTGTTTTCCTCATAATCCGGTTCTGCCCACATTCTCTCGAGATTATAGAACTCGCGGATTTCAGGGCGGAACACATGGATGATGATGTCACCGGTGTCAATCAACACCCAGTCACCGGTTTCCTGGCCTTCGACACGGGCGCCGCCGTAGCCTTCGTCCTTGAGATCGGAAACAAGATGGTCGGTGATCGCCGAGACATGGCGGCTCGATCGCCCGGAGACAACCACCATGTGGTCTCCCAGCGCCGATTTTCCGGCAATGTCGATGGTGACGATATCTTCGGCTTTTGAGTCCTCAAGGCTGGCGAGGACCAGTTCGAGAGCACGATGAGCAGCTTCGGCGCCGCGGTCCGTGCTCGTCGGGAGGAGACGCTGGGTCTTTCCCTTGGCGTGTACTGTTGTCAGGGTTTTTCCTTTCGTCCAAGACAAAACAGGCACTCGCGAATCCCTGATCTGAGGGACCCGCAAGATTGAAGGTGGCATCGAATGTCTAATCTTTCAAGAGCGATGCTATTGGATTGCGACCATAAGGCGATCACGCCGTTCACGTTTTCTGTCGTGCCTTTGCACGCAGTTGCGTGGAACTGATGGATGAGCGGCGATCGTGCAGGAAAGTCCATGCCGGCGCTGGCCGCAGGGCAAGCCCAGCCGCGTCTTCTTCATCGATACGCGCGTGATCGTAAGCGCGCGCCATCGTTGAAGACAGGAAGGAAAGTGTTGCGCCAGGCCGGTCGATAACGGCGATAGGGAAGGTGGCAACGATCTGACGCCAGTTCTGCCAGAGGTGAAACGTCTTCAGGCTGTCCGCGCCCATGATCCAAACGAAGCGGATGCCGGGATTGCGCGTAGCGACATGCGCCACCGTATCGGCGGTAAAGCGGGTGTCGAATGCCTGCTCGAATGCTGTTACCTTGATGCGCGGATCGTCTATCAGCTTTTCGCTCGCGGCAATCCGGTCGGAAAGAGAAGTGAGTTCCGACCGGCTTTTTAGCGGATTGCCGGGCGTTACCATCCACCAGAGATTATCGAGTGCCAGCCGGCGCATGGCGATTTCCGCAACAAGCAGATGTCCTTCATGCGGCGGATTGAAGGAACCGCCGAACAGGCCAACGGTCATGCCGCGCTCGACATGCGGCATGCGCAGGTAACGGCGATCGACTGTCTCCCCCTCCACCAGCGATCAGGGCCTTGTCTGGCCGGTGCCGTGCACACGGTATTTGAAGGATGTCAGCTGCTCTACGCCGACCGGGCCACGGGCATGCATCTTGCCGGTCGAAATGCCGATTTCGCCGCCCATGCCGAACTCGCCGCCATCGGCAAACTGGGTTGAGGCGTTATGCAGGAGAATGGCCGAATCGATTTCGTTGAAGAAGCGCGCCACCACGGCCGGATTTTCGGCAATCACTGCTTCTGTGTGGTGCGAGGAATAGGTGCCGATATGGTCGATGGCCCCGGAAATACCGTCCACCAGTCTGACCGAAATGACGGCATCGAGATATTCCGTGCTCCAGTCCTCTTCGGTTGCCGGAACAAGACCGGGAATTTGGGAGAGCACATCGGTAGAACCGCGCACTTCGCAGCCGGCTGTTTTCAAGTCGCCTACCAGTGTCGCCAGCACTGTGCCGGCAGCGGCCTTGTCAACCAGCAATGTTTCGGCGGCACCGCACACACCGGTGCGCCGCATTTTCGCATTCACGACGATCTTTTTGGCCATGTCCAGATCGGCAGACGCGTCCACATAGATATGGCAAAGGCCTTCGAGGTGGGCAAACACCGGCACGCGCGCCTCGTTCTGCACCCGTGCGACAAGGCTTTTGCCGCCGCGCGGCACAATCACGTCGATCGCGCCATCAAGGCCGGAAAGCATTGCGCCGACGGCGGCACGATCGGTGGTCGGAATAAGCTGGATCGCATGCTCTGGAAGCCCGGCTGACTTTAGCCCCTCCACCAGGCAGGCATGGATCGCCTGCGATGAAAGCGCGGAATCCGAACCGCCGCGCAGGATCACGGCGTTGCCGGCCTTCAGGCACAGTGCGCCGGCATCGGCGGTGACGTTCGGACGGCTCTCGTAAATGACGCCGATGACACCGAGCGGCGTGCGTACGCGTTCAATCTGCAGGCCGTTGGGGCGATCCCAGGCAGCGATCACTTCGCCCACAGGATCCTTGAACTCGGCGATCTCGCGCAGGCCCTGTGCCATGCCGTCGATGCTCTTGTCTGTCAACGTCAGGCGATCGATGAAGGAGGGCAGCAGTCCCTTGCCTTCGATGTTTTTCAGGTCGGCTGCATTGGCAGCCAGCAATTCGTCCTTTGCGGCCAGAATGGCATCGGCCATGGCGTAAAGGGCGGCGTTCTTGGCCTCGGTCGAGGCGGTGGCAAGTGCGCGCGCGGCACTTTTGGCATTTCGGCCAATGGCGTCCATCATGGCAGTAATATCTGCCGCTCCTGAAATCTTATCCAGCATGGGCATCCTCCCGCACTTTCGCATCGTCGGTGGCAAGATGGCCGGTCACGACGAGATCGTCGCGATGCACCATGGCGGCGCGGCCTGCATAGCCGAGAATGCTTTCGATCTCGCCGGATTTGCGGCCGGCAATCTGCCGCGCCTCGTCGGCGTCATAACTGGCAAGGCCACGGGCAATCTCGCGGCCATTAGCCCCGATGATCGCCACCGTATCGCCGCGGCTGAACTGGCCGCTGATCTTGCGAACACCGGCCGGCAGCAGGCTCTTGCCGCCGTGCAGTGCGTTTTCCGCACCGGCATCCACATGCAGTTCGCCGCTGGCTTGCAGATGGCCGGCAATCCAGGTCTTGCGGGCATTGACCGGGGTCTTTGCCGGAGCAAACCATGACGAGCGCGCACCATCCTCGATGGCGCGCAGCGGATGGTCCGGCTTGCCCGATGCGATGATCATGGCGCAGCCGGCCGTTGTCGCGATCTTGCCGGCATCAATCTTGGTGCGCATGCCGCCACGCGAAAGCTCGGACGCGGCACCACCGGCCATCGCCTCGATTTCGGGCGTGATTTCGGCAATTTCACTCAGGAACTGCGCCTGCGGATCGACATGCGGCGGCGCCGTATAAAGCCCGTCGATATCGGAGAGCAGGACCAGAAGGTCGGCACCAGCCATGGTGGCGACGCGGGCGGCCAGCCGGTCATTGTCGCCATAGCGAATTTCGGAGGTGGCGACCGTATCGTTTTCATTGATGATCGGCACCGCGCCCATTTTCATCAGCTGTTTCAACGTCGCGCGGGCGTTGAGATAACGGCGGCGTTCCTCCGTGTCACCAAGGGTCAGAAGAATCTGGCCTGCAACGATATTGTCGCGCGACAAGCTTTCCGACCAGGCGCGCGCCAAAGCGATCTGGCCAACGGCTGCCGCCGCCTGGCTCTCTTCAAGTTTCAGCGCCCCGGCGGGCAGGCCCAGAACCGTGCGGCCCAGCGCGATCGCGCCGGAAGACACGACAAGCACTTCCGTGCCCCCCGCCCTCAAGGCCGCAATATCGGCGCAAACCGCATCGAGCCAGCGCGATTTCAATCCCGTGCCGCGATCGACAAGAAGGGCCGAGCCGATCTTGATGACGATACGCCGATGGCTGCTCAGCGATTTGCGGCCGACACTCATTCGTCGGCGTCCTCGTCGCTGTCTTCCTTGACCGGGGTGGAGCGATCCGGAAGCGCCGTCTCGCCCGTGCCGCTGGCCTTGACGATGACATCGCGCAGCGCACGCAGAACCTCTGTCATGCCCTTGCCGGTAATGGCCGAAATCAGGAACGGCTTCTGGCCGGATGCCTTTTCAAGCTCCTTGGCCTTCTTCTTCAGTTCCGTCTCATCAAGGATGTCGATCTGCGACAAGGCTACGATGACAGGCTTGTCGATCAGGCCGCCGCCATAGGCTTCCAGCTCGGTCTTTACGGTCTTGTAGGATTTTCCGACATTTTCCTCCATCGAGGAAACGAGGTGCAGCAGAACGCGGGTACGCTCGACGTGCCCGAGGAACCGGTCACCGATGCCCACACCTTCATGCGCACCTTCGATCAGGCCTGGAATGTCGGCCAGCACGAATTCGCGGCCGTCGATGGTGGCAACACCAAGGTTCGGATGCAGCGTCGTAAATGGATAGTTGGCGATTTTTGGCCGTGCACGGGTAACGGATGCCAGAAACGTCGACTTGCCGGCATTCGGAAGGCCGACGAGACCGGCATCAGCAATCAGCTTCAGCCGCAGCCAGACTGTCTTTTCTTCACCTTCAAGTCCAGGGTTGGCCCAGTTTGGCGCTTGATTTGTGGCCGTCTTGAAGTGCGAATTGCCGAAACCGCCATTGCCGCCCTTGGCAAGCCGGAAACGCTGGCCTTCACGCGTCAGGTCGGTGATCAGGGTCTCGTTGTCTTCCTCGAAGATCTGAGTGCCGACCGGCACCTTCAAGGTGACTTCACCGCCATTGGCGCCTGTGCGGTTGCGGCCCATGCCGTGAATACCGGTATGGGCCTTGAAATGCTGCTGGAAACGGAAATCGATCAGCGTGTTGAGTCCATTGACGGCCTCGACCCACACATCGCCACCACGGCCGCCATCGCCGCCGTCCGGTCCGCCGAATTCGACGAATTTTTCCCGTCGGAACGAGACAGCGCCGGCGCCGCCGTCGCCTGAGCGAATGTATACTTTTGCCTCGTCGAGAAATTTCATCTTTTTGCCGTCACTTGTCTGATAGTCGGTTTTCGGTTTGGATATCGCCCATAGGGGCTGAGGTCAAAGAATATCATGAAGTTCGTCAGCTATAACATCCAGTATGGTTTTGGTCTGGACGGTCGTTTCGACCTTCAACGCATCGCGACAAGCCTTGCCGGGGCCGATGTGATCGCCCTGCAGGAGGTCACGCGCAACTCGCCGGAAAACGATCACGTCGACATGGTTGCCGCCCTGCAGGACCTGTTTCCCGATTTCTTCATGTCTTACGGTGCCGGTTGCGACGTCCTCTTTGATTTCGTGGTCGAAAACGGCCGGCGAAGGGAAAGACGTTTTCAGTTCGGTAACATGATCCTGTCGCGCTGGCCCATCCTCGCGACGCGCCATCTGTTGTTGCCGCGCACGCACAGTAGTGAGCAACTCAACCTGCAGCGCAGCGCCGTCGAGGCCGTCATCGATGGGCCGGGTGGTGCCATCCGCGCCTACTCGGTGCATCTCGATCATGTTTCGCCCGATGAACGCATTGCCCAGATCGCGTTCCTCAAGGAGCGTGTGCTGAACTTCGTGGCGGAAGGAGGTTCGCTGACGGGGGCCGCATCCAGAAAATTTCCCGAACTGCCGCTGCCGCAGGACTTTGTGGTGATGGGCGATTTCAACATGGAGCCCGAAACGCCGGAATACATTGCCATGGTCGGACATGCCGACCATTTTTACGGACGCTCCCTTCGTGCCAACCAGCCGGTTGACGTACTGGCGCGTTTCGGTCGCCTGGCGCCCGATTGTTACAGCTGGATCGAGCCGCCGGAAGGACCGCAGAAGGCGCATCTCGATTACTGTTTTATCAATCACCAGCTGTTTCCCCGTGTTCAGGATGTGTTTGTCGATATGGACGCCAAGGGATCGGACCATTTTCCCGTCTGGCTCGAAATCGATTGAGGCGTCCGGGGCGGTTTCCCGCCCCGGCATGTCATTTTCTGACGGTCAGGACAAAATCCTGCGCTGTGATGATCGTGTCGATATGCATGACCATCGTATTGCGCGCGACGGAAAACATATCGCGGCACCCGGTAATCGCAAAGCCGAGCTTCTGCTGGACACGAAGCGATCCCGGATTGTCGGAAAACATGCCGGAATGTATCGCCGATTCCGGCGTGCGTTCAAAAAACGCTTTCAGCGCAGCACCCGCGGCCTCGGTCATCAGGCCCCTGTTCCAGGCACTGCGGTTCAGCCAGTAACCAAGATGCCATTGGCCATGCCTGAGTTCGATGCTGACGGCGCCGATATGGCTCCCATCGGTATCGCAGATGGCAAAGTTCCAGTCGGGCAGCTTGCTGTTCGCCTGGCTTTTCAGCCAGTCCACGGCATCCTGCCGATGGAAAGGTGCGGGCACGCGCGCCAGCATGCGCGACACGGAAAAATCGGCAAGCGAGGCGGCAATTGCGCCGGCATCTTCCAGCGTGTGAGGCCGCAACAGGAGGCGCGGCGTGCGGACAACCGGGCAAGGGCCCATGTCGGTACGCACGGTCTGCTTTTCGCTGGGCGAAGCGATCATCGCATTTCTCCCCAGCTTCTGAGCGACATCCAGGTCTTGCGGTCGAGCCTATACCATTCAACCGGTACCATGCCGCCGAGCGCCAGCGAACCGACCATGCCGGATCCCTGGAACTGAAAACCGCATTTCTGGATGACGCGACGTGAAGGGATGTTGGTCACTCGGCAACGCGCATCGATCTGGTCGATGTCGCGGGTTCGGAAAGCCATGTCGATCAATGCATGTGCCGCTTCGGTGGCAATCCCTTGGTTCCAATAGGGTTCTCCCAGCCAGTAGCCGATTTCCAGCGTGGCGGGGTCTTCCTGCGGTTCGAGCGCGCAGCAGCCAAGGAACTTGCCGTTATCGGCGTGGGTAATGGCATAGACGCATTTGCCAATCACGCCATCTTTCGTACGTCGCACAAAGTCCGCGGCGTCTTTGGCCGTGTAGGGGTGCGGCATGCGGGCGACCATGGTCGCAATATTCGCATTGTTGGCGAGATGGGCAAGTGCGTCGATGTCTTCTTCGTGAGGCGCGCGCAGAACGAGCCTTTGCGACAATAAGACGGGGCAACTGCTTCTCAGCCGGTCGGGCCTTGGCCGCTCTTCGGGCAGCCTTGATTGGCTGCTCCTCAACAATTCGCCTTGCATGTTCAGTCTCCTTCGTGAGGGTAAAGAAAAAGGGGAGGTGGGTGGTGCCCCATCTCCCCTTTTCTTTGACTGAACCTTTAACATTCAACCGGGTCGATGAGACGCCGGTTGCTAACGCTTGCCGGCTTTATTCTGCGGCTTCGGCTTTCGGCATCACGGACACGTATACGCGGCCGTTAGCCTTCGTACGGTAGTTCACGTTGCCGGCGGTAAGCGCAAAAATGGTGTGGTCCTTGCCGAGGCCGACATTGGCGCCCGGATGCCACTGCGTACCGCGCTGGCGCACGATAATGTTGCCTGCGATGACGACTTCGCCACCGAACTTCTTCACGCCAAGGCGCTTGGAGTTAGAATCGCGACCGTTACGCGATGAACCGCCAGCTTTTTTATGTGCCATGGGAGTTCTCCTTTAAACCTACGAAACCCGATTAAGCGACGATGTCGGTGATACGAACAACCGTGTGATGCTGGCGATGACCGCGAATACGCTTGGAATTCTGACGGCGACGCTTCTTGAAGGACAGAACCTTCTTGCCACGGTTATGTTCAACGACTTCAGCCTTGACGATGGCGCCGGCTACGAAAGGCGCACCGAACTTGGCATCGGCGCCAACGCCGACGACCAGGATTTCGTTGAATTCTACAACTGCACCAGCTTCGGCTTCCAGCTTTTCGATGGTGAGCACGTCGTTGGCGGCCACGCGGTACTGCTTACCGCCGGTCTTGATGACTGCGAACATTATTTATCCTTTCATGTTCGTTCCGGCTCTTCCCCGAAAGGCGGCCGTCTTTTTGTCAGTCGGAATGGCAGACTTCTGAGATTGCTCAAAGGGCCCGCCGGTGAAATCTGTGAGGCAGCGTTAAGGCCAAATCCACACAAACAAAGAGGCGAGGAAAGCTTTCCACGCCTAATTGCGTGCGGGAATACGTGAGAGTCAAAAAACTGTCAAGGTGACTATCTACAAAGAGTTTCTTTTGGCCTCTTGCCAGTCCGGATTTTCATCGCTATGAACCGCGTCGCGCTGACCAACGCGTCATCATGCTCAAGCGGAGAGGTGGCTGAGTGGTCGAAAGCACCGCACTCGAAATGCGGCATACGGGCAACCGTATCGTGGGTTCGAATCCCACCCTCTCCGCCATTTACCGCTGCAAGATGCTGAAATAGTTTATATTTATTGTTTCGAGCAAGCGTTACCATCAAGCCTACCCACAATTGTTATGCGGGCTGGTTGGTGATGAATTCACTACGCGCTGGTTGTTCCTCAAGTCGCTATAGTCGGTAATTTTGTCTTGATAACTGCGGTCGTGGAGTTAGCGACCGCTTGTTGGGGGCGCGTGCTTGCAGACACGGACGCATTTGTGCACATCTTGTTCTGGTCAGTGATACATGAAGCGCTGATCTCTAAAAGGAATAACTAATGCCCTTTTCACCAGATGAACAAACCATGTGGACGGACGACGCAGCTGAGCGTTCCGAGCGCCCTGATGATAGGGCAATCAACGAGCGTTACGTCAGAGGTGAAGGGCGCATCGTAATCGAATCCAACCGAGAGAAACTGCCGGGGTTTGTTAATCAGTTGAAGGATCCTGATTACATGGATCTTCGCCCGTTTTATCAACGGCGTCCGCGGTGGGACGTCCGGACGCAGAGTTTGCTGATTGAATCGTTTGTGATGAACATACCGGTTCCTCCAGTATTTCTCTATGAACGTGACTTCAACTCTTACGAGGTAATGGATGGTCAACAGCGGATTACCGCTCTTCGTGACTTTTACGCCAATACCTTAAAGCTCCGCGGCTTAGAAACATGGCCCGAGCTTAACGGTCGCTATTATAGCACCCTACCTGACAAGATTCGCGCAGGCATTGACCGGCGCTCAATAACTTCGATTGTCCTACTCAAGGAATCAACTGGGAGCGAGGAGGAAGCCTCGCTTCTTCGCGAGACTGTTTTCGATCGTCTCAATACCGGCGGGATCAAGCTGGAGAGGCAGGAAATCAGAAACGCACTTTATCGCGGCGAATTCAACGATATGATCCATCAAATAACTCGTACCGATGAGTTCCGCAGCGTGTGGGGCTTGCCGCGTTGGGTCGAAAATGAAATTGAAGCAAATACCACACTCGTCTCTGATCCGTTCTTCGCAAAAATGGGCGACGCAGAGGTAGTTCTCAGGTTCTTTGCGCTTCGGCACGCGGACCACTATCGTAACGGAATGCAGGGGTTTCTTGATCTCTACATGAGGCGCGCGGCTAAGTTTTCTCGTGGCGATGTGGCGCAGCTTTCCGAGCTCTACGAAAAGACGCTTAGCCTTGCATTAGACATTTACGGTCAACGCATTTTCAGGCCGTATTCTCCTGAGCGTGAAGCGTGGGATACCAAACCTCATCGCGCGTTCCAAGATGCCGTTATGATCGGTCTGTCAGAAGTTTTGCGCTACGGATCTCAACTTGTTGAACGTAAGTCTGACGTTCTCAAGGCTACAAAGCGCCTTTTCATAAGGCATCCAGATGGCGCTTTTACCGGACGCGCTAACACGAAGCAGGATTTAAAGGACAGAATTGACCTTTATCGGGCGATGCTGCGCGATATATTGGCCTAAGCATGTACAACGCTTACCTCAGCCGGACGCACGAGGCGATTGGCGCGCTTGCGAAGCACATTCGGACATCCGACAACCTTCGAACGCTTGTTCTCGACGAGACACCGAAGAAGCCGAATGGCGCTAGCATTCAAGTAATCGCTCCAGCTGATGCCCCTTCCAGCGTAGAGTGGAGGATAATAGATCACTGTGCAGCAGTGACGCGAATTTATGCTATCTACGAGCAATTTGCGCACGAAATGATACGCGAGCATTTAAGCCTGTTGCAGGGGAGGATGCCTTTCATGGATCTACCCGATGCAATTAAGTCCTCCTACAGGCAGGGTCTCGCGAAAATACTCGACAAAAAGGATAGGGCGCGCTTCGCGGACATCGATCTTTCGCAGTTGATCGGCACATACAACAGCGCTCTCGGAGGACTTGAATACTCACTGGAACCAAAAGCAATGCTCATGCAGGAGCAAAACTTGCGGTTGCCTGAGTTGAATCGATTTATGAATGCTTGCGGTATCGAAGGTGTTCAATCGTGGATCGAGAACCATCGGAGAGTCAAAGAGTTTTTCGCTGCCGGTGACAGGCTAACCGGTACGGCTGAAAGTCAGATGGCCGAACTGATCAAATTCCGTAATGACGCTGCCCACGGTACGATCGACATAAGCGACTTGCTTCATTTGAACGTCCATCTGGAGTTCTGTGACTTTATCAGCGCAGTATGTGAGGCGCTGGCGGAACGAGTGCAGCTAGCTGGTCTGTTCACGCTGAAGCCTTACAAACATGCCACGGAAAGGGGTAAGGTGTCCGAAAGCATGAAAAATGGGAGTGTCGCTATAGGTTTGATGCTCGGTCGGTTCGCCGTAGGAGACACCATCTACCTGTGTGGCGATAATTACTGCCTCGAACGACGTGTAAGCAGTCTTCAATTGGACAGCGTTCCACAAGAGTCCGTTGATTTCACAACTGCGACAGAACTTGGAATGCTTCTCGACGCGCCTGGTAAAAAGAACGCTATAATTTATGCACTTGAGGCCGCTACAGCAACTGTATCAAGCGATCCGCCGTTACCTGATACCCATGAGGAGGCAGTCTCTGCAAGCAAGCCGACGATTGCCAGAAGTCAGAGACGATATCTGAGATGGCAGACAAACTATCGATAGCGGATCGGTCCGCGCTTATGTCCAGGATCAAAGCGAAGAATACTCGGCCGGAGATCGCGGTTCGGCGTGCCCTATTCGCAAGCGGATTCCGGTTTCGCATTCACTCGAAAGATTTGCCGGGCAAACCAGACATTGTTCTGAAGAAGTTCAAGTGTGCGATCTTCGTGCACGGGTGCTTCTGGCACGGGCACGACTGCCGAAAAGGGACCACTCTTCCGAAATCGAATAAAGAGAAATGGATTGCCAAGCTCAATAGCAATAAGCAGCGCGACCAAATCAATGAAGAATCTTTAAGGCGGCAAGGGTGGCACGTTTTTATTATATGGGAATGCGAACTAACGGATAGTATCTGCAGACTGCAACAGTTTTTAGAGCGTCAGCGCGCGTGCGCTTCAGCTAAGATTGTCTCAACAACCTTTGCCGCTGACTGATCCTTGTGAACCAAGTCGTGGTGCGTATTGCAAAGTGTTATCAAGTTGCCGGTTGTGTTTGTTCCCTTGTCGCGATGGTGCACGACGTGGTGAAGCTCCAGCAGTTTTCGTGGGTCATTCGGAGCGGCCATTCCGCGTTCCCATCCACACTCGGGCCACTGGCAACGGTATTTGTCACGTATGAGCACATCTACCCGCACAGCATCCGGGATATGTCGATCGTGCTCGGGTGCTGGTTCACCAGTTTCAAGTACGTAAGTCCCGACATTCAGATCCGGACGTCCGCTCATCTTGGTCGCTATCGACCAACCTCCTTCCGTTCTCAATTCTCGCATCCGTCTCGGCCATTCGTTGCGGTCACCTGCGAGATAGCGAAGTTCTTCGCCTAACACAGGCCTGCCGATGTTTTTCAGCATGTATCGAAGCAGTTTGTCCTGTACCGAAGCCTTGCTTCGCCGAATCTCGTTTAAGTTGTTCCATCTATGGGCTGCTTCTCTGTCTTCCTCGAGCGATAGGAGAACGTATTGATCCGTCCTTAACGTGAGTGGATCTCGTCCAAGAGCGGCTTCTATCGCGGCGAGATCTTCCAGATTCCCCGTTCTGGAAAGATCGTTCGCCATATCTTTGAATGTGGCGCCACTGCTGATTTGCCAACCGAGCTGTACGCGAAGCTCACGAACTCGGCGCGGGTAGTCCTGAATGCCGGAGACCACCATCAGCTCATCGCCGTCAATTACGGTCAACGGATAAGCCTGTAAGTAGTTGAGAATTCGCATGCGCGCAGATAGCTGCGCGGCGCCAGTTTGGAGGATTACTCCAACCTCGCGAATTTTGTGTATTGCTGGGATTAAAGCCCTAACCTTTGCCCGTAGATCTGGGTCTGATAGCCAGCTAGAGAAATCATCGAGAAGAGTCTGAAGCTCGGCAAGAGCTTTCTCTGGTTCGCTATGCAGCTTCCGACGTCGCGCCATCGATTTTGCTATCCAACATCTTTACTGCATCAAGCGCCTCTTTAACTGAGCGAGCAATCGCCCCAGCGAACGGAGGTGGAACTGCGTTTCCGATCTGCCTTGCGATATCCACTTTCGAACCCGAAAAACGAAAATCGTCGGGAAAGCCCATCAATCGAGCTGCCTCGCGGTGACTTATCGGCCGATGTTCTTCAGGGTGCAAATATCGGCCTTTTTCAGGTTTGAAGAACTCTGTCCGAATTGTCACCGAGGGGCGATCCCACCAGAGGCGTCCAAACAAGTCTGTGCCACCTGATGTCTTACGTATCCAGCAATCGGGTGTTAGTTCGGGTGCGTTTCGTTGAAGATCGAAGCGGTTGCCGCCGGGTGGGACGACCCTGTAGCGTTTCTGGCTGAGCGTCGTTGGACTTCTGCCGAAGTGAAGATCAAGCGGGGAGCCGTCACCGATGTCTATCCCGACTGTGTCTGCTGGCAATCCTTTGAATGCGTCTTTGACCGTTAGCCAGGGTGTAAGATTTCTGTCAGAGGCGACGACAATAGACGGATCGCGGTGCGTCTGAGTAGGCATCCCAACGCCATTTGGCACTTTGACGCTGTCCCAACCTATGACGATAGTGCGCTTTCGGGTCTGTGCGACACCGTAATTAGCGGTATTCAGTACCCATGCAGACGTTTTGAAGCCTAGCGACTCTGCCCTAGCGCGGATGTCATCCAGCTCAGGTGAACGGTAAAGCTCAGCAACGTTCTCCATAACGAAAATACGTGCACCGCTTTCCTTCACTGCCAGGAGATATGGTTCCCACAGAGCGCGTCGCTCGTCTCCGGTACGCCGTTTGTTAAGTAAGCTAAATCCCTGACAAGGCGGTCCGCCGACGACGACGTCTACTTTCGGAACGTCAGCCTCGCTAATCCAAGTTTCAATGTTTTCGCATAGCGACTCACCGCCGAAGTTAGTACGGTGTGTTGCTGCGGAGGATTTGTCATTGTCCAGTGCGAAGACCGAATCAAATCCGCCACCGAATCGGTTATCGACGAAGCCGAGCGTCATTCCGCCAGCACCGCAAAACAAGTCAGCGATTCGGTAATTCATCAGTCAATCCCAAATATGCGAAGCACTTGACTCAGTCTGACAGATGGCGAGCAGTTCGGGAAGGCCAAATGGAGAACAAATGTCAAGTCTCCACCGATGGCGTCAATGCTTAGCCGGGTTACGACCTACTTCTCCCTTAGCAATTCCACGTCCGCGAGAAGTTTCCGAAGCGTGTTCGAAGTCGTGACATATGCTCCTACGTCTACGTCTTCACCAGACGCCAGTTTTGCCTCTTGCTTCTCGCACCAGATGACGAGAAACGAAGCGCGCATGAGAATTAGTGACTCCACGGTTGTCTGTCGGCGCTTTAGTTGAGTTAGTTCGGTTGACAGTCGCGTGAAAATCTCTTTGAAGCGGCGGGCGCCGTTCGTTCTACCGTCTACTCCGTCGAGAAGCGCTGATTCATTACCGATGCGCGTGCTAGCTTGCTGCAGTGCGGGTATATTGGCACGACTACTTCTGGGCATCATGGCACCTAACACGTCTCTAATGTGGGTTATTTTGTGGGTACGATTTCCAGGGACAACGTTTTGTGACTAGAATCAAGCGATTTTGGCGGATGGAACGTCCGCTTTTGTTAGATTAGCCTGATTAGCAGCTCGCGTGAGAACCCAGAAAAAAAAGTAGAAGATAGACGCGGGATGCTAGGGAGAGGGCTAACCAGGCTAATCGCGAGGATCAACGTTTAGCTGATACGCTTCTTTCCGAGCTTTGCCATCTACGATAGAGCCAGCTGTAAGCTGCGTGATTTGCCCATTGTCAATCAGCACCCCAAGAATGCGTCGCGCAGTCTTAGCGTCTCTAATCCTCTTTGGACCATGTTGATAAACCAAAGCGAGATGTAACTGCTGTCGCTGCAATCGTCGCCACCATTCGATCAATTCCGCGGCCAAGCGAAGATCGTTGGATATCGCGGAGGAGTTCCGAATGCGGAGAGCTTCGTTTGCATAAAATGTAGCGAGATTAATTCCGCATTGCATCGCGGTTAATGAAACCTCGTGTGCGTCGGGATCGTGATAGAGCGTCAAGATTGCTGCGATTCGCCCCGCTTGTTCGGCAAGTTTTGCGCCAAAACCTCTGATCTCCGAAAGAGAACCGTCAGATCTTATCTCTCGCTCGCACACGTCATGAAAGCTAATGTAGGCGGTCTTAGCGTCTTGACTAAGCCAGATGGTCGAAGGCTCAAGGGCTCCGGTATCGGGATGCTTTGTAACGTCGCGAGATAATAATTGCATTATGCGCGAGTTAAAATGTTGAAGCTCGCCTTCGGCACTGGAAGTATGTTCGCGGAAAAAGCGTGTCCCTATTGTCGATTGCGGCGCGACGGTAAGCATCCGCGCGGTTAGGCCATTCCCTTCGAGGACTGGATCCCCGAATAGTTTGTCTGCAACGACTTGCTGCAGCATTATATGAACGCTGCATCTCCTGCCTGGAAGGTATGTTTGCCCGGTGCCAACCCTGGTGCGCCGTATCGGTTCGCCATCCCACAGCAGATTAAGCAATGCACCGGTCTTCATGTTATTATCGTCGGTAAAGGCAGCTCCGCCGACGAGAATGCCGCCTTCGGAAGAGAATATACCGGCAAATGGACGGGCGCCTGCTAGATGCATTGTCAATGCCTCAGAGGTGAAGTCTTCAAGTATGAGCATAGGATGGGGAGGCGGGACGGGTTCTGGACCTGTCGCCGCTAGTGCGGTGGTCAGCGCCGACATGTCATCACCGTGTTTCTTTTCGGCGGATTTTCGTACTGTTTCCCATGCTTTTCGCTCGTTGACGTAGTTTGCCCATTGTCTCGCGGCATCCCCTGCCCATTGACGTTCGATTTCCCTAACCCCTTGCAATGCAAGTTTATCGACGGATGTTTTGCGCTCGCCACTCTCTGCGATTGTAATGAAGATGCCGGTCAGAGGACGGCGCCCTGCGCCTGGAAGGTCCACGTCGCGCTGAGCTTGTACGGCTAACGTGGCAGCGGCGAGGACCGATTGTCCTACCAAAGCCGCAGGTGCTTGCGTCAACTCCTGTATCGCACTGCAAGCTGCCGCGAGTGGGCCAAGTGCATCCACTGGAAATGGGGCGGCGGGAGGCACTTGTCGATAAAGAGGCTTTTTGTCCTCCGGCATCGCGTGCGAGAGAACAAATGAATATGCTGCATCGTTCATCGCGAGAAACCGCTCCGTATAGTTGCAGCAACGTCTCTCTGCGAGAGACCTGCATACGCTCCAGCTTTGTCCAGAAGCGCGATCGCGTCCTCTCTGGGAAGCTCCCGTTTGACGACCATCTCGCTCATTCGGCAAGCTGCCCAGAATAGAGTCGCGTTACGCTCGCCCTCCGGTGCGGTGGCTACTTTACAGACCAATCCTTTGAGGCGAGCGTATACATTGTAGTTCGCACTCATAGTTGACGATGCATTGGCTTCCTGAACCGTAATCATTTGGTGCAGCCAAATCGGCAGCGGGGGTAGGGCTCTGTGCTTTATTGCCGCTGCTAAATCAGACGGCACTCCATTAAGAAGGCTGTACTCCCTCCCGTCCCGCATTATGGAGCCTGGTGCGATAACATACCCATTCAACTTGATATCGATGGCCGGGCCTAGTTTTCCCTTCAAACGCTGGTGATCGGGAGGCGACTCAAAATAGTAATGACGTCCTGCGTTTGGCGTTGCAACGACGGGTACATGCCGGATTGCGTTGAAGTTGTTGATTTGAAAAAGTCGCTCGATACAGTCAACACCATCGCCATCGCCGTGCCGATCGCAATCAACCACAATGATATGGTTTGCGCTGCACGGCAGTCCCACTAACGCCTCACTGTTACCTGCGCTCCACAGCGCGTTAACACGGTATATGTCGTTGGTTGCGCTAAGGTGGCCTCCTGCGACCAGAGGTCTCTTTACGTTGGTGCCGCCATTACCGCATGGGAACACGAGAGCTGTCTGTGTTGAATACATCTGCGCAAGCCCTAGCATTGAAGTGCGGGTCAGCCTGTCCATGCGCTTCTCTCAATGCTCCAGGTGTAGTTTTTCCAATCAGTCCAGTCGCGACCTTCGTTCGCGATGCACTTTTTTAACAACAACGAGATTTCCACGTCCGCCGCCGCTTTGGCGTATACAGGCGCATGGCATTCATCAGCCCCGAGCTGAAGCGTTTCAGTGAGAAAGCAGGGCGTTCCGCGCCAGACTGGCATCGATAAGTGGATGCTGTGGGTCAACCCAATGACTAGTACCCACAGTTGTGGCGGAGGGTTCCGAGTGTGTGTGCGCGCCGTCGCTGGGCATGTATCATTTCGGATTAGCGTGCAACGCCCTGGCCGCCCGGCGAAGTAGGCCTGGTCCGCTTGGTAGATAGGGTCGCTTGTATCTGGAGTGATGACTCGCGTCAGTCCTAGCCTGGTCACGGTGTTGGCTACGGAATGGGAGCCAATGAAGAGATGCGAAGCCTCGGGCTGGATTGAATGCGCTGAGGCGATCAGAGTATCGAAACTCAGCATCAGAGTGCCTTGCTCCCCTGCTGAATAAGGCGCTCTTGCCACTCTTCAATATCGCACGCCAGCCATGCAACTGAACGAGCACTAAGCTTGATTGGCCTTGGGAACCGGCTCTTTTGCATGAGGTCGTACAGTGTCGAAGTGGGAAGCCCAGTCAGTTCTCTAACTTGGTTTAGACGTAAAAATCTGTGATTTGTAATCATTGGATTCTCCTGGAGCCTATTAGTTTTATTCGGTTCCAGGGTAGCCACGAAATATTGCCGGTGACTACGGTCGTAATTCCGTCAATTGTCACCGTTTTGACATGGTTTTTGTTGATCCGTTAGTCGAGGATCGTCTGTCTAGGTAAGTTATTTAATCGGCCGACAAATATTTCTTATTCGCTCTCGTCATTTTTCGTTCGATGCGAATTCTGAAGGCTTCGAGCTTGTTTTCCTTGTTTGATGCGCCTTCGAATTTTTTCCGGCCGATATCCATAATAGCGTGATGCCTACTGACGTTTAACGTGACCTGAAGGTTTTTTACCTCCGCAATAATAGTCTCGTCTGGGTGAGGGCGCGCACCGCGCTTCCTGATCTTGCCAGGATCAGGCTGAAAGTTGTCCACTGACTCGTAACGTCTGCCTTTATACACTTTGGTCACAACCTGCTGGAGCTGATTCACTGCAAAAGTTTGCCCAATCTTGCATCATGTGCCGACGTTTCTGGAGAGCGTCGCCTCGTCGATACGCCGCCTCGGTTTTGTCCCCGATCACGTGCGCGAGTGCAGCTTCGGCCACGTCGCGGGGAAAATTTGTTGTCTCGGCTGCCCAATCTCGAAATGTCGAGCGGAAGCCGTGAACGGTTAAGCCCTCTGTCCCGTGCATCCCACGCAATAACTGCAGCATAGCCATATTAGAGAGTGGCTGATTTCTCCGCGCGCCCGCAAATACGTAGTCTCCCAATCGAGGTTGCGCGACTAGCATTTCGACCGTCTGTTTTGATAGCGGCACCCTATGGTTACGAGCCGACTTCATGCGTTCGCCCGGTACCACCCATATGCCAGCTTCTAGGTCGAACTCTGTCCACCGCGCGCCGAGCGCTTCCCCTGTCCTCGCTGCGGTAAGAATGGTAAATTCGAGAGCGCGTGCGGATTGATGTTCGAGCACCCTTAGTTTTCTGAAGAATTCCGGTGCCGAGGCGTAGGGTAACGCACCGTGATGCTTTACCCTTGAAACTTTGTTGCGTGCAGCTAGGAGCTTATCAAGGTGGCCACGCCAACGAGCAGGATTTTCGCCTTCTCGAAACGTTCGCGCGGTGGCCCAATCAAGGACACTCTCAATACGACCACGAAGCCTGCTAGCAGTCTCTGTTTTCGTTGTCCAAATCGGTTCGAGGATAGTGACGACGTGGGAGGTGTCAATCTGCGCTACGTCCACGTCGCCTATGGTTTTGTTTGCGTAGGTGCTTAGCGAACTTTGCCATTGAGCCGCGTGCTTCGTGTTACGCCAGCCAGGGCTATGAGCCTTGATATATCTAGATGCTGCCTCGTTGAAAGTTATCCCACGCTTATCGGATACCTCTGCGTTCTTTGTGGCTTGTCGGCTCTCAATGGGATCGTAGCCATCAGACAACAATTTCCGTGCGTCTCGCGCTCGTTCACGGGCTTCCTTTAAAGAAAATGTTTCAGTACTCCCGAGTCCCATTTGGCGCGCTCGTCCGTTTTTCATGAAACGGAAGATCCAGGCTTTGGTACCTGACTGTGAAACTTGCAGCCATAGACCGCCGCCATCACCATACCGACCTGGCTTCACTTCCTTCATAACGCGCTGAGCTGAGAGCTTATTAATCGACCGCATACCCACGTTCCTACCCACAAATACAAGTTGGAACGTGCTGGAGCCCACCAGGCCTGTCTAGTCAGTGGCGAAAGAAAAATCCATTATGGTTAATGCGTTACTGAAACTCACCAGAAGTTCTTGGAAGTGATCCAAGCGGACACCCTCTCCGCCATAATTTACCCTTCTCATGCTATGATCATCATTCCTCTCTACGTTTCCGATTTGGGAAAACGTTTCCTCTTGAATGATTGAGTTTCCTTGCTGGCGCGCGTGTTGGTGCCGGACCAATCGATCATTGCGGTACAGCGATACGGGCTAGAGTACGCGTAAGCTGGTTTCTCCTGAAAAGCATAGCTTTAACAATCACCGAGAGTGGGCGGCATAGGCGCGGTAACTGGGGGATTATGCGTTTGGTAGCAATTCTATCTTTCGCTTCCTTCGCTCTCGATAAAGCAGAGCATCTGTTTCAGTGAAATCTGGAAGGCATACCTGAATTGGGCGCTGGTTTTATTCGGGGCTGCCGTCCGGGCGCTTGAGGTGATGCGGGACGCGTTGGTTTGCAATGCTTTGCACGCGCGATCACGTTCTTTCTTGTCATGAAGACGTTATGAACCCGAAATAGAACCGTCTCCGTTTCGGTGGGTTCATGCACGCGTGTGTATGTCTGCCGGATGGCGTCGCCTTGCGATTGGAGCGGCGCTTGGCCAATCACGAGCCGACTTAACCGGAGACAATTATGAAACGCCGCACCTTTGTGATGTCCGCCGCTGGCGCTGCCGCTGGTATGATGATTGCGCCTCGTATGAGCTTCGCTGCCAAGGGCACGATTGACTGGTATACGGGGTCCGATACCAATGTGCTCGATTTCTGGGCCAATACCGTCAAGCCGGCTTTCGAGGCTGCCAATGCCGGCATCAAGCTTAATCTTGTTGATGCAGGCGACAATGCCGGCATTATTGCAATTGCCGAGCGTGCTATCGCTGCCAAGCAGACCGGAACTGATCCTCAAGCGGACTATTTCGAGCATTCCGATCCGTTGTTGCCTGCAGGCGCCATTGAGGCTGGCATCTACGTGAATATGGCAAAGGCAGGTCTGTCCAACTATGCCCGCGTCAATCCGCTCGCGATCCAGAGCGATTACAGTCTTCCCTATCGTGGCAGTCAGGTTCTGCTCGCTTATGACAAAACGAAGCTGAAGCCGGCCGATGTGCCGAAAAACTGGGCCGATCTGGTTGCCTGGATCAAGGCCAATCCAGGTCAGTTTGTCTACAATCGCCCCGACAAGGGTGGCTCCGGCGGAAATTTTGTTCGTCGCGCTATCCATGAAGCGAATGGCCGTGATCCGAACGCTTTCACCGTCAGCAACTACACTCAGGAATTCGGCGATGAGGCGCTCGGCAAGGCCTGGAAACTGCTGGCCGATATCGCACCGTCGCTTTATGATAAGGGAGCTTATTCCTCCGGCAATACCCAGTCCGTGCAACTCCTCTCGCAAGGCGTTGTGACGATGATCCCGGTATGGTCTGACCAGGTGCTGCAGGCAATCGATCAGGGAGTGCTGCCGGCGGAAACCGGATTGGTGCAATTGCAGGATCTGGCGCTTTGCGGCAATTTTTCGCGGGCAGTTGTGCTGGATAATGGCGCAAATCGTGATGCAGCCCTCAAGCTGGCCGATTTTATTCTCTCGGAAGAAATGCAGGGAGCCATTCTGACGGAACTCGGCGGGTTCCCGGGTGTGTCTTGGGGTCACATCTCTCCTGAACTGCGTGAAAAATTCGCCGACATCATTCCCCAATCGATTCCGACCTTTCCCGGCGGAAAGTGGGAAGCCGCCATCAACGATGGCTGGTATCGCAACGTTGCGCCGAGCATCGATCGCAAGTCGTGAGTGAGGCGACTAAACAGGCGGTTCGTCCGCTCGTAGACACAGCAGAAAGCAGGAGGCCCATCGGTCTCCTGTTTGTCGCCATTCCTGTTTTCCTGGTGATCTGGCTGGTGATCTGGCCGGCCATCAATGCAATCAGCCGCACCGTCTGGCGTAAGGATAAAAGCGGCGAGATGGGCTTCGACCTGTCGAGTTATGCTTTCTTTTTTTCCGACAGCTATAGTCTCGATAATTTGTCCATAACGCTGTGGACGACCCTGGTCTGCGCCATCCTGCTATTGATGATTTGCCTGCCGATAGCGCTGTATTTGCGTTTCTCCCGCGGTCGATTGGCAGCTTATGTGCAGGCGCTTGCGATTTTCCCGATGTTCGTGCCCTCGATTATCCTTGCATTCGCCTTCATCCGGGTGCTCGGCCCGAACGGCATGGTGGATATTCTTTTCAACGCTGTGGATCTGCCGAAAATCCGCACGCCCTACCTGACGCCTTGGGGGCCGGTTATCGGCCTTGTCTGGGATAATATTCCCTTGACGGTTCTGATCCTGCTTGCGGGTCTTGGCAGCGTCGCCAACCAGTCCATAGAAGCTGCGCGCGACGTGGGCGCCAACGCCGTGCAGGTGTTTTGGCACATCATCCTGCCGCGGATATCCAACTCCATCCTTGTGGCGCTTTCTTTTTCGGTCCTTGGCATCTTCTCCTCCTTTACATTGCCTTATCTGCTTGGTCCGGCCTCGCCTGAAATGCTTGGTCCCTTCATGCAGCGCACTTTACGTGAGGTGCAGGACCCGGTCGGAGCGATGACGCAGGCCGTGATCGCCTTCGGCTTCTGTATCGTGTTCGGGCTGTTTTATGTGCGTTCGGTCGCGCGCAGTCGGGAGAAATAGAATGAGTACAATGACGACTGCGCGTGGTCGCATCGATTGGCTGGGTATCTTCTTTGCCGGGCTTCTGACGATTGCCATCGTCGGGCCTTTGCTTGTCGTCGGCACCTGGGCTTTCACCGAAGTGTGGCGTTATCCGAACGTCATTCCGCAGCAATTCGGCTTTCGGTTTTGGGCGCAAACGCTCGGTCGTGCCGATGTCTGGAATGCGTTGATGCTGAGTCTGCAATTGACGACGGTCGTGACTTTACTGTCGGCCCTGATCTGCCTTCCTGCTGCCTATGCATTTGCCCGGATGAATTTTCCGGGCCGCAACATTCTGTTCTTCTCATTTCTTGCCGGTCATGCCTTTCCGAAGTTCGGGCTCCTGGTGGCGATCGCCGCCATCTTCCTGCAACTCGATCTTATCGGAACCTTCTGGGGCGTCGTTCTGATTCAGTTGGTCGGCACATTGATGTTCATGATCTGGATTCCGGTCGCGGCTTTTCAGTCCGTCGATCGACGCATGGAGGAGGCCGCCCGCGATGTCGGAGCCGGTCCGTTTCGTGTGTTCTGGTCTGTTACCCTGCCGCAGGCAGGGCCGACAATTGCTGCTGCCGTACTGCTGAGTTTTGTCGGGACATTCTATGAGACAGAGGGAGCATGGCTTATCGGGGCTCCCGGTATTCGCACGATGCCGGTGCTGATGATCAGTTTCATCAACAACCAGATGGTCATCCAGTTCGGGGCCGTATTATCCGTCCTTCTCTGGGTGCCCTCGTTTATTGCCCTCATGTTCGCCCGCCGTGTCATCGGCGGCGGAGCTTTTGCTCGCGGTTTCGGCGGTTAGGAAACATCATGTCCGTTCTTCATATCGCTGAGGTCACCAAGACCTTTTCGGCTGGCGCCAAGGCTGTCGACAGTTTTTCGCTTGATGTTGCAGATGGTGAACTTGTCTGCCTTCTTGGGCCTTCCGGTTCCGGAAAATCCACTCTGTTGCGCATGGTTGGCGGTTTCGAGCAGCCGACCAGCGGGTCCATCACCATTGATGGCGAAGATGTAACCCATCTGCCCCCCGAGCGTCGTCCGACGGGCATGGTGTTTCAGAGCCATGCGCTCTGGACCCACATGAACGTTTTCAAGAATCTTGCTTTCGGTCTAAAACTACGGCGGATGCCGGCGGCTGAGATCAGGGATAAGGTCGAGGCCGTGCTCGATCTGGTTGGTCTCGCCGGTTATGGGGATCGCATGACCACGCAGTTGTCCGGTGGCCAGCAGCAGCGTGTGGCGCTTGCTCGTTCTCTGGTGTTGGAGCCCAAGATCCTGCTTCTTGACGAACCCTTTGCCAGCCTCGACCAGCATTTGCGCGAGCGCCTTCGGGAAGAGGTGCGCGACATCCAGCAGCGTCTCGGCATCACCACCCTGTTCGTCACCCACGGTCAGGACGAAGCCCTTTCCATGGCTGACCGTATCGTCGTCATGGCAAACGGTAAGACGGAACAGATCGACCGTCCCGATGTGGTTTATCGCGATCCGAAAACGCCATTTGTTGCCGGTTTTATCGGCAGCATGAACCTGATCGATGGAGAAGTCCGTAATGGATATTTCATGCGCTCCGACCTTACAGTCCAGTTGCAGGTGCCTGACGGCCCAGCCACGCTTGCCATCCGTCCGGAATCACTGGATGTCACTGCGTCGGACACTCCAAAGGCAAGTGTGCACCGTGTGACCGACTATGGTTCGCACGGTCTGGTCGATCTTGATCTTGCCGATGGCACGCGACTGAAATCGATGGTGGCCCATCCCGATCTGTTCCGCGCGGGACAGGGGGTAGACGTTTTCCCACGCGCCATCGCTGCCTATCGCGACAACCAGCAGATTTATCGGAGCTGATGTGAACGCACCTCTTCACCTTGATCGCGATGGGCACCGCACCTCGATCAAATGGCATCGTGGCCGCCGCCGCCTGAGCGATCCCGTCTTTACCGGTGAACGCATCATCGAAGCGATGCAGGTTGGTGCCAGTGTGGAAATCGATCTCGTCATCCATGGGAATGAAGGTTGTGCAGTGCTGCACGATCTGACGCTTCAGCGGGAAACCACAGGCAGTGGCAAGGTGCGCGATACCAATGCGGCCGCGCTACGTGAAATGCATTTGCGTGGCAATGATGGTGAGCCGATTGCCGACAAGGTCCTATTGCTGGAAGATCTCTGCGGGCTCTTGGCCAGGGAGGGCGCGCATCCCGATGCCCTGCTGCAGCTCGATTTCAAGGAAGGCTTTTCCGCGCTCAACTCGCAGGTGATCGCCAATTTTGGAAAAAGCGTTGCGCCGATCATCGGATCGCTGATCCTCTCAGGAGGCGATTTTGACGCCATTGCGGCGCTCGCGAAGGCTGCGCCTGGCATCGCTACCGGTTACGATCCCTGTTATGGCGAAAGCCTGGCGCGATTGAAGGCGACCGGTGACTACCGTTCCTTCATCGAGCAGGCCCTTTCCAAGGCGCCCGATGCCAAGATGATCTACCTCGCCTGGGACATCATTCTTTCAGCGGCCGATGCAGGCGTCGACATCATTGAACCTGTCCATGCAGCCGGTCGCAAGGTCGATGCCTGGACGATCAATCACATCACTCCCGAAACCATCGTTCGGATCGATCGCCTGCTGAGGCTCAAGGTCGACCAGATCACCACAGATGACCCGGAAGGGTTAGCCAAGGCCCTCAGTTCATGACAGTCAACTACAGCAACATTCTCGACCACATGGTCGCAACCGCCCGTGAAGCAGGCGCCCTCACGCTTGAGCACTTCAAGCGTTTTCGTGATATCGAAATCGGCGTCAAGGGGCCGGGGGATTTCGTTTCGGATGCCGACAAGGAGTCCGAGACGCTGATCCGGGAACGCCTGCTAAGCCGCTATCCCTGGGGGCTCACCGGCGAAGAATTTGCACCGGTCGATGGTGCGGATGATGACCATCGTTGGCTGGTAGACCCGATTGATGGCACCACCAATTTTATCTATGGCCAACATTATACGATCACCATTTCGTTGCGTCGCGGCAATGAAACCATGTGCGGTCTCATCTACAATCCTGTATCGGACGAGATGTTTACGGCAATCAAGGGCGAGGGGGCTTATCTCAATGGTGTCCGGCTTCAGGTCAGCGCTTCAACGGATGTCGCGCTGATGTGCGTGGGCACGGGCCTTCCCACTCCCAACCTGTCGCTGCATCCGGGGGCCTATCAGCGTCTGGACGAAATCCGTGCGCGCATCGGCGCGGTTCGTATTGTCGGCAGTGCGGCCAATTCCTGCGCCTATGTCGCCTGCGGCAGGCTTACCGGATATTACGAAGAGACCGGTTTCATCGATACGGCCGCCGGTATTCTGCTGGTGCAGGAGGCAGGCGGTATCGTGACCGATTGGTGGGGGCGCGGTCCCGACGTCTATGAGCGGACCGGCACGCTGATCGTCGCCAATGCGGCCACCCATGCCTACCTGATGGAACATCTCGAAAAAGCACCACCCAAAAACGCTGTGTGATCGTCCATCACTCGGTGCCTTCGTTTTTCACGTTTCGTGCTGCGTGAGAAAATTCTAATTTCGGTCTTGCACCTCTAGTTACTAGAGGTCGTAGGAATGATCCAAGTGCCAAGAGGATCATTCGATGAGCAATACCGTCCAAACCCGTTTCCGCGTCGAAGGCATGGACTGCGCGTCTTGCGCAGCCAAAATCGACAAGGCCATCAGGCGCATGCCGGGCGTGACCGATGTTTCCGTATCGGTCACAGCCGGCACCATGACGGTGATGCACAATGGTAGCGATCTCGATGCCGTGGGCAAAACCCTTTCCGGGCTCGGCTATGGTGCCAAACCCATTTCACCAAGGGGCCAGTTGGCCGCCGTTGATGTGCCGGCTCATGGGCACCATGTTCACGGCCCCGACTGCTCGCACAATGATCACGGGCAGCACGACCATGCCACGATACATGACGGGCATGCCTGCAACGGCGACCATGGTCATAGACACGAGCATCATGATTATTCCCAAGGCGACGCAAACCTTCACGGGCATGATCATGGGACCGGCGGCGGCCCCTGGTGGAAAAGTCGCAAAGGGCGGCTGACGATCATGGCCGGTGCGGCGCTGGTGGCGGCCTATGGTGTCGGCCACCTCGTTCCGGCGGTGGCAACCTACGCCTTCATTCTGGCCATGATGGTCGGGCTCATTCCGATCGCACGCCGGGCCATCATGGCGGCACGTATGGGGACCCCGTTTTCGATCGAGATGTTAATGACGATCGCAGCCGTTGGCGCGCTGATCATCAATGCCTCGGAAGAAGCGGCGGCCGTGGTATTCCTGTTTCTCGTCGGTGAACTTCTGGAAGGTGTCGCCGCTGGCCGAGCGCGCGACAGCATACGATCGCTTGCCGCGTTGGTGCCGAAAACGGCATTGCTTGAAATCGATGGCAAGACCCGCGAGGTTCCGGCGGAAAGTTTGGCCGTAGGCGCGATCATTCTCGTGCGTCCCGGCGATCGTGTTTCTGCGGATGGTGTCATCGTTTCGGGTGAAAGTGCGATCGATGAGGCGCCAGTGACGGGCGAGAGCGTGCCGGTGCAAAAGAGTGTCGACGACCCGGTGTTTGCCGGTACCGTCAACGGTGATGCGGCGCTTCGTGTGCGTGTCACCGCTGCAGCCGAAGACAATACGATCGCTCGCGTCGTCCGTCTCGTCGAGGAGGCGCAGGAATCCAAGGCGCCAACCGAACGTTTCATCGATCGTTTCTCTCGATATTACACGCCAGGCGTCGTCGCTGTTGCTGCGCTGGTCGCGGTATTGCCGCCGTTGTTTGCCGATGGTGACTGGAGCGAATGGACCTACAAGGGGCTCGCCATCCTTTTGATCGGTTGCCCCTGCGCTCTAGTGATATCGACACCGGCGGCGATCGCCGCAGCGCTCTCGGCCGGTGCGCGTCGCGGCCTGCTAATGAAAGGGGGCGCCGTGCTCGAGGGGCTCGGCAAGCTCACGGCGGTCGCTTTTGACAAAACCGGGACATTGACGGCTGGCAAGCCTGTCGTGACGGATATTCTGCCCTTTGGCCGCAAGGGAGAAGACGTGTTGCGTTACGCGGCGTCTCTGGAGGCAGGGTCGAGCCATCCGCTGGCGCTCGCTATTCTGGAAAAGGCCGACGAAGACGGTATCGACCTGTTGCCGGCAATGGCAGCAAGGGCACTCGGCGGCAAAGGTGTGACGGCCATCATCGATGGCACCGAGATATTTCTCGGTTCACTGAATGCCGCAGCCGAGCGTGTGGCCCTGTCCGCTGCGCATACCCGTTCAATCTCGTCGCTCAACGATGATGGAAAGACCGTTTCGGTCTTGATCATCGGTGAGGTCTTGGCGGGCGCTATTGCCATGCGCGACGAGCCGCGCGCCGACGCGATAGCGGGCTTGAAGACCCTCACCGATGCCGGGTTGAAGACGGTGATGCTGACCGGCGACAACAAACGGACAGCCACGGCCGTCGGTGCTCAATTGGGTATCGAAGTTCGGGCTGAACTGATGCCGGAGGACAAGCAGCGTATCGTTGTCGACTTAAAGAAAGAAGGTCATGTGGTTGGCAAGATCGGTGATGGCATCAACGATGCCCCGGCGCTTGCCGCCGCCGATATCGGCATTGCCATGGGGGGCGGCACCGATGTGGCGCTCGAGACGGCCGATGCCGCCGTGCTCCATGGTCGTGTCGGCGATGTCGCGCTCATGATCGATCTGTCGAAGCGCACGATGCGCAACATTTTCCAGAACATCGCGATCGCGCTCGGTTTGAAGGCCGTTTTTCTTGTCACCACTATTATCGGTATAACCGGCCTGTGGCCTGCCATTCTTGCCGATACCGGCGCAACGGTGCTGGTGACGATGAATGCCCTGCGCCTGCTGAAGCCGATCAAGTAATCCACTATATTGAAACGCATTGAGGTGGGCGCTTTTTGCGTCCGCCTCCAAACATTCTCATTCGTGATCGGTCGAGCAAAGATCGTGGTTTGCGAGTGCCTGAATGACGTAGCAATCGCGGACATGATTGCTGTGGCAATGGGTTGTGATCCGTTCCAGTTCCACTTCCAGCTTCTTCAGCCGTTCGATTTTTTCACGAACCGTGAACAGCTGTTGGGCGGCAATCCGGTCGGCTTCGGCACAAGGTTTTTCCGGATGCTGGCTGAGATCGATCAGTTCCCTGATGGCATCGATCGTCAATCCCAGTTCGCGTGCGTGCTTGATGAAGGAAAGGCGCTCGCGCTCCCCCTTCGAATATCGCCGCTGGTTTCCCTCTGATCGTTCGCTGTGGGACAGAAGCCCCATCTGCTCGTAATAGCGGATGGTCGGTACCTTGACGCCGGTCGTCTTGGATAAATCGCCAATCGTCAGCATCAAAGCCTCCTTGCCACCGCATTCAAGACATTCAAGCGGCTGGCAGCGCCCCTCCCGCTTATTCAGCCAATATAGGGATTGTCGCTCCGCTTTGAAACCAAGGCTTTTTCGGCCAGCCAGTCAGCCAGCGAGTGAGCGAGTGACTGAGCGGGGAGAGTGGCCTTGCGCTGATTGCGTCAGACACGCTCGAGTGCCACCGCAATACCCTGCCCGACACCGATGCACATCGTGGCAAGCGCGTAGCGGCCACCGCTAAGCGACAGTTCGAGTGAGGCGGTGCCGGTAATGCGGGTGCCTGACATGCCGAGCGGGTGCCCAAGCGCGATCGCGCCGCCGTTGATGTTGACGCGGGTGTCGTCGTCGGCAATGCCAAGTTCACGCAAGGTCGCCAGACCCTGCGAGGCAAAGGCTTCGTTGAGTTCGATCACATTGAACTGCTCTTGCCGCATGTTAAGCAGTGCCATCAGCTTTTTCGAGGCGGGTGCCGGGCCGATGCCCATGACTCGGGGCGCAACGCCGGCCGTGGCTCCGGCCATGATACGCGCGATGGGCGTGAGGCCAAATTTCCTTGCGGCGGCTTCCGAAGCAACAATCAGGGCGGCGGCACCATCGTTCACGCCCGAGGCATTACCGGCCGTCACCGTGCCGCCTGCCTGTCTGAACGGGGTACCGAGTTTTGCCAATGCCTCGATCGTAGTGGCGCGAGGATGCTCATCTTTTGACACAAGGACCGGATCGCCCTTGCGCTGCGGAATGGTCACAGCGGTGATTTCCCGTGCCAGGCGACCGTTTTCCTGCGCCGCGGCCGCCTTGCTCTGGGAACGAAGCGCGAACACGTCCTGATCTTCACGAGATATATGGTAGTCTTCGGCAACGTTTTCGCCGGTTTCCGGCATGGAATCGATGCCGTATTGCTTTTGCATGCGCGGGTTGGCGAAACGCCAGCCTATCGTCGTGTCATATATCTCCGCATTGCGCGAAAAGGCGGTCTCGGCCTTCGGCATCACAAAGGGCGCGCGGCTCATGCTTTCCACCCCGCCGGCAATCATCAGTTCCGCCTCGCCGGCTTTGATGGCACGGGCGGCGGTGATAACGGCATCCATGCCGGAACCGCACAGCCGGTTGATCGTGGTGCCGGTGACGGACACCGGCAGACCGGCCAGCAAAAGCGACATGCGGGCAACATTGCGATTGTCTTCACCGGCCTGGTTGGCGCAGCCATAAATGACATCACCAACCGCATCCCAATCGATCGAAGCGTTGCGCTCCATCAATGCCTTGAGCGGGATGGCTCCAAGATCATCGGCCCGCACTGAGGATAGTGAACCGCCGAAACGGCCGATCGGAGTGCGGATGTAATCGCAGATGAATGCATCAGTCATGAAATCCTCCTCGGCACAACGGGACCGAACTCTAACACGATGCGCGGTGTCGCAAATTCAAAGGGCGGGCGTGACGAGATCGCCGACCGGCTCTTCGATATGAAGTTTTGCGCCAGTCTGCGCCTGCAACTGCTCCATGCTCATGCCGGGCAGTTTTTCGCGCAGCACGAAACGACCTGCCGTAATGTCGATAACGGCAAAACTGGTATAAATCCGGGTAATGCACGCGACACCGGTCAATGGAAACGTGCATTTTTCGACAAGCTTGGGTTCACCGGTCTTGGTGACATGCTCGGTGATGACGCAGACCTGTTTGGCGCCATGCACCAGATCCATCGCGCCGCCGACAGCCGGAACACCTTTCGAGCCGACCCGCCAGTTGGCGAGATCGCCGTGTTCCGACACTTGCAGCGCGCCGAGGATCGCCACATCGAGATGTCCGCCGCGTACCATGGCAAAACTGTCGGCGTGGTGGAAAAAAGCGGCACCCGGTTTCAGTGTCACAGCTTTCTTGCCGGCGTTGATCAGGTCCCAATCTTCCTTGCCTGGTTCTGGTGCATCGCCAAAGTCCAGGATGCCGTTTTCAGTGTGAAAAATCGCCTGACGGCCCGGTGGCTGATAACGCGCGACCATTTCAGGAAAGCCGATACCGAGGTTCACATAGGCGCCATCCCGAATATCCTGCGCTGCCCTCCACGCCATCTGGGCGCTGGAAAGTTTTGCATCCTCCGTCATGGTGGGAAGTGCGGAACTCATGGGTAAATTCCTCCCTCATATTGCATGCCGGCGCGGATCATTGCCTCTTCCTGCTGCGGGTTCGGCACCTGCACCAGTCGATCGACGAAAATTCCCGGTGTGACGACATGCTCCGGATCGATGCCGCCGGCCTCGACCAATCTGGAAACCTGAACGATCGTCCGTGCTGCGGCCATGCACATCAACGGGTTAAAGTTACGCGCGGCCTTGTTGTAGGTAAGATTGCCGTGCGTATCTCCGCTATCGGCCTTGATGATCGCGAAATCGGCTTTCAGCCAACGCTCCTGAACGTAAGGGCGGCCATCGAACTCGGCAATCGGCTTGCCTTCGGCCAGTTCTGTTCCGTATGCGGTCGGCGTATAGAAGGCCGGAATGCCGGCGCCGCCTGCGCGGATCCGTTCGGCTAGCGTGCCCTGCGGTACCAGTTCCAGCGCGATTTCGCCGGCAAGATATTTCTCGGTAAAAGCGCGAGGATCGGATGATTTCGGGAATGAACAGATCATCTTGGCGACCATGCCCGCATCGATCATCGCGGCAATGCCGATCCTGCCGTTACCGGCATTGTTATTGATCACGGTGAGATTTCTAGGCCGCTTGTCGATCAATGCATGAATGAGTTCAATCGGCGCGCCTGAGCCGCCAAAACCGCCGATCATCACCACCGCGCCATCCTCGATGGCGGAGATAGCCTCAGCGGCATTCGCCGATCTCTTGTCCATGAAGCCTGTTCCTCACCTTGGGCTGACTGTCGTCAGCATCTCCTCAATACCCAATAGAGCCGATCGTATCTCTTGCAGCAACGTATTATGTGCGTTAATTGATTTTTGTTTGTATATCGCACAAATCTGGCAAGGGGTGATGGCTGGTGAAGGAAACGGATTTCGTCAACGGTTTTGCTAAAGGCCTGCGCGTCATCGAGGCATTTGAAGACGGTGACCGACGCCTTTCTATTGCCGAAGTCGCAAAGAAGACAGGACTCGACCGTGCCACCGTGCGGCGGTCTCTACTGACACTGGTGGAGCTTCAGTATGCCGATTACGACGGCAAGTTTTTTTCGCTGACACCGCGTATCCTGCGTCTTGGACATGCCTATTTGTCGGCAACGCCCCTGCCAGCATTGCTGCAACCGCATCTCGATCATCTGGCTGAAAAAACGGGCCAAAGCTCGTCAGCCTCGGTGCTCGATGACATCCAGGTTGTCTATATCGCACGCGCATCGCAGCGACGCGTCATGTCGATCAATCTCACGCCCGGCAGTCGTTTGCCGGCTTATTGTTCTTCCATGGGACGGGTGCTGCTCGCCGCCATGGCAGACGAACCGGTGCGCCAACTGCTGGCAAGGACAGCACTGCGGGCCAATACCGATCGTACTTTGACGGATATCGACGAGATCATCGTGGAGCTCGGTCGCGTCAGGCAGCAGGGTTATGCGGTGATTGATCAGGAACTGGAACTCGGATTACGCTCGATCGCGGTGCCGCTGAAAAACAGGCGTGGCGAAACGATCGCCGCTTTGAATGTTGGAGCGCCTGCGGCCCATATGTCTCTGACGCAGATGATCGAGGAAGTGCTGCCCTTGCTGACGGACGCGGCTGAAAGGCTCCGGATTTCGTTGATGTGATCGAGCGCGGTTACAGCGCGAAAGCCGTTTGCAAAAACCTCCCGCGTGGCAGGAATTATGCTAGACGATTGCCATGAACGCGTTTTCAGACATCGCTCCGATTTATCATCCGCCTATGGATCCCTATGTTTCTCTGATTCATAGCGATGCGGATTTTCTTGTTTTCGACAAGCCAAGCGGTCTCTTGTCTGTACCCGGTCGCCACCCTGCGCTATCGGACAGTCTGCTGACGCGGGTGCAAAAAGAGTATCCGAAAGCGTTAATCGTTCACCGGCTGGACAAGGATACATCCGGCGTCGTTCTGATGTCGCGCAATCGCAAGGCCCATGCTTTTGTTGCCGCCCAATTCGAGGCGCGCAGCACGGAAAAATCCTATGTGGCGGAGGTTTGGGGACGGGTGGCGGATGCGGAAGGCATGATCGACCTGCCTTTGGCCATCGACCCCGACAACAAGCCGCGGCACCGGGTGGACAGTGAGCACGGTAAGCCGGCGCAAACACGCTGGCAGGTGATCGAGTACCGTGAAAATACGACACGGCTGCGGCTGTTTCCCATGACCGGCCGAACGCATCAGTTGCGCGTGCATATGAAGGCGATCGGCCATGTCATCCTTGGAGATGAGTTTTATGCTGATGGCGACGCGCTTTCGGCTGCAGACCGCCTTTTGCTCCATGCCGAGCAATTGACCTTCCGACATCCGAACGGTTCGGATGTCACCTTCACTGCTCCCGTACCCTTTTGAGACTGAACGATGGCACAAAAATTCGAAAAATCGTCCCTTGTTGTCGATTTTGTCGGCGGTGCTGTCGGCCATCGTTTTCGGTCGGGCGAGGGACGTGGCCAACCCCTGGCGAAAGCTGCGGGTTTTTCGAGCGGTGTCACGCCCGATATTGTCGATGCCACGGCTGGTCTCGGCCGGGATGCATTTTTTCTGGCTGCGCTCGGTGCGCGTGTGACGCTGATCGAGCGTTCCGAAATCATGCATGCGCTGCTGGCCGAGGGGCTGGAGCGGGCGCGGGCGGAAGGTGGGCGCCATGCGGAAACCGTCGCGCGCATGACATTGATCCAGGGTGATTCCTGCGATCTGCTGCCACAATTGAACCCGCAGGTGGTTCTGATAGATCCCATGCATCCACCGCGTGACAAAACGGCGTTGGTGAAGAAGGAAATGCGACTGATCCGGGATATCGTCGGTACTGATCCCGATTCAGCAAGACTTTTGCAGGTAGCACTTGAGGCGGCTCAAAACCGTGTCGTGCTGAAATGGCCGCTACGGGCCGATCCAATGCCGGGCGTGCGTAAACCGTCTCATCAGATTACTGGCAAAAGCACGCGATACGACGTGTTCGTCAATGCGAAGATCGGGCCTTCCGTTTCCCCGACATAAAAACCGTCTGCTGAAAAACGTCGCGAATGTTCAACGGCTCATCTCGTTGTCATTTTCCATCATGCCGCAAAATGGTTGCCTTGGCGCCTTTGTGGGAGATTGCAAAGTCGACCTAGATCAAGGCGGCCGGTTTCATTCAGGTTCAGATTTCCCGTCAAGGATGCGCCTCAATGACAGCGGGAATGAACCATCATGTCGATCAATTCTCTCGTAAAGCTCAATGAACTTGTTGCCCGGGTAACGGCTGCCCAGAAAATCTATGCCGGCTTTTCCCAGGAGCAGGTGGACGAAATTTTCAGGAGCGCGGCTTTGGCCATCGCCAATTCGCGTATTCCTCTCGCCAAGATGGCGGTTGAGGAAACCGGCATGGGCGTGATGGAGGACAAGGTGGTGAAAAACCACTTCGCTTCCGAATATATTTACAACAAATACAAGGACGACCGCACCTGCGGCGTGCTTTCCGAAGAGCCAGAATACGGTATCCAGACCATTGCCGAACCGATCGGCCTGATCTGCGCGATCGTGCCGACCACCAATCCGACCTCGACCGCCATTTTCAAGGCATTGATCGCGCTCAAAACCCGCAACGGCATCATCTTTTCTCCTCACCCGCGTGCCAAATGCTCGACATGCGAGGCGGCGCGGCTGGTTCTTGAGGCCGCAGTGAAGGCCGGCGCGCCAAAAGACATCATCGGCTGGATCGATGAACCGAGCGTCGAGCTTTCCAATGCGCTGATGGGGCATGCGGATATCAACCTGATCCTCGCAACCGGCGGCCCCGGCATGGTGAAGGCGGCCTATTCGTCGGGCAAGCCGGCTATTGGTGTCGGTGCTGGCAATACGCCTGCGGTGATCGACGAGTTTGCCGATATCAAACGGGCGGTTGCCTCGATCCTGATGTCGAAGACCTTTGATAACGGCGTCATCTGCGCCTCTGAGCAATCGGTCATCGTTGTCGATCAGGTCTACAATGCCGTGCGTGAGCGTTTCCGCAGCCATGGCGGTTATGTCCTGTCCAGCAACGAAGCCGGCGCGGTCAAGGATCTGATCCTCAAGAATGGCTCACTTAATGCCGGCATCGTCGGCCAGTCCGCGCGAAAAATTGCCGACATGGCAGGTTTTCAAGTGCCAAACGACACCAAGGTGCTGATCGCCGAGGTGGAGGCCACCGATGAAAGCGAGGCTTTCGCCCACGAAAAGCTTTCGCCGACACTTGCCATGTACAAGGCCAAGAACTTTGACGATGCCTGCGAGAAGGCGGAAGCGCTGGTAGCGCTTGGCGGCATCGGCCATACCAGCGTGCTTTATACCGATCAGGATCTTCAGCCCGAGCGCGTGACAGCCTTTGGCGCGAAGATGAAGACGGCGCGTATCCTGATCAATTCGCCGGCTTCGCAAGGCGGCATCGGCGACCTCTACAATTTCCGGCTGGCGCCGTCGCTCACATTGGGCTGCGGTTCATGGGGCGGCAATTCGATTTCGGAAAATGTCGGTCCGCAGCATTTGATCAACAAGAAGACAGTCGCCATGCGTGCGGAAAACATGCTGTGGCACAAGCTGCCGCCTTCGATCTATTTCCGCCGGGGCAGCCTTCCCTTCGCACTGGATGACCTGAAGGACAGGAAACGCTGCCTGATCGTTACCGACCGTTTTCTGTTCGAAAACGGCAATGTTAACGACACAGTGCGGATGCTGAAGGGACTCGGTTTAGAAGTAGAAGTCTTCTTCGAAGTCAGTGCCGATCCGACACTTGCGGTCGTACGCAAGAGCGTGGCGCTGGCCAATGCCTTTCAGCCGGACCTGATCCTCGCCTTCGGCGGCGGCTCGCCGATGGATGCCGCAAAAATCATGTGGGTGATGTACGAACATCCCGAGGTGGAGTTTGCCGATCTGGCACTGCGCTTCATGGATATTCGCAAGCGCATATACCGTTTCCCGAAACTTGGCGGCAAGGCGATGTTCGTCGCCATTCCGACGACATCGGGCACCGGTTCGGAAGTCACGCCGTTTGCAGTCGTGACCGACGAGGTTACGGGCGTCAAATATCCGATCGCAGACTATGAACTGACACCGCATATGGCGATCGTAGATGCCAATCTGGTGATGGACATGCCGAAATCGCTGACGGCCCATGGCGGCATCGATGCTGTCACACATGCGCTGGAATCCTACGTTTCGATCATGGCCAATGAATATACCGATGGTCAGGGATTGCAGGCGCTGAAACTGCTCAAGAACTATCTGCCATCCGCCTACAAGAACGGAGCGCAAGACCCGAAGGCGCGAGAGCAGGTTCACAATGCCTCCACGCTTGCCGGCATTGCCTTTGCCAATGCCTTCCTCGGTGTCTGCCATTCGATGGCGCATAAGATCGGCGCCGAATTCCATCTGCCGCATGGTCTGGCCAACGCCCTGCTGATCTCCAATGTCGTTCGTTACAACGCGGTCGATAATCCGACCAAGCAGACGGCGTTCAGCCAGTATGACCGGCCGAAAGCCTTGTGCCGTTATGCGGAAATTGCCCGTCATCTGGAGTTGGGCGGCAAGAACGACGCCGAGTCGGTCGAAAAACTGCTGTTATGGCTGGAACAGTTGAAACGGGATCTCGATATTCCCGCCTCCATCCAGGCGGCAGGGGTGGCGGAAGCGGACTTTCTGGCGCAGGTGGACAAGCTGGCGGAGATGGCTTTTGACGACCAGTGCACTGGTGCCAATCCGCGTTATCCTCTGATCGGCGAGATCAGGCAGGTTCTGCTCGCCAGCTATTACGGCCGCCCCTATGTCGAAGGCGAGGACGAAAAGCCGGCAAAAGGACCCACCGTCGTCGCGCTCAAGGCCAAAGCATAAGAGAAATCAGCACAGGAAAAGGGCGGCTGCGGTTTTCGCAGTCGCCCCTTTTTCTATTCACGCTCCAGCGTTGATCACGGCAAGAGCGTGCTGGCGCTTACCAGTAACCCAGAACCTTCCACCAGATGCCGCCGATGACGGCGAAGATGGCAAGGTTGATGACGCACATCACGAAACCGACTCCCCACCATTTGCCCATGGTCACGTAACCGCTGCCAAAAATGATCGGCGAGGTGCCGGTGGCATAATGGGTGAGTGTCATCATGACAGCCGATCCGGCGGCCATCATCAGGATGAAGATGCCGTGATATTCTGCCGGGATGAGCATGACGCCGACGGTGAGGAAGGCGAGCATCATGGCGCTGACATGCGCGGTCGTGCTGGCAAACATGTAATGCGAGAAGGTGAAGACAAGCACGAGCACGGCGGCGGCAAGCTGCCAACTGAGGTCTGCAGCGGTGATTGCATCCTTCATGCCGTTCGAGAACCAGCCTATGACGCCAAGCTTGTTGAGCTGGTCGGCCATCATAACCAGCGCGCCGAACCAGACCAGCGTATCCCAGGCACTCTTTTCACCCAGCACATCGTTCCAGTCGATCGTGCCGGTGATCAGCAACGTGAACAGGCCGATCAATGCGACAACCGTCGGATCGAGCGTGAAGGCAGGGCCAAAAATCATGGCCGGCACGTTTGCCCACAGCAGAAGCAGCAGGGCGAACGTGGCAACCATCACCCATTCCTTTGTTGAGACCGGGCCCATGTCACTCAGTTCCTTACGGGCATAGGTGACGGCATCGGGGGTCTTCTTCAGTTCCGGCGGCGAAAGGACATAAAGCACCAGCGGCATGACAAGCATGGCAATGACGCCGGGAATGAACATGGCAAGCGCCCAGGTGACCCAGGTGAGATGGATCGTGCTGCCGGTTGCTTTGACAACATACTCCAGCACCAGCGGGTTTGGTGCCGTCGCCGTCACGAACATGGCCGACGAGATCGGGTTGGCGTGATAGTTCACAAGCGCCAGATAGGTGCCGACACGGCCCTGCGTCCCCTTGGCCGGATCCGAGTCAAAGGCGTTGGCGATCGATTTCATGATCGGATGAATGATGCCGCCGCCACGCGCTGTGTTGCTGGGCGTAAACGGCGCCAGAACCAGTTCGCAGAACACCAGACCATAACCGATGCCGAGTGTACGTTTGCCAAGCAGGGCGATGAAATAAAGCCCGATCCGGCGTCCCAGCCCGGTCTTCTTCAGGCCGAGCGAAATCAGCACGGCGATGACGATCAGCCAGATCAACGGGTTGGCAAAGCTGCTCAGCGCATCGGCAACCGCACCTTTCGAATTCGGCGAGGTGACCTGCGCCAGCGAAACGATGACGATCGCCATGATGGCCATGACCCCGATCGACATGACCTTCAGGATGATGGCGAGAATGGTCGTCAGAAAAATCGCCAGCATCACCCAGCCGTTTTCATCCAGACCTGATGGGGCGGGAATGGCGAGAAGGGTCAAAAGAAAGACGGTGGTGACGATCGCCGGAACGATCCGGAACGGCACCGCCTCTTTGAAATAGTTCAGGGCATCAGTCAGTTTGGTGGGCATTGCAGTGTCCTCTGGACATTGCGGGGCGGTCCCCGCCTCACGTCCTCCCACCGGACTGATTGCATTTTTCGCGCGGCACATTCTTGATGTTGATCAAGAGCAAAACGCAATTGCGTTGTTCGACGAAATCATTCAGGCCGTTAGCACGCAGTCGGCCGGTCGACTGTGGTCTCGCACCAGAGCGCCATTCTGCAGGTCATTGTCTTCGGTTTTTGTACGGGCCGCTGCTTCGGTGAACCCGAGATCCAGCCATCGCTTCATCAATCTTGCCTCCAGCACCGGGACGGGTGGCGAAATCAGGACGGAATAGTCAAACTGGCCCTCGAGCGCGGACCAAGGCTTACGGTCAAGAAGCAGATAATTGCCTTCCACCAGCACGAAACGGGTCGGCTGATCAACGATCCGGGCCGCAGCAATAGCGATCTCGCGCGAGCGGTCGAACACAGGAACAAGCACTTCGCCCTCGGCTGCTTTCACGGCGCCAACGATATCGACAAAGCCGCGAACATCAAATGTGTCCGGAGCGCCTTTGCGTGCGAGCAGGCCTTTTTCACGCAGGATGGCATCATCCATGTGAAAACCATCCATAGGCAGGACTTCGGCGCTTTCGCCGAGAACCTTCAATGCGGCGGCCAGCTCATCCGCCAGCGTCGATTTGCCAGCACCCGGCGGACCCGCGATCGCTACCAGAAAGCGTTGTCTGTCGCCCGCACGGTCAATGATTGTGCGGGCGATATCCTCGGTGGTCGGTGTCATGCGGCAATCGGCTCCGGCACCTTTGCGCCGGTCATGAAGGCGACGGCATCCGACATCGTATAGTCTTTTGGATTGATGACTGTCAGTCGCTTGCCCAGCCGGTGGATATGAATGCGGTCGGCGATCTCGAACACATGCGGCATGTTGTGGGAGATCAGCACGATCGGAATGCCGCGTGAGCGCACGTCGAGGATTAGCTCCAGCACACGCCGGCTTTCCTTGACGCCAAGTGCTGCCGTCGGTTCATCAAGAATGATGACTTTTGAGCCGAAAGCAGCTGCGCGCGCCACTGCCACGCCCTGACGCTGGCCACCCGAAAGTGTTTCCACCGCCTGATTGATGTTCTGGATGGTCATCAGACCAAGCTCGGAAAGCTTGTCTCGCGCCATCTTTTCCATCGCGCCATGGTCGAGTTTTCGCAAGACCTTGCCCATGAAGCCGGGTTTTCGGATTTCGCGGCCGAGAAACATGTTGTCGGCAATCGAGAGTGCTGGTGACAGTGCAAGGTTCTGGTAAACGGTTTCGATGCCGGCCTTGCGGGCCTCGATCGGCGAAGCGAAATGCACTAGTTCGCCGTCCATGCGGATTTCGCCCTCGTCGGGTCGGATGGCCCCGGAAATCGCCTTGATCAGCGAGGATTTACCGGCGCCGTTGTCGCCGATCACGGCGAGGATTTCGCCGGGATAGAGATCGAAATCGGCATTGTCGATGGCGGTGACGCGACCGTAACGCTTGACGAGGTTGCGACCGGTCAGGATGGGTTTTCTGGTCTGGATGTTTTCCTGGGGCATCAGCGTGAAGCCTTTCTGATCCATTGGTCGGCGGCAACGGCGACGATGATGAGGACGCCGATCAAGAGATAGGTCCATTGCACGTCGGTGCCGAGCAGGCGCAGGCCGAGTGAGAAGACGCCGACGATCAATGCCCCGAACATCATGCCGAGAATGGAGCCGCGTCCACCGAACAGAGATATGCCGCCGATCACCACGGCGGTGATCGATTCGATATTGGCGAACTGGCCGGCAGTTGGTGAAACGGAGCCGATACGGCCGATCAGTGCCCAGCCTGCCAGTGCACAAATGACACCGGAGATGACGTAGACGGAGATCAGCATGCGCTGCACGTTGACGCCGGAAAGGTCTGCCGCTTCCGGATCATCGCCAACTGCATAAAGATGGCGCCCCCAAGCGGTGTGGTTGAGAACGTACCAAAGTACCGCTACCAGCAGGATCATGGCGATGACGCCATAGGTGAAAACCGCTCCGCCGAACTTAAAGGTTTCGCCGAAAAATTGGAGGATCGGCGCATTGGTTTCGATTTCCTGGGAACGGATCGTCTCGTTGGCCGAATAGAGAAAGTTGCTGGCAAGAACGATCTGCCACATGCCGAGGGTGACGATGAAGGGCGGCAGCTTGACCTTGGCGATCAGTACGCCGTTGATGAAGCCGCAAAGCGCGCCGGTGATAAAGCCACAGAGAATGGCAAGTTCCGGCGGCAGGCCGTAACGAAAACTGAACTGACCCATCACCACCGAAGACAGGACCATGATCGCGCCGACCGAAAGATCGATGCCGGCGGTCATGATGACCAGCGACTGGGCCGCCCCCACGATACCGGTGATCGCCACCTGCTGCAGGATCAGCGTCAGCGAAAAGGCGGAGAAGAATTTTCCGCCAAGCGTCAGCCCGAACACGAAGAGCGAAACCACCAGCACGATTAGCGACACGGCGGACGGGTTGGAATGCAGGAAATGGCGAAATTTGTGAAGGGCGGACGGTTTGTCGCTGTCAAAGGACGCAACATCCTTCGAACTGTCCTTGAGCACTTTTTCGTAGTCGTTATGCGGTGTGCTTGCCACTGGCTCGCTCATGAAATCCTCCCGCTTTGTCGTGTTCCCGGCTCAGGCCGAGTTGCCATTGCGGGCCGATGAAGCGTTTTCACCGGCCCGCAAAATCTGGCTAGAGGCTTAACCCCAGCACTTTCCAAGGCCTTCCTTGGTGTCGATCGACTTGATCGACGGCACAGGCTTGTCGGTGACCAGCGTCACACCGGTATCGAAGAAGTTCTTGCCATCGGTCGGCTTCGGCTTTTCGCCGGTATCGGCAAACTTCTTGATCGCCTCGATGCCAAGGGCCGCCATCTGCAAAGGGTATTGCTGCGAGGTGGCGCCGATCGCGCCATCGGCAACGTTCTTGACGCCAGGGCAACCACCGTCGACCGAAACGATCAGTACGTCCTTTTCGCGGCCGACCGACTTTAGCGCTTCATAGGCGCCGGCAGCGGCCGGTTCGTTGATCGTGTGGACGACGTTGATGGTCGGGTCTTTCTGGAGAAGGTTTTCCATGGCCGTGCGGCCGCCTTCTTCGTTGCCGTTGGTGATGTCGTGGCCAACGATACGGGCATCGTCCTCGTCACCAATCTTGTTCGGATCCTTCGGGTCGATGCCGAAGCCGATCATGAAACCCTGATCGCGCAGAATATCGACGGAAGGCTGTGAAGGGGTGAGGTCGAGGAAAGCTACCTTAGCGTCCTTGGCCTTGTCGCCCAGCGTATCCTTGGCCCACTGGCCGATCAGCTTGCCGGCGAGCAGGTTGTCCGTGGCGAAGGTCATGTCGGCAGCGTCGATCGGCTCCAGCGGCGTGTCGAGCGCGATCACCAGCAGGCCGGCGTCACGGGCCTTTTTAAGGTTCGGCACGATGCCTTTGGTGTCGGAAGCGGTGATCAGAATGCCCTTGGCGCCGTCGGCGATGCAGGTCTCGATCGCAGCCACCTGGCTTTCACTGTCACCGTCGATCTTGCCGGCATAGGATTTCAGTGTGACGCCAAGTTCCTTGGCCTTGGCGGTCGCGCCTTCCTTCATCTTCACGAAGAAGGGGTTGGTATCAGTCTTGGTGATCAGGCAGGCAGATACGTCGGCGGCCTGTGCCGGTGCTGCAAACACGACGCCAAGCGCCAGCGCCCCGAACGACAGGGACAATACGGATTTTTTCATGATCTCCTCCCAGAGACGAAGTCCGCGGAAACGGACGGGTTTGGTGTGAATGCAGGCCGGATTGAGCCAAATGCCTCCTCCAGACATCCTGCATTCTCGCGATTTGCATAATCGCAAAACAAAACCGGCTGTCAATAATTAATTCCGATTGAATTATTTATTCCATCTTGTCATGCTGCGTTCGGCGTGAAAGAGCGAAGGCAAAGGGAGGTGCTGGATGTCGATCACCGATGGCCCGCTTGCCGGGCCTGCTTCTTCCGCCGGTTTTTCCGGTGGCTCCAACCAGACGCGGGTGCGCGCTTATAACGAGCGGCTCGTTCTGTCGCAGGTGCGTCTGCATGGCGCGTTGTCAAAGGCGGATATCACTCGGCTGAGCGGCCTGTCGGCGCAGACGGCCTCGGTCATCATGCGAGCGCTGGAAAAAGATGGTTTGCTTTTACGCGGCGAGCCGTTGCGCGGCCGTGTCGGCCAGCCATCGGTGCCGATGCGGCTCAATCCCGATGCGGTCCTGTCCTTCGGAGTGAAAATCGGTCGCCGCAGTGCCGATCTGGTGCTGATGGATTTTGTCGGCAATGTCCGCAAGCGTTATCACGAGACCTATGCCTATCCGCTGCCGCAGGAAATTCTGCGGATCATCACCAACGGCCTAGCCGATATCGAACAGCAGATGAGCGCGGAGGAACAGGCGCGCATTGCCGGCATCGGCATCGCCGCGCCATTCGAACTGTGGAACTGGGCCGATGAGATCGGCGCACCATCAGGCGCCATGGAGGTCTGGCACGGTTTTGACCTGCAGGCCGAAGTGGCGGCCCGCGTTGCGCATCCGGTCTATCTCCAGAACGATGCCACCAGTGCCTGCGGTGCCGAACTGGTCTTTGGTGTCGGACCCACCTACCCGGATTTCATCTACCTGTTTATCGGCTCGTTCATCGGTGGCGGTATCGTTTTGAATTCCAGCATCTTTTCCGGTCGAACCGGTACGGCGGGTGCCGTCGGTCCGCTTCCAGTGCGCGGCAAGGATGGCGAAAACCGTCAGCTCCTCGATATCGCCTCGATTTTCGTTCTGGAAAACATGCTGCGCGAACGTGGCATCGATTCGCAGCCGCTCTGGTACTCCGCCGATGAATGGGTTGATTTCGGCGAGCCGCTGGAGCTTTGGATTCAGGCGACGGCGGCTGCATTGGCGCAGGCCATCGTGGCAGCGGCCTCGATCATCGACTTCGGTGCCGCCGTCATCGATGGCGGTTTTCCGGCCTGGGTCAGGAAGCGTATCGTCACCGCAACGCTCGAAGCCGTGGCACGGCTCGACCTGCGCGGCGTCGTCATTCCCGACATCATCGAGGGCAAGGTCGGTTCGCAGGCGCGTGCCATCGGTGGCGCCAGCCTGCCGATCTTTGCGCGTTACCTGACAGATCAGTCCGTCCTCCTCAAAAATGTCAGCGAGACTTGAGGCTTTCAATTATGTCGTTGCAGGTTGGAAAAGCTCGCGGATGATGGTTGTCGCGCAGCTGACCTGGATGAGGTCAACAAAAAAGGGGAAACCATGAACGACATGCCTGCGCCGCTCGCCTTCAATCCATGGGTCGAACAGATGGCGCCGCCACCCATCCCGGCCGTGCAGGCAAGCCTCAAATCCTATGGCGGCGCTGCAGGACCGGTCGTTGATCTGTCGCAGGCTGTTCCCGGTTATGCCCCCCACCCCGATCTGTTGCGCTG
Organism: Endobacterium cereale; assembly: GCF_009617585.1. Taxonomy (GTDB): domain Bacteria; phylum Pseudomonadota; class Alphaproteobacteria; order Rhizobiales; family Rhizobiaceae; genus Neorhizobium; species Neorhizobium cereale. The sequence goes on along the minus strand of NZ_WIXI01000038.1, from coordinate 62,741 downwards.
GCTGGGCGAAACGGCGAGCCGGGCCGACCTTTGCGGTTACGGCCAGATTCAAGGCGAAGCGGTTCTGCGCAACGCTTTTGCGGCCGATCTCAATCTTGCCTATCAGGCCGATGTATCTGCCGAGGATGTGCAGATCACGGCCGGCGGCAATCAGGCCTTTTTTGCCGTGGCGCTGGCTTTGCTGCGTCCGGGGGATGAGGTCATTCTCATCCGACCCTATTATTTCAATCACGAAATGACCCTGCGTATGCTCGGCGTGGACGTAAAGGTCGTGGATGCCGATCCAAAGGCCGGTTTCGTGCCGCCGATCGAAGCGGTGGAAGCCGCCGTTACCTCGCGCACACGTGCGGTTTTCGTGGTGACCCCCAACAATCCGACCGGCGCCGTCTATCTTCCTGACTTTTTGGATGCGCTTTACGATTTATGCCATGCGTGCGGCATCTTCGTCATAACTGACGAAACCTATCGCGATTTCTTGCCCGCCGCTTCCGGCCCGCCCCACGCCCTGTTTTCCAAAACCGGTTGGCGCGATGGCTTCATCCATCTCTATAGTTTCTCAAAAGTCTTCTGCATCCCGGGCCATCGGCTTGGTGCCATCGTCTGCGGGAACAAGGTGATGGCGCAGCTGCAGAAGGTGATGGACAATCTGCAGATCTGCGCCCCGCGACCGGCCCAGCATGCGGTGGCTGAGGCGCTTCCGACTCTCAACGAATGGCGGCAAGGCAACACCGTGATTATCGATGAGCGGAGGCAGGCTTTTCAGACCGTCATCGATAGACGGGATGGTTGGTCGATTGTCTCGATCGGGGCCTATTTCGCCTATCTGCGTCATCCGTTCGGTGGTCGCGATGCCATGGACGTGACCCGCTGGATGGCTGCGGAGCACGGTATCCTGATGCTGCCCGGCACGTGTTTCGGCGAAAACCAGCAGGCTTTTGTCCGCGCCGCCTTCGCCAACGTTGGCGTCGATGCCATCAAGTCTTTGGCAGGGCGGCTGCCTGTCGCAGGCGCCTGAGCACCTTACCCCTGGTTTCTGAGCCAATCATCAAGCGCTGCGATGACAACCAGTCTGAGGCTGGCATTTTTGGCAAGCGCTCTCGTCAGCGATCGTCCCTCGGAGGGAAAGCCGGCCTCGTTCATGACCTGCGCAGGTAAAAGATGGCGTGACTTCATAATGGCCTCAATCTGACGCACGGTGTGTGGCAGCAGATAGCGACCGTTGGCAATCAGCCGCCTTTCGGTTTCGTCTGTGCTGGCGTGGTCGTCCAAAATGGTTCGATTGGCGCCGATCTGCGTCAGAAAATGATCCCGTTCCGCGGCATTGGCTTTTCCCCATGCCTTCAGAAGTTTTTCGACCGGGGTCGGTTTGGTCATGATGCCAGCCTTCACGAGTGCCTTTTTCAGCGACGGTATCCGTCCGGCAACAAGCTCTGCATAAATATCTGGAAACTCCTTTTTCAGCTGCTGTCCGGCCGGGGACTGCCGCTTGCGTGTCTTCGACATATATGCTCCGTGCGTGTTTATCGGCTTCCCTTAGGGCGATTTATTGCGAAATGGAAATTGTTCCGGTGGCTCGCACGGAGCCGCATGGCAGGTGAAATCCTCGACTGAAGTGCCGCAATGTTTTCTTAACCTTTGCATTCTAAGGCCGATTTAAAGACCTGCATGATGCGGGATCTAAAGGAAGGATTCCTTGCCATGCTTGCACGAATTGTCGTGTCGGCAAGCCTTGTTGTATTTGCCGTCTCTCAGGCGCCGGCCATGCTGGTCTCCGTCGAGAAGACGATGTCGTCGACATCTCAGCTTGCGTTGCCATTGCAGCCCTTGAAACATGTCGGACGTGCCATCCTTGTTGCCGGGCCTGATGGCCATTTCACGGGCCGATTCACTGTCAACGGCCGTGTCATCGACGGCATTGTTGATAATGGTGCAACATTTGTCGCGCTCAACGAGGGCATGGTCCGCGATATCGGTATCCGGCCAAATGACCTTGTCTATGACCATACGGTCGCCACTGCGGGCGGAGATATCAAGGCGGCACGCGTGACACTTTCCGATCTGTCAATCGGTGACGTCTCAATAAGTGAAGTTGATGCCCTTGTCGTTGCCGGTGATGCGTTGCCGTCGGCATTGATCGGGGTCAGCTTTTTGGGCCGGCTCTCCTCCTATACCGTCGACGGAGACGCAATGAGCCTCGTGAAATGACCGGTTATTTCCGCCAATCTGTCGGTTGGGTGATCTTTTCTGGGAATAGCATTAACGATCGATTAACAAATAGGTTACTAAAAAGCTAATATTTGCCGCGCTGCACTTGCGAATCAGCTTTGATTGGCGCCGCGTGGGAATGAGTTTTTCAACTTGCGGCACCTTTATGAAATCGATTGCAACGACAGTTTTGCTGATGGCTGCCTTGACGGGGTGCAGCTCTTCTGCCGGCGTTACCCGCTTTCAGCCGACACGGACCGTTTCGGCCACGGAAGCTTTGGTCTTCCCTCCACCTGGTGGCCCCGCAGTTGTTGCCGTTGTTGAGCGGCGGTATCGCAATGGTATCGAGCAGGATATCGCGCTGCGTACACAATCTTCCGTGCCCGGCCAGAATTCGATCAAGATAAAGTTTGTCGGCCCCGCAATGGAAGGCGTCAATACCGACAAGACCTTGTCTTCCGCTCGCCTGACGGATGCCGCTGTCATTCGGGAAATGCGCAGTGCAATGCCGGGTATCGCCATGGCCCGGACACAGACTTATCTGCAGAACAATTACGGCCCGTTCAGTTACGCCGTGGGCAGAAGCCGCACCGGCGATACCTGCGTCTACGGCTGGCAACAGATCCGCTCCAGCACCGATGCACGCAACACGCTTCATAACCTCGGCATCATCCAGATGCGTCTGAGGCTCTGCGATGCGGAGCAATCGGAGCAGGCTCTGCTGGCGAACATGTACGGCTATACGATCAACGGTACGTTCAACGGCTGGCAATGGAACCCCTACGGTCGGGAGGATCGTGTCGATCCGAATCTTGGCCGGCCCGGTCATCCCGTCTATCCGGCCGCTGCGGCGGTCGAACATTACGCTGCCCCTCTCGGTTATGACCCGAAGCCGGTGGTTCGCCGCATCTCTGCCGTGCCATCGCGACCACGCGGGGCAGCAGTCCGGCCGGTGCCACGCGATGCGGCGCCGATGGTGTCGAGTGCGCCCACCGGCCCACTCGTACCTCCGCCGCCATCGGCAAGCGGTGCAACACCGACGACAGACCGGCCGAGGGATCAAAGTCCGAATACGATAAGGGTCCCGACCCCGGATTGTGTCGGTGGCAGCGTCGCCTGCCGATGATAGGCCCGATGACGCAGACGGATCCGATTGATGATGATGCGCCAGCGCGGTGCGGGGAGTTCTGAAATGCCCATTCACCAGATTCGCAGCGTCATCGTCTGGATCGTCGTCGTCACCGCGGTCATTGCCCTCATCACGCTTCCGGTCAATCTCCAGACGCAGTTGATTGCCAGCATCTGTGCGCTTTCCGTCATGGCCATCATCAAGATCCTGAAGGGTGAGGGGACCTGGCGCCTGATAGCGCTTGCCTTCGGCACCGCCATCGTATTGCGCTACGTCTACTGGCGCACGACAAGCACGCTGCCGCCGATCAACCAGCTGGAAAACTTCATTCCCGGCTTCCTGCTTTATCTGGCGGAAATGTATAACGTGATGATGCTGGGCTTGAGCCTTTTCGTCGTCGCGACACCCTTGCCGCCGCGTCCGTCCCGCGCCTCCAAGCTTGAACATTTTCCGCATGTGGACGTGTTCGTGCCGTCCTACAATGAAGATGCGACCCTGCTCGCCAATACGCTGGCTGCTGCCTCAAGCATGGATTACCCGGCCGACAAGCTGCATATCTGGCTGCTTGACGATGGCGGTACGGTGCAGAAGCGCAACTCGCCAAAACTTCTGGAAGCCCAGGAGGCGATGGCGCGTCACAAGGAGCTGAAACAGCTCTGCGAGGATCTTGGCGTCAATTACCTGACACGCGAGCGCAACGAGCATGCCAAGGCCGGCAATCTCAACAATGGCATGCAGCATTCCAGCGGTGAACTGATCGCCGTTTTCGATGCCGACCACGCGCCGGCACGCGATTTCCTGAAGGAAACGGTCGGTTATTTCGAGGAAGACGAAAAGCTCTTTCTCGTGCAGACGCCACATTTCTTCATCAATCCGGACCCGCTCGAACGAAACCTCAGCACGTTCGACAAGATGCCTAGCGAGAACGAGATGTTCTACGGCATCATCCAGCGTGGCCTCGACAAGTGGAATGCCGCCTTCTTCTGCGGTTCGGCAGCCCTCCTCAGCCGGCGCGCGCTCGAAACCACCAACGGGTTCAGCGGCATCAGCATCACCGAGGATTGCGAAACGGCGCTCGAGCTACACAGCACCGGCTGGCACAGCATCTATGTCGACAAACCGCTGATCGCGGGTCTGCAGCCGGCCACGTTTGCCAGCTTCATCGGCCAGCGCTCACGCTGGGCGCAGGGCATGATGCAGATCCTGCGTTTCCGTTTCCCGCCGTTGAAGCGCGGCCTGTCGATGGCGCAGCGCTTCTGTTACATGTCCTCGACCCTATTCTGGATGTTCCCGTTCCCACGTACGATCTTCCTGTTCGCACCGCTTTTCTACCTGTTTTTCGATCTGGAAATTTTCACGGCTTCAGGCGGTGAGTTTCTGGCCTATACGCTGGCCTACATGTTCGTGAACCTGATGATGCAGAACTATCTCTACGGATCGTTCCGCTGGCCATGGATTTCCGAACTCTATGAATATGTGCAGACCGTGCATCTCCTGCCGGCTGTCGTGTCGGTCATGATCAATCCGAGGAAACCGACGTTCAAGGTCACCGCCAAGGACGAATCGATTGCGACGAGCAGGCTTTCGGAAATCAGTCGACCCTTCTTCGTCATCTTCGCGGTGCAGGTCATTGCCCTTCTGATCACCATCTACAAAATTTATGCCGAGCCCTACAAAGCCGATGTGACGCTGGTTGTAGGCGGCTGGAACCTCATCAACCTGCTTATGGCTGGCTGTGCCTTGGGCGTCGTATCCGAGCGTGGGGAGCAGGCAGCCTCACGCCGTGTGCGTATCAACCGGCGCTGCGAGTTCCGGGTTGATGAAGAATGGTATGCCGCCTCGATCGAGGACGTGTCGGTTCACGGTGCGCGTATCAACGTTTTCAATCGCCGTGCGGCCGGTATGATCAAGGACGCGAGCGGTGAAGTGCGTTTCCAGCCCCATAGCGGTGGCGAGATGGTCACGCTGCCGGTCGTGGTCCGCAACGCGCAGGCAGCCGGTGATATCACCACAGTCGGCTGCCAGTACGTGCCGAAATCGGCTCAGGATCACCGCATGATCGCCGATCTTATTTTCGCCAATTCGTCGCAGTGGTCGCAGTTCCAGGAATCGCGGCGCTACAATCCCGGGATCATCCGTGGCACGATCTGGTTTGTCGGTCTGGCACTTTACCAGACCAGCCGTGGACTCGTTTATTTCTTCCGTAGTGGCCGCTCTCCTCAGAAGGATGCCAATGCGCAAGATACGGCGGGAGCAAAAAATTGATGCGCAAGACTTGCCTTGCCGCCACCCTCACGCTTTTGACCGCAAGCTGCGCCTTTGCGCAGTCTGCAGGTTTCGATATGTCCGGCGAACGCCCCGCCGCGACAACTCCAGCGCCAACCGCCGTATCACCTCAGCCGCGCCAGGATAACAGCCCGCTGCCTGCGCCGACGATGCCGCAACAATCGGTACCTGGTTCCGCTCAAGTGCCCGCACAGGCCGCGCCCCCACCTGCAAGACAACAGGGACAGACATCTCCGCCGAGCCGGGTCTCATCGACAGGGCAGGCCGCGTCGCAGGTATTTCGGCGTTATATCATTCCCGCTTCATCGATGGTTCTGGAAGGTGAGCATGACCGGCATTCATGGTCCATCTATGTGACGCCGGAACAGGCGGCCAGTCCGGCACGTCTCAACCTCGGTTACCAGAATGCCGTGGTGGTTGCGCCGGAAGGGTCGCAGATTACGATTCTCGTCAATAATCGTGTGATCGGCCAACAGCAGGTCGCGGCGTCGGAAAATCCTGCGCAGGTTTCCTTTGCCGTACCGGCCGGGCTTTTGCAGCAGGGGGTCAATGTCGTCACCATGCGTGCCGACCAGCGCCACCGCACCGATTGCTCCATTGCCTCGACATATGACCTCTGGTCGAACATCGATCCGGCAAACACCTATTTGACGTTCAACGGTTCGTTGGCGACACGGCTGTCGAATACCGATGCGTTGCGCACAGTTGGCGTAGATGAAACGGGCGCGACAACTTTCAACATGGTCGTGCCTTCGCTGGATGAGCCGATGACGCTCAAGCCGGTTTTGCGCCTGACGCAGGGCCTTTCGATCCTAAGTGGCATGCCCAGCCAGAAGTTCGAATTCCAGACCGATCGCCTCGCGCCATCCTCGTCCGGCAAGCTTACTGTTCTTGTGGGAACGGCGGATGAGTTACGGCCGGTTTTCCCCGATTTGCCGCCAGCGGCCGTTAGTGCGCCGATCGCTACCTTTGTCGATGATCGCCGCACCGGCCAGCCGGTTTTCGTGGTCAGTGGGCCGAGTTGGCAGTCGATCGCTTCAGCTGTTGATTCAGTCGTTTCACCAGTGGATCGGCCGCTTAGTGTCCAGCGCAACGTGATTTCCACCCAGCGCTGGTCGGCACCGGATGCGCCGATGCTGTTTTCAAACGCCAATCTCAGCTTCTCGCAGTTGGGAATGGAGACTTTGGAATTTTCCGGTCGCCGGGTCCGCTCCGGCTTCACGGTCGGTGTGCCCGCCGATTTTTATGCGCAAGGTTATGGCGAGGCGACCATTCTGCTTGATGCCGCCTATTCGCAGGCGGTGTTGCCGGGCAGCCAGATCAATGTCTATGTTAATGGAAACATTGCATCCACTGTGCCGATCACCACATCGGGCGGCGGAATTTTGCGGCATTTGCCGATCCGTGTCACGATGCGGCATTTCAAGCCGGGTGTGAACACGGTGGAAATGGAAACGGTGTTGCGGACGGAGGAAGACGAGGTTTGTGCACCCGGTGCGTCCGCCTCGACAACACCGCGCTTCGCACTGTTCGATACCTCGGAATTCCAGATGCCGGATTTCGCCCGTATCGGACAGCGCCCAGATCTTTCAAGCACGGTCGGCACCGGTTATCCATACAGCCGCGGCAACGACGCAACGCCACTTTTTCTGGATCGCATCGATCGCGACACATTATCGGCCACCGCCACGTTGCTTTCACGCATGGCACTGGCGGCCGGGCGGCCCCTCGCCATCGAACCCATTGCGTCGGCCAATGCGGCCGGCGATCGCGACGCAATCTTTGTCGGCTCGATCACGCAGATGCCGGTACCCGTGTTGTCGCAGGTCAATATTGCGACCACAAGTCAGGCGGCGTGGCGGCCGACAGCGGGCGCCACGACCGAAAACGTGAATACCGGCGAAGTGTTCGACCAATGGCGTGATCGCGTCAGCGGAGGCAACTGGAATGGTCAAATTTCTGTATTCCAGGAATGGATGCAGCGCAATTTTGATATTTCGCTGCGCTCTTTCCGCCTGTTGCCGGGCAATGATGAACCTTTCGCACCGTCCAATGCGGCAACTTTCATGATCGCGCAGGGTGTGAGCCCGGCCGGTAACGGGACCTGGACCGTGGTAACAGCGCCTTCGTCCGATGATCTTGTCGATGGAACACGGGTCATGGCCGCTCAGGAGTTTTGGCCACGGATCACTGGTCGCGTAACCACCTATTCGTCCAGAACAGGCAGGGTCGATAATGTCGCGGTTGAAGGTTTTTCATTCGTGCCTCCGACCGATACGTCCGTGCGTAACTACCGCCTGATCGCCGCCAACTGGTTGTCTACCAACGTGCTTTATTTTGCGGCGCTGTTTGCCGCGATGACATTCCTGGTCGGCATCGCCACCGCGGCGCTTCTGTCCAATCTTGGGAGGCGAAAGTGAATTTGTTGCGCCCGTCTCTGACCTGTGCAGCCGTTTTTGTGGCCGCCGCGATGTTTTTCTGCGGTAGCGTGCCGAACATTGCGCGGGCAGCTGGCGTACCAGCAGCGGAATGGGACGCCTACAAGGCGAAGTTCCTGGATGGCAACGGACGTATCATCGACAACGGCAATGGCAATATCAGCCACAGTGAAGGTCAGGGGTATGGCCTGATCCTCGCTTATCTTGCCAATGATCCCGCCGATTTCGAAAAAATTTGGTCTTTCACCCGCACCGAGCTTCTGTTGCGGGATGATGGTCTTGCCGTCTGGAAATGGGATCCGGATGCAAAGCCGCATGTGATTGATACCAACAACGCTTCCGATGGCGACCTCCTGATCGCCTACGGTCTGGCGCTTGGCGGTGCCGCATGGAACAGGTCGGACTACACGTCCGCTGCGCGGATCATTGCCCGCAGTCTGTTGAAGAATGCGGTGATCGATCATGCCGGTCGCACCGTGCTCTTGCCGGGTATTGAAGGTTTCGGGGCGGGCGACCGCGAGGATGGGCCGATCGTCAATCCGTCCTACTGGGTTTATGAAGCGCTGCCGATCATGAACATGCTCGCCCCATCCGACCGTTGGCAAAAACTCGCAGACGACGGGCAGCTGCTTCTACGGGCAATGCGGTTCGGCCCACGTCATCTGCCGGCCGATTGGGTCAGTCTCGCGCGTCAACCCAAGCCGGCCGAAGGGTTTGCACCGGAATATGGTTATAATGCCGTGCGTGTTCCACTTTATCTCGTGCGTGCCGGCATAACCGATCGTGCTTTGCTCACCTGGCTTGCCGATGCGACCACGGTTTCACCGGGTGCGACAGGCACGTTCGATGTCGTCACCGGTGACGTCAAGGAAACCTTGTCTGATCCCGGCTATCGTCTCGTTCATCAGCTTACTGCCTGTGTGGTAGATGGTAAGAAACTGGCGGACGATGTTCGCCGATTCGAACCCGTTCTTTATTATCCGTCCACGCTCCATTTGTTGGGTATGGCCTTCATTGCAGAGAAGCATCCGGAATGCCTATGAGAAAGGTTCTTGCAGCAACAGTGGCAGTGATGGCCGTGGCGGTAGCCGTCTACGGGCTGAACGACCCTTACGCCTTGCGCGACCGTTTTTCCTCTGCCGATAGCGCTTTGAACGATCCGGCGCCGAAGCTCATGGTAATGGGTCGTGTTCGCGGGCCGGATGGCCAGCCTGTTGTACCACACGATGTCGACATGCATTCCGGTCCTACCGGATCGACCACCGAAGCGCCCCTGCAACTGACCCAGGCGGACACGGGTTTGCCGGCTCAGACTCCTGTTCAGCCACCAGTGACCTCACCGGCTGCCGGTTCGTCGCAGAGCAGCCGCCCCCAAGTCGATGAAAGCGCGCTCCGTTATTTCGCGGCCCGAAACGATCAGGCCCGTCTGCAGGCGGAAATTTCCCGGCTTCGCGCGCTTTATCCGGATTGGACGCCGCCGACCGATCCACTCGCTGTGCCGCAGAATGGCGATTCGCAGCTCGAGGGCATGTGGCGTCTTTATGCCGATGGCCGTTTTGCAGAGTTGCGCAAAGCGATTGCCGATCGTCGCGCCACTGACACGGCATGGCAGCCGCCGGCTGATCTGCTTGAGCGCCTCGACGTTGCCGAGGCACGTGCTCGCCTCATCAATGCGTCCGATCTCAAGCAGTATCAGACAGTGGTCGAGATAGGCGCTGGAACGTCGGCGCTTCTGACCTGCGCGGAAGTCGATGTCCTTTGGCGCATCGCCGAAGCCTTTGCCGAAACCGAACGGGACGGGCGGGCAAGGGATGCCTATAACTACGTTCTGAAGAATTGCACCAATCCGCAGGAGCGGCTGGCGACGGTACAGAAGGCGTCGGCCGTGCTTGACTATGCGGGCATGCAGGATCTCCTGTCGTCTGAACATCGCAACGAAGACGGATCTGGTGAGTTCGACGGTCTTCGTGATGACTTGTCGCGCCGTTTTGTTGCAGAGGCGAACGAAAATACCGAAATACGGATTGCTGAAACCTACGTAGAACGCGTCGAAAAACTCGCAGACGAAGGCAAGCTGGCATCAGACGCGCTTCTTGTCGGCTGGTATCGCCTGCGTCGTGACGACACGGATGCGGCTGAAAAATGGTTCCGCATGGCGCGCGATCGAGAGGATTCCGCCTCGGCTTCGCAGGGGCTGGCCCTGTGCCTGATCGCGAAAAAATCTCCGCAGGAAGCGGAGGATGTGATGTATCGCTGGCGCGACGATTCCACAAATTCCAAGGATACCTATATGGCCGCCACGGCCAATCTTTTGGCCGTTATGCCGCCGCCCGTTCTGACCGAACCGGTACTTCAGCGCATTGCTGCCGAGGTGATCGAGGCCAAGGATGCGGCTTCGGCGCAGCAGTTTGGCTGGTATGCCCGCAATTTCAACCAGCCGCAGACAGCAGCCCGCTGGTTCGAAACAGCGCTCTCCTGGAAACCGGATGACGAACCCTCGGCCTATGGTCTCGTTCTGGCGCGCAACCAGTTGAACGATCGAGCCGGCGTTGCGGCTGTTCAGAGCCAGTGGCAGGGCCGCTCTGTGCGTATCGCCAATCTTGGTGAAACGACCGAGGAGACCTTGGCCGCACAGCGGATCGCGCAGGCGGGCGTCCAAACGGGGGTAAATCAACAGGCCGTCCAGTCGCCTGCTCAGCAATATGCGAGCCAGCCAGCCGTGAATGCGAATGCCCCACAGGTGATCACAACACAACGGCCGCCCACTCTGCCGACCTATGCCCCGGCACGCGTTCAACAGACATTGACGGCACCGGTGAGAAGATCTGCGCCTGCTGCCAGCCCTTCGAGGGGTGTGCGAACAGAGCGCGGCTGCACGACAACCATCGATCCCGAAGGTCTTGCGCCTGGTGCCGCCCTGTCACGTGGCTGGTGCCTGATGGAGCTGAACCGCCCTATGGAAGCGGCGGATGCTTTTGGTGTCGCCCTGAAGCGCGGATCGGGCGAGGTGCGGGAGGATGCAGCCTACGGCCAGTCGCTGGCGTATCTGCGTGTCGGCCTGACGGACAATGCGGCAGTGGCGGCAACCCAGGCGCCGCTTGCCCGCAAACGCGCCTCTGAACTGCAGGTGGCGATCCTGTCCAACCGGGCGACGGCCGCCTTTGATGCCGCCCGTTATCGTGATGCTCTGCTGTTCCTGGACCAACGCGCACAGCTGGAAACGGAGCGGGTCGACCTAATGGTCATGCGCGGTTACGCCTATCTCAATATCAAGCGATACGGTGATGCCATGCAAGTCTTCGAGGCTGCGGCGCAAACCGGAAATCGTGATGCTCTGCGCGGCCTTGCCGATGTCCGGGCCGCTCGCAACAACGATTACTGAGCCTTTATGACCCAATGCGACGCGCAGTTGCGATTGCGTGCTTCCCGCTCTGGTTTTGTGTTTTCCCGCTTCCTATCTTGCTGGTAATTGACCCGCTCCCTTTGCTTTGGTGGATGGTGCGATATCCCGTTCGAGACGCGAGGAAACATGACCGAAGTCGCAGCAGAAAACTCTGTCGAAAACCACGCATTCGAGGCCGATGTCGCCCGGTTGCTCCATATGATGGTGCATTCGGTCTATTCCGACCGTAACGTTTTTCTGCGCGAACTGATCTCCAATGCTGCGGATGCTTGCGAAAAGCTGCGTTATGAGGCGATTACCAACCCGTCGCTTGCCGGCGGCGATGGCGAAAATCGCATCACCCTGACGCTGGACGAGGAAGGGAAGCGGCTGACCATCGAGGATAACGGCATCGGCATGAGCCGCGCCGAGATGATCGAAGCGCTCGGCACCATTGCCCGGTCCGGTACCCGGGCCTTCATGGAGCGCATCGAAGCTGCAAAATCGGAAAAGAACTATAATGATACGCAGCTGATCGGCCAGTTCGGCGTCGGCTTCTATTCGTGCTTCATGGTAGCCGAAAAGGTGGATGTCGTTTCCCGCCGTGCCGGCAGCAGCGAGGCCTGGCGCTGGTCGTCCGACGGTAAGGGCAGCTACGCAATCGATGCTGTGGAACCCGTTGACGCTCCCGCGCGCGGCACCCGCATCACGCTGCATCTGCTCGATGATGCCGGCACCTATACTTCACGCTGGACGATTGAGAAAATCATCAAGGATCAGTCTGGTCACGTGCCTGTGCCGATCATGCTCGTCGAAAAACCCGGCGCCGAAGCAGTCCGCGTTACCGACGGTAGCGCTTTATGGACACGTTCCAAAAGCGAGATTTCCGCAGAGGAATATACCGATTTCTACCGCAGTCTGTCCGGCCAGTATGATGAGCCGGCGCTCAATGTGCATTTTCGCGCAGAAGGTCGCCACGAATACACGACGCTGGCTTTTGTGCCCGGCTCGCAGCCGTTCGACATGTTCGACCCGGACCGCAAGGGCCGGATGAAACTTTATGTGAAGCGCGTCTTCATCACGGACGATGCCGATCTCGTGCCGCGTTACCTCCGGTTCGTGCGTGGCCTGGTCGATACGTCGGACCTGCCGCTCAACATGTCTCGAGAGATGATCCAGGAAAGTCCGATCCTTTCTGCTATCCGCAAAGGCGTCACCAGCCGCGTCCTGACGGCGATCGAAAAGCTTGCCGAAAGTGATGCGGACGGGTTTGCAAAGCTCTGGGAAAATTTTGGACCAGTTCTGAAGGAAGGCATTTACGAGGATTTCGAGCGGCGTTCTCAGTTGCTTGCTCTGTCCCGCTTCCGCACCACGACAAGCGGCGAAGCCTTTCGTTCACTCGCCGATTACGTGCGTGATGCTAAGGACGAACAGAAAACGATCTATTATCTCACCGGAGGCAACCCTGATCAGTTACGCGCTTCACCGCAGCTCGAAGGTTTTCGCGCACGGGGGATCGAGGTTCTCCTGCTGACGGACTCGATCGACAGCTTCTGGGTGATGAACGCACCGGAATTCGAAGGCAAATCGTTCAAGTCGATCACACAAGGTGCGACCGATCTTTCGCAATTCTCCAAGCCGGAAGGCGAAGTGCAGGAAAAGCGGCCTGAAACGACAGCCGTCCTTGATGAGCTTATCGCATTTGCCAAGCTGCGACTGACCGATGCCGTCTCGGATGTGCGGGTCTCGGATCGACTGACCGAAAGTGCCGTTTGCCTTGTTGCGTCCGAAGGCGGTTATGATCGCCAGCTGGAAAAAATTCTTCACGGGGCCGGTCGTATCGAGGGTGCAAGCCGTCCTGTTCTGGAAATCAACGCGGATCACAGTCTTGTCCAGGCTATTGCTGCAAAAACGGATGATCAGGTTTTGCGCGAGGATGCGGTGCTTCTTCTTCTCGATCAGGCCCGTATCCTCGACGGCGACAAGCCGGAAGAGCCACGCGCCTTTGCAGAACGGCTTCAGCGCGTTTTCGAACGCGCTTTGCGATAAGCGTGCTGGTGCGGCCTTGCCACACGACAAGACCGTGAAAGGGTGATAAATGGTGATGGCTGCAATGCGTGAGGCGATTTGCAGCCACATATTCGGATGTTTATATACAGCGCCTGAAAACATGTAGAGACATGGACGTGCACCCGCCGTCCCTTTGACGGCATCCCATGGAAAAAAGCCTTCTCCGTTACATCTGGAGACACACACGACGGCAGCAGCTGTTCATCTTGACCATCGTGGCGGCGTCCATGGTGCCGTATTTCCTTGCCTTCGATTTGCCGAAGCAGATCATCAACGGCCCGATCCAGGGTGGCGGCTTCGAGAGCGAAGGTGCGACCCAAGCCTACATGGATTTTGCCGTCACGCTGCCGTGGTTAGGCACGATTTTCCAGTTCGACGGCATCTCGCTTGACCGTTTGGAGACGCTGGGCGCGTTGTCGGGCGTTTTCCTGCTGCTGGTGATCATCAACGGGCTCTTCAAATATTACATCAACACTTTCAAGGGCCGGCTCGGAGAACGCCTTCTGCGCCGCATTCGCTATCAGCTTGTCGACCGCATCCTGCGTTTTCCGCCAAGTTACCTGAAGAGGGTCCATGCCGCTGAGGTGTCGAGCATGGTCAAGGACGAGGTCGAGCCTTTCGGTGGCTTTACCGGGGATGCATTTGTTCAGCCCGCCATGCTCGGCGGTCAGGCGATCGCGGCGCTTTTCTTTATCATGGTGCAGAATTTCTGGCTGGGCATGATCGCTGCAACCATGGTGGCCATTCAGGTCGGCATCATCCCGAAAATGCGTCATCGCCTGATCGAACTCGGCCGCCAGCGACAGGTCACGGCCCGTCATTTTGCCGGCAAGGTCAGCGAGATCGTCGAGGGCATCAGCACCATCCACGCCTTCGATACCTCGAACTACGAGCGGGCGGATGTTTCCCATCGTCTCGGTCATATCTTCAAGATTCGCTACGATCTTTACCAGTGGAAATTTCTCGTCAAGTTCGTCAACAACTTCCTCTCACAGCTGACGCCATTCCTGTTTTATTCGATTGGCGGTTATCTGACATTGCGCGGTAGCCTCGACGTTGGCCAGTTGATCGCCGTCATCAATGCCTACAAGGATCTGCCGGGCCCGCTGAAGGAACTGATCGACTGGGATCAGGCACGTCAGGACGTGCAGGTCAAATACGAACAGGTGCTGGAAGAGTTCGAGGCGCCAATGCTGATTGCGCCGGCTATTCATACGCTGGCGCCGAAATCGGAAGACAAGGCCTTTTCGCCGCTTGCGGCTGTCAACGTCACGATCGAGGATCAGAGTGGCGCGCGCGTTGCGGAGGGTGTGTCCGTCAAGTTCGAACGCGGCGAAACCATTGCCATTATCGACAACATGGGCAGCGGTGGCGAAGCTCTTGCTGAAGCCTTTGGCCGTGTCGTTTGGCCCGTTGCAGGCAAGATCACTCTTCAGGAAACGGATCTGCTCGAATTGCCGGAATCTGTTTCTGGACGAGCCATTTCCTATTCGGGCGCCGACAGCTATTTCTTCCACGGCACATTGAAGGACAATCTTCTTTATGGCCTGAGGCATGCGCCCCTATCGACCACGACCTATACGGGCCGCGACGCCACGCATCGGCGGTGGGAGATGCATGAGGCGCGAATGGCCGGCAATGTGGACTATGATCTCAATGCCGAATGGCTGGATCGTAACACCACCTCCGTCCGTAACGGCCAGAAAGATGACCTCAAGAACTCGCTGCTGGCGGCGCTCGATGCTGTTCAGCTTACGTCCGACATCATGGACCTTGCTCTTCATTCGACATTCGATCCTGAAGTCCATACCGATCTGGCTGCTCGTATTGTCGATATGCGCCATGCGCTTCGCTCGACGCTTGCGGCCAAGGGGCTGTCGCACCTTGTCGTGTTTTTCGAGCCCGATCGTTACAATATCGAGGCGAGTGTCGGTGAAAATCTTCTGTTCGGCACCATGCGACCCGGTGTGGGTAGCGAAAATTCGCTGCTCGACAGCGACTATTTCTACGATGTTCTGAGATCGGCATCGCTTCTGGAGCCTTTGTTCGACATGGGAACGGCAATCGCTGAAAACCTTGTCGATATCTTTGGCAGCCTGCCGGAGGATCACCCGTTCTTCCAGCAGATGATTACGCTGACAGCCGATGAAATCGATGTCTACGAACAGTTGCTGCTTCGCTTCAAGGAACGCCCGGAAGGCGTTCGACCGAACCGTGATGAACTGCATGCGATGCTGCGTTTGAGTTTCAACTATGTGGAGCTGCGGTATCGTTTCGGCCTTCTCACGCCGGAGCTATCGGAAAAAATCGTCAAGGCGCGCGATCTGCTGCACGACAAGTTACCGGCGCATCTTGCCGGGCTTATTGAACGTTACGATCCGCATCGCTATATCGCGCTTGCCAGCCTGCGCGAAAACATTCTGTTCGGCAAACTCAGTCATCGTATCGCCGATGCAGGGGAACAAATTCGTGCGGTCGCGTCCGGTGTGATGCATGAAAAAGATCTGTATGCCAGTTTCCTTGGCGTGGGACTGGAATTTGATATCGGTGCTGGTGGCCGGCGCCTGACATTGGTGCAGCGCCAGAAGCTGAATGTGGCGCGCTCACTAATCCGCAGATCGGATTTCTACGTTTTCAACAGGGCATTGCCGGGCCTTGATCGACGTGTCCAAAACGAGATCGTTAAAAACGTAGTAGATTTTCTAAAGGAACAGGATCATGATCCTGCGATTATATGGGTACTTTCGAACACTTCCCTCGCTCGTTTGTTCAAGAGGGTGGTGGTCTTCGACAGAGGCTCGATCGCAGATGATGGAACATTCGAGACTCTCGAGCAGGAAAGTGGTATATTCAAGACGCTGGTAGCCTAGGAGAGGGTTGCCAAGCACAGCTGAGCGGTGGTGACAACGATGTTACTGAAGGAAGAAGTACAGCTTTTGCGCCGGATACCTTACTTTGCGAAGGTGGATCCGTGTCGTCTCAAGTTGCTGGCCTTCGCATCCAGCAGGGTCAGTTATGACGCCAACCAGGAACTCTTTCATCAGGGTGATGCTGGCGATTGCGCCTATGTGCTTTTGAGCGGCAGCGCCGATATCATCATGGAAGCCCCGGACGGCGAAGTGAAGATTGGTGATGTCAAGGGCGATTGCATCGTCGGCGAAGTGTGCCTTCTGTGTGATGGCGTCCGTACTGCGACCGTGCGCACTACGACTCCGGTCGAAGCCTTGAAAATCTGCAAGGACGCCTTCTCCAAAGTCCTGATCGATCCAGGCGTTACGCGTGAAGTGACCCGTGCATTTGCCGAGCAGCTGCATCGTACGACCAGCGAACTTGATCGCACCCGCGCCGGTCAACGCCAGTTGGTCAACTGATCCTCAAGCCGTCTTGCGGTAATAAAAATAACGGCCTTCTTCCACGCTCGGCAGACGTGGAAGTTCTTCCAATTGGGGATGCGATAGCGGAAGGCCGCTGACGGCCGCGCCGCCTTCAGCTAGCATGCCTGCCACCATGTCCGGCAACCATTGCAGGGTGATGGCGTCCTTGTCCGCATAACCGGTGCCGATATCGGCATGCACCAGCGCAGCCTTCGTTCCGACGAAAGTCTGGCCGGTTTCGCGGATTTCTCCCTCGATGAAATCACCAGCTGCCGGCGCAAGCGTCTTGTGAGCCGCGAACTGACGGTCAAATGCCACGACGCGACGATCTGAAAAGTTTTCGCGCAGATGGCTGTAGGTACGGCCATTGCCGAGGCCCACTTCTAGCACGGCACCGTCCGGAAGATCGAGCACATCCCGAACATGATTGAGGATGTCACGCTGAGCAGACATACGGTTGATGAAGCTGTCGAGGCGGCTCATGAAAAATCCCTATGCTTTGACGATGTGCTCGGCTGCGATGGCGCGGCGTCCAAAGACGTTACGTGTATCGATGATCAAGGGTGACCATTCGGTGAGTGCCTGATAGTCCACGTCGTCATGGTCGGTGGCAACCAGCACAGCGTCATAGCTGCGGATGGTCACTTCGTTCCACTCGATCGATGTGCGACCGCGCAGATGGCCGTATTCCCGCGTCTGCGGAATTTCGCCGACAAAGGGATCGTAATAATCGAAATCGCCGCCACGTTCGAGGATGATCTCCATCAGCTTCAGCGAAGGGCTTTCCCTGATATCAGGAACGTTTTTTTTGTAAGAAAGGCCGAGGATCAGGATTTTCGAACGGCTGAGCGCTTTGCCGGCCTTGATGTCCAGTGCTTCCGCAAGCCGCGTGATCACGTGGCGCGGCATGGCGGTATTGATCTCGCCGGCAAGCTCAATGAAACGGGTCGGCTGGTCGTATTCCCGCGATTTCCAGGTCAGATAGAAGGGATCAATCGGAATGCAGTGGCCGCCGAGACCGGGTCCCGGGTAAAACGGCATATAACCGAACGGCTTGGTCTTGGCCGCGTCGATCACGTCCCAGACGTCGATCCCCATCGCCTCGTAGACGACCTTCAATTCGTTGACGAGGGCGATGTTGACGGCGCGAAAGATGTTTTCCGTCAGTTTCACGGCCTCAGCTGTGGCCGTCGAGGCCACGGGCACCACCGTCTTCACCACGGCGCCGTAAAAGGCCTGCATCATCCCGGTTGCCGCTTCGCCATCGCCAGCGACGATTTTCGGAATGGTTGAGGTTTCGAACTCGCGATTGCCGGGATCTTCGCGTTCCGGCGAATAACCGATGAAAAAATCCTCGCCTGAACGCAGGCCGGATTTTTCGAGGATCGGTTTCATCACCTCGTCGGTCGTGCCGGGATAGGTAGTGGATTCGAGAACAATCAACTGGCCGGGGCGCAGCGTTTCGGCAATCTTTTCGCAGGTCTTTTCCACGAAGGAGAGATCGGGGTCGCGATGATGCGTCAGCGGCGTCGGCACGCAGATGGCAATCACGTCGCAATCGCTCAATTGGGAAAAGTCGGTCGTTGCAGAAAACCGACCGGCCGCCGTCTCGCCCGCAAGAATATGGTCCGGCACCGCCTCGATGTAACTCTTGCCTGCTTCGATCGCCACCATTTTCCCCGGATCGATATCGAAGCCGGTGACGCGATAGCCGGCGCGCGCCATGGTCATGGCCAGCGGCAGGCCGACATAACCGAGGCCGATGACGCCGGCGCGGGCAGATTTGGATTGAATGGCAGCCAGAAGGGTGGAGGCCGGAAGGGCAGATGGAGTGCTGGTCACGGGGAAAGGAACCTGAATTTCGATGTCCTTCAGTTGAGTGTGTCGGGCCGAACTGTCAAGGGACGAGTGTGACGCAAGCCGGTCGTTGGCCTCTGCCTCACACTCGTTCAGGGCAATGAGGCTTGCATCCGGCTCGGCTCGGCGGCTATGCCTTTTTCCATGAAAATAGCCTTCCATGCGCCGCTGAAGTCGCCCAACCACCCGGTTCCATCCGGCGACCGCCTGATGGCGCGGCTGCTGATCGAGGCCTTGCGCCGCAGCGGTCACGAAGTCGAGATCGCGTCTGAATTTCGCTCCTTTTCCGCACAGCCGGACAATCTTCCGCAGTTGCAGAAGGAAGCTGCAGGTGAAATCGAACGAATCGATGCGGACTGGCGCCGGGACGGCGCACCGGATCTGTGGTTCTGTTATCACCCTTACTACAAGTCGCCGGACCTCCTCGGCCCGACGCTCTGCAAGGCGCATGGCGTGGTTTATGTCACGGCAGAAGCCTCTTATTCGCAGCGTCGTAATGGGCAGGGCTGGCAGGCGCATCAGGATCTTTTGGCTGATGCGTTGCAGTTCGCATCCGTGAACATCGGCTTCACCCGGCGTGATCTCGATGGCATTCGACAATCGGTAACCAGTGCGAGACTGGAACATCTCCCACCGTTCATAGATACCGCGGCATTTTCCGCGCAGGCTCCAAAACCAGAACCATTCCATCTCGTGACGGTGGCGATGATGCGTCCGGGTGACAAGCTCAGCAGTTATACCGCCCTTGCTGCCGCACTTGAGCCGCTGGACGACCTGCCCTGGAGACTTTTGATCATCGGTGATGGGCCAGCCCGCGACGAAGTGAAAACATTGTTTGCCGGATTCGGAACCGATCGTATCACCTGGCACGGCCAGTTGTCGGCGGATGATGTTGGCGGCGTGCTGGCCTCGGGCGCGGTCTATCTCTGGCCCGGCCATGGCGAAGCCTACGGGCTGGCCTATCTAGAAGCGCAGGCTGCCGGCTTGCCCGTCGTGGCTGAAAGCATCGCCGGCGTGCCGGAAGTCGTTGAACATGGCCGTACCGGAATTTTGACCGTCCCGGGCGACGTCGTGGCTTATTCAGCAGCCATCCGTCAGTTGCTGGTGAATGACGGCACGCGAACCGCCATGGCAGGCGCGGCCAGAGATTTTGTCCTCACCGAACGCTCGCTGGATGGTGCCGCCCGTCGCCTTGAAACCATACTGAAAACCCATCTGGAATGTTTGCGATGACCGAACGACTGTTGATCGAAACGCTGGATAGGCTCGCTTCAAACGGCGAATATGTCGATCTGTGGCTGCGAGATGATGATTGTATCGAGCCGACGGAAGCGCTGGATGCTTTTCTCGGGGCTGCCGCGCGCCAAAAAATGCCGGTAACGCTTGCCGTCATTCCCGCCCATACCGGCGAGGCACTGGCAAAACGTCTGGAAAGCGAGCCGGATGTGCTGGTCACGGTACATGGCTGGTCGCATGAAAATCATGCGCCAGCGGCTGAGAAGAAGCGTGAACTGGGGCTCGATCGGCCGATCGAGGTGATCGAGGGACAGCTTCGAGAAGGACTGGAAAAACTCACCCGTCTTCACGAAAAACGGCTGTTTCCCATGCTGGTGCCGCCGTGGAACCGTATTGATCCGGCCGTGATCGAACGGTTGCCGGGGCTTGGTTTCAACTCGCTCTCCACCTTCGGGCCGGAAAAACCCGCCGCAGTGCCGATGCTCAACACCCATGTCGATGTCATCGACTGGCACGGAACCCGGGGCGGTCGCGATCCCGATCTGCTGTTTGCCGAAACGGCGGCGCTTTGCCGACCGGGTGGGGCGATCGGCATGCTCACCCATCATCTCGTGCATGACGATGTGGTTGCCGATTTCCTCGATCGCCTTTTTGGCCTGACGGCCAGTCATTCGGGTTGCCGCTGGCGGTCCGCCGCGGACATTCTGGCTTCACCAGCTTTTCCAGCCGATCAAGAAGCTTGAGGCACCACCTTCGGCCTTTTTGACCGCATCCAGAACGTCCGCCATCGGCGCCTGTTGCTGCAGGTTGGCGGCCACGAAGCCGCTATCCGGCACGGTCACTGCGCATAGCCGCGCCAGAAGCGTAAATATCACCGGTCCAGTGGCCCACCAGGCGGGTGCGCCCGGCAGTTCGGCCATCACCCCCGGTAACGCATCAACGAGAATATCGAAGAGTGGATGTTTTGGCGGCGCGGCGATGAAGGAGTTTGTCAGAAGCAGGCTGTCGCTGCCCAAACTACGTGGCGTCTGCTCGGCAAGCGCCGAGAGGCCAACCAGCGGCAGAAAGGCATCGAAACCGATATCCATGCGCGCCGGGTACCAGTCGCAGTCGAGATAGATGCCACCCTCCCGGGCGAGGATCAGGTAGCGCGCCACATCGACGGCGCCGGGAAAATCACCGTCATCGAGAAAGGCGCGGAACACCGCATTGTCGTAGACGCCGATGGCGCGGATATCGTCCTCGCGCCACAGCCTGTACCCATAACCGGTCGCTTCAGCGTGCTTTTGCCATGCCACTGTCGCCACCGGAACCGGCATCAAGCCGATCCAGATCTGGTGAATGGTTCGAGGCACGGGCCTGCCGTTCATGGCCGCCATGTTTCGCCGTGCAGCCTCGTCGATGCGGAAATGCCGTGTCATCCGCTCTGCTTCCGGCACGAGATGATATTGCAGACCGATACGAGCGACCGCGTCTCCTTCTGCCTTGGCTAGCTTCAAAAAGGCAGAATGCAGTTTGCGTGGCATGCCCAGCTGCGTCAGCGGCCCAAGTGTCGTCACCGATTGCGGCGTCAGAGCTGACCGCATCTCTTCGAGTGCATCCCGCGCCTCGGCGAAACGCTTTTCCGCGATCAGCGATCTTGCAATCTGCAATGCCGCCTTTTCATCCTGGCCGATACTCACGTCATCACGCTCCAGTTGCCGCGTTTCATGCTATTGCGGCTACGATGTTTGCTGCCCGACGGTCAAACGCTTTCAATCGCCGGGAACCAACTGTTGTTTTGCGATTTCTGTTACATGGACAGAGTAAGCCTGCGTGCTATAGGCTGCCTGAAGCGCATACTACACCAGTCATCATCCCCATGAATCCTACGGGGTATCAGGATAAAACAGTGACCGAACGCCACGATTTGCTGCGTGCCGAAAATCTGAGCGTGTCGTTCCCGTTCTACGGCGGACGTATCGAGGCGATCCGCAATTTCAGCCTGCGCATTTCGCCCGGCAAGGTTACCGCGCTTGTCGGCGAATCCGGTTCCGGAAAATCCGTTTTCGGCCGTACGATCATGGATATCGAATCCGCTTCGGCACAGATCGGCGGCAATGTGCTGTTCAACGATCCGGCCGGCACGGAGGGGCCGATCGATCTCCTTGCTTTGCCGCATGACGGTCGAAAGATCCGGTCGATCCGTGGCAATCGCATCGGCATGATCTTTCAGGAGCCGATGGTGTCCTTTTCGCCGCTGCATACGATCGGCAACCAGATCGAGGAAGCGCTGAAGACCCATACGATCCTGTCTCCGGCAGAACGGCATGAACGCATCATCGAAATGCTCGGCCTTGTCGGCTTTGCCAAGCCGAACAAGGTGTTTGGCATGTATCCGTTCGAGCTTTCCGGTGGCATGCGTCAGCGCGCGATGATCGCCATGGCGCTGATTTGCCGGCCGGCGTTGCTGATCGCGGACGAGCCGACGACAGCACTCGATGTCACCATTCAGGCACAGATCATCAAGCTTCTGAAGGATCTGCAGTCGCGTTTCGACATGGCCATGCTGCTGATCACCCATGATCTCGGTGTGGTCGCCAATCTCGCCGACGAGGTCGTGGTGGTTTATCGCGGCGAGGTCATGGAGGCCGGTCCGGTCGACGAGATTTTCCGCAATCCGCAACATCCCTATCTCAAGGGCCTGATGGCCGCCGTTCCGCATTTCGACATGCAGCCAAGCGAGCGCCTCAAGCCGCTGCGCGACATCGGCGTCGATGGTAGTCGCATGCTGGCCAAGAAAAAGGCAGCAGCCGAGCCCGATCCGATGCGCCCCCGTTCCGATATTCTCTTGTCGGTGCGCAATGTCAGCAAGTCGTTCACCGCTCGCCGTTCTGGTTTCTTCGGCCTCGGTACGCCGGAAAAAACCTTGGCGGTCAACGATGTCAGCTTCGATATCATGCGTGGCGAAAGCCTCGGCCTTGTCGGTGAAAGCGGCTGCGGCAAGACCACGCTCAGCAAGATTTTGATGCGCGGGCTGAGTGCGGATACGGGTTCCGTGATCTTCAATGGTGCCGAAGGTCCCGTCGATGTTCTGCACGCCGAAAAAGACGATCTCAAAATTCTGCGCCGAAAGGTGCAGATGGTGTTTCAGGATCCCGTTTCATCGCTTTCGCCGCGCATGACGGTGCGCAACATCATTGGCGAGCCCTTGCAGATCCACGAAAAGGGTGACGCCGAAAAACGCACCCGCATCGTTGAGGCACTCACCAGCGCCATCGGGCTGGAGCGCAGTGCACTCAGCCGCTACCCGCACAGTTTTTCCGGTGGCCAGCGCCAGCGTATCGGCATTGCGCGTGCCTTGGCTCTTGGCCCTGAGTTGCTGATCTGCGACGAGCCGGTCTCGGCACTCGATGTGTCGATCCAGGCGCAGATCCTCAATCTCCTGAAGGACCTCAAGAAGGAACTCGGCCTCACTTACCTGTTCATCTCGCACAATCTCGCGGTGGTGAACTACATGGCCGATCGGGTCGCCGTCATGTATGCTGGCCGCATCGTTGAGATCGGCCCGGTCGAAACGATCATGCGCTGCCCGGTTCATCCCTATACTAAAAAACTGCTGGCCGCCGTCCCTTATCCGGATCTTGATCGCCCGCTCGATTACGCGACAGTGGGCAGCGCCTTGAGGCGCCCGAAATGGGATGCGCCGTTCGATGATGAAGATCGACCGGAAAGTCTTGCCCATGCCGATCTCGGCGAGGGGCATTTTGTGCTTGCACAGCGCAGTGTCGATGCCAGGGATTTGAGGGCCCAGGAGTTGTCGGCAAGGGAGTTGCGGCAATGATCACCCGCCGTACCCTGTTGTCACTTCTTGCGTCTTCCGCTGCCGTGCCCTTCGCGCGGGCCGCGGAGACAGAGGCCAATATTGCGGCATCCTCCGTCCCGCCCGGCCCACCCAAAGCAGCACGCGTCATCAATCTGGCAGCACTCGGCCGCGAACCCGGAAAACAGGGCGGCACGGCACGCATGCTGATCGGCGGCCAGCGCGATATTCGCCTGATGCCCATTAACGGTTATGCGCGGCTGATCGGCTACGACGAACACCTCAATCCCCTGCCGGACCTGTTGGAGAAATACGAGGTCGAGCATTCGCAGGTTTTCACCTTCCATCTGCGAGAAGGACATCGTTGGTCGGATGGCAGCCCGTTCACGGCGGAGGATTTCCGCTATGTCTGGGAGGACATGTTCCAGAACAAGGAACTGCATCGTGGCGGTGTGCCAGCCGAATTGAAGGTCGATGGCGCGGAACCGCGTTTCGAAATCCTCGATGAACGCACAGTGCGCTATTCCTGGGATAAGCCCAATCCGGATTTCCTGGCGCAACAGGCTGCCCCTTCGCCCACAAGGCTGATGATGCCGTCAGCCTACATGAAGCAGTTCCATCCGAAATATCAGGATGCGGACATGCTGGCAAAACTGATCAAGAAGAACCGTGTCGATGACTGGTCGTCCCTGCACCAGTTCATGGGGCGTACCGTGCGGCCGGAAAATCCCGACCTGCCGACGCTGGAGCCTTGGTGCCCGCGCACCAAGCCGCCGGCGCAGCAATTCATCTTCGAGCGCAATCCGCATTTCCATCGGGTCGATGAAAACGGCGTGCAATTGCCGTACATTGAAAAATTCGTGCTCAATGTCAGTTCGCCGGGTCTGATCGCCGCCAAGGCCGGTTCAGGCGAAAGCGAGCTGCAGATAGCTAATATCGATTTTGCCGATTACACATTCCTGAAAAGCTCGGAAAAGCGCTTTCCGGTTCACGTCAATCTGTGGAAACGAACGCAGGGCTCGCGCATCGCGCTGATGCCCAATCTCAACTGCAAGGACGAGGTCTGGCGCAAGCTGTTCTGGGATGTTCGGTTCCGGCGTGCATTGTCG
Source organism: Endobacterium cereale (assembly GCF_009617585.1). Classification (GTDB taxonomy): domain Bacteria; phylum Pseudomonadota; class Alphaproteobacteria; order Rhizobiales; family Rhizobiaceae; genus Neorhizobium; species Neorhizobium cereale. Next base: position 37,853 of record NZ_WIXI01000038.1, on the reverse strand, counting down.
TTGGCGATCGATCGCAGCGAAATCAACAAAGCGGTATTTTACGGCATCGCCAAGGAAAGCGCCAATGCGGTTTTGCCGGAGAGCCGGCTTTATCGTCCTGAATATGCGCAGGCCTATGCTGCCTACGATCCGGAAACCGCAAACCGTCTGCTCGATGAATTGGGGCTCGATCGGCGCAACGAAAAAGGCCTGCGGCTTCTATCTGATGGTCGCGTTGCCCACATCACCATCGAATCCGCCGGTGAAGATTCCTTCGAAAGCGATGTGTTGGAACTGGTCGCCGATCATCTCTTCAAGATTGGCATCGCGATCCATACGAGAGCCACGCAAAGGGAATTGTTCAGACGCCGCATTCGTGGCGGCGACACGATCATGTCCGTCTGGCAGGGGCTGGATAACGGCGTGCCCACCGCCGATATGTCACCGCAGGAACTGGCGCCGACCTCGGACGATCAGGTGTTTTGGCCGAACTGGGGTCTGAATTATCTTTCCGGCGGCGGAGATGGCAATCCGCCCGACATGCCGGAAGCGAAACAGTTGCTCGACCTCCTGAAGGAATGGCGCCGCAGTGGCGAGACCAGCGAGCGCGAGGAGATCTGGCACAAGATGCTATCGATCTTTACGCAGCAGGTTTTCACCATTGGCATCGTCAATGCGGCGTTGCAGCCGGTGGTCAGTTCGTCGAGGTTACGCAACATGCCTTCGCGTGGGCTGTTCTGTTTCGATCCCTATTCCTATCTCGGTGTCTATATGCCGGATACGTTCTGGTTCGGGGAGAGTGCCTGATGCTGCGTTACATTCTCTGGCGCATCCTGGTGATGATCCCGACCCTGCTTCTGATTTCGATGCTGGTCTTCACCATTATCGAATTGCCGCCAGGCGATTATTTCGAAAGCTATATCGAGGAACTGCGGGCCATCGGCGAAAAGGCCGATCTGCAGGAGATCGAGGAGCTGCGGGCGCGTTACGGTTACGACAAGCCGATTCCGATCCGTTACCTCAACTGGGTCGGTGGCATGCTCGTCGGTGATTTCGGGTATTCCTTCGAATACCGCCTGCCGGTCAGCGAAGTTGTAGGCGATCGGTTGTGGCTGACGGTTCTGGTGTCTTTCGTCACCATCGCGCTCACATGGATCATCGCCTTCCCGATCGGCGTCTATTCGGCCACCCGCCAGTATAGCTGGGGTGACTATGGGCTGACGCTGTTCGGCCTTATCGGCATCGCCGTGCCGAACTTCATCTTTGCGCTGATCCTGATGTATTTCGCCAATATGTGGTTCGGCACCACGATCGGCCATCTGATGGATCAGAAATATCTCAACCAGCCGATGAGCTGGGACAAGTTTTGGTCGATCCTGGAGCATCTCTGGATCCCGGTCATCATCATCGGTACGGCCGGAACGGCCTCGATGGTACGCCGTCTGCGCGCCAACCTGCTCGACGAGTTGCAGAAGCAATATGTCATGACGGCGCGAGCAAAAGGCCTGCATCCGATGAAGGTGCTGGTCAAATATCCGCTGCGCATGTCGCTCAACTTCTTCATCTCGGATATCGGCTCCATCCTGCCATCGATCATCTCAGGCGCGGAAATCACCGCCGTCGTTCTTTCGCTGGAAACCACCGGCCCGATGCTGATCAAGGCCCTGCAGAGCCAGGACATGTATCTCGCTGGTTCCTTCCTGATGTTTTTGGCCTTCCTGACGGTTATCGGCGTGCTGGTTTCGGATATCGCACTGGCACTGTTTGATCCGCGCATCCGTCTCAAGGGAGGGGCCACCAAGTGAAGCCTATGCTCCCGCAAAGCGGCCAGCCGCTCGACCATTACGTCTCGACGGCGCCGTTCGATCCTTACGCAACCGAAGCGGCAGCCAGCTCCAGCGCCTATACGGAGGCCTCGCAGCTGCGCCTTATGTGGTGGCGGTTCAAGCGTCACCGGCTGGCTCTGATCTCCGGCATTCTGTTGGCTTTCGCCTATCTGTCGATCATCATCGTCGAGTTTCTGGCGCCCTATAACCTGCATACCCGCAATATCGACAGCATCTATTCGCCGCCGCAATCGGTGCATCTCTTTCATGAAGGCGATTTCGTCGGTCCTTTCGTTTACAAGCAGCATATGCAGCTCGATATGACGACGCTGAAGCGTGTTTATAGCGACACCAACATCGTCCAGCCGCTGCGTTTCTTCTGCAAGGGAGATGACTACCATTTCTGGGGCCTGTTCGGCGCCGACCGTCACCTCGTCTGCCCGGCAGAAGGTGGCGATTTCTTCCTGCTCGGCACCGATCGCCTCGGTCGCGATGTGCTCTCACGCATTCTTTATGGCGCGCGCATCTCCCTCACGATCGGTCTGCTCGGCATCACCACCAGCTTCATTCTCGGTATTGTGATCGGTGGCCTTGCCGGTTATCGCGGCGGCGTGTTCGATCTCATCGTCCAGCGCATCATCGAGGTCTTGCAGTCCATCCCCAGCATCCCATTATGGCTGGCGCTTGCCGCCATCATGCCGCTCACCTGGAGCCCGCTCCTGATCTATCTCGGCATCACGTTCATCCTCGGCCTGTTGGATTGGACGGGCTTGGCGAGAGCGGTTCGCTCAAAGCTTTTTTCCCTGCGCGAGGAGGACTATGTCCTTGCCGCGCAGCTGATGGGGGCGAGCAAGACGCGCATCATCGGTCGCCATCTCGTGCCCGGCTTCATGTCACATCTGATCGCCAGCGCCACGCTCGCCATCCCCGGCATGATCCTCGGAGAAACCACGCTAAGCTTCCTTGGACTTGGTCTGCGTGCACCGATCACAAGCTGGGGTGTCTTGCTCACGGAAGCGCGGACGGTTAACGTGATTGCCCTCTACCCATGGCTCCTCTTCCCGGTTATCCCGGTCATCGTAGTGATCCTGGCATTCAACTTTCTGGGAGACGGCTTGCGCGACGCAGCCGATCCCTACAAGTGACAAGCAACGCATTCGTATTATCTGTAACGAAAGACCCACATGACGCGCCGTCTCGATAACGCTCGCATCCTCATGTACAGCCATGACACATTCGGACTCGGCCATCTGCGCCGCTGTCGCGCCATCGCCCATTCGCTGGTCGAGGATTATCGTGGCCTCAACGTACTGATCATTTCCGGCGCCACGATCGCCGGCGCCTTCGATTATCGCGCGCGCGTCGATTTCGTGAAGATCCCTTCCGTCATCAAGCTGCGCAACGGCGAATACACGTCGATGGACCAGCATATCGATCTTCAGGAAACCCTGAAGATGCGCCAGTCGATCATTCGTCACACGGCCGAAACCTTCGATCCCGACATTTTTATCATCGACAAGGAGCCGCTCGGTCTGCGCGGTGAGGTCGAGGATACGCTGGCTTACCTGAAAACCCGCGGCACAAAGCTGGTTCTCGGCCTGCGCGAAGTCATGGATGCACCGCATCTGCTCGACAAGGAATGGCAGCGCAACGATGTGATGCGCAAGATCGGCCAGTATTACGACGATATCTGGGTTTATGGCCCACCTGAGTTCTATGATCCGCTGGTCGGCCTCGATGCGCCACAGAATGTCCGCTCGAAAATGAGTTTCGTCGGCTTTCTGCAACGCGCCGTCGGCGAGGGCGTGCAGTCCGATCACCGCCAGAAGGGCGATTACATTCTCGTCACTACAGGTGGCGGCGGTGATGGCGCCGATCTCGTTCAGGAAGTCATTGCCGGTTACGAAGCCGATCCGACCTTCACGCAAAAGGCACTGATTGTTCTTGGTCCCTATATGCCGGCGGAACAGCGCCACCGGCTGCAGGAAGCCGCCGCGCGTGTCGGTCCGCTCGAGGTGATCGAATTCGACAACCGCATGGAAGATCTGGTCGCCAATGCCAAGGCCGTCGTCGCCATGGGCGGTTACAACACCTATTGCGAAATCCTCTCCTTCGACAAACCGGCGCTGATCGTGCCACGCACCCAACCGCGCGAAGAGCAATTGATTCGTGCCCAGCGCGCCACCGAGCTTGGCCTCGTCACCATGCTGCTGCCGGAGGAATCGGCCGATCCCAAGCGTATGGCGCAGGCGTTGCGAACGCTTCTTGACCAGCCTGCACCTTCTGCCGGCGATCCAAGCCTCAGGCTTGAGGGGCTTGCCCATATCTCGTCCATGGTCGGCGACTGGATGAAGCGCCGTGATGGTGATCATCTCACGGTCGTGCAGGGCTGAACCCTCCCATGCCGGAATTGAAGAAGATCGTCGTCATCCTGAAGGGCTATCCGCGCCTTTCGGAAACATTTATCGCGCAGGAACTCTTGGGGCTGGAACGGGCCGGGTTGTCGCTGGAACTGTTTTCCATGCGTCGTCCCACCGACAAGAAACGTCATCCCATCCATGACGAGATCCGTGCACCGGTCAAATACCTGCCGGAATATCTGCACGAGGAACCGCTTCGGGTTCTGTGCTCGCTCGCCAAGGCTGCGCGTAAACCCGGTTTCGGCAAGGCATTGCGCCAGTTCTTCTCAGACCTGTCTCGCGATTTCTCTCGCAACCGTTTTCGCCGGTTCGGTCAGGCTGCCGTGCTGGTGGCCGAGTGGCCGGCGGATGCCGATTGGCTTTATGTGCATTTCATCCACACACCGGCCTCGGTCGGTGCCTATGCGGGCATGATCGCCAATATTCCATGGTCTGTCTCGGCCCATGCCAAGGATATCTGGACCTCTCCCGCCTGGGATCTGCAGGGAAAACTTGAGCAAGCCAACTGGGCCGTCACCTGCACCCGCGCCGGCTTCGATCACCTGACTGAACTGGCCGGCCGCGACGGTATCGTCAACCTCAGCTATCACGGCCTCGATCTCGATCGTTTCCCGGTTTTTGCCGGAAAACAGAATGTCCGGGATGGTTCTTCCGCCGATGATCCGGCCATTATTCTTTCCGTCGGCCGCGCCGTGAAAAAGAAGGGTTACGACACGCTTCTCAACGCTCTGGCGCTTCTGCCGAAAGATCTGCACTGGCGGTTCCGCCATATCGGCGGCGGAGAACAGCTGCTGGCCCTGAAGGCACAGGCGGAAAAGCTTGGCCTGACCGATCGCATCGAATGGTTCGGCGCCATGGCCCAGGTGGAAGTGCTGGAACACGATCGCAATAGCGACGTCTTTGCGCTTGCCTCTCGTATCACCGATGATGGCGATCGTGATGGCCTGCCGAATGTTCTGGTCGAAGCCGCCAGCCAGCGCATGGCCTGCGTGGCCACTGCCCAGGCCGGTATTTCCGAACTGTTTGTCGATGGCGAAAACGGACTGCTCGTGCCGCCGGAAGATGCAGCGGCGCTGGCCGCTGCCCTCGAACGGATGATCCGTGACCCGGCATTGCGCCAGCGTCTGGGCGCTGCCGCCGAACATCGCGTGCGCCACGAATTCGATCACCGCGCCAGCATTCGCCAGCTCGAGACGTTGTTTGCCGCTCATCGCGGAAAGGCCTGATATGACAACCGCTAACCGTCAGCCACGCGTCTTTTTTTATGTCCAGCACCTGCTCGGCATCGGCCATCTCGCTCGCGCCAGCCGCATCGCAAGGGCTCTGGTGGAGGATGGTTTTGCCGTTACGCTGGTGACCGGTGGTCTGCCGGTCAAAGGCTTTCCGGGGCCAGGCATCGATCACATCGAATTGCCGCCAGTCGCAACGGGTGTGGAATTTGCCGGTCTGGCACAGGTGGATGGCACGCCGGTCGACAAGGCTTTTGAAGAAACCCGCACCAAAATGCTGCTCGATGCCTTCCATCGTATCCAGCCGGATGTGGTGATCACCGAAGCCTTTCCGTTCGGTCGCCGTCAGGTTCGATTCGAGCTTCTGCCGCTGCTGGATGCCATAAATGCTGCCAATCCGCGCCCGATCGTCTGCGCCTCGGTGCGCGATATCCTGCAGGAAAACCGCAAACCCGGTCGCGATCGGGAAACTGTCGACCTGGTGCAAAACCATTTCGACCACGTGCTCGTCCACGGTGACCCGACTTTTGCTCGCATAGAGGACACGTTCCCGCTCGCAGATGAGATTGCTGATCGGGTCATCTATACCGGCATGGTCGCGCCGCCGGCGCCCAAGCCGTCTGAGGAACGTTACGATATCGTCGTGTCCGCTGGTGGCGGCGTGGTTGGCGCGGCGCTGATGGAAGCGGCTGTGGCGGCATCTGCCGATTTCGATCCCGAGCTGAAATGGTGCGTTATTACTGGTCCCAACCTGCCGCAGGCGGATTTCGACCGCCTCGCCGGAAACACGGCGGACAATATCGCATTGTTCCGCTTTCGCCCGGATTTTCCGAACCTTCTTGCGGCCGCAACGCTCTCCATCTCGCAGGCTGGCTACAATACGGTGGGCGATCTTCTCCAGACGTCCTGCCGCTTGCTCCTTGTTCCCTTCGCCACCGGTGGCGAAACGGAGCAGACGGAGCGTGCGGAAAAGTTGAAGGCGATGGGCCTGGCGGCCGTGGTGGAAGAAGCGTCGCTATCAAGGGAAAGCATGTCGGCGGCGATTGCCGAAGCTTTGAAGCTGCCGCCACCATCCTCTATCGATATCCGCATGGATGGCGCAAAGGAAACGGCGCGGGTTTTACACGGGCTTCTGGCGGCGCGGCGAAGCTGATTTTTTTCAGCATCTGCTCTTTGGAATGGGGCAGCCATTCTGTAGCCGAGGAACCGTCAAAACGCCTCTCTCGGCTCAAACCTTTCAAACCCTTAACCTTCTCAGCTTGCGCTTTCGCAATTCCGGAACCTCCGCCCCTTCTCGGCGTTGAGCGTGATCGACGCTGGAGGAGGACGCCCGATGACCACACCCGTGACCAAGCCGGATGATTCGGCCGAGCCGAAAACCGAACTCAATCGCATGATCGGCCCCGGCCTGCTGCTGCTTTTCATCGTCGGCGATATTCTCGGCACCGGTATCTATGCGCTCACCGGTCAGGTCGCGGCGGAAGTAGGTGGTGTTGTCTGGCTGCCCTTCCTGATTGCCTTTGCCGTGGCGCTTGTCACAGCCTGCAGCTATCTCGAGCTCGTCACCAAATATCCGCAGGCCGCCGGCGCCGCGCTTTATACGCACAAGGCTTTTGGCGTCCACTTCCTCACCTTCATCGTCGCTTTTGCGGTCATGTCATCGGGCATCACTTCAGCTTCGACTGCATCACGCGCCTTCGCGTCCAATTTCACCGCCGCCACCGGGTTCGATTTCGGTGCATATGGCGTCACCGGCGTGGCGCTCTTCTTCATCGCTGCCGTCGCTCTCATCAATTTCCGCGGTGTTGGTGAAAGCGTGAAGATGAACGTGCTGCTGACGGTGGTCGAACTGACCGGCCTGTTCATCATCATCGGCATCGGTTTCTGGGCAATCGGCAATGGCCAGGGCGATGTTTCGCGTGTCTGGACATTTGAACCTGCCGGTGATCACGGCGTCATCTGGTCGGTGGTGGCCGCCACCACTCTCGCATTTTTCGCCATGGTCGGATTTGAGGATTCGGTCAACATGGCTGAGGAATGTAAACAGCCCAGCCGCATCTTTCCAAAGGTTCTGCTCGGCGGCCTCGTCATCACCGGCGTCATCTATATCCTCGTTGCCATCTCGGCCATCACGCTCGTCTCCGCTGCCGATCTGGGCGAAGGAGAAACGCCGCTCCTAAAGGTCGTTCAGGCCGGTGCGCCGAACTTCCCGATCAGCATTTTTGGCGTCATCACCATGTTCGCCGTCGCCAATTCGGCCTTGATCAACATGATGATGGCCAGCCGCCTGATCTACGGCATGAGCCGCGAAGGCGTCCTGCCGGCGTCGCTCGGAAAAGTCCACAAGGCGCGCCGTACGCCCTATATCGCCATCGGCTTCACCACTCTGCTTGCTGTCGGCCTCATTACGTTTGCCGGTGGCGTAAAGGAGCTTGGCGGCACCACTGCGCTGTTGCTGCTCGGTGTCTTCGCCCTCGTCAATGTCGCGGTTCTGGTGCTGCGCAAGGACAAGGTCGGCCACAAACATTTCCGCACCCCGACGTTCCTGCCAGTTGTCGGCACTGCCAGCTGCCTCTTCCTCGTCGGCCCATGGACCGGCCGCGAGCCGGTCCAATATACGATCGCCGCAATCCTGCTTGCCATTGGTGTGGTGCTGTGGTTCGCGACCGTACGTTTCATGAAGTCACAGGAGCAAACTGCTTGAGGCTCGGCTGCCTGCCATTGTGACATCACGTTTCTCGAAGATGCGCCGGAACAAATTTGCGACGAGAACGTTATGGGCGGCTGTCTATCGTCTAAAAGCGATATCGGCTATGGTGTGAAATGTGCGGTCAATCAGTTTCCATGGGTCCTCAATGGTCAACCTTCGTATCGTCAACACGGATAGGCAGGCCAGCGGCTCGCTGAGCGAGACGTCAGACATCGAATTGCTGCATGCAATCAGTGTCGATCTGATCGGAGAACAGGATCGCCAAGCGCTTTACGGCAAGATTGTCGATGCCGCGATATCGATCACACAATCGCAATTCGGCACCATGCAGCTGTTGCGAAAAACCGAGGATGGCGCGGCAAGTGGTCTTCATTTGCTTGTGTCACGCGGGTTGAGCGCCGAGGATAGGGCGGTCTGGCAGTGGGTGACGCCAAAAGCCTTGAGCAGTTGCACTCAGGCACTGAAATACGGGCAACGTGCCATCATTCCGGATTTCGAGAGCTGGGAGGAAATTGCGGGCACACCCGATTTGGCAGCGTTCCGGAGCGCGGGTATCCGCTCGGCTCAAACCACGCCGCTGCTCGCGCGTGATGGCACTCTTCTTGGTATGATTTCAACACATTGGGACCAGCCGCATCAGCCGTCGGAACGCGACCTCCGCCTGCTGGATATTCTGGCACGGCAGGCGGCCGATCTGCTGGAGCGCACAATTGCCGAAGAGGCTTTGCGGGAGCGCGAAAAGGCACTCGAAGCGAGCGTAGCGACCCTGCGAGAAACGCAGGAGATTCAGCAGCTTCTGACTGCGGAACTCGGTCACCGTGTGAAGAACCTGTTTGCGATGGTCACGGCCATCACCTCGCATACGTTGAAAGGCTCCAACGATCAGGCACGTGGGCAAACCTTGCAGCAGCGGTTGATGGCGCTCAGTTCTGCGCATGATATCCTGCTGCAATCCAGCTGGAAGGCTGCTCTTTTTGGCGATGTCGCGAATGCTGCGGTCAATGGTGCGGGTGTTGGAGGTCGTATCCGACTTGAGGGTCCGGATGTCGAGATCGGCTCGAAAGCCGCGCTGAATGTCGCGCTGCTGCTTCACGAATTGACCACCAATGCCTTGAAACATGGCTCCCTGTCGGTCGGCGGCGGTAGCGTCGATCTCAACTGGCGCATTGAAGGAAGCGGGCTCGGCCAGACGCTACGCATGACCTGGCGGGAAACCAAAGGGCCGGCGGTCGTGCCGCCCGACCGCAAGGGGTTTGGCTCGAAATTGATCAGTGCCGGCCTGGGTGGCTCAGGCGGCGTGGTGCTTGCCTATAACAGTACCGGTTTAATGTGCGAAATCAGTGCCCTGCTCGAAGAGTTGCAAGGGGCTGAATAAGCCAGGGCCGAGGCTCCAGAACGCTCTGCCTTTTCTGCCGTTGGCGTGAAACGCTTGAGCAGTTAAACCAAGATAATTCAGCGCGGTTGCATCGTTCGTTTCCACGGGAAACAATCAGTCCTTCCCGAATCGATCCTGCCACGCCGCCTGCGCACTTTTCACGGGCAGCGCAGTCGCCTCGTATACGCCGCGCGCAATTGCCCGTGCCGTCACCAGCGTAGCAAGATGAAAAATCTCCATCAGTTCCGCCACATCCGTCACCGGCTTCTTAGCCGTGGCAGCAGCAAACATCGTATCGCCGTCAAAGGGCAGGTGGGCGGGCAGCACAGCGCGGGCCAGTCCGTCATGGGCCAGAATGGACAGTCGGTGCGCCTGAGCCTTGGTCAGCACCGCGTCTGTCAGCACGACACCGACCGTCGTCGCCGTCACGTTGATACCCTTCAGGCGCATGTCCGTATCGAATGTGGCGGGCATTCCCAGTCCGCCGAATTCTTTTTCCCGCTCGAATGGCGCCGCCCAGAAATGCGGGCTGTCGCCGATCGTGACGGATCCCAGTGCATTGGCTGCCACCAAAGCCGCCACCGTGTGTCCGGCTTTCGTTCTGGCGCTTGCTGAACCGATGCCACCCTTGAATGTGGCGGTGGTCGCGCCCGTTCCGGCACCGACCGTGCCGAGCGCAAAGTCACCTGACTTGGCGGCTTCGAAAGCCTGAAAACCCATATCGCGATAGGGAGAATGCCGACCCCAGTCTTTGTTTCCGCCATTGAGCAGATCCATCAGGATCGCCTGCGGCACGATTGGCACTTTTGTGGTGCCGACCGTCAGACCTCGTCCGATTTGGCGAAGACCCGCCTGGACGCCGCCAGCGGCATCCAGGCCAAAGGCTGAGCCGCCGGAGAGCACGAAGGCATCCACCGTCTCGACGGTCATGGACGGGTCGAGAAGTGCGGTGTCTCGCCCGCCCGGCGCACCGCCCAGAACGCTGCCGGATGCGATCACCGGCTTGTCGAAAACGATGGCCGTCACGCCTGAGCCGAGCACAAGGTCAGTAGCATGGCCAACGGCCACGCCCTCGATATCGGTCAGCAGATTGCGCAGACTTGCGGTCATCCGGGCGATCAGTCGATGTCGAACTTGACGCCCTGCGCCAGCGGCAAGGTACGGCCGTAGTTCAGCGTGTTGGTGGCGCGGCGCATATAGGCGCGCCAGGCGTCGGAACCCGATTCGCGGCCGCCGCCGGTTTCCTTTTCACCACCGAATGCACCGCCGATTTCAGCACCGGACGGGCCGATATTGACATTGGCGATGCCGCAATCCGAGCCTTGCGACGACACAAAACTTTCTGCCTCGCGCATGTCGTTGGTGAAGATCGAGGACGAAAGGCCTTGCGGCACGTCATTGTGCAGGTCGATCGCGTCGTTGAAATCGGAATATCTGATCACGTAGAGGATCGGCGCAAAGGTTTCGTCCTTAACCGGTCCCGTCTGGCCCGGCATTTCCACGATGGCCGGGCGCACGTAATAAGCGTCGGCGGCATCGTCGGAGAGAACCCGCTCGCCACCCGAAACATTGCCGCCGGCAGTACGTGCGGCATCCAAAGCGCTTTGCATCTTGTCGAATGCCGCCTTGTCGATCAGTGGGCCGACGAGATTGCCTGCCGTCAGCGGACTGCCGATGGTGACAGACTGGTAAGCCTTGATCAGGCGGGGCACCAGCTGGTCGTAAACGCTGTCATGCACGAATAGCCGACGCAGCGTCGTGCAACGCTGGCCGGCCGTGCCCATGGCGGAAAAGGCGACGCCACGCAGCGTCAGGTCCAGATCGGCAGTTGGGGTGACGATCGCGGCATTGTTGCCGCCGAGTTCAAGGATCGAGCGGCCAAAACGCTGCGCGACGCGCGGCCCGACGATCCGGCCCATGGCGGTGGAACCGGTGGCGGAAATCAGCGGCACTTGTTCATGATCGACCAGCACTTCACCGATCTCACGGCCACCGATCAAAAGCGTCGAAAGGTTTTCGGGCGCGTCGTAACCGGCGTCGCGATAGCGTTTCACGGCCTTTTCAAAGATTGCCTGTGTGGCAAGCGCCGTCAGCGGTGTCTTTTCAGAAGGTTTCCAGACGGTGGAATTGCCGCAGACCAGCGCCAGGGCCGAATTCCATGACCAGACGGCGACTGGAAAGTTGAAGGCGGAAATGATGCCGACGACACCGAGCGGATGCCAGGTTTCCATCATCCGGTGGTCGGCGCGTTCGGTGGCTATGGTCAGGCCATAAAGCTGGCGCGACAGGCCGACGGCGAAATCGCAGATGTCGATCATCTCCTGCACTTCGCCGAGACCTTCCGACGTGACCTTGCCGACTTCGATCGAAACGAGTTCACCAAGCGCATTCTTGGCCGAACGTAGTTCCTCGCCGAGAAGACGGATCAGTTCACCGCGCTTGGGGCCGGGCACCTTGCGCCATGCCAGAAACGCCGTTTGGGCTTTTTCGATTGCGGCCTTGGCATCCATGGCCGAATGCTCCGGCAGCGTACCGATTTCCTTGCCGGTGACGGGAGAGCGAACGGCCAGAGTGCCGCCCTTGTAGCGGGAGGTTGCCACGCCGAGATCGGCCAGAATGCGGTCCACGTCGGCGGCGAGGTCGAGTGTGGCAAGGGTCATGTCGGTCTCCAGTTTTTTGAGTGCGCTCTCTTTTCGAGAACGTCGTGATTGCGAGCAATGTACAAGTGGCGACGGCTGAGGCAATCGCGGTGAAGGATATTTGTTGTCGCGGTCAGAAGCGTTCGCCGGCGAAATGGGCGATCTGGGCACCCGCTTCGTAATAGGCTTCCTTCAGCGGTCTGAGCGATGGCAGTTTCGGATCGCTTATCGGCAGCGGCATGTCCGCTTCACTGATGCGCCCCAGAACATGCTCGGCCAGAACCTTGCCAAAAGTCGTTCCCGGCGCAATGCCGCGGCCGTTGTAGCCGCAGAAGCCGATGACATTGCGGTCGAATTTATGCAGGCGTGGCAGGGCATTGTCGGTCATGCCGATCTGTCCGTACCATTCGGCTTCGAATTCAATATCTCCAAGTTGCGGAAACAGCCGTGCCAGCGAACGTTTCGCCCAGCTTTTGTGGACAGCCGTCCCCGGGCCGCGCAGTGCGCCGACACTGCCGAAAACCAGACGTCCGCCGCGATCCATGCGGAAGGAGGAGAGCACTTCCTTCGTGTCCCAGCAGCCTTCACGGCCAGGCAGGATGGAGCGCAGAATATTATCGGAGAGCGGTCTGGTTGCGAGGTTGAAATAGGGCAAGTGCACCTGTTCGTTGCGGATCACGCTCCATGGTCCGGTGCTGTAGGCGTCGGTGGCGACGATTACCCAATCGGCTGAAACCGCGCCCTGCGCGGTGCGCACCACATGTTTCTCGCCGTTTATATCCGCTGATGTGACGGCGCTGCCAGTGAACAGTTTTGCGCCTGCCTTCACCGCCGCATGCGCCAGACCGCGCGCATAGGCCAGCGGCTGCAGTGTGCCGGCTCGCATGTCCAGAAGGGCGCCGGCATAGGCACTGCTGCCAACACGACGTTCAGTTTCGGCGGCACCGAGAATGGAGACGGGCGCGCCACGGCTCTGCCACTGGCGGGCACGTTCCTCCAGTTCCTTCAATCCTTCAGGCCCCACCGCCATATGCAGCGTGCCGTTTTCGACAAGCTCACACTCGATCTGGTGCTTGCTGATCATTTCGCGCACCAGCCTCGGCCCGTTGCCCAGCAGCGTCAGGGCACGTTCGCCGTAAACCGGGCCGAGCTCTTTAGGAAAATCGTCAGGCATCACCCACATGCCGGCATTGATCAGCCCGACATTACGGCCCGCCCCGCCAAAACCGATCTCGGTTGCCTCAAGGAGCACAACACCTGCACCTGCCTCGGCCAGATGCAACGCTGCCGAAAGACCTGTGTAACCGCCCCCCACGATCACCGCATCCGCCGTCTCTAATCCTTCAAGGCGGGTCGTCACCGGTGCTGCAGGAGCCGTCTTTTCCCAAAGGCCGTGCGAACGTGGATTGTCGAGCATGATGCGATATCCGATTGACGCGATGCCACCATCTTTACAGCCGCAGTTTAACCGTGAATATCGACATGTTTTCAACACGTCATTCGCTGGAGGAATGACATGCTGCCGCCAAGGCGCTTCTTTCCGTCATTCTCGCTGCTGATCGCATTCGAAGCTGCGTCCCGCACCGGCAGCGTCACGGCCGCCGCGAAGGAACTCGGCCTGACGCAAAGCGCCGTCAGCCGCCAGATTTCGGCGCTCGAAAGCCAGCTCGGCGCAGCACTTTTCCTGCGCGAGCGCCAGACGATCCGTTTGACGCTTGCCGGCGATACTTATGCGCGGGAAGTGCGTGAGGCATTGCGGCGCATATCCAGTGCCTCGCTCAATTTGCGCGCCAATCCCTCCGGTGGCACGCTCAATCTTGCCGTCCTGCCGTTTTTCGGAGCGCGCTGGCTGACGCCGCGCATCGGCCGTTTTTCGAAAAAACATCCGGGCATGATGGTCAACCTGATAACCCGGCTGGAACCGTTCGATTTCCGCTTCGATACGCTCGATGCCGCCATCCATTTCGGGACTGCTCACTGGCCGGGCGCCGAACTGACCTTCCTTTTGCAGGAGGATGTGGTTCCTGTCTGCAGCCCGGATTTTAAGACGCGGCACGGACTTTCCGGCCCGACCGATGTTTTGCGCGCACCGATCCTGCATCTCAATACGCGGCCTGACGCGTGGGAAACGTGGTTCACCAGCCACGCCACGCCGTTCGAAAGCCTGCATGGCATGTTGTTCGACCAGTTCGCCCCGATGGTCGAGGCAGTGGTTGCCGGGCTGGGGGTGGCGCTTCTGCCGCGTTTCCTGATCGCGCGCGAACTCGAACAGGCTCTGCTGGTGTCGGCCATCGAAAATGGCGGCATGCAGACGAGCGGTTATCATCTCGCCTGTCCGCCGGATCGTGTCTCCTATCCGCCGCTCACGGCTTTTCGCACATGGCTGCTAGAGGAGATTGCCGCTGATACAAAGATACGGGATCGCTTGCGAACGGAGGCATGATCGGCCAATAGTCGGACATCCAATCCTTGGCTGCTTAAGTGCGGCCTGACCTATGGGACGTTTTTGATGAAACCGATTTTCGTGCAACTGCGCTGCACTCCCGGCAAGACCTACGAGGTGGCCGACGCCATCTACAAGACCGAACTGGTGTCGGAACTCTACTCCACCAGCGGTGATTGGGATCTTCTGGCCAAGGTCTACCTGCCGGAAGGCGAAGAGATCGGCCGTTTCGTCAACGAGAAGATTGCCTGCATTCCAGGGATCGAGCGTTCGCTGACAACCATGACGTTTACGGCGTTCTGATTCGGCCGAACCGAATTGCGCCAAACAAAAAAGCCGCCCAACATGGAGCGGCTTTTATGATTTTGGGCCGGATTTCCGGCGTTTTCGACAACACGGCTGCATCATGCCTGGCACGATCATGCATGCGCCGGGTTTGCGGCGCGCGAACGAGCCAGGTGGTCGTGAATGGCGACTTTCACTTCATCGGCCGAACCAAAACGCTGCTCGTCCAGATCAATAACGTGAAATTTCACAGCGATGAACTTCAACCGGTTTTCATCCGGCACGACAATCCCGACGGGTTCGCCGCCGTATTCAATAACTTGCTTTCGCATTAGGCAGACTCCAGCAGATACCGCGCTACACAGCAGCACTGCGAAATGACTTGATTTCAGAAAACCGAGGACTTCTTAAAGACCGTGAACGGTGATCGTCACATTCGACAGCGTGGAGAGGAGACGCATTCCACGCGTTTAAGTCGACGCACGCCGGGTTTAAGAGTGGCGATTGTGCCGGTAGTCATAAGCATGTCACTCTCCCTTTCTGGCGTTGCGTTAGGATCAAACTGGAATCAAAAATTCCAGTATTGAATCTTCTCTACGACGAAACCCATTTTCGATCAACGAAAATCAATTTATCTAGAATATTTTTCTTTATGATGACAGGATCACGGCAAGTTTGTGAAATCTCATTCGCAAAATTGCCGTTCTGACAGCTGGATCTAGATAGTGACGGTCATCTCGGCGGACAAGGGACTGTCCTTATCATTCTCTTCACCAACATCCGCCGCACTGTTTTCATTGTCTTTTCCGCCTGCTTTTTCCCGCTCGGAAAGAAGAATGGACAGCATTTCCGCAAATTTTTCCGCGGAAGAACGATCCAGGCAAAGCGGCGGACGTAAAGAAAGGAGTTGCGGATCGTCAGTCTGGGGCATCGCAAAACCATGCTTGCCCAGAGCTCGGGCCAGGATTCCTGCATCCGAATCGGGGAAGGCCATCGCGATCGCCAAGCCCTCGCCGCGAAGTTCAACGCCATACCGGCCGGTCAGTGGTTCCAGTGCCGAACGCAGATAGTTGCCGACCAGTCTGGCATTCTCCTGAAGCCCTTCATCGCGCAATGCGGCAAGAGCCGCTGTCGCCACCGCATAATCCACTGCATCGATCAGATCAGTCCTGCATTCGTCCTCGGTGCCCATGTCGCCCCTGGTCACCAGGGCCGCCAGCGATTTTCCGGGCAAGATGCTACCCGTTACCACTATATCGGGCAAAACCTCGTCCTGCTCGAATTGCCAGAAATGCCGGCCGGTACGGCCAAAACCCGTCAGCCTTTCGTCGGCAATGCGTAAAGCCGGTGTGGAATTTTCAGCAATTCCATCTTCCAAGTCAAAAAAGCCCGGCTGGCGGTCGTCACTTCGCAAAAGGGTATGCGCCAATTCCATCATTTCGCGTTCACTGCCAATGGCGGCGATCACATCCAGTCCTTGCGGCAAGGTTTTCAGCAACTGCTCGCGAAACCGCTGTTCGGCGGAGGAAACGATCTGGCCTGACAACAACGACCATTGGCGATAAGCGGCGCTGGCCAGCGCCGGATGACCGTGGCCGACAATTCCGGCTGCGCCGGAAAGATCGACAGAGGCTTTGCCGGTCCCATCATAAACATTGTCCCGCCAGCCCCGCACCGGTTCGCCGCGTTTCGCAGGCGGCGCATCGATATCGATACCCAGAAGTTGTGACGGCGAGGGGCATAACCTGCGCCACGCGGCGGCGCGCGCAGGGGTGCTGAACAGCGGCGGCACGATTTCCGGATTGCGGCAGAGCCGGATACGCAACCCGCCCACGGATCCTTCGGCGCCGGCGACTGAGCCTATCGCATCCTCTGCAAAAAGCGCCATGCCCTCAGTCAGCGGGCAGACAAGACCTTCGAGATAAAGCGTGGCTTCGCGACCGACAAGAACCAGCTGCTGGCCAACCTCCTTGAGCATGCCGCCAAACGGCGCCACCACCACACTGCCGGCCGGTACACAGATGTCCACATGGAGGGCGAAATTATCAATGTCGCCGCCCTGGCCGTCGATGCTGCGGGAGAACCGGTATTCGCCATAGCGGGTGGCGCCCATGTGGGTTTCCCACGAAATCCGGGCCAGCAGCCGCCAGTCGATTTCCGGGTCGGTCCAATTCCCATCAATCAGAAGCGGACTGTCGATGCCCAGATCGACAAGACGGATTTGTTCGACATCGATTTCCGGTAGCAGTCGGCATATGTCCTCAGACAGAATCGCCAGATTGCCCGTGTCGAACTCGATCACATCCAGAATGGCTGCTTCCATCAGTGCCGGATGAACGCCCGTCGCCAGTGCAAATACCTTTTTGCCAATGTGACCATCTGAGATGTGGATTTCACCATTGTCGCCGTCAGTTGCTGCAGCGGCAATCGCATCATGTTCTGCCTGGGCGGCAAGCACGCAGGCACGCGCGATGATCAGCGGCCACAGGGCCTGCAATTCGGGTTCCGTCAACGCATGAATGTCGTGGAAGGCACGCACGGCCGGCAAAATGTCGAAAGGGTCATCGCCGCCGCGAGCAATAAGGTCGGCACAGGTCACCGCAAGGCTTGCAACCAGCCAGCCGCTGACCACACCGCCAACATCCGTAATGCCCTCGGCGCGCCAGTTGCCGTCTTCCGTCATTCGGCCTCGCATTCGCGAGAGTGTCAGGTCGTGGTGCACCGGTTGAATGCGCAGCATGGGGCCAAGCGGCTGGACCTGCCGCAATGCCGTGACCAGAACCTTGGCAATCGGATCACGTATTGCGTGGTCATCGACACCGCTCAAAAGCCGCAACACAACCGGTCCGGCGTGCCTCAGATCCGCATCGACGGAACGTTCAAGTCCCGGCTCTTCGAAATCGGACAGGCTCTTTGCTGTTGCGCCGGCCAGTCGGCCGATCCCGGCTATATCTTCGGCATCCAGTCTGTGTGCTTCTGACAGTTCGGTCCCGTCTTGAATGGTGGTCAGACGAATGGCCTTGCCGCTCCCGTCTAAAGCCACGACATCCTGGCCGTTCTGCGCGGCGACCGGTTCGGGTGCATCGGGCGCATCAGCCTTTCGGGCGAGATGCCGCAAGACCTTTGCCTCGAGCGACAGGTCCGCTTCGCTCTCTGCTGCGCTGACATCCAGTCGGTAGCGCATATGACCGTTGTCGATCACGTAAGCATGTGGTTCGTTTGCAATCGGCTCGGCGTTGCCGGATAGGCCGAAATGCTCACGAAGAATCTGTTCGATCGTCGTTAAAGGCGTGCTTTCGTCCTTGTGCTGAGCTGGGGGGATCGTCTCGGCAGGAAGGTCGGACATTCAACTCTCCGAAAGGTACTCTATGACAAGATTAGGGCACTCGGGCCGTACGTCCATAGGCTGCACTTCATCCTTGTTGTTGCAGCGCTTTTACACGTGCAATAGCCACGGGATTTTGCAAATCGCAAAACCTAAAGCTGTCGCGTAAAGTTTAAGCATTTATGCATGTAAGGATGCTAGGATTTTCTGATCATGCGGACTTGATCTGACTGTTTTCTGGATGGTTTTATAAGGTCCGCTATCGCGAAATGGTTCCAGAGCCTGTCCGGCTGACGGATTACTTGAAATGACCCTACCTCTGGTTCTGCCGCGCTCTGCTGCCATGCCTGTCACGTTTGCCGGCACGGTTGGTCTTTATTCGCCCCCTGCTGAACACGCCAAGCCAGTTGATCTCGCTGTTTTGTTTGCCAGCCCTTGGGGGCTGGAAGAAATGTGCACGCGAAAATTCTGGCGAATCATGTCGGAAAAACTGTCCGACCGCGGAATTGCCAGTCTGCGTTTCGATTATCCCGATACGGGTGACGCGCTGGACGGCACTTGCGATCTGCAGGGTCTGACAGCATGGACGCAAAGCCTCGTGCAGGCGGCAGGCGAACTGCGCCGCCTTTCCGGTTGCCAGAGGATCGCCGTCATCACGCAAGGGCTCGGCGCTATCGTGGCGGTGGAAGCCGCGCCGCTTCTGGATGATATCGAGGCGATGGTCTTTCTGGCACCGGTCACGTCCGGCCGAATGCATCTGCGTGAATTGGCGTTGTGGTCAACGGTGGTCGATGAAAACCTTGGCCTTGCCGACGAGCAGCGAAACAGACAGGGAGTATCAATTGCCTCCCTTACGATGCCGTCTTCCATTGCAGACGAAATCCGCAAGGTCGATCTGCTTGGCCTCAAGGCCGTACCGGCCTCTCATTGCCTTGTTGTCGAGCGGTCGGATCGTCCGGCGGACGCGGCGTTTGCCGCACATCTGAAAATATTGGGTGCGGATGTCACACGCCAGAATTTCGAAGGTTATGACCGATTGGTTTCCAATCCTCTGGCAGCAAAACCGGCTCAATCCCTCGTCGAGAACCTCGTTTCCTGGATAACATCTCTCCCTTCCACAAAGAATTTGCTGTCCGGCACGGCCGCTCGGCCATTGCCCGCTTTGGCACTTGTTGGCGAAGGCTTTTGTGAAACGCCGGTGCGCTTCGGTCAGTATCAGCGGCTTTCCGGTGTCTTGTGCGAACCGAAGGGCGAACGGCAGGGCGCAGCGGTCGTCTTCATCACCTCTGCCTACGATCGCCATTGTGGCTGGGGCCGCAGCACACTTCTTGTCGCGCGCGAACTGGCGCGTTCCGGCATCGCCTCCTTGCGTTTCGACACCGCCAACGCCGGTGATAGCCCGCCGCGTCCGGGTGAACCGGAACAGGTGCTTTACGGTTCCGGCCAAAATCTCGACCTGCAGGAAGCGGTAACCTTCCTTCTGTCCCGCCAAATGCAGCCGGTTATCGCTGCCGGTCGTTGCAGTGGTGCCTATATCGCCATGCAATGTGCCGAATCCGATGACAGGATTTCCGGCGTCGTGGCCGTCAATATCGCCACGTTCCGCTGGAAAGCTGGTCGTTCGGTAGAGGAGGCCGTCAATAATGCCGGCCGTAGCCTCGGTGAATACGGTGCGCGCGCCTTGCGTCTGGAAACGGTGAAACGGCTACTCCGGGGCGAGGTCAATTTTGGCAGTGCGCTTTCCCATATCGGAAGGGCGCTTTGGGCGCGCATCTGCAACCGCGCGGCAGGAAGTGTGCGCTTTCTGCTGCCGCATGGCCGCTCCGTGCAGGCACTGTTCTGCCGATTGCAGCGGGAAAACAAGCCTGTGGCGTTGCTCTACAGCGAAAACGACTACGGGCTTGAAGAGTTCGATTATTATTTCGGTCAGGGCGGTGGTCGGCTTGCCGATTTTCCCAATGTTTCCGTGACGATGATCCCTGCTGCCGATCACAATCTCACGCCCGCCTATGCGCGAGAGACCTATCTGTCGGCCATCCGCCACATGGCATTGTCGGTCACTGCCGTTTCTCCGCCTGGCATGTGTACGCAGCCTGTCGCTGCTTCCGAGATCGCTGAGAACTCCTGACGCAGCCTGTCGCTGTCGACAATGGTCTTAAAAACGAGTGACATGGTCGGTGCCGAGAAAGGTGACCGAGCCGCTCGGGACACTTTCCGGATCCATGCGTGCCACAGGCAACAGGGCCACCTGTTTCATGAAAGCCGGGGCCAGATGAAAACCGTTTTCTGCGACCCTAAAACCCTTGACACTGATCGAAATCGACTGCGCCAGCCGATCGCTGGAAAGCTGCAGGATCCAGGCGCCATCCCTGTCTTTGGAAAGCTTTGCCTCGATCGTCGCCTCATGCAGCGCGGGCATGTGCCCCAACGGAAAATGAAAGGCCTCGGCGACAACGTCGCCGCCTTCGGCATCCTTCAACCGGGCCACTGTCACGTCATGCGAAGGTGGTCCGAAACGATAGGCATAGGTGGTGTCGAAAAACGCGCCCAATAGATCGGTGGCAGCCAGCGTTATGCTGCGCCTCGCATCGAGTACCACTGCCCTTTTTCCACTCACCACGACCTGCCGCCCGTCGCGCAGGCAGGTGACTTCCAGATGCAGGCTCCTGGACACTGGGCTGTCGTTAATGACATGCACGTCCAGCCCATTGGTACCCTCGTCGGACAGCACGACCTGTATCGGCCGAAATGCCCGTTTCAGGGCATGCCAGGCGGATTTAGGCTGTCCCGTCGCATCGATCACGCCCCAGCCCGCGCCCGGAAGCAGGTCCTGTAATGTCCAGACCAGCGCGCCGTTACAACTCGATCCCGGTCGCCGCCATTCGGCAAAAGTCGCCTCCATCACTTCGGCTGTCGCTGCGCGAGCGAAGGCGAGATAACGTTCAGGGTTCTGATACCTCAGCTTAGCCGGTTCTAAACCGTAGAGTTCCTGGAGATAATGATCACGAACATCCTCGAAATCCCAGGATGCGCCGGCATCGCGCGGAACGCGCGCCTTCCAGCGCGGATCATGCGAGGGAGCCACGGGAAGATGTTTCTCAAGCGTTCCTGTGTCGGGCACGTTGGAAAAGGCAAGGCATTCGGCGGCAAAGCGCACATTCGCTCGCCGCGCATCGCTCAGCGGGCGACAATATGCGCCAACACCATAATAATGTGCCACCCCGGCATTGGGGAAAAATGGCAGTGCGCCACCGCTTGGCGAATTGTCCACGTAAGGCACGTCCGGCCGTCCACCCTTGCACAGCTCAGCCAGAACATCTGTTGCCAGCGAGCCTTTCCAGACGCGTTCCGGCAATCCCATCATCGCACCCTGCTGGAACATCTCGCTGCCGCCGCACAGGATCGCCAGTGACGGCGAGGCTGAGTTTGCTGTGAGAAATTGCTCGACTTCCGTTTTCACGTGAACCCACAGGGATTCATCGTTAGCCGGGTAATCGAAATTGGCGAACATCAGGTCCTGCCAGACCATGATGCCCAGTTCGTCGCACAGTTTGAAGAATTCGTTGGTCTCGTAAGCCGCCACGCCCGGAATGCGGATCATGTTCATACCGGCATCCGCCGCCAGTCTCAGCCATGGCTCGTATTCCGTGCGTTCTCCAGCTAGCGAAACGATATCGGCATTGGTCCAGATGGCGCCACGGCAGAAAACCTTCTCGCCGTTTATCCTGATGGCAAAATCGTTGCCGTCGTGTCCGCGATCCACCGTAATGGAGCGAAAACCGGTGCGGCCAATCACCCGTTCATTCTGTTCATCCCTCAGGATGATGTCGTGCAATGCCGGTTCGCCATGCGTGTGCGGCCACCATGGCATAATATCCGGCAAAACCAGTTCCGCATGCAGCCGCCCATCCGCAAAAGACAATCCGACCTCACGTCCGCTACAGACGAGCCGCAGATTGTCCGGAGGCGTTCTGGCCGCAAATGATACCCGCAAAATCCCGACACCATCGTCGCCCAGCGTGGCGCTGATGGCAAAATTCGAAGGCGTTTCATCTGCGCGAACAATCGAAACCGGCCGCCACGGCCCGACAGCCACCACATCCGGGCACCAGCCGGGCATGAAACCCAATGCCGTGGTGCGCAGCAGCCGTAGGCCTTGCGACCGCATCATGCGGGGCCGCCAGCGGGCGCGCGGGCCGGTTTTATTGATATGGGGGCCGATGGCGCGGAAACAGATCGCCAACCGGTCCGTGCCGGTCAGCATTGCCGGCACGTCATGCGCCTCGAACATGCTGGTGGAGGCAAGGATCAGATTGTCGTTCAGATAAACTTCCGCAATGGTAGCAAGCCCGGCAAAGTGCAGCACGGCCTTTCCGGCTTCCTCTGTCAGATCGCAGAGATACCACGCATCGACATTTTCCAGTGAGGTTGGATTGCCGGCATCAAATTGTCCCGCATCCCGCAAGGCAGAAGCCACCGTTCCCGGCACGGGTGCGGCAATTCCCTCGGCATCGTCCCGGATGTCGGCAGGCGCCGCATAGGCGCCGGCATCGCTTAAGATCAGCGTCCAGCCGTCACCAGGAACCCGTTTGCCGCTCATTTGCCAATCCCCGTTCCCGCGCCAGCTTCAGGCATGGTTTTAGGCTGCCACGCGCGCGTCGCCAAGCTCTGTCGAAAGTCCGGCCATCAGCAGATCCCATGCCTCTGCCGACGGCTCCAGCACTGTTGCCAGCGGCTCGAATTTTTTGCGGGTCAGTGCTCGTGCCAGAACGAACTGCGCGGATTTCGCGGTTTCGGCAATCTTCAGCGCATGGCTGGCCTGTTCACCGCGATCAAGCCAGATCAGATGTGCGGCCAGGAGTTCAAAATTGGCACCTAGCTGTCTTAGCGTGTTGAACGCGTATTTATGGAAAAATGCGAATTCGCGCTCCGCCAGATCCGCCGCCTGTGCCGGAAACACGTTTGCAAACGCCTGCACCGGATTGCTATCCGGCCGCCGTGCAAAATGTCGGCGCAAAAGTCGTTCGGCCTCATTGCGAATGTGGTGCGCACCAGCCTTTTTGGCCGGGAATTTTGCAAATTCCGTATAGGGCAGGAAAGGCGGATCCGTTTTCGTCAGATGATGCTGAAAGATGCCGTCGAAATCGTCGCCCGAGAGCGAAAAGAAGCCGCCATTGTGGAAATAGTCCATCGTCCGCCCGGCCACATCCAGCCGGTTGATGGCGACCGTCGTCTTGCCGTGTTCGCTGCCATAGGTCAGGCCGCGCGTATCGGGCAGATAGAAACTGTCCATTTCCAGCAGGCAAAGCCGTCCGCGAGAAATCTGCTCCAGCACATGGTTTTCGGGCCGGTCAAAGATCGCCAGTTCGGTGACGCGGACGTTGTAGAGTGTTTCTAGGTCTTCCAGCGGAACCTTGAAAAAGGTCATCTGGTCACCCTCGAAATCCTGGGTCAGCGTAAAACCCAGCATGGCTTCCGGTGGCAGGCCGGCGGCCGAAAGCACCTCGATCCACAGGTCGACATAACAATTGGTTTCCGGCCAGATGCGGTCAGTCGCATGCAGGACATGCGACGGGTAGGTGGCCGGGTCGATCTGCGGAAAAACAGAGGTCATTTCAACCCCAAAGCGTGGCACGGACGCTTTCCGGCCAGTCCTTCACATCCAGTCCATGCGTGTGGAACAGCGCCAGCGCGATGCGCTCCAGGCCGAAACCGACACATGCCGTATGCGCCACACTGCCGTCTTCAAGGTTCAGGCCCCATTTCAGGCCAAAACTGTCCTGATGGTAGTTGAAGCTCATGCAGGCGGTCGGGTTTGATGGTGAGGTGATCGGGATCAGAAGCTCGAATTTCAGGTTCTGGTCACGCTGATTGTTCACCATCATCTTGCCGGCACGGCCAAAGAAAGGATCATTGGCCACATCGATCGTCACATCCAGACCGACGGCCTTCATCATCTCCACGCCACGATCCATCCAGCTCTGACGGAAATCCGTCACGTGCTGTTCTGTGCCCATGCAGATATATTCGCGCATGCGGAACAACTGCTGGCGAGCCGGATCCTTGGAAGGTTCATGGCGGAAGCAATAGCTCTGCAAATCGAACAGCGCACCACCGGCCGGCAGTTTGCCGCGGCGGGCAACGGTCGGATAAAGCGGGTAGCAGGCGGCCGGCGTGAGCACGATGTCGGTGGCCTTCTGGTCCTTGGTCCAGTCTTCCTCGCCCACTTCCATGCATTTCAGCAGGCTCATGTGGTCGAGTTCGCCGCCGCAGAAGGAATGCACGGTGCCGGCCAGCTGCGGAAAGCTTTTCATGTAACCGCTCTGTTCGAAAAAGGCGCGGTTCATGCCCGGCGGAAAGCGCATGGCTTCGGCACCGTCGCCACCGCCGACCTTGTCGATCAGCCGTTCGAAGGCGGCAATCACCTCTTCGAACTGGCCGCTTCGGCCATACAGCCCGTCGACACCGGTATCGATCAGCAGGCCGGCATCGAACAGCCGGTCGAGAAAGGAGGTCTGCATATCCATCACGTCACCCCTGAAAAACGTTGGAAAAGGATCATGGGATTTCAGCCCAGCAGGCTGAAATCCGGTTTCTGCACCAGAAGCATGGTCGATGAGTTGGCGAGTATGCGGTCATTGGAAATCATCAGCTGCGCCGAATGGGCGTCGCGCAAATGCCGGCCAAGACTATAGGGCGTGCCGTTTTTGTAGCCCATGATGCCGCAGATCAGCATTGCCTTGTTGATGATATCGAGGATCCTCTGCGAGGAGGCGATCTTGATATTGTTCATGGCGATGGCGAAACTCATGGAAGACAGTTTTTCGCCGTCAGCCTTTGCATCTTCATAGGTCCGGATGCCGGAAAGCAGGTTGGATTTCACAAGCTGCAGAAGGTTGGAGGCTTCGGCCAGATGCAGCGCACCGGGCGGAACCTGACCGGCCGATTTCCGTGCCGCGGCGCGGACAAAGGATTGCGCCCGCGATACCGCATCGGCGGCAATGCCGAACCACACGCCGCTCCACAAAAGGTGGCAGGTGGCGAGCATGGATTGCGCGGCGATCTCGGCAAACGGCTTTTGGAAAACCTGTTCGGCCGGCGCCTCGCCCTTGAACAGAAAACCGTCGGAGCAGGTGCCGCGCATTCCGAGCGTATCCCAGACATGGGTCTGTTCCAGCGTATACTGGCCCTTTCGAAAAACGGTCATCACCTGATCGCTCGGGGCGGCATCCGCATTGGCGCGCGAGGTGATCAGAATGGCGTCGGCCTGCGCACCGTAGGAAATCACGGTGGCATCCTTGGTCAGGCGGCAGGTGTCCCCGTCGATCTCGATCGCGCAGATCGAATTGCGCAGGTTACCGCCGATCCCGCCTTCAGTCGTGGCTGATCCCAAAAGCAGCTGGCGTCCCGCCACTTCCTGCATAAAACCCAGATGCCACTGGCTTTCCTCGCCATGTTCCACCAAGCTCGAAAGCTTGATGTGATGCATGGCAAAAATCATCGCGCTCGAGGCGCAGGCCTGGCCGATGATCGAGCAGACCTCGGCGATTTCCAGAAGCGAAGCGCTTTCGCCGCCATGGGCAGCCGGCACCTGAATGCCGAGCAGTCGCTCGGCCTTCATGGCATCGACGGCCTCTTTCGGAAAGCGACCTTCCGCATCGACATTGTCTGAAAATTCCGCTGCGACTGCCGCCACGCGTTGCGCGCGGGTGGCAAGCGTATTGTCGGTGGCGAGTGCAGCGAGAGACATCAGGCTGCCTCGCGGCTCTTGATGATCTGCGCCACCGTCTCTTCGATCGCCTTGATGCTGGCGAAGGATTTGCGGTTCAACAGGCTGTCAGGAAATTCGATATCGAAAGCTTCCTCGATCGCCAGCATGACCTGCACGGACGCGAAAGAAGAAAGGCCGGCGGCATAAAGATCAGCCTCATCAGTGAGTTCCGTCACCGGTACGGGCAGGCCGCCAACACGACCCAATAGTTCGCGAATCGTCTCGTTCATCTCGACATCTCCCACGCATTCAATTGTTCATCGATTGATACTCGGAGACTTAAAGAAAAAAGACTAAGGAACGCCGAAGTATTTTGGTGAAATCTTGGATGCGGGATTCTGTAGAATTTGAGGGAATGTCGTCTGCTTGTGTTTGGATCCTCGGGTTAAACCCGAGGATGACCCGAGGATCCAAACCCAAGCCCTTCAACGTTAACAGCACCATCCGCCGAACTCCCCCAAACCCGGTGGACGTTTGAAGACCTCGATTGAACGATATCAACACGTTGACTCCGAGTTCATCCCCGTACTTCCAGCCTGTGCGATACTTCACCTGCCTTCGTTGCCGGAGTGTTTCGCGAGACGTTCGCGGGCAGGCGGGGGCCGGCGCTCTTGGTCGAACCGTAACGTGCGGGGAAATCAGGGGAGGTGAAACCCATGGGTGGCGGCGAAAATGCCAAGACCTTATCAAGCCTTCTCCCGGCAGCCATGCCGGGTTCGGTTTAGCTGTGCAAGTGGCAGGTCCGCCCGAAGGGCGGGCGCGAACAAAGTCACGCAGTGAGGCGAGGGAAGCACCTGTAGGGGCCGGAAGCCCCGAAAAGACGCCGAAGGCCACGCGAACGCGGAGCCACAGACTAAAACTAAAGTGAAGTTCCGCGTTCGCGTGGGCTCTCCGAGTGAATACCCCCGGTCAAGCCGGGCCATTGCAGGAAGGATCAAGCCACGGGCGGGTGCCGCCGCGTGAACGCAGACCTGTATTTTCAGGCAAAACTGTCACTTCGGAGGATAAGCATGCGTCTCGCCACGAAAATCGCTCACCGTATAACAGACGCCGTCACGCCTTGCCGCATTCTCGCCAATCACCGCCTTGCCGTGGCCGCCGGGAATATCCAGCACGTAAGTCGGCTGGCACAGGCCGGAAATATTTCCACGCAGGGCCGAAACGATCCGCTGGCCCTCCTCGATGTCGAGGCGGAAATGGCCGGTGCCGGGCGCAAGGTCAGGATGGTGCAGGTAATAGGGTTTGATCCGCGTCTCGACAAAAGCCTTCATCAGGTCGCCAAGCATCACCGGGTCGTCGTTGACGCCCTTCAGAAGCACGGTCTGGCTCACCATCGGAAAACCGGCATCCACCAGCCGGGCGCAGGCGGCACGCGCTTCCGGCGTCATTTCTCGCGCATGGTTGGCATGCAGGGCCACATAAACCACCTTGCCGCTTTCCTTCAGCGCCTCGATCAGCGCCGTGTCGATCCGATCCGGCTCGACAACGGGTACACGCGTATGAAATCGCAGGATTTTTACATGTTCGATATCCGCCAGCCCGCGCATGATTACCGCCAGCCGGCGCGGAGACAGAACAAGCGGGTCGCCGCCGGTGAGAATCACCTCCCAGATCTGTGTGTTGGCTCGGATATAACCGAGCGCCGCCTCCAGTTCGTCCGGTGCCAGCGTGCCGTCGCCCTGCGGCCCCACCATCTCGCGGCGAAAGCAGAAACGACAATAGACCGGGCAGACATGCACGGCCTTCAACAAAACGCGGTCCGGGTAGCGATGCACGATGCCCTTCACCGGGCTGTGGGTCGCATCACCGATCGGGTCTTCGCGTTCTTCCGGTGTCGTCACCAATTCCGCTGCACTTGGCACGTATTGGCGGGCGATCGGATCGTTGTCGTCGGACCGATCGATCAGCGACACCACGGTCGGCGTTAGCGCGATCGCATAGTCTTTCGCAACCGCGCGAACATCCTCGAGCTTGTCAGCCTCGATCAGGCCTGCGGCAACCAGTTCCTCGGGCGTTTTTATTGAACGTGCGGCGGTCACCCTAAAGTCTCCGCAACCGGTGCCCACATCACCTGATCCACACGCGTTGCACCAGTCGCCAGCATGGCCAGCCGGTCGAACCCGAGGGCCGCGCCGCTGGCATCCGGCATGACAGAAAGCGCGCTGAGAAAATCCTCGTCGATCGGGTAGGTTTCGCCGTAAATACGGGCTTTTTCCGCCATCTCGATCTCGAAACGGCGGCGCTGTTCGCTGGCATCGGTCAGTTCGCCGAATGCATTGGCCAGTTCCACGCCGCAGGCATATAGTTCGAACCGTTCGGCCACGCGCGGATCGCGCGGCGAGGGACGAGCAAGGGCGGCCTCGGAAACCGGGTATTCGCACAGAATGGTGGCGCGGCCATTGCCCAGATGCGGCTCGATCTTTTCCACCAAAACCTTGCTGAACAGATCGGCCCAGCTGTCGTCTTCGGATACGCGCAAACCGACGCGCAGCAATTCCACCGCCAGCGTGTCGCGGTTGTTTTCACCGCTCGCCGATGTGGAAGAGAGCAGATCGATGCCTGCGAAGCGCTGGAAAGCTTCAGCCAGCGTCACCCGTTCCGGCTCGGCAAAGGGATCGCACTCCATGCCACGAAAAACAAATTTTCTGGTGCCTGTCGTTTCCGCCGCCAGTCTCAGCATGTCGGCGCAATCGGCCATCAGCTGCTCATAGGCCTCGCCGACGCGATACCATTCCAGCATGGTGAATTCGGGGTGGTGAAGGGGGCCACGTTCGCGGTTGCGATAGACATGTGCGAAGGTAAAAATGCGCTCCTCGCCGGCGGAAAGCAGCTTTTTGGCGGCAAATTCGGGCGATGTGTGCAGGTAAAGCGAACTGGCCTTGCCATCGATTGTCAGTGCCTGCGTGGCAAAGGCATGCAGATGCGCCTCGTTGCCGGGAGAGACCTGCAGCGTCGCGGTATCGACCTCGACAAAGTCCCGCATGCCGAAAAACTGGCGCAACGCCGTCTGCACCCGGTTGCGTCCGATCAGGAAGGGGCGGCGGTCGGCATGGATGCTTTTTGTCCACCAGGGAGACGTGGAGGCTGCATTGCGGGTCATGGTTGTTTCTCTTCGCCGCGGCTCACTCCACGAAGGGCTGGCTATTTGGCGGATTTTGCGTTAGTTGCGCGGCCAAGGAAACCTGAAAAGCATCACTACGGCCATTTCGCCAGTCCTCTACGACGTGGCTGGCCGAGTTACAAGGAAGTCTTATGGTCAAGGTCATCGCCTCATCGGTCCGCAAGGGCAACGTCATCGACGTCGACGGCAAGCTTTACGTCGTTCTCACGGCTGAAAACTTTCACCCGGGCAAGGGTACGCCGGTTACCCAGGTCAACATGCGCCGCATCGTTGACGGCGTGAAGGTGTCGGAACGCTGGCGCACGACAGAGCAGGTCGAGCGCGCCTTCGTCGAAGACGTCAACCACCAGTTCCTCTACGAGGACGGTGAAGGTTTCCACTTCATGAACCCGGAAAACTACGACCAGATCGTCGTCGATGTCGACACGATGGGCGAGCAGAAGGCCTACCTTCAGGAAGGCATGGTCTGCATCCTGTCCATGCATGAGGGCGTCGCGCTTGCACTGCAGCTGCCACGGCACGTGATCCTGGAAATCACCGAGACCGAACCGGTCGTGAAGGGCCAGACGGCTTCGTCTTCCTACAAGCCGGCCATGCTCTCCAACGGCATCCGCACCGCTGTTCCGCCGCATATCGATGCCGGCACCCGCGTTGTCATCGCAACTGAAGACAATTCCTACGTCGAGCGCGCCAAGAACTGATTGGCGCTTTCCGTAACGGACATGAAAAAAGCCCCGCAACCTAGTTGCGGGGCTTTTTGTTTGGGCTGAAGGAAAGGCGCGGAAAACCGCACCACCCTTATTTCTTGAGCGACTTGGCCGCGTAAATGGTCGGGCCCTTGGCATCTACCGGAGCCTTGCCGTAGGCATAACCGCCACCCATGGCAACGCTCAGCGATACGTAATCCTGTGCCATCTGGCGAATGGCCTGCGCGAGGCTCGTCTGGGCGTCGGAAACGTTGCGCTGGGCGTCCAGAACGTCGAGCAGCGAAGACGCGCCATCGCGATAGCTTGCGGTGGCAAGCGTCAGAGCTTCCTGGCTGGAAGCAACCGTTGCACGGTTGGCGGCAACCGTGCGGCTGGCGCGGCTGACGGCTGCAAGCGCGTTTTCAACTTCTTCGACAGCATTGAGAACTGCCTGCTTCCAGGCGAGGTATGCTTCGCGGGCAGACGATTCGCTGGCCGAGAGGTTTGCTCTCAGCTGGCCGCCGTCGAAGATCGGCAGATTGAGGGTCGGTCCGAACGACCAGGACAGAAGATGGCTGTCCGATCCGCCATTGCGACGAACATATGACGGCGAGATCGAGCCGCTGAGGCTGATGCTCGGGTAAAGATTAGCTTCCGCCACGCCGATATTGGCGACAGCAGCAGCGAGTTCACGCTCGGCGGCGCGGATGTCCGGACGGTTGCGCACGAGATCGGCAGGAACGCCGGCGCGGGCATTGAAGCGTGCCACCGGCTGGCGTGCACCCTTTTGCAGCTCGTTGAGCAGCGAGGATGCCGGCATGCCAAGCAGGGTTGCAACGCGGTGAGCTGCCTGGCGGTACTGGGTTTCAAGACCTGGAATGGTCGCAAGCGTCAGGTTGACCTGGCTTTCCGACTGCACGACGTCGAGGCGCGAAGCGGCACCGGCGTCCAGCTGAAGCTTGGTCAGCGAGAGTGTCTCGTTACGCGACTTCAGGTTTGCGCGGGCAAGCGCGATGCTTTCCTGATAATAACGAACATCGATATAAGCGGCGGCAACCTGCGACAGCAGCGAGAGGCGCGCAGTGTCGACAGCAGCATCGGCGGCGCCGAGCTGGGCAATTGCTGCTTCCTTCGAGCGACGATAGAGACCGAAGAAGTCAAGCAGCCAGCCTGCTTCAAGTCCGCCATTGACGGTTGTGGTTGGCACGGATTGCGGTACCGTGCCGCGATAACCCTTGGAACCTGCGCGGGCAGCACTGGTGCCGAGCGCGAGCGATGGCAGGCCGCCGGCGCCGGCGTTGACCACGGCTGCTTCCGCCTGGTTGATTCGTTCCATGGCCTGCAGGATGTCGAGGTTCTGGTCGAGACCCTGTTTGACATAGCTGTTCAGGCGGGTGTCGTTGAATGCCGTCCACCACTGGTCGGTGGAAACGTCGCCATTGCTCTTGGCTTTGCCTTCGGCAAATTTCGACGGAAGCGTTATCTCAGGTGCGGTGTGGTCGGGGCCGACGACACAACCGGACAGCAGAAGCATGACCAGGGGAGCTGCTGCGCGAATGGAAACCATGTGTTTTTCCTAATCTAACGAACCTTGGGGCTTCCTGCCGATCCATCCTGCCTCGCCTGCCAACCTTGCAAGCGCGCGAGACGCAACAACTCTTCGCCGATTCAAAATCACTGCGTTAATTGACGGTTTTTTTACCTCTTGATAACCGCCGGACGATCACAAAAAGCGATGGCACGAAGAAAATTCCGAGGAGTGTTGCAGAAAGCATACCCCCGAGCACGCCAATACCGATCGCGTTCTGTGCTGCGGAGCCTGCACCGGTGGCAATTGCCAAGGGTACGACGCCCAGAATGAAGGCCAGAGAGGTCATGATGATTGGCCGCAGACGCAGTTTCGCGGCCTCGAGCGTGGACTCAAACAGGCCCATGCCCGTCTCCTGTCGGTCTTTTGCAAACTCGACAATGAGGATGGCATTTTTGGCTGCCAGGCCGATCGTCGTCAAAAGACCAACCTTGAAATAGACATCATTCGATTGACCAAGAAGATCGG
Organism: Endobacterium cereale; assembly: GCF_009617585.1. Taxonomy (GTDB): domain Bacteria; phylum Pseudomonadota; class Alphaproteobacteria; order Rhizobiales; family Rhizobiaceae; genus Neorhizobium; species Neorhizobium cereale. The sequence goes on along the minus strand of NZ_WIXI01000038.1, from coordinate 5,988 downwards.
CGGCTCCGACGGCACCGAGAACACCGACGGGCACTGCGAGGATAACCGAGAACGGGATCGACCAGCTTTCGTAAAGTGCTGCAAGGCACAGGAAAACGATCAGGATTGACAGCGCATAAAGCATGGGCGCCTGAGAACCGGAAAGACGCTCCTGATAAGAAATGCCCTGCCACGCCACGGTATAGCCGCCCGGCAGCGCTTCCACCATGCGTTCCATCTCATCCATCGCCTCACCGGTACTGACGCCCGGCTTGGAGGCGCCGTCGAGCGAAATCGCGCTGGTGCCGTTGTAACGGGCAAGCTGTGGCGTACCGCTCACCCAGTCCAACTTGCTGAAGGTGGAGAAGGGCACCATCTCGCCATTGGTGTTGCGGGCATACCAGTATTTGAGATCCGTGGGCTGCATGCGGTAGGGTGTGTCACCTTGCACATAAACCGGTTTCAGCTCGTTGTTCAGCGTGAAATCGTTGACGTCACGCCCGGCAAAGATCGTCGCCAGCATGGCGTTGACGGCCGACAGATCGACGCCCATGGCGCCAAGCTTTTCCTGATCGAGCAGGATTTTCAGCTGTGTTTCGGATCGCTGGCTGTTGGAGCGAAGCGAGCTGATATAGGCGTTGGTTCCGGTTTCCTGGATCAACTGCTGCGAAACGCGAGTAAGCGCTTCATTGCCGTTATTGCCGCTGTCGACCAGATACATGGAGAAACCGGCCGAGTTGCCGAGGCCCTGGATGGCCGGTGGCAGGAGTGCAAAAACCTGCGCGTCCCGCAGTGTCAGGAAATGCGCCTGGGCACGGTGCATGATCTCGGCGGCCGATTGGCCGGTGCCGGTGCGCAGATCGAAATCCTTGAGCTTTGTGAAGACGATCGCGTTGTTTTGTCCGGTCCCGTTGAAAGAGAATCCGAGCGCGCCGAAGACCGCTTCGACATTGTCCTTTTCCTGTCCCAGATAGAACTGCTCGACCTGCTTGACGACCGCTTCGGTGCGTTCCGTGGTCGCGCCGACCGGTGTCTGGATGATGGTCATCAGCACGCCCTGATCTTCCTGCGGCAGAAAGGAGCTCGGCATGCGGGCGAACAGGAAGGCGCAGCCGGCAACAACGAGCGCGAACATCACCACCATGCGCAGCGGGCGTTTCAGAAGATAACCGACACTGCCGACGTAACCATTGGTGGCGCGGTCAAAATTGCGGTTGAACCATGCGCCGATGCCACGCTGTTTTTTATGGTGATCGACCGGCTTCAGCATCGTCGCGCAAAGCGCTGGCGTCAGCACGATGGCGACCACGGCTGAAAGCAGCATGGCCGATACGATAGTGATTGAAAACTGGCGATAGATGACACCGGTCGAACCACCGAAAAACGCCATCGGAATGAACACGGCCGTCAGGACCAGCGCGATGCCGATAATAGCACCGGTGATCTCGCCCATCGATTTTTCGGTCGCTTCGAGCGGCGACAGTCCTTCCTCGTCCATGATGCGCTCGACATTTTCCACCACAACAATCGCGTCATCGACCAGAAGACCGATGGCGAGTACCATGGCGAACATGGTCAGCGTGTTGATGGAATAACCGGTGAGCGCCAGAATGCCGAATGTTCCGAGCAGAACCACTGGCACGGCGATCATCGGGATCAGCGTGGCGCGGAAATTCTGAAGGAAGACGAGAAGAACCACGAAAACAAGGACGATTGCCTCGATCAGCGTGTGAACCACCTTTTCAATCGATAGCTGGACGAAGGGTGTCGTGTCATACGGATACTGGATCTCTACGCCGTCTGGCAGGCCTGCCGCGGCGCGTGTCAGCTCTCCCTTCACGAGGGCGGCCGTATCGATGGCGTTGGCGCCGGTTGCGAGGTTCACGGCAAAACCGGCAGACGGCAAACCGTCGTAACGCGAGCTGCCGCCGTAACTTTCCTGACCGATCTCGACACGCGCGACATCGCTCAGGCGAACATTTGCGCCAGTCTGCTCGACTTTCAGAATGATCCGTTCGAAATCGTCCACCGTGGTCAGCTGGCTTTGTGCCGTCATGGTCACGGTCAACTGCTGGCCTTGGGCCACAGGCTGCGCGCCGAGCGAGCCGACCGATACCTGCGTGTTCTGCGCCTCGATGGCAGACGTGACGTCGGCGGCAGTCAACTGGTATTTGTTGAGCTTGAACGGATCCAGCCAGACGCGCATGGCGTAACCGGAGCCGAAAACGTTGATGCTGCCGACACCTTCCAGGCGCTGTACCTGATCCTCGATCGAGGTGGCGAAAAGGTCACCGAGATCGACGGAACTGCGCTTGCCGTCACGCGACACCAGTGCACCGACCATAAGGATGCTGGAGGTGGAGCGGGAAACGGAAATGCCTTGGCTCTGAACGACATCCGGCAGCTGCGACTGAACGAGCTGCAGCTTGTTCTGCACCTGAACCTGCGCGATATCCGGCAGGATCGAGTTGCCGAATGTCAACGTCACCGTCGAGCGGCCGGTCGAGGACGACGACGTCATGTAGGTGAGATCGTCGAGCCCGGTCATGCCGTCCTCGATGATGCTGGTCACCGACTTTTCGACGGTTTCCGCGCTCGCGCCGTTATAGCTGGAACTGATGCGCACCGTTGTCGGCGCAATGTCCGGATATTGCGAGATCGACAATGTGGTGATCGCGAGCGCACCGCCCAGCATGATCACGATTGCGATTGCCCAGGCGAAAACCGGTCGCCGGATGAAAAACTTGGCCATTCAGAAAACCTCGGAAGCCGATATCGTCGGATGCAGTCGGTGCGGTCGTGTTATTGCGTCGGCTGTTTTGCCGCGTCGGCTTCGACAACCAGGCCATCCTCACCCACTGTTGCCTCGACAGGCTTGACCGCAGCGCCATCGGCGATCCATTGAAAGCCATCGACGATCAGCTTGTCACCCTCATTGATGCCGGTATCGACAAGCCAGTTATTGCCAGAGACCTGAGCGTTTTGGAAAAGTCGGGTCTCGACCTTGTTTTCGGCCGTCACGAATTTTGCCGAGAGCTCGCCACGGGCGTTGCGGGTCGCAGCGCGCTGCGGAAGAAGGTAGCCGGATTCCATACCCAGCGTCACCGTCGCGCGAACATACATGCCGGGAAGGATAAGGTTGTCCGGATTATCGAACTGGGCGCGGATCTGGTAGGTACCGGTCGTCTCGCTGACGGCGAGTTCCGACATGTCCAGTCGGCCGGTCTTGTTGTAATCCGTTCCGTCCTCCAGCTTCAGGCGCATGTCGGCCTGGTCGGGATTGCCCTTCAGGCGTCCTGCGGCAATTGCTGCGCGCAATTCCAGAAGATTGGTGCTGGATTCGGTCAGGTCGATATAGATCGGGTCGAGTTGGCGCAGTGTCGTCAGCGCCGTCGTCTGGTTGGCGGTGGCGATGTTTCCGACATCGACCTTGGAAATATCGGTCACGCTGTCGAAGGGGGCCCGAATTTCGGTATAGCTGAGATTGATCTGGGCGGATTGTAGCGCTGCCTTTGCCTGTTCGACATCCGCCTTTGCCTGAAGAAGCGTTACCTTGGCATTGTCGAATTCGATCTGGGTGGCACCGCTATTGACCAGTTTTTCATAACGCACGACATTGGCCTGCGCGTTCGGCACACTTGCTTCGGCCTTTGCAAGGCTCGCATTGGCCTCTGCCAGCGATGCGGCATAGCTGCTGTCCTCGATCTTGTAGAGCAGATCGCCGGCCTTAACCTCGTTGCCCTCGTTGAAAACGACCTGTTTGATCATGCCAGCCACCTGCGGGCGCACTTCAGCGGTCTGGAAAGCGACGGCGCGTCCCGGCAGGACGCGGGTGATAGGCTGTTCCTGCTTTTTCATGATCACTATACTGACGGGCGATGGCGGTTTTTCGGCTGTGCTTCCTGCCTGACCGGTCGAGTTTCCAGCATCGCTGCAGCCGGCGATGACCAGTGGAAGAGTGAGGAGCAAGAGACTGCGACGGTTCATTGGGTTTATCCGGGCGACATGATTTTCAAAGCCCGCGTTGATAGCGGGAAAACGATGATGGCACGGCAAAAAGAGCTGCGGAAGCGAGTTTCGCTCGTCCAAATGTTAAATTATTTTAACAAATTGTCTGTCTGCCGTTTGCAAAGTGACGTAATTCAGAAAACGTCACTTTGCAAACGGATTTTGCAGTGCAGCGTTCACGAGTTCGGCAAGGCCGTCACATCGTTGATGCAGTTCGCTCAGGTCGGCATTGGCCAGCATCGCCGGGTGAAGAACGCTGGCAAAGGCTGCCGAAGCACTTTGGCTTGCGGCATCAGCATTCTTGCAGTGATAGGTGCCTGCCGCCATGCCTTGAGCAATCAGGTCGGCAAAAAGAGCTTCGATCTTCTGGCGATAGACCAGGGCGCTCGGCAGGTTCGCCTTTGAAACCATCAGGATCATTTCGAACAGGTGCGGATTTTCGCGAAGGTCCTGAAGATGTGCTTCCATGATGTTGCATGCAACGCGCGCCATGCGGGTCGGTGCAGGCGCCTGTTCGTCAAGTGTCGCCAGTCGGTCCACGAGATGGCGTATATGGCGCTCGCAGATTGCGTCGACCAAGGCCGGCTTGGAGTGGAAATGCTTGAAGATATTGGCAGGCGACATCGATAGTGCCTGGGCGATGTCAGCAATCGAGCATCCGGCAATGCCACGCTCTCGAAACAGGGTTTCGGCCGCCTGCAAGATATCTTCCCGGGTTTCCTCTGCCTTCCGCCTTGGCCTGCGCACGGCATTTCCTTCTTCAGTCTTCGTTTTCGCCGAAGGGTTCACGACCCGCTCGGAAAATAACCTTTCAGATTTTCCCGCACACGATCGAGAACCGGACCGTCTGTGGTGTCCGGTACGAAGGCCTGCCCGGCAATCATTTCATAGGCCATGCGATAGACCGTAGCAGTCTCTTCGATCAATTCCGTCGGGATCGGAGGCAAGTCGTCCTTGTAGGGATCACAGCGTTCCACCACCCAGGCACGGACAAAATCCTTGTCAAAACTTTTCGGCCGCGTACCGCTGCGAAACGCCTCGTCGTAACTGTCGGCAATCCAATAGCGACTGCTGTCCGGTGTATGGATTTCGTCGGCCAGAATGATCGTGCCGTTCTCATCGGTGCCGAATTCGTATTTGGTATCGACCAGGATCAGGCCACGCTCAGCCGCGAGCTTCTGGCCGCGTGCAAAAAGGGCGAGCGCGTAGTCCGAAAGCGTCTGCCACTGCTGCGTCGTCAACAGCCCGCGTTCAACGATTTCTGTCGGAGTGAGCGGTTCGTCATGGCCGCCATCAAAAGCCTTGCTGGTAGGGGTGATGACCGGTGTCGGCAGGATTTCGTTGTCGCGCAGTCCGTCCGGCAGGTCGAGGCCGTACATCTGCCGCTCACCCTTCTTGTAGAGTGTCAGCAGCGATGTACCGGTCGTCCCAGCAAGGTAACCACGTACGACGATCTCGACCGGCAGGATGTCGAGACGTTTGCCCACCACCACATTCGGGTCGGGATAGGCGATCACGTGATTTGGGCAGATATCGGCTGTCGCCTCGAACCAGTAACGTGCTGTCTGGGTCAGCACGTGGCCCTTGTCGGGGATGGAGGTGATGATGCGATCGAAGGCGCTGAGGCGGTCGGTGGCGATGATGATGCGGCTGCCATCCGGGAGATCGTAATTCTCACGTACCTTGCCATGATAATGGTTCGGCAATTCGGGGATGAGAGCTTCACTGAGAACGCGCACGGGCAAGAACCTTCTGCAGGATGATGATGGCCCGCTATCGCATGTTTTGGCGCCGGGAGACAAGGACGCTGCGATGTACCTCATTTTCGCTATGCCGGGACGACCACAGGTGCCTATATGTACATATTGTATGGCAACAGATCACAGAAGCCAAAAAATTCGATTATATCGTTTAAATCCAAATACTTGTTTGATTTTTGCATTTTTATGAAATTGTGGCATTGACGTTTTCGGGTGTGTGGGACTATAACCCGGTCACTGA
>NZ_WIXI01000012.1 GCF_009617585.1 Endobacterium cereale | reverse complement strand
AGACTCAGCTAGTGAGTCATCGGGTTTTTGAACGCACATTGCGCCTCATGGTATTCCGTGAGGCATGCCTGTCTGAGCGTCAGCAACACCACTCAAGCAATACTTTACTGCATTGCCTTGGACTGTATCAAGGAAGCAGTTGGTTTGTCCAACCGCCCCCTGAAAAGCTATTGATGGTCAGGTTGTTGCCTAATACCAAATGTTGTATGATTTCGGTCGTTCGTTTGGATGTGTGACATCTTGATGGTCGTAGAACCCACAGCTCAATGCTGTACTCTTCTGACTTGACCTCAGATCAGGTAGGGATACCCGCTGAACTTAAGCATATCAATAAGCGCAGGAACTACTCACAT
>NZ_WIXI01000047.1 GCF_009617585.1 Endobacterium cereale | reverse complement strand
TCGGTATCGGAAGTCGACTGACAGATGGCGCCACCGGCAATCAGTTGACGGCGCAGGGTCAGGCCGTTGGTAAAATTGCCGTTATGGGCAATAGCGATGCCGCCGACTTCCAGTTCGGCAAACAGCGGCTGCACGTTGCGCAGCGCCACTTCACCGGTGGTGGAGTAACGGACGTGGCCGATCGAGATGTCGCCCGGCAGTTTTGCAAGTGTTGCCGGGTCCGTGTAGTGGTCGCCGACGAGGCCCATGCGGCGTTCCGAATGGAAGCGCAGGCCGTCGAACGTGACGATGCCGGCGGCTTCCTGGCCGCGGTGCTGCAAAGCGTGCAGGCCGAGCGCCGTCAGCGTCGCCGCGTCGGGATGCCCCAGAATGCCGAATACGCCACATTCTTCATGCAGCGTGTCGCCATCCAAATCATCGATAATGCCTTGCGGAACCGGCTGACTCATCTCTGCTGGCCTTTACTTTCGTACAGGAAAAACGAATAGGCCGGGCGGTCAAATCCTTGTCCCGCTGTCCGGCCTTGCTCTGTTCAGGTGCTTGATAGCACAAATGGTGACGGTTTGCTGCGTATCAAGCGCAACATAGCGTCAATTATTTGTTGACGGCGCTTCGTCGGATGGCGCCTGTTCCTGGCCGGCTTCACCCGGTTCTTCCTTGCCGCTCAGGCGAGCGCGTGCTCTTGCCTCGACGTTTTCAGGCAATGCCGCCACAAGGCGTACCACAAGCGAATCCATGAACGGCTTGGACTTGGCGTTTTTCACCCATTCCGGCTGCGCCTGCGCACCCACCAGCCAGTTCCAGAACGCCAGCGCCACGACGAGCAGAAGAACACCACGCGCTGCGCCGAACAGGAAGCCGAGCGTGCGATCGAGCGCGCCGATGCGGCTGTCGATAATGAAATCGGCGATCTTGGTGGTGATGAAGGTGATGATGATCAACGCCACAAGGAACACGATGCCGAGAGAGGCCGCCAGAGCAATGCGATCATCTGCCGTATAGTTCTTCGCGTATGGCAGAAGCAGCGGGTAGAGATAATAGGCGGCGGCAACCGAGCCGACCCAGCTGGCAATCGACAGCACTTCGCGGGAAAAGCCGCGGACCATGGCGAGCACCGCCGAAAACAGCGTGACGCCGATGACGATACCGTCGAAAATCGTGATGGGCATAAACTACCTACTCCAGAACTTGATCGGCGACGGGGCCGGAACTTCAAAGGCGATCCGGTCGCCCTGTCATGACATGTGCCGAAAAGGCACTCACGTCCTTATCGCTGCCCTCTTACATCAGTCGTCTCGGTAACGGAAGATCAATCCTCATCGTCCTGTTTCCCCAGTTTCTTTGCCGATCCGGCGATGCGTGACACCAGATCGGGCAGATCCTCGATCTTGGTCCAGCGTGCGTTTCCACCCTTCGGCAATTCGGCCGAGGTGGCGGGAAGCATGGCGCCGGCAAAACCGAGCTTTTCCGCTTCCTTCAGGCGCTGTGCCGTCTGCGACACAGGGCGGACCGCGCCGGACAGGCTGATTTCGCCGAAAAACACGCAGTCGGGTGGCAGCGCAAGGCCTGCAAGCGAGGATACGAGAGCGGATGCAATTGCCATGTCGGCGGCCGGTTCGGAAATGCGGTATCCGCCGGCGACGTTGAGATACACGTCATGCTGGCCAAGCCGCACGCCGCAATGGGCTTCGAGCACGGCGAGGATCATGGCAAGACGCGAGCTATCCCAGCCGACCACGGCGCGGCGTGGCGTGCCGAGGGACGTTGCCGCCACCAGCGCCTGCACTTCGACCAGAACCGGGCGTGTACCTTCCATGCCGGCAAAAACGGCAGCGCCCGGAGACTTGGCATTGCGTTCGCCCAAAAACAGTTCTGACGGGTTGGTGACTTCACGCAGTCCCTTGTCGGACATTTCGAACACGCCGATCTCGTCGGTCGGGCCAAAGCGGTTTTTGACCGTGCGCAGCACGCGGTAATGGTGGCCGCGGTCGCCTTCGAAATAGAGCACGGCATCGACCATGTGCTCGACCACGCGCGGACCGGCGATCTGGCCTTCCTTGGTGACATGGCCGACCAGAACCATGGCGGCGCCCGTCTGCTTGGCGAACCGGATCATCGCCTGCACGCCGGTGCGCACCTGCGTCACCGTGCCCGGCGCACTGTCGGCCGTATCGCTCCACAGCGTCTGGATGGAATCGATGATGACGAGGTCGGGGCGTTTGCCTTCGGAAATGGTGGCGAGAATGTCTTCGACATTGGTTTCGGCGGCGAGCAGCACGTCGGTATCGGCAGCACCAAGGCGCTGGGCGCGCAGGCGCACCTGCGCCACGGCTTCTTCGCCCGAGACATAGATGATGCGCTGTTTGCGGCGCGACAGAGCTGCGGCGGCCTGCATCAGAAGCGTCGATTTGCCGATGCCCGGATCACCGCCCACCAGCACGACCGAGCCGCGCACAAAACCGCCGCCGGTGGCGCGGTCGAGTTCGGAAATGCCGGTCTGGACGCGTGGTGCTTCCTCGGTCTCGCCCGAAAGGGTGGTGAGCGTGACGGCGCGGCCCTTTTTCGGCACCTTGCCGGGGCCGGAGCCGATGCCGCCCATCGGGTCTTCCTCGACGATGGTGTTCCACTCGCCGCAGCCTTCGCACTTGCCGGCCCAGCGGTTATGCACCGTGCCGCAGTTCTGGCACACGAATTGGGTTTTAGGTTTTGCCATGGGATCAGATGTCGTTCGTCTTGAAAAAGTCTGGCGTGATGTTCTGGTGACTATGCACCACGCGAAGAATGCGGACTGTTGTCTCAGTCGTGCGGAAATAGATGCATCGTTTTCTGTAAGGCAAGGCTTTCAGTCCGGGCGAGAGATTGTCACGAGGCGGCCCGGGAAAACCGCTCAGCGCGATCCATTCGATCTTTCGGCTCAGGTCTCTGACAAAAACGGAGGCGGCGGCCGAAACATGGACAGCGATATGGAGGAATATATTGAGCAGGTCGGCATCAGCGAGCGGGGCGTAGATCAGCTCTTTCGGTCTAATAGCCGCATCCCCCGCTCGATGATGGAATCGGCATGAGCAGCGGCATTGGCGTAGGTGACAAACTCACCCCGTGCCAATTGCGCGTCCGCTTCCGCGATCATCGCTCGCAACTCCTCGTTCTCGCTTCCCAGGCGAGACAGGCCATCGGAGATGACGTCTTCGGCACTATCGTAGGCTCCGGAGTTCACCTGCTCTTCGATGAACGCCTTTTGCTTGTCACTGAGATGGATCTCGGTCATTTCGATCTCCTTTTGTTCTCTTCTAGCACGGTCGCCATCGGCTTCCAAGAGGTCGCAGAAAAGAAGGGTCGAAAGAGGTCAGTCGTTGGCGTCGATGTAACGGCGCTCGTGGCGCAGGCCGAGGCTGGTCAGGAGTTCGTAACCGATCGTGCCACCGGCACGGGCAGCCTCGTCGAGGGGAATGTTGGGGCCGAACAGCTCGATATAATCGCCGACTCGAACATCGCCTTCCGGGACGTCGGTAATGTCGAAGATTACCATGTCCATGGTGACGCGGCCGAGCACCGGCACGCGCGTATTGCCGACGAAACCGAAGGCACCCGAAGTGCCGCCGGCGCGTAGGGGCACGCCGGAGCCGGACAGCGAGCGCAGATAGCCGTCTGCATAACCGGCGGAGACAACGGCAAGCCGGCTGTTGCGCGACAGTTGGTGGGTGGCGCCGTAGCTGACGGTGGAGCCGGCCGCTGCCTCGCGGATCTGGACGATGCGGGCTTCCGCCTTGGCAACAGGCTTCAGCGGCTGCATGCCATTGACGGCTTCGCCGCCATAAACGGCGATGCCGGGGCGGGTCAGGTCAAAATGGTATTCGGAGCCGAGAAAGATGCCGGCAGAGGCGGAAAGGCTTGCCTCAATACCTTCGAAGGCTTCGGCAATCTGTTGAAATGCTTCGAGCTGTACACGGCTCAGCGGCGAGGACGGGTTGTCGCCGCTATGCAGGTGCGACATCACCAGAACCGGGGAAAAACTCGCGGGGCGCGACACGTCGTCGGCAAGCGCCAGCGCGTCTTCGAGCGGAAGGCCAAGACGGTTGAAGCCGGTATCGACGTGCAGCGCACAAGGGTGGTCGTCACGGTCGGCGATGACCGACATCCAGAAGGCAAGCTGCTCTTCCGAAGCCAGAACCGGTACGAGATCATGGTCGAAGAAAAAGTCCTCCTGGCCGGGCCAGATGCCCGACAGAACATAGATGCGGGCATCCGGCGCATAGGTGCGCAGCGTTGCGCCTTCCTGCGGCACGGCCACGAAAAAATCGCGGGCGCCGGCTTCATAAAGCGCGGTGCCACAGTCTTCCAGTCCGAGACCATAGGCATCCGCCTTGACGACGGCGGCGGTGCGGGCACCGCCGGAGCGACGCGCCATGTCGCGCCAGTTTTCGCTGAGTGCGCCGAGATCGACAGTGAGGCGAACCGGTGCCGTATCGAACGGATCATAAGCCACGCCGTTGTCGAAATCTTCGGTTTCGGAAATGTCGATCATCTCGTTCATAGGGAGGCACTCATGCAATGCGTCAATCGTGCGGCGACCCTATAGGCATCGCTAGGAAGAGGAAAGTCGCTTCGGGCAAATATGGTACAGCGCGAAGGCAAGAGAAAAGGCCCAGACCAAGTCTGGACCTTTCAAAATCACGGCTCTTCGTAATGCGTGAAGCTCGGCTCGGCGAGATCGGTAAAGCGGGTGAATTCCGACTGGAAGGCGAGTTTGACGGTGCCGGTCGGTCCGTGACGCTGCTTGGCGATGATGACGTCGGCCGTGCCCTTGACCTTGTCCATCAACGTTTCCCATTCCGGATATTTTGGATCGGAAATGTCCCGCGGTTCCATGTTCTTCACATAATATTCTTCACGGAACACGAACAGCACCACGTCGGCGTCCTGTTCGATCGAGCCGGATTCGCGAAGGTCGGAGAGCTGCGGGCGTTTGTCTTCACGGCTTTCAACACCACGCGACAGCTGCGACAGCGCGATGATCGGCACGTTCAGTTCCTTGCCGAGCGATTTCAGGCCCGTGGTGATCTGGGTGATTTCCTGCACGCGGTTTTCGCCGGATTTGCCGGAACCGGTCATCAACTGGATATAGTCGACCACAAGGCAATCGAGGCCGCGCTGGCGCTTCAAGCGGCGGGCACGCGCCGATAGCTGGGCGATGGAAATACCACCGGTCTGGTCGATGAACAGCGGCACTTTCTGCATCATCTGGCTGCAGGCGACCAGCTTTTCGAAATCGGACTCGGTAATGTCACCACGGCGGATTTTGGATGACGACACTTCCGTCTGCTCGGAGATGATACGGGTTGCCAGCTGTTCGGACGACATTTCCAGCGAATAGAAACCGACGACACCGCCGTTCTTGGCCTTGAAAGAACCGTCCGGCTGCACTTCAGGCTCGTAGGCGGCTGCGATGTTGTAGGCGATGTTGGTGGCAAGCGAGGTTTTACCCATGCCCGGACGTCCGGCAAGCACGATCAAGTCGGAGCGCTGCAGACCACCCATCTTGCCGTCAAGCGACATGATGCCGGTGGAAATGCCGGAAAGGTGGCCGTCGCGCTCATAGGCCTGACCGGCCATATCGATGGCAAGCGCGACCGCATCGTTGAACGATTGGAAACCGCCGTCGTAACGCCCGGTTTCGGCCAGTTCGAACAGACGTCGCTCTGTGTCTTCGATCTGGGTCTGCGGCGGCATGTCCAGAGGTGCGTCGAAGGCGATGTTGACCATGTCCTCGCCAATGGTGATCAGCGCGCGACGCAGCGCCAGATCGTAGATGGCGCGACCATAGTCTTCGGCGTTGATGATCGACACGGCTTCGGCGGCGAGGCGGGCAAGATATTGCGCCACCGTCATGTCGCCAACCTTCTGGTCGGCAGGCAGGAAGTTTTTCAGTGTCACCGGTGTCGCGGTCTTGCCCATGCGAATGATGTCGCTGGCGACCTCGTAGATCTTGCGGTGAAGCGGTTCGTGCAGATGCGGTGGCTTCAAAAAGTCGGAGACGCGGTAATAGGCGTCGTTATTGACGAGGATCGCGCCGAGCAGGGCCTGTTCCGCCTCGATATTGTTCGGAGCTTCGCGGTAATGCGGCTCTGCGGGCTGGATATTGGCAAGTTTACGCGGAACTTCGTTCATAGGTTCTATTATCCGTCTTTTTGCGGTCTGGTCGTCAGCGTCTTTTGGTATCGTCTGCTTGTAGAAGCATTAGGCGCGGCTTGGAACGCCGGACCGACGAGAAAAGCATTTCCCACAGCAGTTCACAGCCCGCAGAAAAAACGCAACGAAGTTGCAAATCCGGTTGACTGTGCGGCGGATGCGACTCGGCTTCACATTAAGTGAGTCTAACGCATCGGATGGGAGACCGAAACCGATTTGACCCGGTTACACCTATATTGCCGTGAGGCCGACAAACAAAAAACGCCCGGGCTGTGAAGCCCGGGCGTTACCCGCAGAAAGATCTACGAGAAGAATATTATTCGTCGTCGCCGTCCTGGTCGGCTTCCGGATCGAAGAAGTCTTCCGGACGCAGCGCGTCTTCGTCAACGCCGTAGATGGCGTCAGCCGAGGTGAGGCTTTCGCCCTTGGCCTGACGTTCTGCTTCTTCAGCCGAACGGGCAACGTTGAGCTGGATTTCGATTTCGACTTCCGAATGCAGGTGCAGCGTAACGCTGTGCAGGCCGATGGTCTTGATCGGGGTGTTCAGGTCGACCTGGTTGCGGCCGATGTTGAAGCCTTCAGCCGACAGAACTTCGATGATGTCGCGGGCAGCAACAGAACCGTAGAGCTGACCGGTTTCGCCGGCCGAGCGGACGACGAGGAAGGTCTTGCCGCCGAGAACGTCGGCAACGGTCTGAGCTTCGCCCTTGCGCTCGAGGTTACGGGCTTCAAGGGTGGCACGTTCGGCTTCGAAGCGCTTCTTGTTGCCTTCGTTGGCGCGCAGCGCCTTGCCCTGCGGCAGCAGGTAGTTACGAGCAAAGCCGTCCTTGACCTTTACGGTCTCGCCCATCTGGCCGAGCTTGGCGATGCGTTCAAGAAGAATGACGTCCATTGTATTATCCTTTCGGGTGTCAGTTCTGTTCGTTGATATCTGTATTGGTCTGTTTGCCGTCGTCGGCACGCACCGGTGTCAGTGCGATCGTGCGGCGGGTATCGAAAAGCCCGAGGATGAGCACGGCGAAAGCCGGAAGCATCATCATCGAGGAGAGATAGCACAGCGTCAGCGCCGGAATGCGCCAGTCCTTGCCGAGGCTGCGGAAATGCAAGGCGGCGAAGCCGGCCATCAGGAAACCGCCGCCAAATGTGCCGCAGATCGTGGCGCCGATCATGGCCGGAACGCCACCGAAAAACATCATCAGGATGCCGGCGAGGAAGATGAAAATGGCATTGCGGTTCATACGCAGCGCCGAAGGCATGTCTTCGCGCGGACGCATGGCGCGGCCGGAACGGGAAACGATGCGCACAGCAAAATAGAAGGCGGCAAACAGCAGTGCTACCCATGCGGCGCCCTGAACGACTGGCATCAGAAGAACGATGATCGACTTGGTCTGTGCAAGGCTCTGCTGCATCTGCGCGAGCGCCTGCGGATCGCCGGCAAATTGAGAATTCGGATCGTTCAGCGATGCGCTCATGGCATCGACGATTGAATTGGTCAGTTCCGGTCCATAACCGATCATGAAGCCGAGAATGATCAGCGCTATCGTCACGAGGCCGCAAAGATGCATGAGGATATCCGAGATCGGATACCATGCCATCAGGTTGTCGGGCCCGCCGAGTTCGGAAGCCGGGCGCGCCAAGTTTGCAAGGTGCGACAGCCAGCCGGCCGGGATCAGCGTGAAGACGCCGATCATCAGCGCAAAGGTCGGCGACACCATGATGGCGCCAAGTATTGCGGACGAAACGACGGCGATAATGGCGGCGCGATTGCCCCAGCCGAGGCCGGCAATCAGAATGGGAAGTGCGGAGGATGCGAAGAGAATGGTCGACAGGAACGACTGCGTAGACGCGCCCAGTACCAGCATGGTCGCGGCAATGCCGGCGATGATGCCGGTCGGCAATACTGTCTTTATCTGTGCGTTCACGGTTTCGCTGTCCTGCGTATCGAGCAGTTAGGGGAGGGCTTGTCGCCTTGAAATCCCCAACATGGGTTTTGGCCTTGTGGCCGGCAGTTCGGTCCGATCCGCGCCCAACGCGGAAGGGAAATTAGACCCGCCGATTCTTAATCAGCGGGTCCAACAATCATTAAGCTACGACGTACGGCAGCAGGCCGAGGAAGCGGGCGCGCTTGATGGCCTGGGCCAGTTCGCGCTGCTTCTTCTGGGAAACTGCGGTGATACGCGAAGGAACGATCTTGCCGCGCTCAGAAATGTAGCGCTGCAGCAGACGAACGTCCTTGTAGTCGATCTTCGGCGCGTTTGCACCCGAGAACGGGCAGGTCTTGCGACGACGATGGAACGGGCGGCGAGCCGGAGAAGTTTCAGCCATAGTGTTTGATCCCTTCTAGCCGATTAAGCTTCACGAGCCGGACGCGGCGCGCGCTGGAAGTCGCCGTCACGACGCGGCGGGCGGTCACCGAACTCGCGGCGCGGGCCACGGTCGTCGCCGTCACGACGCGGACGGTCGTCACGGTCGCGCTTCTGCATCATGGCAGACGGACCTTCTTCGTGCTTCTCGACGGCGATCGTCATGTAGCGAAGAACGTCTTCGTTGATGCGCATCTGACGTTCCATTTCGTGCACGGCAGCAGCCGGAGCATCGATGTCCATCAGAGCGTAGTGAGCCTTGCGGTTCTTCTTCATGCGGTAGGTCAGGGACTTCAAGCCCCAGTTTTCTACGCGCCCGACCTTGCCGCCGTTAGCTTCGAGGACACCCTTGTACTGTTCTACGAGGGCGTCGACCTGCTGTGCGGACATATCCTGTCGGGCAAGGAATACGTGTTCGTAAAGAGCCATGTAACTTTGCCTTTTCTTGCGTTTGTCTGACCCGGACCTCGGCGGCTAAGCCTCAACGACTGGTCTTGGGAGAGGGCAGAGCCCTTGCAAGAAAAGTTGTTGTTTCGAGACGGTCGAGAGCGGAGACACGGGAGGCCTGGACCCTGCGGTCCATGCGGTTCCTGATCTGGAACCCGCCCTCCGTACAGCCACCAGCCAGAAGACCAGGTGTGCGAACAAGGGCGGCTTATACGGATTTTTGGCCGGATGGCAAGTGGCAGCACGCAAAAGGTGAGTGAGGTGCCGATGGGTTGCCGCGCTTTGCGCCGGTCTTTGCCGGATTGGCGCCTATTTGATCCACAGGGTGAGAGCGCCATTCTCCGTGAAGAAACCGAAATTCGGTTTGGCAGCCTCAAGGGCTCTGTCCGCAAACTCGAGCGTCAGTTTATCCTCTGAGCCATCAAAGGTGACCACCATCCTGTTGTTGCTTGTCATTACGGAGAGTTCGGTGGGAGTGTAGCCGGTCAACACGATGGTCAGTGCGCCGTTGCTGGCGATCGTATCCGTGCCGTCTCCTCTGGCAAACAGGTATTCGGCGGAGCCGCCGCGCCTGATGTTGAAGGTCACTGTGTCGTTGCCGGTCCCCCCCGAGGCAGAGAGACGCTTGCCGTCAACGTGGATATTGTCGTCTCCGTCACCACCAGTCAGGCCGAGCACGGTATCGGCTGAGATCTTCAGCGTGTCGTTGCCGCCGCCACCATCGACGGACAGGACGGTCGTTGCGGAAATCTCGATCGTATCGTCGCCCATGCCGCCGGTAATGTCATTTAGGAAACGGGCGGCCAGCTTGATCTGGTCATCGCCATCACCACCGTCGATCGCGGACGTGGTCTCTGACTTGATGATGATGCTGTCATTGCCCGCTGCTGCCTCCACATTGGAGACGCTGCGCCCGGCAAATGTCAGCGTGTCGTCGTTCTTGGTGCCGCGTGCGCTGGTGATGTACCCAAAATTCCCGGAGACGCTGGCCTGATCATCGCTTTCGGCATTGCCAAGCGTCAGGATCTCGATGATGCGGGAAATCGCCTTTTCCGTCGCGCTAACGCGCGGAACATAGGTGCCGGAGGAGCGGTCATTGCTCAAAGTGGTTGGCGCAGGTGAGGGGCGGTTGTTGCTGAACAACTGGCTTGCATACTGCGCGGCATTGGCACTGCGGTAGAATGCGTTGATGCTGACCATTGTTCATCCGGTAGGGGGTAGGCGCGGGCGTCATCATTGCGCCTGCGCAGGAGTAGGGGCCATCATCATGATGACCTGTTTTTGCACCCTATGCTTGCATTGGCTGTTGAGCCATCGCGGCCTTCGGAATCGGTAAATGAGCAGTGAACCGACGGCCTAAGGTGAAGGCGACTGTTCAGAACTGAGCATAGAGGTCTTGCAGATTGGATGGGCGGGGAACGACTGGCTGAGAAAAAATCTCGTTCTCCTCAAGGCCGTCAAGAAAGGCGGAAACCGCCTTCACGCTATCGTCGTGGACAGGGTTGTGCGTGACATCTTCGGCATTGTCCTTTTTCAAGGGGCGCATCAGGTCGAGAATTTCCACGATCTTGGCCAGCGCAGAATGGCCGGGATTGCCGGTATTATTCTGAAAACCGCTCTCCAGCTTGCTTTGCGGTATCAGCGGCTGGCTGGGCATGGTCGTGGCTGACGAACCCATGGTTGGAGTGACGAGTAGTGCTGCGTCATTACCGGTGTAAAGAGAGCGCTGGAGGGAACTGATGGCGTTGATCGTCATGGTTTTCTCTTCCGCGTTTAGGGCTGCCGATCGGACATGAAGGGATATTGGACGCACGGGATGCGGCCATCGGCAGCGGGTTTGTGACTGATTGACGGAAAAGCTAGCGCCCGCTTTGGTGGGCGAACAGTGCAGCGCACAAATAGCGTGGCGTGTTCGTTAAGAGGGTCTTACCCGCTCTGCCGAAACCTACCGATCTGTATTGTCCTGGCACGGAATCCGGTGGTCTTCCACAGGCAGGCACCTGAAATTAGCGATGTCTTAAACGAAGTGGCGGCGAATCAGCGTTTGCATTTGAGCTTGCTGGCCGGGCGCCGACATTGCTACAGCGCCGTCCATGAGAATTTTTATCCGTCTTGTTATCGCGCTGTGCGGCATTATGGTTTGCTGCTTTCTGGCATTGCTTGTCGCCTCGCTTGCAGCGCAGGCGGGCATGCTCGGCAGCTGTTTCGAGGGCAGTTGTGGTTATGCTGCCGCATTCCTCGTGGCGCCGCTTCTGTCCGTCGGCTTCATCATCCTGTTTTTCATGGGCTGGCGAAAGTTACGAAGGCGTGCGCGTTAACACGCTGGCGGAGGGCCGATTTTCCGCCAATTCGCGATCTCATCGTGTCACAGCAAAACGGCGCCCGGTTGCCCGCGCGCCGCTCACTGTAATGTCCGGGTTTGTGCGCCTCAGATCGGCGCTGGATACTGCCGGTGAATTTTGGCGATATCCGCCAGCACGTCATCTGACAGCGTGATATCGGCAGCACCAATATCGGCTTTCAGTTGTTCCATGCTGGTCGCGCCGATGATGACCGAGGCCATGAACGGGCGTGTGAGGCAAAACGCGATCGCCATCTGGGCCGGATCGATTCCGTGCTTCTTCGCAAGCGCGACATAGGCGGCGACCGCCGGTTCCTGGTGTGGCTGAAGGCGACCACCAAGATTGTCGTTGATGGTTGCGCGTGATCCGGCCGGGCGAGCGCCGCCCAGATATTTACCGGTCAGCAAACCCGCGGCGAGCGGCGAATAGGCCAGCAGACCGACATCGCCGTGATGCGAGACTTCCGCCATGTCGAGATCGAAGGAGCGATACAGCAGATTGTATTCGTTCTGGATCGAGACGACCCGCGGAAAGCCCTTTTCCTCGGCCTGACGCAGATATTGCATCGTGCCCCAAGCGGTTTCGTTGGACAGACCGATCGTACGGATCTTTCCAGCCTTTACCAGCTCGTCAAGCGTTTCCAGCTTTTCGGCGATGCCCGACACCGATTTTTCGCGGTCCTGTTCGAAGGCGTTGAAATCCCATGCACCGCGAAAATGGTAGTGCGGGCGGTTCGGCCAGTGGATCTGGTAGAGATCGATGTAATCGGTCTGAAGGCGGTTGAGGCTGGCATCGACCGCCTCGCGAATGGTGGCGGCCTCGATCGGTCGGCCGTCACGGATGTGCGGGCGACCACCGCCGGCAATCTTGGTGGCGAGCACGATTTTTTCGCGGCTGCCGGTCTTCTTCAGCCATGTGCCGATATGTTCTTCGGTGCGGCCATAGGTTTCGATGCTCACCGGCGTCGTGGGATAGAGTTCGGCGGTGTCGAAGAAATTGACGCCCTGTTCGACGGCATAATCCATCTGTGCATGGGCTTCGGCTTCCGTGTTCTGCGTGCCCCAGGTCATGGTGCCGAGGCAGATTTCCGAAACGGAAATGTCCGTCCGGCCGAGTCTGTTGAATTTCATGGATAAATTGTCCCGTCTTTGAAGCGGCCAAACTTAAGCGGGATTTGCGCCCTTGCAAGGGAGGAATGCAGCCGTTTCGCGGCGAGATCGCGAAAACTTTATGTCGTCGGGGTCGAAAATGTAGAAAAAGTTCTAATTCATCCGGAAGTGGCGCGCTTGAGCTTTGAAAACCGAGCGTGTGTAGAATAAATTTGCGGAGGAATGTATGGCCGATATGCAAGTGGATGAGCGTGGTTTTCCCGATGCCGGCGACCCGCCGAAGACCGGGCGCTGGAAACTTATCGGGCCGGGTATCGTTGCCGCTGCCACCGGTGTCGGTGCCGGTGATCTGGTCGCCACGCTGATTGCCGGCTCGCGTTTCGGTTATGCGCTTCTCTGGGCCGCCGTTATCGGCTGCATCGTCAAGATCGCGCTGGCGGAAGGATCAGCCCGCTATCATCTGGCCACCGGTTCGACCATTCTCGAGGGCTGGAAGTCGCTCGGCAAATGGACGAGCTGGTACTTTGGCATCTATATCATGATCTGGGGCTTTGTGTATGGCGCAACCGCCATGAGCGCAACGGCGCTGCCGCTCGCCGCACTCTTCCCGTTTCTGCCGCTCTGGGCGTGGGCGATGATTTCCGGTCTCGTCTGTGCCGCCTTCGTGGCTATGAATAAGTACCAGATGTTCGAAACCGCCATGAAACTGCTGATTGGCTTCATGTTTGTGGTCGTCGTTGGTGTGGCGATCATGGTCGTACCGAATATCGGTGAGGCGCTCACAGGCCTCGTGCCGAGCCTGCCGGAGGGTTCGATCATCTACACGCTCGGCCTGATCGGCGGCGTCGGCGGCACCATCACCATGGCCTCCTACGGTTACTGGGTGAATGCCAAGGGCTGGCGCACGCCGGCCTGGATGGGCATCATGCGCCTCGACAACCGCGTCGCCTATATCGTCACCGGCATCTTTGTCATCGCCATGCTGATCATCGGTGCGGAACTGCTCTATACGGCGCAGATCACACTTTCGAGCGGCGATCGCGGCCTGCTCGATCTCGACGAGGTTCTGCGCGAGCGTTTTGGTCCTTTCGTCTCGGTCATGTTCCTGCTCGGCTTTTTCGCGACATCCGTATCGTCCATTCTCGGTGTCTGGCACGGCGTATCGCTGCTGTTTGCGGACTTTGTCCGCAATGCCCGTGGCGAGACCGGTGCGCGGCAGGATCTCGAAAAAAGCCCGGCCTTCCGGTTCTATCTGTTCTGGCTCACCATCCCGCCGATGGCTCTCCTCTGGTTCGGCCGTCCGTTCCTGCTTGTGGTCATCTATGGTGCGCTCGGCGCCTTCTTCATGCCGTTCCTCGCGTTGACGCTGATCTGGCTGTTGAACTCCTCGCGCGTGCCAAAAGAGTGGCGCAGCGGTTGGCTGTCGAACGGTCTGCTCGGTATTGCCGCGCTGCTGTTCATCGTGCTCTGCGTCAACGAGGTGATCGGCCTCATCGCAGGCTGATTGGCTCGTTTGCAGGGGGTAAAGGGGTGTCAAAACCCCGAAACCCTTGACTTGCAAGGCCGGAATGTGAATGGAGAGGCAAATTCAGGGAAAGGAAACGACCCCAATGAGCACTTCTGCGACCATCGCATTCACATTTCCCGGCCAGGGCAGCCAAGCCGTCGGCATGGGCAAGGACCTTGCCGACGCCTTTCCGGAAGCCCGTGCGGTTTTCGACGAAGTTGATGACGCACTCGGCCAGAAACTCTCCGAGATCATGTGGAATGGCCCGGAAGACACGCTGACGCTGACCGCCAATGCGCAGCCGGCGTTGATGGCCGTTTCGATTGCAGCCCTGCGTGTTCTCGAAGCGCGTGGCCTGGATCTGAAGAGCCATGTCGGTTTTGTTGCCGGCCACTCGCTCGGCGAATATTCGGCGCTCTGTGCCGCTGGTACTTTCTCGCTCGCAGACACCGCCCGCCTTCTGCGCATCCGTGGCGATGCCATGCAGTCGGCCGTGCCGGTCGGTGAGGGCGCCATGGCGGCGATCATCGGTCTTGAGCATGCTGATGTCGAAGCCATCTGCGTTGGTGCCCGCGATGCCGGCATCTGCCAGGTCGCCAACGACAATGGCGGCGGTCAGCTGGTCATTTCCGGTTCCAAGGCGGCAGTCGAAAAGGCAGCGGCTCTGGCGACGGAAAAGGGCGCCAAGCGCGCCATCATGCTGCCGGTCTCCGCTCCCTTCCACAGTGACCTGATGGCGCCAGCGGCAATCGCCATGCGCCATGCGCTCGATAAGGTCGAGAAGCATAACCCGGTCGTGCCGGTCGTCGCCAATGTGCGCGCAGCGCCGGTCACCGATGCCGAAGAGATCGCCAACCTGCTCGTCACCCAGGTCACCGGTCAGGTGCGCTGGCGCGAAACGGTCGAGTGGTTCGGCGCCAACGGCGTCACCACTCTCTATGAAGTCGGTTCGGGAAAAGTGCTGACGGGTCTTGCCCGCCGCATCGACAAGAATATTTCCGGCGTTGCCGTGAATACACCGGCCGATATCGACGCGGCGATCGCCGCCATTCTCGGCTGATTGGTATAGCGGACTGGAAGGGGCGAAGGACGAATGATCGTCCGTCGCCTCGCTGCCGCCTCTTTCTGACCGCTATTCGCCATTCGCTCTAAAAAAGGAACGAACAATGTTTGATCTGACCGGCCGCAAGGCCCTCGTGACCGGCGCGACAGGTGGCCTCGGCGAGGAAATCGCCCGCATGCTGCATGCGCAGGGCGCCATCGTCGGCCTGCACGGCACCCGCGTTGAAAAGCTGGAAGCGCTTGCCGCCGAACTCGGTGACCGCGTCCACATCTTCCCGGCCAACCTTTCTGACCGCGCCGAAGTCAAGGCGCTTGGCGAGAAGGCCGAAGAGGTTCTCGGCGGCGTCGACATCCTCGTCAACAATGCCGGCATCACCAAGGACGGCCTGTTCGTGCGCATGTCCGACGAGGACTGGGATGCGGTTCTGGAAGTGAACCTGACCTCGGTCTTCCGCCTGACGCGTGAACTGACGCATCCGATGATGCGCCGCCGTCATGGCCGCATCATCAACATCACCTCGATAGTCGGCGTTACCGGCAATCCGGGCCAGGCCAATTATTGCGCCTCCAAGGCCGGCATGATCGGCTTTTCCAAGTCGCTGGCGCAGGAAATCGCCACGCGCAACGTCACGGTCAACTGCGTGGCTCCGGGCTTCATCGAAAGCGCCATGACCGGCAAGCTGAACGACAAGCAGAAGGACGCCATCATGGGCGCCATTCCGATGAAGCGCATGGGCGCCGGCTCGGACATTGCGGCTGCCGTTCTTTACCTTGCTTCCAACGAGGCGGGTTACGTCACCGGCCAGACGCTGCATGTCAACGGCGGCATGGCAATGATCTAAACCGGTTCGCATCGGCAACCGTCCAATGCCAAAATAGCCTGTATATGGGTAACATCCCGTTGAAATTCTGGCTTTGCGGCGGGCGGAAACCGTGTTAATCGGGCGATGACTGTGAACAGTCCTCCCGGATTGTAGGCGGCCAACACGTGCTTTTGCACGGGCTTGGGGCCTAGCTTGCGGCGGGAAACGAGTTTGCCCTCGGCGCTGTCCTTGAAACGGCGGCCTCGGGTTTCAACAGGGTGCGGATGCCTTGATGGCCATCCGATTAAGATAAAGGTCGAGGAAACCGACATGAGCGATATCGCAGAACGCGTAAAGAAAATTGTTATTGATCATCTCGGCGTCGATGCCGACAAGGTTGTCGAAGGCGCAAGCTTCATCGACGATCTGGGTGCGGACTCGCTCGACACCGTCGAACTGGTCATGGCGTTCGAAGAAGAGTTCGGCGTTGA
This sequence comes from Endobacterium cereale, assembly GCF_009617585.1. Taxonomy (GTDB): domain Bacteria; phylum Pseudomonadota; class Alphaproteobacteria; order Rhizobiales; family Rhizobiaceae; genus Neorhizobium; species Neorhizobium cereale. Next base: position 332,401 of record NZ_WIXI01000047.1, on the reverse strand, counting down.
AATTCCGGACGACGCTGCTGACTCGATCCTCACTGTCGGCGACGCCGTGAAGTTCATCGAGAAGGCCCAGGCCTAATTCGATAACGCGATATTCGGGAGAGGCCGGTGACGGTTATCTCCCATGGCGGCCCGGCATGTTCGGGCCGTTTCAGTATTGAGCACTACAGCGCCGTGTGCCGAAAGCACACCAAGGACGCTGTAATACTTCAGAGTATATGCATCGTATTTTCCCAAAGCCGGAACGGCTCTCGGGTCGATGCATAATAACAAAATTAGACAAGGGTGGAGCGCTGGTATGATGAGGCGTGTCGTTATCACCGGTACCGGCATGGTATCTCCTCTTGGTTGCGGAACGGAGGCCAGCTGGTCTGCCATTATCGCCGGTCAGAACGGGGCTCGCCTCGTCACCGAATTCGAAGTCGAGGATCTGCCGGCAAAGATTGCCTGCCGTATTCCAGTCGGCGACGGTTCCAACGGCACCTACAATGCCGATGACTGGATGGAGCCGAAGGACCAACGCAAGGTCGATCCCTTTATCGTTTACGGTGTCGCTGCCGCTGATATGGCACTGGCTGACGCCGGTTGGCATCCGCAGACCGACGAAGACCAGATCGCCACCGGCGTCCTGATCGGTTCGGGCATCGGCGGTCTCGATGGCATTGTCGAAGCCGGCTACACGCTGCGCGACAAGGGCCCGCGCCGTATTTCTCCTTTCTTCATTCCGGGCCGCCTGATCAACCTCGTTTCCGGACAGGTTTCGATCAAGCACAAGCTGCGCGGTCCCAACCACGCCGTCGTCACGGCCTGCTCGACCGGCGCGCATGCGATCGGCGATGCCGCCCGCATGATCGCTTTCGGCGATGCCGATGTGATGGTGGCCGGGGGCGCCGAATCGCCGATCTGCCGCATCTCGCTGGCCGGTTTCGCCGCCTGCAAGGCGCTCTCGACCCAGTATAACGACGACCCGCAGAAGGCTTCGCGTCCCTATGACCGCGACCGCGATGGCTTCGTCATGGGCGAAGGTGCCGGTATCGTCGTTCTGGAAGAACTGGAACACGCCAAGGCACGTGGTGCGAAGATTTATGCCGAAGTCGTCGGTTACGGCATGTCGGGCGATGCTTTCCACATCACCGCTCCGTCGGAAGATGGCGATGGTGCCTTCCGCTGCATGACCATGGCGCTGAAGCGTGCCGGTCTCGGTGCCTCGGATATCGACTATATCAACGCGCACGGCACTTCGACCATGGCCGATACGATCGAACTCGGCGCCGTCGAGCGCCTCGTCGGCGACAGCGCCTCGAAAATTTCCATGTCGTCGACCAAATCGGCGACCGGTCATCTTCTCGGTGCCGCCGGTGCGATCGAAGCGATCTTCTCGGCACTGGCGATCCGCGACAACATCGCGCCGCCGACGCTCAACCTCGACAATCCCGATGTCGAGACGAAGATCGACCTCGTGCCGCACACGGCGCGCAAGCGTGACATCAATGTGGCGCTGTCCAACTCCTTCGGTTTCGGTGGCACCAATGCGTCGCTCGTGCTGAAGCGTTACGAAGCCTGATAACAAGGCTGTTAACGAGACGGGTCCTTGGCTCTGGGCTTGTCTTCTGAACCTGTTTTTGCCGCATTGCCGGGCCACACCCGGCAATGTCTAGAGTCTCAGAAGGAAGTGCCGGTGAGCGACACCAACCATAACAGTGAAATGCCCTCCGACCGCGGAGCGTACGGCACTGGAAAAGGCCCGATCATCCCGAAGTCGCCCAACGAGGCGCTGAAGCCTGAGCGTGTGCCCGATCCGCCGAAGCGGTCGAAAAAGGCACGTAGCCAGTTGGTGATCTTCCTCAATTTCGTCATGACCATGGCGGTCGCTGCCTGCCTCGTCGGTGCCGGCGGTTTCTATTACGTCATGACCACCTATTCCGATCCGGGTCCGCTGGAAACCAACACGCATTTCATCGTGCGTGATGGTGCAGGCGTTTCGGCGATTGCCGACAGCCTCGAGCGCAATGGCATTATCTCGGACGCTCGCGTTTTCCGCTATGTCACGCCTACCTATCTGGAGGGCGGCAAGACCTTGAAGGCCGGCGAATATGAGATCAAGGCCGGCGCTTCGATGAAGGAAATCATGGAAGTGCTGGAATCCGGCAAGTCCATTCTTTACTCCGTTTCCATGCCGGAAGGCCTGACCGTCCAGCAGATGATGAAGCGCCTGATGGAGGACCAGATCCTCGAAGGCGAACTGCCGCAGGAGCAACCGCCGGAAGGCTCGCTTCGCCCGGATACCTACAAGTTCTCGCGCGGCACCAAGCGCACCGAGATCATGGCACAGATGCGCGCCGCTCAGGAGCGCCTGATCGACCAGATCTGGGAAAAGCGTGATACAGATCTGCCGGTCAAGACCAAGCAGGAATTTGTGACGCTCGCCTCTATCGTGGAAAAGGAAACCGGCAAGGACGACGAGCGCGCTCACGTAGCCTCCGTGTTCATCAACCGCCTCAACCGCGGCATGCGCCTGCAGTCGGATCCGACCATTCTTTACGGCCTGTTCGGCGGTGCCGGCCGGCCGGCCGATCGTCCGATCTACCGTTCGGACATCGACAAGGAAACGCCCTACAACACCTACCACATCAAGGGTCTGCCGCCGACGCCGATCGCCAATCCGGGCCGTGCAGCACTGGAGGCCGTCGCCAATCCGTGGCGCACCCGCGATCTCTACTTCGTTGCCGATGGTACCGGTGGCCACGTGTTCGCCCAGACGCTGGACGACCACAACGCCAATGTGCGTCGCTGGCGCCAGATCCGTGCGGAGCGTGCCAGCAGCACGCCTGCCGACGAGCTTGTCGACGGCCAGCCGGACGGTGCCGACGCCGAACGGGCGCCGAGAAACAACTAACACCGGTTCGCCGGCTGTTCATGAAAGGTCAGGCGTAGCATGAGCCTGCAGTCTATGACGGGTTTCGCACGCAGCGAAGGCACCAGCGGTCGCACCCGCTGGGCCTGGGAGTTGCGATCGGTCAACGGCAAGGGGCTGGACCTGCGTCTGCGCCTGCCAACCGGCCTTGAGCGACTGGAAGTGCCGGTGCGTGCAGCTGTGCCCGCCCGTTTCAGCCGCGGCAATATTCAGGCCAACCTTTCCGTTACTGTCGCAGAGGCCAAAGTGGAAGCGGTGCTGAACCGCGATGCCTTGGACGCCATTTTGCGCATGCGTGCGGAACTTGGCGATCTCGTCGATCCGTCGCCTCTGCGCCTCGATACGCTGATGTCGATCCGCGGCCTCGTCGATATCCGCGATGCGGAAGAGGGGGCTGACGCATCTGATGCTCTCGACCGGGAGATCATGGCCGGTCTCGATATCGCGCTTAACGCCCTGACCGCCATGCGCGTCAGCGAAGGCGCCTCTATCGGTGCCGTACTGCAGGATCACGTCAACACCATTTCGACGTTGACGACGACGGTGGAAGCCGATCCGTCGCGCAGCCCGGACGAGATTGCCCGCAAGCTTGCGCAGCAGGTGGCGACGCTGATGGAAGGCGCGTCCTCGCTCGATCGCGACCGGCTTTATGCCGAAGCCGCGATCCTCGCCACCAAGGCGGATTTGCGTGAAGAGATCGATCGGCTGCATGCACATGTGGTGGCGGCGACCGAGCTATTGAACAAGGGCGGCCCTGTCGGCCGTCGCCTGGATTTCCTTGCACAGGAATTTAACCGGGAATCGAATACCATCTGTTCGAAATCGAATTCGGCGGCTGTCACGGCTGCCGGCATCGAGTTGAAGGTCGTCATCGACCAGTTCCGCGAACAGGTTCAGAATCTGGAGTGATGATATGAGCCCGGCCCCGTCCAATCTTTCGAAAATCGCCCGACGTGGCCTGATGCTCGTCCTGTCCTCGCCGTCCGGTGCAGGCAAGTCGACCATCGCCCGTAACCTGCTCGAATCCGATCCGAGCCTCGAAATCTCCGTCAGCGTGACGACGCGCCAGCGCCGCCCGAGCGAAATTGCCGGAAAACACTACCATTTCATCAGCGTGCGCGAATTCGAGCGCCTGCGTGATAGCGACAGCCTGCTGGAATGGGCCGAGGTTCACGGCAATTTCTACGGCACGCCGCGCGAGCCGGTGGAAACGGCCATGTCCGAAGGCCGCGACATGCTGTTCGATATCGACTGGCAGGGTGCCCGCCAGCTGCAGGAAAAGATGTCGGCCGATGTCGTGTCGATCTTCGTCCTGCCTCCGACCATGACGGAACTGCAGTCGCGCCTGCATCGCCGTGCCGAGGATTCGGAAGAGGTTATCCGCACCCGTCTTCTCAACTCGCGTTCCGAAATCGAGCACTGGCGCGAATATGATTACGTCATCGTCAACGACGACCTCGACGAGGCATTCCGCAACGTCAACTGCATCGTCAACGCCGAACGGGTCCGTCGCGACCGCCGCCACGGTCTGTTCGATTTTGTCGCCGAGCTTTTGACGGAAGAGCCGGTTCTTTAACCGGCTTTCGGCCTTTCAACGCCTGTGATGGGAGTGCGGCATGCCGAAGACGACCATCGACCAGTTCGAAGGTGGTGCCGCGCTGTGTGAATGGTTTGGAGGCATTCCATCCTTTCACGATGCCACACTGAGTGAGTTGGAGCTTCGTCAGGGCGCGGCTAGCCGCATGGTCTTCAAGGCCTTCCGCATCACACCCGAAACCGATGCCGCCGGCTATTTCATCCAGGAAAAGCATGTGACGGTGACGCTCATGCTCTTTGGCCTGCAGTCTGTGCAATTGGCAGAGATCATGGAGGCCGGTATCGTTTTCTCGGTGGATTTCGAGAGGGACGATGAAGGCGTTACGTTGCTCCTGAAGGCAAGTTATGGCGCACATGGCTGCATCCGTTTTCAGGACATGGCCGTTGCATTCGAGCCCGCCATATCGTGACCGGCCCTTGACCTAGTGCAGGTGCCGAAGCTTGTCGGGATTGCGCACCACATAGATGGCGCTGACCTTGCCATCGGTAATGTCCAGCGCCGTCGTCTGCAACTCTCCATCGGCCTCGCGCGTCACAAAACCCGGCAGCCCGTTGATGAGAACCGTCCGCACCAGCGTCGAACCATGTTTTTCGAATAGCGCTGAAAGATTGCGGTGAAGCGTGAACACGTTCTCGAAACCGATCACCGGGCTCAATGCCGCATGACGCTTGCCGCCGCCATCCGAATGCAGGCTGACATCGGCCGCCAGCATTGCGCCCAGCGTCTTCATGTCACCGGTGCGTGAGGCGGTGAAGAAGGCTTGTGCCAGTTCCAGACCGCGCACCCTGTCCACCTGAAAGCGGCTGCGGGCTTCGCGCACATGCGCTCTTGCTCGCGTGGCCAGTTGGCGGCAAGCCGTGGCGTCACGCTCGATGGTGAGCGCGACTTCCTCGAAGGGGAGGCCAAAGACGTCGTGCAGCAGAAAGGCGGCGCGCTCCAGCGGCGAGAGACGTTCCAGAGCGAGCATCAGAGGTAATGTCACGTCTTCGGGCTCCTCTTCCTCCTCCACGACGGGATCAGGCAGCCAGGGGCCGAGATAGGTCTCGCGGCTGTGGCGAGCGGATTTCAGATGGTCGAGGCAGAGCCGCGTGACTGTGCGGCGCAGAAATGCTTCCGGTTCGAGCACGGCGGCGCGATCGGCCCTCATCCAGCGGATAAAGGCCTCCTGCACCATGTCCTCCGCATCGGCGACCGAGCCGAGCATGCGGTAGGCGACGCGGATCAGCCTGGGCCGCAGCGGATCGAAACTCGCTGCGGCGTCGTGCTCTGCTCGGTTGTTGCCGGGCGTTTCCATCAGGCAGCCTGAACGGCAGGTTCGATCCACAGGTCGAAACCGATCGCCAGCCGGTTCCAGCCATTGATGACATTGATCATCAGCGTCAGCTTTACCTGTTCCTCCTCCGTGAACTGGGCGGCGAGCGCCGCATAGGCGTCGGCATGGCCGTGGCCCTGCGAAAGCCGCGTCAGTGCTTCCGTCCAGCCTAGCGCAGCGCGTTCCCGATCGGAATAGCAGGGGGCTTCGCGCCATGCGGAAAGCAGGTAGATGCGCTGCTCGGTTTCGCCCTTGGCACGGGCTTCCTGCGTGTGCATGTTGATGCAGTTGGCGCAGGCATTGATCTGCGAGGAGCGGATTTTTACAAGTTCGATGAGCGACGGCTCAAGGCTCGCGGCGGCATCGACCGACACGGCCATCCACTTCTTCATCAAGGCGGGGGCGGCGGCAAAGACATCGAGTTTGGCGGTCATGGTTCGTATCCTTCTGTTGGGTTACGACATCATGACGAGCGGGCTCTGGCCGATGTGACATCCGAGCGGGATTTTTTAAAATATCGCCCGATTTTTTTAAAAGCAGGCCGGAGACCTGTCTGCGATTGCGTCAGAGGTTGTTCGCCAGCACTACGAATTCTTCCACAGAGAGCGTTTCAGCACGGCGCTGCGGGTCGATGTCCGCCTTCGCGAGTAACGCTTCTCCACCGAGCGACTTCACGCTCTGGCGCAGCATTTTGCGGCGTTGGCCGAAGGCGGCGAGCGTGACGCGCTCCAGCTTTGCGAGATCGCAAGGCAGAGGCTGCGCCTTCGGAGTCAGATGAACTACGGTGGACGTGACTTTTGGTGGCGGTGAGAAGGCCGAGGCCGGCACGTCGAACACCATATGTGAATCCGCACGCCAGCCCGACAGTACGCCGAGGCGGCCGTAATGATTGTCGTTCTCGCGTGCGACGATACGCTGGCCGACTTCCTTCTGGAACATCAGCGTCAGCGATTGCCAGAAGGGCGGCCAATCGTTCGGCACTAGCCAATTCACCAGCAACTGTGTGCCGACATTGTAAGGTAGGTTGGCGATGATCTTTACGGGTCCGCCTTCGCCCTTTTCGGCGGCGAGTGCCGCAAAATCGGTTTGCAATGCATCGCCTTCGATTACTTCGAGGCGGCCGGGATAATAGTTTTCGACCTCGGCCAGCGCCGGCAGGCAGCGGCTGTCGCGCTCGACGGCGACCACCTTTTTCGCGCCGAGTGCCAGGATGGAGCGCGTCAGGCCTCCGGGCCCGGGCCCGACCTCGAATACAGTCACACCTTCCAGAGAACCTGCCGAACGGGCGATCTTCTGGGTGAGGTTGAGGTCGAACAGAAAATTCTGGCCAAGTGACTTCTTGGCGGCAAGGTCGAACCGCTGGATGACGTCACGAAGGGGCGGCAGGCCGTCGAGTGTGGCCATGGTTATGCGTTTCCGGAATGCTGGGCCAGTTCGCTGGCAAGTTTCAGAGCGGCGACCAGGCTGGTCTCACGGGCGATGCCCTGGCCGGCAAGGCCGAAGGCGGTGCCGTGGTCGGGCGAGGTACGAATGAAGGGCAGGCCGAGCGTGACATTGACCGAATCGTCGAAGCCGAGCGCCTTGGCCGGAATCAGCGCCTGATCATGATACATGCAGATCGCCACGTCATAGCGGCCACGTGCCTCGTCATGGAACATCGTGTCGGCGGGCAGGGGGCCGAAAGCGTTGATGCCTTCGGCGCGCAGTGCAGAAATCGCCAACGTGATGATGTCACGGTCCTCCACGCCCATCGTGCCGTCTTCGCCCGCATGCGGGTTAAGGCCGGCAACGGCAAGGCGTGGGCTGGCGATACCGAAGCGGTTTTTCAGATCAGCATGCGTGACGCGGCAGGTTTCCACGATCAGGTCGTGCGTGAGCGCGGAAGGGACGTCCTTGAGCGGGATATGAATGGTGACCGGAATGGCGCGCAATTTCGGCCCTGCCAGCATCATCACCGGCAAAACGGCGCGACCGGTGGCGGACTGTGCCAGTTCGGCCAGGAATTCAGTATGGCCGGGAAACTTGAAGCCGGATTCGTACAGAACCGATTTTGCGATCGGGTTGGTCACCACGGCCGCCGTTTCGCCGGAAAGGGTTAGGCGCACGGCTGTTTCTATCGCGGAAATCGTGGAGGCGGCGCTCGCCACTTGGGGCTGGCCGGCAGCGACGTCAAAGCCAACAAGGATCGGCAGAACTGGAAGAGAGTCCTGAAATATGCCGGCGGCTGATCCGGCATCCGTTTCGCGGATTGGCACATCTACGCCAAGCAGACGTGCGCGTGTGGTGAGCACAACGGGGTCACCGATATAGAGAAAAGGATGCAGGCCATGTTGATTGCGCAGCGACCACGCCGCAAGCGCGATGTCCGGGCCAATACCGGCGGGATCGCCCTGTGTCAGTGCGAGAGGGCGATCGATCTTTGTCATTCTGCTTGGGCCTGCGTCTGATGGAAATGATCAGGGGTAGGAAATCTGGGCCTTGCTGCGAAGTTCCTCGACATATTTCTTGTCGTTCGGATCTTCTCCGGTCTTTTCCGCCTTGATCAGGTCTTCTGCACGGAAGACCACTTCTGCGGCCACGTCATCGGAAACCTGTCGCTCGCTGCAGATCGCCAGGAATTCGACACCTTTTTCGGTGGCGCGCGGCTCGGTCGTTCCACCGGATGCCTTTTCAACGAACGGCTTCCAGTCCGCGGGCAATTCCGGCAGCATGATGCGGCCAAGCGGCTTTACCGACACGTCGAGCATGGTGGCTGCAAATGTCTTGGCCTGTTCGCAGCCCGGGAATTTCGAGCGTGACGCCTTGGCTTCAGCCATGCGCTTTCCGAGGATCGACTTGCGCTTGGCTTCCGGCACAACGAAGATGATCTGCTGCAGAACATATTCGGTCGTTACCGGCTTCTGGCCGCCTTCGGCCATGCGCTTGACCAGTTCTTCATTCGACATGCGGCCACTGCGACCACCGGCGAAACGGGCGTTAACCACACGCGGCCAGCTCATCTGTACCGCAATGAAAGACTTGAAGTGTTCAACGCCGACGCCAGCCTGGTTGAGAACCTGGCCCATCTGTTGCGGCGACATCTTGTTGCTGGCGGCAAATCGCGCGAACGACCGGTCGACGTCATCGGTGCTGACCGACATCTTGACGCGGGCAACTTCCTCACGCTTCAGGACTTCGTCGATGAGCTGTTCGCGAGCGATCTTTTTCGTGTCGCCCTTGGCGCGCTGAAGGCGCAAGAAAGCGGCACGGCGCGTCACGTCGTTGGAGGTGATCGGCACCTTGTTCACGACGGCTGCAATCTCGCTTGCCGCCTGCGCAGTGGTCATTGCCGGCTCGATGACGACCGAAGCCGCCAGCACCGCGAATGCCGTCATCGTTGTCCGCAAGGCTCGACCAGCGATCATATGCCATCCCTTTCACGCTTATGCGGGCCGCCAGCCCGTGAGCGACCCCATATCACAACAGCGACCCGATTGTACAACGCATGCGGCGAAACAATGGCGCTTCGCCGCACGATCGTGTGTTCATCGATCAATTGGTGTCGTCGAGATCCGTCGATCCGATCTGAATGTCGCCGAGCGTCCTGAATGTCAGGCGCGCCGTGATGGCCCAGTCACTTGCTGTCGTGCTGTTGGGCTCGTCACTATAGGCGACTGTGAAGATCGTGCATTCGTCCGCATAGGTGAAGCCCAATGCGCGACGGATCACTTCCTCATCCTTGAGGTCCCAGGTTGCCGTACCGGCAACCGACCAGTTCTCGTTGACGCGGACGCTGGCTGCAGACTGCAGATATTCACCGGAGTTCACTGCGCCGTAATCCGGCTGCGGCTCGATCTGGGTATAGATCATGCTGGCCGAAAAACGCGGCTGCGAGTAGCTGACCGATGCATCGGTACGCTGCAGATCGAAGTCACGGTTGTCGAAACGGCCCTGCGCCGCCAAGGTCAGGCCCTGCGGCAGGTCGACTGCGGCCATGGCGACATAGTCCGACGTATCGGTTTCGAGGCCCGAATAGGCGCCGGCATTGACCAGATCAGCGCTGGCATAGGAGTTTTCGCCGGCCAGATGGTAGGACTGGCCGAAAATGCCGCGCAGGCCGATGCCGTTGTCGAACGAACCGGTATAACGCACGCCGACATTGGCACGGGTGCCGCCTTCGATGCGGTCGTAACCGGAGAACTTGTCGCGCTCGAACAGATTGCTGGCGTCATACACCATGCTCTGCGCGTCTTCGTTCGGCAGGCCGCCGGCTTTCTGTTCATCGTTTCGAACGAACAACTGCGCGATCGGCTCGATCACATGGCTGCTGTTCGCCGTCGTCATCAGGATCGGATAGCGGGCTTCGAGGCCGAGTGTAGCCATGTAACGCGACGCCGCACCGGAATCGTCAAAGTCGCCAGCGTAATTGACACCATTCAAATCCGGCGACGAAGCCGTATGACGACCAAGGTCGCCACGCAATGCGGCCAATGGGGTCAGCAGCAGGCCGCTTTCCATATTGTAGGTGCGCTTCCACTCAACTTCCGTGGTGAAACGGCTATAGCTGCCGTTCAGGCCGCGGAAACGCGGTACGTTGCTGCCGGGTTCGAGGTAAAAGTCGCTGTTGCGGCGCGAGATATTGGTCAGGTTCATCCGCACCGAAAGTTCGCCGCCAGCCACCGGTTCCGGTGCAATATACTGGTAGTCGAACGACGGATAGACGATCGCTTGTCTGCGTTCGGTATCCGAGTTGTCAGGCAAATCCTGAATGTCGAAATAATAGGCGCTCAAGTCGAAGTAGTTGCGCTCGCCGAGGCCGCGCAGATACACTTCGTTGGTATAAACGTCTTCGTTGACACCTTCCAGATCGTAGGTGTTGGAGAAGTTGTTATCGGTCTGAAGCATGGCCTTCCAGCCGAACGTCCAGCGCGGGTTGATCTCGAACTTGCCTTCGCTTGCGACCATCAGGCGTTCGTCATTGTTGCGGTCGGCAGTGCCGGCATCGAATGCGCCGGAATCCTTCTGGTCAATCCAGCCGAATCGCAGAATGTGTGAGCCCGTTTCGAAGCGGTTGCGCACTTCACCCTGCAGCAGCAGGCCCTGATTGGAATAATAAGTCGGGCTGAGTGTCGCATCCATGCTCGGCGAGAAGACATGGTAATAAGGTACGGTCAGACCGAAGCCGAGCTTGTCGTCCATACTCATGCGAGGGAACAGAAAACCCGACTTGCGCTCGACGGTGTGGTCCGGAACTTCGATGAAAGGCAGGAAGCCGATCGGCATGCCAAACAGTTCGAAACGGGCGTTTTCGAGCCTGATCGTCTTCTTCTGGCCGTTCTGGATGACGCGTTGCGCCTTGACCTGCCAGAGCGGTGCCTTGCCGGGCTTGGCGACGCAGGGCAGACAGGCGGTATAGACGCCGTTGTGCAGGACCATCAGGTCACCCGGCAGGCGTTCGGCGCTTTCGCCGGCCATGCGGGTATTGTCCGGGGTCTCGACGCGCAGCGTATTGATGAAACCCTGGCCGAAATCGTCGGTCACATCAAGCTGATCAGCGTAAACGCGATTGCCCTCTGGATCGATCAGTTCGATATCGCCATTGGCCATGACGCGACCGGTAGCCTGATCGTATTCGACCCGCTGGGCCACCATGCGGTAGCGGTTGTAATAGATCTGCACACCGCCAACGGCGGTGACCTTCTGAGCATCCTTGTTATAGGTGAGCTCGTTCGACCGCAGCAGCATCTTTGCGCCGTCGGCAGCCTCAGGGGCGAGGGAAGGGGTCTGCGCATGTGAAATAGTCGGGGGAGCAATGGCGATTGCGCACACGGCCACGCCTTTCAGCAGGGCCATGCAAAGCCGTCTGATATTCCCGCGGTCTGTTACCGCCACTAGCCATCCTCCTGATGAAGCAGAATTGTTGCCCCCAACGCCATGGCCACGATTACTGGAATCCAGACAGCGACGAAAGGAGGAACCACCCCGCTGCTACCGAATGCCTTCACGAGTACCGTGACGACATAAAGCACGAAGCCGCAAACTATGCCACCGAGAATCACCGAGCGAGACTGCGCTATACGGCTAAATTTCAGGGAAACGGTAGAAGCGATTAGCGTCATTGCCACCAGAAGCAGAGGCAGGGACAGCAGGGAGTGAAATTGAGTTTCGAGGCCCTTGGTTGAAATTCCGAAGGAGCGTGCGATCTCGATTTTGGCCGAAAGGTCAAAAAAGGCAACGTTTTCGGGCTTCTCAAGGCTCTCCTGAAGAAATTCCTGTTTAATATTGGTTCGAACCTGTGCCGTCTCGATACGCGCAGGCGGCGCGTCGGATCTGGTCTCTAGCACATTGTTAAGAAGCCAGTAACCATTTTCCAACTTAGCGGTCGCGGCGTCCTGTCTCAAGATGACACGGGCGTCCTTGTCAAAGTGGAACAGAACAACGTCGACCATGGTCAATGTGTCCTGCTGGAAGCTTTTGGCGCCAATGATCGTATCGTCGCCGTCGCTGATCTGGCGGATCCACGGCAGGAAGTTTGATGCGCGGGCCTGGCCACTCGTTTCTCGCCAGGTCGATTCGAGCGATGTCGACTGTTTCAGTCCCCAGGCGGAGAGGGGGCTGATCACACCGACGGTAAAGATACCGAGCAGGAACGCGCCGGCCACGAACGGCATGGCGAACTGCCAGACGGACAGGCCGGCGGCACGTGTGACCACCAGTTCCGAACGGCGATTAAGCGCGATCAGCGTCGTCATGCCGATGAACAGCGACAGCGTCGGGATGGTCTGCTGCAGGATCGACGGCACGCGCATCGCGGTCATGCCGAGCGCGCCATACAGCGTGTAGCTCGCCAGCGCCGACATGCGGCGATTGGTTTCGCTGAAATCGGCAAGGAAGATGATCGCTGACACGCCGAGGAAAAACCACATGGCGGTGATCAGGTAGCGTTTGAAGAAATAACGGCCGAGCGTGGAAAACAGCATCATGCGCCTCCCGTCTTGGAGCGCATTGCCGTAATTCGCCGCGAAAGCTTGCCATAGACATTGGCGACAGCGTCATTCCAGGCGTTGGGCAATTTCATCTGCCGCTGGCTCAGCAATAGGTAGATGGCAAAGAGGCCCGGCACCACCGCCGGCGCATAGATCATCCACATATTGGCATTGGTGTTCTTGGCCAGATTGGTCAGCGAGAAACCGAGCCAGCGCATGGCGAAGGCGATGATCAACGCAAGCACCATGGGGTGCAGACGGGCGCGGCGGTGCGAGCGTGCGCCGCCGACGATGACCAGGGCAATCAACGCGTAGGAGAGCGGATAAATCCAGTCCGACAGGCGACGATGCAGCTCGGAATGGAAGTTGCCGGGTGATTCCATGTAATGTTTGTCGGTCGGATCGGGCTTCAGCAGGAAGTCGAGATTGCGATCTCCGGCATAAACCGGCGCTCGCCCGGTCGATTCAGCCATCGATGACAGGTCGAAGGCGTAGGACACGAACTTGATTACGGAGACACGACCGTCCGGCGTCTTGCGGTGAACCTCACCATTGCGCATCGTCAGCGTCGTGCCGGCGTCGTCGATCGAGCCTTCCCGCGCATAATAGATCATCTCGAAATTGGGATCGCGATAATCGACGAGGAAAAGGCCCAGCAGGATTCGGCCGGAGTGGCGCTCCGATATCTGGACGTAGAGGCCCTTCTCGATGCTGCGGAAGGTCTTTTCCTCGATCACCGATCCAAGAAGGTCGGCATAGGCTTCCGCGACCATTTCGCGTGCTTTGACGCGAGCCGGCGGCTCGATGAAATTGGTAATCACGAAAGAGAACAGCGCCGTCAGTGTCGCGAGCAGCAGCACGGGCTTGTAGAGCACGGAACGTGGCGACCCGGCGGCGTCGATCACCGGCAGTTCCGAATCGTTGTTCATCGCGTTGAGCGTCTGGGTGATGCCGATCACCAGCGCAAACGGCATGACGACCGGAATGATGGTCGGCAGGATGAAGGATGCGAGCGTGGCGAAAGAGCCGATCGATTGACCGGTGTCGGTCACAAGATTGATTCGTCCCAGCACCTGGATCGTCCAGATGATCGCCAGGATCGGCAGCAGCGTTGCCAGAAACATCTGGAATGTTCGCCGCAATATGTAAAACTCGATAAGCTTCATGCCGACCTGATGATGACTCGTTACGCCTGTCAGCGTCGCCAAGCTCTACGAGATTAAGACGCTCATGGCGACAGCCAACCGTTCACAAAACTGTCGAATGGGCACGTTTTTTTTCGGCCTGTGTCATTTCGAAATAAGCCGTGACACCTGCATACACAACGGCCGACGAAAGGAAGCCCAGAAGCGCGTCCGAAAAGTAATGTCCGCCAAACGACACGCGTAATGCCGGTGAAATAAGGGTGACGATGATGAGGGGCGGCGCCACAAGCGGTCTGAACTGTGCCGGCACGAAAACGATCAGGCACGCGACCCAGCCTGCACCGGCGGCTTCTCCTGATATGAACGAGCAGTTGTTGTAGCAGGATCCGTCAAAAGAACCGGCAGCGGCGAACAGCTTGTCGCCGCCGAACATGTCTGTTTCATAGGGACGTGGCCGCCCGGAGACAGATTTCAGGATGAGATTAACCAGCAGATAAGGTCCGGTGACCAGGGTCACCAGCGCAATCCAGCATTGTTTTGTACGATTGGCGCAATAGGTCGCGCCGTGATGCTGCAGGTTTCGGACAAGCACGATGAGAACAACGACTGCAAAAAAGACCGGCATGTAAAAAAGAATGCGCCGTCCAAGTTGGAGCAGGGCGTCTGCCGAACGCGGAAATTCTCCGCATATCCGTCCGGGCAGATCGCTGTTCAGGCACGAGAATTCATAAAAGAAGGTGTTGGCGATCGCTATGTCGATCTGCGGAACGGCATGGAACAGGGCCAGCAAGCAGAACCAGATCGTCAAGAGAACGAGGAACCAGCCCCTGGCACCGACAATCCATGGGTTGACTGCCCCTGTTGGCGTGGAAAGGGCAGCCACCAATCGCTTCGCCTGTGCGTGCTCCATGCGTCCCCGGTCATGGTTATATGGTCGCCTCTTCTCATATTAGCTGCTAGTTGGGGTTGATGACAACATTGAGACGGTGGTGTCTGTATAGGCCCGGTAAATTCGCTGCGTGACCATCTTGCATCGCTTGCCTAAAAGGCCATGATCCGACCTTTGTCGGCGCCTAGACATGTTAAGCGACCTGTCATTTCAATATTACGTTCCGGAGAAGATATGTCCGTCAAGTATCAGATATCATTTGCCAAAGCCGTTAAATCCGAAGGCGGATCAGCCATTCTTCTCAAAATGGCCGGTGATCAGTCGCCAGCAGGCATTTCTGATGCCGATCCTGTCGGCGTCTATACCAGGGCTGCCAATGTTGCCGAATTCACCGGCAAGACGATGAGTGTTCTCGATATCGTTGCGCCGCACGGTTCGCCTTTTGATAGAATCACGGTCATCGGACTGGGCAAGCAGGCGGCGCTCATCGACCACGACTGGCTGCGTGCCGGTGGTGTGGCTGCTGCCACCATCAAAACGGCTTCCAGGGCTTCCGTTTTTGTCGATGTCCCCGGCGTCGAGGTGACGGGAGAAAGAGCCGCAGCTGTGGCCCTCGGCATGCTTTTGCGCGCCTATAGCTTCGACAACTACAAGACCACGAAAAAGGATGAGGACGAAAAGGCGATCAAGACCGTGAACGTGACTATCGTCACGGCCGATCCGGCTGCCGCCAAGTCTGCCTTTGTGGCCGCGCAGGCCGTGGCCGATGGCGTCAATCTTGCCCGTGAACTCGTCAACCTGCCGCCCAACGTGCTTGGCCCCGTCGAATTTGCCGGCAAGGCGAAGGACCTGGAAAAGCTCGGCGTCGAAGTGGAAATCCTCACCGAGAAGGAAATGAAGAAGCTCGGCATGGGTGCGCTGCTCGGTGTTGCTCAAGGCTCGGTCAAGCCGCCGCGCATCGCCGTCATGCACTGGAAAGGCGGAAAATCCAAGGAACAGCCGGTCGCCTTCATCGGCAAGGGCGTCACCTTCGATACCGGTGGCATCTCGATCAAGCCGGGCGCCAGCATGGAAGACATGAAGGGTGACATGGGCGGTGCTGCTGCCGTCACCGGCCTGATGCACACCCTTGCTGCCCGCAAGGCCAAGGTCAACGCGATCGGCATTATCGGCCTTGTCGAAAATATGCCGGATGGCAACGCCCAGCGTCCGGGTGATATCGTCACCTCGATGTCTGGCCAGACCATCGAGATCATCAACACCGACGCTGAAGGTCGCCTCGTTCTCTGCGATGCGCTCTGGTATGTTAAGGAAACCTACAAGCCGCGCTTCATGATCAATCTGGCGACGCTGACCGGCGCCATTCTGGTGGCTCTCGGCAATCTGCATGCCGGTCTGTTTTCCAACAATGACGAGCTTGCGGGCCAGCTTCTGGCGGCCGGTGACGAAACCCAGGAAAAGCTGTGGCGCATGCCGCTGTCGAAGGATTACGACAAGATCATCGACTCGCGTTTCGCCGACATGAAAAACAGCGGTGGCCGCCATGCCGGTTCGATCACCGCCGCCCAGTTCCTGGCACGCTTTGTTGGAGATACGCCGTGGGCGCACCTCGATATCGCCGGCACCGCCATGGGTTCGCCATCCAGCGAAATCAACCAGTCCTGGGGTTCGGGTTACGGTGTGCGTCTGCTAGACCAGCTCGTGCGCACAAATTTCGAAGCCTGATTCCATGACTGATGTCCTGTTCTACCACCTGACCGATTCGAAGCTGGAAGAGGCACTGCCGTCTCTTCTGGAAAAGAGCGTCGAGCGCGGCTGGAAAGTGGTGGTGCAGACCAGAGCCGAGGCGCGTCGGGATTTTCTCGACGCGCATTTGTGGACATTTCGCGATGACAGTTTTCTGCCGCATGGTACCGATGCGGGCGAATTGGCAGAGGCGCAGCCGGTGCTGATCACGGCGGAAGACGGCAATGCGAATGGCGCCTCTGTGCGCTTCATCGTCGACGGCGCGGAGCCGCCGCCGCTAGATGGTTATGAACGCGTCGTCTTCATGTTCGATGGTTATGATACCGAACAGCTTGAGGGCGCTCGTGCTCAGTGGAAACAGCTGAAGGGCGCCGGTCACGCGCTGACCTACTGGCAGCAGCAGGAAGGCCGCTGGGTGAAAAAGGCGTGAAGGCTTCGCATTTGCATTGAGGCTATTGCCCGGCGCGTGCGAGTGGAAAATCAGGATTGCTTCGGCTCACCGAGCCAAAGTTCTATATTGCCAGGCTTCAGCTTCGGGCCTTTCCAAAACGTATAGTCTTCGACCTTCACATCACCATTTGGCAATCCGGCTTCGGTGATCAGCTGATTTGAAAGATTGGCTATCCGTCGCGCTTCGGCCTCATCTTCCGGATTGTAGAAACGAACGACCCGAAAACGTGTGTTGTTCATGGGCTCGTTGTCGATGTCCGGCACTATGATGCCGCTTGTTCTGAGCTTTTCGGCAATATCGTTGGCGGTGTCTTTTTCTATCTGATTATACTGAAAGAACAAAACAGTGCGTGTGAGATTGTTATTGATTGCAGAACTTGTCGCTTCGGAGTGTGCCGCAACGCGGCTTGCCGAAGCGATGACCGCCGAATTGGCTGTGGACTGATTGCCTGCCTCTGCAAGCCGTGCGACCGCGTTTGCGAGCTCTTCCACCCGGGTGTTGAGCGCTTTCAACTGCTCCGGAAATCCGGCCTCGCGTTCGTCGTCGCCAACCGAATTGCGCAATTGAATGCGGTTGTTTTCCACAACCTTGCTCAATTCCGCTGACTTGGTGGACAATGTTGCGAGGTTGGTCTCGGCGCTTTCCAGGCTGATTTGCAATTTCGCAAGGATGGGTTTGACGGTCTCTGTCTGATTTTGCAGTTTCACCAGGCTGGTGTTGACCGCATCCGACATCAGGTCTGACTTGCTGAGATCCAGTTTCAGTTTACCGGTCAAAGTCTCGAGGTCGGCGCGTGTTCCTGCGACATAGGTCTCCAGCTTGCCTTTGGAATCCGCAATGACCGTATCAAACCCCTTATTGGCACGGTCTTCGATATGCGACAGCAGATTGTAGCCCGTCAGGCCCAAAACGGCTGCAACCGCAGCACCAGCCACGGCGTATGCCTTGAAAAGAGAGCCTTTCAGATTGCTCTCGATACGCTCGCGCAGCCTGCGCTCGATCAGCTCGAAATCTTTTTCATCGTCGGTCATCATCGTCCCCCCGAAGAAGATAAGGCCTCGACATAAAACTAAACCATAGGAGGTGTTTTGCAACTGCAAAAGCCACCTGTGGTTTCTTTTTGTCTGTCTTCAGTTTGAAGACGTAACCCCGATCGCTCTGCGGGAGGAAAATTCAACGACGTTATAACGAGCGCTGTTTGATCGCAGATACCTGCCTCACCCCTTCATGATCGTCTCGCGCAAAAAGCTGTGGCCGAGAGCCTGTCTTTCAGCCATCTCCGTACTGTCTCCTGCGCCGCCATGGCCGCCCGATCCGAATTCACGGAAATACGGTTTGTGCCCTGCCTCGATGAGGCGATTGGCAAAACGACGTGCATGCGAAGGGTGCACGCGGTCGTCATTGGTGGAGCTTTCGATATAGACCGGCGGATAGCTGATCTCGTCGCCAGGTTTTACCTGATGCAAAGGCGAATAAGTCAGCATCGCCTCCAGTTCTTCAGGCACTTCCGGATTGCCATATTCGTCCATCCAGGCCTTGCCAGAGGGGAAAAGGTGGAATCGAGACATGTCGATGACCGGGACCGAGGTCCAGACCGCGCCGAAATCATCCGGGTAGAGGGTTAGCATGACCGAGGTTAGCAGGCCGCCATTGCTGCCGCCGTTGCAGGCGATGCGTGACGGTTTCGAATAGCCGCGTTCGACGAGGTCGCGCGCCACCGCGACAAAATCCTCGAATGCCTTGTGGCGACCCTTGCCCTTGGCGACCTTGTGCCAGTCCGGCCCCAGTTCGCCACCGCCGCGGATATAGGCCTGCACGAAACCGCCCCCTTCGGTAAGCCATTGCCCGTAGGCGCCGGAATAGACGGGTGACAGGGACACTTCGAAACCGCCATAGGCATACATCAGGATGGGCAGTTCACCCTTCGTCCAGTTTTTCGGAAGCACGATGTGATAGGGCACTTTGGTGCCATCCTCCGAGATCGCTTCCAGCAGCTCGGACTGCATGCCGTCTGCGTCGAAGAAGGCGGGGGAGGAGCCGATCGGCACCATTTCCGGCTCGACGGCATGGTTTCTCAGGTCCAGCCTGTAGGCCGTCGAGGGCAGAAGAAACCCCTGTCCGATGACGGTCAGGATTTCCTCGCCCAGCGTCAGGTCGGCGTCGAGCAGGCGATAGCTGATGCTCTGCAAGCCTTCCGGCAGAACCAGTTCTCGTGGCTCGGCATCCGGTTTTGTGAGGTCAACCAGAAACAGTCTCGGCCGCATGCGATCGCTGACCATGAACACCACCCAGCTTTTCAGTACGGAAAACTGTGAAACCGATTGCCCGTCCTTCGGCGAAAACAGCACGCGGGCTTTGCCGAGTGGTTCGGCTTCGAAAGGCGAGAATTCCTGCAGGATCAGACTGCCGGTCGGATAGCGTTCGTCCGTTTTGGCATGCCAGACGGCGTGGCTGTGGTTGAGGTCGACATCCACTTCGGTCGGCAGGTCGAGGCGGCGAAGATTGCCTTCAATGTCGCGGATCTCGATGGCGATCTGGCCGATATAGACAATGCGCGAGTAGATCTCGATCTTGCGCTCATCGGGTTTGCCGCCCCAGAACGCCGGATCGATGAAGCCGGCCGTGCCGGTAATGTCGTCCTTGTCGGCTTCGAAAAGTATGGGAGCGTCTTTCGGCTCGGTGCCGCGTTTCAGCGCTTTGGCAATGCGGGGCCAGCCGGAGCGTGTGGCGGAATTTTCGTCGATCGAACCGAAATAGGCGATTTCGTCAGGTGCAATCCAGCTGGCATGCGCGCGGGTTGCCGGCGTGTCGAAACCGCCCTCGACGAAAGTCTTGGTTTCCGTATCGAATTCCAGAAGCCGCACCTGATCCGAGCCGCCATCGGACAGGATCAGCAGAACGCGGGTCGGTTCATAAGGGGAGGTGACGGCGCCGGAATAAATCCAGCGTTTGCCTTCCCGGGCGCAAAAGGCATCGAAATCGAGCACCGTTTCCCACGCCGCTTCCGGCTTTGGTTCCTGACCAACCGGTAGACGCCGCCAAAGGCCTAGCGGGTTGTCCTTGGACCGGTGGAAATCGAACAGCCACTTACCGCGCCGTGTCGGCACGATCAGTCTGTCCTCGCGCTCGATCATGGCTTTCAGCGCATCGCGATCCTTCTCGAATTCTGGCGTCCTGAATGTTTCGTCAAACTGTTCGTTGCGATCGGCAACGAAGGCGAGCGTCTTCGGGTCGTTGTCGTTTTCGAGATACAGATCCATAAAAGGCCTCCTCTGGCATGAGGCCTTACCTAGGCATGGTGTTGGAGTGAGGCAACCCTTCCGGTCGTCATGTCGCCCGGGCTTGCCGCGAGCACCTGCGCCGGCTGGTATTTGCAGGGCGGCGTCAGATCCGTGGGAAAACCCGGGTCAGACCCGAGGGCAGGGGGTGGCGATTGGTTCGCTTTAGCCCGCCATCGCCTCTTCATATTCGGAGGAAAGCATCAGCCATTCCTCTTCGGCGCTGGAAAGCTTTGCCGCCGCCTCGCCGCGTTCCTTGGCCTTCTGAGCTGCCTTGGCGGGCGCCTTTTCATAGAGCGCCGGGTCCGCAAGTTCTTTATCAAGACCTGAGATCAGCTTCTCAAGCTTAGCCGTCAAGGCTTCGATTTCGTTGATCTTTTTCTTGAGCGGTGCCAGCGAAGCCCGTTTTTCCGCATTCGCCTTGCGTTGGTCGGCCTTGTTGACCTGCTCGTCGGCGGCCTGCGGCTTGTCGTCTTTCTTGCGGCCGGCGGCGATGATCAGGTCGCGATATTCCTCAAGGTCTCCCTCGAACGATTTGACCGTCCCCTCGTTGACAAGCCACAGCCGGTCCACGGTTGCCTCGATCAGGTGACGGTCGTGGGAAATCAGGATGACGGCACCGTCATAATCGTTCAGTGCCTCGATCAGGGCGCGGCGGCTGTCGATGTCGAGATGGTTGGTAGGCTCATCGAGGATAAGCAGGTTCGGCGCGTGGAAGGCGGCAAGGCCCATCAGCAGGCGGGCCTTTTCGCCACCGGAGAGATCCTTGGCGGCGGTCGCCATTTTTTCGGTCGCCAGACCCATCTGCGCGACGCGGGCGCGCACCTGCGCTTCCGGCGCCTGCGGCATCAGCCGGCGCACATGGTCGACCGGCGTCTCGTTGGGGATCAGGTCATCCAGCTGGTGCTGGGCAAAAAAGCCGATCGACAGGGAGGGCGGCAGCTTCATCTCGCCGGATTCCGTCTGCAGGCGGCCGGAAATCAGCTTGGCGAAGGTGGATTTGCCGTTGCCGTTGGAGCCGAGCAGGGCGATACGGTCGTCATTGTCGATGCGCAGGCTGATGTTTTTCAGGATCGGCTTGCCCGGCTCGTAGCCGACCGAGCCCTTGCTGATCGCCACGATCGGCGAGGCCGGGATCTTTTCCGGCTTCGGAAAACTGATCGGCTGGACATGATCCTCGATGACTGCCGCCACCGTGCCCATGCGCTCCAGCGCCTTGACGCGGCTCTGTGCCTGTTTGGCCTTCGTGGCCTTGGCCTTGAAGCGATCAATGAAGCTTTGCAGGTGTTTGCGCGCGGCATCGTTCTTTGCCTTGGCCTTCATCTGCAATTCGTCGGCTTCCGCCTTCTGCCGCTCGAACTGGTCGTAATTGCCGCGATAGAAGGTCAGCTTCTGCTGGTGAAGATGCACGATCGAATTGACCGCGTTGTTCAGCATGTCGCGGTCGTGGGAAATCACGATGACCGTGTGCGGATAACGCCGCACATAGTCCTCCAGCCACATCGTGCCTTCGAGATCGAGATAGTTGGTCGGTTCGTCGAGCAGCAGCAGGTCCGGTTCTGCGAATAGCACTGCGGCAAGTGCCACGCGCATGCGCCAGCCGCCGGAAAAGGAGGAGGCGGGGCGCAACTGCGCTTCGGCATTGAAGCCGAGACCGGCCAGAATGCTGGCGGCGCGCGCTTCCGCCGAATGGGCATCAATATCGACAAGCCGCATCTGGATTTCGGCAATGCGGTTCGGATCGGTCGCCGTTTCGGCTTCGGCCAGAAGCGCTGTGCGCTCCTTGTCGGCGGCCATGACGATGGTGATGAGCGAATCTTCCGTGCCCGGCGCTTCCTGCGCCACCTGGCCGATACGCGCATTTTTAGGGATCGTCACCGATCCGCTTTCCGCCACCAGATCGCCGGTGACGACGCGAAAGAGCGTCGATTTACCGGCGCCGTTACGGCCGATAAGGCCCACTTTCGCGCCCGCCGGAAGCGAGACGCTGGCGTGGTCGAGGAGAAGGCGGCCGGCAATGCGGGCGGAGAGGTCCGATATCGTGATCATGGCGGCGGTTTTGGCTGAAACCGCCGGGCCTGACAAGACGTCATGACAAAGTGATTTTAAGCGCGTGCCGTGCGTGCCACAGCCTTGCCGCCGCCGATCACCACCGGCTGGCGTGGATTGGCAAGCGCGCTGTCCAGCGCCACGGCGGCGCGGCTGCGCAATTCCTGCGGCGAATGGGCGTCGTCGGTCAGCGCAACCCCGATCGACAATTCCATCGGCATCACGGCCGGTTTATTGTCGTCGGAAATAAGCTGCAGCCCGGTGATGATCGAATTGTTCAGCCGATCCGCAATGGCGCCGACGCTTTCCTGGCCGACATTATCGAACAGGAAGGCAAATTCGCGCGGGCCGATGCGGGCGACGAAATCGTTCTTCTTGATGGTGTTGCGGAAAATCGAGGCCGATTTTTTCAGGACACGATTGCCAACGGTTTCGTTCGGCACCTGCGTGATATCGAACAACCGATTGAGCGACACGAGGAAGAGGGCCGTGCGTCGTCCTTCCGCCGTTGCCGAATAAAGGCCTTCCATCCGCTCGGACAGCGCGATGTGGTTCGGCAGCGATGTCAGCCGGTCGCGCAGGGAAGCTTCGCGGGCCGAAGACGTTGCCTTTTCGCTGGCGGCCAGTTTTTCCGCGCTGGTTTTCAGCGCCGTCGTCAATTCGCTCTCGGCGGTCATCGCCTCGCTGATCGAACTCGTCAGATATTCGATCTCGGAAAGCACGTCGGAAATCTTGCCATGTCCATCGCTGCGCAGGCTGCGCGCCACGGATTCGAGCGCTCGGGCAAAGGTCTGCTTCTGGGAAACGCCACGCGCGACTTTTTCGGACAGGCCCGCAATCAGCTCGATATCCTGCTTGCGGGTGACGTGTGCGGAAAGGCCCATGAACGATGGAAGACGGTGACGAAGGCCGATCTCATCGAGCAGGATCTGCGTCGGAGCCGTCGTCAAACCCATCACTTCACGGGTCAGCGCTGCATCGCCGCCGGTGATCGCCTCATGAAACAGTTCATAATTGCGCGGCAGTCCGGCCACGTCCATACGTGCCATCTGCTGGCTCACCGCGAGCAATATCCTGTTCTTCGGTGCCGTCTTTGCTGCCTCTGCCGACATGCCTGTCTCTCGGTTCTCGTGTCATGCGTGTGAAATTCATTAAAATACACGAGTTTTAACATCTCCTGAAAAACGTGACTGCCACTTGGATCGAGGGTTAACAGTGCGTGGACGGGCAACCGGAAAATCCCCTTAGCCATTGTGTGAATGGTTGACATGAAAAATCCTGACTGGATTTTTCATGTCGTCTGCGCTCCCATGCTGCGAGATAAAAGGAGGGGACGATCATGACACGCATTCTCTACACTCTGAGCGGCAGCGACCATGAACGACCGTTTTCGCCGCACTCTTGGAAAGTGGTGATGGCGCTTGCCCACAAGGGGCTGGATTTCATCGAAAAGCCGACGGCCTTTACCGCCATTCCGGCATTGGAAAACGGACTTTCAAAAACCGTGCCGATCCTGCGTGATGGCGAAAAGCTGGTGAGCGACAGTTTCGATATCGCTCTTTATCTCGAACAGACCTATCCTGATCGCGCGACCCTGTTTGGCGGCGAGGGTGGCCAGGCGCTCTCTCGTTTTATCGAGCGCTTCTCGCAATCCATTGTCCATCCTGCGGTCACGGCGATTGCCGTTTCAGACATCCACGACATGCTGGCCGACGAGGATCAGCGCTATTTCCGCAGCAGCCGAGAAGCCTTGCTTGGCCGCACGCTGGAGGAAATGCGCACCGGCCGCGAAATCGCCATCGCCGCCTTCGCGCCCAAACTCGAGCCGCTGCGGCAGATGCTGAAATACCAGCCCTTTATCGGCGGGGAAGGCCCGCTGTTTGCCGATTACATCCTGTTCGGCGCGCTGCAATGGATGCGTATCACCGCCGGTGCCGATGTTTTCAAGCCGGGTGATCCGGTTTCGAGCTGGTTCGAACGCTGCCTTGACCTTCATCAAGGGCTCGGTCGGCGTGTGACAGCCGCATGAATTTGGCGCCCACCGGATGAACAATGACGCGAACCCCCTTGTTTCCGGCGCTTGGGGCGGGTAAACACCGCCCACTTTTCCGCAACACACAAGGACCAGAGACATGGCGATTGAACGCACCTTCTCGATGATCAAGCCGGACGCAACCAAGCGCAACCTGACCGGCGCCATCACCAAGGTATTCGAAGACAACGGCCTGCGCATCATCGCCTCCAAGCGCGTATGGATGTCGACCCGCGAAGCCGAAGGCTTTTACGCCGTTCACAAGGAACGCCCGTTCTTCGGCGAACTGGTTGAAGGCATGACGTCTGGCCCGACCATCGTTCAGGTTCTGGAAGGCGAAGGCGCCATCCTGAAGAACCGCGAAATCATGGGCGCAACCAACCCGGCCAACGCCGACGAAGGCACGATCCGCAAGCAGTTCGCCCTGTCGATCGGCGAAAACTCGGTTCACGGTTCGGACGCTCCGGAAACCGCCGCCCAGGAAATCGCCTACTGGTTCGCAGAAACCGAAATCGTCGGCTGATTGCCGGATTTCAGGTTTTGAACTAAACGGAAAAGCCGGTGCGTGAGCGCCGGCTTTTTCATTTCGAGCAATCGTCGGCGTTGCGCAAATCGGCAGTTCCGTCAGCCTTGAAAACCTCCGGGTTGGGGGCGTAACCGGGGCCGATCACCAAGGGTTTCGACGGCAGCACCGTCTGGTCGAGATCGGAGGTGATGCTGGTGTCGATCTGCTGCAGCAGTTTTCCCGAACCGTCGAGAATGCGGATCGTCACCGCATAGGCGTGGTCTTTCATAACGCAATGCAGATGCTGGCTTTCGAGGGTGATCCTGTCATCGATCGAAAAGATTTTTTCCCGTATTGCCAGCGCATCGCCGCCGTGCGGGTTTTCGAAGACGGCTTCGGCAATGCTGCCCTCGGGGATACGTCCCGTCTTGCGCAACGTGACAAGGTAACTCGCGGTCGCAACCCGGTAGTTGAACACAAAGATCCGCCCGGACAGTTCGACCAGCTTTTCGTCGGTCTCCCGCTGGCATCCGCCGATCGCGGCAAAAGCCAAGATGAACGCGCAGAACCGCATGAACGAGAAGGTATGACGCATCAGAGGTCTCCCGGCCTGTGGCGCTCGTAAAAACGTTTTGCCTTGGTGCGGTTGCCGCAGACCGCCATGTCGCACCACATGCGGCTGCGGTTCTTGCTGCGGTCGATGAACAGCCAGCCGCAATGGCCACAGATTTTCAGCCGATCGATGGTCGTGGTGTCGAGAAGGCGAAGGGCCGAATGGGCGGTTGCGGCCTCGAGGGATTTCGGTTTGGGGCCGCGCAATGTGCCGGCTATGTTTTCGAGAAGATCAGCCAGCATTGCATCCGTCTGCCGGCCTTCTGTCTTGGCGCGAAAATATGAGTCGATGACCTCGCGCAGTCGCAAGAATGGCGCTTGGCCATCCTTCTCTACCGGCTCCAGCGCTCCGAACATGGCGCACTCAGCGGAAAACGCATGCGCCGCCGCCGGAAATGCCGCGAGCTGGGCGGGATCGGCAAAGCGATCGACGCTGCGTTCCGGGTCGAAGCGCAGGATGACGCTGTTGGCGACGTCGAGCGCCAGCGCCCCGCCGGCAAAACGGTGTTGTGTCCATGTAAAGTCCATATCGGCAGTATAACTGGTAAAAGCGGTTTTACCAGTTATACTGATGGACAGGAGGAGCCATGGTCTACCTGTTGCAGCAGATTGCCAATGCCGTGCCGCTAGCCTCGCTTTATGCGGCGCTGGCCTTCGGTTATGCGATCGCTTTTGCTGTTACCCACCGTGCCGATCTGACCTATGGTGCGCTCTTCGCTTTTTCCGGCCATCTCCTTCTGCTCGGCACGCATTTTGGCTGGAACCGTCTCTGGCTGGTTCTGCCCGCTGCGCTTTCGCTTGGCGCCTTTCTGGCGCTGGTGGGCGGGCTGGCTATCGCGGCGTTGGTCGGCCGGCATGTGCAGCTGCCGCTCAAGCACATCGCCCCGAATGCGCTGATCGTCGCTTCGCTCGGTATCGTGCTGGTCTTGATGGAGGCGGCACGCCTTGTCGCCGGCAGTCGCGAACTGTGGCTGTCGCCGTTTCTCAATCAACCGCTGTCATTGCCTCTCGGCGCAACGGCGACGATAACATTGACGCTGATCCAGCTGATCAATGCCGCCATCCTGCTGCTGCTGATCGCGCTCGGTCATTTGGTGCTGGTGAAACACCGCGCCGGCCGTATCTGGCGGGCGGTGTCGGATGATGCACATGCGGCCGAATTATTGGGTGTCGATGCCGGTCGTGCCTTCGTTCTTGCTTATGTGGCGGCGGCTTTCTACGCCTGTGCCGGTGGCATCCTGTCCACCGCCTATTACGGCACGATGGATTTTGGCGCGGGCCTGCTGTTCGGGTTGAAGGTGGTGTTGATCGCGGCGGCCGGCGGACATGCGCATCCGTTGCGCGCGGCCTGCGGTGCGGCGCTGATCGGTCTGGCGGAAACGCTGTGGAGCGGTTACGGGCCGATCCTGTGGCGTGATCTTGTGGTGGTTTCGGCTCTGGTCGTGGTTCTGGTCTTCAGCCGGAAGGAAAGAGTGGTGCCCTGAAGCTTACGCCCACTTGTCCCGTGCGCTGTCATCGGCGTCCTTTGCCGCCACCCAGTCGCGTGCCTTGCCATCCTTGCCATGTTCCTTTTTCCAGAACGGCGCGGACGTCTTCAGAAAATCCATGACAAAATTGGCGCCGTCGAACGCGGCCTGGCGATGTGGCGATGCGGCGATGACCAGCACGATGTTTTCGCCCGGTGCGATCTTGCCGTAACGATGCACGGCGGTCAGGCCCATCAGGTTAAAACGTTCGATGGCAAGCGCGGCGATGCGGAGCATCTCGGCCTCGGCCATACCGGGATAATGTTCCAGTTCCAGCGCCGAGAGTGTGTTCTGTTCTCCACGGCAGAGGCCGACGAAGGAGACGACCGCGCCGATGTCCGTGCGGCCCGACGTCAGGGCGTCGATTTCGGATTGCAGGTCGAAGTCGTGGGATTGGACACGGATGGTTGGGGTAGGGGATGTCATCATCGTCTCCGTGGCCTTGGGTCGGGTATGCCGCACCGTATCCCGGCCCTTCGCTTTGGCTCAGGGCGTTCGGCGCTGAAATCGATTCACTGGATCGATTTCTCCGGCTTTGCCGGACCGCGCCTCACCCACCCGTCATCGGTGGAAAGATGCCGATTTCCCGCGCGTCGGCAATCGGCTCGTCATGCTCGACATGTTCCTGGTTGATGGCAACGCGGATCACATCCGGATATTCCAGCGCCGCCGCGTAACCGTCACCCAACGTTTTCAGATAGGCGAGAAGATCGCCGGCCGTCACCACATGCGCCGGCAGCTCAAGCTCTTCTTCCGGCTTGTCAATGCGCTCGCGCACCCAGGCGAAATAGACGAGCTTGACCATCACTCTTCCACGATATGTTTGAGACCGGCGCGAAAATAGTCATAGCCGGTGTAGAAGGTCAGGATTGCCGCCACCCAGAGAAGTGTGAGACCGATTTCGGTCGTGTAGGGCAGGTACGCTTCGCCGGCAGGACCGGCGAGAAGGAAGGCGATCGATACCATCTGGATCGTAGTTTTCCACTTGGCGATCTGCGTCACCGGCACGGCCACTTTCAGCGCTGCCAGATATTCGCGCAGGCCGGAAACAAGGATCTCGCGGCACAGGATGGTGATCGCTGCCCACAGCGACCAGCCGGCAATCGTCTGATCGGCAGCCAGAAGTAGAAGCACGGCAGCGACCAGCAGCTTATCGGCGATCGGATCGAGCATGCGGCCGATATTGGACGTCTGGTTCCAGATGCGGGCGAGATAACCGTCGAGATAATCGGTGATCGAGGCGACGACAAAAATCCAGAAACCGGCCCAGCGGGCGAAATCCGAACTTTCGAGTTTACCCTCGACGAAGAAACAGAGAACGATCAGCGGCACGGCAATGATGCGCGCATAGGTCAGGAGATTGGGGATGCTGTATGCGCGCGATGCCATTTTCGACCTATGCTCGGAGGTTTGCCCCTAGTTGATGGTTCGAAGGCCCAGCGTCAACATGCTTTCGCGGCTTTTTTACAGACGATTGCGTCATCTGCCGCATTTGGCCCCGCTACGAGTGAAGCATCTGGCGACGGTCTCGAACCACTCATCCTGATAATCGCAGACGGCATCGGGCAAGGCAGTCTGCTTTCCATCGCGGAAAAGCCGAGCCCTGTGGGCTAACAAGGTTTCCAGAGCGCTAACCTTGCCGTTAGTCCTCTGTTAACCATGTTTCAAAATGGCACAGGCTGTGCCGCAATCATTTCCCATCCTTGTGCGTTCATTAGTCACCTTCAACAAGGGGAGACCGGACATGAACACGATCCGTCACACGGTATTGGTGGTCGAGGACGAAGCGCTCATCCGATTTGCGGTGGCCGACGCTCTCGAAGATGCAGGTTATGATGTGCTGGAGGCCGCCAGCGTGCTGGAGGCCATCGGACAACTTGGGTTGAACGAGGATATCGATCTTGTCGTCACTGATGTCGACATGCCAGGTGCGTTGAGCGGTATCGATCTGGCAAAAATGATCAGCGAATGCGCGCCGCATATCGGCGTCATCGTTTCGTCTGCTCGTTGCGGTGAAGAGCTGACGGATATTCCGCCGACTGCCCACTGCCTGCCGAAGCCTTGCACGGCTGCCAAAATGCTTTCCACCGTTGAAAACATGCTGAAGGGCAGGGCGCTCGTCGGCGATGAAAGCTTTCGCCGACGAGCTTGATAAGGTTTTACGCGCGCATCTCGACCGGCTCGGACGCCATTGATGCCGTTGTGCGGATACGCACCTTGTCGATGTTGCGACCGTCGAGCGCCACGACCTCGTAGGTGAGGTCGCCGAAGGACACCGTTTCGCCCTGCTGGGGCATGTGGCCGAGGCGCCAGAGCATCAGGCCGGCCAGCGTCGAATAACGGTCGGCATCGTCGACGAGGTCGATGTCCAGCAGTTTCGAGACGTGGCGGATATCGATCCAGCCATCGACCAGAAGCGAGCCGTCTTCGCCGCGCTCTACAGTCAACTGCTCTTCGTCGTCATCGGCGAAATCGCCGGCGATGGCTTCCAGCAGGTCAGTTGCGGTGACCATGCCTTCGACAGAGCCATATTCATCGAGCACGATTGCCACCTGCAGCGGCGACTGACGCAGCTGTTCGAGCAGGCGCAGCGCATTGACGCTTTCATGCACGACCAGCGGCTGGCGCAGCGAGCGGTCGAAATCGACTTTTCCCGTCTCGATGAAGTCGCGCAAAAGATCCTTGGCAAGAGCGACGCCCAAAAACTCGTCAAGGCTGCCGCGGGCGATCGGGAAACGGGAATGCCCCGATTCCAGCACCTTGCGGCGAAGTTCCTCATCGCTGTCCTCAATATCCAGCCAGTCGATCTCGAGACGATGTGTCATCACCGATTTTGCCGGGCGATCGGCCAGCGTCAGCACACTTTCGATCATTTCGTGTTCGACCGGCGTAAACAATTCGCCTTCCGAAGCACGCTCGGCAATCACATCATTGGTCTCGCCCAGCGAAGCTTCACTGCGGCGGCTGCCGAGCAGCGAAAGCACGGCATTGGCGGTACGTTCACGCAGGTCGCCGGTAGTCAGCACCCGCTCGCGGTTGCGACGCGCAATCTGGTTGAACGCCTCGATGAGGACGGAAAAACCGATGGCAGCATAAAGATATGCCTTCGGGATGTGGAAGCCGAGACCTTCGACAATCAGCGAGAAACCGATCATCATCAGGAAACCGAGGCAGAGGATGACCACGGTCGGGTGTTTCGACACGAAGGCCATCAGCGGCCTCGAGCACAAAAGCATGACGCCTACGGCGACGATGACGGCGATCATCATGACGGACAGATGCTGGACCATGCCGACGGCGGTGATAACGCTATCGAGCGAGAACACGGCGTCGAGCACGACGATCTGCACCAGAACCTGCCAGAAAACGGCATGTTCGATCTTGCCTTCCTTGTTGCCGGAATGGCCTTCGAGGCGTTCGTGCAGTTCCATCGTGCCCTTGAACAGAAGGAATACACCGCCGAACAGGAGGATGAGGTCGCGGCCGGAAATCTCGATGCCGAGAACGGTAAACAGCGGCGCCGTCAGCGTGACGATCCAGGCGACGGAAGCGAGCAGGGCAAGGCGCATGACCAGCGCCAGGCTGAGGCCGATCAGGCGTGCCTTTTCGCGCTGATGCTCCGGCAGTTTGTCTGCCAGGATCGCGATGAAGACAAGGTTGTCGATGCCGAGAACGATTTCGAGCACGATCAGGGTGGCGAGTCCGGCCCATGCGGCCGGATCGGACATCCATTCAAATATCATGATGATATGAGGCCTGCCCCTGCGGGTGGCCGTTCCTTCTGTGGTTGAAAGGGAAAACAAAAAACGCCGCCCAAGGACCGGGACGGCGAAAAACGATCAGCGATTGCGATGATGGCGTGACGAAGCGACCCCGGCTTTTGGCGGGGCGCGGTGATCTCTCGACCGTGAAGTGGGAACGTCCGGTTCGGAACCATATCAACCCTGTTGAGACAGCGAACCGGACACACGCAATCGGGTGTCCATGGGTGAGGAATATACCGATCCGATCAGGAATTGCATCCCTTCGGGGCAAAATTTTCCGTGAGAACCATTTTTCGGGTATTTTTCCCGCCGCCGGAGATGTCCGGCGGCGAGAGGTTTTCAGTCCGTGTCAGGCAGCCATGCCGCCATCGATCGTGTGCAGCGCGCCGGTCATGAACCCGCCTTCCGGGCCGGCCAGATAGGCGGCCAGACCAGCAATTTCCTCCGGCCGGCCGTGACGCTTCAGCGCCATGAAGCCGTGCATCGTGTCCTTCATCGGACCATCGGCCGGGTTCATGTCGGTATCGATCGGGCCGGGCTGGATAACGTTGACGGTGATGTTGCGCGGTCCAAAATCACGGGCGAGGCCGCGTGCCATGCCTTGAACTGCGGATTTGGTCAGCGCGTAAGCCGCACCGCCGGCAAAGGGCATGCGATCACCGTTGACAGAGCCGATGATGATGATGCGCCCGCCGTCATTCATCTGCCGGGCGGCCTCCACCGCGGCGTGATAGGGCGCGCGCACATTGATGTCGATCATCCGGTCGACTGCGTCCGGATTCGTCTCCAGCGGGTCGCCCATGACCAGAGTGCCGGCATTGACCACCAGTACGTCGAGCGCGCCTGCAGCCTTGACGGTCGCGATCGTGTCGTTGCGGTTGCCCGCATCCGATTTCACGGCCTTCGCCCCGATTTCGGACGCAAGCGTGTCGGCTGCCTCCTTCGATCCGGCATAGGTGAATGTCACATCGGCGCCGTCACCGGCAAAGCGCCGCACGATCGCCGCGCCGATACCACGGCTGCCGCCGATCACCAGAACTGCCTTACCTTTAAAATCAGTCATTGCACTGCTCCGTGTTCAGGGTTGAGAATTAATGTAATGATGACTACATAATTTGCAGGTATGACTTCGTCAATGGATTTTGTAATGCGCACTACAAAAATATTAAAAGCGCGTGGAAGGCCGCGTGCATTCGACATGGAGGACGCGCTGGCCAAGGCGCAGGCGCTGTTTCGCGCGCGGGGATATGATGCGCTCAGCGTTGCCGACCTGACAGAAGCGATCGGCATCAATCCGCCGAGCTTCTATTCCGCCTTCGGCAGCAAGTCGGCGCTTTATGGTCAGGTTTTGCAGCGCTATGCAGAACTGGAAGGCATTGATCTCGAAGGGCCGTTTGCAGCGGGCGTTTCGCTTGCCGAAGGCGTGCGGCGTTTGCTGCGGCAGGCTGCGACCAATTATGGTGCCGGCAATGGCACCGGATGCATGGTCATCGAAGGCGCGCGCGGCGGTGTAGACGCCGAGGCCTGCCGGCAGGCACGGCGTCTGCTGGATCAAACGCATGACATGGTGCATGCGGGTGTGAGCCGCCACGCACCGGAACAGGCCGAGATGGTAACGGATTATGTGATGGCGACCCTGTCCGGCCTGTCGGCAAGCGCACGTAACGGTCTTTCCGGCGAACGCCTGTTGCGCATTGCCGATATTGCGTCGGGGCAGCTCGCCCAAGAACTTGCCGATGAAATCGAGGAGAAACAGCCATGACCGCATCCGCAAAATTCACGACCTTCGATCTGTCTGCCGTCGAACCCGAGGAGGTTGCTCCGGCAGCCGATCGTCTGATCGCCGGCAATCCCGTGTTCAGAACATGGAACATAGAGGAAGCTGATGGCGGGCTTTATGCGGGTGTATGGGAAGCGACGCCGGGCAAATGGCGGATCCTCTACGACGAGTGGGAATATTTCCACATTCTCGCCGGCCATTCGATTGTCACGGAAGAGGGCGGCGAACCCGTCCATCTGCGTGCCGGCGACAGCATGGTGCTAAGATCTGGCTTCAAGGGAACGTGGGAAGTGGTTGAAACGACTCGCAAGGATTATGTGATCAGGGTTTAGCGCGCATACCGTTCTTCCATGGGGAAAGCGTGTGACGCGGGTGTCGATTCCCGTCAGGGCAGGTTACACCGGCCTGACGAAAAACAACATGGATCCCGTCATGCGTCTGCTGAGAATGCTCCTGATCATCGTCATCGCTTTTGCCGGTTTCTTCGGTTTCCGCTGGCACACATATGTCAGCAATGCCGACAGCCCGTATGATGAAGTCGGTATTGCGCTCAACAGCCGGATGCCGCAGCCGATCCGTAAATGGGGCTGCGACAAGCTCCATGCCACGTTCGGCAACGTCTTGCCGCCTTATGGCTGCCAGGCACAAGGCGGAGACGGCCGCAGCTGGATGTAATTTGTTCGCGGCGATGTCGGGGAGTGTGCGTCACTCCCCGACGGCCACGCCTTCTCGGCGCGGATCGGCGCTGCCCACCAGTCCGCTGCCGGTGATCTCGATGGCATGCAGGCCGGAATTCATCTCGCCTGCCTTCACCTCGTAACCCAGCGCCTTCAGCGGTTCGGCGAATTTTTCCGCCGTCGTGCCGGCTTCGATGTCGTAGGTGCCAAAGCGGTTGATCAGGTGCGGCTGTGCCACGATCTGTTCCACCGGCATGCCCCAGTCGATATAGGCGACCAGTGCCTGCGCCACATAACCGATGATCTGGCTACCACCCGGCGAACCGATGGCGAGCAGCGGCTTGCCATCCTTCATCACGATAGTCGGTGCCATGGACGAGCGCGGGCGTTTGCCGGGCTCGACGCGGTTGGCGACGGGAAGACCGTTGTCATGTGTCTTGAAGGAAAAGTCGGTCAACTCGTTGTTGAGCAGAAATCCGTTGGTCATCAGTCGCGCGCCAAAGCCGTTTTCGATCGTCGTTGTCATCGAGAGGACGTTCCCCCCTTTATCGACGATGACGAAATGGCTGGTGGATGGCATTTCCAATGCCGCATCACGGCCGAACAGCAGCGCATGATCCCATTCCGGTTCGCCAGCCTTTACCGCGTCCTTTGCCAGCGCCTTGTCGCCATCGAGCAGTTTTGCGCGTTCGCCAAGATAGGTCTTTTCCATCAGCCCCTTGATCGGCAGCGGCACGAAATCCGTGTCGGCGACATACCGTTCGCGATCGGCAAAGGCGAGGCGCTGTGCATCACCGAGAATGCGCCAGCTCTGAACGTTGTCCGGCCCAAAGCCTTTCAGGTCGAAATTCTCCATCATGCCCAGCATCTGGCCGATCGCCACGCCGCCGGAGGAGGGCGGTCCCATGCCGCAGACGTCCAGCGCGCGGTAGGTGAGGCAGGCAGGCTCGCGTTCCTTGATGCCATAGTTCTCGAAGTCGGCAAGCGACAGAACGCCCGGATTATCCGCGGCCTCGCGCACCGTCTTGACGATGGCTTCGGCGATCGGCCCCTTGTAGAAGGCGTCCGCGCCGCCTTTGGCGATGGCGGAGAGCGTTTCGGCATAGGCCGGGTTTTTGAGAACCGTGCCAGCCTTCAGCGGTGCGCCGGATCGGTCGAAAAAGTAATCGCGAGGTCCCTCGTACTTCTTCAGCTTGTCGCCTTCGGTCGCGATCAGCGAGGCCAGTCGGGGCGATACTTCAAAGCCGTTGGTCGCCAGTTTTTCGGCTGAGGCAAACAGTCCTGCCCATTCGGCCTTGCCGTAACGCTTGTGAACGTCTTCCAGCAGCCGCACCGTTCCCGGCGTGCCGACGGAACGGCCACCCACCACGGCATCCATAAATTTCAGCGGCTGACCCTGCTCATCGAGAAACAGTTTTGGCGTCGCCTGCATCGGCGCTTTTTCGCGACCGTCAAAGGTCGTCAGCTTTTTCGAGGCAGCATCGTAATAGACGAGAAACGCGCCGCCGCCGAGGCCGGAACTCTGCGGCTCGACCAATCCAAGCACGGTCTGCACCGCCACCATCGCGTCGATAGCATTGCCACCCTTGGCGATCACATTGCGCCCGGCTTCCGCCGCCAGCGGATTGGCCGCCGCCACCATGAAGTTTTTCGCCTCGACACGTTTGGCCGTGGTCGTCCCGGTCGCCCGTTCGGGAGCGGTCGTATCGGATGCCTGTTGCGCTAGCGCTCCAGTTGCAGCGCTGGTTGCCATCAAGGTGGCAACAATGAATCTGTTGAAAATCCGCATGGCGTCCCTCCATCTCTCAAATGGATTTGGGTCTTGGGGAAGCGAGGGCAAGGGGTGATGTTCGCCGAGATTGCATGCGGCCGTTCCGCGGTCGCATTGAGGCGATCCTCGCGCTAAAGAGCATGATGCCGGAAACTTAAGCTATACCTTGTCCGATAGCCGGTTCATCTTTGCTTTACCATATTGTTCGGAAAACCTGTGCAGGCTCCAGCGCGCAGCCATTCATGCCTTTCCACATGTAGGAAAATGTTTAGCACCGGCCTCTAACAACGGTTTCAGGTTAAGGATATCGGGGTCTCCGTCTTGAAGTGACAGGCGTTGACACTCTATGTAGGGATTAACCATTCCAATGATTCCGGGGCGCATGCTGCCTACGGCAAGGCATTTGACAAAGGACGGACATGAGAAATCCAGTTGATACCGCAATGGCCCTGGTGCCTATGGTCGTCGAGCAGACCAACCGCGGTGAGCGCTCCTACGACATCTTTTCGCGCCTCCTGAAGGAACGCATCATCTTCGTCACCGGTCCGGTGGAAGATCAGATGGCGTCGCTCGTCTGCGCCCAGCTGCTTTTCCTCGAGGCTGAAAACCCGAAGAAGGAAATCGCGCTCTACATCAATTCGCCGGGTGGTGTCGTCACTGCCGGCATGTCGATCTACGACACGATGCAGTTCATCAAGCCGGCCGTTTCGACGCTGTGCATCGGTCAGGCCGCGTCGATGGGCTCGCTGCTGCTCTGCGCCGGCGAAAAGGGCATGCGCTTCGCCATGCCGAACTCCCGCATCATGGTTCACCAGCCGTCGGGCGGTTTCCAGGGGCAGGCATCCGATATCGAGCGTCATGCTCGTGACATATTGAAGATGAAGAAGCGCCTCAACGAGGTCTACGTGAAGCACACCGGCCGCACCTACGAGGAAGTTGAAAAGACCCTCGACCGTGACCACTTCATGGATGCCGAAGAGGCGCAGGCATGGGGCGTGGTCGACAAGATCCTGACCTCGCGTCAGGATATCGAAGGCACTCCGGCCGCTTAAACGGCCAAATTCCTGACCAGGGCTCACCCCGTTGTGACCGAAAAGGGGTTTAATCTGGTCAGGAACAAACTAATAGTCCATATTAAGGCTGTGTTGAATTCTTATGACATAGCATTCGGTCTGGAAGGGGTTTCGTTGCCACCGGTCCAGGACTGTCGTCCGGCTCGGTAGAGTACCCCTTGAAGGTTCAAGCGGGCTTGGCCTCTGTGAAAAGAGGCCAGCCGGCCGGCGATGTAAGTGTCTGCCCGCGTGTTGAAACGGTTCGGGCGGCGGTGCTGGAAGGAAAGTGATATGAGCAAGGTCAGCGGCGGCAACGGCAGCGACTCCAAGAATACCCTGTACTGCTCCTTCTGCGGAAAGAGCCAGCACGAGGTCCGCAAGCTTATTGCAGGACCGACCGTATTCATCTGCGATGAATGCGTCGAACTGTGCATGGACATCATTCGCGAAGAGAACAAGAGCTCGCTGAACAAGTCCCGTGAAGGCGTTCCCACGCCCCAGGACATCATCGAGGTTCTCGACGAATACGTCATCGGCCAGAAACAGGCGAAGAAGATTCTCTCTGTGGCGGTGCATAACCATTACAAGCGTCTCGCGCATGCCTCGAAGAACAACGAGATCGAGCTGGCGAAGTCGAACATCATGCTCGTCGGCCCAACAGGCTGCGGCAAGACCTATCTTGCCCAGACGCTCGCCCGCATCATCGATGTTCCCTTCACCATGGCAGACGCCACGACGCTGACCGAAGCCGGTTACGTCGGTGAAGACGTTGAAAACATCATCCTGAAGCTGCTTCAGTCGGCCGACTACAACGTCGAGCGCGCCCAGCGCGGCATCGTCTATATCGACGAAGTCGACAAGATCTCGCGCAAGTCCGACAACCCGTCGATCACGCGCGACGTATCGGGTGAAGGCGTGCAGCAGGCTCTGCTGAAGATCATGGAAGGCACGGTTGCCTCGGTTCCGCCGCAGGGTGGCCGCAAGCATCCGCAGCAGGAATTCCTGCAGGTCGATACGACGAACATCCTGTTCATCTGCGGCGGTGCTTTTGCCGGTCTCGACAAGATCATTTCGGCCCGTGGCGAAAAGACCTCGATCGGTTTCGGCGCCAGCGTTCAGGCACCGGACGACCGTCGCGTCGGCGAAGTACTGCGCGAGCTGGAGCCGGAAGATCTGGTCAAGTTTGGCCTCATCCCGGAATTCATCGGTCGTCTGCCAGTTCTGGCAACGCTCGAGGATCTCGATGAAGACGCGCTGATCCAGATCCTGTCGGAGCCGAAGAACGCTCTGGTCAAGCAGTACCAGCGCCTGTTCGAGATGGAAGATGTCGAACTGACCTTCCACGAGGACGCTCTTCGCGAAATCGCCAAGCGCGCGATCATCCGCAAGACCGGTGCCCGCGGCCTTCGTTCGATCATGGAAAAGATCCTGCTCGACACGATGTTCGAACTGCCGACCCTTGAAGGCGTTCGTGAAGTCGTGATTTCGGATGATGTGGTGAAGGGCAGTGCCCGTCCGCTTTACATCTACGCTGATCGTCAGGACGAGAAGGCCAACGTTTCCGCCTGATGGCGTGACGACAAATACGGCGGAGAGGCCATGCCTCTCCGCCGAACCGTTTCTAGGCCCGCGCGTTTTGTCTGGAGTTTGCGCTGCGGTCGATCGTTCTTCTGTCCATGTTCAGGATAGGGGAGGCGACAGGAAACGAGACCGCCGACAGGTTCTCCCTCAGTCGCGGTCGAACGAATGGACGCACCGCCATCCGGCCCCGCCTGCGAACTGTTCGAAAAACTGACCAGACCCTTTCCAGTCTGACGTAAGCATCGCATGCAACAGTTCTAATACTGTCGCAGTTTTGTCATGCCCGGGCTGGATGGCTTGAAAAAAGCCTAGTAGGTTACCACTTTGGGCAAGACCAAAATGCCTGGTGGTTTGCTTGCAGGCATGTTCCCGGAAACGGGACGAGAAAGGAAATGACATGACGAATACGACGTCTGACGCACAGAGCCCTGCGACCTATCCGGTCCTGCCGCTGCGCGATATCGTGGTCTTCCCGCATATGATCGTTCCCCTGTTCGTCGGACGTGAGAAATCCATCCGCGCGCTTGAGGAAGTCATGGGCTCCGACAAGCAGATCATGCTTGCCACCCAGATCAATGCCGGTGATGACGATCCGGAATCCTCGGCGATCTACAAGATTGGCACCGTGGCCAATGTTCTGCAGCTGTTGAAGCTGCCCGACGGCACC
Organism: Endobacterium cereale; assembly: GCF_009617585.1. GTDB lineage: Bacteria > Pseudomonadota > Alphaproteobacteria > Rhizobiales > Rhizobiaceae > Neorhizobium > Neorhizobium cereale. The sequence goes on along the minus strand of NZ_WIXI01000047.1, from coordinate 294,091 downwards.
GTCAAGGTTCTGGTCGAAGGCCGCGCCCGCGCCAAGATCAGCGAATATACGGATCGCGAAGAATTCTACGAAGCCCATGCCGAAACGCTGGACGAACCGCAGGATGACCCGGTCGAGGTCGAAGCGCTGTCGCGCTCCGTGGTTTCCGAGTTCGAAAACTACGTCAAGCTGAACAAGAAGATTTCTCCGGAAGTGGTTGGCGCTGCCAGCCAGATCGAGGATTATTCCAAGCTTGCCGACACGGTTGCCTCGCACCTTTCCATCAAGATCACCGAAAAGCAGGAAATGCTGGAAACGGTGAGCATCAAGACGCGCCTTGAAAAGGCTCTTGGTTTCATGGAAGGCGAGATCTCGGTTCTGCAGGTCGAGAAAAGAATCCGCTCGCGTGTAAAACGCCAGATGGAGAAGACCCAGCGCGAGTACTACCTCAACGAACAGATGAAGGCGATCCAGAAGGAACTCGGCGACGGCGAAGATGGCCGCGACGAGATGGCCGAACTGGAAGAGCGCATCGCCAAGACCAAGCTTTCCAAGGAAGCCAAGGAAAAGGCCGATGGCGAGCTGAAAAAGCTGCGGCAGATGAGCCCGATGTCGGCGGAAGCCACCGTCGTGCGCAACTATCTCGATTGGCTGCTGACCATTCCGTGGAGCAAGAAGTCGAAGATCAAGACCGACCTCAACGCGGCTGAAAAGATCCTCGAACTGGATCATTTTGGTCTCGAAAAGGTCAAGGAACGTATCGTCGAGTATCTTGCTGTTCAGGCGCGTGCCACCAAGATCAAGGGACCGATCCTGTGCCTCGTCGGCCCTCCGGGCGTCGGCAAAACGTCGCTCGCCCAGTCGATCGCCAAGGCGACCGGCCGCGAATATGTGCGCATGGCGCTCGGCGGCGTCCGTGACGAAGCCGAAATCCGCGGTCACCGCCGCACCTATATCGGTTCGATGCCCGGCAAGGTCATCCAGTCGATGAAGAAGGCGAAAAAATCCAACCCGCTCTTCCTGCTCGATGAAATCGACAAGATGGGTTCGGATTTCCGTGGTGATCCGTCTTCGGCTTTGCTCGAAGTGCTCGATCCGGCCCAGAACTCGACCTTCATGGACCACTACCTGGAAGTCGAATACGATCTGTCCGACGTGATGTTCATCACCACGGCAAACACGCTCAACATTCCGGGTCCGCTGATGGACCGCATGGAGATCATCCGCATCGCCGGTTACACGGAAGATGAAAAGCGCGAGATCGCCAAGCGTCACCTTTTGCCGAAGGCGATCAAGGAACACGCCCTGCAGCCGAACGAATTCTCGGTTTCGGACGATGCCCTGATGGCCATCAGCCAGCAGTACACCCGCGAAGCCGGCGTTCGTTCCTTCGAGCGCGAACTGATGAAGCTCGCCCGCAAGGCCGTGACCGAGATCATCAAGGGCAAGACCAAGTCGGTTGCCGTGACGTCTGAAAACATTTCGGACTATCTCGGCGTGCCGCGCTATCGCCACGGCGAAGCCGAAGGTGAGGATCAGGTCGGTGTCGTCACCGGTCTCGCCTGGACGGAAGTCGGTGGCGAACTGCTGACGATCGAAGGCGTGATGATGCCGGGCAAGGGTCGCATGACCGTGACGGGCAACCTCAAGGACGTCATGAAGGAATCGATTTCGGCAGCGGCATCCTATGTCCGTTCGCGCGCCGTCGATTTCGGCATCGAGCCGCCGCGTTTCGACAAGTCGGACATTCACGTCCACGTGCCGGAAGGTGCCACCCCGAAGGACGGCCCGTCGGCCGGCGTCGGCATGGCAACGGCGATCGTGTCGATCATGACCGGTATTCCGGTGTCCAAGGATGTCGCCATGACGGGTGAAATCACCCTGCGTGGTCGCGTGCTTCCGATCGGCGGCCTGAAGGAAAAGCTGCTTGCAGCGCTTCGCGGCGGCATCAAGAAGGTGCTGATCCCGGAAGAAAACGCCAAGGATCTGGCGGATATTCCGGACAACGTGAAGAACGGCATGGAAATCATCCCGGTTTCGCGCATGGGCGAAGTGATCAAGCACGCGCTGGTTCGCCAGCCCGAGCCGATCGAGTGGGACGGTTCCATCGAGACGCCGGTGATCGCCACCGTCGAAGGTTCGGAAGAATCGGGCACCACCATCGCCCACTAAACGTTTGTTCCGAAGGTCGTTCGCGGCCTTCGGGATATTCGGCGGCAGAATCACTCATGCCGCCGAAACGCCTTATTTTCCGGGCTTTCTTGCCGCATTAGGTATTTATTCCCGGTTTTGGACGGCGAGTTACATTTTTTGACGAAAAGGCCGGCTTTTTGCCGGCCTTTTTTGTGAAAAAAGACTGCTCCCCCCTTGTTTTTCAGGCGTTTCCAGAGCTTTTGGGTGCGCAGGGGACGCTCAAAATCATTGTCGCCCCGGAGCTGAACTTGATACGTTTCAAACCATTGAAAGGGGTGGAAACATGAACAAGACCGAATTGGTTGCTGCCGTTGCCGAAAAGGCTGGCCTGTCGAAAACCGACGCCGCATCCGCTGTCGACGCTGTTTTTGACACCGTCCAGGCTGAACTGCAGAAGGGTGGCGACATCCGTCTCGCTGGTTTCGGCAGCTTCTCCGTTTCGCACCGCGAAGCCTCCAAGGGCCGCAACCCGTCGACGGGTGCGGAAGTTGACATTCCGGCACGCAACGTGCCGAAGTTCTCGGCCGGCAAGGGCCTGAAGGACGCCGTCAACAACAAGTAAGTTGAACTTGGCGGGTTATCCGCCTTGGTCTCGAAACCCCGGATTGTATCCGGGGTTTTTTGTTTTTGGTGCCGGTCGAATTCAACAGCGAATTGTCATGTGGCTGTCATGGCGTGTCCCTAGGTGAAACGCCTCATCGCATCAAAGGGAACTCCATGAAAACGCTTCTGACTGCCGCCGCCGCTCTGTTCGTCACCGCCGGCGTCGCCGCTGCCGAATACGTCTCCTATCTCGACTTTCCGCAGAAGACGGATGACGGCAAGGAATTCAACGTTGCCATCGAGATCCCGCAGGGCAGCTTCACCAAGTATGAAATCGACGCCAAGACCGGCCATGTCATCGTTGATCGCTACCAGTCGATGCCGGTCATCTATCCGGGCAATTACGGCTCGATCACCAGCTCGCTCGGCGGCGACAACGATCCGCTCGACGCAATAGTCTACACCCGCGAGCCGATCGTTCCAGGCGCCATCATCAAGGTTCGCCCGATCGGTGTCCTGAAGATGATCGATGGCGGCGAAGTCGACGACAAGATCGTTGCCGTACCGACCAGCAAGATCGACCCCACCTACGACAACATCAAGGAAATTACCGACCTGCCGAAGATTGAGCAGGAACGTCTTGAGGCTTTTTTCCGCGTCTACAAGCAGCTGCCGGCCGGCCGCAAGGCTGTCGAGCTGAACGGTTTCGACAATGCTGCCCATGCCGAAGGTGAAGTTTCGGAAGCCATCAAGGCCTATAACGCCAAGAAGAAGTGATTTCGGTCGCTCTTGCCGGCTGATGATGTGGAAGGCCGGGCTTTTCCCGGCCTTTTTTGTTGTTCGCCCCGAATGCTCATTCAGCCGTCATCCTGCTGTCATGCCACCGGCCGAAAAACCACTCTGGTTTAACAGAGGGGTTGTCCATGTCTTTCTCGAAACATGCCGCATTGCTGGCGGTTCTGCTCACCTCGGTCGCCATGCCGGCCAGCGCCGAGCAGGTCTTCAACCGCATCGCGTCTTTCCCTGTCGCCCAGAACCTGCCCAAGGGCGAGGACAAGGCGACATCGTCGGAAATCATCACCGCGACCGCTGACGGCAATACGCTGATCTATTCCGATGCGCCGGGGGGCACGATCGGTTTCATCGATATCACCGATGCCAAGGCACCGAAGGCCGGCGGTTCGGTCAAGATCGACGGCGAGCCGAACTCGGTGGCCGCTGCCGGCCCGAAGGTGCTGATCACCATCGACAACACCAAAGACTTGACGAAACCGGCCGGCAAGCTCGGCGTCATCGACATCGCCTCGAAGAAGCTCGAAAATACCTGCGATCTCGGCGGCCAGCCCGATTCGGTTGTCGTGTCTCCTGACGGCACCTTTGCCGCCATCGCCATCGAAAACCAGCGTGACGAAGACCTGAACGATGGCGCCCTGCCGCAGCTTCAGGCTGGCGAACTGCTGATCGTTTCCCTGAAGAATGGCGTCCCGGCCTGCGATAGCATCAAGCGCGTCGACGTGACCGGCCTCGCGACCGTTGCACCGGAAGATCCGGAGCCGGAATTCGTCAACATCAATGCCAATGGCGAGATTGCCCTGACGCTGCAGGAAAACAACCACGTCATTATCATCGACAGTAAGACCGCCAAGGTCACCAGCCACTTCACGGCCGGCACGGTCGATCTCGAAGGCGTCGATGCCAAGACCGATGGTTCGCTCAATTTTTCGGGCAAGCTGGCCGCCGTTCCGCGCGAGCCTGATGCCGTGAAATGGCTCGGCACCGATCGTCTCGTCATCGCCAATGAAGGCGATTACAAGGGCGGTTCGCGCGGCTTCACCATCTTCGACCGCTCCGGCAAGGTTCTTTACGATGCCGGCATGACGCTGGAACACGAAATCGCCCGCCACGGCCATTTCCCGGAAAAGCGCGCCAAGAACAAGGGCATCGAGCCGGAAGGCATGGAAGCCGCCAAGTTCGGCGATCAGCAGTATTTCTTCGTGCTCTCCGAGCGCGGTTCGATGGTCGCCGTCTACAAGGATACCGGAGCCACGCCTGAACTCGTGCAGTTGCTGCCGTCGGGCATCTCGCCGGAAGGCGCTGTGGCAATTCCCGGTCGCAACCTGCTCGCAACCGCCAACGAAGCCGATCTCGGCGAAGACGGTGGCCCACGCTCGCATGTGATGATCTATGAACTGGCTGAAGGCGAAAAGGCCTACCCGACGATCGTCTCCAAGGATCTGGATGGCAAGGTGATCGGCTGGGGCGCTTTGTCCGGTCTCGTCGGTGATGCGGAAAAGGATGGCACGTTCTACGCGGTGTCTGATTCGGTCTACGCCATGCAGCCGTCGATCTTCACCATCGACGCCACCAAAAAGCCGGCCGAAATCACCAACGTCGTGCGCATCACCCGCAACGGACAGCCGGCCCAGAAACTCGACATCGAGGGCATCGCCCTCGACGGCAAGGGCGGCTTCTGGTTTGCTTCGGAAGGCGACAACGCAAAACTCGTCGGCCACGGCATCTACAACGTCAACGCCAAGGGCGAGATCAAGACGGAAATCGGTCTGCCGTCCGAACTGCTGGCCGGCGAAACCCGCTTTGGCCTGGAAGGCATCACCACCACCGGTTCGGGTGATGACCTGACCTTGTGGATGGCCATGCAGCGCGAGTGGAAGGACGACCCGAAGGGCCAGACCAAGCTTCTCGCCTACAAGCCGAAATCGAAGGAGTGGACCGCCGTCCGTTACCCGCTCGAAAAGGCTGAAAAGGGCTGGGTTGGTCTTTCCGAAATCACCGCCAAGGGTGACTTCCTCTACATCATCGAGCGCGACAACCTGATTGGCGACGCTGCAAAGCTGAAAAAGCTTTATCGCGTCTCGCTCAAGGACCTGAAACCGGCAAAACTCGGCGGCGAACTGCCGGTCGTCACCAAGGAAGAAGTCCACGATTTCCTTCCGAGCCTGAAAACCGCCACCAACGGCTACGTCCTCGACAAGCTGGAAGGTTTTGGCTTCGACAAGTCCGGCAAGGCATTCATGGTCACCGACAATGACGGTGTGGATGATTCGTCGGGCGAGACGCTGTTCCTGCCGGTTGATATCAAGGTCACAAACTAAGAACTCTCACGCGATGTGAAGGGGAGGGCCGGGTGCGTGATGCGCGCCCGGCTTTTTTGTCAGCCTTGGGGCTTTGCAATGAGGCCGACCGCGAAGCGCAGGGCCCGGTAAAGCACGTAGCTGAACAGCAGAAAAAAGGGTGCGAGCACCGACGCGGTGATAAAAGCCATCGCCCGACCGGTATCGGCGAACAGATGGTGTTGCAGATAGCCGTAGGCGCCGAATGGCTCCGTGTGTTCGAATATGCCGTTGCCGTTGAGATCAAAAGAATCGACGCGCCAGCGCAGATAGGTCTGTACGCAGCGCGCCGCAGCAATGAAGTATGTGACGATGAAGACGTATATGGCCAGAAATGCTGGCCAGCACGAGCGCCGTGAATGCATCGCTTCCAGCCAGAACAAAAATGTCGCTAAAGCAATGCCGATCAACATGCTGAGCGGTCCAGATGCCCGGATCAATGTTTCCTCAAGATACATCTGGATCCCCTAAAAGCCGGAAGCCTAGGGACCTGCGATCGAAAGCACAAGTTGATAGCGAGCGGAGATCGCCGAGCCAAAGCCTGGGAAATCTTGTGCCTATTTAATCATGATATTAGGGGAAATAATGGTGGGCGATGAGAGACTCGAACTCCCGACATCCTCGGTGTAAACGAGGCGCTCTACCAACTGAGCTAATCGCCCTTCGCGTCAACCGGATCATGTCCGCCGCGTCGGTGGCCGTGAGATATGCGGAACCGGAGAAATCCGCAAGAGCCTTTTTCCATTTTTTTGAAAAATTTGCGACAGATATGGGGAAATCCTTGTCTTGCTGGGGAAAGTTGATTTCGTCATTCTTTTGTCGTCAAAACTTGTTGACACCCGTCCGCGAACCTCTTAGTGAGCGCTCATCCGAACGGTTGAGGCCGCCGGATGAAGGGAAGCTTCTCTGAAAAGAAACGCTTCGTTTCGAGATAAGTGCGGGTGTAGCTCAGTTGGTTAGAGTGCCGGCCTGTCACGCCGGAGGTCGCGGGTTCGAGCCCCGTCACTCGCGCCACTATCTCTTCTCAGTCTACCTCTCGCCTCATGCGAGAGTTGCCGCAAGGCGAAGAAAATATGCGCGGGTGTAGCTCAGTTGGTTAGAGTGCCGGCCTGTCACGCCGGAGGTCGCGGGTTCGAGCCCCGTCACTCGCGCCATTTTCTTCGAAACCTTTTCGGCCTTGCCTGACGCGTTCAGGTCTTCTCCAATCATTCAATAGCCAGTCCATTGCGTTGTCGCAGGCGTATGTTGTCCGGCCCTGCTCCCTCCGTGTGATTCTCGGATCGGCTATCGTGTCATGCCTGCAGAGTGCGCTGCGGTATAGGCGCATTCGCAATTGCGTGATCGCCGTAGGGGAGGGCTGTCGCGGTTGGCTGCGGTATTCGGGTATGGTTTGCCCAAAATTTGGGCTGTGAGAGGCGGGGTTTCGAGCCTGTTGGGTCTCTAACCTGTTGATTGCATTCGTTATGTTGCCGCTGACTCTGAAGTTGATTTTTGAGTGCGTTTTGCTGCGCGCTATCGTCGCATGAAATTTTTTTTAGTAAATTCAAACATTTGCCGTTCATCACCTGACAAAACGCAAGAAACGCCCGAAAACCTTGAGTTTTTCGCTCCTGTTAATAATTTAGGTGCATTGTCACCGATGGCTGAAATCGCGTTTTCCCGGCGCTTTATGGCTTTCCCTCGCATGCTGCGACGTTTCGTCGTCTTTCGCATCATTTTGGAGTGGGGGTTGGGGGTCAAACCTCTTGCGCCGGGGGCTATCCTGCGATAGTCAGCCCTTGTTGCAATGCACGTTCGCTTGGCCAGTGCATAAGTGTTAGGCGTTTGCCCTTCGCTTGCGGTCAGGCAGGGATGGAATACAATGACTGAACTCCTCAGTTCCTATCTCCCGATCGCGATCTTCATCGGCATTTCCATGGTGATCGGTCTGGCGCTGCTGATCGCGCCCTTCGCCGTGGCCTACAAGGCTCCCGATCCGGAAAAGCTCTCCGCCTTCGAATGCGGTTTCAATGCCTTCGATGACGCCCGTATGAAGTTCGATATCCGGTTCTACCTGGTCTCGATCCTGTTCATCATCTTCGATCTCGAAGTCGCCTTCCTGTTTCCCTGGGCTGTGTCCTTCGGTGAAATGGGCTGGTTCGGCTTCTGGTCCATGATGGTGTTCCTCGGTGTGCTCACCATCGGCTTTATCTACGAATGGAAGAAGGGAGCTCTGGAATGGGAATGACCGGCAACACGCTCGTCGCGCAAAAGCCGAAGGGCATTCTCGATCCGGCGACCGGCAAACCTGTCGGCGCCACCGATCCGTTTTTCACCGACGTCGACAACGAGCTGGCCGACAAGGGCTTTCTCGTTACCTCGACCGACGAACTGATCACCTGGGCGCGCACCGGCTCGCTGATGTGGATGCAGTTCGGTCTGGCCTGTTGCGCCGTTGAAGGCCTCATGCAGGCGTCCGGCCCGCGTTACGACATGGAGCGCTTTGGTGTCGCTCCGCGCGCATCACCGCGCCAGTCTGACGTGATGATCGTCGCCGGCACGCTGACCAACAAGATGGCGCCGGCGCTCCGCAAGGTCTATGACCAGATGCCGGAGCCGCGTTACGTCATTTCGATGGGATCTTGCGCCAATGGTGGTGGTTATTACCATTATTCCTATTCGGTAGTGCGCGGTTGTGACCGTGTCGTTCCGGTAGACATTTATGTGCCGGGCTGTCCCCCCACGGCAGAAGCACTGCTTTACGGAGTGCTCCTGCTGCAGAAGAAGATCCGCCGCACCGGCACGATCGAGCGCTGAGGGATAAGTCATGAGCGAAGTTCTCGAACAACTCTCCACCTACATCCGCGAAGCGACCGGCAACCTCGTGTCGGCGTCCGAGATCGCCTATGGCGAACTCAACCTGACGACCGACCGCGACAGCATCGTCGAGCTTATGACTTTCCTGCGCGATGATCCGCAGGGCGGTTTTGTCAGCTTCATCGATGTGTCCGGTGTCGACTGGCCGCAGCGCCCAGAGCGTTTCGATGTCGTCTATCACCTGCTGTCGCCCAAGCGGAACCTTCGCCTGCGTGTGAAGCTTGCAGTCGCCGAAGACGTTTCGGTTCCCTCGGTCACCGGCGTCTACAAGGGCGCCGACTGGTTCGAACGCGAGATCTGGGATCTCTACGGCGTGCCGTTCTCCGGCCATCCGGACATGCGCCGCCTCGTGACCGACTACGGTTTCCAGGGGCATCCGCTGCGCAAGGACTTTCCGGTTACCGGTTTCGTCGAGGTTCGTTACGACGACCAGCTCAAGCGGGTTGTCTATGAGCCGGTCGAGCTTCGCCAGGAATTCCGCAATTTCGACTTCACATCGCCATGGGAAGGCACCGACTATGTGCTGCCCGGAGATGAAAAGGCGCAGTCATGAGTGGCGAAGCGCTCAAGGAACAGGGACAGTGCCTCTGCGGCGCTGTCCGTTTTGATGCTGTGGTCGCGACGCGCGAATTTGGCGCGTGCCACTGTTCCATGTGCCGGCGCTGGACCGGCGGCGTTTTTCTCGCGGTCGAATGCGAGAGCGTAGAAGTGCAGGATGGGGCGCCGCTCGGCGTCTATTCTTCGTCGGAATGGGGTGAGCGCTGTTTTTGCAGTGCCTGCGGCACGACTGTCATGTGGCGTTCCAAGGATGGTGCGCATAATGCGGTTTCGCTGCAGTCTTTCGATAACCCGTCCGATTTCACGTTCGCATCGCAGATCTTCGTGGATGAAAAGCCGTCCAGCTATTCGTTCTCGAACACGACACAGAACATGACCGGTCCCGAATTCATCGCCATGGTTACGGGCGGAGCGCAACAATGACTGAACATAACGTCCGCAATTTCACGATCAACTTTGGCCCGGAGCATCCTTCGGCGCACGGCGTTCTGCGTCTTGTGCTGGAGCTCGATGGCGAAATCGTGGAACGCGTCGATCCGCATATCGGCCTGCTGCATCGCGGCACCGAAAAGCTGATGGAATCGAAGACCTATCTGCAGGCGCTGCCTTATCTGGACCGTCTCGACTATGTCGCGCCGATGAACCAGGAGCACGCCTACTGCCTGGCGATCGAAAAGCTGCTCGGCCTTCAGGTGCCGATCCGCGGCCAGCTGATCCGTGTTCTCTATTCGGAAATCGGCCGTATCCTCTCGCACATCATGAACGTCACGACCCAGGCCATGGACGTTGGTGCCATGACCCCGCCGGTCTGGGGTTTTGAAGAGCGCGAAAAGCTGATGATCTTTTACGAGCGCGCCTGTGGCGCCCGTATGCACGCAGCCTATTTCCGCCCCGGTGGCGTCCATCAGGATCTGCCGCAGCAGCTGGTGGAAGATATCGGCGCGTGGTGCGATCCGTTCATCAAGGTTTTGGACGATATCGAAGGCCTGCTTACCGGCAACCGCATCTTCAAGCAGCGTAACGTCGATATCGGCGTGATCTCGCTGGAAGAGGCGTGGAACTGGAGCATGTCGGGCGTGATGGTGCGTGGTTCGGGCGCTGCCTGGGACCTGCGCAAGTCGCAGCCTTACGAGTGCTACGCCGACCTCGATTTCGATATTCCGATCGGCAAGAACGGCGACTGTTTCGACCGTTACCTCGTCCGCATGGCCGAGATGCGCGAATCGGTAAAGATCATGAAGCAGTGCGTTGCCCGCCTGCTGGGTGATGCCAAGACCGGCCCGATCTCGGCAACGGACGGCAAGGTGGTTCCGCCCAAGCGCGGCGAGATGAAGCGTTCGATGGAAGCGCTCATCCACCACTTCAAGCTCTACACCGAAGGTTTCCACGTACCGCCGGGCGAAGTTTATGCGGCCGTCGAGGCGCCGAAGGGCGAATTCGGCGTCTATCTCGTCGCCGATGGTTCCAACAAGCCATACCGCTGCAAGCTGCGCGCTCCCGGTTTCGCGCATCTGCAGGCCATGGATTACATGTCGACAGGCCACCAGCTGGCCGACGTCACGGCAATCCTCGGTTCGCTCGATATCGTGTTCGGGGAGGTGGATCGCTGATGCGTTCGCTCCCGATCATGATTGCAATATTCTGAATAGGACGTGATGTAGAATGTCTGTTCGTCGACTAGCCGAAGACCAGTTTCAGCCTGCAACCTTTGCCTTCAACGCGGAAAACACCGTGTTCGAAGCCGCGACCATTGCCAAGTATCCCGAGGGACGCCAGCAGTCGGCTGTCATCCCGCTGCTGATGCGTGCGCAGGAACAGGACGGCTGGGTGACCAAGGCGACGATCGAATATGTCGCCGAAAAGCTCACCATGCCGTATATCCGCGTGCTGGAAGTCGCGACCTTCTACACCCAGTTCCAGCTGAAGCCGGTCGGCACCCGTGCCCATATCCAGGTCTGCGGCACCACGCCTTGCATGCTGCGTGGCTCGGATGAGCTGATCAAGGTCTGTCAGCACAAGATCCATCACGATCCCTTCCATACCAATGCCGAGGGCACGCTGTCCTGGGAAGAGGTCGAATGTCAGGGCGCCTGCGTCAATGCTCCCATGGTCATCATCTTCAAGGATGCCTATGAGGACCTGACGCCGGAACGCCTCGAACAGATCATCGACGAATTCGAAGCCGGCAAGGGCGCGGATGTGCCGGTTGGCCCGCAGATCAACCGTCATCTGTCGGCGCCGGAAGGCGGCCCGTTGACGCTGCTCGACGATATCAAGCCGGTTCGCACCAATCTCGATCCGAAGCCGGAACCGGCCGCCGACGGCGCATCTGTGCCGCCCGCCGATGCCGGTCATCCGAAGGATACCGCACCGGAAACCGACAAGTCGCTGAAGACCCCGGTCACCGCGCCGGCTGCAGCCGCAGCCAACGCCAAGGAAGCCGAAAAGGGCGAGTCCACCACGACGGCCGAAAAGCCTGACGTCAAGCGTCGCGGCAGCAAGGCCGAAGGCGCACCGGCGCCCGAAGGTGCCGTTGCCGGTGAAGACAAGCCGAAGCGTACCCGCAAAGCCAAGCCTGAAGGGGAGGCGTGATCATGCTTAAAGATCAGGATCGCATCTTTACGAACATCTACGGCCTCAAAGACAAGTCGCTCAAGGGCGCCATGAGCCGTGGTCATTGGGATGGCACCAAGCAGATCATCGACAATGGTCGTGACTGGATCATCAACGAGATGAAGGCATCCGGCCTTCGTGGTCGTGGTGGCGCCGGCTTCCCGACAGGCCTGAAATGGTCCTTCATGCCGAAGGAATCGGACGGTCGTCCGCATTACCTCGTCGTCAATGCCGACGAATCTGAGCCCGGTACCTGCAAGGACCGTGAAATCATGCGCAACGATCCGCATACGCTGATCGAGGGCTGCGTGATCGCCGGTTGCGCCATGGGCGCGCACACCGCTTACATCTATGTTCGTGGCGAATACATGCGCGAACGCGAAGCCCTTCAGGCCGCGATCGACGAATGTTACGACGCCGGTCTGCTCGGCAAGAACAACAAGAACGGCTGGGATTACGACATCTACGTCCATCACGGCGCGGGTGCCTATATCTGCGGCGAAGAGACAGCACTGCTCGAAAGTCTTGAAGGCAAGAAGGGCCAGCCGCGCCTCAAGCCGCCGTTCCCGGCCAACATGGGCCTTTATGGTTGCCCGACCACGGTCAACAACGTCGAGTCGATCGCGGTTGCCCCGACCATCCTGCGTCGTGGCGCCACCTGGTTCTCGTCGCTCGGTCGCCCGAACAATGTCGGCACAAAGCTGTTCATGATCTCCGGTCACGTCAACAAGCCGTGCACTGTCGAAGAGGAAATGGGCATCACCTTCCGCGAACTGATCGACAAGCATGCCGGCGGTATTCGCGGCGGCTGGGACAATCTGCTGGCGGTCATTCCCGGCGGCGCATCCTGCCCGATCGTTCCTGCCAAGGACATCATCGATTGCCAGATGGACTTCGATGGCCTGCGCGCCGTCGGTTCGTCCTTCGGCACGGCTGGTGCCATCGTCATGGATAAGTCCACCGACGTGATCAGGGCGATTGCCCGCATCTCGGCCTTCTTCAAGCACGAGAGCTGCGGCCAGTGCACGCCGTGCCGCGAAGGCACCGGCTGGATGTGGCGCGTGCTCGAACGCATGGTCAAGGGCAATGCCCAGAAGCGCGAGATCGACATGCTGTTCCAGGTGACCAAACAGATCGAAGGGCATACGATTTGTGCGCTCGGCGACGCTGCCGCCTGGCCGGTTCAGGGCCTCATCCGCCATTTCCGCCCGGAAATCGAAGCACGCATCGATCAATACACATACCGCTCGACGTCGGAAGGCGCCGTGCTGGAAGCTGCGGAGTAAGGTGATGACGTCGCCGGAGGAGAAACACGCGGGGCAGGGGGCATCGACGGCAAAGCCGGCGTTCGGCTCGTCCTGGCCCGGTTTCGATCCGGCTTCGCTGACGCTGAACCCGATGATGGCCAATCCGGCGGCTGCCATGGCGGCAATGACGCAGATCGGCATCGAGTTGCAGACTCAGTTCGCGACCGCGATGTTCGGCATGATGCAGAACGCTATGGACGCCAGCCAGCGTCTGCACCGCACGCTGGAAGACATGGCCCGCGAGCCTGCCGCGACTGAAGCCGAAAAGGCTGAAGCACCGGCACCGACGGCCACGAAGACAAGAACCGCCAAGGCTGCACAGCCGGAAGCAAAAGACGATTTGAAACGGATCTCGGGTCTCGGCCCGAAGATCGAGACGAAGCTGAACGGTCTGGGTGTCACAACCTTGGCCGAAATCGCCGGATGGAGCGCCGAACAGGCTGCCCGCGTCGATGCCGAACTTGGCCTTGATGGCCGTGTGACGCGTGACGACTGGGTCGGCCAAGCCCAGAAATTGGGTGGGACGCTGACCTCTGGCGCACAGGAATTGCCACCGGTTGGGACCCAGGCCCGCAAGACCGGCGGACGGAAAAACAGGACGTAACGATGACGAAGCTCAAGGTTGACGGCAAGGAAATCGAGGTTCCGGACCACTTCACGCTGCTGCAGGCATGCGAGGAGGCGGGTGCCGAAGTGCCGCGTTTCTGTTTCCACGAACGTCTGTCGGTCGCCGGCAACTGCCGCATGTGTCTGGTCGAAGTGAAGGGTGGCCCGCCGAAGCCGGCAGCCTCCTGCGCCATGGGCGTGCGCGATATCCGCGGCGGCCCGAACGGCGAGCTTCCGGAAGTTTATACCAACACGCCGATGGTCAAGAAGGCCCGCGAAGGCGTGATGGAATTCCTGCTGATCAACCACCCGCTGGATTGCCCGATCTGCGACCAGGGCGGTGAGTGCGATCTTCAGGACCAAGCCATGGCGTTTGGTATCGATAGCTCGCGCTACACCGAAAACAAGCGCGCCGTCGAAGACAAGTATATCGGCCCGCTGGTCAAGACCGTGATGAACCGCTGCATTCACTGCACGCGTTGCGTTCGCTTCACGACGGAAGTCGGCGGCATTTCAGAACTCGGCCTGATCGGTCGTGGCGAAGATGCCGAAATCACCACCTATCTCGAGCAGGCGATGACCTCCGAGCTGCAGGGCAACGTCGTTGACCTCTGCCCGGTCGGCGCGCTCACCTCCAAGCCGTTCGCCTTTACCGCCCGTCCGTGGGAACTGAACAAGACCGAATCCATCGACGTGATGGATGCTGTCGGTTCGGCCATCCGCGTCGATACGCGTGGCCGCGAAGTCATGCGCATCATGCCGCGTGTCAACGAAGCCGTGAACGAAGAGTGGATTTCTGACAAGACCCGCTTCATCTGGGATGGCCTCAAGACCCAGCGTCTCGACCGTCCTTACGTGCGCCGCGACGGCCGCCTGCAGGCTGCCTCCTGGGGTGAAGCATTCGCCGCCATCAAGTCGGCGGTCGCAGCGGCACCTGCCAACAAGATCGGCGCCATTGCCGGTGACATCGCCTCCGTCGAAGAGATGTATGCGCTGAAGTCGCTGATCGCCTCGCTCGGTTCGGAAAACATCGATTGTCGCCAGGATGGTTCGGCTTTCGATCCGTCGCTCGGCCGCGCAAGCTACATCTTTAACCCGACCATCGAAGGCATTGAAAAGGCTGATGCTTTGTTGATCGTGGGTTCCAACCCGCGTTATGAGGCAGCCGTTCTCAACGCCCGTATCCGCAAGCGCTTCCGTCGCGGCAATTTCCCGATCGGCCTGATCGGTGAAGCCGGCGAAATGCGTTGGGATTACGAATATCTCGGCGCCGGTCCGGACACGCTGACCGACCTCGTCGAAAACGGCAATGCCTTCATCGACAAGCTGACCGCCGCCAAGAACCCGATGATCATTGTCGGTCCGGGCGCAGTCGCCCGCGCTGATGGCGCTGCAATCCTCGCGCTCGCCGCCCGTCTTGCCGCAACGGTTGGTGCCGTCACCGAAGACTGGAACGGTTTTGGTGTTCTCCACACCGCAGCCTCGCGCGTCGGTGGTCTCGATCTCGGCTTCGTGCCGGGCGCGAACGGCCTCAACGCATCCGACATGCTGAAGTCTATGGACGTTCTCTTCCTGCTCGGTGCTGACGAAATGGCATTCGGTGGCAAGGGTGCAAAATTCACCGTCTATATCGGCAGCCACGGCGATGCCGGCGCTCATACCGCCGACGTCATCCTGCCGGCCGCTGCCTATACCGAAAAATCGGGCACCTGGGTCAACCTCGAAGGTCGCGTCCAGATGGGCAACCGCGCTGGGTTTGCCCCGGGCGAAGCCCGCGAAGACTGGGCGATCCTGCGTGCGCTGTCCGACGTTCTCGGCCACAAGCTGCCGTTCGACAGCCTGTCTGCCCTGCGTGCGAAGCTCTACGCCGAATTCCCGCATTTCGCGGAGATCGACGAAGTGGCCGCCGGCACCGGCGAACAGGTCGCAAAACTTTCGATGGTTGCAGGCCGCGCCGACAAGGCTGCGTTTGCATCCTCGGTCAAGGACTTCTATTTGACGAACCCAATCGCCCGCGCGTCTGCCGTCATGGCGGAATGTTCGGCATTGGCCCGCAACAACTTCCAGGTTGCAGCGGAGTAAGGGCAGGACAATGGATTCTTTCTTCTCGACCTACATCTGGCCGGCCCTCATCATGGTGGGGCATTCCCTGCTGACGCTGGTCTGCCTTCTGGTCTTCATCGCCTTCATCCTGCTGGCCGACCGTAAGGTCTGGGCAAACGTCCAGCTGCGCCGCGGCCCCAACGTCGTTGGTCCGTTCGGCCTGTTCCAGTCGTTCGCCGACTTGCTCAAGTTCATCCTGAAGGAGCCGATCATTCCGGCCGGCGCCAACAAGGTGGTCTTCCTGCTGGCACCGCTGGTCTCGGTGGTTCTGGCGCTCGCTACCTGGGCGGTCATCCCGCTCAATGATGGCTGGGCCGTTGCCAACATCAATGTCGGCATCCTCTACATTTTCGCGATCTCCTCGCTCGAAGTCTACGGCGTCATCATGGCCGGCTGGGCGTCGAACTCGAAATACCCGTTCCTCGGCGCGCTGCGCTCGGCGGCACAGATGGTGTCCTACGAAGTCTCGATCGGCATCGTCATCGTCACCGTTCTCCTCTGCGTCGGTTCGCTGAACCTCCAGGACATTGTTTACGCGCAAAAAACCGGACTCGGTACGATGATCGGCCTGCCGAACTCGTTCCTCGACTGGCACTGGCTGTCGCTGTTCCCGATGTTCGTGGTGTTCTTCATCTCGGGTCTGGCTGAAACCAACCGTCCGCCCTTCGACCTTCCGGAAGCGGAATCGGAACTCGTCGCCGGTTACATGGTCGAGTATTCGTCGGCTCCGTACATGATGCTGATGCTCAGCGAATACGCTGCCATCATGCTGATCTGCGCGCTGACCACGATCCTCTTCCTCGGAGGCTGGTTGCCGCCGTTCGACTTCTGGCTGATCAACTGGGTTCCGGGCATCGTCTGGTTCCTGATCAAGGTCTGCATGGTCTTCTTCGGCTTCGCCATGGCCAAGGCCATCGTGCCGCGCTACCGCTACGACCAGCTGATGCGTCTCGGCTGGAAGGTCTTCCTTCCGCTCTCGCTCGGCATGCTGGTGATTGTTGCATTCGTACTGAAGCTGACGGGATGGGCTGGCTGATGATGGCTCGATCCTCGCTCGGTTCTATTGGAGAATAAAGATGGCAGGCCTCTCTCAAGCCGTCGGTTCGCTGTTCCTGAAGGAATTCGTCGCCGCTTTCGCGCTGACGTTCAAATATCTGTGGTTCCGCCAGAAGGCGACCATCAACTACCCGTTCGAAAAGGGACCGGTCTCTCCGCGCTTCCGTGGCGAACATGCGCTGCGCCGTTATCCCAACGGCGAAGAACGCTGCATCGCCTGCAAGCTGTGTGAAGCCATCTGTCCCGCTCAGGCGATCACCATCGAAGCCGGTCCGCGCCGCAATGACGGCACCCGCCGCACGGTGCGTTACGACATCGACATGGTGAAGTGCATCTATTGCGGTTTCTGCCAGGAAGCCTGCCCGGTCGATGCCATCGTCGAAGGCCCGAACTTCGAGTTCTCCACGGAGACCCGCGAAGAACTGTATTTCGACAAGGCCAAGCTGCTCGCCAATGGCGACCGCTGGGAACGTGAAATCGCCCGCAACCTTCAGCTGGATGCGCCTTATCGTTGATAGGGTCCCGTTGAAGGGCAATGCTTGAGTTTGAAATGTCCCGCAGCCGGTGGCGGCGGGAATGAAGATGACAAATGTCTGGACGGCATCGGCCGCCAGGTCCGACGGGGAGGGGCCTTTCTTTGAAAGGTCTTGCCGGGGAAGACGAGAAAGCACCAACATGGCTCTACACGCTATATTCTTTTATCTCTTCGCCTTCGTCGCTGTGGCGTCGGCGGTCATGGTCGTGTCGGCCAAAAATCCGGTTCACTCGGTGCTGTTTCTCATCCTCGTGTTCTTCAACTCGGCGGGCCTGTTCCTGCTGACGGGAGCCGAGTTCCTGGCGATGCTGCTGCTGGTCGTTTATATCGGCGCCGTTGCGGTTCTCTTCCTCTTCGTCGTCATGATGCTCGACATCGACTTCGCCGAGTTCCGCCAGGGCGTGCTGCAATATGCGCCGATCGGTGCGCTGGTCGGCCTGGTGGTCGCAGCAGAACTGATCCTCGTGGTCGGCGGCACGACATTGTCGCCGCAGGCGGCCAAGTCGATCGCCATGCCGATGCCGGATATCGCAGAGCGCCAGAACACGGCAGCGCTGGGTGACGTGCTCTACACCCATTACGTCTACTTCTTCGAAGTGGCCGGCCTCATCCTGCTCGTCGCCATGATCGGCGCGATCGTGCTGACGCTGCGCCATCGCCAGAACATCAAGCGGCAGAATATCGCCCGCCAGGTTGCTCGCACGCCGGAAACCGGTGTCGAGATCGTCAAGGTCAAGTCGGGCCAGGGCCTCTGAGAGCGGGACAAGGATTGAAATTATGGAAATCGGACTTTCCCATTACCTGACGGTCAGCGCGATCCTCTTCACGATCGGCGTGTTCGGAATCTTCCTGAACCGTAAGAACGTCATCATCATCCTGATGTCGGTCGAACTGATCCTTTTGTCGGTAAACCTCAACATGGTGGCCTTTTCGTCGTTCCTCAACGACATCGCCGGCCAGGTATTCGCCCTCTTCATTCTGACGGTTGCTGCAGCGGAAGCGGCGATCGGTCTTGCAATTCTCGTTGTCTTCTACCGCAACCGCGGCTCCATCGCGGTCGAAGACGTCAATATGATGAAGGGCTGATCGGGTCATGATCTACAAGGCAATCGTCTTTCTTCCCCTGATCGGCTTCTTGATCGCCGGCCTTTTCGGCCGCCAGATCGGCGCCAAGGCATCGGAATACGTCACCACCGGTCTGATGATCATCACGGCCATCCTGTCGTGGATCGTCTTCTTCAACGTCGCACTCGGTCATTCCGAGGGCGAGGTCATCAAGGCCGTCGTCATGCGCTGGATTCAGTCCGGCAGCATCGATGTCGAATGGACGCTGCGCATCGATACGCTGAGCGCGATCATGTTCGTCGTCGTCAACACCGTGTCGACGCTCGTGCATCTCTATTCGATCGGCTACATGCATCACGACGAACATCGTCCGCGTTTCTTCGCGTATCTGTCGCTGTTCACCTTCGCGATGCTGATGCTCATCACTGCCGACAACCTGCTGCAGATGTTCTTCGGCTGGGAAGGCGTGGGTCTGGCCTCGTATCTGCTGATCGGTTTCTGGTTCAAGAAGCCGTCCGCGTCTGCTGCCGCCATGAAGGCCTTCATCGTCAATCGCGTCGGTGACTTCGGTTTCATCCTCGGCATCGGCGGCGTCTTCGTGCTGTTCGGTTCGATCAACTTCGAAACCATCTTTGCGGCTGCCGCCACCTATATGCCGCATGAAGGGGCTGCCGACGCCAACGCGATCGTTGCGAACTTCTTCGGCATGGAACTGACCAAGAGCACGGCGATCACCGTCACCTGCCTTCTGTTGTTCATGGGCGCGATGGGTAAGTCGGCGCAGTTCCTGCTGCACACCTGGCTGCCGGACGCCATGGAAGGCCCGACCCCGGTCTCGGCCCTCATTCACGCCGCAACCATGGTCACCGCCGGCGTCTTCCTCGTCGCCCGCATGTCGCCGATCTTCGAACTGTCGCCGGATGCGCTGCTGGTCGTCACCATCATCGGTGCTATCACCGCCTTCTTCGCGGCAACCGTCGGCCTCGTGCAGAACGACATCAAGCGCGTCATCGCCTACTCGACCTGCTCGCAGCTCGGTTACATGTTCGTGGCGCTCGGCGTCGGCGCTTATGGCGCAGCCGTCTTCCACCTGTTCACGCACGCTTTCTTCAAGGCACTGCTGTTCCTTTGCGCCGGCTCGGTCATCCACGCCGTCGATGGTGAGCAGGACATGCGCCACATGGGCGGCCTGCGTCCGCACATCAAGGTTACCTTCGCGATGATGCTGATCGGCACGCTCGCCATTACCGGCGTTGGCATTCCGTTCACGCCGGTCGGTTTCGCCGGCTTCTTCTCCAAGGACTTCATCATCGAAGCGACCTATGCATCGCATTCGCCGGCTTCCGGCTTTGCCTTCACGCTTCTGGTGATCGCGGCCATGTTCACAAGCTTCTATTCGTGGCGCCTGATCTTCCTCACCTTCTTCGGCAAGCCGCGTGCGAGCCACGAAGTGATGCACCACGTGCATGAGAGCCCGCAGGTCATGCTTGTGCCGCTCTACATCCTCGCCATCGGCGCGGTTGTTGCAGGCGTGGTCTTCAAGGAATTCTTCTACGGCCACGAATACGATGTGTTCTGGAAGGGTGCTCTCTTCACATCCGAGCACAACGAACTGCTGCACGAATTCCACCACGTGCCGGCTCTGGTTGCTCTGGCACCGTTCCTTGCCATGATCATCGGTTTCGTCACCGCCTGGTATTTCTATATCAAGTCGCCGGAAACCCCGAAGCGTCTCGCCGCCTCGCAGCAGGGCCTGTACCAGTTCCTGCTCAACAAGTGGTATTTTGACGAACTCTACGATTTCCTCTTCGTCCGTTCGGCCAAGGCTCTCGGCCGCTTCCTGTGGAAGAAGGGTGACGTCGCCGTCATCGACGCTTACGGCCCGAACGGTATCGCCGCCCGTGTTGTCGACGTTACGCGCAATGTCGTGCGTCTGCAGTCCGGCTACCTTTATCACTACGCGTTTGCGATGCTGATCGGCATCGCCGCCCTCGTCACATGGATGATGCTCGGGAGTTCCTTCTGATGACCGATTGGCCCATTCTTTCAACGGTCACCTTCCTGCCGCTCGTCGGCGTGGTGCTCCTGCTCCTCACCGGGCAGGAGGGCGCGAACGGCCGCCGCAATGTCCTTTATATTTCGCTGGCGACCACCGTCTTCACCTTCATCGTGTCTCTCTTCATCTGGATCGGCTTCGACAATTCGAGCGCCAGCTTCCAGATGGTCGAGAGCCATGAATGGCTCGGCACCGGCATTTCCTACCATCTCGGCGTCGATGGCATTTCCATGCTGTTCGTCATCCTCACCACTTTCCTCATGCCGTTCTGCGTGCTGGCGAGCTGGGAATCGATCGAACACCGCATCAAGGAATACATGATCTCCTTCCTGCTTCTGCAGGTGGCGATGACCGGCGTGTTCGTCTCGCTCGACATCGTTCTGTTCTACGTGTTCTTCGAAGCGACCCTGATCCCGATGTTCATCATCATCGGTGTCTGGGGCGGCAAGGATCGCGTTTACGCCTCCTACAAGCTCTTCCTCTACACGCTGCTCGGCTCGGTTCTCATGATGCTCGCCATCATGGCCATGTACTGGAACGCCGGCACCACCGATATCGTTGAACTCCTCAAGCACGGCTTCCCGGCCGGCATGCAGACATGGCTCTTCCTCGCCTGCTTCGCCGCTTTCGCAGTCAAGATGCCGATGTGGCCGGTCCACACCTGGCTTCCGGATGCGCACGTTCAGGCCCCGACCGCAGGTTCGGTCATCCTGGCCGGCGTCATGCTGAAGCTCGGCGGTTACGGTATGATCCGTATCCTGCTGCAGATGTTCCCGCTGGCCTCGGACTATTTTGCTCCGATGGTGTTCTCGCTGTCCGTCATCGCCATCATCTACACCTCGCTGGTCGCGATGATGCAGGACGACATCAAGAAGCTGATCGCCTATTCGTCGGTTGCCCACATGGGCTACGTGACCATGGGTATCTTCGCCGCCAATACGCAAGGCGTGCAGGGTGCTGTGTTCCAGATGCTGTCGCACGGTATCGTCTCCGGCGCGCTCTTCCTTTGCGTCGGCGTCGTTTATGACCGCCTCCACACCCGCGAGATTTCCGCTTACGGTGGTCTCGTCAACAACATGCCGAAATATGCCGTGGCGATGATGATCTTCACCATGGCAAACGTCGGCCTGCCGGGCACGTCTGGCTTCATCGGCGAATTCCTGACGATCATCGGCGTCTTCCGCGTCAACACTTGGGTGGCACTGTTTGCCGCAACCGGTGTCATCCTGTCGGCCTGCTACGCTCTGTGGCTTTACCGCCGGGTTCTGTTCGGTGCGCTGGAGAAGGAAAACCTCAAGCAGTTGCTGGACCTGTCGACGCGTGAGAAGATCCTGCTTTATCCGCTGGTCGCGCTCACCATCTTCTTCGGCTTCTATCCGGCGCCGGTATTCGACGTGACTGCCGCGTCGATCGACGCGCTGGTCAACAATTACTCGGCAGCCCTGCAGGCAGCGCAAAAACTTGCGCTCGCAGTAACGCACTGAGACGGGACGGGACTGGATTATGACCGCTGAACTACTCCTTGCTAGCCTGCAGATCTCGAGCCCGGAAGTGCTTCTGGCGCTCGGTGCGCTGGCACTCCTGATGATCGGCGTCTTCAGTGGCGACCGTTCGTCGCCGCTGGTAACGGGCCTGACAATCGCCGTCATGATCGTGGCTCTGATCATGATCATCTTCGTCGCGCCGCAGGGTGAAGCCTATAACGGCGCCTTCCTGATGGACGGCTTTGCCCGCTTCATGAAGGCAACCGCGCTGTTCGGCTCGATCGTCGCGTTGCTGATGACCTTTGCCAATGCCAAGTCCGACCAGATCGACAAGCCGGAATTCCCGGTTCTCGTCCTGCTCGCCACGCTCGGCATGATGCTGCTGATCTCGGCTAACGACCTGATCGCGCTTTATCTCGGCCTCGAACTGATGTCGCTGGCGCTTTACGTCGTCGCCGCCTTCAACCGTGACAGCATTCGTTCCACCGAAGCCGGCCTGAAGTATTTTGTGCTCGGCGCGCTCTCCTCCGGCATGCTGCTTTACGGCATGTCGCTGGTCTACGGTTTTACCGGCAACACCGGCTTCGAACAGATTGCCCAGGTGTTGAGCCAGGAAACCCGTTCGCTCGGTCTCGTTTTCGGTCTGGTCTTCGTTCTTGCTGGTCTGGCATTCAAGATCTCCGCCGTGCCGTTCCACATGTGGACGCCGGACGTTTATGAAGGTGCGCCGACCCCGGTTACCGCCTTCTTCGCTTCCGGTCCCAAGGTCGCCGCCATGGCCATCCTGGTGCGCATCGTTTCGGATGCCTTCATCCCGGTCGTTGCCGACTGGCGTCAGGTCATCGTCTTCATCGCAATCGCTTCCATGCTGCTCGGTTCGTTTGCCGCCATCGGCCAGAAGAACATCAAGCGTCTGATGGCCTATTCCTCGATCGGTCACATGGGTTACGCGCTCGTCGGTCTGGCCGCTGGTTCGGAAACCGGTGTCTCGTCGATCGCGCTCTACATGCTGATCTACATGGTCATGACGCTTGGCACCTTTGCCTGCATCATGTCGATGCGCCGCCCTGACGGCACCGCTGTCGAAGCGGTGGATGATCTGGCGGGTCTTTCGTCCACGCGTCCGTTCATGGCGCTGGTCCTGACCGCGCTGATGTTCTCGCTTGCCGGCATCCCGCCGCTGGCCGGCTTCTTCGCCAAGTATTTTGTCTTCCTCGCCGCCATCGAAGCCAAGCTTTACGCTCTGGCCGTCATCGGCGTGCTCTCCTCGGTCGTCGGCGCCTACTACTATCTGCGCGTCGTCAAGCTGATGTGGTTCGACAAGCCGGTTGGCGAATTTGCCCGCACGCCCGGCCTGCTCAAGCTGGTCTTCGGTTTCTCCGGTCTGTTCGTGACGGCCTATGTGCTGTTCGGCGGCCCGGTCGGCACGGCAGCATCTGCGGCAGCAAAGTCATTCTTCTGATATGACTGGCATCAGACGCCGCTTCCCGCTCGAAGCCTTCAGGCATATCGCGCTGGATGAAGTCGGCTCCACAAACACAGATGCCCTCGCAGCCGCGAGGGCAGGAGACCAAGGTCTTCTCTGGATCACCGCCCGGCGCCAAAACGCCGGGCGTGGTCGTAGAGGGAGGGCGTGGACCTCCGAGACCGGCAATCTTTACGCCACGCTCCTGTTGATCGACCCCGCGCCGATCGAACGCACCGCCTCGCTTCCGCTTGCCGTCGCCCTTGCCGTCCGCAACGCCATCGCCGCTGTCATGCCCCCCGGTACGCCGCCGGTCGAGGTCAAATGGCCGAACGATATCTTGATAGAACGCAGGAAAACCTGCGGCATATTGCTCGAAGCCGAGATGTTGCCGGATGGAAAACGCGCTCTCGTCATCGGTATCGGCATCAATATTCGTCACAAGCCGGATAGCGCCCCTTACGCCGTAACCTCGCTCGAAGAACATGGTGTAACCGCCTTGCCGGAAGAGCTTTTCGCGCATCTTTACAAGGAGATGGCGCAGGTTCTGGAATCATGGGACGAGGGCAGGGGCATAGCGGACGTGACCGCCCAATGGCGTAGTGTCGCCTGCGGTATTGGCGAGAAGATCACCGTTAATCTGCCAAACCATTCGATTTCCGGGCGCTTTGCCGGAATTGATGATAAAGGCTTGCTGATGCTGGACACGGGCAGTGAACTTATGCCCATTGCCGCCGGCGACGTATTTTTTGCATGAATCGGAAATAGGACAATATGGCCTCCAAGGACGAACTGGTATTTTTGCCGCTGGGCGGCGTAGGCGAGATCGGCATGAACCTCGCGCTCTACGGCTTTGGCCCCGAGGCGACCCGCCAGTGGATCATGGTCGATTGCGGCGTGACCTTTCCGGGTCCAGACCTGCCGGGCGTCGATCTGGTGCTGCCGGATGTGCGCTTCCTTGCCGACAAGAAGAAGAACCTCAAGGGCATCTTCATCACCCACGCGCATGAAGACCATTATGGCGCCCTGAACGATATCTGGCCGGGCCTCAATGTGCCGGTCTATGCCTCACCGTTCACGGCCGGCATGCTCGATGCCAAACGCGCTTACGAAGGTGGCCGCGCCGAAATCCCGATCACCATCTTCAAGGCCGGTGACCGCATCAATGTCGGTCCGTTCGAAGTCGAGGCCGTCGGCGTCAACCATTCAATCCCCGAGCCGATGTCGCTGGTTATCCGCACGCCGCTTGGCAATGTCATCCACACCGGTGACTGGAAGATCGACCATAATCCGTCGCTCGGACCGCTGACCGACGAAGAGCGTTTTCGCGCAATCGGTGACGAAGGCGTGCTCGCCGTCATGTGCGATTCGACCAACGCCATGCGCGATGGCGTTTCGCCGTCGGAAGAAGAAGTCTCGCACGGCCTACAAAAGGTCATCGAGGCCGCAGAAGGCCGCGTCGCCGTCACCACCTTCTCGTCGAATGTCGGTCGCATCCGTTCCATCGCGCTGGCAGCACAGGCCGCCGGCCGCGAAGTGCTGCTGCTCGGCTCGTCGCTGAAGCGTGTTGTGGGTGTTGCCCGCGATATCGGCATCATGGACGATATCAAGCCGTTCATCGCCGAAGACGAATTCGGCTATATCCCGCGCGACAAGGTCGTGGTCATCCTCACCGGCAGCCAGGGCGAGCCGCGTGCCGCACTCGCAAAGCTGTCGCGTGACGAAATGCGCAATGTGGCGCTTGCCGCCGGCGATACGGTCGTGTTTTCCTCACGCACCATTCCCGGCAATGAAAAGCCGATCCTCGAGATCATGAACGGCCTTATCGAGCAGGGCGTCAACATCGTCACCGATACCCAGGCGCTCGTTCACGTGTCCGGCCACCCGCGCCGCAACGAACTTCTGAAAATGTACGAGTGGACCCGCCCGGAAATCCTCGTGCCCGTGCACGGCGAAGCGGCTCATCTGACGGCCCAGCGCGATCTGGCGCTCGGCGCCGGTATCAAGACCGTGCCGCGTGTGCGCAACGGCAACATGCTGCGCCTCGCGCCCGGTCCCGCCGAAGTCATTGCGGATGTCCCGTTCGGTCGTATCTACAAGGACGGCAAGTTGATTGGCGATTTCGAGGAAATCGGTATCGGCGACCGTCGCAAGCTTTCCTTTGCCGGTCATGTCTCGGTCAACGTGCTGCTCGACAGCCGCCACGATTTTCTCGCCGACCCGGACATCGTCCTGTTCGGCCTGCCGGAAATGGATGATGAGGGCGAGAGCATGGAAGACACGCTCTATGATAGCGTCCTCGGCGCCATCGAAAGCATTCCGCGGGCCCGCCGCAAGGATCTCGACATGCTGCGCGAATCCGTACGCCGCGCCGTGCGCTCCGCCGCCAACAATGGCTGGGGCAAAAAGCCGATCGTGACGGTGTTCGTCACCCGCCTCTGAGTCCAAAGGGCCACACCGGCCCGATAATTGACAATTGTGTGATGCGATGGCGCGGATGTGTGAAAGCTCCGCGCCATTTTCATGTGTTAGCTCTGCAATCGGCTGGGACGATTCGGAGACATTTTATGAGACCTGGAAATTTCCTGGGCGCCGCTGTCATCTGCGCGGCGCTGTTGGCGATCACCTTCGTTGCTTCGGTAACGCAAGACAGCAATCCCGAAATGGCTGCCACAACTGTGACTGTGGTTCGCTAAGGATATCTGTGGGGCAGGGGACTTGCCCCTCATCCGTCATATCCGACACTTCACCTGCGGGCGAAGATGTTGAAACTACGGATGCTCCTCAAAGAAAGAGAATGGCCGCCGCGCCCAGTCTCTCCGCCTGCGGGAGAAGATATAAAATCATGGCTTTAGCCCCAAGGCTAAGCCATAGATTTTGTTGGGCGGAGGTGATGTCTGCTGCGCCCATGGGAGAAGATCATGCTCGGCCGTATCAATCACATCGCCATCGCCGTCCCCAATCTGACGGCCGCCGCGATGCCCTACAAAAATCTCGGCGCCACCGTTTCCGATCCGCAACCGTTGCCGGAACACGGCGTGACGGTTGTTTTTGTAGAACTCGAAAACACCAAGGTCGAGTTGCTCGAGCCGCTCGGTGAAAACTCACCCATTTGGGGCTTTCTCGCAAAGAATCCGGCCGGTGGCATGCATCACATCTGTTACGAAGTGGCCGACCTTCTTGCCGCCCGCGACCGGGCGGTGGCGCTCGGCCTGCGCGTGCTTGGCGATGGAGCGCCGAAAATCGGTGCACATGGCAAGCCGGTGCTCTTCCTTCACCCGAAGGATTTTTCCGGCACTCTGACCGAGCTGGAGCAGATTTGAATCTGATTTCAGTAACTTGCGGCGGTAGACGGAATCATTTTCCGAAACCCTTCATGCATTGCTGCAATTGAGCTTGGCTCCATTCTCCCTATAATCGGCGCGGGGTTTGGAGGAGGAGTGACGCATGCCCATCCTGTCGACATTCGCGGTCTATTTCGTCATCTGGTGGCTGACCCTGTTCATCGTGCTACCGATCGGCATGCGCAGCCAGCAGGAAGAGGGCGAGGTGGTGCTGGGCACGGTGGCAAGCGCGCCGGCGAAATTTCGCGGCCTGCGCGTCGTGATCCTCACCAGCCTGATCGCCGCGCTTCTCCAGGGAGGCTGGCTTCTCGCGTCACATTTTTTCGGTGTCAGCATCAGTTCACTGCCGGTCATTCTGCCGGATTTCGGATGAGGCTTGGGAGCAGACGTTTCTGGTGGCGTGTGCTGCTTGTTGTGCTTTCGGCTTTGGCCGCGTGTTTTGTAGCAGCAGTGATTTTGTTTCGCTGGTTGACCACACAGCCCCTATGCGATGGCCAATTCAGCCAATCGCCCGACGGAGCCTATGAGGCATCGGTCTTCACCTGTTCTGATGCCCCATTCTTTTATGGTGAAATCAAGCATTATTTCGAGTTCCGGGTCCGTGGTCCGGGCGTTGATCATTTTCTGACCAGCAGGCCGATCCCGGGACCGTGTTTTGCATCGCGGTGCGAGAAAAGCGCCATCGTTTGGGACAAGCAGCCGGCAGCCGTACGTTTCGTGTTTCCATCGGCCGAACTGCGGTTCGAAACGCGGCCGAATATAGACCGCTTCGAGGAGCAACCATGAACGAAACGGATCGCATGGATTTCGAACAGGCGATGGGGGAAGAATTCGGCCATTGCCTGTCGCCGCCGCTGCCCTTTGAGGATGCGTCCGCGCACGAGTGCTGCGAGGTGGTCTGGAAGGTCCTCGGAGATGAGGTCGCCCCGGATCGCCTGTCCACGCTCTCCGACGATGAGATCGCCGCTCTTGCGGCCGGTTTCGGAGGTTATTTCGAGGTGGATAATCCGACAGAACAACAATTAAGGGCAGCAATCACGCAAACTTTGGCACGCTGGCCTGTCGGCTCTCTGTGAGAGGCTTAGCCTGCGCTTCAAAATGCATATGGAATGGTAATGAACCTCCAGTCTCTCCCGAACTCCATAACCACGACACGCCTCATCCTGCGCAAGTTTCAAACCGACGATCTGACAGCTTACGCCGCCTATCGCAGCCGCAACGATGTTTACCGTTACCTGTACGCCGCGCCGTCAACTGGTGCCGCGTTGGAGGAAAAATTCGCAAAACTGCTGGAGGCGCCCTTTGAAAACGATGGTGACGATTTTCGCCTCGCCGTCACCCGGAAGGAGGATGGCGCTCTCGTCGGGGATGTCATGTTGAAACTCGCCAACAAGGCAGCGCTGCAGGCCGAAGTCGGTTATGTTTTTCATCCCGATTACGGCGGCAAGGGTTATGCGACGGAAGCCGTGTCGGCGATGATCTCCGCAGGTTTTGAAACTTTTGGGTTTCACCGCATCTTTGCCAGGCTCGACAGCCGCAACAACGGCTCCGTCGGCATCGTCAAGCGCCTGGGTCTGCGGCGCGAGGCGCACTTGATCGAAAACGATCGGTTTAATGGAGAGTGGGGCGACGAATATGTTTATGCCGTGCTGGCAAGGGATTGGACGGCGGCCCAACGGGGCGATGAGGCCTGACACCTGTCATCATCCCGTAACCTTTCATAGGCATAAGCCCATCAGCCGGAAGCGCGAATCCTGATTTGAAGGCAAAAAAAAACAAGGCGATGAAGCCTTGTTTTTTGAGTTTCGCGTGATCTTTCCGTTGCCGGGGCTGCGAACGAAGCGCGCCTAAGATCTAAATCCTCCCAAGACTTTGACCGCGAAATAGGCAAGAATTTAATCTCCTTGCCCGTTTTGTAAGCCGAAGCTAGCCCACATGAGACATCTTGTCACCCCAATTTTTGCATTTTTGCTACACACAGGCAAAAAAATCCTGTGAACAAAAATGTCGCACCCCTTGTCCCTCAAAAAACCATGTTTTGCCTACCTATGGCGGCACTGCGTCGCTTTGGTGCACGTTTTGGCTGCTGCAAACGTCAGGGGCTTGAGCATTCGCTCACATGTTTTCAACCCGGTGCCCAACCGGGTTTTCATGTGCGGCCGAACCGGCTATGAACGCTCGCAATATCAGCCCACTAACGGTCGATTCCTTTCCGGTGTCGGCCCGCAAATCGGAAAACGCGATGCGCCTGTCCCGCTATTTTTTGCCCATTCTGAAGGAAAATCCCAAGGAAGCGGAAATCGTCTCCCACCGCCTGATGCTGCGGTCGGGCATGGTTCGCCAGCAGAGCCAGGGCATCTATTCCTGGCTGCCGCTCGGCAAGCGCGTCATGGACAAGGTCAACAAGATCATCCGTGAAGAGCAGGACCGCGCTGGCGCCATCGAGCTTCTGATGCCGACCCTGCAGTCGGCCGATCTGTGGCAGGAAAGCGGTCGTTACGAGGATTACGGCAAGGAAATGCTGCGCATCACGGACCGCCAGGAGCGTCCGATGCTCTACGGCCCGACCAACGAGGAAATGGTCACCGACATCTTTCGTTCGGCAGTCAAGTCCTACAAGAACCTGCCGCTCAACCTCTACCATATCCAGCTGAAATTCCGCGACGAAATCCGTCCGCGTTTCGGCACCATGCGTTCGCGCGAATTCCTGATGAAGGATGCGTATTCCTTCGATCTGACCAAAGAAAGCGCGATCCATTCCTATAACAAGATGTTCGCAGCTTACCTGCGCACGTTTGATCGTCTCGGCCTGCGCGCCATCCCGATGCGCGCCGATACCGGCCCGATCGGCGGCAATCACAGCCACGAATTCATCATTCTGGCCGAAACCGGCGAGAGTGAAGTCTTCTCGCACCGCGATTTCACCAATTTCGACATTCCGGCCGCCGATATCGATTTCGATGATGTTGCTGCCATGCAGTCGATCTTCGACAAGTGGACTTCGGTTTACGCCGCCACCTCGGAAATGCACGACGAAGCCGCTTTCGACGCCATTCCGGAAGGTGACCGCCTTTCCGCTCGTGGTATCGAAGTCGGCCACATCTTCTATTTCGGTACAAAATATTCGGAGCCGATGGGCGCCAAGGTTCAGGGTCCGGATGGCAAGGAACACCTTGTCCACATGGGATCCTACGGCATCGGCCCGACCCGCCTTGTTCCCGCCATCATCGAAGCTTCGCATGACGAGAACGGAATCATCTGGCCGGCTTCGGTCGCACCGTTCGATGTCATGCTCATCACCATGAAGCCGGGTGACGAGAACTGCGACCGCGTTTGCGATGGCCTTTATACCGGCCTCACAAATGCCGGTTTGGACGTGCTCTACGACGACACGGACGATCGTGCCGGCACCAAATTTGCCACCGCCGATCTGATCGGTTTGCCGGTGCAGCTGATCGTCGGCCCACGTTCGGCCGCGACCGGCGAAGTCGAGGTCAAGGACCGCAAGACCGGTGCGCGCGAAACCATGACCATGGAAGCCGCGCTGAACCGTCTGACGGCCCAATAAGCTTAGGTTGGGCCTGATAAAGAATACCGTTCGGGCGATCTCTCGCGAGGCCGCCCGAACGCCATGATAAAACTGACCGCCGACGCGCGGTGACCGAGGAGAACACATGGCGAAGGTCGTGAGCGAAGGTGATGGCACGCGGCAGGGAGCACCATCCGCCGGTCCGTTTTCCGGGTTTGAGCGCATGGTCGCCTGGCGTTACCTGCGCTCGCGCCGCAAGGAAGCCTTCATCTCCGTCATTGCCGGTTTTTCCTTTGTCGGAATCATGCTCGGCGTCGCGACGCTGATCATCGTCATGGCGGTCATGAACGGCTTTCGCACCGAGCTGATCTCGCGCATCCTCGGCATCAACGGCCATATCATCGTGCAGCCGGTCGATCGCCCGCTTAATGATTACGCCGATCTCACCACGAAATTTGCTGCCGTTCCCGGCGTCACCATGGCTTTGCCGTTGGTCGAAGGCCAGACGCTGGCGCAGGGCAATACCGGCGGTGGTTCCGGCGCGCTGGTGCGCGGCGTGCGCGCCGAAGACCTTGAAAAGCTGAAGGAAGTCTCCGGCAACATCAAGCAGGGCGACATGGTCGGTTTTGCCTCGGGTGATGGCGTTCTGATCGGCTCGCGGCTTGCCGCGTCGCTTGGCCTTTCTGCCGGTGACCGCATCACGCTGGTCGCGCCGGAAGGCGATGTAACGCCGATGGGCGTCAGTCCGCGCGTCAAATCCTACCCGATTTCCGGCACGTTCGAGATCGGCATGTCGGAATATGATGCCTCGATCGTCTACATGCCGCTCGAAGAGGCGCAGGCCTATTTCAACGCGGATGGCATCGTCCAGTCGATCGAACTGTTCATCGAACACCCGGATGCCGTCGACGGTATGCGGCCGCTGATCGAGATGGCCGCCGGCGACCGCCAGATCTTTCTGACCGACTGGCGCCAGCGCAACCAGACCTTCTTTTCCGCCCTGCAGGTGGAGCGCAACGTCATGTTCATGATCCTGACGCTGATCGTGCTTGTCGCGGCGCTGAACATCATTTCCGGCCTGATCATGCTGGTGAAGGACAAGGGCTCGGATATCGCCATCCTGCGCACCATGGGGGCAAGCTCCGGCTCGATCATGCGCATCTTCTTCATGACGGGAGCGGCCATCGGTTTTGTCGGCACGGCGGCGGGTGTTCTTCTGGGCGTCGTCGTCTGTCTGAACATCGAATCGATCCGCAGCTTCTTCTCCTGGCTTTCCGGCACCGTCCTGTTCAACCCGGAACTCTATTTCCTCAGCGAACTGCCCGCCGAAATGACGTTTAGCGAAACCACCACCGTGGTCGTCATGGCGCTGACGCTGTCCTTCATTGCAACCATCTTCCCGGCATGGCGAGCTTCCCGGCTCGATCCCGTGCAGGCGCTGCGCTACGAATAGGAACGCACACCTCCATGGCAACCAAAACCATTCTGAAGCTCACAGGCGTCGGCAGGCAGTACGGGCAGGGCGATACGGTCCTCTCTATCCTCAAAGGGGCGGATTTTTCGCTGAAGTCGGGCGAGATCGTCGCGCTCGTCGCGCCGTCTGGCACCGGCAAGTCGACGCTGCTGCATCTCGCAGGCCTTCTGGAACACCCTGATGAGGGCGAGATCCATATCGATGGCGAAGCCTGCGGCAATCTTTCCGACGACCGCCGCACGGCCATCCGTCGCGGCGATATCGGCTTCGTCTACCAGTTCCACCACCTTCTGCCGGAATTCACCGCGCTCGAAAACATCATGATGCCGCAGCTGATCGCCGGTCTTCCGGTAAAGGAAGCAAAAGAGCGGGCCGCTGCATTGCTTGACTACATGCGTATTGGCCACCGTGCCGAACACCGTCCGGCCGAACTGTCGGGTGGCGAGCAGCAGCGCGTGGCGATTGCCCGCGCGGTTGCCAATGCGCCACTTCTGCTTCTTGCCGATGAGCCGACCGGCAACCTCGACCCGGAAACCGCATCCTACGTGTTCGACGCGTTGCAGGCATTGGTGCGCCAATCCGGTCTTGCCGCGATGATCGCTACCCACAACCACGACCTCGCCGCCCGTATGGACCGGCGCGTGACGCTGGAAGGCGGCAAGATCGTCGATTTCTGATCGACAACGCGGTCGGCGAATCGCATTTCACCCGGCGGAAAAATCGGCGGCGGCTCGCCGTCGGGCGCGCCGGCCGTATCCACGGTCGGCAGTCGCTTCGATTATTTTTCGATTTTCATAATTTTTTTAGTCGGGCGCTGCGGCGTAACGCGCCTGCGCCTGTCTGAGGTAGTGGTTGTGTGGATATATTGCTGCACGCAAGTTGCGTGCAGCATTGTCTCAAACCTGCGACACACCGTTTTGTTTTTTCCCGTCTGAGTAGGTGTCGTTCGGGTCGAGAATTTACCGATGATTGATAAAGTATAATCCAAGTAATGTTTTGTTTTTTGAAGCGAACATGAATGTATGTCGCGTTGAAATATTTTCAATTAAGGTTGCGTTTATCATTTAATTCTAGCTCTTTGGCTGTCGCAGATGACATGTGACTGTAAAGAACCTGGCCTCATGAAGGGCGCTGGTGGTTCGCGAATTTGAACCGACGGAGCGCGTTTTGACTGCACTGACCCCCAAGACACTGCGGTAACGACACGCCCGGCGCGGGAAGGCCGGCGCGACAGCACGGTTGCGACGGCCTTCCTCTCCTTCAACGATCCTCCCAAGCATCGTTCCATCGGCCGGCCATGAGGCCGGGTTAGACGCAGCCTCAGCCGCATGACGCGGTTGGGGAAGGGCGCCCCATTCCCGAATTTTCGACCACGACCGAGCCATCTCCCATCCCCGCGAGGAACACATGCAATTCCGTTCCATACAGATGAAAATCGCCCTGCTTTCAGGCCTCTGCGTTATCGGCGCCACCGGTTCGCTGGTCGGCTACAGCATGGTCTCCGCCAGCAATACCCAACAGTTCGTGGGCGAGAAGGTGAATGACCTTCTTGTCGAAAAGACCAGATCAAGCCTTGCCACGCTCGCGTCCACCCAGGCCGGCACGATCCGCTCGTCACTCGACAGCGCCATGGATTCCGCCCGCAATCTGGCGCGCGCCTTCGAGGTCGCCGCATCCAACGGCCCGACCTCCACGCCGGTTGAAGCGCGCCGCGCCCAGCTCAACGCCATGCTGCTCAACGTGCTGGACGGCAACCCGCGTTTCAACGGCACCTATAGCGCTTGGGAGCCGAACGGTCTCGACGGACGCGATGCCGAATTCCGCAACAACAGGCAATTCGCCTCCGATGCCAATGGCCGTTTCCTGCCGTATTGGACACGGGATGCCGCCGGCAAGATCGCCCTGCAGCAGTTGGTCGAGTTCGACAGTCACGAACTGCACCCCAATGGCGTCATGAAGGGTGGCTGGTATATCGGCCCTCAATCCGGCAATGGCGAAAGCATTCTCGATCCGCTTCCCTACATCGTTCAGGGCAAACAGGTGTTTCTGGCCACCATGTCGGTGCCGATCACCATCGATGGCAAGTTCAAGGGCGTGGCCGGTGCAGATTTCGATCTGACCTTCGTGCAGCAACTGGCTGAGCAGGTGAAGTCGTCCATCTATGGCGGCAAAGCCAGCGTCGAGATCGTCAGCTACAAGGGCCTTGTCGTCGCCTCAAGTTCCAGCCCGGAAACCATCGGCAAGCAATATGCCATGAACGATGCCGGCCGCGACGGTGATCTCTCCATCATCCGTGGTGGCAAAAGTGATGTCATTGTCGATAAGGACAGTTTCAAGGCTTTTGCACCCATCACCATCGGCCGTACCACCACGCCATGGTCTGTCGTGATCGATGTGCCGCGTGGTGTTGCCATGTCCGAAGTCATCGCGTTGGACGAGGATCTTTCCAACCGTAACGGCAACGACATGCAGTTGCAGATGCTGGTGGCGCTGTTGATCGCCGGGGCCGGTATCGGGGGCATGTGGCTCGTGGCCCGCTCGATCGCCAACCCCATCGCCATGCTGACCGATACCATGCGACGTCTTGCCGGCAATGACACATCCGTCGATGTGCCCGGTCGTGGCCGTGCTGATGAAATCGGCCACATGGCCGGTGCCGTAGAAGTGTTCAAGGAAAACGCCATCGCCAAGGTGGGTATGGAGCGCGCCGCGGAAGCGGAACGCAACATGAGCGAGACCGAACGTCAGGAGCGCGACGCCCAGAAGGCCCGCGATGCGGCCGAAATCCAGCACGCAGTCGATGCGCTGGCCGAAGGTTTGCGGCGCCTGTCAGACGGTGATGTCGCCTACCGCATTGCTCGGCCGTTCGTCGCCAATCTCGATGGCCTGCGGATCAACTTCAACGACTCGCTGACGAAGTTGCAGCAGGCGTTGCAGAGCGTGAAGTCGAATGCCCATGCCATCGAAGGCGGCGCCAAAGAAATCCGCTCGGCTGCCGACGATCTGGCCAAGCGTACCGAACAGCAGGCGGCTTCCGTCGAGGAAACAGCAGCCGCACTCGAGGAAATCGCCACCACGATGAAGGACAGTACCGCGCGTGCCGAAGAAGCAGGCGTGCTTGTCAACCGCACCCGCCTCGGAGCCGAAAAGGCCGGCCAGATCGTCCGTGAAGCGGTCGTTGCCATGCAGCAGATTGAACATTCGTCTGGCGAGATTTCCAACATCATCGGTGTCATCGACGAGATCGCTTTCCAGACCAACTTGCTTGCCCTGAATGCAGGTGTGGAAGCTGCGCGTGCCGGTGAAGCCGGCAAGGGGTTTGCCGTCGTCGCTCAGGAAGTGCGTGAATTGGCCCAGCGCTCGGCCACCGCTGCCAAGGAGATCAAGGGACTGATCACCACCTCAAATGAACACGTGCAGAACGGTGTCGAACTGGTGGGTGAAACCGGCAAGTCACTGGAAAGCATCGTTGGCGAGGTCAATCACATCAACCAGAACGTGACGGCCATCGTCGAGGCCGCCCGCGAGCAATCCACCGGCATTCAGGAGATCAACAAGGCCGTCAACAGCATTGATCAGGGCACCCAGCAGAACGCCGCCATGGTGGAAGAGTCCACCGCTGCCAGCCATGGCCTTGCGCGGGAGGCTGATGCCCTGAACGGCCTGATCCGCCAGTTCAACCTCGGCAACGGCGCGACTGTCGCGCCTGAACTGCGGGTCGCCAATGAACACAGCCAGCCGGTTATGTCGCCGGCCAAGGCATTGGGCCGCAAGGTCGCCAGCGCCTTCGGCGGCGGATCTGCGGCAGCTACCCATTCCACATGGACGGATTTCTGACCGGTACGATCCCCGACGGTCAGATTACGGCCCCGGTCGGTGTTCCATCCCGACCGGGGCCTTGTCGTGGGTTTTGCCGAGATTGATGTGTTATGACGCCCGACAGTCGATCAAAACACAGGCAAGGGGAAAGTGATGGCCGAGATCGTCCGCAAGGTCATCGAAAGGCGAGCAGTCCGAGCCCTGCTTTTTTCGGAAAACAACCAGATACTGCTCCTAGGATTACAAGCCCGGACGGCGATGTGTTCTGGATCACGCCCGGCGGCGGCATCACACTTTCGACTGGGGTAACCAGCGGATCTCCACGCGCGAGGAATACCGGATCGTCACCACCAGCCGTTTCGAGCCTTCCATGCTGGATGACGATGAAAACATAGGGGGTACCCAGTTCGGTGGTGGCCGATCGACGAGCTTGTATCCACGTCGGAGCAATTGACGCCGCTATCTCTCGCGGCAATCATGCAGGACTATCTGAAGAACGGCGACCGAACCCGTTGCCGCCGGAAGAAGTGGTTGTCGATTGAACAGGAAAAAACCTCGGTCCTTTCGCGGCCAATATTTTGCGGATACTCTCTGGTTCTGCCGCGCCAAGGCTCTAGCTTCTTGGTCTACCCGCGTTTTCCCTTCTTTCACGAGGTAATCCCATGGCCGAACCCTCTCTGTTTGCACGCTTTGTTGCTCTTGTCGGCCAATGCGCCGTTACCATTCGTCATTCGGGCGATGGCGCACGCGAACCTGCATACGGCGTCACGCCGGCCATTCCGCAGGCCAAGCCGCAGGGCCGGATCCCGACCTTGAAAATGCCCACCGCCAAAGGTTGGGAAGGCGATCACAAACCCACAGCCGCCGCTGGGCTGAAGGTCAATGCCTTTGCACGCGGGCTTGTGCATCCGCGCAATATGCATGTGCTTCCCAATGGCGATGTGCTGGTAGCTGAATCGATCGGTGAGCAGGGAAATCCGCGCAGCCTGTTCGACCACGCCATGGCCGCGACCATGCAGCGGGCCCGCGCTTCCGGCCAGAGCGCCAACCGTGTGACCCTGCTGCGCGATGCTGATGGCGACGGTGTGGCCGAGGAAAGTTTTGCCTATATCGAGAACGTTCGCCAGCCCTTTGGCATCGTGCTGGTGGGCGAGACGCTTTATGTCGGCGCCAGCGATGCGCTTCTGGCCTACCCCTATACGGCGGGTGCCACCAAAATCACGGCACCTGCCACAAAACTGATGGATCTGGTGCCCGGTGGACACTGGACCCGCAATCTGATTGCCAGCAAGGACAGCACGAAAATTTACGTGGCCGTCGGGTCGCTCACCAATATCGCCGATGAGGGCATGGCGGTGGAAGAAAACCGCGCCTGCATTCATGAATACGACCTCGCATCCGGCCAGTCCCGCATCTTTGCCGGTGGTCTGCGCAATCCGGTGGGGATGGCTTGGGAACCTGAAGGCGGCATGCTCTGGACCGTGGTCAACGAGCGCGACGGACTGGGTGACGAAACGCCGCCCGATTATCTGACATCGGTGCGCGACGGCGGCTTTTACGGCTGGCCCTATTGCTACTGGAACCGCGTGGTGGATGACCGCGTGCCGCAGGATGCCGCCAGGGTGGCCTCGGCGGAGCAGCCCGATTATGCGCTGGGCGGTCACACCGCCTCGCTCGGCCTCTGCTGGCTGCCCGAAGGAACGCTGCCGGGCTTTCCGGCCGGCATGGCCATCGGCCAGCACGGATCTTGGAACCGCTCGAAGCTGTCCGGCTACAAGCTGGCCTTCGTCGCTTTCGAAAATGGCAGGCCGGTCGGACCACCGCGTGAAATCCTGTCCGATTTCCTGTCGCCCGACGAAAAACATTCCTATGGACGCCCGGTTGGTGTGGCACTGGCGAAGGATGGTGCGGTGCTGATGGCCGACGATGTCGGCGACGTCATCTGGCGCGTCACCAGCGCCTGAGAGGAAGCCGCCGCTCGCCCGGATTGATGCGTAACGGTCCCCGGTCGGTAGCCTTTTCCGACCGGGGTTTCTCTGTCTGTGCACGTTCCGGATTTCAGGCCGAGGCGGCAAGCTGCGAAGCGAATTCGCGGTAGCTGTGCAACGGGCGGCCAAGGATGCGGGTCAACCGGTCGATATCGCCCGTTTCGGGGATCATGCCGTCACTGACATAACGCTCGGCCATCAGCCGCATTTCATAGCCCATCCATTTCGGCATCATGTTGGCGAGGTTCTGCTCGAAACCGCTCGGGTCATCGCCGCCATAGGCGACTGGGCGGCCGAGCGTCTGCGACCAGATGGTGGCCAGATCTTCACCGGTCAGCGTATCAGGGCCGACCAGATTGATGGTCTCGTTCGGCAGCTTTTCTTCCGCACGGTCGCGGCGGACAAGTTCGATCGCGGCAACCTCGGCAATATCGCGGGCATCGACCATGGCCACGCCCTTGCTGCCGATCGGCATCGGATAAACGCCGTAGTTGAAGATGACATCTTTGATCATCAACTCGTTATCGATGAAATAGGCCGGACGCAGGATCGTGGCGCTGAAGCCCATCGTGTCCAGCATGCGCTCCGCACCATACTTCACCGCGAAATGCGGGACGTTGACGGCGCGGTCGGCATCGAAGACCGAAAGATAAACGACCCGCTCGACACCTGCCTCGCGGGCGATGTTCAGCGTGATGATGGCCTGGGTGAACTCGTCGCCGGCAACTGCATTGAGCAGAAACAGCGTTTTGACGCCGGAAAATGCTTTGCGGAGCGCTTCGATATCGAGCAGTTCGCCCTTTGCAACCTCCACGCTGGGTGAAAAATCTGCCTTGGCGGGATCGCGGACGAGGACGCGAACATCAGGATTGCGTTTGACCAGTTCTGCGACGACATGGCGGCCAACGCGGCCGGTTGCGCCAGTAATGAGGATTGTCATGGTGTTTCTCCGTGTTTCGGTGCTGAAGACAATCCGAATATGAATGGTTCACAGGTGATCCAATAGACGCTAAAAATAGACACAGCGTCTCACAGGTGGAACGAATGGATTTGCTTGCCCTTGCCGATTTTGTCACCGTTGCCCAGCATGGCGGGTTTGGGCGCGCCGCCCGCGCGTCTGGCCGCCCGAAGGCGACACTGTCGCGACGCGTGTCCGATCTGGAGGCCGGTCTCGGCATCCGTCTGTTTGAACGCGGTGCGCGCATGCTCAGGCTGACGGAGGAAGGGCGCGCCCTTCACGCGCGCGCCGGGGCCCTGTTGACGGAACTGGAAGAAACCGCGTCGGCAATCGCTTCGGGCGGCGCCAGGCCGCAGGGAAGGTTGCGGATCAGCGCGCCTGTGCTTTTTTCCCAGACCGCGATGGGCAAGCTGGCTGCCCGGTTTGCAATCCGTTACCCGCAGGTCAGGCTTGAGGTGACGACCGAGGATCGTCCGGTCGACATGATCGAGGAAGGTTTTGATCTGGTCATTCGCGTCAACCCGGATCCCGATGCAAACCTTGTCGGCCGGGTCTTCCTTCGTGATGGGCTTGCGATTGTGGCCAGTCCGGCCGTCGTTCGCCCGGCGCAGGGCACGGCGGTTCCGGCCGTCATTCGCGGCTCATCGAATGATGTCAGGACCTGGAGCATGACGGGATCGGCCGGCCGAACCGACCTTGTCATCGATCCGGTTCTTTCCGTGTCTTCGCTGACGATGGTGCAGGATGCGGTGCGGATGGGTGTCGGCGTCGGCCGTCTTCCGGTCTCGCTGGTCAGCCACGATATCGCTGCGGGAAGGCTGGTTCATTGGGGTGATGCCGATGTCCCGCCGACGCAGCTCTGGGCGCTCTATCCGTCTCGACGGCTGCTCAGCGCCCGCGTCTCGGCCTTCCTCGATTTCCTGAAAGAGGCATTTCCGATGGGAACCGCCGAAGAACTGGCGGCCTATCTGGCGGATTGACGCCGGATGCCTGTGGGGGCTTCCGGCGCGTGAGATCGAGAGGGCATGGAGTTTACGCGGTAATCTCCACCGGCGTTCCATCCGGCATCAGGATGAGCGCCTCGTAAAACCCGTCTCCGGTCCAGCGTGGACCGGATTTCAGGCAGCCATCCGCCCGGCATTTTTCCGCCAGCGCGTCGACGGCTTCGCCGCTGCCGAGGGTGATGGCGATATGATCCCAGCCGATCCGCTCGGCCGGGGCATCATCTGCCAGCCACGGCCCTGTCATCAGCTCGATCTGCCCACCATCTTCCGGCAGGGTCACGAAACGCGAGGTGAAACCCGGCCGATTTTTGCTGTGATACGCCTCACCAACGCTGGCACGGAAATAACGCTCCCAGAATTGTGCAGCCGTATCGAGGTCCTGCGTCCACAAGGCGACATGGGCAATCCGCATCAGTTGGCCTTTCGCGTCACGATGCCCGCACAAATCGGCACGAGCATAAGCAGGGCTGCCAGAAGCCAGAAGGAGACCGGAAGGCCGGTGTGTTTGGCGACGAAACCGACACCGGCCGGCCCCACCAGCACACCGGCATAACCCGTCGTGGTGATGGCCGCGACAGCAAGGCCTGATGGCATCACGGTCTGCGAACCGGCGCGACGGAACAGAACCGGCACGATGTTCGATGCACCCAGTCCGATCAGCAGAAAACCGCTCATGGCCAGAATGGTGCCGGGGGCTGCGAGCAGCACCGCAAAACCGGCAATCGCCACGATGCCACCCCAGAACAGCGTCGGGCGGTCGCCGAGCTTGGCGGTGATCACATCGCCGCACAGGCGTCCGGCTGTCATGGCGATTGCAAACAGCATGTAACCCAGGCCGCCCTGGCTTGGCTCGACGCGGCCTTCGGAGGTCAAAAGCAGCGCACTCCAGTCCAGCACTGCGCCTTCAACGAGAAAGGTGATGGCGGCAAGCGCTGCCAGAAGCACGACGATACCGCGTGGCATCACGAACAGCGGCCCGTCCTCTGCCTGCACGGTGGAGAGCAGCCGCGGCCAGATGATCGCCATCGCCACCAGCATTAACGCCGACGAGATCAGCGTGGTGAGGAATGGCCCGAGCTTTGCCGACAGAAGCAGCGTCACCAGCATGGCCGCGATAAAACCGCCAATGCTGTATTGCGCGTGAAAACCGGACATCAGCGGTTTTGGCGCATCCTTTTCCACCTCGATTGCGTGAATGTTCATCGCCACATCCAGCGTACCGAGCGAGGCGCCGAACAGGGCGAGCGCGATACCAAGCGCTACCGGCGTATCGGCAAGCGTCAGGAATGGCAGGGTGAGTGCAATGCCGAAACCGCTGACGAGAATGATCGGCTTGGCGCCATAACGAGCCGAGAGCACGCCGGTCGCCAGCATGGCGATGACCGAGCCCAAGCCCAGGCAAAGCAGAAGCATGCCCAGAACGCCATCATCGATGCCAAGTCGCGTTTTGGCATAAGGCACAAGCGGTGCCCAGCAGGCGATGCCGAAACCGGCAACGAGAAAGGAGAGGCGGGTGGCAAGCCGTGTTTCCGGTCGATTGGCACTGGCCGTTGTTTGTGCAAAAGCGGTCATGAAAATCTTTCCTGCGAATAGGGTCAGGCGGCGCTCTGGCCGGGTGTCAGCAAGGCATAACCGGCGTCAGCCAGTGCCTGTTTTGTGCTTGCGGGCAGATCGTCCTCGACGATCAGCCAGTCGATATCTTTGGCGCCGCCGATACGATGCGGCGCGCGCTCTTCGAATTTTTCGGATGTGGCAAGCACGATAGTGATGGCGCTGCGTGACATCAGCCTACGTTTGAAAATCGCGTCCGCATGTTCCTGCACGCTCATGCCGGTTTCGGCGGACACCGCGCAGGCACCGACAAAACAGCGGTCAATGTTCAGTTCATCCAGTCTTGCAATTGCCGAGGCATCGACACTGCCGCCGACAACGGCATCCACCAGCCCGCCGATCAGGATCAGCGGAATATCACCGCGTTTCATGATGGCGGCGGCAATATCGATGGAATTGGTCGCAACAGTGAGCTTCTGATCGCCCGGCAGCAGGGCGGCCATGGCCAGATTGGTGCTGCCGCAGTCGAGAAACAGCAATTCACCCGCAGCCACCGTGCCGGCCGCGACGCGGGCCAAAGCCGTCTTACGCTCCGATGCCTTGCCTATGCGCTCGGCAATCGGTCGTGATGGCGTCACCAGCGGCAGCGCGCCGCCATAGACCCGCCGGCATTTGCCTTCGGCGGCCAGCGCGCGCAGATCGCGGCGCACCGCATCCTCGGAAATATCGAATTCCGTGGCCACGGCAGAAGCGACGATTTCCTGCCCCTTGGCAAGCCGGGCTTCAATAATGTCACGGCGGGAGATGGAAAGTGAAGTGTTCATAAATGTGCATTAACGTGCATGATGTGGCGCGTCAATCTTCGCGATGTTTCACGTTTTGTGTCGCTCAGATAGAAGAGTGGACGCCGCGCATGACCGCGCTAATGTTCCGAGGGACGGGGCAAGCGTCCATATGTCCCACAAAATGGAGAGTGCATGTCGGCGGAAAAGCAGCTCTTGTCCCGAATTGCGGCCGCGCAAAGCTCCGGTGATCCACTGGTGATCAGCGATACCCAATTCAGCCCGGATTCACGTCTGCGCAGCAAACGCGATTATGCCCATGAAATCATTCCTTTTGATCTTCATCCCAAAGGAGGGGGGTGGCGCAACCGGCTGCTGGGCCGAAAACCGGTCTGGCGCAATCTCGTCTTTCGCAACTGCGCGATTTCGGGGCTGGCCTTCACCAACTGGGAACTGGAGGACTGCGTTTTCGAAAATTGCGAGCTGGCAATCCGCAATTGGAAAACTTCCTATCGGCGCAATCGGTTTGTGGATTGCGACATGCGCAGTTTTTCATTCGGTGCCGATACAATGGCCAACAGCAACAGTTTTGCCGATGTGACGTTCGATCGGTGCAGGCTCCAGTCTGCCCGCCTGGATTATACGGAGTTCGAAGACTGCCGGTTCGTGGATTGCCACATGAAGCGTGCCGAATTCCGGCAGGCGACACTGAGGCGCACGACCTTTGCCGGCAAGTTGGATGATGTGATTTTCGGCTGCGATGATCTTGCGCCGACGGTGCTGGACAGCGTGGATTTCGCGACCGCTCACCTGTCCTTCTGCGCTTTCCGCAACGTCAAGGCATCCGGCATCAAGCCGCCGGTCGCCGCCGGGCAGCACATGATCAAGGATTTCATCGGTTTCATTCAGGCGCTGGATGATGCCGTTACGGCCCATGCCGGCGATAAACGGATCAGGCTTTCCGACATTTTCACGTCTGATCACATGCCAGGCTCCGAGATTGAAATCGTCAACGAGAACGATTTTCAGGAGTTTCTCGATGCCGAGGGCAGGACCATTCTCGCCGGTATGCTGGCCGATCCGCGATGCCGGCCTTAAGCGAAAGCCTTACTGAAACACCACTTCCAGATTATGCCCGTCATGGGCGATCACCCGGCATGTGGTCTCGATGCCATCTGCGGGGATCTGCAACAGAAATTCGGCCGGCAGGCCATCCGCATTTGAAACCACCAGCCCCGCGCTGTCAGCACCCAGTGATTTCACCGAGCAGTTGACGAGGTTTTTGCGATCGTCGAACAGGATGAAGCCGGTGCGCAGCACCCGCTTTCGCTCACCTTTGGTCGCCTTGGCCGCTTCCTTTTGCAGCGCGCTCCACGAGCGGCACTGGTTTCGACCATCCTGCTTGGCGCGGTACATGGCGGCATCCGCCTGCGCCAGCAGCGTTTCGATATCCTTGCCGGTCAGCGAGCGCGAGGCGACGCCAAAGCTCGCCGTCACCGAAATCGTTTGGTCACCGATATCAACCGTCAGTCCTTCGAGTGCCTTGCGCAACCGCTCCGCCGTCGCCATGGCGCCGTCCATGTCCACATAGGGCAGGACCACCACGAATTCCTCGCCGCCGAAACGGCCGAACAGGTCAGTGGCCCGAAGCGTTGCCTTGCAGGTGGCCGATACGGCTTTCAGCACGATATCGCCGGCCGCATGGCCATAGGTATCGTTGATCGATTTGAAATGATCGATATCGAGCACGATGCAGGACAGCGCATGCGCATGACGTTGCGCCAGCGTCACCATCTGGTCGGCCTCGGTCTTGAAGGCGCGGCGCGTCAGTGCTTCCGTCAAACTGTCGGTCGATGCCGTCTGCAACAGCTCGATCCGGTCCATCGCGGCCCCTGACAGTTCCTGCAAAATGCCGATCTCGCGCGTACCAAAAGAGCGCGGACGTTTGCCGATGGCGCAGACTGTGCCGATCACATGCCCGGCCTTGGTCGTCAGCGGCATGCCAGCGTAAAAACGCACATGCAACTCGCCGGTCACGGCCGGGTGGTCGGCAAAACGCGGATCGAGCGTCGCATCCGGCACGATGATCGCTTCCTCGGCCGCCACCACATAACGGCAGAAACTGGCGTCCCGTTCGATTTCCCCGAAGCTCAGCCCGCTGCAGGCCTTGTACCACTGCCGATGCGCGTCGATCAGCGAAACGATGCCGATCTCGACATCAAAGATCTGCTGGATCAGCCGGACGATCCGGTCGAAACCATCGTCGCGCGGGCTGTCGAGCATGTCGAGTTCCTGCAGCGCCGCCAGGCGATCGGCCTCACGCTGCATGGTCATCGCAGGCGATTGTTCGAGAATTCGCGTGGCCGTCATCGCAATCGTCTCCCGGAAGTGGCGTAACCGCCGCTATGTCGTTTGATATATTAGGCATAATTCGATGACGCTTCGTACGCAACCGTACTCGGTACGCCCATCGGTTTCCCGCGTTCAACCCGACGTTATCGGCATAGCTTCCGTTCTCACCGCATTGCGATGACTGCAATTCCGGTTTGACAAACAAAACCATGCCCGACACTATATCCATAATAAGAATGCATATTCCATAATTGTGGTTTATCGAAAAAGGGAACTTCATGCTTAGAAACGCATTGCTCGCTGCCCCCTTCCTGTTCTTGTCGGCCATCCCCAACCCGAGTTTCGCCGCCGGCGTCATCAATGTCGCCACGATCGGCGAACCGCCGACGCTCGATCCGATGGCCTCCACCGCCGATGTGGTGGGCATGACCACGCAGCACATTTTTGAAACGCTGTTCACCTTCGATGCCGAATGGAATGTCGTGCCGCTTCTGGCCGAAGCGATGCCGACCGTATCGGCCGACGGCCAGACCTATGACATCACCCTTCGCAAGGGC
The DNA here is from genome assembly GCF_009617585.1 of Endobacterium cereale. Taxonomy (GTDB): domain Bacteria; phylum Pseudomonadota; class Alphaproteobacteria; order Rhizobiales; family Rhizobiaceae; genus Neorhizobium; species Neorhizobium cereale. The sequence continues at coordinate 249,183 of NZ_WIXI01000047.1, read as the reverse complement.
ATCAAGTTCCACGATGGCTCGACCATGACATCCGCCGATGTCGTCGCCTCGGTCGAGCGCTGGGTAAAGATCGCCTCGCGCGGCAAACAGATCGCGCCCTATTTCACCTCGATCACCGCCAAGGGCGACGATGCCGTTCAGATCGTCCTGAGCAAGCCTTATGCGCCGCTGCTGTCGCTGCTCGCCTTCAACAATTCGGCCGCCGTCATCATGCCGAAGGCCAACCTCGCCGATGACCCGCTGACAAAATTCATCGGCACCGGCCCGTATCTCCTGAAGGAGCGCAAGGCCGACCAGTATCTGCAACTCACCCGTTTCGACGGCTATCAGCCGCGTTCGGAAGCGGCCAACGGTTTTGGCGGCGCCCGCAAGGCGATCCTCGATGAAATCCGCTTCGTGCCGGTGCCGGATGCCAATACCCGCCTCGAAGGCGCGATCTCCGGCCAGTTCGATTATGCCGACTCGCTTGCTCCGGAAACGTTCGACCGTCTGAAAGGCTCGGACGCTTCCGAGCCGGTGGTGCTAAAGCCTTATGGCGCGCCGGTTTTCGTCATGAACACCAAGGAAGGTGTGCTGGCGAAAAAGGAAATGCGCCACGCCATCCAGGCCGCTCTCAACCCGGAAGACATGCTGCTTGCCGCCTTCGGCAATCCGGAATTTTTCGCCGTCAACGGCGCGCTTTATCCGGAAGGGTACGTCTGGCACACGGAGGAGGGCATCGAGCGTTACGGCAATGGCGACCCGGAAACCGCAGCCTCCATGGCCAAGGAAGCCGGATATGACGGCGAAAAGCCGATCCGCATCCTCACCAGCCGCCAGTACGAATTCCATTACAAGATGGCGCAGGTCGCTGCCGAATATCTGAAGGCCGCCGGCTTCAAGGTCGAACTCGGCGTGTTCGACTGGGCAACGCTCACCACCCGCCGCGCCGACCCCAAATTGTGGGATATCTTCATCACCCACGGCCCGTTCCCGCCGGAGCCGATCCTCAACGGCTGGATGTCCGACAGCTATCCCGGCTGGTGGGCAACGCCTGCCAAGACCGCTGCCGTCGAACCCTTTATCGCTGAGCCGGATCAGGAAAAGCGCAAGGCACTCTGGGCGGAAATCCAAAAAACCTTTTACGAGGAAGCCCCGGTCTACAAGGTCGGCGATTTCAACGCGCTTGGTTCCAAGAAGAAGACGCTGAAGGATTTTCAGCCGTCGCCCTGGCCTTACTTCTGGAATGTCAGCACGGCCAACTGATCCTGTTGCCACCGCCTGACATCCCGCATGTCCCGCGCCTCCCGCGGGGCATGCCCAACAGCATCAATCATCGATAACGAGCACCCGTCATGACGCGTTCTTTTCCCAAGGACTTTCTCTGGGGCGTTGCCGCCTCCGCCTTCCAGACAGAAGGCGCCGTCAACAAGGATGGCCGTGGCCAGAGTGTCTGGGACGTTTACGCCCACACGCCCGGCCGCACCACAAACGGCGAAACCGCCGACATCGCCTGTGACCATTATCACCGGTACCCCGAGGATATCGGCCTGATGAGCGGTCTCGGCGTCGGTGCCTACCGCCTGTCGACCGCATGGCCGCGCATCTTTCCGGAAGGTTCGGGCCAAGTTAACCAGCGCGGTCTGGATTTTTACGACCGCGTCATCGACCTTCTGCTGCATGAAGGCATCGAGCCGTGGATCTGCCTGCATCACTGGGACATGCCGGTGGCGGTGGAAGAAAAGGGCGGATGGCGATCCCGCGAGACGCCAAAAATTTTCGCCGATTACGCCGCCACCATCGCCCGCCATTTTGGCGACCGCGTCAAACGGTTCGCGCCGATCAACGAGCCCAACGTCATTCCATGGGTGGCCTATAATGTCGGCCGCCACGCGCCGGGCAAACAGTCCTATGAGGACAGTTTGAAGGCCATCCACGCGCTCAATCTCGCTCACGGCTATTCAGTCAAGGCCGTGCGCGCCGAAGCGTCGGACGCGCAGGTCGGAAACATCGTCTCGCTCGGCCCGGTGCGCCCGCATTATGACGATGCCGCCCATGAGGAAGCCCGCATTCTGGGTGATTGCCTGTGGCGCCGCGTCACCGTCGATCCGCTCTGGCTCGGCACCTATCCCGAGCCGATCGCCAAGGAAATGGAACCGTTGATCCTCGGCGACGACATGGCCGATATCAGCCAGGAAATGGATTTCTTTGGCCTCAACCATTACAATCCGGTTTTTGTCGGCCCCAACAAGAACACCACATTCGGCATCGCCGAAACCGCCCCGCCAACCGGCATGGGCCCGCTGACCGACGTAAACTGGGTCGTCGATCCGCAGGCGTTTCTGGAACAGATCCGCGACACCAGCGAGCGCTACAACAAACCGACGATCTACATCACCGAAAACGGCGCATCCTACCCGGACGCACTCGGCCCCGATCGCAAGGTGATCGACAAGGACCGCATCGCCTATTTCGAGGGTTACCTCAACGTCCTGCTCGATGCGCTTGAGGAAGGCCACGATATCAGGGGTTATTTCGCTTGGTCGCTGATGGACAATTTTGAATGGGGCAGGGGCTTTTCCAAACGTTTTGGCCTCGTCTACGTCGATTACCCGACGCTGCAGCGAATCCCGAAAGCGTCGTATCACTGGTTGAGCGACGTCATTCGGAAAAACGCGCTGTAAGGGCAGGTAACTGATTGAGCGTTAAAACGGCCCGGTATGTCCGGGCCGTTTTGCGTTGACAATTTTTGGAAATTTCAGCCCCAATAACCCGCTGGGTATCGGCAAGTTCTGGGGGGAGAGGGATGGCCGTAGTCGGTTTCTTATCGGGCAGGGAAGAAGATGCGACGCGCCGGAATTGGTCTGGCGATAGCGCCCGTCCACTGCGCTGGTCAGCGTGGTACCCGACCGATGTTGATGCTGCTCATGCGGAACCTGTTTCCACGGATAAACTCTACATTCTGGGCAAGACCATCGCAGGCCTGAAAATATCCGCCCGCCGGAAAACCTATCCCGCCGTGCTCCTGTCGCACGGAACAGGCGGCACCGCTGCCGGTCTTGGCTGGCTGGCGGAGCGTCTGGCCGAAGCCGGATTTCTGGTCATCGGCGCCGATCACCACGGCAATACCGCAGGCGAGCCCTATCGTGCCGAAGGTTTTTTGTGCTGGTGGGAACGTGCAGCCGACCTGAGTGCCTTGCTGGATCACCATGCCATTGCCGGCCCGTTCGCCGGTCGTATCGATCTTGACCGGGTTACCGTGGCCGGTTTCTCGCTTGGTGGTTACACGGCGCTGTCGTTGCTTGGAGGCATTACCCACGTGCCGCTTTATGTGGAATGGGCCGGCGCAGAGCATTTCGCCACGGGGCCGCGCGAGTTTCCCGATATCGTCCGGCATATTCCGGATCTGCTTGAAGACAACCCGGTCTTCCGGACATCTTGGGAGCGGCAATCGATCTCGTTTAATGACCCGCGCATCAAGGCCGCCTTTCTCTGCGCTCCGGCCCCAACGGTTCGCGGTATGACCAAGGAGAGCCTTGAGCGGATAAAGACGCCAGTCGCAATGGCGGCCACCTGTTCGGACAGGGAGGCGCCCGCCGACCTTTGTGCGCAATGGCTGCATGAAGTATTGCCGGACAGCCGGCTGGAAATCCTTGACCATGCCGCCGGACATTACGTGTTTCTGAGTGAATGCACTGACTGGGGGCGATGCGATCATTCGGAGATCTGCGTGGATCCGCCCGGTATCAGCCGCCGTGATATCCATGATCGGTCGGCGGCGTTGGCGGTGGGATTTTTCGGTTTGGCTACTCTCCAGGTATAATTCCCCAATCTGCTTCATCCGCACTTCCCAACCTGCTCTCTCTTCCTATTTTCCGCGCGAGACCAATGACTTGCGACGGGTTACATGACTGAATTCTCCAAAAAACTGATGATGCCGACCGATGTCGCGCATATGGTCCTCTTCCATCCCGATGATCTGGCGCATGCGGCTGAGTGGCCGATCGCCTGGTACAGCGAGCCCTTCATTTATCCGGCCGAAAGTGTGGCGGGACGGCTGATCGCGTGGTGCACCGGCAGCGACGGCGATTTTGCCGTGCGGGTCACCAATGGTGCCATCACCGAACGCGAACAGACCTATGCCGGGCCGCAATGGACCTTTCCTTACATGGTGCGCCATGGCCGCGCCTTTCTCGACAACTCCGATGCGCTGCCCGGCCTTGAAAAGATGACTGAAACTTCGGACAACGAGGATTTCTGGATAGAGATCGAAAACGGCGATTATGCCGTGACCGTCACAGCCGTCGAATGGGACCAGGAGCCGGGCTCGGACAATGAGGATTTCGATGCGCTGCCGAACTATGTCGTGCAGTTCGCACCGCGCAACGGCCGAGATATCGAAACCGCCCGTCGTCCGCCCGATCTCGAATGCGAGATCGATTTTACCGCAACCGACGAGCTTTATGCGGAATCTCAGCGCGCGCCCGACCCTGCCGATTACGGACAGCTTTATCCCGCCTTCATCTCCAGAAATGTCGGATGGGTCGGTCAGGAGTTCTCGACAAAGGGTGAGGCGCCCATCGAAGCTGCGGTTGTTGCCGATGAGGATGGTGAGGCCGATGTCTTCGACCAGCCATATATCGTCGCTTCCGAACTTGTGCCCGGCGCCCCAGCGGTCATCGTCGAATGCTTCAGTTATGGTGGTCAGCCGGAGGGTGAGGCGGAAGAATACGAGTTCCGCAGCGTTCAGGCAGTGCAGATTGTTGCCGTCGAGGGCCAGGTAAAGAACGGCGAGCGATCGCCACTCGGTAAAACCGGCTTTTTCCGCCGCAGGCCGGAGCCGGTGCCGACGGATGCGCTGCCGCTGGTTCGCATTGCGCCGCTGGTTCCCGTGGCTGATAAGAGCGTGACAATCACGTTGGGCGCCTTCCTTGAAAAGATCGTCGCCGATCTGGAAGAGGGCGGTCCGCTGGCAAAACGCCTCGGCGGCATCGCGTCCTATGAAGCGCTGAAACTGCGTGCCGTTGATGACGACGAGATTTTGGCACGCTGGCTGCTGGAACGCCTGCCACTTTCGGGGAAAGAGCGCCTCAGCGTTGGTGCTCTGCCGCCAAATGCAAGGCGCACGGCGCTGGACGCGTCTTATCTTCGCTTTGCCGGGTGACATGGAAAACCCGGCTGATCGTTTTTTACCTGACAGCCATCGGCCTTTATCAGGGGCAGCTGGTCACGATCCGCCTTGATGCCCTCGGTCTTGTGTCACGCGGCGGCGATGATGTCGTCCACTATGTCCGGTTATTGCTGGTATCGAGCGTCGCCCTGACGCTGATGGCATGTGCCGCACTTGCGCTGATCCCGCGCCGCCGGTTGGCGGCGTGGGGCATCCGCGTGCTTTTCGGCAGCATGGTTGGTCTGTATCTCGCCCACCCGCTCTATGCGCTGCTGATCTGGCAGGTTTCCGGGCCCCGAATGGTCGATGACGGCGCCACCGTGCTGCTCTGCCTGCTGCAATGGACACTCTGGGAATGCTGGGGACGCCGTTTTTTCGGGTTTTCAGACAGCGCGACGCCCGACCGGTAAAGGCCAGGTCAGGTCGTTCAAGCTGTCAGGTGATCGAACAGGATGGACGCACCCAGAGCCACGAGTCCAATGCCGCCGATGACTTCCGCCCATTTGCCGAAACGCACGCCGATCAGGCGCGACAGCAGCATGCCGCCGGTGGACATGGCAAAGGTGGCAAAGCCGATGGCAATCGCCACGATAACGATATTGACCTCGAGAAAGGCGAGCGACACGCCGACGGCCATCGCATCGATGCTGGTTCCGATCGCGGTTGCCATCAGGATCAGGATCGAACGGCTGTCTGAACCAGCCTGCTCGACTTCTTCCTTGCGTGAAAAACCTTCCATCACCATGCGGCCGCCGACGATGGCGAGCAAGGTGAAGGCAATCCAGTGATCGACGGCCTGCACATACTGGCTGGCGACGATGCCCGCCAGCCAGCCGAGCAGCGGCGTGATGGTTTCGACGACACCGAAAACAATGCCAGTGCGCAGCGCTTCCTTGAGCGGCGGACGTTTCAGTCCGGCACCACGGCTGACGGAAGCGACAAAGGCATCGATGGACATGCCGACGGCGAGCGCGGCGATCGTGAAGGGAGACATTGTTGGTCTTTCATCGGGACGTGAGGTTGGACGGCAAACGCACGCATCTGCCCCAGATGCGCTGCCGCCAACGGTCTCGCAGGGCCTTCCATAAAAGGCTGGCGGCGCCACGCAGGCAGATGCCCGCGATCATGTTGACGTCGCCCCGTCAGAATTGACGGTTGCTACTCCCCGAATGCGGTCCGGATACCGATTCGTTCGAAATAAGTCAACAAAAACAGTTTGTTATGGTATTGAGAAGCATTTGCATCTGGCGCGGAAAAATGCTGGATGAACCCGCCATCATGGCAGCAATTCCCGCAGAAAATCACCGCCGGTGAGAATTGTCATCACCAGTGTGATCGCCAGAAACAAGCCGATCGCGCCGAAAAAGGCGTTACGCTGGCCACAGGTCCGCGCCACCAGCATATCGTGGGCACCATGCATCAATGCCCATGCAGCGATAAGCCCGAAGAGGATGGCGATGCCGCCCAGCAGCGGCATGAAGATGGGGAAGGCGAGGCCGAAAGCGACCAGCCCGACAGGGATGCAGGCAAGCACGCCGCCCGCTTTCAGCATGCTGCGGGCCGTGTCGGCTTCACGCTGTTTCTGTTCCGGCGTTCTCCGCCGAAAAATCTTGAATGCCATGTGGTCCGAGCGTTCTCTCAGTTCTGTGGTTCGAGAAACTCGACCCACACCCTGTTGCCGCCGCCTGCCGATGCCCGGCGTGTGTCGATGCTGGGCTGCTCGTTGGCGGCGGGCGGGCGAAGCCGTTCCACCTGCAATATTTCCAGCATGCCGGTCGCCATGCTCGGCAGTCCGTCTCGGTAACGGAAACAGGTCCCGCGGTTGCGGATGGTGACGATGTCGTCGCCTCGGCAGATCCGATTGATGACCATGTAGGGGTTGCCTGTCAGCACCGCTGTCCGGGTGGCCGTCGCCACTTGCTCACGGTCGTCAGGATGCACCAGTTCCATATAATGCAACACCGAAAACCCGTTATTCGCCGTCTCGGCATCCAAGCCAAGGTTCTCGGCAAAAGTGGCGTCGCCCCAGATTTCGTCCTTGGCGATATCCCAGGTGAAATAGCCATAATGCGGTTTGTTGTTGAACGAATAGGTGTCTCCCATCCACCTTTCCCCCTCTCAAATGCCCTGTTGAAATCGTCCTCTTCAAATCAGTCTGAACATGATCTTTCGCAAAACAGCCTCCCGGCAAGGGAGGCTTTGTCGTTTTTCGACCAATCCCGTCGATTTTCATGGGTCCGCATATCTGAATACCGTATCAGATTTGCGGAATGGGTAATTATACCCCGACATATCAGCATGTTCGCAACTTGGCGGGCCCGTGTTCGTGCCGATGCAGACGCTGCATCATCTGATTTGAACACGTCGGGCACTCATGTTTTCCACAACGCCACCATCCATTATCCCATCTGCGACGGCATCGGCAGGCTGGACAAAGGGGGTGTAATTTTATAACGGTACATATGTTATAAAATTACATACATAGGAGACACCATGTCCCGCACCGGTTACGGCCTCGCGCTTGCCGCCTCCGCGCTCGCTTCCACATTCCTCGTGCCGCAGATTTCGTTTGCTGAAGAAGAGCATGCGGAAAGCTGGCGGCTGTTTATTGCCGATCATACCTTGCCTGCCGTGCGCGCCATCGATCTTGCTTCGGGCAAGGAGATCGGCCGTTTCAACACCAAGGGTTTTAATGCCCTGTCGCTGTCGGAAAGCGGCCGCACCCTGTTCGCCATCCAGGGCGATGAAAACCTCGTCCAGGCGATCGATACCGGCGTGGCGCTCTCCGACCATGGCGATCACCGCGATATCGAGCTTTCCGAACCAAAGCTGCTGCCCACCACCATCACCGGAAAGAAGCCCGGCCACGTCGTCACGCACGGCGATGACATTGCCGTTTTCTACGATCGCGACAACCGCTTCGATCTCCTCTCGGAAGAAGCCCTAATCGAAGGCAAACCGGCGATCCGTGGTTTCGAAACCACGCTCGCCCACCATGGTGTTGCCGTGCCTATGGGCAATTACCTGCTCACCTCGGTGCCGAAAACGGATGTGACCGTCAAGGAAGGCGAGCTTCCGCCGCGTCGTGGTCTGCGCGTGCTCGATCGCGAAGGCAAACAGGTCGGCGATATTGCCACCTGCTCGGACCTGCATGGCGAAGCCACATCTGCTCGTCTCGTCGCTTTCGGCTGCACGGAGGGCGTGCTGGTCGTGCGCCCCAACGGTTCCGAAGCCCCGAAGCTGGACCTGATTGCCTATGGCGACAAGCTGCCCAAGGGCAAGGTGTCTACCCTGTTGGGCGGCACGTCAATGCAGTTCTTCCTCGGCAACTATGGGGAAGACAAGGTGGCCCTGATCGACCCGGACGATGCCGAAATGCCGTATCGTCTCGTCGATCTGCCCACCCGCCGCGTCGATTTCGCGCTCGATCCGGCCGAACCGCGCAACGCCTATGTGCTGACCGAAGACGGCAAGCTGCACCTGATCGACACGATCGATGCAAAAATCAAACTCTCCGAAACCGTCACCGAACCCTATAGCAAGGACGGCCACTGGCGTGATCCGCGCCCGCGTCTGGCCGTTGCCGGCGACCATATCGTCATCACCGATCCGCGCCATAGCCTCGTACGTGTCATCGATCCGAAGACGCTCAAGGAAGAGCGCACCGTCGCCGTGGAAGGCCAGCCCTTCGTCGTGGTCGCAGCCGGCGGTTCCGGCGCCACGCATTGATCGGGACGATGGGGCGAGGGGCGGAGGGCGCCGTGCCCCCTTGGCGGCTGCATCCGCCCCTTGTCGATCCGTTCATCGGGGAGGGCGCCTGTGCGCCCTCTTTCGCGTTTACGGCGTCACGCCGAACGTATTGCAATGAAAGGCGAGGTCACTTTCCGGCGTAAAATCGTCGAAATCGCCAGCCCTTTGGCATTCCTCGATATACGCAAGCGCTTCGGCCGCATCGGGCTCTGCCGATTGCCACAGATAGGCCTTGGTCTCTTCCAGCCCGGAACCGCACAAAAGCTGCACGTCGATCGAACAATGCATATCGAAACCAGAGGTTTTTGCCCGCCAGATCCGCATAATGTCCTCGTTCCTGGCCTTTGAAAACAGCTGCACGCAGCAGAGCAGCGCAAGGTCTTGCGTCCGCTCTTCGCCTCGTTCTGCCTTTTCCAGCTCCGCTTCTGCCTGCAAAAGCTGGCGAATGGCGGGCAGGGCGTCGTCCGAAGGTGGCAGGCCGTAAAGGCGGAGGCTTTCATCAGTGTTCATCGGCATCGCTTAACGTTCCCTCCCGGCACTGGCAAGCTTGATCAAAATCCCGTCAGGACCTTGATATGACAGGAGAACGCGACGATCTATGGCGTCCGATCCCGCCCTCCGAGTGTCACTCCCTGTGTTTCATCTCTTCAAATTTCTTCTGAGCCTTTATGTCGTCGCCCGCTTCCTCTGGCCCATGCCCTGGCCGAAATGGATCAGGGCACTGATTGCCATCACGCTGATCGTGGTTTTCCAGCATAGCTATCTCAGCCTCCTCGTCTTCGGCACGATGTTCTCGCCCGAAGTGCCGCGCGCCGTCATGATCGCCGTCAACTGGCTGGCCGGCTCGGTTCTCTTCCTCGCCATTCTGCAGCTCACGCTCGATATCGTCTCGCTCATCACCGCCGCCATTCGCCGTCGTCGCATCCGTGTGCCGGCCGCTTTGCGTTATGCTGTCGGCGTCATCGCGCTCTCTACCGCAGCCTTTGCCGTGTCCCAGGCCATCCGCGTGCCGCCGGTCAAGGAAATGGAAGTCCGCATTAAGGACTTGCCGGCCGAATTCGATGGTTACCGCATGATCCAGCTGACGGACCTGCACCTCAGCCGCCTGTTCGAAGCCCCATGGGCGGAACAGACGGTGGCGCTCGCCAATGCCCAGAATGCCGATCTCATCGTGCTCACCGGCGATCTCATCGACGGCACGTTGCAGGCCCGCGAAAAGGATATCGCCCCGCTGGCAAAACTGCGGGCAAAGGATGGCGTCTTCACCATTCCCGGCAATCACGAATATTATTTCGGTCATGACGAGTGGATGCACAAATATCAACAGCTTGGCCTCACCACCATTTCCAATGGTCACGTGGTCCTGCAGCGCGGCGAGGGAAAACTCACGCTTGCCGGCGTTAACGATGTCAACGCCACCCGTTTTGAGCGGGAAGGCCCGGATGTGACCAAGGCGCTTGCCGGCGCGCCGGAAGGTGCACCCGTCATCCTGCTCGATCACCAGCCCCGCAACGCGCGTGTTTCGGCCGCTGCCGGTGCCGATTTGCAGCTCTCCGGTCACACCCATGGCGGCATGATCCGTGGCTTCGACCAGCTTGTGGCCCGTTTCAACAACGGTTTTGTATCGGGTCTCTACGATGTCGATGGCATGCAGCTTTACGTCAACAACGGCACGGCGCTGTGGATCGGTTTTGCGCTGCGCCTCGGCGTGCCGTCGGAACTGACGGTGATCACCCTCAAGCGTGCGTAATCACTCGACAAACCCGATCATCGGCCCATAGCCGCCATGCCATGACCAGTCTGCCCGCTTCAGGGCGGGGTTGAAAAATCCCGCCCCCTGGCCGCCATCTAGAAACAGCGCATCCGGGCAGTTCAGATGCGACCGGAACAGAGTGGCAAAATCGAAAAAGTTGACATCGTCCTCGCTGATGACGAAGCGCATGTCGTCGCCTTCGCAAACGCCGACGCCGCTGCGCCGGGTGCGATCATTCGATCCCTGTATGAAGATCGGGTTCAGCTTGTCGGAAACCACCAGAATCGGGCCGGATTGGGTGGCAAACTCCGCCTTCGGCCGCTCTTTCAGAAACCGCTCTGTCGTCAGAATGCCGGCACCCTCAGCGCCGAAATAGAAGATGCCGTTCGGCTGCTTGTAAAAATTCGGAATTTTGGATTGCGGCCCTTCCATCTTTTTCAGGTCGGCAGGACGCAATTCCTTTCCCGCCTCGATATAAAGCCCCATGGGCGCATAATCGGTGCCATACATGCCGGCATTCATGGCAAAGACCAGCGCCTTGTCTTGCGCCTTCGTGGCGTCTGCCAGTGTGCCGAACCCGCGGTAGGGCGCGCCATCGGCCTTTTGCCAGAATAGCCTTAGCCGCGCATCCTTGGCTTCGACTGAGCAGACGATATAGCGCGCGCCGGCAAACTCCCGTCGTTCGCAGGGCTCCTCCGCAGCGACCGAAGGAGCAGCGCCGAGGAAAAACGAAGCGGCGGCGAAAAGCCCGTAGCGCAGGTCGATCATGATTTGGCTCGCATTGTTGGCTGGCATTCACAGATGGCGTGACTAACGGTGTTTCGGTGGCGGGTTCAAGGCAGACATTTGATCGGAGAAGCCCGCATTGCGTTTGTGTCTGGATCCTCGGGCTTGACCCAAGGATCCAGACACAAACCTTGAAGCGGCAACTCCTATGACTAACGCTCCGAAATTGACAAAAGCCCGTGGAGGTTTTGAGGGGTCGATTTAACGAAATCAATATCTTGAGTCAGAGTTCATCTACGCTTTTCGGACCCGTGCGATACTTCGCGTGTTCCATCGTGGATACACCGGGAGGCGTCCCGGCGAGTTGGAGCCGGCGCTGGTGGTGGAGAAAAGACTTAAGTCTCCATCAGCAGGGTTCGCGGAAACTGGTTCCCCTCCGGCGACACGGGGGAAATGGAGAGGCAGTCAAACGCCTCTCCGTTTCTGAAGCCCGAACGAGCGCGCCGGGCGTGCCTGTGCGGCACACATGATGGCCGGTCGGTGGCAAATCACCGGGATGGCTTTCGCAGAGGGACCGAAGTCGCGGACAAAAACCGTCGAACGGGGCACGTCGTGCGCAATTATAAAATTTAATTAGGAGGCACAGGACGTGCCCCGGCCGCATGATCCGGACAAATGCCAGACAATGGCACCGGGCAAAAATGAAAATTCGAAGATCGCCAAGGTCGGACTCCGGCCAAAATTCCTCAAGCGACTCAACGTCTTCGAACGCTCTCGAAAAACCTCCGAAAACGTCATTCGAAAAGAATATTCATTCACTGTTTGTTCTTGTGTTGACTCTGAGTACGAAATGAGAACAAAATGCAAACATAACGAACACGGGAGACTACGAATGACCGACCTTCTTCGTGATATTGCCGCATTCGCATCGATCGCGACCTTTCTGGCCAGCCTATCGCTTTTCATGATGGCCATGTGAAAAGATTTTTCGGATCGCCGAGGCAAAGCGCGGCTGTCCATCGACAACCGCCTCGGGATCTGCCCGGGGCCATACGCTGCCCAACTGTTGAAAATGAACGTTCGGGCCTGTGAATGACGGTAGAATCCGCATTCGAAACTGGACTCTCACGCGCCCAAGCCGGACAATAGGCCGATTCATCGAAAAGGCATCGGCGACAGCATGGCAGACCATATAGACGTGACCGCAGCAACGAATGGTGAGAGTGCTTCCACGCCGCAATTCGTGCATCTGCGCGTCCATTCGGCCTATTCGCTGCTGGAAGGCGCATTGCCGCTCAAGAAAGTGCTTGGCAAGGCCCTCTCCGATGGTCAGCCGGCGATCGCGATTACCGATACCAACAACCTCTTTGTCGCGCTCGAATTTGCCCAGAAGGCATCGGGCGACGGTTTGCAGCCGATCATCGGCTGCCAGATGTCGATCGACATGGAAGATGCCGGCGATGAGAAACGCGGCAATGGGCTGCAAAAACTGCCAGCCATCGTTCTGCTTGCCGCCACGCAAGCTGGATATGAAAACCTCGTTGATATCGTCAGCCGCGCTTATCTCGGCGGCGAGGGTGGCAGTGCAGGCATTCACATCCGCCAGTCCTGGCTGCAGGAAATGGGTGTTGAAGGCCTGATTGCGCTCACCGGCGCCAGCACCGGCCCGGTTGATATGGCGCTGAATGATGGCCACCGCCCACAGGCCGTCGCTCGCCTGTTGCGGTTGAAAGAGACGTTTGGCGACCGGCTTTATATCGAGCTGCAGCGCCATGGCCGCTACGACCGGCGCCATGAAAAATCGATGATTGCGCTCGCGTATGATCACGAAATTCCGCTGGTCGCCACCAACGAGGCGTTTTTCCCGACCCGCGACGATTACGATGCCCATGATGCCCTGATGGCGGTCGCCCACGGTGCCATCGTGTCCGACGATACCCGTTTTCGCCTGACGCCCGACCACTATCTCAAGAGCCGCGCGGAAATGGCAAAGCTGTTTGCCGATATCCCTGAAGCGCTGGCGAATACGGTCGAGATCGCAAAACGCTGTTCGTATATCCTGAAGACGCGCAACCCGATCCTGCCGCGTTTCACTGGCGTCAGTGATCACCCGGAAGAGGACGAACGCAAGGAAGCGGCGGAATTGCGCCGCCAGGCGGTCGAAGGTCTGGAAAATCGTATCAAGCTGCTCGGCATGACCGAGGGATACACCGAAAAGGACTATCACGAGCGGCTGGATTTCGAGCTGAGCGTCATCGAGAAGATGAAGTTCCCCGGCTACTTTCTGATCGTTGCCGACTTCATCAAATGGGCAAAGGATCAGAACATTCCGGTTGGCCCGGGTCGTGGTTCGGGTGCGGGCTCGTTGGTCGCCTACGCGCTCACCATTACCGACGTCGATCCGCTGCGTTTCTCGCTCCTGTTCGAACGTTTCCTCAATCCCGACCGCGTATCGATGCCCGACTTCGATATCGACTTCTGCCAGGATCGCCGCGAAGAGGTGATCCGCTACGTGCAGCGCAAATATGGGCGCGAGCAGGTGGCGCAGATCATCACCTTCGGTTCGCTGCAGGCCCGAGCGGCGCTGCGCGACGTCGGTCGTGTGCTGGAAATGCCGTATGGTCAGGTCGACAAGATCTGCAAGCTGGTGCCCAACAATCCGGCCAATCCGACGCCGCTGTCGAAGGCGATCGAGGAGGAGCCGAAGCTGCGCGAAGAGGCCGAGGCCGAACCGGTTGTCGCCCGCCTTCTCGATATCGCCCAGAAGGTCGAAGGCCTTTACCGCCACGCCTCGACCCACGCCGCCGGTATCGTCATCGGCGACCGTCCGCTGTCAAAGCTGGTGCCGATGTATCGCGATCCGCGATCCGACATGCCGGTCACCCAGTTTAACATGAAGTGGGTGGAGCAGGCCGGCCTCGTCAAATTCGACTTCTTGGGCCTGAAGACGCTCACCGTGTTGAAGACGGCGGTGGATTTCTGCCGCAAGCGCGACATCCATATCGATCTCGCCACCATCCCGCTCGATGACACGCTGACCTATGAGATGCTGTCGCGCGGCGAAACGGTCGGCGTGTTCCAGGTGGAAAGTGCGGGCATGCGCAAGGCGCTGCTCGGCATGAAACCCGACTGTATCGAGGACATTATTGCGCTCGTGGCGTTGTACCGTCCGGGTCCGATGGAAAACATCCCCACCTACAATGCTCGCAAGCATGGCGAGGAGGAGATCGAGTCCGTCCATCCGTCCATCGATTATCTGCTGAAGGAAACGCAGGGCGTTATCGTCTACCAGGAACAGGTCATGCAGATCGCGCAGGTCCTGTCGGGTTATTCGCTCGGCGAAGCCGACCTTCTGCGCCGCGCCATGGGTAAGAAGATCAAGGCGGAGATGGACCAGCAGAGCGAACGCTTTGTCGATGGCGCCATCAAGAACGGTGTATCGAAGCCGCAGGCCAAGAACATCTTTGAACTGCTGGCGAAATTCGCCAACTACGGCTTCAACAAATCACACGCGGCGGCCTACGCCATCGTCTCCTATCAGACTGCCTATATGAAGGCGCATTACCCGGTCGAGTTCCTCGCCGCGTCGATGACCTACGATATGGCCAATACCGAAAAACTCAACGATTTCAGGCAAGACGCCGGACGTCTTGGCATCAAGGTTCATGCGCCTTCGGTGCAGACGTCGTTCCGAAAATTCGAAACCGGCGACATGCGCATCTATTATTCGCTCGCCGCCATCAAGGGCGTCGGCGAAGGCGCCGTCGATCACATCGCCGAAGTGCGTGGCGACAAGCCATTCGAAAGCCTCGAGGATTTCTGCCTGCGCATCGATCCGAAACAGGTCAACCGGCGTGTGCTGGAAAGCCTGATCTTCGCCGGCGCCTTCGATTGTTTCGGCATTGACCGCGCAGCCTTGGTGACAGGCATGGACCGCATCATCGGTTACGCCCAGCGTGCGGCTGAAAACAAGACCAGCGGCCAGTTCGACATTTTTGGTTCGGGCGGCGGTAGCGGGGCGGGGCCGGAAAAGATCACCATGCCGGTCTTCGATCCGTGGACGCCATCCGAAAAGCTGATGAAGGAATATCAGGTTCTCGGCTTCTATCTCTCGGCCCACCCGCTCGACAGCTACAAGGAAACGCTTGCCAAACTGCGCGTGCAGACCTTTGCCGATTTCTCGGTCGCCGTGAAAAAGGGCGCCAGCGCCGGGCGTCTCGCCGGCACCGTCACCGGCCGGCAGGAACGTAAAACCCGCACAGGCAACAAGATGGGCATCGTCACATTCTCCGATTCATCCGGCGGTTATGAAGCCATCCTGTTTTCCGAAGCCCTGGCGCAATATCGCGACATGCTGGAACCCGGCAAATCGCTGGTCATCATCGTGCAGGCGGACGAACGCCCGGAAGGCATCGGCCTGCGCATCCAGAACGTCCAGTCGCTGGAGGAGCAATCGGTGCGCATGCAGAAGGCGCTGCGCATCTTCGTGCGCGATGCCAGCCCGATGAAAATAGTCGCCAAACACCTGAACGGTCGTGGCGATGGCCAGGTCTCGTTTGTCGTCATCAAGGATGATGGTCGCCGCGAGATCGAGGTCTCGCTCAACGACCGCTACCGCCTGTCACCGGAAATCGCCGCAGCGCTCAGGGCCGCACCCGGCGTGCTGGATGTGGAACTGGTGTGATGCGGGATCGCAGTCTGGTTCTGGCTGCGTTGGCGGTGCAGTTTTCCACGATTACAGGTCAACTGCAGGCGCAGGACGCTCCGGAATGGGCGACAGGTGACGAGGCCGGCACATGTTTCGCAGCCACCATTCGCCCGGGCACCGGCATCACCTATTCCGCCAAGGACAAGCTGCAGATGTTTCTTGCCGGCAGCATCGGCGCCATCAGGGCACCGGCGCCAACTGCACGCGTGGAAATCGGCAGTCTAGCAACCGATCTGCGCATGAAACCCGTCGATGATATCGGAAATTGGATGTTCGAGCCCAAAACCGATCAGCAGATGCTCCGAAAGGTCGTAGATGAGATCCTGAAAGGTACGGCTGGCCCGCTGAAAATTCACAGCGTTGACGGTGGTTTCGAAATGAAGGTGGAGACCAAGGAACTGAAGGCGCGCGGCGATGCCTTTCACGCCTGTGTCAAGCGGATTCGCCCGACATCTGATGACAGCCCCGTCGAGCGACAGGGCCATCAGTGTGGAAGCGGAGCTTCAGTAAAGCCCCACGCCCAGTGGCACAGCCCGCACCTTTCGAACCGGCTTTTCAGTCCGTGGCTTTGATGAAACCGTCTGCGCTTCGATCCGCTCCGGCGAGGAGCGGGTGATGGTGATGAAATCGGTGCCGTCGCCGGTGTCCTGGCCGATGCCCTGATCGTTGATGGTGATCGAACTGCCGCTGGTCAGCATGGTTTCGATCCGGTCGCGCAGATCAGAGGAAATCTCGATCCGGTCGAAAGCCTGTTGTGCCGCTGTTTCGGTCGTGGTGAAGCCTGCATCGCTATTGGTGATGCCCAGACGCTTCATCATCGCTTCCGGCAAACGGTTCGGCAGCGTCAGCGCCTGCCACCCTGCGGTGCCTTCTGCACGATCGAATGCGGTTGCGGTGAAAAGATGTGTTCCGAGCGCAGTTTCAGGATTCCTGATGCCGACCGGGACCGACAGGATCGGCTTGAAACCCTGGCGGATCATCAACTGTCCCGTTGGTGCCTTGGGCTTGCCGCTTGTCTCGTAGAGTGCTTTCAGAAACTCGTTGGTGAGAAAACCTCTTGCTTCCAAGCCCTTCCAGCGCTTGAAACCCTCGACGGCAGAGCGCGTCATCGGCCCGACAAAGCCGTCATGTGAACCGGCATCGAAACCGAGGTCATTCAGCATGGACTGCACATCGGCCACCTGCTCGCGTTCGCCACGGCGGGTGATGAGAATGCGCAAGGGCGCCGCTTCCTGCGTCTCGGCCTCGGCCTTTTTCGGGGTGGTCAGCAAAGGCGAGGAGGGTGCCATGTTCATGGCCACTTCAAGTTGCTTGGTCGTGCGGGCAAAATTGTCGGCGCGCAGCGGCACATCGGACATGAGATTGGCCGGAACCGGCTTTTTCGGTGCAAACAGTTTTGCATCATGCAGCATGACAGGCGTCACCTGCCCATCGGTGATCACCACATGCACGCCGCGCTCGGTCTGGCCGTAAAGCGATTGCGCAAACTTGGCCGGCAGGCGCACGCAACCATGCGAGGCCGGATAATTCGGCACGCTGCTTGATTCGTGCAGCGCAATACCGGACCATGTCAGACGCTGCATCCACGGCATAGGCGCGTTGGAATAGATGTTGGATTCGTGGTATTTTTTCTTGTCGAGGATCGAAAAGATACCGGCCGGCGTATCGTGGCCTTCCTTGCCGGTCGAAACCTTCGACGTCGCCACGACCGTGTCTCCGTCATAGACCGAAAGCGACTGCTTGTCCTTGGAAACGATGATCTGCAGGGTCCGTGCGTTTTCTGCCAAGGCCGTTCCGGCCAGCACGCAGGTGGACATCAATGCAAGGCCGAAGGCCGCAAGCCGGGACATGGAAACCTCATACGCAATACAGGCTCACAGTCTATGCCGACATGCTTAAGAAAGGCTTGACCGGCGCGCGCAAAATTGTCGTTTTGCAACACGATCGTCTCACATTGCGGTGACAGGCGCGGTAAGGTTGCCGGCGACAATGTCAGCGTTTGCGGTCTTTTCCGCCAAAAGTGTAGCCGGTCTCCACCGCACCCTTGCCAAATTTGTCGCGCAACTTGTCGATTGCCGCCTCCGCCTGCGCGCGCCGGGTCGCCTGCTGGTCGACAAGATCGGGCGGATCAGCGCGGGAGCTGCCTTCAAGATCCGTGACGCCGATGCCGAGCAGGCGAAACTTTGTGCCGTCCGTTTCGCGCTCCATCAGTTGCAGCCCGGTGCGAAAGATCCGGTCGGCAAGCTGAGTAGGGTCCTCCAGCCGACGGTTGCGGGTACGGCTTTTGAAGTCGGTAGTCTTCATTTTCAACACGACCGTATGCCCGGCGATGTCGTGTTTCTTCAGTCGGGTCGAAACCTTTTCGGAAAGACTGCGCAGGATAGGCACCAGTTGCTCGTGGCTGGAGATATCATCGAAGAAGGTCGTTTCTGCCGAGACGCTTTTCGCCGCCTCGTTGAGATGCACGGTGCGATCATCGATACCACGCGACAGGCGATAGAGCCGCTGGCCCATCACACCGTACCGGCGCATCAGGTCGCTTTCGGCCATGGCCTGCAATTGCTTGATGGTGCGGATGCCGTCGGCTTCGAGCGAGGCATTGAAGGCCTTGCCGACGCCCCAGATGGTGGTGACGGGACGAGGCGCCAGAAAGTCGAGTGCCTCGGCCTTGCCGATCACCGAAAAGCCACGCGGTTTTTGCAGGTCGGACGCGACCTTGGCCAGAAACTTGCAATAGGAAAGACCGACGGAAATCGAGATGCCGAGTTCGCTTTCCACCCGCTTGGCAAAGCGCGCCAGCGTGCGGGCCGGCGGATCGCGATGCAACCGTTCGGTGCCGGCCAGTTCGAGAAAGGCCTCGTCGATGGAAAGCGGCTGTACCAGCGGCGTCAGATCCTGCATCATGGCACGCATCTGCCTGCCGACGGTCACGTATTTTTCCATGTTCGGCTTGATCACCACCGCATCCGGGCAGGCTTCCAATGCCTTGAACATCGGCATGGCGGAGCGCACGCCGCTGATGCGGGCAATGTAGCAGGCGGTGGAAACCACGCCGCGCTTGCCGCCGCCGATGATGACGGGCTTGTCGGCAAGGCTCGGGTCGTCGCGTTTTTCGATGCTGGCATAAAAGGCGTCGCAATCGATATGTGCCAGCGTCAGCCCGTACAGTTCCTTATGGCGCAAAAGGCGAGGGCTGCCGCAGGCACGACAGCGGGTGCGGCCTTCGGGTTGCTCCGTCAGGCAGTCGCGGCAAAATCCGCCCGGTTTGTCTTGCGTGTCGATCTCGGTCGCCATCTTCGGAACAAATGTTGAACAAGTCGACATTAGGCCGTAAGATCGCAACTCTCAAGCGGGAAGGAAGCAGGCATGCACGACTTCCAGACCTATTTGTCGCAGCGGAAATCAGCGGGGCAGCCAGTGTGCCCGGATCAGTTCTTCCGCATGTCGCCAGTCGCGGGCACGAACGATATCGTCCTGCGGTTTCGGCGCCATCAGATGCAGCGCGCTGTCGGGCATCATGTGAATAAGCAGACTGTCCGGCATGTGCGTGCGCACCGAATGAAGGTTATGCGCCATGTCGTCGATGAAGGTGGTCGGGAAGATACGTTCGGCATTCAGCCGTCGCATCATCGGCCCCTTCGGTTCCTCGCTGGCGATCAGCGGAAAGGCGAGCCCCAACCTGTCCAGCAACCGGCGTCGCTGTTGGCTGTAGAGTGGCGGCATGGCAGTCAGGAACACCACGTCGGCATCGGCCGAGAGCGCTTCCAACGTCTGCACCACCTCTTCGATAGGCAATTGCCAGCTTTCCTGCGCTTCGAAAAACGCGCCGATCAGCCGGTAAACACCGGCAATATCGACTTCCAGCCTCGTGTCGCTGGCGACGATATTACCCATCAGGTTGAAGGAGCGTGGCAGAAACTCGTGGCCTTGCGCGAGCAGGAATTCCTGAAACGGGGCGGCAAAATGCAATACGACGTCGTCGACATCGCAGACGACAAGCGGACGGTCGCTGACGACGACATGCGAAACATCGAGAATATCGCCTGTTCCTCTGGCCATGCCGTTTCAGTCCATTGCCGGGCCGGAATAGTGATGCCATGCAGCAACGACAGTTTCCGGCTTGGTATTGGTGGTTTCGCAAAAGGCCATCAGGCTCGGTTCATGCGCCATCACGAAATCCAGCATGCCGGCGAGGAAGCCGGGATCATTGATCGCCTGTCGCAATTGCGGGGCCTGAATGCCGGACAGCGCCAGAAAGCGGCTCATCATGTCCGGTTCGCTCGCCAGCCAGCCGAGCAGGGTAACGGCGGTTTCTTCGGGGTCGACGGCTGCCGCTTTGTCTTTCTGACGCGGCTCAAGCGGTCCTTGCATGCTCTCAAGTTACCTTTTCTTCAAACAAATTACTCTAGACTGAAACGAACAAGAGTTTTTGGAATCGGTCGTGGGGTGAACTTATATCTTCGCGATGTCGTTACAAGGCCGGAACCGGCCGTTCACGGCCAAGTTTCCGTGCGCAACAAGGATCGTTCATAAATGGTCAAGCAGGTCATGATCGTCGAAGACAACGAGCTGAACATGAAGCTCTTTCGCGACCTCATCGAGGCTTCCGGTTATGCGACGATCCAGACACGCAACGGAATGGAAGCGCTGGATCTCGCCCGCAAGCATAGGCCGGATCTCATCCTCATGGATATCCAGCTGCCGGAAGTATCCGGTCTGGAAGTAACCAAGTGGCTGAAGGAAGACGACGAGCTTCATGTCATTCCTGTCATCGCCGTCACAGCCTTTGCCATGAAAGGCGACGAGGAACGGATTCGACAAGGCGGCTGCGAGGCCTATGTATCGAAACCCATCTCGGTGCCGAAATTCATCGAAACCATCAAGACCTATCTGGGCGACGCCTAAAATTCGGGAAAATTGCCATGACGGCGCGCATCCTTGTAGTCGACGATATTCCGGCCAATGTGAAACTGCTCGAAGCCCGGCTTCTTGCTGAATATTTTGAGGTGCTCACCGCTGAGGACGGTCCAAAGGCGCTCGCCATCGTCGAAAGCACCAGTGTCGATCTGATCCTCCTGGACATCATGATGCCAGGCATGAGCGGCTTTGAAGTCTGCGAGCGCCTGAAGGCGAACCCACGCACTGCCCATATTCCGGTGGTCATGGTAACGGCGCTTGATCAGCCATCCGATCGTGTGCGCGGCCTCAAGGCAGGTGCGGATGATTTTCTCACCAAGCCAGTCAACGATCTGCAGCTTATCTCGCGGGTCAAAAGCCTGGTGCGCTTGAAGACGCTGAGCGATGAATTGCGCATTCGCTCGGAAACTGCCCGCACGATCGGCATGGAAGACATGCTGAAGGGGGATGGGCGTGAGGAGGCGGGACATGTTCTGCTCGTCGACAGCCGCGCCAGTTCGCAGGAGCGGATCATCAAGGCGTTGAAGCCGATCGGCGAAGTCACCGCCATGTCGGATCCGCAGGCTGCATTGTTCGAGGCCGCTGAGAACCCGATCGATCTGGTCATCGTCAACGGCAATTCCGGTGAATACGATCCGCTGCGCCTTTGCTCGCAGCTCCGCTCGCTGGAGCGTACCCGTTTCATTCCGCTGCTGCTGGTCACTGATCTTGGTGACGAGGACCTGATTGTGCGTGCGCTCGATCTCGGTGTGAACGACTATATCGTCCGCCCGATCGATCCAAACGAACTGGTGGCGCGCACACTCACGCAGATCAAGCGCAAGCGCTATAATGATCGCCTGCGTTCCAGTGTGCGCGAAACCATCGAGCTTGCCGTCACCGATGGGCTGACGGGCCTTCAGAACCGCCGCTACCTCGATAATCACCTGAAGACACTGTTCAACCGCGCCGCCGCGCGTGGTCGCTCGCTGTCGATCTGCCTTGTCGATATCGATCGTTTCAAACAGGTGAACGACACCTATGGCCACGATGTCGGCGACGAAGTTTTGAAAGAATTCGCCTCGCGCATTCGCTCCACCGTGCGGGGAGCGGATCTCGCCTGCCGGTATGGCGGAGAGGAATTTGTGGTCGTCATGCCGGATACCGATCCGGCGCAGGCCGCAACGATCGCCGAGCGCCTGCGTGCCATGGTGGAAACGCAACCGTTCCATATCCGCAGTCTTGGCATCAATCTGACCGTGACCGCCTCTCTCGGGATCGCCGGTAATGAGCCAGGCGTCGAAACACCGGACCAGTTGTTGAAGCAGGCGGACCTGGCCCTTTACGAGGCCAAGAATGGCGGTCGTAATCGCGTCGTAGCCTTCGCGGCCTGAAGAATCGAATCGGAGTTGCCAGTTCTGCGCGCTCCAATGGCTGAAAATCGCCATGATGCGCCTGCCGTCGAGTTGTTCACAGGCCGCTGGCAAGAACTTGATTACTCGAGTGACCACCGTAATCTTGAAGATTAAATCGCAGTAAAAACCTGTGATTCAGTCGTGTTTAAGTTGATTTCAGTGAAAAACGTGCCCGATGACAGGCGCATTGCGTTAATTTGTACTTGCTAAAGATTTCATATTAACGAATGCTTTTATTCCTAGCGTCGCTAAATTGTTGAATTGAAACGATGGATGCTAGGGCGCTATGGTTTCTTGCTGATGTAAAACTCGTGTGAACCTCCAGCAAGGCGCGTCATTTTTAACCATAGCGGTGCAAAAATGCACCGCTTGTTAAGATTATGTTGCTTTTCCTGGGAATTTGAGCGAGTTTGCTATCAACAAGCAGATGTTCCTAGCGGAACACGATACCCCATGATGCTCAGGTCCGCCGCATCTCCTGGGTCGTGGGGTCGGTCGATCGGCAGGCATGCCAAAAACGGTTCCTCGTGCCGTGATTGCAGGCTGATCGACCCCCAAATCAAAAGCGCCGTCTCCTTCGGGAGCGGCGCTTTTTCTTTGCGCGCTATTTGGCTGGCCAAATGGGAGATGGGCCAAAATCCGGGCAACAAAAAAGGCGCGGAGCCGGATGGCTGACGCGCCTTAAAAGCCGAAACTTGGGATCAATTACTTGATCTTGGTTTCTTTGAACTCGACGTGCTTCTTGGCAATCGGGTCGTACTTGGTCTTGCTCATCTTGTCGGTGAACGTACGGCTGTTCTTCTTGGTGACGTAGAAGAAACCCGTGTCCGCCGTCGACAGCAGCTTGATCTTGATGGTCGTAGCTTTCGCCATGGTTTTCTGCCTTCTGGAAAAATGTAAGCCGTGGACGACCAGTCGGAGCCCACTGCTAAATCTGGCGCGAAATTACAAATCGCGGGCCAAAAGTCAACTCCGTTTCGACTGGAAAAGCGGTCTGGCCAAGGAAACCAGCACGTAAAAGGCGAAGAATGCCGCCAGCGCCCATGCAAAACCGTCATTGCCGGCCACATCCATGGCCGCACCGATTCCCTGTGGGCCTGCTACCGTGCCCACCGCGTAACAGAAAATGAAGGCAGCATTGGCGGCCGCAAGGTCAGGCCCGCTGAGGCGTGCGCCCAGATGTGCGAGGCCGACCGTATAGAGGCCGGAGACGCAGCCGCCCCAGAAAAACAGCACCACGGCCATCATCAGCCAGTTGTGGATGAGGAAGGGCAGAGATAGGGCGCCAATGACGCCGAGCACCGCCATGCCGAACAACAGCGGGCGACGGTCACGCATCTTGTCGGAGATCAGGCCGAGCGGGATCTGGAAGGCCATGTTGCCAACACCCATGATGGTGAGCAGCAATGCCGCATCCGGTTCCGGCATATTCTCACGCAGAGCGTAGATCGTGAAAAGCGACAAACCGCCGGCCGAAACCGCGCCAAAGGCGAAAACGGCAGCCGTTGCGGAAGGGACAAGCAGGATGTAGTGGAAAAAATGCCGCTCCGGCTTTTCGTCCAGCACCGGGCTTTCGCCGCGGGCGATGAAAATCGGTATGATCGCCAGAAGGATGATGCCGGCGCCAACCGCGAAGGGCAGGATGCCGTCGCTGCCGAGGTTGGAGAAGAGCAGCGGGCCGAGAGCAAAGCCGACGGCCAGCATGGTGGCATAAATGCCGAGAACAAGCCCGCGTCTGCGTGGTGGTGCCGCCTGATTGATCCAGAACTCGGAGAGAATGAACAGCATGGTGGTTGCGCCGTGGAAGGTAAAGCGCAGCGGGAACCACATCCAGAACGCTTGGGCGTAATAAAAGCCCAGGCCACTGACCGCCGCGATCATGATCGCCAGGATCATTGTGCGGGCAACACCGAAGTCATGCGCCAGCTTCGTCGTCAGCGGTGCGGCCAGCATGGAGGCCACACCAGCCATGGCTGCATTGAGCCCGATCTGCGTTGCCGGGACGCCGCGCTTTTCCAGGATGATGCTGAGCAGAGGCAAGCCAAGACCGATGGCGATGCCGACCGCGCTGATGGCAGCAGTGGCTGCGATGAGAGACGGCCAATGAATTTTTTCGACATGGCCGTTCTCGTCGGTCGTCGGCTGCGACATTCAAAAATCCTTACAGTCGGCTGCGGACAAAACGCCCGTGACGCATGGAATAGAAGGAAACGGAATTTTCGAATGGGAGGTCGCGATCCGCTTCCATCAGTCTCTTCACGTCTTCCAGCACCATCTGTGTGATGCGGGCGAGTTTCACACCGGAAATCGCTGCAATGTCAAGCCATTGCAGGTCCTCCAACTCGTCCGTATCGCGCAATTGCGTCAGGTCGAAGACGGTTTCATCGCAAAAGGCCAGAAAGAAGTGCGTATCATAGCGACGGACATTGCCGGGCGGAGTAATGGCGCGGGCGATATACCGCAAACGGGAGAGGTCGGCTGGGCCGCCGGCTGGCACGATGCCGGTTTCTTCGTGCACCTCCCGAAGCGCCGCAAGCGCCAGGGCATGGGCCCGGCGATCAGTCATTCGGGCGGATGTGGCTGCCAGAAGCTTTTCCAGAACAAGAGGGTGCAGGTTGTTGGAAAAGGGCAGGGCATGATCGCCCGGATCGCGCCGACCACCGGGAAAGACGTAGACGTCCGGCATGAAGACATGCCCGCTCGAACGGCGCCCCATCAGCACGCGGGGTGCAGGAGTGGAACGGTCAACAAGGATAAGGGCAGCGGCATCCTTCGGGCGAATACGGGCGGTCGCCGTCCTTGCGGAGGGCTCATTCGGTGCCGGCGTGAGGTTCACCGGCGCATCGCTCATTCTACGGGGCCGCCGCGGCCGGAATCGATGTCTTCGCGTTCGCCGCCAAAACCATGCATCTTCAGCGCCCATTGCAGGCCGATGACGCCGCCCTTGATGGGCTGGATGGTCAGGAGGGCGGAGAGCACCGTCAGAGGCGCCCAGATGGCCAGATGCGCCCAGGGCGAGATGTCGAACACCGTGTCGGTCATCATGAAGCCGCCGAGCGCGACGTGTCCGACAACGACGATGACGATATAGGGCGGCAGGTCGTCGGAGCGATGGTGATGCATGTCGGCGCCGCAATTGGCGCAGGTATCGACGGGTTTCAGTAAAGCGCCGAACAGGCGGCCTTCACCGCAAGCGGGGCATCGGCATCTGAGGCCCCGCATGATGGAACGGCCAAGAGGACGTTCCGCCTCGCCGGTATCGCCGTAGCGAACCGGTTTCGGGTTCTCTGTCGTGTTGGTGGTCGCCTCCCTGACCGTCATCACTCGTTCCTATCGTCTCGGGTGCATGCCCGCCTTGCCGCGCGCGGTGCGCCGCTGCCGGCCGGCCTTGTGGAAGGATCGCGTTCCGGCGGCGATCTTGCGGCCTTCGCTGATCATTTCGAAACGCAACGAACCGGCCAGCGGGATGGCTTCGACGAGTTTCACGTCGACGCTATCACCCAGCTGGTAGCCAAGCCGCGATTTGTCGCCAATCAACGCCTGATGAGCCTCGTCATAGATAAAATAGTCACGGCCTAGCGTGGAGATCGGCACAAAACCGTCAGCGCCATAGGTCGGCAGCGACACGAACAGTCCGGATTTGGTAACGCCCGAAACGCGGCCTTCGAATTCCTGGCCGACACGCTCCGAAAGGTGGTGCGCAATCAGGCGGTTGATCGTGTCGCGTTCGGCGGCCATGGCGCGGCGTTCGAAGGTCGAGATTTCCGCCGCGATATCTTCCAGCTGCGCTTCTTCGGCAGCTGTAATGGCGCCTTCGCCCAGACCCAGCGAACCGACGAGACCGCGATGCACGATCAGGTCGGCATATCGGCGGATCGGCGAGGTGAAATGCGCATATTTCATCAGATTGAGGCCAAAGTGGCCGATATTGTCCGGGCTGTAGATCGCCTGGCTCTGGGAGCGCAGCACCATCTCGTTGACCATCACCTGATGTGGCGTATCGGCGGCATTGGCGAGGATGCCGTTGAACGAGTTGGCGCGCACCTGTCCGCCCTTGGCCATCGGAATTGAGAGCGTTGCCAGAAATTCGCGCAGCACTTCCTGCTTGGCGAGCGACGGGCCGTCATGGATGCGGTAGACGAGCGGCTGCTTTTTCTTTTCCAGCGTCTCGGCGGCGGCAACGTTCGCCTGGATCATCATTTCCTCGATGAGCTTGTGCGCATCGAGACGTTCCGGAATGATCACCTTGTCGACCGTGCCATCGGATTTCAAAATGATCTTGCGTTCCGGCATGTCGAGTTCGAGCGGCTGGCGACGGTCACGCCCGCGCTTCATCACTTCATAGGCATGCCACAGAGGCTTGAGGATCGGTTCGAGCAGCGGGCCGGTCTTGTCGTCCGTCTTGCCGTCGATCGCCGCCTGCGCCTGCTGGTAAGAGAGCTTTGCGGTGCTCTTCATCATGATGCGATGAAACGTGTGGCCGGCCTTGCGGCCTTCCTTGGAAAACGTCATGCGCACGGCCAATGCCGGCCGATCTTCACCTTCGCGCAACGAGCATAGATCGTTGGAAATCCGCTCCGGCAGCATCGGCACGACGCGGTCGGGGAAATAGACGGAGTTGCCACGCTTCAAGGCTTCGCGGTCGAGTTCGGAACCTGTGCGGACATACCAGGAGACATCGGCAATCGCGACGGTGACGATGACACCGTCCGGGTTGTCCGGCGATGTGTCGGGCTCGGCGTAAACGGCGTCGTCATGGTCCTTGGCGTCGGCCGGGTCGATGGTCACGAGCGGCAGGGCGCGCCAGTCTTCACGCTTCGACATGTCGGCCGATGTTGCGGCTTCTGCCTCGTTCATTACCGACTGCGGGAAAATGTGCGGGATGCCGTGCGCATAGATGGCGATCATGGAGATCGCCTTTTCGCTGGCGACCGAGCCGACGATATTCAGCACCTTCGCACGTGTCAGGCCAAAACGGTTGCCGCGCAGGATGTCGGCTTCGATTAGGTCGCCATCTTTGGCATTGCCAAGGTCATCGGCGGAAATCTGCATTTCCTCGCCGCGACGGTCGATCGGCATCAGCCGCGCGCCGCCTTCCGCCATCATGCGGATAACGCCGAGCGATGCGTTCTGGCGCTTGTCGATGACCTTGATAACGCGGGCCGTGTAGGCCGGACCGGAGCGATCCTTGTTCGGGAAAATCTTAGCAAGAATGCGGTCATTGAGGCCAGCGATCGCGACCTTGCCCTTGCCGCGCTTTTCGGAACCCTGACGGATCAGCACGGCGGGTGCAGCACCCGCATCCTCCGGCCATTCTGCCGGACGGCCGATCAATTCACCATCCTTGTCGCGAGTGGTGATGTCGAGAACCGTGACCGGGGGCAGGGCGCCGGGCCGCGACAGGGCCTTGCGATCCTTCTTGAGTAGGCCTTCGCTTTCGAGGTCGCGCAAAAGATCCTTCAGTTCGACGCGGGTCTCACCTTTGAGGCCAAACGCCTTGGCGATATCGCGCTTGGAGGCGCGATCCGGATTGTCGGCGATGAATTCCAGCAAAACTTCGCGTGGCGGGACGGCACCGTGCACGATGGCAGAGCCACCGCTTGCCGTTTTGGGCTCGCCATTGGCGCGCCTGTCGGTGCGCCGGCTGTTCGGCTTGTCTCCGGTATGGCCCGGTTTCGTCCTGTCGCGCGGTGTCTTCACGTGGTTGTCTTCTTCGCCTTGGGTGCGGCAGTCTTGGCCGGTGCCTTCTTGGCAGCAGCCTTTTTCGGTGCGGCCTTTTTGGTCTCGCCGTCAGCCGACTTGGCCGCGGTTTTGGCTTTTGCCGGGGCCTTGGCTTTTGCAGGTGCCTTCTTGCCCTTGGCAGGCGTCTTGCCACCCTTTTCGACGATCAGGGCAAGCGCTTCTTCCACAGTCACCGACTGCGGATCCTTGCCCTTCGGCAGGGTGGCGTTGACCTTGGCCCAATTGACGTAAGGGCCATATTTGCCGTCACGAACGGTAATCGGCCCACCATCAGGATGTTCGCCGAGTTCCTTCAGCGCTGCCGGTGTGCCGCGGCCACGGCCGCCCGGACCCTTGGCCACCTTTTCGGCAATCACGGTCACGGCGCGGTTGAGGCCGATCGAAAATACGTCCTCGATGCTTTCGAGGTTGGCGTAACCACCATCATGCAGCAGGAAAGGCCCATAGCGGCCGAGACCGGCGGAAATCATCTTGCCGCTCTCGGGGTGCTGGCCGACATCGCGCGGCAGGTTGATGAGCGCGAGCGCCTTTTCGTGATCGATATCTTCCGGCTTCCAACCCTTGGGCAGGGAAGAACGCTTGGCTTCCTTGCCTTCGCCACGCTGAATGTAGGGTCCGAAACGGCCCGAACGCAGCGTCAGTTCCTCGCCGGTCATCGGGTCTGCGCCAAGCGCCTTCGGCTCGTTGAGGCCGGATGCTTCCGCCTCATTGCCGTCCGAGGACAGCTGACGGGTAAAATTGCATTCAGGATAGTTCGAGCAGCCGACAAAAGCGCCGTATTTGCCGAGCTTGAGCGACAGGTTGCCGGTGCCGCAAACCTGGCAGATGCGCGGATCGGAACCGTCTTCGCGGGTCGGGAAGACCAGCGGCGCCAGCGTCTCGTTCAGAGCGTCGAGAACGTTGGTGACGCGCAGTTCCTTGGTGTCTTCGATCTGGGCAAAGAAATCCGTCCAGAATTCTCGCAGAACCTGTTTCCAGTCGAGTTCACCAGCCGAGATCTTGTCGAGTTTTTCTTCCAGATCCGCTGTGAAATCGTATTCCACATACTTGGTGAAGAAGCTTTCGAGGAAAGCCGTGACCAGTCGCCCCTTGGAATGCGGGATCAGCTTGCGCTTGTCGATGACGATATATTCGCGGTCGGACAGGGTCTTCAGCGTCGCGGCATAGGTGGAAGGACGGCCGATGCCGAGCTCTTCCATCTTCTTGATCAGCGATGCTTCCGAATAACGCGGCGGCGGCTCGGTGAAATGCTGGGTCGAGTTGACCTTGTTCTTGTCGAGCTTCTCGCTGGCATTGATCTGCGGCAGACGACCATCATCGTCGTCATCATCGCTTTTTTCGCCTTCTTCCTTCTGGTCCATGTAGGCGCCAAGGAAACCGTCGAAACGCACGACGGAGCCGACGGCACGCAGGCCGGCCTTCTGGCCATTATTGTCGGCGATGATCTCGACCGTGGTGCGCTCGATTTCGGCCGACGCCATCTGGCTGGCGATGCCGCGCTTCCAGATCAGGTCATAAAGGCGCAGCTGGTCGCCCTCGAGATACTGGCGCACCTTGTCGGGCGAACGGTTGAAGTCGGTGGGGCGGATGGCTTCGTGCGCTTCCTGGGCGTTTTTCGCCTTGGTGGAATAATGACGCGCCTTCTCCGGCAGGTAACGCTGACCGAACTGATCGACGATGGCATCGCGGGCAGCGTCGATCGCTTCCGGGGCCATCTGCACGCCGTCGGTACGCATATAGGTGATCAGACCGACAGTCTCGCCGCCGATATCGACGCCTTCATACAGTTTTTGGGCCACCTGCATGGTGCGCGAGGCATTGAAACCGAGATTGGAGGAAGCGGCCTGCTGCAGTGTCGAGGTGGTGAAGGGAGGGCCGGGATTGCGCTTGACCGGCTTTGCCTCGACCGTGTCGACAGTATAGGCGGCGCCATCCAGCAATGATTTCAGGCGGCCGGCTTCTTCGCCGTTCTTGATGCCACGCGGCGGAAGTCGCTTGCCATCGGCAGCCGTGAGCTTTGCTTCGAACTCGTCACCGCGTGGTGTTTTCAGCAGTGCCGAAAGGTTCCAGTATTCTTCCGAAACGAAACGCTCGATCTCGTTTTCGCGGTCGCAGACGAGGCGCAGCGCCACCGACTGAACGCGACCGGCCGAACGCGCGCCCGGCAGCTTGCGCCACAGGACAGGCGACAGGTTGAAGCCGACGAGATAATCCAGTGCGCGGCGGGCCAGATAGGCATCCACCAGCGGCACATCGATATCGCGCGGATTGGCGATCGCGTCGAGTACGGCCTTTTTGGTGATGGCGTTGAACACGACACGTTCCACCGGCTTGTCGCCCAGCACGCGTTTTTTCTTCAACACGTCGAGAACGTGCCAGGAAATGGCTTCACCTTCGCGATCCGGGTCGGTCGCGAGAATGAGGCCATCCGAGCTTTTCACGGCATCGGCGATGTCCTTGATACGCTTCTGGGACTGAGCATCGACTTCCCAGATCATTTCGAAATCCTGATCGGGAAGAACGGATCCGTCCTTGGCAGGCAGGTCGCGAACATGCCCGAAGGACGCCAAAACCTTGTAGCCCGCGCCGAGATACTTGTTGATGCTCTTAATTTTCCCGGGGGATTCTACGACGACAACTTTCATTCTGCTTTTCTCTGGAACGAGGCAGGCCACATAAAAACCGCGGTATTGCTACGGCAGGGCCGGAAATCTGACCTCCCGACATGGAGGGCGTTTGCTCTGGGGTCAAGGGGGCACGGCCAAATTAGCTTACTCAACGCAATTCAACCTATGCGATATCTCGCGTTGAGTGCAATTTTAAATAAATACGCTATTCCTGATGAAACGTAGTGTTGAACCAGCCGATTGACGGCGTTTTTCCGCTTGTTGGTGGGGGCAGAATGATCTTGGGATTTGGACATGTCGGTGGGGGAGATGAGACACGACAGAACATCGCCTATATCCATGAAATGTTGGGACAGTTGCGACACGTGGCGCAAGTGGAAGGGGCTGACATGCTCTGTTACCTGATTGAGATGGCCTATGTGGAGGCGGGAGACCTGGAGGCAGGACGGCGCCCGCTGTCATCGATCAAACGAAAGGGGCCATGATCCTTGCTGCTGGTGTTCAGAACCATTTTTGGGTTTGAGCGAAGCCTGATGCGCCGTTTCAGTAGTCAAGCGAAACCATTCCGCCCGAATGACGGTGCAGCCGTCCGGCAAGATCCAGCTCCAGCAGGATCAGATAAACGTTAGAGGCCGGAAGTTCGGTGTGGCGGATGATGTCGTCCACCTCGACCGGTGTCGGGCCGAGCGCATTGATAATGTTGCCGCGTGCGTCGTCATCCGGCGGCATCATGTCGCTGTCCTTGACCGGTTCCTCGATGATCGGTGGCGAGAAGAGGTCGAGTTGCGAGAGAGGTGCAAGCGCCGACAGGACATCGTCCGACCCTGTGGTGATGATGGCGCCTTCCTTCAGCAGATTGTTCGTGCCGTGACAGCGCGGATCGAGCGGCGAGCCGGGTACGGCAAACACCAGCCGTCCGAAATCCGCAGCCATGCGTGCGGTGATCAGCGATCCTGAACGTTCTGCCGCTTCAACGACAACAACCCCGAGCGAGATGCCGGCGATCAGACGGTTGCGGCGCGGAAAGTCACGTGCACGCGGTTCCCAGCCAAATGGCATTTCGCTCACGGAAAGTCCGCTGCCGTCGGTAATATCATCGAGCAGGCCAAGATTTTCAGGAGGGTAGGGTCGGTCAAGGCCACCGGCCAGAACCGCGATCGTGCCGGTATCCACGCTGGCGCGATGGGCTGCAGTATCGATGCCGCGTGCGAGCCCGGAGGTGATGACATAACCGGCGCGGCCGGCATCGCGGGCGATCATCGCCGCGAATTTTGCGCCGCTGATGGAGGCATTGCGTGAACCGACAATGCCGACAGATGGTTTGGTGAGGGTCGAAAGATTGCCTTTGACGGCGATCAGCGGCGGTGCGCCATCGATCTGGCGCAGCGCCGGCGGATAATCCGGCTCGCCTATGCCGATGAACACGGCGCCGTGTCGGGCAGCGGATTCCAGTTCCCGTTCTGCATCAGCGCGCGAGGCGATGCGGACGGAGCGGGTGGCTCCGCCGCGGCGTGATAGTTCCGGCAAGGCGTCCAGCGCCGCCTCGGCTGAGCCGAAATGATTGATAAGACCACGGAACGTCGTAGGGCCGACATTGTCGCTGCGGATCAGCCGCAGCCATGCCAGTCTCTGGCGGTCGGTCAGCGCGATTCCCGTTCGTCCTGCGCTGCCCCCCGGCATGTCTCCCTTTCGCCGGCCTAACCCTTCTGGCCGATCCTGCTTTCCGTGCCTGCGATCAGGCGCTTGATATTGGCCTCGTGTTTCCACCACGATATCGCCGTCATGATGGCCATGACGAGCGCGACCCTCGGTTCATTTATGAACCACAACACAACCGGAATGACAAGCGTTGCAACCAGCGCGGATAGCGAGGAATATTTGCTGATTTTTGCAGTCGACAGCCAGACGGCTGCGAAGACCAGAACCATCCATGGTGCGACGCCCAGCAAGGTACCGATATAGGTCGCGACACCCTTGCCGCCCTTGAAACCGAGCCAGACCGGATAGAGGTGGCCCAGGAAGGCTGCAAAACCGGCAAGCGTGCCGGCATCCTTGCCGAAAAAGGCGTACGCGATCACAGCCGCTGCGGTCGCCTTCAGGGCATCAAGAAGCAGAGTTGCAGCAGCCAGCTTCTTGTTGCCGGTGCGCAGAACATTGGTTGCACCGATATTGCCGGAGCCGATCGAGCGGATATCACCGAGACCGGCTGCACGGGTCAGCAGCAGGCCGAAAGGGATGGAGCCGAGCAGGTAGCCGAAGGCAAGCGCGCCGAGTGCGACGCCCCAGATGATCTGCCAGTTGAAGAGTTCGCTCACGCCTTGTCTCCCTTAAAGCGCATGCACGCAGCGGCCAGCAACATAGGTGGCAACCACCCGGCCGCTGAAACGGGCATCATCAAACGGTGTATTCTTCGAACGCGACAGCAGCATGTCCTTCGACAGCAGCCACGGCTCTTCCAGATCGATCAGCGCGATATCGGCCTTGGCACCGGGTTTCAGCGTGCCGGCATCGAGACCAAAAATATGGGCGGGGCGGGTCGACATGGCATCGATAAGCCGCATCAGCGGAACCTGGCCTGCATGATGCAAGCGAAGAGCCGCGGCCAGCATGGTTTCAAGGCCGACCGCGCCGTCTTCGGCATCGGCAAACGGCAGGCGTTTGGTGTCGACATCCTGCGGATCATGCGAGGAAACGATGATGTCGATCGTGCCGTCTGCCAGTGCGTCGACCATGGAGACGCGGTCGTCTTCGGTGCGCAGCGGCGGCCACAGCTTGAAGAAGGTGCGATACTCGCCGATGTCGTTTTCGTTGAGCGTCAGGTTGTTGATGGACATGCCGCAGGTGACATTGGCGCCGCGGTCGCGCGCAACACGCATGGCGGCCGCCGATTCCGGCACGGAGATCTGGGCGGCATGATATTTGCCGCTCGTCAGTCCGGCGATGCGAAGGTCACGCTCGAGCGGGATCAGTTCGGCTTCCTTCGGCACACCGGAGAGGCCGAGCCAGCTTGCCAGCAGACCTTCGTTCATGACGCCGTTGCCGAGATATTTTTCGCGCGCTTCCAGCGAAATGACCGCATCGAATTCGCGCGCATAGGTGAGCGCGCGGCGCAGGAGCAGTGAGTCCGACAGACCGTGATGGCCATCGGTGAAGGCGACCGCGCCAGCCTGGGTGAGAAGACCGAGTTCGGTCATCTCCTTGCCGGCCATGCCTTTGGTGAGGGCTGCGGCCGGATGCACGTTGACGATCGCATTGTCGCGTGCCGTTTTCAGCACGAATTCGACCAGAGCGATATCGTCAATGACGGGATCGGTGTCTGGCATCATGATGAAAGAGGTGACGCCGCCGGCAGCCGCCGCACGGGAGGCGGACTCGATCGTCTCGCGATGTTCCGCACCGGGTTC
This sequence comes from Endobacterium cereale, assembly GCF_009617585.1. Classification (GTDB taxonomy): domain Bacteria; phylum Pseudomonadota; class Alphaproteobacteria; order Rhizobiales; family Rhizobiaceae; genus Neorhizobium; species Neorhizobium cereale. The sequence continues at coordinate 215,013 of NZ_WIXI01000047.1, read as the reverse complement.
GCCGACATGCACGCGGGCATCAACGAGGCCGGGCGTGGCGACAAGGCCCTTGCCGTCGCGCACCGTGGCGCCATCCGGGCGCCCCTGGTTGCGCGCATCTGCGCCGGCAGCCAGAATGCGGCCGTCAATATCAACGATGATCGTGCCGGTTTCATCCAGTTTGCGCGACGGATCGATGATCCGGACGTTTTCGATGACGAGCGGTTTGTCGAGAACGGGGGCGGTCATGCGCGTTCTCCGTTGTTCTGGGAAAGAAGCAGGGTTTCCATTACGGCCATGCGCACGGCAACGCCCATTTCCACCTGTTGTTCGATGACGCTCTGCGGACCATCGGCGACATCCGAAGAAATTTCGACACCGCGGTTCATCGGGCCGGGGTGCATGACGAGTGCATCTTCCTTGGCCGCCTTCAGCTTTTCGGCATCGAGGCCGTAGAAGCGGAAATATTCGCGCACCGAAGGCACAAAGGCACCGGCCATGCGCTCCCGCTGCAGGCGCAGCATCATGACGACGTCGGCGTCCTTCAGGCCTTCTTCCATCGAGTGGAAGACTTCCGCACCCATTTCAGCAATACCGGAAGGCAGCAGCGTAGAGGGTGCCACGACCCGGACGCGGGCGCCCATGGCGTTGAGCAGAAGAATGTTGGAACGGGCGACGCGCGAATGCAAAACGTCACCGCAGATGGCAACGATGATGCGCGAAAGTTTGCCCTTGGCGCGGCGGATCGTCAGCGCATCGAGCAAGGCTTGTGTCGGGTGCTCGTGCTGGCCATCGCCAGCGTTGACCACCGAGCAGGCAACCTTCTGGGCAAGCAGTGCTGCCGCACCGGCGGACGAGTGGCGCAACACCAGCACATCGGGGCGCATGGCATTCAGCGTCATCGCCGTATCGATCAGCGTTTCGCCTTTCTTCACCGACGAATTGCCGACCGACATGTTCATGACGTCGGCGCCGAGGCGTTTGCCGGCCAGTTCGAACGAGGATTGCGTCCGCGTCGAGGCTTCGAAAAAGAGATTGATCTGGGTCAGGCCGCGCAGTGTGGACGTCTTCTTTTCCCGCTGGCGGGAAATCTTCACGGCCTCATCGGCCTTGTCGAGAAGAATGGTGATGTCCTGTTCGGTAAGGCCCTTGATGCCAAGCAGATGGCGGTGGGGAAAGAAGACCACGTAAACGTCCTCCGTGTCAGTCACGCGGTCTATAAAGAGTGGGGGCGGGGGCTGCAAGCGGCAGCAGCGGTTATCTACGGCTTGTTTGCTAGGATCGCGTGGCGGTCGCGGCCTTTTTAAAAGACGTTCGTGATCTCAACCGCAGCTTCAACGACGCGATAAAGAATGACAGCGCGGCTTTCGAAGGAACCATGCGAATGCCGTCACCAAGTCTGCGCGAGCGACGCCGCCGGAAGGAGCGTTGCCGATACTTTTGCAGCGCGCCATCAACTGATCGATCAATCGCTGAGCGATGGAAAAGCTCCGGCAGGCTTCGAGCACGTAAAGATTGCTTCGATGTCGTCTCTTGCCGTCGGCCTGTGGTCCAACTGGTAGACGCTTCGTGGCGCTTAACCCCGGTGGCGGGTATAGAGGTTCTCGATGTGGTTGCGCATCTCGGTACTACTCAAGCTCAGAGGTGGATCATCCAGCGAAGCACCCACTTGCTCCCGAACTGCATCGAGGCGGCATCATGTGCTGCTTCATCGCGCAAAAGCGCATCAATCGCGGCGCGCACGACATCGCCTGCCGATCGGTATTGACCCGGGTCAATCCGGTGTTCGATGGCTTCGATCGTTGCTTGCGGTCGTTCGATGCTGAGTTTCCCGAGGCTCATGAAATATCTCCGGCAATGTCGCGCAATTTAAGATTAGGGCAGCGATTCCGCAAATACTAGCGGTTGAGTGCCGGCCGTTCCCGGCTTTTTGTCTGAAAGCCGAAAATCGCTTGGCGAGGCCGTTCCCACGCAATGTAACTTCCGCTAGAACCGCCTCATGATTGACATGTCGCGCGACGAAGAAAAAAACTCAGAACTGAATCAGCCTGGCCTCTGGAGCGGGATCAATGCCTATCGCTCCGATCCGCTGATTGTTGACCTGACGGCCGGTCTCAACCGCAGCCTGCGGGAAGAGTATGACGCGCTCGGCCGTTACGTCACGTCGCCGGAAGCGCAGGATCTGGCGCGCATGGCCAATGAAAGCCCGCCGAAGCTGCGAACTCATGGGCCGCGTGGTGAACGTCTCGATCAGGTAGAGTTTCACCCGGCGTGGCACGCGCTCATGCGGCGTTCGATGGCGAGCGGTTTGCATTCTTCCTTGTGGGAGAGCGTACCTGAGACGCGGGGCTCATCACATCGTGCCCGCGCCGCGCGCTTTTATCTGACCTCGCAGCTCGAATGCGGTCATCTTTGCCCGCTTACCATGACCAGTGCATCGATCGCTGCGATAATGGCGTCGCCGCGCGTTCAGAAGGAATGGGCGCCGAGAATCCTGTCACGCAAGTACGATTCATCGAGCAAGCCGGCATTGCAGAAAAGCGCCGTTACCATCGGCATGGGCATGACCGAGAAACATGCCGGCACTGACGTGCGCGCAATCCGCTCGTCGGCGGAGCGCGTGGGAGAAGGCGTGTTTCGCCTGTCCGGTCACAAATGGTTCATGTCAGCCCCGATGAGTGATGCCTTCGTCATGCTGGCGCAGACCCGCGACGGCATGGGATGTTTTCTCGTTCCGAGACTTCTGGAGGACGGATCGGCCAATGGCCTGCGTTTCCAACGACTGAAGGACAAGATCGGCAACCGCTCCAACGCCTCTTCCGAAGTCGAATTTACCGATGCCTTCGGTTATCTGCTGGGGGATCCGGGCGCGGGTATCCGCACCATCCTGGATATGGTCACCTTGACCCGTCTCGACTGCGCGCTCGCTTCTGCCGGTATCATGCGTGCGTCGCTGGCCGAGGCCGTGCACAATTGTCGCGGCCGAAGTGCCTTCGGCAAGAACCTCATCGATCAACCGTTGATGACGCGTGTGCTTGCAGACATGGCGCTTGATGTCGCCGCTGCGACCTCGCTTGCATATCGTCTGGCGGAAGCTTTTGATAAGGCAGGGACCTCGCCTGCCGATGCCGCCTATGCCCGCGTCATGACGCCGGTTATCAAATACTGGAACTGCAAAATCGCTCCCTCGGTCATTTATGAGGCAATGGAATGCCTTGGGGGCAATGGCTATATCGAGGAAAGACCGATCGCCCGTCATTACCGGGAGGCTCCCGTCAACGCGATATGGGAAGGCTCCGGCAACGTGATGGCGCTCGACGTTCTGCGCGTCCTGTCGCGTGGCCGTGATCTGTTCGATACGGTCATCAGCGGTTTTGAACGTGATCTCGGCCCTTCCGGCAAAAAGACCGTGGAGGTGCTGCGTGCCGCCATGGCGTTGGCCGAGCGCGACGAAGGAGCCGCGCGTCTGCTGATCGAGCAACTGGCGCTGGCAGCCGGTGCTGCCGAACTGGCGCGGCTTGGTGCCGGCAAGATCGTCGATGCATTTGTGGAAACGCGTCTCGCCGGCGGCTGGCGCTCCACTTACGGCATGCTCGATGCCCGATTCGACGCCTCCTACATCGTCGACCTGCTTTATCCGGCAGCCAGCTGACGCCTGAATATCCGATGTTTCCACAGCCTGTAGGCCGCCGTTAACCATATTGCGGGGTTTTCGTTGCGGTTGGGCGTCCGCGCACTAAGTTGGGGTTAACGAAAAATTAACCATCGTGTCAGGGACTGGCCTCGTTATGGGAACAACTTATTTCCATAAGACTTTGCTAATCTCAGCGGTCGCGTTTTTCGCGGTCCTTGCTCTGGATATCGCGGTTCCGGCCGCGGTTTTGAGTGGCATGGCATTGCTACGGTGGGTGGTGTCGTTGGAAATTGGTCCGACGACAATGGCAAGGGGGGCCGCATGAAGTGGTTTCTGATTCTATGGGCAGGCCCCGTCCTGCTCCTGGGGGCGTGGTACGGCCTGTCCTACTACGACATCAGCTTTGGCTTCTTCATGCTGACGCGCCAGACGCATGATCTGGTCTTTCAGGTTTACAGCCAGATACTGGGTATTCCCGCGGAAGATCTTCCGCCGCTGGTTGCGCGTGCGATCGCCGTCGACAGCCTGATCGTTTTGGCCATCATCGCTTACCGCAAGCGCAAGGCTATTGCGGCCTGGTGGAACGGCCGTCAGTCTCCCGAAGCTGCCCTGGCGAGTGACAAGAGCCTGTCGAGCGCGCCCTGAAGAATGAAACTTGCCGCGGCCGAATCAATGCGTTCGGCCCGCTTGGCGCGTGAGACATCCATTTCGAGAAGTGCACGTTCTGCGGCAACCGTCGATAGTCGCTCATCCCAGTATACGAAGGGCAGGGTGGTCTTGTCAGCCATGGAGCGTACAAAGGCGCGGGTCGCCTGCACGCGCGGCCCGGCCGAACCGTCCATGTTCACCGGCAAGCCGATGACGAAGGCCGCGACCTTTTCCTTTTCCGCGAACGCCAGCAGTACCTCGGCATCCTGCGTGAACTTCACCCGCTTTATGACGGGGCGCGGCGAGGCGAAACGGCGCCCGAGATCCGACATGGCAAGGCCGATCGTCTTGGTGCCGAGATCCAGCCCGGCGATCGCCTGATTGGGCGAAAGCTGATCTGCCAGTTCCTCGATTGTCAGCGTTGCCATATCTATTTTCCCGTTCAGCTTTAATTATTCAGCTTTTCTTGCGGACGAATTCGGTGCGCAGCACCAGTCCCTTGATCGTATCATGCCGGCAATCGATTTCCTCCGGGTTATCGGTGAGGCGGATCGAGCGGATGACCGTGCCCTGTTTCAACGTTTGGCCGGCACCCTTGACCTTGAGATCTTTGATCAGTGTGACGGAATCGCCGTCGGCCAGAACATTGCCGGCCGCATCGTGCACGGCATTCTGCGCGGCAGCCTTGGCTGCCACTTCAGAGGCGGGCAGCCATTCGCCGGTCGCTTCGTCATAAACATACTCGTCGTCATTACCGGCCATGATGGCCTCCTTACGTGATGAAAAATGAAGAATTTCCCGCAGTCTATTGAGATTGCAGCAGTTTGGGTCGCTTACCCTACGTCGCGCCAGCTTGCAACCAAGCGGCCTTTTTCTTGCCACCGCAGGTCTGTCGCATTGCCGGCGTAATGGCATACAAGCGTCTCTGCGATGTTGTCACCGCGTCGATCCGCCTTATATTCCCGCCCTCACATTCCAAGGAGTTACCCATGAAGCTCACCTGGCTCGGCCACGCCGCTTTCCGCCTAGAAACGGCCAAGGCGAAAATTCTCATCGATCCGTTCCTCACTCACAATCCCAACTTTCAGGGTTTGGACCTGAAGGATGCGACCGAAGGCGTGACGCAGATCCTGCTCACACATGGTCACGCGGATCATGTCGGTGACACGATTGCACTTGCCAAGGAAACGGGTGCGACGGTGTTCTGCAACGCCGATCTCGGGGACTGGCTGAGCAAGCGTGGCGTTGAAAAGCTTGAACTGGCCGGTACGGGCGGCACGGTTTCGTTCGACGGTTTCACCGTGACGCTGACGAATGCGCTTCACTCCTCGGCGGAAGTGACTGAGGACGGCATTGCTCATTCGCTTGGTAGTGCCAATGGCCTGATGCTCCACCTCGAGGATGAGCCTTCGATCCTGCACATGGGCGATACCGACATCTTTTCCGACATGGGCCTGATCAACGAACTGCACGCGCCGGATATCGGTATCGTGCCGGTCGGTGATCGTTTCACCATGGGCGGCGCGGTGGCTGCACTCGCCTGCCAGCGCTTCTTCGATTTCAAGCATGCCATTCCCTGCCATTACGGCACGTTCGGTCTGCTCGATCAGACGCCGGAAAAGTTCGTGAAGGGCATGGAAGGCATGAAGACCAATGTCGAAGTGCCAAAACCCGGTACGACGCTCAGCTTCGACTGAGTTTTCCAGATAAAGCTGCCATGCCGGTCGGTCCGGCATGGCATGTTCACAAAGCCCTGATGATCAGGCCATCTGCGGTTCGACACGAACGACGGGTGCGCTGACCTGCGGCGCGGACGTGCCTGCTGGAGCCTTTTCTGCGAACTGGCCGACCGCTTCCACGCGGCGCGTCAGACGCGGATAAAGCGAGAAGATGTGCAGGAAAAAGCCGGCAGTCGACGGCACCATCTTTTCCTGCGCCTCGAAAGCTGCAGGGTTCATCTGCGAGTTCAGCTTGGCGCTGCCGCAGGCGAGCATCTGTAGTGCTGTGCGCGAGGCCTGCAGGTTGTTCGAGACGATATAGCCGATGCGGTCGCAGGTCAGCTCACGTCCACGCGAATAGGCCTGTGCAAGCAACGGCATCATATAGGCGGGCAGGCGCATGAGGCCAGGGAGCGTGTCGAGATGACCGGCAACATGGTGACCAAGCTCATGACCGATCACGAACTTGACCTGTTCTTCATCGTCTGCGTCGATCAACTGCGAGGTCAGCCAGATATAACGGGTACGCCCGACCAGGGTCAGCGCCATGGCATTCATCACGCCGCTGGAATTGTAGACGAAAGCCTGCGGTGCGTCCTTGAGGCCGATAGCCTGCGCGCCTTCCTGCACCATCTTGTGTAGATGCGGGAACTGCTGTTCGCTGACCATCACGTAATGGCCGATCATGTAGGCGCGGAGCAGGGCACGGGCAACGAAGCTCGAAAACCAGAACATTGCGATATAGGATGCGAACCCAAAGAGGATCATGGGATCGTCATTCATCGCAACGTAAGCGACGCCCGCCGCCAGACCTGCCCATACCAACGTCCCAATCACCAGCATCAACGTTCCGTAGAACTTTTCCTTGGGGTGGCGAACCGTAGAAATCTTGAAATCCATGTAATACCCATCCTGAATTAAAGAATTTTTCCCAGTATTCCGGGGTTAATCATTCGTTAACGGGAAAGTGAACGGTAGATTCCGCAATCGCGAAGAAAATTTGCAAATGTCAAAGTTCGGCCCCGGCAAAAGTGAGGAGAACGCCTGATCAGGGGATTTGCGGTGCCACTCCAAGCTTAGGCAGTTGCGAAGGGCGGACATGGCCATTATAGCGGGGGAACTTCTTATTCCCTCGGAGAATGCCATGTCCGTCGATCTTGCCACCGTCAAGCGGGTTGCCCGCCTTGCTCGTCTCGCTGTCAGCGAAGAGGAGGCCAATCGTATGGTTGGTGAGTTGAACGGTATCATCGATTTCGTCGAGCAGCTTTCGGAAGTCGATGTGACCGGCATCGAGCCGATGACGTCGGTCACACCGATGGAGATGCGCAAGCGTCAGGACGCTGTGACCGATGGCGACAAGGCTGACGACATCGTGGCCAATGCGCCGGAAACCGATCGCAATTTCTTCCTGGTGCCGAAGGTCGTCGAATAAGCGCGAAAGCCGCGCATTCCGTCCCTTTGCCCTGTTAGCTAAAAGCATCCGAAAGTCGCAATCATGACCGAACTCACCAGCCTGACCATTGCCGAAGCCCGCGACAAGCTGACGTCGAAGGCGATCACTGCCGTTGAACTGACCGAAGCCTATCTCGGCGCAATCGACGCTGCCAACGCCACGATCAACGCTTACATCACTGTGACGCCGGACAAGGCGCGCGCCATGGCGAAGGCCTCCGACGAGCGTATCGCAAGCGGCAAGGCTGGTGCGCTGGAAGGTATTCCGCTTGGCATCAAGGACCTGTTCGCCACCGAAGGTGTGCACACCCAGGCCTGCTCCCACATTCTCGACGGTTTTCAGCCCAAGTACGAATCAACCGTCACCCAGAACCTCTGGGACGATGGCGCCGTCATGCTCGGCAAGCTGAACATGGACGAGTTCGCGATGGGTTCCTCCAACGAAACATCGTATTACGGCCCGGTCATCAACCCGTGGAAGGCTGAAGGTTCGAACCAGCAGCTTGTTCCGGGTGGTTCCTCCGGCGGTTCGGCCGCAGCCGTTGCCGCGCATCTGTGCGCCGGTGCCACCGCCACCGATACCGGCGGTTCGATCCGCCAGCCTGCCGCCTTCACCGGCACCGTCGGCATCAAGCCGACCTATGGCCGCTGCTCGCGTTGGGGTACGGTTGCCTTCGCATCCTCGCTCGATCAGGCCGGCCCGATCGCCCGTGACGTGCGCGATGCCGCCATCCTCCTGAAGTCGATGGCCTCGGTCGATGCCAAGGACACGACCTCGGTCGATCTTCCGATCCCGGATTACGAAGCCGCGCTCGGCCAGTCGGTCAAGGGCATGAAGATCGGCATTCCGAAGGAATACCGTGTCGACGGCATGCCGGAAGACATTGAAAAGCTGTGGCAGAAGGGCATTGCCTACCTGAAGGATGCCGGCGCGGAAATCGTCGACATCACCCTGCCGCACACCAAATACGCGCTGCCGGCCTATTACATCGTCGCTCCCGCCGAAGCCTCGTCCAACCTTGCCCGTTATGACGGCGTTCGTTACGGCCTGCGCGTGGATGGCAAGGATATTGCCGACATGTATGAAAAGACCCGCGCTGCCGGTTTTGGCACCGAGGTCAAGCGCCGCATCATGATCGGCACCTATGTTCTGTCGGCCGGTTATTACGACGCCTATTACCTGCAGGCACAGAAGGTGCGCACGCTGATCAAGCGCGATTTCGAACTGGCCTTCCATGCCGGTGTCGACGCGATCCTGACGCCGGCCACGCCGTCTTCGGCTTTCGGCATCGCCGACGAGGCGCTGGCTGCCGATCCGGTCGCCATGTACCTCAACGACATTTTCACCGTGACGGTGAACATGGCCGGTCTGCCGGGCGTCGCTGTTCCGGCCGGTCTCGACGCCAAGGGGCTGCCGCTCGGTCTGCAGCTGATCGGCAAGCCGTTCGAGGAAGAAACGCTGTTCCGTACCGCCCACGTCATCGAACAGGCAGCCGGCAAGTTCACGCCGGCCAAGTGGTGGTAAGCGCGCTCAAAATTCGAGACATGACAATCGCCGATCACCCTGTGGTCGGCGAAGTCGGTTTTGCGGCTTGGAAATCCAGCGACGCGTTTGATCCAGCTTATGCCAATGCCGAGGTGATCGAGCGCGTGCGGCATGACTTTGCGATATTTCCGCAAATGACGACGGGCGATGTGCATCTTGCCGTGCTCGAAGGTGCGATCGTCGGCTGGACGGCGCGGGACAATGATCGCGATTACGTTTCCGATGTCTGGGTTCATCCGGATTGTCAGGGCAGAGGTATCGGCCGGACGCTCGTCCTCCATATCCTTGATGTCATTGCCGCCGAAGGACATCCGCTGGCGCGGATCTCCACGCATGCCAGCAATTCCACCGCGATAAGGCTTTACGAGCGCTGCGGTTTTGAAATCGTCTGGCGGGGCATCGAGTTTTCCAAGAGCATGAATGTGGACCTTGAAAAGGTTCGTATGGAGAAGCGATTGGTGTAACGCCTGCAAATCGGAGGAGGGTTTATGGCATCGGAAACGGCGACATTGGTTGAAGCTTTCGATCGTCTTGCGACGGTCGGTTTTGTAATGGGAGCCGAATGGGAAACCGTCCACGATCTCTGCCAGGCGCATGAGGGCGAGCCGGATTTCGATTGGGGGCATGCGCTCTGCCATCGTATCGAAGGCGATGAGTGGAATGCCGGTTACTGGTATCGACGGGCGGGCAAGGCGGTTGCGGGTGGTTCGTTTGCAGAGGAATGGGCGGGGATGAGAGCAATTTTATCCGCGTGAAAAGCCGGCCCAACAGGGCCGGCCGCGCTGCCTACCGGTTATCCTGCTCGGCTCTCACCAGCGCCAATCCTCTTTCCGTGATGCGATAGGGCTTGCCGCCCTCTGAGCGGATCGCCTTTTTCTGTTTCAGCTTTCGAAAGGTCGGCAGGTCGAGCCGTGAAAATGTCCAGCCTTCGCGGGTGATGAGCTGCAGTTTCTCGATCTTGCGATCGTCGTCGCGGGTGATCTCGATCCGGCCGCCCTGGGCGAGCAGGTGGAGGATGCGCTGTTCGGCGCGGGAAATGTCCATGATCTGATGTCCGGAAAATGCCTCTGGAAAGGCATGCAAAAACGTGACCGGCGTCTGGAGACGTCGGGGGGTTTCGTTTTTGTCTGGGCCGGCGGCGCTTGGCGGGCCGGCCCCTTACCGGGTCTCTTTCGAGAACATCAAAACTCCATTGGTTATGACGATATTTTTATGAGGTTTTCCACTGCCGTCAAGGGCGGTTGCCAATCGTCAAGCCAGGTTGTGCTGGTCAAACGGGTATCGCGGTGGTCTACTCGGCTGTGTAGCAGGGGCCGCCATGATCAGCATTCGCAATGCGCGTGACGACGAGACAGCAATCTTGAGGGAAATCGGTGTGCGAGCCTGGGAGCAGGCTGTCGCGCCGATTGGCGCCACCGCAGAGATGCGCGCCAATGCCGAAATCGCCTTCGAAAATTTTACCCGATCATCCTGGCTGACAATCACCGTTGCCGAGCTTGATGGCGCGGTGGCCGGCTGGGCTTCTCGTGAAGGGCTGGACGACACCATCACCGATTTCTGGGTTCATCCTGCCTTTCAGCGTCAGGGTGTCGGGACCGCGTTGCTAGCCGAGATCGAGGATGAAATTGTGCGGCAGGGATTTGTCGTGGCACGGCTTGAGACCCACGCCCGTAATACAGATGCCGTCGGATTTTTTGAAAAGAACGGTTATGCCATCAACTGGTTGTCCGTCGCTTATGCGCCAAAACTGGATCAGGACGTGCAATCGGTCGGCCTGTCGAAACAGTTGGCAGTGGAAGAGCCGGCGACCTATGGGCCAAATTTTTAGCGGAGGCCTAGCGCCTCAAGTGCTGCCATGGTCGTTCCGGCCGGAGCGGCAAGCCAGAATATGCCGATGACTATATGAAACGCGACGATCGTCATCAGGATCGAGCGAAACGGCTCTTTGCGGGTCTTGTGCCGTAGCGTCTGCTGGGCCGTGACCGCACCGAGACTGCCGCCGAACAGGGCCACTGTCAGCAGAGTGTTTTCGCTCACGCGCCATTCGCCGTCTCTCGCGGCCTGCTTGTCCCACCAGTAGACGCAGAAGACCACCACGTTGAAGAGAAGGTAGATCAGGAAGAGGGTGAGGGGCTGTCCGAGTTGCATTTTTTCACAATGGCCGCCGCCGGTTAAGTTTCTATCCCATTCTTACCGGCTGTTTTGGTTCCATAGTGGGCCATGTGCTTGCACCGCCGCGTCAATTGCTCTACCTCCAGAGACTATCTCAGAGACCAATTGACGAGCATCAGATGACCCTAGTCGACGTCCGTACCCCCGATCCGAAACGCTTCATTCCCGGCGCCACCGGCGATTGGGAAGTGATCATCGGCATGGAGGTGCATGCGCAGGTCCTGTCGAATTCGAAATTGTTCTCCGGCGCCTCGACCGAATTCGGCAAGCCGGCCAATGCCAACGTCTCGCTCGTCGATGCCGCCATGCCGGGCATGCTGCCGGTCATCAACGAGGAATGCGTGCGCCAGGCCGTGCGTACCGGTCTCGGTTTGAAGGCGCAGATCAACAAGCGCTCGATCTTTGACCGCAAGAACTATTTCTACCCCGACCTGCCGCAGGGCTATCAGATCTCGCAGTTCAAGGATCCGATCGTCGGCGAAGGCCAGATCGTCATCTCACTCGGCCCTGACCGTCAGGGTCAGTTCGAGGATATCGAGATCGGCATCGAACGCCTGCATCTGGAACAGGACGCCGGCAAGTCGATGCATGACCAGCATCCGACCATGTCCTTCGTCGACCTCAACCGTTCCGGCGTGGCACTGATGGAAATCGTCTCCAAGCCCGACATGCGGTCTTCCGACGAAGCCAAGGCCTATATGACCAAGCTGCGCTCGATCGTGCGTTACCTCGGCACATGCGACGGCAACATGGACGAAGGTTCGATGCGCGCCGACGTCAACGTGTCGGTTCGCCGCCCGGGCGAAGGCTTTGGCACGCGCTGCGAAATCAAGAACGTCAACTCCATCCGCTTCATTGGTCAGGCGATCGAATATGAAGCACGCCGCCAGATCGGCATTCTTGAAGATGGTGGCTCGATCGATCAGGAAACCCGCTTGTTCGATCCGGGCAAGGGCGAAACGCGGTCGATGCGCTCCAAGGAAGATGCGCATGACTACCGTTATTTCCCCGATCCGGATCTGCTGCCGCTGGAATTCGACGATGCCTTCATCGAGGCGATGCGTGCCGATCTGACCGAACTGCCGGACGACAAGAAGGCCCGTTTCGTTGCTGAACTCGGCCTGTCGATCTACGACGCCTCGGTTCTGGTCTCGGAAAAGGCGATTGCTGATTATTTCGAAGCCGTGGCCGAAGGTCGTGATGGCAAGATTGCCGCCAACTGGGTTATCAACGACCTGCTGGGTGCCTTGAACAAACTGGGCAAAGACATTGAAGAGACTCCGGTTTCTCCGGCCCAGCTCGGTGGCATCATCGACCTGATCAAGGCCGAAACAATCTCCGGCAAGATCGCGAAGGATCTTTTTGAAATCGTACTGACCGAAGGTGGTGATCCGGCGGAAATCGTCGAGACCCGCGGCATGAAGCAGGTCACCGACACCGGTGCCATCGAAAAGGCCGTGGACGAAATCATCGCCGCCAACCCGGATCAGGTTGAGAAGGTGAAGGCGAAGCCGACGCTGGCCGGCTGGTTCGTCGGTCAGGTGATGAAGTCCACCGGCGGCAAGGCCAACCCGCAGGCCGTGCAGGCGCTGGTCAAGGCAAAGCTCGGCATCGAGGACGAGTAGGCCTGATGGTCTATTTTGTCCGAACTGCCGGCCCCAAAGACGTCGATCAGGTGCACAAGCTCCTGATCGAAACGTTTCATTCCACCTACGACGGCATCTACGGCGCCGAGACGGTGGAAAAGCTTCTGCAGTCGTGGAACTCGCCCGCCGCCATCACGGAACGCATCGGCCGCAAGGGCGGTGAATATGTCGTGGCCGACAGCGGCCGCGACATTGGCGGCATGGGTTTTGCCGCCCCCTATGCCAAGATGGACAAGACGGTGATGCTGCACCAGCTCTACGTCAAGCCGTCGGCGCAGGGCGATGGCGTCGGCCGCGATATCTTTGCCGAACTCGAAACCTGCTTTCCCGATGCGGAAATCATGCGTGTCGAGGTGGCCCTCCAGAACGAACGCGCCATATCCTTCTACAGCCGGCTCGGTTTTGTCGAAGTCGATCGTATGGAGGAGTTCGGTGGGCCGAATTCCGGTCTGCCGGCAGTGGTGATGGAAAAGCGGTTGCCGCAATAGGGTTTGCGCAGACCGCTGATGAGGGAGGAAACTGCCATGGGCGAAACGGACCTGATCATCCGCAGGGCGCGCGAAACCGATCTGACGGACATCATTGCGATGTTTGCGGCCGACGAGAAGGGCGGTCATGGCGATACGACCGATCCGGATGCCTTCGAGGATTACCTGAAGGCCTTTTACGTTATCGACGCTTCCCAGAACGAAAACCTGTTTGTTGCCGAACTCGGCGGCGAGGTGGTCGGCACGTTCGAACTGCTGTTCACCCGCACGCTGACCGGTCGCGGCTCGCTGACCATGATTCTGGAAGCTGTTCAGACGCGGCCCGACATGCGCGGTCGCGGCATCGGCAAGGCCATGGTCGAATATGCCGTGGAAGAGGCGCGCCGTCGCGATTGCCGCATGGCGCAGTTGACCAGCAATGTCACCCGCACCGATGCCCATCGCTTTTATGAACGTCACGGTTTCGAAAAGAGCCATGCCGGCTTCAAGATGAAGCTGAAATAGAAGTGATGGCAGTTTGGAATCTCTGGACATAAGCGGTCCGAGATTGCATAAGCTCATCACCAAACTTCCCTCTCTCGTTTGAGGCCGACGGAAACAATGAAAACTCTTCTTCTGCAGATTTTTACCTGGTGGAACGGTCAGACGATCGGGACGCGTTTCTTCACATGGAAACATGGCAAGCGCGTCGGTCAGGACGAGCTCGGCAACGTTTATTACGAAGGCACGATGACCTCCTGGGGCATGCCGCGCCGCTGGGTGATCTATAACGGTTATGCCGAAGCCTCCGCCATTCCTCCGGGCTGGCACGGCTGGATGCATTACCGCACCGACACGCCGCCGAGCCAGGAAGAGTATTCGCCGCGCGAATGGCAGAAGCCGCATCAGGCCAACCTCACCGGTTCGGCAGCCGCCTACCGTCCGCAGGGTTCGCTTTCGGGTGCTGGCGAGCGTCCGCGCGTCACCGGCGACTACGACGCCTGGACACCGGGCAACTGAGCCTGACGTACTAATCTCCGCGACCCGGCGAAGCGCCGGGTCTGCAAACGGCCAAAGCCTTCGGCTTTTGGCCATAATCCCTGACTACGCGTAGCGAATGCCCTAAGGTGAGGGCGTTGCGCGGGTAGATTGATGAGATTGTTGATGACGTTTTCGAAAAAGCTGTTGGCCGGTGTTTTCCTCGGCGCCTTGCCGCTGATGACGCCGCAAACGGCTTCTGCCGCGCGCCTCGAAAACCCCGTCGCCGTGTTTGCCGGCATCGACAAGATTACGGGCCGCATCACCGCGTTTGACGTCTATGTCAACGAAACGGTGCAATATGGCGCGCTGCAGGTGACCCCAAAGGTCTGTTATTCCCGCGACGATACCGAAGCCCAGAAGATCGACGGTTTTGTCGAAATTGACGAGATCACGCTCGACCGCAAGATTCGCCGCATCTTTACCGGCTGGATGTTTGCCGACAGCCCCGGCCTCAATGCCGTGGAGCACCCGATCTACGATATCTGGCTGACCGGCTGCAAGGACAAGTCGGACGTGCCGGCGCCAGCGCCGGCGCAGAGTAACTGATCGTATTCGCTCTGGCCCGGAAGAGGGCAGAGTCGCGCTTATGCACGATTTACATGTTTGCGAGCGAGCTGCCTTGCCCTTTGGCTTCCTATCTTCGTGTTTGTCACGTCCCTAAGCGGATCCAGTAAAGTTTCTATTTGGTGTGCGGACAGGTAAGGCACCCAATCCATTCCTTGATTGATGAGGTTCGTGTTTCGTGTCTGCAAAGCCGATGCGACAAGTTTTTCAAAAGCAAAGCGGCGAGGGGACTGCACGCATTGGGCCATCTCATCGAGTTTCGACGAAACGGTTTCGAACGGATACTCAAATAGCAGCCATGCTCGGTAGAAATCCTTTATTTCATTGAGAGGCCACCGGCGATCGCCGTGTGTAATCTCCCAGCTGCCATCAGAGTTGACCCGCAGAGCGGTGCCATTTTCCCCAAACAGAAATTCATTGCATGGCATGCTGGAAACCTGCCTTTGCCTCGGTTGAGATTGTTGGGGGCGTGCCCGCAGTTTTTAACTGAGCTGTATGGGCAGGTGGTGCAGTGAATGCCGCCCTAAAACGCCAGATGCGGCGGTTCCACCGCCGCCTGCAGCATCACCAGATATTCCGCCTTCGGCACATCGATCGCGCCAAATGTTTTTAGGTGGTCGGTGGTGAACTGCGTGTCGAGCAGTCGAAACCCTTGAGCGCGCAAGCGCTCGACCAGATGCACGAGACAAATCTTCGATGCGTCGGTGCGGCGGGAAAACATGCTTTCTCCGAAGAAGGCCGCACCCAGCGAAACGCCGTAAAGGCCACCCACCAGTTCGCCATCTTCCCACGCTTCGACGCTATGGGCGTGTCCAAGGCTGTGGAGCTCCGTGTAGAGCGAGCGTATCGTGGAATTGATCCAGGTGCTTGGACGGTTGTCGACCGCTTCCGCGCAGCCGTCCATGACGGAGGCAAAGGCGGTGTCGAAACAGATGTCGAACGGTGCCTTGCGGATGGTTTTGGAGAGGCTTTTGGAGACGTGAAACGTGTCGAGGGGGATGATGCCCCGAAGATCCGGCTCGACCCAGAAGATTTCCGGGTCGTCCGCCGAATCGGCCATTGGAAAAAGGCCGATGGAATAGGCACGCAGGAGAATATCCGCTGTGATCGTCGGATCCTGCCCCCTGCGTGTCCCTGCCATCGCTGTCCTTTAGGCGCTCGTGCTGGCCAGATAGTTTTCCAGCCAGTGGATGTCGTAATCGCCCTTGGCGATATCGGCGTTGTCGACCAGATCCTGGAACAGCGGGATCGTCGTCTTGATGCCGTCCACGACGAACTCGTCGAGAACGCGACGCAGACGCATCATGCATTCGTCGCGGGTGCGACCATGAACAATGAGCTTGCCGATCATGCTGTCGTAGTAAGGCGGGATCTTGTAGCCGGCATAAGCGCCCGAATCGACGCGCACGCCGAGACCGCCCGGAGCATGGTAATAGGTGATCGTGCCGGGCGACGGCACGAATGTGCGCGGGTCCTCGGCATTGATGCGGCACTCGATGGCGTGGCCGGAAAACACCACGTCTTCCTGTGTTACGGACAGACCCTTGCCGGAAGCAATGTGGATCTGTTCATGCACCAGGTCGATGCCGGTGATGGCCTCGGTGATCGTGTGCTCCACCTGCAGGCGGGTGTTCATTTCGATGAAATAGAACTCGCCGTTTTCGTACAGGAACTCGATCGTGCCGGCGCCGCGATACTTTAGCTTGCGCATGGCATCGGCGCAGACTTCGCCGATCTTCATGCGCTGCTCGACATTGAGGGCAGGGGAGTTTGCTTCTTCCCAGACCTTCTGGTGACGGCGCTGCAAAGAGCAGTCGCGTTCGCCCAGATGCACCGCATTGCCTTCACCGTCACCCAGAACCTGGATTTCGATGTGGCGCGGCTTGCCGAGATATTTTTCCATGTAGACGGCATCGTTGCCGAAGGCGGCCAGCGCCTCGGAACGGGCCGAAGACACGGCTTCCGAGAGATCGGCTTCGCTATGGGCAAGCTTCATGCCGCGACCACCGCCGCCGGCCGTGGCCTTGATCAGGACCGGGAAACCGATCTTGCGGGCCACTTCCAGCGCGTTTTCAGGCAGCACTTCACCATCGGAACCCGGAACGACCGGGATGCCAAGTTCCTGCGCCGTCTTCTTGGCGGTGATCTTGTCGCCCATGATGCGGATATGGTCCGCGGTCGGCCCGATGAAGGTGATACCATGGGCGTCGAGAATATCGGCGAACTTGGCGTTTTCCGACAGGAAGCCATAACCGGGATGAACCGCATCCGCACCGGTGATCTCGCAAGCCGCGACGATCTGGTGGATGTTGAGATAGCTGTCACGCGACGGCGGCGGGCCAATGCACACACTCTCGTCGGCAAGACGGACATGCATGGCATCGCTGTCGGCCGTCGAGTGCACGGCGACGGTTGCGATGCCGAGTTCCTTGCAGGCGCGAAGAACGCGAAGCGCGATTTCGCCGCGATTGGCTATGAGGACCTTGGAAACCATCAGGCTGACCTATGCTTTATTCGACGATGACGAGCGGCTCACCGTATTCAACGGGCTGTGCGTCGTTGACGATGATTTCCTTGACGACGCCCGAACGCGGCGACGGGATCTGGTTCATCGTCTTCATCGCTTCGATGATGAGCAGCGTCTGGCCTTCCTTGACGGTGGCGCCGACCTGGATGAAGGCGGCAGCACCCGGTGCCGGCGACAGGTAGACAGTACCGACCATCGGGGCCGGAACGGCGTTCTTGTTGTCACGCGCCGATGCGGCCGGAGCAGCAGCAGGTGCTGCGGCGGCAGCAGGAGCAGCAGCGATTGCCGGAGCGGCGGCCATGACCGGAGCCTGGATGTATTGCGGAGCCGAGCGCGAAACGCGGATACGCATATCGTCCTGTTCGATTTCGATCTCGGAAAGATCTGTGTCGTTGAGGATGTTGGCGAGATCGCGGATCAGTACCTTGTCGATACCGCTTTTCTTTTCAGACATGGCAAACCCTATATCTTTGTTGTCTTTTTTCAGCTGATTATGTCTTTGAAGGCATGCAGCGCGAGGATGTAGCTCGTCGGGCCAAAACCGCAGATGACGCCCTTGGCAGCCGGCGCGATCATCGAATGATGCCGGATTTCCTCACGCGCATGCACGTTCGAGATATGCACTTCGATCACCGGAACGGTGATGGATTTGATGGCGTCATGCAGCGCCAGCGATGTGTGCGTGTAGGCGCCCGCATTAAATGCGATGCCCGCAGCCTTTTCGCCAGCTTCATGGATCCAGTCGATCAGAATGCCCTCATGATTGCTCTGGCGGAAATCGACCTCGAAACCGAGATCCTTGCCGACTGCAATACAACGGTTCTCGACATCCTTGAGCGTGCCGGCGCCATAGATGCCGGGTTCACGCTTTCCAAGCATGTTGAGATTGGGCCCATTGAGGACGAAAATCGTCTTGCTCATCAAGTCTTCCGTCGAAAAATCTGGGCCACCTATAGACCGGTGAACCGTCAAGGGAAAGCCCCCGGCCATGAAACCCGTGCATAACCGGGCTTCGCGGCCTCCGGGGCGGCGTTAAACGGCGGTTTTGGTTAAGGTCAGCAGCTGGCCTTGCCGCACTTGCGGATATTGGCGATCTTCTCTTCGATGGCATCGGCGCCCTGCGCGCCGATCAGCGCCTCGTTGCCGACGACGTAATAGGGCGTGCCGGTAATGCCGAGCGCATTGGCAAGACGGTAGGTGGTCTTCACGTTGGCCTCGTTCGGCTGGTCCTTCATCGACTGGCGCAGTTTCGCTTCGTCAAGGCCGAGCGAGGTGGCGACTTCCATCGCAGTGTCTTCCGTGGCACGGGTTTCGCCGCCGAGCAGTTTGCGGTGGAAGTCCGGATATTTGCCCGGCGCGGTCAGGCGCACCGCATTGGCGACCTGATGGGCGGCAACCGATTCCGGGCCGAGGATCGGAAATTCCTTCAGGACGAAACGGACATCCTTGTCCTTCTGGAGGATGGCATCCATGTCTTCGAGCGCGTGTTTGCAGTAACCGCAATTGTAATCGAAGAACTCGACGACGGTCACGTCACCGTTGGGATTGCCGAGCACGATGTCGTTCTTGTCGGAGAAGATCGCATCCTTGTTTTCGATGATGGCAGGGCCGGCCTGGCTCATGCGGCTTTCATACTGCTTCTTCTCATAGGCCTGCTGCACCTCGATCAGAACTTCCGGGTTGGCGATCAGGTATTCGCGAACGAAGGCGCCCATTTCCTTTTTCTGGTCCTCGGTCATCTCGGCAGCAGCCGGCTTTATGCTGAGCAGGGAGGAGGTCGCGAGCACCGTGGCACCCATGAGCGCAAGGAAGGTTGTGCGGAGGCGAGGGGCCATGATGGTCATATTCGTCCTGTTCTCAAAATCAATGTTCGTGGTCGGCGAGAGTAAGCCAGCGTCGCCCATGTGGAAACCGCAAAAGCAAGTTCATCGCCACCTCTATCAGTAAAGCGCAATGAAGATGCAAAAACGGCCGCACTATGGCGGCCGTTTTCGATGTTCATATTTTGCGGCTTAGAAGAAACCGCGGCGCTGCCACCAACCGGCTTTCTTCGGCTTTTCTTCGCCTTCAGCCGGCTTCTGTTCCGAAGCGGTCGACTTCACAACCGGATCGGAGGAGGCGACATTGTCGCCACGGTTGGCGCGGGCGGGCTTTGCCGCTTCCGCATCTTCCGTGACCGCGACAGGTGCGTCTTCGACGACTGCGGCAGGCGCGGCTTCCACAGGCTTGGCTTCCTCAGCGGCAACGACCGGGGCAGCTTCAGCCGGGGCTTCTACCGCGACCTCTGCCTTGGGAGCAGCCTTCTTGCGGGAAGCGCGAGCCTTGGGAGCAGGAGCCGCAGCCTCTGCTGCCGGAGCCGGCTCTTCCTGTGCAACAACGGCTTCTTCTTCGGCCGGCGCTGTCGCAGCCTTGCCACGACGCGTGCGGCGCGGCTTCTTGGCGTCGGCCGGTGCCTCAGCGGCAACCTCTGCCACGGCAGCAGGTACGGCGTCGTCAACGGCAGCGACCGGTTCGGCCTGCTGTTCGCCTTCCGCGTCGCTTACGCCAGCTTCGCCATCGTCTTCGCCGGAGCCTTCAACGACGTTGCCTTCTTCATCCGTGCGATTGCGACGGCCACCGCGCTTGCCACGACGGCGACGCTTGCGGCGTGCGCCTTCATCGCCCTCGGACGCTTCTGCAGAAGCCTGACCCTCGGTAGCCTCGTCATCACCTTCGTCGCCGTCTTCGTCGGCATCGCCGGAAATGCTGTCGCCATCGGCGGACTGCGCCTGTGCGTCGCCATTGCGATCACCGTTCTTGCCGCGACGACGGCGACGGCGCTTGCGCTTGCGGCCGTTCTCACCGTCTTCGCCACGGGCCTGCTGGGCCGGAGCGGAAGCGGAGGCTTCGATGATTTCCTCTTCTTCTTCGTCGATCTCGTCCTCGATGACGACATCGTCATCCTCGTCCTCGATGGGCAAGGCTGCGAACTGCATCAGGCTTTCGATCTTGACCGGGTTTTCAACCGGTTCGCCACGATCGACGGCGAAATGGGTAGCACCCACGTTGTGATCGGATTCGATGAAGATCGAGACGCCGAAACGCTTCTCGTAATCCATGACCGTCTGACGCTTGTGGTTCAGAAGGTAGAGCGCGATTTCAGGCGTGGTACGCACGGTGATGTCGTGCGTTGTATTCTTGAGCAGGTATTCCTCGATGCCGCGCAGCACGTGCAGGGCGATGGAAGACTGCGAACGGACGTGGCCGGTGCCGCCGCAATGCGAGCAGACCTGCGTCGTCGATTCCAGAACCGAGGCGCGGATGCGCTGGCGCGACATTTCCAGAAGGCCGAAATGCGAGATGCGGCCGACCTGGATGCGGGCGCGGTCGTTCTTCAGGCAATCCTTCAGCTTCTTCTCGACAGCGCGGTTGTTGCGCTTTTCTTCCATGTCGATGAAGTCGATGACGATCAGGCCTGCAAGGTCGCGCAGGCGCAGCTGGCGGGCGACTTCTTCAGCCGCTTCCAGGTTGGTCTGCAGCGCCGTGTCTTCGATCGAATGCTCGCGGGTCGAACGACCGGAGTTCACGTCGACCGCAACCAGCGCTTCCGTCTGGTTGATGATCAGGTAACCGCCGGACTTCAGCGTCACCTGCGGCTGCAGCATGCGGTCAAGCTGCGCTTCGATGCCGGAGCGCGAGAAGATCGGGTGCATGTCGCGGTAAGGCTGAACGACGCGGGCATGGCTCGGCATCAGCATCTTCATGAAGTCTTTCGCTTCACGATAGCCTTCTTCGCCCGAAACGATGACCTCGTTGATGTCCTTGTTGTAAAGGTCACGGATCGAACGCTTGATCAGCGAACCTTCTTCGTACACCAGGCAGGGAGCCGTCGACTGCAGCGTCAGCGTGCGGACATTTTCCCACAGGCGCATCAGGTATTCAAAGTCGCGCTTGATCTCGACGCGGGTACGGTTTGCACCGGCTGTGCGCAGGATCACGCCCATGCCCTGCGGCACTTCGAGATCGCGTGCGATTTCCTTCAAACGCTTGCGGTCGGTCGGCTGGGTGATTTTCCGCGAAATGCCGCCGCCACGTGCGGTGTTCGGCATCAGGACGGAATAACGGCCGGCCAGCGACAGGTAGGTGGTCAGAGCTGCGCCCTTGTTGCCACGTTCTTCCTTGGCGACCTGCACGAGCAGGATCTGGCGACGCTTGATGACTTCCTGGATGCGGTACTGCTTGCGCGGCTTGCGCTGGATACGATCCGGAACCTCTTCCATCGCGTCTTCGGCGCCGACGGATTCGATTTCTTCCTTCTCGTGATTGTCGTCATCATCATCGTCGTCGTCATCGCGACGGCGGCCGCGCGGCTCGACGTCTTCCGAAATCGAATCGGTTTCGACCATGGCAGCCATTTCGCCCGGCGTGCTGTCGTCGTCATTGCCGTCAGCGCTGGCTTCAGCGTCAGCAGGCGCCTCTTCAGCAACCTTCTTGCGAGCGCGGCTGCGGCGCGGCTTTTTCGGCTTTTCTTCGGCGACGACCTCGGCTTCGGCTTCCGGCTGGGCTTCTTCAGCCACCGGCGCTGCCTCAGCGGGCTCTTCACCGAGTGCTGCTTCAACCTGTTCGACGATGGCGGCAGGCAGGCCGACATCCGGCTGGTCCTGCAGCGCTGGGTCGACAATCGGATCGGCGGCATCGGCATCGGCGATGCGCTGCTGCTCTTCCGCTTCGGCCTGTTTCAAGGCCTGACGGTCAGCCAGTGGAATCTGGTAATAATCGGGATGGATTTCCGCGAAGGCGAGGAAGCCGTGACGGTTGCCGCCGTAATCCACGAAGGCGGCCTGCAGCGAAGGTTCTACGCGCGTCACCTTGGCAAGATAGATATTGCCGCGGATCTGCTTTTTGTGCTGCGATTCGAAGTCGAATTCTTCAATCCGGTTACCCCGAACGACTACGACCCGCGTCTCCTCTTCGTGAGACGCGTCGATGAGCATTTTGTCTGCCATTGAATATGTGCTCCTCGGCGCAAACGCGCAGGGGCACGGATGCCTGCCGCAAGGGCAGGCCGATCATGCGTCGCGGTTGTTGCGCCGGATAAGATTATTCCCGCAGGGTCAATCCGTGGCGACCGCAACCCGATAGCCGTCGGGGCTTGTGGCTCCCTCAGCATCTCCAGGTTTTGAAAAACGTGCCGCGACATCTATGACCAGACGAGAATGACGATACGTGAAGACCCGGGTGGGTCCGATGAATATGCTCCGTGCGAGCGATACGTTGCCCGCGACTGGGTACTGTTCCGGCCACCGCCGGTGCGGATAGTGTTTCAGAGGCAAAGTGCAGCGACGACGGATGGATGACCGTGTGTGGCGCCAGGTCCTTAATCGGCTGGCTGCCGTGGCAGTCCTATCCCGTCAACACTTTGACCCTTCTTTGTCTTTTATGTTTTAATTGTTGCTATGGCAAGGGAAAAGCCGGCTGCGCCTTATTGTAGATCAATTCCTGCGCCTTGATATATGACAGCCGTCAGACATGATTCGCGGTATGCGGAAGGCGCGGCCTGATATGGTGCCCGACTGCTCTTGCGGCGAGTGCGATCGACGAAAAAACATCGAACTCGAACGAAAAACTCCAGATATTTTGCGTAAATGCAGTTTTGCTACTCGCGGTAGAGCGGCCGCGAAGGTATCGAACGGACGAGGCGGTCCCTCTATCGTGTGGGGTGGAGGGCTGTGGAAAGACGCAGGAAGCGCGTTCATTCGCAAACTTGGGGCAGCATTTGGCGGCGGGAATGAAGACTGAAATAGCGGATGCCTGCGGCTTCGGCGGCGGTGACAGATTGATTCGTCGTATGCGTCGTGGCGTCATCATGTCCTTGCTGGCGATGTCACCAATGATATTCGGCGATATGCTTGCCTGTGGTCCGCGCGTTGCGCAGGCAGCTGCAAGCGAACGGTCTGAAAAGCCGTTGCTCGCCTTTGGCGCCCGCATTGCCGGTGATGATGCGCGGACGCGCGTCGTCCTGGACTTTGACGGCAAGCCGACCTTTTCCGTGCACTATGTCTCCAATCCCGACCGTGTGGTCATCGACCTGCCGGCGACTGCGTTCGGTTTTTCGCCGCAGGAGCTGACGGCGCGGGGTCTTTTCAAGGATATCCGTTATGGCGCGATGGGGGAGGCGAGTGCGCGCCTCGTGCTGACCGCCATTCGCCCGGTCAAGCTCGTCATGGCGGAGGTGCAGAAAAACGACGATCACGGTTATCGTCTTGTGCTTGATGCCGAGATGACGACTGACAAGGCGTTTGTCGAAATGGTGCGCAAGCAGGTCTGGGACACGCCCGGCGACGTCAACGCGATTTCGGAAGCCAAGGACGATGTCTTCACGATCGCGATCGATGCCGGTCATGGCGGCATCGATGCGGGTGCGACCGGTGCCGACGGCAAGGTGCAGGAAAAGAACATCACGCTTGCGTTTGCGCAGGCGCTGCAGGCCAAGCTTGATGGCAAGGCCGGCATGAAGGCATTCCTGACCCGCGAGGATGATCATTTTCTGTCGCTCTCCGAACGTGTGACGCTGGCGCGTCAAGGCAAGGCCGATCTGTTCATCTCGCTGCATGCCGATACGCTGCGTGAAAAGGATATTCGCGGGGCGACGGTCTATACGCTGTCCGACAAGGCGTCCGACCGCATGGCCGAAAATCTCGCCGCCCGTGAAAACCTCTCCGACCAGCTTGCGGGCTACAGCCTGCAGGACGGGCCGCCGGAAGTGGCCGATATCCTGATGGATCTGACCCGCCGCGAAACGCAGGCCTTTTCCATCTCGCTTGCTGACCGGGTCGTCTCGTCCTTCGAAGGGCAGGTGGGGCTGATCAACAATCCGCGCCGTTCGGCCGGTTTCCAGGTTCTGCGCGCGCCAGACATTCCGTCCGTGCTGCTCGAACTGGGTTTTCTGTCGAATATCGAGGATGAAAAGCTGCTGCTGGATGAAAAGTGGCGGGAAAAGGTAACGGGCCTGATTGCCGACGCCGTTTTGCAATATCGCGGGCGTGCGATGGCCGATGGCGGCTGAAAGCCGAAGGATACACGGTGCCGCGATCGTGATGGGAGTACCGTATCTACCACACCACGCGGATTATCTGGCTGACATGCCTTGGGAATAACGTCGCCAAGCCCTATTTTACTCACATTCGGACGGTTATTCGGCCCCGTACGGTGAGTGCCGATTTTGAATGGTGCCTGCGGCGCGTGCTGTGGGCGCAGATGTCGCGAATGCGCCCAAAGGCTTGTACTCTCGGCCTCGCCGTGCAAAACGCCTGAAAATATGCGATTGTGCTTTTTTGCACCCTACGACGATAGACGGTAGCGCCTGATGATCAGATTGATTGGATACATGTTCGGACTGGGCTGCGTGCTCTTTCTCGTAGTGGCGGGGGCAGCGGCCGTTTATCTGGTCGGCGTGACCCGCGATCTGCCGGACTATGAAGTCCTCAATTCCTACGAGCCGCCGGTCGCGACCCGCGTTCATGCCGGCAACGGCGCGCTGATGGCGGAATATGCCCGCGAGCGTCGCCTGTTCCTGCCGATCCAGGCGGTGCCGGACCGCGTCAAGGCGGCTTTCCTGTCGGCGGAAGACAAGAATTTCTACAATCACCCAGGCGTCGATATCACCGGTCTCGGCCGCGCCATCGTCAACAATATCCAGAACATCGGTTCGGGTCGCCGCCCTGAAGGCGCGTCGACCATCACCCAGCAGGTGGCGAAAAACTTCCTGCTCTCGGCTGACCAGACGATGGACCGCAAGGTCAAGGAAGCGATTCTGTCCTTCCGTATCGAGCAGACCTATTCCAAGGACAAGATTCTCGAACTTTACCTGAACGAGATCTTCTTCGGCATGAATTCCTACGGCATTGCCGGTGCCGCGCTCACCTATTTCGACAAGTCGGTGACCGAACTGACGATCGCCGAATCGGCCTATCTCGCGTCGCTGCCGAAAGGTCCGGCCAACTATCACCCGTTCCGCCATGAGAAGGCAGCGGTTGAGCGCCGCAACTGGGTGATCGATCGGATGGCCGAAAACGGCTACATCAATGTCGAGGATGCCACGGAAGCAAAGACACATCCGCTGGGTGTGACCCTGCGCCGGAGTGGTCCTTCGCTGCTCGGTACCGATTTCTTTGCCGAAGAAGTTCGCCGCCAGATCATTGGCAAGTATGGCGACAAGGCGCTTTACGAAAGCGGCCTGTCGGTGCGCACCTCGATCGATCCGGACATGCAGCTGCAGGCACGTGCCGCGTTGCAGCGCGGTCTGGTTGATTATGACGAGCGTCGTGGTTTCCACGGTCCTGTCAAGGAAATTGCCGCCAGTGGCGACTGGGGTCCGGAACTTGCAAAGATCCCTTCGCTGCGTGACGTGCCGGAGTGGAAGCTCGCAGTCGTGACCGCCGTTTCGGCCACCGGTGTCGATATCGGCCTGCAGCCGGAAACGGCAGCCGGCGGCAAGGTGGTCGATGAACGCGAGCGCGGCCACATCGACGCTGAAAACATGAAATGGGCCTATCGCGACGCCGCCGGCGAACGCAAGACCGCGCGCTCTCCCGAAGGTGTTCTGAAGGCGGGCGACGTCGTGTATGTCGAGCCGCTTTCCGGCAAGCAGGGCGCCTATCGCCTGCGCCAGCCGCCGAAGGTACAGGGCGCGCTTGTGGCTATGGACCCGCATACCGGCCGAGTTCTCGCTATGGTCGGCGGCTTCTCCTACGCGCAGTCGGAATTCAACCGCGCCACGCAGGCCATGCGCCAGCCGGGTTCGTCCTTCAAGCCGTTCGTTTACGCGGCTGCCATGGACAATGGCTATACGCCGGCATCCGTCATCATGGACGCCCCGATCGAGGTCGTGTCGGGCAATGAAGTCTGGCGGCCGACCAACTATGGCGGTGAGGATGGCGGTGGTCCGTCCACCCTGCGCACCGGTATCGAAAAGTCGCGCAACCAGATGACCGTTCGTCTGGCGCAGGACATGGGCATGGACCTCGTGGCCGAATATGCCGAGCGTTTCGGCATCTACGACAAGATGGCGCCTTACCTGCCGATGGCGCTCGGTTCCGGTGAAACCACGGTTCTGCGCATGGTTTCGGCCTATTCGGTCATCGCCAATGGCGGCAAGCAGATCAAGCCGACCCTGGTCGACCGTATTCAGGACCGTTACGGCAAGACGATCTTCCGCCATGAGGAGCGCACCTGCGAGGGCTGCAACGCCAACAGCTGGGCAAACCAGGAAGAGCCGGTTCTGGCCGATAACCGCGAGCAGGTTCTCGACCCGATGACGGCCTATCAGGTGACGTCCATGCTCGAGGGCGTGGTGAAGCGCGGCTCCGCTGCCGGCAAGATCCACATCACCGATCGTCCGGTTGCCGGCAAAACGGGCACCACCAACGATTCAAAGGACACTTGGTTCGTCGGCTTCTCACCGGATCTGGTGGCCGGGCTTTATATCGGCTTCGACAATCCGGCGACGCTTGGCCGTGGTGCGACCGGCGGCAGCCTTGCCGCGCCGATCTTCGCCAGCTTCATGGAATCTGCCGAAAAGACCCGTGAAGCCGGCAAGTTCCAGATTCCGCAGGGCATGCAGTTCATCGCCGTCAACCGCAAGACCGGCATGTTCGCCAATGAAGGCGAGCCGGATACGATCGTGGAAGCCTTCAAACCCGGCACCGGCCCCTCCGACACATTCAGCGTGATCGGCATGGACGACACGATGCCGGCCGAGGAAATCCTGCGCACCTCGCCGCAGGCGCAGCAGGCTGTGACCTCCGGTGCCGGCGGTCTGTTCTGATCCAATCCTGACGGGTTCTCACGCGGCGGGCGGGTTTACATCCTTGCCCGCCGCCACTATGTCAGGCCTTATTTCCAAGTAGAATACGGGAAGCAGCTACGCATATGCGCAACGAAATGCTCAACGTCACCGACGAAATCAAGCAGGCCATAAGCCTGCTGAGGAGGCATCTTTGACTGGGATCAGGCGGTAAGACGACTGGACTGGTTGAACAACAAGGCAGAGGATCCGAACCTCTGGAACGATGCCACCGAAGCCCAGAAGCTGATGCGCGAGCGCCAGCAGCTGGATGACAGCATCAACGGCGTGAAAGCGCTGGAGCAGCAGCTCAACGACAATATCGAACTCATCGAAATGGGTGAGGACGAGGGCGACGAGGCGATCATCAAGGACGCCGAGGATGCGCTGCGGGCACTGCGCGCCGAAGCCAACCGTCGTCAGGTCGAAGCCATGCTGTCCGGTGAAGCCGATAGCAACGACACCTATGTCGAAGTGCATTCCGGCGCCGGCGGCACGGAAAGCCAGGACTGGGCCAACATTCTGTTGCGTATGTATACCCGCTGGGCCGAACGCCAGGGTTTCAAGGTCGAAATCCTCGAAATGCATGACGGCGAAGAAGCCGGCATCAAATCGGCGACCATTCTGGTCAAGGGCCACAATGCCTTTGGCTGGTTGAAGACCGAATCGGGTGTGCATCGTCTCGTGCGCATTTCGCCTTACGATTCGAACGCGCGTCGCCACACGTCGTTCTCGTCGATCTGGGTTTACCCGGTCGTCGACGACTCGATCAACATCGAGGTGAACGAAAGCGATTGCCGTATCGATACGTACCGCGCCTCGGGCGCCGGTGGTCAGCACGTCAATACGACCGACTCGGCCGTGCGTATCACGCATATCCCGACCGGCATCGTGGTGTCCTGCCAGCAGGAACGTTCGCAGCATAAGAACCGCGCCAAGGCGTGGGACATGCTGCGCGCCCGTATGTACGAAGCGGAACTGATGAAGCGCGAAGCGGCCGCCAACGCGGAAGCCGCCTCCAAGAGCGACATCGGCTGGGGTCACCAGATTCGCTCCTACGTGCTGCAGCCGTATCAGCTGGTCAAGGATACGCGCACCGGCGTCGAAAGCACGGCGCCGGGCGATGTGCTTGACGGTGATCTCAACGCGTTCATGGAAGCCGCACTCGCCCACCGCATCAGCGGCAAGGCGGATGTCGCCGGCGCCGACCTCGACTGATCGGGCGGATGTGCTGAAAAGACAAAAGGCGGGTTCTTCGGAGGCCGCCTTTTTTGGTTGGGGATCAGTCCGAAAACTGCTCGGCGAGAATGCGGTCGGACCAGGAATGATCGGGATCGGACAGGATGCGCGCCTTCATGTCCTGCGACTGCGCGACGCGGATATGCAGCACCGTCTTGACCTCGGTATTATCGGCCACCGCGTTGACCGGGCGTTTTTCCGGCTCGAGGATATGGATATCGACACAGACCCGGTTCGGCAGCAGCGCACCACGCCAGCGACGTGGGCGAAAGGCGCTGACAGGCGTCATGGCGAGAAGCGGTGCTTCCAGCGGCAGGATCGGGCCGTGGGCGGAAAGATTGTAGGCGGTGGAGCCCGCCGGCGTCGCCACCATCAGACCGTCGCAGATCAGTTCTTCCAGGCGAACCTTGCCGTCGATCTCGACGCGCAGTTTTGCGGCCTGATAGCTCTGGCGGAAGAGATAGACCTCGTTGATGGCAAGCGCCACCGATGTCGTACCGTCGGTATTCGTCGTCGTCATCCGCAACGGATGGATGGCGTTTTCGACGGAGGCCGACACACGCTGATTCAGGTTGTCTGCGTGATAGTCGTTCATCAGAAAGCCGACGGAACCGCAATTCATGCCGTAAACGCGTTTTCCCGAATTTATGCTGTCATGCAGCGTCTGCAGCATAAAACCGTCGCCGCCGAGCGCCACGATCACATCAGCCTCATCCACCGGCGTCTGGCCGTACATGCGGGTAAGTTCTTCAAGGGCGGCCTGCGCTTCGGGCGCAATGGACGCCAGGAATGCGAGGCTTTTCTTCTGCGACATCAACGGCACCTTCTTTAATGGCCGTCCTTGGTACATGAAAAGCGAGGAGGGCGACAAGGCCGCAAGGCGGCTTGAGAGAAGCCAAACACCGATGGCGGTGCGGCTTACGCAGAAATGTCAAAGACTGTGGAAAAGAATGGTTGCGCCCTAGGGTAGGTGAACGCCTGGTATCGACTGCGATGTCGGGATGGTCGTTCGATGCTTTGCGAAATTTCCGACTGACGACATGTTTATGCCGAAAGTCGGAAAATCGAAAAGTGGTGCCCCCGACAAGGTTCGAACTCGTGACCCCCTGATTACAAATCAGGTGCTCTACCAACTGAGCTACAAGGGCAATGTGGTGCGAAGTACCATATTCTCATTGTCTGTAAAGAGGAAATTGTCGCGAATGGGGAAGAAGAGGATTTGACGGTTGATAATTCGGGTTATCGGTGTGGATATCGGCGGCCGGCACGCGTTGACGCGATCCGCAGTATGGGCTTTCGGCTCTGAAACCTTTCCCGAACCAAGAATCGGCAAAACGCTCTCGACCACGCCGCGCTAGCCAATTACTTATGGCGCAGCTTGAGAAGACGGAGTGCCTGATGAATTTTCATTCTGCCTATGCCCACGGTTTTGTCCGCGTCGCCACGGCCACGCCGGCCTGCGAGATCGGTGACCCGGTCTTTAATGCAAAGGCGGTGCTGGAACTGGCGCGTGAGGGCCATGATCAGGGCGTGGCGCTGATGGTGTTCCCGGAACTCGGTATCTCCGGTTACTCGATCGATGACCTTCTCGGGCAGGCGGCGCTGCTTGAATCCGTTGAGACAGCGCTGAAGACATTGGTCGAGGCGAGCCGCGACCTTGTCCCCGTTCTGCTGGTCGGCGCGCCTCTGCGTCATTGCGGCCGGCTTTATAACTGCGCCATTGTCATCCATACGGGAAAGATCCTCGGAGTGGTGCCGAAGGCGCATCTGCCGAATTATCGCGAGTTCTATGAAAAGCGCTGGTTCGCCTCGGGTCGCACTGTTCGCGGGCAGGAAATTTCGGTTGCGGGACAGATCGTGCCTTTCGGCATCGATCTTCTGTTTGCCGACAGCCGCATTGCCGATTTCGTTTTCCATGTGGAAGTCTGTGAGGACGTCTGGGTGCCGGCACCGCCGAGCGATTTTGGCGCTTTGGCGGGTGCAACCATTCTCACCAACCTGTCGGCCAGCAATGTCACCGTCGGCAAGGCGGATGTCAGAAAGC
Organism: Endobacterium cereale; assembly: GCF_009617585.1. Classification (GTDB taxonomy): domain Bacteria; phylum Pseudomonadota; class Alphaproteobacteria; order Rhizobiales; family Rhizobiaceae; genus Neorhizobium; species Neorhizobium cereale. Next base: position 184,513 of record NZ_WIXI01000047.1, on the reverse strand, counting down.
AGCTTTGCGCCAACCAGTCGTCGCGCAATATCGCCGCCTATCTCTATTCCGCGGCAGGACCGGGCGAATCGACCACCGATCTCGCCTGGGACGGTCAGGCCTGTATCTATGAGCTTGGCGATCTGCTGGCGGAAACAGAACGTTTCCCGGAAGGCTCGCAGATGTGCGTGGCCGATATCGATGTCGAGCGGCTGGCGCTGGAGCGTCTGCGGACCGTGACATTCGAGGATGCGGCGGAGCGTGTTCTGCGCACAGATCAGCCGTTCCGTCGTGTCAGCTTCGAGTTCGATGCTCCGCAGGGTGATATCGGCCTGAAGCGGTCTGTGGCGCGTTATCCCTTCGTGCCCTCCGATCCGGCCCGTCTCGATCAGGATTGCTACGAGACATTCAACATTCAGGTTCAGGGGCTGATGAAGCGCCTGAAGGCCACCGGCATCAAACGACTGTGCATCGGCATTTCCGGTGGTCTCGACAGCACCCATGCCTTGTTGGTGGCGGCGCGGGCGTTTGACCGTCTCGGCTGGCCGCGCACTGATATTCTGGGCTTCACCATGCCGGGTTTTGCCACCGGTGACGAAACGCTCGGCAATGCATGGTCGCTGATGCGCAGCATTGGCATCACGGCGGAAGAGGTGGATATCAAGCCGCTGGCGTTGCAACTGCTGAAGGATCTCGGCCATCCGTTTTCCGGTGGCGAGCCGGTCTATGACGTGACGTTTGAAAACGTGCAGGCGGGCCTGCGCACCGACTTTCTGTTCCGCGCCGCCAACCAGCGCAACGGCATCGTGCTCGGTACCGGTGATCTTTCGGAAATCGGGCTGGGCTGGTGCACCTATGGCGTCGGCGACCAGATGAGCCATTACAATGTCAACGGTTCGGTCTCCAAGACGCTGATCCAGCATCTGATCCGCTGGGTGATCAACAGCGGCAGTTTCGATGCCGAGGCGAATGCGACGCTGGAGCGCGTGCTCGCCACGATTATCTCGCCGGAACTTGTGCCGGCCGGTGAAGACGGCGTGATCCAGAGCACCGAGGACAAGATCGGCCCTTATGACCTGCACGATTTCACGCTCTATTATCTGACGCGCTATGGTTTGAAACCATCGAAGATCGCCTATCTGGCCCATCACGCCTGGAGCGACGTGGCGGCCGGCGCATGGCCGTCCCATTTCCCGGATGAAAAACGCCGCGCATACGATTTGGCGACCATCCGCAAATGGCTGCAGACGTTTTTGTTTCGATTCTTCACCATCAGCCAGTTCAAGCGCTCGGCCTCGCCGAATGGGCCCAAAGTCACATCCGGGGGCTCGTTGTCGCCGCGTGGCGACTGGCGCGCGCCGTCCGATGGCAATGCGCGGGTTTGGCTGAAGGAGCTGGAGGAAAATGTGCCGGACGCGTAAATGCCTAATGAAAGCGACTGTCAGCCCAACTTTTGATGTGGGACCCAATATGCGCTTCACAATCTTATCGATGATCGCGTTGCTCTTTATCGCAGCTGGAACGGCAGAAGCGGCAGACGGACAGATGCTGGCTTGCCATTTTCAAGAAAGCTCTAGCCAGCTCAACCGCTTTGAGGAGGTAGATCAAGTAAAAGTTGATGTGGTGGGGAGTCTGGTAGAGCTTCGAGTTGCTCGTACAATAGGAACGACCGAGCCGGTAAATTGGATTTTCACAAGTCGGAAAAGTGCGCTTGGGACCGATACGTTTTCCGTCAAAAATACGTCAGCCGGGATTGTTGGGGGTGGTGTCATTGGTGACGTCGCACATTCCTTTGCGCTTTCTCACAAAGGCATCCTAACTTGGGTAATTACACAAAATGGCCATCCTCAATGGTGGTCATGGCGTTGCCGTGAATGAAAAGCCTTTAGTCCAGGCTCAAATCACCGCCACATGCCGCGCATCCGCGCCGTCACATCTATGCGCACCTGTTTGCGCGCCGCCTTTTCCGCTTCCGACATCGGCTCCACCACCGGCCAAGCGGTGGTTTCGAAAAACTGCAGAAGCGTTGCCGGGATGAAGCGGGTGCGGGCGGCGTAGACATGCCGGTCGCCCTGTGAATGCTGGCCGTGGGTGAAGAAGCGCTGCGGCGTCACCAAATGCAGGCTGTCCTTGGCCCGCGTCATAGCCACATAGAGCAGACGGCGTTCCTCCTCGATTTCGGCGCTGGTGCCGACACCGAGATCGGAGGGAATGCAGCCGTCGACGCAGTTCAGCACGAAGACCGAGCGCCATTCCTGCCCCTTGGCCGAATGGATGGTCGAGAGGATCAGGTAATCGTCGTCGAGCAGCGGTACGCCGGCCTGATCGCTGGTGGCGCTGGGCGGATCGAGCGTCAGTTCGGTGAGGAACCGCTCGCGGGATGCATAACCGGAGGCGATCTGTTCCAGTTGCAGCAGGTCGGCCTTGCGGGTGTCGGCATCCTCGTGGATGCGCTCCAGGTGCGGTTCGTACCAGTTGCGCGCCGTGCCGATTTCCGATGGCCAGCCTTCGCCGCGACGTACCGAGGCCAGCATCGCGACAAATGTCGTCCAGTCCTCGCCGCTGCGGGGCGGGGCAGGGATTTCCTGTAATGCCGCCAGCGGTTCGGGATCGGTCGCGATGGCGTCGAGGATTTTTCCAGCGGTTTGTGGGCCGACGCCGGGGATCAACTGCATCAGCCGGAAACCGGCGACGCGGTCGCGCGGGTTCTGGGCAAAACGCAATGCTGCCAGCAGATCCTTCACGTGGGCGCTGTCCAAAAATTTCAGGCCGCCGAATTTCACGAAAGGAATGTTGCGGCGGGTAAGCTCCACTTCCAGCGGGCCGGAATGGTTGGAGGAGCGGAACAGCACGGCCTGATTTTTCAAGGTCATGCCAGTTTCGCGGTTTTCGAGAATCGTTTCGCAGACGTAGTTGGCCTGCTCGGTTTCATCGCGCACGGAAACGAGGCGAGGGCGCTCGGCCGATTGCCGTTCGGTCCACAGGTTCTTGGTGAACCGCTCGCGGGCGAGATCGATGACGCCATTGGCGGCGGCAAGGATCGTCGTGGTGGAGCGGTAATTGCGGTCGAGTGTGATGATATCGGCGGGCGGCTCGAAGGATTTTGGAAAATCCAGAATGTTGCGGATGGTGGCGGCGCGAAACGAATAGATCGACTGCGCATCGTCGCCGACGACGGTCAGGCCGCGGCCACCGGGTTTTAAGCCCATCAGGATGCTCGATTGCAGACGGTTGGTGTCCTGATATTCGTCGACGAGAACGTGATCGAAGCGCGCACCGATATCGGCAGCCAGCAGCGGTTCCGACATGGTCTGCGCCCAATAGAGCAGAAGATCGTCGTAATCGAGGACGTTCTGGGTCTGCTTGGCTTCGACATAACAGCCAAACAGTTCGCGCAGCTGCGCTTCCCATGCGGCGCACCATGGAAAATACGTCTTCAGCACTTCACCGAGCGCGGCTTCCGAATTCACCACGCGTGAATAGATGGCGAGGCAGGTGCCCTTGGTGGGAAACCGGCTTTCGGTCTTGGAAAAACCGAGCTCATGCCGGATGAGGTTCATCAGGTCGGCACTGTCTTCGCGGTCGTGGATGGTGAAATCCGGATCGAGGCCGATCTGTTCCGCATAGATGCGCATCAGTCGCGCGCCGATACCGTGGAACGTGCCGGCCCATGCCAGTGCATCGGTCATCACGCCGGCATTGGCGCCGAGCACCTGTCCGCAGATGCGCTCGACGCGTTTGCCCATTTCGGAGGCGGCGCGGCGGGAAAAGGTCATCAGCAGGATACGGCGCGGATCGGCGCCGTTGACGATCAGGTGAGCGACGCGGTGCGCCAGTGTGTTGGTCTTGCCAGAGCCAGCGCCGGCAATCACCAGAAGCGGGCCGCTGTCGCCGGTTTTTGCATCGGCCGCGCCATGCTCGACGGCGCGGCGCTGGGCATCGTTGAGTTTATCGAGATAGGCGAGGCTCATGGGCGGTTCCGAATCATGCGATCCTGTCTATCCGATTCGCTTTATGACGCGCAGCCTTTTGAGAAAGGCCTTGGTGACCTCCACTCACGCGCGCATCAATTATTAGAGGTTGTGGAACAAAACCGCGTGCGCGTCATTGTACCTAGTCATAAAACGAAGAGGGGCACATGCCGCATCGGATTCTCGTCGTAGAAGACCAGCTGTTGATCGCGCTACATATCGAGGACGCCGTGCTGGCCCTTGGTCATGAAGTGGCAGGCATAGCGGCCAATCAGGCCGATGCACTCGATGCCGGCGATGACGCCGACATCATACTTGTCGATGTTCATCTTCAGGATGGAGCGACCGGGCCGGATATCGGCCGGGAACTGGCGGCGCGCGGGCTGACGGTCATTTTCATGACCGCCAATCCGGAAGCGATCGCTAGCGGTATTCCCGGCACCCTTGGCGTTATTTCCAAGCCGCTATTCGATCTCGAACTGATCGGCTCGATCCAGTTTGCCGCTGACGTGCGCGATGGCGGCAATGCGACGCCGCCCGAGCGCATGCGCTGTTTCGACAGACGGGCGACGGCTTTGCACTAAGGCCGGATCAAGCCTTGGCGAGATGCTGACGCGCCGCATAAAGCGCGATAGCCGCCGCATTCGAAACGTTCAGCGACTTGATGGCGCCTGGCATGTCGAGACGTGCCAGCGCGTCGACGGTTTCGCGCGTCTTCTGGCGCAGGCCCTTACCCTCTGAACCGAGCACCAGCGCAACCTTAGCCCCGGCAAATGTGCCTTCGAGCGGAGCCGGCCCTTCCGAATCAAGCCCGATTGTCTGGAAGCCGAGCTTCCGCAGTTCGCCCAGCGCATCGGCCAGATTGCCGATCTGGATGTATGGGATCATTTCAAGCGCGCCGGAGGCAGACTTCGCCATCACGCCGGACTCGGTCGGGCTGTGTCGCTGCGTGGTGATCAGGGCGCCGGCCTCGAAGGCAACCGCCGAACGCATGACGGCGCCGACATTGTGCGGATCGGTGACCTGATCGAGCACGAGAATGAGATTGCTTTCCTTCAAGGCTTCCAGGCGACGCACCGGCAGCGGCTTCGTTTCGATCATCGCGCCCTGGTGGATGGCGTCGGGGCCGAGATGTTTGTCGATATCCTGCGGCGACACGAACTCGACCGGGAAGGGCAGTGCGTGGGACTCACCGATGTCGAGGCGCACGAAGGCGTTCTGCGTGACCGTCAGTTTGACGATTTGGCGCTCGGGGTTGTCGATGACGGCGCGCACGGTGTGCAGGCCATAGAGAAAGACCTGGTCGGGCTGCAGTTGCGGCGCCTTCCAGTTCTCATGCGCGGGTTTCGGGCGCTTGCGCGGATCCGGTGTCGGGATCTCGCCACGCTCGCGCTTGGCATCGCGCACATTGCGGCGCAGGGTGGCGTAATGGCTGTCGCGGCCGGCTTTGTCGTTTGGATCGTTTTTTGTCATGACGCCTTATAGCGCCAGCCGATGGTCCGGCAAAGCCCCACATGCACGGGTTTCACCCGGTTTGGCAGTAGCCGGCGCTATCCACAGGGTTAGGGGGCATTCATCAGCCTGACACATCAATCTGTGTTTTTTCCGAACTTTTCGTTTCTCCCCGTGTTGACAGCAGCGAAAGTGGCCGTCATATACGCCGCACAGAACGAGACGGCGGTTTCGCCCAACGTTCTGAAGAGCTTGGTTCTCGATCCAGACGAAATACTGGAGGGATGCCCGAGTGGTTAAAGGGGACGGACTGTAAATCCGTTGGCTACGCCTACGTTGGTTCAAATCCAACTCCCTCCACCATTTCGTTGCATGGATCGAACCAGACCCCGCGGGTATAGCTCAATGGTAGAGCAGCAGCCTTCCAAGCTGAATACGCGGGTTCGATTCCCGCTACCCGCTCCAGTAAACTCAACCACTTAGCTATACCGCGTGTCACTCGTGTCAGATCATGTCACTTGCGCTTTTCAGCACGTGCTTCGGCCACCTTGCGGCTCGCCTCCAATCCGTCGCCTCTGCTGTAGCGTCGGGTGGTCTTTGTCGTGGTGTGGGTTGCTAATTCCCTGGCTGCCTCAAGAGACCCTGTCGCTTCGACCGTCTCCGAAACGGCACCAGCCCGAGAGTCCATAGACCACACGTCCGATGGAACGCCGGCCGCATCGCGCACCTTCTTGAATTTCTCGGTGTAACGATTCTCCCAGTACGGCTTTCCGTGATCCTCATCGATCACCACCGGACCAATGTCCGGTATACGATAAGCCGCCATGGCTTCCCCGACTAGGGCATAGCTTTTCAAATCTCTCGCTACCGCGGCACCTGTCTTGCTCGTCTTGAGTGTCAGGATCATTTCTTTTGAAATGTCCTTGGCCATTAGGCCTGACCAGCGGAACTCCCCACCTTCAGGCGTAGGTGCCCATTCCCCGATTACGTCGATACGGCGCAAAGCTGTCTCGAACTTCAGAGCTTCGACAAATCCTATCGAGGGGCAGCCCATCTCAATGCTTTGCCTCACGATCGCCTGGCATTGCTCGTAGGTCATTGCGACCGTACGAGGAGCGGGCTGTTCAAAGCGCATGTCGGATAGGATCATTCTGGCCTGAGCGCATCCGTGGAGGCGTTCTCCTGCTCCGTAGGAGATTATCACCCGCAGAAGCTTAATTGCGCCTGACGCTCGTCTGTGGCCTTTCCTGCGCCAGTCCGCGTACCACCGCTTGAAGTCAGATGCGACCAAACGGTCGATACGCCTTTTCCCAACGCTCTTGTCGAGAACGCGCAGGCTCGGCTCGTAGTCACGGATCTTGGTGGAGTGCTTGACGCTGTGCAGCGAGCTCGTCTTGTCGTAGCGGTAGCACTTGATCAGAGACGAGATTGTTCCGTCGAACTCGACAGGTGCGTCCAGTAGGCGGAATTCCTCACGCAACTGATTCGTGAGACGCTGGCACTCTGCTGCGATCTGCTCGTCGGTGCTGTCGTCGGGCAGTCTTATCGTGGAAAGGCTGGGTGAGCAGCCCTTAACCGCTCTGCGCGGGTTCCAGTAGTGGACGATCGTGCCGTCCTTGTTCGCCCGGTACTGGTATCCGGGCCTATCAGTCCTCAAAGTTCTCTTCTCCATCTGGGGCGAGATTGCCCAGCGGGAGAATGCGGGGCCGGCCATGGTCGACGTCAACCGCCTCTGGCCTGTGGATATCTGGAATAGCGGTAACAACCAGTGATCTGATATCAATCGTTACCGCCATACCCTGGCTTTTGGCTGCCCGGAATATGCGCTCCATGTCAGCTTGCCGGAATGCGGCTCGGGTCATCTGTTCCTCTCCTCCCACACTCCATAGCCCTTGCCGAACAGGCATGCGCCCATGGCCATGAGTATTGCCGCCATTACGCCCGTCCCCTCGGGCGGGAACAGGACGCCGACAAATCCAACCAGCGCCGTCGCAGCACCCATCTTCATCAATGCTTCTGGTCTCATTCGCCACCCCCAAGCGTCCTCGTTTGCGGGGATGGCGAGGCTTCGATGACATCCAAATCCTTCGCCCGGTGGTATGCGGCGATCAATGGAACGCCGAACGTATCAGCACAGTGCCTGATCTTGCCTTGCTCTTCGGGTGACAGCGCGTTGAACTCGTCTTCCCAGCCCGTTGTATTCGTTTCGGGCGGCGGCGGTTCCATGACGTCGCTGTAAGGGTAGGTATCGACCGTGCCGCCGGTCTCTTCGCCGGTTTCGAGGTCGACGACGGGCGAGCCTTCCAGGCATGCCGCGTGGCAGGTGCCTTCGGTGATGTCGCTGGCACAGATATCGTCCGGCTTGAACGGCTCGGCGCAGATCGGGCAGTTGTGGATGTCAGGATTTGTCACGCTGCGACCCTCACAGTTGCGGATTGGCAGAACTTTTTGAAGCTGAGGTCGGCGAAGCAATCCGAGATATCGAGCCAAAGGCTGTATCGAGCTTTCGACGCGCTCTCAGCGACGACGGGCTGGGTGAATCCATTGAATGAGACGTCGAAAATACGATGCTTGTCGCCAATCTCTATCAAGTGGCGCTTGAGCGCTTCACGACCGGCCTGGTTGACAAAGAAGAATGTCAGCCGTCCCGGATCTGCGCTGGGATGCCTGTCCCAATAGGGCGATGCGTCGAAGGCTTTTCCTTCTTTGCTATCGGCATCCGTTGCGAAGTGGTTGCGATATGTCTCACCGGTGGGATCTACCGGACGGCCAAGGGCGTGATCGATGTGATCCATCGCCTTGTCTTTGAGGGAACGGTTGACCTGCTTGCTCATGGCTGGCCCTCCGTGGTGAGTGCTGGAGCAATCCGGCGCTGATAGACACGCTCCAAATAGGCTTTCGCCTCGTCATAGCTGTCTTCGTAGATCGTGCCCTGATGCTCGCCGGGCTTCATGATGTAGGTTCCACCACCTGGGAAATGCCAGACTTCCCACTTACCAAGGATGCTATCGGCTACGGCGGCTTCGCGATCCGTGACAGCCAACGCTCTCCATTCGAGCGGCTTCACCCGCAAATGATCCTGGGGCGATGGTGTACCTACCGTCTGAGATTGGGAGAGGAACGGCAGCAGTGCCTCAGCAAGTGCGCCGGCCCCAAGAGAATGATTGCCGTCCACGCGACGGATTTCTTGAGCAAGTGCGTCAACGTCGATTGCGGTGAGTGCTTCGGTGGTCATGTCCGGTTCCCTCCGACGATTTCTCCTGTGTCCCGGCGCACTACGGTGCCGTCCATCAGGCGCTTGAATTGTGGATGGGAGAGTGATGACTTGGCCTTTGCCACGCCGATGTGCTTGGCCTTGACCCGCTTCGCCTTCGCGATGGCGGAAACGTCCACCTTGTCCTTCTTGCGGCGGCAGGTTTCGTGGGCCGGTGCGCAGTTCGCGTCCTCGTCTTCACCGCCCAGCCCCAAGGCCCTCAGATGCTCAACGGTCCACGCCTCGCGCACACCGTCGATCTTGGTCTGGCAGAGGCAACAAACGCCGCCATGAGCCTCCCATATGCGAAGGCGACGGGTCGGAGACATTGATCGGCGCTTTGTGGTGCCAACGTCTGTCATGCCTTGATCTCCTTAAGGGCTTCTGCGCGAGCGGCATTCAGTTCGGCCATTGCTTCCGTGCTGCCGCCGGCGTCTGGGTGAGCAGCCTTGGCCTTTCGGCGAAACTCGATATCAATGCCTTCTCGGTCAGGGTTGGCACCGGCCGGGAAGCCAAGCACTTCGCGCCATGTTTTCTTGGCGCCAGGAGAGGGCAAAGCCGTGAATCCGGTAAAGGCACGCTCCAGCATGTCGGAAGCGCCCCATCGCTCAATGCCGCGAATGGCCTCGATGGTCTTCTCCAGCGCCCGAATATTGTCCTTGATCCGGTCCCACCGGTCACAGGCGAACACCCGCTGCTGGCCCTTCCATTCGAAGTAGACGGCAACGCCTTTGTCTGCCGGTTCGCGTTGATTGGCGTAGGGCAGGCCATCACGGCGAAGCTCAAGATCGCTAGAGAGGATTGGCAGCCGGCCACCAAGCAAACGGATTTGCTCCATGAGCCCGTCGCGTGCCGAGGTGAATGGTACATCGAAGCGAGAACGCGTCGGCTGCTTGGTGCGCGGCCATCCGTGCGGCCATGAAAGTGGGAACGCCTCAATCATGCCTCGCCTCCGATATCAGCGGCCTTGCAGTCGAGCACCTCAGCGAAGTGCTGGAACGCGCTGGCTCGCAATGATGGGTAAACCTTCGGGTCCGCCTTGATCTGAGCGTCAGCAGACACGAAGAACGATTTCAGGTGGTCGTGAAGGTCGGGGTGTAGTGTTTCCTTCCAACCGTCCTTCGCCGCTTCCAGCACAGATCTCTTGGCCTGGGGCTCAAGTTCTTTGATAGCTGGTATTTCCATGAGCTTGCGGCAGCACTCGATCAGCTCCGCCTTATTCAGCGGAGATATGGGTGAGCCGGAGGCGGGGGAAACCTCCGGCTTTGCTGACGACGTGATGGGGGCGTCATCAGCTTCCGGCGAGGGGCTGCCGGAATTGGTGTCTGGCTGCGGTTCCTTGAATGTGACCGGGTGCTCTGGATCGGCGCCGAAGGCATAGATGGCCTCGATCATGTTGCTCATCTCGTCCACGGTCATGGTCGATGTGTGGATGCCGAGCGGGACAACGGTGCCGGGGTCGATGCCTGGAACCACCTGAGCCTTGCGGAGCGAGGCGGTGAACATGTTCTTCCAGTCTTCGACCTTCAGCTTTGTGCCGTACCAGACGACTTGGTTTGCCACCTCGCCAAGCATGGCGTGCATCTTGGCGCTCTGTTCGTGGCTGCGGGTCTTCTTGCGGAACTCGACAATCGTGCCTTCATCGACGTTTCGCGCCCATGTAGCGATCCGTTGGCGATCTTCCGGCCCGTTGATGGTGACTGTCTGGCGGTTCATCATGCCGCCTCCTTCACGCCATAGCGCTGGATCCGCTCGACAAGCGCAGCCAGTTCGTCGTTGAACCGGTCGATCTCGTCAGCCATGGTCTTGATGTAATCCTCGTCACGGTACACGCGGACGGTCAGTATCGGCAGCTTTGGCCAGTAGGAAACGAAGTCCCACCAATCCCGCTCGGACAGCCATATGTTGCCATGAACCTGAGCCTTATGCTCTGGCGGCAGGCGGTCGCGCTCAAGGCGATCGATCTGGATATGAGGCAGAGCGGTCTTGATCTCTAAGCCTCCGTTGTTCCCCACCAGACTATCAGGGCTTGCTCCCTTGTCGCCATTGCGGATGAATCCGACCCGCCGTATTTCAGCGCTCTCCACGAACGCATACGTCTGACGGGCTTCATCTTCCATCTGGTTGCCACGTTCGGTGTGGCCGTTGGAAAAGCTCTCCTGCGGTTCACCAGTGAGGATTTCCCCGGCCAGCTTGCGCATGTACTCGCTGCGGGTCTTTCCCTCGCCCTTGGCCATCACCGTGGCAAACTTGCTTGCTGTGGGGATGCCCATGCGGGCACGGAACCATTCTCCCTCTCCCTGCTCGAAATCAAAGACCTGCATCATGACGCGACCCTCTGACCCAGCTTTGCTTTCTTCTGATTGAGCAGGCGCACGGCGCTATCGAACTGGCTGGCCAGCATGTCGGCAACGGAGTCGATCTTGCCCATTTGGCAGAACTGAGCGATGTCCGATTCAGTCTCTTCGATGAGCTGCAGGACCGTCTTTACCTGTTCGGGCGTGATCGTGCGGTTCTGGTCGTCCGACCGGCCGGCAGCGCGGCCGTCATCGTCTTCCGATGCGGAAAGACCGAGCGAAGCCATAAGTGAATAGCGCGACAGATACGTGATCGTGCTGCCGATGGCCTGGATAGCGTTCTTATTGCCGGTGGTGTCCGAGGGTGCCGAAAGCGTCGTTTCCTCTGAGTGGCCATCCTCGTGGGATAGAACGCAGGTCACGGTGATCTTATCGATCTGAGTGGTCTTGAAGCGATAGGACAGGCCGTATTCCGAAAGGATCGGATCGACCATGCGGGCGATTGCGGAGAAGTCAGCATAGCGCTTGCTGTTGTGGCCGGTCGCATTCTTGACCACAGGCGACATGCGGGACTTGGCCTTGGAAATGGCAGCATCGAATGCCTTGCGGGCCTGCTTGGCATCTTCCCGGTCGCGAAGGTCCATCATCTGCTTGAGGATGTCGGCTGACACGCCCATCTCCAGAGCGCGGCCCACCATCTCCATGGGTGTCATCGGTGCGGCTGCCTGTGCAGGCATGTTCTCTGTGCGCTGGATATCGATTGCGGTGGTCATTTTTTTCTCCCATGTCCTGAATGGAATCCGTGATCACGTTCTGCGGCAAGTCGAGCGGCGATAGCCTGCTCTCGAGTGTCGAAGTTTCCGATGTGATGAAGCTTTTTCTTGGAACCTATCCGAGCCCGCCATTTACCTATGCGGGGTAGGAAAGAGACGCCCATGACGCCAGAAGCATTTCGTTGGTCTAAGCGCTTGTTCTTGGCGTTGCCTTCGAAAGAAGTGACGCGAATATTGACGAACCTATTGTCGGTACCGTCACCATTCTCATGATCTATTGGACCATTTGGCAGAGTCCCGGTATGGATGACGTAGGCTATCTGGTGGGCAAGGACGTCCTTCCCCTCCACCTTGATGCGGATGTAGGTATTTTTGCCATTTTTACTTTTACGGCCTGCGATCTGACCTACACGAACAATACCACTTGGCTTTCTCTTCCACCTAACCAGGCCAGTCTCAGGCTCATATTCGAACCAATAGTTTGCGACACGAAATATGAATGCCTGTCGTGCCTCCATTTTCTGTCTTGCCTGAGCGACGACGCCGAGCGCCAAGCCGCCGATTGATCTTTCATTGCCGAGTGGGTCAATTATCTCAGCCATGTCACCCGGCTTTCTTGCGTGCGGAGATCATCGGCCTTGTAGTGCCGGTCGAGATGAATGGCTCCCCAAGCCGATCCGACAACGCCGCAGATCGCGATGGCGACGACGATGGTGTCTCGCGCTGTCGGCCCTACGACTGGAGCCGGCCGTTCCTTCTTGAAAGTTCCGAGGTCGCGGCCTTTGCGCTTCTGTTCAGCGGCGAAGCTCTGGCAATCAGCGGCAGACTGGCAGAGGCAGCCGTCGAACTCGCGGATCATGCAGGGGTGGTCTTCAGCCATCGTAAGCCTCCCGCATCATCTCGCGCTTGTGGTCAGCGGCGTCGGCGAAGGCCATTTCGTGCTGATCGGCAGCTTCACCCATGAGCCAGTTCTTGAACTCGGAACGGCTGGTCATGCGGTCCTCGATAGACCAAGGAAGCTGGATCTCGTCGGTGCCGTCGAAGAAGCGGACCTTATCGACCTCGACGGCGGGTTCTTCTGCCGGATCGATCTCGGTGGCCTTGCTGCCCGGATGGACCGTGAAGGTGATCACCATGTTGATTTCTATCTCGGTGCCGCATTCCCATCCACTGATGGCTACGGTCTGTTCGGCGCGATACTTCTTGCTCATGCCGCGTCTCCCTTGAGAGCTGCGCGGGCGGTGAGAAGCGCGAAGGCCGGATAATCGACGTGAGTTTCAGGCCATGGAAAGCCGAACTGGCCGCTTTCACCTGCGATATGTTTCAGCGCCGCCTTCAGCTTCTCGATCTCGTCTCGGGCGGCGTTCAGTTCGTTGTCGAGGCTGGAAATCTGCTCTGCCGGCGAAAGGTGCTTCCGGTTTTCCGGGTACGGGCACGCTTCCCAGAAGTCATCGATATCCGACAGGGCATCTAGACCATCGCTGCACTCGCGACGAAGGCGAGCCAGTTCGGCGTTCGCTGCCTCGATCTCGGCATCCTTGGCGGCAAGTGCGGCGCGCAGATCACGACATACCTCGTATGGATCGCGCTCCATCTTGTTGATGTCGCCCTTGGGCAACATGGCATCGAAGGACCACCCATCCATGTCGTTGACGAGGTCATGCAGTCGGTCGGCGTGGTTCGTGCTGCCGAAGTAACGGCGGTCGCCTTCGTCTGCTACGTGATCAACGACTTCCTGAATGGCCACGCGGGCTTCATCGAGAAGAGTGATGATCGAGCGATATTTGCCCTTAAACAGATTCCGCTCTGCGGTGAGTTTTTCGATCTCGCTCATACCGGCACTCCTGCATCGGAGAGGCCAGCGCAGGGCTTGAACATGGGAACGTCGGTGCGGGGAGAAGATGCCGTGTCTGGCGAGACTTTCTCGACGCGGTAGCCGATCTCGTGAGCAAGCATCGGAAGCGCGGCCAATGCCATGCAAACTCGTGTCTCTGCATGCTTGGTCATACCGGCATCTGCAAAAGCCAGAGCTACATCCAATTCCTTGCTCATGGCGCGGGCAGCCGCTGCGGCCCGGTAAATCTCGATCGTGTTCATCGAACTGCCTCCCCATAAGCTCGGCCAGTGCCTTGCGTGCGGTTGTTAAGGGTGGAATAGGGACGGGTGACCGGCTGGCGGGCTTCTGCTTCCAGATCGTCCTTCCAGAGCTTCCATGCGCGGCTGCCGGTGACGAAGGCCGGGAAATCGGGTGCATCATTCAGCTCGACGCCCATCTTTTCTTCGCGGGCATAAAGCCAAAGGCGGGCGCATTCCTCGGTGATGTCCTCGGAAACCCATGTCTCGACATTCAGGCGGCGAACGGCGACAATCTCGTCATCCGCCAGTTCGTCCAGAATTTCTGCCGGCGTCATCGACTTGCCGAAGAACGAGCTTTCGCGGACGTAGCTGCGCTTGATGGTCTGGCTGCAGACGACGGCAATAAGGGTCTCGTCCGCCTGAATGGTGTGGGTGCGGGTCATGACCGGCCCTCCGCTTTCGCGATGGCGGCGCGCAGTTCAGAGATTGCTTCGTCGCTAGCCTTCCGCAACTCGGCGTCCGAACGTCCTGTGACAATCCTCTCCAAAGTCGTCTTGGACTTCAGATCGTCAAAAGCACCAATTAGCTTTTTTGCGGCAAGCAGGAACTCAGGGGCGGCGGCGATAAGGAGAGCGTTGGCTTGCTCTTCACTAAACGGCATAGCGTGTGACATCGCGCAGTCTGCGATCTGACGCTCGCCTTCGCGGTCATTGTCGTCTGGGAAAACATCCGTGCTATTGAATACCTTCCAAGGCCCCGGCGTATGCTTCACTGTGTCTGTCATTGTCATGCCTCCATGAGGTCGAATTGGGTGGGCCTTTGGCGTCGGGCCTTGCGACGGATAGCTTTCGATATCGCCTCGACGGGGAGGCGATGCCGAAGGCGGTCAGGCGGCGCGGAGGATTGCTTTGGCGCGCGGATCGTCGGGGTAATAGCCGTACTTTTCAGGCCAATCGCCGCACATGCCGGCCATGATCAGGCGGGCCGTGAGATCTGCTTCTTCACGGGTGGCTGGCGTTTTCTGCAGACCCATGATGTCGCGTGGGATCAGAAATTCTTCTGTTTTCAGGAGCTGGATCGCCGTTTCGCCGACAAGACCGTTTGCGCCCCAAGCAGTGTCTATTTTCTTTGCGTCGAGTAGCTGTATTGCCTTCCGGCAAGCTGCCTTCTCGAGATCCAAATGCCTGACTTCAATCTTTGCCATACTGATCCCATCCTCTCTCTCAGCGAAGCTCAGGTGAGCCGTTAGTTCGCTGCTGGTGTGAGCAAGAGATCGGAGCCAAGATGCTCTTCTTCGTCTCGCTGTCTGATCCTTTTATACTCGGGACAAATCCCGAATGCAAGGGAATAATCCCGAATAATTATTGCCTAGTCGGGAAATGTCCCGTATAGCATTGGAAATGAAGCCGGAAAATTTTCAGCCAGCATTGACGGGAAAGCATCGTAAGGCCGTGGAGACGCGGGCGATTCGATACCCGAACCGATGGGCGCCATCGGCATCAGAGCGGCACCAGCAATTCAAGGATTGGCGCTACGTCGCCATGCAGGTGCTGAACAAGCGCGGTGGCTCATTCAGGATCATCGCGATATTGGAAGAGGTCTTTGATTTCGACGCGTGCGAGTGCTGGGAGACGAACGAGGAGTTCGCCCTAGCTGGCGGTCACTGCACGACAAAAACTGTCTCGCGTGAGTTGGGCGTGCTTAAGGGCTTCGGCCTGATAACGGCAGAACCTGGCTGGATCGAAAAGTCTGGGAAGATGACGAAGGGACGCCGCATCCGGCTATCTGTCCCTTCTGACCTTAGTGGCATACACGTCCGCTGATTTTTTAAGACCATCCTCAAAAGCAAAAGCCTGTGAGCTATCCACGGATGCAAGGATCAATCGTGGTTACGGCGGGCGCGAATGCGCTCGCTTTGGGTCAAGGGGCGAAGCTCCTTGCGGGGTGTGGGGTGGAACCCCATGAAAGCTACGCTGCGCGCGCACGCGTAAGGAGGGACCACGGGTGTCCATATGAATCGCTCAAATCATAGGGACCACGGGTGTCCATATGAATTTCAGAGGATTGCGCGCTTGTAGCTGCCTGTGACGATGCCCTTCACGAGGATTTCTGTCCCGCCGTCACCTTCCAATGGGATGGCCTTGTGGCGAGCATTGGAGCTGCGCGGGACAAGCATCTGGACGCCATCGATCGTTTCCACGGCTTTCAGCGTCATCTCGACCAGTGGGCCGTTATGGCGCTCGACGTGTATGATGTGCCCGTCCTTCAGGCTTAGGCCGCTATCCCAGAAATCGACGCAGGTCACGAAACACCCGTCAGGATATTCCAGGTCCATCGAGTCCCCGATCACCTCAAGCGCATACTGCTTTGCGTGTGGGAAACGCTGATCGCGGGCCACAGGGATGATTTCTCTCTCGCTTTCCTCGTCGATGACGCTGCGATCGATCCAGTTGCCAGCTTGAATGGACCCGACGACATCCAGACCTTCGACGGTCTTTGGCTTGGCCGGCGACTTGTCGAATTCGGCCGATGAGGTGAACCAGTCGAGGTTGGTATCGAGTGCGGCCGCAAGGCGTTCAAGCTTCTCGACGCCGGGGTTCTTCGACTTCCCGCGAAGGATATCGCGCACAAAGCTTTCGCCCAGTCCAGCCTTCTTGGCGGTCTGAAGCGCATTCATGTTCATCAAATCCATTCGGATTTTCAGGCGTTTTTGCAGAGACGTTTCCATACCGGAGTATCGCATTTCGGGAAATATCACGTCCATCGGGAAGTATCCCTTGACAATTCGGGACAAATCCCGAATATGAACGTCATGACCCAGCAACCAGAAATCACCGCACACGAGATCAGGACTAGCCTGATCGCTCGCGCCGAAGCGTTCCGCAAGGCGACCAAGACAAGCTTCTCGGCAATGAGCATCGCTGCCGTGAACGATAGCAAGTTCCTTTCGCGCGTCGAGAACCCCGAGCTGGGTTTCAACATCAAGACGTACCAGCGGATGGTCGAGTGGCTGAACGAAGCCGAGCAGAAACACCAGACCGAACAGGTGTCGGCATGAACCCGTACCTCATCACCGGCCCAGCGCTGATCTCGTTCTCCGGCGGTCGCACCTCGGCCTTCATGCTCCACGAGATACTCAAAGCGTATGATGGCAAGCTGCCTGATGATGTGGTGGTTGTCTTCGCAAACACCGGCAAGGAGCGCGAAGAGACGCTGAGGTTCGTCCATGAGTGCGGATCGCGCTGGAATGTGAAGATCCATTGGCTTGAGTATACCGCCGATGGCTACGACGAGGTCGGCTTCAACAGCGCCGCTCGCCTCGGTGAGCCATTCAAGGCTCTTATCGACAAGAAGGGCTATTTGCCGAACGCAGTCACCCGCTTCTGCACAAGCGAACTCAAGGTCCGCGTGATGAAGCAGTTCTGCCTCAACCTTGGCTGGACCCATTGGACGAATGTCATTGGCCTTCGTTACGACGAGGGGCACCGAGTTCTCAAGCAACTTGCGGCAAATGACGCGCGCAAGGAACGCTGGACGACCTCCATGCCAATGGCGAAGGCGCATCACACGAAGCGTGGTCACGTACTGCCTTTCTGGCTGGGCGAGAACGCCGACCCTATCAACCTGACGCACGATCTGCCCCAAGGGTTCGATCTCGGTATCCGAGACTACGAGGGCAACTGTGATCTTTGCATGCTCAAATCGCGCGGCGCTCTTAAGCGGCTGATCCGCGACAACCCAGGCATTTCCGATTGGTGGCAGGAGCGTGAAGCATCCATCACCATGCGCAGCGCCAAAGCCACGGAAGCTGGTCGCCGCTTCACCACGGAATACAGCTATGCCGATCTTGAGCGCGAAGTAGCGGCTCAGCCGTTCATGCCCGGTCTTCTGGATGATGAAAATTACGAGTTTGACGTGGAGTGCGGCCTTCATTGCGCACCCGAAAGCGAGGCCGCATGACCTCTCTCACCGACATGCCGGCGGATATCGTAGAGGCGGCGCGATCGATCGTGAAGAAGATCCGCGAGGAAGGCTGGGAAGGTGCGGGCGTCGTCGTCGGTCTCTCCGAAGCCATCCTCGCAGAGCGCCAGCGCGACCAGTGGCAGGACATCGCCACGGCTCCGAAGGATGGGACCGAGATCCTCGTCTGCCTGACCCATAATATCTCTGCTGACGAATGGGTGACCCTTCAGTGGGTCGATAGCCAGATACCCGGCGCGAGATGGCCGGTCTGCGAAAGCAGGATCGACATACCGTTCCTGCCAACGATGTGGCGACCGCTTCCAGCTCCTCCGAAATACGAGGACGACTGACATGCGCACCGTCACCAACCCCGACGTTCTCCGCATTATGCGCCAGCCCCGCGAGGACTTCGGCCATCGCGGCCCCACAGAAGACCCAGCAGACACGAAAGCAGCCCAAGGCGACCTAGACGCGCAGATGGCAGTCGAAGCCACTCCTCGCTCGCCTGTGTGGGAACGGAAAGACACGAAGAGGAACAGGGCATGAGCATTTTCCGAGTGGGCCAGAAGGTCGTTCTGGTTGATGTTTCGAGCAGAGACGGTGGGGAAACCCGGAAGCAGTGGGAGATGGCTGGAGCGATCTATCCTGACCAGAACGCCGTCTACACAGTCAGAGGCATTGTCTATCATTCGATTACCGGTGTGGAGATGATCCATCTGCAGGAAATCGACAACACGCCGATCTGCAAGGTTCTGAACCTGATGTTGGAGCCGGCCTTCGAATCGTACCGGTTCCGTCCGGTTGTCGATCGCAAGACCGATATCTCGATCTTCAAGTCTCTGCTCACCCCATCCAAACAGCCGGTGTCAGCATGACAATCTTCCTCGCCCTCACTGGCTGGTTCCTGACAACGCTGCCTCTGGCCGTCGCTGTCGGCAAATTTCTCAAACATCGGAACCGGGAACCCTCGGTCTGAAAGCCAAAGAGGGACGCGCGCCGCAGCCTGCAAGCATGTCGCGCTGTCCTCCATGAGCATACCGCCGAAAGGCAATCCCGCCGTCCGACAAGGGCAAACCTAACAGGATGGCGGAACATGACGCGTCAAACTTCAGACCACCAGAAGACAATTAGCGAAAACGAAAACAGGGCCAAGTTGATGAGTACCCTCGAATTTTCAAACGATCTGACAGCGAGTTACGCGCGTCGAATGGTTGAGCTTGAGAGCCGCGGCAATGGCGATCAGCTCAACGCAATTGAGAGAGTCGCCAGGCATTGCGGCATTGGCACACGTGCTCTCCGGCGTCTCATGAACGGTGAGACGAAAGACCCAAGCATCAGCGTCTTCGGGCGCGTCCGCTCCGCATACTTAGACCTGTGCGAGCGGCAGATAAGCAGACTGAAACACGAGGTCGAAATCGACAAGGCGAGGTACGGCGATGCTGCTTTTGCAGATCTTGGTCGCGAGATTCAAACACTGGCTGAGAAGGTCAGACAAGCGAAAGGAAAATGACGATGGCGACAGCAGGGCATAATTCAAACGAACTGACGGACAAGGAGCGCCAAGCTCTGTTTGCTCACCACGTCCGCACGGACATCAGCATCGAGGCCAAGATTGCCGAGCTGCGGGAGCAGAAGAAGGCGAACCGGAAGCTGGCCCAGAATGACGGCTTCCCCTCTGCCAAGATCGATCACTACACCAAGGCCCTGCAAGCCGAAGACAAGCAGAAGCCGGTCGATAAGCACCGGTCGGAGAAGGAAAATCTCATCTGGCTTGGCCTGATCCACGAAGACCCGAACGGCGATCTGCTGGCGGACCGCGCCACCAAGGAACAGAAGATTTTCGCCGCAGGGCAGGCGGCAGGCCTCATGGCGCGCGATCGGGTGTCGAATTACGACGCCGGCAGCGTGGACGACAAGACGTGGCTCTCCGGCTGGGATGATGGCCAGCGCATCGTTCGCGAGAACCTTGAAAGCGCGATGAACAAGCGCAACGCGGCCAAGGCGGTGTCGAACAAGGAAGAGCCAGCGTCTGAAGAGGACCCATTCCCCGACGCTGACACTGTTCACTGAAGTTCCTCCCGGCGGCTTTTCATCCCCGCAAGCCGCCCAACTAGCCGCGCAAATGCGGCGCTCTCTTTCCCTCAATATGGAGCGCATTCCATGCAGGCCGAAAAAAGCTTTCCTGAAATCCCCGCCAAGCGTAATGCGTTGATCTGCCCTTGCTGCCTCCAGTTTGTCGAGGATGTGCGGTTTCTGGTCGATCCGAACACATGCCAGATCACGAACGGCGACAAGACTATCAAGCTCTCTCGTCAGCAGTTCAATCTAGCGAAGTATCTGACCGACTGCTTCCCTCGCATGGCCACCAAAGAGGCTATCTATGACGCAGTGTTTATGGGCGAGAACGGCGAAGGCCCAGACATCAAGATTGTGGATGTCATTGTGTGCAAGATCAGACCGGCTATGGCCGACGTCGGTCTCGTCGTGGAAACCGTATGGGGCAAGGGCTACAAGCTTGTCGAGGCTGATGCGTCGGAAGCGCTGCTGATCAAAGAGGCGAGCATTCGCAACCGCGCGGCCGGCACCACGCGCCGATGGAGCGACGATCTCGACAACGAGTTGCTTGGCCTTATGCGCCGCAAGATGAAGGTCGCTCAGTGCGCCTCAATCCTCAAGATGCCGTACATGGCCGTTGAGCGGCACTACAAGAAGCTCAAGCCTCTGCTGGAGTCGGCGGCATGACCTACATCATCGGCTTCGACCCCTCCAAGAGCACTGGTTGGTGCCTCTACAGCCCAGATCGCCGCAAGGCAGACGGTAACTTCTCCCACATCGAATGCGGCGTCTTCCAGATGCCTGACGGCGCTGACCACTACTATACTGGCGACCAGATCGGATTGAAGACCACGGCGCTCCTGCGGGCGCACAAGGAAGCGCATGGCGCATATCCGAAGTTCGCAGTGCTTGAGCAGCAGATCCTCGCCAAGGTCGGCAACACCAGCGCCGACGCCATGATTTATCCTTGGGTCGCGACCTCTGCCATCGTCGCCACGCTCGCCAACTTCGGCATCCCCTACGGCACGCTAATGCCCGCCTCCTGGCGCAAGTCGTTCTTCGGTGAAGGCTTCAAGCCTCCTGTCGATAAGAAAGGCAAGAAGGACTGGAAGTCAGCCGCGGTCGATGAATGCGAGCGTCTGGGCATCCAGCTTCCTAAGCAGAAGGCTCTTGGCCACAACGCGGCCGAAGCATGCGCTCTCGCGATTTGCTGGGGCGTCCGCGACATGAAGGTCCACGCCGGCCGGTATCACGAGCCTTGGCTGAAACTCATCCAGCAGCGCAATGAGCGCCCATCGGTGGCAGCATGAGCCAGACACGAACTCTTCTCGACGGGCGCTGCACCATGCATGTTGGTGACTGCATTGAGGTCATGCGGTCTATGCCGGCGAACTCGGTCGATTGCGTCGTGACATCGCCACCCTATTGGGGACTGCGCGACTATGGCGTTGTCGGTCAGATCGGTCTCGAGCCGACGCTGGGCGAACACCTCGAGGTTATGGTCAACGTCTTCCGTGAGGTCTGGCGCGTGCTGAAGCCCGCCGGGACGCTCTGGCTGAACTATGGTGACTGCTATGCCACGACGCCAAATGGAAAGTCGGCGGCAGCCTATAAGGCAGACGGAACAGACGATCGTACGTTTCGCGACAAGCCATTCTCAACGATTGGCGGCGTGCTGAAGTCAAAAGACCTCTGCATGATACCGAACCGGTTGGCGATCGCGCTGCAGGAGGATGGCTGGTACGTCCGATCTGAGATCATCTGGCATAAGCCAAATCCCATGCCGGAATCGGTTTACGACCGTCCGACCACATCGCACGAGAAAATCTGGCTCCTGACCAAGGGAGAAGATTACTTCTATGCGCACGAGGAGATCCGCGAGCCGGTCACCGGTACCGCACATGCTCGCAAGCCGGGGCCTAACAGTCGACAGAACGTCGATCGAGTTCCCGTGTCTCGCAAGAAATCACAAACGGGCGTTGGCTGGGGCAGACTGGACAAGATCAATCCTGCGGAATCCGATCGAGGACGCGATCGTATCAGCAAGATGGCTGATGAAAACGACCCGTTTCGCAAGAACAAGCCATCATTTGCCGCCGCTACTGGCGATCTGGTCGAAACTCGCAACGCTCGAAACGTCTGGTCGATCGCGCCAAAGGCTTTTCGCGAAGCGCACTTCGCCACGTTCCCGCCGGCACTTGCCGAACGTTGCATGAAGGCAGGTACGCCGAAGCAGATATGCGCGTGCTGCGGATCTGCCGCTGGCTGTGGTCCAATCTGTGAAGTCTTCGGTACCGAACCTGGCATCGTCTTCGATCCCTTCGGTGGTGCCGGTACGGTCTCGCTCGTAGCCGAGCAGCTCGGCCTTCGCAGCGTCATGATCGAACTGAACCCCGAATACGCGGACATTGCCGAGCGCCGGATTACTGGCGGGCTTTCCTCGATCGAGAATGAGGAAGCAGCATGAGCGGCCCCGTAGATCGCAGCCAGTTCGACCGTATCACCGAGGACGATGCCTTTGAGGCTTCCGAAGTGTTCTTGGCCTGCATGCTGACGAATAATTCCATCCTGACCGATTGCGGTCTGGAGTTCGAGGACTTCGCCGAAGAGATACACCAATTGGTTTTCAAGGAAGCGATCGAGCTGTTCCGGAGCGGGCAGCCGGTTACCGCCATATCGCTGAAGCCTTTCCTTCCGAAGACTCTCAGCAAGTCGCGCAGCGGTAGGGCCGACTATGCCGGTGATGAGGGCGGCATGTCTCCGGCGCTTTATATGTCGCGCCTGATGAGCCTCGGCTTTGAGCCATCCACCATGCGCCGGCTTGATCCTTCCCTGCACATCATCAAGGGCATGTCCCTCGGTCGCCAACTGGCCAGAGAAGCCACCATCGCCGCGGAGATAGCCAAGGAAGGCCATAACCTCCTGACGCTGGACGATGAGATCGAACAGCTTGAGAAGCGCCTCAAGGAGCGCCGTCAGCGGCTGTCAGCCCTTAAGTCCGGCGCGTCCCCCGGCGCTTCGTATCTCGCTAAGTTTGAGGCATCCTCGCGGCGTGATGGCGTGGTCGGGGTGCCGATCGCTCTGCCCGAAATTCAGCGGGTGCTTTCGGAGCCAGCATTCGAGGCTGGAAACCTCTATGGCCTCCTGTCATCATCGGGTGAGGGCAAATCCAGCCTGACCATGCAGCTCATCTATCATGCTGTCGAGGAAGGCCATCCGGTTCTGTTCCTCTCCTACGACCAATCCTCGGATCAGTGCATCGGGCAGATGATTGCCCAGGTTCACGGCATCAGCATGAAGAAGCAGCGCGAGCCGACCCGACTGATGAGTGATCGGGAGCGTGATACCTGCGTGATGTTCGCCACGGCCATCAACAATCGGCCGCTCGATATCATCCGCTGCCAGCGCGAGGGCGTGGACAAGCTCGTCGCCTACGCCCGCCGTTTCATCAAGAAGCAGGCCAACGGCAAGACGCCATTCATCGTGATCGATCATATCGGCAAGGTTAAGCCTCGCGACCCAAAGCTCTCACCAGACCGCATCTCCGGTGAGGTAACCGTCGAGCTGAAGTCTCTAGCCTACGAGACGCAATCAGCGGTCCTCATCCTCAACCAGCGTAACGGCCTTGGCTCCAAGCGTGACAACCCGCGTCCGATCGCTGCCGACCTTTACGGCGGGGAGGGTGCCCGAGCTGACTACGACGCCGTCATGACCCTCTACCGGCCCGAGAAATACAAGAAGGAACGGGAGAAGGTCGCGGCCACCGCAAGCGACTGGAAGACCATCAACAGCGTGTTCGGCTCCGAGGTCGAAGGCGTTGCCGAGCTGGCATCGATCAAGGTGCGCTTCGGTGATCCGACCATTCAGGAGTTCGTCAACTTCGAAGCGGAGTTCACCCGCTACGTCTCCCCCAAACCCAAGCGGAACCAGCAGGAGTTGGGGCTTTGAGCGCGTATTACAACGAATTTGATCCATACGCGGCCCAGTGGCTTCGCAACCTCATCAGCAAGAACCTCATCGCACCTGGTGATGTCGATGAAAGGAGTATCGTGGATGTCCAACCGGATGACCTCAAGGGCTACACGCAGGTCCACTTCTTCGCGGGCATCGGTGGATGGTCCTATGCAGCTAGACTGGCTGGATTTCCTGACGATCGGGAACTCTGGAGCGGAAGCGAGCCATGCCAGCCGTACAGTGTCGCAGGCAAGGGCCTTGGCGAAGCCGACGACCGTTATCTCCGACCGCACGTCCACCGCCTCATCGCTGCACGACGACCGGCTGTCTATGTGGGAGAACAGGTTGCGGCTGCGGCTGGCAAGGATTGGCTCGACAGAGTGCATTCTGACATGGAAAGCATCCGTTACTCCTGCTGGTCGGCTGTTGTTCCGGCTTGTGCCGTCGATACGCCCCATCGAAGAGATCGACTTTGGTTTGTGGCCGACGCCGCGGGCGAACGAGGGGACCGGCGCGAAGGTGCCGCCGAACAGGCAAGGTGGTCTGGCATTAAAGCAGGCGGTGCAGGGCTGCTCTCTTTGGCCGACACCTCGGACGGCGGACGGGGAGAAGAATGTGCGAACTTCGGCCGGGACGATGCGCGAAATAGCCCGGAAAGGGTCTCCGCAGGACCTAATCCAGAGTGTTCATGTGAGCCTCTGGCCGACGCCAATGGCTCACGAAGCGCGCCTTGGCTACCAGCGCCGGATGGGGGATGCAAAAGGATCGCAGAAGTCCCTAACCACGGAAGCAACCGACGCTCTGGGCCTTGGGGAGAATGTGACTGGATTGCGGGAGCAGACGGAAAAGCCCGGCGCGCTGAATCCAGCATTCGTCTGCTGGCTCATGGGGTTCCAGCCCGAGTGGGAAAGCTGCGCGCCTACGGCAATGCCATCGTCCCGCAAGTCGCGGCAGAAGTGATCGGCGCTTACATGGAGATTGCAGCATGAACCAGTCAGCAGTTGAAGCGGTAGGGACGATCAACGGCTACGAGGCGCACTATCGCCCCGTATGGGCCGCGAGCTTCCGCAAGGTCAAGAACAAGGGCGTGACAGCCTATTTCACATCGGCACTGGCTGCCGAGGTCGCCGCTTGGCGCTTCCTTTACTCGATCGAGAGAAGGGTGATGAACCGGGATGGCGAGATCATCTTCGCGGCCAAGTCAGCTATCGACGGGATGACACCTGCCAAAAAGGCCAAGTTTGCCGCGGCTGATCGCAAGCTCTTCCTCGGCGGCGGCAAGGTAGTGGAAGTCGAGAGGAGGGCAGAGGCATGAACATCCAGAACTTCAAATGGACGGACGAAAACACAGCCAGACTGGCAAAGCTCAGCGCCGAAGGTCTGACGGCTCGCATGATCGGTGAGCGCATGGGCATCTCGCGCAACTCGGTCATCAGCAAGATCAACCGAACACCTGACCTGTCTTTCGTGAAGCCTCCGGTGAAGGGGGTAGAGGAGCCAGCCCCGCCGAAGCGCGCCGTCAACCCGATGACGCCTGAGATGGTCAAGAAGGCGTCAAGGCTATGGGCTGAAAAGAGGCCTGCAAAGGAGATCGCGGAAGCCATCGGCAAGTCGGTCTCCCAGTTGCTGAACTATGCCTACAGCAACCGCGATATTTTCCCGGCCAGACCTCGCGGCAGGACGAACTACAAAGTCAAGCGCGCACCATCGGCTGAACCGGCGCCGGATTGCATCGATCCCAGCATCTTCCTGCCACCGGCTGGCTATGACGCTGACCGGCTGTCTCACGGCAAGGAACTGCACGAACTGACGCGGCGGTGCTGCCACTGGCCACTGAACAACGGTGGTCCGTTCATCTTCTGCGCGGCTCCTACGCAAGTCATCAACGGGTATTGCGAGCACCATCGGGTGCGATCGGTGAAGGCGAGGGTGGAATGATTGAGCATCAAGAGCCTTTCGATGTAATGGTTCAGCGTAAGCGGGCTGCTCGCATGGATCGGATTGACCAATTGCCGCCCGCTTTGCGAGAGCTTGTCCACGATTACGGATTCACCGTGGTCGACAACTTTGTCCGCATGGGTGTCACCAAGCCGAAGCAGATCAAGCACCTTGTCGAATTGGTGCTCGATGAGTTCAGCCCTACCAGAGGGACCTTTTCGCAACAGGGAATAAGGACAGAAGTTGTCAGCCACTTGAGGGCCCAAGAATGACACCTCACCCTGAAGCGGAGCAGATACTGGCTGAGTTCGGCGTGGAGATTGTCGCCAAGAACGTGATGCCCAAGCACGGACAGACGAGGGCTGTCGCCTCGATCGACCGCATCAGGCGCCGCCATGGAGAGGCACACGCTCGTTTTGTCATTCTCACCCTTGTGGAGACCGCCAACAACAATACAGCGCTTGACGAGACGGGACTGTGGGCGACGAGCGATATCATCCTGGCATTCAGGAAGAATTTCCCCGACCTGATGGAAAACGACATCGATCGCTTCCTCTCATTCTTTGACAGGGTGCCAGTCGGAAGACTGCAGCTTTGGTGTTATGGTCTCGACGGGATTACGAACAAGCGTGCGGCCCTCGTCGGCCTCATTTGGGAAAGGGCCTGCCGAGTATTCCGTAAGGGCCAGATGGAACTCCTCGACGATAGAAGGATGACGGCATGAACGAGGCGCAGATCGCAGAGCTATTCATTCGAGCTGCTGAGGCGGATCGAAAGCTTCCCAACACAGCGAAGCCGGCAGCCATGAAGGCCATGAACGTCGGCTATGTTCACGACCGGGCAGACATGAACCAGTGGTTCGAAGAGGACAAGAAGGCTGCCAACTGGGCGTGGCTAGACCCGAAGAACCTCCGCAACACCACGAATGACATGGGCATATGGGCAGCCGCCATGGAGGTGATCAAGCTCTGCCCCAGCGAGACCCAGCGACGAGCACTATGGGCATGGGCACGATCGGAAGCCGGCGGCAAGGCTTTCGCCAAGTGGTGCAAGAGCGAGGAAGGCATCAGCCGACAGCTCGGAAATTATCGAAAAGACACGGCTATTTTACAAATTGCACGAGCTTTCGACCGCAAGCCATTGCAGCATAACGAAAACACCGATGAAGCGGACTTTACAAATCACCCCGAAATCGAGGATAAAAGGTCCATCATCGGAGTTTGGCGCCCAGAGGAAAGCAAGCCGGTCTGCGGTTTCGACGGCGCCCTTCAAGACTTCTCCTGGGCCGAAGCTCAGAACGCCAGGCGCCGCGAGCGCGAGGCACGCCGAAAGGCAGCATAATCTCAGAGGGCCAACAGGTCGCCGTAGCTCAGCAGGTCAGAGCGCGCTGTATGGCGAGGTCGCAGGTTCAAAGCCTGCCGGTGGCCTGCCTCTGGGGCAAGAGAACAGAACCCGCCAACGCCTCTCAACGATGCGCACCCAGGTGGGTCATTGATCGGGAAGGCGAAACCACAACGGGTTTACCCTTAGGGCGTCCCAAAGCAGTGGTTCGAAACGCTGCGGGGCAGACAGCATGCCACCGTTCACTGTGGCTGTGAGTAGCCTTTCCGTTCTTCCTACAGGGTATATCGCCCATAAGCCCCGTCGCCGTAAAGGTTGCGGGGCTTTAGTTTGAGGAGTGAAAGATGACGATCACAATCAGCCTTGGATGGTGGATGGTACCCACCGCCATAATGATCGTGGCTTTCTCTCTTGCGGCATATGCCGATCGCGACAATTCGCCCGGTCCGTATGGTGCCGGCGCTTTCATCAGCTTGATAATCTATGGCGCAGGATTGGTTGCCACTCTCATCGCATGGCTGATCTGGGCGCTTGTCGCCTGACCGCCGCCTAGCCCGAAAGGCAGACCATGAGCAAGCGCCAAGGCATCTACTTCGTTCTGGGGCTGGGCGTGATCATGTTGGTTGCGGCGATCATCTCCGGGCACGGTCCCGCATATGTCTCCGCCGCAGCGCTCTTTGCCGGAGCAGCAGCGCTGAATTTAGCCGCATGACCACCGCCCGCGAGCGTGAGGCAGGTTATCTCCGCTTACTGTTCGTCACGTTCGACTCGTAGCGCGACAGTGCAATTATTTCGTCCAAGGCAACGGCGACTTCGCGAGGGATATCCTCTTCGCTTGAGACCCGCGCTGCAATGTCATGGATGATATCGAGAACTTCGTTCAACTGTTCTTCGGTTGGTTTCTCTATAGCCATCCCATCCTCCCAAGGTTGAACCCGCATAGGAGCACGTCATGGCCGGAGATGGCAAGCATGCTTCTCGCTGAACAGATCCGCAGCCAGGCGCGCCGCCAAGGGCGGGAACCGGCCACACTCGCATCGTTCTCAGGGCAAGCAACATCGCAAGAAACTGTAACGGCATCGCTGCGCGCGACAAACACGGATAGCAACTCCTACGTCGACCAGCGGATTGCATCGTTCGGCACGTCACTCTCGCTCCTGTACGAGCCAAAAGTCGCCGCAGGCACGGCAGCGCAATTCTATCGTGGCGACAAGGTCTGGGCGGCGGTGTCGATCAACGACGTCACCGGGCTATCCTCGTCGCTGTCTGGCCTCTCCACAACGGCGGCAGGTAAGGTCGCCAAGAGTGGCGACACAATGACGGGCCCTCTCATCCAGCCTGCATATGCCAAGGCCTCGCTACCGAATGTCGCAACCTTCGCTCGGTCGATGGTCTATGTGACCGATCTGACCGGCGGGGCTGAGTTCTGTTATAGCGACGGGAGCAACTGGCGCCGCATGTCTGACCGGAGCATTGCGAACTAATGCCCGCGCTCAACCCGGCCAATAGCGTCATCCGCCGACTGCAGATCGCCGTGGCCTTTGATGGGCTGACGGTCTCGGTAGGCCCTGGTGTCTGTTACACGCCTGACACCATCCGCCTGATCAGCGATGGCACCGCCTCCTTGACCCTTGCAAGCCCGACGATCAGCACGTGGTATCACGCCTACGCCTATCAAGGCGCAGACGGCACACTTGCTCTTGAGGTCGTGACGACCGCCCCGTCTGCCCCGTATCTGGGCACGGCCCGCACAAAGACCGGTGACACGACCCGCCGTTACCTCGGCTCGATGTATGTAGGATCGAACGGCAAGATCAGG
Organism: Endobacterium cereale; assembly: GCF_009617585.1. Taxonomy (GTDB): domain Bacteria; phylum Pseudomonadota; class Alphaproteobacteria; order Rhizobiales; family Rhizobiaceae; genus Neorhizobium; species Neorhizobium cereale. The sequence continues at coordinate 155,642 of NZ_WIXI01000047.1, read as the reverse complement.
CCATTCCGCCACACGATCGCCGGGGATATTGGCAACCGCATTCTGTTCGATGCCAGCACGACTGCCGGCAGTGTCCCCAACCCGCTCCTGAGCGGTCTCGTCGCCACCACTGTGCAGACGATCGCGCTCAACCCCATTCTTCCGCTCACCGCCAAGGAAGCCATCTGCCAGATCGTCAACATGTCGAACCGGTTCGTCTACATCTCACGTCCCGGTATGGCTGATCCAAGCGTGACCAATTTTCAGGTGATGGCAGGACCGTCGGCATGTCCCATCGCCGATATCATGCTGGACGACAGCCAGCGCATGACAGCAATTCTCTCTGCCAATGGGCTGCTTGGTTCAATCCTCGCAATCCTTTCTGGCAGCCTCACCATCTATTCGCTCGGGTACACCTATGACCGGTAACAAGGAATTCGCGTAATGGCAGCCGGTCGCCCCACGAAGTACGACCCGTCCTATTGCGATGCGGTTGTCGAACACATGAAGGAAGGCGCAAGCCTCACCTCTTTCGCTGCTGAAATCGGAGTAGCGCGGTCGACCATTAACGAATGGATCGATCAGAACTACGAATTTTCGGAAGCCGTAAAAAGAGGCAAGGCTCGCTGCGCCTCTTGGTGGGAGGCATTGGGCCGTAAAAACGCCGTCAACGGGGGCGGGAACGCAACGCTCGTCATCTTCGGGCTGAAGAACATGGCGGGCGAAGATTGGCGTGAGCGGACCTCTATGGAGCTTTCTGGGCCGGCCGGTGGAGCAATACCGATCGAGGACAAGAGCGCCACACCGCGCAATCTTGCTCGTGAAATCGCCTTCGCTTTGGCTGCCGGGCAGAAGGCCGCAAAGGATTCTTCCGAGGAATGAGCGCATCATCGACGCTGGACGATATCCTGCGGAGCTACAATGCTCTGCCGGAGGGCGACCAGCATAAGATATTGGAGGCGGCACATCAGCTTCGGGACGGTCGCCGTTGGCTGCCGAACCCCGGCCCGCAGACCATGGCCTATTTCTCCGAGGCCGATGAACTGTTCTACGGCGGTGGCGCTGGAGGCGGGAAATCTGCTCTCCTCTGTGGCGTGGCGATCAATGAGCACAAGAACGCTCTGATCCTTCGCCGCATCTCCAAGAACCTGAAGGGCATCAAGCGCGAGCTGCATGGCATCCTCGGATCATACGACGGCTTTAATGATCAGGCAGGCGTCTGGCGTCATGGGGCTGGCGTCATCGACCTTGGCCATTGTGAGCACGAAGGCGACAAGGAGAACTATCAGGGCGTACCGCATGACCTGAAGGGTTTCGATGAAATCACGCAGTTCACCGAGAGCCAGTACGCCTACGTCATCGGCTGGAATCGTTCGGCTGATCCGAACCAGCGGTGCAGGGTAATCGCTACCGGCAACCCGCCGACAAGTGCCGAAGGTCAATGGGTAATCAGGCGCTGGGCCGCATGGCTGGACAAGACCCACCACAACCCGGCAAAGCCCGGTGAATTGCGCTGGTATACGACGATTGACGGCGAAGACACTGAGGTGACGCAGGACTACGTTGGGCCAAATGGTCAGCGCCCACGGTCTCGCACCTTCATTCCGGCTCTGCTTGAGGACAACCCAGACCTCGCAGAGACTGGATATGCTTCCGTCATCGAGGCCATGCCTGAGCCACTGCGCACTATGATGCGCGAAGGCCGGTTCGATGTGGCCACCACTGACGATCCTTGGCAGGTCATCCCGACGATGTGGATCCAGGCAGCTATGGCGCGCTGGACCGATACGCCGCCTGACAATGTGCCGATGACCGCTGTTGCTGCAGACGTGGCGCAAGGTGGATCGGATAAGACGCAAATCCAGACCCGCTACGACTGGTGGTATTCCCGCTTCGACAGCCACAAGGGCAGTGAGACGCCTGACGGCCCGTCTGTAGCGGCTCTGATTACGAAGGTGATGCGAGACCGCTGCCGGGTGGTTGTGGACGCTGGCGGCGGCTATGGCGGCGATACGCTGACGCAGCTTGCCCATGCTGACATCGATTGTTTCGGCTTCAAGGGCAGCACCGGGTCGGCCAGTCGGACGAGAGACGGGATATTCGGGTTCGTGAACTTTCGCGCCCAAGCCGTCTGGCAATTCCGTGAAGCTCTCGACCCTACCTACGGCAGCAAGATCGCGCTGCCGCCTGATCCTGAAATGCTGGTCGATCTGTGCGCCTATCGTTTTGAAGAGCGCCGGGGTGAAATACTCGTCCTTCCCAAGGAGGACATGAAGGAGAAACTAGGCCGCTCCCCCGACAAGGGCGACACGACCATCATGCTCCACGCTTCGAATGCCGGTGGCCTGAAGCGGCCCAAGGCAGCGCAGGAGCGCAGAGACGAGAAGCGGCGATCGTTCAAGGCGGTCACGTCTAATACCGCGCTGAAAGACAAACTGCGCGGCAAGAAGCGTTAAACGAAGGAGCCTCCCATGGGCGGTCTGTTCTCCAAACCTAAAATGCCAGAGCCTACCCCGCCGGCCACTATGCCGGATGCGGATGACCCTCTTGCTCTGCGCGCACGCCGCCGGAAGGTCGCATCAACAGCTGGTGAAAGCTCCTCGGCACAAACGCGCCTTGCACCGGTACCGGGCACGATCGGCCGTGAATTCTCTCGCACGACGCTCGGTGCCAAGTAATGACTGACAGCCAAGGCCGCGATCTGATCGACATGGATGGTCGCATGTTCTCCGCAAAGGGGAGCATGGACAGTCTCCACCAGGAGATTGCCGAGTTTTTCTATGTCGAACGCGCCAATTTCACGAGCGAGATCACCTATGGGGAGGAGTTCGCGTCACACCTGACGGACTTCTACCCGACGCTGGTTCGTCGTGAGCTTGGTGACCAGATCGGCACGATGGTGCGACCCGCTGACCGGCCCTGGTTCAAGGCTGCCGCGTCGAACGAGGATATCTCGCGCGACCGTTCGGCTGCCTCGTTCCTTGAGTTCATGACCAATGTGAACCGCTCGATCCTCTATTCGAGAGACAGCGGCTATCGTCGTGCGGCCAAGGAGAACGAGCACGATTTCGCAACGTTCGGCATGGGCTGGACGCAGGTCAGCTACAACAAGACCCGCGACAATCTGATGTTTCGCACACATCACCCGAAGAACTGCGCCGGCGCCGAAGGGCCTGACGGTCAGGTCTGGCACGTCCATCGCAAATGCGACATGACGGCCCACGTGATGGCGCACTGGTTCGGAGAGGCAAAGCTTCCGCAGGCTGTGAAGAACGCGCTCAACGAGAAGGACGTCAAAACCTCCTTCAAACTGCGCCACATCTTCATCCCGGTTGAGCTTTACAGCCCGCACCGCAAGTTCCCCAAGGGCGCCAAGTGGGCAGAAATCTATGTGACTGAAGACGGAACAATCCTCCAGGAAACGCCGGCCTTCACGTTCGACTACATCGTGCCACGCTGGCAGACGGTGAGTGGCCACTTCTACGCCTTCAGCCCTGCCACGATCATTGCCCTGCCGCAGGCCCGCATGATCCAGCGTATGATGATGACCATCATCGAGGCAGGTGAAAAGCAGGTTGACCCGCCGCTGATCGGCACCGAAGACGCCATTACCGGACCGGTGGATATCACGGCCGGCGGCATCACCTATGTGGACAGCGAGTATGACGAGCGCCTTGGTGCTGCTCTGCGCCCTCTGGAGCTTGGCAAGAACGTCGGTCTGGGCGTGGACCTGATCACCGATGCCCGCCGCATGCTTGCCGATGCCTTCTACATCAACAAGCTGCAGCCGATGGCGACGGCTCAGCAGACCAAAACGGCCTACGAAACCTCGCAGATCGTGCAGGAGTACATCCGCAACGCTCTTCCGCTGTTCGAACCGATCGAGGATGAATGGACCGGACGCACGCTGGATCTCGTCACCGAGAAGGTCATGCGCGCCGGGGGCTATGGTCCGGTGGATCGCAATGGCATTCCCGAGGATATGCCCGACATCCTGCTCGGGCAGAACATCACGTATGAATTCAACAACAGCCTGAAGGAAGCCCGCGACCGCCAGGTCATCACCGGCTTCATGGAGAGCGGCCAGCTTATCGCTCAAGCGGCACAGTTCGATCCGTCACTGGTGGCAGAGGTGGATATGCGGACAGCGTTCCGCGATGCATTCGCCGCGGTGCCGAACGCGCGCGCCGACTGGCTCGTCGATGACAAGGCTGCCCAGCAGTCTCGCGCTGCCATCCAAGAGCAGCAGGCGGGCCAGCAGGAGATGGCAGAGGTAGGGCAGGGCGCAGCGGTTGCCGGTCAGGCAGCGTCGGCGGCTCAGCAGATCCAGCAGGTGTTGGCAGGATGACCAAGTCCGTGTCGCTCAGCGTCCATCGCAACAAGGTCGAGAACCGCCGCAAACGTGAACTGGCGAAGGACGCCAAGGCGCAGGTTGAGGCTCTCATCCGAGAAAAGGACGTTCGCGCCTACGCCTTCGTGGCCATCGCTGCCGATGGCACGGCCTACGCCAGATGGGACACCGGGGCTGTTCTGCCTATGTGGGCCTTTGCTGACACTGTCGCCCACGTCCTACGCGAAGACATTTGTCAGGCCGATGTCGCCGACGACTGGCGACCGAACCTGACACTCAAGGGCGGATCGCCCGACTGAAATCCGAATGACCGGATAGGCGCTTGCGGGCGCCGCTTTCACAAGAGGACATCGATATGACCGTAGAATACCGCGTCAAAAGCGTGGAGCGTTTCATCGTGACCAGACATGAGGACACGGGCGGCACCGGCTCCACCCAGCAGAAGGGGCCTGATTACCCCTCGTTCGAACAGGCTTACGAGGTCGCCACGGCTCTGGCCCGCGATGAGCGCGAGCGCCTTGGCCTTGAACCCGGCGACATGGGCGTGCTCTTCCCGGCTTCCAGCGTCAGCGAGTCCCGCGGCGAGATCAGCGAGCGGCAGTTGGAGACGTACCGGACGTCTGGCGACGATGCCGCCTACCGCGCCTCTGTGCCGGAGGCGTGAGGCATGCCAGTCGTAAAAGATAGCCCTTCCGGGCAGTTCAGGATCGAGAATATCGAGGGGCGTTTTTACGTTCGGCGCGCACTCGGTCCTTGGCCATTCAAGAATTGGTCGTGGGGGGCGAGGTTTTCAGCGGCGACAATTGCCGAGTGTGATGAATGGATAGTCCGCACTGAGCACGCCGAAAGCCCTGATGGTATGCGCGAAGCAGAAGCGGCGCCGGCTCTGAGGCAAGAATCTCAGCGCCTTGCTGTCGAGGCGCGCAATGATGCCCGTTCAAAGCTTGCCGCCGAAGGATATCAATACCATGCCGAACAGGACCGGTGGTATCGGCCAGAGATCGGCGCTGATGGCTGACCGCAAATACCTTCCATGGCTCCCGGTCCAGATCGTAGAGGGCCAGCCCACCAGCCACCTCGAATTGCGCAAGTCCGATGTTGCGGCCCTTCAGGCTGTGCAGGCCGGTGTCGCAAACGAGGGGCAGCAGAAGCAGGCAATCGCTGCGGTGCTCCACATCGCTGCGGTGGCCGATCTTGAATTTGTTCCCGATGAGCACGGCGGCGAACGAGGCTCCACGTTCAAAGGCGGTATGCGCCACGTAGGCCTCCAGCTTCGCAAGCTGCTCACCCATTCACTCGATATTCTCGCAGGAGACACAGATGGCGGACGAAGCCAACACGACCGACGCACAGGCAAGCCAGCAGACGGACGCAACGCAGACCGGTCAAAGCAGTGATGCGGCTGCCTCCTCTCAGCAGGGTGCTGATCAGGGTACGCAGGGCAGCGGCGATGGCGGTACGCTCACAGACGCGACGGCAGGCAAGGAAACCGGCGCCGCAGACGCAGGTGATCTCCAGCGACTTCGCGAGCAGCTGGCCGGCGGCGACGAAAAATTCCTGAACCATCTCGGCCGCTACAAGTCCGTCGACTCGATCAGCAAGGCCTTCAAGGAAGCCCGACAGGCAGCGGCGTCCGCTGGCAAGCCTGTTACACTGACCGACAAATCCACGCCTGAAGAGGTCAAGGCCTTCCGCGAGGCCTACGGCATCCCTGAAGACGCTGCCGCTTATCCCGGCGATTTCCGGAATGACTTCAAGGCATCCGAAGCGGACACCGCCATCCTTGGTGAGTTCAAGGCCGCGATGCATTCCAAGAACGTGCCGCCGGCCGCCGCTGCCGCCGCTCTCGACTGGTATCAGGACTTCGCCACCGCCCAGCAGCAAGAGCTGGACGGCAACATGGTCAAGGTCGCCAAGGAAACGCAGGGCGCTCTCCGCTCCGAATGGGGCGGCGAATACGACGGCAACATCAGCGCTGTGCAGGAACTGATGACCACCCACCTTGGCAAGGATGGTTTCGGCGACATGATGGAAATGCGGATGATGGACGGCTCGCGCCTCCAGGATCATCCCGGCTTCGTCAAGATGATGGCCCAGATCGCCACCGACTATTACGGCTCGAACGCCATTTTCAATGGCGACATCGAGACCACGTCGAAGACCATCGACGAGAAGATTGCGGACTATCGGAAAATGCAGACCGATGACCCCGCGAAATACCGCTCTCCCGCAGTTCAGGAGGCCGTTGCGGCCCTGTATGCGCAGAAGGAAAAGCTCGACGCCCGCAAGGGCTGAAGGGACTACCGCGGCACCCCGGCAACGGCCCCCGCACCTGAAATAAAGCATGAAAAGCTGACTGTAAGCCCCCGATGGATTTCGACCCAGCGGCCCCTTTGGCATGACCAAAGCACCCCGCTCGAAAGCCCCGGCACCCTTCCACGCGGCTGAACCTGAACCCTCCCATCCTCCGAAAAGGAAACGACCATGGCTTATCCAGTCACGGCGGCTCAGTATCGCGATGAGTGGATCCACGAGTTTCAGCGTGGTGAAACCTACCTCAAGGATACGGTCTCCAAGGAAACCATCACCAACGGCCACAGCTCGGCAGTCTTTGCCATCGCCGGACAGTCCAGCGGCATGTCGGAACGCGGCGTCAACGGCCTGATCCCGACCCGCAACGCCAACGACCGTCAGGTCACGGCGGAACTGAAGGAAATGCACTCGCTCGAGAACAACACGAGCTTCAACGTATTCACCTCGCAGGGCGGCAAGCTGCGCGAAGTGATGCAGAAGCGCTCCCGCATGGACGCGGTTCGTGAAATCGACGACGAGATCATCCGTGCTCTCTCGACCGCCACCAACGTCTACAATGGCGGCACTGCCGTCACGATGTCGCTGGGCCGCATGGTCGACATCGTGTCCGACCTCTGGGAAGGCAACGTCGATGAGCGCGTGACCTTCCTTCATACCCCGAAGAGCTGGGCACGCCTGCTGACCATGCCGAACTTCACCAGCTCGGACTATGTCGATCGCAAGCCCCTGATGGACGAGGCTCCGCGCCCGCTCATCTACGCGAACGCCTGGCACATGCTCCACAACGGCCTTCCCGGCCGCACCGGCGCCACTGCCCAGATGTTCGTCTACGCCAAGTCTGCCGTTGGCCATGCGCTTGCGACCGACGAGATCAAGGTCGCTGCCGGCTACAACGAGGAACAGGATTATTCCTGGGACCGCGCCACGATCTACCATCGTGCGCTCATCCTCCAGCAGGCCGGCGTTCTCAAGGTCGTCCACGACGACTCTGCAGCCATCACGTAAGGAGCGCTGAGCAATGGCTTATGACAAGAGCGGACTCCAGCTTGTTCAGGCTGGCATGTCCAACACGAACAACAACAAGTGGGAACTGAACACCACTGACGCCATCGCGACGGTCAATACGTCGAACTACATCAGCGATGGCGTGACCCGCGGCATGAAGCAGGGTGACGAAGTGCAGGTCAAGGTTCGCGCCTCCCTGCCGCTTGGCGCCGTGTCTGCCATGTTCATCGCATGGGTCAAGGACGTTGGCACCGGTGCCGACCTGATGGGCGTCGATATCACTGACGGCACTGTCGTCGACGCGACCGACACCGACTGATGGCACGCTCGGAGGCTGGCTTCGGCTGGCCTCCACCCCTCCATTTAAATTTCAGAGGTGATCACGATGAGTGACAAACCCGCAAAGACCCCGAAGCTGGGCGGCAACACCCGCTTCCAGCCATCCGATTTCTCCATCCAGCGCTTTGCAGCAAAGGTGTCCAACGACACCACGCTGGAAGACATTCTGCACCCGGAGTTCTTCTCCAACCATCTGGACCGCATGAAGCCCGGTATGGAAATCACCGTTCTGTCGGATGACTTCCAGCTCGACGCCCGCCTGCGCGTTCTGACAGTCGAGAAGACCACGGCATCCCTGCGCGTTCTGGACGACTACAGCGGCGCCAAGGAGACGAACTCCAAGCCGGAGAAGGAACCGAAGCCTGCAAAGGGCAGCGGCGCCAAGGAGGCCGAAGGCAAAGGCGGTGAAGGCTCTGGCACTATCAGCGGTCAGCTGACCGGCAAGGTGAAGGCCGAAGACCTTGAGGTCACGCACGGTGGTCCGCAGGGCTGGCGTTTCAAGCACGGCGACAAGATCGTCGAGCAGGGTTTCGGCTCCAAGGCCGATGCCGAAGCTGCTCGCGACAAATACCTGGCCAAGGTCAACGGTGAGGCTGCCGAGTAATGGTCACAAAGCTCGACGTTTACAAGCAGGCCGAACTGCATATCGGCAAAGGCACCATTTCGACGCTGTCGGATGATGTCGAAGCCCGGTACAAGTTCGATCAGGCTTGGCTTGGCGTGGTTGAGGAAGCCTTCAATGAGGGTGACTGGAACTTTGCCAAGCAGACGTCGAGCCTTACTGCCACGGCAGAGGCGCCTATCGACGGCTGGTCGTATTCCTTCACCTACCCGTCGAACTACCTTCGGACGCTATCGGTGGGTCCATACGCCCGTTGGACAGGGCCTTTCTACGACTTTGCCGATCAGGCTGGGAATATCTACGCCAACACCGACAACCTCGTGATCAGATACATTCGCAAGGATCTGATCAATACGGTTGAGGTGTGGCCTACGATGTTCTGGCGCTATGTGGCGCTGAAACTGGCCTACGAGACATGCGAGGCCCTGACCAACGGGAGCACGAAGCAGCAGGACCTCGAAGCCCGCATGAAGAAGGCCCTTGCCAAGGCCAAAAGCGTCGACGCTCGCAACGAGAACAACAAGCGCCTGCCTCCCGGTTCATGGCTCCGCTCGCGTGGCGGCTGGGGCAATCTCGGGAACGGCGGAATTGCCACCACCCTTGGCGGTGAAATTGTGCCGGAAGAGGGCGACGTTTAATGCCCCGCGTCAACGCGCCTATCTTTTCCCTCAATGGCGGCGAAGTCGGAGAGGAAGCCCTTGCACGCCTCGATCTGGAGCGCATGCAATTTGCCGGTGCGCTCTACTCCAACATGCTGCCGAAGGTCATCGGCTCGATGTCCTTGCGCCCCGGTCTTGAGCACATCGCCGATATCGACTTTGGACCCGTCCAGCTTCTCGAATATGCCTATTCGGGCGGAGCAACCTTGCTCCCGATCCTCTCCAACCTTGAGATGAGGGTGGTGAAGGACCGGGCGGTAGTGGCTCGTCAGGCTGTGGCAACAACCGTCGTCAATGGCGAGTTCGGTTCTTTTGCCGGATGGAGCGAAGCAAGTGGTTCTGGGGCGTCGGCGTCTGTCAGCGCAGGAGACCTCGTCCTTGCTGGCACGCTCCAGAACAGAGCAGCCGCACGGCAGACCATCTCGGTAGCGTCAGGTGATCAGGAGAAGGAGCACGCCCTCCGCGTGGATATCGAGCGTGGCCCGGTGGATGTCCGCATTGGCACATCAGCGGGGCGCGGTGATCTGGTGGAGGCCTTGGGCATCGAGGACGGCGTGCATTCGCTGTCGTTCACGCCTTTCGCCTCTACCATCTACATCGAACTCGCGAACACGGCAGCCCGTCAAAGCCGGGTAGAGTCATGCCAATTCGAAGCCGCTGGCCCGATGGTCATCCCCACCCCGTGGGATGCCGCCGATCTGAGCAGCAACCTCGTCAAATACCGTCAGAAGACCGACGTGATCTACGCCTCGTCGACGGCCTACCAGCAGCGCGAAATCCAGCGCCGCGGTGATACGTCATGGGGCATGCAGCGTTACAAGGTGGGCGATGGCCCATTCTCGCTTTATGACGGCAACATCCAGCTGCAGAACAGCGTATCGGAAGGCAATGGAACGATCACTGCCAGCCAACCCTACTTTGAGGCGGGCATGGTCGGGCGCCTGTTCCGGCTTTTCCACAATGGCGCGCTGGTCACTGACACCTTCAACACCGGTGGTCAGGAAGGCGCTCGTGTCCGAATTTCAGGAGTGGGTGAAGCTCGTCGCATTGGCTATCAGGTGTCGGGCACATTCTCTGGCATTGTTACCTTGCAGTCCGCCAATGATGACGGGTCAGGAAACCCGACCGGTTGGGTCGACGTCGTCAACGTCACCGCTCCGATAAACACCACCTACAAGGACTCAGACGACAACGTCATCAAGTTCTTCCGGTTCACTGTAAAGGCCGGGAACTACACGAGTGGCTCAATCGTCACGACCATCGCTTACTCCGGCGGGAGCCAGTCCGGTATCTGCCGGATTACGGCGGTGAACAGCCCGACCAATGCCAGCATGGAAGTGCTGAAGCGGTTCCTCAACACGACGGCCACGTCGGATTGGGACTATTCGACATGGTCCGACTACGATGGATGGCCAAGCGCTGTGGAGCGGTTCGGTGGGCGCCTGTATTGGGGCAAGGGCGATATCGCCTATGGTTCGGTACCTGATGCCTTCAAGAGCTTTGACGACACGATCGAGGGTGCCAGTGCGCCTATCGCTCGATCGGTAGGAGCGGGGTCGCAGCGCGGCATTCTTTGGCTGCTCGGTCTGGAAAGGCTCTTTGCCGGCTCGGATGTGTCCGAGATATCCATCAAGGCGTCGAGCTTCGACGAGCCTCTGACGCCAGATGCGTGGTTCCCGGTTGACGTCTCCACCTTGGGATGCTCCGATATTCGCCCGGTCAAGGCTGACAAGGACGGGATTTTCATCCAGTCGTCCGGTGTTTCGGTATATCGGATGGCTCAGGATCAGGGGGGCAACTACGGCGCATCAAACCTCATGGCTATGCATGAGGAGATTTGCGACGGTTCCCCGATCGTGGATATCACCGTTCAGCGCCGGCCGGACACAACCGTTTGGTTTGTTCTCACTAATGGCGAGGCACGCGCACTGACCTATGAGCCTTCGGAAAACGTTGTGGCTTGGTCTCGGTTTGTCACCGATGGCCAGATCACAAACGTGGCAGCGGTGCGAGGCAAGGGGCAGGACTCGGTTTACTTCGCCGTCATCCGCAACGGCAAGAAGCGGCTCGAGCGTCTGGCTGATGCCAAGGACTGCCGCGGAGGCGCACTTAACTGCCTGGCCGATGGGTTCACGACTTTCACCGCTACGGCAAACCAGACGGTGTTTTCGGTCCCGCAATTGGCGGGCAAGCAGGTGACGGTCTGGGTGAACGGCAAAGCGGTCCACGATCAGAACAACCTTGCCACCGCGACGGGGGGCAACGTGACCCTTACCACGCCGGTGCCCGCTGGTCAGACAGTGGTTATCGGGCTGCCGTATATAGGCCGCTGGCAGAGCACCAAGCTTGCCTATGGGGCAGGCGGGGGGACTGCCTTGTTCATGCGTAAGAAGATCGCGCAGCTCGGTCTGTACCTCACGAATACCGTTCTTGACGGCCTGAGGGCCGGTCGTGACTTCGCAACCCTTCGGCAACTGACGAGCACCAAGAACGGCGGGCCTCTGCCGAAAGGCCAACTGCAGGAAGCGTTTGATTTCGATCTTCTGCCGATTAGCTCGGATTGGAATACGGACAGCCGCGTTTGCCTCGAGCAACGGGCGCCTTACCCGTTCACGGCTTCGGCCATGGTGCTGGACGCCACGACCAATGGCTGAAGTGACACGAGCGACGGATGACGATGTCGCGCGCTTCTATGGAGGCATCCAGTTCAGCAGCGCATGGCACGCGAAGGCGATGCGCAAAGGAAGGCTTGTCGCGGGCATGGGCGGCGTTCTGGAAGTCGAACCCGGTGTCTGGGTTGGGTTCCTTGAGGTTCCCGCCGGTGAGCGACGGCCGTCTCTGTACCGGCATGTGATCGAAATGCTGGACGCCGCCAAGGCATCCGGCGCAACGACGATCAAGACATGGTGCGACGACAGCATTCCTCGCGCCGAAGCGATGATGCTCAAGCTTGGCTTTAAGCCGACAGATGAAACGATTGACGACAAGGTGGTGTGGGCATGGGTGCGTTAGCAGGTCTCGCTCCGATCTTTGGTGCCATCGGCACAGGCATTTCCGTGCTCGGCACCATCCAGGCAGGACGTGAGGCAAAAGCACAGGCCGACTATCAGGCCAAGGTGCAGGAGATGCAGGCCGACGAGGCGCAGGCAGCCTCCCAGCGTGATGCAGCCGCAACGTATCGCCAAGGTCGCCTGATTGCCTCACAGCAACGGGCGGCGGTGGCCGGCGCCGGGGGTGATCTGACGGACCCATCTGTCATCGACATCATGGCCGATACGGATTTTGAGACGGACCTTGCCGCTCGCACGGACATCTATCGGGGCGAACAGCAGGCGAGAGGTCTCAACGACGCGGCGGTCAACAGTCGGATTAGCGGCAAGAACGCCCAGAAAGCAGCATTCATCAGCGCCGCCGGGAATCTCTTCAGCGGCGTGTCCAACATGTATTCGCGCTTCGGTGCGCAGGCCAAAACGACAGCAACGGCATCGGGCAGCACGCGCCCGCTCTACGGGTGATCTGAATGAAGCTTCCCACTTCACGGGATATCAACCGCTCGAACACGCGGTCTGGCCGTATTGCGCCCAACGCGCCGACGAGTGGCATCGGGCAGGCGCTTGCCGGCTTTGGTCAGGATGTGACCCGCGTTGCGTATGATCTGAACGATCTGCGCACGCAGGAGAACCGCGACCTCAACGCCAAGGCTGGCTATGACCTCGACCTCAAGATTGCCGAGTTCCGCAATCAGGAGGAGCAGGCATTCAACGCGGCCAAGGAAGGCTCAAACGAAAGCGGTATAGGCTTCACTCGCGGTTTCATCGAGGGGTACGAGGGGCGGGTCAACGGCTTCATCAAGGAAAACTTCAAGGGCGTGTCTGAGGCTCAGGACGCGCAAAGCCGCCAGACCCTCATGGGGCTGGGCAACAGTTTGTACGGCAAGTCCTACGCCTATGAGCAGCAGGCTAAGACCAGTTTCTATGATCGCACGACCAACCAGGGCCTCGACGGCATCCGCACGCAGATCCGGAACAATGCCGCTCCCTATGATGAGCTGAAGCGTCAGGGTCTCGCTGCGATCGACAAGGCGGATATGCCGGAGCCGTGGAAGGCAGAACGGCGCGCGATCTGGGATGGTGATGCCGCAGAAAGCAAATGGCGTTGGAAATATGCAGCCAATCCGCAGCAGGCCATTGACGAAATCCGTGGCACTGGCGGGCAGGACGCCATGCTTGCCGCTATCGAGGGCGTGGAGAGCGAAGGTTTCGCCGGCGCGGAATCGCGCAAGGGGGCATCTGGCCTCATGCAGGTCATGCCGGAGACCGGCGCTGGTATCGCGCGCAAGCTGGGCGATGCGAATTTCCCGGTGAACGGCACCGTCGAAGAGCAGAAAGCCTATCTCAAGAACCCAGAGGTCAGCCGTCGTTATGGCGAGAGCTATTATAACGAGATGCTGACCCGATACGAAGGCGACCGCGAGGCGGCGCTTGTGGCTTACAACGGTGGGCCGACTCGCGCCGACGCATGGATCGCCGCTGGTCGTGACGACAGCGTGCTGCCAAAAGAGACCGCCGACTATTACAAGAAGGTTCTCGATCGCGCTAAGGTCCAGAGCTTCACGTCCCAGGATGCGTCGAGCGCCAAGGTTGCCCTGCTTCGACGCACCGACAAGGACGCCAGCCACATCGATGGGCTGCAGGATGGCTTCGCGGTCAAGCTTTCGCGGCTCATGGACAGCGCGCCTCCAGGCATCAAAGAAGGCCTTGGCATCTATTCCGGTGCCCGAAGCGTCGAGCGACAGCGCGAGCTTTGGCAGGAGGCTCTGAAGAAATACGGATCTATTGACGAGGCTCGCCGCTGGGTCGCTCCTCCCGGCAACTCTCAGCACAACCACGGCAACGCGGCAGATCTCGGGTTCAACGGACAATCCCTGAAGAACGCTCCGAAAGAGGTCGTTCAGTGGGTTCACCAGAACGCCGAACGCTTCGGTCTGAAATTCCCACTGGCTAATGAAAACTGGCACATCGAGGATTCCGGCACGCGCGGCGGCAAAGCCCGTCCGGTAGACCCTGATCTTGATGCCATCCCATACAATCGCCGACAGCAGCTCGCTGATTGGGCGCAGTCCGACTGGACGCGTCAGACGAACGAGCAGAAGCAGCAGGCGCGAGGATCAATCGAGGTCGCCGTTAACAACGCGCCGGCCGCAATCCAGAATACCGGCTCATATCAGAACGCAATGCCGACTGCCGATCAGTTCATGTTCGCATACGGTCCAGAGGATGGCGCACAACGCTATGATCAGTTCCGTGCGGCAGTGGACACCAGCGAGCAGTCATATCGCTTCCAGACCATGCCAGCAGCGGAAATAACCGCAGCGGTGAGCGCAGCCTCGCCCGTATCGTCAGGCGACAATGCGGCGCTGGAAAGCCGCAAGTATGAAGCGCTGAGCAAAGCTGCCGCCGAAACCATCAAGGCCCGCGAGGCTGACCCAGCGACCTACGCCCAGCGGGTATTCCCCGACGTGGCGCAAGCGTGGGTGCACGCCGGCACGACCGGGAACTATCAGGACGCCTTGTCGATCACGGCCTCCACTCAGCAGATGCTCGGCATCAAGAACCCGCAGCTCTTGCCGAAGAACATCGCCACGCAGGCGGTGGCGGCTTATGGCGATCCCAACGCCTCTGGTGCCGATCGTATGGCATCAGTCGCTGGCCTCGTCTTCTCGACGCCAGATCAAGGGCAGCGTGCAGCGATCTATGATCAGCTTGTCAAGGAAGGCATGCCAGCCTCAATGGATGGCGTCTTTGAGGCAATGGCGCGCGGTGACCAAGGGGCTGCCAACCGCCTGATGGAAGCCATCACGGTTGATCCTGCGAAGCTTCCGAACAGCCGCGAGACGACGCCGGCCCAGATCACCGAGCAGGTTTATGCTGACGTATGGGCACCGGGTGAGATCGGTTATACCGCCTACGGCCTGTCCTACGGTGATGCCTCTAGCCTTGAGAGGGCACAGCGCGGCACGGATCTGATGAACCGCGCCGTCAAGCTTCGCATGTCCAGAGGTGAAGACCTGCCGGCTGCAGTCGAAGGGGCGAAGAAGGATATCTTTGGCGACAAGGTCGTCTATTCAGGCGGGCGCGGTATCAACGCAGACCTAGCTCTTTCGCCTGATGTTGACCAAGTGGCCGTGACCGATGGTCTTGAAGCATCGAAGGCTCGTTTCAGGGAAGCCCTGATCGGCCAGAGAAACGCCATTGTAGCGCGGGACATCCCGACTGAAGGCGGTCAGCGAGCGGTTATCGACGCGTCTACCGAGAACCGGATCGACGACATTCTCGACAGTGGCGTCTTTGTCCAGACGGGCAACGGCATCGGCCTGCGCGACCCGTACACCGGGCAGTTCGTGGCCGGTCCCGATGGGAAGCCCCTGACGGTCAGCCTCGAAAGCCTGACGGCGCCTCGGCCAAACGCCGCGCCGACAACCAGCACCCCAGCGCTCGGCAACCGTGAAGGGATCATATCCGATATGTTCGCACCGACTTTTGAAAGCATGGGTGGGCGATGAGTTTTCAGTTCATCCAGAACCCAACCGGCGCCGCCATGACCGAGACGGACCTGATCACATCGGCGCTTGATCAGCCGATGTCGTTCGGATCCACCTTCTGGGATCAGGCAAAGGGTGGCGTTCGGGAAAGCTTTGGCCTTGGCACGATCATCAGGGAAGAAGAACTCCCTCCTGTCCTGAACAATCGGCCGGCGCGCGGCGAGAACCCCGAAGCACGGCAACGCCGATATGACGCCTATGCTGGTTCCTTGTCTGAAGATCAGTACAAGGCCTCGCCATCATTCCGGAAAGACATTCCTTGGCAGAAGGGGCTTTCGGAAGAGCGGGCGGCGGCGTTGGCCGATCAAGACGACCTGCGCAAGGTGCGGGAATTCTACGCCTCCAAGCGTCCAGTGACGGCGTTCTTCGGCAACCTTGGCGGTCAGGCGCTGGACCCGATCAACTATATCCCTGTTGCGGGTGAGGCTGTAGTCGCAGCGAACACGGCGCGTTTCGGGCGCGTTGCGGGCAGAGCGCTGACCAGCTCGATTGACGCTGCAGTGAATACTGCCGCCGCCGCTGTGGTGACGGCTCCGGTGCGCCGGCAACTGGGCGACGACGTATCCCTGCAGTCGACCATCTCACAGGTCGCCATGGCGGCGGTTATTGGCGGGGCGTTCGGCGCTGTCGCTGGCCGCTTCAGCAGGCAGACACCGGCAGAGCTTCGCGTCGAGGCAGAGCGCAAGCTGGCAACACTCCAGAACGTGCAGGAAGCCCGCGTAGCGCTCAATGACGCGCTGGACGGTATGATCCACCGAGGGGAGGCAACGGTTTCGTCGGCTACAGCAGACGTGGTCGCGCGGGTGGCTGACGTCGAGCTGCCGAAGGTCGTTATAGAGCGCATGGCTCGCGATATGGACGCGCCGTCGTTTGATCGTTTGGACGCGCTGAGCCGAACGGCAGAAATTAACGAGGCCGAAATCTCGCGCCTGTTGTCCGAATCCATGAATAACGAACGCTTTGGCTCGACGCGCGCCGCCATGATTGAGGCCGATCGGCTGGCAGAGCGTCTTAAGCGAGCCGAGGACAACCTCTCCAAGGCTCCCAATGACAAGGAATTAGCAACCCGAACGGCCCGAAGGGATGACGCGCGCGAGGTTCTGAGGGCTCATCTCGCCGCCATTGACGACGGTGTCGTGCAGCAGATCGAAGATATCGACGCCTCGCTGGCATCGCGCCGTCAAGCGAATGAGCCGGTAGCGCTGGAACGGGCACAGCTTCGCGAGCGTGCTGATCAACTTCGATCGCAGGCCAGAGACCAGTATTGGGCAGAACGCCCGCGTACGGTACGCCAGGCGGCGAGTAATGCTGCCCAGCAGGGACGTGCGGTCAACACCTCCAGCCCTGTCATTGCACCAGACCCTGAACTCGCTCCGGCAAAGGTGAGAGTGGGCAAGCCTGAGGCATCGCGGGAGATTGCCCAGCAGTATCGCGTCGATCCGGATACCGGAGACTTTGCGGAAATGGCTGAACTTGATCGCCTGATTGCCGAAGGACGGCTGACGGACGAAGACCGTGCTGCACTCGCCGAAGCAGACGAGACAATCAAAGCGGCGAACTCTTACGGTGAGGCTGTCAAAGCCTTCGCGAGCTGTGCAATCTGATGGCTGACGATTTCAAAAACTCTGCATGTTATGCCGCCGCTGCAAACGCGGCCAAGGCTGCCGGCCAAGAACTGGATGATCGCGACCTTGCTGCCGCGTATCGTGCGGCGCAGGCTGAGCGTGACAGCATCAAGGCATCGGGAGCCGGCGACAACGTCGACGCCAAGGTGAGGGAAGCTGCCGAGCGTCTGGCCGAGCGGACCCGCATTGCGGCTGCTCTCCAAAAGCGCCATGCCGCATTGAACATCATCGCACGCGATCGGCTCGACCAGACCATCGGAGCATTCAAGGCCGCTGGCCTATCGCCGCGCAACGCCATCCTTGCAGTGATGGAAGGAAGCCAGCAGGGCGTGGCGGGCGCCCGGAACTCTGTCGCCGCCAAGACGCTGGCCTATGAAGCCCGCTATGTCGGCGGCATGCTGTCGGAGATCCAGAAGAACCGGCCGCATCTCGTCAACGTCCTTTCGGACAAGCGACTATCGGATGACACCTTCCGCGAGATGGGCGAGCTGCGCGAGGGCGGCAATCCCGGCGTGACTGGCAATGATGACGCTCGATACCTCGCTGGGGTCTTCGCCAACTATGCGGAGATGAGCCGCACGGAACTCAACCGGCTGGGCGCATCGATCGGCAAGCTCGACGGTTGGGCTGGGGCTCAGGTCCACGACGACCTCAAAATGATGGCCGCTGGCAAGGATAGTTGGGTGGAAGCCATCGCCCCATGGCTGGACCTGAAGCGGACCTTCCCCGATGCCGGATCGGCCAACGAGGTGCGCGATATCCTGCGCGATGTCTACGATACCCTGATCACCGGTATACCGAATAAGGCGACGGCGAAGGAGAAGGGACAGCGCGTCAATCCGGCCAATCTCGCCAAGAGCCTCGGGAAGACGCGCGTTCTGCATTTCAAGGACGCGGAAGCAGCCTTGGCCTATCGCGATGCATTCGGCTACGGCAACTCGATCTATGGCGTCATGGCTCACCAGCGCCGCGCTGCGCAGATGGCTGGCCAGATGGAGACCTTCGGGCCAAACCCCGAAATCATGTTCAATTCGATCGTCGATACCGAACGCCGCAAGATCCGCGACAGCGCCACGCTCTCCGACAAGGAAAAGATCAAGCAGCTCGACGCACTGAATGGTGAGGCCGGCGCGCTCCGCGGTGCATTCGATGTGATGTCGGGCGCCGTCTCCAGACCCGGTAATGTCAACGCCGCCAAGATCGCTGGCGATATCCGCGCCGTTCAGTCGATGGCGAAACTCGGTGGGGCCGTCCTGACGGCAATGCCGACCGACGTGGTGGGTGCGGCTCAGGCGTCCATGTTCAGAGGCGATGGCTTCTTCAACGGCATGGTCAAGCAGATCAGCGGCATCTTCAAGGGCAGGCCGAAGGGCGAGCAGGCAGAAATTTCGTTCTTGTTCGGAGAGGGCTTCGACAGCCTGATCGGGGAGGTCATGAGCCGCGGCATGGCCAGTGATGGCGCTGTCGGGAAGCTGAGCCGCATGCAGGAGGCGTTCTTCAAGTGGAACGGTTTGAACTGGTGGACAGATGTGGGTCGATCGGTGGTAGGCCGCACGGTCGCCGCTGAGATGGGCATGCGCGCCGCTGTGGCGCACGCGGAACTGCCGGCAAACTATCGGCACGTTCTGGGACTGCACGGCATCGGTGAAGAGCAGTGGAAGGCCATCCAGCAGGTCGACCGCCGAGAGATTGGCGGCAAGCGATACATCACCCCTGACGCGGTGCGGGACATCTCGGATGAAGCCATAGCTCCATTGGTTGCCGATCGGTTGGCCGGTGCGAAGACTGAAGCGCGCAAGGCTGAAATCCTTGCCGATGGGAAGCGTGACCTCGAGCTTTCCCTTCTTCGGTTCGTGGCTGACGAAACGAACTATGCCATTGTCGAGACAGACGCCGCCAGCCGCCGCATCTCAACCCTCGGAACGCGGCCTGGAACGTTCGCCGGCGAAAGCGTCCGCTTCGTGATGCAGTTCAAGGGTTTCCCGATCGCCTTTTCCCAGCGCATCCTCGGCCGGTCTCTGTTCGGCGGTCGTGGGGCAACGAAGTGGGAAAGGGTGATGAATAACACCCCGCACCTCGGCGCGCTCATGGCGGGCCTGACGGTGGCCGGTTACATGGCCATGACCATGAAGGACGCAGCCAAAGGTTACTGGCCTCCACGCGACCCGCTCGATCCGAAGGTGATGACGGCTGCCCTGACCCAAGGCGGTGCGCTCGGCATTTACGGTGACTTCCTGTTTGGTGAGGCCAACCGGTTTGGCTCTGGCGCGCTGGAGACGTTTTCTGGCCCGTTCATCGGAACTGTCAGCGATATCATTAACGTACCGTTGAAAGCTCGCACGGCGATTGAAAAGGGCGAAAGCCCGAAGATGGCGGGCGACCTGCTCAATCTCGCACTCAACAACACGCCATTCATCAACCTGGCTTACACCCGCCCGGCGCTCGATGTGCTGTTTCTGAACTCAATGAAGGATTGGGCAAGCCCCGGCTACATCAACCGTCAGCGCAAGACGCGCCTCAAAGACTATGGCCAAACTTCGCCGCTGCCAGCGACCCTATCAGAAGCCCTACGCTGAGCGTGATGAGCCACGCGCGGCCAGTGCCGATGATGGAATCTGCCGCACCTTTCTTGCCGTCGATGATGAAACCTGTGCCGCCGAGAATAGCGGCTAGCCAGACAGCAAATATAAGCCAAGCATTTTGCTGACCCCAACGCGTATCGATCACCACGCCGGCCAAAGCTGACGGGACCAATAAGACCACAAGGAATGAAGCGAACTGGCGCGTGTCTCGGCTCATGAGCGAGCAATAGCACGATCCTTCGCAGATACTCAATCACAGGCTCCTTCGGGGGCCTTTTTCTATGGGATGAATGGCATGGCCACCGAACTCAACGACAGCCAGCACTTCGTGACCTTCAAAGGTCCTGGTGCGATGAGAACCGGCAATGCTTATGACGTGCGGCCGTCAGAGTTCACGCTCGCCACCATGCGTGCGGCAGGGCTACTCGACCGGATGGTCGATGATGTCGATCCGCCCGCGACCAATCGGCTGTGGCTGGACAAAAACACTGATCCGGCCGTTCTGAAGGAATGGGACAGCATCGGCTCGGCGTGGATGCCGATGACGTTCGAGCGCATCTTTGAGCGTGCGGCTGTCACCGTCCTCACCGTCACCGGCGGAACTGCGAACAATATTACCGTAAGCCAGCCCCCAATCATGATCGAGAGCAGGCTCTACAGCATCACCCCAAATCTGACGAGTACTGGCGCGGTGACGATCGCGGTGGCTGGTGTGGGTACGTTCCAAGCGGTTTATCCAAACGGAAACCCGATCGCTACCGGTGAATTTCTTCAGGGACGTCCGACGCTCCTGATCTTCAAAGATGGCAAGTTCAGAATTCTCTTCGGATATGGTGCGCTCTCCCCCGCTCTTGAGCAGGTGGCTGAGCTTGTCGAAGATGCGCTGGAAGCCAGAGATCAAGCGGTGGCAGCTTCCATTGCGAATTGGGCGAATGTAGCCACCCGCGCGCTACTGGCTGTGACTGCAGTTCCGGCGGTGGTCATGTCTGTGGTTGTCGGCGGGTATGCATCTGCCGGTGACGGCGGTCGGTCTCAGTATGCATGGGTCGCGTCTGAGCCGTCGCACCCTGGAAAGTTGCCCCGAGTTGGGGGAGGCTGGTGGGAGCTTGTTGAAAGCTCACCGTCTCCAAAGATGTTTGGGGCCAAGGGCGACTGGAACGGTTCTTCTGGGTCCGATGACAGTTTGGCCGTCATTTCATGGCTCGACTATTGCGTTAAGCGCAAAGTTCGCGGCGTTCTGACCGGTGGCTATTACAGACTTACCGGCAAAGTCACATACAACATGCCGGTGAGCTTGGCCCCACTTTCAATCGAGGGAGGGGGCCGTGACGTCAGCGCATTCGTGTTCGACTGCGATAACGGTGGGTTTGACTTCACCCTGAACAATGGGGTTCGATCTGGGCGCAATACGCTGACGATCAAAGGATGCACCTTTGTGACCACGCGCCAGGCTAACCTCGCTGGGACGGCTATTTCGATCAATGGCAACAATGCTGAGGGCATGACCCATCCAGGCTTGCTGATTGCTGAAAATCTCCTGCGGGGAAATGATGCAAACAAAGGCTGGGGCTATGGTATCGACATCCTCAACAGCACCAAGTCCACGATCAAAGATAACGAATTCTTGGGTAACTGGCAGGGCTCTTATGAATATAACGCCACGTTCATACGGCTTCGCGGCAACAATCTCGCAACCGATCACATAATTGAGAACAACAGGTCTGTATTCACGGACAAGGGGCTGGAAATTACCGGCGCGCAAGAAGGTTTCTTTATCGCGAAGAACCAGTTTGTAGCCACCCGGACCGGCATTGTCCGTTCGGGGGATGTCAACTCTCGGCCCCTGTTCCACATTGTCAACAACCATATCTCTGCTTTCAGCACGTGCGTGTACTTCGCTGACGGTGGCAGCCAAGTACACATTCGCGACAATGAGCTTTATGAAATGGAGGTTGGAACAGGCAACTGGGTAGGTGTTGCGCTGGTCAATGTTGTCGAGTTCTGGGTCAAAGACAACACTATCAGTTCGTTCAACGCCACCAGAACTCAGCGGGTGGGGATCGACCTCAATGGCTGTGGAAACGGGTTCGTTCAGTCCAACGTGCTCAGAGGCACCAGCGACACGCCGATGCTCTTCGGTATCTCCCTGCCAAGCTCCGTCACTAATACAAAGGTTCTGGACAACCAATTCAAGGATGTAACGAACCGGATGACGGGCCCGGCAGATGGCGGAAACGTAACCGTGAAAAACACCTACGGGAACTTCAAAGGTGTGGGAGCGATATCGGCGAACGGTGACTATAACATCACATTGAACCATTCTCTTGGCGTCGTACCAAACATCGACAAGGTGCAGTTTTCCGTTCGAGCGGCTACCGGCGCGATGGACCTTCTCCCAATGCAGGTCGTTTCCGTGAGTTCGACGCAGTCCGTGGTCAAGGTTCGGGTCCAGAACTTTGTCACAGCAGGTAACGTTCAGGCTAACGTTTACTTGGAAGCCTGAATTACCGCATTGTCAAACGCACAATTCAGGGTTTATTCGTTGGCCTCAATTCAAGGGGCCGACGATGAAACTGCCAAATTTGCCTGAGGTTGATGGACTGAGAGCAATTGCCGTGATGGCGGTTGTTTTAAACCATCTAGGAGTCGATGGCTTCCACGGGGGCTATGTTGGCGTGGATGTCTTCTTCGTCATCAGCGGCTTCCTGATTACCAACATCATCAAAACTGAAGTCGAGGAAACGGGGAGTTTTAACTACTCGCGGTTCTACGTGAAGCGATTCAGACGATTATTCCCAGCATTCTTCGTTGTCGCCCTGGCATCGTTTGGTGTTGCGTTCTCCGTCTTTGGGCCAAGGCACTTCACTGAGTTTTGTGCATCTATCGCGGCAGCGGTTGCGTCAGTTTCGAATATCTTCTTCTGGGTTCAAGTTCGGTATTTTGATACGGCCTCGACCCTCAAGCCGATGCTTCATACCTGGTCGCTGTCCGTCGAAGAGCAATTCTATCTGGTTTGGCCAGCCACTGTTGCATTCATGGTTCGATCGAAAATCCGGCCGCTCCTTTTCCTTGGTCTTTTAGGCGTCGTTAGCCTAAGCCTGAACGAGCTTTTCAGGGGCGGTTGGACGCATCACTTTTTGGTATCGGTGTCAGGCGGTGCTATCAACGCAGACGGGCTTTCGACCATATTCTACCTCATGCCGTTCAGGATTTTTGAATTTGCGATCGGCGCCGCAATTGCTTGGATGCCAATCCGTGGGAGAACGACAGGGCCAACGGCCGAGGTCTTGTCGTCCGTTGGCTTGTTCATGATTGCCTACTCAATCTTCAGCTTCACGCCGACGACTGTCTTCCCTTCTTTCAACGCACTGATCCCTTGTATTGGAACGGCCCTGCTGATTGTCGCTGGTAATGCCAGACACCTTGGATACGTGGTGCGCAATCCGGTTTCGCTGTTTCTGGGAAAAATCAGCTACTCGGTGTACCTCGTCCATTGGCCCCTGATTGTTTTCGCCACCTACATCACGATGGATGACCTCAACGGGTTGGACAAGGTTTGGATCATCGCCGCTACTTTGGTATTGGCAAGTCTGCTCTACTACTCCGTCGAGAACCCGTTCAGGAAAGGCACTCGGCATAAGCTTTACCTGACTGGCATGGCAACATGTGCGCTAGCACTGTCGGCGGCGTCATTCCACGCGTGGTATAACGGGGGGTGGATGTGGAGGTATGCCGATAATGTTGCGGCGCAACTGAGTCCTTATCGAGAAGACGCAATCAACAACTTCGTTCATGCCCTGAAGAATTCCTCCAACGCACAGTTTGATAACGACGGCAGGCCGAAAGTCATGGTTGTCGGTGACAGTATGACCGGCGATTTCATGAACCTCCTGCACGCTGCCAGCATAGATAGGAGTTTGGATCTCAAATCATATCCGATGCCTTACCCATGCCTGCCAGCACCTGTTGCTGCAGACGATGTCATCACATCGGCCGTCCCGAAGTATGCTGATCTTTGCATCAAAGAAGCTGCTGGTTTCAACAACGCCGTAATCGACAGGCATCCCGAGACAGTTGTTCTTGCTGCGATGTGGTCAGATTGGTGGGTTCCTGAAATGGAGAAGACGATCGGCTTCCTTAAGCAAGCTGGCGTGAAGACGATAGTTATCGTCGGGCGAAAATCTATCTCCGTGAACGGTCAGCAATTCCTGGCGCAGAATGCGTTGCACCCTCGTATCTCGTCTATCGATGTTTCACGCCAACCAGCAGCCGTGGAGCTGAACAACATTATTTCGGACCACGCGAATGCGAGCGGTGTCTATTTCGTAGACGCCTATAGCTTAGTGTGCCCCGAAGGGCGGTGCGAGATCGTAGCAGATAACAAAGATATGTATTATTGGGATACGGAGCATCTTACACCCGAAGGCGTACTGCACTTTTCTTCTGGCTTTAAAGCGCTGTGGGAAAAGATCGAGGGACGAAAAGACCTCGCTTTACATCATTAGTGCGCACTTTAACGCCATAAACACGAACCTCTGAAGGCCTCGCTCACGCGGGGCCTTTTTCGTTCCAACATCGGAGAAACACCATGACTGTGCAGCCAGCGCAGCGCATTGCCGTGCAAGTTGGTGGGGCGGCCCCCACCAACGGCCTATACCAGAATGCCTTTCCACGGCGCGCGATTAAACGCTTTCACAACCCCACAGACCAATCGAATAAGCGTAACGCTACTGCTGCAACCAAGACGGCGCCAGCTAGACTCATGAGTATAATCAGCGGTTTCATGACCGTCTCTTCGTAGAGGGGGCGGGGGCTGCACTTTACAAGGAAATCGGACATGGACAAGACGTTGCAGGAAGTGCAGCGGCGCTTGATCGCGCTCGGCTATAACCTGGGGCCTGCGGGTGCGGACGGTTATCCCGGCCGGTTCACGACCGCCGCTGTTACGCAGTTCCAGAAGGACAAGGGGCTGGCTATCCAGTTCCCCGGCACCATCGGGCCGAAGACGCTGGCGGCGCTCAGCGGCTCGGAAAACGTCAAGCCCGTGGAATTGCCGTGGATCGCAGAAGCCCGAAAGCTGCTGGGCCTGCACGAGGTCAAGGACGCGAAGAAGCTGGACAAGGCGCTTCGCCTCGACACCAGCGAGATTGCGTGGTGTGGGGCGTTCGTGGGCATGTGCGTGGCTACTGCTCTGCCGTCCGAGCCGATGATCGCCAACCAGCTCGGATCGCGCAACTGGCTGAAGTTCGGCCACACGATAGGCTCTCCGCAGATCGGCGCCGTTGCCGTCTTCTGGCGCGGCGGCAAGGATGGATGGCAAGGCCACGTCGGGTTCGTCGTCGGTCACGACAAGACGCACCTGCACATCCTTGGTGGAAATCAGTCGGACAAGGTCAGTGTCGCGCGTGTCGCGAAGGACCGGCTGCTCGGCTATCGCTGGCCGACTTCCTACCCGCTGCCGACCGGCACGCTCGCGATGACGACGATCAACGCCAGCATTACCACGAACGAAGCCTGACCCTTTCCAACAACGGAACCTGAACATGAAACGTATCGCAATCCTTTGCGTGGCGGCGCTTTCGCTCGCCTCGTGCCAGACTTCACCGGAAGATACCGCCGCGCTCATCAAGCGTACCTGCTCTGTCGCTCAGGACACGAGCGATGCCCTCCAGCCTTGGATTGACGCAGGTGTCATCAAGGGCAAAGACGCGGCCAACGTCTCGACCGCGCGTGCGGCTTTGTTCTCTGAGCCTACCGGCCTTTGCGTGGGGCAGCCGACCGGCACGCTTGCCGGCGCTCTCGTCAAAATCTCATCGTTCGGACTGACGCTGGCCGTCGCTCTGCGTAACGCGAAGGACTGATCCCATGCGACCATACTTCACTATCGGCCTCGTGGTGGTCATCGCTGCCATTCTGGCCTTCGTCGCCTATCCGGCATTCGCCCAGGATGCTGCACCTGTCATCGCGCCGTCGTCCATCTGGTTCGACCTCTGGAGCATCGTGCAGCCGGTCGTGGTTCTGCTGGTCTCCACAGTCGGTCCGGTGCTCGTGACGTGGATCAGTGCCCGGCTGATTTCATGGCTCAAGGTTTCCGATGACGCGAAGAAGGCAGAGGTGGAAGCGCGATTGCGTGAAGCTCTCCACCAGTCCGCGATGAACGCCTTGAAATATGCCTTGGCAAAATCCGGGGGAGGGCCGGCGGTGATCGGCTCGACGCTTATCTCTGAAGCAGTCCGCTATGTCGAGGACAAGAACCCCGAGGCGTTGGACAAGCTCAAGGTGAGCGGTGATGGGCTGCGCGAGATCATCATGAGCAAGATCCCCGATCTGCCTGACAAGACGGCATCGACCGGATGAAGGTTCCCGACATCCACGCTGGCCGGTCCTATGCGGATCGGCACGGCAACATCTTCACCGTCCGCGAGATACAGAGTGGGCGGGCTTACTTCAGCATCGAGGGAATTCATCTCCTGCCGCTTGCCTCTTCCAATCTGGAAGGTTTCGCGCTGGCGATGGTGAGTGAATTGAAAGGGCATGGGGACTGATGCCAGGAACCGATGACATGGCGAACGGAAACGATCTGAACCGCAGCTATACCGACGCCGTGACAGCGCAGCTGGGCGAGCGTGTGACCAACCTTGGCCGACGCCAAACCGATCTTGAAACGGAGATGCGGGCTGGCTTCAAGGCTATGGAAAGCGGAATGTCCACTCTCGCGAACGAGATGCGGGCTTCCGTTTCTGCCCTGTCGGCTAACCTAGCGGAGCGAAGCCGCACGCAATGGCCGGTGATATGGTCTGCTGCCGGCGTCTGCACGGCTGCTTTGATAGCGGCCGGCACGTTTGTGTATGGAACGTTGTCGACTCGGCAGGACCGCTTGGACACCGCTATGATTGAAAGCTCGAAGCTGCAGCAGGCCTCAATTTCCAAACTGTCCGAAACCACGCAGATCGCGTTTACTGCGCTCACCGACAAGATGGTGACGCGTCAGGAAATGGACTGGAGACAGGCGAGGGGCGCAGAGGACAGAAACCGCATGGAAGGCTCGATTAAGGATGTCCGTGACGCTCAGGTGCCGCGGGCAGAGCTTGAGCGAGTTTGGTCCGCATACGATCAGCGCCTCGCAGATCATCAGCGCCAGCTGGACGAATCGAAACAGGCGGCAGGAAGCGTCTACGGCGCCCGCGACGTGATCCTTGATCTTCGTGAACGCCTCGATCGAGTAGAGCGCCAGCGCCTCACTCAGCCCTGACCTCCATCCTTCTCCCCGCCTAGCCCCTCATGCCTTCGGGTGTGAGGGGCCTTTTCGTGCGTTCAGGCGTCCGAGCAATTCATCCAGCGCCTGATTCTCTCCAAGCCCCAATGCAAGGTTCTCCGCAACCTCAATGATCGCTGCCAGCGTCTCCGCATGCTCCCAGCCCGCGACATGGGCATCGGATACGATCTGCTGCACACGGTCCTCGATTGCTTCCTGACACTCGATGAAGCGGTCCTGCAATCCTGGCTTAGGTGGTTTGATCTCGTCCATGGTCGGCATCCCTCCGAGCGACCATCCTATCATAATAGTCTTCCACTGCCTTAGCCGCCTCGGCGGAAGTAGGCTTCCACCCATTATGCGGCAAGAGCACCGGGACACGCTTCGGGCCATACCCGCACCAGCGCCATTCGTTTTTGTGGAGGGTCTGAACGTCGAGATAGATTCGCCCGATGTTAAAGCCGCCATCCCAGCCGACGTAATCCTCATGAGGCTTGCCGTTCAATCCCGGCTCGTCTCCCCACGTTCGCGTCCAACGGTATTTCTTCTGCCATGCCATGGGGGATGGATTCCGCAGATCGGGCGGAACGTCAAGAGAACATCACGTGTATGGGGGGCATGTTCTGAGGTGAACGAGACAGAAACAGAGTGACACGCGGCGCTGACATCGTTGAATGTTCTGGAAGCCTTCCAAGCTGAATACGCGGGTTCGATTCCCGCTACCCGCTCCAGATTTTTAATCTCTCAATTTTTGCTTCTCTCCATACGATGCAGCCCGCCGGGGTGGCCGATTTCGAGCGTGCGAACGTCTTCCGTCGCGCTGGCCGCCAAGGAGAGGATTTTATCATGATGTCTTTACCCGCCATCGTCGGCATTTCGCTCGGCGCTTCCGCTTTTGCAGCCTTTACCGGCAAGAACCGCCACAAGCCGTTTGGCCGGCGCATGCTGTATTTCGTCGGCGGCTTCATCGCCACGATCGCTCTGCTCATCGCCGTCAATTTCGGCCTTTATGTCATGAGCCGGTAAGAACCGGGCAGGGCGCTTTGCCGCCCGGGCCGCATGTTTATAAGCAATCAGGAAAACAGTCACTTCGCAGGGCTTGGAGTTCGGCGAAGGACACCCTAGATAGGGCGCAGCAATTAAGTCTTGCGCATTCGTAGTGAAAGCCTTAAACGGCGACACCAAATCCGTTCACTGCGGATCTATCATCCCTACAGATTATAGGAAGCATTACGCCCACGTTGACTGCCCCGGCCACGCCGACTACGTCAAGAACATGATCACCGGTGCCGCACAGATGGACGGCGCGATCCTGGTTTGCTCGGCTGCCGACGGCCCGATGCCGCAGACCCGCGAGCACATCCTGCTTGCTCGTCAGGTTGGCGTTCCGGCTCTGGTCGTATTCCTCAACAAGGTCGACCAGGTCGACGACGAAGAACTGCTTGAGCTGGTTGAGCTCGAAGTTCGCGAACTGCTGTCGTCCTACGACTTCCCGGGCGACGACGTTCCGGTCGTCAAGGGTTCGGCTCTGGCCGCTCTTGAAGATTCGAACAAGACCATCGGCGAAGACGCTGTTCGCGAACTGATGGCCCAGGTTGACGCCTACATCCCGACACCTGAGCGTCCGATCGACCAGCCGTTCCTGATGCCGATCGAAGACGTGTTCTCGATCTCTGGCCGTGGTACGGTTGTGACCGGCCGCGTCGAGCGTGGTATCGTCAAGGTTGGCGAAGAAGTCGAAATCGTCGGCATCAAGGACACTTCGAAGACGACGGTTACCGGCGTTGAAATGTTCCGCAAGCTGCTCGACCAGGGCCAGGCCGGCGACAACATCGGTGCACTCGTGCGCGGCGTTGACCGTAACGGCGTTGAGCGTGGCCAGATCCTGTGCAAGCCGGGTTCGGTCAAGCCGCACAAGAAGTTCATGGCAGAAGCCTACATCCTGACGAAGGAAGAGGGTGGCCGTCATACGCCGTTCTTCACCAACTACCGTCCGCAGTTCTACTTCCGTACGACGGACGTGACCGGTATCGTTTCGCTGCCGGAAGGCACGGAAATGGTTATGCCGGGCGACAACGTCACGGTTGAAGTCGAGCTGATCGTTCCGATCGCGATGGAAGAAAAGCTGCGCTTCGCTATCCGCGAAGGCGGCCGTACCGTCGGCGCCGGCATCGTTGCCTCGATCATCGCTTAATCGATCGTCGCATTGAATAAAGAAGGCCTCGCTGGAAACAGCGGGGCCTTTTTCATTTCTGATTCTATCGGGGAGGGGGGGCTTCTTTGATTCGGTATCTGGTTGTCGCGATTGCGATTCTCTCTGCATTTGTGGTTCTTCCCAAATCGGCCGAGGCGCGTTGTCCGGAGAGGCCTGCCTGCAAGGGATGTGGATGCAAGGGTGGACCGGGCTATCGTGATCCGGATGGCCGCTGTGTCGGTTTTAAACAGCTGGCCAAAGTGTGTGGTAGCCCGCCGGAAACCCGCTGCACATTTGAAAATGCGCGCGGCACAGGCGAAAATCGCGAATGCGCGCTCGGTGACAAGGCGGCGAAATCGGAGGGTTAGGCCATCTTTCCACCGTTCATCCATAAAAGTGTCGCATCTCTTGCAAAAACCCACTTGCCAACTCCGGTACATCACCTTAAAGAGCGCACACGTCCTTGACGGACAGCGCTTCGGCGCCGTTTCGAAAGAGGGTTTAGGGGTGTAGCTCAGTTGGTAGAGCGGCGGTCTCCAAAACCGCAGGTCGTCGGTTCGAGCCCGGCCGCCCCTGCCATTTTCTTCGATTGACGGGCGCGGTTCGCCCGCAGCGTGGTCGTCGAAATAAATGGTCTGCCGGTAGTCCGGCTTCATCGGATAGCGATTTTCTCTTGTGAAAGCTGAGATCGGTGTCTATGTAGGGTAAAAACAGACACGCGGTGCGTGGGGCTGAATAAGATCAGCTTTACGCGCCGTAATTGCGTGGACAGTTATGGCATCCAAAACCAACCCGATTACGTTCCTGAAGCAGGTTCGCACCGAAACGAAGAAGGTCACATGGCCTTCGCGTCGTGAAACCGGGATCTCGACCGCTATGGTCCTGGTCATGGTTGTTGTTGCGGCCCTGTTCTTTTTTGCCGCTGACCAGCTTATCGGATGGCTTCTCGGCTTTGTTATGAATTTCGGCGTTTGATTGGGTGGTAATGAAGATGGCGGCACGTTGGTACATCGTCCACGCATATTCGAATTTCGAAAAGAAGGTTGCCGAGGACATCGAGAACAAGGCTCGCCAGAAGGGGCTTGAGCACCTGTTCGAAAAGATCCTGGTGCCGACAGAGAAGGTGACGGAAGTGCGTCGCGGCCGCAAGGTCGACAGCGAGCGCAAGTTCTTCCCGGGCTACGTTCTGGTTCGTGCGAACCTGACCGACGAAGCCTACCACCTGATCAAGAATACGCCCAAGGTTACGGGTTTCCTCGGCTCCGACAATAAGCCGGTTCCGATCCCGGACTTCGAAGCTGACCGTATCCTCGGTCAGGTTCAGGAAGGCGTCGAGCGTCCAAAATCCTCGATCTCCTACGAGATCGGCGAGCAGGTCCGCGTTTCCGACGGTCCCTTCGCATCGTTCAACGGTGTGGTTCAGGATGTCGATGAAGAGCGTTCGCGCCTCAAGGTCGAAGTTTCGATCTTCGGTCGCGCCACTCCGGTGGAGCTCGAATACGCTCAGGTCGAGAAGGTCTGACAAGAGTTTCGAATTGGGGTCGATTGCTTTCGGGCGATCGGCCTCGCGCGGCGTTTGCCGCAACCGCGTGGGAGGGGAGGCGTCTTAGCCGGACGTTCCGACCGCACCACGCAACCGCAGCCGCCGATCCCTGGGGTCGGCATATCGGGCCGGCATCCGGTCCATAACGAAAGGCAGAGAAATGGCTAAGAAAGTAGCAGGCCAGCTCAAGCTTCAGGTCAAGGCAGGATCGGCAAACCCGTCCCCGCCGATCGGCCCGGCGCTTGGTCAGCGCGGCATCAACATCATGGAATTCTGCAAGGCGTTCAACGCTGCCACGCAGGAAATGGAAAAGGGTATGCCGATCCCGGTCGTCATCACCTATTACCAGGACAAGTCCTTCACCTTCGCTATGAAGCAGCCGCCGGTTACCTACTGGCTGAAGAAGGAAGCAAAGATCACTGCTGGTTCCAAGACGCCTGGTAAGGGCGGCAAGGCCGGCACCATCACCAAGGCTCAGGTCCGTGCGATCGCCGAAGGTAAGATGAAGGATCTCAACGCAGCCGATATCGAAGG
Organism: Endobacterium cereale; assembly: GCF_009617585.1. Lineage (GTDB taxonomy): Bacteria > Pseudomonadota > Alphaproteobacteria > Rhizobiales > Rhizobiaceae > Neorhizobium > Neorhizobium cereale. The sequence goes on along the minus strand of NZ_WIXI01000047.1, from coordinate 124,040 downwards.
CGCAATGCTGATGGTTGAGGGCTCTGCCCGCTCCATGGGCCTGGAAGTGGTGGCGTAACATGGCAAAAGTTGCAAAGCGTCTCCAGAAGATCCGTGAAGGCATCGATCCGACCAAGCTGATCGCACTTTCCGACGCCGTTTCGGCTGTCAAGGAACGTGCCGTCGCCAAGTTCGACGAAACCATCGAAATCTCGATGAACCTCGGCGTTGACCCGCGTCACGCAGACCAGATGGTCCGCGGCGTTGTCAATCTGCCGAACGGCACCGGCCGCGACGTTCGCGTTGCCGTCTTCGCACGTGGCGCCAAGGCTGACGAAGCCAAGGCTGCTGGTGCAGACATCGTTGGTGCAGAAGACCTGCTGGAAATCGTCCAGGGCGGCAAGATCGACTTCGATCGTTGCATTGCTACCCCGGACATGATGCCGCTGGTCGGTCGCCTCGGTAAGGTTCTCGGCCCGCGTGGCATGATGCCGAACCCGAAGGTCGGTACCGTGACCATGGACGTCGCCGGCGCCGTCAAGGCATCCAAGGGCGGTGCAGTCGAGTTCCGCGTCGAGAAGGCTGGTATCGTCCACGCCGGCATCGGCAAGGCTTCCTTCGACGCCAAGGCTCTGGAAGAAAACATCAAGGCTTTTGCCGATGCGGTCGTCAAGGCCAAGCCGGCCGGCGCCAAGGGCAACTACGTCAAGCGCGTTGCGCTCTCCTCGACCATGGGTCCGGGCGTGCGCGTCGAGCCGTCGTCGGTTCTCTAATCAAGTTTGCCGGGCTGCTTCGTCAGTCCGGCCGCACTGATTTCCGCTCTCGCAAGGGAGCGGAGATTTCCGGAGAAATCCGGAATTCCTGTCCGAGATTGTGGGTGGTCTAGGTCTCTCGAGATCGAAACCTTAATCGTATGACCTGCATGAGACTGGTAAGACCCAAGGTTTTTGAGATGCGTGATGCATCCCCTTAAAAGTTGGTTCGAGCCTGGAATGCCTTGTGCCTGCAATACGTTGCAGAGCAGGGGGGCAGGATCCTCAAACGCTTCCTGAGGTTTCGAAAGAGATCTCAAGTGGCAAAGGCAAACCGATGGGGCCTGCAGGATTGCGGTCCCGTCAACTGGAGACAGACAGTGGAAAGAGCGGAAAAACGCGAATTCGTCACGGAGCTGAACGAAGTCTTCAAGGCTTCCGGTTCGGTTGTCGTGGCCCACTATGCTGGTGTCACAGTTGCGCAGATGAACGACTTCCGTTCGAAAATGCGCGCTGCTGGCGGCACCGTCAAAGTCGCGAAGAACCGCCTGGCCAAGATCGCTCTTCAGGGTACGGAGTCGGAAGGGATCGCTGATCTCTTCAAGGGTCAGACGCTTATCGCATATAGCGAAGATCCTATCACGGCACCGAAGGTCGTCATGGAATTTGCCAAGACCAACGACAAGGTCGTTGTTCTCGGTGGTGCCATGGGTTCCACAATGCTCGGCGCAGAAGAAGTCAAGTCGCTTGCGACCCTGCCTTCGCTCGACGAGTTGCGTGCAAAGCTTCTGGGCATGATCCAGACGCCGGCTACCCGTATCGCATCGGTTGTTGCAGCACCGGCAAGCCAGCTTGCCCGCGTGTTCGCGGCCTATGCAAAGAAGGACGAAGCCGCTTAAGGCGGTTTTTCGCTGTTCAAAACCAAGTTCGAACCTATATAAGGAACTATGAAAATGGCTGATCTCGCAAAGATCGTTGAAGACCTCTCGGCTCTGACCGTTCTGGAAGCTGCTGAGCTTTCCAAGCTTCTCGAAGAAAAGTGGGGCGTTTCCGCAGCTGCTCCTGTAGCTGTTGCCGCTGCTGCTGGCCCGGCTGCTGCCGCTGAAGAAGAAAAGACCGAGTTTGACGTCATCCTCACGGATGCCGGCGCAAACAAGATCAACGTCATCAAGGAAGTCCGCGCTATCACAGGTCTCGGCCTGAAGGAAGCCAAGGACCTCGTTGAAGGCGCTCCGAAGGCTGTCAAGGAAGCTGTTTCGAAGGCCGAAGCTGCTGACCTCAAGAAGAAGCTCGAAGACGCCGGCGCTAAGGTCGACGTTAAGTAATATCGGAATGTGGAGGGAGAAGCTTGCTTCTCCCTCCCGTTTCTCTGGAACTTATTACCCAGGAACCGCAAAAACGGTTCCTGGGTAATGGGTTCTCAAAAGGATGGTTTCCTTTTCAAGCGACAGGCAATCCGGCCTGCGGTTGAAATTGAGAAACGAGATTGAGACTACCCATGTTCGACGGGATCGACTGGCCATCGGTTCCCGTCCGTTGCAGGCCCGGATGCAATTTTGAAGGAGCGACGATGGCTCAGACCCTTTCGTTCAATGGTCGCAGGCGCGTACGCAAGTTTTTCGGAAAAATTCCTGAAGTGACGCAGATGCCGAACCTCATCGAGGTTCAGAAGGCGTCCTATGACCAGTTTCTCATGGTAGACGAGCCGCAAGGCGGCCGCCCCGATGAGGGGCTGCAGGCGGTTTTCCGCTCTGTCTTCCCGATCACCGATTTTTCCGGTGCCTCGATGCTCGAGTTCGTGTCCTACGAGTTCGAACCGCCAAAGTTCGACGTTGACGAGTGCCGTCAGCGCGACCTGACCTATGCTGCGCCGCTGAAGGTGACGCTGCGCCTCATCGTGTTCGATATCGACGAGGATACAGGCGCGAAGTCCATCAAGGACATCAAGGAACAGTCGGTCTACATGGGCGACATGCCGCTCATGACCAATAACGGTACGTTCATCGTGAACGGCACCGAACGCGTTATCGTGTCTCAGATGCACCGTTCGCCGGGCGTCTTCTTCGACCACGACAAGGGCAAGAGCCACTCTTCCGGCAAGCTGCTCTTCGCGGCTCGCGTCATCCCGTATCGTGGTTCGTGGCTCGATATCGAATTCGACGCCAAGGACATCGTCTACGCCCGTATCGACCGTCGCCGCAAGCTGCCGGTCTCGTCGCTGCTTATGGCGCTGGGCATGGATGGCGAAGAAATCCTGTCGACCTTCTATTCGAAGTCGAACTACGAGCGTGACGGCGACGGCTGGCGCATTCCGTTCAACGCGGAAACGCTGAAGGGTGCCAAGGCTCTCTCCGACATGATCGACGCCGATACCGGCGAAGTTGTTGTCGAAGGCGGCAAGAAGCTGACCCCGCGTCTGCTGCGTACGCTGACCGAAAAGGGCCTCAAGGCTCTCAAGGCCACCAACGACGATCTGTACGGCAACTTCCTGGCCGAAGACATCGTCAATTACGAAACCGGCGAGATCTATCTCGAAGCCGGCGACGAGATTGACGAGAAGACCCTCGGCATCATCCTCAAGAATGGTTTCGACGAGATCCCGGTTCTCGGCATCGACCACATCAATGTCGGCGCCTACATCCGCAACACGATTTCGGTCGACAAGAACGAGAACCGTCAGGACGCTCTGTTCGATATCTACCGCGTCATGCGTCCGGGTGAGCCGCCGACCATGGATTCGGCCGAAGCCATGTTCAACTCGCTGTTCTTCGATGCGGAGCGTTACGACCTCTCCGCCGTTGGCCGCGTGAAGATGAACATGCGTCTCGACCTGCAGGTTGAAGACACCGTGCGTACGCTGCGCAAGGACGACATCCTGGCCGTGGTCAAGATGCTGGTCGAACTGCGCGACGGCAAGGGCGAAATCGACGACATCGACAACCTCGGCAACCGCCGTGTTCGTTCTGTCGGCGAGTTGATGGAAAACCAGTACCGCCTTGGTCTGCTCCGCATGGAGCGCGCGATCAAGGAACGCATGTCGTCGATCGAAATCGACACTGTCATGCCGCAGGACCTGATCAACGCCAAGCCGGCTGCTGCCGCTGTTCGCGAATTCTTCGGCTCCTCGCAGCTGTCGCAGTTCATGGACCAGGTGAACCCGCTTTCGGAAATCACCCACAAGCGCCGTCTTTCGGCCCTTGGACCGGGTGGTCTGACCCGCGAGCGCGCAGGCTTCGAAGTCCGCGACGTTCACCCGACCCACTACGGCCGTATCTGCCCGATCGAAACGCCGGAAGGCCCGAACATCGGTCTGATCAACTCGCTGGCCACGTTTGCCCGCGTCAACAAGTACGGCTTCATCGAAAGCCCGTACCGCAAGATCGTTGACGGCAAGGTCACGAAGGACGTCGTTTATCTCTCCGCAATGGAAGAAGCGAAGTACTACGTTGCTCAGGCAAACTCCGAGCTGACCTCTGACGGCCTGTTCGTCGAAGAGTTCGTTGTCTGCCGTCATGCTGGCGAAGTCATGCTGTCCCCGCGCGACACCATCAACCTGATGGACGTTTCGCCGAAGCAGCTGGTTTCGGTTGCTGCGGCTCTGATCCCGTTCCTCGAAAACGACGACGCCAACCGCGCTCTGATGGGCTCGAACATGCAGCGTCAGGCCGTGCCGTTGGTTCGCGCCGAAGCGCCGTTCGTCGGCACCGGCATGGAACCGGTCGTTGCTCGCGACTCCGGTGCTGCGATTGCTGCCCGTCGTGGCGGTGTTGTCGACCAGGTTGACGCGACGCGTATCGTTATCCGCGCCACGGAAGACCTCGAAGCCGGCAAGTCTGGCGTCGATATCTACCGCCTGATGAAGTTCCAGCGTTCCAACCAGAACACCTGCGTCAACCAGCGTCCGCTGGTCGCCGTCGGTGACGTCCTCAACCGTGGCGACATCATCGCCGACGGTCCGTCGACGGACCTGGGTGACCTGGCACTCGGCCGCAACGCGCTCGTCGCGTTCATGCCGTGGAACGGTTACAACTACGAAGACTCGATCCTGCTCTCCGAGCGTATCGTGTCGGACGACGTGTTCACTTCCATCCACATCGAAGAGTTCGAAGTGATGGCTCGTGACACCAAGCTTGGTCCGGAAGAAATCACGCGCGACATTCCGAACGTTTCGGAAGAAGCTCTGAAGAACCTCGACGAAGCCGGTATCGTCTACATCGGTGCGGAAGTTGCTCCTGGCGACATCCTCGTCGGCAAGATCACGCCGAAGGGCGAAAGCCCGATGACGCCGGAAGAAAAGCTTCTGCGCGCCATCTTCGGTGAAAAGGCTTCCGACGTTCGCGACACCTCCATGCGCATGCCTCCGGGCACGTTCGGCACCATCGTCGAAGTTCGTGTTTTCAACCGCCACGGCGTTGAAAAGGACGAACGTGCGATGGCGATCGAGCGCGAGGAAATCGAACGCCTCGCCAAGGACCGTGACGACGAACAGGCGATCCTCGACCGTAACGTCTACGGCCGTCTGATCGAAATGCTGCGCGGCCAGATGTCCGTCGCGGGGCCGAAGGGCTTCAAGAAGGGCGTCGAACTGACCAACGCCATCGTCTCCGAATACCCCCGCTCGCAGTGGTGGATGTTCGCGGTCGAAGACGAAAAGGTTCAGGCCGAGATCGAAGCTCTGCGTGCGCAGTACGACGAGTCGAAGTCGCTCCTCGAGCACCGCTTCATGGACAAGGTCGAAAAGGTCCAGCGCGGCGACGAAATGCCTCCGGGTGTCATGAAGATGGTCAAGGTCTTTGTTGCTGTTAAGCGCAAGATCCAGCCGGGCGACAAGATGGCCGGCCGTCACGGTAACAAGGGCGTTGTCTCGCGTATCGTGCCTGTCGAAGACATGCCGTTCCTCGAAGACGGAACACATGTCGACGTCGTTCTGAACCCGCTGGGCGTGCCTTCGCGCATGAACGTCGGCCAGATCCTCGAGACGCATCTTGCATGGGCTTGCGCCGGTATGGGCAAGCGCATCGGTCAGATGCTCGAAGAGTACAAGGCATCGAACGACATCACCGAGCTCAAGAAGGAGCTGACCGAGGCTTACGAAAGCCAGGCGAACAATGAAGTCTCGACGTTTGACGACGAGTCGCTCATCCGCCTTGCAGAGCAGTCCAAGCGTGGTCTTTCCATCGCAACGCCGGTCTTCGACGGTGCGCATGAGCCTGACGTTGCAGCCATGCTGACCAAGGCGGGCCTCAACCCGTCCGGCCAGTCGGTTCTGTACGATGGTCGTACGGGTGAACAGTTCGACCGTCAGGTTACTGTTGGCTACATGTACATGATCAAGCTGAACCACCTTGTGGACGATAAAATCCACGCGCGTTCGATCGGTCCGTACTCGCTCGTTACCCAGCAGCCGCTCGGTGGTAAGGCGCAGTTCGGTGGCCAGCGCTTCGGGGAAATGGAAGTCTGGGCTCTGGAAGCCTACGGCGCCGCCTACACCCTGCAGGAAATGCTGACCGTGAAGTCGGACGACGTGGCAGGCCGTACCAAGGTCTACGAAGCGATCGTACGTGGCGACGACACGTTCGAAGCGGGCATTCCGGAGAGCTTCAACGTTCTCGTCAAGGAAATGCGCTCGCTCGGTCTGTCGGTCGAGCTGGAGAATTCCAAGCTCGAGAACCAGCAGGATGGTCAGCTGCCGGACGCAGCCGAATAATATTTTGACAAACGGCGTGCGGGAGCAATCGCGCACGCCATTCCCAAGCCTCTCCGGGCAACCGGACGGGCAGGGGAGTTTCGCCAGAGATGGCGTCTATTGTCATTTAAGGGTCTGGTTCGACAGCCCGGGAATTTGTCGAGCACGACCCGTTTGAGGGCCTTTGCGCCCCATCAAGGAGACAGGCATGAACCAAGAGGTCATGAACCTTTTCAACCCGCAGGTGCCGGCACAGCACTTCGATTCTATCCGGATCTCGATTGCGAGCCCGGAAAAGATCCTGTCGTGGTCCTACGGCGAGATCAAGAAGCCGGAAACCATCAACTACCGTACTTTCAAGCCGGAACGTGACGGCCTGTTCTGCGCGCGCATCTTTGGTCCGATCAAGGACTACGAGTGCCTGTGCGGCAAGTACAAGCGCATGAAGTACAAAGGCATCATCTGCGAAAAGTGCGGCGTCGAAGTCACGCTGTCGCGCGTTCGCCGCGAGCGTATGGGCCATATCGAGCTCGCTGCTCCGGTTGCCCATATCTGGTTCCTGAAGTCGCTTCCTTCGCGTATCTCGACCTTGCTCGACATGACGCTGAAGGATGTCGAGCGCGTTCTCTATTTCGAGAACTACATCGTCACAGAGCCGGGCCTGACGTCGCTGAAGGAAAGCCAGCTTCTGTCGGAAGAAGAATACATGATCGCCATCGACGAGTTCGGTGAAGATCAGTTCACGGCGATGATCGGTGCAGAAGCGATCTTCGAAATGCTGGCGTCGATGAACCTCGACAAGCTTGCCGGCGAACTGCGTACGGAACTGGCGTCCACGACGTCGGAACTGAAGCAGAAGAAGTACATGAAGCGCCTGAAGATCGTCGAGAACTTCATCGAATCCGGCAACCGCCCGGAATGGATGATCATGAAGGTCGTCCCGGTCATCCCGCCGGACCTGCGTCCGCTGGTTCCGCTCGATGGCGGCCGTTTCGCGACGTCTGACCTGAACGATCTCTATCGCCGCGTCATCAACCGTAACAACCGTCTGAAGCGCCTGATCGAACTGCGCGCTCCGGGCATCATCATCCGTAACGAAAAGCGCATGCTGCAGGAATCTGTGGACGCGTTGTTCGACAACGGCCGTCGTGGTCGCGTCATCACCGGTGCCAACAAGCGCCCGTTGAAGTCGCTGTCGGACATGCTCAAGGGCAAGCAGGGCCGCTTCCGCCAGAACCTTCTCGGCAAGCGCGTCGACTATTCCGGCCGTTCGGTCATCGTGACCGGTCCGGAACTGAAGCTGCACCAGTGCGGCCTGCCGAAGAAGATGGCGCTCGAACTGTTCAAGCCGTTCATCTACGCCCGCCTCGACGCCAAGGGTTACTCCTCGACCGTCAAGCAGGCCAAGAAGCTGGTTGAAAAGGAAAAGCCGGAAGTCTGGGATATCCTCGACGAGGTTATCCGCGAGCATCCGGTTCTCTTGAACCGCGCACCGACGCTGCACCGCCTGGGCATCCAGGCCTTCGAACCGATCCTGGTTGAAGGCAAGGCCATCCAGCTGCACCCGCTCGTCTGCACGGCCTTCAACGCCGACTTCGACGGTGACCAGATGGCCGTTCACGTGCCGCTGTCGCTCGAAGCTCAGCTCGAAGCCCGCGTTCTGATGATGTCGACGAACAACATCCTGCACCCGGCCAACGGTGCACCGATCATCGTTCCGTCGCAGGACATGGTTCTGGGTCTCTACTACCTATCGATCATGAACGAGAACGAGCCCGGCCAGGGCATGGTCTTCTCGGACATGGGCGAACTGCACCATGCCTTGGAAAACAAGGTCGTGACCCTGCATGCCAAGATCCGCGGTCGTTTCAAAACGGTCGACGAGGACGGCAACCCGGTTTCGAAGATCCATGACACGACCCCTGGTCGTATGATCATCGGCGAACTTCTGCCGAAGAACTTCAAGGTGCCTTTCGACACCTGCAACCAGGAAATGACCAAGAAGAACATCTCCAAGATGATCGACACGGTCTACCGTCATTGTGGTCAGAAAGACACGGTCATCTTCTGCGACCGCATCATGCAGCTCGGCTTCCGCCATGCTTGCCGCGCCGGCATTTCGTTCGGCAAGGACGACATGATCATTCCGGAAACCAAGGCCAAGATCGTCGGTGACACCGAAGCCCTGGTGAAGGAATACGAACAGCAGTACAACGACGGCCTGATCACTCAGGGCGAGAAGTACAACAAGGTCGTTGACGCCTGGGGTAAGGCTACCGAAAAGGTCGCGGAAGACATGATGGCCCGCATTAAGGCTGTCGAGTTCGATCCGGAGACCGGTCGCCAGAAGCAGATGAACGCCATCTACATGATGTCGCACTCGGGTGCTCGTGGTTCACCGAACCAGATGCGTCAGCTGGGCGGCATGCGCGGCCTGATGGCCAAGCCGTCGGGTGAAATCATCGAAACGCCGATCACGTCGAACTTCAAGGAAGGTCTGACCGTTAACGAGTACTTCAACTCGACCCACGGTGCCCGTAAGGGTCTCGCAGACACGGCTCTGAAGACGGCGAACTCGGGTTACCTGACCCGTCGTCTCGTCGACGTCGCGCAGGATTGCATCGTCAACCTCGTCGATTGCGGCACCGAGACCGGTCTCACCATGACCGCCATCGTTGACGCCGGTCAGGTTGTTGCCTCCATCGGCGCCCGCGTTCTCGGTCGTACGGCCCTCGACGACATCGATCATCCGGTCACGGGTGAGCGCATCGTTGATGCCGGCAAGATGATCCTTGAGCCGGATGTCATCGAAATCGAAAAGGCTGGCATCCAGTCGATCCGCATTCGCTCCGCACTGACCTGCGAAGTCCAGACCGGCGTTTGCTCGGTTTGCTACGGCCGCGACCTTGCTCGCGGTACGCCGGTCAACATGGGCGAAGCAGTCGGCGTTATTGCTGCTCAGTCGATCGGTGAGCCGGGCACCCAGCTGACCATGCGTACGTTCCACCTTGGTGGTACGGCTAACGTGGTTGACTCGTCGTTCCTGGAAGCATCGTACGAAGGCACGATCCTGCTCAAGAACCGCAACATGCTGCGCAACTCGGACGGCGTTCTCGTCGCCATGGGTCGTAACATGTCGGTGACGATCCTGGACGAGCGTGGCGTCGAGCGTTCTTCGCAGCGCGTCGCCTACGGCTCCAAGCTGTTCATCGATGACAACGACAAGGTTCGTCGCGGTCAGCGTCTGGCAGAGTGGGACCCATACACACGCCCGATGATGACGGAAGTCGCCGGTATCGTTTCGTTCGAAGATGTCGTCGACGGCATCTCGGTTTCGGAATCGACCGACGAATCCACCGGTATCACCAAGCGTCAGGTCATCGACTGGCGTTCGACCCCGCGTGGCGTCGATCTGAAGCCCGCAATCGTCGTCAAAGACGCTTCGGGTCAGATCCTGAAGCTGGCACGTGGTGGCGAAGCCCGCTTCTTCCTGAACGTCGAAGCCATCCTGTCCGTAGAACCGGGCAGCAAGGTTTCGCAGGGTGACGTTCTTGCGCGTGTTCCGATGGAAAGCGCCAAGACCAAGGACATCACCGGTGGTCTGCCGCGCGTTGCAGAACTGTTCGAAGCTCGTCGTCCGAAGGATCACGCCATCATCGCTGAGATCGATGGTACGATCCGCCTCGGCCGCGACTACAAGAACAAGCGTCGCGTGATGATCGAGCCTGCCGAAGACGGTGTCGAGCCGGTCGAATACCTGATCCCGAAGGGCAAGCCCTTCCACCTTCAGGAAGGCGACTATATCGAAAAGGGTGACTACATCCTCGACGGTAACCCGGCTCCGCACGACATCCTGGCGATCAAGGGCGTGGAAGCACTCGCTTCCTACCTGGTCAACGAAATCCAGGAAGTCTACCGACTGCAGGGCGTTGTGATCAACGACAAGCATATCGAGGTGATCGTTCGCCAGATGCTGCAGAAGGTCGAGATCACCGACAGTGGTGACAGCCAGTACATCGTCGGCGACAACGTCGATCGTATCGAACTGGACGAAGCCAACGAGCGTCTGGAAGAAGAAGGCAAGAAGCCTGCTTATGGCGATCCGGTTCTTCTCGGTATCACCAAGGCATCGCTGCAGACGCCGTCCTTCATCTCGGCCGCATCCTTCCAGGAAACCACCAAGGTTCTCACGGAAGCTGCGATCGCCGGCAAGATGGACACGCTGCAGGGTCTGAAGGAAAACGTCATCGTCGGCCGCCTCATCCCGGCCGGTACCGGCGGCACCATGACGCAGATCCGCCGCATCGCCACTTCGCGCGACGACCTCATCCTCGAGGAGCGCAAGAAGGGTTCGGGCGCAGGCTCTGCCACCCCGATGCTGCAGGACATGAACCCGGAAAACACTCCGGCCGAATAAGGCCGGAGAGGTTTGCGGTTTCGCAGATCACGTCATTGAAAAAAGTCAAAGGCCCGGATCTCTCCGGGCCTTTTTGCGTCCGTAAAGGCAATATGCGGCGGCGATTTGATCCCGGTCAAAGGCGCTATTTAGACCGTTTCTAGAATGGAATCGTTCTATGAAACGGAGGTTCACATGAACAGGTTTCTATCTTCCGTCGCACTTTGTGCGATGCTGATGACGCCCGCCTATGCTGCGGATCCGTCGCCGGCCGAACTGCGCGCGCAAGCGCAGGAGGTCTTCAAGCCGTTGCCTTCCACCGTCCCTTCAGTGAAGGACAACCGCATTACCCCGGAAAAGATTGCGCTCGGCAAGGCGCTGTTCTTCGACACCCGTGTCTCGGCATCGGGGGTGTTTTCATGCAATTCCTGTCACAATCTGGCGACAGGCGGTGACGACAATCTCGAAACCTCGATCGGCCATGGTTGGCAAAAAGGGCCGCGTAACTCGCCGACCGTCTTCAATTCCGTCTTTAACGCTGCGCAGTTCTGGGATGGTCGCGCCGAAGACCTGAAGGCACAGGCGAAAGGTCCGGTTCAGGCGGGTGTCGAAATGGCCAACACGCCGGGACAGGTCATCGCGACGCTGAAATCCATGCCGCAATATATCGAATGGTTCGAGGCTGCTTTCCCGGGTGAGGCAGACCCGGTCACGTTCGACAACTTTGCCAAGGCGATCGAAGCATTCGAGGCGACGCTGATCACACCGGCGCCGTTCGATGCATTCCTGAATGGTGACGATGATGCCATCACCGTCGAAGCGAAACAGGGCATGCAATTGTTCATCGACAAGGGCTGCGCCTCCTGTCACGGCGGCATCAATATCGGCGGGGAAGGGTATTATCCGTTCGGTCTCGTCGAAAAGCCCGGCGCCGATGTTCTGCCGGAAAACGACAAGGGCCGCTTTGCGGTGACCAATACGGCTGACGACAGTTATGTCTTCCGAGCGGCGCCGCTCAGGAACATCGCACTGACGGCACCGTATTTCCATTCCGGCAAAGTCTGGGATCTGAAGCAGGCGGTCGCCATCATGGGGACGGCCCAGCTGGGTGAGGCGCTGAACGACAAGGATGTCGATCTGATCGTTGCTTTCCTCGACACTCTGACCGGAAAGGCGCCGGAAGTGACCTATCCGATTTTGCCGGCAGAAACTTCAACCACGCCAAAGCCGGTTGCCACGATCATTCCGGCAAATTGAAACTGAGTTTCTCAACCGTAGTATAAAAGAAGAGCCGCCGGAACATTCCGGCGGCTTTCCAGTGAGTGTGCGACGAGGGGGCATCGACTGCTCCGGATTTCAGGGGTCTTTCGCATAGTCACAGATCAATGAGCTGTAATAGGTCTGGCCCTCATGCTCGGTTTTGGTGAGGCCCAGTTCGATCGGGCCGAAATCCGGTCGGTCGTAAAGCAATGCGGCGCGCAAGAATTCCTCCAGTCGACCGCAATCGCCCATTCCCGTACCCGTGTAGATCTGGATGGTCTTGCCTTCGAAGCTGCCCTTGAGCAACGTTTCGATCTCGAAATCACCACGGGCCATTCGAGCGATCTCCCCGTCAGCATTGCCCGTCGGGACGTCGACGCCATAGGTGATCGACTTCATCCTGCCCTTTACTAACAGCGTGGCCTTCGCCAGTTTTTCCTCGTCGGTCATGTCCGGGCAACGGCAGGCCGATGCCTGGCTGGCGGAAACGAGCAACACAGTTGTGAAGGCGGTCAGGAAGGAAGCGAACGGTCTCATTGAAGTTTCAGCCCCCGAGCGTTTCGCTTATTCGCTGAAGCGGATGATCGACACTTCGCCTTCGAGCGCGCCCTGATAGGCAGAGGCATGCGGCTCGTCGACCGGTTCTTCGGTCATGACGCCGATCTGGTCGAGATCGGCCTCAAGGAAGCCTTCTTCCGACAGCGCGTTCAAGGCGTCGCGCACAGCGGTGTCATCGTCCGGCGCACGCAGCAGGATGTGCAGCTCCGTACCGTCGCTCGTCTTCGATGTGTAACCCTTGCCGATGATGATGAAGACCATCGGTTCGTCGAGCGAGTTGTCGTTATCGGGCGTGTCGATCATGCGTTTTTCCATTTCCAAGGCTGCTGGCATCGCGGGTCGGCGGGTGCCGTTCAGGTCTTTATCGATTCTTAACGGCTTTGGCAGCCGATTCCCACCATGATTGCCGAGCGCGTATCGCAATTCCCCCGAAATGGCGTATAAAGGCCGGAATACAAGGCTCTCTGCCGTGCGGGGCAGGGGGTAAATTCGTTTTCTCCCTTGACGCGCAGGGACGGAAACAGTAAACGCGCCGCATCGGAAGAGATGTGAGGCTGCCATATCCGGGACGACTTGTACCGGACTTAAGCCTCAAACAGGCTTCCATACGCACGTTGAAGACAAGAATGCTGCACGCACGACGCGTTTTTTAAAGCGCGTCCTCTGCCTTCCGTGGTCCTTCCGAGACAGGGTGGGGCCACGTTTTGTGCATGTTGGAATGCGTGTGCCGTGGCCGGAAACGGCGAAACCGACCCCCAAAAGGGGTTTTGAGATTATTTTGCAAGGGATGGTTATATGCCTACCGTAAACCAGCTGATCCGCAAGCCTCGCCAGGCACAGGTCAAGCGCAACAAGGTCCCGGCTCTGCAGGAAAACCCGCAGAAGCGTGGCGTCTGCACCCGCGTCTACACCACGACGCCGAAGAAGCCGAACTCGGCTCTCCGTAAGGTCGCCAAGATCCGTCTGACCAATGGCTTCGAAGTCATCGGCTACATTCCGGGTGAAGGTCACAACCTGCAGGAACACTCTGTCGTCATGATCCGTGGCGGCCGCGTAAAGGACTTGCCGGGCGTTCGTTACCACATCATCCGCGGCGTTCTCGATACCCAGGGTGTCAAGAACCGTAAGCAGCGTCGCTCCAAGTATGGCGCGAAGCGTCCGAAGTAATCTTCGGTCACCCAAATCCTATTCGGCGCTGCGCGAGGTTCTCCGCGTGATAAAGCGCCCGCAACAACTGAGAGACGGAACGTATGTCCAGACGTCATAGTGCAGAGAAGCGTGAGATCAACCCGGACCCGAAGTTCGGCGATCTGATCGTCACCAAGTTCATGAATGCCATCATGCTTCATGGCAAGAAGTCGGTTGCCGAAAGCATCGTTTACGGTGCATTCGATAGCGTGCAGGCAAAGGCCAAGGCTGAGCCGCTGGCGATCTTCCATCAGGCGCTCGAGAATATCGCGCCGCATGTTGAAGTACGCTCGCGCCGCGTTGGTGGTGCAACCTACCAGGTCCCGGTCGACGTTCGTCCGGAGCGCCGTCAGGCGCTGGCCATTCGCTGGCTGATCACTGCTGCCCGCAAGCGCAACGAGACCACCATGGTTGACCGCCTGTCCGGTGAACTGATGGATGCCTCGAACAACCGTGGTTCCGCTGTCAAGAAGCGCGAAGACACGCACAAGATGGCCGACGCCAACCGCGCCTTCTCGCACTACCGCTGGTAATCTTAACCGATCGAATTTCGAAAGGCAGTCATTATGGCTCGCGAATATAAAATCGAAGACTACCGCAACTTCGGTATCATGGCGCATATCGACGCCGGCAAGACCACGACCACCGAGCGTATTCTCTACTACACCGGTAAGTCGCACAAGATCGGTGAAGTTCATGACGGCGCTGCCACCATGGACTGGATGGAGCAGGAGCAGGAGCGTGGCATCACGATCACCTCTGCTGCCACCACGACCTTCTGGAAGGGTCGCGATGGCAAGATGCGCCGCTTCAACATCATCGACACCCCCGGCCACGTTGACTTCACCATCGAAGTCGAGCGTTCGCTGCGCGTGCTCGACGGTGCGGTTGCTCTTCTCGATGCCAACGCCGGTGTAGAGCCGCAGACGGAAACCGTCTGGCGTCAGGCGGAGAAGTACAACGTTCCGCGCATGATCTTCTGCAACAAGATGGACAAGACCGGCGCGGATTTCTACCGCTCGGTTGAGATGATCAAGACCCGTCTGGGTGCGATCGCCGTCGTCATGCAGCTCCCGATCGGTGCAGAAACCGAATTCAAGGGCGTTGTCGACCTGGTTGAGATGAATGCTCTCGTATGGCGCGACGAATCGCTCGGCGCAGCATGGGACGTTGTCGAAATCCCGGACGACCTGAAGGAAAAGGCTGCCGAATATCGCGAGAAGATGATCGAACAGGTCGTCGAAATCGACGAAGAGGCAATGGAAGCCTACCTGAACGGCGACATGCCGGACAACGACAAGATCCGTGAACTGGTTCGCCGCGGCACGATCGACGTCAAGTTCCACCCGATGTTCTGCGGTACCGCATTCAAGAACAAGGGTGTTCAGCCGCTGCTCGACGCCGTTGTCGACTACCTGCCGTCGCCAATGGACATCCCGGCGATCAAGGGTATCGACTTCAAGACCGAAGCCGAAATCGAGCGTCACGCTGACGATGCCGAGCCGCTTTCGATGCTGGCGTTCAAGATCATGAACGACCCCTTCGTCGGTTCGCTCACCTTCGCACGTATCTACTCGGGCAAGCTCGAAAAGGGTTCGTCTGTCATCAACACGGTCAAGGACAAGCGCGAGCGTGTCGGCCGTATGCTGCAGATGCACTCCAACAGCCGTGAAGACATCGAAGAAGCCTTTGCAGGCGACATCGTTGCTCTCGCCGGCCTCAAGGAAACCACCACTGGCGATACGCTCTGCGATCCGCTGAAGCCGGTTATCCTTGAGCGCATGGAATTCCCCGAGCCGGTCATCCAGATCGCGATCGAGCCGAAGTCCAAGGGCGACCAGGAAAAGATGGGCCTCGCGCTCAATCGCCTCGCTGCTGAAGATCCGTCGTTCCGCGTCAAGACCGACCAGGAATCCGGCCAGACGATCATCGCTGGCATGGGCGAACTTCACCTCGACATTCTCGTTGACCGTATGCGTCGCGAGTTCAAGGTTGAAGCCAACGTCGGTGCTCCGCAGGTTGCCTACCGCGAAACCATCACGCGTCAGCACGAAGAAGACTACACGCACAAGAAGCAGTCCGGTGGTACCGGTCAGTTCGCGCGCGTCAAGCTCGTATTCGAGCCGAACCCGGATGGCGAAGATTTCGTCTTCGAATCCAAGATCGTCGGTGGTGCTGTTCCGAAGGAATACATCCCGGGCGTTCAGAAGGGTATCGAAAGCGTTCTGTCTTCCGGTCCGCTGGCTGGCTTCCCGATGCTGGGCGTCAAGGCGACCCTCATCGACGGCGCATTCCACGATGTCGACTCGTCGGTTCTCGCCTTCGAAATCGCATCGCGTGCATGCTTCCGTGAAGCTGCCAAGAAGGCCGGCGCTCAGCTGCTCGAGCCGATGATGAAGGTCGAAGTCGTAACGCCGGAAGACTATGTCGGTGACGTTATCGGCGACCTGAACTCGCGTCGTGGCCAGATCCAGGGCCAGGAACAGCGTGGCATCGCCATCGTCATCAACGCGCATGTTCCGCTTGCGAACATGTTCAAGTACGTCGACAACCTGCGCTCCATGTCGCAGGGCCGCGCGCAGTACTCGATGACCTTCGATCACTACGCACCGGTTCCGTCGAACGTCGCGACTGAAATCCAGGCAAAGTATTCCGGTCAGAAGTAATCGGAATACGACACCAGACTACGCCCCGGTCTCAAAACCGGGGCGATCAAACAAGAATTAGGGCCTGAAACGGTCCACATAAAATGGAGAGCCTGCAATGGCAAAGAGCAAGTTTGAGCGTAACAAGCCGCACGTGAACATCGGCACGATCGGCCACGTCGACCACGGCAAGACGTCTCTGACGGCAGCGATCACGAAGTTCTTCGGCGAGTTCAAGGCGTACGACCAGATCGACGCTGCTCCGGAAGAAAAGGCACGTGGCATCACCATCTCGACGGCACACGTCGAATACGAGACGGCCAACCGCCACGCATCATGGCTAAAGAACAGGTTCGAATCGAGGCTCAAAACCGTAAGCAGGCATAAAATCTATTCGCCGGACGCTTACATTAGAACCAGCATTAGTGCTGACATTAATACCAGAACAAAGAGGTTACATGGCTCGCATAGAGATCATGTCCGGTACCGAGCGCAGACGGCGTTGGTCGGACGAGGCGAAGCTGAGGATACTTGCGGAAGCTGATGAGCCCGGTGCTCGCATCGGGGATGTGGCGCGCCGGAACGACATTCATCCGGGCCAGATCCGCTTGTGGCGGCAATCATTCAGCTATGCCGATCGGCCAACGGTATTCCTCCCAGTGGAAATCACCGAGGACGTTGGCGTAAGCCAGCCGTCTACCGCAGCAACGAGGCCGGCGATCGTCGAGATCTTGCTTCGAAACGGTCGGAGCTTGAAGGTTCCGGTTGACGTCGAGTTGAAACTGCTTGGCCTGCTCGTCGCTTGCGTGGAGGCGGCATGATCGGGCCATCGGGGAATGTGCGGGTCTACCTGGCCTGCGGAGTGACCGATATGCGGCGTGGCATCGATGGCCTATCGGCGCTGGTCGAAACGGTCGTGAAGGAGGCGCCGGGCTCGGGCGCGATCTTCGGCTTCCGCGGAAAGCGCGCTGACCGACTTCCTCGACGGATTTGTCGACGACAAAGAGCTTGTTGCTCGCATCAAAGCAAAATCTCCGCGGTAACAACCGGGCGGTTACCTTGGTCAATGTGCGAGGAAAACACCGCTTTCAGTCGATCGGTTCGCGATGCAGGTAGACCCTGAGATCAGCGCCCAGTCTGAACATGACCCAACGCTCCTATGATTGCGGCCAGTCCATTCTCATCGTCATACTCAACGGTCAGGCTGATCCCGTTCGGCAGGAGCGCACTCACCTTGGACGCCTGGCACGGCTTGCCCATCGGCACGCTCTTCGTCAGTAAATCGCCGCCAGAAGCCGGAGGCATATTTGGAGCAATCTGAACCGGAACGAATGCCGAGACCGAGGGCAGAGGACGCTCCTCCATGGCCTTCTTTATCCACTTGCGCACGAGATTAGCATTCACGCCGTGTTCCCGCGCAAGCCGAGACAACGAAACGCCGGGCTCTAAACACGCTGCGACGAGCTGATCACGCGAAGCAGGGTCATATCGACGGCGGCCGTCGCGACCAACAAGCCGCACCTGCAGTTTAGGAGCATCTTCATCCATGATTTGGTGTCCACCTATTTTGGTGGACACCTCATGCCTGAAAGCAATCTCCCTCAGAAGGTGCGTAGAAATTCGCGCTTACGAATGAGGTCATTTCTCATGATGCGGCGGCTAACGATGTGTATTCTGTCGATACGTATAGTTTAGTCTGTCCCATGGATCATTGTGAGATTGTGGCTGATAATAAGGATATGTATTATTGGGATACCGAGCACCTTACGCCCGAGGGGGTGTTACATTTTTCCACTGCCTTCAAAGTTATGTGGAAAAAAATCGAAGTCGTCAGGCTCTAGCCAGGCACAACTAATTCTTACCTTGCAGCAATCGCGAAAATTGGGGATGAGCAAAAACGTGCTATCGCCGAAATAGAGTGGGAATACGCTTAGCAGTTTGAGAGGTCGCATCCTCTTGTAGAATCGTTTGGCTTCTCCTTGGGCCTTTCCGAAAAAGAGATAGATGCTATGTGGATAAATTCCTCGAGTATATAGTTTTGAGGTCCAAATTAAACATCAAGTCGCACGGTCTGAAGTAGGCGAAGTATAAACACCGCCGTCTCGCAGAAGATGAGATTTGAACTGCGCCGAACTGGATCTGGTCAACACGCGAGTGATTGGCGCACGCAATTTGCCCATACGCCTTTCTACAAAGTGGTGAACTGCCCACCCAACCGCAATCGATGTGAGTATACAAGCGGGTACTCTCCACCATTCTGGCTGTCGCGCGATCAATATCACGAGTAGATAGTGAAACAGATAGGTCGAGTAGATCGTTTTGCCAAATGCCGCAAGGGGCGCCCAGGAAAGCCATCTAGACCAGACGGTTCCGCTCACGAAGACCGAGTACGTAGCAAGTGACCACAGCATCCCATAAAGATTATGGACGCGAAAGAGAGATTGCCGTGGCTCTGTCAAAAGCCCGCTTTTCATGAGAATGGTCAAGGCGACGACACCGAAGAACCCAACCCCTCCGATAGCAGTCGATATTCTGATCGAAGGTCTCGGCAAGTGCAGAAGCGCCAAAGCCACAACGACACCGCCAGCAAAACTGGGGAGGTATCGAGCCAAAGTGTTCCTCGAAAGGTCTCCATTCGCTTGCCAGTACAGATCTAATGCCACCGCTGAAATCAGCAGGATCGCGATAGAGAGGTATGGGGATTTGCGCGTAACAGCGGCGCTTGCAATCAAAATGACCGGCAGTAGCAGGTAAAATTGTAGCTCTATGGGGATCGTCCAAAGGTGCCAATGCCATGTTTGGAAAGTGAGAGCGGTCCAAAGGAGGTTGACCGTGAGAATATCAATTTCTCCGAACGCGAAGTAGACCACCACTGCGATCCAGAACATCGGCAGAATTCTGACGAACCGAGCCACCGCATAAGCAACAAGCGATTTTGGTGCCAAGCCATCCTCAGACAGCCTAACCGTCAGCAATGACGCCGACAGAACAAAGAACAATATGACGCCAATCCCGCCAGTTCCCGCTAAGAGCCACGCGCCCTCCGGATAAAAGTGGTTCGAAAGGGAGTGTGCGACAAGCACGAACAGACACGCTATCCCGCGAAGGCCATCAATATCTGGTCGGTGTGCATTCATTGGTTGAGCGGCCCTTATTCCTATCGCGGACTTTGTTTCATTACGCCATGCCGCTGAAAGCAAGCTATAGGCATTGTGTGGCAGCCGACGCCTTAGTTCCTGACCTGACCCGATCCCCCGGAGAGCTTTCCACGGCGCGCGATTAAACGCTTTCACAACCCCACAGACCAATCGAATAAGCGTAACGCTACTGCTGCAACCAAAACAGCGCCAGCTAGGCTCATGAGTATGATCAGCGGTTTCATGATCGTCTCTTGGTAGAGGGGGGCGGAGGCTGCACTTTACAAGTAAATCAGACATGGACAAGACGCCGCAGCCAGCGCAGCGGATTTCCGTGCGCTAGCTCACGAACTCAGCGTCATCATCATTCGCAGGCTCGTCAAACACCGGCGTTTCCGCCAGCTCGCTTAGCGTGGCGGCAAGTGCGGCCAACTGCTGGGCGATTTCGCTAATTGATAGCGCGGCGAGATCTTCGTTCATTGCGTCCTCCTGTAACTGAGGCAGGACGCAAAACAATCTGCCGACCGCCAAGGTAGCGCCGTTGGTTAATTCGACAAGATACCCAAATATCGGAGAAACTTAATGAGTGTGCAACCGGCGCATCCATTTGCCGTGCGCGTGGGAGGTTCCCATGCTCACTTAAGCCATGCTGCGAAAGATCAGCAAGACAAAATCACCGAAGACCAATTTGCTGGCGGCGATCCTTGCAATAGCGCCAGAGTACAAGCCTCATCAGCTCGTGCACGTTCTCGCGCAGGTGATGCACGAAAGCGGCGGTCTGCGGTTCGATCGCGAAGGTGTGGGGACCGACTGCAGCGCAGAAACGCTATGAGGGCCGCAAGGATCTTGGCAACACCCAGATTCTACCGAGCTGCGCAAGGCGACGGTGGCGCTGGAGAGCCATACGCTCGCAACAAACCGTCTGGTGAACGCGCTTGAAGGGGTGGGGAAATCGGTCGAGGAGCTTGCGCAGGAAGCGCGTGCGGGAAGAGCTTCATATCACTCCCGAAATAGCGCGCCGGGAGCGATAGATCGCCGCGGTTCATGTATAGGATGTCGAGCCCGGACGCCTTAATTGGCGTTCGTGCTTTTCGTTTCATGGCCGCAGTGAATTGGTTCACTTTTACCGATGGGTGGGCAAAACTCTGGCTTCAAGGAAACGAGATCAATTTCTGATCCCTTAGTAGGCGATGCAATTCACGGGCCGAATTTCCACCATCGCATTGCCAATAACGGGAGCTGCACCTTTCCACGATGCTCCACCGGGCGGCGCCCATGCCCACTGTGGGAAGCTGGGTCGCTTTCCATAGCCAGTCCGGCAGGAAGGCCGCATCAATGCGCGGGTGATCCGGCAGTGGGGGAAGAGGCATGCCGATCGTTCGCATTCGGAAATACGTCAGGAGAAGCGGATCGTCTTTCGCTATATCTTCATCGACATAGCCCGGAAGCCCCGGCAGGTCTTTGGTGATGTTGGGCTGGTGGTCGCCGAAATCTACGACCAGTGCGGGTCGTTGGTCCGTCGCGGATTGGGATTCAAGCTTCTTTATCATCCCATATAGGTCTTTTTCACCTAACAGAATTCTCCGAGCATATTCATCAATTTCGGAATTACTGCTTGGCTCGACACCTACGTCTTCATCTGCGCGCAGCTTGTCAACATAGGGACCATGCGACGCCACGGTGTCGACATAGACGAATGTGGGTGTGGCAGCATTCTCCGCGACGGTTTTGAGAACAACATCGTAGATCGCATGGTCGTCGAAGATTCCGGCGGTCTGCTTTCCGATGTCATACATGTCCAAATATTCTTGGAAGCCAAGACTTTGATAGAATTCCTTGCCAGCGATATAGCCGTCCTGACCCGTTGTAATGGCCACTGTCTTGTATCCGCAATCACGAAACTGGCCGGCAAGCCCCAGATGAACATGTTTGGTGGCCAGATCGATGGCCATGTTCTTCATCCCACCAAAGGCTTCGGATGAAAGTCCCGTCAAGACGTTGAATATCGTATAGGCTGAGCCGGCTCCATGCGTCTCGACACGCATCTGATAGAATTTGTCATTCGAAGAAAGGAAAGCCTCCTTCGACAGTACATTCGTATGAAGTTCTTCAACGGCTGCCAATGACGCGGCGCTTTCCCGCAGGATCAGGATAACATTAGGTGGCGCGCTGCTATCCGAAACTTGGCATTTCTCGCTCGAAACGATGGAGGCCTGACTTACGCCAGACCGCTCATCGCCATAATCGAAAACGTTTCCGCTCGCGAGCTGGTGGGCTGACACCATGCCTGAGATGACGAATGTTGAGACGTGCTGGTGATCGAAATGCATGAAACGGTTGCCGTCGCCGAGCAATTCACCCTCACGATCAAGCGTGGCGGTGTAAAGCGTGAAAAACGCCAGAATGCAGGAAGCGAACAACGCGAAGGTCCACCGCGATGGACGCCTGAAACCGTCCAGCAATAATAGGGCGACGACGACAATTGCGACAAACAGCAACAATCCGTAAAAATAAAGATAGTGGCTCGGATAAAGAACCTTGAGGTAGGCGACGGTGTCCCAGTCTACATAGGTATGGATGTCGTAAGGATGCAGCCTTTTGGATGTCAGCCAGAATTTGAACTTGGACGCGAAATGGATCGCCAAGACGCAGATAAAGGCATAGCTCGTTGAGGCTAGTGGGCCGATCGCCAACAACCTGAACGCGCTCGCGAGCGTCACGAATGTCAGGACGGTGACCATGAAACCGATGACGCGTATCTCTGTCAGTGCCGAAAACAACAGCACTGCCAGAACGATCGCGACGGATAGTGCTGCACGCCAGTGCGCGCTGAAACGCCTGCGAAAGTGTCTCGGAGTCTTGTTTATCTGCGCAGTCTTTTCCAATTCGATGTCCAGCCTCTGAAAGTTCGGCCAGTCATTGAACATCGCTCTTTTTAAAGCAACGCGATCCGCCGTATTAACCCAAAAAAAGTGGTGATGTGTGGGCTTTGCCGCAGATGGATCCGACGCATGTAAACATGTCTCCGTCTTAATCCCTCGCCAGCAAATCGCCAGTATTCCCTTGCAGGTTGATGGGTGGAACTTGTCTGTCAACGTTTCTGTCGTTGAAGACGGCGGTGAGCCGATGATAAATATCGCCAGCGTCAATCAAAACCTAGCGGCATTGACGCTCAAGAACTGGACCAACCCTTTGGGAACTTCAATGACAGAGGTGGCTCAGCTTGCGGTAACGCATACGGGTGTTAAAGTCCTGTTTCTCCTTGCTCACTGGCGGGTTGGTGCACTGGATAAAGTGGAGATGCAGTTCCTGAGGCGGGCGTCTCGCCATTTCGTCAGGGTGGACCAGGTGGGCCAGACGCCGGCGCACGGTATCGGGCGCATGCGGTCCGGTGGATTTCAGGAAGCCCTGGTTTCGAAGATTTTCCGCAACCTCATGGGGCATTCCGTGCAGAGGATCCTCTTGCCGCCTCTGTGGATCCCAAAGATGATGGGCGACAAATTTGAGTAGCAGTGCTTCAGGCGCCGGCCAGGGCAGCGATTTTCCGGTGGCCGCCAAAGGCCATGCCTGCAAATAAGCCAGATCGGAGGTGAGGGCTCGAAGGGTGTTTTCGCCCATGCCCTCGTTGACCAGATGGCGGAGCGACATCAAGGTTTCCACCGAAGAGTAGCCTGTTGAGCAGAGTTTCGGAGTTAGAGCACCAGACCAACAATGACATTGCCATCGTGATGCGGAGCCTGTTTCATTTTGAACTCATGGTGGACGCGCATTATTCTGAATATCTGAAAGTTGCAGCACCCATTCTGGCGCGCCTGTGGAGCAAATTTGGCTGCTTTGCGCCTATCTTGTTGAAATTAACGAGTGCGGACCCTAGCCATTAAATGCAACACGACATTAGGTGATGATGCCATCAAGCTTGCAAGTGCCATCTTGATGGCAAGCGTGCATGATAGTATATTTGAGTTATAAGGAGGCGTTCATGGCCGCACCACAGCTCTCGGTTCGCAGTTCAAAAGCACGCGATATCGCACATCGTCTTGCACGTCGCGAGAATCGTACGATCGCCGATATCGTCGAGCGTGCACTCGAGGCATATGAATCCCGTGAAGCAGGGCGTGAGCTCGCTGTGGATTTCTATCGACGCCTTTCGTTGCAATCGGGCACGGATGTCGATCTGGAAATCATCATCAACGAAAACAGAGTTCCCCACAAAGCGGTGGAACTTTGATCTTCCTCGACACGAATGTCTTGTCAGAGACGCTGAAGAAAGTGCCGGACCCGGCAGTTATCGCATGGTTGGTTCGCCACGACGCTGAACTTGCATTGCCAACAGTCACCGTTGCGGAAATCGCTTTTGGTATCCAGAAGATTCGACCAGATCAGCGTGCAAATCGATTGGAGGAGGGGCTTTCGAGTTGGCGTCGCCGCTTCTCGGACCGGATGTTTTCGTTCACGGAAGACGCGGCACTGTCGTACGGTGAGATCATGGGTGATGCGGTCCGTCAGGGCAGGGCAATGTCTGCTCCCGACGGCATGATCGCCGCGATCGCAAGGATCAACGGAGGCCGTCTGGCGACACGCAACCTCAAGGATTTCCAGACGACAGGATTGGAACTGATCTCGCCCTGGGAATTCTAAGACTGAATTAGCCTTTACAATAGTCGCGCTGCGCGACCACTGCGGCGCGTTGCGTTGTTGTAATAGGTGGACGCCTGCTGCACCGACTGATGCCGAGACTGACGGCTGTCGCCAACGTGCCGCCGAAACGCACGGCCGTTGCGCCGGTGAAATTGACGCCGGTAATGGTCACCACCGTGCCGCCGCTTATTGGACCCGTCACCATACATTGAGGGTGTGTCGGTTTGTGTGTGCATTTTTATGATTGCTGAGTGGCGCGATGTTTCTCAGAGCTTTGGGATCGACAGTCGCTGTGTGAAAGGTGCGTGTTGTCGATGAGCGGAGAATTGTGAGCGCAGTAAAAACATCGCTGCCCACTGGAAGTTGCCACGTTTCTATAGAGTTTTGATTGTTTCCGACGTATACGGTGGCGAAAGCAAGGCCCAGAGCTCGAAGGCAACATGCATCAGACAAATACCTCCAATCAATCACTTCCTGTTTCGCAGGATCTGCTGCCTATCGTGGTTGATCTCGATGGGACGTTGGTGCTCTCAGATACTCTTCACGAGACTGCGGCCATTGCTCTGTTCCGTAATCCTCTCGGCTTGGCGCGGTCGCTGTCGACGCTTGCAAAAGGGCGCCATATGCTCAAGGCCGCGTTGGCACGCGCAGTCGACGTCACCGACGAGATACTCCCATTGCGGGAAGACTTGGTGAAGTGGCTTCGTGAGAAGGCCTTAGAAGGTCATGAGTTGCACTTGTGCTCCGCAGCGGATCAGACGATCGTCGATAAAGTGGCGCAGCGCGTCGGCATCTTCAGTTCTGCCACGGGCTCGGCAACGACGAACCTGAAAGGCAAGGCAAAAGCCGCCTATCTGTCTGAGCGGTTTCCGGATGGCTTCATCTATGCCGGTGACCACGCTGTTGATATGCCGGTCTGGCAGGCGTCACAGGGCATCGTTTTGGCCGGCGTCAGCGCGCAGGTCGAACGGCGTGCCAAATCCCTAGGTAAGCCAGTCATCAAGGAATTCCAGACGCCGTCGCTTACGCCAAAAGAATTCATCAAGGCGATCCGCGTGCATCACTGGACGAAAAACGTGCTGATGTTCGTGCCGCTCATTCTGGCGCACGAATGGACTAACATCTCTTTGATCCTGCATACGGTCCTGGCCTTCTGTTGCCTGCTGGCCGTGACTTCCGCCACCTATCTGCTCAACGATATCGCCGATCTCAATGCCGACCGCCAGCACTGGTCAAAGCGCAACCGCGCCCTTGCAAGCGGCCGCATGTCGATACGCTTCGGCTTCACACTGGCAGGTTGCCTTCTGCTCGGCGGCTTCCTCGTCGCAAGCCTGTTGTCGCTGGAATTCGCCTCTGTCCTTTTGGCATATCTGGTCATCACCGGTTCTTATTCGCTGGGGCTGAAACGAGTGCCGCTGCTCGACACGCTGATCATCGGAGTATTGTTCACGACGCGCCTGATCATGGGCACCACGCTTCTCGACAATCCGCGTCCGGCATGGCTGCTGACCTTTGCGCTGTTCTTCTTCTTCTCGCTGGCTACCGCCAAGCGTCATACGGAAATCGTGCGGGCCGCATCGAGCGGTGCCACCAGCCTCAAGAGCCGCGGCTACGAGCTTGAAGATGCAGCCCTGACGCTGGCACTAGGCGTCGGTGCGGCCATCGCATCGCTTGTCGTCTTCATGATCTTCGTGCTGCAGGAACTGACACCCGGCTTCGCCTACGCGCGGCCGGAGCTTCTGACCGGCATTTCGATTATGCTGTCGATCTGGCTCGGCCGTATATGGCTCCTTTCTCATCGTGGACAAATGAATGACGACCCGGTCAGCTTCGCCATCAGCGACCGCGTCAGTCTCGGGCTCGGTATCGTGGTGGCTCTGTTGTTTCTGGCGGCGCTATGACGAATTTCGACAGCCAAGACGATTTCCGTTCCTGGGGCAACGTGCTCAAGGAAAGTCACGCGGTCGCAAGGCCCATCTGGCGTGACCAGCTGAAAAGCGCCATCCTGAATGGCCGCCAGCAGGGCCTGTCTCTGCTTGGCGCAGGTCTGCGGCGCTCTTATGGCGACAGCGGCCTCAATCCGGCTGGCGGCATGATCGACATGGCCGGTGTCGACAGGATCATCGCCTTTGATCCGGAAAAACGGCTGTTGCGGGCGGAAGCTGGCATTTCCTTCGACACGCTTCTGAAAGTGATTGTGCGGCAGGGCTTTTTCCTGCCGGTGACGCCCGGCACACGTTACGTGACGCTTGGCGGCGCGGTCGGCAACGACGTGCACGGCAAGAACCATCATGTGAACGGTCCGATCGGCCGCTGGATCCGCCGCCTGGGGCTGTTGCGCTCCAATGGCGAGGAACTGGAACTGTCGACCAGCGAAAACCCCGAACTGTTTGCCGCCACCATCGGCGGTCTTGGCCTCACCGGCCTGATCACCTGGGTCGAGCTTGAGCTGATCACCGTCGAAAGTGCGATGATCGACGCGGAAAACATTCCCTTTGAAAACGTCGATTCCTTCTTCGCTCTGGCGAAGGAAAGCGAAGAGTATTTCGATTACACGGTCTCGTGGATCGATTGCCTGGCCAAGGGCGACGCCCTGGGGCGCGGGATATTTTCGCGTGGTAACCACGCGAAGGCCGGCTCGCGCCTGCCGGATCTGGGCAATACTAGATTCACCATGCCGATGAACCTGCCTGGCTTGGCAATGAACCGCTATTCGATCAATGCATTTAACGCGCTGTATTACTGGAACGGCAAGCGCACCGCGGGTCCGGCCCGAATCGGTCTGCATCCATTCTTCTATCCGCTCGATTCGATCGGTCGCTGGAACCGCCTCTATGGCCGCGGCGGCATGTATCAGTATCAGTCCGTCGTGCCGCCATCGGTACAGGTGGAGGCCACCAGGGACATGCTGCGCGCGATCTCTGTCAGCGGGCAGGGGTCTTTTCTTGCGGTTCTGAAAACATTTGGTGCGGTGACATCGCCCGGCATGCTGTCCTTCCCCAGAGAAGGCACGACGCTCGCGCTCGATTTTCCCAATCACGGCGATGACACGCTACGGCTGATGCGCCGGCTCGACGCCATCGTGCTGGAAGCCGGCGGCCGCCTTTATCCAGCAAAAGACGGCCGCATGTCGGCCGAGATGTTTCAACAGGGTTATCCCGCCTGGCAGGAATTCGCTCGACACGTGGATCACGGGTTCAGCTCGCATTTCTGGCAGCGCGTCTCGCAACGATGAAGGACAAAACATTGCGCGTCATCATTTTAGGGGCGACCTCCGCGATCGCCGCCTGCACGGCAAGGCTCTATGCCAAGGAAGGCGCTTCGATCCTTCTCGTCGGCCGTGACGAGGTCCGGCTGTCGCAGATGGCTGTGGATCTGAAGGCACGTGGCGCTGAAAATGCCACCGTCGCCTTCAGCGATCTGGCCGCCGCCACCGACGCGCCGCAGCAGTTTGCCGGTTTCGTGCAGCAGCTCGGCGGTGTCGATCATGTCCTGCTCGCCTATGGCATTCTCGGGGACCAGGGTGCCGCCGAGCGCGACCTCGTCGCCGCAGAGGAAATCCTGCGTGTCAATTTCAATTCCGCCGCCGCATGGTCGCTGGTGGCGGCCAACGTGCTGGAAGCCCAGGGCCGCGGTAGCCTCGTCGTCATCGGCTCGGTCGCCGGCGACCGCGGCCGCCGCGCCAACTTCATCTATGGCGCCGCCAAGGCCGGTCTCGAAGCGCTGGTCGAAGGGATTGCCCACCGCTTTGCCAACAAGGGTCCGCGCGCCGTGCTGATCAAGCCCGGCCCGACCGTCACGCCGATGACCGATGGCATGAATCGCAAGGGCGCGCTCTGGGCCAAGCCCGAGCAGATTGCCGAAATTGCCCATGCACGCGCCTATCGCGGCGCCGCGATTGCTTATGCGCCGGGTTTCTGGCGCTATATCATGCTGATCATCCGTAACCTTCCGGCGGCCATTTTCAACCGGATGGAAATCTGATGCAGAAGATCGTCATCACCGGCGCCGCAGGTCTTGTCGGCCAGAACGTCATCGCCCGTCTGAAGACCCAGCCCGGCCTTAAGATCGTCGGCATCGACAAACATCCGAGCAACACGGCGCTGCTGCGCCGCCTGCATCCGGAAATCGAGGTGATTGAGGCCGATCTCGCCGTCGAAGGACCGTGGATGGATGCCTTTGAAGGCGCCGATACGGTGCTGCTCAACCAGGCGCAGATCGGCGGTCTGATCGAGCAGGAATTCACAGACAACAACGTCATTGCCACGGAAAAAATCGTCGCGGCGATGCGCCGCCACGGCACGCCCTATTTCGTGCATATCTCGTCTTCGGTGGTCAATTCCAAGGCCGACGATTTCTACACGCGCTCGAAATCCACGCAGGAACGCTTCATCGACACCGTCACCGACATTCCTCATGTCGTGCTGCGGCCGACGCTGATGTTCGGCTGGTTCGACCGCAAGCATCTCGGCTGGCTGCGCCGTTTCATGGACCGCGTGCCGGTCTTCCCGATCCCCGGCGACGGAAAATTCATCCGCCAGCCGCTCTATGTCGGTGATTTCGCCAGCATCATCATTTCGTCGCTCAACAGCAAGCAGACCGGCACCTACGACATTTCCGGGCTGGAGCAGACCTATTACGGCGACGTCATCCGGCTGATCCACGACACGGTGAAGCCGAAGGCCCGCATCGTCCATATCCCCTACCAGCTGTTCTGGTGGCTGCTATTCATTTACGGCAAGGTGTCCGCCAAACCGCCCTTCACCACCAGCCAGCTCGAAGCGCTGGTGATCCCGGAAACGTTTGCCGTGATCGACTGGCCGGCCATCTTCAACGTGCAGGCGACGCCGTTGAAGGACGCCATTGCGGAAAGTTATCTCGATCCGCGCTATAGCAAGATCGTACTGGACTTTTAGGAGAAGAACATGAGCCGTGTTGTGGTCATCGGCGCTGGCGCCATGGGTCTGGCAGCAGCGCATCGCGCAGCCGACCTTGGACATGACGTCGACCTGATCGAGGTTGACAGCGTGCCCGGCGGCATGGCCGCGCATTTCGATTTCGGCGGTCTGTCGATCGAGCGGTTTTATCATTTCGTCTGCAAGTCCGACGATCCGACCTTTTCACTCATGCGCGAACTGGGGTTGGGCGACAAGATGCGCTGGCGGCCGACCTCCATGGGCTATTTCATGAAGGGCAGGATCCATCCGTGGGGCGATCCGTTCTCGCTGCTGCGGTTCCCGCACCTGAGCCTGATCGCCAAGATTCGCACCGGCCTGCAGATGTTTTTGACCACCAAAGCAAAAAGTTTTGCCTCGATCGAGCACAAGACGGCCCGCCAGTGGCTGGAAGGCGGCTCTGGCAGAGAAGTCTACAACACGCTGTGGAAGCGGCTGATGGAGCTGAAGTTCTACGAGCTGGCCAATGACGTGTCGGCCTCGTGGATCGCCACGCGCGTGCGCCGGATTGGCAATTCACGCCGCTCGATCCTCCAGGAGGAACTGGGATATATCGAGGGCGGCAGCCAGACGCTGGTCGATGCCCTGGTCTCTGCCTACAGCGCCAAGGGCGGCCGCATGCATCTGGCGACTTCGGTCGAAAAAGTCGAGACGGAAAATGGCAAGGTGACTGGCGTCACTGCCGGCGGCCGTTTCTTTGCCGCCGACGCTGTGATCTCCACCGTTCCGACGCCGCTGATTTCTACAATGGTGCCGGATCTGCCGGAGGCATCGAAGGCGCAGTATGATGCGATCAAGAACATCGGCGTGGTCTGCCTGATCTTCCGCCTGAAGAAGTCGATCAGCAAGCATTTCTGGATCAACATCGTCGACGATCAGATCGAGATCCCCGGCGTGATCGAATTTTCCAACCTGCGCCCGATCGATGATACGGTCGTCTATGTGCCGTATTACATGCCGGTGACCAAGCCGAAATGGCAGTGGAGCGACCAGCAGTTCATTGACGAGGCATTCGGTTATATCCGCAAGGTCAATCCGCAGATCACGGAGAGCGACCTGATCGACGCCAAGGTCGGCCGCCTGAAATATGCACAGCCGGTTTGCGAACCGGATTTCCTCGAGATGCTGCCGCCGATACAGACGCCCATCGAAGGTCTGCAGATCGCCGATACCTGCTACTATTATCCCGAGGATCGCGGCATTGCTGAGAGTGTACGCTATGGGCGCATGATGGCGGAAACTGTCGTGGCATGAAGGCACTGCTGGACCACTGGCTGTCGAAGCCGTTTATCCGTTTCGCTATTTCCGGCGGCATAGCAGCTGGCGTCAACATCCTGTCGCGCATCGCCCTGTCGCAGGTCATGCCCTATTCTGTCGCAGTGGCGATCGCCTATCTGTTCGGCATGACAACGGCCTATGTGCTGATGAAGCTTATGGTCTTCGAAGAGTCGGGACAGCGTGTTCATCAGGAATATATCCGCTTTACGATGGTGAACGCGGTAGCTTTTGTGCAGGTATGGCTGGTGAGCATGGGCCTTGCCCACTATCTGCTACCGGCGATTGGTTTGGTGACCCATGCGGAGATTGTCGGCCATGTCGTTGGCGTGCTCAGTCCGATAGCGACGAGTTACTTCATGCATAAGTATTTCACGTTTTCAAAGAAGTAATAAATATGAACGGTTTCGATAACGTGGGGATAAATAAACACGCTCGTGGCATAAGCGCACTGGTCGCGTTCGTCGTCGCGTCGTTGTTCTTTTTCTTTGCTGTAACAGCAATCATTGGTGGCATGAGAGGATACTCCCCTGTACCTTTTTGGGATATGTGGAACGGTTATCTGGGTTTTTACACGCGACTGCAATCTGGAGAGTTCTCCGTTTGGTGGATGCAGCACAACGAACATAGAATTATATTAACACGCATATTGTTTTGGCTCGATATCCATTTTCTGCACGGTTCAGGAGCGATGCTGATCGTCGTCAACTATTTGCTGGTTGGCATGTCGGCCGTGATGTACATGCTGTTCGGGCGGGCGATCCTCCCGAAAGGATATCTTTTTGTCGCCGTGATTGCGTCCTGCTGGCTGATGTTCTGGTCGCAGGAAAACAATTTGACATGGGGCTTTCAAAGTCAGTTCATCATGGCGCAGCTATTGCCGTTGGTTGCATTGTACTTTTTATTCAAATCCAAAAATTCCGATAATAAATATTCCTATTTCATTGGGGCTCTCGTTTTTGGCGTGTTGTCGTTCGGAACAATGGCTAATGGTGTTGCGACACTACCCGTTGTCATCGCCTACGCAATCCTCGTGAGATACCCTTGGCGAAGGATTGCATGCCTTGCTTTCATATTTGCAATTTTCGCATTTTTATATTTTAGTGACTATAAATCTCCACCTTCAGAATACTCCACAATCGATACGGTGATTAATCATCCCATGTCGGTTCTAAAATTTTATTTGGTTTATCTCGGTAGCCCCTTTTATTATGCGCTAGGTGGTTTTTGGGCTGCAGCTTTGGCTGGGGTATTTTGTAGTTTCTCTACTTTGATGTTGCTCTTTCTTCACGTCCGTCGACCAAGCGAGTGTGCAGCAGAACTCGCCCTTCTCGCATTTCTCGGCTATTTGAGTTTGACTGCCTTTGCAACGGCCGGCGGCCGGTCGATGACTGGAATTGAGCAAGCGGTATCCAGTCGATATACGACGCCGGCCGTAATGGCATGGGCGGCGTTGTTCGTTCTTCTTACGCCGTTGGTCGTTCGATGGCTCCGTGTGGGCCGTGTAGGAATTCTGATCGCTCTTACGGCTGTGACGCTCTGCCTTGTACCGTTTCAGCTTCAGGCAATGCGGTCGAAAGCGGATCTTCAGTTCGAGTGGTGGGTTGCTGCACTGGCACTGAAACTCGGCATCGCCGACAAACAGATCGACTATGTATTTCCGAGCCGGCAGTGGGCGCTGGATGTTGCCCGTGTCCCTGCCACGGAGAAGCTATCGGTATTTGGCAGCAGGCAGCTTGTTGATGACGGAGTCTTTGCCCTTCGTAGCGGCATAAGTTGCCAAGTCGTTGTTGACGAAGTTCGGCAGGTCGCTGGAGCATCCTATATCTCCATTCTTGGCTCATATTCCGGTGCTCAGGCAAACGCTGACGTTCGTGGTTTGTCGCTGCGCAACTCCAGCGGTATCGAAGTAGGTCGGCTCCTGCTCGATCAACGAAGTGGCGTTGGGCCTGCCAAGGTGAAAGGCTATGTGACGTTCGGAACGCAAGGGCAATCCATTGTCGCGCAAGACTTGGCAACAGGCTGTGCCATGACCATAGACGTGCCGATAGCTAGCTTCGAAACATTGAGCAAGTTCGAGGCTGCCGAAGTAACCGCGAGCGCCTCGGCGATAGTACGACGTGACGGCTGGTCCGGCGCTGATTTCGCACAGTCGCGGTTTGACGGATTGATTGTCCTCGGCACTGGTTCTCTGTCTGATAAGGATGTGGGCGCTGTCGATATAAATCTTAAACGTGGTGACAGGGTTTTGTTGCGTACAGGCCCAAACAATTTTGGGCAGACAATCTCGCTCAATGGTGCAGGGAAGTTGCGGCTGCCGATATCGACCGAGTGGGTGATGCTGGATTTCTCCAATCCGCTTCTTCCTGAAACTTTTACGGCGACCTTTGAAGATCAAGGTCAAGATTGGGGCGCTTGGTCGGCCATTGCTGTCGTTCAATAGACATGAAATTTGTAGGGTGGATAAAGTGGCTTTGCTGGGCGTATTTGCCTTGCGGGCCATCGAACGCGTAGGCGGGAGCGTAGCCGGAGTCGTGGAATAAATCTCCTCGTGCTTGCATCTTGCGGGCTCGGCAGTTAGCACACTGGGTCAAGAAACCCGATAGTGCTTCTGTCGAAAGAGTCCCCGCGCATGCGTACATATCCAGCGACTCCGGTCGAAATGATTGCCGGCCTCTGGCGCCATAAAGAGTTGATTTATGTGTCGGCAAAACGGGAAGTTCTCGGCCGTTATCGTGGTTCTTTGCTGGGGCTTCTTTGGTCGTTTTTCAACCCGCTGTTCATGTTGGCAGTCTATACCTTCGTTTTCAGCGAGGTGTTCAAGGCGCGCTGGAATGCGGCCAATGATTCAAAGGTCGAGTTCGCTCTGGTGCTGTTCGCCGGCCTTCTCGTATTCAATCTTTTCGCGGAATGTTTCAACCGTGCACCGGGACTGGTGCTGGGCAATCCAAACTATGTGAAGAAGGTGGTGTTTCCCTTGGAAATCCTGCCGTTCGTCGTGCTTCTGTCCGCGCTGTATCACGCCGCTATCAGTCTGGGCGTATGGCTGGCCGCCTATGTTCTGCTTATCGGCATGCCGCATGCGACGGTCTTTTACCTGCCTTTGATCGTTATTCCCTTTCTCATGTTCGTCATGGGGCTGAGTTGGGCGCTGGCGTCCTTGGGAGTGTTTTTGCGGGATGTTTCCCAAATCACCTCGGTATTGACGAGCGTCTTGCTGTTTCTCAGTCCGATCTTTTTTCCTGTAACCGCGATCCCGGAAGGCTATCGCCACTTGCTCTACTTCAATCCGCTGACAGGTGTGATTGAACAGGTGCGCGCCGTCCTTTATTGGGGCGCAGCCCCGGACTTCCAGCTTGTGACCATCTATTGGATTGTAGGGATTTGCATTGCCTGGATCGGCTTCGCATGGTTCCAAAAGACGCGTAAAGGTTTTGCCGATGTCCTCTGAGATTGCAATCAGCGTCGAGAACCTGAGCAAGTGCTATCAAATATACGATCAGCCACGGGATCGGCTCAAGCAGTTCGTTATTCCTGCAATCGACCGGCATCTCGGGCGCCAGCCACGGCAATATTTCGGTGAATTCTGGGCGCTGAAGAATGTCAGCTTCGAAGTCCGCAAAGGCGAGACCGTCGGCATCATCGGCCGCAACGGCAGTGGAAAGTCCACTCTGCTGCAGATGATCTGCGGCACTCTCAATCCTACTGGCGGTTCGATTGTGACCAATGGCCGGATCGCCGCGCTCTTGGAATTGGGATCGGGTTTCAATCCCGAATTTACCGGGCGTGAAAATGTTTATCTGAATGGTTCGGTGTTGGGGTTGAGCACGGACGAAATTGATGCACGCTTCGATGCCATTGCGGCATTTGCCGATATCGGTCCCTTTATCGAGCAGCCCGTGAAGACCTATTCCAGCGGCATGGTCGTGCGATTGGCCTTTGCCGTCGCCATCAATGCCGATCCCCAAATCCTTGTCGTGGATGAAGCCCTGTCTGTCGGGGATGAGTTGTTCCAGCGGAAATGTTTTTCGCGGATCGAAGCGATCCGTGCAGCCGGTTCAACGATTCTATTTGTCTCGCATTCCGGGGGAACTGTGGTCGAGCTATGTGATCGCGCGGTTCTGCTGGACAGTGGCGAGTGTTTGACTATCGGAACGCCGAAAAAGATGGTCGCTCGATATCAGCGCCTTATTTATGCGCCTGAAGAGCGGCGCTCGGATATTCGCGACGAAATTCGCGCAGAAGGGGATCAACCGCACTCATCCATCAGCGAGACGGAAATCGCGGAACCATTGGATGGATATTCTGGATTGGAACTCTCTGAAGAATTGCCGGACAGCTACGATCCCGCGTTGAGCCCAAGCAGCACAATCGCCTACGAATCCCATGGAGCCTTGATCGAAGAGCCGGCGCTCTTCACGATCGACAATGAACGGGTCAACAACCTCACAAGAGGAAAGACTTATCGTTACCGCTACAAGGTCAGGTTTTCGCGCGCTGCGAGCAATGTCCGGTTCGGCATGATGATCAAGACGACAAGCGGCGTCGAGTTGGGAGGGGCGGCTTCTGCATCCTCGGCACGTACCAGTCTGCCATATATCCTGCCTGGTCAGCAATATCTGGTCGAATTCGAATTTTCCTGCCGTCTCAATCCAGGTGTCTATTTCCTGAATGCAGGCGTTGTCGGCGATCTCAACGGGAGCGAGACCTTTTTGCATCGCCTCATTGATGTAGCCATGTTCAGGGTCATGTCCGAGGTCGATAACGTCGCCACGGGAATTGTGGATTTCTCCTGCGAATCCCGTATCGAAACCCTTCCATCGAATTCGTCAGATCAGGTTATGTAAAACTATGGATTTGTTGCCTATCAGGTCTCAGTTGGTTGTCGTTCTCGGAATGCACCGAAGCGGCACCAGCGTTATCACTCGCGGGTTGGAGGTTGCCGGTGTTCACTTGGGGCAAGCTCTCATGCCCGAAGCCGAAGGCAACAATGCCAAGGGGTTTTGGGAGGATCTCGAGTTTGTAGCGCTGAATGAGGAGATGCTACAACGCATAGGGCGGGAGTGGTACAGTCTCGCTCCCGTGCAGCGCCCGGAGGTTGATTACCTCTGCGATCGCGGATATCTCACGCGCGCGCTGAAATTGATCCGATCGCGACTGGCACACCATAGGTCATTTGCGTTCAAGGATCCGCGCACGACCAA
Organism: Endobacterium cereale; assembly: GCF_009617585.1. Lineage (GTDB taxonomy): Bacteria > Pseudomonadota > Alphaproteobacteria > Rhizobiales > Rhizobiaceae > Neorhizobium > Neorhizobium cereale. Next base: position 88,367 of record NZ_WIXI01000047.1, on the reverse strand, counting down.
GTTGCTTCCGTTTTGGGAGCGGGTTTTTGATGCAGCAGGCGTTGATGTGCGTTTTGTCTTGGCGCTTCGCAATCCAATGGCGGTAGCGGAATCTCTTGTCAACAGAGATGGTTTTTCGCCCGAAATGTCCTATTTTCTCTGGGCAGAGCATGTGGTGAGCGGACTGTCCTACCGGGGACGCTGGCCGACTATCGCGGTAAACTATGACGTTGTTTTAGAGCATCCCGAGCAAGAGTTGCGCCGACTGGCCAAATGGCTAGGTCATGACTTTGATGTCGAGGCTTTCACGGAATATCAGCAGAAGTTTCTTGATGAGGACCTGCGGCATTCTGTATTCTCCGGTACTGACATTTATGTTGACGACGCTGCATCCGAGTTGGTCCGGGATATACAGCTCTTTCTTGAAAAACTGCCAAGCGGCCAAACGTCGTTGGACGATCCAGCTAGCGCCGAGCAGGTCGAGGCATGGCGTCATGAACTTGAGCGGCTCCAGCCGCTTCTTAAATGGGTGGATAGGACGCTCAATGAGCGTATTCAATCTCAAAGCCGCTTGGCTGAGGTTGAGAGCGACTTGCAACAACTGAACGAGGCGTTTGGGGCGAAAGAGCAGGAGGTTCGCCTGCTCGATGTGGAACGAACTAAATCTCAAGAGGCTTTGTCATCTGCTAAAACATTGATTGAAGAGCTTCAGAAGAATATCGAAGTCCGCGACCACCAGATCATGCATCTCCGGGTCGCCTTGGATGGTATTCGGCGCAGCACCAGCTGGCGTCTCACAGCTCCCTTTCGTTTTATTTTGGGCAGGCTCAAGTCCATCAAACGGCTTGGATCTCTGCCGGGGCTGAAGTTCATAGCAAGACATGGTGGCCTGCTTTCCGTCCTCAGAAAGGGTTGGGGAATTTACCGTCGCGAAGGGCTTTCCAAATTTTTCGTTGTATCCCGAGCGAGAATTGTGGCTTCCAACAATGCCGACAAGCCTGTTGACAAGGAGAGCTTCCAGCTTTTCGATTCTATGGCACCCGGGGTCATCAAGGGCGTTGGCCTTGGCGCCGATGTCCATCCTCCGTTAATCATGCCGAGCCGAAAGGTATTTGACGCTCCCGCTCATTTTAGCGAGGACAAGGCGCCGACAGTCGGAATCTTTATCCATGCTTATTATCCGGAGCAAATGGATCAGCTGCTGGCAATGATCGGTCGTCTTTTCCTCTGGGAAAGACTGGTCATAACGACGGACAGCGAAACCAAAAAAGAGCGAATCGAGAAAACGCTGTCGGAGCACCGGGTCGGTTCGCATGTCGTCAAGGTAGCGCCCAATATCGGTCGAGATCTCGGGCCGCGTTTTCTTTCGTGTCGGGATGAACTTTCCGAATGCGAATTCGCGGTTTTCCTACATACCAAGCGCTCTCCGCATTTGAGTTCGGGGGAGACATGGCGCAACTATCTTTGGGAAAGCGTTATTGGAACTCCAGCGCTCAGGCGGAACATATATTACGCATTCCTGCGAAACGAAAACATCGGGATGCTTGCGCCCCATCATTGGCCGCAACTCACGGCGCACCAGCCGGTGAACTGGGGCTACAATTTTGATCGAGCCCAGCAACTGGTTCGCCATGCCGGGGGAGAGCTGCTGGCGTCGACCCGCCTTGATTTTCCATCCGGTTCAATGTTCTGGGCTCGTACAGCAGCGCTGAAGCCGCTTCTTGACCAGAACCTGGATGCGAATGATTTCGGCCCCGAGGACGGTCAGGTCGACGGAACGCTCGCTCACGCGATCGAACGCACGCTTTTCTATCTTTGCGAACTCTCCGGATATCGCTGGGCAAAATACAGCGTCGGCGAAACTGGCGCTGGCCGGGAGCTGCCGGTCATTCCAGTCACGCTCAGCTTGCTCTTCAACGAAGTCGAGTTGGGCAGCTCCCAGCAACGGCACCCGGAATCGAGCCGCATTCCTTTCAGCCTCGATTCGACGCGTCGACCCAGGATCAATCTGCTCATCCCCACCTTGCGCAAAGCTCAGGTCTATGGCGGCATCAAGACGGCTGTTACCTTGTTTTGCAGTGTTTGCGAGGAGGTGAGACGCAAGAACCCGGAACTCGACATGCGCGTTATTGTCACCGATGATGAATATCGAGATAGTGCCGAATTCCTGGTGGCATCGGATTTCGGTGCTTTTCAAGGCGTGCTCGACATCGTATCTGCCACGGATCGATCGCAATTCGATCCGGTTCGCACGCCGCTTCGTCAAGGTGACGTGTTTATGGCTTCCGCCTGGTGGAATGCACGGCAGGCTCAGGCCTTGCAGCAGGCGCAGAGAGTGCTGTTCGGAAAAGAGGCGGAGTTTCTTTATCTGGTGCAGGATTTCGAGCCGGGATTTTATCCGTGGTCTACGAAATCGGGCATGGCGGAAGCAACTTACGACAGCGATTACGCGACCATACACATCGTCAATGACGGTTTCCTCGTCGATCATTTTGTCGATCATGGCTTCGAGAAAACCGTGTCGGTCGACTTTTCGCTCAACGATTCTCTCAAGGCCGCATTCAAGGAAGCGGACGGCAATGCCGAACGCGAGAAGGTTCTCATTTTTTACGGGCGCCCCACGGTCGAGCGAAATTGCTTTGAACTGATCGTTGACGCCTTGACGCATTGGGCGTTGGAAAAGCCAAATCAATTCAGCGAGTGGGAAATCTACTCGGCGGGCGAAAGCTATGACCTCGCGCTCTTGCCGACCATATTGCAAGGCAAGATCAAGTTACTTGGCAAAATGAGCCTGGAGGACTATGCGCGAACGCTAACTACCGCGAAAGTCGGCGTTTCGCTGATGCAGTCGCCTCATCCGAGTTATCCTCCGCAGGAAATGGCTGCAGCCGGTATGGCGGTTGTCACGAATGATTGGGGAAGCAAAAAGTGGGAGACGCGTAAAGGATGCTATTTCCCGGTTCGCAGGCTTGTGGCGGAGGATGTCGCAGCGGCCATATTGCAAGCGGTTGAAGCCGATCTCCTTCCATTCAATCCCGAGGACGTGTCGACCATACTGTCGCAGACCGAAGTGAACTTGCATGTCGCACGGCGCGTGGCGGCACTTCTGGTAGACACTACGATCAGTTCCGACACTCCCAAAAGGGATGTGACATTGTAGAAACAACTTCCGACGCTAGTTCCTCTATTAGGAGACGGCAATTTTGGGCGGCTGGAACCGAGCGCGACTTTAAGGTCTAGGGCAGACAATAAAGTCGCGTCTCGAATGACGATGATCATCCGGTTTGCTGGGTTAAGACTATGAAACGAAGCTCTACCAATATCAGCAGCAGGGAACGCGGGTGAAACTTACACATCTCGAACAGCTCGAAGCCGAAGCTATCCATATTTTGAGAGAGGTGGCCGCGACCTTCACCAAGCCTGTCATGCTGTATTCGATAGGCAAGGATTCTTCGGTGATGCTGCATCTCGCGATGAAGGCGTTCTACCCGGCAAAACCGCCATTTCCGCTGCTCCATGTCGATACGACGTGGAAATTCCGAGAAATGATTGCATTTCGGGACCAGACGGTGCGCGATCTCGGTCTGGAGCTGTTGGTCCACACCAACCCACGGGGCTTGGAGGAAGATATAACTCCGTACACCCACGGTTCCAATTTTTACACCCATGTCATGAAAACCGAAGCCCTGCGGCAGGCCCTAGACGCACATGGTTTTGATGCGGCCTTCGGAGGCGCTAGACGCGACGAGGAAAAATCCAGGGCGAAGGAGCGTATTTTCTCGTTTCGTAATCAGAAGCATGGTTGGGATCCAAAGGCCCAGCGCCCGGAAATGTGGAAGACCTACAACACACGCATCGCCCCGGGAGAGTCGATACGCGTGTTCCCGCTCTCCAATTGGACGGAGACGGATATCTGGCAGTATATTCTCAAGGAACGTATTCCCATCGTATCGCTCTATTTCGCGAAAATGCGGCCCGTCGTCGACAGGGAAGGTATGATGATCATGGTTGATGATGATCGCCTGCCGCTCCGCCTGGAAGATAGCGTCACCGAGCGGCTCATCCGCTTCAGAACCTTGGGCTGTTATCCCCTGACTGCCGCCATCGCGTCCGATGCCACCACGCTTGAGGATGTCGTTGCTGAAACTCTCACCACCAAAACATCTGAGCGGCAGGGTAGACTCATAGATGCAGACGAGAGCGCATCCATGGAAAAGAAGAAAAAAGAGGGCTATTTCTAATGGGTGAATTGGAAACTACCCACGACAGCAAAATTTCGGAATTTCTCATTGAGCAGGAAGATAAATCAATCCTCCGATTTTTGACCTGTGGGTCGGTCGATGACGGAAAGTCCACGCTGATCGGGAGGCTGCTTTACGATACTCAGCTCCTCTACGAAGATCAATTGGCCACGCTCACACGCGATAGCAAGATCTACGGCACTGCTGGAGATGATATCGACTTCGCATTGCTGGTCGACGGCTTGGAGGCTGAGCGGGAGCAGGGCATCACTATCGACGTTGCCTATCGCTTTTTTTCGACGCAGAAGCGGAAATTTATCGTGGCAGATGCTCCCGGTCACGAGGAGTACACCCGAAATATGGCGACAGGTGCGTCTACTGCTGATCTCGCCATCGTGCTGCTGGACGTACGGCATGGGCTCAGAACGCAGACCAAGAGACATTCCTACATCGCGTCGCTTCTAGGCATCAAAAATATCATTCTGGCCGTAAACAAGCTCGATCTTGTTGGGTTCGAGGAAAGTCAGTTTCGGAGAATTACCGAGGACTTTTCACAATATACGCGTGAATTCGGTTTTTCGTCCGTGCAGGCTATACCAATTTCCGCCCGTTATGGTGACAATGTCGTCACCCTTTCGGATCAGACGACATGGTACGAAGGTCCCAGTCTTCTCCAAGCCTTGGAGGCCGCTCATATCGTAGAAGCACCAGTCGCAGCAGCTTTCCGTTTCCCAGTTCAGTATGTCTGTCGGTCCAATGCCGACTTTCGTGGGTTGGCAGGTCAGGTTGCGGGCGGGAAAATACGCCGTGGCGAGACGGTTCTTGTGGCAAAGTCCGGCGAAACGTCGCGTATCAAAGATATCGTGACGAAAGATGGTTCGCTCTCTGAGGCATTTTGTGGTCAGGCCATAACGATCGTGCTCGCAGATGAACTGGATGTGTCTCGTGGTGACATGCTTTCATCTCCTGAAGAACCACCTTGTGTCGCCGATCAATTCCAGGCGAAAATAATCTGGTTCGACAGTGCACCCCTCATTCCCAATAGAAGCTATACGATGAAAACGGAGAACGATACGGTCACCGCGTCCATCACGCATCTGAAATACGGTATCGATATCAACACTTATACCCGTCGTCCTGCACGCTCGTTGGCTCGAAATGAAGTAGGCATATGCAATCTTGCAACACAGTCGATGCTTGCTTTCGATCCCTATAAGGAAAATCGCTCGACCGGAAATTTCATTCTGATCGATCGTCATTCCAACGCCACCGTCGGTGCGGGGATGATCGACTTTGCGTTGCGCAGATCCAGCAATGTCAAGTGGCAGCTTTTGGAAGTAACCAAAGTTGCCCGCGCTCGCCTAATGGGGCAACAACCCGTGGTAATGTGGTTTACTGGTCTATCAGGCTCAGGGAAATCGACAATTGCCAACAGCCTTGAGAAGTTACTTCACGCTCACGGCCGGCATACGATTGTCCTGGATGGAGACAATATTCGACATGGATTGTGTCGAGATCTAGGATTTACTGATGGTGATCGCGTTGAGAACATACGGCGGGTGACGGAAGTATCTAAGCTGATGAGCGAGGCCGGTTTGATAACCATCGTCTCGTTTATCTCGCCATTTCGCTCCGAGCGTCAATTCGCGCGTGAAAGTTTTGATGCAGGTGAATTTATCGAAATCTATATCGACACACCCATTGAAGAATGTATTCGCCGCGACCCAAAAGGTCTTTATAAGCGCGCGCTGGCGGATGAGATACCAAATTTTACTGGCGTTTCTTCGGTTTATGAGGAGCCTCTGGATGCCGAAATTCGCCTCTCAACAAAAGATCAAAATCCTGACGTTCTCTCTAGGCAGGTATTCGATTATCTTCAAAGCAAAGGTTATTTGAAGTGACCTGAGACAATCGATCCGCCATTTTTTGGAATCAAAGCACCCGGACTGAATTGCCTGTCGCGGACGCCGCTTTCCTGTTCACATCCGGCAACGGCCTTACTAGTATGCGCGTAATTCTATCATTCTAGCGCGCTGCCGTTGCATCAGTCGGCGTTGGCGGTTCGTCCTTGCAAGCGGGCGATCAAGCGACTGCTATTCTTCGCATTGCCCGGCCTGCGTCTGGAGAGTTTCAGAACATCTAGCATGGATTGCCCGGGCTCGATGGAAAGAGATGAAGCCAGCTGCTATCGCCCAAAGGCATCGACTGTTGAGGGTTGAGGAGTTTCAAACGTTGATCGACAGCGATAAGGCCGATTTCACGATCTTCGTGCATGTCTTTTATTCCGATGTCTGGGAGGAAATGCGCTGGGAGATCGAGCAAGCGTTACATCAACCGTTCGCGCTGGTAATCAGCCGGCCGCCTACGGTGGCGCCGGTGCCCTTGCCAAACACACCGTTCCTGAAATTTTCCCACCAGTTCGAGGCCGAAAACCGTGGCCGTGATATACTGCCCTTCATGAAGGCGCTACATGGCCAGATCCTGCCTACACCAGACATCGGCCTGAAACTCCATACTAAACGGTCGCCGCATCGCTCCGATGGTGCCGACTGGCGACGTTTTCTTTGCGGTTCGCTACTGGAAACTGATGGGGAAGGCGTGCTGCTTGGTCAAAAACTGATGGCGGCTGATCACCGCATCGGGCTCATCGCTCCGCGCGCCCACTTGATGGCGCTCGATGGTCGCACCGCCATCAATGATGGTGCGATGTCTGATATGCTCGCAGCCTTTTATGATCGTGACGCTATTGTCGACGTCGAGATGCCGCGTTTCGCCGCCGGATCAATGTTCTGGTTTCGTCGTTCGGCGCTTAATCTGCTTCTTTCGGAGGAGGTCGACACGCTGTTTGCTGCCGAGCGCGGTCAGCTGGATGGTACCGCGGCACACGCGTTGGAGCGTCTATTCGCCACAATCGTCGAGCACCAAGGTTTTGTCTCCGCCGCAATGGAAAACGCCGGCCCGATCCTCAATGCGCCGCCGTCATCGCTGTCAGAGTCAGAGCTAAAACTGCTGATTGACCGGACGCTGGTTCCCGACAATCCATTCTCTCTGCCGTTGCGTGACTTTTGGCGCCAAAGCCCGCGGCTGTTGAAACTCGCGCATATGGTCTATGCGAAGATGCCCAAAGGGGCCATACGTATGGTTCGAGCAGTGATCCGACGGTAATCAGCATCCCATCAGGAGAAAGGCCCGGTTTGCCGGCATGTCCTCAAAGAAATTGCGCATCGCCTTCGTCGTCTCCGAAGACTGGTTTTTCGTCTCGCATTTCATCCCGATGTTGCGTGCGGCGCAGGATGCCGGTTTTGAACCGATCATCGTCACTCGTATTAACCAGCACCGGGAGATACTTGAAAACCTTGGTGCCCGCGTCGTGCCCCTCGATGTCGAGAGGCGCCATATCGGACCGCTAGCCGTCGCGGCCTCCATCTGGCGCATGTCGCGGATACTGCGGGCGGAGAAAGCTGATATCGTCCATTGTATCGCGCTACGCTCGATCTTCCTTGGAGGCCTCGCCGCCAATCTCGCCGGCCTAAGGAACCGTGTCCTCGCCGTCACGGGTGGTGGCCTGCTTACTGCAAACAAGGGTTTTGGCGCTGCCGTGTTGCGCGGGCTTTTAAAAAACATAATCCGCGTTATAGCACTGCGGGGTGATAACCGGTTTCTGTTCGAAAATGTGACCGATCCGTTGAGCTTCGGAATCGCCCCGGATGTAGCAAATGTAACGGTCTTGCCGGGTGCTGGTGTGGATCCGGACTTTTATACGCCCGCTGCTGTGCCAGCGGGCAAAGACTTGAAGATCGCGATGGTCAGTCGCATGGTCTGGTCGAAGGGTGCAGATATTGCGGTGGAAGCTGTGTCCATCGCCCGCGGACGTGGGTATGATGTCAGTCTTTCGCTTTACGGTACGCCTGATCCGTCCAATCCGCGATCGCTATCGGAAGACACGCTGAAAAACTGGTCAAAGCTCCCCGGCATCGAATGGCACGGCAGCACGCGCGATGTGCGGCAGATCTGGGCGGCCCATGATCTCGCCTGTCTGCCGACGAGGGGTGGGGAAGGGTTGCCGCGTTCGATCCTGGAAGCAGGCGCTTGCGGCCGGGCCATTCTGACAACCGATGTGCCGGGCTGCCGTGATCTTGTCCGAGATGGGCAGGAGGGCTGGTTGGTGCCACCTGATGATGCCGCAGCGCTTGCGGACCGGATCTGCGCGTTGGCGCTGGATCGGCAGCTTGTGGCACAGGCTGGCATCAATGCGCGCCAGCGGATCACCTCGGGTTTTACCGAGGCGCATGTAATGGCACAAATGTCGGGAATTTACCGAAGTTTCGCTATGAAGCCCGCTTAGTGTCTCAATAATTGAACCGGACGTCTGGCGAGCGCGAGAACTGCTTGAACCGACGTCGAAGGCACGGCGGTTCATTTGTCGAACTCCTCAAAAAGCGGTGTCGTGTGGTGCTTTTGCAAGCTTCATGAGATACTGGCCGTAATTGCTCTTGCCGAGTTTGACGGCAAGCTTTTCCAGCTGGGCGTCATCGATATGGCCCATGCGGTAGGCGACTTCTTCCGGGCAGGCGATCTTGAAACCCTGACGCTTTTCCAGCGTGCCGACGAAATCTGCGGCATCCAGCAGGCTGTCCGGCGTGCCGGTGTCGAGCCAGGCATAACCACGGCCCATCAATTCGACCGAAAGCTGGCCGCGCTCGAGATAGATGCGGTTGACGTCGGTGATCTCAAGCTCGCCGCGTGGCGAAGGCTTCAGGTTGGCGGCGATGTCGATGACCTGTTCGTCGTAGAAATAAAGACCGGTGACAGCCCAGTTGCTCTTCGGCTCGGCCGGCTTTTCCTCGATCGACAGCGCCTTCATCGATTGGTCGAACTCGACCACGCCGTAACGCTCGGGATCGGTGACGTGATAGGCAAACACGCGCGCGCCCTTGTCCGTACCGTCCTTCGGGCGCATCAGCTGCGGCAGGCCGTGGCCGTAATAGATGTTGTCGCCAAGGATCAGCGCCGACGGGTTGGAGCCGACAAAATCCGCACCGATGACAAAAGCCTGCGCCAGACCATCCGGGCTTGGCTGCACCGCGTATTCGATGGAAATGCCCCACTGGCTGCCGTCGCCGAGCAGGCGCTTGAACGCCTCATTGTCATGCGGCGTGGTGATGATCAGGATTTCCCTGATGCCGGCCAGCATCAGCGTGGTCAGCGGATAATAGATCATCGGTTTGTCATAAACCGGCATCAGCTGCTTGGAGACGGCCATGGTGATGGGGTAAAGCCGCGTGCCGGAACCGCCGGCGAGAATGATACCCTTCATGCTTTTTCCTTCGTGTGAGGGCGGACATTTTTGCAGGTCCGCGCCGATCGCTGGAATGCCATGCGCCGGGAAGGCGCAAAGGCTTTTGGTCGTTCAACTGTTCGCTTCGCTCAGAAGCCGGTCGAGCACCACCGCCGTCGACTGTTTCCAGTCGGGCAGAACGATGCCGTAAGTCTTGGCGAGCTTGTCGTTCGACAGCCGCGAATTGGCAGGCCGTTTCGCCGGCGTCGGGTATTGATCGGTAGTGATGCGGCCGACGGTGATGGTCTTGCCGCTTTTGGCCTTCAGCCCGGCAAAGATCTCATCGGCAAAATCCGCCCAGGTGGCCTCACCGCTGCCGGTCAGGTGGAAGACACCGCGAAGCTTGGGATCGGCATCGGTCGCCAGACGTTTGGCAATCGCGATCACCGCATCGGCAATGTCGAGCGCGCCGGTCGGCGTGCCGTGCTGGTCGGCCACGACGTTCAAGGCATCGCGGGTTTCCGCCAGCCGCAACATCGTCTTCACAAAGTTGGCGCCAAAGGGGGAATAGACCCAGGCGGTGCGCAGGATGGCGTGATTGGGCGTTGCTGCCGCAATCGCTTCTTCACCGGCCAGTTTCGACTGGCCGTAGACAGACACCGGCCCCGTGGCATCCGTTTCCAGATAGATACCATCCTTATCGCCGGGAAACACATAATCGGTCGAGATATGAATGACCGGAATACCCAGTTCATCGGCAACATGCGCCAACGCTTCCGGCCCCTTGGCATTGACGGCAAAGGCCAGCTCCGGTTCGCTCTCGGCCTTGTCTACCGCCGTATAGGCGGCCGCAGACACGATCGCATCCGGCTTCAAGTCCGACAGAACACGGCGGATCGAGGCCGGATCGGCCAGATCCAGTTCCGGCCGGCCGACGGCGATAATCTCGACACCGGCTTGAGGTCCACGCTCGATCAGCGCGGTCACCACCTGTCCCTGTTTTCCTGTGACGGCTATGCGCATGCGCATCACCCCTTCTTCAGAACGCCGAGACGCTCGCCGGAATAGACGCCTTCGCGCAGCGGCTGCCACCACCATTCATTGTCGAGATACCAGCGCACGGTGCGCTCGATGCCGCTGTCAAAGTTCTCCTGCGCCTTCCAACCCAGTTCCGTTTCCAGCTTGGTGGCATCGATGGCATAACGCGCATCATGGCCCGGCCGGTCGGTGACATAGGTGATCAAATCCGCATGCGGCGTCGCCTTCGGACGCAACTCGTCCATCAGCGAGCAGATGCGCTTGACGACATCGATATTGCGGCGCTCGTTGCGGCCGCCGACATTGTATTTTTCGCCGAGACGGCCACGCGATGCGATCAGGTCGAGCGCGCGGGCGTGATCCTCGACATACAGCCAGTCGCGGATGTTGACGCCCTGACCGTAAACCGGCAGCGGCTTGCCATCCATGGCATTCAGAATGATCAGCGGGATCAGCTTTTCCGGGAAATGGTACGGGCCGTAATTGTTCGAACAATTGGACACCACCACCGGCAGGCCATATGTTCGGTGCCAGGCGATGGCCAGATGGTCACTCGCGGCTTTCGAAGCCGAATAGGGCGAGGACGGATCGTAAGGCGTAACTTCCTCAAACAGGCCTTCGTCGCCCAGAGAACCATACACCTCGTCGGTCGACACATGCAGGAAGCGGAAAGCCTCCTTGCGGGCCGGCGACAGGTCGTTCCAGTAATGGCGGGCGGCCTCCAGCAGCGAGAACGTGCCCATGACATTGGTCTGCACGAAATCGGCGGCACCGCTGATCGAGCGATCGACATGGCTTTCTGCCGCCAGATGCATGATGCGGTCCGGCTTGAACGAGGTCATCGCCTCCGACATCTTCTGCAGATCACAGATATCCGCCTGCAGGAACTGGTAGTTCGAAGCACCCTCGATCTCCTTCAGCGAAGCGAGATTGCCGGCATAGGTCAGCTTGTCGACATTGAGCACTTCGGCGCCGACATTTTTGACCAGATGCCGCACGAGTGCCGAACCGATAAAACCTGCTCCGCCGGTGACGAGAATTCGCATGGGGTCTGCTCCTGTTCTTATCGATACTGGAAGGACGGCGGCAGATCCGCCAGCGCCGGCTGTTTTTTGTCCTTGTCGGACAGGACCGCATTGTCGAGCGGCAACGGCCATTCGATGCCGATCGCCGGATCGTTCCACAACAGGCCGCGATCGTTTTCGGCGCTATAGGGTGCCGTCACCTTGTAGAAGATGACGCTGTCGGGTTCGAGCGTGGCAAAACCATGGGCAAAACCGGCCGGCACCCAGAGCTGCTCGCCATTTTCCTTGGAAAGCTCGGCGCCATACCACTGACCATAGGTCGGGGAACCGACGCGGATATCGACGGCAACGTCAAAGATCTTGCCCGCAAGGCAGCGCACCAGCTTGCCCTGCGCAAACGGTTCGAGCTGGAAATGCAGGCCGCGCACCGTGCCGACCGTTGCCGAAAGGGATTCGTTTTCCTGCACGAAGGTGACGTCCGCGACAGTCTCGCGAAACCAGCCATCCTTGAAAACCTCGGAAAAATAGCCGCGATGATCGCCCAGTCGCGTCGGAATAATCTTGGCCAGCCCGGCCAGAGGCAATCTCTCGATCTTCATTGCGCACCCGTCAGTTTCATGATCCGCCTTTCTATAATTTTCTTACATGCTTGCAAGTGTGATATCCGGGCGTGCAGGATTGTCTTGCGCTCGCGGCAAGAAATTGCTCAGCGCCTATATGAAAAGATTTCTCGTCTATCACCGGAAAACTTTAACCAAAGATGGTCCAGTTTGAAGGGTTCAGATCACAAGAGTTCGATTTGCTTTGCCTTCCTCTCCACCACGTAGACAAGCGGGATGGTCCGCTGCCGCTCCTTGCGCGGATGGGCGCCCTCGCGCGCGCTAGATAGCGCTAGCGCCCAGTTCCCTTTCGCAACTCACCTGCTGAAGCCATTGCAGCTTTACCTCTCGAAATGGTCGCGCGTTGCTCATGCCAGCCTCCCGTCAGTGGAGAGCATCAGAGAGCCGGCTCCGTTACAGCACTGTGTTTGATCCCGGTTGGCTGGTGGTTAAGAGCGCGAATTGTCGCCAATTTTGTTTGATCAACGCTGGCTAAGTGCCTGATTTTGATTATCTCGCTTGACGTCGAATTTGCCATAACTCGTAGCCGTTGCGATCCGACCGGGATTAAAAACGCAGAAGCTGTCAGAGGTGGCGGGCAAGATGCAGATGTTCCCGCTCGAAAGCGACGGGCTCTTCGTGCCTTACAGAGCTTTTTAAACCATGTCGGCCGCCAGCCGACTAGACTCGATTCTCGTTGTCGAAGGAGCCGCTGCGGCAACGGATGAACGCGTTGGGCATCCGGATCTCACGTCGGGACCACAGGGTACAGATCTTTCAGCCATGCGGCTAACGCAACTGCTTTGATGAACTAGTGCAGCGTGAATGGTCGCATAACTGGCGGTTCGAACCCACTCAAAAGGAACTGACACCTGTTCAGTGTCCCACTCTGCCTGAATGATATCGAGGATTGCAAAAGGTGCGATTCGAGTGGCCGAGAGGGAACACCTTCCTTTGACCCAAGCTCGCGTACATTGGCGCACTATACTGGAATTTCGAAAATGGTATAGAGGTGGCATCTGTGAAGCAAATTGACATTGCCTTTCGGACGCTAGTAGCAGAGCTGCAGCAGCGCTCTTTCGACGCGCAATGCTCCCCGGACTTTCTGCCGGCGGGTCGCTTCGTCTCCGTGAAAGTTGATAATCTCGCGTATTGGTACTTCGATCAACCCGATGGCGAGGGCGGCCAGAAACGCCGGTACTTCGGTCCCGCGGACGATCCGGAAATCACGCTGCGCGTCGAAAGCCACCGAACAGAGAAGAGCGACTATAAAACTCGTCGAAAACTGGTTTCCACGCTGACACGCGAAGCCGGACTGATCGCCCCTGATACGTTCACCGGTGATGTAGTCGAAGCCTTCGCTATGGCTGGCCTGTTTCGCCTCCGTGGTATTCTAGTCGGAACCGTCGCGTTTCAATGCTATTCCTCATATCTCGGCGTTCGCCTTCCTATGGCTTCCATCCTGACCGGCGACGCTGACATCGCCCAGGATTACGCGATCTCGGCTGAAATCGCTGACAGCCTGCCGCCTATCCTCGATCTCTTGAAAGGTCTCGACCCGACTTTCCGCGCCATACCGCGCATTTCTGGTTCTCAGCGCAGCAATGCCTTTCGCAATCAATCCGGCTATAGGGTCGAGTTCCTGACGACCAACCGGGGTAGCGATGATTACGGCGACGAACCGGGAAAGATGCCTGCCCTGGGCGGTGCTCCAGCCGAGCCGCTTCGGTTCATGGACTTCTTGATACACGATCCCGTACGCTCGATCCTGCTCCATGGCCCCGGTGTCTCGGTCGTGATCCCGTCGCCGGAACGATATGCGGTTCACAAGCTGATAGTTGCGGGTCGTCGGCAGAACGACGCGGGCGGCGACGCCAAACGGCAGAAAGACATTCTGCAAGCTCAATTGCTGCTACTCGCCATGCGCCAGTATTATCGTAGGGACAATGCGGCCGAAGTCTTTGCAGAAGCATGGTTGCGTGGACCATCATGGCAGACCGCGATTCTGGAAAGCATTGGGATGATGACGGAAGAGGCGCAGTTAGTAGCGAACTCTTTCCTCGCCCATGGCCGGGATATGTAAACCAAGCCGAAAGACGAAAAACAGCATCAATTGAATGACTGAGCTTTACCGCCGTGAAGATCGGTCACGCCGGATTCAAACTATGGATGAGTGTGTCCACACTGTTGACGCTGCCGAAGATGTGCTTCGGGTTTTCGGCTCGAGAAAGATCGCAAGGTTTGGAGGCACTCGCAGGAAACCGATCGAAATTCCAGCAACGCCGGAGTAGACGTAGGAGATTAGCTGGAAATCGGGGCACAAGCTTTTTTGAGCTGAGGCTTGCATAGCGCATTCACCACCTCATTATCAAAGAATGAAAAGCTGACACCTGTTGCTTTCCACTCGGAATTGAGTCGGTTATTGCTTGCCGCTTCGGCGAGCATAGCAATCACGTCAGCTCACCGGCTCTCTTTTCAGGAGCGTTTAACGCCTGAAAGCCGTCCAGTGGCGGCGGCTTGCTTGATGATACGGGCAATCTCAGTGAGAAAAGCGGGGCTGACAATGCCAAACGGCTTTGTGCTTTCAAAATCATAGGTCTTGTCCAAGTCGACTAGGTTATGTTCGTCGAGAATGATCCAGTATGGAAATTTCAGACCGGCGCGGCGGCATTCCATTTGATTAAAAGCGAGCGCCAAGCTTCAAGCTGCGGGTGGCTGTGACGTGATCGGAAACAGAAAGAGGTGGCCGGGATTGCCTTCGCTGCGGACGGTAACGCAAACTGGTCGGACTTTGCGGCCTGTTTCCTCGCCTGCGTCGGCCTGCCGCTTCCAGACATAATGGAACCTGACAATCTCGCCACGCTTAACCATCGGTGTTACTCTCGACCAAGATTTCGTCAAGGCCGGTCATCAACTCGCGGTGTACGTCCTCGGGCGCATCGTAGAGGCCGAAAACTTGAGCCTGCGGCAATCCCAAAAGGCGTTGATAGGTGTCAGTCGTCAGAATAACCAATCGTTCCTTGCCGCGCTTGGTAAGCGTCACCGGCTCTATCAACGCGGTTTCGAGGATTTCCCCCGAAACACGGTTCATGTCGGGAAAAGAAAACTGCTTCATAATAAGGTCTCTAAGCTATTTAAGTAATTCAGGTGAAATACCTACTTTATGCAAATGCCCTTGTCGGCGATCTAAAATAAGCTCTGAGCAGAGTAAAAGGCTGGCGAGTGTAGGGGCATGGAGGCTATTCCGGCCATCCGCCGCCGGTTCAACGGGCTGGTAACCGAACTCGACGAAGGCCCGCCAATTACCCGCGGTCTGCGTTCTTATGCCATGGTGCTGCGCCGGCAAATGTGGCTGCTCACACGCGGTTCCGACTGCCCCATCTATATGGACAAGACGTCGATCGAGATTGCCGAAATCATGTTTTCCGAGCACGGCATTCTCGCACCGAATACATCAAGTGTGCTTACATCGCTATCTGCAACACCAATCACGAGGCCTCGAGAAGCTCGATGGTCTCAAAGGTTTTTGTGCTGCCACTGCCACCGCAACGTTGAAAAAACGCGATCCAGTCAAGGGTTGCGACGTCGCCATCGTCTGGCGGCCAGTAGCCGGGCAAATCGTAACCGAACCTTCCACTTCGCATTGTTCGGGCTCTGACAGCCTCAAGTGACGGGAGGCCGTAACGGTGCAGCCAGGCGCGCCACAACGAGATCTGTTTTGCTTTGCGCTCGTCCAGAAAGACAAGCGGGATGGCCCGTCGCGCCTCCTTGCGCGGAGGGGCGCCCTCGCGCCCGTTAAATTTATATATTTTTTCTTTCTCTAGGTTTGGTGGACATATTTGACCGCCTTCACTGGACATATCTGACCGCCTCACAGGACGATTTTGACCGCCTTCCCGCGGATGAAGGGGGACAATTTTGTCCGTCTTTTCACGGGCATTTGATGCGCGTAATATCGAAGCTGCTGAGGGACGATACTCTGTATTGTGCCCAACGCCGTTACCGCGCTTTATCTCGAACCAGCCCTTAAGCTCCAGTTCGCGGACCCCGCGCTGAATGGTCTTGACGCTCTTGCCGGTCGCTTCGGCAATCGTTTGATAAGACGGCCACGCCTTCTCGGTGTGGCCGTTTACATGTGTGGTGATGATGTACAGCGCAATCGATCGAGCACTGTCGCTCAGTTGCTTGTCGCAACTCAACTGCTGGAGCCACTGCAGCTTCACTTCCCGAAATGGTCTAGACACGCTCATGCCTGCCTCCTGCCATAGGAGAGCGTCAGAGAGCCGGACTGAGCCGGCTCCCTATGCAGCGCTATGTTTGAGCGCGGTTGACTGGTCATTGCGGCCGCGAAATACCGCCAATTTCTGTTTGACCAACGCTCGCTAAGTGCTTGATTTTGCCTATCTCGTTTGACGTCGAATTTGCCGTAACTCGTGGCCGTGCAGCGATCCGAACGGGATTGAAAATCCGCGTGTCGGTGGTTCAAATCCGCCTCCGGGCACCATTTTATTCCCATGTTATAACTTGGGTTTTCATCTTATCTTTTTCTATAAATGTTTTGAGCTTGATGGTTTCAGACTGTGCGGTGATAGCTGCCGTTTGTTCAGTTCCGCCTCAAAATCGGTGGCGACCAACAGCTTCGGTGGTCTCGATCAGATTGATAATCTGTCGAAACGTGAGTCGCCGGGCTCCTTTCCGGCGCCTGAGAAGCCGAGGGAAGTCGTGAACCGAAGCGGGCGATCCAATGAAGCCGAGCCTACAGGATCGTCATGATCAGTTGAGTGGTTGATTTTGTTACGATATACCATGTTGACCATCTCCGTGGTGACGCTCTTTACGGGTTTGGCGTCCCTGCAAGTTTTTCTGTGCGTCGTCCAGTTTCGTCCACCGAGCGGCGTTGTCATTTTTATCACTACAAGACTTGAAGGTGTGCAGTCTAACCAAGGCGGTGAGGCTCCAATAAAACCATGGAAAGAAATGATTGCCGCTCTGCCTTTAAGTGGCTGTTCTATAACGTTTTATGTATTCCCCTCTCGGGGCACCATCTCTCTTTCTAGAAGCCAGATATTCGGCAGATTGTCGCATCGATTGATCGATGACCGCTCATCCGCTTGACACAAGGCTATCTCGGCGCGACGCTGTATGAACCGCGGGCAGGCCTCACGGATTTTCCGGCGCCTTCGTGATCCGCGGATAGGGAGGAGAATGCGTATGACCTGGCAGATCGTGCTCAATGACGGTTCCCGTCACGAGGTTTCCGGCGATATTCATTTCGAGAGCGTGCGTGGCAGCAAGCGCATTTGCCCAAGCCCGATTGCCGCCAGTGGTGATATCCTCGTTCGCGCCGTCGAGCAGCACGATATCGTGCTGGAATCACCGCATGGACATCACTACAAGGCCGCTGTCGAAATGGTCGATGGCAAATGGCGCGTCGTCGGGCTGTAGGTGCCACTCGGGCAACGCCGGTTATCGTGCCAGCCAAGCCTCGATACCGCGGGCGGCTGCCTTGCCTGTGGCAAGGCAGGCCGTCAGCAGATAGCCGCCGGTCGGCGCTTCCCAATCCAGCATCTCGCCGGCCGCAAACAGGCCGGGCAGTTTGCGCAGCATGAAATTCTCATCGACGGCGTCATGCCGTATGCCGCCGGCCGAGGAAATCGCTTCGGCGATCGGGCGGGGCGCCACGAGCGGGATTTCCAGCCCCTTGATGCGCGCTGCCAGGCTTGCAGGATCAGCCAGAACATCCGGGGTGCACAGTTCGCGTAAAAGGGCGGTTTTGACGCCGTCGATACCTGCCCCCTTGCGCAGCCGGTTGGAAAGGCTTGCCTTGCGGTCCTGACGTGCAAGGTCGCGCGTCAACCGCTCCCTGGCGCGGCCGGGCATCAGGTCGAGCACCAGTGCCGATGTGCCGGTCTGCATCAGGCGAGCCCGCAACGTGCTGGCATGCGCATAAACAAGACTTCCCTCGATGCCGTGGCGGGAGATGACGAATTCACCGGGCAGGCTGTCATCTGAGGTGACCGATGCGACCACGGACTTGATCGGCGCTCCGGCATTGCGTTCACGAAAATGCTCGCTCCAGGCAACATCGAAGCCGCAATTGGCAGGTAGAAAATCTGTTGTTTCGACGCCACGGTCCCGTAACCAGGGCAGCCATGCGGCATCCGAGCCAAGCCTCGGCCAGCTTGCTCCACCGAGCGCCAGCAGCACCGCGTCGGCTTCAATTGCCTTTGTGCCTTCCGGTGTGTCGAGGATAAGCCTGTCGGCGTCAAATCCCGTCCAGCGGTGCCGGGTGAGAATGGCCACACCCTGTGCCCGCAAACGCGCCACCCAGCCCCGCAGCAGCGGCGATGCCTTCATGGCGACCGGAAAGACACGCCCGGACGAGCCGATAAATGTTTCGGTGCCGAGCCCTGCCGCCCATTCGCGGACATTGTCGGGTGTGAAAGTGTCGAGGGATGGACGCAACCAGTCGTTTGCGTCGCCATATCGCTCGGAAAAACGAGAAAATTCCTCGGAATGGGTGAGGTTGAGGCCCGATTTTCCGGCCAGCAGAAACTTGCGCGCGACGGTCGGCATCGCTTCGTAAACGGTCACGTCACGATTTTGGGCGGAAAGATATTCGGCCGCCATCAGGCCGGCGGGGCCGCCACCTATGATGGCTATTTTCCTGCGTGCCTTCGAGACAGCCGTCATGACGGCTGTCTGCTGGTGCGGAAGGCGGCGTTCATGTAGTCCAAGGTTCTGGCCACGCCCGCCTTCCTTCCGTGTGTTCTATGTGATCAGGCCATCCACTGCTGGACATAGGGCATTAGCTGGTGACCACCTTCGTAAAGCATCTTTGCCGCAACGTAGACGATGACGACAAGACCGACATAGGCGATCCAGCGGTGGCGATGCAACAGTCGGGCAACGAAGTTGGCAGCAAGACCCATCAGCGCGATGGAAATCACAAGGCCGATGATGAGGACAGTCGTGTGCTCCTGCGCAGCGCCGGCCACGGCCAGAACGTTGTCCAGCGACATCGAAACGTCGGCAATAACGATCTGCATGGCCGCCTGCAGGAAGGTTTTCTTCACCCGGGTTTCGCCGGCGGCATCTTCGTTTTCCGCATGCTCGGCATTGTGATCGGCGGAACGCAGTTCGGTCCACATCTTCCAGCAGACCCAGGCAAGCAGCAGGCCGCCGATGAACTGCAGCCCGACAATGCCGAGCAACTGGGCGGTGATGGCTGCAAAGCCGATACGCAGAACCGTGGCGGCAATAATGCCGACCAGGATGGCCTTCTTGCGCTGTTCGGCCGGCAGACCGGCGGCGGCAAGGCCGATGACGATGGCATTATCCCCGGCCAGAACCAGGTCGATGGCAATAACCTGCAAGAGAGCTGCAAATCCCGCAGCCGTAAAGATTTCCATTGTGTGTCTTACCCTCTCCTCTGGGTGGCCGGGGGCCGCAAACAGTCAAGATCGCAAGGGCGCCGGCCGCAAAAGCCGGCCGCACCTCGATCAATGCGTTTTGTGTCGGTGTAGACTGTGAAATGCTACGATCACCGCTACATGACATTTCCGTGAGGATGGCAAGCGAAAACTTGCCGCGGAATGGCTGTCGTCAAGGCTTCAGGGAAAGGCGTGTCTTCAATGCGGCAACGATCCGGTCGGCGAGCCCCTTGTAATCCTCATCGAAGTGATGCCCGCCCTCGATGGCAACAGTTTCAACGCCGTTGGCTGCCAGTGAAGGGCATGGGTCATCGTCGTCGTCGGTTCCGTAAATGCATTGCACGATCTTCGGATTGATCTTTTTCAGATCCTCCACTGTGTCGCCGCCCTTGCCGTCTCCGGCAACACCGAGCCAGCCGGTGACGGAAATCTCGTAATCCACCTCGCGCGCCAGGGCGAGCAGGGACATCTGGGCGATACGGGATTTCTGTTCGGCAGGCAGCAGGTTGTAGCTGGCCGGAAGCACGTCGGCGCCGAAGGAATAGCCGATCAGCAAAACGTGTTTGACGTTCCATTCGCGCCGGTAGTTCCGGATGATGCGGTCGAGATCGTCGGCAACCTGCTGGGGTTTCAACTCGGTCCAGAAATAACGCAGAGAATCCAGTCCTACGACGGGAATGCCCTCCGCCTGCAGGGTGGCGCCCACTTCGCTGTCGATATCGCGCCAGCCGCCGTCACCGGAATAGATGATCGCCATCGTGTCCAGTGTCGGCCTGGTTTCCAGAATGGTCAGCGGCAGGCCAAGCGGCTGATCACTGTTGGCGGCGGCGTCGATATGGTCCGACAGTGCGGCAGACAGTGCTTCTTGAGCAGTTTTGTCGCTGTCGTTGAGATCGATGTCGGTCCAGGTCTGTTCAAGTTCCTTCACATGCGCCTTGCCGACGACATCCGCCTGTGACGTCAGAAGAACGGTCACGGGGGTCGGCAGTGCTCCTTCTGTCAACGCATAGACGATACCGCCATCGACCGGTTTCTTGGCGGCGGGCGTGCACAGTTCGCGCGTCATCGGCACGCTTGCGACCGGATCCACGGCGATTGCCTCGTCGATGGTTGCGGGCGGACTTTGTGCGACCATGGCAAGCACCAGACCGCCGCCGGCACCGATGCCGGCAAGCATTGGTCGATGGTAGGTGCTGTTGCCCAGCGAGCGCTGCACCTGCTGAGCCAGCGACTCGATGTCGGAGATCATGTAGATGCAGTCCTGCGGGTCTTTCACAAGTGATGCGATATAGGTCGGGAAATCGATGCCGATGACGACTGCGCCTTTCTCCATCAGCGCCTTTGCCTGGCTTTCCTCGGGTTCACCCCAGCCACCGGCATCCGAAACGAGAAAGACATTGGCCGTGACCTCGCCGCTCGGCTCGAAAATATGGGGAGAAGGGATCAGGCCGGTGTCATAGCTGGTTGAGGTCTGCTGCTGCGCCCTTGCCGGCAAGGAAATGGCAAGGCAGCAGGCGACTGCAACAGCAGCGGACAACAAGACGGAAACATGACGCTTCATTTGCCGACCACTCCTCGAACGCCTCCGCTGATCAGGAGGGTAACATCCATCAGCGCCAGAACCGCGCCGGTTCCGCCTGATACGGCAAGATAACGCGGTTGCCACAAAGGGTGAAACTTTGATTTGAAGGCGCGCAGCCCTTTGAAATTGTAGAACCGCTCGCCGTGTTCGAACATCGTGCCGCCGATCCGGTCCCAGACCGGCGCGATCTCGCGTTTCGACATTCCGGAAAGCGGTGCCATGCCGAGATTGAACAGCTGATACCCTTCGCCCTTCAGATATTCGAGCAGGCTGACGAACAGGAAATCCATCGATCCGCGCGGCGCATCCGGCGCAAAACGCATGATATCGACCGTGCCTTCATATTTTGTCTCCGTCACGAAGATCGTGGCAAAGGCGACGACATGGCCTGCCTTGCGCAGCAAGGCAACCGGCTGCGATGTGACATAGTCGTCATCGAATGCGCCCAGCGAGAAGGTTTTTTCGCGCGTGTTGTGTTCCGAAAGCCATGCGTTGGAAACGGCCCGGAGTTCGCCTAGAATGCCGGCCACATCCGGTGGCGAGACGATGGAGAATTCCAGTCCCTCGCGTGCGCCCTTGCTGAGCGCCTGTCTCAGGCCCGCCAGCTTACCGCCCTTCAGTTCGAATGTCGGCAGGGTGACGGAAGCCATTTCGCCGAGCTTGAAGGCACGCAGGCCCGCATCGGCGCAATAGGAAAGCAGGGATGGCGACACCTGATAAAGCACGGCACGGCCACCTGCAGCGCGGGCGGTTTCGACAAAACGCCAGATCAGGTCTGCCGTGTCTTCATCTGCGCCGATCGGATCACCAAGCGCGATCCAGGAGCGGCCCTGAATGCCGTACATGATGAAGGCCTTGCCGCTGTCGGAAAACATCACCCGCTTGTCGCCCATGCGCACCAGATTGGCATCGGCGACGTTCTGGGTGGCTGCAACGGCAATGGCGCGCTCCAGGTCTTCCGGCAAAACCTTTTCAGGGCGGCTGAAGGCGGGGCGCAGGAGGCTGAAAAAGGCAATCGTTGATGCCGCGACCGTCAGTGCGAGCAATGCACGCAGGCTGCGGGGCGCTTCCTCGCTGAATTCGAATTGCCACCATAGATCGCGGCTGTAATCGACATCACGGTAAACGAAAAACAGGATGGTCACTGCGCTGGCGATGATGACCAGCAAGGCGGCAAGCCATGCCGGGCTGAGAGCCTGTCCGAACAGGGAAGCCGGGCGGTTGAAGCGCTTGACGTTGAGGATCAACGCGAAAATGAATATTGCAAGCACAGTGGCTTCAACAACGGCAATGCCTTTCAGGAAGGCAAAGATGAAGGCACCGCTGGCCGAGACCAGCGATACCCACCATGCGCCGTCCAGCCTCTGGCCAAGCCCGCGCGAGGCAATCGCCAGGATAAGCCCGAGCAGGCTGGAGAACAGATGCGCGCCCTCTATGACGGGCAGCGGCAAAAAAGCGGAGAGAAAGTCGAGATTGGTATCGGGGGTTGGCGTCACGCTCGAAAAGATCAGCATGGCACCGAGAATGAGGCCGTAGGCTGATAGAAGATGCGGCGCCAGCCGCACCGCCATGTTGCCGATATCGTTGGCGACAGGGTGCTGCAATGCTTCCCGCAGTTCGGCGCCGACCACCAGAAGCACGGCGATCACCAGCGGCAGAACGTGGTAGACAAGGCGGTAGAGAACGAGGCTTCCGAGCAGTGCATCAATGCTGATCGCATTGCCGAGTGCACCCAGCATGACGGTCTCGAAGACACCGAGGCCGGCGGGAACGTGACTGAGCACGCCCAAACCCACGGCCGTGGCATAGATCGCAAAAAAGGTTGGCCAGCCGACATTGGTTTCCGGCAGGAGCATGTAGAGAACCGAGGCCGAAGCCGCGATGTCGAGCGCCGTGATGAGGAACTGGCGTGACGAGGTCAAGGTGTCGGGCAGGCGAAGTTTCAGCTTGCCGATGGCAATCACCCGGCCATTGCGGCCGAGGATCAGCAGGCCGACCAGCACGGCGATTACCGCAAGCGCGATCAGTCGCAGAATGTCGGGGTCCATGCCGGCAACCGCGGCAAGGCGCGGTGCGGTCACCAATGCCGACAGGGCGCTGACGGACAGAAGGCCGATACCAAAGGCAAGTGTGACGAAGGCGATGACACGGGCAATCTCTTCCGGTGTCAGGCCCAGGCGGGAATAGGTGCGGAAACGGATGGCGCCGCCACTGAGCGCGCCGAAACCCGCGGTATTGCCGATCGCATAGGCGCTGAAGGCCGTCATCGCCACCGGTGCCGTCGGCAGCTTGCGGCCGATATAGTCGAGTGCGTTGAGATCATAGCAGATCAGTGCCGCAAAACTGATCCCGGTAAACAGGACCGCCAATGCCACCGACGTCCATGTCGTCTGTGACAGCGCTTCCAGCACCTCGTCGTAACGAACCTCATGCGTGAGGTTGTAGGCCGCAACGGTCATCAGGCCGAAGACGGCAATCACGGCGACGGAGGTAAAATAGACTTTGAACCGAAGAAAAACCGCCAGTAACGGATGCGGTTCTGAAGCCACGGGGGCGGCTTCATCTGTGGCGGGTGTATCTGAGGGTATCACATGAGCACCTGAATGAAAGGCTGCGCTATTTACCGTCGTTACCCGGCGCCAAATAGAGCGCAAGCCATCCTTGTCCAATCAGGCGGAATTTCGGCGGAAGAACAGACGAACAGCCAAGTGAACGCGATTTCATCTGCGTTGCGCCGCCACGATGCGTCTATGACGATCGAGATCAGAGAATTTTTCGATGAACCGGTGAGCGTTGCTGCTCCAGCTTAAGGATACGCAGCATGGCAATCAGAAATGTGATAGAAATAAACAGTGCGCATGCTTGAAGAACAATCATTGCTCTCTCTCCGAAGGCGATCATGGCCGGGGAATATCGAAGTATTGCACGTCAAGCTTGCTCGAAGCTGACTAGTTTACACTTGGGAATTTTATCCGAGCATCTATCGGACCAAGTTTACGCATAAAAGTCTGCCCGGTTGCACGTTTCATTAACCTTCGGGCAAGGAATTAACCATACATATGGAGCACACGGCGAAATGGCCGGACGTGTGTCCGACCGTCAGGCATGAAGCCGCCGACGTCGTACCGGTTTCGATCCGGTATCCCACCAGACATTGCGAAAAGCTGGAAAGCTGGAACGTGAGGCTGCCGCAGAGCTCTGCCGTACGCCGAAGTTCAGTGGTTTCATCTTTGCGGAAGGCTGGCTCGAAACAGGGGAATCGAGCAGGCCGGCAATGACAGAAAAGCGAGAATTTCATCCAGTTCCGGCCGCGCCGGAACCCTACCGGGGACTGTACTTTGGGGCAGGATACGCCAATGGATCAGGCGAAAAACGCACAGGCAGGCAGCCTGCGCGATCGCCTTGCCTTTGCCGGTCTGGATGCCCAGCAATGCGATCTGCTGCGCCGTTTCCGCCCTCAGCTTGAAGAGCAGTTGCAGACCGGCTTGCGCGATCTCTTCCTCCGGTTCCAGTCTTTCCCCGATGCCGCCCGCAATTTCGAGAACGAACGCCAGCTCGATCGCCTGCACGATCTGCAGGCCTCGCACTGGAGCGTTCTGACCGACGCGCGTTTCGATGCGCTTTATGCCGAGCGGGTAAAAGTTCTCTCCGACGCTGAAAGCCGTATGGGGCTTGATCCGCGCTGGCATGTGGCCGGCCATGCGGTCATGCTCGAGCATCTGGTTGCGGCGCTGGTTGAACAGATCGGCGCAAAATCTCTTCTGCCGGGCGCGCGTCGTCGCGATCAGGAAATTTCCGAGGCCATCGCCGCCGTCATCCGCCTCGTCATGGTCGATGTGGAGATTGCGGTTTCGCTGCGCTTCAACGAATTGCGCCAGCGCCACCAGCGCGCTGCACAGGAACAGCGCAAGGGTGATCAGGCACAGGCTATCGACACGTTCTTCGATTTCGCCTCCGCTCTGTCCGTCAACGACCTGACGGCGCGTGTCGAAGGTGATGTGCCGGACGTCTATTCCGAGCTCGCCGGCATTCTCAATAAGGCGGCAGACGCCATGCGCGCCGCGATCGAAACCGTTGGCGACAAGATGAGCCGGGTTGATGCGCTGTCGTCGGGCCTTATCACCGACGCCCGCACCATCGCCAACGAGACGGCCGAGCATGCCCGCAACCTTGCCGACACCTCCGGGCAATTGCAGGAACTGACCATCCGTTTCCGCGATACCGCCGGCCGTACGGTCGCCGCTGAAAAGGCCGCGACCGAGACCCGCAAATCGGTCGAGCAAAGCGGCGAGATCGTTGGCCGCGCCATCAACGCGATGACCGATATCGAAAACTCGGCGGAAAAGATCGGCGAGATCATCGGCGTCATCGACGAGATCGCCTTCCAGACCAATCTCCTGGCGCTCAATGCCGGCATCGAGGCAGCGCGCGCCGGCGATAGCGGTCGTGGTTTTGCCGTTGTCGCCCAGGAAGTCCGCGCCTTGGCGCAGCGCTCAGCCGATGCTGCTCGCGAGATCAAGACGTTGGTTACCGGCACCAAGAGCCAGGTCGGCGCCGGCGTCGACATGGTTCACCGCACGCAGGAAGCCATTGCCGGCATCGTCCGTCAGGTCTCCGATATCAATGACAGCATTGCCGGCATCGCAACCGATAGCGGAGAGCAGGTCCAGTGTCTGGGCCGCGTCGCCGGCGAGATCGGCGAGATCGGTCAGCGCGTGTCGAGCACGTCCGGCATCGCGCTTCGTTCCGGCGAAAACGCCGACGAGCTTCATACCGTCATTCTCGAACTCGGCCAGACGATCCGCGAATTCCGCATCACCCGTCAGGCACATGAAACGGCCCCCCGCCAGCAACAGCGCATTCAGGTGCAGCAGGGCACAGGCGAGGCCGATGCAGAAGAATACATTAACCCGGTGCAACAACTGTTTTCGGCGCAACTCGCCGCGTTCAGGGGCTGATATGCCGGCAAGCAATTTTCTTTTTATGCCAACGACAAGGATCGGCTGATGGCGAGCAAGAAAGCAGACAAGGGGAGCCTCAAGCTGGTTCCCATACTCGACCTCAACGAGGCGTCGGTCCTGCACGGCCAGTTGACCAACATGCGTGGCGAGGACGTCAAGATCGACGCTTCCGAAGTCGAGCGCATTGGCGTCCAGTGCGTCCAGGTCATTCTGGCCGCTGCCAAGACCTGGGAAGCCGACAGCAAGAATTTTGTCTTCGAAAAGGTTTCGGAGGCTTTCGAAAAGACGATGCAGCTCATCGGCATCGATATTGAACATCTGCTCGCCAAGGAGATCCGGCAGTGAAGAAAAAAGTCCTGACAGTGGATGATTCCAGAACGATCCGTAACATGCTTCTGGTCACCCTCAACAATGCCGGTTTTGAAACCATCCAGGCCGAAGACGGCGTCGAAGGCCTCGAAGTTCTCGAAGGCTGCAACCCGGATGTCATCGTCACCGATATCAACATGCCTCGTCTCGACGGCTTCGGCTTTATCGAAGGCGTTCGTCGCAACGAAAAGTATCGCGCCATCCCGATCCTGGTCCTGACCACGGAAAGCGATGCGGAAAAGAAGAACCGCGCCCGCCAGGCCGGTGCGACAGGCTGGATCGTCAAGCCTTTCGACCCTGCAAAACTGATCGATGCGATTGAGCGTGTAACCGCCTGATACGGGAATTCCTGAAATGGATATGAACGAAATCAAAGAGATCTTCTTCCAGGAGTGCGAGGAACAGCTCGCAGAACTGGAATCTGGTCTTCTCAAGCTGAATGACGGCGACCGCGACCCGGAAACGGTCAACGCAGTGTTCCGTGCCGTCCACTCGATCAAGGGCGGCGCCGGCGCGTTCGGCCTCGACGACCTGGTTTCGTTCGCACACGTCTTCGAGACCACCCTCGACTGCGTGCGCTCCAACAAGCTGGAGCCCAATCAGGACGTTCTCAAGGTCATGCTGAAGTCGGCCGACGTATTGGCCGACCTCGTCACCTGCTCGCGTGATGGCGGCAGTGTCGAGGACAGCCGTACCCGTGGTCTGGTCAAGGAACTGGAAGCGCTTGCCAAGGGCGAAATGCCGAGCGGCGGTGCAGCCGAAGCGCCGAAGCCGGCGGCTGTTGCCGCACCGGCTGCGGTCGCTCCGACCGACGACAGCGGTTTCCAGCCGATCCCGTTCTCCTTCGACGACGATTTTGGCGGCGACGACAAGACGGTCTTCGAAGTGAGCTTCAAGCCGCGTCGCGAGCTTTATTCCAAGGGCAATGAAGCCGCTCTCCTGCTGCGCGACCTGTCGCGTCTCGGCGACATGGCCATCAATTGCGACACCGATGCGCTTCCGGCGCTCGATGCGATGGACCCGGAAGAGACCTATTTCTCCTGGACGATCTCCATCACCACCGACAAGACCGAGGAAGATATCCGCGCCGTCTTCGAATTCGCCGAATGGGATTGCGATCTCGAGGTGAAGGAAGTGGCAGCGGAAGCTGCCGAAGAACTACCGATGGTCCCGGTTCCGTTCGATCTCTCGGCGCTTGACGACGAAGCGGCCGCCGCTCCGGCACCTGCTGCCGAAGCACCGGCTGAAAGCAAGATGGCTGCTGCTGCCGCACGTGTCGAAAAGAAGGAAGCCGCTGCTGCTCCGGCCGCTGCTGCCGCCAACAACGCTGCCGCCGCCGCCAATGCTGCCGGCCAGACGATCCGCGTAGATCTCGATCGCGTCGACCGCCTGATCAACCTCGTCGGCGAGCTTGTCATCAACCAGGCTATGCTCTCGCAGAGCGTTGTCGAAAACGACACCAACGGTACGTCCGCCGTCAACATGGGTCTCGAAGAGCTGCAGCAGCTCACCCGCGAGATCCAGGACTCGGTCATGGCCATCCGTGCGCAGCCGGTGAAGCCGGTCTTCCAGCGCATGTCGCGTATCGTTCGCGAAGTGGCCGACATGGTCGGCAAGTCGATCCGCCTCGTCACCGAAGGTGAAAACACCGAAGTCGACAAGACGGTCATCGACAAGATCGCCGAACCGCTGACCCACATGATCCGTAATGCCGTCGACCATGGTATTGAATCGCCTGAAAAGCGCGAGGCCGCCGGCAAGGATCCGGAAGGCACGATCAAGCTGTCGGCAAAACATCGTTCGGGCCGCATCCTGATTGAACTGATCGACGATGGCGGTGGTATCAACCGCGAGCGCGTCCGCCAGAAGGCTATCGACAACGATCTCATTTCGCCGGACGCCAACCTGTCCGACGAGGAAATCGACAACCTGATCTTCGCGCCGGGCTTCTCGACCGCCGACAAGATTTCCGACATTTCCGGCCGTGGCGTCGGCATGGACGTCGTCAAGCGTTCGATTCAGGCACTCGGTGGTCGTATCTCGATCTCGTCGCGTCCGGGTCTCGGCTCGACCTTCACCATGAGCCTGCCGCTGACGCTCGCCGTCCTCGACGGCATGGTCGTTACCGTTGCCGGTCAGACGCTCGTGGTGCCGTTGACGGCAATCGTAGAAACACTGCAGCCGGAAGCGTCTGCGATCCATTCCTTCGGCGCAACACAGCGCCTGATCTCGATCCGCAACTCCTTCTGCCCGCTGGTCGATGTCGGTCGCATCCTGAACTTCCGCTCCACCCAGGCAAACCCCGTCGAAGGCGTGGCTCTGCTGGTGGAATCGGAAGGCGGCGGTCAGCGCGCCCTCATGGTCGATGCCATCCAGGGTCAGCGTCAGGTCGTCATCAAGTCGCTCGAAGCCAACTACACCCACGTTCCGGGCATTGCTGCCGCAACCATCCTCGGTGATGGCCGCGTCGCGCTCATTCTCGATGTGGATGCCGTCGTCGGCGCTTCGCGTGGCCAGTCCATGAAGCAGGATGGTGGTGCCCTCAAGGCAGACGTGTCGCTGGCAGCGGCAGGTTGATCGAACAGTCTCAAGAGACGGAAATACAGCATGTCGTATATCGTGAAAAATCTTGCTCAAGGTGACCGGGAACTCATCGCGTTCCGTGTCGGCGATCAGGAATTTTGCGTGAATGTCATGGCGGTGCGCGAAATTCGCGGCTGGACGAAAGCCACGTCCATGCCGCATGCGCCCTCCTATGTCATCGGTGTGATCAACCTTCGTGGTGCCGTCCTGCCGATCGTGGATTTTTCCGCCCGTCTCGGCATGCGCAAGACCGAACCGACCCCGCGCCACGTCATCATCGTGTCGCAGGTCGGCTCGCGCATCGTCGGCCTTCTGGTCGAGGCGGTATCGGACATCCTCACCGTTACCGAAGACAACATTCAGGCCGTGCCGGAAGTGGCCTCCAGCCTGGTGAAGCAATACGCGCGGGGCATCCTCGCGATCGACAAACGCATGATCTGCATGATCGAACTCGATTCACTGTTCCCTGAGAACGAAAGCGAAGCCGCATGAAGGCGATGAACGCCATGGATAGCCGGCAGTCACCGGACGAGATACTTGCCAGCGGCGAATACCCGCTGTCGCGCAAGGATCTCGCCGACATTGCGGCAATGATTTATGCCGATGCGGGTATCTATCTGAACGATAGCAAGGCGTCGCTGGTGTATTCGCGTCTGTCGAAGCACATTCGCAACCTTGGCCTCAGCGGCTTTCGGGAATATTGCGCGCTGGTCTCGTCGCCGGAAGGGGCTGCCCCGCGTCGGGAAATGCTGTCGCATCTGACGACGAATTTCACGCGCTTCTTCCGCGAGAACCACCATTTCGAACATCTGCGCGATGAGGTCCTGCCGGGACTTATCAACCGCGCCCGTTCGGGTGGTCGCGTGCGTATCTGGTCGGCGGCCTGTTCCGATGGACAGGAACCCTATTCGATTGCACTGACGTGCCTGGCGATGATGCCGAATGTCGCCGATTACGATTTCCGCATTCTGGCGACCGACATCGACCCGAAGATCCTGGCGCAGGCGCGTGCCGGCGTCTATGACGAAAACGCGCTGGAAACGGTTTCGCCCGCCATGCGCAAACAGTGGTTCCGCGAAGTCGATGCCGGTGGCCGTCGCAAGTTCCAGGTCGATGACCGCGTCAAGAAGCTGATCACCTTCAACGAACTGAACCTGATGGCGCAATGGCCGTTCAAGGGCGGTTTCGACGTCATTTTCTGCCGTAATGTCGTGATCTACTTCGATGAACCGACGCAGATGAAAATCTGGTCGCGTTTTTCCAGCCTGCTTCCGGAAGGAGGCCACCTGTATATCGGTCACTCCGAGCGTGTATCGGGAGATAGCAAGAATGTCTTCGATAATATCGGAATAACGACCTACCGCTATACTGGTAAAGCTGCAGGAAGGAGAGCCTGATCATGCCGGCACGCGTTCTCGTCGTAGATGATTCACCCACCATGCGTGGTTTGATCACCGCCGTCCTGAATTCAGATCCGGACGTCAGTGTCGTCGGTCAGGCCGGCGATGCCATGGAGGCTCGCGCCGCCATCAAGGAACTCAATCCCGACGTCGTCACGCTCGATGTCGAGATGCCCAACATGAACGGGCTCGAGTTCCTCGACAAGATCATGCGCCTGCGTCCGATGCCGGTCATCATGGTCTCTGCCATGACCCATCACGGCGCCAATGCGACGCTGGCTGCGCTCGAAATCGGTGCATTCGATTGTGTCGGCAAGCCAGCGCCGGGTGACGCGCGCCCGTTTGGCGATCTCGCCGACAAGGTCAAGGCTGCGGCGCGTTCCACGCTGCGCCGTAGTTCCGCTCCTGCAGCAATTGTGACACCTGCTACAGAATACAAGGTCGGTCGCAAGGTTGTGGCGATCGGTTCGTCTACCGGCGGAGTAGAAGCACTTATAACAGTACTTCAGAACTTCCCGAAAAACTGCCCGCCGACTGTAATTACTCAACATATGCCGTCGACGTTTACCAAAAGTTTTGCAGAACGTCTTAATCGTATC
Source organism: Endobacterium cereale (assembly GCF_009617585.1). Lineage (GTDB taxonomy): Bacteria > Pseudomonadota > Alphaproteobacteria > Rhizobiales > Rhizobiaceae > Neorhizobium > Neorhizobium cereale. The sequence continues at coordinate 57,280 of NZ_WIXI01000047.1, read as the reverse complement.
TGCGCGCCTGTTGTGCAGGAAGCTACCGACGGTGCCCGGCTGGAGATCGGCAAGGTCTATCTGGCACCCGGTGGCGAACGGCATCTGCAGGTCGCCAATCCGTCCGCTCCGGTCTGCCGACTGGTCGAGCGCGATCCGGTCAACGGCCACAGGCCGTCGGTGGATGTGCTGTTCGACAGTGTCGCCGAACTGGCCGGCCGCAATGCCGTCGGGGTCATCCTCACCGGCATGGGCCGCGATGGAGCATCCGGTCTGCTGAAAATGCGCCAGGCAGGCGCACGCACGGTGGGCCAGAACGAAAAGACATGTGTGGTCTACGGCATGCCGCGGGTCGCATACGAAATAGGGGCGGTTGAAACCCAGCTGCCCTTGAGCTCCATCGGTGAGGAAGTTTTGAAATTAACCGCCGCCCGCAAAGAAGGTACTGAATAAATGTCTATCGCTGAAAAAATCAAAGTTCTGATCGTCGACGATCAGGTCACCAGCCGTCTTCTGCTCAGCGACGCCCTGACCCAGCTCGGCTTCAAGCAGATCACTGCTGCCGGTGATGGTGTGCAGGGCATGAAGATCATGAGCGAGCAGCCGCATCACCTAGTGATCTCGGACTTCAACATGCCGAACATGGATGGCATCGGCTTCCTGCAGGCTGTTCGTGCAAACCCGAACACCAAGAAGGCCGCCTTCATCATCCTGACCGCGCAGGGCGACCGTGCGCTGGTTCAGCGTGCGGCACAGCTGGGCGCCAACAACGTTCTGGCCAAGCCTTTCACGATCGAAAAGATGAAGGCTGCCATCGAGGCAGTATTCGGAGCCCTAAAATGAATGAGCTGGCGGTTGCCAAGAAAGTCCATATTATCCAGGGCGAATTCAAGGTGGTGGACGATCCCAACGTCGTCCTTTCGACCATCCTTGGTTCTTGCGTGGCTGCCTGCCTTCGTGATCCTGTCGCCGGTGTCGGCGGCATGAACCACTTTCTTCTGCCGGGATCCGGCGGTGCCATGAGCGGGGGCGGTGATGCAAGCCGTTACGGGGTGCATCTCATGGAACTGCTGATCAACGGTCTTCTCAAGAAGGGTGCGGTTCGCCATCGTCTGGAGGCCAAGATCTTCGGCGGTGCAAAAACCATTGCCAGCTTCTCCAATGTGGGAGAGCAGAATGCGGCTTTCGCCATGGAATTCCTTCGCGACGAAGGCATCACCGTGGTTGGGTCGTCGACGGGCGGAGAATTCGGGCGCAAGCTCGAATACTGGCCCGTCAGTGGCCGCGCCCGTCAGTATCCGCTGACCGGTGCCGAAACCCAGAAGACTGTGGCCGCCGAACAGCGCATTCCCAAGCCTGCTCCGAAGCCAGTTGAAGATACGATCGAATTTTTCTGAAGCCATTTTCATGACATGCGAAGGGCAGGGGCGGCAGGGGGCTGCCTCACCCTTCACCATCTGCCAATTTGAGGAAAGCTATGAACGACCCTATGCCTATGCCGTACGCTTCCCTCGAGGAGTCGCTGCCGGAGGTGCTGATGCGCCTCGTGACCGAGCTGCACGACGTTGCCTATCTGATCGAGCGTGTCGAACCGCAGCTTCTGGAAATGGGCGGCGAAGCCGACGTCATGTCCGCCGAGACCGTCAAGATCCTGCAGGGGATCGATCTTGCGGTACAGAAAACCCGTGGTCTTGCCGAATTCGTTGATACGATCACCGCATCCATTCCGGATGAGTGGATGGTCGACGTCTCCACCGCCCTCAGCCTCGTCAAGCTTGCCGACATGCAGAAAGCCCTCGGCAAGGGCATGCGCCACGGTCATTCGCAGCCGCTCAGCAAGGCTGCTGGAGACTTCGACTTCTTCTGAGAGGCCGCGATTTCTCGGCTTTTCTTCCCGCCAGCGAAACGCTCGCACAAGCTTCGCGGACTAGGGTGCCAGTGAGCATAAGGCTCAACACCCTTGTTCATGATGCGGGAACAGAATGAATCTGTTAGCTCAATTTCAGCAAATCGGTAGAAATATCGCGTCTTTAGGCCAGACCAAGCTACTGGCTATGGCAGGCGTCGGTATCGTGTCCATGGCGATCGTTATCGGTGCCGCCATGTACGTCAACAAACCGGCTTACGAAAACCTTTATGTCGGGCTCGAAACGACGGACCTCAATCAGGTCTCGATCGCGCTCGCCGAAAACAATATGGATTTCCAGGTCGGAGCCGATGGGCAGAGCATTAATGTTCCCGTCGGCATGACCAGCAAGGCCCGCATCGTGCTGGCCGAGCGCGGCCTGCCCAATAGCGCCAATGCCGGTTACGAGCTGTTCGACAAGGTCGGCTCTCTCGGTCTGACCTCCTTCATGCAGGAAGTGACCAGGGTTCGCGCCCTTGAGGGCGAAATCGGTCGCTCCATCCAGCAGATCAGCGGTGTCGCTGCTGCCCGCGTCCACATCGTCATGCCCGACGTCGGCAATTTCCGCCGCGCCGGACAGAAGCCGACCGCATCGGTGATGATCCGCGCCAGCACCACCACCGGCCGCAAGGCCGCTTCCTCCATTCGCCACCTTGTCGCCTCGGCAGTTCCCGGCCTCGACGTCGATGACGTGACGATTCTTGATTCGACCGGTCAGTTGCTGGCTTCCGGTGATGACTACGGCAACAGCGCGCTGAGCCGTAACCTCAACATCGTCCAGTCGGTGCAGCAGGAAGTCGAACAGAACATCGACAAGGCGCTCGCACCTTTCCTCGGCATGGACAACTTCCGTTCCAGCGTTACCGCAGCGCTGAACACGGACAGCCAGCAGATCCAGGAAACCATCTACGATCCTGAATCCCGTGTCGAGCGCTCGGTCCGCAACACCCGCGAAAACCAGCAGTCGCAGCAGCAGCAGAACGACTCGGCCACGACTGTCGAGCAGAACGTGCCGCAGGCAGCGCCTGAAACCGGCGGCGCAGCCGGCCCGCAGTCTTCCGACAAGACCGACAAGCGCGAAGAGCAGACCAATTACGAAATCAATTCCAAGACCGTGGCGACCACCCGCAACAGCTACAAGCTGGAAAAGATTTCGGTTGCCGTCGTCGTCAACAAGGGCCGTATCGGCAAGCTCGTCGGCGAACCGGTCGATCAGGCCAAGATCGACGCCTATCTGGCCGAGATGCAGAAGATCGTTTCGTCCGCTGCCGGCATCAATGCCGAGCGTGGCGACGTCGTTACCCTGACCGCCATGGACTTCCTCGAAAACCAGTTGCTGGAAGAATCCGTCACCTCGGGTCCGGGTTTCCTCGAAGTGCTGAACCGCAACCTCGGTGGCATCATCAACTCGCTCGCCTTCGTTGTCGTCGCCTTCCTGGTGGTCTGGCTCGGCCTGCGTCCGATGATCCGCAGCGTCACCGGTGGCGGTGCCAACAGCAACAATGCCATCGGAGAGCCTGCGGAAGAAGGTCTGGGCCTCGAACTGCCCGACTTCTCGCCAGGCGGTGCAAGCCCGGCACTCATGGACGGCTTCGGTGCAGACTTCGGCTTCGACAGTTCCGACGATGTGTTCGGTGGTGGCGAGGACCCGAATGGCGGCTTCAACCGCCGCGTGAAGGAAGGCCCGGAAAAGCGCCTTTCCCGCATGGTCGAGATTTCGGAAGAACGTGCAGCCAAGATTCTACGCAAATGGGCGGTCGATCGCGCCGCTTGAGAAGGATTCACGGCTTCGTGATGACAGGGGTCGGCGTAAGCCGGCCCCTTTGTTTTTCGGGCTTCTGATTGGTTGGCTTACGAAAATGCCGACACGCTCCACAGCGACGCGTCACAGACCTGTGCAGCGCACAACATAAAACGCCCACCGACGATAGCAATTCCTTTACGGATTCCTACAATGCACTGATTCGTTACGGCGAATGGTTGTGTTCGTGGAGGTCATGTTTACCGCGGGTCGGCCCAAATCGTAAAAATGCATACGATTTTGTCTGAACGCTTATCCCTAGTAAGGGGAGAAATTCGCAATGGAGCTTCTGGGGGCAGAAAGCAAATCTGAGGGTCGGGCTTATCTTGAGCCGATACCGCCGCGCACGGCAGTGCGCGATCAAATCGTGCGCAAACTGGCGATCACGTCCAAGGCAAACAACGTGCCCGCGACTATGCGTATTTTATCCGAATATGTCGGTGCGTCGCATTTTCTTTTGGCACGCTATGACCTTATCCAGGATCAGGGGCTCGATTTCATCGTTGCGTCCAACTGGCCGTTCGATCTCGTGCGCCGTCTCGGCGCGGAGTTGACGCGCGGTTATGCGAAGTCGACGGAGCTGGAAAAGTGCCTGTCGATGCTGACGCCGCAATTTGCGCTCTTGCCGGAAGAGGCGACAACGCCTCAGGAGATCAGTCGGCAATATTGCTCCCTGACATTCTGCGCGGGCCGCACGCGTTTTTCGCTGATGCTGCTTTTTCTGGAAGGTATCATCCTGTCCCAGGAACGGCTGCGTGAAGTCGGGTTGATGGCCGCCTATTCACTGAGTTTCGGTGCGGGCACCGGTGCCAAGATCGAGCGTGACTTCGAACTCACCGAACGAGAGCTGGAATGCCTGTTCTGGATCGCCGAGGGCAAGACCAGCGACGAGATCGCCATGATCCTCGGAATCTCGCGCAATACGATCAACAACTATATCACCAGCGTCATGCGCAAGACGGCGACCAAGACGCGCTCGGAAGCCATTGCTTATGCTGTACGTAACAACCTTGTATAAGGCCGGCAATTGAAATGGGTTATTCGCGCGAACAAGCGTCTGATGTTGCAACAGGATTTCAATTCGTACGCGTAGCGCGGGCGTCAAGCCGGTCGGATTTGTTTCCAAAGCTGGTGTCGATGCAGAAAATCCTGAATGCCCGAAATTTCGCGGTCTTCAGGGTGGCCGGTGCCGGTATGCCGAACAAGCGCAAGCTTGTCTGCGAACTTGAAAACTGGGGCGCGTCGGGTGTCGAAAATGGCAATATGCTGATCGAGGCATGCGGCGAGATACTGCTCGAACATATCGATTTGTCGCTGCTTCCGATTGTCTGGAATGGTACGGATCTCGCCAACCGGGTGGATACCAACGAATTCGCGCCGATGATCAAGCGCCTGGAGCAGGTTTCCATGCCGTTTGGCGGCATTGCCTTTCCGGTGCGGCTTGGCGCGGTTGGCAATGGTTATGTTGCCTTTCTGTCGAATACGCTCGATCTCGTCAGCGATCTCATCGTCGACCAGCATGTGCGCAGCTGCCAGATCATGGTCGATCTTCTGGCGCTGGAGGAAAAACGGGCGCTACCGTCAGAAACACTGAGCGAACGCGAAATCGCCTGCCTGCAACTGGCTGGCGATGGCCAGATCAGTGAAGAAATCGCCGACAAGCTCGGCCTGTCCGTGCACACGGTCAACGCCTATCTGGGCTCGGCGACCATCAAGCTCGATTCGGTCAATCGTATCCAGGCGATCGCTAAAGCCATCCGCCTCGGTTACATCCACTGACATTCAAAACCTAAAAAAAGCCGCCCGGAGAGATCGCGGGCGGCTTTTTTATGTTTGTCTGGCGTTTCTCAGGCTGCTTCTGCGTGGCCCTGATGGCTGACCGAAAATTTTGCCTCGGACAGACTGCGGGCGAGGAAGCGGGTATTCTCGTCCGGATCGTCCGAAGGGTTCTGGAAGGCGATATGATCGATCTCGATCGCGGCCAGCTGATCGGTCAGTGTGAGGCGCGCATAGACCGAAACGCCCTTGGGCTTGATTTCCAGGTCGAGCGTGATTTCCGGAGCGCCGCTCCATTCCAGCCGGTAATCGCCGCCGGAACCGAAATTCACGGTGCCGGGATGAAAATACAGTTCGGCTGCAGAGGACACCAGGTCCGCGATGCTGGTGTATCTTTCGAGCCGCAGAAGGGCGATCAGGTCACCGGCATCCAGTAATCGTAACTCAGAGGCGACTGGTGCGATTGCATAGCCAAGAATTTCTTCACGTTCTCTGGAGAAGTTACATTTTTTCATTGCGGTTGGCGTGTCCGTTGTTTGGGCGTACGAGCGGCGTAGACCCTGTGTATGAGTTCCGCGACAGCCTTGTAGAAGGCTGGTGGAATCACACTATCCGCCGAGACTTGCGCAAACATGGAGCGTGCAAGTGGCGGGTCTTCAAACACGGGAATGTTGTTTTCCTCTGCTATCTGCCTGATTCTTAAGGCAACGAGGTCCTGTCCCTTGCCGACGATGACGGGCGCATCGTTTTCTTCACGCACATAACGCAGGGCAATCGCGTAATGTGTCGGGTTGGTGATGACCAGTGTCGCACGAGGGATATTCTGGATCATGCGTTGGCGGGCACGACTGCGCATGACCGAGCGCTGACGCGCCTTGACCATCGGATCGCCCTGCGATTGCTTGTGCTCGTCCTTGATTTCCTGCTTCGACATTTTCAGGTTCGAGAACCATTGGTGCTTGGTCCAGAAATAGTCGACGATGGCGAGTGTTGCCGTTGCCAGAAGAACGATCACCATCATCTTTCTGGTGGTCTTTTCCAGTTTCACCAGAATGTTCGCCGGATCTGAAAACATGATGTCCAGCGAGCTCATGAAGTCGCCATACAGCACAAAATAGAAGATCACCGACACGACCAGCAGCTTGAAAATGGATTTCCCGAATTCGACCAGGCCTGCGACGCTGTATATTCTGCCAAGGCCCTTGGCGAGCGAGACGCGGCTTGCCTGGGGCCGGATGCGTTCCGCCACGAAGGAAGGCAGGTTCTGAGCGAAGGATGAGGCCAGTCCGAAGACGACCATCAGGATCATTGCCGGTGCCAGGAAGCCTGCCATGTCCCAGCCTATACGACTGCCGATCGAGACGACATCTGTCGCGTTTTCAAGCGGCCACTGGTCCGGTTGCTCGAAAATATCCTTCAGGCGCTCGGAAAGCGAAGCGATCGCGCCGGGAAGAAAAAATACAAGATAGATATAAAAGGCCATGGATGACGCGAACAACGTGATCTCGCGCGACATCGCCACGTTGCCCTTCTCGGCAGCGTCGGACATTTTTTTCGCTGTGGGGTCTTCTGTTTTACTGTCTTTATCTTCGTCAGACACCGCTGAAGTCCTGCTGCGAATCGCCCGGGTTTATCAGTGCAGTCTATCGCATTGGGCGGCCAAACGCAGTTGCTTGGCAGGATCATCACCGCCAGGGCGCAAAACATGCACAACAAAAAAGCCGGCGGGGTGGCCGCCGGCTTTGTAATCTCGTGAATGCCTGAAAGATCAGGCCGCTTCCGCAGCACTCTCGGCAGGCTTGTCGCCGGTCGCATCCGGATCCTTGAGCTGGATCTGGCCGCTGTTGGAAAGGCGGATCGCTTCCTGGGCAACGGCGCGGCGGGCGATTGCCACTTCGCGCGGGTTGATGACGGCGTTGGTGGCCTGCAGATCCGATTCGATCATGCGGCGCTGGCGCGGGCTGATCGCCGAAAGCACGGCTTCCTTGATCTCCATAGAGGCGCCACGCAGCGCCATGGTGATGATGTCGCCGGCGATATCGTTGAGCAGCAGGACGCGGCTGCGCTGCGGCATGGCCAGAAGGTCTTCGAAGAGGAAGATCTTCGGGCGAACCTTGTTGACCGAAGCCTTGCTCATCGTTTCGAGCGAAGTCAGCAACGTGTCGACCTGCGGCTTGTCGAGCTCATTCATCAGCTCGGCAACCTTGTTGGCGCCGTTCGAGTTGCGCTCGGCTTCGATCTTCGAGACGAGATCGATCACGCGGTTTTCGATGATCTGGGCAGCCTTGGGGCTGACGTCCTTCATGTTGACCGTACGGTTCATGATGTCGGCACGGCGGCTTTCCGGCAGTTCGAGCAGAACCTTGGCGCCGAAGGCCGACGGGATCATGGAGAGGATGTAAGCGATCGTCTGGGGATGCTCGCGCTGCAGGAACTTGCCGATGAAGGCAGGTTCCGCGTCTTGAAGCTGATCCCAGATCGAGGTCTGATAGGCTTCGAACGCCGTGCGGCGGCCCAGCAGGCCATCGACTTCTTCAGGGGTAAGACCTTCTTCGAGAATGCTTTCGATCGCCTTGGCATTGTCCATCAGGCCTGCACCTTCGGTGAACAGGTCCTCGAACTCGTTGACGAGTGTCAGCAGCTCGTCCGGCGGAATTTCACGCAGGTTCTGAGCCGATGCAATGATCGTCTGCAGCTCGGCCTGAGTAAAATATTTCAAAAGCTTGCCTGCGACGCCCTTGCCCATGGCAAGCAGAACCGCAGCCGCTTTTTCAGCCTGGGATAGGGGTGAGCCGACGACAGCGCCGCCACCGAAATCCTCGAAGTCCATCATGGTCTTACCTCACTGTCCCTACATCGGGATCAGGTTGTTTTGGTGCTCAAAACTTCCGTCAGTTTCACGCCGAAGCGCGTATCGTCGTGTTCCAGGACGGTAATCTCGCCCTTGGCAATGCGTCGGCCATTGACGGTGATTTCCACCGGCTCGCCGATCTTCTTGTCGAGCGCGATGGTCGCGCCTTCTTCCAGGTTCATCAGGCCTGATACCTGCATGCGGCTGGTGCCGAGCACGATCTCGAGATTGATCGGGATATCCATGATCAGATCGAGATTGGCGTTCAGGGCGCTGCCGGGAGCAGACGAAGCCGCTGCCGAAGAACCACCGAAATCCGAACTTCCGAAGTCGGAGCCGCCGAAGCTTGCGCCGCCGCCGAAATCCGAACCGCCGAAGTCGGAGCCACCGAAATCCGAGGCGCCTGTCTCAGCCGCACCGAAAGCCGGAGTGTCGTCAAGACCGCCGCCAAAAGAGGCGTCGAGATCGAAGTCGCTGGAACCACCACCGAATTCGGCATCGAAAGCCGGTGCTTCGCCGGTGGCGTCGGCCTTCAATACACCGCGCAGATCGTCGATCGCCTGGTCGAGATCGGCTTCATTGCCGATCGGGGACAGATCGTCGTTCTCTGTAAGTGGGGTCGGTTTCTTAGCCATGGAAAACATTATTCCTTATGAAACTTGCGTCAGCCTGCCCAAGGGCACGATTTCGTGGTGTGTCAACGATCCCGGTTCATCCTGCCAGATGTTTGAGGATCTCGTCGTCGCTGCTGATATTATCCTTTACGCGAACCGTATAACGCTCGCCGGAGCGTCCGAATTCGCACATGTACATGTCCTTGCCGTTGGCACTGACCTGCACCGAGACATCGCGCGCATCCTCGAAGCCGATGACATCACCGGCTGCAAGCCGTGAGATCGTCGACAGCGTCAGCTTTTCGAGGCGAATACGTGCTTCGAGCGTCACTTGCGACCGGCGAACCTGATCGTTAATGCGGTCGGCCCATTCCTGCTTGCTCTTGGCAATCTGGCCGGTGGGTTTCGGCAATTCCACGCGGGTCTTCAAAAGCGCGCGCTGCGGAATAACGAGCGCGAATTCCGATTTGATGGTTCCGAAATCGATCGACATGCGAATCAGCGCGCCATATTCGGGGCGACTGTCATCCTCGTGTTTCGCACGGTCATCGGCATTGTGCGGGATTTCCAGCGTTGCTTCGAAGCCACCGGCCGCGTTGACACCGGAACGGAGCACATTGCCGATACGCTCGAACACCATGGCGGCCAGATCGAGTTCGATCTCCGACAGTTGCCGTTCAGCGGGCTGCTCGATTGTTTCGAGCTCCGCACCCAGCATCAGTTCCATCAGGCCAATAACGAAGCCGTTGCCACAGGCGAGCACGAAATTCGGGCTCCAGTTGCGCAAGGCTCCGTTGACGAAGCAGAACGTGTCGCCGAGATCGGCAGTCAGCTCTGTCATCAAACCGCTTTCGCAGGCGACATAACCGACCTGGATGGCAATCCCGGTTTCGCTGTGAAAGACATCCGGCAGGAAACCGGAATACAGCTGGCCGAAGTCGGCACCGATCTTTTCGACGGTCTGACGGTCGCCCAGTCCGCCGGTCAGCTTGGCCAGAAGCGAATGTTCCATTGCCGGTGGCTGGAGTTCGGAAGCGTTGGCATCGGTCATGGTTTAGGCCGCCCTCTCTGCGCCGCCGCCCGGGTTCATCATCTCCTGCTCGACACTGTCGATAGACGGGCGTTCGTAGTTGGAGATGGTCTTGCGACCGTATTCGAGCGCAACCTGCGGAACGGAGCCGTTCATGTAGGCAAGCAGGGTCTGCTTGACGATGATGTAAAGGCGGTGCTGCTTGCCGCGAACAATCTTGATCTGTGACGTCAGCGGGTTGACGAGGCAGTAGGACAGGAAGATGCCGAGCATGGTGCCGACGAGCGCCGCGCCGATCAGGCCGCCGAGCACTTCCGGCGATTCGTTGATCTTGGCCATGGCCTTGATGACGCCGAGAACGGCGGCGATGATACCGATTGCGGGAAAGCTGTCACCGATCGCAACGATCGAGTGATACGGCTTCATCTTGTCGTGCATCATCGTTTCGATTTCTTCGTCCATCAGCGCCTCGATTTCGTGGCTGCGGGCGTTGCCGATGATGATGAGACGGACATAGTCACAGATGAAGGACGTCAGTTCCTTGTTCTTCAGAACTGTTGGAGCCGACTGGAAGATCGGGGATTCGTCGGGATTGTCGATATGGGCTTCGATCTCGTTACGCGACTTGGTGCGCAGGTCGCGCATCAGCGAATAAAGAACACCCAGCACGTCGAGGTAATGACGTTCCTTCGGCACCGAGTACTTGAAGGCCTCGGCAAGGGCTTTCCCCGAATCTTTCACGACTTTCAGCGGGTTGCCCATGATAAAGGCACCCACGCCGGCGCCGCCGATGATGACCAGCTCGAAAGGCTGGAAAAGCGCGTCCACGTGCCCGCCCATCGCCATGAAGCCGCCGATAATGCAGCCGACGGTGATCACAAATCCGATAATAATAGTCATCGTGTGTCTATGCCCGATCTTTTTCTCGTGTCGATTGGATACGGGTTCTGGCTTGCGTGAGGCTGGCTGTAGCTGGCTTTTCGCCCGGCCGACTTGAGACAGTTTCGCGCAAGTCTATCCGCCTAGTTTCCGCGAATACCGGTCGGAATCCCGCCCGAAGCGAGCATGCCATGCGGACGCGTCATCCTTTTAAAGGCCGTCGGTTCGGACATGCTCTCGCACTTATCCCTGAAACACGGAGGCAGATGATATGCAATCCGGACTGTATGTCGGCATTTCTTCACAGATCGCGCTCGAGCGCCGTCTCAACACGATTGCCGACAACATGGCGAACATGAACACTGTCGGCTTTCGCGCCACGGAAGTGAAGTTCGACGAGGTCATGAGCAAGACCCGTAACGATATCAACGCCAAGGTCGCCTTCGTCACACAGGGTAACGACTATCTTTCCACGCGCAGCGGCGCGCTGGAATCAAGCGGCAACCCGCTGGATTTCGCCATCAAGGGTGACGGCTGGTTCGCGCTCGATACGCCGGCCGGCCAGGTTCTGACACGTGACGGCCGCTTTACAATGAAGGAAACCGGCGAACTCGTATCCGTTCGAGGCTTCCCCGTCCTGGATGCCGGCGGCGCGGCGATCCAGCTCAACCGTGCAGGTGGCCCGCCGGAAGTCGGCGCTGATGGCGGCATCCTGCAGGATGGCGTTCGCGTCGGCCAGCTCGGTGTCTTCACCGCCGATATCTCCAAGGGTTACCTGCGTTACGAAAACTCCGGCGTGATCCCGGCCGAGAATCCGCAGCCGGTTGTCGATACGATCAGCACCTCCGTCGTGCAGGGTTATGTCGAGGAATCCAACGTCAACGGCATCGGCCAGATGACCGAACTCATTCAGGTCAACCGTGCCTTCGAAGGCATCGCCTCGCTGATGAATGACAGTGAAACGTCCCTGAAGGAAGCAATCAAGACTTTGGGCGGCTCGCGCTAAGGAACATCTGACGGATGGAAACGATCATTGCCGAAACGCTGGCTTCCGGCCATCTGGCGCATCTCGCGGGCCTTGCCAAGCGTCACGCGGCGCCGGAACAATCCGTTGCCCATGGTGGCCGCGTGCGTACTATCGCGGCCGGACACTATACGGTCAGCGGTCTTTCCAGGCATGTGCGGCTGGGCGAATTTGTCGGCCATCGCAGCGCGACCGGCATTCATCTTGGCGAAGTCGTGCGCGTCGAGCCGGACGAGATCTATGTCTGCCCGATCGAACCGGGCGAACCGATCGGTATCGGCGATGTCGTAATTCAGAAGGGCGCTTTCCGCATCGCGCCCGACGACAGCTGGTGCGGCCGCACCATCAATTCGCTCGGAGAGCCTATCGATAATCGCGGCCCTCTGTCTTCGGGGTTTGATCGGCGCTCGATCTCCAACACCGCGCCGCCATCGATGACGCGCAAGCGCGTCGATACCGGTTTCATGACCGGTGTGCGTGCCATCGATATCTTTTCACCGCTCTGCCTCGGGCAGCGTCTCGGCATCTTTGCCGGTTCCGGTGTTGGTAAATCCACGCTTCTATCCATGCTCGCCCGCGCCGATGCCTTCGACAAGGTGGTGATCGCGCTGGTCGGTGAACGTGGCCGTGAAGTGCGCGAATTCATCGAGGATACGCTCGGCGACAACATGGCGAAATCGATCGCTGTCGTCGCCACCTCCGATGAAAGCCCGATGCTGCGCAAGATGGCGCCGCTCGTCGCCATCACCATCGCCGAACATTTTCGCGACAAGGGTGAAAACGTCCTGTTCATCGCCGACAGCGTCACCCGTTTTGCCCATGCCATCCGCGAGGTGGCCGTTGCTGCCGGTGAGCCGCCGGTCGCTCGTGGTTATCCGGCCTCGGTCTTCACCGAACTGCCGCGTCTGCTGGAGCGCTCTGGCCCGGGGCCGGAAGGCACCGGCACCATCACCGCGATCATCTCCATCCTTGTTGATGGCGACAACCACAACGACCCGATCGCCGACTCCGCACGCGGTATTCTCGACGGCCATATCGTGCTCGAACGTAGCCTTGCGGAAGAGGGGCGTTACCCGCCGATCAATCCGCTGTCTTCTATTTCGCGTCTTGCCCGCAAGGCCTGGACCGGAGATCAGGAAAAGCTGGTTTCGCGGCTGAAGGCGTTGATCCACCGGTTCGAGGAAACCCGCGACCTGCGCCTGATCGGCGGCTACCGCGCCGGCAGTGATGCCGATCTCGACATGGCGATCAAGCAGGTTCCCATCATCTACGACGTGCTGAAACAGACGCCGTCCGACCAACCCAGCGCAGATGCTTATGCGGACCTTGCCAATGCCCTTCGGGCCGGCATGGCGCCGCCCCCACGACCGAGAGGATAAGCCGTGATCCAAGATGACCAGGATGTTCCGGTAAAGCCGATCCGGCCACCGAAGCAGAAATCGAAACTGTCCGACCACATGGTTCTGGCCGTCGGTATCGTTCTGGCCGGCGCCTCGGCCTTTTTCCCTTGGTATGTGTTCCTCAACGAAGACAAGTTCGGCATCAAGGTCAATCCGATGGATCACACCCGTGATCTGCCGCCCGGCCATGCCCGCAATGTCTTCAGCGTTTCGCCGCTCGCCATGGTCGACAATAGCAAGGACGACCAGCCGAAGCCGCCGGTCGACATGATCGACAATATTACCACGGCGACAACGTCGTCCGTGGGGGCGGTGCGTCAGGGGCCGCCGCAGGATCTTCTTGAAGAACAGCCACTTCCGGGTCGCGGCGGCTTCCGCCTGATGCATGTCTCGAACGGCCGCGCGCTGATCGAGGATGCCGCCGGCATGTATATGGTCAGGGTCGGTTCAATCCTGCCCGACAACAGCCGTCTGGCCACGCTGGAGCAGCGCGACGGCAAGTGGGTGATCGTCACCACTGCCGGAGAAATCTATTCCAACGAAGGAACGTCGCGTCCGTAAGTCTGACGCAAGATTACTCACATAGGCTTCGCTTACAAAATGGAGAGAAGCCTATGCAACCCATTCAATTATTCGCGCTGGCATCTAAGCAGGCCGAGTGGTTGTCTGTGCGCCAGGAAGTTGTCGCCAACAACATCGCCAACGCCAACACGCCGCAATACAAGGCCAAGGATGTCGCATCCTTCGACGCCGTTCTCGACAACACGTCGATGCGGATGGCGCGCACCAATGCAGCGCATTTCGGCGACAGCACTCTCAGCAACAATGTGAAGGTCGAGGAAGCCGCTCTGAACGACGAGATCGGCATCCAGGAATCCGGCAACACCGTCGCGCTCTCCAAGGAGCTGTCGAAGGCCGGTGAAGTCAAACGCCAGTATGAGCTTTCCGCCAATCTGGTGAAGTCGTTCAACAGCATGATGCTTTTGACAGTGAAGAGGTAAGGAAATGGATCCGCTCGCAGCCGCTTCGAAGATCGCAGGGTCGGGGATGGAGGCCCAGGCCACCCGACTTCGTATCGTATCGGAAAACATCGCCAACGCACGCACCACGGGCGACACGCCCGGCGCCGATCCCTATCGTCGCAAGACCATCACCTTCGGCGCCGAAATGGACAAGGCTGCCGGTGCGGAACTGGTCGGGGTCAAGAAGCTTGGCGTCGATCGGGGCGAATTCGCCCAGGAATACGATCCGAGCCATCCGGCGGCTGACGCGAAGGGCATGGTCAAGATGCCCAATGTCAACATGCTGATTGAAATGGCCGACATGCGCGAAGCCAACCGCAGCTACGACGCCAATCTCCAGATGATCAAGCAGACGCGCGACATCGTTTCCTCCACCATCGAACTTCTGAAGAGCTCGCAATGATCGACGCAATCAAGAACGTAAGCTCGCTTTCGCTGTCTCGCGGCATCGGCTCCATTTCATCGGACGAGAACACCACATCGTTGCTCGGTCAGCTACAGAAGCCGGTCGAAAACGCCGGTGTCAGCTTCGCCAGCGTGCTGGGCAGCGTCGCATCCTCGACCATGGACTCGCTGAAGGCCGCCGAAAGCAAGTCGATCGACGCCATCCAGGGCAAGGCCAATACGCGTGAAGTCGTCGATGCCGTCATGGAAGCCAACCAGTCGCTGCAGACCTCGATCGCGCTGCGCGACAAGCTGGTCTCGGCCTATCTCGATATCTCGAAGATGCAGATCTAGTAGCGGATAAGGAACCTTACCCATGAGAGCACTTTCCGTTGCAGCGACGGGCATGGATGCCCAGCAGACCAATCTTGAGGTCATCGCCCACAACATCGCCAACATCAACACGACCGGCTTCAAGCGCGGCCGTGCGGAGTTTGCCGATCTTCTCTATCAAACCGAACGCGCCCAGGGCGTGCCGAACCGTGCCAATCAGGCCATCGTGCCGGAAGGCGCCAATATCGGTCTCGGCGTGCAGACGGCTGCCGTTCGCTACATTCACGAACAGGGCCAGCTGACCCATACCGAAAACAACCTCGATCTGGCCATCGTCGGTCGCGGTTATTTCCAGGTCCAGTCGCCCGATGGCGGCACGATGTATACCCGCGCCGGCGCCTTCAACCAGAATGGCGATGGCCAGCTGGTCACGATCGAAGGTTATCAGGTCATCCCGAACATCACCTTTCCGGCCGATGTCACGGAAACAGTCATCAGCCGTACCGGCCAGGTCAGCGTGCGTATCGGCAATGACACCGAATATACCGAGGTCGGCCAGCTGACGATGGCGAATTTTGCCAACGAAGCCGGCCTGAAGCCACTCGGTGACAACCTTTATGCCGAAACGCCGGCATCGGGCGAAGCGGTCATCGCGGCTCCGGAAGACCCAGGTTACGGTTATCTGCGTCAGGGTTATCTCGAAGCCTCCAACGTCGATGCCGTCAAGGAAATCACTGACATGATCTCGGCGCAGCGCGCCTACGAGATGAACTCCAAGGTCATCACGACCGCCGACGAAATGTCGAAGATCGTGAGCCAGAACCTCAAGTAAACCCAAAAGGCAGGGCAGACATGATGTTTCGCCGGACACACGAAAATGCAGCAAGGATCGGTCGAAAGACCGTCCTTACCCTTCTGTCGCTTCTCGCCGCGGGCCTGGCCACGCCGGTCGCAGCCGACATGGGCATGGCCGTCGTGCCGACGCGGATCATCTATCCGGGAGAGGAAATCTCTCCCGGCTCGCTCAACACGGTCGAAGTCACCAATCCCAATCTCGCCGGCGACTACGCACAGACGGTCGAGGAGGTGACGGGGATGATCACCAACCGCACGCTTCTGCCCGGCCGCACCATTCTCGTGTCGTCGCTGCGGATTCCCTATCTGGTCAAGCGCGGCACCAGCGTCCGCCTCACCTTCGGCATCGGCAACATGACAATTTCGGCCTCCGGTTCGCCATTGCAGAATGGTTCGGTCGGCGATGTCATCCGTGTCCGAAATATCGATTCCGGCCTGTCCGTCAGTGGCACGGTCATGGCTGACGGCACCGTTCAGGTGATGGCGAAATGATCATGAAACGTTTTATTGCCCTTTCTCTCGCGATCGCGACGCTTTTCGGCCCGGTACAGCCGGCCTTCGCCGACGCCGCGCGTATCAAGGATATCGCGTCGCTGCAGGCCGGTCGTGAAAACCAGCTGATCGGTTATGGTCTGGTCGTAGGTCTGCAAGGCTCGGGCGACAGTCTGCGCTCCTCGCCGTTTACCGAACAGTCGATGCGCGCCATGCTGCAGAACCTTGGCATTTCGACGCAAGGTGGGCAGTCGAGTGCCAAGAACCTCGCGGCCGTCATGGTCACCGCCAACCTGCCGCCCTTTGCCAGCCCCGGCAGCCGTATCGACGTCAATGTCTCTTCGCTGGGCGATGCCACGTCATTGCGCGGCGGCACGCTGGTCATGACCTCGCTATCCGGTGCCGACGGCCAGATCTATGCCGTTGCACAGGGCGCGGTCGTCGTTTCCGGTTTCCAGGCACAGGGTGCGGCCGCAACGCTGACCGAAGGCGTCACCACATCCGGCCGCGTGCCGAACGGTGCCATCATCGAGCGCGAACTGCCGTCCAAGTTCAAGGATGGGGTCAATCTGGTCCTGCAATTGCGCAATCCGGATTTCTCGACTGCGCAGCGCATGGCCGATGCCGTCAATATGTTCGCTTCGCAGCGTTATGGCGGCCCGGTCGCCGAAGCGCGCGACAGCCAGGAAATCATCATCTCCAAGCCGCGTCAGGCTGATCTGACGCGCCTGATGGCGGAAATCGAGAACCTGATCGTCCAGACAGATACACCGGCCAAGGTCGTCATCAACGAGCGCACCGGCACGATCGTCATCGGCGCGGATGTCAAGGTCTCGCGCGTTGCCGTCAGCTACGGAACACTGACCGTACAGGTTACCGAAACGCCGCAGATCGTACAGCCGGAACCGTTCTCGCGCGGCGAAACGGCGGTGCAGGACCAGACAGATATCATGGCGATGAAGGACGGCGGCCAGGTCGCCATCCTCAACGGACCTGACCTGCGCACGCTGGTGGCCGGTCTCAACAGCATCGGCGTCAAGCCGGACGGCATTATCGCCATCCTGCAGGGCATCAAGTCTGCCGGTGCCCTTCAGGCCGAACTCGTGCTGCAATGACGGAGAAACAAGCGATGTTCACGATCACGATTTCCGCATCCATGGTTCGCAAGCTTCTGGTCGCCGGCATGGTTCTCGCTGCCGTGCCTCAGGTCAATGCGCAGCAGGCCGCAGAAGCGGGCACACCGACCACGGCCGATGATATCCAGCGGTTCTGCACCAATATCGCCGATCCGGCACGTGACCAGCGTTACCTGCTGCAGAAGCAGGAACTGGAAAAGCTGCAAGCGGATGTCGATGCCCGTATCGCCACGCTCGAAACCCGCAAGACGGAATACGAGGATTGGCTGAAGCGCCGCAACGATTTCCTGAAGAGCGCCGAGATCGGTCTCGTCGATATCTTCAAGACGATGAAGGCCGATGCGGCAGCACCGCAGCTTGCCGAAATGAAGATAGAGATCGCAGCTGCGATCATCATGAAACTGCCCCCGCGCCAGTCGGGCCTGATCCTTGCCGAGATGGACCCGCAAAAGGCGGGCATGATCTCGACGATCATCGCCAGCGCGTCAGACCCCAATACTTCTAAGGACCGTACATGATGAAGCGTGCTTCTGCCCTCGTGGCCGTGATGTTTCTGGCAGGCTGCCAGAACCAGACGCTGAAGGAAATCGGCAACGCCCCGGCGATGAGCCCGATCGGCAGCGGCCTGCAATATGCGCAGGCCCCGCAGATGTCGTCCTACCCGAAGCAGCCGCGCCAGATGGCCAGCGGTTATTCGCTGTGGAGCGACAACCAGGCAGCCCTGTTCAAGGATGCCCGTGCGCTCAATATCGGCGACATCCTGACGGTCGAGATCAAGATCAACGACAAGGCCGATTTCGATAACGAAACCGACCGCAGCCGCACCAATTCCACCAGCCTCGGCTGGCAGGCGGGCGTCAAGAACTTCCTCGGCTTCAGCACCGATGCCGGCACCTCCGGTGACATGGGCACGGATTCGTCGAGCGAAAGCAACGGCAAGGGCACGATCAAGCGCGCCGAAAAGCTGAACCTGATGGTGGCCGCTGTCGTGACCGGCGTTCTTGAAAACGGCAACCTTCTGATCAGCGGTTCGCAGGAAGTGCGCGTCAACCACGAGATCCGTATCTTGAACGTTGCCGGTATCGCGCGACCGAAGGATGTCGATTCCGAAAACCAGATCTCCTACGACAAGATCGCCGAAGCCCGCATCTCCTACGGTGGCCGTGGCCGCATGACGGAAGTGCAGCAGCCGCCGATCGGCCAGCAGGTCGTCGATATGTATTCGCCCTTCTAAGCGGCAGAGCAGGGATCGGGTATAAGACCATGGCGATAGACGAAACGACACCGGAAGACGGCCAGGCCAAGAAAAAGGGCGGCATGGTGATGACAATTGTCGGCGTGGCGATTGTCACGCTCGTCGGCGCCGGTGGCGGCTGGGTTCTCGGCGGCATGATCGCACCACCACCGCCGGCAGCGCCGGTGGCGGAGGCTGCACATGCTGCGGCCGGTGGTCATGGCGAAGCGGGCAAGGATGGCAAGGAAGCCGGCATCCAGCCGATTTCCACCGAGGCCAACGGCATCGTCCTGCTCGACCCGATCACCACCAATCTGGCTTATCCGTCCGATAACTGGGTGCGGCTGGAAGTGGCGCTGATGTTCCGCGGTCCGACGGATGTGCCGCTTTCCCAGGAAATCCATCAGGATATCATGTCCTATCTGCGCACCGTTTCGCTGCAGCAGATCGAAGGGCCACGCGGCTTCCAATATCTTCGGGATGACCTTCAGGAACGAGTTGACCTGCGCGCAAAAGGCCGCGTATCGAAGGTGATGTTCAGAACCTTCGTGATTGAATGATTCGACTTCTCGTACTGCTCGCCGTCATCGTCGCGGCACCGGGCCTGGCCCACGCACAGCAGTCGCCGGCAGATCTTCTCAATCTGCCGACGGACGGTTCTGCCGCCTCGTGGATTATCCGCACGTTTGGCCTTCTGACCGTCCTTTCGGTCGCTCCCGGCATCATGATCATGGTGACGAGCTTTCCGCGCTTCGTGATCGCTTTCTCCATCCTGCGCTCCGGCATGGGCATGGGCACATCGCCGCCGAACATGGTTCTGGTGTCGATGGCGATGTTCATGACCTTCTACGTCATGTCGCCTACCTTCGACCGCGCCTGGAACGAGGGCGTGCAGCCGATGCTGTCGAACCAGATCACCGAAGCGGAAGCATTGCCGCGCATTGCCGAACCGTTCCGCGTGTTCATGAGTGCCAATACGCGAGACAAGGATCTGTCCCTGTTCGTCGATATCGCCCGCGAGCGTGGCCAGTCGGTGGGAACGCCGGAACTGATCGATTACCGTGTGCTGGTTCCGGCCTTCATGCTGTCGGAAATCCGTCGCGGTTTCGAAATCGGCTTCCTGATCATCCTGCCGTTTCTGGTCATCGACATGATCGTCGCCGCCATCACCATGTCCATGGGTATGATGATGCTGCCGCCGACCTCGATCTCCCTGCCGTTCAAGATTCTGTTCTTCGTGCTGATCGACGGCTGGAATCTGCTTGTCGGAAGTCTGGTCAGATCGTTCAATTGAACGACAGCGCGCTTGTGCCGTTTTGGCAAGCGCACAGCGGATAGTTACCATCCATTAACTATGTGTTTGAGGTTCTTGCGAAAATTCGTTTCCGCATTAAGGACTCTGCAACCCCGTTCGTCCATATTGGCCTCACACGACGAACGGTTCTAACGATAACAAAGAACTGAGGCATGAAGCCGAATTGTGGTGGCCGGTAAACCCGGCATGTCCCTATCTTGTCATTTGTAAACGAGGGACACCCTTATGACGTCTATCATCACCAATTCTTCCGCAATGTCGGCACTCTCCACCCTGCGTTCGATCAGCGCCGACATGGAAACGACCCAGGGTCGCATTTCCTCGGGCTACAAGGTTGAAACCACCATGCGTTCCGACAACAAGTCGCTGGGCGCTGTTGAAGACGCACTCGGCCTCGGCGCTGCCAAGACCGACGTTGCATCCACCGCTCTGGAATCCTCGATCTCGGTCGTCGACGAAATCAAGGCCAAGCTGGTTGCCGCTTCCGAGCCGGGCGTTGACAAGTCGAAGATCCAGAAGGAAATCACCGAGCTTCAGAACCAGCTGGTTTCCGTTGCAAAGTCGGCTTCGTTCTCGGGCGAAAACTGGACTTACCACGACGAAAACAATGCCGTTGGCACGAAGGAAATCGTCGGTTCGTTCAACCGTGACGCTGACGGCAACGTCAGCCTGACGACGCTGGAATTCAACACCCAGAAGAGCTCGCTGATCAGCAAGACCGCTGGCGATTATACCGATCAGCAGATCGACGCTGCTGATGCCGCAACCAACGACGTATCCTGGCTGTCTGCAAAGATGGGCTACAACGCTATCGCTGACGACGGCACTGCAACGCCGACCGCGCTGGACTATTCGGTTCTCACCCTGGATATTTCGGGCATGGCCACGACCGATGAAGTTTCTGCTGCCATCAGCGGCGTTGACTTCGTGCTTCAGAAGATGACGGACGCAGCTTCGGATCTCGGCGCCCTGAACAGCCGCGTGACGCTGCAGAAGGACTTCGTTGCTGATCTCAGCGACTCGATCGAAAAGGGCGTTGGCCGTCTCGTGGACGCCGACATGAACGAAGAATCGACCCGCCTCAAGGCTCTGCAGACACAGCAGCAGCTCGGTATCCAGGCTCTGTCGATCGCCAACTCCGACTCGCAGAACATCATCTCGCTGTTCCGTTAATCCGAGACTTTCTCCGCAAGTTGCAGGAGCCGCGCCATTGGCGCGGCTTTTTGCGTTTCCCGTTTGAGCCGGTACGGCTGTTGGTCTTTATGGCCGGATATTTCACCCGAAGTTTTTGCAGTCCTTCAAATGCGGTGTGCCGCTTCGCGCATCATGGTTTATTTTTAGTGGTTTTCCTTACGGGGTTTTAGTCTTCATTAACTATGTCAGTGTTTAATCAGCTCATCAAAGCAATGGGTTGACCAAGTCTTGAACACGGTTGACAGGCATGACGCTGGCCACTGCTTACCGGAAAAGGCCGGAATATCCCCTCCTTTCTCCCGTCTACAAGGGTCCGTTAAATGACGAGCATTATTACCAACACCGCCGCAATGGCAGCACTGTCTACCCTGCGTTCGGTCAGCGCCGACATGGAAACGACCCAGGGTCGCGTTTCCTCGGGCTACAAGGTTGAGACCGCTTCGGACAACGCTGCTTACTGGTCGATCGCCACCACCATGCGTTCCGACAACAAGTCGCTGGGCGCTGTTGAAGACGCACTCGGCCTCGGCGCTGCCAAGACCGACGTTACATCCACCGCCATGGAATCCTCGATCTCGGTCATCGACGAAATCAAGGCCAAGCTGGTTGCCGCTTCCGAGCCGGGCGTTGACAAGTCGAAGATCCAGAAGGAAATCACCGAGTTGCAGAGCCAGCTGGTTTCTGTTGCCAAATCGGCTTCGTTCTCGGGCGAAAACTGGGTTTACCACGACGATAACAATAAATTCAACACCCAGAAGAGCTCGCTGATCAGCAAGACCGCTGGCGATTATACCGATCAGCAGATCGACGCTGCTGATGGCGCAACCAACGACGTATCCTGGCTGTCTGCAAAGATGGGCTACAACGATATCGCTGACGACGGCACTGCAACGCCGACCGCGCTGGACTATTCGATCCTGACTCTGGACGTTTCCAGCATGACGACAGTCGATGAAGTTTCTGCTGCCATCAGCGGCGTTGACTTCGTGCTTCAGAAGATGACGGACGCAGCTTCGGATCTCGGCGCCCTTAACAGCCGCGTGACGCTGCAGCAGGACTTCGTCAAGGACCTCAGCGACTCGATCGAAAAGGGCGTTGGCCGTCTCGTGGACGCCGACATGAACGAAGAATCGACCCGCCTCAAGGCTCTGCAGACACAGCAGCAGCTCGGTATCCAGTCGCTGTCGATCGCCAATACGTCCTCGCAGAGCGTTCTGTCGCTCTTCCAGGGCTAATAGTATCAAGATTCCGAAAAAAAAGGGCCACGCCTCGAGCGCGGCCCTTTTTGCGTTTTGCCACCCTGGCCGTTGGCTGCGAAACTGGCGCGAGGCTTAACTGCCGCTTAACCTCGGTTAAAAATCCGTATTGCATTAAGGTCTCGTTAACCATATCAGCGTTAACCGTAGATTAAGAGCGCACGGGTTGGTCAACAGGGCAAACGTCTGACCAGCGGCATGAAGCATCCGCGCGTTACCGGCAAAGCTCCGGTCTGTCCCGTTTTCCTCCAGGGGCATTTTTCCAGATGACCAGCATTCTTACCAATACCGGCGCCATGGCGGCGCTGCAGACACTGCGTTCCATCAATTCGAACATGGAAACCACGCAGGCACGCATCTCTTCCGGTTATCGCGTCGAAACCGCGGCCGACAATGCCGCATACTGGTCGATCGCCACCACCATGCGCTCCGACAATTCGGCACTCTCCACCGTCGAAGATGCGCTCGGCCTTGGTGCTGCCAAGACGGATACGGCCTATACCGGCCTTGAATCCGCCATCGATGTCGTCACCGAAATCAAGGCCAAGATCACTGCCGCACGCGAGCCGGGTGTCGACAAGACCAAGATCGACAAGGAACTTTCCGAGCTGAAGAACCAGCTGTCCTCGATTGCTGAATCCGCTTCGTTTTCTGGCGAGAACTGGCTCTACAACACCGCCGCCGACGTCATGCCGTCGAAAGAGATCGTCGCCTCCTTCAACCGGTCCACGGATGGTTCGGTATCGCTGACCACACTCAATTACGATGCCTCACTATCGGTGATGATTGACACCGGCGATGCCGGTCGCGGCATCCTCACCAAGGACTGGGAAATCCAGGATGCCGACGGCAATGTGACCGGCACCTATTTCCTGATCAACGCGGACTCCACCGTCGCGGCCACCGGCACGGAAGTCTCGCTCGACGAGACGACCAGCAACGACGACATCGACGGCATGTTGAACGCAGTCGAGGGCATGCTGCAGCAGTTGACCGACTCGGCCGCCAACCTCGGTGCTGTCAGCAGCCGTATCGACCTGCAGACGACCTTCGTCTCGACCCTGATGGACGTGATCGACAAGGGCGTAGGTCGTCTGGTGGATGCCGACATGGACGAGGAATCGACCCGTCTGAAGGCTCTGCAGACCCAGCAGCAGCTCGGTATCCAGGCGCTGTCGATCGCCAACACCAACGCCCAGAACATCCTTACGCTGTTCCAGCAGTAAGGTTCGGCAGGGGAGGCGGCCGGCCTCCCTTCTGGTTTCGTTTACTTCGCCGAGCCCCGGTCATCGGCAACGGCGACGCTGGACCGCGCATTTGCCCTGTCGCGGTCCAGCACCTTCATTTTCGCACAAGTTTGACTGCCTAGGTTGCCGCAAAAGTTATCCGCACGAGGCGCGCTTGCCGTGTCGCGGTAATCCCCTCTTAATCGGGACGGCGCAATGATTGCAGTGGCGAATTCCCGGTCCTTTCCCGCATGCGCATGCGGATCGACCGGATATCAGGGCACAGTTCACGGAGTGCACGCATGAGCGCGTCGATCGCCCGTTACCTCAAGGATTTCGGTGAGCCGCAGCCGGCCCCTGCCATATTCACACCCGAATTCGATATCGGCGGCATGTCCGATGATTTTGAATTTTCTGCCGCCCCGGAAGAAATCGTGGTCGATGTGGCGGCGGAACGTGCCGAAGCGCATGCCGAGGGCTTTGATGCCGCACGTGCCGAATGTGAGCAGAAATGGGCAGACGAGAAGCAGGCGCTGGAAACAGCCCATGCGGCCGAACTCGATGCGCTTCGTGAACGTTATGAAACACAGGCGGCACAGAAGATCGAAGCAGGTCTGAACACGATCGCCGGCAGGCTTGCCGGCGTGATCGGAGAACAGACAGCTGCCGCAATCGTGCCGTTCCTCGAGGAATCGCTTGCCAACAAGGCCGTCGATGAACTCGCCGATATCATCCGCAAGGCCATGTTCGACGGCGATATCGGCACGATCATTGTGTCGGGTCCGGGCGAAATGTTTGAAAAACTGAAGACGGCGCTCGGTTCCGAGGCGCCGGTCCTGCGTCATGTCGCTGCCGATGATCTCGATCTTTCGGTCGATATCGACGGCAGCGTGCTGGTGACCCGCCTTTCGGCCTGGGCCGCTAGCCTGAGAAAGGTGCTCGGATGAGCGATAATCATCATCACGGCAAGAACGAAATCATCGTCGTCAAAAAGCACGGTGGCGGTCACGAAGGCCACCATGGCGGTGCCTGGAAGATCGCCTATGCGGACTTCATGACGGCAATGATGGCGTTTTTCCTGGTCATGTGGCTCGTCAATGCCGCCAACGAGGAAACCAAGGCATCGGTCGCCAGCTATTTCAATCCGATCAAGCTGTCGGACGAGACGCCGGCCAAGAAGGGGCTGGAAAAGCCCGTCGATACGTCTGAGGGCCAGGAAAAGAAGGATCGTTCGCAGGTCAAGGCTGATGAAGGCCAGACCGTGGGTTCCGCAGCTGCCACCGGCGACGATCTGACGTCGAGTGCCGGTGAAGAGCAGAATTACTCGGAAGCCGATTTCTTCGAGAACCCATATTCAGTTCTGGCTGAGATTGCCCAGGAAGTTGGCCAGCAGGCCAATGTCAGCGCCAAGGGCGAGGGCGGTGCATCGAACTCGGGCCCCGCGACCGGCGCCGATGGCGGCGAAGCCTATCGCGACCCTTTCGACCCGGATTTCTGGACGAAGCAGATTCAGGTGATCCGCGCCGAAGGCCAGGAAACCAAGACCGAGGCCGCTGAAAAAACGGATGCCGAAAAGGCCGCCGAGACGCAACAGCAGGTGGCTGCGGCTGAGCCTGTTGATCCGTCGAAGCCCGCCGAAATGTTGCCGGCAACGCCGCAGACGGCCGCTCAGGCGCAGACGAAGGATCAGCCGCCGGTTCCGGGCAAGGCCCAGGTGGCGACCGCCGTGCCGCAACCGCGCCCCGATGCAGCTCAAGCCGAGGAGGCGGCCGAACAACAGAAAGAGGCCGAAGAACTGCGCGAAGCCATTGAAAAGCAGATCGCAGGTATTTCCGGTCGTCTTGCCGAAGGTCTCGAAGTCACGCCTTCCGAAGGCGGCATGCTGATCACGATATCCGATCAGAGCAATACGCCGATGTTCAATCTGTCGTCTGCCGTGCCGCGTCGCGAAATGGTGCTGGCCATGGAAAAGATCGGTGAGATCCTCAAGGAACGTCAGGGAGACGTGGTCATTCGCGGTCACACTGACGGTCGTCCGTTCACCACGGAAGGCAACGACAACTGGCGACTTTCCTCCGCCCGCGCGCACAGTGCCTATTTCATGCTGGTCAAGGGTGGCCTTGGCGAAGATCGTGTCAAACAGATCTCCGGTTTTGCCGATCGTCGCCTGCAGATGCCGGATGATCCGTTCGCGGATGCCAACCGTCGTATCGAAATCCTGCTCGAGGCGGGTAAGGGATAATCATGGCGCGCCTTCCGCATCGTCTTTCATGCCTGGCTTCCGTGGCCTTTGCAGCCCTTTCGCTGCAGAGCGCTTCCGCGCAGCAGGACGGCGAGAACCTTGCCCCTTATCAGATGCTGCGGTCGCTTCAGTTCGTTCAGGACACGGTCGTCACCGGCGATCATTCCGCCGGCGAGATGCAGCGTTACATGATTGGCGCGATCGACAAACGGCTGCGTTCCGTCGATGCCTCCGTCTATTCCGACCCACGCAATGTCGATGCGGCCTTGATCTATGCGATGAGCGGCGGCAATCCGGCGACGCTTGAATATCTCGTGTCACGTGATGTTGCCGGAAATTTTGACAACCGCGTGTCCGATGTCCTGCGCAAATATCTGAACGGGCAGGGCACGCTTGTTGCCAATACGCTGAAGGCCATGGTGCCGGAATACAGGAATGAGCGCATCGGCCCCTATCTGGCGCTGGTGGCTGGAAATGTCGCCGTCACCAATACGCCGCTCGAAGCGCTGGACCTTTATGACTGGGCACGCCTGACGGCGCCCGGAACGATCGTCGAGGAGGCGGCGCTTCGCCGTTCCGTGTCGATTGCCGTGGAGGCCGACCTCGTCGACAAGGGGCTTGCCTATGCGCGCAAATATGCGCGCCGATATGTTCATTCTCCCTATGCCAGCCAGTTTGCGGATCTTTTCGTGGTTCTGGTGGTGCGCCATTACGGCAAGGAAATCACGGCGCCGGATGTGGAAGGCACGATCGCCTTCATGGATGCCGATCGCCAGCGTGAGGTCTATCTGCGCATTGCCCGCCAGGCGGCAATCTCCGGCAAGAACGATTTGGCGCGTTACGCCTCTGAGCAGGCGACCGGCATCAAGGGCGGTGCCGATGATCGCAACGCCGAACAACTGGCGCGCCTCTATGGCGGCATGGCCGACATTCCAAGCGACAAGGTGACCGATGCGATGAAGGCGATCACCGATCTGCCGGAGGCCAATCTGTCGCCGGAAGACCAGGCATTGCGTGCCGCAGCAAAGGCGATCGCCGACGCCGTGGTGCGTCCTCCTGTTGCTGCTGGTTCCGGTCCTGAAATACCGAATGCCGAAAGCCTCGGACAAGACACGGTCGCCAATATGGCGACAACACCAGATGTGGCTTCTCAAGCCGCGTCGTCCGCCAATGATGTGAGCGGATCAGGCTCTGCCCCCGGTGAAACCGCGGATGGCAGTGCGACGAAGTACGATGCTGACTTCCAGACCTATGTCGATAGGGGCCGTTCGACACTGAATGCGATCGATGATCTGCTGAAGGAAGAAGGTACGTTGCAATGATCAATGCTGAGGTAACGGCGAGGACTGGCGCATCTGATGCGACCGGTGCGGTGAGGGGATCTGCCGGAAAACAGGGCAATGACGGTGAAAAGAGCGGATTTTCCGATGCGCTCTCCAGCGCCGGCAATGGCTCCCGCAAGCAGGATGACACTACTTCCAAGGGCGAATCTGACGTCACACAGACCGGTTCCGAGACTGTCGAGGACGCGCCGTCTTCCAAGGGCCGCTCCGCGCTGGATCTGACCGCGCGCGTCCTGTTCGGTAAGGCAGAAGAGGTGGGCCGCTCCTCCACATCCGTCAAGGATGTTCTGGCTGACACCAAGGCCACGGCCACGGCAAAGCCGATTGTGGTCGAGGATGCCGCGCAGGTGCTTGTCGACGCAAAGGCCGGAAACGATGTGTTGACCGGCTCCAAGGCATCGAAGTCCGACAAGGCGAGCAAGAGCGAAGACGCAGACGCGAAAGCCGACAAGAAGGTGGCGAATGCCGATGAAGCGGTGCCCGCCCCTAAGGAAACCGGGCTGAGCGAGGTGCTTTCTCTGCTAACCGGCGGCGCAGCCGTGGAAACGGTCGCGAACGCGACGCCGAAACAGACCGGGCAGGTGCGTGAGCGCAGCGAGACCCGTGGTGACAAGACCGTCGGCTCTGCCACGGAAGGCCGCGCCACGCAGGCATCTGCTGCCGCCAGGAAATCCGACGCACTCGACATGTCGGCCGATAGCGATTCCGCCCTTGTCGACGAGCGCACCTTCCGGCTTTCTTCCGGCCGTGGCCAGAGCCTCGATATGACGATCGGTACCGATGAACAGGGCAAGGTCGGTTTCGAGGCCAAGGCTGGCGGCAACGGTGCCGCCGAAAGCGTTACCGTGCTCGATTCGCGCCGTTTCCTCGGTTTCGGCCAGAGCGCCAATGGCACTGCCCTGACCGCGGCCATGTCGGACGACAAGACCTGGGCTGCCGCGATGACGTCGGGCGCATCGCTGGGCGATCCGATGGCATCCAGCACCGGCAATGTCGTCAATACGCTCAAGCTGCAGCTCAACCCGCATGACCTCGGCTCGGTGACGGCGACGCTGCGCCTCACCGGCGAAACGCTCAACGTCCACCTGACGGTCGAAAATCACGCTGCTTACCGCCAGCTTAGCGACGACAGTTCCGGCATGATCGAGGCTTTGCGCTCGCAGGGCTTTGCCGTCGATCAGGTGACCATCAGCGTCGCCTCGACCACCCAGTCGGATACGTCCAGCCAGCAGCAGGGCCAGCAATCGGGTCAGTCTGCCCAGCAGCAGGCCGCCGCTAATGAGGGACGTCAGGGCAACAATGCCGGTCGCGAGCAGGGCCAGAACAATGCCCGCTCCGTGGCAGAGGATAACGCAAGAGGCACGAATGAACCGGTATCCGACACTGTCGCTGCTGGCAACGCTCGCCCTGATCAGCTCTATCTCTGACGCAGCAGACGCCGCCGGGCTGTTCTCCACACCAGCCCCGGCGGTGCAGTCCGTTGCCCCGGTGCCGGCCGCCATCCAGCCGCCTTCAGCCACCCGCCCGAATGTCAGCGCGGCCGCCCCGCCTGCCAGTGGTGCGGGTATCTGCGAGGCGCAGATCCAGGCCGCTGCCGCCAAATACGGCATACCGGAGGGTATCCTCTATTCGGTCGGGCTGACGGAAACCGGACGCAAGGGAAGCCTTTATCCCTACGCCATGAATATCGAGGGGAAGGCGTTTTTTCCGCCCAGCCGAGAGGATGCGATGCGCAAGTTTCACGAGGCGCGCAGCGAGGGAAAGAAGCTGATCGATATCGGCTGCATGCAGATCAACCACCATTTTCACGGTGAGAATTTCGCATCGGCAGAGCAGATGTTCGATCCGCGCCTCAACGTGGAGTATGCCGCAAAGTTCCTCAGCAACCTTCACGGTCGTCACGAGACATGGACCATGGCGGTAGCAAGATACCACGCCGGACCCAATAACGACCCCGCCCAGAAACGTTATGTCTGCCGTGTCATCTCCAATCTGGTTGCAACAGGCTATGGCACCTGGACCGGAAACGCCTCCAATTTTTGCCGTGGATGACTATTTTTGGTTGATTGACCGTTGGGCGTTTTGGGCGGATGGTGGCGATGTTCACGTTTTGGCCTCTGTACCTCTCACAAGGCTAAATTTAGGCATCGTTAACTTTTTCCACTGAAAAGTTGTAGGGGTTTTTGACGGACCCACTACATCTAGTGCAAATCGCGAGGCCAATCTTAATCAACTATTAAAATCCATGGTTAATTTTACCCAGTTGTTCGGGATTCCCGCGATTCGTATCCATTGGCCATCGAGGTACCACAAGTGATTCGGAGGCGGCTGAATGATCGTAGTGGTTGATGAACGTGAATTGGTGAAAGAGGGATACACATCCCTGTTTGGTCGTGAGGGTGTGCCCTCTACCGGGTTTGATCCCAGCGAGTTCGGTGAGTGGGTCAACACGGCGGCGGATACCGACATTGCGGCGGTGGAAGCATTTTTGATTGGACAGAGCGAGCGGTCGCTCGAACTGCCGCGGGCAATCCGCGACCGTTCGCAGGCTCCGGTGATCGCGGTCAGCGACCAGCATTCGCTGGAAGCAACACTGGCATTGTTCGACAGCGGCGTCGACGATGTGGTGCGCAAACCTGTCCATCCCCGCGAGATTTTGGCTCGCGCAGCGGCGATCCGTCGTCGTCTGAAGGCATTGTCCACCCATACGGATGTCGGCGCGATCCGCGTCTTCTCCGATGGTCGTGACCCGGAAATCAACGGCGAAATTTTTGCCTTGCCGCGTCGCGAGCGTCGCATCCTGGAATACCTAATTTCCAACCGTGGCCGTCGCGTTTCGAAGACCCAGATCTTCAACGCCATCTACGGCATCTTCGACGAAGAGGTCGAAGAGAACGTCGTGGAAAGCCACATCAGCAAGCTGCGCAAGAAGCTGCGCAAGAAGCTTGGCTTCGATCCAGTCGATTCCAAGCGCTTCCTGGGCTACTGCATCGACTGGAACTAACAGTCTGTAATTATTTTGAAAAAAGGGCCGGTATCCGAAAATGGATGCCGGCCTTTTTCGTTTTTGAAATGTAAGCGGATGGCGATCGAAACCGTCGTCAAAGGGCAAAACAGACAGCTTCACGCAAGGCCCGTCATCTAGGGTCATCAGCATAGGCAAAACGAGGATTTGAGATGAGCCTTTACGGAACAATGCGGACGGGTGTGTCCGGGATGAATGCGCAGGCGAACCGGCTCAGCACGGTTGCCGACAACATCGCCAACTCGAGCACCGTCGGTTACAAGAAGGCCTCGACGCAATTCTCGTCGATGATCCTGCCGTCGGGTAACGGCTCGTACAATTCGGGCGGCGTCAACACCACGGTTCGCTATTCGATCAGCGACCAGGGCGCGTTCACCTACACGACGTCGGCGACCGATCTTGCCATCAATGGCGAAGGTTTCTTCATCGTCGGCGGCGCCGACGGTTCGAACTACCTGACCCGCGCCGGCAATTTCGAAGTTCAGCCCGACGGTTCGCTGACGAACGCGGCCGGCTTCACGCTGATGGGTTATCCCTATTCCTCCACGACCGATCCGACCATCGTCATCAACGGTTTCGACGGTCTCGAAGAGGTCAACGTCCAGGCCGGTGGCATGAACTCGACGCCGTCCAAGGCCGGCGTTGTCACGGGCAACCTGCCGTCGGGCGAAACGGCCGGTACCTACACCAAGTCTTCGTCGCTGGTCGCCTATGACAGCCAAGGCAATTCGCGCCTGCTCGACCTAGCCTTTTCCAAGACCGCCGACAACGAATGGTCGCTCGCCGTCAGCTACAAGGATGATGCTGGCACGGTTCACCCGCTCGGTTCTTACGCGCTGGAATTCGATGCGGCCGGCAAGCTGGTCGTACCGGCAGGCGGCACCATTTCGACTGCCGGGCTGACCATCGCTGGCGCCGAACTGAGCCCCCTCGACATCGATCTGAGCGACATGTCCCAGCTCGGTTCACCCTATTCGGTCGAAGGCAACATCGACGGTCGGGCGGCAAGCGCGGTCGATACGGTCGAGATCAGCAAAGACGGTATCGTGTCCATTCTCTATAAGAACGGCCAGTCGATGCCGGCCTATCGTATTGCGATGGCAAACGTGCAGAGCCCTAACAACCTGACCCCGCGCGAAGGCAACGTCTATTCGCAGAGCAATGACTCGGGCGTCATCGTCATGGGCTACGCCGGCAACAGCGGTTACGGTTCGATCCTGTCCAAGGCACTGGAAGATTCCAATGTCGATATCGCCGGTGAGCTCACCAGCATGATCGAATCGCAGCGTAATTACACCGCAAACTCCAAGGTCTTCCAGACCGGTTCCGAACTTCTCGAAACCCTGGTCAACCTGAAGAGATAATCGCGGGGATGATCCCCGCAGAGGTTAGATAGATGTCGATTAGTTCAGCGATTTCCACTGCACAGCAGATCTTCAACAACACCGGCACGCAAACGTCGGTGACGTCGACGAACATCGCCAATACCCAGAACGCCAACTATGCGAAGCGTACTGCGGTCCTGGTAAGCAATGGCAATGGTGCGCTGGTCGCAACGACAACGCGCGAGCAGAACCAGCCGCTCCTGCGGCAGACAATCGCCAGCACGTCGCTGGCGAGCGGTCAGTCGACGCTGGCGACGGGTCTCGAAGAGATCCGCAGCCTGCTCGGCGGCAATGATTACGAACTGTCGATGAGCAAGGCGATGACCACGCTGCTCAACAATCTCGGTGCTTATGCAGCAAAGCCGAGTGAAGCAACGCTTGCGGCAACGGCCCTGTCCTCGGCCCAGGATGTCGTCAACACGCTGAAGACGACATCCAACGAACTTCAGGCCATCCGCGGCCGCACGGATGCACAGATCAAGACGCAGGTCGACGACCTCAACAACCTGCTCGCGCAGTTTGAGACGGCAAACACTGCCATCATACAGGCCGAGGCCATCGGCAAGCAGGACAATAACGCACTCGATACGCGCGATACGCTGCTCAAGCAGATTTCCGAAATCGTCGGCGTCTCCTCGACCATTCGTGCCGGCAACGACATGGCGCTCTACACAACCGATGGCACGACCCTGTTCGAAACCATCCCGCGCAATGTCTCCTTCACGCCGACCAAGACCTATACGGCTGCGACCGAAGGCTACGCCGTCAGCATCGATGGTGTCGAGGTCAAGGCGGGTGTTGGTGGCGATACAAATGCAAGCGGTTCGCTGCAGGCCCTGTTGCAGATTCGCGATGAGGTAGCTCCGACATTCCAGAGCCAGCTCGATGAAATCGCCCGTGGCCTGATCGTTTCCTTCGCCGAAACCGGCCCGAACGATGATCAGCCCGCCATGGCCGGCCTTTTCACCAATGGCGTCGACAGCACGGTCAACGATACCGGTGTGGCACAGGTGGGGCTTGCTGCATCGATATCCGTTAACGCTGATGTCAAGCAGAAGCCGACTCTGCTGCGCGACGGCGGTATTAATGGCACGGCTTATGAATGGAACCCGACGGCGGCCAGCGGTTATTCGACCCTGATCGACCATTATTCGGAGATGATGCAGGCCAAGCAGACCTTCGATGAGATCACGGGCGTCGGCGGCACCGATATCGACCTGATGTCTTATGCATCGGACTCGACCGGTTGGCTCGAAGCCCTGCGCAGCTCCTCGACCGCGGCCACCGAAACCAAGTCTGCAATGCAGTCTCGCGCCGCTGAAGCCCTGTCCAGCGAGACGGGCGTCAGCCTCGATGAAGAGCTCTCGCTGCTTCTCGACATCGAGCAATCCTACAAGGCAGCAACGAAGCTTGTCAGCACGATCGATGAAATGATCAGTGCGCTTATGAACGCAGCGGGTTGATCATGAAGACCTCCTTTAGCTCCACGCATTCCATACAGACGACGCTCCTGCAAACCATGGCAAGAGCGCAGAACGATCTGGCCAAGGCCAATGAAGAGGTGACGACCGGCGTTTATGCCGACCTCGGCGTGGAACTCGGCGCGCAGACCTCGCGCAGCCTCGATCTTTCCCGCGACATGCTGCGCCTCGAATCGCAGATGACCACCAATTCGATCGCGACCCAGCGCCTGACCTCTTCCGAGGAAGCGCTCTCTCAGCTCGCCGATATCAGCCAGGGCGTTATGGATTCGCTGGTTGGCCTGAGCAGCAGTTCCAGCACGCTCGACGTGGCGCGCTCGACGATCACCTCGGCGCTCAATTCCTTCACGGATGTCGCCAATACGTCGGTGAGCGGCGAATATCTTTTTTCCGGCACCAATAGCGACGTCAAGCCGATGTTGTCCTACACGGAAGAAGGGTCGCCTATGGCGGCAGCCGTGGATGCCGAACTCGATACCTATCTCCTCTCCCAGGGACTGACGTCTGCCTCGCAGATGAGTGCCGGACAGATGAGCGACTTCCTGACCGGTCTCGAAGCGACGTTCAATGACGACGTTTTCTGGTCGACCTACGCATCACAGTCGAGCGACACCAACATCACGACGCGCATCAGCGCGACCGAAGTTGTCGACACGTCGACCAATGCCAACAGCCAGGGTTTCCGCAGCTTCGTCTTCGCCTCGGTGGTATCGAGCAAATTCCTGACCAACGAAATTCCGGAAGCGACGCGTGTGTCGGTTACGGAAAGCGCGACGGCGGCAATCGGCAAAGCGATTTCCGGCCTCAACGACCAGCGCTCCACCATCGGCCTTTCGACGGAACGTGTCAGCAAGGCAACGGGTTCGCTCGCTGACCAGAAGTCGATCATCGAGACGCATATCAATGAGCTGCAGGGAGTCGATGTCTACGAGGCATCAACCCGCGTCAGCGCGCTGCAGTCCCTTCTTGAGGCGTCCTACACACTCACCTCCAGAATACAGCAGCTAAGCCTGGTTAATTACCTTTGATGCAAAAGGTAAGTAATTGAAAATAAAGGGTACATGAATGTTCCAGTTTTCATATGCCGAGATCATGAAGGATGACGTCGCCGACGCCAAAGCGCGGGAACGGCAGACGCTCGATCGCTCGATCGAACTCCTTCAGGCAGCTCGTGCAGACAACGAGTATTCTCGATCTACGATCGAGGCGCTGTTCTACACACGGCGGGTCTGGATCAGGTTCATCGAGGACCTTCGCCAGCCGGAGAACGAGCTGAATACCGAGCTGCGTGCCAATCTGATTTCCATCGCAATCTGGATCTTGAAGGAATGCGAAAAGATCAGGCGGCGCCAGTCCGACAATTTCCAAGGCATTATCGACGTAACCACCATCATCAGGGATGGCATTAAATGAAAAGCACTCTGCGTATCTCGCTCAAGTCCGGCGAACGAATCTTCATCAATGGTGCGGTTCTGCGCGTCGATCGTAAGGTTGCTCTGGAATTCCTGAACGACGTCACGTTCCTTCTCGAAAACCACGTTCTGCAGCCTCAGGACGCTACCACGCCGCTGCGTCAGCTTTACTTCATCGCCCAGATGATCCTGATCAACCCTGAGGGCAAGGATCAGTCGATGGCGATGTTCAAGAAGTCGGTCGCCATGCTGCTCACCTGCTTCCAGGATGCCGATGTCCTGGCGGAACTGAAGCGTATCGATGCCATGGTCGCTTCCGGCCGCGCCTTTGATGCCCTGAAAGCCATCCGCAGCCTCTACGCGACCGAAGACCGCATTCTCAACAACAACGAGATCGCGCCGGCTATGGTCGAGACCATTCGCAAGGAAATCGCGCCATGGCGGTAGATCCAACCGCGTCGGTTACCACACCCAAGGTCGATACGGCGACGGCATCCAACCCCTGGGCCAATGCCGGCGCCTCCAACAGTGATGCCAACAAGGCCTCGCTGAACTATGACAGCTTTCTTCAGCTGCTGATCGCGCAGATGAAAAACCAGGACCCGACGGATCCGATGGATGCGTCGGAACAGGTTTCGCAGCTTGCATCGTTCTCGCAGGTCGAGCAGACGATCCAGACCAACAAGCATCTGAAGAGCATGCTGCAGGCCGAGGCCCTGACCAAGGCCGGTGATCTCGTCGGCAAGTACATCATGAGTGCTGACGACAAGACCATGGGCAAGGTCAAGGAAGCCCAGGTTTACGCCGATGGCGTGATTGCCGTGACGGAGGCGGGTGACAAGGTTCTGCTGCAGGCAGGCGTCGTCATTTCCGACAGGGAAATCAAGGCTACAACCGATGAAGTCACGACCCCCGTCGTGAAGGATCCGGAAACCGGCCTGCCGGTGAATGAAGATGCCTCGACGGACAAGAACGAGAGCAGTACAACGAGCTGACGTATAAGGCCGCAGATGATTCGCGGCCCCGGAGAGCTCCAATGAATGAAGCCGACGCCCTTGAGATCATGCAGGCGGCAATCAGGACCGTCCTGATTGCTTCCGGCCCTGCCGTTCTGGCAGCCATGATCGTCGGCGTCGGCATCGCCTTCCTGCAGGCATTGACCCAGATCCAGGAAATGACGCTGACGTTCGTTCCAAAGATCGTCGCCATCCTCGTGACCATCGCCATTTCGGCGCCCTTCATCGGTGGTCAGGTTTATCTTTTTGCCGAGCTCGTCTTCTCCCGCGTGCAATCCGGTTTCTGACCGAGCTTCCGGCGGGCCGGGCCACCCTCGCGCAAGCTTCAGTCTCTATTACGCATGGTGAACTGGCGGGGTTGTGTATCCCGTCGCCTTCTCATGAAGAGACGGAAGACCCATGGCGCAACCACCTGCACTGTCCATTCCGAAGGTAGCCCCGAGCGGCCGTGATATTGGCTTCGCGACGGGTATCATCGCGATCCTCTGCATCCTTTTCCTGCCGATCCCGACATTCCTGATCGACCTTGGTCTGGCTTTCTCGATCGCATTCTCGGTGCTGATCCTGATGGTGGCCCTGTGGATCCAGAAGCCGCTGGACTTCTCGTCCTTCCCGACCATTCTTCTGATCTCGACCATGGTGCGCCTGTCGCTCAATATCGCGACGACGCGTGTGATCCTGTCGCATGGTCACCAGGGGCATGACGCCGCCGGCGGCGTGATCGCCGGTTTTGCCTCGCTCGTCATGTCCGGCGACTTCCTGATCGGTCTGATCGTTTTCATGATCCTGGTCACGGTCAACTTCATCGTCATCACCAAGGGCGCCACCCGTATCGCGGAAGTCGGCGCCCGCTTCACCCTTGACGGTATTCCCGGCAAGCAGATGTCTATCGACGCCGACCTTGCCGCCGGTACGATCGACGAGAAGGAAGCACAGCGCCGCCGTTCGGAACTCGAAGAAGAAAGCATGTTCTTCGGCGCCATGGACGGTGCTTCGAAATTCGTGCGCGGCGATGCGATCGCCGGTTTGATCATCACCGCCATCAACATCTTCGGCGGCATCCTGATCGGTTATTTCCGCCACGGCATGGAAATCACCGAGGCTGCCGACGTCTTCGTCAAACTGTCGGTCGGTGACGGTATCGTTTCGCAGATTCCGGCGCTGATCGTTTCGCTGGCTGCCGGTCTTCTCGTGTCGCGTGGCGGCACGTCAGGCCCGACCGATAAGGCTGTGGCTGAACAGCTCGGTGGTTATCCGCGCGCGCTTGCCATGTCGGCGGGTCTGATGGCGGTGCTGGCGCTGGTGCCGGGTCTGCCGTTGCTCCCGTTCATGGCTCTTGGTGGCGCCATGGGCTTTGGTGCGTGGTACATCCCGCGCCAGCTGGAAGCGGAAAACAAGCTGGCGCGCGAGACCGAGGAAAAGAAGGTCGTCCAGACCAAGGAAGCCGAACGCGACTCGGTCAAGTCGGCGCTGAAGACCGCGGAAATCGAACTGGCGCTCGGCAAGCAGGTTTCCACCCGTCTACTCGGTGCACATCAGGAACTGGCCTTCCGTGTCGGCAAGATGCGCAAGAAATTCGCCACCCAATACGGTTTCGTCGTTCCCGAGATCAAGGTTGCCGACGATATCTCCATCCCGGAAAAGTCCTACCAGATCCGCATCCACGGCACGACGATCGCGTCCAACACGCTGCGCGTCGGCGATGTCATCGTCGTCACCGGTTCCGGCCGCAAGCCGTCCATTCCGGGCGACGAGATCCGCGAACCCGCCTTCGGCATGCCGGCGGTGGCGATCCTTGAAAACTTCGCCGAAGATCTGAAGCGCGAAGGTTTTCACCCGATCGACAACGTTTCGGTCGTTCTGACCCACATGTCGGAAGTGATCCGCAACAACCTGCCGCAGCTTCTGTCCTACAAGGACCTGAAGATCCTCATCGATCGCATGGACCCGGAATACAAGAAGCTGGCCGACGAGATTTGTTCGTCGCACATGTCCTATTCGGGCTTGCAGGCGGTGCTCAAGCTTCTGTTGGCCGAGCGTGTCTCGATCCGCAACCTGCATCTCATCCTAGAAGCCGTGGCCGAGCTCGCCCCGCATGTCCGCAAGACCGAGCAGATCGTCGAGCATGTCCGCGTGCGCATGTCGCAGCAGCTTTGCGGTGATCTGGCCGATAATGGCGTGCTGCGCGTGCTTCGTCTCGGCAGCAAGTGGGACATGATCTTCCATCAGGCGCTCAAGCGCGATGCCAAGGGCGAGGTCGTCGAGTTCGACATTGATCCGCGTGCTCTGGAAGAGTTTTCCGAACAGGCGAGCCAAACAATCCGTGAATTCATGGACCGCGGTCTGCCATTCGTTCTTGTCACATCCCCTGAAACGCGCTCCTATGTGCGCATGATCATCGAGCGACTGTTCGCAACGCTTCCGGTCCTTTCCCATGTGGAACTGGCCAAGGGGCTGGAGATCAAGATTCTCGGCGCCATTTCGTGACGGCGTGCGCGGCTGAAACAAGGCCGCGCCCGTTACCGTCATCAAGGAAGTCACCATGTTCAGCGGCCCGATAGACGCGCAAGGCATCATACTGACGCTGTTCCTGTGTTTCTGCCGCATGGGCGCCTGCATGATGGTCATGCCGGGATTTTCGAGTGCGCGATTGCCCGCCCAGATTCGCCTTCTCGTGGCCGTCGCGGTATCGATGGCAATCATGCCTGTGCTTTGGGATACGATTTATCCGCGCGTCTCCAATCCCGGCCCGGCTTATGTCGGCCTCATCGTCTCGGAAGCCTTTGTCGGTATCATCTACGGATTGATCGCCCGTATTTATGTGATCGGATTGCAGTTCGCCGGCACGATCATCAGCACGTCTATCGGTTTCAACGCACCGGGCGGCAGCGATGTCCTCGAAGACATGCCTGAAAACCAGCTGATCAACCTGATCAGCTTCGGCGGCCTGATGGTGCTGTTTCTGCTGGATTTCCACCACATCATGTTTCGCGCCCTGGTCGATTCCTATGGCGTGACGCCGGTCGGTGCGATCATAGAGCCGCAGAAGATGCTGATCACGCTGACCGACACGCTCAGAGCCTCGACGGTGATCATGCTGCGGCTGGCAGGCCCGTTCCTGCTGTTCGGCATGATCTTCAACATCGCGATCGGCCTCATCAACAAGCTGGCGCCGCAGGTGCCGGTGTCGTTCATCTCGGCGCCGTTCCTGCTGTTCGGCGGGCTGTTCCTGCTTTATCTGTCCATCGGTGCGATGATCCGGCAGTTTGCCGACGGTTTCGTGCCGGTCTTCACGTCATTCTGAGGGTAAAAAATGGCCGGCGGCGAACAGACACGATCCAAGAAACTCAAGCGTCTCGTCAATCTGCAGCGCCATATGGAAAAGATGGCCGAAAACGAACTGGCCGCCACCGGGCGCCAGATCGTCGAGGTCAACCAGTCCAAGGAACGTGTCATCGAGGCCATCGGTTCGGTTTCTCCGATCCATATGCAGTTCTCGCATAATTATGCCGGCCGCTTCGGCAAACTGATGGTGCGCGAAAAGCAGCTGACCGACATCCAGAAAGCGCAGGAAGTGCGCGTCATCAAGGAGCGTACCAAGGGTGACCGTCTGGAAGACCAGATGAAGGACGCGCGCGAAGCGGAAGAGCGCGAGAAGGACGACAATGCCATTTATGAGCTTCTCGAGATCACGCTGGCAACCGGCGGGCCCAAGTCCTACTAAGTAAAGATAGTTGTTAAATATCAGTTTTTGCGGAATTTTCCGTCTGAAGTTCAGTTTTCGATTTTCGCGCCAGCCTGCAGCAAGCTTCACCCGGCATAGTCCGCTCCAAGTTTTCTCAATTCAGGAGCTGACGTGGCTATATCTCCTCCAAGCGACCTCGTGCTTGATGTGCTTCGCGCCGCCGACCCGGTGGATGTGCAGGCAGCACAGGCCAAGCTGAAGGCCAACAAAGCGGCCTTTGCCGCCAACAGCCTTGCCGAAGCCGGTGCTGGCTTTGGTGCTGCCATGGACACCAGCGCATTCAAGGCCGGTATCGGCCGCATCGACAAGTCTGCCAAGACGGCCGACATGCCGGAGGAATATCGCAAGTTCGAAGCCTCGGTGCTGCAGAACTTCGTCAACACCATGATGCCGAGTGACAGCGAAAACGTCTACGGCAAAGGCTCTGCCGGCGAGTTCTGGAAGAGCATGATGTCGGAGCAGATTGCCGATTCCATGTCGAAGACCGGCGGCATCGGCATTGCCGAACAGATGTATTCGCAGGCGCTGGACCGCCTGGATGCCAAAAAGGCGCTCAACGCCGAGACCGACGAGAATGACCGTGCCCGCGCCACAGGCGCGATCGAGGATTTTCAGCGTCGCACGCTGAAGACGGAAGAAATGAAGAGGGAGGGGGCTTGATATGACAAAAGCAGGAATGGAACATATGGAAATGGTTTCCAGTGATTATCGCATCAAGACGGTGCTTGGCCGCTTGGAGATGATCATCGAGAATGAGAACCAGCGGATCGGCCATGATCCGGAATTCGATTTCAAGGTATCGAACGCGCACAAGAGCCGTTGCCTTTATGAGTTGACCATGCTTTTCCGCAGCGCCGACCCGAAGGAACTGGCCGCCAATCATGTCGAGCAGATGCACGCGCTGAAGGCCAAGCTCAAGGTCAATGCCCGCCGCGTCGAAGCTCACCTCAATGCCGTGCGTACGGTTGCCGATCTTCTGAAGAATGCCGTGCGCGATGCCGACGGCGACGGCACCTATACGCAGGAACAGTTCCTTTATAGCGAGGCCTGATGGTCAAGCTCATCCTCACCGGTCTCTGGGTCTGCGTTGTTACGCTCGGTGCCGTGTTCTTCTCCGTGCGCGCGTCGGCACCACCGCCGCCGCTCGATGAAGAAGCGCAGCGCCTTGCCAACATGCAGGTCGTGAAGGGCGAAGTGATCAACGTGCCGTTGCTCGCCAACGGCACGGTCAACGGTTATTTCATCACCCGCATTTCCTTCCTGATGGCGAAGGAAAAGATGCATGTCGTCGCCCAGATGCCGCTGACGGAGATGATGACCGACGAGCTTTATACGCTGCTGGTCGGTAACAAGATGATTGATCTCGCCAATACCAAGGCTTTCAAGCTCGAAGCTTTCAAGCAGAAGATCAAGGAAGGCCTCAACACCAAGATGGGTGAGGGCACTGTCACCGATGTGATGGTCGAGCAGATCGACTATCTCGGCAAGGAAGACATTCGCGAAAATACCTCGCGTTCGGCGAAGAACCAGGTTGCGCCCACCAAGATCGTTGAAGGCACGCCGGTTGCTGCACCCGCCAGCAGCGGCCATTAAGACTATCCGGACAGGTCGCGTTGAATGCGGCCTGTCTGTCATGGTTAATTATTCCCTAAGCCACCGCATCGGATTGCACCTGTCGGCTTAAACGCGATTTCATCACCGCGTGATACATCTCGTCGCAGGCTTTCTCTGGCTGAAATGGCGACGATGCGACCCGCTCAACTTTCGATTTCCCCATCTGCGCATTCCGGCGTTTTCGCCGGCCTTGATCATCAGGGCGAATGGACTTCCGCAGTTCAGCCGGATGGCCTTCGCAACCTGCTCGGTGTTACGGTTTGCGACATGGAATGGACAGAGACGCTCACCTATGTTGAGCTCCTCTCCAATTTGCGCCAGGCCCCGCGGACACTGTCGTTCATCGACGGCCAGACTGCCTTGCGGCTGTCCATCGACGCAGATTGTCGCGCCGTTCTCGCCAACCGTATCTTGCTGCCCGCCAGTCGCACATTGTCGATGATGGCGCGTTGGCAGGGTGGTGGTCCGCTGAAGAGCCGGTTCGACACCAAGGGCTTTGTGGATGCGCTGCTGACCTTCGTGCCCCGTTGCCATGTCGCACTTGTCGGAGCCGGTCTTCCTCGACTTGAAGCGATGCGCGCGCACCTGTCGCAGCACGCTCCCTGGCATATGCTTACTGTCGTCCGCGCCACAGATATCGGTAACGGCATCGTCGCCCCTGAAGGCGTTGCCGGTTTTGTCGGTTCGGTTCCTGATCTGGTCATCGTCGATGCCTGCGGTTTCGGCGAGGAGATCCGTTTCGAGCAGGCGGTCAGCCTGCGCCATAACGGCTTGATCGTCATGGCCGGGGCGGCGTTTAACGGTCGCAACCCTTAATGTTTCGTGTCGGTGAAAAATTCGCCATATAGGTGCGTTTCGGTAAGACGTTAACGTTTTGTTTGCCAGAAAACTTTAGCATGTCTTAATCATAGACAAGCGCGGTTCGGCACAATGTTTGCACCGGAACATCACGAGCGATCGCATCCGCTGAGCAATGCGGAAAGCGGCAAGACACGCAAGGTGCTGCTGGCACTGACAACGTCGGTGCTTGTTGTCGCCGGCGCTGCCGCACCACAGTTTTTCGGTCATGACCTTACTCGCAGATATGCCGTGGAAACGATCATCGGCGTCGATGCCGCCGGCCTGTCAAAGGCAGAAAGGCAGAGCGCGATCGAGGAAGCGGGCAAGGCGGTGCGCTCTGTCGCCAATCTCGATGGCATGGCCCGCACGCTTGATCTTGCACGCGACGAAGAGTTTTCCGTATCTGGGCCGAGCGCTATCGGCGTCGTCTCCGATATCCTCACCGGTAAGGCGATGACCGTATCCGCCGCCGATGCCAAAATGCGGGAGCGCCTGTCCGCCACCTTCACTGCAGTACCGGATGCGAGCGGCCGGCGCATCGTCATCGCCGTCGAAACGCGCGATGCCCGCAAGTCGACGCGCATTGCGCGTGCGGTGGCGGAACTTTATCAGCGGGAACTGAGTGGGGCTGCGATCCGCTCGACCCGCATGCACGCAGAAGGGCTTGAGCGGGCGATGCAGCAGGCGGATACCGCCGTGTCCGAGGCACTTGCCAAAAGCGGTGACGGCAGTGCCTTGCGCCGAACCGAGACCGAACGGCTTGCTCTTGAACAGGAGATTGCCACCCAGGAGGCAAATGTCGCCCGGTTGCGGGACGATGTCAAAACGGTATCTGCAACATCATCGACCGATGTGCTGACCACCACTTTGTCGTCTGCCTTCGATTATTCGGGCATCGATCAGATGCGTCAGACACATGTGGATGCCAAGCTTCTGGTTGACCAGCTATCCGCCAGTCTCGGGCCGCGCCATCCGCGCCTTCTGGCAGCGCAGGCGGCGCTCAGTGAAGCACGCGGCAAGATCGATGCGGCCCTGATGCGTCTTTCCACATCGCTGAAGCAGCAGGAAGCGACTGTGGCCAAGGATCTGGCAGAACTGAAAACGCGCCTGCAGAAGATGGCTGCCACGCCACCGTCGCCCGAGGCACAGGCACTTGCCGATTTGCAGGCCAAAGCCGAAAAGGCGAGGCAGGATTACCTCGGTTCTGTCCAGCGCCTCGATGCGGCCGCTGTTGCCGGCCCTATCTCGGTCAAGACCGTCGCGCCGGCCAATGTCGCCACTGCGGAGCCGGTGGGCCTGCCGATGTGGATGCTCTCCGGCATCGGCGCCATGCTGGGCCTTGGTTTCGGCTTGGTCCTCGGCTTTGCGCTTCCGCGCCGTCTGGCGGACGAGGATGAATATACCGTCGCCGAGGAAGAAGAGGACCTGTTCGACGGCGAGGAAATAGATTTGCTGCAATCACAGCCGGTCGTGCCGTTGCGGACCGTCGAAGTGCCTGTCGTTGCGACCATTGCCCAAGATGTGCTTCCGGCCGCTCTCGATCGGGATGACGAGGAATATCATCAGGAATATTACGGCCATCACGACGCGTATGCCGAGGAAGAGCCGGACCTGCTGAGCAATGAGCATGATTATCCGGTCGCTGCCAATAGTTCCACGCCGCTGGCAGACCGTGTCCGCGAACTGCTGCTCGCCAACCGGATGCGGGAAGAACAGGCCGAAACGCATCTTCCGCCGCTGGTTGCCGCCGTCATGGCCGGTGGCGTGACCATCGCCCCGCATTACGAAGAAGAGCCCGAAGAGGAGCGTAGGACCGCCGCCCTGCGTCAGGACATCATGTCGCTGCGCGAACGGGTGGCCGAATTCAACGAACGCCGCGCTGCCGGTCAGCGCTGATCTTTTCGTAGTCCACGTCGCGAACGGTGTACCGTTTGTCCGCCGCGAAGCTTGCCATTCGCCGCATTTCCCAGCATAGGCCTTGTGCTCAGGCAATGTTCACTGACATTTTGGAAGCGAGGCGCGCATGGCAACGGTAATCGACGGCAAACTGGCGGCTGA
This sequence comes from Endobacterium cereale, assembly GCF_009617585.1. Taxonomy (GTDB): domain Bacteria; phylum Pseudomonadota; class Alphaproteobacteria; order Rhizobiales; family Rhizobiaceae; genus Neorhizobium; species Neorhizobium cereale. Next base: position 13,412 of record NZ_WIXI01000047.1, on the reverse strand, counting down.
AAAGGTCATCGCCACGGTCACGCAAGCGTCCGCCGCTCTCGAAGGCCAGAAAGGTGTCCGCCCCGGTCTCGCCGTCGTTATCGTCGGTGACGATGCCGCCAGCCATACCTATGTTGCCGCCAAAAGCCGCATGGCAAAACAGTGCGGTTTCAACTCCATCCAGCACAGCCTTCCCGGTGATACGACGCAGGAAGCCCTTGAGGCTCTCGTGGCCGAACTCAATGCCGATCCGGCCATTCACGGCATCCTCGTGCAACTGCCGCTGCCCAAAAATCTCGACAGCGAGGGCGTGACGCAACTCGTCGCGCCGGAAAAAGACGTCGACGGTCTGCATGTCGTCAACGCGGGCAAGATCGCCACGGGCGATTTTGAAACCGGTCTCGTCTCCTGCACGCCCGCGGGTTCCATGCTTCTGGTGAAGCAGGCTTTGGGCGACGATCTCTCCGGCCTGAATGCCGTGGTCATCGGCCGTTCCAACCTTTTTGGCAAGCCGATGGCGCTGCTTCTGCTCGCCGCCAATGCAACGGTGACGATGGCGCATTCGCGCAGCAAGGATCTCGCTTCGATCTGCAAAAATGCGGACATTCTGGTTGCGGCTGTTGGACGCAGCGAAATGGTCAAGGCCGATTGGGTCAAGCCCGGCGCCACGATCATCGATGTCGGCATCAACCGCATTCCCGCCCCTGAAAAGGGGGTGGGCAAGACCCGCCTGGTGGGTGATGTTGCCTTTTCAGAGTGCGAAAAAGTGGCCGGATCGATCACGCCGGTACCGGGTGGAGTCGGTCCGATGACCATCGCCATGCTGATGGCAAACACCGTCGTTGCCGCCAGCCGCGCACTTGGAGTTGCGGTTCCGAAATTCTGAGCCTTCACCGGGGGTTGACTCCTCCGGCAGCGCCTTATGTCTTCTACACATGGTACGTTTTCGTACTGCGGTGGAGAAGCGCGGCGACGCGACCGCGCACAAGGCGGGAGGCTGACGATGAAACTGTCATTTTGGATGGGAACGGCACTGGCGGCGCTGGTGGCAACGGGAGCGGTTGCGCAGGAGCTGAAATTCGAGCCGGGCAAGGACGCAAAATTCAACTGGAAGAGTTTTGAGGATTTCAAGGCGGCGCATGGCGACCTCAAGGGCCAGTCGCTGACGCTGTTCGGACCATGGCGCGGCGAGGATGAGGTGCTGTTCAACAGCGTGCTTGCCTATTTCAACGCAGCCACCGGCATCAACGGCAAATATTCCTCCTCGGAAAATTACGAGCAGCAGATCGTCATCGATACGCAGGCCGGTTCTCCGCCCAATATCGCCATCATTCCGCAGCCGGGCCTGCTGGCCGATCTCGCCACCAAGGGTTTTTTGACGCCACTCGCCCAAGGCACGGATGAGTGGGTGAAAACCAATTACGGTTCCGGCGAGGACTGGATCAAATACGGCACCTACAAGGGCAAGGACGGCAAGGAGGCCTATTTCGGTTTCCCGTTCAAGGTCGATCTGAAATCGCTCGTCTGGTACGTGCCGGAAAACTTTGAGGAAGCCGGTTACGAGGTCCCTGAGACCATGGAGGACCTGATAAAACTGTCCGACCAGATCGTCGAGGATGGCGGCGTGCCGTGGTGCATTGGCCTCGGTTCGGGCGGCGCCACCGGCTGGCCTGCCACCGACTGGGTGGAAGACATGATGCTGCGCACGCAGTCGCCGGAAACCTATGACAAGTGGGTGTCGAACGAGATCAAGTTCGATGATCAGGCCGTGGTCGGCGCCATCGAGGAATTCGGCAAGTTTGCCAAGAACGACAAATATGTCTCGGGCGGCGCGGCAGCCGTTTCCTCCACCGACTTCCGCGATAGCCCCAAGGGCCTCTTCGACATCCCGCCAAAGTGCTACCTGCACCATCAGGCCTCGTTCGTGCCGTCCTTCTTCCCGCCGGACAAGGAACTGGGCGTCGATGCCGACTTCTTCTACCTGCCGACCTATGCCTCCAAGCCTGAACTCGGCAAGCCGGTTCTCGGCGCGGGCACGATGTTCTCCATCACCAAGGATTCACCGGCGGCACAGGCCTTCATCGAATTTCTGAAAACGCCGATCGCCCATGAGGTGTGGATGGCGCAGGCCTCGTTCCTGACACCGTTCAAGGGCGTGAAGCCGGATGCCTATGCCAATGACGTGCTGCGCAAGCAGGGCGAGTTGCTGACCACGGCCACGACCTTCCGCTTCGACGCATCCGACATGATGCCGGGCAAGATCGGCGCCGGTGCCTTCTGGACCGGCATGATCGATTATGTCGGCGGCAAGGATGCCAAGACTGCGGCGGGTGATATCCAGAAGGCCTGGGATGGGTTGAAGTAGGGGCTGAGCCACTCGATTCGGTGAGGGTGGCGAGCTTGGGTATGGATCCTCGTGTCACCCTCGGGTTTAACCCGAGGGTGAGGATGACGGAGGAGGGGGAGTGTCTTCCCCCCAAAGACGCCTCAGCACGCAAAACGCTCAACTTGGCTTGGACACATCCCCACACACTCGTCATCCTCGGGCTTGACCCGAGGATCCAACCACAAGCCGGACTTGGAAGTCGCATACCGGGAATAACGTTGCTGCAATCAACACAACAAGCAGGCGGCACAAAGGGGAGGGAACAATGATATCGCAGATCGTTTCGGCCATCGGCATCATGGTCGCTGGCGTGTTTGCCTGCGCGCTGTATTACTGGCTGTCCGACAGGCTTCTGTCGCTGGCGCTGCCGGTGCCTGAAGGCAATGTCCGTCAGGCTTCGGTCAATCTCAACCGCCGCGCCACCATCCGCCCCTGGCTGTTTTTAGGCCCCGCGCTGATCCTGATCGCCGTCTATCTCGTCTATCCGGTGATCGCGACCTTCATCCTCTCCTTCTACGATCGCTCCGGTGATCAATATGTCGGCCTTGCCAATTACCGCTGGGCCTTTTTCGACCAGCAGTTCCGCCAGTCGATTTTCAACAACATCCTCTGGCTTGCCGTCGTGCCCGCCGCCTGCACATTTTTCGGCCTCGTCATCGCCGTGCTGACCGACCGCATCTGGTGGGGCAATATCGCCAAAAGCATCATCTTCATGCCGATGGCGATCTCGTTTGTCGGTGCATCGGTCATCTGGAAATTCATCTATGAATTCCGCGGCGGCAACGAAACGCAGATCGGCCTCTTGAACGCCATCGTGAAGGCGATCGGCGGCGACCCACAGATCTGGATTTCCTTGCCCTTCTGGAACAACTTTTTCCTGATGCTCATCCTCATCTGGATCCAGACCGGTTTTGCCATGGTCATCCTGTCGGCAGCACTTCGCGGCATTCCGGAGGAAACCATCGAGGCGGCCGTGATCGATGGCGCCAACGGCTGGCAGATTTTCTGGAAGATCATGGTGCCGCAGATCTGGGGCACGATTGCCGTGGTCTGGACGACGATCACCATTCTGGTTCTGAAAGTCTTCGATATCGTGCTGACCATGACCAATGGCCAATGGAACACGATGGTGCTCGCCAACCTGATGTTCGACTGGATGTTCCGCGGCGGTGGCGACAGCGGCCGAAGTGCTGTCATCGCGCTGGTCATCATGCTGGCCGTCACGCCGATCATGATCTGGAATATCCGCCAGGCGCATCGCGATGCGGAGGGACACTGACATGGCCGCAACTGCAACCACGACCACCACCGTCCCGCCGCTGCCGAGCAACCCACGAGCCACTTCGCCCTCGATTGGCACCCGCCTGCGCCGCGTCGGCTTGCCGCGTCTGCTCGTGCATCTCAGCGTGCTCGCCATCGTCATCCTGTGGCTGATCCCGACGCTCGGCATTCTCGTCACCTCGGTGCGCGACAAGGAGCAGATCACCGCATCCGGCTGGTGGACGGCCTTTAGCGGCTCCACCCAGATGGAAGCCGTCCGGCTCGCCGATCCCGCGACACAAAAGGAAGAGGGTGGCCGCTTCGTCATCTCCGGTTCCATCTTCGAGGGCAATGCCGCAGGCAGCGTCAGCGCTTTTGGTGTACGCGTGCAGGACCCATCGGCCTTCGAGGTCGGCAAACCCGCTGATATCGGCGATGGCGAAACCCTGCAGATCAATCAGGATGGTTCATACATTTACAGCAAGGGTGCCGCCTTCGACGACAAACGCCCAAAACGCGTTTACGTTTCGCTCGCTACCGCGCCCGAATTCACCACCCAGAACTATCGCGACGTACTGACCTCTGCTGGTATCGGTCAGGCCTTTGTCAATTCGCTCACCGTCGCCGTACCCGCCACCATCATCCCCATCCTGATCGCGGCCTTCGCGGCCTATGCGCTGTCATGGATGCATTTTCCCGGCCGCACACTGCTGATCGCCGTGGTGGTTGGCCTGATCGTCGTGCCGCTGCAAATGGCGCTGATCCCGCTGCTGACGCTCTACAACGATATCGGTTCGTTCTTCGGTATCCCGTCACGCAGCTACGCCGGCGTCTGGCTGGCGCATTCGGCCTTCGGCATGCCTCTCGCCATCTATCTCTTGCGCAACTACATTTCCGGTCTGCCGAAGGAGATCATCGAATCCGCCCGCGTCGATGGTGCCAGCGATTTTGAAATCTTCGTGAAGATCGTGCTGCCTTTGTCCTTCCCGGCGCTCGCCTCCTTCTCGATTTTCCAGTTCCTGTGGACATGGAACGACCTGCTGGTCGCCATGGTTTTCCTTGGCACCGGCAAGGATCAGCTGGTGCTGACCGGCGCGCTTAATGCGCTTCTGGGCTCCATGGGCGGCAAGTGGGAAATCCTCACGGCCTCCGCCTTCATCACCATCATTGTCCCCATTCTCGTCTTTTTTGCCCTGCAGCGTTACCTCGTGCGGGGGCTTCTCGCCGGTTCGGTGAAGGGCGGCTGACGCCCTTCCACACCATCACACCAGACAGCATTTCTATCTAACAGGATTTTCGAATGAGCAATGTAACGCAGATGACCGAAACGCCGCTCGACAAGGATTGGTGGCGTGGTGCGGTCATCTACCAGATCTATCCTCGTTCCTATCAGGACTCGAACGGTGACGGCATCGGCGACCTGAAGGGCATCACCGCGCGCCTGCCGCATATCGCGGCTCTGGGTGCCGATGCGATCTGGATTTCGCCCTTCTTCCCGTCGCCGATGAAGGATTTTGGATACGATGTGTCCAACTATACCGATATCGACCCGATGTTCGGTTCGCTGTCGGATTTCGACGCCCTGATCGCCGAAGCGCATCGCCTTAAAATCCGCGTCATGATCGATCTCGTCATGTCGCACTCGTCGGACCAGCACGCATGGTTCATCGAAAGCCGTTCCTCTCGCTTCAATCCCAAGGCCGATTGGTATGTCTGGGCCGATGCCAAGCCCGATGGCTCGCCGCCCAATAACTGGCTGTCGATTTTTGGCGGGTCCGCATGGCATTGGGATCCGACCCGCATGCAATATTACATGCACAATTTCCTCACCTCGCAGCCGGATCTCAACCTGCACAATCCCGAGGTTCAGGATGCGCTGCTGGATGTCACCCGTTTCTGGCTGCAGCGCGGCGTCGATGGTTTCCGCCTCGACACGATCAACTTCTATTTCCACGACAAAGAACTGCGCAGCAACCCGGCGCTCGATCCGTCGCGCCGCAATGCCTCCACGGCTCCTGCGGTGAACCCCTACAATTTCCAGGAACATCTTTACGACAAGAACCGCCCGGAAAACCTCGAATTCCTCAAGCGTTTTCGCGCGGTGCTGGACGAGTTCCCGGCCATTGCCGCCGTCGGCGAAGTCGGCGACAGCCAGTATGGTCTGGAAATCGTCGGCCAATACACATCCGGCAACGACAAGATGCAGATGTGCTACGCCTTCGAATTCCTGGCGCCGGATTATCCGACCGCACCGCGTGTCGGCGAAGTGCAGAACGCGTTTTCTGCCGCAGCACCGGAAGGCTGGGCCTGCTGGGCCTTCTCCAACCACGATGTGGTGCGTCATGTCAGCCGCTGGGGTGCCGATGTTCTCGACCGCGATGCGTTTGCAAAGATGCTGGCGGCGCTGCTGTTTACCCAGCGCGGTTCGGTCTGCATCTATCAGGGCGAAGAACTTGGCCTCACCGAAGCCGATATCGCCTATGCCGATCTTCAGGACCCTTACGGCATCCAGTTCTGGCCGGAATTCAAGGGCCGCGACGGTTGCCGCACGCCGATGGTCTGGGATGCGCAGGCGCTTCAGGCCGGTTTCTCCACCGCCGAAAAGACATGGCTGCCGATCCCGGTCGAACACCAGATCCACGCCGTCAGCGCCCAGTATGGCGATCCGTCCTCGGTGCTGGAACATTACCGCCGCTTCATCGCTTTCCGCAAACAGCATCCGGCGCTTGCCAAGGGCGAGATCCGTTTCGTGACGGCTGAGGGCACGAGGCTGGTGTTCGAGCGCATGTTTGGCAACGAAACGCTGCTCTGCGTCTTCAACATGGGGCCGGATGAGCAAACCATTCCGCTGCCGGAAGGCGACTGGCAGGTGCTGGAAGGCCACGGCTTTGAAAGCACCGTCGAGAACAGAAACATCGAACTGCCGGCCTGGGGCGCTTATTTCGCCCGGCTTGCCTGATAAATTTGGCTGATAAAAAAGGGGAGGGATGCGCATGACCGGGGTAATCCTCAAGGATATCAAGAAATCCTATGGCCAGGTGCAGGTTCTGCACGGCATCGATCTGGAGATCGAACAGGGCGAGTTCGTCGTTTTCGTCGGCCCCTCCGGCTGCGGAAAATCGACGCTTCTCAGAATGATCGCCGGTCTGGAGGACATTACCGGCGGCGAGATGTCGATCGACGGTCATGTCGTCAACGAGGTGCCGCCGTCACGGCGCGGCATCGCCATGGTGTTCCAATCCTATGCGCTTTATCCGCATATGACCGTCTACGACAACATGGCTTTTGGCATGCGCATTGCGAAGGAAAGCAAGGAGGAGGTCGATCGTCGCGTGAAGGCGGCGGCCGAAATCCTCCAGCTGACGCAATATCTGGAACGCCTGCCGAAGGCGCTGTCCGGTGGCCAGCGCCAGCGTGTCGCCATCGGTCGTGCCATCTGCCGCGATCCAAAAGTCTTTCTGTTCGATGAGCCTCTGTCCAATCTCGATGCGGCGCTGCGTGTCGCCACCCGTATCGAGATCGCGAGGCTAGCAGAGTCCATGCCGGACACGACGATGATCTACGTCACCCACGACCAGGTCGAGGCGATGACACTGGCGGACCGCATCGTCGTGCTCTCGGCCGGCAGGATCGAACAGGTCGGCCCACCGCTGGAGCTTTACGAGAGGCCCAAAAACCTTTTCGTCGCCCGCTTCATCGGCTCGCCGGCGATGAACATCATTCCGGCAAAGATCACCAGCGCCGGACCGCAGACGGTTGTCGCGCTTTCCGGCGGCAAGTCGGTCACGCTGGATATTCCGAGCGATGCTGGCCAGCAGGGCAAACAGGCAAGTTTCGGCATCCGCCCGGAAGATCTGGCCGTAGCGGCAGAGGGCGATCCCTGCCTTTTCGAAGGCAAGGTCGGCATCGTCGAGGCGCTCGGTGAAGTGACGCTTCTTTACATCGAAGGGCTGACCAAGGATGAGCCGATTATCGCCAAAATTCCCGGTATCGTTCCGGTGAACAAGGGCGACAGCGTCCGCTTCACGGCCAAGCCGGAAAAGATGCACCTTTTCGATGCGGATGGTCTCAGTCTGCGCCAATAGACTGAGGTCATTGGCAAACTGTTATTGTCATCCACAGAGAAAGCGTTTCACAAGGTGATCCGGCCTCGGCTTCACACGGTCTATTAAGTTTCGCGCGGTAGATTTTGCCCAAGAGAACAGGAGAATAGACGTGGGTGCGATTGCCGGGGGCCGACCGAGTTATCTGAGCAAGGAAGAGTCCTTCATGTATGACCGCGAAACGCGGTACCGCATGGAAGACACCATGAATGCCGCCCGCATCGAATATACCGAAAAGGCGGTGATGAACCTCGCCGCCCGGCGTTGCGATGTCCTGCGCATCTCGATGAGCGGCGCCGTGCTCGGCATCCTCACCCAGTACAATCTGCCAAAGCAGTTCTATCTCGATATTCCGGACGCCCGCATCAGCAAGATCGGCTGCCTCTTGATGCGCCAGAACGCCAACAACACGATCGACGTGCGTTTCCTGCGCCTGATGACGCAGAAGGAACTGGATCGGATTTTCATCTTCTCCACCCACCCGGCGCATCGCGACCGCAAGCTGGATGTGCGGACCTGGTAACAGGCGTTACGAAGACCGAGCCTGCCCGAACCGCAACTGATATTCGCGCGGACTGATACCGATCCGTTTCCTGAAATGATGACGCAGCGTATCAGCGGTTCCAAGACCGGCGGCAAGCGCGATCTCGTCGATACCGAGACGCCCCGCCACAAGAAGCCGTTTGGCTTCCTCCAGCCGTTCCGCCGTCAGCCATTCGCCGGGTGAAGTTCCGGTTGCTTCCGCAAACCGGCGAATGAATGTTCGCACACTCATGCGACACTCGGTTGCCATCTTCTCCAGCGTCCAGCCCGTCGCAAGCCGGGCACGCATCTGATCGAGCAGCGGTGCGATTTCCGATTGCCGGCGGATCGGCACCGGCCGCTCCAGAAACTGCGCCTGTCCACCATTGCGGTGGGCCGGCATGACGAGCCGCCGCGCAACCGAGCTTGCCGCGTCGGGCCCAAAATCCTGACGCACGATCTCGATCAGCAGATCCATGCCCGCAGCGCTGCCAGCCGATGTGAAAATGCGCTCGTGATTACGGTAAAGCGAGCTGTCATCCACGGTGATGGCCGGGTGGCGTTTGCGCAACGCCTCGGCATATCGCCAATGCGTGGTCGCGGTGCCGCCGTCCAACAGGCCGGTCGCCGCCAGAACGAAGGCGCCGGAGCAGATAGAAACAAGGCGGGCACCGCGCTCATGCGCCTGCCGCAAGCGTTCGCACAACCCCTCGGGAACCGCTTGGTCCACACCCTTCCAGCCGGGCACGACGATGATATCGGCATGATCGATTAGGTCGATACCTTCATCCGGCATGATCGTGAAACCGCCATGAGCGCGCAGCGGCCCCTGTTCGACGGCACAACTGGCAAAACGATACCAGCCTTCGCCCATCTCCGGTCGGGGCAGGCCAAAGATTTCGGCAACGATCCCGAATTCGAACGTGCAAAGGCCGTCATAGAGAAGTGGGGTGACCAGCGGTCCAACAGTGTTTGGCATGATCTTCATGTATGATGGCAATCATGCCAATGGCAATCGAAAACTGCCAGCAGCAATATGCGGTCACCGACAAAAGGAGACCATGATGCCAAGCGCCGTTACCGCCATTGCTAGCGCCCCGAGCGAGATTGCCCGCGAACATTTTGCCACTGAATTCACCTTCGAAACCGATTGCTGGGATGTGCATGATGCGCTGTCCCGCCAGCCCGATTTCGTCCTTCTCGACGTCCGCAGTCCGACACTGTTCGCCGCAGGTCACATTCCCGGTGCCATCAACCTGCCGCATGGCAAGATCGTCCGTTCAAAGATGCAGCAATGGCCGGACAAGACGCTGTTCGTGACCTATTGCGCCGGCCCGCATTGCAATGGCGCGGCGAGAGGCGCGCTGCGTCTGGCCGAGCTTGGACGCCCGGTGAAGATCATGGCGGGTGGCATCACCGGATGGCTGGATGAAGGTTTTGAGCTTGAGCGCGGTGCTGTTGCTGCGTGATTTCAGGCTTACGGTCGGCTGCCGGAAGGAAAGCAGCTCCAGAGTTGTTTTCATATGGCTGCGGCACTCCCTAGCTCAAGCGATGCCTTGTCTGCCACTGTTTAGGTGTCATGCCAGTTTCCATTCGGAAGGCATGGCGCAGGGATTTCGCATCGGAAAATCCGCTGACGCCGGCGATCTGATCCAGACCGTCCGCCCCTTTCAAGAAAAGATCCTGGGCCAATGCCACGCGGGCGCGACGCAGCCATGCACCCAGGCTGTCACCGGTATGAGCGCGGATATACCGGCTGAGACTGCGCCGGCTCATGCCTGTCCTCTGCGCAAGTTCGTCCAGTGTGGGGTTGCCAGTCGGATCGACAAGCAGATCGTCGAGCATTTTTGCAACACGGCGCTCGGCTGAGGATGCCGCTGTCGGCCGCTCGATGACCTGCGGTTGCCCACCGCCACGCTGGACCGGAACAACCAGATGCCGTGCCACCCGGTTTGCCTCCGTGCTTCCGGAAAGACGGGCAAGGATGTGAAGGCAGCAATCCATTGCGGAAGCGATGCCGGCCGATGTCAGGATCATGCCTTCATCGACGAAGATAGCGCCCTTGTCGATCTGTATGTGTGGGTAGCGCGACTGGAATACGTCCAGCCTCGACCAATGTGTCGTCGCGCGCCGCCCGTCCAGCAAACCGGCTTCAGCCAATGCAAATGCGCCTAGGCACAGGCCTGCCACCATGGCGCCGCGCATCGCTGCCCTGCGGATCACGTCGATGATCGCCACAGGGATCGCCTCGTCAACATGGCGCCAGCCGGGCAGGATGACGACCTCTGCGTCATCTGCCTGACTGAGCGGATAAGGGATGTCGATCGACAGTCCGCCTATCGCGGCGACGCGTTGCGTCTCGCCGCAGATCATTACCTCATGGCGATTCCCCACAAAAGGCTCGCCGAATACGGCAAGTGGGGTGGAAAGCATGAAAGGGCTTATTTTGTCATAGGCGATGATGGCGATACGCATTGGCCCGATTTACCCTAAGCATGTCCATCGGGCCACTGAAATTTGAATCAAGGCTAGGCTAGACACGGCATCTCAAAGGAGAAAAATATCATGAGTCGTGCACTTGTTGTGATCGATGTACAGGAAGAATATTTCCCCGACGGGGGACTGAGTCTGCATCAGGCCGAAGAGGTCGAAAACCACCTCGTCGTGGCGCTTGGGTTGGCGCAGAAAGCTGGAGACAGGATCATTCTGGTACGCCACGTATCACCGGGGAATGCAGGTCTGTTTGCCGCCTCCGGCACCGGTGTCGCCATCAGGCCTGCCATACTTTCCGCCGCAGGCAATGCCCCGGTCGTCACCAAGCACTTCGCCGATGCCTTTCAGGAGACGGATCTGTCGAGCCATCTGGAGGGGGTAACCACTCTCCTGATTTGCGGAATGATGACCCAGAACTGCGTCGTCTTCACCGCCATGTCACGCGAAGCCGATCGTTTCGAGGTGAAGGTTGTGGGCGACCTCTGTGCAGCGCCGCTGCCGGTCGTGCACGCCATTGCCCTCAATGCGCTGAAATCGAAGTTGCCCGTGGTGAATGCCGGCGATCTCTGGCCCTGATACGACTGCAGCCGCGAACCAGTCCGCAGCTGCAGGATCGGATGGCAGGGGCCGATTACGTTCGACCCTTGCAAATTCTAGGCAAACACGCTCGCGCCCTGATCGGCATGGCCGACATTGCGGCGAAACGCGCCAAACAGCTCGCGGCCCATGCCGAATTCGTTTTCCGACAGATCGGCGGTCGCGGCCGGGCGGGCTGCGAACTCGGCCGCATCCACCAGCACTTCCAGCGTGCCGGTCGTGGCGTCGAGGCGGACGATATCGCCATCCCTGATCTTGGCGATCGGGCCACCGTCACTGGCTTCCGGGGTGATGTGGATCGCCGCCGGCACCTTGCCGGACGCGCCGGACATGCGGCCGTCGGTGACCAGAGCCACCTTGAAGCCGCGGTCCTGCAGCACGCCGAGCGGCGGTGTCAGCTGGTGCAGTTCCGGCATGCCGTTGGCCTTCGGGCCCTGGAAACGCACGACGGCGATGAAATCGCGGTTGTTGAGATCGCCGCGCTTGAAGGCGTCCTGCAATTCCTTCTGGGTGTGGAAGACGATCGCTGGGGCCTCGATGATATGGCGCTCCGGCTTGACGGCCGAAATCTTGATGACCGCCTTGCCGAGATTGCCATGTAGCATTTTGAGGCCGCCATTAGCCTGGAAAGGCTTGTCGATCGTCGTCAGAACTTTTGGATCACCACTGACTTCCGGGATCGGTGCGCGGGCAACGCCGCCATTGTCGCCGAGCTTGGCTTCAATGGTGTAAGCCTCCAGACCCTGGCCGAAGACAGTGCGCACGTCGTCATGAACGAGACCGCCTGCGAGCAGCTGCTTGATCAAAAAGCCCATGCCGCCGGCAGCGGCAAAATGGTTCACGTCGGCAAGACCGTTCGGATAGACGCGGGTCAGAAGCGGCACGATGTCCGAAAGCTCGGAAATATCCGCCCATGTCAGGTGGATGCCGGCAGCACGCGCCATGGCGACAAGGTGCATCGTGTGGTTGGTCGAGCCGCCCGTCGCATGCAGGCCGACAACGCCGTTGACGATAGACCGTTCGTCGATCATCTCGCCGGCAGGCGTAAATTCGTTGCCGAGAGCGGTGATCGCCAGCGCGCGCTTGGCTGCTTCCTTGGTCAATGCATCGCGCAGCGGCGTGCCCGGATTGATGAAGGACGAACCGGGCATATGAAAGCCCATGATTTCCATCAGCATCTGGTTGGAATTGGCTGTGCCGTAGAACGTGCAGGTGCCGGGGCCGTGGTAGGATTTGGATTCGGATTCCAAGAGTTCGGCGCGGCCGACCTTGCCTTCGGCATAAAGCTGGCGGATGCGCGACTTTTCGTCGTTCGGAAGCCCTGAGGTCATCGGGCCGGCGGGAATGAACACGGCCGGCAGGTGGCCGAAGGAAAGCGCGGCGATGACGAGGCCGGGAACGATCTTGTCGCAGACGCCGAGATAGACGGATGAGTCGAACATGTTGTGGGAAAGGCCGATACCGGCCGACATGGCGATCACGTCGCGAGAAAACAGCGACAGTTCCATGCCGGGCTGGCCCTGCGTGACACCATCGCACATGGCGGGAACGCCGCCTGCCACCTGCGCCACGCCGCCGGCTTCGCGGGCCGCTTCGCGGATCAGGTCCGGATAGGTTTCGAACGGCTGGTGGGCCGAAAGCATGTCGTTATAGGAGGTGATGATGCCGAGGTTCGGGACGACGTCGCCGGCGAGCGCGCCCTTATCGGCGGGGGAACAGACCGCAAATCCGTGCGCAAGGTTGCCGCAGGAAAGAACCGAACGATGCGTGCCACGCGTCACGGCGCGGTTCAATCGGTCGAGATAGGCTTCACGATGCGGTTTCGATCTTTCGACGATACGCGCGGTAATCGCCTCGATGCTGGAATGGGCGGCCATGTGCAATCCTCCTTCGGTCAATCCCGGTTTGGGAGAGGCCGAAGCCACCGGGATTGTTTTTGTCGTAAATTTTTATGCCGGCGCCCGTTCAGATGGAGCGGCGCGCCGGGGAGGGCGCCTGTTACGGCGCCCAGTAGATCTGCAGCGGTGAAGCGGCACGGTTCAGAACGGCGCGGATGGGCATGTCCATCTCGT
>NZ_WIXI01000021.1 GCF_009617585.1 Endobacterium cereale | reverse complement strand
ACGACGACGACCGCGCTCGATATGTGATGCTGCGGCTCACGCATGCGCCACCTCCCTTGTGTTTGCCGTCATGGTGATGGACCGGGTAGGGCAGACCGAAATGCAGGCGCCGCAGCCGGTGCAGGCATCGCTGTCGAGCAAGGGCACGAATGGTCCGCCCAGCCTTGGCCTGAAGCGGATCGCCGTCGTCGGACAGACTTCGCGACAGGCTTGGCAATCGACGAAGTTCAAAGCGAGACAGGTGTCTGCGATGACGGCGTGATGAGCGAACGATGTGGCGGGCTCAGGCGGGAAAACCCGCTCGGGACATCGTGCGGAACACTCGCCACAAAATGTGCATTCGCCGGCCTGGAAATCGACCACAGGCAAGCCCTCACGCATCAGGATCACTTTGGTCGGACAAGCTTCGGCGCATTCGCCGCAGCCGGAGCAGTTGCCGATGGATGTGTCTGTTACGCCGGGTGGATAATAAGCCTGCCGGTGGCGCAGAACGCTACCGGTCAAAAAGGCGCGACGTGTGCTGGCGACCTGACCCATGGTCGTCACTCCGCCGAATTCGGGCGGGCCGGGGTGATGTCATGCGGGCCGGGCGGGCCGTAGACGATCTGGTATGCCCATACCATGAAGCCATAGCTGGCAACCGTTCCAACTGCGACAACCGGCCAGATACCGAATGCGAGAACGGCAAATGTCAGCAACTCGCGGCGCCGCTTCCGGCGGAACGAAATCCGCTCCGTTGTGGTTTTTGCTTCTGTCATGCCTGCATCCGCCTAGTATGTAACTCGCCTAGACATTAAGCAAAGCGTCGGAGCGTCTCTTTGATCTGGAGCAATGAGAATTGATAAAATGCTGATTTTATAGGCACGGCGCTCAGTCGCCGATCGCTGCCTAGGTTGTTTTTATGATTATAGATCATATTTTGAGCAATTTGAAGACTTGTGAGTCAATGTGAGCTGGCGTTGCATTCCTCATGCTGGGCGGCTTGATTTAATGGGACATCGAGATGAAAATTTTTGTGGTGACGATCTCTGACCGCGCCAGCCGTGGTGAATACGAAGATATCAGTGGCCCGGCGATCGAACGCTGGCTGCGGAAAGCGATCACCAGCGTTTACGACCTGACACGCGTGATCATTCCTGATGGCGAGGAGACCGTTCGAGATACCTTGATTGACCTGAGTGACAATCAAGGCGCGGAACTGGTGCTGACCACGGGCGGAACCGGGCCTTCCCCACGCGATCAGACGCCGGAAGCCATGGTGCAGGTTCTCGAGAAGGAACTTCCGGGTTTTGGTGAACTGCTGCGACGTGAAGGATTAAAGCAAACGCCGACCGCCATATTGTCACGTCAGACGGCAGGCACGCGAGGCAAGACGTTTTATCTCAATCTGCCCGGTAAGCCCGCAGCAATCGATATGTCGTTGGACGCCGTCTTTCCGGCCATTCCATATTGTCTTGATCTGATCGGTGCAGGGCGCATTGAAACGGATCCCGTGGTGGTAAAGAGTTTCCGACCATTATAATCGTGGTGAAGGCGCCGCGTTATCAATCCGGACAGCTTACTGCGGGACGGATGGGACGTGGTGCAGCTAGGGCTCTTTTCTTTTTAAGGCACCTGGAAGAGTTCGAACCGACGCTTCCGACAACACGCGATGTATCCCCACTTTCAGATGGGCGTCTCTAGCTTTAATTCTTTTGAGATGAACCCGGCCGCGGCGTTTCCGGTTCGCAGAACGACAGGGTGCTGGCGCGACGAATGGCCTGGGCGAGCCGATTGTTGATTTCCGCAAGTGTCGGCACCTGTCCGTATTTCACCGCCCCCGGCTGACCGTCTCGTCGACGATGCGCATCGCTGCCGCAACCGTTGCCGCGCAGAGCCGCACCTCGAAATCCTTTGGTGAAAGATCGAGGCAGTAAGCGATGACGACGGCCATTCGGTCCTCCGTCATCCGGGTTGACATGAGCCAGGGTTCTGGCAGCGCCGGCTCTTCCTCAATCCGGGCAATGAGGTGCACGACAGGAGCGCTGTCCTTTATCTATTTGCTGAAGTTGCAATTGATCTCCAGAAACCGATCGACGGAGATATCAAACGGCTAGTTCTCCAGCCTGGCGGCAACGCGTTGCGAGGTCAGCGCGAAGAGCGGCTCGACGCAACTCTCCTTGCTGTGGAAATAGCGCCATAGCGTTCGCTTTGATAGCCCGCCGCCTCAGCGATCTCGTCACCACTCGTGCCGGCCGGCCATGCTTTTTTCCAGGAACAAGCGCGCGGCACTTCGCGCCACCTCAATATGCGCCCCATTCCGGATCGTCCTGCTCATCTGTGTCTCAACTCACGACATTTGCAACCTATGTGACGCTTAATGACAATTGGCATGGGTCAAAATTATCCTATCAATACGAGTTCGCGCAAATCAGCATCACAATAATGACACTAAGTGCCATTATCCAATTTGCTCATGCCGAGACATTCAGCCTTCCACAACCAATGCATTCCCGCCGGGCTTCCGATGAGAACACCTATCGCAATTGCCATCTCCTTTTTTCTCCAGATTCACAACGTGTCCGCCCAACCAATGGAGGATAATTTGCAGAAGATCATTTATCCGAAAACCGAACGCATCGACGTAACCGAGGAACATTTCGGCCGAACCGTCGTGGATTCATACCGCTGGCTTGAGAATGACGCACCGGACGATCGCGCGGTGTCCGCCTGGATCGAGGCGCAGAATGCGCTCACGCAGAAACACCTGGAGGCCCTTCCCGGACGGGACCATTTCCGCAAGCGGATGACGGAGCTGCTGGACTACGACCGCTACACCGTCCCGCGAAAGCGCGGGGACCGATATTTCTTCAACTTCATCAAGGGGAATGAGAACCAGCCATCCCTCTATGTCCGTGACGGCGTCTTCGGCGAAAGCCGAGTGCTCATCGATCCCAATACATGGTCGCCAGACGGTGCCGACGCGCTGACCGACTGGAGCGTGTCCGATGACGCCCGCTACGTCGCCTTCGGCGTACAGGAAGGCGGCACCGACTGGCGTACCATCAAGGTGCTCAATGTCGAAAGCGGCAAGGAACTCGCCGATTCTCTCGATGGCGCACGCTTCACCCGCCTGGCCTGGGCGCCAGATGGATCGGGCTTCTTCTATTCGCGCATGCCGAGGCCCGCTCAGGGCTCAGGCAGAGGCGCGGTCGTCGCCAATCACGCTGTCTACTTTCACAAACTGGGCAAGCAGCAGGCCGATGACCGGCTCATCTACGCCACACCCGATCGCCCGGACCTGTTGCACGGAGCGGACCGGGTTTCCGGCGGACGCTACCTCACTATTTCTTCAACGCCAGGGACGAACGAAAGCACTCTGACCGTCATCGACCTCCAGGCGCGGAACTGGACGCCGAAAACGGTCGTGCCGGATATGGAATCCTCATGGTATGTCCTTGGTAATCATGGAACCGAGTTGCTGCTCGCGACCACGCTTGGAGCCGAACGTGCGCGCATCGTCTCTCTGGACATGGCCGCGGCGAAGCCGGAACCGAAGGAAATCATCCCCGAAGCTGCCGATGGCGCGGTGCTGGACGCCGCGGTCATCGCGGGCGACACGTTACTGGTGAGCTACCAGATCGACGTCAAGACGGAGATCCGCCGCTTCACGCTCGACGGCAAGCCAGATGGAACGGTAGATCTGCCGGGGGTCGGAACGGCCCGATTTCTGGAAGGCGACGCCAGAGAGGCCTTTTTCGTCTTCACCAGCTACGACGCGCCGATAGCGATCTATCACTACGACATCGCTTCAAAAAAAGTCACGCCGTGGGCGGAACCGAAAGTGCCGATCGATCTCGAAAGCCTCCATGTCGATCAGCGCTTCTATCGCTCGAAAGACGGCACCGAGGTGCCGCTGTTTCTGATCCGCCGCAAGGATATCACCGCGGCGGCACCGACCCTGCTCTATGGTTATGGCGGTTTCGGCCTCAGCCAGATCCCCATCTACAATCCCATCCAGCTTGCCTGGGTGGAACAGGGGGGCGTGCTGGCGGTCGCCAACATTCGTGGCGGCGGTGAATATGGCCGGGCCTGGCACCGTGCCGGACAGCTCGAGAACAAGCAGAACTCGTTCGACGACTTCATCGCTGCCGCCGAATTTCTGAAACGGACGGGCATCACCTCACCAGACGGCCTTGCCATCCAGGGTGAGTCCAACGGTGGCCTTCTGGTTGCCGCCGTCACCAACCAGCGTCCCGACTTGTTCGACGTGGCGCTGCCGGGCGTCGCGGTCACCGATATGTTGCGCTACGAGCAGTTCACCGGCGGTGGATTGTGGAAGGGCGAGTTCGGCAGCCCGGCCGAGGAAAAGCATTTCCGCAACCTCATCACCTATTCGCCCTATCACACGATCCGGAAAGGTACGGATTATCCGGCGATCCTGGCGCCAACGGCGGATGCCGACGACCGTGTCGTCCCCGCCCACACATTCAAATACATCGCGGCCCTGCAGGCCACCGATCTCGGCCCCAAACCACGTCTCATGCGCGTTGAGACACGCGCCGGCCACGGCGCTGGCATGCCCATCGACAAGGTCATCGCCCAGCATGCTGACATGTGGGCCTTCGCCGCTTACTGGACCGGCCTGAAAACCACCCTGCCGAAATGAAGTAATCGAAAGGAGATTGATGATGACAAAGTTCAATTCACTCAGAAAACACCCTAAATCGATATTCGCAGCGGGCCTCTCTGTCCTCATGCTCGCCGGATGCACGTCTGCCGGAGCAGGCGATCATGCCGACGGGCGACGGTGCTCCGAATACTGGCATTACCGCGATTGCATGTACATGCAGCACCATCGTGAGCGCGAGCAGCTCATCAATCAGGAAAAGGCGCTCATCAATGCCGAGCAGGCCCGTGAGAACCTGCGGATGCTTCGTGAGATCAGAAGAAAACGCGGTGAACATCCTTGAGCGCTTCCGCTTTTGCATTGAACAGCAGG
This sequence comes from Endobacterium cereale, assembly GCF_009617585.1. GTDB lineage: Bacteria > Pseudomonadota > Alphaproteobacteria > Rhizobiales > Rhizobiaceae > Neorhizobium > Neorhizobium cereale. The sequence continues at coordinate 4,153 of NZ_WIXI01000021.1, read as the reverse complement.
AGAAAAATCAGATGAATGCACAAACCTCGGCCCATACCGCAGACCATATTTCCGAGATACTGAAACGAAACGAACAGGCCATGATGGCCGCCATCTTTAAGGCCTGTGACGACGCCGCATGCTCCATTGACGACGAGCTGAGGTCGGCCGGCATCAATCCGATCAGGATGAGGGACGGCTATTTCGCTTCGGTCGCGCTGCATCTTTTGTTTCTCAACCAGTGCGGCGCGGACATGGAAACGAGCGAGGTGGCGACCCCAGACGCGCCGCCCGTCTGCTTCGAGCCGGCCGAAGAATTTCTGCCTATCATTGGGAAGGCATCGACGCGGAGCAAAGTTCGAGGAGGAGCGATATCGCAATGGACGACGACGAAAGACGCGAGCTTGCCGACGGTGCGCAGAGAGCAGTATTCAACACAGCAATACGGGCTCTGGTCGACCACGCAAGCGCAGCCGATCCGGAACTGGGTACCCGCATCACGTCCGACATCGAGACCTACATCACAAAGCTCGCGCAGCAGTCGGAGACGGATCGTTATTTCGCCGAGCGATTGCGGGAAAGCGTTGCGGTTCTGCTGCGGCCGCCTGAAGATTGATGCCAGGAGTGCTTTCTGTAAAATCATCAGCGCAATGATACGCTCCCAAGTGGATGTTGGAACGACGGTCAGATTGTCCGCGGCATGATCTGGCTTGGTGGCCGGTTCGTTTCGCCCCAAAGCACGTGAAGGCGAAGCGCGGCCCCGCTCGTGCTCCCCGTGGATGCGAAGTATAGATTGATTAGGATCACTTTCGCATCAGCCGCTCGAAGGAACCGTGATATCATCGAATGCCACTGGAGCGGTGAGCATCGCAGCCTCCGGGCTGCTCGTACCTCCCGCCCTTCACACCTTTCGAAGCAAGCGATTTGGACGCTTAAGCCGCCATCGACCATGAAGACCGATCCGACGACGAAGCTTGCGCGGTCGGAGGCGAGAAAGGCGACGGCCTTGGCAATCTCGCTGGGTTCAGCAGAGCGGCCGATGGGGGCGGCCTTTCCGCGATGGGTAAGGAAGCCCCGGCCGTCATTGCGGCAGGTATGGAGCAGATTGGTGACGACATGCCCCGCACCAACCGCATTGACCCGGATGCCACTTCCAATGCAAGGGCCCGGGTCAACTACGCGACCGTGCCCTTCGAGGCCGCATAAGGGCGATATACCTGAAAGGCAAAGAAGGATGCGTAGGAGGCGATGTTGACGATCGCGCCTTTCCTGTTCGGGAGCATCGCTTTTGCCGCTTCGCGGGAGAACAGGAAATAGCCGGTCGCATTGATCGTCATCACCTTTTTCCAGTCCTCTTGGGTCGTCTCGACCACAGGCTGATAGTTGATGTAGCCGGCATTGTTGACGAGGATGTCGAGATTGCCGAGGCGTTCTGTGGCGATAGCAACCGCTTTCTCCGCGCAGCCGTCTATCGTGACGTCGGCAACCAGCGGCGCAAGGCTGGCAGATGCCATTCTGTTGACAGTCGCGTCTTGATCGACGGCGACCACCTTGGCGCCTCGTTCGATGAATAGTTCGGCAATCGCGCGACCAATCCCGCTTGCTGCTCCGGTGATGATCGCCACATTGCCGAGAACCTCATTCGGACTTTTGCTGTCAGCCATATCGGGTCCTGTAAAACTGCCGGTCGGGCTTTCCGTGTCGAGAGCGGCAAGAACAAGCGGACGCGCTCCGACCTCGTCCGTGCCCTGGAAATCGCTGATGGCGGTCGCCGTGTAACTCGGTCCGGCAGCTCGACGTTTGATGCCTGCACCCTCTAGTTCGATGGCAAGCGCCACGGTTATCGCGTTGAGGGCTGTCTTGGATGCAGAATAGGTGACACCGTCAGACGAGCGGAAGGGGAAATTGGGGTCTGAGTTGAGCGCCAGCGAGGCCACTCCGCTCGAGACGTTTACAATGCGTCCTGCCGAGGACTTTCGGATCAGCGGCAACAAGGCCTGCGTCACGGCGAGAACGCCAAAGACATTCGTTTCGAAGACTGCGTGAACTTCATCCAGCGGCGCGACACTCGCCACGCTTGCGGCTATGACTTCCTCGCCTGATTGATAACGCGCCGACTGGCCGATGCCGGCGTTGTTGACCAGAAGATCGAGGCGACCGAAATCGGCTGTGATGCGCTTGGCAGCGGTGGCCATACTCTGCGGATCGGTCACGTCGAACTGGATGGTGACGGCACCTTGCCCAATATCCTCGGCGGCCGTCTGCCCATTGGAGAGAGCCCGCGATCCGACGAGGACAGTATAGCCATGGGGCTCAGCTCCTTGGCGACCTGCTTTCCAAGTCCCTTGTTTGCCCCGGTGACCAGAGCGATCATCTTGTCCTTGCATTGCTGGTGCTCCCATGCACGGCTTGCTCTTGCAGTTTGCAACAGCTTGTCTCGGCAGACTTAGGCACTCAAAAACCATGCAGAAGGCAACGGGCAGGACTAACTTTTATTCCTCCATGCAATGGCCTTGAGAAGCCGGAGGCTTGGCTCCCCATTTTACACATTGCGAAATGAAATCGCTTATGACCCGGACCCGATGCGAAATTCGAGCGCTGTTATAGGCCGCATGGAGAGGGGACCGGCGCTGCGGCAGACGCGGTCAGCAGCTCGACCAGTTTGTCAGAGTGAAGTTCCGCCTCGAAGAGTGCCATGCGCTCTGTACAATCCCGAGGCCAGCGAGAGCGGCCGAGCGCATGTCCGCCGGACCGTTGCAGCTGAAAATTCCTGCATGTGGGACTGGACGTCCCGGCCGCTATTTCTAAAATGCCAATCGATGATTGCGCAGAGATATCGGTTCGGCAGGAGTTGGTGTGAGGCGATGTCCGATGGTTTCAGCGGCTTGCCGTGGCCTGCGAGATAAGTTGGGCTGGCGACAGTCGCAAACCGCATACTGCCGATCCTGCGCGCCACAAGTCCGGAGCTATGAGATGACCGACACGGATGGCAAGATCGAGACCTTCCTGCATCAGATCGGCATACCGTTCAGAGACGATGAATTCGACGGCAACGTCAGGGCAGCGCCTGTAAAACTCCGGGAGCTTCGGGACGATGATCATGCTGGTCAGGATCGGCGGAACCGCCACTCGGACGGTCCCCTTCGGCTCGTCATGACCATGCTCACTGCGGCTCTCGGCATCATCAAGATCACTCGGTACCCGAACGGCTGCCTCGTAAAAATCGATGCCCGCTCGGGTGGGGCGTAACGCCCTCGGTGTTCGACTCAGCAGTGGCGCGCCAAGCCGGCGCTCCAGTGCCGCGACCTGCTTGCTTATTGTCGGTTGCCCGACGCTGAGCTCGCGGGCAGCCTGAGATAAGCTCCCGCTCTCGACGAGCCGCACGAAAACTGCAATGCGACCAACCTGTCCATTCTTCGAGAGAATAGGGCGGGTCGGCGCGGGCGCCAACTGACTGAAAAAACACCCCCGTAAGGATTGGCTTTTATAACAAAGCTACAGGTACCCTCAAAAAAACCAAGTGCAGGTGACGGCCCATCTTTATCGCGTGCAACGCGTTTTTCCGCAGGAACACGACCGATGCGCTGACGGACCTTTCCAAACAAAATCGATGCCCGTAAACGGCAGATCAATTGTGAGCCAAAGGCTACGTAATCGCGCCGAACGGTTTGCAGGTTCATATCTCCGCATCGAACGGGCAGGGATGGGCGAACTGGTCGAACTCCAGAAAATCGGATTCGAGTTAGAGCGCGACATGGAAGTCTGACAAGACGTGGCCTGCAATCTGCTTCCCTCTCACCACGGATTTGGTGGCATCGCCGGAAGCACGTTATCAGTCTGCGGCTCGCCTAATCGCCTAATCGCATGGTCGCAGGTTCAAGCACTGCATCGCTTCGTCCATGCGAGTTCAATGCATCTCAGCGAAAGCTGGAAACGAGGCTTCTTTGATACAGAGGTGTCGACTGCATTCGCATAGCCAAGGTGCCTGGACTTGCCCTTGCAACTCGCGGAAATTATCGTCCGCTTACGGAAGAACGGATATTATCTTTTTAAATCAATACCATATACGTTTATTCTCAACGATCTCACTTTTCCCCATTGACGTTTTCGGGTGTGTGGGACTATAACCCGGTCACTGACGAGGGCGGCGGCGCTGCTAGCGACGAAGTCTCTC
>NZ_WIXI01000049.1 GCF_009617585.1 Endobacterium cereale | reverse complement strand
GGGGTGGAGCAGCCCGGTAGCTCGTCAGGCTCATAACCTGAAGGCCGCAGGTTCAAATCCTGCCCCCGCAACCAAATCCAAAAGCCGCGAAAATCCTCACAGCAAAAACAAAGTCATAAAATGCGCCGTACTCAAAGCGCGCGACCGTGCAAAATTCATAACCATTCAAAACCTCCGCCGAAGCCGAACAAAGTTCAACTGACGACTTGTCCAGCTGAGGTTTCCAGCATCAAGATCATCTCCGCTCCGCCTGTGTTCGCGCGGCAGCTTGGGCTCGTCAGCGGGTATGCGTCATGGTCGCAGGCTCGCACGCTTGTCGAAATGAGGGAGCATTGATGGACGAGGACTGGAACCTGAGGGTCAAGCGAGGGCTAGGGCCGCTGCGTTTCGGCATGACCTCTGAAAGCTGCGAGCCGCTGGCGGGTCCATACGGGAACGTCACATCCGACCGGCCGATAGTGCAGACCGACATGGAAGATATGTATCGCCACTGGGTCGAGACGCTCGGCGAAGACGAGGCGCGAAAGGCAATGGAAATCATAGCGGCTGCCAATCTCGATATGCGCCCAAGGCACCTGCAACTACTTGAAACCGGCGTGCACATGACATTTCTCGACGGTGTCCTGGAAGACATCATGGTCGAAGAGCGCGCGAAAAAACTCCATGTCGACGGCAGGGAGTTTTTCGGCGCCGGTTTTGCCGATGCGCTTCGGTATCTGCAGGACCTGAACAGCGAATTGCCCTTTGTCGATGACGTTGACTGCTATTTCCGGGTTATCGAGGTGACCGCATTTGGATTTATCCGCTTTGCTGAGACGTCACGCGAAATCCTGTTCGATGGTAGTCCACGCGGCAGCGAGGCGGCAGGCTTTTCGGTCGGCTGGCGCGATACGCCAAGGAACCTGGAAGAAGATTTTTCCGGCCGCCGGCAGTTCGATCTCAGGCTTTTGTCAACGGCCTGAACGTTTTGGCGCCCCAATCGCAATTTCCTTGTCGGTCTTAGGGATGACCGGCGGGGGCGGATAATCGACACTTTTTCCGACTGTGCTTGCGCGATCAAATTGGACGTTTTTTTGCGCGTTCAGGGTTGCAAACAGAGTCCTGCTCTTTCGTCAAAATGTCGGGGCTGAGGGGTGAGAGCTAACCTTGTGCCTCGCAACCTCTCCGGCTCATGAACCTTGTTCGCCCCTATTAACCGGACCTTTTTACATAAGCTTTATGTGTAGCGGCGAGTTCAATAGGTCCGCGCATGTCTCTGCTTCCCCTTCTTCTCAATATCATCGGCCTGATGGCGCTTGTCGCCATGTGCCTGGGGAGCACTGAGCGGCTCAATCCTCCGCCGTTGCTCAAGGGGTTCGTTCTCGGATTGCCGTTTGCTGCCGCTGCCTGCATTACCATGATGATGCCTGTCGTCCTGCCGGACGGCACGGTCATCAACGGTCGATCTCTGTTTCTCGCCTTTGCCGCCGCCTTCGGCGGTTTTGTTCCTTATCTGGTCGCCGCCCTGATTGCGCTGGTTGGTCACATGGAAATCACCGATCTCGCTGTCGGGCAGGCCATCCGGCCTTCGCTTTGTGCGGGCGTGGTCGGGCTTGGCTGGCGGTTTTTCGTTTATCCGCGGTTCGGCATGTCGATTGGCAGCCTTCTGCTGCTTGGCTTGATCGTATCCGGCCTGGCACTTCTGCTTCTTTTCGTGTCTTCGGGGCAGGGGCTGTCGCTTTTCATGCAGACCTATCCGGCGACACTGGTCGGATCATTGGCTGCGGCGCTGATTCTCGGGACATTCATCGATCGCGAGATGCGCCACTTGAGCGAAGCGCGTCTGTGGCAGGAGCAAGCCTATACCGATGCCTTGACCTCGCTTGCCAACAAGCGGGCTTTTTATGAAGCCACGGCTGCCCTTTCGGGCAAGACCTCGCCCTTTTCCATTCTGGTGATCGATGTGGATCACTTCAAGAAGATCAACGATACTCATGGCCATGACGTCGGCGATTTGGCCCTGAAGGCAATCGCTGCCAGTGTATCGGCGACGCTTGCCGGCAGGGGACGGGCCTTTCGCCTGGGCGGGGAGGAGTTTGTCGCTCTTCTGCCGGGCGTGCAGTCACAGCAAGGGCTGGAACTGGCCGAGGCGATCCGCCATGCGGTGGCGGGGCTCTGTGTCGATGCAGGCGGCCGGTCCGTGCGGGCGACGGTGAGTATCGGCATCGCCGACAATAGCGATGCGCAGGAACCACCACATGTTGTTTCGGCGGCAGATGCGGCGCTGTATCTTGCCAAGGCAGGTGGGCGCAACCGCAGCATTCTGAGTGGCGACGTATCGGGAGAACCCGTCGTAGCGGTGCAGGAGCGACCGGCGATGACGAAAGTGGCTGGCGACCGCGCCTGACGACGCTTGCCGCGATATCGATCCGGCCTGCCATGCCATTCGGCCTCAAGAGCATGAGGCGGTATTAAAAAGCCGGCCATCCACTGGGATGGCCGGCTTTTCCGTTTCAGCTACTGTCTTCAGGTGCGAACGGTAAAGTCGACGTCGACGCTGGCCTTGATGGCGTTGGAATAGGGGCAGATATCATGTGTGACTTCAACCAGCTTCTGGGCATCGGCTTCCGACAGGCCGGGCAGATAGACGTCGAGCGCAGCCGTGATGCCAAAACCGCCTTCGGAACGCGGGCCGATACCGATCGTGGCGCCGACTGTGGAGCCTTCCGGAACCTTGGTTTTCAACTGCTGGGCACCAACGCGCAGCGCGCCGAGGAAGCAGGCCGAATAACCGAGGGCAAAGAGTTTTTCCGGATTGGCGCCATCGCCGCCAGGACCGCCCAGTTCCTTCGGGACCACCAGCTGCAGCGACAGGCTGCCGTCTTCCAGCGAGGTTTTGCCGTCACGGCCACCGCCGGTTGCCGTGGCGCTTGTCTTGTATTTTGCATCAACAGACATAGGTCTTCTCCTTGGTTGGGTTTATGGATCAGAATGTAATTTTGTATTTTGCAAAACTGTATTGTGCACAATATGGTTCGTCGTGTGACGGTTGTCAATGACTTGCAATTGTATTGTGCGCGATTTATCTTTTGGCGATGAAGACGCGCCTCAAATCCACCGCCGATATCGGCCTCGATCAGATGCTCTGTTTCGCCGTCTACAAGGCCGAACAGGCTTTTAACCGAGTCTATAGGCAGGCTTTGGAACCGCTGGGGCTGACCTATCCTCAATTTCTAACCATGCGTCTTCTCTGGAGTGCGGGCAACCTGTCAGTCGGCGAAATTTCGGAACGCCTGGGGCTGGATTCCGGCACGGTCACGCCGCTCCTGAAGCGTCTGACACTGATGGGCCTTGTGAAAAAAGCGCGCCGCACCGATGACGAACGGCGTGTCGACATCTTTCTCACCGACGAGGGCAGGGCGCTGGAGGCAAAGTCGGAGGCGGTGATGCAATGCATCGCGCAGGCGATCGCCGTCGACGGGCAGGAAGGCGACGAAATGCTGATGACCATCAATCGGCTGACCGCCAACCTGACTGATGCGGCCGAACGCTGAAGGCTCAAACCGATCGTGAAGCCGGTTGACCGAGTAAGGCAACCGGCACATTTCGATGAACCAAATTGGTGATTTGCGAGACGTCGGCTGCCCGCCATCTTCGGCGGCGGTAGGCAGCGGGATATTCATAAATCGCGAAACATTTTTTTATGAAATTACCGGTTGCGGCGAGCCGTGCGTGATGTAGATTGACGACGGGCACCTGAGAAATGATGTGAATTCCGGCTTTTATCGCCGTGTCGAGTGCATGGAGCATGCGCCGGCAGGAAACGCGTCGTTTCGTTGCGATCGTGGATTTGCAGGGTGCGTGTTTTTCATTCGTTTTTCTTTTGGTTGTTATTGCCCGTTTTTATGTCGGTTCGTCCCGCTGTCGCGGCTGACTGGGGAGCTGCAATCAAACTCGCTCAGGCACAGACGTTGACTGAACCCGCTCAACCGCGGGCAGGGCCGGCCAAACCGGCGCCGGTCGACATCCATCTCGGTTATCTTCGCGCCTATGCGCCGCAACTGGCCTTGTCCGTGCTGGACGTGCCGCCGCGCGATGAAGGGGTGGCCGGGGCGAATGTCGCGATTGTCGATAACAATACGACCGGCCGTTTCCTCGGGCAGGCATTTTCGCTCGACGTGACCGAGGTAAATCCGGACACGGATGTAAACGCCGCGTTTGAGGCGCTGGCCGGCAAGGGCGTTACCGCTATTCTGGCTGATCTTTCGCCGTCACAACTTCTGGCGCTTGCCGATGTCGCGGCGGCTAAGGGTATTCTCGTCTTTAACGTCGGGGCGACGGATGACCGGCTACGTGAAGAGGATTGTCGAGCCAACCTGTTCCACACCGTGCCGACGCGCAGCATGCTGGCAGATGGGCTGGCGCAATATCTGATCTGGAAACAATGGCGGCGCTGGGCGCTGGTTTATGGTTCGCATGATCGCGACCGGCTGTTCGCGGAGGCTCTGCGGCGGGCGGCAGAGCGGTTCGGCGGCGAGATCGTGGCGCAAAAGGAGTTTGTCGATACCGGCACGGCACGGCGCACCGATAGCGGGGTGGTGCAGATCCAGCGGCAGATGCCTGTTTTTACGCAAGGCATGCCCGAGTATGACGTGTTGCTGGTGGCGGATGAGAGCGAGGTTTTCGGAACCTATGTGCCTTATCGCACCTGGCAGCCGAGACCGGTTGCCGGCACGGCCGGTTTGATGCCGTTGGCCTGGCATCCTGCCAGCGAACAATGGGGTGGCACGCAGATCCAGAACCGCTTTTTGAAAAGCACTGGCCGCAGGATGTTGTCCAAGGACATGTCCGCCTGGACGGCGGTGCGCATTATCGGCGAAGCGGCGACACGCACACAAAGTGACGATACAGCAAGGATCGCGGCCTTTATTCATTCGCCGGATTTTTCGATAGCGGCCTTCAAGGGCCAAAAACTGACATTTCGCGCGTGGAACAACCAACTCAGGCAGCCGGTCTTTATCGGCGACGGGCATTCGGTCGTTTCGACCTCGCCGCAGGAAGGCTTTCTGCATCAGGTTTCCGAGCTGGACACGCTGGGTATCGATCAGCCGGAGACGAAATGCGTGCTGAAATGAGATGAGGAAACAAGAGCCTTGGGAGGGGCCGACATGCCGTTGAAATCGCGTTTTTGCACTGCTGTAGTGATGTCCCTTGTGGCGGGCGCGCAGCCGGCCTCTGCATTCATGGCCTATGTGTCGAACGAGAAGGACAACACGGTTTCGGTGGTCGATACGGCATCCGGTACAGTGGTCAAAACCCTGCCTGTCGGTCAGCGCCCGCGTGGTATCACCATCTCGCATGATGGCAAGTTCATCTATCTCTGCGCCAGCGATGACGACACGATCGAGGTGATCGATACGCAGACCCATGAGATCGTCGGGCAGCTTCCCTCCGGGCCTGACCCGGAACTGTTCGTGCTCTCGCCAGATGGAAAAACGCTTTATGTCGCCAACGAGGACGACAATCTGGTGACCGTTATCGATATCGAAAGCCGCGATGTACTCGCCGAAATTCCAGTCGGGGTGGAGCCGGAAGGCATGGGCATCAGCCCGGACGGCAAGACCATGGTCAACACGTCTGAAACGACCAACATGGCGCATTTCATCGATACCGACAGCCACGAGATCACCCATAATGTACTGGTGGATTCACGGCCGCGTTTTGCCGAGTTCAAGCCGGATGGTTCCGAAGTGTGGGTGAGCGCGGAAATCGGCGGCACGGTGTCCGTCATCGATAATGCCAGCCGCGCGGTAAAGCACAAGATCACCTTCGAGATTGCCGGGTTGCGGTCGGAAGCGATCCAGCCGGTCGGTGTGCGCATCACCGCTGACGGCAAAAAGGCCTATGTGGCATTGGGGCCGGCCAATCGCGTCGCTGTCGTCGATACCACCACCTACAAGGTCGAAAAATATGTGCTGGTGGGGCAGCGAGTGTGGCAGCTGGCGTTCACGCCGGACCAGAAGACCATCATCAGCACCAATGGCGTTTCCAACGACATCACCTTCATCGACGTGGCGACGGACGAGCCGGTGCAATCGATAACCGTGGGCGCGATGCCCTGGGGGGTGGTGGTTTCACCGCAATGACCACAATCGGGATGACAATGGGAGGAGGAGAGCATGCTGGATTATCGGAGACTTGGGCTGGTTGCTTTGGCGGCGGTGTTTTTGTCGGCAGGTATCGGTCTTGCGCAGGATGCGGATGATGACGACGACGACAAACCGGCCGCCAAACCTGCGGCTTCGACGGAAAAGGTGACGCGGGCGAGCAAGGATGTGCCGGAACTGATCCTGGGGTCGGCCAAGGATAGTTTTGTGGTCAACCGCAAGGATTTCGAGCTGGTGGCGGGGCAGGGCTATCGCTGGAAGATCACGTCTGCGGCGGGGCTTGAATACAAGTTCGTCACCGATCTGTTCCGCAATGTCTGGATGAACCAGATCGTCATCAACGATCTCGAGGTTCACATGAATGGTGCGCCGGCCTGGCTGGAATTCGACAGCGAGGGAACAATGCAGGTGCAGTTCACCGCAGTTCGTCCCGGCAGTTACACATGGTCGGTGCCGGACCTGGCGGACAAGGGCATGAAGGGGACGATTACCATCAAGTAGAGTTGGACTGACGTGTTGCATGAGGCGTGGCCAGCACGGGTCAGGTACGTCTGGCCGGCCTCATGTTCTTGGAGGAAAGGAGTTATCTCATGGGGATTGCGAGGGGGGCAGCGAGCGCCATCCCGTTGCCCGAAGGCGATTGTCCTGTCCCTGAGCCGGCACAGGCAGAGGGCCCAGCCTTCACGCAGCCCGATGGTTCGGCCAGATCCATGACGAGCGGTGACCGGGGAGAGGCAGGCTCGTTTCCTGCGGGCGGAGCTGGATGTGATGAGTGATAACCATATATCGACGCAGAAAGGTGCGAGCGCGCTCGAGGTGACCGATGTCAGCCACGCCTATGGTGCGAAAAAGGCACTCGCCGGCGTGTCCTTTTTCATTCCGGCCGGACGTTTTACCGTGCTTCTGGGGCTGAACGGTGCGGGTAAAACAACGTTGTTTTCGCTGATCAGCCGACTTTACGACACGCAAGACGGTTCAATCCGCATTTTTGGCCGGGACATCAGGCGCGATCCGAGCGAGGCGCTGCGGCGGCTCGGCATCGTGTTTCAGGCCCGCACGCTCGATCTCGACCTCTCTATTGCGCAAAATCTTACCTATCACGCCGCCCTGCATGGCTTTGGTCGGCGCGAGGCGATGGCGCGGATCATCATGCTGCTGGACACAGTCGGTCTGGCGGACCGTCTGCACGACAAGGCCAAAAATCTATCCGGTGGGCAGATGCGGCGGGTGGAAATCGTGCGCGCCCTGCTGCACCGACCGTCGCTGCTGCTGCTTGACGAGGCGACGGTAGGGCTGGATGTGCAGGCGCGTGCCGACATTCTGGCGACGATCCGGGCGCTGGTGAGAGACGATGGCATCGGTGTTTTGTGGGCGACGCATCTGATCGATGAAGTGATGGAGGATGACGACGTGGTGATCCTCGACGGTGGCCGGGTGCTGGCCTCGGGTGCGGTTGGTGATGTCGTCCGCGCAGCGGGTGCGCAGGATATCGCCGGGGCGTTCGGCGGGCTGGTTTCGGAAACGGGCGCGCGCATGGTGATCTCCCCGCTTGAGGGAGGGGTGCCAGGCAGGGCAGAGGGCGGGCATGTTTCCAAGGATTCCATCGTGTGGGGAATGCGCCGCACCATTTCTCAGCCCCCTCTGTCTGATGCGCTGACATCTGCCCCCCAACGGAGGGAATCTGAAAGGCCGCGTCCAGCCTCCCCAAGCGTCGATCTGTCCAGTCCCAAAGCGGGAGGCCGGCAATGAGCCTCCACACCCAAACCACCTCATTGCATCCACACCCACCCCGTGGCTTCACGCCTCGGCAATATCTCGCCTGTCTGTCCGGCATCATGATCCGCGAGGGCCTGCGGTTCCTCAATCAGCGCGAACGGTTTGTGTCATCGCTGGTGCGGCCGCTTCTGTGGCTTTTTGTGTTTGCCGCCGGGTTCCGGCAGGTGCTCGGTGTGTCGATCATCCCGCCCTACCGCACCTATGTGCTTTACGAGGTCTATATCACGCCCGGCCTTGCCGGCATGATCCTGCTGTTTTCCGGCATGCAGTCGTCACTGTCGATGGTGTATGACCGTGAGATGGGCAACATGCGCACGCTGCTGGTCAGCCCGTTTCCGCGCTGGTTCCTGCTGGTGTCAAAACTGTTTGCCGGTGTCGCGGTGTCGGTCGTGCAGGTCTACGCGTTTTTCGCGATTGCCTGGTTCTGGAATGTGCGGCCGCCACCTGTCGGTTATCTTCTCGTGCTTCCGGCGCTGTTTCTGGGCGGCATGATGCTGTGTTCGCTCGGCATGTTTCTGTCGTCGATGATCCGGCAGCTGGAGAACTTTGCTGGCATCATGAATTTTGTGATCTTTCCGATGTATTTCGCCTCCTCGGCGCTTTACCCGCTCTGGCGAATTCAGGAATCGAGCCCGCTTCTCTTCCGCATCTGCCAGGGCAACCCATTCACCTATGCGGTGGAACTGATCCGTTTTGCCCTCTACGGGCGCATCGAGTGGATGTCCCTCGGCATTGTCTTCGGTTTCACCGTGCTTTTCCTCGGTGGCGCCATTTTTGCCTATGACCCGGCTCACGGCCTGCTCGGCCGCAAACGCGATACAGGAGGCAATGGCTGATGGTTTTTGCTCGAGCGATAATCGTCGCGGTAATATCGGCCCTGATGCCTTTGCCCTTGATGGCCGCGCAGGGGGATGATCCCGACTGGCCCTGCATCCAGCGCAAGGTACCGCAACTGTCGATCGGGCAGATCTGGACCGGGCCGGACCTGCCGCCACAAGCTGCGGATTGGGCGAAGGACGCGGATTTGGCCGAACTCGTGGAAGACCTTGCAGCGCGGCGTCTGCCGATTGCCGAGGCGCAACAGAAAATCCGGGCGTTTCGCGATGGCTTGCAGCAGGAGCCGAGGGAGAAACGTCGTGCCATGCTGGTGCAGGGCCTGTTCGAGACGATGAACGGTGAACGCGCCCACGTGATTTCCGGCATTGCACGTTATGCGCACCGCCAGCGGGACATGGCAGCCAGCCTGCGCGCCGAAGGGGCTGCTCTCGATGCCCTGCGTGCGAAACCGGATGCCGATCAGGCGCAACTGGCCATGCGCGGCGAGCAGCTGGTGTTTCGCACCCGCATTTTTCAGGAACGCGTGCAGGCACTCACCTATGTTTGCGAGGTGCCGACATTGATCGAGCAGCGGCTGTATGCCCTGGTCAAGGTACTGGGTGAACCGTCGCCGCCGAAGTGATGGTGATCGCTGCCGTCAGGGTGAGGCCTGTTTCAGAAAGGCGATGACATCGGCGACGTCCTTGTCTACCTTCAGGCCGGCAAAGGCCATTTTCGTGCCTTTGACCACGCCTTTGGGATCATGAAGATAGGTGGTGAGTGTCGTCTCGTCCCAAACCATGCCACCTTTACCGGCATCCGTCATGGCCGCGGAATATTTGAACCCGGCATGAGTGCCTGCGGTGCGGCCGATCACGCCTTTCAGCGAGGGACCAATCTTGTTCTGATCCGTGTCGGTGACATGGCAGGCCTTGCACTTCGTAAAGACCTTTTCACCGGCGGCGGCATCCTGCGCATGCGCTTTTCCCATCGATGACAGGCTAAGGCCGGCGACGCAGAGACAGATACTCAAATACAGATGCAGGCGGGCGCCCGGGCGGGCGTCATGACAGATGGTTGTTCGCATGAAATTCCTCCCAAAAGGTGGCGTGTGCCCCCGGTCTCCCAGCCGGTTTCACGCGCTGCCATGCACGCAAGGGTAGTTTTCGGCGACGTTAAGTCAACACCGACGAATATATGGGACGCAAAAAGATCTATGGCCTGTTGTTATGCGACGCTCCCGCTCAGGTTGACGCTTCCGGCGTGGCCGCGTAATTTGAAATGATCGAATTTGCAGGCGCGCCAAAATCCGCGAGGCAGCTATGGCGAATATGATCGATCTGGTTCTGACCGTCTGCCTCGTGAGCAGCCCGGAAATCTGCCGAAAAGAACATCTGTACTTCGAAAGTCGCGGATCGCTGTTTCAATGCATGATTCTGGCGCCTTCCGAAATCGCCAAATGGTCGAGCGAACACCCTGCTGTTCGCGTGGTCCGCTGGACTTGCGCCTTTCCGGACAAAGGTCGGCGCATCTGACCTGTCGCCGACACCCCTCTCAGAAACAGCGCACGTCGGCTTCCGCCTGGGCGCGGCGCAGTTCAGACACAGCGGTCTTGGCAACGGCGCCCTGACGAAACAGCACACCGCGTTCACCCGTTTGCAGGCCAAGGCTGACGAAGGTTTCGGCCGCTTCGTAACGCTTGTAAGGGATGATCGAGGCGACGACATCAATCGAGCAGGAACAACTCTGAAGTGCGTCCCGGCTTTCGCCATTGGCTTTCATGCATCCGTGAACGTAATCGTAGACTGCAACCGTCGGGTAGTCTCCGGTTGCTGATGCGATCGTGGCCGTCGGGAATGAAACCAAGAAGATCGCAATGCGAAAAAATCCGTTAGACATTCATATTTCCCTTTCTTTGACCGGGTTTTGTTAACGAAGCGAAAATATGTCATATGTTCAATTTTGTAATATTATTGGATTTTCTTAAGTAATACTCCTTCGCCTTCGCAAAATATGTTGATGCGTGGCAGCATTTTTATTCGTTATGTAAGTCTATCTTTTTATTGCACTTGCCGTATGTCATTTAATGACCTATTGTCAAAAGCAATTTCCGGCTTCAAGGCCTTGCTTTTGGGAGGGCGAGGTTTCGAAGGTTTGTGGGGTGGGCAGTAACGGTGCCCTCGGCCCATCCTTTTACCGTGACACGCTGACGGAAATATTCCCGCACATAGCATGAAGCGCTGGCTGCCTTGGAGCATGCGAGCGTTCGTGAAGACGAACCTCGTGTGAATAATAAGCATCGGGAGGATGTCGCATGCGTGTAATCGGAAAAATTGAGTGTCTGCCTGGTCTTTTCATACCTTTAGCAGCCGCCGGCCTTCTGGCCGCGAGCATGGCTGTCGGGCTTGCCGGTACGGCGTTGGCCAATGACGACCTGACGAAATTGTCGGAGGACCCGAAAAACTGGGCGATGCCGACCGGCAATTACGCCAATCACCGTTATTCGGAACTGAAGGAAATCACCAAGGACAACGTCAAGAGCCTGCAGGTGAAGTGGACCTTCTCCACCGGTGTCTTGCGCGGTCATGAAGGTGGCCCGCTGGTGATCGGCGACGTGATGTATATCCACACGCCGTTTCCCAACATCGTTTACGCGCTCGATCTCAAGAACGATGGCAAGATTCTTTGGAAATACGAACCTAAGCAGGATCCGAACGTCATCGGCATCATGTGCTGCGATACCGTCAATCGCGGCGTGGCCTATGGCGACGGCAAGATCATCCTCAACCAGGCCGATACGACGGTGGTGGCCCTCGATGCCAAGACCGGCAAGGTGGCATGGTCGATAAAGAACGGCGATCAGATCGATGGCGGCAAGGGTGAGTCCGGCACTGCCGCGCCGATGGTGGTCAAGGACAAGGTGATCATCGGGGTTTCCGGCGCCGAATTTGGCGTGCGTGGCTGGACTGCGGCCTACAATCTGAAAGACGGGTCGCTTGCCTGGAAGGCGTATTCCACCGGGCCGGATGCGGAAACGCTGATTGACCCGGAAAAAACCATGCATCTGGGCAAGCCTGTCGGCAAAGATTCCGGCATGAATACCTGGGAGGGCGAGCAGTGGAAGACTGGTGGCGGCACGACCTGGGGCTGGTTCTCCTATGACGCCAAGAGCAACCTGATCTATTATGGCACCGGCAACCCATCCACCTGGAACCCGGTGCAGCGGCCCGGCGACAACAGATGGTCGATGACGCTGATGGCGCGCGATGCCGATACGGGCCAGGCGAAATGGCTCTATCAGATGACCCCGCATGACGAGTGGGATTATGACGGCGTCAACGAAAACATCCTTGTTGACGGCATGGAGATCGGTGGCAAGGCACATGATGTGCTGGTGCATCTCGACCGCAACGGCTTCGGTTATACGCTCGACCGGGTCAGCGGTGAGCTTCTGGTCGCCAAGAAATATGATCCCAAGGTCAACTGGGCGACCGAAGTGGTCATGGACAAAAACAGCGAGCAATATGGTCGGCCGCAGGTGGTCGCCAAATATTCGACACAGCAGAACGGTGAGGATACCAACTCGACCGGTATCTGCCCGGCGGCGCTCGGTTCCAAAGACCAGCAACCAGCAACCTATTCACCCAAGACAAAACTCTTTTACGTACCGACCAACCATGTCTGCATGGATTACGAACCCTACAAGGTGAGCTATACGGCCGGGCAGCCCTATGTCGGCGCGACCGTGTCGATGTATCCCGCACCTGACAGCCATGGCGGCATGGGCAATTTCATTGCCTGGGATGCCGCCAAGGGCGAAATCGTCTGGTCGATCCCTGAACAGTTCTCCGTCTGGTCGGGTGCGCTCGCCACAGCCGGTGACGTGGTCTTCTACGGCACGCTGGAAGGCTACATCAAGGCGGTCAATCTGGACGGCAAGGAGCTTTACAAGTTCAAGACGCCCTCCGGCATCATCGGCAATATCAACACGTTCGAACATGGCGGCAAGCAATACATCGCCGTGCTGTCGGGCGTTGGCGGCTGGGCCGGTATCGGTCTTGCCGGCGGGTTGCTGTCGCCTGAAAACGCCGCCGCCTGGCATGGTGCGGTCGATCAGGGACGCGGCGGCCAGGATGACGCGGCGGTGGTCGGCACGGCCGGTCTCGGTGCGGTCGGTGGTTATGCGGCGCTTGCCGATTACACCACGCTTGGCGGTCAGTTGACGGTTTTCGGTCTTCCTGAATGACGGACCTGAGCAGACGGGTCGCGCCTGTCGGGCGCGGCCCGTCACGGGATCGGTGGATCGTTCATTGTGATGACATGGCGTGCGGCTTGTTGGTGTCGAAGGGCAAGCGTCCTAACGGCGTTCTTCCGTGCATGCAAAAAATGTTTGATGTGTGAGGTTTTTCAATGGCTTTTCGCATGGCAGTTTTCGGGTTTTGTGCAGCGATATTCTTTCTTTCGCATTCTGGAACGGTCTTTGCCGACGACGACAAGGAAAAGGCGGCGGTGGCGAGCGAAGAGGACGGGAAATTCTTCGACAAGGATGGCACTCCGACTTTTCGGATTTCCGCCGACGGAACCGTCGATTGGTACACGTTCAGCGGCTACCGGCGGTATCATTCGGACTGTCATGTCTGTCATGGGCCGGATGGCGTCGGTTCGAGTTACGCCCCGGCACTGGCCAGTAGCCTGAAAAAACTCGATTATGCGAGTTTTCTCTCGATCGTGGCGGAAGGCCGCAAAAATGTCGGCGGCGGCAAGGAAAACGTCATGCCTGCCTTCGGCGACAACAAGAACGTCTATTGTTATCTCGACGATATCTACGTTTATCTGCGGGCACGCGCGGTTGAAGCCGCGCCGCGCGGGAGACCGCCAAAAAAGGCGGACAAGCCTAAAGGGGCCAAGGATTACGAAGCCTCCTGCATGGGAGGTTGAGAGATGGCGGGCGGTGTCTTGGTTGGATGGTCAAGGTGCACGTGGCTTTCATTGCTTTGCGGCGTGATGTTGGGCCTGGCTGTCAGTTTCCTGCCGCATACCGTGCTGGCGCAAGGCGCGGGGCTGGGGGCAGCGGGCGAGCTTGTCGATCCCGACGTGCTACGGGTGTGCGCCGATCCCTCCAACATGCCGTTTTCCGATCAGAGCGGCGACGGGTTCGAGGACAAGCTGGCGAACATGGTGGCGGAGGGAACAGGGCGAAAGTCGGTTGCCTACACGTGGTTTCCGTCGATCACCGGTTTCGTGCGCAACACGCTGGGTGCCAATCGCTGCGACATCATCATGGGATATGCGCAGGGTGACGAACTGGTGCAGAACACCAATGCCTATTACCGCTCCGCCTATGTGCTGATTTATGCGAAGGCCAGCGATCTTGCCGGTGTCGAGACGCTGGCCGATCCAAAACTTGCCGGCAAACGCATCGGCGTCGTGGAAGGCACGCCACCGACCGCCAACATGGCAGCGGCCAAGCTGATGGGCAAAGCCAAGGTCTATCCACTGATGGTGGATACGCGGGTCATGCCATCTATGGCGGAACTGGCGATGAAGGATCTGACAACGGGTACGATCGACGCTGCCGTCTTGTGGGGCCCGATGGCCGGTTATTATGCGGCGCGGGCGGGCAAGGACATGGTACTTGTGCCATTGATCCATGAGCAGCGCGGGCAGCGCATGGTCTATCGTATCACCATGGGGGTGCGGCCGGCCGACCAGAGTTTCAAGCGGGTTTTGAACGCCTTCATCAAGGATAAACAGCCGGAAATCGACCGGTTGCTGATGGAATACAATGTGCCGCTGCTGGATGAACGCGACCGCAGGATCACGCAGTGAAGGAGAGAGGGGAGTAGGATATGGACGTACGCGCCGCAGTCGCCGTTCAGGCCGGCAAACCGCTGGAAGTGATGACGGTTCAGCTGGACGGCCCCAAGGCCGGCGAAGTGCTGATCGAGGTCAAGGCCACCGGCATCTGCCATACCGACGATTTCACGCTTTCCGGTGCAGATCCGGAAGGCCTGTTTCCGGCCATTCTCGGCCATGAAGGTGCGGGCGTGGTGGTCGATGTCGGCCCCGGCGTCACTTCCTTGAAGAAGGGCGATCACGTCATTCCGCTCTACACGCCGGAATGCCGTGAATGTTATTCCTGCACCTCGCGCAAGACCAACCTGTGCACCTCGATCCGCTCGACGCAAGGGCAAGGCGTGATGCCGGACGGCACAAGCCGCTTTTCCATCGGCAAGGACAAGATCCACCATTACATGGGCTGCTCGACCTTTGCGAATTTCACGGTCCTGCCGGAGATCGCGCTTGCCAAGATCAATCCAGACGCGCCGTTCGACAAGGTTTGTTATATCGGCTGCGGCGTCACCACCGGCATCGGCGCGGTCATCAACACAGCCAAGGTCGAGATCGGCTCGACGGCGATCGTCTTCGGTCTCGGCGGTATCGGTCTGAACGTGCTGCAGGGTCTGCGCCTTGCCGGCGCCGACATGATCATCGGCGTCGACATCAACAACGACCGCAAGGCATGGGGCGAAAAGTTCGGGATGACGCATTTCGTCAATCCGAAGGAAGTTGGTGACGACATCGTGCCTTACCTCGTCAACATGACGAAGCGGAACGGCGACCTGATCGGCGGTGCCGACTACACGTTCGATTGCACTGGCAATACCAAGGTCATGCGTCAGGCGCTGGAAAGTTCGCATCGCGGCTGGGGCAAGTCGGTCATCATAGGTGTTGCGGGTGCCGGCCAGGAAATTTCGACGCGTCCGTTCCAGCTGGTCACGGGCCGCAACTGGATGGGCACAGCGTTTGGCGGCGCGCGCGGTCGTACCGATGTGCCGAAGATCGTTGACTGGTACATGGAAGGCAAGATCCAGATCGACCCGATGATCACCCACACGATGCCGCTCGAGGACATCAACAAGGGTTTCGAGTTGATGCATTCGGGTGAAAGCATCCGCGGCGTGGTGATTTACTGAGCGGCTGATGGCGTGAGGGTGGCTCGTGTTTGGGAGGTGCCTTGAAGTCGTTGCGTTTGAAAAGAAAGGGCGGCTGCTTTCGACTTCTGTTTTCAGTGGCGACGTTATCTTTTGTGGTGCTGATGGTGGAGCGCAGGCCCTTCTTGCCGCTGGCGGGCAGAAGATGCAGATCAGCGAATGGGGGGGGCGGCTTCGAGCGCATCGTTTGCGACGGGTTCTGCTTTTGTCGCTTTCGACACTGTTCCCGTTTGAGGGGAGGAGGGGTGACGCAACCGTCGCATGCCATGGGCTGTCGCCGGCGAGATCAGGCGGCGCGCTCGAGAGGCCTCATGTTCATGCCTTTACGGGCACGTCGGCAGTGAAGCAGTGATGAAACGAGGCAGCCGCCGATGATCGGGACGGACCTCGCTTAGGAGGAGGAGCGTTGTTATGGACAGTGCAGTTCAGGTCCGCATTCATCCCGCGGTCGATGGTGGCGTAAAACCGGAAAGCTCGAGTTTTTCCGGCGGCACGCTGGTCTGCGAATGCGTTGACAGGCCGGTCAAGGTCAAAATCGACGGGCAGGTGGCGCATAATCACGCCTGTGGTTGCACCAAGTGCTGGAAACCCAAGGGTGTCGACTTTTCCATCGTCGCCGTGGTGCCGCATGACAAGGTGACGGTTACGGAAAATGGTGACAAGCTCGCCGTGGTCGATCCATCGGCGCTGATCCAGCGGCATGCCTGCAAGCAGTGCGGAGTTCATATGTATGGACCGGTCGAGCGCGAGCATGCGTTTCAGGGGCTGGATTTCATACATCCCGAGCGGTTTCAGGAAAGCGGCTGGGCGCCTCCGGGTTTTGCCGCCTTCGTGTCGTCAATCATTGAATCCGGTGTTGATCCGGGCCGGATGGACGGTGTCAGGGCGAGATTGAAGGATCTGGGGCTGCAGCCTTATGATTGCCTGTCACCGCCACTGATGGATTATGTCGCGACCTGGGTTGCGAAGAGATCCGGCGCCTTGCCAGCTTGAACGGACGGGGCCGGTCCTTTTGTACCGCAGGTGCGTCTGACGGCGTGCCTGTGGCTCACACGTTGCGTGGTATTGCCTCGTCCGCGTGGATGTTGTTGGCCGGCTGTTAGAGCCTTCGCGGAAAGAGCGTGCGGCTTGCGGATCCGGTTGAATATCGGGCTGCAGCGACCCTCTGGTTTTTCCCGTTTGTCGGCTTTCCGAATGGCTGGTGTATTGGCCTTCTTGTGTGTGTGAAGTCGATACAATCGAGCTTGTGATGTCTTTCCCAATTTTTCTTATAAAGTCTGTTGTGAAATAGTGTCGGCTGCTCCGCTGCCCTGTGTTGCGCAGCAATCCGCTGGCCTCTGCTTTAACAAATGATATGATACATTAACGTAAATCTTGCTGCAGTGGGGTTCCCTGCGCGATTGTGTGTTGACAACCCCCGCCTGCCGTTCTGTATCTGTCGCACCGACTCGAACTGGCACCAGGGGAAGGTAAGAGGGCCACCTCGGATTACAGTCCGGGTGTTTGTCTCTGGGGTGCCTCAGAGGCAAGAAGTCACAAAAGGGGAGTTTTCCATGAAACGCGCGCTTATCGCCGCACTCGCACTGGCCGCACTGCCAATGCTTCCGACCGTCGCCGCCGCAAAAACCTTCGTATATTGCTCCGAAGGTTCGCCGGAAGGTTTTGATCCGGGTCTTTACACCGCCGGAACGACCTTCGACGCATCGGGCCACCCGATCTACAGCCGCCTCCTGGAATTCAAGCCGGGCACGACGCAGCCGGAAGCTGGCCTCGCAGAGAGCTGGGAGATTTCTGAGGACGGTACGGTCTACACGTTCAAGCTCCGCAAGGGCGTGAAATTCCAGACCACCGAATTCTTCACGCCGACCCGCGAATTCAACGCTGACGACGTCATCTTCTCGATCGGCCGTATGGTCGACGAAAAGAACGCCTGGAACAAGTACATCACCGGCGGCACCTGGGAATATGCCGAGGGCATGGGCTTCCCCAAGCTGATCAAGTCGATCGATAAGGTCGATGACCTGACGGTCAAGTTCACGCTCAACCGTCCGGAAGCACCGTTCCTCGCCAACATTGCGATGCCGTTCGCTTCGATCCTGTCCAAGGAATATGCCGACAGCCTCGAAAAGGCCGGCACCAAGGAACAGCTGAACCAGCAGCCGGTTGGCACGGGTCCGTTCACCTTCGTCGCTTACCAGCAGGATGCCATCATCCGCTACAAGAAGAACGCCGATTACTGGGGCACTGCTCCGAAGATCGACGATCTGGTCTTCGCGATCACCACCGACGCTGCCGTTCGTTACCAGAAGCTCAAGGCCGGCGAATGCCACCTGATGCCTTACCCGAACGCTGCCGACGTGCAGGCCATGAAGGCTGACGAGAACCTGCAGGTACTCGAGCAGGAAGGCCTCAACATCGCCTACCTCGCCTACAACACCACGCAGGCTCCGTTCGACAAGCCGGAAGTTCGTATCGCTCTCAACAAGGCGATCAACAAGGCCGCTATCGTTGACGCCGTCTTCCAGGGCATGGCAACTCCTGCCACCAACCCGATCCCACCGACCATGTGGTCCTACAATAATGACGTCAAGGACGATACGTACGACCTCGACGCCGCCAAGAAGATGCTGGCCGACGCTGGCGTCAAGGACCTCTCCATGAAGGTCTGGGCGATGCCGGTTTCGCGTCCGTACATGCTGAATGCACGTCGCGCTGCCGAAATCATCCAGGACGACTTTGCCAAGATCGGCGTCAAGGTCGAGATCGTTTCCTACGAATGGGCAGAATACCTGTCGCGTTCGAAGGCAAAGGACCGTGACGGTGCCGCCATCCTCGGCTGGACCGGCGACAATGGCGACCCGGACAACTTCCTCGACACCCTGCTCGGCTGCGATGCTGTCGGCGGCAACAACCGCGCGCAGTGGTGCAACCAGGAATTCGACGCCCTCGTGAAGAAGGCCAAGTCGACCTCGGATCAGGAAGAGCGCTCGAAGCTCTACGAACAGGCACAGGTCATCTTCAAGAAGGACGCTCCCTGGGCGACCCTCGACCACTCCCTGTCCGTCGTTCCGATGCGTAAGGGCGTTACCGGCTTCACGCAGAGCCCGCTCGGCGACTTCACCTTCGAAGCTGTCGATATCGCCGAGTAATCTGGCACTCTGACAACTTTTTGCCGCGGGAGACATTGCGTTTCCCGCGGCATTTTCTTATGAGATGCCTAAAAATATGGCGGTTACGCCGAAATGGCCCGATGCATGGCTTGACAATAAACATGAATCTGGCGCGCCCCCTTTCCGCAAAGGCTTAAAATGTTTGGCTTCCTTCTGCGGCGCCTCGCCGTCCTGATCCCGACGTTCATCGGGGTCTCCATCATCGCGTTCTCGTTCATCCGCCTTCTTCCGGGCGATCCGGTCGCGCTCCTTTCGGGTGAGCGCGTCATGTCGCCGGAACGCCATGCGCAGATTTCCGCGCAGCTCGGCATGGACCGGCCGATGGTCGTCCAGTATTTCGATTATCTTGGCAACGTTCTGACCGGTGATTTTGGCACCTCGATCGTTTCCAAGAAGCCGGTTCTCGACCAGTTCCTGACGCTGTTCCCGGCGACCGTCGAACTGTCCTTCTGCGCCATCATCATCGCCGTCGCTCTCGGTATTCCGGCCGGCATCATCGCCGCCGTCAAGCGTGGATCGATCTTCGATCAGGGCCTGATGGGTATCGCGCTGGTCGGTTATTCGATGCCGATCTTCTGGTGGGGCCTGCTGCTCATCATCCTGTTCTCCGGCATCCTGCAATGGTTCCCGGTTACCGGTCGCATCTCGCTGATGTTCTATTTCCCGCAGGTGACCGGCTTCATGCTGATCGACAGCCTGATCTCGGGCCAGAAGGGCGCGTTTGCCTCGGCACTCAGCCATCTGGCGCTGCCGTCGATCGTGCTCTCCACCATTCCGCTGGCCGTTATCGCCCGCCAGACCCGTTCGGCTATGCTGGAAGTGCTGTCGGAAGATTACGTCCGCACCGCCCGTGCAAAAGGCCTGTCGCCGTTCCGCGTCATCGGCATCCATGCGCTGCGCAACGCCATGATCCCGGTCGTCACCACGGTCGGCCTGCAGGTCGGCGTCATGCTCGCCGGCGCCATCCTGACCGAGACGATCTTCTCGTGGCCGGGCATCGGCAAGTGGATCCTCGATAGCGTGTTCCGCCGCGACTATGCCGTCATCCAAGGTGGCTTGCTGCTGATCGCTGCGATCATCATGACCGTCAACCTGATCGTCGACCTGCTCTATGGTCTCGTCAATCCGCGTATTCGCCACTAAGAAGGAGCAAAATCCCATGGCCGACGCCACTCTCACACAGAAGGCTGCGGAGCCCGTCTCCAGCGCCCAGATGCGCCGCCAGATGCTCAAGGAGTTCTGGTTCTACTTTTCCGAAAACCGTGGTGCCGTTATCGGCCTATATGTTTTCGTCGCTCTCGTTGTCGTCGCGATCCTCGCCTCGGTCATCGCCCCGCATTCGCCGTTCGAACAGTATCGCGATGCGGTGCTGAAGCCGCCGGCATGGGTGGAAGGCGGTAGCTGGACCTTCATTCTCGGCACCGACCCGATCGGTCGCGATATCCTGTCCCGCCTCATCTACGGCGCACAGTACTCGCTGTTCGTCGGCCTCGTCGTCACCACGCTGTCGCTGGTTGCCGGCATCGTCGTCGGTGTCATCGCCGGCTATTATCGCGGTTGGGTCGATACGGTCATCATGCGCCTGATGGACATGATCCTCGCCATCCCGTCGCTGCTGCTCGCTCTCGTGCTCGTCACCATTCTCGGTGCCGGTCTCAACAGCGCGATGATCGCCATTGCCGTGACGTTGCAGCCGCATTTCGTGCGCCTGACACGTGCCGCCGTGATGGCCGAAAAGTCCCGCGATTACGTGACGGCCGCCCGTATCGCCGGTGCCAGCCCGCTGCGCCTGATGTTCCGCACCATTCTGCCGAACTGCACCGCACCGCTGATCGTGCAGGCGACGATGTCGTTCTCGAACGCCATTCTCGATCTTGCCGCGCTCGGCTTCCTCGGCATGGGCGTGCAGCCGCCGTCTCCCGAATGGGGCACGATGCTGGCCGAAGCCCGCGAATTCATCCTGCGCGCCTGGTGGGTTGTTACCTTCCCCGGCCTTGCAATCCTCATCACCGTTCTTGCCATCAACCTGATGGGCGACGGCCTGCGCGATGCGCTTGATCCGAAGCTGAAGAGGTCCTGATCATGTCGCTTCTGCAAATCGATAATCTCATCGTCGAATTCGAAACCTCGACCGGCTGGTTCCGCGCCGTCGATGGCGTCTCGGTTTCCGTCGACAAGGCCGAAGTGCTTGCCATCGTCGGTGAATCCGGCTCCGGCAAGTCGGTCTCTATGCTGGCCGTGATGGGTCTTCTGCCGGCAACGGCAAAGATCACCGCCGACCGCATGCTGTTCGAAGGCCAGGATATCCAGAAGCTGAGCGGCGCTGAACGCCGCAAGCTGATCGGCAAGGATATCGCCATGATCTTCCAGGAGCCGGTTGCCAGCCTCAATCCGTGCTTCACGGTGGGTTTCCAGATCGAGGAAGTGCTGCGCATTCACCTCGGACTGGATAAAAAGGCCCGCCGCGCCCGCGCCATCGAGCTTTTCAAGTTGGTCGGCCTGCCGAATGCGGAAGAGCGCCTGCATGCCTACCCGCATCAGATGTCGGGTGGCCAGTGCCAGCGCGTTATGATCGCGATTGCAATCGCCTGCGATCCGAAACTGCTGATCGCCGACGAGCCGACCACCGCTCTCGACGTCACCATCCAGAAGCAGATCCTCGACCTGATCATGGACCTGCAGGCACGCACCGGCATGGGCCTGATCATGATCACCCATGACATGGGTGTCGTGGCCGAGACCGCCGACCGCGTCGTCGTGCAGTACAAGGGTCGCAAGATGGAGGAGGCCGACGTGCTGTCCCTCTTCGAAAACCCGCAGAGCAACTACACCAAGGCGCTGCTGGCGGCCCTGCCGGAAAACGCCACCGGTGACCGCCTGACCACGGTTTCCGCCTTCTTCGACGGCAATCCGGAAGCTGCCCCTTCTGCAGGAGCATCGGCATGAGCGACATCAAGACCACCGACACCATGCTCGAAGTTCGCGACATCAAGCGCGATTACGAACTGCCGGGCGGCTTCATGAAGCCGAAAAAGACCCTGCATGCCGTGAAGGGCGTTTCCTTCAAGCTGGAACGCGGCAAGACGTTGGCGATCGTCGGCGAATCTGGCTGCGGCAAGTCCACGCTGGCGCGCATGATCACCTTCATCGACGAGCCGACCTCGGGTGACCTGATCATCGACGGCAAGAAGATGGACACCCGTCCGGGCCATCTGACCTCGGACATGCGCCAGAAGGTTCAGATCATCTTCCAGAACCCCTACGGCTCTCTGAACCCGCGTCAGAAAATCGGCGATGTTCTGGGCGAACCGCTGGCGATCAACACCGACCTGTCGGCCGCCGAGCGCCGCAACCGCGCCACCGAAATGCTGATCAAGGTCGGCCTTGGTCCGGAACACTATAACCGCTACCCGCACATGTTCTCCGGCGGTCAACGCCAGCGTATCGCCATCGCGCGCGCGCTGATGATGAACCCGAAGCTGCTGGTTCTGGACGAGCCGGTCTCGGCGCTCGACCTTTCGGTTCAGGCACAGGTTCTCAACCTGCTGGCCGACCTGCAGGACGAGTTCAACCTCACCTACGTCTTCATCAGCCACGACTTGTCGGTCGTGCGTTACATCGCCGACGAGGTGATGGTGATGTATTTTGGCGAGGCGGTCGAATACGGCACGCGCGACGAGGTGTTTTCGAACCCGAAGCACGAATACACGCAGACCCTGTTCAAGGCGACGCCGAAGGCCGACGTGGAATCTATCCGCGCGCGTATCGCTGAGAAGAAGGCGGCAAGCGCTGCTTGATTTGGCGCTGACGTCGTCATGCTCGGGCCTGTCCCGAGCATCTGCTGCGTCTCGTTTGAGGCGAGGTGGTTAGATCCTCGGGACAAGCCCGAGGAGGACGGCGTAGAGAGGGGCGAAATACAAAAGGCGCTGCGGATTTCTCCGCAGCGCTTTTTTCTTTGGATCTGGTCAGGCTGATTACAGCAGGCCGAACTTCTTTAGCGTCTCGCCGATTTTTGCATCCTGCTCGGCGTTCGGCAGCAGAGCCGGCTGGCGGCTGGCGCCGACGGACGAATCCTGCAGGTAGAGAGCGCGCTTGACCATCGCCGGCGGGAAACCGTGCTGGTAGAGGTCGGTGCGGAAGGCGGTGTAGATTTCCTGCTGACGCTCTGCCTCGGCGATATTGCCGGAGTTGAAGCCGCCGACGATGCCGGCGAGAACGTCTGGCATGGCATTGCCGAGACCGGAAATGCAGCCGGCGGCGCCGTTCTGCAGCGACCACAGGACCAGATGGTCCGGGCCGGAATAGACTTCAAAACCTTCGATGTCCTTGGAGACCTGCAGATAGGCGGCCAGCGTTTCCTGCGCTCCGCCCGAATCCTTGATGCCGGCAATGTTGCCGTGGGTGGCCAGCTTGCGCGCGGTTTCCGGCTCGATATGGTTCTGAGTGCGGGCCGGGATGTCGTAAAGATAGACCGGCGTGTTGACGGCATCGGCAACTGTCGAGAAGTGGCGGATCAGCCCGTCCTGCGTGCAGGCGATGAAGAAGGGCGTGATGACGGCAATGCCGGTGACGCCGATGCGGTCGAATTCCTTGGCCAGCTGCAAGGTTTCGAACGTGGCGGGCATGCCGGCATTGACGATGACATCGACCTTGCCGCCGACTTCATCGACCACTTCTTCCAGCAGTTTTACCTTTTCACCGAAGGTGAGGGCGGAAAAATCGCCATTGGTGCCGGCGCACATGATGTTGTTTCCGGCAGCCACCTGACGGCGCACCTGCGCGCGCGTCGCTTCGTAATTGATGGTTTCGTCGTCGTTGAAGCATGTCACGATCGCGACAAAAGCTTTCTTGGTCATCATTCTACTCCGGTATCAATCAAATCAGGATGCTGTTGCCAGACGCGCATTGCGGTTTGCCGCCTGCACATCCGGGTCGGGATCGAGGCTGGCGGCGAGAAGGGCCTGCGTGTAGGGCTTTTGCGGGTTGTCGAAGACCTGGGCGACGGTGCCGAATTCGACCACTTCACCCTTCTGCATGACCATCACGTAATCGGCGAAATCGCGCACCAGCGGCAGGTCGTGGGCGATGAAGATGAAGGCGATGCCCATTTCCTTGCGCAGCTTGTCGAGCAGTGTGATCACCTGCGCCTGAACCGAAACGTCGAGCGCCGAGACGGCCTCGTCGCAGACGATCAGCTGCGGTTCGAGCGCAAGCGCGCGGGCAATGGCGATACGCTGACGCTGGCCGCCGGAAAACTGGTGCGGGTAACGGCCCATATGTTCCGGCGAAAGACCGACCTGACCGAGCAGTTCGGTCACGCGTTCGCGCCATTTGGCCTTGGGCAGGATTTCCGGGTGGATGACCCAGGCCTCGGAAATCAGCTGATATACCGTCATGCGCGGGTTGAGCGACTGGGTCGGGTCCTGAAACACCATCTGCAGATCGCGACGTAGCTTGAACAGGTCACCCGGCGACATGGTGAAAAGGTCTTTTCCCTTCCACTTGGCGGTGCCGCCATCGGCCTCTTCCAGACGCAGCAGGATACGGGCAAGGGTGGATTTGCCGGAGCCACTTTCGCCGACGACGGCGACGGTTTCACCGGCCTTCAGGTCGAAGGACACGCCCTTCAGGGCTTCGAAACCGCCGTAAAACTTGCGGGCATCCTTGACGCTGAGGATGGCGTCGCCGGTTGCTTCCGGTTCGTGCATGTCGCCCTTGCCGGGGGCGGCGGCAATCAGCTTTTTCGTATAGGCGTGCTGCGGGTTGTGATAGACCTCGCGCACCGTGCCGCTTTCGACCAGCTGGCCTTTTTCCATGACGACGACGCGGTCGGCGACTTCGGAGACGACGCCGAGATCGTGGGTGATGATCAGCACGCCCATGCCGGTTTCGCGCTGCAGTTCCTTCAGCAGGTTCAGCACTTCCGCCTGCACCGTCACGTCGAGAGCGGTCGTCGGTTCGTCGGCGATCAGCAGGTCAGGCTTGAGCGCGAGCGCCATGGCGATCATGACACGTTGGCGCTGGCCGCCGGAAAATTCGTGCGGATATTTGTCGAGCGACCGTTCCGGATCGGGCAGGGCGACGCGCTTGAACAGGCGCAATGCTTCGGCCTGAGCTTCAGTATTGCCCTTGCCGTGGGTTTTGAGCGCCTCACGCATTTGCCAGCCGACGGTGTAAACCGGGTTCAAATGGCTGAGCGGGTCCTGAAAGATCATGGCGATGCGACGGCCGTTCACTTCCCGGCGGGCCTCGTTGCTCATCTTGAACAGGTCCTTGCCGTCGAGCAGGATTTCGCCCGAGGCGATTTTTCCGGGCGGCATGTCGATCAGGTTCATGATCGCAGACGACGATACCGACTTGCCGGAACCGCTCTCGCCGAGGATGGCGAGCGTTTCGCCACGGTCGAGATAATAGGAGATGTCGCGCACGGCGTGAACGGTGCCGGTTGCGGTGTGAAAATCGACCGAGAGGTTGCGGACTTCGAGAAGATGATCAGCCATTTTTCGGTCCTTTCATTTCCAGGCGCCAGCGCTGGACGGGGTCGAGCGCGATACGCAGCCAGTTGGACAGAAGGTTGAGCGAGAGCGTGGTCAAGATGATCGCCAGACCCGGCCAGAAGGACAGCCACCAGGCATTGGTGAGGTACTGACGGCCCTGAGAAATCATCAGGCCCCAGGTGATTTCCGGCGGCTGGATGCCGATGCCGAGGAAGGAGAGGGCGCTTTCCGCCAGCATGACATAGGCGAAATCGAGCGTGGCAAGCGTTGTCAGCGTCGGCAGCACCACCGGCAGGATGTGGCGGAACAGGATGCGCTTCGATGATGCGCCCATGACCTTGGCGGCCTGCACGAACATGCGGCTTTTGATTTCCAGCACTTCCGCGCGGGTGGTTCGAAGGTAGACCGGGATACGGGTGATCGACAGGACCAGCATGAGGTTCATGATGGACGAACCGAGAATGTAGAGCACGATCACCGCGACCAGCAGCGACGGGAAGGACATGATGACGTCGGCGAGACGCATGATGATCTGGCTGGTGCGTTCCGATGCAAAACCGGCGATCAGACCGAGCAGGGTGCCGATGATGGCCGAGATCAGCACGGCGCCGGCAGCGACCATGATGGTGTTCTGGGTGGCGACGATGATGCGCGGCCAGAGCGGGCGGCCGAGCGCATCGGCGCCGAGCCACATGAACCATTCGCGGTCGAACATGAAGGGCGCGAGGTTGCGGCCGCGAAGATTCTGCTTGGTGGCGAGATCATCGAGCAAAGTCGGGCCGATGATCGCCATGACGATGACGAAGACGAGGAAGATCGCGGCACAGAGGGCGAACTTGTCGGCCCAGAGCATGCGACCCATGCGCACCAGAGCGCTCGGTTCTTCCGCGATGGTTTCTTTAGGGTTGGGGGCGGGTGTGGATTGAATGGCCATGGTCATATCGTTCCTCAGTAGCGGATGCGTGGATCGAGAAGCGCGTAAGCAAGGTCGATCACGAGGTTCATGAGGAAGATGGCGAAAGCGGTGACGAGGATCGCCGCCAGCACGACGTTGAAGTCACGCTGCAGGATGCTGTCGATCATCAGCTTGCCGACGCCGGGGAAACCAAAGATGGTTTCGATGACGACGGCACCGTTGAGGAGGCTTGCGGCCTGGTCGCCGATGACGGTGATGACCGGCAGCATGGCATTGCGCAGGGCGTGGACAAAAATGATCGGGCCGGATTTGACGCCCTTCGCACGGGCCGTTTTTACATAGGCCGACGACAGCGCCGAAATCATCGAGCCGCGCACAACCTGAACGATGATGCCGAAGGGGCGCACGAACAACACGCAGATTGGCAGGATCCAGTGTGACAGCGAGCCGGTGCCCGAAGTCGGCAACCATGAGAGCTGGATAGCGAAGACGACGATGGCGACGATGGCGAGCCAGAAATCCGGGACGGATGCGCCGATCAGCGAGACCATCGAGGAAAAGCGGTCGAAGAAACCGCCGGTGCGGAAGGCGGCGAGCGAGCCGACGACGATGGCGCAGACCGTGACCAGCGTCATGGTGATGACGGCGAGCCAGAGTGTCCATGTGAAGGCTTCGAGCACGACATCAAGGGCAGGGCGGGCCTTGCGCAAGCTCTCGCCGAGATCGCCGGTCAGAACGTTGCCGACATATTGACCGAACTGCACGAGCAGCGGCTGGTCGAGACCATGAAGGGCGCGGAACTCGGCCTTCATTTCGGCGGAAGCTTCGACGGGAAGGAAGAGCGATGCCGGGTCGCCCGTCAGGCGCGACAGGAAGAACACCATGACCAGCAACCCGATAAGGGAGATGAGGCTGGCAAAGGCGCGCTTGCGGATGAAACTGAGCATGGTGACCTCGATTGCTGGAATGGACGGCGACGCAGCCGCCGCCCATTTCGCTTCGATTGGGGCGATCCCGGCGCTTGTGGTGCGGGATCGCTTCTGAGGTTGGGGTGGTTACTTCTTGATGCCGATCTCGGAGAGCTGCAGCATGGAGTTGGTGGCGATGCTGGGCTTGAAGTCCAGACGTTCAGAGACGCGCGAATAACCGACCATGTGGAAGAGGGCGACGTCGGCGACCAGATCATCGTGGACGTAAGCGATCAGCTGCGACCACAGTTTTGCACGTTCGTCACCGGTGGCGGCAGAGGCGCGAGCGATCAGGTCATCGACCTTCGGATCGGCGTAACCGGACTGCGTGCCCTTCGAGTCATACTTGAAGAACATGGTGAAGGACGGGTCACCCTTGGAGTTGTCGTGCATGGCAGCGACGATCGTCGGGCCGCGGCCTTCCTTGAACGGCTTCGAATAATAGACCTCGTGTTCGGCGACTTCGACGAATTTCAGGTCGATCTTGAAGCCGACATCCTGCAACTGCGCCTGGATGGCTTCCATGATTTCCGTCACGTTCGGGAAGTTGGCCGTGCGGGCAACAACGGTGATCGGGGTGTCGACCGGAACGCCTGCAGCCTTTGCTTCTTCGAGCAGTTTTTTGGCCTGATCCGGATCGTAAGCCGGTACCTTGACGTCCGGGTTCCAGCCGAGTGTGGTCGGCGGCACCAGAGCGGTGGCGAGAACGGCATCCTGCGGAACCAGCGTGCCGATGAAGGCCTGACGGTCGATGGCCAGGTTCAGCGCCTTGCGGACGCGGACGTCGTTGAGCGGTGCGATATTGCCATCGATACGCAGATAGACGGTTTCGCTGTCGAGATAGGAGAAGTCGGTCTTTTCGTTGGTGGCCTCGACCTGCGAGATCGACGGTGCGAGATCTGCTTCGCCGGCCTGAACCATGGCGGCGCGAACGGCCGGATCGGAACGGAACAGATAGGTTGCCTTGGTGACGGCAGGCTTCTTGCCCCAATAATCATCACGGGCATCGAGAACGATCTGCTGGCCCGGCGTCCAGTTGGACAGCTTGTAAGGGCCGGTGCCGATCGGCTCGCGCACGAATTCCAGCGGCGTGCCTTCCGGAACGATGGTGACCAGCGACAGCAGCAGCGGCAGGATCGGCTGAACCGGGTCGACCTTGAAATCGATGGTGTTTTCGTCAACCACCTTCACGTCGAACTTCATGCCACCGAAATAACGGCGGGATTCGCAGATGTTCTTGTCGCTGAAAATGCGGTCGAACGAATATTTGACATCCTTGGCGCCGAACGCCTTGCCGTCGGAGAACTTGACGCCCTGACGCAGATGGAAACGCCAGGCGCCATCGCCGGTCTGTTCCCATTTTTCAGCGAGGCGAGGCATGACACCCTCTTTGCCGCGCACGTCGAGTTCGGTCAGCGTTTCGCTGACATTTTCCATGATGACGCGGCCGATATTGGAACGGGTCGCCATGCAGGGCTCGAGCAGGTCGGCCTCTTCCGGCAGGACGATCTTGATATCTGTCGACGCGGCCTGAACCGGCGCGATGCCGGTGCCGAGTGCGAGAACGGACCCCAGCAGGGCTCCAAGCAATTTCGAAGTCTTCATGTCATTCTCCTCCCTCTGGGTGCAAACGTGCACCGCTTGCTGTTCATGACGCGCCGGCTGTTCTTACTTGCGCGGTCTGAAGGCATTCCTCCTTGGCCCTTTGCTTCGACCGGGATGCCTCCGTCCCTTGATCGGCGCCTGTTGAGCTGGCCGAGACCATCGGATTTCTTTGCAAGTTTGTCAAATTAAATATTCGGAAGTGTCAATTTGTACAAATTTGCCTTTCATAAAACGATTTAATTTCAACAACATGTGTCTGGTAATGTGATCGTCAATGGCAAATTGGCAAATTTTTCAAACTTGACAACTTTGTTATTTGGGTGATTTTCATGGAGATAAGAGGAGACCCTGATGACGCCTGAACAGATTGCAACCGTCATGAACGGCACGGTGAAAGCCGTTGGCCCCGGACGACATGAGGCAATGCTTGCCTCGCCGATGATCCAGAACCATGCATCCTTCCTGCATCTGGCCGATGACGGCGCGTTGATCTGCGCCTGGTTCGGCGGCACGCTGGAAGGCAAGTCGGACATTTCCGTCTTCGCGTCTGTTCTCGCCGACGGTTCAGACCAGTGGGGCGAACCGCAGCGTCTGAGTTTTGACCCAAAGCATTCCGAACAGAACCCGGTTCTGTTTGCCGCGCCTAGCGGAAAGCTGATCCTGTTCCATACCTCGCAGCCGTCCGGCAATCAGGACGAATGCCGGATCCGCATGGCGGAAATTTCGCGCGATGCCGGCGATCCGACAAAACTGACGGCGGGCGAAGGAGATTATCTCGACCTGCCGCGCGGCTGTTTTGTTCGCGCGCCGCTGACCGTGCGGGAAGATGGCGCATGGCTTCTGCCGATCTTTCGCTGCATCCAGCGTCCGGGCCAGAAATGGAACGGCAGCCATGATCGTGCTGCTGTCGGCATCTCGAAGGATAGCGGCAAGACCTGGGTTCTCGAAGATCTCGACCAGTCGACCGGCTGTGTGCATATGGGCCCGGTCTCGCTCGGCGGTGACAAGCTGGTGGCGGTGTTTCGCCGTCGTCAGGCGGATTTCGTCTATCGTACCGAGAGCGCTGATGGCGGCCGCACATGGGCTGTGCCGCAGGCGACGGATGTGCCCAATAACAACTCTTCCGTTGCCGCGATCACGCTGAAAGACGGTCGTATCGCGATGATCTGCAATCCAGTGAATGCGGAAATGTCGAGCGACCGCCGCGCATCGCTTTACGACGAGCTGGGCGAGGATGACGATCGGCCGGATGCAAACCCGGATGGCGGCTGCGTGCCGATTTGGGGCGTGCCGCGTGCGCCGGTTGCCGTCTGCATTTCCGATGACGGAGCAAAAAGCTTTTCGCAACGGATCGTCATCGAGGATGGTCCGGGCACCTGCCTGTCGAACAATTCCATCGACGGTCACAACAAGGAAATGTCCTATCCGTGGCTGCTGGAAGGCACCGACGGCAGTCTTCACATCGCCTACACCTATTACAGGCGCACTATTAAATATGTTCGTCTGGCACCGGGCTGGGCCAGCACCGCAGTGGGAGAATAATCATGAGCAATATCATCGGCATCACCATGGGTGACCCGTGCGGCGTCGGACCGGAAATCACGGTTCGGGCGCTGGCCGAAATGGGCGACGCAGACCGCGCCAATACCCGCATCTACGGCAATCTGCCGACGCTGGAAGCCGCCCGCAAAGCGCTCAACGTTGACATCGATCTGACGCCCTACGTCGTCGATCTGCCGATCGAAGGTGCGCCGCTGCCATGGGGCACGCTGTCGCCGGTTGCCGGTGATGCGGCCTTCCGCTTTATCGAAAAGGCGGTGCGCGATGCCGAAGCGGGCGTGATCGG
The DNA here is from genome assembly GCF_009617585.1 of Endobacterium cereale. GTDB lineage: Bacteria > Pseudomonadota > Alphaproteobacteria > Rhizobiales > Rhizobiaceae > Neorhizobium > Neorhizobium cereale. The sequence continues at coordinate 325,795 of NZ_WIXI01000049.1, read as the reverse complement.
TTGCGTCGTCACCGCGCCGATCAACAAGGAAGCGCTCAACCTCGCCGGCCATCATTACGACGGCCATACCGGCATGCTCCGCAGCCTGACGAAATCGGCGGCTGCCTATATGCTGCTGGCCTCGGAAAAGCTGAAGGTCATCCACGTTTCCACCCACGTTTCGCTGCAGGAGGCCATCCGCCGCGCCACCACCGAACGGGTTCTGGCAACGATCAAGGCCGGCAACGACCACCTGAAGCGCACCGGTTATGCCGCGCCGCGTATCGCGATTGCGGGCATCAACCCCCATTGCGGCGAAAACGGCCTTTTCGGCACCGAAGACGATGACCAGATCGCCCCGGCCGTTGCCGCCGCGCGGGCCGAAGGCATTGATGCCTATGGCCCGATCTCGGCCGACACCGTGTTCCACCGCGCCTATTCGGGTGCCTTCGATCTGGTTGTCGCGCAGTATCACGATCAGGGCCATATCCCGATCAAGCTCGTTGCCTTCGATACGGCCGTCAACGTCTCCGTCGATCTGCCGATCGACCGCACGTCGGTCGACCATGGTACGGCCTTCGACATTGCCGGCAAGGGCATCGCCAACCACGGCAATATGCTGGAGGCGATCGCCTATGCCCGCAAGCTGGTGACCGGCGGTAAGGGGGGCAAGGCATGAGCAGCGCTCCCGTCATCATCCTGCATCAGCCAAAGCGGCTGATTGTCGGCGCCGGCACTGTCGGTGAAGTCGGTAACTGGGCCGGCGACGTTGCCTCGACGCTGGTGATTGCAACGCCGATCACCGCCGGTTTTGTCGATCGCCTGAAACTGCCGGGCAAGGTTTCTCTGTTTGACGCCATTCCCGGCGAGCCGGAAATCGCCACGCTCAATGCGGCGCTGGCTGCTGCCCGCGCGGCCAAGCCCGATCTCGTCGTCGGTCTCGGCGGTGGTTCCGTCATGGACGTCGCCAAGCTGGTGGCAGCGCTCTGGGATGGCGAACAGGTGCTTGCCGATGTTGCCGGTCCCAACAAGGTTGCCGGTAGAAACACGCGGCTGGCGCAGGTGGCGACGACGGCCGGCACCGGTTCGGAAGCCGGTATCCGCTCGCTGATCACCGACCCGGTTTCCGGAGCCAAGATCGCTGTCGAAAGCCCGCATCTGATTGCCGATCTCGCTGTGCTCGACCCGGAACTGACCTATTCGGTGCCATCGGCTGTGACTGCCGCGACCGGCGTGGATGCCATGGCGCATTGCGTCGAGGCGTTTACCAGCAAACGCGCGCATCCGATGATCGACGGGTTTGCCCGCATGGGTTTTCATCTCGTCGGCAAATTTTTGGCCCGCGCCGTAAAGGATGGATCGGACCGGGAAGCCCGTGAGGGCATGATGCTCGCCTCCTATTACGGCGGCATCTGCCTCGGGCCGGTCAATACGGCGGCGGGTCATGCCATCGCCTATCCGCTCGGCACGCTCCTGCATCTGCCGCACGGGCTCGCCAATGCCATCGTGTTCCCGCATGTTCTGGCCTTCAACCAGCCGGTCGTGCCTGACAAGACGGCGGAAGTGGCGGAAGCACTTGGTCTCGGCAAGGGATTGTCGCAGGCGGATTTGAGCGGTGCGGCGCATCGTTTCTGTGCCGATCTCGGCATTGAGATGTCGCTTGCCAAGCACGGTGCGACAGAAGCGGACTTGCCGCGCTTTGCCGCTGATGCGCATGCTATTCGCCGGCTGATGGATCACAATCCAGCCGATATGAGCGTCGAGGATGTGCTCGCGATTTACCGGGCCAGCTTCTGAGGATGCTGGTTTTGGAGGAGGGAGGCGGTGCGAGCGATCGTGCCGCCTTTTTGCATTTGCGAGTGTGTGCAGGCTGTGGGAAGGGTCAGTCTACCGATAATCGCAGGGGCATGCGGGATGACTCAAGACGCAGAAGTCATTGAGATCGACAATGACGTCGAAGAGAATGTTACGCTGAAAATTGGCCGACATGTGTTGTCGTGTTTTATGGTCTGGTGCCATGAGCCGATTGAAGCCGGGAAGCGCTATCCCGCCGACCTCGGTTTCTTCTTCTTCGATGAGGTTGGAGATGACTGGGAGATGAGCGAAGTCGGAGATGATGTTGCCGAGGAGATTGTTTCCATCGATGACGCATGGGGATATTCGGTAACCGGCACGCTTCGGGGTGAGGTGCTGCATGTCGGGGACTTGCGGATTTCTGACGAAATTTTGTCAGGACTCGAGTACCTTGATGGCAGGAAGATCAAGCTACGGGTCGATAGACTGCAGGTTTCTTTTGACGCGTCCATTTAGCCCATGAGGGTATACGCAGGGCCGAAGCTGACATGGGAGTGGCTATTTATGCGACGCTGAAGAAGTCGTTCGCGTGATGCCGCCGACGTGCATGCGATCCGCCGACTGATGGAAAATAATCCGGTGGATATGAGCGTCGAGGATGTTTTGGGGATTTGCCGGGCCAGCTTCTGAAGATGCTGGTTTGGAGGAAGGAGGCGGTGCGAGCGATCGTGCCGCCTTTTTTGCATCTAGGCCGAACAGGCCTTCGCCCCGGTTTTCACATGCTTGGGGCTGGACGACGTCTCTTATCGCCGTCCTCGGCCCTGCTGCGATTCCTTTGCCGAGCCGGAGAAGCCGGCAGGCTTGCTTTTTACCCAGGAAACGAATTTCTGGATGTCGGGGTTGTCGAGGATGGCCTCGATCGTCGAAAATGTCTTGGCGAGCTGCGCATTGGTGAAGACGGCATGAATCTGGTCATGGCAGACCTTATGCAGCAGAACGGTCTGCTTGCCGCCCTTGCTTTTCGGAACAAGGTGATGGGCGTCTTCATCGCCAACCGGGATCATCCGTTCGCACAGGGGGCAAAGCGTCGGCTCCTGCTCTTCCTGCGACGACGAGAAATCTTCTCTGATCTTGCGAGCCATCGGTCTTCTGCCATTTTTTGTAAAGGATGCACGTAGCGCTCATATCGCTCTCATCGATACGGGCTGCATGCCGCCAGATACCGTTTCTGCCGCCGGAGAGCAACGATGTTTCGAAAACAGCCTGGCTGGGCGGTGCCTGAGAGCTACTGGTGCGACGACTGGAACAGCCGTTCGCGCGAGCCTTTCAAATGCTCCAGCATCAGCTTTCGCGCTTCGTCTTCGTCACGGTTGGCGATGGCCGACGCGATCGCTTCATGCTCGCCGAACACCCGCGTGAGGCCTGATGCTTCGCGTTTGATCGAGGCACCGTGAAACTTCATGCCGACTGCGATGTGATCTTTCAGCGCTTCCATGGCGGTGGAAAAATAGTTGTTCTGGGCGGCGCGGGCGATGGCCAGATGAAACTGGAAATCGGCGTCTTCGCGGTGTGACTGGCGGTTGGTGGCATCGCGCAGCAATTCCAGCGCCTGCCGGATCGCCTTCAGGCTGTCGGCATCGTGGCGAGTGGCGGCGGCAGCGGCGGCTGCCGGTTCCAGCGTCAGGCGGAATTCGTAACAGTTCAAAAGGTCGGCGACGTTTTCCAGCTGGCCGAAACCGAGCGGATTTCTAAGGCCCGTCGAGCGCACAAAGCTGCCGGCGCCGCGACGGGAATAGATCAGGCTCTGGTCACGCAGGCGTTTCAGCGCCTCCCGAATGACAGGGCGCGACACTTCGAATTCGGCGGCGAGATCATGTTCTGTCGGCAGGCGTTCGTCCGGCTTGTAGGCGCCGGATTTGATGGCGCGCAACATGCGTTCGAACACGATGTCGGCCAAGCCCTTGCGAGGCGTTCCCGTTTCCAGTCCCATCTTCAAATCGCCCTCCCCAGGACCATGTCCGCAATCGTCTTCAATGTGTCCGGCTTACCAAAGCCGCCCGATTTGGCAATGATGCAACGCCCCTCGCTGGAGGCAAGGCCAAGGCCCGGAAGACATTCGCCGTGCAGGGTGAAGCGGGAAACGCCGAGCACCCGCATCACCGCCTCAGCTGTGGCGCCGCCGGACAGAAGCAGCGTTCCGTTGTATCCGGACAGACTGTCCTTGAGGCCTTCTGCCAGCGCCTCGGATGCGAGCACCGGATTGATTTCGCTTGTGCCCGGTGTGACCTGCACAAGCGTCAATGTGGCGTCGGTATCGGGTGTTTCGGTGAGTTCACCATTCGGTGCGGCCAGATAATCGAGATCATGGCCAGCGCGCAATGCGTCGATCTGGGCAAGTGTGATCGGATCGCGCGAACCGATCACGAAAGTGGTGCGGCCCGTCGAGATTTTCGCCGGCTGCGCGTTGCGTCCTGCGGTCATGCGGCGGGCGAGCGCTTCGGCCAAGCCGCGTGCGCCGATCAGGAGGTCGGTTCCGTCCGTCTGGGCGGCGTCGAGCACGGCATCCATGTCGGCTGGCGAGCGGGTGTCCGGGGTGTGGGCGCGGGCGGCGTGGCTGCCGAGCTTTGCCGCGATGACGATCGGCGTGTCGATGCCGAAACCGCAAACGGCTCCATTTTCGACGATGCGGTCGAATTCCGGGATGGCGGGGGCGACGAGGGCGCGTGAAAACGGAATGGCATCGAGTTCGGCGACGATATTGCCCTTGAGGCGGGAGTCGACCTTCTTGAAGAGAAGTGTGCCCGACGGCAGCAGCGCCATCACGGCTGCAGTCGTCTCGCGTGCCTCATCCGCACCGATTTCGCGTGTGTTGAGGTTGATGGAAATGACGTCCGGTCGATCCTCGACGATGCCGGCAATTGCTTCGCGGGCGAGTGCCACCTCGGTGCGAAGGCCGCGCCCGGCAAAGGGGGCGGCACTATCGAGTGCGCCGGTCAGATCGTCTGCGAGAATGGCGAGCATGAAATCGTACCACGTTTATGTTGTAATCTTTATACCACTAAAAAACGCTTGAATGTCAATATTTCATGCCGATTAGTATGACAAATTATGCTTTGCATATGCGCAAATTTCGACGGGCGTGTGAGTGCCTTGGAATTGCAGCTTTTTCGAGAGTTATGGTGGAGCGCCCGGGCCGGAAACGAAAAAAGCGCATGACCGGGTTGGGTCATGCGCTTCTTCTGCTCGTGCGGAAAAAAGATCAGGGTGTCAGCGACCGTTCGCCTTGCGCCATGCCTCGTATTTGTCGCGGAATTCATCCTTGGTCTGCGGGTAAAGCCCGATGATCGGCGTTCCGGCTTTCACCTGTTCGAGCACAAAATCCTCGTAGCTTTCCATGGCCGTGCATTCATCTGCCAGTTCCTCGGCCAGGTGGCCAGGAATGACCATCACGCCGTCATTGTCGCCGACCAGAACATCGCCCGGAAACACCGCGACATCGCCGCAGGAGATCGGCACGTTGATATCGATCGCCTCGTGCAGGGTGAGGTTGGTCGGAGCCGATGGACGGGCGTGATAGGACGGCATGTCGAGCGCGCCGATACCCGCCGCATCACGAAAACCGCCATCGGTGACGACGCCGGCCGCACCGCGAAGCGCCAGCCGCGTAATCAGGATCGAGCCGGCCGTGGCGGCACGGGCGTCCTTGCGGCTATCCATGACAAGCACATGGCCGGCCGGGCAGGTTTCGATGGCAACGCGCTGCGGATGATCGGCATTGCGGAACACGGTGATCGGATTGCGATCCTCGCGCGCCACGATGTAGCGCAGCGTGAAGGCTTGGCCCACCATTGTTTCCGTCTTGGGCGCGACCGGCACGACGCCCTGAATGAACTGGTTTCGCAAACCGCGCTTGAACATTGCGGTTGCCAGAGAAGCAGTGGAAATTTTCTTGAATTTTGCGCGGGTTGTTTCGCTCAGAACGTAGTCGCTCATCGTCTTGTCCTCTCTCAATAGATGTCCGGTTCGCCGGCCGACTTGCCGAACCCGGTTTCCAGAAAATCGAAATCGCAGCCCTGATCGGCCTGGGTGACGTGTTTGGAAAACATCCAGCCATATCCACGCTGGAAGCGCGGCTCCGGTGCCTTCCATTCGGCCTTGCGGCGGGCCAGTTCCTCGTCGCTCACCAGCATGTCCAATGATCGATTGGGCAGATCGAGGCGGATGATGTCGCCGTTTTTCAGAAGCGCCAGCGGGCCGCCGATAAAACTTTCCGGCGAGACATGCAGTACGCAGGCGCCGTAGGACGTGCCGGACATGCGGGCATCGGAAATGCGCAGCATGTCGCGGTGGCCTTTTTTGATCAGCGCTTTCGGGATCGGCAACATGCCCCATTCGGGAAAACCGGGGCCGCCGAGCGGGCCGGCATTGCGCAGAACCAGAACATGATCGGGCGTGACATCGAGGTTTTCATCGTCGATCGCCTTCTTCATCTCGGGGTAGCTGTCGAACACCATGGCCGGACCTTCGTGCACATGGTACTTTGGATCGCAGGCCGCAGGCTTGATGACGCCACCATTCGGGCAGAGATTGCCGCGCACCACGGCGAGCGAACCCTCGTGATAGACCGGGTTGGAGAGCGGGCGGATGACGTCGTCGTTATAGACTTTTGCGCCTTCGAGATTTTCGCCCATCGTGCGGCCGGTGACGGTCATGACCGAAAGGTCGAGTCGGTCCTCCATCTGTTTCATCAGTGCGCGCAGGCCGCCGGCGTAGAAAAAGTCCTCCATCAGATAGTCTTTTCCCGAAGGACGGACATTGGCGATCAGAGGCGTGACGCGGCCAAGCGCATCAAGATCATCAAGCGTCAGGTCAACGCCGGCGCGGCGGGCCATGGCGATCAGATGCACGACGGCATTGGTGGAACAGCCGGTGGCCATGGCGACGATCGCGGCATTGCGGCAGGCGGCGTCGGTGACGACTCTGTCTGGCGTCAGATCCTCCCAGACCATGTCGACGATGCGGCGGCCGCAATCCGATCCCATGCGCTGGTGGTTGCTGTCGACGGCCGGAATGGAGGAGGCGCCGGGCAGCGTCAGGCCCATGGCATCTGCGATCGCCGTCATGGTCGAGGCGGTGCCCATGGTCATGCAGGTGCCGGCCGAGCGGGCAATGCCGCCTTGGACGCCCAGCCATTCCTCGTCGGTGATATTGCCGGCGCGGCGTTCATCCCAATATTTCCAGCCGTCTGAGCCGGAGCCCAGAATCTTGCCGGCATAATTGCCGCGCAGCATCGGGCCGGCCGGCAGATAGATCATCGGCACGCCGGCCGAGATCGCACCCATCACCAGGCCGGGCGTGGTCTTGTCGCAACCGCCCATCAGCACCACGCCATCGAGCGGATGGGCGCGGATCATCTCTTCTGTCTCCATGGCCAGCATGTTGCGGTAAAGCATGGAGGTGGGCTTTAACGTGCTTTCATCCAGCGACAGCGACGGCATCTGCACGGCAAAACCGCCGGCTTGGAAGATGCCGCGTTTGACGTCCTGTACGCGTTCCTTGAAATGCGAGTGGCAGGTGTTGAGTTCGGACCATGTGTCGAGCACGCCGATGACAGGCTTGTCGCGAAACTCTTCTTCCGAATATCCGAGTTGCATCATGCGCGAGCGGTGGCCGAAGGAACGAAGGTCGTCGGGCGCGAACCAGCGGGCGCTGCGCAGGTCTTCGGGTTTCTTGGTTTTGGGCAGGTTGCTGTTGGACATGGATATGACCTCGTCGGGGATAGGGAGCAGCCGACGGCTACTCCTTCATGCCCCATTTCTGGATTGTGTGGCGCTCGATCGTCTGGAAGACGAGATTTTCGACGATCAGGCCGATGATGATGACGGTGAGAAGGCCGGCAAACACTGCCGGAATATCGAGAAGGTTGCGGTTTTCGAAAATGAACCAGCCAAGGCCGCCCTGTCCGGAAGAGACACCGAAGACAAGTTCTGCGGCGATCAGCGTTCGCCAGGCAAAGGCCCAGCCGATCTTAAGGCCGGTGAGGATGGAGGGAAAGGCGGCGGGCACGAGGATGCGCAGCACATAGGATATGCCGGTGAGCCCGTAATTGGCGCCGACCATACGCAGCGTGCGCGACACGCCGAGAAAGCCGGAATGGGTATTGAGGGCGACAGCCCAGAGCACCGAATGAACCAGCACGAACACGAGGCTGGATGCGCCGAGCCCGAACCAGATCAGCGCCAGCGGCAGAAGCGAGATCGCCGGCAGCGGGTTGAACATCGCCGTCATCGTTTCGAGGAAATCGGTGCCGATGCGGGTGTTGATGGCAAGCACGGTGAGAAGGGCCGCGAGCAGGGTGCCGACGACATAGCCCATGAAGAGGATTTGCAATGTCGTCCAGATGCGTGCCGGCAGCGTGCCGTCGGCAAAACGGTCGATCAGCGTGAGGATCGTGTCGCTCAACGTCGGGAACAGAAGCGGGTTGTCTAGATAGGAAGCGTAGACCTGCCAGATGACAGCCAAAACCAGGATGAGCAGCCCCTTGCGCAGCGCGCTGATGCCCCAGAGCGTTTCGAACGAACTCAGTTTCTGCTCGACCGGTCGGACATTGTCGTAGGGTTTGGTGGCTTCGACCTCGGAAGCCATGATGATGTTGGGCGACAGCATGGCTTTATTCCTTGTGGCCGGTCTCGTGGGAGAACAGGAGATTGTGGATGTCGCGTTCGAGTGCCGCGGCACTGCCATCCTCATGGCTGACCTTGTCGACATCGACGACCTCCGCCTTGACCCGGCCGGGATGCGGCGAAAGCAGCAGGATCCGGTTGGAAATCTTGATCGCCTCGGCGATCGAATGGGTGACGAAGATGACGGTAAACTTTGTGTCCTCCCACAGCTGCAGCAATTCGTCCTGCATCTGCCGGCGGGTGAGTGCATCGAGCGCTGCGAACGGTTCGTCCATCAGCAGGATATCCGGCTGCATGGCCATGCCGCGGGCAATCGCCACGCGCTGCTTCATGCCGCCCGACAGCGTGTGCGGATAGGCATCAATGGCCCGAGTAAGTTTCACCTTGTCAATGTATTCACGCGCCAGCGCTTCGGCTTCCGCCTTCGGCATCTTGCGGGCGACGAGAAGCGGGAACATGACGTTTTCCAGCACCGTTTTCCACGGCATCAGCTGGTCGAATTCCTGGAACACCATCATGCGGTCCGGCCCGGGACACTTCACCTGACGGCCGTTGATATGGATGCTGCCGGATGATGGCGTCATGTAGCCGCCGACGGCCTTCAGCAGCGTGGACTTGCCGCAGCCGGAAGGGCCGAGCAGCACGAAACGGTCGGATTGGCGGACGTCGAAACTGACGTCCTCGGTCGCGGTGATCAGAAGATTGGGTGTCTTGTAGCGCAGCGTGACGCGATCAACGGAAAGAAGAGGGGCCTTTTCGGGCGCCGGTACGATCGGCTCTGCCCTGGCAACGGTTGCCTGCATCATGGAACTTGCTCCGGTCAAAAGGGGCAGCGGCGACGGGCGCCGCTGCGGTTTCGATGCGGCCGTCAGTTGCCGTTCAGATAAGCGCTGTCAGGCAGGTAGTAGTCCGTCCATGCTTTTGGCATGCTTTTCAGCGTGCCGATCTTGTGGAGATGTTCGGCAAATTTCATCGTGCCCTGCGGGTCGGTGCGCCATTCGTCCATGCCGGGTTCCTTCAGCATGGCGAGAAGATCGTCGAGGCTGGTCTTGTCGCCCGAAACGCTTTTGTAGGCTTCGAGTGCTGCCTTCGGGTCCTTCTTGATGAAAGCGACTGCTTCTTCGGTTGCCGTGCGCAGCGCCTTGACCAGTTTCGGATTGGCTTCGGCGAACTGCGTCGTGGTGAAGAAGGTCGCCTGGGTGAGCGCGCCGCCGAGGATTTCCCGCGAGTCAGTGACCTTGTGAACGCCCTTCTGTTTCAGTTCGACATACTGAAAAGGCGGAGCGGAGAAGTGGTTCTTCACTTCATGGTTGGGATTGGCAATGGCCGCCACCGCGTCGGGATGGCCGAGCTGCACCGTGTTCGGATCGAACTTCTTGACCTGATCCTCGCCATACAGCTTGGCGGCAGCCATCTGCAAAAGGATCGCCTGGGTGGAAACGCCCACGGTCGGAACGGCGACCTTGTCGGTCTGCTTGATGTCCTTGAGCGATTTCACGTTCGGATCGTTTGACACGAAGATGACCGGTTGCGCCGAGCTGGTGATGATGCCCTTGACCTTGCCGCGGGTGCGATCCCACAGAAGCAGAAGATTGCCGGTGCCCGTATTGACGACATCGACATTGCCGGCCAGCAGGGCGTCGGTCTGGGCGCCGCCGCCGCTGAAGGTCCGCCACTCGACGGTGACGCCCTCGAGGCCGTCCTTCGCGGCCTGTTTCTCGATGAGCTTCTGGGTCTCCATCACGTGGCTGGCCAGGTAAAGAATGCCCGGCTGGCGTGTGATCGACAGATTGGTCTTGTCCTGAGCCTGGCTCGGACAGGCAAGCCCCAGAGCCATGGCAAGCGCGGTCACGCCGCCGATAAGCAGTCGCATGGTAATCCTCCCAAGGATGTGCGGGCCCTCCCGGCCCGGCTGGCCGCCTTACTCCCAAAGCGGATAATTGCATTGAAGCACTAAAACATCAGTGCATCAACCCCGTTTTTATGCTGTAGTGACCAGCGAAGAAATCGGGTTGGAAGCATAGATGAGTGGCATGATCAGGGGTGGGCAGCTGGATCGATCGCGGCAGGTGGCACTGCAGGTGCACGAGATTCTGCGGGAACGGATATTGCGGGTCGAGCTGGTGCCGGGGACGGTTTTATCCCGTGCATCGCTGCAGTTGGAATTCGGGGTCAGCCAGACGCCGGTTCGCGACGCGCTGATGCGGTTGCAGGAAGAGGGCATGGTCGATGTATATCCGCAATATGCCACAGTGGTTGCCAAGATCGATGTGGGCCATGCCCGCCAGGCACAGTTTCTGCGGCTATCGATCGAACTGGAGGCGGTGCGGCGACTGACAGAGGAACGGGCTGCCGTGACGGCAACTGAGCTTTCCGAAATCCTGCTCCGCCAGCGGGCCGTTGCGACGCCTGATACCTACGACAGGTTCGACGAGATAGATCGCGAGTTTCATCGCCACCTTTATGAGCGCACGGGTATCGAGCAGCTGTGGGTCAATGTGCGTCGCCAAAGCGTACATCTGGACCGGCTGCGGCGGTTGAACCTGCCCATGCCCGGCAAGATGCAAACGGTGCTGGCCGATCATGAAGCGATCGTTGAAGGGATCCGGTCCGGCAAGGCAGATGTGGCGACGGCGGCCTTGAGAAAACATTTGTCCGGCACGCTTTCCATCATCGATGTGATCAGCGCCGAGTTTCCCGATTACATTCGTCGCTGAACCGTTCTATGAGGGGCGACTTTCAGAACGGGAATTGAGACTATGCAGAAGCCCTGGAGCAAACCGGTTGTCGTGATCATCGGCGAACCGCCGGTCGAAACCTCGATCGAGACGACACAGGCGGCCTCCTGGGCCATGATCGAGGATTGGCCGATCGAGGACGAGCCGGCGCTCGACAAGGCGTTGCTGATCTGCGCCGATGTCTCCAAGGGCAAGCGCCCGGATGAGGATGCGCGTCAGGCCTTTGTGGCCGCGGCCGTCGAAGCGGGCGTTCTGGTGCGCAAGTGACGACTGGACCCCAGTTTCGCGATGCCGTGCCGGCGGATGCCGAGCGTTGTTATGAAATCGAGAGTTCTGCTTACGAGGGCGATGAGGCTGCAACGCAGGAAAAGATCGCGCTGCGCATCAATCAATATCCTCAGGGCTTTCTTATGCTGGAGGTCGGCGGCAACATCGTCGGTTTCATCAACAGCGGCTGCGCCGAAAACGTCGTGATGTCCGACGAGGCGTTCAAGGAACTGGTCGGGCACGATCCGGATGCGGACAATGTCGTGATCATGTCGGTCGTGGTCGATCCGGCAGAGCAGGGGAAAGGTTATGCCGCGTTGCTGATGCGGGAATTTATCGCGCGCATGCAGGCGATGGGCAAGAAGACCATCCACCTGATGTGCCGGGAGAGCCATGTCGGGCTCTACGAAAAGTTCGGCTACCGTTATGTGAAGCCATCGGATTCGGATCATGGTGGCGTCGCGTGGCATGAGATGGTGATTGCGCTGTCCCGGTAGGTATGGGGCGCATCCCTTGGCAGCCCAGAGAAAGTTCAGCCCTTGTCGCACTCGACGCCGTCAGGCGGCAACACAATCTCTGCAGTGAACCCGTCACCCGGGCGTATCTCGAACCGGAACCCGTGCAGCTTGACGATGGCCGATACCAGCGTAAGGCCGAGGCCAAGCCCTTTGGTGTGACGGCTGCGATCGGAGCGGTAGAAGCGTTGGGCCAGGAGTTCGCGTTCGTTTTCGGCAATACCCGGCCCGGTGTCTTTTACGCGGATCAGTGTGTGGCCGCTCTCGGATACCAGCGCAACATCGATCCGGCCGCCTTCGGGTGTGTATTTTACGGCATTGTCGACAAGATTGGCGACGGCCTCGAACAGGAGGTCGCGATCGCCCTGTACGCTGGTTTGCATATCGGTGTGGACGGTCAGCGCCAGCTGCTTCTCCTCGGCAAACGGCTCATAGAGTTCGCCGACCTCGGTGAGTATTTCGGCCAGATCGACGCTGCCAAAAGCCTGGAAACGACGGGTTTGTTCGATCTCGCGTATGCGCAGGAGCGCGGTGATGATGGAAATGGCATGATCGACGCCTGATATGGCGCGGTCGGTGGCGGCCTGAAACTCTTCTTCCGAAGTGGCGCTGTGGCGGGCGCGTTCCAGCCCGATGCGTACGCGGGCGAGCGGCGTCCTCAGATCATGGGCGATATCGTCGCCGATTGCCGCGAGGTTTTCGACCAATGTCTGGATTTCGTCGAGCATGCCGTTGACGATCTGCGCCAGCTTGTCGAGCGGGTCCTCGCTGTTGCGGGTCTGAAGCCGCTTTGAAAAATCGCCGGCGACGATGTCTGCGGCGCGCTTCTGCATCTCGCGAATGCGCCGCTGTGATCGGACGGCAAACAGAAGAGAAGCGGCAAGACCGAGAAGGAAGGCCGGCAGAAGACCGAAGATCAGCCCGCGCCGCACCACCGAGGCCGTCTGTTCGTTGTCCTTCGTACTCCAGCCGACAACAAGAATGTTGCCGTCGGCAAGCCTGCGAGCCAGGGCCCGGGACGGCTGGATCATCTGCAGGTCGGGATCGGCGCGATCGATATCCACCTGGATCGGGGCGCGATCGATTTCAAGGCCCGGCGGCCATTGGCGGATATTGCCGGAAATGCGTTTGCCGTCGGCGGTAAACAGCCCTGCCGGTTTGTAACGACGCGGGTCCTGTCGCAGCCTTTCCTCGTATTGTGTCAGCAGTCCCTGTCGGGACTGAGCCACCATCGCGTCCGATTCCTGGATGATCAGGCTGTCGAGAAAGGACACCAGCTCGCGGCTGGTCGTGACATAAGCAAACGTGAGGCTGAGCATGATCGTCGCGCCGATCGCGATGAACAGCGCGACCGTGTAACGAAATGTCGAGTTCCAGATCCAGTCAATCAGGCGCGCGAAGAACAAAGCCCTCTCCACGGATATTGGAAATCATCGGGGCCTCGCCGGAAACATCGACCTTGCGGCGCAGGCGGCCCATATGCACGTCCACGAGGTTCGAATCCGGCACGAACTTGTATTTCCACACCTCTTCGAACAGCATGGCGCGGGTGAGCAACTGTTCACAATGGCGCATCATGTATTCGAGCAGCTTATATTCGCGTGGCAGGAGCTCGATCTCGCGGCCGGCTCGATTGGCGCTGCGTTCGATCAGGTCGATTTCAAGAGGGCCAACCCGCAGCGTTTTGGCTGCAGTATCGGCCGGACGGCGCAGAAGCGCTTCGATGCGGGCAACAAGTTCAAGTACGGCAAAGGGTTTGGTAAGGTAATCGTCGCCGCCGGCGCGCAAACCTTTGACGCGGTCGTTTACGGCGCCGAGCGCACTCAGGACCAGAACCGGCGTGCGGATTTTTTCCCGGCGCAGCGTGTCGATGACGGCAAGGCCATCCATGCCGGGCAACATGCGGTCAATGACCAGCACGTCGGCATCCGCCGCACGAGCACGCTCAAGCCCGGTCAGCCCATCTTCCGCCCAGTCCACGATGTAACCGGAGTCTCTCAGTTCTGCGCAGATATCCTGTGCGGTATCTGCGTCATCCTCGATCAGAACGACCTTGGTCATCGTGTGTTCCCGGCTTCGGTCTGCAGCGCCGCGAGGTCGCCGCCTTCATGATGCCGATGCACAATACTGTGACGGCGTTGCTTCAGTTCACGCAGCAGATTCTTGCCCTGTCAGATCGTGCGGTGGTGATTGCGGCTGTTTACTGCCGATCGATGACAATTGAAATCCAATCCAGCCCTGGCTTCTGCGTGATTTCTTAAATTCCAATTTAATGGCGTTTGTCAATTTGAAGGCGCAAACCCCCACGCGACCACTGCGCGACAAGACGTCGCGCGCCCACATGTCGCTTGCTCGTCTGCTCCGAAGGCACCCGTCCGGCGGCTCATCAACCGAGGTGCTTCATGCCTTCCAAAAACAAAAAGATGTCCACCAACAGTCACCTGATGCTGAACCGCCGTCAGTTGCTTGGTTCCGCCGCGACGGGCGCTGCTGCGATCGGTGTCAGCGCCATGCCTTCCTGGGCGCAGGAACAGGGTTCCGACGGTGTTGTCGACGTGCTGCTGATTGGTGGCGGCATCATGAGTTCGACGCTCGGCGTTCTGCTGTCGCAGCTCGAGCCGACCTGGAAGATCGAGATGATCGAACGTCTTGACGACGTTGCCATGGAAAGCTCCAACGGCTGGAACAATGCCGGCACCGGCCACTCGGCGCTTGCCGAACTGAACTACTCGCCGATGGACGCCAAGGGCAATGTCAACATCACCAAGGCGATCGAGATCAACGAGTGGTTCCAGGTGACCCGCCAGTTCCTGTCGCATCAGATCGACATGGGCGTTCTGAAGAACCCGCGTTCGTTCATCAATTCGACCCCGCACATGAGTTTCGTCTGGGGTGATGCCAATACCGAATTCCTGGCCAAGCGTTATGAAGCACTGAAGGCAAGCCCGCTGTTCGCCGGCATGCAGTTCTCGAACGACCACGCGCAGATCGCCAAGTGGGTTCCGCTGATGATGGAAGGCCGCGATCCGAACCAGAAGCTGGCCGTCACCTGGAGCCCGCTCGGCACCGACGTCAACTTTGGCGAGATCACCCGCCAGTATGTCGCTCACCTGAAGAGCCAGCAGCAGTTCACCCTGCGCACCTCCTCGGAAGTCGAGGATATCGTCAAAAACGACGACGGCACCTGGAGCGTCAGCTACACCAACACCAAGGACGGTTCGTCCACCATGGTGAAGGCGAAGTTCGTGTTCCTCGGCGCTGGCGGCGGCGCGCTGCCGCTTCTGCAGATGTCCGGCATTCCGGAAGGCGACGCTTATGCCGGTTTCCCGGTCGGCGGTTCCTTCCTCGTCTGCGACAACCCGGAAATTGTCGATCAGCACCTCGCCAAGGCTTATGGCCAGGCGGAAACCGGTGCGCCGCCGATGTCGGTGCCGCATCTTGATACGCGCGTATTCGACGGCAAGCGCCACATCCTGTTCGGACCGTTCGCAACCTTCTCGACAAAATTCCTGAAGGAAGGCTCGCTGTTCGATCTGCCGGCCTCCGTCACGCTCGAAAACATCTGGCCGATGCTGCAGGTCGGCACCAATGAGTTCAACCTCGTGCAGTATCTTGCCGGTCAGCTGATGATGTCGGACGAAGACCGTCTGAATGCGCTCAAGGTCTATTTCCCCAATGCCAAGGCTGAAGACTGGCGTTACTGGCAGGCTGGCCAGCGCGTGCAGATCATCAAGAACGACGCGGAAAAGGGTGGCATTCTCAAGCTCGGGACCGAAATCGTCGCTTCCGAGGACCGGACGATTGCCGCTCTTCTCGGTGCATCCCCGGGGGCTTCCACCGCTGCCCCGATCATGCTCGACGTCTTGAAGAAGGTGTTCCCGGACAAGCTCAAGACGCCGGAATGGCAGGAGCGCGTGCATGCGATCGTTCCGAGCTACGGTCAGAAGCTGAACGAAAACCCGGACATGCTGGCCAAGGAATGGGCGGCGACAGAAGAGCGCCTGCAGCTTGCCATCGCATCGCCTGCCATGGATCCGGCCGCCTACAGCAAGCCGGCGGCACCTGCCGGCGAAGTGAAGATGGCTCCGGGCCTGGCGCTCTAATTGTTGTCATGAATGCATGCGAAGGCCCCGCTTGTCGGGGCCTTTTGCGTTTATGCAGGCGGGTTCCGATTTTCAGGCCAATCGGTTAGGGATATGGCGGAAATAAAGAAGGGCATACGCATGACGGTTCCGGCACATCCGCTGGTCAAGGGTTTTTACGACGAACGCACCGGCAGCATTCAGTACGTTGTTGCCTGCCCGAAGACGCATGCCTGTGCGATCATCGACCCGGTGCTGGATTACGATGAAAAGTCCGGTTCGACGGCGACCCGCCACGCCGATGCCATCCTTGCCTATATCGCGGAGCAGGGTTTTACCCTGCAATGGATTCTCGACACCCATCCGCATGCCGATCATTTTTCGGCCGCCAGCTACCTCAAGGAAAAGACCGGTGTGCCGACGGCGATCGGCGCCGAGGTGGTGAAGGTGCAGGCGTTGTGGCGCAAGCTCTACAACATGCCCGGCCTTGCCGGTGATGGTTCGCAATGGGACCGGCTGTTTGTCGATGGCGAGCGTTTTGCGATCGGCGAGATGGAGGTGGAGGTCATCCATTCGCCGGGGCATACGCTGGCCTCGATCACCTATCTGATTGGCGATGCCGCCTTTATCCACGATACGCTGTTCATGCCCGACAGTGGTTCGGCGCGTGCCGATTTCCCCGGCGGCAGTGCGGAGACGCTGTGGGCATCGATCGAGAAGATCCTTGCGCTGCCGGATGAGACGCGGTTGTTCACCGGCCATGATTATTGTCCCGACGGCCGCGCGCCCCTCTGGGAAAGTACGGTTGCCGAGCAGAAGGAAAATAACATCCATCTGCAGGGAATGGGTGCCGATTTTATCACAGCCCGCAAGGAGCGTGATGCAACATTGCCATTCCCGAAACTCCTCTTGCATGCCCTGCAGGTCAATCTCAATGCAGGGGCTTTGCCTGAGCCGGAAGACGATGGCAGGCGCTACCTGAAATTGCCATTGAATGCCTTTCCGGATGTAAGCTGGTGAAATACCGAAATGCTCTCAATGAGGGTGTTTTCGGCTTTCTGTGCCACTTTCGATATATTGTTTCCCGAGAAATCGTCAGCGATTCAACTTTTTTCGTTTGATTAAAACCTGATTTAATCTGCGATTAATCATCTTGCTTCTAGCGTCTGCGCGAGCCGATGATTGGCTCGTTCCAGCGCGATGTCAGCTTTCAAAAATTTCCCTTCACCTTGCGAGTTTCCGTGCGGCGTCACGGTGCTCGCCCGCCCCGTGGTGTGCCATGTCTTTTCTATCCAACGCGAAAATCCGCACGAAAATACTGTCCCTGATCTTGCCGATCTGTTTTGTCGGGATCGCCGGTGTCGGCGTCCTGTCCTACAATTATAGCAGCTCCGACGATCGCTATTATGCCTTCATCGCAAAGGACAATGTGGCCGCGACGGACGTTTCCCGCGCCGCAACCTCCATCAACTCTGTGGCTTACAGCGCCTATCAGCTGATGACCTATGACAGCGCGGCCGACTTCCGCGCCTATGTTGCCAAGAACTATGAGAGCGGCAAGGGCGCCGTTTTTGCGCGCTTCGCCAGTGCCAAGAAGCTCATTCCGGAACAGTCCGCCACGCTCGATGCTTTTGAAAACCGTGCCCGCGCCATCACGGCCGAGACGGACAAGGCTGTGGCGATGATCAACGACGGAAAACTTGCCGAAGCAAAGGCTATCATGGCCGGCGTCGATCCGGATATCGGCAAGCTGCGTGACGATCTGCGCGACTGGAACATCGCCAACACCAAGGCAGTCATTGCGGAAGCGGATGCGATCAGCACCTCCGTCAGCAGCACCATCACCACGCTTTTGGCCAGCCTCGGCGTGATCTTTCTGGCGGCCATTGTTGCTTCGCTGTTCGTGGCCTCGCGCGGCATTTCCGGGCCGATCGCACGCCTGCAGCAGCGGATGATTTCTCTTGCCGGTGGGGAGACGGCAGAAGGGATCGCCGGGCTGGAGCGCAAGGACGAGGTCGGTCAGATGGCCGAAGCCGTTGCCGTGTTCCGCGACAATGCCATAGAGCGCATCAACCTTGAAAAGCAAGCGGCTGCCAATCGCTCGCTGTCTGAGCAGGAGCGCATCGAGCGCGAAGCCGCCAAGGCCAAGGAATCCGCTGACGTCAAATTCGCAGTCGACAATCTGGCGACCGGCCTGTCGCAACTGTCTGACGGCAACGTCGCCTATCGCATCGATCACGGTTTTGCGGCTTCGCTGGATGGTGTGCGCACGGACTTCAACGCCTCTGCCGCCAAGCTGCAGGATGCGTTGAAGAGTGTTGCCAACAATGCTCGCGGCATTGATGCCGGTGCCAACGAGATCAAGGCTGCCGCCGACGACTTGGCCAAGCGTACCGAACAGCAGGCAGCGGCCGTGGAGGAAACGGCTGCCGCTCTCGAAGAGATCACCACCACGGTGAAGGATTCGACCAAGCGTGCGCAGGAAGCCGGTGCGCTGGTGTCGCGCACCCGCCAGGAAGCCGAGCATTCCGGTGAAGTCGTTCGCCGGGCTGTCATCGCCATGGAGAAAATCGAAAAATCTTCGAGCGAGATCGGCAATATCATCGGCGTGATCGACGATATCGCCTTCCAGACCAACCTGCTTGCTCTGAACGCAGGCGTTGAAGCGGCGCGTGCTGGTGAAGCGGGCAAGGGGTTTGCGGTCGTTGCACAGGAAGTGCGTGAGCTTGCTCAGCGTTCCGCCAATGCGGCGAAGGAGATCAAGACGCTGATCACCACTTCGAACGTGCAGGTTCAGGAGGGCGTCGATCTGGTCGGTGCGACCGGTACGGCGCTGGAAAAGATCGTGGTCGAAGTTCAGGAGATCAACCGTCACGTGGCGGCGATCGTCGAAAGCGCGCAGGAACAGTCCACCGGCCTCCAGCAGATCAACACCGCCGTCAACTCGATGGACCAGGAAACCCAGAAGAACGCGGCGATGGTGGAAGAACAGACCGCCGCCAGCCATGGCCTTGCCCGCGAGGTTGCCTCGCTGAACGAGCTTCTTGCTCAGTTCAAGCTGGGTGAAGCGCAGCTCGCCCGCGTCGCCAGCCGGCAGGATGCGCCGGTTGCTTCTCCGGCCCGTTCCATGGTGCGCAAGGTGGCCAGCGCCTTTAACGGCAATGCTGCCGTGGCCGTGGAGCAGAACTGGACCGAGTTCTGATTTTCCTCTGCCGGGTCAATGAAATCCGGCTGACATGATCAAATGAGTTGGGGGAGGGCTGCCATGCGGCCCTCCCTTTTTCTGTGCCGATTCGGCGATGCGACTGCATTCAAAATCGTGTCAGGCGATCGGTTTTCGCTGACAGGACGATCGTTCGGATGATAGAGCCAAACTTGGGCTTCGATGTCGGTTCGCGGTTCGAAGTGCCACGGAATAAGCGAGCCATGAATGGCTCGGGAGCGATATTATGGCAGAAACATCCTTCCGTTTGACCGAACTGGCGCATGGCGGTGGCTGCGGCTGCAAGCTGGCGCCCGCCGTTCTGCAGAAACTGCTGGCAGGTCAGCCGGCCGCACAGCCGTTTGCGCAACTGCTCGTCGGCAACGAGATGGCCGATGACGCCGCTGTCTGGCAGATCGACGACAATACCTGCGTGATCGCCACCACCGATTTTTTCATGCCAATGGTGGATGACCCTTACGAATTCGGCCGTATCGCCGCCGCCAATGCCATTTCCGACGTTTATGCCATGGGCGGCAAGCCGATCCTCGCGCTCGCCATTTTAGGGATGCCGATCAACAAGCTGGCACCGGAAACCATCGGCAAGATCCTGGAAGGTGGCGCGGCCATCTGTTCCACCGCCGGCATCCCGGTTGCCGGCGGCCATTCGATCGACAGCGTCGAGCCGATCTACGGGCTGGCCGTCATCGGCATCTGCCATCCGAGCCAGGTGCGCCGCAATGGCGGTGCGAAAGCGGGTGACAAGCTGATCCTGACCAAGGGCATCGGTATCGGCATCTATTCCTCGGCGATCAAGAAGAACGCACTGCCGACCGCCGCTTATGACGAGATGATCGCTTCCACGACGCTGCTTAACGAGGTGGGTACCGAGCTTGCGGCCAACCGGCAAGTGCACGCGATCACCGACGTCACGGGTTTTGGTATTCTCGGCCACGGGCTGGAAATGGCACGCGCCTCCGGCTTGACGCTGCGGCTGAAGCTTGCTGACATTCCGTTTCTCACCAAGGCGGAAGAACTGGCGCAGCAAGGGTTCATCACCGGCGCTTCGGGTCGCAACTGGGCCAGTTATGGGGAGGCGATCACGTTGCCGGAAGGCATGCCGGAATGGCAGCGTATGCTGCTGGCCGATCCGCAGACTTCGGGTGGGCTTCTGGTTTCGGTCTCGGCAGACAGGGCTGATGCACTGGTTGAAGAGATACGGGCTGCCGGTTATCCGCTCGCATCGATCGTCGGCACGGTGGAAGAGGGATCTGCCGGAATAATCGTCGACGGCTGAGCAGCGCTTTGAAGGAACAAGCTTGTGGGTGCGGGCGTTTGGAAAGGAACTGATGGAGGTTCCCCATGCCCGTATCCCGATTGAAAACCCTGACTTTTCTGGCTGGTGCGACGGCGCCTGCCCTGGTGCTGATGTTGGCGGCCGCGCCTGGGGCCGCCCAGACCAGCGCCCCGGGCACACCACCTTCGACCCAGAGTCTTGAAAGCAACGTCGCCTGCAATGCTGCTGGCGAGGCCGAAGCTGCGACGCCCGCCGATACGGATTCAGCCGCCGGCACCGCGCCCGGCAATACCGGGTCCACCGGCTGGACCGGCGGCACGGGTGGCCAGCATACCAGCACCAATCCACAAGGGGCGCTGCCGGAATCGAAGACCTGGCAGCCCCCGACGGCGCGCGGTCTCGATCTCACCATGCCCATGCCGAAATCAGAGCCGGATAAGACGACCGCAAACTGCTGACGTCTGCGTCAAAATTGCTTGATGAGGGCAATTCCTGTTTCCCCGACAGCGACAAAGGGAGTATGGCAAAGCGATATAATATCGCTATTTCCGCTGTATATGGACGTTGGCGAAAACCCTCGTGGTTTTTGGTGGCAATGTGCAGCCGACAGGAGTTGGACCATCATGTTGAACCGCCGCCGTTTTCTTGGCCATGCCGCTACGGCATCCGTTGCCGCCGCCTTTATTTCACGCGGCGCAAATCCGGTTTTTGCCGCCGACAAGGTGTCCGATACGACTGCATGGCGCACATTTGAAGTCACCACCAAGGTCGATCTGACCGACGTCACCGGTCCTGCAAAGCTCTGGCTGCCTGTTGCCCAGTCGGCCGGCGAATACCAGAAAGCATCGGCGCCGCACTGGACGTCGGACTCAAAGCAGGTCGAGATGAAGAAGGACGCCACGTCAGGCGCCGATATCCTCTCCGCCGAATGGCAGACCGATGGCAAGCGCACGATCGAATTCACCCAGACGATCCAGACCCGCAACCGCAAGGCTGACGGTGTGGCCGTTGAGCAGGCGGAACTCGATGCCGCGCTTGTCGGCACGGCAAGTGCGCCGATCGACGGCATCGTCAAGGACACGGCGATGAATATCATCGGCACTCGCGAGAAGGACGAGGACAAGGCCCGCGCCATTTACAACTGGGTTGTCGAAAACACGTTTCGCGATGCCAATATTGCGGGTTGTGGTGTCGGCAATGTCAAGGACATGCTGGAAACCGGCTATTTCGGCGGCAAATGCGCCGACATCAACAGCCTCTACACGGCACTTGCCCGCGCCGCCGGCCTGCCCGCCCGCGATGTTTTTGGCGTACGTGTCGCCACCTCGGACCAGTTCAAGGCACTCGGCCGTGCCGGCGACATTACCGGTGCGCAGCACTGTCGCGCCGAAGTTTATCTCCAAGGCCAGGGCTGGGTGCCGGTCGATCCGGCAGATGTCCGCAAGGTCGTGCTGGAAGAAAAGCTGCCATTGGAAAACGATGCCGTGCAGGCTTTCCGCCAGAAAGCTTTCGGCAATTGGGAAATGAACTGGATCGGTTACAACACGGCGCGTGACATCACACTTCCGGGAAATGAGATCCGCCAAAACTTCTTCATGTATCCGGCAGCGCTGACGTCGCGCGGTGAAGTGGATTGCCTGAGCCCGAAGACGTTTGCCTATTCGATTTCCTCGAAGGAAATCGCGGCCTGATTTCTGGAATATGGGATGGGGTTTGCCCCTCACCCTAACCCTCTCCCCGCAGGCGGGGAGAGGGGACTTGCCATATTCGATGTCTTGGATTTAGGCGAAGCGGTGCCAGGATTTTCCTTCTCCCCACCTGCGGGGAGAAGGTGCCGGCAGGCGGATGAGGGGCAGCCCCCAACCTCCGCCAATCAATTCGGCTTGATTTCCTCGATCATCAACCGCAACCCGTCTTCATTAAAAAACTCGCCATCGCGGATTAGCGAGCGGTCTTCATCCAGCTTGCGCACGAGCGACGCAAGGCGTGACTTGGCTTGCCTGTCCTCGACAAGTCCTTCGCGGCCGGCGCGGTAAAAGACGACGCCGGACCAGTTTACACCCGCACCGGCAAACAGCTTTGCCATGTCCGGCCAGCGCAATTCATCACCCACCACATGCAGATAGGCGGAGCGCAGCAGTTCGACCCTGGTCTCGCTGATCGATACCAGAATGAACAGCATGGTGAAGGAACCGGCATCCGCATAAGTGTCGATCACCCAGTCGTCGAAGTCGGTCTCGGCGGAAGGATTGCTCACGATCTTTCTCCTGATGGCGGAAGAGAATGGGAGTCGAACCCACCCAAGACAGCGTCGCTGCCCCACCCGGATTTGAAGTCCGGACGCCCCACCGGGGACGAATCTCTTCCATTATCAGCATCAGGAACGGACGGGCCGAACAGATCGAGCCGATGCGGATTGATGCGGCGAAGATCGCCTCGCCGAAGCGTTACACCATGTCGGTCGAAAAAGTCGAGGATCTCGATGGCAACCTTTCGACCGCTCGTCACACGGTCGCGGAAGGCGCCGGCTTGGAATTCGCCATGTTCCGCTTCGACTGCGATTTCGCGAATGATCTCCACCATCTCAGCTGTCGTCGAGCGGGTAAAAAAGTGATCGTGGCGGATCTGGTCGACGCGGCCGAGCCGGGCGCAGAGTTTTAGGACACGCCTGATCTCGCGTTCATCGCCGCCGATCAGTTCAACAAAATCGCGCACGCGCGGCGGGCGAAAACGGTTCTCACCGGTGAGATGCGGCAGGATTTCGGCGTAAAGCGCTTCTTCCGTTTCGCCCAACTGGGCGATGTGGCCGGGCAGGCGCACGAAAGCGCCCTCGAGCACGATGTTTTCTGCTGCCGTCTCTGTACGCATGACGGCAAGGAAAGCGGGGGCGGGCAGGCGGGGTGTCATCGCCATGCGCAGGCGCTCGCGGCCCTGACCCTGCAGTTCCGGGTTTTCCGTGTGGAAAGCCGTCAGCAGGTCGGTGAGTTGTGTCGTAAAGGCAGCGCGGTTTTTTGCCGACATGGCATAGGCAATGCCGGAAGCTTCGACCAGCACGATGCCGGCTGCTGCCATCGCGGCATTCAATTGCTGCGGCGACATCGCTCGGTCGCGGCCAAATGTGTTGAGATCGACCAGATAGGGGGCGGTATCGATGAGGGCGGACAGTTGTTCGGCAGACGTGGGTTTGGCTGCTGCCGTCAGTTGTTCTAGCCGTTCGGGAGTGCGACGTTTTCTGGCCGGCGGGCGCAGGTCGATCAAGGCGCCGCCGCCGATCGTGCGCTGGGCAGAGACATCGCGGAGAATGAAGCGGTCGCCGACGGCGGCGGCAATCGGGCGGTCCAGCACGAGCTGCACACGCGCGGTGTCGCCGGGCGCGACCGGACCTTCGAGCGGCACGATGCGAACACCGGCCTCGACGCTTTCATGATGAAAGCGGGCAGAAAACCATTGGCCAATAGCTTTTGGTTCGCTGGCGAGAACGGTAAGCTCGGCGTCGATGCGTTCGGTCGGGGCGTGCAGGGCGGGATCGACCACCATGTCGCCGCGATGGATGGCGTCCTTGGCAATCGCCTCGCCGGCAACGTTGAGGGCGCAGCGCTGGCCGGCAAAACCGCGTTCGACAGCCATGTTTTGGGCGTGGATGGAGCGGACGCGGGCGAGGAGGCCGGCGGGCGAGACGGTGACGGTATCGCCGATCGCAACCGAGCCGGACAATACCGTGCCGGTGACGACGGTGCCGGCGCCCGATAGCGTGAAGGAACGGTCGACGGCGAGACGGAACCGGCCTTCCGTGGCGGTTTCGACCGTGTTGCGCTCGGCTTCGGCAAGGATGGATTTCAGCTCTTCGATCCCTTGACCCGTCGCGGCCGACACGGGCAGGATGTCGATGTCTCTCAGCCGTGTCGGGACGAGCAAGGCGCGAATATCGTTGGTGACGACGGTCAGGCGGTCGGCATCAACCAGATCGGCCTTGGTGAGAGCGACGATGCCTCGAGAAATGCCGAGAAGGTCGAGAATGGCAAGATGTTCGCGTGCCTGCGGCTTGATGCCGTCGTCGGCTGCGATCACCAGCAGCGCATAATCGATGCCGCCGGCACCGGCCAGCATGGTGTGAATGAACTTTTCATGGCCGGGCACGTCGATAAAACCGGTGACGGCATCGCCGGCAAATCTGGCATAGGCAAAACCGAGATCGATGGTGATGCCGCGCGCCTTTTCTTCCTTCAGGCGGTCGGCATCGGTGCCGGTCAGCGCTTTCACCAGCGTCGTCTTGCCGTGGTCGATATGGCCGGCTGTGCCGATAATCATGGGTTGCTCCCCGCGATCATCGCCGAAAGAGACCGTTTTGCACGGCGTTTGGCCGTCGCCGGTTTTTGCGCGAGGTGATCACCCGATGTGCAGGTGTCTGCAGAACCTTTGCCGTCAAAAATCATGATTCATCTCCTGCCATGATCATCTCAACAAGCGGCAGACGGGCGCGGCGTTCTGCTTCCGCTATATCCGCGGCTGACAGGTTTTCGCGAACGGGATTGAGGAACGGTTGGGCAAGAGCGCTGCCACCATGCATGGCACGGATCAGCCAAGCGAGAGCAGCGATGCGATCAACCTGCGTTCCGGCACCCATATGGCAGGCAGCACCCAGCATGGCCTGCGCGTCGGCATCACCGCCTTCCGCCCCCTTGCGCCACCAGAACACGGCCTTATCCGGGTCGCGGTCCACGCCGATGGCGTTGTGATAGAGCATGCCGAGACGCGTCATCGAGGCGGCAACACCGCCTTCGGCTGCGCGTTCGGCCCAGAGTTTGGCTTCAGCCCGATCGGAGGGGATTATCTCGCCTTCGAGCAACAGCCAGCTCAGCATGTCCTGCGAGGGTGCATCACCCTGTTCGGCGGCAAGGCGATAGAGTTTTGCGGCCTTGGCCGGATCGGCATCGGAACCGGTCGCATCGCTGCCCTGCATGTGGAAGGCGGCGCAGTTGCGCTGGCCGACGGGATCACCGGCGTCTGCGGAGAGTGTCAGCCACCTCAGCGCCAACGGCCGGTCGGAAGGCACGCCCAGACCTTCGGCAAAACAGGCGCCGATATTGTTTTGCGCACGGGCATTGCCGGCGCGGGCGAGCGGCTCCCATAGGGCAAGGGCCGTGTCGTAATCGCCGGCTTTGGCGGCGGTGAGGGCGGCGTTCATCTGGGCAAGCGCAGTGTCGGGTGACATGGATGGCCGGGGCGAACCAGTTGGCCCGGCATCTGCGGCATTGTCGGATACGCCTGCATGGCCTGTTGTGGCTGTCTGCTGCGTTCGATCAGTCGGCACTGTGGTGCTGCGGAAAAAGCGATCAAGCCAGCGCATTGGCATTCACATGCGAAAGGCTGGAGAGAAGGGCGGTTTCATCGTTGAGGCAGCGCAGGTCGAGGATCAAGGCACCATCGCGGATGTGCCCGAGGATGGGGCGGGGCAAGGCGCGAAACACTGCGGCCAGCTTTTCGAGAGCGCCGCCGCTGGTGTGTCCGATGCGCAGTCCCGCGCTCGGTATCGTATCCACCGGGAGCGCGCCGGAGCCGATCTGGCTGGCGCAGCGGCAGGTTTCCACCGCGTAGCCGAATTTTGCCAGCGTCTCGGAGACGTGCGGCAACAGGCGTTCGGCCTGTTCGGCAATGTCGCTCTGGCGGCGCGACAGCATGCGCAAGGTCGGCAGGCGTTGGCCGAGGCGATCCGGATCGCGATAAAGTTTAAGCGTTGCGGCGAGGGCGGCGATGCGGATCTTGTCAACGCGCAGCGCCCTTTTCAGCGGGTTGCGGTTGATCTCGGCGATCAGGTCGCGGCGGCCGACGATGAAACCGGCCTGCGGGCCTCCGAGCAGTTTGTCGCCGGAGAAGGTGACGAGATCCGCGCCTTCAGCCACCGCCTCGCGCACTGTCGGTTCGCGGGCAAGGCCGTATTGGGAGAGGTCGACCAGCGTGCCGGAGCCGAGATCGTTCAACAGAGCAATGTCTGCATCTTTCGCGATCTTGGCCAGTTCCGCGCCCGAAACTTCGGCCGTAAAACCCTCGATACGGTAGTTGGATGTGTGCACTTTCAGGATCAGCGCCGTCTCTTCACGGATGGCATTGCGGTAATCTTTTGGGTGGGTGCGGTTGGTGGTGCCGACTTCGACCAGTTGGACGCCGGCGCGTTCCATGATGTCGGGCATGCGGAATGCGCCGCCGATTTCGATCAGTTCGCCCCGCGAGACAATGGCCTGACGGCCGGCACCAACGGCGTTCAACGCGATCAGCACGGCGGCAGCATTGTTGTTGACGATGGTGGCGTCTTCGGCGCCGGTCAGTTCGCACAGAAGCTCGCGCAGATGGCTGTCGCGTTCGCCGCGCTTGCCGGTGTCGAGGTCGAATTCAAGCGCCGCGGCCTCGCGCATGGCATCAACGGCGGCCTTCACCGCTTCCTCGGCCAGCAGCGCGCGGCCGAGATTGGTGTGCAGCACGGTGCCGGTGAGATTGATCAGCGGGCGCAGGTTGGAGCGATCGTGATATTCGAGTTTGCTGGTCAGCGAGGCGAGAATAGCGGCGACATCCGGCAGAGGCGCGCCGCCGCGCATGGCTGTGCGGATTTCGTCGAGAAGCGTGCGCAAAACGTCGGTGACGGTGGCGCGGCCATAGGTATCCAGAAGCGGCGCCGTTTCCGGGGCTTTGAGAATCTGGTCCACCGAGGGGAGGTGGCGCAAACTCGAAAGATCCGCCATGGTCTCAGTACCCCACAAGGAAGGGATCAAAACCGGCACGTTTGTATTCGCTGTCCTTCATCAGAAGGTCTAGGCCGAGGCTTGCGACATCATCAGCGATGATTTCCAGCGACGGGTTCCTGTTCTGGTAGAGGATCTTTGTCCAGCTTTTGCACTCGTCGCAGACTTCCGCCTTGATGACCGCCGTCTTGCCTTCGGGATCACCTTCGATCTCGACGGCACGATAACCGACGCCCTTGGTGGTGCCGCAGGCGATGCATTTCACACGCACCTCATTCCACATCGTCGCGCATCCGGAGCAGCAGGCATAACGGGCGCCTTCGGCACCCTGAACGCCTAAAACCATCGAGCCGACCGGCTTGCCGCCGCAGGAGGGGCAGACGCCCGGCGCGACTGGCACGAGTTTCAGCGCATCGAGGCCGGCTGCGAGACGTGCGGCATGAACCTGCGTGGCGGCGGCGATATATAGGTGATGAGCAAGGCCCTCGACCGGCATCGTATCGGCGATCACATTGCCGATCATCCAGTCGAGCGTGTCTTCTCCGGCGGCGATAACGGCCTCGAGAACCTGTTGTGCGGCTACCGGCTTTTCGATGCTTTTTGCGCGCTGGAGGAAAAGGGCGAGCGTCTTGCGGTAGTCTTCGCTTTTCACCATGGCGGCGCGATCAATCGGCGGCATGGTGTTTTCACGGGCACGAGCGACCTGATCGGCGTCGACCGATGTCACCTGTGGCAGTTCTTCGATGAGTTTTGCCTGCAGATCGGCGATCGCGCTCAGAAATCTGAGATAGGGGCCGAGATTGCTTGTATCGGCAAGGATCTTGAAACGGGTGGCGCGTTCCTGAAAGAAACGGGCGGGATTGGGCATCAGGGCAAAGGGCGCCTTGGAAATGCCGCCGATCATCGAGGGATCGGGCTGAATGGAAGATACGGACATAAAACCTCGCAGGGCCGACCGGCCACAGCTTTCTCAAATCAAGCGTATCGGCCTTGATGGCTCGCGACACGCACTTCAGGGATACGGTCAGCCGCGCGCCCAAAAGGAAGGCGCGCGGCTTTTGCCGTCTGTGACGGTTATTTTGTCGGATCAATCCGGCCGCGTCCAGCCATGTCCTTCAGCCACTTGCGGTGGTGTCGCCATGCCCAGCCGCCAGTCACGGTACCACGGGTCATCGCCCGAATAGTGCCGCGGGTCCAGATGGCCGCGTAGACATGCAGCATGAAGATCAGAATGATGGCGACGGCGGCAAGCGAATGCACAAGCAGCGCGATACGCTGCGTGGGAATGCTTGTCAGCTGACCAAAATACTGTTCCCAGGCCATGATGCCGGTGACGATCAGCACGATGATGAGGGATGCCATGCCCCAGAAGATGAACTTCTGGCCGGCATTGTATTTGCCGAGTTCCGGCAGGTTTTCCTCATTGCCGCCGATTACGTCAGAGATCTGCGAGGCCCACTTCACGTCGTCGCGGTTCGGGATGTTCAGCTTCCACAACTGCGCGAACAGGATGAAGAAGGAGATGAACAGTACGACGCCGATCCACGGATGGATCCAGCGCGTCATCTGCCCGCCGCCGAACAGTTCGGTGAGGAAGAACAGCGACGGATGGAACATGGCAAGGCCGGACAATAGCAGCAGGATCAGGCTGATCGCCGTCACCCAGTGGTTGATGCGTTTGCCGGGTCCGTAACGGACCACCTCGACGGGCGGGCCGCGACGGATGGAATCCTCACTGCCGAGTTTCGTGTGTTTTGTGCTGGCAGGCGTGCTCATCAGGCATCCTCCTCGCGCTTTTCAACATGCTCGACGCTCTCGTCGACCAGTTCCTTTGCCTCTTCTTCCTCGTGTTTCGACACGCGGTTGGCGCGGCCGAACAGGCCGTGCAGGAGGGTGCCGGCAGCGGCAAGACCCATGACGGCGAGGCCGGCATATTTGGTTGCGCCCTTCCATGTCTGTACGACAGCTGAGATGGCCGGGTTGTCCGGCAGGTCCGCATAGATATGCGGCTTGTCGTTATGGTGAAGCACGTACATGACATGCGTGCCGCCGACGCCTGGCGGATCATAAAGGCCGGCATTGGCGTAACCGCGCGACTTCAGGTCGGCGATGCGGCCTTCCGCATGCTTCTTCATGTCTTCCTTGGTGCCGAAGACGATCGCCTGGGTGGGGCAGGCCTTTGCGCAGGCAGGGCCTTGGCCAACGGCAACACGGTCGGAACAGAGCGTGCATTTGTAGGCACGGTGGTCCGCCTTGGAGATGCGGGGAATGTTGAAGGGACAGCCCTTCACGCAATAACCGCAGCCGATGCAGTTGTCGTGGATGAAGTCGACGATGCCGTTGGAATACTGCACGATCGCACCCGGCGACGGACAGGCCTTCAGGCAGCCCGGATCGGCACAATGCATGCAGCCGTCCTTGCGGATCAGCCATTCCAGATTATCGGTTTCCGGATTGATCCATTCCGAAAACCGCATGAGCGTGAACATGTCGGCGGTGAGGTCATGCGGGTTGGTGTAGACCCCGACGTTTTCGCCGACTTCCGGATTGGTGTCGTTCCACTCCACGCAGGCCGACTGGCAGGCCTTGCAGCCGATGCATTTCGACACGTCGATGAGTTTTGCGACGGGGGTGAGCTGCCGCTCGGGTGGCGGCAGCTCGGATGTTGCGGAGCGACGGATAAGGTCGCGCTGCGTCAGGTTGGTTTCCATCGGCTGCACCGGCGGATTGCTGACGGCGGTGCGTGGGCTGTCCATGGTATTGGCCATCAGACGTTCACCTCCTTGTCCTTGGGTGCGGTCGAGGGTTCGATATTGACGAGGAACGCCTTCGATTCCGGGGTCTCGATATTGGCGTCACCGACAAAGGCCGCGAGCGAGTTGGGGCCAAAGCCCTTCTTCGCCGAGCCGGTAAAGCCCCAGTGCAGCGGGATGCCGACGATATGAACCGGCTTTCCGTCGCAGATGAGCGGCCGGATGCGCTTCGTCACCACAGCCTTTGCTTTCACCGAACCACGTTTCGACCAGACGCGGACCCAGCCGCCCTGTTCGATGTTCTTTTCCTTGGCCAGCTCTTCCGAAATCTCCACGAAGAATTCTGGCTGAAGCGCCGAGTTCACTCGGTTGTGCTTCGTCCAGTAGTGGAAATGTTCGGTCAGGCGGTAGGAGGTCGCCGCATAGGGGAACTCCGCCGACGTGCCGAGCTGTGCCGCATCCGAGGCGAATACGCGGGCAACCGGGTTGCCGCGCATTTTCCGGTTGAACACGTTTTCGACCGGAGACTCGAAAGGCTCCATATGAGCTGGGAACGGACCGTCACGCATCATGCCGCGCGCGAACAGACGCGAAACGCCTTCCTGGTTCATGATGAACGGGCCGACATCCTGGGGTTTCGCCGTGGGGGCGATATCCGGAACGTCATAACCGGTCCACTTGGCACCATCCCACTCGATGATCTTGCGAGTAGGATCCCAGGCCTTGCCGTTGATATCCGCCGACGCACGGTTATAGAGCGTGCGGCGGTTCAGCGGCCAGGCAAACGTCCAGCCCAGATAGGCGCCGGTATCGTCCGGGTCGTGGTTGTCACGACGGCCCATGTTGTTGCCAACTTCGTTCCAGCAGCCGGAATAAACCCAGCAGCCGCACATGGTGGAGCCATCGTCCTTGAGTTGCGAGAAGTTGACCACCTGCTTGCCGCTCGCAACCAGAACCTTGGTCGGATCGGTCGGGTCCATGACATCAGACAGCGCGCGGCCGTTGATCTCCTTCGCCAGTTCTTCCGCCGTCGGTTCGTTCTCGTCCTCGTAATCCCATGACAGGTTGAGGATCGGATCGGGGAAGGCGCCGCCTTCCTTGCGGTACAGTTCGCGCATGCGCAGGAAGATCTGCGCGATGATCCACGAGTCATGCTTGGCTTCGCCCGGAGGCGAGCTTGCCTGCCAGTGCCACTGAAGCCAACGGCCCGAATTGGTCAGCGAGCCGTCTTCTTCTGCAAAGCAGGTCGTAGGCAGCTGGAACACTTCGGTCTTGATCGATGCCGTGTCCACGTCGTTGAAGTCGCCGTGGTTTTCCCAGAACCGCGAGGTCTCGGTTTCCAGCGGGTCCATAGTGACCATGAACTTCAGCTTCGACAGGGAAGACGTGATCTTGGCACGGTTGGGGAAGGCGAGGATCGGGTTGAAACCCTGGCAAAGATAGCCGTTGACCTTGCCGTTGTTCATCAGTTCGAACATGCGAAGGACATCGTATGCCGGAACATCGAGTTTCGGCAGGTAGTTGAATGCCCAGCCGTTTTCGACTGTCGCGGCATCGCCCCACATGGCCTTCTGGAAGGAGACCATGAACTTCTTGTAGTTCTGCCAGTAGCTGGTCTGACCCGGACGAAGCGGCTTGAACTGACGCGTCGACATATAGGTCTCGAAGTCGGTGTCCTTCTCGCTCGGCATCGTCAGATAACCGGTGAGGAGGTGCGACATCAGGCCAAGGTCGGTCAGACCCTGGATGTTCGAGTGACCGCGAAGGGCGTTCATGCCGCCACCGCGTACACCAATATTGCCGAGGATCAGCTGCAGCATCGCCATGGCGCGGATGTTCTGCGAACCCTTGGAATGCTGGGTCCAGCCGAGCGCATACATCGACGTCATCGTTTTTGTCGGCGTCGAGCATTCCGAGATCATTTCGGCCACCTTCAGGAATTTGTCCTTCGGTGTGCCGCAGACCTGTTCGACCAGTTCCGGCGTGTAAGGGGCGAGATGCTCCTTCAGGAGGTTCCAGACGCAACGCGGATGTTCGAGCGTCGGGTCGGTCACGGCAAAGCCGTCCTCGCCGATCACGTAATCCCAGGTCGAGCGGTCGTAATCGCGCTTTTCCTCGTCATAGCCGGTGAACAGGCCGTCCTTGTACCCAAAGCCGTCCTTGACGATGTAGGACGCGTTGGTGAAGGCCTTCATATATTCCCACTGCACCCGGCCGTTATCGATGCAGTACTTCATCACGCCGTTGAGGAAAGCGATGTCCGAACCCTGACGGATCGGAGCATAGAAGTCTGATACGGAGGCCGTGCGGGTATAACGCGGGTCAACGACGATCAGCTTGGCGCCGCGATGGGCCTTTGCTTCCGTCACCCACTTGAAACCACAGGGGTGTGCTTCCGCCGCGTTGCCGCCCATGACGACGACGAGGTCGGTATTCTTGATGTCAGTCCAGGCGTTGGTCATGGAACCACGGCCGAATGATGGGGCGAGACTCGCCACCGTCGGGCCGTGTCAGACGCGTGCCTGATTGTCGAAACCTACAATGCCTATCGATTTGGCGAACTTGAAGGTCGCCCATGCCGTTTCGTTTGATGTGGCCGACGCTGCGAGCATGCCCGTGGTCGTCCAGCGATTGACGTCCAGACCCTTCTCGTTTTTCAGAAGAAGGTTGGCGTCGCGGTCGTCCTTCATCAGCCGCGCGATGCGATCGAGAGCCTCGTCCCAGGACATGCGCTCGAACGTGTCTGCGCCAGGCTTGCGGTGCATCGGGTAAAGGAGACGGGTGGGAGACTTCACGAAGTCCTTCAGCGCCGCCCCCTTGGGACAGAGCGTCCCGCGGTTGGTCGGATGGTCGACATCGCCTTCGATGTGAACGACTTCCGCATGATCACCTTTGCGAACGTCACCCTTGGAATAGATGATGATGCCGCAGGCGACGGAACAGTAGGGACAGGTCTGACGGGTTTCGGTGGTCGTTGCCAGCTTGAAGGCGCGGACATGCGCGACTTCGGCTGCCTCCGCTTCGCTGAAGCCCATCGCACAGAGCGATGTTGCCGCCACTCCCGCTCCGGCTAGCTTCATAAAGCTGCGCCGCGAGAGATCCATATTCATGAATATTCTCCTCAACTTAAGTCATTTCTAATTTGGCAGAATCCACCCCTGCGACAATTAAGTCAAGCAAGCAGGCTTGCACCCAACGAGATGTTGATCGAGGCTAACAGGTTGTCAAAAATCGATATTTCAAAAGGTTTGGCGTCTTCGGGATGGGGTTGTTTTGTCCGCTGCCGGACAATCCTGTGTTGGCCGGTGGCTAATCCGAGCGTGAATTGCTAACCTGCCATAGACTCGGAAATGGCAATTCTCAACGTCGCATTCCTGATATTGCGCAAAAATATGTTACTGTGACGGAATTGTCTGTTATCAGGCAGACGATGCCGTTTCGCGTGATGGTATCCACCGCGCTTATGGAACAAATGTTTTGCCTTGTTAGTTTGTTATGCAATTATTAATTGTCTTTTCTTTTTGTTGCACGGCATTTCGGGCTACTTTATGGTAGTGCTGTCCTGTTTGCAGATTGACTTCCAATCAAAGGATTTCTGGTGAAGTCATTGGAAACGCTTGCTCATGATCTGGATAGGGTCGGTCGTTGCTTTGGGGTTTCGAGCGCACCATGCTTGACTGTGGTTCCCGTCAGGAGTGCAGCCTTCTCCGTCACGCGACTTTGCCGGAACGTATCGCGCAGCATCCCCGCCGCCGTCAGGATACCTGCCGAGAATGCCTATCTTGTCATGCTTTATCTCGATGATGTCAGCCATTGCGACATTCGTCAGGATGGTTCCCTCACCGCTGCCCGGCATTATCCACGCGGTTCCATCTGTCTGGTCGATCTGAAAGACGGCGCGGCGATCATGCTGCAATCACGTCTCGACTCGCTTGCATTCATCGTGCCGTATGATCTTTTCGACGAGCTTGGAGAGTTGATGACGGATCTGGCGGCCTGCAGCCTGCAATGCCGTCGAGGCATTGCCGATGCAATGATCGATCACATGGGCAAGGCGCTGTTGCCACTTTTCGAGCGAAATGATCCGTGTTCGACGGCGACGCTGCGGCATATGGCTATCGCCCTGTGCACGCATCTCCTGCATGATTATGGTCGCCTGCCCGAAATGGAAACCTTCGTCGATAGCGAACCGAATATCCTGACCAAGGCTCAAGAAAAGGCAGTTAAGGACTATGTTCTGGAGAACCTGCAGAAGAACCTGACTGTCGGGTCGATTGCCGCCGTCGCCGGGGTGTCGATACGGCAATTATCGCTCGGGTTCCGTCAGGTGACCGGGGTGACGCCCTATCAATGGCTGATGCAGGTGCGAATCGATCGCGCCAAGGATTTGCTAAGCCAGCGTTCGCTTAGTTTGCAGACGATCGCGCACCGATGCGGTTTTACCGATCACAGCCATCTGTCTCGGTCCTTCGTACGGGAAACCGGCATGACACCGAGCGCCTGGCGTAATTATCGGCTTCAGTAGCGCTGTCGCGCCCGGTTGGCTTGTTTAAGCTGCCTCTTGAAAACAGTGCCGGGCATGCGCATCTAAGGCCTACCACCCGTTTCGATGATTTCTTGCGAGCCGCTCCGTTGTTCAGCGTCTAGCGATCGCGTTCGAAATCCTCCGGGTAGGCAAGGGCGCTCCCCGCAAGGGTCGAGCGCCCTTTGTCGTTTCAGGCTTTTGTTTTGCGCTTCATGAACGGCCAGTGACCGCGCAGCACGTAGAACGCTGCTGCTGCCGACATCACGGCCAGTGCGAACCACGTGAAGATGTAGGAAGCGTGGTTGTTGGGGAATTTTATCACCGTCAGCCCGCCTACGGGCGCGGTCGCTGCGGCCGGATTTGCCTCCGCATCGATGAAATAGGCCGCTGTCGGTGCAACGTTTCTTGCGGCTGCAATAGCAGTGACGTCGCGGGAATACCAGCGATCGTTGGCAGCGTCGTTTTCACGCAGGAAACCGCCGCCCGGCTCGGTCATGCGCAACAGTCCGGTGACCTCCGTCTGGCCTTCCACCTGACCTTCGGCACGCTTTGATGGATCACGACGATCTGCGGGCACGAAACCCCGGTTGATCAGGATGTGTGAACCGTCCGCCGTCAGAAGCGGGGTGACGACCCAGAAGCCGGGGCCGTGCGAGGTGACCGCCTGAACAAAGCTTTCCTTGTCGTTCAGATAGGTGCCCGCAACGCGGACGTGTTTGTATTCGTCGTTCGCCGCCGTGACGCTTGCGGAGGCCGGGGGAGGCGAGACTGGTTCGGCGTGAACGCGTGCGTCGACACGGGCGATCAATTCGCGTTTCCAGATCAGGCGCTGCACCTGCCAGGCGCCGAGCGCGGTGGTCGCTGCCGTGACGATCAGCATTGCCACGAACAGGATGATGCGGCCCTTGCCGGCCGGTTTTGCATTCTCGGAAGACATCGATGGAGTGCCGTAAAATCATTGGCGGCGTTTTCGCCGCGGCATCAAAAGAAAAGGGCGGCCGAAGCCGCCCTTTGAAGACTTGAGCCCGTCAGGGCAGGTTTCGCATCATCTCAGGCGACATCTGCGGCATCATGTTGGCGTTCAGGTGGTACATCACCCACAAGGAACCGGCGAGCGCAATGGCGACGATAACGATCGTGAAGATCAGCGCCATCATCGTCCAGCCGCCTTCCGACTTGGTGTTCATGTGCAGGAAGTACACCATGTGAACAACGATCTGGATGGCGCCGAGGATCATGATCGCAGCGACCAGAGCGGCCTTGCTTTCGATGACCTCGCCCATGACCAGCCAGAACGGGATCGCCGTCAGGATGACCGACAGGACGAAACCGATCACGTAGCTTTTCAGCGAACCGTGGCTGGCCTCATGACCGTGGCTGTGGGCGTGATGCGCATCGTGTGCATCTTCGTGCGAAGGGGCGTTAGAGCTCATCCGACTACTCCCATGAGATAGACAACAGAGAACACGCCGATCCAGACGACGTCGAGGAAGTGCCAGAACATCGACAGGCACATCAGGCGACGGCGGTTTTCCGGGATCAGGCCGCGCTTGGAGACCTGCACCATCAGCGTGATCAGCCAGATGATGCCGAAGGTGACGTGCAGACCGTGGGTACCGACCAGCGTGAAGAAGGCCGACAGGAAGGCCGAACGCTGCGGCGTCGCACCCTCGTGGATCAGGTGGTAGAACTCATAGAGTTCGAGACCCAGGAAGGCCAGACCGAACAGGCCGGTGATGCCGAGCCAGAACAGCGTTTCCGCCTTGGCGCCGCGCTCCATCTGCAGCATCGCGAAACCGTAGGTGATCGACGAGAAAAGCAGCATCGCGGTGTTGATGGCGACGAGCTTCAGGTCGAACAGGTCGGCCGGCGAAGGGCCGGCCGCATAGTTGCGGCCGACGACGGCATAGGTGGCGAACAGCACTGCGAAGATCAGGCAGTCGCTCATCAGGTAGAGCCAGAAACCCAGATTGGTAGAATTTTCCGGGTGGTGGTCTTCCGTCAGGTAGAATTCCGGCTTTTCAGCCGTCTGTGTGTTGATCTCACTCATGGTCATGACACCTGCTTTGCAAGCAGTTCAGTGCGCTTGCCTTCGGTCGCGATGACTTCTTCCACCGGAATGTAGAAATCACGATCGTAGTTGAAGGTATGGGCGATGGAGACTGCGATGATGCCGACGAAAGCGACGATCGCGAGCCACCAGATGTACCAGATCAGGGCGAACGCCAGGACGACGCTGAGACCGCTGAGGATGGCACCCGTGCCGGTGTTCTTTGGCATGTGGATCTTGCGGAAGCCTTCGGTCGGGCGAACGTAACCGCGCGCCTTCATGTCATCCCAGCTGTCATGGTCGTAGACAACAGGGGTGAGCGCGAAGTTGTAGTCCGGCGGCGGCGAAGAGGTCGCCCATTCGAGTGTGCGGCCGTTCCACGGGTCGCCGGTGACGTCCTTCAGCTGTTCGCGCTTGAAGTAGCTGACGACGAGCTGGATGACGAAGGAGGCGATGCCGATCGCGATCATACCGGCGCCACAGGCAGCGATGATGAACCAGATCTGCAGGGACGGATCTTCGAACTGCGAAACACGACGGGTAATACCCATAAGACCGAGAACGTAGAGCGGCATGAAGGCGAAGAAGAAGCCGATCTGCCAGAACCAGAAGGACATCTTGCCCCAGAAAGGATCGAGCTTGTAGCCGAATGCCTTCGGGAACCAGTAGGTGACGCCTGCCATCAGGCCGAACAGCACGCCGCCGATGATGACGTTGTGGAAGTGGGCGATGAGGAAGAGCGAGTTGTGGAGCACGAAGTCGGCCGGCGGAATTGCCAGCATGACGCCAGTCATGCCGCCGATGACGAAGGTGACCATGAAGCCGACCGTCCAGTACATCGGAACTTCGTAACGGATACGGCCGCGATACATCGTGAACAGCCAGTTGAACATCTTCGCGCCCGTGGGGATCGAGATGATCATCGTGGTGATGCCGAAGAAGGCGTTGACCGATGCGCCCGAACCCATGGTGAAGAAGTGGTGCAGCCATACGAGGTAGGACAGGACCATGATCACACAGGTTGCGTAGACCATCGAGGCATAACCGAACAGGCGCTTGCCGGAGAAGGTCGCAACGACTTCGGAGAAGATACCGAAGGCAGGCAGGACGAGGATGTAGACTTCCGGGTGACCCCAGATCCAGATCAGGTTCACGTACATCATCGGGTTACCGCCGAGGTCGTTCGTGAAGAAGTTGGTACCGACGTAACGGTCGAGCGACAAGAGCACGAGGGTTGCGGTCAGGATCGGGAAGGTGGCGACGATCAGGATGTTGGTGCAAAGCGAGGTCCAGGTGAAGACAGGCATCTTCATGAACGACATGCCCGGAGCGCGCATCTTGACGATGGTGGCGATCAGGTTGATGCCGGACAGCGTCGTTCCCACACCGGCGACCTGCAGGCCCCATATGTAATAGTCGACACCGACGCCGGGGCTGTAATCCGCGCCCGAAAGCGGCGGATAGGCCAGCCAGCCGGTGCGTGCGAATTCACCAACGAACAGCGAGATCATGATGATGATCGCACCTGCCGTCGTCATCCAGAACGAAAAGTTGTTCAGGAAGGGGAAGGACACGTCACGTGCGCCGATCTGCAACGGCACGACATAGTTCATGAAACCAGTCACGAACGGCATCGCCACGAAGAAGATCATGATCACGCCGTGGGCGGTGAAGATCTGGTCGTAGTGATGAGAGTTGAGGTAACCCTCGTTGCCGTTGAAGGCAATCGCCTGCTGGATACGCATCATGATGGCGTCGGCAAAACCGCGGAACAGCATGATGATGGCGAGGATGATATACATGATGCCGATCTTCTTGTGATCGACGCTGGTAACCCAGTCCCGCCACAGCGGAACCCACCATTTCATGTAGGTGATCAGACCGAGCACGGCGATACCGCCGAGCACGACTGCTATGAAAGTCATGATGACAATTGGTTCATGGGGTATGGCATCAAGTGTGAGCCGCCCAAAGATCCATTTGGCAAGATCAGGATTGGAGAACATGGAGTAACCCGTTCATTGATTTCTTAAAGGGACGCAACGCGCCAGATTCAATTGCTGTTGAGCTGAGCCGGTGCCGGCGTCCCATTGTTGTTTTCGACCGGTGCCGAATGACTTTCGTGCGGAGCCGCTTCGCTGCGAGCCGGTTCGCCGGTGGCCGGAACGGTGTCACCCATGCCGGAACCGGTGCCGTGGCCGACTTCGCCAGCGTGGCGGTTGTCGTATTTCAGCTTTTCGCGGTTCTCGTGGCTTTCGACGCCAGCACCGCCCATCATGTCGATATGCATCATTTCGTTCATGCACATCTTGCCGGGCGTGGCGCACATGTTGAGAACGCGGCTGTAAAGGCCATCCTCGACGGTGGCGAAATAACGAACCGGTTCGCGCTCGGAAGGCTTTTCGAGTTTCAGGTAGGCGTCGCGGCTGAGCGCGGTGCCGTTCTGCTTGACGCGGGCGATCCAGCCATCGAAGCCTTCATTGGTCACGCCATGGAACTTGAAGCGCATGTGGGAGAAACCTGCGCCCGAGTAGTTGGCCGAAAGACCGTCGAACACGCCTTCCTTGTTGATGACGGCGTGCAGCTTCGTTTCCATGCCCGGCATGGCGTAGATCATGCCTGCCAGCGCCGGAACGTAGAAGGAGTTCATGACCGACGAAGCGGTGATCTTGAAGGTGATCGGACGATCGACGGGAGCCGCCATCTCGTTGACGGTTGCGATTCCGTATTCGGGATAGAAGAACAGCCATTTCCAGTCGAGCGCAACGACTTCGACTTCGAGCGGCTTGGTGTCGGCCGGGATCGGGCGCTCTGCATCGAGCCGGTCCAGCGGACGGTAGGGATCGAGCTTATGGGTGCTGATCCAGGTGATGGCGCCGAGTACGATGATAATGGCCAGCGGCGCCGACCAGATCACGACTTCGAGGCGCGTCGAATGATGCCAATTGGGCTCATACCGCGCCTTGGTGTTCGAATGGCGATAATGCCAGGCGAAATACAGGGTCAGGAAAAGTACCGGTACGATGATGAGGAGCATCAGGAGTACGGATACGACGATGAGATCCCTCTGCTGCGCCGCAATATCCCCCGAGGGCGACATGACAACCATATCGCAGCCAGCAAGGGCGAGTGGGACGGCGAGCGCACAGAGGCGAGATACAAGCTTCAACAACCTGGGCATCTTTCTGTTCGAAATTCGCATTTGTTTATTTTGACTAATGCAGCGTCGCCGTAGCCTCTATGAGGTGTTTCGTCGCATCGCAACAAAAAATGCGCTTCTGCAAGGGAACGAACGCTGCCAAAAATCATTGCATGAGGCAGAAGCCCCACACTGCAGACGTTTTCCAATTAAGGCGGGAATAGGGCAAAGCCAAGGCGAAAGCGGTTTTGAAATTAGTCAAATAATCTAAATTCGCATGTCTTTTTAAGAATGTGCTTGATTGCCGAGCCTATTCGCCGACATCATCACTTTATTGGTACCGGAATTGAAAGCGAAGGAGGACGCAATTCATGACCGTTGTCGCAATACCCTCGTCGACGTCTGCCGAAAACGACGTCAGGCACATGCATGAGGACAAGCCGGTCTCGCCAGGCAATATCGCCATCGGCGTCGTTATCGGTCGCATGTCCGAATTCTTCGACTTCTTCGTTTATGGCCTCGCATCCGTTCTGGTGTTTCCGCGTCTGGTGTTTTCGTTCGCACCCGATCCGGTGACTGCAACGCTTTATTCATTCGCCGTGTTCTCGTTGGCATTCCTTGCCCGCCCGGTCGGCTCGGTCGTGTTCATGTGGATCGACCGCGTCTATGGTCGCGGCACCAAGCTGACGATCGCGCTTCTTATCCTCGGTGGCTCGACTGCATCTATCGCCTTTCTGCCCGGTTACGAAACCGTCGGCATGTGGTCTGTCGCTCTTCTGGCACTGTTCCGAATGGGCCAGGGCTTTGCGTTGGGAGGCGCATGGGATGGTCTGGCGTCGCTTCTGGCGATGAATGCGCCAAAGAACCGGCGCGGCTGGTATGCGATGATCCCGCAGCTCGGTGCGCCCATCGGCTTTGCCATGGCCAGCATGTTGTTCGGCTATTTCGTCGCCAACCTGTCCGATGCGGACTTCCTGAGCTGGGGCTGGCGTTTTCCTTTCTTCGTGGCGTTTGCCATCAACGTCGTGGCGCTGTTTGCGCGGCTTCGCATCGTTGCCAGCAAGGAGTTCGGCACGCAGTTGGAAAACCACGAGCTGGAAGCCCAGCCGATCCTGAAGACGATCAACAAGCATGGACGCGATATCCTGCTCGGGGCCTTCGTGCCGCTGGCGAGCTTTGCCATGTTCCATCTGGTGACTATCTTCCCGTTGAGCTGGGTGACGCTCTACGGTGGTCAGTCGCCAGCAGGATTCCTGTTCGTTCAGGTTGCCGGTGCCGTGGTCGGCGTGATGACGATCATCCTATCGGGCATGCTGGCCGACCGCATCGGCCGTCGTGGTCAGTTGATGATCGGTGCCATCATCATCGCCATCTTCAGCTTCACCGCGCCTTTCCTGCTCGATGCCGGTCCGGCCGGACAGGATGCGTTCATCATCATCGGCTTCGGTATTCTCGGCCTGTCTTTCGGCCAGGCATCCGGTTCGGTGTCGTTCCGCTTCAGCCAGGGCTATCGTTACACCGGCGCGGCGTTTACGTCAGACCTTGCATGGTTGCTGGGTGCCGGTTTTGCGCCGCTCGTTGCGCTTGGTCTTGCCAGCAATTTCGGTATCATCTTCATCGGTGGTTACCTGATTTCCGGTGCAATCTGTACGCTGGTTGCTCTCGGCCTCAGCCGGGCGCTGGACACTAGTTCGGATAGCGCCGGCACGGTTTGATCATTGCATGCAGACATATGAAAAAGCCCCGGTGGGTAACCACCGGGGCTTTTTTTATGAGAGAAGCAAAGCGGCT
This sequence comes from Endobacterium cereale, assembly GCF_009617585.1. Taxonomy (GTDB): domain Bacteria; phylum Pseudomonadota; class Alphaproteobacteria; order Rhizobiales; family Rhizobiaceae; genus Neorhizobium; species Neorhizobium cereale. The sequence continues at coordinate 284,246 of NZ_WIXI01000049.1, read as the reverse complement.
GATCAGGCTTCACCGGGAGTGAAGCCCAACAGATAAATGCCGGCAATCACGATTGCGATGAAAAAAATGGTCAGCACGAACTTGACCATGCCGCGGCGGGCTTCCGGGTGATTGTTCTGCATGAAGCTGCTCCTCGCTGTTGAAACCTTCTGCCCCCGAAGCGGCTTTGAAGTATCAACCCATCGGTGGCGAAGAAGTTCCGCAGCCAGCAGCGCGAGACCTCATGCTGAGCATGACTTTCAAATAATTGCCAAATATTGCTCGCCTTTGCGATAGGTCAGAAATACCAAAAAAGGTCAGGCTATCGATTTTGGCAGGATCGAAGGTCGATACGGACAGTCTTGCGGAAGCGATACGCGCATTATTCCTTTTAGCATATCCGGGATTATCAATGAATTCTCGCTGCACCTATCCCGTTTTTTCAGGCAGCCGCGTCTCTCGTCACTTCGGTCGAATGACGGAAGGGAGAACAAGGGAGGCGCTCCTGAAAAACAGCGACCTGCCGATCACCAACGTAGCGCTGGATCTTTCCTACGCGGATGCGAATTATTTCTGCAAGGCGTTCAAGAAGGAGGTGGGAATTTCGCCTTCAGAATATCGGAGACGGTTTCAGAAACACGTTGATGGTGCCGGTAATGTGGAGACGGCTACGTAACGCAGGATACCCATCGTTTGCTGACGACGGACGGGGGCAGGTCGCCCCCGACATGCGATTGGCCGCCCTATGGCGGGCTGTCGACAGGTTCAGCTTCCCAACCAGAAAGGCATGGATATCCATGCTGCAATAATGGTCGCGCCGAACACCCATCCGAAAACTTCAAAACGTAGTTTGTCGTTCATGGCCGCTCCTTTACCGAGCGACATATAACTCGCGATCACCTTGAAGTTTAATCACTTAGTGCAACATTGCGTTACAAATCACACTGATTTCCAGGTCAACCTGTGGCGAACCGGACCATCAGCGATCCAATATGCGCGGATGCTTCCGTCACGCTCGGATAGGCCCACAAAAACCAGCGGGCGGTTAAGACGGCGGTGGCCAATATACCCATGACAATCCAGGGCTTCATGAAGGTGCTCCATCACGTCAGGTGACATTGGTCAATATCGGGTGTGTCTTTTGCGGTTGCAAATTTCTCCTCATCACAATCACGGGAGGACGTGGGGCGAGGCTTGAGCATAAGCGTGTTTAAAAAATCCGGATTTCGCCTCGTTCCATCTCCCGTTGGTGTGGCGGATCGTGATTGCCAGAAAAAAGCCCTTCCGTTTCCGGAAGGGCTTCTCGTTACCAATCGCGATAGTCGCGATAATGCCGATCATGGCGGCGCTCGCGCCATTCCCGACGCTCGCGGCGATCACGCCATTCGCGCCGGTCGTGCCAATGGTCGTGTCGGTGCCAGCGACGTTCATAACGCGGTGGTGGTCTGTTGGGACGGCAGACGCCCCGTGGAGACAGGCGATAACCGCGTCCGCAATAATAATCGACATTCTGTACCGTCGAAGCCATCGGCGCTGCCGGTTGGCCGATTGGCATCGCATTGGCGCTACTGCCGAGCAGCATCCCGAAAATCATCCCGGCGCTCAAGATCAATCCGCGCATCTCATATCCCTCCTTGTTCGGGTAGGGGGATTTGGCGCCTCGGCCGGTGAACCGTGAATGAATGAAAAATGATCGTTTCGTGGCTTTTATCAGTCACTTCCGGGGCTGCAAAACCGATGCGCTGCGGCAAATTACGTCTGCCCGGTCACACCGGCCAGAAACGAAAAAACCCCGCATGAGCGGGGTTATTCTGGCTGGTCGGAGTGGCAAGATTCGAACTTGCGACCCCCACGTCCCGAACGTGGTGCGCTACCAGACTGCGCTACACTCCGTGGCCAGCGGGGGTTTCTATAATAGAGGCTCTTGTCTCGCACAAGCGGTAAAGCGAATAATTTTCGTATTTTTTATGACAGGATTTCGCACGCCGTCGTGTAGCCCTGGAAAACAAGGTGTATGCGGGATTCTGCAGCAAGCACAAAGGCTTGGCTGTCCTGCTGTTTGTCAAATCGCCAGCTGCCGCGACTGAGTGGCATGCATGCCGACGGTCGTTCGGAGCCCCGCGCGGGGCTCACTTCTCATGATAATAACTGGAAAACTGGCTGTGATAATACTCGTTCGAGCCGTGCTGGCCGTAGAGTTTCATCTTTTCCATATCGACCTTGTTGAGAATGACGCCGACGCATTTGGCGTGCAGTTCGGCATCCGAAAACAGTGTGTTGCGCACCACGGCCGGGGAGGTCTCTCCCCATTTCACCACCATCACGATGGAATCCAGCATGGGGCCGATGGCACGGGCATCGACGACTGCGCCGAGCGGCGGAAGGTCGACGATGATGTAATCGAAATTGCGGCGCAGCGTTTCCATGATCCGGCCCATGACCGGCGACGCCAGCAGATCCGACGAATGCGGCACGCGGCGGCGCACCACCGCCGGCAGGAAGGCAAGCCGCGTCTGCGGATCGAACATCAGCGTCTGGTCGAGCGGCTCGTTATTGGTGAGCGTTTCGAGGATGCCGCGTTCGGCATGTTGGCCAAGCGCCCGCGTGGCGCCGGGATTACGCAGGTCGGCGTCGAGCAGAAGCGTGCGGGCACCCTGCATGGCCAGCAGGCCAGCGAGGTTGGCGGAAACCGTCGTCTTGCCTTCGCCCGGCAAGGCCGACACCACGCCGATCACCTTGGCACCTTGGCCGGAGAAGGACAGGTCGGCGGCGATCTTGGCACTGCGCAGCGTCTCGGCGAATTGCGACAGCGGGTGGTCGACGCAATAACGATAGGCATTGTTGAGCGGACGGATGACGCCAGGGCGTGCCGGCTCACTGCTGTTGGCTGGTGCGCGCACATCGGTGATGAGGGGGGCGAGGCCGAGATATTCGAGGCCCAGCTGGTCGCGCACTTGGTCGCCGGTGCGGAAGAAGCGGTCGCGGAATTCACGGAAACCGCCGATCGAGGCGCCGACCATCAGGCCGAAAAAGGCAAACAGCACCATCAGCATCGGCTTGTTGGGCTTGCTCGGCTTCAGCGGCGGCGTCGCTTCCGTGATCACGCGAGCCTCGGTGACCGGGAAGGATTGCTGTTGCATCGCTTCCTGATAACGCGCGAGAAACGTCTGGTAGAGGTTCTTGTAGCTGTCGGCGGAGCGCTCGAGCTCGCGCAACTGCACCTGCGTTTCACCGGCCATGGCCGAGACGGAGGTGAGGCTCGCGACATTCTCCTCCAGCGATTTCTGCTTGGCGCGGGCGACATCGAGCTCGCTCTGATAGCTTTCGGCGATACGGCCCAGTTCGCCGAACATCTGCTGTTCGTACTGTTCCATTTCTCCGCGCAGGCGGATGGCCTGAACATGGTTTTCGCCGAATTTCTGCGAGATCTCGGCTTCCTTGCGCGATGCGGTCAGATATTTGTCGCGCAGGTTGGCGGAGATCGAATTGACCAGTGCATCTGTGACCAATGCATCGGAGCGGCGTTCGTTGACGATGGTCTGGATGCGGTTGTATTTCGCCTGGGCACGCGCGGTGTCGGCCTGCGCCACGATCAGCGAACTGTTGATTTCGGAAAGCTGCTGTTCGTTGACGAGCAGTCCATCCTTGGCGGAGATCAGGCCATTGTCGCGGCGGAATTTCTGCACGGCCAGATCCGAATCCATCACCTGCTGCTTCAGCTCGGTAAGGCGCAGCTCCAGCCATTCGCTGGCGCGGCGGGTGGATTCGAAACGGGCGTTGAACTTATCTAAGAGATAGGTGCTGGCGTAGGTGTTGGCGATCTGGGAGGAAAGCTGCGCCGAGGCGGATGTGTAACCCAGATTGATGACATAGGACTGGCCGCTGCGAGCAACCGCCATGTTGCCCTGCAGGATGGTGCGGGCGATCGTTCTGTTGTCTTCCGCCACCTCTTCTTCAGAGCGGAACCATCGGGCGACATTGAGCGGCCCGAGCAGTTTGCCGATCGAAAAGCCGGATGCGCCCATGAAGGCTTCGTTCTGGGTGAGGTTCAGCTTGTCGATCACAAGGTCGGCAACGCTGTCGGACTTGATGATTTCCAGCTGACTGAGGATGGTTGCCTCGTCATCTACGGTGACACGCGATTGGTTCTCGCTCATGTCGGACATGACGCCGCTATTGCCGCGATCCATGATCAGGCTGGTATAGGCGGTGAATTGCGGCACGGTGGTCGATACATAGGCAAAGCCGAGGCCTGCGAAGACGACGACCATCGCCGCCATGATCAGCCATTGACGACGGATCATCGCAATGATCGCGTCGAAATCGATCAGAGTAATTTCCGGATCGTCCCCTCCTTGACCAAACGGACCCTGGGCCTGCTGGAAGGAGAGCTGGTCTGGTACCCTCATCAAGTGCTCCTCATGGTCCCGGAACGATTTTGGCGTTCCACCCGCACGCATGCGGATCAGGGATCTGGGTTTCGCCTGGCAGCCGCATGTGCTGCCCACGTCAGTCTGGTCTTCCATAAGAGAGGCAATCATCATGCCATCTCTGACGAAATTAAGGAAATGGCCCCGGCAATGCCAAAAGAAACATGCCGGGGCCAATTTTCTCAATGCTGTGCCGTTTGCCGGGCAGCTTTCAAAGGCTGCACAGACCGGTGATTTCGGCTCAGTTCAGGCCGATGCCGTGATAGGCAAAACCGTGCTTGGCGACTTCTGCCGGACGGTAGATGTTACGCAGGTCGACAAGGATCGGGCTTTTCATCATGCCCTTGGCGCGCGGCAGGTCAAGCGCACGGAACTGGTTCCATTCCGTCACGATGACGATGGCATCCGCATCGGCGATCGCGTCATAAGGACCGGCGACATAGTCGATGCCTGCGATCAGCTTCTTGGCGTTTTCCATGCCTTCCGGATCATAGGCGGCAACGGTCGCGCCACCGTCCTGCAGGGTCTGGATCACTGCAATCGCAGGGCTATCGCGCATGTCGTCGGTGTTCGGCTTGAAGGTGAGGCCGAGAACGGCGATCTTCTTGCCGCGCACGTCGCCTTCGAGTGCCGAGATGACCTTGCGGCCCATGGCGCGCTTGCGGTTGTCATTGATCGAAATCGTGGTCTCGATCAAGCGCATCGGGCTTTCATGGTCCTGCGCGGTCTTTGCGAGCGCCAGCGTATCCTTGGGGAAGCAGGAGCCGCCGTAACCCGGGCCGGCATGCAGGAATTTTGCGCCGATACGGCCATCGAGACCGATGCCGCGCGAAACATCCTGCACATTGGCGCCGACCTTCTCGCAGAGATCGGCGATCTCGTTGATGAAGGTGATCTTCATGGCGAGGAAGCCGTTGGCGGCGTATTTGATCAGCTCGGACGTGCGGCGTGCGGTGAAGAGAAGCGGTGCCTGGTTGAGGTAGAGCGGGCGGTAGACTTCGGTCATCACGCCGCGGGCGCGGTCATCGTCAAGGCCGATGACGATGCGGTCAGGACGCTTGAAGTCCTCGATGGCCGCACCTTCGCGCAGGAATTCAGGGTTGGAAACAACGGCGATATCGGCGTTCGGATTGGCTTCCTTGACGATGCGCTCAACTTCGTCACCGGTGCCGACCGGCACGGTGGACTTGGTGACGACGACGGTAAAGCCGGAGCAATGCTCGGCGATTTCCTTCGCAGCGGCATAGACATAGGAAAGGTCTGCGTGACCGTCGCCGCGACGCGACGGCGTGCCGACGGCGATGAACACCACGTCGGCATCCTTGACGCTGTTCGGCACATCCGTGGAGAAGGTGAGGCGGCCGGATTTCACGTTTTCAGCGACGATCTGGTCGAGACCCGGCTCGTAGATCGGCATGATGCCTTTTTCGAGCGCGTCGATCTTGGACTTGTCTTTGTCGACGCAGATGACGTCATGGCCGAAGTCGGCAAAGCAGACGCCGGAGACGAGACCGACATAGCCGGAACCGATCATGGTGATACGCATATTCCCTCGCGTGTTAGGACTAGGTTGATGCTGCAGCGCGGCATTATTGTGTCATATTGTGTTTCAGGACAACGACAAAAAGCCACTTTCTGACAGAGAATTCGATTGTGGGCGCCACCATAGCTGGGGCGTAAGTCCATTCTTTCAATCCGCCTTCTTAATCGAGTTGGCCCGTCAGGCCAAATTAACCCTTGCAGCGTGACTTTTCTGCCGCAAAATCAGCGAGCTGAACAATGCTCACATTGTCGAAGTCTTTTATGTCTTTGATACAAAAATGTTTTATTTGCGTCCTATGATCTCGGCAGGGTCGCTTGATGAAGCGAAAGGCAATCTGCACCAGTGAACAGAAATTCACCTTTGTTTCCAATTATGGTCGGTTTTTAAATATCTGAGTAACCCTTGCCATCTGCTTTTCCATGCCTAATTCCGGCCGGCGGGTGGTGAAGAAAGGGTGAAGGACGAAAGTTGACAGGCAGACAGAAAATGTTGCTTTGCAGCATGAAAAGTGCAAACTTGCCGCCATGGCAATTGCTGGATGCAACGAATTCAAGCTGCCGGAATGCCCCTGATATGGGGACTTTCGGAAACTGACAATTCTCGAGAGGCAAGCGCATCTTTATGTCGAATGCCTCCTGTTCTGAATGCCTTTTTCTGCCAAAAGGGATTCTCATGAAACTGATGGGTGCGTGATGAAGATCGAACGATTGCCGCTGGCCGGACTGGCCAAGATTATTCCGACACGACTGGGCGATCACCGCGGGTATTTTGCGGAGGTTTTCAAGGATGGCTGGTTCCGCGAAAATGTCGCGGATGTGGATTTCGTGCAGGAAAATGAATCGCTGTCGGCAGCTGTCGGTACGGTGCGCGGCCTGCATTTCCAGCTGGAACCGTTTGCCCAGGGCAAGCTGGTTCGCTGCCTTGCCGGCAGCATTTTTGATGTCGTCGTCGATATTCGCGTCGGTTCCCCGACCTATGGGCAATGGTATGGTGCTGAGCTTTCCAAGGCAAACGGTGAGCAGCTTTGGGTTCCGGCCGGTTTTGCCCATGGTTTTGCCACGCTCGAGCCGGACAGTGTCATCTTCTACAAGGTGACGGCGCCCTATAGCGCGGAAAACGATCGCGGTCTTCTGTGGAATGATCCGGAAATCGGCATCGAATGGCCGTTGCTGCTCGACAATGCGATCCTGTCCGACAAGGATATGAAGCAGCCGAAGCTGGCGGATCTGCCGCCTTCTTTCCAATATTGATGAGCACGGAGTAGACCCATGCGTATTCTCGTTACCGGTGGTGCAGGTTTTATAGGCTCGGCCCTCGTGCGCCATCTCGTCAAAAATGTCGGCGCCGAAGTGCTCAATGTCGATAAACTGACCTATGCCGGCAATCTCGCGTCGCTCACGGAGATCGAGGGCGCCTCGAACTACCAGTTCCTGCAGGCCGATATCTGCGATCTGCAAAAGATGTCGGAGGCGATGAATTCGTTCAAGCCTGACCGGATCATGCATCTGGCGGCGGAAAGCCATGTCGACCGTTCGATCAGCGGTGCTGCCGATTTCGTGCAGACCAATGTCATGGGCACGTTTTCGCTGCTGGAGGCGGCGCGTCATTACTGGAACGACCTTTCGCCGGCCCGCAAGGAAGCCTTCCGCTTTCTGCATGTTTCGACCGACGAGGTTTATGGCTCGCTGGGTGACGAAGGCCTGTTTGAGGAAGTCACGGCTTACGATCCATCGTCTCCATACTCCGCTTCGAAAGCCGCGAGTGACCATCTGGCGATCGCCTGGCACCGCACCTATGGCCTGCCGGTCGTGGTGTCGAACTGCTCCAACAATTACGGGCCCTATCATTTCCCGGAAAAGCTGATCCCGCTGATCATTCTGAACGCCATGGATGGCAAGCCGTTGCCGATCTATGGCGAGGGCGTCAACATCCGCGACTGGCTTTATGTCGAGGATCACGCACGCGCGCTCGACCTGATCGCCTCGCGCGGCCGTCTCGGCGAGAAATATAATGTCGGCGGCCGCAACGAGCGTCGCAATATCGATGTCGTCAAGCGCATCTGCTCGCTGATGGACGAGTTGCGTCCGAAGGCGACGCCGCATGCGGATTTGATCACCTATGTCACCGACCGTCCGGGCCACGATGCGCGTTACGCCATCGACGCCACCAAACTGGAAACGGAACTGGGTTGGAAGGCGCAAGAGAATTTCGACAGCGGTATCGAGCGCACCGTGCGCTGGTATCTCGACAATGAATGGTGGTGGCAGCCGCTGCGCGAAGGCGTCTATTCCGGCGAACGTCTCGGCGTTCTGAAAAAGGGTTGATGCGCATGCGGATTGCCGTGACAGGAAAACAGGGGCAGGTGGTGACCGCGCTGATCGAGCGTGGGCAGCAGGCCGGTGTCGAAATCGTCGCCGTCGGCCGGCCGGAACTGGATCTGGCCGATCCGGCATCGATCCGCCGGGTGCTTGCCGAACTGAAGCCGGATGCCATCGTCTCGGCGGCCGCCTATACGGCGGTCGACAAGGCCGAAAGCGAACCGGAACTGGCCTTTGCCGTCAACGCCAAGGGTCCGCAGGCGCTGGCCGAAATTGCCAACGAGCTTTCCATTCCTGTCGTGCATCTGTCGACCGATTACGTCTTTCCCGGCGACAAAAACGGCGTCTATCTGGAAACCGATGCCACCGGTCCTGCCTCCGTCTACGGCCAGAGCAAGCTTGCGGGCGAGGAAGCGATTGCGGCGACGACGCCCAATCATGCCATCCTGCGTACCGCCTGGGTCTATTCCCCCTTCGGGGCCAATTTCGTGAAGACGATGTTGCGGCTGGCGGAAACCCGCGATGCCTTGAATGTCGTGGCCGACCAGCACGGCACGCCAACCAGCGCACTCGATATCGCCGATGCGGTGATCGTGGTCGCCAAACGTCTGGCGACGGATAGCGATCCGAGCCTGCGGGGTGTCTTCCATCTGACCGGCAGCGGCGAAGCCACCTGGGCGGATTTCGCCGAGGAAATCTTTGCGGGTCTGCAGGCGAAAAGCGGCAAGGCCGTCTCTGTCGGCCGCATCACCACGGACGAGTATCCGACGCCGGCCAAGCGGCCTGCCAATTCGCGGCTGTCGACGGAAAAACTCGCCAAAACCTACGGCATCGTGCTGCCGGACTGGAAGCAGTCCACCAAGGTTGTGCTCGACCGCCTTCTCTAACGATCGGTGCGAACTTGGTTCGCGCCTGACGCATTTGTGCCCGAAGCAAGCGGGCCTGACAGTAAGGGAAAAAGCATGAAGGGTATCATTCTCGCCGGCGGCTCCGGCACGCGGCTTTATCCGATCACCATGGCCGTCTCCAAGCAGCTGATGCCGGTCTATGACAAGCCGATGATCTATTATCCGCTGACTACGCTGATGCTGGCCGGTATCAAGGAAATCCTGATCATCACCACGCCGCATGACAACGAGGCGTTCAAGCGCCTGCTCGGCGACGGCAGCCAATGGGGCATTTCGATCGAATATGCGGTGCAGCCGACCCCGGACGGTCTGGCGCAGGCCTTCATCATCGGTGCGGATTTTGTCGGCTCCAATCCGTCGGCGCTGATCCTCGGCGACAACATCTATTACGGTCACGGCCTGCCGCAGCTGATGCGCCCGAAAGACGGTACGGACAAGGGTGCGCGCGTCTTCGCCTACCACGTGACCGATCCCGAGCGTTATGGCGTGGTCGAGTTCGACGGCAAAATGAAGGCGCTGTCGATCGAGGAAAAGCCAGCCCAGCCCAAGAGCAACTGGGCGGTCACCGGTCTTTATTTCTACGACGAACAGGTCATCGACATTGCCGCCAACCTGGCGCCTTCGCCGCGTGGCGAACTTGAAATCACCGACGTCAACCGCATCTATCTCGAGCGCGGCCAGCTTTCGGTGGAACTGATGGGCCGTGGTTATGCCTGGCTCGATACTGGCACGCCGGACAGCCTGCTCGATGCTGCCGATTTCGTCGCTACACTGGAAAAACGTCAGGGCTTCAAGATCGCCTGCCCGGAAGAAGTCGCCTTCCGCATGGGCCATATCGATGACGCGCAGCTTGAAAAGCTCGCCGTCAAGCTCGGCAAGAGCGCCTATGGCCAGTACCTGATGAAGCTCGCCAAGACCAAATACGACCTGGGTTTTTGAGACCTGAAACCTGGAGAATTTCGCCCTTTGGGAGGAGGGCGGTCCGACCGGCAAAAAGCAATCCGGCAAACATTTGAGGTGTGAATGCGTATTCTGGTGATCTCGGCGATGTTCCCGCCCAACATCCTTGGCGGCGCGGAAATTTCGGCGTTCAACCTCACAACCTGGCTGCAGAAACAGGGCCACGAGATCGGCGTACTGACGGCTGCCAAGTCGCCGGACGAGGTGAAATACGGCGAGATGGTCGACGGCATGAAGATCTGGGCGCTCTACATGCCGAGGCCTTACCCGATCTTTAAGCAGGGCCGTGGCGTCTCGAAATTCAAGAAACCGTTCTGGCACCTGCAGGATCATCTCGATCCGCGCAATCCAAAGATGGTTGCCAAGGTTCTGGACGAGTTCAAGCCGGATTTCTGCAACGTGCATTACATCACCGGCATCGGCCATAACGTCCTGCCGGAACTGGGCAAACGCGATATCCCTGTCATGTATGTCATGCCCGACATGGCGCTGTCCTGTGTCAAGCTGACGATGTTCGTGGACGGCAAGACCTGCGAGACTCAGTGCGGGCCGTGCAAGATGTCGGCCGGTTACAAGCGTCGCGGCATTCGCGCCATGCGCCGCATCGGCTTCTGTTCCCCCTCACGGGCGAACCTGGAGCGCAATGCGATGTTTCAACCGCTGGCCGATTACCCGATGGCGCATATTTTGAACGCCAACAAATATCCGCCGCCGACCGTCGCGCGCGAGCCGAGCGATATCGTGCGTTTTGTTTATGCCGGCCGTCTGGAATCCGCCAAGGGTGTCGACGTCCTGCTGGAAGCTGCCGAGGAACTGGCCGAAAAATGGCCGTTCACTTTCAAGGTGGTCGGCTCCGGTCAGGATGCAGATGCGCTGCAAGCCCGGTTCGGCCATCACAAGTGGCTCGAATTCACCGGCCACGTGCCCTTGCAGACAGCTATCGACAATATCGGCGGCAGCGACGTGCTCTGCATCCCATCTATCTGGATGGAAAACTCGCCGGGTGTCGTCATTCAGGCACTGGGCATGAGCGTGCCGGTGATCGGCAGCCGCGTCGGCGGCATTCCGGAATTGGTACAGCATGACGAGAACGGCATTCTGGTGCCGCCGGGCGATAAAAATGCTTGGCGCGCCGCGCTGGAAGAACTGCTGGCCGATCGCGAAAAGCTGGAGCGATACAAGGCCAATGCCGCATCCAAGGCAGGGGAGTTCGACCAGGATTATCTTGGCGGACGGTATTTGGAATTCATCGATCAGATCCAGAACTTTGACGGGCGGGTGGCCGTTTGAGGCCACTCGTGGAATTCCATGCGTCGCATGAGGGCTTGGTTTCAAGGCCTGACAGAATGCGCAAAAGCAGGAAGAACGACATGAAGACGACAGGCCAGAAGGCTTTTGGGAAAGCCGCTTTTCGCACCGCGCTTCTCAGTGCTTGCTTCGGCGTGTTCGCCTGCGCGTCATCTGCGTCGGCACAGTCGGTGACGTTCGAAAAGCCTGCGAACAAGGACTTTGTCGCTCCGATCATCGGCGCCAACACGCATTTCGGTACGGTGCGCGTTCTCGGCTACAAGGATGCCCACAAAGTCCGCGATCAGCTCACTCAGATCGGCGCGACCTCCTATCGCGATTACATGCCGTGGCAGTCGTTCAATTTTCCGCCCTCCGGCCCGGTCCTCGCGAAATCCGGCCGGCTGATGAATTTTCTGCCGCAGGCCGGCATCACGCCGATGATCAACCTTGGCCTTGCCAATTCCGGCGTCAAAGGCGGTGTGCCGCCGATCAGTGATTCAGCGCTCGAACTGTTCGAGGATTATGTCGGCAAGGCCGTCGAACTGACCCAGACATACGATCCGATCTACGAGATCTGGAACGAATGGAACATGTATATAGGCACCGGCAAACCGCAGCCGCGCATCATGGGCGAGGGATCGAAGAACGATCCGCGCTCCGCCAGCCATTATGTCCGCGTCGCCAAGGTGGCCGTTGAAAAGATCCGGCGGGTGAACCCGAAAGCGAAGATCGTTGTTGGCGCCGTTGGCGACGATGAGGATTGGGGCTGGGCCAAGGCAATCGTGCGCGATGGTGTGATGGACGGCGCCGACGGCCTGTCCGTTCATCTCTACAATCAGTGCTCTGCCAATCCGCATGATCGCACGGCGGAAGAGATGATCGAGCGGGTCGAGAAACTGCAGGCGGATTTGAAACAGGTGCGCGGTGGAACGGAGACGCCTCTTTATATCACCGAGTTCGGCTGGCCGACCTCGCGTGGCAATTGTGGCATGCCGCTTAATACATCCGCTTATAATTTCGCCCAGTTCATCCTGCATTCCTCGGCAATCCCTTACATCAAGGGTGTGTGGATGCACGAATTGAAGAACATTTCGCCGGACCCGGTGGAGCGTGAAAGCAATTACGGCCTCTTTTCCTATGAGGACGAGCCAAAACCGGCTGTCTGCTTCATGGGGGCCGCTGCCGAACTGGTGAAGTCGGCGGACAGCGTCGAAATCCGCGAACCGAAACCGGATGTGTTTGTCGCACGGCTTAGCACCGGCGAAGGCCAGAAAATCGTCATGTGGACGAAGGGCGACTGGGTCAAGGCGGGTTACGCGTCTTCCACGCAGCCGGTGAAGGCAGAGGCCATGTGCGAGGCGCAAGGTCTCGCCAAGGCCGAACCCGGCCGCATCGGCCCGGCGCCAGTCGTCCTCGATTTTTCCACGCAGGATGCGGTCACGATCGAATTGAGCGAGGTGCAGAAATAATGTCGGTTCTTTCCTTCGTTCGATCGCTGTTTTCAGCAGCCGGTGCAGCAAAGTCCGCCAGGGGCGGGCGCAGCCGTATCTGGGTGATCGGCCCGATGCCGCAGCCGCTGAACGGCCAGACGAATTACAATCGCCACATTGTCGCCGAGTTCGAAAAACATGCGCCGGTGACCGTTTTGCCGACTGGCGGAACGGGCGCGGAAAAGATTGCGGCTGCCCTCGTGCTGCCGCTGATCATCCTGTTTTCCATCCCGCGCAAGGACCACGTCTATACCTCGCCGCCCGGCCAGAACGGTCTTTGGCTGTTCATGGGATGCCTTGCGGCGCTGCGTCTCAAGCGGCTGGATCATTTCATCCACCACCATTCGTTCCGGCCGATCAATCTCGGCCCGACCCGTTCGGCGCGTGCGCTGGTGGCCGTCAGCGGTCCCTATCAGCGCCACGTCTTTCTGTCGGAAAAGATGCGCGACCGTTATGCCGATCTCTATTTTACCCCGGAACTGAAAGCGCGCAGCTTTGTACTGCCGAACGCCTATCTGTTCTTTAAGGAAAAACCGGCGGGTGCGGTTCGCAGTGGCCCGATCACGATGGGGCACCTCAGCGTTCTCACCCGCGAAAAGGGCGTGGATTATCTGATTGCGCTGGCCGAGCGCATCTTCGCCAAGCGTGACGATTTCCGCTTCGTGCTGGCCGGCCCGGTGCGCGATGAAAGCCTGAAAGCTGAAATCCTGGCATTCTGCCAAAAGTATCCGTATCGCGCCGAGTATCTCGGCCCCGTTTATGACGACGCAAAGGACGCGTTTTACCAGCGTCTCGACATGTTCGCCCTGCCGTCGCGCCTGATCGACGAGGCGGATCCGCTGGTCATTCTGGAAGCCTATGGTTACGGGTGCGATATTCTTGCGTCCTCGACCGGCTGCATCCCTGAGCGTCTGCGCACTGCCGACCGCCTCATGTCCTTCGATCTCGACAGGGATACGGAACTGCTCGACAGCGCGATTACTGATCTCGCCGCCAACCGTCAGGCGATTGCCGAGGCCGGACGTGCCCATATCGCCGCCATGCATCGCCGTTCGGTGGCGCAGGCGAATATTTTCTTCAGCGCGCTGGAGATCGACACCCCTGCCGATCCCGACGCTGCCTTCAATACTGCCACCGGCTTTGTACCGGGTGCAGCGGGGAAGGCATGACCATGATTTTCAAACCAAAAAATCTTCGCCGAATGCTTCAGCTGCCAACCCTGCAAACGTTGCCGCAGCGCACTTCATCCCATCACGAACACATGGGTCACAGATGACAAACAAATCGCCTCTCAACGTCATTGTCGTCAATTTCCGCACTGCTGGTCTTACTATCCGTTGCGTGGAATCGATGATCGCACAAGCCGTCGCCAAGCCGGAGGAGATCATCGTCGTCGACAATCTTTCCGGTGACGACAGCGTGCCCGTATTGCGGGCCAAACTGCCGATCGGCGTCAGACTGATCGCCTCCGACCGTAATGCCGGCTTCGGAGCTGGTATCAACGAAGGCTACAAACACACCAATGCGGATTACCTGCTGGTGCTGAACCCGGATACCTATTTCGAGTTCGACAGCGTTGCGCGGGTGATGGACCTCATGAACCGTGATCCGAGCATCGGTCTGGTCGGTCTCGACCTCGTCAATCCGGATCGCAGCCGCCAGTATTCGGCACGGCGCTTCTATTCGATCCTCGATATCGGTGCGCGTCGCGTCAACATGCTTGGCAAAATGTTTACCGGCCGTATCGATCATCATCTGATGCGTGAGGCCTGGCGCGATGGAAAGCCGTTCGAGGCCGAATGGGTGATGGGCACGGGTTTCGTCATCCGCAGCGACCTCTACGCGCAGTTGGACGGCATGGACGAAGCCTATTTCCTTTACATGGAAGACGTCGATCTGTGCGCCCGCGTATGGCGCGCCGGCAAGAAGGTGATCTGCTATCCGGGCGCTCAGCTGGTGCATGACCATCAGCGGTCGAGCGCTTCCAGCCCGTTCAGTTTTGCCGGCCGTGCGCACCTGAGAAGCCTGGTCATGTTCGGCCGTCGGTTCTCGCTGCCACTTATCCGCTCGCCCGGCCTTAAAAAGATCATGCGATCGTAAGACTATTATCAACCTTGGGGGGATTTCGTTTGTCGGAACACGTCAACGCAGCCAACAGCGTCGCGATGCACCGGCAAGCGCGACCATTCAGGCGATCGGCACTGGTAAAACATGCCGTGGAACCCGTTCGTTTTGTTTGGCGCAACTAGACCATGAAGATACTTCACGTCTGCGAAAGCATTATCGGTGGTACCGGCTCCTATCTGGCAGAACTGATCCCGCATCAGGTCGCAGCCTATGGGCGCGAGAACGTGCAGCTTCTGGTGCCCGAGACCCATTTCGATTTCATCGATCCGGCCATCCGCGAATGCGGCGCGCAGATCCTCACCTTCAAGCGCCCGACCCGTCTCTTGGGCTCCTTCCTGCTGGTGCAGCGTTACCTGCAGGCGGTGAGCACATTCCAGCCGGATGTGGTGCATGCCCATTCGTCAGTGGCCGGCATCATCGTGCGCGTGCTTGGCCTGCGCCGCAACTACCGTATCGTCTTCTGCCCGCATGGCTGGTCGGTGGATATGCAGGGCGCACGTTACGTGCGCGGGTTCGCCGAGATGATGGAGCGCAAGCTCGGCAATGCCGCCGACAGCATCATTGTCATCTCCAAGCACGAATACAGGCGCGCCATGGAGCTGGGTCTGTCGCCCGACAAGGTGACGCTGGTGGAAAGCGGTATCGACCGCAATGTGCCGCCGGTGCCATCGGCCGAATGGAAGGATGATCGCATCCGCCTTCTTTATGCCGGACGGTTCGATTACCAGAAGGGCGTGGATATTCTGCTGAAAGCCGTCGAGGGACTGGGTAATCGCTTCAGCGTTCGTCTGGTCGGCGGTTTTGCCGTCAGTGAGGAAAACATGCCGGAAACGCTTCCCGATCATATCGCCCAGCTTGGCTGGATGGATCGCGACGGCGTCTATGCGCAGATGAAGGCCTGCGATGTGCTGGTGGTCCCCTCCCGTTGGGAAGGGTTCGGTCTGGTGGCGATCGAGGCGATGCGGATGCAGAAACCGGTGGTGGCTGCCGCCGTCGGCGGGCTGGTCGAAATTCTTGGAAACGGCAAATACGGCATGCTGGTGCCGTCCGAAGATCCCGATGCGCTGCGCGATTGCCTCGCAAGCCTGACGCGCGAAACCCTTGAGGAATTCGGCGAGATCGGACGCAAGCGCTTTCTGGCATGTTACACATCAGACCGGATGGTCAGGCAGATCGATGACGTCTATGTCTCGATCCTCCCCAGCCGGCTTCCGGAGCCACAGCCCGTATGACGACAAGACGGTATCAAAGCGATACGCCCAGGATCGACTGGGATGAGGTGATCTACAATTTCCTGCTGATCACCTTCATCCTGTTCGCCATTCGCGATGGCCTGACCGGCAGTATTCGTTATCTGTTCCAGCTGCTGCACGTCTCGTTTTTATGGTTCGTGCCGGACCTGATGTCGTTCGTGGCGATGGGCCTGTTTTTCTACCAGCAGTTTTTCGTCAAGAAGAACGCGATCGGGATGTATCTCTGCTACATCTTCATCCTGTCGACGATTACCAGCATCTTCTTCATGAACAATTCGGCATTTTCGCTGTTTTCGTCGATCAAGATGTTCATCCCGATGTTCGTCGGCTTCTGTTTCTACGGGCGTTCGGTGACGGAGCGGCAATGGGTGCGGGCGGTGCTGATCGTCATCTGCGGCGCCTCCGTCCTCGGTCTTCTGGCCAATCCTTATGTAGAGTATCCGTGGGTCGGCCAGACGATCAGCAGTTTTGGCATGGAGCGCGAGGCGACCAAGCTGTGGTGGCAGGAGGGAGGCATCCGTTACGGCGGGCTTGCCGGCGACAGCACCATGGCCGCCTATATGGTCATCTTCATCTTCATCCTGCTGTCACCGCATTACAGCTTTCTCACCAATGTCATCTGCCTGCCGATCATTCTCTGGGCGATCCAGGTCTCGACCAGCAAGACGGCACTCGGCGTGTATTTCCTCTATGTGGGGATCTATTTCACCGTCTATTTTCTGCGTGACCGGGCGCTGAACATCGCCTTCCTGCGGCTTGTCGCCAAATGGTCCTTCGTGTGCTTGCTGGTGCCGCCACTTCTGATGCTGATGTTTTATGGCGCCGAACTCGGCAAGGTGTCGTCATCGCTGTTCAGTCTGCAGGACCGTATCGACAATACCTGGCCCGGTCCGTTCCAGACGGTCGCGGAAATCTTTCCGGCCGGCGTGGTATTTGGCTGCGGCCTTGGCTGTTTCAGTTATCCGATGGATTACACGGCACTGTCCGAATACAACCTGCCGCTCGACAATTTCTACATGTCGACGCTGATCATGATGGGCATGCCCTTCGTGCTGTTCGTGGTCATGCAATTCCTGATGGTGCGGCATGCGCGAGATCCGGTGAAACTGTCGCTGATGACGATGTTCAACTTCTACAGCATCACCATCCAGTGTTACGGCCCGTCCTATGCGACGCTGATGTTCGGCTACATCTTTTCCGAAATGTTCGGGTACCACGTGCGCAACAAGTCGCGTGTGCCGCAGCAGCCGAAATTGAAGCCTATGGGGCAGGGTGGTGCGGAGCCGGGACTGGCCAATGCGCAGGCGGATATGGTGCCGCGGCCTCAGGGGTAGTGTTGTTACCGCTTGCTCCTGATAATCTTCACCCCTGAGGGGAAGATGTCCGGCAGGACAGAAGGGGTATTTCTGGCGCAAATGCCGATTTCATCCCACCTGCCGCACCGTGGGTTACCCCCTCTGTCACCTTTCGGTGATATCTCCCCCTCAAAGGGGAAGATCATTGGGAGCAAGCCGCACCACCTCAAATCCATATGCGATAGCCCTGCCGTTTACGGGGGAGATCGGCTGGGCGCATCCTCGCAAACCCTTAAAGCCTGTTCGGCCTCACTCCGCCGGCTGCGGCTGTCGTCTTTGCATCAAACGCCCCGTCAGGCTGAGCACCGGCTTTTCCACATAATAATGAAACAGCAGACCGGCCACCTGGCAGGCGAAAACGATGCCGATGAAATAAAGCTCCAGCGGCAGCGGAATTTTCGCATGCACGACCATCGCGATCTTCAATAGCAGCGACAGAAGTGGATAGTGGATGAGGTAAAGGCTGTAGGAGGCTGCGCCCATCATGTCTAATGGCTTGAACGGACGGTTCCACGAGGGAAGCGCACAGAGGCCGTAGATGATGCCGGTGGCGCCGAGGCCGAAGAGCAGGATGAGATAGTCCGGGTCCGCTCCGCCGCCGTAACTGACCTGCCACCATGTTCCGGCAAAAACGATGGTGCCGGCGATAAAGGTCGGCAGGCCATAGGTCATGTCTTCGCGGACAAACAGCCGGCCGATGCCCATGCCGGCCATGAACAGCAGGTGATACGGGCTGAGCAGGAATTTTAAGAGCCATGGTTCATCGAAAAACACGCCGGCAAGCGAACCGATCACGCCCCAGCCGATCAGCAGTGGGAGGCCTATTTTTCTGTTCCAGAGATAGAGGAGGAAGGTCGCATAAAACAGCATTTCGTGACGCAGCGTCCATTCGACGCCGAGAAGCACTTCCTTTTCCACCGGCAGGATGAGGTAGGCGGCGATCACATCCCAGGCGCCGAACTCGGCGCCGGCGGCCAATGCCATCGCGGTGGTGGCGATCAGCACGATCCACAATGGTGGATAAAGCCGGCGAAAGCGCTTGAAGACGAATTTCTTGACCGCCTCGACATCGCCCTGTCTGTCGCGATGATGGGCATAGTAGATGACAAAACCGCTCAGCACGAAGAACAGTTCGACACCCGCCGAACCGGCCTTGAAGATCGGAAATACGGCCCGGTCGAAATATTTCGACAGCGCCATGGTGATTTCCAGATGGTAACCCACGACCATCAGCGCTGCGATGGCACGGACCCAGTTCAACTGGTAGAGTTGGCTGCGCGATTTCACCTGATCCATGGTCAAAAACACCCCCGTGTTCGGTTGTTCGCGTAAAAGCCCAAGGCTTCATTCGGTCGGGCCTGGTTCGCCCGTTTCAGTCTCCGGTGCCGACGCGGATGAGTTTCGCCGGATTGCCGGCAACGATGCCGTGCGCCGGCACGTCCTTGACGACAACAGAACCGGCACCGACGATCGCCTTTTCACCCACCGTGATCGGGCCGATAACGATGGCATTCGGATAAAGCGTCGCGCCGGCGCCGATCACCGGATATTTGGGCGAGGCGGTCTTGCCGATCGTCACCGTCTGGTAGATCGCAGCCCCTTCGCCGATCTCGACACCTTCGCCGATGACGATACCGACCGGATGTGGCAGGAACAGGCCGGGCGCGATATGGCTGCCGAGATTGATATGGCAGCCGCTGCGCGTCACATTCCAGCGCCAGACGATGATGCCGAGGCGTTTCAGCCGGCCCTTGTAGAAATGCGTGGCGACGCGGTGCAGAAAGACCGTGGCGAAACCGGGATTGAAGAGAAACGTGAAAGGCATCTTCTTCATGCTGCGGTGGCCCGCATTGATATGCAGATCTGCCTTGACGACATCCCAGAATTTCATGAGGCTTCCTGTTCGTCTATTTCCATCTCGCAATTGCGAAGGACTGTTATGTTTCGTAGCCGTCTGACCGTGAATGTCAACGGTTTGATCCGTTTCAGGACAGATGGCAGCGGGCTTTCTTGACTGGCGAAATCGTTGATTTCTCGAGGATATTCATCGAAAATCGCATCCTGTCGCCTGATGAAAGGCATAATCGCTCGAATCTATGTCATCGTCATGTTAGCGTTGCATCGCGAAAAGATTTTAGTCGGCAGCGCCCTCAGATAGCGCGAGGAATGGGAAAAACCATGTCGCAGGCAAAAGTCCGTGGAAGCGGAAACTACGTCGTCAACGTGCAGATCCTGCGGTTCTTCGCGGCCTTCCTCGTCGTGTTCGCGCATGCGCATGTGGAGGTGCTGAACGTTGCTGCCCGCAGTGGCGGCACGTTTGGCGGCATCGGTCTTCTCGACTGGGGTCTGGGCGTCGACATCTTTTTCGTCATCAGCGGTTTCATCATGTATTTCATGATGCATGACCGCTTTGGCCGGCCGGGCGCGCCGGTCGATTTCCTGCGCAGACGGCTGGTGCGCATCGTGCCGCTCTACTGGATTTTTTCGACGCTGATGCTGGTGTCGATCCTCGCCGCCGGCAGCCTGATCAACAATAACGGGCTGGATATCCGCCACATCATCGCTTCCTACGCGTTCATCCCATGGCCGCGCACCGACGGCGAACTGTTTCCGCTGCTGTCGCTCGGCTGGACGCTGAATTACGAGATGCTGTTTTACGCCATCTTTGCGCTGGCCCTGTGTCTGCGGCGCGCGATGGGCATTGCGGTGATGCTCGTTCTGTTCGCCGTTCTGTGCACGGCGGCGGTGCTGGTGCCCGATCAGGTCTGGCTGATCAAGTTCTGGGGCAATGGTATTGTCGGCGAGTTCCTGCTCGGCATCGGTCTGGCGGCGCTTTACCTCAAGGGGTATCGATTGCCGTTCAGTGTGATGGTGGCGATGATCGTGGCCGGTCTGGTTCTGGCGATCTGGCTCTACCAGATTTCGGCTTATGAACATGTCACGCGGTTGATCACCGGCGGCATCCCGGCGATCCTGATCACCGCTGCCGTCGTGCTTGGCCCCTCCGCGCCGGATGGCCGGATTACGCGCGCCTTGGCGCTGGGCGGTGATGCGTCCTATGCGCTGTATCTGTCGCATCCGTTTGCGCTGAAGATTTTTGGCGTGATTGGTGCCAAGTTTGGCCTGCCGCTGATCGGTATTTTTATCGGCGGACTGGTCGTGTCGATCATCGGATCGATCGTCGCGCATCTGTTTCTGGAAAAGCCGATGGGCGCATGGCTGTCGAAACGGACGAAGCCGAAAAAGACCGCTCAGGTGGCTTCGGCAACGACCGGCATGACTGAGCGATAGATATCGCGATATTCGCGAACTACATCTTCGAATACCCGGCCGGGGCGGTTCCGCAGGCTTTCATGCGCGGTGAGAACGCGTGCCGGATCCTCGACCAGAGCCTCGATAGCCTTGGCAAAACCATCGGCTCCCGGCGGCACGATCCAACCCGTTACACCATGTTCGATGACCTCGGGAATGCCACCGAAACGACTGCCGATAACCGGGCGGCCCGCCGCCAGCGCATCCACCAGTACCAGCGCGCCGGGTTCCTCCCAGATCGAGGGAATGGCGATGACATCGACGGTTGCGTAAAATTCGGAAGGTGAGACGAAGCCGACAAAATCGAGATCGGCGTGCGGAGCCAAGGCCCGCAGCCGCGCCTTTTCATCCTCCGGTACATTGCCGGCCAGAGCCAGCGTCACGGCACCCGGCTTTTGGCGTGCGACGGCTTCCACCAGAAGGCCAACACCCTTTTCCTCGGAAAAGCGGCCGAGATAACCGATCCGCAACGGCGCCGTTGGCAAAGGGCGAGGGGAAAACGTGATGGCGGGGTTGGGCACATTGCGCACCACATGTTTTGCGGCTCCACCAAACAGTCCGTCTTCCAGATGAAGATCGAGCGTGCGCTGGCTGACGCTGACCACGGCATCCACTCTTTTTGCACGGCGCCGCCGACCGACCGTGAGCGCGGTACAGGCTATTCCGCAGGATTTATCCCCATGGAAGCGGGAGCAGCGCGGACAGGTGAGGTAATAATCGTGCAGCGTATGCACGGTGGGGATTTTTTTGGATTTTGCCACCCGCCACACATCGGCGGTGAGGCCGTTGATCGTGTTGGAATTGGCCACATCGGGGCGGAAATCGTCGAGTAGTTTGCCGACATCTGCATGGGCAGTCTGCCAGTCGTCGATGACGTGCCAAAGCACCCGCGCCGCCGGGTTCTGCTTTTCCTGAAACGGCGGAAACAGATTGCGCACCGTAATGAATTCGACGCGCACGCCGTTGACGAATTCGCTCTCGCGTTTGCCCTCAAGTGAATTGCAGAGAACCATCACCTCGTCGCCACTGGCGACAAGCGCCTCGGCGAACTGGTGGGCAAACACTTCCGCGCCACCGACGATTTTCGGGTGTCTTGGGGTCGGATAAAGGGCGCTGAACAGGGCGATCCGCATCGGCGCGATTTCCTTATGCTGCCGGACTGGTCGTGGCGGCATCGCCTGCGACGGGCCTATCAACAAGCGGCGTGTCTGTGACAGGTTTGGGTCCTATGATTTTTGCCGGAATGCCCATGGCGATCGAATGGGGCGGCACGTCCTTGGTGACGACGGCGTTGGCGCCGATCGTGGCACCTTCGCCGACCGTGATGGCACCGACCACGACGGCACCGGCAGAGATAGACACGCCATCCTCGATGACAGGATCACGCGGATCTTCCGCCGCCTTGCGGCCGATGGTGACGTTCTGGAGAATGGAGACATTGCGGCCGAGCGTGGCGGCGCCAACGACGATGCCGAACGGATGCGGCACATAAAACCCGCCGCCGATCTTTGCCGCCATGGCCAGTTCCGAGCTGAAAAACACGCAGCTCCACCACCAGAGAATACGGCGCAACAGACGGCCGATCAGTGGAATTTTCACCACCATTTCCTGCAGGCGGCGGGAAAAGACGAACTGGAAACCGGGGGTGAGCAGGAACATGCGCAGCGTGAAGCCGAGGCCGGCGGATGTCCTGTTTTCCCGCAGGGCATAACGCTTGAGATCGGCCTTCACCTTCTGGAACGGCGTTTCCGTCATGTCGATCCTGTCTCCGCAAACTTGGCGCCAGACCGCATTTTCGCCCGGTCCGGCACTTAACAACATTGGTTAACACTGAGATGTGTCGTTCGAATTTTGTTTCGATATAGGTCGCCGATTGGGCTGGACGATATCTGATCGAGAATTATATGCAACGCAGCATTCCGCTTGACGGGTTCGTCTCGATGAACCAAGACTGGCGCTGCAAATACACCGGATCCGGGGAGTATGGCGCATGAAACAGGGGCAGATCAGGTTCGACGCCCTCGATTCCTGGAGGGGTATTGCCGCCCTTCTGGTGGCGCTGTTCCATTTTCAGGCAGCCGGTTTTTTCTATGATTTCCCGCTGATCCGGAACGGCAATCTGGCCGTACCCTTCTTTTTCGTGCTGAGCGGTTTCGTTATCACCCATGCCTATCGGACGTCGCTTGTCCGCGGCAGTGACGGCTGGCGTTTCGTCATCCGCCGTTTTGGTCGGCTCTATCCGCTGCACATTTTCACGCTCGGCATTTTCGTCCTGCTGGAACTGGCAAAGCTGTTCATGGCGGCCCGTGCGGGTCTTCACAGCAGCGAGGGAGCGTTCGCCGGCACCAACGATATTCCGTCACTGATCGCGAACGTTTTTCTGCTACAGGCGGTCATTCCCTTCCCGGAACTGACATGGAACGCGTCGAGTTGGTCGATCAGCACGGAGTTTTACACCTATCTCGTTTTCGTGGCGGTGTTTCTGGGGCTTGGGCGATACCGCATGTGGGGTTCGGTCGCGGTTTTTATCGCTGCGGGCGTGCTGCTGGTCTGGCTCGATACCTATCATCCGGATCTCAACCTCGCGTCCGGCCTTGGCCTCGTCCAATGCATTTTTGGCTTTTTCGCCGGCAACCTGACCTATGAGCTTTATCTGAAGCTTCGGGAGAACAGTGCGGTGCGGGGCACCGTTCCTGAACTGCTGGCGACGGCAATCATGCTGCTGTTGTTCTGGTTCAAGCCGCATTACACGACCTTCAACATCCTCGGTTTTTCAGCGGCTATCCTGCTGTTTTCCTATGAGGGCGGCACGGTTGCAAAGCTGCTGCGTGTCCGGCCGCTGCTGTTTCTCGGAAAACTCTCCTATTCGATCTATCTCGTCCACTTCATCGTTTTTGCGGTCATTTTTGCCGGTGCCAAGGTTATCGAAGGCAAGATCGGCATGACGCTGATCAAGGCCGATGGTGTGCATGAGCGCCTCGCCTTTGGCCCAGCCGGGCTGATGGACCTGATGGCATTGGGTTATCTGGTGTCGATCATCATCTGCGCCTGCTTCACCTATTATTTCGTCGAGGAACCGGGCCGCAAATTCTTCAATCGGCTTTCGAACCGCATGACCGGCGTCCGCGCCCCGATCGGGCAGGGTGCCAATGCCCGTTGAATTGAGGTCGGCTTCTTCCCGCAAAATTTTTATCAACGGGCGCTTTCTCGGCCGCCCGGTGACCGGGGTCGAACGTTTCGCCGGTTCCATCCTCGGCGAGATCGACGCGGAACTCGCGTCGACGAATGTTTCGCGTTTCACAGTGCTGGCGCCACAGGGTGTTGCGCGGCCGGACTGGCTGAAAAATCTCGGGTTCGAAAATACCGGCAGCCGTACCGGTCATGCCTGGGAACAGACGGATTTGTGGCGGGCCAGCCGTGATGGCGTGCTGGTCAATCTGTGCAATTCCGGCCCCGTTCTGCACGGGCGACAATTGACAGTGCTGCATGATGCGCTGGTTTATCGCCATCCCGAAAATTTCTCCCGCGCTTATGGCACATTTCATCGCCTGCTCGGGCGCATGTTGGCGAAACGTGCCAATCTGGCCACCGTTTCGGATTTTTCGCGACAGGAATTGTCGAAACTGCTCGGCGTGGAGGTCCAGACGATCGGGTTGGTGCCGAACGCGATCGATCATGTTTTCGCAGTCGAACCGGATTTTTCGGTTCTGCCGAAATTCGATCTCGAAAGACGTCCCTTCTTCCTGTTCGTCGGTTCGCCCGCCAATAACAAGAACCTGGCCGGCGCGATCCGGGCTTTCATCGCGCTCGACAGGCATGATGTTACTTTTGTCATGGTCGGCGGGGCAGCGAACACGTTCGCAAAATCATTGTTGGGCGAATTGCCGTCCAACGTCGTCAGCACCGGCCGTCTGACCGACGAGGAGATACAGGCGCTGTACCGAAAGGCAGCGGCGCTGGTGTTTCCGAGCATTTACGAAGGTTTTGGCATTCCGCCTTTGGAGGCTATGGCGGTTGGTTGTCCGGTGATTGCAAGCGATATTCCACCGGTGCGCGAAGTCTGCCGCGATGCCGTCATCTATTTCGATCCGCATCATGTGGCGTCTATGACCTCCGCCATGCGCGATGTTGTTGATGGCGTGGTCGATATCGCTGCCGTGCGGGAGAGGGGGCTGGTGAGGACAGGCGATTTTTCCTGGAAGAAGAGCGCCGAACGACTGCTCGTCATGATTGCCGAAGTCGAGCACGACAACCGTATTTTACGCACCACCGATGCCAGCATTCGCTGACAGGAAACAGCGACTGCGTGGTCGCGCTTTAGGACATACCCATCGATGCGAATTCTGAAGAAGCTGAACAGTTTTGCGAATCTTGGCCTGCGCGCTTCGACGCTGGTTTTTCGCTTCCTGCTCACTTTCTACATCGTCAAATATCTCGGCTATGAGGCCGCCGGTATCTACGGCCTGACGCTCGGTGCGGTCGGCATCATGCCGGCGCTGATCGGCTGGGGGCTGAATTATTTTGTCGCCCGCGATGCGGTTGGCGTGCCGGTCGTGACGGCGGCAGCCAAGATCAAGACGCGGCTGGTGGTGACGACGATTTCGCTGACCTTGGCGACACTTTTGGCCATCGGGCTGGCTTTTGCCACCGGTTATCCGCTCACTGCCATCTATATCCTCATCATTGCGCTGGTCTGGCTCGAAACCTATGCGCTGGACCTGCATGTGCCGATGATCGCCATGGAAATGGCGTTGCAGGCCAATATTCTTGTGTTCATCCGCTCGGCGTTGTGGGTGCCGGTCATCGTCGGGCTGGGCGTGTGGTTGCCGGAACTGCGCAGCCTCGAAGCGGTGTTTGCCAGCTGGATCCTCAGCTATGTCGTCGTTTTCGCCGTGCTCTACTGGCTGATCCGCAAATGGCCGCTGGGCGAGATTGCCAAGGCACCGTTCGAAGGCGAGTGGATCAGGGGCCGTCTGAAAAAATCGTGGTTCATCTATTTCAGCGATCTCGGCCTTGTCGGTCTGGTTTATGCCGACCGTTACATCGTGTCCTTCATGCTTGGGCTGACGCTGACCGGTGTCTACACATTCTACTGGTCGCTCACCAATGCGCTGCAGACGCTGATGACGACCGCCGTGGTGCAGCTGGCGCTGCCGGTTCTGTTCAAGGCCTATAACGCCGGATCGGCTTCCGACTGGAAGCGGATCATGAAGAACCAGTTCGTCAAGGTGGCGGCACTATCGGTCGTGCTCGGCGCCGGCGTCTTTGTCGCCAGCGAAATTCTCATTCATTTCCTCGATATGAAGGATGTCACCGAATACCGCTCAATCTTCATCATGCTGCTGCTCGCCGCCGTCATTCGTTCCTGCTCGGATCTCTTGAATGTCGGCCTGACCAGCATGAAAAAGGACAATCATTACGCCACGATCAACCTTCTCGGCGTCATCCTGTCGGTGGCGATGGCCTTTGCCATGATCGAAATCTTTGGTTTTGCCGGCACAGGCATTGCAGCACTTTCCACGGCGATCCTCGTTGCCATCGCTCGTGCCATTTTTCTCTTCAAGTTCTCGAAAACCATCGGGGTGGCGGCATGATCGCCTCCTCGAAAAATGACAATTGCACATATTTTGCTGCATTGCGGTAGACAGGGCTTGAATCATTGATGTACGTTTTAGCTGTCCGTCAGACGACCCATTGCGGCGGCAGCCAGATCAACCTGGTGGGGGTCGTCCTGACCCCACATCGCGCGAAAGGGTAAAAATGCGCTATCTCATTACCGGCACTGCGGGCTTTATCGGTTTCCATCTGGCCAAGCGGCTGCTCGACGAGGGCCATTTCGTCGTCGGTTTCGACGGCATGACGCAATATTACGACACCAAGCTCAAGGAAAAGCGCCACGAAATCCTGGCCCGCTCCAACGGCTTCAAGGCGGTCATCGCGCAGCTGGAAGACAAGGATGCGCTGGACAAGGCGGCCGAGCTTGCCGAACCGGATGTGATCGTTCACCTCGCAGCCCAGGCCGGTGTGCGTTACAGCCTCGAGAACCCGCGCTCCTACGTCGATTCCAATCTCGTCGGCTCGTTCAACATCATCGAGCTTGCTCGCCAGATCCAGCCAAAACACCTGCTTCTGGCCTCGACCTCGTCCGTTTACGGCGCCAACGAAAAGATTCCATTTGCCGAAAGCGACAAGGCCGACGAGCAGATGACCATCTATGCCGCGACCAAGAAGTCGATGGAACTGATGGCGCACAGCTATGCGCATCTGTTCAAGGTGCCGACGACGGCTTTCCGATTCTTCACGGTTTATGGTCCGTGGGGTCGTCCGGACATGGCGCTGTTCAAGTTCGTTGATGCCATCCGCAACGATCGCCCGATCGATGTCTATGGCGAAGGCAAGATGAGCCGCGACTTCACCTATATCGATGACCTCGTCGAGGGCATCATGCGGCTGATGGCCGTGCCGCCATCCGAGGAAAACCGTGTGGTCGCAGACGGCGTTGTCGATACGCTGTCGCAGCATGCGCCGTTCCGTGTCGTCAATATCGGCGGTGGCCAGCCGGTGGAGCTGATGCGCTTTGTCGAGACGATCGAGGAAGCCATGGGCAAGCCGGCGATTCGCAACATGCTGCCGATGCAGAAGGGCGATGTGCCGCGCACCTTTGCCTCGCCTGACCTGCTTGTGGCGCTGACGAAATTCAAGCCTGAACTGGACCTCGATTACGGCGTACGCCGGTTCGCGGAATGGTATAAGGAATTTTACAGCTAAAATTCGTGACAACGTCACACTTTTGCCAGATGATAAGGTTATCAGGCACGCGCCTGACGCTGATCTGACGGCTTCGAGGAGCGCTGGATGCGGAAGACAACGGCGAAAGCCTGCATAGCGGTCACAGCCATGCTGATGCTTCAGTCGGGTGTCGTATTCGCTGCCGACAGCGCTTCCGTTTCCTTCGTCCGGGCAGATCTTGTTGCCCGGCCGGAGCCTTTGGTCATCGGCGTTGGTGTGCATTTCGGCATTGGTGGCGAATATAATTACGTGGCGGGAAAAACCGCCGCGCTCATCAAGGATATGGGGTTCGGCTCCTATCGTGATGATCTTGCCTGGCCGGCCTTCGATCAGCCGGGTGCCAAAAAGGGAAGGCCAGAGCCGAAGCAACTGTTCGATTTCATGAAGCTGAGGCCGGCGAGACCGCTTCTGATCCTCGGCCATGGTCATCCGCAGGTGAAGGAAGGCGATCCACCGCTCACCGAAGCGGGTCGCAAGGCATTTTCCGATTTTGCCGCGCGGGCAGCCGCTGCGGCCGAACCTTTCGATCCGATCTATGAAATTTGGAATGAATGGAACCTCACGGCGCGTTTTTCGTTGCCGTTCCTAGTCGGACCCGGAAAACCGGACGATCCGCGGGCAGCACAGTTCTATTCGGCGCTGGCCAAGGCGGCCGTTCCGGCAGTTGCCGAGGCGGCTCCCGGCGCTCCGCTTCTGGTTGGCGCTGTCGGTGTCGATAGCGGTTGGCAATGGACCAAGGCGATCGTGGATGATGGTGCCGTGATGGCGCCCGCCGGACTGTCGGTTCATATGTATAACCACTGCGAGCCGGATGAGACCAAACGCAATGCAACCGAACTGGTCGACCGGTTGGAAGATTTGCAGAAAATGCTGTCGGAAAAGGACGGCAAGCAGGTACCGGTCTCGGTTACGGAATTCGGCTGGCCTACGGCGAAAAAGCCCTGTGTGATCAGTACGCAGGCACAGTCCGACAATATCGCACAGTTTCTTTTGTGGTCGGCGGCAACGCCGTGGATGAAGGGCACCTGGGTTTATCAATTGAAGGATCAGGGTCGGGACGAAAACGACCTGGAGGCCAACTTTGGTCTATTCGATTACGACTACAAGCCGAAGCCTGCGGCCTGCGCGGTGCGTGAGGTGATCCGACTGGTGAAAGATGCCAAGGCCTTTCACCTGAGCCGCCCGATGCCGGATGTTTTTGTTCTGGCGATGGATGACGGCGAGGGTGTGAAACTGGCGGCATGGACAACACACGCGGAAATCCGGGCAGAAATGGCGGTGCGGTCGGGAGAGGTGGTGAAGGCGCAAGCCTTGTGCGCTTCAGAGCCGCTTGCCGCAGACAAGAGTTTCGAAATAGGGGCGACACCGGTTCTGGTGGAACTCGCAAAGCATAATAGTACCGATTTTTCAGCAGATATTTCAATCAAGTAAGACTTTTTACTCCCGAGTTGAGATCGGGTGGTGATGATTTCGGTGGCGCAAGGCCGACCGAGCCGGAGCAGAACAAGCGGACCATTTGAGAGTTCCGTGCTGTCGGCAGATTTACCGGGGAGGGCGACCGCGATCTGCATCCAAGGGTGCATCGCGTCCCGGCTTTGGGCCGGCAGATTTGGGCAAGCGCCGCGCGGGACCGCATGGTCGTGTCCCCGGCTGCCGCCGCGTACCCATGCGGTACGTTTTCCGGTTTCGCGGCGCGCAAGTGTCCGAAAAGCGACCAAGGTCCGGCCGCTAAAATGCAGTCAAATCCCAAAAGGGGCGATTTACAGGTTCATGTTTCACTAATTTACCGAACGGGGATGAATGATGTCGGAAAATCATACAGTGGTCAGTGCTTCCACTTTCGTGAACTCCATTGGTATCAATACCAAGGGTTCGACCTATAGTGACGGCTACAAGAATTCGAGCCTGATACTCGAGAGCCTGGAATATCTCGGTGTCAACAAGGTGCGAGATTCCTTTGCCGAACACGGAAAGGCTTCTCCGATCGTCGATGCCATGGCCGATGCTGGCGTCCAGTTCGATTTTCGCGTGACCTATACGCTGCCGGCCAAGGGCGACGAGGGCATCGAGGGCCATATTGCCGGCCTGAAGGCATTTATGGCAAAACATCCGGGTTCGGTTATCGCCATCGAAGGCGTCAACGAAGCCAACGTCAACAGTGTCAGCTTCAACGGAATGGTCGGGCTTGATGCGGCCATCGCCTTCCAGAAAGCGCTTTACACCGCCGTGAAGGCAGAGCCGGAGCTTGCCGGCGTCACCGTCATCAATCTCAGTCTCGCCTATGACAATATTGCCGACTACGCCAAGCTTGGTGATCTCGGCAAATATTCCGATGCGGCCAACGCCCATACCTACACCCACACCGGCAAGGACGCAGACAGTCAGGTCGAGTATACGCTCGGCCTCGCGCAGGGAGCTTCCATCGGCGACCGGCTGATCGTCACCGAAACGGGCCACACGACGCTGAAGAGCGAGCCGGGCATCGGTACATCCGAAACCGCACAGGCAAAGCTGCTGCTTTCGGACCTTCTGCTTTCTTACGAAAACGGCGCGTCGGAAACCTATATCTACGAACTGTTCGACAACGAGGCGAGCCGGCCGCGTGGCGAAAAGGAAGTTTATTTCGGCCTGTTCGAACAGGACGGGACGCCGAAGGAAGCAGCCATCGCGCTGCACAACCTCACCACCATCCTCGGCTTCGGCGATGACGGTACCGCCGATGGCGTGCTGGATGTCGACTACACACTGACCGGTCAACCATCCGATACGCACACGATGCTGATGGAAAAGTCCGGCGGCGTCTACGATCTCGTCGTGTGGCGCGATGCGCTGGTCTTCAACGACATCACCGATACGGACATCACCAATCCGCCGAAGACCGTCACCGTCAATCTCGGCCGTGTCGAAAGCATCATCCGCATCTATGATCCGATGCAGGGTCTGACCCCGATTGCGGTCTACCAGAATGTCAGCGAGTTCACGATCCCCCTCAGCGACAGCCCTCTCATCATCGAAGTCGGCGCGCCAGAAGCCGTGCATGAGCCGGTCACCACGGTTGATGCGGATCTGACGATGGCGGCTGCCGATTTCGTGTCGCAGATGCACAAGCTCGATGACGCGCAGGGTCTGGAAACCGTGACCTTGACGGATGGCAATGTACTGGCTGTCTCTTCGGTCGAGACCATGGCCTACATGATCGCCAATTACGGGGCGCTGCTCGCCAAGGTTCAGGGCGGCTTCTCCTTCTCCGTGACATACGGCGAGGCGCAGTGGACAAAGGTGCAGGAATTCGATTCTGCCGGCAAGCTGACGCTGACCACCGATTACGGCATCGAAGGCGGCATTCCG
Organism: Endobacterium cereale; assembly: GCF_009617585.1. GTDB lineage: Bacteria > Pseudomonadota > Alphaproteobacteria > Rhizobiales > Rhizobiaceae > Neorhizobium > Neorhizobium cereale. The sequence continues at coordinate 253,144 of NZ_WIXI01000049.1, read as the reverse complement.
GTCAGCAAGGTGAACTATTACACCGACGGTTCGCACGAGACCTGGAACTATTACATCAAGGGTCAGGACTACGCGACGATCCACCAGAAGTTTGATGCCAATGGCAATCTGACGCTGCTGGAGCGCATGCACAAAGATGGCTCGTTCAATTATCGGGAAATCCGCTCAGCCGACGGTACGAAGGAGTACATGTATTACAATGCCGTCGGTAAGCTGGTGAATGACGTCACCGTTGCCCCCGACAGCACCAATACGACACTGACCTATGATCCGGTGACCGGCAACCTCCTCACCAAAATGGTGTCGGAGCCGGATGGTGATATCTTCACCACGCAATATACCAACGGCGTGCGCACGGTTTATGCCGTGACCAGCAACGAGGGCTGGAAACAGCAGATCACCTATGACCCCGCGACCGGCCAGATGCTGACCGATTACGTGGTGCAGGCAAATGGCAGCGCCACCAACAAGACCTATGTCGATGGTGTGCTGACCAAGCTCAACACCAAGAACGCCGACGGCACCTTTGACAACTGGTCCTACAACATCAAGGGCCAGGCCTATGAGACGATCCACCAGAAGAATGATGCGGCCGGCAATATCACGCTGATCGAACGCATGCGTGCCGATGGAACCTATGAATATCGCGAGGTTCGCGCGGCCGACGGTTCCAAGGAATTCTTCTACTACAACGCCGCCGGCAAGCTGGTGACGGATGTGCAGGTGGCGTCAGACGGCACCAGCACGACCTTCACCTATGATCCAGCAAGCGAGCAGATCATTTCCAAGGTCGTCAAGGAAACCGATGGCGACGTCTTTACCTCGCAATATACCAACGGCGTACGCACGCTTTATGCCGTGACCAGCCATGAAGGCTGGAAGCAACAGATTACCTATGACGCCAAGACCGGTGTCATTCTGGTCGATTACAAGCTCAATGCCGACGGCAGCGCCGTCAACAAGACCTATGTCGCCGGCGTGCTGACCAAACAGAATACCCAGAATGCCGATGGCACTTATGACAGCTGGAACTATAACATTACCGGCCAGACCTATGTGTCCATCCACCAGAAAAGCGATGCCAATGGCAATGTCACGCTGATCGAGCGCCTGCATGCCGACGGTACCTATGACTACCGCGAAGTCCGCGCGGCCGACGGTTCCAAGCAGTATCTCTATTACGATACCGCGGGCCGTGTGCTGAACGATGTGCAGGTAGCGGCAGACGGCACCAATACGACCTTCAAATACGACCCCGCCAGCGGCAGCGTGATTTCGAAAATGGTCAAGGAGCCGGATGGCGACCTGTTTACCAGCACCTATGTCAACGGTGTGCGCACGCTTTACGTCGCCACCAGCCATGAGGGCTGGAAGCAGACCATCACCTATGATGCCAAAACCGGCATCATGCTGACGGACTATCTCGCCAATGCCGATGGCAGCGCGACGAACAAGACCTATGTCGGTGGCGTGCTCACCAAGGTGAACACCCAGAATGTCGATGGCACGCTGGATAACTGGTCCTACAATATCAAGGGTCAGGCCTACGTGACCATTCACCAGAAGAACGATGCGGCCGGCAATATCCTGCTGATCGAGCGGCTGCATACGGATGGCACCTATGATTACCGCGAGGTTCGCTCGACCGATGGTACGCGCGAATACATGTATTACGACACTGCCGGCCGGCTTCAGAACGACGTGACGGTGGCGCCTGACGGCACCAACACGACGCTGAAATATGACGTTGCCAGCGGCGACATGATCTCCAAGATGGTCAAGGAACCGGATGGCGATCTGTTCACCACCAACTACACGGACGGCATCCGCACCGGTTATTCCTATGTCGGCCATCTGGGCGACAAGCAGACGACGACCTATGACAAGGCCGGCGTGATGCTGACCGACTATGTTCTCAACACCGACGGCAGTGCCACAAACAAGACCTATGTCGGTGGCGAATTGATGAAGCAGAACATCCTGAATGCCGACGGCACGATGGACAACTGGGCGTATAACGTGACCGGCAAGACCTATGTCACGGAACATCAATCCACCGACGCGAGCGGCAAGGTCACCGCTATCGACCGGTTCCACGCGGATGGTTCCTATGATTACAAGGAGCAGCGCTTTGCCGACGGATCGAAGGATGTCAGCACCTACGACGCCAAGGGCACGCTTCTCTACAATTCGGAGATCGAGGCTGATGGCTCGCGTGTCGTGCATGCCTACAAGCAGGATGGTACGGGTCAGGTGTGGAGCGACCATATGAGCGCCGGCGGCACGATCCTGTCGCGGGACATCTCTCATACGGACGGTCGCCACGACCTTTATGCCTATGCCAACGGGCAGACGTTGGATGGCGGCGCCGGCAACGACACCTTCTATTTCCGCACCACCAGCGACGGAAAGATGCTCTACGAAGGTGGCAAGGACACGGTGTTCAACTTCAACAACGATGCCAGCGGTCCGGATTATATCGATATCGACAGCAACTGGGCTGCGAACTTCGATGATCTGAACATGACGCAACAGGGCAATGACGTTCTGATCGCGTTCAACGACCAGAACTCGATCCTGATCAAGCAGTCGACGGTTTCTGCCCTGCAGCAGCATCACGATTATTTTGTCTTCAGCTGATCCCTGCTGAACCGAAATTGCACCCGTCGCCATACGCATGGCGGCGGGTTTTCTGTTCATGATTTTTGGGAACGGCAAGAGTGGCTTTGCCATGCGCCTGTCCACCCTTATGGTCGCTGCCAATTAGGGCGGGCGGGACCATGACTTTTTCGAACCACGACATCATCATCGTCGGTGCCGGCTTTTTCGGCGCCACCATTGCCGAGCGGGTGGCGAACGAGCTTGGCAAGCGCGTGTTGCTGATCGACCGGCGCCGCCATATCGGCGGCAATGCCTATAGCGAGAACGACCGCGAAACCGGCATCGAGGTGCACAAATACGGGGCGCACCTGTTCCATACGCCCAACCGGGCGGTATGGGATTATCTCAATCGTTTCACGCAGTTCACCGATTATCGCCATCGCGTCTTCTCCGCCCACAAGGGGCAGGTTTACGCGATGCCGATCAATCTCGGCACGATCTGCCAGTTCTTCGGTAAACATTTTACACCCGACGAAGCGCGGGCGCTGGTGGTCAGCCAAGCGGCGGAACTTGCCGGACGCGAGCCACAAAATCTCGAGGAAAAGGCGATCTCGCTGATCGGTCGGCCGCTCTATGAGGCCTTTATCCGGGGCTATACCGCCAAGCAGTGGCAGACGGATCCGCGCGAACTGCCGGAAAATATCATCACCCGCCTGCCGGTGCGCTACACGTTCAATAACCGCTATTTCAATGATCCTTACGAAGGCCTGCCGGTTGACGGTTACACGGCGATTTTTGAGCGCATGCTCGGCAATCCGTTGATCGAAACCCGGCTTGGCGTCGATTATTTCGACCTGAAATCGGAGATCCCGGAAGGCGTGCCGGTTGTCTATACCGGCCCGATCGACCGCTATTTCGATTACCGTGCCGGCGAGCTGAAATGGCGCACGATCGACTTTCAGGAAGAGGTTTTATCCCTCGGCGATTTCCAAGGCACGGCCGTGATGAATTATGCTGATGAGGACGTGCCCTATACGCGCATCCTCGAATTTCGCCATTTTAATCCGGAGCGCAATTACCAGACGGAAAAGACCGTCATCGTGAAGGAGTTTTCACGGTTTGCCACCCGCGCCGACGAGCCCTATTACCCGATCGATACGGCGGAGGATAAACGCATCTATCTCGCCTACAAGGCGCTGGCGGAGCAGGAGAAAAACGTCATCTTTGGCGGAAGGCTCGGCACCTATCGTTATCTCGACATGCATCAGGCCATCGCCGCGGCGTTAAAGTCTTTCGAGAGTGAGGTCAGGCCGGCACTGACATGAATGTTTCTCCCGAAGAGTTCATTCGCAGCAATCTGCGCGTCGAGCCAGCGCGGCTTCTGCCGGAAATTTCTCTTTATACCGCGCATCCCGGCAGTCGCTTGAGCCAGCTGATGGACGATGCGGGCGAGCCACCGTACTGGGCCTATGCCTGGGCTGGCGGCACGGTTTTGGCGCGGTATCTGCTGGATCAGCCGGAAGTGATGAGGGGCAGACGGGTGCTCGATCTCGGCTGCGGTTCCGGCGTGGTCGGCATTGCCGCTGCGAAAGCCGGTGCAGCGCGTGTCACGGCGTCGGATATCGATGCCATTGCGCTTGCCGCGACACGGCTCAATGCGTCATTGAATGACGTGAAGATCGACATAGCGGACGGTAATCTGATCGGCGGTTCTCTGCCGTTTATCGATATCGTTCTGGTCGGTGATCTCTTTTACGATAAAGTAACGGCGGCAAGGGTTTTGCCTTGGCTTTCAGCTTGTCGAGCCGAGGGCAAAACCATCCTGATCGGCGATCCTTTTCGCGCCCATCTGCCGCAAGACAGTTTGCAGCTTGTAGCGAGCTATGACGTGCCGGATTTCGGTTCCGGCAGTGGCAGGGCAGGCGTGTTCAGCCTGCCCTGAAAAACCTCAAGCCTTGACCTTCGGCTTCTGCCAATAGGCGCTGATGCTCATCAGCTTGCGGTCATGGCCTCGACTTTTCAGAAAATCGCGGATGGCGCGGGCCTCGGTCTTTTCGCAGCCGCTCCAGATATAGGTGCCTTCGGGTGCGGTTTCGGTGGCTTCCTTCACGTGGGCTTCCAGCAGGCGCATCGTGCCGGCCTTGCCGCCATTGCGGTGCAGCCAGGTAATTTCCAGTTTGGCCTTGGAGATGAGTTCCTGTTCTTCCGCCGCATTATCGACTTCGATAAAGGCGCGAATGGTCGAAGTGGGCAGGGCTTCAGCGACCATGCGGCCGATCGCCGGCAATGCGGCCTCATCGCCAGCCAGGATCAGCGAGCCGGCATGAGCGACGCCATCGCCGCCCGGACCCATGATGCCGATCACGTCGCCGGGTTTTGCCTCCACGGCAAATTCGGCGCCGGGCATCGGCAGGCCATCGCTTTCATGCAGCACGAAATCGATATCCAGCTGGCCGCGTTCGAGATCGACGCTGCGGATCGTATAGATCCGTACCGCCATTTCCTTCTCGTCCGGCCATGCCACACGGCCGTCCGGCAACATGCCCGGCCAGGCCGGTGCGCGATTGTTGCGGGCAGCCCCTTGCGGGATCAACAGGCGCACATGCAGGCCTACGCCGACAAACTGTTCGGCATTACGGCAGGAAACGGTGATACGGCGCATATGCGGCGTGACATCCATGGTTTCCACCACGGTGGCCTCGCGAAAACTCGGTAAAGCGTGCGGGTTCGGCTCTTCCGACCAGATGAGTTCCAGCGGCTCGTCACCCGCGAATTCGAACAAATGCTCGGCGATCATGCTGCGCGCTGAAATGACGAATTTTGGCGTCGGGCAGATCAGTTCGATCTTCAGCTTGTCGTCAACGATATCGATCTCGGCATTGCCGATGATGGTGACGAGCTGCGCGCCATTCTCACGCCGGAACACGTCCGCATGTTCGACGAAGTGGTCGCAAATCTCTTCCAGCATGCGCTGCGCATCGACCGGAGTGGCGGTGCCGGAAAGAGTGAAACGGTCAGCCATCGGCATCATCGTCATTGGCGCAGATCCTTCGGGTTGAAAACAGAGGAGGGGACAGCCATGGCCGGCGCCTCAGAGTAGGTAGCTGACCGGTTCCTGACGAACCGGATGCATGAACACGCCCATGTCGATACCGAAGATCGTCTGCAGCATGTCGGAGCGTACGATGTCGGACGGCTTTCCGCGCGCGACGATGCGGCCATTCCCGAGCGCCACCATGCGGTCGCAATAACGGGCCGCGAGATTGATGTCGTGCAGCACGACGATCACGGTGAGGTTGCGCTCATGGCAGAGGTCATGCACCAGCGACAGCACGCTGGCCTGATGCGAAAGGTCCAGTGCCGATGTCGGCTCGTCGAGCAGGATGCAGCGGGCATCCTGCGCCAGCATCATGGCGATCCATGCGCGCTGGCGCTCACCGCCCGACATGCTGTCCACTAGCCGGTCCTCGAACCGGATAAGATCGGTGCGCTCCAGTGCTTCATCTACCTTGGCGCGGTCCGTGTCGGAAAAACGCCCGAGCGCGCCGTGCCAGGGAAAACGGCCGAGAGCCACCAGTTCACGCACAGTCATGCCATCCGTCTGCGGCGTAAATTGCGGCATATAGGCGAGGTGGCGGGCAAAGGCGCGATTGCCCCATTCGCCGGTCCCCTTGCCATCCCACACAATATTGCCGGCGGTGGCGCCGATCTGGCGGGCGATGATTTTCAGAAGCGTGCTCTTGCCCGATCCGTTCGGCCCGACAAGCCCATAGACATGGCCCGGCTCCAGCGAAAGATCGATATCGTGCAGGATATCCTTGCCGGTGGCCGAATATTTGATGCCGGAAAGGGAGAGGAATGTCTGGGCCACTTTTGAAAATGCTCCGGTCGGAAACGGATAAGGGGCGGAAGGATGATTTCCTTCCGCCCCCGGTTACCTGCAAAACCTTTCCGCAAATGTCAACTTACCAAGTCTTGCTGACCTTGAAAGTGATCGTGCGGGCGTCGCCGTAACCGCATGCACCGTTGGTGCGGCAGGCCTCGACATAGGTCTTGTCGAAGAGGTTGGTGACGTTGAGTGATGCTGCCCAGCCGCCCTTCTTGTAGCGGAGCGCCGCGTCGAAGACGGTCGAGTCCGGGACTTGCAGGGTGTTGAGTTCGTCTGCCCAGGATTTACCCTTGTGACGGACACCCGCACCAAGGCTGAGGCCTTCGAGAGCACCTTCGGTGACACTGTAATCAACCCACATCGAAGCCATGTAATCCGGCACGACATATGGCGTCTTGCCGATCAGGTTCGGGTTTGGATCGTTGCGGGTGACTTCGACATCATTGTAGCTGAACGAGCCGAGCAGCTTCCAGTTTTCGTTGATATTGACCTTGCCTTCAAGTTCGAAGCCTTTCGATTCCACTTCGCCAAGCTGGTCCGTAAACGGGGCTACCGGAATGGATACCGAGTTGTTCTTCTTGTTGATGTGGAAGACGGAAGCGGTGAACGATGCATCCATGAAGGTCGGATCGTACTTTATGCCGGCTTCATACTGTTCGCCTTCTTCCGGCTTGAGCGGTCCCTGCGCACCACGACCCACAAGCGGATTGAAGAAGGTGGCGGCGCTGACATAGGGCGTCATGCCGTTTTCGAATTCGTAGGCCAGACCAGCACGGCCGCTCCAGGCGCTGTCGGAATCCTCGAAGCTGCCGGAAGGCGTCAACCGGTTCTCGAAGTCGGTGTTGACGTAATCGTAACGGCCGTTGAGCGTGACCAGCCAGCCGCTGCCGAAGCGGATCTGATCCTGCGCATAAAAGCCGACCTGGTTCATCGTCACGTCTTCGCTGTAAAGCGCGCCGGGCGTTGGCTGGGTCTGGCCGTAATTCGGGTTCAGGACGTCAAGGTTGCCGTTGTAAGGCTGCGGAGGCGAGAAGCCCGCGCCAAAGACCGAGTTCTGGACGTTGTCGATATGGTATAGACGGTAATCGACGCCGGCCATGATCTTGTGTGTTGCGCCACCGAGTTCGAATTCGTTTTCGACGCGGTTGTCCCAGGCCAGCGTGTCGCTGCTGGTATCGCCGATGAAGTTGATGCGCTGCAGTTCGGTCTGGCTGGCCCAGAGCGACGGGTAAGTAAGGTACTCGTACTTGTCGAGATGGCCATAACGCGCGTTCGAGGAGAACTTCCAGCCGCCATCGAATTCATGCTCGAACTCGTAACCGATCATCTGCTGGTCGTAACGGCCAGTGTCGAGATCGGGTTCGCCTGGGAAGAATTTACGGGAAATTTTGCCGACGCCGGGGCGATCGATAACCGTGCCTTCATAAGGCAGGAAGCCGTTGCCCGTATGAACCTGATCGAGGCCACCGGCATAAGCCCAGATGGTGAATTTGGTTGCTTCATCCGGGGTGAAGGTGAGCTGCGGCATGATGAAACCGCGCAGGTCGTTCGTGTAGTCGGTATAACCGTTGCCGCCGGCAATCTTGCCGGTCAGGCGGTAGGTCATCGTTTCGCTGGCACCGACCTTGTCGGAAATATCGAAACCGGTGAAGGCATTGCCGTTCGTGTTGATGCCGGCCTCTGTGTAATAATAGGGTTCGTCGGTGGGGCGCTTGCGAACCATGTCGACGATACCGCCGGCATTGGCGCCACCATAGAGAACCGACGCCGGTCCCTTGAGGACATCCAGGCGTTCGAGCATGAACGGATCGATCTGGAAGTTGCCGAAGCCGTAAGCGAACAGGTTGAGGCCATCGAGATAGACACCGGTCTGGCCCGCGTCGAAACCGCGGATGTAGTACCAGTCCGTGTCGGGGTCGGTGCCAAATGGCTGTGTGGCGACGCCGGCCGTGTAGCGCAGCGCCTCGTCGACCTTGTTGACAACGCCTCGGTCCTCAAGCTCTTCGCGGCCGACGACCGAAACCGCCTGCGGAACCTCATTCAACGGCGTATCAGTCTTCGAGCCGGCGGTGGTCTGTTTGGCGACATAACCCTTGACTGGGCCGGTGCCCGTGCCATTGCCTTGCCCCTCGACAACGATGGTCTGAAGCTGCGTCGAATCCTGCGCCACGGCCGGGAACGCCGCCATGATGGCGATCGCGGCAGCGGACGCCTTCAGGCCGAGGCCGATATTCACAGACTTAGTTTGCTTACGCATTTGCACCCCTCAATGCCCCCTCGGGCCTTGCTATTAAGTTGAGCAATTAACTCAAATTAATCTTCGCGGATTGCCGCGATCTGGGAAAATTGAAGCTTCTTGGGCAAAATTGAATGCGGCGAGCAAATGTCGTCAAAGTGTTGCCAAAAGGGCAACACGGCTGCTTTCAGACGATCTGCGTCCGCTTCCAGCGGGCCGGCGTCGTGCCTATATGCTGACGGAAAACACGTGTGAAATGTGCTTGATCGGCAAAGCCGGTCTCTGCGGCGATAGCCGTCAGAGGCTGATCGGAATCGGTCAGCAGTGCCTTTGCCTTGTCCAGCCGTGCCTTCACCTGCCACTGGTGCGGCGCCATGCCGGTGGAAACTTTAAACGAATGGCTGAAATGCGATTGTGACAGGCCGGTCAGTTCGGCCAGTTCCTCGAGCCGGATATTGCGCAGGCAATGGGCCTCGATGAATTCCGTGGCGCGGCGAAGCTGCCAGGGCGCAAGCGCACTGCGCCTACGGGTATTGGCCTTTTCGACTTTCAGCGCAGAAATGATCAGTGCCAGGCACAGGCTGTCGCCATAGAGGTCGTGCAACGGTGTCGGATTGGCGATTTCCTTGGCGATCAGTTCCGCCAGCGACATGATGCTGGCATCGGCAAACAGCAGGTTCGGATGGTTGAGGCGATCCGGATCGATCTCCTCCATCAATCGCCGGCCGATGCCGGTCGCGTCGAAATGCAGGTCGAGATGACGCAGGCGTTGCACGCCCTCAATATCGACCCACAATTCCATATCTGCTGGAACATAAGAGATAGGGCTGGTGCTTCTGTCCTGCCGGCCGCCTCCATCCGTCGGCGAACGCTTGACCGTCGGGCAACCCTTGCCGCTGTGATCGAGAACGATGAACAGGCGGGGATCACGGGCAACGTAATGTCCACCGGCGTAAGAACCGCATTCAACATCCCACAGGTCGGCAACGATACCGTTCCATGCACGTCGATGCAGGCTGCCGACGGCAAAGCCCTCGATCCTGTTTTGCATCCTTGGCTGGAACGTCATCTGCCCCTCGGGCTTCTTAAACCTTCATTTCTTTATCAAGTATTTTTAGGGCTGACAATCCACGCCTGTCAGCATTGGTTGATCCAAGAGACGCGCCTACGCCCGCCACTGGCCATAACGGCCATCCAGGGCCCGATCGAGATAGAATGCGGCGCTGATCAGCGCCAGATGCGTAAAGGCCTGCGGAAAATTGCCGAGGAAATTGCCCTTGCAATCGAACTCTTCCGCATAGAGCCCGAGATGATTGCCGAGCAGAAGCAGTTTTTCGAAATTGAAGCGGGCTTCCGGCAATCGGCCGGCGCGGGCAAGGCATTCGACATACCAGAAGGAGCAGGTGGCAAACGAGCCTTCGTCGCCATCCAGTCCGTCGGCATCCTTGTAGCGCATGACCATGCTGTCATCGGCCAGCTGTTCGCCGATCACGTCGAGCGTCGATAACCAGGCGGGATCGGTGGCGCTGATGAAGCGCACCAGCGGCATCATAAGGATTGCACCGTCCACCTCCGTCGAGCCCTTGGCCTTGACGAAATGTTTCTTTTCGTCGTTCCAGAAATTCTCCCAGATATCCTGCGTGATGGCATTGCGTGTTTCGATCCAGCGCCCGAACGGCGCGGCGAGCGAGCGTTTTTGTGCCAGCCTCAGTGCCCGGTCGACGGCCACCCAGCACATAAGCCGCGAATGCAAATGTTCACGGTCCTCACGGCGGATTTCCCAGATGCCGGCATCCGGTTGCTGCCAGATTTCGCAGACATGATCGACCACATCGCAAATGCCCAGCCAGTCGCGATGGGATATCGCCTCACCGTATTTGTTGCTGATGTAGATTGAATCGAGCAGTTCGCCGTAGATATCGAGCTGCAATTGCGTGGCGGCGCTGTTGCCGGCGCGCACCGGCTGGGCACCACCATAACCGGCGAGATGATCGAGATCGGCTTCCTGCACCTGGCGGCTGCCATCCAGCTTGTACATGATCTCAAGCCGACCTCGGTGGGAGATATCGGCCCGGTCGGCCGCCCATTTGGTGAAGGCGGTGGCCTCTTCCTGGTAGCCCAGCCGCATCAGCGCATAGACGGTAAACGAGGCGTCGCGGATCCAGCTGGCGCGGTAATCCCAGTTGCGGCTGCCGCCGGGCGCTTCCGGCAGGCCAAACGTGGCCGCGGCGGCAATCGAGCCGTATTGCTTTGAGGTCAGCAGTTTCAGCGCCAGCGCCGAGCGGTTGACGGATTCGCGCCAACGGCCGCGGTAGCTGGAATGGCCGGCCCATTGCTGCCAATAGTGGATCGTGTCCTTGATCTGCGCGGTGATGTCTTCCGTCGTCAGGCGTTTGGCCTCCTTTTCGTCTGACGTCAGGTCGTCCAGCACGAAGTCGATCTGCTCGCCTTCCTTCAAATTGATTACCGCCGTCAGTTCCCCTTCGCTCAGGTCGAGAGGGATGTCGGCCTGCAGGCGCAGGGACAAGCCATTGTCATCGGTGATGAAAACAGCGCCTTCCGCCTGTTCGAAACGCGGGGTATTGCGGGCGTAATCTGTGCGCGGCCAGCAACGCACGTGAATTTTCGCCTTGCCACGCGTCACCTTGAGGCGACGGATCAAGCGGCCCTGAACCTTGCTGTCTTCGGAGAGAAGCGGCATCAGATCCACCACTTCCGCGCTTCCGGTATCGCCCAGCCAGCGGGTCAAAAGCACATTGGTGTCGGGAATATACATCTGGATCGGGCGGGCGCCGGGAATGTGCGGCGCGAGTTCAAAACCGCCACCATTTTCCGGGTCCAGCAGCGCGCAGAACATGCTTGGGCTGTCGAGATCGGGCCAGCAAAGGAAATCGATCGTGCCGTCGGTCGCCACAAGCGCGGTGGTTTTGAGGTTGCCGATAACGCCATGTTCGGAAATCGGACGCGGGATTTCTTCGGTGTGGCGGGATTTCCGGCTGGTGCGGCCAGTATCGGCCGTGATGCCGTTTTCGTCGATCCGTTTCATGCGCCTTCCTTCCGTTTGGCGGGAAAACGCGGGAAACGGAACATCGGTTGCAAACCGATCGCCGCTCGACAATCAGATGCTGTCGCCGACCATCTCGCGACGCCGTAGTTCAAGCTCTTCCGAATAACGGCGCAGCGTGTGGCTTTCGCTCAGCTGGCCGACCACCTTTCGTTCGATCATATTGTCGATGACGGCGAGTGCTTCAGCCTGTGTTTTTTCGAAAATGCCGGCGGCCTGCTTGGCGTTCATCTGCGTTTGCAGCACGTCATTCTTGAAGCGGATGTATTTTTCCAGGCTGTCATTCTGGTCGTCGGCGTCGGTCAACGCGCTGTGCACTTCCGGCACCAGAACCATGCCGGCATATTTGCCGGTATCATCGGTGATGATCACGCGCTGGGTTGCGCCGAGCGGAAAGTCGTGGCGGAAATCGCCGAGCGACATGGTGGCTGGGGCCGTTTTGACGTCGGAACGCATCATGCGGCCGACGGTGAGATTGCGGATCCAGCCGACATCATGGGCGCTACGGATACTTTCGCCGCGCAGGTGAAAGCGCCATGTGGCGAACGAGTAACCGAATGTGGTGCGCACGATCAGCGACGAAGTGATGACTGCGGCCAGCACCAGTGCCGTGATCGGGAAGTCGCCGGTCAGTTCCAGCGCCAGAAAGGTCATGGTCAGCGGCCCGCCGATGATGGCGACGGCAAGCGCGCTCATGCCAACGATGGCGAGCACGACAGGGGCCAGCAGGACAAGGCCAAGAGCGGCGGTCGAGAAGGCGAAAATTTTGCCCAGCAGGGCACCCAAGAATAGCGAGGCGAAAAACAGGCCGCCACGAAAACCGGCGCCGATCGACACGGCCGAGGTGGCCGCCTTCATCAGGAATATCGCGATGAGGGCGGGCAGGGCGACGTCATGCGCGAGGTTGAGATGCAGCGCGCCATGGCCGCCGGACATGACCTGCGGGCTGATCATCGCGAACAGGCCGACGACGATGCCGCCGAGCGTCGGGCGTAGCCATGCGGGAATGGAGCTTTTGCGGGAAAGCTCTTCAATGGTCGCGACGCCCTTCATGAGAACGATGCCAACGCCGGCGCAGCAGGCGCCGAGAATGATGGCGGGCACGAAATCGCTTGGGCTGACGCTTTGCAGCATGCCCATTTCGACGATGAAACTGATGTCGATGAACTGGCGGGCAACCAAGGTCGCGACCAGTGCGGAAACGACGACCGGTGCAAGTGATGCGGTCGTGTAAGAGCCGATGACCAGCTCGAAGGCGTAAAAAGCACCGGTGAGCGGCGCATTGAAGGCGGCCGAGATGGCGCCGGCAGCACCACAGCCCACGAGGATGCGCATGTCTGCACGGCGCAGGGACAGTTTGGTGCCGATCTTGGAGGCGAAACCGGCGGCAAGCTGGGTGTAACCAGCCTCAAGCCCGACCGATGCACCAAAGCCGTTAGAGACAAGGTTCTGGTAGACGATGATAAAGCTGTCGGTGAGCGAAAGCTTGCCGCCATGCAGCGCGTTGGCCTCGATCGGGTCAACCATCGGGCGTTTGCGGAAACGGGCCAGCACCAGAATGGTGATGCCGAGAATGATGCCGCCAACGATGGGGGCTGACAGAAGCAGGATCGTATCGCCGATTTCGGATGAACTGAGCCTCTCACCATCCGCGACGCCGAAAATGCGCTGGTGCATCACAGCCGCAGCAAGGTTCATCGCGGTGACGACAAGGCCGGAAATCACGCCGATCGCAGCGGCAATGACGATGATGCCCCATTCGTTGCGGCGCACCAGAATGCGCAGGTCGAGCCCGGCGAGATAACGCCACAGCATTCGCAACCGCAGCGACGCCTTGTCCGACATGCCCGTCTTGCGCGGAACGGCCTGCTCCTGAATCTCGGACTGATCCTGTGATTTGACCTGCGACTGAACCTGTGACTCTGGCGGCGGCGTCATTACGGAGACCTGGGGCGATGCCCATTGAATGCGAACAAGGATGTGCGGCGGCGGGATAAGGCAGGACTTAGGCGCCAAACGCCAGTTTCAAGTCCGTGCCAACCTTTCAAAGCAAGTAAATGCGGCGAAAGATCAACGGCCCGATGTCTGCGACCGATCCCGTCGCAAATACGATGCTGACCTTCTCGCGTTCCGAACACGCAATCGGAGGATTGACAGCCGGGTCGCTTGAGTTATTCTGTTATAAAAATGCACATAACATAATAATGGAACATCAAAAAAACCGGGAGCCTGTCATGAAGCTGAAGCTCGCATTCCTTGTCGCCACGGCGCTTATCGCCGCACCATCTTTCGCTGCCGCCCAGGAAAAGGGTGGCGTCATCAATGTCGCGACGATCGGCGAACCGCCGACACTCGATCCGATGGCCTCTACCGCCGATCTCGTCGGCATCGTCACCCAGCACATATTTGAGACACTCTACACATTCGACAAGGGCTGGAAGACCGTGCCGCTTCTGGCCGAAAGCCTGCCGGAAATCAGCGCCGACGGCAAAACCTATGTCATCAAGCTGCGCTCGGGCATCAAATTCCATGATGGTTCCGACATGGCGTCGGACGATGTCGTTGCCTCGCTGAACCGCTGGGTAAAGGTGGCCTCGCGCGGCAAGCAGGCCGCCTCCTTCCTCGACAAGATCGAGGCGACCGATGCCTCGACCGTGACGATCACGCTGAAACAGCCCTATGCGCCGCTCGTGTCGCTGCTCGCCTTCAACAATTCGGCGGCAATCATTCTGCCTGCCGAAAAGCAGGACGAGCCGATGAAGGAATTCATCGGCACCGGTCCTTACATGCTGAAGGAACGCAAGGCCGACCAGTATATCCAGCTCGCCCGTTTCGACGGCTACAAGTCGCGCGGCGGTGAGGCGGATGGTTATGGCGGTGCGCGCCACCAGTATCTCGATGAAATCCGTTTCGTGCCGGTGCCGGATGCCAATACCCGCGTCGAAGCTGCCGTTTCCGGCCAGTATGATTATATCGACCAGCTGCCGGTCGAATCCTTCGCCAAGGTGGAAGGTTCGTCCACCGTCGAGCCGGTCGTGCTGAAGCCGTTCGGTTATCCGGTCTTCGTATTCAACACCGCGGAAGGCGTTGCCAAGGATGTGGCGATGCGCAAGGCGATCCGTCAGGCGCTGAGCATGGAAGACATGCTGGCAGCGGCCTTCGGCAGCACCGATTTCTACGCGCTTGATGGCAATATCTATCCGAAGAACTTTGTCTGGAGCACCGATGCCGGTGTCGAGGGCAATTACAATGTTGCCGATCCCGATGGTGCCAAGGAAGCGGCAAAAGCTGCCGGTTACGACGGCGAAAAGCCGATCCGCATCCTCACCAGCCGCCAGTACGAGTTCCATTACAAGATGGCGCAGGTGGCGGCCGAATATCTGAAGCTCGCCGGTTTCAAGGTCGACATGCAGGTGGTGGATTGGGCAACCCTTACCCAGCGCCGCGCGGACAAGGGTCTTTGGGACATCTACATCACCCACAGCCCGTTCCTGCCGGAACCGGCGCTGATCGGTTCGCTGGCGCCAAGCTCGCCGGGCTGGTGGGATACGCCATTGCGCAAGCAGACGGTCGAAGCCTTCTCCGCCGAAGCCGACCCGGCCAAGCGCCTGGCGCTTTGGGCGGATGTGCAGAAGGCCATGTATGAGGAAATCCCCTACATGAAGATCGGCGATTTCAACGCCGTCGCTGCCAAGAAGAAGACGATTGAAGGCGTCGAAGCTGCTCCATGGCCTTACTTCTGGAATGCTTCGATCAAGAAGTGATCCTTTTCGAGGAGCCCGGTGGCCGCTGCCCTAGTGGCGGCTCCGGGTTCGAAAATGTGCCCTCGCGAGAGGCATAAGAAGAGAATTCCATGATCCGTTATATTCTCCAGCGCCTGGCCGGCATGATCGTCGTGATGTTTCTCGTCGTGACCATCGTTTTTGTCATCGTGCGCGTCACGCCGGGTGACCCGGCGGCCGTCATGCTCGGGCCGGATGCGTCGGCCGCCGACATTGCCGACTTGCGCACCCGATTGGGCCTCGACCAGTCTCTGGCCGTTCAATACTTTTATTATATCGGCCAGATGCTGAAGGGTGATCTCGGCCAGTCGATCTTCCTCAACATGCCGGTGACATCGGCTTTGCTGGATCGAGCCGAACCGACCTTCTTTCTGACGATCTTTTCGCTGGCGATCGCCACGATCATCGCGCTGCCGATCGGCATCTATGCCGCCTATCGCCGTGGTTCGTTTGTGGATCAGGCCGCCACCACCATTGCCATGCTGGCCGCCAGCATTCCCAGTTTCTGGCTCGGCCTGATCCTGATGCAGTTTTTTGCCGTGCGGCTGAACATCTTTCCGGTGTCCGGATATGGCGGCCCCGGTTCGAGTTTCATGGAGCGCATGTATCACCTGACGCTGCCGGCCTTTGCGCTCGGCATCGTCTCCTCGGCGTTGATCCTGCGCTTTACCCGCGCCTCCATGCTCGACGTGCTGGGTGACGATTACATCCGCACCGCCCGTGCCAAGGGTCTGGTGGAGCGCCGGGTGATCATGAAACATGCGCTGAAAAATGCGCTGATCCCGATCCTCACCGTCATCGGTCTCACCGCCGCCGTGCTGATCTCGGGCGCGGTCGTCACCGAAACCGTTTTCGGGCTTCCGGGAGTCGGCAGCCTCGTGGTTTCGGCCGTGCTGCGACGTGATTACCCGGTCATTCAGGGGGCGCTGCTGGTGATTGCCGCGCTCTACGTTCTCATCAACTTCGCGATCGACATGCTCTACCTGCTGATCGATCCCCGCGTGCGTTATTAAGGGGGCGACGGATGACGGATATCGCTGTTACCGAGACCAAACCCGCCGAGAGTGAAGGCTCGAAATTTTTCAAGCGTTTCATCAAACGCAAGACGGTCGCCTTCGGCCTGATCGTGCTGATCATTTTTGTGACGCTGGCGGTGCTGGCGCCGTGGATTGCGCCTTACTCACCGTCCAAATTGTCGATCGTCAACCGGCTGAAACCGCCAGGCGAAATGTTCTGGTTCGGCACCGACGAATTCGGTCGCGACGTGTTTTCGCGCACGATCTATTCGGCGCGGCTGTCGCTGCTGATCGGTGCATCCGTGGTGTGCCTGTCGGCTGCCATCGGCGTCACGCTCGGCCTGCTTGCCGGTTTCTTCCAGAAACTCGATACGCCGATTGCCCGCCTGATCGACGCGATGATGGCTTTTCCGGACATCCTGCTCGCCATCGCGCTGGTGGCGGCTTTGGGGCCGTCGCTGACAACGGTCATCGTGGCGCTGTCGATCGTCTATTCGCCGCGTCTTGCCCGCATCGTGCGCGCCTCGACACTGGTGATCCGCGAACTGCCTTATGTGGAAGCAGCCCAAGCGCTTGGCATCTCCACATTCCACATCATGACGCGGCATGTGCTGCGCAACCTGCTGTCGCCGATCCTCGTGCAGGCCACGTTTCTGTTTGCCAGCGCCATGCTGGCGGAAGCCGGCCTGTCCTTCCTGGGGCTTGGCGTCAGTCCCGAAATTCCGACCTGGGGAACCATGATCGCCGCCGGTCGCCAATATATCGGGCAGGCCGACTGGATGACCTATTTCCCCGGCTTTGCCATCATTCTTTCCGTGCTCTCGCTGCAAATGGTCGGCGACGGGTTGCGGGACATGCTCGATCCAAGACTGCGAAGGGACCTGTAATATGACTGCGGAACAAGGTAAGCCGCTCCTCCTCACCAACGTCAAGCCAATGGCTTTTGGCGCGACCGCACAGACCGGCACCACGGACATCCTCGTCGGCGGCGACGGCAAGATTGCCGCCATCGGCCAGTCGATTGCAGCGCCTGCCGATGCGGTGCGCGTCGATGGCAAGGGCGCCTGGGTCTCGCCCGGCTGGGTCGATCTGCACGTGCATATCTGGCATGGCGGCACCGATATCTCGATCCGCCCGTCCGAATGCGGTGCCGAACGCGGCGTCACCACGCTGGTTGATGCCGGTTCCGCCGGTGAAGCCAACTTTCACGGTTTTCGCGAATACATCATCGAGCCGTCGAAGGAACGCGTCAAAGCCTTCCTCAACCTCGGTTCCATCGGTCTGGTAGCCTGCAACCGCGTTGCCGAACTGCGCGATATCCGTGACATCGATCTCGACCGCATCATCGAATGCTACGCCGAAAACAGCGAGCATATCGTCGGTTTGAAAGTGCGCGCCAGCCACGTCATCACCGGCTCCTGGGGCGTAACCCCGGTCAAGCTCGGCAAGAAGATCGCCAAGATTTTGAAAATCCCGATGATGGTGCATGTCGGCGAACCGCCGGCGCTGTATGACGAGGTTCTCGAAATCCTCGGTCCCGGCGACGTCGTCACCCATTGCTTCAACGGCAAGGCGGGTTCGTCGATCATGGAAGACGAGGACCTGTTCAACCTGGCGGAACGCTGCGCCTCGGAAGGCGTGCGCCTCGATATCGGCCATGGCGGCGCGTCCTTCTCGTTCAAGGTCGCGGAAGCGGCGATTGCGCGCGGCCTGCTGCCGCATTCGATCTCGACCGATCTGCACGGCCATTCGATGAACTTTCCGGTCTGGGATCTGGCAACGACGATGTCGAAACTGCTGTCGGTCGGCATGCCGTTCGACAAGGTCGTCAATGCCGTCACCCATGCGCCGGCCGAGGTCATCAAGCTCGACATGGAAAACCGTCTTTCGGTTGGCCAGCGCGCCGATTTCACCGTGTTCGATGTGGTCGACAGCGATCTGGAAGCCACCGATTCCAACGGCGACGTTTCGCAGCTGCGCCAGCTGTTCGAGCCGCGGTATTCGGTCATCGGATCCGAAGCGATCACCGCCAGCCGCTATATCCCGCGCGCCCGCAAACTGGTTCGCCACAGCCATGGTTATTCCTACCGCTAAGGCGGTGGGAATTTCCTGCCACAAATTGCATGACACAGGAGTTTGCGTGACACAGTCCACGATCAAAATCGACGCGACGGCCACCACGCCTTATGACCGGCTAACCGCGCTCGGCATCACTCTGCCGCCGGCGCCGCCGCCGATCGCCAATTTCGTCACGCATGTGATCGAAGGCAATATCCTCTATCTCTCGGGGCAGGGCCCGCGTGAGGCGGATGGTTTTATGCATGTCGGCAAGGTCGGCACCGAAGTGACGGCGGAGAAGGCCTATTCCGACGCCCGCCTGACCGGCGTCAATCTGCTGGCCGTCATGCATGATGCGCTGGGCGATCTGTCGCGCGTTCGTCGTGTCGTCAAACTGCTCGGCATGGTCAATGCGTCGCCGGATTTCGCAGATCACCCGCAGGTCATCAACGGTTGCTCCGATCTCTTCAACGCCGTGTTTGGCGAAGCGGGCCAGCATGCCCGTTCCGCCGTCGGGTTCGGTTCTCTGCCGGGCAATATCACGGTGGAGATCGAAGCCATCGTGGCCTTGCACGATTAAGAACGGGAGACGGTCAGTGGTTGCGCCAGCCCATCACCTTCTCGATCCGGGCCGCCGATTCCTTCACACGGTCGGCGTAACCAGCCTTGTCGGCAAAGGCTTTCTGTTCGGGAAGAACGATGGAAATCGTCGCCACGCAATCGCCTCTGTTGTCAACGATCGGCGAGGCGATGCAGGCGACGGAATAGTCAGATTCGCCGGCCTGGATCGACAGGCGCTCGTCAAACGCCACTTTGGCGGCGCGCGCCAGTTCGGCCGGGTCGATGGTCGCGCGGCCGGTCGGCGAAATACGCGCACCACGCTTGAACAGGTCGATACGCTCGGCCTCCGCCATGTGGCCGACCAGAAGGCGGCCGGAGGCTGTCCAGTTGAGCGGTACGCGGGTGCCGACACGCGAGGCGACCTGAAAATGGCTCGGGCCATCGGCCATGGCCAGCACCAGCATGTGCTCGGCATCGCGGCCGCAGACCTGCACGGTTTCACCGGCCTCGCGGCAAAGATCGTGCATTTCGTGGGTGGCGACGCTCATGAAATCCAGCGAGCGGGCGTAAGCCAGACCGTAATGGTAAAGCCGCGCGCCGAGCCACAGGGTGCCGTCGGCATTGCGGGCCAGCATGTTCTTGTCCACGAGATCGTCGATGATCACGTAGACGGTCGACAGCGGCGCTTTCACGGCCTTGGCAATCGCGTAAGCGCCGGCCGGCGCGCCGGTCTCGTACAGATAATCGATTACCTGCAGGGCACGGTCGATGCCGCTGACGCGCGAGCGTTTCGCCTTGGCTTCACCCTCAACAGACGTCGTGTCGGAAAGCGTGTCCGCTGATGTCTTATTATCCAAAACCACGCTCCTGCGCCTTAAAGAACCTATTGCGTTATTATGGTATAGGCGCGCGCAGAGCAACCGAAATTCGCATCACCATGCACAGCATACAACCTGGAGAATGACTATGTCCGATGATATCCGCAAAGAGATCGGCCTTCGCCCGGTGATCAACGTCTCCGGCACGATGACGGGACTCGGCGCCTCCATCGTGGTGCCGGAAGCCATCAAGGCGATGACGCAGATCCTGCCGCAATTCGTCGAGATCAACGACCTGCAGCGCAAGGCAAGCGCCGTGATTGCCCGATTGACGGGTGGTGAGGCCGGTTTCGTCACCGCCTCCTGCTCGTCGGGCATCAGCCTTGCTGTCGCAGGCGCCATCACCGGGCCTGACCTGCTGGCCATCGAAAAGCTGCCGGAAGTCACGACCGAGAAAAACGAGGTTCTGGTGCAGATGGGCCATGTCGTGTCCTATGGCGCACCGGTCGATCAGGCGATCCGGCTGGCCGGCGGCAAGGCTGTCATGATCGGGCAGGCGACTTCGACGCATCGTTATCACATGGAAAACGCCATCACGGACAAGACGGCAGCGGCCGTTTATGTCGTGTCGCACCATGTGGTGGATTACGGCCTGCTGCACCTCAAGGAATTCGTCGAGATCGCCCATGCCAAGGGCGTGCCGGTCATCGTCGATGCGGCTTCGGAATATGACCTTCGCATCTTCCTGGAGCAGGGTGCGGATATCGCGCTCTATTCGGGCCACAAGTTTCTCGGCGGCCCGACCTCGGGTATCGTGGCCGGCCGCAAGGACCTCGTGCGCAACGCCTTCCTGCAGAACATGGGCATCGGCCGTGGCATGAAGGTCGGCAAGGAAAGCATTTTTGGCGTCATGGCGGCGCTGGAAGCCTGGGAAAAGCGTGATCACGCCGGTATCCGCGAGCGCGAAACAGGTTACCTCAACCTCTGGAAACAGACGCTGGACAACCGTCCGGGCGTCACCGCGCTGATCGAGCCCGACCCGACCAACAACCCGCTCGACCGCATGCGCGTGATCATCAAGGCCGAGGAAGCGCATATCACCGCCTGGGATCTGGCGGCCGCACTTCGCAGTGGCGCCACGCCGATCATCGTGCGCGACCATGAGGTGGAGCACAATTACTTCTACCTCGACCCGTGCAACCTGCATCCGGGTCAGGAGACGGTGGTGGCATCGCGTCTGGCGGAGGAACTCGACAAGGCGCGTGCCTCCAACGAGATCATCGCCACGCCATTCGAGGATCTTTCGCGTCATCGGTTTGCCGGTGCTTTGAAGTGGCCGGATTGAGCGACTTCGACACGCGGCCTGCCTGTTAAGGGCGGGCCGCATCGCCGGTATCCGGCAGACCAAGAATAAAAGGGAACGCCGATGAACACCGCAGCAAAAATCATTCCATCCGCCGATCCGGTCCTGTCCGTCGAAAAGCTGCGGACATCTTTCGTGGTCGATGGCGAATGGAAGCCGGTCGTTCGCGATATCTCCTTCACCGTGGCACCCGGTGAAACCGTGGCGATCGTCGGTGAATCCGGCTCCGGTAAATCGGTCACCTCCCTGTCGATCATGCGCTTGCTGCAAGCCGATACCAGCCGCATCGAAGGCAAGGTGTTTCTCGGTGGCCGTGATCTGCTGGCCCTGCCGGAACACGAAATGCGCAAGGTGCGCGGCAATGACGTCGCGATGATCTTTCAGGAGCCGATGACGAGCCTCAACCCGCTCTTCACCATCGGCGACCAGATTTCCGAAGCGCTGCTCGCCCATAACGCGATGAGCAAGGCCGAAGCGAAGGCGGAAACCATCCGCATCCTTGAAAAGGTGCGTATCCCGTCCGCTGCCTCGCGGTTTGATGAATATCCGCATCGTTTTTCCGGTGGCATGCGCCAGCGCGTGATGATCGCCATGGCGCTTGCCACAAAACCAAAGCTGCTGATCGCTGACGAACCGACAACTGCGCTCGATGTCACCATTCAGGGGCAGATTCTTGATCTGATAAAAATGCTGCAGGAAGAGGAGGGGACCTCCGTCCTGTTCATCACCCACGACATGGGCGTGGTGGCTGAAATCGCCGATCGTACCGTGGTGATGTATCGCGGTGAACAGGTGGAAACCGGCGATACGGCCGACATTTTTCATCGCGGCCAACATCCTTATACGCGGGCGCTTCTGTCTGCCGTTCCGGTGCTGGGCTCCATGCAGCCTTATCAGCGGCCGCTGCGTTTTCCGGTGGTCAACACATCGACCGGTGAAAGCGATGTGCCCGTCGAAGTGGCCGATACGGTGGCGGCGGGCGAGCCGATCCTGCAGGTGAAAAATCTCACCAAACGCTTCGATATCCATTCCGGCCTGTTCGGAAAACTGAGCGGTCGGGTGCATGCGGTCGAAAACGTTTCCTTCGATCTGCGGGCTGGCGAAACCCTGTCGCTGGTGGGTGAAAGCGGTTGCGGCAAATCCACCACCGGCCGCGCCATCATGCGGCTGATCGAGCCGGAAAGCGGCTCGGTTCTGGTCGAAGGCCGCGAGGTGCTGGCGCTCGACAAAAAGGATATGCGCGAGATGCGCAAGAGTGTGCAGATGATCTTTCAGGATCCGTTTGCCTCGCTTAACCCGCGCATGACTGTGGGGGCGGCGATTGCCGAGCCGTATCTCGAGCATAAAATGGGTGATGCCAAACAGGCGAAGGAGGTCGTGGCCGACATGCTGGTCAAGGTCGGGCTGACGCCGGATATGGCCAAGCGGTATCCGCACGAGTTTTCCGGCGGCCAGCGCCAGCGTATCTGTATCGCCCGCGCGCTTGCGCTTCGGCCGAAAGTGATTGTTGCGGATGAAAGCGTCTCTGCGCTCGATGTATCGATCAAGGCGCAGGTGATCAACCTGATGCTCGATCTGCAGCAGGAACTCGATCTGGCCTTCCTGTTCATTTCCCACGACATGGCGGTGGTGGAACGCGTAAGTCACCGCGTGGCGGTGATGTATCTGGGTGAAATCGTCGAGATCGGCTCGCGCGCCGACGTCTTTGGCAATCCGCAGCATGCCTATACGAAACGGCTGATGTCGGCAGTGCCGGTGCCTGATCCTGAACGTCGGCGTATCAAGAATTCCGCCGTTGTGGAGGAGCTGAAGAGCCCGATCCGTCCGGTCGATTACAAGATCATGCCGATGCAATACCGTGAAGTTTCTCCCGGCCATCTGGTGGCCGAGAGTTAATGCCACTGCGGTCCTAGTAGCGCGAAACGCTGCCGCTGCGGGTAACGGTATTGCCACGCGGGCCGGTGGTGGTACGGCCGTAGGAATAGCTGCCGGGCGCTGTCTTGGTGACGTAACCGGAACGGCTGGCGGTGTTTCCGTGAGGGCCGGTCACCACCTTGCTGCGTGAGCAGGTGCTACCGCCGCAGCCACCGCTGGCATGGCCGGAATAGGTGCCGTGCGGCGTGTGGACATGGCCATCGCGGGTCCAGGCATTGGCGTTTTGCGCGGCCATGCCGAACAGCAGCGCGGTGGTGGCGAAAATCGAGACTGTCTTGATCATGGCGTGTTTCCTTGGTTTGTGATCGGTGGGCATCGTTGATCGACGGCAGACAGGATGCAGCCATCCATTTTCCGGCGTTTTGCAGAAACCATGAGATTTTTTGCATTTTGTAACAGCGCGGCCGTAGTGCTTGCCTGTCGCTGCCGGGCGTGAACAATGGCCGCATGAACAACCGCCATATTCTGATCGTCGAGGACGACCGCGATATCCGCACGCTGCTGACCGAGTTTCTGACCGGTGAGGGGTTTGCCGTCGATGCCGCCGAAACCACCAGTGCCGCCGAAAGGCTCATGGTCGTCCGCAAGCCGGATCTCGTCGTGCTGGATCTGATGCTGCCGGGCGAGGATGGACTGTCCTTCTGCCGCCGTCTGCGTGGAAAAAACAGCGACCTGCCGATCCTGATGCTGACCGCCAGGGACGAGGAAATCGACCGTATCGTTGGGCTGGAAATGGGTGCCGACGATTATCTCGGCAAACCGTTCAATCCACGCGAGTTGCTGGCACGCATCCGCGCCATTCTGCGGCGTGGCGGCTTACGCAATGGTGCTGACGAGCATGAGGATAACGGTGTTGCGGAAGGCCCCAACCGCAAGGCGTTCTGCGGCCTCGTTCTCGATCTCGATGCGCGCACGGTCGGCCCTGCCGACGGGGAAACCGTATTCCTGACATCTGCCGAATTCGATCTGCTGATGTGTTTTCTCGAACGTCCGCGTCGTGTGCTATCGCGTGATCAACTGCTGGACTGGACGCGCAGTCGCGTCGCCGATCCGTTTGACCGCACCATCGATGTCACCATGTCGCGCCTGCGCAACAAGCTGACACCGTTGATGCCACAGGGACAGGCCTTCATCACCACCGTGCGCAGCGCCGGCTATATGCTGTCGGCGCAGGTTACGGACGCCTGATCATGGCGCGGCTCGGGATTTTCTGGCGTATCGTTCTGATCGTGGCGCTTGCTCTGTTCGTCATCCAGCTCGTTGTGTTCGAAGGTGTACGTCGTCACAAGGCGGATGCGACGGTGGAGCGCCGTTATTCGGTCGGCGAACGGATCGTTCCCTATGTTCAGCTTCTCGACCGGACGCCGATCGGCGAACGTCCGACGATTGTTGCGCTGGCAAGAACCAACGGCATCGCGCTCAGTTTTTCCAAAACACCACCTGCCGATCTGCCATCAAACTTCGGTTCCGGCCTTGTGCGCATATCGTTTCTCGTTCGGCATGAACTGGAGCGGCAGGGGCTGGACGATCGTTTTTTCGCTGTCGGCCCCGGTGAGGAGCTTAATGGTGGCGACGGAGATAATGAGGACGAGCGGCGTATTCTGGTGCAGATCGGGCTGGCTTCGGGCGAGGTCGCGCGCTTCGATGTGAACGATACGCTGACCGTGCGCATTCTCGGCTGGCCGATCGGTTTTGGCGCAGGCGCGCTCGGCTTTATCGTCGCCATCGTGGCACTCTGTGCCGTGGCGCGTGAGGCGAGGCCTATCGCCGCGCTGTCGCGGGCGGTGGATCGGCTGGGCACGCGACTGCAGCCGGAACCGTTGCCGGAAGCGGGGGCCAAAGAAGTGCGCACGCTGATCCGCGCCATCAATGCCATGCAGCACCGCATCGCCAACCTGATCAACAACCGCACCTTTGTTATCGGTGCGATTTCGCATGACCTGAAGACCAATCTGACGCGGCTGCGGTTGCGGCTGGAAATGATGCCGGACAATCCGCATCGTGCCCGCGCGTTGCAGGATGTCGAGACCATGCAGGGATTGATGACCGATGCGCTGATATTCGCCAAGGCGGCGCTGGCCGTGGAGGAGGTCGAGGCGATCGACGTTGCTGACATGCTGGCGACTGTGCTGGCCGAACGCGCCATCGTGCCGGATGTCCTCACGCTGGCCGAAGGAACGGAAGCCGCCATGGTGCGCATCCAACCCGCGGCTTTGCGCCGGGTGATCGACAACCTGATCGACAATGCCCTGCGGTATGGCGAGGGCTATCTGGCCGTGTCGCTGGTGAGTGAAGACGAACATGTGGTGATGGCGATCCGCGATCGTGGGCCGGGTATCGCGTCGGACATGCAGGAGGCAGTGTTCGATCCCTTCGTGCGGGTGGAAAGCTCGCGCAGCCGAGATACCGGCGGGTCGGGTCTGGGTCTGACCATCGTGCGGCAGATCGTCGAAGCGTATGGCGGCACGGTGCGGCTTGGCAATCTCGATCCGCAGGGGCTGGAGGCGGTGGTGACATTACCACGCGGTCAGTCAGGGCCACGCGGTGAGCCGGGGCCACCACGCAGCGAGGCAGGCCACACCCGCGAACCGACCTGAAGGTCGTTGTTACAAAATGAAAACAACCTGACGCATTGGCGAAAACTGCAGCGGCCAAATTGATCCTCATCCACCGCTTGAAGAGGATCAAGACATGAAAATCGCAATTCCCGCCGCAGCTCTGGTGCTGACCGTCGCCAGCCTTTCCACCGCAGCCATCGCGCAGACCGGCACGCTTCGCAACGCCGTCGAAACCGGCAGATCCGCCGCCGCTTCCGTCGGCAGTGAAACGGATTGGGACCAGGATGACGATTGGGCCGAAGAGGACTCGGCCTGCAGTTTCAACCCGGGCTTCCAGCATGGCATCGCCTTCGGTGAACGCGCCGCCTTTTTGCGCGATCATTATAATCCGGTGCGCATCCGTGTGCTGATCGCATCCGGCCTGTCCATTCAGGAAACCACGATCGGCATTCGCACGGATCAGCAGGATTCTTGGCGCGCTTACACCAGTGCGGTGCTGGCCATGGTGCCGGAGCAGCAACTGGTGAGCAACCTGTTTGGCAAGGAGGGCGAAAACCCGGCTGGACCGGACGCCTTCGCCCGGCCGGAAGCTTTTGCCGACATGCTGCTTGCCAGCAGCGCCAAGGCCGAAACCCTGAAACGGGCGATTGCCGACCTGCGCGCCAAACTCAGCCCCGAACAGCTCGAGGCCGCCCGCCTGCCGCGCCTGATCGGCTGGATGTGACGGGAGAAACAGCAATGTCGATCATCAAACGCGGCAAACACCTGCCGCCATCGCTCTGGGCTGCCGCCATTCTGATTGCCGGTTTTGCCATGGCGTCGGAAGCCAGTGCCGCCACGCCCGCTGTCACCACCAACGCCGTCAACCTTCGGGCCGGGCCCGGCACCGCTTATCCGGTGGTGACCACGCTGCCGCCGTCCGCCTCGGTTGCCACCTACGGCTGCCTTGCCGACCGGTCATGGTGCGATATCGGCTGGGGCGGGCAGCGCGGCTGGGTATCGGCTGCCTATCTGCATGTGATCTATGCCGGGCGACCGGTGGTGATCACACCGTCGGTGGCACCCGCCATCGGCATCGCGGTCGTCGTCTTCAACCAGGCCTATTGGCACAGCCACTATGTCGGTCGCCCATGGTACGGCCATTGGGCGCGCTATTATCCGGTGCCGCCGAATCTCGGGCCGCATCCCCCACGTCCGCCCCATGTCGGCCGCACGGTTACGCGCTCCTGTGGCGCCGGGGTCTGCAGCCGCACCGGCGTCGTAACCGGCCCGAATGGCGGCCACATCGTGCGCCACGGCACCATCAGCCGCTGGTAATTTCAAATCTCCAATCATCAGACGATGACATCATGTTCAGAAAAGCACTCACCATCGCACTTTTGCTGTTTGCCGGTGCCGCGCATGCACAGCAGGCCGGTCAAGCGCAGATGCAGGCGGCGCGCGAAATCTGCGCGCCGGATATCCAGAAACTATGCCCCGGCATTTCGCCGGGTGGCGGGCGGCTGAAAGCCTGCATTCGTGAGCATGCAAGCGAGTTTTCCAAGCCATGCACGGATGCCATGAAAAACGCACGCGCGGCACGCAATCCATAATCGCCTCTCGACGCATGCAGTCAGCTTGGCCGCCCCTTGAGCCAAGCATGCGTCGCCACCGGCAGATGGTCATCGTGACCTGCGCCATCTGCCGGCTACCTCGCCGTCGCTCACTCCTGCCGCATTATTCGTGAGCGGCGGCGATCGCTTCCGAGCGGATTTCTTCCGTCAGCTTCAACCGCAGGGCTGAAAATTCAGGACTGGCCTTTACCGTGTAATGACGCGGATGCGGCAGGTCGACCGGGGTGATCGACTTGATACGACCCGGACGCGCCGTCATCGTCACCACGCGGTTGGCCATGAACACGGCCTCCTCGATATCGTGGGTGACAAAAATCACGGTCTTCTGCTCACGTTCCCAGATGCCAAGCAGCAATTCCTGCATCAAGCCGCGCGTCTGGTTGTCGAGTGCGCCAAAAGGTTCGTCGAGCAGCAGGATTTTTGGGTCGTTGGCCAACGCACGGGCGATTGCGGTTCTTTGCTGCATTCCGCCGGAGAGTTGCTTTGGCCAGTGATTTTCGAAACCGCGCAGGCCCACCTTGTCGATATAGCTGTCGACGATATCCCACTTTTCCTTCGCGGCAATACCGCGTTCGCGCAGGCCGAAAGCGACGTTTTCACGGATCGAAAGCCACGGGAACAGCGTATAGGACTGAAACACCATACCGCGATCGGCACCCGGCCCGGTGATCTGTTTGCCTTCCAAAGTCACGGTGCCGGTGGTCGGCTTGTCGAGCCCCGCAATGATGCGCAGCAGCGTCGATTTTCCGCAGCCGGAAGGGCCGAGGACGGTGACGAAATCGTTCTTGGCGATATCGAGATCTGTCGGCTGCAGCGCCGTGACCGGCTTGCCGCCATGGACGCCCGGAAAGATGCGGGAAACGCTCTTCACGATGAGTTCGCTCATGCAAGCCTCCAAGCAAACAGTTTGCGGTTGAGGCTCCTGAAGGCGAAATCGGAGATCAGTCCGATAATGCCGATCACGATGATGCCAAAAATGATCTGGCCGGTGGCGAGCAGCGCCTGGCTGTTGATGATCATGTAACCGATGCCGGAAGAGGCGCCGATCAGTTCGGCGACGATGACGTAGGTCCAGGCCCAACCAAGCACGAGGCGCAGCGTTTCGGCGATATCCGGCGCGCTTGACGGGATCAGCACGCGGCGCACAACGCCGCTGTCGGTGGCGCCGAGCGTATAGGCGGCTTCCATCAGATCGCGTCGGGTGCCGGCGACCGAGACGGCGATCATCAGGATGATCTGGAAGACGGCGCCGATAAAGATGACCAGCAGCTTTTGCATCTCGCCGATACCAGCCCAGAGAATGAGCAACGGCACGAAAGCGGAGGCCGGCAGGTAACGGGCGAAGGACACGAACGGTTCGAGCAGCGCTTCGATCGGCTTGTAGGCGCCCATCAGGATACCGAGCGGCACGGCGATGATCGCCGAGAGTACGAAACCGCCGACGACACGCCAGATGGTCATGCCGATATCATAGGCAAAACCCTGATTGACGAGGAGGTCGTAACCATCCTGCAGCATGGTGAGTGGATCGGCGAGAAAGGTGCGGGATACGAAGCCGCCGAGCGTCGCATAGGCCCAGCCGGCAAAAAACAGCACGAAAAACAGGATGCCGAGGAGGACGCGTAAACGTGCGCTGATCGGTTGGAGAGGTTGCATGATGCGCCCCTTGCTGAAGATGAAAAGGAGCGCCGGTTTTTTCACCCGGCGCCCCGAACCATTTTGAACGGGTCGATTACTTGATGAAGGCCGGATCGACGAGCTTGGTCAGATCCGGCTTGGCCTTGATGACGCCGGCCTGCAGCAGCAATTCTGCCGCTTCTTCGTTAAAGGTCTTGAAGCCGGTCTCGAAAAATTTCAGCGATGCATCGCGCTCCTGCCAGGTCAGGAAAGCAGCGGATTCGCCGAACTGCGCGCCGGACTGCTTGACGTCCTTGCCCATGATCTCGAAGGACTTTTCCTTGTCCGCCTTGATCATGTCGAGCGCTTCATACCAGCTCTTGGCGATCGCCTTGGCAGCCTCCGGATTGTCCTTCAGGAAGGCATTGGTGCAGCCAAAAGTGTCGAGCACCGCCGGATAATCATTTGTGGTGGCGATGATCTTGCCCTTGGTCGGTTCGGCACGCACGCTCGACAGATAGGGCTCGTAGGTCATGGCCGCATCGTTCTGGCCGGCCAGCAGCGCCTGTGCGGCCGGGCCGGGTTCCATGTTGACGACTTTCACGTCCTTCATGGTCATGCCGTTCTTGCCGAGAATCCAGGCCAGCAGAAAATAAGGCGAGGTGCCGGGCGCCGAAGCGGCGACCGTCTTGCCCTTCAGGTCGGTGATCTTTTCGATGCCGGGCTTGGCGGCAATGCCGTCGCCGCCGTGTGAGACGGAAAGCTGAAACATCTGCGTGGTTTCGATGCCCACCGCATTCCAGACGATCCAGGTTTCCACCGTGGTTGCGGCACACTGGACGTCACCTGAGGCAAGCGCCAGATGGCGGCTGCCCTGCGGGATTTTCTTGATCGTCACGTCAAGGCCGTTTTTTTTGAAGATGCCGGCTTCCTTGGCAAGCGTCAGCGGCGCAAAACCGGTCCAGCCGGAAATGCCCATCGACACGGCGGTCTCGGCCTTGGCGGTGGTGGTGGCCATAAGGGCGGCCGCAAAGGCGGCGATGGTGGCAAGCTTTTTCATGTGGTCGTTCCCCTGTCTGCTTCATTATTCAGCAGGTCAGTCGCCTGCCTATAAACTGATAGTAGGCATGGGAATGCAGACTTGTCTATACATAAGGCGCCGGGTTTTGCGCCCGCTGCTGTGCTCGTCAGTGCGCTGCAAAAACTTTCAGGAATATCAGCGCGAGGCCTGAGAGAAATGCCAGCGACAGGGTTGCGGCACCGATGACGCGTATGCCGGATTGGCGGACGCTGCGGATATCCACCGACAGGCCAAGAGCCGCCATCGAAACGATGGTAAGGAGGCCGGATGCGGCCGAAATGGGGGCAAGCGCTGCTTGAGGAACCATCTCGGCCGAGCGCAGGGCCATCAGCGCGGCAAAGCCGATGATGAACCATGGCACCATCTTGCTCCAGCACAGTTTGCCGCCGGTGTTGCGGCCATGCAGGATGGAAAGGGTGGCAATGACCGGTCCAAGCATCAGCACGCGAATGAGTTTGACCAGCGTGCCGGTCTGCACGCTGATGAGACCGGCTGGCGCGGTGGCGGCCAGAACCTGCGGCACGGCATACACTGTCAGGCCGGCAAACACGCCGTAATCGGCGGAGCCCAGCGAAAGCGGCACCTGAAACAGCGGCAGAGCCAGCACGAGCGCGACGCCGAGCACGGCGGTGAATGCAATCGACGAGGCGATCTCATCCGCTTTGGCATGGATCACGGGAGCGGCGGCGGCAATCGCCGAATTGCCGCAGATGGAATTGCCACAGGCGACGAGTGTCGCGATCCGCGGGGGCAGGCCGGCAAGGCGACCGATGGCATAACTGCCGATCAGTGACAGCGCGACGATTACCATGATGGCAACGACCAGCGTCAGTCCCGCGTCTTCGATGGCCGACAGGCTGATCGAGGCGCCAAGCAAAACCACCGCCACTTCGAGCACCGTCTTGGCGCAGAACTGGATGCCGGGTTCCAGCGATGCCGGCAGATCGAAGCAGGAACGGACGGCCATGCCGATCAGGATGGCCAGCACGAGGCTTTCAATCCAGCGGCCTTGGAGGACATGCATTTCCAGCGTTTCCAGGATGATCGCAGCTGCCGTCACCGCAAGTGTCGCCATCATGCCCGGCAGAAGCCGGGTGAATGTATGTGAGTTGCTGTGATCCGTGTGGGTGGCGAGCGCCATGGTGGCATCCAATCTTCTGTCGCCACGATGCGCTTCCCTGATTTGTAATTCCATCGTATAGTTCGATATGTTTTGTGCGGTAAAATCGAACAATGACCTTTGAGCAGCTCGCCATTTTTGTGGCTGTCGCCGAGCGCGAACATTTGACGCGAGGTGCGGAGGCCGTGGGACTGACGCCATCGGCGGCCAGTTCGGCCATCCGCAATCTCGAAGGGTTTTATGGTGTCGAACTGTTTCACCGTGTAGGGCGGCGTATCGAGCTGACGGCGCTCGGCCGCAGTTTTCTGGGGGAGGCGAAAGCGACGCTGGCGCGGGCGAAAAGTGCCGAGCTGATGCTGTCGGAAATGAGCGGGCTGGCGCGCGGCGAAATCCGCGTGTTTGCCAGCCAGACCATCGCCAGCTACTGGCTGCCGCCGATCCTGTTGAAATTCAAACGGCTTTATCCCGGTGTCGAGCTCAAGCTGACGATCGGCAATACCCGCATGGTGGCCGATGCCATCCGCGACGGTCTGGGTGAGGTGGGTTTCATCGAAGGCCTGATCGACGAACCGGCGCTGTCGGTTTTGCCCATCGTCGCCGACCGGCTGGTGGTGGTGGCAAGCCCGGTGCATCCGTTCGGAGACGGCCGCGCCAT
The DNA here is from genome assembly GCF_009617585.1 of Endobacterium cereale. Lineage (GTDB taxonomy): Bacteria > Pseudomonadota > Alphaproteobacteria > Rhizobiales > Rhizobiaceae > Neorhizobium > Neorhizobium cereale. Next base: position 221,177 of record NZ_WIXI01000049.1, on the reverse strand, counting down.
TGGTCACAAGGATATCACCGCCGTCACCTCATGGGTCTTGCGTGAAAAAGGGTCTGGCACACGCTCGGCCTTTGAAGAGGCGCTGTCGGGCATGGGTATCGGCGTCAGCGATATTTCGGTGGTGCTGGAACTGCCGTCCAACGAAGCGGTGGTGTCGGCGGTGCGCTCGGGTGATTGCGCGACGGCGGTATCGGGCATGGTGGCGGCACCGTTCCTGCGACAGGGTTTGCTGGTGCGCGCGGGTATTGAGCTTCCGGCGCGCAATTTTGCCATTCTGCGCCACAAGGAGCGGCATCGCGGTAAGGCTGCGGAGGAGCTGGAGCGCATCAGCCGGGCGGCGGCGGATGAGCATAAGGTGGGTTTGATGGGGTTGTGAGGGGTTTTGGTCGGGTTGGGGTGGAAGTGGAAGACGTGGTCATCCTATCTCCCTTTGAGTGCAGGGCACTTACACATGTAACAGAGACCCTACCAAGCCAACCGGAGCCGAGCAGCAGGTCGCTTCCCGCCCTTCGAGCCACTCCTGCAAGGGGTAGCGCCTAATCCGGCCGATCCTTAGTGGTTCAATTTGGCCGGGAGCTTGCCGCGTACTTTCAGCGCCCTTTGGGGAGGATGATCGCTAGATCGGGGAGGCGCAAGTGCAGCTTTCCGCCCTGCCACGACGTGGCTCCCTTGTCGCCTTCTGTGATATCTTTCCTTTGATGGGAGCTTCTTGGGAGCCCGCAGTATTCTCGCAACCAGCACCGATGGTGATCAGGACAATTTGATCACAAAGCCTTCGCTATCCCCGGAGATGTTCGCGGCTTCACCGTTTTCCAGCAGCACGCAATCCAGCGCCGAAAGCGTTTCGGTCGCTTCACGGCTCGTCACCTGCATCTCGCCGAGATGGCACAAGACCAACATCAGCCCATCGGCCGGCGCCAGTGCTCGCGGTGCCGTGACCATCGCCACGCTGTGGGAAAACCGCCCCCGCCGCGTCATCACGTTGAGGTCGGTGATCGTGCCATCCAGCAGCCGCGCGCTCGTCGCGGCATCGGCCGGGAACGGGTAGGGCGCAAAATCGTGCGTCAGCACAACCGTTTGGCGGCCCTCGACAGACAGTTCCATGCCCCGACCTTCAAGGATCGACAGGGTGCGGTCGATGCCGGGGAAAATGGAAAACGGCCCATCTTCCGCAACGGTCGCCATGCTGATGCGCCAGTCGAACGTGTCGACCGTGGCGTCGGGCGGGAAGACGGCGATTTCCACCGTCTCTCCGCGTCCGTTTTTCCATGGCATGCGCCTGTGGTCGCTGGCCCGCAGGATGCGCATGTCAGTTGCCCAGAATGCCGGGCAGCCGCAAGCCATTTTCCTTGGCGCAATCGACGGCGATGTCATAACCCGCATCGGCATGGCGCATGACGCCGGTGGCCGGGTCGTTCCAGAGCACGCGTTCCAGACGGCGGTCGGCATCTTCCGAACCGTCGGCGCAGATGACCATGCCGGAATGTTGCGAATAGCCCATGCCGACGCCGCCGCCATGATGCAGCGACACCCATGTGGCACCCGATGCGGTATTGAGCAGCGCGTTGAGCAGCGGCCAGTCGGAGACGGCGTCCGATCCGTCCTGCATCGCTTCCGTCTCGCGGTTGGGCGAGGCGACGGAGCCACTGTCGAGATGGTCGCGGCCAATGACGATCGGAGCCGACAGTTCGCCGTTGCGCACCATTTCGTTGAAGGCGAGGCCGAGTTTGTGGCGATCACCGAGACCCACCCAGCAAATGCGCGCTGGAAGGCCCTGAAAGGCGATGCGCTCGCGCGCCATGTCTAGCCAGTTGTGCAGGTGTTTGTTGTCCGGCAGCAGTTCCTTCACCTTGGCGTCGGTCTTGTAGATGTCTTCCGGATCACCCGAGAGGGCAGCCCAGCGGAAAGGACCGATGCCACGGCAAAACAGCGGGCGGATATAGGCCGGCACGAAACCAGGGAAAGCGAAGGCGTTTTCAAGGCCCTCGTCCTTGGCGACCTGACGGATATTGTTGCCGTAATCCAGCGTCGGCACGCCGGCATCCCAGAAGGCGACCATGGCTTCGACATGGGCTTTCATCGACGCGCGGGCGGCGATTTCCACCGACTTGGGATCGGTTTCGCGTTTGGCTTTCGCTTCCTCCACGGTCCAGCCGAGCGGCAGGTAGCCGTTGCGCGGGTCATGGGCAGAGGTCTGGTCGGTGACGATATCGGGGCGCGGACCACCGGCCTGCATGCGCTTGACCAGTTCCGGGAAGATTTCAGCTGCATTGCCGAGCAGGCCGACGGATTTGGCTTCGCCCTTTGCCGTCCACTCGGCGATCATCGCCAGTGCCTCATCGAGCGTTTTTGCCTTGGCGTCGACGTAACGGGTACGCAGGCGAAAATCGATGCGGGTTTCGTCGCATTCGACCGCAAGGCAGCAGGCGCCGGCCATGACGGCGGCCAGCGGCTGGGCGCCACCCATGCCGCCGAGGCCGCCGGTCAAAATCCACTTGCCCTTGAGGCTGCCGTTATAATGCTGGCGGCCAGCCTCGACGAAGGTTTCGTAGGTGCCCTGTACGATGCCCTGCGTGCCGATATAGATCCACGAACCGGCGGTCATCTGGCCGTACATGGCGAGACCCTTCTTATCCAGTTCGTTAAAATGGTCCCAGGTGGCCCAGTGCGGCACGAGGTTGGAATTGGCGATCAGAACGCGCGGTGCATCCTTGTGGGTGCGAAAAACGCCGACCGGCTTGCCGGACTGGACCAGCAGCGTTTCTTCTTCCGTCAGCGTCTTCAGTGTTGCGGCGATCTGGTCGAAATCGGCCCAGGTGCGGGCGGCGCGGCCGATGCCGCCATAGACCACCAGTTCATGCGGATTTTCCGCCACGTCCGGGTCGAGATTGTTCATCAGCATGCGCAAGGGCGCTTCGGTCATCCAGCTTTTGGCGGTGAGTTCGTTACCGCGGGGAGAGCGGACATCACGGATATTGTGGCGCGGATTGGTGGTCATCGTGTTTCCCTCTTTGTTTTTGTGGCGATACGCCATGATTTCAAATCAGGCGAGAAGCGGCGGCAGAATGTTGGTCGAAACCGCAGCGTTCAGCGCGCCCGTCGCCACCAGATCGCTGGCCGATTGAAGGTCGGTGGCCATGTAACGATCTTCCTCCAGCGTCGGCACGACCTTGCGGATCGAGGTGATGGCGCTCTGCAGTTCCGGGCTTGTGGCGAGAGGCGCGCGGAACTCGACGCCCTGTGCCGCCGTCAGCGCCTCGATGCCAATGATGGCGAACAGGTTGTCGGTCATGGGCAGAAGGCGACGGGCACCGTGGCAGGCCATCGACACGTGGTCCTCCTGATTGGCGGAGGTCGGGGTCGAATCCACCGAGGCCGGGTGCGACATCTGCTTGTTTTCGCTCATCAGCGCCGCGGACGTGACTTCGGCGATCATCAGGCCTGAATTGAGGCCCGGCTTTTTGGCGAGGAAGGCGGGGAGGCCGTAGGAAAGCGCGGGATCGACCAGAAGCGCGATACGGCGCTGAGCAATCGCGCCGATCTCGCAGACGGCAAGGGCGATTTGGTCGGCGGCAAACGCCACCGGTTCGGCGTGGAAATTGCCACCCGAGACGACGCTGTTGTCAGAGAGCACGAGCGGATTATCGGTGACGGCGTTGGCCTCGATTTCCAGCGTGCGGGCGACCGAGCGCAACAGGTCGAGGCAGGCGCCATCCACCTGCGGCTGGCAACGGATGCAATAGGGGTCCTGCACGCGTTCGTCGCCTTCGATATGGCTTTCGCGGATGACCGAATTGGCGAGAAGCGCGCGCAAAGCCGCAGCCGTATCGATCTGGCCCTTGTGGCCGCGCAGCGTGTGGATGTCCGGATGGAAGGGAGCCGACGAGCCCATGGCCGCATCGGTGGACATGGCACCTGTGATCAGCGCTGCCTGTGCGGCACGATGGGCGCGGAAAAGTCCGGCGAGCGCCAGTGCTGTCGAGGTCTGGGTACCATTGATCAGCGCCAGACCTTCCTTTGCCGCCAGAACGACCGGCGTCAGTCCGGCTTTTGCGAGGGCGTCAGCACCGGACAGGCGTTCGCCGTCAAAGAAGGCTTCGGCTTCGCCCATCATCACTGCCGCCATATGGGCAAGTGGTGCCAGATCGCCGGATGCGCCGACCGAGCCTTTTTCCGGGATGACCGGGATAACGCCCTTGTCCAGCATGGCTTCGATCAGCCGCACCAGCCCCAGCCGTACGCCGGAAGCACCGCGCCCGAGCGACACGAGTTTCAGCGCCATGATCAGCCGCACGACGTTTTCCGGCAAAGGCGCACCGACGCCGCAGCAATGCGACAGGATGAGGTTGCGTTGCAGGGTGGCGACGTCGCTCGCGTCGATCTTGATCGAGGCGAGTTTTCCAAAACCGGTATTGATGCCGTAGACCGGCGCATTGCCGGCGGCGATTTCGGCGATGCGGGCGGTTGCGCGCTCGATGCCGGCGTCAAAGGATGCGTCGAGTTTTGCCGGTTCGCCGGTCCAGTAGATGGTTTCGAGCTGAGCGAGCGAGACGGAGCCGGGATGGAGCGTGATGGTCATACGGAAGCGCCTTTGAAAATGCGGGCGTGGATGGGGTTGAAACCGATGCGGTAAACCAGCTCGGCCGGGCTATCGATGTTCCAGACCGCGAAGTCAGCCGATTTCCCGACCTCCAGCGTGCCGGTTTCGGAGAGAAGACCAAGGGCACGGGCACCTTCGCGGGTGGCGCCGGCAAGGCATTCTTCCACGGTGAGGCGGAAGAGGGTGGCCGACATGTTCATGGTCAGCAGCAGCGAAGTCAGCGGCGAGGTGCCGGGATTGCTGTCGGTGGCGATGGCGATCTTTGTGCCGGCGTCGCGCAGCGCCTGAACCGGCGGCTTTTGGGTTTCGTTGATGGCGTAGAAGGCGCCGGGCAGCAGCACTGCTACCGTGCCAGCGGTGGCCATGGCGGCAGCGCCTTCGGCATCGAGATATTCGAGATGATCGGCCGAGAGTGCGCCATAGGAGGCTGCCATTTTGGCGCCGCCGAGATCGGAGAGCTGTTCGGCGTGCAGTTTGACCGGAAGCCCAAGTTTCTGGGCATGATCGAAGACGCGTCGCATCTCCTCGACCGAAAAGGCGATGCCTTCGCAAAACCCATCGACGGCATCGACAAGACCTTCCGCATGCGCCTTGTCCATGCCCGGCAGCACGATGTCGGAAATGTAATCGCCATTGCGGCCCTTGTATTCCACCGGGGTCGCATGGGCGGCAAGGTAGGAGGTGACGATGCGGACGGGCCGTATCTTTGCCAGTGCACGGGCGGCGCGCAGCATGTTGAGTTCGCCCTCGATATTCAGCCCGTAACCGGACTTGATCTCGATGGTCGAAACACCTTCGGCAAGCAGAGTATCAAGGCGCGGCAGGGTGGCAGCCACCAGACCTTCGACCGAAAGCGCATTGGTGGCCTTGACCGAAGAGACTATGCCGCCGCCGGCGCGCGCGACCTCCTCATAGGTCGCGCCTTTGAGCCGCATTTCGAATTCGCGGGCGCGGTTGCCGCCGTAGATGAGATGGGTGTGGCAGTCCACCAGCGCCGGCGTCACCCAGCGGTTTTCCAGATCGATGACGGTTTCGATGGCTTTGAGCGGCGCGGGAAGATCGGCTTGCGGGCCGACATAGGTGATGCGGCCACCTTCAGTGGCGATGACACCGTTCTCGAGGATGCCGAGGCCGGGCAGGGTTTCAGCGAGCGTGGCGATGCGGGCATTGCGCCACAGGGTTCGCGCAACTCCGGTGGCTGCCGTGCTTGCGTTGAAATCGACGTTTGTTACGGTTGCGTCCGTCATTTTCACCTTCCCAAGTTGGTGATAATGTATATACATAATGGTCGGACTGGCAATACGGAATTTTTCGGGATGATCGTGTTGGCCGCCAGGCAGGCCCAAGGCAGGCATCGAGGAGTTTTTGAAAATGACGACACTTCATGCACAGTCGGCCTTGTTGCCAGGCGGTTGGGTCCAAAATGTTCGGCTGAGGGTCGAGGCGGGCCGCATTGCCAGCATCGAGACCGGCGTGGATGCGGAGGTGGATGACGAACGTCATGCTCTGCTGCTGCCGGCCATGCCCAACCTGCACAGCCATGCCTTTCAGCGCGGCATGGCGGGACTGGCGGAAGTGCGCGGGCCATCAAACGACAGCTTTTGGAGCTGGCGCACGGTCATGTACAAGTTTGCGCTGTCGATGACGCCGGATCATGTCGAAGCCGTTGCCGCACAGCTTTACATGGAAATGCTGGAAGCCGGTTTTTCCCGCGTCGGCGAGTTCCACTACCTGCATCACGATAAGAATAGTTCGCCTTATGCCAACCCGGCAGAATTGGCCGTGCGCATCGCCGCCGCGAGCGAAGAGACTGGCCTGTCGCTGACGCTGTTGCCGGTGTTTTATGCGCATTCCGGGTTCGGTGGTGCGGCGCCTGCCGAAGGGCAGCGGCGCTTTATCCATTCTCTCGATGCTTTCGAAAAACTGATGGCCTCCTGCACCGGTTTGATCGCCGGTGTCGATGGTGGAGTGCTCGGCGTTGCGCCGCATTCGCTGCGTGCCGCCACACCGCAAGAACTCTCCGCCGTCGTGCCGATGGCGGCTGGCGGGCCGGTGCATATCCATGTTGCCGAACAGGTGAAGGAAGTGGAAGACTGCATTGCATGGTCGGGCGCGCGGCCGGTGGAATGGCTGCTGGACAACGCACCGGTCGATAATCGCTGGTGCCTCATCCACGCCACCCACATGACCGACGCCGAAACGCGCGCGATGGCAAAGCGTGGGGCGGTGGCGGGTCTCTGCCCGATCACCGAGGCCAATCTCGGCGATGGCATCTTTTCTGCGCCGGCCTTTCTGGAAGAAGGCGGACGGTTCGGCATCGGGTCGGATTCCAACATCCTGATCTCCCTGCCGGAAGAATTGCGGACTTTTGAATATTCGCAGCGCCTCGGTCTTCGCGCCCGCAATGTCGTGGCCGATAGCGGCGGTTCGACGGGCCAAAAACTGTTTGAAGGCGCACTTGCCGGCGGGGCGCAGGCGCTTGGTGCGGCGGCGGGTCTTGTCGTGGGCAATCCGGCCGATATGGTTTCGTTGAATGCCGAAGCCGTGCCCTATCTTGCGCCGGATAAAATTCTCGATCATTGGCTGTTTGCGGGCGGCGTTTCCGTCGATTGTGTCTGGGCGCGCGGTGTGCGGCAGGTCTCCGGTGGTCGGCACAGGCGGCGTGACGAAATCAACCGCCGTTTTCAGGCGGCGATGAAGGAGCTTCTGGCGGAATGAAGATTGTGAGGGATGCGACGCTGCACCAGCGTATCCTCGGCGATATCGAGGCGCGCATCGTGTCGGGCGAATGGCCACCAGGGCACCGCATCCCGTTCGAGGTGGATCTCGCTGCCGATTATAATTGTTCGCGCATGACCGCCAACAAGGTGCTGACTCAGCTTGCCAAATCCGGACTGATCGAACGCCGCAAGAAATCCGGCAGTTTTGTCGCCCAGCCACGCGCGCAATCGGCCGTGCTGGCGATTGCCGAAATCGAGGCTGAAGTGCAATCGCTGCGGCTTTCCTATTCGCACATAGTTCATGCCCGCAGCAAACGTCGTGCCAATGCTGCCGACAAACAGAGGCTGGAGTTGTCGGAGGCTGCCTCTGTGCTGGATATCACCTGCATTCACCAAGCTGGCGCGGCACCTTTTTGCCTGGAGGAACGGCTGATCAGTCTTGCCACCGTGCCCGAGGCCGAGGCAGAAACATTCGACACGGTCTCGCCCGGTACATGGCTGCTGAAACGGGTGCCATGGAGTGCTGCCGAAAACCGCATCTCGGCCGTTTCAGCCGGTGCCTCGGTTGCCATCCTGCTTGATATCGAAAAAGGCACGGCCTGCCTGGTCATCGAACGCCGTACCTGGAGCCCGGCCGGACCGGTGACGTCGGTGCGCCTGACCTATCCCGGCGACCGGCATGCGCTGGTGGCGAAATTTGCGCCCGGTGGGGAAGGGTAAATCCGCTGCTTCCAGTGATTGGCTTTTTCCGAAGCAATCCTATTTTCTGCCGATGACGGCATGATTAAAGTTCGGCGGAGAAATACATGCTGGCATCCCTGAATGTCCTTATCAATTACGGGCAATTGATCCTGTATCTGCCTTCCGTCGACCGTCCGGGACATCTCTGGGGCGAGCCGGAAATGCAGCAGGGTTTTGCATGGTCGCCGGGTATCGTCAGTTTCGGCGTGCCGGAACATGCTTTCATCTGCACAGTTGAAATCGAAATGGTGGACGCATTCCGTACATCGCCGGATGCGATATCCTGCCTGCGTGTTCCGTTCGATGTCTCTGAAACCCCGGTTCAGATCGGTTCGATCTTCGAGTATGAACCGGTTGATATACCAACCGGAGCCTACAGCCTGATATGTGAGGTTCTGCCCGGATGCGGGACCTGGGAAATCGAAACGGATGATCAGAAGGAGATCGGTGACATCGATCATGTCATCAAAATCGCGCTTGCGCGCGGTGACTCGGATATCTTCGAAGTTCTGAAAACCGGAGGTGCGGTTTTTTCGGATAAGGTTCTCAGCCGCCTATGTGCGCTTGCGTGAGTCCAAGCCATCGGCAGCATAGTGCTCCGCCCTCTCGACCGTGAGGATGGAGCAAGGTTGGGCTTCCATGCCGACATTAAAACCTGATCTTAATGGATAAAACCGCCGCTGCGGATAAAATTCCGGACCTGGCTGACGCCTTGCACACAAGCGGCAACTTCGGTGGCACGGGCAATTTCCTGCTCATCGAGCACGGTCCCGGTGAGCGTGATTTCCGAACCGTCGGCCACCACCGTCACATCGCTGGCATCGACCCCGAAATTGGTTGCGAGTGCATCGGCGACGCGGGTTTCAAGTTCGGCGGCAGGCGGGTTTTCCACCTCGATCGTCGGTTCCTTGTCGTAAAACATTGGGGGTTTGTACACCATGACCGTTCCTCCTTCGTTACGTGTTGACGGATCAACGCGAAGGCGGGCAGTTTGGTTCAATGCATCGCGGTGCCGACAATTTCTTTGAGCTGCGCCTGTGTAAACGGTTTTGCAAGCCGCGGCAGCTGCTGGTCGGTGCCGGCCGGCAGTTCGGCGTAACCGGTCGCCAGGATCACCGGAAGGGTGGGGCGCAGCCGTGCGATCTCCAGCGCCAGTTCCGAACCGGTCATCTGCGGCATGGAATGGTCGGTGATGACAAGGTCGAGCTTTTCGCCGCCATTGATGACAGACAGGGCATCGGCGGCGCTATAGGCCTCGATCACGGTGTGACCCAGATCTTCCAGCATCAGCGTCGTGTTCATCAGCACCAGCGCGTCGTCATCGACGGCGAGAATGGTGAGCGGGCGGGTGTTTTCCTGTGGCAGGATCAGGGGCAGTTCGGGCTCGAGGATTGTCTCGTCCATCCCGGCAATAGGCAGAGAGAGGAAGATCGTCGTGCCTTCGCCACGCGTGCTCTCGATGCTGAGCGCGCCGCCGGACTGTTCGATCAGCCCCTGCACCATGGAAAGGCCAAGGCCGGTGCCGCGGCCGACACCCTTGGTGGTGAAGAAGGGCGTGGTCGCATGCGCCAGTGTTTCGGCATCCATGCCTTCGCCATCATCCTTCACGCTGATTGAAAGATAGCGGCCCGGTTTCAGCCGCCCATCCGTATCGGTGACGTCCTGTGGGGTTGCCGAAATGGTGATGGTACCGCCTTGCGGCATGGCATCGCGGGCGTTGACGATGAGGTTCAGCAGTGCGGTTTCAAGCTGGTTTGGATCGGTCTGCACATAGGGCAAGTTGCCGGCAAAATCGGTCTCGATGGTCAGCGTCTGGCTGAGTGAGCTTTTCAGGAAATCGCGCATGCCAAGGACGAGTTTCGGCACATCGACCGGCAGCACGTTCAATTCCTGCCGACGCGAAAAGGCGAGCATGCGCTGGGTGAGTGCTGCACCACGTTCGGCACCACGTATGGCATTGTCGATCAGCGGTAAAAGCGACGGATCTTCGGGCAAACGCTTGCGCAGCATTTCCAGGCTGCCCATGATCGCCATCAGCAGGTTGTTGAAATCATGGGCGACGCCGCCGGTCAGCTGGCCGATCGCCTCCATCTTCTGCGCTTGGAACAGTTCCTCGCGCGCTTTCGCCAAGGCTTTCTGGGCTTCCATGCGTTCGCTGTTGTCGCGAGTAATTTTTGCGAAACCGACGACGTTTCCGGCATCGTCATGGATCGCGTCGATGACGACATGGGCCCAGAAGCGGCTGCCATTGCTGCGCAGGCGCCAGCTTTCCTTCTCGAACCGTCCGTCACGGCGGGCGGTCGACAGTGCGCGCTGCGGTTCGCCGCGGGTGCGGTCTTCGTCCGTATAGAAGAGTGAAAAATGTCGGCCGATGATCTCTTCGGCGCTGTAACCCTTGATGCGCTCGGCACCGGAGTTCCACGTCGAAACGTGGCCGTCTGCATCCAGCATGTAGATGGCGTAATCGGTGATGGAATCCAGAAGTGTCTGGTAGAGCCCCTCGCTCGTCAGCATCGCTGGATGGCCCTTGGCCAGATTCATGGCGTCCCGTTGCTCCCTCACAGTCTTGCGTAACCACTCTAATACGGAATTTGTTCCGAAACCGATAATCCTTCGGAGACGGTTGCCAAGCGATTGACAAACACGCGTTGTCGAATTACGACTGACGAAAATTAAAATTCGTCAGTCGTAACGGAGCAGACATGAGCGATAGCCTTCAGGCCAGTCATGCCGCCAGTGCAAACGCAGCCGACGTAAGGTCGGAAAATGTCGAGCGCATCCTCGATACCGCCGAGCGGCTGTTCCGGCATTACGGATATACGAAGACCAATGTGGCCGACATCGCCAAGGAATTGGGCATGTCGCCGGCAAATATCTATCGGTTCTTCGCTTCCAAAGCGGAAATCCATCAGGCACTGGCGCGCCGCATGCTGGCTGCAAGCTATGATCTCGCGGTTATCAGCATCCAGGGCGCAAAAACGGCTGCGGACGGTCTGCGCGCCTATGCGCTCGGTCAGCATCGCATGACGCTTGAAACCATGCTGCATGAGAATAAGGTGCACGAGATGGTTGTGATTGCCATCGCGCAACAATGGCAGGTCATAGAAGAGCATATCGAGCGGGTCCGCGTGCTGGTTGCGGATCGGATCGAGCAGGGCATCAAGGCCGGCGAATTCCGCCAGCAGGATGCCGATGTCGCATCGGATTGCTTCATGCAGGCGACGGTGGCGCTGTGTCACCCTCAAATTATTGCAGACTGTCTTTCTGAAGGTCGGCGCGCGACGCCGGAGGATCTTGTCGAATTTGCACTTCGGGCGCTTCGCTGACCTTGCCGAGGTTACGAAGCCTATCGAACCATCAACCGCACAGGGGCGCGGCCATGTCGAACTTTTCCAAATTGTCTCTCGGTCTTGTTTTTTTCTCATCGCTTGCGATTGCGGGCTGTAGCGAGGAAAAAAAGCCGGAAGCCGCTGAAGTCCTGCGGCCGGTCAAGGTCGCCGAGATCGGTGCTGCCGATGAAGGCCGTGCACTTGTCTATTCCGGTTCGGTCCGGGCAAGAAAACAGATGGATCTCGGTTTTCGCGTGGCGGGAAAAATCACCGAGAGGCTGGTCGATATCGGTGATCGGGTGACGCCCGGTACGGTTCTTGCCCGTTTGGACGCCGTCGATCTGCAGCTGGCCGTGCGCCGGGCCGAGGCCGATCTGGCCTCCGCCGAAAAGCAGGTGGAGATTTCGACGCTTGCTCGCCGCCGCGCCGAAAATCTCGCATCCAAGAATATTGCGCCGCAGGCCGAGCTGGAACAGAGCACGCTTGCGGCCGATCAGGCTGTCTCGGCCCGACAGTCGGCTGTATCGGCGCTGGAACAGGCCCGCAATCAGGTTGCCTATGCCGAACTTAAGTCAGATGTGAATGGCATCGTCACGGGTATCAGTGCCGAGGCCGGACAGGTGGTGGCTGCCGGCACTGCGGTGATTTCGGTCGCCGTCGATGGCGAAAAGGAAATCGAGATCGCGGTGCCGGAAAACGATATCGCCCAGTTCCGGCCCGGCAAGACCGTATCCGCGACCTTCTGGTCCTATCGCGACCTGACGCTTGAAGGCAAAGTCCGCGAGGTTTCCGGCAGCGCCAACACGCAGTCGCGCACATTCACGGTTCGCGTCAGCCTGCCCGAAGATGAGCAGTTGCGGCTCGGCATGACCGGCATGATCACCGCCCGCACCGATGGCGCGGTGGCGGCCTATTCCGTGCCGCTTGCCGCTGTCACCGAAAAGGACGGCAAGAAGATCGTCTGGATCGTCGACAAGGCCAAAGGCACCGTGCATTCGCGTGCCGTGACCGTTGCCGGTTTTGCCGATGACGGCGTGCGCATCGCTGATGGCGTCAAGCCCGGCGAGACGGTTGTCGCGGCCGGTACGCAGTTCATGGCGGAAGACATGAAGGTGAAGGTGCCGGGGGCGACCACGGCGGAAGCCGAAGGCAAAACGCAGACGGCGCCCGCCAGCGCCGATCGTTCGTAACCGGTTCCGGAGAGGGAAAAGATCATGTCGTCCTCCGATCACACACCGTCCGGCCCCAATTCTGGTGTTGACCAGACCCCGGAAAAGCAGCCCTTCAACCTGTCGCGCTGGGCGATCGCCCATCCGAGCATCGGCCGTTTCCTGTTCGGACTGATCATCATCATCGGTGCGCTTGGCATCATGAACATGGGCCAGAAGGAAGATCCTGATTTCACCTTCCGCGTCATGGTCGTGCAGGCCGTGTGGCCGGGTGCCTCGCTTGAGGAAATGCAGGATCAGGTCGCCAACAAGATCGAGCGCAAGCTGCAGGAAACCCCGCATCTCGACTGGGTAAAATCCTATTCGCGTGCCGGATCCACCATCATCACGCTGCAGATCAAGGGCGATACGACCGCCCGTGACGTGGCCGACGCCTTCTATCAGGTGCGCAAGAAGGTCGGCGACATTACCGATCTGCCGGATGGCCTGCTGGGCCCGTATTTCAACGATGAATTCGGCGATACCTACATTACCCTGCACGCGATCAGCGGTGATGGTTACAGCTATCCGGAGCTGAAAAAATACGCCATTCAGGCGCGCGACATGTTGATCGCCACGCCCGGCGTCGAAAAGGCCGTCATCCTCGGTGACCAGGCGGAAAAGATCTATATCGATGTGTCGTCCAAAATTCTGGCCGAGCACAATCTGACATTCAACGACCTCCAGAGCGCCCTTGCGGGCCAAAACACCGTCGATCCGGCCGGAAACGTAGAGACCTCCAGTCGCTCCGTCCGGATCGCGGTGGAGGGAGGCGTGACGACACCGGAAGATGTGCGCGAACTGCGCCTGCGCACCGGTTCGCAGGTGATCCGTCTCGGCGATATCGCCACCGTTTCCTCCGGTCTTGCCGAACCTTACGATCGCAAATACCGCTTCAACGGGCATGATGGCGTGCAGGTCGGTGTCGTCATGGCGCCCGGCTTCAAGGTGACCGATGTCGGCACCTCCGTCGAGGCGACCTATGAGCGGTTCATTGCCTCCATGCCGGTCGGTGTCTCGGTCGATCAGGTCTCCAACCAGCCGGAAGTGGTGACCGAAGCCGTCGGCGAATTCACGCAGGCGCTGATGGAAGCGCTGGTGATCGTGCTGGCCGTATCGCTGATCTCGATCGGCTGGCGCTCCGGCATCATCATCGCCATCGCCATTCCGCTGGTTCTCGCCGCGACACTTGCCATCATGTACGCTTTAGGCATTGAGCTGCAGCGCATCTCGCTCGGCGCGCTGATCATTGCGCTTGGCCTTCTGGTGGATGATGCGATGATCGTCGTCGAGATGATGGAGCGCAAGCTGGAGGAGGGGCTGCCGAAACTCGAGGCCGCCACCTTCGCCTATTCCTCCACCGCATTTCCGATGCTGACGGGCACGCTGATCACCGTTGCCGGTTTCATTCCGGTCGGTTTCGCGGATTCGACCGCCGGTGAATATGTGCGCTCGCTGTTCTATGTCGTCGGCATTGCGCTGGTCGTCTCGTGGTTTGTGGCCGTCTATTTCACGCCGTGGATCGGCTATATGCTGCTGAAACAGCGCGCCCATGTCGGCACCCATCACGATGCCTATGACACGCGGTTCTATCGCGGCCTGCGCCACTCGGTCGGCTGGGCGGTCAAGCATCGCGTGATCGTGCTGCTTCTGACGCTCGGCGTGTTTGCCGGCAGCCTGTGGTCCTTCCAGTTCATCCCGCAGAGTTTTTTCCCGCAATCGTCGCGGCCGGAAATTCTCGTCGACATGTGGCTGCCGGAAGGAACGTCGATTGAGGAAACCGAACGTCAGGCGAAGGCGCTGGAAGACCGTATCCTGCCCGATCCAGACAAGACCTTTGTCGCCACCTATATCGGTGAGGGCGCACCGCGCTTCTTCCTGCCGCTCGACCAGCAGCTTCGCAACCCGAACTATGCGCAATTGCTGGTGATGGCCAAGGACGTGGAGTCCCGCGAGCGAATGATCGAAAAACTGCGCAAGACACTGGCGGAAGATTTTCCGACCGTGCGCGGCAAGGTCGATCGCCTGTTCCTCGGCCCTCCGGTCGGCTGGGCCGTGCAGATGCGCGTGCTTGGACCGGATCGTGATGAAGTGCGCCGCATTGCCGATCAGGTGAAGGAACGTTTCCACCAGAACCCGGTTCTCGGTGCGGTTCACGACGACTGGCTGGAAAAAGTGCCGGCGATGAAGCTGGTCATCGATCAGGACCGTGCCCGTGCGCTCGGCGTGTCCTCTCAGCGCGTGCGGCAGATGCTCTATGCAGCCACCACCGGTGCGCCGCTGGGTGATTTCCGCGATGGCGAGGAAACGGTATCGATCGTTGCCCGCGAACCGGCGGAAACCCGAAAACTGCTGTCGGCTGTGGAAAGCGTCTATATCCCCACCGATAGCGGTGCCTTCGTGCCGGTATCGCAGATCGCCCGCGTCGAACCGGTTCTGGAAAACGGCATCGAATGGCGCCGTGACCGCCTGCCGACCATCACCATCAAGGCCACCGTGCCGGACAGTGTGGAGCCGACCGACCTTTCGATGAAGCTCTATAACCAGCTGAGCGATATCCGTGCGGAACTGCCGGCCGGTTACCGTGTCGAGATCCAGGGCGGTGCGGAGGATGCGGCCGAAAGCCAGCAGTCGATTGCGGCCAAGGTGCCGGTCATGCTGCTGGTCATCGTGGCCCTGCTGATGGTGCAGCTCCAGCATTTTGGAAAATCCATGCTGGTTCTCGCCACCGGTCCGCTCGGCATCATCGGGGCCGCCGCGGCACTTCTGATCACCGGTGCGCCCTTCGGCTTTGTGGCCATCCTTGGTGTCATCGCGCTGCTTGGCATCATCATCCGTAACTCGATCATCCTGATCGACCAGATCGATCAGGATATCGCCGCCGGCATGCATAAGGCCGATGCGATAACCGGCGCTGCCGTGCGTCGTTTCCGGCCGATCGTTCTGACCGCGATGACGGCGGTTCTGGCACTGATCCCGATCTCCTGGGGTCTGTTCTGGGGGCCGCTGGCCTATGCGATGATGGGCGGCATTCTGGTCGCTACTGTGCTGACCATCTTTGTTCTGCCGGCCGGTTATGCGCTGTTTTTCGGTCGCGAGCCGAAGGAGACGGAAAAGTCCTCGGACCAGCAGAATGAGCCCCAGCAACTCGACTTGCCGATGGCGGCGGAATAACGCAATCCGGGGCCTGTTTCATCATCTTGGAACAGGCCTCGCCAAACTGCTTCTCCTTTGGTGGAAAATTCTCATCAGGGCGCGCCGCGTGGTGGCGCTTTTCTCGTCGTTCCCGGTCTTGCCCCATATGTTGGCGATAACGACAGATCCCATCGGAGACTTTTGATGAACCGCCTCCTGATCCTCGGCACTGCCCTGGCTTCGCTTTTCGTCCAGCCCGCCTTCGCGCAGGATGCCAACAAGCTGCTCAACGCTTCCTATGACGTGGCCCGCGAACTGTTCGTTGCCGAAAACGAGGCTTTCGTGAAGGCGCATCCGGGCGTCACCATCGACCAGTCGCACGCCGGCACATCCAAGCAGGCGCGTTCGATTGTCGAAGGTCTGGAAGCCGATGTGGTGACCTTCAACCAGTCGACCGATATCGATTTCCTCGCCAAGAACGGTTTTGTGTCCAAGGAATGGACCAAGGCATTCCCGAACAATGCCTCGCCCTTCTATTCCTTCCCGGCCTTCCTAGTGCGCGCCGGCAACCCGAAAAACATCAAGGGTTGGGCCGACTTGGGACGTGACGATGTTCACGCCGTCTTCCCGAACCCCAAGACGTCAGGCAATGCGCGCTACACCTATCTCGCGGCCTATGCCTGGGCAAAAGAAGAATACAAGGACGACGCCGAGAAGATCGACGCCTACATCACCAAGATCTTCGACAACGTTCCTGTCTTCGATACCGGCGGCCGTGCGGCCACGACCAGCTTTGTCGAACGCGAACAGGGCGATGTGCTGATCACGTTCGAAGCCGAGACCCGTGGCATCGAAAAGCAGTTCGGCAAGGACAAAGTGCAAAACGTCGTGCCTGAGGTCAGCCTGCTGGCCGAATTCCCGGTTGCCGTGGTTGACAAGGTTGCCAAGAAGCACGGCACGGAACAGCTGGCCAAGACCTATCTCGACTTCCTCTATACGGAAGAAGGCCAGAAGATCGCCGCCGAATTCGGCCACCGCGTCAACAACGAAAAGGTCGCGGCCGCGTTCAAGGACCAGTTCCCTGAAGTTCGCCTCGTCAAGGTCGAGGACGTTTTTGGCGGCTGGGACAAGGTGCAGAAGGAGCATTTCGCGTCCGGCGGCACGCTCGACAAGCTTTACGGCAGCCGCTAACTTTTCCTGAAATCGGCTGATTGCCAAACTCACTTCCGTCATGCTCGGCCCTGAGCCGAGCATCTGCTGAGCCAAATGAGAGCGCGGTAGATCCTCGGCACAAGGCCGAGGATGACGGGCGAGCGAGTGGGCAACCTCGTAATCCTTCCGACCGGCGGATTTCCATCCGCCGGATTTTCCGTAACAAGGAACCGACTGCGTGAGACGTCGTAATGTCCTGCCCGGCCTGCCGTTATCGCTGGGCGTGACCCTGTTTTATGTCGGCCTGATCGTGGTGCTGCCACTGGCCGCCCTCGTCATCAAGGCGGCAAGCCTTGGGCCTGCCGACTACTGGCAGATCATATCCTCGCCGCGTGCTGTCGCCAGCTATCGTGTCACCGTGCTCTCGGCATTGGGCGCCACCGTCTTCAACCTGTTTTTCGGACTGGCGCTCGCATGGGTGCTGACGCGTTACCGCTTTCCCGGCCGGCGCATCGTCGATGCCATGGTCGATCTGCCGTTTGCGTTGCCGACAGCCGTCGCCGGTATCGCGCTGACGGCGCTGTTTGCCAACAATGGCTGGTTCGGCTCCATTCTGGGAGAATTCGGCATCAAGGTTGCCTATACCCAGCTCGGCATCATGATCGCCATGTGTTTCACCTCCATTCCCTTCGTGGTGCGCACGGTTCAGCCGGTGCTGGAGGATCTCGATCCGGCATTGGAAGAGGCTGCGCAATCTCTCGGCGGTTCCGACTGGGAGATTTTTCGCAAAGTCATCCTGCCATTGCTGACGCCGGCGCTTATGGCCGGTGTTTCGCTCTCCTTCGCCCGCTCGCTGGGTGAATTCGGCGCGATCATCTTCATTGCCGGCAACCAGCCGATGTCGACGGAAATCACCGCGCTGCTGATCTTCATCCGCCTTGAAGAGTATGATTATCAGGCCGCAGCCGCCATCGCGTCCGTGCTGCTGATCACCGCCTTCGTCATGCTGGCCATTACCAATTGGCTGCAGGCGCGGGCGCTGCGATACACGGTGAAGGGATAGTCATGAGCAATCATCCCTCCCGCAGAAAGCCGCCACGTGTCGGCGACAATCCGCTGTTTCGCCGCACGCTGATCGGCATTGTGCTGGTGATCGGCTTCTTCATGGTACTGGCGCCGCTGGTCATTATCGCGGTCGAAGCCTTTGCCAAGGGCTGGCAGGTTTATCGCGACACGATCATCCATCCCGACACGCTGCATGCAGTCGGGCTGACCGTACTGGCGGCGCTGATCGCCGTGCCTCTCAATACCGCCTTCGGCATCGCCGCCGCATGGGCAATCACCAAGTTCGATTTCTGGGGCAAGCGGTTTCTGCTGGTCGTCATCGAAATCCCGTTTTCGGTCTCGCCTATCGTCGCCGGTGTCGCCTATCTGTTTGTTTACGGCCTTCAGGGCCTTTTTGGACCGCTGCTCGATGCCTGGGACATCAAAATCCTGTTCGCCATTCCCGGCATCATCATCGCCTCGATGTTTGTCACTGCGTCCTTCGTGGCACGTGAACTGATCCCACTGATGCAGGCGCAGGGACGTGATCTTGAGGAGGCGGCAACATCGCTCGGCGCTTCCGGCTTTCGCACCTTCCTTTCGGTGACCTTGCCGAACGTCAAATGGGCGCTGCTTTACGGCGTCATTCTGTGCAACGCGCGGGTGATGGGCGAGTTCGGCGCGGTCTCTGTCGTGTCCGGCAATATTCGCGGCCAGACCAATACACTGCCTTTGCATATCGAGCTGCTCTACCACGATTATCAGGCGGCGGGCGCGTTTGCGTCTGCTTCCATTCTGGCATTGCTTGCCGTCTTCACCATCATCGCCAAGGTTTTGCTCGAGCGCCAAGGCGCTGGTCGCGTTCGCAAAACCGCCAACCCGGCTGAGAAAACATCATGAAAATCCGCCTCGAAAACGTCGTCAAAACTTTTGAGACCTTTCGCGCCGTCAAGGACGTGTCGCTTGATATCGAAAGTGGTGAACTGGTGGCACTGCTTGGCCCATCCGGCTCTGGAAAAACCACCATCCTGCGCATGGTGGCCGGGCTCGAATATTCTGATGGCGGCCACATCTATTTCGGCGATCAGGATGCCACCGACATTCCGGTGCGCGACCGCGGCGTCGGTTTCGTGTTCCAGCATTACGCGCTTTTCCCGCATATGACGGTGGCCGACAACATCGCTTTCGGCATGAAAGTGTCCAAGGTGAAACGCGACAAGGCGGCCATTGATGCCCGCGTCACCGATCTGCTTCGCCTTGTCCGTCTCGAAGGCCTCGGCGATCGTTTCGCGGCACAGATTTCCGGCGGCCAGCGGCAGCGCGTGGCGCTTGCCCGCGCCCTTGCCGTCGATCCGAAAGTGCTGCTGCTCGACGAACCTTTTGGCGCACTCGATGCCAATGTACGACGGGACCTGCGCCGCTGGCTGCGCGAAATCCATTCGGAACTAGGCATCACCACGCTGTTCGTCACCCATGACCAGGAAGAGGCGCTCGACCTGGCCGACCGCGTGGTCATCCTCAAGGATGGCCGGATCGTGCAGCAGGGCACGCCGCAGGAGGTCTGCCGCGATCCGCAATCCGCCTTCGTGATGAAGTTTTTGGGCGATGCCAATATGATCGCCGCTGAGGTGCGCGATGGGCGTGCCTATACCGGTGATGTGTCGGTGGATGCGGTTGGTGTGGCGGACGGTAAAGCGGAACTTTACGCGCGGCCCGCCGATCTCGACTGGTCTGAGCAGGGGCCGGGCATTGCCGCGACGATTTCGCGGGTTCTCGACCGCCCGGATGGTCGACGGGTGCTGGCAGCGACCGGCGCAGGAGAGGCGCTGGAATTCGACGTCGAGCCGGAACGGCAGGTGAGGGCCGGAGAGGCCGGTTTCGTAACGCTGCGGCGGGCTAAGGTGTTTGCCGCCTAAGCGACGATCTCGAACGCTCCTTGCGCCAGCACTTCCCCGTTGACAATCAGGTCCACCGCATGTCGGCCGGGATAATGCACACGGGTGGTGAAATCACGGATGGCACGGCTGATGGATAGCTCGATGCTTACCCCGGCATCGAGGGTGATTTCTTTCCATTTAAAAACCTTTTTCGAAGTGCCGCTGGCCTTCTTCACGTAATGCACGGCGTAATCGACCACGAGTTTTTGTGGTGCCGATGCCGTCGAGGTCAGTTGCGTGGAAATTTTCACGGCACTGCCGAGTTTCAGGGCTGACGGCGTCACCACGAAGCTACTGATTGTCACCTCGGCCTTATGACCCGCTCCCAGCACATGCAGGGCGCGGGCATCGCCCTTCTTGATCAGCGTGCGCAACGCCTGTCGGATGATCCAGTTGCTGTGGGCGTTGGTCTGGTCCCACCCGCTGATCTTTTGCAGCACCCAGTCCGGGTGGTCCTTGGTGATGTCATTCAGATGGTTGGCGACGGATTTGCGGACATACAGCGCCGGGTCGCTGCGCAGGTTTTCAAGGATCGTTGCGACAGGCGAGGGATCGGCGATCAGTTCCTTCAACTGGAACGACCATGGCAGGCGCGGGCGGCAGCCTTCGGAAGAGAGGCGGCGCACATGCTCGTTCTCATCCTTGGACCAGCCTTCCATCACCATGAGTGTGCGGGCCTGATCCTTTTGCAGAAAATGGCGGATGGCGAATTCGGAGGAGCCGAACTGCGTGAAAAAAGCCAGCGCCCGCATGGAAAGGTCGAAATCATCATGGCCGTAAAGCGCCACATATTCCGGCAGCGTGATCGAGGCAAAACCGTGATTGATACGCGGGGCCAGTGCTCGGAGAATTTTGAGGTTCTTTTCATAGGGGCCGGGCAGGGTGGCGTGAAAGGAGACTGCGATCTGCCGCAGACGCTGCATGATGCTGAGATCATCCAGTCCCTCCGATGCCAACTTCAGAAATCGGTCGCCGTCAAAACCCGGATGGATTGCAGCAGTCTCACTGGCAAAATGCTCGAGGCGGGCGCGATTGAAGATTTCCTTGAGGAGAGGCGCGGCTTCGGTCGTGGCTTCGGTCATCATCTCACTCGCATGTTCACTCTTTGTTTTCGTATGCGACTATTCTCACGCAGACAATCCCCAAAACAAAACGGCCGGAGTTTTCACCCCGGCCGTTCCGTCATTCACATGAAGCTGGTGGATCAGTTCATCTGGCTGACGTATTTGGTTTCGAGATAGGCCTGAACGGCTTCCGAACCGCCTTCCGTGCCATAGCCCGAATCCTTGATGCCGCCGAATGGCACTTCCGGCAGGGCAAGGCCGTTGTGGTTGATGGTCAGCATGCCAGCTTCGACCTGACGGCCGAGTTCGTGGGCGGTCTTGACCGAGCCGGTGAAGGCATAGGATGCGAGGCCGAAGGGCAGGCGGTTTGCTTCTGCAACGGCATCCTCGAAGGTCGAGAAGCGGTTGACGATGGCGATCGGGCCAAACGGCTCGTCGTTCATGATCTTGGCCGAGGTGGGCACGTTGGCGAGAACTGTTGGTTCGAAGAAATTGCCCTTGTTGCCGATGCGCTTGCCGCCGGTCTTCAGGTCCGCGCCATTGGCGACGGCATCCTGGATCAGGTCTTCCATGGCCGGGATGCGGCGCTCGTTGGCAAGCGGACCCATGACCGTGTCGGCCTCAAGACCGTTGCCGACCTTGATGGCTGCGGCCGCCTTGACAAAACCGTCGAGGAACTTGTCGGCAATGCCATCCTGAATGAGGAAGCGGGTCGGCGCGACGCAAACCTGACCGGCATTGCGGAATTTCGACAGCGCGGTGATTTCGATCGCCTTGTCGAGATCGGCGTCGTTGAAGATCATCACCGGCGCATGGCCGCCGAGTTCCATCGTGGCACGCTTCATGTGCTTGCCGGCAAGCGCTGCGAGATGCTTGCCAATCGGTGTCGAGCCGGTGAAGGAAATCTTGCGGATGACCGGATGCGGGATGAGGTATTCCGAGACTTCGGCCGGAATGCCGTAGACCAGACCGATGACGCCGGCCGGAACGCCGGCATCGGCGAAGGCGCGGATCAGTTCGGCAGGCGATGCAGGCGTCTCTTCCGGTGCCTTGACGATGATCGAGCAACCGGCGGCAAGTGCTGCGGACAGCTTGCGGACGATCTGGTTGATCGGGAAATTCCACGGCGTGAAGGCGGCAACCGGGCCGACCGGCAGCTTGATCGCCATCTGCGATACGCCGGTGAAGCGGGCCGGGATGATCTGGCCATAGGTGCGGCGGGCTTCTTCCGCAAACCAGTCGATCGTATCGGCAGCGCCGAGCACTTCCATCTTCGACTGGGCAAGCGGTTTGCCCTGTTCGCGGGTCATCATGTAGGCGATCGCATCGGCGCGTTCGCGCAGGTTATCGGCGGCCTTGCGCATCATTTTCGAGCGTTCGAAGGCAGACGTGTCACGCCAGATCTTGAAACCCTTGTCGGCAGCTTCCAGCGCCAGATCGAGGTCAGCCTTGCGGGCATGGGCGATCTTGCCGATCACTTCGTCAGTGGCCGGATCGGTCACTTCGATGGTCTCACCGTCAACGGCATCGCGCCATTCGCCGGCAATAAAAAGCTTGACGTCGGGATAGGTTGTCATGGTGTCCACTTTCGTTTTCGAAGGGAGGGTAGGCGAGTGCCGACGGGGAAGCCGGCAAAAATGGTTGCGGCCCTGAGGTAGGATAGATGGCCGCGACAATCAACGGCTTGACAAAAAGTAATACTAAATGATTTCGGAGAATATGCTGGAGAGCATGATGCTGCTCTCCAGATGAAGGCGGGGCCCTTAGAAAAACGCCTGAATGCCCGTCTGGGCGCGGCCCAAAATCAGCGCGTGAACGTCATGCGTGCCTTCATAGGTGTTCACAGTCTCCAGGTTCTGCGCATGGCGCATGACATGGTATTCGATCTGGATGCCGTTGCCGCCATGCATGTCGCGGGCCTGACGGGCGATATCCAGCGCCTTGCCGCAATTGTTGCGCTTGACGATGGAGAT
Source organism: Endobacterium cereale (assembly GCF_009617585.1). Lineage (GTDB taxonomy): Bacteria > Pseudomonadota > Alphaproteobacteria > Rhizobiales > Rhizobiaceae > Neorhizobium > Neorhizobium cereale. Next base: position 198,274 of record NZ_WIXI01000049.1, on the reverse strand, counting down.
CATTTCCGGCGCCATTTTGTGGGCGTCCATCAGTTCGCCTACGCGCAAGGAAGCTTGCAGGCCGAGGGTGATTTCCGTCTGCATGTCGGCGAGCTTTTTCTGGTAAAGCTGCATGCCGGCCAGCGGTTTGCCGAACTGCTTTCTGTCCAGACCATATTGACGGGCGCGGAACCAGCAGTCTTCGGCAGCTCCCAGCACGCCCCAGGAAATGCCGTAGCGGGCGCGGTTGAGGCAGCCGAACGGGCCTTTCAGGCCCGACACATTCGGCAGAAGTGCATCTTCGCCGACCTCGACGCTGTCCAGAACGATCTCGCCGGTGATCGAGGCGCGCAGCGACAGTTTTCCGCCGATCTTTGGCGCCGAAAGACCCTTCATTCCCTTTTCCAGAACGAAACCGCGGATCTCGTTATTGTGGGCCTCCGACTTTGCCCAGACGACAAAAACATCGGCGATCGGGGCGTTGGAAATCCATGTCTTTGCGCCGCGCAGGCGATAACCGCCCTCGATCTTTTCGGCGCGGGTTTTCATGCCGCCGGGATCGGAGCCGGCATCCGGTTCGGTCAGGCCGAAACAGCCGATCAGGTCGCCGGAGACTAGGCCCGGCAGGTATTTCTGTTTCTGCTCGTCGGAGCCGTAGGCAAAGATCGGGTAGATGACCAGCGACGACTGAACGCTCATCATCGAGCGGTAACCACTGTCAATACGCTCGATCTCGCGGGCAACGAGGCCGTAAGCCACATAGGATGCGTTGGCGGCGCCAAACTCTTCCGGCAAGGTGACGCCGAGCAGACCGGTCTGGCCCATCAGCTTGAACAGGCCCTTGTCGGTGGTTTCATCCAGATAGGCTTCCTGCACGCGTGGCAGAAGCTCCGACTTGGCGAAAGCGGCGGCGGTGTCGCGGATCATCCGCTCGTCTTCGCTGATCTGCTCGTCCAGCAGAAACGGGTCTTCCCAGGAAAATGCGGTGCGCGAACTCACGATGATGCCTCCAAAAATCAGGTGTGGCCGGTATTGTCCGTGAGGGTTTGGATATCGGCAAGCGTTGTTTACTCATTTCGCCATGAGGTATAGGAATGGGTGATGATCACTGCGAGCCGAAGATTGCTGCCTTCGACCGGTGCGCTCGCCGCTTTCGATGCGGTGGCGCGGCTCGGCAGTTTTTCCGGTGCTGCCGATGAACTTTCGCTGACACAAGGGGCTGTCAGCCGCCAGATTTCCGGGCTTGAAGACCAGTTGGGCGTGCTGCTGTTCGAACGCAGCAGCCGTGGTGTCGGGTTGACTGTGGCGGGTGTGGATTACGCGAAATCGATCGGTAATGCGTTGTCGCTGATCCGTTCGGCCTCGCTGAAGGCCATGACGAAAACGCATAATGACCAGCTCAATCTTGCCATCCTGCCGACATTCGGCACGCGCTGGCTGATGCCGCGCATTCCGCGTTTCGTCGAGCGCCATCCCGAGATCACGCTGAATTTCGCCACCCGTATCGGTGTCTTCGATTTCGAGAAGGACGGGCTGGATATGGCGATCCATATCGGTCTGCCCGACTGGCCGGGGGCGGAGTGCACGTTTCTGATGGATGAGATGGTGGCACCGGTGGCAAGCCCGGCTTTCTTGGCCAGCCATCCGGTTGCTGGTGCGGAGGATCTGCGAGCCCTGCCGCTGCTGCATATGGCGTCACGGCCGGGGGCGTGGAACCACTGGTTCCAGAGCCTCGGGCTACGCGATGCGCCTTCGCAGGGCATGCGTTTCGAACAATTTTCCAGCGTGGCGCAGGCCTGTATTGCCGGGCTGGGCGTGGCGCTGATGCCGCTGTTCCTGATCGAGTCCGAACTGCGCAATGGCGAGATTGTTCAGGCTTTTCCGCATCAGGTGCGTAGTCCGAGCGCCTATTATGCGGTAGCACCCGTCGCCAAGACCGATTCCCGGCCCGTCAGCGTTTTCCGCGAATGGCTGGTCGAGGAGATCGGCCGTTATCGCGATGAACCCTATTTCGCGTGAACCCGCATTTCGTGGATGGAGAGCCGCATGCAGCCGCACGATTTCTGGCAGGAAATCTATCCCGCCGACACGTTTGATCCCGCAGGGCCGTTCAGCACGTTTTATCCGGCCGTGCTGGAGGATGGTCGACAGATCATGCTGCCGATCCGGCATCTTTCCAATGGCGAAAACGCGCTCGCCTCGCTGATCATCAATCAGGCGAGTTTTGCCGTGCAGGATGCGCTGGCCGATGCCTTGGCGGCCAAGCTGAAACCCTACGATCCGGAAATCGTCGTTGGCCTGCCGACATTGGGTCTGACGCTTGCAGCAGCCGTTGCCCGCCGTCTTGGCCATGGCCGTTACGTGCCGCTCGGGACATCCCGCAAATTCTGGTACGACGATGAACTGTCGGTGCCGATGTCATCGATCACCACGCCCGAATACAGCAAGCGGCTTTATGCTGATCCGCGCATGCTGCCGCTGCTGCGCGGCACCCGTATCGCCTTGATCGATGACGTGATCTCCAGCGGTTCTTCCATTCTCGCCGGCCTGTCGCTGATGGAGGCGATCGGCATCGAGCCGGTGGTGATCGGTGCGGCCATGCTGCAATCGGAACGCTGGCGCGGCACGATTGCCGATATCGATCCGAAGTGGCGCGACCTGATCGTCGGCGTGTTCAAGACGCCGATGCTGAGCCGGACCGATGACGCGCATTGGACCAAATAAGATGATTTTTTCCGGCTTGCCGAGTGTGTGGAGTTCTGAATAGGATCAGCGCTTCGCATTCGCAGCAGAGATCTGGAAAATTCATGGAACTGGTGTTCGACGGCCATAACGACGTGCTTCTCCGGCTTTGGAGGACCATGAAGGAAGGCGGCGATCCGGTCGCCGAATTTTTGAAGGGCACGGCCCAAGGCCATATCGATGCGCCGCGCGCAAAAATCGGCGGTCTCGCCGGTGGTATCTGCGCCATTTACATCCCCTCCGGCGACCTGATCCTGAAAGAACCGGATGACAACGGCCATTACGAGACGCCGCTGGCCGCCCCGCTGGAATATTTATCCTCACTGCAGATCGGCATGGAAAAAGCCTCGATCGCGCTGCGCCTGGAACAGGCGGGCGCATGGCGCCTGTGCCGCACCACCGCCAATATCCGCAAGGCCATGGCCGATGGCGTGTTTGCCGCCGTTCTGCATATGGAAGGCTGCGAGCCGATCAGCGCCAATCTGGCCGAACTCGACGTGTTTTATGCAGCCGGCCTGCGCTCGCTCGGCCCGGTCTGGAGCCGTCACAACATCTTTGGCCACGGTGTGCCGTTTGCCTATCCGATGTCGCCGGATACCGGTCCGGGCCTGACGGATATCGGTTTTGAACTGGTCAAGGCCTGCAACCGTCTCGGCATTTTGATCGATCTCGCGCACATCACCGAAAAGGGTTTTTGGGATGTAGCAAAAACCACCGATCAGCCGCTGATCGCCAGCCATTCCAATGCGCATGCGCTGACGCAGGTCGCCCGCAACCTCACCGACAAACAGATGGATGCGATCAAGGAAAGCCGCGGCCTTGCCGGTCTCAACTACGCTGTCACCATGCTGCGGCCGGATGCGCGTGACAATGCCGCCACGCCGCTCTCCGACATGATCCGCCATATCGATTACATGGTGGAGCGCATGGGCATCGATTGCGTGGCGCTCGGATCGGACTTCGATGGTGCAACCGTACCGGCCGATATTCACGATGCGGCGGGCAACCAGAAACTGGTTGCGGCCCTTCGGGACGCGGGCTACGCTCCTGAAGACATTGCTAAATTGTGCCGGGAGAACTGGTTGCGCGTGCTTGGAGAAGCCTGGCACGAAAAGGCCTGACCAGCCAAGGCGGCAAGCGCCGCCGACAAGATCCAAAAACAAAGACAATAACGGGCAACAAAACAACGGGAACGACCACCATGATGAACTCTCTCAACAAGCGCATGCGCATTCTTTCCGCAGGTGCCGCCCTTGCGCTGATCACGCTTGCCGCACCGCAGGCTTTTGCCGCGACACCGGCCGATACGCTGGTCGAAGGTTTTGCCATCGACGACATCATCACCATCGATCCGGGCGAGGCTTTCGAGCTTTCCACCGCCGAAGTGACCGCCAACAGCTACAGCAAGCTGGTTGGTCTCGACCCGGCCGATACGTCCAAGGTCGTCGGTGATCTCGCCGCCAGCTGGACCGTTTCCGATGACGGCATGACCTATACGTTCAAGCTCAAGCCGGACCTGAAGTTTGCCTCCGGCAATCCGCTGACCGCCGAGGACGTTGCCTTCTCCTTCGAGCGCGCCGTCAAGCTCGACAAGTCGCCGGCCTTCCTGCTCACCCAGTTCGGCTTGACCGGCGACAATGTCGCTGAGAAAGCCAAGGCATCCGCACCCGACACGTTCACCTTCACCGTCGACAAGGCCTATGCGCCAAGCTTTGTGCTCAATGTTCTCACCGCAACCGTCGCCTCCGTGGTCGACAAGAAGGTGGTGATGGAACACGCCAAGGCAATGACGCCGAGCGCCGAATACAAGTACGACACCGATTTCGGCAATGAATGGATGAAGACCGGTTATGCCGGTTCCGGTCCGTTCAAGGTCATGGCATGGCGCGCCAACGAAGCCGTCATCATGGAAGCCAACCCGAACTATTACGGCGAAAAGCCGAAACTGAAGCGGGTCATCTACCGCCACATGAAGGAAAGCTCGGGCCAGCGTCTGGCGCTGGAAAACGGCGATATCGATGTTGCCCGTAACCTTGAGCCGAACGATCTCAAGGCCATCGAAGGCAAGGAAGGCCTGTCGAGCACGTCCGCGCCAAAGGGCACGATCTATTATTTCAGCCTCAACCAGAAAAACGCCAATCTGGCCAAGCCTGAGGTCATCGAGGCGATGAAATATCTGGTCGATTACGATGCGATCGGCGCGACGCTGATAAAGGGCATCGGCGAAATCCACCAGAATTTTCTGCCCAAGGGCCAGCTCGGCGCCAGCACAGAAAATCCCTACAAGCTCGACGTTGCCAAGGCCAAGGAACTGCTGGCCAAGGCCGGCCTGAAGGACGGTTTTTCCGTCACCATGGATGTGCGCAACACCCAGCCGGTAACCGGCATTGCCGAAAGCGTGCAGCAGACGCTGGCGCAGGCCGGCATCAAGCTCAGCATCATTCCTGGCGACGGCAAGCAGACGCTGACAAAGTTCCGCGCCCGCACCCACGACATCTATATCGGCCAGTGGGGTTCGGACTACTTTGACCCGAATTCGAATGCCGAGACCTTTACTGTCAATCCGGACAATTCCGACGAGGGCAAGAGCAAGACGCTGGCCTGGCGTAATGCCTGGGATGTGCCGAAGGAACTGTCGGATGCTTCCAAGGGCGCGCTTCTGGAAAAGGATGCGGAAAAGCGCGCGGCCATCTATCAGAACCTGCAGAAGAAGGTCGCGGCCACCAGCCCGTTTGTGATCGTTTTCCAGCAGACGGAAGTGGCGGGATATTCCTCGAAGCTGAAGGGTTACAAGCTCGGCCCGAGCTTCGATACCAACTTCGTCTATACGGTCTCGAAGGACTGATTGCGGCGTATTGGGAATGAGGGCGGTGCGGCATCTGTCCTTCTCCCCGTTTTACGGGGAGAAGGTGCCGGCAGGCGGATGAGGGGCAGCCCGAACCGCCGAGTTGGCCTCCGCCCCTCATCCCCTCGCTTTCGCTCCGGACCTTCTCCCCGCAAACGGGGAGAAGGGGCTGGCGGCATCCTCTTCAACATCTCGAGGAGATCTTCTTGACTCTCACCGATACGACGGCAGCGACACGGCGCAAGCGCAGCCGTTCCTCCTCCACCGGAAAGGCGGTTCTCCGCTTTCTGGTGACTGTCGTCACGACTTTTCTGGGCCTGCTGGCCGTCACCTTTTTCATCGGCCGCGTGATCCCCATCGATCCGGCGCTCGCCATCGTCGGCGACCGCGCGCCGGCGCATGTGGTGGAACGCGTGCGCGAGCAGCTGGGCCTCAATCTGCCCCTCTACCAGCAATTCTATTTCTACGTTCGTGATGCGCTGACCGGCAACTTTGGCACCTCCGTTCTCACCACCAATCCTGTCATGGACGACATCCGCCGTGTCTTCCCGGCGACGATGGAGCTTGCCACGGTTGGCACCGTTTTTGGCGCACTGTTCGGCATTCCGCTCGGCGTGCTGGCCGCCGTCAAGCGCGGCAGCATTGCCGACCAGATTGTTCGCGTTGTCGGGCTGATCGGTTATTCCGTGCCGATTTTCTGGCTCGGCCTTCTGTCGCTGGTGCTGTTTTACGCAAAGCTGCGCTGGGTGGCTTATCCCGGCCGTCTCGATATCGTTTACGAATACACGTTCACGCCGATCACCGGCTTTTTCCTGTTCGACAGCCTCATTCAGGGCCAGTGGGACGTCTTTTGGGATGCGTTCCGCCACATCATCCTGCCCGGCGCGCTGCTCGGTTATTTCTCGCTTGCCTATATCAGCCGCATGACGCGCTCCTTCATGCTCAACGAGCTGCAACAGGAATATATCGTCGCCGCCCGCGCAAAAGGTCTGTCGGAAACACGGATCATCTGGTTCCATGCGCTGCGCAATGCCGGAGTGCCGCTGATCACCGTCATCGCGCTCTCCTATGCCGGGCTGCTGGAAGGCTCGGTTCTGACGGAGACGATCTTCTCGTGGCCGGGGCTTGGCCTCTACATCACCAATTCGCTGCAGAATGCGGACATGAACGCAGTGCTGGGCGGAACGATCATTGTCGGTTCCGTCTTCATTGCCATCAACCTCCTGTCCGACCTTCTTTACCGCACGCTTGATCCAAGGACACGCAGCCGATGAGCGTCGTGGCACAGACCCCAAAACCATACAGCCGTGACTGGCTGCTTTCCGACCGTCCCACCTCGCGCCATCAGGCAAGGCTTGGACGCGCCTATATCATCTGGCGACGGTTTTCGGAAAACCGGCTGGCGCTGCTTGGCCTCGGCATCATTTTGGCTCTGCTGTTCGTTGCCGCCTTTGCCGATGTGCTGGCGCCGTATAATCCGGTGCAAGGCGATCTGATGAACGCCCGCCTGCTGCCACCCGGTTCGGCCGGTTACTGGCTCGGCACCGACGATCAGGGCCGCGATATTCTGTCCCGCCTGATCCACGGTTCGCGCCTGACGCTGATGGTCATCGTGCTGGTTGCCGTCATCGCAGCCCCCATCGGCCTGATCGTCGGCACCGTTTCCGGTTATGCCGGCGGCTGGATCGACGCGATCCTGATGCGCATCACCGATATCTTTCTGGCCTTTCCAAAGTTGGTTCTGGCACTGGCATTGGTGGCCGCTCTCGGTCCCGGCATCGAAAATGCCATCCTTGCCATCGCCGTTACCTCATGGCCGCCTTATGCACGCATCGCCCGCGCCGAAACGTTGACGTTTCGCAATTCGGAATTCATCTCGGCGGTCAAGCTGATGGGGGCATCGCCCTTCCGCATCGTGCTGCGTCATGTCATGCCGCTTTGCCTGTCGTCGCTGATCGTGCGTGTGACGCTGGATATGGCCGGCATTATTCTCACCGCCGCCGGTCTCGGTTTCCTCGGCCTCGGCGCACAGCCGCCATTGCCGGAATGGGGTGCGATGATCGCTTCCGGTCGCCGGTTCATTCTCGATCAGTGGTGGGTTGCCGCCATGCCGGGTTTTGCCATCCTGATCGTCAGCCTTGGTTTCAACCTGCTGGGTGATGGCCTGCGTGATGCGCTTGATCCGAAGGAGGCCGGCCAATGAGTGGACCTCTTCTGACGGTCGACGATTTGCGCGTCACTTTTCCAACCCGCACCGGCGAAGTACAGGCGGTGCGCGGCGTATCGTTTACGCTGGGTCGCGAACGGCTGGGCATTGTCGGCGAAAGCGGGTCGGGCAAATCCCAGACCGGCCGCGCCATCATGGGTCTGACGCCGGGGCATGCCAAGATCACTGCCTCGAAGCTGGAATTCGACGGCATCGACCTGCTGAGAGTGACGCCAAAACAACGACGAAACCTGCGTGGCAAACGCATCGGCATGATCCTGCAGGACCCAAAGTATTCGCTGAACCCGGTGATGACCATCGGCAAGCAGATCATCGAAACGCTTTTGGCGCATGAAAAACTCAGCCGCTCGCAAGCGCGCAACCGTGCTCTTGAAATGCTGGAGGCAGTGCAGATCCGCGATCCCGAGCGTGTTTTCGGTCTTTATCCGAACGAGGTTTCGGGCGGCATGGGCCAGCGCGTGATGATCGCCATGATGCTGATCTGCGGCCCGGAAATGCTGATTGCCGACGAGCCGACCTCGGCGCTCGATGTCACGGTGCAGCTCGACGTGCTCTCCATCCTCGACAAGCTGGTGGCCGAGCGTGGCATGGGGCTGGTGTTCATCAGCCACGATCTGCGGCTTGTGTCTTCCTTCTGCGACCGCGTCATCGTCATGTATGCGGGGCGTATCGTCGAGGAACTGCCGTCGGCCGATCTGGCACAGGCGAAACATCCCTATACGCAAGGTCTGCTCAACTGCCTGCCGACCATCGGCACCGACCGGCATCCGCTGCCGGTTCTGGAACGCAAGGCGGAGTGGCTGGCGTGAAGATGGGCAAAATGACAGACAGAACAGCACTTTCCGTCCGCGACATGGTCGTGACGTTTGATGAATATGTGGCGCTCGACAAGGTGAGCGTCGATGTCGCCACCGGAGAGTCTTTTGGAATCGTCGGGGAATCCGGTTCAGGCAAATCCACACTTCTGCGGGCCGTTGCCGGTCTCAATCGGTTCGAAGAGGGGACACTGACCGTCGACGGCCGCAACTACAAAAGCCATGGCCGGACCAAGGAATTCTATCGCACCGTGCAGATGGTGTTTCAGGACCCTTACGGATCGCTGCATCCGCGCCAGACGGTGGACAGGCTGCTGCTGGAGCCGCTGGTCATCCACGGTTTCGACAATATCGATGCCCGCATCGCCCGCGCGCTGGATGAAGTGGGTCTCGGTGCCGGTTTTCGTTTCCGCTATTCGCACCAGCTTTCCGGCGGCCAGCGCCAGCGTATCGCCATTGCCCGTGCGTTGATCCTTGAGCCAAAGATTTTGCTGCTGGACGAACCGACCTCGGCACTGGATGCCTCGATCCAGGCGGAAATCCTCAACCTGCTGGAGCAGGCGCGAAAAGATAGAAACCTGACCTTTGTCATGGTCAGCCACGATCTTGGCGTGATCAGCCATATGTGCGAACGGGTTGCGGTGATGAAAAACGGGCAGATTGTCGAGACCGTGCCGGTCGAGGCACTGGAAAAGCGCGCGTTTTCCGCCGATTATACGCGCCAGCTTCTGGTCGCCAGCGAAGGTTTTCGTCGCGGCTGATTTTTTGCCGCGACAGATATTGGATTTTCCGCATGCAGCTTCGCGCCCTGATGTATTTCGATGAACTGGTGCGCACCAATTCCATGCGCGCGGCGGCGGAGAACATGGGCGTTGCCGCGACCGCCGTCAGTCGCCAGATCGAAAACCTCGAACACTATTTTGGCACGCCGCTGGTGGAGCGCAACAATCGCGGCATTCGCCTGACCGCTGCCGGAGAACTGCTGGCGGCGCGGGCCGGAAAAACCTTGCGTGAGCTGGAGCATGTGAACCAGCTGATCGATGACCTGCAGGGCCTGCAGCGCGGCAAGGTGGTGATCTATGCCAATGGCGCGACTGTGGCGAACCTGCTCGCGCCTGTTCTGGCCGAGTTCAGTCTAAAGTATCCAAAATTGCGGTTCGAGGTGGCCATCACCTCAGCACGCGAGGCAGTGGAAGCACTGGCTGCCGCCGAGGCGGATGTCGTGGTGGCACTGTTTGCGCCAAAGATTTCCGGGCTGAAGGTGCGGGTGCGCTCCGAACTGATCTATGACGTGATCCTGTCTGCCGAGCATCCGGCCGCGGGCGCCAAAGAATTTTCGCTGCGCGATCTGGTGCAGATGCCGCTCGCGCTGCCGAACAAGAGTTTCAGCGCCCGGCAGGCCTTTGAGGATGTGTTTTCGAAAGCCGGGCTGGAGCTTGACCCGGTGTTTGTGACCGGTTCTTTGGAAATGCTGAAGGAACTGGTGTTGCGGCGAACGGCTGTCACACTGCTGCCGGCGCTTTCCGTGCAACGCGAAATTGATGCCGGCCAATTGGTGGCGGTGCCGATCGGCGGCGCGAAAGCGGTGAAGACGCCGATGGAGCTTTGCATCGCCCCCGACCGTCAACTGTCGTTTGCAGCGTCAAAGCTGGTCGATTTCATCGAAGCTTTTATGCGCGGTGCGGTGACCAAAAAGACGGGTTCGAAAAAGCCGCTTTGACAAAATGCCCCGTGTAGCGATTTCGGCTACACAGAGACCACAAAAATATGCATTGTGTGTGCACTTGCAACATGACAGTCTTTTGTCAATCACAGGCGGCGATGGCGCAATCCATCGGATGACCTGCCAAATGGGGAACGCGAATGGTTTTTTCTTCCTTCGTATCGGTCACGCGACGAGCGGCGCTCGGGCTCACCGTTGCCGGTGTCGCCGTTCTGGCGGCTCAGGGCCATGCATTTGCAGCGCCGAAAACATCGGTGACATTGGGGATGGCGGTGGAACCCGGCGGGCTTGATCCCACCATCGGTGCGCAGGTGATGATCGGTCAGGTGACCTGGCAGAACGTGTTCGAAGGTCTGACGACGATCGATAAAGACGGCAAGGTCGTACCGCTTCTGGCCGAAAGCTGGGTGGTGTCGCCGGATGGCCTGACCTATACGTTCAAGCTGCGTCAGGGCGTGAAATTCCATGATGGCGAGGCGTTCGATTCCTCGACTGCAAAATTCACGCTCGACCGCGCTCGTGGTGCCGATAGCGTCAACCCGCAGAAACGATATTTCTCCACCATCGACACCGTGGAAACGCCGGATGCGGCGACGCTGGTGCTGAAGCTGAAACAGCCGACCGGCAGCCTGCTTTACTGGCTCGGCTGGCCGGCCTCGGTGATGGTGGCGCCGAAGACTGCTGACAACAACAAGGTGACGCCGGTCGGCACCGGCCCGTTCAAATTCGTCAGCTGGGCCAAGGGGTCTCAGGTGGAGCTGGCGAAAAACGCCGATTATTGGAACAAGGCCGTTTCGGTAACGCTCGACAAAGCATCCTTCCGTTTCATCGGCGATGCGCAGGCGCAGGCTGCCGCCCTGAAGGCAGGCGATGTCGACGCCTTTCCAGAATTCGGCGCGCCGGAACTGATGGACAGTTTTAAAGGCGACGCCCGGCTAGTGACAGTGGTCGGCAATACCGAGTTGAAGGTCGTGGCCGGCATGAACAATGCCACCAAACCGTTCAACGACAAGCGGGTGCGGCAGGCGCTGATGATGGCGGTTGATCGTGCCACCGTGATCGAAGGCGCGTGGTCTGGTCTGGGCACCGCGATCGGCAGCCATTATACGCCGAACGATCCCGGTTATATCGATCTCACGGGCACTTGGCCTTACGATGTCGAAAAGGCCAAGGCACTGCTGGCGGACGCCGGTTACGGCAACGGCCTGACCTTCACCATCAAGGCGCCGCAGATGGCTTATGCGCAGCGCAGTGCGCAGATTTTGCAGGCGATGTTTGCCGAAATCGGTGTGACGATGAATATCGAGACCACCGAATTTCCGGCGAAATGGGTGTCGGATGTGTTGAAGGCCGCCAATTACGAGATGACCATCGTCGCGCATGCCGAGCCGATGGACCTCGATATCTACGCCCGCGATCCGTATTACTTCAACTACAAGAACCCGGCCTTTAACGAGGTTTTGCAGAAGGTGCAGGAAACGGCGGACCCGGCCGAACAGTCCAAGCTTTATGGCGAGGCGCAGAAGATTCTGGCCGATGACGTGCCGTCGCTGTTCCTGTTCGTGATGCCGAAGCTCGGTGTGTGGGATGGGAAATTGAAGGGGCTTTGGGAGAATGAGCCGATTCCGTCGAATGTTTTGACGGATGTGCATTGGGTAGAGTGAGGCACGATACGCTGTTTATGAAAAAAGACCCCTCCCAACCCTCCCCACAAGGGGGAGGGCTTAACCCGGCCGATGCCCCGAGCCTTGCATCGGGCAGGAGGCTGCCACAGGGTTTCTCCCCCCTTGTGGGGGAGATGGCCGGCAGGCCAGAGGGGGAGTTTTTCGCCAATGTCAGCGTGTTGGCATGGAAGTCTCCCGACTTTACGGTTCAGATGGGCGCCGTCACCCCATGATCACCATCCTCACCCGCCGCATCCTCAGCCTGATCATCACGCTTCTCGCCGTCTCGCTCCTCGTCTTCTCCGTCATGAACCTGCTGCCCGGTGATCCGGCATCAATCATGCTCGGCACCTCCGCCAGCCCCGATACGCTGGCTGCGCTGCAAAAACAGATGGGGCTCGATCAGCCGCTGCCGCTGCGTTATCTCGCATGGCTTGCCGGCGTGTTGCAGGGTGATCTCGGCAATTCCTATACCTATAGCGTGCCGGTTGCAGGCCTGATCGCCGAGCGATTGGCGGTGACGCTGCCGCTGGCGCTGATGGCTGTTGTTCTGTCTGTCGCGATCGCCGTGCCGCTTGGTGTCACCGCAGCGCGCTATCGTAACGGACCTGTCGATTTTTTCGTCGGCCTGTTTTCTTATGCAGGCATCGCCATGCCGGGGTTCTGGGTCGGGTTGCTGCTGATCCTGCTGTTTTCCTCCAGCCTCGGCTGGATGCCGGCCGGCGGGTTTCCCGGCTGGGATGCTGGTCTTGGCGTAGGCTTGAAGGCATTGCTGCTGCCCGCCGTCTCGTTGGCTTTGGCGCAGGCCGGAGTGTTGACGCGGGTGGCGCGTACCTCGGTCATTGAGGTGATGAACGAGGATTTTGTCCGCACCGCGCGGGCCAAAGGTTTGGGAGAGTCGGCAGCCTTGTGGCGGCATGCGGTTCCGAATGCGCTGATCCCGGTGGTGACCATGCTCGGCCTGCAATTCACCTTTCTGGTGGCAGGCGCGGTTCTGGTCGAAAATGTTTTCAACCTGCCGGGGCTGGGGCGTCTGGCCTATCAGGCGCTGTCGCAGCGTGACATCATCGTCATGCAGAATGTCGTGCTGTTTTTCGCCGCCCTCGTCATCATCATGAATTTCCTCGTGGATCTCGCCTATCTGGTGATCGATCCGCGGCTGAGGGCGAAGGCGCAATGATCGCAAACATCCTGCGCCGCCCGGTTCTCTTCACCGGCCTTGTCATCACGCTGTCTCTGGTTGCCATCGCACTGCTGTCGCTGGTCTGGACGCCGGCCCAACCGTCGAAAATGCAGATCCTGCTGAAGCTCAAACCGCCGCTGTCTGCGGGGCTGTTCGGTACCGACCACTTTGGCCGCGATCTCACCTCCATGCTGATGGTCGGCGCATGGAATTCACTATCGACGGCGTTGGTCGCCGTGGCGCTGGGTGCAAGCGTCGGCACCATGGTCGGCGTTTTTCTCGCGGCGCGGCGCGGTTGGGCCGAGGTGATCGGCATGCGCATTTGCGACATCATTTTTGCGCTGCCGCCGATCCTGTCGGCGATGATGCTCGGTGCCTTTCTGGGAGCAGGGCGGTTCACCGCCATTCTGGCGATCGCCACCTTCATGGTGCCGGTCTTCGCCCGCCTGACGTTTGGCGCGGCGCTGCAGATCTGGACGCGCGATTATGTTTCCGCCGCCGTCGGCATGGGGCGCTCGGGTTTCGCCATCACCTTTACGCATATCCTGCCGAACATTTCCAACCAGATTATCGTGCAGGTCACCATCCAGCTTGGCCTCGCCATCCTCACCGAAGCGGGCCTCAGTTTCCTCGGTCTTGGCATGCCGCCGCCGGCGCCGACATGGGGGCGGATGCTTGCCGACGCGCAGACCTATCTCGGGCAGGCGCCGTGGCTGGCGCTGCTGCCGGGGCTGGCCATCGCGCTTGCCGTGCTCGGTTTCAACATGCTGGGCGATGGCCTGCGCGATCTATTGGACCCCCGAGACCGAACCTGAACGACATCCTTTTCAAAGCGAAGATATTGCCATGAATGATCTTCTGAAACTGAGCATTCGCGATCTTGTCGGCCTTTTCGGCGATAAAAAACTGTCTCCCTCCGAATACTGGCTCGCCGTGGAAGAGCGCGTCGAAGCCTTCGAGCCGCATGTGCAGGCGCTTTATCTCTACGATCCCGACAGTGCGCGGGCGCAGGCGAAAGCCTCGACCGAACGCTGGGCGAGGGGCGAGGTGTTGGGTCCGCTCGATGGCATTCCGGTCACGCTGAAGGAGCTGATCGCCACTGAAGGCCAGCCGGTGCCGCTCGGCACGGCGGCGGTGGAGTTGACGCCGGCTGCTGCCGATTCACCGATCGCGGCGCGCATGAAGGAAGACGGCGCGGTCATTTTCGCCAAAACCACATGCCCGGATTACGGCATGTTGTCTTCCGGCCTTTCCAGCTTTCATCCGTTGAGCCGCAATCCTTGGGATCTCACCCAGAACCCCGGTGGCTCCAGCGCCGGTGCCGGTTCTGCGGGGGCAGCGAGTTTCGGGCCTCTGCATATCGGCACGGATATCGGCGGTTCTGTGCGGCTTCCGGCCGGCTGGACCGGGCTTTTCGGTTTCAAGCCAAGCCATGGCCGCATTCCGGTCGATCCCTATTATGTCGGGCGTTGCGCCGGGCCGATGACCCGCACGGTCGAGGATGCCGCATTTTCGATGGCGACGCTGTCGCGGCCGGACTGGCGCGACGGCACGTCTCTGCCGCCGGAAAATATCGACTGGCTCGATCTCGATATAGACGTGAAGGGTTTGAAGATCGGCCTGATGCTGGATGCCGGTGTCGGCCTTGCTGTCGAAGCCGAAGTGCGCGATGCGGTGATTGCAGCAGCCAAACGGTTTGAGGACGCCGGTGCCATCGTCGTACCGGTCGAACCGGTGATGACGCGCGCGATGCTGGATGGGCTCGACGTCTTTTGGCGTGCCCGGTTCTGGGGCGATATCGAAGCATTGTCGCCGCAGCGGCGGGCGAAAATCCTGCCCTATATCCTGCACTGGGCGGAAGGGGGCGCTGACGTTTCCGGTGTCGAGGCCGTGGGCGGTTTCAACCAGACGATCGCGATGCGGCAGGCATGTTCAAAGCTGTTTTCGACCGTCGATGCGGTGATCTCGCCGACCAATCCGATTGTCTCCTATCCGGCCGACTGGGCGTCGCCCACCAATGATCCCGCAAAACCGTTTGAACATATCGGCTTTACCGTGCCGTGGAACATGTCGGAACAGCCGGCATCCTCGATCAATTGCGGCTTTTCGACATCCGGCATGCCGATCGGACTGCAGATCGTCGGTCCACGTTTTGCCGATATGACGGTGCTGCGGCTTTCAAAAGCATTCGAAATATGGACCGGTGGTGTGCAGGTCTGGCCGGAACCGCCTGTGGCCGGCTGATCGGCTGTCATTTTCACAAGCTTTGGAACAAAAAACCAAAGCCCGCGTTGAGACCGTGAACCGAAGACAGGAAACCTGCGCCTGCCGAAAGGCGCATGTTGTGGGGCGGTCGTCGCGGGGTAGTTTCGTCGGGTTTTCACCTGTCGACAGCTTTCCAGACATCCCCTTTTTGTCCTCGATTGCGGCTGACGCCGACCACTCGACGATCGTCAAAGGAGATTGACATGGCGCCTGTAAATTCAACCAAGGACATTCCCGGCGAAGCTGCATCAGCAGTGTATGCGCAGGAAATCGAGTTGCAACTGGCGCAGTTGCGCGAGGACATTGCCGTTCTTGCCCGCACAGTTGCCGCTGCCGGCTCGCAGAAGGCGGAAAACGTTAGCCGTCGGGTGAAGCGCGCCACGGATGAAGCGGCCGATGCATCGCTCAATATGGTCGAGGCTGCACGTGAACAGGCTCTGTCGCTGGAAAAGGACCTTGAGCGCCAGATTCGCACCAATCCGCTGCAGTCGGTGGCCATCGCTGCCGGTGCCGGCTTCCTGTTCGCCCTCCTGGCGCGTCGCTGATCATGGGGGGGCTGGCCCCTATCCTGGCATCGCTGCTTGCGGTTGATATCGGCGCTTTCACCAAGCGGATGCGCCGTAATGCCGTGCTTTATGCGATAGCGGGATTTTTCATGCTGACGGCCTATGCCGCGGGTGTGACTGCATTGGGCATTTATCTCGCAACGATGATGCATCCGGCCGCCGCCGCCGCTGCGGTGGCGTTTGCAGCCTTTATCGTGGCGCTGATCTTTTTCCTTGCGATCATGCTGTCCAACCGGGCTGAACAAAAACGCCGTCGTCAGGCTGCCGCCGCCAATAGCGGCAAGGCGATGATGCTGACCGCGGCGATGTCTGCCCTGCCTATGGTGATCCGCTCGAAACCGCTTGCGGCCGTGGCGATCGCCGGCGGTCTTGCCCTGGTGCTCGGCAAGACGCTGAGTGGTTCCACCGAAGAAAGCTGACAGTCGTCATTTAGAAGGATCATAATGGGACGCGGATATTCGCCGCGTCCCATTTTTGTTGCCGTTTGCGGCATAACATCCGGCCAATGTATCATTTTATAAAGACCCGCCCCCCGTTTGGGTGATCTAGACCCCTGATGGCTTCGCGCCCAAATCACCATCAGGATGCCCGGATTTTGCGTGTTCTCATTGTCGACCCCGAATACCTTGTAGCGCTGGATGGCGAGCAGGTTCTATTCGATGCGCTGGGATGCGACGTCGAAATCGCCATGCCGCGCGACTATCCCGCCATTCTTGAAAATCGTCGTTTCGATGTGGTGCTCATCGATGTCCGCATCATTCAGGATGATGTTGCCGATGCCGCCCGGCGTATTGCCGCAACGGAGGCAAAGGTCGTTCTTTCCAGCCTGTCGCATGTGAATGCCAATGGCTTCGCACAGTGGCCGGAAATCCCGGTTGTCCTGAAACCCTTCGACGACAAAACTCTGATCGATGCAGTAAAAAACGCCGCGACCAGTGATCGCGACGTTTCGTCTCCTCCCAGGTAATTTTTGGAGCGGCTCAGCTGCCGAAGGCGCGGGCCGTGATGGCGGCGTCGCCCGGGTCGGGGCCAAAGTCGCTTTCGCCGGTCACGCCCAGCAGTTCCTGCAGGCGGGTACGGGCGCGGCTGACACGGCTCTTGATCGTGCCGACGGCGCAACCGCAGATCTCGGCGGCTTCCTCATAGGCAAAACCGGCAGCACCGACGAGAACGATGGCTTCGCGCTGGTCGTCCGGCAGCTTGTCGAGTGCCTTGCGGAAATCCTGCAGGTCGAGGCGGCCATACTGTTCCGGATGCACGGAAAAGCGCTCGGAAAACAGACCATCCGAATCCTGCACTTCACGGCCGCGCTTGCGCATCTGGCTGTAAAATTCGTTGCGCAGGATCGTAAACAGCCAGGCACGCATGTTGGTGCCGGCGGTAAAGCTGGTCTGGTTGGCCCAGGCCTTCATGATCGTGTCCTGCACAAGATCGTCCGCCTTGTCGTGACGACCGGTCAGCGAGACCGCGAACGCACGAAGATTGGGCAGGGATGCAAGGAGGTCGCGCTTGAACGCGCGGTCGGCGAGTTCTTGCTCTGTCATGTTACGTCCCCGATTTCGCGTTTTTCTCGGCCTGCTCAAGGCGCTCGAGAAGGTCGAGAAAACGGTCGGGGATACCTTCTTCCTGTACGGCATCGTAAAAGTCGCGCAGCTTGCGCGAGATTGCCGCATTGGGAAGCGTCGCACCGGGCCTGAAGTCTTTCGCTTGCGCTGTCGTCATTGTTTTTTCTTTTTTTCTGCTATCTTGTTCACTCATCACGCGGGCAGCCTGTTGCGATATCACTGCCAACAGAATGCACGGAGACAAAAAAAGTTCCCTTACCGTCGGAACTTTTTTTGTTTCCGACCGTTTTCAGCCAGTTAGTTGCCCGCTGGGGCTCAGGGGAGAATTTATTTATGTCACTCACCACGCGCGTCGCGTCTCACCTTCCTTACCTGCGTCGATACGCTCGTGCCGTCACCGGATCGCAGACATCAGGTGACGCCTATGTTGCCGCGGTTCTCGAAGCCTTGATTGCAGATATCTCGATCTTTCCCGAGACGTCGAAGGATCGCGTTTCGCTGTATAAACTTTTCGTTGCGATCTTTGGTTCCACATCCATTGAAATCCGCCCGATCGAATCCCCGTTCGCATGGGAACAGCGCGCCGTCGCCAACCTTTCGGCCCTGCCGTCCAAGGCGCGGCATGCATTCCTTCTGATCTCTGTCGAAGGTTTCACTATCGAAGAGACTGCTGAAATCCTCGATCTGAGCACCGAGGAAGCCACCCAGCTTCTTGATGAGGCATCGCGCGAGATTTCCCGCCAGGTCGCCACCGACATCATGATCATCGAGGACGAGCCGCTGATCGCGCTCGATATCGAGCAGATGGTGCAGGATCTCGGCCACCGCGTCACCGGCGTTGCCCGCACCCACAAGGAAGCGGTCAACCTGTTCCAGACCTCGCAGCCGAAAATGGTTCTCGCCGATATCCAGCTCGCCGATGGCAGCTCGGGCATCGATGCCGTCAACGAGATCCTGAAGACCTCCAGCGTGCCGGTGATCTTCATCACCGCATTCCCGGAACGTCTTCTGACCGGCGAGCGTCCCGAACCCGCCTTCCTCGTTACCAAGCCGTTTAACCCGGACATGGTGAAGGCGCTGATCAGCCAGGCGCTGTTCTTCAACGAGGCGGTCAAGGCGGCAGCCTGAGCGGAACCGGCGGGATATTGAGACAGATCAGGAACAAACAAGACATGGCGACGTTCTTTCGCAAGAAAACGAAAGGAAATCGCCATGTTGTACTACGCTCTGGTATTTCTCGTGATCGCGCTGATAGCCGGCGCTCTCGGGTTCGGTGGAGTGGCGGGAACGGCGGCTGGTATTGCCCAGATCCTGTTCTATGTGTTCCTCGTTCTGCTCGTCATATCTCTGGTTCTCGGGTTGTTCAGGCGGACATGACACAATATAAGAAAATTTCTTGATCAACCGGATGCCGGTACCCGGCATTCGGTGTTCCCTTTCAGTTAAGACAATTACGCGGGGTGATGCAGTTGCGGCATCAGCTGACATGGCAGCAGGCCGGTGAGAGTGGTGACAAGCTCCAAGGCTTCTTCATGCCCGCGCTCGTGGATCTCGGCGCCAGCATTACCATTCAGAATGCTGCACGCGACTATGTGTTCGTGACCAACCTGCCATCCATCTGGCAAATTCCGGCAGACAATAAACCGTCCGACCGTAGCCTGTTCGGTGAGGAGATCGCGGACAAGCTGTCCACGATCAAGGACGCGATCAAAAAGAACGGCGACAAGGCGCATATCGAAATCGCAGTCGGTTCCGAAGACGTGTTCGAGTTTCGAGTGCAAGCCGTTAGCCTGTCGCCGGGCGACATGCATCTGGTCACCACCATCATCGACCGTTCCGAGGAGCGCCATCGCGAGCGGCTTCTGCGCGCACTTTTACGCGAAGTCAGCCATCGGTCGAAAAACCTGCTGGCCATTATCCAGAGCATCGCGCTACAGACGGCGCGTTATTCCGGCACGCTGGACGGGTTCCTCAACAAATTCCGTGGAAGGCTCTATTCGCTGTCGCAGAGCCAGGATCTCATCACCGACAGTAGCTGGCGTGGCGCCTATTTCCGCGAGCTGGTCGAACAGCAGACGCAGAAGTACCTGCCGGAGAATGCGCATCTGGTCGTGATCAAAGGTGACGACGTGTTGCTGACCCCGAACGCGTCTTTGCATATCGGTTTGGCGCTGCACGAACTGATCGTCAATGCCGTGAGCCATGGCTCACTACTGACGTCGCGTCGCGCCATCGAAGTGAGGTGCAATCGTGTTCTGGTCGATGGCCACGACAGTCTGGAAGTGTCTTGGCTCGAAACGCTCGACGCGGGTGCTGGCGAAAGCCTCGTCAACGAGGAGACGCTGAAGGGCCATTTCGGCAGTACTGTTCTGGAGCGTGTCGTTCCCGCCTCGGTGAACGGCAAGGCGCAATACGGCATTTCCGACAAGGAAATTTCCTACTGCCTGACATTTCCACTCGACATCGCCGAGTGATTTCCCCGGCTTTTTGCTCGGTTTCGAAAAAAATGCGGTTTGTCGATTTTTTTCCGTAAATCGCCGGAACCAATTTTGGGCAAGTCCGTTATCCATACATCTGGAAGCGCCCCCGTCCCCCGCCCTTCAAGCTTCCAGATAAACTCTTCATCCCCCTCGAAGAGACGATCTGGCTCGGTTTCCCCCGGAAACCGGGCCAGTTCTTTTTTGTGACCGTGAAAAGAACGCATACGAAAGGCCGCCCCAAGGGACGGCCTGGTTTTGTGTATGCGAGACCTCAGTGTTTCAACGCACGCGGATCGAGCGCATCGCGGATGGCATCCCCGATATAGTTGACGCTCAGCACGGTGGCGGAGATCGCCAGCCCCGGCCACAGGACGCGCGATGGTGTCAGTTGCAGGAAGTTGGCGCCATCGAACAGCAGGCGTCCCCAGGTGGGAAAGTCGGAGGGGAAGCCGAGGCCGAGGAAGCTGAGCGCCGATTCCGTGATGATGGCTGAGGCAATGCCGAGCGTTGCCGATACCATGATCGAAGAGAGCACATTGGGCAGGATATGCCGCAGGAGGATGCGGTATTCCCGCATGCCGCTGGATTTTGCAGCCAGAACGAATTCCTGGCTTTTGATCGCGAGAACGTCGCCACGCACGATCCGGGCCGTGTGCATCCAGCTGGTGATGCCGATGACAAAAACCACGAGGAAGAAAATGCCGGTTTCCGGGCCGAAGGCGGCGCGCAGCGTGTCACGGAACAGCATGATCACCACCAGCAAAAGCGGCAAAAGCGGCAGCGCCAGAAACAGGTCGGTGAGGCGCATCAATGGTCCGTCCAGCCGACGAACATAGCCGGAAAACAGGCCGACGATTGTGCCGAGAAACAGGGCGAGCAGCATGGCGGCAAAACCGACCGCCAGCGACACGCGGCCACCGGCCAGAACCTGCGCCAGCATGTCCTTGCCGAGATTGTCCGTGCCGAACGGATGCGCCATAGACGGCCACTGGTTCTTGTCGCGAATGTTGATGGCATTGGGTGCGACGGTGTGGATGTAAGGCCCGACGAAGACGGCCAGCACGATGAAGATGAAGACGCCAAGCCCGATAACGCCGCCCTTATGAGCGCGGAACTGGTGCCAGATATCGCCGAAAGCGGATCGGGCGGGCGTAGAGGCCACGGTGGGCGTAACCGGCGTAGTGGTCGCGATTGTTGCATCAGTCATAACGAATCCTCGGGTCGAGAATGCCGTAAAGGACATCGGCAATCAGGTTGAAGAGGACGATCAGTACCGCGAAGATGAAGGTGAGCGTCTGCACCAGCGGCATGTCGGCGCCCTGAACGGCGGTGATCAGCAATTGCCCCAATCCATTCACGCGAAAAATCTGCTCGGTGATGATGGCGCCGGAAAAGATGGTCGGCACGCCGAGCGCGATCACGGTCACGACCGGGATCAGGCTGTTGCGTAGCACATGCACGAGCAGCACGGCCTTTTCCTTGACGCCCTTAGCGCGGGCAGTGCGGACATAATCCTGATGCAGGTTGTCGAGCATGGAGGCGCGCACGAAACGGGTGATCTGCGAGGCGTTGTAAAGCGCCAGCACTGCGACGGGCAGCACCATCTGGCGCATCTGTGCCATGAAGCTCGAAAAGTCCGTCACCCGCAGATTGGTGTCGTAAACCGAGGGAAACCATTGCAGGTATGAGGAGAAGATGACGATCAGCAGCACACCGGTAAAGAAGGTCGGCACCGAATAACCGACCATCGAGATGAAGGTGCCGATCTGGTCGAAGATCGAATACTGCTTGTAGGCGGAGATGACGCCGATCGGAATGGCGATCAGGATGCCGAACAGATAGGCGAGGCCTACCACCCAGAGCGTTTGCGGCAGGCGCTGGACGATAAGATCGACCACCGGGCTGCGGGTGGCCCATGACAGAACGCGCATGCGTTCGCCATCACCGAACTGCCAGCCGGTCAGGCTTTCGAAAATGTTCAGCGGTTCGTTGATGAAAAACTGCTGCAGCCATTTCATGTAGCGGATGAGAAAGGGCTGATCCAAGCCGAGCGAGGCGCGGATCTGCTCGCGCACTTCCGGCGGAATGGTGAGCGGCAGGTCACCGGTCGGGTCGTTGGGTGCGAGGTCCAGCAGTGCAAAAATCACGAAGCTGATGACCAGCAGGGTCGGGATCGCAAAAAACAATCGCCGCAATGTGTATGTGAACATGCAGGGTCTCCAGGCTGCAGTCCGGCCGGCCATTTCCGGCGCTGGCGGTGACTGCAGGTTTGCGAGACCGCCGCATCATCAAGCGGACGATGCGGCAGTGCGGAGATGGGTGCGGCCGAACCTTGAGGCAGGCCCGGCGGCAGGCCTTACTTCTTGCGGTACCAGTCGGCGATGTTCCAGACTTGGCTGTCCCAGGAGTTCATCTTTATGCCTTCCAGCGTGACGGCGAAGGAAGACTGGTCGCCGCGATGGACGAGCGGGATATGCGCGCCTTCTTCGGTCAGCATGTCGTTGAGCTGCTTGGCGAGTTCCGCACGCTTCTCCGGCTCTGCCGTCTTGGAGAGCGTGCCGACCAGCTTGTCGAATTCCGGGTTGCAGTAACGCGGAATGTTCTGGCCCTGCCAGCCGTTGGATGGGCCCGGCATCTTGTCGCACAGCCATTCGGCCAGATATTTTTCCGGGTCGGTGCCGTCGAAATTGTTGGTGTACATCAGGACGTCGGCGTAAAATTTCTGGAACGTGTCCGGGCTTGCCGGATCGCCGCCGAAGAAGACGGAAGCAGACGCGTTGCGCAGTTCGGCGCCAACGCCGATTTCCGCCCACATCGATTTGACCAGTTCCTGCGTTGCCTGACGTACCGAGTTGGTGGATGTCGAATACAGGAAATTGAGCTTTACGCCGTCCTTGGCGCGAATGCCGTCTCCGCCCTTTACCCAGCCGGCATCATCCAGCAGCTTGTTGGCGCCCTCGACATCGGCTTTCAGGCACCAGCTGTCGTTTTTGGTGGACGCGACCGCTTCCGGCGCCGGCACGATGTTGCAGGTCGGCTTGCCGGATTTGCCGTAACCGGCCTCGACGATGATGTCGCGGTCGATGGCGAGCGACAGGGCGCGGCGCACTGCCGGGTCCTTCAGCGCCGGATGCGGACCGGCTTCCTTGGTGGAGCGTTTGGCGCCGAGTGCCGGATCAGGATTGGTCCAGTTGAGGTTGATGCGTTCGGTCTGCGTGCCGAAGGAGATTTCCAACCGGCCCTTGCCGGCCGCCATCATGGTTTCCAGCACTTCCGGCTCGACCTGCGCATTCCAGGCATAATCGTATTCACCGGTTTCGAGAACGGCGCGGGCAGCGGATGCCGCATCACCGCCACCCTTCAGGGTAATGGAGGCGAAGGCCGGTTTGGCGGCATCGCGATAGTTTGGATTGGCCTTGAAGGTGACAACGTCGTTCGGCTTGAAATCGGTGACCATGAAGGCGCCGGTGCCGATCGGGCCAAAGTTGGCGGCTGTGCAGCCGGGGGCCTTGGCGCCAAGGCAATCCTTGAACTGAGCCGCCTGAATGATCGGCGACTGTGCGCCGACAAAGGCGGAATAGGGGTAGGGTTTCGGTTCTTCGAAGGTGATTTTTACCGTGTGCGGATCAACGGCCTCGACGTTCTTGACGCCTTCATATTGTGCCGCCTGAGCGCAGCCGCCATCCGGCGCGGTGCAATATTTCCAGGTAAAAATCACGTCTTCGGCGGTGAATGGCGTGCCGTCGGACCATTTTACATCCGGCTTCAGCTTCCATGTCATGCTGAGCAGGTCTTTGGCGATACCGCCGTTTTCGACGGTCGGGATTTCCGATGCCAGCCACGGCACGAGTTCGCCCTTTTCATCGGTACGGGCCAGCGGCTCGATGACGATGGAGGAGGCGAGCACTTCCTTGGTGCCGGCTGACAGGAACGGGTTCATGGTCGAAACCGCCTGCCAGAACAGGATCTTCAGATCTCCATCCGTGCCCCGTTCGGCATGGGCGGTGCCGCCCGCCAAGGCAAGTGCGGCCACCGTGCCGGCCAGAAGCATTTTCACGTTTTTCATTTGCCATTCCCCTTATTGTTCTCTTATGAGTTGTGAATATGACAATGCGCTGATTTAAGCGCAGAATGCAGATCGACGATCAAGGGGCTGTTGTTCAAGCCTCTGCTTTTACAGTCGAAATGCCTTACCATTCCTCCTTGCCGGCTTGTGTTCAGTGGCGTGATCACCGCGTTCCCATTCGCTTGTGATCAAATTTTGTGCCATCTAAGCACGGGCCTATTTTTCGTTCAAGATGGAAATTTGCAGCTTGCAAAAGCGTGTCGACGCGTCGCAATATCCCTGCCAACAGAGTGGGAAATGACGATAAAACAACGAGGTCTTGCGAATGCCAGTGCTCAATCGTGCCGCCGAAATGCAGGAAACCGTCGCCGGATGGAGGCGTCACATTCATGAGAACCCCGAGCTTCTCTACGATGTTCACGAGACGGCGGCCTTTGTTGCCGACAAGCTGAAATCCTTCGGTTGTGACACGGTGGAAACCGGCATCGGCAGGACCGGCGTCGTCGGTATCATCAAGGGCAAACATGGCGATGGACCGGTTGTCGGCTTCCGTGCCGACATGGATGCACTGCCGATTTTTGAAACCTCCGGCAAGGAATGGGCATCGAAGACGCCGGGCAAGGCGCATTCCTGTGGACATGACGGGCACACGGCCATGCTGCTGGGCGCTGCGCAATACCTCGCCGAAACCCGTAATTTTAAGGGTTCCGTCGCCGTAATCTTCCAGCCGGCTGAAGAGGGCGGGGCCGGTGCGCTCGCCATGATCAATGACGGTTTCATGGACAAATATGCCATCAATCAGGTCTATGGCATGCACAATGAACCAAAACTGCCCGTTGGTGAATTCGCCACTCGAAAGGGCGGCGTGATGGCCGCTGCCGACACGTTCGAAATCACCGTCAACGGTCGCGGCAGCCATGCCGCCCAGCCGCACCGTTCCATTGATCCGGTGGTCGCCTCGGCGCATATCATCATTGCGCTGCAATCGATCGTTTCGCGCGAAACCGACCCGCTGAAATCGCTGGTCGTGACCGTTGCCACCACCCATGGAGGCGAGGCAAGCAATGTCATTGCCGATTTCGTAAAACTGACCGGCACGGTGCGCACGCTGCTGCCGGAAACCCGCGATCTCGCTGAAAAACGCCTGACGGAAATCGCTCAAGGCACGGCTATCGCCCATGGCGCCACCGCCGAGGTCAATTATCGCCGCGGTTATCCGGTCACCTTCAACCATGATGCCGAGACGGATTTTGCCGCCTCTGTCGCCGCAAAGGTGGCTGGCGAGCGGGCCGTCGACACCGGCATGGCACCGCATATGGGAGCCGAGGATTTCTCCTACATGCTGGAAAAACGCCCCGGCGCGTTTATCTTCATTGGAAATGGCGACACGGCCAATCTCCACAATGCCGCTTACGACTTCAACGACGAGGCCTTGCCCTACGGCATAAGCTATTGGGTGACGCTGGCCGAAACCTCGCTGGCGGTCTGAGCCGGCAGCCAGAATGACAGGGACTGTTCAAGAACCAATCATCAAGGGGAATATGGCATGCAGCCTTCTGTGACGGGTATCGCCCCGATCTTGTCGGTGGAAAATCTCACCACGTCGTTTCGCGTCAACAACGAGTGGAAATCGGTGGTGCGCAACATTTCGTTCGACGTTGCGCCACGCGAGACGGTGGCGATCGTCGGCGAAAGCGGTTCCGGCAAATCGGTCACCTCGCTGTCGATCATGCGGCTTCTGCCCAAGGCGACGAGCAAGATCGAAGGCAAGGTGAGGCTCGGCGGCAAGGAGTTGTTGTCACTGCCGGAAGAGCAGATGCGGCGCGTGCGCGGCAACGATATTTCCATGATCTTTCAGGAGCCGATGACGAGCCTCAACCCGATCTTCCCGATCGGGAGGCAGATCTCGGAAGCGCTCACAGTGCATCGTGATATCTCCAATGCGGAAGCCAAGGCCGAGGTGATCCGGCTTCTGGAAAAGGTGCGTATTCCCAACGCCAAGAACCGTTTCGACGAATATCCGCATCAATTTTCCGGCGGCATGCGCCAGCGCGTGATGATTGCCATGGCGCTCGCCACCAAACCAAAGCTGCTGATCGCCGATGAACCGACGACGGCACTCGACGTCACCATTCAGGGACAGATCCTCGACCTCATCAAGGTGCTGCAGGAAGAGGAGGGCATGTCCGTTCTCTTCATTACCCATGACATGGGCGTGGTGGCGGAAGTGGCCGACCGCACGATCGTGATGTTCCGCGGCGAGCAGGTGGAAACCGGCGTCACCGACGACATTTTTCACCGCGGTCGTCATCCCTACACACGAGCCCTTCTGTCGGCCGTGCCGAAACTGGGCTCGATGGGCGAGCGCAAACTGCCGCAACGGTTTCAGATCATCGACACGACCACCGGCGAGCAGATACCGACCGCCGATGTTGCCGACACGGTCGCCAAGGGCAAGACGCCGATCCTCGACGTAAAAGATCTGACGACACGGTTCGACATCCGCTCAGGCCTGTTCGCGCGCAAATCCGGCGCCGTGCATGCGGTGGAAAAGGTGTCGTTCCAGCTGTTTGCCGGCGAGACGCTGTCGCTGGTGGGTGAGAGCGGTTGCGGCAAGTCGACGACCGGGCGGTCGATCACCCGTCTGGTCGAACCGACCGAGGGCAAGGTGACGCTGGACGGTTACGAGGTGATGCAACTCGACCGCTCGGCTCTGCGCACCATGCGCCGCTCGATCCAGATGATCTTTCAGGACCCGTTCGCTTCGCTCAACCCGCGCATGAGCGTCGGTTCGGCAGTCATGGAGCCGTTTGTCGAGCACCATCTCGGCACCAAACAACAGGCGCGCGAAAAGGCCGCCGACCTGATGGCCAAGGTGGGCCTGTCGCCCGACATGATGCGGCGTTTTCCGCACGAATTTTCCGGCGGCCAGCGCCAGCGTGTGGCCATTGCCCGTGCGCTCATGCTTGATCCAAAAGTGATCGTGGCTGATGAGGCGGTGTCGGCACTCGACGTGTCGATCAAGGCGCAGGTCTGCAATCTGTTGCTGGACCTGCAGCAGAGCCTGAAGCTGGCATTTCTGTTCATTTCCCACGACATGGCCGTGGTGGAACGGGTGAGCCACCGGGTGGCTGTGATGTATCTGGGCGAAATCGTCGAGATCGGTCCACGTGCGGCGGTGTTCGAAAATCCGCAGCATCCCTATACCCAAAAACTGATCGCCGCCGTTCCTGTGCCGGATCCGTCGCGCCGTTCGATCAAGCGCAACATGTCGACCGACGAGATCAAGAGCCCGATCCGCCCGGTGGATTATGTGCCACCGGTTCGGCAATACCGCGAGGTGTCCGAGGGGCATCTCGTGCAGGTGGCGTGAGGCCAGGGCGGTCATCGTGGGTGAAAAGGGCGGCGGGGATTTTTCTCGCCGCTTTTGCCGTTCTGGCGCCGCCCGGTTTCGATAGAGGTCGGGCTATGGCGCAGACCGAGGACCTCTCCGAGGCTGAGGCGCTCCAGGAACTTGAGGCGAAGGCCGTGCAGATCATCATCGGCAAGACGGCCGCCGAGATACGCAAGGCGCTTGAGGCCGGCCCGTTTTCCGACGTTCAGGTGATGGAATTCAACTTCGTGTCGCCACCGGAGCAGGCGGCACAGCAAGGCTACGGCAACATCAAGCCTGGTGATCTGCATGTGATCTTTGCACGGCCGAAAAAGAGCATTTTCGAGCCGTTCTCACCGCGCATTTCGATCTTCGTCGGCATGCAGGATGGCGTGGCCGTGTCGATCGAGCGGGTGAGGACCTACCCCAAGTGAGCGCTACGGGCTGCGTCGTCTTTTGACGCTTAAACGGAGCGCTGAAACTCCCGAGGCCGCTCATTCTTCTGTTTGAGCTTCCTGTGCTTGACCTTCGTGGGTCGGAACCTATGTTGCGGAATGCACGCATGACATGCATTCCGCGCCGGTCGCCTCCGGTGGTGCCTTTATTGATTTTGAAGACATTTGGAGTTGTTCATGAGCTTGACCTTTTCATGTGCGTTTTTCAGTTCCCCTGTCTTTTCCTTCAAAGTGAGGCGCGCAGGTCGATGTAAACGCATGACGAGACTGTCCGTTCGATTGTGTGGTTAGTCGGATGGATTCGTCTTCTTTCGACCGTCCGTTTTCCGAGACGTTCAGCGAGGACCCGCGGTCCCTTTCATTTCGTCAGTTGGTAACTGTTACGTCTGCGCCGTTGTTCGCCGTTCTCGACGGATCGCAGTTCGATGATCTTGAAGACGATCTGGCCGATGCCGGAATCAGCAGTCGATCGCTGTTTCTTGACGGTGGCGATATCGCTATGCGCCGTGACGGGCCTTGGTTCGTCCGGCTGGATAAGGATCATGTTCGGGATCATATCGAAAGGCTCGCGCTGGAAAAGGCCTGTGTTGTTTTCTGGGCGTATCCGGATGGGGAGGAGGCGTTATGGAAACACCTTCGCAGACTGAACAAGGTGAGGGTAGCCACCGAAAAAGGCGGGAGTAGAGATGCCTTCGAATGGGTGCTGTTCCGTCATTTCGATCCGAACGTGCTGGCCCAGACACTTCCCGCATTCGACGAAGTGCAGTTCTCACGGTTTTTAGGCTCGGCAACGGTCCTGTTTCTGCCTGCCGACGACTATGCGGAGAGGCCCGGATGGCACAAGGTCAGGAGGGCACGAGCATTCTCTACTTTGCCCAAAGGACCATTGACGCTTGACGCGGCGACGATGCAACGGATCCGGGAGCGGCGTTCCGGCGCCATCCGCCAAGGTATCAAACGGTATATACGCACTATGGCGGCTGACCAGTGGCCCGTCAGTGAGCAAGATATCGATACCGTTGTCGACAGAAGCGAGGCGTCTGCCAGAGAACTGGGGATCCTGTCTGGCGAAAACCGAAAGAAATGGGCCTGGCTTGATCTGGTTTCCGACGGCAATTTCGGCCGGTCGCCAACTGTGCGCGCGCACCTGCAGCGCCCGGGCGCCGACCATGATTGGGACATTAATACGTTGATTTCGCTTGCTAAAAAGGAGCTGAACCGCGATGGCCGGTAAGGGGGGACTTTTCTTCAAGGGAAATAAGCCACTGACCCCCGGTCAGGTAAATGACGCAGGACGGGCGCTGAGTGATCTTTGGAACCGTCTCCTCCAACCCAGGAACCAGACGCCGCTTCCGTTCCCGCCGCCGCCGCCAGGGCTTGAAATCATACCTCAGGCAGAACCCAAGCCGGCGGATCCACCCGACACACGCACCGATGAATGTACCGGCGATTGCGAGGACAAGGACAGGTGTCCCGAGAAAACCTTCTGCTTCAACAAGACGCGGTTTATAGGAACGTCGAAGGAAAGGGTTTACGATTCACAGTTGCGGGTGCAAGAGACGACGATGCGCACAATGAGCCCGACGCAGGTGTTGAACAATCGCGCCCAATACAAGCTTCTCAAGAGGTCAGGGGTAGAAGCATTGCCGGGTGTCAGTCAGGCCAGGGACCGGGTGATTACCTCCTGGCAGACGCGAAACCCCGGACAGGATTGGCACTCTCTCGGATACGAAGCTTTACACAGGCTTGACATGGGGGCTGGCGGCGAACCAACGGGATATTATGATATGGGCGACCTGAACGTTAACCGATCGATCGGTGGAAGTTGGCCCAGCAAAACGACGCAACTCGAGCAACATGCGCGCAATCTGCAGGCGAATGGATGCCATCTCATGACGGTGAAGTTCGACAGTTCTCCCGCCTGCATCGCAGACACGATCCCCCAGAGCTATCCGGAGTAACCGTTCATGCCCTATTCCGACTACGAGCCGCTTCTTGCCTATGCAAGTAATCTTGAAACGGCATCGCCGGTTCCGGAAGAGGAGGTGGCTCGCTATCGGGGCCTTCTGCCTGAAGGGCTGCTCGAATTCTGGCGACGGCATGGTAACCAGCTGATTTTCGGCGATGGTTTCATGCAGATGTGCGACCCGGCAACCTTTGCCCCCGTCATAAGGGACTGGTTTGAAGGCGACCCGGAATTTGATCCGGAACGGCTGGTTGTCTACGCCATGGGGGCATTCGGGGACTTGCACATGAGCGATGGGACAACGATGAGCTACAGCGTTCATTCGCAACTCGGCGAGTTTACGGCAGGACGGTTCAATCCTCCCCCCACCGGTGAAAACCATCTCGATTTCTTTCTGGCGCATGCGTTGAAACTGGGCACGGTCACGCCGCGCTATATCGACAAGGGTGATCTTCACAGCAAGGCGGTGGCCAAACATGGCCCACTTTCTCAAGGGCAGATGTTTACCTGGGTGCCGGCACTCCAGATCGCCAAGCAGGGAAACAGGATCGAAAAGGTCGATGCGGAAGTACAGATTTCTGTCCTCCAGGATTTTGGACCTCTGAAATATATCGCCGATAAATTTACCGACGACGGGATTTACATGGGGACGGATTTCCGGCGCTTCATTGGCCGGCAGGGATGATATCCGCGCATGAGAGGTTACGATCTCCAACTGCGTTTCCCAGCGGCACCAACGCCGCATCATGAGGACAAAAGCGTGCATTCACTTCCTGTCGTTTGACAGTCCCTCCCAAAACATGTCAGCAAATCGCAAGAGGAGATTTCTGTCATGGCAAAACGGTCGGATTCGCAAGGACGGCTCGACGATGCGGCGCGGGCCGGTTGGCTTTATTACGTCGCGGGACGCACCCAGGATGAGATTGCCAGCGCCATGGGCATTTCCCGACAGTCGGCGCAACGGCTGGTGTCGCTTGCCGTTGCCGAGCGGCTGATCAAAGTGCGGCTCGACCATCCGATCGCCGCTTGCCTCGAACTCGCCGAGGCGCTGAAAGCCAAGCATGACCTGAAATATATCGAGATCGTGCCGAGCGATCCCGCGGCCGTCTCCACCACGGTCGGTATCGCCGAAGCGGCGGCTGCCGAAATCGAACGCTGGCTGAAGCGGCCGGATCCGATCATCGTTGCCATCGGTACGGGCCGCACGCTGAAGGCGGCGGTCGATCAGTTGCCGCCGATGGAATGTCCGCAACACCGCATCGTGTCGCTCACCGGCAATATCGGACCGGACGGATCGGCGGCCTATTACAACGTCATTTTCTCCATGGCCGATGCCATCAAGGCGCGGCATTTTCCGATGCCGCTGCCGGTCATGTGCACTTCGATCGAGGAGCGCGAGACGCTGCATGATCAGGCGCTGGTGCGTTCCACCATCAAGCTCGGTGCCATGGCCGATGTCACGTTTGTCGGTATCGGTGAACTCGGGCCGGATGGTCCGCTCTGCCTTGATGGTTTTCTCGAGCGTGAGGAAATGCAGATGCTGGTGGAGAATGGTGCAGCCGGCGAAATCTGCGGCTGGTTTTTCGATCACGACGGAAAACTGCTCGACAACCCCATCAACGGGCGTGTCGCTTCCGTGCCGATCCCGTCGCGGGGCACATGTTCGGTTGT
This sequence comes from Endobacterium cereale, assembly GCF_009617585.1. Taxonomy (GTDB): domain Bacteria; phylum Pseudomonadota; class Alphaproteobacteria; order Rhizobiales; family Rhizobiaceae; genus Neorhizobium; species Neorhizobium cereale. The sequence goes on along the minus strand of NZ_WIXI01000049.1, from coordinate 166,689 downwards.
AGGAATTGCGCAAGGGCGCAGAAAAATTCCCGCCATGGCTGCAGCCCTCAAGGGTAAGCTAATCAATGGCTTGATCACCGATGAATCGGCAGCTGAGCAGTTGCTCTCCCTGTGAGCAAATATTTATTCGTTTAAATTCAATTATTTAAAACGTTTCAATCGCAGTGCAGCGACGAATCCGTGTTGACTTCTGTCAGGTGTTGATAGGTAATTGCCCACGAGCAAAGCGAATGCTCGCATTTAATCTTCTCGGGAGGAAGATATGACATTGAAGACCGTTCTGCTGGGCGCCTGCTCGGCGCTGGCGTTTGCCGGTATGGCCTCTGCCGAAACCCTCACCATTGCAACTGTCAACAACGGCGACATGGTCCGCATGCAGGGCCTGACTGCTGAATTCACCAAGGCCAATCCTGATATCCAGGTCGAGTGGGTCACCCTCGAAGAAAACGTCCTGCGTGAACGCGTGACGACCGATATCGCTGCCGGCGGTGGCCAGTACGACATCGTCACCATCGGCAACTACGAAGTTCCGATCTGGGCCAAGCAGAAGTGGCTGCTGCCGCTCGACGGCCTCGGCGACAAGTACGACATGGACGACCTGCTGCCCGCCATCCGCGGTGGCCTGTCGATGGACGGCAAGCTTTTTGCGGCACCGTTCTACGGCGAATCCGCCATGATCATGTACCGCAAGGACCTGTTCGAAAAAGCCGGCCTGAAAATGCCGGAAAAGCCAACCTGGGAATTCATTGCTGACGCGGCTCGCAAGACCACCGACCGCAAGGCCGACATCAGCGGCATGTGCCTTCGTGGCAAGGCCGGCTGGGGCGAAAACATGGCCTTCGTTTCGGCTCTGAACAACTCGTTCGGCGGTCGCTGGTTCGATGAGCAGTGGAAGCCGCAGTTCGATCAGCCGGAGTGGAAGGCATCGCTGCAGTTCTACGCCGACCTGATGAAGGATGCCGGCCCGTCCGGTGCGTCTTCCAACGGCTTCAACGAAAACCTGACGCTGTTCCAGCAGGGCAAGTGCGGCATGTGGATCGACGCGACCGTCGCCGCATCGTTCGTATCGAACCCGAAGGATTCCAAGGTTGCCGACAAGGTCGGTTACGCCATGTTCCCGAACAAGGAAGGTGTAGACAACCACGGCAAGTGGCTGTGGTCGTGGAATCTTGCGGTGCCTGCTTCTTCCAAGAAGGCTGAATCGGCCCAAAAATTCATTGCCTGGGCAACCAGCAAGGAATACACGGCGCTCGTCGCTTCCAAGGAAGGCTGGTCCAACGTTCCTCCGGGCACGCGTACCTCGCTCTACAAGAACGAAGAGTACACGAAGGCTGCACCGTTTGCCGTTCCGACGCTTGCCGCGATGGACGCTGCCGACATCACCAAGCCGACCGTCAAGCCGGTGCCTTACACCGGTGGCCAGTTCGTCGCGATCCCTGAATTCCAGGCTCTCGGCACCACTGTCGGTCAGCTGTTCTCGGCTGTCATCGCCGGCCAGTCCACGGTCGAAGACGCGCTTGCCGCCGCTCAGGCAACGGCAACCCGCGACATGACCCGCGCCGGTTACATCAAGTAAAAAGTCCTCCCAAGGACCGTAGCTGCCCGCTCAATCGGGCAGCTGCACCGCCGCCCGCGGCATCGGGCACAAGCCATAACAAGAAGATGAAACCGCGCGTGTGCCTCCCGCCGAGGCGATGCGCGTGGCCACTCAAGGGAGGGTCGCTGAAATGGCAACGCAGAATACCAAGACGTTGGCGCGGCTGATGATGGCGCCCTCCGTCATTGCCCTACTGGTCTGGATGGTCATACCGCTGTCGATGACGCTGTATTACTCGTTCCAGAACTACAATCTTCTGACGCCTCAGAATGTCAGCTTCGGTGGTTTCTTCAACTACCAGTATTTCTACACGGATCCGGCCTTCTTCACGGCGATCTGGAACACGCTGATCCTGGTGGTCGGTGTGCTGGCCATCACCGTGATCGGCGGCATCGCCATCGGATTGCTGCTCGACCAGCCGATTTTCGGCCAAGGCATCGTGCGCATTCTGGTGATCTCGCCCTTCTTCGTCATGCCGCCGGTGGCAGCGCTGATCTGGAAGAACATGATCATGCACCCGAGTTACGGGGTGTTTGCCGATATCGCCCGGTTCTTCGGGGTGCAGCCAATCGACTGGTTTGCGCAATATCCGCTGCTTTCTGTCATCATCATCGTCGCATGGCAGTGGCTGCCGTTTGCAACGCTGATCCTCTTGACCGCCCTGCAGTCGCTGGACGGTGAGCAGAAGGAAGCCGCCGAAATGGACGGCGCCAATTTCGTCAACCGCTTCATCTACCTGACGCTGCCGCATCTTTCCCGCGCCATCACGGTCGTCATTCTGATCCAGACGATCTTTCTGCTCGGCATCTATGCGGAAATCCTCGTCACCACCAATGGCGGCCCCGGTTACGCGTCCACAAACCTGACCTTCCTGATCTACCGCACGGCACGTCTCGGTTATGACGTCGGTGGCGGTGCCGCAGGCGGCATCATCGCAGTCGTTCTCGCCAATATCGTCGCCTTCTTCCTGATGCGCGCCGTCGGCAAGAACCTGGACAAGTAGGAGAGACGATCATGGCTCGCAAATCCACCACGCAAAGCAAGATCGCCTGGACCATCCTTGCCTGGGTCGTCGCTCTGGTGATCTTCTTCCCGATCCTCTATGCGGTCATCACCAGCTTCAAGACGGAGCCGGAAGCCATCGACGGGTTCAGCCTGATCCCGTCCGGCACGTTCGAGAACTACATCACGGTGCAGACGCAGCGTGACTATTTCAAGCCGTTCATGAACTCGGTGATCCTGTCGATCGGTTCGACCATTCTCGCCCTCATCTTCGCCATTCCGGCGGCATGGGCGATGGCGTTCGCACCCGGCAAGCGCACCAAGGACATCCTGATGTGGATGCTCTCCACCAAGATGATGCCGGCGGTTGCGGTGCTTCTGCCGATCTACATCCTGTTCCGCAATTTTGGCCTGCTTGATACCCGTATCGGCCTCACCATCATGCTGACGCTGATCAACCTGCCGATCGTGGTGTGGATGCTCTACACATACTTCCGCGAAATTCCGGGCGAGATCCTGGAAGCCGCGCGTATGGATGGCGCCAATCTGTGGAAGGAAATCGTCTACGTGCTGACGCCGATGGCGGTGCCGGGCATCGCTTCCACGCTGCTCTTGAACATCATCCTTGCCTGGAACGAAGCCTTCTGGACCATCCAGCTGTCGACCACCAATGCGGCACCGCTGACGGCCTTCATCGCCTCGTTCTCGTCACCTCAAGGGTTGTTCTGGGCAAAGCTATCGGCTGCCTCCACCATGGCGATTGCGCCGATCCTCATCCTCGGCTGGTTCAGCCAGAAGCAACTCGTTCGCGGCCTCACGTTTGGCGCGGTTAAGTAAGGAATTGGTCTCATGGGCAGCATTACTCTCAAAAACGTCCAGAAACACTTTGGCGAAGCCAAGGTCATTCCATCCGTCGATCTGGAAATCACCGATGGCGAGTTCGTCGTTTTCGTCGGTCCGTCGGGCAGCGGCAAGTCCACGCTTCTGCGCCTGATTGCCGGTCTGGAAGACGTCACCGGTGGCACGATCACCATTGACGGCAAGGATGTGACAGAAGCAGCCCCGGCCGCGCGTGGCCTTGCCATGGTGTTCCAGTCCTATGCGCTCTATCCACACATGAGCGTGCGTAAAAACATCGCCTTCCCGCTGAAGATGGCGAAGATGGAACAGTCGAAGATCGATAAGAAGGTCGAGGATGCCGCCCGCATTCTTAACCTCTCCGATTACCTCGAACGTCGTCCCGGCCAGCTTTCCGGTGGTCAGCGCCAGCGCGTCGCCATCGGCCGCGCCATTGTCCGTGAACCGTCGGCCTTCCTGTTCGACGAGCCGCTGTCCAACCTCGATGCGGCCCTGCGCGGCACGATGCGTCTGGAAATCAGCGACCTGCACAACCAGCTGAAAACGACGATGATCTACGTCACCCACGACCAGATCGAAGCCATGACCATGGCCGACAAGATCGTGGTTCTCAATCGCGGCAATATCGAGCAGGTCGGTTCGCCGATGGAACTCTACAATACGCCGCGCAACCTGTTTGTCGCCGGCTTCATCGGTTCGCCGCGCATGAACCTGATCGAAGGTGAATACGCACAGTCGAAGAATGCAAAGACCGCCGGCATCCGTCCCGAACACCTGACGCTGTCCAAGGAAAGCGGCCTTTGGAAGGGCACGGTTTCGGTTGCCGAACATCTCGGCGCCGATACCTTCCTGCATCTTAATGTCGATGGCATCGGCAAGATGACGGCGCGCGCCAGTGGCGAATTCGGCGCCCATCACGGCGATACCGTCTACCTGACGCCGGATGAGACGAGACTGCACCGTTTCGACGATCAGGGCCTGCGCATCGCTGGCTGAGACTGCGATTGCATTATCGAGGAATGAGACTGTGAGTTCTGCACCCATTGGTAGACTGGAAGGAAAGTCGGCAATCATCACCGGTTCAGCGCGCGGCATCGGCCGCGCGTTCGCCGAAGCCTATGTGCGCGAAGGCGCGACCGTGGCCATCGCCGATATCAATATCGAACGCGCCGAACAGACCGCAAAGGAAATCGGGCCAAAGGCCTATGCAGTGCAGCTGGATGTCACCGATCAGGCATCCATCGACGCGGCCATCCGCACGGTCGAGGAAAAGACCGGCGGCATCGATATCCTCATCAACAATGCGGCGCTGTTCGATCTGGCGCCGATCGTGGAAATCACCAGGCAGAGCTACGACACGCTGTTTTCGATCAACGTTGCCGGTTCGCTGTTCATGCTGCAGGCCGTCGCCAAGTCGATGATCGCACGCGGGCAGGGCGGCAAGATCATCAACATGGCAAGCCAGGCCGGCCGTCGCGGCGAAGCGCTGGTTGGCGTCTATTGCGCCACCAAGGCGGCGATCATCAGCTTTACCCAGTCCGCCGGTCTCGACCTGATCAAGCACGGCATCAACGTCAACGCGATCGCCCCCGGCGTCGTTGACGGCGAGCATTGGGACGGCGTCGATGCGCTGTTTGCCAAGCATGAAAACCGCCCGCGCGGCGAAAAGAAGAAACTGGTCGGCGAGGCTGTTCCGTTCGGCCGCATGGGCACGGCGGAAGATCTGACCGGCATGGCCGTGTTTCTGGCCAGCCGCGATGCCGATTACGTCGTCGCCCAGACCTACAATGTCGATGGCGGCAACTGGATGAGCTGAGGCTCCCGCTGACCGCCCGTTTGCGGCGGTCACGCATGTATTTGATATTTCAGGACCCTTGAGGACCGAGACATGACCGTAAAACTTTCGCTGGCCACGCTGGATCAGGCCAAGGCAACCGCTGCCATTCCCGCTTATGATCCGAAAACGCTGTCGCACGGCATCGTGCATTTCGGCGTCGGCAATTTTCACCGCGCCCATCAGGCGATCTATCTCGACGACCTGTTCAATACCGGCAAGGGTCATGACTGGGCGATCACCGGCGCCGGCGTCATGCCATCCGACGCCGCCATGCGCGAAAAGCTGAAAGCCCAGGATTTCCTGACCACCGTTGTCGAGCAGGACAACAACAAGACCGGCGCCCGCGTCACCGCCCCGATGATCGACATCATTGCGCCGGGCGAAACGGCGGCGTTGATCGAAAAGCTGGCGGACCCGACCACCCGCATCGTTTCGATGACCATCACCGAAGGCGGTTATTTCATCGACGCGGCCGGTCATTTCAACCCGGCGCATCCGGCCATGGTTGAGGACGGCAAGAGCCCGACCGCACCGAAGACGGTGTTCGGTCTTATCCTTGCTGGTCTGAAAGTTCGCCGCGAGCGTGGTCTGGCACCGTTCACGATCATGTCCTGCGACAACATTCCGGGTAATGGTCACGTCACGGAAAACACCGTTGTCGGTCTGGCAAAAATGTCGGATCCCGATTTTGCGATGTGGATCCATGACAACGTCGCCTTCCCGAATTCGATGGTCGACCGCATCACCCCGGCCACCGGCCAGCGCGAAATCGACATCCTGAAAAACGATTTCAACATCGACGACAACTGGCCGGTGTTCTGCGAAGAGTTCAAGCAGTGGGTGATGGAAGACAACTTTCCGCTCGGCCGTCCTGCTCTGGAAGAAGTCGGCGTGCAGTTCGTGCCGGACGTTGCCCCTTACGAGCTGATGAAGCTGCGCATCCTCAACGGCGGTCACGCAACGATCGCCTATCCGGGTGAGCTGCTCGACATCCACTTCGTGCATGAGGCGATGGAACACCCGCTGATCCGCGCCTTCCTCGCTAAGCTGGAGAAGGAAGAGATCATCCCGATCGTGCCGCCGGTGCCGGATACCAGCCTCGATGCCTATTTTGATCTGATCGAGCACCGTTTCCTCAATCCAAAAATCGGCGATACCATTCCGCGTCTGGCGCAGGATGGCTCCAACCGTCAGCCGAAATTCATCCTGCCGTCGACGCGTGATCGTCTCGATCAGGGCCTCGATATCGTCGGTCTGTCGCTGGTGTCTGCCCTGTGGTGCCGTTATTTTGCCGGCACGTCGGATAGCGGCCGCAAGATCGTCTTCAACGACACCAGCGCCGAAAAGCTGCAGGCTGCCGCGATCAAGGCCAAGGACGATCCGGACGCCTTCCTGGTGTTCGACGAGATCTTTGGCGAAGTCTCCGGCAACGAGCTGTTCCGCAAGCGTTTTGCGCATGCGCTGAAGACGCTTTGGACTGAGGGTACGGCGAAAACGCTGGAACTCTATCTTGCCGACGAACTGGTCAAGTAAGGGCTGATGCCATGAATGACCGGCCGCTGGTGATTTTCGATTGTGACGGGGTTCTTGTGGACAGCGAACCGGTTTCGGTGCGTGTTCTCGTCACCGCACTCAATCGCCACGGCATCGATATGGCCGAGGAGGAAGCATACACGCGCTTCCTCGGTCGTAGCCTCGCCACCATGACCCAGGTCATGGACGAGGAATACGGATTTCACACCGGCCCGGAATTTCTCGAAGGCCTTCGTGTCGATCTTTATGAGCGGTTCAAAACCGAATTGCAGGCGATTTCGGGCATTGCCGATACGGTCGACAGGCTTGGTTGCGCCCATTGCGTCGCATCCTCCAGCCAGCCGGAACGCATTCGCCTGTCGCTGTCACTGACGGGTCTGATCGAAAAATTCGAACCGAACATCTTTAGCGCCTCGATGGTCGAAAACGGCAAACCTGCGCCCGACCTCTTCCTCCATGCCGCAGAAAAGATGGGTTACGATCCGGCCAATTGCATCGTCGTGGAAGACAGCCCGGCCGGCATTGAGGCTGCGCAGCGGGCGGGCATGACGGCGCTTGCCTTTACCGGCGGTTCGCATACTCACATTGCCGGATATCGTGAACGCATCGAGGAACTACAGCCCGACGCAATATTTGACGCCATGCCGGATTTGCTCCACCTTGTCCAAAAATATAGTGATGGTCGCAAGGGACCTGCTGTCAGCCGTTCGATCTGAACGGGTGCGGGTTCCATCGAGGTCATAGGGGCAGGAAACCAATCCGGATGCGTGATCATATCGTCGCGGTGGATGTCGGCACCACGAGCGCGCGGGCTGCGGTTTTCGATCGCGCCGGGCGGCTGCTTTCGCGCGCCAAACAGCCGATCGAGATGATCCGCCCCCGCGAAAACCACGCCGAACACGATAGTGAAAACATCTGGGCTGCCTGTTGTGGCGCCGTGCGGGCGGCCCTTGCTGAGGCCGGCATATTCGCAAAACAGGTCGCGGCGCTCGGTTTCGATGCCACCTGTTCGCTGGTCGTGCGCGATCGGGACGGTAAGCCGCTATCCGTCTCGCCACGCGGTGAAAACCGTTTCGACACGATTGTCTGGCTCGATCACCGCGCCATCAACGAGGCGGAAATCCTCAACGCTTCCGGCCATCCGGTATTAAAATATTCCGGCGAAACGCTGTCGCCGGAAATGCAGATGCCAAAGCTGATGTGGCTGAAAAGGCATCACAAGGAGACCTGGGCCAAAACCGGTTTCGTCTTCGACCTCGCCGACTTTCTGACATGGAAGGCGACCGGATCGGCGTCGCGTTCGCGCTGCACGTTGACCTCCAAGTGGAACTATCTCTCGCACGAAACGCCCGGCTGGCAGGCGGATTTTTTGGGCCTGGCCGGTCTCGATGACCTGCTGGAACGCGCCAGCCTGCCGGAAGACACGGTAGCGGTCGGCGGCGTTATCGGTCACCTGACGAATGCGGCTGCCGCCGATCTCGGTCTCGATACGAAATGTGTCGTCACCGCCGGCATGATCGATGCCTATGCCGGCGCGCTTGGTGCTCTCGGCAAAGCGGCGGATGGTGAGGCGCTGGAACAGAGCGTTGCGCTGATCGCCGGCACATCCAGCTGCATCGTCGCCTTCAACAGCCAGCCGAAACCCGGACAGAGCCTGTGGGGCCCATATTACGATGCACTTCTGCCCGGCCACTGGCTGGTGGAAGGTGGGCAATCCGCCACCGGCGCGCTGCTCGATCATATCGTGCGCATGCATGCGGCGGGCGGCGAACCGACGCTGGAACTGCATGCCCGTATCGTCGCCCGCATCGGTGAACTGCGGGCGGAGGAGGGTGGCAATCTTGCGCCCGACCTCAACATCCTGCCGGATTTCCACGGCAACCGCTCGCCGCTTGCCGACCCACGCGCGACAGGCGTGATTTCCGGCCTGACGCTCGACATCTCGTTTGACGGTCTCTGCCGGGTCTACTGGCGCACCTCGGTGGCGATTGCGCTCGGCATTCGCCACATCCTCGAAGCACTGGTGCAATATGGCTACCGCTTCGAGACATTGCACATTACCGGCGGCCATGTGCAGAACCCGCTTCTGCTGGAACTTTACGCCGATGTGACCGGCTGCAAGGTGGTGGTGCCGAACACCAAGGACGCCGTTCTGCTCGGCACCGCAATGGCGGCGGCAGTAGCCGGCGGCCTGCACGAAAATCTGCAGGCGGCCGCCGGTGCGATGGATCAGGGCTGGGCGGAACATGCCGCCGATCCACGGCAGACCAAGGCCTATGGGCGTGACTACCGGCGGTTTCTCGCCATGGTCCGGCACCGCGAGGAATTGCGGAGGCTGGACGATGACGCCGCCTGAGCTTGCCGAGATCTATCGCGGGTATATCGACTGCCTGAACCGGCAGGATTGGGACAATCTCGGCCTCTTTGTCGGAGAGAATGCGCATCACAATGGGCGTCTGCTCGGCCTGTCCGGTTATCGCGACATGCTGATCAACGATTTCGAACAGATCCCCGACCTGCGCTTTAATATCGACCTGCTGGTGTGCGAACCGCCGCATGTCGCCAGCCGGTTGGCTTTCGACTGTTCGCCGAAAGGCCGCTTTTTGGGGCTGGACGTGAATGGTCGGCGCATCCGGTTTGCAGAAAACGTGTTTTATCGGTTCAAGAATGGTCGCATCGTTGATGTCCGCTCTGTGCTGGATAAGGTGGCTATCGAGGCGCAACTCGGTTAAATCGCATCGTATTGCCTGCGTATCTTGCTGAAACCTCACGCAAATCCCATATCCAGCCGGACATAAGGAGACGCCGATGATCCTCGACGCCGCACGCCGCTCGCTGACCAACCTTTTTGCGCCGGAAAGCCGCGCGGTTTTCCTCAAAATGCTGGGGCTGACGCTGCTGATCCTTGCGGGCCTTTGGTTCGGCCTGCGGGAGGTTTTGCTGACCTATGTCTGGCCGTGGTTTGCGGCTTTCCTGCCGTCCATGCCGGAATTCGGTGGGTTTCTGGCGCTGATCGCCGGCATCCTGTTCGGTGTCGGTCTGGCGCTGGCGCTTGCCCTGCTGATCGCGCCGGTGACGGCGCTGATTGCCGGCCTGTTTCTCGACGATGTGGCCGAGGTGCTCGAAAAGCGTGACTATCCCGCCGATCCACCGGGCAAGGAATTGCCGCTCGGTCAGGCCATTATCGGCTCGATCCAGTTTCTCGGCGTCGTCATCGTCGGCAACATCATCGCGCTCTTGATGCTGTTCATCCCGGGAGTCAACCTGATCGCCTTCTTTCTGGTGAACGGTTACCTGCTCGGCCGAGAATTTTTCGAATTTGCCGCCATGCGGTTTCGTCCGGTGGCGCAAGCCAAGGCGTTTCGCGCCAAACATTCCTCCACGGTGTTTCTCGCAGGCATGCTGATCGCCGGTTTCCTGGCCATCCCGTTCGTCAACCTTCTGACGCCGCTGTTTGCCGCCGGCCTGATGGTGCATCTGCACAAGGCGCTGTCGAAACGCGATCCGAGTTTTGTGGGGTAACTCAGCTTTCGGCGAGAGCGTCGGCGATAACCCCGCCGATCACCTGCGGCGGCAGTTCCACCAGCGGTGCCGGGATGTCGTTGCTCTTGGCTGGGTATTTGCAAATGTCGGCGATCACGCAGCGTTCGCATTCTGCCTTTCGCGCCTTGCAGGTATAACGCCCGTGCAGGATGAGCCAATGATGCGCGTGGTATAGATATTGTTCCGGGATCACCCGCATCAGATTGTCTTCCACGTCATCCGGCGTGTTGCCGGGCGCCAGCTTAATGCGGTTGGCGATACGGAACACATGCGTGTCCACCGCCATGGTCGGCACGCCGAACGCCATGGACATCACCACATTCGCCGTCTTCCGGCCGACGCCGGGTAGGCGCACCAGTTCCTCTCGGGTTTTCGGCACTTCCGAGCCGAACTCGTCGATGAGCATGCGACAGAGCGCGATGACGTTCTTTGCCTTGTTGCGAAACAGCCCGATCGTCCTGATATGGGCGATTACGCCGTCTTCGCCCAAAGCCAGCATCTTTTCCGGCGTATCGGCAATCTTGAACAGTTCGCGTGTCGCCTTGTTCACACCGGCATCGGTTGCCTGCGCAGAAAGCGCCACGGCGACCACCAGCGTGAACGGGTTCACATGCTCCAGCTCGCCCTTCGGCTCCGGCCGCTGGATAGAGAAACGGCGAAAGATTTCCGTACGTTCCTCCTTCGAATAGGCGGAGCGCGGCAAAGCCTTGCGACGGCGCGGCGCGCCTGCCGCATTTGACTTTTGCAAAGTTTGGGTGCTGGATTTGAGCTTGAAAACGGCCATGGTTTTTACTGCCACCCGCCCCGGAGAAAAGCAACGTGGATGCGCACCTTGATGCTTGGGAAGACCATGCTTCGGAAGATCGGCCGGTGTTTGCCGCCGAACTGACCGCGCATCGCTCGCTCGGGCGGAAGGGTTTTCGCGTATTTCTCGGCGTATCGGGCGCCGTTTGCCTGCTTTATGGCCTGTTTTTCGTGGTCAGCGGCGCTTGGCCGGTGGGGCTGTTTTTCGGGCTCGATTTTTTGGCACTCTATGTCGCTTTCCGGTTCAACTACCGATCAGGCCTTGCGCGTGAACAGGTGACGGTGACACGCAGCGATCTGTCGATCCGAAAGATTTCCCCGGCGGGCCTTGCGGTCGAGCATCGGTTCAATCCGTTCTGGGCGCGTTTCGGGGTTTCCCGGCACGAGGAATTCGGCATCACCGCCATGCATGTCTCTGGCGAGGGCAAGCGCACCGATGTCGGTTCCTTTCTCAACCCTGATGATCGTGAAAGTTTTGCCAAAGCGTTCAAGGCTGCTCTTGCCACGGTGAAACGCAGAATCTGACGGATAGCGATGATATCTCCTGTAGAACTGCAAGAAACGGGTGGTGCAGACGGCACGATGACGCCATCTTCCGGGCAAAGGAGAGATGCCATGAACGCTCTTGCAAAGATTTCCGGTCAGCCGGTCGATGTGACGCCTGAGGGCTCCGATTACGACACGGTGCGCCGGGTCATCGAATTGATCACACTCGATTACCGCGCCCAGCCGTCACTGGAAGCGATCGCTGCCGAACTTGGCCAGTCGCCAACGCAACTGCAGAAGGTTTTTACGCGTTGGGCCGGGCTGTCGCCGAAGGCGTTTCTGCAGGCGGTGACGCTGGATCATGCCAAGCGCCTGCTCGGCACGGAAAAGCTGCCACTTCTGGAAACCTCCTATGAGCTCGGCCTGTCCGGCCCCGGCCGCCTGCACGATCTGTTCGTGACGCATGAGGCGATGTCGCCGGGTGAGTGGAAGGCGAAGGGCGGCGGGCTGACGATCCGGTATGGTTTCCATCCGTCGCCTTTCGGTCGGGCGCTGGTCATGGCAACCGACCGTGGTCTGGCCGGCCTTGCGTTTGCTGATGGTTTTGAAGATCAGCGGGCCTGTCTCGACGACATGACCCGGCGCTGGCCGAATGCCACTTATGTGGAGGACACGCCGGGCACTGCAGATTACATTGCCCGTGTCTTTGATCGTTCGCAGTGGTCGGCGGAACGTCCCTTGCAGGTCGTGCTGATCGGCACTGATTTCCAGATGAAGGTGTGGCGCAGTCTTCTGAAAATTCCGTTCGGCAAGGCCGTGACCTATTCCGATGTCGCCTGCGATATAGGTCAGCCGAAGGCGAGCCGCGCCGTGGGTGCTGCCATCGGTGCCAATCCGATTTCCTTCGTCGTGCCCTGTCATCGGGCGGTCGGCAAAAGCGGAGCGCTGACGGGGTATCACTGGGGCCTGACCCGCAAACGCGCTATTTTGGGCTGGGAAGCGGCCAGCGCCTGACGGATGATGACGAACGCCCCGTGGCGTTATCAAACATCACATCGCCCCGAAAACCGTTCCGGCTTTCGGGGCGATAATCTAAAGCTCAGTTCGAGCGGCAGCGGCCTGTCCGCGTCGTTTCCTTGTCGCCATCGTCATAGTTGATGCCGATTTTTTCGCCGGCGAGCGAAGAGATGGTGCCGCTATACCAGTCACCCTTGCCCTTGAAATTGCATTCCACCTTCGTGCCGATCGCCCAGTTGTACGGGCGGACATTGCCCATCGCGACGGTTTCCTTGTCCCCGTCGTCATAACGGATCGTCACCTTGCCGTCGGCAATCTTGTCGATGATGCCCGGAAACCAGTAACCGGCACCCTTGTAATTGCCGAGTACCCAGTCTCCTGTCGTCTGCGCGCTTGCGGTAAAAGCGCCTGCGACGAGAAATGCTGCAGCAAGAGCTGTGGTTTTCCTGATCATTCTAATTCCTCCCACGGGTATCGTCACCCCTATTTCTTGCCCGATGTCACGCAAGACGAGGCAAGTCATATATGCAAATTCGTGCCGTCGCATGGGATGTATTCGGCGTTTATTGTTGAAACCAGTATTGTCTCCGTTTTTTATTGGGAACATGCCGGATTTAACATCGAGGGCAGTGAGCCGGTGCCTGCGTCCTGCCTTCAGCATCCTGTCAGTTTCGCTCCGTATCGAATTCATCAACGGCGGGCCGTTCGTACCTGCCACATGTGGATGGAGCGCACGATATGGTCTCGAAAACTTGGCTGCAGCGGCTGGTTATGGTGTTTTTCATCGCTCTGGCAGGCGGCGGCGGTTATATCGGCGTGCTGCATCTCAGCGGTAATTTTCATACCGTCATTCCCGGCGAACTGTATCGCTCGGCGCAACCGACGCCGGACCAGATCGAACGTTACGTCAAGCAGTATGGTATCCGCACCATCGTCAATTTGCGCGGCGAGAATGATAATCAGGCCTGGTACGATGACGAGATTGCAGCCGCCCGCAAGCTCGATATACGCCACATCAATTTCCGTATGTCGGCCTACAAGCAATTGACCGGCCCGGAAGCCGACAAGCTGGTGGCTCTTATGAAAGACGCGCCCAAACCCATCCTGATACATTGCCTGTCAGGCGCGGATAGAACCGGACTGGTATCGGTCATCTATAGTAACCAGGTCGCCGGCCTGCCCGAGCATCAGGCGGAACGCCAGCTGTCCATCCTGTTCGGCCATGTGGGCATTCCATTGATTTCTGCGGCCTACGCGATGGACGAAAGCTGGCACCAGTTGGAACGGCATTACGGGATAGAGGGATGACCCTGCGCAATTTTGAGCGGATTTAACCTTTCAAAATTTGTGGGTCGCACTTCCTGATCCGTGATCAAGCGGGGTGTTCTACCCACTTTCTGCCAGCCGCAACAATTCCACCGCCGCCGCCTCATCCGTAATCAGCGTATTGCAGCCTACCCGCCTTATCGTGGCGCGGATGGCGGTGGCGCGATGGGCGCCACCAGAGGAGAGCACGATGTGTTTTGCCTTTTTCAGCGTATCGAGATCGATCGACATCACCCGCTCGTTGAGCTTGTGATCGACAGACTTTCCGTCCGCATCGAGAAAATTGAACATCGTGTCGCAGACGCAGCCGGCCGAGATCAGACGGTCGAGTTCGGTTTTCGAGATGAAACCTTCCGACAGCGAGGTCGAATGCGGGCCGATATCGCCGCAGCTGACCACGGCGAGGTCGAGATTTTCGGCAAGATCATAAACAGCATCGAGGCCGCATTTTTCGATCAAAGCCCGTTTGGTGGCGACGCTATCGACCAGAAGCGGGGCGAGGAACATGAAACATTCCGCGCCCAGCTGGCCGGCGAACCGCCATGTGAAATCGATGGGATTGGTTTTCTGCACCGCGACGATGCCGCCGAGCAGCGACACGACCTTGCAGTTTTCCCGGCGCGGCGGCCGAAAGCTGGAAAGTGATGCCGTCATGGTGCGGCCCCAGCCGACGCCGATGGTCATGTCGTTCTGGATGACGTCGGACAAAAACTGTCCGAGCGCGAGGCCAACGGCGCTGGCGAGTGCTTCGGCGCTGTCGTCTTTTGGGGCGGGCACGACGACCGCTTCATCCAGCCCATAGGCGCGCTCCAGCCGGGTGGCGAGTTCAAGACAGGTATCGACGCCTTCGCTGATCCAGATCTGCACTTCCGAGCGTTTCATTGCCTCGTCCAGCATGCGGATGACGGTGGAGCGGCTGATTCCGAGGCGTTCGGCGACATCCTTCTGGGTCAGGCCCTGATTGTAATAAAGCCATGCGGCGCGCAGGCGCTGCGATCCTGAATCGGAAACGGCGGTGTGGGTGTCGCGTCTGAGCTTGACCAAGGCATCCTCGCATTTGCCCGCAGGCGCACTATCTCGATTGGATGCCATGATATCGTCATGGATGGAACATATGTCAATTCAAGAAGACAAATGTCTTGACTTCTTTCCTGTCCAGCGCTGTTATCCATATAACTGTCGAGGGATCAGAAACGCCTGCCGGGCGTTGGGTTTTAAAAGCGAGGATTTTGCCGATGACATCGAAACTAGAGCAGCTGCGCGCCATGACCACCGTTGTCGCCGATACTGGTGACATCGAAGCCGTTGCCCGCCTGAAACCTGTGGATTGCACCACCAACCCGTCGATCGTCCTGAAGGCGATCAACACCTCGATCTTTGCCGACAAGGTGAAGGAAGCCGTTGCCTGGGGCCGCACCCAGGGTGGCGATGCGGACGCCGTTGCCGCAGCCGTTGCCGACCGTCTGGCCATTGATGTCGGCGCAGCGCTTGCCGCCATCGTTCCGGGCCGCGTCTCGACCGAAGTCGATGCCGACCTGTCCTTCGATACCGAAGCCTCGATCAAGAAGGCGCACGAGATCATCGCCGCCTACAAGGCGCGCGGTATCGAGCGTGACCGCATTCTCATCAAGCTGGCTTCCACCTGGGAAGGCATCAAGGCTGCCGAAAAGCTGCAGGCCGAAGGCATCGACTGCAACCTGACGCTTCTGTTCAGCCACGCTCAGGCCGTTGCCTGCGCCGATGCCAAGGCATTTTTGATCTCGCCCTTCGTCGGCCGTATCCTCGACTGGCACAAGAAGGCGACCGGCCAGGACTACACGTCGGAGACCGATCCGGGCGTCGTCTCGGTCCGCTCGATCTACAACTACTACAAGGCCAACGGCATCAAGACGATCGTCATGGGCGCCTCGTTCCGCAATGTCGGCGAAATCGAAGCGCTGGCCGGTTGCGACCGTCTGACGATCGCGCCGAACCTGCTCGACGAGCTGGACAAGGCCGAAGGCACGCTGGAGCGCAAGCTGTCGCCTGAAAAGTTCGAGGCCGTTGCCCCGATCAAGATGGACGAAAAGACCTTCCGCTGGATGCTGAACGAAGACCAGATGGCGACCGAAAAGCTGTCGGACGGTATTCGCCTGTTCGCCAAGGACCTCGTGGCCCTGCGCGAACTGGTGAAGAAGGAGCTGCAGCTCGCTGCTGCTTAAGGCATCGGACCAAGCTGATCTTTTGGCAAAGGCCGCGGTGTTCCGCGGCCTTTGTTGCTTCAGGCGTTTTTCAATTCTGAAAAAGGATCTGGGCCGTTCCACTGCCGTTTAGGAAGCAGGCCTTGTTGAACAGCCCGAGGTCCATGGGATTAGGCAGCCGTACATCCGTCATGTCGGGATAGACTTTAGCCAATGGATCGTAAGAGCGGTCGATCTGGGAAATGAAGATTAAAGTCAGAGCGCGCTCGACGGCAAAATGCTTCAAGCTTTCAAGTTGACGGGCAAGCGGCGGAGTTTCGCGGCGTTGGTCGAGTAACTGCAGGTAATCGACGGCCGCAACCGTGCCCTTGGGCGCTTCCCGCATCGCCGCCATGATGTGATCGGCACTGATCCGATCTGAACAATCAAAGACAATATTTCGGATGTCGCTCGGCTTGACGCCGAGTTTTTCGAAACGCCCGACGATATCCTTTTCCGTATATTCCAAGGTAAAGAACACTGCATGGCGGCCGGCTTTTGCGGCATTGACCAGCAGCTCAAGTGCCAGCAGCGTCTTGCCTTTGCCGGGGCGTGCTCCGATGAGGACAAAATCCCCGTCCTTCAGGTGAGAATAGAGTTTTTCAGCGGGCGAAGCCGATGCATGCCGGGCTGCAAGCAGGCTCCAGCTGACAAAGCCTTCCTTGCCGGCGACATGATCGAGTGCGGCATGCAGGGGAATTGCCTGCAGACGGGCCATGTCTTTGGCCTCGCGCTTCAGCTGGTAGATGGGTGCAGATAGTTTCATCAAAACCTCCTAGGCGAGCGGTGGTCGCAGTCCCTCCTTGTGCGTGCTCGTTAGTCGGTTTGATCGCCGAATAAGTCCCGTATGAAATCTACTTTCCCGATGGAGGGGGGAGGCGTGGACCGCGCCAGAATCAGACGATAGCTGAATTCTGGCGCGGTGAAAATATCATTGGTTTGGCGAGCTGGCGGATTCTCAGGCGGCTTTCGGCACCAGCGTCGCCGATCCCGGTTTTCTCAGCAGCATAACCGACACGGCGGCAAGCAGGCACATGACGCCGGCGATCTGCAGGGCCGGCATGTATGTGTCGTAATCGCTTTTGAAGAAACCGGCGCCGAAAGCAGCGGTGGCGGCGCCCAGCTGGTGGCCGGCAAATACCCAGCCGAACACGAGACCGGCTTTTTCACGACCAAAGTTTTCGGCGGCGAGTTTGACGGTTGGCGGTACGGTGGCAACCCAGTCGAGGCCGTAAAAGATGACGAAGACGGAAAGTTCGACGACGCTGAAGCCGGAGAATGACAGGTAGATCAGCGACAGGCCGCGCAGGGCGTAAAACCAGAAGAGCAGGATGCGGTTGTCATAGCGGTCGGACAGCCAGCCGGCGGCGATCGTGCCGAAAAAGTCGAAAATGCCGATGACGGCGAGCGTTCCGGCGGCGGTGACAGCGGCCATGCCGAAATCGCCGCAGATCGAGATCCAGTGGGTCTGGATCAGGCCATTGGTGGAGAGGCCGCAGACGAAAAACGTGCCGAACAGCACCCAGAAGACCGGATTGCCGGACACGCTTTTGAGCGTAACGAGCGGCGATACCAGGGTGGTGAGGAAGTTATGATCCTGTTTGGGCGGCGTGGTGACGGTGCTTTCACCATAGGCGGGCAAGCCGAGATCGGCGGGATGATCGCGCATCAGCAGGAAAACGAGGATAAAGGCGGTGGCGAGCACGGCGACCGTCAGGGTCAGTGCGGTGCGCCAGCCATAGGCCTCGGTCAGCGCGGCGAGAAGCGGCAGGAAAACCAGCTGGCCGGTAGCGTTGCTGGCCGTCATCAGTCCGATGACGAGACCGCGACGCTTGGAAAATCAGCGGCTGGCAACGGTGGCGCCGAGCACCAGCGCGGTCATGCCGGTGCCGACGCCGATAACCACACCCCAGAGCAGCAGCAGGTGCCAGACTTCCGTCATGAAAAACGAGGCGAGGATGCCGAAGACGATCATGCCAAGCGCCGTCGACACCACCTGACGAATGCCAAAATGGTTCATGAAGGCGGCGGCGAAGGGGCCAAGCAGGCCGAACAGAACGAGGCGTACGGCCATGGCGGTGGAAATATCGGCAATGTCCCAGCCGAATTCCTGATGCAGCGGCTGGATCATCACGCCGGCCGAGCCCATGGCACCGGCGGTGGCCAGCATGGTGAGGAAGGTGGTGGCGGCGACAACCCAGCCGTAATGCAGGTTTCTTTTCGCCATCCAGCCGGCGATGCCATTCGAGATCATGCGGTCTTCCCCTTCATGGCCGTGGGCCTTGCGTTAAAAGCGGGTATCTGCCCGCATATGGTTTGAAAAATCAGAGCGTGGTCAGCAGTTCCTGCAATTGCCTTGCTTTGTCTTCGCCGAGGCGGGCATCGATATCGTCCTGAACGCCATCCCAGAGCGGTGCGCCTTTTTCCAGAATGTCATGGCCTTTTGTCGCGATGGTCAGCACGGCTTCGCGCTGGTCCTCGCCATGGCCGATCTTGATCAGCTGCATGCGAGCCAGCACTTTCGCATTGCGCCCGACCGTCGAGCGGTCGAGTTCCAGCCGGTGCGACAGATCGGTAAGCGATACCGGTTCCGTGCGGCGGATGTTTCGAAGCATGCTGAACTGGCCGATATTGATGCCAAGCGGCGCAAGGGCCTCGTCGTAATAGGACGAGACCTTGCGGGCGGCCTTGCGCAGCAGAACACAGTGGCATGTATCGTTCGACATTTTTCAGGGTATATACCCGGATCTGATGAAAGACAAGCGGGCATATGCCCGCTTGTCTTTCATACCGCAGCGCGCCGGGTTTGCAGCATGGTGCGGATGAAGGCCAGAATGAACACGGTCGTCATCAGCAGCACGATGGTGGGGGCGGGGGCGCTGTCGAGGAAAAAGGCGAGGTAGATGCCGCCGAGCGAGCAGCCGAGTGCGACCGCCACTGCCGTGATCATCATTGTGGTGAAACGGCGGGTCAGCAGGAAAGCGATGGCGCCGGGTGCGACGAGAAGAGCGACCGAGAGGATGATGCCGATTGCCTTCAGGGCGCCAACCACAGTCAGTGACAGCACGGCGAGCAGGCCGTAATGCAGGATACGCGTCGGCAGGCCGATGGCTTTTGCGTGCTGTTCGTCGAAGGCGTGGACGAGCAGGTCCTTGCGAAAAATCAGCAGGAAGATGGTCGAGGCGATGGCGATCAGCGTGGTTTCGATGAGGTCGGAGGGCAGGATTCCGAGCATGTCGCCGAACAGGATGTGGTCGAGATGCACATCGGCCTGAACCTTGACGTGAAGCACCAGGCCCAGGCCGAACATGCCGGAGAAGACGATGCCGAGCACGGTGTCTTCCTTGATGCGGCTGTTTTCCTTGAGGAAACCCGTTGCCAGTGCACAGACCATGCCGGCGACGAAAGCGCCGATGGAAAGCGGGATCGCCAGAATATAGGCAATGACCACACCCGGCAGCACGGCATGGCTGACCGCATCGCCCATCAGCGACCAGCCCTTCAGCACCAGAAAACAGGAGAGGATGGCCATCGGCAGCGCGATCATCATGGTCACCGCAAAGGCGGTGCGCATGAAATCGATCTGGAACGGGAAGAGGAGAAGGTCGATCGTGTCGCTCATGCGGCTGTCTCCGACATGTTTTCCGGGTCGGCGTCTCGCAACGAGGCTTTCAGGCGGCGACGCGAGGCAAGCATGCCGTGTTTGGGGGCGAACACAAAGGCAGTGAGGAAGATGAGGGTCTGGGCGACGACGATGATGCCACCGGTGGCGCCATCGAGGAAATAGGAGAGGTATGCGCCGAGAAAGCTGGTGCCGGCGCCGATGGCGAGCGCCATCAGGATGACGCGCTGAAAACGGTCGGTCAGCAGATAGGCGGTGGCACCGGGTGTGACGACCATGGCGACGACGAGAAAGGCGCCGACGGTCTGCATGGCGGCGACGGTGGAGGCGGCCAGCAGAGCGAAGAACACCACTTTCAGCACATCGGGTTTCAGTCCGATGGTGCGGGCGTGGTTTTCATCGAAAAAGGTGACCATCAGGTCTTTCCATTTCAGCGCCAGCACGGCGAGACTGACCGTGCCTATGATGACCAGTTGCAGCGTATCGCCGGGAGAGATGGCGAGAACATTGCCCATGACGATGGTCTGGATATCGACGGAGGTCGGCGACAGGGACACCATGAACAGGCCTAGGCCAAAGAAGGAGGTGAAGATCAGGCCGATGATCGCGTCTTCCTTGAGGCGGGTGCGCTGGTTGAGGAAGAGCATGGCAAGTGCTGCAAGACCGCCGGAGAGAAAGGCGCCGATGGAGAAGGGCAGGCCGAGCATGAAGGCGCCGGCGACGCCGGGAACGATCGAGTGGGACAGTGCATCACCGATCAGCGACCAGCCTTTCAGCATCAGGTAGGCGGAGAGAAAACCGCAGACGCCGCCGACAAGGGCGGAGACCCAGATGGCGTTGAGCATGTAGCCATAGGTAAAAGGTTCAAGAAGCGTCTGGAGCATTTTGAGCCTCCGTTTGCTTCTCTTTGCCGTTGCCATAGGTGACGTAAGGGCGTTCGTCGTCGGTGAAAACCTTGACGTGGCGCGGGTCCTCGTCGTCATGCAGGTCGCGGCCGCCGAGAATGAAATGGCGCAACACGCCGCCAAAAGCCTTTTCGAGGTTGGCTTCGTTGAATGTGTCCTCGGTTTTGCCGTAGGCGAGCACGGTGCCTTTCACGAAGACGGTGCGGTCGCAAAAGTCCGGCACGCTGCCGAGATTGTGGGTGGACACCAGCATCACGCGACCTTCGTCGCGCAGCGCCTTCAACAGCGTGATAATCTGTTCTTCGGTCGTCACGTCGACACCTGTAAAGGGTTCGTCGAGCAGGATGACCTGACCTTCCTGTGCAAGTGCGCGGGCGAGAAACACACGTTTGCGCTGGCCCCCGGAAAGCTCGCCGATCTGGCGCTTGCGGTATTCCTCCATGTTCACGCGCTTCAGCGCTTGCGTCACCATGTCATGGTCACGGCGGGAAGGGATGCGGAGAAAATTCATATGGCCGTAGCGGCCCATCATCACCACGTCTTCAACGAGCACCGGAAAATCCCAATCGACTTCTTCCGACTGCGGCACATAAGCGACGAGGTTCTTTTTCAGCGCCTCGCGGGCCGGAAGCCCGAGGATTTCGACCGTGCCCTCGTTGACCGAGACAAAGCCCATGATCGCCTTGAAGAGGGTGGATTTACCGGCACCGTTGACACCGACAAGTGCGGTGATCGTGCCCTTCGGCACCTCAAAACTGGCATGTTTCAGCGCCGTGTGACCATTGCGATAGGCGACGCTGACATTGTCGAGTTTGATACCGGTAGCGACCGGTTTGACGCTGCCCATCATCATTGTGCCAAACCCTTTGCAATGGTTTCCGAGGTGACGCGCAGAAGATCGAGATAGGTCGGGACCGGGCCATCGGCTTCCGAAAGCGAGTCCACGTAAAGCACGCCGCCATAAGCAGCACCCGTTTCGGAGGCTACTTGTCTGGCCGGCTTGTCGGAGACGGTGCTTTCCGAAAAGATCACCTTCACACCGTGTTCGCGCATGGCGTCGATGACGGCGCGCACCTGTTGCGGTGTGCCCTGACTGTCGGCATTGACGGGCCAGAGATAGAGTTCCTTCAGGCCGAAATCGCGGGCGAGATAGGAGAATGCGCCTTCGCTCGTCACCAGCCAGCGTTTGTTCTCCGGCAGCTTTTGCAGTTCCTCGCGGATCGGCTGGCTGAGCGCGCGGATCTTGTCCGAATAGGTTTTGGCATTGGCGGCGTAGACATCTGCGTGGGCCGGATCGACCTGCGCCAGACCCTTGCGAATGTTCTCGACATAGATCAGCGCATTATCCGGTGACATCCAGGAATGCGGGTTGGGTTTGCCCTGATAGGCGCCGCCGGCAATCGCCATCGGGGTGACGCCATCCGAAACCGTGATGCTCGGCACGTCGCCGAGGTTTTTCAGGAACCGTTCGAACCAGAGTTCGAGATTGAGACCGTTGCGCAGGACCAGATCGGCATCGCGGGCGCGCAGAAGGTCGCGTGGCGTCGGCTGGTAATTGTGGATCTCGGCACCCGGCTTGGTGATGCTTTCAACGGTTGCGGCATCACCGGCAACGTTCTTGGCCATATCGGCAATGATGGTGAAGGTGGTGACGACTTTTGGCTTCTCTCCCGATGGGCTCTGGGCCTGCGCGGCTAAGGGCAGGGCGAGAAGGCCGGTAACAAGGCATGCAATTCTCAAAAGGGACATGGAAACCGTTTCTGCTGTTGCAAGTCATTTGCATTAGAGACTAGCGCAGATTTTGACGCTGTCAATGCTATTGCAAATCATTCGCAACAAGATCGCGATGATGTGTCCGGTTGCGGGCTCATCGTCGATAACCCTCCGGCCGACGATACGGGAGATGGAGCGCGATAAAAGCTGGCCGAAACATTCAAGCGCACAGCCGTCTGGTTCGTTCTGGTACGGATGCAACCAATATTGGCATCATTTTCGCGTGGAAAACATTAGTGAATTAAAGGTTCCTCAATAGGAATGAGTGAGTATCGGCTCAGTATTCCAGATGTGTAGTGAGTAAATCGGGGTAGACCATGCCGGGGCTTGGTACGTGAAAGGCATCAAGATCCGGCTCTCGCGCAAGCTTGCCCTGATCCTCGGCGGCATCGTCGTTTTCGGCGGTGGCAGCGGCGCGGCAGCGCTTTACGTCAGCCATGCCGGATTGCTAGGTTCCTCATCCGCAAGTCTTAACGGGCTTACCTGTTCCACCGTTCAGACGGTGAAGATCAAGCGCGATCATCAATATTGGGTGCGCAAATATGTCGTCGCCGACACGGGTGATGGTCCGGCGCGGGTACGCACCGCTGTACGTGTCGCCAAGGCGGTGCAAGAATCCGAAAAGGCCGATCTCGTGCAGATCGCCATTCTCGACAAGGCCGGTCCGACCGACCGCGCCGCCATGCGCGGCCGTGCCATCGGTGCGCAGGTCATCTATACGCCCGATCCTGCAAAAGTGCCGGATGGGGTGATGAACCATCCGCTGGCGGCCTTTTATCTCGATGGCACTGCCGATGCGACCGGCCAGTATTACGGCATGCGCGTCGATCTGCCCTATGAAGACATTGACGGCATGGCGGCAAGCCTGACGGATTTCGAAGATTGCATCGAACCGATTGTCGCGACGCCGGAAGGTGGTCACGGCGGCGCCGGCAAAGCCAAGGGGTCCGAAGGTGGCCATGGTGGCGGCGAGGCTGCTGGCCACGGCGAAAAGCCGGCCGCCGAAGGCCACGATGCCGCACCGGCAGAGGCCCATGATGCTCCGGCTGCCGATGCACACGGCACGCCTGATGGCGGCGAGGTGGTTGCCTCGACCCCGCAGGAAAAAGGTTTTCTCAGCTCCATCACCGGCATGTTTTTTGGTGACAAGACGGAAGAGGCGCCTGCGATTGATGCAGGAACGACTGCTGCAGCCGGAGATCATCCGGCCGAAGATACTGGACATGAGGCCAAGGCGGCTGAGCCAAAGGTGACCGAACCGGCGGGGCATTAAGCTCTCCACCGTCGTCCTCGGGCTTGACCCGAGGATCTGCAATTGCCTGATGTTTTTGACGTGATTAGATCCGCGGGACGAGCCCGAGGATGACGAAATACCATCAAACCAAAACGGCGCCGCTGACTCTCAGCTGCGCAGTTTTCGTTTGAACCATTGGCGCGCACCTTGCGATGCGCGCTCCGATAGCAATCAGTCTGCCTTGGCCTTGCGGGCCGGGAAGAGAATGACGTCGCGGATCGACGGGGCGTTTGTCAGGAGCATGGTCAGGCGGTCGACGCCGATGCCGAGGCCACCGGCCGGCGGCATGCCCTGATCGATCGCGTCCAGAAACTCGTCGTCCAGCTGCTTGTCCTTTTCGCCGCGGGCGTGGGCCTGTTCCAGCTGCTCGACCATGCGCTTGCGCTGTTCTTCCGGGTCATTCAGTTCGGAGAAGGCATTGCCCAGTTCCCAGGCATTGCAATAGGTTTCGAAACGTTCGACGAGGCGCGGTTCGCCCGGCACTTCCTTGGCGAAGGGCGAAATGTCCTTCGGGAAATGGGTGACGTGGCTCGGCTGGATCAGCGTGCCTTCGACCTTCTCTTCGAAGATGAAGGCGAGGCATTCGCCCCAGGTCCAGTCCTTCTCGACTTCGAAACCGGCAGCCTTGGCGGCGGTGCGGGCTTCCTCGTCGGTCTTCATGGCGAGGAAGTCGATGCCGGTCACTTCCTTGACGGCGTCAGGCATCGGCACGCGCTTGAACGGGCCCTTGAAGGACATTTCCTTGTCGCCGTACATGAACTCGGTGGAGCCGTGGATTTTCATCGCCAGTTCGGCGAACATGCGCTCCACGAGGTCCATGATGTCCTCGTAATCGGCATAGGCCCAGTAGCATTCCATCATGGTGAATTCAGGATTGTGCCGGGTGGAAACGCCTTCGTTGCGGAAATTCCGGTTGACCTCGAACACCTTGTCGGTGAGGCCCGATACCAGCGTGCGCTTCAGGAAAAGTTCCGGCGCGATGCGCAGGTACATGTCCTGCTTCAGCGTGTTGTGGTGGGTCTTGAACGGATCGGCCGTTGCACCGCCATAAACCGAATGCAGCATCGGCGTTTCGACTTCCATAAAACCGTCTTCTTCCATGAAGCGGCGGATGCCCGAAACGATTTTCGAGCGCTGCTGGAAACGCAGCTTGGATTCGTCGTTGCTCATGATGTCGAGGTGGCGCTTGCGATAGCGGATCTCGACGTCGGCAATGCCGTTCCACTTTTCCGGCATGGGGAGAAGCGACTTGGTCAGCATGGTGATTTCGCGAGCGCTAATCGACAGCTCGCCACGCTTGGTGCGGCGCACGATGCCGGTAACGCCGATAATGTCGCCGAGATCGATCATCGCCAGCATGTTGCGGGCTTCTTCGGGCGTGACATCCTTGTGGGAGAAGATCTGGATCTTTCCGCCGGCGTCATGGATGTCCATGAACATGCCCGAGTTGCGCGAGGAATAAACGCGGCCGGCAACGGTGACGACATCGGTGGTTTCGACGTCGGACTCGAGGTCCTTGTATTTTTCCGCCAGTTCCGCGTTGGTGATGGTGCGGTGGAAATGCGCCGGATAAACGTCGCCGATGGTTTCGCGCAGCTTTGCGAGCTTTTGCGCGCGCACTTCGGTGGCGTCGGAGGAGAGGGCGGTTTCGGTCTTGGTGTCGGTCATGGTTTTTCGCCTTTAAGGGCTGTGTTCGTTGCAGAATGCTGCCGATTCCGGCAGCTCCCGATATTACTTGCCGTCGCCGACCATGGACGAAACGACAGTGGCCGCAATCTTCAGACGCTGGCGCACGACCGAACGGCCAAGGATCGCCATGCTATCGAACAGTGGCAGCGAACGCTGCGAACCCGACATGGCGATGAACAGCGGCGGCGTGACGACGCGCAGCTTCTTCTCCAGCTTGTCGGCAACGGCGCGCAGCTCGGCGTCGATGGCTTCGACGTTCCATTCGATCATCTTTTCGATGTCGGCCTGAACCGTGTTGATGATCAGCAGCGTATCTTCCGGCGATGTCTTCAGGCCCGCAAACGAAGCCGGTGTCAGATTGACGTCGGCGGCGAGCAGGAAGCCGGCAAGGTTCGGGAGATCACCGAGCTTGGTGATGCGGCTCTGCGAATGTTTCAGGCCTTCGGTCAGACGCTGGTTTTCCAGCGCCCATTCCAGCGTGCGGGCAACAAATTCTTCCGGCGACAGCTTTTCGCGCAGCCAGCGGCCGTTCAGCCAGTCCAGCTTCTGCAGGTCGAAAATCGCACCGGCCTTGGACAGCGCTTCCGGGTCGAATTTGCCGATCAGCTCTTCCATGGTCAGCAGCTCTTCGCCTTCGGCGATCTGCACGAAGAAGAGGCCCAAAAAGTTCATCAGGGCTTCCGGCAGGTAACCCAGAGCGGAATAGTAGCTGATCGAGGTCGGGTTCTTGCGCTTCGACAGTTTTGATTTGTCGGCATTGCGCATCAGCGACAGGTGCATCCACACCGGCGCTTCCCAGCCGAAGTAGCGATACAGCAGGATGTGCTTCGGCACCGAAGCCAGCCACTCCTCGCCGCGCGCGACATGGGTGATCTTCATCAGATGGTCGTCGATGACGTTGGCCATGTGATAGGTCGGCATGCCGTCGCCCTTGATGAGCACCTGCATGTCAACCGAATCCCACGGGATCGATACGTCGCCGTAAACACCGTCGGTGAAATCGCACGAGCCTTCGGTCGGGATTTTCATGCGCACGACGGAGCCTTCGCCGGCTGCCATCTTGGCGCTGACTTCCTCGGCGCTGTAGCGCAGGCAGAGACCATCGTATTTCGGCGGCTTGCCGGCGGCGCGTTGGCCTTCGCGCATCTCGTCCAGACGTTCCGGCGTGCAGAAGCAGCGGAAGGCGTGGCCCTTGTCGAGCAGGTCCTGCGCGTAGGGCTGGTACATGTCCTTGCGCTCGGACTGGCGATACGGGCCGTAAGGTCCGCCGACATCCGGGCCTTCCGCCCATGTCAGGCCGGTCCATTTTAAGGCATCCAGAACACGCTCTTCGAATTCCAGCGTCGAGCGGGTGGCATCGGTATCCTCGATACGCAGGATGAACTCGCCGCCATGCTTTTTGGCAAAGAGGTAGTTGAAAAGCGCGATATAGGCGGTGCCGACATGGGGTTCGCCGGTCGGCGAGGGAGCGATACGGACGCGCGGGGTCGGATGGATCATTGTGCTGCTCTTTTTCAAGGCGCGCTGCCCGTTAATATCGGGCGGCGCCAAGCCTGTTCCGGGAATAGGGATTGGTGCAGGCTTAGGCCATATTCAGCTGGCAGCGTCAAGGTTTTTGGGGCCAACGACCCTAGCAGTGTCTTACCGGCGTCAGCTGACTGGCCAGACATAGAGCAATGCGGGGATGCTCACCAATATGATCAGGAAAGAGAGTGGAAGACCGAGGCGCGGGTAATCTGAGAATTTGTAGCCGCCGGGACCAAACACCAGCGTGTTGCACTGATGGCCGACGGGGGTGAGAAAATCACAGCCGGCACCGATAGCCACTGCCATCAGAAAGGCTTCCGGCCTGAAGCCGAGATTGGTCGCGAAACTGGCCGCGATCGGGCCCATGACCAGCACGGTGGCGGCATTGTTGAGGAAGGGCGTTACTGCCATGGCGGTGATCAGGATCAGACCGAGCGCGCCCCAGGCTGGCAGCGTTGCCGCCGCCTGACCCAGCCAGCCGGCAATCAGTTCGCTGCCGCCGCTTGTGCGCAGACTGTCGGACACCGGGATCAGCGCTGCCAACATGACGAGGATCGGCCCATCGACCGACTTGTAGAAATCTGTGAGCGGAATGGCGCGAAAGACGACCATGCCCAATGCTGCCGCGAAGAAGGCGACCGGGACGGGCGCCCAGCCAACGGCGGTTGCGGCCATTGCAAGAGCGAGAATGATCAGCGGAATGACGGCGCGGCGGCGGGTGCCGAGCAGCACTTCGCGCTGGGCCAGCGGAAACAGCGAAAAATCCTGCATGATGCCCGGCATGTTCTTGCGGGATCCCTGCAGCACGATCACATCGCCGGCCATCAGAGTCAGGCTCGCCAGCCTTTCCTTGACCCGTTCGCCGTGGCGGCTGATGGCGAGAAGATTGACGCCGCGCGTGTAGGACAGCGCCAGTTCCTTTGCCGAAAGACCCTTGAGCGGCGATTCCTGGCTAATGATCGCCTCGATAGAAATCACGTCGGCCTGGTCCTTGCCGTTTTCCATCAGAGGCTTGCCGGAAAGTTGCAGCTTGGCACCGGACACGATGCGGTCCAGCGCCTTCGATGGGCCTTCCAGCAGCACGATATCGTTTTCGCGCAGTTTCAAATCCGGGAAGGGGGCCATGCGCGATGTGCCGCGCAGAACGGCATTGGCGATCACTTCGCCATCGCCGAGTTTCAGCAGTTCTCCCAGCGCCTTTTCCAGCACGGTCGATTGCGGCGTGATCGTCACTTCGGATGTGTAGTTGCTGATCTCGACGGCTTCTTCCAGAGAACTGGTTTGCTTGGTTCTGCTCGGCACGAGCCAGTGGAAGAACAGCAGAAACACGATACCGACAACGCAAAGGATGACACCCATCGGGGTGAAATCGAACATGGTGAAGGACTGGCCGGTCAGTTCCTCGCGGATGCGCGAAACGACGATATTGGGTGAGGTGCCGATCTGCGTCATCAAACCGCCGAGCAACGCGGAAAATGCCATCGGCATCAGGTATTTCGAGGGTGAGACACCGGATTTCTTGGCGAACTGGAAGGCGACCGGCATCATGATCGCCAGCGCGCCGATATTCTTGATGAAGGCGGACAGAACAGCCACCACAATCATCAGCAATGCCAGCTGGGTGTGCAGCGAATTGAGATTGGGAAAGAACTTTTTGATCGCCGTATCGACGATGCCGGAACGGGCAACGCCGGCCGAGACGATCAGCGCTGAACCGACGATGATGACGATATCGTCGGAAAAGCCGGAAAACGCCTTGTCGAACGGCACGACACCCACGGTTACAGCGAGAACCAGCGCGCAGCAGGCGACCACATCATAGCGAAAACGATCCCAGATGAAGACGGCCATCATCGCCGCAATCACGGCAAAGGCGAGGATCTGCTGGGTTGTCATGGGGCTCCGGGGATGCGAGAGGCGGTACGAAAGTGGCGTGATAATGCCTGAGCGAACAAAATGTTTCAAACAACTGCCGCGAGTTAGACGATTTTTGCCATGCTGGACAATGGGCGGCTGCGCGATAGAGTGCCGCCAACTGCATTGCCGTCTTTAGGAGTTTTCCATGGCCGATATTCTCTCCATCCCCGTCACGTTGGCCGACGGGCGCCAGACCTCGTTGTCCGAATACAAGGGCAAGGTCATGCTGGTGGTCAATGTCGCTTCCAAATGCGGCATGACCAAGCAGTATGAGGGGCTGGAAAAGCTCTATGAAGACAAGCAGGGCGAAGGCTTTGTGATTGCGGCCTTCCCGGCCAACAATTTCAAGGAGCAGGAACCGGGCACCGATGCGGAAATCGTCGAATTCTGCCAGCTGACATATGATGTAAAGTTTCCGATTTTCTCCAAGATCTCGGTGAAGGGCCGGGACCAGCACCCGCTTTACAAGGCGCTGACATCCATTGACCTGCCGACGACCGGCGATGGACCGATGAAGGAGCGCCTGCGTTCGCTGGGGCTGGAGTTGAAGGATGGCGGCGAGATCGTCTGGAATTTCGAGAAATTCCTGATCGGTCGCGATGGTCGGGTGGTGGCGCGTTTCGCACCGGATGTGGAGCCGCAGGACAACCGGCTGGTTTCGGCGCTGGAACGGGAACTGGCCAAGGGGTGAGCCAGCCTTCCAGACGATGAACATTTACAGGATGCAAAGATGAAAACGATTCAGGGCGATCTGCTCGCGCTCGTGCTCGACGGTAGTTTTGACGTCATCCTGCATGGCTGTAATTGTCAGTGCCAGATGGGTAAGGGCATTGCGCTATCGATCAAGAAGCAGTTTCCCGAGGCCTATGCGGCGGACTGTAAAACCGCCAAAGCAGATGCCGCCAAGCTTGGTACTATCTCTGTGGCGTCGATCGAGCGCGGCGACTGTCTTTTCGATGTCGTCAATGCGTACACGCAGTTCCACTGGCGCGGTGATGGCATATTGGCGGATTACGATGCGATCCGCAGTGCCATGAGGACTGTGAAGGCGCGTTATGCGGGCCAGCGTATCGGCTACCCGAAGATCGGGGCCGGGCTTGCCGGCGGCGACTGGCAGGTAATCGCGGCGATCATCGATGAAGAACTTGTCGGCGAGGATCACACATTCGTGGAGTTTGTAGGGTAGCCACAGACAGGGTATTTTGTTGGTGCTTTAGTATCGGGGATTTGGCGTCATGGCCACAATAGCAGAACTGAAACACAAACTGATGGCCGATCCGGATTTTCGCGCTGAGTACGAGAAGGCGGATGCCGAGTTCAAGCGTATCGAAGAAGCCGCGCGTAGTAACGGTAAGAAGATTAAGCTGGCTGAGTGAGACACACGCGATATCTTTTGCCGCACTGCGCTTTACGATCTTCGTCATCCTCGGGCTTGTCCCGAGGATCTAACCACGCCGACGATATCAAGCCATTGCAGATCCTCGGCACAAGGCCGAGGATGACGGCGGAGGTGGTTGCAAGATCGCAACAAAAAGGGCGCCACATGGGCGCCCTCCGCATTCAAGACTGCTGCTGTTTTTCATCAATGCAGCGTCTGGTCGCTGCTCTTTTTCTTCTTCTTGGCGTTTCGCGAGACCATGTTGAGGATCTCGACCAGCGCCGAAAATGCCATGGCGGCATAGATGTAGCCCTTCGGCACGTGCACGCCAAAACCTTCGGCAATCAGCGTCGCGCCGATCATCAGCAGGAAGCCCAGAGCCAGCATGACGATGGTCGGGTTCTTTTCGATGAAGTTGGCGAGCGGGTTTGCGGCCAGAAGCATGACGGTGACGGCCGCGACGACGGCGACGATCATGATCGGCAGGTGCGGGGTCATGCCGACAGCGGTGATGATACTGTCGATCGAAAACACCAGGTCGAGGATGAGGATCTGGGTGATGGCGGCAGCAAAGGTGATCTGCACCACCTTTTCGCCGGCACCGACCATGTCATCCTTATGGTCGATCGGATCGACGCTGTGGTGGATTTCCTTGGTTGCCTTGTAGAGCAGGAACAGGCCGCCGGCGATCAGGATCATGTCCTTCCACGAGAAGGGATGGCCAAACACTTCGAAGACCGGATTGGTAAGCTGAACGATCCAGGCAACGGTGCCGAGCAGGCCGAGACGCATGACCAACGCAAGGCCGATACCGATCTTGCGGGCCTTGTCACGGTGCTCCGGCGGCAGCTTGTTGGTCAGGATCGAGATGAAGATGAGGTTGTCGATGCCGAGCACCACCTCCATGACGACAAGGGTGACGAGCGCGACCCAGGCTGTGGGATCCTGGATGAGCAGCATGATGTCTTGCATGGGGCGGTTTTCTCCTGAAACATCGCGACGTGTTGGACAAGGTATATTGTCGCCAGTTTCAGTGAAACAAGCGCACGTCTGGGGTATACGTGCGCCGCATGACTATTATTCCGCAGGAGAGTTGGTTTTTTTCTGCCCGTAGGCCGCCATGAAGACATGAATGGCGCCGCGGATGACGCGCTCTATCTCTTCACGCGGCGGTGCCTCCGGCATAGTGCCGAACAGGCGGAACTTGAAAAAGCTGCCGCTGGCGAGATCGAGAAACTGTCCGGAAGCAAGCTCGATATCGTCGATCTCAAGCGAGCCGGCCTCTACATGCAGGGTCAAAAAGTCCTTCAGCACGGTGCGTAGGTTCTGCGGGCCGCGGAAAAAGCGGGCACAGAGATCCGGCATGCGTTCGCGCACGCCAAGCACGGTGCGCATGGCATTGACGATCTTTTCGTCGGTCAGGTGTTCGAGAAATTTGATGCCGAATTCCCGCAGGCCCGTTTCGACATTCTCGTTGTCTTTCAACACGGTGCGCAGTGCTGCCAGGAAGGCGGCGCGCTCGCGTTCCACCATCGCGATGAACAGATCTTCCTTGTTGTCAAAATAGACGTAGATCGTGCCTTTCGACACACCGGCCTCGCGGGTGATGTCGTTCATGCTGGCGGCATCGAAACCTTTCTGCATGAACACGCGTTTAGCACCGTCGACGATCTGCTCGCGTTTTGCCGGGTCCGCGCCGGCGGCAAAACGGCCTGCGGGCGCAGAGGTCTCGGTAACCGGCAATGTCTTCGAACTATCCATTTTACCTTTTTTCATCATTTCGAACCGATCGGTTCGATTGGCCCTTGATATGTGTTTTGCAAAGTTCTAAGTCAAGCCCGATTAAACCGATCGGTTCGATTGGTGCCCCGCTCTCCCTATGTAGATGGTCGATACCATGAACGCATCTCAAAATTCCGGCGCTAAGCGCGCCGTAAAGCTCGAAGCTGTCGAAGACGACAAGGCCGAAGCCCGCACGGAGGCCCCGGCCAACGCGCCGACTGCCCCGACGGCGACGGCTGCGGCAACTGCCGAGCAGAAAGCCGAGCCGAAGAAAAAGAAGCGTGGGGTGGTTCTGCCCATCGTGGTGCTGGCGCTTCTCGCCGGTGGTGCATGGTATGGTTATGAATGGTGGACGACCGGCCGTTTCATGGTGTCCACCGACGACGCCTATATCGAAGGCGACATTGCCACGATCACACCGAAGGTCACCGCCTTCGTGTCGAAGGTCAATGTGGTTGCCAACCAGCAGGTTAAGGCCGGCGACACGCTTGTTACGCTCGACAACGGCGATTACCAGAACGCGCTCGATCAGGCCAATGCCGCCATCGAAACGCAAAAATTGTCGCTGACACGCATCGATGCGCAGATCGCTGCCGGCAATGCCAGCGTCGAGCAGGCTGAGGCCCAGCAGGTTGCCTTGCAGGCGGCCGTGCGTGGTGCCGAAATCACCCAGAAGCGTCAGGCCGAGTTGCAGGCGAAGTCGGCCGGCACCGCCGCCGATCTCGACAGCGCCAATATCGCGCTCGATCAGGCCAAGGCCAATCTCGTGGGTGGTCAGGCCAGCATTGCCAGCGCTCAGGCCAATATCAAGATCCTCGACGCCCAGAAGCGCGAAGCCGAAGGCCAGATCCGCGGTCTCGAACTTCAGCGTGACAAGGCAGCCCGCGATCTGTCCTTCACCATCCTGAAGGCGCCGTATGACGGTGTCGTCGGCAACCGTTCGGTTCAGGAAGGCGATCTCGTTTCCTCAGGTCAGCGGCTGATGGCGCTGGTGCCGACGCGTCAGCTTTATATCGACGCCAATTTCAAGGAAACGCAGATCCAGCATCTGGAACCGGGTGCACACGTGAAGGTGCATGTCGACGCCTATAGCGACGATGCGATCACCGGCACGGTGCAGTCCATCTCGCCGGCTTCCGGTTCGGTCTTCTCGCTGCTGCCGCCGGAAAACGCCACAGGCAACTTTACCAAGATCATCCAGCGCGTGCCGGTGCGTATCGCCCTGCCGCAGGACGCACTGGATAGCGGTCGTCTGCGCGCCGGTCTGAGCGTCGTCGTCGATGTCGACACGCGCACGGCACCGAAAAACTAACCCGGCTCGGATCTAACGGCCCGTTGAGGGCGGAGGTGGTCCCCATGGCTGGGAGCGCAACGACAACTGCAGGATCGATGCCCGCCACTTCGGTGGCGGATGCCCCCATGGACCGGAGAAAGCTGATCGCTTTCTTCGCCATGGTGCTCGGCATGTTCATGTCGATCCTCGATATCCAGATCGTTTCGGCATCGCTGTCGGAAATCCAGGCCGGCCTCTCCGCCGGTTCGGACGAGATCGGCTGGGTGCAGACATCCTACCTGATCGCCGAAGTGATCATGATCCCGCTGTCGGGCACGCTCGCACGCATCGTGTCGACACGGTATCTCTTTGCCTTCTCGGCTGCCGGTTTTACCATCGCCAGCGCGCTCTGCGCCACGGCGTCGAATATCGACCAGATGATCGTCTACCGCGCCATTCAGGGCTTTATCGGTGGCGGCATGATCCCGTCGGTGTTTGCTGCGGCCTTCACCATCTTTCCGCCGTCGAAACGCGCCATCGTCTCGCCGATCATCGGTCTGATCGCGACGCTCGCGCCGACCATCGGCCCGACCGTCGGGGGGTATCTTTCGCACGCGTTTTCGTGGCACTGGCTGTTTCTGGTCAACATCATTCCGGGCATCATTGTCGCCGTCGTCACATGGAAGTTCATCGATTTCGACAAGCCTGAACTGTCGCTGTTCAAGAAGTTCGACTGGTGGGGTTTGGCCGCCATGGGCGTCTTCCTCGGCGGGCTTGAATATGTGCTGGAAGAGGGCAATTCCAACGACTGGTTCAACGACCACATGATCGTCATCGGCGCGATTGCGTCGGCTGCCGGCTGTGTCGTGTTTTTCTACCGCGCCTTTACCTCGGAATTCCCGGTGGTGGATCTGACCGCCTTTGCCAATCGAAACTTCGCCTTCGGTTCGATCTTCTCCTTCGTCATGGGCATCGGACTTTACGGTCTGACCTATATCTATCCGGTCTATCTCGGCCGTATTCGCGGTTATGACAGTCTGATGATCGGAGAGACGATGTTCGTCTCGGGTCTGGCGATGTTCTTCACTGCGCCGATTGCGGGCAAGCTTTCGACGGTCATGGACCTGCGGGCGATGATGGTGTTGGGCTTCATCAGCTTTGCCGCCGGCACTTACATCATGACCGGCATCACCGCCGACTGGGATTTTTATGAGCTGTTCATTCCGCAGATCCTGCGCGGTTTCGGCCTGATGATGTGCATGGTGCCGATCAACAATATCGCGCTCGGCACGCTGCCGCCCGCCCGTATCCGCGGTGCCTCCGGCCTGTTCAACCTGACCCGTAACCTCGGCGGCGCCGTTGGTTTGGCGATCATCAGCACGCTTTTGTCCAACCGTCAGGACGTGCATTACGAACGGCTGCGCGAAAACCTCGATTGGGGCAATCAGGCAGCCGTCAGCCAGCTCAACAACATGGCCGCAAACCTCAATACCTATGGGCTTGATGGGACGACCGGCGCCATCAAACAGATGGTGCAGCTTGCCACCAAACAGGCCGTGGTGATGTCGTTCAGCGATGTCTTCATGATCCTCACCGTACTGTTCGGCATGATGATTTTGGGTGTTGCCGCAATCTCCAAGCCTGCCCCGCAAGGTGGCGGAGGCGGTGGCGGCGGCCACTGATTTTTCAAGGAATCCACCGCGCCACTCGGGGTCGCTGCCTTAAGCAGCGGCCCCGTTTTGCTGTTGAGCGGCACGAGTTGCGACAAAAATCTGATTTACGTACCTCAGCTTTTTCGCTACCACACGGGCGGAGGAGTGCGCATGAAGCCGACGGTCCATGACATCGCCAGAAGTGCCGGCGTCAGCCTTGCCACCGTTGACCGTGTGCTCAATGCCCGGCCGGGTGTGCGCGAAGGCACGCGAGTGCGGGTCGAGGAAGCGATTGCGTCTCTTGGTTATGTG
Organism: Endobacterium cereale; assembly: GCF_009617585.1. Taxonomy (GTDB): domain Bacteria; phylum Pseudomonadota; class Alphaproteobacteria; order Rhizobiales; family Rhizobiaceae; genus Neorhizobium; species Neorhizobium cereale. The sequence continues at coordinate 131,343 of NZ_WIXI01000049.1, read as the reverse complement.
CGCGATGTCGCTGCCGCAAATCTCGCGAAGAGCCGCGTTTACCCGTTTGTCTTCATTCTGCCGGTCAACGAAAACCCTTTCATGCTCGGTCTGCGCCGCGAGGTGGAGGAGGCGATCGCCCGCTCCGGGACCGAGCGCACGCGGATCGAGGTGATCGACGTGCCGGCGCTGGAAAGTGCGGCTCTCGTAGCAGCGCTGGACAAGGTCGCCGCCGGTGATGCGGCTGGTGTCGCTTTCGTGGCTGTCGATGCGCCTGACGTGCGCGAGGCAGCAGGCCGTGTGGCGGCTGCTGGCATTCCGATGGTGACGCTTGTCTCCGATCTCAGCCAATCGCCGCGCGATCATTATGCCGGTATCGACAATATCGCCGCCGGGCGCACTGCCGCCACTTTGATGGGGCGTTTTCTGGGCTCGAGGCAAGGCAAGATTGTGCCGCTGGCCGGTTCGCTGATGGTGCGCGATCACCGCGAACGTCTCGATGGGTTTGCCGAGGTGATGCGCCAGAATTTTCCGCACTTGGCATTGCTGCCCGCCGTTGAGGGCCGGGATGATCCGGAGTTGGTGGAAACGCTGATCGGCGATGTGCTGCGTCAGCATCCCGACATCTGTGGCATCTACAGTCTGGGTGCTGGTAATCGCGGTCTTTTGCCGGTGCTGGAGGCAAAACCGCTTTCGCCTGCGCCGGTGGTGATCCTGCACGAGTTGACGGGGCTAAGCAGCGCCGCATTGGTGGATGGCACGATTGATGCCGTGCTCAATCAGGATGCCGGGCATGAGGTGCGCAGCGCCATCCGTGTCTTGAAGGCGAAGGCGGATGGCCTACCTGTCATCGCCGCGCAGGAACGTATTCGCATAGACATTTTCTTGAAGGACAACCTGCCCTGAAGGCGGCGGGAGGAAAGGAAACAGCATGTATCTCGGTCTCGATCTCGGCACGTCCGGCGTAAAGGCGCTGCTTATCGACGGCGATCAGAAGATCATCGGTTCGGCCAATGGTTTGCTCGATGTGTCGCGTCCGCATCCCGGCTGGTCGGAACAGGACCCGGAACACTGGGTGCGCGCCACAGAGGAGGCGGTTGCCGGGCTGAAAGCAAAATTCCCGAAGGAATTGTCGGCGGTGAAGGGCATCGGCCTTTCCGGCCAGATGCATGGCGCGACGCTGCTGGATGCCGATGACAAGGTCCTGCGCCCCTGCATCCTGTGGAATGATACGCGTTCGCACAAGGAAGCAGCCGCTCTCGACGCCAATCCGATTTTCCGCAAGCTGACCGGCAATATCGTGTTCCCCGGCTTCACCGCGCCAAAACTGGCATGGGTGAAGAACAACGAACCCGACATCTTTGCGAAGGTAGCCAAGGTACTGCTGCCCAAGGACTTTTTGCGTCTTTGGCTGACCGGTGAGCACATTTCCGAAATGTCGGATTCTGCCGGGACATCTTGGCTCGACACGGGCGCTCGCAAATGGTCGGCCGAGCTTCTGGCGGCCACCGATCTTTCCGAAAAACAGATGCCCTCGCTGGTGGAAGGCACGGATCAGGCCGGAAAACTGCGCGGCGAGCTGCTTGCCGAATGGGGCATGGCCGACGACGTGGTCGTTGCCGGCGGGGCAGGGGACAATGCGGCCTCGGCCATCGGCATGGGTACCGTGTCGCACGGCTCCGCCTTCGTGTCGCTCGGCACGTCGGGCGTGCTGTTTGCCGCCACCGACAGTTATCTGCCGAAGCCGGAAAGCGCCGTGCATGCCTTCTGCCATGCGCTGCCAAAGACATGGCACCAGATGGGCGTCATCCTGTCTGCCACCGATGCGCTCAACTGGCATTCAAAGGTGAGCGGCAAGCCCGCTGCCGATCTAGTGGCCGAGCTTGGCGACACGCTGAAAGCACCGTCCGGCGTCACCTTCCTGCCGTATCTTTCCGGCGAGCGCACGCCGCACAACGATGCTGTCATTCGCGGTGCCTTCCTCGGGCTGGAGCATGAATCCAGCCGTTCGGTGCTGACGCAAGCCGTGCTGGAAGGCGTGACCTTCGCCATCCGCGACAATCTCGAAGCGCTGAAATCGGCCGGTACGCAGATCGAACGCGTGACTGCCATCGGTGGCGGTTCGCGCTCGCGCTATTGGCTGGCGTCGATTGCCACATCACTCGGCGTGCCGGTGGATATTCCGGCGGACGGCGATTTCGGTGCGGCTTTCGGTGCCGCGCGTCTCGGCCTGATTGCCGCGACCGGTGCTGATCCGGTTGCGGTCTGCACCGCGCCGAAAACGGAAACCACGATCGATCCGGTTGCCGGCCTGAGCGAAGGTTATGAGGCAGCTTACGCCCGTTATCGCGCCGCTTATCCGGCCATTCGTGCGCTGGCCAGCTGATTTTTAGGGAGCTATTCCCCGTGGCGGTGAGTGAAAACATCTCATCGCCCAAACACCTCAAAACCGAAGATCGCTGCCTCGCGGCGATTTTTATCTTGCAATGAGGTACGTACGTCATATTCTGATTTACGTACCTCAAATTTATGCGTAATCATCAAAATCATCTTTTCAGGGAGGAGACCCATATGAAAACCGGCTTTTTCGGCGATATCCAGAAGATCAAATATGAAGGCCCGGACAGCACCAATCCGCTGGCCTACCGTTTCTACAATCCCGACGAGATCGTCGCCGGCAAGCGGCTGGAGGACCATCTTCGCTTTGCCGTTGCCTATTGGCATTCGTTTGCCTGGGAAGGCAGCGACCCGTTCGGTGGCCGCACGTTTGATCGCCCGTGGTATGACGGCGAGATGGAGAAGGCCAAGCTGAAGGCCGATGTCGCCTTCGAAATGTTCTCGCTGCTCGGCGCGCCCTATTATTGCTTCCACGATGCCGACGCACGCCCTGAAGGCAAGACGTTCGCGGAAGATAAAAAGAACCTGGAAGAGATCGTTGATTACTTTGCCCAGAAGCAGGAAGAGACCGGCGTAAAACTGCTGTGGGGCACGGCTAACCTGTTTTCCAACCGCCGTTTCATGTCGGGCGCATCCACCAATCCCGACCCGGACGTGTTTGCCTATTCGGCTGCCACCATCAAGACCTGCATGGACGCCACGCAAAAGCTGGGCGGCGAGAACTATGTTCTGTGGGGCGGTCGCGAGGGTTACGAAACCCTGCTCAACACGGACCTTTCCCGCGAGTTCGACCAGATGGCGCGCATGCTGCACATGGTGGTCGATTACAAACACAAGATCGGCTTCAAGGGCGCAATCCTCGTCGAGCCGAAACCGCAGGAACCGACCAAGCACCAGTACGATTACGACGTCGCTACAGTCTACGGCTTCCTGAAAAAGTACGGCCTCGAAAACGAGGTGAAGATGAACATCGAGCAGGGCCACGCCATTCTGGCCGGCCACACGTTCGAACACGAACTGGCACTCGCCAACGCCCACGGCATCTTTGGTTCGATCGATATGAACCGCAACGATTACCAGTCCGGCTGGGATACCGACCAGTTCCCCAACAACGTGCCGGAAATGGCGCTGGCCTATTATCAGGTTCTGCTCGCGGGCGGCTTCACCACCGGCGGCACCAATTTCGATAGCAAACTGCGCCGCCAGTCGATCAACCCGGAAGATCTGCTGATCGGCCATATCGGCGGCATGGATTCTTGCGCACGCGGTCTCAAGGCTGCGGCGAAGATGCTGGAGGATGGCGCGCTGTCGAAGCCGCTGGCCGACCGTTACGCCAAGTGGAATGACGCAGAAGCGCAAAAGATGCTGCGCGGCGATTATTCGCTGGAAGAAATCACCGCCAGGGTGGAGCGCGAAAACATCAATCCCGAGCCAAAGTCCGGCCGTCAGGAATTGTTGGAAAACGTCGTCAATCGTTACGTTTGATCGACATCTGAGAGACAAGGCAAAACGCATTTGCGGGCAGAGACGAAATTCGTTTCTGCCCGCAAATATTTGAAGTTCTTAACAGGCTGACCCGCGCCAGAAGCCCGACGCCTCCTAATGAGGGTCCGCCGCGCCGGGCTCTGGCTGCGATTTCAGTCAAATACAATTTATATTAGAATAAACTAATTCGTCAACGGTAATGCTCGTAAAGATTGTTGATAATCTGTCATCTTACGTGCTCACATTTGGTTGAGGCTTGATCGGCAATTCCTGCTTTACGTACCTCATAATCTTGGCTAGCCTCCACAATCAGGAGGACTATCAATGCATTCGACCGCTTGCGAGGAGGCTGGCGTTCGATCTGCGTTTCCATTCGAACGCGTATCGACGCACCTGAATTTTGTGGCTTGCTCATGAGCGTTTTTGCGCCCGAGGGAGTGAGCGATCATGCGGTGCCGCTGCTGCAAGGCGCGGGATTGTCGAAGACATTTGGTATTGTCGAGGTTCTGAAGGATATCGACCTGACCGTTCGGGCAGGAGAGGTTCACGCCATTATCGGCGAAAACGGTGCTGGCAAATCGACGCTCATGAAAATCCTTGCGGGCAACCATCAGCCGACCCGCGGCGAGTTGCGGATCGACGGTAAACCGGTCAGTTTTGCCGGCCCGGTGGATGCGGAAAACCACGGCATCGTGCTGGTGCATCAGGAAATTCTTCTCGCACCGGACCTGACGGTTGCCCAGAACATCTATCTCGGCCGCGAACTCGGCAAGGGTCTTGCGCTGGACGACCGGACTATGAACGAGGGAGCCGCAAAGGCGGTCCGCGATCTTGGCGGCGATCTCGATCCGAATGCCATTGTCTCGCGGCTTTCCATCGCGCAGCGGCAACTGGTGCAGATCGCCCGCGTGCTGCTGGTGCCACATCGCATCGTCATCTTCGATGAGCCGACCGCCTCGCTGACACCGCATGAAACCGAGGCGCTGTTAAAGGTCATTCGCGATATCCGCGCCAAGGGTGTCGGCATCCTCTACATTTCGCACCGGCTGCCGGAGGTGAAGGAGATCGCCGATCGCGTCACTGTATTGCGCGATGGCCGATTGGTCGCCTCACACGAAACATCCGAATTGCAGCCCGCCGATATGGCGCGGTTGATGGTCGGCCGGGATGTGGCAAAACTCTATCCCGATCGGCATACCGCCGAGGCGCGGGAGACCGTGTTGAATGTCGAAGATTTCGACGTGCCGGGTTATGCGCGCGGCGCAAGTTTTTCCCTGCGCAAGGGAGAAATCCTCGGCTTTGCCGGGCTGATCGGTGCCGGACGTACAGAATTGATGGAGGGGCTGGTGGGTCTTCGTCCGGGAAAAGGCAAAGTGACGTTTCGCGGTCATTCGGTAGCGTTCACCGACGTTCATTCCAGCCTGAAAGCCGGCGTCGCCTATCTGTCGGAAGACCGCAAGGGCAAGGGCCTGCTCTTGACCAAGGACCTGCGCACCAACCTGACGCTGGCATCGCTCGGAAAGTTCATTCGCGGCTTTCAGATCGATAGCAAGCGGGAAAGCGATGCTCTCGACAAGGCGATCGAGGATTTCGATATCCGCACGGCCACAAAAAATATCCTCGCGGGCCAGCTTTCCGGCGGCAACCAGCAAAAACTGCTGCTTGCAAAAATGATGCTGCTCGATCCACAGGTCGTCATCATCGATGAGCCGACGCGCGGCATCGATATCGGCAACAAGGAACAGATCTACAAGTTCATTGCCGGGCTGGCCGAAGAGGGGCGATCGATCATCGTCGTCTCCTCCGAAATGCCTGAGCTGATCGGCATCTGCGACCGCATCCATGTCATGCGCTCAGGGACGATCGTTGGTGAAGTGGAGGGGGAACGTATGACCGAAAACGAGATCGTGCAGCTGGCGACGGGTGTGAATGCAGGCGCGGGGGAGGCGGCATGAACGCGGTCGCAACGGACACCACCAAGGCGCCCAAAACGTCAAAAGACTGGGACATGGCGGCGATCGCGCCATTCGTGGCGCTGGCGCTGCTTCTGGTGCTGGGCTATTTCGCCAATCCGAATTTCGTCTCGCTCGCCAACCTCACCAATGTCATCACCCGTAGTGCCTTCATTGCCGTCATCGCGCTGGGTGCGACCTACGTCATCTCGTCCGGCGGGCTTGATCTGTCGGTCGGCTCGATGGTCGCCTTCGTGGCCAGCCTGATGATCCTGTTCATGAATTCCGGCGCGGTTGCCGATCCGATGCTGATGCTGATCGTGGCGATGTTGCTTGCCTTGATCCTCGGCGCCGCCTGCGGCCTCACCAATGGTTTGATCACCACGGTTGGCAAGATCGAACCTTTTATCGCCACGCTCGGCATGATGGGCATCTATCGCGGCCTGACGACGTGGCTGTCTCAGGGCGGATCGATCACCGTTCGCGACCGCGAACTGCAGCAGCTCTATCGCCCGGTCTATTTTGGCGATGTGTTTGGCGTTCCGATCCCGATCATCGTGATCTTCGTGACCGCCGCGATCGCCGCCTTCGTGCTATACCGCACCCGTTTTGGCCGGCATGTGATCGCGGTCGGTTCCAATGAGGAAGTGGCACGCTACTCCGGCATTTCGGTGCAAAAAGTGCGCACCATTGCCTATGTCATTCAGGGCCTGTGCGTCGCCGTTGCCGTCATCATCTATGTGCCGCGTCTGGGCTCGACTTCGGCAACCACCGGCATTCTGTGGGAATTGCAGGCGATTACTGCCGTCGTGGTCGGCGGCACCGCCTTGCGGGGTGGTGTGGGCCGCATCTGGGGCACGATCTGCGGGGCGTTCATTCTGGAAATCGTCGGCAATATCATGCTGCTTTCCAATTTCGTCAGCGAATATCTGATCGGCGCGATCCAGGGAGCGATCATCATCATCGCCATGCTGGTGCAGCGCACGCTGATGCGAAAATAACAGGTTTTACAGTTACGCCGGGCCATCTGGGGCGGGTCCGGTGGGGAGGAGAGACCCCGTTCATCTTGGGAGAGAGAACATGCGCAGAAGAACTTTTGGGATTGCCGCAGCGGCACTCGCTGCCACGGTCGCCATCGGCCCCGGCGTCAGCTGGGCGCAGGAAGCAAAAAAGGTAACGATCGGCGTGTCCATTCCGGCCGCCGACCATGGCTGGACGGCCGGCGTGGTGTTCCATGCCGAACGTGTCGCCAAACTTCTGATGGCCGAACACAAGGGCCTCAACGTCATCGTCAAGACTTCGGCGGATCCGGCAAGCCAGGCCAATGCCGTGCAGGATCTGGCCGTGCAGGGCATCGACGCGCTGGTCATCCTGCCGACCGATCCGGATCAGCTCGTTTCGGCCATCCAGCAGGTCAAGGATGACGGAAAATTCGTGGCGCTGGTCGACCGCGCGCCTTCCGTCAACGACAACACGATCCGCGATCTCTATGTGGCCGGCAACAACCCGGCGCTCGGTGAAGTCGCCGGTCAGTACATCGCCAAGACCACGCCGGACGCCGAAGTGGTGATCATTCGCGGTCTGCCGATCCCGATCGATCAGCAGCGTCAGGACGGCTTTGACAAGGGTATCGAAGGCTCGAAGGTCAAAATTCTGGATCGCCAGTACGGCAACTGGAGCCGCGACGACGCCTTTCGCGTCATGCAGGATTATCTCACCAAATATCCGAAGATCGACGTGGTCTGGTGCCAGGATGACGATATGGCCGTCGGTGTCATGGAAGCCATCAGCCAAGCCAACCGCACCGACATCAAATATGTCGTCGGCGGCGCCGGTTCGAAGGATATGATCAAGAAGGTCATGGATGGCGACAAGATGATGCCGGTCGACGTGCTGTATCCGCCGGCCATGGTGGCGACCGCCATGCAGCTCACCGCCGGCGGTTTCTACGATCAGGTGCCGGTCAGCGGCAATTACATCCTCGATGCTACGCTGGTGACCAAGGACAACGCCAAGGACTTCTATTTCCCTGACTCGCCATTCTGATTTGGCTTTTCCCGGGCGCGCACGGTTGTTTCCATGCGCGCCCGGTCCATGTTTTGAATTGTAAAAAAAGCGGAGGTATTTTCATGAAGACGATCAAGGGACCGGGCATCTTTCTCGGCCAGTTTGCAAGCGACGCGGCACCGTTCAATTCCTGGGACGGCATCACCAAATGGGCGGCCGACAAGGGTTATCTTGGCGTGCAGGTGCCGACCTGGGCGAGCCAGCTGATCGACCTGAAAAAGGCCTCGAACTCCAAGGATTATTGCGACGAACTGGCCGGTGTGGCCCGCCAGAACGGCGTCGAGATCACCGAGCTTTCCACCCATCTGCAGGGCCAGCTTGTGGCCGTACATCCGGCCTATGACGAAGTGTTCGACGGTTTTGCCGCACCGGAAGTGCGTGGCAATCCGAAAGCCCGGCAGGAATGGGCGGTCGAGCAGGTCAAGATGGGCATCAGCGCTTCAAGACATCTCGGCATCAAGGCACACGCGACCTTTTCGGGCGCGCTGGTCTGGCCTTATCTTTATCCGTTCCCGCAGCGTCCGGCCGGTCTGGTCGAAGCGGCCTTCGACGAATTGGCGAAACGTTGGACGCCGATCCTCAACCATGCCGATGAAAACGATGTCGACGTCTGCTACGAGATCCATCCGAGCGAAGACCTGCATGACGGCATCACCTTCGAGATGTTCCTGGAGCGCGTCAAAAACCATCCGCGCGCCAACATGCTCTACGATCCGTCGCATTACGTGCTGCAATGCCTCGATTATCTCGACAACATCGACATCTACAAGGATCGGATAAAAATGTTCCACGTCAAGGACGCGGAATTCAATCCGACCGGACGGCAGGGCGTTTACGGCGGTTTCCAGAGCTGGGTAAACCGTGCCGGACGTTTCCGCTCGCCGGGTGATGGTCAGGTCGATTTCGGTTCGATCTTTTCCAAGATGGCCGCCAACGATTTTGACGGCTGGGCCGTGGTCGAGTGGGAATGCGCGCTGAAACATCCGGAAGACGGCGCGCGGGAAGGGGCGGAGTTCGTCAAGGCGCACATTATTCGCGTCACCGAACACGCGTTCGACGATTTTGCGGGTGCCGGCACGGATGAAGCGGCCAATCGGCGCATGCTGGGGCTGTGATTGGCGCAGGTGGCTGCCCCTCACCCTAACCCTCTCCCCGCAGGCGGGGAGAGGGGACGTGCCACGCTCGACATTGTGGATGGACGGAAAGGGTGCCGTTAGGGGCCTTCTCCCGTTTTTTACGGGGAGAAGGTGCCGGCAGGCGGATGAGGGGCAACTGCTCCACAGACATTTCAAGGAGATATTTCATGGCAATCGAAGGCAAACAGGAAGCGGCAAGGGAGCGGCGTATCCGTCTCGGCATGGTGGGCGGAGGTTCGGGTGCGTTTATCGGTGCGGTGCATCGCATGGCGGCACGGCTGGATGACCGGTTCGATCTGATATCAGGCGCGCTGTCGTCGACGCCGGAAAAATCGGCGGCGTCCGGCCGCGAACTGGGGCTCGACCCGGCCCGCACCTATGGGTCCTACAAGGACATGGCGATCCGCGAGGCGCGGCTGAAGGATGGCATCGAGGCGGTGTCGATCGTCACGCCCAACCATGTGCATTTCGAAGCCGCGCGCGAGTTTCTGAAGCGCGGCATCCATGTCATCTGCGACAAGCCGCTGACCTCCAATCTGGCGGACGCCAAAAAGCTGAAGAAGCTGGCGGATGAAAGCGATGCGCTTTTTATCCTCACCCACAATTACACCGGTTATCCGATGGTGCGGCAGGCGCGCGAAATGATCGCCAATGGCGATCTCGGCAAGCTGCGTGTGGTGAATGTGGAATATGCGCAGGACTGGCTGACGGAAGCGGCCGAACAGACGGGCGCCAAGCAGGCCGTCTGGCGCACCGATCCGGCGCAGTCGGGCGCCGGTGGCTCGACCGGCGACATCGGCACGCATGCCTATAACCTTGCATCCTTCGTCACCGGCCTGACGCTGGAAAGCCTCGCCGCCGATCTCGACAGTTTTGTGCCGGGCCGCAGGCTGGATGACAATGCCCATGTGATGCTGCGGTTTGCTGAAGGCGCAAAGGGCATGTTGTGGTGCAGCCAGGTGGCGCCGGGCAATGAAAACGGCCTGAAACTGCGCGTTTATGGCGAAAAGGGCGGGCTGGAATGGTCCCAGGAAAACCCGAACCTCTTGTGGTATACGCCGTTCGGTGAGCCGAAGCGGCTGATCACCCGCAATGGTGCTGGTGCCGGTGCTGCTGCGGCGCGTGTGTCGCGTATTCCCGGCGGTCATCCGGAAGGGTATCTCGAAGCCTTTGCGACGATCTATTCGGAAGCGGCTCTGGCCATCAACGCCAAGAAGAACGGCACCAAGCTGGACAAGGCGGTCATCTATCCGACCGTCGATGACGGCGTGAAGGGTGTTGCCTTCGTCGAGGCCTGCGTGGCGTCTTCGAAAAAGAACGGCGCCTGGGTAAAACTCTGATCCGTTTTGACGGGCGGCAGACCTCTGCTGCCGTCCGCCTTGTTTTGGTCGCTGTCCGCCGGTAAAAACGGGCAGTCAGCAGTACCAACAGGATGTGTGCCGCAATGGATTTCATCTCGATCGCAACGCCGCTTTGCCTTGCAATCCAGGGAAATCATATAGATGCCTGCCTCCATAATCCTGTCCAATCTTTCGTGGTCCACGCCTGACGGCCGCCCGCTTTTTCCCAATCTCGATCTGAGTTTCGGCCCTGAACGGGCAGGGCTTGTCGGCCGCAATGGCGTCGGCAAGACGACGATCCTGAAACTTGTCGCCGGAGACATTCAGCCGCAGACGGGCTCGGTTTCCGTGCAGGGCCGGATCGGCATGATGCGGCAGAGCGTGCAGGTCGATGACGGCGCGACGGTTGCCGATCTTTTTGGCGTCACGACCGAGCTTGCGCTTCTCGGCAAGGCGGTTGCAGGTGACGCCACCGTCGAGGAAATCGCAACCATCGACTGGCTGCTTGAAGAAAGGATCGCTGCAGCCCTGTCCGACGTCGGCCTCGATGCCGGACCGGAGACGCGTCTTGCCGCACTTTCCGGCGGGCAGCGCACGCGTGCGGGGCTCGGCTCGCTGGTCTTTCAAGAACCGGATTTCCTCCTGCTGGACGAACCAACCAACAATCTCGACCGGGATGGGCGCATCGCCGTCATCGATCTTCTTTCACGCTGGAAGGCGGGGGCGATCGTCGTCAGTCATGACCGTGAACTGCTCGACTGTATGGATGCGATTGTCGAACTGACGACGGTCAGTGCCCGGCGTTATGGCGGCAACTGGAGCCGGTTTCAGGAGCGCAAGCAATTGGAACTCGCAGCTGCCGAACACGATCTGGCGGATGCGGAAAAGACATTCGACGAGATTGCCCGGACCGCCCAGGTGCAGGTGGAGCGCAAGGCACGCAGGGATGGCGCCGGCAAACGCAAGGCAGACCGGGGCGACATGCCGCGGATTTCTGCGGGCGGGCTGAAAATGCAGAGCGAGGGCACCAGCGGCGAAAACGCGAGGCTGGCGGCAAGGCAAAAGCAGCAGGCGTCGGCCGCGATTGTGGAGGCCAGACAACGGATCGAGATATTGCAGCCGTTGTCAGTGCACATTCCTCCGACCAGATTGCCGGCGACCAAGGTCGTGTTGCGGGTCGATCATCTGAGCGTCGGTTATGGCGATCGCCCACCTGTTTTGTCGGATATATCGTTTGATCTGGTCGGGCCGGAACGGGTCGCGGTAATCGGCGCCAGCGGTTCGGGCAAGACGACGCTGATCCGCGCGATCACGGGTGCCGTCGCACCATCGCAGGGCACGGTTCGTGTGTTCACGGATTATGCGCTGCTCGACCAGGCCGTCAGCATGTTGAAGGCGGATGAAACGATCCGGGACAATTTTCGCCGTCTCAACCCGGAGGCCGATGACAATGCGGGCAGGGCCGCCTTGGCCCGCTTCATGTTCCGCGCCGACGCGGCATTGCAGCCGGTTTCAACGCTGAGCGGTGGTCAATTGCTGAGGGCGGGGCTTGCCTGCGTGTTGGGAGGAACGCGACCGCCACCGTTGCTGATCCTCGATGAGCCGACCAATCATCTGGATCTCGATTCGATCGCGATGGTTGAGCAGGGGCTTGCCGCCTATGATGGTGCTCTACTCGTCATCAGCCATGACGAAGCGTTTTTCCGTGCGACCGGCATCACGCGCCGACTGGAATTGCCGATGCGACGGAAAGGCTGAGGTTTTACCGGAACATCGAGCCCAGCCGCAGGATCAGCTTTCGGTCGAACATGTGCGGCTGGTCATACATCCAGGTCAGCGCGTCTGCCGTCGTCCACGCCTTCTTGTAGGGGCGCACGCTGGTCAGTGCATCGAAGACGTCGCAGACGGTGCAGATGCGCACGACCGGGATGATCTGCTCGTCCTTGAGGCCAAGCGGATAACCGCTGCCGTCAAGCGCTTCATGGTGCAGGCGGCAGACATCGAGGATGAGTTCGGAAACGCCGCCCAGATCCTTCATGTGGCGATAGCCGATTTCCGGGTGGCTGCGGATCATCCGCCATTCGACGGCATTCAGCTTGCCGGGCTTGTTGAGGATGGCATTGGGAATGAGCAGCTTGCCGATATCGTGCAGGATGCCGGCGCGACCGATCTCGTCGACCATCTCGTCATCATATTCGAGCAGAACGGCCATCTGCGCCATCAGGCCGGCGACGACGACCGAATGCAGATAGGTCGCCTTGTGCTTCGCCTTGAGGCGGGTCATTTCCACGAAAAGTTCCGGCGCGTTTTCGACACCGCGGCGGGCTGCGATGGCAGCCTCGGTAATGTGCGTCATGTCGATATTGCCGTCGACCATGGCTTCGAGGCCCTGGCGCATGGCATCCATCGCGCCTTCAAGGGCAGCGCTGGTTTCCAGCCGCATCGGCTCGCTCAAGGGGGCGGGCTTGAAATAACCGGCAGGGGCGCGCTCCAGAAGCGCTGCGACATCCACACGGCTTTTCTGCTGGCTGACAAGCACGTCAACGGCGGAGGACAGGAGGATGGATTTCAGATCCTCCTCGGATTCGAGCATGAACCGCCGACGCGGAAATTCGGCACTGGGGCATTCGACGGCCTCAATATAAAGGCCGGCCTGAACAAGATTTTTGGGGAAACGAAGTATCACGCCAATCATTCCTCGAATTACGAGGTGATTTGGCCATCAAGACTATAAATAAATTACTTAAATAGGCGGTCACATTTTTATGGTGTGCCGAAAGAGGGTATTTTTCTCCTTTTTGTGATCGAGTTCATTACAATTGATCAGTTTTTATTCGCGTAAATGTTTGATTTCGAATTGCTAATTAAATTTATGGTTTGTTTTTGAACATGTTCAAATGCGACTGTAAAGAGCCCCAAATCATGGTCCCGCCCCGCCATTTTTACACGGCGGGGCAGGGTGGTTATCAATGTTTGGGAAGGTCGCGGATGGCCTTGACGTCGGCAGCCGAAACGGCCGGCGCCTTGTTGGTCCAGCCTTCACGCAGGAAGGTGGCAAGCGCTGCGACTTCTTCGTCCGACAGACGGTTGTCGTAACCCTGCATGCGCACCTTCATTGGGCGGTCGGCCGTGGACGGCAGTTCCGCACCGTGCAGGATGACGCTGATCAGCCCCTTCGGCGATTTGGCTGTCACAAGCGAGTTGTCGTCGAGTTCCGGGAAGATCTCCGCGGCACCCTTGCCGTTCACGAGGTGGCAGCCACCGCAATTGTCGAGATAAAGGCGGGGGCCGAGCGGCATGTCCGCCTTGGCTTCCGTCAGCATCTTTTCCGTCTCGGTGACGACAGGTTCTGCCGGAGCAGTCGCTGCTTTCTCGCCACCTGTACCGATCTTCTTGAGGTAGGCGGCAATCGCCATATTATCCTCTTTGGTCAGGTACTGCAGCGAGTCACGCACGACGAGCATCATTTCGCCGGTTGCCGTGGAGTGAGCGTTACGAGCAGTCGCGAGATAGGCTGCTGTTTGCTCGGTCGTCCACTTCTGCGGGCCGCTTTCCGGACCACGCAGGTCAGGGGCGGTGTAACCGTCGATCTCGCCGCCGGTCAGGAAGGCCTTCGACGTGTCGTCGATGCCGTCCTGTGCCATGAACAGATTGCGCGGGCTGTGGCAGGCGGCGCAGTGGCCTGCACCTTCAACCAGATATTTGCCGCGGTTGAACTGTTCATCCTGGCCCTGCGTGGGCTTGAAGCCGGGTTCGTAATTGGCAGCCAGCCAGTTCCAGGCTCTGAGACCGAAACGCAGATTGAACGGGAAGGCAAGTTTGGTTTCCTCGACCTTGTTGGAGACCGGCTCCACCTCGTTCATGAAGTAGTCGTAGAGGGCAACAATGTCCTCCTCCGACATCTTGCGGTAGTTCTCATACGGCATGGCCGGATAGAGATGTGTGCCGTTCGGGGTCACGCCATCGTAAAGGGCCGCGCGAAAATCGTCGAGCGACCAGTTGCCGATGCCGGTTTCCTTGTCGGGCGTGATGTTGGTGGTCCAGATCGCGCCCATCGGGCTCTGGATTGCACGGCCGCCGGCAAAAGGCTTGCCGCCTTCATTGGTGTGGCAGGCGAGACAGTCGCCGGCGCGCATGACGTATTCACCCTGGCCCTTGGCTGGCTTGAAATCGGCTGCCAGCTGGGTGGCCGGGCCGGTGCGCTGCACCGGCACGAAGATGAAGGCGAGGAGGGCGATGATGCCGAGAACGACGAGTACGCCGAGAACGCGAACGAGTTTTTTCATCGATGTTCTCCTCACACCAGCGGACGCGGATTACGCAGGTAATCCGTGCGGATGGCATGGGCGGCCCAATAGGCGAGACCGCCGACCATGCCGGTCGGGTTGTACTGGGTGTTCTGCGGGAAGGCGCCGGCACCGAGCACGAAGATGTTGTGCTTGTCCCATGCCTGCAGATAGCGGTTGACGGCAGACGTTTTCGGATCGGCACCCATGACGGAGCCGCCGACATTGTGCGTCGTCTGGTAAGGACGCACGTCGTACATGGCGCCTTCCTTCTTGAAGCCTTCCTGCATCGAGGTCGGGTTCATCGACTGAGCGATGGGCTCCATCTTCGACTTCATGAACTGCGTCATGCGGATGTCGTTCGGGTTCCAGTTGAAGGTCATGCGCATCAACGGGCGACCGAGCGGATCCTTGTAGGTCGGATCGAGGTCGAGGAAGTTGCCACGATAGGACATGTGCGAGCCGTGCGAGCCGATCGACATCGAATGGCCGTACCATTCGCCGACGGCTTCCTTCCAGCCAGCACCCCAGGATGGCGAACCCTTCGGCAGCGACATCGAGCGGATCGGCTGGCCGTTGGTCTGGCCGGAACGCCAGTAGGCGCCACCGATAAAACCTTCGCGACCAAAGTCGATATTGTCCATGCCGAAATCGTCGATCGACATGCCGTTTGCGCCGGTGCCGATGAACGGGTTGAAGTGCTCGTCCTTGAAGAACAGCGTGTAACCGCCGTTCATCTGGTAGGCGTAGCTACGGCCGGTCGTGCCTTCGCCCGTTGCCGGGTCATACGGCTTGCCGATGCCCGAAAGAAGCATCAGGTGGACGTTGTGCAGCTGGTATGCTGCGAGGATGACCAGATCGGCCGGCTGGAAAACTTCCTCGCCAGTCTTGTAGTCGTAATAGGTAACGCCTGTCGCGGTCTTGCCGTCGGCGGCCATTTCGACGCGCAAGACGTCGGCCTCTGTACGGTATTCGAAATTCGGCTTGCGCTTCAGGGCATCGAGGATGGCCGTCTGCGGCGAGGATTTCGAATAGTTGTAGCAGCCGTAACGTTCGCAGAAACCGCAATGGTTGCACGGGCCCATCTGCATGCCATATTCGTTGACATAGGCCTGCGAGGCGATGCCGCCCGGGCTCGGGAACGGATGACAGCCGGCAGCCTTGGCGGCTTCGGCAAATTTTGCGCCGTCCCAGGTCGTCGGCATGGCCGGCATCGGGTATTCGCGCGAACGCGGTGCCTCGAACGGGTTGCCGCCCTCGATGATCTTGCCCTTGACGTTTCCGGCCATGCCGGAAATGCCGGCAACATGCTCGAAACGATCGAAGAAAGGTTCGAGCTCATCGTAGGTGACCGGGTAGTCCTGCAGATGCATGTCTTCCGGAATGATGCCGGCGCCCCAGCGTTCTTCCACATGGGAACGCAAGCGGTATTCCGACAGCTGCGGACGCCAGTTCAGGCCGTTCCAGTGCGTGCCGGCGCCACCGACACCGATGCCGGGCAGGAACGAACCGAGGCTGCGGTAAGGTAGGGCCGTTTCGTTGACATCGCGGCGGATGGTGACGGTAGAGTTATGCGGCTTCTGCATCATGCCGAGGCGGACGCCGTATTTCAGCTCGTCGATCATGTTCGGATACTGGAAGTTCGGAACGGTGTTCTGGTCGTGACCGCGCTCCAGCGCAACGATTTCCAGACCGTCCTGCGCCAGTTCCATGCCGAGGATGGAGCCGGTCCAGCCGAGGCCGACGATGACGACGTCTTTTTTCTTTTCTGTGCGTGCCATGACTTTTAAGCCCTTTCGCCGGAGATGGAGACAGGGCCAAGCGGGTAAGGCTTGTTATGCTTGAGCACCCATTCCTTGTAGGAGCCGCGGGCGCCCGGGAAGCCGATATATTTCCAAGCTTCCATGCCGTGATTGCCGCCATACATCGGGTCGGCGAAATAGCCTTCCTTGGTGTTGGCGAGCAGGATGGTGAAGAATTCGCGCAGTTCCGGCGCGATTTTCATCTCGTCCTTCTGGAGCGAGGTGAGCGCCTTGTCCTGGGTTTCCGCATCCAATTCGGCAAAGATCTTGCCGTGGGTGGTCTTGCACCACTCGTCGAAGAACGGGATCGCCTTCTGATAGATCTGCAGCGGGTTGAGCGGGGTCTGCCAGCCACGCAACGGGCTTGCCGCCGCATCGTGCGGACCCTGCATGTACCAGTCGGCCGCGCGGCCGTAATCGCCTGCGAGCTGCTTGTCGATGAAGACCGGAACGCGTGCCTCGATCGCGCCGGGGCCTTCGCCATCCGACGGGATAAGTCTTGCCACCGCTGCCATCACGAAAGCCCACTCACTGGGCTTGAGACAGTCTGGCTTGTATTCGGTGAGCGCCACCGGTTCTGGCTTCTGTTCAGCTTTGGCAGGTACTGCTGCGATACCCGCGATGGCTGCGCTTGCCGCCGATGCCTTCAAAAAGGTTCGGCGAGACGGCAGCCCCGGAACGTCTCTCATTTTATGCTCCTTCGTCCGCATGAGATGCCCCACGCGGCGGGTCAGGAACTGACGCGTCAATTCAGCGCAGGGCAATGTGACGCTGCGGCCGTACGCCGCACATTCGCAAAGCGCAAGAACGCGTTGGTTGAAATTGTTGCATTGGCATCTATTGGCAGGCAAATTTTGCGCATGTGCATAATTTCATCCAATCTGTGTTCGCATTTGGTGCAGTTTTTAAAACTTATACTTACGTGCGAGATGCGGGATTTTGCGTTCTAAAAAACCGGATTCGTTGCTTGCGTCATGCCCGTAACAATTGCCGTGTGCGTGCTGTACAAGCGGGTTCCGCTTGGTTTACACCGCTTGAGCATCCGGCTTTTCGAGACAGACAGGCGTGTTTCCATGACCGACCCAAAACATCTTGCCGCGCGTTTTCCCAAGGACTTTCTTTTCGGTGTCGCCACCGCCGCCTTCCAGATCGAAGGCGCGGCGAAAGAAGACGGGCGAAAAGCCTCGATCTGGGATGCTTTCTGCAACATGCCCGGGCGTGTTTATGGTGGCCATAACGGTGATGTCGCCTGTGACCACTATCACCGGTTCGAGCAGGATCTCGATCTCATCAAGGATATGGGCGTCGAGGCCTATCGGTTTTCCATCGCATGGCCGCGCATCATTCCGGATGGCACCGGTCGCATCAACGAGAAGGGACTGGATTTCTACGATCGTCTTCTCGACGGCATGAAGGCGCGCGGCATCAAAGCCTATGCGACGCTCTATCACTGGGACCTGCCGCTGACGCTGATGGGCGAGGGTGGTTGGGCGGCGCGCTCCACGGCCTATGCCTTCCAGCGTTACGCCAAGGTGGTGATGGCGCGGCTTGGCGACAGGCTCGATTCCGTCGCCACCTTCAATGAGCCGTGGTGCTCGGTCTGGCTGTCGCATCTTTACGGCGTGCATGCGCCGGGCGAACGCAACATGGAAGCGGCGTTGGCCGCCATGCATCATACCAATCTCGCACACGGGCTGGCCGTCGAGGCGATCCGCCATGTCACGCCAAAGGTGCCGGTCGGGCTGGTGCTGAATGCCCATTCGGTCATTGCGGGTACGGACAGCACTGAGGATAAGGCGGCGACTGAGCGTGCCTTCGATTTCCACAATGGCGCGTTTTTCGGCCCGGTGTTCAAGGGCGAATATCCGGCCTCGCTGCTTGAGGCGCTCGGCGATCGCATGCCGGTGGTGGAGGAGGGCGACCTTGCCGTCATCTCCCAAAAGCTCGACTGGTGGGGCCTCAATTATTACACGCCGATGCGTGTCTCCGCCGATCCGGCTGAGGGCGCGGAATTTCCGGCAACGAAACCGGCACCGTTCGTGAATGAACAGGTGACGGATATTGGCTGGGAAATCCATGCGCCGGCGATGAAGTCTCTCGTCGAAGACCTTTACCGTCGTTACGACCTGCCGGATTGCTACGTCACCGAAAATGGCGCGTGCGATAATACCGAACTGGTCGATGGCCAGATCGCGGACGATATGCGCCTCGATTATTACGCCGACCATCTGGGTGTTGTCGCCGATCTGGTGAAGGACGGTTACCCGATGAAGGGTTATTTCGCCTGGAGCCTGATGGACAATTTCGAGTGGGCGGAAGGCTATCGCATGCGTTTTGGCCTAGTTTACGTGGACTATGAGACCCAGACGCGGACGATCAAGAAAAGCGGCAATTGGTACAGCACGCTCGCCTCGACTTTCGGTTCGTCAAACGAATAGGTCGCAATCCGTAAAAGAGAGAAGATTATTTCCTGCCGCACTGCACAAACGGAAAACCATCCCTGTGCAGTGGTCAGCGCGAACGGCATAAGTCTCGGTCAAGAGAGGTGTCAAAACCTCTGCTGCAACAGCCCTTACCGAAAGCCGTCAAAAATGCTCACCGTCTGTGTTTGTCTTCGAATGTGCCGCCTGATTGGCTAAAACGTGCACAAGCGGTTATAGAGCCGCCAGTTTCTGAAGACCAACACCCGAGAGTAAGACATGACAATCCAACAAGCGGCCGTCAGAGGTTCGGGTCGCACCGCGCCAGAGGCTGATCGATCGGCCGGCGTATCGGCGGTGCCGATGGTTGCCTTCGAAGGCGTCGGAAAGCGTTTTGGCCCGGCCGGCGAAGGCGGGTTTACGGCACTTGCCGATATCGATCTTTCCGTTGCACGCGGCTCCATCACCGGCATTATCGGCCGCTCCGGCGCCGGCAAATCCACCCTGATCCGGCTCGTCAACGGCCTTGAAAAGGCGACGACCGGCAAGGTGATCGTCGATGGTATCGAAGTCGGTGGGCTGGGCGAAGATAACCTGCGGGGCCTGCGCCGCCAGATCGGCATGATTTTTCAGCACTTTAATCTGCTGTCGTCGCGGACCGCGTTCGACAATGTGGCGCTGCCGCTGGAAATTGCCGGTGTCGACAAGGCGGCGATCAAGGCCAAGGTTGGCCCGTTGCTCGATCTCGTCGGGCTGGGTGACAAGGCCAATCGCTATCCATCCGAACTGTCGGGCGGCCAGAAGCAGCGTGTCGGCATTGCCCGTGCGCTTGCGACCGATCCAAAGCTGCTGCTGTCCGACGAGGCCACTTCGGCACTCGATCCGGAAACCACTCAGTCGATTCTCGAACTGCTGAAGCGCATCAATGCCGAGCTGAACCTCACGGTTTTGCTGATCACCCACGAAATGGAAGTGGTGAAAACCATTGCCAGCCATGTGGCGGTGATCGATGCCGGACGTATCGTCGAAGCCGGTCGTACATTCGACGTTTATGCCAACCCGAGCCACGAGACGACGCGCACGCTTCTGGCTTCTGCGCTGAACCTGCCGCAATGGCTGCGCGACAGCATCAAGCAGGTGCCGGCTGCCGGTGATCGCGTGCTGGTCCGTCTGGTGTTTTTTGGCGAAACCGCCTTCAAGCCGCTCACCGGTCGTCTGGTCGCCGAACTTGGTTCCGACGTCAACATTCTGGCCGGTGGCATCGAGGAAATCGGCGGAGAACCCTTTGGGTCGCTGGTCGTCTCCTACTCGGCCGATCCCGCAGTCGTTGCCCGCGCCGAACAATTTTATGCCGAAACCGGCCTGACCACGGAGGTTCTCGGTTATGTCGCTTGAGATGATGATCAGCCTTATTCTCAAATCGCTTGGCCAGACAGGCCAGATGGTAGCGATCTCCGGCCTGCTCGGTTCGCTGATCGGCCTGCCGATCGGCATTTTTCTCGCCACCAGCGGCAAGGGCGAACTGTTCCCGGCACCCACGGTCAACCGTATCATCGGCCTGATCGTGAACGCGGCGCGTTCGACGCCTTTCATCATCATGGTGGTGGCGATCATTCCGTTCACGCGTTTGGTCACCGGCACCTCGATCGGCACCAATGCGGCGATCGTGCCTTTGACCATTGCGACCATTCCGTTTTTCGCCCGTCTGGTGGAAGCGGCGATCCGCGAGATTGACAAGGGCCTGATCGAGGCGGCGCGCGCCATGGGTGCCACGCCGATGCAGATCGTGTTCAAAGTGTTGCTCGCCGAAGCGCGTCCGTCGCTGATGGCGGCGCTGACCATGACCATGGTCAGCCTGATCGGTTATTCCGCCATGGTCGGTGCTGTCGGTGGCGGCGGTCTGGGCGACCTCGGCATCCGCTACGGTTACCAGCGTTTCATGCCGGAAATGATGCTCGCCGTCGTCATCGTGCTGATCGTGCTCGTCCAGTTCGTGCAGAGCGCCGGTGATGCACTGGCCCGCAGTTTCGACAAGCGCAACCGCAAGAACTGATTGTTTTAAAGAGGGGTAAGATCATGAAAAAATTGATTGTCGCGGCCACGCTCGCCGCCCTGTTTTCCACCGGTGCAGCATTTGCCGAAACGAAAAAGGTCGGCGTGACGCCCGGCCCGCATGCGCAGCTGGTGGAAAAGGTCAAGGAAGTCGCCGCTAAGAAGGGTCTCGAACTCGATATCATCGAGTTCTCCGATTACGTCGTGCCGAACCAGGCGTTGTCGGATGGCGATATCGACATCAACTCCTTCCAGCATCTGCCTTATCTGGAAAATCAGGTGAAGGAGCGCGGGCTTGATCTCGTCAGCGTTGCTCAGTCCGTCAATTTTCCGATGGCCGGCTATTCCAAGAAGATCAAGGCACTCTCCGAGCTGAAGGACGGCGCTTCGGTGTCGATCCCGAACGACCCGAGCAATGGCGCCCGCGCCCTGCTGCTGCTTGCCGACCAGAAGCTGATCACGCTCAAGGACGGAATCGGCGTAAAGGCTTCAGTTGCCGACATCACCGGCAATCCGAAGAACCTCAACATTCTGGAGCTCGATGCCGCGCAGCTGCCGCGTTCGCTCGATGACGTCGATCTCGCCGCCATCACCACCAATTACGCGCTTGCTGCCGGTCTAAATCCGAAGTCGGATGGCATCTTTCAGGAAAGCATGAAGGCGCCTTACGTCGGTATCATTGCCGTGCGCGCCAAGGACAAGGATGCCGACTGGGTTAAAACCTTTGTCGAGAGCTATCACAGCCCGGAAGTGAAGGCTTTCATCGAGGAAAAGTTCAAGGGTGCCATCACGCCCACCTGGTAACGGCCAAACCCATTGCGCCGCCTCCATCCCAAGAGGCGGCGCCATAAGATCAAATAAAACGTGAGGAAACACTAGAATGAAGAAGCTCATCATCGCAGCAACGCTTGCAGTTCTCGCTGCCGGCTCCGCTCTTGCCGAAGACATCAAGGTCGGCGTATCGGCCGGCGAACATGCCAAGATCATGGAAAAGGTCAAGGAAGTCGCCAAGACCAAGGGCCTCAACATCGATATCATCGAGTTTTCCGACTATGTCGTGCCGAACCAGGCGCTGAACGATGGCGACATCCAGGCCAACTCGTTCCAGCACCAGCCTTACCTCGACAACCAGATCGCTGACCGCAAGTTCGATCTCGTCAGCATCGGCAAGACCATCACCACCCCGATGGGTGTTTATTCCAAGAAGGTGAAGAGCCTCGACGAACTGAAGGAAGGTTCGACCGTCGCTATCCCGAACGACCCGACCAATGGCGGCCGCGCGCTGCTGGTTCTGGCTGCCAAGGGCCTGATCAAGTTCAAGGAAGATGCCGGCATCAAGGTCACCCCTGCCGACATCATCGAGAACACCAAGAAGATCGAATTCGCCGAAATCGACGCAGCCCAGCTGCCGCGTTCGCTTGACGACGTCGATGCCGCCGTCATCAACACCAACTACGCCATGGAAGCCGGTCTGAACCCGAAGAAGGACGCCATCGCCATCGAAGGTGAACAGTCGCCTTACGCCAACGTCATCGTCGTGCGCACCGCCGACAAGGACGCTCCCTGGGCAAAGACGCTGGTTGAAGCCTATCACGACGAAAGCATCCGCAAGTTCATCAACGATGAATACAAGGGTGCGCTGATCGCTTCCTGGTAATTCCGGGCGGTTCATCCACTGCAATAAGGGCGGTCCGGCTTTGTCGGGCCGCCTTTTTCGTCGGCAGGGTTTGCACCCGGATTTTGTTGGCGATAAACAAAATTTGAACCCTCGCAACGTATCGTGGGTTCGGGGGAAAATATGCGGGTCCTATCATCGCGTCCGAAGCAGTCTTCTGTCGCACAGCGTCGCTCGCTCGTGCGCTCGCTTCTCGTTATCTTCGCGGCCGTCATGGTGATCGTCACCAGCATGGTGCTGACCGCGCTCGACCGCGTTGGCGAACACGCCAATCGGCTGGATGATGAGCGTTCGCGCGAGACCACGATCGGTGCGCTGCTGACCTTTCGCAACCATCTCGGCGCCACCCTCAATGATTATGCCGCCTGGGATGATGCCGACCGCTTTGTCTATGATACCGACGGCATGGACTGGGTTGTCAGCAATTTTGGCGACATGACCGCCAACAATAACCTATTTGATGCCGCCGTGGTGCTCACCGCCGATGGGCAGGCGCTGATGACCTATGAGGCCGGCGCGTCGGCCGACTGGACCGTCAAGAGTTACTTCGGCCCATCATTTCAATCCCTGTTCGACAGCGTTCGCAATTCTGCGCCGGAGGCGACACCGGAGGGCAATGCCTTCATCCGCACGCATCGGGGGGTCGCCGCCGTTGCCATCGGCCTCGTGCGCCAGAAAAGCGGCCGTATCGATCACGAACCGGCGGCGCGCCGGTATCTCGTGCTGCTGCGTCATCTGCATGAAAACGATATCAAGGGCATGGCCAGAACCTATGTGGTTTCCGGCCTGCGCCTCGTGGACCAAGGCGAGCAGCCCGCCAACCATGTGGACATCCGTGACGTCGAAGGGCATGCGATCGGCGGGCTGACCTGGACTTCGCGTCTACCGGGCACCGCCAGTCTTGCGCAGGTGCAGCCGCTGGTGCTTGGCGCCATTGCCATGGTGGCGATCTATTTCATTCTTCTTTTTGTCAGCGGCGCGCGGCTGCTGCGTCAGATCAAGGCGGAAGAGGCGGCGGCGGTGGAGCTTTCGCGCCTCGATACGCTGAGTGGTCTCTCCAACCGCTATGGCCTGTTTGCCAACCTGCGCGAATTGGTGTCGCTGGCGGAAAACAGCGATGACGATGTGTTGCTGCTTTATCTCGATCTCGACGGGTTCAAGGAAGTCAACGATGCCTATGGCCACGGCACCGGCGACAATCTCATTCGCGGCGTCTCAGCCGGTCTCTCGGCGCTGATCGGCAAGGGTGTTGCCATCGCGCGGGTGGGTGGCGACGAATTCGCCATAGCCATGAACACGCGGGCGCATGAGGCAGTGGTGCCGGAACTATGCGAGCGCATTCTCGGCTTTTTTGCCGAGCCATTCGTGATCGGCGAACGTGTGGCCGTGGTCGGCACCAGTATCGGTGTGGCCGTTTCTGCGCGCGGCACCGTTTCGGGCGAGGAACTGCTGCGTCGGGCCGATATGGCCATGTACCGCTCCAAGGAGGCCGGTCGCGGCCGCTGGACCGTCTACGCGCCTTGCATGGATGCCGAGCGCGAAGAGCGTAACCAGCTGGAAATCGATCTGCGCCGCGCGATCGAAAACAGCGAGATCGGTGTTGTGTATCAGCCGGTTGTCGATGCGCGCGATGGGCGCATGGTGTCGGTTGAGGCTTTGGCGCGCTGGAACCGGACGGGGCATGGGCCGGTCAGCCCCGAAATCTTTATCGGTGTCGCCGAACAGACCGGCATGATCGACCAGCTGGGTTTGAGCGTGCTGCGTACGGCCTGCCGTGCCGTGCGGCAATGGCCGGACCTGCGGCTTGCCGTCAACATTTCTCCCGGGCAGTTCCGCGACCCGGCCTTTGCCGGCCATGTCGCTCAAACCTTCAGCGATCTCGATGTCAATCCCAATCGCATCACGCTGGAAATGACCGAGAGCTATTTCATCCGCAATCCGGCTCGCGCTCTGGCGGCGATCAACAGTTTGAAAGCGATCGGCGTCAAAATCGCGCTCGACGATTTCGGTTCGGGTTTTTCCAGCGTCGGATACCTGCGTCAGTTCGGTTTCGACCGCATGAAGATCGACCAGTCTCTGGTGGCGACGGTGGCGGAAGGCGGCAGTGCCGTCGATCTGTTGCAGGCCACGGTGGCGCTTGCCCGCGCGCTCGACATTCCGGTAACGGCGGAAGGCGTCGAGACCGAGGATCAGGCGAAGATCTTGCGGCTCAGCGGCTGTGATGAATTGCAGGGTTATTTCTTCGGCAGGCCGATGCCGGGGGATGCGATCGGGCGGATGCTGATGGAGCAGCGGGAGGTTGGGCGCTGATCAGGGCCGTCGCCCACGATCAACGGTTTTGATCCAAGTCGGCCAGCATGGCGCGGCGCAGGATGGCATTCATGCGGGTCTGGTAGCCCTTGCCCTGTCCCTTGAGCCACGCCAGCACATCCGAGTCCACCCGCACCGTGGTTGCGGTCTTGGTCGGTTTGTAGAAACGGCCTTGCATAGCGTTTTTCCAGAATGCCTCATCCAGTTCGGGGATGTCGCTGGTATCGATCTGTTCATCCGGCGTTGTCGCCAGTGTCTCGATCTCGGCCTTTTGTGCCTCGGTCAGGGGCGGCAGGTTGTTGAGGTCAACCTCATGACGAACGGTTTTGCTCATAACGCCTTCTCTCTTTTGGATCGGCACGACGCGCCGAGATGATGCGGATCACTTCCACGCCATCGTCATCGTCCCGGACGGTGTGTGCCACCAGCAGCAGCAGAATTCCTTCGACGAGGCCGACGGTCTGCCAACGATATTCGTGGTTCTCGATGCGGTCCTGCTCTGTCATGGCGAATGGGTCGGCAAAAACACGGACAGCGACCGGAAAGCTAACCCGGTGCTTGCGAAGATTGGCTTTTGCCTTCTCCGGGTCCCATTCAAACCGTGCCTTCATAGCTCACATGTTAGTACATTTTTGTACCAACACCAAGATCGGGCATCCTCACAAATACCGCGTCACCTTCGCCTTCAGAAGCTCCACCAAAGCCGGCTCCATGAACTGGTAATCATCGGGAATATCCAGACAGATCAGCCGCGCCTTCTTCATCGCCGCCCGGTAGCGCGTCTGCAGCTTTGTGCGGTGGGTGCGCTCCATCACAAAAATGATGTCCGCCCATTCCACAAGCTCTGAGGAGAGCGGGTTTTCCGCGTCGTTATTGGTGCCGGCCGAGGCGGTCTCTATGCCCGGCCAGTCACTAAACGCCTGTTCGGCCGTCGGGCTGCGCAGCTTGTTCTGGCTGCAGACGAACAGGACGTTTTTCATCAGCCGCCGATATGCTTCTGGCCGCGCTTTTTGGCGAGCGCGATCTGCAATTGCCGCTGGCGGTAACGCAAGCGGTCTTCTTCCGTGCGGCTGTCGTAGCAGTTGGAGCAGGACACGCCTTCCTCGTATTTTTCCGAGGTCACTTCTTCCGCCGTGATCGGGTTGCGGCAGGCGTGGCAGAGCTTGTGGTTGCCTTCCTTCAGCCCGTGCTCGACCGAGACGCGCTCGTCGAACACGAAGCAGGCGCCTTCCCAGAGACTTTCCTCTGCCGGCACTTCCTCGAGATATTTCAGGATGCCGCCCTTGAGGTGGTAAACATCCTCAAAGCCTTCCTGCTTCATGAAGGCCGTGGCCTTTTCGCAGCGGATGCCGCCGGTACAATACATGGCGATTTTCGGCTTGTTGTGCAGGCCGGTATTGTTGCGCACCCAGTCCGGAAACTCGCGAAACGTCTTTGTGTTCGGATCGACGGCGCCTTTAAAAATGCCGATCGCCGTTTCGTAGTCGTTACGTGTGTCGATCAGGATGGTTTCCGGATCGGAGATCAGCGCGTTCCAGTCCTTTGGATCGACATAGGTGCCGACGATGCGGTTGGGGTCGATATCCTCGACGCCCATGGTGACGATCTCTTTCTTGAGCTTCACCTTCATGCGCACGAACGGCATTTTTGACGCGCGGCTTTCCTTGTGCTCCAGCCCGGAAAACTCCGGCATGGCGCGCAAGTGGGCCAGCAGTCTGGCTATGCCCGCATCCGTGCCGGCCACCGTGCCATTGATCCCCTCACGCGCGATCAGCAGCGTACCCTTGATGCCGTTTTCATCGCAGAAAGCCTGCAGCGGCTTTTGCACGCTTTCGAAACGCTCGAAGCGGGCGAAATGATAGAGGGCAGCCACAAGAAATGCGCCCGTGGCTTCGGGGCGCGGAAGGGTCTGGTTTTCGGTCATGGGGCACGAAATACAATTTTGGCCGCGTCTTCGCAATGGCCTGTATCGTGACAAATTATCAGGATGTTGCGGCTGCTTTCCAGAGCAGGGCGACGATGTGGCTTTCCTGCTCTCTATCATCGGCAAACACGCTGTCGGCCATCTCCAGTGCCTGATGCCGCAGCGCCTGCTGTTTGGATATGACGGCGCCCAGAAGCCGCGCCATCGTGTCGCCATTTCCAAAAAGCTGCGGCTGTTCGTTGATCAACTGGGTCAACACGGAAAGGTCGTGCTCGTGGCCGAGGATTTCGACCAGTGTCTTAGCGTCGTCGTGTTTGGCGCTCATGGCAGATGGCCAGAGGTCGCGCAGAAGCGACAGATGCATCCAGTATATCTGGCCTGATTTGCGCAATTCATGAAAGACGTCGGCTTCCGGCTGGGCATGGCATGCGGCAAGCGCCGATGCGGCTGCCTTGCGCTGCTTGCGCCATGCTTTGCCAAGACATTTGGCTGCCTTGCCGGGATTGTCGTTGAGATCAAGTGTCTGCACGGCGTCGATCGCCGCCAGACTTTGCTCGATGGCTGCGGCGATTTTTTCCTCAAGATCTGATTCGTTCGCCACGATGCGATCGCGTCGTTCGATCAGCGCATTGGATGCGTAGGTGAGGGCGGCGATCTCTTCCGGCGATTTCGCGTCGCCCGCAAGATATTCGGTTGTTTCGATCAGGGCGGTGGCATCACGCGCGGCCGACAGCGATTTGGCGACATCGCGGATGCGGGCGTTTTCCGCTTTTCGAAACGCCTTGGCATCCGGTTCGATCAACCTGTAGAGCGCGCGCACCCGTTTGAAACGTTTGCGCGCATCGTGCACGGCCTTGTGCGGCCCGTCCGGCTGCTCTTCCAGCAGGGTCACGGCACGGCCAAGCTGCCTTTCCGCAACCGCGCGAATTTCAGAAGCGAACGGTTCAGAGGGGCGGATTCGAAAGGCCATGGCCCAACTCCGCGCTCAAGTCCTCGTTCGTCGCCATTGCCATGTTGGAATACCGCTTGTCGCCGGTCACTTCGCGGCCGAGCCATGCGGGCAGGTCGGGCCGGTCTTCGGTGGATCGCATCTCCACCTCCGCAACGATCAGGCCGTGATAGAAGCCGGCAAATTCATCGACCTCGAAGGTGAAGCCGCGATAATCCACGCGGTGACGGCTCTTTTCCAGAACGATGCCGATCGCCGCCTGCATCAGTTCCTCGGCGTCGGCGACGGGAATGTCGTATTCGAACTCATCGCGCACCAGAAGATCGCGGCCGAGCTTGATCGTCAGACGTGCCCGTTCCCCGTCTATGATGCGCACCCGGATGGAGCGGTCTTCTCCGGTGGCGATATAGGCCTGCAAAAATTTGCTGGTGGTGCCCACGCCGGCCTTCCAGCCGTCATCCGCTACCAGAAACTTGCGTTCTATTTCCTTGGCCATGGTGCTCCCGTCCGTTGACAGCAAACCTATGGCAATGCGACACTTTCGACCAGCCCCGCATTGTGTCGCAACGGCATTTTTCCTCGACATCGCAAAGTACGGGGAGTATTTCAAAGCCCACTTTAATCGTTTCAAACGGATAAGATGATGAGCGTTAAGACAGAAAAAGTCCTTTCCATCCTCAAGCTGCAGCCGGTCGTGCCGGTGCTGATCGTGGACGACGCGAAGTCGGCGGTGAACCTTGCGAAGGCGCTGGTCGCCGGTGGCCTGCGCGCCATCGAAATCACGCTGCGCACGCCGGCCGCACTCGACGCCATCAAGGCGGTTGCAGCCGAAGTGGAAGGCGCCAATGTCGGTGCCGGTACCATTCTGAACTCGAAGGATTACGAAGCCGCCGTCAAGGCCGGTTCCACATTCATCGTGTCTCCGGGTGTTTCGCCGAGCGTGCTTGCTGCCGCCAACGATAGCGCGGTTCCGCTGCTTCCGGGCACGGCAACCCCGAGCGATGTCATGACGCTGCGCGAAGCCGGTTATGACGTGATGAAATTCTTCCCCGCCGAACAGAACGGTGGCGCTGCCATGCTGAAGGCATGGTCCTCGCCGCTCGCCGGCACGCTTTTCTGCCCGACCGGCGGTATTTCGCTTAACAATGCCAGGGATTACCTGTCGCTGCCCAACGTTGTCTGCGTCGGTGGTTCCTGGGTTGCCCCGAAGGAACTGGTGGCTGCTGGTGACTGGGCCGGCATCACCAAGCTTGCTTCGGAAGCTTTTGCGCTGAAGGCCTGAGTTTCGGCCATTCGATCGGTTTTCATGAGGCGGTCCGTCACGCGGGCCGCCTCATGACATTTTCGTCATCCGTTTTGATTTCGCCCTTGGCGTCCCTATCTCCGGGTCAGTGTTTCACGATCAGGAGATTTTAATGTTCGACGCCAAGAAGCTTCTAGACCAGTTCCTCGGTTCACAAGTTCCGGGCCTCTCGGGAAGCGTTCGTGACCGGGCAGGCCAGTTCGGCGGCATCGCGAAGAAAAATCCCCTGAAGTCCGCCGGTATTGCCGCTGCCATCCTCGGCACCAAGACCGGCCGCAAGCTGGCCGGCAATGTCGCCACGATCGGTGGTATCGCGGCCGTCGCCGGCCTCGGTTACCTCGCCTACAAGAACTATCAGTCCGGCAAGGCACCGGAAGCCGCCCCGCAGCCGGCACCGGCCAGCAATCAGCCTATCGCCCTGCCGCCGCCGGATAGCGCCTTCAGCCTGGAATCGCCGCAGCTTTCCAATGACTTTGCCCTGACGCTGATCCGCGCCATGATCGCCGCCGCCAAGGCCGACGGCCATATTGATGAAGCCGAGCGCGCCAACATCATGGAAAAGGTGCATGAAGTCGATCTTGGTTCGGAAGCTGAAGCTTTCATCCGAGACGAACTGGCAAACCCGGTCGATATCGATGAGCTCGTGGCTGCTGCCCGCACCGAAGAACAGAAGGTCGAGCTTTACACCGCAACCCGCCTGACGATCGAACCGGATACACGCGCTGAGCGCGGTTATCTCGACCTGCTCGCCGGTCGTCTCAACCTGCCGGATGCGCTGGTGGATCATATCGATGCGACGGTGTCGGCGGCGAAGGTTCAGGCCTGAGTTTACGACGGTTGCCGGGGCAGTTCAGGTCTCCCGTCTTATCGGTGGGAGGCCTTTTTACGGTTCATGAACCGGCGCGGTCGCCACATTGGCTCGGCAGCTTGTCGAGGGTTTCCTGAAGATTGCCGGGCGTCGCCAGCGATTTCGGTGTGTCACCGACATAGTACCACATGGCGCTTTTCATTCTCTGGATCTGCGAGCCGAATGCCTTGGCGGCATCGCCTTTCAGCACGGCGCGGTCGCCGTCGATCTCCCACATGCCGATGAAGGGCGTGCCGTCTATTTCATAAAAGACCTTGATGGGATCCTTGGCATTGGTGGGAACCGGCAATGCCACCGCGTTCAATTCGCCCTTGAGGCATCGCAGGCCGATGGCGCCGCCGGCCACCACGTCCGATGTCATCACCATCCAGCCATCGCCGTCCTTGAACTCGAAGGCATGCCAGATGGCTGCGTGAGCGGTGCCTTGCAGGCCGATCAGGGCGGCAAATGCCAGTCCGAGGATGCGGTTTGTACTCCAGACCATGATCATCCCCGAACGGCCGCAAAACGGTTTGCCGCACGCGATACGCGCGGCAAACCATGAAGTCTCAGAACGTGATCTTCAGCTCGATCTTGGCATTGCTGTGATCCGGGATCGGGTCCGGTTTCATCGGATCGAACTTGAAGGACGGGGCGGCTGCGGTTTTCGGCATCTGATAGTCCGGCCTCAGCGTGACGGTGAGGGTGGTGGACTTGTTGATATCAGCGCCGAAATTGTATTCGCGGTTCTGGTTGGTGCCGTCCGTGGCATATTTGACATTGCCGAACAGCTTGCCGCTACGCACCTCAGCGGTGCCTGTTCTCGTCAGGCCTGCCTGTTCGAAGGCGACGCGTCCCGACAAGTCACCGGATTTTCCGCTCACGCCAATCGATCGCGACAGAACCTGGCGTGTCTTGTAATCCGCCGTTGCCGCTGCATCCACGCCCAGCGACGTCTTGTTGTCGAATTGGTGGAGGTAGCTCACGTTGAACTTGATCGTGTTCCGGTCGGCGTACATGGCGGCCGTGGCATTGTCGCCGTTGAGCTTCACACCGAGGTCGCTTCTCGTTTTGGTGTCGAGCACAAGCCGGCTTTTCGCCGAGGGCACGATCTTGTCGAGAAGCTTTACTTCCTTGTCGGTCGGCGGCGAAGGCTGGCCGGATTGGTCGAAGGCGCCAATCACCGTTGTATCACGACCGTTGATGCGGCTGGTAACGCTGAAGATCACGCGGCCGTCGTCGGTGAGGCCGGCGGAACCGGTATGCTGGCTGTTGCGCAGGCAATAGCTGCCGCCGCACTGGAGCGCCTTGTCGAAATCACCAAGCTGGGCCGTATGGCCGGAAAAGATGACGCCGGAATTGTCGGAGCTCGTGCCCGCGCCGGAAAAACTCTGGCCGCTATGCAGGATGATCGGACGGAAAGGCGGCACGGCGTTCGGCTTTGGTGCGGCTGGCTGTGTCGAAAGCTTCGCCGCCTTCATGGCTGATCCTGGTCCCATCGTGTTTCCCGTCCGTGTCTGTTGATCGAATGAGCGAAAATATATCTCTCGAAAGCGCCGCGCAGTCGTTGCCGTCGGCGAAAATGACAGTCATTTGACTTTATTCAATGGTGCGCAAATTAGGTTTCTGGCCCTTTTTGTCCACCCCAAAACGGATCGGAAAAATACCCTTAAATCATCATCGCGCTTTGTCGTTGCCTTTCCAAAACGCCTCGCTTAGCTTTCAAAAGATCAATTGCAGAGGCATTCATGCGCGATCTCTCCACCTACAAGCCTGCCGCTCCCGCTCCTGTCACCTTGAAGGGCCGTTTTGTCACCCTCGAACCCTATGACCGGGCAAAACATCTGGCTGCGTTGTGGGATGCGCTGGGCGGGGCGGATGCGATCAACGAGCTGATCCGCTATTTCCCGAACGATCAATACGACACGCCGGAAGCGTTTGGCGCGTGGCTGGACAATGTGCGCGACAATTCCGGTTTCGTGACGCTGGTCGCCCGAGAAAACGCCAGCGGCAAGGTGGTGGGCATGGCAAGTTACATGCGGCCGGACCCGAAGAATGGCGTGGTCGAGGTCGGTTCCGTGGCGCATGGGCTAGCGATGAAACGCTCGCCGATGTCGACCGAACTGCATTACCTGATGGCGAAACATGTGTTCGAGGATCTCGACTACCGTCGCTACGAATGGAAATGTCACAACGAAAACGAGCCGAGCAAGGTGACGGCCAGGCGTTATGGTTTTTCCTTCGAAGGCGTCTTTCGCCAGCATCTGATTTCGCGTGGTGAAAACCGCGATACCGCATGGTTTTCGATGATCGACAGTGAATGGCCGGTGATTGGAAAGGCTTTTGAAGCCTGGCTTGCGCCGGAAAATTTTGACGCGGACGGCCAGCAGAAGCGCAAGCTGGAAGATCTTCGCGCCGAGATCGCGAAGGCGAGCGCATGACGCCGGAAGCGAAATCGCAGGCGATTGCCGCAGCCCTCATCCTCGGCGGCGCCGGTATCGTCATCTATTTCATGCCGTCGCTGGTCCTGTGGATCGGCGATTTTTCGCCGGTTCTTGCGGTCATCGTCGGCACGCTGCTGATCCTGTGCTTCTTCTGGATCTTTTGGTTGCGGGCGCGCTATCAGCGCCGGCGGGATCGTTAGAGTTGGTCAGGACGTATAGCCCATGAATAGACCCAGAAAGGTCGAGGTCCGGATGGCTGTTACCGGGTTGGCCGGAGCGTTTTTGTAGAGCCACAGCGTGACCAGCCATATGATGAAAATGAAGCCGGCCGCGATAGCCAGAGCAATCCCCAGAACCGGCACCAGCATCATGGCGGCACAGGCTGACAGCAGGACAAGCCAGAACAGCAGGTCTTCTTCCCAATGTGAGTTCCTGCGTCGGCGTTGATCGGCCCAGCGTCTTCTCAAGCGATTACGCAGCCTGCGCCATTTGCGTTTCACGCCGAGTGTAAAGCGGCGCATCCCAAGGTTTGAACGGGAAAAATCCCATGCGGCGCCGGCCAGCAGGCAGGTGAGGTGCAGGAGTGCCCACAATGTGCAGGCAGTAGCGGTCTTCTCAAATTCGGCAAATGCCTCGCCGCCGAAAATGCGCCCAAGGATGAAACCTGCCATCGCAGTGGAGGCAACGGTCAGTCTCGTTATCCATGGCCACCCCTGTGAGTTCGCTGTTGTGCTTGTTGCCTTGTCGTCGCTCATTTGGTCTCGCAGCGGCAGGGAGGCTTGTATTCTTTGAACATGGCGGATCGATATTGGATCATCAATTAAAATGAGCGGCGAGAAGAAAGCCCCAGAAAGCACTGATGATGCCGGAAAACGGCACATGGATGACCGGGTTGGTGGGCGCATCCCTGTAATAGGGTAGGACCATCATGATAACGAAGACCACCCCGGCGCCTGAAAGCAGGACGACTTTTATACCGAGTGGTATCAGAACAAAGGTCACGAACCCGGCGAAAACGCATGACACGACGACGACCGGTTCTGCGCTGCGATAAGCCTCCCAGTCACGACCGGGGAGCCAGCGGCGGCGCATGCGGACGCGAAACCGTTTCAGTTTCCAGCAGAGACCGGCCACGAAGGCGTCTGGCCCTTTCCACGTGCGCGCCCAGATCGTGCCGAACAGCAGGCAGACAGCCTGAAATCCCGCCCATGCCAGCCAGAAAGGTCCCGCCTGACGCCACTCGGGTAGTCCACCCATCGCAAGTGAGTTGCCGCCGATAAAGCCGGCCACCATCATGAACGCGACGGCCAGTCTCGACAGCCATTGCCTTCGCAGCGAATGTGCCTGTGTCGGTCCTGTCGCCGCGCTCATTGTCCCATGCCCCTGGTCTCCCTCGGCAATATGGTTGCACTGCCGGAGAAGTCGAGCGTCACATCTGCAGCGAAGCGCCCAGCAGTGACAGGCCCATCATCACCAGGAAGAGGGCGGCGACGATTTCGACGCCGAGCGTGATGCGTTCGCCGCGGCGTGAGCCGGGGCCGGCAAAACGCACGGCGATGTCCTTGGCCGTCACGGCAAGCGTGGCCAGGATCGAGACGGTGATGGCGGTGCCGATCGACATGGCGAGGACCGACAGCGCACCGCCAAGATAAAGTCCGTTCAGCAGCGAAAACGTCATTACCAGAATGGCGCCGGAGCAGGGGCGCATGCCGACCGCCAGGATGGCCGACCATGCTTCGTGCAGGCTGAAATCGCGGCCACCGATCGTGGCGGCGTCGGGCATGTGCATCTGGCCGCAGTCGTCGCAGACATTGCCGGGTTTCAGGTCTGAGTGGTCATGCACTTCGACGGCTTCAAAGCGCAGGCCGGTCGGGCCGGTGGGGGCGGCCATGGCAAGCCCCTGTAGTGGCATCGTGCGGCGCAGCGACCAGAGTTTGCGCGTCAGCAGCCAGAGGCCGAACAGGGCGATCATGGCAAAGCTTGCGACTTCCATGGCCCATGTGGCGCGGGTCAGTGTGATGCCGGTGCCGCGCAGGGCAAAATAGGCGACGACCACCAGCAGGATGGCGGCAACGCCCTGCAGCAGGGCCGAGAGGAAGGAGATCACCATGCCGCGTTTCAGCGCGGTTTCGTTGGCGATCATGTAGGAGGAAATCACCGCCTTGCCGTGGCCGGGGCCGGCGGCGTGGAAAACACCATACGCAAAGGAAAGGCCGATGAGGCCGGACAGCGCCCATGGGTCTTCCCGCATGGCCTTCAATGCGCCGGTCAGCGAACGGTAAAAACTCTGCTGATACATATTGATCCACTGGAAATACGGGGCGAGTGGCCCGCCCACCGAAAAGCTGGGTTCGGCCGAGCCAACGCCGAGTGGTGATTGCGCGTGCGCAGCGGTGGCCAGCATCAGCCCGCCGAGAAGAAGGCCGGGGATGATGAGCGCAAGGCGTCGCAGGTTCAGCATGTCACCTCCATGCGGGTCGCGAACAATTTGGTCATGTCGGTGCCGGTCGGATCGTTGAAGAAGGCGTCTGTCAGCGTGTCCTTGTTGGACGCGATGACCTCGTCCGGATCGGGGCGCACGACCTGATGTTTGCAGGCGGCAAAAGCCTTGCCTTCCACCTTCAGGTCGCCGTCTGACGGGAAATTGACGGCCGTATACATGGACGGGTCGTAGATGCCGAAGGCGAGCTTGCCCTTGAGCGGCACGGGCTTGGATGGCTTTACCGCGAAGATGACGAGAATCTGGCCGTGCTGCCAGGTGACGTGGATAATGCCCGGCTTGGCGACCGGCACATCCTTGCCATCGACCGAGATGGTCGTGAAATAATGAAAATCTTCCATCGAGGCGCGCATGGTCTCACCGAGTTCGGCCAGTTCCTCGTTGTCGAGCTTCAGGTCGGAATTCTTGTCGAAATCGAGCATCACGCTGGAGGAAAACACCTCGTCGAATCGCCAGACATTGCGCAACTCGGCCAGATGACCGTCATCGCTGGCAACGGCTTCGAGGCGTGCATCGAGAAAGATATGCGGGTGCGCCAGGGCGGGCAGGGGCAGGGCACAGAGTGCGGCAACCGTCGATATCGCGCGAAGAATTTTCATGTCTGCTTTTCTTTGCCCAAAATGATGCGGCCCTGAATTAAGGCCCGTGGAGTGACCCGCAAATAAGACGGAATTTCGGCTCCCTGATGACAGTCATGTCATCAGGCCGCGATCATTCGCCCTTGTTGCGGAACCATGCGGTGAGAAAGTCCACAAAACTGCGCACCTTGGCCGGCAGGTAACGGCGATGAGGGTAGACTGCATAGATACCGCGGTCCTTGACGATGTAGTCATCGAACAGCGTGACCAGTTCACCGGACTGGATATACGGCAACACGATAAAATCCGGCACGATGGCGGCGCCGAGCCCTGCCTGTGCCGCGCGCAATGTCGCCTGAGGGCTGTTGACCTCGATGGGGCCGGCAACCGGAACCGAGAGCGCGCCGCCATTCGGATCCTGAAAGCGGATATTGTTGTGTGAGCGGGTGTTGGTATCGACGATGAAGGGTTTGCCGGTCAGGTCGCTCGGGTGGTCGAATGGGCCGTAGCGGGCAACGAAATCCGGCGTCGCGACGGCGTAGACCCGAAAATCTGACAATTTACGCGCGATCAGGCCTGAATCTTCCAGCTTGGTGATTCGGATGGCGAGGTCGAAACTTTCCTCGATCAGATCAACGAAGCGATCTTCGGCCACGATTTCCAGCGCGATTTCCGGGTTCGCAGTGGCGAAATCGATAAGCGACTGGCCAACCGGCGCATCGATGAAGGTGCGCGGCACGGACACACGGATGCGGCCCTTGAGGTCGGCATTGTTTTCGCGCACCAGGTCGGCGAGGTTGTCGATCTCTTTCAGGATGTCGGCCGCGGTGCGGAAATAGGTGTGTCCGGCCTCGGTCAGCGAGAATTGCCGCGTCGTACGATTGAGCAAAAGCGCGCCGAGATCGTCCTCGAGTTCGCGCACATATTTCGACAAAAGCGCCTTGGAACGGCCCGTGCGGCGGGCAGCAGCGGAAAAACCTTCCGCTTCAACCACGTCGATAAAGGCGCGCATGCGGGTGAGTGTATCCATCGAAGTGTTTGCTCCGGTTCGCAAATTGGCTTTCACGGCCAGCAAGACGTCAGCCGGCCCGGAAACACAAGGGGCGCGTTTCCATATGCCTGTCTAATTTCGCCCCATTGTTCATGCAATTTCCCCCTGCCTGCGTCGTGTTAAGATTTTTGGCCGGGAAACAAAAAACCGCTTGATTATGACGGCGAATATTCTTATCTCCCGCCTTGCCCAAAGTCGCACGTGCCCATGTGTGTCCGCCGACCCTCGAATTGAGATTTATCTCTAAGGTGAGGTCATCGGTAAGGTACCTGGAACTAACCCCTCCAGTCGCTATTCCGGCCAACCGGGAAATGCGAGGACATATGAAGCAACGACGGTGCGGGCCTTTTAAGTCTCTGCATGCTTTCCATCAGCATGCAATTCTGTAGAGGCACACCTGAATTGCCGGAAGTGCGGTAGGGACAACCCTCCAATCAATGGCAGACAAAGCGGATCAAAGCTCTTGGCAGGGCGTTGGTCCATCGATCGCGCGTTTGAGCGTGCTAGACAGCGGTGTCTCCAAAAACCGCCGTCGGCGCATTCTCATTCGTCCTTTGTCCTCATGCCGGAGCGTGGTGCTCCAGAGGGTTTGAACGATGACTGCACGTATCCTCGACTTCCTCCGTACCGAGCGTCCAGAAGGCCCTTGCCTTGTTGTCGACCTCGACGTTGTGCGCGACAATTTCAAGGCTTTCCGCCACGCACTGCCGGACAGCTCGATCTACTATGCCGTCAAGGCAAACCCGGAACCAAAGATCCTCGAACTGCTCGCCTCCATGGGCTCGAGCTTCGATTGCGCTTCGGTTGCCGAAATCCAGATGGCACTCGCCGCCGGCGCAACCGCTGACCGCATCTCCTTCGGCAACACGATCAAGAAGGAACGCGACATCGCACGCGCCTTCGAACTCGGCGTTGGCCTGTTCGCTGTCGACAGCCACGAGGAAGTCGAAAAGATCGCCCGTGCCGCTCCCGGCGCAAAGGTGTTCTGCCGCGTTCTGACCGATGGTGAAGGCGCCGAATGGCCGCTGTCGCGCAAGTTCGGCTGCGTCCCGCAGATGGCCGTCGACGTTCTCGTCTACGCTCACCAGCTGGGCCTCGAAAGCTACGGCGTGTCGTTCCACGTCGGTTCGCAGATGACCAAGGTCGATGCCTGGGATTCGGCTCTGGCCGATGCCAAGCGCGTGTTCTCGTCGCTGGCCAAGCAGGGCATCGTCCTGCAGATGGTCAACATGGGCGGCGGTTTCCCGACCAAGTACCTGCGCGACATCCCGAAGGCCGAAGAATACGGCCAGGCGATCTCTGCTTCGCTGCGCAAGCACTTTGGCAACAACCTGCCGAAGACGATCATCGAGCCGGGTCGCGGCATGGTCGGTAACGCTGGCGTCATCAAGGCGGAAGTCGTTCTCGTTTCGCGCAAGTCGGACAATGACAACCATCGCTGGGTCTTCCTCGACATCGGCAAGTTCGGCGGTCTCGCCGAAACCATGGACGAGGCGATCCGTTACCCGATCCGCACCACGCGCGATCAGGATCAGATGGAGCCCTGCGTTCTGGCCGGCCCGACCTGCGATTCGGCTGACGTCATGTACGAAAAGAACATGTACCCGCTGCCGCTCACGCTCTCGATCGGCGACGAAGTTCTGATCGAAGGCACCGGCGCCTACACGACGACCTATTCGGCGGTTGCCTTCAACGGCTTCGACCCGCTCAAGGCCTACGTGATCTAAAGGCTTTTTGCCTCCGCGTCCCTGACGCGAAAACAGTTCGCGGTTCCCGATCCTCCAGGCGGGGGCCGCAAATCCACAATGAACCGAAGACACCATTTGAAATGGTTTTGAGTGCGGGAGGCCAAGATGGCCGCTGTTCTTGATTCTGTACGCGCATTCCTTGCGCCGAAATCCAAATCCTTCACGATCTCCGCTGAAAATGCGGCCGATATCGTTGCCCGCGAAAACCTGCTCGATCGCGCCATGGGCACTGAGCGCCGCAAGAAGTCGTCGGAAAAGATCCGCAGCAAGCGTCTGCCGGCCGAAGGTCTGGCGCTGGTTGCCCGCGACGGTGCCGGCCATGTCATCGGCACGGTGCGTCTGTGGAACATCGAAGCCGGCGTTGCCGCCGATGGTGCTCCGGTCGATGCGCTTCTGCTCGGCCCGCTGGCCGTCGATCCTGCCCGCGAAGGCAAGGGGATGGGTGCTGCTCTGATGCGTGCAGCCATCACCGAAGCCACCCGGCGTAGCCATGGTGCGATCATCCTCGTCGGTGATGCACCCTATTACCAGAAATTCGGCTTTGCTGCCGAAAAGACCCGGCATCTCGTTATGCCCGGCCCCTGCGACCGCGCCCGTTTTCTGGCGCTGGAGCTGAAGGCTGGCTGGCTGGATGATGCCGCTGGCATGATCGTGGCGAGTGGACGCAAGCTGGCCTGACCCATGTCACGGCAATATTCGGAGGTGTTCAGCCTTCCGGTGATTGCCATTGGTGACATGAGACAGGGAAGGTGTGTGGCGGCACACCTTTTGCAAGATGGGGCTTCACGGCTCCCGCGTATCTCCGATCCTGCCCGACCCCGTCTCCCGAAAGGGAGGCGGGGTGTTTTGTTTTGCGGCTTGACCCGCCCCGGATGATGGATTGAAAAGACCTGACCCGTTTTCGGGTTCAATCTTTTCAAAAATCATAAGAGGGGCTTTATGCGTATTCCTGCACTTTTCATCTCATCCGTTTTGACATCGGTTGCGCTGCCGGCCGTTGCCGCCGAGCCGATCGCGCCAAAAGTCATGGTCATCACCATGTTCGGGGGAGAAGCCAAGCCGTGGCTGACCGAGCGAAAACTGGAAACCAAGATCGCGGTTCCGGGTCTTTCCAAGGAATATCCCGATGTTGCCTGCGATGCGGCCGGGCTGTGCATGATGACGACGGCCATGGGTTTTGCCAACGCGGCAAGCTCGGTATCGGCGTTGGTCTATAGCGACAAGTTCGATCTGAAGAACACGTATTTCATCATCGCCGGCATTGCCGGTGTCGATCCGACCGATGGTACGCTGGGCTCCGCTCATTGGGCGCGTTATGTCGTCGATGCCGGGCTGCGCCACGAAATCGATCCGCGCCAGGTGCCGGCCGATTGGCCGAATGGCGTGATCGCCCTTGGCGCCAAAAAGCCCGGTGAGAAGGCAAGCTGGGGTTCGGGCACCGAAGTGTATCAGTTGAACGAGCCGCTGCTGCAGAGGGCGTTTGCTCTCACGAAGGATACCGAGCTTTCCGACAATGACGATTCGAAAGCCTATCGCGCCGCTTACAAAAAGGGAGAGCCGGGTAGTGCCGCCCCCGCCGTCAGCATCTGCGATACACTCTCTACGGACACCTACTGGCACGGTACAAAGATTGCCGAGGGCATGGCTGACTGGGTGTCGCTGATGACCGAGGGCAAGGGTAATTACTGCACCACGCAGATGGAGGACAATGCCACGCTGACCGCCCTGAAGCGCGGTGGCGATGCCGGCCTTTTGCAGTTCCACCGTATCGTGGTTCTGCGCACGGCGTCCAATTTCGATCGTGAGCCGGAAGGCAAGACGGCGGCCGAATCGCTGAGTGCCAAGTCCGGTGGCTTCATGCCTTCAACCGTGAATGCCTACCGCGTCGGCTCCAAACTTGCCGATGCGGTGATTGCCGACTGGGCCGTCTGGCAGAAGGGTGTGCCCGCCAACTGAATGAACGACTGAGGTGAGGGCGCCCCCGCGAAAAACCTGTGACCTTTTGGCCGCAGTCGATCACGGGGCGCCCGTCTGTTTGATCCGGATCAAACGTCAATCTGTCGCATACGCCTAATCCTTGATCATCATTGATTTGAAGGAGAGGGTTATGAACATCAATCGAGCACGGGTTCTCAGCTGTCTGGCTGGCGCAAGCGTTGCATTATTCGCAATGGGCGCAACTGCCGCCGATCTGGCAGCACCGCAGGAAGCACCGACCGCCTATGAAGCGCTGTCGACCAAGAGCCCGTGGCAGATCCGCGTTCGCGCACTCGGCGTCATCACCAATGACAGCGGCTCCATCGATCAGGCTCCGGGTGTCGGTCTGGAATATTCCGACTCGGTCGTTCCCGAACTGGACATCACCTATTACTTCACCGAGAATTTTGCCGCTGAACTGATCCTCGGCACGACCTATGCCAAGATCAAGACCGACGGGCTCGGTGATCTCGATGTCGGCAAGGCATGGCTTCTGCCGCCGACCCTGATGCTGCAGTATCACTTTACCGATTTCGGCGCCTTCAAGCCTTATGTGGGTGCCGGTGTGAACTACTCTCTGTTCTACAACCAGTCCGATCGTGCCGGCTTTACCGGCCTTGACGTCGAAGACAATTTTGGTGCCGCTCTGCAGGTCGGTTTCGACTACATGCTCGATGAACATTGGGGCATCAACTTCGACGTCAAGAAGATCTTCCTCGAAACCGACTGGAAGGTCGACAATAACGCGCTGACCAACGGCCCGCTTTCCGGCAAGGCCAAGATCGATCCGTGGCTGATCGGCGCAGGTGTCACCTACCGGTTCTGACGCGAGAACTGACCGGTAGGGGGCCGGCCGGCGCAACGGAGGCGGCGCCGGCCAACTCCCCTTTTTGATGATGTGGACGCGGGTGCCCGAAGGCGGGCGCCCGCGTCTTTTCATTTTCAAATCCTGCTTTAGTTCTGTCGCAACGAATGCGAGATTTTGCGATGTGGTTTGCGCTGTTGGCGACAATGATGTTGGTACTGGCTGCGCCGCCCTCTTATGCGGATGAAGCTGCTTTCAAACCGTTGCTGATCGAGCCGGCGAAGACGCTCACCGATCGTTGCCGCAACGGTATCGTCGCTCACCGCATCGAGAAATGGCACAAGAGGGATCACCTCGGTGTGCCGCAGCCAAGCTCATTCGACAGTGTCGAAAAGATCATGCGTGATATGGCGCCAGAAGCCATCGGA
Organism: Endobacterium cereale; assembly: GCF_009617585.1. Classification (GTDB taxonomy): domain Bacteria; phylum Pseudomonadota; class Alphaproteobacteria; order Rhizobiales; family Rhizobiaceae; genus Neorhizobium; species Neorhizobium cereale. The sequence continues at coordinate 89,888 of NZ_WIXI01000049.1, read as the reverse complement.
CGGCTGGAGGATAACGGCTGCGATCCTCGCTATCTGTGGGGTTTCATTGGCTGCACCGCGCTCGATGATCCCAATTTCAAATCGGAAAAGATCGTTTCTCGCGGTGTTACTGCAGATACCGATGAAGAAATGGCCGTGATCATGAAGACATGCATTGACGGGATTGCAAATGCCGGCGTCTCTCCTGCTTTGTGATATCGAGAAGCACGCATTGCGAAAAAAGCGCCGATCACACCAGATTGACATTTATTCGACTTGTAATCATATTTTCGAAAGTACAAATATGACGTGTCCTCCTGTGGGGCACTTGGGCATGACGCCCTGAAGCCTCGCCCGGACATGATGTCGGGGCGGGGTTTTCAATGTCGGATTCACAGGCCTTCACCTTGGTGTGAGCACGCACTTTCCGCCATGGTGATGCCGCGCTGCGGCCCTAGCTTGTGAAGATGTTTACACGCCGCTCCGCACTTGCCTCGCTGCCATTTCTCATTCCTGCCGCGCATGCGTTTGCGCAAGGGGCGCCTGCGGCCACTGGCCTGAAGGCGGTGCTCGATGGTGCTGCAACGCTGTCGCCGCTGAAAGTCGTTCTTGTTAACCGCGAGGGCAAGCCGCTTGCCGAGCGCGCTTTCAATGGTCATTCGCTCAACGGCTCCACCAATATCAAGTCGGCGTCGAAATCGATCATTTCCGCGATGGTTGGCATCGCCATCGGCAAGAAGCTGCTGGACGGGCCGGATCAGAAGATCGCCCCGATCCTGAAGTCCGCCTTGCCATCCGATCCGGATCCGCGTCTGAACGCGGTCACGGTCGGTAATCTCCTGTCTATGCAAGCCGGTCTGTCGCGCATGTCGGGGCCGAATTACGGGCGCTGGGTGTCGAGTAGCAACTGGGTGCGGTTTGCATTGTCGGAACCATTTGACGGTGAGCCGGGCGGCGACATGCTCTATTCCACCGCGTCCACGCACCTGCTCTCCGCCATCCTGACGCGGGTAGGGCGTAAATCGACGCTGGAACTGGCGCGGGAGTGGTTTGCGCCGGTGGATGACTTCCGCATTGGATCGTGGGAACGCGATCCGCAGGGCATCTATCTGGGTGGCAACCAGATGGCGATGACGGCGCGTTCGCTACTGGCCTTCGGTGAACTTTATCGCAATGGAGGCAGGACGAGCGAGGGGCGTCAGGTGATCCCGGCCGACTGGATCGCCTCATCATGGCAGGTGCGCACAAGTTCGCGATTTTCCGGCGATGGCTATGGCTATGGCTGGTTCAACCGCACGATCGGCGGCGAAAATGTGTGGTTCGGCTGGGGTTATGGCGGCCAGATGGTGTACATCGTGCCGTCATTGCAGATGACAGTGGTGATGACATCCAATGAAAGCGGTCCGTCGGCGCGCAATGGTTATCGCGACGACCTGCATTCGCTACTGGGCAATATTATCGGCGCCGTGCGCTCGGCATAGGTTCAGGCCGTCGCCAGCCAGATCATGTGGCGTGCACCACCACCCTTGCCCCGACCGTTGGCTTTGGCACGTGCTTCTTCGACCGCAAAACCCGAGGCCTGCAGGCGCCGGGTAAATTTGGGGTCGGGTGCGGAGGACCATACGGAGAGGACGCCGCCAGGCGTTAGTGCGGTCTTTGCAGCACGCAGCCCACGCGAGGCGTAGATCTGGTCATTTTCATCACGGGTCAGCGCTTCCGGACCGTTGTCGACATCGAGCAGGATGGCATCCCATGCCTTCGGGCGCGCATTGATGAAATCGGCGACATCGCCTTCCTCGATCGTCACGCGTGGATCGGACAGGCAATCGCCATACACTTCCGCCATCGGGCCGCGTGCCCAGGCAACCACGGCTGGTACCAGTTCGGCGACGGTAATCTGCGCATCGGCCGGGAGTTCCTTCAGCGCGGCGCGAAGGGTAAAGCCCATGCCCAATCCGCCGATCAGCATTTTGGGTTTCGGGCGTCCCTTGATCTTTTCCCAGGAGAGGCTGGCAAGCGCTTCCTCGGATCCACTCAGGCGGCTGTTCATCAACTCATTGCTGCCGAGCATGATGGAAAATTCCGACCCACGCTGTTTCAGGCGCAATTCGTCGCGTCCGCCGGGCACCTTTGCCGTATCGAGCACTATCCAGGGGATCATCGTCTTCTCCGTCTGCGGCACCTGCCGTGTTGCCTTATGACGCTTTGGGCGCATGATCGCAACGAGAAGAGAAAATCCTCAGCGGGAAAAGCAGGTTAGCAGTAAATCCCCGCAAACCGACAATAATCGCTCGTATTAAGCGAGTGTTTGTCACCTTTTGTAAAGGACGGGTTGCCTACACTTCGCTCAGGAAGATGGGGTGAAGGGATGGCATTCGATCTGCGCACGGTTTACGCGATGACGGCACTCGCCTGTGTGATCATGGGCGCGGTGCAGCTTGCCGCCTATTCGACAGGCCGGTTCGGCCGCTGGCTCGGGTGGTGGAGTGCCAACAATATCCTGCTCGGTTTGGCGTCCTGTCTCATCGTGCTGCGGGAAATCGCCCCGGATTTCCTGTCGATTTCCGTCGGCAATACGCTGACGATCATCGGTAGCGCGTTCCTGGTTGTGGCAATCCGCGAGTTTGCGGGGCGCAGGATCAGTCCGTGGGCCGTGTTCCTGATCGCCGGCGTGCCGAGCCTTCCGTATTTTCTGATCTTTACCGAACCGTCGCAATCCATGCCGCGCATCGTGTTTGCCTCTGCAGTTTGCGCCTTGTTCGACATGGCGGTTGCCTGGGAAGCGCGGCGCATGGCGCGCGATGAAAAGCTCTATTCGGCGGAACTGGCCTCCGGCCTTTTTGCATTGACCGCCACGCTCTATGGCGCGCGCGCCATGATGGGGTGGTGGGGCAGTCTCGGTGGCGGCCCGCTGTTCCATAATGGCGACCAGATGCATGCAGCGCTCGGCCTCGTTGCCATGCTGCTCCTGACGTTGCGCTGCATGGTGATCATGATGATGGCGACGGAGCGAACGCAGCTGCAGCTGGAAAATGCCGCCTATCACGATCCGCTGACGGGCGTGCTCAACCGGGCTGGCATGAGCCGTGCCTTCAGTGGGCTGACGCAGCGTCCGTTGGCTGTGTTGGTTGTCGATATCGACAATTTCAAGCAGCTCAACGATAGCTGCGGCCACGCGATGGGTGACGATGTGCTCAAGGCATTTGCCACGGCGGCGCACAGCGCCGTGCAGGCCGGCGATCTGATCGCGCGCCATGGCGGTGACGAGTTCGTGGTGGTCTTACCTGACCGCACGCTCCACGATGCGGCCGGCCTGGCGCAGAATATTCGCAGTGCGTTTTCGGCCGCAACGGACGGCATGGCACAGGCTTGCTGCGTGCGCCCGACGCTCAGTATCGGTGTGGCAACCGGCCAGATGGACGAGGCAGACACGCTGCACGCCATCCTGCACAGGGCCGATCAGGCGCTTTATCGCCGCAAGCGCGAAGGTCGCGACGGTGTCGACGTGTTTTCTGAAGAATTGCAGGCGGCCTGAGGTCCAAGCCGCTCGAAAAGATCAGGCCGAGATATCGATAACGCCGCAATCGCCGGCATCGGATGCGAAGGCGAGGCGTTTGCCATCACCGCTCCAGCTAAAGCCGGTGATGCCGCCCTTGCCGGGGCGACGCAGCAGCGCTTCCTTGCCGTCCGACAGGCGGACGCCGAGGATCATGCCGTCGATGTAACCAATCGCCAGCACCTCTTCGGCCGGGTGGAAGGCAACCTGTGTGACCATGATATTGGCGCGGGTGCCGAGTTCCTGCGGCGCCTTGCCCATAGGGCCATCCTTGCCGGCAAACGGCCAGACGATGGCGGCCGGTGCGCCGGATGAGGCAAGCCACTTGCCCTTGGGCGACCAGGACAACGATTTCACCTTGGCCGGGTAACCGGTCATGCGCATGTGGCGGGCGTCGTTCGCCTTGCCGTCCAGCTTCCAGCCGTGCAGGGCGTTTTCCACCATCATGGTGACGAGGAAGCGGCCATCCGGCGAGAAGGTGACGCCGGTATGGGCACCCTTCCATTCCAGATCCTGTGCCGGCGCATTGGTGCCGACCCAGTGCATGGAAACGCCGTTGTAACGAGCGGCGGCAATGCGCATGCCCTTCGGTGCAAAGGCGATGGCCTCGACGCTGCGTTCCTCGGTAAATTCCTTGGTCGTGTCGTCTGCCAGTTTGACGAAGCTCGACTTGCCGTAAGCGTATGCGACCGCGTTTTGCGGGCCGCCGGCCACGACATTGATCCATTTGCGCGGCGCTTCGGCCACCAGTGTTGCCGAACCGTCCGGCGCGATACGCAGCACCTTGCCGTCCTCGCCGCCTGTCAGCAGCGAGTTGCTGAAAGGATCACGCACGAAGGTGATCAGGCCCTGATGGGCTTCCTCGACCTTTGCGCCGCCATCGAGACGGTGGATCGTGCCGGCGGCGGTAGCGAAGAATGGAATGTCGCCGAGGAAGTGAACCCCGACGACGTGGCCTTCAAGATCAAGCGGTGCAACAGTCGGCATCAGTGGATATTTCTTTCACGCATGGATTTCGTCAGTGACCGCTCGGTCGGGATGGGCAATCAGGCCGGTGTCTTTTCCGTCGCCTGGCAGGCGAGGAAACTCTGCTCGATCTTGGCGAAATCGAGATTGCGGCCGATGAAGACGAGGCGGCTTTCGCGCTTTTCGCCTTCCTTCCACGGACGCTGGTGATCGCCTTCGACGATCATGTGCACGCCCTGGACGACATACCGTTCCTCGTCACCCTTGAAGGCGATGATGCCCTTGAGGCGCAGGATGTTCGGGCCTTCCGTCTGGGTGATCTTCTGGATCCACGGGAAGAATCGTTCTGCGTTCATTTCGCCGCCACGCAGCGAGATCGACTTGACCGTCAGGTCGTGAATGGCGGCAACGGCGCCCGGCGAATGGTGGTGATGGCCATGACCGTGATCATGGTGATGATCGTGGCCGCAGTCCGGACCACAGGTGTGGTCGTGATCGTGGTGATGATGGTGCCCATGATCATGATGATCGTGATCGCAATCCGGGCCGCAGACATGGTCGTCATGGCCGTGCTCGAGGAAATGCGGATCGTTCTCCAGCGCGCGCTCGAGGTTGAAGGCACCCTGGTTGAGGACGGCGGACAGATCGACGCGCGAACGGTTGGTCTTGTGGATGCGGGCCGTCGGGTTGATAGCGCGGACGATTTCCTCGATCACCGACAGTTCTTCTGCCGTCACGAGATCGGTCTTGTTGACGACGATGACATCGGCAAAGGCGATCTGGTCCTCGGCTTCGCGGCTATCTTTCAGGCGCAATGGCAGGTGTTTGGCATCGACCAGTGCAACGACGGCGTCGAGCTCGGTCTTGGCGCGTACGTCATCGTCCATGAAGAACGTCTGTGCGACCGGAACCGGATCGGCAAGACCGGTGGTCTCGACGATGATGCCATCGAAGCGGCCAGGGCGGCGCATCAGGCCTTCGACAACGCGGATCAGGTCGCCGCGCACGGTGCAGCAGACGCAGCCATTGTTCATTTCATAGATTTCTTCGTCCGACTCGACGATCAGGTCATTGTCGATACCGATCTCGCCGAACTCGTTGACGATGACGGCGTATTTCTTGCCGTGGCTTTCGGAGAGAATGCGGTTGAGGAGCGTCGTCTTGCCGGCGCCGAGATAGCCTGTCAGCACGGTAACGGGAACGGGCTTTGCGGTGGCTGCTTCGGTCATGGAAACCTCGAGAGATTTTGGGGCGCTATGCGCGCGAAATTTTTAGGACCCGGACATCCGGTCCGACCCATATAAGAGCAAGGCGGGACGAGTTCAAAGGGTTTAATGTTATAAGATGACGTGATCAGGTGTGGATGGCGGGCTTGATGTCGGTGCGGGAAAAGTCTTCGCCGATGAAGAGGAGAGGGCAGTCGAATTCCTGCGCCGTGACATAGGCAAAACAGACGCCGAAGTTCAGGGCGGCGGGGTGGATGCCTTTGCCCCATTGGGCCTAGGCGGAGGCAGCCAGATGCGCGCGCGCCGGCGTAACGTCTACGATCTGGGTAATGACGCTGTTCAACAGGTCGCTTACGTCCTGAACAAGTTTGCGTCGGTCCGACACGATCAGAACCTGTGCGAGAGTACCAGCAGAAATAAGGACTGCTTTTTCGGTTTGCAGACCTTTTCACACTCGCGCGCCATTGGCTCGTTCGCTGCAATTGCGATAATTGCCGACGAGTCGATGACGATCATTTGGGCAAGCCGGATTCGTCATAAAGAAAATCCTGGCTGTGAGCGGCGTCGGTGCTGTCGACAAGGTCCCTCTCGGGTGCGCGCCTGCGGATTTCCTCGAACACTTTTCGTTTCTCTTCAGCGCTCACAGGCTCGCGTCTGGATGTCAGCGGACCAATTTTGGGCAGTTCGGCGGCGGCATCGTAGCGTTGGTGCGAAGTTTCGGTCGCTGTATGCACGATCGACAGTCGCGCAGAGGGTAAGCCGGGCTGCGTCAGGATCATCTCTTCGCCTTGCTCTGCAAGTTTTACCAATTCTTAGAGTTGGCTTCGGGCATCGGCAATGGATATGCGCATGTCCGCCTCCTTTGGCGATCACAACTTGCAGTAGTATGAGGCATCGCGGTTTCAGCGACAAGCGCCCGAAACGAACCCTCATATATTTCAAGGAGACCTGGCGTTACTTCAATATCTCGACATCGAACCGCGCCACATCCTGCAGAAGCTCGATGATCCCCGCCACCGCATGCGTCACCAACTGCTCGCCGCGCTCGGCGGTTGCGGCGCTCGCATCACCCGCGACGCCCTGGCCGTTGAGGTCACTCATCTTCCAGCCAAAAGCATGCGGCCCATAGGCACGCAGATGTTTGTATTCTTTCGTAAACTCCGCCTGCCTCGAGCCAAATCTGTCCACCTTGGCCATATCCACACGGCCCGGCCAAAGCGCCAGCATGACCGAGGTCTCGATATCGCCGCCATGGATATCGAGTGCCTTGTCTTCCGGCTTGATCCAGCCGTCCGGCTGGCCGAAACGCGTCCAGCTTGTCGCCACTGCCAGCATGTTGAAACGCACGCGTGCTTCCGTTGCCACGATGGTCAGAAGCGGGGAGTTGCCGCCATGGGCGTTCAGCATCACGAATTTGCGGATGCCTTGTTCGTGCAGGTCCTCGGCAATGCCAAGCCAGCGGTTCACCGCGTCGGCAAAGCTCAGCGTTTTTGTGCCCGTCACATCCATGTGCTCTATGGAATAACCGACTGATTCGACCGGCAGAAATGTTACCGGCAAATCCGTCGGCAATTGCGGAATGATACGTTCGACAAGACCTTCGGCAATCAGCGCGTCAGTTTCGAAGGGAAGGTGGGGGCCGTGCTGTTCGTGGGCGCCGAGCGGCAGGATGGCGATCCAATTGCGGCGCATATCGGGTGACAGGTCGGGCGCGTTCATGGCAGAACGCCGTTGCGGGTATCGGGCCGGATGTTCGGGCGGCATGGTTTTGGACATCTGGCGATGGTTCCCGGCTTTCGCTATGGATTATGCTTCCTATATCGGCAAGGCATCTGCATGGCAAAGCCGGCGTAACCGATCAAGTGAATGGGCAGGGTAGGTTTGAGGGCATGAGCAAGAAAAAGGCCGACAAGAAGAACAAAGAGCTGAAGAAGAAGGGCTCCTACGAGGCCGTCGATATCGCACCGGCGATCACCCAGGCTGCCCGATCCATGCGCACCGCCCTCAGCCATATGCTGTCTGACAGCGGGTTGTATGCCGGTCAGGACGGCGTGATCATGCTTTTGGCCGAAGAGGACGGCATGACGCCCGGGCATCTGGCCGAAAAACTCGGCGTCAAGGCGCCGACAATGACGCGCACAATCGGTCGCATGGAGGCGCAGGGCTTTCTGGAGCGCCGCGCCGATGAAAACGATGGCCGTCTGGCCAAGGTGCATCTGACAGAACTCGGGCGCACAAGCGTCGAGCAGATTTCGCGGTCCGCTGAAAATTGCGGGGCGCTGGCCGCCAAGGGTTTGTCCGACAAGGAGATCAAGACCCTGATCAAACTGCTGCGCACCGTGGATGAAAACCTTCAGTCCGACGATGACTGAAGGTCGCGCATAAACGTCGTTTCAAAGCTTGCGAAACGGAATTAAATTGTTTTAATAATTTAAATCCCGATTGCGCCTCTGTTTGGTGCATCTCACCGCCGGAGGACCTGTGGCCCAAAAGATCAAGCTGTCGACGATCGCCGAAAGCCTGGGGCTTTCGACCGCAACCATTTCGCTTGCCCTTCGCGACAGCCCGCTGGTGGCCTCCGATACCCGCGAAAAAATCAAGGAACAGGCGCGCGCGCTGGGTTATATCTATAACCGCCGCGCTGCCAGCCTGCGTACCTCGCGCTCGGGCATTATCGGCGTCGTGGTGCATGACATCATGAACCCGTTCTACGGGGAAATCCTGAAGGCCATCGAGACCGAACTCGACCGCAACCGCCAGACCTTCATTCTTTCCAACCACTACGATTCGGTCGAAAAACAGCGCAATTTCATCGAAACGCTGCTGCAGCTCGGCGGCGACGGCGTCATCATGTCACCGGCCATCGGCACCCCGATCGAGGATGTACGGCTGGCGGAAACCAATGGCATGCCGCTGATCCTCGTTGCCCGCTCGATGGAAGGCACGGCGCTGCCGACCTATCGCGGTGACGACAGTTACGGTATCTCGCTCGCCACCAATCACCTTATCGGACTTGGCCATAAAACCATCGCCATGATCGGTGGTACCGACCAGACCTCTACCGGCCGCGACCGTTATCAGGGTTATGTCAATGCGCTGCGCAAGGCCGGTATCGAGGTCGATCCCGAACTGCGCATCCCGGGCCCGCGCTCGATGCAGGGCGGTTTCGAGGCTGCGGTCAATTTCCTCTCCCTGCCGCAGAAGCCGACGGCTGCCGTCTGCTGGAACGATCTGGTCGCCATCGGTCTGATGAACGGTATCGCCCGTGCCGGCCTCGTGGTGGGTCAAGATATTTCGGTCACCGGTTACGACGATCTGGAGCAGGCTTCGATCTCGGTGCCGGCGCTGACCACCGTGTCAAACCAGCAGGCGGAAGTCGGGCGTCTGGCGGCGCGTGCGCTGCTCGACCGTCTGGCTGGAAGCCATGAGCCGGACGGCATCCATCTCATCAAGCCGGAAATGCGCATCCGTCAATCGACAGGGCCGCATCGCCCTCGCGCATAGAGCCTCCAGAATTTTCCAGAGAAGCACAGGAAACAGAGCATGACCGACAAGCCCGTCACCGTCCTCATTCCCGGACGCATTCATCCGCGTGTGCTGGAGCGGCTTGGGAAAGATTTTGACGTGGTATCGGTGCCGACACAAGGCGGTGAACTGGGCCTCGATGAAGCGACGCGCAACAAAGTGCGTGCCGTTGCGCTGTTCGGCACATTGCAAAAGCCATGGATGGATTTGCTGCCCAACCTCGAAATCGTCTCGAATTTCGGTGTCGGCTATGACGGTGTCGATGCGGCCTATGCCGCCACAAAAAACATCATTGTCACACATACGCCGGATGTCCTGAACGACGAGGTGGCCGACACGACGATCGGTCTTCTGCTCAACACGGTGCGCCGCCTGCCGCCGGCGGAAGACTGGCTGCGCAGCGGTCGCTGGAAGTCGGATGGTCCGTTTGCGCTGTCGCCGTTGTCGCTGAAAGGCCGTCATGTCGGACTGCTCGGTCTTGGCCGTATCGGGCTCGAAATCGCGCAGAGGCTGGAAGCCTTCAAGCTGAAGATCAGCTATCATACCCGTACGCCGCGCACCGATGTTTCCTACACGCATTTCGCCTCGCTGAAGGAGATGGCGGAAGCGGTCGATACGCTGATCTGCATCGTGCCGGGCACGGCTGCCACCCACAAGATCATCAATGCAGACATTCTTTCGGCACTCGGACCGAACGGCGTGTTCATCAATGTCGGGCGCGGATCGAGCGTGGATGAAGAGGCGCTGGAAGCAGCCTTGCGCAATGGCACCATCGCTGCTGCCGGTCTCGACGTGTTTTACGAAGAGCCGACGACGGCCTCGAATTTCCTCGATCTCGATAATGCCTCGCTGCTGCCGCATGTCGCGTCTGCCTCCGTGCCGACCCGCAATGCCATGGCTGATCTTGTGGTCGACAACCTGATCCGTTGGTTCGACGAGAAGAAAGTCTATACGCCGGTGCCGGAAACGCCGGTGAAGGGGTAAGGGCCTGATGAGCCGCTGCAGGCTGCAGATCAGACGAGAGCCTGACCTGAGCACTCTTGGCCGGTTGACTGTCGCCATCGACAACAGGACGGTTTTTGATCTCGAGGTCAATGAGACGAAGGTTGCGCTGTGCGAACCGGGCGATGCGATGATCACCGTCAGGAATGCTGACGGGGACGGGTTCTCAAGGCGGATGGTCTTGCCGGAGGATCAACTGCTGATTCTGTCCCTGCACGAGGTAAAGCCGATGTGGTGGAAGACGTTACTCGGGATTTCGCGGTCTCTCGACGTCACGGAAATATCCCGAACCGATCTTGCTTCAGATAAAACCGGGCCCGGCGCTGGCTGATACAGCCGACGCGGGTTCGTGCGGCCAGCCGGAGAGACGCAGGCACTATCCGGCCGCAATGTTGCGTATTGTCTGGCCGGCTGTCTTGCCTGCCGCATATGCCCGTACCGCATCGCCAAACGCTTCGAACAGGTGTCGCGACGGCTGATCGGTGGCGGCCCAGTATTCCGGGTGCCATTGCACGCCGACAGCAAAATTTTTGCCATCTATCACCGACACGGCCTCGACCGTGCCGTCCTCGGCAGTCGCTTCCACCTGCAGGCGCGGCGCGGTCTTGGCAATCGCCTGACGATGCAGCGAGTTCACCTGCACTTCGCCGGCTGTGCCGAGATAATTCGCGATGCACGATCCGTCCTTGACGAAAACCGGCTGGCGGATCGAATAACGCACATCGCGGCTCTGATCGTCCGGCATGCGGTGATCCCACATGCCTTCTGCCTCCTGGATTTCGCTCGCCAGCGTGCCGCCGAGCGCGACATTCAACTCCTGAATGCCGCGGCAGATGGCGAGAAGCGGGATGCCGCGATCGATGGCGCGGCGGATCAGTTCCAGCGAGGTGGCGTCGCGGGCGAGATCGAACGGGCCGTCCTTTTCTGTGGCTTCAAGGCCGTAACGCGAGGGGTGGACATTGCTGGCAGCGCCGGAGATCAGCACGCCATCGACGCGGTCGAGCAGGCCGTCGATATCATTGCCGTCCTCGAACGCCGGCACGATGATCGGCATGGCCTGCGCCACATGAAGCGCAGCCTTGGCATATTGATTGGGCGTTGCATGCCAGAGGGCGCCCTCGATCTCCTTGATATCGGCGGGAATGGCGACGATCGGTTTTGGCATGCGAGAGGCTCCGAAAGGCTGGTCTGGTGAAGCCTTTTGGCGCTGCTTATATATCCAAGTCAAGCGAGTTCGCTTTATGGCTCATCTGTCCTGCCGGGGGGGCGGACCACGGGTTGCGCAGACTTTGTCGAGAGCGGTTTGGGACCAAAGGTGCCATGTGGCGGCATGTTTGCACGCAGGAAGAGAAAATCGCCGGCTTGTCACATGTCGAGCGCCGTGGTTGTTTCAGTGGCGCCACGGAATTGGGAGAGATTTGGGCCGTGGCTCGGTTTCAATGCAAGAGCCAACGGGAGGCGGGCATGGATCGTCGTGCATTTTTCAAAAAGGCGGCTGTTACGGGAACGGGCGTGGCGACCGCAGGCGTGCTTGCCGCGCCGGCTATCGCCCAGCAAAATCCAAGGATCAGTTGGCGGCTGACATCATCATTTCCGAAATCGCTGGATACGATCTACGGCGGCGCAGACGATGTCGCAAAACATGTGGCCGATTCCACCGATGGAAAGTTCATCATCCAACCTTTTGCCGCGGGCGAGATCGTTCCCGGCCTGCAGGCGCTCGATGCCGTGACCAATGGCACTGTCGAAATGGCGCATACATGTTCCTATTATTTCGTCGGCAAGGACCCGACCTTTGCCATCGGCAGCGCCATTCCGTTCGGTCTCAATGCGCGCCTGACCAATGCATGGTTCTATCAGGGCAACGGCAATAATCTGATGAACGCGTTTTTTGCCAAACATAACGTCTACGGTCTTCTGACGGGCAATACCGGTGCGCAGATGGGCGGCTGGTTCCGAAAAGAGATCAATACGGTTGATGATTTCAAGGGGATGAAGATGCGTATTGCCGGCCTGGCCGGCCGCGTTCTTGAAAAGCTTGGTGCTGTTCCGCAACAGATCGCGGGTGGTGACATCTATCCGGCGCTGGAAAAGGGCACGATTGATGCGGCGGAATGGATCGGCCCCTATGACGATTACAAGCTCGGTTTCTACAAGGTTGCCAAATATTACTATTATCCAGCCTTCTGGGAGGGCGGCCTGGCGATCCATTCGATGGTCAACCTCGAAAAATGGAATAGCCTGCCCAAAGCCTATCAGGCAGCGCTGACAGACGCCTGCGCTTTCGCCAACACAAACATGATGGCGAAATATGACCTGAAAAACCCGACCGCGATCAAGCAGATCGTTGCGCAGGGCACGACATTGCGACCGTTCAGTCAGGATGTTCTGGAGGCGTGTTTCAATGCTTCGCTGGAGGTTTACAAGGACATCCTGGCGACCAATGCCGACTTCAAGGCGATCTACGAGGATCAGGTTGCCTATAAAAAGGAAGCTTATCTGTGGCTGCAGTTATCGGAATACACGTTCGACACCTTCATGCTGATCCAGCGACGCACCGGTAAACTCTGAAGCCTCAAGCAAAACATTATGAACAAGAATATGCAGGGTATTCTGTGAGGGTTTGCATTCAATGCGTGTGTTTTGTGGCGTTTCCTACACTGCTCGATAAAATTCCTCCGTTGGAGAGCGAAAGAAGAAAGCTCCGAGGCCACCGGAGTATCGGCGAGGATAGGTCACGCCGACCCAGGCAAGGACCTTGCTCTCCAACCGGAGGTAATGCGATGTGGAAACCACTGACCATTAAGCTAACAGTGAAGAAAATCCGGACAAGCTGATCAATAGCTGTCCGGCTTATATTCTTGACTAGATAGCAAGGTGAGGGAAGAGAACCAACTCTGCCCTCGCTCCGTAAGTATACTCTCGATAGCCTGTCCCGACGAGAGCAACCCTTACGGGTTGATCTGCGGTGGCTCTCCCAGGTTCGGCATGCCCGGTAGGCCCTGTCCCGGTAAGCCGCCCGGCTGCGTCGGTGCGCCGTCCAACGGCGGCAGGCCCAAATTGGGCATCTGGTTGCCGTCGCCGGAACCAAAACCCGGAATTTCGATCTTGATCGAGTCGAGATCGACTGCCGGTGTCTTGTCGAGCCAGTAGGTCACCGACTCGGGCCAGAAAATAACGATGGCAACGAGGATCAGCTGCATGCAGAGCCAGGGTATGGCGCCGAGATAGATATCCTTCGTCTTGACCGAGCGCGGCGCGATGGAGCGCAGGTAGAAGAGTGCGAACCCGAAAGGCGGGTGCATGAAGCTGGTCTGCATGTTGATGCAAATCAGCACGCCGAACCAGATCAGGTCGATCCCGAGCGCATTGGCCACCGGCACCAGCATGGGGATGACGATAAAGGCAATCTCGAAGAAATCGAGGAAGAAGGCCAGGAAGAAGATGAAGATGTTGACGAAAATCAGGAAGCCGATTGCGCCGCCGGGAACGTGAGAAAGCAGGTGCTCGATCCACAATCCGCCGTTCATGCCTTGAAAAACGAGGCTGAAACAGGTGGCGCCGACAAGAATGAACACCACCATGGAGGTGATCTGCATCGTGGTGTGCATACCCTGCCGTGTCAGGTCCCATGTCAGGCGACCGTGCAGGGCGGCAATGCCCATGGCGCCGACGACGCCGAGCGCACCGGCTTCCGTCGGCGTGGCGAGGCCCATGAAAATGGTGCCGAGAACGAGAAAGATCAGCACGATAGAGGGGATCATGCCCCAGAGCACCCGCATGACCAGCGCCATGTTCATTTCACCGCGTGCTTCCGGCGGCAGAGCCGGCACATCCTTCGGGCGGAAGATGGAGAGTGCCAGAATGAACAGAAGGAAGATGGTCACCTGGAGGATGGAGGGGCCGATGGCACCGAGATACATGTCACCCACCGAACGACCGAGCTGGTCGGCGAGAACGATGAGCACGAGCGATGGTGGGATGACCTGGGTGATCGTGCCGGATGCGGCGATGACGCCGGTGGCAAGGCGCGGACTGTAGCCGTATTTCAGCATGATCGGCAGTGATATCACGCCCATGGTGATGACCGAGGCTGCCACCGTTCCGGTGATGGCGCCGAGAATGGCACCGACGACGATGACCGCATAGGCGAGGCCACCTGGCACTGCGCCAAAAAGCTTGCCGGTGCCTTCGAGCAAATCCTCCGCCAGCCCGCATCTTTCGAGGATGGCACCCATGAATGTGAAGAACGGGATGGCCAGCAGCAGGTCGTTGGAAACGATGCCAAAAACCCGGAAGGGCAGGGCCTGAAGAAAAACCTGTTCGAAATGACCGGTCAAAACACCCAGAACACCGAATGCAAGCCCGACTGCCGCGAGCGAAAAGGCAACGGGAAAACCGTAAAGCATGAAGATGATCATGCCGACAAACATCAAGGGCGGCATCACACCGTAAGCGAACATGTCTCTCTCCCGGTGTTTACTGCAGCGGTTTTTCGTAGGTCGTGTCGACCGCGGCCTGTCCCATCAGCGCGGCGATGCGCTTGATCAACTCCGAAAGCCCCTGCAACACAAGAAGCGCGAAACCGGCGAAGATGGTGAGCTTGACCGGCCAGCGGATCAGCCCGCCGGCATTGGAGGATTCCTCGCCCTGAACCCAGGACAACCAGAAAAACGGCCAGCAGATCCATGCCAGATAGATGCAGGCGGGCAGCAGGAAGAGGGTCAGACCGATCACATCGATCCATAACCGCTTCCTTTCGGACACAGCCCCGTAGATCAGGTCGACACGGACATGTTCGTTCAGCCGCAGCGTATGGGAGGCCCCCATCAGCACGATGAAGGCGAACAGGTACCACTGGATTTCCAGCCAGCCGTTGGAGCTGATGTTGAATGTGTAACGTATGAGAGCGTTGCCGGCGCTGATCAGGCAGCAAAATAAAACGAGATACCCGGAAAATTTTCCTATTATCTCGCTCAGCCTGTCGATCAGGCTGCTCAAACGAAGCAGTGCCGCCATTTGTCCCCCCGGATGGTTCCTCCACCATCCTTCTCCTCTCTTCGCGATGTAACAAAACAGGCGTCAAATTGAAAGATGGCGCGTATGCAACTTATGTTGCCATGGCGAGCCGCCGAACCGGTCTTGACAGAACGGCCGCCGACACGGATCAATTGCGTGTGGGCGTCATCTGGGCGCCCCGTGCTGATCTGGGAGGAGCGTGCATGGAGCATCACAACAGCGGGCCGATCGAGACCGGTGCCGAAATGGACTATCGCGAGCATGAAAAGACCTATGGTCTTTTTCTGGCGGGCGCCAAGTGGGGAACGATGGCCACCGTCGTGCTGTTGATCGCCATGGCCGTCGGGTTTCTGTCCGGTGGCGGTTTTCTCGGCGGCCTGATTGTCTTTATCATTCTCAATGCCGCCGGCGTTTTCCTGCTGCGCTGAGTTTTCTCACCCGGTCCTGAAACGACTACGGCCCCGCATCAGCGAGGCCGTCAATCTTTGTTCATCCAGCTTACGTGCTGTTCGGGCAGTTTGCGTGCCGTTCAGGCGCCGCCGCGGGTTCGGGCAAGGCCATCCTTGGCCGGCTTGTAGTTCGGATCGAGCCGCGCTGCGTGCGAATAGGATTTCGCGGCGCGTGCCTTGTCGCCGCGCCGCTCATAAACGAGCGCCTGGTTGGCCCAGGATTCGGCGATCTTGTCATCCAGCTCAATGGCGTGGTTGAAATCGGCAAACGCGTTTTCGTCGTCGTTCAGCGCGACATAGGATACGCCACGGCCGTTATAAGGTTCCGGCGAGGTGGATGCCAGCGAGATCGCCTTGGAGAAGTCGTCGATCGCCTGCGCGTGCTGGCCACGGCTTTGCAGAATCAGGCCACGACCGTGATAGGCACGGCCATCCGTGGTTTCCAGCTGAATGGCGCGGGAGAAATCGTTGAAGGCTTCGTTGGTGCGGCCGGCCTGGCGGTAGATATTGCCGCGGCCGATATAGGCGGCGTCATAGTTCGAATTGATCTGCAGCGCGGCGTTGTAGTCATTGGCCGCTTCGACCGGCTTGCCCATGTTGCGATAGACCAGCGCACGGTTGGCATAGGCCTGGTAGAATTGCGGGTTGAGCTGCAGGGCGCGGCTGAAATCGTCCAGGGCGCGGCGGAAGTCGCCAGCGCGGCCGTAAGCCGAACCACGGACGTTGTAGCCTTCCGGATCCTGCGGATTGGCGTTGATGACGGATGTCAGCGAGGCAATGTTCTGTTCCGAGCCCTGGGCGCGATCGAGCCGGATCGTATCCATCGAGGTTACGGTCGACTGGCAAGCGGTCAGAGCGCTGGCAGCAAGAAAAATGAGGGCAATGGGTGCAATGCCGCGGCGGAGACGGGCTGTGGAATGCGAAACACCATTCGACATGGAATCAGCGGCAGTCATGGCAGCCATCAGGCGCTTGTCCTCATATGAGCAGGGATACCAGCCTGAACGACAGGGCGGAAATCCAGACAGAAATCAAAAAGCGGCGGCGTCCGTCAGGTCGCCGCCGCTCTAAAGCATGAGAAAACGTCGAAAAGACGACAGATTAGCGAGCCGGACGTGCCGGACGCGGGGTCTGCGGCAGCAGGCCTTCGCGCTGCATGCGCTTGCGGGCAAGCTTGCGAACGCGACGAACGGCTTCGGCCTTTTCGCGAGCGCGCTTTTCCGAAGGCTTTTCATAGCTTTCGCGCATCTTCATTTCGCGGAAAACACCTTCGCGCTGCAGCTTCTTCTTGAGAGCGCGGAGTGCCTGATCAACGTTGTTGTCGCGGACTAGTACCTGCACGTGAAATCCCGTTCCTTTGGTTTGTGTTCGCCGGTTCCTCGACAGGATTTTTGGCGATAGAGTTACGTACGCGCGGCGTCAACCGTGCGATTTGGCAGGGCTATTAACAGGTGATCGGGGGGAAGTCCAGATACTGCGGGGGTAATTATGAAAAATTGTGTTCATTATGCACCGTTCAACCCAGCGGTGTTGCTGCCGGTGCTTATCTGGCCGCGGCAACCTCGTTGGGTTGCAAAAGCCTATCCCTGCGGCGTTTTCGGGAAAGAAGCCGCAGCAGCGGCATTTCGATGCGTTGATGGACAAGAACGGCGACGCAACAGGAGGCGAGGATGCAGGCGCTCGTGGTCGCGAGCAGTCCTATATCGTTTTCCGTGCCGATCAGGCGGGTGGCAATCCGGGTGACGCCGCCGATGACGAACATGTGCGAAAGATAAAGAGCGTAGGATGAGTCGCCCAGCAAGCCGAGAAGTGCCACGCGCTTCAGGCGAGGCTCGCTTGCCAGGGCAGCAGCCAGCAGGCTGGCAGCGCAAAGCACCTGCCCGAAGAAGCTCAGTTGCATTGTCCAGCCCCGGCCATCATCAACAAGCGCAAGCAGAACGCCCGTCACCGCGGCGCAACCAAGTGCCCGGATGTGATGTTTACCGAAGCGAAAGCCGCCGTTCAGTTGCCGCCAGCCGATCCATGCGCCGGCAGCAAAGGCAAGCGGCGATACATTCAGGTAGAATTTCAGAATGGCATTTTCCGGTGCCAGTATCAGTCCGGCAATCCATGTGGCTGCAAACAACGATGTCAGCAGCCGAACGCGGGTGAGGGCACCCATCGTGGCCAATGCAGCGAAGGCGACGTAAAAATAGGCTTCATAATTCAGTGTCCAGCCGAGTGACAGCATGGGGCTGGTGCCGCCCCGGCCCGGCGCCTCATGCGCAATGAAAAGCAGTGACTGGATGAAGTGCGGCCATGTGAAGACGGTCGTTTGCAAAAGAGTGGGGATAGCAGCGGCAATCAGTGCGGTCAGGCCGGTAAACAGCCAGTAGAGCGGAATGATGCGTATGGCGCGTCGCTTCAGGAAGGTTGCAGGGGAAAACGCGCCCGATCCGGAAATATAGACCATGATAAAGCCGCTGATCGCGAAAAACAGTACGACCCCGAGACGTCCTGCGAGAACCACAAATGGATTTTCTACGCCGATCTGATGAGAAAATGAGTGTGCGACCACGACCAGAAGTGCGGCCAGGGCGCGCAGATACTGAATGGAATGCAGCTTTTCCATGAACGCGTCCCCAATCTGCCCGATAGTACTGAGCCGTAATTACATCTGCCGCGCAAGTGGATCATCCGTGGTTGGTTAATGTGTCTGCGCTGCGTCAGGCATGCTTCGATTTTCGCCGTGTCGAAACAATCCCTTCAAGCGTCGCAAAACAGCCATTACGCTGCATGTTGATTTGCGATGGGTATGACATTACCCAAGTCATGTGGTCGAAAGACCCTTGAGGTGGAGCAAGGAAGAGAGGCCAGATGCGCAGATATTCGGTTTTCGCCATCGCACGCGAGGCAATGCGTGCCCACAAGGGCTGGGACCAGCAATGGACATCGCCCGAGCCGCGCTCCAGTTACGACGTCATCATCGTCGGCGCCGGTGGCCACGGTCTGGGGGCTGCCTATTACCTCGCCAAGGAACATGGCATCACCAATATCGCGGTGATCGAAAAGGGCTGGCTCGGCGGCGGCAATACCGGCCGCAACACCACCATCATCCGCTCCAACTATCTCTATGAAGAGAGCATGGACATCTACGAGCATTCCCTGAAGCTGTGGGAAGGCCTGAGCCAGGATCTCAACTACAACACCATGTATTCGCCGCGCGGCGTGATGATGCTGTCGCACAACATCCACGACCAGCAGTCGTTCAAGCGCCATATCAATGCCAACCGGCTTTACGGCATCGACAACGAATGGCTTTCGCCGGAACAGGCCAAGGATTTCGTGCCGGTTCTCGATATTTCCAAGACGGCGCGTTACCCGATCAACGGTGCTGCGTTGCAGCGGCGCGGCGGCACCGCCCGTCACGACGCCGTCGCCTGGGGTTATGCACGTGCTGCCGCCGACCGTGGTGTTCACATCATCCAGAACTGCGAAGTGACCGGCATCCGCCGCGGTCCTGCGGGTGAGGTGCAGGGTGTCGAAACCTCCAAGGGTTTCATCGGCGCCAAGAAGATCGGCGTGTCCGCTGCCGGCCATTCATCCGTGGTGATGGAAATGGCGGGCGTGCGCGTGCCGCTGCATTCCAACCCGTTGCAGGCGCTGGTGTCGGAACCGCTGAAACCCATCTTCCCCTGCGTGGTGATGTCCAACACCGTGCACGCCTATATCTCGCAGTCCGACAAGGGCGAACTCGTCATCGGCGCCGGTACCGACCAGTATAATTCCTATAGCCAGACTGGTGGCCTGCAGATCATTACCCATACGCTGGATGCGATCTGTGAACTCTTCCCGATCTTCCGCCGCGTGAAAATGATGCGCCAATGGGGCGGCATTACCGACAACACGCCGGATCGCTCGCCGATCCAGGGCGTGACGCCGGTGCCGGGCCTGTTCGTCAATTGCGGCTGGGGTACGGGCGGCTTCAAGGCGACGCCGGGGTCTGCCAACCTGTTCGCGCATCTGATCGCGCGCGGTGAACCGCACCGTCTGGCCGCAGGCCTCAATCTCGACCGTTTCCGTACCGGCCGTCTGATCGACGAGGCGGCTGCGGCGGCCGTGGCACATTGATGATGATCGCAACGATAGGCCTTGCGGCCGTACTCGGTGCGTCGGCTGGCGGCGAAAGGCCGGCGGCTGCCAGTGATATCCTTCCGGGTGTCGATGATTTCCGCATGCAGACCATAACTCGGGCCAGGAGCGAGACGGATTGGCCATTCCTGGCAAACAAGGGGTTGCTGGTCTGCGCCAAGGTTTTACTCAAGCCCGTGGTCTATTTCATCGGAGAAGACCCGGACGGCGAGCAGTCGCATCCGTTCGCGATCAGTACCGACATGATGGAAGTCGCCTTGGTGAATATGGGTACAACCGGTGTCCTTCGCCCTTATGACGATTTTGAACAACTGCTGAAAAGGCTCGTGCCCTATGTCTCCATGGGGCAGCGCCTGTGTAATCAACCTCCCGGAACTGACCTTCCGGATAGTGCTCTTTGAGGTGGACGAACGATGCTGCTGATCCATTGCCCCTATTGCGAGGAAGACCGTTCCGAGCTGGAATTCCGTTGGGCCGGCGAGGCGCATATTGCCCGCCCGGACAATATCGCCGCGATTTCGGACGAGGAATTCGCGGAATATTTCTTCCTGCGCAACAACGAAAAAGGCCTCACCTATGAACGGTGGCGGCATATCCATGGCTGCGGCCGCTTCTTCAACGCGGCGCGCGATACGGTAAGCGACAAGTTCCTGATGACCTACAAGGCAGGCCTTCCGAAACAGCCGATCCCGGCAGAGACAAAAGCCGAAGCGATCGCCGAGGAAAAGACGGTCGAGACTTGGGAACAAATGGAAGGAGACGCCCGATGAGCTCTTCCTCCAATTCCGGCGCATTCCGCATCAAGGGGACCGGCCGCCACACACCCGCCCGCACCGCCCGCTTCACCTTCGACGGCAAAAGCTATACGGCGCTCGAGGGCGACACCGTTGCATCCGCACTTCTGGCGCATGGCGTGCACCTGCTCGGCCGTTCGTTCAAATACCATCGCCCACGCGGCATTCTTTCCGCCGGACCGGAAGAGCCGAATGCGCTGCTCGACGTGTCGCGTGACGCCTCGCGTCGCCAGCCGAACGTGCGCGCTACCGTGCAGGAAGTTTTTGACGGCGCAAAGATCGCCTCGCAGAACCGCTGGCCGTCGCTGAAACACGATATCGGCGCGTTCAACGATCTGCTCTCGCCGTTCTTTGCCGCCGGTTTCTACTACAAGACCTTCATGTGGCCGAAGGAAGCCTGGCACAAACTCTATGAGCCGATCATCCGTCGCGCCGCCGGTCTCGGCGAAGCGCCGAAGGAAGGCGATACCGATCACTACGCCAGCCGTTACGAACATTGCGACGTACTGATTGCCGGTGCCGGTGTCGCGGGCCTGACGGCGGCGCTGTCTGCTGCCTCGACCGGCGCAAAGGTCATTCTCGTCGATGAACAGCCGGAAGTCGGCGGTGCGCTGCATTTCGACTCGTCAACCGAGATCGACGGCAAGAACGGCTATGACTGGGCGCAAGGCGTCGCGGCAAAACTGAAGGCGATGCCGAATGTGACGGTGCTCAACCGCACCACCGTGTTCGGTTACTATAATCACGGTTTTCTCGGCCTCGTGGAGCGCGTGACGGACCATCTGCCGCTGCCGTCCAGGGACCTTCCGAGAGAGCGTCTTTGGCAGGTGCGTGCGAAGAAGGTTGTCCTCGCCACCGGTTCGATCGAACGCCATATGGTGTTCGCCAACAACGACCGTCCCGGCATCATGCTGGCGTCCGCTGCACGCACTTTCCTCAACCATCACGGTGTCGCCGTCGGTCGCGCGGTTGCCGTCTATACGGCGCATGATAGCGCTTATGAGGCTGCCTTCGACCTGAAGCGCGCCGGTATCGATGTGGTTGCCATCATCGACAACCGCAAGCTGCCCGGTGAAGCCGTTCTCGCTGAAGCGCGTTCGCTTGGGCTTGAGGTTCTGGTCGGCCATTCCGTGGTCGATACGGCGGGCCGCCACCGCGTTTCCTCCATCACCGTTGCCCGCAATGGTGAGAAGAACAGCCGCAAGCTCAAGGTCGATGCGCTGCTGGTTTCCGCCGGCTGGACGCCTTCCGTGCACCTGTTCTCGCAATCGCGCGGAAAACTGCGTTTCGAAGCCGAAAACGATCGTTTCCTACCGGATATCTATGCGCAGGACTGCATCTCGATCGGTGCCTGCAATGGCACTGACGACCTTTCCACGTTGATCGGCGAAGCGCTTTCCGCTGGTGCCGAAATGGCTGGCCACAAGGGTGCCGACAGCATCGATGCCATCGCCTTTGCCGGATCCAACCTCTACGAATGGACCGGTGGCATGATCGGTGCTGCCGAAGGGGCAGGGCCTGATACGGCGGTGAAGGCTTTCGTCGATTTCCAGCATGACGTGACCGCCAAGGACATCCGCCTTGCCGTGCGCGAAGGCATGCACTCGATCGAGCATATCAAGCGTTTCACCACCAACGGCATGGCGTCCGATCAGGGCAAGCTCTCCAACATGCATGGCTTGGCAATCGCCTCGGAAATGCTGGGACGGCCGATCCCTCAAGTGGGTCTCACCACGTTCCGCGCGCCTTATACGCCGGTCACTTACGGCACGCTGGTGGCGCATTCGCGAGGCGACCTGTTCGATCCGGCCCGCAAGACGCCGATGCATCATCTCGAAGCGGCCGAAGGCGCCGAGTTCGAGGATGTCGGCAACTGGAAACGCGCCTGGTATTTTCCCAAGCGCGGTGAGGATATGCATGCTGCCGTCAACCGCGAGTGCAAGACGGTGCGCGAAGTCGGCGGCGTGTTCGATGCCTCGACGCTCGGAAAAATCGAGGTGGTCGGGCCGGATGCGGCCCAATTCCTCAACCTGCTTTACACGAACGCATGGGACACGCTGAAACCGGGCAAGAGCCGTTACGGCATCATGACCCGCGAAGACGGTTTCATCTATGACGACGGTGTCGTCGGGCGTCTCGCCGAAGATCGTTTCCATGTGACCACCACCACCGGTGGTGCGCCGCGCGTGTTGCAGCATATGGAAGATTATCTGCAGACGGAGTTCCCGCATCTGAAGGTCTGGCTGACCTCGACCACCGAACAATGGGCGGTGATTGCCGTTCAGGGTCCGCAGGCGCGCGAAATCATCCGACCGTTCGTGGAAGGTCTCGATATTTCCGCCGAGGCATTTACGCATATGTCGGTTGCCGAATGCACCGTCATGGGTGTGCCGGCGCGTCTGTTCCGTGTGTCGTTCACCGGTGAAATCGGTTTCGAAATCAACGTGCCGGCGGATTTCGGTCCGGCCGTGTGGAAGGCGATCTGGGAACGCGCGCAAAGCCTCGGCGCTTGCCTTTACGGCACCGAAACCATGCACGTTCTGCGCGCCGAAAAGGGTTATCTCATCGTCGGTCAGGATACCGACGGCACTGTCACGCCGGACGATGCCGGTTATGGCTGGGCCGTCTCCAAGAAGAAGACCGATTTCGTCGGTATCCGTGGCCTCAAGCGCCCGGATCTGGTGCGTGAAGGTCGCAAGCAGCTTGTCGGACTTCTGACCAAGGATCCGAACGAGGTGCTGGAAGAGGGCGGCCAGATCGTTGCCGATCCGAACCAGCCGAAACCGATGACCATGCTTGGCCATGTCACCTCGTCCTACTGGTCGGAAAATCTCGGCCGGTCGATTGCCATGGCGCTGGTGGCCGGCGGTCGCGCCAAAATGGGTGAAACGCTTTACGTGCCGATGAAGGACAAGACGATCGCCGTCGAAGTGACCGACGTGGTGTTTGTCGACAAGGAAGGAGGCCGCATCAATGGTTGATTTTGGGGCTGAGATCGCTACGAGAACCCTTCCGCTTGCCGGCGCTCATGGCGGTTCGTCCGTCGCCCGGCTTGAACTGGCAGCACCGGCAGAGCGCATTTCCTTGCGCGTGGCGGCTGCGGATGTTGCCGCGCTGTCGGCGGCGCTTGGTGTCGATCTTCCGACAGAACCAAAGACCTCGGCTTCCGCCAATGGCCGCACTGCCATGTGGCTGGGGCCGGATGAGTGGCTGGTGATTGCTGATGGTCCGGGTGAGATTGGCAGTGGTTTGATGGCAGAGGCGGCCAAGGCCAGTGTGCCACATTCTGCGGCCGACGTATCTCACCGTAACACGGCCATTCTCGTGTCCGGTCCCGGAGCTGCTGCGACCATCAACACCGGTTGCCCGCAGGATCTGTCGCTTGCGGCGTTTCCCGTCGGCGCCTGCTCACGCACCATCTTTGGCAAGGTGGAGATCGTGCTGCTCAGAACGGCCGAAGATGTGTTCCGGGTGGAGGTCTGGCGGTCGTTTTCGACCTATGCCTTTGGGCTACTGGCTGAAGGCGCTGGCGACGCGGCGCTCTAATCAGGGGTCTGCCTCCAGCTGCAAGGCTACGAGGTCGGCCGTGGCCGCGCCATAACGTTTACCGATCGAATGAAGAATGCCCGCGAGACTGGTTTCTGCGGGCATCTTTACATCTGCCTGCATGTCGGTGGGGAGCAGCTTCAGGCCGTTGCGCGACGTGATCACGCCATTTCCGCGAACGATGGCCTGCGAGCGGTAGGTGCGCGACCATGCATCTGCCTGTAGCGCCAGAGCGATTTCGTCAAAGCCATCTTGTGCCGGGATCGATATGGTCTCGTGCAGCCAGAATGCGGCTGCATTGCTGGCGACGGCAGTTATGCGGCCAGCCGTCAGACGGAAATTTTCCGATAGATGTGCATCCGACCACATCGGCAGACCAAGTTTTCGCGCTGTGCGTTCGGCTGTTACCCGGTCGGAAAGCTGTTCGACGAGAAACAGGCTGGCCGGGATCGAGGCCGAGACACCTGTTGTGGACATGATCGGGCCGTCTGTGACGAACCGGCGGTTGGTGATCCATTGCGTATCCGGAAAATCCGACGCCAGACCACGCAGCGAAAACCAATGGCCAGTGGCGCGCCGGTGATCAAAAATGCCGGTGCGCGCAACGGTCAGCGCACCGTCGCAGATGCTGACGATTGTCTTGCCGGCCCGGGCCTGTTCAGCCACAAAATTTTCGATGATAGGATTTGCGGCATGGTGATAGGCCGGCACGATGATCACATCCGGTCGGTGCTCGTAGCGCGCCATGAAGTCCTGGAGCGTGATGTCCGGCTCGATGGTAAGCGCTGGCATCAGCGTCACAGGCCCGGCTTTCGTGGCGGCAATCACCACATCGGCAATATCGGCCTGTTTCAGGATGCCGAAAGGCACGATGAGATCAGTGGTTTCCGTGCCGTCATTCTCCGCGAGGAGCAGAACCAGTGGCCGCCTGCCGTTGGCTTCGGGAATGGTCAGTGTCGGCGTTTTGTCGCTCGTTGAACCGATATTGCCGGGTGCGGGTGCGTTCATCCAGACGATGGCGGTAGAAAAAATGGCGATGATCGCGAGCGGGACGATGAAGCGCTTTTTCATGGCCCTTGGTAGCCGTATCAGATGATGGCGGAAATGACATAAAGGTCGTAAAAAGCGCCATGGCGATAAGAGCGGTGATGGAACGGTGCGTGGTGATGGTGGCGATCGACGGCGTGCAGTCGCTGGATATCACCGGGCCTGCCGAAGTGCTGGCCGTTGCCAACAGGTTTCGCCCCAAGCACGCGCCCGCCTACCGTATCGAGCTTGCCTCTTTGACGGGGCAACCGATCAAGACCCATGCCGGTTATGAGATCGGCCCCTGTATGGCGATCACAGACGTTGCGGCAGATGCCGATATGATTCTGGTCTGCGGTGGCGGTGAACTGCCGATGATGACAGCCATGCAAGATGCCGATTTCCTCGCATGGTTACGCCTCCATGCCGGGCAGGCGCGACGCATGGCAAGCATTTGCAGTGGTGCGCTTCTGTTTGCCGCTGCCGGTCTCCTGAAAGACAAGCGCGCGACCACGCACTGGAACCTGCACCGTTTTCTGCCGCTGATCGAGCCGAGTGTGCAACTCGAGCCCGATGCCATATTCGTGGCCGAACCGCCGATCTATACATCCGCGGGTGTTACCGCCGGCATCGACCTTGCCATGGCCTTTGTCGAGGAGGATCTTGGCACAGAGACGGCGCGCGCGGTGGCCCGTGAACTTGTGCTGTTTCTGCGTCGGCCGGGCGGCCAGTCGCAATTCAGTGCCGGCATCCAGACCACGGCATCGACACCGAGGCTGAAGACGTTGCTGGCGGATATCATCGAAAATCCGGACGGTGACCTTTCAGTGCCGGCCCTTGCTGCCCGCGTCGGGCAAAGCGAACGCCATTTCGCCCGTACTTTCAGGACTGAGACCGGCACAACGCCGGCTGCCTTCGTTGAAACCGCGCGGGTGGAACGCGTGAAGCTGCTGCTGGAAACGACGGATTGGCCGCTTGCACGTATCGCTGAGCGCAGCGGTTTCGGCAGTCTCGACATGCTGCACCGAAGCTTTTTGCGGAAGACGGGAATCACGCCGGGCGCGTATCGCCAGCGATTTGGTGGCGTGGGCGGTTAGCGAAAACTATTCGCCGGGGTGGCGGTGCTTGTGCTGCGGTCAAGGTCCCATTCATGCAGACGGACTGCGACATAGGCGATGACCGCGATGATTGCAGGCATCCCGAATGAAATAAAGAGCCATTCTGATGTCATCTTAGCTTCCTCAATACGCGTCGCGCCATGTAGTGTAGCGCGATGACGACTGTAAGCCATCTGGTGAAATAACTTACCATCAACCCGCTAAATTGGACAGATGTGTCGCCGATCCCATAATGACGTCCGCAATTGGCGTCACGACGCCAACAGCAATGCAGGCCGTGGATGTCCTGTGAACGCATTGGCGAGCAGTTTCATCTGCTCCATTTCCGCAATATCAAGCCCGCTCATTGGCATTTCCACCCATCCAATGCAATCATAGGATGCATTCGATGAGTGTCAAATTCGGGATGATATGATGTGGGCTGCGGTCACCACCCCTTCCACTTAACCCAGCGCCCGTGAAAATCCACGCGCCCCAGTTCGCGGATTTCTCCCGTTGGCCAGATCTGCAGGCTGATCGTGGCGCCATCCGCCTTGTCGTCGGCTTCCATCTGCAGGCGGGCAAGCGGCTGGTCTTTCGTTGCGCGTTTGCCGGCTTCGGTGATGGTGGCTTCGCCGCGAGCGCGTAAGCTTGCCGGCAGATATTGCCAGGCGATGGAATGGTAGATCACGCGCACCGCACCGGTCGGCGGTTTTACCAGTTCGCGCGGCAGCCATTCCAGCGCATCGGCGCGTTCCACCGGCGGCGGATCGCCGACCGCAAGGTCAAGCGCGGCCGACAGGCGCTGCAGGCGGTCCGGCTGGTCGGCCCAGACATAGGACATCAGCCGCCGCCGGTCTTCCGCCGAGGTGACGTCGAGCGGGTTCAAATCGCAACCAAGGCGGCTTGCGATGGTGATTGTCGCGTTGGGCGGCGGCGGCCCCTGCCAGTCGGGCTGAAGCAGAACGGGCGAGGCGGGGTCGCCCCATTCGAAACCACCAAGATTGTAGCGATATCTGTCCCATTGCAGATTGAGGCCAGCGCTGGCACCGACTTCCAGCAGGTCGAGCGGTTTTTCGAAAATCTCCGCAATGGTGAGAAAACCCGGCAGAAGGGCGTTGCAACGACGAATTTCATTGGTCTGCGGTGGCGATTGCAGCCGTTGCAGGATGAATTCGCCATGGGCTTCGAAAGCGTTGGTGATCGCTTGCCAGAGCATATCGTCATCGCTTTCGTGAGGCGGATAAAGCGTTTTCAGCGCATCATCCTTGCCCGACAGAACCAGCGCATGCAGGCAGCCGGCAAGACGGGCCGGAACAAGATCGTTGTTGATCGAGGCGTCGCCGGGCCAGTCGAGCAGGGCGCGACCGACATCGGTGTCGCGGTTCAACCTCTGCGCGGCAAGGGCCGAAAGGCGGGCGACGAAGGGCGAACCGAGTGCTGTTGCGGCCTTGATCTGCGCGCGAAAAGCCTCCCGCACAGCGGTTTCACGATCTGTCTCCGGTGCCATTCATGTCCTCCTGCATTCTCTCAAATGGATAGGTCGAGCCGTTTTTCCCGCTCGATATATTCACGTTGTTTGTCAGTAATGTAGTCGCGCACGATCGGGGCGGCAGCGCGTTTTCTGGACAATTGCATATGAAAGACCATCTGGCTGCCGGTGCGGAACATCATCTCGGCGCTGATCAGATAAAACTCCCACATGCGAGCAAACCGCTCGTCATAGAGTTCGATCACCCTGTTGCGGTTGGCCTGAAAACGCTGGTTCCAATGGGCAAGCGTGGTGGCGTAATGCACGCGCAAAAATTCCAGATCGGTGACCCAGAGGCTGTTCTGCTCGACAACCTCGAACACTTCCGACAGGGCGGGAGAATAGGCGCCCGGAAAAATGTATTTCCGAAGCCAGGGGCTGGCCATGCCGGGCGGGCTCATATGGCCGATCGAGTGCAGTACCATCACGCCGTCATCCGGCATCAGCGTGTTTATCTTGGCAAAAAACTCATCGTAATGGTGCACACCGACATGTTCGAACATGCCGACAGAAACGATGCGATCGAACTTTTCGGTGACGTCGCGATAATCGCGCAGCTCGAACTTGACGCGATCAGCCAACCCGGCTTTTTGCGCTCTTTCCGATGCCAGCGCCTGCTGTTCTTTCGAGAGCGTCACGCCCAGAACCTGCACGTCTTCGAGGCTCGCGAGATACAGCGCAAGATCGCCCCAGCCGCAGCCGATATCCAGCACTTTCATGCCCGGTTTGAGGCCGAGTTTTGCTGCTAGCAGCCGCAGCTTGTTGCGCTGTGCCTGTTCCAGCGTCTCGCCTTCCTCACGAAAATAGGCGCAGGAATAGAGCATGTTGTCGTCGAGGAAGAGTTTGTAAAATTCGTTGCCGAGATCGTAGTGATGGGCGACGTTCTGTTGCGCTTGACCCTTGCGATTGGATTGCTGGCGTTTGCGGAACCGCATTTTTATTGCTCGCAATACCTTTTGCAGCGGATAGGAGCCGAGCGACAGCCGGTTGACCGAAAACAGCGTCAGGAAATCTTGCAGCGTCGAGCCTTCCTCGAAGCGCATCGTGCCATCCATATAGGCTTCGCCGGCGGCAAGCTCGGGATTGAAGACAAGGCCCTTGTAGAGTTTCGGGTCGGTCAGCCGCATGGTCACTTCGAGACCCGGCGTGCCGGCAAACACGTGCCGCTTGCCGTCGGCATCGATGACCGTCAGGCGGCCCTTGCGGATAAAGGATTTCATCATATGCGAGAGAGGGAACATGCAGCCTCCAGGCGGTGGGGATGAATGTTTCCAGCCTAGCACCGCAGGTACTCGGCCTGCATCAGGAAATTGCAGTTTTTCTGCTTACGCGTCCTCGGGACGGTCTTTGGGATCGAACTGCACGATCGTCGTCCAGGTGGCGGTCAGAGCGGGCTTCTTTTCGTCTTCGATTTCGATGTTGACGTCATAGGTGGTCATCAGCATGCCGGCGCCGCGAAAACGGGCTTCGGTAAGTTTGAAATGGCCACGAATACGTTTGCCGGTTCTGACGGGGGAACCGAAGCGGATATGGTCCAGGCCGTAATTGAGGCCCATCGTTTGCTCGCGGATCACCGGCAGGCAATCGTAATTCATGGTCGACAGGAGTGATAGCGTCAGGAAACCATGGGCAATCGTGCCGCCGAACGGGCTCTCTGCCTCGGCGCGCGCGGGGTCCACATGGATGAACTGATGATCGTCGGTAGCGTCGGCAAAGGTGTCGATCATCGTCTGGTCGACGGTGATCCAGCTGGACACGCCGATTTCGGTTCCGACGAGATCCTTGACATCGCTTAGCGAAATCTCACGTGGCATCAGTATCTCTTTCAGCTGGCGGGTTATTTCCGGCAAGTATCAAGAATTTATACGTAAATTGCATTTCTGAAAATCAGTTTGCTGGCCGGGGATGCAATCACAGTCCGCTTGCGAAGCTTACTGAGCGCGGCGGCAAATTCATTCTACCGATTGTGTAGGGCGATGCCAGCGCCTGCCAGTTGTTTCCGGGCAGTCGGGCTTCGACAGTGTCGTGGCCACGGTTGAAGAGAACGGCTATGCGGACATTCTGGCCGGTTTCTCGATCGGGCGTGGCAAGCACCATGGTCAGCGTGGAGGCGTCGCCGCGTTCCCAATCTCCTACGGTCATGACCTCGCCACGGGCGGAAAACCATTCGATATCGCCTTCTCCTGTCAAAAAAGCGGTGTCGGCGAAGGCTGGAAAGCGTTTTCTCAAGCTTGAGAGAAAGGCGGTGTGGGCGATGATTGCCGGATCGAGTTTTTGCCAGTCCACCCAGGTGATGGCATTGTCCTGGCAATAGGCATTGTTGTTGCCACCTTGCGAGCGGCCGCCTTCGTCACCTGCCGTCAGCATCACCGTGCCGCGGGAGACGAACAGGGTGGAGAGAAGGGCGATGACATCGCGACGGCGGTTTTCGAGAATGCTGTCGTCCTCAGTCGCGCCTTCGGTGCCGTTGTTCCACGACAGGTTTTCGCCGTGGCCATCGCGGTTGTTTTCGCCGTTCGCCTCGTTGTGCTTGTGCTCGTGCGACACGAGGTCCATCAGCGTGAATCCGTCATGGGCGGCAAGGAAATTGACGCTGCGGGTCTGTGTCAGGCCATGTTGCGAAAACACGCTCGATGTTCCGGCCAGAGCGCTTGCCAGCGTGCCGGTCAGGCCATTGTCGCCGCGCCAGTAACGGCGCAGATCGTCGCGGGCGCGGTCGTTCCATTCGAGGAAGGGGGATGGGAAATTGCCGAGCTGGTAACCGCCGGGGCCGATATCCCAAGGTTCGGCGATCATGATGCGATCGGCCAGCACATCATCTGCCAGAATG
Source organism: Endobacterium cereale (assembly GCF_009617585.1). Taxonomy (GTDB): domain Bacteria; phylum Pseudomonadota; class Alphaproteobacteria; order Rhizobiales; family Rhizobiaceae; genus Neorhizobium; species Neorhizobium cereale. Next base: position 59,211 of record NZ_WIXI01000049.1, on the reverse strand, counting down.
GCCGAGAGGGTGCCGCCATCGCGGACAAAACCGTTTGCGGTGCGGCCGAGAACGGGGGCGAGGTCAAAGCGGAAACCGTCTATGCCGGCCTCCAGCACGAAGTGACGCAGCGTGTCGATGATCAGGCGTTGTACTATCGGGTGATCGCAGGCGACGGTGTTGCCGGTGCCGGTGTCGTTGACCAGTACGTCGGGCGCATCCGGCAGATGGCGGTAATAGGAGAGATTGTCGAGGCCGCGCATGGAGAGCGTCGCGCCATAACGGTCGCTTTCGCCGGTGTGGTTGAACACGAGGTCGAGGATGGTATCGATGCCGGCTTCGTGCAGTGTCGCTACTGTCTTGCGCAGTTCGCTCATGCCGCCGGGGCAAAGGCGCGGATCGAGCGCCATGAAGGCGACGGGATTGTAACCCCAACCATTGGTGAGGCCGAGCGGGGGAAGATGACGTTCATCGATCCATGCGGTGATCGGCATCAGTTCGATGGCGTCGACGCCAATGTTTTTCAGGTGCGCGATGACGGATGGGTGGGCGAGGGCGGCGATCGTGCCGCGTTGTTGTTCCAGCACATCCGGGTGCAGCATGGTGAAGGGGCGAACGGCCACTTCATAAACAAAACCGCCGGGTTTGAGTTTTGGCGCCGTGACCTTGGTTTTCGTCTGGGATGTGACGATGGCTTTGGGCACTATATCGGCGGTGTCTTCGCCAAACCGCATCAGACGGACATCGTGGCGGAAGGGGCGGTCGAGTTCGCGGGCATAAGGGTCGATCAGCAGTTTGGATGGGTCGAACCAGAGGCCGTGATCGGGATCGTAGGTACCGTGGGCACGAAATCCGTAACGCTGGCCGGCGGTGATGCCGGGGAGGGTGATGTAATGGACGTCGTTTTCGCCATGTGTCAGCGCATGACGGGCAGTTTCGGTTTTGCCGTCTGCATCAAAAAGGCAGAGCTCGATTTTTTCGGCAGTCGAGGACCAGATGGCGAAGTCGGCGCCATTGGCGGTGAGGGTCGCACCAAGCCTCATGCCGGATCCCTTGCATGGATGGTTACACCGGCCGGAAGCGTCACCCACGTGTGCCTTCGGCAGTCATAGATGGAATCGCGCGGCGGCGGGAAGGACGGATCGCTGAAGCAGCCGACCGCGACGGCAACGGAATTGTCAGCGACGCTCTCTTCCGTATGGAAAAGATTGCTGCCGCAGACGGGGCAGAAGCGGAAGCGAAAACGGGCGCCCTGATCGCCCGTTCTCAAATATTCCTGCGCCTTGCCGCTGACGGCATAAGGCGGGGCGAAAGCGGCAAGCGCTGCAAAAACGCTGCCGGTCCTCTGCTGGCAGGCAAAACAATGACACACGCCAACGGCAAGCGGCGCGCCATTCACCTTGATGCGAAGCTGGCCGCAGCCGCAGGATGCCGTTCGTGTCGTCACTATTTGCCCTTTTTGGCCGTATCGCTTGCCGTCAGATTAGGTGATGACCGTAGGAGCATCGCGGCCCGAACGCTTTTTCAGCTCGGAAATCTCGTCAGCCACCGCGATCAGGTCGGCCAGCGCTTCCTGCGTTTCGATGCCGTGACGCGAGGCGTCCGGCTCGTAGCGTTCGACATACAGGCGGATGGTGGCGCCCGAAGTGCCGGTGCCGGAGAGGCGGAAGACAACGCGGCTGCCGCCTTCGAACATCACGCGGATGCCCTGGTTTTTCGAGACCGAACCATCGACCGGATCGTTATAGGCAAAATCGTCAGCGGCCTCGACCTTTAGCGCACCAAATGTCTGGCCTGGCAGGGTCGAGAGTTTTTCGCGCAGCGCCGTTACCATGCCGTTGGCGGCATCGCTGTCGACTTCTTCATAATCGTGGCGCGAATAGTAGTTGCGGCCATATTCGGCCCAGTGCTTGGTGACGATGTCGTAGGCGCTTTCCTTGCGCACGGCCAGAATGTTCAGCCAGAACAGCACGGCCCACAAGCCATCCTTCTCACGCACGTGGTCGGACCCGGTGCCAAAGCTTTCTTCGCCGCAGATCGTCGCCTTGCCGGCATCCAGCAGGTTGCCGAAGAATTTCCAGCCGGTCGGGGTCTCGTACATGCCGATGCCGAGTTTTTCGGCCACGCGGTCGGCGGCGGCACTTGTCGGCATGGAACGAGCGATGCCGGCGATGCCCTTGGCGTAACCCGGTGCCAGCGTCGCGTTTGCGGCGATGATCGCGAGGCTGTCCGACGGGGTGACGAACATGTTCTTGCCGACCACCATGTTGCGGTCGCCATCGCCATCGGAAGCGGCGCCGAAATCGGGGCCGGTCGGGCTCATGACGTCGTCATAAAGCTCCTTGGCGTGAACGAGGTTCGGGTCCGGGTGATGACCACCGAAATCCGGTAGCGGCGTGGAATTGCGTACCGAACCGGCCGGGGCGCCAAGATGCTTTTCGAGGATTTCCACGGCGTAAGGACCGGTGACGGCACCCATCGAATCGATGACCACCTTGAAGCCACCGGCGATGTGGGCCTTGATGGCCGGGAAATCAAAAAGTTCTTCCATCAGCGTGACGTAATCGGCGACCGGATCGACCACTTCCACCGTCATGCCGGCGAGATCGAAGGTGCCGATTGCGTCGAGGTCGATGTCGGCGACGTCGGCGATCTTGTAGGTGTCGATGACCTGCGTGCGGGCAAAGATCGCGTCGGTGATTTTTTCGGGGGCCGGGCCGCCATTACCGATATTGTACTTGATGCCAAAATCTTCGGTCGGGCCGCCGGGATTGTGGCTGGCGGAGAGAACGATGCCGCCAAAGGCCTTGTATTTGCGGATGAGGTTGGACGCAGCCGGGGTGGAAAGGATGCCGCCCTGGCCGACCATGACCTTGCCGAAGCCGGAAGCGGCCGCCATTTTCAGCGCCTTCTGGATGACTTCGCGGTTGTAATACCGGCCATCGCCGCCGATCACCAGCGTCTTGCCTTCAAACCCTTCAAGGCTGTCGAAGATCGCCTGGATGAAATTTTCGGCGTAGTTTTCCTGCTGGAAAACCGGGACCTTTTTGCGCAGGCCCGAAGTGCCCGGTTTCTGATCCTTGTATGGCGCGGTGGTGACGGTCTTGAACATGGTCATCCTTTATTTGCAATGAGTTGGGCGTAGAGGTCGGCATAAAGGCCGGCGCTCTTGTCCCAGGAGACATCCGATTTCATGCCCTGCTTCTGCATGGCCTGCCAGATCTTGGGGCTCTGGTAGAGGCCGACAGTGCGCCTGATGGCGCGGCGCAGGTTATCGGTGGTGACGGCGTTGAAGGACACGCCGGTGGCTGCTCCGGCCGATATTGCGGCCGGGTTGGCATCGATGACGGTATCGTTGAGACCGCCGGTGCGGCTGACCACAGGCACGCAGCCATAGCGCAGGCCGTAAAGCTGGGTCAGTCCGCAGGGTTCGAAACGGGATGGAATGAGAATGGCGTCACTGCCTGCCTGCATCAGGTGCGACAGCGGCTCGTCATAACCACGGTTGATGGCGATGCGGCCGGGATGGCGGGCGGCTGCGGCCGATAGTTCGGATTCGAGCCACGGATCGCCGGAGCCGAGAACGGCGAGGCGGGCACCGAGCGAAACGATCTCGTCGGCGAGTTCTGCCAGCACGTCCATGCCCTTTTGCATGGTGAGGCGCGAAATCACGCAAAATAGCGGACCATCGTCTTGATCGAGACCAAAACGCTGTTCGACGGCGCGCTTGTTGACGCTGCGGGCTTTCAAGGTGGCGGCGCTGTAGTGGGTGCCGAGTGCTGTGTCCGAGCGCGGGTCCCAGACATCGGTATCGATGCCGTTGACGATGCCGGACAGATGCTCGGCGCGGGCGGTGAGCAAGCCTTCGAGACCCATGCCGAATTCCGGCGTGAGGATTTCTTCCGCATAGGTCGGGCTGACGGTGTTGATCGCCCATGCCGTCTGCAGCCCGGCCTTGAGATAACCGACGCCACCATAAAACTCGACACCATCGATGTCATAGGCATGGGCAGGCAGGCCGATATGCGGCAGCACGCTGGCATCGAACCGGCCCTGAAAGGCGATGTTGTGTATGGTGATCAGGCTCGGCAGTTCGGGTGTGTCGCCATAACGCATATAGGCGGGCACGAGACCTGCCTGCCAGTCATGCACATGTATCAGGTCCGGCTGCCAGCCTTGCATTTCGCCGCCAGCAATGCGGGCCGCCGCCAACGACAGGGCGGCAAAACGGCGCCAGTTGTCGGAATGGTCGGCGCCGGTGGCATCGGCGTAAGGGCCGCCGGGGCGGTTGAACAGTTCCGGCGCGTCGAGAATGAGGAGGTCGAGACCGTCGATATGGGTTTCGATGATATCGGCGGAGACGCCGAGCAGGTTGTCGAAATGCAGGCGTTGCACGGTGTCGCCGCGCAGTTTTGCCATCACCGCCGGATAACCGGGGATGAGCGTCTTAGTGCTCACACGATAATGTTTCAGCGCCAGGGGCAGCGCACCGGCCACATCGGCAAGCCCGCCGGTTTTCACCAGCGGGTACAGTTCGGATGCAACGGCCAGAACCTGCATGTTCGTGTTCAAACCCCGTTTCGTCTTCAGATGTCGAGCTTGTCGAGCATCTTCTGGGTGATCAGGCAAATCCCGCCTTCGCTGCGTCGAAAACGCTTTGCGTCGATTTCGGGATCTTCGCCGACCACCAGTCCTTCGGGAATGACTACACCCGCATCGATGACGACATTGCGAAGCTGAGCATGTCTTCCAATGTGCACATTCGGCAGGATTACGGCACCGTCGAGGCGCGAATAGGAATTGGCGCGCACACCTGTGAACAACAGGCTGCGGTTCAGCGACGAGCCGGAAATGATGCAATCGCCCGAAACGACCGAGGAAATCGCCGAGCCGCGACGGTCCTCGTCGTCATGCACGAATTTCGCCGGAGGGGTGACTTCCTGATAGGTCCAGATCGGCCAGGACTTGTCGTAGATGTCGAGCGTCGGGACGATTGCCGTCAGATCGACGTTCGCCTGCCAATAGGCATCGATCGTGCCGACATCGCGCCAGTAAGGCTCACGCTCGAAATCGGAACGCACGCAGCTGTCGGCAAAACGGTGGGCGACGGCTTTGCCGTTGGCGACGATGTGCGGAATGATGTCCTTGCCGAAATCACGGCTGGAATTCGGATCGGCGGCGTCGCGTTTCAGCGCCTCGATCAGGAATTTGGTGTGGAAGACATAGATGCCCATTGAGGCCAGAGCGTGGTCCGGGTCACCGGGGATGCTCGGTGGATCGGCGGGCTTTTCCACGAAATCGATGATCTCGTCCTTGGCGTTGACATGCATGACACCGAAGGCGACGGCTTCCATGCGCGGCACTTCCAGGCAGCCGACGGTAACATCGGCGCCGGAATCGACGTGCTGCTGCAACATCAATTCGTAGTCCATCTTGTAGACGTGGTCGCCGGCCAGGATGACCATGTATTCGACGCCATGATCCTGGATGATGTCGATGTTCTGGTAAACGGCGTCGGCCGTGCCTTCGTACCATTGCGTTTCGGAAACGCGCTGCGAGGCCGGCAGGATGTCGAAACTTTCGTTACGCTCGGGGCGGAAAAAGTCCCAGCCGCGCTGCATGTGGCGGATCAGCGAATGCGCCTTGTATTGCGTGGCGACGCCGATGCGGCGAATGCCGGAATTGAGTGCGTTGGACAGCGCGAAATCGATGATGCGGGTCTTGCCGCCGAAATAGACGGCCGGTTTGGCACGGCGGTCGGTCAGTTCCTTCAGGCGGCTCCCCCGGCCGCCGGCCAGAACATAGGCCATGGCATCACGTGCGAGTGGTTGAACGCGTTTCGTGGTCATTTCATCCTCCCCAAATTTCGGCTTGTCGCCCGCTTTTATTCCAGTTCCAGCATGATCGTCGCCAAGGGCGGCAGCGTCACTTCGGCCGAGATCGTGCCTCCCGCATCGACCGCCTGCACGCGTCCGCCATTGCCCTTGCCGCTGCCGCCATAGATCTCGGCATCGGTATTGAGTATTTCGCGCCAGCGACCGGCATTCGGCAAGGAAATTCGATAGTTTTCGCGATAGGCCGGCGTGAAATTGCAGATCACCGCCACCGGCTTTTCTCCGGGCGACATTCTGAGCCACGCATAGACCGAATTGTCGTCGTCATCGACGACCAGCCAGCGAAACCCTTCGCCTTCGCAATCGCGCGCATGCAGCGCCGGTTTCGAGCGGTAGCAGAAATTCAGGTCGCGGATCAGGCGGCGCATGCCTTCGTGCATGTGGTATTGCAGGAGGTTCCAGTCGAGCGCGCGCTCCTCACTCCATTCGCTCCACTGGGCAAATTCCTGGCCCATGAACAGCAGTTTTTTGCCGGGATAACCCCACATCAGGCCGTAATAGGCGCGCAGGTTGGCAAACTTCTGCCAGTCGTCGCCCGCCATCTTGGCGATCATCGAGCCCTTGCCGTGCACCACTTCGTCATGGCTGATCGGCAGGACAAAGTTTTCGGAGAAGGCGTAGACGAGGCCAAAAGTCAGTTCGCTGTGGTGGAATTTTCGGTGCACGGGATCGCGGCCCATATAGGACAGCGTGTCGTGCATGAAGCCCATGTTCCACTTGAAGCCGAAACCAAGCCCGCCCTCATGCACCGGCGCCGAAACCTTTGGCCACGACGTCGATTCTTCGGCGATCGTCATCATGCCGGGATGGGCGCCGTAGGAGAGCGAATTCATCTTCTGCAGAAAGCGCACGGATTCGAGGTTTTCACGGCCGCCATATTCGTTCGGCACCCATTCGCCGTGGCGGCGCGAGTAGTCGAGATAGAGCATCGAGGCGACGGCATCGACGCGAAGGCCGTCGAGATGGAATTTTTCCGACCAGTAGAGCGCGTTGTTGATGAGGTAAGAGAGAACCTCGACGCGGCCAAAGTTGTAGATCGCGGTGTTCCAGTCGGGGTGGTAGCCCTGACGCGGATCGGCATGTTCGTAAAGGGCGGTGCCATCGAAATGGCGAAGGCCGTGGGCATCGGTCGGGAAATGCGCCGGCACCCAGTCGAGGATGACGCCGAGACCGACCTTGTGTGCGCCGTTGACGAAACGGGCAAACCCTTCCGGCTCGCCGAAACGGGCGGAGGGGGCGTAGAGGCCGGTGGTCTGGTAACCCCATGAGGGATCATAGGGGTGTTCGGTGATGGGCAGGAATTCGATATGGGTAAAGCCCATGTCGGTGCAGTAGGGGATCAGCTGCGAGGCGAGTTCGTCCCAAGAGAGGAAGGAGCCGTCGTCGCGGCGCTGCCATGAACCGGCGTGCACTTCGTAGATGGAAATCGGCTGGCGGCGGTGGTCGGCCTTTTCCCAATGCTCGCGGTGGGCGGCGTCATCCCATTTCTGCTCGAGTTCCGGCGTTGTGACCGATGCAGTGTCGGGCCTCATCTCGGCGCGGCGGGCATAAGGATCGGCCTTCAGCGGCAAAAGCGTGCCGTCGGCACCGACGATCTCGTATTTGTAGGCGGCACCGGCACGGACATCGGGCGCAAAAATTTCCCAGATGCCGGTGTCCTGCCGCAGACGCATGACATGGCGGCGGCCATCCCAATTGTTGAACTCGCCGACAACGGAGACACGCTGCGCATTCGGAGCCCAGACGGCAAAATGAAAGCCTTCGACGCCTTCGTGTTTGACAGGATGTGCGCCCATCCTGTCGAACAGCCGCAAATGCGAGCCTTCGCGTAAGAGATAATCGTCCATGGGGCCGAGCACAGGGCCGAAGGAATAGGGGTCGGTGACCGCCCATTCGACATCGCCGCGGGCGGCACGATAGCGCAGCGGCTGCTGGCTGGTGACCGGCACCATGCCCTCGAAATAACCGGCCTCGTGGCGCAGTTTCAGCTCGCCCAGATCCTTGCCGTCGAGGGTAAGTGCGATGGCTTCCTCGGCGCCGGGAATGAAGCAGCGGGCCATGAAGCCTCCGCCGATCTGGTGGACACCCAGAACGGCGAAGGGATTGGTGTGCTTGCCGTTGATGATCGCCTCGATCTCGGAGAGCGGTATCTCACCGGGAGCCCTGGTTTCAGCCAGGGCTTCCGTTTCTCCAAGTTCCTTGGGCGATTTGGTCATATGGCTCTCCAGATTTCCGTCGCATATTGACGGATGGTGCGATCGGACGAGAACCAGCCCATCCGGGCAGTGTTGCGGATCGTCTTGGAGTACCAGGACGAGGTATCGGTCCAGATCTGGTCGACATCGCGCTGTGCTTTCGCATAGGCGTCGAAATCGGCGGCGACCAGGAACCAGTCGGTGTTGTAGATACCGTCCATCAGGCCGGTGAAGCGGTTACGGTCATCCGGCGAAAACACGCCGGAAGAGATGGCGGCGAGCGCCTGCGACAGTTCGCGCGAGCCTTCGATGACCTCGCGCGGATTGTATTCGCCGGCGCGCAGGTTCGAAACCTCTTCCGCCGTCATGCCGAAGATGACGATGTTTTCCGCACCGACATGTTCCTGCATTTCGACGTTGGCACCATCCAGCGTGCCGATCGTCAGCGCGCCGTTCAGCGCGAACTTCATGTTGCCGGTGCCCGACGCTTCCATGCCGGCCGTCGAGATCTGCTCGGACAGGTCGGCGGCCGGGACCATGGTCTCGGCCAGCGTGACGTTATAGTTGGGCACGAACACCACTTTCAGAAGGCCGCGCACCGCCGGGTCGTTGTTGATGACCCGCGCCACGTCGTTGGCGAGTTTGATGATCAGTTTCGCATTGTGGTAGCTGGGGGCTGCCTTGCCTGCGAAGAGCTTAACGCGCGGAACCCAATCCAGTTCCGGGTGCGAGCGAATTTGATCATACAAAGCAACGGCTTCGACGATGTTCAGCAACTGGCGTTTGTATTCATGGATACGCTTGATCTGGATGTCGAACATCGACGATGGATCAAGGCGGATGCCCATGCGGCTGCCGACGAGATTGGACAGCGCTACCTTGTTGGCACGCTTCACGGCGGCGAATTTTTCCTGGAACGCCTTGTCGTCGGCAAACTTGTCGAGTTCCACCAGCGCATCGGTGTCGTCCATGAACTTGTCGCCGATCGCTTCGCGGATCAGCGAGGTCAGGCCCGGATTGCACTGCATCAGCCAGCGGCGCGGGGTAATGCCGTTGGTCTTGTTGTTGATGCGGGTCGGGTAAAGCGTGTGCAGGTCGGCAAACACCGTTTCCTTCATCAGTTCGGTATGCAGCGCCGAAACGCCGTTGACCGAATGCGAACCGATGAAGGCGAGGTTGCCCATGCGCACGCGGCGATCGCCGCTTTCGTCGATCAGCGAGATCGAACGGATTTGGCTATCGCCAAAATTCTTTTCCTTGCGGGCTTCCAGGAGGATCTTTGCGTTGATCGCATAAACCAGCTGCATGTGGCGCGGCAGAAGGCGCTCGAACAGCGGCACCGGCCAGCTTTCCAGCGCTTCGGGCAGCAGCGTGTGGTTGGTGTAGGAGAAGGTGTGGCGGGTGATTTCCCACGCTTCCTCGAACTCCATGCCGTGCACGTCGACGAGCAGACGCATCAGTTCGCCGATGGAAATCGCCGGATGCGTGTCGTTGAGCTGGATCGACACCTTGTCATGCAGGTTAGTGAAGTCCGGGTATTGCTGCAGATGGCGGCGCAGAATGTCCTGCAGCGAGGCCGACGAGAAGAAATATTCCTGGCGCAGGCGCAGTTCCTGACCGGCCGGATTGGCATCGGCCGGGTAAAGCACGCGGGTCAGGGCTTCCGCCTTGTTGCTCTCGCGCAGTGCGCCGATATGGTCGCCGGCATTAAAGGCGTCGAGCAGGATGGGATCGATCGGCTGGGCCGACCACAGGCGCAGCGTGTTGACGCGTTTGCCGCGCCAGCCGACGACCGGTGTGTCGTAAGCCATGGCGATGACGCGTTCGGCCGGTTTCCAGACGTAACGCGGCGCATCGTCGTAACCGCCGACGGTTTCGACCGATCCGCCATATCCGATTTCGTAGGAGCTTTCGCGGCGTTCGAATTCCCATGGGTTGCCGTGGGCAAGCCATGTTTCCGGCAGTTCCACCTGCCAGCCATCGGCCATCTGCTGGCGGAACAGGCCGTGGATATAACGGATGCCGTAGCCATAGGCCGGCACTTCAACCGTCGCCATGCTCTCCATGAAACAGGCAGCAAGACGGCCAAGGCCACCGTTGCCAAGCGCCGCATCCGGTTCGAGGCCGGCAATGACGTTGATATCGACGCCGAGCGAGGTCAGCGCGTCGCGGATTTCCGACATCAGGTTGAGATTGCTGACGGCATCACGCATCAGGCGGCCGATCAGGAATTCCAGCGATAGATAATAAACGCGCTTCTGCCCGGTGCGGTAAGCCTGACGGGTACTCTCCATCCAGCGATCGATGATGCGGTCGCGCACCACGAGAATGGTGGCGGTCAGCCAGTCATGCGGCTTGGCAACCTGCACGTCCTTGCCGATGCGATAGGTGAGACGTTCGATGATCTCCGCGGCCATGATTTCCGGGCGCGAGGAACGCGGAGCGGGATGAGGAAGGTCGTTGGAAAAGACGGTAGTACTCATTGTATCGCCAACTTTGCTGGAGGAGCGGATGGGAGGGTCGTCCGATTCAGTCGTCTGGCATGCAGTAAACCACAGTTTATGCATTCTTATGATGGACTGGCAATATCGGGACACGGCTTCATTCGGCAAGACCGGAAAAGGAAATTTGCCAGAAATAACAAAGCCCCCGCTGCGGGCAGCGAGGGCGTGTCATAGATAGCGCGGTGATCGCGAAGGATCAGTTGGTCAGGCGTGTCGTTGCCTTGGCAGCCTTTTCGGCAATTTCGCCGAAAGCCTTGACCAGATCTTCCATGTCGTCCGGTTCATAATAGTAGCTGGAGTCCGTGGCGCAGTAGTTCAGGAGCGATTTGCCTTCACTGGGGGCCATAAAGGCGACCGTATAAACCTGGATCCCATCCTTTTTGGCTGCATCACATTTGGCGCGGACACCCTGATCGAGATTGTAGTTAAAGTTAGCGCTATAGCCCGTCATCTTACCGTCGGTCATAAGAACGATAAAGCGGCTGAAGCTATTGTTCCCCTTCTTGCTATGCGCATCCTTTTCGGTGCTATTGCTGCTTTTCAGAGCATTGATTGCGGCCGTCATGGCTCCGTTGGCGTCCGTGCCGCCTTCCGGAATACTCGGAAGATTGGATACATATTTTGCAGCCTTGGATGTACCCCAGTCGATAGAAGAGGCAGACTGCGTTTCATCGGTGTAGGAAACTGCGCCGACACGAACGAGGTTCGAATTTTTGTCAGCCGTATTCAGAGCCGTGAACATGCTGCCGGCCGCCGTCTTGAGGGCGTCGATCTTGCGAACGTAGCAGGGCTTCTCGGGCCAGATATAACGGGAATCGCGGGTGTTTGTGACATTCTTATTGCCCCAATTGTTTTCCGTATAGTTCACGCAGCTGGCGTTCTTGATAACCGTCGAGGTCTTGAACGACATCGAGCCCGAACGGTCGAGCGCCAGATACATGGAAATCCCGTTGGTGGATTCGGTTGCACTGGCCGCCGTGCTCGAGGTCGCCAGATTCATGTTCGAACCGGTGATGAGGCCCGTCATTGCGTTCACCGGCATCTGATAGGTGGATGCCACGGTGATCGTGTAGGTCTTGCCGCGGCTGCCATTGGCCGCTTCCGCAATCGTGATTTTCAGCGCAGCTTTCTGGGCGGCGATCATCTCGTCGATTTCGGCGTCGGTTTCCTTGCCGGTCTTCAGATAATTGACCATCTGTCCGGCATAGATCTTTTCGGCGCGTTCCTTCGCCTGGGCGGGGGTCAGGTCGTCTTCGGACATGGCCTTTGATGCGGCAAGCGACGCGGAGTCCGCCATTGCCTGCAACTCGGCCTTGATCTGCATGGCCTGGGTGATGTCGATCGCAATACCGGCGGCACCGAATGCCAGCGGAGCGACAATCGCCGTAATGATGCCGAAATTACCACCACGGTCGTTCAGCAACCGCGAAAAAGGAAGCGAGATTTTCATTGCCCCAGCCCAATCCATTTGGAACCCACGCCGGACGGTTTATCGGTTGTGCGTAGATGCGGGCTGAAGATATTTCGCGGCATTTTATCGATGTCGCGATTTCGTGCATAAATCTGTGCTATTTTAGCGGAATGACATCTACGGACTGTACGGTCTGGTGGCTGCCATAGGTTTTGAGAACGCCGATGACCGGTGCGATATCGGAATAATCGCGGCCATAACCGACGACGATATGATCACTGCCGGCGGCAATGTCGTTGGTCGGGTCGAGCTCGACATAACCGGTCGTTTCACCGCACCACACGCGCACCCATGCATGCATGGCATCGGCGCCTTCCAGCCGCTCCTTGCCCGGCGGCGGAATGGTGCGCAGGAAACCGGAGACATAACCGGCCGGAATGCCGAGGCTGCGCAAGGCGACGATCATGATATGCGAAAAATCCTGGCAGACGCCGCGCTTCATGTCGAAGGCTTCGCCCGGTGTCGTTTGCACCGCGGTTGCCTCGGGATCATATTTGAAATCGCGGTGGATGCGGTGGCAGAGCGTGGTGGCGATTTCGCGCGCAGTCTGGTCCGCTTTCAGGCCTTCGCGCGCGTAAGCGGAGATTTGCGGGTTTGCCGACAGGCGCGGACTTGTCCCCGTCAGGTGGTGCGGCGAGGCGGCATCGATGGATCGAAGGTCCGCAAGTTCGTCTCGCAGCACGTCCAGCGTCGGCGAGAGGTCGACGGTGATCGTCGGGGTTTCGACCGAGACGCGGGCCTGCATGCGGATATCGAGCCTCTCATGTGGCGCCCGCAGAAAGACGGAGGTGGTCTGCTGGCCGAAGAAATCGATGAAGGTCGTTTTTTCCTCGGCCTTGGGCGTGACCGTAACCGAGCCGGCGATCAATCGCTGGCGATCGGGCAGGGACAGCGGCAGCACGCGGATGACATGGCGTGCGCCGGATGCCGGCACGTCATAGACGTACCCCATATGCAGGGAGAGATCGTAGAGCATTTCCGGTATCTCTCCTGGGCCTAGTGCAGATAGGTCTGACCGAGAATGTCGGACAGTTTTTCGAGATCCGCTTCCAGCCGCTCATAGACCTTGCCGTCCATTGCTTCCGGCGTCATCACCGCAAGGCCTGAATAGAGGCGGGTCGCCTCGCGCAGGAATGGTGACATCTGGCCGTTGAGCTTGGCATTGGGCAGTTGCTCCACCTCGTTGCGGATCTCGTGCAACTGAAACAGGATCGAGCGCGGATTGAGCTGGTCGAGGCCCAGCAGGTCGTTGATGGTGAGGCGCGCGGTCGCGACATTGTAGCGACGGCGGTGGGTCATGACGCTGTCGCCAATCTCCAGCAGCATGTCGAGCGCGCCATCGGGAGCATCCGCGCCGGACATGTGGCCGAGCAGGCCCGACATGTGCAGGCCACGTTCCAGATGACGACCGATGGACAGGAAACGCCAGCCGGTGAACCGGTACATGTTTTCATGCACGAGACCGGCAAAGCCTGCGAGTTTTCGCAGGAGAATGGTGGTGGCGTGGGCGGCATCGTCGCCCGGCTTGACGACCTCGTGGAAACGGCGTGCGGTTTTGGCAAGGTCCGTCAGAGCCAGCCAGCCATCCGGCGAAAAGCGGTCGCGGATATTGCTGGCGGAATAGATGGCGCTGTCGAGATTGCGGATCAGGGTGGCCGGAATGGCCTCCTTCGGCATGTCGATGTCCAGCCCCTTCATGTAGCGAGTGACATCGGCAAGCAGCGGTGCATTCGGATCGGCGGATTCGGCGTAACGCACGTTCCAGGCGCGCAGGATGCGCAAGGCGCCTTCAGCACGTTCGATATAACGGCCGAGCCAATAAAGATTGTCGGCGGCGCGGCTTGGCAGCGAACCCGGCATGTTGCGGGTAAAACTTTCCTCCGGCGGCAAAAGCGTCGGTTTCGGGACCGGCTTGTCGGAGACGATCCAGACGTCTGCGGCCGAACCGCCGGACTGCATGGCGATCGCCGTTACGTCATCGCCCGAGCCGATGCGGGCAAAACCGCCCGGCATGATCTGCCAGCCCTTTTCGGTGCGGGCGGCAAAGACGCGCAGAGACATCGGTCGTGGCGTCAGCTTGCCATCGACATAGACCGGCGTGGTGGAGAGCGTGACGACTTCCTGTCCAACAAAATTTGCGCCGTCATTGGCGAGCCAGGTGCTGAGCGAGCCTTCCTTGACCTTGCTCCAGGCCGTGCCGTGTTTCGACTGGCCATCGTCTTCGAAAAAGGGCTGACGGGAATAGGCCGGGCCGATGACCATGCGGTCGATATTTTTGGCCACATGCTCGCGCTCGGCTTTCTGGCCGCACCACCATGTGGCAACCGACGGCATCAGCGGATCTTCGCCGAGCAGGCTGCGGCACACCGTCGGCATGAAGGCCATCAGCGCGCGGGTTTCCAGAATGCCGGAACCGAGCGCATTGACCAGCGTCATCGAGCCGGAGCGCAGCGCCTGTACCATGCCCGGCGTGCCGATATGCGAATTCTGGTCGAGTTCCAGTGGATCGGCATAGGAGGCATCGAGACGGCGCCAGAGCACGCCGATGGGCTTGAGGCCCGCGACGGTGCGCACCATGACGCGGTTGTTGACGACGGTCAGGTCTTCGCCTTCCAAGAGCATGAAGCCGAGATAACGGGCGATATAGGCGTGTTCGAAATAGGTTTCGTTGGCAGGGCCGGGGGAGAGGACGGCGATGCGGTCATCCGGATTGTGCCGGTAACCCTGCAGCGCATCGCGGAAGGCGCCGAAGAAGGAGGCGAGGCGATGCACATGGCTCTCGGCATAAAGATCGGAAAAGGCGCGAGTGGTGGCGACGCGGTTTTCGAGCGCGAAGCCGGCGCCGGAGGGGGCTTGCGTGCGGTCGGCCAGAACCCACCAGTTGCCATCGGGCCCGCGGCCGATCTCGAAGGAGCAGAAATGCAGGTAATGGCCGCCGACCGGTTCCACGCCGACCATCGGGCGTAAAAATTCCGGATTGTTGGCGATCAGTGGCGGCGGCAGGATGCCTTCCTGAACCAGCCTGTTATCGCCATAAATATCGGCCATCAGAGCTTCGAGAAGATCGGCACGCTGGACGAGGCCTTTCGAAATGCCTTCCCACTCGCGTTCGTCGATCATCACGGGAACATGGCTGATCGGCCAGTTGCGTTCGCCATTGTCCTTGTTGTCATAGGTGCGATAAAAAACACCGGCATCGCGCAGGTAACGGTCGGCGCGGGCAAAACGCTCGTGTAGTTCGCGTATGGGCAGGCGGTCGAGATGGGCGATCAGCTTGCGCCAGACCGGCCTGACATTGCCCTGTCCGTCCAGCATCTCATCGGCGACGCCGGGCAGCGCCGCATAACCGAGGGTCGGTTCGTTTTCGCTCGCATTGTCAATCAAGCGTTCGGCTGCCGGTCCGGTGGACATAAAGCTTCGTCATGCTCCAAGAGGCCGGCGCAGATCGAGCGTCAGCGGAAATTCGGGCGAGGGCGTTTCGGCCATCAGCGTATACTGACCGGCCGTATGCCCCCAAGGTTCGAACCGCGCCAGCCGGCGTGCTTCCGCCTCGTTGCCGTTGACCGGGAAGGTTTCATAATTGCGCCCGCCCGGATGGGCAACATGATATCTGCAGCCGCCGATCGATCGGCCAGACCATCTATCATAAATGTCGAATGTAAGAGGTGTGTTAACCGGCAGAACCGGGTGCAGGCCGGATCTTGGCTGCCATGCCTTGAAGCGTACACCGGCAACCGAAACCCCGGACGTGCCAGCCGCTTTCAGGGGCACGGCGCGGCCATTGCAGGCAACGGTGTAACGGTCGGGATTGGAAGTCTCCAGTTTTACCTGCAGGCGTTCAACGGAACTGTCGACATACCGCACGGTACCGCCGATCGCACCCTGTTCGCCCATCACATGCCATGGCTCCAGCGCCTGGCGCAGTTCCAGCTTGGCGCCCTCGTGCTCCACCTCGCCGAAGAAGGGGAAACGGAATTCCAGCTGCGCCTCGAACCATTCGGGGCGCAGGTCGAAACCGTTGTCCTTCAGATCGCGCAGCACATCCATGAAATCCGCCCAGACATGAGTGGGCAGCATGAAGCGGTCGGCAAGCGCCGTGCCCCAGCGCACGAAACCGCCTTGTGCCGGGTTCTTCCAGAAGCGGGCGATGAGGGCGCGCACGAGAAGCTGCTGGGCAAGCGACATGCGGGCATTCGGCGGCATTTCGAAACCGCGGAACTCGACGAGACCAAGACGCCCGGTCGGGCCATCGGGTGAAAACAGCTTGTCGATGCAGATTTCCGAACGGTGGGTATTGCCGGTAACGTCCGTCAGAAGATTGCGGAACAGGCGGTCGACCAGCCACGGCAGGGGCTGCTGGCCCTGTCCGGGGGTGGGTATCTGCGCCATGGCGATTTCCAGCTCGTAGAGACTGTCATGGCGGGCTTCATCGATGCGCGGTGCCTGGCTGGTCGGGCCGATGAACAGGCCGGAAAACAGGTAGGACAGTGATGGATGGCGCTGCCAGTGCAGGACGAGACTCTTCAGCAGGTCCGGCCGACGCAGGAATGGGCTGTCATTGGGGTTGGCGCCGCCGACCACGACATGGTTGCCGCCGCCTGTGCCGGTGTGGCGGCCGTCGATCATGAACTTGTCTGCGCCGAGGCGGCTCTGGCGGGCCTCCTCGTAAATGGCGGTGGTGATGTCGACCGTCTCTTTCCAGCTTGAGGCCGGATGGATGTTGACCTCGATGACGCCCGGATCCGGGGCGACGCGGATCACGTTGATGCGCTCGTCATGCGGCGGCGCATAACCTTCGATATGGACAGGCAGGCCGAGTTCGGTGGCGGCGTTTTCGGCGGCGGTGATCAGCTCGAGATAGTCCTCGATCTTCTCGACCGGCGGCATGAACACGCAAAGGCGTCCGTCGCGCGGCTCGACAGAAATGGCGGTGCGCACCGCGCCGTGAATTTCGCTGACGCTCTGTTCAACGCGGCCGGGATTGACCGGGTCGCTGGCCGTAAACGAGGATTCCGGCATGGCGCGGCCTTGCGCCTCAGCGCGGCCGACCGGCACGATGGTTTCGGGTAATGGCGCACGCGGGATCGACGGATCGGCCTCGTGAATATAGGGAAATTGCGAGGCCGGGATGAACGGCAGAGTGCCGAGCGGCAGGCGGTAACCGACAGGGCTGTCACCGGGCACCAGAAAAATGCGGCCGCGTCGGGTGCTCCATTTCTCGCTGACCCAGCGCCGTGTTTGCGGCGCGCCGCCGGCATGGGCGTTCCAGGCCTGAACCGGCAGGACGTGGCCGGTCGGCTTGGTCAGGCCGCGCTCGAAGACGCGCATCATGCGGTTGCGCTCCTCCGGGTCCTTCAGCTGAGAATTCGACGGATCGACATTGTCGGGCAGCGAACCTTCCTTGAGCAGCCATTCGGCTGGGTCCTCATAGGCGGGAACGACCATCTCCGCATCGATGCCGAGTTCGGAGGCAAGGGCTGTCAGGAACTGTTGCGAGTCCTGTTCGCCAACCCCGTAATCGCCGCCTTCCTGCGCAACCAGATCCGGGTTTTGCCAGATCGGCCGGTCGTCCTTGCGCCAGTAGAGCGAAAACGTCCAGCGCGGCAGGCTTTCACCGGGATACCATTTGCCCTGACCGTAATGCAGGAAACCACCGGGCGCGAATTTTTCCCGCAGACGGCGGATCAGCACGTCGGCCTTTTCGCGCTTGGTGGGGCCGACCGCGCCGGTATTCCATTCGTCGGATTCAAAATCGTCGATGGAGACAAAAGTAGGCTCGCCGCCCATGGTGAGGCGCACGTCTCCAACGGCCAGTTCGCGGTCCACTTTTTCGCCGAGCGCATTGAGCGCATCCCAGCTTTCGTCGGAAAACGGTTTTGTGATGCGCGGATGTTCGGCAACGCGGGTGACGTTCATGGCAAAATCGAACGAGGTATTCGCCTCGCCGAAATAACCGCCGGAGATCGGCGCGGCATTGCTGTAATGTGGTGTGGCCGCGAGCGGGATGTGGCTTTCGCCGGTCAGAAGGCCCGAGGTGGGATCGAGACCAACCCAGCCGGCGCCGGGCAGATAGACCTCGCACCATGCATGCAGATCGGTGAAATCGACCTCTGTGCCGGAAGGGCCATCGAGCGCCTTCAAGTCCGGTGTCAGCTGGACCAGATAACCCGAAACGAAACGGGTGGCGAAACCGAGGTTTCGAAGAATCTGCACTAGCAGCCACGACGTGTCGCGGCATGAGCCCATGGCGGAGACGAGCGTTTCTTCCGGCGTCTGCACGCCCGGTTCCATCCGGATGACGTAGCCGATCGCCTGCTGCAGGCGGGCATTGATGCCCACCACCATGTCGACAGTCGGCTGGTCGGGCGAAAGGTCGAAATTTTTCAGATAATCGATCAGCGCCGAGCCGGGCGGCTCGGGGATCATGTAGATTGACAGGTCTTCGGCCAGTTCGTCAGGATAGCGGAATGGCCATTTCGTTGCCTCCTCCTCGACGAAGAAATCGAACGGATTATAGACCGTCATGTCGGCGATCAGATCGACCTCGATCTTGAATTCGCTGACCGGTTCGGGAAATACGAAGCGGGCAAGATAGTTGCCGTAAGGGTCTTGCTGCAGGTTCACGAAATGGTTTTCTGGCGTCACCTTCAGCGAGTGCGACAGCACTTTCGTGCGTGAATGGGCGGCGGGTTTGAGCCGGATGATCTGCGGCCCCAGTCGCACCGGTCTGTCATAGATATAATGGGTGAGATGGTAGACGCTTGCCTTGATCGACATCGTTCCCCTTAAAGCCCTTTGCGGGCGCCCCTTGCCCGGCCTCGTTAAATGGGCCGGTCACATCTTCGTTGATGCGAGTTTGTGCAATGCGGGGAAAGATTGCAAGGCGCTTTCGTTGCCGTGTTTCCGGCATTTTTCAAGGCAGCGCTGCCTGGCGCGGCAAGCCCGCCACGGCAGAACCAGTTTTGGGATAAAACGGTCAATCCAACACCGGTAAGGCACATTGTAAGGTTTTATTTATAAGTAAAGCTTTACGGACGTGGCATGTTGTCAGCTCTCATCACGTCCTCCAGCCTCGCTATCGCGAGCCTGCTGATCGGCTTTGCATTGTTCGTTGCCTGGTGGCAGTTCGGACGGCGTATCCATGCCTTGATCTGGGCTTTCTCCTTCATGGCTGCGACTATCGGGCATGGCGCACGTATCATCGGCGGGCCACTGTCGGGCCACAATGATCTCCTCGCCATGCTGGCCTGCCATGCGTCGGTTGCCAGCTTTGCCTTTCTCGCCTGGGGTTTTGGCTTGCGCGCCGGTCGTGACAATCGTCTGACCTTCGCATTCTGGGGCGTCGCAACGCTGGCACTGCTCTTGTGTTATTTCATGATCGGCGGGGCCGAGGGGCGGATGCTCAACCGCATCATCACCGCTGGCGCGGATGCCGCCATGGTGGCGATCATCGTCGCGACCATCAAGGCCGCCAGTCGCCGTGCCCTGATGCTGCGCTTTCTGTTCGTGGGTTACGGGGCCTATATCTGCAGCGTCGCCGCTACCGCATGGCTGGCGCGTGATGGCGGCATGATCGGTGGGCCGGTGTTCTTTGCGGTTCTTTCCATCGGAACGCCGACCGGGATGATCGCCACTGGCCTTTTGACCCTGTTGATCGTTGCTGCCGATCTGGCGGAGGAATTGCGGCGTCAGGCGATTGCCGATCCGCTGACGGGGCTTTTGAACCGGCGCGGGCTGGAACAGCAGGTGGCGCCGATATTTGCCTCCAGCCGCGCGGTTCGCCGGCCTCTGGTCGTGGTACTGGCCGATATCGATCATTTCAAATCGATCAACGACCAGCTTGGCCATGCCGCCGGCGATGCCGTTATCCGTGCCTTTGCCGCGCATCTGCATTCGATCGGACGCAAGGGGGATCTGGTGGCGCGGATCGGCGGCGAGGAATTTGCGCTGGTTCTGCCAGGCCGGGAAGTCCACGAGGCGGTGGCATTGGTGGAAAGCTTGCGTGAGGGCGTGCCGGCGGCACTGCGCGGCATTGCTTCGGCCGATAGGATTACCGCCAGTTTCGGCATCGCGCTGGTGAGCGATGGCGAGACCTTCGAGGTTACGCTCGGGCGTGCCGATACGGCGCTTTATCGCTCCAAGAAGGGCGGCCGCAACGCCGTGACGCTGGAGCCGCCGCCGGAGCTGGCGCGCGCAGTCTAACCGGTCACGCCCGCAATGGACGGGCCGACCGGCACGATGCCGTTCGGATTGAGCGCCTTGATCGAATAATAACCCTGCTTGATATGGTCGATATTGACCGTTTCGCGCACGCCGGGCAGCGCCAGAACACGTAGCATATAGCTTTGCAGGGACGGATAGTCGGCGATGCGGCGCAGGTTGCATTTGAAGATGCCGTGATAGGCGGCATCAAAGCGGATCAGCGTTACGAACAGGCGCACATCGGCTGCCGTCACACGGTCGCCGAACAGGAATTTTCGGCCATCGGCAAAGCGTGTTTCCAACGTGTCGAGCATGGAAAAAACGTCGGCAAAAGCGTCTTCATAGGCGCCTTGCGTGGTGGCGAAACCGGCGCGGTAAACGCCGTTGTTCAGTTTTGGATAAAAGACCTCGGCCAGCGCCTCGACGTCTTGCGCAATATCGGCGGGGTAAAGATCGACCGCATTATCCGCCAGTGCGCCAAAACCGCTGTCGAGCATTTTCAAAATGTCGGCGGATTCGTTGTTGACGATGGTCCTGTTTTTCTTGTCCCACAGGACGGGCACGGTGGCGCGGCCGGTATAATGCGGATCGGCCATCGTGTAGACTTCGTGCATGTAGGTGGCGCCGTTGAGCGCATCCTCATTCGCGCCGGGATAGGTGCCGAACTGCCAGCCTTCGTCGGACAGTTTTGGCTCGACGACGGAAACGGAAATTACGTCTTCCAGCTTTTTCAGCTTGCGGCCGATCAGCGTGCGCGAGGCCCAGGGGCAGATCAGCGCGACATAGAGATGGTAACGGTCCTTTTCCGCCTTGAACCCGGCATCACCGGTCGGACCTGCGGAACCATCCGGCGTCACCCAGTGGCGGAAACCGGAAACCTGCCGCACGAAACCGCCCTTGGCGTCACTTGCCTGTACCGGGTGCCATTCGGCCGTCCATTTTCCATCCACGAGCATTTTAATCGTCCTGTTTTTATCTGCTGGTGACGGCAAGGTATAAGAGAAAACCCTGCCGTCATGATGTTTTAGCGCTTGCCGACAGGTGTGGGGCGCAGGGCGTAGGGGCCGTCACCGATCAGGGCGAGTGCCAGAAGGCCGACGATCCAGAGGCCCAAAAATTCCCAGCCGCCATTCGGATTGGTGAAGAAGAAACCGGCCGGACCATGCACCGTGAAAATGGCGCCGAGCAGGACCGGGATCATGGCGATGGCGGCCAGACGGGGCAGCACGCCGAGGATGAGAGCGACCGCGCCCACCAGTTCCCAGGCGATGGTGACATAGGCGAGCCAGCCCGGCAGGCCGAGCGACGAAAAGAAACCGGCGGTGCCGGCCGGGGTGAACACAAAAATCTTCAGGCCGGCATGAGCGAGAAACAGGATGCCAAGGCTGAGGCGGAGAATGAGGGCGGCGTAAGGAGCGGTGCGGGTGTCGGTCATATGGGGCAAAACCTTGGGGGTAGGAGCAATGATGTTGCCGGTTATGCACTCGTTCCGCTTGGCTGATTATCCGGTTAAGATGAGATTGATTGTTTCTGATCTGGAAGGAATTGGCAGTCCTTGCGAAGACAACCTATCATTTGTTCTTGATGGTCCTAACCCGGGCTTTTTTCACGCAGCAATTCGCGCATCCATGGCGAGACCTTCCAGCTGTCCGCGAGAGGTGTGTCTGTCGCCGCCCAATACCAGACCTGATGGGCGTGGATCCGGAAATCGGCCGATACATGTGCCAGGAACTCTACCCATCGCGGGTCCGCTGCCAGATCGCCTTCGTCCTCAAACGCCTGGATAATCATGTCGCCCAGCGTGAAGCGTATGTCGTCGTTTATCGAACGCTCTCGGAATACTGACAGATAGGCGTCAAGACGCCCGAAGTCGGCAACAGTGTAAGCCCAGTCCTGTTCGTAATCAAAGATGGGATGGTCAAATTTTTCCGACAGGAATTCAATTGAGGCGCGGGTCCAGTAGCGTTTAGGGAATGGCGATTTCATGCTTTCGTTCCGTTGCTTTTCGCCGGTATTGAGTGATGTCTGGATTGTTGATTTATCGACACAACGGGCTCAGGTCTTTCATCACGCAGACACGTGCCGACCAACGCATGTCATATGTCGGATCGTCACGAATTATCGGTGGATTCTTCAAGCCAGCTGTCATCTCCGCGTAGCACTCTATCGGTGGAGAAAAGTTGTACAAAATCGTTGGTCAGCATCAGTTCGCCGTGCTCAACGAGTTCACACATCGTGGCCCAGTAGGAGGTGGCAAGCGTCTCGGCGTTTAAGTATTTGCCGGCATAAGATAGAAAATACGTTCTGGCATCTTCCGCCTGATCGTCCTCTGGGCGTTTCAATGAGGCACGGAAGCGAAAAGTGTACGAAATGAACATGTTAAACAACGAGGCAAAATCATCCATGGTCTCAGCACAGATCTGAAGATCGGTGTCGCCTTCGAGTGACCGCGTGATGAAGAAAACTCTACCGCTTGCCTCCTCTATGCCAAACATGTCCTCGCCTTGATCGCCAAATATCTTCCATGATTCGCCTTGAAACCTGCATCTGATAATTTCATCATCGAAAATGACGAAGTTGAAATGTAAAAGGTCGAGATTGCAAAGAAATCGTAGCGGATCGCTGGCAAACTCCGTGAGAGAATACTGCCGAAGTGGTTCGGTGCGGAGATCCGAGAAGCCAAATCCCTCAATTTTTTCATTAGATATCATTGTCTTGCCTTGGTGAAGAAGAAGCCGGCCGGATCATGCAAGGTGATGATTCTTTCTACCACCCCTTGTCCCAATCCGGTCGCCCCCTGAATGCTGCGGTCAAAAAATCCACCAGCACCCGCACTTTTAGCGCCAGATGCCGCCCCGGCGGATACAGCGCGTAAATGCCAAAATCGTCGTAACCGCGTTCGGACAGGAGCAGCGTCAATCGTCCGTCGCGCAGGCATGGCCCGGCGATGAAACTCGGCAGGCGGGCGATGCCGAAACCGGCGAGCGTGGCGGCAAGGCAGGCTTCGGCATTGGAGAATTGCAGCCGACCCTTCATCATCACCGTATCCGTGCCGCCATCAGCGCGGGCAAACTGCCAGCGAAAAGGCTCGCGAAAATTGGTGTCGATGATGCAGTCATGGCCCTCCAGCTCTGCCGGCGTTTTTGGCGTGTCTCGGGCGGCAAGGTAAGCGGGGGAGGCGGCCACGACGACTCGACTGTCGCAGAGTTTTCGCGCGATCAGGCTGCTGTCGGCCGGTTTTCCTACACGGATCGCCGCGTCAAAACCTTCATCCACCAGATTAACGTTTCGATCAGAAAAATTAATATCCAGCTGTATGTCGCTGTATTGTTTGGCAAAGTCTATTAATATCGGCGCCAGTTGAGCGGTGCCGAAGGTGATCGGCGCGCTGATCCTCAAGCGTCCCGAAGGTGCACCGGAGGCATGCCGCGTCACGGTATCGAGCGCGTCATAATCATCCAGTAGCGGCTTGATGCCTTCCAGATAACCACGTCCGGCTTCGGTGAGCGACAGGGCACGGGTGGTGCGGGAAAGAAGCTGCACGCCAAGGTCCGCCTCCAGTCGCGAGACCAGTTTGGAAGCCTGTCCGGTACTGGTGCCGAGGCGCGAGGCGGCGGCGGCGAAACTGCCGTTTTCGGCTACTGCGACGAACATCCTGTCGCAATCGAGTCTGTCCATGTTGTGCCCGCTCCGCTGCATTTCCCGGTCACCTTAGTGCCGGGCTCCAGGCGCATTCAAGAGCTTGGCGGATGTTTCGATGGACCTGAGCAAACGAGATGAAGCATCGTGCGGGGCGGCAGTCACGTCATGCGCTTATTCGAGCTTTCTGGTGCTATCGGCCACTTCGCAATGCGTGGGCCAGAAATGCAAAAAGCCCTGCGTAAACAGGGCCTTGCAAGGTACGGATGGTGGGCGTGACAGGGATTGAACCTGTGACCCCTACGATGTCAACGTAGTGCTCTCCCGCTGAGCTACACGCCCTTCCGTGAGGCGGCATAAACCACATGGTCTTGCCGCCGTCAATCGGTTTTGTGTCGATTTTTTGAAGTTTTTTCAAACCCCTTATGACACAAGGTTTTTGCCTCAGGCAGCCGCCAGCATCTTGTTCACTTCGTCCACAAGGTCACGCAGGTGGAAGGGTTTGGACAGCACTTTTGCGTCCTTCGGAGCCTTCGAATCTGCGTTGAGCGCCACGGCGGCAAAGCCGGTGATGAACATCACCTTCAGGTCCGGGTCGAGTTCGGTTGCGCGGCGGGCAAGCTCGATCCCGTCCATTTCCGGCATGACGATGTCGGTCAGAAGCAGCGAGAAGGGTTCTTCGCGCAGGCGATCATAAGCGCTGGCGCCGTTGTCGAAGGATGAGACTTTATAGCCTGCCTTCTCAAGCGCCTTCACGAGGAAGCGGCGCATGTCATTATCGTCTTCGGCGAGAAGGATTTTTTGCATCGTCTTGGAAAACCGTCAGTGGGTCGTGTTTAAAACTCGGCTCTAAATCCTACATTAGGCATTTCGCGGTAAAGAACCGGTGAAGCCCTGCAGGACGCCATTGGTGGGTTACTACATAGTATGGACTTCGCTGCAGGCAACTGGCAACATGCCGTTACGAACAAGTTACCAATATGGTAAAGGCGGCTTCGGATAAGGCGGATGGACGCAGTGACGGGGGAGATCGGGTTATTCGAGGTGAGGGAGCCCGCGTCGCAGACCATTCCTTTCGTCTTCAATTCTCCCCATAGCGGCCGTCATTATCCTGCTCAGTTCCTGAGTGAGTCGCGTCTCGACGAGATGGGGATCAGGCGATCCGAAGATCATTACGTCGATGAGCTTTTCGCGCATGCGCCCAATCTCGGCGCACCGCTTCTGCTGGCGCATTTCCCGCGTGCCTATCTCGATGTGAACCGCGAGCCTTACGAGCTCGACCCGCGCATGTTTGACGGCGCGTTGCCGCCTTACGTCAATATCGGCTCCATGCGGGTGGCCGGCGGACTTGGTACGATTCCGCGTATCGTCGCGGAAAATATGGAGATTTATCGCCGCCGCCTTACCGTCGAGGAGGGGCTTTCGCGCATCGAGACAATCTACAAACCCTATCATGCCTGCCTGCGTCGGCTGATTGGCCGTACCCATGCGACATTCGGGATGTCGGTGCTGATCGACTGCCATTCCATGCCCGGCAACATCCGTCTGTCGGGTTCGGATATCCGCCCGGATTTCATCATCGGTGACCGTTACGGCACCAGTGCCGCCGCCGAACTGTCTCGGGCCGCGATGTATTTCCTGGAAGGGCTCGGTTTTACCGCCGTGCGCAACAAGCCCTATGCCGGTGGCTTCATCACCGAACATTACGGTCGCCCGGTGCGGGGGCTGCATGCGCTGCAGATCGAGATCAACCGCGCACTTTATATTGATGAGGTGACGCTCCGAAAGCGGCCGGATTTCGATGATCTGGCGCGTGCGCTCACCGAATTCATGGGATCGATGGCGGATTATGCTGCCGAATTCGGTCCTGATTCGGCTCTGGCCGCCGAATAATTCTTTCGAATTTCCGGGTTTTCGAACGCCTCCCGTCGAGGCGGCGGTTTTGTGCGGCCAAAAAAAACCGCGCTCGAGGCGCGGTCAAGTCTAGGGAGGAAACACCCAAGGAGGGTATTACAGCCCGAAGACTGCAAGGACGAAATTACGCCTGCATTGCACAATCGTCAAGCATAATATTACAATGCACAAATTATGTGCATTTGCCTATTGAGTCTGCCCCGATTGGCCTCGATAGAAAACTGTGGTCTATGAGCGGGCATACAAATTTCGGGGTGACCATGCTTCCAGATCGTTCGTTTTTCGACAGGCTGGCCGATGCGGCCAAGGCCGAAACGCTGCCGCGCTTTCGCACCGGCACTTCCGTCACCAACAAGCTGGCCGGCGGGTTCGACCCGGTGACGGAAGGGGATCGCGCAGCCGAAACCGCCATTCGTGCGCTGATTAGCCAACAGTTTCCGGAGCACGGCATTCTGGGTGAGGAACACGAGAATGTGGGGCTGGACCGCGAGCATGTCTGGGTGATCGATCCGATAGACGGCACGCGCGCCTTCATCTCCGGCCTGCCCACATGGGGCACGCTGATCGGCTTGCGCTCAAACGGTCGTGCTTCCATGGGCATGATGGACCAGCCATTTACCGGCGAGCGTTATTTCGCCGATGGCGAAAAATCGTGGTATCGCGGCCCTGATGGCGAACATCAGATTTTTACGCGCGATTGCGGAAAATTGTCGGATGCGATCCTGTTCACCACCTCGCCGCACATCTTTGAGGGTGCAGATCTCGTCGCCTATAAATCGGTCGAGGAAAAGGTGCGGCTGTTCCGTTACGGCACAGATTGTTACGCCTATACGCTGCTGGCCGGCGGGCATATCGATATCGTGGTCGAGAACAACCTGAAACCCTATGATGTCGGCGCGCTGATCCCGATCATCGAACAGGCGGGCGGTATCATCACCACCTGGGACGGCGGACGGCCGGAAGAGGGTGGCAATATCATCGCTGCCGGCAGCCGCGCCGTTTATGAAGAGGTGAGGGCGCTTCTCGCCCGCTGATCCGGTCTAGGCTGCTGCGTCGTCGGTAACGATTGCAGCGGCATCGCTGCCGGGCATGAAGGCTTCGATCGCCGCCAGCGCCTGGGCACGATAGACATCGTCCTCGCTGAACAGTTCATGGCGCCCACCGATGATGTTGACCAGCTGGCCGGCGCGGAAATTGCGGGCCAGTTCCTCCTGGGCCGCATAGGGCACGATGCCGTCGCGCATCGGCGCCAGTATCAGCGTCGGTATGGTGATGTGGGTGAGATGCGCCTGCGAGGCCATGCGGCGACCCGCCTTCAGCGTTTCCTTCAGCCAGCGCATGGTCGGCGGCCCGATTTCCAGTTCCGGAAATGTCTTGCCGATGGCGCCATTGCGGGCAAACCGTTTCGGGTCCGAGGTCAGCGGATTACCGGCAAATGGCCGGTTGTTCTGGTCGGGGCCGGCGGACAGCTGCCCAAGCCCGATATTGGTCAGCGATCCGGCAATCAGACGGATCAGGCCTTCCGACATTGCCTGGCCGGTCAGTCCCACGAAAGGCGCCGCCAGCGCCATTCGGTCGATGCGGTTGGTAAGCCTCGGAGCGGCGGCGAGCGCGATCAGTGCGCCTGTGGAATGCGCGACAAGGAAAAAGGGCAGGCGGGTATCGGGCAGCACGATCTGTTCGAGAAACAGGTCGAGATCGTGTTCATAGTCCGAAAAGCGGCGCAGATGACCCTTTTTCGGCTTTTTCAGCAGCCGATCGGAGCCGCCCTGACCGCGCAGGTCGTAGGTCGCCACCCATAGGCCCATGGCGTTGAAATCTTGGATCGTCTCGTAATATTTCTCGATGGATTCGCTGCGGCCATGCAGCAGAACGATCGTACCGCGCGCCGGCGAAATGTCCGAGCGGAACACCGCATAGCGCAGCTTTGCGCCGCGATGGCCGGTGAAAAAGCCGGCAAAATGGTTCGGCGGCACCGGATTGTCGGGCGTCGACCGCAGGATTTCGGGCGTGGTGGTTTCTGCTTCGCTCATGAGACAAGCGATAGGCGGAATGTTTTTCGGGTCAAGGGGAAAGTCGTTTCGGGCATCGGCCTTGACCGACGCCCGTTGGCAAAAAATCAGTCGTCACTGTCGATCGAGACCTGTTCGCCGGTTTCCGGGTTGAATTTGACCTCGATGCTGCGACCGTCCTTGTTGCGGCCGGATACTTCGTAGCAGCCGTCGTCGATATCGATGTCACGCACCTCGATGCCAAGGCCGGTGGCGCGGTCGCGCATCTGGGCTTCGCTCATCCACTTCTCAAGCTGGACATTGCCGCAGCGGCGGTCATCGCGATCATCGGCATGAGCGATGGAAAGCGGCGCAAACGCGGTCAGCGTGGTGGCGGCAATGGCGGCGGCGAGAACGAGCTTTTTCATGGGTGGTCTCCTTGGGCGTATGGCGGGCACCATTGCCCTGCCGATGAAGCCACACTAAGTCACGGCCACTGATCGATAACTGACGGCAGGTGTCAGCCAAATTTCAGTTTGGGAATGTTAGTTTCGCGTCCATGTTGAACCATGTCCTTATAAAAGCGTCGCTCGTCGCCGCGCTGCTGCTGACCGCGCCTGCGGCCGGTGTCGCGCGGGATCTGGACAAGCTGCGCGATGCGGTGAAACGCGGCGACGTGCTGCCGCTATCCGTGCTGCAGGAAAAGCTGCGCGCGCGTTATCCGGGCGACATCATCCGCGTTGAACTCGATGATGACGAGGATCGTTTTACCTATGAGTTCAAGGTGCTGCAGGCGAATGGCCGGCTTTACGAGATCGAGATGGATGCAAAGGATGGCGCCATTCTCGATGTTGACGATGATGACGACGACTGAGGCCCATGCGCATTCTGCTTGTTGAAGACGACCCGCTGATCGCCCGCGACATCACGCATCACCTGACGCGTGCCGGTTATCTCGTGGAACACGAAAATGACGGCGAAAGCGGCTGGTATCGCGGTGACAGCGAGGATTTTGCCGCCGTCGTGCTCGATCTTGGCCTTCCGAGCATGGACGGGCTTTCCGTGCTCAAACGCTGGCGCACCGCCGAGCGCGAATTGCCGGTGCTGATCCTGACCGCACGCGGCAATTGGGAGGAACGGGTCGAAGGTATCGATGCCGGCGCCGACGATTATCTCTCCAAACCCTTTCAGATGCCGGAGCTTCTGGCGCGTCTGCGGGCGATCATCCGTCGCTCGCAGGGCAAGGCCAGCCCGGTTCTTTCCGCCGGCCGCATGAAGATCGATCCGCGCAGCCGAACGGTTTCGCTTGATGGTCAGCCGGCCGACCTGACCCCGCTCGAATATCGCTGCCTGCATTATCTGATGGCCAATGCCGAACGGCATGTCTCGCAGCTGGAACTGACCGAGCAGCTTTACGCTCAGGATTTCGAGCGCGAGAGCAATTCGGTGGAAGTTCTGATCGGGCGTTTGCGCAAGAAATTCGGCAAGGACCTGATCACTACGCGTCGTGGTTACGGCTACCGCATCGGTGCTGCATGAAGCGGCCGCTTTCGATCCGCGTCCGCTTTCTTCTCGTTTCGCTGGTTGCCGTTCCCTCGGCGCTGGCGCTGGCAGCACTCTTCATGACCTCGATGTTTTCGGCCAGCCTGGAACGGCGGCTGGAAGAGGAGCTGAAGGGGCATATCAACACGATTGCAGGATCGATCAGGCTTGGTGCCGATGGCCGCATCGAACATCCCTTCAGCCTGACAGACCGGCGGTTTGTGCAGGCCTATGGCGGGCTTTACTGGCAGATCGGTGATGCGACGACGCCTGCCATGTTCCGCTCGGAATCACTGTGGGATACCAGTCTTTCCAGCCCCGAGGACCTGCCGGATGATGGTGCCGTGCATCGCTATGAAGCAGAGGGGCCGAACGACACGCGGTTGATCGTGCTGGAACGGCAAATCATGGTGAGCGCGCCTGCCGGGCTAAAGCCGGTGCAGATTTCGGTCGCGTCGGACACAAAGGCACTGGACGAGGCGAGCCGTGGTTTCGCGCTGGATATCCTGCCTTATCTCGCGGGGCTGGCGGCCTTTCTGATCGGCGCATCTCTTGTGCAGGTTTTTTATGGCCTGAAACCGCTGGCGGACCTGACCAAGGGGCTCGACCGCATTCGCGAGCGCCACAGCGGCAGATTGGAAGGCGCGCTGCCGGTGGAATTCGCGCCGGTCGAACAGGCGGTCAACCGACTGCTGGAATCGCAGGCGCAGTCGCTGGCCAAGGCGAGGGCACGGGCTGGCGATCTGGCGCATGGCTTGAAAACGCCGCTCACCGTGCTGTCCAATGATGCCCTGACCTTGCGCGAGCGCGGGCAAGACGAGATCGCCGACGAGATCGAGCAACTGGTGCGCCTGATGCGCGGCCATGTGGAGCACGAACTGGCGCGCAGCCGCATCGTCGCCAATGCCGACATGCGCCAAGCCGATGCGGATATGGAAAAGATCGTCGGACAGGTGGTGAAGACGCTGCAGCGCACGCCAAAGGGCGAGACGCTGGCCTGGACGGTCGAGATCGGTGCGCCACCGAATGTGCCGCTCGATGCGCATGATCTGCGCGAACTGATCGGTAATCTCACCGAGAACGCCGTCAAATGGGCGACGGGCGAAGTGTGCATCGGCTGGAAGCATGGCCGGGTGGTGGTGGCAGATGACGGGCCGGGCGTGGACCCTGAAAAGATCCGCAGCATGACCGAGCGCGGTGTGCGGCTGGATAGCCAGACGCCGGGAACCGGGTTCGGACTGTCGATCGTCAAGGAAATTTGCGAGGTTTATGGACTGACCCTGTCGATCGAAAACCGGCAGGGTAGCGGCTTGATGGTGTCGGTAGTGTTCGAGGTGGTCGGATAGGGATAGCGGAAGAGCCCGGTCCGCTGGTCCTCTCACAAGGGATAGGGCTATCGCGTGCGGGCGGCACAGACCCGTTTTCCCGCCGGACAGAAGGTGCCGGCAGGCGGATGAGGGGCAATGGCCTGACATTCAACGTCTTCGGCAGCCACTCATCCCCTCGCAGAAGAGGCAGACGCCCCGCCTCAATGCCTATGCTCTGCGCCACCATGATCATGCGGTGCTACCGGCGTCGCATCCGCCGCATCGGTCGGGTGCGGATGATCCGGGTCAGGGCTGTGGGTGGTGCGGTGGATCGCCGCCACGTCGCCCTCTTGGCCATAAAGCGCGATATGCAGGCCCCAATAGGACGAGGCGAAGATCACCAGTGCTGCGGCAATGCCGATCGGCACACCCGCCAGCAGCTTCTTGAATTGTGGAACGAAAAAGACGTAGCGCGTATGATCAGCGGCAATCGCCACGATGACGGCCATGATCAGGGCGTGGCCGATCAGATCGACGCGACCAAAGGGATAGACGGCGGCGTTGAAGATGACGAACAAGGCCACAGCCGAAAGTCGGCGCACCAGCGGTGTCCACAACAGGCCAAAACCCATGGTGAATTCCGATACGCCCGCCATCGGGATAAAAACGTCGCGCGGCATGCCGAAGGTCAGGAACGGCTTTTCCTCGACCAGCGGATAGAACCAGTCGGGATAAGCGAACTTTTCGAGGCTGGACCACATCAGCGCGATGGCGACACCCCAGCGCAGCGCCTGGAACCGGTGCTTTCTGAGTTCCTCGTTCGAAGAGGCCTCCATCACCAGATAGGCGGCCACGCCGACGCCGAGCGCCAGGTAGTCGAGCAGGTGAAAGATGTCATAGTCCCTGAGCGCCAGTAGCCACAGCAGAATGATACCGGCGGCGGCGAGCGGCTGGGTGCGGCGGAAGAAGATCAGCAGGGCGATCAGCAACTGACCCCATGAGACGATTTCCGAAGGCGTTTTCAGGTCAGGCGTCAGGTAAACGCCGCCGACGGCAAAGATAGCGATGAAAAAGGCGCCGACCACGCAACGCACGAAATCGTCGAGGCGGTTCCACAGCGGATCGGTCAGGCGGTCCATGCCGAGCAGAATGCGCTCACCGGCGCTGGATTTTTCGATGGCGCGGGTGGCCAGAAAGAAGACCAATACGAGGGCGATACCGAACCAGAACCAGGTATCTGTCAGCGTGGCGCTGATCGGTTGCGGCGGGGCGCCGACGATGTAGGGCGCAAACCATTTGACGTGAGCGGCTGCCGGTCCGGCAACAAAAAGGGGCAGGGCGAGAATGAGCCATCCGGCTCGGTGAGCGGAATGCATCGTTTTGTTCCTATCGATATTGCAGAGGCGGCCGGGGCGAAGGCATCCGGACAATCCGCTCGTGCAATTTTGACGATAGTTCATTTTCTGACGGGTTATTTGCTTTTTGGCAATCAGCGAAACGGTTCGCCTGCGACAAACTGGCGCTCTGACGGGATTTTTCCCTGCGGAACGTATTGGAGAACGCCGCATTCGAGTTTACTAAAATTCGCATATAAGTTGCATATGCGCAAATCCGGAAAAAAGGTCTTGAAGCCGGAAAATGCAATTCCCATCTTGGTTCTGCGGGCGCCGATAACGGGTCCGCAAACAGAGGTCGGGCATCGCCAGAATGGGGTGTCGGGCTTTAAAAACCGCAACACGTCGCTTCATGAGAGGACATCATGCGTCACGTCGATTTTTCCCCCCTTTACCGTTCCACCGTCGGTTTCGACCGCCTTTTCACCATGCTGGACAGCCTTGGCCAGCCTGATCAGGCGCAGACCTATCCGCCCTACAATATCGAGCGGACCGGTGAGAACACCTATCGCATCACCATGGCCGTTGCCGGTTTCGATGAAAAGGAACTGAGCATCGAGGCTCGTGCGCATGTGCTGCACGTCAAGGGTGAAAAGAGCGAGGAAGAAGCCGCTTCCCAAAGCGAGTTTCTCCATCGCGGTATCGCCAAGCGCGCCTTCGAGCGCCGTTTCCAGCTGGCCGATCATGTCGAAGTGCAGAGCGCGCAGTTGAAGAACGGCCTGCTTCACATCGATCTTCTGCGGTCCATTCCGGAAGCGATGAAACCGCGCCGCATCGCGATTGCCGCCGAGCCGGTTGATACGCCCAAAACCATCGAGGCGCAGATCAGCCAGCCACAGGTCAACTAAACTTTTAAGGCCAAAAATCCTCCCAGGACGACCTCCAAGTCAGATGGCCAACAAGACGCCCTCTTCCAGAGCTGGAAGGGGGCGTTTTTGTTATGAAAATTCAAGCCGCAGCCGTCGCCTTGTCTTCCACCTTCACCTTGCGTTGCGCGTATTTCTGGGCCAGCACGGCGCAGACCATCAGCTGGATCTGGTGGAACAGCATGATCGGCAGGACGATGGCGCCGATGGCCGAGGACTGGCCGGCGAAGATGGCGTTGGCCATCGGCACGCCCGATGCCAGCGATTTTTTCGAGCCGCAGAAGGTGATGGCGATCTCGTCTTCCTTGGAGAAGCCAAGCAGGCGGCTGCCATACATGGTGATGACGATGACGACCGCCAGCAGAACCATGTCGGTGACGATGACGGCGGCGATGTCGGTCAGCGAAAATGTGCGCCAGATGCCTTCTATGACGGCCGTGGAGAAGGCCAAATAAACCACCATCAGGATGCCACCTCGATCGACCGGGGCCAGCAGTTTTTTGCGTGCGCGGATCCAGTTACCGATGAAGGGCTGCAGAAGCTGGCCGACCACGAAGGGGGCGAGAAGTTGGAGCGCGATCTTTTCTATCGCATCGGCCGAAACGCCGCCGCCTTCACCTGCCGTGGACATGACGAGGCCGGCGAGGAGCGGTGTCAGGAACATGCCGAACAGGTTGGAGCCGGAGGCCGAGACGATCGCCGCCGGAACGTTGCCGTTCGCCATCGAGGTAAACGCGATCGAGGACTGTACGGTGGAGGGCAGCACGCAAAGGAAAAGGATGCCGGCGTAAAGCGGGGCGGGCAGAATGCTTTCCGGCAGGAAGCCGATTGCCAGACCGAGCAGCGGAAAAATCACGAATGTGGTCGCGAGAATGGTCAGGTGCAGGCGCCAGTGCAACAGGCCGCCGACCACGACCTCACGTGACAGGCGCGCGCCGTGCAGGAAAAACAGCAGGCCGATGGCGATATCGGTGGCGATACCGAACCAGTAGGCGGGTTCACCATAGATCGGCAGGAAGGAGGCGAGGATGACCGCGCAGACCAGCATGATCGTGAAACGGTCCGGCATAAAGCGGCTCATGGGCATTCCCTGACACTGATTTTTTCTTCGATTGAGACGCGTCTTCCCTTATCATGATGTGCGATGCAAGAATTAACAGTTATCATGAAGCAGGATAGGCGTGCTTAATCTCCACCATCTCGAAAGCTTTGTGATGTTGCAACAGGCCGGCAGCTTTACCCTTGCCGCCGAGCGTTTGGGCATCGGTCAATCAACCATCAGCCAGCATATACAGCGGCTTGAAAAGTCGCTGGGGCGGCAATTGGTGCAGCGTGATACTCACCAAGTACGGTTGACGGCGGATGGCGAGGCGCTGCTGGGTTATGCCCGTGGCATGCTCGATCTCAATGGCAAGGTGGCGTCGTTGTTCGGCGAAAGCCGTTTGCGCGGACGTTTGCGACTGGGTGTTTCGGAAGATGTCGTCGCCAACCGGCTGACCGCCATTCTGGAGGATTTCAGCCGGCTGCATCCGTGGGTGGATCTGGAGCTGACGGTGGCCTTGAGTGGCGTGCTGTTTCAGATGCAGGAGGTCGGCGAACTGGATCTGGTTCTGGCCAAACGGCATCTCGGCGAAACGCATGGGCGGCTGCTCTATCGCGAGCCGCTGGTCTGGCTGGCGCGCGATGCCGATGTGCTGTCGCGGGTCGATACGGTGCCGCTGATCGCCTTTCCGCCGCCGAGCATCACCCGCAAGGTGGCGCAGCAGGCGCTGGACCGGAACAATGTCGCGTGGCGCATCGTCTGTACCTGCGGAAGTCTTTCCGGGCTGACGGCTGCGGCACGCGCCGGCATGGGCGTGCTGGTGCAGCCGCGCAGCATGGCGCCTGATGGGTTACGCGAGATCGCATCGGGACGTCTGCCGGATCTTGAAGATATCGAATTTGTGCTGGTGCCGCGGCGAGGAGCCGATGCGGCGCTGGTGGAGGCGGTGTCGAGCCTGATCACGGCGCGGATTGTGCCGTGAGCGCGCGCGAGGAAGCCTCTCACTTGAGAAATCCGGCACTTAGCCACTAGCTAAGCGTTAGAAATCGCAAGTGAGAGGCATTTTCGCCCAGTCACCTATCGGACTTACGCCGAAGCGCAGATCGACAGAAACTGGTCCACGTCTTCTTCGGTCGTGGCAAAGCTCGTCACCATGCGGATCAGCACTTCGTCAGCGGAAACCTTTTCCGGCATGTCGCGCGGTTCCAGCCAGTCGTAGAATCTGGCGCCGTTTTCCTGTGCAGCCTTGGCGGAGGATTTCGGCAGGATGGCGAACACTTCATTGGCCTGGGTCGGCCAGGCGAGGCGGGCGCTGTTGAGCGAACCGAAACCGGCGCGCAGGCGGTTGGCCATCTCGTTGGCATGGCCGGCAAGGCCGAGCCACAGGTCGTCTTTCAGATAGGCATCGAACTGGGCGGCGATGAAGCGCGACTTGGAAAACAGTTGGGCGGTGCGCTTGCGCAGGAAGGCAAAATCCTTGGCGAGTTCGGGATCGAAAAAGACGATCGCCTCCGCACACCAGCAGCCGTTCTTGGTGCCGCCGAAGGAGAGCACGTCGACGCCACGTTTCCAGGTCATTTCTGCCGGTGTGCAACCAAGCGCCATCAGGGCGTTGGCAAAACGGGCGCCATCCATATGCAGCGGCAGGCCGTTATCTTTGGCGATTTTTGCAATCGCGTCGATTTCGTCCAGCGTATAGACGGTGCCGGCTTCGGTTGCCTGCGTGATCGAAATGGCGGCGGCGCGGCCGTGATGGATGGCATCCTGCGGATACCGGGCGATGCGGCTGACGAGGTTTTCCGGCAGCATCTTGCCGTCCGGGCCTTCGACCGCGACCATGCGCATGCCGGAAAAGAAGTCCGGCGCGCCGCATTCGTCTTCGATGATATGGGCTTCCGAATGACAGAAGGTCAGGCCGCCGGGGCGGGCGATGCTGGCCAGTGACAGCGAATTGGCGGCGGTGCCGGTGGCCACGAAAAACACTGCGACTTCGCGTTCGAAGATTTCGTTGAAGCGGACCTCGATCGACTTGTCGAGGTCGCTGGAACCATAAGCCGCGGCAAAGCGGGTGGATTCCTTGGAAAGACGTTCATTGATGGCAGGATGGGCGCCGGCCCAGTTATCGGAGGCAAAGAACATGGAGGTACCTGTCGCGTCATGTCGTGCTGCGGGAGAGGTTCCGACCTTAAGGAATTTAACGCTGCAATCAACGGAAAAGCCGGACTGTCCGGCCATGCGTATTCGCCTCGCAATCTAAGTGATGGTTTTCCGCCGGCGGCGTAATTTTATTGCGTCGCAAGGCGGGCCTGATGTCTTCTTGTGTCGTTTCGTCCAGTTTGAATCGTGTTTCAGCCTCTTGTCGTGTATTAACTTCTATGTCATAAAAGTAGAAATTAGGTCAGAATAACTGTCCTAATTTCCGGAAATCAGGTCGGCGATGGGCCGGTTTCCGTCATGACCTTCGCGCCGATCCGGGTTATGCTGCATCTTTCAAGAGGTGCGGCGCGTCCGGGCGGCGCACTTGCATGACAGCCGGACTGTCGCATGAATTTTGGATTGATGTGCGACACCCGCACCTTGTTCCGCGGAATGAACCGATACCACCTTGCCCGCAAAAGCGGCCAACTGGAGGACTGACGATGACGAAGACGATCCTGGATATGCACTGTCCCACCGACATAGCTTCGGCGAAAGTCGAAGAGCATGTGCCCTTCGTTGCGTCGGGCATTCCAGCGGCTCAGGGCCTTTATGACCCCCGCAACGAGCACGATGCCTGCGGCGTCGGCTTTATCGCCCATATGAAGGGCGTAAAGTCGCACCAGATCGTCAAGGACGGCCTGTTCATCCTCGAAAACCTGACGCATCGTGGCGCCGTTGGTGCCGATCCGCTGATGGGTGATGGTGCGGGCATTCTTGTGCAGATCCCGGATCGTTTCTTCCGCGAGGAAATGGCAAGCCAGGGCATCACCCTGCCCAAGGCCGGTGAATATGCCGTCGGCCATCTGTTCATGCCGCGCAAGCCGGAAGAAATCGAACATTACCGTCAGGTGGTGAAGGACGTCATCGCCGAGATGGGCCAGCAGTTCATCGGTTTCCGCGATGTGCCGGTCGATAATTCCTCGCTCTCCAAGGCGCCGGAAATTGCCGCGACCGAACCCTATCACGTTCAGGTCTTCATCGGGGCAGGGCGCGATGCCGCGACCAATCTCGAGTTCGAGCGCAAGCTCTTCCTGATCCGCAAGGTCATCTCGAACCGCATCTATGATGCATTCGGCGGCGTCGATCAGGGTTTTTATCCGGTCTCGCTGTCCTCCTCGACCATCGTCTACAAGGGCATGTTCCTCGCCTATCAGGTCGGCGCCTATTACAAGGACCTAGCCGATCCGCGCTTTGAGAGCGCCGTGGCGCTTGTCCACCAGCGTTTCTCCACCAATACCTTCCCCTCGTGGAAGCTGGCGCATCCATACCGCATGGTCGCCCATAATGG
This sequence comes from Endobacterium cereale, assembly GCF_009617585.1. GTDB lineage: Bacteria > Pseudomonadota > Alphaproteobacteria > Rhizobiales > Rhizobiaceae > Neorhizobium > Neorhizobium cereale. Next base: position 21,784 of record NZ_WIXI01000049.1, on the reverse strand, counting down.
CGAAATCAACACGCTGCGCGGCAACGTGAACTGGATGGCGGCACGTCAGGCATCGGTTTCTTCGCCGCTGTTCGGCGACGATATCTCCAAGCTGTGGCCGATCTCCTACGAAGGCCAGTCGGACACGGCCTGTTTCGACAACGCGCTCGAATTCCTGCTGCGTGGCGGTTACTCCATGGCGCATGCCGTGATGATGCTGATCCCGGAAGCATGGGCCGGCAACCAGTCCATGTCGAAGGAGCGCAAGGCGTTTTACGAATACCACGCCGCGCTGATGGAGCCGTGGGATGGACCGGCTGCCGTCTGCTTCACCGATGGCAAGCAGATCGGCGCGACGCTCGACCGTAACGGCCTGCGTCCGGCCCGTTATCTCGTCACCGACGACGACCGCATCATTCTCGCTTCCGAAGCCGGCACGCTGCCGGTGCCGGAGGAAAGCATCGTCAAGAAGTGGCGTCTGCAGCCGGGCAAGATGCTGCTGATCGACATGGAAAAGGGTCAGATTATCTCCGACGAGGAGTTGAAGACCGAGCTTGCCACCAAGCACCCCTATTCGAAGTGGCTCGACAACACCCAGCTCATCCTTGAAGAACTGAAGCCGGTTGAACCGCGCGCACTGCGCCGCGACGTGTCGCTGCTCGACCGCCAGCAGGCCTTTGGTTACACCCGCGAAGACACAAAGATCCTGATGTCGCCGATGGCGACCACCGGTCAGGAAGCCGTGGGTTCGATGGGCACCGACACGCCGATCTCGGCCATGTCTGAGAAATCGAAGCTGCTTTATACATACTTCAAGCAGAATTTTGCGCAGGTTACCAACCCGCCGATCGACCCGATCCGCGAAGAGCTGGTGATGAGCCTCGTATCGTTCATCGGCCCGCGCCCCAACATTCTCGACCATGAGGGTGCGGCCAACGCCAAGCGTCTGGAAGTGCGCCAGCCGATCCTGACCAATGGCGATCTCGAAAAGATCCGCTCCATCGGCCACACGGAAGACCGTTTCGACACCAAGACGCTCGACTTTACCTACGCCATCGAGCGTGGCGCCGAAGGCATGCCGGAAATGCTCGATCGTCTCTGCGAACGTGCGGAAGCGGCGGTCAAGGGCGGTTACAACATCATCGTTCTCTCCGACCGCCAGATCGGCCCGGACCGCATGGCCATCCCGGCGCTGCTGGCGACCGCTGCCGTACACCATCACCTGATCCGCAAGGGTCTGCGCACCTCGGTTGGTCTCGTTGTGGAATCGGGCGAGCCGCGCGAAATCCATCACTTCTGCTGTCTCGCCGGTTATGGCGCCGAAGCCATCAATCCGTATCTGGCCTTCGACACGCTGACCGACATGCATATGCGCGGCGAATTCCCCAAGGAAGTCGATGCGCAGGAAGTGGTCTATCGTTACATCAAGGCCGTGGGTAAGGGCATCCTCAAGGTCATGTCCAAGATGGGCATTTCCACCTACCAGTCCTATTGCGGCGCGCAGATCTTTGACGCCGTCGGCCTGTCGCCGGCATTGGTCGAGCAGTATTTCTTCGGCACCGCTTCCTCGATCGGCGGCATCGGCCTCGATGAAATCGCCCGCGAAACCACCGAGCGCCACGAATCCGCTTTCGGCAAGGACCCGGTTCTTGCCTCGACGCTGGAGATCGGCGGCGAATATGCCTACCGCATGCGTGGCGAAAGCCATGCCTGGACGCCGGACGTTGTTGCGACGTTGCAGCACGCCGTGCGTGGCAACAGCCAGGACCGTTACCGCGAGTTTGCCGGGCTGGTGAACGACAGCGCCGTGCGGATGAACACCATTCGTGGCCTGTTCAAGATCAAGTCGGCGGAAGAGCTTGGCCGCAAGCCGGTTTCCATCGATGAGGTCGAAGCGGCCGTCGATATCGTCAAGCGGTTCTCCACCGGCGCCATGTCCTTCGGGTCTATTTCCCGCGAAGCACACACTACGCTTGCGATTGCCATGAACAAGATCGGCGGCAAGTCGAACACCGGTGAAGGTGGCGAGGAGAGCGATCGTTACCTGCCGCGCCGCGACGGTTCGATGAACCCGGAACGTTCGGCCATCAAGCAGATCGCGTCGGGCCGTTTTGGTGTGACCACCGAATATCTGGTCAATGCCGACATGCTGCAGATCAAGGTCGCGCAAGGTGCAAAGCCCGGCGAAGGCGGCCAGCTGCCCGGCCACAAGGTCGATGCGACGGTTGCCAAGACACGTCACTCGACGCCGGGTGTCGGCCTGATTTCGCCGCCGCCGCACCATGATATCTATTCGATCGAAGATCTGGCGCAGCTGATCTACGACCTGAAGAACGTCAACCCGACCTCCGACATCTCCGTCAAGCTGGTGTCAGAAGTGGGCGTCGGCACGGTTGCCGCCGGTGTCGCCAAGGCGCGCGCCGACCATATCACCGTCTCCGGTTTCGATGGCGGTACGGGCGCATCGCCGCTCACCTCGCTGAAACATGCCGGTAGCCCATGGGAAATCGGCCTTGCCGAAACCCAGCAGACGCTGGTTCTGAACGGTCTGCGTTCGCGCATCGCCCTGCAGGTGGATGGTGGTCTGAAGACCGGCCGTGACGTCATCATCGGTGCGCTTCTTGGTGCCGACGAATTCGGCTTTGCGACGGCTCCGGTCATTGCCGCTGGCTGCATCATGATGCGCAAGTGCCATCTGAACACCTGCCCTGTCGGCGTTGCTACGCAGGATCCGGTACTGCGCAAGCGCTTCAAGGGCACGCCGGAACACGTCATCAACTACTTCTTCTTCGTCGCCGAAGAAGTGCGCGAAATCCTGGCATCGCTCGGTTTCACAAGGCTTGACGAAATCATCGGTTCCTCGGACTTCCTTGCCAAGGACGAGATGCTCGACCACTGGAAGTCCAAGGGTCTGGATTTCTCAAAGATTTTCCACAAGGTCGAAGCACCCAAGGAAGCCACCTACTGGACCGAGCGCCAAAAGCACCCGATCGACGATATTCTCGATCGCAAGCTGATCGAGAAGGCCATGCCGGCGCTGGAAAGCAAGGAGCCGGTGGTTTTCGAAGCTTCGATCAAGAACGTCGACCGTTCGGCCGGCGCCATGCTTTCGGGCGAGCTTGCCAAGCGCTGGAACGAAAAGGGTCTCAAGGACGACACGATCCGCGTGACTCTGACTGGTACCGCTGGCCAGTCGTTTGGCGCGTTCCTTGCCCGCGGTATCACCTTCGATCTCGTCGGCGACGGCAACGACTATGTCGGCAAGGGTTTGTCTGGTGGCCGTATCATCGTGCGCCCGCCGGAAAACTCCAAGCTGGTCGCGGAAAACTCGATCATCGTCGGCAATACCGTGCTTTACGGCGCGACCTCGGGTGAATGCTATTTCCGCGGCGTCGCCGGTGAACGTTTCTCCGTCCGCAACTCAGGCGCTATCGCCGTCGTTGAGGGCGTGGGTGACCACGGCTGCGAATACATGACCGGCGGCATCGTCGTCGTTCTCGGCGAAACCGGCCGTAACTTTGCCGCCGGCATGTCGGGTGGCGTCGCTTACGTGCTGGATGAGGTCGGTGACTTCGCCAAGCGCTGCAACATGGCGATGGTCGAGCTGGAACCGGTTCCGGAAGAAGACGACATGCTGGAAAAGCTGCACCACCGCGGCGGCGACATCCAGCACAAGGGCCGTGTCGACGTGTCGGAAGACATGACCCGCCACGACGAGGAGCGCCTGTACCAGCTGATCTCCAACCACATGCACTACACCGGCTCCACCCGCGCCAAGGAAATCCTGGATCGCTGGGGCGAGTACCGTCCAAAGTTCCGCAAGGTCATGCCGGTGGAATACCGCCGCGCGCTTGAGGAAATGGAACGCATGCGGATGGGCGTGGCTGCGGAATAGTTCGACAAGTTTCGCCGTTGTGATATGCTGATGGCATATACCAATAATGGAGCGGAACATGAATGAGCATGTGAAGGAAACTCCGGAAGGTGGCGAAATAGCCGTCGCCATCTTCAAGAACGGTCGAAGCCGGGCAGTGCGCATACCGAAAGAGTTCGAGATCGAAGGCGATCGCGCCGTCATGGTGAAGCAGCCGGATGGATCGATCCTGATGCGAACCGCAGTGACTGCCGGTCTGATCGACTATCTCAGGCAAGCAGAAGCCTGGAGTGGAGAGGATTTCGTCGCAGACGACGATGATCTGGCGCCGCTTCGGGAAGTCGAGTTTTGATGCGGTTCATGCTCGACACCAACATCGTCTCGGCGATTGTGAGAGACCCGCGCGGCAAAGTTTTCGAGCGGTTGCTCGAGGTAAGAGAAGAGAACGCGTTCATCAGCATCATCACCCATGGTGAGATCTGGTACGGCGTGAAGAAAAATGGCTCGGAGGAGCTGTCCAAAAAGGTGTCCGCGGTCACGCGGCGGCTTTTTGTAGCTCCGCTTCAACTACCGAGTGACCAACGTTATGCCGATGCCCGGCTGGCGTTGAGACAGGGAAAGAACATAGGTCCCAACGATCTCTGGATCGCGGCGCATGCTCTGGCTCTGGATGCGGTCCTCGTGACCGACAATGAAAGTGAGTTTTCCCGCGTGCCGGGATTAAAGATCGAAAACTGGCTGCGATAGCGCGGTGACGGAATAGGGATTGAGACATGGGCAAGGTTACGGGTTTCATGGAAATCGACCGGCAGGTTGGCAAGTACCAGCCGGCGTCGGACCGTATTCGCCATTTCCGCGAGTTCACCATTCCCATGTCGGATGCGGAAGTCACCAAACAGGCGGCACGCTGCATGGATTGTGGCATTCCGTTCTGCCACGGCCCGACCGGCTGTCCCGTGCACAACCAGATCCCCGACTGGAATGATCTGGTCTATAACAACAAGTGGGAAGAGGCGATCCGCAACCTCCATTCCACCAACAATTTTCCGGAATTCACCGGCCGCGTCTGCCCCGCCCCCTGCGAGGAAGCGTGTACGTTGAACCTCGAGGACTCGCCTGTTGCGATCAAAACCGTCGAACAGGCGATCGCCGACAAAGCCTATGAGCTTGGTTACATCGTGCCGCAGCCGGCAACAGTGAAGTCCGGCAGACGGGTCGCTGTCATCGGTTCCGGTCCTGCCGGTATGGCCGCTGCCCAGCAGCTGGCCCGCGCCGGTCACGAAGTGCATGTCTTTGAGCGCGAGACCAAGGCCGGTGGCCTGCTGCGTTACGGCATTCCCGACTTCAAGATGGAAAAGAACTTCATCGACCGCCGCGTCGAGCAGATGACTGGCGAAGGCGTCACCTTCCATTACGGCGTCAATGTCGGCGTCGACAAGCCGACCGAAGAGCTGATGGCCGAACATGACGCCGTCATCTACTGTGGCGGTTCGGAAACTCCGCGTCCGGCCGGCATTCCCGGTGTCGAACTGCACGGCGTCTACGATGCCATGCCGTACCTCGTGCAGCAGAACCGCCGCGTTGGCCGCGAGAACATCGACTCGACGGGCTGGCCGGCAGAACCGATCCTCGCCGGCGCCAAGCATGTCGTCGTTGTCGGCGGTGGCGATACTGCATCGGACTGCGTCGGCACGGCTTTCCGTCAGGGCGCCGTCAAGGTAACCCAGCTCGACATCCGCCCGATGCCACCGGAAAAGGAAGACAAGCTTGCCGTCTGGCCGTTCTGGGCCACCAAGATGCGCACCTCGTCGTCGCAGGCCGAAGGCGCCAACCGCGAATTCCAGGTCGCGACGCTCGAATTCGTCGGCGAAGACGGCATGCTGACCGGCGTGCGTTGCTGCCAGGTGGATGAACGCCGCAAGCCGATCGCCGGCACGGATTTCATCATCAAGGCCGACCTCGCCTTCATCGCCATCGGCTTTTCCGGCCCGATGACGACGGGCGTGCTGTCGGAACTGGAAGGCAAGCTGACACTCAACACAGACCGTCGCGGCTCGACCAACGTCGTTGCCAATGAACGCGACTACAAGACCTCGATCGACAAGCTCTATGTGGCCGGCGACGTGCGTCGTGGCCAGTCGCTGGTCGTCTGGGCGATCCGCGAAGGCCGTCAGGTGGCGCGTGCAGTGGACGAGGCACTGATGGGCGCGTCGGTTCTGCCGCGTTAACACAGCCGTTTCGGTATCCGATATTGGCCCTGCCGCTTCTCGCGGCAGGGCTTTTTGTTAGAGCGGCTCATTGTTAAATGGAATCAGTTCTGTTGGCTCAAACGGAGCTGGATGGTCGCATGGCCGGCGCGCGTCGTAGCCAAAGCATACGGCCAAGCCGACCATGCGATCAGGCGGCCCGTTTCAGCCAACCCGTAGGGCCGGGCATCTTTCCGCCGGGATCAGTGGCGATCGGCTCGCACGTACCTTCGGGTATGCACTTCGCCAATCGCCACTGCCCCGACGAAAACCTGCTCCGGCAGAACTGTTTCCATTTAACAATGAACCGCTCTAGGCTCTCATTTGACGGAAAAGCGGAATCACCGCAGCTTCGTTGCCATGTATATTCTCAAGCACGGTATCAAGAAAAATCCGGAAAGGCGGTGGGCTTTGCCCGATCGCATCTTCTTCGGGCATGGTGCCTGCGCATTGTTGGCGGGTACGTTTCTTCGTTTTCCGCCATTGCCCGGCTTTCATGCGGAGCGCATCATTCCTGCGGAAGATTTTGCGGGCGGACATGCCTACGTGACAGACGGCATCATCGCCTTCGACTACCACGGCTATTCGTTGCGCGAGCGGCTGCTGGCGCATCACGCCAAGGGCTGGTCGAGACGATATCCGGGATGGAGCTGTTCAATCGAAACGGTGGACTTCGATCTGCTCGATACAGCTGAGCTCAACACCCGCAAGATGCTCGGACCGGATCAATATCTGCATGACGTCGTTCCGCGCGCGCAGGCGTTCATCGACAGGGTCGATCATGCCGCAGCGTCCGCCCGAGCGCATGCTTTGGCTATTGCGTCGCCTTGATCCGGTAATCATCGACGCGGCCAGCAGGCGCTTCCGGCAGTTCACCACGGGTCACAAGAAGGTCACGGGGGGATTGGCTCAATGCCGGGGCAGGGGCGCTTGCCCCGAGCAGGTCCTTGCCGCCATCGAGGTCGGGATCGGAGAGCGCGATTGGCTGGGTGGAGACGATGGCAGCCATCGGCGTACCGGGAAGCACGGGCAGCGCCGGCAGGTTGCTGCCATCGAGATTGACCATCTCGGCCGGGGGCAGGTCGCCGAGATGGCGGCGGATGACCTTTTCCACGTAGAAGGCCAACTTGCGACGGCCTGCTTCGGTCATGTTGATGCCATCGGCGCTACGCAGGCGCACCTGCTGGCCGTTGACATCGGAACCGGTGACGATGAATTTTCCGTCCTCGTCAACAAACCCGTCCCAGATATCGACGAACTCGCCGCCGATCTCTTCGGCCTGGGTGCGGAAGATGGTGTTGAGCGTTACCGCATCTGCTGTCATCGAAGCGGACTGGAAGGCCGGCAGGCCGACCCAAAGCAGCGGCAGATCGTGGTCGCGGGCAATCTGGCCGAATTCGTTGACCCGCTGCTTGTAGATCTCGAACCAGCGCTCGGTGCGGAATTTCTCGCGTGCGTCATTGCTGTCGATCTGCTGGCGGTCATTTGCGCCGATCATGACGACGACGAGCGACGGCTTTTCGTTGGCGATCAGCTCCGGCAGCGCCTGCGGCCAGTCGTAGTGGTCCTGGCGCACCAGACCGGAAGCGGTTTCGCCGTGATCGACCACGACGACACCCGGATTTTCGGCAAAGGCGGCATCGAGGCCGCCAGCCAGACGTCCGGCCAGAAAATCGCCGACGACCAGCACCTTTTTTGCATTTTCAAGCTTCTGGACGGGTTCCGGTTTTGGCTCGGCGGCAATCACCGGCGCTGCCGGTGCGGTGCGAACCGGCCGACGGGGGGCGGATGCCGGCGCCGCGCGCCGTTTGCGTCGCGGCTGCATCTCGATAACAGACCGGTCACGACTACGGCGGTCATTGAAGAAAAGGTCCATCAGCGTGCGACGCTGCGGGCGCTCGTACCGACGGTCCTCCAGATAATAACGGCGCTCCTGCGCCGCGACAGGCGCAACGAACTCCGGCAGGGCCGTCATCGTGGCCATGACCACGAGAATGGCCCGCGTGCCAAAAGTCTTCAGCCGTTTGCCGAGGCCAAGCCGTGCAGCCTTCATGTCCCTGTCGTCCATTTCTTCCGGGCCGCGAGTGGACCGCAGCCCGGTTCCAGAGTCAACGATGCGATCATAATGATGGCATCGTGATGTCAGCGGATGGCCTTCAGCAGCGAATGCGACGGTTCGCCGTCCTGCTGCATGCCGAGGCGCTTCTGGATAGCGGAAATGGCGGCCTTCGAGCCGGAGCCGAAATTGCCGTCGACCTCGCCGTCGTAATAACCGAGTTCCTTCATGCGCGACTGCAGCTCGAATTTTTCCGAAATGTCGAGCGTGCCTTCCGGGCGCGGCCAACGCTGCTGCATGCCGCCGTAACCGGCGATCTGGTCGGCCAGAAGGCCGACGGCGAGCGCATAACTGTCAGCGGCATTGTATTTCTTGATGGTGAAGAAGTTTTTCATCATCAGGAAGGCCGGGCCGTTCGAACCTGCCATCAGCTTCAGCGTCGCGCGATCCGACCCACGCGGAAAACCCTTGCCGTTGGGCCGGGTGAAGCCGAGGGCCGCCCACTGCGAAATCGTCTTGGTCTGGCCTGCGTATTTTGCGGCACCGGCGGGCAGGGCTGCTTCGTAACCCCAGGTCTTGCCGGAGGTCCAGCCGTTCTTGGACAAGAGGTTGGCAGCCGTTGCCAGAGCGTCCGGGATGGAGTGCCAGATGTCGCGCTTGCCGTTGCCGTCGGCATCGACCGCGTAAAGCAGGTAGCTGGTCGGGATGAACTGGGTGTGACCCATGGCGCCGGCCCAGGAGCCGGTCAGCTGTTTTGGCGTCACATCACCGGCCTGCAGGATTTTCAGCGCCGCGATCAACTGGGTGCGACCGAACTTGGAGCGCTTCGGATCTGCCCATGCGAGCGTGGCCAGTGCCTGCGGCACGTGGTGCAGGCGTTCCGGGTTTTCGAGTGCGGCGCCGTAGTTGGATTCCATCGACCAGATGGCGAGAATGATGTGCTGGTCCACACCGAACTGCCGCTCGATGGCGTTCAGGAGGCGGCCGTGACGGGCCTTCATCTCGCGGCCGACCTTGACCGTGTAAGGGTTCACGCGGCTGTCGAGATAATCCCAGATCTGCGACTTGAATTCAGGCTGGTACTGCGCCTTCTGCAACACGTCCTGATCCGGCGTGCTGATGCCGGCAAAGGCTTTGTTATAGGTTGCGCGGGTAATGCCGCTCTGGGCGGCGGTCTCATAGAAATTTGAGATAAAAGCCTTGAAACCTTGGTCTGCCTGAGCATGTATCGGAGTGACCGCGAGCGTCATGCCTGCGATCATCGAGAGGGCGAGCGCTTGAAAGCGACGGGGGCGAGTCTTAGTCATGGACGGCGTATCCGTTGTTCTTCCAGTCAGGGTTTTCACCGGTGATGGCGGCCGGGTTACGGTCAGTGTAGAACATCAGAATAAATAAATTCTTTACCATGAGAACATCGTTCTGTCATTGCCCCGAAAAGGCTGAAATATATCCCTAGAGACCTTTTCACGGGCGACCGACAGATAAAAACAGATTGTGCTTTTAGGAGGCATGAGTGGGACACCAAAAGATTCGTAAGGCAGTTTTTCCGGTAGCAGGCATGGGTACGCGTTTTCTTCCCGCGACCAAGGCCGTGCCAAAGGAAATGCTGACGGTCGTCGATAAGCCGGTCATCCAGTATGTGGTGGATGAGGCTATCGAAGCCGGCATCGAACATCTCGTGTTCGTCACCGGTCGCGGCAAAGGCGTTATTGAAGACTATTTCGATATTCAATTTGAACTGGAAGCGCTTCTGAAGGAGCGTAACAAGAATGCCGAACTGACCATTCTGTCCGATATGCTGCCACAGGCCGGCATGGCGAGCTTCACCCGCCAGCAGTCGCCGCTCGGCCTCGGCCACGCCGTCTGGTGCGCCCGTGACATCGTCGGCGACGAACCTTTCGCCGTGCTTCTGCCGGACATGATCATGTCGGCCGAAAAGGGCTGCCTCAAGGGCATGGTCGAGCTTTACGAAAAGACCGGCGGCAACATTCTTGCGGTTGAAGAGTGCGATCCGGAACAGGCGCACAAGTATGGCATCGTCGGCGTTGGTGATGCAGTCGGCGACGGCTTCAAGATCACCCAGATGGTCGAAAAGCCTGCCAAGGGCACCGCTCCGTCGAACTTCTTCATCAACGGTCGTTATATCCTGCAGCCGGAAGTCTTTGATATTCTGGAAACCCAGGAACGTGGCGCCGGCAACGAAATCCAGCTGACCGATGGCATGCTGACGCTTGCCAAGTCCCAGGAATTCGCCGCCTACAAGTTCACCGGCGAAACCTATGACTGCGGCGCCAAGGATGGCTTTATCCTCGCCAACGTCGCTTTTGCGCTGAAGCGTGCGGATATCCGCCCGAGTGTCGAAAACGGCTTGAAGGCGCTGGTTTCTAAGCTCGGCTGAGTTTTGGTGATATGAATGGAAAAGGCCTCGGAATGATATTCCGGGGCCTTTTTCGTTACCGCCGCAGCGTTAGGCCCGCGCCGATCTGTACCGTCTTTGTCGGCGAACCGCCGGCATTTTCCTCGTGCTCGTAGGTCACGTCGCCGGTGAGATCGAGATAACGGTTGAGGCGATAGGTGATCCCGGCGCCAAGCTCATAGGTGCTTTCGTTACTGCCGGACGGGAAGTCACGCAACGTGGTGGCGCCGGTCAGGCGGGCGATCAGGTCGCTGCGCATCTGGTGCTGGAGCGCGGTCGAAAAGCGATACTCCGCCCAGCCATTGGCGCCGGCGGCCGTTGCATCCTGCAATGTCGTGCGTAGGCCGAAATCGATATCGGTGCCACGGCGCGGGGACCATGTGGCATTGCCGTCAAAAGCGACGGCGCCAAGTTCGTCGAGGCGATTGTCGTCATATTTGGCGACGATGTAGCCGACGCCCAGTTCGCCGCGCAGCTTTTCCGAAAAATCGAATTCGACACCGCTGCGGACGGCATAGTTGTTGGATGAACGCCGGTACCCGGATGAATCGAAACGCTCGTCATAGACAGCGCGACCGGCCGCCACTTCGAGGAAGGGGATGATCGCGGGCGACAGTTCGTAACCGACGCGCAGGCGGCCGTCGAAACCGGTGCGGTCGCGGTCACCGCGGCTGACGCTGGTGCCATCGGAAAGATCGACATCGCCATAAACAGAACGTGCGACGGACACGGCCGCCGTGCCGCGCATCACACCAAAGTCGCGCTCGATCGAAGCCCCGCCGCCGAACCGCTGTACGGTCGATTGTGTGCTGGCGCCCGATACGGCATTCGGGTCGCTGTTGCTTTCACGCTCAAGCGCGTAATTGCCGGTGATGTTGGCAATCGTGTCGTTGGACAGGTCGAGCCGCAGGTCGGCATCTATTCGGCCTTCCGGTTCGAAATCGGCACTGTTGCTGGTGCGGCCGGAGAGCGTCTTTTCGAACGTGCCTTCGCCGGTCACCGTCAGCGCATGGCGCGACCAGTCGGAAGACAGCGTGCCGCGAATGGCGGTGGACAGATAGTTGCGGCTGGCCTTGCCGGCACCGGTGCGTTCGGTTTCGTGGTTGATGCTCTGGTTGACGCTGGGGCGCAATGTGAATGTGCCAAGCCGCACGCCCAGACCGTCATCGGTGCGCGGTAGCGGGTTGTCGATACCGTCGCGATTGAGTTCGGGCGGATTTAGGGGGCCTTCAACCGGCTGGTTGAGATCGAGTTCGGCGGCTTCGCCGGTTTCGTCGGCAAGCCCTTCCTGTCCTGCGGTCTGCCGGCCGTTCAGCGGCTGGTTCGGGTCGTCGCCGGTTGTTTCCTGCGCGTAAGGGTCGCCATAAGGGTCGGCGGAACCGGTGGGAATCGGGTTTCCGGCGACAGGGCTAATGCCGTTACCGGAGCCGAGCGGGCCGGTGGGGCTGCTGCCGGAGGTGGCGGCGGTGCCATATCCGCTGCTGCCGTTCGACGTGGTCGAGTAGGCGGCGGGGCGCGTAGTGGATGATCCGGAATAGGGCGTCTGCGCAAAAACCAAACCGGGCGCAAGCACGGTGCTGGCCAGCAACATCAGGACGGGGCCGCGCCGTATCGCCGGCTGGCGGAGCGGCTGCGGGCGGGCAGGGCTGATAGAGGGTGCGGCGTCGGTCAGCGGGCATGCGCATGGCGAAGCTGCCCGCTTGCGGGCCGCTCCCGATCGAGCCTTGTGTCCTGTGCCGTTCATTGCGTCGCCTGCAAGGGTAAAGATTATCCAATCCTAAATCACTATGGTTAATGATAGGTTTCGAGCCTGCCGATGCGGCGATCCGCCTCCTGTTGCGGCGTGCCGTGGAATGGACAACAGATCGCAACAGCGATACATGCACGCCATGACCCAGAGCGCTTCCGACACCGTTTCCACGATCGATCCCCAGGCTGATGTCATCGCATCCGCGCTGCGCACCGTTGCCTTTGAAAAGCAGGGGCTCGACGCGCTGGAGGCGGCGCTGAACAACGGTCTGGCCGAACCTTTCCGCAAGGCGATCGATATCATCCTTGCAACGACCGGCCGTGTCATCATTACCGGCGTCGGCAAAAGCGGCCATATCGGCGTCAAGATGTCGGCGAGCCTGTCGTCCACCGGCACCCCCACCTCCTTCGTGCATGCGGCGGAAGCTGCCCATGGCGATCTCGGCATGATCGCCCAGAACGATGTGGTTCTGGCCATTTCCAAGGGCGGTGAAAGTGCCGAGTTGAAAAGCATCGTTGCCTATACGCGGCGTTTTTCCATTCCGCTGATCGCCATGACCGGCAATGCAGGCTCATCGCTTGGCCGCGCCGCCGATATCGTTCTGCTTTTGCCGGATGCGCAGGAAGCTTGCCCGCACGGCCTGGCGCCAACCACGTCCACGCTTCTGCAGATGGCACTGGGCGATGCGCTGACCGTGGCGCTTCTGGAAGCGCGCGGGTTTACGCCCACCGATTTCCGCGTGTTCCACCCCGGCGGCAAGCTGGGTGCGAGCCTGATGCATGTGCACGACATCATGCATACCGGTGACCGCGTGCCGCTGGTCAAGCAGGGCACGCCGATGACGCAGGCGATCACCGTGCTCTCGCACAAGCACTTCGGCTGTGTCGGCGTGCTGGATGAAGAGGGGCGCCTTAGTGGCATCGTCACCGAAGGTGACATGGCGCGCAACCTGTCGCGCAATCTCGCCGAACTGTGTGTCGATGACATCATGACCCGTAAGCCGAAGACGATCAAACCGTCGGTTCTGGCCACTGCGGCACTGGCGCAGCTCAATCAATACAAGATCGGTGCGCTTATTGTGGTCGATGACGACAACCGCCCCGTCGGACTGGTGCATTTTCACGATCTGCTGCGGATCGGCGTCGCCTGACGCCGATCGCGTTTTCAAAATTCAGGCCTGTTCGACCGTCAGATCACGTCCGCTCGACGCGGTGACTTTCACGCGTGTGCCGGCGGGCATATCGGGGCCCATCACCGTCCATGTCGTGTCGTCGAGCTTGATACGGCCACGGCCTTCGAGGATCGGCTCGGCAAGCGTGGCGGTGCGGCCGACGAGGCTTTCGCCGCGACGGTTGAGCCAGGGTTCGTCCGTCTTCGTGCCGCTGCCGTTATAGATACGACGGCCGGCCAGCGCGAAGACGACCGACAGGGTGGCAAACAGCAGAAGCTGCACATGCCAGCCCCAGAAGCTTGAACCCCACAAGGCCAGCGAAAGCGCGCCGAGCACGACGGCTGCCGCGCCGATCCAGATCAGGAAAAAGCCGGGCACGACCAGTTCGAGGGCGAGCAGCACGAGGCCGACGATCCACCAGCTCCACGGCCCAAAACTGTTCCAGAGTTCGATCACCATGGCCTTAGCTTTCGGTGGAGCCAAATGGCGACACGGTTGGCGGGCGGCGGATGGTCGGCTGACGTGGCGCCGATGGCGTGGAAGTGGGGCCGTTGCCGTCGCCGCCGAACACTTCCTTGGCGATGGCTCCAATGCCGCTCAGCGAACCGATCAGCGAAGAAGCTTCCAGCGGCATCAGCACGATCTTGGAATTGTTCGCCTTGCCAATTTCCACCAGCGCCTCGGTGTATTTCTGGGCAACGAAGTAGTTGATGGCCTGCACGTCGCCGGCAGCAATCGCTTCCGATACGACCTGGGTTGCGCGGGCTTCGGCTTCGGCCAGTCGTTCGCGGGCTTCGGCGTCGCGGAAGGCGGCTTCACGTTCGCCTTCGGCCTGCAGGACGGCTGCCTGCTTGGCGCCTTCGGCGCGCAGGATCTGCGCATTACGCGAGCCCTCAGCTTCAAGGATCTGCGCACGCTTTTCGCGTTCCGCCTTCATCTGGCGACCCATCGATGCGACCAGATCGGCCGGCGGCTGGATGTCCTTGATCTCGATGCGCGTGACCTTGATGCCCCAGGGCTGTACGGCTTCATCGACGACGCGCAGCAGGCGGTCGTTGATGATATCGCGATTGGAGAGAAGCTCGTCGAGATCCATCGAGCCCATCACTGAGCGGATGTTGGTCATGGTGAGGTTCTGGACTGCGACTTCCAGATTGGTGACCTGATAGGCGGCCTGGGCCGGATTGAGCACCTGATAGAAGGCGACAGCGTCAGCGGACACGCTGGCATTGTCCTTGGTGATGACTTCCTGCGTCGGGATGTGCAGCACCTGTTCCATCACGTTCATGCGGGAGCCGATGCGCTCGATGAACGGTGTCAGGATGTTGAGGCCCGGCTGCAGCGTACGCGTGTATTTGCCAAAACGCTCGACGGTGTAGCAATAGCCCTGCGGCACGGTTTTCACCAGTGCGAACAGCAGCAGGATCGCCAGAATGACGATGCCAATGACGAAAATATCGAACCCGCTCAGGTCCAGCATGGATAGCCCCTTCAACTCACATTTGATCGGCGGCGATCCTATGCAAGCGGCTTCGTATAAACAAGCAATAAGGGTGGAGAGGGTAGATTCCGGTGTGATTTCATCAACTTCGCTGCGGATTTACAGGGATTTCCCGAACCAGGCGCGTCAGCAACGGCAGAACATGGGCAGGACGGTCGCGCAGGTGCTCGATGAGTTCCTTTTCCATGCCGCTGAGCTTCGCACCGGTGACATCGGTTGTCTTGGGGTCGCCCGACAGAAGCCAGTCGAGCGAAATCCCGAGCAAATCGGTCAGCCGGGCGGCATTTTCGATCGACATGGCGTGACCCTGCATCCATTTGGAAACTGCCGCCGGCGAAATGCCGAGATCGGCGGCGAGCGCCATCATCTTTTGCGGACCGCGGGCGCCGAGCGCCTGACGCAGCCGCTTGCCACGATCGCGATCTATCTTTTGGGGTGTACGGCCTGGCAAAGAATCATCTCCTGCGGGTGTGTTTTGATGATATCGTCTTTTGGTTGTGCTATTCAACATGTATTTGCTTTAAACGCAATCTATGGATGAAAATAATGTGATTATCGCAATATCATGAATGGCCATTTGCAATCGTGGCCCAAGGGGATAAACAGCCGCCCAGAAATGCCGGTCGCAGCCTACCCGGTCAAAACAAGGACACCTAATATGAAGACACTCGTCGTCTGCTCAGGCGGACTCGATTCCGTTTCGCTTGCCCATCGTATCGCCGCCCTAGGCGATCTCATGGGTCTCATCTCCTTCGATTACGGCCAGCGACACAGAGTAGAACTCGAATACGCCGCGGCCTGCGCGACGCGGCTCGGCGTTTTTCACCAGATCATCGACATGCGGGCGATCGGCAGCCAGCTGACGGGCTCGGCCTTGACCGATAATCTCGATGTGCCCGACGGTCATTATGCCGAAGAAACCATGCGCATCACCGTAGTCCCCAACCGCAATGCCATCATGCTGACCGTCGCGTTCGGTGTGGCGGCAGCACGGCAGGCGGAGGCCGTGGCGATCGCCGTGCATGGCGGCGATCACTTCATCTATCCCGATTGCCGCCCGGATTTCATCGACAGTTTTGACACCATGCAGCGGCATGCGCTCGACGGTTACGCCTCGGTCAGACTGCTGGCACCTTATGTGAACGGCTCCAAGGCCGATATCGTCAGCGATGGCGCGAAACACGATACGCCGTTTGTCGAAACATGGTCCTGCTACAAGGGCGGGACCAAACATTGCGGCCGGTGCGGCACCTGTGTCGAACGCCGTGAAGCGTTTCATCTGGCCGGTGTCGATGATCCGACCGATTACGCGGACCCGGACTTCTGGAAGTCGGCAACGGCCGGTTTCAATGCCGAGGAAATCCGCTGATGTACCGGATCACCAAGGAGTTTCATTTTTCCGCTTCGCACCAGCTGACGCATCTGCCGGCCGATCATCAATGCGCGCGACTGCATGGCCACAACTATATCGTCGTGGTGGAGCTAACGGCTGCCGAACTCGACGATGACGGTTTTGTCCGCGACTATCACGAGCTGAAGCCGCTTAAGCAGTATATCGACGAAAAATTCGACCACCGGCATCTCAACGATGTGCTGGGCCATGAAAAGGTGACGTCGGAATTTTTGGCGAAGCATTTTTATGACTGGTGCAAACAGCGCCTGCCGGAAACCTCTGCCGTCCGCGTCAGTGAAACGCCGAAAACATGGGCCGAGTATCGACCCGAGATCAGGCCATGAGTGCGGCAAGCGAAAAAATCCGCATCAGCGAGATTTTTGGGCCGACCATCCAGGGCGAGGGCATGCTGATCGGTCAGCCGACCGTGTTCGTGCGCACCGGCGGCTGCGATTATCGCTGTTCGTGGTGTGATACGCTGCATGCGGTCGATAGCGAATATCGCCATAACTGGCTGGCGATGGAGACCGAAACGATCTGGGGGCAGGTGCGATACCTTTCGGGTGACGTGCCGCTGACGGTGTCACTGTCCGGCGGCAATCCTGCCATCCAGCCGCTGGGGAATTTGATCCGGCGCGGCAAGCAGGACGGCTATCGTTTTGCCATCGAAACGCAGGGCAGTGTCGCGCGCGACTGGTTTGCCGACCTCGATTTCCTCGTGCTGTCGCCAAAACCGCCATCGAGCGGCATGGAAACGGATTGGGATATTCTGACCGACTGTCTCAAGGCCGCCACGTCGTGCTCATCTGGCGGTCCGCGTATCGGTTTGAAATTCGTGGTTTTCGATGATGCCGATTATGCGTTCGCGAAGGATGCGGCTGCGCGTTTTCCCGATCTGCCGGTCTATCTACAGCCCGGCAATCATACGCCGCCACCACCGGATGACGACGATGCCCGCATCGATCTCGATGGTGTCATGGATCGCATGTTGTGGCTGGTGGACAAGGTGATGGCCGACCGCTGGTTCGCCGCGACCGTGCTGCCGCAGCTTCATGTTCTCCTTTGGGGCAACAAGCGGGGCGTTTGATCTTCCGTCTTTGCCTTTCTCGCCGTTACGCTAGATTTATCGGCGGGAGATCCGGAGGAGGAAGGCATGCGCAAAAATGTGCTGATCGTGGGAGCGGGGCCGACCGGGCTGGTGCTTGCATTATGGCTGACGAAATTGGGTGTGCAGGTGCGCATCATCTCCAAGGCGTCCGGGCCGGGCACGGCCTCGCGGGCGCTGGCCGTACATGCCCGCACGCTGGAGTTTTATGATCAGGTCGGTCTGGCTGACGCCGTGGTTTCCGAGGGCCACCATGTTGCCGGTGTCAATCTGTGGGTCGAGGGCGACCGCAAGGCCAGGGCGGAATTCGGCGAGATCGGTGGCGGTCTGACGCCCTATCCGTTCCTGCATATCTATCCGCAGGATGCGCATGAAAAGCTGCTCTTGTCCCGGCTTGAGGGGATGGGTGTCTCGGTCGAGTGGAACACCAGCTTCATCGAATTCGAGGAAGCGACGGATGGCATTGCGGCGCGGCTGACCCTGCCGGATGGAAACGAGGCCGTGTATGAGGCCGCCTTTGTTGCCGGTTGCGACGGCGCCGGCTCAATGGTGCGCAAAAGCATCTCAGCTGGTTTTCCGGGCGGCACCTACGAGCAGACCTTTTACGTCGCCGATGTCGAGGCATCCGGGCCGCCGATGAATGGCGAACTCAATATCGCGCTCGACAGCGCCGATTTCCTCGCCGTCTTCCCGCTCGATGAAGGCCGTCGCGCCCGTCTGGTCGGCACGGTGGAGGAGGATGAAGCACATGCCGGCACGCTGCGTTTCGAGGATCTGAACGACCGGGCGATCGCCCATCTCGGCATCGCGGTGAAGGCGGTCAACTGGTTCTCGACCTACCGTGTGCATCACCGGGTGGCGGAAAGGTTCCGCAAGGGGCGTGCCTTCATCCTCGGTGATGCCGCGCATATTCACAGCCCGGCCGGCGGGCAGGGCATGAATACCGGCATCGGTGATGCCATCAATCTCGCCTGGAAACTGAAGGCCGTCTTGTCCGGCGGCGTGCATGACATGGCAGCCGCCAACCGTTTGCTCAACACATTCGAGGCGGAACGGATCGCCTTTGCCCGTAAACTGGTGCGCACGACGGATCAGGCCTTTTCCATGGCGACGGCGGATGGCTGGATGGCGCGTTTCGTGCGGACAAAGCTGGTGCCGCTGGTCGTGCCCATGGCCACTCAGATCGAGCCGGTGCGGGATTTCATGTTCCGCACCGTGTCGCAACTGATGATCAACTATCGTGGCGAATACCTCAGTCGAGGCGAAGCGGGCGACGTGCATGGCGGCGACCGGCTGCCGTGGTTCGATCTCGGAGATGGCCGTTCCAACCATGACGGTTTTCGCGATCTCTGCTGGCAGGTGCATGTCTATGGATATGCCGGCAGCGACGTGGAGGACTGGTGCCGTGAAAACGGCCTGCCGCTGCATGTATTTCCGTGGCAATCGCAATTCGAGGAAGCGGGCATCGGGCGCGATGCCGCCTATCTGATGCGGCCGGACAGTTATGTGGCAAGTGCCGCTCACGCGGCGCTGCCGGAGGCGCTGGAGCGTTATTTTTCCGACCATGGCATCACGCTGCCGGCGAAGACGCGAAAAACCTATTCGGCGTAGATCATCTTCTTCGTCATGCCGCCGTCCACCGTGATCGTCTGGCCGGTGACGAAGCCGGCGCCTTCGAGATAGAGCACGGCGTCGGCGATATCTTTCGCACGCCCGACGCGGCCTGACGGATGCTGGGCCTCGTCCTCTGCCGAAAGTTCTGTCTCGGCGGTGATCCAGCCCGGCGCGATGGCGTTGACGCGGATCTTTGGGCCGAGGCTGACGGCCAGCGCATGGGTGAGCGCCACCAGCCCGCCCTTCGACGCGGCATAGGCTTCCGAATTCGGCTCCGACATGAAGGCGCGGGTGGAGGCCATGTTGACGATGGCGCCGCCCTCGCGCATCAGCGGTGTTACGGTTCGGGTCATCAGGAAGGCGCCGGTCAGGTGGCTGTCGATGACGCGGCGCCATTCGGTCAGCGACAGATCCAGCAGCGGTGTGCCGAGCGCACCGCCGGTGGCGCCGGCATTGTTGACGAGAAGGTCCATGCGATCCCAGCCGAGCTCGGCGACGGCGATTTCGACGGAAGCCTCATCGGAGACGTCGCACTGGATATGCCGCACGGCTTCGACGGGATGCGGCTTGTCGGTGAGGTCAAAAGAGGCGACCTCGAAACCGCGAAGGCTGAGTGCCTCGCAGATGCCGGTTCCGATGAGCCCTGCGCCGCCGGTGACGATTGCCTTTTTCATGATGGTCTCCCTTTCACCCATTCAGCGGATCGTGCTGAAAAGAGATCGTGCCAGATCATCGATCCGCTTTTTCTCGGCTTCATCCGGGGTCTTCTGTTTCGACGCGACCCTGAAACTGAAGCGGCCCTTGCTTTCCTTGTGACCTACATAGAACCAGAAATAAGCCACGCCATCCGCCGGGCCGGTCTTCGGAGAGGCTATTTCAACCCCGTCGAACCGTTTGGCGCGCCCACATTCACTGCGGTCCACCATCTCCGGGTTTTCGGCACTGCAGAATTTTTTGACCGCATCGGGTGGCAGCTTGTACTCCGGCACCGACAGGCAGATGACGAGAAAATCCGCGGCTGCGCTGCTCCAGAAGCCGGTCACCATATGCGACGGATCCAGATACTCTGTCTTGATACCGCTATGCGTCGTCACGGAATCGCCGGGCAGATCAATCGTGAATGGGCAGGCGGTTTCCGCAAAGCGGATCCTGTTCTCGGTGTGATTGTCCGCGAGCGACCGTCCGGCAATACCCGCGCCCATCACCAGAAGGGCTGCGGGCCAAATCCATGAGCGCTTCAAGCCTCTCTACCCCCGTTTGTTACACCCACCCCTGCAATTCGCGTCGCACGACCGCTTCCAGCACATTCATGCCGTCGACACTGTCGTTGAGGCAGGGGATGTGGACAAACTTTTCGCCGCCGTGATGCATGAAGATTTCGCCGGCTTCACCGGCGATTTCCTCAAGCGTCTCGAGACAATCCGAAACGAAACCGGGGTTCATGATGGCGACGCGCTTGATGCCTTCGGCGGCAAGCCCTTCCATCGTCTTGTCGGTATAGGGCTGCAGCCACTCTTCCGGGCCGAAACGCGACTGGAAGGTGATGCGTAGCTGGTCCTCTCGATAACCGAGCTTTTCTCGCAGCAGGCGGGCCGTCTTCTGGCAGAAACACTGGTAGGGATCGCCGGCCTTGAAATAGGATTGCGGGATGCCGTGGAACGAGGTGATCAGCAGCTGCGGTTCCCAGTCCAGCGTGGCGAGCGTGTTGCGCACGGAGTTGGCCAGCGCCTCGATATAGACCGGGTCGTCGTGATAGGTCGGCACGGTGCGCACGGCGGGCTGCCAGCGCATCTTCATCAGGTGCTCGAAAGCTTTGTCGTTGACGGTGGCCGTCGTTGCCGCTGCATATTGCGGATAGAGCGGGAAGAGCACGATGCGGTCACACCCTTGCGCCTTCAGCGCATCGATTTTCGAGGCGATCGACGGATTGCCGTAACGCATGGCCCAGTCGACCACGACATTGGGCAGATCCTTCAGGCGCTCGACCATCAGTTCACCCTGGTTGCGGGTGTAGGTGCGCAGATAGCTTTCGTTCAGATCCTTGTTCCAGATCTCCTCGTAAGCCTTGCCGACCTTTTGGGGGCGCTTGTTGAGCACGATGCCGTAGAGGATCGGGTACCAGTAAAGCTTCGACCACTCGATGACGCGGCTGTCGGACAGGAATTCCGCCAGATAACGGCGCATCGACCAGTAATCGGTGCCGTCGGGCGTGCCCAAATTGACGAGCAGGACGCCCACCTTGCCAAGTGAGACCTTGGGGTGGTTGGCAGGCAAAACGGCTGTGGGAGATGTCATGCGGGCTTTCCGGCTAAATTCGTGGGTCGCGCCGAGAAGGGCGCGGCAGTTATCGCCTTATGTAGAAACAAAGAACGGCCCGGGAAAGCCCCGGACCGTCGTTTAGCATAGGACAAATCGTCTTAACCCGGTGGGCCTTACTTGGCCGGCAGGTCCAGTTCCTTGCCGACCTGGATCAGGTCCGGGTGGCGCAGTTCATTGGCCTTGGAGATTTCGCTCCAGCGGGTGCCGTCGCCATAGGCGCTTTCGGCAATCGTCCACAGCGAGTCGCCCTTGACGACCGTGTACTTGCTCGGGCCGCCGGCCGGCTGCGCGGTCTGGCCGGGCGCCTCGACAGCGGCCGGAGCCGTGGTCGTTGCAGCGGGCGCTGCCGGGGCCGGAGCA
>NZ_WIXI01000025.1 GCF_009617585.1 Endobacterium cereale | reverse complement strand
TCCATCCCCATTCCGCGCTCAAGATGGCTTCCCCTCGGCAGTTCATCAGGGCTAAATCAAACTAGCCGATTTGTCCGGTAAAATGGGGGGCACTCCAGCTGGGAACAGTAGCGGAAACGATGAAAGCATCGAATTTTTCGGACACCCAGAACGCATTCATTCTCAAGCAGGGTGATGATGGTGTGCCTGTAGCGGAGATTTGCCGCAAGGCGGGCGTCAGGACAGGGATGCTGCCGCCCGTCGGGTGCGAGATGCAGCAGAAAATTCAACCCGAATGTGTCTACGGAACTCGGCTATTCAAGAGATCGCCCGGTAGCTGAAGGCAACGAGGTTTTTGAGGGCAAGCGGCTCGCTAGGCACTCGACGTCGATGACCTGATTGGCCTGTCCGAGCAATCGAATCAACCTCTGTTGCGGATGCGGGATTGTGCCGCCACACCAGGTGACATCGTTTCACCTCACGATGGCGCCATTCAGAATTCCGAAATGTCGATTCCGATCTCAAAAGCTCTCAGAGCCCGCTTCGACAGATACCAACCGTCCGGTCTCTACCTTGTAGACACCAAGCCGACGCTCGATCGCGCCAGCCGCGGTCAGCCGGAAAAGCCCCGTGACACCACGAAAGCCAGTTTTGCTGATCAATGCTTCCGGGCTTATGGCGGTCGCGCCCGTGCTTCTGACAATGCCGGCGGTGATGGCGACACTGTCATACCCCAGCGCAGCATGGATGGAAAAAGGCCGCTTGTTTGCCACCTCATATCGCACACCGACACTCCGCATCGCCTCCGGATCCGACGTGGCGATGATCGCGTTGGCGGCAGCCGGCTCGGTATAGACACTCATGGGCCAATGGCTGGTACCGACTATCTGCAAAGCCGCAGATGTGGCCCGCAGGCCCTTGAGCACCGCTCCGACAGCAGCACCGTCACCCATCAGCAGCGCAACGTTGGCTGCATCGAGCAGCGGCTTGTTGCGCTCCAGAAGATCGCTTGCCGTACCTGAATCATAACGGATCACGCCGGTGACCGAACCGCCGGCCTGGCTTATGGCAGTTTCCAGCGCCCTCTCCTCGGAAGCCGGAAGATGGGCCGGAACCAGCACAACGATCTTCTTCTGACCGGAAGCAATCACACGACGAGCGCCACGAGCAGCACTTGCGACTTCGTCAAAACCGAAGCTGAAGACTTTACTACCCGACACGGATGTCGCGAGATTAATCAGCGACGGTCTCTGCTCGGGCACAATGGCCGCGATAGCGGCGGTTGTCGATTGCGGTGCAAAACTGACGAGCAGCCCCGAGTTGCGGCCATTGGCGGCGGAAACAGCACCGGCCACAGACGACGGCCCCGCAGCCACATCCACCACCTTGATCTTCATTGCCCCGGCTTCATCGAGTTCGCGAACCGCCAGCGCCGCGCCGTCACGGATATCCCTCGAAGCACCTTCGTAATATCCGTTCTTAGACTTGGCTAGAAGCAGTGTTATCTCCATGGAGCCGCGCCCAAAAGTTTCCTCCACCGTCGTCGGCGGTGGCTTTAGCGCCTTGTCATTTGCCATTTTGGCGCCAATGGTTTCCGTCTCGCAAGAAGACAGGAAGGAGGCACCAGCCAAGAACATGCAAGCCCTGAAAAGCGAACGGCGGGACGGAGGCGAAAATGGCCTGTAGACTGTAGAAGCCGGGCCGTGCGAAAGAAAATATCGACTGAAGACAGGCATCTATACTGAACCGGCAGGGCCTTCTCGCTTCCAACGAAAGCATACTAACGCAGGTAAATCCACTTAACAAGCCACAATAGAAATCTCAAAAATTTTACACAATTCCTCTTAATAATATTGAGGCGATAGTATCCATTTTAAAAAACCAGAAATTCACAGCCAATTGCTAGTCTTTCCTCAACAGGAGAGACAAAAATGGCTCGCAATAATAATAAAAAAACAGCCTTTATTGTTTGTGCAATGATGTCTGTATTTATTACATCACAAGCGTCGGCAGCATCGACACAAGAACCGCAACAATATAAACCGACACCCTCTGCGATATCGTTTCTAACCGAAAGTACGCTGGCATATTTCCCGAAGGCGCGGCCTGTTTTCGCCTCGCTGGCTAGACTGACCGGCGACGTTACCGCGGCGATCGGCAGGCAGGCCGCAGCTTCGGTGAGCGTAGTTCAGCCGTCCGTCGTGCAGGTTGCAATCAAGCCCGCCCACATTCCGACAGAAATCCGCCGTGGCCCGGCGGCGGCGGCGTTCGATACGGTCGCGGTTCCCTTCAAACGCCTTGCGGCTCTCAAAAATCTTGCCCCTTCTCTCGACGAAATGAACAAGGGCACCGCCCTTGCCTGCCGCAGCAGGGATTGCGCGGCGGCGGTGACGACCATCAAGCTTGCTGGCACGACGCAGCTCTCATTGCGCGACAAACTCAATGCCGTCAATGCCGCCGTCAACAAGGCGATCACCTATCGCTCCGACATGGAAACCAATGGGGTTGCCGATTACTGGGCGACGCCGAGCGAAACGCTGGCTCGTGGACAGGGCGACTGCGAGGATTTTGCCATCCTGAAAATGGCGGCCCTTCGCGCTCAGGGTATCGATCCTGAGGCGCTGAGCATCGTTGCACTGTTCGATCAAAAGCGACGCCTCTATCACGCCGTTTTGTCGGTCGAAATTTCCGGACGCCACTTCATCCTCGATAATGTCCGCAATCAGGTCCTGCAGGACACGCAGCTGCCCAACTATGTTGCCCTCTATTCCATCCGTGATGGCAAAGGGTTCCTGCACGGCTCCCAGCGCCAGAAGCAGATGGCCAGCGCCATCACCTCACTGGAAAAGATCGCTCCGGGTGCGGGCATGAACTGATAGTGTCGACAACACTAAAGAAAAGGCGAGAGTGAAACTATCCCTCTCGCCTTTTTCGTGTCGAAAAAAGAAGCGTCAGAACCGGGAGATATAACCTACCAGCATCGGTTTTTCATGCGCCGGCGCCAGCGCGAGATTGATCTGACCGGTGATGTTTTGCTTGCCGCAGGAAATTGAAAAGCCAGTATTCAGCGTCTTGCCTCGCTTGGCCTGGAGCGTCTCCATCGCGTCGTCGATATGCGTATCGATGGAAAATTTTAGGTTCTTCATCAGCTGAGCATATTCATCGATGATCAGCCGCTGCCGCAGCATGAGCAAAAATGCCTCGTTGAAAAGATGGATATGCTTGTCACGAGTGAGGACGACTGTCGGTGAAGGCGAGGCCTGCACCAGTGCATTGAGATTGTCCATCGAGGAAATATCCTCGACTGAAGCCAAGCGGCCGAGCGCCCATTTCAGGCTCAGAACCCTCAGTAGCGAGGTCAGGTTGCCGGGTTGCGGCAGCTGCACGGCAGTATACTCTACCAGGTCGCCGGTGGTCACCTTTCCGGCGGCAGACATACGGCTCAGGCCTTCCCAATAGATCTGTTCGAGCCGGATGCCCCGACGCTCGCCATTGCGCGCCACAACCGCGCGAAAACGCGGTTCCACTTCGGCCTGATCGATAATCGGAAGCGCATCGGCTGAGGGTTTGAGCGATGGCGTGAGATTTCCCGGCTTCATGCTCACTCCCCCTTATCGCTCGCTCAACGCTTCGGAGCGCGCGCGGTTGATCGGCTTCATCAGGTAGCTCAACACGGTCTTGCGGCCGGTCATGATTTCGGCAGAGGCAACCATGCCGGGGATAATCGGATAGGATTTGCCGTTACGCTGCAGTTCGGAACTATCTGTCTTCACCTGCACGACATAATAGGTTTCGCCCTTTTCCTTCTCGACGATACTATCGGCGGAAACATTGGTGACTTCGCCTTCCAGACCACCAAATATGGCAAAGTCATAGGCGGTGATTTTGACAATTGCCTTCTGCCCGCGACGCACAAACGCAACGTCACGGGGCGAAATGCGGGCTTCGATCAGCAATGTATCCGCTGTCGGTACGATGCCGGCCACAACGCGGCCCGGATCGACATAGGCACCAAGCGTATTGACCTCAAGCGTGTTGACGATGCCATCGACAGGTGAACGAATATCGGTGCGCTTGACCCGGTCGGAGGCGCCGCGAATGGTCTCGTCGATCACCGACTGTTCGGCCAGCGCCTGCGCCTTTTCGGTCAGTGCTTGCTGGCGCAAAGCCAGCGAGATTTCGGTCACCTGCAACCGTGCCTCTTCAATGGCACCCCGCAACCGGTCCATGCTTTCGCGATAGACTTTCAGCTGGCCTTCCTGATCGGTCAGTTGGCTTTCGACTTGCAAAAGCTGTGTCTGCGCCACAAGCCCCTTTTTGGCGAGAGGCCCATAAAGATCGTGCTGGCGGTTGGATGCCGCGATATTCTGCACGAGACGATCGATATTGGCATCCGCCTCGCTCATCTCGTTCTGGCGCTGCTTGACGCGTTCTTGCAACACGCCGAGCTTGTTTTCATAAGCCGCCTTATTGGCGGCAAACAACCTCGTTTCGTTTTCGCAAACGCTTTGGGCAACAGCCATCACATCTGCTGGACATGTGTAGTCGTGGCTGTAATCGCCCGTTTCTTCCAGTACCAAGCGGTTGATCTTGGCCCCGAGCGCACGCGCCTTGGCCACCACTTCGCCTAGTGTCGATTCAGTCGTTGTGTTGTTGAGCTGTACGATCAGATCGCCCTTACGCACGATCTGGCCCATTTTGACGGCGATTTCCTGCACTATCCCGGCTTCGGATGACTGGACAATCTGCGTCTTTGACACTGGAATAACCTTGCCCTCGCCACGAGCGATTTCATCTATATCGGCGAACGCGGCCCATGCCACGAACGTGACAATGCAAGCGCCGACCAGCAAAACCAGAATACGCGCAAAGAATGGCGGATTGTCGTGGCCGCGTTCGTTCACTGCGTTGCCCCCTTGCGCTGCATCGCCTCTATGACGGAAGCCTTGGGACCATCGGCAACGATACGCCCCTTGTCGACCACCACAAGGCGATCAACCAGATCCAGCATACTGAATCGGTGGGTAGCGATGATCAGCGTCGTATCGCGACTAAATGCGGTCGATAGTTTGTTGAGCAAATGCCGCTCACTGGCCAGATCCATCGCACCCGAAGGCTCGTCCAGAAAAACAATCTTTGGCTTGGTCAGAAGCAGACGAGCAATCGCCAGCGCCTGTTTCTGACCGCTCGACAGATTGCCACCGCGTTCGCCCACCGGCATATCGAAACCGCGCGGGTGGTTAGCGACGAACTCCTCAACGCCGGTCATCTTGGCGACAGCGAGCAATTCCTCATCCGTCGCATCGTGCTTGCCGATCAGCAGGTTCTCTTTCACTGTGCCTGAGAACAGATCCGAGGACTGGCCGGCAACGGCAACGGCAGAGCGAACCTCGGCCATATGGTACTGGCGAATATCGACGCCGTCGATCATCACACGTCCATCAGACGGCAGATAGAGACCGTCGAGCAGTCGGCCGAGCGTCGTCTTTCCAGAGCCGATACGACCGATAATCCCGACCCGTTCCCCCGGAGCGACGGTGATCGACATCTTGTTGATGACGCCATAATCAGACCCTGGATAGGCGAAGGAAACGTCCTGGAAAGAAAAACCGCCGTGTTTGATCTGGCGGTTGACAAAACCGACTGTCGACGGCCGGTCTTCGGGCTGTTCCATGACCTTGTCGAGAATGCGCAGCGACATCATGGCCTGACGGAAGCGTGCCAGCGCCATGGCAATCTGCCCAAGTGGCGCACCGGCGCGGCTGGACAGCATGACGGTCGCAATAATCGCGCCCATGGCCAACCGCCCCTCGGAAAACTCATAGGTGCCGGCAATCACGATCAGCACCGCCACCATTTGCTGCACAAAGGCAGTGTAGTTCACGGCATTCGAGGAGACATGCTTGATGTCTTCACTGGTGCGGCTGGAAAGCTTCATCAGTTCCTGCCAGCGGCGCAACATGCCGGATTCGGCACGCAGGCTTTTGACAGTCTCGATGGTGGATATGGTTTCGATCAGCAGCGCCTGACGGCGTGACGCCTCGTTGGTTGCCGCCGCCATTTTCTGGCCGATCTTCGCCTGCGCATGCAGCCCGATCAGCACAGACAGGATGAGCGCCACGGTCGGAATGACCACCAGCCAGCCGGCAATCAGGTAGATGACGATCAGGAAGATGAACACGAAGGCCGTATCGATCATCAGGCCGACCGTGTTCGAG
Organism: Endobacterium cereale; assembly: GCF_009617585.1. Classification (GTDB taxonomy): domain Bacteria; phylum Pseudomonadota; class Alphaproteobacteria; order Rhizobiales; family Rhizobiaceae; genus Neorhizobium; species Neorhizobium cereale. Next base: position 14,042 of record NZ_WIXI01000025.1, on the reverse strand, counting down.
GTGAAAAACTCGCGCACGAATTCGTATTGGGTTACCCGGTTGGCATATTCGCCGGTCGACAGAGGCCGCGACGCCATGGTCGAATTCAGAACCTTGTCGAAAATCATTTGCGACAGGCGCAGGTCGGCATTGCGCCCGGCATGGTCGATCAGGGCGGAACGCGCAGTCTTGAGAAGAAGATCGAAAGTATAGGCAAGCGTTATACCGATCGCGAGCACCCAGAGCGTCGGAAATGCCTTGTTGGGCAACACCCGATCATAGACGTTCATGGTGAACAGCGGTGAAGCCAGCGCGATCACGTTAATGAAGAACGCTGCCATGATGACGCGCAGATAGGTGCGCCAGTAGGGAACCAGCGCCCGCAGGAGCCAGTGCCGCCGCTCGATTTCTGCCGCAGTACCCACGACACTGTCTTCGGATGCATTCCGGTAGAACAGCGTGAAGGCGAAACCAAATTTTGGCCGCAGCGCCGCGATGTCCTGAAAACTGAACACGGCCTGCGGAGCCGCACTGGTACCGACATCGGTGACGTAATCACCCGCGGCATTGACTTCCAGCAAAGGCAGAACGCCGCCGCCTTCAAAAACGAGAATGGCCGGCAAATCGAAATTGCCCTCACGGCAGTCGCGCTCGCCGTGCCGGATGACTTCCAGCCCGATGCGATGCGCCAGATGCTCGACATCATCGGGTTCCAGCGATTCCACGATCTCGTCAGGAATTCCAGAATACAACACGACATCGGACGATGGACGACCATAAAAGGTCGCCACCGAACGAAATGCCGCCTTGAAGGTCTGCAACTCCACCGTCTCTGATGTGTCGACCTTGACGTTAAGCATTTTTCGGGCCGATCGGGTTTAGCGGACCGGCGCCAGCAGATCCATTGGCATGCCAGCCTTTTGACGGGACTCTATTTTGGCATAACCGGGATCAACGGGAGCACCGCCCGGGACAACAAACTCTTTCCGGGCATAGGCCTCGACCTGTGCGACAGGCTTGAGGCTCATGGCATTCAGCAGGCTACCGGAGGCAGCAAGGATCTTGTATTCGGCAAACAGCGACGCGAAACGCGCGGTTTCTGCGAGAATGGTCGTATTGAAGCGAGTATTCTGCGCGTCGAGCACGTCAAGCAGCGAACGCTGGTTCACCTTGAACTGCTCGCGATAGGACGACACGAGGCTGGCATTGGTGGACGACTGGCGGCCGAGAATGGCAGAGATTTCGCCGCGGCTCTTGCGCTCGTTCCAGGCAGAGCGGACAGATTCTTCGACTTCGCGATGAGCGTAGGCCAGAGCATAGCGCTGTTCGCCGGCACGGCGGATCTGTTCTTGCTCACGGGCCTGGTCGATGCCGCCGCGGTAGAGGTTCCAGCGGGCGACGACACGCACCTGCAGGTCGTTGGTATTGCCGTCATCGCCATTGATGTCGTCACCGACCTGAGCGATGCCCTGCATGTCGACCTTCGGCAGATAGTTTGCGCGAGCACCGCGAACGCCGGCATCGGCCGCATCCACATCCGCATTGGCGGCATGGACGCCCGGATTGTTGGCTTGCGCGATCAGGATCGCATCATTGACCGTCTTCGGGATGTAGCGTGCCAGCGATGCCGGCATCTTCACATTGGTGCCGATCGGCTCGCCGACGGTCTTGAGGAAGCGGATCTTGGTGGCCTCCAGTTCTTCCTGTGCTTCACGCAGACGTGCCTTTGCGGCTTCCATGCGCTCGCGGCCCTGCAGCCGGTCGGCATCGGTCAGCGCCCCGCCACGGATGCTCTCGGAAATATCGCCGACCAACGCGGTGTGAACCGAAACGTTTTGCTGGGCGATGCCGACGATTTTTGTCTGCAATATATATTCGAGATAATCCTGTGTTGCCTGTAGCGCCAGCGATTCAGAACGCTCCAGCACTCGGAACGAGGCACCGTCGACGCGCGATGCCTGCTGCTCTACCTGCGAACGACGGTTGCCGCCGTCGAACAGTGTCTGAGTGATTGTCAGGCTGGTATCGGCCGGCGAATAATAGTCGTGATCGCGGGTTAGCGTACCGGCACCGCTATTGGAAAGACGACGGCGTCCGGCGCCCGCCTCAAGATCGACCGAGGGCAGATAGAGGCCGCGAGCCTGGCGGAGTTCGAACTCCACGGCTTCGCGGTTTTCGACAGCCTGCATGATCTGCGGATTGGTCTTGAGGGTCTTGCCCACCGCTTCTTCAAGCGTCATGGCGAATGACGGCGACACGAGCCCAATCATTACTGCCGCACTTGCACCGAGCGATGCAATTATTCTTTTATGCATAGACAATGTGATTACCCCTGCCCGAATTCCCCATTGCGTCAATTCTTATAGTGAGCAGAGATCGAATGGAAGTACTTCACATCGGAATATGTAGACTCGACAAAACTTGGTAAACTTTGAAAATAACCGAAACATTGCAATACATGAAAATCTACGAGATTGATTCTCAAGGAGATTTTTAGAGTTAATCACCAAATGAAAGCCGTTAAACTTTTTTTGGTAGAAAATATTACATAAATTCCAAAATTCTGTTGCAAGTCCACAACAATAAAACATTTCAGGTAATCATATAATCAACACAAGAATCCAAATCACATTCAGAGACCTGTAGAGCCACTGAAACTATCGAGAAAACGGGAAGAGGCGCTCACGCGCCTCTTCCTTTCATCTTTGGCATGGCTCATCAATGATGGGAAACGTCGATCGTATGCTTGTCATCGAAGAGGATCTTGACTGCTTCGACATGGTTCTGCAGCACGGCCACATCCTTCCAGCCATCGTCCATCTGTACACTCACCGTGGTGTCGTTGCCGGTCACGGTGGTCTTGATGGTTGCCGCGGCCTCCTGCTCGCTGGCCTGATGGCCAAGCATCGTATCGAGCAGTTTTGAGACGTCGAGCACGTCGCCCTCTCCGGCCTTATAGTCCGTAACGACGTCGGCCATATCGAGACTGGAAAGCGCCGACGGGTCAAGCACGAACGTATCCGCGCCTGCACCACCGGTAAACTGCGTAAAGCCCGGGCCTCCCACCAGAACATCGTTGCCATCACCGCCGATCAGAACGTGATCCGGTTGTCCGCCGAGCAACGTATCAAAACCGACTTCTAGGAAATTGCCGGTCGATCCGTCATCCAGCATGAAATGGCCTTCAGACAAGACCGTCTGGCCGTCCTCGGTCGCTCCGGTCGCCGTTGTGTCAAGGGAGATGCTTTTGATCGAATGATCGAGAAGGCCCGACAACTCACCATCGTCGCTGATGCCGTTATGGTTGGCATCGATCCAGATGGACATTTTCGAGAAAGCATCATCCTCGGCATCGATCTTGCCGTCGCCATTGCTGTCGAGCGTGGCAAGCGCTGCGATACCGCTGGCATGGCCGCCGCCATTGAAGCTCGGCGTAAACAGTTCCGAACCGTTGTCGATCTTGCCGTTACCGTCGATATCATACGCCAGGATGCCGTCGGTTGAAGTCCAGGCGAGCTTGTCCTTGTGTCCATCGGCGTCGATGTCAAAGGAGACACCGTTGTCGAGTTGGGTGAAGGCAAAGCCGTTGTGGTCGAGATCGAGGATGATGGGGTCCGTGGCCTTGGAAACCATTTGTTGACCGAGGCTATTGATCGTGAACGTCCAGTCATTATTTCCGAAATGCAGGCGTACGGAGCTGTATGGAGCTGTTTTCGCGTCCTCAAGTGTGTAGACGGTCGACCAGCCACTGAATATGCCAAAATATTGAACGAGCAGATCGTTGCCGCGGATCACCACCCGGATTTGATTATCCGCGATTGTCGGCGAAGTAATCGTGCCGCCAACCAGATCCTGCAGATCGATCTTATCGCCTTCGGCGTAGCTGTAATCCTTGATGACGTCTCTATTGAAGGCGATAAAGGAATTACCCTCTGTCCATTTGAACAGATCCGCACCCTTGCCGCCGTGTAGTTCATCATTTCCGCTGCCGCCGATGAGGACGTCGTTTCCATCCATACCCTTAAGCGTATCATCACCACTGCTGCCGTTAAGAAAGTCGATGGCAGAGCCACCAGTCAGCCTGTCGTTGCCTCCATGACCTTCCAGATAGGAACCGTTATAGCTGCCTGAAACGGTAAACGTGCGTCCGAATTCGTCCGTGTCGATGACTTTGATGGTTACGGTCTGCGTGCTCGTTTTTCCCTGCGCGTCGCTGACGGTGTAGGTGAATGAATTGCCCGAAACATCGTCGACATAGTTCCAGTAATCCCAAAGATTCGGTGTCTTGAACGTCACGGTTTTGGCGACTTCGTCGATCGATACATCGATGTTACCGCCGGCAATACCGGAAAGTTTGGAAACGCCCGTGATCGTCAGTGCGCTTCCTTCCGGGTCGCTGTCGTTTCCAAGAAGCATGGCCCATGGAATAACCACCAAAGATGCATCGGACACAAAGAGCGTGTCCGCGCCGGCAATCGGCGGCTGATTTACAGGAACAGTATCGATCTTGTAATTCGGGCCTTGGCCCGTAATGCCGGTATTGCCGGCATTATCGTTGTAGCTATTCGCCACCGTGATAACATTCGTCGTGTCTTTGATGTCGGCCGACGGCGTGAACGTGCCGGTCCAGACCTTGCCATCACTGCTGGATGTCAACACGCCGAGTGTGCCGTTCGGCGTGTTAACGTCGCTCCTGTCGAAATTGACCACCTTTTCCGAGAAAGTGATCGTCACCGTCGACGTCTCGCCAACCTTGAGGTCGGCATCGCTCATCACGATCGACATCACTGTCGGGGCCTTGGTGTCCACTGTGTAATTGCCGCTTTGAGCAGCAGTCCCGGCATTGCCAGCCAGATCCGTATAAGTCGCAGCAACCTTGATGACATTGGCGGTGTTTTCGACATTTGTGGTCGGCGTGAATATTGCCGTCCATGTCTTGCCGCCATCAAGGCTTGAGAATGTGCCGAGCGAACCGCCTTGCGGCGTCACATCCTGTTTGCTGAAGTTCGTCACTTTTTCAGAGAAGGTGATTGTGACCAGCGATGTTTCTCCGGCCTTGAGTGCGCTTTTTTCCATTACAATGGAAGAAACCGCCGGAGGCGTATCGTCGACATCGCCGACATTGATCGTGAAGGTTTTGCTGATCTGCTTGTTGCCGAGGTCCGTCGACGTCACTTTCACATCGACTGTCGGTGTGGCCTCATAGTCGAGCGATATCCCGGCTTTAAGTTGCAGTTTCCCATTCGCAACCTCGAAGCGATTATCATCCACCGTGTATGTGTGGCTGTCGCCGGCATCCTGATCGACAGTCGTCAACTGACCGATAATTGCACCCTTTACGTTCTCCGTAACAGAATTGCTGCCAAGCTGTATATCGGTAGGTGCATCGTTGAGATTGTTGACGTAAATCGTACGCGTTTCCTGATGCGTCAGGCCGCCCGCATCCTTCACCTCGACGGTGATGCTGTAGCTCTGCTTGGCCTCGAAGTCGGCGTTAGCAGTCAGATAGAGCTTGTTACCTTCCATCGTGAAGGCAGCATTGTCACCCGCACCGTTCACGAGAGAGTAGGTGTGCGTGTCGCCGACGTCCGGATCCGATGCCGACAGCGTCGCCACCAGCATATGCGCACCGCCGTTTTCATTGATGCTGAGAGTGTTAGTGCCGACCGCGAAGACCGGTAGGCCACCACCGGCAACATCGCCAACCAGCCTGAAGCCGGAGTTGAAAGTTGCATGAGAACCGAGCTGCGCAAACAATTCGACCACTTCGCCGCCCTGATGCTCAAAATAGACGAGTTCGATCGTATGGATACCGGCGGTCAAATCGACCTGAACAAGATTATTCAGGGCAGGATGAATGCCGTTGTCGGTGATGACAACCTTACCATCGATCACCAGACGAACGCCGTCATCGGAATTGGTCGCGAAGGTCCAGACGCCTGCGGCTTCAAGCACGAAGCTGCCGACGGCACGAACAGCAAACTCGTCACCCCCAAATGCGGGAAGCGTTTCGTTATTTCCCGCCTGGCCGCCATCGCCAAAATTGACGGTCGACGCAATTGAATTGCTCAAGCTCTTCTGGCTCGAGCCAGCCAAAACACTATCGGCATCCGCCAGAGACTGGATATATCCGGTCGAGTGCGCAACCGTAACTTGGAATCCCTGCTGTTGTGCATGGAAATGGATGGCAGTCGGCGCATCGTTGACCGGCGTCACATTGATGGCGATCGTCGCCGTTGCCTGCTTTGCCGGAAGGTTCAGGTCACCGTTGTCACTGAAGACAAGCGTCAGGGTATCGGTGCCATTGAAATTCAAATCCGGCTTGTAAGTGACACCGCTTGTCGAAACACCGCCGGAAATTTTGACCAGCAGATCGTTGATAGCGCTCATCGAACCGGTCAGTGTCACCGTATTCGTACCATGTCCCGTAACAGCAATGCTGTTCGAGGCAATGATCTCCAAAGTGCCGTTCTTTACCGTCAAGGTCAGCTTTGCGTCGCCACTTGCATCGCGATCACCCACCTTCAATTGTGCTGGCGTGAAGACGTTGAGCGACAGGGCATGATCTTCAGATGTCGTCGCTGCAAGCGTCGTATTTTCCCAGGTCGGGGTATCGTTTGTACCCTTGACGTTGAGCGTTATGTTGGCTGCGCTGCTCGCAAGACCATTTTGGTCGTAAACCGTGATGGCGATATCGCGTACCGGCGTCTCGGCGGAAACCCGGTCGCCGGTGTGGAACCGAACGAGATCGAGCGCTTCATCGACCTGCGTGGCGGTCAGCATTTCACCCGCCTTGGCATTGACCAGCGTCATGGTGATGGTCTTGACACCATTCACCGTCGTTTCGCGGGTCTCATAGTTGATCAGGACACCGCCGCTTACCTCACGCTGGCCGGCGGTAGCGAACATATTGAGATTGTCGCCTGACTCGCCCTTGCTCAAGACGATCACGGCCTTGGTGAAGGCATTCCCGTCGACATCGGAAACCGCGATTTTCAGATCCTTGAAGATGAAGCTTCCGACGGGATCGCTGCCATCGAGTTCGGTATGGCTTGTCACCGTATTGCCGTCCGTGATCGCAATCACCGGAGCGTCATTCGTACCGGTAATCGTGAATGTGACGTCTTGCGTACCAGTTTCTGCGGTACCGTCGCCGACCTTGATTTTATAGGTAATGGTCAGTGTTTCGCCGGCCTTGAGGAAATCGAGATTGGCGACAGGATTGTAGCTGTAGCCGATATCGACCGCTCCGCCCGTAGATACGGCGCCGTTAAGGATCAAAGCTCCGCTGGCGACGAGCGTGGAAGCACCGGACGGAAGCGTGTAGGTCTCACCGTTCAGCTGGACCACCGGATTGCCGATTATGCTCGGCGTGAGCGTATCACCGATATCGGGATCTGTGACCGAGAAATTGCCGCTGATATTGAGCTGCTGCGCGGATGCATTCACGGATTCGGCAATAGCGACCGGGTCGGTGGTGTCGCTGAGCACAGGAACATCGTTCACCGATGTAACCGTGATCATCGCACTGCCGGAGGCATCGGAAAATGCCGTCTCTCCACCACGAATGGCAATATCCGCCTTGGCCTGCGCGGCGCCGCTGGTCTGATCCCATGCGTGATAGCTGAACGACGCCGTGGTGCCGTTGGCGGCGTTCGGCAGAAAACGAACGGTGTCATTTGCAGTCAGCAGCAGCGCTCCGCTCTGAGAGACCGCTCCGAAATCGGTCCATACACCGGCCTTCAGATATTGCCACGTGCCGTTGCCGTTGTCCGCGGCATAGATCGCGACGCCCTCGACCGAGCCCGCATCGACATCGGTAACGCTATCCCCAAGAATAGAAGCGACAGTCTGGCCGACATTGTTGATCGCGTCCTCATCGATCGACACCATGGCAACGGCAGCCGGAACGACTGAAAGGCTGACATTGTCGATATTGACCTGTGCGATGGACGGGAAGTCGTTGCGACCGTTCACACCCTCGAGATTCTGGAATTCGATGCGCAATGCACCACCGATCGCGGCAGAACCGGCCGGGATGGTCAGCGTAACCGAGCCGTCACGCCAATCCGCGCCATTCGTCTGGAAACTTTCGAACAACATTTCCTTGAGAAGCGTCGTACCGGAATAGATACGTACCGCGAAGGCAGGCATGCCCGGCAGATTGCCGTCATGACGGTCGCCGATATCGAATCCGAGTGTGTAGGTACCGGCAACAGCGGTCGCAGCAAGCGTTTGGCCCACACTTGCGCCGTCGTTCAGATAGAGAACGTTGGCGCCGTTTTCGCTCGGCATCGGCAAGGACCCATTGTTCGGATCATACCAGCCAGCGCCACCAGTGACCTGCCAGCCTTGCGGTGAACCATCGCTCCATTGGCCTTCATTGCCAACGCTTCCGTAGCTGGTATCCGCCTCGAATCCGGCATTGACGATGGTAATCGACTGTGAAGGCAGAGCGTGGAGAACCGGCGCATCGTTGATTGCTGTCACAGTGAGGGTCACGGGCGCGGCGATTGAAATGTCGCCATCGCCGTCGATCAGCTTGTATTGGAAACCGGCCGGACCGTTATAATCTTTGACGGGCGTGAAAAGCCATTCGCCACTCGCCTTGAAGACGTATGTGCCAACACCACTAACCGAGAAGCTATAGCCAGCAGAAATCGCTTGGCCGGATGTCAGGTTCACGAACTCGCCATTGCCGAAGCTGACCTGATGCAGCACTGCGCCATCGGCACCTGGTTTGTCGTTGACAAGCAAGCCGGAGGCAAACGACGTCGCCCCGCTGTCTTCAGCGACCACGTAGCTATCCGCAACAGCAATCGGCACGTCATCACCAACAACGACGCGCAGGTGACTTTCGACATAGTCGCCATCGCCGTCGGTAACCCGGTACTTAAGGTCGAAACCCTCTCCAAGCTCATCAGCCCCGTTTGGATGTCTGACCGCAGCCAACTGCTGAACGGTATAGGCTCCACTCAACGGATCGAGCGTGACGGTAAACACCTTCACCGGAGCGCCGTTCTGTTGCTGGTAAGTCTCGAACACATTGCCATTGATGGTCTGCGTATAACCACCCTTGGTCGGCAAGGTCGAAAGCTGCCAGGAAATGCTGCCGCCGTCCGCACCGAAACTATGACTTAGCGTCCCCGTCGCGGTCGACTTGTCGCTTGTTTCACGATTGCCGCCAGCCAGCGCATCGTCATTAACACCCGCCCGCTGTGTCCAGGTTGCAGAAATGGTTGGCGCATCGTCGTTGACGTTGACGTTCAGTGTTGCAGACGCCGTGTCGCCGTCACCGTCGGTGACCTTGACACCAAACGAGATCGCCTGGGTCTCTTCCGTACCGGTCGAACCTGCCGTCGCCGAATGTGCAACTGGCGCATTCAGCGTGAACGTGTAGGAACCGTCCGCATTGATCACCAGCGTCGCAGCAGACGTGTAATGCCCACTCGTCGCCGTGAACGTCGTCGAACCGTCGGTGCCCTTGGTGCCACCGCTCCACGAGACGGATTCCGTGCGTGCAAGGCCGTCAGTGCCTTTGTAGATCACATCGAACGCACCACCGCTGATCGCAACAGAACGAACACCGTCAGCACCTGCCGTGAACAGAGAACCGGCATTACCGGTCGCGACCTTCTCGTTGGCAACGTTGTCCGCTGGCGTGTTGTTGCCCGCAAAAACCGCCTGAGCCTCATCATCCAGAACCGTCGATGCCGTCGTAACAAAACCCTTCGGAGTGTCGTCATCGACACGGATCGTCAGGACGCCGGCTGCAGCATCACCATCACCGTCCTTCACCACGTAACCGAAGGTGAGAAGCTTGTCCTCTTCCGACGTGCCAGGCACGGAATGCGCAACAGGTGCGTTCAGCGTGAACGTGTAGGAACCATCGGCACGGATCTCCAGAACCGCAGCGCCGCCCTGATAACTCGTGCTCTTCGCCGTATAGGTGGTCACGCCGTTGGCCGACTGCACGCCAGCGCTCCAGCTGACAGCTTCCACAACGGCAAAACCGCCGACCTTGGCGATCACGCCGAAGCCGGGAAGATCGATGCCGATCGAGCCGAGACCGTCGGCACCCATCCGGAACAGGCTGCCGGGACCGCCGCTCGCCTGCTTGTAGTCCGGCGCGACATCATCCAGACCACCCGTGTTGACCGGCGTGAACACAGCCTGCGCTTCGTCATCGAGCGTCCGGCCCGACACGATCGACACGACAGGTGTCGGCGTATCATCGTTGATGGCGATCTTCAGGCTGCCACTCGCCGTGTCGCCGTCGCCGTCCTTGACCGTGAAGCCGATCGAAAGCGTCTCGTTCTCCTCAATCCACGGAGATGCATCACTATGTGCAAGCGGTGCCTTCATCTCGAACGAATAGGACCCGTCAGGACGGATCACCAGAACCGCAGCTGCAAGCCCCGATGTCACGCCCGTCGCCGTGAATGTCGTCACGCCATTCTCAACGCTGCCGTCGTCCCAGGTGACGCCTTCCGTCCTGGCAAAGCCGAGATTGTTCTTGTAGATCACCTCGAAGGCAGGGCCATTGATCGCAACCGAGTGAACGCCGTCGGAACCGGCCGTGAACAATGCACCTGCATTGCCCGAGACAGCCTTCACGTCGTTCCTCACATCACTAAGATCGAAGGGAAGGTTGGAGCCGGGATTGGTCGGCGTGAACACGCCCTGCGCTTCGTCGTCCAGAACACGCGATGCCGTTACAACCTTGGCAACAGGCGCATCGTCGTTGACGTTGACGTTCAGTGTTGCAGACGCCGTGTCGCCGTCACCGTCGGTGACCTTGACACCGGAACAGAGAACCGGCACTACCGGTCGCGACCTTCTCGTTGGCAACGTTGTCCGCTGGCGTGTTGTTGCCCGCAAAAACAGCCTGAGCCTCATCGTCAAGAACCGTCGATGCCGTCGTAACAAAACCCTTCGGAGTGTCGTCGTTAACGTCGACGCCCAGCTCACCACTTGCGGTATCGCCGTCGCCATCCGTCACCGTGAAGCCGATCTCGATCCGCTGATCTTCTTCGACTCCCGTTTCGTTACCGTCAGCATGCGCAACGGGCGCGTTCAGCGTGAACGTGTAGGAACCGTCCGCATTGATCACCAGTGTTGCAGCCGGTGGCGAGCCGACGGTCAACTGACCGTAATGCTCACTCGTTGCGGTGAACGTCGTCGAGCCGTCGGCGCCCTTGACACCGGCGTCCCAGGTGACGGTCTCCGTCAGGGCAAAACCGTTGGCGTCTTTATAGACAACAGAAAAATCACCACCGGTTATCGTCACCATCTTGATGCCATCGGCGCTCGTCTTAAACAGCGAACCGATACCGCCGCTCACCTGCTTGGTATTGGCGCCACCCTCATCGCTCGGGTTTTCATCCGCGAAAACGCTCTGCGCTTCATCCTCAAGGAGCGACACGGGACTACTCACCGCTGTCGGACCATCGTCCTGGATCTGAATGGTAAAATTGCCGATCACAGCCGGGCCGGATTTGTCCTGGACGGCATAGGTGAAGGGAAGATCGAACACATCCGCGGTACCGGTCCGGTCTATGCCGACATGATCGATCGGTTGCGAAAGCGTGAAGGTGAAGGTGCCGGTTTTGACGTCGGTCACCACGATCGTGAAAACCGTGGCTCCATCAGCGGAACCAGTCAGGGTCAATATCGGATTGGCAGACGTGCCGGAGACGACGAATGCGGTCTCGACAAGAACGCCGCCGGAATAGACAGGGCCGTTCAATGACACATTGACGACAACCCCGAACTCATTACCCTGATCGAAATCCAGACGTCCGTTGAGCTCGATATTCTCGAACATGCCGGTTTCATCTGTGGTTTCGACGCCAAAAAGCTGGGTCAGAATACCACGAACCGTCGGCTGATCGTCGCCGGTAGACTGGAGGGAAAAAGCGGTGCCATCACCGAAGCCGGTATCGCCGAGCAAGTCAGCCAGCTGGATCGTGCCATTCTGGCTCTGCTGGAGACTGTCTTCAAAATTGCCGCCGGAACTGCCGGGCGCAGCGCTTGCGGAATAGGAGCCGTCGGGACCAGCCGCAACGTTGATGCCGCTGCCTTCCAGTGCTGCAATAAAAGACTGCTGCGGCAATTCGATATCGCCGAGAAGGATGGTCGGAACCTTGGTCGCGCCATTGATAATGACGATCTCGGAACCGTCGGCCTGCACGAGAATGAGGTTCGCGCCTTCGATGCGAATTTCGTCGATCGAGATCGTGGCCGCCAGCCGAACGGTATTAGACGTATCCGGATTGACTTCGACAACCGCAGGGGTGGCCGGTGCAGGAGCAGCATCGCTTGCCGCGGGAACGCGATCACCAGTAGGCGCGCGGCCGGTATCCGCCTGCGCCACTTCGATCCGCATCATGTCCTGCCGGCGATCATCTTCCGACAGGGAAATCTGCTCGGCAAGCTCTGAATGGAAATGTTCGACTGCGTTGTCTTCGGAAGCGATGGATACGCGCGGATCTTCGACGGACATGTGCAACCCCCAGAATGAATTTGGGACACAGAGCGTCAACACCCGTCAAAACGCAATAATTCGTTAACCGTTGCGATATAGCCGGTTATGCAAGCCTGTCTGTTTATTTAGAAACAGTTAACGATCGCGGGTTTTCAAGAGTAACAGCGCTAGTCACATGGATGATTTTCGCTGAAATCGATCGGCGCAGCTACTCGTTTACTTCGAACGTAATCGATACAACGTTCGGCCATCCATGAATGGCCGGGATTGCCGATCATTGTTGCGCAAGGAAAATGGCTAAACGACTCACGCGCTCTAGTAGCGGCGTCACATTGGCTTTCCTGAACGTCTTACGAAACTGAATGAGATCGCATTGATCGGCGGCTTAACTCAACAGTTCATTGGTTTACCAGATCCCTGCATAAAATACGAACTGCATTGTCCAACTCAGTCCATTTCGGAAAGGATGCGGCTCGCTAACGGTTCGTAAATAATCGCATATCGACGATTTTTTACGCCTAAGCATGCTATGCAAAGCGATCCTCCAATCGTCAACGCTTTTGGATATCTCCAAGGATGTCAGGGGACGCTCGCCCACTTCCGTCGCAACGTGAATGGCAAGCCGCATGCAATGTAGAGCTTGGCCGGCAGGTCGGCTGTCTTTACATGCTTCGGCATGAACGCTCCCTATACGATCATGATATAGACCGGTGTCGGCGGCCCGGTCATTTGAGCTCAGCCAGAAACCGTGACGCCTGCCGGCGCAGATAATGTTGAGTGCCTTCATCCATCCGGTCCCATGTGACATAGGGCTGCGCAGGCCGCCTGTTTGAGCCCAACTTAGGACGCGGACTCATTTACCTGATGCTATCCATATCCTCGTCGCTGCGAGCATGAGGGCGGCGAGATAGTTGTCGGCACGTCGGTCGTATCTGGTTGCCAGCCCCGTATCTGTTTGATGCGATTGAAGAAGCGCTCTACCTGATTGCGCTGGCAGTAGACCCATCGACTGAAGCTGAATGTCTTTTTGCTCCGGGCTGAACTTCACTCAACAGCTTCTCAGCTATAGGGGCACCTGCTGCCTTACCTGCGGTTATTCCAGGCGAACGGGCAAGCCATCAACATCGACAAGTGCGTGGATTTTGGTTGTCAGGCCGCCACGCGAACGTCCCATGCAAGGATCGGCAGGTCCCCCTTTTTAGCGTTGGCACCATGCTGGTGAACGCGGACACAAGATGAATCGATCATCATGACATCGCCGTCGTAACGCTTTGAAACGGCGGCCAGAAGGCGATCCCAGACACCTGCTTCGCGCCAGCGCGAAAACCGATTGTAGAGCGTTGTGCGCGGGCCATAACGTTCCGGCACGTCGCGCCAGGACGATTCGGCGGTCGTTAACACGTTCAATTCCGCGGGTATTGGTCGGTAGTAGGGGTGCAACAACGTCCCATTCTCGTCGCTCAGTTCGTGACGGCGCATGGCAATCTCCTTTCACGGAGATTGATGGTGTGGAACGGCCCTTCGAACCGGCATCAAGGATGCCTATTGTGGGGACGCCAATCACCACACTTTTGAA
>NZ_WIXI01000015.1 GCF_009617585.1 Endobacterium cereale | reverse complement strand
GGGCATCACCCGACATCGGAACGCAGGCTTGAGGACATGAGATGTGGCGAGCTACGCTGGAGCGATCGCGATCATGGGTGGGAAGTCCTGATCCCATCAGTCGCATTCAAGAACTCGGGCTCATCCTTCTTCGGGCAGAAGCCGTTTCGACTGATCCTGCCGGACCTGCTCGATCTCTACAAATATCTCGATGCTTATATCGATCGCCATCGAGCTGTCCTGCTTGATGGTGCCAAAGATCCCGGCACCCTCTTCGTCAAAACGGTGAAAACGACCAGCATCGATGCGGCTTACAACTCAACCACTTTCTACGAAGCCTGGCGGACCGTCATACAACGCTACGGCATCTACAATCCCTACACCGGGCGAGGTGCGATCAAGGGACTGCTGCCGCATGGCCCCCATAACCTGCGGGACATTCTTGCGACGCATATCCTGAAGCAGACCGGATCCTATGAGCAGGCGAGCTACGCCATTCAGGGGCATCGTAAACTTAACGGCAATGAGGCCATACCATGACGCCGGCCGGGTTTGTCGGTCACGCCCGGGCGATTTTCG
>NZ_WIXI01000037.1 GCF_009617585.1 Endobacterium cereale | reverse complement strand
ACGAAGCTTATCGGTGATCATCACCCGCGGCGATCGTCCCTGGCCCTTCAAGAGCTTGCGCATCAGGCGCTTGGCCGCGCGCGTGACCCGGCGCGGCGGGAAAGCCTGTGTGGCGACATGGCGTAGACCGCCGGGCGGCGGTCCGTTCATGGTCATGGCGCAAGCGCTACGCTTGGTGTTTCCCGAGATGCGACCGCCTGCGCCTCCCGAGGGGTTTCTCCTGCTTTCCGAACCCGATCGGTTGGCCAAGGAAATGGCTCACGCCCACCTTTCCGCGATTGACGTCGAAGAGATCGAGACCGTCTGGGAAGGCCCCGCCGGGCACGCTTATCTTGACGAACTTCGTGACTTGCACAGCTATATGGGCGTCTACGCGCAGCTTGATAGCGATCAACGACGGCGTGTCGACGCGGCAATACTTGAGGTGATCGACGGATTGGCAAGCGGCAACACGGTTATCCTCCGCGCAACCGCCGTTCTGGCCGTGGGAACGAAACGATGAAGCGAGTTTGTTTCTCGGCTTGAGTGCGGTGGCCAAGCCGCTTCAGGCTGGCTCCCGATCCGAGGCTGGGCCTGACCTCCAGAGGCCCAGTCTTTGCCTAAACGTCCGATCAATCTCTCCATGAGTGCTCCAGCTACCTGGTAATACTGATGCAGCTGAAACCTGAATGCCTGCCGGCGGTCGTGGCTGTAAGATCGTAAGTGGCAAAAGCACACCCGATGCAATCTGTCCGGAGGTAAAATGGCAGGGAGATCGGCTTCTTCACCCCCCCTCCACCTCGTTGGTCGCGATCGCCATTGTATGCCTGCCACGAGGCAATCTCGCAGATTCGAGCCGATACTCTTTTGTCCACCCGGAAGATGCCATGCCTCCGCGCCGGGAATAAAGCCGGGTGGGCATGCGGATCCTCTTGTAAATGGCGTTCCCCATTTTGCGACAGAGCTTCCCAGGATCGAGCACTATCGCATGACCGGCTGTGGTGCCACTCTCAGACTGTCGGTGGCCGTGCACCCGTGGAGAAAGAAGCTCTGCGCTAAAAATCTTTCAAAGGACCCATAATGGAAATCGGTATCGACAGTTTTGCAGCTATCCTTCCAGATCCGACGACGGGTCAGGTTCCCTCGGCCACCATCCGTATGGCAGAACTGATCGAGGAAGTCGAAGTGGCGGACCGCGTTGGACTGGACGTGTTCGGTATCGGTGAACATCACCGCGCAGAGTTTCTCGACTCCGCGCCGACGATCATACTGGCTGCCGCTGCGGCACGGACCAGCCAGATCAGATTGACGAGCGCGGTAACAATTATAAGTGCCGCCGACCCCGTGCGGGTTTTTCAGGAATTCGCAACCCTCGATCTGATTTCCAGGGGTCGAGCGGAAATCGTTGTAGGTCGCGGGTCCTTCGTCGAAGCTTACCCACTGTTTGGCTTGGACACGCGTGACTACGACGATCTTTTTGCGGAAAAGCTCGATTTGTTGCTTGCTCTGCAAGAGTCGACGAATGTGAGCTGGGAAGGGCGTTTCCGACCGCCGCTCCGCGGACAAGGCGTCTATCCCCGTCCTCATCAACAACGACTTCCGACATGGATCGGTGTCGGCGGCACGCCGCAGTCGTTCGCGCGCGCCGGTGCGCTTGGTCTTCCCTTGATGATCGCCATCATAGGCGGAAGCTTTGAGCGCTTTCGTCCGCTCGTCGATCTCTATCGGGAAGCTGGTAAACGCGCAGGGCACAGCCCCGAGGTGCTCAAGATCGGTGTTCATGCGATGGGCTTCGTCGGCGAAAGCAATGCTGCAGCCAGGGATGCCTTTTTCCCTGGCTGGGCGCATCTGACAGCGAATATCGGTCGCGAGCGCGGCTGGTCGCCGCCGACGCGTCAGCAGTTCGAGACCATGGCGGGACCCGAAGGGGCATTCCTGGTTGGTGATCCAGCGACGGTGGCAGCCAAAATGCTGCGGGCCAGTGAAACACTGGCTGGCGTATCACGCATCACCTTCCAGATGAGCACAGCCGCTCTCGATACTTCAGCAATGAAACGATCAATAGAACTGCTGGGCAATGAAGTGGCGCCGGTGGTCAGAGCAGCACAACACGCTTGACAGCTAGGCTTGATCGCAAAACGGGGACACAAAATGGACATCGAAGATCTGCGGACCTTTGTCGAAGTTGCAGATTCCGGAGGTGTATCGCCGGCGGCGCGCCGGTTAGGGGTTTCCAAGTCGATGGTCAGTCGGCGGCTCGCCCGACTCGAGGTGGAACTCGGTGTTCAACTTCTTGCGCGCACAACCCGGGGTGCGGGCCTCACTGAGGCGGGCGTTACGTTTCGCGATTTCGCGGCAAAGACCTGCAGCGAAATAGACATTGCACGCGAAACGATTTTGCCCGAAGGCGACCTTCGTGGACGCTTGAGAGTTTCCGTTCCGCTGACATCGGGCCCAATGCACTTCGCCTCCGTGCTTGCAGAAATGGCGCGCCGCCACCCGCAGCTTCAGATCCACGCCGAATATAGCGACCACTGTGTCGATCTGGTTGCAGAAGGGTTCGACTGCGCGATTCGAGTCGGCGCGTTGCGTGACTCCAACGTGATCGCGAAGCGCGTAGGCGAGATTTATTTCAAGCTCGTCGCCAGCCCCGACTATATCAGGGTTCATGGCTCACCTGAATCGCCAGACGAAATCGCGACCCATCAAGCTTTGCTAGGTATCGAGGCGTGGCGGTTCCTGGAAGGCGACAGGATCATCACCGTGCAGGCACAGGGTCGCTTCAGCTCCAACAACGGCGCGGCGATAGCCAAAGCCGCAGCTGAGGGGCTTGGCATTGCATGGCTTCCGGACTGTGTCACCCATAAATATCTTGCCTCAGGCGCTCTCGTCCCAATCATGACCCGCTTTCCGCTGCCCGTCGGGGATGTTCATGTTGTCAGGCCATCCAGCATCCATCCACCGCGCAAGGTGCGTATCCTTTCCGAATATCTCATCGCATCTTTCGAAAAACTTCGCGGGGCGTCGGGTGCGGATAACCGATCACCCAATCCTGATCACGAGCTCACATCTCTCAATAGTACGTCGGGCGCGGAACTCCGCCTGAAGAGAAATAACTCCGTCTCAGATGATGCCTTCAGAGAACAGCAGCAACCAATTCACTCCGCGATGTAAATCGCCTAACAGATAAGAAAGGTTTCCTCACATGAGCTGGAACCCCGCAATTGAACCAGGCTGTCCGGACGAGGTCGGAATTGACGCGATCGAAACGCTGATCATTCCGCGCGCCCGCGACCTTGGCGGCTTCGAGGTTCGGCGCGCCCTGCCTGCCCCGAAGCGACAGATGGTTGGACCATTTATCTTCTTCGATCAGGCAGGACCGGCCGAGCTCCTGACAGGCCAGGGCATCGATGTCCGGCCCCACCCGCATATCGGGCTTGGCACGGTCACATACCTCTATCGCGGCGACTTTCATCACCGCGACAGCACGGGAGCGGATCAGATCATCCGTCCCGGTGCGTTGAACTGGATGGTCGCCGGCCGCGGTGTTTCCCATTCGGAGCGTACGACGGCCACGGCCCGAACCGGGCCGAACAGCCTGTTTGGCATCCAGACCTGGCTCGCCCTACCGGAAAAGAATGAAGACATGGCGCCGACGTTCAACCACTACGGCGAGGAGATGCTACCAGTCATCGAGGATCAAGGGGTGTCGGTTAGGCTCATTCTCGGCAACGCCTACGGCAAGACCGCTCCAGCAACCATGTTCTCCGAGACATTCTACGCCGATGTCACACTGGGTCCGAGTGCTCGCCTGCCGATGCCGGACAATCACGAAGACAGAGGCATCTACATCGTCGAAGGCTCGATCTCGATCGCCGGCCAGGAGTTTGAGGCACCGCAGATGATGGTCTTCCGCCCCGGCGACAGGATCACGGTTGCAGCCGGCCAAAAAGGCGCTCGCCTGATGATCCTCGGCGGCGCTACGTTATCTGGACCTCGCTACATCTGGTGGAATTTCGTCGCCTCGTCGAAGGAGCGCATCGAGGAAGCCAAGGCCGAATGGCAGGCGCAGAAATGGGGCGAGGGCCTGTTCGACTTGCCGATCGACGATCGCGACGAGCATATACCGCTTCCGGAATGACGACAGTAGCGTGATCGCCTGGGCGGTCGATCAAACCGAAACAGCATTCACCGCCTCGTCGTGTTTCGGCAGAAAATGGAGTAAATAAAATGAGCAATCAATGGCCACGCCTCGACTACCTCAGCTGGCGTGAAACGTGTTCCGCTCTGCACCTCTACCTGCAGATTGTCGGCAAATACCGGCTGGCTCATACACCCTGGCTCAACCATTCCTGGAACGCGACTTTCTACGTTACCCCTTCCGGCCTGACGTCCTCTCCGATCCCTGATGGCCCTGGCATCGAGATTGTGTTCGACTTTCATGAACATGCAGTCATTGGTTCGAATGGTGACGGACGGCGAGCCTCGTTTGCGTTGGGGACATCTACCGTCGCAGGTTTCCATGCCAATTTCACCCGTCTGATCTCCGAACTCGGCGGCAATCCCGACTTCCATGGCCAGCCAAATGAAGTGGCGGACCTCGTGCCGTTCGATGAGGACCATCGGGAACGCTCGTATGACCGCGACGCCGTCCGGAAGTTTCATGAGGCACTGATGGCGATAGACCGGGTATTCAAAGCGTTCCGGACATCCTTCATCGGAAAATCCAGTCCTGTGCATCTTTTCTGGGGCAGCTTCGATCTGGCCGTTACCCGGTTTTCGGGACGGCAGGCGCCAATCCATCCTGGCGGCGTACCGGCACTGCCGGACAACGTGGCGCAGGAGGCCTACGACCGCGAGGTTTCTTCGGCAGGCTTTTGGCCGGGAGGTGGCGGCATCGATTATCCCGCATTCTATGCCTATGCCTATCCCGCACCGAGCGGTTTCAGGGCTGCGTCTGTCCGGCCTGATACGGCATTCTGGCATGAGGGCCTGTCGGAGTTCATCCTGCCTTATGAGGCGGTTCAGGCTGCGGCCGATCCTGACGAAGGGCTCATGGCGTTTCTCGTCTCAACTTACGAAGCTGCCGCCGATCTTGGACATTGGGATCGAGACCAGCTCGAGTGCACGCACGGTCAGCGCGGCAAAGTTCGGGAACTGAGTGCGAAGGTCCCGGAGAAGGCTACTTCTTCAGTCAGCGAGGAGGTGGAACGGGAAGATGGGGCGTCGAAAGGGCGCTACCGGATCGTGGTTGAGGGCGTCGAAGCGGAGATGACCTACAGTCGAGCTGGTACACAGCTCATCATCATCGACCACACCGACGTCCCCGCGGCTTTACGGGGGAGAAAAGTTGGTGAGAGGCTTGTGCGCCAAGCGGTCGAAGATGCCCGACGCGAGGGTGTTTTTATCATTCCCCTATGCCCGTTTGCGAAAGCCCAGATTGAGCGACATCCTGAATGGCAGGATGTTCTTCGCAAGTGAGCAGAATGCCCGGCGTTGGAGGATAGCATGCAGATAAAAACCGTCCCGATCCTGGAGGCAGATAAGCTCCTGATGGCCGCTGTCGACGAGGCTATCGAAAACGCTACCAGGTCCGCTGGACCTGAACTTCAGGCAGGCGGTTCACGCGTCTCGCCCCGTGATTACTTCGCAGATGGCGTTCTGCGCCACCTGTTCCTGCGTTTGTGCGGAGCCGACCTGAAAACAAACACAGGAGGTGATCCCGACATGGCATGGAAGATTCTGTATGGCGGGCGTAGCGTCGCCCGTCATTGGGAGAGGGAACGCGGCAGCACGGCGACTTTACGGATGAAGAAAGACCGCCCGGAGGATATCGAGAAAGACAAAAGTGAACGACAGCAACTGGCCCTCTCCGCACAAAATTTCGCGTTGGCGACGGTTGTCCGAGCTTTGGTCGATTACGCGCGCGCTTCGGATCCGGAAATCACAGATCGTCTCGAAGCAGTCATCGACGCACGCCACGAGAGGCTTGAGTCTAAATTTTATACCGACCACGAGTTTACCGAAAGAGCAAAAACCTACCTGTCGCTCCTCACCCGCCGGCCGGACTAGGCACAATGCTACGCAGTCGGAACCTCAACAGTTGATGGAGTTAAACATGACAGAACGTTGCACTGTTCTTACCCCCTCTGAAACACAGATCGTCGACGTCATCAAGCGTGCAGACGACGGATTGGCTGCTGCGGTCTCTCTGGCTTTGGAGGAGGCGGTCAAAAAGGCTGCCGAAGACATGAGAGCAATCGGTCAAGAAGAATCCGCGCCGGCGATGCAATATTTTGCGAGCGTCATTCATCAAAGAATGTACTGCCTGATGTGCGGTGCAGATCCGGACACACTCAAAGGCGGCGATCCCGACATCGCCTACCACGTTATCCGCAACAGCCAGAATATCGCCAGGCACTACTGGTCAGCAGATATAGAACCCTACCCATCTAAGTAGGAGGCGGTAGCTCGAAAACCACCGGCGGCGAGGTGTTGAGCATTGATCAGCGCGCCGAACGTGATCTCTATTTTGGAAATTTCGTAGCACTTCTAGGAGGTAAGCCATGGTATCGGACGCGGATCTCACCGGCATCGATTGTGAAGTATTAGACCGGGTAATTCACGTCGGAAAAAACAAATTCCGCGTACTGGAGCAAGGACAAGGGCCAGCAGTTCTTTTCGCCCACGGCTTCCCGGACACGGCCGACACGTGGCGGAGCCAGATGAACGCTGTTGCGGAGGAAGGTTACCGAGCTGTAGCGCTTGACATGCGCGGATTCGGGGAGAGTTATTCACCTTCGGAGGTTGAACAGTACACATCCCCCTACATTGTCGGCGATCTGGTCGGCGTGCTGGACGCGCTGGAAATCCCGAGTTGCACTCTCGTGGGCCATGACTGGGGTGCAGATCACGCCCAGAAGGCAATGCTGATGCGACCTGACCGGTTTACAGCCCTCGTCAGTGTGAGCATCTCCTACGCGCCAAGGGGTGAGACGAGCCTCAACGAAAGCTTGCGTAATCGAGGGCTGGGTGATCGCTATTACGCACTGGCATTTGACAAACCAGATTCAGGCAGGCAGTTCCTGCCTGCGGAGAAGAGCATCGCGAGCGTACTGTACTGGCTTTCGGCGAGCCCGCTGCCGGAGCAGCGCTGGGATCCGATCGACCCGGCAAAGCACATGCTACGCCCTGCACCGGTGGTCGCTCCTGATTGGGCCGGCCCCGACTATGTCGATCGTACGATTGCTGCTTTTGCCCACTCCGGGTTTGAAACAGGTCTGAACTACTACCGCGCCGTTCCCCAAACATTCGAACTCATGTCGGCGTATAATAACGCCGTCATTCGACAGCCCAGTCTCTACATCTGGGGTGCAGCCGATGGGCTTTGCCAGTTCTTCCATCCAGACAACCCAACAGTCATCGACATGCGCGCGAGCCAGCCGGGCTTGGTGGATGTTGTGCGTCTGGAAGACACGGGGCACTGGGTGCAACATGAGGCACCCGATCGCCTGAATGCCGAATTGCTCAAGTTCCTTCGCACCCACGCTCCACGGGAGATCTGAATTGAGCTTGCTTTCTACAATACGCGCCGGCGATCTCGCCGGAGCTAGAGATCTCATTCTATCAGGGGTAGATGTGAATGCCCGTGAAACAGACGGATTTACGCCGCTTATGATTGCTTCCGGGCTGGGACAGCCGCAGATGGTGGAATCGCTGCTGAATGCAGGAGCGAATGTTTTGATCCTTGAGCCGCGCATGGGCACGACGGCGCTTCACAAGGCCGCTCAGTCCGGCAATCGTGACGTAATAGCGCTTCTTCTGGACAGTGGCGCGTTTGTTGATCAGCAGTCACCCGTCTTAGGGAATACAGCATTGATGGATGCCGTCTTACACAAGCAGGAAGATGGTGTGAGGACGTTGCTGTCCTATGGTGCCAAGACTTCAATCCGAAACCACTGGGACCAAACCGCTCTTGACCTCGCCGAGAATGATGGCCTTGATTCAATCGCCTGGCTGATCCGTGATAAAGTCAGCGCTAATGAGGCAAAAGTCCTACGATCTGATCTCGTCCTTGCCGCAAAAGCGGGTGATGTCGTAGAAGTGAAATGGTTGATTGCTGCCGGCGTCAATGTTGATCAGCGGATGGCGATCACCGGGACGCCTGACGACGACTACACTCCACTGGGGATCGCGTCCCGAGAAGGGCACGCCGACATTGTGGGCATACTGAAGGATGCAGGCGCGGACACGCGGCAGGTCGTGGGCCTCATGAAAGGTACACCTTTCCATGAAGCCGCTTATTTCGGACATGCAGATGTAATTGAAATTCTTGCTGAAACCGATTGTATCGGTGCTGCGCAGCCAGAGCTGGATGCGCAGGGGCCCTATAATGGTCTGACAGCACTTCACGACGCTGCGTGGCATGGCCACCTGGATGCTGTACGATCGTTGATCAACGCGCGCGCGCGGCTGGATCTGAAGAGCCATGCAGGCCTGACGCCGAGAAAATTAGCTCTTCTCTACGGATATGACGAAATCGCATCGTTGCTCGCTGAAAGCGAGAATTTTGAAAACACCTGAAACGACGTGGATCCAGCTCCTACCGCTCTTCGTGTCATGCGGTTAGGCTGCTGCCAAAATTACGAGCGTGCAGCTGAACTGGTGAACGATATGCCTTACAACGACAGCCCACTCACAGCGATGATCAGGAAGCACACCCAGACCTATCCATTATCGCCGTCTTCGATATCTGCGTTTGTCCCCGTTCAGGTCGCCGCTCCCAGCAGGGAGTTCGACATTGAGATGCCTGCGGTGGATCGCGAAAAGCGATTGCCGAGAACCGACAGGAACGGTCCTCTTTCCTCTCCAGCGTGAGCGTCCGGTGAGCTGTTTTTGCTGATCGGACAAATCAAGCGATGTTCTGGCATTAGAACGTAAGCGTCCGGCGAGCAGATTTCTCTGATCGGCCAAATCAGGCGATGTTCTGGCATTAGAACCAGCATTAGTGCTGACATTAATTCCAGATCAAAGAGGTTTCATGGCTCGAATTGAGATCATGTCCGGGACTGAGCGCAGACGGCGTTGGTCGGACGAGGCGAAACTGAGGATATTGGCAGAAGCGGATCAACCTGGTGTTCGCATTGGTGATGTGGCTCGCCGGCATGATATCTACCCATCCCAGATCCGTTTGTGGCGGCAGTCCTTCAGCTATGTTGGTCGACCAGCGATGTTTCTTCCGGTGGAAATCACCGAGGAGGTGAACGCTATCCAGGCACCTGATACGCCACCGACGCCAGCGGTCATTGAGATCTCGCTACGAAACGGTCGGGGCTTGAAAGTCCCGATTGATGTTGAGCTGAAGCTGCTTACGTCGCTGGTGGCCTGTCTGGAGGCGGTATGATCGGACCTTCCGGGAATGTGCGGGTCTATCTGGCCTGCGGAGTAACGGACATGCGGCGTGGCATTGATGGTCTATCGGCGCTGGTTGAGACGGCGATTAAGGAGGCACCGGGCTCGGGTGCGATCTTCGGCTTCCGCGGAAAGCGCGCCGATCGGATCAAGCTTCTCTGGTGGGATGGCCAAGGGTTTTGCCTATTTTACAAGGTTCTTGAGCGCGGATACTTTCCATGGCCGACGGCGAAAGAGGGCGTTGTGCACCTGACGCAGGCGCAGCTCTCGATGCTTGTGGAAGGGATTGACTGGCGCCGACCTGCATGGACTTCGGCCCCGGCGAGAACAGGCTAAAACGCTTATTTTGCAGGGAAATCCGGGGCAAAATTCTGGCGCTCCAGGGGCAAATCTGCTACGTTTACGGGCATGGAAACAACGCCTCTGCATAGTCAGGACGAGCTATCTGTTTTGCGCGCACTCGTCGCGGAACAGGCGGCGAAACTTGAGAGCCAGGAAGCCGAAGTCATCAAGCGCGACTCCATTATCGGGCTCCTGCGCGCGCAACTGGAGCTGCTCCGACATCGGCAGCATGGCGCCTCTTCGGAAAAGATCGACCGGAAGATAGAGCAATTCGAACTGATGCTGGAGGAGATCGAGGCCTCCCGTGCCGAGGCTGAAATGCGCTCCGGGAAAACTCCTCTGCCGGAGTTGGACGACGCGCCGGACAAGCCGAAGCGCAAACCATTGCCCGATGGTCTTCCCACCGAAGAGTTGGTCTATGCGGCCCCCTGCAATTGCCCGACCTGCGGTGGCACATCGTTCCTGAAGGCCGCCGACAGGGTGGTCCAGGTGTTGGAGCACGTGCCGGCGTCGGTGAAGATTGTCCGCCATGTCGAAAAGCGCATGATCTGCAGGGAGTGCGATACGACGGTGGCTGGCGAGATGCCGACCCTGCCGATCGAGCGCGGCAAACCCGGACCGGGACTGCTCGCCCATATCATGATCGCCAAATTCGACGATCACATCCCCCTCTACCGCCTGTCCGAGATGTACGATCGGTTGGGGATAGACATCTCCCGATCCGTAATGGCTGACTGGGTCGGCCGCGTATCGGGTCTGCTTGCGCCGCTCGTCTTTGCTATCAGGGCCCATATCGCCGCGCTTGACCGAATACATACGGACGATACCCCCGTCGATGTGCTCGACCCCGGACGGGGCAAGACAAAGACCGGCAGGGTCTGGGTCTATGTCTTCGATGGCAGCGGTTATCAAGATCCCACTCCGGGAGCAATCGCCTACTACTATAGCCCTGACCGAAAGGGCGTGCATCCGGCTGATCACCTCGCAAACTTCAGCGGCGTGATGCATGCCGATGGCTATGGGGGTTACAAGAAGCTCTACGGCAACCAGATCGTCGAGGCCGCCTGCATGGCGCATGTGCGCCGCAAGTTCCATGACGTGATCAAGCTGAAGCCATCGCCGATCGCTGACGAAGCGCTATCGCGCATCGGCGCGCTCTACGATATCGAGGATCGTATCCGCGGCATGCTGCCCGACGAGCGGCGGGCGCTTCGGCAGGAACATGCCAGGCCCGTTCTCGAAGAAATGAAGGTTTGGATTGAAGACACGCTTTCGACGTTGCCGCAGAAGCAGAAGCTGGCCGAGGCGATGCGATATGCCCTCTCTCGTTGGGTGGCGCTGAGCGTTTACATCGATGATGGCCGCGTCGAGATCGACAACAACATAGCTGAGCGAGCGATGCGTCCGCTCGGACTCGGCAGAAAAAACTGGTTATTCGCAGGCTCGGACAAGGGTGGCGATCGCATCGCCAACATCATGACCATCATCGAAACGGTCAAATTGCACGGCCATAATCCGGAGGTCTATCTGACAGATGTCCTGATCCGGATCCAGGATCACCCCAAGGACCGACTTGAAGACCTGTTGCCCTGGAATTGGACACCAGCAAAAGCTCGATGCGAGGCCGCCTGATGGCACGCTCGACCCGCGTATACACGATCAAAGCCGTCGCGGACCTCATCGACGAGGATATGGAGCTGCTCGAAGAGATCACGTATAATTCCGACAACATCGACTACGGCGAGATGATCCACATAGAAGACGGGTCCGAAGATGGCATGACCGGATTTACAGACCGCGGCATCGAATGCATAGAGGAACTCCTGCGCGATGCCCGGAGCTGGAAGGGCGGACTACTAAGCTTCTTGGTCGCGGATCATTGTAACCCGGAAACGATCGAACGCATCATGGCTAAAGAACAGGTTCGAATCGAGGCTCAAAACCGTAAGCAGGCATAAAATCTATTCGCCGGACGCTTACCAGCGATGTTCGACCGTGTTCATCTGTTTGCTTAGGCCTTGACCTGATCGCCTCAGAAAGCAGCGGTCTAGCGAATTCAAAGAAACGCCTGTGCGCTGGGACCCCTTGCTTGAACGAAACAGCATTTGTGCCGGGCATCGGCTCCGAAGTGAGATCGCACCAACCACTGAACCACCGGAATTCAAAAGTTCGACGAAGGCGTAACTCCTTATACTCCGGGCATATTAGGCTCTAAGGCCGGTTCTTTGACATAGACTGGATACCTTGATTTCGCCGCCGCGGTGAGAGTTGTATCGATATCCAGAGTGATCGCTGGCTGTTGGGCAGATGTTACGGCGATCTCGAAGCCGTCGGGATCCACGGTGAAGCCGCCTCCCCCAAACACCAGATTGCTCCCGGGACGAGTTCCGACGCGGTTGGAACTAACGACGCAAGCGCCGCTGGCAATTCCTGCCATGCTGGCAGCAGTCCTCCACATGCGATGGTCGACGCCGGTCGCGCGCGGCACGGCGATCAGATCGGCACCTGCCTTTCCAAGGTGGCGTGCTTTGTCCACGAACATCAACTCGGTGCATATCAACACACCAACCTTGATTCCCGCGATTTTAACCACGTCAAAACCAGGGCGCTGAAGCTCGAACCACAATTCTTCTTCCCATCCTGTTTCTGATGGAAAATAGTGCTTTTGGTGGATGAACTCGTATCGGCCTTCTGTCAGCACAAATCCCTCGTTCACCAGACGTCGGCCGTTAAATACGGGACGCGACGAGATTACTGCCGCGAGCGGTAGACGAGATAAGGTGTCCAAGGCTCGCTCGTGGAGCGCAGCCCATTCACGCGCAGCTTGGACATCGAAAGGACGCCTTGTTGGCTGCCAAAAGCCAAACGGCATCTCATTCGTTATCAGGATGTCATTCCGTGCGTCGACGAATTGCCTGGAGATCTCTTCCCAAGCGGCCTCGCCCGGGAGCAACCCTTCCGGCCATTCAACCGACCATGCCTTAACCATCCAAGCCTCTTTTACAGTTATCGTCGAATAAGTCGTTCAGCGTGAGAGCATTAAGTTGAACTACAACAACCCCACCTATGATTGTGCATCCTCTACCAGGCAAACTTCAGTTCCGCTCGGACGTAGTTGCTGTCACGGCCTCCGGCATTGCGAAGCGTCGAACCGACCTGATAGTGAACTGCTTCTACCGAGCCTGTAAGATTTCGGTTGAACCTGTAGTCGGCCCTCAATTGAACATAGGCGCCCGTCCAAGGATTTCCCCCGCCTGCGGTCCCGGCAACCGGGACGCTCGGCAAGGTATAAACGGCGTCGTCCGTCGTCTGGCGCCAAAGCAGACCGACGCCTGCCAGTAAGGTCAGGTCATCCATCGGCTGAACGGTGATCGAAGGCTTGACGTGGATTAGGTTGGCGTATCCGGTATGCCCGCCGAGCGAGAAATAGAATCCGTTTGGAAACAGCGGATTGAAGGTGCCAAGGGTGCCATCATCCGCATCGCGATCACCTGACGCCATGTCGAACTGCAGACCGATCCTGGGCGACCAGATTACCCCTTCAAAGGTATAGCCGGTCCTCGCCCCCAAGGCCCATCCCACAATGTCGGCCGAACCTACCTGCCCGACCTGACCCATTGCTTCCGCGTCCCAGTCGAAACCGCCATGCGTCCCGGCCAACCGGATATTGAGCACATGCCGTTCCTCCTCGCCCGATGCGGTCAGGAAATTCGCATTATTACGTTGGTAGAGCGCGTAATACGCGGAAGCCTCTGTTGTCGGGGACAGTCGTCGCTCTACCCTGGCGCCGCTGAACCGAAGATCGCTGCTTGATTGATCATCGAAAGGGTCGTCATCCCGATACTGGACGGGATGGCTGACAAGACCATAGAAGCGCCATGTCTCCGTTTCCCACCCGGCCCAGATCGCGTCGAACGACTGGCGGACATTCGGCCCGTCACGGGTCGAGACAAAACGTTCCAGGTCGAACGCGAAGTCCTGCCGACCGATCCTCGCACTGAACGTTCCCGCGTCAGTCTCCTGCGTATATCCGATGAATGCGAGCCGAAGGTCAAATCTGTTTGCATCGTTGGGGCCGACTGCCGTCTTGTCGAAGGCGCGCACATCTTCAAACTGCGTAAACAATTGCCAGTTTTCATTCAGGTGTAGGTCGATATGAAACTGCGCACGCTGCAACCCGTAAGCATCCGTTGGGTTCGACGCTACGGCTCCGAACGCCGGCGCATCGCTGGTTTCAATGATTTCCCGCAGATTGAACCCTAACGAAATATAGCTGTCGGGGTTAGAGGGAAATAACGGGATGTATTTAAGGTGATCCAGCGGTTGCGTCCGCAGTTCTGCATCTGCGAGAGGCGACCAGTCCTCTCTCGAGCGGTCGGGTTTCATCACGGGCCGCTCCGCTGCATTTGCAACGTCGTTGGCGAAGGCAAGCCCGTGCTCCATCTGATAAAGGGTGATGAGAGCCAACGATAAAACAAGCCTCCTTGCCCAGTGCGTGAAGCCAGTGAGGTTCGGCTGCCTCCTCCTGCATCGGTCACCGGCGGCGTGCCATTGGGTGCCTAGGTTTAAGTTGATTAATCCCACGAGGATCGTTTTCGGTAGTTCGATGCGGTACTTTCGGAACGACGAGGATAGATGGATCGTCCGCAGTGTTCCGGTGCCTCCATCGGTTTCCTCGTCATCCCAGCCATCACTAAAGTCCTGCTGGGGCGTTCGTCAGAGGTGTGTGTTAAGCAACTGCTGTTCCCACATGTAGGCGATGCCGCTGCCGGCCATGTGAGATATCAGCACCTCGGTCAGTTCTTCGACATGCTGGGTGCGTGCCCAGTCCCGCTGCCATTCGCTAGCCAAGGCCATCCACGTCATCATGTTGACGCCGGCTGCGATCATGCGCTGTATGGCGACCTGGTGAGACTCGACGGAGCTTCCGCCCGATGCGTCGGTGATTACGGTCACGTCCCAGCCTTCGCCAGCGGCCTGGATTGCAGGCATCGCAACACAGACTTCCGTCCAGAGGCCTGCGATGATGAGTTGCTTACGCCCGGTCGCGTTGACGAGATCCACCACATTCTTGTCTTCCCACGTATTTATCCAAGTCCGGTCGATCACTTCCTGCCCCGGGAAGACATCGGTGATCTGCTTGAAAAGCTTACCGCCGCGATCGGCAATGACACTGGTAAGGATCGTCGGAACATCGAAGGCCTTGGCGACCTTGGCCAGCGCAGTCGTGTTGTTGACGACAGCCTGAGGGTCGTGGCTATTAACGTTGGTCAGCTGATAAGGTTGATGGTCGATAAGTACGAGAACAGAATCTTCGGGACGAAGGAGAGAATCTAGGCCGTTACGAAAGGTCATGGATACATCCTGTATTGCAGGTTAAGAAAGCTTGGTACGAGGACGCCTCGGGAAAGCCATCCACGCGAACCTGCCATTCTCTTTTGTGGCCCGGTAGTCCTCGGTTGTGTCAAGCTGTGTTGCAGGAAGGGGAACTCGAATTGCAAATTGAGGATCTGAGGATATTCGTCGAGGTTGCAGATGCGGGAGGGGTGTCATCAGCGGCCGCGCGGTTGGGCATTTCCAAGTCGATGGTCAGCCGACGGATTACCCAGCTCGAGGCGGAACTTGGCGCACAGTTACTGGCAAGGACGACCCGTGGTATAGCGCTGACAGAAGCAGGTGCTACATTCAGGGAGTACGCGGCCCGGATTTCTGCCGAACTGGATGTGGCGCGGGAAACGATCCTGCCTGCCGGTGAGCTTCGAGGTCGCATGCGCGTAGCCGCACCACTATCATTTGGCCCGACGCATTTTGCTCCGGTCCTCGCCCAGATGGCGCGCCGATACTCGGAACTCCATATCAGCTCGTCCTACACTGACCGCTTTGTAGATCTCGTAGGAGAAGGTTTCGACTGCGCAATTCGGGTTGGCTATTTGCAAGATTCGAATCTCGTCGCAAGACGTGTCGGGCCGCTGTATGGTAGATTCGTTGCGAGTCCAGCCTACATCCAGGCGTACGGCGCTCCCGAACGACCGGAAGATCTTGTGAATCATCAGATCGTGATGCGGGAAGCCGAGACTTGGCAATTCATGGATGGCGAAAGAGTTGTCACGCTGCGCCCTCAGGGACGCTTTGTAGCCGACAACGCGGTATCACTGATGGCAGCTGCTCTCGAGGGCCTCGGGGTGGCCCGTCTGCCGGAACCGCTTGTAGCGGATCATATCTCGTCGGGCGCACTGGTGCCAGTCATTACGGGTTATCCAATCCCACCGGCCGGCATCTTTGTCGTAAGGCCACCTGGCCAGTATTCATCACGAAAAGTGAGAGTCCTCACGGACATGCTCATCGAATGTTTTGGCAACCCGCCTGTTGGCGATGGCGCGCTGAACGTCAGCAGAGAAGACTACCCAACGGCGCAAGGCTAGTGTAAAAAATTCGAAGTCGACCGGTTCGCTTCCGGCTGCTGGCTTGGCGTGTGATTTGCGGCGTCAGCATCGTCGCATATTTGAAGAGCCCGTGATCGGGAGCGGGGCCGTCAGGGTTTCCGAGCGTTTTTCATTGAGCGTACCCCTGCTGAGCTGTGCCACGGGTATTCCAGGATCTTGATGACGCTGACCGCTTGGCATAGGAAAATCCGTCGGAGTACGTCGATAGTCATCCTCGCAGCCTCTGGAGTGCGCATCGACGCCAGCTGATGTAGTCGGAGATGATGCCGAAGTCAGATGCCAGGAACTCCTTAAGTGAGTTCGCGATCACAGCCTGCGTACGTTGCCCGAGCTGATGGACGGCATACGATCGGCTGCTGGCCACGACCACGTCGGACTACACGAAGACCGCTGTCCGACGAGATCGAAATCCAGTTGCCCTACTCTGTGAGCTTATCTGGTGTTACGCGTACCGAGTTACCGAGGAAGTGGGTTCGTCGTCGCGAACGAGTAGCGCGCGATCTTCCACGTGTCGTCATCGCCTTGATGAAATATGAATAGTTCGTGGTTAGCGTCGGGTACGCGCTGTTTGATTGCGTTTACGGTGACGTGCCCGTTCGAGCTCGTCCGGACGAATGCCCATTTCGGAGCGACTTGCACAATCTCCTCGACCGTTAATTCGGTGTCGAAGGTGATCATCTGAAAGATGCCGCTGTAAGCAGCCCGGATTGCATCGTCGCCGACCGCCGAAGGGCTATTAGGAGCCATGAAGACGCCGTCGGGATCGAATACAGTTAGCACCTTGTCAGTATCCGCGGCGTTAAGCGCCAACTCGTAGGTCTGCAATACCTTCTCGATGTCAGCTTGGACTACGTCAGCAGTTTTGCCTGCGGATTTCGCGAGAAATTTCATAAACCTGCATCTCTTTCTTGTTTCAATTGTTTGTTTTGGGCTTCGTATAGCTTCCGGTTTTGCGGGTAATAAGAGGGTCTGAAGCTGTCGCTGTTCCCGCACGCCCTCGTGGGAAGAGCTTAGCGGCACGCAGCCGCGGCGCTTGCCCCGGCCGCGCTAGTGTCGCTTCTCGTGAAACACAGCAATGGAGGAAGAACCTGACAGCTAAATTTACTTCGCCTCGTAGTAGCTGCCAAAGTATTTAATGGGCGACCAAGCAGGAAGAATCTCAGGCAGTTCTGGTGATAGATCGCTATAATCCTGCGCACCGAACACTACCTTGCCGTCCATGATAGTTAGAACAGAAGAAATCCTTTTGATCTGATCTTCCGGCACGGTGAAATAGTCCCGGTCGAGCACAACGAAGTCCGCGAGATTTCCCGGCGCGATTAATCCCATTTCGGATTCTGTATCCATGAACCATGCTGCGCCCCTGGTGAACAGTTTCAGCGCTTCGGCGCGGGAAAGACGATTGTCCTTTGCCAGAACTTCGGATCCCGACACGGACTTCCCGGATACCATCCAGCTAATGCCAACCCAAGGGTTGAACGTGGCCGCACGGAAGGCGTCGGTGCTCATAGCTAGCGGAATGCCACTATCCACGAGCTTACGCAGACGCGGGGTCTGCAAAGCTACATCGCGGCCATGGCTCTTGATAAACGCGTCACCGTGCAGCGCCATTTTCGCATCAAGGGCGATACCGCCGCCCAATTTTTTGACCCTTTCGATATTCTCCGGAGTAATGGTCTCAGCGTGTTCGAGGCTCCATTTAAGGCCATCCAAAGGGATCTCGTCGTTCAATTTCTCCAGAGCGTCGAGAAAAGGGGTGATGTTTTCATTGTAGCTGATGTGTTCGCGGAAGGGGATTCGGTGTTGGACAAGCTTCTTGACATCCTGCTCAACTAGCTGTCGCATCTTCTCAGGCTCGATGACGATGGCCGGACGATCGAAGTTCTCGTGATCGTGCACTTCCGCACTCAAAACTTCCCCTGCTCCTCGATATGCATGTCCATGGGCGAGCGATGGATGCAGGTTTTGCCCGGGACTAATCGGCGCTTTTCTCGTGATCGCTTCGACTTGTGCGTCCACCATGTTCATCGGTTTGCTGCCATCTCCGAGTTCCAGGAGGATGAAGGGCATACGCACGTTTAGACGATTGTCGCGTGCAAGCACCTCGACCGTCGCCTGCGGCTTGGGGTATCCCCATCGGCTGCCCGCATCGATTATTGAGGTAACTCCGAACCGGTTTAAGCCGTGAATGCTGTAGATCAGCGAACTTACTTCTTCTTCGAAATTAAGCTGTGGCACCATGGTTTCGAGGGCAGTAAACGTCCAGGTGTTTCCGTAGACAACGCCGGTATACTGTCCTTGACTATCCTTCTCAAACTCGGTGTCCGGCAACTCAGGAAACCGATCGGTCCCCACACCTAGGACGTCCATCGCGCGTTTGTTCAAGAAGGCATGGTTGTAGGCATATTGAACGATCAACGGACGATTAGGCACGGCCTTTTGCAATTCATCCGGCGTGGGAAGGCGGTTTTCCTCAAATTGATAGGGAGACCAGCCTCCGATCACTTTTACCCATTGTCCATCCGGTGTGCGTTCAGCCTGCTCGCTCAGCATAGGTAACGCCTCACCTAGCCTCGGCACGCCGTCCCACCGTATATTGTAATTATAGCCGCTGTCGTTGAGGACGTGTGTATGAGCATCGCTAATGCCGGGGATGACCCTTCGGCTGCGCGCGTCAATCACCTTGGTCGCTGAATTCTTCAGACTGAGAATTTCTGCATCAGAGCCGACGGAATAGATGCGCCCCTTCGTAACGGCGAGAGCCGAAGCTTCGGGCTGCGCACGGTTGCCGGTGAATATCTTTGCGTTGAAAACGATCAGATCAGCACCGGGCTCGTCCTGGGTCGTTTGTGCTTGAACGGAGGAAAAAGCTGAAACCGTCACAAATGCGATAAGTATTTTTCTGATCATTTTGCCCCTCAAGTGGCTGATTTTTACAAGGTCCGGTCAAGCGGAAGCAGGCGCCTTTCAGCGTGCACCGGGCTAAGAAGTGAGGCGAGGGAGTTACGGAAGGTCACGTAATACATCCTCTGTTGCCCTTCGTCGAAGAGCGCCGCGAAGAGCCCTTTTGAGAAATCCAGCCGCGTTGAGCGTGTCACGCCCCTTAGGTGCCTGGTAGCCCTCATTAGTGCGACGCTGTGTTGCATGAAGAGGAACGCAAATTATTCTGCACGCCCGTCCGATAGCGAGGGCGCGATGAGCCTCAGCCTGTCCCACGTCTGATGGTTTGGACGAGTACGGTCCCGACCTTACCCACGCCAGCTGTGTTCGAACCGATGTTTTACGCAGTCTTGCGCGGGAAAAAGGTATTAATCATGGGTGCCAATCGCTTCGAACTGACGCGAGGTGTTTGCGCGGCATCGTCCTTTGGTCTGCCCTTTATCCATCAACTCACCGACGCTACGCCCGATCTCCCTTACGTCGCGATTAGCCTTCATCTTGATACAACAATGCTTACGCGCGTCATGCTTAATATGCCCAAACACGACGACCGCTGGACCTGCGCGGTTGCGGCGGGAGAATTGAACGGCCTGTTTGGCGATCCACTGGCACGGCTGATTGGGCTCTTGAACAGTCCGGACGACATAGGCGTACTTGCACCGCACTATGAGACTGAATTCTATTACCGCCTGCTCCAGAGTACGATGGGAGATACGCTACGTCAGATCGGTCAGCGGAACGAGCGGTTCCAGCAACTCAAGACGGCGGCGGATTGGCTGGCTTCCAACCACAACGAGCCCGTCAATATCCCCGATTTGGCAGCGTCCGCGGGAATGAGCGTCACTTCTTTTCATCGGCATTTCAAGGGTGTGACGGGATTCAGTCCGCTTGCTTTTCAGCGCCATATCCGCCTTTTGGAAGCTCGAAGGCTATTGGCTTCCGGGTCCGCCAATGTGTCGCGTGTTGCTTATGAGGTCGGTTACGTTAGTCCGTCGCAATTCAGTCGGGAGTACAAGGGCATGTTCGGCAGTCCCCCGGTCACTGACCTACAACGTTAAGCCTCATGAGCCGGAATCTTTCGGAGTTTCCTCAGATCCGCTCTCGAGGACTTCCGCGAAATGCGGATACGTGACACAGGCCGTGAGCGCGACCTCGCCTTCCGTCGTGATGGTCACTGCCTCGCCTTTGGCATATAGACCATCTCGCCCAGCCCGGCGGTCGCCGTTCCCACGCTTGTGGAAACGGTGAGCCTACTTCCAGGACGAACATGACGTCATCGTCCATTGTCTTTGTTAGGCTTTTTCCTGGACCGTAACGACCGTATCCGATGGTTATTGGCACGCCGTCTTTCTCATCGACCAGATTTCGGATTACAATGTCGCCGTCCTCTGCTGGAGATCGCACCAGATTTGCATTAGCGACGTTGAATTTCCGGACCTTCATTGCTTTCGTCGCGTTATCCCAACTGAAGTAAGCGCAGCGACTAGGGTCGCCAATCCCGCTCGAAAATGCTGTCATATGGTGAGCGACCTCGTGGTCCTCAGATGATCTATCATCGCTCTGAAGGCAGGGGCTGTCCTCGCTCTGTTAGGATAGTAAAGACTGAAACCGGGCAGGTCTGGCAGCCAATCCATCAAGACCTGAACCAAGTTTCCCAAATCGATATCGTTGCGCACTTGCGAACGAAACACGTAGGCCAGTCCGAGTCCGTCCAGCGCTGCGGCGCGGATCGCCTCGCCGTCATTGAACACAAGAGTTCCGTCGGTCTCGTACTCGGCTTTCT
Source organism: Endobacterium cereale (assembly GCF_009617585.1). GTDB lineage: Bacteria > Pseudomonadota > Alphaproteobacteria > Rhizobiales > Rhizobiaceae > Neorhizobium > Neorhizobium cereale. Next base: position 138,677 of record NZ_WIXI01000037.1, on the reverse strand, counting down.
TTTTGCCCTTCGCCAGCGGCCATTTATAGAGCCTGGTCGAGCTGACAAAACGGTACCCGATACAGGCGTGATGAACGAGGTCCTCCGGATAGGCCGGCACCCCTCGCTTTCCAAGATAGTCGGGTGAGGCGACAATCGAGACAGCGGTGGACGGGGTCAAAGGCACCGAGATCATGTCCTTCTCGATGAGCGTGTTAAACCTAATACCCCCGTCAAAACCTTCGGAAACAATGTCGCTCAAACCTTCGTCGATCGAGACCTCGACCGAGACGTTCGGAAACGTCGCCCTGAACGATTTCAAGGCGGGCCTGAGTATTGTCTCAAAGGCGACAGGGACCATGGTCAGGCGTACCGAACCCGAGATCGTCGCGCGCATCTCCTGAAGACTTGCCAAGCCAGCATCGATGTCCTTGAGGGCAGGCACTAACATATCCAGCAGTCTTTGCCCCGCTTGCGTCAGGGAGACGTTCCGCGTGGTTCGCGCAAGGAGCGCCATGCCGATGCGGCTTTCAAGCTGGCTCACCGCATAGCTGAGAGAGGATTGCGAAATACCGAGTTCTGCGGCCGCGGCGGTGAAGCTCCGGTGTCTCGCGACTGTTTCGAAGACGGCAAGGTCACGAAGGACAAGACGATCCATTTATTCAACCCATCGATATCTTCATGCAAATTGCATGATCTAATAAATAACCACGGCAACGGTTATCTTTCACCCATCATAATCGAAAACACCGAGGCAGAGATGACCATAAAGAAATCCTTGTTCGCCCTCATTGCCGGACTGGCGATCTCCGACCCCGCGTATGCCGATGCGCGGAACGTTGTCCTCGTCCATGGCGCGACCATGGACGGTTCGGGTTGGCGCCAGGTATATGACATCCTGAAAATCAGGGGCCTTTCCGTCAGTGTCGTTCAGTTGCCGCATACGAGCCTAGCCTATGACATTGCGGCGACCCGTTTAGTTTTGAAGCAGCAGATCGGCCCGACTGTGCTGGTCGGGCACAGCTACGGTGGCGCTGTCATCACGGAGGCGGGCAGCGAAGATACCGTGAAGGCGATGGTCTATGTCGCAGCACTTCAACCGGACAAAGGTGAAAATCTCACGGAGCTTTCCCAGCGCTTTCCCATGAAGATCGACATGAAGATGCTCGACAACCAGAGCTTCGTTCCGTCTCCCAACACGTACCACGATAGTATAGGTTCGGACTTGCCCACAGACGTCACTGACTTTATGTCCGCGTCGGCAAAGGCAATGACACTTGAACCCTACCTAACGAGGTTTCAGCATGCCGCCTGGCATGCGAAGCCCACGTTTGGCATCGTGACGACGCAGGACAAAGTGATTCCACCGGCTCTGTTGCGTTGGATGTACAAGCGCGCCGGTACGGAAACAACAGATATTGTGTCGAGCCACATGGTTTACATGTCCCATCCCAAAGAGACGGCAGACGTTATTCTCAAAGCGGTGGCCTCGGTTGATTAACGGGCGAAATGCATGAGAAATGCCTGTCCATGAATTTATTGATCACGTTCGTCTTGGTCACAACCGGCCCCACGGCGCAAACGCGACTTGGACTTGCAATGTCAAGTATAGCCCGGGATAGCACCTTTACCGAAGTCCTGAGCCTAGCTAGGGGTGAGCTGACGAGATCTAACTTGGCTCATGACGGGAGCCGGTTTTACCTCTCCTGCCAGCGACGCAGATGCCAACCCACGGCAAGCACGTAATTTCTACGTAACTATGAAATCCCATAAGCTTACAGCGGGATTGCGTTTCGCTCTCGCAATCGAATGACTTATCTAAATAGAAGGTACATGAAATGAGCAAAGCCTCACCAGATCACGTCTTCATGCGACGCCTGTGCGCCGGAACGATGTTCGCAGGCCTCCTCATCCTGACCGGTTGCCAGACACCTGAACAGGAACGCTACGCCGACCAAGATACCTGCGCTGGAATGGGCGCGCGATACGGATCATCATCTCATACCGGATGCATGCTCCAACAGCAGCAGCGTCGCGACGACGCGCAATTGCGGACCCTTGAATCGGCAAGGTTAAGCCAAATCATGGCGGAAGATGCGCGCCGACAGCACGAGCGCATGAGGAGAGAGAGGCAGCGGGACTAGGTTGAAGTTCGGTGGGAGGCTCGAGCAGATCAAGGCCGACTTAATTGACCAGCCGTCGGGTGATGAAGCCAGTCCTCAGACGTATTGTGCGCCAGCCTCTCACCAATGCTGCCAAACCTCTACTCAGCAAGCGATCACAGCCAAAAATCGGGAGCTCACTCCTCATGTCCAATCCATTGCGCCATGCGTTAAGTCTCATCCGGCGCCATAGGAAAGAGTTCATCGTCGTCAACGCAGCATTTTTTGGCCTGTTTGCAGCAACCATGACGGTGACGCTGCTGAACCCGGAAATCCAGCCAGCCATATTGGATACGGTTGCAGGGATAGTGCGCACCGACCTTGCCGTGAAGGCCTATCTCAGCGGAAACCTCTTCTATGCAGTATCAGCAACATTGGCGGTCAATCTCGGGGTCGCAGTGATGCTCATTTCGATCCCTTCGTTTCTTGTGCCTTTTTTCGGCGTCGTGTTCGCGATGGTGTTTGCTGCCGCTTATGGTGTCACGCTGGCGCCGATTGGTCCTTATGCGGCTGCGATGGTGCCTCACTCCATCACGGTCCTTATCGAGTTCCAGGCCTACATCATCGCTGCCTTCGGCGCCTACCTAACAGGTCGCGCCATTTTCCTGCCTGCGGGAGGCGAAAAGCGGTCCGTCAGCCAAAGATACACGACGGCAGCCGCGCGTGTCGTCTCGCTTTACGCGCTGGTAGTCCCGCTTCTTCTTTTGGGCGCGGTATATGAAGCCTTTGAAATCATCTATCTCGTAGGGTACTTTATTTAGCGACATGAAAATCCTGCTGGTCGAAGACGATCCCGAAATGACTGACGCGCTTCGGACAGCGCTTTCGAGGCATGATTTCGTACTGGCGGCGGTGGCGGGTCTCGCCATGGCGCGAGAAGCGATAGCCATCGAACGATACGATGTAGTTCTCATTGATCGCCAGCTTCCCGACGGTGACGGCAGCACTTTGCTCGCCGAGATCCGGCAAACTGTCAATCCACCGCGCTCGATAATCATCTCCGCGATGGGATCCACAAAAGACAGGATTGCCGGCCTTAACGGGGGTGCCGATGACTATCTGCCCAAACCGTTCGAGGTCGATGAATTGGTCGCCCGCCTCAATGCAGTGGCACGCCGAACGTCTGAGACCAAGGCAGACGTTATCAAGACCGGCAATGTTCGTTATCATCAGGTAACAAGAGACCTGTACGTCGACGGCATCCGGCAGGAACTTGCTCGACGAGAACTACTGATCATTGAGTCGCTTCTCAAAAACCTCGGACGAACGGTGCTGCGATCTTCGTTGGAGGAAAGCGTTTACACCTTCGACGACGAGATCCAGTCAAATTCGCTGGAAGCCAACATGTCGCGCCTGCGGCGCAAACTGGCGGATGCTGGTGCGGATATTGTCATCCGTAACATTCGCGGCGTCGGATACTTCCTCCACGAGCAGAAATAACATGTCTCACCATTCTCTCCGCTGGCGCTTCACACTCGGCTTCATCACGCTTCAGCTCCTCACCATCATCGTCTCGTTCGGGCTCGTTCTATACATCGCGATGTTGAGTGCGCCCCGTGGCGCGGTTCCATCGACGTGGTACCCGCAGGAAATCGCAAAATCCGTCACGATTGACCAAAATGGTGTCGTCGCGGTCAGCCCCACGCAGGCCCTCCGAACCGTGATGGCTGAGCGGCCTACATCGTGGTTTGCGGTTCGTCTTGCAGATGGCACGACCCTCACACACGGAGAGATCCCGACGGATATCGGCGATAACGCTGCTTTCCTAGATAATTTTCGCAGCGTCGAACTCCGTGGTTACGTCGATGCCCCCGATCGACAGGCCACAATTGATAAAATCGAGACAGCAGCTGGTGAAGCAACGGTTATGGCTGGTGGTGTGTCGATGTCTCTTTACCAGCTCGTATTTGTGGTAGGGCAAATAACAATCGGCGTCCCCGCCCTCATACTTCTCCTGGTCACCCTGGTCGGTGTCCCGTGGGTGACAAAATGGTCGCTTCGCTCCCTAAGGAAGCTCACCGACCGATTGAACAATGTCGATTTCGAAGCCCGTGGGGGTGTGGTGGACGAAAATGGACTGCCCAAAGAGCTGTTGCGGGTCGTCAGGGAGCTCAATCTGGCTCTCAATCGGCTCGACGCCGGGTTCGAGAAAACAGAGCGCTTTTTCGTTAACGCTGCCCACGAGCTGCGCACCCCCATCGCCATCTTACAGGTTCGTGCTGACACGTTGCCGCAAAGCGAAGAAAAGCTTCACATTCAGAAAAGCATCAGACGGCTGACGGCTATCACGAACCAGCTGCTGGATATCGAGCGATATCGACAGAATCCGCCGATATCGAAGGAAATCGAATTAATCCATCTCCTGTCAAAAGTCGTTGCCGAACTCGCGCCATTGGCGATTTCCGAGGGCTATGAAATCTCATTCGACACCGACGTTTCCAAAGTATTCATGGAAGGTGACGATGAAGCCTTGGACCGCGCCTTTTCCAATCTCTTGCGTAATGCCATTCAATATGGAGGCGGGCGCGGCGACATCGCAGTCAAGGTGGAGACCGATGGATCCGTCCTTATCTCCGATCAAGGCATTGGCGTAGCGGGCGAACTTCATTCACGCATTTTCGAGGTGTTTTATCGCGTGAATCCGCATGGATCCGGGGCTGGTCTCGGTTTGAGCATGGTCAACGAGATTATTGAAAAGCATGATGGCTTCATAGAGCTCAGCTCAACACCCGGCCAAGGAAGCGTCTTCGCTATTCGCTGGCGCAATGCGTTGCGGGTCCAAAGTGATCGTGAGAGCACTAGACCCGGCCTTTCGTGACGGACGGTACAGGACATCCCCTTGGCTGCGCAAAGTCTCCGAGCTCAAGGCCTCCCGGATAATGGCCGCTCCGGCGCAGTTATGGACAACCCAGCCAAGGGTGATGATGACAGCCAGAGCCGCACCCATGGAAATCTGAAATCCGGATAATGTCATCATACCTCGCCTTTGTTTTTGAGACATCTGATGTTCCGACGGGCAGCTATTCTGCCGGATTTCTGATCAGGCTTTGACGTCTGTTCAGGCGAAGCCTTCAAGCACGACCTTCCCGATCGTTGACCCGCTTTCGAGTTGCTCGTGAGCCTTCTTCAGGTTTGCCGCATTGATCTGACCACAATTGTTCGTAGCGGTTGTGCTGATCCTTCCATCGTCAACGGCGGCCGATATCTCGTTCAAGATACGTGCCTGCTCGTCCATGTCCGGTGTGCCATAGATGGCGCGCGTGAACATGAGCTCATGGTGGATCGATACGGCTTTGCGCTTGAATGCCATGATGTCAAAGCCCGATGGATCGTCGATGAGGCAGAAACGGCCCTGCGGCGCAATCAGTTCGACAATGTTATCGACATGCTGCGCGGTCTGGGTCGTGGAGAAAACGAACGCCGGAGCGCCGATGCCCAGTGCCGCTATCTGGCTGGCGAGCGGCTTCGAATGATCAACAACATGATGCGCACCGAGCGACTTGACAAATTCCTGCGTTTCCGGACGCGAAGCCGTGGCAATAACGGTCAGGTCGGTGAATTGCCGGGCGATCTGGATGGTGATCGACCCCACTCCGCCGGCACCGCCGATGATCAGGACAGCGGGAGCAGCGCCGGAAACCGGCTTCTTCACATCCAGACGGTCAAAGAAGGCCTCCCAGGCCGTCAGCGATGTCAGCGGCAGCGCCGCGGCTTCGGCCCAGTTTAGCTTGGACGGCTTCTTGCCGACGATGCGCTCGTCAACCAGATGGAATTCGGCATTTGCCCCCGGACGGGTGATAGACCCCGCATACCAGACCTCGTCTCCCACTTGGAAACTGGCGACTTCGTTGCCGACCTCCGCGACGATACCCGTCGCGTCCCAACCAATGACTTTCCAATCAGAACCGTCGTCTGGTGAAGCGCTACGACGAACCTTGTAGTCGACCGGATTGACCGAAACCGCTTTCACCTGGACGAGGATATCCCGACCTTCGGGCTGCGGCTTCGGCAGTTCGATGTCGATGAGCGAATCCCGGTCGGAAATCGGCGAAGGTATCTTGTATCCGATGGCTTTCATGTGTGTCTCCATTTCGGTGTCCTAGGCGTCACTTGTTTGTATTCCTGCGTTCCCGCGCGCACCGGGAGGAGCCGACTAGCCCCTTCCTTGCGCTTCTCTGGAACATGCTTCGTTGCTGGCAGAGCGGACGTCGCCTGGGTCAGGCGGCGGCATCTCCAATTTCATCTTGACTTGGGGCAAACGCGTCGCCGTCGAGATGGTAGACAGTGGGTTCCTCCGAGAAGTATTCCTGTAAGCCTTTCATGAATTCCTCATGATCTTCGCTCGCTTCGAAGCCCGGCGTATGGTCCTCAAGCGAGCGCCATCTAACGATCAGGTTGAAGACGTCCGGCGTTTCGATCCCCTTTGCCAGAACGTGACCGCGATAACCCTGCGCACGCGCGAGCAGAGGAACAACACCCTCGAATGCCTGCCTGAATTCTCTGATCTTGTCCGTGTAGACAGGCAGCACAGCGATCTCATAAATCATGATTGCACCTTTGTGTCGGCCGACGGGTCAACGGCGATCGCGATTTTGCCCCGCAAGCCGTTGTTGGGTTTCTCGAGCAGAGCATGAGCAAGCGGAAGGTCCGCAAGCGAATAGACGGCGCCCACGTGCGGCCGCAGCTGACCGCGTTCCACCAGTGTGCTCAGCTCGTCGAGCTTGCCTTGGTTCTGCCTCGTGAAGACGAAGTGGTAGCTCGCGTTCTTGCCCCATGCCTCGATGAGGTTTTGCGGCTGTGCAATGTCCACGATCGAGACGACGCGGCCAAGTTGCGCGAGTACCTTCGGGCTGTGGGACAATGTATCGCCGCCGAGGGTGTCGAACACGACGTCTACTCCGAGGCCCCCGGTTTCCCGCATGATGGCGTCGACATAATCTTCTTTCCTGTAATCAATGACGACATCCGCTCCGACACTTCGCGCAAACTCGAAGTTTTCTTCGCGCACGGTCGTGAAGACCCTGGCACCGATGGCTTTCGCGATCTGGATAGCCACATGCCCTACCCCTCCCGCGCCGCCATGGATCAGGATGCTTTCTCCCACCCTGAGGGCAGCACGCGAGACAAGGGCTTCCCAGGCTGTTCCGCCGACCAGGCTGAGGCTGGCTGCTTCCAGATGGCTGAGCGCGCTGGGCTTTCTTCCAATGATATTCTGGTCTGCGACATGGTATTCGGCATAACTGCCCGGCCCATCGAATATTTGCGGCGTGTACCAGACTTCGTCTCCGGGAGAGAACGTCGTGACGCCCGGACCGACGGCTTCGACTACGCCGGAAACGTCATGACCGGTAATCACCGGCAACGGCACCAGGTCGCGATAGTCGCCTCGCCGAACCTGGTAGTCCAGGGGATTGATCGAGGTGGCATGGACCCGCACCAGAACCTTTCCCACCTTAGGAACCGGCTTTGGCAGGTCGGAAAGCTCAAAGGCTTCCGGACCACCAAAGGAGTTGAGTGTCATCGCTTTCATTGCAAATCCTCACTTTGTTAAACGGCATATCGTGGCTGTTGAAGCTCGTTCGCGAAATTCATCGGTGTTTTTCCTGTGATTTCCGAAGAGCTGAAAATCGGCTCATCGCCTTCGCGCCCTCTTAGCGATTGCTCAATCTCTGGCGGCGAACGAGCTCCAGCGACCGATCTTCCCTGACTTTGTAGGTTTCTTCGTAATGCGCTCCATCGACATAAAAGCGGTGAGAAAACGTACTTCCTATGGGAGACTTCAGCAGCTTCGTTGTCGGCTGTCCCTCAAACGTGATGCTGCCCGGAATAGGTTCGAGTGCACGTGCTTTCGTAGCAAGTGCCGTCTGGACTGCCAGACCGGCCAGTAAAATGGCGGCGGCAATGGCCTTTCGAGTTGTTGCGGTCATAACACTTTCCTTTCTTGACGTGATACCGCGGCGCTTACCGCCCGGTTTGTGTGTTGATTTACTGAGCAGAGGCAGTTGCCTGCCTAATGCGATGTCGGGATACTGTGCGCATGAGGATGCCAGGACCGCCCAGGCTCTTCCTGACGGTGGCTTCGCGCCTCATGTCGCAGCGATCCTGAAATGCGGAATGACTTCAGTTCCGATCTCATCGAGAACATCGGCGACAGGTCTCTTGCTGAACTTGAGGTTCAGTGCGACGTGGTTGATCCCATTGGAGCGCAGCGCGTCCAATAGGTCGGCCAGCCGCCGCCGCCCGACCCGGTATCCGAGATGGATTGAGCTGGCCGGCGTATCCGGATCTGCGGCCAGATCGACATAGAGCGATTGTGCAATCGGTTTGAATTTTGCTCCGGCTCGATCAAGTGCTTCGCGCCAGCGTTTGGCGACCTGCGATTGCTGACCCATGTCGCGCGGGTAAGTGAGCCAGCCATCGCTACGTTGTGCGATCCAGTCCAGCGATTGCTGGCTCTGCCCGGTGACGAGAGTGGGCAGCCGGGGCGAAAACGGTTTGGGCACGAGGTCGCCACCGCCCGTAAGCCGGCCATAGTGTGTAGACGAGTGGACGGGAAAACGCTTCGTCAGCAGCGCCTCCACATAGTCGAATGCGTCGCGGAAGAGTTCGCCACGCAGGTCGGCATCCCGGCGGTATGCTGGGTACTCGACTGGCCGGTCGCCCGAAGCCACGCCAAACACGAAACGTCCGCCGGATAGGCGATCAAGCGACGCCGCCGCCTTGGCGACATCGATCGGGTGGTGAAGCGGCAGAATGACCGCGCCCGTGCCGAGCGCGATGGTGGATGTGCTCGCCGCGATCGTCGCAAGCCAGACGAAAGGGTCGTAAATCTGGCCCAGATCGCCAAAGGTTGGGTCATTCAGCGGGACATCCCGCGCCCAGAGCGCGGCAAAGCCAAGACGCTCGGCTTGCTGGGCGAGCTCTATCTGGTCGCGCATGGCGGGCTCGGGTCCATCGAAAGACTCGATCGGGAAATAGACGCCGACTGTCAAATTCTCCGGTGCAAACGTGGACGCATAGCTGCGGCCGAAAGGATTCGGACCGACACTTACGGCCGGTGATTTGGTGATTGTCATAGTAATTTCTTTCCCGAAACAGGCCGGCCAGGGTAAGCCCCGACCGGCGGGGTGACCGAATTAGGCCCTCGCCTCGCCCGACACATCGATCACGACCTTGCCGCGCAAGCCTCGCGCAGACCCGTTTTCCAACAGCTCGTGGGCTTCACCGATGCGGGCAAGCGGCAGTGTGGCGCCTATTACGGGCTTGACCAGACCGCGCTCGACCAAGTCCGTGAGCGCGTCGAGCTTGCCGCGATTTTGTCGGGTGAACACAAAATGATAGGCTGCGTTCTTCCCCCAGGCTTCAATGAGATTCTGCGGCTGCGCGATATCGACGAGGCTCACCACGCGTCCGGCATCTGCCAGCGCGAGCGGGCTTCGCGTGAGTGTGTCGCCGCCGATCGTGTCGAAAATCACGTTTACGCCTTCGCCTCCGGTCAGCCGGGCGACCTCCTCCACATAGTCTTCCGTGGTAAAGTCGATCGCCTCGTCGGCGCCGAGCGAGCGCACGAAGTCGTGGTCGCGGGCGAGTGCTGTCGTGATCACTCGTGCGCCCATCGCCTTGGCGACCTGCACCGCAATCGTGCCGACGCCGCCCGCACCACCGTGGATGAGGATAGTTTCGCCGGTCCGCAGCTGCGCGCGCTGGCTGAAGGCTTCCCAAACAGTGCCGCCAACCAGTGTTAGGCTTGCCGCCTCGAGGTGCGTTAGATTACGGGGCTTTCGGCCGATGAGCTCGACGTCGGCGATGTGCTGCTCGGCATACGAACCCGCGCCGCCGAAGATCTTTGGCGTGTAATAGACCTCATCACCGACTGCGAACTCGTGAACGCCGGAGCCCAGCTCCTCGATCACGCCCGAGATGTCATGGCCGGTGATTGCAGGCAAGGGAACGTAGTCTTTGTAGTCGCCGCGGCGGATCTGGTAGTCGAGGGGATTGATGGCGGTGGCATGCACCCGTACCCGCACTTGGCGAGGACCGACTTCCGGCACTTCCACGTCGCGCAGTTCGAATGCGTCCGGGCCGCCGAAACGGGTTAGGACGGCTGCTTTCATGGTCTTGGTCATGGCGATATCCTTTCAACAGTAGCTCTGACGGGCTCACCAACCGTGGTGCCGTCTTGATGGCTCTTATTTGATCTATCGAGATTGCTTTCGGTAGCGCCGGCGTTTTAGGATCAGTTTCAACAAAACTTTGAAAGTCATCATATGGATGTCGACGATCTGAATCTCTTTGTGCGTATCGCCCAGCTGCACAGCATCAGCGCCGCCGCCCGTGACCTTGGCCTCACCCCCGCTGGAGCTAGCGCCAAACTGGCCGCTCTCGAGCGAAAACTCCGCGCCAGGCTCCTCCATCGCACCACAAGGCAAGCGACGTTGACCGAGGACGGTCTAGCCTTCCTGCCGCATGCCGAACATGTTGTGTTCGCGGCGGAGGCCGCCCGAGCAGCGCTTGGGCGAGAGCAAGCTGCGCCTCGCGGCACATTGCGAGTAGCCGCCCCCGCCTCATTCGCGCGAATGCATATTGTGCCGGGTCTGCCTGAGTTCTGTGGTAAATATCCCGACTTGGCGCTTGATTTGCGCATCTCGGACAGCATCGTTGATCTGGTCGAAGGTGCCTTCGATGTGGCGGTTCGTTATACCGAGCTCAGCGACTCGTCCTTCGTCGCGCGCCGACTTGCTCCAGACAATCGGGTGCTGGTCGCGTCACGCGAATATCTCGAGCAACGCGGCCGGCCGAGCACACCCGACGACTTGGTGGAACATACCTGTCTCGTCGTCGGCACGCTGGATCTATGGACGTTTCGAGGGAAAGATGCGGAGGTAATCGAACGACGTGTTACTCCGAGCCTGCGCATCAATGACGGTACTGCAGTGCGCGATGCAGCATCTGGCGGGCTAGGCATCGCTCTGATGGCTACGTGGTGCGCATCGGAAGAGCTGCAATCTGGTACCCTTGTTCCAGTCCTTCCCGAATATCCGCTGATTTCAACGCAGACCCTTTGGGCACTGTATCCAAGTTCTCGCGAACTGGCACCGAAAGTAAGAGTGTTCATCGATTGGCTCATCCATCGGTTTGGTCATCAACCGTACTGGGATCGTGGGCTGGAGAGGATCCTTAGTAACTATCGATGACACGTGGTTTACAACGACATGCGAGTATGGCCTGCAATGCGCGCACTCCCGTCGAAAGAACTCGCAACTTCCCTGTAAACATCTCATAGTCTGTCCCCTTGGCGTGGAAGCCGTGGGAAAAGGTGCTTCCTATAAGAGACTTCACCAGCTTCGTTGCCGGCTTTCCTGAAACCTGATGCCCGTAATAGGTTCGAGTGCAGTGCTTTCGTAGCCAGCGCCGTCCGGAGTGCCAGACCGGCCAGTAAAATGGTGGCGGCAACGGCCCTTTGAGTTGTTACGCTCATAACGCGTTCCTTCCATGACTTGATACCGCGCGGCAACCGGCGGGCTCTTTTCGCCCTGTGGAAACCAGCCCTTGAACATCAGAACATTCTGTTCCCTCGGTGGAGATCGCGAGGGCGACGAGACCGGACGACCGTCGGCTTATCGCGTTAGATCGTCCGAAACTCGTCGTTCTGAATAGATCAGTTAGCCCTCGTGGCTACCGGCGTGTTCAGCAACTGCTGTTCCCACAGGTAGGCGATACCGCTGCCGGCTACGTGCTGCTTGAGCACCTCGGTCAACTCACTAGCGTGCTCGGTGCGAGCCCAATCGCGCTGCCACTCAGATGCCAGTGCAAGCCAAGTCATCATATTTGCCCCAGCAGCAATCATCCGTTGGATCGCGACCTCGTGCGCCTCAACTGACGTGCCGCCAGAGGCATCCGTGATGACGGTAACATCCCAACCTTCACCCAATGCGTGGATCACTGGCATCGCAACGCAGATTTCAGTCCACAGGCCGGCGATAATCAGCTGCTTCCGGCCGGTCGCCTTGACGGCGTCGACGACGTTTTCATCTTCCCACGTGTTGATGAATGTTCTGTCGATCACTTCCTGTCCGGGAAAAACATCGGTGATATGGGGGAAGATGAGACCGCCGCGGTCGGCGACGACACTCGTCAGGATTGTCGGAACGTTGAATGCCTTAGCAGTCTTTGCAAGAGCTGCGGAATTGTTGACCAACGAGTGCGGATCATGGCTGTTGAGGTTTGCGAGCTGATAAGGCTGATGATCAATCAATACCAGAACCGAGTCTTCGGGACGAAGAAGCGAGGAAAGGCCGTTACGAAAAGTCATATGAAACATCCTTTGCTGGGGTTTTGGAAAGCCATCCGCCGAATGCGCTGCCTTCGAGACATACTTTCTCATCGCAATTTGCCAACCGATAGCCGCAGCACGAGCGAAGCTGCGTCGCAATATGCGCGACGCCGATCAGATTGATCTATTAAGGATAATCTATTTGAGAGCGGAACTCAGTATAGTCAGGGGCCGATGGACTGAGGTTATAAATGTTCGTTCTGGTGCTCGCCCGAACGAACGCAGGTCCTTCATTCCGGCGAGAACAGCCTTGGCTGAGCGTGTCGCCGCAAGCGACACAGTTTCGCGATTGGGCCGACTATCGGGTCGCGCTTTGGCCTGACAGTTTTGAGCAGCCATCTGACTATCAAAAAATAGATGGGGTTTTCTCTCAGAAAGGAGCTTGCCCTCATGGTCCGTTTCAACGAAAATTCTACGACTGACGAAGTCCTTAACGGACTCGATCTTAACGGGAAACGGGTGCTTGTCACCGGCGTCTCCGCTGGGTTGGGCCTGGAGACGGCGAGGTCTATGGCCTCGCGCGGAGCACATGTCATCGGCACGGTACGTGATGTGTCCAAAGCCAAGGCAGCGATGCAATCAGTCTGCGGCGATAACCGCCACAATGAGAACGTCGAGCTAATACGGCTTGATCTGGCGTCCTTGGCGAGCGTGCGATCATGCGCAGACTCCCTGGTGGCTGCCGGCCGAACTTTCGACGTCATCATCAATAATGCCGGTGTCGCACACCCGCCGTTCGGTCATACAGCCGACGGCTTTGAGATCCAGATGGGCACCAACCACCTTGGTCACTTCGTCTTCACAAATCGTATCGCGCACCTAATTGCACCAGGCGGACGCGTGGTCATTGTCGCCTCTGCAGCCCACCGCTTTTCCGATATCGATCTCGACGACATGAACTATGAAAACACGACTTACGATCCATTTTCTTCTTATGGCCGGTCTAAGACTGCCTGTATCTTGTTTGGGGTAGAGTTCGACCGTCGTCATAAGGACCGCGGAGTTCGCGCTACGTCGGTGCATCCGGGAGTGATCAGCACCAAACTGACACGTCATATCGGCCAGTCGACCCTCGATGGAATGGTAGAGGGCATCAATTTCGAGAGGTTGTCAGCAGGTAAACCTCTGTTTCACTACAAGACCGTACCGCAGGGAGCGGCCACATCGGTCTGGGCAGGATTCGTTGCCCACGCTGACGAAATAGGCGGTCGTTACTGCGAAAATTGTCATGTTGCTGAGGTTGTTGAGGGACCTCTCGATCCTGTCGAAGAAGGACTTTATGCTTACGCTATCGATCCCACGCGCGCCAAGGCGCTTTGGGAGAAGAGTGAGCGATTAGTAAAAGAACGCTTTTGACATGTATGGCCGCCTTTGCTTTCCGGCAGGGGCGGCCATCCAGACGTTTGGCTAATGCCTCCTATCAGGCGCTGACTGCCTCGCGCATCCATTCCGGTTTTTCCCTCGCAAGCGATTCCGCTAGGAATTCTGAAAGAATGCGCACTTTACGGGCGGGATGCGGGCTGTTGGGTCGAACAACATGAACAACCCCTGCCGGGAGCGGATATCGGGTCATGATTGGCACAAGCTCGCCGGATGCCAAGTACTCGTACGTTACACAGTCAGGCAGGTAGGCAAGGCCCACCCCGGCTGCTGCAGCGCTCGCGAGCGCCTTGCTGTTGTCGGCTTTGAAGCGCCCCTGTGGCTGCACGGTGACGACCTCTTCACCATCCATGAACCTCCACGCTTCATTGCCAATAAGCGCTTGATGGGTCGCGAGTTCGTCCGGTGTTTCGGGCGAGCCGTGCTTGGCGATGTAGCTGGGGCTGGCGACGAGCTTGCCATAGATCATCCCGACGCGTTTCGCGATCAGGTTTGAATCCCGAAGTGCTCCCACGCGTATCGCGCAATCGAAGCCTTCAGCGATCAAATCGATAAAGCGATCGCTGTAGGCGGCATCAATTTGAAGCTGCGGATGGGACTGTGCCATGTCCGCGAGGACCGGTGCGAAATGTATCGGCCCAGAGGAAAGTGGAACCGCGACGCGTAACCGTCCACGCAGCTCGCTCTCATGCAAGATCGTTTCTTCCGCCATCGCAATCTCGGCGCTGGCTCGTGCGGCATGATCTCGCAGAGTGACGCCTGCCTCCGTTAACGAGGCGCCGCGGGTAGAGCGCGCCAACAATTGCACGCCTAGTTCCGCCTCGAGCCGAATGAGCCTACGGCTGACAATGGACTTCGAAAGTCCAAGGCGGAGTGCCGCAGCGGAAATACCACCCGCGTCAGCGACTTCCACAAATGTTCGCAGGTCTTCAATATCCAAAAAGCTTCCCTGACCTCAAAATGATTGTTGCATAGCCCTTAGCGCCTACGGAAACATGACCATTGGTTAGATCCATGTAAAGTGACTGGCGAGCCAAAAACAAGCGGATACAGACTGGGGCTTGAATGAGATGCCGTCAACGTCAGACGGATCATTGATAAGCAGACACGCCCTTTCGGCGCAATCAGTTTGACAATATTGTCGACATGCTGCGCAGTATGGTTGTGGAAAAACGAACGCTGGAAACTGATGCCCAGTGCCAGCATCTGGCTGGCGAGCGGTTCAGAGCACCTAGGGCGCGCGGCCCGATCAACCGAACACTTCCAGAACGTGAAGCAAGTCGGTGTATTCGCGCACCTTTGCGATCTTGCCGTCCCTGATGGTGAACAGAAATGCGTACTCGTTTTCGTACACCTTCCCGGTTTTCGTCGTAGCGTGTGAACGCGTTTCGGCTGCCACGATGTCGCCTTCGCCGATAACGCTGACGATCTGCATATCAAGGCCGTCGGTATAGGCTGAAAACATGTTACGGAACATTTTTGCGGCATCCTCTTTAGTTCTCGTGCCCGACGACGGAAAGAGGTGCGGCTTGCCGTTGACCCACCAGGTGGCATCGTCTGTCATCGCATCGATCAGACCGTTGGCATTCGACTTCTTGAAGTGGTCGCAGAACTCGCGCACGACGCGCTTGTTGTCTTCAACGCTCATTTCGTTTCCCAATGTTAGGTGGAGTTGATTTATGAGTTTAAGCAACGGTCGGCCGGCGGCGAGAATTGCGGCGAGGCCGGGCTTTTTGACTAGGCGGGATAAGATTTCCCGATGTCGGCATAAAGGTTTGTCAAAGCCCAAACTGACGCTTACCGCCGCGCCATCCCGAGGTTTGAAGGAACTTTTCCCAGGAGAGCGTCTCCGGGTCCAAGCGCCGGCTCCATTCCAAATCGTGTTCCTTGCCAAAGTAACCATATTCTACGGCATATTCGACCATTCCGATCAGTTCCTGCCCGAGGAGATCGTTGGCACCGAAACCAGGAAAGTAATGCAGGAGTTCCTCACGCTTGAAGGCGCTGCGGTATTCGGCCCTGATGCCCGTTACTCGCTGAAACGTTTCAACCATTTCGCGAGGTGAAATGATGTCACCCACGATCGGAAGTGTCTTACCCTTGAACGTGTCCGGGTCAGACAATACAGCGAGCACAGCTGGTCCCGTCGCCGTCGTCGGATCGACAAACGGTGCACGGCAGTCTTCCGGGAGGTAAATTGGCATCAGGAGCGTGTCCCCTTCCATCTGGGGAACGTAATACTCGAGTAGGTTCGTGTAGAAGAATGCAAGCGATACGAACGAATGCGTAACAGGCAAAGTGCGAATGTACTCAGCAACCAGCGCCTTGTCGGTGAAGTGCGGCGTAAATTTTTTACCTGCGGTAATTCTGTCGACATTCTCTAGAGTGGAAAAAACAATGTGGCCTACGCCGGCCTCGACTGCTGCATCGGCAAGCTGTTTGCCAAGCGCAAGTTCGGCATTGTCTTGAGGTACCAGCTGGGGAGTCATCAGATAAGCACCGTCGGCACCGTGAAATGCCGTAACCAGTTCCTTCTGATGCCCGAGACCGAGTGGCGCGACAACGATTTCCGCCCCCAGATCAGCCAGACGACGGGCTGCCGCCGAAGCGGGGTTTCTGGTCAGAGCGCGGACCCGATATTGGTTGCTTTTGAGGAGCGTCATCGCAACGCTTCGGCCCTGTTTGCTGGTTGCGCCGACAACCGAAATTAGCGGTTTTTGTTCTTGAGGCATCAATACTCAGTTCCTTGTGTAGGTTCAGCCATTGGAAACAGGCACTCTGGTTTCGGTGCATCCGTCTTTCCAAGTGAACTACATAAAGGTAAGCTGCTTGCTCAGTAAGTACGTACAAAGAGAGCATGTAGTATCATGAATGATAGTACCCCCATGAAGCGGACGCGCCGCGCAGCATCGAAAACGGGATGCGCTGTAGAGGCGACGATCTCGGTCATCGGTGGCATCTGGAAGCCCGTCATTCTGTTTCATTTGCTCGACGGCAAAATGAGATTTAACGCAATCTGTCGTCTCACTCCTGCAGCGACGCCGCGAATGATCACGCTTCAATTGAGGGAGTTAGAGGCCGACGGCATCATCAGCCGAACTATTTACCCCGAAGTGCCGCCCAAGGTAGAGTACGAACTCACGGAGCTCGGGTTCTCATTGGAGCCGCTACTGGTTAGCATGTGCGGATGGGGCGAGAGGCTTCAGGCGTTGCATGGCATTACCTGCGACACGGGAAACTGCAGACCTCGGTCCCAGAAGGAGGTTTTGGCGGGTGGGCCTAATCGCTGGACCTCCGCGAAAGATGAGCCGCCTCTGACCTAGGGGCCATGATTTGCGGGCTTGACGCGGTGCGTTCGCGCCAACCAGCTCGTGCTGGCGGCTATGCGCTTCGCAAATCTTGCGCCTTGAGGGGAGCCGAACCAACGACCCGCCATTTCGAAATCTCAACCAATTGAAAACACCCTACAATCCCAGTCACCGGCAGCTTCGGTGCAGAATTGGTACCATAAGCGAACGACTTCGACCATTCGCTACGGGATTGCGCGCTGTGGGGGCCTCGGCTGCAGGCGTGTTCGAACCTGATCGTAGAGGCGCAACTCACCCGGCATTTCAAGTGAAACCGCCAACCCGAAAGGCACTTCCTCATCGACAGAAGCACCTTGGTCGGGATCGCGCTGAACCTGGAGTGTTATCGTCATGCCGTCTGTCACTACGGCCGCTCGATCGCCGCTCCACTGGCGGGTGAAGACGGTTCCACGATTGGTCTGGTTCATGTCGGGCTGCGTACCATGACCTGCGACAGCCAGTCCATCAAGTTGCCCGGGCTCGAGTATCTTCATCCTGACGGACCGGTAAGACTTGCGTCCGGGTAGAACTGGCGTGAACCACGCAAGTGTCGCAGAGATGGAATGGGGTCGGGCCTGCCCACCCATTGCAACTGGTATCGGCACCACCACATCGACAACACGTTCTCGACCCAGATTTCCCACACACCAGAAGGTCGCGCGGTCAGCTGCACAAGCGACCGCGTCATCAGCCTCATAGACGCCGTACCCAAAGAACCTTCGGATGTTATCTTTTTGGCGAGGAGCTTGCCCCTTTCCGACTGGTCCGAGCAATCTCTTCACCAGAACGGCAGCTTCAGAGGGCCAACGGGCGGGATGCACGAGCAATGCTTTGATCAAAACAGCGCGATGCACACCTTGCAACTGCAAGAACTCTTGGCCGTAAGCCTGCTCAAGAGCATCGTGGATGCGATGAGCTGTGCGAGAAGCAAGCGCAGTTGCCGCACTCGTCCCGTTCGTGAAAGCCTCAGCTCCTTCGATGCCTGGCCGTGGTGGTGCCGCGACCTTCAGGCCAGCACCCCGCGCCGGACCAGCAGGACTGACGGTGACACCTCCGCCGCCGCCAATGACACGAAGATGTTCGCGCGCGGCCGGCATGAGTATGTCTGGCTTCACCGAATCGGCAAAACCCGGACCAAGGGCGCTTGAAGGGTTGGCCGTATCAAGGTCTGTGAATGGGTTAACGTTTGCTCTCGCCGACGCGCGGTCGGCCTGCGAAACCCAATCGAGATTTCGTCCACCAATCGTCAGCCCGTTGATTGTCTCCGACGGTGAGAGAAGCCGCCTGTCGGCTACGATTGCTGCAAGGGCATTGACAACGCCCTCTGCTCGCGCAGCGGCGGTTGCGTCCTCGAACGCTATGCGATTGTCGAAGGCAGGAACATGAAAACTCCCGATCACATTGCCCGCGCTTACCAGGAAAAGGAGGCCGAAACGATAAGCGAGACGATCAAGCAGTCGCGCCCAGGGCGATAGTTGACCGTGAAAAGGACGCCGCAGATTTCCGAGCGAGATATTGACGATAATGACCCACGGCGCCGACGGCTGGGCTCCTCCACGCATTTGCAAAACTGCCTGATAGATCAAATCAACGATCAACCGGTCCGGAGGAAATCTGTCAGAGTTACCCATGACAGGTATGCAGTGAACCTGTCGCGGCAGAGGAGGCTCAGGGCGGTTCCTGTCTCCATGAACGATCAGGGAAGCCATTGCGGAACCATGCACACGTTGAGCAACCAGCGCGTCGGGTTCTAGACCGAAATGGTCCTCGACGTTCAAATGCCTCCGTAGTAGTGGATGGGCGGCGACTGGAACCCCATCGAGCAATGCCAGGATCGCGGCGTCGCTTACAGGAGGTTCAGAAGCCGGCGAGGAAGGAGCGAGACTGTCGTTCGCCTCGATGCCGGTTACTACGCTCTGCGGGCGAATATGCATGATCGGTTCAACATACGCCAGGCTTCCGGGCACACCAGCGATCAACATGCGGATCGAGGCAGCTGGAATTCGAGCAAGAACTGCATGATAGGCGATGTCGTCTATGCGAGCGCGATGTACGGCAACGCCGCCTACTTGAGCGATCGCATGTACTACAGCATTCTCGGCCGCGACTCCCACGCTGGCATGAGCACGATAGATAAGCTCTATCTCGACAGTGACGAGATCGGCGTCATTGAGGCCGTCGACTTCATCCTCAAGAATTCCGGCATCCAGTGGCTGTACTCGGTCAGCTGGTCCCCACACCCTGAGATCTCTCAGGCAGGCAAAGACATCGCGCCATGGCGCATACCCTTCCGCTAGTTCTCCAACTGAAACCCAGGTGCCCCATAGTGACAGAATCTGACGAAGTGCGGTGAGGTCTGGTACGAGGAGATATGCGAAGGGAGCCTTATCCTCGTCACTCGGCAGCTCTTCCTCGTCGATCAACTCCAGGCCGGGAACACGATTTACCGCGCGGGCGAAGTTGGCAACGTCACCTTTCACTTCAAAAACAAGAAGACGCTCAGGCGCAAGGGCAGTAGGATCGGCGCGCAGCGATAATCCGGTCGGGTCACGCTGGAGAAGCTGTGCTAACCGCGTGAACTTGGGCGTAAACTCCTGTTCCTGCCTCTGCTTTGGAAAGGGCTCAGGTCTTTGGATGTTTGCCTGTCTGCCTGGTTGTCTTTGGGCGGGCGCGCTTGGGCGCAGCCTCAGCATCGGTCTGTTCGGATCGCTCGCCATTCAAAATTTCCGGTCCCACACGTGTTGCCCAGAGGTCAAGTTCTGAACGCAATGCGTCATCAACCGACATTTCTCCCAAGCCGAGTATTTGCCTTCTTCGCACGTTCTGGCAGAAATCCAAAGCCTCAGCGAAGCTAACGGGGCCTAGTTTTCCACTTATAGTCTTCGACGTCGCTTTAGGAAGATCAGGCCATTGTGCGATAATCTTATTGAGAAAGCCTTCGATACGCTGGCGATCAGGCGCAGGAAAGCTCAGACGCATCTGAAAGCGGCGCCAAACTGCGCGGTCAAGGAGCTCGGCATGATTGGTCGCAGCGATCACGACCACATAGCTCGGGAGCTGATCGAGCTGCATAAGGAGGAAAGAGACGACACGTTTAATTTCCCCAGTTTCGTGGGTATCGCCGCGCTCCTTACCGATAGAGTCGAATTCATCAAAAAATAGGACGCTCGGTCGCGTGCGTACATAGTCAAAAAGCTTCCGCAGACGAGCATTCGTTTCGCCAAGATAGCTGCCAATCAGCGCGTCATATCTGACGACAAAAAAGGGAAGCCCAAGACCTTCAGCAACAGCTTCGGCAAAGGATGTTTTTCCGTTACCAGGTGGGCCGGAAAGCAGGACCCGATGACGCGGCTCGTAGCCATGCGCCCTCAAGACATCCGAGCGCATATGCTCTTCGATTAGCTGCCGCCCACCTTGATCGACGGGAAGTGGCAACATCAACTGTTCCAGCGTGGTGCGTGGCTCAAGCTCGAGGATCGTGTCCTTGCCGGATCCGGACTGGGTAGAACTCGAAGTTAATGCAGGCGGGGTCACGTTTACCGCTGCCAGTGCTCTTTCCAGGCGGTCGGCGACACTGTGATGGTTTTTCGCACGCTCATCCGCGACCAAAGCTTCGGTCGTCGACTTCAAAGTCGCCCGGTCACCGGCGGCGCCGGCTCTTACCAGTGATATTAGAAGATCGCTGCGTGCCATAACTTTTGGTGCTTCTGCGTTTCCTGTTTGTTCACATCTCGAATCTTACCGTAGATAGTTTACAAAGTCTCTAAGCGCTAGTGCAGCATCCACGAAACTCGAGCGGTTATACATGAATTCGCTGCCCTGGCAGCGAGGATGAAACCCACCAAACGTGATGCCGTTCCTCCTATAATCCGAGTTGTCCCGCGTAAACCGAACCGGCGATTCTCAAACTTAAGGGGTCTGCCTCACTTTGTGTGGTTAACAGATCGTTAGCAGGCCCTTCGCTATTGGCGGGCATGAGAACAAAATCAAAATGGTCGCCCGGTCCGGGCATCAAGGTGCAAAGCATCGCAACCAACGGCGACGGTGACTGGGTTGTGTCGGCTTGCGGACCGTCCTCGGGCATTTGTCCAGATTGCCGGAGGCATAGCACTAGTCGGCACGGCTGGTCGTACCGCAGTCTTCAGGACCTGCCAATCCAAGGCAATGAAGTTACAGTAAGGCTTCGGTTGAGCCGCTGGCGTTGCACATATCGGCAGTGCAAACGACGAACATTCTCGGGCCCGATCCCGGATATTGCCTCGCCCTACGCGCGCAGGACAGCGAGGGTCACAAAGATAGTGGCCCTGCTGGGTCACGGCACAGGCGGACGCCCGGGAGAGCGCTTGATGAACCAGCTCGGGATGCCGGTCAGCGACGACACCATCCTTCGGCACTTGAAGCGGAGTGCTTCACGGGCCGACGACGAACCTCCTGCAAGGATCATTGGCATTGATGACTGGAGTTGGAGGAAATCGTGGCGCTACGGCACGATCATCGTTGATCTCGAGCGCCGAAAGGTCATGGACATTCTCGAAGATCGTAGCGTGGCGAGCGTTACACAATGGTTGAAGCGGCATCCCGCCATTGAGGTGGTCAGTCGAGATCGATGCGGGCTATATGCGCAGGCTGCTCGTGAAGGTGCCCCGCAAGCGTCTCAGGTGGCTGACCGCTTTCATCTCTTCCAGAACCTGCGTCTTGCGATCGAGGAACAGATGAGCCTCTCCGGCCGAGCTACAGGCAGAGCACTGCTGCCAGACGAGGACATCGAAACTGATCATGACGATCGAGCTTTGCATGAGGAGGCGCCTGAAAAGCGGTTGCGCAATCAGCTTCGACGGACACATAGGCAGTCCCGGAAGGAGGTGTTCGAGACGGTGCACGCCTTGAGCAAAGAAGGCCTGACCTGCTCGGAGATTGCGCGTCGCACAGGATACGGCCGTCGCAGCATCGCGAAATGGCTGACGTTTGAAACGCCACCCGACCGACGCAGGGGAGCGCTGCAGCCGACATCTCCTCTGTATTTCGAAGCCTTTCTCACCCAGTGTTGGAAGGACGGCAACCGCCGTGGGCGGCATCTGTTTCATGACATCAAGCACCGCGGGTACACCGGCAGCTTTTCCAATCTTGAACGTCTCCTGGCAACCTGGCGCCGGTCGGAGAGGCCGGAAGCGGATGAGGATGAGGATAAAGGTGATGCGGCGCCGGCTCGGACTGGCCTCGTCGATTGCGTATATGACAATGCGCCTGTGCGTGATCCCCACACTGGTCACTGGATCTCACCGGTTGTCGCCGCTGCTCTTTGCATCAAGCCGCGCGGGGCGCTGACCGTCAATCAAGAGCGGAAAGTGGACGCCCTTAAACAAGGCTCCCAGACGTTCGCCACCTTGCGCAGCTTCTCCATGCGGTTTCGCGGAATATTTCGTAGCCGAAAGTCGGCAAGGCTCGAAGAATGGATTGATGATGCCGTTCATTCTGGCCTGGTTTTCCTGGCCCGCTTTGCCCGCGTCCTCCGCCGCGATATCGACGCTGTCTGTAACGCCATCGACCTGCCCTGGAGCAATGGTCAAGCGGAAGGTCAGATCAACCGACTGAAGACGATCAAGCGCGCCATGTATGGCCGGGCGGGTGCAGAGCTTCTCAGAGCGCGGATGATGCCCGTGCAATTGGCCGATCTCCACACAAAGTGAGGCAGACCCCTTTGAAGCGAGAGCAGACTCAAAACCGATCACATCAAGCACGACTTCCTTGTGATCGGTATCAACGTCCAGGCCCTTCTGCGTATTTATAACGACACTGATCGCATGACTGTTCATCATAAGGTCGACGTCGAAGAGAGACGCAACAGGCCCAAGATACGGAAGCGGAAGATCCGCTCCCTCAAGCTCCTCAACATACATCCCGACGCGAACCTGATGCAGCCGTATCCTCTTCTTCATCCTTGCCCCCAAGGTTCCCTACCGAGATAGGAGCAGAGTCATTGGAATATGTTACCAAATTCCCAATACCGCAGTGCAACAAAAAGCGGGTATGTCACGCGGGCGTCAGTTGGAGCTTGTTTACCAAGGGTGGTCTCGTCCGGTGGTCCAACATCAATGCAGAGACATTGCGTTCGGTGTCTCGGACCGTCCAACATGCCTTACTTATGGACTCTGGATTGACGCTGGTCCGGCGGTCAATCCCAGCGAACTCATCCATGAACAGCTTCGAACGCTGCCCGGAAAATGGGGCCTGCCAGCGCGGTAGATACCTAGGCTACGGCTATCCCTCATGGTCGCGATGACGCGGCCGTGGTCGTACGGTTTGCTGAAAAACTTGCCCTCAACCGGTAAAAGCTCATCGCTCAATTGACGGTGGCCAGAAGCCACGATGATCTTGACAGGCGGCCACCTGTCACGAACTGCAGCAGCCAGCTTCAGACCGTCCATGCTGCCCGGCATGTCGATATCGGTGAACATCAAGCGGATTTCGGGATGGGCGTTCAGAATGTCGATGGCGTCGTCTGCATTTGAGGCCTCGAGCACAATGAACCCCTCGTCCTCGAGCGACATAACCATATCCAGTCTTACAAGCGCCTCGTCTTCAACGACAACGACAGTGATCCCCTTTTGCGTCATCCCTCAAACTCTCCGCAATTGACGCTTCACATGTGTCTTTTCGACTATGCGAACCTGATGAACGCGCTGGACGACAGATTGATCCGAGGAGAACTATTTTATCTTTCAGCAAGTTACAGCCGAAGGTTATTTCAATCCATGATTGAGGATATGCGTGATCTATTTTTGCGCCGACATGCGCGACAGAGACCCGCTCACTGACAAACGAAAGCCGCCTGGAGCGAAGATGATTTCCGGAACCGTGCCGAATAACGATCCCAGCGCGGAGCGCACATAGCGCGTACCATAACCCTGCCGCGTCGGTTCTTGGACAGCCGGTCCCCCGATTTCCGTCCAGCTCAGAGAGAGTTCTGAACTGCCGTTTGCGGCAACAGACCACAAGAGGTCAACATGCCCGTACGGATGCGAAAGCGCGCCATACTTTATGGCGTTCGTGATCAGCTCGTGCAGGCACAGCGCGATCGCTGTGCCTGCGTCCCGGCTGACAACGATATCCGGCCCGCTGACATGAATGCGGCTCACGCCGGCGCTGTTGTAGGGAGAAACCGTCAGGTCAATCACGGCTGAAAGCGAAACCTCTTCGCCGCCGGCTTCAAAGACGGCGCTGTGGACGTTGGATAGCGCCTGAAGCCGACCGGCAAAATCGCTTGTCAAGCCCTCAACGGACGTGGCGCCGCGCCGGGTCATCTGGAAGATCGACGTAACACTCGCCAGGATATTCTTGACCCGGTGATTGAGCTCTAGACGCAGTTCTCGCTCCCGCTCGATGGAATCCCGGACCTGGCGTTGGCGCAGCCGCACCAACAGGTTCGACTGTATGCCGTTTACAAGCTCCAATGGCGCGATGGGACGCGTGTAAAACAAAAGACGCGAGCCCGGCCATGAAGTCAGCAATTGGTTGCGGATCCGTTCAATCGGCGCTGTCCGCTCCAAAAGGACAATAATCGGGACTTCCGACCAGTCGGGCTGCTCCGCGAGATGCGTTGTAATCCGTACGATAACCTGTGGGTTGAGGGCCTCGTGGGTGATTACGATGATGCCAGGAGATAAAGCCAGATGTTCGACCAGCTCCCCGTCTACCTTGGCGGCCTTGACCTCGATCTTCTGCTCTCGAAGGAAAGCAGCGACGTAATCGGCATCCTTGCGAAACGGAGCAAGGACGAGCACCCAGTCCAGCTCGCTATCGACCGGGAAATCATTCATTTCGGGTCCGGGAGAGGATTGTAAGCGACGACGCTGACGCCTCCGCTTTCTATGATCAGCTCACGGATATTGAGATCGTGGGGACCGTGACGCTTCTTGACCACGGTGATGTTTCGGCGAAGGCGCCCTTCGTGCTCCATGATGCGCAGCAGGAGTACGGTATCACCAAGGAAACTCACATCCACATCGATGCCGACATTTTGGCCGATCAGACCGTGCTGAGCAACAATCAGCATCGTCAGGACCCCAGAGCGGGCGAGGTACTTCAGCAGCGACTGGATGTCGCGAACCGCTTTCTCACGATGCGGCAAAGAGTTCAGATAGCCTGTCAGACTGTCGATGACCACGACCCGTGATTTGTTCTGCGTGACGGCGTCTTGAACAATCTGGCCAAATTCACCGGGGGAGATTTCGTTGGGATTGAAGTCCCGCAGGACGAGTTTGCCATCCTTGTGGAATTGCCTGAGTTCCATCCCCAAGCCTTCAGAACGACGGAAGAAGGTTTCCAACCGCTCCTCGAACAGGAAGAGCGCCACGCTCTCACCCCGTTCGAGAGCCGCAGTGGCATAGAGGGACGACATGGTCGATTTACCAGTACCTGACTGTCCAATGACCAGCGTCGTGGTCCCGGCCTCCTGGCCACCGCCGAACATCTCGTCGAGCTCGGCGACACCGGACTTGATCAACTGCGGCTTGGCCGTTTCTACGGCGGCGCTGGACATGATACGCGGAAAAACGACGACCCCCTGCCCCTCGCGGATCGCCATATCGTGATAACCATCAGCGATCGGCACGCCGCGCATCTTGGAGACTTCTATTCGGCGACGCACGCCACCATATTCCTCAAGCGACTTGTCAAAGCGGATAACGCCGTGTGCCAGCCCCTCGACTTCCTCGCCGCTACGGTCATAGCCGGGGGTCTGGGTATCGAGCAACAGCGCGACGACGTTCCGCTTCGCAAGGAAAGATTTGAAGCCGATCAGTTCTCGGCGAAAGCGTGGACTATCACCTGTAATCAGCCGGATTTCGAGGAGTGAATCATAGACAAGGCGACGAGGCTTGTGCTCCTCGATCGCCGCTTCGATCGCTTTTCTTGTCTCGTCCAGGCGCAGATCCGCGGTCAGGAATATACTCTGGTCGTCGGCCTCGTTCACCGTGCCTGAGGTTGACAGCTCTTCGACTCGGATACCATCAAGCGTCCAGCCGTGCGACACTGCGATGGCCTCGAGCTCTGCAGCCGTTTGAGAAAGCGTCACATAGATGCAGCTCTCCCCAGCCTCGACACCTGCGCGCAAAAACTGCAACGCGGCCGTGGTCTTGCCCGATCCCGGCGCCCCCTGAAGCATGTAAAGATTTGATGCAGGAAGCCCTCCGCGCAGGATTTCGTTCAATCCTGCGATTCCGGTGTTAACGACAGTGGATTTCTTCTGTTTGGGCATGTTCGTCTTCCGTAAAGTGCGCGGCGCATATTGAAATCGATGGCGCCCATCATTCAGGGAAGAGCCACTTTGATCTTATATTTGCCTTTCAAAAAACTTCAATGTGGCCATGGCTTATGCAACATGCCCTTTGAATTTTGATGAAACCGGTCACGATCGGGGGATGTGAGTTTCGCAAGGATTGAAGGGAATTCTTCACTGGTCAGTACAGTAGAAAACTAGAACGTTGGCGTCCCAATCTCAAATGCCTATAAGCTGAGCTATCGATTTTTTCTTGCCGAGCTTTGGTTACCACGCGACTGGCACCGCGTTTTGAACGAACCCTCCCTTTAAAACGATCGTTATCATCATCCGCAATGCCTTGCGTTGCGGTCGTCTCTATTGCTATGAAAGGGTTCATCATGACCACTGGCACCGTAAAATGGTTTAATTCCACCAAGGGCTTCGGCTTTATCCAGCCTGACAACGGCGGCGCTGACGCCTTCGTGCACATTTCTGCCGTCGAGCGCGCCGGAATGCGCGAAATCGTCGAAGGCCAGAAGATCGGTTTCGACCTCGAGCGCGACAACAAGTCGGGCAAGATGTCCGCCTGCAATCTGCAGGCTGTATAATCGGTAACTGCTTTCCTTTGACCACGGATGTACTGGCACTGTCGAAAGCAACTACCAATCGAGGTCAGGCAGATTGCCTGGCCTTTTTTTGTGCCTGACGCCAAGGCACACGCCTGCGGCGAGACCGGCCAGAAATCACAAGAGATCCGATCAGCGATAAAACCAGTGAACTTCAGGCGATCAACACCGCGTGGCAAATTGCGATCCAGGAAATTCTGAGAATGGTCGTTCGCGACCTTTACAGATCCGGCGACGAAGCTTCGTTTCACGCTCATATCAAGCGGATCGAAGAGGCTGCCGTCGACAGTATCTACACCGGGCTGATGTTGCGGGGAACTGACGAGTGGACCGAGGTTCTCGTCAAAGAGAAGGCGAGCAATTTCGTCACAAGCCTCCTGACATCGTTCACATACGATCGGGTCTAAAGCGTCGTAGCGCCCGCGAATAACCTCGGCGGCCTGTTTTTTTCTGTCTGACAAGAATATTGCGCGTGCCACCGCCATTGTTTTCGGACGAGGGGTGTTGAGCGATGTGGTCCGCGAGCCGAGTGTTCTCCATCCAACCCATGGCTTGAGCGTAATCCAATCCCCGATCTGTCACCCGGACGGTCTGTTGCGCTAACACCATGTAGCAAATGAGCTTTACGCTTGAAACTGCCGAAAATTTTCACCGCGATATGCGTTGACTTGCTGATCGGAAGCTCTCAAATAAATGGAGGGCGAGAGGGCTTTCAATGCATAATCACGATCCGGCCACCCCCGATCACGGCTCGATGGCTGACATTATTCGCAACCACGACTGGGTAAGCACCAGCCTTGGACCGATGTCGTCGTGGCCGCCCCAATTGAAGTGTGCGGTTGACATCGTAATTCCGTCGGGTGCGCAGATCGTGATGTTTTGCGGGGATGACTTCACCGCCGTTTATAATGACGCATATGCCCCATCGATCGGGAACAAGCACCCGAGAGCCTTAGGGAGGCCGGCGAAAGAAAACTGGGCTGAACTTTGGGACGACCTGGAGCCGCTTCTGCTGAAAGTTCGAGAAGGCGGCGAAACAATCGTTGCCAAGGATAGGCCCTTCTACATCGAACGACACGGCGTGCCGGAAACAGTCTACTTCGACATTTCCTATTCGCCCGTTTCCGATGAACACGGCCAGGTGCTCGCGGTGCTCTGCATCGTGAATGAAACCACGGAACGGGTTGGCTACGAGGCAAAACTCAAGCGCCTGGCGTCAATCATCGCCTCGTCGGAAGATGCGATCCTCGGTATTGACCTCGCCATGACGGTTACCGATTGGAACAGTGGCGCCAAAAAGCTCTATGGATTCTGCGCCGAGGAAATCGTTGGTAGGCCTGTCACCCTTCTCGTTCCAGACGACCGCATCGACGAGGAGGCTCGCATCATCGCCCGCATCAAGGCGGGAGAGCGGGTGGAAACCCACGAGACCGTCCGGCGGCACAGCAACGGACGGCTCCTGGACGTTTCTTTGACTGTCTCACCCATCTATGACGCAGACGGCAGGATCATCGGGGCTTCAAAGATTGCCCGCGATATTACGGCCCGAAAAGAAGCTGAGCGTGTTCAGGATCTCCTGATTGGCGAACTGAACCATCGTGTGAAGAACGTACTTGCGACGGTCGCCGCGATCGCTCGTCAAACTTTTGCCGGCGTGCCGGACATCGAACCCGCAAGGGCAGCCTTTGACGCCCGCTTACAAAGCCTGGCCAGAGCGCACGACCTGCTGACGAGAGGAAGTTGGGAAGCTGCCAGCCTTCGCGCGGCAGTCACCGAGGCGCTGTCTCCCTATCCGCCCGAGCAGTTCGAGATCAGTGGGCCTGATGTCGACGTCTCACCCAAGGCCGTGGTCGCCCTCACGCTGATATTGCACGAGCTTGCTACGAATGCCGCGAAATATGGTGCCTTGGGAGCGAACTCGGGAAAGGTGACTGTGTCATGGAACGTATCAGAGGCAAAACTCACTCTGTTGTGGAAAGAAACCGGGGGGCCACAGGTCCAGCCTCCGAGCCGTAAAGGCTTCGGATCTCGGTTGATCGAAGCGCTGTCATCTGGCCATCTTCGGGGCGAAGTCGAACTAAATTACGATGTTTTGGGCGTAAATTGCATAATCCGGGCGCCGCTTGAAACGGAATGGAGCGACCACGACCATATTCATTAACGAACCTGACGCAATGTCAGTTGCACCGTCAGGATCGTCGCAATCGCTTGATGCGGTCGACAAGCTGCTGGGGATGGTGCGGGTGGTCGAGCGGACCATCTTCACAAAGGTCGCCGGCGATCTTGGCGGTTCGCTCAGCCGAGTGTGTCACCACCACCGTGAGATCCGGTCGGATTTCCCTGGCTTTTGCAGAAAGCTGGAACCCGGACGCATCCCGCAAAGCTATGTCTGTCACCAAAATCTCGATATCTTGATGAGAGAGAGCAGTGATTGCCTCCGCGGCATCAGTCGCTTCAATGACCCGGTACCCGCAGTCTCTGAGATACTGACCAACGGTCGAGCGCTGTAGAGGATCGGCGTCGACGAGGAGGATCGTTTCGGATGCTGGCTCGTCAGTCATCGATGTTGCCCGCCAGCGGAGATAAAGCGCTTACGAGGTCCAAAACAGGTTTTTGCAGAAACAAGTCAAACAGATGCCGGTCATCATCGGTGGGTCGATGCTAGCCAGACATGACGGCAACCTTGATGTGACGATAGGACCGCTTCACCATCCTTGCCAGGTCCAGGCCTGTGGGGGCACCGGGCATATGAACATCGGTCAGCACCATTTCGAACTGTTGGTCGCGCGCCAGAACGGCAAGGGCATCGCCCGCCGTTCCCGTTTCTACGACCTCCCAGCCTTGCTCACGAAGCGTGTCTGCTATGTCCATCCGGATAAGGATTTCATCTTCGGCAATCAACACGCGTCGCCTTGATGCCGAAGCTTGAGCGAGGTTCCCTTTATCTGCCGAAATCACTATCGCCCCTCTTACGCGCGAACGTTTCGTGATTATGCAATGCAATGCGCAAGGTCCGAAATTGTTCCCTTGCCGCTTTATTAGATCATCACCAAGCAACGACGTAAGATTTCAGAATTATAGTGGCCGTCTACCGAATTTTATGGAGGGGCCGGAATTCACCTGTGTCAAATACCAGCTCTTTGCCACGGCCTGCGCAGGTCTGTGCGTATCCCGAAAAGTAGACGCTTGCACTGAGACGACCGTTACCTTTGGCGGAGGCAGAATGCCGCCGAGCTGACGCGAAACCACCGGCTCGACGGCAGAACTGCTGACCGGCACGCAATATAGATCCGGGAAGGTGATAATGAGCGGGAATTCTTATCAAAGCGTTGAAAGGGTTTTCCGTGAATCTGAACGCGGCGCGCAGCCGACTGCGGAAGCGAACGTTACAGCGAAGGTGGCCGTTGTAACTACGTCTTTGCTAAATTTTTAATCATTTATGTTCATGCTTTACTAGATATAGCACTCTCTGCCGTGTTGTGCGGAAACGTGGGCACCGGAGAGGCGCGTGCAGTCACTGAACCTAGGGGGCGTACAGGATGTTCGGCAGTTCCACCATATCGCGGATGCAGACGAAGTCGCTGAAATCGATCACGGCCAACATCATGATTGCCGACGCGGGTCTCAACATCCGCTACATGAACGATGCGGTCATGGAGCTTCTTAAAGAGGCTGAGGCGGATCTCAAGAAAGAGCTGCCTCGCTTCGACTTTGCCAAGCTTGTCGGGAGCAACATCGACATCTTTCACAAGAACCCGTCTCACCAGCGCAACATGCTGGCTGCCCTGAAGACGCAGCACAGGGCAACGATCTGGGTGGGTCACCGCGCTTTTGACCTGATCGTGACGCCTCTGCTCGAAGGACAGAAGACAACCGGATTTGTCGTTGAATGGGCCAATGCAAAGGAAAGGCTGCAGAATCTGGACTTCGCAGGCCAGATGGTGGCGATCAGCCGTGTTCAGGGCATCATCGAGTTCACCACCGAAGGTGAGATCGTCACGGCCAACGACAACTTCCTCAAGGCGATCGATTATCGACTGGACGAGATC
This sequence comes from Endobacterium cereale, assembly GCF_009617585.1. GTDB lineage: Bacteria > Pseudomonadota > Alphaproteobacteria > Rhizobiales > Rhizobiaceae > Neorhizobium > Neorhizobium cereale. The sequence goes on along the minus strand of NZ_WIXI01000037.1, from coordinate 107,542 downwards.
AAGGGCCGTAGCCACAGTATGCTGGTTGATCCAGATTACGCGAAATCTCCTGAGTACAAGCAATTCTGGGACGCGTTACGCCGAGGCGAATTTCAGGCAGCCGAATTCACCCGCTATGGCAAGAACGGCAAGGTGGTCGTCATCAATGCCTCGTACAATCCGATCCTGGACGCCAAGGGCAAGGTCACCAAAGTCGTGAAGTTCGCAACCGATGTGACCGAGCGGGTTCATGCCGTCAATACCATTGGTGAAGCACTGACCAAGATTGCCCAAGGAGATCTATCGTTCAACATCGACCAGCCGTTTGCGCCGGATTTCGAAGGACTTCGGCGCACGATGAACGAGGCGCTGAGCCAGATGCGCAATACGCTCGGCGCTGTGGCACACTCGACTGATCAGATTGACACGGGAACCCGCGAGATCAGCCAGAGCGCGGAGGATCTTTCCAGGCGAACGGAACAGCAGGCGGCGTCCCTTGAGGAAACCGCTGCGGCGCTTGATGAGATCACCGTCAATGTCAGCAATGCTGCCAAGCGCGCGGATGAGGCCCGTCATGCCGCGGCCACCGCAAGCGATAACGCGGAGCGCTCCGGCAAGGTGGTCGCCAATGCGGTTGGCGCGATGTCTCGCATCGAGAATTCATCGAACCAGATCTCGAACATCATCGGTGTCATCGATGAGATCGCTTTCCAAACGAACCTGCTCGCACTCAACGCAGGCGTTGAAGCGGCCCGCGCCGGCGAGGCCGGCAAGGGTTTTGCCGTCGTGGCACAGGAAGTGCGTGAGCTTGCGCAGCGATCCGCTCAAGCCGCAAAGGAAATCAAGGAGCTTATCCGCAACTCGAGTGACGAGGTCAGCACAGGCGTGAAGCTCGTCAGCGAGACTGGCGAGGCCTTGCGCACGATCCAGCAGAACATCGTCTCCGTGAATGAGCACATGGAAGCGATTACCAGTTCGGCAAAGGAACAGGCGACGGGCCTGTCCGAAGTCAATTCCGCCGTCAATCAAATGGATCAGGTGACGCAGCAGAACGCCGCGATGGTGGAAGAGACCAATGCCGCCAGCGCGACGCTCGCTCAGGAGACGGCGAAGCTGCGTGAGCTAATCCAGGGCTTCCAGCTTGGTGCCGATGCCCCAAGCCTCGCAACGCGCCAAATTGCGGTGGCAAATGCAAGCCATAGGCACGTGGCATCGCCGGCCCGCCGGATGATGGCCAAGGTGGCGGCCGGATCATCGGGCGGCTGGGACGAGTTTTGAGTTCGAAGCGAAGGTGCGAACTCCGTCCGGTTTCGACGGATGATAGGCGGACGTGGGTTGGTCGAACATTCCAATGCCCGACCGGTCGATACCCACGCCACCCTCTATGACTGATATCGCCGATCGAGTTCGATAAGGGCTGACTGGATCTCGTTGATCTGGACAGCCTCTGGCGTTCCGGGCAATTGCCGAAGCGCCGACTTCGACTCGACCACATAGAAATCGGAAGCCCAGGCGGCGAGGATCGTCCGTTTATCATCGATCGACAGGGATGGCGCTTTCACGACATCGATTGGCCGTCGAAGCTGCATTCCTCGCATCAGAACTGTCGGCCCCATTGCCACTGCAGTGACGACCACCTGCTGCAACCTGATGTCTCTCATGAGACCACCTCACTGCACGTGGGGACCGCTGCCGCCCCGCATGCGAGAAGCCGGGATCGCGGGCGTATCAGGGGCAAGAATCTCATGCTTTTCCGCGAAGGCTGCGAACAGGCCGCGCGCGGTCTCCGCTTCGATTTCGCCGCGAAGCGCCGCCTGGCATGCTTTCAGGGCGATGGTGTGTACCTCGTCCCTGGACGAGGCCGGCCACTCGACAAGGTGCCGGTAGGCGTCCATGACGCTATGAACTTCCGCAGGGAAGCCCAGGCCGACGAGAATGGTGACAGGCTTTGCGAACATATCGGGTTTCATTGCTCTCTCCTTCCCAACCCGGAATGTTGACGGGCGCCGTAGCAGCGGCGCCCCGATTTAGCGGATTATGTAGATATCAAGCCGCCTTTTGCGCCTCGATCTGCGCTGGAGCGACCGAGGTCAAAGCGGGTGTGCTCTGGATCGTGATCTTGCGCGGCTTCAAGGCCTCAGGGATCTCACGGACAAGCTCGATCGACAGGAGACCGTTGTTCAGATCCGCTCCGTTCACGCGGACATGGTCGGCAAGTTCGAAGCGGTGTTCGAACGGACGCCCGGCAATGCCGCGATGCAGGTATCCATCCGTTGAGGTCTCCTGCTTCTTGCCGGTGACCGTCAGCAGATTGGACTGGAAACTGATATCGAGGTCGTCCTGGGCAAAGCCCGCCACCGCGATCGAGATCCGGTAGCTGTCATCGCCGGTCTTGACGATGTCATAGGGCGGCCAGTCGCTGATCGAGCGGGCGCGCTGGGCATTTTCCAAAAGATTGAACACCCGATCGAAGCCGACGCTCGAGCGGTAGAGAGGTGCGTAATCATAAGATGTTGCCATAGCCATATCCTCCTTGAAGCAACATGGATACGGGATGCTACACGTAGCGCTCCCGGCGATGCCAGCCCTTTATCAGCGGCTGGCGGCGATCGATTTGGTTTTGCCGAATTTCGGATTCAAGATCTGCGACAGAAAAAATTGCACCCTTTTCGACGCCGTACGACCGCTTCGGCATTCTATCCGCGCTGCAAGGTCAAAGTGGCGTTTTTACCGCTCGCTCGCTATTGGCGCCGTGAATGCATGATCTCCAGGTACCGATGAAAAGAGCCCTCCCATCTACGACATAGCGATCGCCTTGGGCCAGGCGCTCCATGATTGCTGCGAAGCATGGGAATTCAATCCGCCGGGGGCCTCGGTTTAATGGACGGACCGACTGAAGACACGATGGGGATAGGCAGCTTTGAATTGCGATATCATGGCGCAGGCCTGCTGCAGGACACGCTCGGCCGCCTCCGGATTATCACGTGCAAGTTCGTCTGCATTGACCCGTATTGCGTTTGCCATATTCGCAGACATCACGGCAAAGCGCCCTTCGCCATAGACGAGCGCCTCCTGTGAGGCGGTCTCAAGCCAGCGGGCGAAATCCACCATGATCTCCTCCCTTACCGGGACGCTCGCACTCTTGATGATTTTGATGTTCTCTTCCATTCGGGTCTCACTCCATACACACGTGGTCAAGCGACCGGGCTCATCAAGCCCCGATCGCCGGGTGAGCTAGGAAGTGGAAAAATAAAATTCAAGGTTCATTGCAGCTTGAATTCACCGTCGACGCGCCGCCATTCGTTGGGCCCGATCAGGCGCTGATGGCTGTAGCGAACCGAATGCAGCGGCCCATCCAGAGACGACTGCCAGAAATCGAGGAATTTGCGCATTTCTGGGAAATCTGGCGCAAGGTCGTAATCCTGCCAGACATAGCTCTGCAGGACGGTTTCGAAATCGGGAATACGATAGAGGATATGCGCTGTGGTAAGGCCATAACCGTTGAGCTGCCGCTCAAGATCCGACGAAAACTGCATGCTTCATCTCCTTTTCATGACAGGCAGAAGGATGACGCAAGTGTGCTGCGGCATCAATCTTTTTTCAACTCGCCACCTCGATTATCGTTCCTTTACAGCATGTTAGCAGCCATCACCCGAGAGTGCCAATTTTTCCTGTCCACCCTCTTGAAATCAGAAAATCTCGAAAATAAATTTTTCGCGCGAAACGCTCAAAGAGGCTTCGCACCCGTCCGGGCCGGTCATCCGGTTTCGGCGCGGGGGATCAACGTCATCTTGTTTGTCCATGGAGGAAAACATGTCGTTTAGACCGCTGCATGATCGCATTCTCGTACGCCGGGTCGACTCTGAGGAGAAGACCAAAGGCGGGATTATCATCCCTGATACCGCCAAGGAAAAGCCGCAGGAAGGCGAAGTCATCGCCGTCGGCTCCGGCACCCGGAACGAAGCTGGCCAGATCCAGGCGCTCGACGTCAAGGCCGGCAATCGCATCCTGTTTGGCAAATGGTCCGGCACCGAGATCAAGATCAACGGTGAAGACCTGCTGATCATGAAGGAAAGTGACGTCATGGGTATCATCGAAGCCCAGGCCGAACAGAAGCAGGCTGCCTAGGTACGCCCGCTCATCAGTCAAAAAGCTGCCTATTGAAGGAGTGAACAAATGGCTGCTAAAGAAGTCAAATTCAACACCGATGCCCGCGAACGCATGCTGCGTGGTGTCGACGTGCTCGCCAATGCTGTCAAAGTAACGCTTGGTCCGAAGGGCCGCAACGTCGTCATCGACAAGTCGTTCGGCGCGCCCCGCATCACCAAGGACGGCGTCTCGGTCGCCAAGGAAATCGAGCTCGAAGACAAGTTCGAGAACATGGGCGCCCAGATGCTGCGCGAAGTGGCATCGAAGACCAATGACCTTGCCGGCGACGGTACCACCACGGCCACCGTTCTTGCCCAGGCCATCGTCAAGGAAGGCGCCAAGGCGGTTGCCTCCGGCATGAACCCGATGGACTTGAAGCGCGGCATCGATATCGCCGTGGATGCAGTCGTTAAAGAGCTAAAAGCCAACGCTCGCAAGATTACCAGCAATTCCGAAATCGCCCAGGTCGGTACCATCTCGGCCAATGGCGACGAGGAGATCGGCAAGTATCTGGCCGAAGCGATGGAAAGGGTCGGCAATGAAGGCGTCATCACTGTCGAGGAAGCCAAGACCGCCGAGACAGAGCTGGAAGTCGTCGAAGGCATGCAATTCGACCGTGGCTATCTCAGCCCGTACTTCGTCACCAACCAGGACAAAATGCGGGTCGAGCTCGAGGAGCCTTATATCCTCATCCATGAAAAGAAAGTCTCCAACCTCCAGGCGATGCTGCCGGTGCTGGAAGCCGTGGTGAAGTCCGGTAAACCTCTGCTGATCATCGCCGAGGACGTGGAAGGCGAGGCGCTCGCGACGCTCGTCGTCAACAAGCTGCGCGGCGGCTTGAAGATCGCGGCCGTCAAGGCTCCGGGCTTCGGCGATCGCCGCAAGGCCATGCTGGAAGACATCGCTATCCTTACGGGTGGCACGGTCATTTCCGAAGACGTTGGCATCAAGCTGGAGAACGTCACGCTGAACATGCTGGGTCGCGCCAAGAAGGTAGCGATCGAGAAAGAAAACACCACCATCATCGATGGTGTCGGCTCCAAGGGCGAGATCGATGGTCGCGTCGCGCAGATCCGCGCCCAGATCGAGGAGACCACCTCAGACTACGACCGTGAGAAGCTGCAGGAACGTCTTGCCAAGCTCGCGGGCGGCGTTGCTGTCATCCGTGTCGGCGGATCGACCGAAGTCGAGGTGAAGGAGAAGAAGGATCGCGTCGATGACGCCCTTCATGCGACCCGTGCCGCTGTCGAGGAAGGCATCCTGCCGGGCGGCGGTGTTGCCTTGCTGCGCGCGGTGAAGGCCTTGGACGGTCTGCCGACAGCCAACGACGATCAGCGCGTCGGGATCGACATCGTCCGCCGGGCGATCGAGGCGCCCGTTCGCCAGATCGCCGAGAATGCTGGCGCGGAAGGTTCGATCATCGTCGGTAAGCTGCGCGAAAAGACTGACCTTTCCTTCGGCTGGAACGCCCAGACCGGCGAGTATGGTGATCTCTACGCTCAGGGCGTCATTGACCCGGCCAAGGTGGTGCGCACTGCACTGCAGGATGCAGCCTCGGTCGCTGGCCTGCTGGTCACGACAGAAGCGATGATCGCAGAGAAGCCGAAGAAAGACGCCGCTCCGGCGCTGCCCGCTGGCGCCGGCATGGATTTCTAATCACTCACAGGCCCGCCCCATCCGCCGGGGTGGGCCATTTTGGGAGACTAAAGAGTGCCCGAGCCCATTTCGAGAGAAGATGCACGTTTGTGCGCCAGCGTTGTCAAGGAGATCGCTCGAGCGATAGATATTGTCAAAGATCCGGTCGCGATCGGGAGCTTGACGGCATCCGTCGCCAGACTGTTCAATAGAGGCATGCGCGATCGCGAGGAGCTCCTGGCGGCAGCCATGCAGGCTGTCCCTATGTCGGCTAACTCAACCTCGCAGCAGTGAGAACCTAGGCTCTCAACAAACCACGGAACCATCGATTCGCCAAACCAGCCAAGTTAAGAGAAAGGAAACACGTATTTCTAGTCCGGGAGCAAGCAAGCGCTGACATCAACGCTTTCAGCGCGCTTTAGTCCGGCGCGAGCGCAAAGGCGTCGGGTCGACACAGCCGCGAGAGCGTTGCAATGATTGGTAAGTTTCGCGAAGCTTGGACCTTATGGCTGCACCCTTCAAAACGAGGAGGACGGTTCCTTCGTCCGATTTCACACCTAAGGGACGCAGATGAAGCGCTCTGCAGGCGTCGGGGTCGCCGATCTTATCCCGTCGGTTGCGTCCGTGCCGTGAGTTTATGTCCGTCCGGATCGCGAATATACGCGACGAATGACCCGTTCGGACGCTCCGCGGGAGGGCTCTCGATCGCTTCGCCACCGTGCGTAATGCCGGCTTCGTGCCACGCTAGAACGTGAGCGGCGCTCGCGGCCCCAAGACCAATCGTTCCACCGTTAGCTACGGTCGCCGGCCCTCCATTGATTGGTTTCGTGATCATCAACCGACCACCCTCGTGGACGTAGATCAGCCTGCCTCTCGCATCCATTTCGCCGAGCTTGCCACCCAGCGCAACCAACGTGGCGTCGTAGAAATTTCTGGCTCGCTCCAGATCGTTGCTGCCGATCATGATATGGGTGAACATTTTCTATCTCCGGTAAGATATCAAGCAATCAGAATACCGTTAGCGTCGTCGGTACGCCACGATTAAGGGAATTTGCTACCGTGCAGATCGACCAAGCACGATCGATCAAGGTCTGCGGGTCAGACCCATCCAGTGTCGTGCATCTCACGGATAGGACGGCGTTGGTGGCAACAAGAGGCGCACCATCAAGTTCCAGTTGAACCGTCACGGCTATGTCTCCGATTTCGACACCGAGGTCATGGGCAATATAGCGAAGGTCGTTGCAGTAGCAACCTCCGACTGCCAGACCGAGGAGCTGCCCGCCATTGAAGCCTAGGCCCAACCCGCCGGCCTTGCCTTCCGGCCTATCAACGACAATGGTGTGTCCACCAGCCCAACCAACTGCTGCCTCCGTAGCCGCCATATTGCGCAATTCCACGATCGACTGAACCATTTCCTTAACTCTCTCCGCGAAAGTTTGATGGCACGCTCCTGGCACAAGCTCATTGTGTCAACGGTAAACCAGACCCTTTTTGGGCAGGACGGCCGGCGTGCCATTGCTATCCGGATATCTGAAGGCTGCACGAGATGACTTGTTTCGTGGGGGGGGGGAACGGGATCTTTCTCGGCGGCAGCGCGTCAAGACAGCGGCCAGCCGGCGGTTGAGCGGTCGTTCAGTCAAATACGTCTTAAATCTTTCATCCGGTGTTTAACCCTCGCATGTAGCCGTCATCCGGTCTCTAAACAGGATGCCGTATGCCGGATTTCTTCACGCTGTTCGTTGTCGTCCTGCTGCTCAATCTTTCACACAGCATGCTGTGGGGAATGATTGCCTATCGGTACAAGGATCTGCTAGCTCCGCGCTATTGGCTTGCCGGTAGCGCGGCAGGTGTAATTGGTGGGCTCGCTCTCTCTGTGCAAGGGGAGAGTGGCCTCATCGCCAACACAGTTGCCGGCAATGGCTTTATCATTCTGGGATTCTATCTGAACCTGTGTGGCACGCGTCAGTTTCACGGTGACAAAGTTCAAGGAGCGAGAACCTCCATCCTAGTCGCTGGCAGCATATTGGCCATGCTCGCGACTTTCCACATGTGGTATGGCCGCAATCCTGTTTACACGCTGGCACAGTCGATACCGCTGATGCTAACCGCCACCTATCTTTTGCGAATACACGGAAGGGATCTCGGAGCGGTCGTCGCCGGCATAGCCATGTTGGCAGGCGTATTGTCCCACATCGTGATCGCCGGCGGCAACGTTCTGATCGTGATTGGCGCAGCGCCTGGTCTCCAACTATATCGGGCTGCGTCGATTGACCTACTGATCTTCCTGTTCGCATCGGTCGTCTGGAACTTTGGATTTCTCATTTCGGCAGTCGAACGGCTGCGCACTGAAGTCGAGCGCCTGGCAAATGAGGATGAGCTGACAGGGATCGCCAATCGCAGACTTTTTATGAAGCACCTGAGCAGTGTTTGCGAAACGGCGCACGGTGGGCAGGGTTTCAGCTTGCTCCTGTTTGATCTCGACAGCTTTAAAACGATCAACGACAAATATGGCCATGCGGCAGGTGACGCTGCCTTGAAGCATGTGGCAGATTTGATCACGAGACAGTTGGGACAGGGCGATGTCTTTGCTCGTCTTGGAGGAGACGAGTTCAGTCTGTTGATGATTGGCGCAGATGTGAACGACGCTGAGGCTATCGCCAAGCGGATCGTTGGCGAAGTCGGGAGCACGCCGCTGCATTGGGGCGCCCTGCAGGTGCCTCTCTCGGTCAGCATCGGGATCGTTTCACGAGGTCCGTCCGGGTTAAACCCTGAGATCCTTTTGGACAGCGCGGACCGCGCGCTCTACGAGACCAAGCGGCGCGGCCGGAACGGCTATACAGTTTTCGAGGCAACCGACACAGAATCGAATGTCATCCATCTTGCTAAATTTTCCCCATCCGGTTCTGCAGCCGGATCATAGCTTCGCCCTCACGAACCGCCTCTTTTGCCAATAGGTTCGGCGCGAGCAATCCCAGCGGGATGCCAGATACAGGTGAGGACTTTAGCTCTCCCCGTTAGAATGATCATACCCGGCCACAACTCTCGTAAAATAGAACTGACAGAGCATGATTGAAACACCTCGTCTTATTCTTCGTCCGCCGATTTATTCCGATTTCAAGCCTATGATCGAGATGTTCTCGGAAGAGCCTGTGTTACGACAGATCGGCAAGCTCAACCGCAGCGAAATCTGGACCCGGCTCTTACGCGACGTCGGGCACTGGCAGTTGATGGGTTTCGGGCAATTTTCGATAATTGAACGCGCGCAAAACACTTACGCAGGCAAAGTAGGGTTTGCGGTGTTCGAACGCCCGCTGGGCCGAGCGGACACAAATATTGAAATGTCCTGGACTCTTCAAAGCGGGTTCCATGGGCGCGGATATGCGACCGAGGCAGCGCAAGCAGTGCAGCATTGGTTCGAGCGCGATCACAGGCAGCCAACAGCATGTCTTATTGCTGTGGGAAACGTTCTATCACTTCGTCTCGCTGAACGCTTGGGCTACAAAGAAATCGATAAGGTGTGCCGTGACAAGGGAGACGCCATCATCTTACAACGAGATCCTTAAAACATTATCCTAGCTCGGTAGGGAGCCGAGCTGTTCAAGTTCTCGATCGGAAGCGAACCTGTGTTTCCGAGCATTAAGCGCGCTATAATCGTAACGACTTGGGCCATCTCTGAGCGCAGACCGATGATTTGATCGTCACTATCCCGTCGGTCGGTTGCTGAGGCCCGTGGCGGAGCAGCGAGAAATTCCTTCGGCCACCCTCGTGGTGATACCAGCAGTTCGATACTCCTCTGCTGGACCACGTCGCCGTTCAGGATGAGCACGATCAGCTGCCGCGAAACAAGCAATTCGGTTGCTGAAAGGCACGTGCCGCATTCTCGATATTCCAGCCGAACACCCACGCCTCTGCTCTCTGCAGCCAGCCATCCCTCTCTTGGGGACACTCTGTTCTTTCAAGATACGGCATTACTGGATTTTCGCTTGCAGAGAGACCCAGAACCCGGGCGTTTATTCCCCGTTGTTGCCAGTCAAGGATTATTTCAACATCGAAAGTCATTCGATCCTCATGATCGTCGCTGGGCTCTCGCAGGCTTTAGAGCTGCCGAGGCCTTCTGCGAATCAAGGCTTGCTCGAAGCTTACCTCAGCCCATAAAGAGTTCTCACTTCAAGCGGCCGATCGCACTGGTACGTTAGCGTACACGGGCCTTTAACCAGCTTCTAACCAACTTGCTTGGCGTCGTTTTAACAGCCGCTGTTTTACCGTCTCATCAAATACAGGATGACGGCCCGCGAATGACAATGCAGCTTCAATCACAGTGGTTTCTACGATGGGTTTTGCCGTTTTGTGCCTCCTTGGCGCTTTGTGGTTTGCTTCTCATCAGTTTGACTTGGGCGGCAGCAAGAACCGATGAAGTCGCGGCGCTTCGGCAACGCGATCTCGTCACGCTCACGGTCGCGAAGCTAAAGGTTGGCGTTGCGCATGATCAGGAAAGCGCAACGGTTTGGGACGATGCCGTCAGAAATGCAACCAGCGGGAACCTCGAATGGATCGAGGCGAACCTTGGCTCCTGGATGCACAGCTATTTCGGCCACGACGCCGCGCTAATCCTGAGGCCTGACCTTTCATCCTTATACCAGTTCTCATCAGATCCAGACCATGCTCCAACGCCCGGCGATTTTCAGAAGGCCTATCTGCCGCTTGCCAAAATGCTCCAGGCGCGACTGTCTGTCGGAGATACCGAAGGCACCAGTGACACGATCCTATCGATAGGAGAAGCGGATCTTGCCTATGTGGGCTTTCGACCCGCGATCGTTAGTGTGAAGCCGATCGTGTCGGACACTGGTAATCTTGAGCAAATTCCTGGCCAAGAGATGCTACACGTGGCAGTCCGCTATCTCGACGGTGATCTGCCCGCAGTGATCGGCCGAGAATATGAGTTCGCTGACCTAGAATTTGCGGCAAAACAGCCGACAGGACGCAACATCGCCTTCGTACCGCTGATTGCCCGAGATGGACAGGTATTCGGCTATTTCCGTTGGAAACCATTTCGACCTGGGCAGCACGTACTTGAGGCCACTACCCCTGCCCTCATGCTCGCGTTCATCGCATTGTTTGCGGGGACCAGTTTGGCTGGAGGCGCAATTTGGCGTCGCTCGGAGCGCTTGGCTGCGAGCCGCGCCGAGCTTAGGCATCAAGCCTCTCACGATGCACTAACAGGTCTTGCAAATCGCGGTCACTTTGGCGAGCAACTCGATCGAAGGCTCCCAAACGCACAGGCCGACGAGCTGCACTGCGTCTTGTTTGTAGATCTTGATCGCTTCAAGGCTGTCAACGACACGTTCGGCCACCCGGTTGGCGATAAGCTGATCAGTTCGGCCGCAACCCGTATGCGCGACCTTCTCCCTAACGCTCTCATAGCCCGCATAGGAGGCGACGAATTTACGATCCTGCTGCAGGGCGACGACGCGCGGAACGCCGAGGAACTGGCCAGAAAGCTCGTTCATGGTCTGAGAATGCCCTTCGAGATCGAGGTGGCGCATATCGTTATTGGTGCAAGCGTCGGCGTGGCGTTTGCAGCCGGCTCTTGCGATCCGGTTGAACTGACCCGCCAGGCCGATATAGCGCTTTATCACGCCAAGGCCGCCGGCAGGAATACTTACGCGCTGTTCGGGGAGCATATGGACGAGCTGTTGCGCAAGCGTAGAGCGTTGGAAAACGATCTAAGATCAGCGGTTGAGACCCGGATCCAGTTTGAAACCTTCTACCAGCCGGTGTTTGCTGCAAATAGTGGGGCCCTCTGCTCGCTGGAGGCTCTTGCCCGCTGGAACCATCCGACACTTGGCTATATCAGTCCCGATCAGTTCATTCCTCTGGCCGAAGAGATAGGCCTTATCAGCGACATCGGTGCATTTGTGTTGGAAGACGCATGCAGGACGCTGGCCGAGCTTCCTGACATCTCGGTGGCAGTCAATGCTTCTACGCTTGAACTTGAATCGCCTGGCTACGCGCTGCGCGTTTTGACAGCTCTGGCCAAGTGGCAGGTAAGCCCGGCCAGACTGGAAATCGAGATGACTGAAACGGCGACCGCAGACGACCGGGGCGAGCTCGAACGAACAATCTCGATGCTGCGAGCAGCTGGCGTTAGTTTTGCTATTGATGACTTCGGAACCGGCTATTCCTCGTTTTCACGCGTGCAAAAGATCGAGGTCGACCGGATTAAAATCGACAAGTCCTTTGTTGACGAGATGCATCGCAGCGATAGCAGAGCGCTGGTTGTTGCGATGATCGACATGGCACGAGCGAAGGGCCTCAAGATCACCGCAGAAGGTGTAGAGACCGTAGAGCAACGAGCGGCTCTTGAAAGTCTCGGCTGCGACGATCTCCAGGGTTTTCTTTTATCCCGGCCTTTGCCTCGTCAGGCTGTTGTCGCGCTCGTGACCGGGGCAAAACAAACTCTGAACGTGGCAAGCTCCGGCACCGCCTAAGCAAGGATCAAGCTGCGTGGGCAAGTGGCCACGAAGGACCTCTTGACGGGCCACCGCCGTGCTTGTTCACTCATGCTATGTTTAAAGCTCCGAACGCCGCGCAGATCAGAGTTTCTATCGACGAGATCAATCCGGACATCTGGCGCCGCTTGATCCTGCCGGTTCATTGGAACCTCGAACAGTTGCACCTTGGGATCCAGGCCGCCTTCACTTGGTGGAACTATCACCTCTATGAGTTTCGCATCGGTGGTCTACGTTATGGCGACGTCGAGATCCTGACTGAAGACGCGACTGACGAGGATCCCCGAGTGTTCGATCAGACGGAGGTTCGCCTTCTGGATTTCGAGGAGGGCGCAGTATTCAGCTACCACTATGATTTCGGAGACGGCTGGCGGCACACCATTGCGATCGAGGAGTTCTTGACGCTCGCGACTACGCCGAAACAAGGCAGCTGTATTGCCGGCGACAGAGCGCGCCCGCCTGAAGATGTTGGCGGCGTGTCGGGCTACGAGCGGTTTCTCGAGATCATCACCGACCCGGATGATCCGGAGTTCGAAGAGACCATTCGCTGGTGTGGTAGTCATTTCGATCCGGAATGGTTCGATCTTGCGATGACGGACAAAGATCTCCGGAATGCTCTTCGGTCGAATGCCAGGCGACGCCTGTATCAACCGAAGCCGAAAGCGGTCTCGAAGAAATGAGTTGAGCAAACAGGCGGGCTCATCGGCAAGAACCCCGTCGATTTAAGAGATTCCGTCGAAGGATCGGCGATCAACTTACAGGATCAAATGGCCTATCTGCGACCGCCCTCCGTTATCGATGCTGGAGGCGCTCTCGAAGCCACGAATTTTCCTTGCGGAGTTTTGCCGCCAGCATCGTCCTTAAAAGACGGTTCTCTACCTCGAGCTGCTCGAGATCATCCGGTTCATTGTGCTCGACCGGTGTTTGTCTGCGGTCTTGTGGAAGCCGCCGTCCGGCAGGCGATCGGCGCTCCCTGACAGCCCGTCCCGACTTGCGCCGACGTATCGCCGGCACGGCAGCGCCAATGTCTTGCTCATCAGCCCTATCCGGCGCTGCGCTGACATCATCGATTGAAACCTCCAAACCAGCAATGTCGACCATGTCGATGCTTGCTGAGGTCGGGGCGGATTGTTCAGGGACATGAGCTGGTGCTGACGTTTCCCCCGGCTTGGAAGGTTCGCTCTGGACTAGAACAACCTCGACATCGCGGGCCACGGACTTCAGGTCCAGATTGCCCCAGATGGAGCTCGGTGCCTTGCTGTCGAGTTTTCGACGACCGGATTTGTATTCTACGACGAAACTACGCTGAGGCTTTTTCATATGGCTGTTGAAGACCTGGGGATGCGCATGGAACGCTGTGTTGGATGGCGGCAGATGTCTACATCAACTTTTGCTGGAATCAAAACGGCGCCAATTGCCTCTTAGCCGGCTTGCAAAAACTCGACGTCCTCCGGTAATCTTGAGCCTGCCGACCAACAGTGCCAGACCCATGACCCAGACAGATCTTCCCTCCTCTGAACGCTCAGAACTCTCCGGCCGCTACACTGAAAACGACATCACCGTCATTGTGGAAATCTTCCGTCCCCCAGCCGGTGATGATTGGCGGATGGAGGTCACAAGCTTAGAAGACCAGGTCACCGAATGGAATGAATCCTTCGCATCTGCGCACGAAGCATGGGAAGAGTTCATCTATGTCGTCAATATGGAAGGTCTCGCGGTCTTCCTCTAGACGCCTTCATCAAGGGAGATATGGTCTGGTGATCGACAGCGACAGACGGCGAATGATGCGGCCCTCAAGATCGACCAGGGCGATCCCGATCGGCGCGTTCTCGAAGGCAAAGTCGAAAAGCGCCAGGCGGGATTCGGGATCATTGGCCGTATAGAGTTCCGCTACCATCTTTCCTCCAAAGACAAGAGCTTTACCGCGACAAGGCCGATTTCCGCGACCAAGCGAAAGTTTTGGTAGAGAGCGCCGGAGCCAAAGGTTTCACCGTCGCCGAGATCAAGAAGGTTTGTGGCGGCGACGTGGAACGATATCTCCTCGGCAGCAGAACGCGATGACCGATGCAAACCGGCAGCAAACACGCGTGTGGCCGATCCGGGAACCTAGGCCTGTCGTGCTTTGCGACTGGCATAGCGCCGATCGCGCTCAGCCTTTCGTGCCGCTTCATCCTCTATCACCCGTGCGATAAGGCTTTTTTCGCGCATATCGCGTGCTTCAGCCTCGGCGGCTGCGGCTTCCAGCTTCTCGGCTTCCTCGGTCACCAGGCGCTCCGACTCCGCAATTTTTACCCGTTCGCGCTCAAGGCGACGCTCTTCCCTGGCCGCCGCGATGGCCATCCGTTCCGCCCGCTTTGCCATAGTGGTTGGCTCGGCTGTGGTCTTTGCACTGCGATAGGCATTCAGGAGAGCAGCCTTTGCCCCTGCTGCTGCGGCGCGGCGATCGGAGAGTTCATTGTTTCTAGCGTTCTTCAAATGTTTGTCCTTGGGTGGATTGCGAAAGAAATTCAGCGGATTTTCGCACGCTTGGCGAGCAGTGAAGCAGTTGCTGCCGTGCGGTCGTGCTCTTCTTTTGCCATCCGTGCTTCGCGAAGCCGCAGGGTCTTTTCCTCGCGGGCACGAACTAGTGAGTCGAGCTCTTCGACAGCGCTGTTGCGCGCGAAAAACTGTGTTTGAGCATCGCCGAAGGCGATCTCGGCCTGCTGGCGAGATTTGCTGTGTGTCTGTGACATGGGGTTCCGGTTCAGGCCGTCCGAATACGGCGGCAACAAAAAAGGCCAGGCAAACTGCCTGACCTTGGTGGGTATCATGCTCTCGACAGTGCCAGTACATCCGTGGTCAACGGAAAGCAGATACCCGGTTGGCTTAGGCAGCCTGCAAATTGCAAGCCGACATCTTGCCCGACTTCACGTCGCGCTCGAGTTCGTAGCCAAGCTTCTGGCCTTCGACAATTTCGCGCATACCAGCACGTTCGACCGCCGAGATGTGGACGAACGCATCAGCGCCGCCATTGTCAGGTTCAATGAAGCCAAAACCCTTGGTGGAGTTAAACCATTTTACTGTGCCGGTGGTCATGATGATGAACCCTTTCAAAGCATGATTGATCGACCGCGCAACAGGTGCAACGCGGATGGAGATAGCGATGTTTTTGAAAGGAAGGTTCGTTCAAAGCACGGTGCTAATCGCGCGGTAACCAAAGCTCAGCAAGCAAAATATCGATAAACTACAAATAGAGGCGAGCGGTCCGAAAGTCAACCTTTGGTTCAGGTTACATATTGAGGCCTTATTCTATCGCGCCATATCGCTCTTCTCGGCTTTCTTCACGAGCCCTCGCTAACTGTCCCCATCCTTCGTCGATTTGAGCTTTGTTGTCGATGACGACGAACGTCCATCCTCTCCACCAAATCCATTGTCGAACGAGCCGTCGGTGTAAACTTCAACCGGTCCGGCCGAATCCCCAAGGATGCGTCACTGAGCAAGGATTGCACCCCCGAGCCTGAATGGCGCCGAGATCGCGCCGCCCACCCCGTTCAGCACGATCGCGCCTGTTCCCGCCACCCGGTTGGAGAACCCTTGCCGCAGTTGTGGATAGACCGCTGCCAGCGATGCAAACCGATCATGGTTGGTGCCGTTCAGCGACGGGATTTTCGAGATGTCGACTATATCGAGGTTTTCCTCGATGGCGAGTTCTCGCGTTCTTGGATCATCAATATCCAGGGAGCCCGCAGTTGCCGCGGATCCGGCAAGCCGTTTGGAAAGCGCAAGCGCGACATCGTCCTTCGACGCCAGCACGACGATCGGCTTGGAAAGCCTGTCTGTCACTGATAACTGCTTGCGCAGAAGATCAATGTCGATGTCGGGCGCTGCGAGAACGAGCTGATCGATTGACCGGACGACGTGCCTCTTCCCCATCAGCGACAGCTGCCGCATCGACTCGACCGCCAGCCATGCACCCATGCTATGCGCCATGATCGTGGGACGCACGCCGACGGCCGAAAGATCGGAGAGGACCTGAGCAAAATCGTCCCGCGCGAAGGCTGCCGAATCCTTGTCGGCGACATATCCTGTCACCTCTGCCTGCGACGGCCAGTCGAAGAGAATGGCCCGCTCCTGGACCTTCGAGTCTGCAGTCATCTGGGCCAGCCTGAAGAGCGCCTCCTGATGGCTGTAGTTGTAGCCATGAACAAAGATTCCGGCGCGCCCATAGACGGGTGACCCGGCCGTACCCCGCGCAAGCGTCGCAAACTCCCCAGCTGTCAGGTCACGTCGGCCGATCACCGCGAAGGACGTCCGCGGATCGGGCTTGGAGACTGGCCATTCAATTTTGGACGGCCGATGTGTCGGTGGGATCGAGAGGGTGACTTCGGAGTATCTTAATCGATCACCTCTGCCAGCGGTGAAAGCCCCGCTCTTGCTGTCATCGGGAACACGGTCGGTCGCGACGAGGATTGCAACACGCGTCGCTTGGTGAACAGAAGCGACGACCATCAGGTTCTCAGGTCCCGGTCGGGCACATGAGGAAAGCGCCGCAATGGCGATGAGGATAAGAAATGTGAGGCGCAATGGACGGAACTCTTGACTCGGGTGGCAGGAACTCCCAATCGACATTCCGGGAAGAGCTGGAAAATCGGCATAAGAGTAATCTTCTACCGTGTTGTCACAACAAGTCTATTAACCTGAGACCTGTTCGCTCCACCTGATGCGCGGAAGCCGAAACGGAAGTGCTGTTTTTGATGCGTCCGGGTAAGGCAGAGGGCCTTCTTTCGCCTTGATGGGGATTGAACCGGCGACACGCGATAGGCTTGGTGGCAATGGCTGCTCGAGAGGCGTAGATTATTGCACCAATTGGTGCTATGTGTGTTTCAACACTGGAGCTACCTATGCGATCTACTATTAGTCTCGACGACAACCTTATGGAACGGGCCAAGTCCCTTACAGGCACAAAGGAAACGGCGGCTCTTGTGCGTCAAGCACTCGAGACTTTGGTAAGAGTCGAATCCGGCAAACGGCTGATCGCCCTTGGCGGGACTATGCCCGAGGCTGAGGTAGCACCTCGCCGCCGGAGCGAATTGAGCAAGTGATCCTTGTCGATAGCTCGATCTGGATTGATCATTTTCGACACGGTGACTCGGAGCTGACCAAAATCATCGGAGATGATCGGTTGCTTTGCCACCCTTTCGTTGTCGGCGAACTGGCCCTAGGCAGTCTGCGAGATCGGGATGCGGTATTAGCGTTTCTTGCAGCTCAGCGTGAGGCAGTGGTCGCGCCCCATGCAGAGGTGATGACAGTCATTGACCGCTATTCGGTATTCAGCATGGGGATCGGCTATACCGATGCACATCTGTTGACTTCAACCCTCCTAGATCGACGATCAAGCTTGTGGACGAGGGATAAACGCTTGGTGGCTGCGGCTCAGAAGGTTGGCGCGGCGGTTTATCCTTCCGCGAATCTTCCCCACTAGACATACAGCGAGGAGCTTTCGAGCGATGATAGCTTAAGCTCTTGAAAGGATTCGAACCTGCGTCCCATACTCACTACGAGCCTTATCGGACCAGTATAGCCCTGAAATCATTGACGTTGACGCCAGTCGGTCCGCAGACAAAAAGATCGTCGACGGCCGCAAAGGCGGCATAACTGTCATTGGCCGAAAGCTTCGCATCGCCGTTTACATGCTTCGCGATGAAGCGGGCGACGCTGGTGCCATCAGCAAATGCCCCAGCATTATCCCCTGAGCCATCTATACCATCGGTGTCGGCGGCCAGTGCGAACACATCGAGACCATCGATCGCAAGCGCGAGAGACAGCGCGAACTCTCCGTTCCGTCCGCCCTTGCCGCACTTTGACCGAAGTGTAACCGTCGTCTCGCCACCCGACAACAGCACGCAGGGCCGGATAAACGGGCTATTATCCAATGCGATCTCGCGTGCGATGGCCGCGTGCACACGGCCGACATCTTTCGCTTCGCCCTCGATGCAATCCGACAGCACTAAGGGTGTTACTCCTGAGGCGCGGGCAGATGCTGCTGCCATTTCGAGCGAAATGCGGGCGGAGGATACGAGGTGGTGGCTGTGCCTGGCAAAGGGTGCATCCGCCGGGCTCGGTGCGCGAGCGGCGTCCGATCCAATGAAGTCGAGCATTCGTTGCGGGAGCTTTAGCCGATACCGTGCAATTATCTCCAGGGCATCATGACGACTGCCGAAATTAGGGATTGTTGGGCCAGACGACACCAATGCCGGATCGTCTCCAGGAATGTCTGACACCACGAAGCTCACCACCCGCGCCTTTGTCAAAGCCGCCAGCCTTCCTCCCTTGATCGTCGAGAATTGCTTGCGAACTCCGTTCATCGCTGAGATCGGAGCACCTGACACCAGCAGTTGCTCGTTCAGGGCAATCTCGTCGGCAAGAGCAAAACCGTCCGGCGGCGCGGGCAGGAGTGCCGAACCTCCGCCGCAGATCAGTGCAATCACGAGATCCTGGTTCGAGAGGTTCGATACTGCTGCTTTCAATCGCTCGGCAGCATCGAGACCCGCTTGGTCCGGGACCGGATGCGCCGCACCGATAACCTCAATGCACTGCGTCTCGCATTCGTAACCATAGGGCGTAACCACCACACCTGTCAGAGGGCCAGACCAAAGCCTCTCCAGCGAACGCGCCATCTGTGCTGCGCCCTTTCCGGCGCCGACGACGACCACACGCCCGCCAACAGGCGGAGGTGGCAGAAGGTCCCTGATCCTGCTCAATGGATCGGCGGCCTCTACCGCCGCTTCATATAGCGATGTCAAGAACAGTCGGGGGTCTGCGATCATCGTGCGTTGCTCCTGTCGGTCGAACTTCGCGGTGGCAACGTCATAATGCCTTAATGAGCGCCGAGTGGTCCGTGTCACCCAGACCTTTTTCCAGGGCACTGTTCATCAACTGGTGCACCATTGCGGTATTGGGCAGCATAATCTCCAGCAGGCGTGCGGATTCCAGCGCCAACGACAGATCCTTATGATGTAAGCGCATGCGGAAGCCGGGCTCGAAGGCTTCGTTAATCATCCGCTCTCCGTGAATTTCGAGAACCCGCGACGCTGCAAAACCGCCCAACAGGGCTTTGCGAACGACGGTCGGATCGGCGCCCGCCTTTCTGGAAAACCTGATAGCTTCCGATACGGCCTGAATGTTGAGGGCGACGACGATCTGGTTGGCGACCTTGGCGATCTGACCATCGCCGACACCGCCGATCAACGTGATGTTCTTGCCCATCTTTTCAAACAGGGGCTTTGCGCGCTCAAACGCTTCCGGCTTTCCGCCGGCCATGATCGTGAGCGAGGCGGCTTTTGCGCCGACCTCTCCGCCCGAGACAGGCGCGTCGACATAGTCGCAACCGCAGGCCTCGATACGGGCGGCGAAATCCTTGGTCGCCAGCGGCGAAATCGAGCTCATGTCGATCACCAGCTTGCCGCTGCTAAGACCCTGCGCAACCCCCTCTTCTCCAAACAGCACGGTTTCGACATCAGGCGTGTCGGGCAGCATGAGAATGATGACTTCGGCAGCCTGCGCCACCTCCATGGCGGAAGCGCAGGCCGTCGCGCCATGCTTGACAAGATGCGTCGAAGCAGGCTTCACCCGATGTAGGTAAAGCTCGTGGCCCGCTTCGATCAAGTGCTGCGCCATCGGGCGGCCCATGACGCCCAGTCCGATAAATCCGATCTTCAAAGCTCAATCTCCTTACTGATATGCCTTCATCCAGCCCAGTCCTTCGCTGGTGCCGGCGGCTGGTCGATATTCGCACCCGACCCAGCCGTCGTAGCCGAGTTCATCCAGGCGCCTGAAGATGAAGTCATGGTTGATCTCCCCACTCCCCGGCTCGTGGCGTCCAGGATTATCAGCGATCTGAACATGGCCGATCTTGCCCCGCAGCCTCTCGAAGGTGGAGACGAGATCACCTTGCATGATCTGCATGTGATAGAAATCGTATTGGATCAGTAGGTTGGAATGGCCAACCCGATCCATGATCCGCTCCGCCTGATCCGTCGTTGTCAAAAAGTAGCCGGGGATGTCGCGGGTGTTGATCGGCTCGAAGACCAGCGAGATTCCGGCATCGGCCAACTGTTCGGCAGCATAGCGCAGATTATCTACGAACGTCGCCTCGGCTACGTCAGGCTCAACGGCGGCGGGCACGATGCCGGCAAGGCAGTTGACCTTGCGGCAGCCGAGTGCGTCCGCGTACTTGATCGCTCTGGTCACGGATGCCTGGAATTCCGCGACCCTGTCCGGCAGGCAGGCTATGCCCCGCTCGCCTACTGCCCAGTTGCCGGCTGGCAGATTGAACAGGGCTTGCTGCAGATCATGGCGTGCCAGCTCGGCGGCGATCGCTTGAGGGACTTCCTCATAGGGGCTGACGTATTCTACCGCCCGGAAGCCATCCGTAGCGGCGGCGGCAAAGCGGTCGATGAAGGAATGCTCGGTGTAGAGCATGGAAAGATTGGCTGCGAACTTAGGCATGCTGAACGGCTCAAACTTGATCTGCGCGCAGGCGGTGAAGCATGCGCTTGTTGCGGGGATCCGGATTGGGGACGGAGGAAATCAGCCGCTTCGTGTAGGGCTGCGACGGGTTGGTGCGGATTGACTCCGCATCGCCGACTTCAACGACCTTTCCCCTGTGCATGACCGCCACGCGGTCGCAGAAGTACCGCACGACCGAGATATCGTGAGAGATGAAGACGAAGCTGAGGTGCAACTGCTTCTGAATGTCGAGCAACAGGTCGAGTATCTGGCTGCGGATTGACACGTCGAGCGCGGAGGTCGCCTCGTCGGCGACGATCACCTTGGGATTGAGCGCGAGCGCCCGGGCGATACCAATGCGCTGGCGCTGACCGCCTGAAAACGCGTGCGGGTAACGTTCCATGGCAAGAGGATCAAGGCCCACCTTGCCCAGCAACTCGGCGACGCGCGCCTCCACGGCCCTGCCAGACATGGCCTTGGAGATGACGAGCGGATCGCCGATGATCTGCTTGACTGTCATGCGCGGATTGAGCGAGGCGAACGGATCCTGGAAAATCAGCCTCACATCCTGATGATAGCGCCGCAGATCGGCCTTGCCGAGCGTCGTGACATCGACCGGTGAGGCCGCCTCGTCGGCACGGTATGTGACGCTACCCGACGTCGGCTCTACGATGCGCAGGATCATCCTGCCGAGCGTCGTCTTGCCCGAGCCGCTCTCCCCAACGATACCGAGGTTTTCGCCGGGGAAGAGATCAAGATTGGCGTCATCGACGGCGACCAGGCCGCGACCGCTGCCGCGCGAAAACATGCGTGACGGTGCGCCGTAGATCTTGGTCAGGTTTCTGATGGAGAGAACCGGCGCGACGGTCGGAGCGAGCGATGCCGGCAACGCGCGCCCTGCCGCGCCACTTTCCAGCTTGACCGTCGCATCGAGAAGCTGTCGCGTATACGGATGCCGGCTTGCGTGGAAGATGTCGTCGACCGGCCCCTGCTCGACGATCTTGCCGAAGCGCATAACGGCAACCTCATCCGCAACTTCGGCGACGATCCCCATGTCGTGGGTGATTAGCAGCATTGCCATGCCGCGCTCGTCCTGCAGCCGCTTGATGAGGTCGAGGATCTCCGCCTGCGTCGTGACGTCGAGCGCCGTCGTCGGCTCGTCGGCGATTAGCACTTCCGGATCACAGGCGAGCGCCATGGCGATCATGGCCCTCTGCCGCATGCCGCCGGAAAACTCGAACGTGTAGCGATCGGTCATCAGTTCTGGCTGCGGGATTTCGACCTGGCGCAGCAACTCAATGCAACGAACGCGCGCCTCTTTCTTCGAGACCCGCTTGTGCAGGCGAACCGCCTCAACGATCTGCGAGCCGATCGTATGAACCGGTGACAAAGAGCTCATCGGCTCCTGAAAGATCAGTCCGATCCGACCGCCGCGGATGCCCAACACCTCGCGGCTCCCCTCCTTAAACTGGGCGACATCCACAGGCCCGTCCGGGCCGTCGAGCAGGATCTGGCCGCCGGTCATACGGCCGGGCTTGTCGATGATCCGCATCAGGCCGCGGGCCGTGACAGATTTTCCCGAACCGCTTTCGCCGACAAGCGCCATCGTCTTTCCGCGCTTCAGGTCGAAGGTGACGTCGCGCACAGCGTGGAGCACATGTGTCCGGAGGTGGAAATCGATCGACAAATTGCGGACCGAGAGCAGCGCATTGGGCTTCATCATCGAACTTCCTCTCAAGTGTCGTAGGGATCGGCTGCATCACGCAGGCCGTCGCCGAAGAAATTGAAGGACAGCACCGCGAGCACGACCGCGAGGCTGGGCCAGATGAGCAACCACGGCGCGGTTGCGACCGTGCGGACGTTCTGAGCATCCTGAAGCAACACACCCCAGCTGACGACCGGCGGCTTCAGGCCGACGCCGAGGAATGACAAGGACGTTTCCGCTACGATCATTGTCGGGATGGCGAGCGTCACGACTGCGAGAATATGGCTAGTGAGCGACGGCAAGATGTGGCGAAAGATGATCCTCCGCTCGCCGGCCCCATCCAGCCTCGCAGCAGTGACGAAGTCATCGCCGCGCAGCGAGAAAAAGCGCCCCCTGACCTCTCGTGCGAGCCCCGTCCAACTCAGAAGCGATACGATCAGCGTTACCATGAAGTAGACAGAAAGCGGCGACCAGCTAAGCGGGATTGCAGCCGCTAGCCCGAGCCAGAGCGGAATGGTCGGCATAGCGCTGACGATCTCGATGATCCGTTGAATGAGTGTATCGACCCAACCGCCATAGTAACCGGAAACTGCTCCCATGATCACGCCAAGCGACAGCGAAATCGCCACGCCCACGAGCCCGATCGACATAGAGACCCGCGTTCCGTAGATCAGGCGGCTCATCAGGTCTCGACCGAGGCGGTCGGAACCAAGCAGATACATTGGTTCGCGCGCATCCAGTGGACCGACCAGATGAGTCTCCATCGGGATGACACCCCAGAGTTTGTAAGGCGCACCTTTGACGAAGAAGCCGATCGGTATGACCTTCGTCTGGTCGACAACGAAGCTACGGCGTAGCGCCTTAGGCTCGATCTCGATCTTGTAGCCCTTGACATGTGGCAGGAACCTGGTCTCGCCATCAGCATTCGGCGCAAATAGTGAGATCCTCTGAGGTGGTGCAAAGGTGAACTGGGGCCGGGACGTGTTGGGCAGGCCGGGCGCCAGGAACTCGGCGAAGGCGCCGATCAAGTAGAGCACGACAATGATGCCGCCGGCAACAGCCGCGACCTTGTGGCGGAAGAAGCGCTGGCGGATGAGGGTCCACTGTCCGGCAGCTTCCAGAGTTTTGACCTTCCCTCCCGACTTCAGCGGGCTGACGGCGGGACCAGTCTCGAGTAAGGCGGTAGAATTTCTGTCGATCAACATGGCGCCCCCCTCAGTTGAACCGAATTCGCGGATCAAGCACCGCCAGAAGAATGTCGGAGATCAGCATCCCAACCAACGTCAGCACACCCATCAGGAGAATGAAGCTGCCCGCCAGATACATGTCCTGGCCAACCAACGCGCGCAGGAGCAAAGGACCGGCGGTCGGCAAGTTCAGAACGATCGCTGTGATGGTCACACCGGAGACGAGGTCCGGCAGCACCCAGCCGATAGAGCTGACAAACGGATTGAGCGCGATGCGCACGGGATATTTCAGGATAACCTTGTGCTCGGGCAGTCCCTTGGCGCGAGCCGTGATCACATAGGGCTTGCTTAGTTCATCGGAGAGGTTCGCTCGGAGGATGCGGATCATGGCGGCAGTGCCGGACATGGCGATGACGATCACCGGGATCCACATGTGGCTCAGCATATCCGTGAGCTTGGCAAGGCTCCAGGGAGCATCAACGAAGGCGGGAGAGAAGATGCCGCCCACGCTTTGCCCTAAGAACCGATAGCTGGCATACATCAAGGTAAGCGCCATGATGAAGTTCGGCACGGCAAGCCCGATGAATCCCAGCAACGTGAAGGCGTGGTCGCCGAACGAATGCCGCCTCACCGCCGAATAAATGCCGATTGGGAGCGAGATCGCCCATACCATTAAAAGGCTTGCCAGCGAGATCAGCAAAGTTGATCCCATCCGGTCCCAAATTAGGGTGGAAACCGGCTGGTTCCATTCGAATGAGTAGCCGAAATCGCCACGGGTCAGTATTCCGCCAATCCAGACAAAGTACTGAACATGGACCGGCTGGTCGAGGCCGTACTGTGTGCGCAACCGCGCGATCGTGGCCTCGTCCAGGTTCTGTCCCCCATCGGCCATGGTGGACAGAAGTGACGTCAGATAGTCGCCGGGCGGCAACTGGATGATCATGAAGGCGATCAGCGACATGCCGAACAAGGTCGGTATCATGTACAGAACGCGCTTCGCCACATAAGCAAGCATGGTCTCCTCCCGCTGCTATTGCTTGGCTCACGACTGCCAGGTGAGATGAACCGTCTCAAGAGCCTCAATGGTAGGCACCAGGATTTCGACACGGTTCCCCACGATACGGCTTGAAACCGCTTCAGTGCCAACGAGCAGCTTTATCGCCCCCGGCTTGCGCCCCTTCGGCAGTTCGATCGACAGGTTTTGCTGACCGATCGGATAGACCTCCCGCAAGGGACCCTTCATCATCATCGGGTTGGTGAGGTTGACCAGGAAGATCGCCATGGCGTCCTCACTCTCGTAGACGGCGATATCGATGATCCCTTTGCCCTCGACCCGGACGCGATGATCCTTGCCGATCGCCCAGGTCACCGCATTTGCGATCAATCGGCCGTGATCGGGAGCAAGCACCTTCCAGAAGACCTCGCCGATATTCCACGGGATGTAGACGACGCGTCCTCCGTGGCCGGTGTCGCGTGCAACGACGGCGGCTCCGGTCGGCGCCTCCCGGGGGTAGACCTCCTCCATCGGCAGATCTGGAAAGTCAGGCACGTAGAGGAACGGGGTGTCTGCCGTCGCATCTGCATCGACAGCGATCAGACGTGTACCGCCGATGATGCGAGAGGCGCCCTCATAGCCCTTGTTGACAGGGTGCGAGCCGGACAGCGCCACGTAGGTGTTTTTGACAGGACCGCGTGGAGCCGATGTCAGAGATGCGCCGAATACCCGCGAGAGACCGAAATCATCCCGTCGAGTGCCAACTTCGTCGTAGAGCGAGGTCTCGCTTGCCGCCACGACCGAACCGCCGCGCTGGACATATTGCTCAATCGCCAAGCACTGTTCGTCGGATAGATATGTAGCGTTGGCCAGTACGATCAGCTTGAAGCGGTCGAGTGCTTCTGGGGTCATCACTTGGTCGGAGAGGAACTCGAACGGAATGCGCGCTTCGACCAGGGCGTGATAGAAACCGAGATCGTTGTGTTCGGCGATGTGCCGCTCTTCTGGTGCCCAGTGCCTGAGCGTCGTCGACGGATCGATGATGGCGATCTCGGCTGTCGGCTGCATTCCCTCGATTTGTGGCTCGATGTCCGCATGCAGGTTAAATGCCTCGACGACCGGCTGCACCCAGCGATCATCCGGAACGCAGGCGTTGAATTTTGTGAACCAGGGAAACAGTCCCTGCGCCATGCCATCATGGATCCACAGCTTGATCTCTTCGCCGCTCTGGACGCTGTCCTTCCAGCGATATTCTTCCTCCGGCCCGATGGAGGTGATCAGCCCGACCGGACGGTCGCGGAACGTCCCGCGGATGCGCTTGCCGTTGCGGCCGGCAGACCAGCCGACCTCGACGCCTTGGCGCGCCTGGTGGTCAACGAACAGGATCGGGCAATGCTTCTGGATGAGTGACAGGTCGAACTCCATGAGCGATGAACCGCTCATGTTGGGGATGAAGCTCGCGTGGGGGCGGATGGCCTTCACCGTCTCGTCCCAGTAGACCACGAGGTCCGTGAGTACCCGCCGGCGCCATGCGGCCCATGCCTGCCATGCGGGATCGGTGGCATCCGCTTTCGCGGGAAGGTCAAAGCCGGTTTCGCTTTTGAAACGTCTTTGATTATCTTCGCTGTATGAAACGCCGTGCCCCTGCCAGCGGTTGGCGAACACCGCATCGATGTCGTATTTGGTGACGATCTCCCGGATGACCTCGGTGGTAAAGTCGCGGTTGTAGCTTCCCAGCGCGTCGGTCACGTAGATGCCGGGGAAGGCCCAGTGTTCGCGTGGCGTACCGTCCCGGTTGATCGCTACCCACTCCGGATGGGCAGCCGCCGCGTCCGCGTGGATGGCATGCGGGTCGACACGCGCCATGACATGCATGCCAAGCTTGCGAGCTCCCTCGACGATGGTGCCGAATGGGTCTGTGCCGCCGATGAATTTCGACACGTAATGCAGCGGGATTTCGCTGGGATAGTAGGCAATGTAGCCGCCGGCCGAGAGGCACACTGCGTTCGACTTGGTGCGCCGAAACACGTCGATCCAGAATTCCGGATCGTATTTATCGGGATCATCTTCCGCGAATGTCAGCTGTGTCCAGCGGGTGGCGGACTTGTACCATTCAGGAGAACGATCGGTGGAAACAACGGCTTCGCTTGGTCGATGCAGCATATGGGCTTTCCATGGCAATAGGGTGCCTTCGCGCCGTGGGGCACGTGCAACAGGTTGAAGTACGCGTCCCGGACCTTTCCAGGACAGGGACGAGACAGTGTGATCAGGCCTTGAAGAAGGTCTCGGGGTTCGCAGGTCCCGGCGTCGGATAACCCCAGGAGTTCGGCATCGTCTTGGGGACGTTCTGCATGTCGTTTCGCACCACGCCGTAACTGTCGCTCGGCAGGCAGACGCCGAAGACATAGAACTGGTCGGCGGCGATCTCGAGAATTTCTGCCATCAACTTACGTTGTACCTCTGGATCCGGCGAGCCTAGCACGCGGTCATATCGTTCCAACGCGTCCTTGACCGGCTGGGGTGGTTCGACCGCTCCCTTGGATGCGGGGTCGCGGTACCATAACTGCCACCCCTTAGCGTAGAGGGCTTCTGTCGTGTTGGGGATGAAGTAGCGTGGGTCGAGGATGGCTGCGATACCGCCATTGCCACCGAAGCGATGCGCTGTGCCATCGAACTCGATGCCCTGGCGAACCCGAACCTCCCACAGGGAGCGGTCCATGCTTCGCATCTGCACATCCACGCCGACCGCCTGGAACATTGGCAACGCGAGCTGGAAGATGTCAAGAAACGTTGCGCGCGCCTGATCGATCTCGAAGATGATCGTCACCCGTTTGCCGCTTTCATCCTGTCGGAAACCCTCACCGTCTTTGTTCGGAAGGATCTTGTCCAGCAGGGCGTTGGCAGCATCGGGATCGTACTGAGTGAACTGTGTAGCCAGGCGTTCGTTGTAGAGTGGATCTTCCGCCCGGACGGCGGGCTGCGAGATCGTTCCTTGGCCGATGAACACAGTGTCGATGATAGCCTGACGGTCCAGTGCCATAGACAGCGCCGCCCTGAAATCCTTGTTGTTGTAGAGTTTTCGCTTGGCCTCGTTAGGATGGTTGAGGTTGAGCTGGAAGACCATCTCGTTGGTCTCGGTCGAGGTCAGCGTATAAAGGCCGAACTTGCCCTGTTCCTGGGAGTCGTAAAGGACGGCACGGTTGGCTGGGGTGGCTATGTATTGGTCCATCAGGTCGATCTCACCCTGCATGGCTTTCAACAGCAAGACCTGTGCATCGGCCACCATCTGGTAAACGATGCGATCAAGGTAAGGCAGTTGATTGCCCTCGGTATCGACCTTCCAATAATAGGGGTTACGTTCGGCAACCGCGCGGTCGGTGCTCTGCCCCGGCGCTATTGCCATTTTCCAGGCGTGAATGACCGGGCGCTGCGAGTTCTGGAAGAACTCGTTGTCGACGACGAGACCAGCTTCACGCTGGAACAATTGGATCCAGCCGGAAGCTCCCTTGGCCTTGGCCTGCTGCTCGGCATCCGGATTATATTTTATGTGGAACTGCTTCAGGTAATGTTTCGGTGCACGCGTCGTCTGGTCGTCGTTTGCCCAAGCGAGCCGCAGCGGGAATAGTCCGTTGGGTGCCGCGAAGATCACCTTGAACGTGACGTCGTCGACAGCCTCGAACCGCGCCTTTTTGCCTCCAGCTCGCAGATGGTTCTGGCCAACGTCGTTCAGGCCATCATAATCGAAGATATCCTCGTACCAGAACAGGATGTCCTCGGTGGTGAAAGGCTCTCCATCCGACCACTTCATCCCCTTGCGAAGCCTGAAAGTGAATTCGGTCGCATCGGTATTGCTTTCAAAATGCTCTGCGACGTTCGGCACCACACCCGACCAATCCGGCGCATAACGAACAAGAGGCTCGTAGGCCTGGTAACGAAACAGCATTGATAGGGATCCACCACCGACAATCGCGCTGTTCCAGTCACCCCCATGGGTGCCGACGCGATCAAGAGGCGTTACGACGAGTGGGTTGATCGGCAGGCGATCCGCGACTGCGGGAAGGTTCCCTGCCTTGACCAAAGCTTCCAGCATGGCCGGCTCCCTGGCGGGAGTCACCTGCGCAAGCGCAGGCATTGCAGGCAGAATAACAGCGGCAGTACTCGCAGCCAGAAACGCGCGGCGACTAAATCCTTGCATGACTTTCCTCCTCCATTCACGTCGCAGCCAGGATGGCCTCCCCTCCTCAGGATCGGTCCCGCCACGTTTCCACAAATTGCCCTGTCAAGGCAGCTTTTATCTCTTCTTTTTTTGTCAGCTTGTATTATGTAATTTGTTAGGTAAAGCGTTATGTTGAATTTTGTTTCCAAGACCGGCGTGCCGGTCTGACGATGAGGATGGTCATGGGCCGGATTACATTGCAGGACATCGCCAACCACACAGGCTTGTCGAAATTCGCGGTGTCGTGTTCCCTCTCGGGAAAGCCGGGCGTTAGCGACGCTACCCGGAAACGCGTCGAAGATGCTGCTGAAAAACTGGGATATCTCCGCCCTAGGCCTGTAGAAGAACAGCGCGAGATCACGGTGATTTTCCACGATCGGGTCGACAACGTCAGCTACGAACTACGCACGATGCTGCAGGACGGTATGCAACGGGAAGCGCATCGTCTCGGTCAGCCTGTTCGCCTGCAATGGACGCACGACGCCAATAGGGTGGAGACTATGGTGAAGGACAGCGCGGGCATCATTCTCGTCGGCCCCCATGAGCAAAGAACCCTGGATATCCTGAAGTTGTCCGGCGTCCCGGTGGTGCGGCTCGGCTGGGTTTCCCCTCTGGAACAGGCGGACCATGTCGGGGGAACGGATCATGAGGCAGGCATCGCAGTCGGCGACTATCTGACCGGGCTAGGCCATCGGGACATCGCGTTCCTGCAGGGCGAGGAAGGATTTCGTGGCCGGATGGAGCGGTATCACGGCCTGCGCGAAAGTCTCGAACAACATGCCGATGCGCGTTTGCATGATTTGCGGTTCAAGGAGGATGGAGGCTTTATCCCCGCGCTGCAAATGCTTCACAAGGCTGGCATTGCGCCAACGGCGCTGTTTTGCGCCCATGATGGCTTGGCACTCACAGCCGTTTCCGAACTCCTGGCGCGGGGTTACCGCATCCCGGAAGACATGTCGGTGGTCGGCTTCGGCGACTTCTCCGCGGCAACCCAGATCTCCCCACACCTGACGACCATTAAGGTCCAGGGGGTCGAAATGGGTGCGACAGCGATGCGCCTTCTACTGGAACGTATCGAAACGCGGGGTCAACCGGTGCACGCACGACGCATCCTGATCGCGTCGACCTTTGTCGAGAGGCGATCATCGGGCGCCGCGCCGAAGCGGGCGAAATTGTTAGATCGCACAAGCCCGTAGAGGCTTCGCAGTGATGAAGGGATTGGAACTGTCGACCGTACCTAGTATCCCTAAGCAATTGGAAATCGATCGCCCCACCAAACCGGTCGATTGCTGTATGACGCGGTCGCAAGTTCGCTTAGCACTCATATCGCGTTATGAGCGCGTCATTAGTTGAGGCGGGTATCACCGTCTTCAGAAAACAGGTGAATGGAGCCGACCTCCGGCGAGACGTGCATCACTTCGCCAGGCGCACTAGTGATCCGCTCACGGAAGACGCCGGTTACCTGATTTCCCCCCAACTTCATCGTCACTTGCGTCTCAGGCCCCATCGGCTCGATGAGCACGATTTCGGCGGGAACACCCGCGTGACCGGGATGGTCAGACAATCGAAAGTGTTCGGGGCGAATGCCGTAGACGGCAGCCTGCCCCATTGCGGTGTTTATCGACTTAGGCAGGGGCAAAACCACGCCCGATGTTTGGAAGCCCGCCTCCGTTATCTTGCCCTCGATAAAATTCATCGACGGCGATCCGATGAAACCCGCAACGAACTGGTTGGCCGGACGGTCGTAGAGATCAAGCGGCGCACCGATCTGCTCTACCCTGCCGCCGTTCAGCACGACGATCCTGTCGGCCATGGTCATCGCCTCCACCTGGTCGTGAGTGACGTAGATAGTGGTCGTCTTCAGCTTCTGATGCAGTGCCTTGATCTCGCCGCGCATCACGACACGCAACTTCGCGTCGAGGTTCGACAGCGGCTCGTCGAACAGGAAAACCTGCGGATTGCGAACGATTGCGCGGCCCATGGCGACGCGCTGCCGCTGGCCGCCGGAGAGCTGGCGCGGATAACGATCAAGAAGATTGCCAAGGCCCAATATGCCCGCCGCCCAATTCACCCGCTCGGTGATTTCGGCTTTGCTGGCACCGCGGTGCTCCAGCGAAAAGCCCATATTGGTCGCAACCGTCATATGCGGGTAAAGCGCATAGGACTGGAACACCATGGCGATGTCGCGGTCCTTCGGGTCGAGGTCGTTGACGACCCTATCGCCGATATTCAGGGTACCGCCGGTGATCGTTTCCAGACCGGCGATCATTCTCAGAAGTGTGGACTTACCGCAGCCTGACGGCCCGACCAGCACAACGAACTCGCCGTTTTTGATGTCGAGATCGACGCCGTGAATAGTCTTTACTGCGCCGTAGCTCTTGCGGATATCGGAAAGGGTGACGTCTGCCATGATATGATCCGGTTGTTCAGCCCTTGAGGCCAGTATGGGCGAGGCCTTCGACGAATTGCTTCTGGGCAATAACGAAGACGATGAGGACGGGCAGCGCCGTCAGGGTGGCTGCTGCAAGCTGGATGTTCCACATCGGCCCACCATACGCATCCGTGTATTGGGTAAGCGCCTGCGGCAGCGTGAACATCTCGGCGCTGGAAAGAAATACGATAGGTTCGAGGAACAGGTTCCAGGAATGCAGGAAGGTGAAGATGGCAACAGAGGCCAGCGCAGGTTTTGCCAGCGGCAGGGCGATCCTGGTGAAGATTTTGAACCGTCCGAGACCATCGACGCGGGCTGCCTCTTCCAGTTCGGCCGGAAGCGTCACGAAGAACTGTCGCATGACGAATGTGGCGAATACGCTGGGCGCGCCGAAGATCGGCACGAGGATCAGCGGCCAGTGAGTGTTGACCATGCCGGCCTTCAGAAACATCTGGAATAACGGCACAATCGTCACCTCGGACGGGATCAGCAGGCCGAGCAGCACGATCATGAAGACCGCATTCGCGTAAGGAAATCTGATCCGGGCAAAGGCATAACCCGCCATGGACGAGATGATCATCGTGCCGACGGTCACCACCGCCGCGATATAGGCGGAGTTCCAGTACTGCTGGACAAAGGGCTGCAATTCGAAGACCTTCGAATAAGTCGTCCAGTCGTAGCTTTGCGGCACGAGTTGCGGCGGGAAGGCGAAGATATCGCTTATCGGCTTGAGCGACGACGTCACCATCCACCATGTCGGAAAGACGAAGGGGATGAGCAGTACGCACATCACTCCGTAGAGCGCCACCTTCGTGCGCGGGGAAATATCAGCTCTCATAGAAGACGATCCTCTTGCGCATCTGCCACTGGGCGAATGTCAGGATGGCGACGATGGCAAACAGCAGGATGGACAGCGTCGAGCCGTAGCCGAAGAAGTGAAACTGAAACGCCTGCTGGTAGAGATAGTAGACCAGCACCGTCGTCGAGAGACCCGGCCCGCCCTGGGTCAGCACCGCGATCTGGGCAAAGACCTGCAGCGAGCCAACAATGGTGATGATCGAGGTCAGCAGGATCGTCGGGCTGATCAGTGGCAGGGTGATGCGGCGGAACTGCTTGAAGGCCGGCGCGCCGTCAATCCGGGCTGCTTCGTAGAGTTCCTTCGGCACGCCCTGCAAGGCAGCCAGGAACAGGATCATGTTCAGGCCGACATTCTTGAACACCTGCACGACGATGACCGAA
Source organism: Endobacterium cereale (assembly GCF_009617585.1). Classification (GTDB taxonomy): domain Bacteria; phylum Pseudomonadota; class Alphaproteobacteria; order Rhizobiales; family Rhizobiaceae; genus Neorhizobium; species Neorhizobium cereale. Next base: position 75,011 of record NZ_WIXI01000037.1, on the reverse strand, counting down.
ATCATCGCGGTCGTCTCTTCCCTGAGCCAGTTCGGCCCTTCGATGCCGAACGTCAGGAGCATGCCATTGATGCCGCCGTTTTTCTGCAGGAGAAAGCCCCAGACGATCGTCCAGGCAACCAACGAGACCACGACTGGAGAAAAGAACAGGGTGCGAAAGACTGCGATGCCGGCGAGCTTCTGGTTCAGCAGCACGGCCAGCAGCAAGGCCAGTGACAGGTTGAAGATCACCAGCCCGGCGGAAAAGATCGCCGTCGCGCCCAACACTTCGAGAAGGTTCTCGTCCTCCATCAGCATCCGGTAATTCTGCGCACCGGTATAGGTGAAGGTATTCGCGAGCACGTTCCACTCGTGCAGCGAATACCAGAAGACCAGCCCGAGCGGGATCAGCACAAAGACAACGATCCCGATCAGTTGTGGTGCAATGAAGAGGAAGCCGGCGAGGCTGTCGCGCCGCGCGATCGTCCAGAACGGCGATGAGGAACGGCCTTCCGGACGAGCGTTTTCCTGCGCGACAGCCATGACCAACCTCCTTCAGCGCTTCAGCAACGGGCCGATCTGGCCGCAGATTTTCTGAAGAGTAGCCGGCACGTCCGCCTCCGGTCGCCACACGGCGTCGAGATTGGAGCGAACCATCTGCTGGATCTGAGCAAAGCCGGTATGACCGGGCATGACCTTGCCGGTGGCGATGCCTGAAATCACGACCTTTTCGATCTGCTCCTGCCTGAGCAACGGATTGGTCTTTTTCAGGATATCGGCATTCAGCAGCGACTTGCGCGCAGATGGGAAGAACTGGCTGAGCTTGGCCGAGTTTTCCGGATTGGTCATGTAAGCGACGAATTCGGCGGCCGTTTCAGCATTCTTACCCGATTGCATGACGCCGATGCCCGCCTGGCCTATCAGCGCATATTCACCTGCCGAGCCCTTCGGCAGCGGCACGAGATCCCAGCTGAACGCCTTTTCCTTAGGCAATAGCGAGGCGCGGCTGATCTGGGTGATCGTCATCGCCGCATTGCCGGCGAAAAAATCGACTGTCTCGCCCGGGCCGGGGATCGCCTTCTTGGTGAACACTGCGTCGTGGATGAAGGTCAGCGCATCCGCCATCGGCTTGTCGGCCATGGTGCAGGTCTTGCCATCTTCGCTCCAGGGCGATGCGCCCCATCCGCTCCACACAGAGGTAAGGTATTGCCATGCCTGATAGTTGAAGTCGCGTACGACCAGACCACCCTTGCCGGATTTGGCGACGGCGGCGGCCGTTCCGATCGCGTTGTCCCAAGTCCATTCGCCTGCAGCGATCATCTCGGCCGGTGTTTTGGCGCCAGCAGCCTTGATCAGGTCATTGTTGACGAAAACGGCGAACGGCGAAGTCGAAAACGGATAGGCGTATAGCTTGCCGTCTTCAGTCCAGCGTTCGGTGGCCCCGGTGCCGACTTCTTCGAGATTATAGCCTTCTGCCGCCTTTAAAGTATCGGTCAGCGGGTAAAGTGCACCCGACTTGACGAAGTCATAGGCCGAAGTCTCGAAGATCCACGCCATGTCGGGCGCGTTGCCACCGGCGATCTGGGTCGTCAGCGCCGTCGTGTAAGTCTCAAACGGCAGCGACTCGTAAGTGACGCTGACATTCGGATAATCCCTCTTGAAGCCCGCGGCGATCTCGTTGAACAGCTTCAGATGTGCTTCATTGGCGCTCCAGATTGTCATCCGAAGATTGACCGCATCCTGCGCCTCGGCAGTTCCGCCTAGCGCAAGCGATCCGAAGATCGCCAGCGCGCAGGCGGTTGTTTTCAAAGTCCTTTGATAAAGCATTCCCAGTCCTCCTCCAAAGATGGGTTCGATCAACAATCAGTAGGCGGCGATCTCCGGCCAGCGGATTTCGATGCCTTCGCGGGTCAAGGCCGCCTGGAATTCCGCCAGATGGCTGTCGCCTTCCTGCACTTGGTGTGGCGTCAGCCCCTTCTCCAGGCACCACGCCGCCAGCATGCCGGCCACTTCGCCGATGTTCCATTCGACAGGGTGCAGGCGGTAGCAACCGTTGGTGATATGCGTTGTGCCGATATTCTTGCCGGCCGGGATGAGGTTCTTCATTCGCTGCGGCAGCAACGCACCGAGTGGGATCTCGAATGGGCAGGACGGGACGTCGACATAATTGTCACCGCCGGTCGAGGGATGCAGGTCGATGCGGTACATGCCGACGCCGATACTGTCCCGATAACGCATCGCGCCTTTTTCCCCGCGCACTGTAAAGGACAGGTCCTGTTCAACGATCCGAGTTACCGGCTTGATGCGCCGGCCTTCGCGGATATAGGGCGCCATGGCAAGGCCATGTTCGGTGCCGGTGATATCACCACGCAGACGCAGGCCGCGGTAACCCTGCCCCCCGTCAAGACGCGGTGCTTCCGTCTGCAGCCAGTAGAAGACAGAATAAGAAAGGTCGGCCGCCGATTTCAGATGGCGCGCCTTTTCCTCGTCCGGAACGTCGATAATCGTGCCGTCCATGTAGTCGATCATCGGCCAATTCACGAGGCAGATGTCGGACTGGTAGAAACCAGGCGCAAAGTTTTTGCGCGCTGCGATCCGGCGAAAAATCCAGAGGTTCTCATCGCCACCGCCCTTGCGCTGGTCTGCATCGACGAGAAGCGGATCATCATCCGGGTTCGGCGTGAACGAGCGTGTCGTATGTTCCAGCGTGCGCGGATGCGGCGCCGTCAAGCCAAGCAGCGGCCCACCCCAGAAATGCGGCTGGTACTTGCGCCAGTAGTCATAATTTTCCGGCTTGTCGATCGTCTGGTCGCCATCGACATGATCGATCGCAAAGCAGATTGAGACCGCCTGAACATTGTCCGGCTGGGCTTCCGCCGGCGCACTCGGTTCGCCTGTGTCGGACTGCGCCTCGAAGCCTTTTGCGTATTCCGTACCCGTCATCGGCAGAAGATCGCCGAGTTCGGTCGCGTCGAGAACGTAGTCGGCGGAAATGACGATCTCGGCATCCGTATCGCGCTGGCGAACCGTAATCGAGCGAACCGTATCGCCCTCGACATCAGCGGCAACCGGCCGATAGGGTTTCAGCACCGTCAGCCGGCCGGCACCGATATAAGGCATCAGCATGCTTTCCATCACCGCCAGGCTGACGCGTGGTTCGGCGCAGATGCGGCTCACCCAGCCGCCGCCGGGATTGAGATCACCCCAGGCGCGGGCGCCTTCGGTCAGCGGATAGTGGTCGCGATAATATTGCCGGACACCACTGCGCAGTTTGCGGTAGGACCGTGTGATGCCAAACTGCTCGACCCAGGTGTGTTCGTCCGACGGCACGGCCTGACTGGTCAACTGCCCGCCGATCCAGTCGAATTCCTCCGTCATGATGACGCGCTTGCCTGCGCGTGCCGCGCCAAGTGCTGCCGCGACGCCACCAAGTCCGCCGCCGACGACAAGAATATCTGCTCGCATCTCTTTCACGTCATTACATCCGTTCTCTATTGGCGTTTCTTCGCTGGACCCGAAGGACAGGGTCCCAGTGTTTCGCCCTCGACGGGCCCACAAGTCAGGAGGATCTGGCTGCCGGCGCTGCCGGTCTCGATCCGGTTAACCAGCATCGCCGTTGCCTGCCGTCCCATTTCCTCACGCGGGATTTCGTAGGAGGTGAAACGCACCGGGCTGCGGCCGGCGCGGATATGGCTTCCAAGCACGACCATTGAGAAATCCCGCGGCACGGAAAGCCCGCGCTCGCGCGCTTCAGCCTCGACTCTCACCGCATCCGCCAACTCGATGAAGAAAGCGGCCGTCGCACCGCTCGACACGATCCCGTCGACGATCTCACCGGCCGGCCGGTTGACGGCATCGACATGCAGGGCAAGCTCCGGCCCCTCACCCATCGCGGAACCGAAACCGCGCCAGCGATCGGCAATGGATTCCGCCGGTCCTTCCGGACCGACATAGGCAAGCTTCGAGTGGCCGAGCGAAACGGCCTTTTCGACGAGTTTCCGGGTGCCGGCCGCATAGTCGCCGCCGACATAGGGAACCGGCCCGCCGGCATCGTCGCGACGGCCGATCGCCACGAACGGGTAATCCTCCGCCACCAGCCGGGCGAGTTCCTTGCGGTCGAATTCGCGGCCGAGCACGAGGCAGCCGTCGGCGATGCGGAGCCGGTTGTTCTCGGAGAATATCTTGCGGTTATTGCCGACACCGGCGCTCGTCAGAAGCAGGAGATCGTAGTTCTGCTGCTGCGCCTCCTCCTCGATACCGAGCAGGAAGGGCGTGAAGAAGTCGGCCTGCGCGCTCGGAAAAGCCGGCTCGTAGGTGAAGACGCCGAGGATGCGGTTCAGCCCCTTGGCCATCCGCCTCGCGATCGGGTCGGCGACATAACCGGTCGTGCGGATGACGCCTTGGACGCGCTCGCGGGTCTCGGCAGGGATACGTGCCAACGCGGTAGGCGCGCCGTTGAGCACAAGCGAAACCGTAGCCTGGCTGACGCCGGCAAGTTTAGCGATATCGTTCTGAGTTAGTCGCTTGTGGCCGGTCACGTGATGCCCTCCCAAACATCCGAGAATGCGCTAATACGTATTAGCAGCTAATGCGCATTAGCACAACAACCGTGCGGTCTGTCAAGAGGTGATTGTGAAAGATCTAATTGCCTCGCCTGCAGCGAAAGTTATGAAGGGAAAGGAATAAGCCTGCTATTTCGTGAGCAGGATTCTGGTTCGTCTTCTTTGCTGGACCGCGTTGTGCGTGGGCGCGGCCGCGCCAATATCGGCCGGTTATTACGGTCTTGATAGGATCTGAACCGTCGACCTGTTTATTTGCGTGCTAAAAAATGTAGGCAGGTCAATGCGTTGTTCCTTTGATTCAGCCGAAGTATCTAGCTCAAGCAGTCTGTGCGAAGAAACTGACGCAGCACGATGATTGTTGAGAAGGATTGCCCTCTGAATTTTGGTGTCGCGGCAAGCGTACGGTAAGCACAGCTCGCCGCACGGTTGAGCAGTGGTCGTCGCTCGGACGCATGGCACCCTTCTAGAACCGCCCACTGATTCCCACTCTTGCACCAGCCGATTGCTCGCCATCGCCTTCGATGTTGAACAGCAAGCCGAAATCGACATCGAACTCCTGGCTCGTCTGCATCGACAATCCGGCGGACACCTGCGCGAATGCACCGGCGCCATCCATCCCAGAGAAGCCAGCTGTGGCGCCGATCTTCGGTGTCAACACGAGGTCGTTGTCCAGCGTGACCTGCCGCGATATTTCTGCACCAAGGCTGGCGCGTAATTGCTCGCTGGTGAAGCCGTCGAGATCAAGGATATCACCCGCGCCGTTCGTAACGGAATAATCGTCAACCGTTTCCGACATGTAGACCGCACGAAGCTTGGGCGTGAGCACCGTGACCTCATCAAGGTTCCACTGCCCCTTGATGGAGGTGTCGAACAGCCAGCGACTGGTATCGAATGTGCCGTCCCAGAACCGGGTATCGATATCGTTGGCAGAGCCGCCGTAAAGCAGACTCGTATCCCAGAAGACATTCTTGCCAATTTCGAATGAAGCGTAGGGGCCGGCGAGCCAGCCGTTGCCGGTCAGGGTCGTATCCTCATTGGTTGGATCCGTCATCCGGTCGTAGTGGAAAGAGACTCCTAGCAGCGCCTTATCGGAAAGCAGGTAATCCGCCCCGGCGGAAACCATTGCAAAGTTACCCCACTTGTTTCCGTTTTCCTCGCGATTATGGGCGAAGAAGGTTCCATCGATCCAGATGTTGAACGAAGAGAAGTATCCCCCTGCCCCACCATCGACGGCATCTCTTGCAGACTCCAACTGTGCAAGGCTGGTAGAGAAGCCGAGTGTCATACCCTCTGCAGATGGCATCATGCGGGCCGTGACCGGATCGGTTGCTGTTGCCATACGGCGTCGTTCCATCAGGCCGGGAACCTTGATGGACGAGGCTATCATGTTTTGCCGTGTCTGCACGAAACCACGCACCAGATTGTCGATATCCTCGGCGACCTGAGTTGGGCTAAAGCCAATATTGTAGGTGACCGTGCCAGTATTTGAGACTCCGAGCGCGCTGGTGAGACGGAAGCCGATGCGGACCTGACCCGCATATGCAGGGTTGGGAATGAACTTCAGGTACCAGCCGGTCGGCGTTGGGCCACCTGCTTGGGCAAACTCGCCATTGACGATACTGACCGTGCCGGCGTTTGCTGGCTCCACAAACGTCAGATCGCCTGAAACAAAGGGCCCCCCTGTCGCCCCTCCCGCCAGATTGACGTTTGCAGGTGAAGAGCCAGCTGGAACCGATACGACCTTGTCATCGACGGTGACGGCACGAGGCGCAACTTTCAAGGTATAGCTAGCCGTGCCTATATCACCGTTGTTGTCGCGCGCCTGGATGGTAAAGCTGTAGTCTCCTTCGGATCCAGCGGCCAGCGGGCCAGTGAGTTCACCTGTCGAGACATTGAGAACCACGCCGTTCGGTAAACTTCCAGACGAGAGGCTGTAGATCAGCGGCGCTGCGCCGCCTGTGGCTGAGATGGCCTGACTATAGTCTTCGCCAGCCATCGCCTCCGTCAGCGCACCGCCGGAGGGGGAGAAGGTGAAGGAAACCGCCGGAGCAGCCGCGATCGCCAGTGTGTAATTCGCATCACCGGTATTGGCCGGAGTGCTGCTATCGTTGACCGTTACCACGACAGAGGAATTGCCAGCTGCCGTCGGAGTACCAGATATCGTACCGGTTGAGGCGTTGAGAGTAAGGCCCGCCGGCAGTCCGGTAGCGTCATAGGTGTAAGGTGCGGTCCCACCCGTTGCACTGACGGAGCCGGAATAGGCGGTTCCGACTGTTCCAGACGTCAAGGCACCAGATGCTGGCGAGACGGTGAGTGTTACAGCTTGCGACGTCACTGCGAGCGCATAGGCCGAACTGCCTGCTGCATTGTTGGCATCGGTTGCCGTCACGGTGAAGCTTGCGTTTCCAGCCGTCGTCAGTGTGCCGGAGATCACCCCTGTCGACATATCCAGCGTCAGGCCCGCAGGAAGCGATCCGGAACTTACGGCATAAGTGTAGGGCGAAGCGCCCCCGGAGGCTGCAACAGTCTGGCTGTAAGCCGTTCCGACCGTTGCGCCCGTCAGCGTGCCAGCCGCTGGCGAGAAGGCAAAGGTTGGGGCCGATACCGTGATGCTGACAGTTGCGGCCGTCGAGGTTCCGGCCGTGTTGGTCGCGGTATAAGTGAAACTGTCAGCTCCGGAGTAACCAGCCGTCGGCGTGTAGGTGATCGATGTTCCGGCGATGCTCGCCGTGCCGTGGGCGGGGTTCGATGCGATGGCAACAGAGTTTGCAGCGCCACCGGTAATGTTGAGGGCAATCGGATTGGCCAACGAATTGGCCGCAACCGTCGCGCTGACATTGTTGGCAACAGGAAGCTGAACGGCCGCCGCCGGGGTCACCGAATTGGATGCAGCGGATGCGGCGCTTGAACCGACGCTGTTGGTAGCGACGACGGTGAAGGTATAGGCCGTGCCATTGGTCAGGCCGGTCACTGTGATCGGGCTCGCCGCACCGGTCGCGGTTGCGCCGCCGGGGCTGGCCGTGAAGGTATATCCGGTGATCGCGGCTCCGCCATTGGCGGACGGTGCGGTGAAGGACACAGTCGCCCCGCCATCGCCTGCCGTTGCTGCCCCGATCGTTGGAGCGCCGGGAACCACGGCTGCAATGGCGAGCGTATAGCTCGCACTGCCCGTTGCGCTGTTGGCATCGGTGGCCGCCACAGTGAAGGCGGCGTATCCACCTGTCGTCGGGGTGCCTGAGATCACCCCTGTTGAGGTATTCAGCGCCAGACCCGCAGGAAGCGATCCGGAGGTTACGGCATAGCTATAGGGTGATGTACCCCCCGAAACCGAAACGGCCTCGCTGTAAGCCGTTCCAACTGTCCCGGTTGTCAAAGCGCCCGAGCTCGGCGAGACTGTGAGTGGCACCGATATGGCAGCTATGGCCAGCGTATAACTTGCCGATGCTGCAGTGTTGTTTGCATCCGTTGCTGTGACAGCAAAGCTGTAGCTGCCAGCCGTCGTCGGCGTCCCGACGATGGCACCAGTCGCAGTGTTGAGCGTCACGCCCGCTGGAAGCGCACCTGAATTGACAGAGTAGGAATAGGGCAAGCTCCCACCTGAAACCGTAATGGTCTGAGAAAAGACCGTGCCGACGGTGCCTGAGTTTAGTGCTCCAGAAGGAGGCATCAGGCTCAGGTTCGCCGCCGTATAGCTATATCCGCTAGAAAGCGTTGCCGTTCCGTTAGCCGTGGTCACCACGACATCGACGGAGCCTGCAGCGTGCGCTGGGGTTGCCGCGGTGACCGAGGTGGCGCTGTTGACCGTATAACTGGTCGCAGCCGTCCCACCGAAGGTCACGCCTGTCGCACTGGTAAAGTTGGTCCCGGTGATCGTTACCAAAGTACCGCCGGCCGTCGTGCCAGCGTTGGGGTTCACAGATATCACACTTGGTGTGGATAGCTGGCCCGAGCAAACGATGGAGAAAGCGCTGAGGTAGGTCCGTGCGTTCAAAGCAATATAAAGCCCTGAGGTACTTAGAGAGTTGTTGGTGCCGGACTGCTGTCCTTGAGAGCCTGAATAACTTGAGTAGACATAAACTGCGGCAAGGTCGTAAGTCGAAAGTCGAATATTAGCAGAAGCAGTTTGATTAGTTTTGGGATCCGTCCCGTTATCAGTAAACGACACAGTGATCGTTTCGCCCGTGTCAAAGGCAGAAGCCGCAAATCGGCCGGTGTACGACGTCGTCCCACTCTGGTTATTCAAGGTGCTGCATGCGGCAGACAAAGCGTAGGCGGGCGAAAAGCCAGTCGCACCGACAGCTAACAATGCCACGACGAACGAAATGAGCATTTGAACCAGTGAAAGGCGGCTAAAACGCTGGTTGCTGTCGCATTGGTTCGAGCATTTCCACAATCCCGCACCTGTACTCATCGATTAGCCATTTCCCGCCCGAATCTATATGAGTGAATTAGCATAAAAAAATATCGAAAATCCAAATTATTGCTGGATTTGGATATCCGTTTGTCAGCTGAAAAACTTGGCTGATTATACCCGCATAAGATCCGGCTTACGGCATCTGGACGGATGGCCTGAAGCTACTTTTTCGGGGACCAAACTGTCCCGTGCCGACTTAGAGGCAGCGGGCACTCATTGGTGCCTTATTCAAGGTAGTTGTCGGTGGTGGTGCCGCAAGCACTTACTGCCGCGCTAAACGACACTAACGAATGGCACCATTATGCCGCATTGACAGCGCCGTCCTGCTGCAGCCGCTAAGCTATTCACTGCTACTGCAGGTCTTACGTCTTGATAGGATTCGAACTTCCGACCCTGTTATGCGAGAACTAACGCACGGAAGCTGCTTAGCGGAAAACGCCGGTACGCCGTATGGAGAACGACCGATCTGAGCCAGATTGCCGACCGCGCGTTCCTAGGGCACGTTGACAGAGAAACGGACATTAGGGTTCTTGCCGCCGGGGTCGGGACTGGACTCGAATCGGTCATTTTTGGCGGCCGTAAACAAAGGTCGCTACCGCAACAAGTTGGATCGCCGCCGCCAGTATAAAAACGCCAGGTTCGGAGATTGTCCTGACGATGCCGAACACGGCGGGTGCAAGGGCATACGTCGCTTGACTAAGAGCCACGATCAGCGGCACGACTCGTGAAACATCAGCCTTGTCAAATTCCAGCTGTGCGATAAGAGGCGGGAGCGACGTAGCGTTGCCAATGCCCAGTCCGAAAAGCAGGACCCCGGCGATCATTGCCGCATGGTCTCCACCTGCCAGCAGAAGCGTGATGGAGCCGATCACCTGGACGCCGTAACTTGCGGAAGCGATAAGACGGCGGTCCGCCGAAATCGGCATGAACCAGCCGATGCCAGTGCGCCCCGCAACTGCAGCAGCGGTTGCGCCACCCATCAGTACGCCCGCGCCTTGCGCACCAAAGACCGGAACAACGATCGAAAACAGATGTGCCAACAGTCCTACCTGCGCAAACAGTCCGGCGGCCATACCCGCTGAGAGCGTTATGAAGCGACGATCGCGCCACAGCAAACCGCGCGGCAGCGATGGACCCGGCGAAGACGCTGCCATCCGTTCCACCTGGTTTGACTTCGCTCCGTCTGGAGATTGCCCCAAGGCTTCAGGCGATTTGGAAAACACCAGAGCAGACAGGACCGCGACTGTGGCGGTCATAGAAATCCCAATAATCATCGCAGCCTGTGAAAAACCGCTCCAAGCGATGAGAACGACCCACAACGGCGAAAAAACTACGCCACCCACGCTCGCTCCATTGTAAGCCATGGACAGTGCTGCCGGACGTTTGCGGATAAACCATGGAGCGACAATTGCATTCACCGCCGCAGCTCCCATGGCAACCCAACCTGACCCACTCAGGAGAGCGGCCGCGAAAAGGTGCCAGGGATGGCTGGCCAGTGACCACCCGCCGACACCGAAGGCAAGCACAACCGCTCCGGCAAACGTTGTCACTGGAACGCCCCAACGCCGATAAAGTCGAGGCAGGTTTGCGACGACGACCGCTCCAATGAGAAAATGCAGCGTGACAGCGGCGGATACGAGCGCGAAGGGCCATCCAGTCCGCTGAACCACCATCTGCAAATAGATGGGCGGTCCGTAAAAACCGGCCCCCCAGCCAAACATGGCGACGAGGAAAGTGGCAGCGACCACATGCCAGCCGAAAAATGATGAGGCTTTAGATGTCATGAAAGCGTTCCATTGGTCATTAGCCCTTATCGCAGGCTCAACGACCAGAAGCTTCGGTCATGATCGAAGTGTGTGCGTTGAATCGCCATGAGCGCGAAGACGAAGACATCTAACCGACATCCAATGTTATGGTCTGGCGTGCCCTCTTCCAAAAGTTGCGCAGGCTGACTGACTCAGCCGTCCGCTCTTACCGCGAACGGGACGAACTCCCGTCGACACGAGGCCCGCTTGCAGGTCGGTCGCGGCGGCTTGAATGACCGACGTGGCCGCCCAGAGCGTAAGACGCCTTCTCAGAGCTTGCCTGTTGGCAGCAATTGGGCTCTCTGGGAACTAACCGCTTTGCAGGGGATGTGCTGAGCAAGTCCGCTAGTCGTCATAGGAGATAGCGTTGCAGAGTCTTGAAAATGGACAGTGGCTCAATGAGCCCAGAAAAGCAGAAGCGTCGAATACCGAACTTTCCGTAACGACCGACGCCAACACGGACTTTTGGCGAGAGACACACTATGGCTTTGTGCGCGACAGCGGCCACTTCTACGCATTCCAGGCTCAACGCGATTTCACCGCCCAGGTTCGGATCCAGGCACATTTCAACCATCTTTACGACCAAGCTGGCCTCATGGTCAGGCTCGACGAAAGACGGTGGGTCAAGACCGGGATCGAGTTCTCGGACGGATATGGCTTGCTCGGCAGTGTGCTAACCAATGAAACCTCCGACTGGGCAACGGGGCGATATGACGGCGACCCATCAGATTTTTGGATCAGGGTGACAGTCCAGAGCGGCGTTCTGAGAATACAAGCCTCATACGATGGGCAAGCTTGGCCATTGGTCCGCCTCTGCCCATTCCCAGAAGCGGATCATTACCTGGTTGGCCCAATGTGCTGCACTCCAGAGCGTGCAGGTTTGGAGGTGAGATTTAGTGAGTGGCGATTCGGGCGGGCTTTGGGTAAAGACCTCCACGATCTGACGTAGCCACCCGAGCGCTCTATACAGACGCCGAGCGTCTGATTCTGGTGCGAAGCCGACGAGACTTCGCCGAGAATGATGACCGCTCAGGAAAGGCAAACGACGGCGTGTACAGCTGGGGTCGAGGTGAAAAGCCACCGTTCAGCGTGAACTCCAGAGAAGTTTAAGCCATTTGCCCGGCGGGCGCCTTCGCCTTGAGGGGATTCGAACCGACAACACGCAATACCATCTCGATAAGCCTCTGATAAGTTGCGTGATTTTCGAAAAAGTGCCGTCCTGCCTGCATGCGTACATCAGCGAACTATTATTCAAGAACGGTCCCTAAAGATATAAACACTTGGTGCTCCGCCATCGTTTAAATCGCCTGCTCGCCTCACACAAAATGATCACCTCAAGCCTGCGAACATACCAATCCGATCAGGGCAGCGCGCGGATGAGTTAGGATAAATGTGGGAAGATTTTTCAACATTGCAGAATGTGGAGCCTTGTCCCAGAATGCTCGCGAAACTGCGATTGTTTCACCAATACCACAGTTTTCTGGGTGATGCCGCCGGCCAGAAAGACACCGCCGTTGAGACCGATCTGGCCTAATTGAGAAAAGAAATTTTTCGGCTCATCGTGGTTCATTCGAAGATGAGACAGGAAACGGTGCCGCATCTGCCCTCATTCTGGCAAATATTGATATGAAGGAGCTTCACGAGACACTGATCCACACGCCGGGCAAAGAGCGACGCCACCGGCACACCGTCATCACCCTGCTTGAGGATGAACGACTTCTGGGCATCCGAAAAATTTGATACTTTCATTGTTTCCGCTCTTGTTCCCAGCCGGGAATCTAGCGCGGAAAACTCCAATAAAAAACGATCCAGTTCTTGGGGATCAGAGCTGCAATCTACGCATCGTCCTTGATGCCGTTTCGGAATTCTCGAATACCTTTTCCGATATCGAGCATCAGCGCGGGAATCTTACCGCGTCCGAAAAGAATGAGCACGATTGCCAGAACGATGATCCAGTGCCAGACGCTGAAAGATCCCATGTGTTAATATCCTTGGTCGGTTAATTTGCGCGGTTGGACGGTGCCCAATCAGCTTCGATGTCGGGATGCTGCGCGAGCACCTTCTGTATCGCCGCCGTTTCCATCAGCGTAAACGCGGTCGAGAGCGCGTCTGCCCGAGTTGCATCGGGTGCAATGACGGTCATTCTGCGATAGCGCTGCACTGTGGAAACGCCTTGGGGAGAGATGATATGCCCCCAATTCCGTGCCTGATCGAAGTGAAGTCCATTGGAACTCGATGTCGCCACAGCCTTGTTGATGACAAACACCGAATGGTCGATGTCGGTATCGCTTTGGTTTTCAGAGATACCGACTTTCCAGGGCGCTCCATCCGGTTTTGCACCGATCGCGCGGACTTCGCCCATATCGACAAGGCTGCTTTCTACACCGCCACCCCGAAGGAGGGCGACAATCCGGTCCGTTATATAACCCTGCGCGATGCCGTTCAGCGTCACGCCCATACCGCGTTTGGACAGAGCGATACGATGCGCGTTGAAACTGACATGCTGTAAGCCGACGAGTTCACGTGCGCTTTCAAGCACGGATCGATCCGGGCCTGACGGATTTGCGTCGCCTCGGGAAAAATATTCCGCATACAGCTTCCACAAAGGCTGTACGGTGGGATCGAACAATCCGTCTGTTTCTTCCCATACGGAATGACAGACAGTCAGCAGATCCACCAGCTCCTGCGGCGGGAAGGCGAGAGCACCGGCCCTGTTGAGTTCACAGAGCGCTGAAGCCGGACGGTAAAGGCTAAAAATATCCTCCAGCCTGCTCACCTCGGCGATCACCTGACGTACAAGACCCTCCGCGTGATCACGGTCAGGATGGCTCAGGATCAGTGTCGTCGGTGCGCCGAGCGCATGCCCACGCCAGACTAGAGGCTCGGGGTGAGAAAACGCTTGTGTTCCACTCAGAACGAGCGGCAGACCAGCTCCCGCCGCCATGATCCGCAAGGCCCTGCGGCGTGTGATGGTCTCAACCATGGTGATGCCCGCCTGCCCCGTGAGCTTCGGGAGCCTGAGCATCGGAAGGCGGAACTTGCGAACCCAGAATGTAATTCTCGGGAATGTCCTTGAAGCCGACAACACGACCGCCGTTTTTCGCGGCGAAGGCGATGGCGTCCTGCTCCACAGAGAATGGTACGGCTTCAGCCGTACCCATGCCGCCCACACGAGAACTCTCGATCACGTAATGCGCCTTGCGAGCATCGACCCAATTTTCAGCGCCGGGCTTTTCCCAGCTTGGCGCCTTGCTCATGTCGGACACGTAGATCGCCGCGATGTCGCGCGGCTCTTCCGGCAGCATCGTGAAGGCAACGGTATCGCGGGCCGACGAGAACCAGATGACCTCTTCCGTCTGCTGCATGATCACCTGCCCCTTCGGACCATCATGCTCCATGACGTTCATGCCGCAATATCGTCCCATGGCTTCAGCGGTCATGGCTGTAGGAGCTGGCATGATGGCATTCTCTTTGGGGCTGCAGCCGGCAAGGAAAATGGCGGCCAAAGCCACGGTCGCGAATGTCAAGTTCATGCTTCTCTCCTTGCGAAAACGATATTGGCAATGCCAAGCGGCACGATTGCCCAGAGCAATAGCGCCACAGTCAGAATAGGTGCGGACAGACTGCTGCCGGCGGTAACGCCACCCATGCCGGACAATGTGCTGGCCGCGCCCGAACCGAGGTTGAGCAGGCGGTAGGCGTCTGTCGGGTTTGCCAAAAGCAGGCCATCCAGCAACAGCGACGGCACCGAGCGCCCCTGCGCGGCGACAAGGCCGCCGAGCAAAGCCATGTCGTAGATCAGCACGAAGAACAGCCATATGCCGACGGCGACACCGCCCGCCGTGCTGCGCTCGCGCACCAGTGTGCTGATCAGATAACCGATCGACAGGAAGACCGCACCGAGAAGGATGGAGGCTCCGAGCATGGTGGCGAAGGCACGCCAGCTTGCCGGCGAAATCACGGTTCCGGAGGCGACAAGTGCCACCGCGGCAGCGCCAAAGCCGATCAGCGTCGAAAAGGCGAGGATGGAAAGATGACCTAAAAACTTGCCGATCACGATCTCGCTGCGACCGACCGGATAGCTGAGAAGCAGGATCAGCGTCCCGCGCTCGCTTTCACCCACGATGGCATCATGCGACAGAAGCAAGGCAATGAGAGGCAACAGGAAGATGGCAAGGCTGGACAGGCTGACGATAACCACATCCAGTTGGTTCACGCCGACATTACCGGTGGGCGCGCTTCCCAGAAAAGTCAGGGTCAGTGCAAGTCCTGCCAGAAGAAGCGTGGTTGCCAGAACCCAGCGATTGCGCCGCCCTTCCTGGATTTCTTTTCTGGCGACTGTGAGAATATTGTTCATTGAGCCGCCTGCCTTCCCAGAAAATGCGCATAAAGTTCATCAAGCGTCGGCTCGGCAAGCGTCAGGCTCTCGAGAAGCGAAGGCTCTGATGTCATTTTCTTCAAAAGGTCGATCTTGTCGGCTGCGTCGACACTGACCTCCCACGCACCACCCGATTGCCTGCACCATTCACCGGACCATCGTGGCGAAGCTTCCATATCCGACAGCCTGATGATCACCCTCGTCGGGAGGCTGGCGATATGGCGCAGTTCATCAAGCGTACCGTCGGCAATCTTCACGCCCCGGTCGATGATGATCACCCGGTCCGCGCGATTTTCGAGTTCGGTCAGCGCGTGTGAAGACAAAAGAACCGTCGCACCATCTGCCCGAAGTTCGCTGATCAGGTCGTAAAAATTATGCCGCAACGCCGGGTCCAGACCACTGGTCGGCTCATCCAGCAACAGAACACGCGGCGTTCCGAGCAGTGCCTGCGCAAGCCCCAGACGCTGACGCATGCCCTTGGAATAGGTGCGAACCGGCCGGTCGACGGCCTCCGCAGCCAAGCCGACGCGCTTGAACAGAAGCTCGGCGTTTGAAAACTCGACACGTTTCAGGCGGGCATAAAAGGCAAGCGTCTCGCGACCCGTCAAAGCCATGTGGAACGACACGCTTTCCGGCAGATAACCGACACTTTGGCGAACATGAAAATCGCCGCGAGCCGGATCGCCACCGAGCATCGTCACCGACCCGCTGGTGGGACGGATGAGCCCGAGCATCAGTTTGATGAGCGTCGTTTTGCCCGCACCGTTGTGGCCGACGAGCGCAATCGTCTCCCCCGCATTCAGCTCGAAGGACACATCCTTGACGGCGGCAACACCGCCATATTGCTTTGAAACACTTGTGGTAATGACCGAGGCTGTCATTGGGTACTCCTCTCGACAGAGGTAGGCGTCATCAGTGGGCGGCTATCGACCACGCCTCCGGGCAGCAGCGCCGGAAACTGTGCCTGCGCCCAGCGAATGACCTGAACGGCCGGACTGGTCATCAGCAGTTTTGCCTGAGGTGCGGTCCACAGGACCTGATCGATCAGGTCGTTTGGTCGATAGGGATTGTCGGCAATACCATCGCCGTTCAGATCGAAGCCGGGATTGTCGCTCCAGTAATTGCCGCGCCCTTCATGCGACCAATCGAGATAGCGCGTGCCGACATATTTGACCTGATTGCGGTTATTTATGAAGGCGTTTCCACTCATGCTGTTGCCTTCGGATCCGGCGGTAAAATGGATACCGATGGCGCAATTCTCGAAATGATTGTCCACGAACCGGTTGCGGTTGGCGTTGTAGATGAAAACGCATTTTTCCGGTCCGAGGCGTCGATTTTCGGTCTCGCTTGCAATGTCGCTATCGCTTGCAGGCATGCCGTGCTCACCGGACTGAATGCCAGCGGAAAGCCAGCGATCGACGGGTTGCATTTCACCCAGAACGATATTGCCACTGATCTGCGAGCCGTTTGCGGTGTTCAGAAGCAGCCCATGGTCACGATCTCCTCGCGACACATTGCCCATGATCTTCAGCCGGCTGGAGAACATGATCGCGTAACCGACCGAGTTACCTGAAGAGATGTTGCCGCTGATCTCGCTGTCATTCGTGTACATGTAATGGATGGCGAAACGCAGATGGCTGAAGCGATTGCCACTGAAGACGTTCATTCTGCTGGCATTGGTCGCGATGCCGTCGCGGCCGAAGCTGATATCATTGTCGAGCACCTTGGCACCGGGCGCATTCCAGACGGTTACGCCATTTCCCATTTCGCTCGACCTGCCGCTTTTGAGGCCAACGATGCGATTAGCGCGCGCAATCGAATTTTTCGCGCCGTACAGATAGATCCCGAACAGGTTGCCCGTCACGGTATTGTCTTCGATCAGCGCATCGGTCGCCGTCCTGTCGGCGTAGATTCCGGAATCGCGGGTTTCGAGGCTTGGCCCCGAACCGCTGACGGAAATTCCACGAACGGCCACACCAGCACTGGCAATGGTGATCACGCTTCCTTTGCCATTGCCGACGACGGCGGCGCCAGTCTTGCCGCGCAATTCGATCGACTTGTCGATCACCACAGGTCCGGCATGCTCGCCCGGTTCGAGCACGAGAACGTCACCGGCGACGGCCGTGCCGATCTGGCTCTGTATAGAGACACCAATCGGCACGACACGTTCGGCAGCGTTCGCAACGGCCGGGATGGCGACCATAATGGCCGCCATCCTTGCTATCCTGATCAGGAGACGTTTCATCAAGCCGACCGTGGCTCAACGAACATGCGACCCTTCATTTCCATGTGCATGGCATGGCAGAACCACGAGCAGTAGTACCACCATACGCCCGCCTTGCTGGCCTTGAAGGTAACCGACGCAGTCGCATTCGGGCCGATTTCCATGTTGACGCCATAGTTGACGATGGCAAAGCCGTGGGTCAGGTCCTCGACTTCATCGATATTGGTCACATAGACAGTGACCTCATCGTCCTGCTTCACCGTGAAATCTTCAAGCCAGAAGGCCGGAGCCGAGGACGGCATGTAGACGCGAACCTTGTTTCCGTCGCGGATGACAGTGGCATCGAGTTTCAGATCGACGCCGTCTGCCTTTGCCTGGGCGACCGCATCCGCGAAAAACGAATCATCGCGGCTCCAGATATGAACCGGGTTGATCTTCGACGCATGGACGATCGTGGCATCGTGCGGTTCGGCGAAAGAAGGTCCTTCATGAACGATGACCATTTCATCGCCAGAGATATCGATCAGCTCATCGTTTTCCGGCTTGAGCGGACCGACATTAAGGAAACGGTCCTTGGAGAACTTGTTCAGCGAAATCAGCCACTGACCATCGGCTTCCTTGGTCTGTCCCATCGACGTGTGATTATGGCCGGGCTGGTAGTGAACGTCGAGCTTCTGGCGGATCGGGTTGACCTTCTCGCCCCCATAAGCGCGCTTTGCGTCCTCGATACTCCATTTGCAAATCTGGCTATCGATGAACAGGGTTGTGTAAGCAAAGCCCTTGCCGTCATAGGCCGTGTGGAGCGGCCCGAGACCGAGTTCGGGTTCGGCGACGACCGTATCGCGCGGCTTGATCTTGCCGGCGAAAAGGTCATCAAATTTTCTGACATCAAAAACAGTTGCCGTCGGCGAAAGCTTGCCGTTGGCAATGACATGGATGCCGTCAGGAGCGGTGTTGATGCCGTGAGGGCTGTTTGCGACCGGGATGTAGCGTGTATATGGCGAGCCATGGCGACCGTCGATGACAGGCACTCCGCCCATCGTCTTGAAATCACCCTTGGCAACAGCTTCCTCGATCTTTTTGAGATCGAAGATGACGATCCAGTCCTGCTCGTTCGCCATCATCTCTGCGAGATTGACGCCTTCCTCAGAGTTGTAGCAGGTGGCGAACGCATATTTGCCCTGGTAATCGCAATCGACGTTATCGAGGTTGCCATCGACCATAACCTGCCAGGCAACCTTCATCGTGTCGCCGTCAACGGCCGTGAAGATGGCGTGATATTGCTTGGGATCGTTGAGAACCTTGCCATCGTTCGGGATCGGCGCACGGTCTTCGCCGTTGCAGAAGACATAACCTGTACGCGGATATTTCTGCACACGCAGGCCATGGACCGTATGCTGGTTGGGCAACTGGATGATCTTGTCGCATTTCATAACGTCGAGACGAATGCGGCATACCCGCGTATTGGCCTTGTCGTTCGCGAAGAGATACCGGCCATCATATGTGCCATCGGTGAAGGACAAATGGGGATGATGCAAATCGCCGTTCAGGTAGATGCCGCCTTTGTCCGCAAGAAACTCCTTTTCTTCCGGCAACAAGCCTTCGGTCAGAATTTTGCGGCTTTCGTTCGTCAGGCCCCAGCCAGTGGCACTGCAGCGATTGAATACGGGGATACGCATAAGCTCACGCATGGACGGCAAACCGACCACACGAACCTCACCGGTCTGACCGCTGGAAAAGAAAGTATAGTACTCATCCAGTTCGCCCGGCTTCACTTCGTGGCTGTGTCTCTCCGCAGCCTGCGCGAGGGCGGGGGAAGCGCTTGCGGCCAGCAGGCCTGTCCCAGCGCCGACACCTGCGGCTCCGGCGGCCGCTGCAAATGCGGCCGAGCCCAGTAATTGCCGGCGATTGACGCCCGGTTTTTGTGATTGCTCTGACATAGTGTCCTCTCCTTGTGAAATTTCAGTTTGTTCCGCTGAGTGGTGATGGTGAGACTTTTTCAATCGGCGCGCCGTTATGGGTAACGACCGTTCTGGCCGGCGCCTCGCCACGGGATGCGGGGGATGAAAGAGCCATGAATTTTTCCCTTTTCTTGCGGACCTGGATCATGTGCGGACAGCGCTGATCGTCGTGGTAGAGCTCCTGGCAATGCATGCAGTAGATGCATTCGTTGACATTGATCTGGCCCTCGGGATGGATCGCGTTGACGGGACATTCCTTGGCGCAAAGATGGCAGGGAGAACCGCATTCGCCCCAGCGCTTGAGCCATTCGAACATGCGGATCCGACCGGGAATGGCGAGCGCGGCGCCAAGCGGGCAGAGATAGCGGCAATAGAACCGTTCGATGAACAGCCCGGCGCTCAGCATGGTCAGGGCAAAGATGACGAAGGGCCATTCACGGGCAAACTTGAGAATGATCGCAGTCTTGAACGGCTCGACCTCCGCAAATATTTCAGCGAGCGCGACGGAATAGAGCGGCAATCCGAACAGGCCGAGGAAGATGATGTATTTCACCGGCCACAGACGCTCGTGCAGACCCCACGGCAATTTCAGCTGCGGCACCTTCAGCCATTGCGCGATATTGTTGGTCAGTTCCTGCAGCGCGCCAAACGGACAGAGCCAGCCGCAGAAAGGTCCTCTTCCCCAGAACAGAAGACCGGCTGCTACAGCAGCCCACAGAACGAAGATCAGCGGCGCGGAAAGGAAGAATTCCCAATTGAAGCCGGTACGAAGCAAGTTGAAGAAGGTAAGAACATTGACGACCGACAGCTGTGCATTGGCGTACCAGCCTAGCCAGACCAGCGCGAACAGCAGATAGCCCCGACGCAGCCACTTGAAGAACACCGGACGCTTCATCAACCAGTCCTGGAAGAAGAAGATCGCGGTCAAGATCAGCAGAGCAACGACCGTGATGCCGATCTTGATACGGTTCATATCCCATATCCGCATCCACAGCGGCACTTCTTCGATGACGGTTCCTTCAGCACGGATTTCGGCAGACTGCTCGGCTGCCGGATTGACGGGTGCCGACTGCACCGCCACACTTTTCTCGACCTTTTCAACGATCACGTAGCTATCAGGCAGAGCGTAGGAGAGATGATAAGGGGTGATCGACTTGTCGCGCCCTTCCGCATTGCGCTGGACCAGCATCTGCAAATCGAACGACTGGGTAACGTCGAATGGAAACTCCTCCGGCACCACGAACAGCGCGATCTCGCGAAGCTTTGGCGCGTCGGCGGCCGCGAGTGACGGCACGCGTGTGTGGTCGCGGTCTTTGAAGCGATATCCCTGCCCATCCTGTAAAAGCTCGATCCGATCGAAAATACCGCCGCGCACATAGCCTGAGCCCTTGAAGGAATAGGCGCCATCACCGGCAACCAGAATGGCCGACTGCCCGAGCTTCAAACGCGCCGCGAGACGCTCGTAGGCAACATCGCCCAACAACGAGCGGCCGATAGACGGAACACTGGCAGGAGCAAGGTAGAGATCAATGAACCTGTCATTCGGATCGTGGGTTTCCGGTTTATCGGCGGCAACGGTTTTCCCGGCCTTACGAAAGTCCTCGGAAACCTCACCAACCGTCATGCGCAGGCTGCGCACGGAGCCATCGCCGATCAAAGTCTGCCAGTCACGGACCTCGGATTTAGAGGTATCGAGCTTGCGAGTAAACGTTGGCTCTGCCGCATTTGAGGCCGCTGCGCCACCAAGACGGTTAGAGCGGATAAGCTGAACGGCAGCGCGCGAAATACTGTCGCCCATCACGAGAACCGTAACGGTCGCGCCGCTGACGATATCCACCTGCGGCGGTGCCTCTTCGCCAGAAGCGACACGCCCAAGATCTTTGTTTAACAACGCATTCATCGAGGCAACAACCTTTGCCTCGGGTATTCCGATCAGGACGATCGGTTCTTTATGATCAACGAGTTTGATCCCCCGGATGATACCAGTAGGGTCGATTCCGACCACGATATGAATGGGCTTACCGGAGTATCCTACGGAACTCGAAAAGTCCGAGTTGAGATATGCAAACCCAACCATTTCTCCTTTCCGGAGAACGGGAGCGATAGGCGGCTCTCCAACAAGTTGACCGAAAGCATCGGCATCCTTGAACAAGTCGCTAGGCTGAAGAGATTCGAGATAGTTAGGCAACTCATTGGCGGCTTGGCCAAGAGAAACTCCTCCGAAAATCATGATCAGCCACGAACAGACTATAATTATGACCGAACGGATCGATACCCGCGTTTCCGCCCAACAGTAACGCTTTCGCATAAGGCTTCCGCGTCCTCCATCTATATCACAGTCGATAGACAGAGCTTTAGAAGACGCGCGGCCGCCGTTCGTTGATTGAAATCAAGTATGATTGATGAATGTTTATAAGATTATTGAAGCGTCAGAGGGAGGGCTTCTACCCAAGTTTCCGAGCCGGATTTATTGAGAGCTTTGAACCCGCACATCACTGAGAAAGGAGAAATCGCTCGGACGGGCAATCAAATCAGCGAGTGTGTGACGATCGAGCACTTCAAAGAAGGCATTTAATGCATCGAGTAGGATACCGCGTAAGCGGCACACCTGACCCATCCTGCAATTTCCTTGTTGCCTTTGGCACTCGACCAAATCAAAGCCAGCTTCCGTTGCTCTAACAATTGCTCCGATCGAGACATTTTCTGCTGATCGTGCCAAATTCAGTCCACCAGTGCGCCCCCGTGACGCTTTGAGTAAGTTTTCACGTATGAGAACCTGCGCGACTTTCATGAGATGGGAGCGCGAAATATCGTAGGCTCGTGCGACTTCCTCTATCGTAACCCGTCGACCATCGGAAACTGCAACGAACATCATCAACCTCAAACCATAATCGGTAAAAAGAGTAAGTTGCATCGAAACTCCTCAGGAGCCTTGGTTGGTGTCTTCTTGATGTTGGAGAGCGGAAAAGCACGTTCTGCGAACCTCCAGGCTCATCGCCGCGCGATCATATGAGAGGGTGCGCAGGTCCGGGTACTTCGATTGTAGATCGCGTATCAGCGCTTCAAGCCGATCAATATCGTCTCGCAAAATCCCTATTTTTGGCATGCTGGGCCTCCCTGTTTTAAACAATGCTATTGCAGCAGAGGCTGCCGTCCTTGTTTTTAATCAAAGACAGGCAAGAGTATCGTCGCAATATTTTTCAGCGTTTGCCTGCGCCTAGACGTGGCCCTTAAGCGAGGGAGCGTTACCCACTTTGGTTGCCACCGCGGACTGACTTAGCGTCGCAGTGAGCTCTCAAGCTGCGCAGTCGACCGGTCCAAATCACCCCTACGGGACGAGTTAAGTTGCGAATAGTGCTGGGGACAAATAGCCAAAGGCTGGGTCCAGCCGCCATCGCAAATCTGCACGATACGGCCCGGGCAACGGCTCGGCAGGGCAGCTAGCGTTTCTTAGGCAGCGGTCCAATAACTGACAGAAAAATTATCCGATATGGAAAGAGAATGCTTTTTGCCGCGGTTGATTGACATAAATCAATGACGGAGAACTTCTGCGAAGCCATGGATACGGGTTGATATGATTCCTCGAAGCGGATGCAGCCATGATGAAGAAGACAATCGCAGGGGAGCAGATTTCGTTTCGTCAGAAACGCCGCCGCGAACTTCTTACTTTTTTTGTTCTGGCTTTCGGCATCTGGCCCATTGTCGCCGTCGGCACCGTCGCCAGCTACGGCTTCATGGTCTGGGCCTACCAGATCGTCTATGGCCCGCCCGGCCCGCACGACATCACCCCGGCACGACCGAACTCAGCAGAATAACCCCATGGGTCAAGTCGCCACCACCCGTCGCGCCTTTTTGAGAGGCAGCGCATTGCGGGTCACCCAGGGATATTACCCACCCGGCGTGACGGAAGAATCCGTTCGCAACTGTTCGGGTTGCGCAGAGTGCGAAAAAGCCTGTCCTACGCAGGTTATCCTGATGCGCGATGGCGTGCCGACCGTTGATTTCGGCATAGGCGAATGCACATTCTGCAGCAAATGTTCGGAGCGATGTCCCGAGCGGGTTTTCCCGCCTGAGCCGGCCGTATCGTTTGCCCATCACGCCGTCATCGCGGACAGCTGCCTTGCCGTCAATTTTGTGGATTGTCAGGCCTGTCGCGACGTCTGTCCGCCGGCGGCCATCCGTTTCAAGCCACGGCTCGGTGGTCCGTTCGTACCCGTGCTCGACACCGATTCTTGTACCGGATGCGGCGCCTGCATTTCGGTGTGCCCCACCCGGTCAATCACCATGACGGCAAACACAAGGGAGGTGGCGCATGCGTGAGCCGCAGCATCACATATCGAGCGCGGTCGTCGTCGTGCGGCCAGAAGCAGTCGAACGCATGACGGCGGCGCTCACCGAGATCGAAGGTGTCGAGGTGCATGCCACCGGCGGCGGCAAAATCGTCGTCGTCATCGAGGGTCCGAGTTCGGGCTTTCTCGGTGAAACACTGATTGGAATTTCGGCGATGGGCGATGTCATCGCCGCGCACATGGTTTTCGAACAGACAATTGCAGAAAAGGAGATGTCGGATGACGGCAGAACTCACGCGGCGTGACGTGCTGAAAGCCCAAGCCGCTGCGATCGCGGCGTCGACCGCAGGCATCGCCATGCCGGCAGCAGCCCAATCCGTCCCCGGCGGCGTCGCGGCACTGGAAATCAAATGGTCGAAAGCGCCCTGTCGCTTCTGTGGCACCGGCTGCGGTGTCATGGTCGGCGTCAAGGAAAACCATGTCGTCGCCACCCATGGCGACATGGAGGCCGAGGTCAATCGCGGCCTCAACTGCGTCAAGGGCTATTTCCTCTCGAAGATCATGTACGGCAAGGATCGCCTGACGACGCCGCTTTTGCGCAAGCGTAACGGCGTGTTCGACAAGGAAGGCGAATTCGAACCCGTCACTTGGGAGGAAGCCTTCGATATCATGGCCGAAAAGGCCAAGAAAACCTTGAAGGAAAAGGGGCCGACGGCGCTCGGCATGTTCGGCTCCGGCCAATGGACGATTTTCGAAGGGTATGCCGCCACCAAACTGATGCGCGCCGGCTTCCGTTCGAACAATCTCGATCCCAATGCGCGCCACTGCATGGCATCTGCCGCCTATGGCTTCATGCGCACGTTCGGCATGGACGAGCCGATGGGCTGTTATGACGATTTCGAGCATGCCGACGCCTTCGTGCTGTGGGGCTCGAACATGGCGGAAATGCACCCGATCCTGTGGACGCGTCTGGCTGACCGCCGCCTCGGCCATGAGCATGTGAAGGTTTCGGTTCTGTCCACCTTCACCCATCGCAGCATGGACCTTGCCGACATTCCGCTGGTCTTCAAACCCGGCACGGATCTGGCGATCCTCAACTATATCGCCAACCACATCATCCAGACCGGCCGCGTGAACCAGGCATTTATCGACGGCGAAAGCGGCCGAGATGACTCCGATCGATTTCGAAACGTTCAAGAAACACGTGTCCGAATACACGCTCGACAAGGTTGCCGAACTCGCAGGCGTCGACAAGGGCTTTCTGGAGCAGTATCGCCGCGCACATGGTTTTCGAACAGACAATTGCAGAAAAGGAGATGTCGGATGACGGCAGAACTCACGCGGCGTGATGTGCTGAAAGCCCAAGCCGCTGCGATCGCGGCGTCGACCGCAGGCATCGCCATGCCGGCAGCCGCCCAATCCGTCCCTGGCGGCGTCGCGGCACTGGAAATCAAATGGTCGAAAGCGCCCTGTCGCTTCTGCGGCACCGGCTGCGGTGTCATGGTCGGCGTCAAGGAAAACCATGTCGTCGCCACCCATGGTGACATGGAGGCCGAGGTCAATCGCGGCCTCAACTGCGTCAAGGGCTATTTCCTCTCGAAGATCATGTACGGCAAGGATCGCCTGACGACGCCGCTTTTGCGTAAGCGCAACGGCGTGTTCGACAAGGAAGGCGAATTCGAACCCGTCACTTGGGAGGAAGCCTTCGACATCATGGCCGAAAAGGCCAAGAAGACCCTGAAGGAAAAAGGCTGTGAAGGTTTCGGTTCTGTCCACCTTCACCCATCGCAGCATGGACCTTGCCGACATTCCGCTGGTCTTCAAACCCGGTACGGATCTGGCGATCCTCAACTATATAGCCAACCACATCATCCAGACCGGCCGCGTGAACCAGGCGTTTATCAATAAGAACACCAAGTTCATGCAGGCAACGACCGATATCGGTTACGGCCTGCGCGCCGAGCATCCGCTTGAAGTCAAGGCGACCGGCGCGGCGAAAGCGGCCGAGATGACTCCGATCGATTTCGAAACGTTCAAGAAACACGTGTCCGAATACACGCTCGACAAGGTCGCGGAACTCGCAGGCGTCGACAAGGGTTTTCTGGAGCAGCTGGCGGAGCTTTATGCCGACCCGAAGATCAAGGTCATGTCGCTCTGGACCATGGGCTTCAACCAGCACGTCCGTGGCGTCTGGGCCAACCAGATGGTCTACAACATCCATCTGCTCACCGGCAAAATCTCCGAGCCGGGCAACAGCCCCTTCTCGCTGACGGGCCAGCCTTCGGCTTGCGGCACCGCCCGCGAAGTCGGAACGTTTGCCCACCGCCTGCCCGCCGACATGACCGTGACCAACCCGGAACACCGCAAGCATGCCGAGGAATTGTGGAACATTCCGCACGGCATCATTCCGGAAAAGCCGGGTTACCATGCCGTCGAGCAGGACCGCATGCTGCATGATGGCAAGCTGAACTTCTACTGGGTTCAGGTGAACAACAACATGCAGGCCGCTGCCAACAACAGCAACGAGGCCTATCTCGGTTATCGCAACCCGGAAAATTTCATTGTCGTTTCGGATGCCTATCCGACCGTGACTGCCATGACCGCTGACCTGATTCTGCCCGCCGCCATGTGGGTGGAAAAGGAAGGCGCTTACGGCAATGCCGAACGCCGCACCCACGTCTGGCATCAGCTGGTCAATGCACCGGGCGAAGCTCGTTCCGATTCTGCCCGCCGCCATGTGGGTGGAAAAGGAAGGCGCTTACGGCAATGCCGAACGCCGCACCCACGTCTGGCATCAGCTTGTGAACGCACCGGGCGAGGCCCGCTCCGACCTCTGGCAGTTGGTGGAATTCTCCAAGCGATTTACCACCGACGAGGTCTGGCCGCAGGACATCCTCGACAAGAACCCCGACTTCAAGGGCAAGAGCCTGTACGAAGTGCTTTATCAGAACGGCAATGTCGACAAGTTCCCGATCTCGGAAGTCTCGACGGACTATGAGAACCGCGAGGCCAAAGCTTTCGGCTTCTATCTGCAGAAAGGCCTGTTCGAGGAATATGCGAGCTTCGGACGCGGCCATGGTCACGACCTTGCGCCATACGACATGTATCACGAGGTGCGGGGTCTTCGCTGGCCGGTCGTCGATGGCAAGGAAACCAAGTGGCGTTACCGCGAGGGTTACGACCCCTATGTCAAGGAAGGTGAAGGCGTCAAATTTTATGGCCAGAAGGATGGCCGCGCCGTCATCCTCGCAGCGCCTTACGAGCCGCCGGCAGAATCTCCGGATGATGAGTTCGGCTTCTGGCTGGTGACGGGCCGTGTTCTCGAACACTGGCATTCCGGCTCCATGACCATGCGCGTACCGGAACTCTACAAGGCATTTCCGGGCGCCCGCTGTTTCATGAACGGCGACGACGCACGCCGCCTCGGCATCAACCAGGGCGGACAGGTGAAGATCCAGTCGCGGCGTGGCGAGATTATCAGCCGGGTGGATATTCGTGGCCGCAACCGCATGCCGCATGGCGTGATCTTCGTGCCGTGGTTCGACGCCAGCCAGCTGATCAACAAGGTCACGCTCGACGCCACCGACCCCATTTCCAAACAGACGGATTTCAAAAAATGCGCAGTCAAGATACTTCCCGTCGCGTGAGCCGGCGCTTCTGGACTTTCGTCGCGCTCGCCCTGTGTCTGGTAACGGGCACGGTGGCGATTGCGCAAACGGTCCCGCAACTGTCGGGCCGCGCGAGCCCGATGGAAAATACCGGCGCGGAACCGCTGCCGCGATGGATCGTCGACGACATCCAAAAGATGCGCAACTATCCGGACCAGCCCCCGGTCATTCCGCATTCGATCGAGGGATACCAGCTGTCGGTGAATACCAACCGCTGCATGTCGTGCCACCGGCGCGAAATGACCGAAGGTTCCGGCGCGCCGATGATCAGCGTTACCCATTACATGACCCGCGAAGGCCAGATGCTGGCCGACGTTTCGCCGCGCCGCTATTTCTGTACGGCATGCCACGTGCCGCAGGCCGACACTCGTCCGCTGATTCCCAACATGTTCAAGGACATGAGTGAACTTGGCTTCAAACCCGCGGGATCTGGCCAATGATCGGAAAGTTCAAAGCAATACTCCTCTGGGTCTGGCGGGTTCTTTCCACGCCTGCGGGAACACTGAGCCTCGGTTTTTTGACGCTCGGCGGTTTCGTCGGCGGCATTATCTTCTGGGGCGCATTCAACACCGCACTGGAGGTGACAAATACCGAAGCCTTCTGCACCGGTTGTCATGAGATGAAGGACAACGTCTACGAGGAAATGACGCGGACGGTCCACTTCTCGAACCGTTCCGGTGTGCGGGCATCCTGCCCAGATTGCCACGTTCCGCACCAATGGACCAACAAGATTGCCCGTAAAATGCAGGCTTCGAAAGAAGTTTGGGGCAAGCTTTTCGGCACCATCAACACGCGCGAAAAATTCCTGGATCATAGGCTTGAACTTGCCCAGCACGAATGGGCGCGCCTGAAGGCCAATGACAGCCTCGAATGCCGCAACTGCCACTCTTCCATTGCCATGGACTTTACCAAGCAGACCAAACGCGCGGCGGAGATACACACCCGCTATCTTCTAACGGGAAAGGCGACATGCATCGATTGCCACAAGGGGATCGCGCATGAATTGCCGAATATGGAAGGCGTTGATCCGGGCTGGAAAGTGCCGGCCGAACTTATGGGCAAGGCAGGCAACCATGGTTTGCAGGATACCGATCAACTAGCGGTGTTCCTCGAAGGCGTGGGAGGGATAAATCATCGCAGCGATTAAGGGGATGACCATTCTTTAAAAACCCGCGGCAGAGATCATGCCTATGATCGACACGTTCGGTCGCGCGGTCACTGATCTGCGCGTCTCCGTCACCGGTCGGTGTGATTTCCGCTGCACATCTGCATCGCGGAAAACATGACATTCCTGCCGAAAAAGGATCGGCTCACGCTGGAGAAGCTGGATCGGCTCATACGGTCTTCCAATAACAAGACCGAACCAAACCCTCACAATCTGGCAACGGCGCGAAGCTCTTCCGCCGTCGTCGTGGGGAGATCAAAGAATTCGAGATAGGCCGGGATTTGCTCGAACAGCATGTCCGTTCCGACCTGATATTCGCAGCCACGAGCACGGGCAGCAGCCAGGAAAGGTGTTATCTCACGGCTCAGCACCACCTCACCAACGAAGGCTGAAGGCGCGATCCGGGACACATCGAAAGGCAACGGATCATCGTCATTCATGCCGAGTGGCGTGGCGTTGATGACGATATCGTAACCGTCCGGATCAGTCGTCCCATCTTCCACACCCAACCCCGGATAATGACGGCGCAACCGGCCCACCAAGCCCTGCCTCATGGGTATGGAGGCATCGAAAAGCGCCAGCTTAGCCAAGCCCGCTTTGGCAAGCGACGCAGCGATCGCCGAACCGACGCCTCCGGCGCCGGCCATGATCGCTCCTTTGCCTTCAATCTCCCGCCCTCTGCGCAGCATCCCGCGAACGAAACCCTCACCATCGAACATGTCGCCGACCAAGCCGCCATCCGGCCCGATCTTCACTGCGTTGCAGGCTCCGGCCACCTGCGCATTGGTGGAAATATCGTCCAGCAATCCCATCGTGGTGATCTTGTGCGGCATGGTGATCAGCGCACCATGGATGTTGGAAAGACGGAAGACCAGTTTCAGAAATGCCTTGTAGTCATCGGGCCGACATCCCATCGGCACCACGACCGCATCGATGCCGTTTTTCTCGAAATAAGGGTTGTAGATCAGCGGTGCCTTGAAGGAATGCGTCGGGTAACCAAGGTGCGCGATGAGTTTTGTTTTGCCGCTTATCATCGGCCTTACTTTCCGGCTATGAGCCTGTACCGCATCAATGCCGCCCGAGAATTTCACCAAGGAACTTCCGGGTGCGTTCATGTTGCGGATTGGAGAAGAACTCGGCGGGAGGTGCTTCCTCGACGATCGCGCCGGATGCCATGAAGATGACGCGATCGGCCACTTGGCGGGCGAAACCCATTTCGTGGGTCACGCAGATCATGGTCATTCCCTCTTCGGCCAGCGAGATCATCGTATCGAGCACTTCCTTGACCATTTCCGGGTCGAGTGCGGATGTCGGTTCATCGAACAGCATCGCTTTGGGCCGCATGCAGAGCGCGCGCGCAATGGCGACACGCTGCTGCTGGCCGCCGGACAACTGGGCGGGATATTTGTCCGCCTGCTCCGAAATCTTGACCCGTTCCAGCAGCTGACGGGCACGATCCTCAGTTTGCGCCTTGTCTAGACCTAGTGCCTTCATCGGAGCCAGCATGCAGTTCTGCAGCACGGTCAGATGCGGGAAGAGATTGAACTGCTGGAAGACCATGCCCACTTCGCGGCGGACTGCATCGATCGTCTTCGATCCGTGCCCGAGCATGATACCGCCCACATGGATGTCACCCTTCTGATAGGCCTCCAAGTGATTGATACAGCGGATTAGCGTGGACTTGCCGCTTCCCGAGGGGCCGCAAAGCACGATCTTTTCGCCCTTCGCGACAGACATGTTGATATTGTCGAGAGCCTTAAAGGCACCGTACCATTTTTCCACGCCCGACAACGAGATCATCGGCTCGGTAGTCATTGCGCTATTTATTGTCTGGTTCATCCATGAAACTCCGGATTTCTCGACGCGCACGCCCTAGCGGCTGGCGGTCAGGAATTTGCGTTCGAGATGGGCGCCATAGATAGTCAGCGGGCAGCACATCAGGAAATAGAGGGCTCCGACCACGCCGAAGACGGTCAACGGCTGGAAAATCTGGTTTGAGATGATGTTGCCGGCGCGGGTAAGCTCGGTGAACCCGACGATGGAGGCGAGCGATGTGCCCTTGATGAGCTGCACCAGAAAACCGATCGTGGCCGGAAGTGAGATCCGTATCGCCTGGGGAAGCACGACATCCTTCATACGGGAGACGTAACCGAGGCTCAGCGCCTTGGCGGCCTCCGTCTGCCCACGCGGGACAGCTTCGATCGATCCTCGCCAGATTTCCCCAAGAAACGCACTTGCATGGAGGGTCAAGCCGACCGACACCGCAGCCCACGCATCCATCTGGATGCCGATCAGAGCAAGCCCGTAATAGACGACAAAAAGCTGCATCAGAAGCGGGGTGCCCTGGAAGACTGCGATATAGCCAGCCGTCAGGCGCTCGACGATAAGGATGCCGGATGTGCGCGCCAATGCGACAATCAAACCCGCAATACTGCCACATATGAAGGCGACCACGGACAGCGCGACCGTCCATTTGAGGCCTGCCAGAAGAAAAAGGAGTTCTTCGCGTTCCATTCGATTTCCTCCTTATCTGACCGGATAGCTGAAATAGCGGGAGGAGAAGAGCGCGAAGACGCGCATCATCACCCAGGAAATGACGAAGTAGAACGCCGTCACGGTGAAATAGACCTCGAAGCTGCGGAAACTGTCAGACTCGATCCGCTGCGATACCGAGGTCAGTTCGTAAGCCGAGATGGCGGATGCGATGCTGGTCGTCAGTGTCAGCAGGATGAACTGGCTCGTCAGCGAGGGGTAGATCGCCCTAAGCGCCGGCTTGAGGATGATCAGGCGGAAGACCTGGGCCTCGTGCAGTCCGAGCGCCAGTCCCGCCTCCCTCTGCCCCTTCGAAATTGACTGCACGCCACCACGAATGATCTCGATGGCGTAGGCACCGCCATTAATGCCGAGTGCGATGATCGCTGTCGGCGTTGGATCGAGACGGATACCCGCCAATGGCAGTGCGAAATAGATGAAGAAGATCTGCACCAGAAACGGCGTGTTGCGGATCAATTCGACGAAGCCGATCACGAGCCAGCGCAGAGGCTTGAATGGCGATTGGCGTAAAATGACGCCGCCGATGCCGATCGCGATCGCCAAAAGCATGCCACAGATGGCCAACGTGAATGTTCCGAGACAGGCCCAAAGAAGGTTTGGCAGACCTTCGATAACCGGAGTGAAATCAAGGGTGTAGTTCATGATGTCTCCTGCGGCGCGTTTTCAGGACGGCTCGACCATCCCGGCCATGGCGTCGATCGCCAGTTCATAACCGCGGGCTCCGAAGCCGATCATGATGCCGGTCGCGGTGCGCGAAATCAGGGAGTTGTGATAGATGCTCTCGCGCGTATGCACGTTGGATATGTGCAGCTCTATCTTATGGCCGTCGAAAGTCTTCAGTGCGTCCAGAAGGGCGATGGACGTGAAAGTGTATCCGGCCGGATTGATGATGATGCCACAGGCATGTTTTCGCGCCTGATGCACGGATTCCACCAATTCGCCTTCGAAATTCGTCTGGCGGAAATCGATCGAGAAGCCCAGAGATGCGGCTTTCGCCTCGCATCGCTCGCGAATGTTGCCGAGGGTTGTCGTGCCGTATATGGCCGGCTCCCGCTCGCCCAGAAGATTGAGGTTGGGTCCGTTGAGGACAAAGATCGTCTTGTTCATGGAAAAACTCCGGGCAGCGTCGGCGCAAGGGTTTGTCATGCGCCGACGCTGGCACCTTACTCAGATGCCACCACGCGAAATTCAGAGTTTACGAAGAGCCGAAGCTCAACTCGCGGTGAACGGAATACCTTCGAGGCTCTTCGGGAATTCCGGCACCGGGACCTTCATCCACTTGTCGTAGATCTTCTTCAATTCACCATTGGCCTTGATCTTGTCGATGAACTCGTTCACCGCGACGTTGATCTCTTTTTCGCCCAAGCGCGTGCAGGCGCCGTTGTAGAGCTTCTGGAATTCGAGCTTGTTTTCGAATTTGCCCGGGACGGCCTTCTCGACGCGATCGAGGTAGAAGATGTTGCCGCCGAGCGCATCGACCTGGCCGGAAGCCAAAGCCTGAACGCTCGCCGCGTCCCCATCATACCGGCGAATGGTCGCGGTAGGCGGTGCGTTCTTGGTAACCTGAGTATCCTGTGCTGCACCCTTGGCGACGCTGATCGTCAGGCCGGCCATGTCATCATTCGTCTTGATCGACTTGTCCTTCGGCCCGATCAGAACAATGGCATTCGCATTGTAAGGCTGGCTGAACTGCACGGCCTTGGCGCGATCCGGCAACATCGCCATCGTCGCGAAAAGAATGTCGACGCGGCCTGATGTCAGTGCGGGAATGCGGTTGCTGACTTCCAGCGGAACGAATTCCACCTCGACACCGAGTTCCTTGGCGAACAGGGCGCCCATTTCGGCGTCAAAGCCGTCCTGCTTGCCTGCACTCGTGACAAAACCCCAAGGCGGGTTGTCGCCCTGAATACCGACGACCAGCTTGCCCTTGGCCTTGATCTCGGCCGGCGTGATAGCGGCTGCCGGTTGCGAAAGCGATGCTGCGGCGACAATTGCCGCGGCGCCCAACAAGGCGCGGCGTCGATTCAATTTGAATCCAAACATTAGGTGCTCCTCCTCCGATGGTCCAAAAACCTGCCAGCTCTCCTCCAGCTGGTGACAGGCCAAAGTTGACATAAGGCCATTTCCAAATCAACTGAGTTTTTCTATAATCTATGACAAAATAGAATTCGGCGCTTGCTTGGAATATTGCATTACGATTTGTGCAGTGCGAAATTATTGTTTCAGGAGGAGGAAACGATGAAAACATCGATTGCCACGGTATCGATCAGCGGAGAATTTCCCGAGAAACTGGCAGCCATTGCAGCAGCCGGCTTCGACGGAGTGGAGATCTTTGAAAATGATTTCCTGGCCTTCGACGGCAGTCCGGCCGATGTTGGACGCATGGTTCGCGACCAGGGCCTGGAAATCACGCTCTTTCAACCGTTCCGGGATTTCGAGGGCTTGCCGGAGCCGTTACGCAGCCGGACTTTTGATCGCGCCGAGCGCAAATTCGACATCATGCAGCAGCTCGGCACAGATCTCGTTCTCGTCTGCTCGAATGTTTCGCCGGCATCGCTTGGTGGTATCGATCGGGCTGCAGCAGACTTCTACGAACTGGGAGAGCGGGCGGCGAAGCGCGGGCTGAGGGTTGGCTACGAGGCCCTGGCTTGGGGCCGGCACATCAATGACCACCGCGACGCTTGGGAAATCGTGCGGCGTGCCGATCATCCCAACATCGGTCTCATACTCGACAGTTTTCACACCTTGGCGCGCAAGATCGACGTCGGATCGATCCGCTCCATACCGAAGGACAAAATCTTCATCGTGCAAATGGCGGACGCGCCGCTAATCGAGATGGAGCTGCTTTATTGGTCACGACATTTCCGCAATATGCCGGGTGAAGGCGACCTCCCAGTGCGGGAGTTCACCGAAGCCATCGCCGCGACGGGCTATGATGGCTATCTTTCGTTGGAAATCTTCAATGACCAGTTCCGCGGGGGCTCTCCAAAAACGATTGCGGCCGACGGTCACCGTTCGCTGGTCTATTTGGGCGATCAGGTTCGTCGAAATCCGCAGGCTGCGACACTGACCGTGGTAGAAATGCCGGATCGCGCTGCCGTGAAGGGTATAGGGTTCGTCGAGTTCTCGACGGATGAAAAAGACGGTGACAACCTTGCCGCCATTCTCAAGACGCTCGGTTTTCGCAAGACTGCTGTTCATCGCTCCAAGAAAGTCACGATTTTCGAACAGGGCAAGATCCGCCTGTTGCTCAACACCGACGAAAACGGCTTCGCCAATGCTTCTTTCGCGGTACATGGGACGTCCGCCTATGCGGTCGCGCTGATTGTCGATGATGCCGGCGCGGCCTATGCCCGCGCAATCGCGCTTGGCGCCGAACCATTCGAGCAAGGGGTCAGCCAGGGCGAAGTTCAGATCCCGGCGATCCGAGACGTGGGCGGCGGATTGATTTATTTCCTCGACGAGCAAAGCAACCTTGGCCGGTTCGCGGAGATCGACTTTACACCGGTCTTCGAAGACACGGACATCTCCGCAGCGCATCTTGCCCATATCGATCACGTCGCCCAGACCGTCGCTTACGAGGAGATGCTGACCTGGCTATTATTCTACACTTCGATATTCGAAGCCGAAAAGACCCCTATGGTCGACATCATCGACCCGTCCGGAGTGGTGCGCAGCCAAGTGGTCGAGAATAGGTCAGGTAACCTGCGCCTGACGCTGAATGGAGCGGAGAACCGACGCACTTTGGCTGGCCATTTTATCGCGGATCCGGGCTGGAAAGTGCCGGCCGAACTTATGGGCAAGGCAGGCAACCATGGTTTGCAGGATACCGATCAACTAGCGGCGTTCCTCGAAGGCGTGGAGGGATAAATCATCGCAGCGATTAAGGGGATGACCATTATTTAAAAACCCGCGGCAGAGATCATGCCTATGATCGACACATTCGGTCGCGCGGTCACTGATCTGCGCGTCTCCGTCACCGGTCGGTGTGATTTCCGCTGCACCTATTGCATGGCGGAAAACATGACCTTTCTGCCGAAGAAGGACCTTCTGTCGCTGGAGGAACTAGACCGCCTCTGTTCCGCCTTCGTGGCCAAGGGCGTGCGGAAACTGCGGCTGACCGGCGGCGAACCGCTGGTGCGCAAGAATATCATGCATCTGGTACGCTCGATCGGCCGCCATATCGAAACCGGTCATCTCGACGAGCTGACGCTCACCACCAACGGCTCGCAGCTTTCCCGCTTCGCGCAGGAGCTTTACGACGCCGGCGTGCGGCGCATCAATGTCTCGCTCGATACGCTCGATCCGCAAAAGTTCAGGGAAATCACCCGCTGGGGTGATTTTGCCAGGGTCATGGAAGGCATAGATGCCGCCCAGAAAGCTGGACTGAAGATCAAGCTCAATGCGGTGGCGCTGAAAGGTTTCAACGAACACGAGATCCCCGACATGCTGCGTTTTGCGCATGGTCGCGGCATGGATCTCACCGTCATTGAAACCATGCCGATGGGCGAGATCGAGGAAGATCGCACCGATCGTTACCTGCCGCTTTCGGTGCTGCGCGAAAATCTCGAGAAGGAATTCACCTTCAGGGACATCCCGTTCAAGACCGGCGGCCCGGCGCGTTATGTGGAAGTCGCCGAAACCGGCGGCCGCATGGGCTTCATCACGCCGATGACCCATAATTTCTGTGAGGGCTGCAATCGCGTGCGCCTCACCTGCACCGGCACGCTCTACATGTGCCTCGGCCAGAACGACGCAGCCGACCTGCGCGAAGTGCTGCGCGAAAGCAACGACCCGGCCCATCTGGCTGCGGCCATCGACGAGGCGATCGCCCGCAAGCCCAAAGGCCACGATTTTATCATCGACCGCAACAACCGGCCTGCCGTATCGCGGCACATGAGCGTGACGGGTGGCTAAGCGGGCATAAATTTCGTCACTCATTTTCAGTTGTCAGGACCAGCCGAAAGCCTCTCAAGTCTCGTAGCGTCCAAGACTACAATGGTCTGAACATTTTCGACCTCAATGACGCGCATGCGGCGTAGACGGCTGAGCGTACGGCTCGTCGTCTCTATTGTGAGTGCGAGAAAATCGGATAAATCGGTCCGAGAGACAGGTAAGCTTAGGCGAGATCCGTCCTGAAGGCCGCCATATTGCCAACGTGCGATAATCATCAGAAAGCTAGCGAGCCGCTCGACCGCACTTTTCCGACCGATGGCAAGAAGCCATTCTCTAGACTGCTCTAAGTCATCACCTATGCTCTTGATCACTTCTATGGCGAGTTCATGGGATTCGCGAACAAGCTCGTCCATTACAGAAGACGGGATTAAACAAATTTCCAGTTTGGTCGCCGCGGATATGTGCATGGGCCTCGTTGCAGTTGGCGGCGTAATAATTCCCGGCGCGAACTTCAGGCCGACAATCTGCCGCCGCCCGTCGCGTAGAGTTTTTGCGAGCACGGCGACACCATCGATAATGATGAGAAAGTTGGAAGACAGCTCACCCTCGAAAACTATGGTACCGCCGAGATCGGCGACTCGCCTCGTGCCAACTTTGCTTAAATTTCGGATGTGCTCAGCGTTGAGGGCAATCTCGATTTTGCCATCGGGCGCACCGCTCTCGAGACCGCACAAAACATCCCTGCGCCCATCCAGTCCGTTCTCACTCATTTGTTGCCCTTCGATATCGATTGGGCACACATGAACAGTTATTGAGATTTACGCCTGACCGACATCAAACGGCGCAAAATATCTGAGGGCACCATGCGCTGGCACAACAGGCTTTGTACCCTCACCTCCGTCACATTGACAAATAGGAGGTGGCAATGTCGTTCCTCGGTTCCGTTGACGGAATCGAACCAGCGATCCGCTTCACTAGCCCTCGCAGTGAACGGTGGTCAGATCTTTCCGCCGAGGGCCACTCTGCTTTAATCTAACCTATAGACGACCTAGGCGTCGACCGAGCCTCAGTTTTGGAAGAAGGTCCTACAAGGGTTGAAACTGTAGCGTGGTTCACTAGTTTTGCGTCCGGTCAAGTTTCGTAATAGCTGGTTAGCTGGTAAGTCATCGTAACATTTACACACCCTTGTCTAAACGTGACGCGGGAATGCACATGTTTGAGCAGAAGTCCAAAAAGCGCCGCCGCAAAAATCACAGCGAAGCTCGCCTCGCAGCCATTGTGGACAGCTCCTTTGATGCCATTATCAGCAAAGATCTGGCTGGGACGATTGTTAGTTGGAACAAGGCTGCTGAAAGGCTTTTCGGGTTTACGGCCGAACAAACTATAGGACGTTCGATCTACGTCCTCATACCTGACGACCGCCACGATGAGGAAGTTGAGATCATCCGGCGCATTAAGCTAGGCGAACAGATAGAGACCTTCGAGACGCTGCGCCATACTCAAGCAGGGAGGCTGGTTCCAGTTTCGATCACGATCTCACCGATCAAAGACAAGCGCGGCAGGATTATTGGTGCCTCAAAAATCGCCCGCGATATTTCTGAAAGCAAGGAAAATGAGCGCCGGCTCAAACTGCTTATGCGTGAGATTAACCACCGGGTTAAAAACCAGTATGCCGTTATCCTTTCTGTTATCACCCAGACCGCCGCGCGCGAACAGGATATCAAAGCGTTTGAGCGACGTGTTCGGGAGCGCATTATGGCGCTTTCCCATTCTCAGGATTTGCTGTCTTCGGTCGACTGGGCAGGCGTAGAGCTAAAGGCACTGGTCTCGCACCAGGTCCGACCATTCGCCACAAATGGCGTTTTCTCATCCTCCGGACCTGACATCTTGCTCGACGCGAATGCTGTGTTGAACATCGGCATGGCCCTCCATGAATTGGTCATCAACCGTTTGCAGTTTTCTGGATCGGAGCTATCCGATGTGGATCTGTCATGGACACTTGCGAGTGAACCTGAAGGCGAGCAGTTCAAATTGGTTTGGCGTGAGACAGGTGTCACCGAGCCAGATCTCCTAGCCCGCGGCAATGGGTTCGGTTCCCTCGTTTTAAAACGCATCGTCGCGGCCGCTCTCGGGGGGACATGCACATGGACCGCTACTGAGGATGCTATTGTCTGGACGCTGATCGCACCCCTGCCCCGCATTCAGATCGGGCTGGAATGAAGGGGGACCCTGATAGAGGTCGCGCAAACGTCTTCCGGATAAGTCATTTGCTCGGCTTTGGGCAACTGTCTTCGCGGGACCGCGGATACAGGCGTGCGCATCGCTCGATCATGAGAGTCCATTACATATTGCCTTGAGACTTGGCTCATCCTCGCTCATATAAGGACATCGACACAGGCATTCCGGGGGAAACCATGGACACGACCAAGCGTCACTCCACGTCACGCGAGCGGTTTCTCGAGGCTGTTCTACACAGCGCAATCGATTACGCGATCATCTCCATGGATCTTAATGGCCTGGTGACAATCTGGAACGAAGGGGCTGTCCGCATCCTAGGCTGGAGCGAAGAAGAGATGCTTGGCCAACCGGCAGGGGTTTTCTTTACAGAAGAGGATCAGCAGAATGCCATTCCCCAGCAGGAGATGCGCGACGCTCTGGAGCATGGCCGCGGAAATGACGAGCGCTGGCATCTGCGGAAAGATGGTTCGAAAATCTGGGCATCCGGTGAAATGATGGTGCTGCGCTCCGACGGCGGTTCGCCCGAGGGCTTCCTCAAGATCTTACGCGACCGCACGGAAGAGCGGCACCGTCAGGAGCGCCAGAAGCTTCTGATGCATGAGCTGAACCACCGCCTCAAGAACACCCTTTCGGTGATCCAGTCGATTGTCACGCAGTCCCTGCGTGGTGCAAGTTCTGTCGCTGAAGTAGGATCGACGCTGCAAGACCGCATTTCGGCTTACTCGCGCGCGCATGACATTTTAATGCACGAAAACTGGTCCAGCACAGATCTCAAAACAGTCGTCGCGAGTGCGGTTTCCAGTCTCGGGCTAGAAGGAAGCCCACGTTTCCTGTCGAGTGGACCCTACGTCGAACTCGATCCACAAGCAGCCTTAGCGATATCGCTCGTTCTTCACGAGCTCGGCACCAACGCGCGAAAATATGGGGCCCTGTCGAATACTGACGGTCTCATTACGATGCGCTGGACTGTAACAAAGGATGCTGGGGAGCCCTCGATTGAGGCGACATGGGCAGAGAGTGGTGGGCCAAAAGTGGTTCCACCAAGCAAGAAAGGATTTGGGTCAAGGCTGATCAGCGTGAGCCTTGCGAGTTTCGGTGAGCTCTTTATCGACTTTTTGGAAACTGGTTTGGTCGTTAAGCTTCGCGCCCCTCTGGCGAAACTTCAGCGGCAGCTTCACGAGGCGGAATAGCTTTGGCGGTCTCGTCGATTTTGACGGGACCGTCATTGTTGGTTTCCATGGGAACTGAGTGTGATGGAAGCATCCAACTCGATCGCAAGAGAGAGCGTCTGAGCACGGCCTTCAAAAGAATCTAGAACGGCCTGATGGAAGGCTGCACGGCACATCGCCCTCGAATGTTATTATACAGCATCATAGCGGCCCTTGGCTGATTATAAGTTCGCAGACGATGGAGCTTTTTGCCCCCAGATCGCATGTGTCCAATACCGGACAAAAGAAGGGGTTGAGTTGGATGTTTATGAGATCGTAAACCAGCTCCATTAGGGTCTGCGCAGATTCAATTTGAGGTGAGTCACTCGTGCTCGCCGTAGGGATGACACGTGACGCAAGCCGATCCTAGCCAGACATGGTCAAACCCCGAGGGCAAACGGCTTCAAGAAGTGAGGAGCTACGGCTTTCTGCGAGCTGGAAGCAGAAGTTCTTTGGATCAGATCGTAAAACTCGCGGCAAGAGTTTTCAATGTTCCTACGTCGTTGCTGTCCTTCCTCGATGAAGATACCCAGTGGTTCGCCGCACAGACCGGCTTCGATCCTTGCGGAACGACACGAGACCTTTCATTTTGCGCCCACGCGCTCGATAGCGCCGAGATACTTGTTGTTGCCGATGCTCGCGCTGATGACAGGTTTCGCTCAAATGCTCTTGTAACAAGTGATCCTTTCATTCGATTCTACGCCGGGGCGCCGCTTGTAACGTCAAAGGGCCATATACTCGGCACGCTGTGCATCATCGATACTCTCCCGCGAGAGGATTTCTCCGCTGAGGATCGGGAAACGTTGCAAGCGATGGCGAACCTGGCCATGGATCAACTGGAACTCAATCGCTCTGCAGAAATGCAAAAAGCGGCGCTCTGTCTCAACCAAACTTCTCCTGACGCAATCATCCACATCGACGCTGGCGGGATGATCATGTATGCTAATCGCGCCGCGCGTACCATTTTTGGATACCAAGAGGACGAACTGGTCAATTCGCCGATAGACAAGCTACTTCCTGTCAAACTGCAGAAGAAAATGGCGGCCGTCGTTCGGAAGTTCAGAGCCTCCAGATCCGAATTCCTCTCTTTTACGCCAATCGAAGCGATCGGCTTACACAAAAGTGCCGGTGAAATACCGATCGAGTTCTCAGCAGGAATTTGGGCGAGCAACAAAAGTTTTTGCATGGGGGTGATCGTCCGCGATATCGAAGAACGGAAGCGCCGGGAAGCATCTTTCGAAATGCTATTTGATCGTAATCCAATTCCAATGTGGATCTTCGACGCAGGTTCACTCGATTTTCTCGCGATCAATGACGCCGCCTGCGCACTGTATGGCTACACCCGCCCGGAAGCACTTACGAAGAACGCATTGGATATGCGGCCGGCGGAAGAGCGTGAGGAAATCCGTGCAACAATTAAAGATTTCGGCGACTTCTACCAGTCTGAGCGTCCCGGGACGCACGTAGCTGCGGATGGCGGCTTGCTCCGCGTGCTCACCTTCGCTCGGCGGCTTAGGCACAATAACAAAGACTGCGTGGTGGTAGCAAATGTCGACGTAACTGAGCGTGACATGGCACAAAACCAGCTGGCTAGCACAGAAATCTTCTTAAACGCAGTGGTCGAAAGCATTCCCTCCATGGTTTTCGTCAAGGACGCAGCCAGCGGGAAATTTGTGCTCCTTAATAAAGCAGGCGAGAGACTTCTCGGCACCAGGCGCGAAGATCTGATCGGCAAGTCGGATTTCGATCTGTTCGACGTGAAGGAGGCGGAGCGTTTCAGAAAGGCTGACGAAGCCGTCATGGCTTTGGGGGAATTGGTGACAATCGAGAACGAACCCATCTCGACGCCAGCCGGAATGCGTTCACTTCGGACGCAAAAGATCGGAGTCCCGGATGCCAATGGTAATCCACGCTACCTTCTTGGCATTTCCGAAGACGTCACCGAACGATTGGAGGTCGAGCAGCAAAACCGCCATATGTCGTTGCATGATATCTTGACCGACCTTCCAAATCGACATTCGTTTCAGGTTGGTTTGGACCGGCAACTGGCCTCCTCAGAACCATTCGCACTAATCATGATCGACCTGGACCGGTTCAAGGGGATCAACGATACGCTCGGACATCAGGCAGGAGATGAACTCCTCAGACAGATCGCGCGCGAAATGGTCTCAGTAAAAGGCGATCAGGATATTGTTGCGCGTCTCGGGGGCGACGAGTTTTCCGTGATCCACAAGCTGGACGGAGCAGGCGACGCCTCCGCAAATAAGCTTGCGGACCGCCTGATTTCGGTTCTGGCGAAGCCTTATATTATTGATGGTCATGCCGTGTCGATCGGCTGCAGCTTGGGCATTGCCATTAGCCCGGGACACGGCTCGACGGCGGACGTCCTGATAAAACGTGCTGACCTCGCGCTCTATGTTGCGAAATCGACGGGCGAAGGCGAAGCTCGACTGTTCGAGAGTTCGATGGAGACTAAAGCAGACCGCGAGCGGCTTTTGCGAGGCGAACTTCAAAACGCCCTTACAAACGAGCAGTTTCATCTCGATTTTCAGCCCATTGTAGACGCGGAAACGGGTAAGATAGTATGCTGTGAGGCGCTTCTGCGCTGGAACCATCCAAAACTCGGCTCTATTTCGCCGACAGAATTTATTCCGGCAGCCGAGGCGTCCGGCCTGATCGTGTCCATTGGTCGTTGGGTCCTGGAGCAGGCATGCAATGACGCATCAAGATGGCCATCTGACGTTAAGGTGGCAGTTAACCTGTCTCCCAGGCAATTCTCTGGCTTCGGCTTGGCGGCAAGCGTTGCAAAGGCGCTAGCCGTTTCAGGCTTGACGCCGGACCGACTTGAACTTGAAATCACTGAGTCGGTATTTCTATCCGATACCGACGACAACATCCGAGTTCTGAATGGACTCAAAAGCCTCGGCGCGCGGATTGCGCTCGATGATTTTGGCACTGGCTATTCAAGCCTTGCTTATCTCCGCAAGTTCTCGTTTGACAAATTGAAGATCGACCGATCGTTCGTTACGGATGTAGCAGTCTCGGACGAAAATCTGGCGATCGTGCGAGCAATCATAGGACTTGGGCGAAGCTTCTCCGCGATCGTTACAGCTGAGGGCGTTGAAACCAACGACCAGTGTGACTGCCTGAGAGTGGAAGGTTGTGATCAGCTTCAGGGATATCTCTTTAGCAAGCCCGTTGCATCGGCGGAGTTGATCCCAATGCTACGAGAGGCTCAGTCCGGACAGTTCACCGCAACTTGCAGCGCACGATAAAACTCTGGGTGCTGCCTCTCGAATTCCTTTCACTTGCATCGAGCCAGATGGTGCGCAGCGCCGTCCAGCACCAGGCCGGCTACCACCCGCCAGAGCGTAACGGCACGTTTGCGCTCCTGCTTGATCGATTGGTCCAATCGGAAAACGACCGAAACCGTACCGATATCGGGAACAAGCTCTTGCCCGGAAACTGAATAGTGCTCATATGCGGAAAACCGGTTGCGCCCACTGTCTCCCGGGCGCCAGCTGTTTCCCTCTGGAGGTTTCGACCTTCCAATTTCAAGGGCCGCGGTTTCGCAGGCCCTTTTTTCTTACAACGAATTGACCAGTGGCTTCTGTGCTGTGCGCGAAAACGGCTTCGAATGTAGTGCCTCGGTCGGTCACTGAAGCCTTTGCTTGATACCCATATAATCGACTTAATACCCTATAGACTGCTTTGCGGCGCCGAGCGAGGAAAGTCCTGCGAAGAGCCCGTTTTCTTTAAGGTTTAGTATGAGACGAGTGCCGGCGATTAGTGGGAAGAACCGACTGTCGCGCACTGGTTCATACCAAACCCCTTGAAGTTGCGTGCACACATCCTAGAATAGAAATCAACCCAACGTAACCGTGCCGGTGGACCATACGTTTGTTGAACGATGTTTTATTTGTCGCAGAAATTTCCGAAGCCGCGCCGCCCGAAGCGGGTTTCTTTTCCTGGGATGTGGGTGACAACATCCTCCGTGCCGATGGCGCACTTGCCTTGCTGTTTGGGCTGCACCCGCGAGATGCGGCTGCGGGTCTGTCAATTGAAGTGTATATGGAGCGGGTTCATCCAGAGGACCGACCACGCCTTGCAAGAAAGATACGTGACAGCATCGTTGCTGACAGACCGCAGCAAGAAACCTACCGCGTTTTGAACAGCCTCAATGAATATAGCTGGGTAACGGGTTATGGGAGGGGGTTCCGCAACGAACTTGGGGATACGGTTCGCTATGTCGGTATTGTGGTCCACGCGAGTGAAGAAGCGCGCGGCGCCGATTTACAACACTGAAGTTGGAACGGGTGGGTTCGGTTCAGCTAGCGTGTCTCTGATCTTCGGTCCGTGACATAGCGCTGAGCGTCTTCAGGATGGAGCAGACGCCCGAATGGCTTGTGGAGTAATAGATACTTTGGGCATCTCGGCGCGTAACCACCAACTGATCTGCCCTCAATTTCGCCAAATGTTGCGACAGGGCAGACTGGCTCAGTCCGACCAATGAGGCTAATTCTCCCACACCCAACTCCCGCTCTGAAATGAGCTTTAAAATCTGGAGGCGTTTTTCGTTGGCCATAGCGGAAAGAAGTTTGACGTCGCGCTCAATATTGTTTTCGGTGCTCACCGTATTGATCCTGACAAATAATCAGCTAAAACAGACAAACGTCATACAGCGCTGCACGATTTAGTCAATCGGGACGTGCGCGTGACGGAGACATTCGGTACGCCTCCGCCCTGATAAAAGTGATGCTACCTTAACGGCAAACTTATATGCCGCCAATCTTGGCGCCACCGTCACGCCGCAGGCAAGGCGGCACATCCTCGAGCGAGGCAAGCTTCCCGTTTTGCTTCAAGAAACGCTCGAAGTTCTTGCGGACGGCCGAGATCGGCCACCGACCTCCGGCAGCTTCGTGGCAATATCGGCTCAAAGTCTGGTATGCGAGGTTCCGCTTCTCCTGTGGCCACTCATCGAGAAAATCGAAGACATCGTCGAGGCCGGTGATTTCCTGCACGAAATACCGGCGCTGAGCGTAGAGCGGTGTGTCGAACAGAGCGAGCGCCATAGTAACCTCCTTGCTTGGCTCGATTGGTCGAACTGTGGAGGCCGGCCCTCCCGGACCGGCCGCCGATCGTTATCGTGAGGGTTTCGCTTGAGGCGAGGGGTTCTGGATTCTGCGCAGCAAGTCTGAGAATGCTTCCCGGACAGTGCTTTCCGTTTGAGGCCTCTGCGTCTGCGAACCTGAACTGCGAAGGGTTTCGCACGAGACTTCATGGCGATCACCCGATCAAGCGACCTGGCGATCTGCTTCCAGCTGAAGCGGCTCGTTTTGAAACGTGGCACCTCCAAT
Organism: Endobacterium cereale; assembly: GCF_009617585.1. Classification (GTDB taxonomy): domain Bacteria; phylum Pseudomonadota; class Alphaproteobacteria; order Rhizobiales; family Rhizobiaceae; genus Neorhizobium; species Neorhizobium cereale. The sequence continues at coordinate 30,315 of NZ_WIXI01000037.1, read as the reverse complement.
GGCGATCTTCCGCGGCTTCATTGCCTCGGGGACTTCACGCTTGAGGCTCACTTGTAGGAGACCATTGGAAAGCGATGCGTCCTCGACCCGGACATGGTCCGCAAGCTCGAACTTGCGCTCGAAGCCGCGTCCGGCAATCCCGCGATGCAGATATTCACCGTCTTTTGTCTCGGCCTTCTGGCCTTTGACGATCAGGACGTTGCGTTCCTGGGTGATATCGAGATCACCTTCGCCGAAACCTGCGACCGCCATTTCGATGCAGTAATCGTTTTCGCCGGTCTTGACGATATCATAGGGCGGCCAGCTATCGACCGCATGCAGGCGCTGAGCATTGTTGAGAAGATTGAAGACGCGGTCGAAGCCAACGCTGGACCGGTACAGTGGTGCGAAATCGAGATCAGCTCTCATTACCATATCCTCCGTAAAGCAACATGGAAGGGGCGCGGAACTCCCGCTGCCCCGGCTCTTCGGCTCCCTTTGGGCCGCCGACGGCAACAATTTAATTTCGCGATTTTAGTCGTTCAAGAGCATCGGAGAATTTTTCCTCATCAGATGTCGCGATCGTGCCGCGATTCTTGGAATTCCTAGTCGGAGCCAGGAGATAAGAATATTTGGATGGATCGATATGCACATAGCCTGCAGCTACTTTGCATTCGATGAGAATTCCAGAGATTCCGCGAGCCCAATTATGTGATGACGAAGTGCCTTGGATAACTTCCAATAAGCTCGGTTGAGAGCCCTGCCTTCAGCGGTAAGGAGATAAACTACCAGCGGATCATTAGCAGGCAGCGCACCCCCATGGGTAGAGATCGCCTTTTCTCCATCAAAAAAATCCGATACTTTAACATTCAATACATCCGCGATTTGCTGAAGCCGGCTTGCGCTCACCCGGTTAGTCCCACGCTCGTATTTCTGAATCTGCTGAAACGTAACTCCGAGGGCTCCGCCTAGAGCGGACTGGCTTATGCCGGCGACTTGCCGAAAACGCCGCAAGTTGCTTCCCACAGTGACGTCGATAGGATCAGGGGAAAATGTAGGCATTTAGCTTCCTCTCATCTTTATGCCGTTTTCTTTCCTGACGACCTTACTCTCAGGACGATGATCGCGCAGCAAACTCGTGGCAATGAGCCGTGGCAGCCACTGTATAAATTGATTGCCAGCCAGACGCAGCACTACCTACTGCTGCATCTTCGGCGTAATTGAGGCAATTTTGCTAACGATTTGCACGCAGAGATCCGAGCTTCTCCGAGCAAGCTGCGGCAGTGAAAACAGTCCTTGCAAAATGGAGCGGGTGAGCGGAGACATCGCCGGGCGAGAACGCGTTCATTGAAAACGGAGTATCTTTATCTCACATCATGCAAATTCTTGACCTTCACGAATGTCCATGGATGGCAGACACTGTCGCTGATCGAATCTGGCGGGAATGGTGGCGTGACGTCAGCACCGTCGACCATGTTAAGTCCAAGGTGCAGGATACGATGCGCGGAAGGGCCTTCCCTTTCACGCTGGTTGCGGTGAAGAACGGTTTTTTCCTAGGAGCTGTCTCTGTAGTGGAGAGCAACACTGGCCCACGGAGGGACCTCTCACCGTGGCTGTCTGGTTTGTGGGTCGAAGAAACTGAGCGTCGAAAAGGAACTGGCTCATTATTGATCGCGGAGGCCATCCGGCGCACCGAGCGGTTAGGCCGCACTCCCCTCTACTTAACGGCAACGGATGACGGAATGCAGTTCTACATGCGAAGAGGTTGGACAGTTGTGCAAGCGCCTGGAGAATATGTCCATGTGCTGAGCTCTTCTGCGAGCAGTTGATACGGTAACAAGTGAGTTCCATGTGGCTGCCAATTTGCCATGCTTTACCTGATAATCCGCTGCAGCCCTAAGATCAACGCGGCATTATTTGGAAGGCCGGCATCACAGCTCGCCCGAGTTGTTTTCCAGCGCTGGAGGCGCAAGCGAAGATCACGTGCCTGCGGTGATATGCTTTTATCCGCGATAGCGCTCATCGCCGCGTCGAAAATGGCACCGCTATTGAGGCTGCAAAAATAGAGAACGCAACGCTGGAAAACGCGTGACAAGATCTCGGTATAAGCATTTACGCGCTTCAGCCCGCAGAAACGGTGGCGTTATGACTTAGAACAAGTTAGCATTTGTCATAATTAAGGTACATCGGGAATGAGATTTGCCAGACAAAATAGTCAGTATTTATGAGCGAGATGACGTGTGGGTTGTAGAGGTTTCAGAAGAAGGCCGTTCGTTTGAGCGAACATTCCGATTCCTTGACCATGCGGACTCATTCGCCGCCGGCCAAGGAATTCGGCTAAGCAGGCCGGTTACAGCTTCTCAATCGCGGAGGACTGGCCCAACAGACCCAGATGGAAAAGCCCTACAGGATTCGGACTAGCTCTTCACCGTGCCAAACACCGTGGTTTTTGCCGCAAATGGCCGCGCCGCTTTGCGAAAAAAGGATCGATCCGAGCTTAGGCGGCGCTCAAGGCTCCCTGGAGACATCGTTGTCATGGGCTTGGAGCCAGCACTATGTTTTTTGATCGAGCCGGGCCGCTAATAGAACAGCTTGTCTGCGTTAGCGTTACGGCACTGGGGGTATTCAAAAATGACGAAAACGAACATTAGTGGGTGGAAACGTGAACGGAAGGTTCTCAGAAGAATTCCGAAGCAGGATCGAGCGCTCGATCGTGTCATGAGCATTTTAAGTGTTGCTGAGAAGCTGATCGGCGAACATGGAATCGATGCAGTGACGATGAAGGAAATCGGCAGGCAGTCCGGTGGACCAATCTCGTCGGTGTATCAGTATTTTCCGGATAAGTCGGCTATCCTTGCCATGCTGCACGACCGCCATGTGAACCTGACCCGTCGTCTTGTGGTCGAAGTGGTGGCAACTATCAAATCCCGCGAAGATGCACTCAAGGCGCCCGGCAAGCTGTTCGACGCCTACTATCGAGCAATGCGCGAGAACGCCGCCGCTGTTCAGATCCTGACAGCCATAAAGGCGAGCAAGAGCCTAGCCGAGCAGGATATTGAGGAAACGCGGTATCAGGTGCAGGATTTCTATGAGGCGACCGAGCAGTTCGTTGCAAAGTCGAGACGGGCTGATTTTAAAGCGGCGCTGTTTCTGATGTTCAATATGGCGGATGCGACGTTGCGTCTCGCTCTCACATCACCGCCACAGGAATCCGATACCTACATCGCCCATTTCAAAGTCATCGTTCAAACTCAATTGACGTTCTTTCTTGACGGAGAATGGCCGAAATGGCCGGCCGCGATTACGGCAAGAGCCTGAGAAAGAGCCGCCCAGTTGGGCGGATCGTTGATCAACGCGTCGCCGCCTAACAGCCCATTGATTGTACCGGCGGCGCTGAGAGCTGACCGCTAACTACCCGCCCGCTGATCATGGGCGATCCACGTATGGTTCACGAATGCTCAGCGACCGAGCCAGCCCTATCGCTTCGTGGTCTCTTTTGCGAGACGCTCTCTACGATTGAAATGAACGTGGGTAATGTTCGCCAGTGCTCGATTGGGCAAAGCGCCTTCAGACGCCAGTTGGGGTAACTCGTATCAGTCCCCGGGACATTTGTTGGCCGTTCGTCACCAAGGAGATCCGCGAGTCGCACGGCAAATAGTTTGCTGTCCAGCCCCGCGGCATAGCTATGGATGGCCTGCTGCAGGGCTTCAGCCTTCGCAACGTTGGTGCTTTCCATCTTCTCGCCAAACAGGTGAAGCCAAAGCGCGGATCTCAGCCCTTCGCGATTAGAGCTCTCGATCGCGATCCCGCTCTCATCCAGGAGGCCAAGGGAGTGGCGCAGCGCTATGTCATCATGTTTCCACCATCCGCCCAGCGGTACGAGATCATGGGTTGAAAGGCAGAACAGGGATTGAGGATGCATCGGGTCGGCTCGCTCGGTGGAGATCTCTGGCTCAAAGTACATGACCCTGTAGCTGTGCATGCCAACATGCGACAGGACCTCACGGAAACCATCGGGGACATTGCCAAGATCCTCCCCGACAACCACCGTTTGGCTGCGCTGAGATTCTATCGCAATTGCGTTGAGAGCCTCGGCAAAAGGATAGTGCAGATAAGTCCCTGTCGATGTCGGCCGCCCCTCCGGGACCGCGAACAAACGCCAGAGGCCCATGACGTGGTCAAACCGAACTAGCCCTGCGTACTGCATAACCCGTCGAATGTCGGCTACTGCGTCACTTTCCTGCTGATGAGGCGCTGGCGAGGGGACGGCGAGGCCCCAATTCTGTCCGTGAACGCTGAACGGGTCAGGCGGTGCGCCGATCGAAAAGCCTTGGAGATAGGCATCAGGCTTACTCCACGTTGCGGAGCCATCAGGTGATAGTCCAACCGCGAAATCAAGGTACAGGCCAAGACGTAGCCCGCTCGCGACGGCCTGAGCTGCGACGTCTTTCAACTGAAGATGAGCTATCCACTGCATCCACTGATGGAACTCGATTTCAGACTTATGATTTGCGGCGAAGACAGTTACCACTACGCTGCCTGGACGCTGAAACGGCTCGGGCCAGCTACGCCAGCCAGCGCCTCGACCCTTGGCGACCATTTCATGTGACAACGCTTCGAAAAGCGCGTGCCGGCGCAGCGCTGCACCTTCATCCGATACGAATGCGTTGAAGGATCTACGGCTGAACTCGTCATCGCGACTGAGATCCCGACGCCAGTTTGACCATGCGTCCCGCAGCGTTTCGATCTTCAACCTCTGAACAGCGTCATAATCGACGTTTTCGCTCAACCTTACATTCAATTTTGCCTCGCTGTCCTGTAAGATAGAAGAGTATCCCGGAGCGCGATCGACCGCGATGTATATTGGGTTGAGAAACGTTCTGCTCGACGGCGAGTAAGGTGAACAGCGATCTGGATCAGCTGTGAAGAGCGCATGTAGCGGACTAATCCCGACAAAATCGGCTCCTTCTCCTGCGGCAATGCTGCAAACAGCGGCCAAATCCTCGAAATCGCCGATGCCCCAATCACGTTCGGATCGCAGCTCGTACATCTGCACAGCGATGCCCCATACTCGGGTATCGCGGAGCCAGTCGGGAGAGAAGCAAGTATTGGCCACGGATGCGATGACGCCGTCGAGATCATAATTTGGCGTGGCCGCTGCCTTTTCGAAAATCGCTGGTCCGATAGCCGCAACCAGCTCTTCAATCGTCTCCGATGGCACCTCGGTGATCAAGCCATCGATTCCGAGATAATGAAGCGCAATTCCAGCCTTCCGGGCGATTTGGTCCAGCTCCGAGCGTGTCATCAAATTTTCCCTCGGCCAAGAGCAAAAGTGCTCTGCCAACATGCCCCAATCTTCGATCGAGACAGATGTTCCCGAGAAGGCAGGCAATCCGCTTGAGGGTGCAAGAGCGTATCAGATCAGTCGCACAGCACGTCCCGCTATACCCAATGCCAATCTCGGGATTTTGGCCCCTTATCGGCGTGCATTGGGTATGTGGTGCACTGACTAAACGGTCAACTCGGCAGGGAGGAAAGCCGAAACTGGGCTCGCATGGCGCTCAAATCATTTACTGCACCATGTTCAGCCACGATCACCTGACGCAGTTCGCTTTCTACGTGATGCGGCAAACCTTGACCGTTTTCGCCCAACGGCAAATTTGGTAACGTTTCATCTGATTGAAGACGGCTGCCCCTTCAAACCGGAGATACACGTTTCCGCAGTTCAGGCTGAGAATTACCAAATTAGACGTTTGCCGATGTTGCTGGCATGAAGACCATTATACCCGCATTGGCTCCAAATCCGGACAACGTACCGGGAACCGTCGTACATTTGAGGCTTTCTACTACTATGGATTGAGATGAGGCGCGATATCAGGCCCTAAAGGACGGCGATTTAGGTTGGTCCGTTGTTGACCGCCTTACGGGCCGTGTGCTGCGCATTCGCAACCTGCCGATGCTGTGTCTGAGCGAGAGTGCAGCCAGAGCGATCGCAGACTACGCCAACCAATTTGGAAACCTGATCAGTACGCTGCATTGAACAGCCTGATAGCGGTCGCACGGGGGAGCATACAAAACTTCAATTCTCATGCTTGGGCGTGCCGCAAAAACCTTCTCAGGTCTTAACCGCCAAGCAAACCTTTTCATTAACCATTCGCGTTTAGCTTTGCGTGTGGGAACCCACTCGTGTATCGCGTCTCCTTGGTTCTTCGCACTTCCTCAGCCCGCTTCGGCGGGCTATTTTTCTTGCCGAGATGAGACTTCGTCGGACAGGATCGAAGTTAACAAGCCATTTGCACGCGAACCGCATTGGAGCATAACTTTTCTTTAACAGTGGATACTCTGTCCTCGTTTGCGCCTTACGTAATCTTTCTTCCGCTGGCGCGAGGCTTCAAATCAAAATTCTCTGTCTGCGCCTACGACCTCCGAACTCGGATTTTCTCGAAGACTAAAAACGACGATCGTGGTGCCAATGATGCAAAGCATCCTCATTTGTGACAGTGTCTCCGCCTTAGAAAAGGAAGACATGTGAGACGTGACCGTGTCGATTGCAGGCAACGATGGCACAACGCAGTCTCCGTCATAAGCAACTCTGGACGCATCATCGAGATTGCCGAGCAAAGCCCTGCATGCGGTAACCTATGCGTAGCTTTCGGCATCGCTGCAGGCCGGTTTATTGGCAAGCCCTTATCGCGCGCGCTCTATGCATACGACATAGAGCCGATCCAGAGCTTGGCCTGAAAGATGCTATTCCGCTGCTCGATGCCAACCTTCAGGAGGAGCTCGAAACCGACCAGCTTCTCACCCAGCTTGGCGAGGTGTCCGCAAATCCCAAGGGCACCAAGAAGAGCGCATGACGACCGCGGCCGGCGAGCTCGACGGCTCGCCGGCACCAATATAAGTTACAGGAGGAAGGTATGGGTACCGATCGCGAGGAGTGGATATCAAAGCGGGCATACGAGCTGTGGGAGCAGGCTGGACGGCCCGATGGCCAAGATGGCGAGCAATGGGCCGAAGCCAGCGCTGAATGGGATGCGGGCCAAGCACAAAGCAAAACCGGTAGCACGGCTACTGACTGGGACGACGAGTACTGAACCCTGCTGCCCCTATGATAAACGAGCTAAACTTGAGACGATGGCGGATATCCGCCATCGTTTTCCGATCCTGCGCTTCAACCAGCCTGATCAATGGCATGAGGTGATGGTTGAGCTTCCGGCGGGGCAGCTGACGGCATCCACATCATGTAGATCACAGCACCGATTAGAACCACGGCTGCGGCAAGCGCAAGAAGCGTGATCACGCTTTTGCCGGCCGGGCCATCTGGGCTCATGTTCTGTCGTGCGATCGCTCGCCCCTGCTGTCTTCGAGACTTTTTTCAGCACGCTTCTTCAGATCCTCTCGGCTCTTATCGGCAGTTTTCGCATCAGAGCGTGCCGCGTCGCTTTCCGGATTCGATTTTGCGGGATCGGTCATTTAGTTTTCTTCCACTGGTGTTCGTATCAAGTGCAATCAGATCCAGTCATATCTTTGCCGACATACCTGCTTCCTTGAGGTTGGCGAACTTGATCGTCGTGGGACGGAGGTTGTCTTCAAGCCAAGCAGCCATGGCGATTTCTTCATCGAGGTTGGCCTGCAATGGATTGACCATTGCTGCGAAACCGCCGAGCTCGGCGATCGTGATGAGCGATCTGTAGGCCGCAATTTCGAAGTGCTCGAATGCAAAGTTGGCCATGCTGTTCTTGAGTATCTCGTCGCCGGCGACGGTATGGCCGAGTGCTGCCATTGAGCCGGTGAACGACAGGGCGGCGTCTTTCAACGAGGAGTTCTCCTCGGCGAGGGACGTCAGTATTTCAACCAGACGGCTGATCTGTCCTTCCGTCTCGCGGATATGCTCTTCGAGCTTCGCCGCTACATCAGGATAGTTTTCGATCCGCTTGACCTGAGGCTTCATGATGGAAAGCGCCTGGTTCTCCATCGCGTGCGCGTTCTTCAAGCCGGTGATGAAAATATCTCTCGTTTTATCGTCAGACATCATTGCCTCCTTTTGACGAACCGCGAACAGCTTTCCCGCGCCAGAGTTCCCTCGAATCATTCATCCGACACAGTCGCGCTGTCACATCATCGCGTGTGCTGCTCCAACGTCCCGTCTTACGGTCGCTGCATCGTGTTACTGTCTGGATCTCCCGGAGTGAGTACGAAAAAATAGAGCGCCCCTAACCCAAACGCCGCTGTCAGTAGGAGCACAACGAACAGCATCATGCCGCTTGCAGGCTTTTCTTGTTGAGTCATCACGCATCCTCGTCTTGGACAATGATCATTCATCGGGCGGGGCTGGAAACGTCAGGTGGATCATTTGGACCCGCTTGGCTGCCATTGAAAAAATAGAAGCCAACTCCGAGCACTCCCACGATCGACAAAACCACGCCGAGCCACATCATCTTCTTTGATGCGACGGAAATCGCGATCGCGAAAAGCGTTGCCCCCGCCACCAGAGCAAAAAACCAGATCTGCGTCATCGATCACCTCCCGGTCCGGTCACTGAGTAAATGGTAGAGGGCGCTGTCACTTCGGTCTCTCTGATCGAGCCTTCCTCGATCAGGCGAGCACCGCGCTGCCGGGTGAGGTAGCGCCATATCCATTGAACACTCACGAGAATGCGCTTCTCGAAATTGATCAGCAGATATACGTGCACGAAGGCCCACAAGAGCCAGGCGGTCCGCCCTTTCAAGGTCCATTTGCCGAAATCAAAAATGGCAGCGTTTCGACCGATGACCGCCGTATTGCCTCGGTTCTTGAAAGCAAATCCTGCAGGGCTTGCCTCTCCGCTTTTCAACGACCGCCCAAGATAGATGCCCTGCTGCTTGGCAACCTGAGCGAGGCCGGGTAGCGGCTTTCCATCCGTTCCTCTAAAATCGGCGGTGTCTCCAAGGGCAAAAACGTTCTGGTGGCCTACGACCCGCAGCTGATTATCAACCGGTATCCGTCCTCCCGGCGCGGAATCAAGTTCGAGCCATTGATGTGCGGGGGATGCCTTGACGCCCGCGCCCCAGACGATACAGCCGGTTCGAATAAATTCACTCCCGACCGTGACGCCATCCGATGTTACATCGAGAACCCGTTCACCTGTGCGCACCTCGACGCCTATTTTCTCGAGGTAATGACGCGCGTAGTTGATGAGCTTTTCCGGAAATGCTGCGAGTATCTTTGGTCCCGCTTCGATCAGGATGACCTTAAACTGGTCAGGTTGGATGTGTCTGAAGTCCCGGTTGATCATGAATCGACCAAGCTCGGATATCGCTCCCGCCATCTCCACGCCGGTCGGCCCGCCCCCGATCACCACATAAGTGAGGAGGTTGCGCTTTTCCTGTTCGTCGTGGGCTCTCTCCGCCTTCTCGAATGACGATAGAAGACGCTGCCTGATCTGGCGTGCTTCATGAATTGTCTTCATCCCTGGTGCGTTGGCGCGCCAGCCATCCTTGCCGAAATAGTTGTATTCCGAGCCAGTCGCAATGACCAAACGATCGTAGTCGACCCGGTCACCACCATCGAGCAGGACCTGCTGCCTGTCTGCATCGATCCCTATCACCTCCGCCATGATCATGTTGATGTTGCGATAACGACCCAAGGTCTTGCGAATAGGTTCGGCAATATCAGCGGGGGAGAGTGCGGCTGTCGCGACTTGATAGAGTAACGGCTGGAAAAGGTTGTGATTGCGGCGATCAATGACGGTGACGGAGCAATCCGTGCCACCAAGTTCCTGCGCGCAAGCGAGGCCGCCAAAACCTCCTCCGATTATTACAATACGTTCTTGCACAGGCCCCTCATGATTGTCCTCGATGCGCCGCGCTAACCTGAGCAAAAGTCATTGGTTCCATCTCGACAAGGAACTTTACCCGAATGCGTTGGTTCGCTGGGCATAGTCAGGGAGTAACGCAGTGACAGAACACAAAAGCGCGGACACACCGACGGGTCTCACACCTTCGAATGACACTCCGCAAGAAAAGAAGCGCAAAGTCTTGATGGGGCGCGGCGCAGTCGGTTTTCTGGCAGCATTCGCGATTGCAGCGTTTGCACTTTACATTTTCATCGCCGTCTACGGCCTGATCGCGGGGACCTGACGCCATGTCCCACTCCGGAAACCAAGGCCCAGATTGGTATTTTCGCCTGATCGGCGCACAGAATGCCAAAGCCGGTATCGTCCGGTTCGCTATACTTCTAGGAGTCCTGCTGCTGGCCGCGGCGCTCGTATCAATCTGGCTTAGTTCATTTTAATCCAGTCGAGGCAGCCGACGGGTGCGATCGAATTGCTAACGAGTAACGCACCGTAGCCATACAGGCGAGCGAGCTTGGCATCGGCCGGAACGTCAATTGCCCATATTTTATTCGACGAGTCGGTCCATACCAAGCGCCCATCGACCGCGCCTAGTCCTGCCATCATCACGGTCTCGCTCGCCCCTGGACGCAGCACGACGATAACGCTCTCTCCGCGGGGCGCCGGGAAACTTGCTATCGATCCCGCGATTAAGGTTGCAAGAACGAGCGCGACAGGAGAACAAAGAAGCGATGTGCTGCCTGAGCGCCTCCTCATCAGGTAACAGCCAGTTGCGAAAGGAAGCAATCCAAAGACAGCCAACCAGGCGAGGTCCCAGAGAAAAGGCTGCTCGACGTCCATTCGGACACGGTGAATGCCGAGAATCCAGTGCGAAAGGACCGCGTCGACAAGATGCCAGATCCCAAAACCTATCATAGCGCGCGCGATCAGCGGCACGTTCTTGCTTTGTCGTGTCGGTGTGGGTGACGTCCACAGCAGATACAGCCCAGCTATAGCCACCACATACATAAGGCCGTGAAACAGTCCGTCGGTCAGGACGAGAAAGCGAATATCGAGACGGGCCTGCTCAAGCCCGCTCAGCAAGTGGTGCCACTGCAGGATCTGATGCAAGAGGATCCCATCGAAAAAACCTCCAAGACTGAATCCAAGCGCAAGGGCACCTGTTTCTCGGCGGTTCAGTCTTGCCATCAACGGTGATCCTCATTGACTTTGCAAGCGGACGCGCCGGCCCAGTGTAGCTGGACCGGCCGACGGCTTAGACTTTTCCGATCTGCTCGTTCTGCGCACCGCTATCCGGGCGCGCCGGTCCAAGAACTGGTTCGTCGCCCATTGGGACGTTCTGGAATACCGTGAACTGACCCTTGCCATCCATCGACGGGCCATCGTTCCATCGCGCGGGCGGGGGCACCGAGCCGTCCGATGCGGTAGCAAAGAAATCGTAGTTGTGAGTCTGATCTTCCTTTTCCTGGGGGAAGCTGTTTGGAATGGGCAGCGCACCTTCGTGTCCGCCGAGCTCCTCGATTACCGCCAGCCACTGCTGCTGGTGCATGGTGTCGCGAGCGATCATGAAATGCAGCATGTCCTTCATGCCGTCATCGTGCGCGGCATTGTAAAGACGGGTCGCCAGCACACGCCCCGTGCTCTCAGCCGCCACGTTGCAATACATGTCGGCGGCGAGATTACCGCTCGCGTAAATATGCGACATGTCGAACGGCACACCTTCCGAATTGCCTGGAAAGGCCGCCATGCCGGTTGACAGAATGTGACGGTGCAGCATGCCTTCGACGACATGACGCGGGTTTTCGCCTCCCATGACTGCGCCGACGATTCCGTCTGCAGCACCCGCTTCAGCGAGGCTGGCCGGGGCCTTGTCGAGATTGAGGGCAACGGCTGTGGCCAGCATCTCGATATGGCCAATTTCTTCCGTGGCAGTGTGGAGAAGCATGTCTCGGTATTTCGTGGTCGGGCCGCGTGCGCCCCAAGCCTGGAAGAAGTACTGCATGCAGACGCGAATTTCGCCTTCGACGCCACCGATCGCCTGCTGGAGCATTCGTGCAAAAATCGGGTCGGGAGAACCGACCTTGACCGGATACTGCAGACGCCTATCGAAACTGAACATGATTATCTCCTCGTGTGGAATTCCGATACCTGGACAGATATCGGTCAGCGAACAGGGAGCGGGTTTGGAAGTTCCAATATCTCCGGATTAAAAATGGATCCGATCTTACTCTTGATGGCACCCCGTGACCGACGGGCGAAAGTCAGAGACCGTCCGGAACTGTGAGGGCTTTGTTTGGTTAGCCCTGTTGTGAAAATACAGGAGACAGCCATGACTGAAGAAGGTCGCCCTTCCCCGCCGCAGCCTGAACAGCAGCAACAGCCTCCGGGCGAAACCAGGCTCATGAAGCCTGTACCCGATCACGGAGAGAATTCTTATCAGGGCAACGGAAAGCTTGCAGGCAAGGTTGCCCTCATCACAGGCGCTGACTCCGGTATCGGTAAAGCGGTTGCAATCGCGTTTGCCCGCGAAGGAGCCGACGTTGTCATTTCCTATCTCAACGAGGATGACGATGCACGCGATACGGCCAGGTGGGTGGAAGATGCGGGCCGCAAAGCCCTCGTAATCCCCGGTGACATCAAATCCGAGGATCACTGCATCGACCTGGTGGAACGGACGGTGGCCGAACTCAGCGGCCTCGATATCCTGGTGAACAACGCAGCTTTCCAGAGGACCTATGCCGACATCAGCGACATCACTGCCAATGAATGGGATGAGACCTTCCGGACAAATATCTATGCGCCGTTCTACCTTTCGAAAGCCGCCGCACCCCATATGAAACCCGGCAGTGCTATCATCAACACTACCTCCATCCAGTCCCGCCAGCCGTCTCCACAGCTTCTCGCCTACGCATCGACAAAAGGCGCTATTTCCAACTTTACCGCGGGCTTGGCCGAGATGTTTGCCGACAAGGGCATACGCGTGAATGCGGTAGCGCCGGGACCGATCTGGACTCCGCTCATTCCCTCAACCATGCCGCCGGAAAAATCGGCGAAGTTCGGCGAACAGACCCTGTTGAAACGGGCAGGTCAGCCAGCGGAGCTTGCTGGCGCGTACGTCCTGCTGGCGTCGGATCTTGGAAGCTACATGACAGGAGCGGTTATCCCGGTCACAGGCGGTGAGATTATGATATGACGCAATCTTGAGAAACGACCAAGGCCGGGCTTTTGGAGAGGGCCAAATTGGCCCTCCCAAGTGACAACACAATCGCCGCGAGCTATGGTTTTTCGGTGGTTGTGCCTGAAGGATTTGTCGTCGGGACCGGACCACCGGTGCCATGTGGCGTTGTCTCAGTCGGTGCAGTGTTGCCAGTCCCGACTGTGGGTGCCGGGCTCGGGGAGGCGGGGTCTGCGGGTCGATCGGCAGCGCCTGTTTGTTCAGCCGGGGGATCGGTCGCCTCTCCCCACCATTCTGCACCGGCCCAGGCAATCGCTGCAAGGATCAAGGCTGCACTGAGAACGGTAAGCACAGGTTTCCCTGCCCGCCCCTGCCTGGCCTCCGTTGCATTCTCCACAATGGCTGGTTTGTCCTTCGTTTCCATCGCTCTCGCTCCGTTCACACTCAGCACAACCCAGCCGCGCAGCGTTCGTTCCCTGAACGCTCATACTATGACGGGCACATTTTACCGTCTCGTTTGTTTGAAGAAAAAGGAGGACTGGAATGACGGAAAAATCGATCAAAAATGCCGACCGCACCATGCTTGATGACGACGACAACAGCCGATTCAACGAGAGCGTCGACACGACCAAAACACCCAAGGAAGAGCGCGAGGATCCGAAGCGGAAAGAGCAAGGACGGCCAGAGGCGACAAGCCTTTAACAAAAAAGGCGGCAGAGATGCCGCCTTTCTTTATAATTGACGCGATGATCAGTCCTTATCCATGTCCTGAGCCATCTTGTAGTGATGCTCGAGAGCGGGAAGATGCTTGGCAGCGAATGCCTTGAGATCTGCGTTCTCGCCTTCTTCTGCATAACGCTTGAAGAGGTCAACAGCATCCTCGTGCGCTTCGACCTGGTCGTCGATATATTCCTCGTTGAATTCCGCGCCCTGCAGTTTGGCAAGCTCGTCAACGTTTTCCTTGTGGTCATTGATGAGGGTGGTCTCAGCCTTGCCCTGGACCTTTCCGCTGTTGAGCAGCGCAGTCAGTTCTGCCGTTGTTTTCTCATGATCGGCGATCATCTGTGTCGCAAATTTCTTAACGGCATCGTCGCCCTTTTGCATGGCGAATTTGCTGGACTCGATCTCAAAGACATCACTGGCAGATGCTTGCATGATGAAGTCCTCCGTCTTCGGAGCTACGCCCAACGCGGAATTGACGCCTGTGGACTCGGTTGCCGACTGTGCAAACGCGGCAGTGGCGGTCATCAGAGCGGCGACGGTGAGTGCGATCTTTTTCATTTGAATCTCCCTTATTTGCCGGGCACTAACCGGCGCACTGGCGGAAAGTTCCGACTTCGGGATAGCAAAACAGTAATGCGGCCTTGAAATTTTAATCGTCAGTCCTTCGGAATAATGCTCACGGCGCCATCTGCCTCCAAGACCGCTGATTTAATCTGGGTGAGCTGCTCCAACCCTTGCTCGACCCTCGCCGTCGTCAGCACGTCCTCAAGACTGACGCGCGCCCGGACAGACGCGCGCAGGTCCGGCTTGCCGTTAGGTCGGACAACGACTCGAGCTATAGGGATGACCATCTCAGGCGCGTCCCAGAAACGCCTCTGTCGAAAGGATTTTGAGCTGGACCGAAAACCGGTCACCCAGCAACTCAAGGGAGGCATCATGCGTCTGATCAGCACCGCTACACACGGCATCCTTGAGGAGAATAACCTCGTATCCCAGGTCAATCGCTCCCACCGCGGCTGCTAGGACGCAGACATCGGTCTCTCCCCCGGTTATGGCCACCACTTCGATCCCCTCACGTTGTAGCACATGATGAAGTTTGCCACTCGTCCACGGCGAGTAGGTCATCTTGTCAAAAATACGAGCTGGCGGAACAAGCGCTCTGAGCGACGGAACGAGATCTATCATATTCGGCCCTAGCCGATCCGATGTCATCGTATTCCACTTCTCATAATAGTTACGCCACATGCCGGGCATCTCCGCCGCGCGCTTGGGCGGCACAAATCGGGTGAATACTGTCCGCTCAGGGCGCCACCTTGCCACTTCCTCGACCTGTGGTGAGACCTCCCTCATCCAGGGTACATGCCATGGTGTATCCTCGGCAAACATTCGCTGCATATCGATGCACAGATGGATCCAGTTTTTTGAAAGTCATCATCTCCTCCTGAACGCGAACCCTGACAACAACTTGAAGTTCCCTGCGTTTGAGCGAGCACCAGCAGGTGCGGCCGCATCTTCAAGGGTGTGCCGATGGAACGATGGGGAGACTCCGCTTGTGGGCACTTGCCTTGTAGGTTCTCACGATGAGCGCTTCTGCCACCTCACTTATCGGCTTGCCTTCGAGGAAATCATCAATCTCTTCATACGTCACCCCATAAACCTCCTCGTCCGGCCGTAGCGGTGCATCCGTTTCCAAATCAGCTGTCGGCACCTTGAACACAAGATTTTCTGGCGCTCCCATATGCGCTGCCACAGCCTGCACCCTGCGCTTCGTCAAGCCCGAGAGTGGCAGAATATCGGCTGCTCCATCACCAAATTTTGTAAAAAAGCCCATTAGCGCTTCGGCAGCTTGATCGGTCCCAATCACAAGCCCCTGACTTGCACCAGCGAGCGCATATTGAGCAATCATGCGCTGGCGGGCTTTGATGTTGCCGAGATGAAAATCCTTTCGCGCAGGATCGAACAGGTCGTCTGCCTGATCCGTGACGGCACGCATCATAGCGTCTGCGGCAATCTTTATATCGACGGTCACGGTCCGGTCGGGCTTGATAACGTCGAGGGCTTTTTGCGCATCTGCTTCGTCAGCCTGCGCTCCATACGGTAATCGAACAGCAATAAACCGAGCGTCTCTTCGTTGCGCGCAAAGCTGAGAGACTGCTGCTTGGGCAAGAAGGCCAGCAGCCAAAGAGTCAACGCCACCGCTGATCCCAAGAACATAGGTTACGCAGGATGAACTGGACAGGTATTGAGCAAGAAACTCGATGCGACGACGCACCTCCATCGCGACATCGAATTGCGAGGTCACGCCAAGTGCGGCTGCGATCTTTTGCTGGTCATCTGGCAATGCTTTGTTTCCTTCCTGAAAGCTGTGCCCTGGATCTACATTAGTTCAGGGTCTCTCTTGCTGCATCACATCTGCGATTTCCTGGATCAGCGGCAAGTTGGCCAGTTCTTCATCGGGTGCGCTCAGCTTTGGCTTCCAGTTCGGATAGCTGTCACTCGTGCCGGGGATGTTCGTCGGCTGCTTCTCACCCGTCGTCCCGGCAACACGCTGACGATCGAAGCGGTGATCAGGATCTTGCCAGAGCCCCGTGCGCCCATACGTTGGGCGATTTGGTGGATTAGAGACACGGATCCTCTAATGGTTGTATCGATTACCGCAAGTGTCTGCGATAGATCCGTTTCAACGAAAGCTCCACCGTGATCGATGCCTGCATTGGCGATCAGCAGGTCCACCGGGCGGTCCAGATCCTTGACGAAGTGCACAAAGTCATCGACACCCTGCGTCGTGGACAAGTCCACGCACATGGCATCAACGATAGAGCCCGTCTGTCGAAGTTCCACCGCGACATCGTAGATTCGAAGCTCGTCTGCTGCCAGCACGAGGTCGAAGCCAGCGGCGGCGGCACGCTTTGCTAGCTCTCGGCCAATGCCTGAGGATGCTCCGGTTACGACCGCGAACCCCTGACTTGGTCGATGATGTTGCAGAGAGGACGGAGGATTTCCATCGCGCACCATCCGCACGCTCAAACTTGCGTCGGTCGAATGGTGTCGACCGGAACCTCACCATCGATCACGCCTCGCTGCAAGCCCTCCCGCCCATGTTCCACTTCGATGACAGTGTAAGCCTTTTCGTCTCGAAAGGCGCTTGCATTCCTCGTCGAGACATCTTCGGCAGGTAGAGCATCGACTTCCTGAAAATCCAGCTCGCCTCCAGCGGCAACAATCCGAGCATCTCCAGCGGTCCGCGCAGCGACGATGACAGTTCCGAGAGACGGAGCCTGATCCCAGCGGGCATCATGTGGTGGTGCGGCCGGTTCCAGGCGATAAATGTTCAGGATCTCGCCGGCTTCTGTCGACACCGCAGTTCTCTCCGCGTCGGCAAGTTGAGCCTGGCTTTCAACCGATAGAGCGAAATGGTTGTCGGTTGTCCCAGTGTTTTCGCTGTGTATCGATCCGGTTCTGGTGGCGTTAGACATCTAGAAACTCCCCTCGGGCCGCCCCCGCCTGCGTGATGAAAGGCAGCGTGGGTAAGCGAACACTCCTCGGCCGCAAGAGTTCCCGAATGCTTTGCAGTTTCGTAAGCGGAAACGCAACGCCCGATAAGCTCGAAGAATTAGATGACGGAAGTATCCCTGCAGCGTCTCGTCCGCTACCGGACAAACCGAGTTGCGGGGAACTTTGAGATATGGCGCTTGTTCATCGCGTGAGGTCGAGTGATCAGCCTCACCCCCAGCCGACGAAACTTTAGCCCAGCTTCGAGGAATACAGATGCAAAACTCCGACCAAAGCACATCGCGTCGAAATCGCAAATTAGAAGTGGACGGGCGTCAGCCTAAACTCTCCTTCGTTGGCTTTGCCGCCTATGTGGCGCTTGCAACGGCGATGGGTGGGGTTTTTGTTTGGATAGTTATCTACGGCGCATTCGGCAATTGATGCTGATCATCGAAGGCCAGGGCATGACTACTTCGTTTTGAAGTCTCATCAATGCGAACAAAACCAAAAGCGTTGCTAGTGGTTCCGAAATGTCCACGCCAACGGAAGGAACAGCGGGACCAGCGCGTGCGAAGGCTCTAAATAACGGCCTCTTGCAATCTGATCGAAGGTCCGCGACATCGATCGATAACTGCCTGACGCGACTATCATACTGAATTCAGACTTCGCTTCTCGCGTCACTGGCATAAGCTACGAGTAGACTGTACTCGCAAGCTTAATGAATTTTGTGAAAGTCTCATCGTTTTTCGGACAACGATGAAACTTTTTACTACCGGCCCAGTTCGCTGCCTTGAGATGCCCGGATGAGGCTTCGTCGGTTGTGACTGGAGATGTAAGTTTGGGTGTCTCGTCCATTGATCGTCTTCCAACTTGCTCGCTTCGGCGAGCCCTTTTTTTAAAGGACGGGACATGCCCTGGTTCATTCCGCTTATCGTGGTCGCGTTACTGAGCGCCTGTAGCGCCACCCGCTCGGGACGGCCGGTTATTGACAACGGGATCGCTCCCATACCGGGCAGCGTTACATACGGCGGTCAACCCCATACCAAATTATCGAAAGCGCCGGTCGGAAGCGGCTTCAGCCACGAGTTCTATAATCAGAACGGCAACCGAGTGGTCGAGCGATATGTAATACAACCCGATCGCTCACTCAAAATTACGAGCCAGGAAATCGTCAACTTACCAGAGAACAATAATTGAGGTAGCTCTGATCATATATTGCAGCAGAACGACGATCGGTCCCTTCGCGAGTGTGCATCACCTTTCGCCTACGTGCTATGAGAACCTGCGCAGTCGAAGGTTCCGATCGCACCAGCGATCGTAGCTTTGTCTCGACCACCGAACGCCCTACCAATTTCTCCATAACCAAGGGCAAATTCCTGCCGCACCTCCCAAATGAGCAGACGACGCGCGGCGACCACTCGCTTTGAGGAGCAGCGACCAACTACGTCCCCGTAGCATACTTCCAACTCGATACATCGTCTCTTTATGTATTTTACCTCGGCGCGAACCCGTCGATTTGCAACATGCAATTGGTAGGCTCGAACATGTGCGTCGAAATGGATGGGGCTTAAGCTCCACCGAGGCGGATGCTCGAGAACTGACATGCTATTTTTCGTTGTCGAGGCCGAACGATGGGCAGCGTTTGCCAGTCTCCTCTGGCGTAGCTTATGGTCACGTAACAACCGGGAATGATAAGAGGTAAGATCTAACTTTTTGAGGGTCATCGCATACATCTTGGCGCAGTCGTTCCGGCCTTCGGAAAGGCCTGACACTGTATGATGAACGAAAGGGAGTTCGCTTCGAGACCAAGCTGTCTCGCGCGAATTCTCAAGAACGACAATCCAGCCGCTTAGGAGCCATAGCTCCGCGATCGCCGACCTCAGATGCGCATTGAAAGGCCTGTTTTCAAGTATTGTGGTCGCAGACTTCACCTTTTTAGCCGCGGTCAATTTCAGTTTAATCCAGCCATCAGGGGTACCCGCACCTTGTTGGTTGGGTGATCAAAGGAACTAACGCCGCGCAGCAAGTTCGTTATCAAAACGGAAGTCGACACCACCATGAATGGTAAGAATGAAACGGTAGAAAAAGCAGTGCGAACGAAAACCAGGTTTGCGGAAAGGGTAAGATCGATAGCGGACTAAGTTCGTATTTAGCTAAAATTCAGCATTCTCATTTAACGGTCATCGCCAAAGCAATGCGAGCGAAATTAATTATGACTGCCACCTCGACCGTAACCAAACCTCTCTGGCGCAAGATTACCCTTTATGGATGCGGGGCTGTGCTTTTCACTAGTGCTGCCATTGGCGGTGTCGCTTGGTATGAGCAGCGAACAATGAACGATAGGGCGCTCTACAACAAGGCAGCGAGCGACCTGCAAGTCATCCAGACGGACATGGACGCTATCCAGAGATCTGCCTCAGCATTGGCCCTCGTTATTGCTGGCGAGCCCGACACCCCAGCGCTGATTGCCAGCAATGATCGCCAAGGGTTGATCAGCAAACTGTCGAAAAATCTTACTGCCATGGCCCAAGCCGGTGGGTTGCAACTCGTCACGATCGCCGATGGTAAAGGCAACGTTGTCGCTCGCATGCACGCCCCTGACAAATTCGGTGACAACTATATGGGTCGCCGCAAGACGGTCGCATCGGCCATCACGTCCGGCAAGCTTGCCGCTGGTATCGAACCCGGCAGAACGGGGATCGGCATCTACGCTGTCGCCCCAGTCATTGTTGACGGCCAAGTGGTTGGCGTGATCGATATCGGAACGGAGCTCTCGAATCCCTATTTCACACCTCTGGCGGAACGACTCGGCGCCGAAATTTCGGTCAATGTCCTGTCTGAGGGCGAGCTCGTAAACCAATCCTCGACCGACGGGAACCAAGCATTCCTAGACAACTCATCCCTTCAAGACGCATTCGAGGGTAAGCCGGTCTTTGAACAGGACGTCCTCGAAGGCCGTGACATGTTCATCAAAGCTGTTCCGTTTAGCTCGTTCGCCGGCGAGAAGATTGGCGTCATCGAGGTGGGGACTGACGCGACTGAAATCCTTGCAGGTGCCCGAGCCTCCCTCTGGACTATGCTCGGCGTCACGCTTGTCATTTCGCTGATCGCCCTGACCGCATTCTTTCTTTTCGCCAAGTCGCTCGGCAGCGCTATCGGTCGACTGACTTCTACCATGGGACGCCTTGCGTCAGGCGACCTTACCGCCAA
Source organism: Endobacterium cereale (assembly GCF_009617585.1). Classification (GTDB taxonomy): domain Bacteria; phylum Pseudomonadota; class Alphaproteobacteria; order Rhizobiales; family Rhizobiaceae; genus Neorhizobium; species Neorhizobium cereale. The sequence continues at coordinate 9,904 of NZ_WIXI01000037.1, read as the reverse complement.
CATCGGAGGCGAAAATCGTCCCGATGAAACTGGCGCCATGGCGCGCGCGGTGCAGGTGTTCAAGGACAACGCGCTGAAAACGAAGGAACTGGAACGCCAGGCTGACGAGCAGCGCAGCATGACCGAAGAACAGCGCCGCCAGAACGCTGAGGAGGCGCGCATTCGCGCCGAGCAGATGGCGGAAGCCACCGACGGGCTCGCGACCGGCCTAAAACACCTGTCCTCCGGAAACCTGACATTCCAGCTCGACCGGCCGTTCGCACCGGACTTCGAAAGCCTGCGCGCCGATTTCAACTCCACCGTAGAGCAGCTACGCGATACGCTGGGTTCGGTCGCGCAGGCGACAAGCTCGATCGACAGCGGTTCGCGCGAAGTGAGCAATAGCGCCGATGACCTGGCTAAGCGTACTGAGCAGCAGGCGGCTTCGCTGGAAGAGACAGCGGCCGCCCTCGACCAGATCACCGTCAACGTGACCAACTCCTCCAAGCGGGCAGAAGAAGCCCGCACCGTTGCCATCCAGGCCAATGAAAGCGCCCGCCAGTCCGGCGCAGTCGTTGCCGATGCCGTGCAGGCTATGGGCCGTATCGAAGAATCCTCGGGACAGATTTCCAACATTATCGGCGTGATTGACGACATCGCCTTCCAGACCAACCTTCTGGCGCTCAACGCCGGTGTTGAAGCGGCTCGCGCCGGTGAAGCTGGCAAGGGGTTTGCTGTCGTCGCGCAGGAAGTGCGTGAGCTCGCCCAGCGTTCGGCCAAAGCTGCGAAGGAGATCAAGGATCTCATCGGAAAATCCTCGATCGAAGTTGGCACTGGTGTCAAGCTAGTGCGGGAGACGGGGGAGGCGCTGCACGCAATCGAAGCTCATATCGTCACGATCAACCAGCATATGGATTCGATCGCCACCTCCTCGCGTGAACAGTCGGTACGTCAACCAGATGGACCAGGTGACCCAGCAGAACGCCGCCATGGTGGAAGAGGCCAATGCCGCCGGCGCGACGCTCGCCACCGAAGCCGGCCGGCTGCGCGAGCTGATTGGCCAGTTTCAGCTTGGTCAGACCCAAGGCATGGCCAACCCCTCGTCTGCCCTGCGCCAGACCGCCGCGATCATGGCAGCCTCATCCCGCTCAGCACCGGCCGCCTCCCCGGCTCGCGGCATGGTCGGCAAGATTGCCAGAGCTTTCACAGGCCGAGGTGGTCCGGCGACCGCGGCGGCGACAGATAACTGGGAAGAATTCTGAACACCGACGGCGCCTATGGAGGTCGACTGCTAGCGCGGCCTCCATACCAGTTCACGACTGGCATGCATCAGCATTAACGCACCTTCACAATCAATTACTCTCGCGTTCCACCATATCAAGCTCTTAAATGTGTCTGGACAGTTGATTGGGAATCGCCTCCCAGCTATTGCAGGCATCTCTAATTAAGATAAGGTCAAATCATTCATATGCGTGATGATCCCGGGTCGGTGTTCAATGAGCCCGCACTTTTCCTGCAGGCCCTCGCAAATGGCCGTCGGCTCCATGTCCTGACGTTGCTCAATCAAGCTGAGTGGGACGTAACATCACTCGCCGCCGCTGTGGGTTTGTCTCAATCTGCGTTGTCCCAACATCTGGCAAAGCTGAAAGCCGCAGGTCTTGTCACCATCCGGCGGGAAGCTCAAACGATTTGGTATCGTTGCAACTCCAAAGCCGTGAACGATATTTTGATGCTGCTCGCATTGAAGTTCCACGTTCCAGCGGATACGTCTGAGGCCGCGTGAAAGAGCTGCAGTAAATCATCGCGCCTCGAACAGCCGCGCTGTCTTTGAAAAGCTGGATAGCATTGCTCTGCCAAAAATATTCCATTAACGTGGGCCGCTGTGCCGGTCACTGGATAGCTATGGAAAATGACTGGCCGCGATCTTTTGAGGTCGATGCTCCCTTGACGAAATTTAGTCGAATCGAATATGCGCAACTTGTGTAGGACGCTGGCATGACGCCGCTCGTCTCGCTCATTGAGAAAGGCTGCAATCATGATTATTGCCGCCTTTCTCCTAACTTTTCCCGCGCCGCATGATCCGCTTCAGAAACACCCACAACCAGCCTATATACGTGAATCCAAACCACGTCTTATACGTCACCTCCTTTGAGGAAGATGTATCGATCGTCGCGCTTGCAATCGGTGGGGCAGGAGAACAACCACACACTGTTCATATTCGTGGAAGCGCGGAAATAGTCCGGGCAAAGCTTCTGACTCACAGAGCAAACACATAAGTGCGAAAGTGGACGCGGCGGTAGTCTCCTCGCCGAAGAAACCATGCGGCAGGGTCTTGAGCTGCCACACCTCAAATGAATTCTGAGATGCGAAAACGAACGGTTACATGCTTGTCATTGACTAGCGGTACTGGGATAGCAACATGACCAACTCAACCATGTTGTTGGCCGCACACAGGAATGCATCGATGGCGACTGGTACTGTAAAGTTTTTCAACGACGAAAAGGGGTTCGGGTTCATAACTCCGGAAACTGGCGGACAGGACGTATTCGTCCATGTCTCCGCACTTCAACGCGGCGGCTCGTTGCGGGAAGGTGACAAGGTCAGCTTCGAGATTGGTCAGGACCAGAGGACTGGCAAATCAAAGGCGGAAAACGTTTCGGTCATTTGATAGCAGCGGCCATGAACCAGCTCTAAAGCAGCTGGTTCATGTTTCAGATTCCCATCTGTTATTCGGAAAAGGCATTCGATCGCTGATCATGTGCGAAATCCGCACGAAGCTATCCGCGCGCAGCGTTCTCAATATGCCAACCGAAAAGCCAGGCGTCGGCTTTTTGCAACCAGTTGTCCCGCTCATATCGACATGTTGATTTGTTCAGGTATGGAGCGATGGGGTTCTCAGCCGTCGAACGCCCGAGCACTCGCGCGTTCATGCCGCGCTGTTGCCAATCGAGAATGACTTGTTCATCGAACTTCATATCGATCCTCATTTGCGAGCGGCGCCCATATAGGGCTTTCGCCTTCTCTGCAGATCGAAGCTTGCGCGGAGCTTGCCGGTTTGTCCATCTGTCTGGATCACGTTTCGGCTTATGCACAAGCAGTATCCAGTGTTTCCTTGAAAAATCTGCTTCAGCTGTGGGGATCCCGCCTATCCGAACGCAGTGTCGCTTCGTTGAGTTAGCAACTAGGTGCATAGCCCGGAAGGTCGAAACGCGCCCCTGCTGGACATTCGGCTCATAGACGCCCTCTGCCACGTGTCTCAGTTCGAGAATTTCCATCGAACCACTCTCGGCGGCAGGCATCTCCGTTTTCTTGAAGTCGGGCGGCGAAGTGCTGGTTTCCTTCACAATAAAGTACAAGCTGCCAGCCGATACTTCATCAACGCCGCGGGACGTGCGGGTTGCGCCCTGCCCAGAGGGTGGACGCCCCAGTGTCCACTATTGATCGAGCGCCTTCCAGCACTAAGAGCCGTTTTCCCCAGCCTCAGTTTAAGAAGTGATTATTCATGCTGAGACTACGGGGGAACAGGAGACTTCGACGTGAGTTGTCCTACTTCACGTCCCAACTGGAAATATCACGATGTTGGTCGATATTTTGGCAGTCACGGTTGCCGCTCTGGTAACAGCGGTCGGCGTTGGTCTTATAGCACTTTCTCTAAGGAATCCTCCCGCAGAGGAGGATTAGGACTTTCGTGTTTTAGCGCTGAGAGGGTGTGTTGAAGATCCTTGCATCGATCTTCGGGTTGCGGAGAACACCGCAGATCCAATAAAGGCGCGTTGACCCAGCCGGCGCATGTTGCACCGTCCCGACCGTGTCAGTTCACAGGAGCCCACGCAGTGAAAAACGACCGGAATTATTATCTCATCGGTTTGATTGCAATTGTCGTCGTCACGGCCGGGGCCATAAGCCTCCACAAGGCGGGGCAGCAACGCACGACGGACCACGATCAGACGGTATCCGATGTTTCGCTCCCGCCAGCTAGGATAAACTAGCCCGGGATAGGCTGACTGTCTGCGCATCTAGCTCGGTTGTCGTGTGGATCGTGAGCAGCGATGCATATCACCCCTAACGATCTCAGCGGATACCGAGCTGTGACTCGCCGTGGCACAATGCAAATCTCATCTGAAGTATTCGAAGCTGAATGGCCCAATATCGGCAGATCGTCCGGCTAATGAACATCAGACGGACTGATTGACTATCTCTTCGAAAACAGAAACGGATGTAGCCCGGCCTTCAATGAATACGGCGGCGCCGCTGTTAGCAGCAACGAAGGAGCTGCAGCATTCGTTTGTTCAGCAGTTGATCCTTGCTGTGGCCCTGTCTTCGATCGCCCACTGCTAGCGCAAGTTGGCAGGAGACAAGGCTGTCGTAATTCTGTCATCAGCAAAGTTGTAGAGCCATCACATCGGAATTTTGGGGCTGTGGGATTGGACGCTATGGCAACTGAGGATCAAACAGCTTTACGCCCTCATGGGTCCGCATCCGAAGTGCTTTGGGCATTCCTGAAACTAGGCCTGACATCCTTCGGTGGCCCAGTCGCCCATCTCGGCTATTTCCGCGACGAACTCGTCATTCGTCGAACGTGGCTAGATGAGAAGTCTTACGCCGATCTTGTCGCGCTTTGCCAGTTTCTTCCCGGACCCGCCTCAAGCCAGGTCGGATTTGCGCTCGGCCTCATGCGCGGCGGCCCAATAGGAGCGCTTGCCGCGTGGACCGCTTTTACCCTTCCGTCAGCGATCATCCTTGTCCTGTTCGCGATGGCTGCGACCGCGCTCGACAATCCGGTCGGCCAAGGCTTGCTACATGGTCTCAAACTGGTGGCCGTGGCAGTCGTCGGCCAAGCCGTCTGGGGAATGGCAAAGACCCTGACGCCTGATCGCACACGCTCAGGCATAGCTCTTGCTGCAGTCGTCGCCGTCACCTTTACCGGCGTGTTCGGACAGCTTATTGCCATCATAGTCGGCGCGCTGGCAGGTCTCGTCCTGTGTCGTGAGCCAGACAGGAAGACCATGGGGGAGCTGTCCTTCCGTGTCTCAAGGACCACAGGTGCCGTCTGCCTGGTGACATTCGCAGCGCTCCTCATTCTGTTGCCAATAATTGCGGCCAGTAGCGGCTCGCAGTCGCTGAACCTCTTCGACGCTTTCTATCGGTCGGGCTCGCTGGTGTTCGGCGGGGGACACGTCGTTTTGCCGCTTTTGCAAGCCGAGGTCGTTCATCTTGGCTGGGTGCCCGAAAACACCTTCCTTGCCGGCTATGGGGTTGCTCAGGCGGTTCCCGGCCCACTGTTCACATTCGCCGCCTATCTTGGCGCTGTTATGGACCCAGCTCCTAGCGGGCTTATCGGGGCCATGATCTGCCTGGTAGCGATCTTCCTTCCCGGCTTCCTGCTCCTGGTTGGCGTTCTTCCCTTCTGGGGAGCGTTGAAACGGCTACCCTTGGCACAAGCTGCGATGCGCGGTGCGAACGCCGCAGTCGTCGGCGTGCTGGGCGCTGCCTTGTACAATCCAGTCTGGACGAGCTCCGTACTGACGCCGGTGGACTTTGCTATAGCACTTTCCGGCTTCTTGCTGCTGGTTGTCTGGAGAACATCTCCATGGATCGTCGTCGTGCTTATGGCGGCTGTCACCGTTCTCCTTCAGATGCTTTGACGCCCGAGCTATCAGATCGACTTGAGCGAAACCCGCTTCTCCAGCTCGGCCGCCTCTTCCTTCCGTTCGCTATAGCGGTTGGTCAGATAGGACGACGCATCGCGCGTGAGGATGGTGAACTTCACCATTTCCTCGCAGACATCGACGACCCTGTCGTAGTAGGACGATGGCTTCATCCGGCCATCGGCGTCGAATTCCTGAAACGCCTTTGCCACGCTGCTCTGATTGGGGATGGTGATCATCCGCATCCAACGGCCGAGGATGCGCAACTGGTTCACAGCGTTGAAGGATTGGCTGCCGCCCGAAACCTCCATCACCGCCAGCGTCTTGCCCTGGGTGGGGCGGACGGAGCCGAGCGACAGAGGAATCCAGTCGATCTGCGACTTCATGATGCCGGTCATCGCGCCGTGGCGCTCCGGACTGATCCAGACCTGGCCTTCCGACCATTGAGAGAGGTCGCGCAGCTCTTGAACCTTGGGATGGCTGACGGGTGCTTCGTCCGGGAGCGGCAAGCCGGCGGGATCGAATATCCGCACCTCGCATCCGAGGCGTTCGAGCAGGCGACGGACTTCAAGGGCAAGAAGGCGACTATAGGACACTTCACGGAGCGAGCCATAAAGGATCAAGATCCTGGGCTTGTGGGTCGAGAACGCCGGTCGGAGGGATTCTGGCGCGATCGGCTGAAGGTGGTCGTCGTGAAGTGCGGGAAATGTCTCAGACAATTCGCTTTCCTTCCTGGTCGAGGACCTGTTCGCCGTCTTCCTTGGTGAACGGACCCGAGAATGCGTCGGCAGGCAGAATGTCGAGCACGACCTCTGAGGGGCGGGCAAGTCTGGTGCCGAGCGGCGTCACGACAAGTGGGCGGTTGATCAGGATGGGGGTGGCGATCATCGCGTCCAGCAACTTGTCATCGGTGAGGTCCGGATTGTCGAGGCCGAGTTCCGCATAGGGCGTGCCCTTCTCACGGATGGCTTCGCGGACCGTCAGGCCGGCATCTGCGATCATCGTGGAGAGCTGCTCGAACGATGGCGGGTTCTGCAGATATTCGATGACGGTGGGTTCGATCCCGGCGGCGCGGATGAGTGCCAGCGTGTTGCGGGACGTGCCGCAGGCCGGATTGTGATAGATGGTGGCGTCCATGGTCAGGGCCTTTCGATGATGGTCTTGCGGGAAACGGCGGGCGATGCCTCGTACCAACCCTTCGAGCGGTTCACGATCCAGACGACCGAGAGCATGACCGGCACTTCGATCAGGACGCCGACAACGGTGGCGAGTGCCGCGCCCGACTGAAATCCGAACAGGCTGATGGCGGCGGCAACCGCAAGTTCGAAGAAGTTACTGGCACCGATGAGCGCTGACGGCCCGGCGACGCAATGGCGCTCGCCAGCTATGCGGTTCAAGAGATAGGCCAGCCCGGAGTTCAGATAGACCTGGATCAGGATCGGCACGGCCAGCAACGCTATGATGGCCGGCTGGGCGATGATCTGCTCGCCTTGGAACGCGAAGAGCAGCACGAGCGTGGTGAGGAGCGCGACGAGCGACATCGGCTGCAGCTTCGCAAGCAAGCGGTCGAGCGCACCCGTTGTGCCGTCGGCTGTCAGGTAGCTCCGCAGCACTTGTGCGATGATGACGGGAACCACGATGTAGAGCGCCACCGACAGGGCAAGCGTCGCCCAGGGCACGGTGATGGCCGACAGTCCGAGCAACAGGCCGACGATTGGTGCAAAGGCGACGACCATGATCGCGTCGTTCAAGGCAACCTGCGACAGGGTGAACAGCGGTTCGCCGCTCGTGAGGTTCGACCAGACGAAGACCATGGCAGTGCACGGCGCTGCCGCCAGGATGATCAGGCCTGCTATATAGGAGTCGATCTGGTCTGCCGGCAGATAGGGCCGGAAAAGCCAGCCGACGAACAGCCATCCAAGCAGAGCCATCGAGAATGGTTTGATCGTCCAGTTGATGATCAGCGTGACGCCAATCCCGCGCCAGTAGGAGCCGACCTGCGTCAGCGAACGGAAATCGATCTTGAGCAGCATCGGGATGATCATCAGCCAGATCAGGATCGCGACGGGTATGTTGACCTTGGCGATCTCGGCGCCGCCGATTACCTGGAAGACGCCGGGCATCAGGTGGCCGAGGGCAACGCCGATTGCAACGCAGAGTAAGACCCAGATGGTCAGGTAACGTTCGAAGGTGGACATCAGGTGGACTTTCCTTGCGGTGGTTTCGGGCCGTCCTTAACGAGGATGGCAGCCGTTGAAAAAGAGCGAGCGATATTGTTCATGCCGACAAACAGCACGATGCAGGTCTAGCCAGTCATGGTCATTGTGCGCGTTACGTGGGAGGCCGGTTGAGTCTCATAATGGTCGCCGACGACGGGCAAATGGAAGACAGCTGTCGGGTCGCGAGTACCGCAGCCGGCACGATGGTCCGAGGCACCTCGGTAAATCCGAGAGTAGAAAAGAACGGCGTAGCGCTCGTCGTCGCGAGGAAAACGTCGCCGCTGCATTCGACTCTCTGCAAGGTCTCCCGGACCATCGCTCGCCCGAGACCTTGGATGCGATGTTCAGGCAGCACGACAACAGATCGTAACAGTGCGTCGCCCGCGCAGCGCTCGATACCCGCATAGCCGATCGTATGGCCAGCGTCGGAAACGGCTCTGAAAAACGTGCGGCCCTCGTCATCAATGTCATCGGTCGGTAAGTCCGCGGCATGGAGCGCCACGCGGAGACCCTTGTCCTGACCGGGCACCTCGATAAGGGTGACCGTGCTCAACATGGCTTCGCCCCCGGTTCGCAGCAGGGCGTAAGCTCGGCGATGAGGGGCGCACAAAGCTCAGTCGAACCACCACAGCAGTCCTTAACCAGGAACAAGGTTAGGTCACGCAGTCCGTCGAGGTCGGCCCGATAGATGATTGACCGGCTCTGCCGCTCGCTTTTGACCAGCCCCGCACGCGACAGGGTCGCGAGATGGGCGGACATAGTGTTTTGCGGGACATCGAGCAGTCGGGCAAGTTCGCCTGCTGGGACGCCATCTGGTTCGTGACGCACGAGCAGACGAAACGTCTCGAGTCGGGTGGCTTGAGCCAAGGCTGAGAGGGCGACGATTGCGTTGTTGCTTTCCATATATCCAGATTAATGGATATCTAAGCCCTGTCAACCCGATGAGCCAAGTGCCCTTTTTAATAGCTTGAACCAGTAAGAACCGTCAACACCCACGTTATCTGCTAAGACGCTGACGCCGTTTATTTGCAACCTCACACTATCGCTCAATCGTCTTCCGCGCTGCCACAGCTCTGCAAATGGAGATGTAGACGCAAAGCAGATATTTCAGCATGAAACTATTAGCTCCTCGAACGCGTAATTTGCGTAAGGCCATCGAACGAGGCCGGTTCAGTAGATGCTGCATCTTCTGCAAAGTTGACTTTCAGAGGATGAAAGAGACCCGCTATCGCGGCCAGGCGGCCGGTGGGATGGATTTGGTGAAGCTATGGATTGCAGAGATAATCGCAGTCGGACTGGAAGCCGTACAACCTCGCTGGTTCGCGCATGAACGGTGAACGGGCAGTTATTGACCCACTGACCCAGGCTTCCGTTACGATCGCTTGGATCATTCTGCTGAACAAGCCATTCTACCCACTCTATGTCTGGTATCTCGCTGGCAATGGCGTGATCGCGTCGCTCGCCACTTTGATCGCCGCTCCCTTCTATCTCGCGATCCCGCTCATCGCCCATCGTTCGTCACTTGCGGCACGGGTCGCCCTTCCCGTTATCGGAACGCTGGACACGCTGTTCGAGACAAAACTGTTTGGTCAGGGGTCCGGCACGGAACTGTTCTTTGCGGCCTGCATCATGCTGGCAGCGCTTTCCTTCCGGGACCAGGAAAGATGGTGGCAGCGCGGCGTTGCCGTTGTAGTGTTCGGCGTCTTCATGATTTCGCGTAGCTCTGCAGGATCGCCCCTGTATCACTGGTCAGATCAGGATCTGGCCGCGTTCTTCAATCTGAACACTTTTGCAGCTGCGAGCCTGACGACCTTCATCGCCTTACGTTACGCAGGCAGCAGAGACCGTGGGACTTAAAACACCGGACAATTGTTAGCTTGGTCAGAAGACTTAATAGGGAGGAAGGCGATGAGGATATTTTCGAAACTGTGCGGTGTGGGAGCTTTTGCGACAATGACACTGTTCGGCACTGCCGCCGTGGTATCCGCCGAGCCCAGTGTCGTCGCCGTCGGCAAAGAGCACTACCGCGGAACGTGGCTGGAGATCGGCCGCACCCCG
>NZ_WIXI01000046.1 GCF_009617585.1 Endobacterium cereale | reverse complement strand
GCGGGGTGGAGCAGCCCGGTAGCTCGTCAGGCTCATAACCTGAAGGCCGCAGGTTCAAATCCTGCCCCCGCAACCAAAAAATAAAATCTCCCGAAATCTCCCGAAAAATATCTCGAGCCTCAACCCTCAATCCAGCCAAGCAAGAGCGATCCTGGCGTTCTAAACCGAAAACGTCAAAAAAACACCGCTTGCTAAATCTTTGTTACAAAAGGTCAGATCGCTGCGCTGAAACCAGATGCGGATACGTGTGATGGATCTGCGTGAGCGGTGTGTATTGATCTGTTGCACAAGAGGCTTCAGTCAGCTGTCCGACGCCGTTACCAGCACTGCCCGCGCATTTAAGTTCTCAGCGTTTCCCGGCGACCGAAGTCAGGACCGCCATTTCTAGGAAGCCTACAATGCGCTGGACTTCAGGCAGACCCCAAACAAATCCCCCTCCATACGTACAAAAGCAATCCCGGCGCTTTCAAAAGCAAAACGCAACTGTGCCTCGGTTGCCCGGTGCACATCATGGCGGTCGCCCTCATAGTCGCGAATGGTGCTGCGCGACACACCGGAACGATCCGCAAGTTCCATTTGCGTCCAGTCCAGATAACCGCGTGCTGCACGACACAAAGCCGGCGTCAATATCTTGCAGTGGTCGCCTTGACCCATCGTTTAAAGCTGCCCATATTGGTCAATATCTCTCATATATGGCATTTTTGATTCGCCGACCAGTGTTGCTTTTGCAATACTCAATTGGTTGGATCTAAACCGCGGAAAAGGAAACACGATATTGGGATAACGTCGGGGCCAATCATTCTTACCATTCTTCTGGCCTTGCCCTTCGTCGGAAGCCTGCTGTCTGCTGCACTGCTGAACAGTTCATCACGAAGCCTGCCCTCATTTATCGCAGCGCTCGTGGCTCTTGGATGTCTGGCGGCCTCGATCTCCGCCTATCCGGCTATTGCCGAGGGTGAGATCCTGCGGGCCAAGCTGGAATGGCTTCCGCAATTCGGCCTCGAGTTTGCCTTGCGAATGGACGGTTTTGCCTGGCTGTTCAGTGTTATGATCAGTGGTATCGGCTTTCTCGTCGTTGTTTACGCCCGATACTATATGTCCGAGGACGATCCCGTCCCGCGGTTCTTCTCCTTCCTGCTGGCCTTCATGGGGGCGATGCTCGGCATCGTCATTTCCGGCAATGTCATTTTGCTTTCGGTCTTCTGGGAGCTGACGAGCATCTTCTCCTTCCTGCTGATCAGCTACTGGCACAACAGTGCGGCAGCGCGCGACGGTGCCCGCATGTCGTTGACGATTACCGGCATTGGCGGCTTCTGCCTCCTGATTGGCGTTCTTCTGCTCGGCAATATCGTCGGCAGCTATGATCTCGACAAAATCCTGGCTTCGGGCGACGTGATCCGCAATCATCCGCTGTACCTGATGGCGCTGATCTTCATCTTGCTAGGTGCCTTGACCAAGAGTGCCCAGTTTCCCTTCCATTTCTGGCTGCCCAATGCGATGGCAGCGCCGACGCCGGTTTCCGCCTTCCTGCATTCGGCGACGATGGTGAAGGCCGGCGTTTTCCTGCTCGCGCGCTTCTGGCCAGCTCTCGCCGGCAGCTATGAATGGTTCATATTGTTGGGGACGGCCGGTATCATCACCCTGCTGCTCGGCGCCTATTTCGCCATGTTCCAGCAGGATCTGAAGGGTCTTCTTGCCTATTCGACGATCAGTCATCTCGGCCTGATCACGACACTTCTCAGCCTTGGTAGTCCGCTGGCGACGGTGGCGGCAATCTTCCACATGGTCAACCACGCGACATTCAAGGCGTCGCTGTTCATGGCGGCCGGTATCATCGATCATGAAACAGGCACGCGTGATATGCGGCGGCTGAGTGGTCTTTACAGATTTCTGCCGTTTACCGCGACATTGGCAATGGTTGCGAGCGCCGCTATGGCCGGCGTGCCGCTGCTGAATGGTTTCCTTTCCAAGGAAATGTTCTTTGCCGAGGCGGTGGAAACACATGCAGATTCCGTTCTCGATCGGATTCTGCCCTATGTCGCGACCTTGGCAGGCGCCTTCAGCGTTGCCTATTCACTGCGCTTCATTCACACGGTGTTTTTCGGTAAACCGCCGGTGGATCTGCCGAAGCCGGCACCGCACGAACCACCACGATGGATGCGTTTTCCGATCGAGATCCTGGTCGTCATCTGCCTGATTGTCGGCATTGCGCCGTCGCTTTCGATCGGTCCTTTCCTGCATGTGGCCGTGACCAGCGTGCTTGGCGATGCTACGCCAGAATACAGTCTGTCGATCTGGCACGGTTTTAATTTGCCGCTGATCATGAGCATGGTGGCGCTGGTTGCGGGCGCGATGATCTATTTCGTCCTTCGCCGGTATCTTGCTTCCTGTGCAGATGGTCCGCCTGTGTTTCGACGGTTGCGCGGGCAGCGCATCTTCGAGCGCATTCTGGTGGAAGTATCATGGCGCTGGGCGCGTTTGGCAGAGCAGCGACTGGGCACGCGAAAACTGCAGCCGCAATTACGTTGGGTTGTGTTTACCGGGTTTTTGGCTGGCATGCTGCCGCTCACTCTGTCTGGTTTCGAGCCCCGCCCCTTCGCCTTCTCCGGAGTAGATCCGATGTTCGCCGTGATATGGGCAATCGGTATCTGCCTGGCCATCGGTACGGCTTTTCTTGCAAAATATCACCGGCTGGCAGCATTGGTTCTGCTCGGCGGTGTGGGGCTCACCGTCTGCATCACCTTCGTCTGGCTGTCTGCGCCCGATCTTGCCGTTACCCAGCTTCTCGTGGAAATAGTCACCACGGTTCTCATCCTGCTCGGCCTGCGATGGCTGCCGAAACGAAATGAGGGTGTCGACGACGCGATCAGTTTGCGCGCCAGGTTTCGCCGTTTCCGAGATCTGGCGCTCGCCATCGTCTGCGGCATCGGCATGACATTCGTATCCTATGCGGTCATGACCATGCCGGTCCCGGATGCGATTGCCACCTACTTCCTCGAGAACGCCTACAGTCAGGGTGGCGGGCGTAATGTCGTCAATGTCATCCTGGTCGATTTCCGCGGGTTTGACACGCTCGGTGAGATCGCCGTTCTCGGCATCGTTGCGCTGACCGTCTATGCGCTTTTGCGCCGTTTCCGGCCCGCTGCCGACACCATGACTATGCCGGAACAACAGTTGATTCAAAACCGTTTTGACGAGGAGCGGCCCGAGCGTTCGGCTGGTGACACCGTCCGCGAATATCTTCTGGTTCCGTCGGTTATCATGCAATGGATGTTCCCGGTTCTGATCACCTTTGCTGTCTACATTTTCATGCGTGGACATGATCTTCCTGGCGGTGGTTTTTCGGCCGGCCTTACCCTGTCGATCGCTTTCCTGCTGCAATATCTTGCCGGCGGCACGCGTTGGGCGGAAGATCGCATCCGCATCCTGCCGTTGCGCTGGATGGGTGCGGGCTTGCTGACGGCGATGGTGACCGGTATCGGTGCGTGGTTCCTCGGTTATCCGTTTCTCACCTCGCATTCGCGCTATGTCGAACTGCCGCTGATCGGAAAGATGCCGACGGCAACGGCGCTGTTCTTCGATCTGGGCGTGTTCCTGCTCGTGGTCGGATCAACGGTCCTCATCCTCGTCGCTCTGGCGCACCAGTCGATCCGGATCAATCGCCTGCGGCCCAACGACGCTGAAAAGGCGAAGGGAGGGGAGGCCTGATGGAAATCATCCTGTCCATCGCCATCGGCGTCATGACCACATGCGGGGTATGGCTGCTTCTGCGCCCGCGTACCTATCAGGTCATCATCGGGCTTTCGATGCTGTCCTATGCGGTCAACCTTTTCATCTTCGGTGTTGGCGGTGTGAAGACCAATGTACCGCCTTTGCTGGGTGATGATGTAGTGACGTCGACACTCGCCGATCCGGTTCCGCAGGCGCTCGTGCTGACAGCTATTGTCATCGGTTTTGCCACGACCGCACTGTTCCTCGTCGTGCTTCTGGCCTCGCGTGGTCTGACCGGCACCGACCATGTCGACGGAAGGGGGGACCGCAAGTGAACGGTTGGGCCCATCATCTCATCATCGCGCCCGTTCTGTTGCCCCTTGCCGCCGCTGCAGTCCTGCTTTTCATCGATGAACGCAGCCGCATGACCAAGGGTCTCGTCAGCTCTGCTGCGGCATTGCTGCTGGTCGTCGTTTCCTTCGTTCTGTTCCGTATCGAAAGCGGACCAAACGATTTTGAAGGCGTCTATCTGCTTGGCAACTGGATGGCGCCGTTTGGCATCGTTCTCGTGCTCGATGCCCTGTCGGCGCTGATGCTGCTTCTGACCTCGCTGCTCGGTCTTGCAGCCCTGGTTTATTCACTGGCGCGCTGGCATACGGTGGGCGCGCATTTCCACACGATGTTCCAGTTGTTGCTGATGGGCGTCAACGGTGCGTTCCTGACCGGCGATCTATTCAATCTGTTCGTCTTCTTCGAAGTCATGCTGGCGGCGTCCTACGGTTTGCTCCTGCACGGCTCCGGGCCATTGCGCGTCAAGGCCGGCATGCATTACATCGCCGTCAATCTGGCGGCCGCGCTGCTGTTCCTGATCGGTGTCAGTCTGATCTATGGTACGACCGGCACCCTCAACATGGCGGATTTGGCTGCCCGTATTCCTGATATCGAGCCGGATCGCCGCATGTTGATGGAGGCGGGAGCGGGCGTCCTCGGCATTGCCTTTCTGATCAAGGCGGGCATGTGGCCGCTCTGCTTCTGGCTGCCGACGGCCTATAGTGCCGCATCCGCTCCGGTCGCCGGGGTCTTTGCCATTCTCAGCAAGCTTGGCATCTATGTCATCCTTCGCCTTACCATGCTTCTGTTCGGTGATGGACCGTCCGCCGGCTTCGGTGCCAATGTTCTGCTCTATGGTGGCATTGCCACGCTGGCTTTCGGCATTATTGGCGTACTTGCATCACAGGCACTCGGGCGCCTTGCCGGATTTTCGGTTCTCGTGTCGTCCGGTACATTGCTGATGGTTCTTGGCATCAATGATGGCGCCGTGTCATCGGGTGCGCTTCTCTATCTTGTCAGTTCGACGCTTACGATCGGTGCCTTTTTTATGCTGATCGAACTCGTGGAACGCGGCCAGGATGCGGGCGCAAACGTTTTGGCGGTCACCATGGAAGCTTATGGTGACGCCGACGCGGATGAACCGGAAGAAGGCGATGGCGTGACCATGCCCGGCACGATGGCCATTCTCGGCACCTGTTTTGCCGCCTGCGGCATTCTTTTGGCAGGATTGCCACCGCTTTCCGGTTTCGTGGCAAAGTTCGCCATGCTTTCAGCGATGATGGGGACAGGGGCGATCGGAGTGCCGCCGACAGCGGCGGTATGGACGTTGGTGGTCCTTGTCATCCTGTCGGGGGTTGCCTCGCTGATTGCCATGACGCGTGCGGGTATACGCACATTCTGGGGCTCGATCGAAGGAACCGTGCCGCGTGTTCTGGTCATTGAGATCGTGCCGGTCATGTTTCTGCTGGGGCTGACGCTGCTGCTTACGATTCAGGCCGGCCCGGCCATGCAATACATGGATACCACCATCCGGACCCTTGCCACTCCATCGACTTACATAGATGCAGTCAAGAACGCGACGGTGATCTCCGACTATGACGACAAGCCGAAAACATCGACGGAGGGCGCTGACTGATGCTGCCCTATCCTCTCCTGACCCTTTCGCTCATCCTGATGTGGCTATTGCTTAGCGGCTTTACCCCCGGCCAATTCATTCTGGGCACTCTGGTTGCCGTGTTTGCATCCTGGGCGATGGCATCGCTGCGACCTGATAAACCCAAGATCCGTAAGTGGCACCTCCTGCCCAAACTGGTGACCATTGTCTTTCTCGACATCATCCGTTCCAACCTCGCTGTTGCTTACGTTTTGCTGTTTGGTCGAAAAAGGGGGCAGCGATCCGGATTTCTCGCCATTCCATTGGAAATAGAGGATCGCACCGCGCTGTCTGTGCTTGCTATCATTCTGACCAGCACACCCGGTTCGGCATGGCTGGAATATGATCCGCACGACCGGACAGTTCTATTGCATGTTCTCGATCTTCAGAACGAAGATGAATGGATCGACCTGGTGAAGAACCGGTACGAAAAACTCCTCATGGAGATATTCGCATGAGCGCAATCATCATTTTTACCGCGGTTTCGCTGGCCCAGCTAATGATCGGAGCCGCCATGGCAATTGCGGCACTTCGAATGTTTCGTGGACCACGCGCGCAGGATCGCATTATTGGCCTCGACACGCTTTATGTTAGCGCCATGCTTCTCCTTGTCACATTCGGCATCGGTACCGGCCGTGTCATCTATTTCGAAGCAGCATTGGTCATAGGCATGCTTGGTTTCGTTTCCACGGTGGCTCTTGCCAAATTCCTCATGCGCGGTGAGGTGATAGAATAATGGGTTTTGTTGTCGATATTCCGCTCTGGGGTGCAATTGCCGTCGCCTTTTTCCTCCTGGTGGGTGCGTCGCTGACGCTGATCGGAGCCATTGGGTTTCTGCGCCTGCCAACATTTTATGAGCGCATTCATGCACCGACACTGGGCACGAGCTGGGGCATTGGCGGCATCATGCTTGCGTCGATGATTTATTTCACCCTGTCGTCACAACGCCTTGTCATCCATGAAATCCTTATTGGTATCTTTGTGACGATAACGACGCCGGTTACCCTGATGCTGCTTGCACGCGCGGCGCTACATCGGGATCGCGCCGAAAACGACCTGAATGTTCCCAGCAAGTTCCGAAATGAGCAGGACGATTAAGGCGATCCCTGCCCGTGCCCCTTGAAGCATTCGGCACGGGTTCTATGCTTTTGGGGAAGGTTGATGTCACCCTGATGCGGTGCCGGTTGATTCGCAAATGAATATGGAGCGCCGATGCTGTACGATGTCGCTGTTGTCGGATCAGGCTTTTCCGCCATTGCCGTTACCATCAATCTTTTACGATCCATGCCAGACGGCACTGCCATCGCTGTGGTGGGCGATGATGTCGATTTCGGTCGAGGAACCGCCTACCGTACGGAATTTCATTTGCATCGCCTGAATGTGCCTGCCGCTCGCATGAGCGTCTTTTGTGACGTTCCGGACGACTTTCGCCAGTGGTTGGCGTCAAATGGCAGACCTTCAGATGCGCAAGTCTTTGCCTCGCGCGGTGACTATGGCCTTTACCTGCGTGACCGATTTGCTGCGCTCCTGCGCGAACGGCGTCAGGGTGTGCGGGTTGATTTCCTCAAGTCCAAAGCAAAGGAGTGCATGCGCCGGGCTGGCGATGGTTATTCCTTCCATCTGACGAATGACACAAGGCTGGATGTTAAATCGGTGGTGCTCTGCCTTGGTCTCGGTAATGCCGATCTGCCTGTCGCTGGAGCGGATGCCAGCGATCGTATAGTCGCAAACCCATGGCGACTGAAATGGTTGTCGACAGTCGAGCCGGAGGAAGAGATTTGCATTCTCGGCTCGGGCTTGACCATGATCGATCAGGTTCTTGCCATGCGTGAGCATGGGCACAAGGGACGCATTCACGTTCTCTCACGTCGCGGACTGGTGCCATTGCCGCACGCAACCGATGCACCGCCCGCAATATCGCAAAGATTGCCGGAACACCGCGAGATAAGCGCCATTCTTCGCAGTTTGCGAGATCAAGTCAGGCAAGGTTCTGACTGGCGTGCCGTGATGGATGGTTTGCGACCGCATACACAGGCGTTATGGCAATCTCTCAGAAGGGAGCAACGCTCTCGGTTCCTGCGTCATGGTCTTGCATGGTGGAATATTCATCGTCACCGCTTGGCGCCACCAGTGCGACAGAGATTTGAAGCGTTGCTGGAGGATGGCACTGTCGTCGTTCATGCAGGCTATCTGAAGGTGATGGAGCAGCATGGCGAGCGCGTTCGGATGGCTTTCAGAAAGCGCGGGCGACCGGATATGCAGGAACTCGCGGTTGATCGGGTGATCAATTGTACCGGTATGGAACGGGCAGGGTTGAAACATTCTCCTTTGCTTTTGTCCATGCAGCAGGCTGGAATTTTGCTGCCCGACACACTTGGTCTTGGCATCATTGTTGATGACGGTTCGCAGGTCTGCGATGTTGACGGCAAGGCTCAGCAGGGGCTGTATGCCGTTGGCGCGCTGACGGCCAGCCAATTTTGGGAAATCACCGCTGTTCCGGATATTCGTGTCCAGGCCAAGGACGTTGCCGAACGGGTGGCGGCCGGACGATAACAGGTTCGGGGCGTAAACCTGATACTTTAACGACGTTTCTTTACCGTCGCCGAGGTGTGATCGGCTGTGCAGTTGTATGGGCGGGCGCCGAATGATATGAGCGCCTTACTTCTTTCCTCACCCATTTGTGTCAAGTTTTCCGGTCCATGGATACTCTGAATTCCCCGCCGCTCATCTTTGTCGATGTCGACAATATCGTCACAGGCTGGTCAGAAGGCGCGCAGCGTCTTCTCGGCTATGCGGAGGCGGATATTCTCGGCAAGTCCTATGGCAGCCTCACGGGAGGAGATGACCGTTCGTTCACCGCAGCGGATGGTCGAGCGGTGCAATTGGTGGCGACTTCGGTGCCTGCACCCCACGGCGGCGCCGTCATCACCTTGCGGGCTGCCGACAGGCTGGCCATGCAGGAACAACTGGAGCTCACCCTTGCAAATACCGATGTCATCGGTTCATGGGATTGGGATTTGCAGAATGACAAGGTGATTGCCGACCGGCGTTTCGCCGAGATGTTTGGTGTTGATCCGCGTGCAGCGGCAACCGGCCTGCCACTGGAAGTGTTTGTCTTCAATATTCATGCCGGCGACCGCGATCGTGTTTCCGCTGAAATTGCCCATACCGTTCAGACAGGCGAGGCTTTTCGCAGCGAATATCGGGTCTTCGATGGAGACGGTTCCATCCGCGACGTCGCCGCCCGGGGACGCATTATCTATGACGAGCGCGGCCTGAAGCACCGTTTTCCCGGCATGCTTTTCGACATCACTGCGCGTCGGCATGCGGAACGGGCTGCAGTCCGTTCGGACGGGCGGTATCGATCCTTGTTTCAGACTTTGGATGACGGTTTTTGCGTTATCCAAATGATCTGGGACAAAGATGGAAAACCGGTGGATTACATATTCCTGGAGGTCAACGACGCCTTTGAGAAGCAGACCGGTATTCTCGATGGCGTCGGTCGACGGATGCGCGAGATCGCTCCCGACCACGAGCAACATTGGTTCGATCTGTATGGTCAGGTAGCGAAAACCCAGGAAAAAACGGCATTCGAAAACGCTGCCGAAGCACTCGATAAATATTACGATGTTCAGGCTTTTCCCGTCGATGGCGTGGAATCCGGCAATGTCGCCATCCTTTTCACGGATCGCAGCGAGCAGAAGAAGACGGAAAATGCTTTGCGCGCCAGCGAGGCGGAATTCCGTACCCTATCACAATCCATGCTCAATCATATCTGGATTGCCAGCCCCGACGGTCGGGCAATGTGGTTCAACGACCGTGTGTATGAATATCTGGGTGTTCCGGACGGGTCGCTGACCGACAGCATCCGGCCTTTCGTTCACACGGACGACCTGCCGTCGGCACTGGCTGCTTGGCAGGTCGCGCTTGCTTCGGGCCAGATTCTGCAAACGGAATATCGTGTCCGCCGCAAGGACGGCGTCTATCGTTGGCATGTGGTGCGAGCGGTGCCGGTGCGCGATGCCCGAGGCATTATCCAGCGCTGGATCGGCAGCAATACCGACATTGAGCATTCCAAGCGCAACGAGGAAGCGCTTGCCTCGCTGAATGCGACACTCGAGGAAAAGATCGAGGAGCGCACCCGTGAACTGATAATGTCGCAGAAGGCGCTGCAGCAGGCCCAGAAGATGGAAACCATCGGGCAATTGACCGGTGGCGTGGCGCACGATTTCAACAACCTTCTGCAGGTCGTGGCCGGCAATCTTCAGCTTCTGGCCAAGGATGTGGCCGGCAACGAACGGGCGCAGCGACGTGTCAACAATGCCATGGCGGGTGTTAGCCGTGGCGCGAAGCTCGCCAGTCAGCTTCTGGCCTTCGGGCGCCGGCAGGCGTTGGAACCGAAGGTGATCAATGTCGGCCGTTTCCTCAATGGAATGGAGGATCTGCTGCGCCGTTCTATCGGCGAGTCGGTCGAGGTTGAGGTGATCTCCGCAGGCGGTTTGTGGAACACCTACGCCGACCCCAATCAGGTAGAAAACGCCGTTCTCAATCTCGCCATCAATGCGCGTGACGCCATGCAGGGCACTGGCAAGTTGACGATCGAAGTCGGCAATGCTTCTCTCGATCAGGACTATGCGCGCGCGCATTCCGAGGTCGAACCCGGCCAGTATGTGATGATCGCTGTCACCGATACCGGCTCCGGTATGATGCCTGAAATCATGGAGAAGGTTTTCGAGCCGTTCTTCTCGACCAAACCGGAAGGCAAGGGGACGGGCCTCGGTCTCTCCATGGTTTATGGTTTCGTCAAACAATCAGGCGGCCATGTGAAGATCTACAGTGAAGTCGGCCACGGTACGACCGTTCGTGTTTATCTGCCGCGAGCCGTTGCCGACGAGGACCGGGAGATCGTCATTCACAATGGTCCGATCGTCGGTGGCACCGAAACAGTGCTTGTCGTTGAGGATGACGACGAAGTCCGCGCAACCGTGATCGAAACACTGGCCGATCTCGGTTACCGCGTACTGACTGCGCGCGATGCGCAGGCTGGCCTGACAGTCGTCGAAAGCGGTATCCCGATCGATGTCATCTTTACCGACGTCGTCATGCCAGGACCGCTCAAGAGTAGTGAAATGGCGCGCCGTGCCAAGGAACGGCTGCCGCATCTCGTCGTGTTGTTCACCTCGGGTTATACGGAAAATTCGATCGTGCACGGCGGCAAGCTCGACGCTGGTGTCGAGCTTCTTTCGAAACCGTATACGCGTGAAGCGCTTGCCCGCCGCCTCCGCCATTTGATTGCCAACCAGAAACAGCAGCAATTGGCCGCAGCTCCAAAAGTGGCTGCCGTGTCGGCGCAGGCAGCAAATCCTGCATCTACATATTCGCTCTCGCCGTTAACCGTGCTTCTGGTGGAAGACGACGCTCTGATCCGCATCAACACGGCTGAAATGCTGGCCGAACTTGGGCATCAGGTTCTTGAAGCAGGCACAGCCGGCGAAGCGATGACGGCATTGCAGCGCGGCGGCTTTGATCTTCTTGTCACGGATCTAGGGCTGCCGGATATGAACGGTCATGAGCTGGCCGGCAAGGCGCGGGAGCTTCTTCCTGAAATCGGTATCATCTATGCCACGGGTGATACGTCCGTGCCGGATGATATTCCCGGTGCCGTTATGCTTGGCAAACCCTATGACGAAGCCACATTGAAAGCGGCGGTACTGAAAGCCGTTCGATGACAAAACAAAAAAAACCGGCGCCATAAGGCGCCGGTTTTTTGCTTTCCGGGGGGCTCTCAGCCGCCGACGCCAAATGTCGTCCCTCGCACGGCCCAGGCGGTCATGCGTTTTTCGATCATCGCGAATATCACGTACATGGCTATGCCCATGGCGGCGATCACGACCAGACCGGCAAACACCAGCGATACGCGAAAATTGGCCGAGGCCTGCGTCATCAGGGTGCCGATGCCACGGTTTGATGCCAGCGTTTCCGAAATCACCGAACCGACAAAGGCCAGCGTAATCGAGATCTTCAGCGATGCGAACAGATAGGGCAGCGAACGCGGAATACCGATCTTGCGGACGATGTCGAGCTGATTGGCACCGAGCGAGCGTAACACGTCGCGTAGTTCCGGTTCGATCGTGGCAAGGCCGGTCGCCACATTCACGGCGATCGGGAAGAAGCTCAGCATGAAGGCCGTGAGCACTGCCGGCACGGTGCCGATGCCGAACCAGACGACGAGGATCGGCACGATCGCCACCTTCGGGACGGAGTTGAAGCCGACCAGCATCGGATAGAGGCTGGAATAGGCAAAGCGCGAAGAGCCGACCAGAATGCCGAGCAGGGCGCCAAAAACCACGGCAACGGCGAAGCCGATCACGGTTGTCAGCAGCGTCTGGCTGGAATGAAACCAGATGATGTAGAGATTGTCCCAAAGGGCAATTGCGATCTCGCTCGGGGCGGGTAGCACGAAGGACGGGATCTTTAAGCCGACGCAGGCCGCCTGCCAGATGAAGATCAGCAGAACCGGCAGCAATACGGAGCCGAGACGTTCGAGCTTTGTCATGCCATTGTCTCCGCTGCGGTGGTCTTGATATCAATCGGCAGGCGCTGCGCACGAATTTCGGCGCGAAGCTCCATGACGTTCTCGTTGAATTTTGGATCGATAAAGGTGTGTTCGTCACGCGGGCGGGCGAACTCGGATGTGTCGACTGAGCGGACCACGCGGCCGGGCCGGTTCGACATGACATGCACCTTGTCGGCCAGATAAAGCGCTTCACGCAGATCGTGGGTGACAAGGATGGCGGTGAACTTTCGCTCCAGCCAGATGTTCTGCAGCACATCCCAAAGCTCTTCGCGGGTAAAGGCGTCCAGCGCGCCAAAAGGCTCATCGAGCATTAGCAGGCGTGGCTGGTGGATGAGCGAACGGCACAGCGAGACGCGCTGCTGCATGCCGCCGGAAAGCTGCCAGGGGTAATGGTCGGCAAACGAGTCCAGGCCGACGATACGCAGCAGATCCATGGCGCGCTCGACGAATTCCTTGCGCCTGGCGCGGAACTGGCGGCGTTCGGGACGCACCACTTCCAGCGGCAGCAGCACGTTTTCCAGCGTGGTGCGCCAAGGCAGGAGATTGGGATTCTGGAAGGCCATACCGACGATGCTGACCGGCCCGTCGATTTCTTTCTCGTCGATCAGCACGCTGCCTGTTGTGGCGGGCATCAAGCCCGTCACCAATTTCATCAGCGAGGATTTTCCGCAGCCGGACGGCCCGACGACCGCAGCAAACGAGCCCGCCGCGACCGTCATGTTGAGATCGGAGACCGCCAGCGTCTTTCCATAGGAAAGGCTGACGTTCACCAGTTCCACGAGGTTTTTCATCAAATCTGTCTCTTGTCGTCCGGTCTTGCGAAGCGGTTACTTCGGCGGCATGCGTTCAGAGGCTGGCGGCAGGAATTCGGTCGTGTAGACTTTGTCCGCTGCTGGTGCTGCAACCTTGTAGACTTCGCTATTGGTCTTGATCGTCAGGTCCATGCGGGCCGGATCGACATAACCGAGGCCGTTCTTGTCGAAGGCCGGCGATTTCAGCACACCCTTTTCCATCAGGAAGGCCAGGCGTGCGGTTTCCAGCTTGGTCTCGAACATGGGTTCGATTTCCTGCATCGCGGCCATGCCGGCTGCCGGATCCTTCAGAAGATCGACCGTGCCGGAAATCGTTGCCTTGACGAAACCCTTGATGACGCCGGGGTTCTTGGCAATGTAGTCGGGCATCGCCACCAATACGCTGCCATAGAGGTCGAGGCCGTTATCGGCATAGGACATGACCACGATATCGTCCTGCGGCACGCCGGCTGAAATCAGGTTGAAGACCGAGGTGGAGGAAAAGCCGGAAATCGCTTCTACCTGCCCCTGAACCAACATGGTTTCACGCAGGTTCGGCGCCATCGTCACCCAGTTGATCGAGGCAGGATCGATGCTGTTGGCCTTGGCGAAAGCACCGAACATCATGCGGCTGGAATCCGATTCCGGGGCGCCGATCTTTTTGCCGGCAAGGTCGGCCGGTTTAGTGATTCCCGATTTCTTCAACGCAATGATCGAATTCGGGGTTTTGTCGAACACCTGATAGAAGGCGAGGACGGTACGATCCGGGTTCTCGGCATTGAACTTGATGACCGAATTGACGTCGGTGAAGCCGATGTCATAGGCACCGGCCGCGATCTTCACGACTGTGTCGCCTGAACCATAACCTCGGTCCATAGACACCTTCATGCCATTCTGCTCGAAATATTTGTTCTTGAGTGCAAGACCCCAGATGGCGTGGTTGCCCTGAAGGGTCCAGTCGAGCGAAAATTTGACGGGTTTGAGGTCCTGGGCGGTGCTCATGCTCGCCGAAAAGGCGAGCGCCATCGCCCCGAAGGCGAGCTTCAGGAAGGTCGATTTCATCATGTTCCCCTGGTTCGTAGGTCTTGTTATGCCTACTTTTTGCGGTGCACTCCCACACTTGTCAACCAGTTGAATGACGTAGAAAAAGGCAGATTTACATTCTGCCTGTCAAAAAGGCGTTTTAGCAAATCGGGGTAATTGGGATCAATCTTGCGCTGCCGGCCAGAGGCGCCTGTCGTTGGGCAAATGCGCGAAGGCGCTCCAGTCGCTCAGAGCCTGACGATAACGCTCACGGTAGGCATGTTCGTCTTCGAATTCACCCATCTGTTCGGCCAGTTCCGCACCGATCTCATAATAGGTGTCGAGGTTGCGAAGGTCCGGCACCGGTGTTTCGCTGCGTTCGGCCTCGCCCTGCATCTGCCAGAACAGTTCCTCCAATCGGCGGGCAAGGGCCGGGATATCGCGTAACACGCTGGTTTCCCGCTGCTCCTGCAACGACGACCTGATATCGGCGAGCGCCTGGCGATCGGAAAAGTAAGCGACGGCGCGCTCCACATAATCGTCTGGTGTAGCGCACGCCATCTCGGGAATGCCTGCAGCGGTGATGATGCTGCCACAGAAGCGTGCGGCAAAACTGTTGCCCGGCATGGTCAGGATCGGCAGGCCGGATGTGATGGAATCCGCAGCGGTCGAGTGCGCACCGTAAGGGAACGTATCGAGGAAGAGATCGGCCAGTCCGATACGGGCCAGATGCTTCGGATTCTGTGCTTTCGGCGCAAAGATGATACGGGCGGGATCTATGCCGGCTTTCTCCGCTTCCGCCAAGAGACGCTTGTTGACCTCGTCCTCACCGGCGAGCAGCCACAACAGGCTCCCGGGTGTGTCCTCGAGGATTTTCATCCAGCGTGCAAAGCAATCGGCGGTGATCTTCTGCATGCCGTTGAAGCAGGCGTAAATGAATGCGTTTTCCGGCAGGCCGGCATCCGCGCGAGTGATACCCTCAGCGATTTCACGCTTGCGATCGATCGGCTGGTTGCAGGCAATACGCAGCACCTTTTCCGAATAAAAGATCTCGTCCTCGGGTCTCACGATGAATGGATCAGCGATGATGTACTGATGGAACGGGCTGCCCATCGAACCGGGGTAGCCGCAGAAATTCACAATGACCGGCGCCGGACGATAGGCGAAAATCTTTGTGCGCGCATGTTTGGTATAACCGTTCACGTCGAGCAGGATATCGATATCATCAGCGGCGATCTGCCGGGCCGCATCCTCGTCCGTGAGAGTGGCGATCTCGCGCCAGCAATCGACGGCGGCTTTCATGCGTGTCTGTGTGGCATCGCCCCGCACCGGGTCTCCGCAATAATAGGCGTATATTTCGACACTTTCCTTGTCATGCAGTTCCAGCACTTCGCGAAGCGCAAAACCGACGGCATGGTCGCGCAGATCGGAAGAGACGTAACCGATGCGCAGGCGCTCTACGGTGCCGCTTTTCTGTTTCACTGTCTTGCGGGGAAAAGTGCTGATGTCCGGACGGCCGACCAGTGACTTGTTGTAACGATAAGCCTTGGCCAGCTGGAACATCGGGTCATCGGAATAACAACCCAGTGCCAGTGGCGACATGGAATCCAGCAATTGCCGCTTGGAGACGTGTTCGGACGAGGTGATGATCGGCCATTTGCACTGCCGCTGCCTGAGCGCCGTCCAATGCTGCCCGGCTTCCGTCTTGTCCGGCCGCAGTTCGATCGCCTGCCAGAGTGTCGCTTCCGCATCCTCCAGGAGGTTGGCGTTTTCCATCACGCGGCCCACATGCTGCAGCGCCATCAGGCGGTAGGAAACACGCTCGGCCGTGCTGTCGGAGGTCTGCTCGATGAATTTGCGCCATTGCTGAATGGCCTGCACGGCAAGGCCGGCATCCTCATAGGTGCGACCTAGGTTGATGTGGCCTGCGCCAAAACGGCCGTCCAACGTCACGCAGGTACGCAGTGCATTGATCGCACCGGTCAGGTCTCCAAGCTGGCGCAAGATGACGGAATAGTTGAAGCAGGCAAGGTGCAAAAACGGATTGCCATCGTTAAAGGCTATCCAGGCCTTGTAGATTTCCGCGGCTTCCGCCTTGTGTCCGGCCGCACTTCTCCCCTCCGCCACCCGGAAGAGATCTGCCAGCGTCATCTTCTGGCTGCGCGCGAGTTCGAGAATGTCGGCGAGTGTCGGGGCGGTACTGGCAGCCATGAATGTCGAGGTCCCACTTTCAATCGACCTGACGGCCGGCGATTCAACCACATGCGATAGGTTGAAATGCTGTAACCGCGCTGGCTTGCCCAAGGCAAGTCATGCAATGGCCCGATACAAGATCTGGCCATTGCATTGATCGGTCACATCGCCGCAGCTCTGTCAAACTGCGAGATAGGACGAGATGATCGAAGCCACGTCGTCGGATTGGGTATCGGTTGCCGGTTCGACGATGGCATCCGTGGCTTCGGTGTCGGATGCGCTGTTGGAATTGTCCGCCGAGTAGGACGAATAGCTTGCCATCCGATAAGACGATTCCATACTGGAGCTAGAGACACTGCCCGTATCACTTCTCTGCAGGGCCGCCACCTGAGCTGAGGTCATCGCCCCGATCTGACCTGCGGTGAAGGCGTGTGCCTGTTCCGTCGGCAGGGCTGACAGCACCGCCGTGCTGAGGCCCGTGATTGCCGTCGAACTAAGAGACATGATCTTTTCCGGTGAAAATGCCGTCAGATCATCCGCACCCAATGCCGCCGCCTGAATGGCGGTCAGCGCCCCGACCTGCGTCATCGTCAACGAGCCCAGCTGTGTGGTTGTCATGGCTGCGACCTGGTTATAACCAAGTGCCGCCATCTGGCCGGTCGTCAGCGCCCCGATATCTTCTGTCGTCAGTGCCGCCACCACCGAGGTTGGCAGGCCGCGGATGGCTGCGGTGTTGATCGCCGCCAGTTCTTCCGTCGAGAAAGTCGTCAGCTGCGAGGTCGTCAAGCCCGCAAGGCCCGATGATCCCAGTGCCGCGATCTGTGCAAGCGACAGCGCATCCAGCTGGTCGTTGCTCATCGCATGGATCTGGTCGCTGCTGAGGCCGGCGATACCGGATGTCCCGAGTGCGGCAACCTCATTGGCAGACAGGCTCGCGATGAAGGCGGTCGAAAGACCCTTCATGCCGGTCGAACTGATTGCAGCCAGCTTTTCCGGGGTAAGTACATCGAGTGCGCCAAGGCTGAAACCGCTGAGCGCATCCGAGGTCAAACTGGCGATCTGGCCCGTTGAAAGGGCATTGACCTGTTCCAGTGTTAGCCCGCTTGTCTGGCTACTGCCGAGACCGGCAATGCCAGCTGTACTCATCGCTGCAATCTGTGCCGTCGTCAGCGCGGCGATGTCGTCAGCGCCAAGGGCGGCCACCTGCTTGGAGCCGAGCGTCGCGATCTGGCTGGCGGAAAGCGCTTCCACCTGATTCACGCTCAAAGCGGCGATCTGGCTTGTCGTCAGTCCCGAAACGGCACCCGTGCTGAGCGCTGTAATCTGGCTTGTCGACAGGCCGGCAATGGCTGAGGTGGAAAGACCGGGAATCGCATTCGAGCTGATCGCGCCCAGTTCGGCAGTTGTGAATGTCGCGAGATCGTCTGCACCCAGTGCGGCGATCTGACGAGAGTTCAGTGCTCCGATCTGGGTGCTGGTCAGTGCCTCGACCTGATGACTGCTGAGTGCCACGATCTGGTCGGTGGTCAGTGCCGATGCGCCGCCAGAACTCAGGGCAGCCACCTGCGCCGTCGAGAGGTTGGCGATCACATCGGTTGAGATACCCGGTATGGCCATCGAACTGATGGCGGCTATCTCTGCCGTCGTGAAAGTCTCTATCGCATCGGCGCTCAATGCCGCGATCTGGCGCGATGTCAGCGCACCGATCTGGGTGGCATTGAGTGCCTCGACCTGCTCGGTTTTCAAGGCGGCGATCTGTGTGCTTGAAAGTCCGCTAACGCCGGCGGTGCTGAGAGCAGCAACCTGCGCAGTCGAAAGCGCGCCCAGATCATCCGTGCCCAGAGCTGCGACCTGACGCGAGGTCAGGGCTGCCACTTGCGCGGTCGTCAGCGCTTCGATCTGGCTGCTGCTCATAGCCGCGATCTGTGCCGTGGTCAGGCCGGAAATCGCTGCTGCACTGAGAGCCGCAATCTGAGTCGTTGAAAGGCTGGCGATCGCCGATGTCGGCAGGCCGGAAATCGCCCCTGATGTGATCGCCCCCATTTCTCCAGGCGTAAATGTATCGATGGCGCCTGGCGTCAGTCCACCCATTTGCGAGGACTGCAGTGCTGCGATCTGCGCGCTGACCAGTGCCTCAGCCTGGCTGGTGCTGAGCGCCGCAATCTGCGTGCTCGACAGGCCAGCAATGCCGTCAGACCCCAGTGCGGCGATCTGTGCGGTCGACAGTGCGGCGATGTCGTCGGTGCCGAAGGCTGAGACCTGCCTTGAGCCGAGTGCATGGACCTGGGCGGTTGTCAGGGCTCCGATCTGTTCGCTGCTGAGCGCCGCGATCAAATCCGTCGTCAGTCCGGTGATCCCAGAGGCGCTAAGTGCCGCGATCTGGTCGGTCGACAATGACGAGAGGACTGCGGTTGAAAGCCCGGCAAGCGCACCGGAGGTGAGCGCTGCAAGATCGTCATCGGAGAATTTGGCGAGATCGTCTGCTCCAAGCGCCGCCAGCTGTTTCGAGTTCAATGCCCCTACTTGCGTGGTCGTCAACGCTTCCGCCTGATCGGTGGAGAGCGCGGCGATCTGGTCCGCCGTAAGGCCGGCAATGCCGTTGCTGCTTAGGGCTGCGATCTGACCGGTGGTAAGGATGGCGACATTGGCCGTGCCCAGAGCTGCCACCTGTCTGGACGTCAGTGCACCGAGTTGGGCCGTCGTCAGCGCCTTGAGCTGGTCGCTTGTCAGCGCGGCAATGCGATCCGTGCCAAGAGCTGCCGCGCTTGTCGTGCTGAGGGCGGCAATCTGGGCGGTCGAAAGTGATGCCAGTGTTTCTCCTGTGATGCCGCCGATGGCACCGGAATTGATCGACGAGATCTCCCTCGTCGAGAAGGTCGCGATATCGTCTGCTCCAAACGCAGCCATCTGCGTGGCGCTCAGTATGGCGATCTGTGCGCTGGTCAATGCCTCGGCCTGATCGGTTCCGAGCGCCGCGATCTGCCGCGTCGTCAGGCCGCTGATACCGGATGGACTTAGGGCGGCAATCTGTGCCGTGGTCAGTACCGAAAGCGTGTCCGTGGAAAGTCCCGAAATGGCGCCGGAACTGATGGCGGCGATTTCGCGCGTCGTGAACGTCGCCAGGTCATCGGTACCGAGGGCGGCCAGCTGAGCGGAATTGAGTGCGCCGATCTGCGCGCTGGTGAGTGCCTCTACCTGTGCCGTTGAAAGCGCTGCGATCTGTCGAGTGGTCAGGCCGGCAATGCCGGCAGTGCTGAGCGCGGCAATCTGTGTCGTCGAAAGCGCTGCGATGGTTTCCGTCGGCAGGCCGGCAATCACACCCGCCGTAATGGCAGCGATATCCTTGTTCGAGAAGGTCGCGATCTCGTCCGGCCCCAGAACGGCAAGCTGTTTTGACGTCAGCGCCGCCACCTGGGCGCTGGTCAACGCTTCAGCTTGAGCTGTCGTGAGGATACCGATCTGTTGGGATGTCAGGCCGTTTATACCGGAAGAACTCAATGCCGCTATCTGCGCGGTCGAGAGCGCGGCGATATCATCCGTGCCCAAGGCGCCGATCTGCGCTGATTTCAACGCGTTCATCTGTCGTGTGGTCAGCGCGGCGATCTGGCTGGTGCCGAGCGATTCCATCTGTTCGGCAGACATA
This sequence comes from Endobacterium cereale, assembly GCF_009617585.1. Taxonomy (GTDB): domain Bacteria; phylum Pseudomonadota; class Alphaproteobacteria; order Rhizobiales; family Rhizobiaceae; genus Neorhizobium; species Neorhizobium cereale. The sequence continues at coordinate 325,749 of NZ_WIXI01000046.1, read as the reverse complement.
CCCAGAAGACCACCTGTGCTGATGGCGGCAATCTGCGCGGTCGTCAGGGCGGCAAGATCGATCGTCTCGAAAGCTGCGATCTGCTTGGAACTCAGGGCCGCGATTTGGGCTGTTGTCAGTGCTGCCACCTGGCCCGTGCTCAACGCCTCGATCTGGTAGCTGTTGAGACCGGCGAGACCCGCGGGGCTAAGTGCGGCAATCTGTGCGGATGACAGCAACTCCAGATCATCGCCCAGAGCGCCGATCTGCGCTGCATTCAGTGCCTTGATCTGGGTCGTTGAAAGTGCCGCGATCTGGGTGCTGCCGAGTGCGTCCACCTGGATCGTGCTCAGCCCGGCAATGGCAAGTGTACTGAGTGCCGCGATCTGTGCCGTGGAAAGTGCCGCGATTGCAGCCTCGCTCAGGCCTCCGATCGCACGATTGCTGATGGCGGCGATCCCGGCCGTCGAGAATGCTGCGAGGTCCTCCGGCTCAATGGCGGATAGCTGGGTCGAGCTCAACGCACGAATTTGGGTCGTGGAAAGCGCCCCGAGCTGGGTGGGGGAAAGCTTGCCGATCTGGTCGGTTGTCAGCGCTGATATCGCTAGCGTGCTCAGGGAGGCAACCTGTCCGGAGGAGAGGCTGAAGAACGCTTCGTTATTCAGCCCAGCTATTGCGCGATTGCTGAGCGCAGCAATCTCCGTCGTCGAAAAAGTCGCAATATCATCGACACCCAGACCGGCGGTCTGGTTGGCAGTCAGTGCCTTGATCTGATTGATCGAGAATGCGTCGACCTGCGCGGTGCTGAGTGCCGCGATCTGGTCAGAGGTGAGGCCGGTTATGGCACCCGTGCTGAGTGCTGCGATCTGAGCCGGTGAAAGGCTGGCAAATATTTCCGGACCAAGGCCTGATATGGCGCTGGCTGACAGTGCCGCGATCTCGTCAAGGGAGAAGGTCGCCAGGTCATTCTTATCGAAGACCGATAGTTGCTCGGACGACATGGCTCTGATCTGCGTTACCGACAGCGCTTCGATCTGAGACGCGCTCATGACATCGATCTGTGCTGTTGTCAGTCGTGCGATGGCTGTCGTGCTTAAGGCTGCGATCTGTGCCGTTGAAAGGGCGGCGATGAAGTCCGTGTCGATGACGGCAATCTGGTTTGTTTTAAGTGCCATGATTGCGCTCGGATTAAGCGCTGCAATCTGGGCGGAAGACATGACGGCGAATGCAGCGGTGCTGAGACCCGGCATGGCCCGGTTGGTGATGGCGGCAATGTCCGCAGTGGAAAAGGTTGCGATGTCGTCTTCGCCAAGGGCGGCAAGCTGTTTCGATGTCAGCGCCCGAACTTGCTCGGGAGTCAATGCTTCCACCTGATCGACCGTCAAAGCGGTGAAATGAGCCGGCGTCAGCGATGCGATCTGACCCGTCGTTAAAGCTGCGATCTGTGCTGTCGTCAGAGTTGCGATTGCGGCCGTGCTGAGACCGGACAGCGACCTGCTGGCGATGGACGCGATCTCTTCGTTGGACAGGGTTGCAAGGTCATCTGTCCCGAGTGCCGAAATCTGCTGGCTGCTCATGGCGCGGAAATGAGTTCCGTTGAGCGCCTCAACCTGATCAGTGGACAAAGCGCTTATTTGCGCCGTGGTAAGCGCCCCGACCTGTGCTGATGTCAGCGCTGCGATCTGCGCCGACGACAAGGTGGAAATCCCGGAGGTGGAAAGGCCACTCACTGCCTTTGTGCTGATCGATGCGATCTCGTCCGGCGAAAAGGTGGCAAGCTGTTCGGTGCTGAGATAGGCAATCTGCCCTGTGCTCATTGCGCGGATTTGCAGTGCCGACAGGGCGTCCGCCTGAACCGTTGTCAGAGCAGTGATCTGTGTGCTGGTCAGCCCGGTCATGCCGTTGGCGCTAATGGATGCGATCTGTGTTGTTGAAAGTGCTGCTATGGCCGCTGTCGTCAGGCCGCTGATGGCCCGGTTGCTGATTGAAGCGATTTCAGCGTTGGTGAAGGTGGCGATATCTTCGGCATCCAATGCTGCAAGCTGCGTCGAGCTGAGCACTTTGACCTGCTGCACGGTGAGCGCTTCAACCTGTGTCGGCGACAGGCTTTGAATCTGTGCTGGTGTCAGGCTGGCAATGGCGCCGGTACTCAGCGCGGCAATCTGCTCCGGCGTCAGTTTTTCGATAGCTTCATTCGTCAGGCCCTGCACGGCTCTGTTGGAAAGCGCAGCAATTTCGGCGGTCGTGAATTGTGTAATGCCATCGGCACCAAGGGCTGTCACCTGGGCCGGTGTAAGCACTTTGACTTGCGTGATGGAGAATGCTTCGATCTGGCTTGCGCTGAGTGCTTCGATCTGCGCCGTCGTCAGTGTTGCCACGGCTCCGGTATTGAGTGCGCTGATTTGCTCGGTCGACAGGGTGGCAATGAAGCTTGTGCCAACAGCCGCGATTTGTGCCGCCTTGATGGCGCCGATCTGTGCAGTCTTGAGCGCAGCCACCTGAGCAGAGCCAAGATCCGCCAATACTGCCGGATTCATGCCGGCGATGGCATTGGAATTGAGTGCGGCGATCTCCTGGGTGGTGAAGGTCGCAAGGCCTGTGGTGCCCAGTGCAGTAATCTGTGCGGCGGTCAGTTCAGCCGCCTGTGCCGTCGAAAACGCTTCCGTCTGCCCGCTGGTCAAGGCAGCGATCTGCCCGGTCGTCATTCCGCCAACGGACTTGGGGTTGAGTGCCGCGATCTGCGCCGTCGTCAGCGACGTCATGGTTTCTGTCGTCAGGCCCGCAATCGCTCTGGCATTAATCGATGCCATGTCTGCCGTGGAGAATGTGGCGAGTTCGTCGGGGCCAAGCATCGCGAGTTGCGCGGAGGTCAGCGCACTGACCTGTGATTCCGTCAACGCTTCTGCCTGAAGTGTCGAAAAGCTGCCGATTTGAGTTGCCGTCATCGCCGCGACCTGGGCAGGTGTCAGGCTCTGGATGGCTCCCGGCGCAAGTACGGTCAGCTGGTCCAGCGAAAGGCCCACGATCGCTGATTGCGAAATTGCGCGAAGTTGCTGTGACTTGAGGACTTCGACGTCCTCTTTGTCCAGCGCGGCAATCTGTGCTGACGATAGAGCGTTGATCTGTGTTGTGGACAGGGATGCAACGTCTTCGGTCGACCACGCGGCAACCGACGCCGTCGGAAGGGACCTGATCTGGCTTGGGGTCAGATTGGAAACGATCGAAGTCATATGAACAGGTCCCGGTCTATATCGAACGAAATACGAATTTTCGAAGCGTAATCAGGCTTGTAGTTTATCCGGTCGCAACTTTTGGCTGTGCGATATCGCGCTGACCCTCACCCAATTGCGTCGGAAGTTATGCGCTGGGGCTTGCCTGAGCCTGAATTCGACAAGTGCTCACAAATCATTTTTGCCGGCATTTCAGATTGTTCGCTCCTGTAGACGATAGTCGTAAGACCAATGTTGGATTGGCTAAATCCGGGTTGAGGGTAGCCTTTGAACCTGCGCTCTTGAGGAGGGGTGCGACGTTTTCACCGACTTTGGGAGGAGTCACATGTCCAGTTTCATCACTACCCGTCGTGGTCTGTTGCGCACCGGCGCTCTGTCCGGTCTGGCACTGGCAGCACCGATGCATTTCGTGCGCGGTGCTTATGCGCAGGACAAATTGTCTTGCAACGTGCCGACCGGCGATACGGTCACCTTCGGTTTCAACGTGCCGCTGTCCGGCCCTTACGCCGATGAAGGTCAGGACGAACTGAAAGCCTACAAGCTGGCAGTGAAACACCTGAACGGCGAGGGTGATGGCGGCATGTTGCCGACCTTCTCGTCCAAGGCGCTGAAGGGCAATGGCATTCTCGGCAAGAAAGTCGCTTTCGTGTCCGGCGATACACAGACCAAGGCCGATGCGGCGCGCGACAGCGCCAAGCGCATGGTCGAAAAAGACGGCGCCGTGGTCATCACCGGTGGTTCGTCCTCCGCCGAGGCCGTTGCCGTGCAGAGCCTTTGCCAGGATCTCGGCGTGATTTTCATGACCGGCCTTACCCATTCCAACGATACGACCGGCAAGGACAAGAAACGCTACGGTTTCCGCCACTTCTTCAACGCCTACATGTCCGGCATTGGTCTCGGTCCGGTCATTGGCGAGGCTTATGGTTCCGACCGCAAGGCCTATCACCTCACGGCTGATTATACCTGGGGCTGGACGCAGGAAGAATCGATGAAGGCCGCCACCGAAAAGCTCGGCTGGCAGACGGTGAAGGCGGTGCGCACACCGCTCGGCATCGGCGATTACTCGCAGTATATTACCCCGGTTCTCAATTCCGGCGCCGACGTGCTGATCCTCAACCACTATGGCAAGGATATGATCAACTCGCTGACCCAGGCCGTTCAGTTTGGTCTGCGCGACAAGCAGGTCAACGGCAAGCAGTTCGAAATCGTCGTGCCGCTGTTTTCCGAACTGATGGCGCAGGGTGCGGGCGAGGCGATCAAGGGTATTTACGGCACTGCCAACTGGGACTGGAAACTGACCGACCCCGGCACCAAGGCTTTCACCCAATCGTTTGGCAAGGAGTACGGCACGCCGCCATCCCAGGCCGCCCATACCTGCTATGTGCAAGCCCTGCTTTATGCCGATGCCTGCGAACGCGCCGGCACTTTTTATGCGCCTGAAGTCATCAAGGCGCTGGAAGGGTTTGATTTCGACGGCCTCGGCAACGGCCCGACCCTTTACCGCGCCGACGATCACCAGTGCTTCAAGGACATTCTGGTCGTGCAGGGCAAGGAAGCGCCGAAGGACAAGTTCGATCTTCTCGAAGTCCGCAAGGTGATCCCAGCCAAGGATGTCACCTATGACGCCAAGATCTTTGGCGGTGATCTCGGCCCGGCTGACGCCAAAAAGTGCTGATCGTTACCTGATCCGGGCTTGATACCGGATACCGGCCGTCGGGCGCATTTCGCGTCCGGCGGGCTTGTCGCAATCCTCTTTTCATGGCGGTCTCATGGACGCGATACTGCTGCAGATTCTCAACGGGCTCGATAAGGGCGGCGCCTACGCCCTGATCGCGCTCGGCCTTACCCTTGTTTTCGGAACGCTTGGCGTCGTCAACTTTGCGCATGGCGCGCTGTTCATGATGGGCGCCTTCTGCGCCGTTGGCTTCAACAAGCTCTTGACGCTGCAATCGGTGACGATCGATCCGAGCCAGACTACACCCTGGGGGTCGCCCATGGAAGTGCGCCAGCCCTATGTCGAGGCATGGCTCGGTGAGAGCGGCAAGTTCCTCGTCGACTATTCGGTGCCGGCATCGATCCTGCTTGCCATTCCGGTCATGTTGATTGTCGGCATCGCCATGGAGCGCGGCTTGATCCGCCATTTCTACAAGCGTCCGCATTCTGAGCAGATCCTTGTCACCTTCGGGCTGGCGATCGTCATTCAGGAAATCATCAAACATTATTTCGGCGCCAACCCGATCCCGCAGCCGGCCCCGGCAGCGTTTCGCGGCACGGCGGCCGTGGGAGAAATGATCGGGCTCGGCCAAGGGCTGCCATATCCGTGGTGGCGGCTGATCTACCTGGCATTTTCGTTATCGATCATCGGTGCAGTGTTTGCCTTCCTGCGCTTTACCACCTACGGCATGGTGGTGCGCGCCGGCATGCGTGACCGCGAAACGGTCGGCTTGCTCGGCATCAATATCGAGCGGCGTTTCACCGTCGTGTTCGGCATCGCTGCTGTTGTCGCCGGTGTTGCAGGCGTCATGTACACGCCGATCCTGCCGCCGGACTATCATATCGGCATGGAATTCCTGGTCCTGTCTTTCGTTGTGGTCGTGGTCGGCGGCATGGGGTCGCTCGGCGGGGCGGTGCTGGCCGGTTTTCTGCTCGGCATACTGCAATCCTTCGCCTCGATGAACGAGGTGAAAGCGATCATTCCGGGCATCGATCAGATCATCATATATCTTGTGGCGGTCGTGGTGCTGCTCACCCTGCCGCGTGGCCTGATGGGGCGCGCCGGCGTCATGGAGGAATAAGCCGATGGCCCTCAATCTTTCGAAACAGGACTGGCTGCTGTTCCTTGGTTTTGCCTTTGTCGTTCTTACTCTGCCCATCAGCCTGCAGCCACTCGGTGCAGCCTATCCGGCGCTCATGCAGAAATTCTGCATCTTCGGTATCTTTGCCCTCGGCTTCAATATCCTATTCGGCTTGACCGGCTACCTCTCGTTCGGTCACGCCGCCTTTATCGGTATCGGCTCCTATGCGGCGGTGTGGATGTTCAAGCTTCTCACTATGAATGCTTTGCCGGCTATCTTTTTCTCGATGATCGTCGCAGGCCTTGTGGCCGTGGTCATCGGTTTTGTGGCACTGCGGCGCTCGGGCATCTATTTCTCCATCCTGACGCTCGCCTTTGCGCAGATGTTCTATAACCTCGCCTATTCGGTGCTGACGCCGCTCACCAATGGCGAAACCGGTCTGCAACTGACGCTCGGTGATCCACGCGTTATCGACAACATGACGGGCGCGGCTACCGGCGGCCTGCCGCGTGTCGAACTTTTTGGCATCGGTTTGAGCGGCGGCGGTTATGCCGGCTTCTATTTCTGCGCCATCATGCTGATCCTCTGTTTCTTCTTCGCGATCAAAATTTTCCGCTCACCCTTCGGCCTGATGCTGAGGGCGCTGAAATCCAACCAGAACCGCATGCGTTATACCGGCTTCAACAACCGCCCCTATCTGCTGGCCGCCTTCGTCATATCGGGTGTCTATGCGGGTCTCGCCGGCTCCTTGATGGCGGTTACCGATCCATTGGCCGGCGCCGAGCGCATGCAATGGACGGCGTCTGGCGAAGTGGTGTTGATGACCATCTTGGGTGGTGCCGGCACGCTGGTCGGACCGATCCTCGGGGCGGCCGTCATCAAATATTTCGAAAACATCTTTTCCGCCTTCAACGAACAAACCCTGCACCGAATTTTCGATTTCCTGCCCGACAGTATCGAAAACCCGCTGGTAAGCGTGTTGTCGCTTTTTGTCGGCGAGGGGTGGCACCTCACACTCGGCGTCATCTTCGTGCTGATCGTCATTTTTCTGCCCGGTGGCATCATGGAAGGTTTCCGGAGGATTTCCGGTCTCTTCAGACGTGGCGGCGGCGGAGGCAAACCAGCCATCGTTTCACATCCTCAGCCGGCCCAGCCGGTTCAGCCAGCGGAGTAACGGTCATGTCGGACAAGAATATCGTTCTCCACGTCGCGGATGTCAGCAAGCGCTTTGGTGGTTTGAAGGCACTGACCGATGTCGATCTGAGTGTTGCCGAAGGCACTGTGCATGCCATCATTGGCCCCAACGGTGCCGGCAAATCGACGCTGCTCAATGTCTGCATCGGCCGTATCCGGCCGGACCAGGGCCATGTTGTTTTCGCCGGCACGACGCTTGACCAGCAGCGTCCGCACGAGATCAACCAGCTCGGCGTCAGCCGCGTCTTCCAGACGCCGGAAATCTTTCCGGATCTTTCGCTTCTCGACAACGTCATGATCCCCGCCTTTGCCAAGCGCGATGGCGCCTATCGGTTTCACGCGCTGCAATCCGTCGAGAGCGAAAGCGAGATCCGTGATTCTGCCGAGTTTCATCTCGGTGATGTAGGCCTGCTGGAACGGCGTCACCAATTGGCAGGTTCGCTGTCGCGCGGCGACAAAAGGCGGCTGGAGCTTGCCATGTGCCTGATCCAGAAACCAAAACTGCTGCTGCTGGATGAGCCAACCGCCGGCATGTCACGCCATGATACCAACATGACGATCGAGCTTCTCAAACGCATCAAGGCGCGCGGCATGACCAAGGTCATCATCGAGCACGACATGCATGTGGTGTTTTCGCTCGCGGACCGCGTCAGCGTTCTGGCGCAAGGACGGATCATCGCCGATGGCCTGCCGGACGAGGTGCGGGCCAATCCCAAGGTCAAGGAAGCCTATCTGGGAGAAGCGCACGCATGAACGCCATGACCCGCCACAGTGAACTGAAAGGAGCCCAAAGCATGGAGCCGAGCCAGGAGAGGCCCTTTTTCAGCGTCGAGGACATCCATGCCTGGTATGGCGAATCCTATATCGTCCAGGGTGTTTCCTTCTCCATCGCCAAGGGTGAGGTCCTGTCGCTGCTGGGCCGTAACGGCGCCGGCAAGACCTCGACGCTGCGCACGCTCGCCCGGGCCGACAGCCCAGTGCTGAAGAGCGGCGAGATCTGGCTCGATGGCCAGCCGTTGCACAGGATGAAATCCTATCAGGCCGCACAGGCTGGCGTGCAGCTGGTACCGGAGGATCGCCGTATCATCGGTGGTCTGACAGTGGAGGAAAACCTTCTTCTGGCGCAGGTGTCGGGCCAGAAGGGCTGGTCGGTGGAAAAGATCTACGATCATTTTCCACGTCTCGCCGAACGCCGTACGCAGGAAGCCACCACCATGTCGGGGGGGGAGCAACAGATGCTCGCGGTGGCTCGTGCTCTTGCGCGCGATTTGAAAATTCTGTTCCTCGACGAACCTTATGAAGGACTTGCGCCGGTCATCGTGCAGGAGATTGAAAAGATCGTCCGGCAGATCCGCGATCTCGGCATCACCACCATCATTGTCGAGCAAAATGCTGTGGCGGCCCTGCGTTTTTCCGATCGGGCCGTGATCATGGATACTGGCACGGTGGTTTATAGCGGTGCCGCTGCCGATGTTCTGGAGAATGCAGAATTGCGGCATAATTATCTGGCTGTCTGACCGGATTTTGGAGTCCGCAGCATGCATGGGCGTAAATCTGCCCGTGCATGTCGGCCTTGCGGCATGCGCAAAAGACATTGTCATCCTATCCTGATATCAAATGACAAGAACGTTCCGCTCATCATGCGGAATGCGCGTGTATCGGATACGGGAAACTTCATGGCCATTGCAGTGACGGATGAGAACGCAGATGCCGTCATGGCACCTGAGGCGATCAACCTGCTTTCGCATTTCTCCATCGAAGTCACGCCGCGCACCGCCGCCAAGGTCGAGGACTTTCGCGCACTTCTGCCCGCCGGCACACGCGTTTATGTCGCCCATATCGAAGGCACGCCGATCGATGACATGGTGGCAACGGCGCGTCGCCTGACCTCCGAAGGTTTTGCCCCCATGCCGCACATCCCTGCGCGTGGCATTGCCGATGTTTCAACGCTGGACACGTGGATCGGACGTTACAGTGAGGAGGCCGGTGTGGAGCAGGCGTTGCTGCTTGGTGGTGGTTATGCCCGCCCGGCAGGTGATCTTGATAGCGTCACGTCCATGCTGGAAACCGGTCTGTTCGACCGTTACGGTTTCAACCGCCTGCATGTGGCCGGACACCCGGAAGGTAATCGCGATATCGATCGAGATGGCGGCACCATCAATGTCGATGCCGCCCTGCGTTCGAAGCACGAATACGCCCAACGCACCGATGCCAAGATGGCTGTAGTCACCCAGTTCGCTTTTGATGCCAAACCGGTCATTGCATGGGCTGAACGGATTTTCGCCAATGGCATCGACCTGCCGATCCATCTCGGCATTGCCGGACCGACCAAACTGCAGACTCTGATCAAGTTCGCGATTTCCTGCGGCGTCGGCCCGTCGCTTTCCATACTTCAGAAACGCGCACTGGATTTCCGAAAACTGCTGGTGCCGTTCGAACCGACCGATCTGGTCAACGAGATCGAGGCCTACTGCGCCACGCATCCGCAAAGCCGCATCGAACAGTGCCACTTGTTTCCGCTCGGCGGAATTGCCGCCAGTGCGACTTGGGCCAACGCGCGGGCGCAGAACGGTTTGGCTACTGCGATCTGATCGGAACGATCAATCGTCGGAATACCGCTCCTCGGCCCATGGATCACCCCGCATGTGATATCCATTCTTTTCCCAGAAGCCCGGCCGGTCGTCGCGCAGGAATTCGATGCGGCTTAGCCATTTGGCGCTTTTCCAGAAATAGAGATGCGGCACGACAAGCCGCACGGGTCCACCATGCTCTTCAGTGAGGGGCTGGCCTTCCCAGTTCGTCACCAGCAGCGCATCGTCTGCGGCAAAGTCGGAAAGCGGCAGGTTGGTGGTGTAACCATCGTAACTGGTCAACATCACCGCATTCGCCTCGTCCTTTGGCAAAACGAGATCGAGCAGGTCGCGTGTCTTCACGCCCTTCCAATGATTGTCGTAACGCGACCATGTTGTGACGCAGTGGATATCGGAGAGACTGTCGCTCTGCGGCAGGTCTTCGAAATCCTGCCAGTTCAGCGTTATCGGGTGCATCACCAGACCGCGCACATCCAGCCGCCAGCGCTCGCGGGAAATTTCCGGCTGTTGCCCGAGATCGAGTACAGGCCAGTTTTTCACCAGATGTTGGCCCGGCGGCAGACGTTCGGTTTCCGGTCGTGAAATCCGGCCGGTCAGAAATTTCCCTTCCGCCGCCCATTTCCGTTTTGTGCTGGTAAGCTTCGTCACCTCGGGTTCGGGCATATCGTCACTCATCGGCAGAGACCCGTCGTTGATTTGTGAAAGCGCAATTCTGCGCCGCCGCAGACCGTAAGTCCATCGCCGGCCAATCGCGGTAAATTTCCCATCTTGAGCTTGTCACGTAGCTGGCGCATATCTGCGCCGAAGATTGACAAGCACCCGTCAAATTAGAAAAGTGCCATCGGCTCACGGTACCGCGTTGGGGAGGACTTTTATGTCTAAGCGCGCCTTTTTCCGCATCTCTGCTTTTGTCCTCGGCGCGCTGGCTTTGGCCGCGCCATTGTCGGCGCAGGAAACGCGGCGACAAGTCATTACCAGCGAAAACAGCGATTACACCGGTTTCGACCTTCGCACGGTGAAAAATATCGACGTCAACCAGTGCCAGACGGCCTGCATCGATGATCGCTCCTGCCGTGCCTTCACCTATAATACCAAGGCAAAGTGGTGCTTTCTGAAATCGGACTTCAACCAGCTGAACGCCGCCCCGGGCGCGATCGCCGGCAAGGTCGTCAATGTTGCTGCCGAGCCGGATATCGGTGCCGCTCCGCGCCTCGGTTTCCTGTCCGACGAACTGATCCAGCAGGCTCGCGAATTCAAGGATGGTCTTGCGCCAACGGGAGCATTACAAGGCCAGGGGCTGGAAAGCCTGAAGGCGCTGGCGCAGCTTGAAGTCGTCGGCAATGATATCGGTGCCGCACTTCCTGCCTATCAGGCCGCCCTTGCCATCAACCCGGAAGACGGCGCTTTGTGGCTTGAAATGGCCCGCGCCGCCGGCAGTGTCGAAAACAACGGTGAATATGCCCGTCAGGCTGTCATGGCCGGTATCAATGGTTACCAGCTCAGCCGCTCGACGCAGAGTCGCGCGGAAGCACTTGCCCTTCTCGGCGGCGGACTGGAGCGTCAAGCCAATCATCGCGCGGCCATCAATGCGCTCAAGGAAAGCCTTGCGCTGGTCAACGCCAAGACGGTGCAGGCCGTTTATCAGGATCTCGTGCAGCGTTTTGGTTTCCGCGTCGTCGGTAATACGGTCGATGCCGATAGCGCCGAAGCGCGCGCCTGTATCCAGTTTTCCGAACCGCTGGTGAAGGCGGGCGTCGATTACGCACCCTTCGTCACGCTGGATGGCGCTGCCCCCAAGGCGATGGAAGCCAAGGAAAACCAGATCTGCGTCGAAGGTCTCACTCACGGCCAGCGTTACAAGCTGACTTTGCGCCGCGGCCTGCCGTCTTCGGTCGATGAAAACCTCGCTGCCGCCGTCGATGTCGACATCTATGTGAAGGATCGTTCGCCGTCGCTGCGTTTCACCGGCGATAGTTTTGTGCTGCCCTCCACGGCCCGCCGCGGCATTCCGCTCGTGTCCGTAAACACGCCGAGCGCGAGCCTGAAACTCTACCGGATCGGCGAGCGCGGCATCGCCCCGCTTCTCACTTCGTCGCAATTCCTCACTCAGATGGATGGCTACAGCGCCAACCGCATTCAGGAGGAAAGCGGCGAGCTGGTCTGGCAAGGTTCACTCGAAATCGGCCAGGAAATGAACAAGGACGTCGTCACCAGTTTCCCGGTCGATGAAGCTTTGCCTGAGCGCAAGCCGGGCGTTTATGTGATGACCGCCAGCCTGCCGACAGCCAACGAAGACAGCTGGGAAAACAAGGCAACGCAGTGGTTCGTCGTCTCCGATCTCGGCATTTCCACCTATGCCGGCACCGATGGCCTCAACGTTTTCGTGCGCTCGCTTTCTACCGCCAAGCCGGTCGCCGACGTCGAGTTGCAGCTTCTCGCCAAAAACAACGAGATTCTCGGCACTCTGACAACCGATGCCGATGGCCGCGCCAATTTCACTGCCGGCCTGATGCGCGGCACCGCCGCCATGACGCCAGCCGTGCTGACGGCCAAGAACGGCGATACGGACTACGTCTTCCTCGACATGACCCGCGCCGGCTTCGACCTGTCCGACCGAGGCGTCACCGGCCGCGCCGCGCCAGGCGCGATCGATATCTTTGCCTTCACCGAACGCGGCATTTATCGCGTCGGCGAAACCGTGCATGCCTCGGCGCTTGCGCGTGATGTAGATTCCAACGCCATCGAAAATCTGCCGTTGACCTTCGTTTTCCTGCGCCCGGATGGTGTCGAGGATCGCCGTCAGGTGGAAAACGGACAGCTCGGCGGTTACGCACTCGATCTGCCCCTGCAGGAAACCTCTATGCGCGGCACCTGGACCATGCAGGTGTTTACCGATCCCAAGGGTTCGGCCATCGCCTCCAAGGAATTTTTGGTCGATGATTTTGTGCCGGATCGCATTGAGTTCGATCTGACCAGCGACGTCGATACGATCACGGTCGGTCAACCGCTGCCGGTCAATGTCGATGGCCGTTATCTTTATGGCGCCCCCGCTGCCGGGCTTAATCTCGAAGGCGAAGTGGTGCTGAAACCGTCGCGCGAGACGGAAGCTTTCAAGGGCTATCTCTTCGGCCTCGCCGATGAGGAAGCTGCCGAAGCCACCCGCCTGCCGCTCGAAGGGCTCGATCCGCTCGATGAAGACGGCAAGGCCAGCTTCGATGCCGCCATTGCCGAAATCCCCTCCACCACGCAGCTGGTTTCCGCCGATATCGTCGTGCGCATGCAGGAAGGTGGCGGCCGCGCCATCGAGCGCAAACTGACGCTGCCGGTGCGTGCCGATGGCCCGCGTCTTGGCATCAAGCCACAGTTTTCCGGCGATCTTCCTGAAAACGCCCTCGGCAAATTCCATGTCGTGATGGTCGATGAGACCGGCAACAAGGTTGCCTCCAAGGGTGCTCTTTGGAAACTCGTCAAGCTGGAGCGCAATTATCAATGGTATCGCGAGGGTGGTTCCTGGCGTTACGAGCCGATCACCCGCACGCAGCAGGTAGCAAACGGCAAAGTCGATCTGTCTGCCGATGGCGGCGAAATTTCCGTACAGGCCGGCTGGGGTCGTTACCGCCTCGAAGTCGAAACGCCTGAAGCCGGCGGGCCGCAGTCGAGCGTCGAATTCGATGCCGGCTGGTTCGTCACCGCCAGCACCACCGAAACACCCGACGCTCTCGAAATCGCCCTCGACAAGCCGAGCTACAAGGTCGGCGAGACCGCGAAACTGAAAATCTCGTCGCGTTATGCCGGTTCGCTCATGGTCATGGGTGGTGCCGAACAGCTGATCTCGGTCGAAAACGTCGATATCGGCGAAAACGGCGGCGAGGTCGAAATTCCGGTCACGGAAAACTGGGGCGCCGGTTCTTATGTCACGGCAACGCTCTATCGTCCCGGCGAAGCACGCGACAACCGCATGCCGATGCGTGCCATCGGCATCACTTGGCTGAAAGTCGATCCGGAACTGCGTGATCTTGCGATTAAGCTGAGCGCACCGGAAAAGACCCTGCCGCGCCAACCGCTTGAAGTCGCCGTCAATGTCGCCGGCGCCGGTGTGGGTGAGGAAGCTTATGTCACGGTTGCCGCCGTCGATGTCGGCATTCTCAATCTTACGCGTTATGAACCGCCGGCCCCGGATGATTTCTATTTTGGCCAGCGCCGTCTCGGCTTGGAAATCCGCGATCTTTACGGACGCCTGATCGATGGTTCGCTCGGTGCCATGGGTCGGATCCGCACCGGTGGTGATGGTGGCAGCATGGCGCTGCAGGCCAGCCCGCCGAAGGAAAAACTCGTCGCCTTCTTCTCCGGTCCGGTGAAACTGGATGCGGATGGAAATGCAAAAGTCAGTTTCGATATCCCGCAGTTCAACGGCACGGCCCGTGTGATGGCGGTTGCCTGGTCGAAGACCGGTATCGGCCATGGCGTAACGGATGTGATTATCCGCGATCCTGTCGTCGTCACCGCCAGCCTGCCGCGTTTCCTCGCCCCCGGCGATGAAGCCAACCTGCGTCTCGACATCGCCAATACGGATGCGCCTGCCGGAAGCTATCGCCTTTCGGTTACCGGCAATGATGCAATCTCGGTCGCCGCGCCGGAACAGACACTGCAATTGCAGCCCGGCGGCAAAAAAGATGTGGCCCTAAAAATCTCCGGTGTTGAGCCCGGTGATGGTCAGATCAATATCCGCCTGACAAACGATAGTGGCATGGCGCTGGAACAGGCGCTTTACCTGCCGGTGCGCCCGGCAACCCTGCCGATCACCACCCGCCGCGTCATCTCGCTTGCCCCTGGCAGCAGCCTCACGGTCAATGGCGATCTGTTTGCTGACAGCATTTTGCCGGGTGCCTCGATCGCGCTCAATGTCAGCCGCTCGGCCGAGTTCGATATTCCGTCTCTGCTGACCAGCCTCGACCGTTACCCCTACGGTTGCGCCGAACAGACCACCAGCCGCGCGCTACCGCTGCTTTATCTCAGCGAACTGGCGCAGAAAAATGGTCTGGCCGACGAGGCCGACATCAAGAAGCGGGTGCAGGACGCCATTTACCGCGTCCTCTCCTACCAGTCGTCGTCGGGCAGTTTTGGCCTGTGGTCGCCGGGTTCGGGTGATCTGTGGCTGGATTCCTACGTCACCGACTTCCTGAGCCGCGCCCGTGAGCAGGGGTATACGGTGCCGGATCAGGCGCTGGTGCAGGCGCTGGAAAACCTCCAGAACGGTCTCGGTTACGACAACAGCGTCCGCGACAAGGGCAACGAGATCGCCTATGCGCTCTATGTGCTGTCGCGCAACCGCAAGGCCGCCATCAGCGATCTGCGCTATTACGCAGATACGATGCTGGCGGAATTCCCGACACCGCTTGCCAAGGCGCATCTCGCCGCATCGCTTGCGCTTTACGGCGATGCCCAGCGTTCCAAAACCATTTTTGCCCAGTCGCTGCAGATGGCCGAGGATGCGCAGGTCCGCAAGGTCAGCCTCGCCCGTTCGGATTACGGTTCGTCGCTGCGTGATGGCGCGGCGGTTCTGGCGCTTGCCGCCGAAAGCCGTCCGGTTCCGGCCATCGTGCCGGAGCTTTCCAAGGTCGTTGCCAGCGAATGGCGCAATAAAAAATATACCAGCACGCAGGAACAGGCCTGGATGCTGCTTGCGGCGCGCGCGTTGCAGCAGGGTGATGACGGCATCAACCTTCAGGTCAATGGTGCCGCCCACAAGGGGGCATACATGTCCCGCATCGAAGGTGCCGCCTTGGCCGATCATCCGGTTACGCTCGCCAATCGCAGCCCCGATCCGCTCTCGGCGGTGCTGACCACGGTCGCCGCACCGGTGGTGCCGCTGCCGGCCGGTGGTGACGGTTTCCAGATTTCCCGCGCCTATTACACGTTGGAAGGTGAGGAAATCAGTGTCACGGAAGCCGAACAGAACCAGCGTTACGTCGTGGTGCTGACGGTGACGGAAAGCAACAACTGGGCCTCGCGCATCGTTATCACCGATCTCCTGCCTGCCGGTTTCGAGATCGACAATCCGAGCCTCGTCGACAGCGCCCAGCTGACCAATTTCGAATGGATCGGCGATACAGAAGCCGCTCATACGGAATTCCGCAACGACCGTTTTGTCGCCGCCTTCGATCGCTCGGGTGGTGATAACCGCGAAATCTCGCTGGCCTATGTGGTCCGTGCGGTCACGCCCGGCGTCTACGACCACCCGGCAGCTTACGTCGAGGATATGTATCGCCCGCAATTCTCTGCGCGCACCGCGACGGGCCGCATGGAGGTGAAGGCGGCGCAATAATGCGGCTCTGGCATAAGTTCTTCATCGGCACGGCCGCCATCACCCTTCTCGGCGTGGCGGCGGTCTATGGGCTGGAAGCCGCCGATCGCGCTTGGCCGCCGCCGCTCGACAAGGCGGCGGTGATCTCGCGCGAGGTGGTGGATGCCGACGGCCAGCTTTTGCGTGCCTTCGCCACGCCGGATGGCCGCTGGCGACTGGGCACCAAGGCGGCGGATGTAGATCCGCAGTTTTTGCGCATGCTGGTCGCCTATGAGGATCAGCGTTTTTACGATCATGCCGGCGTCGATCCATGGGCCCTCGTTCGAGCGGCGACGCAATTCGTCACCAACGGCCGTATCGTTTCCGGCGCCTCGACGCTCTCCATGCAGGTCGCACGGCTGATCGAACCACGCGAAAATCGCTCCTTCACGGCGAAATTCGTGCAGGTCGCCCGCGCCGTCCAGATCGAACGCCGTTTGTCGAAGGCGCAAATTCTCGATCTCTACCTGACACTCGCGCCCTATGGCGGCAATCTCGAAGGCGTGCGTGCCGCAAGCCTTGCCTATTTCGGTAAGGAGCCGCGCCGACTTTCGGTGTCGGAAGCAGCGCTTCTCGTCGCACTGCCGCAATCGCCGGAAGCGCGACGGCCGGATCGTCATCGTCAGACGGCCACCGCTGCGCGTCAGCGCGTGCTCCAGCGTGAGCCGGTGAGAGAAACTGTCGGCAAGGCGGCCGCAGAACAGGCTGCATTGCATCCGGTGCCGTCGCGGCGCCTGCAATTGCCGGCCTATGCCGCGCATCTTGCCGAAGCGGCGATCCGCAAACAACCGGCGGACGCCCGGCACGTAACCACCTTGCGGCGCGACGTTCAGCGCGGACTGGAAGATGCCGCACGCGCCGCCGTGCAGAAGCTTGGGCCCAAAATTTCGCTCGCCATGGTGATGGCCGATGCGCGCACCGGCGAGATCGTCGGAGAAGTTGGGTCTGCGGATTATTTCGATGCGAGCCGGTCCGGCTGGGTGGATATGACGCGAGTCAACCGGTCGCCGGGCTCTACACTCAAACCTTTCATCTATGGTCTGGCTTTCGAACAGGGTCTGGTATCGCAGGAAACTGTCATCGAGGATCGCCCCGCCGATTTCCACGGCTATCGCCCGCGCAATTTCGACATGAGCTATCAGGGCGACGTGTCCATCCGTCAGGCGCTGCAATTGTCGCTCAACGTGCCGGCGGTGCGCCTTCTCGATGCCGTCGGTCCCAGCCGGCTACTGATGCGGTTTCGCCGTTCTGACGTGAAGCCTGCTCTGCCGATCGGCGAAGCGCCGGGCCTGGCCATCGGTCTCGGTGGTGTCGGTGTGTCGTTGAAGGATCTGGTGCAGCTTTATGCCGGGCTTGCCAATCGCGGCCAGCCGGTGCGGCTCGGCGATGGTGTTCGCGAAAAGCCGGGCATTGATCCCGCCGATCCGCTGCTTGAACCGGTCGCCACCTGGAACATCACCGACATCCTTTCCGATGTTTTGCCGCCGCAAGGCAGCCGTCGCCTTGGCATCGCATACAAAACGGGCACCAGTTACGGTTACCGTGATGCCTGGTCGATCGGTTATGACGGCCGCCATGTGCTGGGTGTCTGGGTGGGCCGGCCGGACAATGGTGCAGTGCCGGGCATTGCCGGTTATGCGACGGCGGCCCCGATCCTGTTCGAAGCCTTTTCCCGTTCCGGCGTTGCCATCACGCCGATGCCGGCAGCGCCAGCGGGAGCGGTGCGTGTGGCGCAAGCGGATCTGCCGATCAGTCAGCGGCGTTTTTCCCTGACCGCCTCCGGCCTGATCTCTGCCTCGGCACGCGAACCGGCGCCGCAGATTGTTTATCCGCCGGAAGGCGCACGCGTCGATCTCGGTGCTGCGTCGGGCGGCACACTGGAACCGTTGATGCTGAAACTGCAGGGCGGCCGCGCACCGTTTCGCTGGCTTGCAAACGGCCAGCCGTTGCAGGACCTGTCACGCCGCCGCACCAGTGAATGGCAACCGGATGGCGGCGGCTATTCCACGCTGACCGTCATCGATGCGGTTGGGCGCGCGGCGACGGTGCGGGTGTTCGTCGAGTGAGTTCATTTCTTTCGAAAATGCAGGAACAGTTTTGGGTCATCCTGTTTTGACCACGAGGCCGCCAATGGTCTTGGAGCAAACCAAGGTGGAGGCCCACGAACAGCACGTCAAGGCCGGCCAGCAGAGCCACAAGAACCAAGGCGTGAAGGCATCCGGCTCGTCGAGTCGCGAGGACAATTCTCGTGGTGCCCAGGGTGGTTCGCATGAGCAGCACGTAAAAGCTGGTCAGCAAAGCCATATGAACAGCCACTAAGGCTGAACATCTTACATTTTTGGCCCACACTTCGGTGCGAGCCATTTTCGTTTGGGCGTGCTTTCGCTCACACGGTGTTGCGGGCAATCGCATGAAAGAAGGTGGCGCTCACAAAACCGCGCCGGCCGCCGGATGTGCCGAGTGGTTTGCCTGTCCCGTCTGCTATCGTCGCAAAGGCTTCGTCAGTGCCGGCATCCGTCACGCTGGCATAGTGAAACTCATGACCTCGGATGCCGCTGCCCGCTTTGCCCAGTGGCCCATCGACGGCAATCGTCGCCTGCCGGTAACCGAGATTCATGCGGCGTTTGGCGAAACTGGTTTTGTGCGACAGTAGTCCGGTCATCCGGTGGGTGACGCCATCGGCGTCTTCTAGCGCTTCTCCAAGAACCATATAGCCCCCGCATTCGCCATGAACCGGCTTTGTCTGCGCAAACTCCGCCAGCCCTCCCAGAAAATTTTCGGCAGCGGCAATCGTACCGGCATGCAGTTCGGGATAACCGCCCGGCAGCCAGCAGATATCGCAATCCTTGGCCGGCGCTTCATCGGCTAAAGGCGAGAAGGGAATGATCTCCGCACCCTGCGCGCGCCAGTAGGCGGCGACATGCGGGTATAGAAAGGTAAAGGCCGCATCCTGCGCCAGTGCAATGCGCTGACCGGGTGGCTGAAGATTGGCATCCGGCGATTGTACGGTCGTTTGTGTCAGAGGCACCGCCAGATCGAAAATGGCATCGAGATCGAGCGAGGCTTCCATTGCATCAGCCAGCTTTTCTATATGGCCCTCAATCTGTGGATGTTCGCTTGCCTGCACCAGTCCCAGATGCCGCTCGGGAAGCACCAGATCCGGGTTGCGCAGCACGGCACCGGTTAGCGGCAGGCCTGTGGCAGCAATCGCATCGCCGGAAAGCTTGACATGCCTTTCGCTGCCGGCCCTGTTCATAACCACGCCGGCAATTCTCACCTGAGGATCGTAATGCCGGAAGCCCACCGCCACCGCCGCCGCCGTCTGCGACTGGCCGGAAACATCCAGTACCAGCAGAACCGGAATGCCGAGCAGCCGGGCCAGATCGGCAGCCGAACCGGTGCGGCCTTCGCCGCCGGCAATACCGTCAAACAGGCCCATGGCGCTTTCGATCAGCACCAATTCGGTATCGCGCGCTGCATCGTTGAGCAGGTGCGCCACCAGTGCCGGCTCCATCGCCCAGGTGTCGAGATTGAGACCGGGCAGGTGGGTGGCGGCATGATGAAAACCGGGATCAATATAATCCGGCCCCGATTTGACGCCGCGGACCTTTACCCCGCGCCGGGCGAAGGCCCGCAGAAGGCCGATCGTTACACTGGTCTTACCCGAGCCCGAGCGTGGTGCGCCGATGATGAGAGCACGCGCAGTCATGCCGCTGTCCTTCGCGTCTGAGGGATAGAGGGCATCGTCTCCACGATGGCGTATGGCAGCGATATGCGTGTCATTCAAAGAACCTTTTGCCGGTGACGTCAGCGGAGGGTGGCGTTATAGAAGCATTTATGAGTGAAGCTGGCACCGAACCGGATGGCAAGAACCTGCGGCGTGGCTGGACCACCGGCACCTGTGCTGCCGCGTCGGCCAAGGCCGCCTGCGCCGCGTTGTTGACTGGAAGCTTTCCGGACCCGGTCGAAGTGGGCCTGCCGGGTGGTCAGCGTCCGGCTTTTGCTTTGGCCGAGGAAAAATTGGGGGCTGATTTCGCCCGTGCCGCGATCGTCAAGGATGCCGGCGACGACCCGGATGTTACCCATGGTGCGCTGATTTCCTCCACTGTCCGGCGTGGTCGACCCGGCAGCGGCATTACGTTCAAGGCCGGTGCCGGTGTTGGTACGGTCACGCGACCCGGTCTGCCGCTTGGTGTCGGTGAACCGTCCATCAATCCCGTGCCCCGACAGATGATCGCCGCCGCAATAAGCGAGGTGGCGGGCGGTGAGACCGATTTCGAGGTCGAAGTGTCTGTCGCAGATGGCGAAAGGATCGCCGAAAAAACCCTGAACGGCCGCCTCGGCATTCTGGGCGGCATCTCGATCCTCGGCACGACCGGCATCGTCATCCCGTTTTCCTGCGCGGCGTGGATTCACTCCATCTGGCGCGGCATAGATGTGTCGCGTGCCGAAGGCCTCACCCATGTCGCCGGCTCCACCGGCATGACCTCGGAAAAGGCCGTGCAGCAGCGTCACAAACTGCCAGACGTTGCCCTTCTCGATATGGGCGATTTCGTCGGCGGCATGCTGAAATACCTCAAAACCCATCCAGTGCCACGCGTGACCATTGCCGGTGGCGTGGCCAAGATGACCAAACTGGCGCAAGGCATGCTCGACCTGCATTCCAAGCGTGGACTGGCCGATCTCGATGGGTTGGCGAAGGTCGCCACTGAAACCGGCGCCAGCGCTGAACTGGCCGAAAGGATTCGTGGCGCCAATACTGTTTCGCATGCCTTTCAGATGGCGGCCGAAGACGGTTTCGCGCTTGGTCCGGCGATTGCCGCGCTGGCATGGCAGACCGCGGCCAAGGTGCTCGACACTCCGGACATGGCACTTGAAATCCTGATCTTTGACCGTCAGGGCAAATTCGTTGCCGAAGCGCCGTTCACACCGTCCGATCACGCCGCGCCGTCCGATCCCGGCCCGTCTCCGCCCCTGAACCGGCGCACGTAATCGGCATTGTAAAGCGCGCTTTCGCGAAAGTCTTCCGCTGCCAGTCCCGGCCCGACGAGAATGAGTGCGGTGCGCTCCACCGGATCGGTGGCCAGTTCTGCCTCGACGGTCGAAAGCGTGGCGCGAATAATCCGCTCGTCCGGCCATGTCGCCCGCACTACAACGGCCACAGGGCAATCTTTGCCATAAAGCGGCGTCAATTCTTCCACCACTTTGGCAATGGCATGTATGGCGAGGTGAATGGCGAGCGTCGCACCGGTCGCACCAAAGGCTTTCAGATTTTCGCCGTCCGGCATCTTCGACGCCCGGCCGGATACGCGGGTCAAAACCAGGCTTTGCGCCACTTCGGGAATGGTCAGTTCGCGTTTCAGCGCCGAAGCTGCGGCAGCAAACGAAGGCACACCCGGCGTCATCGTATAATCGATGCCGTTTTTTTCCAGCCTGCGGATTTGCTCGGCTACCGCGCTCCAGACGGAAAGATCGCCGGAATGCAAGCGCGCAACATCCTTCCCCTCGGCATCCGCCCTCACGTATTCCGCCTCGATCTGGTCCAGAGACAGAGAAGCAGTGTCGATGATGCGAGCATCCGGCGGGCAATAGGCCAGTAGTTCGCGTGGCACGATAGAGCCGGCAAACAGGCAGACCGGGCATTTTCCGATCAGGTCGCGACCGCGAACGGTAATCAGGTCTGCCGCGCCGGGGCCGGCGCCAATAAAGTGAACGGTCATGATCTCAGGTCTTTCCAGTCTCGGTATCTGCGACGGCAATAGCGCAGGTCACGCCATCGCGTACATATCTTGGAGCGGCCAACACCGCACGCTCGCCGGCTGCGGCCAATGCCGCTGCCTCGCACAGGCTTGGTGTGCCGGCATGGGCAAGGCTCATTTCTGAAACGGTCAGCGTGCGTGGTGCCACCGCCTCCAGTGCCGCTTGCTCGACCACGGCGATCGGAATGTCGAGCCTTTCGGCCGCCTTTATGATCCCGGCCTCGTTGGCCTTGATCACGCCTGTCGCCAGCAAGTCCGGCTTCTGTTCGGCCAATCGCGTCTTTTCCAGCGCTTCCGCCAGGACGCTCAAAATCGTTTCTGCCGGCGTATCTCTGCGGCAGCCGATGCCGGCAACGATCCGTCTTGTGAGTGCAGCTTCGCTCACGGTTTGGTCCAGATCCACTGCGTAACCGGCATAGCCGGTCGCCAGCCCAACATTTTTCCGATCGACGTGACCCGTGAAATTTCTAGCCGGCTAAGTGATCCTCCCAGTCTTGCATGCGCAGCCAGCAGCACCGCCTCCATTTCCAGCGTCACGGCATTGGCCACCAGTCGTCCCTCCGACCCCAGTGCTTCCACGGCTGCATCGAACACGCCCGGTTCACTGCCGCCGCCGCCGATAAAGATCGCATCCGGCTTCGGCAGTCCGACAAGCGCATCCGGTGCCGTGCCTTTCACGATGCGCAGGCCGGGCACGCCCATCGCTGCCGCATTGTGGCCGATCCTAACCGCGCGTGTTGCATCCCCTTCGATGGCAATCGCCCGCATCGACGGGTGCCGCAGCATCCATTCGATGCCGATCGAACCTGATCCAGCGCCGATATCCCACAGGATCTCACCACGCCGGGGCGCGAGCGCTGACAACGTCAGGGCGCGGATTTCGCGTTTGGTGATCTGCCCGTCATGGTCAAACAGGTCATCATTCAGACCACAGGCCAGAGGCAGAATTCTTGCGTGGTCAGCGGCGATGACTTCAACGGCCACCATGTTCAGAACATTGATATTTTTCAGCGCAAATATCTCGGCCACGTCCTGGCGAATTTGCTCATCCGGTCCGCCGAGAGCTTCCAGAAGGGTTAACCGCGATTTTCCAAAACCAGTGTCGCTGAGCAATTGCGCCAACGCCGCCGGTCCGTTTTCATCGGATGTCAGCGCCAGGATTTTGCGGTCAGGATGCAGAAGCGGGCGGATGAGATCGAGCGAACGCCCATGCAGTGAAACCGTCTCGATATCCTGCAAGGCCCAGCCCAGGCGTGAGGCCGCCAATGAAAATGCGGAGGGGCAGGGGATCGCCATATATTCGGCCGGCTGCACATGCCGGGAAAGCGTCACGCCGACGCCGAACAAAAAAGGATCGCCGGAGGCCAGTACACACACTTTCTGCCCACGCAATGCCACCACCGCCTGCATTGCGCTATCGAAAGGCTGTGGCCATGGCTGTGCCTCGCCACGGATCAATGTCGTAGCCAGTTCCAGATGCCTTGTGCCGCCGAACACGAAGGAGGCATTGGAAATCGCGGTCTTCGCCCGCTCGCCAAGCCCGGCCACGCCATCTTCGCCGATGCCGATGATGGACAACCACGGATCATTCGCTACATGGTTCTGTTCTGATTCAGGAGGCATTTTGACAAACTCCATCCTCATTCTCGGCGGCACGACCGAAGCCCGGCTTCTGGCCGAGGTTTTGGCGAACGATACCCGCTTTGCCACCATGCTGTCTCTTGCCGGCCGCACGCGTACGCCAATCTCCATGCCGGTGCCGGTTCGCACCGGTGGTTTTGGCGGCGCGCAGGGGCTGGCGGATTATCTCGCTGAAAACCGCATCGACATGCTGATCGATGCCACCCATCCCTATGCAGCTCGCATTTCCGCCAATGCCGCCGAAGCCAGCCGAATTTCCGGCATTCCGCTGATCGCGTTGCGCCGTGAAGGCTGGGTCGAGCAGGGCGGCGACCGCTGGACACATGTGGAGAATGTCGAGGCGGCGATGGCGGCACTCGGAACCAAGCCACGGCGTGCCTTTCTGGCGCTCGGGCGTCAAGAGCTTTTGCCCTTCGAACAGGCGCCACACCATTCCTATGTCATTCGTAGCGTCGATCCGGTCGAGCCGCCGCTTGGCGTCCCCTTCACTCACTACATCACCGCGCGGGGCCCGTTTCACGAGGCCGACGAATTGAGACTTTTGGCCGACCACGGCATCAACGCCATCGTTTCGAAAAATTCCGGCGGAAGCGCCAGTTACGGAAAGATCGCAGCGGCCCGCACGCTTGGCATCGAAGTGATCGTCATCCGCCGCCCGGTCCTGCCCGCCGCCACATCGTTCGAAAGCGTCGATGCCGTTTTTTCCCATCTTGCTCAGATCTTTCCGGCAGAGCGCGGCGAATAGACCAGCGGTGCTTTCCCCGGTCGTTCGATCAGACGTGTTTCGATAGAGCCGACAATAATGCAGGTCGCCATGTCTGCCATGTCGGAATGTGCCTCGGACAAAGGCACGATGCGCATCCTTTCGTCCGGCCGTCCGGCAGCTCGGCCGAACACGACCGGCACGGAGCCCGGCAAATGTGCCCTTAGAACATCGAAGGCCCGAGACAGCTGGTGCGGTCTGGCCTTGCTGACCGGGTTATAAAACGCCATCACGAAGCCGGCTTCCGCCGCCGCGATCAGCCGTTTTTCGATCAGTTCCCAGGGTTTCAGATTGTCTGACAGAGAGATCGCGCAAAAATCATGGCCGAGCGGAGCGCCGACGCGGGCGGCCACTGCCAGCATAGCGGTAATGCCCGGCACGACGGCAAACTCGATCTCGCGCCATTCTGCAGGCCCGGCTTCGATGGCCTCGCAGACCGCTGCTGCCATGGCGAACACGCCTGAGTCACCACCGGAAACCACGCAGACCTTGCCACCTTTCGCTGCAAGCATGAGTGCTGCCTGCGCGCGGGAAATTTCCTCGCGGTTGTCGGAGGCCTGGCGGCGCTGTCCGTCACGCAGGTTCAGCCGGTCGACATATGGGCCATAACCGAAAAAATCCTCACCGGCTTCGATGGCGCTCAGTGCTTCCGGCGTCACCTGATGCGCATTGCCGGGGCCAAGACCGATAACTGTCAGTGATCCGCGCATGGATTGGGTCATGGCCGTGCCTTCCAGCCGGGGACCAGCACGATGGAAAAATAGGGGGCCGGGCTTTCGTCACGCTCGGCAAGCGGTGTCATGGCCGCCGTGGCCATGGTGCCGCGCTCCACATAGATCGCGCCATCCAGCTTGCCGGCAACAGCCAGCGCGCGGCGGATTTTTGGCAGGTTGCGGCCAACCTTCATGATGACGGCGCCATCGGTGCCGGAAAGCCGCTCAGCCAGAATGTCTTCGCCAAGCGTTCCCGGCAGCACGCTCAGAATATCATCGCCCTGCACCAGAGGCAGGCCGGCCATCGACCAGCAGCCGGACATCGCCGTGACGCCCGGCACCACCTCGGCGTCGAAGCGTGTCGTCAACCGCAGATGCAAGTGCATGTAGGAGCCGTAAAACAGCGGGTCCCCCTCGCTCAGCACCACGACGTTGCGGCCGGCTTGCAGATGCGCGGCAATCTCTTCCGCCGAGCGGTCGAAGAAGTCTGCGATAGCGTCGCGATAATCGTCGCCATCCTTGTCCATCTCGACTGTGACCGGATAGACCAGCGGCAGTTCGATCGTGCCGGGGCGCACATGCGCGTCGACGATGGCGCGGCCATTGCCGTGGCCACCCTTTTTGGTGAAGAACGCAATCACATCGGCGTCCGCGATAGCCCGCACCGCCTTCAATGTCAGCAGTTCCGGATCACCCGGTCCTGTGCCGACGCCGATCATCCGGCCTTTCGTAACAGTGCTCAAAGTCCGGCCCTCGCAAGCGCATTAATGGCCGCTGCCGTCATGGCCGAGCCGCCCATGCGGCCGGAAACGATGGCGTAAGGCATCCTGTGGCGGCTCTCCGCCAGTGCTTCCTTGGATTCGGCTGCACCGACAAAACCGACCGGCATGCCGATGATTGCGGCCGGGCGTGGTCCGCCGGCGTCGAGCATTTCGAGAAGATGAAACAGCGCCGTGGGCGCATTGCCGATAGCCACAAGCGCACCTTCCAGTTGATCAGCCCACAGATCAAGTGCGGCGGCCGAACGGGTGTTTCCGATCGCTTTTGCCAGTTCCGGCGTGCGCGGGTCCTGCAACGTGCAGATCACCGCGTTATCGGCGGGCAGGCGGGCACGGGTCACGCCATGCGCCACCATCTGCGCGTCGCAGAAGATCGGTTTGCCAGCCTTCAATGCGCCGCGCGCGGAGGTCACGAAATCGGCTGAAAAATGAAAGTGCTGCGCCGCCTCTACTTGTCCGCAGGCATGGATCATGCGGATGGCAATCTCGGCCTCGTCCTCGGAAAAGCGTGTCAGATCGCTTTCTTCCCGAATGATGGCGAAGGATTTTCGATAAATGGCATCGCCTTCGCGAATGTAATCGTATTCAGTCATGACAGTCCTTGCGAAAGCGCCTGTTCCAACCGGGCAGGGCCCAGCCGTGTGAGGCACTTTGCCGTGGTTTCGCCGATACCTCTTTCGAGGCGGACAAGCTCGTCCAAAGCACCAAGTGCTTTGGCTTCCTCTCCATGGCGGATGAGTTTGAGCGGCATATCGCTCGTTTTGCCATCGAAGATCAATGCCGTACCGTCATTCATCCCGACAAGGTTCAACAGTGCCTTTGACGGGTGTGCGCAACCTTTCGTGCAGCCGGAAAGATGCAGGGTCAGAGACCCGTCCAGCAGGCTTTCTGCTTGTCGCGCAGCGATCTCACCAAGAGCATGAGTGTGGAGGGATGCGGATCGGCAGGCAGGCTTCCCGGGGCAGGCGGAAATTTTTGCACGCGGGTCGTTGTGCGAAAGGATCAGGGGGCGGGAATGATCCATTATCTGCTGGCAGGCGTCTTCGCGGCCAAAGACCACAAGCGAGTGGTCGATGGCCGGGCGAATTCCTGTGATGCCGACCGTTGCTGCCTGCTGCCCGAGATCGATCAACGTTTCGGCCCGGCATTGTCCGAACGGAATGCCGATGCGGGCTGCGGCTTTCCGGATGTCTGCCAGCGCCAACAGACCATAGGGCAACGGGCGGGTGACTGCATGTGAAACGGCATTCTCCAGCGTTATCGGGGCAAGCCAGTTTTTGACTTCGGCCGGATCAAGTTCTCGTCCCCGTAGCGGGACGTCCATCACGGCAATGCGTGCCAATATCAGCGTCACACAGGTTCTGGCATCCATATCGGTCACCAATCCGAGACCGCGCCCTGTCGCCATGGTGCCACCCAAAAATACCTGCCAGAACAGGCTTTCCTCGCGGCGTACGGCCAACAGGCGGATATCCGCGAGAAGCCCATGCAGCGGCAATTGCCCACCGCCATCCACCACAACGGCGAATTTTGCCGCCAGTCGCCGGGACAGATCGTGTTCGCTCACGAAAGCACGGATGGAAGAAGACAGCGGTTCCGGGTCGGCGATTTCATGCGAATCCAGTCCTGCCAAGGCGCCGGTTTCCACCGGCAGGCCATCGCGCAGAGGAAGGTTCATTCGCAGAATATCAGTCTCCAGTGCACGGGCGCTCGCCGCCGTCAAACCCCGCACCTGAAAATTGCCGCGTGCCGAAATATCGATCAAACCGTTGCCGTGGCGTGTTGCCAGTTCGCCAATGCGGGCAAGGTCGGCCGGGGCAATCGGGGCATCAAGGCCGATGCGGGCCAGCAGCCCGTCGCCTGTCATCATCGGTGTCGACAGCGCGGGGCAGGCACCGCGTACCATCTGCGATGTTGTTCGAGCAGGGTGAAGCACCGTTGCAGTCATGCCCGCACCTTCACGTTATCGCCAGTGGCTTCGGCCAGCAGCAATTCCAGGTCGCCATCGACGGAGTTGCGGCGCGGATGCCACAGGCCACGGCGGCGAGCGGACATGAACCGTTCCGCGATTGCTCTGGCGGCCTGCCGGTTCTGGTCGACAATGAAGTTTCGCACATTCTCATCGGCGACATAGGCCTGATAGACGGCCTCGATCAGTGAACCGGGAATGGCATCGGTGGTTTCGGCAAAACCCACCAGCCGGTCCACGGTTTCGGCAAATTCGGACGCGCCGCGTGGCCCGTGCCGCATCTGTCCGGCGATGAAACGCGGATTGGTGGCGCGGGCGTGCACGATGCGGGTCACGGCTTCCACCATAGAGCGGGCGCGGGGCCGCTCCGGATCGGTGGTGTCGAGCGCGATTACATCCGCCTTGCCGCCGAGTGCGGCGACGGCTGCGGAAAAGCCACCGATAAAGGCAACATCGGCCGATCCGTCCAGAAGATCGCGACCGGGATCGTCACCGGTATGCACCAGCAGGTCGGCGGCGCGAACACGCTCGGCAAACTGTCCTTGCGCCTCGAACCCTTCGCCTTCGGCACCGCCAAAAGCGTGGCTGGTGGCATCAAGATACAGTTTTCCGAGTTCTTCGCGCTCACGCCACTCGCCATCGGAAAGTTTTTCCTCGATGCCGGCGCCATAGGTGCCGGGGGCGGAACCAAAAATGCGCTGCGGCGCCTTGCCCTCTGCCCGCGCCGTTTCCGAAAGCGGGTTGTCGCCCGGCGCTTCCTCACGTGCTGCAATGGCGCGGGTGGCGGCGTCGAGCAGGGTTATCAACGGCGCAAACATGTCGCGAAACAGGCCGGAAATGCGAAAGCTCACATCCACGCGCGGTCGCCCGAGGCTTGCGGGTGGTAGAATGTCGATGCCTGTTATGCGTCCGGTGGTCGGGTCTTGCACCGGTCTGGCTCCCATCAGTGCCAGTCCCTGCGCCACTTCCTCGCCACCGCTGCGCAAGCTGGCGCTGCCCCATAAATCGATGATCAGGCTTTTTGGCCAGTCGCCATGGTCCTGCAGGTAGCGCCGCAGCACCTCATCGGCGGCGCGTTTGCCAAGTTCGAAGGCGGTCGGCGTCGGCATTGTGCGCGGGTCGGATGCGTAGAGATTGCGCCCGGTCGGCAGCACGTCGCGACGTCCACGCGCTGGCGCACCCGAAGGTCCGGCGGTGATGTGACGCCCGTCCAGTGCATCCAGAAACGACTTGCGCTCATCCTCGGCACTTTGTTTGCGCATCGGGTCCGGCGCGTCGATGGTGAGATCGGTATCGCGGCCAAATACGTGCTGGCCGTCCTTTATCGCCAGATCCTTGAGGTCGCAGAGAAAGGCATCGATCCGCGTCAGCGCTGCATCGGCATCTTCACCGGCGGTCACGCCAGCATCGTCGGAAATCCCGGTTTCCTGCGCCATTTCAACGATCAATTTTGCCAGCCTGTCGCGGCGACGGCGGTCGAGGCCATCTGCCTGCGCATATTCGTCGACCAGCAGTTCCAGCTTTTTCTGCGCGTCGGAAAGGCCGGCTTCGGTCAGGGGCGGCGGCAGATGGCCGATGGTGACAGCAGAAATCCGCCGCTTTGCTACGGCTGCTTCGCCCGGGTTGGAGACGATGAACGGATAGACGACAGGTAATCCGCCGACCACGATCTCCGGGAAGCAGGTTTGCGACAGCGCAACAGTTTTTCCGGGCAACCATTCAAGTGTGCCATGCGCGCCGACATGCACAACAGCATGCGCATCAAGCGTGTCGCGCATCCATGCGCCAAAGGCGATCAGGCCGTGGCGTGGCGGGCGTTCCGGGTCATGGTAATCCGTGCGGCGATCCAATTCGCGGCCGCGGTCTGGCGCGAGCGCTACGGTGACATTGCCGAAGCGGGCGGCGCGGAAGGCGAAAACGCCGTTGCGCAGCCCTTCGTCGTCCTCAGGTCCGCCCCATGTGGCCGTCACGCTGGCGCGTGCATCCATCGGAAGAGCATCGAAAAATGCGCGATATTGCTGCAGCGGGCAGTGTTCGCCGCCGTCATCTAGAAGCTGCAACAGGTCCCGCGCATTGGTCGGAATGTTTTGCACGTCATAACCGGCGTCTCGCAAATGGCTCAACATTTCCAGCACGCTTTGCGGAACGTCCAGGCCGACGGCATAACCGGTACGGCCCGGTGCTCCGGGATAATCCGGGATCAGGATGACGATGCGCCGATCCTCGCGCTCTGCCCTCTGCAGACGCAACAGGCCGGCAATGCGCCCTGCCACCTGTTCCAGCCGATCGGGCTCAGGCCGGTTGATCAGCCCGGCAAACCCGAGCGCATCCTCATCGCGCGCATCCTTGAACGATATCGCGCCGGCTAGAATGCGTCCGTCGAGTTCCGGCAGAACCACATGCATGGCCAGATCCGCCGGCCCCAGCCCGCGCCGGTTTTCCAGCCACGCATTGCGTCGCGTCGTCGCCACAATCACCTGCATAACCGGCACGCCAAGTCGGTCGAACAAGGTTTTGCGTTCGTCATCCGTGCCACTGGCAAAGGCGGTGGCGGTGATGATGACGGATGGTTTTAAGCTGTTCATTGCCGTTTCGGCGAAGGCCAGCGAAGCCTTGTCCTTCAAGCCGGCGACAAAAACCGGCACGGCCAGAATGTTTTTTGCACGCAGCGCGTCAAACAGCGCATCGATGGGGGCCACGTCGCTGGCGAGCAGCATCGAGCGGTAAAACAGGATCGGCACGATGGCAGCGCCCGGCATGGATGCCAGAAAGCTCCCCGGATTGTCCTCAACGCCAAAGCCGGGATGATAGAACCCGGCTTTGGGCACGCTCACGGCATTGGCCGTATCAGC
The DNA here is from genome assembly GCF_009617585.1 of Endobacterium cereale. GTDB lineage: Bacteria > Pseudomonadota > Alphaproteobacteria > Rhizobiales > Rhizobiaceae > Neorhizobium > Neorhizobium cereale. The sequence continues at coordinate 295,141 of NZ_WIXI01000046.1, read as the reverse complement.
CGTTTCGCCTCTCGCAAGCCCAATCAGTCGCGTGGCCAGAAATTTCAAATTCTGCGGACCGCCCTCGCGAAAATACGATAGCAGCCGCTCAAGTTCCTCTGCCGAAACAGTGGCTCCCGCCGCCAGCCGTTCGTCACGCTCGCTGCATTCGCCGGGCAGCATTATGAGCACGATACCGCGTGCACGCGCCATGCGGGCCAGTTCGTCCGCGCCGTAAGGCCAGCGGTTATGGCCGCCGAGAATGCGCACGAGGATGAGTTTTGCGTGTCGCGCCACCTTGTCGATCCACAGATCGACTGACATCGGATGGCGTAACTCGGAAATATTGGCGAGCCTGAGCGACGGCATCCTATCGCCGCCAGTTGCCCATGCCGACGCAATGCCGTTCAGATCGCTGTCGGTAAAGGATAGCACCACCACGTCGCCCGGCGTCTGGTCGAGATCGACCGGTTCGATCAGGTCGTCAAGCGACGACGACGTGGTGGCGAGGATATGCATCAGGCCGCCAGAATCTTTTCGATCTTGGCCGCGTCGATGCCCTTTTCGCCGATGACGACGAGGCGCGAACGACGCTCCTCATTGGCAGCCCAGGGACGATCGAAATAGTGGTTCACACGCGGGCCAACTGCCTGCACGAGAAGACGCATCGGCTTGCCTGAAACCTCCACATACCCCTTGATGCGCAGCACTTTTTCGGCCGCTGTGACATCGGCGATGCGCTTCGAAAGCTCTTCCGGATCGGCAATCGCGGGCACATCCAGAACAAAGCTGTCGAAATCGTCGTGTTCGTGGTCCAGTTCGTCGTCGTGATGGGTTTTGCGGTTATCGATATCGTCCTCGACGGCAAGGCCGAGACCGATGAATACGGCCGGATCGACCACGCCATTGGAGGCTGGCACGATGCGCACGGCGCGCGGCAGATGTTCGGTTACATGCGCGTTGGCAATCGCCAGACCCTTTTCATCCAGCAGGTCGGCCTTGGTGAGGATGACGAGGTCGGCACAGGCGATCTGGTCTTCAAAAACTTCCTCGACCGGATCGTCATGGTCGAGCGAATCATCCTGAGCGCGCTGGGCGGCGAGCGCTTCCATGTCGTCGGCAACCCGGCCCTCTGCCAGCGCGAGGCCGTCGACAACGGCAACAACGCCATCAACCGTCACGCGGCTTTTCACGCTCGGCCACTGGAAGGCCTGAATGAGCGGCTTGGGCAGGGCGAGACCAGAGGTCTCGATCAGGATGTGGTCGACCTTTGGTTCGAGAGCCAAAATCTTATCGATCGCCGGTACAAAGTCGTCGGCCACGGTGCAGCAGATGCAGCCGTTGGCCAATTCGACGATATTGTCGTCCGGGCAGTTTTCGATGCCGCAGCTTTTCAGGATCTCGCCGTCGATGCCGACATCGCCGAACTCGTTGACGATGACGGCTAGGCGCTTGCCTTCGAGGTTCTGCAGGGTGTGGCGCAGAAGCGTGGTCTTACCGGCGCCGAGAAAACCGGTGACGACGGTGCAGGGAATACGGGCGAGATTGGCGGTCATGGGATTTTTCCTGAATGTCGGTCTATGCATTGAAATCGAAGGGCGGAATACGGGCGATCATGTTGCGCTTGAGACAGTCCGGACGGCCTTTCCAGGGCATCAAACCATCAGATGAGGTAGCGATCAGTTCCGCCCCCGTTACGAGGTCGGCGGCGTTTTCCAGTGCCAGATGACCAAAAACATAAGTCCAGCCATCCTGCCGCGCGATGACCGCGCTCGGGCCGCGCTTGCAGTTGGAAAGACAGTTGACGCTCTTGATAGTCACGCCGGGTTGCTGCGCGGCGGCTTCCACCGTTGCATTGAGCAGATGCGTGCCCTGTCGCGGTTCTTCCGTGGAGCCCTCGCTGGCGCGGCAACTGGCGCAGACAAAAATCGTCACCGCCGGCTTTTGCACCGCGATGTCGTTTTGCTGCCTGTCATCGGACTGAATAAAATCCAAGCCTCTACCCCGTTGGTTCAAAACATGCGGGGTGCCAGGCGCGATAACCTGATGGTTGCCGTACCTTGAAAACATCCTTGCTGGAGCACCCCGCCCGGCTGGATTGACGTCTTTGACGGCAGGTCTCCTGGCTTGCGGATCATCGCCCTATCGCCGCCTTCCCGAAATCTTTCAGTGGCGTGGTGCGGGGCTAACCGCCTACAGTTGCGGGGGCAGCCGTGGTTTGAAGCCGGAAGATCGGCGTTACCACGTTCCCTCTTAGCTTTCCCCGTTGCCGGGAAAAGACCGTCACCTTTTCCCTATGCGTCGGGGCCCGCACTGTCAATGCAAACGCCCTGATGGACGGCGTGGATTGCCGCGCGAAACGAATCCCCTATAGTCCGCGCTTCCCGAAACGAGCCGTCGCCGAGGAGCCGAAATGAAAGAGATCGACCAGCAGGAAGCCGAGCGCCATCAGCGCAAGATGGCCAATCGCAAGGCGGTGCAGGATGCCGAAGTGGCGGAAAAGACCATCGAAAAAGGTCTTATCATCGTCAATACCGGCCCCGGCAAGGGCAAATCGACCGCCGCTTTCGGTCTGGCTTTGCGCATGCTTGGCAATGGTCGCCGTGTCGGTGTCGTGCAGTTCATCAAGGGTGCATGGGAAACCGGCGAACGCCCGGCGCTGGAATTGTTCGGCGATCGTGTCGAATGGCACACGATGGGCGAGGGCTTTACCTGGGAAACACAGGATCTGAAGCGCGATGTCGCCGCTGCTGAACGTGCCTGGGCCAAGGCGGAGGAACTGATGGCCGATCCGACAATCGGCCTGCTGCTGCTTGATGAACTCAACATCGCCCTGCGTTACGACTATCTCGATCTCGACGCGGTTATCGCATCGCTGAAAGCCCGTCGCGAAGACCTGCACGTGGTCATCACCGGCCGCAACGCCAAGCCGGCGCTGATCGAAGCGGCCGATACGGTCACCGAAATGACGCTCGTCAAACATCACTTTAAAGCGGGCGTAAAAGCCCAGTCCGGCATCGAGTTCTGAGAAAAGACATGACTGCACGCGCGCTGATGTTTCAGGGAACCGGCTCGGATGTCGGCAAGTCGCTGCTGGTCGCCGGGCTTGCGCGTGCGCTCGTCAATCGCGGTCTGAAAGTGCAGCCGTTCAAGCCGCAGAATATGTCCAATAACGCTGCCGTCACGGCGGATGGCGGTGAGATCGGTCGTGCGCAGGCGCTTCAGGCGCGAGCGGCAAAGGTTCCGCTATCGGTGCATATGAACCCGGTTCTGTTGAAGCCGCAGAGCGAGGTCGGCGCGCAGGTCGTGGTTCAGGGGCGCGTTGAGGGCAATGCGAAAGCATCTGAATATCAGGGCATGAAGGCGGCACTGATGCCGCGCGTCATGGACAGTTTTGAACGCCTGAAAGCCCAAGCGGATATCGTTCTGGTCGAAGGGGCGGGCAGTGCTTCGGAAGTGAACCTGCGCCGCAACGATATCGCCAATATGGGTTTTGCCCGCGCCGCCGGCGTGCCGGTCATCCTGATCGGCGATATCGATCGTGGAGGTGTCATCGCCAGCATTGCAGGCACCAAACTGGTACTGGAGCCGGAAGATGCCGCGATGATCCGCGGTTTCATAGTCAACCGGTTTCGCGGTGATCCCAGTCTGTTTGCCGATGGCATGGTGATGATCGAAAATCATACCGGCTGGCAGCCGATCGGCCTCCTGCCGTTCTTTTCCGAAGCTCGCCGCCTGCCGGCTGAAGACGCGATGGCGCTGGATAGCGCCGCCATCGACAAGACAGGCGCAAGGATCCGCATTGTCGTGCCAGTTCTGCCGCATATCTCCAATTTCGACGATCTCGATCCGCTCGATGCAGAACCTGATGTGGATGTGATCCGGGTCCGTCCCGGGCAGGTTCTACCCGCAGATGCCGATCTCGTGCTTTTGCCGGGTTCGAAGGCGACCATTGCGGATCTCGCAGCCTTCAGGGCCGCCGGTTTCGATATCGATCTTGCTGCCCATGTGCGACGCGGCGGCTATGTGCTGGGCTTGTGTGGCGGCTACCAGATGCTGGGCCGTACCGTGCGTGATCCAGATGGCATGGAAGGGCAGGCGGGGATGGTCGAAGGTCTCGGCCTTCTCAATGTCGAGACGACGTTATCCGGTGACAAGCATCTGGAAGCGGTGACCGGCACCAGCGGTGACGGGATTTCGTTTGCCGGCTATGAAATGCACATCGGCCGGACGGTGGGTCCGGATTGTGACCGCCCTTTTGCCCGCATTTCCGGTAATGCCGATGGGGCAACCTCCAAAAACGGGCGCGTTTTCGGCAGTTATGTCCATGGCCTGTTTGCCGATGATCGCCAGCGGTCCGCATGGCTGCAGAGGCTCGGCGGTGAAGTGTCAACGGTCGATTATGAAGCCGGAGTTGATGAGGTGCTGGATCGGCTGGCGCAGCATATGGAAAAGCACCTCGATATCGAGGCGCTGCTCAGGCTCGCGAAATAAGCAGGCCGGCCACGGCCAGAAGGCCAAACAGCGCAAGCATCAGGATATCGGCATACCGGGCGAGTTTCAGCGCCCTGCGGATGTCGGTTGCGGTGGCCTCGCGTCTTCCGCCTGCACCCATGAAGTGGTCAGGAACGAGGGTGCCGCTGTAAACGCGGGGTCCTGCCAGCGCCAGTCCGAGCGCCCCGGCCATTGCCGCTTCCGGCCAGCCGGCATTAGGAGAGCGGTGTTTTTTCGCATCGCGCCAGACTGTTTTCCATGCATCCTTGGCCGAAGCGTCGGGTACGAAAAAACAGGCAAGAACGAACAGAAGCGCCGTTAGCCGAGAGGCCGGCAGGTTGATCAGATCGTCCAACCGCGCCGCCGCCCAACCAAACGCTTCGTGCCGTTCGCTGCGATGGCCGATCATGCTGTCGGCCGTGTTGGTCGCCTTGTAGGCCGCCCCGCCCGCCAGCCCGCCCAGCCCGAGCCATAGAGCCGGTGCGGTAATGCCATCGGAAAAATTTTCGGCAAGGCTTTCTATTGCCGCGCGACAGACCGCGGGTTCGTCCAACTGGTCGGGGTCACGCCCGACAATCATCGACACGGCTCTGCGGCCCGAGGCCAGCCCTTCGGCATCCAGTGCGTCGGCCACGGCCAGAACATGGTCTTCGAGGCTCTTTTGCGCCGTCAGGCTGGAGGCCAGGAGAACGAGGACAACGAACGCCAGCAGCGATGTGCCGAGCAGCCAACTGAGGCCGGCCGTCACAGAAACTACGCTTGAGAGAATGGCAAGGAGTGCCACGACGCCCATGATTTTCCGTCGCGAGAAATTCTGTTCTGCCCGGTTGAGCTTTTTGTCCAGCCAGCCGATCATCGTGCCGATCCAGATCACCGGATGGCCGATGGCGTGCACCAGCCATTGCGGATAACCGCAGAGCCGTTCAATAAGCAGGGAGAAAAAGGCGAGCGTAAAAAACATGCAGCAGGACGTGGAACTCGTAAAAGACACAAAAATCGATCACGGCGGCAATCTTGCCGGGGCATCGACACGTTTTCCGAATGCGCCAAAACCCTGGATCGATCTTTCCACCGGTATCAATCCGCATGCCTACCCGCATTCGGATATTGCTTCCACCGCTTTCTGCCGCCTGCCGGAACCATCGGCCCTGCATTTGCTGAAATGTGAGGCCGCCGCCGTATACGGAGCACCCTCTTCGAAAGAGGTGGCTGCAGCACCCGGCACGCAAATCCTTCTGCCGCTGTTGGTTGAGTGTGCTTTCGGTGGCAGCATACCGCCCGGCGCAAAGGCCGCCATCCTGTCGCCTACCTATGCCGAACATGCCCACATGGCGCGGCTCGCGGGTTTCGATCTCACCGAGACTGCCCAATTCGAAGAGCTGTTCGCCGCTGATCTCGCTCTCGTGGTCAATCCCAACAATCCCGATGGGCGTTTGATCGACCGCGCTGACCTGTTGCGCCTTGCCACCCATATGGCAGCAAAAGGCGGGCTCTTGGTGGTCGACGAAGCCTTTATGGATGTCATGCCCCCAGAACACAGTGTGGCAGGCGATATCGGCCCCGGCCTCGCCGTTCTGCGTTCCTTCGGAAAATTTTACGGTCTTGCGGGCTTGCGTCTCGGTTTCGCATTGGCGCCCGCGGCCGATGTCCGTCGCATCGAGGCCCGGCTCGGTCCGTGGGCGGTTTCTGGTCCGGCCCTGCAGATCGCAACGCAGGCGCTTGCAGATCGGGATTGGCAGAGTGACATGCGCAAAACCCTGCCGGCCGATCTCAGGCGGCTCGATGACCTTCTGACGACCGCCGGCCTCGACATTGTTGGTGGAACGTCGTTGTTCCGGCTCATTCGCCATTCCAATGCTTCGGCCCTTTACGAACAATTCGGTGAGGCCGGTATTCTTGTAAGATCCTTCAACGAGCGGCCAAAGGATCTACGGTTTGGGCTGCCATCCGGCGAGGGCTGGGAGCGTCTCACAAATCTGTTGGCATCGAAACCATATCAGCAGTTGGCCGCAGCCGAACGGTAGGTTACGGTTCGGCTCCCTTAGTATTCCTCCCCATGCAGGTGAAACGACATGACGAGCAGCAGCAACCTCCCTCAGGTTTTTGATACGATCGAAAAAAAGAAGGAGGTTTTTACAGAGCTTGCCAATCGCGTCTGGGAAACGCCTGAAACCTGCTACATGGAAACGCTGTCGGCCGCCGCGCACCGGGAAATGCTGGAAGCACAGGGTTTTGCCATCACCGACAACGTCGCCGGCATCCCGACTGCGTTGATCGGTGAAGCAGGCGAGGGTGGCCCGGTTATCGCCTTCCTGGGTGAGTTCGATGCGCTGGCAGGCCTCAGCCAGAAGGCTGGCGAAGTTTCGCATGATCCGCTGATCACCGGCGCTAACGGTCACGGCTGCGGCCATAATCTCTTGGGTTCTGCCTCCATGCTGGCTGCCACGGCACTGAAGGATTGGCTGGAAGCAAGCGGCACGCCCGGCCGGGTGCGCTATTATGGCTGCCCCGCCGAAGAAGGTGGTGCGGCAAAAGCCTTCATGGTGCGTTCGGGTGCTTTCGAAGATGTCGATATCGCCATCAGCTGGCATCCCAGCAATTTTGCCGGCGTGCAGCGCGAAACCTCGCTTGCCAATTGCCGCATCGATTTCGTGTTTCATGGCCGCGCCGCCCATGCGTCCGCCGTACCGGAACTCGGCCGCTCCGCACTCGATGCCGTCGAACTGATGAATGTCGGCGTCAATTACCTGCGCGAACACATGCAGCAGGATTGCCGCATCCACTACGCCGTGCTCGATACCGGCGGCATTTCGCCCAATGTCGTGCAAGCCTATGCCAAGGTTCGTTATGTGGTGCGCGCGCCCGATCTTCCGGGCCTCCTGTCGCTGATCGAGCGTGTCAAGAAGGTGGCACAGGGCGCGGCGCTGATGACCGAAACCACCATGGAAAGCACCATTCTTGCCGGCGTTTCCAACCTGATGGTCAACACGCCGCTGATGGACACGATGCAGGACATCTGGGACAGCGTCGGCACGCCTGAATTCGAAGCGACCGATATCGCCTTCGCGGAAAAAATTCGCGCCACGCTGTCTCCGGAAGATATCGCCGCCAGCTGGCGTCAGGAGGAACTGGACGAGCGCGATATACCGCTCGCCAACTTTGTCCTGCCCGCCCATACCCGTCTGAAGCAGATGGGCGGCTCCACCGATGTTGGTGATGTCAGCTGGGTGGTGCCGACCGTTCAGGCCTATGGTCCGACCCTTGCCATCGGCACGCAGCTGCACACATGGCAGGTCGTGTCGCAGGGCAAGAGCCCACTGGCGCACAAGGGCATGGTGACGACTGCCAAGGTCATGGCCGCCACCGGCCTTGCCGCCATGCAGAGCGAACAGTTGCGCGAAGCCGCCTGGGCGGATCTGAAGCGCCGTCAGAAGGGTATTGTCTATACGAGCCCGATCCCGGAAGGCGCCGAGCCGCCGGTCGCTGCCATGGCTTCCAAGTAAACGCACTGATCGGAAACCGTCTTGTGATCGGGCTGCGTGACGATGTCATGTGGCCCGCATTGCAGGCTAGCTGCCCGCGCCTATATTGGCCGGCATGCTTGAAACCTTTTACGCCTATTGGCCGCATATCTTTCTTGTCCTGTCGATCGTGATGGGCGTCCCGGCGGCCATCCATGCCACGATGACCAAGGTGGAGGTCCGCTCCGCTGTCGGCTGGGTCGGCGTCATCATCCTGTCGCCCTTCATCGGCGCGCTTCTTTATTTGATCGCCGGCGTCAACCGCATCCGCCGCAACGTCCTCGGTTTCCAGCGGTCGCGCGTACAGTACGGCGCGTTTGCGCATCTTGAGGCTTATGATGTTGCCTCCGAGACCGTGGCGACATCCTTTGGTCACCGATTTCTCGCCATGAAAACGCTGGGTGATCGCGTCGCGCGTCACGCCTTCACCACCGGCAATGCGATCGAGGTTTTCGACACCGGCGACAAGGCCTATGGCGAAATGCTGAAGGCGATCGCCTCGGCAGAACGCAGCATCCTTCTCGAAACCTATATTTTTGATCGTGATCGTATCGGTACACGTTTCGCCGAAGCACTGATTCAGGCAGCACGGCGCGGTGTGGCGGTACGGGTCCTGATTGATGCCGTCGGCGCCCGTTATTCGGTGCCGAGCATTTTGGGCATGCTGCGTGATGGCGGCGTCCGGGTGGAAGTGTTCAACGGTAATGTCATCATTGGCCTGCGCCTGCCTTATGCCAACCTGCGCACCCACCGAAAGATCATCATCATTGATGGCACGGTTGCCTTCACCGGCGGTATGAATATCCGCGAAGGGTTTTCCGCCGAAATATCCGGCGATGCGAGCGCCTTCGATACGCATTTCCGCGTCACCGGCCCGGTTGTGACGGACCTTTTTGCCATTGCCTCGGAAGACTGGCAGTTCGAATCCGACGAGGTGCTTGATGGCGATGCGTGGCAGATCACGGAACCGCAAAAGCAGCCGGGCGAACCGGTTCTGCTGCGCGCCGTCGGTTCAGGTCCCGACCGTAGCAATGAAACCAATCACAAGATGCTGATGGGCGCGTTTTCGATCGCGCGCAAATCGATCCGCATCGTTTCGCCCTATTTCCTGCCGGATCGCGAACTGATCACCGCACTCATCACTGCCGCCCGCCGGGGTGTCACGGTCGATATCGTCGTGCCGGACGCCAACAATCTGACGTTGGTCGATCGCGCCATGACCGCGCAGTTTGACCAGATTTTGAAGAACTATTGCCGCATCTGGCGTGCCACCGGTGCCTTCGACCATTCCAAGCTGATGGCAATCGATGGCTGCTGGGCCTATGTCGGCTCGTCCAATCTCGATCCGCGCTCGCTGCGGCTGAATTTTGAGGTCGATCTCGAGGTACTCGATCGCGATTTTGCGGAAACGCTCGAAAGACGCATCGACAAAACCATCGAAACCGCCTCCGCTGTCACGCTGGACGGCCTGCGCAACCGTCCTTTTGTTGTGCGCCTGCTGGAAAGAATCCTCTGGCTCGGTTCGCCTTATCTTTGACTTACCCCGCCGTTAACGAGATCCGCATTTAACAAATTTGGAACGCTCGGGCGGCTAGGGTATTTTATCAGTCAAAGGATTGCCAGCGATGACCAAACCCATGCGCAGCAAGCGTGACACGCTCCCGGCGAGCATTATCGCTTCCATTCGCAATCGCAAGAGACGCGATGCCGGCCCTCATCCGCATGACCCCGCGGAAGGCATGCTGGTCGCCTCCTACAATGTTCACAAATGCGTTGGCGTAGATGGTCGTTTCGATCCGGAGCGCACCAGCCACGTTATCCGCGAGATCGGTGCGGATGTCATGGCGTTGCAAGAGGCGGATACACGGTTTGGCGAACGTCGTGGCCTTCTCGACCTGCACTGGCTGGAGCGTGAAACCGGGCTGACGCCGGTGCCGGTGTCCGGTGTTGCACGTGCACACGGCTGGCACGGGAATGTCGTGCTGTTCCGCGAAGGCCTGGTGCGTGATGTGCATCAGGTAAAACTGCCGGGGCTCGAGCCGCGCGGTTGTCTCGTTACCGAAATCGAATTTAACAATGGCGCGACCTTGCGCGTTATCGCTGCGCATCTCGGCCTGTTGCACCGCTCGCGCCACCAGCAGACAAAGATGATTTTGGAGATCATGGGCGCGCGCTCCGAGCAGCCAACCGTATTGCTTGGCGATCTCAACGAATGGCGCCTTGGCGATCGCTCCTCCCTGCATGGTCTGTCGAGTGTTTTTGGCGCTACGCCAAAGGCGGTACCCAGTTTCCCGTCGCGCCTGCCGGTCCTGGCGCTTGACCGTATCATGAGTAACCGAGACGGTCTGATCGACCGCGTGCATGTGCATGACAGCGCACTCGCGCGGGTCGCTTCGGATCATTTGCCGATCAAGGCCGTGGTGCGCTCGAAAATGCCGCTGTCAGTCTCCGCACAGGCGTGAGCGTATCTCGGCGGCGATCGCCAGAGAGGATGTCAGTCCGGGGCTTTCTATCCCGAACAGATTGACCAGTCCGGCAATGCCATGAGCCTCCGGCCCGTCGATGCGAAAATCTGCCGCCGGCGCGCTCGGGTCGCCGATTTTTGGCCTGATCCCCGAATAACCCGGAACCAGCGCATTTTCCGGCATGTCGGGCCAGTAACGTCTGATAGCATCGGCAAACCCATCCGAACGGCGCGGATCGACCGCGTATTCGATCTCTTCCACCCATTCCACATCTGGTCCGAACCGTGCCTGCCCGCCCATGTCGAGCGTCAGATGCACGCCAAGACCATGAGTATGCGGGGCAGGATAAATCAGCCGGGAAAACGGTGCGCGGCCGGTTAGCATGAAATAATTGCCCTTGGCATAAAAGGTTTCAGGCACGAGATCAGGTGAAAGCCTATCGATCAGCCGGGCCACCCGTGACGCATGCAGGCCACCGGCATTGACCAGCATCCGGAGGTCAACGACATCGGCTCCTTCCCGCCAACCCAGACAGTGAAGCCGTCGCTCGTCACCTCTGCCCGCTCGAACGGCGACAGAAGCGCGATCGCCGTACCATGTTCCTCCGCGTCTCCGCGCAATGCCAGCATGTAGCCATGGCTATCGATGATGCCGGTGGAGGGCGAAACCAGCGCCGCCAGGCAGCAAAGCGCCGGCTCCAGTTGTCTTGCTTCCTCACTGGAAATGAGTCTCAGATCGTCGCAGCCATTGGCGCCGCCCTTAGCTTTCAAATCCTCCAGTATCGCCACTTCATCGTCGGTCGTCGCGACGATCAGCTTGCCGCAGCGGCGATGCGCTACACCATGATTTTCGCAATAGTCGTAAAGCCTGCGCCGCCCCTCGACGCAAAATTTTGCCTTCAAACTTCGCTGCGGATAATACAGCCCGGCATGGATCACTTCGCTGTTGCGCGATGACGTGCCCGTGCCGATCGCATCCGCTGTTTCGAGAACGATCACCGAAAGGCCGGTTATTGCCAGTTCCCGTGCCGTCGCCAGTCCGATCACGCCCGCCCCGATCACGATGACATCGATATCCGTCGCCATTCCTGCTCCTCTCGAATTTTTACAGTTTTTTTACACACTGTGAGCTTGGAGAAAAATACTGCGCGAAATGCTGAATTTCGGCTCAGACGAAAAAGGATTTTCTAAGGCAGCCCGGTAGCCACGCAAGTTTATCTCTATCGAACTGGTAGAGTTAAGATAGGATGGTGTTTGCTCGATCATGAGCGAATGGCTGGAGGACATCATGCGGCATCTCGATACACATGCGCCCCACCGGCAACTTTCCGGACGTCACAACAAGTGGCATTCTGCGCTGCAAGCCACTTTGGTCGCGGCTGCTTTTGCCTTCGTCTGCGCCGTCACGCTAGGGCTTTTCCCGTAAGGGGAAAGCCAGATCACTTCAACAAAACACCTGCCGCGCGCCGCGCGGCAGGTGTTTTGTCTTTTGAGATCAGGCCTTCAGCCAGTTTTCCGCGACATCCACCCAGAAGGCGGTGCCGATCGGCAAAGCTTCGTCGTTGAAGTCGAAGCGCGGGTGGTGCAGTGGCGGGTCGTTTTCGGTGCGTTTGGTGCCGAGCAGAAAATAGGTTCCCGGCCGCTCGCTCAGCATATAGGCAAAGTCTTCGGCTCCCATCGAAGGCCGGGGCAGGTCCTGCACCTTGTCCTCGCCGATCACCTGTCGGGCCAGATCGCGGATGAAGGCGGTCTCGGCGACATGGTTGACGGTCGGGTGGTAACCGCGCTCATAAATCACCTCGGCGCGCAGGCCATAGCTTTCGGCCTGGCCCTCCGCCACCTTGCGGATGCGTTCTTCCAGAAGGTCGCGTGTCTCCGGATCGAAGGAGCGGATGGTCAGCACCATTTCCGCCCGCTCGGGGATGACGTTGCTCGCCTTGCCGCCATTGAAGGCCCCTACGGTGACGACGGCGGAATCAAGCGGATGCACGTTGCGTGAAACGACGGTCTGCAAAGCCATGATGATGCTGGCACCCGCGACGATCGGGTCGGATGCGTCCTGCGGTTCGGCGCCGTGGCCACCATGTCCGTGCACGATGATTTTGCATTCGTCCACCGCTGCCATGATCGGCCCGTCGCGTACGACGATATGGCCAAAGGGCAGTGCGGGGTCATTGTGCAGGCCGAACACGGCGTCGCAGGGGCATTTGTCGAACAACCCGTCTTCGATCATCAGTCGCGCGCCGCCAAAATTTTCCTCGGCCGGCTGAAAGATCAGGTGGATGGTACCGTCGAAATTGCGACGCTCGGCGAGAATTTTTGCCGCCCCGAGCAACATTGCCGTATGGCCGTCATGGCCACAGGCATGCATCAGGCCTTCGTTCTTGCTGGCGTATTCCAGTCCGGTTTCCTCATGGATCGGCAGCGCATCGATATCGGCGCGGATGCCGATCGAGCGGGCGCTGTTGCCATTGCGCAGCGTGCCGACAACGCCGGTCTTGCCAAGCCCACGCGTCACCTCGTAACCGAGTGCTGTCAGTTGCGCGGCAATGAACTCGGATGTGTTGAATTCGGAAAGTCCCAGTTCCGGGTTTTCATGCAGAAAACGGCGCGTCGCCAGCACTTCCGGCATATAGTTGGAAAACTGGATCGTCATCGTTGTTCCTTTCTGCTGCGAGGCTGAAAAAGCCACGAAATGCGGCATTTCTCTGCTTGTTTTATGTTGGTATCCGGCAAGGCTCGCGCCGGTCAACAGGTTCCGGATGTGGTCTTTGCCACGCAGCGACTAAGGAGCGTCTTTTGCCGGTCATAAAAGCATAGCAATCTGTATTCCAAGCGGCTGAATACGTTCAGGTTTCATTCAGGCCGGCGGTTTTAGACCGTTCAGTCCTTATTATCCTGGAGGAACAGGTGAGCCGTTGCTGTCTTTCGATTTGCCATATTGCGCTTGCCCCCTATCTCCTCCGTGCCCGCAGCTTCGTTCGGACGGTGTCCGGATGATACCTGTAGCGAAATGACAGGTGGGGTCGCCGGGCCCGTTTAATCCGGTAGCGCGCCACCCCGACGACGACATTCCTCTTTCAGAAGCCGAGACATGTCCTTTCATAATACGCCGACCGCCCCTCGCGAAACCGATACCAGACAGATCGACCATAACGAGGCGATCCGTTCTACCTATCTGACGATAGAGGAGTTGCGCGAATGCGGGGAAACGCTGGCGCGCGACGGAACGCAGACGCTGCCCGGCCTGATGGAGTTTTCCTTCCGCGAACGTCATCGTGAAAACGAAGCGGAGATCCTCAAAGTCTACCGCACGACGGCCAAGGATGTTGACGCTGGTGCCACCATTACGCCGGCTGCAGAATGGCTGATCGACAATCACTACATCGTCGAGGAAGCCATTCAGGAAGTCCGCCGCGATTTTCCGAAGAAATTTTATGCGCAGCTGCCGACGATGAAGGTCGGAAGCATGGAGCTGCCACGCGTGCTGGTCATGGCATGGCTTTATGTCGGCCACACCCACAGCACCGTGTCGCGCGACAAGCTGACGGCGATTACCGAAGGTTTTCAGGTCCATCAGCCGTTGCAGATCGGCGAGCTCTGGGCGCTGCCGTCGTTCCTGCGTTTCGTGCTGGTGGAAAATGCCCGCCGTATCGCGGTGCGCGTTGCCCGCTCGCGCAATATGCGCCTCAAGGCCAATGAGGCGGCCGACGAGGTTATCCGTCTCAACGATCCTGTCGCCAGCGCCGAACTGCTGAAGCAGCTAGAACCGCTGACCGAAGACAACACGTTCAACACACAGTTCCTATACCGCCTGCGCAATGCGCCGCAGAACCAGGGTGTTGCTCTGGAGTGGCTGGAAGAGCGCATGCGCCGCGCCGGCACTGACGCCGAAGACGTGATGATGGCGGAACATAACCGCCTGTCCTCCGGCAATGTCACGATGGGCAACATCATCAAGAGCCTGCGTGAGATCGACGATACCGAGTGGAGCGTCTGGTTCGAGGAAGTCTGCCTCGTCGATCAGGTTTTCCGCGAGCAGAGCGACTACCAGGTTCTCGATTTCGGTTCGCGCAACTCCTATCGTAACCGTGTCGAAAAGCTGGCCCGTCGCACCAAGAAGTCGGAAATCGATGTCGCCAAGGCCGCCATCCAGCTGGCCGAGGATGCTGCAAACACGCCTGATGCGGATCAGCACAAGGCCAATGTCGGCGCGTTCCTTGTCGGCATGTACCAGCAGGAACTCGAAAAGAAGATCGGTTACAGGCGCAGCCCCTGGCAGTCTTTCCTTGCCAAGGTGCAGGGCATGCGCTGGCTTTCGGTCGCTGCTCCTGTTCTTCTGATCACCGCGCTGGTTCTTGCCGCAGTCGGTTATTTCCTCGCCTCGGCCGGCATGTCCTGGCCGGTCATCCTGCTTTTCCTCGTGATGTTCGCGCTGCCGGCATCGGAAGGTGCAACGGGTCTCTTCAACACGCTGGTCACCTATGTGGTGAAGCCGGCGCGTCTTGTGGGGTATGAGTTCAAGACTGGCGTGCCGGAAGAAGCGCGCACGCTCGTCGTCGTGCCCTGCCTCATCAACAATCGCGATACGGTCGATGAACTCGTCCGCAATCTCGAAGTCCATTATTTGGCCAACCCGCGCGGCGAAGTCTATTTCGCGCTTTTGAGCGACTGGCGCGACGCGCAGGTCGAGGAGGCCGAAGGCGATCTCGAAGTTCTCGAATACGCCAAGCGCGAAGTCGCCAACCTGTCCGCCCGTTACGCCTTCGATGGCGGCACGCGCTTCTTCCTGCTGCATCGCCGCCGCCTCTACAATCCCTCGGAAGGCGCCTGGATGGGCTGGGAGCGCAAGCGCGGCAAGCTGCATGAACTGAACATGCTGCTGCGTGGCGACAAGGACACCACCTATATGGCCGGCGCCAACACCGTGCCGGACAATGTCCAGTACGTGATGACGCTCGATGCCGACACGCGCCTGATGCGCGATGCCGTCACCAAACTGGTCGGTAAGGCGCATCACCCGATGAACCGCCCGGTTCACGATCCGCGCACCGGCCGTGTCGTTCAGGGTTACGGCTTGTTGCAGCCGCGCGTCACCCCGTCGCTGACGACGGGCAAGGATGCTTCGGTCTTCCAGCGGATCTATTCCGCCAGCCGCGGTGTCGATCCTTATGTCTTCACCGTCTCAGACGTTTATCAGGACCTGACGGGCGAAGGCTCCTTCACCGGCAAGGGCCTTTATCACGTCGATGCGTTCGAACATTCGCTGCGCGGTCGTATCGACGAAAACACCGTCCTCAGCCACGACCTTCTCGAAGGCTCCTTCTCGCGTTGCGCTTTGATCACCGACGTCGAACTGGTCGAGGATTTCCCGACCCGTTACGAAGTCGAAGTCTCGCGCCAACATCGCTGGGCGCGTGGCGACTGGCAGCTGCTGCCTTACATCGTCGATCCGATGCGCGGCGTGACAGCGCTCGGCCGCTGGAAGATGATCGATAACCTGCGCCGTTCGCTGACCCCGATTGCATGGTTCTTCGCCTCTGTTCTCGGCTGGTATTTCATGTCGCCGCTCGGCGCGCTGATCTGGCAAATTCTGCTGATCTTCATGCTGTTCGTCGCACCCACCCTGTCGCTCATCCGCGGCATTGTGCCGGGTTCGACCGATATCGTGCCGCGCGCGCATTTCCACTCGCTGTGGACCGATGTGCGTGATGCCAATGCGCAGGTCGCATTGCGCATCGTCTTCATTGCCGATTCCGCCTGCATGATGACCGACGCCATCGTGCGTTCGCTCTACCGCCTGTTCGTCAGCCGCAAGATGATGCTGGAATGGCGCACCGCCGCCAGTATTCAGGGTTCTGCCCAGGGCAGCCCGCTCGATTATTACCGGCAGATGTGGCATGCGCCGGTCGTGGCGCTGCTGGCGCTCTTCCTTGCGGCCCTTCCGGAAGACAATGCCTTCCTGATCGGCCTGCCCTTCGTCACCCTCTGGGTGCTGTCGCCGCTAGTCGCATGGTATGTCAGCCAGTCGGCCGAAACCGAAGACCGCCTGTTCGTTCCCGAGCCGGTTGCCGTCGAACTGCGCAAGATTTCGCGTCGCACCTGGCGTTATTACGAGACCTTTGTCACGCAGGAGCAGCACTTTCTGCCGCCGGACAATTTTCAGGAACGCCCTGAACCGATCATCGCTGCGCGCACGTCGCCCACCAATATCGGCGTTTATCTCCTGTCGGTCGTCTCGGCCCGTCATTTCGGCTGGATCAGCTTTACCGATACCGTCGAGCGGATCGAAAACACGCTCGCTACCGTCGAGAAGATGGACAAGCATCGTGGCCATCTGTTCAACTGGTATTACACCGACACGCTGAAGACACTTGGCGCGCGCTATGTCTCGACCGTCGACAGCGGTAACCTTGCCGGCCACCTGATCGCCATCTCGTCGGCCTGCCGCGAATGGGCGGAAGCGCCGTCCGCGCATCTTCAGGGCAATCTCGATGGTATCGGCGATGTCGCCGGAATCCTCAGCGAAAACCTGAAGTCCCTGCCGGATGACCGCAAGACCGTGCGTCCGCTGCGTCGCCGTCTGGAAGAGCGTATTGCCGGTTTCGCCAACGCACTCGCCGCCGTCAAGCGCGAGCACGAATTCGCTTCGATCCGCATCATCAACCTTTCGGTTCTGGCACGCGACATCCAGAAGCTTGCCGTCAATCTCGATCATGAGGTCGGCTCGTCGCAGTCTGGCGAAGTCGTGCACTGGACCGACTATCTGGTTGCCGCCTGCGAAGCCCATATCGCCGACACCACCTTCGATCACTCGACGCTGGAACTGATGCGCAAGCGTCTGGCCGTGCTGCGTGACAAGGCGCGTTCGCTCGCCTTCGGGATGGAGTTCACCTTCCTCTACAACAAGGACCGTCGCCTTCTGTCGATCGGTTACCGTGCCGAGGAAAACGAACTCGACGAAGCCTGCTACGACCTTCTCGCCTCGGAATGCCGCCTCACCAGCCTGTTCGCCATAGCCAAGGGCGACCTGCCGACCGAACACTGGTATCGCCTCGGCCGTCAGGTCGTGCCGATCGGTTCACGCGGCGCGCTGATCTCGTGGTCGGGTTCGATGTTCGAATACCTGATGCCGCCGCTCGTCATGCAGGAGCGTCAGGGTGGCATTCTCAACCAGACCAACAATCTGATCGTTCTCGAACAGATGAACCACGGCCGCCGTCTGGGTATTCCGTGGGGCATTTCGGAAGCGGCGTTTAACGCCCGCGACCATCAGCTGAACTATCAGTACACCAACTTTGGCGTGCCCTCGCTTGGCCTGAAACGTGGTCTTGGTCAGAACGCCGTTATCGCGCCTTACGCCTCGATCCTCGCCAGCCAGTATGCTCCGCATGCGGCGCTGGAAAACCTTGAAAAGCTCAAGGCCGTCGGCGCGCTCGGTAAATACGGTTTTCACGATGCCGTCGATTTTACGCCGACCCGCGTTCCGGAAGGCAAGCGCTGCGCCGTGGTCTACAACTATTATGCCCACCACCATGGCATGTCGATTGCAGCCATCGCCAACGTCGTCTTCAACGGTCGCCTGCGTGAACTCTTCCACGCCGATCCGGTGATCGAGGCAGCCGAACTGCTGTTGCAGGAAAAGGCACCGCGCGAAGTGCCGGTGATGAGCGCCAAACACGAGGAAACCCCCGGCAGCGGCCAAGGCGAACTGTTGCGCTCGGAAATCCGCACCATCAACGATCCGGCCGCTCAGGATCGCCAGCTGGTGTTCCTCTCCAATGGTCACTATTCGACCATGCTGACCTCCACCGGCACCGGCTCCGCCACCTGGAACGGCTTGTCCGTTTCCCGCTGGAAGCCGGATCCGACCGAGGATCGCTGGGGCCAGTTCATCTTCCTGCGCGACACCGCCACCAATCAGTGGTGGTCGACAACGGCCGAACCTCGCCGTATCGAAGGCGAGGAAACCAAGGCTGTCTTCGGTGACGAAAAGGCCGAATTCCACAAGACGGTCGGCACGCTGACCAGCACGGTCGAATGCATTGTCGCCACCGAGCACGATGCCGAAGGCCGCCGCCTGACGTTGCTCAACACCGGCACGGAAGACCGATATATCGAGGTCACCTCGTATCTCGAGCCGGTCATCGCCCACGATAATGACGACAACGCCCATCCTGTGTTTTCGCGCATGTTCGTGAAGACCGAGATCGGCCGCCGTGGTGACGTCATCCGTGCGACGCGCAACAAGCGCACCTCCGGCGATGCCTCCATGTGGGTGGCGCATCTGGCCGCCGACAATGCCGGCTCGTCGCGTCCGACTGAATTCGAAACCGACCGCCGCCGTTTCCTCGGCCGTGGCCGCTCGCTGTCTGAAGCTGCCGCCTTCGATCAGGATGCGACGCTCTCGGGCACGGACGGTTTCACGCTCGATCCGATCATGTCGCTGCGCCGCGTCGTGCGCGTTCCGGCCGGCAAGAAGGCCACGGTGATCTTCTGGACCATCGCCGCCCCGATCCGCGAAGAACTCGACGTTGCCATCGAACGCTATCGTCATGCCGATGCCTTCGGTCACGAATTGACCCAAGCCTGGACCCGCGTTCAGGTGCAGATGCGCCATATCGGCATCAATTCGCAGCAGGCCGCTGCCTTCCAGCAGATCGGCCGTTACCTTGTCTATCCGGACATGAACCTGCGCGCCGATGTCGCCACGCTGGAAACCGGCCTTGGCCGTCAGTCCATGTTGTGGGCGCAGTCGATTTCGGGTGATCACCCGATCCTGACCCTGCGCATCAATGACGAAATGGACATGGAGGTCGCCAAGGAAGCGTTTTCCGCCCAGGAATATCTGCGCTCCCGCGGTGTCACGCTCGATCTCGTCATCGTCAACGAAAAGCCTGCCTCCTACGCGCAGGACATGCAGCACGCCATCGACAAGCTCAGCGAAAACATCCGCAAGCTCGGCCAGACGGAAGGTGCCCGCGAGCACGTCTTCTCGCTGCGCCGCGACCTGATGGACGAAGAGACATGGGCAGCCTTGATTGCCGCCTCGCGCGTCGTCCTTCACGCCCGCAACGGCAAGATCATCGATCAGGTCACCCGTGCCGCAGCCCTTGCTCCGGCATCGGCAGTCGCTGAAGCCAATCGTCAGACCCTGCTGTCTGTCGAAAATTTTGCCGCACCTATTGCTGGCGAGGCGCCTGCCGATCTCGATTTCTGGAACGGTTTTGGCGGCTTCTCCAAGGACGGTTCCGAATATGTCACCCGTCTCAACGGCGGTGGCTCGACGCCTCAGCCGTGGATCAACGTCATCTCCAACGAAAACTTTGGTTTCCACGTTTCGGCTGAAGGTGCCGGCTACACCTGGAGCCAGAATTCGCGTGATTACCAGCTGACGCCGTGGACTAACGATCCGGTCATCAACCGTCCGGGCGAAGGTTTTTACCTCACCGACCTCGACAGCGGCATGATGCACACGCCGTTCGCCGCCCTGTCGCGTCGCCCAATGACCAAATTCGAAGCCCGTCACGGCCTCGGTTATTCGGTATTCTCCGCCGATGACGAAAGCCTGAAGATCGAACTGACCCAGACGGTTGACCGCATACGTCCGATCAAGCTGTCGTCGATGAAGATCCGCAACAGCGGTTCGGAAACCCGTCGCCTGCGCGTTTACGGTTATGTCGAATGGGTGCTGGGCCAGAACCCCAAACGGTCTGCCCCGTTCATCCTGTCGGGCCGTGACGAGGAAAGCGGCGCACTCTTTGCGACCAACCGGTTCAGCAACGATTTCCAGCGCACTGCCTTCTTCGTGGCAAGCGAACAGCCGTCCGGCTACACCACCAGCCGCCGCGAATTCATCGGTCGTCATGGCTCGGTGGCACTGCCGTCGGCTGTCGTTTCAGGATCTGCCCTCAGCAGCGCCATGGAACTGGATGGTGATCCGTGTGCGGCTCTGGCATGGGATATCGAAATCGCACCGGGTGAAGAAAAATTCATCACCTATGCGCTCGGTGATGCCGCCACCCGCGAGGAAGCAGCGGCCTATGCCTCCGGCATCCGCTCGGAAAACTTTGCAGACATTCTGGCGAAGACCCAAGCCTTCTGGCAGGAATTCACCGGGCGCCTGAAAATCTCGACGCCTGACAAAGCGCTGAACAACATGGTCAATCACTGGCTGCCCTATCAGGCGCTGGGATGCCGCATCATGGCGCGTTCGGCCTTCTACCAGTCGAGCGGCGCTTACGGCTTCCGCGACCAGTTGCAGGATACGCTGGCCTTCCTCATCCACGAACCGGCCCTGGCGCGCCGTCAGATCATCAATGCCGCCTCCCGCCAGTTCAGGGAAGGTGATGTGCAGCATTGGTGGCTTCCGGCCACCGGTGCCGGCGTGCGCACCAATATTGCCGACGATGTGGTCTGGCTCGCTTATGCCGCCAACCAGTATATCGTGGCGACCGGCGACAAGACCCTGCTCGACGAGGAACTGCCGTTCCTCACCGGTCAGGCATTGGCTGCCGGCCAGCACGATATCTTCTTCCAGCCGGGCACGTCGGAAGAGACGGCAAGCCTCTACGAACATGCCGCCATCGCTCTTGATCTCGCCATTGAGCGCACCGGGTCGAATGGCCTGCCGCTCATCCTCGGCGGCGACTGGAACGACGGCATGAACCGCGTCGGTTCCGGCGGCAAGGGTACCAGTGTTTGGCTCGGCTGGTTCCTGGCCAGTGCGCTTCGCAGTTTTGCGCCGATTGCCGAAGAACGTGGCGACAATGCCCGTGCCACACGCTGGACGGCGCATCTCGCCTCGCTCAAGCAGGCGCTGGAAACAGCGGGCTGGGATGGCAGCTATTATCGTCGTGGCTATTTCGACGATGGCAGCCCGCTTGGCTCATCGGAAAACCTCGAATGCAGCATCGACAGCCTCGGGCAGTCGTGGAGCGTGCTGTCGGGCGAAGGTGATCCGGAACGCGCGAAGCAGGGCATGGACGCGGTTGTCGAAAAGCTGATCGATGAGCAGGCCGGCATCATCCGCCTGTTCACGCCGGCTTTCGCCAACACCCCGCAGGATCCGGGTTACATCAAATCCTATCCGCCGGGCGTGCGTGAAAACGGTGGCCAGTATACCCACGCTGCCATCTGGGTGGTGCTGGCGCTGGCAGCGCAGGGCCGCAACGAGGATGCCTGGAAGGCCTTCCAGATCCTCAACCCGGTCAACCATGCGCTGACGCCTGATGCGGCCGAACAGTACCGTGTCGAGCCTTACGTTATCGCCGCAGACGTCTACGGCGTTGGCGACATGACGGGCCGCGGCGGCTGGACCTGGTACACCGGTTCCGCCGGCTGGCTCTACCGCGCCGCCATCGAAGGCATTCTGGGCATCAAGCGGGAAGGTGGCCGTCTCCAGGTCAACCCGGTCATCCCGGCCGAATGGGATGGTTTTGAGCTCGATCTGACGCTGCCGGAAGGCACGTTCAAAGTTGCTGCCAAGCGGGCTGCGGGCGGTGATCTTGCTGTCACCGTCAATGGCGCTGCGCTCGATGCTTCGGGTGGTGCGGTTATCGGCGGTGCGGCTCCGGCTGCGCCGGTGGCAATTGCCGCTGCGCCTTTGACGACTGTGTCGGCTCCGGAAAAGCCTGTGAAGGTTGCTGCTGCAAAGCCCGCCCGGGTTACCAAGCCCAAGGCGGAAACCCCCGCCACCGCAAAGCCGGCGGCAGTCGCCAAGCCAAGGACACGCAAGAAGACAGAGGAGTGATCCCGTCGACTTGCTGATCTGATCAGAACCCGCTCTCCGGTTGGAGGGCGGGTTTTTCGTTGGTTGTATGGGTGAGTAAACAAGAGGTTGTGATTTGACGGCGTTTCCTCTGCTCCGCCATGCCGACCCTCCATCGTCATCCTCGCCCTTGTGGCGGGGATCCAGCAGCGCCGCGTCTGTAGAGTGATGAACTCAGTGACGGGGTCGCTGCGAAGAAAGAGTTCTCTCACCGCGCAGACGCGCGGTGGCTGGATTCTCGCCACAAGGGCGAGAATGACGGAGAAGAGAGCACATCGTCCCCCAAGCACCCAAAATTGACAAAAGCCCGTGGATGAAAAGAGGCCTCGATTCAACGAAATCAATATCTTGAGTCGGAGTTCATCCACGCATTTCCGGACCGTGCGATGCTTCACGTGTTCCATCGTGGATACACCGGGAGGCGTCCCGGCGAGTTGGAGCCGGCGCTGGTGGTGGAGAAAAGACGTAAGTCTCCATCATTGGGGTTCGCGGAAACTGGTTCCCCTCTGGCGACACGGGGGAGGTTTTGCGGGCATCAAACCTCGCAATGCCTCTGAAGCCCGAAAGAGCGCGCCGGGCGTGCCTGTGCGGCACACATGATCGTCAGCCGATTGGAAACCGTCGGGATGGCTTTTGCAGAGGGACCGAAGTCGCGGGCAAAAACCGCCGAAACGGGGCACGTCGTGCGCCATTATAAAATTTAATTAGGAGGCACAGGACGTGCCCCGGCCGCATAACCCGGAAACGACGCCGGGAGTTTTTTGAAAATCGAAGATCACCAAGGGGCGACTCTGCCTTATCATCCCGATATACGTCAGCCATCACACACAAAAATGCCCGCCGGTCAGGGCGGGCATCGCAGGGGTTATGCTGGCAAAACTCACTCCGCCGCAGTCTTGCTGTCGTCGGTCAAAAGCCCGCTGGTCTTCAGCAGCGAGGCAAACCGGCCGCCCTTGTCACTCAACTCGTCGAAGCTGCCCATTTCGGCGACACGGCCCTGTTCCAGGAAGATGACCTTATCAGCGTCTCGTACGGTCGAAAGCCGGTGGGCGATGATGAACGTGGTGCGGTTTTCGCGCAGGCGGTCGATCGCCACCTTCACCCGTGCCTCGGTTTCCACGTCGAGAGCGCTTGTCGCCTCGTCGAGCACAAGGATGGGGGCGTTCTTCAGGATGGCGCGGGCGATGGCGATACGCTGGCGTTCGCCGCCGGAAAGCCGGTTGCCGCGCTCGCCGACCGAAGTGTCGAAACCGGTCAGGCGGGTCTGGATGAAATCGGCGGCTGCGGCGGCTTCAGCAGCGGCCAGCACTTCCTCTTCCGTCGCACCGTCCCGGCCCAGGCGAATGTTTTCGCTGATCGAGCGGTTCAGCAGTCCGGCATCCTGAAACACCGTGGCAATCGAATTGCGCAGCGATTTGCGGGTCACGGTGGAAATATCCGTGCCATCGACGAAAATCTTGCCGGTGTCCGGCTCGTAGACGCGCTGCAGAAGATTGACCAGCGTCGTCTTGCCGGCGCCGGTCGGGCCAACGATCGCCACCGTCTCGCCGGCATTGGCGACAAAGGATACGTCATGTACGCCCTGCGACGTACCGCCAAAGGCAAAGTTGATGTTGCGGAATTCGACCTTGCCACGAACTGCTCCCAATTCGGCAAGACCTGCTGGCTCTTCGCGTTCCTCGACGGAATCTTCCAGCACGAAAAAGTCGTCTAGCTTGGCGCGAGCCTCAAAAATCTGGGTGGCGAACTGGCGCAGCAGATCGAGGCGGCCGATCAGCAGGTTGGCGAAGCCGATAAAGGCAATGACGTCACCGATCTTGAGTTCGCCGTTCTGCACCAGCATCGTGCCAATAACGAGGATGATACCCATGGAAACGGTGGATGCGGTGCGGTTGAGTGCACCGGCCAGCGCCCACCAGTCGAGAACCGGATATTGTGCGGCCAGCAGGTTTTTCGTGTAGTCCCGCAGTGCCCGCGTTTCCTGCTCGATGCGGTTATAGCTATGCACGACGGAAACGTTGCTGATCGAATCACTGACGTGGGAAAAGACGTTGTGATAATGGCTTTCCACGGAGGCCTGACCCTCCTTGGTGCGCTTCATCACCATGCGACCGATGAACCAGTAGACAATGCTGAGCGCAAAAAGCACGAGGCTGAGGCGCCAGTCCATCGAAATGGCAGTGGGGATCAGCAGCAGAATGGCAACGGCGGTGGCCAGATGCGTGCGCATGAATTCCAGCCACAGGCCGAACAGCGTTTCGGCGGCACGCAACAGCGTGTGCAGCGCATTGGATGTGCCGCGCTTGTGGTGCCACGAAAGCGGCATGGAGATGATGCGGCCAAAGGCTTCCGTCAGAAGCGTGGCGCGGCGCCCATGCGCCAGCCTGTCGGCTTCGCGGGCCACCAGCACATAGGCAATTGTGTTGAACAATCCAAAACCTGCCCAGGCAAGCAGGATGGGCGTTACTGGACTGTTGGAGGATATCGCATCAAAAATCCGTCCGAACAGGATCGGCTCGATGATGGAGACGGCCGCGAGCACGACGTTGGCAATCACCACCACCGTCACCTTGAGGCGGTTGGCGCCAAGATAGGTCAGGGCTCTCCAATAGATCTGCAGCAGGCTCAATGCGTCATCCTCTGATGATATTTCTTGCTTTTTCTAGCTCAGGGAACCTGTATCGGTGCTGAACGTCCGCACATAGCGCATATGCCCGTGATAACCAGTCAAGGTACTGTTTTCGCCAGAATACTGCAGCTGGCGGCATTCGTAACAACTGATTCGTTGTGGATGGAACAAAAATGACAGTCGCCACGTTGTCGCGGTCACGAAGCTAACCAATTCGTGTTGGAGAAGTGAAATGCTCGGTACAATCTTGCTCGTCGTCCTGATCCTGCTCCTGATCGGCGCTTTGCCGAATTGGGGTCACAGCCGCAGTTGGGGTTATGGTCCCTCCGGTGGATTGGGCCTGGTTGTTCTGATCTTGATCATCCTGCTTCTTATGGGCAGGATTTAACAGGCGGGGGGACCCCGCGTTTTAGGGAAGGAAGTCGTTATGAAAAAGATTGTGCTCGTAGCTGCCATGGTTGGCGCTCTCGCATCCTGCACCTCCACGGAGAAGGGCACCGCCATCGGCGCCGGTTCCGGCGCGCTGATCGGTGGCGCTGTCACCAACAGCTGGGGCGGCGCAGCCGTCGGCGCAGTTGCTGGTGGTCTGGTTGGCGCCGCGATCGGCGAATCGCAGAAGCGTCAGGGCTACTGCATCTATCGCGATCGTTATGGCCGCACCTACGAAGCTCGTTGCCGCTAATCTGACGGCTTGAACTTCCAGAAAACCGGCGCGGAGATTTTCAGTCTCCGCGCCGGTTTTCTTTTGCCTGATGTCAGGCGAAAAACTGCCCACCGTTCGCACTGAAGGTGGAGCCGGTGATGAAGCCGGAATCGTCGGATGCCAAAAACACCACGCAACGGGCAATCTCTTCCGGTGTGCCCAATCGACCGATCGGAATCTGCGGTATAATTTTTTCTGCAAGCACATCCGGCGGTATCGCCATCACCATTTCCGTACCGATATAACCCGGGCAGATGGCATTGACGGTGATGTTTCGGCCAGCGCCCTCCTGCGCCAGCGCCTTGGTGAAACCGAGATCGCCAGCCTTGGCGGCGGAATAATTCACCTGTCCCGCCTGTCCGCGCTGGCCGTTGATCGAGGAAATGCTGATCACCCGGCCAAAATTGCGCTCGCGCATGCCGGGCCAGACCGGGTGCGTCATGTTGAAAAGCCCGGTCAGGTTGGTGGCGATCACCGCATTCCACATGTCCGGCGTCGTTTTGTGGAACATGGCATCGCGGGTAATGCCGGCATTGTTGACCAGCACCTCGACGGGCCCCAGCATCGCCTCTACCTCCGCGATCCCTGCGACACAGGCGTCGTAATCGCGCACATCCCAGCGAAACACCGGTATGCCGGTCTTTTCGTGAAAGGCGGTTGCCCGTTCGACATTGCCGGCATAATTGGCGGCGACCTGATATCCCGCCGCCTGCAGGGCAATGGAGATCGCAGCACCTATCCCGCGTGTGCCACCCGATACCAAGGCCACTCTGGTCATTCCCGGCGCCTCCGTTCTCATCCGCCGCCGCTGGCAGATGGTCGTTCACCTTACATCACATCGCTTCCAGGCACATAGCAACACCCATGCCGCCGCCAATACACAATGTCGCCAATGCCTTTGCTGCGGATCGGCGTTTCATCTCGAACAACAGCGTGTTGAGCACGCGCGCACCGGACGCGCCGATCGGGTGGCCGATGGCAATTGCACCGCCATTGACGTTGACGATTGCTGGATCCCAGCCGAGTTCGCGGTTGACGGCGCAGGCCTGCGCCGCAAACGCCTCGTTGGCCTCGACCAGATCGAGATCCGCAACCGACCAGCCGGCCTTCGTCAGCGCCTTGCGCGATGCCGGGATAGGTCCGGTGCCCATGACCTGCGGATCAACGCCAGCGGTCGCCCAGGAGGCGATACGGGCAAGTGGCGTCAGGCCACGGCGCGCTGCCTCCGCCTCGGTCATCAGAAGCACGGCGGCGGCACCGTCATTGATGCCGGATGCATTGCCGGCGGTCACCGTGCCATCCTTGTCGAAGGCTGGACGCAGCTTTGCCATCGTGTCCAGCGTGGCGCCGATGCGGATATATTCGTCGCTGTCGATCGTGACATCGCCCTTGCGGGTCTTCAGCACGAACGGCACGATCTCGTCGGCAAAACGTCCGGCTTTCTGTGCGGCTTCTGCCTTGTTTTGCGATGCAACGGCAAACTGGTCCTGCTCGTCGCGCGAAAGCTGCCACTGGCGGGCAATATTTTCGGCGGTGATGCCCATGTGATAACCGTAAAAGGCATCGGTCAGGCCGTCCGAGATCATGCTGTCGACCATTTTCAGGTCGCCCATCTTGGTGCCGTTTCGCAGATGCGCGACATGCGGCGCCATCGACATGGATTCCTGGCCCCCGGCCACCACGATGGCCGCATCGCCGGTGGCAATCTGCTGCATGCCAAGCGCCACGGCACGAAGGCCCGAGCCGCAGAGCTGGTTGACGCCCCAGGCGGTCGTTTCCTTCGGCGTGCCGGCCTTCATCGCTGCCTGTCGGGCCGGGTTCTGGCCTTCACCGGCGGCAAGCACCTGCCCCAGAATGACCTCGTCCACTTCCCCTGCATCCACGCCGGCGCGCTCCAGAACGCCACGAATGGCGGTGGCGCCGAGTTCGTGCGCGGGCACGGTCGAGAACGCGCCGTTAAAGGCACCGACGGCGGTGCGTGCCGCGGACGCGATCACGATTGAAGGCAGGCTCATGGGATATCTCCTCGGGTATCGGCATGGTTCCCTTGAAACTGGCAAAGCTCATGCGCCAAGTCAAACTGCATTGCACCAAAGCGCGGTAATGGCCGAAATGCTAATATGCCCGCATTTTCCGCGCAGCATGCCTTCATCGCAGCGCACAAAAACCCGTTGTCACTGCAACCGGTTTGGGCGTAGTGTTCTTGCGGGAGAGGAAACCCGCATAACAGAACGATGTTAAGGGGACGAGGAGGAGAATATGGCGAAGAATGAAGGCCAAGTTGTCATCAAGAAATATGCCAACAGACGCCTCTATAACACCGGTACCAGCACCTACGTAACGCTGGAAGATCTCGCCAAGATGGTCAAGAAGGGTGAGGAGTTCTCGGTTCAGGACGCCAAGACCGGCGAAGATATTACCCATTCGGTTCTGACGCAGATTATTTTCGAACAGGAATCCAAGACCGGCAACACGCTTTTGCCGGTGTCTTTTCTGCGCCAGCTGATCAGCTATTACGGCGATCAGATGCAGATGGTCGTGCCGACCTTTCTCGAACATTCGATGAAGACATTTGCCGACCAGCAAACGCAGATGCGCGAGCATATGACACGCACGTTCGGCGAAACACCGCTGACGAAAAACCTGCAGGCGCCGATGCAGATGATGGAAGAACAGGTGCGCCGCAATACGGAAATGTTCCGTCAGGCGGTGCAGATGTTCACGCCGTTTACAGGACAGGCGGAAGCCCCGCGTGAACCGCGCAAGCCGGCCGATGCCAAGGATCTCGACGAGCTGAAAGAACAACTGCGCTCGCTGCAGACGCGTCTGGACAGCATGACATGATCTGTCCCTGAGCTTTCTTCGGCATCTAAGGACAACAAAAAAGCCCGGTCGCGAGACCGGGCTTTTTTGAATGACTTCCGTCGAACAAGCTTATGCGCTTTCCTTCGGGGTCAGAACCTGGCGACCGCGGTACATGCCGGTCTTCAGGTCGATGTGGTGCGGGCGACGAAGTTCGCCAGAGTTCTTGTCCTCGACGAACGTCGGGGTTGCCAGCGCGTCGGTGGAGCGACGCATGCCGCGCTTGGACCGGCTAACTTTTCTCTTCGGTACTGCCATTTTAAGTACTCCAATTGACGTGCAGACTATAATCCCCGGCCGAGAAATCAGGCCGAATGGACGCGTCTGGAACTCGGAAATTGGGGCGGCTTATACATGCGGTATCGGCCTTTGACCAGTCCCCACAGTGATTTTCGAGTCGATTTTTGAGAATCACCCGATCGGGACTTTGATTCAGGCCTCATCCTCGGGAACGATCCAGCTTTCCGCCTTGGCCGCCGTTTCCCAACTCTCCCATGCAGGCGTCGCCTTCATCGCATCCATATAGGCACGGGTGTCGTCATCAACGGCAATGTCGAAGACATCAAAACGGTTGACCACAGGCGCATACATGGCGTCGGCGGCAGAGAAAGCGCCGAACAGGAAAGGGCCGCCGGAACGCTCGCGCATGTCCCGCCAGATCGTGGTGATGCGTTTCACGTCGTCTGCGACGGCCTTGGCCGTATCCGCATCGAGGTTGAGTGCGGCACGCGGGCGTCGCATGTTCATCGGGCAGGCATTGCGCAGGCCGCGAAAGCCGGAGATCATCTCCATCGAAATGGCGCGCGCCATCGCCCGGTCACCGGGATCTTCCGGCCAGAAATGTTTTTCTGGATAAAGCTCGGCAACGTATTCGATGATTGCCAGAGATTCCCACACGCGCAACCGGCCATGATGCAGAACCGGCACTTTTGCGGTGGGCGAGATTTCGGCAAAGCGTGGATTGCCGGCCGGCATGTCGAACGGGATCAATACTTCTTCGAACGGCACGTCAAAAGCCGTAAGGGCCATCCATGGACGAAACGACCAGGAGGAATAGTTCTTGTTGGCGATATAAAGCGTCAGTGCGTCCATGCCGGGATCTCCATTGGTGCTGAGGACAACCTAGTGGCAGGTTGCTGTCGTGACCAATGAAATCCTGAGAACCTATCTATAAAGGCAGGTGATGTAATCGCCGGCACCTTGCGCGCGACGCTCAACGACAGAGGCGAGCCGCTGCATGCCACGGCCAGGCTTGCTGGCCACACGGATGATCGGGTTCGGCAATGATACGGCGAGAAGGGCAGCCTGACGCCGGCTGAGTTTCGAGGCCGAGGTCTTGAAGTGTCGCTGGGCCGCCGCATTGGCGCCATAGGTCTGGGGCCCCATCTCGGCGACGTTGAGATAGATTTCCATCATCCGCTCTTTCGACCAGACGAAATCTGCCCACAACGCCAGCGGCATTTCCAGCCCCTTGCGCAGGAAGGACCGGCCATTCCACAAAAACAGGTTCTTTACCGTCTGCATGGGAATGGTGCTGGCACCGCGGGTGGATGAGCCGTCCAGCGCATCCTGAACCACGCCGCGCATCTGGTTCCAGTCCACACCGCCATGGGCGCAGAACTGGCCGTCTTCCGACATCATCACCGAGCGCACGAGGTTCGGCGAAATATCCTCGAAAGAGGTCCATTGACGGTCGTAACCGCGCAGCATTGCCAGATCAGCGATCATCAGTGTCGAGATCGGGCGGATGAACGGTATGGCGTAAAGGACGACGAGAAAATAGGGGAGGATCAGAAACGCCGCGATGACGAGCACCGCGTGTCGGACAAAGGGGGATGAAAGCATCCGCCTGTGACGGGATCTCGCCACTGGCTGCTCCTCTTTCCTGTCATGTTGTTCGACCGGGCTGATGTCCAAGATCGCACTCATTTGTCGCCTATCGCCCGTTCTAGCGCCCAAGCCGCTCAAAAACCAGTCGTCCGCTCCGGTCATGCCCGTAAAACTAACGGTGATCGGAATATGACATTGCCAGCGCAATTGTCGCATGTCAGATAGCGCCCATGACCTCAGAGACCAGCCATTCCGCCGCCGTCTTCGAAAAACGCCTGCGTGACAGCGCGGCGGAAACGCAGGCGGCCCTCGTGGCCATGCTGAACGGTGATGCGCTGGCGGACGAGACGGTACGACCATCGAACCTGCTCGCCGCCATGCGTCACGGCACGTTGAACGGCGGCAAGCGCCTGCGACCCTTTCTGGTGCGTGAAACGGCAGCCATGCTGGGTGGCAATGCCGCTGCGGCGCTGCGCGTCGGCGTGGCGCTGGAATGCCTGCATTGTTATTCTCTGATCCACGATGATCTGCCGGCCATGGACGACGACGATCTGCGTCGCGGCCAGCCGACCGTGCACAAGGCCTATGACGAGGCGACGGCCATCCTCGCCGGGGACGCACTTCTGACCTACGCATTCGATATCATCGCGGCACCTGAAACCGATTTTTCCGACCGTCAGAAGATCGAGCTTGTGCTTGCCCTGTCACGTGCCGCCGGCATGGGCGGCATGGTCGGTGGTCAGGTTCTCGATATCGAAGCCGAAAAGACCCATCCGAACGAGGCGGATATCGTCACTCTGCAGGCGATGAAGACCGGCGCCCTCCTGCGTTTTGCCTGCGAGGCCGGAGCTATCGCCGCTGGCGCCAGTGCAGCCGACCGGCAGACTATGCGCAAATTCGGCGAGACCGTCGGGCTTTCCTTTCAGCTGGCCGACGATCTTCTCGACGTCACCTCGGATGCCGCCACGCTTGGCAAGGCAACCGGCAAGGACGCCGGTCGCGGCAAGGGAACGCTGGTGGCCTTGCACGGCACCGAATGGGCGGAAAAGCGTCTGGATGCGCTGACGGAAGAGGCCGAAAACCTGCTCTCGCCCTATGGAGAAAAGGCTGCCATATTGCGGCAGGCGGCGCGCTTCATCGCAGACCGCAAGAGCTAACGGGTTTGGGGCCAGGCACGCTCCCCAACCTGCCGGGGAGGATTGCATGCCGGATGTTTTTACCTACCTGCCCTATATCTGGCCGGCCTATGTGGCCTATCTGATTGCCGTCCTCAGTCCCGGTCCGGCCAACTTCGCCATCATCGGCGCCGCTATCTCGCAGGGGCGGCGTGCCGGCATCATCATCGCTCTCGGCATCTTTTGCGGTTCGTTGACCTGGGCCTGTTGCGCCGCCCTTGGCCTTGCGGCCCTGCTGCGCACCTATGCGATTGCACTGGAAATCATGAAAGTGCTGGGCGGGCTCTATCTGATCTATCTCGCCTGGAAGGCATATAGATCAGCCCGCAAGCCGGATGCCGAGATGGCGGTGAATGCTGCCAAGGTGAATTACACGGCAAAACAGTTATGGCTGCGCGGTTATGCGATCCATGTCACAAATCCGAAGGCGATCTTCGGTTGGCTGGCGATCATTTCGCTCGGCCTGCCGGCCAATGCACCGCCCTCTGCAATCATGCTGATCGTCGGCATCTGCTGCACCTCGAGTTTTCTGATTTTCATGGGTTACGCATTGCTGTTTTCGACCCGGCATGCGCTGCGTGTTTACAAGTCCGCCCGGCGCTGGATAGAGGGCACGATGGCCGTCTTTTATAGTGTCGCGGGTATCAAGCTGCTGACCAGCCGCATCTGACGTGGCCGCAAAAGAAAACGGCCCCGCATGCCGGATGGATGCGAGGCCGTTGATATTCGTCCGAGTGTCGTTCGGCGATCAGTTCTGTTCGATCGGGGCGATTGCCACTTCAACGCGGCGGTTCTGGGCGCGGCCATCCGGCGTCGCGTTGGTGGCGATTGGCTGCGACGGGCCAAAGCCCATTGTCGAGATACGGCGCTGATCGATACCACGGCCGCCGAGATAGTTGGCGACAGAAGCAGCGCGACGCTCGGAAAGCCCCTGGTTATGCTGCAGGCTGCCGGTCGAATCCGTATGGCCGTTGATATCGATATAGGTCTTGCCAAACTTGTTGAGCACGATCGCGACCGAATCCAACGTCCGGTAGAATGGCGGGATCACCTGATCCTGATCGGTGGCAAAGGTGATGTTGGACGGCATGTTGAGGATGATGCGGTCGCCCTGGCGGGTGACGGATACACCGGTGCCCTGCAGCTCGCGGCGCAGTTCGGCTTCCTGGTTGTCCATGTAATTGCCGATCGCACCGCCGGCCAGACCGCCGATGGCAGCGCCGATCAGCGCATTGCGGCCCTTGTTGCCGCCGCCGACCACGAGGCCACCCAGCGCGCCGAGACCGGCGCCGATGGCAGCGCCACCTGCCATGTTCGAGGTCTTTTGCTCACCCGTATACGGATCGGTGGTGGTGCAGGCGGAAAGAAACGTCGCGGCAAGCGCGGCGATAGCAAACTTCTTCAGCATTCGAATCGTAGTCCCCGTCGTCTGAGATGGTTTTCCCTTTACCACAAAATGCGGCGAAACGACGAATGAACGGATAAGTGATCGACTGTCGGTGCGGTGACGGCCTGCCGACAGCCAGTTTTCATGTGCTTGCGGAGATTACTCGGCAGCCGTCTTCTGGCCAAAACGGTTCTCGATGTAATCGATCACCAGCTTTTCGAAATCGGCGGCAATGTTGGGGCCGCGAAGGGTCATCGCCTTCTTGCCGTCGATGAAGATCGGTGCGGCCGGGCTTTCGCCGGTGCCGGGCAGCGAAATGCCGATATCGGCATGTTTGCTTTCGCCGGGCCCGTTGACGATGCAGCCCATGACGGCAACGTTCAGCGCCTCGACACCCGGATATTTTTCACGCCAGATCGGCATGTTCTTGCGGATGTCGTTCTGGATGTTCTGCGCGAGTTCCTGAAACACGGTCGACGTGGTTCGACCGCAGCCGGGACACGCCGCGACAACAGGAATGAACTGGCGGAAACCCATGACCTGCAGGATTTCCTGGGCAACCTGCACTTCCTTGGTGCGGTCGCCGTTCGGCTCTGGCGTCAGCGAAACGCGAATGGTGTCGCCGATGCCGTGTTGGAGGACGTAACCCATGGCAGCCGACGAGGCGACGATGCCCTTGGAACCCATGCCTGCCTCGGTGAGGCCGAGATGAAGCGCATGGTTGGAGCGTTCGGCCAGCATCGAATAACAGGCGATCAGGTCCTGCACCTGGCTGACCTTGGCAGAAAGAATGATGCGGTTGCGCGGCAGGCCGATCGATTCAGCAAGCTCCGCCGAGATCAGCGCCGACTGCACGATCGCTTCATGCATGACCTGACGGGCGGACAGCGGCGAACCCTGTTCGGAATTGCGGTCCATCAACGTCGTCAAGAGATCCTGATCGAGCGAACCCCAATTGACGCCGATGCGCACTGGCTTGTCGTAGCGGATCGCCATCTCGATGATATCGGCGAACTGTTTGTCCTTCTTGTCCTTGAATCCGACATTGCCCGGATTGATACGGTACTTTGCCAGCGCCTCGGCGCAGGCCGGATGGTCTGCGAGCAGCTTGTGGCCGATATAGTGGAAATCGCCGATCAACGGCACGTCCATGCCGAGACGCAGCAGGCGCTCGCGTACCTTTGGTACGGCGGCAGCGCTCTCGTCGCGGTCGACGGTGATGCGCACCATTTCCGAGCCGGCCTTGAAGAGGGCAGCCACCTGCGCGACCGTCGCATCGATATCGGCGGTGTCGGTATTGGTCATGGACTGGACGACAACGGGCGCGCCGCCGCCGACGATCACGCCACCAACATCGACTGCAACAGTGGCGCGACGGGGTTTTGGATCAAAATCGATGGGTGAGGACATCAAACGTCTCGGTACCTTGGCTGTTGGACCACTCAGGTGGATCATGGCATGCGCCTTGTCAACCTGCGAGGGCGTCACTTTACTCCGTTCCGTGTCACTCCGCGAGCCTTCCCGTTGCGTCAGTGATGTGCGTTATCCGCATGGCGGGCGAGCGACGAAAACGCCATGGCAATGACGATCAGCACCGAAAGCCCGACAAAAATGATGCCAAGCCCGGTATGGCGGGCGATGAAGCCGATGGCTGACGGCGCCACCAGGATGCCGGAATAACCCATCGTGGTGACGATGGAGAGGCCAACGCCAAGTGCCATGCCCGGCAGGTTACCAGCGGCGGAAAAGGCGATCGGAACGATGTTGGAAATGCCGATGCCGCACAGCGCAAAGCCGATGATGGCGATCGTCGAATTGCCCGCAAAGCCGATGATCATCAGGCCGATGATGGCAATGGCCGCGCAACTGCGCAGCGTTTTCACCGCGCCAAAACGGTCGCGGATCAGATCGCCGGCAAAACGCATCACCGCCATGGTGAGCGAGAAGGCGGCGAAGGCGAAGCCGGAAAGGGTCGCCGATGCGCCGAGCTCATTGCGCAGGTAAAGTGCGCCCCAGTCGAGGATGGCCCCCTCCGGGATCATGCAGAACAGGGCGAGTATGCCGATCAGCCAAGGCAGCGGCGATTTTGGAAGCCCGCGCGGACGGCTGGAAGCGTCTTCGTCGGGATGTGGTGCGTCATGAAAAACCAGCGGCCAGGCAGCGGCCACCATCAGGCCGGCCGCAACCGTTGCCAGAATGGCATGTGGGCCGACGCCCATGTGATCGATCAGGAAACCGCCGGTGGCCGAGCCGATCAGGCCTCCGAGGCTCCAGAAGGCGTGGCAGGACGACATGATGGCGCGGCGCATATGGCGCTCCACCGAAACCGCATTGGCGTTCATCGCCACATCCATGGCGCCGATCAGCCCGCCGAACAGAAAGATGGCGGCACCGCCAAGCCAGACATTACCGACAAAAGTCAGGTAGATGAGGCAGGGGGTGAGCAGCACGGCGGCAAAACGGGTGACAGTGCTGGAACCGAACCTTGCGATCTGGCTGCCGGCGATCGGCATCATCACCAACGATCCGAGGCCGAACAGCAGGATCATCACACCCAGCTTTGCCTCATCGAGGCCGAGACGCGTCGCGAATTCCGGGATTTTGGGAGCCCAGGCACCGATCAGAAAGCCGTTCATCAGGAAGAGGAGGGCGACACCGATTCGTTCACGTGTCACGGCAGGTCTGGCGGTTTTCGATCTGGTATCCATCTGTCCTCCCAAACAGCTTTTTCGGGCGAAGCAGAATCCCGATTGCATTCCTTCTGAAATACCCTAAAGCGCAGAGCCTGCAACCATGCGAGGCGCCACCGGGCGTAATCCTTTGAAATCCAGCACAGCCAGCGGCATTCTTTTCGTCAGCCTGTCCTATTTCGTGTTCACGCTGCACGATGCGGTGGTCAAGCTTCTGGTGGCCGATGTCAGTGTCTGGCAGATCCTGTTTTTCCGCAGCATGACGATCCTGATCGCCTGCCTGATCATCGGTGGGCGCGGGTTTGTCGGGCGGGTCATCCGCACGCCGGTGATGAAGCCGATGGCGGTGCGCAGCCTGTTTCTGCTGGGCGCGTGGTTCGCCTATTACACGGCGGCGAAATCGCTGCAGCTCGCCGAACTGACTACCATCTATTATGCCGCTCCAGTCGTCGCGACGCTGCTGGCCATCCCGATCCTGCATGAAAAAGTACCGCCTGTGCGTTGGGCCGCGATCATTCTCGGTTTCGTCGGCGTGTTGATTGCTGCCAATCCCGTGGGGCTGACCATCTCGATACCGGTTGGTCTGGCGCTTCTGGCTGCTATCCTCTGGGCGGGCGCAAGCGTGCTGCTGCGTAAGACGGCGATGAGTGAATCGACGCTGGTGCAGATGACGCTGACCAACGCATTTTTTGTGCTGATGACCTGCGTCATGGCGATCTATCACTGGAAGCCGGTCGATCTTTCAGGCGGCGTACTTCTGTTGCTGGTCGGACTGCTCGGTGGCACGGCGCAGGCGGCGCTGTTCGAAGCGATGCGGCGCGCGCCGGTCTCGGTGCTGGCGCCGTTTGAATATTCGTCGCTGATCTGGGCTTTCGTGCTCGGTTACGTCATCTGGCAGGACATCCCGGCCAGCAACGTGGCCTATGGTGCCCTGCTGATTTTTTGCGCCGGCCTGCTCATCGTATCGTCCGAGCGGTTGGCGGCACGGCGTTATCGCCTCGGCAAGCCGGATGAGGCAACGGACGCCTGAGTTTTTCAGGCGCCCGGTATTCGTCAATCAACCGCCGTAAACAATCAGCAGATCCTTGGCGTCGATCTGGTCGCCGGCTTTCACCAGCACTTCGGCGATCGTGCCGTCCTTTTCCGCATGTAGTGCGGTTTCCATCTTCATTGCCTCGATGGAGAGCAACACGTCGCCAGCCTGCACCGTCTGGCCGGCAGAAACGGCCACTGTCGAGACGACACCCGGCATCGGCGCGCCGAGGTGGGCGGCATTGCCGGCCTCGGCCTTGCGGCGCACGGCGCTGGCCGACGTGCGGTTACGGTCCGGCACCTTGATGCGGCGCGGCTGGCCGTTCAGTTCGAAAAACGCCGTCACCATGCCTTGCGCATCCGGCGCGCTGGTCGCCTGATTGACGATGACCAGCGTCTTGCCCTTCTCGATATCGGCCAGCAATTCCTCGCCATCGGCCATGCCGTAGAAATAGGCATGGGTCGGCAGGACGGAGACCGGACCATAGGTGTCCGAGGCCAGCGCGAAGTCGGTGAAGACTTTTGGATACATCAGGTATGACGCGAATTCGAAATCGTCGACCTTGCGTTCCAGCTTGGTCTCGATGTCCTTGCGTTCCTTGTCCAGATCGGCTGGTGCGAGAAGCGAGCCGGGCACGTCGGTAAACGGTTTTTCGCCCTTCAATGCCTTTTTCTGGATGGCTTCCGGCCATCCGCCCGGAGGCTGGCCGAGGTCACCCTTCAGCATGGCAACGACCGAATCCGGGAAGGCGATATCCTTGGCCGGGTTTTCGACGTCGGCAACGGTGAGGTCCTGGCTCACCATCATCAGCGCCATGTCGCCGACCACCTTGGAGGACGGCGTGACCTTGACGATATCGCCGAACATCTGGTTCACGTCGGCATAGGTCTGGGCGACCTTGTGCCACTTGGTTTCGAGACCCAGCGAGCGCGCCTGTTCCTTGAGGTTGGTGAACTGGCCGCCCGGCATTTCGTGCAGATAGACTTCCGAAGCCGGACCCT
Source organism: Endobacterium cereale (assembly GCF_009617585.1). Classification (GTDB taxonomy): domain Bacteria; phylum Pseudomonadota; class Alphaproteobacteria; order Rhizobiales; family Rhizobiaceae; genus Neorhizobium; species Neorhizobium cereale. Next base: position 257,603 of record NZ_WIXI01000046.1, on the reverse strand, counting down.
TCAGATCGCTTTCGAACGCGGCGTACTGGCCGCGTACCGCTTCCCAGTAGAACGAGATTTTTCGGATCCATTCGGGATCGAGGCCCGGATCACGCTCGGTGCCGGAAAGCGCTTCGACGATCGAACCGAGGCAGGGCTGCGAGGTGTTGCCCGACAGCGCATCCATGGCCGCATCCACCACGTCGACACCGGCTTCCACGGCGGCCAGCACGGTGGCGGCTGAAATGCCGGACGTATCATGCGTGTGGAAATGGATCGGCAGCGAGGTTGCTTCACGTAGCGCCTTGAACAGGATTTTGGCGGCCGCCGGCTTCAAGAGGCCGGCCATATCCTTGAGCGCGATGATATGGGCGCCGGCCTTTTCCAGTTCCTGCGCCAGCGCGACATAATATTTGAGGTCGTATTTCGGGCGGGCCGCATTGGTCAGATCGCCGGTATAGCAGATCGCCGCCTCGCAGAGCTTGTTCTCCTCCTGCACCGCATCCATCGATACGCGCATGTTGTCGACCCAGTTCAGGCAATCGAACACGCGGAAAAGATCGATGCCGCCCTTGGCTGCCTGCCGCACGAAATATTTCACGACATTGTCGGGATAGTTCTTGTAACCGACACCGTTGGCGCCGCGCAGAAGCATCTGCAAAAGCAGGTTCGGCGCGCCGTCACGTATCAGCGACAGGCGCTCCCACGGGTCTTCGGTGAGGAACCGCATGGACACGTCGAAGGTCGCGCCGCCCCAGCATTCCAGCGAAAACAGATTTGGCAGCGCGCGGGCGTACACATCGGCAACACGGGCAATGTCATGGGTGCGCATACGGGTCGCCAGCAGCGATTGATGGCCGTCACGCATGGTCGTGTCGGTGATCAACACGCGGTTTTGGTCGCGCACCCACTCGGCAAACTTTTTCGGGCCGAGCTCATCGAGCTTCTGTTTGGTGCCGCTCTGGATGGCGCCATCAACATAGGGAAGCACCGGCTTTGCGGCATTGACCGAAGGCTCCGGCCGTCCCTTCGTTTCTGGGTGACCGTTGACGGTCACGTCTGCCAGATAGGTCAGAAGTTTTGTGGCGCGGTCTGCGCGCTTGACCTGCTCGAACAGTTCCGGCGTCGTGTCGATGAACCGCGTCGTGTAGGTGTTGTTGCGGAATTTTTCGTGGCCGATGATAGCTTCAAGGAACGTCAGGTTGGTGGCGACGCCGCGGATACGGAATTCGCGCAATGCGCGGTCCATGCGGCTGATCGCCTCCTGCGGCGATGAGCCGGAGGCCGTTACCTTCACCAGTAGCGGATCGTAATAACGAGTGATGATCGCGCCGGTATAAGCGGTGCCACCATCGAGACGGATGCCGAAACCGGCCGCCGAGCGATAAGCGGTGATGCGGCCGTAATCCGGAATAAAATTCTGCTCCGGGTCTTCGGTGGTGATGCGGCACTGCAGGGCATGACCGTTCAGGCGGATGTTTTCCTGGGCCGGCACGCCCGATTCCGGCGTGCCGATGGCAAACCCTTCGAGGATGTGGATCTGCGCCTTGACGATATCGATGCCGGTCACGACCTCGGTAACCGTATGCTCGACCTGGATGCGCGGATTGACCTCGATGAAGTAGAATTTGCCGGTCTCGGCATCCATGAGGTATTCGACCGTGCCGGCGCCGATGTAATTGGTCGCCTTGGCAATCTTCAGCGAATAACCGGCCAGTTCGGCCCGCTGTGCTTCGGAAAGGTAAGGGGCGGGTGCCCGCTCCACGACCTTCTGGTTACGACGCTGAATGGAACAATCGCGCTCGAACAGATGCACGACATTGCCATGAGTGTCGCCCAGCACCTGGCTTTCGACGTGGCGAGCAGTTTCGACCAGCTTTTCCAGATAGACCTCGTCCTTGCCGAAAGCGGCTTTTGCCTCGCGCTTGGCTTCTACGACTTCTCTTGCCAGATCTTTCGGGTCACGAATGGCGCGCATGCCGCGTCCACCGCCGCCCCATGAGGCTTTCAGCATCACCGGATAACCGATTTCTTCGGCCATTTTGGCGACCTGTGCCGGATCATCGGGCAGCGGATCGGTGGCCGGTACGACCGGCACGCCGACCGAGATGGCCAGATTGCGGGCGGCGACCTTGTTGCCGAGTTGGCGCATCGTATCGGGGCGCGGACCGATGAAGATGATGCCAGCCGCATCACAGGCGTCGACGAATTCCGGGCTTTCCGAAAGCAGACCGTAGCCGGGGTGGATCGCATCGGCACCGGAAAGCTTTGCCACCCGGATCACTTCCGAAATCGACAGGTAGCTCTCGATCGGGCCGAGGTCTTTTTCCAGATGTGGACCGCGGCCGACCTGATAACTTTCGTCCGCCTTGAAACGGTGCAGCGAGAGTTTGTCTTCTTCTGCCCAGATGGCGACCGTTTTGATCCCGAGCTCGTTTGCCGCGCGAAAAACGCGGATGGCAATTTCGGATCGGTTGGCAACAAGAATTTTCGAGATCGGCAAGACTGTCTCCCATTCGTACTTGCGATATGCTGCAAACGCGAAACGAGCACTAATATCAGGTCGGATCAAGTCCAATCTATCGCGGAATGGGCGTGTGCGACAATCTCACGAAACCAGACCGAGTCGAAAGGCGATGGCGACCACATGTTGCCGGTTGCTGGCCTCGAACTTTTCCTGAATGGCATTGATATACCAGTCGACGGTGTGGTTCGAAATGCTCAGCGCCTTGGCGATTTCGTGCGAGGTCATGCCTTCGGCCAGCAGATGCAGCACTTCCGTTTCGCGACGCGTCAGCGTTGTTTCTACCGATTTGATCGCCTCGAAATGCGACGCCTGGCCACTCAGTTCCAGCATGCGCCAGAACATCTTTTTGGCAGCGGCATCGAACATCGTCATTTCAGATGGAGAAAGATCGATGATCTGGCCGCCGAGGCTGACATGGCCGAGAAGGCCGTTCCGCCCATGGATCGGAAACGTATAGCCGTCATTGAGGCCGCTGCGATTGGCATCCTGCATCATGCGCTGGATGCGTTTGCGGTTGGGGTCGCTGCGAAACATGCTAATGGCTTCGCGCCAGCGAAATGGCCGCTGCGCCACCGCCAGCATCCGGATCGTCGGATCGACCATGCCGAATTTTTTGGCCGCATAGGTTTCCTGCCAGCCTTCAGGCCAGCGTCCCCATAAAACAGTGCTGTCGAGATAGCCCAGTGTTCGGGATTTCATCCAGACACCGTAATAGCTGAAACCGTAGCTTTTCAGCACCGCCTCGAATTCTGCTGCCAGTTCTGTTTGGTTTTTTGCCTCGTGAGCCAAGACCAAAAATTGTAAAATCGAGTGAACAGTCACTCTCGCCCCCCGGCAACGGAAAAATCGGCACGCTTGTTCTCAGTCATTTCCGTCTGTCTGACCAATTGATGATTTCATAGTCAGTGTCGTTTCTTAGCAATGCATAAAGGATAGAGCGTGAAATCTAGCATTCAAATAAGAGCATCAATCGTATTTATACCCGCAATGTCCACTGCAAAATCCGATTAAGGTTACGGTGTTGGGAACAAAAGCAGAATCGTCAACGTCAGCGATTCGTCGCCCTTTTGTTCCCACACTGTTCCAACCGACGGAAAAGACTCAGTTTTCAGCTGCCGCCGAAACGGCGTTGGTGAGGTCCTGCGACGTCATCGCGAGAAACGACTTGCCTTTAACGGACACTATCGCCATCTGTGGCGAAGCCGCCAACGGTCCTGACCGCAGGCGAAATCATTTTTAGTGCGGACTTTTGTCTTGAATGTTCAGCCCATGATATTGAGCGGCCGCGGTGTCACCGCGGTTCTCGGACCGACCAATACCGGCAAGACGCATTTTGCGATTGAACGCATGGTGGCGCATGGATCCGGCGTCATCGGACTGCCGCTGCGCCTTTTGGCGCGTGAGGTTTATGGCCGGCTGGTGGAAAAGGTTGGACATCACAATGTCGCGCTGGTGACAGGTGAGGAAAAGATCACGCCGCATATGGCGCGCTTTTCCGTTTGTACCGTCGAAGCGATGCCCCGCGAAACCAAAGCAGCTTTCGTCGCCATCGATGAGGTGCAGCTCGCCGGCGATCTCGAACGCGGCCACATTTTCACCGATCGTCTCCTGCATCTGCGCGGACGTGAGGAAACGCTGCTGCTTGGTGCTGCCACCATGCGGCCGATCCTCGAAAAACTGTTGCCCGGAATAACCGTGGTCGAACGGCCTCGTCTGTCCCAGCTTTTTTATTCCGGTCAGAAAAAGATCACCCGCCTGCCGCAGCGCACCGCCATCGTCGCCTTTTCGGCGGAGGAGGTTTACGCGATCGCGGAACTGATCCGCCGCCAGCGCGGCGGTGCCGCCGTCGTGCTCGGTGCGCTCAGCCCGCGCACCCGCAATGCCCAGGTTGGGCTCTACCAGTCCGGCGATGTCGAATATCTGGTGGCGACCGATGCGATCGGCATGGGCTTGAACCTCGATGTGGACCATGTCGCCTTTGCGCAGGATCGTAAATTTGACGGTTTTCAGTTCCGCAATTTGAACCCATCGGAAATGGCGCAGATCGCCGGTCGCGCCGGTCGCCACCTTCGCGACGGCACGTTTGGTGTGACCGGTCAGGTGCAGCCGTTTGACGAAGAACTGGTCGAGCGCATCGAAAGCCATCAGTTCGACAGCGTCAAGGTTTTGCAGTGGCGCTCCAAGCAGCTCGATTTTTCGTCGCTCAGAAACCTGCGTGACAGCCTGGATGCGACGCCCGTCGTTCAGGGGCTGACGCGTGCTTTGCCCGCAACCGACAGTCAGGCGCTGGATTACTTGTCGCGGTACCCAGAGATCAAGGATCTGGCGACGACGCCTCAGCGTGTCGAAACGCTCTGGGATGCCTGTGCGCTTCCCGATTATCGCAGAATTGCTCCGGCGCAGCACGCTGACCTCATTTCGACGCTTTTTTCCGATCTGGTGCGACACGGCGCGGTCAATGAAGATTTCATGGCCGAGCAGGTGAAAAGGGCGGACCGAACCGAAGGCGAGATCGACACGCTTTCTGCGCGAATCGCCCAGATCAGGACATGGACCTATGTTTCAAATCGCCCGGGTTGGTTGGCGCATCCGACACACTGGCAAGAAAAGACACGGGAAATCGAGGATAGGTTGTCCGACGCGCTACATGAAAGGTTGACGAAACGCTTTGTTGATCGCAGGACATCTGTGCTCATGAAGCGCCTGAGAGAGAATGCGATGCTGGAAGCAGAAATTAGTGTAAATGGCGATGTGTTCGTCGAAGGACATCACGTCGGACAACTTGCCGGTTTTCGGTTTACCGCCGTCTCGGGGACGGAAGGACCGGATGCCAAGGCCGTACAGACCGCTGCGCAAAAAGCGCTGGCTCTGGAATTCGAGGCTCGTGCCGCGCGTCTTTACGCCAGCGGCAACGGTGACCTTGCGCTTGGCTCGGACGGTTTTGTCCGTTGGCTCGGCGATCCGGTGGCCCGTCTTGCGGAAAGCGACCATATCATGCGGCCGCGCGTCCTCCTGCTCTCCGACGAGCAGCTGACCGGTGGAGCCCGTGACCATGCGGCTGCCCGCATCGAACGCTTCGTCAATCATCACATTGCCACGGTCCTGAAGCCGCTCGACGATCTGTCGCGCGCCGAAGACCTGCAGGGTATCGCCAAGGGTCTGGCATTTCAGATCGTCGAAAATCTCGGTGTGCTGTTCCGCCGCGACGTCGCAGACGACGTCAAGTCGCTGGATCAGGAGGGCCGTGCCTCGATGCGCCGTTACGGCGTGCGTTTCGGCGCCTACCACATCTTTATGCCCGCACTGCTGAAGCCGGCTCCGGCCGAGCTGATCACGCTTCTCTGGTCGTTGAAGAACGACGGTCTCGACAAGCCGGGTTACGGCGAACTCATTCCGGCTCTGGCCGCTGGCCGTACCTCGGTCGTTGCCGACGCAACTTACGAGCGGATGTTCTATCGTCTGGCCGGCTTCCGGTTCCTTGGCAAGCGCGCCGTGCGTATCGACATCCTCGAGCGTCTTGCCGATCTCATCCGTCCGCTGCTGCAGTGGAAGCCGGGTCAGCCGCGTCCCGAAGGCGCCTACGATGGCCGCCGCTTCACCACCACGACGGCAATGCTTTCCATTCTCGGCGCGACCGCCGATGACATGGAGGAAATCCTCAAAGGTCTCGGTTACCGCGCCGATGCCGTGAAGGCCGAAGAAGCTGCTGCGTTCCTGGCCGGTGAAGATGCCAAGGCTGTCAGTGCACCGGCTGCAACAGTGTCCGAGCCTGCCGGCGAAACCGGTGAGGCCGTTGCTGCGGAAGACGCATCTGCGAGCGAAACCGCAGCAGAGCCTGTCGCGGAAACCACTCCGGTTGACGCGGGTGCGGAAGCTGCCGAGCCTTCGCCGGAAGTTGCTGCCGAGGCCGCTCCAGCCGAAGCTGCGCCTGTATCTGAAGCCGAAGCACCTGCCGCCGAAGCTGAAGAGCCGAAGCCGGTTCTCCTGTGGCGTCCGGGTGGCGGTCGCAGCGAACAGCAGCGTGGCGGTCGTCCGCAGGGCGAGCGTCGTGGTCATGGTCAGCAGAACCGTGGCGGCGAAGGCCAGGCTGCAGGCGAAGGCCAGCAGCGCCGTGACAACCGTCGTGGCGGTGAAGGCCGCAACAATGAGGGTCGTGGCGAGCAGGAAGGTCGTGGTCGCGATGGCGGCAAGCCGAGCCGTGGCGACCGTCGTCCCGACAATCGTGGTGGCGATCGTCCGCCGCGCGGTGACCGCCCGGATCGTAATGACCGCAACGACCGTAACAAGTCGCAGCAGCCGGCCCGTTTCGAGGCTCGTCCTCCGCGCAAGGAAAAGCCGCTGGATCCGGATTCGCCCTTCGCAAAGCTGGCTGCTCTCAAGGAGCAGCTGAAGAAGTGACGCCATGAGTGAAAAGCCATCTGGAGATTTGCGTCAGCGCATCGACAAGTGGCTTTTCTTCACGCGCATGGCGAAGTCGCGGTCCCTGGCCCAGGGACTGCTCAATTCCGGCCACGTCCGTGTCAACGGGCTGCCGATCCGCAAGCCGAGCTTCGAAGTTAAGATCGGCGACAAGGTTGAACTCTCTCTCGAGCGTCGCGACGTCATCCTGACCGTCAAGGCTGCTGGTGAACGTCGCGGGCCTTATGAGGAAGCCAGGGAGCTCTACGAGGACCAGACGCCGTCGCGCGAGGAAACCGAGCGATTGAGCGCCTTCGATCAGGCGCAACGTATTCCAGGCAGCGGCCGCCCGACCAAAAAGGAACGTCGTGAGACCGATCGTCTTTTCCCCGAGGTTGGTGGACCTGACATCGACTGGCGCGACGAATAGAACAAACCTTCTCCAAGCGGCGATTTTTCGAAAAGCTTTATCCTTGCTAAGCGGCGTCAAAGGCTTTACCTGACGTTCGAAACAGCCGGATAGCCCGCCTCTGTCGTTCCAGCGGTCGCGTTGTCCTCGTCCGGCCCCAGGGGGCTCGACCTTTCCCGAAACCGGGTTCCTGACCAACGTGTTGATCTGGAGTGCTTCATGACGTACGTCGTGACCGATAACTGCATTCGTTGCAAATATACCGACTGCGTCGAAGTCTGCCCGGTAGACTGCTTCTATGAGGGTGAGAACTTTCTCGTCATCCATCCGGACGAATGCATCGATTGCGGCGTCTGCGAACCGGAATGTCCCGCGGAGGCGATCAAGCCCGATACGGAGCCGGGTCTCGACAAGTGGCTGAAGGTAAACGCCGAATATGCGCAGGTCTGGCCGAATATCACAATCAAGCGTGATGCCATGCCGGAAGCCAAGGAAATGGACGGCGTGACGGACAAGTTCGAGCAGTTCTTCTCGGCTGAACCAGGCTCCGGCGACTAATTGACAGGCAGTTTGGCGGTGAATTTTTCTGCCGCTGGTACGGCCTTTTCAACGAAAGCAAACAATGCCATTCGGCATTGCCTAACCCTTGCGCAGTGATTCGGGCGTTGTTTCTTCGCAACGGCGAAACCAAATCATTGATTTCCGCCTATTTTTGTGGTAGACAACCAATACTGTTCCACAAAGCGGCATGCGTGTGCCCTAAAAACATCACGAAAACAACACGTCCCTTTCGCACGATCCCGCGAGTTTTGAATAAGTCCGGGTCGATCGCTAATTGTGATCCTGTTGTTTTTTTCGTACGCGCTTGCGCGGCACAGTAATGGAGTCACCCGACGGTTTCCCCCGTCTCATCCGGGCCTGACTGACCCGGCCCCGGCATAATGCCGGGAGCGTAACAGGGAGTGTATTGTAAGAATGACGACCCAGCAGAAAAAACCTTCAGCGCGCCACGGCTTCAAGACTGGTGAATCCATTGTCTATCCTGCGCATGGAGTGGGCACGATATCCACAATCGAAGAGCAGGAAGTTGCGGGCATGAAGCTCGAACTTTTCGTCATCGATTTCGAAAAGGACAAGATGCGCCTCAAAGTGCCGGTCGCCAAGGCTGTCAGCATCGGCATGCGCAAGCTCGCCGAAACCGATTTCGTCGAACGTGCATTGAAGGTCGTACAGGGCAAGGCTCGTGTGAAGCGCACCATGTGGTCGCGTCGCGCTCAAGAATATGATGCGAAGATCAATTCCGGCGACCTGATCTCGATTGCGGAAGTTGTTCGCGATCTTTATCGCGCTGAAAACCAGCCGGAGCAGTCCTATTCCGAGCGTCAGCTTTATGAAGCTGCTCTCGATCGCATGGCGCGCGAACTCGCCGCCGTCAACAAGATGTCGGATACGGAAGCTGTCCGTCTTATCGAGACCAATCTTGCCAAGGGTCCTAAGCGTGGCAAGTCGGTCGAGGAAGACGACGCTCAAGAGGAAGAAGCGGCCTGATCGAGGCCGCATTGACCTGAATTAAAAAACCCGGCTTTGCCGGGTTTTTTATTGGAACCATTTCTGGTTCTAAGCGTTACCCCGCCGGAACGGCGTTCTGATGTCTGATGGGACCGGACGTTTTTCCACTCACGGGGGACATGGCGCAAGCTGCGTATCCCTTACGACGAGCGACGCAACGAGGGGCGCAACGACACCACAATTTCACGACAGAAATGCCGTATTTCAATGGTTTAACCATGCTTTACGTCTTGGTCTGTGGAATTGCGATGTCTTTGCCGGATCAACTTGTTTCAAGGAGACCGTGATGAATGCCATGTCCGCAGACCGTAATATGATCAAGATCGCCATGTCGGCACCTTACTTGGCCCGGGAGGAGGAAAAAGACCTCGCCGTGCGCTGGAAGGACGATCAGGACCAGGACGCTCGCAACCAGATTGCGCTTGCCCATATGCGTCTCGTGATCGCGATGGCATCGAAGTTTCGCGGCTTCGGACTTCCCATGAGCGACCTCGTACAAGAAGGCTATGTAGGGCTTCTCGAGGCGGCGGCAAGGTTTGAGCCTGCACGCGATGTTCGTTTCTCCACCTATGCCAGCTGGTGGATCCGCGCATCGATGCAGGATTACATCCTGCGTAACTGGTCAATCGTACGTGGCGGTACCAGTTCCGCGCAGAAGGCGCTGTTCTTCAATCTGCGCCGGCTGCGCGCAAAGCTTGCCCGTGGTGATAACAACCTCACCGCCCAGGCCATTCACGAGGAAATCGCAGTGGCGCTAGGCGTCAGTGTTGCCGATGTGCAGACCATGGATGCGCGCCTTTCCGGCAATGATGCCTCGCTGCAGGCACCTTCGATTGCCGGCGATTCCGACAGTGGCGAACGTCTCGACATGTTGGAGAGCGCAGAGCCGCTTCCGGACGAACAGGTTTCCGGCATGATCGACGGCGAACGCCGCATGAAATGGCTGCAAGGCGCACTGACCAAGCTCAACGATCGTGAAAAGAAGATCATTCGCGCCCGTCGCCTCACCGATGAAGGCGCGACGCTTGAAGCCCTCGGTGCGGAGCTCGGTATTTCCAAGGAGCGCGTGCGCCAGATCGAAAGCCGCGCCATCGAGAAGCTGAAATCGGCTCTGGTGACCATGAACCCCCAGATGGCAGCCGTGTCCTGAGCGACGGCAATTTTGGGAATTGAGCCGGCACGGTTCGTGTCCGGCCATGCCAATTGAAAAAGCCTCCGAACCGGAATGTTCGGAGGCTTTTTCGTATCCGCTATTTGGAAAGCCGATTATTCGGAAATGATCTTGACCTTCTGTCCCGGCGATACTGTCGCGCTGGCGGGCATGGCGTTGATCAGCTTGAACAGGTCGAGCTTGCGATCGGTACCCATCATCCGCGCCGCAAGGCTGGCGATGGTGTCGTTGGCGCTCACTGTCACCACGCGTACGCGCAGCGGCTTCAGGCTGGCGATCTCCTGCGGGGTCATACGGCGAAAGCTCTGGCGCAGTATATCCGCCGTCGGCTGCAGAATGGCGCTGCCCTTCGGCACGGCCGTCAGGAAACGAAAGATCTGCTTGTCGATGCGGATGACGGTGACGTCGAAATCCCAGCGCTCGGCGCTGGCGCGAGCGGTTGCCGCGGGCAGACCGTTGACGGAGATTTCGCGAACGGTATCGGGCAGCAGTCCGGCCACCCAGCCGCTGGTCATGTAATTGGTCAGGCTGCCGGTATCACCGGCGGCAACGCCGTCGAAACGGATCGCAGTTTCGTTCGGGCCGGTTGCCAGTACCGCTTCGACCTTGTTGTCGATACGAAACCCTTCCGGCACGTCGAAACGGATGCCGAGCCCGCCATGCAGGAATGTCTCGTTGCGGACATAACCTTCTTCGGGGCTGTCGCCATAAAGCAGTCCATCGATGCCGGCGAGGTAATAGTCGCGGCCACGATCCCCAACCGCGCCTTCCTGGCCAAAGTTGCGGGCATGCTGGCGCGCCAATTCGACACGTTGCGGCGCGTTCGGATGGCTGGACAGGAAGTCGAGGCTCTGGTCGTTGTCCGGATCGACCGCCGAATAACGCGCATAGGCCGCCATGGAATCGAGGAAACGCGGCGATGCATAGGGGTCGTAACCGGCTTCACCCAGCATGCGCACGCCGATCACGTCTGCCTGCAGCTCCTGCTGGCGTGAGAAGGCTGCGAGCCTCAGTTTGCCGCGGGCAAGCGCTGCTTTGCCGGCGAGATCGCTGGAGAGCACTTCGGCCACCACCCGGCTGGCGATCACTTCCGCTTCTTCGCGTTTCTGTCGCTCGATGCCATGATTGGCGGTAACGTGGCCCATTTCGTGCGAGAGCACGGCCGCAACTTCCGAGGCATCATTGGCGAGCGCCAGAAGGCCGCGGGTCACGTAAAGATAACCGCCGGGCAGGGCGAAGGCGTTGATGGCCGGAGAATTCAGAATGGTGATGCGGAAAGACTGGTTGGGGTTTTCCGAAACCGCCGTCAGCGCACCGGCAATGCGGGCAACAAGACGTTCCGTCTTGGCATCGTGATATTCGCCGCCATAACTTGCAACGATGCGCGGATGTTCGCGTGCTCCCATCTGGGCGCGGGGATCGTTCTTCTGCACTTCATCGACGATCTGCGGATTGGACGATGGCGAGACATTGGCCTGATAGGTCTGGTCGAGGATCGACTGGCAGCTGGAAAGAGCCGTGGCGCCGGCAAGCAGCAGACATAGCGCGGCAGACCGCAGGCGACGTGGTGTCGTCGCGGGCGCGTCACTGCATGCTTTTCTGGTCCAGCCTTCCGTCATCTCTCTCGCCGCGTTGCCAACCGTCATTTGCTCAAGCCTGTTATGGCAAGCTTCTCTGCAGGGCCCTTATAATGACCCAACATATGAAACCTGCCAAACGTCATATTCCACTTAGCTGATTTTGGATGCCGCATGCACCGATATCCAAGGAAATAGAAAGAAACCCAGCTTTTGCAAGTAATTATCAATCCGTTATGGTTCGGATAGCGGACTTTGCATCAGCCCACGTCCAAATTGTGGCACGGCCGGTGACGCTTTTTCACAAGTCGAGGAATTCCGTGAGGCCCGGCACATCGCGACGCATCAGAAACACCGCTATTTCCGCCTGCAAGGTGATCTCGCCGTGGTCGATGAAGAGTGCGTGATCCGCCAGCTGGCGCAGTTCGCCGGCATCGTGTGTCACGATAGCCACCGTATTCCTCGTTTCGCGATGAAGCTCCAGCAATAGAGCTGCCATCGATTGCCGCAGGCCAGGATCGAGTGCGGCAAAAGGTTCATCGAGCAGCAAAACGGGACGTTCCCGCACCAGCGCACGCGCAAAGGCGGCGCGTTGCCGTTCGCCGCCGGACAACGTGCCAGGTTTGCGTTTTTCGTATCCTGCAAGCCCCACGCGCTCCAGAGCGGTGCTAATGCGTTTCCCGTCGGGCGCGGACAATTTTAGCGAAGGATGAATGCCGAGGCCGATATTGGTGGCGAGGTCGAGATGGGCAAAGAGATTATTATCCTGAAACACCAGCGAAACGGGACGCTGCGAAGGATGCAGCGCTGTGACATTGGTGGCGCCAATTATCACCCTGCCGCTCTCTGACGTTTCGAAACCGGCAATAAGGTTGAGAAGCGTCGATTTACCGGATCCGGACGGGCCGGTAATGGCCGTGATCGCACCGGCCGGCAATTCACAGTCGAAGCGGAAATTTTTCGTGCCCAGCGTCAGGCTGACGTTCTGCAATCGAATACCGGATGGTTGGTTCGATGTCATGATCCGTCGTCTTTCCTGCCGCGTTGTCCCACCGTGCCGGCAATCGTCAGGCCGAGGCACAGGAGGGCCAAAATCAGCGCAAACCCGTCGGCGTCGGCCGTACGGTAACTGCCCAAACGGCTATAGACCAGCCAGGGCAGGGTGACGAGATCTTCCGATCCGAACAGGGCGACCGCCCCGAGATCACCCAGCGACAGTGCCATGGCGAAAGAAAAGGCGGTGGCGAGCGGCGCCGTCAGAACCGGCAGGTCGATCAGCCGTAGCCGGGAAAAACCGAAAATGCCGAGATTGGCCGTCTGCCGCGCTGTGTACTGTCGGTGGGTCGCAAAGGCAGGCGACAGGACGCGTATGACGAAGGGAAGGGCTGTCATGGCGTTGATCATCACCACGAGCAGCGGCGCAAAACTCGCTACGTCTCCATAAGGCCGAAGCAGAAGGAACCAGCCGGTGCCGATCACCACCGGCGGCACGAGCAGCACGAGCGACGAAAGGCTGGCGAGAAGGGCGGAAAAACCGCGCGCCGTGAGGCCGGGTTTGCGGGCATCGGTAATGGCGGCGCGGGCATTGATGATGGCGATGGATGTTGTCAGCGATATCAGTCCGGCGAGGAATGCGATCCACAAACTCGTCCATGCCGCTTTCCAAAAGACGGGAGCGGTCAATAGTCGCGCGAAATCGGCTTTCAGCCCGGCCAAAAGGATGGAGGCTAAGGGGAGGCAGAGAAAAAGCACAGCGAGGACCACGATGATCCTATCCCAGGCTCGCGCGCCAAAACCGGTGCCATCAAAGCGTCGTGCCGCACGACCGGTTGCGGTGCTGTCAGCGCTTGGTGTCGGCAACAGTGCCATCAGTGCCAGTATGGTTGCCGTCACCGCGATCTGCAGCAGCGCCAGCGAGATCGCCCGTGCAGGATCGAAATCGAAACGCAGCGACTGGTAGATGGCCACTTCCAGCGTGGTCGCTGCCGGCCCGCCACCCAGCACCAGAACCAGCGTAAAACTGGTGGCGCAGAGCATGAAGACCAGCCCGGCGACACCGGCGAGCAGAGGTTTTACCGCCGGCCATTCGACGAAACGGAAGACGGAGAGAGCGGGCAGGCCGAGGCTGGCGGATAGCCGCCAATAATCCGGCGGCAGCCGCTCCAACCCGGCCAGCAAAAGCCGGCAAGCCAGCGGGAGATTGAAGAACACGTGCGCGATCAGAATGCCGCTCAAGCCATAAATGCTGATCGGCTCGCTCAGCCCGATTGCGGCAAGCGCCGAGTTCAGAATGCCGGTTCGACCCCATATGCCGATCAGGCCAAGCGCGCCGATCAGCACCGGCAGGCCCATCGGCACGGCCATCAGCCGGATGATCCAGATGCGGCCGGGAAATTTTGGCTGACGGGCAAGCGCCAAGGCCACCGGCAGGGCCAGCGCCAGCGACAGCAGTGTGGAGAGGCCCGCCTGCCAAAGTGTGAAACGCAGGATGCGCCAGACATAGGCGTCGAACAGCGGCCGGTCGGTCTCGCCACTATCAAAGGAGAGAAGGGCAAACACGGCGAGAGCGATGAACAGGACGATGCCGGCGAAAACCACGCCGCCGCCGGCATAACCGCGTTGTCGCTCAGCGCTTGTCAGCATGGGATCAGTTCAGGCTCATGGCGGCCAGCCATTCGTCGATCCAGGCACGACGGTTTTTCGCCACTTGGGCAGGGTCCATCAGGAATGTCTTTGCCGGTTTCACCAGCGTGTCGAACGCTTTTGGCAGCGGCTTTTCGATCGGCGCGGCCGGCATCATCCAGTTGGTGGTGGCGATTTCATCCTGAAAAGCCGGCGTCACCATAAAGGCGAGAAATTGCTGAGCGAGTTCTTTGTTCGGCGTATTTTTCAAAAGGCCGGCCACTTCGATCTGGATGTAATGCCCTTCCTCAAAGGCGGCGGCCTGATACCGGTCGCTGTTTTCCTCCACCATATGATAGGCGGGCGAGGTCGTGTAGGACAGTACCATCGGCACTTCGCCCTTGGTGAACATGCCATAAGCTTCCGACCAGCCGGGCGTGACCGTCAGCACGCGCTTCTTCAACTGCGCCCAAGCTTCAGGGGCCTTGTCGCCGTAAACCGATTTCACCCAGAGCAGCAGACCTAGACCGGGGGTGGATGTGCGCGGATCCTCGATGACGATCTTTTGGGACGGATCGCCCTCGACCAGTTCCTTCAGGCTTTTCGGCGGATTTTTGAGTGTCTGTGTATCGTAGACGACAGCAAAATGCCCGTAGTCATAAGGCACAAAAATATCGTCGCGATAACCGCCCGGTACCGTCAGCTTGCTCATGTCGACGCCGCTTTTTTCGAACAGGCCGGTATCGATGGCTTCCTTGACGAGATTGGTATCGAGGCCGAGGGCGATGTCGGCTTTGGTGCCGGTGCCCTCCAGCTTCAGACGGGTCAAAAGCGCCACGCCATCGGCGACGGCGACAAAATTTACTGTGCAGCCGCAGGTCGCCTCGAATGCTGCCTTCACTTTGGGCCCCGGGCCCCATTCGGCGACAAAACTTTCATAGGTATAGACGGTGAGTGTCTTCTTCTCCTGCGCCATGGCGGGCAGGACGAAGGAAAATGCGGCTGCCATGGCCGTGGCCAGAAAAGTGTTTGTCATGCGCATCGGCGCCTCCTCAATTCGATATTTGGGAATAGGGCGCTGGTGATGAGCCGTCTAATCCCTCCGCCGGTGTTAGCCGGATCAGGTTCCGCGGGTTGGCAAAGCCTCTCAGCCGCATTTGCATGCAGCACCCCGTTAGAGCGGTGAAAGATTTAGTCGTCGCCTGCGATCTTGGCAAGCGGTTGCAACTGCGTCGTGATGATCGTCAGTGCCGGACTCTCAAAGTTGGGCTTCAATGCTGGGTCTGGCGGAACACGTGCAGTTCACGCGGAACAGAGGCGATGCCGCCAATGCGGCTGGCGATCGCGTAATTGATCGACTGTTCCAGCACTTCCGGCATGGCCGGTTTGGTCAGAACACCGAGCGTGCCTTCAACGCCATCGTTCACGTCTTCCGGGTTGGCGGTCATGAAGATGACGGTGATTCCGAATTCCTCGGCCAACTGCCGGGCGATATCCGGTCCGGTCGGGCCGTCTGAAAGGTTGATGTCCACGAGCGCGATGTCGGAAGAGGCCGCAAGTGCCATCGCATGTTTGCGTCCGCTCGCAAAACCGGAGACTTCCAGCCCCATGCTTTCAATGGTTTCGGCCACATCGAGTGCTATGAGGAATTCATCCTCAACGATCATAACCCGTTGAATCATTGGCTTGCTCACCATCCGGCGAAACGCAGAACCCGCCGACATGGAACGTCCCCTTGTTGAACTCGAAACACATCTCCGGGGCCACGCCACAGCATGGGCAGGCAACCGGATTACATGTCGAACGTCCAGCAAACGCTAATGTTCCGCCGTGCAACAGACTTTTTTTGGTGGCAAGATGTTGTTAATGCTAACGTTTTGTAAGTGTTAGTTTTCCAGTTCCTCACGCAGCATTTCCAGTTCCAGCCATTCCTCTTCCATCTTTGCCTGTTTTTCACGCAAGGCAGCCGCCTGTTCCGCCAGTTTTGCAAAGGCTTTCGGGTCCTTGATGAACAGGTTGGGGTCGGCCATGGCCTGATCGTGCTTGGCGATATCGGCTTCGGTCTTGGCGATTTCCTTCGGCAGGTTTTCAAGCGCGAATTTCTGCTTGAAGGAAAGCTTGCCCTTGGCCTTCGCAGGTTCGCTCGACGATAATGCTGCTGCGGGGGCCGTGTCCGCCTTTGTTTTTTCGGCCTTGCGCTTCTCGTCGGCAACGCCCTTGCGCTGGGTCAGCATGTCGGTGTACCCGCCAGCATATTCGATCCAGCGTCCATCAGGTGCATCCGGATCGGCGGGCGCTATGGTCGAGGTCACGGTGCGGTCGAGAAAGTCACGGTCGTGGCTGACGAGAATGACGGTACCGTTATAGCCCGCCACGATTTCCTGAAGCAGGTCCAGCGTTTCGATATCGAGGTCGTTGGTCGGTTCGTCGAGGATCAAAAGGTTCGATGGCTTGGCCAGCATGCGGGCCAGCATCAGTCGGGCGCGCTCGCCACCGGAAAGGTTCTTGATCGGCGTGCGGATCTGTTCCGGCTGGAACAGAAAGTCCTTCATGTAGCCGGCCACATGCCGCTGCTCGCCGTTGACCAGCAGCGTCTCGCCGCGACCATCGGTCAGGTAATGCGACAGCGTATCTTCCGGATCGAGGTCCTCGCGTTTCTGGTCGAGCGTTGCGATTTCCAGGTTGGTGCCGAGCTTGATCCAGCCCGCGTCCGGCTTCAACTGGCCCGTCAGCATCTTGAGAAGCGTCGTCTTGCCGGCGCCGTTGGGGCCAACCAGACCGATGCGGTCGCCACGATGCACGCGGATCGAAAACGGCGCGACGATCGGCTTGTCATAGGTTTTTGTGATGTTTTCGGCTTCCACCACGAGTTTGCCGGACTCGCGACCCTCGGCCACCGAGGCCTGAACGGAACCCTGCGGTCCCTTATGGCCGCGATAGTCGGCGCGCATGGCCTGCAACTCGCCGACACGGCGCATGTTGCGCTTGCGGCGCGCGGTTACGCCGTAGCGCATCCAGTGTTCTTCGCGCTCGATTGCCTTGCCGAGCTTGTGCTGCTCGATCTCTTCCTCTTCCAGCACCTGATCGCGCCAGGCTTCGAAATGGCCGAAACCGCGTGACAGACGACGCGAGGTGCCGCGATCCAGCCAGACGGTGGCGTTCGATACCTTTTCGAGGAAACGACGGTCGTGGCTGATGACGACAAGCGCGCTGCGGGTCTTGCGCAATTCGTCTTCCAGCCATTCGATGGTCGGCAGGTCGAGATGGTTGGTCGGCTCGTCCAGCATCAAAATGTCCGGCTCCGGCGCCATGACGCGGGCAAGGGCTGCACGACGTGCTTCACCGCCGGAAAGACGGGACGGCTCTTCCTCACCCGTCAGGCCCAGATGTTCGAGCAGATAGGTGACGCGATAGGGATCGTCACCCGGTCCAAGGCCGGATTCCGCATAGGCTTGCACCGTCGTATAGCTGCCGAAATCCGGTGCCTGTTCCAGGTAGCGGATGGTGGCGGACGGATGGCGAAACACCTCGCCCGATTGCGCTTCCACCAGACCGGCAGCGATCTTCATCAGCGTCGATTTGCCCGAGCCGTTTCGGCCGACAAGGCAGATGCGGTCGCCCGGCTCCACCTGCAGGCTGGCGCCGTTCAGAAGCGGGGCGCCGCCAAAGGTCAGAAGGATATCGTCAAGTTTCAGAATGGGGGGTGCCATGGTTCAGGCTCCGGTCAGGTCATAGGGTCGGGCGAGCACGATTGCCCTGCCGGCTTTAAGGGAAAATTCCACTTGGCCTTCCGCGACATTGGAAACGGTGCGCGAGGAGCCGAAGGGAAGCGAAAAGTCGTTGAGCGGGTAACGCACGTTGCGAAGATCGAGACCTTCCAGATCGGAAAAGCCGAGAACCGAAAACAGCGAGCCTTTCGGCAGGTCCAGAACCCGCGTTCCGGGCAGAAGCGGCGCGGCTTCCTCGTCGCCGGAGGTCAAAAACACATCCAGCCCGCGTTCGGCAAGGCTCACGGCCGAAAGCAGGTGCTGCAGGGCGTGATCGGAGCGTTCTCCTGCCAGCGCGCCCGCAAAAATCAGCCGTGTCGCGCCACGGGCGATCGCTTCCGACGTGGCGATCTCGCCATCGGTCTCGTTCTTGGCCGGCGGAAATGGCTGGCGCTCCACCTGCGGCCAGCGCGCCAGCAACGCCTCGTCTGAGGAATCGAAATCGCCTACCCACAATTCCGGCTCAAGCCCAAGCGCTTGCGCATGCCGCATGCCGCTATCGGCCGCAATGATGCGGCTGCCGGCCAGCATTTCGCGCACGCGGTCGGTTACATTAAGCGGGCCGCCGAGAAGGATGGTGAAGGTCGTTGATGTCATCGGCACTGCCCATAGCGCAAACTGGCGAAAAAGGGAAAGCGTGACGCCCGCATTCCGCAAATTTCATCGAACAGGGGAGAGTGCGGGCAATCCGTCTGTCCGGCGCAAAATCATGCTCCCATTGACGCCGGCTCTGGCAAGGATTATCTGATATACCGAACTTCGTGGTGATTTGGCCGGCCGGCTTGCAGCCACGTTAAAAAAGTCGCTAAAGGGCCGCGAGGAATAGGTACTCCCCACGGACCGGTCTGCGATTTTTTGCGGCCGGTTTTTTGTTTTGTGGGTTCCGACATGCCGATCAAGATTCCCGATACCCTGCCTGCCTTCACGACCCTGGTTGAAGAAGGCGTGCGCGTGATGACCGAGACCGCCGCCGTGCGGCAGGACATCCGCCCGTTGCAGATCGGCTTGCTCAACCTCATGCCCAACAAGATCAAGACAGAGATCCAGATGGCGCGCCTCGTTGGCGCCTCGCCTCTGCAGGTTCAGTTCTCGCTCATCCGTATCGGCGGCCACAAGGCCAAGAACACGTCCGAAGAACATCTCCTGTCCTTCTACGAGACCTGGGAAGAGGTGAAGGACCGCAAGTTCGACGGTTTCATCATCACCGGTGCACCCGTGGAACTGCTGCCTTACGAGGACGTCACCTATTGGGACGAACTGAAGCAGATCCTCGACTGGACGCACACCAATGTCCATTCGACGCTGAATGTCTGCTGGGGCGCGATGGCGGCCATCTATCATTTCCACGGCGTGCCCAAACACCAGCTCGATGAAAAGGCGTTTGGCGTCTATCGCCACCGCAATCTGGCGCCGGCTTCGGTTTATCTCAATGGTTTTTCCGACGATTTTCAGGTGCCGGTGTCACGCTGGACAGAGGTGCGCCGCGAAGACATCGCCAAAATCCCGGATCTGGAAATCCTGATGGAATCCGAAGAAATGGGCGTCTGCCTCGTGCATGAAAAGAAGGGCAATCGCCTCTTCATGTTCAACCATGTGGAATATGATTCCACTTCGCTCGCCGATGAATATTTCCGCGATGTCGATGCCGGTATCCCGATCAAGATGCCGCATGACTATTTTCCGCATAACGATGCCGAGCTGACGCCGCAGAACCGCTGGCGCAGCCATGCGCATCTGTTCTTCGGCAACTGGATCAACGAGATGTATCAGACAACGGCCTATGATCTCGAGGAGATCGGCAAGGGCCGCAACTGATCGGCAGGGTTTGCGACCAGAATATTGCGTCGCATGATTTTCATCATCGCGACGATGCGTAAGCCATTGCTAAGGCAGTCGAAATAAGAGAGGTTGCTGTCTCAGGTTGAGGGAGCTGCTTTTATGGTTGCAGGGGAACGCGAGGTTTTCGGTCACACGCCGAAGGGAGAAACCGTGCATCGGGTAACGATATCCGGTGGCGGACTGACGGCAACGGTGCTGACCTGGGGGTCGGTCATTCAGGACCTTCGGCTCGAAGGTCACGATGCGCCGCTGGTGCTCGGCCTCAACACGCTCGATGAATATCTGCGCCACTCACCCTATTTCGGCGCCACGCCCGGGCGGGTTGCCAATCGCATCAGCGCCGGCAGTTTTGAACTCGATGGCGTCGAGTACCAGCTGGAACTCAACGAAAACGGTCTCGGCCACCTGCATGGCGGCAGCGACGGCATCGCCAGGCGCAACTGGACGATCGTTGATCTTTCCGCCGACCGTGTCGTGCTGTCGATCATCGATGCGGATGGCCGTGGCGGTTACCCGGGCAATTGCACGATCACCGCCACCTATCACCTGAAGGATGAAGGCGTTCTTTCGGTGGTCTACGAGGCGACCACCGACAAGCCGACCATATGCAATGTCTGCCAGCATTCCTATTTCAATCTCGATGGCAGCGACACGATCCTTGATCACCAGATCATGCTGGCCGCCGATCACTATCTGCAGGTCGATGACATGCTGATGCCGACCGGCTCACTGATTCCGGTGACGGAAACCGATTTCGATTTTCGCGAGATGCGGCCGATCCGCCGCGAGGTCGAAGGTGTGCAGGTGCCTTACGACCACAATTTCTGCCTTTCGACCGAACGTGTCGAAAAGCGCAGCGTGGCGCTGGTGCGCAGCCTCAATTCCGGCGTCGCCATGGAAGTGCGTACCACCGAGCCAGGTGTGCAGTTTTATGCCGGGGTGAAACTGCACGTGCCGGTATCCGGCATCGGTGGCCGGCCTTACGACAATTACAGCGGTTTCTGCTTGGAAACCCAGGTCTGGCCGGATGCTGCCAACCATCCGCGTTTTCCGACCGCCGTGCTGCGACCCGGTGAGACGTTGCGGCAGGAAACCGACTATGTGTTTTCGCGCAGCTGACTATTGGAAGAAGGTCAGGAGCAGGTAGATGGCGCTCTTGACCATGGCGTAAACGACGCCTGCCACAACACCGAGTGAAACCACACCGGTCGCAGTTCCTGCGATCGTCCAGACACCATCCTTTTCCAGAATGCCGAAGGCGATGATGCACAGCGCTAAGGCCGGCAGCATGTTGCCGAGCGGGATCGGCAGTGCCAGCACGAGCGCGAGGATCAGGCAGAGGCCACCTAAAAGCCGTTCGGCGAGAGGTGTCGCAAAAGCCTGCAGCCGCGGTTTCAGCATCCGCTCCGCCTTGATGATCCATGGCTGGGTTCTTGCCATCATCGCGGCAAAGTCGACCCTGGTCATCGAGCGATCGGCGATCAGCCGTGGCAACCAGGGTTTCATGCCCAGCATCAGTTGCGCTGTCAGAAAGATCAGCGGAATACCGAGGACGGAGGATGTGCCGGGCGGCGTCGGAAAGCAGTTCGGTACCGAAAATACAAAGATCAGCGCGGCGATGGCGCGATCATCCATGCTGGCAAGAATGTCGCCGACTGATATGCGCTCACGGCTTTCGTCACCGGCAAGGTTTGCGAGGATTTCTGAAAAGCGCAGGTCGCTTCGCCCTGCATCACCCTTGTCGGCGCGCATGAATGTTTCGTCTGAAGCCATCGAGTCCAGAGATATGTTTATTGCGGCCGATGCGTGGCTTGTAGGGGAAAGAGGTGACAGAAAAAAGAAATGGCCGCGGGCAGGCGCGGCCATTTCGGATGGTGAAGGCGATAAGGATCAGAAATCCATGTCGTCGCCGCCGTCATCCATTCCGGTATCGGCATCTTCGGCCGGCTGTGCCGGTTCAGGGGCCGGCGTTTCCGCCGCCTGCGCCTCGTTGCCGCCCATCATGCCCATGATGGCATTGCCGATGAGCACGCCGCCGGCGACGCCCATGGCTGTCTGTGCGGCACCGGCCAGAAAGCCGCCGCCACCGCCCATGGGGCCGCGCTGCGCGGCACCCTGGCGACCCCATGGGCCGCTCGACTGTCCGCCCTGCTGCCCGTCCGCTTGACCATTGGGATCAGCATAGGCGTTCTGGGCATGACCCTGATTGCCGTAGGCTCCAGCTGTCGCCGGTGCGCCACCGCGATAGGCAGCGGTATTGGCGGGCTGCTGACGCGGCTGGCTATTGCTGCCGAACATGCTGGAGAAAAACCCGCCGCCGCCGGCCGGTCGTGCCGAGGCCTGGTGTTCCAGTTCCTCGATCCGACGCTGGGCAGCTTCAAGCGCCTGTTCCTGCACGACGATCGTCTGTGCCATGAAATAGGGCGCTGCCGGCTGTGATGCGACGCGCTGGTTGATGAAGGTTTCGGCCTCGCCATCCCGTGGTCCGGTCTGGCCTTCCACCTGCTTCAGTTTACCGAACAGGCCGTCGATTGCATGGCGGTCGTTCTGGTCCATGAAGGATACTCCTTGTTTCGCTCGGTCTTATTCTTCGCGCTGGCCGGTGAAGTTCAGCAGCAGCTGGAAGATGTTGACGAAGTTCAGGTAGAGCGAGAGCGCGCCCATGACGGCCATCTTCTGCTGGCTCTCCTGGTCAAAGTTTTCGGCATACTGCTGCTTGATGTTCTGCGTGTCCCACATGGTCAGGCCGAGGAAGACCACGATACCGATGACCGAGACAGCGAACTGCAGGGCGCTGGAGCCGAGGAAGATGTTGACGACCGAGGCGATCATCACACCGATCAGACCCATGATCATGAACGAGCCCAGCTTGGTGAGGTCACGCTTGGTGACGTAACCGTAGAGGCTGGTCGCGCCGAACATGGTGGCGGCGATGAAGAAGGTGCGGGCAATGCTGGCGCCGGTGAACACGAGGAACACGGAAGCGAGCGACAGACCCATCACGGCGCAGAAGATCCAGAAGGTCATCTGGGCGGAGGCCGCCGACATGGACTGGATCTTGAACGAAAAGAAGAACACGAAGGCGAGCGGCGCCAGCATCACCACCCACTTGAGCGGGGTGGAGAAGATCGGCACGTACAGCGCCGGCGTCGAGCCGACGACGAAGGCGATGAGGCCGGTGATGACAAGGCCGAGACCCATGTAGTTGTAGATGCGCAGCATATGCTGGCGCAGGCCCTCGTCGAAATCCGCGCGGGACTGGACGGAGGAATTGTAGCCGAAGCGAGGCGTATTCATCAAATTGCTCCTCTTGTGATTTTAATAAAGCGTGTCGGCGAGGGTCTGTGCCTCGTCCTTCAACTGGTTTGGATTCTGGGTTTCAGAGACGAGCGCATAAGCGACGTCGCCGATCTGCCAATAGGAAGCCTGCACGCCGGCAGACTTCGTCAGTGTCGCCTGCTGCACGGCAAAACTGCCGGGGCGTACGGCAAACAGCGACAGCCGCTCGCGACCATCGCGCAGGATGGTCACCTCGACGCTTGGGCCGAAGGCGGATGGAAAGATCTGCACGTCCTTCACCTGCCAGTCAGCCGGGATGTCCGGCATGACGATGGCGGTGGCGGAGCGGATGCCGGCGGCATCGTAATTGGCTGCCTCCATCTGCGAAGGCATGGTTTCGCGCAGTTTCGACGTTGTGTGCGCGCTGATGGCCGCATCGACAAAACTCGGAACCGGCGTCGAGGCTTCCACCGTGCTTGGGGTGAACGGACCGACGGTGCTGTTGGCAAACCAGCCGGCGCACAGCAGCAGGCCGATGGCAGCCACCCGCTGGATCGAATGGAACAAGCGGTTTCGCGACAGTGCGCCCTGCAGACGGCGGGCGGCCTCGCGGGTTTCCGGCCTTCCATGCGTCGGCGCCTTCGCCAGCGCCAGACGCAGTTCGCCACGGATCGAAAGATCGGCCATCACCTTGGCGGCGATCTCCGGGTGTTCGGAAAGATGAGCCTCCACCTCGATCCGGCGCGCGGTGTCGAGCTGGTCGTCCACATAGGCGTCGATATCGGTGGGCAGGATCGGGTCAACGGGTTTCATCGCGTCCGCCTCCAATGATCTTCAGGTGACTGGGTGTGGCATTGCGCCGGCCTTCCTCGAAAGCGCGCAGTTTTTCGCGCGCACGCGAAATGCGCGACATCAGCGTGCCGACAGGAATTGAAAGTGCGGTTGCGGCTTCCTGATAGGAAAGACCTTCGATCGCCACCAGATGCAGGGCATCGCGCTGTTCGTCGGGCAGGCCGTGAAAGGCGTCGCGCAGCTGTTTCAGGCGGATCGAATGACTGGGGTCCGCCTGCTCGACGGTATCGATCAGATAGGCCGCATCGTCATGGCGGCGGTCGAGCGATTTTGCCCGGCGCAGACGGTCGATATGGGTATTGTGCACGATCGACAGCAGCCAATTGCGCAGGTTGCCGCCGGTGCGGAATGTCGCCTTGCGCTCATAGGCGCGCACCAGCGCGTCATGCACAAGGTCTTCCGCATCGTCCGGGTGGCGAACAAGCGAACGCGCGTAACGGCGCAAGCTCGAAAGCTGTGCCAGAACGTCAAAGGGCTGTCGTTTGTTGCTCATGACCGAATATACGCAAGCCGAACGCGGTTTATTCCGCCGGACGCGAAATTTTTTCGGCAGACCGCGCGAAGCCGTTTCCGGCTCGGCCATATCGTCATGTCATGAGAACTGTTTTGAAGAGAAAATGGAGCGGGTGAAGCGATTCGAACGCTCGACCCTAACCTTGGCAAGGTTATGCTCTACCCCTGAGCTACACCCGCTCATAATCCACCGGTCCGGGGTAGTTATGCTGAACCGTGGGCCGCATCGCTGCGACGAGGCGGTGTATCGCTCAAACCATTTTCAAATGCAACAGGGAAATTGCGTGGGCGCGAAGAAAATCTTTGGCGGCTGGAAAAATGGATATGCGGACAGGGCAGGCGGGTTTGCTGGTCCTATCATGTCGCTTGCAGACCTTGTTGCGTTCAAAAGCGCTGTCTAATGTCGCGGAAACATCAGAACGGAAGCGCATGATATGACCGAGACCACCCAGCCCGTAACGCTGCCCGCCACTGCCGACGACCTTTTCAAGTTTCTGGATAGTCTCGGCATCCCGCATAAGACGAAAACCCACGCGCCCGTCTTCACCGTTTCGGAGTCCGAGAGCCTGCGCGACGAAATCCCCGGCGCCCACACCAAGAACCTGTTCGTGAAGGACAAGAAGGACCAGTATTTCGTCGTCACCGTCGAGGAGCGCGCCGAGGTGGACCTGAAAACCATACACAAGGTCATTGGCGCTTCCAGTCGCGTCTCGTTCGGCCGTCCGGAAAAGATGATCGAGTTTCTGGGCGTCATCCCAGGCTCCGTAACGGTGTTTGCAGCTTTCAATGACAAGGACAAGAATGTCACCTTTGTCTTGGACGAGGCATTGATGGAGCACGAGATCATTAACGGCCACCCGCTGTCCAATGATGCAACGACCTCGGTTTCAACCGATGATCTGGTCCGCTTCTTCAACGCCACCGGGCATGAACCGCTTGTCTTGAAAGTAACGGGCTGACATACGATCTTTTTAGCCTACATATAAAGGCAATCAGACACTTTCCGGGGAGACCATCATGAGCGACACGAACAATCCTTATGGCGGCAGCCAGTATGGCGGTTCCTACGGCCAGTCTTATGGTGGCGGCACCTCGGTTTCCTATGGTGGTGCCCCCGCAGCTCCGGCGCCTGCCGAGCCGACCCCGGCTTCCGCCGAGTCTCCGGCTTCGGCCGGTGACGTGATCGTTGATACGACCACGGCCGGTTTCACCAGGGATGTTCTGGAAGAGTCTCGTATCCGTCCGGTGCTGGTCGATTTCTGGGCGCCGTGGTGCGGTCCCTGCAAGCAGTTGACGCCTGTCATCGAAAAAGTGGTCAATGACGCCGGTGGTGCCGTCCGTCTGGCCAAGATGAACATCGATGATCATCCGTCCATTCCCGGCCAGCTCGGCATCCAGTCCATCCCGGCCGTCATCGCCTTTGTCGATGGCCGCCCGGTTGATGGTTTCATGGGCGCCGTACCGGAAAGCCAGGTGCGTGAATTTGTCGAAAAGCTCGCGGGCCCTCCCGGTGCCGATCAGGCTGCCGAAATCGAGGCAGCGCTGACCGAAGCTGAAGGCCTGCTGGCTTCCGGCCAGGTGCAGGAAGCGGCCCAGCTTTACGGCGCGGTGTTGCAGGCGGATCAGGAAAACGCCAACGCGGCCGCCGGCATGATGCAGTGCCTGATCACGCTCGGTGAAACTGCGCGTGCGTCGCAGATGCTCGCCTCGTTGCCGGAAGAAATGGCTGCTGATCCCGCGATCCAGACGGTGAAGACGAAGCTCGAACAGATCGAAGAAGCCCGCAAGCTGGGTGATCCTGTGGCGCTTGAACAGGCGCTTGCCGCCAATCCGGATGATCACGAAGCCCGTATGAACCTTGCAAAGATTCTCAACGTGCAGGGCGATCGCGAGGCTGCTGCCGAACATCTGCTCACCATCATGCGCAAGGATCGCACATTTGACGAGGATGGTGCGCGTCGTCAGCTTCTGCAGTTTTTCGAAGTCTGGGGTCCAAAAGATCCTGCGACTATCTCGGCCCGCCGCCGGCTTTCGTCCATTCTGTTTTCCTGATCAAATCTTGCACTTGCGTTTCGGCATGACCGCCCCACATTACTCGTGAGGCGGTCAGCCGGCATGAAACACGGCCGCGGGAGGGACCGCCGGAACTTCCGGAGGTTAGGCATGCATGTTGGCAACGCGCGATATCTGAAACTCGAGGATATTCCCGAAAAAATCCCCGTTTTTCCCCTCACGGGCGCGCTTCTCCTGCCCGGTGGGCAACTCCCCCTCAATATTTTCGAACCACGGTATCTGGCCATGTTCGATGCGGCCATTTCCGGCAACCGCCTGATCGGTATGGTGCAGCCCGCGATGGGCGAACATGATGGCGAAGAGGGCACGCGGTCTGCCCTCAGCCATATCGGCTGTGTCGGGCGCATCACTTCTTTCGGTGAGACAGGCGACGGTCGTTACATCACTTCGCTTAGTGGCATTTGCCGTTTTCGCCTTCTTGACGAGATCGGCGACGGCCATCCCTTCCGCACATTCAAGATCTCGCCGTTTCTCTCGGACCTGACGGACGATGACGAGGCGTCGGTTGATCGTGAGGCGCTGCTGCGCGTCTTTCGCGATTATCTCGATGCCAACAAGCTGGAAGCCGACTGGGAAAGTGTGGAGCGTGCCGGAAATCGTACGCTGGTCAACTCGCTGTCGATGATGTCCCCTTTCGGTCCGGCCGAAAAACAGGCATTGCTGGAAGCCCCGGACCTCAAGTCGCGTGCCGATACGCTGATTGCGATCACCGAGATCCTGCTCGCGCGTGGCTTTGGCGAGGCTGATACGACAAGGCTGCAATAGGCAAGGTGATGGACGAAAGACTGAGCAAGGTTGATCCAAAGCTGTTGGAACTGCTGGTCTGCCCGCTTTCCAAGGGGCGGCTGGTTTTCAAGCGCGATACCAACGAGCTCGTGTCGGAAGGCGTGCGGCTCGCCTATCCGATCCGTGACGGCATCCCGATCATGCTCGTATCCGAAGCCCGCAAGCTGGAAGACTGAAGGCTCGCCGTCACCTCGGGCATTGGCCCGAGGATCGTGTGCAAACCTCTGACCTTAAATCGCCTGACCGGCCAAAAGGCGTGGTCCGCCCTTCTCCGATGTGCCGGCCGCTTCGCCGATAAAGTAGGATTTCACACCCGGCAGGCGTTCGACGATGCCGAGTCCCAGATCGCGGGCGATGCGGATCGGGCCGATATCATTGGAGAACAGCCGGTTCAGCACGTCGGTCGTCACGCCCATTCTAAAGGTGTCGAAGCGGCGCCAGGACTGGTAACGCTCCAACACGTTCAGCGAGCCGATGTCGAGGCCAAGCCGGTCGGCTTCAACCACGGTTTCGGCGAGGGCCGCCACATCCTTGAAGCCAAGATTGAGGCCCTGTCCGGAAATCGGGTGAATGCCGTGCGCGGCATCGCCCGCCAATGCAAACCGCTGCGCCACGAAGGAACGCGACAGGGTGAGGCCGAGCGGAAACGCCTTGCGGCCACCCAGTACACGCAATTCCCCCAGCTTGTGGCCAAACCGGCGCTGCAATTCTTCTTCAAAAACTAGATCGTCGGAGGCGACCAGCCTTTCGGCATCGGCCGTGCGCTCGGTCCAGACCAGCGATGAGCGATTGCCGGTCAATGGCAGGATGGCAAACGGGCCGGACGGCAAAAAGTGTTCTTCGGCCACGCCGTCATGCGGTCGTTCATGTTCCACGGTCGCAACGATGCCGGACTGGTCGTACTTCCAGCTCACCGTCTTGATGCCGGCCATGTCGCGCAGCTTTGACCGAACGCCGTCGCATGCGACAAGCAGGCGGGTCTCGACCGTCGAGCCGTCCGAAAGAGACAGTGTCGTCGCCGTGTTGCCGGCGACAAAGCCGGTGCCGGAAACACCGTGGCGGATGGTGATGCCGAGGCGCGCACAAGCATTGCGCAGCGCCCGTACCATCGAGACATTGGGGATCATGTGCGCAAAAGGCTTTCCGTCCTCGACGTCACCGTCAAAAGTCAGGAAAACGGGTCGGACGGGATCGGAGGTTCGCGAATCGGTGACGATCATGCGGTTGATCGGCTGTGCGTCCGGCAGGATCTCCTGCCATGCGCCAAAAACGTCGAGCATGCGGCTGGCGGCGGCGATCACGGCGGAGGCGCGCTCGTCCTTTTCCCACACGCCTTCGGGTGCTGCTTCGATCACTTCCACAGCAAGGTGTGGTGCTGCCTGCTTGACGGCCACCGCGGCGCTGAGGCCCACATAGCCGCCTCCGACGATCAGCATGTCCAGCATTTGACGCTCCGTTCGCTATTGCATTTCATGGTCTATATAGAGCATGCCTCTTCGGCTTCCTATCACCGGGACTGATCAAAATGCCGCATAATGACGATTCCACACGCTCCGCCATGGATGGCCTGTTGGCCACGCTCGATCTGGAAAAGCTCGAGGAAAACCTGTTTCGCGGCAAAAGCCCAAAGGTAGGCTGGCAGCGCGTTTTTGGCGGGCAGGTGATCGCGCAGGCGCTTGTCGCCGCGCAACGCACCGTGGATGCGGATCGTTTCACCCATTCGCTGCACGCCTATTTTCTGCGTCCCGGCGATCCGGCGGTGCCGATCGTCTATCAGGTGGAGCGCATGCGGGATGGCTCCAGTTTCACCACCCGCAGCGTCGTCGCCGTCCAGCACGGTCGCCCGATCTTTACGATGACGGCGTCGTTTCAGATCGATGAGCTCGGCTTCGACCACCAGATCGACATGCCAAAGGTGCCGCCGCCGGAACAGTTGCTGGGCGAGGACGATTTTCAGGCGCAGGTTCTGTCGCATGCTCCCGAGGCGATCCGGAAATACTGGGGCCAGAAGCGTCCGGTGGAGTTCCGCCCGGTCTCGCTGCGCCATTACATGACGCGTGAAAAACTCGATCCGGAACAGCAGATCTGGGTGCGCACCACAGGCCCGGTGCCGGATGATCGCGGCATGCAGGCGGCGGTGCTGGCCTACCTGTCCGACATGACATTGCTGGATACGTCGCTTTACGCGCACGGCTCGACGATTTTTGATCCGAGCATTCAGGCGGCCAGCATCGATCACGCCATGTGGTTTCACCGTCCGCCCGCGTTCGATGACTGGCTGCTCTACACGCAGGATAGTCCGAATGCCCGCAATGCCCGCGGAATGACCCGTGGCAGCATTTTTACGCGTTCCGGTGTGCTGGTCGCGTCGGTGGCGCAAGAAGGATTGATTCGCAAACGGGCAAATGACTAAATTGTAGTCATTTAGAAAATTACGCTGAAAAATTGGTCAATTTTTAGGCCGCCAAGCTTCGCAAGTTTGGCGGCCTTTTATTTTTGTTTTTTATTTCAATAACTTGATCTCCATTTTGAATCTGGCACGCGCCTTGAATGGTAGGGCGTAGTCGATGTGCCTGATCAGCCATCGATCAGGGAACATCGGCCATTCGCCGACATAACGAAGGATGGGAAACCACATGAAAATCGTGATGGCCATTATCAAGCCGTTCAAGCTCGATGAGGTGCGCGAAGCACTCACGGCAGTCGGTATCCAAGGCCTGACCGTAACCGAGGTCAAGGGTTACGGGCGCCAGAAGGGACATACCGAAATCTATCGCGGTACCGAATATGCCGTCAGCTTCCTGCCGAAGCTGAAAATCGAAATCGCCGTCGCAGCCGATGTCGTCGAAAAAGCCGTGGAAGCTATCGCCTCGTCTGCCAAGACGGGCCAGATCGGCGACGGCAAGATTTTTGTCTATTCGATCGAACAGGCCGTGCGCATCCGCACCGGCGAAACCAACACCGAAGCACTTTAAGCAGGGCGTTCAGGGGAGATTTAGAGCTATGCAATTCAAAACGTTTTCCACCCTTGGACGCGTGGGAGCAGCCGCTTCGGCGCTTCTCGCTCCGGCCGTCGCCTTTGCCCAGGAAGCGGCAGCACCAGCTGCCACTGCTGCTGCGGCAACCCCGGTTCCGGACAAGGCCGATACCGCCTTCATGTTCATCTGCACGCTTCTCGTGTTCTTCATGATCATGCCGGGCATTGCGCTGTTTTACGGCGGCCTCGTGCGCACCAAGAACATGCTGTCGGTGCTGATGCAGTGCACGGTCGTCGCGGCCGCTGTCATGCTGATCTGGGTGACCTACGGTTACTCCTTCGCCTTTGGTGGCAGTACCTCTGCTTTCTGGGGCGGCACGGCAAAGATGTTCCTCTCGGGCGTCACGGTCGATTCGACCGCTGCCACCTTCTCCGATGGCGTCGTCATTCCGGAATTCATCTTCGTGATGTTCCAGATGACCTTTGCAGCCCTCACGCCAGCCCTGATCGTCGGCGCCTTTGCCGAGCGCATCAAGTTCTCGGCCGCAGTTCTGTTCTGCATTCTGTGGGTCACCTTCGTCTATTTCCCGATCGCCCACATGGTCTGGGATGCAAACGGCCTGATCTTCGGCTGGGGCGCGCTTGATTTCGCAGGCGGCACGGTCGTTCACATCAATGCCGGTCTTGCAGGCCTCATCGGTGCGATCATGGTCGGCAAGCGTACCGGCTTCGGCAAGGACATGATGGCTCCGCACTCGATGACGCTGACGCTCGTCGGTGCCGCCATGCTGTGGTTCGGCTGGTTCGGCTTTAACGCCGGTTCCAACCTCGAGGCTTCCGGCGGCGCGATGCTCGCAACCGTCAACACCTTCGTTGCCACCGCCGCTGCCATCCTGTCGTGGTGCATCGTCGAAACGTTTACCCGCGGCAAGGCTTCGCTGCTCGGTGCCGTTTCGGGCATGATCGCCGGTCTCGTTGCCATTACACCGGCTGCCGGCATTGCCGGCCCGATGGGCGCCATCATCATGGGCCTCATCGTTTCGCCGCTGTGCTACTTCTTCGTGGCGGTCGTGAAGAACAAGTTTGGTTACGATGACACGGCTGACGTCTTTGGCGTCCACGGTATCGGCGGTCTTTTCGGTGCGCTTGCCACCGGCATCTTTGCCTCCTCGTCGCTCGGCGGCATCGGTTATGCCGATGGCGTCACCATGGGCGGCCAGTTCATGACCCAGCTCTACGCCGTCCTCGTCACCATCGCATGGTGCGGTATCGGCTCCTTCGTCCTTTACAAGATCGTCGATCTGATCGTCGGTCTGCGCGTCACGGTCGAAGCAGAACGCGAAGGTCTCGACCTCGCCTCGCATGGCGAAGCCGCCTACCACAATTAATCGGTTTTCGCGCGGCGGCCGCTACTGTCGCGCGAACCTGACATCTCGAAATCCTTCTGAAAGGCCCGAAACAGCCCGTTTCGGGCCTTTTTGTTGGGTAAATTTTGCCCTTACAGGCGTGGTTAAAGTTGCGTTAACCTGCTTTCGGTAGCCTCTGTCTCAACTGGGCGCATTGCGTGTCGGGCCGCCGGACCGACCGCCATGCCCAAAACTGGTTACAGGCTGGTGATAATGAGCAGAAGCAATTCGGCAGCCATGGCGCATCGTTCGACGCGCCTTGTGCTTACCGCTTTCGTCATGCGTCAGGTTCTGGCGCTTCTTGGTTTCGGGATCTTTCTCGGGCTCGCGCTTGGCATTGCCGCGCTGGCAACGTGGAACGTTGCCGATCCGAGCTTCTCCTACGCCACTGATAATCAGCCGACGAACCTTCTCGGGTCGGCCGGTGCGGCCTTTGCCGACCTGATGATGCAGTTTCTGGGCCTTGCCAGCGTGCTTGCGCTTCTGCCGGTGCTTGCCTGGGCGATGGCACTGATCACCGGTCGTCATATCGACCGCATGCCGGCCCGTATCGCGGCCTGGGCGGGTGCAGCCCTTGCCGGTGCCGCCACTCTCGGCTGTTTTCCGGCACCACTCACCTGGCCCATTCCCAATGGTATCGGCGGTGTCCTGGGCGATATGATCCTACGTTTCCCAGCTCTTTTTGTCGGCGCTTATCCCACCGGCATGCTTGCCACCGTTCTCGGTTGCATTTTTGCCGTGCCGACCGCGTGGCTGATGTTCTTTTCTTCCGGTCTGATCGGTCACCGCGAAGCAGTCGAAGTCGACGAGGATGACGTTCCGGCACCCCCACGCCGCAATGCCGCGCAGGATGACGACGACGAGGACGAAGGCGGCTTTGGCGGTTTCCTCGCCTTCGGTGCGCTCGCCCACTATTGGTATATGGGCCATGCTCAGGTCCGCCGTCTGTTCGGAATCAAGTCCCGCAGCCGTATGGGCGGTCACCACGAACAGCCTTATGATTTCAACGATGACGAATTCGGCGGCCTCAACGAACCGGTGCGTGCCAAGGCGATGAACCGTGGCGACCGTCGCGAACCGTCCATGGATGGCGGAGAGTTTGCCAACCGCACCATGGCCCGCCGTGCCGTTGCCGCGCCGTCCATGTCGCAGGATGATGGCGACGAATATGATGACGATGTCGGCATGCGCCGTCCGGCCGGTATCCTGCCGGATGACGATGAGTTCGTCTCCAGCCCGCGTGCCCGTGGCAGTTCGCGTGTCACGCCGGCAGCAGCGGCGCCAAAACCGAGTGCGCGTGTCGGTCGCGAAGCTCAGTCCTCGTTCATCGATGCTGAAGGTTTCCAGCTACCCTCCGTGCATCTGTTGACGGAGCCGAAAGCCGTTGCCCGCGATGCGTCTCTATCTGCTGACGCGCTGGAACAGAATGCCCGCATGCTCGAAGGCGTGCTGGAAGACTTTGGCGTCAAGGGCGAGATCATCCATGTCCGTCCGGGCCCCGTCGTCACGCTTTACGAACTGGAGCCGGCCCCCGGCATCAAGTCGTCGCGCGTCATCGGTCTCGCCGACGATATCGCCCGCTCGATGAGCGCGATCGCCGCTCGCGTCGCCGTCGTTCCCGGCCGCAATGCCATCGGTATCGAACTGCCCAATTCCACCCGCGAAACCGTCTACCTGCGCGAAATGATCGGCAGCCGCGATTTCGAGGGCAGCAAGGCAAAACTTGCCATGGCGCTCGGCAAGACGATCGGCGGTGAACCCGTCATCGTCGATATTGCCAAGATGCCGCATCTTCTCGTTGCTGGTACCACCGGTTCTGGTAAATCCGTTGCCATCAACACCATGATCCTGTCGCTGCTTTACCGTCACAGCCCGGAAAAATGCCGCCTGATCATGATCGAT
The DNA here is from genome assembly GCF_009617585.1 of Endobacterium cereale. Taxonomy (GTDB): domain Bacteria; phylum Pseudomonadota; class Alphaproteobacteria; order Rhizobiales; family Rhizobiaceae; genus Neorhizobium; species Neorhizobium cereale. The sequence continues at coordinate 223,957 of NZ_WIXI01000046.1, read as the reverse complement.
CCAAAAATGCTGGAACTGTCGATCTATGACGGCATTCCGCATCTGCTCTCACCTGTCGTCACGGATCCGAAAAAGGCGGTCGTTGCGCTCAAGTGGACCGTCCGCGAGATGGAAGAGCGTTACAAGAAGATGTCGAAGATCGGCGTCCGTAACATTGACGGCTTCAACACCCGTGTCGAACAGGCGATCGCCAAGGGTGAAGTGTTGACCCGCACCGTGCAGACAGGGTTCGATCGCCAGACCGGCGAAGCGATGTACGAGACGGAAGAATTCGATCTCAAGCCGCTGCCCTATATCGTCGTCGTCATCGACGAAATGGCCGACCTGATGATGGTGGCCGGCAAGGATATCGAAGGCGCGGTCCAGCGTCTGGCGCAGATGGCGCGTGCCGCCGGCATCCATGTCATCATGGCGACCCAGCGTCCGTCGGTCGACGTCATCACCGGCACGATCAAGGCAAACTTCCCGACGCGTATCTCCTTCCAGGTTACGTCCAAGATCGACAGCCGCACCATCCTTGGTGAGCAGGGTGCCGAACAGCTGCTGGGCATGGGCGACATGCTTTACATGGCCGGTGGTGGCCGCATCCAGCGTGTCCATGGGCCGTTCGTCTCGGATAACGAAGTCGAGGAAATCGTCTCCTACTTGAAAAGCCAGGGTGCGCCCCAATATCTCGAAGCAATTACGGCAGACGACGAGGATGACGACGAAGGCGGCCCGGCGGGCACATCCAATCTCTCGGATTCGGATGATCCTTACGATCAGGCAGTGGCAATCGTGCTGCGTGACGGCAAGGCGTCTACGTCCTACATCCAGCGTCGGCTGGGCATCGGTTACAACCGCGCTGCATCGCTGATCGAGCGAATGGAGCAGGAGGGACTGATCGGCCCGGCCAACCATGCCGGAAAACGCGAGATACTGGTGCCGACAGAGAACGATATTCTCGATCGGTAACCGCGCTGTGATAAGGCGCGGCCATCAAGCCGCCGCCTTTTATGGTGAGGAAGAGACTGAAGGAGAATACTGAATGACACTGAAGACCATGCCGCAGATCCTGACGCCCTCCCTCAGCCGCCGCGCTTTTGTCACCGGCGTCACGGCCACGGCGGTTGGAAGTCTCATCGGCCTGCCCGCACTCGCGCAAGGCACCGCCTCGGCGCAGAAGATCGCCGACCATTTTTCCTCCGTCAAAACCATGATGGGCGAATTTGTGCAGTTCGGCCCGCGCGGTGAACAGACAGGCGGAAAGTTCTTCATCGAACGTCCCGGTAAGCTGCGCTTCAATTTCGAGGATCCGTCGCCGATCCGCGTCATCGCCGACGGCAAGAACGTCGTCATTGGTAACCTGAAGCTGAAGACCTGGGATATCTATCCGCTGTCCAAGACACCGCTCAGCCTGCTTCTGTCGGACAAGATCGACCTGCAGAACCAGACGGTGCGCGACGTCAAGGAAGAGTCGGATCTGATCACCATCGTGCTCGGTAACAAGAGCATTTTTGGTGATTCCACCATCACCATGATGTTCGATCCGAAAACATACGACCTGCGTCAGTGGACCATTACCGATCTCCAGAACAAGGAAACCTCGGTAATGATCTACAATGTCCAGAACGGTACGCAGTTCGACGACAAGGTTTTCCAGATCGACTACCAGGCGGTTCACCGCCGATAAGCTGTTTACAGCCGGACAAGAATTCGAAGGGTCGCCGAAATGGCGGCCTTTCTGCTTTTCAGGGCATGTTAAATTTCATAGACCCTTGCGCAACAGCAGGGGATTTTTCGAATGTCATTTTCCGTCACCACCTGGAACATCAATTCGGTGCGGCTGCGCATGCCGATCGTCGAGCAGTTTATTGCCCGACATCAGCCGGATATTCTCTGCCTGCAGGAGATCAAGTGCCAGGAGCCGGAATTTCCGCTCGCTCCGCTGAAAGCGCTCGGTTACGAGCACATCATCATTCACGGCCAGAAGGGTTATCACGGGGTGGCGATCGCCTCGCGGGTGCCGCTCTCCGAAGATCATCGCCAGAATTACTGCAATGTCGGTGATGCCCGCCACATCTCGGCGATCTTCGAGCGCGGCTCGCGCCGCATCCGCCTGCATAATTTTTATGTCCCCGCCGGTGGCGACGAGCCGGACCGCACGATCAATCCGAAATTTGGTCACAAACTAGATTTTCTCGAAGAGATGAAGGTGCTGAAGGCGGATATGCCGGGTGTGTCCTCCATCCTCGTCGGCGATCTCAACATCGCGCCGCTGGAGCACGATGTCTGGTCGCACAAGCAGCTTCTAAAGATCGTCAGCCATACGCCGGTCGAAACCGATGGCATGAAGGAAGTCATCGCCAAGGGCGGCTGGCTCGACCTGATGCGCCAGCACACACCGGAGCCGGAAAAGATCTACACGTGGTGGAGCTACCGCGCCAAGGATTGGGAAGCCGCCAACAAGGGACGCCGCCTCGACCATATCTGGTCGTCGCCGGAGCTTGGTCCTTTCCTCGACAAGATCGAGGTTCTGAAGGAAGCGCGCGGCTGGAACCAGCCGTCAGACCACGTGCCGGTGACGGCGACGTTCAAGTTCTGATGCGTGGTATTATGCTGCTTGGGTTTGGATCCTCGGCTCGAGGCCGGGGATGACGACGGTGGGAGGGATTTTCCGCCAATGAGCCTTCTGCTGGATCCCCACTTGAGGCACCTCGCAAATTCTCTCTTTGGTCATCCTCGGGCTTGACCGGAGGATCCATTAACAAACGCGCCGAGGCCAGCGTTCCCTATTGGAACCGGCTTTCCATCGCGGCTGCCGCCTGCGCCATGCGCACCAGATTATCACGGATGCGCGCCTGCAAAATCTGTGCGGCGCGCGGATATTCTTCCAGCAGGCGGTGGAACAGGGTGCGGGTTACCTTCAGCACATCGCTGTCTTGTAGCGCCACGGCCGTGTATTTGCGCTCCACCATCGTGATCAGCGCGAGTTCGGACAAAAGTGCGCCGGAGCCCACCTCTTTCTCCACCTGCATATGGCCATCACGCCCAAGCGTCGATAGCTGGAAGCGCCCGCTTGCCACCACGAAGGCGCATTCGGCTGGCGAATGTTCGCGAAACAGCGCCTGGCCGTGAGCGACCGTTCGCCGTTCTGCACCAAAAGCGATCAGCCGCAACTGGTCGCCATCCATGTCGGAAAACAATGGCACCTGCGAGAGCAGGCGAATGTCGTCGGCAAGTGCCATTGTTAAAAGTCCTTACGGTACGATCTTGTAACCACCGTTTTCCGTCACGAGGATTTCCGCGTTGGACGGGTCGCGCTCGATCTTCTGGCGCAGGCGGTACACATGGGTTTCCAGCGTGTGGGTTGTGACGCCCGAATTATAACCCCAGACCTCTTCCAGCAACACATCGCGCGTAACAACCTTCTGGCCGGCGCGATAGAGATAACGGATGATCGCCGCTTCCTTTTCCGTCAAACGGATCTTTTTGCCGTCGTCGGTGGTCAAGAGCTTCTGGCTCGGCTTGAACACGTAAGGCCCGACGGTAAACGTCGCGTCTTCGCTCTGCTCGTACTGACGCAACTGGCCGCGGATACGCGCCAAGAGAACCGCGAAACGGAACGGCTTGGTCACATAATCGTTGGCGCCGGCTTCGAGGCCGAGAATGGTGTCGCTGTCGGTATCATGGCCGGTCAGCATGATGATCGGCGCCTTGAAGCCGCTCTTGCGCAGCAGTTTCACCGCCTCTCGTCCATCCATGTCCGGCAGGCCGACATCCATGATCAACAGGTCGATCTGGCCCGCCTTGGCAGCCTGCATCGCCTTGGTGGCGTTGCTCTCCTGCAGAATGTTGAATTCTTCATAAAAGGAAAGCTGCTCGACCAGCGTTTCGCGCAGGTCGTTATCGTCGTCGACCAGAAGGATGGTGCGTGCTGCCATGTAGAACTTGCCTCTTTGTTGTCGCGGGCCATCACGGATGGTGCGCGGCCGACTGTTTCGGGCACTTGATGTAAGTGCTAGCTTGCTATGAATTCAAATAAAATCATGAGCAAAGCAAAAACTTGTGAGGAAAATGCGAGCAAAGGCCGAAAAGAAAAGGGGTCCACCAACAATTGTGGTGCGGCAGGCGCCTGGAAAGCGTTCGCGAGCGCTTGTCCAATGCGGTCCAATCACCATTCCCGCTGCCATCGGTCGCTCCGGGCGAACCGCGCGCAAGCGGGAAGGGGACGGCGCAACGCCGATCGCCGCCATGTCCGTACTTTCCGGTTTTGTCCGTGGCGACCGCGTGCGCGCACTGCCGACGGCACTGCCCATGCGCCGCATCCGCTCTGACATGTTGTGGTGCGATGAGCCCGGCCATCCGAGCTATAACCGCCTGGTCAAGGCGCCGTTCAAGCCCAGCCACGAGGAGATGAAACGGGCAGACGGACTTTACGATGTCTGCCTCGTTCTCGACTGGAATATCTCGTCACGCCGGCGAAACCGCGGATCGGCGATCTTCTTTCACCTCATCCGGCCGGGATTTGAGCCGACTGCCGGCTGCGTCGCCGTCGAGCTGCGAGATATGCGGCGGCTGATGAAAGTCATCCAGAAAGGAACCGTGGTGAAGGTGATCGGCTAGGAGACTTACCCGAAAATCTTCTCCACCAGCCCATGCACACGCCGGAACGCGGCCTTGGCGCCCTCGGCAGCGTCGATCTCTTCTGCTTCCGAAAGCGGCAGGTCGTTATAGGCGGCCACGAAATTGCGCCAGTGAAGGCCACGGCCTTCCGGATGACCGGCAAGGTGACGCGCGCCAAAATCGTCGGACAGGTCAAGTTTCATCGCTTCCTTGCGCAGAAAGGCGGCGCCGAGGTTGGAGCCTTCGGCGACGTAAACCCAACCGAGTGCTGCAGCCGGGCTCAAAGGCCCGGTCGTGGAGGCAAGCGTTTCTGCTGTCCCGCCGAGATCGACGATATCCTGACGCAGCGCTTCCAGACGGCAACGATCGGCGAGGCCCGGGAGTTTTGCATTGAGGTCTGCCGATGCATAAAGCGGCGCGACATCGCCGTGAAAATGATGCTGGACCGCGAGAAACAGGGCGTAACGCTCGCGGCTGGCAAACGGTTCTGCCCGCATGATGCGCTTATCCAGCGTGTCGTGGGTCCCCGTGGTCAGTGCCTTCAGTCGCTGGATACGGGTGGATTCGGCCGGGCGTTCGAGTTCGATCAGCATTTCTTGTCCTTAACACTCATGTTTCGCATCAAGCAAATCGCCATGGGTGTCGTCAAGTGGGAGTGTTTGCGGAAGCGGACGCCGGCACATCGAAAACTTCGCCCGGTCGCATCGGACGGAAACGATGGCGGGAAATTTTGCGGCTGTCGAGCGCGGCATGCAGTGCTTCCACCGGCTGTTCGATGCCTTCATTGGTAAGTTTCACGGTGCCCCAATGATGGCCGGCAACGAAGGCGGCGCCGCAAAGCGCCATACCCTCCACCGCCTCTTCCGGGTTTTGATGCTGGGCTTTCATGAACCAGCGCGGCTCATAGGCGCCGAACGGCAGGTTGGCGAGGCGAAAACCGCCATGTTTTTCCTTCGCCGCGCGATAATTGATGCCGCTGTGAAAGCCGGTATCGCCGATATGATAGATCTTGCCGGCCGGCGTTTCGAACGCGAAAGCGGCCCAGAGCGCCTGCCGGCGGTCGTTCAAGCCACGTGCCGACCAGTGGTGGCAGGGCTCGCAATGGAAGATAACGCCGGGCGCAACACTTTCATTTCCGCCCCAATCCATCACCGTGATTTTCGCATCCGGCACGCGTGTGCGAATGATCGCGTCATTGCCAAGAGGGGTGATGAAATGCGGCTGGTCGCGCCCCTGCAACACCCACAGGGTTTCGAGATCGAGATGGTCGTAGTGATTGTGGGTGACGAGCACGATATCGATGGGCGGCAGATCGCCGATGCGGATGCCGGGCGGGTTGACGCGTTTCGGGCCGGTCCAGTTGAATGGGCTGGTGCGCTCCGACCAGACGGGATCGGTGAGGATGTTGAGACCGGCGACCTGGATGAGCATCGAGGCATGCCCGACCATGGTGACGACGATGCGATCGCCGCTGACGCGGGTTTCCGGCATGGCCTGCGGAAACGGGCTGGCAAATGTGTCAGGCCAGGGAATATTGCCGTTGCCGAGCTTCCAGCGCAGGAGATCAAGCGTGCCTGCCGGTTCCTCGCCATTCGGATTGAAAAAGTGGGTGCCGTCGAAATGATCCGAGACGGGACCCGTATAATACTTGTTGCCAGCCATGGCGCTCCTAGCCGTGAACCCGCCGGCAAGCGCGGCGATGGCAGCAAGACCGGTCATTTGAAAAAATTGCGACGGTTCATTCGTCATCTATAAGAAGCCGCAGCACAGGCTTCAAGCGTCGCCGAACATGGCGGACACCCGCCACACCTTGACTCTGCGCTCCATTTCCTGTTTAAGCCCCAAAATCTGCTGACAAGTCACGACTTGGAGCCGCCGACCGGGGCCGACATATTGAGCCCGGAGGTCAACATCCGACAGCGCGTTGCGCCCTCGGGTGCTTTTTGGCTTTGCGCGCGCCTTGGCGTCTTGTTTTCAGCGGTCAAAGACCCGACGTTTCCGGGCACCCGGAAACGAAGAAGGAAGTTGTGATGTTTGAGAACCTGCAGGACCGTCTTGGCTCCATTCTGAATGGGCTGACCGGCCGTGGCGCGTTGAGCGAGGCGGATGTAACCGCTGCGCTCCGCGAGGTTCGCCGTGCGCTTCTGGAAGCCGACGTAGCGCTCGAAGTGGTCCGCGCCTTCACCGACAAGGTGCGTGAAAAGGCCGTCGGCGCCGAAGTCCTGAAGTCGATCAAGCCCGGCCAGATGGTCGTCAAGATCGTTCATGACGAACTGGTCGAGATGCTCGGTTCGGAAGGCGTGGGCATCAGCCTTCATGCAGCTGCCCCCGTCGTCATCATGATGGTCGGTCTGCAGGGTTCTGGTAAAACGACCACGACCGGCAAGATCGCCAAGCGCCTGACCGAGCGCGAAAAGAAAAAAGTGCTGATGGCGTCGCTCGACACGCGTCGTCCGGCAGCCCAGGAACAGTTGCGCCAGTTGGGCGTACAGACCGGCGTCGATACGCTGCCGGTCATCGCCGGCCAGTCGCCGACCGATATCGCCGCGCGCGCCGTGCAGGCAGCAAAGCTCGGCGGCCATGACGTCGTCATCCTCGACACCGCCGGCCGCACGCATATCGACGAGCCGCTGATGGCCGAAATGGCCGAGATCAAGCGCAAGTCCAATCCGCATGAAATCCTGCTGGTGGCCGACAGCCTGACCGGTCAGGACGCCGTCAATCTGGCCCGCAATTTCGATGAACGCGTCGGCATTACCGGCCTCGTTCTGACCCGCATGGACGGCGATGGCCGTGGCGGTGCAGCACTTTCGATGCGCGCCGTTACCGGCAAGCCGATCAAGCTGATCGGTGTCGGCGAAAAGATGACGGAGATGGAGGAATTCCATCCCCGCCGTATCGCCGACCGTATTCTCGGCATGGGCGACATCGTTTCGCTGGTCGAAAAGGCTGCCGAAAACATCGATGCGGAAAAAGCCGCGGCGATGGCCAAGAAGATGCAGTCGGGCAAGTTCGACCTCAACGACCTTGCCGACCAGCTGCGCCAGATGAAATCGCTCGGCGGCATGGGTGGCATCATGGGCATGATGCCGGGCATGGCCGGCATGAAGGACAAGCTCGCCGCATCCGGCATGAGCGACAAGACCTTTGATCGCCAGATCGCCATCATCTCCTCGATGACCAAGGCCGAGCGCGCCAACCCTGACATGCTGAAACATTCCCGCAAGAAGCGTATCGCGGCCGGTTCCGGCTCGGATGCGGCGGAAATCAACAAGCTTCTGAAAATGCACCGCCAGATGGCCGACATGATGAAAATGATGGGCGGCAAGGGCAAGGGCGGCGTGATGAAGCAGATGATGGGCGGCCTTGCCTCCAAGATGGGCATGGGCGGCATGGGTGGTATGGGCGGCATGCCCGACCTTTCCAAGCTTGACCCGAAACAGCTCGAAGCCCTGCAGAAGCAGGCCGAAGCTGCCGGCTTGAAGCCGGGCGGCATGCCCGGTCTCGGTGGCGGTAGCCTGCCGGGTCTCGGTGGTTTCCCCGGCCTTCCGGGTCTGCCGGGCAAGAAGAAATAAGAGGGAGCGCGAAGAATGGTTGACCCGCAAGTGAAGGCAAAGCTTCTCAGCTACCGCCAGTCGATCGACAATATCGACGCGGCGCTGGTGCATATGCTGGCCGAACGTTTTCGCTGCACCAAGGAAGTGGGCCACCTCAAGGCTCAATACGATTTGCCGCCGGCCGACCCGGCGCGTGAAGAATTCCAGATCGAACGCCTTCGCCAGCTGGCGAAGGATGCCAATCTGGACCCGGATTTCGCGGAAAAGTTCCTGAACTTCGTCATCAAGGAAGTCATCAGGCACCATGAAGCGATTGCCGCCGAACATGGCGGCACCAAAGAGACTGCATAACCAACTATTGAGACACGGCCCGCCGGATGGCGGCCCAAACCTAGGAGAATAAAAATGTCCCTGAAGATTCGTCTGGCCCGCGGTGGTTCCAAGAAGCGTCCTTACTACACGGTTGTTCTGGCTGACGCCCGTTCGCCGCGCGACGGCCGCTTCCTGGAGAAGCTCGGTTCCTGGAACCCGATGCTGGCCAAGGACAACCCGGCCCGTATCGAACTGAACGCCGAGCGCATCCAGCATTGGATCGAAAACGGTGCACAGCCGACCGACCGCGTTCTGCGCTTCCTGGCCGACGCCAACATCGCTACCCGCGATGCCAAGAACAACCCGGAAAAGGCAAAGCCGGGCAAGAAGGCAACCGAGCGCGCTGCTGAAAAGGCACAGAAGATCGAAGACGCCAAGGCAGCTGCTGCCGAAGCCGCCGCTTCTGCTGAATAATCTTTTCCGACCGTAAGGTCTGAAAGTCACGGGTGGCATGGCAACATGCCACCCGTTTCCCTTTGCAGATCGGCACACGATAACGGCGCTTGCCCGACAATCTCTGCCGCCGTAAAAGACCGGAAACGACACTAAGGATCGGCACGCCCGTATGGCTAAGCTTGAAAACCCAATCCTGATGGCCACGATCGGCGCGGCCCAAGGCCTGCGCGGCGAAGTGCGCGTGCGCACCTTTACCGAAGATCCGATGTCGATCGGCGATTACGGCAACCTGCACAGCGCCGACGGCCGCGTGTTCGAGATCCTCGACCTGCGCGAAGCCAAGACCGTCGTGATCGTCCGTTTTCGCGGTATCAACGACCGCAATGCGGCCGAAGCACTGAACGGTCTGGAACTGTTCATCGACCGCGACAACCTGCCGGACGACGAACTGGAAGAAGACGAATTTTATTATGCCGATCTCGAGGGCCTCGAAGCCGTCGATGCCGAAGGCAAAAGCTACGGCAAGGTGACCTCGGTTCATGATTTCGGCGCCGGCGACCTTTTGGAGCTGAAGGGCCCGGGCCGTCGCCCGGCTTTGATCCCTTTCTCCGAAGCCGCCGTGCTGGAAATCGATCTCGAAAACGGTCGCCTTCTCATCGATCCGATGGCGGCCGGCCTCATCGAGGACCCCAATGAGGGCAAGGGCCAGGATGGCTTTCCCGGCGGCAACTGATTTCATGACCTTTCGCGCCACCATCCTGACGCTTTATCCCGAAATGTTTCCGGGCCATCTCTCCACGTCGCTGGCCGGCAAGGCCGCAGCACGCGGTGAATGGTCGGTTGAGGCCGTGCAGATCCGCGATTTTGCGGAGGATAGACACCGCACCGTCGATGACACGCCGGCCGGCGGTGGCGCCGGCATGGTGCTGAAACCGGATATTCTCGCCAAGGCGATCGACTCGGTCGCGGCCAAAGACAAGGGTGACAATCGCCCCCGCCTGCTGATGAGCCCGCGTGGAAAGCCGCTGACGCAGGCGCGCGTGCGCGAGCTTGCTGCCGGTGAAGGCGTGGTGATCGTCTGCGGCCGTTTCGAAGGTGTGGACCAGCGGGTCATCGATGGCCGCGAACTCGAGGAAGTGTCGATCGGCGACTACATTCTCTCCGGCGGTGAGCCGGCGGCGCTGATCCTTCTCGATGCCGTGGTGCGTATCCTGCCGGGCGTAATGGGCAATGTTCTGTCCGGCACCCATGAAAGTTTCGAGACCGGCATGCTGGAACACCCGCATTATACCCGGCCGCAGGTTTTCGAAGGGCAGGAAATCCCGGCGGTTCTGACCTCCGGCAACCATGCGGCCATCGAAAAATGGCGGCAGGAACAGGCGCGAAAGCTGACGAAGGAACGCCGGCCGGATCTTCTGGACTGACGCTGCGCTCCAGGCGGCGCAGTACGGGCCGAAAACGCGGCCTTTCCGTCATAAAAATGCAACCGACGGGATGACAAGCGGTGCCCTTTGGTGTATTGGCCCGCTCGGATATGGGCAAACGCCCGTAACCGACAAGCAAAGAATGGCGAACCCGCTCTGCCGACAAGGCTGATCCCGAGGCGATGACTTTTGAAAGTCTGGACCAGAGGATGATCATCGAGCGCTCTGGCTGTTTCAGAAAAACGAGAGAGTTACATCGATGAACATCATCCAGCAGCTTGAGGCCGAACAGGCCGCCAAGATCGAAGCAAAGCGTACGCTTCCTGAATTCGCACCGGGCGACACCGTCCGCGTCAACGTTCGCGTGACGGAAGGTACCCGTACCCGTGTACAGGCTTACGAAGGCGTCTGCATCGCTCGTTCGGGCGGCGGCATCAACGAGAGCTTCACGGTTCGCAAGATTTCTTACGGTGAAGGCGTCGAGCGCGTATTCCCGGTTTACTCGCCGCTGGTCGAAGGCGTCGAAATCGTTCGCCGCGGTAAGGTCCGTCGCGCCAAGCTGTATTACCTGCGCGATCGTCGCGGCAAGTCGGCTCGTATCGTTGAAAACACCGGTACGCGCGCTCGCAAGCTGAACGACGCTGAACGCGCCGCAGCTGCCGAGGAAAAGGCACGTCTGGAAGCTGAAAAGGTAGCAGCAGCACAGGCACTGGCCGCCGAAAAGGCAGCTCAGGAAGCCGCTGAAGCCAAGGCTGCCGAAGAAGCAGCAGCTGCAAAGGCAGCAGAAGCTTCTGCTGAATAAGATCTGCCGACAAGGCATGATGAAAAGGCGGTCTTCGGGCCGCCTTTTTTGTTGTCGTGACGACAGTTTCCGGAAAATTGCCTGGTGGATCGCCAGCGGGGGAACTCTCGGGCGCCAGCCGCATTTTATGCTCTGGATTGCAAACCGGAGCATTTCCCGTGAAGCCTATCGTCACCGTGCCCCTGAAACTCGCAACCTGCCTCACCCTGGGTGTCGCCGGCGTGATTGGCGCGGTTTACGCGGCCTCCTTCGTCATGACCGATTACACACCGCATCACTTTGCCCATATGGATGCGCCTTTGTGGACCGACAAGCCGGTTGTCGTTGATCGCAGCGCGCAGGCGCTTGAACGGCTGCCGGCGTTGGTGGCGAGCGCCGATGTGCCTGCCCAGGAAAATTCGCTCGGCGGCGAGATCGACAGTGTTGCCAATGCCGTGCCGCCGAAACGGTCGGCCGATCGGTTTGAGTTGGCCTCATCCCAAAATGACGATCCGATGTTCAATGCTTCGCAAGCGCCTATGGACACCCAGGTCAATGGCGGCATAGTCGAATTGAGCGCCGCGCATATCGACTGGTGTTTTGCCCAGTACCGATCCTACCGTATCGAGGACAACAGCTTTCAGCCATTCGATGCGCCGGAGCGTCGTGAGTGCCAGTCGCCACATGAAGGTGGTATGCCCGTCGCGGATGCATCTAGCATGGATGACGGTGCACTGCCGCTTGAGCCTGTTAATGACACCATGACCGGGCAGACGGTGGTGGCGGAAGAGCCTCAAATGGTTGCCGCCTCCGGTGGCGTGGATAGCTCCTGGTGTTTTGCGCAATACCGCTCGTATCGGGCCGAAGACAATTCGTACCAACCGTTCGATGGTGGGCCCCGTCGTCAATGTCTGCCAAGAGAACGCAGCTACTGACGCCTATCGGCAACAGCGCAAGCTCCGGTCATCACACCGTCACACAGCCGATTGCCGACATTTCATTGAACTGCTATATAAGCCGTCATGGGATCGAAATTCGGATGTCTCGCGAAACAGATTGTCGTGCTGCAGGACCACAAGCGTCTGCCGGCACGCTTCTTCGCGCGCGTCTCCGGGGCGCTTTGCAGCCGACTTAGCTGACCGGGCCGACATGCCCGGCTTGGGCGGTATTTACCGCCCGTATTCCCATCTCCAAAAAATTTACATTGAAATGGATGTCAGCCATGAGCGCACCGCGTACCCTCTATGACAAGATCTGGGACGACCATGTCGTATCGGAAGAAAACGGAACCTGTCTTCTCTATATCGACCGTCACCTTGTTCACGAAGTGACGTCGCCGCAGGCTTTTGAAGGCCTGCGTCTGGCCGGCCGCAAGGTGAGATCGCCGGAGCGTACGCTCGCCGTCGTCGACCACAACGTGCCGACCACCGCCGACCGCCATCTCGGCATCAAGAACGAGGAAAGCCGCATCCAGGTGGAGGCGCTCGCCCAGAATGCCGCCGATTTCGGCGTCGAATATTATTCGGAAAAAGATGTCCGCCAGGGCATCGTGCATATTGTCGGCCCGGAACAGGGCTTTACCCTGCCGGGCATGACCATCGTCTGCGGTGACAGCCACACGTCCACGCACGGCGCTTTCGGTGCGCTGGCACACGGCATCGGCACGTCCGAGGTCGAGCATGTCCTCGCCACCCAGACGCTGGTGCAGAAAAAGGCCAAGAACATGCTGGTGCGTGTCGATGGCAAGCTGCCGGAAGGCGTGACCGCCAAGGACGTGATCCTTGCCATCATCGGCGAAATCGGCACGGCCGGCGGCACCGGCCACGTGGTCGAATTTGCCGGCGAAGCGATCCGTTCGCTCTCCATGGAAGGCCGCATGACGGTCTGCAACATGACGATCGAAGGCGGCGCCCGCGCCGGCCTGATCGCGCCGGACGAAACCACGTTCGAATACATCAAGGGCAAGCCGCGCGCGCCAAAAGGTGCAGCGCTCGACATGGCGATCGACTACTGGAAGACGCTGCACAGCGATGAAGGCGCCCATTACGACAAGGTGATCGTGCTCGACGGCGCCAACCTGCCGCCGATCGTCTCCTGGGGGTCCTCGCCGGAAGACGTCATCTCGGTGGAAGGCATTGTGCCGAACCCGGACGACATTCAGGAAGAAAACAAGCGCACCTCGAAATGGCGTGCACTGGAATATATGGGCCTGAAGCCCGGCCAGAAGATGACCGACATCACCGTCGATCGCGTCTTCATCGGCTCCTGCACCAACGGCCGTATCGAGGATCTGCGCGCTGCAGCTGCGATGGTCGAGGGCAAGACGGTGGCCTCCACCGTCAATGCCATGATCGTGCCGGGCTCCGGTCTCGTCAAGGAACAGGCGGAAGCCGAAGGCCTCGACGTCATCTTCAAGGACGCCGGTTTCGAATGGCGTGAGCCGGGCTGTTCCATGTGCTTGGCCATGAACGACGACCGCCTGAACCCGTATGAACGTTGCGCTTCCACCTCGAACCGCAATTTCGAAGGGCGTCAGGGTTACAAGGGCCGCACGCATCTCGTCTCGCCTGCCATGGCGGCGGCGGCGGCAATTGCCGGGCATTTTGTCGATATCCGCGACTGGAAATGAGTTGCAGGCGAGGGGCGCGTTTTCGTGCCCCTCGCCAAGCGCCGGTTGGCGATTGATTGCTTTTCGTTTTATCTTGGGGCTTCCTTTCCTCCGCCAGTTCGACCCCGCTTGTGTTTGGATCCATGACTCATCCTCAGGCTGAAGCCCGAGGACTAGGATGACTCAAGCAAAGCCTTAGCGAAGGTGCCCCCATCAACGTAAAGGCCGGGCCGGACCAATTGAGCGGAAAGACCTAAAGAACTTCCGTGCAGAAAAAACAGCGCTCGTGGCACCCTTGCGCCATCCTTTCCCGGATGGTCTCCACTGCCTGGTCGCCTCCCCCTCCTTGGTCATCCTCGGGCCTGATCCGAGGATCCACACCCAAGCCCTCCACCGTCAACAGCCCCATCCGCCCAAATTCACAAAAGCCCGTGGACGTTTTGAGGCCTCGATTCAACGATATCAACATGTTGACTCCGAGTTCATCCCCGCTTTTGTAACATGTGCGATACTTCACCTGCTTCCGTTGCCGGAGTGTTTCGCGAGACGTTCGCGGGCAGGCGGGGGCCGGCGCTTGTGTCTGATCCGTAACGTGCGGAAAGGGCGCAAGGGGTGAAACTCATGGGTGAGGTGTCAAAAACCTTGCCTCATCAAGCCTTCCCCCGGCAGCCATGCCGGGTTCGGTTTAGCCGTGCAAGTGGCAAGTCCGCCCGAAAGGCGGACGCGAATGAAGCCACGCAGTGAGGCGAGAGGATCATCCGTAGAGGCCGGAAGCCTCGAAAAGACGCCGAAAGCCACGCACATGCGGAGCCATGTGTTTACATACTAGAGAGGTTCCGCATGTGCGTGCGCTTCTCCGGGTTTGAAATGCTGCAAGCCACGGGCGGATGACGTCGCGTGAACGCTGGCGCGTGTCTTCAAACACCTCGCCCCACCACTGGTAATTGCCGCCACTTTCGGCCATATACGCCACAGAACAGGCGCAAGACGCCCGAACAGGATCAGCATCATGACAGGACAGGTCGAATTCGCGCGGATGAACGGGCTTGGCAACAAGATCCTCGTTGTCGACATGCGCGGCCGTCCCGACATGGTGACGCCCGATGCCGCGATCGCGCTCAATGCCGATCCGGCCACGCAGTTCGACCAGATCATGGCCATCCATGATCCTCGCGCTGATGGCACCGATGCCTGGATCGATATCTTGAACTGCGATGGCACCAAGGCGCAAGCCTGCGGCAACGGCACCCGCTGTGTCGTGCAGGCGCTGAGCGCCGAGACCGGCCGCAAGACGTTCACCTTCCAGACGGTCGCCGGCATTCTCAATGCGCAGGAGCACGCAGACGGCACGATCTCGGTCGACATGGGCAAGCCGGTTTTCGCCTGGGACAAGATCCCGCTGGCGGAAGAGTTTTTCGACACCAGCCGCATCGAGTTGCAGATCGGCCCGATCGACGCGCCCGTCCTGCATTCGCCCTCCGCCATGTCGATCGGTAATCCGCATGCGATTTTCTGGGTCGATCAGGACCCGATGACATTCGATCTCGAACGCTTTGGCCCAATGCTGGAAAACCACCCGATGTTTCCGGAAAAGGCCAACATCACGCTGGCGCAGGTCACGTCGGGCGACGCCCTGCGCACCCGCACCTGGGAACGCGGCGCCGGACTGACGCTTGCCTGCGGTTCTGCCGCTTGTGCCGCCGGCGTATCGGCTGCCCGCACCGGCCGGACCGGCCGCACGGTCACCATCGATGTCGCCACCGCACCGACCCGCCAGCCGCTCGTCATCGAATGGCGCGAGGATGATCACGTCGTCATGACCGGCCCTGCCGAATGGGAATGGTCCGGCAAGGTCGATCCCGTCACCGGCATTTTCGATCGCGATGAAGAGCCCGAGGCGAGGGCGAATTGAGCGGCGTCGAGGTCATAACCTTCGGCTGTCGGCTGAACACCTATGAATCGGAAGTGATGCGCGCCGAAGCCGAAAAGGCTGGGCTCAACAATGCCGTTCTGGTCAATACCTGCGCCGTGACAGGTGAAGCGGTGCGCCAGGCGCGCCAGACCATCCGCCGTGTCCGCCGCGAAAATCCGCATGCCCGCATCATCGTTACCGGCTGCGCCGCCCAGACCGAAAAGCAGACCTTTGCCGATATGGCCGAAGTCGACATGGTGCTCGGCAACGAGGAAAAGCTGAAAAGCACATCCTATCGCGCCCTGCCGGATTTCGGCGTCTCGGCGGAAGAAAAGCTGCGCGTCAACGATATCATGAGCGTCAAGGCGACCGCGCCGCAGATGGTCAAACATATCGATGGCCATGTGCGCGCCTTCATCCAGGTGCAGAACGGTTGCGATCATCGCTGCACCTTCTGCATCATTCCTTATGGGCGCGGCAATTCGCGCTCGGTACCCATGGGTGCCGTGGTCGAGCAGGCGCGAAAACTCACGGAAAGCGGATATCGCGAAATCGTCCTGACCGGCGTCGATGCCACCAGTTACGGCGGCGATCTGCCGGGCAATCCGACGCTCGGTTATCTCGCCAAGACACTTTTGAAACAGGTGCCGGACATCCTGCGCCTGCGCCTGTCGTCGATCGACAGTATCGAGGCCGACAACCACCTGTGGGACCTGATCGCCGACGAACCACGCTTCATGCCGCATCTGCATCTGTCCTTGCAGCATGGCGACGACATGATCCTCAAGCGCATGAAGCGCCGCCATTCCCGCGCCGAAGCATTGGCCTTCACGGAACAGGCACGCCGCCTGCGCCCCGATATCGCCTTTGGTGCGGATATGATCGCCGGCTTCCCGACCGAGACGGAAGAGATGTTCGAAGGGGCGGCAACGCTTGCCGAAGAGGCCGGCATCTCCTTCCTGCACGTCTTTCCCTACAGCCCGCGCCCCGGCACACCGGCCGCGCGCATGCCGCAGGTCGATCGCGCCGTGGTCAAGGAGCGGGCGGCACGGCTGCGCGCGCGCGGCGCGGTGCTGCAACGTGCCCATCTCGATCGCATGGTCGGCACGCAGCAGACCATCATCGTTGAAAACAACGGCATGGCGCATACGGAAAACTTTTCGCTGGTTGCAGCTCCGACACTTATTCCCCGCGACTTCAAGCGCGTTATGATAACGGGGCATAACGGCAAACATCTCGACATGGCCGTCGTGGCCGACGCTCGCCATGAGCAGGCGGCCTGACCGGAACGGATATCTTTTATGGCATTGAGCTTCATCAAACGCGTCTTCACCTTCGGCGACAAGCCGGTCGAGGATCAGGCTACACATCCGGCCCCCGATACGGCGGCGGATGTCGCTGCCGTTCAGGCCGAGCTGGAGCCGAAATCGCGTGATGAAAATCTTCCGGTTGCCGCCGATCCGGTGGCGCAGGTGGAGATCGAGACCGCCGGTGGACCGTCTGGCGATGTGGTGGAGGTGGTTGGGGAAACTGCTGCCGAGCCGACAGAGGATGAACCTGCTGCCATCCTTCCGGGTGTTGACACGTCCGATCTTGGCGTTGTGCCGCTGTCCTTGCTGGAAGCGGAAGCCGAAGCCGTTGCGGGTGATGATCTACCCCCCTCTGCCCTGCCGGGCATCTCCCCCTCAGGGGGGCAGATCACGGATGCAGCTGTCTCGGCCCCATCTGACCAGAGCGTAACAGGCGCTGAAGTTGCCGACGATAACGCGCCTGTCGAAGGTGTGAAGCAGGCTGAGACCGAAACTAGCGCCAAGGATCGCGGTGCCGTTCACGCACTCGCGACGCCCGCCGTAGAGCAGGAGGCGAGCCCCTTGGTGATCTCCCCCCTTGAGGGGGAGATGTCCGGCAGGACAGAGGGGGGTGTTTCCGCACCCGCCGAGGCCAACGATGAACCTCCGGCTGCAGCAAACGCTCCGAGCCAAAGCGAAGGCCCGACAGCCGACGCCCCCGTCCTGCCAAAAGGCTTCTCGACCGCGAAACCCGAAGCCGAACCGGTTGCCGTCGTCGCTCCGGCAAAGCTCACATGGTTCCAGCGCCTGCGTGCCGGCCTTGCCCGCACCTCCTCGCAGCTCACCGGCCAGATTTCTGCCCTGTTCACCAAGCGCAAGCTCGATGAACAGACGCTGGAGGAACTGGAAGACCTGCTGATCCAGGCCGATCTCGGCGTCGAAACCGCGATGCGCATCACCGACACGCTGTCGTCGGAACGGTACGGCAAGGATGTCACCGGTGAAGACGTATCGCGCATCATGTCCGCGGAAATCACCAAGGTCCTGACGCCGGTCGCCAAGCCGCTGCAGCTCGATCTCGATCACAAGCCGCATGTCATCCTCGTCGTCGGCGTCAACGGCACCGGCAAGACCACCACGATCGGCAAGCTGGCAGCAAAACTTTCCGGTTCGGGCCTGAAAGTCATGCTCGCCGCCGGCGACACTTTTCGCGCAGCCGCGATCGAGCAGCTGAAGATCTGGGCGGACCGCACCGGTTCTCAATTCATCGGCACCAAGCTCGGTGCGGATGCCGCCGGTCTCGCCTATGACGCGTTCGAACAGGCGCGCGCCAACAAGTCGGACGTGCTGATCATCGATACCGCCGGCCGCCTGCAGAACCGCACGGAGCTGATGGCGGAACTGGAAAAGATCGTGCGCGTTCTGAACAAGCTCGACCCAGATGCGCCGCACACAGTGCTGCAGACGCTCGACGCCACCACCGGCCAGAACGCCATGAACCAGGTCGAGATTTTCCGCAATGTCGCGGGCGTCAGCGGCCTGATCATGACCAAGCTCGATGGCACGGCGCGTGGCGGTATTCTTGTCGCCATTGCAGCCAAGCACAAGCTGCCGGTCTATTTCATCGGTGTCGGCGAGGGTGTTGACGATCTCGAGCCGTTCGAGGCGCAGGATTTCGCGCATGCCATTGCCGGCCTGACGCATTGATGCCACGAAGAACGTGTTTGGCTTGGCCAGCACAACCCATTTGACGCTTTAAGCCTTAAGAAGTTGGATCCCATGCAGATCGAAAGCGACACCACCCCGACCAAGGAAGAGAAACAGCATCCCGGCCTCAAGCTGGCGCTGGAAATCGGGCCTTTGCTGGTATTCTTTTTCGGCAACCTGCGTGGCGAATGGCTGGCTGAAAAATTTCCGGCACTGACGGCGATCGGCGGTCCGCTGCTGATCGCAACCGCGCTGTTCATGGTCGCCACGGTCATATCGCTGATCGTCTCGAAAATCGTCTTCAAGCACCTGCCGGTTATGCCCTTTGTGTCGGGCGTCGTCGTCATGGTATTCGGCGGGTTGTCCATCTGGCTGCAGGATGAAACCTTCATCAAGATGAAGCCGACCATCGTCAACACGCTGTTCGGCGTCGTGCTCTTGGGTGGCCTTCTGTTCGGCAAGTCGCTGCTCGGCTATGTTTTCAACGCGGCCTTCCGGCTCGATGAAGAAGGCTGGAGAAAGCTGACGCTGCGCTGGGGTATCTTCTTCCTGTTCCTGGCCGTCATCAACGAAATCGTCTGGCGCAATTTCTCCGATCAGTTCTGGATCAATTTCAAGGTCTGGGGCACGATGCCGATCACTATCGCCTTCACGCTCTCGCAGATGCCGCTGATCATGCGTCACACGATCGAAGAACCGGCCACGGATAACGGCAAGTGACGACGTTTGGCGTTTCCGAACCGGGTTCGCAGTCGCCCCGCTGGCTTTTGGGCGCGCTGGTTCTGTTCATCGCGCAGATCGCCATCCTGCATTTCATGGGCCGTATCCCGATCTGCGAATGCGGCTACGTAAAACTGTTCGAACCGGGCGTGAATTCGCCCGGCAATTCGCAGCACATCGCCGACTGGTACACGCCATCCCACATCATCCACGGTTTCCTGTTTTATGGCCTTGGCTGGCTGGTGCTGCGCCGCGCGCCATTGTCGGCCCGGTTGTCGCTGGCGGTGCTGATCGAGGCGGCCTGGGAAATTCTCGAAAACTCGCCCATCATCATCGACCGTTATCGCTCCGCCACCATGGCGCTCGGTTATAACGGCGACAGCATCTTGAACTCGGCCATGGATACCGTGTCCATGGCGATCGGCTTTTTCATCGCCGCTCGTTTGCCGGTATGGATGACAGTGGCGATCGCGATATTCTTCGAGCTTCTTACCGGTTATCTGATCCGCGACAATCTGACGCTCAACGTTCTTATGCTGATTTCCCCTGTGGATGCGGTGCGCGAGTGGCAGTCAGCCCTGTAAAGGGCGTGTATCTGCTGTCTCTCAATCAGGTTTCGTTAACAGTCGGGCCATAGAACCGGAATGTCAGTTCGTGGAGGGGGATGTACCCCTTTTGCCGCGTCGCGAGGACGACATGGAATCCCAGGATAATTTTGCCTATCTGCTGCCCTTCATCTTCCTGACCTTCGGTCTGGTGTTTCTTGCGGTGGCGCGACTGGGCGACCGCAGTGCCCCTGCCTGGGGTTTTGGTTACATTGCCGCCGCACTCGGTTTTGCCACGCCCATGCTGCTTGGCTTTCTGCCGCCGCGCGGGCAGGCCGTCCTGGCGAATGCCTTCTTCTTCACCGCCTTTTATCTATATGGCGAAGCTCTCCTGCTGCGTTTCCATCGTCCCCGTTTGCGCAAGCTGCGCATGGCGCTTTGGGCTCTGGGCATGGTGACGGTCGTTTATTTCATTCTGGCCGCGGGCAGCCTGCGTGGTGAACTTCTGGCCAGCGATTTCTTTTGCGTTTTGCTGCTCGCCGTGCCGCTTGCCGCCGCCGTCCGTTATCCGCGCCGGGCCATCGATCTGCTTCTCTTCGCCATGGTGTTTCTGGTCTTTGTCGAAACGCTCATTCGTTTCGGAGCAACGGCGCTGGCGGCGTCCGATACCGATTTCGACAGGTTTCTGGCTTCGGACTACGCGTTCGCCATGCAGGTCGGTGCCAGTATCCTCGGTTTCCTGATGGCGTTGACGGCGCTTGCGGCCACTGTTCTCGATATCATCGGCGGCCATCAGGATGCCGCTCATCGTGATCCGCTGACAAATGCACTCAATCGCCGAGGTTTCGATCGTGCGATAGCCGAGCTCGGTGAAGGTGCCGAACGCGGTGTGGTCATCTGCAGCGATGTCGATCATTTCAAACGGGTCAACGACGAATACGGCCATGCCGCCGGTGATGTGGTGATCACCATCCTGGTGGAACTGTTTCGGCGCCAGTTGCCGGAAGGTGCACTGATCGCCCGGTTTGGCGGCGAGGAATTTGTTGCCTTCCTGCCCGGCATGTCGCTGACAGAAGGTGGCGTGCATGCGGAGGTCATCTGCCACGCGTTTGCGAACCGTCGGTGGGAAACGACGGGGATCCGCCGTACCGTGACGGCAAGTTTTGGCGTTTCGGTAGTGACGCGCAACGATCGTTCGGTGCATGACGCAATATCGCGCGCCGATTCCTGCCTTTATGCCGCCAAGGACAGCGGGCGAAATCGCGTGGTCATCGAAGGTCGGCAAGGGCCGGGAAAGTCGGCCACCGTTCATAGCATATCGGCGGCTTAACCCGCCTATTGGCCTGTTCGATCAGGATTTCGAGAGCGCTTTTTCCATCGCCGGCAACAGGCCGTTGGTCAGGCTTTGGCTGTCGAAAGGGCCGACCTTCTTGTAAAGGATCGTGCCGTCAGGGCCGACCAGATAACTTTCCGGAATGCCATAGACGCCCCAGTCGATTGCCGCCTTGCCGTTCGGATCGACACCGATCGCCTTATAGGGATTGCCGAGTTCGCCAAGGAAACGCAGCGCGTTGTCGTTACGGTCCTTGTAGTTGATGCCGACAATGTTCAGCTGGCCCTGTTCGGCAAGGCTTTTCAGGATCGGATGTTCCTGCCGGCAGGGCACACACCAGGAGGCAAACACGTTGACCAGCGTCAGCTTGCCCCGGATCGCATCATCAGTCAGCGCCGGCAGGTTGACGCCTTCAAGTGCGGGCATGGCCAGTGACGGGGCCCTCTGACCCAGCAGTGCGGATGGGATGGCAGACACATCTCGACCGTTGACGTCCTGATCGTAGAGCATCTTGCCAGCCACGGCAGCAAAACCGGCAAACACGGCAAGCGGGATAAGCGCCAGCGCATAACGTCCAAAACCGCGACGTTCGCCTTCCGCTCGTTTCTGTTCCGCCGGTTGCGTTTTGGTCATGCCTTTTCACCTTCCGGCTTCGGGGCTGAGCGGCGGCGAATGCCCGACGCTTCGAGCTCCGCCAGCTCCTTGCTCCGAGCCCGGCCATCCAGCCAGACCCAGGTGATAAGACAGAGGCTGATCAGCGCTGCGATGCCATAGGACATGGCGATATAGAAACCGTGGGTCATGTCACGCACCCTTCTCGACGGTATTGTCCGTTTTCTGGCCGGCCATACGAGCCGCCATCCGGCGCTGCGCGCTGACGCGGCGGCGCCAGATTTCGTTGCGCATGGCAGCGATATGCAGCGTGAAGAACAGCATGGTGAAGGCAATGGCCATCATCAGCAGCGGCCAGAGAAACGTGCTGTCGATCGTCGAGCCGCCCATGCGGATGACGCTTGCCGGCTGGTGCAGCGTGTTCCACCATTCGACCGAAAACTTGATGATCGGAATGTTGACGAAACCGACGAGGATCAGCACGGACGACACACGCGCGGCCTTGCCCGGATCGTCCATGGCGCGGTTGAGCGCGATCAGGCCGAGATACATCAGGAACAGCACGAAAACCGAGGTAAGGCGCGCATCCCACACCCACCATGTGCCCCACATTGGTTTTCCCCAAAGCGAGCCGGTGGCAAGCGCGATCAGCGTGAAGGCGGCGCCGAGCGGGGCTGCAGCCTTGTGGGAAACATCGGCCAGCGGATGGCGCCAGACCAGTGTGCCGATGGCGGAAGCCGCCATCACCGAATAGCACATCATCGACAACCATGCGGCTGGCACATGCACATACATGATGCGCACCGTCATGCCCTGCTGGTAATCGCCTTCGCCGGCAAAGCTCAAGTAAAGGCCAATCGCGAACAGGATGGCGGTGATGCCGGCCATCCAGGGAAGAATACGCGATGCCAGGCCCAAAAACCGTGTCGGGTTGGCTAGATCTGTCAACTTGGTCAAAACGGCAATCTGGGGCATGGGGCTTTCTACTTGATGGCGCGGGCCGTAGCTTTGCTTCTAGTCAATCGCCGGCGTTTCTCAATGCCAAGGCTGCACCGAGCGGGCCAAGAACGGCAAAAAACATCGTGATTGCCACCAATATCAGGAATGGCGGCATGAAGGGAGCGGGGTCCTGCACGGCGGCATAGGATGCGCTGACGCCAAAGATCAGCACGGGGATCGCCAGCGGCAGGACAAGAATGGAGACCAGAAGCCCGCCACGGGGGAGGGCGACGGCCACGGCCGCGCCGACTGCGCCGATAAAGGTCAATGCCGGTGTGCCGACCAGCAGCGTCAACATGGTCGCGCCGATCGCCACCTCGTCCATGTTCATGAACAGGCCGAGAAGCGGCGAGGCAATCACCAGCGGCAGGCCGTTGCCCAGCCAATGCGCAAGGCATTTGACCAGCACCGTCAGCGCCAGCGGATGTTCCTGCATGAGAATAAGATCGAGCGAGCCATCCTCGCGATCGGTCTGGAACATGCGGTCGAGGCCGAGCAGAGCCGAAAGCAGTGCGCCGATCCAGACGATGGCGGGGCCGATGCGCGACAAAAGGTTGAGGTCGGGTCCGACGCCAAAGGGAATGACGGCAACGACGGTGGTGAAAAACAGGACGCCGATCAGTGCGCCGCCACCGGCGCGCACGGAAAGTTTGAGGTCGCGAAGAAGGAGGGCGATCACCACATGCTCTCCGTTCCCCCGGCAAATCCTGTCATTTTCAGTTCCCGTGCATTTTCCAGACCGAGCGGCTGATGAGTCGCCGCCAGCACGATACCGCCTTGGCTAAGATGCGTCTTTATCAGCGCCGTAAAAACGCTTTCCGCACTCACATCAAGGGCCGCAGTCGGTTCGTCGAGAATCCAGACGGGTTTCCAGGCCACCAGGAGTTTGGCAAAGGCCATGCGGCGCTGCTGGCCGGCGGAAAGATAACCGAAGGGCAGGTGGGCGATATCGCCTAGACCGACAGCCTCCGCTGCTTCACCGACCGAAACGCCATGTCCGCCCGGAAAATCGCCGATGAAGCTTTTCCAGAAGCCAAGGTTCTCGCTGACCGACAGCTCGGCTTTCATGGCATTGCGGTGGCCAAGGTAATGACAGGCTTCGGCGGCGCGGATATCCGCGTCAGTTCCTTCGGAATGCCAGATCACGCGTCCGCTTTCCGGCCGAAGCAATCCTGACACTGCGCGCAGCAGGGTGGATTTTCCAGACCCGTTGCGGCCGGTCAGAACCATGCTTTGACCACCGTCTAGCGTGAAGGAGATGTCCCTGAAGATCAGGTCTTCTCCGCGTCTCGCGCTCAGGGCCTCTACCATCAGTCGCATTGCGGACCTTTGTTCAATTCCAGAATGATAGCCGCAAAAAATCTGTCCTGACCTGCGACAAAGGGTCTGGAAGCTTCTTAGAAACTATCTATATTTAAGGCAACCACGCCAGCGGTCGGCGTGACTTCCACCTGGCGCCGGACCTGAAGACCACAAATCTTCTCGTGCGGACAGCGGAAATGGCCGCACCCGCATCCTATAGTGCATTTCAAAGTGCATAGGCGTCCGCACGCGCGTGTTGGCTCTTGATATCAGCGGGGTTGTTTTCCGTGACGAAATCTATCGATAGCTTTCAATGTCGTTCCGTCCTTACCGTAGGCGGTAAGGACTACGTTTATTATAGCCTGCCCAAGGCCGAGGCGAACGGTCTTCCGGGCGTTTCCAGGCTGCCCTTCTCGATGAAGGTGCTTTTGGAAAACCTGTTGCGCTTCGAGGACGGCCAGTCCGTCACGAAGGAACAGATCCTTTCGGTCGCCGAATGGCTGAACAACAAGGGTCTCGCTGAGGCCGAAATCGCCTATCGTCCTGCCCGCGTTCTGATGCAGGACTTTACCGGTGTTCCGGCGGTCGTCGATCTTGCCGCCATGCGCGACGGCATCAAGTCGCTCGGCGGCGATCCGGAAAAGATCAATCCGCTCGTTCCCGTCGATCTCGTCATCGACCACTCGGTCATCGTTGACGAATTCGGCACGCCGACAGCCTTTGCCCGCAATGTCGAGCTTGAATACCAGCGCAATGGTGAGCGTTACCGTTTCCTGAAATGGGGCCAGCAGGCGTTCAAGAATTTTCGCGTGGTGCCGCCCGGTACGGGCATCTGCCACCAGGTGAATTTCGAATATCTCGGCCAGACCGTCTGGACCAACGAAGAAGATGGCGAAGTCACCGCTTACCCGGACACCTGCGTCGGCACAGACAGCCACACGACGATGATCAACGGTCTCGGCGTTCTCGGCTGGGGTGTGGGCGGTATCGAAGCGGAAGCTTCCATGCTCGGCCAGCCGGTTTCCATGCTCCTGCCTGAGGTCATCGGCTTCAAGCTGACCGGCAAGCTGAAAGAAGGCGTGACCGCGACCGACCTCGTGCTGACCGTCGTGCAGATGCTGCGCAAGAAGGGCGTTGTCTCCAAATTCGTCGAATTTTTCGGTCCGGGCATGGACAACATGCCGGTCGCCGACCGTGCGACCATCGGCAATATGGGTCCGGAATACGGCGCTACCTGCGGTTTCTTCCCGGTAGACGCAGAAACCGTCAACTACCTCAACATGTCCGGCCGCACCAAGGAGCGCATCGCGCTCGTTGAAGCCTATTCCAAGGCGCAGGGCATGTGGCGCGACAATGACGGTTCCGACCTCGTGTTCACCGACACGCTGGAACTCGATCTCGGCGATGTCGTGCCGTCGATGGCTGGCCCGAAAC
Source organism: Endobacterium cereale (assembly GCF_009617585.1). Classification (GTDB taxonomy): domain Bacteria; phylum Pseudomonadota; class Alphaproteobacteria; order Rhizobiales; family Rhizobiaceae; genus Neorhizobium; species Neorhizobium cereale. The sequence continues at coordinate 198,361 of NZ_WIXI01000046.1, read as the reverse complement.
GCCCGGAAGGCCGCATTCCGCTTGAAAACATCGCGTCCGGTTTCGCCGGTTCGATGGATACCGAATACAAGAAGCCGGGCCAGCTGGAAAACCGCTATGCGGTCGAAGGCACTGATTTCGATCTCGGTCACGGCGACGTGGCGATTGCCGCCATCACGTCCTGCACCAATACCTCCAACCCCTCGGTTCTGATCGCTGCCGGTCTTCTCGCCCGCAATGCCGTTGCCAAGGGTCTGAGGACCGCACCGTGGGTAAAAACCTCACTTGCGCCTGGGTCCCAGGTTGTCGGTGAATATCTCGCCAAGTCGGGCCTGCAGGACTCGCTGGATGCGCTTGGCTTCAATCTCGTCGGTTTCGGCTGCACGACCTGCATCGGTAATTCCGGCCCACTGCCGGCGCCGATTTCGAAGACGATCAACGACAAGGGCCTGATCGTTTCAGGCGTATTGTCGGGCAACCGTAACTTCGAAGGTCGTATTTCTCCCGACGTTCAGGCCAACTACCTCGCCTCACCGCCGCTCGTCGTCGCTTATGCGCTGGCCGGCACGGTGCAGAAGGACCTGACCACGGAACCACTCGGTCTCGACCGGGACGGCAGTCCGGTCTTCCTCAAGGATGTCTGGCCGACCTCTGCCGAAGTGCAGGAATTCATCCAGAAATATGTCACCCGCGAGCTGTTCGAAACCAAATATGCGGACGTCTTCAAGGGCGACGAAAACTGGCAGGCCGTGCAGATACCGGATGGCGAGACTTATGCGTGGGACGACACGTCGACCTATGTGCAGAACCCGCCTTACTTCGTCGGTATGGGCAAGACAGGCTCCGGCCTGAAGAATATCAAGGGTGCCCGCGTTCTCGGTCTCTTCGGCGACAAGATCACCACCGACCACATTTCTCCGGCCGGTTCGATCATACGCATCCGCAATCACATGCTCGGCCCGAACGGCAAGGAAGGTGGCTACACCATCCACTACCCGTCCAAGGAAGAGATGTCGATCTACGATGCGGCCATGAAGTACAAGGATGAGGGTACGCCGCTCGTCATCTTCGCAGGCGTCGAATACGGTAACGGTTCGTCGCGTGACTGGGCCGCAAAAGGCACCAATCTCCTGGGCGTCAAGGCTGTCATCGCCCAGTCGTTCGAACGTATCCATCGCTCGAACCTGGTCGGCATGGGCGTCGTCCCCTTCACTTTCGAAGAGGGCACGACCTGGGCTTCGCTCAACCTGAAGGGTGACGAGACGGTCACCATCGAGGGGCTGGAAGGCGACATCAAGCCGCGTGAGTGGAAGATCGCCAAGATCACCTACGCCGATGGCACCGAGAAGGATGTCAAAATTCTTTGCCGTATCGATACGCTGGATGAGGTCATCTACATGAACAACGGTGGCATCCTGCAGACGGTTCTGCGGGATCTCGTCGCGTAAATCCAAACGATAAAGCGCCCGCCGGTTTATCCGGCGGGCGTTTCTCTTTCCAAAATCTCGCATCGCATTTTCAGGTTTCCCGCTCTTGTCCCTCATCATTTTCATCGGAATGGCAGTCACCGTCTTCCTGACGTCTCTGCTCTCCGGCATTTTTGGCATGGCAGGCGGGCTGATCCTGCTCTGGGTGCTGCTTTTCCTCTATCCAGTCGGCACGGCCATCGCGATCCAAGGCGTCATCCAGATGGTGTCGAACGGTTCGCGCGCATGGTTTTCACGCGCCTATATCGACTGGAAAATTCTTGCCGTGCTGTGCTCCGGGGTGGCGGTCTCGGCTCTCATCCTGTTCATCACCAGCTATACGCCCAATCTGATGGTGGTGCTGATCGGCGTCGGCCTGATGCCAATCCTTGTCTGGTTGCCGGTCAACAAATTGAAGCTCGACGCCTCACGTCCCTCTCATGCGTTTCTCGCCGGGGTACTGTCCGGTGGCATGACGATCAGCGTCGGCGTGGCCGGACCGACGGTCGATATCTTTTTCATCCGCACAGAGATGGATCGCCGCAAGGTCATCGCCACCAAGGCTTCGATCCAGACGCTCTCGCATATGGCGAAAATCGCCTTCTACTGGGACGCCGCGTCCCAGCTGCCGACGGTCGATGCCGTTGCCGTGCTGATTGCTGCTCCGATCGCCATTCTCGGCGCGCGCGCCGGTAACGGTATCCTGCAGAGGATAACCGACGCCAATTTCCGCAGCTGGACGCGTTGGGTGGTGACCGCTGTCGGTGCGGTTTACTTGACCCAGGGCCTGCTAAAACTGATTTGACGTTCTTGGAATCTTCAGCAATTCATGGCAACTCATCAGGAAACATGACAGGGTAACTGATCACGTATGTGGTCCTCACCCTGTTGTGACTTCCGTTTGACCGGATGGATTGAGTATTTTGCAGGGGAAGATGTGCGTGGCCGTTCCGTCGCCGCTGTGATGTCCGGTTCGCCAGAGGGTTTATTCGATGTTTCCGACTGTCCGTAGTGCCGCATTCCTGATCGGCCTGTTTTCTGCCGGTCTGGCAACCGCCGGCGATATTGCGGAGCCCAAAGGCGTCGTGGAACTCTTCACTTCGCAAGGCTGCGCGTCCTGCCCGCCCGCCGATGCCACGTTGAAGAAACTGGTGGAGCAGGGCGATGTCGTCGCGCTGTCCTATCATGTCGATTACTGGAATTATCTCGGCTGGACCGACACACTGAGTTCCAAGGAAAACACCGAGCGTCAGTATGGTTATGCCCATGCCTTCAATCGCAGCGGCGTCTACACGCCGCAGGCCGTCGTCAACGGTCGCGATCACCTGATCGGAACGGACCTTGCCGCTATCAATCAGAAGATGGATGGCATGAAAAGCGCAGGCCAGGGCCTGACCGTGCCGGTAAAGGCCGCCATGAATGGTGAAGAGATCGAGATCAATATCGGCGCCGGAGCCGGCAAGGCCGATATTGTGATCGCCTATTTCACCAAGAAGGAAAAGGTCGAGGTCCAGAAGGGCGAAAACACCGGCAAGCAGATGGAATACTGGCACAGCGTCTATGATGTGCAGACCGTCGGCATGTGGGATGGCAAGGACATGAAGATCACGGTGCCTGCCCGTACCATGGGCAAGGGCAAGAAGGATGGCTGCGCCATTATGCTGCAGTCCTCCAAGCCCGGCGGCGAACCGGCCGAAATCGTCGGCGCAACCGTTATTATGGCTGGTCGCAAGCGCGACTGACGTCCCCAAACAAATCGTGTAGGTGGACCAGGTATTCTCAATGCCGGGGAGGGTGTTGGTTGCCCGATCCGAGGCGTTGGGGGGCTGGGGGTAAGGGTCAGCGCTCCGGACCGGGCTTGTTTGACGCGATGGCGTCAACCAACGACGCCAATCTCGCTTCGGATTCGGGCACTGTTTTGACCGAAATGCGGCGAGAAAAATTTACATCCTTTGATTTTGCAAGGCTTTGCTACCTCAACCGTCTGCGGCTTGCATTTTATCCCTGCTGAGGCACACTGTCATATCTCTGCAATAGACGATCTGGAGCCGTGATGACTGATCAGCCGGATTTTCCGAGGGGATCAAAACCCGAAGACGGTACCGTCGTTGTCGATCTCAACCAGTACAGACAGAAAAGCGATCCGCTGCCCGTGACGTTTCACCGGCGCGAACTCGATGCCATCCTGTGGATTTACGGGCGCATGGTGGGTGAGGGCGAATGGAAGGATTACGCCATCGACCACACCAGGGAAAAAGCAGTGTTCTCTGTCTACAAGCGGTCTGGAGAAATGCCGCTTTTTCGTATCGAGAAAAATCCGAGACTGGCTGCCAAGCAGGGCGCGTTTTCGGTGGTCAACACGCATGGCATGATTTTGAAGCGTGGCCATGACCTGCAGCAGGTGCTGAAAGTGTTCGACAAGGTTTTGAAACTGGTCGACTGACAGCCTGGTCTTCACTTATTCGGTAAACAGCGTGCCAGGATAGTTTTTGGCGTCCGGCACGGTTTCCGTTCCATCTCCCAATGCAATCTGCATGAAGACGGTATCCAGCCATTTGCCGTGCTTGAAGCCGGTTCCCTTCATCGTGCCGGTCATTTCAAAGCCGAGGCTTTTGTGAACGGCGACCGAGGCCGGGCTGGCACCTCCGATGACCGCCGCCATCTGACGAAAACCAAGCGCTTCGCAGCGAATGATGAGTTCTTTCAACAGCGCCTTGCCGACACCTTTTCCGCGGGCCTGAGGTGCGAGATAGATCGAATCCTCTACCAGCCAGCGATAGGCCGGGCGGGTGCGGAAGGCCGAGGCATAGGCATAACCGAACAGTGTGCCGTCTTCCGCTTCGGCGGCAATGTATGGATAGCCCTTTTCCTTGATGCTTCGAAAACGGTCACTCATCTCCGCCTGATCCGGTGGCGTGATCTCGTAACTTGCCGTGCCGTTGAGAACGCTGTCGCGGTAGATTTCGGTAATGTCAGAAAGGTCGGCAGGAATTGCGTCGCGCAGGTGAAAAGACATGAGCAAGGCCGGATGTGAGTTGATTTGATCAAGCGTATGTCGCAGCCAAAAGTCGGGCAACAAAAAAGGCGGCCCGAAAGCCGCCTTTTCGTATCTTGTTGTTCCGCTATCAGTCGCGGTTGCCCATGAAGCGCAGCAGGAACAGGAACAGGTTGATGAAGTCCAGATAAAGGGTCAGCGCGCCCATGATGGCCATGCGGCCGGTCGTGGCGGCGTCATTGCCTTCGTAATACATTTCCTTAATCTTCTGCGTGTCGTAGGCGGTGAGACCTGCGAAGATCAGCACGCCGATCGCAGAGATTGCGAAGCCGAGTGCGGAAGAGGCCAGGAAGATGTTGACGATCGAGGCGATGATCAGGCCGAACAGACCCATGATCAGGAACGAACCCATCGCCGACAGGTCCTTCTTGGTGCTGTAGCCGTAAAGCGACAGCGCGCCAAAGGAAGCAGCCGTGACGAAGAAGGTCTGCACGATGCTCTGGCCGGTATAGACCAGGAAGATCGACGACAGCGACAGGCCCATCAGCGCCGCATAGATCCAGAATGTCGTCTGCGCCGCAGAAACGCTCATCTTGTGGATGCGGAAGCTCAGGAAGAATACAAGCGCGATCGGCGCCAGCATAACCACCCAGCGAAGCGGCGAGCCATACATGGCCTGCGCAAAGGCGGGGCTGTTGAGTGCTGCGGTATAGGTGCCGTAAGCGGCCAGGCCGGTAATCGCAAGACCGAGCGCCATCAGGTTATAAACCTTCAGCATATAGGACCGGAGGCCCTGATCGATCATCGCGCCCGACTGTACGCCGCCGCGTGCCACGCGGTCTTGGTAGTTGTACGGATCAGCCATGGTTTCCTCTCAAAAGCTCCGAGATATCTTCGGTGTGCGGGGAAAAATCCCGGGCGCCGCTGCGGAGCCTCAGCAAGCATGAGGAGAATATGCTGGTAGTTGCGTTATCATTCAAGGCTTTGAGGCCTGAATCTGGAAAGTGAAGAGAATTTAATGCACCAACCCATGTCCGGACCTGACGATCGTCAGGTCGTTCTTTAAAGTTCGCGCAATACGGGTGCCGCTTTCTGCCCCAGAATGCGCCATGTGCCTGCAAGGCCTATGCCGACGGTCAGTACCAGCGCAATGACCAGTGTCAGCACCGCGACATCCGGCATGAAGGTCGATTGCAGGCGCATGATTTTTGCGACCACGTACCAAGCGGCACCGGTGCCGGCAAACAGCGCGAAGATGGCCGTTGCCGTGCCGAGGATCATGTATTCGTAACTGAACGCGCGGATCAGCATCGAGCGTGTGCCGCCCAGCGTTTTCAAGATGACAGCATCATGGGTGCGGGCACGGTTGCCGGCAGCGAGCGCGCCGGCCAGCACCAGCACCGAGGCGATCAGTGCGACGGCAGCAGCCGCCCGGATGGCCGTTGCAAGCTGGCCGACCAGCTGATCGACGATATCGATCGCGTCCTTGACGCGGACACTGGTGATGGTCGGAAAGGCATTGGTCACGGCTTTCAGGATTGCCGCCTCGGCCTGCGGAGATGCGCCGGCATCGGTCAAAGTCGCCAGCCAGGCATGCGGTGCGCCTTTAAACGTGTTGGGCGAAAAGACCATGACAAAATTGATCGACAGCGATTCCCACTCGATCCTACGGAAATTGGCGATTTTTGCCGTGATGTTGCGGCCGAGCACATTCACAGTGACCGTATCGCCGATCTTCAGCCCCAGTTCGCCGGCTTCCTCGGCCGAGAAGGAGACGAGAGGTTCGCCGCTGTAATCTTCCGGCCACCATTCTCCTTCGACCAGTTTTGAACCAGTGGGCAGATCAGCGTCATAAGTGATGCCGCGGTCGCCGCGCAGAACCCAGCGCCCCTGTGGCGGCACGTTCATCTTGGCGACGTCTTCACCGTTGAAGGCGAGAATGCGTCCGCGAAGCATGGGCACTTCGGTGATCGTGCCCTGCGGTGACTGCTGTTTGAGAATATCGACAAAACCCTGACGCTCGCCGCTCTGGATATCGACGAAGAAGAAGTTGGGCGCGTTCTGCGTCATCGTGCCGTTCAATTGGCGACGCAAATTGCCGTCGATCAGAGTCAGGGTGACGAGCAATGCCAGGCCGAGACCGAGGGAAAGTACAACCGACGGGGTGAGTGCGCCGGGGCGATGGATGTTGCCGATGGCCAGCCGCAGAGCCGGCGAGGCGACACGCGGGCAACGGCGTGCCAGTGTGGCGATGCCGCCGGCCACAACGCGCAGCAGGATAAATGCGGCAGCAACCGCGCCCAGAAAGATGGAGGCGATAAAACGGTCTTCCGCAGCGAAAATGGCCAATGCTGCGAGGGCGGCCAATGCCACGCCTCCAGCCGCAAGATAAGGCCATGACGGAAGGCGTGCCTGTTCAAATCCCTGCTCGCGAAAAAGTGCGGTTGCCGGCACTTCGCGGGCATGGCCGAGCGGCAGGATGGCGAAAGCGAAGGTGGTCAGGAGGCCGAAGAGCGCGGCAAGACCGAGGGCTGATGGATAAAGCGTGACCTCGGCTGGAACCGGCAATGCGCCTTCAAGGAAGCTAAGAGCGACAAATGGAGCAATAGCGCCGACCGTAAGGCCGATCAGGATTCCGACGCCGCCGAGAATGAGGATCTGGAACAGATAGGTAATCGTTACGACGAAAGCCGGTGCGCCGAGGCATTTCAGCGTTGCGATCGTGGTGCGTTTCGAATCCAGGAAAGCACGAACCGCGTTTGCAACGCCGACACCACCGACAATCAGTGCCGTCAGGCCAACGAGCGTCAGGAACTGCGAAAAGCGATCCACGTTCTCCGTCAGCGAAGGTGCGGCGCGGTCGCTGCTGCGGACGGACCAGCCGGCGCTCGGAAACTGTTTGTTGGCCGTTGCGACGACCGCTGTGCTGGTGGTCGGGTCTGCCAGCTTGATACGATAGGCATGTTCGACGAGGCTGCCGGTGGTGATCAGGCCGGATGCGGTGAGCGCATCCCGGGCAATCAGCAGGCGCGGGGCGAAACCAAAGCCTTCGGAAACGGCATCCGGTTCTGTAACGATCGTGCCCTTGATCTTGATGCGAGCGTTGCCGAGCAACATCTCATCACCGACAGAAATGCCCAGGCGATCGAGAAGCAATGGAGCGGCGATCGCGCCGAAAATACCATCCTCGTGGGTCAAAAGATTGGTGATCGGCATGTCCGGTTCGGTCTTGAGCTGACCGTAGAGCGGATAGATACCGTCAACCGCCTTCACTTCCGCCAACGTTTGGTCCGAACCGTCCGGCAGGCGTGCCATGGATCGCAGATTTGTAGAGACGGATACCGTGCCCAGGCTGTTGAGGAAGGTCCGTTCTTCTTCGCTCGCCTCACGATTGTTCAACTCAAATCGCACATCGCCCGCAAGCAGGCTCTGGCCCTGTGTCGCAATAGCTCCGGTAATGGCGCGCGATACGGAGTTGACCGACGCGATGGCGCCGGTGCCGAGCGCGATACAGGCCAGAAAGATGTAAAAACCGGAAAGGCCGCCACGCATTTCACGAATGGCAAGGCGAAACGCGATCGACAGGCGGGCGGACGTGCTGTTTCTCATGCGCGGATCGCTTCTCCAACGCTACCGGGTGCCGCACCTTCGGCGACGATTTCGCCGGAACGCACGCGGATCTGGCGTGAGCAGCGGGCGGCAAGCGCATTGTCATGCGTCACCAGCAGCATGGTCATGCCGCGTTCCGCCTGTTTGGAAAACAGCAGGTCTGCAATCTGGCGGCCGGTTTCGGTGTCGAGATTGCCGGTCGGTTCGTCGGCGATCAGAACGGAAGGCGAGGGCGCAAGGGCGCGGGCGATCGCCACGCGCTGCTGCTCACCGCCGGACAACTGGCCGGGATAATGGTTGAGACGCTCGCCGAGACCGACGGCGATCAGTTCCTGACGCGCGATCTCGAACGGGTTCTCGGCATTCGCCAGCTCCAGCGGAACGGCGACGTTTTCGATCGCCGTCATGTTAGCAATCAGGTGAAAAGACTGGAAAACGATGCCGATATTGCGCCCGCGGAAATCGGCAAGCCCATCCTCGGAAAGCTGGTGAAGGGGCGTGTTGAGAATGATGATTTCGCCGCTGTCGAGGCGTTCCAGTCCGGCGAGAACCATCAGAAGGGTCGACTTGCCGGAGCCGGATGGGCCAACAATGCCAACGGCTTCGCCGCGACCGATCTGGACGTCGATGTTTTTCAATACATGCACGGATGCTGCGGCGCTGCCGAGGGTGAGATCAGCCTTCTTCAGCTCGATGATGGTTTTAGTCACGCGCAGGCGTCCTATATTGGCATGTAGCAATGGTCGTGATGGGATGCCGGTGCGACCGACGAACAGGTTGGCAATCTAGGAAGGTCTTCATGGGATTGAAAGCGCTCGCACTTCACTTCACCGTCATAACCGGTTTGTCGTTCGCGGCTTTTTCGGCAGTCGCGCAAAGCCCGGCGCAGACCGAAACGGTGCAGCTCGTCGGTTTCGGCGACAGCCTGATGGCCGGTTATCAACTGCCTCCGAACGAATCCTACACGGCGCAGCTTGAAGCCGCGCTCAAGGCTGACGGACTGAACGTCACGGTCACGAATGCCGGCGTTTCCGGTGATACGACATCGGGCGGGCTGTCGCGCATCGACTGGTCGGTGCCTGATGGAACGCAGGGCGTGATCGTCGAGCTCGGCGCCAACGATGCGCTGCGCGGCATCTCGCCGGAACAGAGTGAAAAGAACCTCGATGCCATGTTGACGCGGCTGAAGGAGCGAAACATTCCGGTCGTTCTGGCCGGCATGCTGGCGCCGCCGAACATGGGCGGCGAATATGCCGAGCGCTTCAATCCGATCTACAAGAAGCTCGCCGAAAAATACGACGTGCCGCTCTACCCGTTCTTTCTCGATGGCGTCGCTGCTCAACAATCGCTGCAATTGGCGGATGGCATGCACCCCAATGCTGAGGGCGTGAAGCTGATGGTCGAGCGCTCGCTGCCGGTTATGCAGGACTTTGTTCGCTCTATTCTAATGGAGAAGAAATAGTAGCTTGCACGGAACCGCCATGCATGTTCCGCTGTTGTCAGATCCGAGAGATTCGAGGAGGTCCCCATGCCGAGACTTTTCACCGCCCTCGAGATACCGCGCAATGTCGCGATGAGTCTGTCCTTGCTGCGGGGTGGAATACCCGGGGCCCGCTGGATCGATGTGGAGAACTACCACATCACCCTTCGCTTCATCGGTGATGTCGATAACCGGACGGCCGATGAAATCGTTGATCGGCTGGACCGCATCGACCGGCAGGAGTTCCAGGTCGGCATCAACGGCATCGGCTCCTTCGGTTCGAAGAAACCACATTCCGTCTGGGCGGGCGTTGCGCCGTCCCCGGAAATGGCGGCGCTGCAGGGCGAGATTGAACGGATTTGCCAGCGCATCGGTCTGCCGGCCGAGCCGCGAAAGTTCATGCCGCATGTCACCTTGGGGCGTTTGAAATCCTGCCGCCTGGACGATGTCGTGCATTATCTCGGCGGTCGCGGTAATTTCCACGCCATGCCGTTTACGGCCAGCCGCTTCGTTCTTCTGTCGTCCAAGGAATCGGTTGGCGGTGGACCTTACGTGACCGAAGAAGTGTTTCCGCTGAGTGAAACCTGGGGCGCTGGTCATGCGGGTGGTGAGGTCTACGAAACGAGCCTGTACTGAGGCTTTTCGCGATTCCGGAGGTGCATGATGCGACCCCAGAAACTCTCTGCTCAATCCATTCAAAGCGAGTTGGCCAAGCTTTCCGGCTGGTCATTGCGTGACGATGGCGAGGCCATCCTGAAAACCTTCAAGTTCAGGAATTTCATCGAGGCTTTTGGTTTCATGACACGATCTGCACTTCATGCGGAAAAGCTCGATCATCATCCCGAATGGTTCAACGTCTATTCGAAGGTCGACGTGACACTTTCGACACATGACGCCGGTGGTTTGACCGAACTGGACTTCAAGCTGGCGCAATTGATGGATAGCGTTGCTGCCTAAGATTGACGGTTTGGCAAGATTGAAGCCGCGACCGGTAATTGCCATATGAGAGGCACAACGGGGTTCGCTTCGGAGACGCTTTGATGGATGATGTAAAGATCGGTGAAATTCTGTTGCCCGGCGACGAGGAAACTCAGAACCGTCGCGAGACGCAGGTCAGGGCGAAATTCTGGCCGACCTTGAGAAAGGCCGCTCGTTACGTGCCGTTCTCGCGCGATCTCGTCGCTGCCTTCTATTGCGCGACCGATCAGAAAACACCGGCGCGTGCCAAGGGGGTGCTGTTGGCGGCACTCGGCTATTTTGTTCTGCCGATCGATATCATTCCTGATTTTCTCGTCGTTGCCGGTTTTACCGATGATGTCGCGGTTCTTGCTGCGGCGCTCAAAATGATCAGCGTGCATATTACTGACGAGCATTATGATGCGGCGGACCGCGCTCTTGCGGATCAGCCCGACGTGACCGCACCGTCATCTGCCAGTTAGGCGAACCTTCAAGGCGAAAGACGATCGTGGCCGTCGAGCGCCTTGCGCAGGTGTTCGAAGGCAAGTCTGATGCGTGATTTGACGGTACCGAGCGGCAAGCCTGTGCAGGCTGCAATCTCGCTGTGCGAATAACCGAGAAAAAACGAGGCGCGCACCAGTTCCATCTGTTCGCCAGGAATGCGCGTCAATGCCTCACGGACTTTGGCCTCCCGTTCCTCGCTTTCCAGCATCGTTTCCATGCCTGGAACATCATCGATCTGCAGCAGCGGCTCCTTGCCGTCTATCATGCGTGTCCTCTGTCGGCGCTGCAGGTCGATATGGCGATTTCGCGCTATACGAAACAGCCATGTGGAGAGAGACGATCGGCTGGAATCGTAGAGTCCGGCGCGGTGCCAGAGAACCGTCATGACCTCCTGAACGATTTCCTCTGCTTCCTCATTGGGAAGTCCACGACGATGCAGCCAGTAATTCAGGCGCGGCGCGAAATGATCGAACAACTGACGAAATGCAAGCTGGTCGCGGCGGTCCGCAACAGCCTTTGCCAGAGCGGCGAAGCGATCTTTTTGGTCACCGTCGCTGAGCATTTCGTCAGTCATTAATCAAAAATCCGTCTCATATTCAGGTATTCTAATGTCAAATCAGCGTATTGGAAGAGGACAAACTGTTGCCCCATTCCTTGTGTCAGTAAAATATCAGGGGCGCGCGGGCCCGCAATCGAACTTCAAATGAAACAAAGTCAAAAACGTGGTTAAGAGCGGGTTTAGGCAAGTGTTTTATGGGGCCGTAAGCGGTGCATTTCCATCCCTTTACGAACCGGTATTCACGGTTTGGTAACCAGAATTTGGTCAAAATAGAGCGATACCGACTGCGCCTCAAAGCTTTCTGGTCGGCCGTTCATAAGAAAATTGGCAGGAAACCCATGTTTGCACGACAGATTGCCATCGCGCTGAGCCTCATGCTGGCAGGCACGAGCATCGCCGCCGCACAGGCACCGAATCGTATTCAGCAATTCAAGGCATGGGGTGCCTATTCCTACAAGCAGGGTAATGGCACGGTTTGCTACGTCCTGTCGGTCCCGACAACGAAGGAACCGGCTTCGGTCGATCACGGCGATATTTTCTTCATCGTCTCGCAGCGCCCCGGCCAGAACATTTCCTACGAACCGCAGGCAATGATGGGTTATACCCTGCAGGCGAATTCGAAGGTCACCGTCACCATCGACGGCAAGAACTTTGTCATGTTCACCAAGGACAAGGCTGCCTGGGTCGAAAACGCTGCCGAAGAGCCCGCGCTCGTCGCGGCCATGAAAACCGGAACGAACATGAGCGTCAGCGCCGTGTCCGGTCGCGGCACCAAGACGTCCTATGCCTATTCGCTGGCCGGCATTTCCGCTGCGCTGAAGCAGGTCGAATCCTGCAAGTAAGAATTTGCAAACAAGCACCTGATGAAAGGCCGGTTTCACGACCGGCCTTTCATCGTTTTTTCGAAGACAGGTGACGTGACCCTGTTTTGATGATAAAGCCCGCCTCAACAAGGTCGGGCCAACAGTTGCCGCGGCCGTTACAGGTTTCACGAACAGACATGCCTTTGCCTTATCCGCCGGTTTCGCGGTGGCGCTGGTCATGTGCTCGAACGGGATAGAACATGTCAGTCACAGAGGTTTTTGCGCCCGGCGTCGTTGCCAAGAAGCCGCTTGTCGCCAATCCGGATCTTTTCGCTTCCAAGCCGTCGCTTATCGGCATGACGCGCGAAGAGATGTCGGCTGCGCTGAAAGAGAAGGGCGTTGCTGAGAAGCAGGTGCGCATGCGCGTCAACCAGCTCTGGCATTGGCTCTATATTCGCGGCGTTTCCGATTTCGACGCCATGACCAATGTTGCCAGGGATATGCGCGAAATGCTGAAGCAGCATTTCACCATCGCACGGCCGGAGGTGGTCGACGAGCAGATTTCCAATGACGGCACCCGCAAGTGGCTGCTGCGCTTTCCTCCTCGTGGTGCCGGTCGTCCGGTCGAGATCGAAACCGTTTATATCCCGGAAGAAGGTCGCGGCACGCTGTGCATTTCCAGCCAGGTCGGTTGCACGCTTACCTGTTCCTTCTGTCACACCGGTACGCAGCGTCTGGTGCGCAACCTCACGGCCGAGGAAATCCTGAGCCAGCTTCTGCTTGCGCGCGATCGGCTGGGTGATTTCCCGGGTGCCGATACCCCTCCGGGTGCTTTCGTGCCGACGGGTGAGCGCAAGGTCACCAATATCGTCATGATGGGTATGGGCGAGCCGCTCTACAATTTTGACAACGTCAAGACGGCGCTGCTGATCGCTACTGACGGTGACGGCCTGTCTCTGTCGAAGCGTCGCGTGACGCTGTCGACATCCGGCGTCGTGCCGGAAATCTTTCGCACCGGCGACGAGATCGGCGTGATGCTGGCCATCTCGTTGCATGCCGTGCGCGACGAGTTGCGCGACATGCTGGTGCCGATCAACAAGAAGTATCCGCTTAAGGAACTGATCGACGCCTGCCGCAATTATCCCGGCCTGTCGAATGCGCGTCGCATCACCTTCGAATACGTGATGCTGAAGGACGTTAACGACAGCCTGGAAGATGCCAAGGCGATGGTGCAGCTTTTGAAGGGTGTTCCGGCCAAGATCAACCTGATCCCGTTCAATCCGTGGCCGGGCACGAACTATCAGTGCTCCGACTGGGCGACGATCGAAAAATTTGCCGATTTCATCAATCAGGCCGGCTACGCCTCACCGATCCGTACGCCGCGTGGGCGTGACATTCTCGCTGCCTGTGGCCAGTTGAAATCGGAATCGGAACGCATGCGCAAGACCGACCGTCTTGCCTTCGAAGCAATGATGATCGCTGGTCACGGCGAAGACGATTAATCGATCGTCTTCGCCTGCAGCAATCAGGTCGTTGTTGATTTTGCGCGACGTGCTCCATAAGAAGCCCGACAGATAATCTGCTCGGAGGAATTTATGCGCACTCTCATTCTTGCCCTCGCTGCGGCGACGGCTCTTGTTCTGCCTGCCAAGGCAGCCGATGTCACTGTCGCGGTTACTGCGATCGTTGAGCATCCGGCACTCGATGCTGCTCGTGACGGCGTCAAGGAAGCGCTTGCCGAAGCGGGTTACAAAGAAGGCGAAAACCTCAAGTTCCTCTATGAATCCGCGCAGGGCAATCCCGGTACGGCGGCACAGATTGCGCGCCAGTTCGTTGGCGAGGAACCGACGGTTATCGTGCCTATTTCCACGCCGTCGGCTCAGGCCGTTGTTTCGGCAACCCGCGACATTCCGGTCGTCTTCACAGCAGTTTCCGATCCGGTCGGCGCGCAATTGGTGAAGGATGTGGCCAAGCCGGGCCGCAATGTTACCGGGCTTTCCGACATGTCGCCGGTTGCCGAGCATATCAAGCTGATCAAGGAAATCTCGCCAAACGCCAAGTCTATCGGGTTTCTCTATAATACCGCAGAAACCAACTCGATCTCGATCCTGGCGGCTTTGAAGGAAGAAGCTGCCAAAAACGACATGACCGTCATCGAGTCCGTTGCCACAAAATCGTCCGAAGTGCAGGGTGCTGCCCGTGCGCTGGTCGGCCGCGCCGATGTTTTCTACATTCCAACCGACAACACGATCGTTTCTGCTTTTGAAGCGGCCGTCGGTGTTGCCGAAGAAGCGAAAATCCCGCTTTACGCGGCTGATACGGGCTCGGTTGATCGCGGCGCTGTCGCGGCCCTCGGTTTCAATTATTTCGACGTGGGCAAGCAGACCGGTGCAATCGTCGTTCGTATCCTCAAGGGTGAAGCACCGGGTGATATTCCGGTCACCGTCGCCGCTGGCACCGATCTGGTTATCAACAAGGGCGCCGCAACCCGTATGGGGGTGACGCTGCCGGAAGCGATCGTGTCGCGCGCTACACGCACGGTCGAGTAAAGCCATATATCCAAGCACCGGATGGCCTTTCGCCATCCGGTGTGACCGACGAAAAACCGGTGCGGTAAGCCCGGATAAATGAGGGGAGCACGAAAGGTGCTTAGTCAGATCGCCTTCTGGGGCGCAGTGGAACTTGGGCTGGTCTTCGCCTTCGTTGCCATTGGTGTATTCCTTGCCTTCAGGGTGCTGGATTTTCCCGACCTGACGGTCGACGGCTCGTTCCCGCTCGGCGCGGCCGTCGCTGCGGTGCTGATCACGATCGGTATCAATCCCTGGATTGCGGCCGCTGCGGCGATGCTTGCCGGTGGTGCTGCCGGCACGGTGACGGCTTTCCTTAATGTCCGATTCCGTATTTTGAACCTGTTGGCTTCCATCCTGACAATGATCGCCCTCTTTTCCGTCAACCTGAGGGTCATGGGGAAGCCGAACGTGGCGCTGATCAACGCCGATACGATGCTGAGCCCCTTCTTCGGTCTGGGTCTGCGTGAGGTTTATGTGCGGCCGCTGTTCGTCGGCGTGCTGGTCGTGATCGCCGTGATTGCAGTCTGGCGGTTTCTCGAGAGCGATGCCGGGCTTGCCATGCGAGCGACGGGCGCCAATCCGCGCATGTCGCGGGCCCAAGGGATCGATACCAGCTGGCAGGTTTATCTCGGCCTAGCTCTTTCCAATGCCCTTGTCGCGCTGGGTGGCGCATTGTTCGCCCAGACCAACGGTTTTGCCGACGTGACTGCCGGTGTCGGCACAATCGTAGTTGGCTTGGCGGCTGTCATCATTGGTGAGACGCTATTTGGAGCGCGCGGTATTTTGCTGGCGCTGATCGGATGTGTCGTCGGTTCGATCCTCTACCGCATCGCCATTCAGGTGGCGTTGTCGACGGATGCGCTGGGTCTCAAGGCGTCCGATCTCAATCTCGTCACCGCCGTTCTGGTGGCCGTGGCACTGGTCCTGCCGCGTTTGCGCCGGGGGGCTTCGTCGTGATCGATCTCAACAATATCCATGTTACCTTCGGTAAGGGTACGCCACTGCAGAAGGAAGCCCTGAAGGGCGTCAACCTCACCATAGAGGAAGGCTCCTTCGTCACCGTTATCGGCTCGAACGGTGCCGGTAAGTCGACCCTGCTTGGCGTTCTGGCCGGTGATGTTCTGGCCGGCGAAGGCAGGGTGATGATCGGCAATACCGATGTGACACGCAAATCGACTTCCGCGCGTGCCGGTCTCGTTGCCCGTGTCTTTCAGGATCCACTGACCGGCAGTTGCGGTTCGCTGTCAATCGAGGAAAATCTCGCGCTTGCGGCCCGTCGGGGCGAGCGTCGCGGGCTGCGATCGGCGCTCGGTCCGCGCCGACGTGAGTTGTTTCGTGATCGGATTTCCGAACTCAATCTCGGCCTCGAAAACCGCATGAAGGACCGCATGGACCTCTTGTCCGGCGGGCAGCGTCAGGCGGTGTCTCTGGTGATGTCGACATTGTCCGGCTCTGAAGTGCTCTTGCTCGATGAACATACGGCAGCGCTTGATCCCGGCATGGCCGAATTCATCATGAAACTCACTCAGCGGGTCGTCTCCGAGCGCAAGCTCACCACGCTGATGGTGACACATTCCATGCGCCAGGCGCTGGATTTCGGCCACCGTACCATCATGCTGCATGGTGGCGAGATCATTCTCGATGTCAGCGGAGACAGCCGCAAGGACCTGCAGGTCGAGGACCTGATCGCCATGTTCCGCAAGATGCGCGGTGAAACGCTGGATGACGACGCCCTGCTGATCGGCTGACGTCAGCACGTTTTTGTCAATCTGACTTCGCCCCGAGACCGGTTCCGGTTTTCGGGGCGATCTTTTTCAGCGCGCCTGTGTCAGGAAAATCTTGGCCGCGAAGACCGAAAAGACGCCCGCGAACGTGTAGTCGATACCGCGCAGCACCTTCGGATTGGCCTGTAGCCAGTT
Organism: Endobacterium cereale; assembly: GCF_009617585.1. Classification (GTDB taxonomy): domain Bacteria; phylum Pseudomonadota; class Alphaproteobacteria; order Rhizobiales; family Rhizobiaceae; genus Neorhizobium; species Neorhizobium cereale. The sequence continues at coordinate 181,520 of NZ_WIXI01000046.1, read as the reverse complement.
GGCGAGTTTGTCTGCGGCGAGGATCGCGGCGATATTCACCGGCATGCAGATGATGATGAAATAGATGCCGAGGAAAATCAGCTTGCCGGTGACATGAGGATCGCCGGCGGTGACGAACTGCGGCAGGAAGGTCATGAAGAAAATGATGACCTTCGGGTTGAGAATGTTGACCCAGAAACCGACCGAGATATTGGCAAGCGCGCTGCTTTCGGCCCTATCGACCTTCTGGACCGAAAGGCTGGAACCGAAGCGGATGGCCTGGATCGCCAGCCACAGCAGATAGGCAGCTCCGCCTGTCTTGAGAATGAAGAACGCCGTAGGGGAAGCGGTAATCAGCGCAGAAATGCCGAAAGCGACGAGAAGCGTGTGGCAGACGACGCCGAGAGTGGTGCCGACGACCACATACATGGCCGGCTTGCGGCCCTGGCCGAGCGCGCGGCTGATGGAAAGGGTCATGTCCGGGCCGGGCGTCAATGCAAGAAGAAGGCCTGCGGCGGAAAAGGCAAGCAGGGTGGCAATGCTGGGCAGGAAATCCATGGGTGCACTCGAAAGCCGGATGGGTGATATGCCTGTGTATCCGGCTTTCGTAGTTCTGCCAATGGATCAGCGTCTGGTGATGAATGCCTTGGAGGACTCGGCATAATCCGGGTGCCAGCGCGACAGCGGTGGGCGATTTTCAATAATGTCGCCGATGGCCCAGGCCATACGGCGCTCATCAGTGGCACGGTCGACATCGTTGTCGGGGCAGAGGATATAAAAATCGCCGCGTTCGATACTCTGTAGCATGAACTCGGCGGTCTGTTCTGACGTCCAGGCGCCTTCCGGCTTTTCCGTGCGGCCACCGGCGGCAAGCGGCGTGAAAACGAAGCCGGGGATCAGCAGGTGGGCCCCAACTTTGCATTCCGGCGTGTTGCGCAATTCGTGCTGCAGGGCTTCGGTAAACGCCTTCACGCCGGCCTTGGAGACATTGTAGGCCGGATCACCGGGTGGGGTGGTGATGCCCTGTTTGGAGCCGGTATTGATGATCAGTGCCGGTTCCTTGTGCGCGATCATGCCGGGACCAAAAACGCGGCTGCCATTGATGATACCCATCAGATTGACGGAAAGCACGCTGTCCCAGTTCGCCTGTGGGCCAAAAATGCTGCTGCCGGGCTGGATGCCGGCATTGTTCATCAATACATGCACGCGGCCAAAACGCTGGATGACGGCGCGTTCGAGTGCTTCCAGCTGGTCAATGCGCGAAACATCGGTGGGGATTGCCACGACATCGGCCTCGCCGTCTTCTGCCAGTGCTGCGACGTCGCGTGTGGCTTCGGCCAAACGGTCGCCTTCGAGATCGACAAGCACGACGCAGAGGCCAAGGCGGGCAAATTCCTTCGCTGCGGCAAGGCCGATGCCGGAGGCGGCACCGGTGACGACGGCAACATTGTCCTTCTTCAGAGCGGGATGAGTAACGGCCATGAAAAGTCTCCTCTATGACGCTGCTGTGCAAAGGTTTGGCGGCATATGGTACGATGCCTCTAATCCGTCAACATGACGGGATGTTGAAGCGGAGGCAGCCTAACAATCAGTGTCATCACTGACTGCGTTTTGCGGGCTTTCCCTTGCGCGGCCGACGAAACTCGCTAAAAAGTTCTGCGATCCTATTCGGCGGACTTGTGTCCGCCACCACCCGCAGACGGATAATTTCGACATGGCTCTCCCCAAAGACGTAAAGAAGGTCGTTCTCGCCTATTCTGGCGGTCTCGATACCTCGATCATCCTGAAATGGCTCCAGACCGAACTGAATGCTGAAGTCGTGACCTTTACGGCCGACCTGGGCCAGGGTGAAGAGCTTGAGCCGGCCCGCAAGAAGGCCGAGATGATGGGCATCAAGGAAATCTACATCGAGGACGTCCGCGAAGAGTTCGTGCGCGATTTCGTGTTTCCGATGTTCCGCGCCAACGCCGTTTACGAAGGTGTCTATCTGCTTGGCACCTCGATCGCCCGTCCGCTGATCTCCAAGCACCTGATCGAAATCGCCAGGAAGACCGGCGCCGATGCCATCGCCCACGGCGCGACTGGCAAGGGCAATGACCAGGTTCGTTTCGAACTGTCGGCTTACGCGCTCAACCCCGATATCAAGATCATCGCTCCTTGGCGCGACTGGTCGTTCAAGAGCCGTACCGATCTCCTGAACTTTGCCGAACAGCACCAGATCCCGGTTGCCAAGGACAAGAAGGGCGAGGCGCCTTTCTCCGTCGATGCCAACCTGCTGCACTCCTCGTCCGAGGGCAAGGTTCTGGAAGATCCGGCCGTCGAGGCTCCGGAATATGTGCACATGCGCACGATTTCGCCGGAAGCCGCTCCCGACAAGGCAACCACGATCAAGGTCGGTTTCCGCAGGGGTGATGCCTGCTCGATCAACGGTGTCGAGATGTCGCCGGCAACCCTGCTCAAGACCCTCAACGAATACGGTCGTGACAACGGTATCGGTCGTCTCGACCTCGTCGAAAACCGCTTTGTCGGCATGAAGTCGCGCGGCGTCTACGAGACCCCCGGCGGCACGATCCTGCTCGCCGCTCACCGCGCGATCGAATCGATCACACTCGACCGTGGTGCTGCGCACCTCAAGGACGAGATCATGCCGCGTTACGCCGAGCTGATCTATTACGGCTTCTGGTTCTCGCCGGAGCGCGAAATGCTGCAGGCCCTGATCGACAAGAGCCAGGAGCATGTCGAAGGCGAAGTGACGCTGAAGCTCTACAAGGGCAATGTCATGGTCACTGGCCGCGAGAGCGACAAGTCGCTCTATTCCGACACGCTGGTCACCTTTGAAGACGATCAGGGCGCTTACGACCAGAAGGATGCGGCCGGCTTCATCAAACTGAACGCCCTTCGCCTTCGTACGCTCGGCAAGCGCAACAAGTGATTTTTGATGGCCTAGGCCATGCATTAAATCGATAAAAGACCCGTCCTGCATCGAGCAGGGCGGGTTTTCTTTTGTCCGGAATTCAACGCCGCCGGGTGAGCGCCAGATAACCGAAGTAACCGGCGACAGCCGTAAATTCCATGATCGGGATGATGGTGGAAAAAGCCAGGACCGGTGATCCGACCGCGGCGGCGGCAAGCCCGGCTGTAAAGCCGCAGCTCATCTGGATGAAGCCCATCAGTGCCGAGGCTGAACCGGCTATGTGCGGAAAGGGTGCAAGACCGATTGTGACGACCTGCGGTGTGAGAAAGGCGATGCCGAATGTGCAGATCGCGACAGGCCCCATGACGGACATGAGCGTCGCAGGCAGGATGAGATTCCATGACAGCATCAGCAATCCGCCAAGTCCGCAGCAGGCGAGGCCGACGCGTACAGCACCCGTGCCGCCGATACGTCGGGACACCTGCTTGAGGACGATCGATCCTGAAACATAGGCACCTGACTGCATCAGCATCGCAAGACCGAATTGCGTCGGTGTCAGGCCGACAGCGCCGATCAGCACGAATGGCAACATCGTGGCCTGGGCATATAGCGCACCGACGGAACCACCAAGGATCATCGAGGTGCACAGAAAGCGCGGTTCGCTGAGTATCTCCCGATAAGCCGAGAGCAGCCGTGCCGGACGGATCCGCGAACGATCGGGAATTGTGGTTTCCTTGAGAAGGGCGAGTACGCCCACAATGATGCAGGCGCCGAACAGCGCCATCAGGATAAACACCGATTCCCAGCCGAATGCCGAAAGTGCCAGCCCGCCGATTGTCGGTCCCATGGCAGGGCCGATCGCCACCATGATGCCGATCAGGTTCATGATGCGGGCCGCTTCCTGCCCCGTGAAAAGATCCCGGACAATGGCGCGGGCAACCGTGACGCCTACCGACGCGCCTATCCCCTGGATCAGGCGGCCGACGATCAGCGTTTCGACCGAGGAGGCGAAGATCGCAATCAATGCACCAATCAGATAGATGGCCATGAAGCCAAGAGTGGCGACGCGGCGTCCGAAGGCATCCGATGTCGGTCCCGCCAGCAGTTGCGCCACTGCAAAACCGCCGAAATAGGCCGACAGGCTGATTTTTATGGCAGCCTGGTTAGTGCTGAATGCCGTGACCATTTCCGGCATGGCCGGTGTCGAAATCGCCATCGAGATCGGGCCGATCGCCGTCAGCACGGCACCAAAAATCGCAACCCTTCGCTCGCTCATGCGAAGTTTTTCTGGCAGCGGCGCTGAAGATGTCATGAGTGGTGATGATCTCGATACGGAGTAAGTTCAGGGCGCGGCAGCGAGGTTGTCATGAACGGTTTCGAGCACGCGCATGAAAACCGCGACGTCGCTTTCTTCAAGTCCGTCTGTCGCTTGCGCAATCAACTGTTCGAGTTCGTGGCGAATGCGCTTGATCAGGTCGTGCGATTTCGGTGTCAAAACGACCTGCTTGGCGCGGCGGTCAGTGAGGTCCGGCTGTCGTTCGATCAGATCCAGCGCCTGCAATTTGTCCAGAAAAGCGCAGACCGTCATCGGCTCGATACCCATGCGGGCAGCGATATCGAGTTGGCGCGCGCCGTTCAGTATCTCGACATTCAGGAGAGTGCGTGCTTCTGCCGGTGTGACCTCCAACCCTGCCTCCAGGATACGCCGCTCGAAAGCCGCCCGCAGCACGCGTGCGCTGTCGGAGATCAGAAAGGTCAAGGTGTCGGTGTTCTGCTTTGCGTCCATCGATCCTGCTGCCGTTGTCGCGGGCACCCTTACTAAAGTTCTGCCCACAAGGAAAACCAAAAAGCCGGCGAAATAAGGGGGTATTCCAAAACCCGATGCGACGAATGTTCTCCGCATCGGGTTGGCGTGAAACCCTCCCAATCCTGAAATGTTTTTCCTATGTAGTATCCCACAGACTTAACATTGATGCAGAGGACATGCGCGCATGGCAATCGAACAGCAGATCAATCCCGCCCTCGTCGACTGGAACGGCCAGAACGGCCTGCCGAAATTCGAACTGGTGAAGGACGAGGATTTTGCCGTCGCCTTTGATGTCGCTCTTGCCGCGCACGAGGCGGAAATCGATGCGATTGCGGACAATACGCAAACCCCGACGTTTGAAAACACCATCGTCGCGCTCGAAATCGCCGGTGATGCCTTGTCTCGCGTATCGGCACTGTTCTGGAACAAGGCGGGTGCGCATACGAACGAGGTGATCCAGGGACTGGAGCGCGACGTCGCGCCAAAAATGTCGCGGCACTACTCGAAGATCGGCATGAATGCGGCGCTGTTCGCGCGTGTCGATACGCTCTGGGACGCCCGCTCGACGCTGGATCTCGATCTTGAGCAGACGCGTGTGCTCGAACGCCACTGGAAGGGTTTTGTGAAGGCCGGTGCAAAGCTCGCCAAGGAGGAGCAGGAGCGTCTTGCCAAGATCAACGAAACCCTTGCCGGTCTCGGCGCCAGTTTTGGTCAGAACGTCCTGGCCGATGAGAAGGACTGGTCGCTGATCCTGACGGACGAGGCCGATCTTGCCGGCTTGCCGGATTTTGTGCGCGATGCCATGTCGTCAGCTGCAGAGGATCGCGGTTCGCCGGGCGCCTTCGCCGTCACCCTGTCCCGTTCGATCATCGAACCGTTCCTGACGTTTTCCGAGCGCCGCGAATTGCGCGAGCGGGCTTTTGAAGCCTGGGCGGCGCGCGGCCGCAACGGTGGCGCGACCGACAATATCGGCATCGTCAAGGAAACACTGGCTCTGCGTTCCGAAAAGGCGAAACTTCTCGGCTATGCCGATTTTGCCGCTCTCAAGCTCGACAACACCATGGCCAAGACCGCCGAAGCGGTGAATGACCTGCTGCATCAGGTATGGGAAAAGGCACGTGCCAAGGCGCTGGAGGAGGAGCAAAGCCTTTCCGGTTTGATTGCCGAGGAAGGAAAGAACCACGCGGTCATGCCATGGGACTGGCGCTTTTATGCCGAAAAGCTGCGTGAGCGCATGTTCGATTTTTCGGAGTCGGAACTGAAGCCTTACCTGCAGCTGGAAAAGATCATCGAGGCTTGCTTTGATGTCGCCAAGCGCCTGTTTGGCGTCGATATCAGGGAAGTTTCCGGCATTACCGCCTATCACCCGGATGTGCGGGTTTTTGAAGTGCGTGACGAAACCGGCGCACTGAAGGCGATGTTCCTTGGTGACTATTTTGCCCGTTCCTCCAAGCGTTCGGGTGCATGGATGAGTTCTTTCCAGTCGCAGCACAAGCTGGTGCTGAAGAGCGGCGCGGAAGGCGAACTGCCGATCATTTATAACGTCTGTAATTTTGCAAAACCTGCCGCTGGCAAGCCTGCGCTGCTGTCGCTCGATGACGCGCGAACCCTGTTTCACGAGTTCGGCCACGCGCTGCACGGCATGTTGTCCAATGTCACCTATCCGTCGGTGTCGGGCACCGGCGTGTCGCGCGATTTCGTCGAATTGCCGTCGCAGCTTTACGAGCACTGGCTGACGGTGCCGGAAATTCTCGAAAAATACGCGGTGCATCACGACACCGGCAAGCCGATGCCGAAGGCGCTGCTCGACAAGGTTCTGGCGGCCCGCACCTTCAATGCCGGTTTTGCAACCGTGGAATTCACCTCTTCGGCTCTGGTCGACATGGCATTCCACACGCGTGGCCCGGTCGAGGATCCGCTGGCGGTTCAGGCTGAGGTCCTGGACGAGCTTGGCATGCCAGCCTCCATCGTCATGCGTCACGCCACGCCGCATTTCCAGCACGTCTTCTCCGGCGATGGTTATTCGGCCGGTTATTATTCCTATATGTGGTCGGAAGTGCTGGATGCCGATGCCTTTGCCGCCTTCGAGGAAAGCGGCAATGCATTCGATCCTGTCATGGCGCGCAAGCTGAAGAACAATATCTATTCGGTTGGCGGCTCGATCGATCCGGAAGACACGTACAAGGCGTTCCGTGGCAAGCTGCCGGATCCGACCGCGATGTTGAAGAAAAAGGGCCTCGCGGTCATGGCGGAGCTTTCCGGTAGCGACGGTTGATCGTTCGCGCTTGAATTGTCATTGATTCTTTGTGGGAAGCGGTTAGGGAGGTGCGAAAACCTTCGCCCCCTTTCGCAAACGGGAAAAACAGGGTAAGAGCGCGCCAACGAAATTGGCGCCTCCTCCCGATTGTCGCGCCCCAAACTCAGAGAACCCCAATATGGCACTTCGCAACATCGCGATCATCGCGCACGTTGACCATGGCAAAACGACGCTCGTTGACGAGCTCCTGAAACAGTCGGGCTCGTTCCGCGAGAACCAGCGCGTTGCAGAACGCGTCATGGACTCGAACGATCTCGAAAAGGAACGCGGCATCACCATTCTCGCGAAGGCAACTTCGGTTGAGTGGAAGGGCGTTCGCGTCAACATCGTCGACACCCCCGGCCACGCCGACTTCGGTGGCGAAGTCGAGCGCATTCTGTCGATGGTGGATGGCGCGATCGTTCTGGTCGACTCGTCGGAAGGCCCGATGCCGCAGACCAAGTTCGTGGTCGGCAAGGCGCTGAAGGTCGGTCTTCGCCCGATCGTCGCGATCAACAAGATCGACCGTCCGGACGGCCGCCACGAAGAAGTCATCAACGAAGTTTTCGACCTGTTCGCAAACCTCGACGCCACCGACGAGCAGCTCGACTTCCCGATCCTCTACGGTTCTGGTCGTGATGGCTGGATGAACGTCAACCCGGAAGGCCCGAAGGACGAAGGTCTGGCACCGTTGCTCGACCTCGTGCTCAAGCACGTTCCGGAGCCGAAGGTCGAAGAAGGCCCGTTCCGTATGATCGGTACGCTTCTCGAAGCCAACCCGTTCCTCGGCCGCATCATCACCGGTCGCGTCGCCTCCGGCTCGATCAAGCCGAACCAGGCCGTCAAGGTTCTGTCGCAGGACGGCAAGACTGTCGAAACCGGCCGTATCTCCAAGATCCTCGCATTCCGCGGCATCGAGCGTCAGCCGATCGAAGAAGCTGTTGCCGGTGACATCGTCGCCATCGCCGGTCTCTCCAAGGGCACGGTTGCCGACACGTTCTGCGACCCGTCTGTTTCGGAAGCCATGCAGGCACAGCCGATCGACCCGCCGACCGTCACCATGTCCTTCATCGTCAACGACAGCCCGCTTGCAGGCACAGAAGGCGACAAGGTCACCTCGCGCGTCATCCGTGACCGCCTGTTCAAGGAAGCCGAAGGCAACGTTGCGCTGAAGATCGAAGAAGCCGAAGGCAAGGATTCGTTCTACGTATCCGGCCGCGGCGAACTTCAGCTCGCCGTTCTGATCGAAACCATGCGCCGTGAAGGCTTTGAGCTTGCCGTGTCGCGTCCGCGCGTCGTCATGCACAAGGACGAGAACGGCCAGACCATGGAGCCGATCGAAGAAGTCGTCATCGACGTCGATGAAGAACATTCCGGCATCGTCGTTCAGAAGATGTCCGAGCGCAAGGCCGAGATGACCGAACTGCGTCCTTCGGGCGGCAGCCGCGTTCGCCTGAAGTTCCTCGCGCCGACCCGTGGCCTTATCGGTTACCAGTCTGAACTGCTGACAGACACGCGCGGCACGGCGATCATGAACCGCCTGTTCAACGACTACCAGCCGTACAAGGGTGAAATCACCGGTCGTACGAACGGCGTTCTGTTGTCCAACCAGTCCGGCGAAGCCGTCGCTTACGCGATGTTCAACCTGGAAGATCGCGGCCCGATGATCATCGAGCCGGGTGAAAAGGTCTACATGGGCATGATCATCGGTATCCATACCCGCGACAACGACCTCGAGGTCAACGTGCTCAAGGGCAAGCAGCTGACGAACATCCGTTCGGCTGGCAAGGACGAAGCCGTTCGTCTGACCCCGCCGATCCGCATGACGCTCGACCGCGCTCTGTCCTGGATCCAGGACGACGAGTTGATGGAAGTCACGCCGAAGTCGATCCGCCTTCGCAAGATCTACCTCGACGCCAACGACCGCAAGCGCTTCGACAAGTCGAAGGCCGCTCTCTGATCGAGCGTCTTAACCAAGACAGAAAAACCCGGCCTTCGTGCCGGGTTTTTTAATGTGCGCTGCATCGGCACAGGCTTGTCGGGCCCATTAAAAAAGCGTTAACCTTCACGGAAATTTAATGGCCGATTAGGCTGTGGGCAAAGCCGTCCGGAGTCACCACCGGGATTGGCGAATCAGCCCCTGCGAGACCAGAGTGGCGTTATGAAGACGTTATCCATAGATGTGCGGCGCGCCGAGCCGAATGATGCCCGGGAAATTTCCGAGGTGCATCGTGCCGCATGGGCACAGGCCTATACGGGCCTTATTCCCCACAAGCCGCTCACGCAGATGCTGGAGCGCCGCAACGAAGGCTGGTGGCGCAAGGCGGCTCGCGGGCCAGCAACGCTGCTGGTGCTCGATGTTGCCGGAACCATTGCCGGTTATGCGACTGTCGGCCTCAATCGAGCCAAGGCTCTGCCGCAGGATGGCGAAATCTATGAAATCTATCTGCGTCCCGAATATCAGGGCATTGGGCTTGGTCGTCGCCTTTTCGGCGAGACACGCCGGCTGCTGAAGTCGCTTGGCTGCAACGGCCTTGTGGTCTGGTGCCTGGAAGACAGTGAAAATGCCACGCGTTTCTTCCGCCGCCACGGAGGGCATGACCTCGCTGAAGGTGTGGAGGATTTCGGTGGTGCCAACCTGCGCAAGATCGGTTTCGTCTGGCCCTGATTTTGCCCGCGGGCGATACCCGATCCTCAGTCGGGTTTGGTAAATGGCAGGTTGCCATGTCCCTGAAATCCCGTTATCCAAATCCCCGAATGTTCAATTACTTCGAGGATCAGAATGCGTATCGACGCCATTTCCATCGGCAAAAACCCGCCTGAAGACGTCAATGTCATCGTTGAAGTTCCGGTCGGCGGCCAGCCGATCAAGTACGAGATGGACAAGGATGCCGGCGCGCTGATCGTCGACCGCTTCCTCTACACGCCGATGACCTATCCGGGTAACTACGGCTTCATTCCGCACACGCTTTCCGAAGATGGCGATCCGTGCGACGTGCTGATCTGCAACACGCGCCCGCTCATCCCGGGTTGCGTCATCAACGTCCGCCCGATCGGCGTGATGATCATGGAAGATGATGGCGGCAAGGACGAGAAGATCATCGCCGTTCCGGTTCCCAAGCTGACGCAGCGCTACGACAAGATCACGAACTATACCGATCTGCCGGAAATCACTCTGAAGCAGATCGAGCACTTCTTCGAGCACTACAAGGATCTGGAGCCCGGCAAGTGGGTAAAGATCGGCGGCTGGCAGGATGTCGACGTTGCCAAGAAACTGATCGTCGAAGCGATCGATCGCTACAACGCCCAGAAATAATCAGGCCGTCAGGCCTTCCATTTTCGCTTTCAAATCCTCCGGGTCGCCATCGATCCGGAGGATTTTTTTACGCGCGGTTTCGCCCGAGATGACGCTGATCGCGCTTTTGGGTAGGCGCAGTTTCTTGGAAAGAAGGGCGATCAATGCCTTGTTGGCCTTGCCGTCTTCCGGCACAGCCGAAACCCGCGCCTTCAGATAGGCGTGGCCCTCGGCATCCACTTCCATGCCCTCGATAGAATCGCGGCCCCCGTTCGGCGTCAGCCGGATCGAGAGCCGCAGATGATCTTCATAGAGATTGAACGGCTTTTTCAAGCCGGTTCCCCTCAGGAAACCAGCGAGAGCAGCGCCGGGGCAATCGGATTGGCTATGATCATCTGCAGGAAGTAGATGAGCAGGATCAGGATGATCGGCGAAATGTCGATGCCGCCAAGGTTCGGCATCACGCGGCGGATCGGGCGCAGGACCGGTTCGGTGACGTTATACAGGAACGAACCGATCGAATTAACGAACTGGTTGCGTGAATTGATGACGTTGAACGCATAGAGCCAGGAAAAGATGGCGCTGGCGATAAGGATGTAGACGAACAGCGTCAGTGCCATCTGAATGACTTGGATCAGAGCGAAAATAATGCCCGCCATCGAGTTCTCCATTTCGTGGTTGACAGACATGTAGACATTGGGGCCTTAACGAGCAAGTGCTGCGCCGTTGGCTGCCATGAAACATGTTTAACGGGCGCTCGTGACAGTCCTGCCGCCTCCGGCTTTCTGAAAGTGCGTTTCCCATGAGCATCTCGACTTCGGGAGATCGTTTTGCCGCTTTCCGGCATCGCTCCTATGCCCTGTTCTTTTCCTCGCGTTTCCTGGCGGCCTTCGCCATCCAGATCGTTAGCGTCTCCGTCGGTTGGCAGATGTATGAGGTGACGCGCAACACGCTCTATCTCGGCCTGATCGGCCTGGTGCAGTTCCTGCCGGCGCTGCTTTTGATCCTTGTCACCGGTTCGGTGGCTGATCGTTACAATCGCCGTGTCATCGTTTCGGCCTGCATGGTGCTCGCCGCTATCTCTGCCGCAGCGCTTCTGGGGTTGACGCTGGCGGGCGCCTTCGAGCCGCTTCCTGTCTTCATCATCCTCGTTCTCTTCGGCATCGAGCGTGCCTTCATGGGGCCGGCTGTGCAGTCCCTGGCACCCAATCTCGTTCCGGAAAAAGATCTGGCCAACGCGATTGCCTGGAATTCCTCTTCTTGGCAGATGGCATCGATCATCGGCCCGGTGGCCGGCGGCTTGCTTTACGGTCTCGGGGCTTCGGTTGCCTATTCGGTCGCACTTGCCATGTTCGTCATTGGCGCTCTTCTGGTGTCGATCATCCCCAAGCCCGCGCAGCGCACGTCCTCCAAGGCGACGAGCTGGACGGAAATCCTGGCTGGCTTCAGTTTCATCAGCCGGGAGAAGGTTGTGCTCGGAGCCATCTCGCTCGACCTGTTCGCCGTGCTTCTCGGTGGTGCCGTTGCGCTGATGCCGGTATTCGCGACGGATGTTCTGGCGCTTGGTCCGCTTGGTCTTGGCCTGCTGCGATCGGCGCCGGGTGTCGGTGCGATCATCGTGGCGATCTGGCTCGCGTTTCGCCCGATCCAGCACAATGCCGGTATCGCCATGTTCGTGGGCGTCGCGCTGTTCGGTCTCGGTACGGCGGTGTTCGGTCTGTCGCAGACACCTTGGATATCGATTGCAGCGCTTGCGGTGATGGGCGCGTCCGACATGATTTCCGTCTACGTCCGCGAAACGCTGATCGCCTTGTGGACGCCCGATGAAGTGCGCGGTCGTGTCAACGCCGTCAACAGCGTCTTTATCGGTGCGTCGAATGAACTGGGCGAATTTCGTGCCGGCACGATGGCGCATGTCATCGGTGCGGTTCCAGCTGTCGTCATCGGCGGCTTTGGCACGCTGGCGGTCGCGGTGATATGGTCTCTGGGTTTTCCGCAGTTGCGGAAGATCGACAGCCTGCAGGCACCGGACCGGACGGAACGATAAGGCTCAGGCGTTTGCCGATTTTGGAGCCGGGCTGTATTTGGGCAGCTCGGCTTCTTGCCTTTCAGGTTCGAAAACCAGATCGAGGTAGTTCCACAGCCATTCCTTGAGCGGCTGGTCGAACAGCATCCGGCCTTCAAGATGCCGGCTGCCGACCTGCGCATTCGGCATCGTAAAACGTTCGGCACCGTGAACGACCCAGCGCTGCATCATGGCGCGTGTGAGTTCGGCGTGGAACTGCACGCCCCAGGCATTGTCGCCATAACGGATGGCCTGATGCGGATAGGCATCGCCTTCCGCCAGAAGCTGCGCGCCACGCGGCACGTCAAACCCCTCGCGATGAAATTGATAGACCATCTTCGGCCAGTGCATCAGCAGGCGGCCGTGTTCGGTCGGGCGGATCGGATACCAGCCGATTTCGGTCGTGCCCTGTCTGTCGGCATGCACCTTGGACCCTAAATGACGCACCAGCATTTGCGCACCGAGACAGATGCCGAGATAGGGCTTGTTTTCCTTGAGCGGTACCTTGATCCAGTCGATCTCGTCTTTGACGAAGTCATGCTCGTCATTGGCGCTCATGGGGCCACCGAAAATGACGGCGCCTGAATGATCTGCCAGCGTCGAAGGCAAACTGTCGCCAAGTGCCGGACGGCGGATATCGAGCGGAAAGCCTTTCTCCACCAGCATCTGCCCGACGCGGCCGGGTGACGACCGTTCCTGATGTAGAACGACGAGTATCGGTGCCTTGTTCTTGCGACGGTCAGGCGAGACGATCATGCCTATTCCTCGGTCTCCTCGGCAAGGATTTCGGATTTTGCACGTGTGGCGGCCTGCTGACGCAGAAGAACGCGATCGCGCGCGGATATACCGAGCAGATCGGCAACCCGCCAGATGACGTGGTCTTCCATTTCGCTGCGGTCGCCATCGGCATAAACGAGATCCCAGAGAATGCCGAGCAATTCCGTGCATTCCTCCGGCGATAGATGGCGTTTCAGGTCCGATGTGAACCGGTAATAATCCACCGCCTCGAGACCGGCTTCCTGACCGGCCTCGATCAGTGCCTGCAATTGACCGCTTGTCAGACCATAACGTTCTCCAAGCAGATCCTTCAGGCGCTGCATTTCGGACTTCGAAACCGTGCCATCCGCTTCCATCACCTGAAAACAGAGTGCCGCGAAGGCAACGCGCGGATCATCGCCTGAAAACTCGTTTTCGGGTCTGTCGGCCGTCAGCGCCTGGAGGAAAGCTTGAATCCTATCCAGCATCAGTAAAGCCTCAGCCGCGTCGGCGCTTCGTTGCTTGCAGTTTGATCCTTTACGCCTGGATCATCCGGCGGCCTGCCATTGAACGGATCAGGTTCCGATTCCGCTTCGCTCGCCGCAGTTTCGGTTTTTGCCGGTGCCGGCGTCTGTGCTGGGGCTGGTGTCCTTGCTGGTGTCGGCGCCGGTTTGGAGATCGGCTTTTCCTCAACCGTTACAAAGGTCAGTGGTGAAAATTTTGATGTTTCGGCGTGCGCAGGGGCAGCTGTCGGTTCCGTCACGATGGAGGTTTTCTCCTCCGGCTTTGCCTCGGCAGCCTTCACCTCCGTCCGTTCCGGCGCGGTGTGGACGGCCGGCAGACTGGCGATGGCGTTTTCGGCCAGGCTGCCTTCCTCGACAGGGCCTTCCAGCTGACCGAACGGCACCTTCCATTCCAATGCGTCCAGCTTGCCCGTTTTTGGGGAAACGGCGAGCCAATGATCCGAAACGATGCCGTCCGCCACCCAAGCCGGATCACGTGGTGCGCGCAGGGCCTGGCCAAGCCAGTGGCGCACGCGGCCCTGATCGCCGGTGTCTGCTTCCTCGATATCGGCAAGAAGCAGATAGACGCCCTCGCGCGAATCCATGCGAGCGGCGGACTCTGCCTTGGCGCGAGCTTTGGCAAAATCCCGCGCGTCCAGCGCGGCCCGGGCAACGGCAATCAGCGATTCGACGTTGTTGGGGCGCAGGGCTTCCAGTTTTTCGGCGCGTTTCAGGCGGTCGGCCGTGCTGTCGCCGCTGCGGGCACGAATATAGGCCTCGGCCAGTTCCGGGTGCGGCGTGATCTTCCAGAGGCTTTCAAGAACGGATGCTGTCTTGCGCAGATTATTTTCACGAGCATGAGCCTTGGCAGCGATGACCCCGGCCGGGACAAGATCCTTTGCCAGTTTAAGAGCTGCCGTGGCATCGTCGCGGGCGCCGCGCGGATCACCCTCCAGTTTTTCGCCAGCCCTTGCGGTCAGAAGCACGGCCTTCAGGCGATCGGCTTTGTCGCGCTCAATTATGCCGGCCACGCGCTGCTGGTCGAGAAGGCGAATGGCATCTTCCCAGCGACCGGCCTGTGAGCGATATTCGAGCGTCGCCTGCGCGGCCCAGGGCAGGTAGGGCGCATTTTCTGCGGCACGCTCCGCATATTGCCTCGCGGCTTCATCGGCGCCGAGACGGCGGGCTTCCATGTAGAGGCCACGCAAGCCAATTTCCCGCGTTTCCGGGTCCTGCGACATGGATTCGAATATCGAGCGGGCTTCGTCGTGTTTGCCTTCGATCAGCGCGGTCTGTGCCTCAAGCAACAGGATCAGCGGCTCCTGATCGGCTCGAATAAGGCTCCGGCTGCGCAGGCTCATCTTGCGAGCCAGATTGGCATTGCCGGCACCGGCGGCGATCAGACCTGTCGACAGCGCCTGATAACCGCGGTCGCGCTTGCGGGCGCGAAAATGGCGCTGCACCAGATGCGGCGAACTCCAGATGATGCGCACCAGCCAGCCGATGAACATCATGGCGGCCACGATGGCAACCAACAGGGTTGCCGCCACCATTACGCTGACCTGGATCAGCTGCCCACCCCAGGTAATAACCACTTCACCCGGCCTGTCGGCCAGCCAGGAAAAACCCCAGCCACAGGCCAGAACAACGATGGCGAATAAAAACAAACGGATCATCGATGAACCTCAGCCTGCATTGCTGGCGCCTGAAATGGCGCGGTTGAGCGTATTGTCGACAAGACCATCGACCTCGATACGTGCATCGAGCGTCTGCTTGTAGGCGACCGACGCATCCTTGGCGGTTTGCGGCAGGGCATCCCATTCGGTTGACGCACCCTTCAGATCACCCTTTCGCAGCTTGTCTTCCATGCGGGCGACGATCGCTTCCGGCGTATCGCCTTCGACATCGCCCACGGGACGAACCTTTACCATCTGCATGGCGCTGGACAGTAGCCGGCTACCAACCCCTGCCTGATCATCAGTCTGGTGGGCCGCGTTCAGGATGGTTGTGGCCGTCTGCGGAAACTTCTGGACGAGGTCGGATGTCGATGGAACACCGCTTTGTGCAAACTTTTCCAGCGTCTGCACGGCGGGATCGTTGCCAGCAATGCCGGCAAAGGTCTGCAGTTCGCCGGTGAAGGGACCGCCGCGATCGATTGCTGTCTTGAGTGCTGAAGCGGCAAGCGCTTTGGCAACGGCTTCTTCGCGGCCGGGTTGGTCGACCTTGGTTTCAAGCGCTGCGAGGCGCTGCGTAAGGGCATCGGAGGCCGCGGTGTTTGAACCGGCTTCGGCAATCCGGCTTTCCAAGGCCGCCAGACGTTCGGCGATCTCGGTGCCGACATTGCCACCATCGGCGGCCGTTGCCGTGGTCTTGAGAGCCTCGATCGCAGCCGTGCTGGATGTCAGCTGCTGGTTGAGGCTGTCTATCTGTTGCTGAAGTTGAGCGGTTTCATTCGTGTTGCCGCTCGATGCGCCGGGGATGATGCCTGCGTAAAACATGCTGCCGGCCAATGCCAATGCGACGATGCCGCCAAAGATGCCGGCGGCGATCAGCGATGAGGTTGCCGGCGCCTGACGGGCAGGCGCTTTCGCGGCGGATGTCGCATCGGCGCTGGCCGTTGCCGGCTTCGGTTGCGGATCAGGTTTTACCGCCGTCGATGACGTGCGCGGGGTGCTGCTTGCGCTGGCGGTACTGGTTCCGAAGTTTCTGGGGGAACCTGTGTTGGCAGAACTGCTGACCGTATTGGCGCTTGTGTTGTTATTGCCTGACGCGGCCGCGCTGCTGCCGGACGACGTGTTTGCTGCCGGTGTCGGAGCTGATGTCGGGGCACTGGTGCCCGGTCCGCTGCTCGTAGCGTTGGTCTTGGGCGTCTCGGCTGCCTTGGTCGGTTCAACCTCGCCGGTTGCCGTACCACCTGCGGCTGCCGGTTTTGCTTCGGCGGCCCTGGTGTCTACAGGCTTTGCCGCTTCGGCCTTGGATGTCACGGTGTCATCCTTGGCGGATACAGGTTTGCCTGCATCAGCCGCCTTGGCGTCCGTCTTTGCCGCAGCCGCCGGGATGTCGCTGTCATCACTGCGCACGGGTGTCGCAATCGTGCTGACGTCTTCGGTCGCAAGATCGATCGTGACGGGAGACTTGTCCGATTTGGAGCGGCGTGGGGGCTTGTCCGAAACCATGGCAACCTCATTTCTTGGCATTCAAAACAAAAGTAGACAGCGCGACCAGCGAAGGGAAGGGGCGAGAGCCCAATTAGGCCGCTGCGAGTGCCTTGTTATCCGACGTGATGGTTACAGAAGTGCCAGCAAGCTGGCTTCATCAGGCCGTTCGGCAATTTTTACACGGTCCTGCAGCAAGTCAGGGATGACGTCAGCGACGCGGGCACTGAGGCAGGCGATGATGCTGGAGCGCAATACAGTGAGGTTATCGGCAATTGCCGGTAGCGCGAAAAAGAGGCGAGCCGTTTCGCGCGAATGAAAAAGAATGGCACCAGATGGCGTGGCAAGCAGTGTCCGGATGTCTGCAGGCGATGGCTGGAGCGGCACCATCTCGTAACACTCAACGACGGAATGGGGGATTTCGGCTGCGTGAAGCGCTGTTTCAAAGGTCGGTGATCGTGGCCGTCCCGTCAGATAAACAACACCAGACGGCGCATGTTGCACAATCAGTTCAGCTAGCGAAGCGCCGTCGCCATCGGCTATGCGGATATTCTGGAAGCCGGAATTTTGCGCTGCTGCAGCTGTCTTGCGTCCGACGGCAAACAGCGGTGTCTGCAGGTGGTTTGACAGATCCAAACCAGCGAGGGCCCGCAGTGCTTCCGCACTGGTCAGCGCGATGGCCGGATAAGACTTGGTAAGCGCCCGCGCTGCCGCATTCGTAAGGTGTCGGGCTGCGCTCAGCGGCAACAGCAGCGGTTCATGCCCCATGCCGCGAAGTTCTGTGGCGGTGACTTCAGCCCGGTTCAGCGGCCGTGTCACCACCACACGCATGATCAGCTCCAGCTGGCGAAAAAGCCGGGGCCGGCGGCGGTGCGAACCGTTTCACCGGCTTGCTTGCCGAGCTTGACGGCGTCACCACGCAAACCGTCGATGCTGACGGCATGTTCGCGTGTGCCATCGGGCGTGAGAATCAGGCCGGAAAATTGCAGATGGTCGCCATCCAGGATCGTATAACCGGCGATCGGCGTGCGACAGGACCCGTCCAGCACTTCCAGAAACGCCCGTTCGCAGGAAACCGCATCATAGGTCGGTTTGTGGTTGATGCCTTCGAGCAGGTCCAGCACGCGGTGATCACCGATGCGGCTTTCGATGCAGATCGCGCCCTGTGCCGGGGCCGGCGGAAATTCCGTCGGGTCGAGGAGTTCTGTGACCACATCCTCGCGGCCGAGCCGTTTCAGGCCTGCAAGCGCCAGAAGTGTGGCATCGACCTGGCCCTCGTTAAGCTTGCGCAGACGTGTTTCGACCGAGCCTCGGAATACGATGACCTCGATATCCGGGCGCATGCGGCGGATCAGGGCCTGTCGGCGCAGCGAGGCAGAGCCGACGATGGCGCGGTCTGGCAGGGCGGTCAGGCTCGGCGCGGTGCGACCAACAACGGCATCGCGAAAATCCTCGCGCGGCAGATAGGCGGAAATTTCCAGGCCCTCTGGCAGCCATGTCGGCATGTCCTTGGAGGAGTGAACGGCAAAATCCAGCTCGCCGGACAGCAGTTGCTGTTCCAGTTCCTCGGTGAACAGGCCTTTGCCGCCAATCTCGCTCAAGGCGCGGTCGGTAATGCGGTCGCCCTTGGTCGAAAGCACCACGACCTCGAACATTTCCTCTGGCAGGCCATGGGCCTCCATCAGCCGGGAACGGGTCTCGGCAGCCTGGGCGAGCGCAAGCGGGCTGCCGCGCGTGCCGATCCGGAAAGGTTTTGTTTGCATCCGCAGTCATCCATTGTTAGGCGGTAGCTTCGTAACCGGCTTCTAGCCCCATCGCAATCAATCCGACAGACCCATGGCACCGTTTCTGCGTATTCTCGGCATCGAAACCAGCTGCGACGAGACCGCCGCGGCGGTGGTCGCACGTCACGACGACGGGCGTGGTGAAATTCTCTCCGACGTTGTTTTTTCTCAACTTGAAGAGCACAGCGCCTATGGTGGCGTGGTGCCGGAAATTGCCGCGCGCGCCCATGTAGAGGCTGTCGACGGGCTGATCGACGAGGCGCTTGCCCGCGCCAATCTGTCGCTGTCGGATATCGATGCGATTGCCGCGACCTCCGGCCCGGGCCTCATCGGCGGGCTGCTGGTCGGCCTGATGACGGCCAAGGCGATGTCGCTTGCCACGGGAAAACCGCTTTATGCGATCAACCATCTCGAAGGCCATGCGCTGACGGCGCGGCTGACCGACGGTTTGTCTTTCCCTTACCTGATGCTGCTCGTTTCCGGCGGTCATACCCAGCTCATTCTGGTCAAGGGTGTCGGCGAATACGAGCGCTGGGGCACGACCATCGACGATGCGCTTGGCGAAGCGTTCGACAAGACGGCAAAACTTCTGGGCCTGCCTTACCCGGGTGGTCCGGCTGTCGAAAAGGCAGCATTGTCCGGCAATCCCGATCGCTTTGTGCTGCCACGCCCACTGGTCGGCGAGGCCCGTCTCGATTTCTCCTTCTCTGGCCTGAAGACGGCCGTGCGGCAGGCGGCGACCGAAATCGCGCCGCTCTCCGATCAGGACGTCGCCGACATCTGCGCGTCGTTCCAGAAGGCGATTTCTCGCACGCTGAAGGACCGTATCGGCCGTGGCCTTGCTCGCTTCAAGGCAGAATATGGTGGCGTGGAAAATCCTGCGCTGGTGGTTGCCGGTGGTGTTGCTGCCAATCAGGAAATCCGTCGTACGCTGCAGGCGCTTTGCACCGAACACCGTTTCAATTTTATTGCGCCGCCGATGAACCTGTGTACCGATAACGCCTCGATGATCGCATGGGCCGGGCTCGAGCGGATGGCCAAGGATGTTTCGCCAGATACGCTCGAAGTGGCGCCGCGCTCGCGCTGGCCGCTTGATACCGAGGCGCAGACGCTGCTCGGTTCCGGCAAACGGGGAGCGAAGGCATGAGCGACAGACAGAAGATCGCCGTCATCGGTGCCGGTGCTTTCGGCACCGCGCTTGCTACCGTCATGGCGCTGGATGGCCGCTCGGACGTGACACTGATCGGCCGCGATCTCGCGTTGATGGCGGATCTGCGCGACGACCGCATCCATGATGCAGCACTTCCGGGCGTGCCCTTGCCGGACAATCTTCAGTTTTCCGCCGAGCCAGATGCGCTGGAACAGGCCGATCTCGTCCTGTTTGCCATGCCGGCACAGGCGCATGATGCCGCCGCGCATTATTACGGTCCCTATCTACGCAATGATGTTGTCGTCGTAACCTGTGCCAAGGGGATTGAGCGCTCCTCCGGCCGGATGCTGACGGATGTGTTGCGGGCATCACTGCCGAACAACACCGTCGCCGTGCTTTCCGGTCCCGGTTTTGCCGCCGATATCGCGCGCGGCCTGCCGACGGCCATGTCGATCGCGGCCGAGGATCTGGGTGCTGCCGAACATCTGGCGCAGACCATTTCCAGCCCGACCTTTCGCCTCTATGCCTCATCCGATCGCATCGGCGTTCAGCTTGGCGGTGCCTTGAAAAACGTGCTGGCGATTGCCTGCGGCGTCGTTGAAGGCGCCGGTCTTGGCGATAGCGCCCGCGCGG
This sequence comes from Endobacterium cereale, assembly GCF_009617585.1. Classification (GTDB taxonomy): domain Bacteria; phylum Pseudomonadota; class Alphaproteobacteria; order Rhizobiales; family Rhizobiaceae; genus Neorhizobium; species Neorhizobium cereale. The sequence continues at coordinate 161,183 of NZ_WIXI01000046.1, read as the reverse complement.
CGCTGATCGCGCGGGGGCTTGCTGAAATGTCACGTCTGGTCGTGGCGCTGGGTGGTTCTGCCGATACCGTTCGCGGGCTTTCGGGTCTGGGTGATCTGGTGCTGACGGCGACCAGCCATCAGTCGCGCAATCTGCGTTTCGGCATAGCACTCGGCGAAGGCGTGCCGGCGGATGCCGCTGCGGGCGGATTGGTTGAAGGTGCGCATACTGCTTCCGTCGCCGTCCGGCTGGCGCGCAAGAACGGTATCGAGATGCCGGTGGCGGAAGCCGTTGCGGCCATAATCGATGGCCGGCTTGGCGTACGTGCTGCCATGGAAGCATTGATGACGCGGCCGATCACCACGGAATAATCTTAATCGTCACGGGAGTTCTGACACGATGCCTCTCTTTTCCTTCATCTGCACCGACAAGCCGAATTCGCTCGAATTGCGCATGGCCACGCGCCCGCCGCATGTGGAGCACCTGACGGCACTCAACGACAAGGGCATCCTGAAAATGGCCGGCCCGTTTCTTGATGCCGATGGCAAGCCGAATGGCAGTCTCGTAATCGTCGAGACTGCGACGATCGAGGAAGCGAAAGCGCTTGCCGATGCTGATCCTTACGCAAAAGCCGGCCTGTTCGAAAAGGTCGAAGTGAAACCGTTCAACTGGGTTTTCAACCCGCCGAAGGCTTGATCTGACATGGCTTACTGGCTTTTCAAATCCGAACCCGATGTCTGGTCCTGGGAACAGCAAAAGGCCAAGGGCGCTGTCGGCGAAGAATGGACCGGTGTGCGCAACTATCAGGCGCGCAACAACATGCGGGCCATGAAGATCGGCGACAAGGGGTTTTTCTACCACTCCAACGAGGGGCTGGAGATCGTCGGCATCGTCGAAGTCTGCGCGCTGTCGCATCCCGATTCGTCGGCCAAGGGCGATCCCAAATGGGATTGCGTCGATATCCGCGCCGTTACCGACGTGCCGAAGCCGATCACGCTCAAGGACGTCAAGGCCAATCCAAAGTTCGAAAAGATGTCGCTGGTGACATCGATGCGGCTTTCGGTGCAGCCGGTGACGGACGAGGAATATTTCGAGGTCTGCCGTCTCGGCGGTGTCGACAACCCACCGAAATCGCCGGATTGATCTGAAGGGCGGATGCGGCGTGAAGACCGATCCCAAAGACTTCATTCTGGCCAATACCGATCTCATGCGCCCGCCGCATGTGCCGGAGGTGCAATTGCATCTGGCCAGTGAAGCGCATGATCTCTGGCTCAAAACCGAGGATGAGTTGCAGGAGATCGGCTTGCCGCCGCCCTTCTGGGCCTTTGCCTGGGCGGGCGGGCAGGGGCTGGCCCGGTATGTTTTCGATCATCCGGATCTCGTGGCAGGCAAACGTGTGCTGGATTTTGCCACTGGTTCCGGTCTTGTGGCGATTGCGGCGATGAAAGCCGGGGCGGCCCACGTTCTGGCTGCCGATATCGACCCTTGGGTGGAAATGGCCGTATCGCTCAATGCCGAAGCCAACGGTGTCGAACTTGCCTTCATGCGCGAAAATCTGGTCGGTCAGTCCGTCGAAGCCGATGTCATTCTGGCTGGCGACGTTTTTTACGATCGCGATTTTGCGGCTGCTCTGGTGCCGTGGTTCAAGCGGCTGTCAGATCAGGGCAAGTTGGTGATCGTAGGCGATCCCGGCCGCAGCTATTGCCCGAAGGAGAGCCTCGTTGCGCTGGCGACCTATGAGGTGCCGGTGACCCGCGCGCTGGAAGACGGTGAGGTCAAGCGAACCACCGTCTGGCGGTTCGCTTGAAGGATTAGCGGTCGCCGCGAATCACACAGACGCCCGATTCCATCACGCAGCCATTTCTTGGCGCAAAAGCCTCGTCGTAGGCCGTAGCGTCGACATCGATGATCTTTGCCTTTGGCGCTAGGACAGTGGTGGGGTTTTCCGTTAGTTCCCCATCGTTCAATTCAAAACCCAAAACAATCAGCGACGCGTAGGTGCGGCCGATGTCATAACTGTCGACCTGCTCAATACTGCCCTGGGAATAGGTACTGATATTATTGCCGAGCGCCCCATTGCCGCTACCAAGAGAATGATCAACGGCATTCGCGACGGGTGCGGCGCACACAAACAGAAGAGCGGCAGTCATGCCGCGGCAGAAGCTTTTCGCCATCATGGCGGATCCTCCGAACGCATTACGGTTAATCAATCGTTAACACACAAGCATCGAGAAAGCGCCAGTACTTTTTCCGCAGAAAGAAAACTGACTGAAATGGTTAACTTTCGTCGGCGAGAATATCGCGCGGAGCGGCGTCGTTCCCCAATCGATTAAATTTGGAATCGCTCTGAAATAAGCTTGTCGTTGTGGCAATGGGCGATTAAAGCATCGCATGATGCAATGCACATTTCTTCGGCATCGTGCATTGCCGGGAACGCGCCAGGAGGTATGGCCGCGCCCCGTGTATACGCCGCGAGGATATGATGGCGAATGTGACGAACAAGCGGCCCCTGTCGCCGCACCTGCAAATCTACAAACCCATTCCCACTATGGTCATGTCGATCGTTCACCGTATTACCGGTGGAGCACTGGCTGTGGGAACCATTATTTTGGCATGGTGGCTAATTGCCGCAGCCTCGGGCAAGCCGTATTTCGACTGGATCAGCTGGTTGCTCGGTACCTGGATCGGCCTCATCGTGCTGTTCGGTTACACTTGGGCGCTGGTTCACCATATGCTCGGCGGCATGCGCCATTTCATGTGGGACATGGGCCACGGTTTCGACAAGCACTTCACCACCAAGATGGCGATCGCGCTTCCTGTCGTGTCGATCTGTCTCACCGTGGTGATCTGGATCGTCGGTCTGGCGATCTGAGGGGAAAAATCATGGATATGCGTACGCCTCTGGGCAAAGTTCGCGGTCTCGGTTCTGCCAAGGCAGGCACCGAGCATTTCTGGGTGCAGCGGATGTCTGCCGTGGCCATGGTGCCGCTGGCCATCTTCTTCATCGTTTTCCTGATCCGTTATGCGGGCGCTCCTTACGAGGACGTTGTCCGTGCGCTGTCGAACCCGATCGTCGCCGTACTGTTCGGCATGATGATCATTGCCGGTCTCGTGCATATGCGCATCGGTATCCAGGAAATCATCGTCGACTATGTCCATCATGAAGGCCTGAAGTTCTTCGTGATGATGCTCAATACATTCTTTGCAATGCTGATCGGTGGTCTCTGTCTTTTCGCCGTTCTGAAAATTGCGTTCGTAGGATAACCCGCCATGGCATCCGTCACACCCATCGCCCAGAACGGCAAAGCTTACACCTATGTCGACCATTCCTATGACGTGATCGTCGTTGGCGCCGGTGGCGCCGGCCTGCGCGCCACGCTCGGCATGGCTGAACAGGGTTTTAAAACCGCCTGCATCACAAAAGTTTTCCCGACCCGTTCGCACACGGTTGCGGCTCAGGGCGGCATTGCTGCCTCGCTGCAGAACATGACGCCGGACAGCTGGCAGTGGCACCTCTATGACACCGTCAAGGGTTCCGACTGGCTCGGTGACGTCGATGCCATGCAGTACATGGTCATGGAAGCGCCGAAGGCCGTTTACGAACTCGAGCATTACGGCGTGCCGTTCTCGCGTAACGAGGAAGGCAAGATCTACCAGCGCCCGTTTGGCGGTCACATGCAGAATTTTGGCGCCGGCCCGCCGGTGCAGCGCACCTGCGCTGCCGCCGACCGTACCGGCCACGCCATCCTGCACACGCTGTATGGCCAGTCGCTGCGCAACAATGCCGAATTCTTCATTGAATATTTCGCGCTCGACCTGATCATGTCGGATGATGGCAGTCGCTGCGAAGGCGTCGTGGCCTGGAACCTCGATGACGGCACGATCCATCGTTTCGCCGCCAAGATGGTGGTTCTGGCGACCGGCGGTTACGGCCGCGCCTATTTCTCGGCAACGTCTGCCCATACCTGCACCGGCGACGGTGGTGGCATGGTGGCACGCGCCGGCCTGCCGATGCAGGACATGGAATTCGTTCAGTTCCACCCGACCGGCATTTACGGTTCGGGCTGCCTGATCACCGAAGGCGCGCGCGGCGAAGGCGGTTATCTCGTCAACTCGGAAGGCGAACGCTTCATGGAGCGTTATGCGCCTTCTGCCAAGGATCTTGCCTCGCGTGACGTTGTTTCGCGCTGCATGACGATGGAAATCCGTGAAGGCCGCGGCGTCGGCAAGAACAAGGATCACATCTTCCTGCATCTCGACCATCTTGATCCGGCCGTTTTGCACGAGCGTCTGCCGGGCATTTCCGAGAGCGCCAAGATTTTTGCAGGCGTTGATGTGACGCGCGAACCGATCCCGGTTCTGCCGACAGTTCACTACAATATGGGCGGTATCCCGACCAACTATTGGGGTGAAGTGCTCAATGCCGATAGCAACAACCCGGAACGCATCCTGCCCGGCCTGATGGCCGTGGGTGAAGCCGGTTGCGCCTCGGTTCACGGTGCAAACCGTCTCGGTTCCAACTCGCTGATCGACCTCGTGGTCTTCGGTCGCGCCGCCGCGATCCGCGCCGGTCAGGTCATCGACCGCGCTTCGCCGATCCCGGCGCTGAACACGGCTGCCTGCGACAAGATCATGGATCGTTTCGACGGTCTGCGTCATGCTTCGGGCGGCACGCCGACGGCTGTTCTGCGCGACCGCATGCAGCGTACCATGCAGGACGACGCTGCCGTGTTCCGCACCCAGGAATCGCTCGAATCCGGCTGTCGCCGCATGAGCCAGATCTGGGGCGAGATGAAAGATGTGAAGGTCACCGACCGTTCGATGATCTGGAACTCCGATCTCGTCGAGACGTTGGAACTGCATAACCTGATGGCCAACGCCATCACCACGGTTTATGGCGCCGAGGCCCGCAAGGAAAGCCGCGGCTCGCATGCCCGCGAAGATTATACCGATGGTGCATTCGCCGGCCGTGACGACGTCAACTGGCGGAAGCACACGCTCGCCTGGATCAATGATGCGGGTGACGTCAAGCTCGACTATCGCCCGGTCCATACCGACCTGATTGCCGAGGGCATCGATCCTTACAAGATCGAGCCCAAGGCCCGCGTCTATTGATCTGAAGGGAATTGGACCATGGTTGAACTCGCTCTCCCAAAGAATTCCCAGATGACCGAAGGCAAGGTCTGGCCGAAGCCGGAAGGTGCCGCCAACGTTCGGGAATACCGCATCTATCGCTGGAACCCGGATGACGGCCAGAACCCGCGGATCGATACCTATTATATCGATATCGACGATTGCGGCCCGATGGTGCTGGACGGTCTCTTGTACATCAAGAACAAGATCGACCCGACACTGACGCTGCGCCGCTCCTGTCGTGAGGGCATCTGTGGCTCCTGCGCGATGAACATCGACGGCACCAACACGCTCGCCTGCACCAAGGGCATGGACGACGTGAACGGTACGGTCAAAGTTTATCCGCTGCCGCATATGCCGGTCGTCAAGGATCTGGTGCCAGACCTAACCAACTTCTATGCCCAGCACCGCTCGATCGAACCATGGCTGAAGACGGTATCTCCGGCACCGGCCAAGGAGTGGAAGCAGAGCCATGAGGATCGCCTCAAGCTCGACGGCCTTTACGAGTGCATTCTGTGCGCCTGCTGCTCGACCTCCTGTCCCAGCTACTGGTGGAACGGCGACAAGTATCTCGGCCCGGCTGTTCTCCTGCAGGCCTATCGCTGGCTGATCGACAGCCGCGATGAAGCCAAGGGTGAACGTCTCGACAATCTCGAGGATCCTTTCCGGCTTTATCGCTGCCACACGATCATGAACTGCGCCCAGGCTTGCCCGAAGGGGTTGAACCCGGCCAAGGCGATTGCCGAAATCAAGAAGATGATGGTTGAGCGCCGTATCTAGGCGCTTGAGGGATTAAGATGTCACTGAGCGAATTCGATCCGCTTGCCGTTGCCGAAATCCGCAAGCGGCTCGAATCCGTAAAAGCATCCGGTGTCCGTATCGGTTTTGCCATTGAAAGCGGCAGTCGTGCCTGGGGTTTTCCATCTCCGGACAGCGATTACGATTGCCGTTTCATCTATGTTCGTCCGCGTAACGAATATCTCAGCCTGTTTCCGCCAAGGGATGTCATCGAATTTCCAATCGTTGGCGATGTCGATGCCGGCGGTTGGGATCTGCGCAAGGCGCTTTTGCTTGCCCTGAAGGGCAATGCGGCCTTGGTCGAATGGGTAACGTCGCCGATTGCCTATGAAGAAGAGCCCGGTTTTCGTGAACGGCTGAAATGTCTGCTCAACGAGATCATGGTGCCGCGCAAGGTGGCCCTGCATTATGTCGGCCTGCTGCATCGGCATGTGCCGAATGACGAACTCCTCCAGTCAAAGCTTAAGAAGCTGCTTTACGCGGTCCGTCCTGCCATTGCGCTTTGCTGGATGCGCGAGCGTGATTTCGGTGCCCTGCCGCCGATGAACATGATGGAATGCCTCGATGGTTGCCGCCTGCCGGACGACCAGAGACAGGGAATTCACGATCTCGTTGCCCTCAAAAAGATGACGCGGGAAATGGGGGAGGGGCCTGTACCGGCGCCGATCGCCGCCCTACTTCAGGATGCAGTGACGACCTTCGGCGGGCTTTCTAAATCGTTCGGCCTCATCGAAACCGCTGATGATGAGGCCATGAAAGAAAAGACGGATGCCTTTTATATCCGGGAAATAGATCAGGTGGTCTGACGGTCTGGCGTGATCAAAGCATCGTCAAATTGTCGTGGTACGACTTGATTAACCAAATCGCTTTACGATAATCGGGCTTAATTCAGTGGCCCCGGGCCAGTGGCATGGTGCAGCGCGCACTGAACGCAGGAGTGGAATGATGCAGTTGAAATATGTGGTGACAGGGCTCGTGGTCGCGGTTTCGCTTGCCGGCTGCCAGAGAACGTCCAACAACCCCTACAACAATCTGCAGTCTCCGCCGCCTTTGCAGGCGCAGCCGGTTCCATCCGTGCAGTCCGGCCAGCTGCCGCCTCCGGGTGCCGGTGGCCAGCAGTTCCCGAACGCGCCGATGGGCAACCAGAACATGGCGTCGCTCGATCCGGGTGCTACGCCTGCCAATGCCATGGACGTCACAAAGGAATCCATGGTCGGCAACTGGCGTGTTTCGAACGGTGGCGCATCCTGCGACATGTTCCTGACGCTCACCAATCTCGGCAGCGGCTCGCGTGGCGGCACGCGCGGTTGTTCCGGCGAGCTGACTGCCATGGGCTCCTGGGAAGTGTCCGGTAAGATGGTTCAGTTCAAGAACCGCAACGGCGACGTCATCGGCCGTGTCTACAAGAGCGCCGACAATCGTTACGACGGCACCACCAATTCCGGCCAGCAGGTCAGCCTCAGCCGCTAAACCCGACGGGGTATCGGCGGGGAGGGCTGATTGGAACGCATACCGGACTATAACCTGAGCGTCGGCGAGGAACTGAAATCGCTGACGGCATCGGGCAAGCTGCAGGCGGATGCCGCACAGCTTGGCGTCGCCGCCAAGCTCGATCACGTGCTTTCCTCGCTGCGTGACATGCGTCCCGCCAAAAAGAAGAGTGCGCTTGGCTGGCTATTCGCCCGAGGTGCCAAGCCTCAGCATATCCGTGGTCTTTATGTTTACGGCAGCGTCGGTCGTGGAAAGACCATGCTGATGGACATGTTTTTTGCCAAGGCGCCGGTGGAGCGCAAGCGCCGCCTGCATTTTCATGAATTCATGGCGGATGTGCATGGCCGTATCCATGAGCACCGGCAGAAGCTGAAAGCCGGCGAGACAAAGCAGGCAGACCCGGTGCCACCTGTGGCCGCCGCCCTGTTTGCCGAAGCCGAGCTCCTGTGTTTCGACGAGTTCACCGTCACCGACATTGCCGATGCGATGATCCTCGGCCGGCTGTTCACCGAACTGTTTTCGCTCGGTTGCGTATTGATCGCCACCTCCAACGTCGAGCCGCAAAATCTTTACAGGGAAGGGCTCAACCGCAGCCTCTTCCTGCCGTTCATTGCGCTCCTTCAGGAGAATGTCGACGTCATCACGCTCGACTCGCCGACCGATTACCGCATGGAAAAACTCGCCAGTCTGCCAGTCTACATGACGCCGGCAGATGAGCGCGCGGATGCGGCGATGGAAGCGGCGTGGCATCATGTCACCGATGGCGCGAAATCGGCACCGGATGAAATCCCGATGAAGGGGCGTAGCATCCATGTGCCTGCGGCTGCCGGCCGTGCGGCGCGCTTCAATTTCAACGATCTATGCGCGAAGCCTCTTGGTGCAAGCGACTTCCTGGCCATTGCCGATCGATACGATGCGCTGTTCATCGAGCACATACCAAAACTCGGGCCTGAAAAACGCAATGAGACCAAACGCTTCATCACGCTGATCGATGCGCTCTACGATAAATCGGTCCGTCTTTATGCAACGGCAGCGGCTCCGGCCGAGGATCTTCTGACGGAGCGTCGCGGCACCGAAGGTTTCGAATTCGACCGCACGGTATCGCGTCTTTTCGAAATGCGCAGCCCTGATTATCTTGCACTGCACAAAATCGAACGTGAAGATGTTTGACACTATGATGACACATTTTCTTACGTTTACGTAAGAATTTTAACATCTAAACGATTGAAAAATATAGCTCACGATTAATCGACTTAATAACCGGTTGCCAATTTGTCGCAGCCGGTTTATGTCCTCTCCCCACATCGGTCGACAACTGTCGGTGCCGGCCATGGATTTGAATGGAGAGGAAGCATCTCGATGGCACGCAAGAAGATTGCACTTATTGGTTCCGGTATGATCGGCGGCACGCTGGCGCATCTCGCCAGCCTGAAAGAGCTGGGCGATATCGTCCTGTTCGACATTGCCGACGGCATCCCGCAGGGTAAGGGCCTCGATATCGCCCAGTCCGGTCCGGTCGAAGGCTTTAATGCAAAGCTCACCGGCGCCAGCGACTACGCTGCCATCGAAGGTGCGGATGTCTGCATCGTCACCGCAGGCGTCGCCCGCAAGCCGGGCATGAGCCGCGACGACCTTCTCGGCATCAACCTCAAGGTCATGGAGCAGGTCGGCGCCGGCATCAAGAAGTATGCCCCGAACGCCTTTGTGATCTGCATCACCAACCCGCTCGACGCCATGGTCTGGGCGCTCCAGAAGTTCTCCGGCCTGCCGAAGAACAAGGTTGTCGGCATGGCCGGCGTTCTCGATAGTGCTCGCTTCCGCCTTTTTCTTTCCGAAGAATTCAACGTGTCCGTTCAGGACGTCACCGCCTTCGTTCTCGGCGGTCATGGTGACACGATGGTGCCGCTGGCTCGCTACTCGACCGTTGGCGGCGTGCCGCTCACAGATCTGGTCAAGATGGGCTGGGTCACTGCCGAGCGTCTCGAAGAAATCATCCAGCGCACCCGTGATGGCGGCGCCGAAATCGTCGGCCTGCTGAAGACCGGTTCTGCCTATTACGCGCCTGCCGCTTCGGCGATCGAAATGGCCGAATCGTACCTCAAGGACAAGAAGCGCGTTCTGCCGGCTGCGGCCCATCTCTCGGGCCAGTATGGCGTAAACGACATGTATGTCGGCGTTCCGACGATCATCGGTGCCGGTGGCATCGAGCGCATCATCGAAGTCGAGTTTACCAAGGACGAAGAAGCAGCCTTCCAGAAGTCGGTCGGCGCTGTCGCCGGTCTTTGCGAAGCCTGCATCGCTATCGCGCCGGCTCTCAAGTAATCGGCTCGCTACTCATTCAAACAGGGACATCGCCCCATGAACATTCATGAATACCAGGCCAAGGCTCTTCTGAAGGGCTTTGGCGCTCCGGTCGCCGAAGGTGTGGCCATCCTCAAGGTTGAGGAAGCCGAAGCTGCTGCCAAGTCGCTTCCCGGCCCGCTCTACGTCGTCAAGAGCCAGATCCACGCTGGTGGCCGCGGCAAGGGCAAGTTCAAGGAACTCGGCCCCGACGCAAAGGGCGGTGTTCGCCTGGCGAAGTCGATCGAGGAAGTCGTGGCGCACGCCAAGGACATGCTCGGCAACACGCTGGTAACCGCGCAGACTGGCGATGCCGGCAAGCAGGTCAACCGTCTTTACATCGAAGACGGCGCCGACATCGACCGCGAACTCTATTGCTCGCTGCTGGTTGATCGTTCGGTCGGTCAGGTTGCTTTCGTCGTTTCGACCGAAGGCGGCATGGACATTGAAGCCGTTGCTCACGATACACCGGAAAAGATCCACACGATCGCAATCGCCCCGGAAGCCGGTGTGACGGATGCGGACGTGGCCGCGATCTCCAAGGCTCTCGAGCTTTCGTCTGCGGCTGCCGAAGATGCCAAGGCACTCTTCCCGGCGCTCTACAAGGCGTTCATCGAGAAGGACATGGCTCTCCTCGAGGTTAACCCGCTGATCGTCATGACCGACGGCCACCTGCGCGTTCTCGACGCCAAGATGTCTTTCGACGGCAACGCCCTGTTCCGCCATGACGACGTCAAGGCGCTGCGCGACGAGACCGAAGAAGACGCCAAGGAAATCGAAGCCTCCAAGTGGGACCTCGCCTATGTTGCCCTCGACGGCAATATCGGCTGCATGGTCAACGGCGCCGGTCTTGCCATGGCAACCATGGACATCATCAAGCTGTACGGCAAGGAGCCGGCAAACTTCTGCGACGTCGGCGGTGGCGCCGGCAAGGAGAAGGTCGCGGCTGCCTTCAAGATCATCACTGCTGACCCGAAGGTCGAGGGCATCCTCGTCAACATCTTCGGTGGCATCATGAAGTGCGACGTCATCGCCGAAGGCGTTGTCGCAGCGGTTCAGGAAGTCGGCCTCAAGGTTCCGCTCGTTGTCCGTCTCGAAGGCACCAATGTCGAGCTCGGCAAGAAGATTCTCAATGAATCCGGTCTCGCGATCACGGCAGCTGACGATCTCGACGATGCAGCCAAGAAGATCGTCGCGGCGATCAAAGCCTAATCTGAGGACCTGATAAATGTCTATTCTCGTAAACAAGAATACCAAGGTCCTGGTTCAGGGCCTGACCGGCAAGACCGGCACGTTCCACACCGAGCAGGCGCTTGCCTATTACGGCACGCAGATGGTCGGCGGTATCCATCCGAAGAAGGGTGGCGAAACCTGGACCGGTTCGAAGGGCGAAAGCCTTCCGATCTTCGCGACCGTCGCGGAAGCCAAGGAACGCACCGGCGCTGACGCCTCGGTTATCTACGTTCCGCCGGCAGGTGCCGCAGACGCCATCATCGAGGCGATCGACGCCGAGATCCCGTTCATCACCTGCATCACCGAAGGCATTCCGGTCATGGACATGGTTCGCGTCAAGGCTCGCCTCGACCGTTCCAAGTCGCGCCTGCTCGGCCCGAACTGCCCAGGCGTTCTGACGCCGGAAGAATGCAAGATCGGCATCATGCCGGGCTCCATCTTCCGCAAGGGTTCGGTCGGTATCGTTTCGCGCTCCGGCACGCTCACCTACGAAGCCGTATTCCAGACGTCGAACGAAGGCCTCGGCCAGACGACGGCTGTCGGCATCGGCGGTGACCCGGTCAAGGGCACCGAGTTCATCGACATGCTGGAAATGTTCCTCGCAGACGAAGAAACCAAGTCGATCATCATGATCGGCGAAATCGGTGGATCGGCTGAAGAAGATGCAGCCCAGTTCCTGATCGACGAAGCCAAGAAGGGCCGCAAGAAGCCAATGGCAGGCTTCATCGCCGGCCGTACAGCTCCGAAGGGCCGCACCATGGGCCATGCCGGCGCTGTCGTTTCCGGCGGCAAGGGCGATGCGGAATCCAAGATCGCTGCCATGGAAGCAGCCGGCATCAAGGTTTCGCCTTCCCCGGCACGCCTCGGCACCACGCTGGTTGAAGTCCTGAAGGGCTGAGACCACATAGAGACCGCGTCCGGTTTCGAACCGGATGTGGTCTGAAAATCCGGGAAGGCGGCACTGTCGCCTCCCGTTCTGGCGCCTCAAGGCGCCGCCGCCTTGAGCGGACGACAAGATAAAAGACCCAAGCGGCGGCCGGCGCTTTGTTTTCCCGGCCCTCAATTACGTGAGGAGGCGGGCGCGGCGCCCGCGGGACATCATGGCACGGCAAGAAGCCAACGAGCAGTTTCTCATCACTTCGTTCCTCGACGGCGCGAACGCTCCCTATATCGAGCAGCTTTACGCCCGTTACGAAGAAGATCCGAATTCGGTGAACGAAGAATGGCAGGCCTTCTTCAAGGCACTTGCCGATAATCCCGACGATATCAAGAAGGCCGCCAAGGGCGCTTCCTGGAAGCGCGCCAACTGGCCGCAGGCTGCCAGCGGCGATCTGGTCTATGCACTCGACGGCAACTGGCCGGTCGTGATGGAAAAGGCCATTGAGACCAAGGTTAAGGCCAAGGCCGAAGCCGCTGCTGCCGCAACGGGCCAGCCTGCCAATCCGGCAGACGTTCATCAGGCGACGCGCGATAGCGTCCGCGCCATCATGATGATCCGTGCCTACCGCATGCGTGGCCATTTGCATGCCAAGCTCGATCCGCTCGGCATTGCCAGCCCGGTTGACGATTATAACGAACTGTCGCCGTCTTCCTACGGCTTTACCGACGCCGACTACGACCGCAAGATCTTCATCGATAACGTTCTCGGTCTCGAATATGCGACCGTTCGCGAAATGATCGACATTCTCGAGCGCACCTATTGCTCGACCATCGGTGTCGAATTCATGCACATGTCCAACCCGGAAGAAAAGGGCTGGATTCAAGAGCGTATCGAAGGTCCCGACAAGGGCGTCGATTTCACCGCTGAAGGCAAGAAGGCGATCCTCTCCAAGCTGGTCGAGGCCGAAGGCTTCGAGCAGTTTATCGACGTCAAGTACAAGGGTACCAAGCGCTTTGGTCTCGACGGTGGTGAATCGCTGATCCCGGCGCTGGAGCAGATCATCAAGCGCGGTGGCCAGGAAGGCCTGCAGGAAGTCATCGTCGGCATGGCCCACCGTGGCCGCCTGAACGTTCTGACCAACGTCATGCACAAGCCGCACCGCGCCGTGTTCCACGAGTTCAAGGGCGGTTCGTTCAAGCCTGACGAAGTCGAAGGTTCGGGCGACGTGAAGTACCATCTCGGTGCCTCGTCCGACCGCGAATTCGACGGCAACAAGGTTCACCTGTCGCTGACCGCCAACCCGTCGCACCTTGAAATCGTCAACCCTGTCGTCATGGGCAAGGCCCGCGCCAAGCAGGACATGCTGACCAAGGTATGGGACAAGGACAACATCATTCCGCTGTCCGAGCGTTCCAAGGTTCTGCCGCTCTTGCTGCATGGCGATGCCGCTTTTGCCGGCCAGGGCGTGGTTGCCGAAATCCTCGGCCTGTCTGGCCTGCGCGGCCACCGCGTTGCCGGCACGATGCACGTCATCATCAACAACCAGATCGGCTTCACCACCAATCCCGGTTTCTCGCGTTCGTCGCCTTATCCGTCCGACGTTGCGAAGATGATCGAAGCGCCGATCTTCCACGTCAACGGCGACGATCCGGAAGCGGTCACCTACGCTGCCAAGATCGCTACCGAATACCGGATGAAGTTCCACAAGCCTGTCGTCATCGACATGTTCTGCTACCGTCGCTTCGGCCATAACGAAGGCGACGAGCCGTCCTTCACGCAGCCGAAGATGTACAAGGTCATCCGCGCCCATAAAGCCGTGGCCGAGATCTATGCCGAGCGTCTGATCGCCGAAGGCGTGATCACCGACGGTGATTTCCAGAAGATGAAGGCTGATTGGCGCGCGCATCTGGAAACCGAATTCGAGGCCGGTCAGTCCTACAACCCGAACAAGGCCGACTGGCTGGACGGTCAGTGGTCGGGCATGCGCTCTGCCGACAATGCCGACGAGCAGCGTCGTGGCAAGACCGCCATGCCGATGAAGAGCCTCAAGGAAATCGGCCGCAAGCTGGCGACCATTCCGGAGGGCTTCAACGTTCACCGTACCATCAAGCGGTTTATGGAAAACCGCGCACAGATGGTCGAGACCGGCGAGGGCATCGACTGGGCGATGGCGGAAGCACTGGCTTTCGGTTCGCTTTGCGTCGAAGGCACCAAGATCCGTCTGTCGGGTCAGGATTGCGAGCGCGGCACGTTCAGCCAACGTCACTCTGTCCTCTACGATCAGGACAGCGAAGAGCGTTACATCCCGCTTGCAAACCTGCAGGCTGGCCAGGGCAAATATGAAGTCATCAACTCGATGCTTTCGGAAGAGGCCGTTCTCGGTTTCGAATACGGTTATTCGCTGGCCCGTCCGAGCGCGCTGACCCTCTGGGAAGCCCAGTTCGGCGATTTCGCCAACGGTGCGCAGGTCGTGTTCGACCAGTTCATCTCGTCTGGCGAACGCAAGTGGCTGCGCATGTCCGGCCTCGTCTGCCTTCTGCCGCATGGTTATGAAGGTCAGGGCCCGGAACACTCCTCGGCCCGTCTCGAACGCTGGCTGCAGATGTGCGCCGAAGACAACATGCAGGTCGCAAACTGCACGACGCCTTCGAACTACTTCCACATCCTGCGCCGCCAGATGAAGCGCGACTTCCGCAAGCCGCTGATCCTGATGACGCCAAAATCCCTGCTGCGTCACAAGCGCGCCACTTCGACGCTTGCCGAGATGGCCGGTGAAAGCTCGTTCCACCGTCTGCTGTGGGATGATGCCGAGGTTATCAAGGACGGTCCGATCAAGCTCCAGAAGGATGCCAAGATCCGCCGCGTCGTGATGTGCACAGGCAAGGTCTATTATGATCTGCTCGAAGAACGCGAAAAGCGCGGCATCGATGATGTCTACCTGCTGCGTGTCGAACAGCTCTATCCGTTCCCGGCCAAGGCTCTGATCAACGAGCTTTCGCGCTTCCGCCATGCCGAAATGGTGTGGTGCCAGGAAGAGCCGAAGAACATGGGCGCATGGTCGTTCATCGACCCGTATCTGGAATGGGTGCTGGCGCATATCGACGCCAAGTATCAGCGCGTGCGCTATACCGGCCGTCCGGCCGCCGCCTCTCCGGCAACGGGCCTGATGTCAAAACATCTGCAGCAGCTCGAAGCCTTCCTCGAAGACGCATTGGGCGGCTGATTTATCAGCCTCCCGCCTTTCGCACATTCAACGAACACCTGACAAAAACGGAAACAAGTCATGGCCACCGAAATCCGCGTTCCCACCCTCGGCGAATCCGTCAGCGAGGCGACCGTCGGCACCTGGTTCAAGAAGGTCGGCGACACCGTCAAGGCCGATGAGCCGCTGGTCGAACTCGAAACCGACAAGGTTACCGTCGAGGTTCCGTCTCCGGTATCCGGCGTCCTGACCGAGATCGTTGCCCAGAATGGCGAGACCGTTGGTCTCGATGCCCTGCTCGGCCAGATCGCCGAAGGCGCTGCAGGTTCTGCCTCTGCTGCCGCTCCGGCAGCAACGCCTGCCGCCGCTCCCGCAGCAATCCCGGCACCGGCCGCCGCCGCTGCTCCGGCTGCAGGCTCCGCCATGCCGGCAGCCCCTGCCGCCGCCAAGATCGCTGCCGACAACAATATCTCGACGTCTGACGTCGATGGTTCCGGCAAACGTGGCCAGGTCCTGAAGGGCGACGTCATCGCTGCCATCGCCAAGGGCACATCCGCTCCGGCAGCCCCTGCCGCAGCCGTTGCCGCTCCGCGTCCGGTCTCTTCTGCCGAAGACGCACCGCGCGAAGAACGCGTAAAGATGACGCGCCTGCGCCAGACCATCGCCAAGCGCCTCAAGGATGCTCAGAACACCGCAGCCATGCTGACCACCTATAACGAGGTGGACATGTCGGCCGTGATGGACCTGCGCAACCGCTACAAGGACGTGTTCGAAAAGAAGCATGGCGTAAAGCTGGGCTTCATGGGCTTTTTCACCAAGGCCGTCACGCACGCCCTGAAGGAACTGCCGGCTGTCAACGCCGAAATCGACGGCACCGACATCATTTACAAGAACTACTGCCACGTCGGCATGGCCGTCGGCACCGACAAGGGCCTCGTCGTTCCGGTCATCCGTGATGCGGATGAGCGTTCGATCGCCGGCGTCGAAAAGGAACTCGGCCGTCTTGCCAAGGCAGCCCGCGACGGTTCGCTCTCGATGGCCGACATGCAGGGCGGCACGTTCACCATCACCAATGGTGGCGTCTACGGTTCGCTGATGTCTTCGCCGATCCTCAATGCACCGCAGTCGGGTATTCTCGGCATGCACAAGATCCAGGAGCGTCCGGTCGCGATCGGCGGTCAGGTCGTCATCCGTCCGATGATGTATCTGGCGCTCTCCTACGATCACCGCATCGTTGACGGCAAGGAAGCAGTGACCTTCCTCGTTCGCGTCAAGGAAAGCCTGGAAGATCCGGAACGCCTGGTTCTCGATCTCTAATCGACTGATCCTGATCGGGAGGAGAACATCATGGACGCCGCATCAGCCAACGCAACGTATCTCTTGACGCTGCTATGTCTGAGCGTCGTCCTGCTCGTGGTGCACATCCTACTGCAGGGCAATTTCGCCACCAAGGATCGTGGTCTGGATTGGAATGCCGGGCCGCGCGATGGCGATAACGAACCCAAAAGCGTGATGGCCGGTCGTTCGGCCCGCGCTTCCAAAAATTTCCAGGAAACCTATCCCGCCTTCATCGGCCTGCTGCTGGCCATGATCCTGACGGGCGATACATCCGGCTGGGGGCTTTTGGGCGGCACGGTCTGGCTTGTCGCGCGGATTGTCTACATTCCGCTTTATCTTGGCGGCATCGCCTATATCCGCTCGCTGGTCTGGGTGGTGAGCCTGGTCGGGCTGTTGCTGATGATGATCGGTCTGTTCCTGTGATGATGGCACCGCAGGACACAATCGGGGTGCACTGCCATGACTGACCAACCCGTCCTTCTCGTCACTGGTGGCAGCCGCGGCATTGGTGCTGCGATATGCCTCGCTGCCGCCCGCAAAGGCTGGCGCGTGGCCGTGAATTATGCTGCCAACCAAGCTGCTGCCGATGCCGTTGTTTCGCAGATTGTAGCGGGCGGTGGCGAGGCTTTTGCTATCAAAGGTGATGTCGGCAATGCCGCCGATATCGTGGCGATGTTTGAAGCCGTCGACGAACGTTTTGGACGCCTGGACGGGCTTGCCAACAATGCCGGTATCGTCGACGCACAGGCGCGGGTCGATGAGATGTCGGTCGAGCGCATCGAACGGATGATGCGGATCAACATCACCGGTTCTATCCTCTGCGCGGCAGAAGCGGTTCGTCGCATGTCGACGCGCCACGGCGGCAAGGGTGGGGCCATCGTCAACATCTCCTCGATGGCGGCGATTATCGGGTCTCCCTCGCAATATGTCGATTACGCTGCCTCGAAGGCCGCGATCGATACCTTCACCATCGGCCTTGCCCGCGAAGTGGCGACCGAGGGCGTGCGGGTCAATGCGGTGCGGCCGGGTGTCATAGATACTGAAATCCACGCGTCCGGTGGCCTGCCGGACCGGGCGCGGGATCTGGCCCCGAGTATTCCGATGCAGCGGGCGGGCACGGCCGAAGAAATCGCCGATGCCGTGCTCTACCTGCTATCGTCCGAGGCTTCCTATATCACCGGTTCGATCCTGAACGTCAGCGGCGGCAGATGATGCCAGAGGCAGTTTGAACATGCAGTACATTCTGGAATTTCTCGGCCTGATGGCCGTTTTCTCGATCTTCATCGTCGTGCCGGGCGCCGACTTTGCCGTCATCCTGCGCCAGAGCATCGTGCACGGTCGCCGCGCCGCGATGATGACCGGTCTTGGCATGGGCTTTTCGCTGCTGTTCCACATCAGCTACACCATCCTCGGGCTCGGCTTGATCGTGTCGCAATCGCTGATGCTGTTTTCGCTGATCAAATGGGCGGGCGTCGCCTATCTCATCTATCTCGGCATCATGTCGTTTCGCTCATCCGGCTTCAACGTCGAGGCCATCAAGGTCACGGATGCTGATCGCAAGCCGATCTCGGCGCTGAAATGCCTGAGCATGGGTTTCATCACCAACGCACTGAACCCCAAGCCGGTGCTGTTCTTCCTGTCGCTGTTTTCGACGCTGGTGCATCACGATACGCCGGCACTGATCCAGTTCAGCTACGGCATCGGCATGGCGACGGCGCTGGCCGTCTGGTTCGCCGGTGTCTCGACCTTCTTCACCGTCAAGGCCGTTCGCGATCGCTTTATCGCCAGTGGTAAATGGTTCAACCGCATTACCGGTGCCGCTCTGGTCGGCTTCGGCTTCCGCCTCGCACTGACCCGTGCCGCGGACTAAACAGACAACCTTAAGAGGAAAAGAAACAATGTCCTATGATGTGATCGTTATCGGCTCCGGCCCCGGTGGTTATGTTTGCGCCATCAAGGCAGCCCAGCTCGGTCTCAAGGTCGCCGTCATCGAAAAGCGCGCCACCTATGGCGGCACCTGCCTCAATGTCGGCTGCATCCCGTCCAAGGCATTGCTGCATGCATCGGAAATGTTTCACCACGCAGCACACGGCATGGATTCGCTTGGCATCGAAATCGCGGCACCGACGCTCAATCTCGAAAAGATGATGGCCCACAAGGATGCCACCATCAAGTCGAACGTCGAAGGCGTGTCCTTCCTGTTCAAGAAGAACAAGATCGACGGCTTTATCGGCACCGGCAAGATCGTAGCCGCAGGCAAGGTTTCCGTCACTGCCGAAGACGGTCAGGTGCAGGAGCTGGAGACGAAGAACATCGTCATCGCCACCGGCTCCGACGTTGCCGGCATTCCGGGCGTCAATGTCGAGATCGACGAGAAGGTCATCGTGTCCTCGACCGGCGCGCTTGATCTTGCCAAGGTGCCGCAGAACCTCATCGTCGTCGGCGGCGGTGTCATCGGCCTCGAACTCGGTTCGGTCTGGATGCGCCTCGGCGCCAAGGTTACCGTGATCGAATATCTCGACAAGCTGCTCGGCGCCATGGATGCCGATGTGTCGAAACAGTTCCAGCGCATGATCGCCAAGCAGGGCATGGATATCCGCACCGAAGCCAAGGTGACGGCTGTCGAGAAGACAGAAACCGGCGCCAAGGTCACCTACGAGCCGGTCAAGGGCGGCGAAGCCGTCGTTGTTGAAGCTGACGTCGTGCTGATCTCCACCGGCCGCAAGCCTTACACCGAAGGTCTCGGCCTCGAAGGTGCCGGCGTTGCGCTCGACAACCGCGGTCGCGTTGAAATCGACGGCGGCTTCAAGACCAATGTCGCCGGCATCTATGCCATCGGCGACGTGGTGAAAGGCCCGATGCTGGCGCACAAGGCTGAAGATGAGGGCGTGGCACTCGCTGAAATCCTCGCCGGTCAGCATGGCCATGTGAACTACGACGTCATTCCGGGCGTCGTCTACACCCAGCCGGAAGTCGCTTCCGTCGGCAAGACCGAGGAAGAACTGAAGGCTGCAGGCGTCGCTTACAAGGTTGGCAAGTTCCCGTTCACGGCCAATGGTCGCGCCCGCGCCATGCAGGTAACCGATGGTTTCGTCAAAATCCTGGCCGACAAGGAAACCGACCGCGTTCTCGGTGGCCATATCGTCGGCTTCGGCGCCGGCGAGATGATCCACGAGATCACCGTGCTGATGGAATTCGGTGGTTCGTCTGAAGATCTCGGCCGCACCTGCCACGCGCACCCGACCATGTCGGAAGCCGTCAAGGAAGCGGCTCTCGCGACGTTTGCCAAGCCGATCCATATGTGATCGGCCAGCATCGTCCGAAAACAGAAAAGGGCAGCGTCGGCTGCCCTTTTTCAGTTCCATGTATCGGTTTAGACGGACGTCAATTCACGGCGGTGACGGTGTAACCCTGTTTGCGCAGAAGTTCGATCACGCCTTCCTCGCCCGGCAGATGCAGGGCGCCCACGGCCAGGAACAGACCGCCTTCGGCGAGAAGCGGGGCTGACCGTTCCGCCATGATGTGATTGCGCTTGGTGACGATCATCTCTTCGAAGGCAGCATAACCTTCGTCTGCATCCTTGCGATCCTCTTCCGGCGTCAGCGCACGCAGCATCGGTACAGTCAGGCCGATATCGCCGGAAAGGTAGAGTTCCGTCATCGTTTCGGTCACGTCGTTCATTCGCGAGCCGAGATCCAGAGTTTCCGTCAGCGATTTCAGATGCAGGTCCATCGGCAGGGAAGCCATGGCGGAAAGCTGTTCTGCCATGGTCTCCAGCCCTTTGACCGTCTTGCCGGCGGCGATGGCATCCAGCGCGATCTTCTTGTCGAGGAAGGGTGCCGCGTTGGCCTTGCGGGCCAGTTCGCAGGCGGGCAGCGCGATCATGCCGGAAATCATCCATGGCTTGAAGCTCTGAACGGCTGCCAGCGGAATGTTACGTTCCTTCAGTGCGGCTTCGAGTTTTGCCACCTGATCTTCCGGCAGAAGCGTCTTTATGGTCTTGCCGTCCATGAACATCAGAAGGTCCGGCTTGGTCATTAGCCCGGCCATGGCCTTTTTCTCATCGAGAATCTCGTCCGATTCAATGGCGATTGCCTTGGCGCTTTTCGCTGCCTCAGCCGCGCCGGCCGGCATGGCCAGAACACGCGGATCGGTGACATGCATGGTGCCGAGCAGGTAGGAGGGAGCAACACCCTCCTTCTCGATCGTCCAGAAGATGCCCTTGCCGTTCGGTGTCTTTTCGCCTTCGGCGATTACGGTCGCGTAACGACCGGGGTCCTGCGTCTTCAATTCCTCCAGCACGTTTTTGCCGGTGCAGACGGGGGCTGGGCTCGCCGGAGCGTCCTGTGCATGCGCCGGCGAAAGCGACGCCAGAACGACCATGAAGGACAGGAAAACGATGATATGCAGTGCCGCCATCAGCCAGAGGGCGATATCGCCGGGCTGATGCGAAGCGGGATGTCTGGACTGGTGCGAGGCGAATTTTGTCATAATGCCGATTTACCGCTTGCGCGTCGAAAAGCCCTTAACGGGCGTGGTTAAACAATGCTTGCCATCCACTCAGGCGCGGGGATGAGCGCGGTCGTAAACTTCCAGCAGGCGGGCGGCGTCGACGCCGGTATAAACCTGCGTGGTCGACAGGCTGGCATGGCCGAGCAATTCCTGGATGGTGCGCAGGTCGCCTCCGCCGGCCAGAAGATGCGTGGCGAAGGAATGGCGCAGCGCATGCGGTGTGGCGGTTTCCGGCAGGCCGAGAGCGCCGCGCAGTTTGCGCATTTCGCTCTGGATGATCGCCTGCTGCAGCTTTCCACCACGCGCCCCGCGAAACAGCGGCTCGTTTTCGGATAGGTGGTAGGGGCAGAGTTTTTTGTAGGTTTCGACCGCTGCAAGCGCTGCCGGCAGAAGTGGCACGACACGGGTCTTGTTGCCCTTGCCGGTGATGCGCAGAGATGTCGCGTCCGGTGTCAGGTCGGCCGGCGTCAGGTCCAGTGCTTCGGAAATGCGCAGGCCGCAGGCGTAAAGCAGGGTCAGCACGGCCGCGTCGCGCGCAGCGATCCACGGTGTTTCATGCAATTGTGCGTCCGACCCAACCACGGTGATAGCCTGTGTATCCGATAGCGGTTTTGGCAGTGATTTTGGCTGTTTTGGCGTGCGGATTGCCGAGGCGCCGGCGGCGTTGACCAATCCCTTGCGCTCCAGATAGCGTAAAAATGAACGCAGGCCCGCGAGATGGCGACCGAGCGAGCGGTTGCCGGAGCCTTCGCGACGGCGCGCGGCCAGAAAAGCGCGCAGATCGGCCGGGCGAAGTGTATGAATGTCACTCATTCGGGCTGGTTCGGCGAGGTGGCCGGTCAGGAATTTAAGAAACTGGCGGGTATCGCGCTCATAGGCTTGAAGCGTATTTTCGGAAAGCCGGCGCTCGTCGGACAGGCTTGCGAGCCAGTCGCGACGCTTCTCCAGAAGTTCGGGAGCCGCAATGATCAGGATTTCGTTCATCACAAGCCTGTTGAATTCGTGTGCCAAAATCCCACATTGCCGATGGTTCCGTTACGAATTCCCTAAAGCCGGCACGATGTCGTTTTGACATCACGAGGGACTGCGATATACGGCAAGTGGTAATGGAGTTTGTATGGCGCGCCGTGATAATTCGACCGCATTCGGTCACTTTGCTCAAACGATAGCGCTCGTCTCCCAAGGCCGCCCCGGACATATCGTCGATACCCTGATTGCCGAACGCGGCCAGCGCATCGTCAAACATCCGCTGTGGCCGCTGATGCGCCCCTTTCTTTATTCGCTACTGCGTTATGACCGTGCCATCGGTTTTGCCAATGATGTCGCAAATCTCAGCGGTTTCGAGTGTTTCGAATATATGAGCGACCTGCTGCATCTCGATGTGCAGGCAAAACACACGGATCGTATTCCGGCCTCCGGCGGTTTCATTCTCGTCAGCAATCATCCGACCGGTATTGCCGATGGCGTTGCCGTCTTCGATCTTTTGAAGCCTAAGCGTCCGGATATCATGGTGTTTGCCAACCGCGATGCGGTGCGCGTCAATCCGCGTTTCGCCGAAACCATCATTCCAGTGGAATGGCGCGAGGAGCATAAAAGCAAGCTGAAGACCCGCGAAACGCTGGTGTTGACCAACGAATCGGTCGAGGCCGGCAAGGTTCTCGTGCTTTTCCCGTCGGGCCGCATCGCCTATTGGGAAAACGGCAAGCTCAACGAGCGTCCGTGGAAAACCTCGGCGGTCGGCCTTGCCCGCAAATACAACCTGCCGATCCTGCCGATCCACATGACGGCGCGCAATTCCGGCCTGTTCTACTGGTTCGCCAAATGGTCGACCGAGTTGCGCGACATGACCGTTTTCTATGAGTTGCTCAACAAGAAGGGCAACCGTTTCGACATGACGGTTGGCCATCTCATTCCGCCGGAAGCGCTGGATGGCGATATCAACGAGGTGACGCAGGCGCTGGAGCGGCACACCGTGCACAATCTCGCTGCCGATGCGGATGCGCGTTTTGCCTTCGGGGTGGATGACAGTTCGGCTGCGGCCTGAACGTAAGGTATTCCTGTTCGCTGTCCTGCGTCTGTCACGATGTCATAATGAGGACGAATGACGGTAGAGGGTTCACTTTTGTTCTCTCTTTCGGCATGGTCGCCGCAAATGGGCACAGATAATTCCAGTCTTTTCGGTTCACTGTTCGACGCGCCGCCGCTGAAGCGTGTGGTGCCCGTGCTTGTGCCTTTGCCTGTGCCGGTGCCTTACAGTTACGCCGTGCCAGAGGGCATGCATGTCGAGCCCGGTTCGGTGGTTCAGGTACCGGTCGGGCCGCGTCAGCTGATCGGCGTCGTCTGGGATGGCGAAAGTCAGGACGGACTTGATCCGAAAAAACTGCGGCCGATCACGCTTGCCTTCGATTGTCCGCCGCTTTCCAAGGAAATGCGCGATTTCGTCGATTGGGTCGCCGCTTACACATTGTCGCCGCCGGGTCTTGTCGCCCGCATGGCGGTCAGGGCGCCGGCGGCGCTTGATCCCGAGCCGATGGTCGAGGCGGTGCGTTATGTCGGTGGCCAGCCGGAACGGTTGACGCCTGCGCGCGTGCGCGTGCTGGATATCGTCAAGGCTGAGGATATTCCGTGGACGCGCAGCGGGCTGGCGCATGCGGCCGGCGTCTCCATGAGCGTGATCGACGGGCTGACGGCGCAGGGCGTTTTCGAAACCGTCTTCCTGCCGCCGCCGCCGGTGGTGGCGAAGCCGGAACCGGATTATACGGCGCCGCGTATCGAAGGTGTGCAGAAGGAAGCGGCAGCGGAGATTGTCGCCTCCATTCGTGAGGGTGGATTTTCCGCGTCGCTGATCGATGGCGTTACGGGCTCGGGCAAGACGGAGGTCTATTTCGAGGCGATTGCCGAGACGCTGCGGCGCGGCAAGCAGGTGCTGATCCTGTTGCCGGAAATCGCCCTGACGCCGGCCTTCCTTGAGCGCTTTCAGGATCGTTTTGGGGCCAAACCGGGCGAATGGCATTCCGATCTTTCACCGCGCATGAGGGAAAAGGTTTGGCGTGGTGTCGTGACTGGCGAGGTGAGGGTGGTGGCCGGTGCCCGTTCCGCACTCTTTCTGCCCTTCGAGGAGCTGGGTCTCATCATCGTAGATGAAGAACATGACCCCGCCTACAAGCAGGAAGACCGCGTTTTCTACAATGCCCGTGACATGGCCGTCGTGCGCGGCCGTATCGGCGATTTTCCGGTCGTGCTGGTGTCCGCAACGCCGTCCGTCGAAAGCCAGGTCAACGGTCTGTCGGGTCGCTACAATCTCGTGCAGCTCCCGACCCGTTTCGGTGATGCCGCCCTGCCGGACCTGCATCTGATCGACATGCGCCGGCATGCGCCGGAGCGTGGCGGTTTTCTCTCGCCCTTGTTGTTGCGGGCAATGGGGCGCACGCTTGAGCGCAAGGAACAGTCGCTCCTCTTCCTCAATCGCCGTGGTTATGCGCCGCTGACGCTTTGCCGTGTCTGCGGCCATCGGTTCCAGTGCCCGCAATGTTCCAGCTGGCTGGTCGAGCATCGGTTCAAGAGCCAGCTGCAATGCCATCAATGCGGCTATCACCAGCACACGCCGGAACATTGCCCCGATTGCGGTACGTTCGATCATCTGGTTGCTTGCGGGCCGGGGGTGGAGCGCATTGCCGAAGAAGTGGAAAAACATTTTCCGGATGCCCGCACCATTGTCATGTCCTCCGACATTCTCGGTGGTGTCAAACGCATGCGGCTGGAACTGGAAGCGATCGCAAATGGTGAGGCGGATATCGTCATCGGCACGCAGTTGGTCGCCAAGGGCCATAACTTTCCGCTGATGACGCTGGTCGGCATTGTCGACGCGGACCTGGGACTTGCCAATGGTGACCCGCGCGCTGCCGAGCGCACGTTTCAATTGTTGAGCCAGGTCACGGGCCGCGCCGGTCGTACTGGCCTCAAGAGCCACGGGCTGCTGCAGACCTACCAGCCCATGCATCCGGTCATGCAGGCAATCGTATCTGGTGATGCCTCTGCCTTCTATGAGCGCGAAATCAACGAGCGCGAAAAGGCCATTCTGCCTCCGTTCGGGCGATTGGCATCCATCATCATATCCGCCGAAACACGCGCTGATGCCGAAACCCATGCGCGCGGTCTGCGCGCGGCGGCACCCAGGGTGACCGGTATTTCCGTACTCGGACCTGCCGAAGCGCCACTGGCATTGGTGCGCGGCCGCCACCGCTTCCGTCTGCTCGTGCATGGTCGCCGCAATTCCGACATGCAGGCCTTTTTGCGTGTAATGCTCGATGCCGGGCCAAAACAGCGCGGATCGGTTCAGGTTCAGCTCGACGTTGATCCGCAGAGCTTTCTTTAACCATAACCGGTTAGCTGCTAAATCCATCAGGACTTATGCATGCATGGAGCGGAAACCTCATGGAATTTTATTTTCCGACCGAACTGCCCGAGCAGCTGGCTTTTATCGCGTCTGCCGTCACGGCGCTGGTCGGCTTGCTTATTCTCGTATCCCCGGGAACGGCTTTGCGGCTGGGTGGCTTTCAGGTCGGGCAGATCACCCCGGAAGGTTATGGTGCGACCCGCTCGACCGGCGGCCTCTATCTCGGTCTGCCACTTTGTGCACTGCTCTTTGCGCAGGAATTCTATTATCTGGCCGTTGGCGTAACACTCGGTTTTTCCGCTTTGGGGCGCCTCTTGTCGCTGTTCCTCGACCGCGGTCTGGTTGCTCGAAACGTCGCTCTTCTGGCCTTGCAGCTTCTGCTTGCCGCGGGGCCTCTCGGCTATTCCCTCGGGTATTTCTGATCGGCAGCTTTGTGCCGTGACCACAGGCCGCGCGACACCATTGCGTGGAAACCGCGTAAAAACACGCAAACCCATCGTGGAGAGGGTGTTTTGCGGCCCCGCGCGTGTTGCGAGTCCAAACGTCCTATGCTAGACGAACCGCGAATTAAAAAGAACGGCGGGGGGAGGTTCCCTGTTCGTTTCGAGAAAACGAAACGATTTCAAGCGTTTGTTGGACTGCTCAAAACAGGCCTTCCGCTTGGATGATAATCAGGGAATTCGTGCCCGTGGCTGACACATCCCAGCGTATTTCCGGCGTTGCCGAACGTTACGCATCCTCGCTCTTCGAGCTGGCTGTTGAGTCCAATGCAATCGAACAGATTGCTGCCGATCTTGACCGTTTTCAGGCGATGCTTGATGAAAGTGAAGACCTGCGCCGCCTCGTGGTGAGCCCGGTCTTTTCTTCGCAGGAGCAGAGGGCTGCCGTAACGGCGATCGCCGAAAAGGCTGCTCTTGGTGCAGTTGTTTCCAACTTCCTCAAGGTCGTTGCCGGCAATCGCCGCCTGTTTGCGCTGCCGGGCATGATCCGCGCGTTCCGTGAAATTGCTGCAGCTCACCGCGGCGAAATTGTTGCCGAAGTCACTTCGGCGCATGCGCTCACCGTAGCGCAGGACAAAGAACTTAAGACGGCGCTGAAGGGCGTCACTGGCAAGGATGTCACCATCAATGTGACTGTCGACCCGTCGCTTCTCGGCGGTTTGATCGTCAAGGTTGGTTCGCGCCAGATCGACACTTCCCTTCGCACCAAACTTTCCACCCTTAAGCTTGCACTGAAAGAGGTTGGCTGATGGACATCCGCGCCGCGGAAATTTCCGCAATTCTGAAAGATCAAATCAAGAATTTCGGCCAGGAAGCCGAAGTTTCCGAAGTCGGCCAGGTGCTTTCCGTCGGTGACGGTATTGCCCGCGTTTACGGTCTGGACAATGTTCAGGCTGGCGAAATGGTCGAGTTCCCAGGCGGCATCCGCGGCATGGCACTCAACCTCGAAGCCGACAATGTCGGCGTCGTGATCTTCGGTTCCGACCGTTCGATCAAGGAAGGCGACACCGTCAAGCGGACTGGCGCCATCGTTGACGTACCGGTTGGTCCGGAACTGCTCGGCCGCGTTGTTGACGCGCTCGGCAACCCGATCGACGGCAAGGGCCCGATCAATGCGACCCGCCGTTCGCGCGTCGACGTCAAGGCTCCCGGCATCATTCCGCGCAAGTCGGTTCATGAGCCGATGTCGACCGGCCTCAAGGCTGTCGACGCTCTGATCCCGGTTGGCCGTGGCCAGCGCGAGCTTGTCATCGGTGACCGTCAGACCGGCAAGACCGCCATCATTCTCGACACGATCCTGAACCAGAAGGCCATCCACGATAACGGCCCGGACGGCGAAAAGCTGTTCTGCGTCTATGTCGCTATCGGCCAGAAGCGTTCGACCGTTGCCCAGTTCGTCAAGGTTCTGGAAGAGCGCGGCGCCCTGCAGTATTCGATCATCGTTGCTGCGACGGCTTCCGATCCGGCTCCGATGCAGTACCTCGCACCGTTCGCCGGTTGCGCCATGGGCGAATACTTCCGTGACAACGGCATGCACGCCCTGATCGGTTACGACGACCTTTCCAAGCAGGCTGTTGCTTACCGTCAGATGTCGCTCCTGCTGCGCCGCCCGCCGGGCCGCGAAGCTTATCCGGGTGACGTTTTCTATCTTCACTCGCGTCTTCTCGAGCGCGCCGCCAAGATGGGCGACGATGCCGGCAACGGTTCGCTGACGGCTCTGCCGGTTATCGAAACGCAGGGTAACGACGTTTCTGCCTTCATTCCGACCAACGTGATCTCGATCACCGACGGCCAGATCTTCCTTGAAACCGACCTGTTCTATCAGGGCATTCGTCCGGCCGTTAACGTCGGTCTGTCGGTTTCGCGCGTTGGTTCTGCCGCTCAGATCAAGGCCATGAAGCAGGTTGCCGGTTCGATCAAGGGCGAGCTTGCCCAGTATCGCGAAATGGCCGCCTTCGCCCAGTTCGGTTCCGACCTCGACGCCTCGACCCAGCGCCTGCTGAACCGTGGTGCGCGCCTGACGGAACTCCTGAAGCAGCCGCAGTTCTCGCCGCTCAAGACGGAAGAACAGGTTGCCGTGATCTTCGCAGGCGTCAACGGCTACCTCGACAAGGTCGCGGTTTCCGACGTCGGCAAGTTCGAGCAGGGCCTGCTGTCCTACATGCGTGGCGAAGGCAAGCCTATCCTCGATGCGATCCGCACCGAGAAGCAGGTCTCCGACGACACCAAGGCAAAGCTGAAGGCCGCGCTCGACGCCTACGCCAAGTCTTTCGCCTGAAACCGGAACTAGCCCGAGGACCGATAACGGATGCCTTCACTTAAGGATCTGAAAAACCGGATCGCCTCCGTCAAGGCGACGCAGAAGATCACCAAGGCGATGAAAATGGTCGCCGCGGCAAAACTGCGTCGCGCTCAGGAGGCTGCCGAAGCCGCACGTCCCTACGCGGAACGCATGGGCAAGGTTCTGGCTAGCCTTTCGGCTGCCAATGCCGGCAACGCGGAAGCACCTCTGCTTCTGTCGGGCACCGGCAAGGACCAGGTTCATCTTCTTGTGGTCGCCACCGGCGAACGCGGTCTTGCTGGGGGCTTCAACTCCTCCATCATCCGCCTTGCTCGCGACCACGCGCTGAAGCTCCTGTCGGAAGGCAAGACGGTCAAGATCCTGACGGTCGGCCGCAAGGGCAACGACATACTGCGTCGTTCCTTCCGCGAGAACATTGTCGACTACATCACCTTCCGCGAAGTGAAGCAGCTGAGCTTCGTTCAGGCGGATGAGGTGGCGTCGAAGGTGCTGACCATGTTCAACGCCGGCGAGTTCGATATCGCCACGTTGTTCTATGCGCGCTTCCAGTCAGTTATCTCGCAGGTTGCGACTGCCCAGCAGATCATCCCGGCCAAGTTCGACGAGGTTTCGGCAAGCGACAACACGTCTGCCGCGCTTTACGAATACGAGCCGAGCGAAGAGGAGATCCTCGAAGACCTGCTGCCGAAGAACGTGGCTATCCAGATCTTCCGGGCGCTCCTGGAAAACAACGCTTCCTTCTACGGTGCGCAGATGTCCGCAATGGACAACGCGACCCGCAATGCCGGTGATATGATCAACAAGCTGACCCTGTCGTACAACCGTCAGCGTCAGGCGCAGATCACCAAGGAACTCATTGAAATTATCTCCGGCGCGGAAGCGCTCTGAAGTCCTTAGAAAGGGTAAGAAACATGGCTAGAGCAGCTACCCTGAAGACCAGCGCCAAGAGCGCTCCTGCCGCTGCCGGCAAGGTCACCCAGGTTATCGGCGCCGTCGTCGACGTCTCGTTCGAAGGCGCACTTCCGCCAATCCTGAACGCACTTGAAACCGTGAACAACGGCAATCGCCTCGTTCTGGAAGTTGCACAGCATCTCGGCGAAAACTCCGTCCGCACGATCGCCATGGACTCGACCGAAGGTCTGGTTCGCGGTCAGCCTGTTTCCGATACCGGTGCACCGATTTCGGTTCCGGTCGGTGAGCAGACGCTCGGCCGCATCATGAACGTCATCGGCGAGCCGGTTGATGAAGCCGGTCCGCTGGATCGCACCAACCTGCGCTCCATCCACCAAGAAGCGCCTGCCTACGTCGATCAGGCCACCGAAGGCCAGATCCTCGTCACCGGCATCAAGGTCGTCGACCTTCTGGCTCCTTACGCGAAGGGCGGCAAGATCGGCCTGTTCGGCGGCGCCGGCGTTGGTAAGACGGTTCTGATCATGGAACTGATCAACAACGTCGCCAAGGCGCATGGTGGTTACTCGGTATTTGCTGGCGTGGGTGAACGTACCCGCGAAGGCAACGACCTTTACCACGAAATGATCGAATCGAACGTCAACAAGCATGGCGGCGGCGAAGGCTCCAAGGCTGCGCTGGTTTACGGCCAGATGAACGAACCGCCGGGCGCCCGCGCTCGCGTCGCTCTGACCGGTCTGACGATCGCTGAAGATTTCCGCGACAAGGGCCAGGACGTTCTGTTCTTCGTCGACAACATCTTCCGCTTCACACAGGCTGGTTCGGAAGTGTCGGCTCTGCTCGGCCGTATTCCTTCGGCCGTTGGTTATCAGCCGACGCTCGCAACCGACATGGGTCAGATGCAGGAACGCATCACCACGACCACGACCGGTTCTATTACCTCGGTTCAGGCCATTTACGTCCCCGCCGACGACTTGACCGACCCGGCACCGGCAACCTCGTTCGCCCACTTGGACGCAACGACGGTTCTGTCGCGTTCGATCGCTGAAAAGGGTATCTACCCGGCTGTTGACCCGCTCGACTCGACTTCGCGCATGCTCGACCCGCTGATCGTTGGCGAAGAACACTACGAGATCGCTCGTAAGGTTCAGACGACCCTGCAGCGTTACAAGTCGCTCCAGGACATCATCGCCATTCTCGGCATGGACGAACTGTCGGAAGAAGACAAGCTGACGGTTGCCCGCGCCCGCAAGATCGAGCGCTTCCTGTCGCAGCCGTTCTTCGTTGCCGAAGTCTTCACCGGTTCGCCGGGCAAGCTGGTTGCTCTCGAAGACACGATCAAGGGCTTCAAGGGTCTCGTCAACGGCGAGTACGACCACCTGCCGGAAGCTGCCTTCTACATGGTTGGCTCGATCGAAGAAGCCATGGAAAAGGCCAAGAAGCTTCAGGCTGCTGCCTGATCTGATTGACGCCTCGACGGCGCGTGAGAAATGCGCCGTCGGCTCTTGCCTGCAACATCATCTGAAAGTGGACCGTCATGGCCGACACCTTCAATTTTGAACTCGTATCGCCCGAGCGCCTTCTCGTCTCCGAACAGGTGACGGAAGTCGTTATTCCGGCGACCCTCGGCGAGATGACGGTGCTGGTCAATCACGCACCGACGATGACGACCATCAAGCCGGGCGTCGTGACCGTGAAGCTTGCTTCCGGCCAGACGGAAAAATACGTCGTTTTCGGCGGCTTTGCCGATATCCTGCCGACAGGCTGCACGCTGCTCGCCGAATCGGCGATGGCTCTTCAGACTGTGACGCGTGACACGCTGCAGAAGCGTATCGAGCACGCCCAGAAGGAAATCGACAACGCCGACAGCGACGAGCACAAGACAAAGCTCGAGCAGTTCCTTGCCGAACTGACGCATCTGAACAACACGGTTGTCGCGGCCTGAGGCTGCACACCAGTTCAGATCAAATGATGAGGCGGCCTTCGGGTCGCCTTTTTCTTTTGCGGAATTTGCCGTCTTGCGCATCCTGACCGATCAGGCATGTTGATGCCGTCACTTCATGGGGGCGGGTAGCATTGATGTTTTCCAATTCCTTCATTCCAGACATGCGTTTTGGCACGGACGCATTTTCCGAAATCGGAGCGGCTGCCGTCACGCTCGGCGATATTGATCGGGCGCTCGTGGTCATGGACAGCTTTCTGGCTGCATCTGGACTGGCCAACCGGCTGATCGATGATTTGCGCGCGCATGGCATCATCGCCTCCTTATTCGCGGACTTTGCCGGTGAGCCAAAGCTTGCCCATTTACAGGCGGCCATGCGTGCCGCGCGCGGTGCGCAACTGGTGATCGGCGTCGGTGGTGGTTCGGCGCTCGATATCGCAAAGATCACCGCCTGCTGTGCGGCGTCCGGGCAGGATCCGATGTCTTATGCGCTTGCCGCCGGACCGCTGCCAAAAAATCCCTTGAAAAAGATCACGGTGCCCACGACGGCTGGTACCGGCTCGGAGACTTCGGCGACCAATATCTTTACCGGCCCCGAGGGCAAGAAACTCTGGATATGGGGGCCTGAAACCAAGGCTGATCTGGTCATTCTCGATCCGGCCCTGACGATCACGCTGCCACGGCATCTGACGGCATGGTGCGGCATGGATGCCTTCATTCATGCCTTCGAAGCCGCAACCAATCGCAATACCCACACAGGCGCTCAGCTTTACGCTCACGAGGCGATGCGTCTGGTCGGCGGCGCGCTGGAGACGGCGGTGAAGGTTCCGGCCGATCTCGACGCGCGTGGCAGGGTCTTGCTCGGCTCCTGTTATGCAGGCATCGCTATAGACAATTGCGGTACGGCGATTGCACATAATATCAGTCATGCGCTGGCGGGGTTAGCGCCGATCCATCATGGTCTTGCTACAGCGCTGGCTTTTGAAGAGACGCTGCCATGGCTGATTGCTGCCAAAACAGCGGAACTGGATGCCGCCGCCAGGGCGGTTGGTTTAAAATCCGCGGAAGATTTGCCCACCTTTGTCAGTGACCTGATGGATCGCTGCGATATCAGGCGAGCGCTGCCGGCTGCGTTCGATGCCTATTCCGCAGATGATCTCGCCACCGAAATGCGGGCGACAGAAAACCGGCCGATGCGACGTGCGACGGTTCGGGATGTCAGTGACGGCGACGTCGAACGTTTTGCGGCAAGCATTATGTCGCTTCCGAGGTCGCACTGATGACGGCAACCTATACACGGGAGTATTGGGAAGCCAGGTTGGTTTCTCTCAGTCTGGAAGGCCGATGCTTTATCAATGGCGAGCATCGTCATGCCGTTTCCGGTAAGACATTCGTGCGTCCCCGACCCATGGACGGCAAGCCAGGGGCGGTGCTGGCGCGAGGCGAGGCGGCGGATGTCGAGGCGGCAGTTCTGTCGGCTCGCAAGGTGTTCGAAGCCGGCGTATGGCGGCTTAAAGAACCTTCGGAAAAGAAGCGGATCATGCTGCGCTGGGCCAAGCTCATTCGCGCTCATGCCGAGGAACTGGCGCTTCTGGAGACGCTCGATGTCGGCAAGCCGGTGCTTGCCTCGCTGAACGTCGATGTGCGGCTTTGTGCGGATGGCATCCAGTATTATGCAGAGATGATCGACAAGCTCTACGATGAGATCGCTCCGACCGGGCCAAATGCACGTGCGCTGGTTCGAAAAGTGCCGCTCGGTGTCATCGGGGCGATCACGCCATGGAACTATCCGATGATTATCGATTGCTGGAAACTTGGCCCGGCGATCGCGGCGGGCAATTCGGTGGTGCTGAAGCCGGCTGAACAATCGTCCCTGTCGGCCATCCGCCTTGCATCTCTGGCTGTCGAGGCCGGCCTGCCGCCCGGAGTGTTCAATGTTGTCACCGGTTATGGTGAGGAGGCGGGTAAGCCGCTCGCCCTGCATATGGATGTCGACATGATCGCATTTACCGGTTCGACAGCGGTCGGCAAGCTGATCATGGAGTATGCCGCGCAGTCCAATATCAAGCGGGTCGCACTGGAGCTTGGCGGCAAGTCGCCGCTCGTCGTGTTCGCGGATGCCGATCTCGATGCGGCCGCTTCCGCCGTGGCCTGGGGCTGTTTCTACAATTCCGGCGAAACCTGCCATGCTTCTACGCGTCTTTTAGTCCAGCGCTCGGTTCAGGAAAGACTGATCGAAAAGATCGAGGCTGTGACCAGAAACGATATCATGCTCGCCCACCCTTTCGAGCCTTCGGCGCAGATCGGCGCGCTGGTCGAGCAGGGTCATATGGACAAGGTGCTTGGGCTGATCGCTGCCGGGGAGAGGGAAGGGGCGAGGCGTGCTTTCGGTGCCGAACGGGTTTTGTCGGAGACTGGTGGTTATTACATCTCGCCCGGTGTGTTCGTGGACATGACCAATGACATGAGCCTTGCGCGCCAGGAAATCTTTGGGCCGGTGCTGGCCGCAATTCCCTTCGATACGGAGGAGGAGGCGCTGCGGATCGCCAACGATACGATCTATGGGTTGGCTGGCGCTGTGTTCACCAGAGACATGGATCGGGCACATCGGTTTTCCGAAGCGCTGCATGCCGGCACGGTGTGGATCAACACCTATGATATGTCGAATTTTGCCACACCTTTCGGCGGTTTCAAGCAATCCGGTTTCGGGCGGGATCGTTCGGTGCATGCGATCGACAAATATTGCGATTACAAAACGATCTGGCAGCAATTCGGGTGAGGGCATATGAGCCGCATCGCATCGATCAAAATCTCGCACCACCGCTTGCCGCTCGATCCGCCCTTCAAGGCGAGTTGGGATGGCCGGCCACGTCACCATTTCGATGCCACCATTGTGCGTGTGCGTGATGAAGACGGGCGTGAGGGTGTTGGTTCCGGCGACCTCATGAAAGGTTTCGAGGGACACGAGGATCTCTTCATCGGTCATGATCCGCGCCATCTGGAACGACATTACGAGGTCCTGTCGCACATCAATTTTCACTATGGCCGCTGCTGGCCGCTCGATCTGGCGCTGTGGGATCTCGCCGGCAAGGTAACGGGCGAACCGGTCTGGCGAATGCTCGGCGGTCGTGCCGATCGTGTCCGGCTTTACGCGTCTTCCGGTGTGTTGCGTGAACCGGCTGCGATGGCCGCGCAGGCTGAGCATTATCTAGATGACGGTTTTGTCGCGATGAAGGTGCGCTTCTCCTCATCTGCTGGAGGGCGTTTAAGCCGGCGTGAAGACGTCAAGGCACTGGAGGCAATTCGCGCCCGTGTCGGCGATCGGCTGGACCTGATGGTCGACTGCAATCAGGGTTGGCGCATGCCCTGGGATACGACATTGCCATGGAGCTTCAAGGACGCTTTGACCGTGGCCAAGGAACTGGAACGGCTCGGTATCTACTGGATGGAAGAGCCGTTGCACCGGTCCGATCTCGAAGGCATGAGGGCACTCAGGCAAGCAACGTCCGTCCGCATTGCCGGCGGGGAGATGACTCGCGAGCTTTATGAGTTTCGCGAACTCATCGAGAAGCGGGCTTTAGATGTCATCCAGCCGGATGTGGCGTTGGTTGGCGGGATCACCGGCTGCCGGCGTCTGGTTTATCAGGCGCGTGAGGCCGGCATGACCTTCACCCCGCATAGCTGGACCAATGGCATCGGTGTTCTTGCCAACGCGCATCTGACGGCCGGGGCGGGGGACGCGCCTTTCCTTGAATATCCTTACGACAGTCCGGAATGGAGCGAAGCACGCCGGGATTTTCCATTGACCGCGCCGCTGGCCCACAAACGAGGTTGGCTGGAGCTGGGCGAAGCGCCGGGGCTTGGTGTCGTGCTGGATGAGGATCGGCTGAAGGAAACCCAAATTTCGTAACATGTCATGCACTACATATGGCGCACCACTGTAAATCAAAGACTTTATCGTCATCTGCCCTATGTTCGGGATCAGATATCACGGAGTGTTTTGGATGAAGGTCGGTATTATCGGTGCAGGCATGGTCGGCAGTTCGGTGGGCTTTGCGCTTGCTATCACCGGTTATGCCAGCGAGGTCGTCATTATCGACCGCAACGAGGTTTTGGCTATAGCCCAAGCGGAGGATATCGCTCATGCCGTGCCATTCATGTCGGCAACGCGGGTGAGGGCAGGGGGATATGCGGATCTCGCCGGTGCCGGTATCGTTATTCTTGCGGCCGGTGCCAGCCAGAAACCGGGAGAGACGCGGCTTGAGCTACTTGGCCGCAACACGGAAGTGTTTCGGCAGATCGTCGGGCAGGTTCTGGCTGTTGTCAGCAGTCCAATCTTTTTGGTCGCATCCAATCCAGTCGATGCCATGACCTTCATCACCCAGCGTCTGTCCGGCTTGCCGCCACAGCGCGTCATCGGCTCCGGCACGGTTCTCGATACCGCACGATTTCGCAGCCTGATCGCGCGACATCTGAACATCTCGCCGCAATCGATCCATGCGGATGTGATCGGTGAACACGGAGACAGCGAGGTTCTGGTCTGGGAAAGTGCCCGTGCCAGTTCGGTCGATCTTGCATCCTTTGCCGAGCAGATCGGTTCGCCCCTGACAGAAGCAGTTCGCGCCGACATCGACGACAATGTCCGCAATGCCGCCTACAAGATCATCGAGGGCAAGGGCGCGACCTACTATGGTATCGGCGCAGGTATCGCCCGCATCGTGCGCGCGATTGCGCGTGATGAAGGGGCGGTGCTGACGGTGTCGCTGGTGACGGATCATGTTGCCGGCTTCGAGCAAGTGGCGCTGTCCCTGCCGCGCGTCATTGGTGCCGATGGTGTAGTTGCGGACATGCTTCCCGATCTCTCGCAGAACGAGCATGAAGCGCTGAAGCATAGTGCTGACGTTCTCAAACGCATTACGGATGCGCTGCAACTCTGATCCTATGGCAATTGCAAGCTGTTGAATTGAGAAGCAGAACCGGCTAGCCCTTGTTTGGAGGGAGTGGCCATGATCGACAAGCTGGAATTTTTCATTGCGCTGGCGCGAGAGCAGCATTTTGGACGTGCGGCGGAAGAATGCGGTATTTCCCAGCCAACGCTGTCGGCGGCGATCCGGCAACTCGAAGAAAATCTTGGTGTCGGTCTGGTGGTGCGCGGATCGCGTTTCCAGGGCCTTACTCCTGAAGGCCAGCGTGTGCTGGAATGGGCGCGCCGTATCGTCGGCGATACCCGCACGATGCGCGAGGAAATGCGGGCCGCCCGTAAAGGGTTGGCCGGGCATATAAGGCTGGCCGCGATCCCGACGGCGCTGGCCATGATCCCGAAACTGACCGAACCGTTTCAGGCCAAACATCCCGAAGTGACATTTTCTGTCGTCTCCCGCACGTCGCTGCAGGTGCTGAGCCAGCTGGAAAACTTCGAAATCGATGCTGGCCTGACCTATCTCGATAACGAACCGCTCGGTCGCGTCACCAGTGTGCCGCTTTATGCCGAACACTATACGCTGGTCACGTCAGAGGGCACACCGCTGTCCGATCGCAAAGAAGTGACCTGGAAGGATATGGCCGGGCTGCGCCTATGCCTGCTCACACCGGACAACCAGAACCGCCGTATCATCAACCAGCATCTCGCCAGCGCCGGTGTGGATGTGCGTACCATGCTGGAATCCAATTCCATGGTCGTACTGCTGGCGCATGTCGGCACCGGTCGCTGGGCAAGCATCATGCCACGTAACGTCGCGCGATCATTCGGTTTTTCGGCGCAGATCCGCACTATTCCCATCGTCGAGCCGAAGGCCAGCCACGTTGTCGGCCTCGTCGCCACGCATCGTGAGCCGTTCACGCCGCTGGTTTCGGCGCTGTTGCACGAGGCGCGCAATCTCGGCGTTATCGATCCGGATTGATAGAAATGTTCTATCGCGTAACGTAATCGTCCTATTGACCCTTCGCCTAACCTGCTGCGAAACTTTGCAAATGTAAGCGGAGGAGGGTGTGTGTCTGCTCCGGCAGAAGGCATCTCGCTTGCATGAACTGAAGTCGGTTGGGAGGCTGACGAATGAACATGCATCTCGCTGCGGCCGATATGGCCGAGCGTTCGCGCGATATCGTACGCGAACACAAACATCTCGAAGGCCCTTTGCTGCCGATCCTGCATGCGATCCAGGCGGAGTTTGGTTATGTGCCGGAGGACGTGAAGCCGGTGATCGCCGGTGAACTCAACCTTTCACGTGCCGAAGTGCACGGCGTCGTCACCTTCTATCACGAGTTTCGCGACCACCCGGCAGGCCGGCATGTGCTGAAACTTTGTCGGGCCGAAGCCTGTCAGTCTATGGGCAGTGATCGTGTCGCCGATCGGGTGCGGCAGTTGCTCGGTATCGATTTTCACCAGACGACACTGGATGGCGCCGTCACGCTTGAGCCGGTCTACTGTCTGGGCCTTTGCGCCTGCGCGCCAGCCGCCATGCTGGATGGTGAGGTTTACGGCCGGGTGGACGACCACTGTCTTTCCGAAATCGTTGGGGAGATTGGCCGATGACGGTAACAATTTTCGTTCCGCGGGATGCGGCATCTCTAGCGCTCGGTTCTGAGAAGGTGGCGAGAGCAATTCTCGACGAGATCGCCGCCCGGGGCCTGGATGCTCGGGTGGTGCGCAACGGATCTCGTGGCATGTTCTGGCTCGAGCCGCTGGTGGAAGTGCGCACCCAACACGGTCGCGTGGCCTACGGGCCGGCTAAAGCCTCGGACGTGAAATCACTCTTCGATGCCGAATTTTTATCCGGCAATGACCATCCCCTCTGTCTTGGGCCGACGAAGGAAATTCCCTTCCTTCGTCAGCAGACCCGCCTGACCTTCTCCCGCTGCGGCGTGACCGATCCACTCTCGCTCGATGATTATCGGCATTACCAGGGACTGAAGGGCCTCGAAAAAGCCATTGCGATGACGCCTGCCGAAATCGTTGCCCAGGTGACGGACAGCGGCTTGCGTGGTCGTGGTGGTGCCGGTTTCCCGACCGGCATCAAATGGAAGACGGTGATGGAGGCCGCCGGGCCTCAAAAATATATCGTCTGCAATGCCGACGAGGGCGACAGCGCTACATTCGCTGACCGCATGATCATGGAAGGCGATCCCTTCGTTCTGATCGAAGGCATGGTCATCGCCGGCATCGCGACCGGCGCCACCAAGGGTTATGTCTATACCCGCTCCGAATATCCGCATGCGATCGGCACGATGAGAGAAGCGATCGAGATTGCCCGCAAGGCCGGCATTCTCGGGCCATCGGTTCTGGGTTCCGCGCATGCCTTCGATCTGGAAATTCGTTCAGGTGCAGGGGCCTATGTTTGCGGCGAGGAAACCTCGCTGCTGAATTCGCTGGAAGGCAAACGCGGCGTGGTGCGCGCAAAGCCACCACTGCCTGCTCTGCAGGGTTTTCTGGGGCGGCCGACTGTCGTCAATAACGTCATCTCGCTCGCCTCCATTCCGGTCATCATGGATAGGGGTGCCGCCTTCTACAAGGATTTTGGCATGGGCCGCTCGCGCGGCACGATCCCCATTCAGATTGCCGGCAATGTCAGATATGGCGGCCTGTTTGAAACTGCCTTCGGCCTGTCGCTCGGCGAGATCGTCGATCATATCGGTGGGGGTACGGCGAGCGGACGACCGGTGAAGGCGGTGCAGGTAGGGGGACCGCTCGGAGCATATTTTCCGCGCGCACTGTTCGACACGCCGTTCGATTACGAGGCCTTTGCGGCCAAGGACGGCCTGATCGGCCATGCCGGCATCACCGTTTTCGATGACACCGCAGACCTTCTGAAGCAGGCGCGATTTGCCATGGAATTCTGCGCCATCGAAAGCTGCGGCAAGTGTACGCCGTGCCGGATCGGCTCCACGCGTGGTGTCGAAACGGTCGACAGGATCGCCAAAGGCATCGAACCGGAAAAGAACAAGGCGCTGCTGGCCGACCTTTGCAATACGATGAAATTCGGCTCGCTCTGTGCGCTAGGCGGTTTCACACCCTACCCGGTGATGAGCGCGATGACGCATTTTCCAGAGGATTTTTCGCCGACACCGATGGTGGAGGCTGCGGAATGACGGACGCAAAAGTCAAAGGGCCGGCGAGCTATTTTCCGTCGATCGAGAAGACCTACGGAAAGCCGATCGCGCACTGGAAGGATCTGATCCGGCAACATCCTGACAAAAAACATATGGAAATCGTGGCTTGGCTGAAGGCTGAGCATGGTCTCGGACATGGCCATGCGAATGCGCTCGTCGCGCATACGCTGGCTGAACAGAATGGGATCTAGGAGAAGCGCCATGCACCTGATTCAGGAAATCGATTACGGCACGCCCGCCTCGCGCTCGGAAAAACAGGTCACGCTGACGATTGACGGTCGTGCCATCACCGTGCCGGAGGGCACTTCGATCATGCGCGCCTCAATGGAGGCCGGCATCCAGATCCCGAAACTTTGCGCCACCGATATGGTGGATGCCTTCGGCTCCTGCCGGCTCTGTCTGGTGGAGGTCGAGGGACGCAACGGCACCCCGTCCTCCTGCACAACGCCGGTTGCGCCGAACATGGTCGTTCACACCCAGACCGGCCGGTTAAAGGATATCCGGCGTGGTGTGATGGAGCTTTATATCTCCGATCACCCGCTCGACTGTCTGACCTGCGCCGCCAATGGCGATTGCGAATTGCAGGACATGGCAGGCGCAGTCGGTCTTCGCGACGTGCGATATGGTTATGAGGGCGACAATCATGTGCGCACCCGCAACGATGGCGCCATCAACGCCAAATGGATGCCGAAGGACGAATCCAATCCTTACTTCACCTATGATCCTTCGAAATGCATCGTCTGTTCGCGCTGCGTGCGGGCCTGCGAGGAAGTGCAGGGCACGTTCGCGCTGACCATCGAGGGCCGCGGTTTCGAAAGCCGTGTCTCACCCGGCATGCACGAGCATTTTCTCGATTCCGAATGCGTTTCCTGCGGTGCCTGCGTGCAGGCCTGTCCCACCGCGACACTGACGGAAAAGTCAGTGATCGCGATCGGCCAGCCGGAACATTCAGCCGTGACGACCTGCGCCTATTGTGGCGTCGGCTGTTCGTTCAAGGCAGAGATGCGCGGTGAAGAACTGGTGCGCATGGTGCCGTGGAAGGATGGGCAGGCCAACCGTGGTCATTCCTGCGTGAAGGGCCGCTTTGCTTATGGTTACGCCAGCCACAAGGACCGCATCTTCAACCCGATGATCCGCGAAAACATTTCCGATCCCTGGCGTGAAGTCAGCTGGGAAGAAGCCTATTCGCATATCGCCTCGGAATTCCGGCGAATCCAGTATCAGTATGGTCGGGAATCCATCGGCGGCATCACCTCGTCGCGCTGCACCAATGAGGAAACCTTTCTCGTCCAGAAACTGATCCGCGCCGGCTTTGGCAACAACAATGTCGATACCTGTGCCCGTGTCTGCCATTCGCCGACTGGTTATGGGCTCGGCCAAGCGTTTGGCACCTCTGCGGGCACGCAGAATTTCGATAGCGTCGAGCATTCCGATGTTGTGATCGTCATCGGTGCCAATCCCACCGATGGTCATCCAGTCTTTGGGTCTCGCCTGAAGAAGCGCTTGCGGCAGGGCGCAAAGCTGATCGTTATCGATCCGCGCCGTATCGATCTCGTCAAGACGCCGCATGTGGAAGCGGCCTACCATCTGCCGCTATTGCCCGGCACCAATGTTGCGATGATGACGGCGCTGGCGCATGTCATCGTTACCGAAGGTCTGTTTGCCGAAGCATTCATTCGCGAACGCTGCGACTGGTCGGAATTCGAGGATTGGGCGGCCTTCGTTTCGGAAGAGGCGCATAGCCCGGAAGCGACGGAAAAATATACAGGTGTTCCCGCCGGTCTGGTGCGTGGCGCTGCCCGCCTGTTTGCCACCGGCGGCAATGGCGCGATCTATTATGGTCTCGGCGTCACCGAACACAGCCAGGGTTCAACGACGGTCATGGCGATCGCCAACCTTGCCATGGTCACCGGTAATATCGGCCGTCCAGGTGTCGGCGTGAACCCGCTGCGTGGCCAGAACAATGTGCAGGGATCCTGCGACATGGGGTCATTTCCGCACGAACTGCCGGGGTATCGTCATATCTCCGATGATGCCACGCGTGACATTTTCGAAAAACTGTGGGGCGTGACGCTCAACAATGAACCGGGCCTGCGCATTCCAAACATGCTGGATGCCGCGGTAGAAGGCTCGTTCAAAGGCATCTATATCCAGGGTGAGGACATTTTGCAGTCCGACCCGGACACCAAGCACGTGTCAGCCGGTCTTGCCGCGATGGAATGCGTGGTGGTGCATGACCTCTTCCTCAACGAAACGGCCAATTACGCGCATGTTTTCCTGCCCGGTTCGACCTTTCTGGAAAAGGACGGCACCTTCACCAATGCCGAGCGCCGCATCAACCGCGTGCGAAAGGTCATGACCCCGAAGAATGGTTATGCCGACTGGGAAGTGACCCAGAAACTGGCGCAGGCTATGGGGCTGAGCTGGAATTACAGCCACCCGTCGCAGATCATGGACGAGATTGCCGCGACAACGCCGAGTTTTGCGCTGGTCTCCTACGACTATCTCGAAAAGATGGGTTCGGTTCAGTGGCCGTGCAACGAGAAATTCCCCACTGGCTCGCCAATCATGCATGTCGATGGCTTTGTCCGTGGCAAGGGCAAGTTTATCCGCACCGAATATGTCGCGACCGACGAGCGGACCGGGCCGCGTTTTCCGCTTCTGCTGACCACCGGCCGCATTCTGTCGCAATATAATGTCGGGGCGCAGACGCGGCGCACGGAAAACGTCGCCTGGCATGCCGAAGACCGTCTGGAAATCCATCCGCATGATGCCGAGCAGCGCGGTATCAAGGATGGCGACTGGATCAAGCTTGCCAGCCGTTCCGGTGATACGTCTCTTCGGGCACTGATCACCGATCGCGTGGCGCCGGGCGTCGTTTATACGACCTTCCACCACCCGGACACGCAGGCCAATGTCATCACCACGGATTTTTCCGACTGGGCGACCAATTGCCCGGAATACAAGGTGACGGCGGTGCAGGTGTCGCCATCCAACGGCCCGACCGGATGGCAGGAGGATTACGAGGAGCTGTCCCGGCGTTCACGGCGTATCGCCGGCAAGCTGGAAGCGGCTGAATGAGGAGATTTCTTCCGGCTTCCTGTCATTCTGCAGGAATGACGTGCCGCCCGTTGCGTGGGCGGCACCGATGACTATTTTGACCGGCATCAAGAAACAGGAAGTGGCAGTCGAGAGACTACACCTTTCCGCGCACAGGATGCCTCTCATGTCGACCGCCGAACAGAACTCGAATATCCGCATTGCGCCGACCGCTGCCGCACCGCAGACGATTTTTCGCGATGGCTTGGTGCGCGAGGCTGTTCGGTCTGTTCCCGAGGAAGTGCCGATCGCCTTTTCCTATGGCGGTTCCAGTCATGCGGTGATGATGGGTACGCCGGCGGATCTGGAGGATTTTGCCACGGGCTTCAGTTTGACCGAGGGTATTATCGCGTCGCCGGCAGAGATCGAGGCGATCGAGCTTCTGCAGGAAGGCGACGGCATCGATGTTCAGGTGACATTGGCGGAAGACAAGGAGGACGCGCTTCGCGCCCGTCGC
Organism: Endobacterium cereale; assembly: GCF_009617585.1. Classification (GTDB taxonomy): domain Bacteria; phylum Pseudomonadota; class Alphaproteobacteria; order Rhizobiales; family Rhizobiaceae; genus Neorhizobium; species Neorhizobium cereale. The sequence goes on along the minus strand of NZ_WIXI01000046.1, from coordinate 118,566 downwards.
CGGCATATGGCGGGCCCGGTCGGCTGCGGTCTCTGCGGAATCGAGTCGATCGAGCAGGCCATTCGGCCGGTGCCGGATGTTTCCGCCGTGGAGATGCTTCTGTCTCCAGCGGACATCGCGACCGCCAGTTCCGCACTGAATGAGGCACAGCCGCTGCATGCGGAAACGCGAGCCGTTCACGGGGCAGGTTTTTTCATTCCCGGCGAGGGCTTGATCGCCGTTCGTGAGGATGTCGGCCGGCACAACGCACTCGACAAGCTCTCTGGCGCCGTTTTGCGCTCGGGACGTCAAGGACGTGATGGCGTGGTTGTCGTTACCAGTCGCATCTCGGTCGAAATGGTGCAGAAGGCGGCCATTCTCGGTTCGCCCGTCCTGATTGCCATTTCGGCGCCGACGGCGCTTGCCATCCGCACAGCAAATGCTGCCGGCATGACGCTGGTGGCCCTGTCTCGTGGCGAGGATTTCGAAGTCTTTACTCACCCCAACCGTATTCGATTCGAGGCTGAAACCGATGTCTCATGAAACAGATTTGAGCGACCAAAAACCTGAAAAACTGATTCGCATGGCAAATCAGATAGGTACTTTCTTTTTATCCCAGCCCAAAAATACCCAAATTGAGGGGGTGGCGACACATATCAACAAGTTTTGGGAGCCTCGGATGCGTCAGCAGCTTTTTGCCCATATCGATAATGGCGGCGACGGTTTAATGGCAATCGTCAAGGACGCGTCTGCGCTGATCCGCCGCACAGGGTGCGACGAAAAGGTGCAAGCTCAATTCCCGGCCCCGGGGGACACCGCATAAAGTCATGCGGCCGGGTGGGAGAGAGTTGGGCGTGTTCGTGACTTGAAACACTTATTTTCCCAGAGGGAGGAATGCGCATGGCAGTTGCATCAGCTGCGGGCGAAGCGTCCGCAGGCAATGCCGGTCTTCTCGACCGCGAACGCATTATCGCAAAACCAGGTTTTAATCGCTGGCTCGTACCGCCGGCAGCATTGGCAATCCATCTTTGCATCGGCATGGCTTACGGCTTCAGCGTTTTCTGGCTGCCGTTGACCAAGGCGCTCCCCGGCACGCCGGACGCCGCCTGCGCCAGCATGAATCTCGTATCGGCCCTGTTCACCACCGAGTGCAACTGGCGCGTTTCGGATCTTGGCTGGATCTACACCCTGTTCTTCGTTCTGCTTGGCTGTTCGGCTGCCATCTGGGGCGGCTGGCTTGAAAAGGTCGGTCCGCGCAAGGCTGGCTTCGTATCGGCTCTTTGCTGGTGCGGTGGTATTCTCGTTGCCGCTCTCGGCGTCATGACCCATCAGCTCTGGCTGATGTGGGTCGGTGCCGGTGTCATCGGCGGTATCGGCCTCGGCCTCGGTTACATTTCCCCGGTCTCGACCCTGATCAAATGGTTCCCTGACCGTCGTGGCATGGCAACCGGCATGGCCATCATGGGCTTCGGTGGTGGCGCCATGATCGGTGCACCGCTTGCCAACCTGCTGATGAACTTCTTCAAGACGGATGTATCGATCGGTGTATGGCAGACGTTTGTGGTTATGGCCGTCATCTACTTCGTCTTCATGATGGGCGGCGCTTTCGGCTACCGCATCCCGCCGGCCGGCTGGCGTCCGGAAGGCTGGACACCTCCGGCTTCCAAGTCGACCATGATCACCAGCAAGCATGTCCACCTGCGCGATGCGCACAAGACGCCGCAGTTCTGGCTGATCTGGGCCGTTCTCTGCCTGAACGTCTCCGCTGGTATCGGTGTTATCGGCATGGCTTCGCCGATGCTGCAGGAAATCTTCGCCGGTTCGCTGATCGGCCTTCCTGACCTGACCTTCTCGCAGCTTGACGCTGGCCAGAAGACACAGATCGCAGCGATTGCCGCCGGTTTCACCGGTCTGATTTCGCTGTTCAACATCGGTGGCCGTTTCGTCTGGGCATCGCTGTCGGACAAGCTGGGTCGCAAGAATACCTATTACACGTTCTTCATCCTCGGCATCATCCTCTACACGCTTGCTCCGACCTTTGCCGACATGGGCAACAAGGCACTCTTCGTGCTGGCCTTCGGCATCATCCTGTCGATGTATGGCGGTGGTTTTGCCACGGTGCCGGCCTATCTTGCCGACATCTTTGGCACGCAGTTCGTCGGCGCCATCCATGGCCGTCTGCTGACCGCATGGGCAACCGCCGGCATTCTTGGCCCGGTCGTCGTCAACTACATCCGCGAAGCGCAGATCAGTGCAGGTGTTGCACCGGGTCCGGAACTTTATACCGGCACGATGTACATCCTTGCCGGCATGCTGGCTCTCGGTCTCGTTGCCAACTTCCTGGTGCGCCCGCTTGGTGACAAGTGGTTCATGTCGGACGAAGAAGTTGCTTCGCTGCAGGCCAAGACGGCTGCTGCCAACTCTGGCCCGACCGGCTCGTTCGGTATCGGCACCGGTGGTCTCGACGCCAAGGCTGTATTTGCCTGGGCCGTTGTCGGTATCCCGCTTCTCTGGGGTGTCTGGACGACGGTGAAGAGCAGCTTCGCGCTGTTCGGTTGATCATTCGACTTCTGGTGAGAATACTAAAAAGGGCAGCTTCGGCTGCCCTTTTCCGTTTGTTCAAGATGTGAAGACGATCAGAAATCTTCCCAGCCATCGTCGGAAATGGCAACCGCCTGGCCGCCCTGGACAATGCGTGCTGTCGGGCGCGTGGTTGCTGCGCGGGTGTGAACCGCTGGAGAAGCGTGCCTTGCCAAAGGTGCGGCGCTGGCCGGGCCTGTGGCGCGGCCGATGCGGAACTGCTGTAGCAGACGTCGCAGGTTCTCCGCCTCCGAGGAGAGGGAATGGCTGGCGGCCGTGGTCTCCTCCACCATGGCGGCATTCTTCTGTGTGGCCTGGTCCATGACGTTGACCGCCTGGTTGATCTCCTTGAGGCTCGCGGATTGTTCTCGGGATGCCTCGACGATCGCTGCCACATTCGTGTGGATGCCCGCGACCTGATCGACGATCTCGCCGAGTGCCGAGCCGGTCTGCCCGACGAGACTGACGCCGTTGGAAACATAGCCGCTGGATGCGTTGATCAGCGTCTTGATCTCCTTGGCGGCGGTCGCGGAGCGCTGTGCCAGTTCGCGCACTTCCTGCGCAACGACGGCAAAACCCTTACCGGCTTCGCCTGCGCGCGCGGCTTCAACGCCCGCATTCAGTGCCAGAAGGTTGGTCTGGAAGGCGATTTCGTCGATGACGCTGATGATGTTGGTGATCTCGCCGGAAGACTTCGAAATCTGATCCATAGCGGCGATGGCGTCGCGGACGATCTGGCCCGATTGCTCGGCATTCTGCTTGGTGAGCGTGACCAGACGGCCGGCTTCATCAGCGCGGTGGCTGGAATCTGTAACCGTTGTGGTGATTTCTTCCAGCGCTGCGGCTGTTTCTTCCAGCGAGGCGGCTTGCTGCTCGGTGCGTCTGGCGAGATCATCGGATGCGCCGGCGATTTCACCCGAGGCAGCCGCGATGCCGGATGCATTCTCTGCCACCGTCTGCATGGCCGCACGCAGTTTTGCCACCACTTCGTTGAAATCCTGGCGGGTGGCTTCCATGCTGGGTACGAACGTCATGTCGAGGCGCTGCTCGAGGTCGCCATCGGCGAGTGCCTTCAGGCCATTGCCGAGGCTGTTGATGGCACTCATGCGGGGGGTGACGTCGGTGGCGAATTTCACCACCTTGTAGACCTGCCCCTTGAGGTTACGGATCGGGTTATAGGCCGCCTGAATCCAGATCTCCTTGCCGCCCTTGCCAAAGCGCACGAACTCATCGGCGATGAATTCACCCGAGGCAAGCTTTTGCCAGAATGCAGTGTATTCGGGCGATGCGGCATAGGCTGCGTCGCAGAACATGCGGTGATGCCGGCCCTTGATCTCGGAAAGGGCGTAGCCTAGCCCCTGGCAAAAATTGTCATTGGCATCGAGGATTTCGCCCTGTGGCGTAAATTCGATGATGGCTTGTGAATGGGAAATGGCCGAAAGTTTTGCCGCGTCCTCGGTGGCTCTCGCCTTGGCAGCCGTGATGTCGGCGGCGATCTTGATGACCTTGACCGGTTTGCCTCCACGAAGGACCGGATTGTAGGAGGCCTGGATCCAGATTTCCTCACCCGCCTTGGTGTGGCGCTTGTATTCGCCGGCATCAAATTTGCCAGAACCGAGATTGGTCCAGAACTGACGGTATTCCGCCGTTGCCGCATAGGCCGGATCACAGAAGATGCGATGATGCTGGCCCTTGATTTCTTCCAGCCGGTAACCGAGCGCCCGGCAGAAATTCTCGTTAGCGTGGAGAATGTTACCTTGAAGGTCGAACTCGATAATCGCCTGTGATCTGGATAGTGCGTCGACAACCTGCTGTGCGCCTGACGTGCCAAGTCCGAACATTCTTCGCTCCCAAGGGCCTATGCGTTTTCGTCGGTCCGTCTAACGGCAGGCGAATACAACCGGCGATTCATCTCAGGGTTAATTTAGACATTTAAAACTTAATAATAAATTGAAACAAAGTGAACGCTGCTCACAATATTTCGCGAGATCTGAACAAGGGGTTCTCCGGGCCATGAATCAAAAAGGCCACCGCAGTGGGTGGCCTTTTTTATTTCCATGTCGCTTGGATCGCTGATCAGGCTGCGAGGTCTTCGGCCTCGGTGCCCTTGAACATCTTGGCGAGGTTCAGGAAGCAGATCATGCCGTTCTCATTGGCGATCACGCCTTCGGAGAATGATTTGTCGAAGGAGGCGGACACTTCTGGAACCGGCTGAACTTGGCTCGCCGAAATCGTCAGGATGTCGGACACGCGGTCGACCAGCATGCCGATGACCATGTTGTGCACTTCTGCAACGACGATGGCGCTGCGCTCGTTGGCAACCGTGCTCTTCATGCCGAGCTTGTAGGCAAGGTCGATGATCGGGATGACCGAGCCGCGCAGATTCATGACGCCGATGACGTCTGCCGGTGCGTGCGGGATCGGCGTCGACGGTGCCCAGCCGCGGATTTCGCGGATGGTCGTGGTCTTCACGCAGAATTCCTGATCGTGCAGACGGAACGCGATGATTTCCAGGTTCTCATCGCCGTAGCTTACGGAATTCACCATCGTAGCCATTGAAACTCTACCCCATTGCCCTGTGCTGGACGGGAGCGGATGCATCGAAATGGATGCTCGCGACCGTTGCCGAAAAACCTTCTCGCCGAACGCACGGGATGTGCTGTCGATCGATTCGAAGATTACTGTAGGGGAAGAGTATTTCTTAAATCTAAACCGACCGCCAAAAGGCGGCGCGGAATCAGCCGGTTAGCCGGTACTGATGGATAACCGGACCCGATCAGTATTCCTTTTCGTAAAATACACCGGCCGAACCGCCATCGCCGCCGGCACCGGCCTTAAGCTTTACGCCGCGTCCGACGTCCAGATTGATGGTGGCGCGTGCACCGGCCTTGCCGCCCTGTTCCAACTGCAGATAGGTGCGGTCGTTGATATAGCGGCCGACCGAGACAGTCGTCTGGCCGCTTGAATCCGTGTTGATGTCGAGGTCATCGACGCCGAGATTGGCGCGCAGCGTATCGAGCAGCGAGTTGGAGCCGCCGCCGGCCAGCTGGCTGACGGCATCCGCCAACTGGGCGATCTGCAACGGCGACAGCTTTGACATGGACTGACCGAAGACGAGGCGGGCCAGAACCTCGTCCTGCGGCAGGGCAGGGGAGGAGGAGAAGCTGATATCCGGGTCGTTGGCGACACCCACCACATTGACCGTGATGGTGGTCTGCTGCGAGCTGGTATTGGCTTCCATGTCCAGAACCGGGATCAGGCCGCCGCCGAAGGTGATCTTGCCTTCGGTGAAGTCCAGACGCTTGGTGAGAATGATGATGCGGCCACGGCGCATCTCGAAACCGCCGGATACATTCGGCGCTGCCGAAGTGCCGGTTACCTTTAACTCGCCGCCAAGCTCCGCATCAATGCCGCGACCGCGCACAAAAATGCCGCTGGGCGCACTGATGACGAGATCGAGGCCCAAAGCCGAAGAACTGCCGCTGCCACCCTTGGGCTGGATTTCCGCCATCTGACGGCGGACATCGGCCGGCGCATTCTTCTGCTTGATGTTGAGTTCAGCCAGAGAGGACGGAAGTTTGGCCGGAACGGTGATGGACGTTTTCGACAGGCTCAGGCGGCCGCCGAGGATGGCATTGGTCAGAAGTGGGCCTTTGACCGTCAACTGACCATCTGCGGTCGAAGCGAGAAGCTGGCCGTCGACGTAAGTGGCCTTGGCAAGCGTTACCGTCAGATCGGCCGGCAGGCCGGCTGCCGGATTGATGCCGATCGTGCCCTGTGCGGAAACGGTGCCGCCGGTCGACAGGTTCGCAGTGACCGATGAGAGTGTTGCCTGATCGCGGTTGAAGGCAATGTTTGCGGCAAGGTTTTCAAGAGCAAGGTTGCGGCGTACATCGATCAGCCGCGCGCCGGATGTGCTGGCCGAACCTGTGACCAGCGGTGCCGTCACTGTCCCGCCGACATTCACATCGATATTGCCGTTGCCTTCGAGCACAAAACCCTGACCGGCAAGCTGCGCGCCGAGAAGTGCGAAGGGCACGCCACCATTGATCTTCATGTTGAGCGGGCGGTTGCCGGAAAGACCAACAGAACCGTTTCCGGAAATGGCCAAGCCGGATTGACCGGAAAGGCGAGTATCGACGGTGACGGTGTTGTTTTCGAAACGGCCATTGGCGGCAATGCGGAAGGGGGCAAGGCCGGCGGAGCGGGTCTGGGCGACGGCTGCATCATCCCAGGCGAGATTGAACTGCACGCCTGGGGTGGAGGCGTTATTGAGCGCGGTGATCTTGCCGGTGATCTTGCCGCCGGCATCGAGGCCCGGCACAAAGCCGTTGGCAAGGCTTGCAGGCAGCGCATTGATATCTGCATTGACGTCGAGAACAGGTCCAGCTTTGCCGCCGAGTACGACACGACCACCTGCCGTCAGCGACATGCCTTGCGGGCCGGTGAGACGCGTTTCAGCCAGGTTCAGCGTGTTGTTCTCGAAGTTGCCGGCTGCCTTCAGGTTCATGCCGGAAATGCCGGCCGCGCCCTGACGGCGGATTTCCGCATCATTCCATTGCAAGTCGTAACGGAGGGCTGGTGCCGCCATCGTGCCCTTCGCCGTTGCCGAACCGGTGATGTTGCCACCGGTCTGGATACCCGGGAGAAAGGCGTTTGCAAGGCTTGCCGGCAGTGATGCGACATTGGCGCTTACGTCGAGCGGACGTTCGCCCACTAGGCTGACGGAGCCCTTCGCATCTAGCGCTACGCCTGACGGTCCGGAGAGCTTGACGCTTTCAAGATTGGCTACGCCCTTTTCGAATGTTCCTGCAGCATTCAACTGAAGGGCCTGCAAACCTGCGGCGCGTGTCTGGCGCAGAGCAAGATCGTTCCAGCGCAGGTCATAACGAATGGCCGGTGCTTCTGTCGTGCCGGTGGAGGTAACCTTGCCGGCAATGATACCGCCAGCATCAAGGCCGGGGACGAACCCGTTGGCGAGGCTTGCGGGCAGGGCAGCAATATCGGCATTGACGTCGATAGCAGGAGCGCCTGAGGCTCCGTTCAGGACAACGCGGCCGGTTGCCGAGGCGGACAGGCCACCCGAGCCGGTCAGACTGGTCTCTTCAAGTGTTGCGGTGCCGTTCTCGAAATTGCCCTTGGCCTTCATCTGCAGGGCAGAAACATTGGCTTGTCGTGTCTGGCGTGTCGCGATTTCGGTGGTGCCGAGATCGTAACGGAGGTTTGGCTTGTCGATGGTTCCGGAAGCCGTCACGGAACCGTTGACGGCGCCGCTGGCTTCAAGGTCGGGACGGAACACGTTGGCAAGCGCGACCGGAACGGAAGCGAGGTTGGCGGTCACATCCAGCTTGCGGTCACCGGACAAGGCTGCATTGCCGCGTGCGGTCAATGACAGGCCCTGTGGTCCGGTGAGATCGGCTGTCTCCAGCGTCACTGCCTGATTTTCGAGCCGTCCCTTGAGGCGAGCCTGAAGGCCACTCAACGAGGTTGGACCTGTTCCGATCGCAAGATTGCTGCCGGTGAGATCAACGACAGCACTGGGAGCGGCAAGATTGCCGGTGGCATTGACCGTGCCGGAGATCGAGCCTGCCGCATTGAGGTTCGGACTGAAGGCGTTCGCGAGTTTTGCGGGCAGAGCGGAAATGCTGCCCTCGATTGCCAGCGGTCGGTCGCCGGCAAGGTCGAGCCAGCCTTTGGCCGCGACTCCAAGATCCTGGCCGGAGCCGGAGAGGTCGTCGAGCACGACGCGATTGTTCTCAAACCTTCCCTCGACAGTGACGGCAAGTGGACCGATGGCGGCTTGTCGGGTCTGTTTGACGGCTGCGTCGCGAAGCGAAAGATCGAAAACGGCCACAGGCGCCGAAAGGCTGCCAGTGACCTTCGCCGATCCGGAAATAGTGCCGGCTGCATCCAGGTCGGGCTGAAATCCATTGGCAAGCTTTGCCGGCAGCGCACCGATCTCTGCATTCACATTCAGGCCGGGACCGCCATCCTTCAGGCCTACGGAACCATTTGCGCTGAACGAAAGGCCGTCTGGATTGGTGAGGCGCGTTGTGCCGAGCGTGACGATATTATCCTGAAGCTGGCCATTGGCCTCGATCAGGAAAGGTGCAACGCCTGCGGCCTTTGTCTGGCGAAGTTGCGCATCACTCCATTGCAGGTCGTAGCGCACCACCGGTGCCGCCGCGGTTCCCGTTGCCTCGATCTTGCCGGTAATAGCCCCGGCGGCATCGATATTAGGGACAAAGGCATTTGCAAGCGTTGCCGGAAGCGTGGTCACGGTTGCCGTAAGATTAAGATTGTTGCCCGCCTGACCGTCCAGAACCACGCGACCATTGCCGGCATTGATGGTGAGTGCGGACAGAGCCACAGCGCCGTCTGCAATGGCAATCTGCGAAGGACGAGCCAGCGCCACGTCGATGCCGCGCGGTTTCGCCGTGAAGCGGTCGATGGCGACCGTCATGCCACGTTCGCTCGGCGTCAGCGAGCCGGCGCTCGAAAGCGGTGCATCGTCGAACTGGGCAGATAGATCAAACAGCGTGGCGGCATCGTTGCGGCAAATGCCGAGCGCGACATCTTTCAGCGTCTGCGCGCCGACGCCGATGCTGGCGGCCCGGATGGTGCCCTCGGCGGTCAGTGCCCTGATGTCCGGCAGCGTCATGTCGACCGATGGTGATGCAACGGTAATACCACCGCGGGCGAGCGAATTGCCGGTTGCCTTGATGGCGACTGAAGGCGTTTCTCCCGCATTGACGAAATTGACCGTACCCTTCAAATCGCCCTGTGCCTGCTGGCCTGCAAACGAGGCGAGAAGTGCAAGATCCGGGAAATCGAATTCAAGATTGCCCTGCGGCAGGAACTGCTGCGAAAAATCCAGCGCTCCGGTCAGCTTGTTGGGTCCGACATTGACCTGCATGTTCGATGTCGACAGGCGATTGCTGACATAGGCGACATCCGAACCTGCATCGATCTGCTTGCCATCGATACGAGTGTTCAGGCCGATGCGGCCGCGGGGCGATGCGGGGTCTGCGGTGCCGTCAACATTGACGCTGAAGGCTTCGATCAGGCGGCCGGCGACGCGGGCTTCCGCCGAATTGATCACGCCCTTGACGTTCATGGCGGAAAGCGGACCGGTTGCGGCAATGTCGTAACCGGCGGCGCCCTTGGCATCCGGTCGGAACTTGCCGATATCCGGCATGCGGCCGGCAAGTCGCGCATCGATCTTCTGGTCTTCGATGACGATATTGCCGTGACCATCGATGGTACCGGAGCGGATCGTCAGGTTTTCCAACGCCATCCGTCCGCCGATGACAGCATTGACATAGGCTTCGGCGCCGATCGATTCCGAAAACTTTCCGGAAAGTGCCGGCGGCAATGCGGCCGGGTTTGCTGTCATGCGGATATTGCCGGTGACAGCCTGTTTGGAAAGATCGTAAGCGCCGCTGATCGTGCCGTTGAGATTGGAGCTTTCAAGCGTTGCTGCATCAAGGCCGATCGCCGGAAGTGCAAGGCGAATCGGAGCATCCAGCGTCAACGGTGCGCGAAGGACACGGTCCAAGTCGGAATTGGTGAAGGCTGCACGCGCGATGGTAAGTCGGCTACGGATGCTGCCGGCGCGCTCGACGAGATCGAGATCCTCGCTTTCAGCCTGCAGGCGAACCTGCTCGAACCGGCCCTGCGGCAGGTCGGCGGAGCGAATGGCGGCCGTCGCATTGAAGCGGGCAGAAGTTGCCGCGCCCGTCAGCGTGAAATTGACATTGTCGATCGAAAGGCGAGCCTGCTGGTTCTGCTGCAGCGGCCAGTTGATGGCGATCGGGCCGTTGGCGCCGGCAACGCTGGCAGTCAGGCTGTTGTCCCCCTTCTGATCGAGCGCGCCAGAAGCCGAAACCTTTACGGTGCCGGTGCTGATATTACCCTTGTCGATGTCGATACGATCTCCGCCGCCGAAGCGTGTGGCGACATCAATGGCCGTCAGGCCGCTGAAGAAGGGTCGAACTGCCGGCGGCAGCATTTCCTGCAACTGGCCGCCGCCCGTCAGTTCCAAACGATGGCGTCCGGTGTCGGTGAGCGTGTGTTTGCCGTTGATGCTGATGACGGGGGCACCGTCGACATTGCCATCCAGTTGACCGGTCCAATTGGACAGCGGGCCGCTGCCGTCAAGCGCCATGGCCACTGCGGGATTGCCGGGCAGACGGAGCAGGCGGGCGATCAGGCCACCCTGTGGTTCGGCCACTGACGCCTGAAGTTTCAGTTCGTTCTGTGCAGGAGCGTAGACGATATCGGCCTTTGCCATGGCATCCGGCAGATCCTGGCGATGGGCCGCGAAGTTCAGGCCAACCCGTTCCGATGTCGCATCAATCGCGCCATGGGCGGCAATGGAAAAATCGCGCCCGGCAAGGGCTTCGGCAAGCCGGATGTCGGGAAGCTCAAGCCGGTCGATTTTCAATTCAACCGGGAGCGAAAATCCGCTGCCGCTGTTCGTTGTCGTCTCGACTGGCGTGTCGCTCTCTATCGGCGAACGGGTCAGAGAGATGGACTGGATGGCAATCCGTTCGGCATGGAATTTCGCGGTCAGCAGCGCAAGCGGCGACCAGTCGACGGCGATGTTCCGGATTTCGCCAAAGGTTCCTTCTCGGTCGGCGAGGGTGACACCTTCGATGCGCAGGCGGCCGGACAAAACGCCTTTCAGACGAGAGATCTTAACTGTCTGGTCGGGGGTCGAAACAAGTGACGAAATGGTGTCTGCGGCCATACGTCCGCCGACGGGTACCAACCCGACAAACAGGATAACGGCGATGGCCAGGACGAGCAGAATCGCAACGACACCGGCGACGGCGCGCATGACCCACTTCATCAGGCGAAACAATACTGTCATCGAACGCGATCAGACCTTTCCACTTGCCCTTCGGGCTCGCTGCATTCTCTTAGAACGACTGCCCTATGCCTGCATAGATGCCGTATGAACTGCCACCTTCATATCGATCAAGCGGCAGCGCGAAATCGATACGTAACGGCCCGAAAGGTGTCGCATAACGAAGTCCTATCCCGGCACCCATGCGGATATCCGAGAAATCGGGCACGATTTCGGTCGCTACCGTACCGACATCCAAAAACGGCACAATTCCGATCGAGTCGGTAATTTTTATACGCGCTTCCAAAGACGTTAACATGTATGAGCGCCCGCCAAGCGCTTCGTCATCGCTGTTGTAAGGCGAGATTTCGCGATAGGAATAACCTCGCACCGATCCGCCACCACCTGCATAAAAGCGTCTTGTGGCCGGTATACTTGCCAAACCATCTCCACCGACCAGAGTTCCTGCGCCGAGTTTGGCGGCAAGGACGACGCGATCCTCTTGACCGAGCCCGAGATAGCCTGAGATCGAACCTTCGAATGACGAAAACACGGTCCCGTTCAATGCCTCGTAGCTCGGCTTGGCCGAAAGAGTGCCGTAATAACCTTCGGTCGGGTCGAGCTTGTTGTCGCGCGCGTCGCGTTCATAGGAGACCGGCAGGCTGAAAGTCAGGTAATCGTTGTCGCCGTAGACATCGTGTGTCTGTGTGTAGGCGACTTCGCCGCCGCCGGTGAATTTGTCCTGATCCGTCAGTTCATAGGTGAACTGGCCGAGTGCCGTGACCGATTCGGCGTCGTAGGTGTCGTAGTTTTCCGTCTTTGCTTCCACGCTCGCATCGAACGTGACCTGCGGCAGGAACATGCCCGGCTTCTTGAAATAGACGCCGGCGCGATAGTTGAGATCGCCGACATCGGTGCCCTCAGTCGAGCCGAGACCGGAAACCTCTCCTTCGACACGCAGCGATTCAGCCTGACCGAACAGGTTGCGATGACCCCAGTAACCGGACAGGCCACCGCCATCGAGCGATGAATATTCGGCACCAAAACCGAAATAGCGGAATTTGCCTTCCGACACTTCGATAGAGAGGGGTATGGAACCATCCGGCGCCAGCGCCTTGTCTTCCTGAATGGTCAGGCTGGAGAACACGCTGAGTTCGCGAAGGCGATCGGCTGCCTTCTTCATCTGATCCGGCGAATATTGCTTGCCCTGATCGAGGCGCGAATAACGGCGGATGAAATCCGGATTGACCGCACGCGCCCCTTTCACCGTCACGCTGCCGAATGGCGCGACCGGGCCGCCACGCGCGTCAAGCGTCACGTCCACCTTGTTGGTGGAATGATCCGCCACGACCTCGCGCGTTGTCAGTTCGGCCAGCGGTTTGCCTTGGTTTTTCAGGTCGCGAACGATCGTTTCACCTGCCTTGATGATCAGGCGTGATCCGGCCTTGCCATCGGGAACGAGATCGTATTCTGCCGGATCAAGCCCGGCGGTGTCGCCCAGCATGGTGATCTTGCCGAGCGTGAACGCAGGGCCCGGTTCGACCGAAACCGTAACAGGCACCGGCTTGCTGCGATCGAATGTGGGATTGGGCGGCAACCGGTCGATATCCTGTCCGTCAATGGTGATGTTGACGATACCGCCGTATCGAGCTTCCTCGTAGAGTACCGCCACAAGCCGGTCGCGATCCTCGCGGGCCTTGATGACGATACCGAGATCACCGGAGACCGGATTGTCCTTGTCGGTGACGAGAGATGCGGCATTTTCCAGCCGTTCTTCGAGGTCGCTGTCAGCATTCGCGGCCTGGAAGGTGACATCGTATTTCACAGGGTCGATCACCTCGACCTCGTCCTTGTCGCCCTCGAACAATGTCAGTCCGAAAATCTTGAGGGCATGCGCCTCCGGAACAAGCACAGGCAAGCTTGTCGTCGCCAATGCGAGCGCCAGTACGGTTGCGCCTCGGTAAGCAAAGCGGGTGACCGGTGCCGAATGGAGGCGTTTCTGCAGTGCTTTTATGTTTACGCCCTCACCGGTCTTTGCCGTTTGTCTCAGATGCTAATTTATTCGCAAAAACAGGGGCAACATATGTCTTTTAATGAGCCAGGTCGAATCTTTCCGTAAAAAATTCAGGGGCGTTGGGCGTTAGGTGTTGCTCAATCGCCTCGCATTTTGGGGCAGGTGGACCGCGTCACCCATCGAGGACGCGGTCTGTGTTCTCAGCCGATCATAGGCTTGCCAACGGGCAGGACGTCGCGCCCAAAGGCATCCTTATAGATCGTGTGGGCCATCACATAGAGAGCCAGCACGCCGCAGAGCATCAATTCATATCCGGCGATAACATTGAAGACTGCCGGTCCGAAATGGCCGATGACGAGCAGGATGAAACCGGTCAACAAAGTGATGAAGACGAGGCCCAACCCCGCATTGGCCCGCATTGCTCCAGGTGTCATGACAGCGGTGTAAATCGTCCAGATAACCAGGAACCAGCCGATATCGGCATGGCTGACCGGGAACAGACCGGTCGCATTGCCGATCTGGATCAGGCAAAGCGCGATCCAGAAGCAGCCATAGGAGGTGAATGCCGTATAGCCGAAATTATTGCCGATTTTTCCCTCATGCAGGCCGGCGATGAGTTGGGCGAGGCCACCGAAAATCAGTCCGGTCCAGATGACGGGGCCGAGCGAAGCCCATCCGACGTTGTGAAACTGGAGAAGGATGGTGGTCATGCCGAAGCCTGCGAGGCCGACCACGGCTGGGTTGCCATGTGTTGCGTGGGGGTGGGCGACGGGTTCTGCCGCACTAATCTGCTCGTGTGATGGGCTGGCGTTCATGCGATATCTTTCCTTGGAGTGGCGTTTGTGCTGCCATTCCGGGCGGATATGCGCAGCGCCTGACGGCCACCGCTCGCTAAGCCAGATAGTGTGATTTGAGATTGATTTTCACCAATCTGCGGCGAACAGCCTCAATATCGGGCGGTGGACCGCAGACGAGAAAAAAGCCCGGGGATTGCTCCCCGGGCTCTGATTCTAATGGCTGTCCTATCGGCTCAATAACCGCCGCGCGGGCAACTGTCGATGTAACGGCGGCCGTAGCGGTCTCGGTAATAGCACTGGCCGGGCTGTTCCGAGACATTGCCGATCACGGCACCGGCGACGCCGCCGATCGCGCCGCCGACTGCAGCACCACGAACGTTGCCGGTTGCCAGACCGCCAATCACGGCGCCGGAGGCAGCGCCAATGCCGGCGCCCTTTTCAGTCTGGGTGCAACCTGCCAGCGACAGGCCGGCCAGAGCGAGGACCATCAGTTTTTTCATAACTCTCTCCACTTCATTGAAGACGGCTGCAGGGAGTGATCTCGCCTCTCACCGCATCCCGCGAGCAGCATCGTCGCGAATAAGAATAGGATTCGACGGATATATGTCCAGACCGATGTGGTCGATCCGTTCTGGAAGCCCCTCACGAAATGCAATTCGTCAAAATTTGACATCGATCAATACAGGGGCGTATGGCCTCTCTATCGTTTGACTAGAACAGTTCAAAAAAGTGGGCCATTTGCCGCAGTGTCCTCTATTAGACATTGCTGGGGTTGACGGAAGAAAAGGCAGAACTCACAAAAGTGCAGGTTCTGGAGTTTGACATGGATTTCGAGGCATTTTTCAAGAACGAGCTGGACGGACTTCATCAGGAAGGCCGCTACCGCGTGTTTGCAGACCTTGAGCGCCAGCGCGGAAGTTTTCCTCGCGCGACGCACCACACGCCTGATGGTACGAAGGATGTCACCGTCTGGTGTTCCAACGATTATCTCGGTATGGGCCAACACCCCGCCGTTCTTGCCGCCATGCACGAAGCCATAGATCACTGTGGCGCGGGTGCGGGAGGCACCCGGAATATTTCTGGCACCACCCACTACCACGTTCTTCTGGAGCGCGAGCTCGCAGACCTGCACGGCAAGGAAGCCGGCCTGATCTTCAATTCCGGCTATATGTCGAACTGGGCAGCACTCGGCACGCTCGGCCAGAAGATCCCCGGCATGATCATCTTCTCCGATGCGCTGAACCATGCATCGATGATCGAAGGCATTCGTTACGCCAAGTGCGAGCGGGTGATCTGGAAACACAACGATCTTGCCGATCTGGAAGCCAAGCTCGCTGCTGCCGACCCGAATGCGCCGAAGATGATCGCGTTCGAGAGCGTCTATTCCATGGACGGCGATATCGCGCCGATCAGGGAAATCTGTGATCTCGCCGACAAATACGGCGCGATGACCTATCTCGATGAAGTCCACGCGGTCGGCATGTACGGTCCGCGCGGCGGTGGCATTGCCGAGCGCGAAGGCCTGATGGACCGCGTGACGGTGATCGAAGGCACGCTCGGCAAGGCATTTGGCGTGATGGGTGGTTACATCACCGCATCGACCGCGCTTTGCGATTTTGTCCGATCCTTCGCCTCCGGCTTCATCTTCACGACGGCTTTGCCGCCGGCGCTGGCCGCCGGTGCGATCGCCTCGATCCGTCATCTGAAGAACAGCCAGTTCGAACGCGCCCGCCATCAGGAACGTGTGCGAAAGCTGCGGTCCATGCTGGATGCCAAGGGCATTCCGCATATGCCCAACCCCAGCCATATCGTGCCGGTCATGGTTGGCGATGCCGCCAAGTGCAAGTGGATCTCCGATCTGCTGATGGATAATTGCGGCATCTACGTACAGCCGATCAACTATCCGACCGTGCCGCGCAAGACCGAGCGCCTGCGCATCACGCCGACGCCGTTGCATACCGATGCCGATCTCGAACATCTGGTCGATTCACTGCATCAGCTGTGGTCGCGCTGCGCATTGGCTCGCCACGTCGCATAAGGCCATCAAGGCATCGATAAAAACGAAAGGCCTGGTCATTGCTGATCAGGCCTTTTTGTTGTGTGGATACACGGAGCTTGGTTAGCCGATGTGCTGGGCGGCAAGGCGGCGGGCCTCGGTATCGGCGGCAAAAACGTCGTCCATGCTGGATGCCGCCGGCAATGTCGAAAGCTCGATCATGACCTTTTCTGTGAGGTCGGCCATGGTCAGGAATCCGGCGCGTCCGGCGATAAACGCTTCGAGCGCCACTTCCTTGGCACCGTTCAGCACCGCACCCTGAACACCTCCCCGCGTCATGGCCAGCCGTGCCAGTCGCAAGGCCGGAAAACGGGTCTCGTCCGGAGCCTCGAAATCCAGCCGCGACAGTTTTGCGAAATCCAGCCGTTCGATGGGTAGACTGGCGCGCTGCGGATATTGCAGGGCGTAACCGATGGCGGTGCGCATGTCGGGGCAACCGAGCTGCGCCAGAACCGAGCCGTCGGTGTAGCCCACCATCGAATGGATGATCGATTGCGGATGTACGATCACCTCCACCTGTTCGGGGGCAAGGCCAAACAGGTGTTTTGCCTCGATCATCTCCAGCGCCTTGTTGAACATTGAGGCGCTGTCGATTGAAATTTTTAAACCCATCGACCAGTTCGGGTGGGCGCGCGCGACATCAGCGGTCACGCCGGCCATCTGTTCGAGCGTGTAAGTTCTAAAGGGCCCGCCGGAGGCGGTGATGATCACCCGCTCCAGCGCATGCCGCTGGTTTTCTTCCAGAACCTGAAAGATGGCATTGTGCTCGCTATCCACCGGCAGCAGTTTTCCGCCGCCCTGTTTCACCGCCTCGACAAAAAGATCGCCGGCGGACACCAGGCATTCCTTGTTGGCAAGCGCGATATCGGCGCCTCGTTTCGCCGCCGCCAGCGTCGGGGCAAGGCCCGCCGTACCGACGATTGCCGCCATCACAAGGCCGGCATCCATCTCGGCCGCTTCAATGAGACCGCTGCGGCCTGCCGCAACCTCAATACCGGTTCCGGCAAGTGCGTCCTTGAGGTCATTGTAACGGTTTGCATCGGCCGTCACCGCTAGCTTTGCATTAAAGTTGCGGGCTTGTTCGGCCAGCAGGGCAATGTTGCTGCTACCTGTCAGCGCCGCCACTTCAAACGTCTCGCGACCGAGGTGTTTGACCACATCCAACGTGCTGACGCCAATCGAGCCCGTGGAACCGAGAACGGTGATGGAACGCGAATGCTGCGCCGATGCCATGAATTGTCCGCCTGCTTGTTATGTCGGCCGGTCTATCGCCGAATGGGCGTGGTCACAAGTCCCGTGGTTTTCGGCGCGGCAAGCGGGCGTGACAAAGCAATGGCTTGATCGGATCATGCCGGCGGTAGAAGGTGCGGCATGACCACCATCAATTCCGAATTTTCCGAACAGATAGAAACCACCTGCGCCATTGTCGGCGGCGGCCCGGCCGGGATGATGCTTGGCCTGATGCTGGCGCGATCAGGTGTCGATGTTGTGGTTCTGGAAAAACACGAGGATTTCCTGCGCGATTTTCGTGGCGATACGATCCATCCCTCGACGCTGGAAGTGATGCGCGAACTGGGACTCGATGAGGATTTCCTGCAACTGCCGCATACGAAGGCACCAAAACTGTCGGCTGAGATTGCGGGGAAGCAGATTACCATTGCCGATTTCTCGAAACTTCCGGTGCATCACAAGTTTATCGCCTTCATGCCGCAATGGGAGTTTCTGGACTTTTTGAGCCGCGAGGCAGCGCGTTACCCGAATTTCCGGCTGATCATGCAGGCGCGTGTGGAAGAGATTGTCGAAGAGCAGGGGCGTGTCGCTGGTTTGACCGCAACAGTACCGAACGGATCGCTGTCCATTCGCTCGCTCCTCGTTGTTGGTGCCGATGGCCGCAATTCGGTGGTGCGTGCCAAGGCCGGTCTGGAGGTCGAGAATTTTGGGTCTCCGAGCGAAGTCGTCTGGATGAAACTGTCCAAACAGCCGGGCGATCCGAACGAAACGATGGGCCATGCCGGACCGCGGCAGGGTTTTGTGCTGATCGATCGCGGTGATTACTGGCAATGCGGTTTCGTGATCCGACGCGGCACGTTTGCCGAAATGAAGGTGCGGGGCATCGAGGCGTTTCGCGAGACGGTGATTGCGGCGTCGCCGCTGCCGGCTGAGCGCATGCGGGAGATTATTGACTGGGATGACGTCAGCCTGCTGCAGGTGCGGATCGACCGGCTGAAACGCTGGTGGCGTCCAGGTTTATTGTGCATCGGCGATGCCGCGCATGCGATGTCGCCGATCGGTGGCGTGGGTGTGAACCTCGCCATTCAGGATGCGGTGGCTGCCGGCAATCTCTTGGCCGAACCGCTGAAATCCGGTGGTTTGGCCGACAGTGATCTGGCGGCCGTCGAGGCGCGCCGCAGTTTTCCGACCCGCGCCACGCAAAAATTGCAGCTGATGATGCGAAGTTCACGCCGCACGGATCAGGGAAACGAGAAAAAACGCAAAGGCCCGCCGGCCTTTATTCGCGGCATCGCGCGTTTTCCGCTGCTGTCGCATCTGGCGGGGCGGTTGATCGGCCTTGGTTTCCGCATGGAGCATGTGCGGCGGCGATAAGTTCGCAATTCAAAAGAGGAATGGTGATCCCGACTGGATTCGAACCAGTGGCCTCGAGATTAGGAATCTCGCGCTCTATCCTACTGAGCTACGGGACCACTCAAAGTCATCCATACAAAAGGCCGGGCCGCAAGCCAAGCCCCTTTTATGGCGAAGGCGTCTTGTGTCGCGTCAGTCGGTCAGCCGTTGTTCCGCAAGCTTCGCCCAGAAGGAAACGCCGTGGGCGATCGCTTCGTCGTTGAAGTCGTAAGCCGGGTTGTGCAGGCCGGCGCTGTCGCCATTGCCGATGAAGATGAATGCGCCGGGGCGGGCGTTGAGCATGAAGGAAAAATCCTCGCCGGCCATCATCGGATCTGTGTCGGCATCGACGTTTTTCGGACCGGCAATGGCTGTGGCGGCTTCGGCCGCATAAAGCGTTTCCGTATCGTGGTTGATCGTCACCGGGCAGGCGCGCTCGTATTCGAATGTTGCCGTCGCGCCATGGGCGGATGCGATGGTTTCCACCAGCTGGCGCAGGCGCTCCTCGGTAAAATCGCGCACTGATTCATCGAGCGTGCGCACCGTGCCTTCGAGTTCCGCCGTTTCGGGGATGATGTTGTGGGTCGTGCCCGCCTGAAAACGCGTGACGGAGACGACGACCGAGCGCAGCGGGTTGATGTTTCGTGCTGCAATCAGCTGGATGTTACTGACGATCTGCGCGCCGATGGCGATCGGATCGACCGTGTTGTGCGGTTCGGCGGCGTGGCCGCCACGGCCGGTAATGGTGATGGAAAACTTGTCCGGCGCGCCCATGATGGCGCCCTTGCGGATGGCGAACTGACCAAGCGGAATGCCTGGACGGTTGTGCATGCCATAAACTTCATTGATGGAAAAACGCTCCATCATGCCGTCATTCACCATGGCTTCTGCACCGCGACCGCCTTCTTCGGCCGGCTGAAAGATCACTGCCAGCGTACCGCTGAAATTGCGAGTTTCGGCCAGATATTTCGCAGCGCCCAGCAGCATGGCGGTGTGGCCGTCATGGCCGCAGGCATGCATCTTGCCGGCGGTTTTGGACGCCCATTCGGCACCGGTGATTTCGGTCAGCGGAAGAGCGTCCATGTCTGCGCGAAAACCGATCGTGCGGCTGCCGGGGTTCTTGCCGCGAATGATGCCGACCACGCCGGTGCGGCCGATGCCGGTCACCACTTCGTCGACACCGAATTCCTTCAGCTTTTCGGTGACGAAATTGGCGGTATGCTCGACCTCGTACAGAATTCCCGGATTTTCATGGATATGACGGCGCCAGCCGGTTACTTCATCCTGCATTTCGGCGGCTCTGTTCAAGATCGGCATCCGGTATCCATTTCGCTTGTCTGCACGGTATGTGACTCCCGATACCATATTGCGCTGCGGAATTGACGGAATCAACGATCTTTGCCATTGCTAGGCCATAGTGGTCGAATAACGGCCATGCTCGTCACGCCCAAGATTGTACGAGGACGACCCCTTGCATAAAGCGAAAACTGCTCTGCCGCTCGCATCGAGATCGATCGGAGCCCTGATGGCTTTTTCGGTGTTGTCCGCCGGTTTTGCTTCGGTGGCGATGGCCAATCCGAAAATGGTGGTCGATGTGCGCACCGGTCGGGTGATCAGCCATACCGAAGCGTTCCGCAAATGGTATCCGGCGTCGCTGACCAAGCTGATGACGGCTTATGTCACCTTTCGCGCCATCAAGGGTGGACGGCTGAGCCTCGATAGTGTCGTGACGATGAGCAAGCGGGCGGCCGACCAGCCTGCCAGCAAGATGTATTTCAAGGCGGGCACCCGTCTGACGCTCGACAATGCGCTGAAGATGACGCTGGTAAAGTCCGCCAATGACATGGCGGTTGCCGTGGCCGAGACCGTCGGCGGTTCGCACGAGCAGTTCGTGGCGATGATGAATTCCGAAGCAGCAAGGCTCGGCATGAATTCGACGCGGTTTATCAACCCGCACGGTCTGCCGGGCGAGGGCCAGTATACGACGGCGCGTGACCTTGCGATCCTGACGGTGCAGTTGAAACGGGAGTTTCCGGAATATGCCGGTTATTTCTCGATCGAAGGTATCGATGTCGGCAAGAAACAATACGCCAATTTCAACATGCTGATCGGCCGTTTCGATGGTGCCGACGGCATGAAGACCGGCTTTATCTGCGCTTCGGGTTTCAACCAGATCGGCTCGGCGACCCGCAATGGGCGTTCGGTCGTCACCGTCGTACTCGGTTCCGATAGCCTTGCCGGCCGTGCCGATGATACCGCCAATCTTTTGCAGGCAGGCCTGACGGCCGGGCCCAATCAGGGCACGCCGCTCGGCTCGCTGGCGCCTTATGGCGACACCGCGCAAGTCAACAATATCAGCGCCGAGATTTGTAACCCCAAGGCCGCCAAGATGCGCAGTGAAACGCGCGACGAGGCAGGCCGCATGATCACCCATTCACCCTATATTCGCGAACTGTCGCACCCGATCGTCTATACCCCCGCCGTTCCCATGGCCGGGACGGAAGCGGTTGCATCGACCACCGGCGCAGGACAGTTCGCCAACGTGCCGATCCCGATCCCGCGTCCGAGCACTTTCTGATTGCGGTGATCTGGCCGCGGCCTCACAAGCCAGCCAGAAAGTATGCCCATGTCCATCCTGCGCGACCGTATTCCGGTTTCCATCCTCACCGGTTTTCTCGGTGCCGGCAAATCGACCCTGCTCAACCGTATCCTGAAAGATCCGGCGACCAAGGACACGGCCGTCATCATCAACGAATTCGGCGAGGTGGGGATCGACAATCTGCTCGTTGAATCCTCCAGGGATACACTGCTGCAACTGTCCAATGGTTGCCTGTGCTGCACCATTCGCGGTGAGCTGGTGGACACGCTGGCGACGCTGATCGACCAGGTGCAGACGAAAAAGCTGCAGCCGATCCGACGCGTGGTCATCGAAACGACAGGCCTTGCCGATCCGGCGCCGGTCATGCAATCGGTGATGGGCAATCCGGTCATTGCCCAGAATTTTGAACTCGACGGCGTGATTACCGTGGTCGATGCCGTCAATGGCCTGTCCACGCTCGATCGTCACCCGGAAGCGGTAAAGCAGGCGGCAGTGGCTGACCGGCTGATCATTTCCAAACAGGGCATGGCCGATGCCGATGTGGTGGCAGCGCTGAAGGCGCGGCTTGCGGTGCTCAATCCGCGTGCACCGATGATCGATGGCGATAGTATCGATGCGGGTACGGCGGTGATCCTTGCCAATGGTCTCTATGACCCGGAAACCAAGATTGCCGATGTCGGCCGCTGGCTGCGCGACGAGATGGCGACCGATCACCATGATCATGCCCGTCATGATCATCATCACGGCCACCACCATCATGATCACGAGCACCACGCGCACGATAAGCACGAGCATTCACATCATGACCACCACCATGATGTGAACCGGCATGGTGACGATATCCGATCCTTCTCGATGATCCACGACAAGCCGATCTCGCCGATGGCAATCGAAATGTTCGTCGATTTGCTGCGCTCGGCGCATGGTGAAAAACTGTTGCGCATGAAGGCGGTCGTGGCGCTGTCGGACAATCCGGATCGCCCGCTGGTTCTGCATGGCGTGCAGAGCATCTTTCACAGGCCGGAACGCTTGGCAAAATGGCCGGAGGGCAGCGATCGTCGCACCCGCATGGTGCTGATTACCCAAGGCATGCCGGAAGCCTTCGTGAAGGATCTTTTTGCCGCCTTTACCGGCGAACCGCGGGTGGATCGTCCCGATCGTGTGGCACTGGAGGATAATCCGCTCGCCGTGCCTGGCCTGAAACTCTGAGACTCAGGCCACAGTCCCTTTGCGGATCAGAAAACGGTGACCGTGCTCGGTCTTCTCTGAGGACAGGACGGTATGGCCTTCTTCCCGGCAAAAATGCGGGATGTCGATGCCGGCCAGTGGATCACTGGTTTCGATGAGGAGATCGTCACCGACGCGCATGTCCTTCATGCGCCGGCGCGTTTTCAGCACCGGCAACGGACATTTCAGGCCTCGGAGATCATAGACGGTGCCGGTATCGCCCATGCGGGCGACTACCAGAGCTTCCAGAACGGCTTTTTGGATTCCGGCTCGGGGGCAGGGGCCTGCGCATAAGCCAGTGGGTTCTGTGCCGGAACCGGGATTGCGCCGGTCGTGGTTGTGCCGTCACGGGCGGTCTTGGCCGCAGTGTTGGTCTGCGCGATGGCGGTGTCGGCAACGGCCGGTGCGCCACGGCGCTTCTGCGCTTCGGCTTCCATCACGGCGGCAGCGCTGGTGCGCGGCGTTGCCTGCGCGCCTGCCGAACCATCTGCCGGAGCGGATGCAACGAGCGGGCCGGCCGGCTTGGAGCCACCGCCCATGCGCGACGCCATCATCTTTTCGAACTCGCCCTGCTTCATCAGCTTGCCGGCTTCCAGTGAAGAGCCGGTCGGCGCATAAGCCAGTTCGCGGCCCTTACGCTTGTCGGCAACGACCGCCTTGCGTTCAGCTTCACTCGGCTCGTACCAGACCATGCCGTCAAGCTTGTTGATGGCCTTGGTGTAGGCGAGATCGTAATTCTTCTCGTAGGAAGACAGCGCCACGTTAAGCGCCGGCGGCGTCGACATGGTCGGGCAAGCGCCACCCGGCGTGAAACCGCCGCTGGCCTGCTGGTTGAAGACATATTTCTTCTCGCAGACATTCACTTCCGGCGGACGCTTGGTGACTTCGAAATTGTCGTAGCCGACCTTCAGCATCTTCCAGAATTCGAAATGTTCGCTGCTGCGATGGCGAGCCATGTTTTCCGCTGTCATGCGGAAGGGGAAGGCCTGCATCTGCACGGAAGTCTGGCCGCCCTTGAAGGCGTCGCGGGCAAATCCGTAGATTTCGAGGATCTGCTCGTCGGTCATCGAATAACAGCCGGACGACGAGCAGGCGCCATGGATCATCAGGTTCGAACCACTGCGCGCGTTGGCGGCGTCATAACGGTTCGGGAAGCCGGTGTTGATGGCGAGGTAATATTTGGAATTCGGGTTCAGGTGCGCCGGTGTCAGGCCATAAAAGCCTTCCGGCGCCTGGCGGTCGCCTTCCTTCACCTTGGGGCCGAGTTTGCCGGACCATGCACAGATCTGGTAGCTGGTCAGCTTGTCGAAACGGTTGTCCGCCTTCGCCTTCCAGATCTCGAGCACACCTTCTTCCTTGAAGATGCGGATCATGATCGGCGAGGTGCGCGGCATGTTTTTAGCCTGCATCTCGGCAACGATGCGTGACGACAGGGGCTGTTCGACCTTGTTCTTGACCTTGGATATATCGACGGTCGACGCCGAATCCAGCGTGTCATTGCAACCGGTCAAAACCGTGCCGACGAGAAGGGCGAGGGCGATGTGTTTCAGGCGCATCACGGACAACCACGTATTGCTAACGACACGAACAAAGCAGGCGAAAACCGGCTTCCTTATCCACTCTCAATAGAATGGTAATCTTTACATCTTCTTAACCGCATACGACGATGCCGACCGCAAATCAAGCGACCGGCATGGTCTAGCATAGCAATGTGACTGTCAATGCGGCGGTTTTCCGGTCGCTTCGACGTTTAAAGATTACGTCCGATCGCCAAAAATTTCTGGCGGCGTGCGTTGCGCACTTCCTCGCCGGAAAGCTGACCGAGTTCGGCCAGCGCCTTTTCGATGACATTGCCGGCGGCATTGATGACCGTTTCCGGCTCGCGATGGGCGCCGCCCAGCGGTTCCGCAATGATCTCATCGATGACGCCGAGGCCCTTGAGATCTTCAGCGGTGATCTTCATGTTGGTCGCGGCTTCGCGGGCGCGGGTGCTGTCGCGCCACAGGATAGAGGCCGCACCTTCCGGCGAAATCACCGAATAGATCGAATGTTCGAGCATGTAGACCTTGTTGCCGGTTGCAATCGCGATCGCGCCGCCGGAACCGCCTTCACCGATCACCAACGACACCATCGGCACTTTCAGGCCAAGGCACATTTCCGTCGAACGGGCGATCGCTTCCGCCTGGCCGCGCTCTTCAGCGCCAACGCCCGGATAGGCGCCGGCGGTGTCGATCAGCGAAATCACCGGCAGACCAAAGCGGTCGGCCATTTCCATGACACGCATCGCCTTGCGGTAGCCTTCCGGCCGGGCGCTGCCAAAATTGTGCTTGATGCGAGACTTGGTGTCGTGACCTTTTTCCTGGCCGATCAGCGCAACGGGCTGGCCACGGAAGCGGGCAAGGCCTGCCTGGATGGCGGCGTCTTCGCCAAAGGTGCGGTCGCCGGCGAGCGGCGTGAATTCGGTGAACAGGCCAGCGGCATAATCGACGAAGTGCGGACGCTGCGGATGACGCGCGACCTGTGTCTTCTGCCAGGCGGTGAGCTTGGAATAGATATCCTGGATCGCTTCACGAACGCGAATTTCGAGGCGCCCGATCTCGTCCGAGGTATCGATGCTCTCGTCTTCGGTTGCGAGCTTTTTCAGCTCGTGAATCTTGCCTTCGAGATCCGCGATGGGTTTTTCGAAATCGAGATAAGTCTGCATAAGAACCGTTTTCCGATCTTGCTGGCTGATGGATGGCCGCGCTTTTGACCGCTCTAATCCCGGTTTTTGGCCTGTTTTGCAAGAGGGTGATGCGTTTCCACCAGTTCACGAAGTCTTTCTTCCAGAACATGTGTGTATATCTGAGTGGTGGAAATGTCCGAATGGCCAAGCAGTTCCTGCACGACGCGCAGGTCTGCGCCATTGGCGAGAAGATGGCTGGCAAAGGCATGGCGCAGCACGTGCGGGGAAATTGCCGAGGGAGGCAGGCCTGCCCGGATGGCCAGATCCTTCAGATCGCGGGCAAAAACCTGGCGCGGCAAAAATCCGTCCTTGCCGGAAGAGGGAAAAAGCCAGGGGCTTTCTTCGGTTTTTTCCTTCTGGCGTGCGGCGGCTTCCGTCTTGGCTGCGCCATAAACCCGCATCGCTTCGATTGCGGCACGTGACAGCGGCACCAGTCTTTCCTTGTTGCCCTTGCCCTTGATCATCAGGAAACGGCCCTCCTGATCCAGCACGCGCGCAGGAAGTGAGACAAGCTCGCTGACACGCATGCCCGTCGCATAAAGAAGTTCGAGCAACGCCAGCATGCGCAACCGCGACAGCCGGCCGGGGGAGGGATCTTCCGCCTCGCTTGCTGCCTGGGCCAGAAGCTTGCCGACATGATCTTCGCTGAGTGTTTTCGGCAGCGAGCGGCCTTTCTTCGGGGCATCAAGAATGGCAGTCGGATCGTCGCCGCGTAGACCTTCCGCGTACAGAAATTTGTAGAATTGCCGCATGGCAGACAGTCTTCTTGCCTGCGAGGAGGCGGCAAAACCCTGACGACCAAGATGCGCAAGATAACCGGACAGATCATTGCTCTGAGCAAGCACGAGCGTCTGTTTCTTGCCGAGAAATTCGCGAAGGTCGGTGAGATCGCGCTCATAGGATAAGAGCGTGTTGGCGGCGGCGCCTCGCTCCGCACTCATCATCTCGAGAAAAGCTTCAAGATGTGCGCCAGACAGATCCATCATGCCCGGTCCAGTGTGTTCAAGGTCGTGCCGGAGCTGTCGGCGCCGGCGGGTTCAGGCGTTCGGAGGGTACGCGCACGGTTACGTCGCGCTCCTTTGGTTGCACCAGCAGGACCAGCGCCATCATGCTTCCGTAGATCACCCCCGCGATGACGGCCAGGATGAAGAGAAACCGGAAGAGTGTGGGCATGCGTGGCTCCGTTTGATTGGGCCCTTTATGAGCAAAGCCTTGCAGCAAGGCAAGCCGCGATCGTTTGGCGTTCGGGCGTTCGATATTCGATTTTATCTCCGCGTTGCAGGCTTGCTGCGTCGCGCTGTGCAGTTGCCTCGGTTGCATCTTTCAGGTGACAAGCCTTGACGCTGCCGGTGCATTTGTCGATAGGGTTTTCTATGGAAGACCCCAAGGAACAGGCACACCCGGCAATGACCGATCTTGTTATGCCCGAGGCGCTCACGGTAGCGCCGTCGCTGAGCGACAGGGCGCGCGAAGCACTCGGCGGCCGCAGCCTGATTTTCGTCGGTCTGATGGGGGCCGGCAAGTCGGCGATTGGTCGTTTGGTGGCGCAACAACTTGCCCTGCCTTTTGTGGATACCGATGCCGAAATCGAAAGGGTTTCGCGCATGACGATTTCTGAATTGTTTGCCACCTACGGCGAAACCGAATTCCGTGCGCTGGAAGCGCGCGTGATGGAGCGTCTCCTGCATCAGTCGCAGCGTGTCATTTCGACTGGCGGCGGCGCCTTTATCAATGAGCAGACGCGTGGGCATATCAAGGCGGGTGGCCTGTCGATCTGGCTGCGTGCCGATCTCGATCTTTTGTGGGACCGTGTGCGCAAACGGGATACCCGGCCTCTTCTGAAAACGGAAAATCCCAAACAGACGCTCGAAAACCTGATGAGCCAGCGTTATCCAATCTATGAGGAAGCCGAGTTGACGGTTGAGTCAGCCGACGTGCGCAAGGAAACCATGGCGCATAATGTGCTGGCTGCCATCGCGGGGCTTTCTGCGCGCGGCCGGTAATACAGCATTGGAAAGTGATTGAAATGACGACGTCTTCTTCGCAGGTGGCCGAGAAACTTGTTCATGTACCCCTCGGCGAACGGGCTTACGACATCCTGATCGGTCCCGGTCTGATCGGACGTGCGGGCGGTGAGATCACCAGCCGCATCAAGGGCCGCAAGGCTGCCATCGTCACCGATGAAAATGTTGCTCCGCTTTACCTGGAAGCGTTGACGGATGCGTTGCAGACGGATGGTATCGAGGTCGCTTCCCTTACGCTGCCGGCCGGTGAAAAGACCAAAAGCCTCGATCATCTGGCTGCCGTCTGCGATATGGCGCTGGCGGCCCGTATCGAGCGCAATGATGCGATCATCGCGCTCGGCGGCGGCGTGATCGGCGATCTGGCCGGTTTCGCTGCCGGCATCGTGCGTCGCGGCGTGCGTTTCGTGCAGATCCCGACCTCGCTGCTTTCGCAGGTCGACAGTTCGGTCGGCGGCAAGACGGGCGTCAATTCGCGCCACGGCAAAAACCTGCTTGGCGTCTTCCATCAGCCGGATCTGGTTCTTGCCGATACCGATACGCTCAACACGCTGAGCGAACGCGAATTCCGTGCTGGTTATGCCGAAGTTGCCAAATACGGACTGATCGACAAGCCGGACTTTTTCGAGTGGCTGGAAAAGAACTGGAAGCAAGTCTTTTCCGGTGGCCCTGCTCGCGCCGAGGCGATCGCCATCAGCTGCCAGGCGAAATCAGATGTCGTTGTCGAGGACGAATTTGAAAATGGACGCCGGGCGCTGCTCAATCTCGGCCATACCTTTGGTCACGCGTTAGAAGCGGCGACGCAGTATGACAGCAGCCGTCTCGTGCATGGCGAAGGTGTCGCCATCGGCATGGCGCTGGCCTATCGTTTTTCCGCGCGCCTGAACCTGGCTAGCCCCGATGATGCCGAGCGTGTCGAGGCGCATCTGAAAGCCGTCGGTCTGCCGACGCGTATCAGCGATATTCCGGGCGAGGCGTTGCCGGTCGAACGGTTGATGGAAGCGATTGCACAGGACAAGAAGGTCAAGAGCGGCAAGCTTACCTTCATCCTCACCCGTGGCATTGGCCAGTCCTATGTGGCCGATGACGTGGCGGCGTCGGAAGTCCTCACCTTCCTGGAGTTGCAGAAGGCACGATGACGTCGAACAAAGGGTTCAGGTCACGCTTCGTCAATGCTCTCGTACGCGGCATGCTGCGTGCGACGGGCACGACACTGACCCTTTCGACGCTCAAGCTCGCTTCTCATGACGACCTGCACGAAGCTCTCGACGAAGTGCATCGTGAGGGCAATTTCGATCAGCAGGATCGTGATCGCCTGAGTGGCCTTTTCGGTCTTGAAGAACTCGAAGTGTCCGACGTGATGGTGCATCGCATGGCGATGCGCGCCATCAACGCTGCCGATCCACCGGAGCAGGTGGTTCGGACCGTGCTGGAAAGCCCCTATACGCGCATGCCGGTCTGGCGTGGTTCGACGGAAAACATCGTTGGCGTCATCCACGCTAAGGATCTGTTGCGGGCACTGTCCGAGCCGGATGTGCGACCGGAGACGGTCGATATCGTCAAGGTCGCGCAAAAGCCCTGGTTTGTGCCGGATACGACCAGCCTCAAGGATCAGCTCAACGCCTTTCTGCGCCGCAAGGTGCATATGGCTGTGGTTGTCGACGAATACGGCGAGATGCAGGGCATCGTCACGCTGGAAGATATCATCGAGGAAATTGTCGGCGATATCGCCGATGAACATGATCCTTCGCTGCAGGGCGTGCGACAGGATGCGGATGGTTCGATCATCGTCGATGGCTCGGTGTCGATCCGCGATCTCAACCGTGCGCTTGGCTGGAGCCTGCCCGATACGGAAGCGACAACGATTGCCGGCCTCGTCATCCACGAATCGAAACTGATCCCGGAAGAGCGGCAGGCTTTCACTTTTTATGAGAAGCGTTTCATCGTGCTGAAGCGCGAAAAGAATCGCATCACCCGCCTGCGTATCCGGCCGGCGGTCGCGCCAATCCAGTAAATAGCGCTCGCGCGATTGTTACCAGCGGGTCGGCTCGCCGGGTGCTGATGCTTCGACTGCCAAAGCATGCAGACCGGCTTGAAGTTCGGGCTTAAGAATATCATTTATGATCCGGTGCCGCTCGATGCGGCTCTTTCCCTCGAAGGCTTTCGACACGATGCGCACGCGCATGTGAGTGCCGTCCTGTCCGGCAAACTCCGGCTTGTGGCCGGCGTGCTGACGGCTTTCGTCTATCACGTCCAGCCGCTCCGGTTGCAGGGCATGTGTGAGGCTCGCTTCGATGCGGGCTTTTGCGGTCATGATTTTGCTCCGAAGCAGCTTGAAAGGGCACTCCAGAAACCAGCAGCAAAGGGATTTGTCAATTCTTGTCCTCTTCCTTTGTGCAGACCATAATGTGCGTCTGATGAACCTCGATTCAAAATATTTCGACCGTATCCGGACGCGCCGGAACCGAAAGCAGGAAGCTGCGCCAGAGGCGCCGACCTGCCAGTGGGACGGGTGCGAGAAGCCGGGCGCCCATCGTGCCCCTGTAGGCCGCAATGCCGAGGGCAAGTTCTTCATGTTCTGCTTCGAACATGTGAAGGACTATAACAAGGGCTATAACTATTTCTCCGGCCTGTCGGATAGCGAGATTGCCCGCTACCAGAAGGAGGCGATCACCGGTCATCGCCCGACGTGGTCGGTTGGTGTCAACAAGGACGTGAAGGACGCGCCCTTGCACGCGACCATGCGTTCGGGAAGTGCCGCCAGTCATAACCGCCTGAAAGACCCGTTCGGTTTCGTGCGCGAGGGGCGCGCCAGCGGTGGTCCGCGTTTCCCGCAGGAACGCAAGCTGAAGACCTTGGAACAAAAGGCTTTCGAGACGATGGAGCTGACAGCAGGTGCAACGTCTGCGGAGATCAAGAGCCGCTACAAGGAACTCGTCAAAAAGCATCACCCCGATGCCAATGGCGGCGATCGCGGATCGGAAGAACGTTTTCGCGCGGTAATTCAAGCATATCAGTTGTTGAAACAGTCTGGTTTCTGCTAAGCCGTAACGAACAGGATGCAGCATAGGATTGCTGCCGGGCTACGGACCGTCCGGCATGGAGTGGTGATGAGCAAAATTGATCTTGATATTTCCAATCTTCCCGACACGACCGTTTCGGTCAGAGACGTTTTCGGCATCGATACCGACCTGAAGGTTCCGGCCTACAGCAACAGCGACCCTTACGTTCCGGATCTTGATCCCGACTATCTTTTCGATCGCGACACGACGCTCGCCATCCTCGCCGGTTTTGCACATAACCGCCGCGTCATGGTCTCAGGTTTCCACGGCACGGGTAAATCGACCCATATCGAACAGGTCGCAGCCCGCCTGAACTGGCCTTGCGTGCGCGTCAACCTCGACAGCCATGTCAGCCGTATCGATCTCGTCGGCAAGGACGCCATCGTCCTGAAAGACGGCAAGCAGATCACCGAATTCAAGGACGGCATCCTGCCCTGGGCTTACCAGCACAATGTCGCTCTCGTGTTCGACGAATACGATGCCGGCCGCCCGGACGTGATGTTCGTCATTCAGCGCGTGCTGGAGAGTTCCGGTCGCCTGACCCTGCTCGACCAGAGCCGCGTCATTCGTCCTCACCCCGCTTTCCGCCTGTTCGCGACCGCCAACACCGTTGGTCTGGGCGATACTACCGGCCTCTATCACGGCACGCAGCAGATCAACCAGGCACAGATGGACCGCTGGTCGGTCGTCACCACGTTGAACTACCTGCCGCACCAGCAGGAAGTCGACATCGTCTCTGCGAAGGTCAAATCCTTCGGCAAGACCGCCGAGGGCCGCGAGACGATCTCCAAGATGGTCCGTATTGCCGACATGACCCGTTCGGCCTTCATCAACGGCGATCTGTCGACCGTGATGAGCCCGCGTACGGTCATCACCTGGGCGGAAAATGCGGAAATCTTTGGCGATGTCGCCTTTGCCTTCCGTGTGACCTTCCTCAACAAGTGCGACGAACTCGAGCGTACGCTGGTGGCCGAACAGTACCAGCGCGCCTTCGGTGTCGAGCTGAAGGAAAGCGCCGCCAACATCGTTCTCGGGGCTTAAACGCGCGGGAGCAGCAGCATGGCAGGTCGCGGAGACAATTCGAAGCCCAAGGCAGGCGGTCCGGTTGATACCGAGCCGTTGCGCCGGGCAATCACCGGATGCGTTCGCTCGGTTGCGGGCAGTGGCGAGGTGGAAGTCACCTTTGCCAATGAACGCCCCGGCATGGCTGGCGAGCGTATTCGCCTGCCGGAAATTTCGAAGCGCCCGACCGCGCATGAACTCGCCGTGACCCGTGGTCTCGGCGATTCGATGGCGCTGCGGCTTGCCTGCCACGATACCAGCGTGCACGCCAAGATGGCGCCGCAGGGTTCCGATGCCCGCGCTGTCTTCGATGCCGTTGAACAGGCGCGCGTCGAATCGATCGGTTCTCTGCGCATGGCTGGCATGGCCGGCAATATCGGCAGCATGAATGCCGAAAAATATGCCAAGGCGAATTTCTCCGGAATCGAGCGTCAGGACGACGCGCCGATCGGCGAGGCCATGGCTATGCTGGTTCGCGAAAAGTTGACGGGCCAGAAACCGCCGGAAAGTGCGGGCAAGGTGCTTGATCTCTGGCGTCCGTTCATCGAGGACAAGGCGGCAAGCGATCTCGATGGTCTGCGCACTGCCATGGAAGACCAGCAGGCATTCGCCAAGCTGATCCGCCATATGCTGTCCTCCATGCAGATGGCCGAGGATATCGGCGATGACGATACCGAAGCCGAAGAACTCGACAATCCCAGCGAGGAAGATCAGGCCCGCAGCAACGAGACCGAAAACGAAGAGGTCGAGGAAGAGGCGGGATCGGACGCGGCCCCGGCCGAACAGAGCCAGGCCGCCGAAGACGAGATGGACGACGGCGAGATGGACGGCGCCGAAATCTCCGACGACGACATGTCGGAGGAGAGCGACGAACATTCCGAGACGCCCGGCGAAACCAAGCGTCCCAACAGCCCGTTCGATGATTTCAACGAGAAGGTCGACTACAAGATCTTCACCAAGGAATTCGACGAGGAAATTACCGCCGAGGAGCTTTGCGACGAGGCTGAACTCGACCGCCTGCGCGCCTTCCTCGACAAGCAGCTTGCGCATCTGCAGAGCGCCGTTGGTCGTCTGGCCAACCGTCTGCAGCGTCGCCTGATGGCGCAGCAGAACCGTTCCTGGGACTTTGATCTGGAAGAAGGTTATCTCGATCCGGCTCGTCTCGTACGCCTAGTCATCGACCCGATGCAGCCTTTGTCCTTCAAGAGAGAACGCGACACCAAATTTCGCGATACGGTCGTGTCTCTGGTCATCGACAATTCAGGCTCGATGCGTGGTCGTCCGATCACTGTTGCGGCGAGCTGCGCCGATATTCTGGCGCGCACGCTTGAACGGTCCGGCGTCAAGGTCGAGATTCTCGGTTTCACGACGAAAGCCTGGAAGGGCGGACAGAGCCGTGAGAACTGGTTGGCGAGCGGGAAGCCGGCAACACCCGGTCGCCTCAATGATCTGCGCCATATCATCTACAAGTCTGCCGATGCGCCTTGGCGCCGTTCGCGCCGCAATCTCGGCCTGATGATGCGGGAAGGCCTGCTCAAGGAGAACATCGACGGCGAAGCGCTGATGTGGGCGCATAACCGCCTGATCAATCGCCGTGAGCAGCGCAAGATCCTGATGATGATTTCCGATGGCGCGCCGGTCGACGATTCGACGCTGTCGGTTAATCCGGGCAATTATCTGGAACGGCATCTGCGCGCCGTCATCGAACAGATCGAAACACGTTCGCCCGTCGAACTGCTGGCCATCGGTATCGGTCACGACGTCACACGCTATTACCGCAAGGCTGTCACCATCGTGGATGCGGACGAGCTCGCCGGCGCGATGACCGAACAGCTCGCTTCGCTATTTGAAGAAAACGCGGGTACCGGCCGCGGCCGTCGCGCGGGTTGAGAGCCAACCCGCGTATGCGCCACAGGTTTTTGGGTCTTCGTATTTCAGTCGTCGCAGCCACGCTGATGACGGTTTCTCCGCTGGCGTTGAAGGCGGCGGAGGTCGATGCGCCGATCAAGGCGCGTGCTTTCCATGAGTTCAAGTCCGACAAGCCGGACAATAAATTTGGTGCGCTCGAATTTCTCGGTGGCATCGAATACACCTCTGTCAACGATCTCGTCGGCGCCGTCTCGGGTATCCGTTTCCGGCCGGATGGAAAAAGTTTTGTCGCTGTGCTCGATACCGGTCACTGGATGACCGGCATGATCGAGCGCGACGGGCAGGGGCGTCTCTCGGGGATGCTTGATGTTCGCATCTTGCCCATGGTTGATGCCAGTGGTCGTGAACCACGCTCCAAGGGCGATATCGATGCCGAGGGCGTGACGCTTCGCGATGGCGAGGTTATCGTCAGTTTCGAACGCCGCCATCGTGTGGATGTCTATCCCGATCCCAGTTTTGAAACGTCACGTCCGAAAAAGACGTTGGATTTTCTCATTCCGCGTCGGGAATTGCGTGCCAATGGCGGGCTGGAAACAGTCGTCTCCGCGCCCCAAACCAGTCCGCTTGCCGGTGCCATTGTCGTCGTTGCGGAAAAAAGCGTCGATGACGCTGGCAATTTTTATGCGGCCATTCTGGAAGGGCCGCGTAAGGGGCAGTTCAAGGTAAAGCGTCACCATCCGTTTGATATCACCGATGGCGCGTTTCTACCGAATGGCGATCTGGTCCTGCTAGAGCGTTCCTTCAGCGTGCTTGGCGGCGTCGGCATGCGCATTCGGCGCATGGATGGCGATAGCCTGAAGCCGGGAGCTCTGGTGGATGGCGAGATGTTGATCGAGGCCGATATGGGCCAGCAGATAGACAATATGGAAGGTATCGATGTGGTGGCTGGGCCGGATGGCGTGCCGCATCTGATCGTCGTGTCCGACGACAATCATTCCATTTTTCAGCGCAACCTGATGCTGGAGTTCCGGTTGAACCCTTGAGGCGGCTTCTCTATCCTTCGCTTCCAGCGGTTTTGGAGGAGAAAGATGGTTCGAATTCATGTCATGGGCGCATCTGGCTCCGGCACGACCTCGCTCGGTATGGTGCTGGCGGAAAAGCTCGGCATTCCGCATCTCGATTCCGATGATTTTTACTGGATGCCGACCAACCCGCCTTATACGACGCCGCGCGAGGTCGGTGCGCGTGTTGCCATGCTGGAAGAGCGGGCTTTGCCGGATGATGGATGGGTGCTGACCGGCTCGGCCCTCAAATGGGGCATGTCGATAGAGCCGTTTTATCAGTTGATCGTCTTCCTGAGGCTGGATCCGGCTGTGCGCATGGAGCGCATTCGCAAGCGGGAAGCAGCGCGTTATGGCGCAAGGATCGCTGCCAGTGGCGACATGGCGCATAAGAGCCAGGCATTTCTGGAATGGGCGGAAAGTTACGATACGGCCGGGCCGCAGCAGCGCAGCCTTGCCGCGCATGAGGCGTGGCTAGAGACGCAGACAGCCCCCGTTTTGCGGCTCGATTCGATCAATGCGGTGACGGAATTGGCCGAAGCCGTTCTCCGCCACCCGATTGTTCAGGCAAAGGCTAATCTTAGCGGGCTGTAACCTGCTGCATCGGCTTCAGCACGTTCATCAGCGCGCCATAGGGCAGCAGCAGAACGACACCGACCACGATCTTGACCACGAGGTCACCCAGTGCCCAGGAGATCCAGCGTGGCGCTTCCGTTGCCATGACGCCAAGGATCGGAGCCGGTGCCACGGCAAAATCGAGGTTGGGGCCGATGAAGGCAAAGAAGGGTGCAAAGGCGAGCGAGAAGAACAGGGCGGTGTCGATGATCGTACCGATCATCGAGGCGGCCAAAGGGGCCTTCCACCACGACTTGCGGCGCAGTTCGTTGAAGACGGAAATGTCGAGCAGCTGACCGATCAGGAATGCTGTGCCGGAGGCGATCGCGATGCGCGGTTCCGACAGCCAGAACGACAGCGCAACGCCGACGACGAACCCGACGAGCACGATGCGGCGGGCAATGGCCGGGCCGAACTGGCGGTTGGCAAGGTCGGTGACGAGAAAGGCGACCGGATAGGTGAAGGCGCCCCAGGTCAGAAGATCGCCAAGGGCTATGCCCCATAGCGTTCCCGTCAGATGAAACTGGACGAGAATATTGGACGCGACCACGATGGCGGCCATGACGAGGGCATAGATGAGGGTATGACGTTGCGTCAGCATTTTTTTTATCCTGGGAGATGCCACCAGTTGGAATAAAGCAAAGGAAAAGGCCTGTGCGAGAAACGCCCAAGCCTTCACCAGAACCGATGATGTATAATACTGAAGCTTATTAAGCTGCTTCAGCAGTCTTCTTGACGATCTGGCGGCGCAGCAGACGGGCGCGCATCGACAGTTCGGTTTCGTCAGCCTTGACGAGGAATGCGTCGAGGCCACCACGATGCTCGACCGAGCGCAGGGCGTGAGCCGAAACGCGCAGACGGAAACGCTGGCCGAGAGCGTCGGAGATCAGCGTAACCTGGCACAGGTTCGGCAGAAAGCGACGACGGGTACGGTTGTTGGCGTGGCTGACGTTATTGCCGGTCATTACGCCCTTGCCGGTCAGTTCACACACACGGGACATGAGTACACCTTTGTTCTTCTGCAATTAGAGGCTACTTTCAGGCAATGCCTGATAAGCCGATCCAACTGGTCCTGATTGGAAAGTTGCGGTTCTATAGTCAGTGGGGCCGCGCGCGTCAAGCCAAACCTTCAACCGAATCGGGATAATCCCGGTTCAGGCACCGCAAGCCGCTATTTTCTTGCCATAGTGGCACGTCTATATGACATCAACTTTTCTCGTTCCAGGATTGTTTCATGGTCGCCAAGACTTCCGTCGCATTCGCCGCCGTCGTCATCGCTGTCGCTGCGGCCTCGTCCGGCAGTGCTGCCGAAATCCGCCATACGAGTGAATACAGCGTCTCGCTCGGTATCCTGCCGGTGGCTCGCATGTCCTTCGCCAGTTCGTTCGACGACAAGTCCTATACGATCAATGGCCGTTTCAGTTCCGCAGGCATTGTCGACGTGATTGCGAAAACCTCTGCGGAAACAACCGTCAAGGGATCAATGCGCAGCGACCGGCTACAGGCCAACTCCTATTCGCTGGTCTATACGACGAAAAAGAAAACTCAGACTTATGATGTTCAATATCGCAACGGCAATGTCGTCTCGACATCAGTGAAGCCGGAGCCGAAGGCACGCCCGTCCACGTGGATCCCGGTGAGTGACCGCGATCTGCGCGCGGTGCTCGATCCGTTGTCCGGCATGATCTTCCCCGCCGATGCAAAAATATGCCCGAACAAGCTGCCGATCTATGACGGCGAGTCCCGGCTCGATCTGGTGCTGACGGCAAAGGGCACAGAAAAATTTTCCACGAACGGCTTCAAGGGCGAAGCCATCGTCTGCTCGATCCGCTATGTGCCGAAGTCCGGTTATCGAAAAGGTCGTTCGGATATCGAATATCTGAAGACTGTGTCGATGGAAGTCTGGTTCGCCAAGGCGGATGGTGCGAATGTCTATGCGCCGGTCTATGCCTATATTCCGACGCGGATGGGCCCGCTTTACGTGAAGGCGACGAAATACGGCGGGTAGGATTGATTGATGTCCGGCTTGGGGGAGTTCGGGAATGTCGGTCGTTCATAGCGAACAGACGAAATATATCTCCAACGCGTGTGATCGGGCATCGACATAGTGCCTGACTGTCGGTGTGTTGGCGCCGATCGCGGCTGCGATCTATGCGCCGACGGGTTCGATCGGAAATGCATTCCCGCTGGTCTTTGTAGGTGTCTGTCGGCTTTTCGCCGCAGCCATATTACATTTGTCGGGTACGACAATTCTGAGGCTGCGATGAACGGTTTGCAGATTTATGCATTTATCGTGCTGCCGCTCTCCATAGCGGCAGCCGGTTGGGCCTATGCCTGTTTCGGGTGCGCAACCACAAGCGTAAACACGGCGAGTAAGTCCAGCCCTTTGTGATCAACGCGGCTGCCAATCCGGCGGTGCCATCTCGAAACTTGCGAAATCAAAACCCGGCGCCACGGTGCAGCCGACAAGCGTGAATGCGCCGAGTGGTTCGGCCGCTTGCCAGGCATCAGCGGGCACCACGGCCTGCGGTCTTTGACCTGCCGAAAGATCGGTGCCGAGTGTTACGGTTTCCGTTTCATGCCCATCAGCGGAGATTTTCAGCAGCAACGGGTCGCCTGCATAAAAATGCCAGACCTCGGCGGCGTCACGCACCCTGTGCCAATGCGAACGCTCTCCGGCCTGCAACAAATAATAGATCGCGGTCGAGTGCCCGCGCGGCGCGCCATGGTCATCGCGAAACGTTTCGACATACCAGCCGCCTTCGGGATGTTTCTGCATGCCAAGCGTAGTGATGATCTCTTCTGCGTTGCCGCTCATCAGAAATTATCCTTGCGCTTGCGGATTTCGGCAAACACTTCCTCGTTGGTCTTGCCTTCCATGATCAGGTTGCGGCGGATCAATGGGTCCTTGGCGCGCAGGAAGGGATTGGTTTCCTTTTCCAGTCCCATCATGGTCGGGATCGTAAACCGGCCTTCGGCTCGCATCTCTTCGATCTGTGCTGCGCGGCGCTGCAGGACCTCGTTGTCCGGGTCGATGGTCAGCGCAAAACGAACATTGGACAGGGTGTATTCGTGACCGAAATAGATGGCGGTCTCGTCAGGCAGCACAGCCAGTTTCTGCAACGAATGCCACATGTCAGCGGCGGGGCGCTCAAACAGGCGGCCGCAGCCAAGGGCAAACAACGTGTCCGCAGCAAACAGCAGCTTGTCCTCGGAAAAATGGAAGCAGATATGACCAGCCGTGTGTCCGGGTGTCTCGATGACCCGCACCGGATGCTCGCCGAACATGAGTTCATCGCCATCTTCGACGCTGCGATCAAGACCCGGAATGGCGACGGCCTCGTTGATCGGGCCGATGATTTCCAGACCGAAGCGCGCCTTTAGCGCCAGATTGGCTTCTACATGGTCGGTGTGGTGATGGGTCGTGAAGATATGGCTGATGCTCCAGCCGCGCCGTTCGGCGGCGTCCACGATCGGCTTTTCTTCCGGCGCATCAATAGAGACGGTCAGCCCCGTCTCAGGGTCGTGCACGAGCACGCCATAATTATCGCTGCGGCATGAAAAGACTTCGATCTCCAGAGATTTCATCAGCCTGCCTCTCTTGTTTGAATGGCTTTTCGAACAATGTAGAGATTGGGGGCTTGAAGTCCAACAGCCGTTTGATAGCAAAATTGCCATGCACGCCGATATCGTAGACCTCCGTGAATTTTATCAGACCCCGCTTGGCCGCGTCGCCGAACAGTCGATCGCCATGGCTCTTTCGTCTCTCTGGGCACGATTGCCGGAGGAGCGGCTGGTGGGGCTGGGATACGTGGTTCCTTATCTTGATCGTTTCCGCAAGGATACCGAACGGACTTTTGCCTTCATGCCGGCAGGGCAGGGGGCGGTGAATTGGCCGCCGGGCGAACTGTCTTCCACGGCGCTTGTGTTCGACGAGGAACTGCCGTTGCCCGATTCCTCCATCGACCGCTTCCTGATGGTGCACTCGCTCGAATTTGCTGAAAATCCGCGTGAGACGCTAAAGGAAATCTGGCGTGTATTGGCGCCCGGCGGGCGTCTGGTCATCGTCGTGCCCAACCGTCGTGGTGTATGGGCGCGCATGGAGCACACGCCTTTTGGTTCCGGTCGGCCCTATTCGCGCGGCCAGTTGACCTCGCTTCTGCGCGAAAGCAATTTTACGCCGTCGGCGAGCGAAGAGGCTCTGTTCTTTCCGCCGTCGAAATTGCGGTTCCTGTTGAAGCTGCGGCATCTGTTCGAGCAGGGTGGGCGGCGCTTCTGGCCGGTGTTTTCGGGTGTCATCGTGGTGGAGGCGCAGAAGCGGCTCTATCAGGGACTTCCGGTGGCGGCGCGCGCATCGCGACGTGTCTTCGTGCCGGTTCTGGCGCCGCAAGGTGTGCCGAGCACACGCAACCGCGACTAACGACCTTCGCCACTCGACAAAAAGGCGCTTCCGTTTTATTGCCTCAGGGCAATCTTTCGCCGGCTTTTCCGGCGTATTCCCTGGAAGGTCTTTCCGATGAGCACCGAGATGATGAAGCCTGTTCCGCGCGCTGGTATCCTGGATATTGCCGCTTATGTGCCCGGCAAGGATCATGCGGACGGTGTGGCTCGCGTCTACAAGCTCTCGTCCAACGAAACGCCGCTCGGTGCCAGCCCCAAGGCGATCGAGGCATTTCGCGAGGCAGCCGGCAATCTCGAACTCTATCCTGATGGTCAGGCGCATGCCCTGCGCGAGGCGATCGCCTCGATCAATGGCCTGAACGCCGCCAACATTCTTTGCGGCAACGGTTCCGACGAACTGCTCGGCCTGCTCTGCCACGTCTATCTCGGCGCCGGCGATGAAGCCATTATCACCGAGCATGGTTTTCTCGTCTACAAGATCCAGATCATGGGCGCGGGCGCCACGCCGGTGACCGTTCCTGAAAAGGATTATACGGTTGACGTCGATGCGATCCTTGCGGCTGTCACGCCGAAGACAAAGCTCGTCTTCATCGCCAATCCGGGCAACCCGACGGGCACCTATGTGCCGGTTGCCGATATTCGTCGCCTGCAGGCCGGCCTGCCGAAGAATGTCATTCTCGTCCTTGATGCGGCTTATGCGGAATATGTCCGCCGCAATGATTACGAGGCCGGTATCGAGCTTGTCTCGTCCAACAGCAATGTCGTGATGTGCCGCACCTTCTCCAAGGTTTATGGTCTGGCGGCGCTGCGTATCGGCTGGATGTATGGCCCGCTCGAGGTTGTCGATGCGATGAACCGTGTGCGCGGTCCGTTCAACCTCAATGCGCCGGCGATCGCTGCCGGTGCCGCCGCCATGCGCGATCAGGCGTTTATCGGCACTGCCGTCGAAT
This sequence comes from Endobacterium cereale, assembly GCF_009617585.1. Taxonomy (GTDB): domain Bacteria; phylum Pseudomonadota; class Alphaproteobacteria; order Rhizobiales; family Rhizobiaceae; genus Neorhizobium; species Neorhizobium cereale. The sequence goes on along the minus strand of NZ_WIXI01000046.1, from coordinate 78,075 downwards.
ACAACAAGCTCTGGCTGGACAAGCTGACGCATGCCTTCGAGACGATCGGTCTCAAGGTGACGCCGTCCGTCACCAACTTCATCCTCATCCATTTCCCGGATGTCGATGGCAAGCGCGCACCGGATGCCGACGCATTCCTCACCAGCCGCGGTTACATCCTGCGCATGGTCAAAGGCTACGGTCTTCCAAACGCGCTGCGTATGACGGTCGGCCCTGAAGAAGCAAACCGCGGCGTTATCGAAACGCTCGGCGAGTTCATGGCGAAAACGGCATGACCGATCCGCAGTTCAATCGTATCGCCCTGATCGGTATCGGCTTGATCGGCTCTTCTATCGCTCGTGATGTGAAAGAGCTTGGCCTCGCTAATGACGTGGTGATTTCTTCCCGCAGCGCCGAGACGCTGAAGCGGGCCGAAGGACTTCAGCTTGGCACGCATTACGTTTCTTCCGCCGCCGAGGCGGTGAAGGATGCCGATCTGGTCATCGTGTCGGTACCCGTCGGTTCTTCCGGTGCTGTCGCTGAGCAGATCGCGCCGAACCTCAAGCCGGGCGCTATCCTCACCGATGTCGGCTCGACCAAGGCCTCGGTCATCGCCCAGATGGCGCCGTTTGTACCGGATGGCGTGCATTTCATTCCCGGCCACCCATTGGCGGGTACCGAAAAATCCGGCCCTGATGCCGGTTTTGCAGGCCTGTTCCGAGATCGCTGGTGCATCTTCACGCCATTGCCGGATACGGATGCTGAGGCGCTGGAGAAGCTCAAGGCGTTCTGGATTGCGCTCGGTTCTCGCGTCGATGACATGGACCCGCAGCACCATGACAAGGTGCTCGCCATCGTGTCGCACCTGCCGCATATCATTGCCTACAACATCGTCGGCACGGCCGATGATCTGGAGACGGTGACGGAATCGGAAGTCATCAAATATTCGGCCTCCGGTTTTCGCGACTTTACGCGTCTGGCCGCTTCCGATCCGACCATGTGGCGCGACATCTGCCTGCACAATAAGGATGCGATCCTTGAAATGCTGGCGCGGTTTTCGGAAGATCTCGCCTATCTGCAGCGGGCGATCCGCTGGGGTGAGGGTGACAAGCTTTTTGAGCTGTTCACCCGCACCCGCGATGTGCGCCGCTCCATCATCCAGGCCGGCCAGGATGTGGACGCGCCCGACTTCGGACGCCACGCGCTCGACCCGAAAAAATAATCAGATCGGCGGTATTTCACCGATTGCGATGAAGCCGCCGACCAGAACCTTGCCGTTCTTGATCGTGAAATCGATTGAGGCGCGGTCACCGCCGCCAAGGGCGGATAGCATGTTGGTGGCATTGTTCAGCATCGGGCCGATGCCGGGCACGACCGTCTCCAGACTTTGCTTCCACGCTTCCAGCTTTTCCACCCGCAGCTTCATCTTGCCGTTGATGCGGCCATCTGCGGTGACGCTGAACGGGCCTGACAGGCTGATGAGCCGGCCTTCGCCGAGATCGGCGGACAGGTTGCGGATCTCGCCTTCGGCGCCGTAAAGCGAGACATTGCGGTCGCTGCCATCGATCAGTCCCGCCTTGCCAGTCAGCGTCACATCGGCGCTGGTTGTCAGCGCCGGCAGGCCCTGGGGAAGGTTGGCACCCGTCAGGCTGGCATTGGTCACCGTCATCGCCGCATCGAGATCGGCGCCGTTCTGGCGAAGATGCATTTCCGTATTGGCCGCTGCAAAGTTGAATGTCTGGCCGGTCGCCGATGAGACGATGGCCGCTTGCAGCGCGTTGATGATCGTCGAAGAACGTTCGACGCCGCGGCCCTTGGCGGTCAGGCTCGATTGCAGGCTTTCCCATTGCGATGAAATGCTCAGGCCATGGCTGGTGCGGATTTCCGACGGCCCGTCCAGTTCCCATACCACGTGTTTGGGATCGTAGACCTGGGCTGCCGAACGCAGGCCTCCGAAGACGGCCGAGACGCCGTTGTTGCGGTCATCGACCGACACCTTTGAGCAGAACAGGCCGATACGGAACGGATAACCGCGATATTCGGCATCGCTGCATTCGGCGATGACGCCCGCCTTTTCCTGACTGCCGAGCAGGGTGAGGGTGCGTTCCTTCAGAAGCGATGCGGCATAAAACCAGCCACCCGTATAGACGCCGATCACCAGTACGATGATGGTTGCAAGGGTCCAAATTTTGCCGCTGACGCTCCGCCGGCTTGACGCTGCCATGATGTTCTCCAATGGTGCTTCGATTGCAGAGGTGTGGCGTCGGATATGGACGAATTTTGGGTGTTTGGCTACGGCTCGTTGATGTGGAATCCGGGCTTTGAATATGAAGAACGGATTGCCGCACGTGCATTCGGATACCGCAGGTCACTGTGTATCCGTTCCTTTGTCCATCGCGGAACGCCGGAAAATCCGGGTCTTGTCCTCGGTCTTGATCGCGGTGGTTCGTGCCGAGGCGTGGCTTTCAAGGTGCGGGAAGAGCTCCGTGATCCGGTCATGGCGTATTTGCGTGAACGCGAACTTGTGACGAATGTTTATCTGGAACGCATGTTGCCGTTGATGCTTGCAGACGGACGCCAGACGAAAGCCGTCGGCTATGTGGTTGACCGTGATCACAAGCAATATGCCGGTTCGCTGGGTGTCGAAGAGGCATCGCGTGTCGTGCACGCGTCCATCGGCCAGTCAGGCCCGAACGACGCATATGTGCTCAGCACACTTACTCACCTGCGTGAGATGGGCATCCGTGATCTGTGGCTTGAAGGGGTGGGCAGCCGGGTGGAAGCGCTGCAGCGGCAGGGCACCGCCGCGATTGATCCGTAATCAGGAAACAGTCTGCGCTTGCAGTTCCGCCAGACGTTTTACGGCAGACGGCGGCAGCGGCAGGTTCGGGTTGTCTATTGCGGTCTGCAGAAGCAGTTCGTCGCTTGCCTGTTCCAGTGTGGCGATCAGGTGGGTGAAGAACGCGTCCGGCTCCATGCCCGGCTGGATCGGCGGCAAGATCTTCACCTTGAAGCGGCCGGGATATTTGACCAGCTTGCGGCGGCCCCAGAACAGGCCCCAATGGGCGACGATCGGCACGACCGGAACCTGCATGTCGCGGTAGATGCGGGCGATGCCGTACCTATAGTCTGGCGTGTCTCCCGGCGCGCGGCGGGTGCCTTCGGGATAGATGATCAGCTGGCGTCCGGCATCCATTTCCTGTTTGGCACGCTTCATGACCTCGACCATGACCTTGCCGCGAGCACCGCGATTGACCGGAATCATTCGCTGCTTGGCGACATACCAGCCGAACAGCGGAATCCACATCAGTTCGCGCTTGAGGATATAAACCGGGTCGCGCTGGTAGGGCAGGAGCGCGAACGTATCCCAGGCCGACTGATGCTTCGGTGCGAAGATGCAGCCGGTTTCGGGAATGTTCTCCAGTCCCTCGATCTCGAATGTGGCGCCGACGATCTTTTCCATCAGCCAGTTCGAGGACGACGCCCATCCCCTTGGCACGAAAAAGGCCGGCTTGCGGGGCATCAGAAAATAGACGGGCGCGAAGATGATCATCCGCGTGATCATGTTGACGTAAAACGCGGTGTTGAACAGGATCGAACGCAAGAGCAGCATGAATGCATATCCGGATGGAGAGACATGCGGTGCCTACACGATATCCGTGGGTGAGGAAAGCTCGTGTATTGTTGTGGTGCCGATGAAAATCGAGCTCAATTGTCTTTCGGCGTCGTGTCGTCCTCGTCGGTTCGCAACCCGCTGCCCTGCGTCATGCCTGCCCAATCACGAACCATTGCTGCGGCCATCTTGCCGTATTCGGCAAGCATGATGCGCATCGCATCGGGATCGGTGAACCAGGCTTTTCGCGCAAGGTCGGAGTTGATGACCGGGTAGGGGATGAACTTCGTTTCGGCATCGCGGCGGCGCAGTTCATGCAGGCTGCGCAGCATGTGGTAATTGCTGGTCACCACCAGTACCGAGCGATAGTCGTGGTCATGAATCCAGCGAATGATCTCGTTGGCATTGCCGATCGTGTCGATCGCGTCGTAACCGATATCGACACAGCAGGAGAACAGGTTGGCGGAAACCTGCGTGGTCTTGCGGATCTGGCTCGGTGTGGCGGAGGGGTGCGCGCCGGAAATCAGCAGTCGTTTTCCCGCGCCATCACGCAACAGGCCGGCCGCCTGATCGATACGCTGGTAACCGCCGGTCAGCACCACGATGGCATCGGCTTTCACCCCGTCGGGTGCCTTGAGCGAGGTCACCTCGTTGGCAAACCACAAAAAACCACCGCAAAAAATGGCAATCAACACCAGACAGCAGAAGATCACCCAGCGCCCGAACCGGCGCAACGGACTGCTGCGTGACAGCCAGCCGCTGCGTTTCCGGCGTTCCGGCTTCCGCTGCGGTTCCTGCTCGTTGCTGGTCATCCCGGGTCTCATGCTCTGTCCTTAGCCCGAGATTCGCGGCAAGAACAGGGCCATATTTCAGAGCAGATCAACGCTGATCTGTCACGACGAGGGAAGGCCGTCCGAACGGGCCGGATCGGAGCGGACGAGGTCTATCTCGTCAATCGTGCGCATGACGGTGAAACGGGCCGTCAGCGTCGTCAGAAGCGCGATGATCACGATCGTGGCGATGATGCCGAGATACCCGCCCATGCCGATGGTGAAGCTGCCAAACAGTGCTGTCGCCTGATCGCTTTCCGGCGTTGCCAGAGAACGGCTCTGCCAGAAGCTGGCAATGGCGAACAGCAAAGCCGCAAGCACTCCGCCGGCGGCAGAACCTTTCAGGCTGATCATCAGAAAATGTTTTTGGAATTCGCGCGCCACGAAACCGCTTTCGGCGCCAACGAAATGCAACACCTCGACGATATGGCGGTTGCTGGACAAGGCGCCGCGCGTGGCGAACACAACAGTCAGGATCATCGCGGTGAAGACGAGGATCAGGATGCCGCCGCCGATCATCACGGTGGTTTTTGCCATCGACACCAGTCGGTCGACCCAGGTGCGGTGGTCATCCAGAAAAGCCTGCGGGATTTCCGCATGCAGACGGTCGCGCATTGCCTGGAAATCAGGCGGGTTGCTTTCATCGATGGTGATGATGACGAGGCGCGGAACCGGCAGTTCCTTGAGGTCAAGGCCGCTGCCGAGCCACGGTTCGAGCAGGCGCGCGGTGGCGCTGTCGTCCATGATCGTGCCGTCCTTGGTGCCGACGAAACTGAGCGCGAGATCGCGCGCCTTGGCAAGTGTGGCATTCATGTCCAACCCGTCATCCGGCTTGATCTGGATGGTGATTTCGCGGGAAATCTGGCTTTCCCAGCTGGAGGCGGTGGCGCGCACCATGCTGACGCCGCCGAGCGTCAAACACGCGAGGAAGGACATGATGGCGATCACCACCATCAGCGCATTGCCCTGAATGTTCGATGGCGGCAGGATGGGGGCGGTCGGGCGGACCTGCATTTCGGCGCGACGCGACGGCTGTTCCGGCAGATCGTCGGTGGCGGGGATGGACCGCTTGCTCTCTGTTTTCGGCAGGCGTGACCGCCTGATGCGCTCGAACTCATTCATAGATATCGAGCCGCCCTTCGGTGAGGATCATCCGGCGCGCATCCACCTGGTCCATCAGCGCCAGATCGTGGGTGGCGATGACCACGGCGGTGCCGAGCCGGTTGAGTTCCAGAAACAGATTGAGCAAGCGGCGTGCCATCGGCGGATCGACGTTACCGGTCGGCTCGTCGGCGAGCAGGATTTCCGGCTGGTCCATCAGGGCGCGGGCAATTGCGGCACGCTGTTTTTCACCGCCGGACAGAACGGCGGGCAGAACATTGATGCGCTCGCCGAGTCCGACCCATTTCAGCAGTTCGATCACGTCGTTGCGATAGGACGACTCATCCTTGCCGCGTACGCGCAAGGGGAGGGCGACGTTCTCGTAGGTGGTCAGGTGATCGAGAAGGCGAAAATCCTGATAGACGATGCCGACACGCCGGCGCAGCATCGGCATTTCGCTGCGCGGGATCTGCGTCAGGTCACGGTCGAACATGCGGATCAGGCCACGGGTGGGCTGCAGCGATAGAAAAAGCAGGCGCAGGAGCGTGGTCTTGCCGGCACCGGAAGGGCCGGTGAGGAATTGGAAAGAGCCGCTCGGGATGTCGAACGTCATGTCCCGGAGAATTTCCGGACCCATTCCATACCGCAAACCGACATTTTCGAAATGGATCAACCGATCGTCCAGTCCATCAGGTTTTGGTTCTCCGCGTGCGTAAACGTTGAAGGTTTACGGAGCATGAATCATCTGCGGAAAGAGGCGGTTCACCGGCCGTCTTTGCGAAGCATTAACCATTTAAATTTACTTCTGGGCGGGATTCGTTTCAATGCCCCCGCTTCTTGGTGCTTTTCAACTCTCGGGGATAAAGGGGCTGGAGGAGGCCGGAGAAGCCATGAGCGCATTCCGTTCACACCAAGAGGGCCGTTCACGCCAAGAGAGCACGACCGCTGCCTACGACATCCTGCCGCCCGCGCCAAGCCGTCGTCCGCAGGCGCAAAGCCGAAATGCGCAAAATGAGGTTGTTGATGCCCAATTCGTGACCGTGGGCGATACCACTCAGCGCCGCAGTTTCGAAGCCGCCCCCCGCAATTACAATCGCCGCACCGATAATCGCAGTCCTGGGCGCCGCCCGGTTCAGCCCGCAGTGGCACCCACGCCGCAAACCGGTTTTGCCGCACGTCTGGTGGAACGCGCCGAACAGGCGCTGCTGCGCATGTCGGCGGATTTCTTCTCCGCCATCGTCGCGCTCGTCTTCGTGCTGGTCTTTGGTCTGTCCGGTGGTTTTTCCCTGATCGGCGGCGGGCAGGCGGATGCCGCACCCGTCCGCGACCTCGGTATTACCCATGTCAACCTGACGCCACAGGATGCCAATGGCATGCAGGCGATGCTGGTGACGGGCATTATCGAGAACGGTGATGCCATCGGTCGGCCGCTTTCACCGATCCGCGCCGAACTCGTGTCCGGCGGCAGGGTTGTCGCCCAGACGCTGATCACCCCGCCGACGGTGACGATCGGGCCCAAGGAAAGCCGTGGATTTTCCGCGCGCATGGCCTATGCCGGTGGAAAAAAGCCTGAAGTCCGCCTTTCCTTTGTCGACAAGGGTGCCTCGCGCCCCTGATTGTGCTATCGGCCCCGCTTTAAACCAGAGCCATCAGGCCCAAGGAGAAGCATATGCCCGTGGTCCGCGGAAAGAATATCGAGCCGCTCTACACTGCCGAGCAGATTGCCGAGCGCAACCATGCGATCGCCGCCCAGATCGCAACCGGTCCGACCAAGGACCTTCTGGTTATCGCCATCCTCAAGGGTTCGTTCATCTTTGCGGCCGACCTTCTGCGCGCCATGCATGATGTGGATCTCGCCCCGGAAGTCGAATTCATCACGCTTTCCAGCTATGGCACCGGCACGGTCTCGCAGGGTGTTCGCATCGTCAAGGATATCGATAGCGACGTGCATGGCCGCGATGTGCTGCTGATCGACGACATTCTCGAATCCGGCCGTACGCTGAAATTCGCCAAGGAACTGCTTTACGAACGTGGTGCACGCAACGTTACGATTGCCGTGCTGCTCGACAAGCGCGTCAAGCGCAAGGAAGACCTTGAGGCCGATTACGTCGGCTTCGAGTGCCCGGACTATTTCGTCGTCGGTTACGGCATGGACGTGGCCTATGCTTTTCGCGAGCTGCCTTTCGTTGGTGTTGTCACCGGCGACGCAGAGGCTGCATCGGAAGGCTAACAAGTGTCATAACCTGACACAATGACACGGCCCGTTAACCACGTTGCTTGACCCTGTGACCGGCGTTTACTCCTTGAAAAGGAAAGACTGGTCATTTGGGTGCCAAATTGAAGCACGGAGAAAACAGCCATGGCAAAGATCCTGATCACCGAAGATGAGGATTCCCTGCGCCGGTTCGTGGCTCGCGCATTGCGTCTCGACGGTCATGAAACTTGCGAGGCAGCCGATGGCGCCGAGGGTCTGGCGCTTCTGGATGAAGGTCCGTTCGACCTTCTCCTCTCCGATATCCGCATGCCTGTGATGGATGGTATCGAACTTGCCCATCAGGCTGCGGCAAAATTTCCCGACCTGCGTATCCTGCTGATGACCGGCTATGCCGAGCAGCGCGAACGCGCCGACGACCTGATGACCAAGGTCATCGATGTGGTCGACAAGCCGTTTGCCCTGCCGGATATCCGCAAGGCTGTGGCGCAGGCGCTGGCGGTGCAGCGCGAGACGCGGGCGGCCTGATATTTTCAAGATTGTTGAATGACAAAAGGCCCTGAAGCGATGAGCTTCCGGGCCTTTCTCATTCGATATCCAACCGCCGGATCAGCGCATTTCCAGCAGGCGTTCGAGATAGCGTCGCTCGGCCTCGCCCGACAGCGCACCGCCCAGCTTTTCGCGGATAGCATCGAGGATCTCGCGGGCGCGTTGCACGTCGATTTCGTCCGGCACCTTCACCTGATCGCCGAATTCCGGGCCTGAGCTGGAGCGCAGGCGGCCGAGCGGGTCGCGGCCGTTCTGGCCACCCTGATTGGCCATGCCTTCCCCTTCGCCCTGACCCTGGCCGGGCTGCTGGCCCTGCATGGCCTGCATCATCTGCTGCATCATGCTCTGGGCGCCCTGACGCAGCGCATTGAGCGCATTGCCCTGGCCTTCGACGGCCTGTTCACCCTGGCCCTGTCCAAGTGCCTGACCGGCATTGCCCATTTCGCGTTCCGCCTGCCCGAAGCCGGGGCCGGGATCCATGCCGAGTTCCTTCAGGCCCTTCTGCAATTCACCCAGCTGCTTGCCAAGACCTTCCTGCTGGGCGCGCAGGTTCTTCAGCGCCTCACGCAACTGTTCGGCGGTCATCTGGTCCGTCGATTGCTGGCCCTGTCCTTGCTGACCCTGCTGCCCTTGGCCCTGTTGACCTTGCTGGCCCTGTTGTCCGGGCTGCTGGCCACCCTGCTGGTTCTGGCCTTGCTGACCTTGTTGGTTTTGGCCCTGCTGGTTTTGACCCTGTTCATAAGGGCTTTCACCCTGTTCCGGGTCACCGCGCTGCAGGCGGTCGCGCAAGGCTTGGTCGAGTTTGAAAGTCTCGTCCATCAGCCGCTGCTGCTGCTGCATGATCTCGCCGAGTTTGTCGATCTGCTGGCGCATCTGGCTGTTCTGCTGCTGGCCCTGTTGACCCTGCTGGCCACGCTGCGGACGTCCGGCCTGCAGGTTGTTCATCATCCGCTGCAATTGCTGCAGCATCTGCTGGGCGGCATCGCGATTGCCGGAACGGGCCAGGTTTTCGATCTGGTCCATCATGTTCTGCAGGTCGCGCTGGCGGATCATGTTTTGCGCCTGCATGTTCTGCTGGCCCTGCGGCGCATTCTGCATGCGCTTGGCGACCTCGTTCATGAACTCCTGCATGGCTTCGCGCAGTTCCTGCGTCAGCTTGGCGATCTCTTCGTCGCTCGCACCTTTTTCGATGGCGTCGGACAGGTTCTGCTGGGCATCGCGCAGGCGTTTTTCTGCGGCGGACAAATCGCCGTCCTCGATGCCGAGGGCGATCTCCCAGAGATATTCGGCGGTCTGTTTCAGCTGTTCCTCGCCGCGCGCGAGTTCCATTCGGCCCTTGGCGGACTGGATCAGCAGAAAGTGGCTGAGATTGGGAATGGTCTCGTCGGGGCGGATGGTGAGCGCCTCGTTGAGCGCGATGGCCTTGGGCATCTGGCGGGTGTCGAGCGCAAATACCTGGCGTTCTTCGGCGACGGCTGCGGCCAGCGGTTCGGTGAAATTGCGTGAGGGCAGCACCATTTCCAAAGGCGGGCTGCGGCCTTCCTGACCGGCGCCGTCAGTGGCGACAAGCGTGATGCGAACCCGCTTGCCGGCCAGCGGATGTTCGGTGAGGTTGCGGCTGGACAGCCCCTTGGCCTCGCGATTGTTTTGGCGCGGGATGTCGAGTTTGTAGTCAGGCAGCGGATAGAGCGGTTTTGCCTTGTCGTCGGCCTTGTCCACCGGCTCGATCAGGGCGAAAGCCTTGGTGATCCCGTAATCGTCCTTGGCGCGAAAACCGATTTCCAGCGCGCCGTTGACGGCACGTCGCGGCTGGTTTTCGAAGGCGATTTCCGGCGCCTTGTCGGGGATGACGTCGAACATCCATTGCTGGCCGTTGACGCTGAGATCGCCGCTTTCGGCGACCTTCATCGCATAGGTGCGCGGGGCTAACGGCTTGTCGCCGTCATCGGCGGCGGCCGTAGGCGCCGGTGCTGCGGGCGGCTGTGTGCCCGTTGCGGCTGGATCCTGCGGTTTTGGTTCGTTTGCCGCCAGAATGCGTGCTTCGCCGCCTTCGAGCGGTGAAAAAAGCACGGTTTCTTCGCCTTCGCCACCGGTGACACGAACGGTGAGTTCCGAATTTTCCGGAATTTCTACGGCCTGTGCGCCGGTTGCCTGCCGGCCCGTCAGAAAGACCGGGGCCTTGCCGGTGTAGCCGGGTGGCGTCAGCCAGGCGTCGATGCGCAGATCGGGATTGATGCGGGCGGCCGGTGCGGAGGGCATCAGCGCGTCTGCCGGCGAGCCGCCGCCGTTGGAGAAGGAATATCCGAAGGCGGCGACAAGAAGGAGGGCCGGAAATGCGCGTAGGCCAAAACGGTCGTAATTGGCGATGCCGGGGCGGGGTAGGCCGGCGTCGAGGGCAGCGATACGCTCGGCCATGCGCGTCTGGTGTTCGCGCCAGAGGGCGCGGGAGAACGGGGTCTCGAATGCGGGTTCGTCATCCTGCACGCCGACCGGCTGGTGGGGCAGATTGTTGCGATCTTCCAGCAGGCGGTCGGCATCTGCCGAACTCGGCAGGCGCAAGCGCGCCAGGGGCAGAAGCGAGGAGAGGAGAGCGAAGGTGAAAACGAAATTGAGCGCCCAGCGCAACCAGTCCGGCGAGATGCGCAGGAGGCCGAACCACGAGACGGACAGGAAGAGCGCAACAACGCAAAGCGGCGCGATGGCCAGCGGCAGCAGGCGCTCGAGGAAGAGCACCAGACGGGCGACACCGCGTTTGAGGGAAACACGGCGGGCCAGTTCCGGCCTCAGCGCGAAGGCACCTTTGGCGGTGCCGGGGCTGGTGTTTTTGCCGGTGGTGTCGCCGGTCGTGTCGACTGTCATGCGGTCCGTCTCCGTCGTCGTGGCGGCGCAAATCGGCGGCGCGGTGCGCTATCAACGCTATCCTTCAAACAGCAAGGATAGCAATCTTTGTGGCGAAGACGAGGGGGCAGGGGCCGAAGCCCCCGCATTTTGCCGGATATCGCTCAATCGTGAACAGGTTATGCGCCGATATCCGCGTGATATCTGGTCGATATCAGATCGGTGTCAGGCAAGCCAGTCGGGGATTGAATCGAGCGCGATCAGCTCCTCATAGGTGCCGCGCGGGCGGATGACGTGGAACGTATCGCCCTTGACCAGCACTTCGGGAACGAGAAGGCGGGTGTTATAGGTACCGGCCTGCACGGCACCGTAAGCACCGGCGGAGGCGATGGCGAACAGGTCGCCGGGTTTTGGCACTGCCATGTCGCGGTCAAGCGCCAGATAGTCGCCGGTTTCGCAGACCGGGCCAACCACGTCGGCTTTGATATGGGCCGCATCCTTTTCCGGCAGAACGACCGGGCGAAGGCCGTGATGGGCTTCGTAGAGCGTCGGGCGGATAAGGTCGTTCATGGCGCCATCGACGATGACAAAAGTCTTTTCGCCGGCATCCTTCACGTAAAGCACTTCGGTCACCAGAATGCCGGCATTGCCGACGATCAGGCGGCCGGGTTCGGTGACGATGCGGCAGTTGAGGCTTTTCAGCCCTTCGGTGACGATTTCGGCATAGGCCGTCGGTTCCGGCGGTGGGTTGTTGTCGTCGTGATAGGGAATCCCGAGACCACCGCCGACGTCCACGTGGGTGATGGTGTGACCATCGCCTCGCAGCGTTTCCACCAGTTCGCGCATCAGCTTGAAGGCATCGGCGAACGGCTGCAGTTCGGTGATCTGGCTGCCGATATGCATGTCGATGCCGGCGACTTCGATGCCGGGAAGGGTGGCGGCATGCGCGTAAACCTCACGGGCGCGCTTGTAGGAAATGCCGAACTTGTTTTCCTTCTTGCCCGTCGAAATCTTGGCATGGGTGCGGGCGTCGACATCCGGGTTGATGCGGAAGGAGACGTGTGCCTTTTTGCCGGCCTTGACGGCGCGCAGATTCAGCACTTCCAGTTCCGGCTCGGACTCGACGTTAAAACAGTAGATGCCGGCTTCGAGCGCGAAATCCATTTCGGCAACCGTTTTGCCGACGCCGGAAAACACGATGCGCTCAGGCGGAATGCCGGCGGCCAGCGCGCGGCGCAGTTCGCCGCCCGAGACCACGTCGGCGCCAGCGCCGAGGCGTGCCAGAGTTTTGAGCACTGCCTGGTTGGAGTTCGCCTTCATGGCGTAACACACCATAGCGTCGAGGCCGTCAAAAGCCTTCGAAAACACCTTGTAGTGCCGCTCCAGCGTTGCCGTCGAATAAATGTAGAACGGCGTGCCGACCGCCTTGGCGATCTCGGGAACGGGCACGTTTTCGGCGTGCAGCACGCCGTCGATATATTGAAAATGGTTCACGGATCAGCCCGGATTAGAGCAGCTTGTCGAGAATGAACGGCTTTTCAGGAGCCTGTTCCTTCGGCGCATTGGTATCCTTGCGCTTGTTCTGCATTTCGATCGGCGTGCTCGGACGGTCGAGATCGCCCTTGCGGCCACAGCCGGCAAGAACAAGGCCGGCAACGGCAGCGATGACCGTGATACGGCCTGCATGGCGCCCCAAATTCAGCAGCGATTTCGACATTCCGGTTCCCTTAAAACAGCTTGGCGGACGACGATGTCATAGAGGGTTTCGTCGTCCTTGTGCAGTCACATTCTGGAAGTCGGGCAGCATGCCCGGCTGTTGTTTGCAATCAGTTGCGCGCGCGCCACCAGGCGATCTGTTTGCGCACTTCTGCAGGCGCCGTGCCGCCAAAACTGGTGCGGCTGGCAACCGAGGCATCGACGGACAGAACGTTGAAGACGCTGTCCGTGATCGCTGGGTTGATCTCCTGCAATTCAGCCAGCGACAGTTCCGAGAGATCGCAGCTCTTGCTTTCAGCCAGCGCCACGGCGCGACCGGTGACGTGATGGGCTTCGCGGAAGGGCAGGTTGACTTCGCGCACCAGCCAGTCGGCGAGATCGGTCGCGGTCGAATAACCGGCACCGGCGGCCTGGCGCATGCGGTCGGTGCGGATGGTCATGTCGCGCATCATGCCGGTCATGGCGGCAATCGCCAGTTCCAGGTTCTCGGCGGCGTCAAACACCTGTTCCTTGTCTTCCTGCATGTCCTTGGAATAGGCGAGTGGCAGGCCCTTCATGATGGTCAGCAGTGCCACCAGCGAACCGTTGATGCGGCCGGTCTTGGCGCGCACCAGTTCGGCGGCATCGGGGTTCTTTTTCTGCGGCATGATCGACGAGCCCGTGGAAAAGGCATCCGACAGGCGCACGAAACCGAATTGCGGCGTCGACCAGATGACGATTTCTTCGGCAAGGCGCGACAGGTGCATGGCGCAGATGGCTGCGACCGACAGGAATTCCAGCGCGAAATCGCGGTCGGAAACGGTGTCGATCGAGTTGCGGGTCGGTTCGCGGAAGCCGAGCGCTTTTGCGGTCATGTGGCGGTCGATCGGGTAAGGCGTGCCGGCCAGCGCCGCGGCACCGATCGGGCTTTCGTCGAGGTGATCGATGGCGTGGCGCACGCGGGCGCGGTCACGGCCGAACATTTCGACATAGGCCATGCAGTGGTGGCCAAAGGTCACCGGCTGGGCGGTCTGCAGATGCGTAAAGCCGGGCATGACAGTGTCGGCGTGTTCTTCGGCGCGATCGAGGAAGGCGGCGATCAGGTCGCTCAGCATCTTTTCCGTCTTGGCGAGCTCTTCCTTCACCCAGAGGCGGAAATCGAGAGCCACCTGGTCATTGCGCGAGCGGGCGGTGTGCAGGCGGCCGGCAGCGGGACCGATGAGGTCGGCCAGTTTTGCCTCGATATTCATGTGAATGTCCTCGAGCTTGCGCGAGAACTGGAAGGTGCCTTGCTCGATCTCTGACATGATCGTGTTCAGGCCAGCGATGATCTTGTCTTTATCTTCACTCGAAATGATGCCTTTTTCGGCGAGCATGGTCGCATGCGCGATCGAGCCGCGAATATCCTGGGCATAGAGCTTCTTGTCGAAACCGATGGAGGCATTTATCTCCTCCATGATGGCATCCGGCCCGGAAGCAAAACGACCGCCCCACATCTGGTTGGAGGAGAGTGCGTCCTTCGTGCCGTCAGCCATGATGCCCGTCCTGGAGTAGTTATGACAGAGAAACGACCTTTCGGCCTACCGTCTGCCAGATTGATTGCCATTGCTGCCACCGCGGGGATCCTGGCGGGAGCCGTGGCGGTATACGTGACGAACATGGGGTCTGGCAATGCCGGGGAGGTTGCCGGTGGCGCCTGCGAGGGCGCGGTCAAACGCGCAGCCACGGTCAACGAGCTGTCGAAGGGCGAAGTGGCGGCGATGAGCGGCGTCGACCGCCCGCGCCCGATCAGCAATCTCGTCTTCAAGGATGCCGCGAAAGGCGAGGGCGCGCCGGATCTCACCATGGCCGATTTTGCCGGCAAGACGGTGCTGCTCAATCTGTGGGCCACGTGGTGCGTGCCGTGCCGCGAGGAAATGCCGGCGCTGAACACGCTTCAGCACGAAATGGGCGGTAAGGATTTTGAGGTCGTTGCCATCAATATCGATACCGGCGGCGACCAGAAGCCGAAGAATTTTCTGGCAGACAACGGCGTCGATGCGCTTGGCTTTTATCGCGACAGTTCGATGGGCGTGTTCAATGCGCTGAAGAAGGAAGGCCTGGCGTTTGGCCTGCCTGTGTCGCTGCTGTTCGACGACAAGGGTTGCCTGATCGGCTCGATGAACGGTCCGGCCGAATGGGCGAGTGAGGATGCCAAGAAGCTGGTGAACGGCGTCAAGGCGCCGATCTGACCACGCCTTTTATCAGCGCGTCGGGACCGGCACTTCGCCGCGATAGTCGTAGAAACCGCGGCCGGATTTGCGGCCGAGCCAGCCGGCCTCGACATATTTCACCAGAAGCGGGCAGGGGCGGTATTTGCTGTCGGCCAAGCCATCGTGCAGGACCTGCATGATCGACAGGCAGGTGTCGAGGCCGATGAAATCGGCAAGCTGCAGCGGCCCCATCGGATGGTTTGCGCCAAGCTTCATGGCGGTGTCGATTGCTTCGACCGAACCGACGCCTTCATACAGCGTATAGATCGCCTCGTTGATCATCGGCAGCAGGATGCGGTTGACGATGAAAGCCGGAAAATCCTCGGCGACGGTAAAGGTCTTTTCGAGGGTGGTGACATATTCCTTGGCGGCGTTGAACGTCTTTTCTTCCGTCGCGATGCCGCGCACCAGTTCCACCAGCTTCATCACCGGCACCGGGTTCATGAAGTGGATCCCCATGAAGCGTTCCGGGCGGTCGGTGGCGGAGGCGAGACGGGTAATCGACAGCGACGAGGTGTTGGTGGCGAGGATCGCTTCAGGCCGCAGGACGGGACAAACGGTCGCAAAAATCTTGCGCTTGATGGCTTCGTCTTCGGTCGCGGCCTCGACGACGAGGTCCATGGAGGCAAGGTCGTTGACGTCAGTGGAGCCGCTGATGCGGGAGAGGGCTGCCTTGCGCTCTTCCTCGGTCAACTTGCCGGCGCCGACCTGACGGGCGAGCGTGCCGTTGATGGTGGCAAGGGCCGCTTCGATACGGTCCTGTGCCAGATCGTAGATCTGGATCTTGTAGCCGGCGATGGAGGAAACATGTGCGATGCCGCAGCCCATCTGGCCTGCGCCGATGATGCCGATGTTCTTGATGGCCGTGGACATGTCTGCTCCTACGTCTTTGCCGGTGATGAATAATACCAGCTGAATTGAAAATGCCGAACCCTTGTCGGGTCCGGCAGATTGTTATTCATGCGGACGGTAATTAGCCAGCCCCTTTTGATGCACTCGGTTAAAGCGCCTTTTCCAGCTGCGGCAGGATTTCGAAAAGATCACCGACGAGGCCGTAATCGGCGACCTGGAAGATCGGCGCTTCCTCGTCCTTGTTGATGGCGACGATGACCTTGGAATCCTTCATGCCGGCAAGGTGCTGGATCGCACCGGAAATGCCGACCGCGATGTAAAGCTGCGGCGCGACGACCTTGCCGGTCTGACCGACCTGCCAGTCGTTGGGGGCATAACCGGCATCGACGGCGGCGCGGGACGCACCGACGGCGGCACCGAGCTTGTCGGCCAGCGGCAGGATGACTTCCTGGAATTTTTCCGAGGAGCCGAGAGCACGGCCACCGGAGATGATCACCTTGGCCGAAGTCAGTTCCGGACGCTCGGATTCTGCCAGTGCATCCGAGACGAAACTCGACAGGCCGGAATTGCCGGCGGCTGCGGCGTTTTCGACCGAGGCCGAGCCGCCTTCAGCGGTTGCCGCGAACGAGGCGGTGCGCACGGTGATGACCTTCTTGGCATCGCCCGACTGAACCGTCTGGATGGCGTTGCCGGCATAGATCGGGCGCCGATAAGTATCGGCCGAGACGACTTCGATGATTTCCGAGATCTGGGCGACATCGAGCAATGCTGCGACGCGCGGCAGGACGTTTTTCACCGAAACCGAAGCCGGTCCGAGGATGAAGTCATAGGCGGGAGCCAGCGAGACGATCAGATCGGCCAGCGGTTCCGCCAGATTGTTGGCGTAAGCTGCATCGTCAGCGAGCAGGACTTTGGCAACGCCCGAAAGTTTTGCGGCGGCATCGGCAGCAGCCTTGGCGCCCGAGCCGGCGACGAGGATATGCACGTCGCCACCGATCTGGCTGGCGGCAGTCAGTGCCTTGGAGGTCTGGTCGTTGAGGCTGGCATTGTCGTGTTCGGCGAGAAGAAGAATGGTCATGTGTTGTTCCTTCCTGTCCGTTAGATCACGCCAGCGGTCTTGAGGCTGGACACCAGCTCTTCAACCGACTTGACCTTGATGCCAGCTTTGCGGCCACCCGGCTCTTCCGTCTTCAAGACCTTGAGGCGCGGCGAGACGTCGACGCCGAAATCGGCCGGAGCCTTCTTGTCGAGCGGCTTTTTCTTCGCCTTCATGATGTTCGGCAGAGATGCGTAACGCGGCTCGTTCAGGCGCAAGTCGGAGGTGACGATGGCCGGAAGTTTGACGTCGATCGTCTGAAGACCGCCATCGACTTCGCGGGTCACGGTCGCCTTGTCGGCACCGAGGTCGATCTTGGATGCAAACGTCGCCTGACCCCAGTTGAGGAGGGCTGCCAGCATCTGGCCGGTCTGGTTCGAATCGTCGTCGATCGCCTGTTTGCCGACAATGACGAGACCCGGCTGCTCAGCCTCGACCACGCCCTTCAGCAGTTTTGCGACGGCGAGCGGCTCGACGGCTTCGTCGGTCTCGATCAGGATGCCGCGATCGGCGCCCATGGCGAGTGCGGTGCGGATTGTTTCTTCCGCCTTGGCCGGACCGATCGAAACGATGACGATCTCTTCCGCCTTGCCGGCTTCCTTCAGACGCAGCGCTTCCTCGACGGAGATTTCGTCGAACGGGTTCATCGACATCTTGACGTTGGTCAGTTCGACGCCCGTATTGTCCGGTTTCACCCGGATTTTCACGTTGTAATCGACCACACGTTTTACCGGCACAAGGATCTTCATGGCTTCCTTCCTTTGGACATCACGCCGCCGCAAGATGCGACGTCTCCCACGCGTTCAGTTGTCAATTGACGACATGGGTAAGCATTTTTTTGAGCGAACACAATGTGGTTGCCCGACATCGGGCGTGTCGATTTGTCATAGCGCCATTCCTCACCGTCGGCTTCCCGCGAGAACACAACCGCATTCAGCGGTTTTGCCCCGGCACCCATAAAATATCGGCCTTGCCGTTGCCATTGGCATAACGGGCGGCGACAAACAGAAAGTCGGACAGGCGGTTGATGTATTTGAGCGCTGGTTCGCTGACAACCTCATCGGTCTGCTGCGACAACGCTACCATGATGCGTTCCGCCCGCCTTGATGTCGCACGCGCGACATGCAGGTTTGCCGCTGCCGGGCTGCCGCCGGGCAGAACAAAGGAGGTGAGCGGGGCGAGGCTTTCGTTGAGCCGGTCGATTTCGGCCTCCAGCCGGTCCACCTGCGACTGGACGATGCGCAGCGGCTCGTATTTCGGGGCTTCGCCGGTATCCGGCGTGGCAAGGTCTGCACCGAGATCGAAAAGGTCGTTCTGGATGCGAAAGAGCATCGGGTCGAGAGTGGACATCGCGCCGGTATGCAGCCGGGCTATACCGAGCAGGGAATTGGTCTCGTCCACCGTACCATAGGCCTCGACGCGCAGGTCGTGCTTGAAACGGCGCGGGCCATCCACGAGGCCGGTCGTGCCGTTATCGCCGGTGCGGGTATAGATCTTGTTGAGCTTGACCATCAGCGTCCACCGCCGGAAAGCCAGAGAGTGAGCATGATCAGGCCGATGGCGACGGCCTGCAGCAGCACGCGCAGCTGCATCAGCTTGTTGGAGCGGTTGGCATCCTGCCCCTTGACCATGTTGAACAGGCCACGGATCAGCACGAGCGCCACGAGGCCCATGACGATCACCGTCAATACGGTGGTAAAACTGGACACTTTTCCCCTCCCGGATTTTTATCGTTTTTGTTCAGTCAAAACGGCGCATCAGCCGGTAGAAAAGATCCGCGGGCAAAAACCATTTCAGGAACATGCCCTGCTTTGCCGGTTTGGTGACGAGATAATGGGGTTTTGGACGCGGCGCGGTCAAGGCGTGTATCAGCACCTTGTGGACTGCTTCCGGGCCAAGCTTGTGGCGGTTGACCGGGCCGGAACCATCAAGCCGCGCCAGCTGGCGTTTGTATTCCTGCGCATGGGCAGAGTTTTCGAGATCGATATGGTCATGCACGGCCGCCAAAGCATTGGCGGTAAAGCGCGAGGCGATTGGTCCCGGCTCGATCAGGCTCACATGAATGCCGGAGCCGTCGAGTTCCATGCGCATTGTTACCGTCAGGCCTTCCAACGCAAATTTCGAGGCATTGTAGGCGCCGCGATAACGGTAAGGGATGAGGCCGAGGATCGACGAGCAGTTGACGATGCGGCCGTGGCCTTGTGCCCGCATGAACGGGATCACCCGCCGTGTCAGCTCGTGCCAGCCGAACACGTTGGTTTCGAACTGCAGGCGCAGCACATCGGTCGTTAAATCCTCGACCGCGCCGGGCTGGCCGTAGGCACCATTGTTGAACAGCGCGTCAATGCGGCCACCGGTGCGGGCCGTGACCGTTTCCACAAGTGCCGCAATCGTGTCGGTCTGCGTGTAGTCCATCAGCAGGGCTTCGATGCCGTCGGCTTCGAGTGCTGCGAGGTCCTGTTCCTTGCGCACCGTCGCAAAAACCCGCCAGCCTTCGGCTTTCAATGCTCGTGCGCAAAAAACGCCGATGCCCGACGAACAGCCGGTGACGATGATTGAGCGTCGCTCGGCCATGTTCTTCAAACCTTCTTGGCTATGATGGACGATGTGTCCTGTACAACGCCTTGGGATTTCCCATATTTCAGGGGCGAAAACAACGGAGCGATCGCGGCAGAAAAGTCCGGTCGAAGAGAATGCGCAAAACCGCCTGGTACAGCCTTGCCTATACCGTCCTGTCGGATGCCTATAATCATTTCCACGAGGACGATGGTTGGGCGATGGCGAGCCATGTGGCGCTGTCCGGTCTGCTGGCGTTGTTTCCCTTCCTGATCTTTGGAACGGCGCTTGCCGGTTTTCTCGGCGCCAGCACGTTTTCATCCACCTCCATTCATCTGTTGTTCGACGCCTGGCCGGCGGATATCGCCGATCCACTGCAGGCGGAAATCCAGCGCGTGCTGGAAATTCCGCGTGGTGGCCTGCTGACGGTTTCGGTGCTGGCAGCGGCTTATTTTGCCTCCAATGGTGTCGAGGCGCTGCGCATCTCGCTCAACCGTGCCTACCGGGTCAGCGAAACCCGAGCCTGGTATGTGACGCGTCTGGCCAGCCTCGGTTATATCGTAGTGGTCGTCGTGGTGTTTGCGGCGATCAGCATTCTTCTCGTCGCCATCCCGATTGCACTGCGGTTTGCCGGCACGCGATTTCCGCAATTGCAGGAATGGCTCGGTGGGCTGATCAATTACAGCACCTACGGGATTTATGGCACGGTGGCGATCGTGGTGATCGGCTTGATCGCGTCGCATAAATGGTTGCCGGCAGGGAGTCGGAGGCTAGTCGATATCTTGCCGGGTGCGCTGCTTACCATTGTGTTCTGGGCCGGCGGCGCGTTTGCCTTTGCCTCCTACCTTTCGACTTTTGCGACCTATGCCGCCACCTATGCCGGTCTGGCCTCGGTGATGATCGTACTGGTGTTTCTCTATATGGTCGGCGTGATTTTCATGCTGGGGGCGGAAGTGAACGCAGCGCTGATGAAATACCGCGTCTATTCGGTGGTCACCCATCGTTTGCGCACTGGAGAAATGCCGGGCGATGAAAAGGCGGGCGCAGGCGGCGACGATCCGATTGACTCAGTGCCGTCGTTACAGGCCAACAAGACGGCGGATATCGGCCGCTGACAGCCCCTGTTCGCGCAGATGCGCAAGGCCGGTGGAGCCGCTGCTTTTCGAGAGCTTTTTGCCGTCTTCATCCGGCAGCAGCCGATGGTGATGGTAGAGCGGCTGCGGCAGGTTCAGCAATGTCTGCAGGAGCCGATGCACGGATGTGGCGTGAAACAGGTCGAGACCGCGCACGACATGGGTGATGCCCTGCAGCGCATCATCGACCACTACCGACAGATGATAGCTTGACGGCGCATCCGAGCGCGACAGGATCACATCACCCCATGCGGCCGGATCGGCTGAAATGATGCCGCGCTCTCCGTCGCCGGTTTCCTGCCAATTCAACGGTTTCGCGACGAGGTGCAGGGCCTTGTTCATATCCAGCCGCCATGCGTGGCGAATGCCCTGTTGCATCAGTGATTGCCGCTCTTCGGCGGATCTCAGCCTGTCCCTGTCGGGATAAAGCGGAGAACCGTCGGGATCGCGAGGCCATGTTTTGCCTTTCGCCTCGTGTTCGGCAACGATCGCCTTCACTTCGCCGCGTGTCAGGAAAGCCGGATAGATCAGGCCCATGGCATCGAGCTGCGCCAGCGCTTCGACATAGGCATCAAAATGATGCGATTGTTTGCGAACCGGCGTTTCCCATGTCAGGCCGAGCCATGCGAGATCGTCGTAGATCGCCTGTTCGTATTGCGGCGTGCAGCGGGTGAGATCGATATCCTCGATCCGCAGCAGAAAACGGCCGCTGGTTTCCGTCGCCATATCTTGGTTGAGGATCGCGGATAAAGCATGCCCGAGATGCAAAAGACCATTGGGGCTTGGTGCGAAACGATAAACGGGTTTTGGGTGGACATTGGCAGGCATGCGCGATTTGCTGGTGTTTGGGGTTTAGGGTCAAGCCCCTGCGACAACCACCGGCGAAATTCGATGAAGGCAAATGACAATAATCCGAGACATGACCGATATAGACGCCGGCCTGCTGCAACTCGTTGAACTCGACCCGCGACTTGAAATCGTCGTTGCCGCATCTGGCACCGTGCCGCTGCGCCTGAGCCAACCCGGTTTTGCAAGCCTTGCCTCCATCATCGTTTCGCAGATGGTGTCGAAGGCCAGTGCCGCTGCGATCTGGAACCGCATTCTGGCGCAAGGCACGGTGACGCCTGCCGGTTATCTGGCAATTACGCCAGAAATTTCCGCGACGTTTGGTCTGTCGCGGACGAAGGCCAAAACACTCGCTGGTCTGGCGCAAGCCATCGTGGAAGACCGTGTCGATCTCGATGCCTTGCTGCGCCTGCCGCCGGATGAGGCGATCGCCACGCTGACGGCTCTGCCGGGCATCGGCCCATGGACGGCGGAAGTCTATCTGATGTTCTGCGGCGGCCACGCGGATGTTTTTCCGAGCGGTGACGTCGCCTTGCAGGCGGCGGTCGCGCATGCCTTCGCTCTGGAGGTGCGCCCGTCATCAAAGCAATTGCGACAGTTGGCCACAATTTGGTCGCCCTGGCGTTCGGTCGCAGCGCGGCTGTTCTGGGCTTATTATGCCACACATATGCGCCGGGATGCCCTGCCGACGCTCTGATTCGGCACAGGTTTTCAACATTGCCTGTGACTGATTCGCCTATCCGCCAAGCCCCTGCATTTCTTGGCTTCACATTCCTGTAACAACGGACCTAATATAGAGGAGATAGATGCCGAATCGGGTAGGAGCGTCATTTGACGATTGCAGTCTCCCCGCAGGCCTTGCCGGCGCTCGTCTTGAACGCTGACTATCGGCCGCTGAGTTATTATCCCTTGTCGTTATGGTCCTGGCAGGACGCGATCAAGGCGGTCTTCCTTGACCGTGTGAATATCATCGCCGAATACGATCACGCGGTGTCTTCTCCCAGTTTTTCCATGCGTCTGCCGAGTGTCGTCAGCCTGAAAACCTATGTGCAGCCGACCCGCAACCCGGCCTTCACACGCTTCAACGTGTTTCTGCGCGACAAGTTCGAATGCCAGTATTGCGGCGATCACCACGACCTGACCTTCGACCACGTCATTCCGCGCGCCCATGGCGGCGAGACGACCTGGCAGAATGTCGTTGCGGCCTGCTCGCCCTGCAATCTGAAAAAGGGCAGCAAGCTGCCAAAGCAGGCCGGCATGTTCCCGCACCAAAAACCTTATGCGCCGAGCGTGCAGGACCTGCACAACAATGGCCGGCTGTTTCCGCCCAACTATCTGCACGAAAGCTGGGTCGACTATCTCTACTGGGATACCGAACTGCAGCCGTGAGGCGGAAGCAAAGCTTTCTTTTCGTCCTGATGCAAAAGACCGCCGGCGATCAGCGCTTCGGCGGTCTTTCCATTCGCGCCGACCGAACGGGTCACGGCGCCTTGGATTGTTATGTCCTCAGGCCGATTTGCGGAAGGCGCCGACAAAAGCGATCGCTGCGAGGGCGGCGCTCGTCAGCACGTTCCAACCTGCCATAGAAAGGCCGAGGACGCGCAGGGCTGCGGCGTCGCAGGAAGGGCCGCGCACGGTGTTGAGATCATCCAGCAGGCTGGCGGCATTGGTGCTCACCGCGCCGGCCGGGTTGGTGCAACTGGAAGGGCCTGCCCAGAAGCCCCATTCGACGCCGGAGTGATAAACGGCGATGGCGCCACCCACCAGCATCATCAGGCCGATCAGCGCCATCAGAACGCGCCCTGTCCATGACGGCAGCTTGAAAGCGACCGTACCGATGGCAAGAATGCCGACCGGAATGCCGTAATAATAGGGGTCACGCTGGATCAGGCAGAGATGGCAGGGCATATATCCGCCGATATGCTGGAAGGCGAGCGCGCTCAGGATGACGGCTGCCATGCCGAATGTCAGGAGGAGAGGAAATGCGATCTGCGGGATGCCGCGGCTGTGATCGCTGGATGCTGCATGCGCCATGGAAGTCTCCTGCTGCCTGTCGTGCGCCATCGAACCCGTAGTGCACATGGATGTTGGATGTTGCTTTAGTCCGACGC
This sequence comes from Endobacterium cereale, assembly GCF_009617585.1. Taxonomy (GTDB): domain Bacteria; phylum Pseudomonadota; class Alphaproteobacteria; order Rhizobiales; family Rhizobiaceae; genus Neorhizobium; species Neorhizobium cereale. The sequence continues at coordinate 54,412 of NZ_WIXI01000046.1, read as the reverse complement.
GTTGCCGCTGTAAATCGACATGCCGTCGCGGATTGGCGAAGCGCATGGAACAGTTTCGTGAGGTATACTGGCGAGACTGATGAAAGGGATCGGAGTTTTTTTCGCCAGTGGTGCCAAGACATGGCGAACGCGTCTTGCCGCTTCTGTGCACTCATGCTAGAGGCCGATCACTCGCTTGCAATGCCCCGTTGGCGGAATTGGTAGACGCGCCTGACTCAAAATCAGGTTCCGAGAGGAGTGCTGGTTCGATTCCGGCACGGGGCACCACACCTTATTAAGGCGTGTTTCTGCAAGGTTTCCCCTGTATAGCTGCGATCAATTGCCGTCGTTTTCCTTGATTCGTGGATTGATCATGCACCGTATTGCCGTCGTTGCTCTCGTGTCGGCCAGCCTCTTTTCCGGGCCGATTGCGGCTGCGGAAGATGCGGTCAAGTCTCTGGCATCGGCCCTGTTCATCAACATGGCAGTGACGCATTATTGTCGCGCGCTTGATGGCGAGAAGGATTATCAGGCCGCCCGAACACTCACGAAAGACGTGCTGACGCCTCTGATCGGTGCCGATGATGTCGTTCAGCATATGGACGGTGTGGAGCGGGCGTTGAAGGAAGACCCTTCCAGCAATGGTGCAAGCGCTTCCGCCGCCATGTGCCAGCAGGAAAAGGCCGAGGCGATGAAACGCGTCGAGGAACGGCGGGCGAAAATCGCAAAACCGCAGTAATGATTTTCGACACGGCCCGGTGACGGAAATGCTGCGGCAATATTTGTGGTGCGTGACGATATGCGAACGGAAAGAGCCTCGTTTGGTGCGGAGGCTCCTCCTGGCTCGTTTTTATTGTCAGATGATGCCGCCGCTGCCGCCCACGACCGCCGGGCGCTCTTCCGCCACCTTCGCGCGGTAACCGCTGGCACGATAGGCGCCGATAGGATCGATCGCACCTCCCGCGCGGCGGCGGGCTTCGGCGAGGATCGGTTCCACGTCGGTGCGATAAGCGCGTTTCAGTGTGTCGGTTGCCATCAGCGCGTCATTGTCCTGCTGGTAGCCATCGAGCGCCGTGCGGTCGACGATCAGCGCCTGCGCATAGGCGCGGCGGATTTCGTTGGCGCTCGCAATCAGGCTTTCGATCGGATCGGTGACATTGTGCGACTGGTCGATCATGTGCGCCGGGTGAAAACCTTTGACCCCACGGTTTTCCGCATCCACCAATTCGTTGAAGACAAGGAAGAGGCGGTAGGGTTCGATCGAGCCGGCATCAAGATCGTCGTCGCCGTATTTCGAATCGTTGAAATGGAAACCGCCGAGTTTCTTGAACTGGATGAGGCGGGCGACGATCATCTCGATATTGGTGTTCGGTGCGTGGTGGCCGAGATCGACAAGGCAGAAGGCCTTTTCGCCGAGCGTCTGGGCGATCAGCAGGTTGCTGCCCCAGTCCTGCACGACGGTCGAATAAAAGGCCGGTTCGTACATCTTGTGTTCGGAAAACAGCCGCCAGTCATCCGGCAGCGCCTTATAGATATCCGCCATCGACGACAGGTAACGTTCGAACTGGCGGGTGAAATTGCTTTGGCCGGGAAAGTTTGAGCCGTCGCCGATCCACACCGTCAGCGCCTTGGAGCCGATGGCATTGCCGATTTCGATACATTCGATGTTGTGTTCGACTGCCTGCGCGCGGGTGGCGGCGTCCGTGTGGCTGAGTGAGCCGTATTTGTAGGAATGCGCCTGACCCGGCGCGTCGGAAAAGGTGTTGGAGTTCATGGCGTCGAAGCCGAGACCCAATTCCTCGCCCTTGGTGTTCAGGTCTTTCGGGTCGGTCTTGTCCCATGGAATGTGCAGCGACACGGTTGGCGTGGCGCGGGTCAGCTGGTTGATGACGGCGCAGTCGTCGAGCTTGTCAAAGATGCCGCGGGGCTCGCCCTTGCCGGGGAAACGGGCAAAACGTGTGCCGCCGGTGCCGACACCCCAGGAGGGGACGGCCACGAAAAACTCCGAGACTTTTTGGGTGATGGCTTCGATATCGATGCCGCGGCGGGACAGGTTGTCGCCGAGTGCAGCGTAGTCGAATTTCAGGGCGGCGAGGCGCGCTTCATTGTCCTTGTCGACGGTGTCGGCGGCGATGTTGAGTTTGGTCATGTCAAAAAATCCTCCCGAAATGCTGTGAACTGCGGCTGCCCCTCATCCGGCTACCGCCAACTTCTCCCCCGCAGGCGTCAAAGCCGTCGCGTATAAAGCAAGTCCCCCTCTGGCCTGCCGGCCATCTCCCCCACAAGGGGGGGAGAAAACCAGCCACAAACGCCTGCCTCGATTGTGTCACGGCGGATCGGCTGGATTAAGCCCTCCCCCTTGTGGGGAGGGTTGGGAGGAGTGTTTTCCCATATGCGATAGTGCGGCATCTGCGCAAAGAAGGTGTATGTCGTGCCAGTCCTTACCGCGTAAAACTCTGGGCATTACCGGCATCGACATTGATGATGTTGCCGGTGGATTTGGCCGAAAGATCAGATGCGAGGAAATAGATTGCCTCGGCAATGTCCTCCGGGAAGACGTTCAGCTTCAGCATCGAACGCTTGCGGTAATGTTCCTCCAGCTCGCTCACGTCGATCTTGGAGGAAGTGGCGCGTTGTTCACGCCACTCGCCGCTCCAGATTTTTGAGCCGCGCAGGACCGCATCCGGGTTGACCGTGTTGACGCGGATGCCGGCGTCTGCCCCTTCCAGCGCCAGGCAACGGGCAAGGTGGATTTCGGCGGCCTTGGCCGTGCAATAGGCCGAAGCGTTGGGCGAAGAGGCGAGGCCGTTCTTGGAGGCGACGAAAACCACGTTGCCGCCCAGTTTCTGGCGACGGAACAGGCGAAATGCCTCGCGTGAGACGAGGAAATAACCGGTGGCCAGAATGTCGATATTCTTGTTCCACATGGCCAATGTCGTCTCTTCCACCGGAGCGGAAGAGGCGATGCCGGCATTGGAGACGAGAATGTCGATGCCGCCGAATTCGACGGTCGCTTCTATGAACGCCTTTTCGACGGCGTTTTCCGACGTCACGTCCAGCTGTACGGCGCGCACCGCGTCAGCGCCGAAACGCTTGGCGAAATCGGTGTGCGCGTCATCGAGCGCCGTCTGGTCGATATCGGCCAGAACCACACAGGCGCCTTCGGCGATCAGACGAGCGGCGGTGGCGCGGCCGATGCCGCCAGCACCGCCGGTGACGAAGGCCACTTGGCCGGCAAGGCTTTTTGGCTTGGGCATGCGCTGAAGCTTTGCCTCTTCCAGCAGCCAGTATTCTATATCGAACGCTTCCTGTTCCGGCAGGCCTTGATATTCGGAGACGGTGGAGGCGCCGCGCATGACATTGATGGCGTTGACGTAGAACTCACCGGCAATGCGGGCCGTTGCCTTGTCCTTGGCAAAGGACAGCATTCCGACGCCCGGAACCAGAAAAATGACCGGGTTCGGATCGCGCATATTCGGCGAATTGTCGTGTTTGCAGGTCTCGTAATAACGCGCGTAATCGGCGCGGTAATCTTCCAGCGCCTTGTCGAGACCGGTGACCACGGCATCGGCATCCGGCTTCGATGGGTCGAAATCGACGATCAGCGGACGGATCTTTGTGCGCAAAAAGTGGTCGGGGCAGGAGGTGCCCAAGGCGCCGAGCGGTGCGAGGTTTTTCGAATTGACGAATTCCAGCACGGCGTCCTGATCGTCGAAATGACCGAGCTTGCGTTCCGCCTTGCCGATGCGGCCACGGATTTCCGGCATCAGTTTTGCGGCGATGGCGCGGCGTTCTTCAGTCCCGAGGCTTTTGGTGACGGCACCGCCGAAGATGGACTTGCCTTCGGTCTCCTTGGCAAACCACTCGATTGCCTTGTTGATGATCTCGAGCGTCAGCAGATAGCAATCCTTGGCATCATCGGCCCAGGTGAACAGGCCGTGGCTTTCCAGAACAACGCCCTTGGCGGTGGGGTTGGCCTTCACGAAGGCTTCGAGATCCAGCCCGAGCTGGAAACCGGGACGGCGCCAGGGCAGCCAGCCGATGTCGCTCCCGAAAATTTTATGGGTGAGTTCTTTCGAGTTTTTGGAGGCAGCAATGGCGATGATCGCATCCGGATGCATGTGATCGACATGCGTAAACGGCACAAAACCGTGCAGCGGCGTATCGATGGAGGCGGCGCGCGGGTTGAGGTTGAAGGTGCAATGCGGCAGGAAACCGACCATGCGGTCTTCGTCTTCCACGCCCTTGTAAATGCCCTTCAGGGCTTCGAGTTTGTCCATGTAGAGGGTGGAAAAACCGTCAAGCTTGATGGTGCCGACATCGCCGCCGGAGCCCTTGACCCACATGACCTTGACCTGTTGCCCGGTCAGCGGATCGGTTTCCATCACCTTTGCCGAGGTGTTGCCGCCACCGTAATTGGTGATGCGCTTGTCGCTGCCCAGAAGGTTGGAGCGATAGAGCAGCTTGCCGGGCTCATCGAGCTTTGCGGCGTAAGCATCATCCCAGCGGTTATCGAGTAGGCGGATCTGGCCCGACATGTCGTCCTCCCTGACGTTGTCTTAGGTAGCGACACTCATCCTCCGGCGCCGCTCGTGGGACAAGGATATCGCGCACTCGCTCGACGCTTGTCAATCGCAATCAATCAAAATCAATCATGTTGCGTCGCAACAGGAATATTCGTGATCGATGATGATTGACAAGTTTTAGAAACTGACAATAGTTGGCATCAGGAGGACCCCATGCACGAACGCGAACGCCATCGCATTATCTTAAGCGCGATCCAGGAAAAGCCTGTGATCACGGTGCAGGATATTGCCGATCTGACGGATGCGTCCGAGGCGACGATCCGCCGTGACATCGCCTCTCTGCATGTGCAGGGCAAGCTGCGCCGGGTGCGGGGTGGAGCGGAAGCGATGCATCCGCCGCAGATCGGTCAGCTGGCGGCGCGATCGTTCCGGGTGTCGGAATCGGTCAATATCGACAAAAAACGCTCAATCGCGCGTCAGGCTGTCGAACTGTGCGAGGAAGGCGACTCGATCATCATCAATGGTGGCACGACGACCTTTCAGATGGTGCATTACATGGCGCTGCGCCGCATGCAGGTGATGACCAATTCGTTTGCGATCGCCGAACATCTGGTCAAGCACTCCAAGAACAATGTCACGGTGCCGGGCGGTACGATCTATCGCGAGCAGAGCCTGATCCTGTCGCCGTTCGACAATGACGCGATCCGCAATTTTTACGCCCGCCGCATCTTTATCGGCGCGCAGGGCATCGGTCCGCTCGGCATTATGGAACCGGATGCACTGGTGATCCAGAGCGAACAGAAGCTGATGCAACAGGCGGAAGAGCTGATCGTGATGGTCGACTCGTCGAAGTTTCAGCGGCGGTCGAGCATGATCCTGTGTCCGCTGGAGCGTGTTACCGCGATCATCACGGATGACGGAATCAGCGAGGAATCGATGCGCATGGTGGAGGATGCCGGCGTGCGACTGATCATTGCGGGGGCGGGCAATGCCGCTCAGGCAAATGAGGAGGATACCACGTCGGTGGCATGACGCGCCGGCGGGGGGACGGACTTTAGTTCAATCTTTGGGAGGAGAATTGACATGAAACTTGCTAAAAAATTGGCGATTGGCGCGGCATTGGCCGTGGTGATGATGTCGTCTGCGGCTTCCGCTGCCGACATGAAGATCGCGCTCGTCGTAAAATCGCTCGGCAACGGCTTCTTCGAAGCCGCCAACAAGGGTGCGCAGGAGGCCGCCAAGGAGCTCGGCGGTGTCGAGATCATCTATACCGGCCCGACCTCGACCACGGCGGAAGGCCAGATAGAGGTGATCAATTCGCTGATCGCTCAAGGTGTCGATGCCATCGCCATTTCGGCGAACGACCCAGATGCCGTCGTGCCGGCTCTGAAGAAGGCGGCGCAGCGCGGTATCAAGGTGATTTCGTGGGATAGTGGTGTGGCACCGGAAGGCCGTATCCTGCAGCTCAACCCGTCGTCCAACGAGTTGATCGGCAAGATGTGCCTGCAGCTGGCAGCCAGCCACCTCGAAGGCGGCAAGGGTGATTTCGCCATTCTTTCGGCCACCACCACCTCGACCAACCAGAACATCTGGATCGGCGAGATGAAAAAGCAGCTGAAGGATTTTGCCGGCCTCAACCTCGCCACCACGGTTTATGGCGATGACCTTGCCGACAAGTCCTATCGCGAAGCGCAGGGTCTGTTGACCTCGCAGCCGAACGTCAAGGTTATCGTTGCGCCGACGACTGTCGGTGTTCTGGCCGCATCGCAGGCGGTGAAGGATGCCGGCAAGATCGGTCAGGTTTATGTCACCGGTCTCGGTCTTCCGTCGGAAATGGCGGGCGCCATCAAGTCGGGCGCTACCAAGGAATTCGCCATCTGGAACCCGATCGACCTTGGCTATTCCGCAACACAGATCGCCTATCACCTCGTGAAGGGTGATGCCGATGGCAAGCCGGGTTCGGAAATCGAGGCCGGCCGCATGGGCAAGATCAAGATCGACGACAAGGGCGAGGCCGCCATGGCCGATCCGTTCATCTACGACGCCAAGAATATCGACGAGTTCTCGAAGATTTTCTGATCCCTCCTGGGACTTAAAGGTCCGGCGTCCTTGATGACGCCGGACCGATCATGATTTTCAAATGGCAGATGTGATGATGACCGCAGTCGGAAAGACGAGCACGGAGACTTTTCCTGTTGGCGACACAGCGCCCGTCAGGCGAATGCCTGTCCTGGAAATGCGCAGCATTTCCCAGATCTTTCCGGGCGTAAAGGCACTGGATGGCGTCAGCATTGCGCTGCATGCCGGCGAAGTGACGGCGCTAATCGGTGAAAACGGTGCCGGTAAATCAACGCTGGTGAAGATTCTCACCGGTATCTATCGCCCCAGTGAAGGCGAGATTGTTATTGATGGACAACCGGTCTCCTTCACGAGCGCGCAGGATGCGATCGATGCTGGTGTCACTGCCATCCATCAGGAAACAGTGCTGTTCGATGAACTGACCGTCGCCGAAAACATCTTTCTCGGCCATGCGCCGCGCAGCCGGTTCGGTCTGATCGACTGGAAAACCATGAACGCCCGCGCCGGCGAGCTTTTGCATGCGCTGGAAAGCGAGATTGATCCGACCATTCGGCTGAAAGATCTGTCGATTGCGCAGCGGCATCTCGTGGCGATTGCCCGAGCTTTGTCGGTCGAGGCGCGTATCGTCATCATGGACGAACCGACGGCGGCGCTGTCGCGCAAGGAAATCGATGATCTCTTTCGCATCGTCGAGGGGCTGAAGAAGCAGGGCAAGGCGATCCTGTTCATCAGCCACAAGTTCGATGAGGTTTATGAAATCGCCGAAAATTTCGTGGTGTTCCGTGATGGCCGCGCTGTCGGTAACGGAAAGCTGGCGGAAACGCCGCAGGATACCATCGTGCGGATGATGGTGGGCCGTGATGTCGCCAACATCTTTCCCAAGGTCGAGGTGTCGATCGGCGCGACGGTGCTGTCGGTTGAGAATTATTGCCACCCGACCGAATATCGCGACATTTCCTTCGAGTTGAAGCGCGGTGAAATTCTTGGCGTTTATGGCCTGATCGGCGCCGGCCGGTCGGAACTTTGCCAGTCGCTTTTCGGTGTGTCGCAACCGTCATCCGGCCGGCTCCGTGTTGAAGGCCAGGATCTGAAGATCCGCTCGTCCCGTGATGCGATTGCGGCCGGTATCGTTTATGTGCCGGAAGAGCGCGGCCGGCATGGTCTGGCGCTGCCCATGCCGATCTTTCAGAACATGTCTTTGCCGTCGCTTGCCCGCACATCTCGTTCGGGTTTCCTGAAGGCCGCCAATGAACTGGCGCTGGCGCGCAAATATGCCGAGCGTCTGGATCTTCGCGCTGCCGCGCTGTCGGTGCCGGTCGGCACGCTGTCGGGCGGTAACCAGCAGAAGGTGGTGATCGGCAAGTGGCTCGCCACTCAGCCGAAGGTGATCATTCTCGATGAACCGACAAAGGGCATCGATATCGGCTCGAAGGCGGCAGTGCACGGGTTCATCAGCGAACTCGCCTCGGAAGGCCTGTCGATCATCATGGTTTCGTCCGAACTGCCGGAAATTCTCGGCATGTCCGATCGGGTTCTGGTCATGCGCGAGGGCCTGATGGCCGGCATGTTTGATCGGTCTGAACTGAGCGCCGAGACTTTGGTGCGTGCCGCAACCGGCAATGCGTGAGGAAGCGCTGATGAAAAAACTTCTGAAACACCGCGAACTGCTTCTGGTCGGCATCATTGCCATCATGGTGGCCGGTTTTGCCACCCGCGCGCCGGGCTTTGCCACGCCCGGCAATCTCGCCAACATCTTCAACGATACCTCGATCCTGATCATTCTGGCGCTTGGCCAGATGACGGTGATCCTGACGAAATCGATCGATCTGTCGGTCGCGGCCAACCTTGCCTTTACCGGCATGGCTGTGGCGATGCTGGATGCCGCCTATCCCGGCCTTCCGCTAGCGCTGCTGGTGGTTCTGGCGATCGGCATCGGTGCGGTGCTCGGCGCTATCAACGGTTATCTCGTCTGGGCGCTACAGATCCCGCCGATCGTCGTGACACTCGGCACACTCACGATCTATCGCGGCATGGCCTTTGTTCTGTCCGGCGGCGCCTGGGTGAATTCGCACCAGATGACGCCCGGTTTTCTCAATTTTCCGCGTGTTTCGGTGCTCGGCATGCCGCTCCTCTCGTGGATCGCCATCGTTATCGTATTGCTGATGTGGGGGCTTTTGACCCGTACCGCCTTTGGTCGTGCGGCCTATGCCTCCGGCGGCAATCCGACGGCTGCCGTTTATGCCGGCATCGATATCGGCAAGACGCGGTTTTTTGCCTTCGTGTTGTCGGGCGCGCTGTCGGGGCTTGCCGGTTATCTCTGGGTGTCGCGATATGCCGTTGCCTATGTCGATGTCGCGGCCGGTTTCGAGCTGGATACGGTGGCGGCCAGCGTCATCGGCGGCATTTCCATTGCCGGCGGTATCGGTTCGGTGGGCGGTGCCGTACTTGGCGCACTGTTCCTCGGCGTCATCAAGAATGCCCTTCCTGTCATCGGTATCTCGCCGTTTGCGCAAATGGCCATTTCGGGCATCGTCATCGTGCTGGCCGTCGTCTTCAATGCCCGTGCCGAACGCCGGGCCGGGCGCATCATCCTGCGTGATCGCGGCGCCAAGGAGGTTTCCGCATGAGCGAGATAGCCGAAACCAGAACCCGGCAGGCCATTCCCGATCGTCTCGGCACACCGGTCAGCCGCTTGCTCGGCAGTTGGGAAGTGCTGTTGTTCGGTGTGGCGGTGGTAATTTTTGTCGCCAACTCGTTTGCCTCGCCATACTTCCTTAATGCCTGGAACCTCTCGGACGCCACGTTCAACTTCACCGAAAAGGCGATGATCGCCTTTGCCATGGCGATGTTGGTCATTGCCGGTGAAATCGACCTGTCGGTCGCCGCCATCATCGCGCTGGCCTCCACCGCCATGGGGGCGGCGGCGCAGATGGGTATCGGCACGCCCGGTCTGGTGGCGATCGGTATCGGTGTCGGGCTTGCCTGCGGTGCCATCAACGGCACGCTCGTCTCGGTACTGAAACTGCCGTCCATCGTCGTCACCATCGGCACGATGAGCCTGTTTCGCGGCATTTCCTATATCGTGCTGGGTGATCAGGCCTATGGCAAATATCCGGCCGATTTTGCCTTCTTCGGGCAGGGGTATGTCTTCTGGGTGTTTTCGTTCGAATTCGTGCTCTTCGCCGTGCTCGCCGTCATCTTCGGCATCGTTCTGCACGCCACCAATTTCGGCCGCCAGATCTTTGTCATCGGCAACAATGAGTTTGCCGCGCGCTTTTCCGGCATCCCGGTGGAGCGCATCAAGTTCAAGCTCTTTCTGCTGACCGGATTGATGTCCGGCATCGCTGCCGTTTGTCTTACATCACGGCTGGGATCGACCAGACCGTCTATTGCTCAAGGCTGGGAGCTGGAGGTTGTCACCATGGTCGTTCTCGGCGGTGTTTCCATTCTTGGCGGCGCAGGCACTATTGCCGGTGTCGTGATCGCCGCCTTCGTCATGGGCCTCGTGACGTTTGGCCTCGGCCTTTTGAACGTGCCCGGCATCGTCATGTCGATCTTTGTCGGCCTTCTTTTGATCATCACCATCGCGCTGCCCATCGTGGCCCGGCGCATCAGGCATATGAGAACCAAATGATTTTGGAAAAACACGCATTCAAGATGAAGCTTCATCCGGGCATGGAGGACGAATATCGCAAGCGTCATGACGAGATCTGGCCCGAACTAAGCGCGCTTCTGCGCGAGGCGGGCGTGCGTGATTATTCCATCCATCTCGACCGTGAAACCAACATTCTCTTTGGCGTGCTTTCCCGCCCGGTCGATCATTCCATGGCAAGCCTGCCCGACCATCCGGTGATGAAACGCTGGTGGGCGCATATGGCCGATATCATGGAAAGCAATCCCGACAATTCGCCGGTGGAGAGCGATCTTGTGACAGTCTTCCATCTGCCATGAGCGACTTAGGACAGAGTGATTTTCGGCGCATCGCCGTTCTTGATATCGGCAAGACCAATGCCAAGGTCGTGGTGGTGGATGCCATCTCCGGTGGCGAGGTTGCGGCTGTGAAAATGGCGAATGCCGTGCTGCAGGGACCGCCATATCCTCATTACGACATTGATCGTATCTGGTCATTCGCCCTTGATGCGCTGGCGCGCTTTGCGGTTGAGCCGGGTTACGATGCGATCTCGATCACCACGCATGGCGCATGTGCGGCCCTTCTGGATGCCGATGGCGAACTGGCAATGCCGGTGCTGGATTATGAGCACAGTTACCCGCAGCACATTCGTGATGCCTATGCGGACCTGCGCCCGTCCTTTACCGAAACGGCTTCGCCTCAGCTGTCGGCCGGGCTCAATCTGGGTGCGCAGCTGCATTACCTGAAAGAGAGCTTTCCGGCTGAGTTTTCGCGTGTCGCCACCATTCTGACCTATCCGCAATACTGGGCTTGCCGCCTGACCGGAACTGCCACCAACGAGGTGACCTCCCTTGGTTGCCACACGGATCTCTGGCAGCCAGGCAGGGGAGAGTATTCGCGCCTTGTCGACACGCTCGGCATCCGCCCGTTGATGGCGCCGGTTCAATCCGCCTTCGACAGGTTAGGGCATGTACTGCCTTCCGTTGCGGAGCGAATTGGGCTGGCTCAGCCGGTTCCTGTTTTTTGCGGCATTCACGATTCCAATGCGTCGTTGCTGCCGCATCTGCTTGCTCGCCGGAGTCCATTTTCCGTTGTTTCCACCGGAACCTGGGTCGTCAGCTTTGCTGTCGGCGGCAATCTTGCCGGTCTCGATGCTTCGCGCGACACACTCGCCAATGTCGATGCGCTAGGTCGTGCCGTTCCGTCTTCGCGATTCATGGGCGGGCGTGAATATGAGATGTTGACGTTGGGCTGGAAAAGGCCTGCGGATGACGAAATCCCGGCCAGTATCGAGGAAATACTTTTACAGGGGCGGATGTTGTTGCCCACGGTGGTTCACGGCTCGGGACCATTTCCGGGTCGCGTGCATGCTGCGGTGGGGGCTGAGGCGCGGGACGCGGCAGAAGCGCATGCTCTGGCTTCGATCTATGTCGCCCTGATGACCGATGTCTGCCTTTCTCTCGTTGGCGCGGCAGGTGAAACGATCGTGGAAGGGCCGCTCGCCGACAACATGCCCTATCTCCAATTGCTTGCCGCATTGACCGGACGGGATGTCCTTGCCGTGTCCGGCTCCACGGGAACCAGCGCAGGTGCGGCGCTGCTTACTGGTGTAGGCCTGCCTCCCCCAGTATTTCGCCGTATCGAGCCATGGCCGATGGCGGCGGTCTCGTACTATCAAAAGCAGTGGTTACAGAATATCGCTGCAACAGTGCCGGCATGAGCCATCCGTTTCTGACAGCCATTGGCTGATCCTCTCGCCGCAGTTAAATACCGTTATCCAGTTGTTGCTTGGGGTCGGCCGCAATAACTGTTGATGTGTCATCAAAGATCGAAAGCGGTGCATGGATACCATTTACATGGATGTTTTGTGCTGAAACGATACATTCCTGCTGGGTGCGTCGCACAAATTAATTCTTGCTTCGGTTGTTTTATGCAATGCTAATGTACTAACAACTAAAATGGTGCTCTATTATCCTCACAACCTCGCAGACGCTGAGGGTAATGAGAGGAGAATGACATGCGCAAGTCGAGTAAAGTTCTGGTTCTTTCTGTATGCCTTGCACTGCCGGTTGCTTCTGGCGTTTTTGCACAGTCTCTCGGTGGTCTCGGCGGTGGCGGTGGTAATCGTGGCGGTGGGATCGGGCTTGGCGGTCTCGGCGGCGTGGGTGTCGGCAGCAGCAATGGCGGCCTCGGTATCGGCGCATCGGTTGGCGGCATCAATGCAGGTGTCGGCGTCGGCGGCGGTGGCCTTGGTGTCGGCGCATCGGTTGGCGGCTCCAATGGCGTGAATGCCGGCGTTGGTGTCGGGACCAGCAATGGCGTCAGCGCAGGTGTCGGCGCATCTGTCGGCGGTAACGGCGGCTTGAACACGGGCGTCGGTGCCAGTGTCGGCAACGGTGTGAATGCCGGAGTGGGTCTGAATGCCGGCGGTACAGGTGGTCTGAGTGCCGGCGTCGGCGCAGCGCTTGGTCGCGACGGTATCGATGCCAGCACAACGGCATCTATCGGCGGCAGCAATGGTATAAATGCCGGTGTCGGAGCGTCGATCGGCGGTGGACGCGGCATCAATGCCAATGTGAACGCTTCGGTTGGCGGGACCAATGCGAATGTTGGCGTCGGTATTGGCGGTACAAACCCAGGCGGCACAAACCCGGGTGGCACCACACCCGGCGGCACTACGCCCGGTGGCGTTACACCTGGCGGAACCCGACCCGGCATGAGCGCGACACCGGGAACAAGAACACCGTCGGCGGCGCTGCAGGCCTATAATCGTATGTCATCGACCGAGAAAAAGAAACTGCTGATCACTTGCCGGGGTGTTCTGCGCGGCGGTGGCTACGACGCATCGCTCGTCTCGCTCTGCAAGCTCCTGAACGCGACAGCCAAGCGCTGAGCCTTGTCCTCCCGGAAAAGCCCATGTTTCGACCATGGGCTTTTTCCGTTTTGGAGATCGATCCAGAATTTCGAAAACCACCTTGAATGCCTCAGCCGTGGCGGCCGGCCATGGCCATGATCTTCTGTCGCAGCATGCGGGCAACGTTTCGGGTATTGCGATAGAAATGCAGCTGGCTGGCGGCTTGGCGCATGTCGCGGTCGACGTTCGAGCGTAGGCCGATCAGAACCGTGCCCATCTCCTCGCGCTCTTCCCAGAAACGGCTCATGATCGGGTGATCCGGCACGGCGCAGCTGTCGGTGCGCATGATGTTGGCGTCGTCGAGATGCCAGTCGGTCAGCTTCATCATCAAAAGCTTGCCCGGCGAGAAGCGAGCATAACTTTCGTCATAGGCCGTCTTCCAGGTATATGCCTCGCCGGCCATCACGAAGACGACGAGGCTTGCGATTGCACGCCCCTCGAAATCGATCGTGTGGATACGCACCGCATCGGCTTCCGACAGGTTGCTGATCGCTTCGCGCGCAAAGGCGGCGCGGTAACGGTCGTTGATGAGGGCTGTGCGTTTTCGACCCTTCCAGCCCTTGGCCTCCAGTGACAAAAACTCTTCGGTGCGTTTGCGGATTTCGGCCGGCTGACGGGCGACGTTGTAGGAGAGGGCGCCTTCCTTGCCCAGCAGACGCCACTGCCGCCGCATCTCGCGCAGATGGCCTGATGTCATGGCGTTCTTGAGATAGGCATCGCCGTCGAGCAGGCTTTCCAGCATGGGGCGCTGGTACTGGCCGGTAATGCTGACCGGCAGTTCGCGGCTGATGGCGACGGCGCGCAGCAATTGTGCAAAACGGCCGTTGAGGCGCAGGTCCGGCAGGACCAGGATCGAAGGCAGTTTTGCCTGACGCGATCCGAGCGCCTCAAGCAGGTTGTCGATCGTTTCGGCGGCATCCTCCGCATCCACGAGCGGCGTGCCGAGCGGGCCAAAGGGGTTTGCCCAGACGCGGATGATTGGCGGCCCCATGGAGAAGCCCGGTTTTTCCACGGAATAGGGCATCAGCAGGCGCATGCGGCTGCGGCCGTCGCGGTCGTCGCGGATCAGGGCCAGACGGACGTCGCGATCCTCCACGCGCGGCATGGCAGGTGCGAGCAGCCGACCGGAAAAGAAGATGTTGGGTTCCATCACGCGGTTGGAGAGAAAATCCAGTTCTTCCTGCAGATCATAACCCAGAGCCGCCGGATAGATCGACATGTGGCGCCCGGACCGGCCGACATCCACGGTGACTTCCGCATCCGGTCGCTCGATACGGGCGAGTTCGCGTGCATCCGGAGCCTGCTGATAAACATCGTTGCTGATCGGTGGCAGGGTCATGATCTGGCTTTCGCGATTTTATGGGCTGGGCGCGGATCGGCAAAGGCAAACAGTACGATGCCGAGGACGCGGCGCACGGCTATATGCAGAAGCACGGCTTCCACCACCATAGCGCCTGCTGTTGCCGATGCTGCGCCCGCCAGCCCGAAATGCGGGATGAGGGTCAGGTTGAGGCCGATATTGGCGGCCAGCGTCACGCCATAAAGCGCGACGCAAAGCTTCTGTTTCCCCGCCATGGTGAGCAGGATCTCACCGGGCCCAACCGAAGCCTTTGACAAGATGCCGGCAAACAGGATCACCATCAGGATGTAGCCTGATGTGAAGGCAGAGCCGAAGAGAGAAAGAAGGAATTCTCCCAGCGCCAGCACACAAAGGCCGACGCCGAGTGCCGGCCAGAAGGCCCAGCGTGCAGCCTGTCCGGCAAAGGCGGCGAGTGCGTCATCGTCTTTTGCCGCCATGATGGCTGAAAAGCGTGGTGCGGCGGCCGCCTTCACGGAAAAATAGACGAACTGAACAAGCGCAATGGTCTTGGCGGCGGCGTAATAAACACCGACCTGATCCGGCGGCATGTAAAGGCCGACCACCACGACGTCGGAATTGGTGAGCAGGAAACCGATGCCATCGACGAGGAAGATCGGCAGCGAGAACTTCATCCATGGCAGGATGCTAAAGCGCAATGCGCCGCGACCGTAATTCTTGCGCAGCCGCCAGGTGATGCGGATGAACTGGAACAGGGTGGTCACATAGGTGGCGGCCAGCGCTGCCGTCATCGCGGTCACCGCCGTGCGCGGTTCACCGATCCAGACGGCCAACAGCATGAAGGTGAGGATGAGAACCGGGCGGATGATATAGGTCGGAGAAAGGGCGGTGACCGTCCAGCCATGGGCGCGCGCCGTACCGTCCAGCACATCGCCAAGCGCGATCATTGGCAGCGTGAACAGGGCCATGAACAGCGGCACCATCCAGTATTCGGCAATCTTTTCGCCGGCGAAATGCAAAAGGACGAAGCCGATGGCGGCAAGGATGCTGGCCGAAACCATGGCGAAGACTCGCACGGTCCATGTCAGGCCCCGGACCAGGCCGTGGTCATTCTCTGAATGATGGATCGGCAGGAAGCGGATGACGGCGGTATGCATGCCGAGGCATGAAAGATTGCCGAACACCACGACCAGAACCCAGACGAAGGCAAAGATGCCGTATTCGAATTCGCCCATCAGGCGGGCCTGAATGATCTGGGAGAGGAAGGCGATGCCGGCGCTGACCACGCGGATCACGAAGGCGATCAGGGCCATGCGTTGCGAGCGCGCAGTATCTGTCTGCGCAGTCAGCACGGATTGCAGCCGGAGCAGGACCGGTGTGGCCCGCCGACGCAAGACATGCGGGAGCTGACGCTCCGCAAACTGGATGACCGTCACCAGGGACACGCAATACTCGCAATGACGCAGATATACAGTCGCACAGGGTGTCAGAACAGCGTTAAGAAATTGTTTCCATTAGGAAAGACTGATGAATGTTCGAGTGGAATTCCACAGATCATCACCAACGAAAAATGCCGCCCGGAGGCGGCATTTTAATTGCTGTTTCAGATTGCTCAGGCGTTTTCGAAGGCGCCGTGGCAATGCTTGTATTTCTTGCCCGAACCGCAGGGGCAGTTTTCGTTACGGCCGACCTTGCCCCAGGTAGACGGATCTTCCGGGCGGCGGTCCTGCGGGGCGGCGACAAAGTCCTGACCGTCGCGGTTGGACACTTCGTCCCAGCCGGTCGAGGCGTCGATATGGTGTTCGCCAAACACTTCCGGCGGCTGAGGCGGTTCCGGGTTCTGGACCAGTTCAACGCGCATCATCTGTGCAGTCACGGCTTCGCGCAGGTTGGCGAGCAGTGCCTGGAACAGTTCGAAGGCCTCGGCCTTGTATTCCTGCAGCGGGTCACGCTGCGCATAACCACGGAAACCGACGACGGAGCGCAGGTGATCGAGGTTGACGATGTGCTCGCGCCACAAATGGTCGAGCGTCTGCAGCGTGACCGAACGCTGGACGTAGGTCATGATCTCGGCGCCAAAACGCTCGGTGCGTTCGGCATTGGCCTTTTCGGCCGCTTCGGTGATGCGTTCACGCAGGTCTTCTTCACCGATGCCCTCTTCCTGTGCCCATTCGACGATCGGCAGTTCGAGGTTGAGCAGGCGGGCCACTTCGGCCTGAAGACCGGCGGCATCCCACTGTTCGGCGTAAGCGCGCTCAGGGATATGCTTGCCGACGAGAGCATCGATGACGTCCTGTCGCATGTCGTCGACGATCTCGGTCAGGTCCTCGGCGTCCATGACTTCGAGGCGCTGTTCGAAGATGACCTTGCGCTGGTCGTTGGTAACGTCGTCGTATTTCAGAAGGTTTTTACGGATGTCGAAGTTGCGGGCTTCGACCTTCTTCTGGGCGCGTTCCAGAGCCTTGTTGATCCACGGATGGACGATTGCTTCGCCTTCCTTGAGGCCCAGCTTCTGCAGCATGCCGTCCATACGGTCGGAGCCGAAAATGCGCATCAGGTCGTCCTGAAGGGACAGGTAGAACTTTGAGCGGCCCGGGTCACCCTGACGGCCTGAGCGGCCACGCAGCTGGTTGTCGATACGGCGGCTTTCGTGGCGTTCCGATGCGATGACATAAAGACCGCCGGCTTCGAGAGCCTTGGCCTTCAGTTCCTTGATCTCGGCACGGATGGAAACTTCCAGCGCCTTGCGTTCGGCTTCGTCCTCGATGCCTTCAAGCTCGCGCTCGAGACGCATGTCGACATTGCCGCCGAGCTGGATGTCGGTACCGCGACCGGCCATGTTGGTGGCGATCGTGACGGCACCCGGAACACCGGCCTGTGAAACGATATAGGCTTCCTGCTCGTGGTAACGGGCGTTCAGGACCTGGAAGTTTTCAAAGCCGTCATTGCGCAGCATGGTGGCCAGCAATTCGGACTTTTCGATCGAGGTCGTGCCAACGAGAACCGGCTGGTTGCGCTTGTGCGCTTCCTGGATCTCCTTGATGATCGCCGTGAACTTTTCCTCGCCGGTGCGATAGACTTCGTCGTCTTCATCGATACGCTGGATCGGCAGGTTGGTCGGAACTTCGACAACTTCGAGGCTGTAGATGTTGCCGAATTCTTCCGCTTCCGTCGATGCCGTACCGGTCATGCCGGCCAGTTTGGAATACATGCGGAAATAGTTCTGGAAGGTGATCGAGGAGAGCGTCTGGTTCTCCGGCTGGATCTGCACCTTTTCCTTGGCTTCGAGCGCCTGATGCTGGCCTTCGGAGAAGCGGCGGCCCGGCATCATGCGGCCGGTGAATTCGTCGATGATGACGATTTCGCCGTTGCGGACGATGTAGTCCTTGTCGCGGTTGAAAAGCTTGTGGGCCTTCAGCGCGTTGTTGATGTGGTGAACGATGGCGACGTTTTCGACGTCGTAAAGCGATTCGCCCTTCAACAGGCCTGCCTGGCGCAGCAGGTTCTCCAGCTTTTCGGTGCCGTCTTCGGAGAAGTTGGCCGAACGCTGCTTTTCGTCGATCTCGTAATCTTCCGCCGACAGCATCGGGATGAAGGCATCGATCGTATTGTACAGATCGGAGCGGTCGTCCAGCGGGCCGGAGATGATCAGCGGCGTGCGGGCTTCGTCAACCAGGATCGAGTCGACTTCGTCGACGATCGCATAATTGTGGCCGCGCTGAACCATCTGGCCGCGCTCGTATTTCATGTTGTCGCGCAGATAATCGAAGCCCAGTTCGTTATTGGTCGCGTAGGTGATGTCGCAGGCATAGGCCTCGCGGCGCTGCTCGTCGTCCAAACCATGGATGATGACACCGGTGGACAGGCCGAGGAAGCTGTAGAGACGCGCCATGGTGGCGGCGTCACGGCTCGCGAGGTAGTCGTTGACGGTAACGACGTGCACACCCTTGCCGGACAGCGCGTTGAGGTACACGGGCAGCGTACCGACGAGGGTTTTACCTTCACCGGTCTTCATTTCGGCGATGTCGCCATCATGAAGAATCATGCCGCCGGTCAGCTGCACATCGAACGGCCGCATGCCGAGAACACGCAGCGAGGCTTCGCGAAGCACCGCAAAGGCCGGCGCGAGGATGTCGTCCAGCGTCTTGCCGTCGGCCAGCATCTGGCGGAATTCGACGGTCTTGGCAGACAACTGCTCGTCGGTCAGAGCCTTGGTCTTTTCCTCGAGGGCGGCGATGGCCTGAATGCGGGAGCTGTAGGAGCGGACGCGGCGATCATTAGCCGAGCCGAACAGTTTGCGGGCGATGCCGCCGAAGCTGACCATTCAAATGGTCCTTTCTCAATCATGTCCCATGGTTGCGGACCGTTTGATTGCAAGGTCTTCAAACCAAACAAAATGCTCCGCTGCGCCTGAAACTCTTCTGGACGCGAAGTTGCGTGACAGATAAGAGGGGGGCCGAATGTTGTCAACGGTTCCGGCCGATACAGAATGGCCACAATCCGGTGTTTTTGAAGGATTCCGGCCGGAATCAAGACATGCAGATACCGGTGCCTAACCTGAAAGGTTTCTATATGTTGCGCCATAAGCTTCTTGCAGCGACTGCCCTGATTGCTGCGATCTCCTTCTCTTCCGCATCGTTTGCGCAGGAAGATTCCGTCGTCGCCAAGGTTGACGGTGTCGAGATCCACAAGTCCGATCTGGACATGGCTGCCTCCAGCCTAGGCCCACAATACCAGCAGCTTCCCGACGACCAGAAGCAGGCGGCCGCTCTCTCGCAGGTCATCGACGTCAAGCTGCTGGCCAAGAACGCCGCGGCTCTGGGCCTCGACAAGACCGACGACTTCAAGAAGCGTCTGGCCTTCCTGCAGGAACGCGAGCTGCACAACGCATACCTGCGCAAGGAAGTCTTTGACGCAGTCAAGGACGAAGAGGTGAAGGCCCGCTACGAAAAGGAAATCGCTTCGCTTCCCAAGGAAGAAGAAGTGCATGCCCGTCACATCCTCGTAAAGACCGAGGAAGAGGCCAAGGACATCATCAAGCAGCTCGACGAAGGCAAGGATTTTATCGAACTGGCGAAGGCCAAGTCGGAAGATTCGAGCAAGTCTGACGGTGGTGACCTCGGTTACTTCACCAAGGGCCGCATGGTTCCGGAATTCGAAGAAGCCGCCTTCACGCTGGAAAAGGGCACCTACACCAAGACCCCGGTAAAGTCGCAGTTCGGCTTCCATGTCATCAAGGTCGAAGACAAGCGCGAAGCCGCTCCGCCGGCATTCGAGCAGGTCGAGCCGCAGGTTCGCCAGCTGGTGATGCAGGAAAAGTATTCGGCACTTCTGGAAAAGGCCAAGGCAGAGCAGAAGGTGGAAGTCACCGACGAAGCACTGAAAAAGGCTTACGAAGACGCCACCAAGGAACAGCAGGAACAGCCGCAGCCGCAGCAGTAATCTGCTTTTTTAAAAAGGCCCGCTTACGCGGGCCTTTCTTTGTCCGGTATTTCAAGATCCAGGGTTTTGACCATGTCCGCCACCATCTCTCCGCTCGCCCCGAAATCCTATCCGGACATGCCTTCATTGCGCGGTGTCCGCATGGCAACTGCTGCCGCCGGCATAAAGTACAAGAGCCGTACAGATGTGCTGATGATGGTGTTCGATGAGCCGGCTGCCGTGGCAGGCGTCTTTACCAAATCAAAGTGCCCGTCGGCCCCGGTGGATTTCTGCCGCTCCAACCTTTCGCATGGTGTTGCCCGCACGGTAGTGGTCAATTCCGGTAATGCCAATGCCTTTACCGGTGTGAAGGGTAGGGCTGCGACCGAACTCACTGCCAAGTCCGCTTCCGAGGCTGTCGGCTGCGGCGAAAACGAGGTTTATCTGGCCTCGACCGGCGTGATCGGCGAGCCGCTCGACGCCACCAAATTTGCGGGCGTTCTGGGCGATATGCACAAGACCGCGACCGGCGATTTCTGGTTGGAAGCTGCCAAGGCGATCATGACGACCGACACCTATCCGAAGGTCGCGACCCGTACCGCCGAAATCGGTGGTGTGACGGTAACGATCAACGGCATCGCCAAGGGTGCCGGCATGATCGCCCCTGACATGGCAACCATGTTGTCCTTCGTCGTGACCGACGCGGATATTTCGGCGCCGGTTCTGCAGAACCTGCTGTCGGCCGGCGTCGAGCCGAGCTTCAATTCGATGACGGTCGATAGCGACACGTCCACCTCCGACACGTTGATGTTGTTTGCCACCGGGGCTGCCGCCAAGGATGGTCAGGCGCAGATCGTCGATGCCAAGGATCCGGCGCTTGCCTCCTTCCGTGATGCGCTGAATGCGCTCCTGAAGGATCTGGCGATCCAGGTTGCTCGCGATGGCGAAGGCGCCACCAAGATGCTGGAAATCACCGTGACCGGTGCCGAAACCGATGCGGCGGCGAAAACGATCGCGCTGTCGATCGCCAATTCGCCGCTGGTGAAGACTGCCGCCGCCGGCGAGGACGCCAACTGGGGTCGTATCGTCATGGCTGTCGGCAAGGCCGGTGAAGCCGCCGATCGCGACAAGCTGGCCATCTGGTTCGGTGACGTGCGCGTTGCCGTCAACGGCGAACGTGATGCCGGTTATTCGGAAGAAGCGGCGTCGAACGTGATGAAGGGGCAGGACATTCCGATCCGCGTCGATCTGGGTCTCGGATCGGGCAAGGCAACGGTCTGGACCTGCGACCTCACCAAGGAATATGTCGCCATCAATGGCGATTACCGGAGCTGATAGTTTGATGCTGGCGAATTCTCCCCATGGCGACCTGCCGATGGTGCGGCGTCTGGAAGCGGTCGGCTTCCGGGCGTGGCCGGCGGCCTCCGTGGTTTATGACGGCAGCTGGCAGGTGCGGCTCACCGGCGGTCATCCGTCGAAGCGCCTGAACTGTGTAGTGCCGCTCGATCCTTCAGATTACCACGATGCCGATATCCGGCTGGAAAAGGCGCGCAAGAAGTTTGCCCATTACGGTCGACAGCTCGTCATCCGAGAGACACCATTGTCGCCACGGCCGTTGATCGATCGTTTGGACGAAGCGGGCTGGGTCTGTATCGAGACCGTCTCGGTGATGACGGCGGATCTCGCCGCCATCGATTTTTCCGAAACGCTGGCGCATCTGCCGACCCACGATATCGGCCGCTTCATCGATGCCAGCCTTGCGGTGCACGGTGCCGACCCCGCCATCAAACCGGCGATGGCGGAGATCGTCAGTGCGATCAAGCCGACCACCGGTCTTTTCCTGATGGAGAACCCGGGCGAAGGTCCGGCTGCGGTAACGATTTGCGTGCAGGACAACGATCTTGCCGGCATTCAGGATCTGGCTGTTGCCGAAGAGCGTCGCGGGCAGGGGCTTGGTACCGAGATCCTGGCCGCGGCCCTGCGCTGGGCACGCATTAGCGGCGCGCGGGTGGCGTGGCTGCAGGTGGGTGAGACCAACAAGGCGGCGATCGCGCTTTACCAGCGTTTCGGTTTTCGCGAAGCCTATCAATATCACTACTGGCGCAAGGACGAGACGGCGTGAGCAACACCGAACGCAAAATCCTGCTGGTCGCCGCCTGTGCACTGATCGATACCGACGGGCGAATTCTTCTGGCGCAACGCCCGGAAGGCAAATCGCTGGCCGGTCTGTGGGAGTTCCCCGGCGGCAAGGTGGAGCCGGGCGAGACGCCGGAAGAGACGCTCGTGCGTGAACTGGAGGAAGAGCTTGGCATTGCCACCAAGGTAGCGTGCCTTGCACCGTTGACCTTTGCCAGCCACACATACGAGACGTTTCATCTTCTGATGCCGCTTTATGTCTGCCGTCGCTACGAGGGCATTCCTGTGGGCAAAGAAGGGCAGGCCATCAAGTGGGTTCGTCCGCAGGCGCTGCGTGATTACCCGATGCCGCCGGCCGATGAGCCGCTGATCCCTTTCCTGCAAGACCTTCTCTGACTGTCCACAGATCATTTGCGCTCGTCGCAGTTATGACAACGGCATTAACAGATCCTTTAACCGATCATGCGAAGTTTAGGCTTCGGCGGGCAAGTAACTGCGTGTGTGAGGCTTAAGGTGATGGACGACGAAATCTGGAAGACTGCGCGGACGCGACAGCGGCCGGCATTCCGGTCGAGCCGGACTGGCGCTCTCAATGTTGCACTTCTTTTCGGTACCGCTGCGATCGCTTTGTCGTTGATCGTGACGCCCATGCTTGCCAAACGCGGCGATCAGGACCGCATGGCGCATGTGCAGCAAGATTTCGATATGATCTCAACTGGTTCAATTAAGAGCGATACTGCTAACACAAAAGAAAAGAATAAGCATTATACCATTCGCCGAAGTGTCCTGCAGGAGACGCCGGGTTCGGTATGTGTTTTGCAGGGCTACAGTTCCGAAACCGGTTGCTGAGGCCTGCAAATGCGATTGATCCGCTCTTTCCTGTGTAACGAAAGTGGTGCGACAGCCATTGAGTACGGCCTTATTGCGGCATTGATCGGCACCGCCATCATCGGCGGTGTGGGTGCCTATGGCACGGAACTGGGCAACATGTTCAACGGCGTTTCGTCGAAGATCGACAACGCCGTTTCCAAAGCGCCTTAAGGCGCTTTTCCCTTCAGCGCATCTGCCAGCCTGACCGTGGCCGACCCCGGCTTCAGCGGTTTCGGCTGGTTTTCGTGTGGGGCCCATCCAGATACGTAAATCATCGCGAAGGTAGCGCGGATACGGCCGTCCGCATCGCTGTAGCGTTCGGCATAGATCTGCGCTGCGCGCATCAGGAATTGTCGGCTGAGAGGCTTGCGGCTGCGGCCGGAAAGCGGGTTCGTCATGCCCATGGCGCGCAGGTCCCGGATCAGATCGAACAGCGAATCGTACCGGACCGTGTAGGTTTCGGCATCGGCAACCGGCAAGGCAAAACCGGCGCGCTGGAGAAGTGCTCCGATATCACGCACGTCCGGGAACGGGATGACACGGGGGCTGGCGCCGCCTGTAATTTCCGCTTCCGTCGCCAGCAAAACATCGCGCAATTCGGCAAGCGTGCCGGTGCCGGGGATCGCGGCGAGGAAAAGACCATCGGGTTTCAATGCACGGCGAATGCGGATCAGCACACCAGGCGTGTCATTGGTGAGATGCAGGGCCAGCGGCGACAGCACGAGATTGGTCGATTGCGGTTCGAGCGGCACGTCTTCGAGTGGTGCGCTCACAAATCTATGCTCGCCTGCGCCCGAAAAGACGGCATCGGTTTCGATACGGGTGAGATTTGTGATCTTGCCGGTCTCAAGGCTTAAGCGCGCGGCCGTGCCGGTTCCGCCATGCAGTTCGACCGCTTCCTCAAAAACCCTCTCCACGACTTCCAGTCGCTCGGCCAGTTCGCGGCCTGCCAGATCAAGGAGGAAATCTGTACCCGGCAAGGGATGGCTGGCAGCGCGTTCACGGCGGGCGGCGACCAGATCAAGGTCGAAAAGGATATCCATAAAACACTCCGGATGCGGTATCGGCCCCATATGGTGCCCCTCGTGCCATCCCCCAAGAATTCCGGATCGCAAAGGCGCCGATGAGCGATTAATGTCAAGGCCGAATGGTTTTGCTGGTGGTGATGTTCGGCTTGTTATCGCGGGGGATGGCATGGGGAGCGAGATCGATGACATTACCGACCGGCCGGCTCGTCCGTCCGTTGGCAAGGCAATTTTCTCAGGTGCGTCCGGCCTGTTTCGGTGTGCCGTGGATTTTGTCTATCCGCCGGTCTGTGCCGGTTGCGGCGTGATGATCGGTCGCCACGGCGCACTGTGTCCTACCTGCTGGCAATCCGTCCATTTCATCGAACGTCCCTTCTGTGATGTTCTGGGTATTCCCTTTGCATTCGATCATGAGGCGGGCGAGGGTGGGCGGCTGGTTTCAGCCAAGGCCATTGCTGATCCGCCGCGTTACGACCGGTTGCGAGCGGTGGCGATCCACGACGGCGTTGCCCGCAGGCTGGTGCATGGGCTGAAATATCGCGACCGCACAGAACTGGCGATCATGATGGCAGCGTGGATGCAGCGGTCAGGGGCCGAGCATCTCGTGCAATGCGACGGTATCTTGCCTGTGCCTTTGCACTGGACGCGGTTTGCCCGTCGGAAATTCAACCAGTCGGCGGAGCTGACGCGGCATTTGGCAAAGCTTTCCGGCAAACCACTTCTGCCCTCGACGCTGAAGCGCGTGAAACGCACCAGCCGGCAGGTGGGGCTAACGGCCAAGGGGCGACAGGACAATGTCCGTGCTGCCTTTGCCATCGTGCCGGGCCACGAGTCGGATGTGTTTGGTAAACGGCTGGTGCTTGTCGATGATGTGCACACGACGGGGGCGACCGTATCGTCGGCCGCGGCCGCGCTCAAGCGGGCTGGTGCCGCAGAGGTGACCGTTTTGACCTTTGCACTGGCGATTTCCGGGCCTATATGACAAGACGAAATACGAGATGGCCCAAAAGCCCTCATGGTGCCAATGGGAGCATCTGATCCCTAAGGAATTCATGAAGGGTATTTGCGAGCCCTATGGAGACCTTATGGCAGAGATCATCATCTATACCCGTGACGGCTGCGGTTACTGCGCGCGTGCCAAATCCCTTCTGGAATCGAAGGGCGCGGATTATGTCGAGCATAATGCGACGCAACGCCCGGAAACGCGCGCGGAAATGATCGCCATATCGAACGGTGGTACGACCTTCCCGCAGATTTTCATCAACGGTCAGCATGTCGGCGGCTGCGACGACCTTCATGCGCTGGAACGCGCCGGCAAGCTCGACCCGCTGCTTGCGGCCTGATCACGATAATCACGACCTCATAAAAGCAGGACGAAGACCATGGCTTTCAAGGCTGCCGCCATCCAGATGTGCTCCGGCGTCGATCCGGTGAAAAACGCCGCCGACATGGCGCGGCTGGTGCGTGATGCGGCGGCCAAGGGTGCCATCTACGTGCAGACGCCGGAAATGACAGGTGCCGTTCAGAAAGACCGCGCCGGTCTGCGTGCCGTGCTGAAGGACGAGGATGGTGACATCATCGTGGCGACTGCTGCGGATCTCGCCAAGGAACTCGGCATCCATGTGCATGTCGGCTCGACGGCCATCGCTCTCGAGGACGGCAAGATCGCCAATCGCGGTTTCCTGTTTGGACCTGATGGTTCGCGGGTCTGCACCTATGACAAGATCCACATGTTCGATGTCGATCTCGACAATGGCGAGAGCTGGCGCGAAAGCGCTGTCTATCGGCCGGGCGAGGAGGCGCGGGTTGCCGAACTGCCATTTGCCAAACTCGGTTTTGCGATTTGTTATGACGTGCGTTTCCCGCAACTCTTCCGTACCGAAGCACTCGCCGGTGCCGAGGTTTTGACCGTTCCGGCCGCGTTTACCCGCCAGACAGGTGAGGCGCATTGGGAAATCCTTCTTCGCGCGCGCGCCATCGAAAACGGCGCTTTCCTGATCGCCGCGGCACAGGCCGGTGTGCATGAAGATGGCCGTGAGACCTTTGGTCATTCAATGATTATCGACCCATGGGGCCGCGTGCTGGCGTCTGCCGGCGGCAGCGGGGAGGCGGTGGTGATCGCTGAGATCGATGTTGCCGATGTTCCCGCTGCGCGTGGAAAAATTCCCAACCTGAAAAATGCCCGCGATTTCACGCTTGATACAGTCGCGCCGGCAAGGTCCGGCGAGGTTGCGGCTTGATCAAATATTCGCTCACCTGCGACAGCGCGCATGCATTCGAAGGCTGGTTTTCGGAAAGTGGCGATTTCGATCGCCAGCTTCAAAGCGGCTTTCTGACCTGTCCCGTCTGCGGTTCGGCTGCCATTTCCAAGAGCCTGATGGCGCCGTCCGTGTCGACGGCTCGGGCCAGGGAAAAGCGGCAGGCGGTGGCGATGGATATGGCAAAGGCCGAAGCCATGGCCAAGCTGAAAGCGGCTGTCGCCGAGATCAAGGCCAGTTCCGAGGATGTCGGCGAGCGGTTTCCGGAAGAAGCGCGAAAAATCCACTATGGCGAGGCGGATGCACGCGGCATCATCGGTCAGGCAAGCCTGACAGATGTGCGCGACCTGTTGGATGAGGGCATCGAGATCGCGCCGATCCCGGCCATTCCGGACGACGCCAACTGAGATAGCTGGCACGACGAAAAGACTGGCTATCTACAATTTCGGTCTTTTCGTTAGTCCTTATGACACTTCCGAGGTCGAGGGTTTCCGCGCTTCATCCAGTGAAGCGGGTTTACGACCGCACCCTCCAGCCTGTCGCTGTTGACGGATCACCGGCCGAACGGGCAATCCCAACTCCGACCATCATAGCAGACTTCGCACCCGTCGGGATCATCCCTTTTCAGGGGCCGTTCAACCCGGCCGTCTGGCCAGCAGCATGTAGTTCACATCCATGTCTGAGGATAGGTTCCAGCTGTCAGCGAGCAGGTTGTAGAACACGCCCGTGCGATGGATGATTTCAAGCCCTTCGGTCGTCAACGGCTTTTCGATCTCTTCCGGGCGCACCAGTTTTTCATATTGATGTGTTCCGCGCGGCAGCCAGCGCAGCACGTTTTCGGCCGCAAAAATGGCGAGCGCGCGGGCCTTCAAAGTGCGGTTGATGGTGGCGACGAACATCAGGCCGCCGGGCTTGACCATCGAGGCGCAGGTGCGCAGGAAAAATTCGACATCGGCGACGTGTTCGACCACTTCCATGTTGAGCACGACGTCGAAATGCTCTCCCGCTTCGGCCAGATGTTCGGCGGTGACGGCGCGGTAATCGACCTCGACGCCGGTCTGCTCTGCATGGGTGGAGGCGATGCCAATATTCTTTTCCGACGGATCGGCGCCGATAACGATCGCTCCCATGCGGGCGATCGGTTCCGACAGCAGGCCGCCGCCGCAGCCGATATCGAGAATGCGCAGGCCTTCGAGCGGCTTGTGGGCGCGCGGGTCGCGGCCGAAATGGGCGCAGATCTGATCGCGAATGTAGGAGATGCGCACGGGATTGAACTTGTGCAGAGGCCGGAATTTTCCGGTCGGGCTCCACCATTCGGCGGCCATTTTGGAAAACCATTCGACCTGGCTTGGATCGACGGTGGTCTTGTTGGCTTCGCTCATGGTGTCATTCCTTTTCCATCGGCCCTTTTTCATCGGCGGGTTTTCAAGGCCGTCTCTTTGGCGACTGAAGTCGGATGATCGGCAAACGAAGTCAAGTGCGCATGGACGCCGATTTTGCTGCGGTCTCTCAGGTGTTTGTGAGACAGGCGGACGAATTTTGATGTGATTTTTGTTTGAGGTGCCGGGTTCTGGACGAAATAGGCGACTAAACATCAGCTAAACGCCGCATTCATGCCCGGTTCACAGGCAAATTGGAACTATCGGGACGTCTTCGGCATTGTCTGCCGCATGTTGGCAGGCCTGCCGACCCCTGGTCCGGACGACCGAGGTATCAGGCTATGTTCTTCAAGGAGGAACACGTGAAGAAATTTATTTTGGCTGCGGCCGCGACCAGTGCGCTGATGGTAGCGCCGACGCTCGCAGAAGCTGCCGTGCGTGGTTATGCGACCGCGAACGTCAACATGCGCTCAGGCCCGAGCACCGGGTACCCGGCGGTAACCGTCGTGCCGGTCGGAGCGCCGATCACCATTCATGGCTGCATGAGCAACGTCAACTGGTGCGACGTGCAGTTTGCCGGTGGACGCGGCTGGGTTTCCGGCAGCTATATCAGCACGACTTATCGCCAGAACCGTGTTTATGTCGCTCCGGACTATTATCGTCCGCTTGGCATTCCGACGGTCACCTTCGAGGTCGACAATTATTGGGGCCGTTATTACCGCGACCGCGATTTCTACCGGGATCGCGACCGCTGGGACCGTCGCCCGCCACCACCGCCGCCGCGCTGGACACGTGACGACCGTCGTCCGCCACCGCCGCCGCCGGGCTGGGATCGTGACGATCGCCGCGGCCCGCCGCCAGGTTGGGATCGCGGTGATCGCCGTGACGACAATCGTGGTGGTCCGCCTCCGGGTTGGGATCGCGGTGATCGCCGTGACGACAATCGTGGTGGTCCGCCTCCGGGCTGGGATCGCGGTGATCGCCGTGATGACAATCGCGGTGGTCCACGGGCAGGTGACGATCGTCGTAACCCGCCTCCCCGTGACGATGGCGATAGTCCACTGCTCCCGCCTTCCGGCGCAGACAATCCGCCCAATCGGGACAGCGTGCGGCCGTCCGAGGGCTGGCGCAACAGGCTTTTGCCGCCGCCAGGCCAATAAACCGCGGCG
The DNA here is from genome assembly GCF_009617585.1 of Endobacterium cereale. Lineage (GTDB taxonomy): Bacteria > Pseudomonadota > Alphaproteobacteria > Rhizobiales > Rhizobiaceae > Neorhizobium > Neorhizobium cereale. The sequence continues at coordinate 25,707 of NZ_WIXI01000046.1, read as the reverse complement.
CGCAGACGGGGCATATGGTCAGCAATTGCAAGCAGGATGGTGCCGCCGGCACACCCAGTCCGATCCCTGGACTGTTCCGAAAAGGGGGGCTGCCTATTCCGGCAGCTCCCTTTTCGCGTGAAAGGGAGCTGCGATTCGTAACCAATTCATGACAAAACCGTACCGCTTTGGCCTGATGCGACCATTGCGCCAATCCCCGCTTTTCGCTAAGAGACCCGGCAACTTCGGGCTTTTCAAACAAAAGTCCGTTCGACAGGAGACGCGTCCGCCGGCATCCTTAGCCGATGCCATATGGGGCGCGAACGGGTGGTATTGGTCTTAAAATGGCGCGCATTGTCATGAAATTCGGCGGCACGTCCGTCGCCAACCTCGAACGCATCCATAATGTTGCCCGCCATGTAAAACGTGAAGTCGATGCCGGCCATGAGGTCGCGGTCGTCGTTTCCGCCATGTCCGGCAAGACCAACGAACTGGTCGGCTGGGTTCAGGACATGCCGAAAGTGGCTGGTGCAACCTCGCCTTTCTACGATGCGCGTGAATACGACGCGATCGTCGCTTCCGGCGAACAGGTCACCTCCGGTATTCTGGCGATTGCGCTGCAGTCGATGGGCATCAATGCCCGTTCCTGGCAGGGCTGGCAGATCCCGATCCGCACCGACAGCGCTCATGGCGCTGCCCGCATCGAAGAGATCGACGGCGCCGACATCATCAAGCGCATGGGCGAGGGCCAGGTGGCCGTGGTTGCCGGTTTCCAGGGCCTTGGCCCGGATAACCGCATTGCCACGCTCGGCCGCGGCGGTTCGGATACCTCGGCCGTGGCGATTGCCGCTGCCGTCAAGGCCGATCGTTGCGACATCTATACCGACGTCGATGGCGTCTACACGACCGATCCGCGCATCGTGCCGGCCGCGCGCCGCATGAAGAAGGTGTCCTTCGAGGAAATGCTCGAAATGGCATCGCTCGGTTCGAAGGTCCTGCAGGTCCGTTCGGTCGAACTCGCCATGGTCCACAAGGTCCGCACCTTCGTTCGCTCCAGTTTCGAAGATCCCGATGCACCGGGCATGGGTGACCTTCTCAATCCGCCCGGTACGTTGATTTGCGCAGAGGAAGAAATCGTGGAACAGGAAGTCGTTACCGGCATCGCCTATGCCAAGGATGAGGCACAGATCTCGCTGCGTCGGCTTGCCGACCGTCCGGGCGTTTCGGCGGCGATCTTTGGCCCGCTGGCCGAAGCCCATATCAATGTCGACATGATCGTGCAGAACATTTCCGAAGACGGTTCGCGCACCGACATGACCTTCACCGTTCCTTCGGGCGACGTCGACAAGGCCATGCAGGTTCTGAACGAAAACAAGGAAGCGATCGGCTTCGACGTGGTGCAGACCGAATCAGGCCTGTCCAAGGTTTCGGTCATCGGCATCGGCATGCGCAGCCATGCTGGCGTTGCGGCGACAGCTTTCAAGGCACTTGCCGCAAAAAGCATCAACATCAAGGCTATTACGACGTCAGAAATCAAGATTTCCATCCTGATCGACGGTGCATATTCCGAACTTGCAGTTCGCACTTTGCATTCCGCCTACGGTCTCGATAAGAATTGATCGTGAACCGGTTCGCCGCGCCTGACATTTGAGGGCGCGGCCGCTTCCGGGGGGTAGGGTACCTGTTTTCGGGAGCAAGCATGCCGACGCGAGATCTATCGGCAGGTCCGCGGGTTCTGTTGAAGCGCCTGCGTGAGTTGATGGCGGAACCGCTCGAGCCACAGGATCGGCTCGATCGTATCGTTCGCCAGATTGCCAGCAATGTTGTGGCGGAGGTCTGCTCCGTTTATGTCCTGCGCTCTGATGGCGTGCTGGAGCTTTATGCCACGGAGGGCCTGAACAAGGACGCCGTGCACCTTGCCCAGCTGAAAATGGGTCAGGGTCTGGTCGGCACGATTGCCGCCTCCGCACAACCTCTCAATCTCTCCGATGCCCAGTCGCACCCGGCTTTCCGTTATTTGCCGGAAACCGGTGAGGAGATCTACCATTCCTTCCTCGGCGTTCCTATCTTGCGGGCCGGCCGTACTTTGGGCGTTCTCGTCGTCCAGAACAAGGCACAGCGCAATTACCGTGAAGACGAAACGGAAGCGCTCGAGACGACTGCAATGGTAATCGCAGAGATGATCGCGACCGGAGAACTGAAAAAGATTACGGCCCCCGGTCTCGAACTCGATCTGACCCGTGCGGTGTCGATCGATGGCGACGGTTATAATGAGGGCATCGGTCTTGGCCACGTGGTTCTGCACGAGCCGCGCATCGTCGTGACCAATCTCCTGAACGAGGATGCCGACAAGGAAATCGAACGCCTTGTGCACGCGCTCGGTTCGCTGCGTATTTCCATCGACGACATGCTTCAGCGCCGTGATGTGAGCCAGGAAGGCGAACATCGCGAGGTGCTGGAAGCGTTTCGCATGTTCGCCCATGATCAGGGCTGGGTGCGGCGCATGGAGGAGGCGATCCGCAACGGCCTGACGGCTGAGGCGGCGGTCGAAAAGGTGCAGAGTGACACCAAGGCGCGGATGATGCGCCTGACCGACCCGTATCTGCGCGAGCGCATGCATGATTTCGACGATCTCGCCAACCGGCTGCTGCGCCAGCTGACGGGATTTGCGGGACGCGATTTCGAAAACGGTTTTCCGAACGATGCGATCGTTCTGGCGCGTGCCATGGGCGCTGCCGAACTTCTGGACTATCCGCGCCAGAGCCTGCGTGGTCTGGTGCTCGAAGATGGCGCCGTCACCAGCCATGTGGTGATTGTTGCGCGCGCAATGGGCATACCCGTCGTCGGTCAGGCGGCGGGGATCGTGGCGCTGGCTGAAAACGGCGACGCCGTGATCATTGACGGTGATGATGGCCAGGTGCATCTGCGCCCGATGGTCGACATGCAGAACGCCTATGCGGAAAAGGTGAAACTGCGCGCCAAGCGGCAGGAACAGTTCCGCGCTTTGCGCGATGTCGAACCGGTGACCCGCGATGGCCAGCGCATCGGCCTGCAGATGAATGCCGGCCTGATGGTGGACCTGCCGCAGCTTTCCGAATCCGGCGCCGAGGGCATTGGCCTGTTCCGCACCGAGCTGCAGTTCATGATCGCCTCCAACATGCCGAAACTTGAGGAGCAGGAAGCGTTTTACCGCGCCGTGCTGAAACAGGCGGTGGGCCGTCCCGTGACGTTCCGCACGCTCGATATCGGCGGCGACAAGGTGGTGCCGTATTTCCGCGCCCATGAGGAAGAAAACCCGGCGTTGGGCTGGCGGGCGATCCGCCTCTCGCTCGACCGGCCGGGCCTTTTGCGCACGCAGCTCAGGGCATTGCTGCGCGCTTCCGCAGGGTCGGAACTGAAGATGATGGTACCGATGGTGACGGAAGTGTCCGAGATCCATGCGGTGCGCGAACTTCTGCTCAAGGAAGTGCAGCATCTTTCCAAACACGGCCATGCGCTGCCGAAAAAGCTGCAGTTCGGGGCGATGCTGGAAGTGCCGTCACTGATGTGGCAGATCGACGAACTGATGGCGGCGGTCGATTTCATCTCCGTCGGTTCGAACGACCTGTTCCAGTACACGATGGCGGTGGATCGCGGAAACACGCGGGTGTCCGACCGATTCGACAATCTGGGCAAACCGTTCCTGCGGGTTCTTCGCGATATCGTGCGGGCAGGCGAGCGCAACAATACGCCGGTGACGCTGTGCGGCGAGATGGCCGGCCGGCCGTTGTCTGCCATGGCGCTGATCGGGCTTGGTTTCCGCTCCGTCTCCATGTCGCCGACCGCGATCGGTCCGGTGAAGGCGATGCTTTTGGGGCTGGATGCCGGCAAGCTGGCGGCTGCGCTGAATGCGGCACTTGACGACCGTTCCCTGTCGGGCGAAACGACGCGCGAGATCCTGCTGCGGTTTGCGGCGGAACACAACATTCCCGTCTGATCCCGTTTCGGGAACGGGATTTACTTCTGGAGTTCTGACGCTTGGCAAAATTGCCCGTCGAAAAGATGCGCGAACTGGAACGCCGGTTCGCCGAGATCGAGGCACGCATGTCGGAAGGCCCTGCGGCCGACGTCTATGTGAAGCTGGCATCCGAATATTCCGAACTGCAGCCGGTGGTGCGCAAGATCCGCGAATACGAGAAGGCGATCTCTGAAGAGGCGGACCTGCGCGCGCTGCTTTCCGACAAGGCCACCGATCGCGAGATGCGCGAACTGGCGGAAATGGAGCTGCCGGAAGCGGAAGAGCGGGTCGAGGCTTTGGAAAAGGAGATGCAGATCCTGCTTCTTCCCAAAGACGCCGCCGACGAACGCAGTGCCATCCTCGAAATCCGCGCCGGCACCGGTGGCAATGAGGCCGCCCTTTTTGCCGGTGACCTTTTTCGCATGTATGACCGGTATGCCTCAACGCATGGCTGGAAAGTGGAAGTGCTGTCAGCAAGCGAAGGCGAAGCCGGCGGTTACAAGGAAATCATTGCCAACGTCACCGGACGCGGGGTGTTTTCCAAGCTGAAGTTCGAATCGGGTGTGCACCGCGTGCAGCGCGTGCCGGATACCGAAACGCAGGGGCGCATTCATACCTCCGCCGCGACCGTTGCGGTGATGCCGGAAGCCGAAGAGATCGATATCGAGATCCGGCCCGAAGACATCCGTATCGATACGATGCGCGCCTCCGGCGCCGGTGGCCAGCACGTCAACACCACGGACTCGGCTGTGCGCATCAGCCATTTGCCGAGCGGCATCATCGTCGTCAGCGCCGAAAAATCGCAGCACCAGAACCGCGCCAAGGCGATGCAGGTTCTGCGCACCCGGCTTTACGACATGGAGCGCCAGAAGGCGGACAATGAACGCTCCGCCGACCGCAAGAGCCAGGTGGGATCGGGCGATCGGTCCGAGCGTATCCGCACCTACAATTTCCCGCAGGGGCGGGTGACGGATCACCGCATCAACCTGACGCTCTACAAGCTCGACCGCATGATCGAAGGCGAGATCGACGAAATGGTCGACGCGCTGATTTCCGATTATCAGGCCGGGCAGCTGGCGCAGCTGGGCGAGAAACAGGGATGAAGACCCTTGCCGAAGCGGTGATGACCGCCAAGCGGCGGCTTGCCGAGGCTGGTCTTGCCGATGCGGCCTTCGAGGCACGCTATCTGATCGGTGGGTTGCTGGGACTTTCGAATACGGAGGTTTTTACCGGTGGCGAAAGGCTTTTGACGCTGGCCGAGACGGCAAAAATTTTCGACGCGATCGAAAGGCGGGTGCGGCACGAGCCGGTCCATCGCATAATCGGTGCCCGTGATTTTCACGGGCTGACGCTGAAGCTTTCGAAGGAAACGCTGGAGCCGCGACCGGATACGGAAACGCTGGTGGAAGCGCTGTTGCCGCATGCGCAAAAAATCGCGGCGCAAAAGGGCGCGGTACGTCTGCTCGATATGGGCACCGGAACCGGTGCGATCGCACTTGCCCTGGCAAAGGCCCTGCCGCAATTGACGGCTGTCGGCAGCGATATTTCGCGCAATGCCCTTGATACGGCCACCGCCAATGCCCACCTGAATGGTATAGCGGACCGGTTCTCGACAAGGGAAAGCCGCTGGTTCGACACGATTGAGGGATGTTTCGACATAATCGTGTCAAATCCTCCCTATATACGATCAGATGTGATTCCCGAGCTTCAACCGGATGTCCGAGATTTCGACCCGCTTGTTGCATTGGATGGTGGCCCGGATGGGCTCGACGCTTATCGTGACATAGCAGCCGGTGCCCGCGCGTTTCTTGAACCGGGTGGGTTGATCGGTCTGGAAATCGGCTACGACCAGAAGGAAACGGTCGCGGCAATTTTTGAACAACAGGGTTTTACACTGGTCGATGCCGTGCGTGACTACGGCGGGAACGATCGTGTTCTGTTGTTGCGTGACGTTGCGCAAGACCAGTCACAAGCAAAAGCATGACAGCCGAATAACAAAGCTTGTGCGAGACTTAGCGTGTTTTGCACAAGCGAAAGAAAAGGCTTGGAATTCCGCGGGAAGCGGGCTAGGTTCAAATTACGCACTGGGTAGCTGGGGATGAACGAGTTATCGTTCGGGTTCAGAATCGACCGGAGTTCGGCTTTTTTCGAAGAGCTTCGAGGGTTGGTTCAATCCTGGTGCGTGATCAGACAAACCGACCTTCACGAGCAGCAGAGCGACGATGACGTCTGCATGCAGCCAGTGAAGCCTTGGTCCGGCGCGTGGCCGGCACGGCCAGCGTGGCCCTTTTATCAGCAAAACTAGAGAATTCAGGTGAAAGATCGATGAGGCCAGGACAACAGCAGAATAAGCGTGGTCGAGGGCGTGGTAATAACAACAATAGCGGCGGCGGTGGCGGCGGCGGTAACAATTTTAACCGCAAGGGCCAGAACCCGCTGACGCGGACTTATGACAGCTCAGGTCCGGATGTGAAAATCCGTGGTACCGCGCAGCATATTGCCGAAAAATACTCGACACTCGGCCGTGACGCCATGAGCTCCGGCGACCGCGTCATTGCAGAAAACTACCTTCAGCACGCCGAACATTACAACCGCATCATTGCTGCCGCACAGGCGCAGATGCAGGAACGTTTCCAGAATCAGGATCGCCAGGACTATAACGGCCAGGACGATCGTGACGGCGATGATATCGACGGCAACGATTACGACGAAACCACTGGCGCACAGCCGATCATGGATCAGCAGCCGCGTGAAAATCGTGAGCAGAACCAGAACCGTGACCGCAATCGCGACAACCGTGGTGACCGCCAGGAACGCGGTAACCGCGACGACCGCGGCAACCGTGAAAACCGCGGCGAGCGTCAGGACCGTGGCAATCGCCAGGAGCGCAACAACGATGTTGCGGCGGAAGCCAAGGCTGACGCTGCTGCCGAAGCTGTTGCACCGGAAGCCGCTGTCGAGGCTGATGACCAGCCGCGCGTCGAGACCCGCGAGCGCCGTCCGCGCCGCGAGCCGCGTCAGCCACGCGAGCAGGCCCCTGCCGCAGCTGAAGTAAACGACGGCACCGGTCCGCAGCCGGTGATCGAAGGTGTTCCGGCCGAAGTGGCAGCCGAAGAGGCCGAAGCAACGGCTGCTCCGCGTCGCCGCGCCGCGGCCGCCCGCCCACGCCGCCAGCCGCGCAAGTCGGCAGAAGGCGCCGAGGGTGCTGAAGGCGACGCCAAGCCGGAGATGGCAGACGTTGCCGGCGAATAAGGCTTTGCCTGATCGAGATGAAGAGGGCCGTCCCGGTTGGGGCGGCTTTTTTCGTTTTTGGGGGAGGGCTTTGTGTTGGGAGCGTTCACAGTGGCGCAAAGCGGTAATGACTTTGGGGCGAGTTGAAAGGCGGCAGGATTTGAACCTGCGCGAGCCCGGAGGCCCGGAGCGGGTCCCGTAGGACGGCCGCCCGCGATAAACCACTCCGCCACGCCTTTCCCGACTGTAGTCGAATGAAGCGTGCGTTGGAACCGAGATTTATGCCGCCGGATGGGCAGCTTTGCGCCAAATTGCCCTCATAAGACCTCGCTCGAGATGAGCTTCCAGCGAGGTCTTTGAGTGGAGGATGATCTATAGGAGCTTGAACCCTTGGCCTTCGACGGTGAGCCGGAGGTTTTCACGTCCGTCCATGTAAATCAGATCATTCGCAGAAAAGCCTACGGCCTCAACAAAAGTCTTCTCCTTCATGCCAAGCTCCTCACGGAAATGCTTGAAAGGTTCCTCGTAAGCCGCAATTTTGACTGCCCGATCCGCTTCATAACGGTTTCGATGCAAGACGACCTCCTGAGATGGACGTGGCCGAAGCCGCCCCTGGGCTTCAGTTGCGGGATAACCAACCACCATGCCAAACGCGACGTAAGCGTAATCAGGCAGACCGAGCAGATCGGCGACTTCCTTCGACTTGTTGCGCATCCCACCGATATAAACAGTGCCCAATCCGAGTGATTCCGCCGCGAGGGCTGCGTTCTGGGCTGCAAGTGCGGTGTCTATGGTTGCCATCACGAATGCGTCGAGATGATCGTGCACAATGGCGCTTCCGCCATTCGCCTTCGAAATCGCGTTGTTTCTCGACTGGTCCGCGACCCATAGCAGGAATACCGGGGCGACTTCGATGAATGGATTGCCGTGACCGGATGTCCGGTACAGCTCCGATTTTATCCCTGGGTCCGTCACCGCAATCACGCTCCACATATGGAGGTTGGATGAGGTCGAGGCCGATTGTGCTGCGGCCACCATCGTTTCCAACGCACCCTCTGGCAGAGGATCGGCACGATATGTTCGAATCGAGCGATGGTTCATCATGTGCTCGACCTGTTCATTCCAGATGATGCCCTTCGGCTCATACCCGAGGCCATAACGTTCTTCCAGCATCTGCGCCCGGCGGGCGGCTTTGTCTGACATTCGCAACTCCTGTCATTTGTCGTGGACAGGATTTACGTTGCGATGGACAAGAGATTTAGGGCCTCACGGTGGAATGACTTTCCACGCCGATGGACAATAGAAGAGTGAAGAGAGCCATGGATCAGTTCAGCGCCATCCGCGCCTTCATGAGGATCGTAGAGACAGGGTCATTATCCAAGGCGGCGATGAGCCTCGAAATGCCGAAATCAACGGTCAGTAAGCTCTTGGCCGACCTCGAGAGCTATCTGGGAGCGAAACTGCTGCAGCGCTCCACGCGCAGTGTGGCCCTGACCGTCGAGGGAGCGACCTATTATGAACATGTCGGCCAGGTCATGCTCAGCCTGCAGGATGCCGATCTGTCGGTGCGTGAAAGCAGTGCGACCCCGAGGGGGCGTGTCCGTATCGACGTGCCTTCGTCGCTTGCCAACACTCTGGTCATCCCCGCGCTGACGGAATTTCGTGCACTTTATCCGGACATCCAGTTGGTCATAGGGATCAGCGACAGACCGGTTGCGCTCATAGAAGAAGCCGTGGACTGTGTGCTGAGAGTTGGCCATCTGCCGGATACGTCATTGATCGCGAAGACGATCTATGAGGATCGTCTGGTCACCTGTGCCAGTCCCGCCTATTTGGCGTCGCGGGGCCTGCCTGTGACGCCAGAAGAGCTTCGCCAAGGCCATGAGATCATCGGGTATTTTTCTGCTCTGACAGGAGAAGCCCGACCCCTTCTGTTCAAGAACGGTAACAAGATCGTCGAAATCAGTGACGCCAACCTGCTTTCAAACGATAGCACGGGTCAGCGCTCCATGATCCTTTCAGGCCTGGGTATCGGGCAGCAGTTTCGCTCGACCGTGATTAGCCATCTGAAAACTGGAGCGCTTGTCAGTGTCCTCGATGATTGGACGGACTACACCGCTCCGATCTCCATACTTTATCCTTCATCGAAGAAACTGACGCTCCGGGTTCGTGTCTTCATCGACTGGCTGACGGATCGTCTCCGTCGTTCATATAACGATGATCAGATATGATCCGCTTGCACCTCTGAATGTCCGCTTCGGGCCGGTAGGCGGCCTTCCGGTACGCGCTAGTAGAGACATTCCTCGAAGCGCCCATGAAGGATGGCTCCTGCACTCCACGAACGCTGCGGTTCGGGTCGAAAAATTTTAATAGCGGTCTTTCCCGCCGAGCTAGCCATTGTGGCCGAGCGACCTAAATTCATCTCGCCAGCGGGGCACGTAAAATAGGAGTGCGACAGGAGATGCAGGAGTTGGCGGCGGTGAAACTTGCGTTTGATCTTGAACTCTCCGCACCGGTAAAATTGGAGGCTCGTCCTCTGGACGGCTGGTGCTTCGGACGTCCGCCCAGCATCAGCACTGCGCACTGGCCGATCAGCCCGATTTACGGGACTCCTCTGCGGCACGCATTTACGCTGAGGCTGCCGGAGCTCTACCGGACGCAAGGCGAGGAATTCGTGGCTATTAGTTTGTTCGTGGATGAGATGTTTGAGGAGAGCGAGCTGAAGCCCGCGCCGACATCGGCCTCGTCGTTCTCTCCTATGGACGCAAACAATCTGAAGCGCTTTGATATGGAGCGCTGGGGCTTTCACTTGACCCTTTTCTGGCTGACTAAGGAAGAGTTCGAGGGACCGCTAGGAATGCCCCCGGTGATCGACGGAAAAAGCAGTACGCCAGGCTGGTTGCGAAAGTCTCCGTTGGACTACTTTGGTCGAGACAACCTGCCATCGAGCGCCCTTCATAGACCGCGCCAGGGCGGGAATGCACCGGGCGCGTTTGCGCTCCAGCAGTTGATGGCCTCCGAGCAGTCTCCCTCCGGATGGGCGACGCTGTCGGCCATCGATGCGATGAACCACGGCTTCCCGATCCGCGTCAGCATCCGCGAAGGTGACCCGAATGTCGGACGGAAGCCAAGTGATGATTCAGACGAGAATGCCCAGAGCGGATATATCCCGATCTATTCCGACGCTGAGGGAGCCGCCGATCTGGAACGGTTCGCCGAGTTCGATGCGCATTTGGGCGGGACGATGCTTCCTATGCAAGCCTATCCAGACATGTCGCCGTTCTATCTCGAATTCCAAGACACGTTTGGCGCGTTCGCGTTCGGTGGCGGCACTGCGCAACTGGACTTGAAGAATATGCGCATCGAATGGGCGAACTGATATGTTACGGGTTGCCGCATCTGACCAAAGGACGCATTAGCAGCCTGTGACAATCGGCCAATCAGAAGTCCGCTTCCGGTGCTCCTGGCCTCGAGAGAGACTGCCCTTTCCTACCCGACCTCACACGTTCAGCCCCATCCCGCAATGTCTGCCAAGGGCCGTCTGCAGACATAGCACGTAGCGCCAGCGGCGTATTCGCGACGAACAGCTGATGCAACTGCTGGAGGGGCGCCTGCGCACCACGGGAGGCTTGGCCCGTCCGGCGTGATGCGTGTCGTCAGCAGCTTTTTGCAGGATCGACCGTCGGCCATCCGTGATCTGCTGTTCTTGCAGTCTTTATGCGAGGCTGGATCTAAAGCCCGTATTCGTCCATCCCAAACGCAGATAGCCGGGCGACGTCATGCTGTCCGATGCACCGGTCTGCAAATGCGGTTCTTTGGCTCCTTCCTCAAAATCCGGCTCTCTCCCATTTCCGTCATATTGCAGTGCGCTATGTCATTTACCGAATGATGATCGATATTTACCGCAGTGCGCAAAATCATTACGCTTGCGCACAATCCAACCCAATCAGGAGGCGCTGCCGATGACGACGTTCGAAACCTTTCTTCAGGGCCAGAAACAGGCGGGCTTGAGCGATGACCTGATCGCGGTGATCCGCGAAGTTGCCGAAGCCACAAGAAAGATTTCGGACACGCTGAAGACGTCTTCGCTGGAAGGCCTGACCGGTGCGACCGAAGAGACCAATGTTCAGGGTGAAACGCAAAAGCCGCTCGACATTCTTTCCAACGATATTCTGCTGGATGCGTGTCGCACCCTGCCTTCGGTTTCCTTTGCGGTATCGGAGGAACTGGATGCGGAAGTGGCGATCCATGCCGATGGCAAATACGCCATTATCTTCGATCCACTCGATGGTTCTTCCAATCTCGATGTGAATGTCACGGTCGGCACGATCTTTTCGGTGATCGAAGCGAAAGAGGCGGCAGATATTCTCAAAAGCGGCCGTCATCAGCTGGTCGCCGGTTATGCGGCCTATGGCCCGCAGACGACATTGGTGCTGACCACCGGCAAAGGCGTACAGATTTTCACACTCAACGCTCAGGGCATTTACGTGATGACCACGGAGGATGCGAAGATCGTACCGGAGGCGAAGGAATTCGCCATCAACGCCGCACGGCGCGCCTCTTGGGATGATGTTGTGGCCGCCTATATCGAGGAGGCGATCGACGCTGGCCACAACATGCGCTGGGTGGGGTCGATGGTGGCCGATACGCATCGTATCTTCAATCGCGGCGGTGTGTTTCTCTATCCGGCCGACCGCAACAAGCCGACTTCGGGCGGCCGCCTGCGCCTGCTCTACGAAGCCAACCCGATCGGCATGCTGGTTGAAGCTGCCGGCGGCGAGGCGATCATCGGCGAAACAAAAATCCTCGACATCCAGCCGACAGGTCTGCATCAGCGCGTGCCGGTGATCTTTGGGTCGAGGACAGAGGTCGACAAGCTGGCGGCTGCTTATGCTGCGCGCAAGCTGGAAGCGGCTGCGGAATAGGATTTTTAGAAAAGGGAAGGCGGCGATGGCAGCCTTTCAAGCGACTTCAATGCCCGGGCGGACGACATCCCGTCCGGGCGAGTTTGTTCAGAACAGCGTCCGATGGCTTTCGCATTCGTCGCGCGCTTCGTCGAATTCATCGACATGGGCCTGCGCGAAAGCCTGAAATTCCGGATCGCTGATATGCTCGACGCCTTGCGGCAGGCCGTGATCGGCGATCATGGTCTTGAAGATGTCGATGAGCTGGGTGGATTTGTCTTCCGACATGGTGGTTACCTTCTTTCAAATGACGTGAAGCGCACCCCCGAGAAAGCTTCACATTTGTCATTTGGGTACGCGATTGCTGCGACAAAATGGCATTCAGCGATTTGTGATCGTCGGATCACGGCGGCGTGACGGCGGTGGTCGCTTTACTTTGCCTCTCCGGGTTCCAGATAGGCGGGTGACGCGAAGATTGCGGAAGGCGGGCATGAGCAGGATCGAAGATGCCGTGGCGGGCGTGCGCTACGAGAAAGACCCTTATTATCCCTATCGTTATGACCAGGAGACGGTCGATGAGATAGAGGCCATGCTCGGTCGGCCGCTTCCCGATGATCTGCGCTGGTATCTCCTGAATATCGGCCGGCTTGGTCTTGAATACGATCACAGTTCCCTGCTGGTTCGACGTGGCGAGGCGCTGCTGAACCTTCGGTTCAAGGGTATTGGCGACCAGGTGTTTGCCAAAAGCCGCTACGAGCACTTTCTGGAGCGCAAGGAGGGAGGCCTGCTGTCCGGTGACATGGCGCATTATTATCCGCTATGCGATATCGAAGGGGAAACCTACCCCAGCGTATCATTGCGGCTGCTGATCGACTTGAACGATGGTGCCTCATACGGCTCTATCTGGGGCGTGCGGCCAATTGGCTATGTTGACGACCAGACGCCGTCCGAGCCCATTCGCATTGCCGGTGATCTTTCGGAATTTCTCGGACAGATCGGTTCGGAGAGGTCGCTGCGCGACAAGGCGGAGAAACATAACGAGGCCTTGTTCACGCGGCTGTTCAGTGCCTATCTCGCTGCCCCTGCAATCTCTCCCACCAATGACGCCGATGGTGAAAGCCTGCTGCAGCATTTCTTCGCGCATCGCGACGCGACCTATTTTGACGGTTTGCGCAATATAGAGCTTGATCATTATGTCGGTGGGCGGCGGTTCGAGACGGCGGAAGAAATTGCCAAAAGTGTAGAGACGCTGACGACCTCTTTGCCGACCAATCCTTTTCATGGATCGACCGGTGTTCATCGCCAGAATATCAAATTCGGCAAGCCGGAAGCCTATTACGCCAATTTCGGCAGCGACCGGCTGACACCGGGTTTTACCAGCCTGACGGTGACGAGCACGATCGGCGAGGGGCTGAAATTTTCCGAGACCTATCTTCTATTCGAAGACCGCAAGGCTGGGGCCTGGACCATCGTGCGGCGGCTCAATGGGGTGATCGCCAATGTGAAGATCAAGGATGTCGGCACGTTCTGTTTCGATTCCACCTATAAATGGCACCTGAAAAAGAAGGTCACACCGACGTGGGCCGAGTTCAAGGTGGAGTTGGCGGTTGATGGCGAGGAGGCGGCGCTTACACCGCAGGTGATCGACTTCATCCGGGAGATCGTCGGTAAGTCAGAGTTTCGCTCCGTGTTCGAGGATCACGTCTTCCGGCTCTACAAGGACCGTTATTATCCGGATTTCGAGGCCATGGATGCCGAGGAAAAGACGGAATGGGCAAAGAATTTTCCGGATATCACAAAACCTTCCGAGATCTGGCCGCTGTTCGGCAAAAAGGCATCGATGCGTGTCCATGGTGATAACGCGTTCACGCTGCGGGTGGATACCGGCTTCGATCCTGAACATGGTCTGGACATGCGCGTCGAGGACTGGCGGATCGTCGGCTGAGGGGAGACGTGCCGATGGATGATTTCGTGATGGAATACGATCTGTTGGGCCTGCCGGAAAATACCAAGCTCGATCAATTTCCTGATCCGTGACGAGGATCCGGCGGAGTGCCGGCTCGACCGGATCCGGGCGGTGTACGAACAGAGCTAGGGTCGTTCACCGCTCTATGCGGGTGGTTCTGCCGGACATGTTTCCACCAAGCCGACGATCGCGTCGATATAGGCGGCGCGGGCATGGGAGTGCTGGAACGTGTGAGACGTGCCCGTCACGGTTCTAGGCGTGATCGTCGGATAGCGGTTCTTGCCGCGCCCGAAAAAATGCGCGTGTTCTTCCAACCCGATGTCGTCAGGGCTGTAGAGGATGGTGACTGGCACATTCCGGCGCTGCAGATCGGCAAAAGCGGCATAGACTGCGCGTTCGCGATTGCTAATCCCGCCGACCGCCTTGGAAAGCGGGCGCATGGCGTGCTGTTTCAGGCGCAATCCAATGGCTCTGCCCTTGCGCGCGAGATTGATCTCGCCACGCAGCGCCTTTTTCAGCGTTTTGAGGTCCAGAAACCGGCTGCCGTAATGTTTCAAGGTCTGTGTCTGCTCGGTCAGGGCCGAGACGATCGGGCGGTTTTCCGGCCAGAGGAACATCTCCGGATTGATGCCGACCATGCCTTTCAGACGCGGATCGCGCAGGCAGGACTGGAAGGCAAGATAAGCGCCGGTGCAGCGACCGGCGGCGACGATGGAGGTGGCGCCACGATTTTCCAGAAAATCCACGGCTTCCCACACGTCCGTCACCTGAATGTCGGTGTAGATGACATGGCCTTCGTGACCTTCTACGGCGGGGCTGTCTGCGACATTGGAGCAATCGAAGCGCAGGGTGGAAACACCCCGGCGGGCAAGGTCACGGGCGAGGCGAGCGGAATAACTGCCCCATCCGGCTTGTCTTTCATATCCGGCCGCGAGCAGAAGGACCTGCGCCTTTGTGGCATCTGGACCCTGTGCCGGATCGCAGGTGATGCCGAGCAGGCGGTTATTGCGCCCAAAACGCAGCGGGGTTTCGCGGTAACCGTCGCCGGTGTGGCTGATGCAGGCAGAAGGGACCTGCGGCGTGTCGCGTCGGATGTCCGGCAAAATGGTGGTGAGGGCAGCGATCCAGTCGGTAACCTGCCGAACAATCGCTTGCGGCACTTCTGCAAGAAGCGGGTTGGCGGTTAGCCGGTCATAACCTTCGAAGGGTTTCGTGGTCACCTCGGCGCCAAGCATTTGCAGGTGTTCCGCCAGTTGCGTATCGGCTGCGCGCTCCTGCCGAGCAAGGACGAGGATTTTTTCGGCAGGTGGTGCTTCGAGCTTCAGGAGGTTTATGCTTATGAGGCCGGTGGCGACACCGGGTGGGAGCGTGACCTGCGCGATGGCGTCTGCTTCGCTGTCGGGTCGAAGCGAGAGCTTTTCGACGCTGATCGACAGAAATGCGGAGAGCTCTCGGACGTGGGTGCGGCCAGAGGTCACCGGAGCGAGCAGAACCATGGCAGCGAGGCTGGGGATGTTTGATGCGATGGCGACTGGCGCGCCGATGCCCTGCGCGACGATGACGATCCTTTCGCATCCGGATTGTTGCCTCAGCTGGCTTGCAGCGAGATGAAGACTGCCGGTCCAGCTTTCGAAATCGGCTGCGGAAGTGTTGTCGGTCAGTGCATCGCCGGTGCCGGGATAATCGAAACGCAGGCTCGCGATACCCCGGTCACCGAGACTTTCGGCGATGAGGCGGATGAAGCGGCGGCTGCACAGGTCCTCGACACCGAAGGAGGTGGCAATCAGGACGGCGATATCGCGCGGTGTGCCTTTCGCCGGTTCGAACAGGCCGATGCTGCCGGCAAATAGCAGTGGTTCTGCAGCGGGCCGCGTTGCCTGCGCCGCGTACTGGCCTTGATGGCCGATGAATGTATGCATGACCGGACCGCGCCCCCACAATGCCCAATCCCTGCATTTATGCAATTTTCAGTTGCGATTTGATTAAGGATGGGTGGTGAAGGCTAGGCCGCGTGACAGCATTAACAAGGACATGCGAAATGCTGGAAAATACTCCTTTAAATCCGCAAAAGCCGCTCCCATATTTTTGTCGAGGCCGCTGAGCCGGCTTTGGGCTTGCCGCAATCGGGAGCCCGGTTCCAATCGTCGTTTCGTGCCTTTCGGGCGAGGCGATTTCAGGAGGTAAGACATGAACATCGAAAAGTATTCCGAACGGGTGCGCGGTTTCCTGCAGTCCGCCCAGACCCAGGCGCTGTCCGATGGCCACCAGCAGTTCGCTCCCGAACATGTGCTGAAAGTGCTGCTTGATGACGACCAGGGCATGGCTTCGGCGCTGATCGAACGCGCCGGCGGCAACGCCAAGGAAGCAAAGATCGCCAATGATGCGGCGCTGGCCAAGCTGCCGAAAGTGTCCGGCGGCGACGGGCAGATCTATCTGTCACAACCGCTCGCGCGGGTGTTTTCGACTGCCGAAGATGCCGCCAAGAAGGCCGGTGACAGCTTCGTCACAGTCGAACGCCTGCTGCTGGCGCTTCTCATCGAAAATTCCGCCTCTACCGCTGCCAGCCTGAAAAAGGCCGGCCTGACGGCGCAGGGCCTCAATCAGGTGATCAACGACTTGCGAAAAGGCCGCACCGCCGACAGCGCCAATGCCGAACAGGGTTTTGACGCACTGAAGAAATATGCCCGCGACCTGACGGCTGACGCGCGCGACGGCAAACTCGACCCGGTGATCGGCCGCGACGATGAAATCCGTCGCACGATCCAGGTGCTTTCGCGCCGGACCAAGAACAATCCGGTCCTGATCGGTGAACCCGGCGTCGGCAAGACGGCGATCGCCGAAGGTTTGGCGCTGCGTATCGTCAATGGCGACGTGCCGGAAAGTCTCAAAGACAAGCAGTTGATGGCGCTCGACATGGGTGCCCTGATTGCCGGCGCCAAATATCGCGGCGAGTTCGAGGAGCGGCTGAAAGCTGTCTTGAACGAAGTGCAGTCGGAAAACGGCAATATCATCCTGTTCATCGACGAGATGCACACTCTGGTGGGTGCTGGCAAATCCGATGGCGCGATGGATGCGTCCAACCTGCTCAAACCCGCTCTTGCGCGTGGCGAGCTGCATTGCGTTGGTGCGACCACGCTCGACGAATACCGCAAGCATGTGGAAAAGGATCCAGCACTTGCCCGTCGTTTCCAGCCGGTCGTCGTCGATGAGCCGACGGTCGAGGACACGATCTCGATCCTGCGCGGCCTGAAGGAAAAGTACGAGCAGCATCACAAGGTGCGCATCTCGGACTCGGCGCTGGTTGCTGCCGCGACGCTTTCGAACAGATACATCACGGACCGGTTTTTGCCGGACAAGGCGATCGACCTGATGGACGAAGCCGCTTCGCGTCTGCGTATGCAGGTGGATTCGAAGCCCGAAGAGCTGGACGAACTCGACCGCCGCATCATGCAGCTGAAGATCGAGCGCGAGGCCCTCAAGAAGGAAACCGACAGCGCTTCCGCTGATAGGCTGACCCGGCTTGAGACCGAAGTGACGTCTCTGGAAGAGCAGGCGGATGCACTGACAGCTCGCTGGCAGGCGGAAAAGCAGAAGCTCGGCCTTGCCGCCGACCTGAAGAAGGAACTGGACGACGCTCGCAACGAGTTGGCGATTGCCCAGCGCAAGGGTGAGTTCCAGCGCGCCGGTGAACTGACCTATGGCGTCATTCCCGAACTGGAAAAGCGCCTTGTCGAAGCCGAAGCGCAGGATACCTCTGCCAATGCCATGGTGCAGGAAGTCGTTGATCCGGACGCGATCGCCCATGTCGTGTCGCGCTGGACCGGCATTCCGGTCGACAAGATGCTGGAAGGCCAGCGCGAAAAGCTGCTGCGGATGGAGGACGAACTGGCATTGTCGGTCGTCGGTCAGGGTGACGCGGTTCAGGCCGTGTCGCGAGCCGTTCGCCGTTCGCGTGCGGGATTGCAGGATCCGAACCGGCCGATCGGCTCGTTCATCTTCCTCGGCCCGACCGGCGTCGGCAAGACCGAGTTGACCAAGTCGCTGGCGCGTTTCCTGTTCGACGACGAGACCGCGATGGTGCGCCTCGACATGTCGGAATATATGGAAAAGCACTCCGTCTCGCGGCTGATCGGCGCCCCTCCGGGTTATGTCGGTTATGACGAAGGCGGCGCCTTAACCGAAGCGATCCGGCGCAAGCCCTATCAGGTCGTGCTGTTCGACGAGATCGAGAAGGCGCATCCGGATGTGTTCAACGTTCTTCTGCAGGTGCTCGACGACGGTCGGCTGACGGACGGGCAGGGCCGCACGGTGGACTTCAAGAACACCATCATCATCATGACCTCGAACCTCGGTTCCGAGTTCCTGACGCAGATGAAGGATGGCGACGACAGCGACAGCGTGCGCGAACTGGTGATGGGGCAGGTGCGCAGCCATTTCCGGCCGGAGTTCCTGAACCGCGTCGATGATATCATCCTGTTCCATCGCCTGAAACGCGATGACATGGGCGCGATCGTCGATATCCAGCTGCAGCGTCTGTTGCAGCTTCTGGCCGATCGCAAGATCGAACTGGAACTGGATGACGATGCCCGCATCTGGCTGGCCGACAAGGGTTACGACCCGGTTTACGGTGCACGTCCGTTGAAGCGGGTGATCCAGAAGTTCGTTCAGGACCCGCTGGCCGAAGATATTCTCGGCGGCAAGATCCCGGATGGGGCGACCGTCAAGGTGACGTCGGGGTCGGATCGGCTGCTGTTTCGCGTCAGGGGCAGCATGAGTGAAGCGGCGTAAGGTTGCTGCGAAGTTCGAGTGAATAGAGAAAACCGCGCCGGGTGACTGGCGCGGTTTTTGTTTTCCTATCGGCGATCGAATTGCGTCCAGTCCCGACGATCCGGTGGATGATCGATATTCACGTCATCCAGGAGACAAGGCGGAATTTCGGGTCTGCGCCATGTGCGTCGATGAAGCCGACCGAGGCACCATTGCCAGAATGCATCAAGAAGCCTCATAATTCTGCTCCGTCTCAACAATGCCTCTGCCCTATTTTGTCGAGGGAGGAAAGCGGATGGAAACGAAGTCTGGTCATCCCGATCATGATGAAAATCGATGGATGCGGCGTGGTCTGCCGCCGTGGCCGGTGTTGATATCCTTCATCGGCGTGGTGGAAAGCGGCAATGTCACCAAAACGGCCTTGAGGCTCAATCTCACCCAGAGCGCGGTCAGTCATCACATTGCGCAGCTGGAGCGTTTTATTGGCGACCGGTTGTTCGAGCGATCCGGCAAGATGCTGAAACCGACGGCAAAAGCGAAAGTGTTGGCCGCCGAATTGCGGGTTGGGCTGCGGGCTCTGTCCGACAGGGTCGAGGAAGCACGTCCGTCACCCGGTCGTCCGGATCTGCATGTCGTGGTGGCGCCCGAGCTTTATCGTCATTGGCTGGAACCGCGGCTGAACGTTTTTTTGATATCGCATCCGCATGTCCGGTTGCGGATCAGCCAGGATTATCGGCGTGATGCGCTTGTCGAGGACGATGCCGATCTTCACCTCCGGCTCGGCCGCCCGATGGCAGGGGAGGTGGGAACCCCGCTCTGCGCCGATTCCGAATTCGTCGTCTGTTCACCGGGGCTGGCCAAAAGCCTGCCGCCGAAACAGGCCTTCGCTGTCGCGCCGTTTCTGACACATGCCGATGCCTATCACACCAGCCTCGACTGGCGGCGCTGGCTTTCGGAGCTGTTTGGCGTGAATGGCGAACGTTGGCTGCAGGACCATCTTGCAAAGACGGTGGTGCTTGAAAATTTCGAGGAGATGCTGGCCGCCTGCCGGAAAGGGGAGGGGTTTGCGCTTGTCCGCACCATTCTCGTTGCCGATGAAATCGCCTCGGGGCGGTTGGTGAGGGCGGTAACGGAAACGCTGGCGGCCGATGTCAATTACAGCCTCGTCCATAGATCGGGCATCGGTTTGAGTTCTGCGGCCCAATCGTTCATCGGCTGGCTTGATGCAGAAGCCGCGCGGCTGGAGCCATAGTATCGGGTTTTAGGAATATTGCCCCGCGCCTACAATCCGCGACGCCCGAAGGCCGGTTTGGCATGCATCTGCGGCTGCCGGGCCGCGCGAACAGGGGCGAGTTCCGGTGACGCATATTGCGCAACGGCCGGTGGCGACGGAATGGCAATGTCATCCCACGGGGTTCTGGCAACTCGATCACCGCCCGGCATGTTGTCGAAAGACGGTGGCGGACCATTGCGTGGAAACGTGTCGCCCGGCATGAACAGGAGGAGAAGTCCGTTCAGGATCTGCGAGACGATGGACAGGCCTGACAGGAACAGTGCCATTGCCACGTTGGCTGAAGCCATGATCGTCAGATGGAGCACACCATAAAAGGCTATCAGTCCGCCGATAACGAAGAGCGGGCTGAGGCCGATGTCGCGAATTCTTGCCGCCTGCATGCTGAGCGACATCCAGAGAAAAGGCAGGAGGAGCAGGATCACCAGGGCAAAACCGCCGATGCCGGCCCCCGTCGCCGCCATCGCGGCAAAAAGAATGCCGCCAATGAGGCCGGCAACCAGACTGATGACAATGGTCGTGACGAAATACTGAAGTCTGTTCAGGCGTCCGCCGAACATGAATAAAGTTTCAAACATCCTCAACCCCTTGAGCGAATTGAGGTGGATGACATCATGAAATCCATTAGGGTCTTTAAACCGGATTTCTCGCATTTGAAGAAATGGCGTTTTATACTTTGCTCCGGGTCGATATTGACCGTCGCATGTGACTGACAGGATGGATTTATCCGGTTCTCAACCTCTCTATTTCGCATTCCGGTTCGGCAATCCGCCGATCCTCTGCACCGAGCGCCTTTTCCACGGACGGGGCCTAACCAGCCTGCGCAGCTTTCGAGCTATTCCGAGTTGTCGCTGATCATGGCTTAGATCGTAGGCCGTGCAAAACCGTCCACTCCGTCAATCATCGTCATCCGCGTTTTCCTCGTCATCGGGCGGATAGATGTTGAAGAGATCCAGTGCTTTTTCGTCCTTGGTCATGATGCCGCGCAACAGCCTGTCCTTCATGACGGCAAAGCTCGGTTGCTCGTAGACGAGTTCGTACAAGCCGTCATGGTTCCAGACGTAACAGCGACCGTAACGTTCGCCCGGTTCCGTGTGCAGGAGAAGCAGGTTGCTGGCGCCGGCCGGCTCGGCAATCGGAATGAGGTGGTCGACCGACACGCCATGGTCTTCGCGAAAAGCCTCGGCTGCATCCTCATCTCCCATGCGGTTGACGAAGCGCAGAAAATCCGCGCGCATGTCGATCTGCTGTGCGGGGCCGGCAAATTTCAATACCGTATCTTCGTCCGGCATGCGCACAAACAGGGTGCTTTCACCCCGCTTCATGAGAAACTGCCGATAATCTTCAGGGTAACGGAAGCCCATTTTTCGCTCAGCCTCGGCGATCGATGCCTCATCCGCCGGCGCCGACGTACCGCTCCAGCGCCATGTTGCCCGCCGGGCGGCCGTGTCTGCGGCACGGTATCGGGCATAGGCCTGATAGGATGGGCGTGCGGTAAGGCCGGCCAGGGATTTCAGGCCGGCACTGCGATAGATCAGGTCGTAGGCATCGCTTTCCTGTTCTGGAAAATAGTTGCAGATGATCGTGGCGTGGACCCTCAGGCGGTAGCGGCTCCAATCCGCTGCCTTGGCGGTGATGATGGCATCAAGCGCCGCTTTGGGGTCGAAACCGGCGCCATCGGACAGATAGGCCAGCGCCAGCAATTCGAATACCTCGCCCTTGAAATGGTTTTCATGGATCGACCAGAGATAACGCGAGCTCGATCCCGCATCGGATTTCATCCAGCGGCCACTTGCTGCTTCCGCCAGTTTCAGGGTTTCCGGTGAGCTGATGGCATTGGCGTGATAGGCGCGCAACCATGCCAGGACAGGTTCGGTTTCCGCCGGCGTGTCCTTCAATGCGCGAAGACGATCGGCCTGAGCATCGGGCTCATTCGCCAGGGCCGACATGATCGCCTCGTCAATGGCCTTCTGCCAGTCCGGTTTCGGCGTGAAGTCGCCGTTCAGCTTGCGCAGCGTGTATTGGGTGTGGTGTGTCTCGATATAACCCGCATCCAGAAGCTTTTCGGCTTCACGCCGAAAGGCGGCAATCGACTCGGCTGTATTGGCGAATTCCTCGCGCAGAAACTCCTTCGGCATGGCGTTCCGGATCTTGTCTTGAAGGCTCCAGTCGAGAGCCGGAGTGTCGGGCTCGCGCAGGTAGATGCCCATGAGGATGTCGGTGTCGTAGGCCAGAAGAAGGAGGCGGTCATCGTCGCCCGGATGTTTGTGAAAGAATTTTGCGAGATACATTTCGCTCCGCTTGTGCATTGTCGGCCGGTGCCGGTGAAATCGGTCAATTGCGATCGGTGATCTAGCGGATGAGGGAGCGATAACAACGCGTTGGCGCGAGGCCGAAGTAAGATAGGGTATATTCCGAAGCCGTTTAGCGGATTCTAGCGTGCCACCAAACGTGCCACTTCCCGCTCCAGTTCGGCAATCCGCCGATCTTTTGCCGATATCGCCGCTTCCACGGCAGAAGCCTCGAACATCTGCGGGATATGTTGCGGACAGTTGACGTCCCACGCCGAGACGGAGATGACGATCGCCTGTTCGATCCGTGCGGCATAATCCGGCGGCGTCAGGCGCGCGATCAGATCCGCATCGTCCTCGACCACTTGGGCCGTACCCCAGATTTTAATGCGGCGGCGATGGGCATAATCCATCAGGAACAGTTGCACTCTCGGGTTTTCGGTCAGGTTGCCTTGTGTCACATATTGCCGGTTGCCCGCGAAATCGGCGAAGCCGAGTGTCCGCTCATCCAGAACATGCAAAAATCCGGGCGGTCCGCCGCGATGCTGGATATAGGGCTGGCCATCGGCACTGGCGGTGGCCAGATAGAAGCTGATGCGGCTTTCGATGAACAGTTTCAGATTTTCCGGGATGTCTGTCTGCCAGGAGCCGCCTTCTTCCATGTGCGCATAGGCGCGCCGCGATCCCTTTCGGCTCTGGATGGCTTTCACCGCCGGGGTAAAGGCGACATCGCTGGAAAACACGGTTTCGGCATCGCTCATAGCAGATCTCCGACGGCAAAATTGCCGGCGGCCGGATTATGCGAAACTGTCTGATGTTTGCAAAGTGGGATTGATGGGCCGGATTACCGGCTTGCCACCTGATCGCCTGGCTGTCCGTTCGGCCCGAGCAGCGTGTCGACACGCTTGCGCTCCTGTTCGAAGCGGGCGAGCGCCTTGCCGCCAAGCGATTTTCCGCCGGGCAGGCGCACCTTCAGCGGGTCCACCTTGGCGCCATTGACGATCAGCTCGTAATGCAGATGCGCGCCGGTCGACTGGCCGGTCGTGCCGACATACCCGATCACTTGGCCCTGCGTTACCCTTGCGCCTTCGCGCACGCCCTTGGCGATGGCGCTCTGGTGATTGTAGGAGGACACATAGCCATTGCCGTGGCGGATCATCGTCTGGTTGCCGTATGTGCCGGCCCAGCCTGCCTTTTCCACCACACCGTTGCCGGATGCGATGATCGGCGTGCCGCGCGGGGCGGCCCAGTCCGAGCCGGTATGCATGATCGACCGGCCTAGGATCGGGTGACGGCGCATGCCGAAACCGGAGGTGAAACGCCCATTCGGAACCGGGTTGCGCAACAGGAACTGTCGGACGCTCTTGCCGTCCTGATCGTAATAATCGACCGAATTGTCGTCGGTGTTGAGGAAACGATAAAACCGCGTGTTGCTGTCGCCGAATTTGGCGTTGACATAAAGCAGCTCGGAACTGGCTGTCGCCTGTCCGCTCTGGTCGGCCACCGAGAAAAACGCCTCGATCGTGTCGGTCGGCTTCAGCTGTGCCTGCAGGTCGACATTGCTGGCCAGAAGCTTGACGAGCAGCGCCGTCATGTCCGAGGTCATTCCGTAGGAAAGGGCGGCGCGGTAAATGCCGTCATATACGCGGGGCAATTCGCGGCCGGCAATCATCGGCGGAGCACTGTCGTCGAAGGCGGTATCGACGGCATCGAGCTTCATCGGCTCCTGGCCTTCGATGAAGCGGCCGCGATCGTCGAGCGCGATCGTCATCTGGTGCTGGCCGCGCTTGTAGATACTGGCGCGCACGATCTGCACCATATCGCCTTCCTGAATGAGGCCGATACGCAAAACCTCGCCCTGCGACAGGTTGTCCGATCCGAGATATTCCGAAAGACTGCCGGCAAGCTCGGTTGCCTGCGCCTTGGGATAACCGACGGTGGTCATCGCTGCGACGATCGTCTGGTCCTGACGCACCGGGATGACGTCATCGGCATAATCCCGGGTTTTTGGCGTGACCGGTTCCGGTTCCGACACGGTCATGTTTTCCTCGACGACACGAGCCGACAGAAGATTGGAGGTGTCGAGATGATCGTCGTCATTGTCGAAGCGGCGCGGATCGACATAGGCAAGGCCCGAGACCTGGCTGTTGCCGGCGGTGAGCAGTGAACCGTTGGTGCGAACGTTTTCCTCGACCTCGTCAAGCGACATGCCGGGCGCATAGGTATAGGAGCCGCGGGTGGACGGGAAAGGAACGGTTTGCAGGCTGACATCGCTGTCGACCTGAGAGCCATAGATCAGGCCGGTACGATTGACCGGCGCATCATCGTCACCGCTCTTCTCTCCGGTGGAAAAAATCGTCAGCGGGTTGAAGGACGGATATTCCTCAGCGGCAACGTGGTTGGCGGCCAACTGCATCTTCACATGCGAAAACGGCTGGCGGCGGATGATTTCCTTGGCGCCCTCATGCACGACGGTCGCCACGTCCATAACCTTCCGGTCGGTCGGCATGGCAACGATGTTGGCGCCGATAAGGCGTTTGCCGCGGGTTGCGCCGTCATTGTCATGCGCCTCGGGCACGGAGGCATAGGCTTCAGCCGGAATGGCCAACTGCTGGCGACCGTCCAGGGCCGCAAACAGTGCGACGCCCATAAGGATGGAGGAGGTAATGCCGGTCAGAAACGTGCCGGACAGCCAGCGCAATGAAATCTCGCGACGGTCGGGCGCGCGCCGGCCATCCGCAAGGATGGGGGCTTCGTTGCCGAGCGATCGGATCATGTTGCGGGGTGTCATCATGCCACGTCTAAACCAATTTCCCGTCGAAAACGGGCCCGTCCTGTTTTTACGCCATTCTATATGAGGCTGCTTGGCTGCAAGATGTGCCCTTTTCAGGGCTTTGAGTCAAACAACTGCCGGCCTTTGCCGGTCAACCTGATAGAGGGTTCCTGTATAATGGGTATTTCTCCCTCTCTATAGTGCGTGAGGATTGAGCGAAGCATGCCGAGTGGTTTGCGCGCGCTCGAGTCCATCACGCCAACAGCCAGACCATCAGATTGTGATTTTGTCGGGGCAGGACGGTGGCAAGGCACAGTTTCTTAATGAGTGGATGACGGTAGCGCACAAACTAGGCTGTATGCCGCTTGATATTAGCAGTGATTTAAGCGCTAAAATGCTGATTTACAGATTATATCGTTTAAATTCAAACACTTGTTTGATTTTTGCATTTTTATGAAATTGTGGCATTGACGTTTTCGGGTGTGTGGGACTATAACCCGGTCACTGA
>NZ_WIXI01000018.1 GCF_009617585.1 Endobacterium cereale | reverse complement strand
GTGGCCGGATTTTACTCCGCCCCTACGACGTGATTATCACGCCGCTACCGTGGCAGACTTTTGCACCGCCGCTCTCACAGCTTCGCGCGCATGCATAAGGTCAGCGCAATTTCCTGGCTGCCGATCCCGGCTTTGGTCGGCCCGATAGTCGGGCCGCCGATCGGTGGCGTTCTCGTCACCGATCTGGATTGGAGATGGATTTTCTACATCATTTGTTCCGACCGAAATGGTCGGAATAGTCGTTGTCTCGCTCCATGTTCGGAATTTCAAAGGTGCTGAGATTACGTCCTTTGACTGGCGGTTTTTTTCCTGCGTGACATATCACTTGGCGGGCTCCCTTTCGGCTTCGAACTGGCAAGCCAAGCGGGAGAAAGGCCTGACAGCCACCACCCTGATTGCAATCAGATGCACGGTCAGTATTATTTATCTGCGGCAGGCACGACACCAGTCGTAAGCGCGATTTTCCATGCACATTGACGTAGGCGGCATCACCGGATCGGCCCCGTTTGCGAAGCGATATCCGGGTCTATCAGTTGGCTGAGGTTTTGGAGAAGCTGAACGGAAGCAGGTCGTCGATGTCGTCGGCTTCGTGGCGCTGAGGCAACTCAGCGAGCACGTGGCGCAGCCAGATGAGTGGGTCAACGCCACAGGCGCGGCAGGTCAGCATCAGACTGTAGATCATAGCACTGGCTCTGGCTCCGTCAGCGGTATCGCTGAACAACCACGATTTTCTTCCGGTCGCAAAAACTCTGATGTCGCGTTCCAGAATGTTGTTATCGATCGGCATCCTGCCGTCGCTGAGGTAGCGCGTCAGGTAATCCCATTGGTTCAGGGTGTAGGAGACGGCATCACCGAGCTTGGTATCCGGCACGACCTTCGGCGCGATATTGTCGAGCCATGACTTGAGTGCGTTCAGGACAGGCAAGCTGTGGTGTTGTCGGAAACGGCGAATGCAATCGGCCTGCGTTTCACCGGCTTCGGGCTTTTTGTCTCGCGCCTGCTTTTCGACCCTGTAGAGCTGCTCGAAGAACCGGAGCGCCTGTTCCGGTGGTCCGCCTCCATTCTTCCGGGTTTTGAGAGCCTCGACGAAGCGTCGCCGTGAATGAGCCATGCATCCGACATGGGTTGCGCCATGCAATGTGCGCCAGGCTGTGTAGCCGTCGCTCACCAATATGCCGCGGTAGTGGCCGAGAAAGGCCTGCGGGTGGACCTGGCCGCGGCCCGGCTGGTAGTCGAGCAGTACAATTGGCTCGTCACTGTCCTCGCTGCTGCGGTAAGCCCACATGTACGACGTGCTGGTGGCTTCCTTGTTCTTTTCCTTTAGCACCTGAACTGTTGTCTCATCGCCATGAATGAGAGGCTGCGACTGAAGCTTCAGCCTCAGCACATCGTAGATGCGATGCAGATGCCTCTCGCTTGAACCGATCACCCAGTGCGCGAGAGCACCCCGGCTGATCGGAACGCCGGCCCGTTTGAACGTTTGCGCCACGCGGTAGAGCGGTGTGCCGTCGACGTATTTGTGGACGAGCGCGAAGGCCAGCGTCGAGGCGGTGGCGATGCTACCCGGCAAGGGTTGCGGCGGCATCGGTGCGATTACCACAGGCGTGTTGATCCCGGTGCGGTCGCAATGGCGGCAGGCGTATTTGAACCGCACATTCTGCAGAACCTTAGCCTTGACCTCGATATGGAGCTGCTCGGTCACGGCCTCGCCCATACGATGCATTTGGCCATTGCAACAAGGGCAAGCTTTCTGATCGTCGGGAAGGTCGTATTCGACACGCTCGCGCGGCAAGTCTTCCGGCAGAGGTTTGCGGCCTCGCTTTTTAACCGCGACACTCTCGACTGCTGGCAGGCCTGTATCCGGGAGGTCGGCGACGTCGTCGCCATCATCAGGACCATCCGCGTCTGCGGCCTCTTCGGCTTCGTTGAAGAGGCGATCGACGTGCTTTTCGCTGCGGGGTGCAAATCGATGCAGCCTTGCGAGCGCCAGTTCTTCTTCCAGCTTGACGACCCGTCGCGAGAGCACTTCCTTCTCGGCCTTGAGCGCAGCGATTTCGGCGGCATTTGCCGCCAACTGCGCCATCAGCTCTGCAACGCTCGGTTCGCCGGTTCGGGTCATCCCGGTTTTGAATCTGAACCGCGTCGCCGCGTCAACAGATCAACGCGTCACCTCAACCGGCGATCTGATATTGCCGCACGGGATGGCGGATCATCGCATCGATATCGATCCCGTCGAGAATCCAGTGCAGTTGCTCGGTCGTCAGTGTAACCACCGCCACCTCTTGGCGCGGCCATCTAAACTTATCCTCCGTCAACCGCTTCAGCACGAGCACAAAGCCTGACCGATCGAAGAACAGCAGCTTCATCCGGTCACGTCGGCGATTG
>NZ_WIXI01000050.1 GCF_009617585.1 Endobacterium cereale | reverse complement strand
GTCGGCCTGCCCATGGCCCGGCGGGTGAGCCAGCGGCACGAACACTTCCTGGCGACGCTGATCCCGCTCGCGCATGTAGTCCTTGATGATCGTGTAGCCGCCGGTGAAGCCGCGCTCGTCACGTAAACGGTCGAACACCCGCTTGGCCGTATGGCGCTGCTTGCGCGGCACCTTCAGGTCTTCCTCCAGCCAATGCTCGATGGTCGAGACAAACGCATCCAGCTTCGGCCGCCGGATCGGCAACTGACGCTGATACCCAGGCGGTGTCGAATACGACACCATCTTGGAAACGCTATCGCGAGATATGTTGAAATGCTTTGCAGCCTGACGCCGGCTCATCCCTTCCGAAACAGCCAGGCGAACTTTGAGATACAATTCCACGGTGTAGATCCCCTTGTCCCTCCTGCGTTCAATGCAGAAGGAAGATAGGTGGCCGGATTTTACTCCGCCCCTACGACGTGATTATCACGCCGCTACCGTGGCAGACTTTTGCACCGCCGCTCTCAGGGCGACGCTATGGACAGATTTCGAGATTCCTTGGGGCGGGAACGACGATGAATTCACGGTCGATGAACGACGAGCGTTCGCGATCAACTTCTGCCGTCGCTACATGCTAGATTTCCGTGAAATCTTCCGGTCCGATGCATTTCCTGAAGGCATGCCGGGACTGGTAACCAGTCGCGAGTTGATTGCCCGCCACGCAGAAAGCAGAGCATTCATCAAGGCGGAACTAGACAAGCCGTGGCAGGGTAAGACGGTCGTCGTCAGCCACCACGCCCCCACACCGCGATCACTCATT
The DNA here is from genome assembly GCF_009617585.1 of Endobacterium cereale. Classification (GTDB taxonomy): domain Bacteria; phylum Pseudomonadota; class Alphaproteobacteria; order Rhizobiales; family Rhizobiaceae; genus Neorhizobium; species Neorhizobium cereale. The sequence continues at coordinate 577,295 of NZ_WIXI01000050.1, read as the reverse complement.
GAACGTTTTCGCGGCCATCCAAGCAATGCCGCATTCGCATCAGACCTCAGCGAAGTGTTCCATCGCGGCAAGCCTGACGTTTGGGTCCACGGACACATCCATCAGTTCTTTGACTATGTCGAGGGAGGGACACGCATCGTATGCAACGCCGTTGGTTACCGCCACGAGCGAGGGACGAACGGATACAGGCCGGGCTTCGTAATTGATCTTTGATCCGTAGCTGGGACGCACTTCCTCGCACGAGGATTTCTTTCCAATCACAATTTTGGAGCTATCATGGCCAGCGCCTTGGTACTGAAGCCATTGAGGAAAAATGGCCACTGCACATACCTTCCTACCTTCTTAAAGATGTCCTTGGGTGAACGAGTCGAAGTGGAGGGGTTCGCGGCCGAGGCGGGGTTCGATTGCACCGACGGTATTTGAAAGCCTTTCGGGTCTCGGCGAGATTTTGAGTTGCTAAGAAGCAAGCTGGCCGCCGCAGGGCACGCATTCAGGTTTGACCATGATGCCGACGGGCCTTTCGATCTACAGCGTTTGCATCTTGCGACACCAACAAGGATTGCCTTGGAAACACTGCCGAGGTTCGAGCTTCATGACCTATCTGGATGGTGCCCGGTACAGGCTGGAGGTCTGCTCGATGGCTGATACTTCTATTTCCGCGCCCGAGGATCGTACTGGCGCTTCGAGTGGGGAGGGAGCGAAAATCGGACCAGGTCACCAAGATGGTGGCATGAGGAGCCTTGGCCGTCAGTAACCGGGTTTGAAGCAGGCTATATGACTGATGAAGATGCCATCGGGTGTATCCTGAAAGCCGTCGATTTCTATCGGCGTGGTGACAACAAGGGGTTCATGCCAAGCGATCCTGATTATGAACGGACGATTCTGGATGGCTGGTCTGTAGGCGCGATCAGTCTTCAGATTGCGAGCATCCGCTTGGGTCTCCCACTAGCTGAAGTCTTCACTCGCGCCGAGCAGCATGGTGTCGAGGTGCCATATATCGCGAAGCGGGAGTTGGCTTATTTCGAAAAGCAGCCGGGAAAACGCCTCAGCCGTAAAGTGGAATGATCAAGGAAAAGGCTAGGCTGACGGACTGGCTGCTCGGAAACCGCTTCCGACAAATGGAATTGATGGGGATGATTTCTGGCCGGTCTGGACTTAGGCCTGCGTTATCGCGCTACTACTTTCACGGTTGACCTTGGAGCTGATCATGACATCGAGTAAGCGCATTAAGCATCTGAGTGCGCTGACGCGGGAGTTTCTAAGCGCCGGTGAGGGCGAACAGGTCGATTTCAAGAAAGTACCTGACGGAGTTAGCGCTGACGATCTTGTTGCGTTTGCCAATTCACCCACTGGCGGGCAGATACTTGTCGGGGTTAGCGAAGAAAATGTGGGTGGGGCTCAGGTTGGCGTCGTTCGCGGCTGTGACGTTTCAGATGGCGCAATGCTTCAGATTGCAAACAAAGCAATCAGTTGTATCCCACCAGTTCCGATTGAAATGTTTATCGAAAATATGGACGACAAGCCGATTTTGCGGATTGCTATCTCGTCCAGCGAGACAAAGCCCCATTGCACGCAAAAAGGTGTCTATAATCGAAGAGATGGGTCGAGAAATAGACCTCTTCACCCCTCGGAACTTTTGCGCATCTTTTTGGATGCAGAAGGAAAAGCTTTTGCGGACAGATTTGAGGCTGCTGCCGACCGCATAACGACCGAGCTGTCCGGCTTGGAAAGTACGCTCGATGACAGCATCAGGAGTATGGCGGATCAATTGGGATGGGCGGAATCGCAGCTAGACGATAGCGAGAGTAACATTAGAGCGATTTTAGGCTTGGTCCATCGGATTGAGGGCAAGGCCGACAATATCAATATTCGTACGCGAACGCTGTTTCGACAAGATAAACGCAACGATCCGGTGCGGGATCGAGAGTTCAATAAGTATGCCGGCAAAATCGTAGAAGCAATCGATGAGCGCAAGGAGTTGCTCGAAACGATACGGAAGGGCGGGTCACTTCAACTTAAGGATCACAGCGGCCTCTCGGAGGAACTGACGATGGATGACGCGGAGAAGGCGCTAACAGCGGCAACGAGCCATATTCGACGCCGTGAAGATGAGAAGAGATACTCTGTAAATTGTAAGACGCCAGGAAAATGCAGCGGTCAGGAGCTTGATGACTTCTGTAAGATCGTTGCCGATGGCGGCGAAGTTGCAGAAGGCTTGAAAGATAGATTGAAGGAAGCTTCTCGACTGGGGTTTATCAAATACGATGGGGCGATAGTTGGAACTGCAGCTATCAAAAAGCCTAAGGTTACTTATCGTGCCAAGGTGTTTGCGAGCGCGAACAGTGGCCGCGCCCCAAAAGATTTTCCGTACGAGTTGGGTTGGATATACCTCCAAGACGCACACCGCAAGAAGGGGCAGATGACCAAATTGATTGGCGAACTTATGCCTCTCGCAGGAGACAGCAATTTGTTCGCCACAACCCGGAAATCCAATGTCATCATGCAAGAAATGCTGCATCAGCTCCATTTTCAGCCAGAGGGCGATGAGTATCCGTCTAAGCTAAAGCCTGACGAGACTGTCGTTTTGTATCTGTGTGATCGCAGCCAGATTCGGTCATAGGCGGCCTCTAAAAAGGGCAGGAAATCACTCGACGCCGGAAAATGCGTCCCCGCTTATCGAGGCAGTTTCCCAACAGAGATTTTATTCCCGTTCCTGTTGCCGCATGAACAACGCAGTCTATCCTTGAGGTGCATCAGATACTGGTCCCCAAACTCTCGGGCAAGTGCTCGATGATCTAGCCAGGATACTCTGTCGCATCCGCCGCATTTGGCACCGAGAACGTCCCATTTCGCCATGCTCATAAGCGTACGGTAGCTGGTTCCGTCATCTTCTTTAAACTCAGCAGGAGGGAATGGAGCAGCAAGATCGATGCCACGACGGTGCTTCATTCCCTTTGCCGATGAAACTGGGGTGTCCATCCCCTTGCAATGCCGCAGCTGAGATAGAGTGAAGCCATCTCTAGTTGATTGCAGAGATGCTCCGCGTGAATAGCCCCGAGTTTCATAAAAGCCCTCGGGTTATATTTTCTGCTGCTTCTCGAACTCGACGGGCGACAGCATCCCGTTTCTGACATGTTTGCGTTTCGGGTTGTAGAACATTTCGATGTAGTCGAACACGTCCTGGCGTGCTTCATCGCGTGAACGGTAAACCCTGCGACGTATCCGTTCTCGCTTCAGAAGATTGAAGAAGCTCTCGGCCACCGCATTGTCATGCTAGTTGCCGCGACGGCTCATCGAGTGAACCAGATTGTGGTGCTTGAGGAACGAGGCCCAGTCCATGCTGGTGAACTGCGAGCCTTGGTCCGAGTGTATCAGCACCTTTTCCTTCGGCCTGCGTCGCCACACGGCCATAAGCAGAGCCTGGAGAACAGCATCGGTGGTTTGGCGGCTCTGCAGTGCCCAACCGATCACACGACGTGAATAGAGGTCGATGACAACGGCAAGATAGGCGAAGCCCTCGCAGGTTCGAATGTAGGTGATGTCCGTCACCCAGGCAGTGTCTGGAGCCGTCACGTCGAATTGCCGGTCGAGCGTATTATCAACGACGACAGACGGTCTGCCACCATATATGCCGGGACGGCGTTTGTAGCCGATCTGCGCCTTGATCCCGGCGAGACGCGTCAGACGCGCAACCCGGTTCGGGCAGCACATCTCGCCCTGATCGAGAAGATCGTCGTGCAGCTTGCGATAACCGTAGACCTTGCCGCTTCCTTCCCATGCCTTCAGGAGCAGCTCGGTCTGTCGCTTGTCCTCTTTGGCTCGCCTGGATTGCAGATATGTAGGAATAGTGCTCAAACGCTGGAGTTCCAGTTGAGGGTATATCGAAGTGGCAGAAAACGAGCTTGAATCGCGCATGTCGCAAATGCGGTTTGACACCGAGAATCTGCTTAATCTGATAGCCACGTCCAATATCGTACTGGATGCCCATCAGCTATACGATCCAACCTTCCACGAGGAGCATGCCGCAGAAGCGGAGAAATGCCATATCTATATGATTGGTCATACGCCAACTGTGAAGTTTGAGACGGCTTCACAAGAACAAAATAAGGCGTCGTTCATTTACTCCGTCTCTGGTGAAAGCCACACAGTGCAAGCAAAGATGCCTGCTGGTGGCATTTTGAAGCTAGATCAAGGGGCTTACATTTTGATGCCCAATGGCCAGAAAGTCTGGCCAGATCAATGGGCAATTGGAAAGGAGCTTTCCGCGCAGTGTGGAGGCTTTGACTTCAATGTCCTTTATGTCGGCCAGGCATTCGGAAAAGCAGGGAGCCGAAGCGCACTTGACCGGTTATCAAAGCATGAAACTTTACAAAAGATAGCAATCCAAGGCGTGCCGGATGGGAGGCGTCTGTCTGTGCTCCTAGTACAGATTATGCCAGGAACTCGGCTGATCACAGTCTTCAATCCGCATGCGAAAGAGCAAGACGAGGATGGAAGCCGCATAGACCTCGGCCTCGATAAACTCTATGGCACCAATGAAGCCGAGCGCACTACCTTGTATGAGGCGTCGTTCATCCGTTATTTTCAGCCAAAATATAACCGAGTATTCAAGGATAGCTTTCCATCTACAGACATGAAATCCCTCTTGGCCTGTTATGAAAAGGACATTCAATCTGTGGTCGCCGAGTTTGGCTTTGATAATTTTCCATACCTGCTCTGTTCGGACACAGTTCCTAAAAGCGACCATCACATCGCTCATCATGACTTACACGCCGACGAGGACAGGAAATTCTTTTTCTACGGCAAGGGGTAAGGAGGTCCGCTTTGGCGCTTCTGCGTCATGACGGCCATCGGCCCAAACCAGTCATTCATAACTGCGAGCAGATCATATCTGATCACCGCCATGTGACCTACGAAGGTGGTCCGTCAACCAGTCGATGAAGACACGAACCCGGGCCGTCAATTTCTTCGATGAAGGATAAAGAATGGAGACTGGGGCGGCGTAGTCCGTCCAATCGTCCAGGACGCTGATAAGCGCTCCGGTATTCAGATGGGTGACCACTGTCGAGCGGAACAATTGCCCGATACCCAAGCCTGAAAGGATCATGGAGCGCTGGCCCGTACTGTCGTTTGAGAGCAGATTAGTGTCGCTGATTTCGACGACCCTATCACCTTGCTTGAACACAAGCGGCCGGGCCTCTCCAGTCAGGGCTGAAAAGTACCCGATGATGTCGTGCCCCTGTCGAAGCTCTTCTGGCGTCACGGGCCGGTCCCTCGTTGCGAGATAGGTTGGACTAGCGCAAGTGATCAGACGATCCATATAGATCGTCCTGGCGATCAATGAGGTATCCGGCAGGTGGCCAACCCGGAGCACGCAATCCACGGCTTCTTCGATAAGTGCAACCGGTCTGTCGCTGATCCCTATGACCAATTGGATGTCCGGATAAAGTGCACGGAATTCCGTCAACGCGGGGATGACCAGAGTGTTGGCAAGCGACGAAGGCACGTCGATACGAATACGTCCGCTCGGGCTCGCACTGCTTTCACGCACGGACAGATCGGCATCCTGCAGGCCGAGCATGACTTGGCCGACATGCTCATAGTAGGTCGTGCCTTCGGCGGTCAGGGCCACACTGCGTGTAGAGCGCTGCAGCAGTTTCGTGCCCAGATGAATCTCAAGGTCAGCCAGTAGTTTGCTCACCGTCGATTTCGGCATTTCGAGACTCATCGCAGCCTTGGATAACGACCCCGTCTCGACGATCCTCATGAACGCTCGGATAGCGCTGAATTGATCCATGGCTCTCTTTGCTCTTCAATTGTCCATCCGCATGGAAAGTCATTTCAACGGGAGGCCCTAAATCTCTTGTCCATTGAAACGTAAATCCTGTCCACGACAAACGACAGGAGTTGAGAATGTCTGACAAGACCACCCGCCAGGCGCAGATATTGGAAGAACGTTATGGCATGGGACATGAACCGAAAGACATCATCTGGAACGACCAGATCGAGCACATGATGAGCCACCGCTCGGTTCGACGATATCTTCCTGATGCCTTGCCTGATGGTGCGCTGGAAACGATGGTGGCAGCAGCTCAGTCGGCCTCGACTTCGTCCAATCTCCATATGTGGAGCGTGATCGCGGTGACCGACCCCGAGATGAAATCGGAGCTTTATCGGACATCCGGTCACGGCAATCCATTCATCGAGGTCGCCCCAGTGTTCCTGCTTTGGGTCGCTGACCAGTCGAGAAACAATAGGATTTCGAAGGCGAATGGTGGAAGCGCCATTGTTCACGATCATCTCGATGCATTCGTGATGGCAACCATAGACGCGGCACTTGCAGCGCAGAACGCAGCCCTTGCGGCGGAGTCGCTTGGGTTGGGCACCGTCTACATCGGCGGGATGCGTAACAAGTCGAAGGAAGTCGCCGATCTGCTCGGGCTGCCCGATTACGCTTACGTCACGTTCGGCATGGTAGTTGGCTATCCGGCACCTGAGGCGCAGGGGCGACTGCGGCCGCGCCCATCCCAGGACGTTGTCCTACATCAAAACCGTTATGAAGCGGATCGGGCATCCAGAATTGCCGCTTACGAGGAACCTTTCAAGCATTTCCGCGAGGACCTCTGCATGAAGGAAAAGACCTTTGTCGGGGCGGTAAGCTCTTCCGCAAACGATCTGCTTTCCATGGACGGACGCGAGAACCTCAGGTCCACCGTCGAAGGTCGAGGGTTCAAGCTTCGATAGTTCGTCGCTCGGAACAAAGGCCCCGCTAAAGCTGATCGCAGCAAGGTCTTATGACCGCTTCTGGCGCGAAGCGGAAGAGAATGTCTTAAGGTCGGTGGCGGGCTGTGCGGCACTAATCTCTGTCTAAATCGGCCACCAAGAGCTTCGGTGCGCGTGATAACCAAGCATGGTCGGCCCGTGGTGTTAGCGCGGCAACTCCCGACATTTAAAAAATCCGTAGATAAATTTCATTTCGGAAATGGGGCGGGAAGACCGCTGGATTTCGGATTTTCCTTGTACCTACCTGAACGATGGAGCCACTGCGCTTTGCTCTTGAACCTGCAGAGGGCTCATGCGAGCGTGCCAGCGATTGCCTAACGGATCATATATGCCCGGCAAAGGGTAGCAGCGGTCAATAAGCGAGAAGTCGCTAACGTTCATCGTAGCTATCGGAAGGCGATGGACCAGGGCACAGGCAGCGATGTGAAGGTCCTGCCCATTTCTTGGCTTCTTCGCGCGTGCGTGGCCAACGACTAGGTTTCGCAGTCTCGGATCGGCAGCAAGGACGCCCCATACCTCCGCGACCTCCCTGGTGGTATCTAAGATTGGTAGGCCAGCGGTGACTGTTCGGCTGTACCAGTTACTCAGTCGTACCGCCCGAACAGGATCGCTACTGGATGCCTCCGCGATCCCAAGCTGAAATTCCATCAGGGCGGCAGCGGGAAGGAAGAGGTTGGCGCTTGTGTCCAGAAAGCGTATGACGTTTGGGTTGGGCTGGCGCTTACTTACCTCGCTCAGCACGCATGTATCTAGCAAGAAGCTATCCGTCATTGCCTGTCCCCACATTGGCTAAGCGGAAGGCTGGCTATTCTTGGTAAATATATCGTTAAATCGCTGAATCTGGTCGAATCGCAGAGTATTGTTCGGCGGCGCGATAATTTTTACTGACTTGTAATAAAGTTATTTTGAATGTATCTCGGATATCTGTTTCGGAGCTAAACTCGTAAATTGTATATGTAAACTCATATTACGATTTATCGCCGGTTTAAGATTAGTCAGCTCCAAAGGATTTCTTCTTGAAGAAGGCTTATGGTCATCGATAATTCACCGGAATTCCTTGAGCTATCCTCTCAGGATGCGGAATTGAAACGCTTTTTTGATCGGGTGCGCACCGCGAAAAGACTTATCGTCAGAGATGGTGGCGAGGAATTTGTCGTCGAATTGCGACGAGTTACGATCACCGATGAAGCGCGGAAGCGCCTGACACAGGGCGGTCCGGACAGCTCGTCTTAAAAACAATCGCACTACTATGAACGCGCTCCGGTGCCACGGATGAAGTGAAAAAAGCCGCGTTGGGCTTCCTTAGCTAAATTGCGTTCTACCCACTCTCGGTCAGAGTCATCAAATGCAAATGCGAATTGCCGGGCTTGCCGCACTATCTGCTTATTGTTCTTTTGCACAAACACGTCCTCTCCCTCGCGGAAAGATCGGTCGATAGCATCGCGCGAGTTTGCTGCGATGAAAGCCAGCTTCGGACCGATAGGAAGCGTGAGGAGAGAGTTCTTAGAACGGAACGGGTAGTCACGCCGGACTGGGCGATCTGATGTTAGAAGTCTGCGTCCCCCTCTGATCGTTCGCACCTGCCAGTGCATGTTGGCAATCCGGGTCGAAATCTCGTGGTGATCGGCCATGTCAGCCATGATCTTAACGCCCAATCTTTTTCCGTAATCTCGTCCCATTGAGGCGATGTATTCCTTAAGCGTCGGATGAGCGTGGCCACGCATTTCGGGAAATTCGGCCAAAAGTTTCTGATAACGCCCTTCCATGCGTTTATTGGGGTTTTCCCAATCGGAGCTGATGTTGGCTTTAGCCGAACGAACATCCTCTGGCCCACGAACCAGAAGTGAAACTAGGAACCACGTCCACGCATAACGTTCATCGTCAGTCCAGTGGCCGTCTGCGCCGCTTGTTTCCAGTCTGCATAGCATCCTGCTGGCAAAATCGTCCTTAGGCTTCATCAGCTGACTTTCGACCGCTTCCGCTTCGTCTCCGGAAAAGCCATCGAAGGAGTAGCCGTTCAGCTCCCAGCCAACTCCCTTCGGCGCTTTTCGATCAACCGCGATGACACCAGGTCGCCAAAGAGCGTATCTGGTCAACATACGCGGCACTCCAGAAGCCCAGCGTTTTGAATAGAAAATGGGGATATAGTGATGCACAGCAGGTGGTGCTGGAAAGGATTGTTCAGTCAAAACAGACCACTACAAAAACAAATGAGGGAGTTTGGGCTGATTGTACTTTTAAGAATCGCAGTTTGCATATTAGATTTTGCGCACAAGATTTTTTCTGCTTTGAGGGGGCCATGGCTGAGGCGCAAGTCGATTTGGAACGTGGGAAGCTTCGGTCGCTTTCCGTAAGAAATTTTCGTTGCATCGGCAGCAATGCGGTGAAGGTCGATCTCGATGACATCGTCGTCCTCGTCGGACCAAATAACTCAGGAAAAAGTTCGATTTTACGGGCTTATGAGATCGCCATGAGTGAAGGATCGAAGGCGGGGCAGCTTAAGCAGGACGATTTTCCGAACGGCAATGTCGATCCAGAGAACCCTGTAGAAATAGAGCTGGTAACCGAGGTGATTGTTGGAGACCCTGGCAAGCAATGGCTCGGTGATCTCGACGGTAAGCCTGTTGTTGGCGAAGGCCGCAAGTATGTGAAGGAAAAATGGGTTTGGACTGCCGTTGGCAAAGGGACTCGTTTCGGCTGGAATGTGGATTCTCAAGCCTGGGATAGCAAAAAACCGTGGGGCTGGGCGAACGTCGCCAACGCTCGCCGCCCTGCCGTACATCCCGTTCGGGCGTTCGATCCACCAGAAGCCCAAGCCAAGCAAATTCATGACCTGTTGAGCAAGGCAATTCTGGATTCCGCCAAGCTACTCGAAAAGGATGGCGTCAAAATATACGAAAAGCTTCTCGGTGACATAAACGACTTCCAGAAGCTCGCGCTCGACCATAACAAAGGTAAGATCGAAGAGGCCGAGAAAACTCTCAACGATATAGTCTCATCGATTTTTCTGGATCATGTAGTCCAATACATCCAATCTTCTGACGCTTCAGAATCGGCTCTCAAGTTGTTCCCAGACGGCGGTCGACTGACAACGGGGCATAAGGACGGGCACATGTCCGACCTAGAGTCGCAAGGTAGCGGCGCGAGGCGCACGATGCTTTGGGCGACTCTGAAGCTTCTTAAAGACAGCGCGACCGATCAGAAGAAGGCAAATGTTCTTCTCATCGACGAGCCGGAGCTTTGCTTGCATCCGAGCGCGATCCGTGACGCCTGTAAGGTCTTGTACGACTTGGCGTCGAAGGAAGGGTGGCAGGTGATGGTGACAACACATTCCCCTGTATTCATCGACCTCTCTCGTGACAACACTTCCGTCGTACGCGTGGAGCGGAAAGCAAAAGGTGAGATCGTCGGTACGACGCTATACCGCCCGGAGGCTGCACAGTTGAGCTCCGACGACAAAGCCAATCTTAAACTGCTGAACCTCTATGATCCTTACGTGGCCGAGTTTTTCTTTGGTGGTCGCGTCGTCTTGGTCGAGGGAGATACGGAATACTCGGCTTTCCGTTTAATCATGAACGAGGACAAGTCCTTCTCTGATATTCACGTAATACGCGCCCGAGGGAAGGCCACCATCGCCTCTCTTGCAAAAATCTTGAATCAGTTCGGAGCCTCGTATTCGATCCTCCACGATACCGATACTCCTAAGACCATGAGCAAGGATAAAAAGACAGGCGAGCAGAAAGAGATCGTCAATCCAGCATGGACGACCAACGGAAACATACTGGCGGCAGTTGAGAAGCAACTGGAGGCCAAGACAACCCGTCTCGTCGCATCACGAGTTCATTTCGAGGCCGCTTTCTTCGATACTGCCTTAACTGGTGAAAAGCCGTATTCGGCTGTGCGCGCGCTCCAGGATGATGGAGAGCGAAAAAAGGTCGTGACTGAACTATTTCGCGGTTTGATCGACCACGAAGCGAAGTTGCCAGAGGGTTGCATCGAGTGGGCAAAAATGGACGAACTGGAAGCGCTTTTTTAATGGCTACAGGGGACTGGTTGATATGACGCAGATTGCCGTCCGAAATCTGCAGAACAAATGCCCGATACGTGCCTGTTTTGCTCCATAACTCTCCAAGCTCCGCAGACGTCTTTAGGGGCGCTAATGTGCGTTTAAACTCCTCGTGCTGATTAAGCTACATTGATGAAGGAATTTTCAGCTGCTACGTCATACGGCAACAACTTTGGGTAAGTGATGACTATTTTTGTGGGCAGAACATGAGCGGTCAGTTGCGTGTCGATACGACTAGCGCAGAAGATAAATCGATTGGTTTCGACTATCAGTATTATTATTTTCTAAATGAATTGCTGAATCTGAAGGCTGGCCAAACCGCCGGTTTGGAAGTCTTGGACGACGTACACGTCGAGAGAGCCGACGGCACGCGATTGCTTGTCCAGCTGAAGCATACGGTGCAGACGAGTGCCCAGGGTAGTCCAATCAACCTGACGACGCTGGATGGAGACCTCTGGAAATCGATTTCGAACTGGTGCAAGCTGATTATCGACCCGGCCGACGGTCGCACTTCGATAAGTTCCCAGCTGGCCTTCCTAAAAGAGACCAGCTTCCTGCTTGCATCCAACAAGTCGGAGAACGACAAGAACGCCTTCCTAACTTCTTTGAACGCCTTCAAGTCATCCGGCAAATCTTATGCTGAACTCGTTGCGGATATAGTGTCACTCAGAGGCTCGACCAGAGACATCACGATCCAGGGCTATGTCGATGATGTCCTCGCGCTCGACCGGGGTGTTTCCGAGCGGTTCTTCCAAAATCTATCTTTCGCGCTGGGAAAGAATGAAATCATCGATCTTTGTAAGACATCTATCGCCGAAAAGCAGATACATCTGTCGCGGATCGACGACGTTTTCAACGCGGTCGATTCCGAAGTGCGGCAGAATTCCTTCGTCACCGTTAAAGCGGGCGGCAAGATTATCCTTAGCTTTGACGAGTTCAATCAAAAATACCGACGACATTTCGATAAGGCTCGTAGCGGTACGCTGCTGTTTCGACAGTTCCCACCTTTATTACCTGAAAACCTGTCCGAGCAGACATTCATCAAGCAGTTGGTGGATATCGACGACATTGCAGCGGACAACACGGAGTTCCATACTAAGTTTACCACCAGACGGCTGCACTTCCGCGACAACCTAGAACGGCTCATCCAAGATGGAGACATCACCCAATCTGATGTTGATGACTTGGAAGATGAGGCCGCCACCATGTGGGAGGGTAAATTCCTCGAAGTCTACCCTGGCCTACGGGTATGTGGAGACGAGGGCGCTTCTGCCCGCGCAATTGTCGGCCATTTGCGGCAGAGAAGGCTGAGCCTCGCTTCTCAGGAGCTTCCGATCCCTATGAGCAATGGTGGATTCTACGATCTTTCTGATCGCCCGGTTATCGGCTGGCTGACAAACTGGAAAGATCGTTACAAGTGAAGGTCAGCTCGTATTACAACAACCTTGGTATCAACGCATTCGCGCTCTCTGTCGTCCTAGAAAAGGCTGGCTACCTCACCCTTCCAAAGATTGCGTTGATCCTGCCGATTGTGGCGCACCGCGAGACGGTCAGAAAGCTGGCTGATGGCAGGTTCCGCTTTGTGAGCTTCGAACAGTACCTAATCGATAACATCCAGCATTTCTATAATTTCAACGAACGCTATACGGCATCCCTAATTCCCACAGTGAGTGCTCTGCAGTTCCTGTGTGAGGTCGGTGTAGTTCGGCTGAAGGATGAGGGCGCAGTGATCGCGTCCGCTTTGCCTTACAATCCAGAGATGGGCAAAAGAGCCGAGCGGGTGAACCGCGCTTCAGCCAACATAGCTGCTCTGATCTCAGGAAGGGCAGACGTTTTCTACCTCAATGCGCGGATCAAACTATGAAGTTTCATATCGAAAGCTTGCAGCTTTGGCTCAAAGTTGGAGTTAGACGCAACATTACGTTTTTGCCAAACAAGGTAAACATAATTACTGGCGCGAGCCACACTGGTAAAACGGCCATCCTGGACATCATCGACTACTGTATGTTTGCCAGTGACCATCGCATCTCAGAAAGCATCATCAACGAAAACGTCTCGTGGTATGGCCTCCGCCTTCACGTGAATGACAAGATTTACATGCTGGCTAGACGCGCGCCGCAGGGGACGTCAGCATCGCCTGATTACTACTTCTCTTCGACAGGTGATGTCCCGGATGCAGAGCCAAATCCCAATATCAACGAAAGCGCCCTGAAGAAGCTCCTTAGCGCCGATTTTGGCATTGATCAGGACGTGAAGATTCCGTTTGGTGGAAGGACGTTGCAAGCGGGCTCTCGCATATCCTTCCGCTATTTCTTGCTCTTCAATACAATCTCGCAAGACATCATCACGCACAGTGATCAGTTTTTCGACAAGCAAAACCAGGCCCGGTACCAAGAGGCGTTACCGCGTATCTTCGATATTGCTGTGGGCATAGACACGGTCGAGAATATACTGAAACGTGAGAAGCGCTCGGAGTTGGAGCGAAGCCTTGCTCGTCAGCAAAAGCTTTCCGCGAAGACGGAGGAAAAACGCGAGCAGTTCGGTGTGCAGCTAGCCGAGACGGTAGCTCGGGCCAAAGGATTTGGCCTCGTTGCCGAAGACACAGGTCCCAATGCGTCGATGACCGCTTTGAGAAATATGGTTGCAGAGCGAGAGAGTGGCCCGGACCCGAAGGTGTCTGCAAAGTATGAAGAGATTTCTTCAGAGCTGTACCGAGTGTCGCGGAAGATCAGGGGGCTCCGAAAGTTTGCTCTGGAGTACGGAAATCATAAGACGACCTTAAAGGAGACAGCGGACAGCCTTCTGCCGGTTGACTACCTGATTAGAAATTTCGATGAAACGGTTCAAACATCCGTGTTTGACGACATCCTCAGAAGTCTTTCCAGCGGCTTACAAGAAATAAAGGCTGCTTCTGCTCGACGGACGCCGCTTGATAGCAACGTCGCGGAGATCATCAAGGGGCTGGAGGCACATCGCGGAAAGCTTGAGCAGGACCTTCAAGGGCTGCCTGCCGAGATCGAAAACTTCGAGAGCGATAAAGATAAGTACATCTTCATTGGCGAAACGAAAGCTAAGCTGGAACTCTATGGTGATCCGGAGTCAGACCCGCCCCCTGACAACAGTGAGTTGATTAAGAGCCTGGAGGCTCAGATCGATGAACTCGTCGTGTCACCGGTCGAAGACCGCAAAGAGCTATTCATCAAAGCGCTAGACGAGGCGATCCAAGACTACATCACACTGACGAAGGCCGCTCTCGGAAACTACGGGGAGTATCGCTCCGCCTTTAATTATTCGCAGAAGAAACTCCACCTTCGCAAACCGAAGACTGCTTCGACCGAGAACGTCGGTAGCAGTTCTAATCACATGTTTCTTCACCTGTTCCTCTTCTTAGGTCTGCACGAGTTGATAATGAGGAACGGAGGCATTCATGTTGCGCCCTTCCTGATTGTCGATCAGTTTTCTCGGCCGTATTGGGGCGAGGATGATCAGAAGACTGGGGACGGGGAGGAGGATGTCGACGAGAGCGACGTCGCGAAGGTGAGGCTGGCCCTCCATCTCTTGGATCAGTTCATCATAACAGCTAATGAAATGGGCAATGAGTTTCAGATGATCGTATTCGAACACATCAACCCGCGTTATTGGGAAGGGCTTGAAAACGTACATCTTGTAGAGACTTTTCGGGACGGCAACGCACTCATACCATTGACAATCCATTAGGACAGGAAGCTGAGCGGCTTTGCTCGCAAAAGAAAATGAGCTACCTGAAGCGGTTGCTCAGGCCCCAAAGTCTGAACAACCGCATATCCCGATCAGGTCTGTCGGACTTCGATCAAATCCGCGACGCCAGCCGGATCGTCCAATGTCGAGAATTAGCCGAGAGCATCGTAGTCTTCGTCCACGATCTTATCGCCAGATTCGTCAACGGGCCATCTAACGATATGCAGCAGGAGCGTCATCGTCTGGTGATGCTGGTAAGCCAAGCTCGGTGCGAGCAGCCGCAAAATCTAGGTCGATGATCTGTAGTAATCGCTCTCCTAGGGCGGCCGTCGACCTATCTGCGTCTGACCAACGATAAAATGAGCCGTCTTGTAGAGATAGTACCGCGAAATCGTCTGGGCGGTTTTCCGCAGGGTGCCGGGCGGCTACGGTTGCCAACGCAGCTCGCGCCAGATTTCCTGCTAAAGTATGGCGCGTATTCCAGATATGAACCGCCGTTCTTCGCCCGCCTATCTCCAAGATGAAATTCGCAGTAAAATCAATCTTGAAATACCCCCTAGGGCTGACGAACAGTAAATGACCACTTGGCTCAAGGTCGCCAGGATTTTGTTCGCGCCAGGTGAAGAAGCGCTCAATCGCTCTCCTCGCAGATTCGCGCTCGGAAGGCTTCGTGATAAGCTGTGTTGACGCTAGGCTCGCTTCCCGTGACAGCCCTTCAAATGCAATTCGTTGAATACGTTGCCGAAGGCTACGATGAAAATCGTAACCGCCGCTGCTCGGTTGATAGCGCTCACGGATCAACCGGCGTTGAGGGCGAGGGTTCGCATTGATGAGCTTTAAGTATGCGGAGAAACCAAATTTTGGAACTGACATGACCTACCTTTGTCTCGCGCTCTGAAGGCGCAGATTATTGCAATCACTCGTTATTTGGTGTTTGTGGCATGGTCGAAAGAGCCATCATGGAGATGCCGTATGGCGTAAACTTCAGGCCACTTTGACATCGTAATGTTGCCACGAGCTATCCTTAGCGGAATCCCTGCCGATGAGGCCAACTCGCTAGGAGAATTGCGGTAGTGGTAAGCTAGTCGGGGAGGGGCGAGGAAATGGCGGGCGAACATGTCCGCTTGATCTTCCGTACTTTCGAGCGCTGTCATTTGCTTGATCGCCTGAACCGATCCCTTCCTATCCGTATGCATTTGCGCGTTCTTTTCTTCATGCAACAGGTAGTGGCCAAGTTCGTGCGCCAGCACCAATCTTGCCTCCGGATCATTGTCGCACGCCGCTCTGTAGAGCGACCGTCGAACGAAAATTCTATTGTTGCGAGGATCGGCTGTCGCTTCTGTTTCCATGTCGCCATCTCTCATGATGATGAGACGGAATTCCGGGAAATGCTGGACGAGTTTAAATTCGAGGATAGAAACGATATCGACTCGCTCTACATGAGCAATTTCGAAATCGTTTCTGCACCTCAAGGTCTCGACCATCATCTCCGTGCTTGTCAGGCCTCGGGATGTGTAGTGGTCTTTGCCCATTTGTTCCTATATCCGCTGATCTTCACCACGTTAGACGGCATAGTTTCAGAAGATGACTGTCCAGTTGTCTCAAGCAGCGCCCTTTGGTTGCGGATCAACTTTGCAAACGTATCGACCGGAAGGCCAAGGAATTCGCAGAGTCTCTCATGCTCGATTTCAGTTCCGACTGGTTCGCCAGCTTCAAGCTGACTGATTATGTCTTCCTCTACTTCAGTTTTCTCAGCCAATTCGCGGAACATCCACTGGCTCTTCTGACGTTGGCGTCTCAGCATGTCGCCAAAAATCTTCGACGCGGCCCGAATAGCCACGTCATCCTGATCATCTTTCATTTTGGTCATCCACTACAGGAGTTGTCTGCGTGAGCTAGGGCAAGGATCAAGTCACCTTGCCCTCGCCACTTACTTACGACGTGCGGGCTCACCTTTGGTGTCGCCGCGCCCTGGTTTGGGAATACGTTCGACCGTCGTCGTGCCAGGACGACGTTCGGCTTCCTTCACCGGTATGAAGTGACCGGTTTTCGAATCTCTTCCAACATCGAAGGTTTTTCTGTCTGCCATTTCGTCTCCTTTCAGGAGCTGTGTGAAACGCGACAAGCCAACTCGACTCTCGGACCCGAATCCTCCTATAGTGCTTTTGCTTAAGGCTAGGCGGATTTGAATCTGTCAGTCATGCGAATGCTTGAAGCACTATTCGCAAGTTGTCGTGACCGAGATTGCCGTCTCGGTTGCGACTTCGCGGAGGAAAATCCTCCTTCTCAAAAACATCCTCCTTTTGCTTGCCGATTCGATTAATATCGTAGTCCGAAGTCGTATATTTTGCAATATAAAATCATTAACAAGTCGTTAAATTTCAGTATTTTACGCCATTTTACTAAATGTAATTGGAGGCGCTGTCGCGTCTTAATGTAGAAACGCAAAAGGGGCGACTCCTGTTGCTTTGCAGCCAGTGAGTCGCCCCCGTTTCTAAGAGGTCAATTCTTATTTATCGCTAACTTATGAATGTTAAGTAGCTCGGTTGCTTTCTCAAGAATCCTGCTCTTGACGTCAACTGCTTGGCTCTGCGGTTGGTTGCGGTGAGGTTGACTGGACTGATCCAGTCAATCTCACCTACGGCGATGTTACCGTGGACGAGACAATGACTAAGCTAGCGGTGAGGCAATCAGCTGCAACCGCTCGTCGCGCCACAAGTGTCGCACTTCTCGCACGTACCATTGCGCACCATCGTAAAGTTCTGGCACTCGCTGCAAATGTTGCCCGTATACCCCTGCATGATCGACTTCATGCGGCGGTCGGCTTCCACCTTCTTGGCTTCGGCCTTGGCGGAGGCGGCATCGGCTGCGGCCTTGTCGGAGAACAGTGCGGTTGCTGCCTGTTCGCTTTCAGTCGCAACGGCTGCGTCCTCGGCAATCTCTTCAGCCAGTTCCTTGGCGCGTTCCTCGTAATCGCGCTTGAAGGCGACGATTTCGGAGGTCGAGATGGCGACGGTCGGTTCCAGCTTGCGGGCGGCAGAGCCGGCAAACGAGGAGCCACCCAGCGACGTTACCGTTGCCGAGGCGCGGGCAGGGGCGGCCGTGGCCGATCCCTTCGGATCGCCGGCGGCGCGGTCGATGCCCTGGCCACCCTGGATCAGGGTCGGCTTGTAGCCACGGGTCCAGCCGGTCGACACGAGCTGCGTCTTGCCTTCTTCGATACCCTTGCCGAGTGCCGTGTTGGAGAAGTCAGACGTATCGACATGCGCCAGATCGTGGCGGCTGAGGTAGGAGACGGCGAGTTCGCGGAACACGTAGTCGAGGATCGACGTGGCGTTCTTGATTGCATCATTGCCCGTCACGATGCCGGCCGGCTCGAACTTGGTGAAGGTGAAGGCCTCCACATATTCTTCGAGCGGCACGCCGTACTGGAGACCCAGCGAGATGGCGATGGCAAAGTTGTTCATCATCGCACGGAAAGCGGCGCCTTCCTTGTGCATGTCGATGAAGATCTCACCGATGCGGCCGTCGCCGAATTCGCCGGTGCGCAGGTAAACCTTGTGACCGCCGACATTGGCCTTCTGGGTGTAGCCCTGACGACGGTTCGGCAGCTTTTCACGTTCACGCGACACGCGCTCGATGATGCGCTCGACGATCTTTTCGGTGACGGTGACAGCCTGTGCGGCAGCCGGTGCCTGGATCAGCTCTTCGAGAGCGTCTTCGGCATCGTCTTCGTCGATCAGCGAGGCGTTCAGCGGCTGGGAAAGCTTGGAGCCGTCACGGTAGAGCGCGTTGGCCTTGAGGGCCAGCTTCCAGGACAGCATGTAGGCTTCGCCGCATTCCTCGACGGTGGCGTCGTTCGGCATGTTGATCGTCTTGGAGATCGCACCCGAGATGAACGGCTGGGCAGCAGCCATCATGCGGATGTGGCTTTCCACCGAGAGATAACGCTTGCCGATCTTGCCGCAAGGATTGGCGCAATCGAAGACGGCGAGGTGTTCTTCCTTGAGGAAAGGCGCACCTTCGAGCGTCATCGCACCGCAGACGTGGATGTTGGCGGCGTCGATGTCCTTGCGGGAGAAGCCGATGTGCTCGAGCAGGTTGAAGCTCATGTCCGACAGCTGCTCGTCGGAAACTTTCAGGGTTTCCTTGAGGAAGTCGGCGCCAAGCGTCCACTGGTTGAACACGAACTTGATGTCGAAGGCAGCCTTCAGCGCACCATTGACGGCTTCGATCTTGTCAGCCGGGAAACCCTTGGCGGCAAGCGAGGACGGGTTGATGGCCGGGGCCTGGTTGAGGTTGCCGTGACCGACAGCATAAGCTTCGATTTCGGCCAGCTGGCTTTCCGAATAACCGAGCGTGCGCAGCGCTTCCGGAACCGCACCGTTGATGATCTTGAAGTAACCGCCACCGGCGAGCTTCTTGAATTTCACCAGTGCGAAGTCGGGCTCGATGCCGGTCGTGTCGCAATCCATGACGAGACCGATCGTGCCGGTCGGCGCGATAACGGAGACCTGGGCGTTGCGGTAACCGTGCTTTTCGCCGAGTTCCAGCGCCTTGTCCCATGCGGCCATGGCATGCACGGCCAGATCCTGATCCGGGTTCTCTTCGTGGATGAGAGCGACCGGATCGACCGACAGGGCTTCATAGCCTGCAGTTTCGCCGTGAGCGGCGCGGCGGTGGTTGCGGATGACGCGCAGCATGTTGTCGCGGTTCGGCGCAAAGCCCGGGAAGGGGCCGTGTTCCGATGCCATTTCAGCGGACGTGGCGTAAGAAACGCCGGTCATGATGGCGGTCAGCGAACCGGCGATCGCGCGGCCTTCGGTCGAGTCATACGGGATGCCTGACGACATCAGCAGGCCGCCGATATTGGCGTAACCGAGGCCGAGCGTGCGGTATTCGTAAGAACGTTCGGCAATCTCGCGGGACGGGAACTGCGCCATCATCACCGAGATTTCGAGAACGACGGTCCACAGGCGAACGGCATGTTCGTAATCGGCGATGTCGATACGCTTGGTGAGCGCCGACTTGAACTGCAACAGGTTCAGAGACGCCAGGTTGCAGGCGGTGTCATCGAGGAACATGTATTCCGAGCACGGGTTCGAGGCGCGGATCGGGCCCGCGGCCGGCGAGGTGTGCCAGTCGTTCATGGTGGTGTTGTAGTGCAGGCCCGGATCGGCAGAAGCCCATGCGGCGTAGGAGATCTTTTCCCACAGGTCGCGTGCCTTCAGCGTCTTCATGACCTTGCCGTCCTTGCGGGCGGTCAGGTTCCAGTCGCCGTCGTTTTCGACAGCGCGCAGGAAGTCGTCCTTGAGGGAGACGGAGTTGTTGGAGTTCTGGCCCGAAACCGTCAGGTAGGCTTCCGAATCCCAGTCGGTGTCATAGGTCTTGAAATCAAGATCCTTGTAACCCTGCTTGGCGAACTGGATGACGCGCTTGACGTAGTTTTCCGGAACCTGATCCTTCTTGGCAGCACGGATTTCGCGCTTGAGGGCCGGGTTCTTCAACGGGTCGAAGCAATCTTCGCCATCGGCCTCGCAGTTGACGCAGGCCTTCATGATCGACTTGAGGTGACGGGCAACGATCTTGGAACCGGTGACGAGAGCGGCAACCTTCTGCTCTTCCTTCACCTTCCAGTCGATGTAAGCTTCGATATCCGGATGATCGATGTCGACAACGACCATCTTGGCCGCACGGCGGGTGGTGCCGCCCGACTTGATGGCGCCGGCAGCGCGGTCACCGATCTTCAGGAACGACATCAGGCCCGACGACTTGCCGCCGCCGGAAAGCTTTTCGCCTTCGCCGCGCAGATAGGAGAAGTTGGAACCGGTGCCGGAGCCATACTTGAACAGGCGGGCTTCGCGCACCCACAGGTCCATGATGCCGCCCTCGTTGACGAGGTCGTCCTCAACGGACTGGATGAAGCAGGCATGCGGCTGCGGATGTTCGTAGGACGACTTGGACTTGGTCAGCTTGCCGGTGAAGGGGTCGACATAGAAGTGGCCCTGACCGGGGCCATCAATGCCATAGGCCCAGTGCAGGCCGGTGTTGAACCACTGTGGGCTGTTCGGAGCAACGCGCTGCGTGGCGAGCATGTAGGCAAGCTCGTCCTTGAACGCTGCAGCGTCTTCTTCCGTGGAAAAATATTTGCCCTTCCAGCCCCAGTAAGTCCAGGTGCCGGCGAGACGATCGAACACCTGACGCGCGTCGGTTTCCGAGCCGTAACGCTCGTTTTCCGGCAGATCCTTCAGCGCCTTCTCATCGGCAACCGAACGCCACAGGAAGGAAGGAACATCGTTTTCCTCGACCTTCTTCAGGAATTTCGGCACGCCGGCCTTGCGGAAATACTTCTGCGCCAGAACGTCGGTGGCGACCTGCGAAAACTGGGTCGGAACCTCGATATCGGCGAGACGGAAAACGATGGAGCCGTCCGGGTTGCGGATCTCGCTCACCGCCTTGCGGAAAGCGATCTCGCCATAAGCCCCGGTCTCGGGCTTGGTGAAACGACGTTCAATGCGCATGGTCTCGTCCTTAGTTCGTGGCGCCGCTCTGGGCGCAAATCTTCAGCGCCGGCCGCTCGCCATCATGGGCAGCCGGTCGGATTCGATGATCCAGGTGAATCAGCAGTGATTGCCTACCTGTATCTTGTGTCCGATGCTGGCTGCAAACACTAAATATAGCATTAACAGATTATTTTACCAGCCTTGAACACCGCATTGGCAGACATTCGAACGCGCACGAAAACCCGTTGCCGAGCGATCATCATGACCGGCCCGAACCATTCAGGAAATCTACAAATCGAAGAAGGGCCGGCCTCGTTATTTCCGGTCCAGTCGCCGCCGCAACATGGGATCATTCATGCCGAGTCGCAGGCTTTGGGTCAAGGGCTGGTCTGCCACACTTTTTTAACCACAAGATATTGTGGTTGGGGGCTGTGGAAAACGGGGAGAAAAAATAGCCTTTGAATCTCAGAGGCTTGCGAGAAAGTTTTACGGGCTTGTGGACTGATGAGCCGGAAAATGAACGGCCGTGCACCACAAAAGCGACGATAAATTGCCACATTTTCCGGTGGATTGTGTCGCGCCGGCGTCAGAGCGCTTGCGCCTGTGGCTTAGGCATCGCAGCCCCCCTAAATATGGAAGGAGCGGCGGTGAGAAGGCGTGAAGGCTCTGTTTTTCGTGCCGAAATGAGACGCCTTGCGCATTTGGAAGACCAGCCCTGCATGGAAAGGGCTGGCCAGCATTTTCACGGGCGAATCAGTTGTCGCCGAAACGTGAAGTTTAGCCGCGGTGACCCTTGGCGATCGGCTCCTGATAGGTGAAGCCCATGTCCCAGGGGAAATAGATCCAGGTATCCTGAGAGACTTCGGTCACGAAGGTATCGATGGTCGGCACGCCTGACGGTTTTGCATAGACGCAGGCGAAATGCGCCTTCGGCATCATGGCGCGCACTTCCAGCGCCGTCTTGCCGGTATCGGTGAGGTCGTCGACGACCAGCACGCCTTCGCCGCCATTCTCCATCAGTTCGGGCGAAATGCCCTTCAGCAGAACGGTATCGCCCTGATTGACGTAATCATGGCGGGTGGCGATGCAGACGGTGTCGATCATGCGGATATTAAGTTCGCGTGAGATGATCGCCGCCGGTACCAGACCGCCACGGGTGATGCAGACGATGGCCTTGAAGGTTTGGCCAAGGCCGGACAGGCGCCAGGACAGGGCACGGGTATCACGGTGGAACTGGTCCCAGGAAACGGGAAAGGCTTTATCGGGAAGAGACATCCGACGGGCTCCGCAAGCAATGTGTGAAGGAAACGGGCGGCCGCGCCGGTGAGAGCGGAAACGCCAAAAGGCCGGTTTTCCGGCCTTCTTGCAGCCTGTCATAGCGGCAATTGCCGATTAAAGGCAAGCAGGTGGGCGATGTGGCTGTGGATGAGCGGGGTAATTGTACCAACTTGCCGGCCGGGGAGCAGGCGCTATGTCCGGGACGCGCCGTGCCGTGCGGGACGCGCCGTGCCGTGACTGTGCCCGAGAGAGGCGCAAGAGCGGCGTGCGCGCATCTGTTGCATGAGATGTGGATTGGACCGGAATGCCGTCTGAAATCGAAGCCCTTTACCAGAAGATCGTCGCCTGCGTTGAAGCGGCGCTGCCGGATACCGGCTGGATTGCCGCGACCTATCGTTTTAACGCCATCACACGCTTTTCCGAAGAGGCCGGAATGTGTCGGCTGGATGCCGGTGAAAACAAGTCCTTCGTCGTCGAGGACGATGCCACCGATGCCCTGAAGGAGTTGCGCACCGCCATGGCCAAGGCGCATGCAGAAAAGCATGCCTGGTATTCGGCGACGGTGACCCTGATGCCGGACCGCAATTTCAGGTTTGATTTCATTTACGACCGGCTGCCGCCCTTCAAGATAAAGCCGTCGCAGGATAAGTGGGCGGCTGAATTTCGTACCTATCCGCGACCCGACATGCAGGGGCCCGGTATCGAGATATGCACGACCTGCGGATCGGAAGAACGGCAGGCGGTGGTGCAACACGGTTCCTATCTCTTGCGCTGCAGCGGATGCGGCACGGGCATCGTCGCGACCTCCTTCAATGCCATCAGCCAGACAGACGACGTCTATTCCGCTTACGCCGATCCCGGCTTTGGCCAGCAAATCACCGAGGACGCCCTGATCGGACATGGACCATTGCGGGAGATCGCCGACGCGGTGAGCTGCGTGGCGATCGCGGGCGGGACGGTGCTGCTGCTGGCGGCCACGCGGCATTGGGGTGTGGAGATGCGATGGCTCACGCCATGGGAGGCCGTGGAGGATAACGCCGGAAGCGAAAGCTTCCGCGCAGGCTTCGAGCACGAATTGCGCAAGGAAGTCGGGCCGGGACACGTGCTTTGCGGCCTGAATGCCCGACTGATCGGCCGTCGTTACGATCGTGATACCGCGCTTTTTCTGCTTGATGACGGGCGCATTGCCAGAGTGCATCTGACATGGCGACAGGATACGGAAATCGATCCGCGCTGGCCGGAAACGACGATATACGCTGACCCGCATGACTGGTGGAACCGCGGGCTTGCAGAAGATCATGCGGATTGGACGAGCGCGTGAAACCGCGCGGCTCGGGCTGGATCAGGGCGAAGCAAATATCCGCACACATGGAGCACCCGTGGAAGACATGGTGGAAATCGAGGGGCAGACCTATCGGGTCATGCTCTTCAGCAATGTCGTCGACGACATGATGTGCCTCGAATTGTGGGATACGCACGACACGATGATCGCCAGCGTCAACTACCATGATCAGGATGGGCGCATGACTTTTGACGGCCTGGTCCAAGGCATCCCGCTGGGCGTCGTCGAGTGGATGATCGAGAGTGCCAGAAAACGCCTGCCGCCGAAGTTGCCGATATGATCGATAGAGATGCCAGAAGCCGGGCATCTGATCTCGTTGAGGATTATCGGAACGGTGCGATCACGGACCGCGAGTGGAGGAGGGGTTTCCCCCAGCGTGGCCGGACTGGGCATTCACGCCGGGCGCTTATCCTTTCCCTCGGTCCGAAAAATCCTAAGCAGGCCCGGGTGACTATTGGTAATGGAAGGACATGCAGGCTAGTTACACGCCAGACCGAGAGCAGTGCCGCCGCGCCTGTGCGGATTTGACCTTGCAGGCTTAGGCACCGTCATCGGGGCGATGTCAGCAGGCGTTCGAAAAACGGCAAAAGCTCGCGGTAGACATCGAGGAACTCATTATCTCCGCGATGGTTCGAGCCACGCGAAGCCATGAACAGTTCGTTCCTGAGGTCTTCCAGCGTGTCACGACGTTGCGCATTGGCTGCGTCTGCCGCTGCCTGAAATGAGCCGAAATGTTTGTATCCATTGAAAGACAAGGAGAACTCGGCAACGGCCGTGCGATCGTCGGCATCTGGCAGGTCTTCGATTTGCATATTGGTTCCCGACGCGGCTAGATCCGTTTAATGGTCAATGGAAACGGCCCTAGCGACTGTATGCCGGTAATGGCAGCGGAAGTGGTTTCGGATTGAGCGCGACCCATTGTACCGCCAATTCCGCCAGCCGGTCCGTATCGCCCCGTTTCCGCTTCACGTCACTGACGATCCCTGCCGCTTCCTGCAGATCCGGCGACGGCAGCGCCTTGCCCGAGCCGAGGTGGTCGAGGAGGGCGTCCGCCATCAACTTGAAATCCGCATCCCAGTTGATGCCGCCATTGCCGTCCAGCTCTCGTGAAATGCGCCCGGAAATACGAATGACCTCGCCCTGCACAGTTGCGGCATGGCCGCTGGAAGGCACAAGCAGTTCCCACAATTCCTCGTGGCGGTCAGGCCAGGTGCTCGCGCTGGCGATGATGGGCGATACCCCGTCATGCAAACTGCGGCGCGGCACGGGCGGCACATTGAACAGCACATAAAGGCGATCAAGTGCTGCGCTGGTGGCATCCCGGCTTTCAGGGTTGAAGCCGGCACGGTGAAACTCGAAATTGGCGCCGATCTTTTGCACGAACTCCCGCATTCTGGCCGATACAGGATCCGTTTCCTTCGGTGCGCGACCGAAAAGGCGAGCGGCAAAGCTTTTGGCGCTGGCCTTTTGTTGCGGGCGTGTGTTCAAGATCAGGTCCGCGACCTCAACGAGCTGCGGGATACCCGGATTGGTGCAGCGTTGAAGAGCATGTTCCAACGGGGAAAGGCCCTGATTGTTGGCAGCCTCTTTGCGCGCGCCATTCGCAAGCAGGATTTTCACCGTCTCGGCATTGCCGACGTTGGCGGCATTGTGCAGCGGGGTATTGCCTCGCGTATCGACGGCATGGACATCAGCGCCCAGTTCGATGAGACCGGTGATCCTGCCCTGCCAGTGCCCGGCGCGGCTGTGCAGTGGTGTTTCTCCATAACTATCGGGTGCCTGAAGATCGGCGCCGTTGGCAATCAGCCAATGCGCGATCTCATCGGGAAGTTCGTTGAAGGCCAGCGCCGTCTGTTTGAACACGCCGCCGCGCGCATTCACGTCGCAGGCGTCGAAAACCGACCGGATCGCTTCTGCATCCCCGCTTGCCAAAATAGCCTCGAAATCCTTCGGCAGTGTTTTTGTCTTGGCATTGGGCATTGGATGAATGTTCCTTTGGGAGAGGCAGGTATCCGCAGTTTAATTCAGGACCGAGGCGTCGGTCATTGTCGGTGCCGGCGCAAGGCCGAACAGGGACAGTATGATGAACCAGATCTCATCCCGCCCTGCCACGATCGTATTGCGCCGCGGCGTCATGGATATCGCTGCCATGGGTGAGCGCCCAGGCACAAAGCGCCTCGAAGGGCTGGCGCAACGAGTGGCCCAATGGCGTGATGGCATATTCCACGCCGATCGGGCTCGTCGGCAGAACCGTCCGCGTCACCAGGCCATTGCGTTCAAGGCGCTTCAGGGCATCGGCCAGCGCCTTGTGCGTGATGCCGTTCAGGCGCCGTTTGATCTCGTTGAAACGCGACGGT
Source organism: Endobacterium cereale (assembly GCF_009617585.1). GTDB lineage: Bacteria > Pseudomonadota > Alphaproteobacteria > Rhizobiales > Rhizobiaceae > Neorhizobium > Neorhizobium cereale. The sequence continues at coordinate 551,249 of NZ_WIXI01000050.1, read as the reverse complement.
TTAGGACAAATCACCGTCAGGATCAGGATCGTCCACTTGTCGGCGATCTTGTCGAGAACGGGGCGCACCATCGCCATGTTTTCAAGCGCGCTATGTGAAAGGGTCTCGAGGTCGGTATCATTGTTCATATCTAGGCTACTCAAAGTGCGTAATTGATATCAGATACACGATATATATCTATGCGCCATCGTCAATTTAAGGATGTTACGATGGCTCGAATGGCAGGTAAGGTCGCACTGGTCGTGGGCGGCGCAAAAGGGATTGGTCTTGCAATTTCACAGCGCCTTGTGGCCGAAGGTGCGACCGTTTTTCTCACCGGAAGACGTGAGGCCGAGGTCGAAAGTGCCGCGTCGTCGATCGGTCCGGGCGCGACTGGGCTCGTGGCGGATGCGAGTGTTCCACAAGACATGGTGCGGGTGGTCAAAGAAGTACAGCAGGCGCATGGCCGCATCGACGCGCTGGTGCTGAATGCCGGCATGTCCGAACCGGCTCGGTTGACGGAAGAGACGCTGGACCATGTCGAGCGTCATTTTGCGGTCAACGTGCAGAGTGCCGTTTTCGGCCTGCAGGCGGCACTCGCCGCCATGGGCAACGGGGCTTCGGTGGTGCTGATGGGATCGATTGCCGATCAGGGCGGTTTTGCCTCGTATGGCACCTATGCCGCAACGAAGGCCGCCCTGCGCTCTTACGCCCGCACGTGGACGGCGGAACTGACGCCGAAGGGTATCCGCGTCAATGTCGTGGCGCCAGGCCCGACCGATACGGAGATGATGGCGGCCGTGCCGGAAGAGGCGCGCGCGGCCTTGATCGCGCCGATACCGATGGGGCGTATGGGCTTGCCGTCGGAAGTGGCCTCGGCCGCACTTTTCCTGTTGAGCGATGAGGCGAGCTACATCACCGGCGCCGAATTGTGTGTTGATGGCGGCATGCGCCAGGTTTGATCGTCCCCAGCCTGACTGCCATCAGGACTGATGGCATTTGACAAATCCTGTCCGCTCGGCCCTGCCGGCCTAGAGCGGGCAGGGCATTGGCGGTAAGACGCACAAAACGGTTGTCGTCAACCGGGAGGATGCGCGCCGGACACGACATGGTAATGCTCCACCGTTTCCGGGCGGGTCAGCAGATATTTGTCGTCCTCTGGGTAATATCGGGCGATTTCCGGGTTTTCACCGGCAAACGCCTTGATGTCTTCCATGCTGCTCCACCAGCTGAGTGTCGAAAACTCGCTCGTGCCGTCACCGATCGTGCGTACCACGATCTGATGGCCGAGATAGCCGGCGGTCGTCCGGTAGTCGCCGGCACCGGTCGTTTCCACGTAACGAGTGTAAGCCTCCACATCTAAAGTGCGGATGCTGGCGGTCCATTTTCTCAGAATCATCGATGTCGCCACGGCCATTCTCCCGTATCGCATGGGGCGCCCATCGGCAGGCTACAGGATCGCGGCAGGTCGGAAAAGCGGCCTGGCGGCAATAGCGCTCAATCACATTGATAGGTGACGCGGGCGCGATCGAAATTTCGAGCCGCAATATCCTGATCGCGCATTAGCACGTAATAGGCGCCGGGCGGCTTCATTCCGGTATGGGCATCGACACCGATCTGCAGCACAAGCCGCCAGTCGTTTGCGGATGCGAGGAGCGCCTGCGCCTCGGGTGTGCGCCATGCGTCGCCGCTGCCGCAATCGATGCCATTGGCGGCGAGTTGGCTTCTCGCCTGCAGGCCGTTCTGCAGAGTTTGCGGGAAGCCACCGAACTGGTGGTTGGCACGGCCTTGCATATCCGGCGTGCCGAACTGCGACAGCCATTCGTGGTAATCTTCCAGCGCCTCGTCGTCATCGAGCGGAAATGCATTCCAGCCCTTGTCGTTTGGCGGAATGGGTGTGAGGACCGTTTTGCCGGTGATGTGGGCGGGCTTGAATATGGAAGACCAGTCGTCATCCGAGATTGCCGTGAGGGCTGCGGGGAAGGGCGCCCGGACGAGGTCTGATGCCGGTGTCTTATCCCACACGACCTTCCAGCCGACCGAGGCGGCCGGCGTGAAATCCTCGGGCTGTTCCCAGAAATCGTAAAAGACCAGAAGCCGGCCTTCATCGGGGAAGGCGAGATCGAAACCCGGTTGCTGCGACAGGTCGGCGAGATCGAACTGGCCGAAAAAGGCGAGTGGAAACTCGCTCTCGATGGCGTCCGCCTTGTCCCGGTGCTCCTTTGAAAAACGCTCTCCCTGTTCCGGCGTCATCCATGACCGCGGTTTTCCGGAATCGGCCAGCAGTCGCTCCGCCTCGCGGCGATGATATCCGGCGCGAGCTTCGGCGTCCGGATAGGGCGGGCGCGTGGGCCATGCCATGTCCGGCGGCAGGTCAGGCCGTCCACCGAGCCTTGATGTGCCAAGCGGCGGTTCCGTTTCCCCGAAGCCAGAAGTGACAAGCAGTATGGCCGGACGAGCCTGCGCCGTCAGATGCTCGACAACCGGCATGTCGAAACCTGCGTCTTGCAGCGACAGGCTGAGCGCTTCGCGGGTTTCGGGAAATGGCGTCGTGGTCATTGGTGTTAACCTGTCGATGGGGAAAGGGTTTTTGGACGGAAAACTATTGCAGCAGGCAAATGCCGGTTTTTGATGTTGCCGCCGGAGTGTCGAGATAACGGATGTAATCGATCAGCACGTTGCTGCGCTGTTCACCATATTTGTAGCCGGGGATGCGAGCGAGGATGGTGTTGAGGAAATCATCCGTGACATCGCAGCCCTGCAGCCGTTTTCCGAAACCGGCGAGCTGCAGGCGGGCGAGATCGAGATCGTCGCGGTGAAGGTCGGGTTGTTTCTCGGCCTTTTCGGCAAGCGTCTTCAGGATTTTTTCAGCCGCGCGCCGGGAGATATCGCTTTGCCAGATTTTTCCGGCGATCTCGACTGCATCCATCTCGTAGTCGAGATTGCCGGAGGCATGTGGATCATGGGTCTCGACATACCATGTCAGCGACTTTGCCGGATCGCTGCTGTAAAAGCCGTCGTTGCGATGCAGATCCAGAAACTCGTTGAAGGATTGCTCGGGGAACTGCATGGCTGTCGGGCCTTTGGCGACATCGCCCAGCGTCATCGTTGATTGCTGTACCGGCAGACGCACAAAGACTTTCATTGCCTCGTCACGGCGGTTGTCTTCCATCATGTGAAGCGTGATCGGCTGGATCATGCTTTCGGCGACACGGCTGCGGATGACGCCCATGACGAATTCTCGCTCGCTGTCGACCTTGATGGCCTCGGCGCGTTTGAGGTCGGCCTGCATCTGTTGCAATACCGGGTCGACCAGCGCGAGTGCCGCTGCCTCGCCACGGCAGGCGAGAATGCCGGTGGTCATGCGCGACCAGTCCATTGCCTGCATGTCGCGATCGGGTTGCCATTTCTGTTTGTCACGCTCCAGAATGGTCAGCAGGCGCTCGCCATCCTCCGTGTCGCCGCGCCCGCAGAGCGTTGCAGCGGCCTGGCTCAGGCCGTCGCGCGGATCATAGAAGGTGGATTTCGGCAGCTTGTATTCGCCGGCATAACTTTCGATCGCATCCATGTGATTGTTTGCCATCCAGTCGAAAATCACCGCCATGGTGCTGTAGGACTTGTACCAGATGGTTTCGACATGCTGGTCGAACAGCTCGAGTGCGCCGTCGGGGTCGTTTTCCAAGAGGGCCTTGAAGGCGAAATCGAGGAAATCGGAAAGCTTTGTGCCGTTGGGAGAGGACTGTGTTTCAAGCGCGGTCGTGACAACATCGACCGTAATCCAGTCCGTCGGAGCGGCCTGCATCTGGTATTCGGTGAGGTCGGCCAGAAATTGTTCGTCCGCTCCGGCTTTCTGCCAGCGCTCGCGCACGGCAGGCTGATCGCTTTCCGGCACGAGTGCGAGCAGTTTGCCACCCCGCTCGGCATGGGGGCGGGTGTTTTCGGGCACCTCGCGGCTTTCAAAATTTTTGATGGTGATATCGAGCGCGGCATCCAGAATGCAGGCGCGGTCACGGGGCTTGCAGGAAACGGACGAGTTGCTGGTAAGGAAACCAAAAAGCCCGGATTGGGCACCTACAATGGCAGGTGAAAGAACACATGCCGTAATCAATGATGACAGGAAAAAACCGGTCCGAACCCTGCGTAAAACCATGTTGAAAATGCCCGTTCCAACCAATGCCCGCCGCCTATCTTGGCCAAATGCGGGATATTTCAAGTCTTTCGCAGCATCTGTCGCAAACCCTTCACCTTGAGCGCGCAAGCCGGCTGCGACTTGATCTTGCCGCACGAGTCACGGCACTGCTTTTTTGATCCCGCGACCCGCCCGAGGAGCCGACCATGTCCCGCCGTTTCCATCTCGCTCTCGCCGGCAGCCTGTTTGCCTGCGTTTCCATGATGATCCCTCATGCCGTACTGGCGCAGGAGCAAGATGAGGTCATGGCGCTGCCGTCCTCAAGGGACGAATTGTCTGACCGGCTGACAGAGGCGGGCATGTCTGCCGCGGGCGTCGAGGCGATCATCAAGGTGGCACGCGACGGGATCGTGCTGGATACCAAGGCGTCCGACGAGGCGACGCTGGCACCTGGTGCGTCGAAGGTCGGCGGCCTGCCGGATCTGCCCAAAGGTGTCGAATGGCCGGTGCGGCCGGCCTATGACAGCGCGGAAACACTCGCTGCGCAGTTCAATGCCGATGCCGCCAATCTCTATGGTGATGCCGGGATCGCGCCGCCATGGATGCCGGAGGCCGAAGGCAAGGCTTTCGTGGCCGAGCGCAAGCGCGCCAATGATGAGGTAAAGGCATCGACGCTGAAGATCATGAAAGATGCCGGCGCGGAGATAGATGAAAAGGATCTGGAGGGGATGACAGGCCTTCCGCCGGACGCAGCCGCCAAGGCCGCCGCCGAACAGCGCATGCTGGCGGAAATCGTGGCAAAGCCCTATCCGTTGCCGTTCATCGCGCAGGTGGATCTGGCCGCTATGGCAAAAGAGCCGGGTTTCGACAAGGTGCTGCCGGTGACGGGACGTCTTCTGTTCTTCTACGACATGCCGGTTCTGCCGGCGAGCTACGAGCCGCGCGGCAAGGCGGGCTGGAAGGTCATTTATGATGACACGCCAGTTGCCGATCTGGAGCGCAAGCCGCTGCCGAAGGAACTGGCCGATTTTCCAGGCACTGCCAGCCTGAAGGCCGCGGCAATGACGCCGCGTTCGGTAGTGACGACGGTGCCGGTCGGCGATTCAGGCTGGGACGTCGTTGGCGAGATCAATGGCGATGACGTTTCCACCTATTCGGGCTGGTTGTTTTCTCTGGGATGGCCGACTGCGATCGAGGGCGGCAACCATCAGCTTGGCGGCTGGCCGCGTGCCATCCAGTCCGGCATGCAGGCAATGAGCCAGTTCGCTTCGAACGGGCTCGACGCCGGTAGCGGTGAGGCGTTTCAGACCGACGAAGGCAAGCGCCTGCTGGCTGGCGGCAAGGATTGGCATCTGGTGCTGCAGATCGGCACTGACGAGGCGACGGGGTATCCTTTCCCGGGCGCGCTTTATGTGCTGATGCGCGAAGAGGATCTGGCAGCACGCAATTTCGAAAAAGCCTGGGTGGTTTACGAGCAGGATTAAGGGGGTGGCGAGGCGGCATGCTCAGAAGGCGTCGCCGCCGCCTCAGCGGGCGAGGATGAAAAATCACGATTTTTTAGTATCGGCCAAGTCGCGTATTGTTCAGGTCAGTGGCACGCCGCTGCACCATTTTGCCTTCCTCTTCACGCCGCCACATCCACGTTTCTTCCGACATCATCACGGCCTGGCCCCCAGCTTTCCGCAACCAGCGGCAGGGCGACCGCCTGCGCGATCGCGTAAGCCGCATCGGCGGGATCAAGCATCAGGATATCGTCGCCGTCGGTGGCTGAATATGGTCCGGTCGCCTGGTCGAGGCATGTAACTGCGAGACCGGCATTTACTACAATGCCCTTACGGGGCAAGGCGAGATCCTTGGCAATGGCGCCGCGCAGCATGCCGAGATCAAGCGGGGCGAGGCGCAGCGTGCCTTGCCACTGGTTGGGCGCATTCGTGGGGTCGACGACGCGGATGTTTTCCAGTTTCGGTGTTTCACCTTTCAACGGCCCGGCGCCATGGCGCGTGGTGTAGATGCGTGTCGCATAGGTGACGTCGAGTTTTTCGATGCCGGCTTCCGTGGCAACGGCCAGCATGTTGGCAAGCCCGGTATTCGAGCGGGTGACATGCGGAAAGGCGCCAAAATGCTGATCGAGCAGCAGGCCCTGTGCGGCCTCGAAAATGACCGAGCCCAGTTGCGCGAGACGCCGATCGGGCCAGAGCGAGACATGATCGAGCGTGGCGTCGCAATCCTGTATGAAGCGCTGCAGCGTGGCTTCGGCCTTGAGGGCTGTCGCCAGTTCGTCGGGCAGGGCCGTGAGGCCAAGCGTTTCAAGTCTCTGCGGCACCCACTGATCGCGAATGGCGATCAGGCGCGCACAAAGGTCCGGGCGGAACAGGTCACGCATGGTGAGCGTGAATGCCGGGCGCAGGTTGCGCTCGATCGTTTCGCCGAAACCGAGGCCGCAACTGCCGTGGCGGTCGGCACCACGCGCCATTTCGACAGCCTGGTTGATGATCACGTCATAGGGCGTGGTGACCAATACGTCGGGGTCGCTGGTGAGGCGCGGGCGGCAGCCGAGGTCTTCCAGCGCCGTCAGTTCGTCGAGAAGCAGCATCGGCTGGGCGACGAAAAACCGGCTGAAATGGGTGGCTGCACCGGCAAACGTGCCCGAGCCGACATGGTGGAATACATGCCGCTGGCCGCTTGGCGAGAGGACGGTGTGACCCGCCTGTGCGCCGCCATTGCTGCGAACGACGACGGCGTTTTGCCTGGCGGCCGCCAGCCGGTCGACCATCAATCCTTTGCCTTCGTCTCCATAGGCGGCGCCGATCACGGCTTGTGCGCGGATGGTCATGGGTGGTCTCCTTGTGTTGGGGAGTGGTGTGCAGGAGGGGGGGCGACTTGCTTCTTCTCCCTGCGTGCGGGGAGAAGGTCCGGAGCGGCAGCGAGGGGATGAGGGGCAGGCGCTGAGTTTGAGGCGTTTGCCCCTCATCCGCCTGCCGGCACCTTCTCCCCGTAAAACGGGGAGAAGGGTTTATGCCGCACCGTCGAGGCATCAGAAAAAGTTCAAAAACCTTCTCTTAGGCTGCGCCCGCACCGCCTTCGCAACAACGTTGCCGGCATCTGCGCCCCAGCTGGCGGCAACGTCGTCGGCGTCGCGGCCCTCGTTGATCTCGATGATCGAGACCACCAGTTCGGCGAGCCGGCGATAATCCTCCAGCACAAAGGTGCGGCCGGGCAGGAGCGGCTCCCACGTCTCCAGCACCTTGCTCATCCGCATCGACGCATAGCCCTCGCGGATGACGATGTGAAAGACATCATAATATTTTTGCGCGAGTTCCAGGCACTGGCGGGCGGTCAGGCCGTGGCGCGGGCCTTCCGTGCCAAAAATGCGGGTGATCTGCGGGCCGGTAAGGCCATTGAGGATCGGTTCGTCGCCGATGGTGAAGAGGTAACCCTTGCGGCCACGCTTCTCATAGGCGTCGGTCGTGGTCTTCAAGGCCGCGAGCAGGTGGGCGGCGCTGTAACTTTCGCCGTCATTGCCGCCACCGCCGCCTTCCAGCCACAGGCCGCGGATCTGGCTGGCAAGCGAGATATCCGCCTCGAACTGGGTGGCCTGCAAGGGGGCGCTGTCGCAGGTGGCGTCACCGACGGCTGCGACCATGATATGCGGGTCGGTGACCGGGCGACGATCGTAGATTTCCGAGGTCAGCGTCACCAGTCCGTTGCGCATCAGTTCATGCGCGATCATGCCCATCGAGCCGGTGACATCGGCGGCAAGGATGATCGGCGTCGACAGCGGGTTGAAATCGCTGTCGCGGCTTTCACGATAACCGAACACGGCGGGATCGAAACGCGGGTCCATGCCGGTGGCACCAAAGACTTCCGAACGGCTGCGGCCGTTGACGTGGCGTGCATTGTAATCGGCCCAGTCGGCCGTGCTGAAACGTCCCATACCCATGGTAACACTCCTTTGCTTCTGCCTTCGGTTTTGCGGGCGTCGGGGCGGCGGTTTCTCTGAGAGACCGCTGCCCTGTCGCTGACTACGGATATAAACTTGCAAAATGTATTTTGCAAGTTGCATGTTGCAAATTGTTGTTTTTTATCCGGCCGAGTATGAAAGGAAGAAGATCGGACATGCGGGCGAGGGGTTTGAAACATATGGCGGAAACAGAATTTCCAAGGCCGATCGTGACGGTGGATATCGTGCTGTTGACGCCGCGTGAGGAGCGCCTTCACGTTGCGTTACTGCCGCGCGCAGCCGAGCCTTTTGCCGACATGCCCGCGCTGATCGGCGGTTATGTGCATGTCGAGGAGGATGCAAATGCTGAGAGCGCGGTGATGCGTATCCTCAAGGCCAAGACAGGGCTGAGCGGCATCTTTTTCGAACAGCTGCAGACCTTTGCCTCCATGAATCGAGATCCCCGCGACTGGTCTGTTTCCATCGCCTATTTCGCGCTGGTGCCGCGGGATCTGCTCGACAATGCAGGGGTGGCGCTGGACCTGCGACCGGCCGACGCTGTTGGCGAATTGCCGTTCGACCATGCCGATATCATCCGGGCGGCACTGGAACGGCTGCGCGGCAAGGGCGCCTATTCCACCATTCCCGCAAGGCTGCTGCCCGAGGTTTTTACCATGTCGGAACTGCAGGCGATCTATGAGACGGTGATGGGCGAAAGGCTGGACCAGAGCGCCTTCCGCCGCAAGATCAACGATCTCAACCTGCTGGAAGAGGTGGAGGGCGAAAAGCGCCAGACCGAGCGGGCACGGCGTCCGACCACGCTTTACCGGCTTAAAAGCCCGCTTGCCGTTTTCGACCGGCGTATCTGACGACGGTAAGGCCGGCGCCGGCTTGACGATCGAAAGCTTGCGCCGATTTGTCCGTGGCCACGCCGCTTCATCCGCGCGTGCGATAGTGACATCATGCCGGCATGACCACCTTGAAGCGGATCACTATCCTGTTCGCGGCCGTGCTGGTTCTGGCGCATGGGCTGATGACGGCTGACAGCCATCCTCCAGTCTTGCCCGGCAGCGTTGTCGAGCTTGAATATGCCGTCAGGCATGAACCGGTGGCCATGCATGCGGCGCGGGGCGGTCATCAGTGTCGTGAAACCGGCTGCACGATTGCCGCGGGTCAAACGCCATGCGCGGTGATGCCGATGATCGTGCCGGACCTTCCGGTGGTGCGGCCAGTCAGGATCGCGACCTGCTTTGACATTGCGACTGAGAGGGGGCTTGTCGCAATGTTTTTCGCGCCGCCGGTTCCGCCACCCAGATCTCCGGTCTTCGAAGCGACAGGCGCATCTGTCGCCTGACATTCCGACTAAAAATTCGAAGACGATGGAGATGTCGTGATGAAACCAAGATCGATGATTGGCGCGCTTGCTTTGGCGCTGATGACGGCCGTGTCTGCTCAGGCCGTTGAAATGGTGGTCTACAAGGAACCGTATTGCGGTTGCTGCGAAGAATGGGCGAAAGCCATTCAGGCGGCTGGTGTGCCACTGCGCATGCAAGCGGTGGACGACATGGATGCCGTGAAGGCGAAGTGGGGCGTGCCGGAATATGCCTGGAGTTGCCACACGGCGGTAGCCGATGGTTATGTCTTCGAGGGGCATGTGCCGCTGGAAGCGGTGCAACGGGTTCTGAGGGAGAGGCCGGACATCGTTGGCGTTGCCGTGCCAGGCATGCCGGCCGGTTCGCTGGGCATGGGCGATGACCCTGCGGCATCTTACGATATCGTGGTGATCGGTAAGGATGGCAGGCAGTCCGTCTATATGGAGGTGCGGCCGTAGGAGTCCGCAACACTTCGCCTTCTCCCCGCAAGACGGGGAGAAGGAGGATCGCCTTTCGCTTACCGCGACAGCAAGGTCAGTGCCGTCATGGAATCGAGCAATGTGCGGGTGACGCCGCCGAACAGCACTTCCCACCAGCGGGCATGGCCATAACCACCCATGACGAGAAGATCGACGCTGGAATCGGCCAGCCGGTTTTCGATTGCCGCCGAGGCCTTGATGCCGCTCGTATGTTCTGTCCTGAGCGTGACGTTGACGCCGTGGCGCGACAGCGTGGCGGCGAGTTCGACACCCGCCATTTCCGGCATCTGACCAGAGGTTTCCGGCGGATCGACGCAGAAGATTTCGACGCTCTCGGCATTCTTGAGGAAGGGCAGTGCGTCGAAGGTGGCGCGGGTCGCCTCGCGTGAACCGTTCCAGGCGATAAGCACGCGGCGGATCGGCTGCGGTTCCTTGATGGTGCGCGGCACCAGCAGCATCGGGCGCCCGCTTTCGAACAGGAAAGCTTCCAGATCTGCGTGATTGTCCGGCCCGCCTTGGGGAGGATTGCCCTGGCTGGCGACGATCAGATCGACCGCGCGCGCATTTTCGATGACATTGCCGGAGGCATAGCCATTGGCGGACACAAAGCTGCGCCATTCCGACGGAACGCCCTGGGATTCGATGCGGTCACGAAAGATTTTTTCGACCGTTGAGGTTTCGCGCTGGGCGGCTTCCTGCAGCACCTGAACGGCAGCGGGATCGGGAATTTCCATCGGCGCGATCAGCGGCACGGCGGCCAGCGTTTCGGCATGGACACCGACGATATGGGCGGAAAACCGCTCAGACAGGAAGCTGGCGAAATCGCTGATCTGCCTTGCACTGGCCGGATCGTCGAGTACGGCCATGATGGTTTTGTAGCTCATTGCGGTGCCTCCTCATCTGCCGGGATTTATTGACCCGTTCTGATGATGAACGTGGGTCGCGATGGCCCGCTGGTCAAGGCGCCCGGGTATGAGGAGGCAGCATAAGCACGATCAGGCGTCCGGCGAGGGATTGGCCAAGGTTTTCCGTGCGGTGAGCTCCACGATCATCGCTTCGACGGCGGCCGCTGCCTCCTCGAGCGCGCCTGTTTCGCGGGCGCGAACAATGAGTTCGGTGGAAAAGCGTTGACCGTCATATTTCGGATAGGAGCCGATGCTGGTCGCCGGATGCGCCTTCTGGATGGCAGCGAGAAGCGTGCCGATATCGCCTTCGCCATAAGGGCAGGGTATGGCGCGCGACAGCATTTTTGCTCCCGTCCGCAGCATGGGCAGAACGTTGTCGACCATGGCCTGAAACACCTGCGGCACGCCGGCCATGACATAGACATTGCCGACGATGAAGCCGGGCGCGGTGGAGACCGGATTAGGGATGTGTTTTGACCCTTCCGGCATGCGCGCCATGCGCTGGCGGGCTTCTGTGAATTCCATCTCGCGGCGCTTGTACATGTCGGCAAGCAGCGTCATCGCCGCCGGATCGTGGATACAGGGCAGGCCAAAAGCCTTGGCCACGGAGTCGGCTGTAATGTCGTCATGCGTGGGGCCGATGCCGCCTGAGGTGAAGACGTAGTCGTACCGGCTGCGTAGCGCATTCAGCGCCTCGACGATCGCATCCTCCTCGTCGGCGACGATGCGCACTTCCTTGAGGTCTATGCCGGACAGCGTCAGAATATCCGCCAGATGGCCTATATTCTTGTCCTTTGTGCGCCCGGATAGAAGCTCGTCGCCAATGGCAAGCATGGCGGCGGTGACTGTTTTGGTCTGGCTCATGGGGATACTCTTGGCAAAGCGGATGCGGTTTATATGTCGGGACGTTAGCGTGCCGGACGCCGATTGCAAGCGCTGCCGCTCATTGTTGCCGCGCGCCCTTGCCTTGGGCGGCAAGTGAACAAGATCATCAAAGGTTGTTCAGCAAATGTGGACACTGCGTGCTGTGACTGCCGACTGGCGGCGCAGGATACCCGTCGTTAGCTTGATCTCACATGGCTGTAACAGGTGACGCCGATGATCCTTGAATTTCTGAAAAAGCTGCTTGGCGGCGAGCCGGAAGCAGCAACCAGATCCCAAACGGCCCGTTACGGGCAAACAGAGAAAAAGGAAACGAAGACAATGGCGAAAGTTCTGGTCCTTTATTATTCGTCCTACGGTCACATCGAGACGATGGCCTATGCCGTTGCCGAGGGCGCAAAGTCAGCCGGTGCCGATGTAACGGTCAAGCGCGTACCCGAACTGGTGCCGGAAGACGTGGCAAAGTCCTCGCATTTCAAGCTCGACCAGGCTGCCCCGATCGCAACGGTTGATGAACTCGAAGTGTATGACGCGATCATCGTCGGTGCCGGTACGCGTTTTGGCACGGTCGCCTCGCAGATGCGCAATTTCTGGGATCAAACCGGTGGCCTGTGGTTCAACGGCAAGCTGGTCGGCAAGGTCGGTTCGGTGTTCACCTCTTCCGCCACGCAGCATGGCGGCCAGGAATCGACGATTCTCGGCTTCATCCCAACGCTCCTGCACCACGGCATGGCCGTTGTTGGCCTGCCTTATGCCTTCCAGGGCCAGATGGGCGTTGAAGCCGTGAAGGGCGGTTCGCCTTACGGCGCTTCCACCATCACCGACGGCGATGGCTCGCGGCAGCCTTCGGAAATCGAGCTGGAAGCAGCAAGATACCAGGGCGCGCATGTGGCCAAGATTGCCGCCAAGCTGGCCTGATCGGTCCCCAAAATTTGAAAGGGCGTGGCAGTGATGCCGCGCCCTTTTGTATTTTTTCTGATGGGGCAGGCTACATCACGACGGCCTCGGCATATTCGATGTCGAACGAAAAGCGCATGCGCCCGACCTTACGGCGTCTGTCATCAAGAACGGTGATCGAGACATCGTCAGGTGGCGGGAAATTGCGGCAGGCGAAGGTGGAGAGCGCATTCAGCCCGTCATTCATGGCCGCATGGGCGTTTTCGGCATCGATTGCGACTTCGGCCTGCTTGCCGTCGGAAATATGCAGATAAAATCTGGGCATGATTTCTCCGTTGCGAAAGGTATGCGATCAAGCCAAACGGCAATGCGACGATAAGGTTGCTAATATAAGCTGTGCTCGATGAGAGGGCGCGGAGTGAAATGCGCGTGATTTCAAAACGCGCTGTTGACTGCAAGGCGTATGTGCCTGAAAAGACACGTCACGCGGACGTGGCGAAACTGGTAGACGCAAGAGACTTAAAATCTCTCGACTTCGGTCTTGCGGGTTCGATCCCCGCCGTCCGCACCAGAACTTTTCTCCATCCATTCTTCCAACCGTACCGCTCGGTTCGCAATTATCCTTTTGTCTTGCGCGCCGTTGTGGCATAGCCGCTGCAACACGGAATACGTCAGGGAGTGCAGGTCTTGGATAAAGTCGCGGTTGCGGATGCGCAGGTGGCCATGCGGGAAATATTTCCCGAAACGCCATTGCAGCTCAACGAACATTTGAGTCGTCGCTATGGTGCGGAAATCTGGCTGAAGCGCGAGGATCTGTCGCCCGTCCGTTCCTACAAGATCCGGGGCGCTTTCAATTTCATGCGCAAGGCCGTCGAGACACATGGGCGCGACCGCGTGTTTGTCTGCGCCTCGGCCGGCAATCATGCTCAGGGCTTTGCCTTCGTCTGCCGCCATTTCGAAGTGCGGGGCGTGGTCTTCATGCCGGTGACGACACCGCAGCAGAAGATCGACAAGACCCGCATGTTCGGTGGCGCCTTCATCCAGATCCGTCTGGTCGGCGATATCTTTGACCAGTGCTATGCGGCGGCGCGCGAGCATGTGGAGACGACGGGCGCGATGATGGTGCCGCCTTTCGATGATGCCGATATCATCGAGGGGCAGGCGACCGTTGCGGCAGAAGTGATGGACCAGCTGCCGAGCGGCTCGGTGCCGGATCTCGTCATCCTGCCGGTTGGCGGTGGCGGGCTGGCATCGGGCGCGACCGGTTTCCTGAAGGATGTCGTGGAACCGCAAAACTTTCTGTTCGTCGAGCCGGAAGGCGCGCCGAGCCTGAAGACGTCGCTGCTGGCCGGCGAGCCGGTGACGTTGCCGAAGGTCGACAATTTTGTCGATGGCGCAGCCGTTGCGCGGATCGGCACGCTGAACTTTGAGCGGCTGAAGGGTTTTCCGCCGGAACAGGTAAAACTGATCGAAGAGAACGCCATCTGCGTGACGATTACCGAGATGCTCAATCTCGAAGGCGTGGTGCTGGAGCCGGCGGGTGCTCTGTCGATCCGGGCGCTGGAAGAACTGGGACCGGATTATCTGGCGGGCAAGACGGTGGTCTGCGTCGTGTCAGGTGGCAATTTTGATTTCGAACGCCTGCCGGATGTGAAGGAGCGCGCCATGCGCTTCTCAGGTCTGAAAAAGTATTTCATCCTGCGGCTGCCGCAGCGCCCCGGCGCGCTGCGCGACTTTCTCGATATGCTCGGCCCCGATGACGACGTTGCGCGTTTCGAATATCTGAAGAAATCGGCCCGCAATTTCGGTTCGATCCTGATAGGTATCGAAACCACTGCGCCGGAAAACTTTGCCGGCCTGTTCCAGCGTTTCGAAGCGGCGGGCCTTGGTTACGAGGACATCACCGAAAACGAAATTCTGGCCAACCTGATCATCTGATCGGTGGGCGTTTCGATTGGAAGCCGCGGTATGCCGGGGCTTCCGGCATCATGACCGGTATGATAAGGCTGCGACCATGGCTTCATTTATTTCCAATCTCCTTTCGATGTTTTCCTCCGGTGACGCCCCCAAGGCGGCGGGTCCGGCTGTCGAGCCGCAGGAACATGCGGGCTGCATGATCCACCCGGCGCCGATCAAGGAAGGCAGCCAGTATCGCTTGGCTGGCCGTATCGAAAAACAGGTCGGTGACGCCGTTCTGGTGCGCACTTTCATTCGTGCCGACATGTTCACCTCAATGGACGATGCGGTGGAAAGCACGTTTCGCAAGGCACGCCAGATCATCGATCAGAACGGCGCCTCGCTGTTTTCCGATGGCGCGCCGGAGCGTTCGGCCTGACCGCTTGGCGCAGAGTATTCTGTCGTAACGTAAGTCATTCTCCGCTCTCACGAAAAAGTCAGAGACAGGTTTGATCCTGTTGCTGAAATCGCTGATTGCTGCCATCTCGCGATCATGCAAAATTAAGGCCTTGTCGGTACCTTGCGCTCATCTTGTCACTGAGTTGCTGGTCCGCTGATGCGAGCACGTTGCACACATACAGGCTGGCTCGCGCTTAGCCTTCTTGCCTGCACCGCGCCGCAGGCTGTTGCGGCTGCGACCGGCACGGTAGCGGTGGCATCGCCGACGGGATCCATTCTTTCCGATCTTTACTGGGGGCTTGGCATCAGTGCGCTTGCCTTTGCAGGAATCGGCTGGCTTATTCCCGGTCGCAAGGCCTGGACGCTGGCAGCTTTCCAGCGCAAGAAAACGAAAAAGACCGTCGCCGGCGATGATGGCGAGCGCGTGGCCGCCCTTGCCAGCGCCACTTTCGAAGCGATCATCATTCATCGCGATGGCATCGTCATCGATGGCAATCCGCAACTGGCGAAACTGCTGGGGCGGTCGCCCAAGGATCTGCCCGGTACAAGCATCTACGATTTTCTTCGCGACGGGCCTGACATCGATGTCGCGACGGTCACCACTTTCAACGACGACACGATCCATGAACTGGTTCTCGTCGCCTCGAATGGGGAACGCATTCCGGTGCAAGCGCGTGGGCGCGATATCCTCTATCACGGCCAACGGGCGCGGGTTGGATGTTTCGTCGATTTGCGTGAGCGCAAGGAGGCCGAACAACGTATCCGCCATCTGGCGCAGCACGATGTTTTGACCGGCCTGCCGAACCGCGCACTATTTGCTGAACGCGTGGCGGAATTGAGCGCCCGCGGCGCAAGCTTTGCCATCGCCATGGTCGATATCGATCGCTTCAAGGATGTTAATGACGGCCACGGCCACCATGCCGGAGACACGGTGATCCGTGAGACGGCGGCCCGTTTGCAGCGGCTGCTTGGTCCCCATGATCTGGTCGCTCGCCTGGGAGGCGACGAGTTCGCTGTAATCCTGGCCAACACGCATTTCAGTTTCCAGATCGAGGATTTTGGGCATCGCCTGCTCGCCAGCATGGTCGAACCGATCGAGATCGCGACAGGCGAAAGACTGCAGCTCGATGTCAGCATTGGCGGAGCGCTTTGCCCGGAACATGCGGCCCACCTTGATGGACTGGTGGGCAAGGCCGATATCGCGCTTTTCCATGCCAAGCAGCAGGGGCGTGGCGCAAGCCTCGTCTTCAGGCCGGGCATGAACGAGGCAATCGAAAAGCGGCGTGCGCTGGAAGCGGATCTCGACCTCGCCATCGCGCGTGGCGAGTTCGAACTCTATTTGCAGCCGCGGGTCAATGCGGTCACCGCCGATGTCGTTGCCTATGAGGCGCTGCTGCGCTGGAACCATCCGCAGCGCGGCCTCGTGTCGCCGGGTGAATTCATCCCGGTGGCGGAAGCGTCCGGCCAGATCGTGGCTCTGGGCGAATGGGTGATCGCCGAGGCTTGCCGCCTGAGTCATGGACTGGAAGGTCGCCGCATCAGCGTCAACGTCAGCCCGCTGCAGTTCCGCGCAAGCCGTTTCCTGGTCCGCCTCGGCGAGATGCTGAAGGAGACCGGTACTCAGGCCTCGCAGATCGAGCTCGAAATCACCGAAAGCGTGCTGATCGACGACGACAAACGCGCATTGCAGGTGCTCGACGAATTGAAGCGCATGGGCTTCGATGTGGCCCTGGACGATTTCGGCACCGGTTATTCCTCGCTGAGCTATCTCAGCCGTTATCCGTTCGACACGATCAAGATCGACCGCAGTTTCGTCAGCAATCTCGGCGTGGTCGACAGCGCGCAGGTTATCGTCCGCTCCATCATCGCACTCGGCAATGGCCTTGGCATGCAGATCGTTGCCGAAGGCGTGGAAACGATTGAAGAAGCGCTGTTCCTGACCCAGGCTGGCTGTGATGAGTTGCAGGGTTATCTGCTTGGCCGGCCGGTGCCGGTGGGCGACCGCCTGACCGAGGTGCGACCGGCGATCGGCATGCAGCTCAAGGGTATGGCCGAAGCGGCGCACCGCGGCAAGAACACGCATGCCGCGCAGGTGGTGGAGCTTGAGCGCGAGGCCGTCTGATCGGTCCGCGCCCATCGTGGGGCTTCAAATGAAAATGGCGACCGATCTGCATCGGTCGCCATTTTTCATTTCAGCGGTGGATTTTTTAAAAATCAGGCAGCCTTGGCCAGCTCGTCGGTGCGAGCAGCGGCAGAGGCGATGGCCTTTTCGAATGCTTCCGGACCAAAAGCCGTGCCTTCGACATAGATAACTTCGACATCGTTCATGCCCATGAAGGCGAGAACCGTCTTCAGGTACGGAACGGCATGGTTCATGGCGACGGCCGGGCCATCGGAATAAACGCCGGCAGCAGACAGCACGATGTAGACCTTCTTGTTCTTGGCAAGGCCTTCCGGGCCTTCTGCCGTGTAACGGAAGGTCATGCCGGCGCGGGCGACCATGTCGATCCACGACTTCAGTGAGGAGTAGATGTTGAAGTTGATGAGGCCGGTGGCGATGACGACCGTGTCGGCGGCCAGCAGTTCGTTGGTCAGCGTGTCGGATTCGACGACGGCTGCTGCTTCTTCTGGCGTACGGTCAGCCGGCTGCTTCTTGATGGCGGAAGTGGTGACCGGGTCGAGATGGGCGATCGGGTTCTTGCCGAGGTCGCGATACGCGACAGTTGCGGCCGCATTGTTGGCCTTCAACTTATCGACGAATTCGGTTGCCACTTTCGTCGACAGGGATTCGGCGCGCGGGCTGGAGGTGACGAGGAGAATGGACGACATGGACAATTTCCTTGATCGGATTGTGGTTGTTTCTTCGAAGGTTGGGCCGAGATGTCCCGTCCTCGCTTGACGACACAAATAGGCGTGGACACCTATCGAGAGAACCGGGATAATGTCGAAGCTAGTTATCTAGGAAATGGATAGGTCGAATGGACGCCAATCCCACGCTCGATCAGTTGCAGGTTTTTCTGGCCGTTGCCGAAACGGGGAGCTTTTCCGCTGCCGCACGTCGGATGAACCGTGCCCAGTCGGTGGTCAGCTATACGATCGCCAATCTGGAGGCTCAGCTGGAAATGTCGCTGTTCGAACGCGGCGGCCGCCAGCCGAAACTGACGGATGAGGGGCGCGCCATGCTGGCCGATGCCCGCCGCATCGTTGCCGATCTGCAGCTGATGCGGGCGCGGGCGAAAAGCATCAAACAGGGGCTTGAGGCGGAGCTGACCATGGCGATCTCCGTCATGGTGCCGGCCGATGCCGTGGTGGCGGAATTGCGGGAGTTTCGCGCCCGCTTTCCCTCCGTGTCGCTCAACCTGCATGTCGGCGAACTCGGCATGGTGATGGACATGGTGTCGTCCGGCCGTGCCGATATCGGGCTTGGCGGCGCGATGCTGAGCAAGGACGATACGCTGGTGGCGGAAAAGATCGGCCATTCCTTCATGCTGCCGGTGGCAGCATCCGACCACCCGCTGGCGCAGATCGACCGGCCGCTGACGCTCGCCGATGTGCGCGAAGAGGTGCAGATGGTGGTGACCGATGCATCCGGTCTCACCAATGGCCGCGATTTCAATGTGCTGTCCTTCAAGATCTGGCGGGTGAGCGATATCGCCACCAAACACCAGCTGATCAAGGGCGGACTGGGCTGGGGCGGATTGCCGGCATCGCTGGTGCGTCACGATCTGGCCGATGGCAGGCTGGTTGCCCTGAAACTCGACGCCTATCAGCAGGGCGAATATCCGCTTTATGCCATGCACAAGGCGTCGCATCCGCTGGGGCCGGCGGCATCCTGGCTGGTGGAGGCCTTCAAGGTGCGGCTTTCGAACTGCCCGAACCACAAGGATTTTTCGGACATTCTGGGACTGGACGAGCCACGTCCACTGCGTCTGGCGGCGGAATGAGGCGTCGCCATTCTTGACGCGCCCATTGGCTATGATAGGTATGCGCGACGGTCTGCAGTTCACCGAGGCGTTGCCGTCCCGCAAGGGAAGCTAAACCTGCTTATTCTTTGATGTTGAGCACTTATCCCGTGCCGAAATCGACAAGACGGCGACCATCGATACCTCATGTCAGGAACGGCGCATCGAGGGTAAGTTATGTCCAGAACCATCATTCCGATGGAAGTTGCCGATCTTTCGGCCTTCGCCAAATCCGTGCGCGAAAAGTTTTCGGCGCTCGATCACAAGCCCAGCCATGTGGAAGTTTTGAACCTGCTGTCGAAAGCGGCGGGTTTTCGCAATTTTCAGCACTTGCGCGACAAGCAGCAGCGTGCCGAGGTCATCCAGGCTTGGAATATAAATGCCGATCCGGTGCCCCAGCCGGTTGCCGATGAAACACGGGTGGGCCGCACCTTGCGCCTGTTCAGTGGCGACGGGCTGATCATCCGCTGGCCGACCAAGAGGGCACAGCAGGAATTGTGCCTGTGGTATCTGTGGTCAAAGATCCCGCGCGACAGATTGTTTTCGGAACGCGAGATCAGTGCTTTGCTTGATACGCTGCACACGTTTGGTGATGCCGCACTGCTGCGGCGCGACATGGTCGATCTCGGGATGATGCGGCGCAATCGCGACGGCAGCGACTATCGCTGGATGGAGAAGGTGCCGCCGCCGGAATTGCCGTTGCTTTTGCGAAGGATTGCGGAGAGGGCGGCGAAGGCCGCCTGATCCGTCGCCGGATCGGTGTCGGGAATTATTCGCCCGGCACCGGCTTCGGTTTGCCGTCCTCGTCCAGTGCCACCATGATGAACGTGCCGGCGGTAACCTTTTCCAGCGCGCGGTGGCGCGCGCGCTGCGCCTAGGCTTCAACGGTCAGCGTGATCGAGGTGCGGCCGACCCTGGCGATCTGCGTGTAGATGTTCAGCGTGTCGCCGATCTTCACCGGCAGCTCGAACGCCATTTCCTTGACTGCTGCGGTCACCACGCGGCCATGGGCGCGCTCGGCGGCCCGGATGCCGCTTGCCAGGTCCATCTGCGCCATAACCCATCCGCCGAAAATGTCGCCGGCCGGATTGGCGTCGGCGGGCATGGCGAGCGTGCGCAGCGTCAGTTCTCCCGTGGGTACAGTCTTGGCAGTGTCGGTCATCGTCTGTTCCAGTGCGTTATTCTTGTGCGGTGCAATAAATCCCGACAATAGGCATGTCGTCTTGCTTCGGCAAGCGGTGCATATGCCAATTTAACGGGCAAATGCACTTTTACGCGTTAGTAAAAGAATTCGAATAAATTTTAAAAGAACAAATCACTATTGGGGGGTGACATGAGGCATCTGACAATCTCTGCAAGGCTTTACCTGTTGGTATTGCTGTCCGCGCTGGTTCTTGGCGCGGCAATGACCTTTTCGCTATTCGAGAGTTATCGCTCGGCCGAAGCCGAGCGCAAGGCGGGTCTCGCCGCCATGAACGACAACGCCATCGCCATTCTCAAACAGTATCATGGGCTGGAAACTTCGGGCACAATGACCCGCGAAGCGGCGCAGACCGAGGCGAAGAAGGTGATCGGCGCCATGCGGTATGGCAATGGCAGCGGTTATTTCTGGATCAACGACATGCGGCCTTTCATGGTCATGCATCCGATCAAGCCGGAAATGAACGGCACCGATCTGTCGCAGAACAAGGATCCGAACGGCAAATTCCTGTTCGTCGAATTCACCAAGGTGGTGAAGGCAACGGGGCAGGGTTTTTCGGACTATTACTGGCCAAAGCCGGGAGCCGATCAGCCGGTCGAAAAGTTTTCGCATGTCGCCGGTTTCGAGCCCTGGGGCTGGGTGGTCGGTACCGGCGTTTATTCCGACGACCTGAAGGCGATGTTCTGGCAGAACGCCACGCGGTTTGCGGCGATTTCCGGCGGTGGCCTGTTGCTTCTTCTGGCTGGAGCCTATGTGGTGATCCGCAGCGTCGCCAACCCGATTGCCGGCGTGCGCCGCGTGCTGCAGGCGATTGCCGATGGCCGTTCCGGCATCGAGGTTCATGGCACCGATCATCGCAACGAAATGGGGGCGATGGCACGGGCGCTGGTGGTGCTGCGCGACAGCGTTGATGAGCGCGCGGCCATGCAGCGCCGCGAGATCGAGCAGCAGCGGGCGCTGGACGAAGAGCGTCGCGGCAATGAGGACATGCTGCGCGGTGCCGCCGAAAAGCAGGGCAGGGCGATGTCGCAGCTGGGGCAGGCGCTGGAAGCCCTGGCGAGCGGCGATCTTTCCATGTCGCTCTCCGAGATCGGGACCGATTACGCAAAACTGCGCGACGATTTCAACGCGGCCGTCGAGGCACTGAATTCGACCGTGCAGGCGATCTCCGAAACCGGCCATGTGGTTTACGACAGCGCCGCCGATATCAGCGGCGCCACCAACAATTTGTCACGCCGCACCGAACAGCAGGCGGCGGCTCTGGAGGAAACGGCAGCGGCGCTCGATGAGATCACCGTGACCGTCAAGGCCGCTTCCGAGCGCGCCAAGGAAGCAAGCAAGGTGGTGGCCGAAACCAAGGCAAGTGCCGACCGTTCCGGCCAGATCGTGCGGAATGCCGTCGAGGCGATGGGGCGGATCGAGGAGTCTTCGACCAAGATCAGCCAGATCATCGGCGTCATCGACGAGATTGCCTTCCAGACCAATCTTTTGGCTCTGAACGCGGGTGTCGAGGCGGCGCGAGCCGGCGAGGCGGGCCGTGGTTTTGCGGTCGTGGCGCAGGAAGTGCGCGAACTGGCTCAGCGGTCTGCCAATGCCGCCCGCGAAATCAAGGCGCTGATTAGCAATTCCACCCATGAAGTGGAGGCGGGCGTGACCCTTGTCCGCTCGACAGGCGATGCGCTGGTGGAGATCGTGCATCTGGTGGAACGTGTGAACACCTATGTCTCCGACATTGCCAAGGCGGCAGGCGAGCAGGCGAACGGGCTGCAGGCGGTGAATGCCTCCGTCAACCAGATGGATCAGATGACCCAGCAGAACGCCGCAATGGTGGAGGAACAGACGGCAGCCAGCCAGACGCTGGCCGACCAGAGCCGCCATCTGCAGCAGCTGATCTCCGGTTTCCGCTTGGGCAATGCTGCGATGGGGAACATGCGCAACGCGGCGTGATGCTCTCCCTTGATGTGATTGAAGGCCGCCGGAGAAAAAATTCGGCGGCCTTTTGCGTGCCAATGGCCCGTTTTACGGCACTTCTGTCCCGATATGACCTTGAAACCGCCTTGATCGCTCAAGGTTTCGTTTACTAAGCGCGCCTAGAATCCGGAGGAGTGGCGAATCTGTCACGAAGAACGGACGACCCCTTGGACAGGTAAGGCATTCTGGTATGGCGTATGCTCTTTTCTGGCGGCGGCTCACGGCTTCGCTGATGATCACGACAATGCTGACGGCATGTTCGGCGGAAGGTCTCGTGCCGCCGGCCGGCATAGACAACGGCACGCGCGTCGGCGCGATCCGCCCCATGCCGCCCGCAAACATGCCGGCCAACCAGACCTATGGCGGCACCTCCACCTCCACCGCCGGCCTTTCAAATCCCATGCCGCCGGCTTCCGTCGATCAAAGCCAATCCTCCTACGGTTACCTGCGCGAGCCGGGCGTCAACGGTAATCCCGGATCGTCTTATGGTGGGTATGGCGGGCAGAATGCCGGCATTGCGCAGCAGCCGATGCCGCCGGCAACGGGCAATGAACAATGGGGCGGCCCGATGCCGCCCGAACCTTCCGGCCAACCGGTCAGAAACGCCCGCGTGCAGCAGGGCCGCCTTCCGGGCATAGACAGCGATGAAGGCGTGGCTGCCGTTTCACGCGGACAGGGCATGTCAAACGGCATGTCGGCGCAAGGTGCCGATGGTGGCGTCAACATGGATTCCGAACTCGGCGTCGGCGGCAATAACGGCGTCGTGGGTCTCGCCGAGGAACAGCAGACGGATATTGCCGAAGGTGTCGGCAACCAGCCGGTTGTCGATGGTATCGGCAGCGACAGTCCGCGTGCGCTTGGCCGTCGGGGCGGGGGGCAAAACCTCGCCGATGAGCCGGTGATCGTGCCGCCCAAACGTTCGGGTAGCGGTCAACGTGCTGATCGCGGTGGCGACATCAACGGCGAGCAGCCGTGGCAGCGCCAGTCGACGCCGTTTGGCACCCGCCAGGTGGGTGGTGCTGCGCGCACCGAAGAGGTGGCGATGTTGCGCACGCCCAATCCGATGGATGAACGCGCACCGATCGCGCCGCCGCGCGGGCCGGAGGCCATGCCGGCGTCCGAAGCCTCATGCCGGGTGGAACTGCGTCGTCTCGGTGTGGAATTCCGTAATGCCGAGCGGATCAGCGACGGGCCGAGCTGCGGCATCGATTACCCGGTCGAGCTGACCGGCCTTTCCGGCGATATCGACGTCAAACCGTCGGTCAAACTCAATTGCCAGACGACGCTGGCCTTTGCCCGCTGGGTGAAATACGAACTGGCGCCATCCTCGCGTTATCGCTACTGGAGCGGCGTCAAGCGCATCGTGCCGCTGGGTGGTTATTCCTGCCGCCGCATGAACAACAGCCGCCAGAAATACAATCCGATGTCCGAACATTCGCGTGGCAATGCCATCGATGTCGGCAAGTTCGTGTTGAAGAACGGCAAGGATATCGACGTGCGCAAGAAGGGCCTGTTTTCCTTCCGCGAAGGCGCGCTCTTGAAGGCCGTGCGCACCGACAGCTGCAAATATTTCAACACCGTGCTCGGCCCAGGTTCCAACAAGGAGCACTGGAACCATTTTCACTTCGACCTGAGACAGCGCAAATCGAGCAGCCGTTATTGCGACTGAGTGTGTCTGGCGGGCATTGGCGCCTTTCACCGGGTCGTCATCCTGGGGCTTGTCCCAAGGATCTAACCACGCCAATGACATCAGACCGCAGCAGATCCTCGGGACTAGCCCGAGGATGACGATGGTTGTGTCTTCGACTTCAGCAGTCCGGCTGGCGATTTAACCAGCCAGTGCTTCCTTCACGGCGATCTCCGCCATGGCAAGTGCCGCCTCGCGGGTTTTGGCTGCGGCGATGAAGCGGGCATTGTGGCAGAAGACCGCGCCGATCACACCCGAGACCTTTTCCAGTTCACCATTGTTCAGGCCCGCCCATGCGGCGGGGAGATCGGCGCGCTGTTCAAAACCGTCATCACTGAGGCGGATGCCGGTCACGCACCAGTCCTTGTCGCGCGGATGGACGACGAAAAGAAGATGATCGGCGCCGGCCTTCACGATGGCCGGGCGGAACGGCATGCCCATCGACAATTCCAGCACGCGGTTTTCACCGGTGGCGGCGATTGCATCGAGGACGAGGCTTTCGGCACGCAGTTTTGAGGCGCGCTGGGCGATGCCAGCCTCGATAAAGGTGCGGGCTATAGTGAGTGCTACGTCAAAGGCGCGGTCGTCAGCGTCGGCATCCTTGGCGTCGAAAACGGGTTTCAGGGTGGCGAGCAGGCTCGGCAGCGTCAGGCTGACCAGTGGCCCGGCGATGGACGGATCGACTGCGCCGTTATCGAGGAGATCGATCGGCAGCACGAATTTCTCATCGAAAGCGGCATGCACGGCATCGGCGTGCGCTTCCGGCACGTCGAGCGCCAGAAGATAGGCGCGGCCAAAATGTTTCCAGATCAGGCCGAAGGATGAGTAGGGCGAACCATCTTCGCGCAGCGGTGCGCCGCGCTGGTGATGGTCGAAAATGCCGGCTTCGGCATCATAGGCACCGCCGACATCGTAGATGATGCGGTCGGAGCCGGGCGTGATCCATTCCGGCGCGCGGCTGCGCACCAGTTTCGCGTTCGGGAAGAGACGCGTGAGGATGACGGAAGACATCAGCTCATCGGCATGGAAGCCACCGGAATGGGTGACGAGGAAATCTGGGATCATGCCGGGAGGTACCTTGTTTTGACGGAGGAGTTTTATGGAGGCCCCAGATAGCCGGTGAGGGCCGCCGGCTCAAGGGCGGAGTTTTTCGGTCAGTCGATGAGGAGGGCCAGTCCATCGACGAATGCGAAAATGAGACAGACGAGAAAAAGCAGCATGATGATGCCGATCATCCACTCGTTGCCTATGGTGGCGGCGACGAACAGGTCGAACAATGCCTGACACGTGCAATAGGCGGCAATGGCGCCGACCAGAATGCCGATCCAGCAAAGGATCGACCATATGTCTGCCCCCTCTGGCGGGACGGGATCACCGGCGAAGAACAGGCAGAAACCCGCGAATGTGATGGTGGCAAAAACGATGACCGTGATCACGGCGGCTTTTATCTCGGATGCCTTGTTGCCGCCGGGGTGTTTTCGAAACGGTCTCCGTGTCATGCTGAACTTTCCGTTCCCTGTTCAGGCTCCGGCGGGTCATCGGCAAAGTCCGGCCAATAACCGATCTGCTGGCCGACAATCTGCAGAATATCCTGACCATGCCGCCAGTTTGGCTCGTCCTCCCGCAGGATACGAACGGATTGGTCCAGTGCAGCGCGGGCGTCCTCCTGCCGGCCGGCATGAAACAGCGCCAGAGCCCGGAAGGCGGTGTTGAGGCTACGGTCGAACACACGCTCGTATTCCGCCTGTTCGAGCAGTTCCAGCGCTTCCTGATGGCGACCGGCGCGGGCGAGAACGGCGGCACGCGAACCTTTGAGGGTTTTGAGATCGGGATATAGCGTAATGGCGCGCGCCGAGAGGGCGTCAAGCTCGCTTTCATACTGGGTCGGCGGGTGGCGAATGGCGTCGGTTATCAGGCCGTCGATAATGGCGACTTCCTCAAGCGGTGATAGGCCGAGACCGATCTCGCGAAGTAGGGCCTCCACGTGCGCACGGCGATCGATCTTTTTGTCCAGCATCCTTTCGAGATAAATGTGCGCGACCCGTTCAGAGCCACGCGAGGGGATAAGGCTGGACAGATCGTCCTTGTGGTAACCCGCAAGTCGGACAAAATAGGCCTTAAGATAAAATTCTGCCGGATCGTCCTTTTCGCGAAGGATGCGGTAGAAGTGCAGCATGTCGCTTGGCAGGCGCTCGCCGTAGAAATGCGCGTGGCAAGGGTAAAGGCTGGAAATCAGCATGCAGATTTGCACCACCAGTGCGGGCATCAATACGGCATTGGCCGTTTCGTTCTCGTGGCTTTGCGTCATCAGCCAAATCAGAATGCAGAACCAAACCATGTCCATCAACGGACCGGCCGCGACAAAGGCAAGTCGCCTGCGCCGGGAGGGCCGCAGCGGTCTGTAGAGATCGACACCGCCGCCCGTGGGCAGAAGGCCGATCTGGATATCCGTGTGGAACGCGCGAAAACGCAGCAGGATCGGTTCGGTGCCGATGCGGATGCGGCGGATGTTCAGCCCTGCCAGATGTCCGGTGATGGCATGCGCCAGTTCATGCAGGGTGAGGGCGATGAAGGCGCTGCAGAACAACGAAACGAAGGCGAGCAAAGACAAGACGGCTATTCCTTGAGGCCGGTCGGTGTGTCCATGTATCCGGCCATACTGACCGGGGATATGGCACGCCAGCGGAAGCAGCCAAGACCATATCCATGCCGAGGGTGTTTCTACCGGGAATTTTACCGTCTGCGGCGATTCACACGCCACACAAAAAAAGGCCGGCGCTGAGGCCGGCCAAGGGTGGAAAGCGGACGCGGGATGGGGCGTCGGCTTTCGATCATCACGACTGCATGCATCAACACCGGAAGCGCATGGGCGGCCATGCGTTTCCATCAGTAGTGACCGCCAGCCAGGCGGTGCCTTGGCGGCCCGACGAGGACGGGCGGGCAAGGCGGCGGACGGTCATGCTTCGGGGGCGGCAGCGTGTGCGGCGGTGCTGGCCGGTCCCGACGACGGCAACATGGCGCGGCAAGATGACTGCTGAATGACGGTTGTATCTTTTTTGTGGGGTTCGCGTTTTAGGATGGTGCCGATTTGCGTCACAACCGCACTTGTCCACAGGCTGTGGTGCTGTCACAAACCCAATCATGTGTGGCGGTGGAACGTGCCGCGGTGCAGACAAGACTCCGCAATGCCGGTTTTGCGTTGAGGAGAATGTATGCCCGAACTGACGGAAATTCTTTTCTTCGCGGCCGTGCTGGCGGTGAGCGGTGTCCTGTCCGGTTTGCTCGCCGGCATGTTCGGTATCGGTGGCGGTGCCATTCTCGTGCCGATCTTCTTTCATGTCTTTGGATTGCTGGGCGTGCCGGAAGAGGTGCGCATGCAGCTTTCGCTAGGCACCTCGCTTGCCATCATCGTGCCGACCTCGATCCGCTCCTTCATGGCGCACCGGGCGCGCGGCGCGGTCGACATGGAACTGTTGAAGGGCTGGGTGATCGCCGTGCCGCTCGGCACGCTGATTGCCGCTTTCGTTGCCGCCAGAGCGTCGAGCGTGACGCTGCGGCTGATCTTTGCCGTCATCGCCCTCATTCTGGCAGGACGGATGATTTTTAATCGGGCCAGCTGGCGGCTGGGTGATGAGCTGCCAAAAAATCCGGCGCGGTTTCTGGTCGGCACCAGCTTTGGCATTCTTTCCGGCCTGATGGGTGTCGGCGGCGGTGTCGTCAACAACACGTTCATGACGCTTTACGGCCGCTCCATCCATCAGGCGGTGGCGACGTCTTCCGGCATGGGCGTGCTGATCTCGCTGCCGGGTCTGGTGGGCTATGTCATCGGCGGATGGGGCGCGCCCGGCCTGCCGCCGCTTTCGACCGGTTACGTCAACTGGATCGCCGTGGTGCTGATCATTCCGATCACCTTGATCATGGCGCCTTATGGCGCGAGAGCGGCGCATGCGATGAGCCGGCAGGCGCTGGAGCGGGCCTTTGGCGTGTTCCTCGTCTGCGTGTCGATCCAGTTTTTTGTCGGCGTATTCAGCTGATTGTCCCTGAAAACGGGAAACTGCTGACGGGGGATGTTTTTTCGGTGGTTTGACACTTATATCCGGCGCCACAGCATTCCAGCCAGAAGTCTCCCCATGTCGCCCATTCAGATGTCGCCAATCCAGCCGAATTCCGGCAAACCTCCCGTCGTTTCCATCCGCAACCTGACAAAAGTCTACGGTAACGGGTTCAAGGCGCTGAAAGGCGTCGATCTCGATATCCGCGAAGGCGAGATCCTTGCGCTTCTGGGGCCGAACGGCGCCGGCAAGACGACGATGATCTCGATCGTCTGCGGGCTCGTCAATCCTTCGGGCGGGCAGGTGACGGTGGGCGGCCATGACGTGGTGCGCGATTTTCGCGCCACCCGCTCGATGATCGGGCTGGTGCCGCAGGAACTGACCACTGACCAGTTCGAAACGGTGATCAACACGGTGACCTTTTCGCGGGGCCTGCATGGCAAGGGCAAGAACCCGGCGCTGATAGAACAGATTTTGAAAGACCTGTCGCTGTGGGAGAAGCGCGACAACATGCTGCGTGAGCTTTCCGGCGGCATGAAAAGGCGCGTGCTGATCGCCAAGGCATTGGCCCATGAACCGCGTATCCTCTTCCTCGACGAGCCGACCGCCGGTGTCGACGTGACGCTGCGGCGCGACATGTGGCAGGTGGTGGAAAAACTGCGCGCCACGGGCGTCACCATCATCCTCACCACCCATTATATCGAGGAGGCTGAGGAGATCGCGGATCGTGTCGGTGTCATCAATGCCGGTGAGCTGCTGCTGATCGAGGACAAGACCACGCTGATGAAGAAGCTCGGCGCAAAACAGTTGCGACTGGAGTTGACGCATCCGCTGGAGGCGGTGCCGCCGGGGCTTGAAAGTTTCGATCTCAAGCTGGTCGATGATGGCAATGCGCTTGTGCATGATTACGCGTCGGACGAGACGCATGGCAACGGCCAGGGAAGCCGGATCGCGGCGCTGATGAAAGCGCTGTCTGCCGCCGATGTGCCTATCGGCGATATTTCCACTCACCAGAGTTCGCTCGAGGACATATTTGTAAAGCTGATCGGAGAGCGGGCATGAGCGCCAACACATTCAATTTCGAAGCGGTCAAGTCGATCTATTTCTTCGAGATGGCCCGCATGCGTCGCACGCTGTTGCAGAGCGTGATTTCGCCGGTCATCACCACCTCGCTGTATTTCATCGTGTTCGGCACGGCGATCGGCTCGCGTATTCAGGAAGTCGGTGGCGTCTCTTATGGCTCGTTCATCACGCCCGGCCTGATCATGCTGACGCTTTTGACGCAATGCATCAGCAACGGTTCGATCGGCATCTATTTCCCGAAATTCACCGGCACGATCTACGAGCTTCTGTCGGCGCCGGTGGCGATGACGGAAGTGCTGCTCGGTTATGTCGGTGCGGCGGCCAGCAAGGGGCTAATCATCGGCCTGATCATTCTGGCAACGGCCTCGTTCTTCGTCGATATCGATATCGCCCATCCGTTCATGATGGCGCTGTTTCTGGTGCTGACGGCGATCACCTTCAGCCTGTTCGGTTTCATCATCGGCATCTGGGCCAAGAACTTCGAACAGCTGAACATCGTGCCGATGCTGGTCGTGCCGCCTCTGACTTTCCTTGGCGGCAGTTTCTACTCGATCGACATGCTGCCGCCGTTCTGGCAGGCGGTCAGCCATTTCAATCCGGTTCTATATCTCGTCAGCGGTTTCCGCTGGAGCTTTTACGAGATCGCCGACGTCAATCCGGTGGTCAGCCTCGGCATGATCGGCCTGTTCCTGGTGATCTGCCTGTCGATCCTCGGCTGGATTTTCCGCACCGGCTACCGCCTGCGCAGCTAATCCAAAACTGGCAATCGTCAGGAAAATCGCGACCTAGCGACGCGGGGGAGTTCCGTCGTCTTGCGGGTGTCGTGGTCAGCGACTATCTGATCCGCACCCCAAGACACTCGGAGACTACACTTCAATGAAATCGCTGGAACTGCTCGTGGAAAAGATCATTCTGTCGAGCCGATGGATACTCATCGTCTTTTACCTTGGCCTTGCTGCGGCTTTGGCGGTTTACGCGCTGTCCTTCCTGTCCAAGTTCTGGAAGGTGGCGCAAAACGTCTTCACGCTGGGTGAGGGCGAAATGATCCTCGCCATGCTCGGCCTGATCGATGCTGCCCTTGTCGCCAGCCTGATCGTGATGGTGATGATTTCCGGCTACGAAAATTTCGTCAGCCGTTTTGACGAGACCGAGGCGGACGTGTCTTTCCTTGGCAAACTCGATGCCGGCAGCCTGAAGATCAAGGTCGCGTCGTCGATTGTGGCGATCTCGTCCATCCATCTTCTGCAGATTTTCCTCAACGCCGCGCAATACACCGATGCCAAGCTGATGTGGTACACGATCATCCATCTGGCCTTCGTCGTTTCGGCGGTGATGCTTGGCTGGCTGGAAAAGATCATGGCATCGGCCAAAGCCGACAAGAACGATCTGAAAATCTGATCGCTACGGCACAATACGGAAATGGAAAACGGCGCCTCTCGGGGCGCCGTTTGTCATTTGATGGCCGTGCGTCGTGCGATGTGTTCGGCTTCCACCTGCCGCATCAGGCGGATCAGGTCTTCCCGGTCGATGTCGAAAGTCTCGTCGAGATGGGCGAGCGCCGCATCGACATCCTCTTCTTCGAAATTCGGAATGTCTGGTGGCACCGGTATATTTGCCGCTGTGACGACCGGTGCCGGGCGGTGCGGATAGGAACGACCGCAGAGGCGGTGAAAGATGATGCCGGCCATCGTGAGCACGACGGCATTGAGCAGAACGGGCATGACCGGGAAAAACGGTCCCCAGGCATCGACGGCACCGCCGCCAAGCACGGCCATCAGGGCGGCTGCTCCGCCGGGCGGATGCAGGCAGCGGGTGAGCGACATCACCAGAATGGCGAGCGAGACGGCGATGCCGGTGGCCAGAACCGGTTCGGCCACGAAATGTGCGACCAGCAGGCCGACGGCGGCCGACAGCGTATTGCCGCCGATCACGGACCATGGCTGGGCGAGCGGGCTGGCGGGCACTGCAAATACCAGCACGGCAGACGCGCCCATCGGCGCGACGAGAAGCGGTGAGAGGCCGTGGCCGATCAGCACGCCGGCAAGAGCGCCGGTCAAGGCAATGCCGATCAGCGCGCCGAGGCCGGCAAGCAGGCGTTCGTGCAGGCTGGCGCCGGCAAGGATCGGTGTGAAGATGAGGGAAGCGATTTTGCGAGGGGGCATGGGACGGCTTGGACAGAATGAAAGATGTGCTGTCGTAGCGCCGTGACTTGATCATTGCCAAGGGCAAAAATGCTCGCTGCCGGAGCCGAAAATGAAAAATCCGACCGACGGGGATGTCGGCCGGATTTTTGTTGATGGATCGTCGGGACCACAGGTCTGAAAGGATCAGCCCATCGACAGGCGTCGCTGCTGGCCACGGCTGGCCATGACCGAGGCGCCGAGAAGAGCGCCGGCGGCAAGGAAGGTGACGACGGCGATCGGTCCCTGTGTTTCGATGAGGATGCCGCCCAGAACCGCGCCGCTGGAAATCGCGATCTGGAACGTGGTCAGCATCAGTGCTCCAGCGCTTTCGGCTTCATCCGAACCGGCGCGCACCACAAAGCTCTGCAGGCTGACCGGGATGGCGCCGAAGGCGAGGCCCCAGATGGCGACGGCGGTGGCCGCGACGATTTCCGAGCTGCCGGCAACCGCCATGCTGACGGCTGCTGCGGCGATGAGGCTGGCGAAGATGGTGATCGAAAGGCGCGGGCTGCGCTCCGATACAAAACCGCCGAGCAGGTTACCGAAGAAACCGGCGACGCCATAGGCGAGCAGGATCAGCGAGATTGTTTCGACACCGAGATGCGGCACGCGTTCGAGGAACGGGCGGATATAGGTGAAGCCTGCAAAATGACCGGTAATCACCAGAAGGATGGTGACGAGGCCCAGACGCATGGCCGGCCGGCGCAGAAGGGCTGCCATGGTGGCAAGACCGGCATGGCCGCTCGGCGGCAGGGCGGGCAGGGTGAAGGCCTGTACGAGCAGTGCGACGCCACCGATGCCGGCCGAAAGGCCGAATGCGGCGCGCCATCCCATCGTGGCACCGATCCAGGCGCCGAGCGGGGCGGCACAGACGGTGGCAAGTGAGACGCCGGCCATGATGATGGCCATGGCGCGTGGCATCAGATGCGGCGGCACGAGACGCATGGCAAGTGCTGCCGACATGGCCCAGAAGCCACCAAGCCCGATGCCGAGCAGGAAGCGGGCGGCAAGAAGCATGTGGATGCTGTTGGCGGCAGCGGCAATGAGGCTGGAAATGATCAGCGTCATGGTCAGTGCCAGCACGGTCCAGCGGCGGTCGAATTTTCGCGTGCCGATAATGACGGCTGGGCCTGCGATGGCGGCGACGATGGCTGTCATGGTAATCGACTGGCCGGCGAGGCCGGAAGTGACGTTGAGGTCACTGGAAATCGGCGTCAGCAGGCTGACAGGCAGAAACTCCGCGGTGACAAGGCCGAAGACGCCAAGCGTCATGGAAACGACAGCGCCCCAGCGGGCGTGTTCGATCGTCCGGGCGTCGCCGCCCGGGGAAGGGATATGGTCCAGCATGGGGATCTCCTGATTTGCTGTTGGTCAAGGAATAGGCGTGACCGGCTGGAGTTTCCATGCTAAAAAATCCGGCATGCTTGATCATTCGTCCAATTCTCCATTTGAACTCCCTTCCGATCCGCTGAGCGAAATGCTGCGGGGATTGCGTCTTGATGGCGTGGAATATGGCCGTTGCCGGCCAGCCTCGCCGTGGGCCACCGCCTTTCCAGCACAGGAAGCGGCGCGGTTTCATTTCATCCAGTCCGGTTCCGCCGTGTTGCGACTGCAAGGACAGAGTGACTGGCTGCAACTGAAGGCCGGGGACGCCGTGCTGGTGCCGCGCGGCGATGCGCATGTGGTTGCCGAATATCCGGATGTTCCGCCGGTGCCGTTCGAACGGTATGGGCGCACAAAGATCTGCTCCGGCGTTTACGACGTGAAATGCCAGGAGAGGCCCGGCGAGACGCAGATTTTCAACGGTTCCTTGCGCTTCAATCTCGACCGGCTGCATCCGCTGTTGCAAATGATGCCGGACGTGATGACCACCACCGATCTTGCTCGCAGCGAACCGACCATTCCGCATCTTCTCGATGCCATGGCGCGCGAGGTGGACATGGACCGGGTCGGCGCCGGTGGCATTCTGGCGCGGTTGGCGGATGTGTTGATGGCGACGATGATCCGCACATGGGTGGAGCATGGCTGCGGCGAGACCAATGGCTGGATCGCGGCGGTGCGCAGTCCCGATGTCGGTCGCGTGCTGGCGGCCATCCATCTGGAACCGGAACGCGACTGGTCGGTGGCCGAGCTCGCCCGCCAGATGGGCGCGTCACGTTCCGGTTTTGCCGAACGGTTTGCCAAGGTGGTGGGCGAAACGCCGGCACGTTACGTGGCGCGGGTGCGCATGCATCAGGCCCGGCTGTGGCTGAAGGAAGGCACGCGTGTATCGGTGATTGCGGACCGGCTTGGCTATGATGCCGAGGCATCGTTCAGCCGCGCCTTCAAGCGCATTATCGGAGCGCCGCCCAGCCATTTCCGCAGCCGCACGGATGAGTTCGTGCCGGTAGCTGAACTGATGGCGGCCGAATAGCCGTCAGTCTCGCAATCGCAATTCGTCGGTCTGGATTTGCATTGAACTCAGCGTCGACAGGAACGTCATGCCGAGCAGGCTTTCGTCGAGCCTGCCCTCGGAGGCGACCATCGCACGCACGTCGCGGCGAACGATCGGGCCGATGGCCATTTGATCCAGGCGAACGGGCGCTGCCATGGCGCGACCGTTGGCGGTTGATACCGTGACCGTAAAGGAGAGGTTTTCCGGATCAAGCCCCAGCGTCTGTGCGTCGTCCCAACTCAAAACCACCGAACTGGCGCCGGTATCGACCAGCATGGGTACGGTGCGGCCGTTGACTTCCATCCGTGCCTGAAAGTGTCCCCCCATGGCGCGGTGCAGGATAATTTCCGAACTGCCATCGGAGGCGGTGGTGACGACGGCGCTGCCGGGCATCAGTCCAGCCATCAAACGATTGCCGACCGAAGCGAAATCGTTGCGGTAGAGATAACCGACCATCAGGCCCATGATGATGACAAGCCAGATGGCGATCATGCGCGCGGTTTCGCCCAGGCCACCGTGGCGGCCGGCCAGCACTCCCGCCGACAGGACGGCTGCGATGGGCAGTAGATAGACGATCCGAGCGAAATCATCATTGTCCATGCCCATCGTGTGGCCGCTGGAATCGTTGAAGATGAGGAGCGCCAGTCCGGCGCCGAGAATGAGCAGAACGACAGTCAATCCATTCACGGTGCAATGGCCTCCTTCAGAATGTTGGGTACGGCAAAGCCGGCGCGCCGCAGACGGCCGGGCAGTGTGGACATGATTTTCGCGCGCGCATCGTTGTCCAGATCGCGCCAATCACCGATTTCGTCCAGCGAGCGACCGCAGCCGATGCAATGACCGGCAAACGGCGTGTCTTCGCCAGCAATCGTGCAGACGCCGCTGCAGGGCGAGAGAATTTTCGATGCGTGCATGGCCGACATATCGGGTGCTCACGTTGCAAGGGCAAGGGCGGTAAAAACCGCCATTGCGGTGATCTGCTGGGTGGCGCCGATCGTATCTCCGGTATGGCCGCCGAGTTTTTTATCGACCACGCGGGTGAAGGCAAAAGCGGCCAGAACTGCGAAAGCCAGCGCAAACAGCATCGAGCCGAGATGGTAGCTCGGCAGGAGCACGATGAAGGCGATCGCGGTCGCAAGCGCCAGCGCCATCGTGCGCGCCGCGTCCTCAGGCTTGCCGACAGCGACTGCCACGCCGCTGGTGCGGGCCGGTGGCAGCATTGACCAGTGCCAGACCATCAGGGCGCGGCTGACGGCAGCAGTGGCAAGGAGAGCGAGGGCGGCGCCGAAGGGCGAGAGATCTGTCCCAAGCTGGGCAAGCGCGGCGACGCGGATACCGAAAGACAGGATGAGGGCCACCACGCCATAGGAGCCGGTGCGGCTGTCCTTCATGATGATCAGCGCGTGTTCCTTGTCGCGTCCGCCACCAAGCCCGTCTGCCGCATCGGCAAGCCCGTCCTCGTGCAATGCGCCGGTGGTGATCGTAAGTGTGCCGAGCGCAAGGATGGCGGAGAGAAGTGGCTGCGCGCCGAGAACCAGAGTGGCCCAGAATACGCACATAGCGGGCAGGGCGATGGCGACGCCTGCCACTGGAAAGGCACGGACAGCCCGCGAAATGCTGCCGTCATGGCCTTCGAAAAAGCGCGCATGAACAGGAAGGCGGCTGAGAAAGCCGACGGAGCGTGCGATATCCGCAACGAATTCGCCGATCATGTGACGTGCGTTTGGCAGTTGTTCCTCCGGCCATGCCTGATAAACAGGGGGCCACAAAGCGGGATTCCCGAAGCAAACACAAGCCTTCCCGCGAGACGAGACAGACAAGGAATGATGATATGAGCGTGAGCGGCATGCCCTTCGACGATTTTCGCGTTCTTCTGCGCGAACTGCCGGGCCCGGACCAACGGGCACTGGTGGCGGCGCGCGAACGTGATGCGCAACTGACCAAACCGCCGGGCTCACTCGGGCGGCTCGAAGAGATCGCCTTCTGGCTGGCCGCATGGTCGGGCCGGTCACCTGCGGTCAACCGCCCGCTGGTGGCGATCTTTGCCGGTAATCACGGCGTTACCAAACACGGCATCACGCCGTTTCCGCCTTCTGTGACGCAGCAGATGGTCGAAAATTTTGCAGCCGGTGGCGCTGCCATCAACCAGATCTGCGTGACCCATGATCTCGGCCTGAAGATTTTTGACCTCGCGCTGGATTATCCGACCGGCGACATTACCGTCGAGCCGGCTCTGTCCGAACGGGATTGCGCCGCCACCATGGCATTCGGCATGGAGGCAATTGCAGGCGGTACCGATCTTCTGGTGATCGGCGAAATGGGTATCGGCAACACGACGATCGCCGCCGCCATCAATCTCGCGCTTTACGGCGGCACTGTGGAAGAATGGGTCGGCCCGGGCACCGGTTCTCATGGCGACGTTCTTGAGCGTAAGATCGCCGCGGTCAAAACCGCTGTCGAGTTCCACAAGGATCATCTCTCCGATCCGCTGGAAGTGCTGCGCCGTCTTGGCGGTCGTGAAGTGGCGGCGATGGCCGGCGCCATTCTGGCGGCCCGTATGGAAAAGATCCCGGTGCTGATCGACGGTTATGTGGCAACCGCCGCCGCCGCCATCCTCAAGGCGATCAATCCTTCCGCCCTCGATCACTGCCTGATCGGCCATGTCTCCGGTGAACCGGGCCATCTGGCGGCAATCGAAAAGCTCGGCAAGACACCGCTTCTGGCGCTGGGCATGCGGTTGGGCGAAGGCACAGGTGCTGCCCTTGCCGCCGGCATCGTCAAGTCCGCCGCCGCCTGCCATTCCGGCATGGCCACCTTTGCGCAGGCGGGGGTGACGAACACGCATTAAGTTACCCGCCGAGATACCGAGCATGTACTTTCAAGGGTGGCGCAAACACCGATGGCGCCGCCCTTTTTCGTGAACGGCATTCTCAGTTTTTCTGTGATCAATGATTCTGTGTGGACAACCTGCCATCGCCTCTTGCGAGGGCGGAGTGCCCTCACAATTGTGTGATTTTTAGTCATTCACCTGATTTTTCGCGATTTTCGGCAAAGTCTTTTCCTCATTTTAGACCCATTGCAAGAACTCGCGGGTGGACAGCATTTTTCTCAAAAGTTAGCTTTTGTCATATTTTGGTGGAGTGATTGGGATTTGACATATTGTCTTGCAACAGGGTCGAGATTTTCGAACGTGACGATTGGTGGATCGTGCGGGTGTTTGAGAATGGCGAGGTTTTTGAGCGCATTTTCCGTTTCGAGGAGCATGCGGATTCCTGGGCGGCTGGTCAGAAGATCAGATTGCGGCAGGCCGCCGAGCGCGATAGCTGATTGTAAGATGTTCTGCCGGTGGCAGCGGCCGATGGAGCAGAAAAAATGTCTTTCCGAATTTTGCTGGGTGACGGGAATGGCGGGTGGACGTCGAAGGCGGTCCGGGCGATAGAACCGCATCGCGCCGACGATATTGCGGCTGCCGGAAAAGGGAGCCAAGCATGGAAAAGACACCGCTGGACAGCAATATCGAAAAGGCGAGCGGTCTGCGTCGCGTTGTTGCGGCGACGCGTTATTCCCTGCAAGGACTGGCACGGCTGTGGCAAGAAGAAGCCTTTCGTCACGAGGCAATTGCCTTCGCCGCCGGTTTGGTGGTCTTTGCTGCAGTAGGTGCAACGCTGACTGACTACCTGATCTATCTCGTTTTGATGTTGATCCTGTTTTCGGTCGAAGCGCTCAATACGGCGATCGAGGAACTGGTCGATCGGATTTCTCCCGAAATTTCCAGTGTCGGCCGGCATGCGAAGGATCTCGGATCGTTGGCGGTCTTCTGCCTGCTATGCGCGAACGCCCTGTTTGCGCTTTATGTGGTGGTGGTGCGGCTTTGGTTCTAGCCACGGGGTCGGCGCGCGGCATGAATGAAACGGGTGATGATCACCTCATTGCCATGCAGTCTGTAAAAGATGATGTACTGATAAGGTGTTAGAACGAGCCTTCTCGTTGATGGCCTGTTCGTTCGTTGGCCGGCTTTCGGCTGGCTCGCGCGAAGATCGAGAATCTCGGAAAGGCGGAGTGAGGTGCCCTCGGCACCGGATGGCGACCGTTCGCGAACATGGGTCAGTGCTTCATCGATCTGCCTGGAAGAGCTATCGGTGAAGCGTATTGTCACCGGATGTATTTCGCCAGAATGTCGCGAACCTCTGCTTCTCCCGTAAGTTCGCCCCGCTCGATTTCCTGTTCGGCTTCGGCGAGATCTGCCTCTTCCTCTGGCGTCAGCTGATACACCTCGCCATCATCCTCGCCGATGAAACGCAAAAGCATGCCGGCGATCTCGTCCTGCATTTCGGCAGGCAGTTCGCGGGCAGCTTCGATGGCGCGGTCGAGAAGTTTGGTCATGGCACAATCATGCCTCAAAACCATGCGTCGGAAAAGGTGGGGCGCTGGTCAGTTGGCCAAGCGGGCAGGCGGTCAGGCAAAGCTCTTGCGACGACGCTCGATCTGTGGCGCGTCCTCGACGGCCGGCAGGCTTTGCAGGACTCGGGTTGACGGCAGGATGGCGATCACTTCCGTGCCTTCGCGCAGCTTCGACTTCAGGATGAACTGGCCGTCATGCTTGGCGAGGATGGCCTGCACGATCGGCAGGCCGAGACCGGTTCCCTGTTCGGCGCTCTTGATGGCGATCGAGCCTTGACCGAATGCGGAAAGAACGACCGGGATTTCCTCCTCCGGGATGCCGGGACCATTGTCCTTGATCGAGACATACTGGCCGCCGCCGGCCGTCCAGCCGACCTTGACCATGACATCGCCGCCCTGACTGGTGAATTTTACGGCATTGGAGAGAAGATTGAGCAGCACCTGGCGCATGGATTTTTCATCCACCCAGACCAGCGGCAGTTCCGGTTCGAACTGCTGCTGGATGGTGATGTTTTTCGTGCGGGCGCGCAATTGCACCATGCCGATGCAATCCTCGGCAATTTCCAGAAGCGACATGGCTTCTTCATTCAGGTCATAACGACCGGCCTCGATGCGCGACAGATCGAGAATCTCGTTGATGAGGTTGAGCAGGTGCTCGCCTGAACGATGGATGTCGCCCGCATATTCCTTGTAGGTCGGGTTTGCGAGAGGGCCGAGCACCTCGGAATTCATCACCTCGGAAAAACCGAGAATGGCGTTGAGGGGCGTGCGCAGTTCATGCGACATCGAGGCGAGGAAGCGGGATTTGGCGAGGTTGGCTTCTTCGGCGCGACGGCGTGCCTCGTCCGACATGGAATTGGCGACTTCGAGTTCGGCGATCAGGTCGTCCTTTTCCGACTGGAAGGACAACAATGTGAGGTTGGACTGATAGAGCCGGTTTGAAATGTAGTAGAACAGCACGAGTGCCGTGGCGACCATGGCGGTCAGGCCATAATCCAGCGGGTTCCGGCTGGTGATGGCGATCATCATCAGCATCAGCACTGTCGGGATAAAGCTGAACAGGGCCGCCTGGCGCAGCATGAAGTTCGTCATGGCGGTAATCGAGATCGCCACCAGAAGCGCCGCCACCTTGTAGAAATAGAAACCGTCGGTATTGCCGCAGGCATCACATTTCTGGAGTGCGAACAAAGCCCAGCAGAAACCAAGCGCGATCTGCCCGGCAAGCAGCCATTTGCGCCAGCGCAGGGCTTCCTCGGTGGTGAATTCCGTGCGGGCGACCCGCTTGGCCAGAACGAGGTTCAAGGCGTGCACGGCGAGCGTGAGCATGCCCCATGTCAGCAGTGTGGTGTCCTGATTGATGGCAAGGCCGGCCATGGTTACAAGAACAATCACCACGGGGGTGATCAAGGCGCTTTGCAAAACGGTGCGGACATGCTGCGACAGCATTTCGCGGTCAAAGACGTGGGCGCCCTGAGCGGAATATTGCAGTCTTTCGCGGGTTGCACGCACGGCCTTGGACACAGGTTTGCTGCGGTGGGCGCGCGTGCGGTCCACGATGATCTTGTCCGTCGATGTGCTGACGCTGTTACTCATTGCCCATGGACTGCTGATCCGGATGGTGCGAGCCTAGTAGGAAATTATTAAGAAGGTCCTGATGCGAAAGAATTTGTTTTCCATTTTTCTGAAGCCTCTGTTGGGAATTAGGGCAGAAACGTGATGCGGGCTCAGAGGGGCTTTTATCGCAAACGCGGGCGGATCGGGCGTTTCAAGGATGCAGCCCTTACACTGTGTTTTCTGTTTCTGCTGGTGCTGATCGCGGCACGATTGCAGGGCGGAGCCAGCGACCCGGTGGTGGGGCCGTTCCGCGTGGTGGACGGAGACACGCTTGCGGCCGGAGCCGAGCGCCTGAGGCTTGCCGATATTGATGCGCCGGAACTCGACCAGACTTGTGAGCATGATGGGCAGGAATGGGCTTGCGGGCAGGAAGCGAAAGCGATCTTGCAGCGGCTAATGCAACGGGGCAGTGCTGAATGTCACGGTAGCGAACGGGATCGGTACGGACGTCTCATCGTGAATTGTTTCGTCGATGGTCGCACCGTCGGCGGAGAGATGGTGCGCTCCGGCATGGCGGTAACGACGAGCCTGGTCACCTATCGCCGGGAGCAGGCGGATGCGCAAACGGACGCGAAGGGCATTTGGGCTGGTCCATTCACCCTGCCAGCCGAATGGCGCCGCGAACGCAGGCTGGAGCAGGAAGGTGGTGATTTCCTCTCCGGCATGAAAGATCTATTGTCGCTCGAATGGTTGTGAGTTCTTGTCCGTGATTGAAGCCATGTCCGCAAACAACACCCGCCATGATGAGGCTGTGGCCGATCGGCTGGAACTGCTGCGCCGCTCGATCGCTATTTGTCGCCTCTGTCGAGATGTTCCGGCAGGTGGCGTGGAGCATCGGCTTCCGCATGAGCCGCGGCCGGTCGTTGTTCTCTCATCAAAAGCGAAAATCCTGATCGCGGGACAGGCGCCGGGGCTTCGCGTGCATGAAAGCGGCCTGCCGTTCAACGATGCATCGGGTGACCGTCTGCGTGAATGGCTGGCGGTGAGCCGCGAGGAATTTTACGATCCCGACCGTTTTGCCATCGTACCGATGGGTTTCTGCTTTCCGGGATATGACGAGAAGGGCAGCGACCTGCCGCCACGACGTGAATGCGCGCCGCTCTGGCGGCAGGCCGTGATCGACGCGATGCCGCAGGTCGAACTGATCCTGACGGTCGGCCAATATGCTCAGGCATGGCATATGGGAAAGATGCGGGCAAAAACGATGACCGAGACGGTGAGGGATTGGCGCCGCAGCTATTTTGTCAATGACGGCCCGCGCATTCTGCCTCTGCCACATCCGAGTTGGCGAAACAGCGCATGGTTGAAACGCAATTTGTGGTTTAGCAACGACGTTCTGCCGACACTTCGGCAGGATGTGGACAGACTGTGTTATTGAAAGAATTTTCGGTTACATGTGCTAAAATTCGCGGTATGACGAAAAATAATTTCGAAGGGGAGATTTAATGGACCGTCTTGATCGCAAGATCCTGCGCATCCTGCAGGAGGATTCCACACTGGCTGTTGCCGACCTTGCCAAGAAGGTCGGTCTTTCTACGACGCCTTGCTGGCGGCGTATCCAGAAGATGGAGGAGGATGGCGTCATTCGCCGTCGTGTGGCGCTTCTCGATCCGGCTAAGGTGAACACCAAGGTCACCGTCTTCGTGTCGATCCGCACCGCCAGCCACTCCATCGAATGGCTGAAGCGTTTTTCCGAAGTGGTCGTAGATTTTCCCGAGGTGGTCGAGTTCTACCGCATGAGCGGCGACGTTGATTATCTGCTGCGCGTCGTCGTGCCGGATATCGCTGCCTATGACGCATTCTACAAGCGTCTTATCGCCAAGATCGAAATCCGCGACGTTTCCTCCGTGTTTGCCATGGAGCAGATCAAGTACACGACGGAACTGCCGCTCGACTACATGAGCCTGGATAACCAGAAGTCTCAGGTAGAAGAATAAGGCTGCATGGCCTTTGGGCGTCGGCTAGGGGCCGACGCCATCCAACAACGGGCGCATTGACCCCCGCCTTGTGTTTGCCAAAAAAATTCGACCGATAAACAACTTTCACGGCCACGTTATTGCGCGTTGTCGTTCGATGGCTTGTGTCTAGCTCTGCCGATAGACGGTGCGCGTCGGTTGCGCACCGCCAATTGGTAGGAGTTTTTCATGTCCGTTCGATCCCTGACATCCGCGGTGATGTTTGCCGCATTGGCCTGCACG
Organism: Endobacterium cereale; assembly: GCF_009617585.1. Classification (GTDB taxonomy): domain Bacteria; phylum Pseudomonadota; class Alphaproteobacteria; order Rhizobiales; family Rhizobiaceae; genus Neorhizobium; species Neorhizobium cereale. The sequence continues at coordinate 509,524 of NZ_WIXI01000050.1, read as the reverse complement.
GCCTTGCCTGCGGTGAGCGCAGCGCAGGAACGCCCGAGCTATGGCCCACGGCTGGAAGGGTTCGAGTATCCGTTCAAGACCGAAGTGCTTAATCTGGATAGCCAGGGCCAGAAGCTTGAAATGGTGTTCATGGATATTGCCGCGGAAAAACCGAATGGCCGGACGGCGGTACTCCTGCACGGCAAGAATTTTTGTGGCGCCACCTGGGAAGGCACGATCAGCCAGTTGAGCAATGCCGGTTACCGGGTGATTGCGCCCGATCAGGTCGGGTTCTGCAAATCGAGCAAGCCGGATAGTTATCAGTTCAGTTTCCATCAACTGGCGGAAAACACCAAGGCGCTGCTGGAAAGCCGCGGCATCGATAAGGCGACGGTGATCGGCCACTCGATGGGCGGCATGTTGGCGACGCGGTTTGCGCTGATGTATCCCGAAACGACCGAAAAGATGGTGTTGGTCAACCCGATCGGGCTTGAGGATTGGAAGGCCAAGGGCGTGCCTTACCAGACGATCGAAGCCGCCTTCGAGGGCGAGAAGAAAACCAGTTTCGACAGTATCAAAACCTATCAGCAGAAATTCTATTACTCAGGCGATTGGAAACCCGACTACGACAAATGGGTGGAAATGGGCGCTGGCATGTATGAAGGCGAGGGCGGGGATCAAGTGGCATGGAACCAGGCGCTGACATCCGACATGGTGTTTACCCAGCCGGTCGTGCATGAATTTGCTCAGGTGAAGGTGCCGACCCTTCTGATGATCGGCATGACCGACAAGACGGCGCCGGGCGCAAACCGCGCGCCGGAAGAGATTGCCGCGACGCTTGGTGACTATACACAACTCGGTAAGGATGCGGCCAAGGCCATCCCGGGTGCAAAGCTGGTGGAGTTCGAGGACCTCGGCCACTCACCGCAGATCCAGGCGCCGGAGCGTTTTCACGAAGCGCTGTTGAAAGGGTTGAATGACGCCTAGAAGTCGGTTTGCGATGGATCGAAGTGGATGGTGATATCCTTCCAGTCTTCGTATGGCAGGCCTGACGTCACCAGTGCGCTATAAGGCGCACATCTAAGGATGGCGCGAACACCGCTCTCTATCGTCATACGCTCATAATCGGAGGCCGGTTCCTTTCCGGCCGTCGGCCGGCTTTTAACAGAGCCGTCAGGGGTGAGCTTGAAACTGACGGAAAATGGGTCGGCTTTTTGCCCTTCCGGCGGTGCGGGCATCGCCCAGCATGATGGGATGGTGGCGGACAGGATCTTGACGATCCTGTCCGCTTTCGTTTCAGCCGATGCCGTCACGGCCATCGCAAAGCTGGCCGCAACAAGAACGATGCCGCGCAAAGGCCACATCACTTCCGTTCCAGCCGCGCCAGCAGCGAGGACGTATCCCAGCGCTTGCCGCCCATGGCCTGCACGTCGCCATAAAACTGGTCGACCAGCGCCGTGATCGGCAGTTTTGCGCCGTTGTTGCGGGCTTCTTCCAGCACGATTCCGAGATCCTTGCGCATCCAGTCGACGGCGAAGCCAAAATCGTATTTTCCTTCGTTCATGGTCTTGTGGCGTGCTTCCATCTGCCAGGAGCCTGCCGCTCCCTTTGAGATGACCTCGACTACCTTTTCGATGTCGAGACCGGCCTGTTTTCCAAAATGGATGGATTCGGCCAGACCCTGAACGATACCTGCGATGCAGATCTGGTTCATCATCTTGGTCAGCTGGCCGGAGCCGACCGGGCCCATGAGGCCGACCATGCGGGCAAACGCGTCGATGACAGGTTTTGCCTTGTCGAAAGTGGCTTGGTCGCCACCGCACATGACCGTCAGAACACCATTTTCAGCACCCGCCTGACCGCCGGAAACCGGGGCATCGATGAAGCCGATATTTTTTTCAGCCGCTGCCGTTGCCAGTTCGCGCGCGACATCGGCGCTGGCCGTGGTGTTGTCGATCAGGATGGCGCCGGGCTTCATGCCGGCGAGCACGCCGGTTTCGCCCAAGGTCACTGAACGCAGGTCATCATCGTTACCGACGCAGGTGAAGACGAAATCGGCATCTTTTGCCGCTTCCGCCGGCGTGGCGCCGGTCTTGCCGCCGAACTTTTTGGCCCAGTCTTCGGCCTTGGCGGCGGTGCGGTTATAGACGGTGACTTCGTGGCCGCCCTTTTCCCTGAGATGCCCTGCCATCGGGAACCCCATGACCCCAAGACCGATGAATGCCACTTTCGCCATGCCAACCTCCAATAAATGCGATGCCTAAGGCTTAGAACAAACGGGGAGCATCGGGAAGCGGGTGAATGCGAAAAATCATTTTGCGCGATGTGGTGTGATTGGCGAGATTAGGAGTTTCGCATTCCGACAACGCTAAAATTGAGAAATGAAAACTCTCAAACCGGGTAATTTTTGAAATGCGCCAATGTCGACCTATTCGATAGAGTATGGGAGCCTTTGACCATGGATGAACCGCCGCCGGTGATTGTTGCCGCGGGGTCGAACAGGGGATGGGTTCCATGGTTACACGCAGACAGACACTCGGGCTGATCGGTGCGGCAGCGGTTTCAACGGTTTTTCCGATCGCGGGCAAGGCAAGTGCGGCGGCGAAGGAATTGCGCATCGGCTGGCAGAAGAACGGTGTGCTGGCGCTGGCGAAAAGCCAAGGCGCGCTGGAAAAACGCTTTGCCGATCGCGGCATCAAGGTGGCGTGGTCGGAATTCACCTCCGGCCCGCCATTGCTGGAGGCGCTCGGGGCCGGTGCGCTGGATTTTGGCCCGACCGGTGATGTGCCGCCGCTGTTTGCGCAGGCCGCGCGGGGCAATCTGCTCTATGTCGGCACCTATCGCGGCAGCGGGCAGGGTTCTGCCATTCTCGTGCACAAGGATAGCCCAATCCGGTCTGTGGCGGACTTGAAGGGCAAGAAGCTGGCCTTCAAACGCGGCTCCAGCGCCCATAACATCACCGTCAAGGTTTTGCGCAAGGGTGGGCTGACGCCGAGCGACGTGACGCAGCTCGATCTTGCACCGCCGGATGCGGCCGCCGCCTTCAAGAACGGTTCGATCGACGCCTGGTCGATCTGGGATCCCTATACGGCGATTGCAGAGGCCGATCCGAACACGCGGGTGCTGACGACGGCGGAAGGCGTGGTCGACAGCTGGAGCTATTTTCTCGGCAATGGCGATTTCGTTGCCGACAATGGCGATCTGATCGTTGAGGTAATCGACGAACTCAAAAAGGTCGGCACCGCCGCGCAGTCCAATTTCGACGAGACGGTGAAGGCGATCGCCTCGATCACCGGCGTGCCGGAGAACGTGACCAAGGTGGTGCTGTCACGCCGTGGCGCCGATCTCGGTGCCGTTTCGACCTTGCCGGATGCGGCGATCCAGTACCAGCAGGCGCTGGCGGACGAATTTTACGATCTCAAGATCATTCCGCGAAAACTCGATATCGCCAGCATCGTCTGGCGCCCGAAAGCCAGCTGAACCCGAAAGAAAGGAGCACCGACATGACGGACACATCCAAACCGATCGATTTTCTGTGGTTCATCCCGACCGGCGGAGACGGTACCTATCTCGGTGGTTCCGAACTGAACCGGCCGCCGGAAAACCGCTATCTGCGCGAACTGGCGCAGACCGTGGACCGGCTCGGTTATTCCGGCGTGCTTTTGCCGACCGGTGTTTCCTGCGAGGAATCCTTTGTGACGGCGGCATCGCTGGCGCCGTTCACGGAAAAGCTGAAATTTCTGGTGGCGATCCGGCCGGGTACGGCGTCGCCGGCCTATTATGCGCGCCTTGCGGCGGCGCTCGACCGGGTGTCGAATGGCAGGCTTCTGCTCAATATCGTGGTGGGCGGCAATCCTTCCGAACTCGCGGGCGACGGCATTTTTCTCGAACATGACGAGCGGTATGCCCATGCCGAAGAGTTCTTCCAGGTTTTCGAGGATCTGGTCACGACGGGTCATGCCGATTTCGAAGGCAGACATATCAAAGCGAAGGGTGCAAAACTCGGTTTCCCGACCATCCAGCAGCCGCGCCCGCCGCTTTATTTCGGCGGTTCATCGGATGCCGGCATCGAGTTTTTTGCAGGCCGCGCCGACAAATATCTGACTTGGGGTGAGCCGCCGGAACAGGTCGAACAGAAGATCAAGGCGGTACGGGCTGCGGCAGAAAAGCAGGGCAGGGATGTTTCTTTCGGCATCCGTCTGCATTTCATCGTCCGCGAGACGGACGAGGAGGCATGGGAGGCGGCCGACAAGCTGATCTCAAAACTCTCCGACGAGACGATCGCCAAGGCGCAGGCGCATTTCGCAACCGAGTCCGACTCGGTCGGGCAGCGGCGCATGGCGGCGCTTCACAATGGCCGTCGCGACAAGCTGGAGGTCTCCCCGAACCTGTGGGCCGGCATCGGGCTTGTACGCTCAGGCGCGGGCACGGCGCTGGTCGGTTCGCCGAAGACCGTGGCGGCGCGCCTTCGCGAATATCAGGAACTCGGTGTCGAGACGGTGATCGGCTCCGGTTATCCGCATCTGGAAGAGGCGTATCGAGTTGCGGAACTGCTGTTCCCTGAACTCGGCATCGTCCGCGAGGAACAGCGGGCCGGTTTCGGCAACGAGTTTGCGGCGGCAAAACCGATATTCGGTGGCGGCGGGCACGCGACCGTGCGTGCCGTTGCGGCATCCTGATAACCGATGGAGGCTTGGCCTATGACGACGATCGATACGTTTTCCGAAGGGCGAAAGCTGCGGCGGGCCACAAGTGGAACGCCCAGAACTTTGACCGAGGGCACGCTGACCGAAGACAAGCCACAGGACTGGCAACAGGCTTCCCAAAACCCTCCCAAGGGCGCGGCGGACGGTGCGCAGGCAAAGGGCGGGAAACCGGCCGGCCTGCACACCATCTCGCGCGGAGCATGGCTGCCTTATCTGGTTCCGGTGGGGCTGGTGCTGGTGTGGCAGATCCTGTCATCGACCGGTCTGATTTCCGATCGCATCATGCCGTCGCCGGTGGCTGTGCTGGCGGCTTTCTGGGAACGGCTGCTGTCCGGCGAACTGGGGCGTGACGTTGCCGTCAGCGGCGCGCGCGCACTGAGCGGCTTGTTGATCGGTGGCTCTATCGGGTTTTTGCTCGGCATCGCCAATGGCGTTTCAAAACTGTCGGAACAGCTGACCGACACGACGCTGCAGATGCTGCGCACCATTCCGCATCTGGCGATGATCCCGCTGGTCATCCTGTGGTTCGGCATCGGCGAGGAGGCAAAACTGTTTCTCACCTCGCTCGGCGTGCTGTTTCCGATCTATCTCAACACCTATCACGGCGTGAAAAACGTCGATCGCGATCTGGTCGAGATGGGCAGGATTTACGGCATGAGCAACTGGTCGCTGTTCCGCAAGGTGATCTTTCCGGGCGCGCTGCCGTCGATCTTTGTCGGCCTTCGGTATGCGCTCGGCATCATGTGGCTGACTTTGATCGTGTCCGAGGCGATCGCCGCCAATTCCGGCATCGGTTACATGGCCAACACCGCCCGCGAGTTCATGATGACCGATGTCGTGGTGCTGGCGCTGGTCATCTATGCGGTGCTCGGCAAGCTCGCCGATGTCGTTGCCCGCGCGCTCGAGCGTTGGGCTCTGTCCTGGAACGCGGCCTATCAGGCTTGAGGAGAAGAGGTGATGCCAGTGAGTTCCTATCTGCTTCCGTCCGCGATGGTGTGGGACGCTTTCGAGCTTCAGGAAAGAGCCTATTTCCCCGACGGCACCGAGGTGAGGCCGATCGCCGAGCCTCCGGTTTTGCCCAAGGCTCCGGCCGGGCTTCGCCTGCGCGGCGTTGAAAAGGCATTTGGAGACAATCGCGTGCTGCGCGGTATCGATCTCGATGTGCCAGCCGGGCAGTTCGTGGCGATCGTCGGCAAGAGCGGTTGCGGCAAGAGCACGCTTCTGCGCCTGCTGGTCGGACTGGATGAGCCGACCGGTGGCGAGATCGATTTCATCGACGATGGCGGTGATCGCGTGGCGCCGGATGCCCGTATCGTCTTTCAGGAGCCACGTCTTTTGCCGTGGTTTTCCGTGGCTGACAATGTTGCCGTGGGCTTGGGCGATGGCGTGCCAAAAGCGTTTGCGCGACGCGAGGCAGAACTGGTGCTGGACGAGGTGCAGCTTTCCGAGAAGGCGAGAGAATGGCCGGCAAAGCTATCGGGTGGACAGCGACAGCGCGTGGCTCTGGCGCGCGCTCTGGTCAGCCGGCCGGGCCTGCTGGCCTTGGATGAACCGCTTGGCGCACTCGATGCCCTGACGCGCATCAGCATGCAGCAATTGCTGACAAGGGTTTGGCGGGAATTGGGTTTTACCGCCGTGCTGGTCACGCATGACGTAACGGAAGCCGTGCATCTGGCCGACCGTGTGATCGTGCTGGACGAGGGTGAGGTAAAACTGGACCTTGCGGTGCCGCGGCCACATCCGCGTCACCATGGAGATCCGGAACTGGCGCTGCTGGAGGGCCAGCTTCTGGCGGCTATCCTCGGCGAAAGCTGAGGATAGCCTACACCTACGTCAGAACGGCTTGATGGCGGCCAAGGCAACGATGATCACCGTCGACAGCAAAATGATCGGCATGCCGGCGCGCACGAAGGCGGGCGGATCGAGTTTCGGGTCCTTGGCCATACGGCGCATCCAGCCCTGCTGCATGCCGTGCAGTGCCGACAGCAGTACCACGAACAGCAGCTTTGCATGCAGCCAGCCATTGCCGGCAAAACCGGTGTAGCCGAAGGCCAGCCACAGGCCAAAAATCCAGACGCCGGCGAGTGCCGTCGTATTGACGATACGGTCGTATTTGCGCAGCACCTCGATGACGCCGGTGCGGATGGCAGGCGGCACCATGCCGATGACAAAAGCGTTCATCAGCATGCCGGCAATCAGCACGAAGTCGCAGATCAGGTGCAGGGCCCTGAGACAGAGATAAAGATCAGGCATGGTCGGTTTCCCAGATAAGGGCCTCGGTGAAGCCGAGTTCGGCAAAATCCTGACGCCTGAGCGCCTGTTCTGCCGGATCGGCGGTAAAAAATTCATCCAGCTGCGGCGGCGCAACCGATGTTCCCGATAACATGGCATGCACCTGGCCGCGATGGTGGATCTGGTGCTGGAAGAGATGCAGCAGCGTACGATCGGCTGTTTCCACTTGAATATGCGTAGGCCGCGGAATGTGGACCTTCGCAGCAAGGCCGCCTTCACCGAGATGTCGACAGTGGTCGATCAGGCGGTGGTCGGCGGCGCGTTGTTCGCGATCAAGTTCGGCAAAGGCCGGAAAGGGAATTTCCGGCTCGAAGGCGGCCGCTCCGATGCAATCGCCTTCGAGCGCGCTGATATAAAGCCAGTCGACGGTGAGGATGTGGTTGAGCGTGTGGATGATCGAGGGAAAGAAGTTTTCACGCTCTGCGGCCAGTTCTTCCGCTGACAATTGCCCGCAGGCCTTCAGCAGTCGGTGATTGGCCCAGGCATTGTTATAGGCCTGGGCGATAAAATAGCGCTGCGCGTCCATCGAACTCCCCCACGCTTACCAATCGCCAGGCACTATAACGTCAGTGTGCCGGATATGCAGGTGGTCACATTGCCGCCCACCCAGATATCGTCACCCATCTTGTCGACATGCACACGGCCGGCGCGACCGAGTGCTGTGCCCTGCGCGGCGACATAGTGCTCCGGCGCAACGCCGGAGCCGATCAGCCACTGCGCCAGCCCGGCATTGAGGCTGCCGGTGACCGGGTCCTCGTAGCCGTTGCGGGTAAAGGCGCGCACTTCGAACTGGGCATCACTGCCATCGAGGTTCGGATCGAACGGGCCGACAAGGCCGACGCGTGTGCCGGCGAGAATGGAATAGTCGGCCTTGGCCGCCAGAACATGCGTGCGCGATGGCAGGAGGACGCCGATCCAGTCAGGACCGTTTTCCACCCAGTTGCTGTCCTTGATCATCGCATCCGGCAGATTGAGGCCGCGCGCGATGCGCTCGACGATCACCGGATCGACCGGGCCGGAGCGCACCAGCGGCGGGGCGGCGAAGGCGAGGCGATCGCCATCGCGACGAATGCGCACGAGGCCGGCACCGCATTCCTGCACCACCTCACCATCCGGAGCATCGATTGCCTGGCTGAGCCAGACATGGGCGCTGCCGAGTGTCGGATGGCCGGCAAAGGGCAGTTCTTGGCTCGGCGTGAAAATGCGGACGCGGTAATGGGCTTCCGGTGTCGTCGGCTTGAGCAGGAAGGTGGTTTCGGACAGGTTTGTCCAGTTGGCGAAGGCCTGCATGTCGGCGTCGGAAAGCGCGTCGGCGCCGATCACGACGGCGAGCGGATTGCCGCGCATGGCTTCAGTGGAAAAGACGTCGACCTGCTGGAAGGAAAATGTGGGCATGGGGATCACTGTGCTTTTTCGGATGGAAACGAGTCGTCCGTCATCCTCGGGCTTGTCCCGAGGATCTGCAACTGCTTGTGATTATTGACGTGATTGGATCCTCGGGACAAGCCCGAGGATGACGCCAGAGTTGATGATGTCAGAGGTGATCAAAGCACCAGACGGAACTTTGCAAAGCCATTTTCGCCATCGCCGGCATCCTCGATCTTGGCGCCCTTGACCGCTGCCGCATATTGGCGGCCCTTTGGTCCGCTTTCAAACACCGCAGTCGTATCGGCCAGAGGCTTGAACGACCAGTTGGCATCCGCCGACGGGTTGATCGTGCCCTGATCGACGATGTAGCGGACGATGACATCCCGGTTGGTGTCGGGAGCAACGAAGATGACCTTGTCACCGGCGATCTCCGGGAACTTGCCCCCGCCACCCGCGCGATAATTGTTGGTGACGACCACGAATTTCTGGGCCGGATCGATCGGCTTGCCATCGAATGACAAATCGACGATGCGGTTGGCATCCTGATTGATCAGCTTGCCGTCCTTGTCGAAACGCACCGGTTGGCTGAGGTCGATCTGGTAGGTGACGCCGTCGATGACGTCGTAATTGTAGGACGGGAAACCGTCATTCAGCAGGACGGCATCCTTGGCGCCGGCCTTGACCTGATTGAACATGCCGGCCGACATTTCCAGCCAGTTCTTTACCTGCGCGCCGGTGATCAGCACGGCCTGCACGGTGTTGGGATAAAGGTAGAGGTCGGCGACGTTCTTGATGGCGATATCGCCAGCTGCGACATCGGTAAAGTAATCCGGACCGCCGCGGCCGCCGGCCTTGAAGGGTGCAGCTGCCGAAAGCACGGGCAGATCCTTGTATTCGCCGTCCTTCAGCATCTGCTTGATGTACCAGGCCTGGGCGTTGGAGACGATCTGCACGGACGGATCGTCGGCAACGAGCGCGAAGTAGGAATAGAGCGGTGCCGACGTCTTGCCGACGGCGCGGCGGACATAGGCGAGCGTGGCGTCGTGGTCGGCTTTCGCGGCGGCCAGAACCTCGGGCTTGTCCTTCACATCGGCAACGATCTTGCGATTGTCGTCGCGGTGATAGATCGGTCGGGCTTCCGAGGTGGAGGAAATGATCTTCCAGCTGCTGCCGTCCTTTTCGAGCAGCAGGTCGATCAGGCCCATATGCGAGCCCCAGAAGCCACCCATCACGGCGGGCTTGCCCATCAGTGTGCCCTTCTTGGCATCGGCGCCGGCAATCCCGTCAAAGTCCTTTGGGCCAGGGAAAACCAGATGCTGGTGGCCGGTGAAGATCGCATCGATGCCTTCGACGCCAGCGAGATACAGCGAGGCGTTTTCCATGCGCTCGCTCTGGCCGGTGCCGTCGATGCCGGAATGGGAAAGCGCGATGACGATATCGGCGCCTTCTTCCTTCATGACCGGCACCCAGGCCTTGGCGGCATCGACGATGTCGCGGGTCTGCGCCTTGCCTTCGAGGTTCTTCGCATCCCAGGTCATGATCTGCGGCGGCACGAAGCCGATGAAGCCGACCTTGATCGGCGAAGTGGCGCCCGAACCGTCACGGATCCGCTTTTCGATGATCACGTAAGGCTTGAACATCAGTTCATCCTTTTTCGGATCGGATGCCAGCATGCCCTTGGTAAGATTCGCGCAGACGAATGGGAAACCGGCGCCGGCGAGAACCTTGTTGAGGAAATCGAGGCCATAGTTGAATTCGTGGTTGCCCATCGTGCCGACATCGTAGCCGAGCACGTTCATGGCGGAGATGACCGGGTGTTTGTCACCTTCCTTCATGCCACGCTCATAGGCGACGTAATCGCCGAGCGGATTGCCCTGCAGAAAATCGCCATTGTCGATCAGCATGGAATTGCCGGCTTCGGCGCGGATACCGTCGATCAGCGAGGCGGTGCGGGCGAGGCCCAGCGTGTCGTTCGGCTTGTCGGCGTAATAGTCATACGGGAAGACGTGCACGTGGATGTCCGTGGTTTCCATGATGCGCAGATGCGCCTGATTGTTGGCGGCGCGGGCGGCGAATGGATGAAGGACAACGAGGGCTGAAGAAGCGGCAAAGCCGCCGAGCAGGGCGCGGCGGCTGATGGGATGAAGACCGGACAAATGCGACATTATAAAATCTCCCCTGTGCTTATCGAGGCAACCTAAGCGCAATTGCATGGGGTTGCATCAGTAAAATGACAGAGGGTTGGATATGTTCGAATGCCGATATTTAGCGTGTCAGAACCGGGCGGATTTCCTGATGGAAGAAACGGAAATAGGACTGGACCTGTGCCGACGCGTTCGAGTTCGGGCGGAAATGGATACCGAGGCGGCCACGATGCGACCATTTCACGGTACCCTCGAGAATACCGAGTTCGTCGGTCTCGATCTTCACCGCGCTGCCGGTAGCCGCGTGGAACGGGCTGCCGAGATCGAGTGCCAGACCCGTGTCGGACAGATCAACGATACGGCCCTTGGCGGCCTGATTGTAATATTTGACGGTCCCGTAAATGCGGGTTTTGCGGCGCTGGGCGCTGCGGGTCTTCATACCAATGACAGCCATGCTGTATCTCTCCATCTTGTCAGAGGAGGTATAGAGATAAGCTGTTGAATTACATTTCATTGCATCTGTAAAATTATAGCAATCCGAATGTAATTCGAGAAGAGGCCAGTCAATTGACTTTCAATGTCGGTCTATACGGCACTGAAAGCAGTTGTTGCGGGCGGAGCGTACATGCACATAGGCGATATCTTCCCGCGCCAGAAGCATTCCCGCGCGATCCGCAATACCGGTGGTCGCGGTGACCGCGCCGCTACCGTAGACGATACGGTCATTCGCGCCATAACCACGAACGATGTAATCCGGACTCTGAAGCATCGGCGGCAATACTTCCGTAGCCTCGTATCGTTTGCAGCTTTTTGCGTGCAGGAATATCGGCCCGGTTTCGGCATAAGGCTGCAGCGACGGGAAGGGGCGGTAGGCGAGGATCAAAAACGCTTCGCCAGCGTCGATATTGTCCAGGCAGTGACGGCAGGGATGGCCGGGGCCGTCAGAGGTGGCGGTTTCGGGCAGGTTGCCATAGGCGTCGGCGCCACCGTTGCGAAGGTGCTCGGCATCGGCGGTCGGCATGGCGGTAAAGGTGATGTGCATGTCTGTCTCCCGTTCGGTTTCGGGAGAGATGAAACGGATGCCGGTCGGCCGCCACCCGTTTCTTGCCTGAGGTGAAAGGACTGCAAATCCTTGCGCCCTGTTTTTAGCGATCAAGCGCCATCAGCAGTTCGGCATCCGACATCGGCGGCACCCAGGCTTCGCTGGTGCCGACCGGCGAGAAGCCCATCATCTGGTAAAGCTGCAATGCGCGCGGATGGTCGAGCGTGTTGGTGTTGACGGTGACCTTTTTCGGATTGTCCTGCCATGCGGCGTAAAGCGCCTGCAGCAGGAACCATTTGCCGATGCCCATGCCGATAGCGCGTTCGAACAGGCCGAAATACGAAAGTTCGACAAGATCGTCATTCAGCTTGTTCAATTCGAAAAAGCCGGCCGGTGCGCCGTTGACGTAAAGCACGGTGACGCTGACTTTGGAACTGTTGAGGATTTCCGACAGTTCCGCATCGCTCATGCGCAGCCGTTCATACCAGTGCCAGCGTTTTCCCACCTGCCGGTAGAGATAACGATAATAGCTGAGCGGCATGTCCTGCACGCTCATCAGCGCCGTCTGTATGTTTGCCGGGATCGGCAGGCTGTTCTTTGGCGCCGCCGTCATTTCCAGGCGGGTGATGTGTGCCTTGAGCGGCTGTGATTCCTTGCGCTCGATCGGCTCGGCCGGACCGGTGACGATATTGGTGTCGCTGCGCGAACCCCATTCCGACCACGATCCATCATAGAGCGAATTGTCGGTATGGCCGAGCGATTCCAGCGCCAGCGTGATGACGGCGGCGGTGACGCCCGAGCCGCAGCTGGTGACGACCGGTTGCGAGAGATCGATTCCGGCCTCATCCATCATGCGCTTCAGCGTCGCGAGATCGTGGAAGTGGCCATTGGCCGACAGGCTTGTGGCGGGCAGGCTGCGGGCGCCGGGCATATGGCCGGAACGCATTCCGGCACGCGGTTCGGCTTCGTCTCCCGTAAAACGGCCGGCACCGCGGGCATCGACCACCTGCCGAACGCGGCTATCGACGACGGCGCGCATTTCCGAAAAGCTCGTGACACGGCGCTGGCGGAAATGCGGGGTAAACGTTGTCGGTACCGGTTCGCCCAAATCGGTTTCGAGCGGGCGGTTTTCCGCCTTCCAGCCGTCGAGGCCGCCATCGAGCACATAGACGTTTTCGGCACCCATGGTTCGCAGCATCCACCACACGCGCGGCGCGGAAAAGAAACCGGGACCGTCGTAAACAACGATCGTGTCGTGTTCGGAAATGCCGAGCTTGCCGATTTCCTCTGCAAAATATTCGGGCGAGGGCAGGCTGTGCGGCAGGCCGGTCGTGTGGTCGGCAATCACGTCCTGGTCGAAAAACACCGCGCCGGGGATGTGGCCGCCGGCATATTCGGCGGCACCATTGCGATTATGCGCAGGCAGATACCAGGCGGCGTCGATAACGCGAAACCCCCTTGTGCCGAGCTGTTTTTCAACCCAGTCAGCGGATACGACGAAACGGCTTTTTGCTCCGCTCATGGCAGTCTCCCTTTGTATGGCAATATCAGAGTAGCGTTCAGGCCGTTTCTTCGGGTGTGCCGAAGCGGATACGGAACCGGCGGTTCTCCTTGCCCTTCTTTTCGATCTTGGAAATGTAGACGGCACCGACTTCCTGCGTTTCCGACACATGTGTGCCGCCGCAAGGCTGGCTGTCGATACTGGAATTTTCACCGATGCAGACGAGGCTGACACGGCCGAGGCCGACCGGCGGGCGCACGTTCTTGGATTTGACCAGATCCGGATTGGCGGCCAGTTCCTCGTCGGTGATCCATTGCAGGTAAACCGGATGATTTTCGTTGACGAGCGCCATCATCCGCTCGGTGGCCGTCGCCTTGTCGAGTGGGTCGGGAATGTCGCTCATGTCGAAATCGATGCGCGATTCATCCTCGCCGACGGCGGCGCCGGTGACCGGGTAAGGGCAGACGACCGACAGAATATGGCAGGCGGTGTGCATGCGCATCAGCTTGTAGCGGCGCGGCCAGTCGATGTGGATCGTCAGCTTTTCGCCCACCAGCGGTGGCTGCTGGCCCTCAGCCGGAACATGCAGAATGATGTCCTTGGTGGCGCCGTTGCGGGTGGTGGCGATCTCGATGCGAGACCCATCGGCACGTTCGAAAAAGCCGATATCACCCGGCTGGCCGCCGGAAGTCGCATAAAAGCAGGTCTGGTCGAGTTCGATCGCACCATCCTCGTGCAGCACGGTGACCGTGCCTTCGGCAGTGGAGAGATAGAAATCGTCGCGGAACAGGAGTGTCGTGGTCATCTGGATCTCAAACAGCTTCGAAGGGAGCGGCGATCTTGCTGGACTTGGCAATCCACTGCGGCACCGGCAGTCCCTTGGATTTGAGAAATTCCGGGTTGAACATTTTTGACTGATAGCGGTTGCCGTAATCGCACAGGATCGTGACGATCGTGTGCCCGGGCCCGAGATCACGCGCGAGATGAACCGCACCAGCGATATTGATGGCGGTGGAGCCACCCAGGCACAGGCCCTCGTTCTCGACCATGTCGAAGACGTAGGGCAGCGCTTCCACATCGCTGATCTTATAGCTGAAATCGGGGGCGAAACCTTCGAGATTGGCGGTGATACGGCCCTGACCGATGCCTTCGGTGATCGAGCTGCCCTCGGACTTCAACTCGCCATTGGCATAATACTCATAAAGAGCGGCGCCATCCGGGTCGGCCAGACCGATCTTGATGGACGCATTGTGGGCGCGAAGACCCTCGGCAGTGCCGGCGAGCGTGCCGCCGGAGCCGACCGAGCAGATGAAACCGTCGATCTTGCCGTCGGTCTGCTGCCAGATTTCCTGCGCGGTGGTTTCCACATGCGACTGGCGATTGGCGACATTGTCGAACTGGTTGGCCCAGATGGCGCCGTTCGGCTCGGTCTTGGCCAGCTGTTCTGCGAGGCGGCCGGAAACTTTGACGTAATTGTTGGGGTTCTTGTAGGGAACCGCCGGCACTTCCACGAGTTCGGCACCCATCAGTTTCAGGGCGTCCTTCTTTTCCTGGCTCTGGGTTTCGGGAATGACGATGACCGTGCGATAACCGAGCGCCTTGGCAACCAGCGTCAGACCGATGCCGGTATTGCCGGCTGTGCCCTCGACGATGACGCCGCCCGGACGCAGCAGGCCACGCTTTTCCGCATCGCGAATGATGTAGAGCGCGGCGCGGTCCTTGACCGACTGTCCCGGATTGAGAAATTCCGCCTTGCCGAGGATTTCACAGCCGGTCGCATCCGAGGCGCCTTTCAGGCGAATCAGGGGAGTGTTGCCGATTACGCTGAGCACCGAGGAATGCGGGGTCATGGAAATGCCTTTTCTTTCACTTAATGGGCGTGCCGTGTATCTACAGACGAAGGCGAGAGTACACGACCTAGTAACCGTCTTGTCTACGGACAATGGCGCAGACGCAAGAAATTCTGTTTCTGGAAATGGGACAGGCTTAATTTCTTCACTACCCCTAATTTTTCAGGACTGGCGGCTTGCCGCAATTACCCCCACATTATGGGGAAATTTCCCCTGTTGCGGAGGCAGGGATACAGGAAGGTTGCGAAGTGATGCAGGCAATGGCCTGGCAGTGTCGGAAATTGTGTGTAGCAAAAGGCATGGATGCCCGCGCGTTTGAGGCCGAAACCGTTGTCGAGGTGGCTCAATGACGGTCGCCATGCTTGACGCATTGATTTCCGAATATGTGGCGGGTGATCTGCCCGAACCCGCGCGTGTGCTGGTAGCGTCTCATATCGAGATGAAACCGTCTTCCGCGATGATGGCCAGAACGCTTGAAGCGTTTGCCGGTGAATCGCTGGAAGCGGCTAAAACACGCGCGCTGGTCAGCGGTGATCGCTGCATGGAAAACATCATGCGGTCACCGTCTCCAGCGCTGCGATTGGTTCAGCCGCGCGAAAAACACCATGTCCTTCCGCAGGCGCTCCGTGATCATCTCGGCTACGATCTTGCAGATGTGCCCTGGAAGACCAAACTGCCGGGTTTGAAGCAGCATATGATCGAGCATGACAAGGATGACGGCTCGGAAATGTCGCTCCTGTGGGCGCGGCCGGGCAGGGCGTTACCGAATCATACCCATGAAGGGCTTGAGCTGACGCTGGTGCTGGATGGTGATTTTCACGATCATCGCGGCACGTTCGGCCGCGGCGATGTGTCGGTGGCGGATGAGGATCTCGATCATCGCCCGGTGGCGGGCATGACAAAACCCTGCCTGTGCCTGTCGGTGCTGTTTGCGCCGATCGTCCTGTCCGGCTCCAAGATGGGCCTGCTCGGCGATATCCTCGGCCTTTGAGCCTTTTCTTTCTCATTGAAAACAAAACACCCCGCCGGCGAACCGGGCGGGGTGTTTTTTTGCCTTGGGAGGCCTTGTTTTATCAGTCTTCCGCGCCGGCGACCTGCGACAGCACTTCACCACGGCCGCGAGCACGCATGATCAGCGGCACGACCAGCGCCAGAACCGCCAGCACGAGCAGCGTCGCGGCAATCGGCGAGCTGACGAGCACGGTGGGGTCGCCCTGGCTGATCGACAGCGCACGGCGCAACTGCTGTTCTGCCATTGGGCCGAGGATGAGGCCGACGACGACGGGTGCGATAGGATACCCCATGACACGCATGACATATCCGAGCAGACCGAAGGCGAGCAGCATGCCGAGTTCGAACACCGACGGGTTGGCGCCGATGGTGCCAAGCGTCGCGAACATCAGGATGCCGGCATAGAGCCAGGGCTTCGGGATGGTCAGCAGGCGCACCCACAGGCCGATCAGCGGCAGGTTCAGAACCAGCAGCATGAAATTGGCGATCAGCAGCGAGGCGATCAGGCCCCAGACGAGCTGCGGATTGGTGGCGAACAGGAGCGGCCCCGGCTGCAGGCCGAACTGCTGGAAGCCGGCGAGCATGATCGCAGCCGTTGCCGTGGTCGGCAGGCCGAGCGTCAGCAACGGTACGAGCGTACCGGCGGCCGAAGCGTTATTGGCGGCTTCCGGCCCCGCAACGCCTTCGATGGCGCCCTTGCCAAACTCTTCCGGGTGTTTGGAGAACTGCTTTTCCGCCGAGTAAGACAGGAAGCTCGACACGTCCGCGCCACCGGCCGGCATGGCGCCGATCGGAAAGCCGATCGCCGTGCCGCGCAGCCAGGGCTTCCACGAGCGAGCCCAATCCTTTTTGGTCATCCACAGCGAACCCTTGACTGCCTCGACCTTTTCAGGCGCGCGGCTGCCCTGAGCGGCAACATAGAGCGTTTCGCCGATGGCGAACATGGCAACGGCCAGCGTCGTCACTTCGATGCCATCGAGCAGATCAGGAATGCCAAAGCTCATGCGCGTCTGGCCGGTCAACTGGTCGATGCCGATGATGGCGAGCGCCAGACCGATAAACAGCGATGTCAGACCACGCAGCGTCGAATCGCCGAAGGCTGCCGATACGGTGACGAAGGCGAGAACCATCAGCGCGAAATATTCGCGGGGGCCGAAGGCGAGCGCGAATTTGACGACGAAGGGAGCGATGAAGGCGAGTGCTATCGTTGCGATCAGGCCGGCAACGAACGATCCGATGGCGGCTGTTGCAAGAGCGGGGCCGCCACGGCCGGCGCGGGCCATCTTGTTGCCCTCGAGCGCGGTGACGATAGACGCACTTTCGCCGGGGGTGTTCAAGAGGATCGACGTGGTCGAGCCGCCATACATGCCGCCGTAATAGATGCCGGCAAACATGATCAGCGAACCGGCCGGATCAAGCTGGTAGGTGACGGGCAGGAGCAGCGCAACCGTCAGCGCCGGGCCGATGCCGGGCAGGACGCCGACCAATGTGCCGAGCGTGACGCCGATCAGGGCGTAGAACAGGTTGATCGGCTGTGCGGCGATCGCAAGACCCTGCAAAAGGAAATCGAAGGTATTCATCGAGGCTTACTTCCTAGAGCATGCCAGGCGCACCGGTTGAGCGGTTCGCGATCACGACATGCGAGAAAACAAAGGCCTAAGGCGTGATGAGCGATGCGGGTGCATCACGCCTTAGAAGAACAGTCGCTCCAGCGGACCGGCCGGAAGCGATAGCTGCAGAAGCTGTGCGAAGGCGATCCAGACGACGAATGCAAGCGCGATGCCTGCGGGGATGGAGATCCAGAGCTTGCGCTTGCCGAAGCCTGCGGCAGTCATGGCGAACAGGATGCCTGTCGCGATCGAGAAGCCGGCAGTCGTCAGAAGCAGCATCTGGGCGGCAAGGCCACCAACGATCCAGATGACGGGCGGGAATTCTTGATGCTCGCGCTCGGGGAAATCGCCACGGAAGGCGGCGACGACCGTCCAGATCGCCAGTCCGACAAGACAGAAGGCAATGACTTCGGGAACGGTTGCCGGACCGATACCGGAATATCCGCCGCTGCTTTCCAGCCTGTTCACATCGAAAAAGATGACGGCGGCGATGGCGGAGAGAACGACGGCCACGGCAAGCGCCGCCCAATCAGGGCGGCGCGCGTGGGTATGGTTGTGGTTACCAGTGGTCATTTAACCAGTCCGATGTCCTTGAGAATGGTTTCGGTTGCGGCAATGTCCTTGGCGAGCTGTTCTTCGAACGGCTTGCCGGCGAGGAACGTGTCCTGCCACTTCTTGGTCGTCAGCGTTTCCTGCCAGGTGGCGGACTTCACCAGCTTTTCAACGTCAGCGGTGATGGCGGCCTTCTGCTCTTCGGAAATGCCTGGAGCAGCGGCAACCATGCGCCAGTTTTCGAGAACAACGTCGAGGCCGGATTCCTTCAGCGTCGGAGCATCTGCACCTTCGATGCGCTCGGCGCTGGAGACGGCGAGAAGACGCAGCGTGCCGGCCTTAACCTGCGGCTCGAATTCGCCGTAAGACGAAATGCCGGCGGTGACCTGGTTGCCGAGGATAGCCGCCAGTGCTTCGCCGCCGCCCGAATAGGCGATGTAGTTGATCTTGGTCGGATCAACGCCGGCTGCCTTGGCGATCAGGCCTGCGCCGATATGGTCGGTGCCGCCGGCAGAACCGCCAGCCCATGAAACCGCGCCCGGATCCTTCTTGAGCATCTCGATCAACTGACCGATGTTCTGGATTTCGGAAGCGGCCGGAACGACGACGGCTTCGTATTCACCGGTGAGGCGTGCAATCGGAGTGATGGCGTCGAGCGTGACCGGAGCCTTGTTGGTGAGGATGGCGCCAACCATGACGTAACCGCCGACGAGCAGCGAGTTCGCGTTGCCCTTCTGCTGGCTGGCGAACTGCGCGAGGCCGATCGTGCCGCCGGCGCCCGGTACGTTGACGACCTGAACCTTACCGGAAATCTTTTCCTTCTGCAGGTCGGCCTGCAGCGAGCGGGCCGTCTGGTCCCAGCCGCCGCCAGGCGCTGCAGGTGCCACGATGGTGTAGTCGGCAGCATAAGCCGGCAGTGCCATTGCACCAGCCATGAACGAGGCGATCAAAAAGTGTTTCAAGTGTCTTCCTCCAAAGGCGCCTTCAGGCGCGGTGTCTTTGCTGGAGACAGGAGGAGCGGTGCCGGGTTTGCCCAGCTTAAAAGTCTCTCTCCCATATCCACCGGTTTCCGCCTCCACGCGTCCACCGATCATTTGTTAAGCCAACATATGAAGCTGACATCTAACTGACACTTCGCCTGTGCTTGGCGTTTGGCAAGTGGAAATAGTGTTTATTGGCGCCTGAGAACGTCGTTCCAGTGCGAAATCAGGCGCGCACGCTTCACTTGATCGAGATAAACCATGAGCCCGAGACTGACAGGGACTGGTTTTAGTTGCCCGCCGAGAATCTTTTGCAGAGCTGTGCCGGTATTGGCGCCGGCAACATCCGGGCTGACGGCGGGGATCTGCACATCGACGGCGAGGATAGTCTGGCCTTCCTTCGACATGAAGAATTCCAGATACTTTCGACCAAGGTCTGGAGAGGCCGCCGCCTGCGGCACGAGGCCGATGCGCGACATCACGACGGTATAATCCTTGGGCAGGAGAATGCCGATATTCGGGTGCCGGCTTGCCCAGTTGGAGGCGTATGAGCCGACAATATTATATCCGAGCACGAAACGGCCATCGGCGACGCGTTCGAGAATGGCCTCGCTGGTGGAATAGAGTTTGACGCCGGCAGCGCCCATGGCCCTGACGACCGACCAGATATCACCGAACTGTTCCTGATCCCGCGACATGAACAGAAACCCGACGCCGGAGCGCTCGATATCATAGGTGCCGATACGGCCGTGGACGGCATCGCCCTGGCTCTGCAGATAGTCGATCAGTTCTGCGCGGGTGGATGGCGGCGGCGTGTCCTTAAAACTTGGCTTGTGATAGACGAAGACGGCCGGCTCGAAGGTGAGCGCATAGACCGTATCGCGCCAGTTTGCCCATTCCGGCCAGCGCTCACTCATCGGCATGTCGCTGACCTGAGCATAACCGTCATTGGCGAGTTTGACCTGAAGATCCATGGCCGAGGAAAAGGCGAAATCGGCGGTTTTCTGGCCGGCATCGGTTTCGTGCACGATACGGTCGTAGATCTCGCCGGTCAGCATTTCCTCGTAGCGGATGGCGATATCCGGGTTGGCCTTCTGGAAACCGGCGATCATCGGCGTCGCCAGCGGCCGGTCGAGCGAGGAGTAGACTTTCAGTTCTCGCGCATCCGCATGGCCGGAGAGGGCAGGAAACAGCGTTTCCTCCGTCGCCGACGCGGCGATGGGACAGAGGAGCGTGAAAAACAGCGGGAGGGTAAAAGCCTTCATCTTCAGAGCATGCCCGACTGCCTGGCAAACGACAAGCATGGGGGCTGTTCGCGCAAACACAACCGTTCGAAAAACAAATTTTTTGCCGCTTGTCTGAGGAAATGGTGTGCTTACCTGTGCTCGGCCTTTTCGCTTCGGCATCCCGCCAAGGCCAATTTCAGGACCAGATCCCATGTCGCTTTCTCTCTATGATGTTACGCTGCCTGCCTTCATCCGCTCTTTCGAGAACCTTTCCGCCATTCTGAAGAAAGGCGAGGCATTTGCCGATGAAAAGGGACTGGAGCACAAGACCCTGCTGGAAGCGCGCCTGATCGAGGACATGGGTCCGCTCACCGCGCAGATCCAGCGCGCGAGCGATACGGCGAAGTTCGTGGCGGTGCGCGTGGCCGGTATCGACAACGTGCCGATGGCCGATGAGGAAGTCACCTTTGCCGACCTGCACGCGCGTATCGAAAAGACAGTTGAGATCCTGAAGGCGGTCGAGGCATCGGCCATGGACGGCAAGGACGAGATCGAAGTGGTATTGAAAACCGGCAGCGGTTCCAAAACCTTTACGGCGCGTGATTACGTTCTTGGTTTCGCCATCCCGAATTTCTATTTTCATGTGACGACGGCCTACGCCATTCTGCGTCACAAGGGCGTGCCGATCGGCAAGATGGATTACCTCGGCTCCCGTTGATAATCTGTCGTTCTTAAACCCTTGAACACCGGTGACATTTCGTCGCATTGCCGCTATTCTCGGCCTTGCGAAAATGGAGGTGTCGCCGGTGCGTATCTTGCTGGTGGAGGACAATGGTGCGCTGGCCGACGGGCTGGCAACGATCCTGCGTGGCAGCGGCTATGTGGTGGATGTCGTCCATGACGGCGCGTCCGCCGAAGCCGTGGCCGCCGCCCAGAATTTCGATCTCGTCATTCTCGATCTCAACCTCCCCGAAATGGACGGGCTGGATGTCCTGCGCGCCATGCGATCGCGCCAGAACCGCGCGGCGGTCATCATCCTGACCGCGCGTGGTGCGCCTGAAGAACGGGTGAAGGGCCTCGATCTCGGTGCGGACGATTATCTCACCAAACCTTTCGACATTTCCGAACTGGAAGCCCGCATCCGCGTGCTGCTGCGTCGGCAGGCCGGTATGCGCTCGTCGCAGATCGGCTATGGCGGCGTCACCTTCGATTTGACCTCGCGCAGCTTTTCCAGCGAAGGGCGTCCTCTCGATATTCCGGCGCGTGAACTGGGTTTGCTCGAGCTTCTCTTTTTGCGTGCCGGCAAGGTGGTCTCCAAGGAAGCGATCATCGGTTCCATGACCGGCTTTGACGAGGATCTGTCCGCCAATGCGATCGAACAATATGTCAGCCGCCTGCGCCGCCGCCTTCAGCCGCATGGACTGACGGTGAAGAGTGCGCGCGGCATCGGTTATTATCTCGAAGGCGCGGCGGCGGGCCGGTGAGTTTTCAACTGTACCCTTCTAAACCCACAATAACCGCATGAAGCTTGGGATGTTTTCCATTCGTCGGCGTCTGCTGGCATGGCTGCTGGCTTCAGCGGGCGTGCTGGGGGCATTGGCATTGTCCGATACATGGCGGGAAGCACGCGAGACGGCGAACGATGTGTCCGACCGGGTTCTTGCCGGTTCGGCACTGGCGATTGCCGAAAGGGTGGTCGTGTCGGAAGACGGAAAGCTCGAAGTCGATATTCCCTATGTGGCGCTGGAAATGCTCACCTCGGCGGCGCAGGACAGGGTTTTCTACCGGGTCGACGGGCCGCCCGGCACTTTCATCACCGGCTACAAGAACCTGCCGTTCCTCGCGCGCTATGAAGGACAGCCGACGGCATTTTTCGACTCTACCTTTCGTGGCGAGCCGATCCGCGTGGCGACGTTGGCGCGGTCGGCCTCGACTGGCATCAATTCCATGCCTTTCATGGTAACGGTTGCGGAGACGACGATCGCCCGGCGGCAGCTTACAAACTCGATCTTGCTGCATTCTGCTCTGCGGCTTGCGTTTCTGATCGTCGGTGCCGCACTGATCGTCTGGATCGCGGTGACCGTATCTCTGCGGCCGCTGAGCCGTCTGGGCGGCGCGATTGCGCATCGCAGTCCCGACGACCTGGCGCCGATCGCCGACAGGGTGCCGAAAGAAGTGCAGGAACTGGTCGATACGGTCAATTCCTTCATGGTGCGGTTGCAATCGGCGCTGGATGCACTGCGTCACTTCACCGGCAATGCCAGCCACCAGTTGCGCACGCCGCTTGCGGTCATCCGGACCCAGTTGGCGCTGGCGACACGCGCAACCGATCTGGAGGAGGCGCGACGGGCGGCACTAAAAGCGGACGAGGCGGTGGCCGATGCCGAACGAACGCTGGGTCAACTTCTTCTGATGGCACGAATTGATGCGACGGCGCGCGCACGTAAGGACGGGTTTGCTGCGGTAGACCTGACGGCTCTGGCGCGAGCCACGACGGCGGATCATGTCGTGCTGGCGGCCGAGGCCGGTATCGATCTCGGTTTCGAGGGCGAAGAGCCTGTCTTGGTGAAGGCGGAGCCGCTGCTTCTGACCGAGTTGATGAAAAACCTGATCTCCAATGCTGTGCTCTATGCAGGCGAGGGCGCGGTGGTGACGTTGCGCACGCTACGGACGGCACATGAGGCTGTGCTGGAGGTCGAGGATAATGGTCCGGGCATTCCCGCTGAGCGACGCAGCGAGGCACTGACCCGATTCGAGCGCGGTGCTTTGCAGGATCGGCCGGGAAGTGGCCTCGGCCTGCCGATCGTGGAGGAGATCGCCGTTCTACATGGCGGCACGGTGGAGCTCGCGGATGGACCGGGCTTAGAGGGGCTGACGGTGCGGGTGCGTTTGCCTGCCAAGGGGTAAGGCCTCCGCAGCTTTCAAGTGCTTGCGATTATTCAGATAATTCTAATTCACGCAACGGTTACAGGTTAATCCGAGATTGACTAAGGATTTCGATAAAGACGGGCATTTTACCCAGTTGGCGCGTTTCCGACCTGATTTGATGATCAAAGAGACGGATGGATATGAGCAGACAGAAGCGCGATTGGAGCGAGGTCGCAGCCGAAATCGCCAGCTACAGACAAATGTACAACTTTGCGCGCGAGATCGTGGAGAATGTACCGGTCGGGACCGGCGAGAGCGATGCTGCCAGTCTTCTTGTGGAATCGCTGCAAGAGATTATCGACAAGCCGATTGCCGCCGCAAAGCAATTGGCGCGGGCGCGCCGGCGTTTCGAGAAACTGAAGGCGCTGCTGGCAGCGTGAGCCGGAGATCTTGCCGGCTCACGACAAATCTCAGTGGAAGGTTTCGGTGCGGATATCCTGTTCCATGATGCGGAAGGCTTCATCGAGTGCAGCGACCAAAATGTCGGTCAGCTGGTCAGGATCGTTGTCCTGCAGGAAAAGCGCAATCGCCGAATCGCTCGGCTCGTGGCGGTTATGGTCCGTCTCATTCGACATATCATTGTCCTCGTTGGGGCCGGACTCATTCCGGTGACGAGACCCTAAAACTCAGGGCTTGCGCAAAACTGGCTCAACACAGCCGCGAAGGTCGCGGCATACGCACGTGATCAAATCTGACACAGGAATCTGTAGACCCCTGCATATAGGGGGGAAATCCGCATTTCCAGAGGCAAGTGTCACGTTTCGGGCCGTCTCGTCGCTACAATTCGTGAGACGCCTTATATTTCAAGCCTGTGGATCACATAAAAATCTGCATCAAATCGACACGCTGCGGATGACCATGCCAACCATTCGGAAAGATTTATTAACGATACTCCGTCGCAAAAGATGTGAAGGAGCATGTCATGGCAAAGGCAGCCACGGGCAGGGCGCGCAAAACGCGTCGTTCAACCAAGGCAAAGGGCGGCATGGCGCCGTGGTACGGAGCTGCAGCCCTGGTTGTCGCCGGGATCGTTATTTACGATCATCGCGACGACCTTGCGCGCTATCTGCCGCCGGCAAAGCCATCGGCGACCAGTGCGAGCCGGCAGGAGGCGGCAAAACCGCAGCCGACGCCACGTCCGTCTCCGCCTGCGCCCGTGCAGGGCAACCGATCGGCGTTAGCCACGCCTTCCGGTAACGTGCCCGTGCCACCGGCTTCGATTCCTTCTCGATCCGTGCCTGTCACTGCTCCCCAGCCGACGGCAAAACCAATGCTGGCCTCATTGCCGCCGCCGGTAATTCCCTCTGTGAACGGCGCAAAGGCGTTGGCGCCCGATGGAGGTGCCAAAATGGTAGGTGCTGGCTTCAAGGGGCAGTTCTATTATTGCGGTCGTTCGGGTCTGAACAATTGCATCGCCGAATCCGGTGTGTTCTGGCACGACAAGACGGCCGTAAGATTGGCTGACGTCGATGTGCCCAGCGCGGAATCCGCCAGATGTGATGCGGAGCGCCAGCGTGGTTTTCGAGCAAAAGTCCGGTTGCGCGAACTTCTTGATGCCGGGCCGTTTGACCTTGTTCTCTCCGACAGCGGTGACCGTGAACAGTCTGGTGCAAAATTGCGTGTTGCTATGCGCGGCGGAAAGTCGATTGGTGATCAGCTTGTACAGGAAGGTTTAGCGCAACCGAAAGGTGGTCGTTTTACCAATTGGTGTCCATGACAACATGAGCTTTTGCTCTAAAATGTTCTTTACGCTCGCAATTTTACTTCCACTATAATCGGTTGGTAATACGTTGCCCTCTACAAACGTGCGGGATTGGGGTGACTGTTATTGCGGTGGGGTTGATGGCAGCCAGAAAAGACTCGCGTCGTGCAAACGCCGTGACAACAAAAGACCAGCATAATCGTATTTTGCTTATCGAAGATTCTCCGGCCATGACGATGCTGCTTCGGCAGCGGATGGAAGAAGAGACCGGAGCCGAAGTTGTTTGCTGTAACAGCCACGCTGCTGCGCGTGCCTGTCTGGAAAGCGAGCAGTTCACGCTGGCTCTGACGGGCCTCAACCTACCGGATTCGCCGCGCGGCGAGATCCTGGGGCTGCTTGGCGACTTCAGTGTGCCGACGATCGTTTTCACGGCGATCTTCGACCCGGAGGCGCGTGAGCGTTACGCTCAGAAAAAGATCATCGATTATATCGTCAAGGATGGTCCGCGGACGATCGAGACCGTCATTCAGACTGTGGCACGTATCCTGTCCAACAGTGCCTTCACGATCCTGGTCGTCGATGATGCGCGTTCTGCGAGATCCGGCCTTGTGGAGATCCTGACACGTCAGAATTTCCGGGTTCTCGAGGCGCTCTCAGGCAAACAGGCGCTGGAGATCCTGGAGGTCGAGGAAAAGATCGATCTGGTCGTGACGGATTACCACATGCCCGATATGGACGGTTATGAACTGACCCGGCGCATCCGCGAGACGCGTTCTTCGGAGGAAATGCGGATCGTCGGCGTGTCGTCCTCGACCGACCGCTGGCTTTCAGCGAGCTTCCTGAAGGCTGGTGCCTGCGATTTCATCTACCGACCGTTCGTGCCCGAAGAGTTGCAGTGCCGCATCGACAACAATATCGAGACGCTGAAGCAGATCCAGCGGCTGCGTTACCTTGCCGATCGCGACTATCTGACCGGGCTTGCCAATCGCCGCTGCTTTTTCGAAAAAACGCGGCAGATGGAAGATGCAAGAGCGCCTGATCATTGCAGCAGCGTTGCCATTCTGGATATCGATCACTTCAAGAAGATCAACGACACCTATGGCCACGAAGCGGGCGATCGGGTGCTGAAGATGGTGGCCGATACGCTGGCCGAGACCTGTGCGCCGGCAAAACATTTTACCGCCCGGTTGGGTGGTGAGGAATTCGCGCTTTATCTGCGCAATACCGACGCCTTCCAGGCGCATTCCTTCTGCGAGCGCATTCGCCAGCAGATCGAGGAACTGGTGATGGAGGTCAACAAGCACGAGATTTCCGTCACCGTCTCTATCGGCGTGGTCGAGACCGAGACAGGCGAAAGTTTCGACAACAATCTCAACGCTGCCGACCAGCTACTTTACCTGGCCAAGAGCAACGGCAGAAACCGTGTCTACTCGACGCTGACACTGCCGGAGGCCATGGTCGCGGCCAATGCGTCGGCCGTTGCCGAGCTTTTCTAGAGCATGAAACAGATCGGCTGCGACGTGCTGTAAATACAAAAAAAGCCTCCCGATCTTTCGACGGGAGGCTTTTTTCTTTGACGGCAGTGCCGCCGCTATTACGCGGCGGTTTGCGTTTGTGAGCGCTTGCGACGGAAGAGCCAGACGGCGGCACACAGAACGATCAGGGCGGCAGCGGCGCCCACGCCCATGCCGATGCGCGCGAACAGCACCAGCTGCGAGCTTGGGCCGCCGTCGCGGATCAACTGCACATCCTCCGGCGTCACCGCGAGCTTGGCATTGCCGTAATCCTTTAGGATATAGTTCGACAGTGATGCCACCTCGACATTGGTGAGCGCGTTGACCGTGTTCGGCTGATCGCCGAAAGGCGGCATGAAGACATGGCCGTCCTTTGTGTGCCGGTCGACGCCATACAGAATGGCGGCGATGACATTCGTCGCATTGTCGCCGGCCGTCGCTGCGTTGTGGAACAGGCTCGGGTAATAACCGTCAGCAGTCCCTTGCGCGTTGTATCCGTGGCAGGAGGCGCAGTTGGCGGTGTAGAGTGCCGAACCGGCGTGGTCGGCCTTGATGCCGTCAGCGTAATCCTTGCCACGGAAACCGGACAGGTCGTTGCCGGCCTTGCCCTGATCGAAACGTGTCGGGGCAGATGCCTTCGAAGCGCTCGGGTTGGGGATGCTGCGGACATAGGTGGCGATCGCGTTCAGGTCCGTATCCGTCAGGTGCTGGAACGAGTAGCTGATGGCTTCCGCCATGCTGCCGGCCGCCTGTGCACGATGATCGAGCCGTCCGGTCTTCAGATAGGTGACCAGGTCTTCCTGCGTCCATGAGCCGATGCCATGCACCTTGTCATTGGTGATGTCAGGCGCGAACCATGGGCCGATCTGGCCGCCGGTGAGGTTCAGGTCCTTCTGCTCCTGCATGAAGACGCCGCGCGGCGTATGGCAGGTGCTGCAGTGGGCAGCGCCTTCGGCCAGATATTTGCCGCGGTTCCACTCGGCCGATTGTGCCGGATCGTCCTTGTGCGTCTCGTTCGGACGGAACAGCATGTTCCAGCCCATCATCGAGGCGCGGATGTTCATGGGGAAGGGGAGGCTGGTTTCCGGCGCCTTTTCCTCCACTGGCTGAACGCCCTGCGTGAAATAGGCGTAGAGCGCGTGAATGTCCTCATCCGTCATGTTGGAATAGGACACATAGGGCATGGCCGGGTAAAGGTTGGCGCCATCGCCACGAATACCCTTGCGTACCGCATCGGCGAACTGCGCTTCGGTATAGTTGCCGATGCCGAATTCCTTCGACGGGGTGATATTGGTGGAGATGATCGTGCCGACCGGCGACGACATCGGCAGGCCGCCCGCCATCGGTTTGCCGCCGGCATGGTTGGTGTGGCAGGCGACGCAGTCGGAAGCGGTCGCCAGATAACGACCCTTCTCGATCAGTTCCTTGGAAAACTGACCTTTGGTTTCCTGAGCCGATGCCGGAGCGAGGGCAGCAAATGCCAGCGGTGCCGCAAGTGCGAAAATTTTTACGCTTTTCATGATCATGCGCCCCGCATCTGGTCGACCATCGCGTCGCCGGCCTTGAGGGCGAGGGCGACCATGGTGATGGTGCTGTTGCCGCAGGCGCCAGCCGCCATTGCGCCGCCGCCCGGGATGAACAGGTTTTCATGGTCATGCGCACGGCAGTCGACGTCGACGACCGAGTTGGAAGCGTCCTTGCCCATGATGGTTCCGCCCATGATGTGCTTGCTGTTGTTGAATTTCGGGCTGATCTTGATGTCGGTCGCACCCATCGCCTCGGCAATCTGCTTGCCGATCGGCTGGGAATAGACCTCCCAGCACTTGCGTACGTAATCGCCGACATCATAGTGGATCGATGGTTTCGGCAGCCCGAGCCAGTCCTTCTTGTCCGACAGCGTGAGGCGGTTGTTCGGGTCTGCCAGAATTTCGTGCGCGGCGACGATATCGGCCGTGCAGGCGGTCATGCGGCGGATTTCCTCGTCCAGCGCCTTGCCGACGAGACCCTTTTTCAGGGCCGCGAAGGTGACGAAGCGGTTACGGGCAAAATTGTTGTAGCGGAAATAGGCGCCGGCATGTTCCGAGCGGAACGAGCCTTGTGAGGTTTCCATGATGCCGGAATTGACGACCGGGCCGATGCCCGACCAGAACGGCTCCTTGGTGGTGACCGTGAACGAGCGGGCCGGGTGATCCATCATGTTGCGGCCGACCTGATCGGACGAGTTGGCAATCCCGTTCGGGTTGCGGTCGTCGGTCGACATCAAGAGCAGTTTCGGATTTTCGAGACCGTTGCAGGCGAGCACGAACAGCTTGCCGCTGATGCGGTGCGACTGCTTGTGCTGGTCGTAGAAATGCACCGCCTCGATCTTGTTCTGGGCTGATGTCTCCACCTTGTAGACGACCGAATCGACGAGCAGTGTGGCGCCCTTCTTTTCCAGGCGATGCAGCGCGGTTTCAGCATCATATTTGGCGGCGACGGGACAGACGGGCACGCAGTTGTTGTTGCCGCAACAGGCCGGGCGGCCATCATAAGGCATGCCGCTGTTGCGCGCCTGCGCGACCGGGATGTTGTTGTAACCGAGCGTTTTCACGACTTCAGTAAACTTCACTTCGCCCGGCGAGAACGGCAGGGCCGGCATCGGGTAGGGGGCGGAGCGGGTTCCGGTCTGTGGCCATTGCTGCGTGCGATCTGCGGGGCCGCAGATGCCGAGCTTGTGTTCGGTCCGGACGTAGTAGGGTTCCAGCGTCTCGTAATCGAATGCCCAGTCGCGGCCGACGCCATAAAGCGAGTTGATGCGCATATCTTCGGGCGTCAGGCGCCAGGACGTGCCGGCCCAGTGCCACGTCGAGCCACCTGCGTAGCGGATGAAGGTCTGGTCATAGGCATCGGGTCCGCTGAATTGCAGATAAGCGTCCTCGGGCTTTTCACCACCCATCGGATGCGGCGCCCAGGGGCGCGACGGATAGGCGACGGAGGTGTCGCCCTTGACGCCGAGTGGCGAATTGCGCCAGTTCTCGACCACTTCGGCGCGGGAAACACGCGGGCCGGCCTCGATCATAAGGACGGAATGGCCTGCATCGAGCATCTGTTCGGCGATCACGACGCCGACGACGCCCGTTCCGACGATAACGACGTCGGCACTTGTCTTGGTAACCATGGGAAAACTTCTTCTTCGTGGGGTCGTCAGAAAGTCGGCATCGGGGCCGAGAGCGGCAGATTGGGCCGGGTCCAGAGGTTGGGGCCGGAAATGCCGTAGGAGGGGATGGTGAGGATGTCGCTGGTGGTCTTGAAGGTCAGCGCTTCTTCGTAGGTGAACACCTTGGCGTTACGTTTTTCCGAGGAGCAGCCACTGTACCAGGCGAAGATCACCCAGTGGGCAAAGTCCCTAAGCTCACCTTCCGGGATATCGCCAAAGAAGTCCTCGACCGTCTTTGCCTGTTTCTGTTCGGCAATGGCGATGATGGCATCCAGCATGCCGGCAAAATTCTTGTACTCACCGGTTGCCGTTTCGGCGATACGCGCGCCGACATCGGGGTTGAGCTGGTGATTGATCAGAAGGCTGGAAAGCTGCATGAAACGGCTCTGTGCACCCGTATCGACGGCTGCCAGCGATATGGTCGGACAGAGCGACGCCGCAAGGGTGCCGGCAAGAAGGGTGGCGCCGCTGAGCAGCATGCCGCGGCGCGACATCACCAGCTTGCCGTTTGGATCGTTCGACTGTCTCGTCATCTCTGTCCTGACCATGAAGAAAGTGAGCCTTTAGCCCACGGGAAACGGGTTTCCGGCGTGGCCGGCGCGTTGCATCGCCGCGCAATGTCGGGCAATGTCGCGCCCTTCACCGTGGCGCGGAGCGCCTGGCGTCTGGAAGCTGCAAATTGCTGACGGATCTCGGGCATGCGAAAGTCACGAAAAAAGGCGCGAGCGGACCCACTGACGCTGTCGCGAGACAGCGCAGTCCTCCACCGCGCCAAATAGTTGGATAGCTGATGATCAGTTACGCCACCAATTGACCTATGTCAATCTGTCGCATGGGAGAGGATTTCTGTGATCGTAACCGCCGACCATATGTTGAATACCCACGGAATCCTGCTGCGCCGTTGCCAGCAGGTGGCACTGGCGCTGTTTACCGAGCAGGCGGCCGAGCACGGATTTTCCCCGACCCAGTACAGCGCGCTCGCCTTCACCTATATCGAGCCGGGCATCCAGCAGAATGCGCTGGGCGAGCGCATCGCGCTCGACCGCTCATCCGTGACGAAATGCGTGGAAATTCTCGAGCGGGATGGTCTGATACGCCGGGAGGTAGACCGCAACGACCGTCGTGCACGCATGCTCTACATTACGCCGGAAGGCGAGTTGGTGCTGCAGACGGTGCATGATGCGGCGCTGAAGGCCAGAAGCCGGATTTATGAGACGATGGGCAAGGAACGTTTCCAGAATTTTCTGGAGGACATGAAGGTGTTCAGCGCGATTCTGGACAGCAAAGGGTGAGGGCGCGGGGCGTCCGTTGCCCCGTTCTGGAACAAAGTCCACATGAAATCGTTATGCGCGAACACTTTTAATGAGATGCGTGAGCGCGCAGGGACCAGCTATGATTTCGACCATGGGATCGACAACCGTCTTATCTTCCGATGACCTGGAAGAGATCGACCGGTTTCACACCGCCTGGTGCGAAGAGAACGGCGTCGATAAAACGGACGCCGCAGCGCTCGACGTGGCTTCCGGCCTGATCGATTGGTACGCATCCGACACGAAATATCGGGCGCGCACGAAACTCGAACATGCACCGGAATTGCCGGAGTCGGAAAAGATCAAATCTCTTCTCATGCAGATCACCTGATAGGCAGCACGGCATTCTCAAAACCATATCCGTCACGATAAGGCCGTGGAAGCGGGAAAATGGCGCCGCCCTGCCTTCTGCCGATTTCTTCAGCGCAATTGTCCGAATGTCCTGCTGCCGCTCGCGCCATTGCGGGTCGGCGGTGCGGGTGGGGTTGGGTCGGAGTGCCGGATCGATGTGTCAGCGTCGCTTGGCTTTTGGCACGCCCAGACTATCCACGCGATCGTGCCGATCGGAAACAAGCATGACAGAAGTTGGTACCAACCGCTTCGATTGATGTCATGCAGACGGCGTGCGGCGATAGCGATCGATGGAAAGAATGTGGCAAGTCCCCATATCGACGAGACGACCTCCGACGGATCGACAAATCCCAGGACGAAGTGGACGATGACATTGAACAAGGTTGCGTACCAGAATTCCGAACGGCTGGCGCGATCCGAAAAGTTCACATAGTTGCGGAAGAAGCTGGCGATGGCTTCGCCGAAGCTCATTGCCTTTGGCGGAGAACCGAAACGGTTGGCTCCCGGCGGTGGGCTCTGCAGCACGAAAATCAGCGGCACGAAAAGCAGGATCAAGATGATCAGCCAGTGCCAAATAGAAAAACTTCCCATCATCAACCTTTCCGTCTTGCTCTGTCACTTGAGCCCTGTTCATGCGGCCAAAGGAGGGGCGTGCGGAGTGGGAACGTGTCAGCGTTCGTCAGTCTGCCCCACAGATCTTCTCGCCATAACCGTATCATGGCTGGTTCAGCCACTTGTCTGACGACCTGATCCGCCCCCCAGATGGATGATGTTGGTGCATTGGTTGTGTTTTGGTGAACTGCAATCGCCAAAATCTGCGGGTGCGCAACGGGGATTCACGGCGTTTATCAAGCTGTTGATGATATCAGCAGGATGGTTGTGCGAAGGCAGTGTGGCAGTCGGGATGGAGCAAAGCGCTCTGAAGCTCTTTAGGCGCGGCGATCAAGGATCGAGGCGCTAAGTCGTTGCTTCAAATGAGAAAGGGGTCCGCTAATAAAAGCGAACCCCTTAGAATTTGGCTCCCCGGGCCGGATTCGAACCGGCGACCTGTCGATTAACAGTCGAATGCTCTACCGCTGAGCTACCAGGGAAAAACCGCGTCGCCGCGGCGTTGAGCGGGGTAATACAAAGGCTTGGACGATTTGCCAAGCGGTTTTTTCAAAAAAATGACAGAACTTGTTTTATCCACCGCGGCTTCCCACTTCCGCCTGTGAATAACTGCAGAAATGGAGGCCAGATGACAGCGGCACATGAGGAAAGAAGCTCTGGTTTCGGGATCGATCCCCGGGATGGAAAGCTGATGCTGGGGCGTTTTCGCATTCCCATGCCGCGCAGCCGTATCGGTCGCGTCACGCTCGGGGTTCTATTGGTGATCGGCGGCTGCCTCGGTTTTTTGCCTATTCTTGGCTTCTGGATGGTTCCGCTTGGTCTTCTCGTCCTCTCTGTCGACCTGGCATTCGTGCGTCGCAGGCGACGCAGAATCGCTGTCTGGTGGGCGAGGCGACGCCCTCGCGATACCCGATAAACGCAAAAGCCCGCGAAAATTGCTGAAATTTTCGCGGGCTTTCTGATTTAGGTGATTCTGTCGCTGGGGTTCGATCAGGAGCTGAATATCGACATCAGGCCCTGACCGGCGCTGAAGGCGGCATAAGCGAGGGCGGCAAAATAGACTTTCGTGCCGATCAGAAACGCATAGCCGCCGAGCACGATTAATCCGTCGCGTTGGATCATGCCGATGGCCAGAAGCAGGATGGCGACCGCCGGCAGTGTGTTTGAAAACGGAATGAGGCCGAGCGGGAACATCAAAAGAATGCCGCCAACCGTAATCGCCAGCGCATTGATGCGATTGGCGACGGCGCTGCCGGTCAATTGCATCATGCGCGGCTTCACGTAGCGGTCGAACTTGCCGACGATGCCGATGCCGCGCTCAAGGGCGGGTACCAGTTTTGCGGTGTCGAGTTTGCGGTCGAGAATACGTTTTGGCAGCCAAGGCAGCCTGTTCAGGCAGACCGCGACACCGACAAGGATGATCGCTGCGCCGAAGACGGTACTGACACCCGGAATGGAAACGGGAATGAGGAAGGGCAGGGAAGCGATCGCGCAAAGCAGAAGCAGCCCCTGTTCGCCGACGGCATCCATCAGTTCACGCAGGGTGATCGATTGACCACGTATGCCGCTGACAAGCGCCTGCAATGTCTCCGTCAGGGAGCGCGAGGTATCTTCAAATTCGACCGACTGCTGCACATTCACCTCCGTGTTGATGCGGTGTGATTGTCTAGCAGCTTTGTTGCGACGCGAAAACAGACCTCACGGTTCGCCAATCAGCGAACCGTCGTGATCGTTAGCCGACGACATTTCGGCTGCAAGTCTTATTTATGCGCAACAAAGTGATCGTACATGCCCACGCAGATAACCAGGGCGAGCACGCCCAGTACAAACGGGTTTATGGTTGTGACAAATTCAAAATATTGCATGACGGTTTCTCCTCTTACCGCATGACAAATTTACGTTATCGAGGTTGTTGGGCATTGATCCGCCGCAAATCCACCTCTTGCGTTGCACGCTCCGCGGGGTGCGAAGCGGTGTTGGAGATCTCCTCAGCTCTCCAACACACGGTTATTTTAGCAGATTTGATTGTTCTGCGCCAGCGCAGCGGTTTCCTGTGATTTTTCCTCGATGGTTTTCGATAGTCCGCCGGTCAGAAACGCGCAAGGAAGCGGGCGCAAACTTGTTTTTCATCAGGGTGTCGAGCGTGAAAGGCGGCAGACATGGTGAAACTGACAGTGATCGAAGGCGGCCGGAAAAACAGGGGCTCGGACGAAACAACGCGATCAGCCGCGCCAACCGCACAGGACGTGCGCAAGGAGGCGGAGCGCCGGATCAACGCAAGTGGTTATGATGCCTGGCGTGTGAGGGAGTTGGCGACGGGCGCGCCGATGCCCGTGGAGATTCGCTATCTGCGTATGCAGATCGAATATGCGGCTCAGGCGATTGCACGGTTTGTGAAAATCCCAACCGATTTTACCTCGGACAATTACTGGCCGGCCTGATCTGAACAGAGAGGGATTGCAGAACGGCCTGCGTGATCTCGCGGCAGCGACGTGACGTCAATCGGTCACCCGACCCCGTTCTAAAGCTAACGGCAGTCGCGTTCTGTGGCGCTTTTGACAGAGGGGCGGGCATAAGTCCAGACTGTCAAAGGTCTAAATAAAGGCGGGAAATGGCGCAGCTGCTGCTCTTGAGGCGGCGCTTACGCCGCTCCGAATGCAACGCCTGAAAATATTCAGGTCTTTCAACTGACTATAAAAGATAAGAAGATGGAGGCCTCGCCGAGAATCGAACTCGGGTGCAAGGATTTGCAGTCCTCTGCGTCACCACTCCGCCACGAGGCCATCCGGTAGATAAAAGCGTGCGGTGAGGGGCGTTTAGAACGAATCTATGGGGCACGCAAGCCCCTTCATTCTGAACCTGCATCCTTTTTTCATGGTGATGCCCGTTCCGTATCTGCTCACATTCTGAAACGCTCAGATTCCCATGGTCGGACAATCTGTAACTACTGTCACCGCGACGTGGAGAAATGCCTGTTCCGAAATGATGCAGGCCCGTTGAGAGAAAGATGGCGTGATCAGGGCGATATATCTGTGTTTTGATCTCTCGACATTATGGTCGCCACGCTCGCGCGCACCAAAGATCTGTCTTTGACCGTTCAAGCGTGGGATTGATGAGGCAATCTGCAGCAGTAATTCAAAGTTCGCGGATGGTCCGTGATGTCAGAAATCACGGTTTTTCATCGTTCCGCATCATTTCAGCGATCATCGTTCCGAGCATTGTGTGCAGGTTTATTGCTGTTTTCCGATCGAACCTGAGCCGGGCAGCCACTTCCACTGTCGGTGAGCCATCGAGATCGATGATGGCCGATCCGAGCGAGATGTAAGCGACAGTATTGTGGTGGCGACATTCGGTGATCATGTCCACAAACTTGACGGGTGCGCCGTCGTCGCGAACGGACCAGAATTTTCTGGGTGACGTTACATTGTCTATACTTTGGTGAGCGGTGACGGTGTCGGGCATTTCTATCTCCTGAAGACGTGACACTCTATCGCCATAAGCTGTCGCAAAGGTCCAGCGCATAGTGAATTTTACGTTAATGGCCGCAGTCTGGCTGGTTCTTCAGTTCCTGGGATTTGAGCCGTGATTGAAAGGTGGAGCTCCGAAAGAAGGCCGGCCGAATGTGTTTTTTCCCTCGGACTCAAGCGATGGCTTGAAAGCGGATAGCGCCCTCAGTAATACGGGGGCAGTTGGACCGCTTTTAAGAGGCGCAGAAGCATGACCGATTACGAAAAAGCACGGATCACCATGGTGGATAACCAGATCCGTACGACCGATGTGACGTCCCACTCGGTTCTGAAGGCGTTTCTTGCCGTTCCGCGTGAAGCCTTCGTGCCGGATGCCGTCAAGCCGATCGCCTATATCGACAACGATATCGAAGTGACGCCGGGCCGCTATGTGCTGGCCGCTTCGCCGCTTGCAAAGCTTTTGCAGATGGCAGCGGTCACGCGCGAGGATGCCGTGCTCGAGATCGGCTGTTGCACCGGCTACACGGCGGCCCTGCTTTCGCATCTGGCCGGCGCTGTGGTCACCATCGATGGCGAGGAAGCGCTGGTGGAGCAGGCCAAGGCCTCGCTTGCCGGTTATGGCAATGTGGTTGCGGTCACCGGCGACATGGCGAAAGGCCATTATGCCGAAAGCCCTTATGATATAATCTTCATCAGCGGCGCTGTCGAAGAGGTTCCGGCTGCATTGTTCGACCAGCTGCGCGATGGTGGTCGACTGATTGCTGTTGTCGGCCATGGCAATTCGGCATTCGCGACTTTGTTCACCAAGGAAAGCGGCGGCGTTTCGGCGACCCCGCAGTTCAACTCCTCGATCCGTCCTTTGCCAGGTTTCCTGAAGACCAAAGAGTTCGTTTTCTGATCAAGTATCGGTGTGAACGCGCCGAACAAATCTGTGCATGCGCAGCATGACTGGCCCGCCTTCGATTGTTTCGAGGCGGGCTTTTCCGTTAAAATGCCGGTGATTCGTCCTCGCGTATCCTTGAGGCTCCGGATCCATGAACCGTCAGATCGGGGAAGAGTATGGCTCAGCCAAGCGTAGCGCGTGAACCCTCCATGGAAGAGATCCTGGCGTCCATTCGCCGGATTATCGAAAGCAACGAGCCTGTGGCTGATGGTGCCGCGCGTGGTGATTTTTCCGATTACAGCGACGAGGATCGTGCATCGGAAGATGTTGGCGACAACACGTTCGTGCCTGAAATGGCCGCGAACGATCCGGGCGTGCCGGTGCGCGACGATGTTGCCGAAAAGCCTGCGCATCAGGCCTATGATTTTTCTACCCAGCCTTCTGCCGCAACCGCGGTGCCGGAGCGAGCTTTGTCGCTGGCCGACGTGGCTGCCCGCGTTCGCGCGGCCTCGGGCCGGACACCTGAAGTGCCGTCAGACACACCGAGGGACGCTGAAAAATCTGCCGAACAGGCTCCTCAGCCGGTTGTTTCATCGCAGCCGAGACCGTTGCCACGGCCGGTTCTTCCGCCGATTCCAGAACTCGGCGTTGCCGGGTTCATTCCAGATGATGCGCCCGCCGAGCCCGAGCGAATGGCGCGTATCGTCGAGAAATCCGTTGAGCCACGCCCGGCGGAGGCGACGACCTTTGAGCTTGCCCCCGTTGCTGAAGAGCCTGAAATGAATTCTGATTTACCTATGGCGGAGCCGAAAGCCGAAAGCCTGCCAGCCAAGATCGAAGCCGCCGCCAACCTGATGTCCGCCGAAGCCGGCGCGCAGGTTGCCCGCTCGTTCGGCGAACTGGCGGATATGCTCGATGGCTTCAACCAGCAGTCGGTCGAGGAGATCGCGCAGGACATGCTGCGCCCGATGCTGCAGGAATGGCTGGACGACAATCTTCCGACGCTCGTCGAGCGTCTCGTGCGTGAGGAAATCGAGCGCGTGGCACGCGGTCCACGCCGTTAATCGGTCGCTGATCGCTGTTGTACGTCATTGAATATGGCCGCTCCGGCGACGGGGCGGCTTTTTTATTGACTTCACCCGCCCCACATACGTAACAACCCACCATCTCATTCATAAAAGAAAAACGGGTCAGGAAATGCTCGATAAGACCTTTGATTCCGCCGCCGTCGAACCGAAAATCGCATCCGCATGGGACGAAGCCAACGCTTTTCGTGCCGGCGCCAATGCCAAGCCGGGTGCGGAAACCTTCACCATCGTTATCCCGCCGCCGAACGTCACCGGTTCGCTGCACATGGGCCACGCGCTCAACAACACGCTGCAGGACATCATGGTCCGCTTCGAGCGCATGCGCGGCAAGGACGTGCTTTGGCAGCCCGGCATGGACCATGCCGGTATCGCCACGCAGATGGTTGTCGAGCGCAAGCTGGCCGAAAATGGCAGCAATGTTACGCGCCGTGACCTTGGCCGCGAGGCGTTCATCGAAAAAGTCTGGGAGTGGAAGGAAGAATCGGGCGGCCTGATCTTCAACCAGCTGAAGCGTCTTGGCGCTTCCTGTGACTGGTCGCGCGAACGGTTTACGATGGACGAGGGGCTTTCCAAGGCCGTTCTCGAGGTTTTTGTCACGCTCTACAAGCAGGGCCTGATCTATCGCGGCAAGCGACTGGTCAACTGGGATCCGAAGTTTGAAACGGCGATTTCCGATCTCGAAGTCGAGAGCAAGGAAGTCGACGGCCATATGTGGCACTTCAAGTACCCGCTGGCCGGCGGCGAAACCTATACCTATGTCGAGAAGGATGCGGACGGAAACGTCACGCTGTCCGAAGAACGCGACTATATCTCGATCGCCACAACCCGCCCGGAAACCATGCTGGGTGACGGCGCCGTTGCCGTTCATCCGTCCGACGAGCGTTATGCGCCGATCGTTGGCAAGCTGTGCGAAATTCCGGTTGGACCGAAGGAACATCGCCGCCTGATCCCGATCATCACCGACGAATATCCGGAAAAGGATTTTGGCTCGGGTGCGGTAAAAATCACCGGTGCGCATGATTTCAACGACTATCAGGTCGCCAAGCGCAACAAGATCCCGCTTTATCGCCTGATGGATACGGTTGCCGCGATGCGCACCGACGGCGAAACCTATGCCGAATGTGCGGCAAAGGCCGCCGACATCACCAAGACCGGTGAGTTGCCGAGCGAATCCGAGGTCGATGAGATCAACCTCGTTCCGGAAGAATATCGCGGTCTCGACCGTATGGTTGCCCGTGCAAAGATCATCGAAACGATCAATGCCGAAGGCCTTGCCGTCACGATCAAGGATGCCGAAGGCAACGACATTCCTTATGTCGAGAAAAAGAAGATCATGCAGCCGTTCGGCGATCGCTCCGGCGTCGTCATCGAGCCGATGCTGACCGACCAGTGGTTTGCCGATGCAAAGACGCTGGCCGAGCCGGCGATCGCCTCCGTTCGCGAAGGCCGCACCAACTTCGTTCCGAAGAACTGGGAGAAGACCTATTTCGACTGGATGGAGAACATCGAGCCGTGGTGCATTTCGCGCCAGCTCTGGTGGGGCCATCAGATCCCGGCCTGGTACGGCCCGGATGGTCAGTGCTTTGTCGAAAAATCGGAGGAAGAGGCGCTCGACGCCGCTGTCCAGCATTACCTGGCCCATGAAGGCCCGTGGAAGGCATGGGTTCAGGAGAAGCTTGAAAACTATGAGCCGGGTTCGATCCTGACGCGTGACGAGGACGTTCTCGATACTTGGTTCTCGTCGGCTCTGTGGCCGTTCTCGACGCTTGGCTGGCCGGACAACACGCAGGAACTGGCGCGTTATTACCCGACCAACACTCTTGTCACCGGTTTCGACATCATCTTCTTCTGGGTTGCCCGCATGATGATGATGGGCCTTCACTTCATGAAGGATGAAGAGGGCAATGCGGTCGAGCCGTTCAACACGGTTTACGTTCACGCGCTGGTTCGCGACAAGAACGGCCAGAAGATGTCGAAGTCGAAGGGCAACGTCATCGATCCGCTTGAACTGATCGATGAATACGGTGCCGACGCGCTGCGCTTCACGCTTGCCATCATGGCGGCGCAGGGGCGTGACGTAAAACTCGATCCGGCCCGTATCGCCGGTTACCGCAACTTTGGCACCAAGCTGTGGAACGCGACGCGTTTTGCCGAGATGAATGGCGTGAAGCGCGACCCGCACTTCATTCCGGATGCGACAACGCTGACGGTCAACCGCTGGATTCTGACAGAACTTGGCATCACCATCCGTGACGTCACCGAGGCGATTGAATCGCATCGATTCAATGAGGCAGCGTCTTCGCTCTATCGTTTCGTCTGGAATCAGTTCTGCGACTGGTATCTGGAGCTTCTTAAGCCGATCTTCATGGGCGAGGACGAAGCCGCCAAGAAGGAAGCGCAGGGCTGTGCCGCTTACGTTCTCGAAGAGATTTACAAGCTGCTGCATCCGTTCATGCCGTTCATGACGGAAGAACTGTGGGCGCATACCGACAGCCGTGACAACCTTCTGTGCCACACAGATTGGCCTGCGCCGGAATTTGCCGATGCGGCGGCTGCATCCGAGATCAACTGGCTGGTTGATCTCGTCACCGGTCTGCGCTCGGCCCGTTCGGAAATGAACGTGCCGCCGTCCGCAACGGCGCCGCTGATCATGGTTGGTGCCAGCGAACTGACAGAGGGACGTCTGCAGCGCCACGATGCAGCAATCCGCCGCATGGCCCGTGTCGATGCCATTTCGCTGGCGGGTACGGCGCCGAAGAGTGCGGCTCAGGTCGTGGTCGGCGAGGCGACTGCGTGCCTGCCGCTCGGGAGTCTGATCGACTTTGCGGCAGAACGCGCGCGGATCGAAAAGACACTTTCGAAGGTGGACGCGGACATCGCGCGTGCAAAGGGAAAGCTGTCGAACGAAAAATTCGTTGCCAATGCCGATCCGGAAGTGGTGGCGGCCGAGCGCGAGCGGCTAGCTGAGCTGGAGATCCAGCGTGCCAGCCTGTTGACGGCTTTGCAGCGGCTGAACGAGGCCGATTGATTCTTTTTCGTTAAAATTGAAGGGTTTGTAAGCTCAAGGGCGCGTTGCCGAAGCAACGCGCCCTTTTATGTCTGGGGATGAATTTAAAACGCCATGATGTTGCTGAACAGGCACATACACCGTTAGTTGCGTGATAAAATTCTAAAAAGCCTAGACTTATTGGCGTATGTTAAAACGAAATTTCGCATATGCGCCAAATTGGTACTATCCTCAAAAGGTCACGTCAATTTTTTGGCGTATGCATAGATATTCCGAATGTCACGCAAAGTTGTTATTTGGCAGGGACTGCATCACACTGATTCCCATCACTTGCTGGGAGGAGCGGGTTCTCATGACGTTTAACAAAAAGACTGCAACAATTTTTCTTGCTGCTGGCGGATTTCTTGCCGTACAGGCGCCTGCTTTTGCGGGCGGGCTTGAACGGGGCGGTTATAATATCGACCTGCTTTTCGATCCATCTTCGGTGGCTGCGGAAGCTGCTACAACATATGTGGCGCCTCAGCGCGAATTGAAGAATGTGGTCGACGATCCGGCCCTGGTGGCCGCACCGCCTGGAGCGCGCCCGGGTGGCAACCTCAATGGACTTCCCAACACGGCGGATGATAGTGAAAGCTACTGGACTACACGCCTGGGCATAAAAGGCGGCGTCGAAAACGCGGACTGCATGTTCGACTATTCGCAGCCGTGGGGGGCGCATCTGAAGCCCGGCCGAAACTGGGCGGGTGCCAACCAGAATATCGAGACCAAGGTCAACAGCCGTAACTATGCGCTGACCTGCTCCTATCGTTTCGATGCGGGCCCGGGTCAGCTTCGCCTGATTGGCGGTGCGTTTTACCAGGAAGTCTATGGCTTCAAGGAGCGTCTCGTTCAGGATTTGACGGGCATACCGCCTATCCTGACTGGTGGTCGCAATGGTATCGGCCGTCTTGATCTGGAGGGCGACGGGTGGGGCTGGCGTGCCGGCGTCGCCTACGAGATTCCCGAATACGCTCTGCGGGCAAGCCTCGTCTACAATAGCGAAGTGAAGCTTGATGACATCACCGGTACGCTAAATCTCAGCCAGGTCCCGCTTCCCTTGCCAAATGGCGGCATTCTCCCGGTTTTCGGGTCTCAGGCGATGCCCGATTCTCTGGAATTGAAGGTTCAGTCCGGTATTGCACCTGACTGGCTTGCTTTCGGTTCGGTCAAGTGGACCGACTGGAGCCAGCTCCAGCGGGTGACCTTCGGTTGCTCCGTACCCGGCGCTCCCACCTTGTGTGGTCCGGGCATCGTCGCGACATCGCTGGATCTCGGGTACCGCGATGGCTGGACGGTCAGCGGCGGTATCGGCCACAAGTTCAATGAGCAGTGGAGCGGTGCCGTTTCCCTGACCTGGGATCGCGGAACGTCGCAGGGATATGGAACGCAGACAGACACCTGGACCCTCGGTACAGGCGTCTCCTACGCTCCGACCAAGAATGTCGAGTTCAGGCTTGCGGGCGTCCTCGGTCTCCTCACCAGCGGTTCATCCGGCACGGTAACGATCGACGGAGCAACAGTGGGCAACGATGTGCATTACGACTTCGACAATGATCTCGTGGCGGCTATCTCGAGCTCAGTTAAAGTGAAGTTCTAAGTTTCGACTCTATAAACTTGAAATGCAGAGAAGGTCCGGTTTCCAACCGGACCTTTTGTACGTGTGCATATTGTGACAAAAAATCGGAACTTCGCCGAATAAATGTGACGATTTGGCAACATCTCCTTGCGACAATCATTGCCAGCATCTTTGTGGTGGAATTTGTCCATTTCCCGCCACAAAGGAGGAGCAGCGATAGTTGCAACGGAATTCACGGACCTCGGGGGCGGGGCTCGTAGTCGGGGAAACATGGGCGGTTATTCGAAAGAAATGCCATTGAATCAAGGCGCGCAGGGATATGCGACCCTCGGTGGCGTTTTCATGCTTGCTAATGCGGCTCAAGGTCGCAGTCTTGCCGAAAACCATGATTATTGTTCCTCCGATGAAACAGCGGTTCAGCTCCCCGGGACGGTGGCGGTCAATCACGATCGCCGCTATTCCGAAAATAGGGGCCAGAGTGTGTATTGGAGTATCGGCATGAGCATGGGATGGGACTTTGCACCTGCTTCGGGTGCAGCCGCCGCTTTACCGGCAGGGTGCGGCTTCGTGCTGCAGCCGGGAAACTGCGAGGCGGAAGAAGTCTGAGCCATGCTGAAGACTGATATACGCTCTCTGCGGGCTCTTTTCATCGGGCTCATTCTGGCATCCGCGACGGCGGTTCCGGCATTTGCGTTCGACATGAACGCCGGCGTCAATAAAGAATCCGGCCCCTTCGACCTCTTCAAGTTCGGTTTCAAGGCCTACAAGAACGGTCAGAAGAAGGACGCCGTCGAGGCCTATCGTTATGCTGCCGAGAAGGGCCATACAGGTTCGCGCTGGGCGCTTGCCAACATGTATGCCTATGGCGACGGGGTCGTGCAGAACGATTTCGAAGCTTTCAAGATTTACAGTGATATCGCCAGCCAAGGCGTGGAGCCGGGTTCGGAGGATACCGGTTTCTTTATCAATGCGCTGCTTTCGCTGGCCGGTTATTATCGCGAAGGTATTCCCGGCACGCCCGTGAAGGCTGACCTGTTTCAGGCACGTCAGCTGTATTTCCAGGCCGCTTCCGCCTTCGGTGTCTCCGAGGCGCAGTTCCGGCTTGCCCGCATGATGCTGGCAGGTGAGGGCGGCCGGGTTGATGTCCAGCAGGCCAAAAAATGGCTCAATCAGGCCCGCAAAAGCGGCCATGCCGGAGCCATGGCAGTGTTCGGCAATATCCTTTTTGACGAAGGCCAGACCTTGCGCGGCCTCGCCTTCATGACGGCAGCGCTCGATCGTTGCAACAAGAAGGATTGCCCGTGGATGCAGCAGATGCAGGAAGATGCCTTCTCACTGTCCACGGAAAACGATCGTCGCAACGCAGTCGCTCTTGCTCAGAGCCTTGAGCGAAGCGGCGACTGAGCTGCTTAGAGGTAGGCATGAAGACGAGAATGGGGCCTTTGGGCCCCAATTTTCGTTGTGAGAACATACTTTGATGCTTTTGGAGATGTTTGTGAAAGTCACGGACTCCAGTGCCATCTCACCAGAGGAGGATTAGCTGTGCGGTCGATGAAGACAAATCCCGTAC
This sequence comes from Endobacterium cereale, assembly GCF_009617585.1. Lineage (GTDB taxonomy): Bacteria > Pseudomonadota > Alphaproteobacteria > Rhizobiales > Rhizobiaceae > Neorhizobium > Neorhizobium cereale. The sequence goes on along the minus strand of NZ_WIXI01000050.1, from coordinate 466,023 downwards.
CGGTTCCCAGATTGGCGAAATTGACGCAGTAGGAGACCTGCCCGAAGTTGTCGTGTTGGTAGAGGTTGATTGATGTATCTGCCAATTCCTCGATCGCAACCTCACCTTCGAGATAGACCGTTTCGTGGAATTGCAGCAAAAGCTCGAAAGGCGGGCAGGGCGTATAGGCCCGGTCGAGCGTCACGCCATGACCGGTCCAGTATGGAACGCCGCCGGCTTTCGTATGCCAGGCAAGATCAACGTCGCAAGGATGAGCCGTATCTTCAGGAAGGCGCGTATAAATCTGCTCGTCATAGAATGAGGGGATTTGCTCTGCCGTTACGATGTCGTCATGGGTATCCCAACCAGAAATCCATACCTCGTCGTTGACGACCCGCTCGCCGTCCTCGTTCAGCGGTTGTTCGGTTAATCCCGTTCCTATTTCCTGGCAGGTGAGTGACCGCGTTGCAAGAGCTTGGATTGCCATAACTCATGCAGAGCAGGTTGGCGCAGTAGAAGAGATGCAGCACACTGCCAGAGACGCCGATATCGATCATCGGAGGTGCGTGTTCGACTTGCGCCACCATGCTCATCGGGTGGCCGCAATCGTTGCATGTCGACCACCGTGACTGTGGAAAGCCCCACGGGCTGCCGCCAAGCTTAGAGACGAGGCGATCCTGTGGAGGCTGCAAAGCTGCGAGTTGGAATTTCGGGCGGTAGAAGCGCATGGTGCCTCCGCATATCGAAACTTAGGCGAAATCGAATTCGCCTGATACCGGCACGTGGTCGGACGGCTTTTCCCAGGCGCGCGTAGACTTCTCGATCGAGGTCGATTTCAGCCTGTCGATGGCCTCTGGCGACAGAAGCAGGTGGTCGATGCGAATGCCGTTGTTCTTCTGCCAGGCACCGGCCTGATAATCCCAGAATGTGTAGAGTTTCGTCGCGTCGGTCGTAGCACGCACGGCGTCGGTGAGGCCGAGTGCCTCCAGACGGCGGAAGGCAGCGCGTGTCTGCGGCAGGAAAAGCGCGTCGGTGGCCCAGACGGCCGGATCGAAGCAATCATGCGGTTCGGGAATGACGTTGTAATCACCGGCAAGAATCAGCGGTTCTTCCAGCAGAAGCAGGTTGGCGGCATGCAGGCGCAATCGCTCCATCCAGGCGAGCTTGTAGGGGTATTTGACCGGATCGTCGGCTGGATTGCCGTTCGGCAGGTAAATTGATGCGACGCGGATAGCGCCGCTCGGAACGGAAAAGACGGCCTCAATGTAACGCGACTGCTCGTCGTTGTCGTCGCCCGGCAGGCCACGGATTACTTCGTCGGGTTTGGTCTTTGACAGGATGGCGACGCCGTTAAAACCCTTCTGGCCATGGGTTTCGACATGATAGCCGAGCGCCTCGATTTCCAGACGCGGAAAACCTTCGTCTATGGATTTGATTTCCTGAAGGCAGGCGATATCTGGCGCCGATTCGGTCAGCCATGCGCGCAGGTTGTCGATACGTGCCTTGACGCCGTTGATGTTCCAAGTCGCGATTTTCATGGGCCAGATATCCCTTCCGTTCGGGCCTTTTTATCGCAAGGCCCGCGCATTGGAAGGGAAAAGACTTTCGGAACCGTCTCAGATGGCAAAACTCGTGCCGCATCCACAGCTTGCGACAGCATTCGGATTCTTGATCTGAAAAGACTGGCCGAGCAGGTTGTCGACAAAATCGATTTCCGAACCGGCCATGTAGACGAGAGACATGCTGTCGACGAGAACCTTGGCATCGCCCTTGGCGATCACGACGTCGTCGTCCTGCTGGTCTTCCACCAGATCGAACTTGTAGGAAAAGCCGGAACAGCCACCGCCTTCGACGGATACGCGCAGTGCCTGCTTGCCGGCATCGGCGCCGACAATCTGGGCAATGCGCTTGGCAGCCGCGTCTGAAAGGGTGACATCGCTTGTCATGGCGGTAGTGGTCATTTCTGGCTCCTTCCGGAGTAAAGGTCCGGCGAGATTATCGTCATCGGCATTATAGCCTTGTTGCTCTATAGGTATGAAGGGTTAAATGGCGCGTCAATGCTTCGTACCGTGTTGGAAGGCTTTTGAATGACGATCGATACACGCAGTCTGGGTTTTGGAAGCGGGGAAAGGGCGATTTTTGCCGCCGATCCATGGACCTCGCGCGGCCGCCTGTTTCCCGAAGCGGGAAGCCTGACACGATCGGAATTTCAGCGTGACCGTGACCGCATCGTCCACACAACGGCATTTCGCCGCCTGAAACATAAGACGCAGGTGTTCATCGGTGTCGACGGTGATCATTATCGTACACGCCTGACACATACGATCGAGGTGGCGCAGATTGCCCGTGCCCTGGCGCGTGCCATGAAGATTGATGAGGATTTGGCGGAAGGCGTGGCTCTTGTCCACGATTTTGGCCATACGCCATTCGGTCACACCGGCGAGGACGCGCTCGACGAGATGCTGAAACCCTATGGTGGCTTCGATCACAATGCCCAGTCGCTGCGCATTGTCACGAAATTGGAGCGCCGCTATGCCGATTTCGACGGCTTGAACCTGACATGGGAGAGCCTCGAAGGTCTGGTCAAGCACAATGGTCCGATGATGACGAAAGCGGGAGAGGGCATCAAAGGCCCGGTGCCGCAGCCGATCCTCGACTATTGCGAAATCCACGATCTGGAACTGGCAAGCTTCGCCAGCCTTGAGGCGCAGGTGGCGGCGATTGCCGATGATATCGCCTACAACACCCATGATATCGACGATGGCTTGCGTTCCGGTTTCCTGACGCTCGATATGTTGGAGGAGGTTCCGTTTTTGGCCTCCATGATGCGCGAGGTCCACGATCGTTATCCGACGCTCGAGCCGAGCCGTTTCGCCCACGAGATCATGCGGCGGCAGATTACCCATATGGTCGAGGACGTGATCAGTGTCGCGCAGGAGCGGCTGGGCACGCTAAAACCTCAAAGCGCCGCCGATATTCGTGGTGCCGATCTCGCCATGGCGACCTTTTCCACAGAGATGGCGGAGACGGACCGGCAGATCAAGAAGCTGCTGTTCAGTCGCATCTATCGACACCCGGATATCATGCGCATCCGCGCCGGTGCGGCCGATATCGTCTGCGATCTTTTCCGGGCTTATATGGCCGCGCCGCAGGAGATGCAGAGCCATTACTGGGTCAGTCACATGCCCGATCTCAGCGAGGCAGCAAGGGCACGCCACGTAGGCGACTATCTGGCCGGCATGACCGATACTTATGCGGTGAAAGCGCACCAGCGTTTGTTTGACCGCACCCCCGAATTGCGTTAGGCACCCCGCCACATGAACCTTTATCGCGGGGGTGCATTTGCCTGCCGCGCGGATTGTAGACGATGAACCTTTTTGCCGATTTCGACCTGCGGATCAAAGCCGCCCTGGAAACTCTGGATATCGTGAAGGAAAAGCGCGCCGAGCTCGATTTCGGCCGCATCACCATCGAGCCGCCACGAGACCAGAGCCATGGCGATGTCGCGACCAATGCCGCGATGGTGCTGGCAAAGCCGCTCGGCACCAATCCACGGGCACTGGCTGATCTGATCGCCGAAGCGATGCGTTCGGATGCCGACGTGAGCGAAGTGTCGGTGGCCGGTCCCGGTTTCATCAATATCCGCCTTTCGACCGGCTACTGGCAGCGCGTGCTCGCCGTGATGATCTCTGATGGTACCGATTACGGTCGCTCGACGATCGGCGGCGCCAAAAAGGTCAATGTCGAATTCGTTTCCGCCAACCCTACCGGCCCGATGCATGTCGGCCATTGCCGCGGCGCTGTCGTTGGTGACGCTCTTGCCAACCTGATGGGCTTTGCCGGTTACGACGTCACCAAGGAATATTACATCAACGACGCCGGCGGTCAGATCGACAAGTTGGCGAAGTCTGTATTTTTGCGTTACCGCGAGGCGCTTGGCGAAACCATCGGGGAATGGCCCGAAGACTCATATGGCGGCGACTACCTTGTGCCGGTCGGTCAGGAGCTGGCCAAGGAATACGGCACGCGCCTTCACAACATGCCGCAGGAAGACTGGTTGCCGATCGTCAAGAACAGGGCGATTGATGCGATGATGGCCTTGATTCGCGAGGATCTCGCCGCTCTCAATGTACATCATGACGTCTTTTTTTCCGAACGCACCTTGCATGCCGACGGCGCCCAGAAGATCCGCACGGCGATCAACGACCTGACCTTCAAGGGTCATGTCTATCGTGGCGCGTTGCCGCCGCCGAAGGGGCAGTTGCCGGAAGAATGGGAAGATCGTGAACAAACGCTGTTCCGTTCGACTGAAGTGGGTGACGATATCGATCGTCCGCTCATTAAGTCTGACGGTAGCTATACCTATTTCGCTGCCGACGTTGCCTATTTCAAGGACAAGTTCGATCGCGGTTTCGAAGAGATGATCTATGTGCTTGGCGCCGACCATGGAGGTTACGTGAAGCGGCTGGAAGCCGTGGCGCGTGCCGTCTCGGAAGGCAGGTCGAAGCTCACGGTCCTGCTTTGCCAGTTGGTCTCCCTTCTGCGTGACGGCGAGCCGGTGAAGATGTCGAAGCGGTCCGGCAACTTCGTGACCTTGCGTGAAGTGGTCGATGAAGTCGGTTCCGACAGCGTCCGCTTCATGATGCTCTATCGCAAGAACTCCGAACCGCTCGATTTCGACTTCGCCAAGGTGACGGAACAGTCGAAGGACAACCCGGTCTTCTACGTGCAGTATGCGCATGCCCGCTGCATGTCCGTCTTCCGGCAGGCGCGCGAGGCGTTCCCGGATCTTGATATCGATTCGCTCAATCTTGCTGATTCGGTGGCCGGAATTACCGATCCGAACGAGTTGCAGCTGGTCGCCAAGCTGTCGGAATACCCGCGGATCATCGAAGCGGCAGCGCAGGCGCAGGAGCCGCATCGCGTTGTTTTCTATCTATATGACCTTGCCAGCGCCTTCCACGGACACTGGGCCAAAGGCAATCAGAACGTGGACTTACGATTTATTAACGACAAAAATAGAGAATCGAGTATAGCCAGACTTGGGTTGGTGCATGCCGTTGCTTCCGTGTTGAAGTCAGGGCTCGCCATTGCGGGCACTGACGCTCCGGTAGAAATGCGGTAGAATTGCCACCATTTCCCCATATTGCGCTGGCATATGCAATTGTTACGCGTAGGTAAGTGGACGAGGGAATGGCAGACAACAACCTTGCACTCGGCCGGCACGATGGTCCGGACATCTTTGCGGAAAACGATCCGTTGGCGGAACTCGCCCGTATCGTTGGTTACGAAGACAGGTCGGCACGACCATCGGCGCAGGCTGCGGCACCGCGCCGTGAACCCGAGTTTAATCTCGAAGACGAGTTGATGCGCGAATTCGAGCGTTACGACGCTCCGCGCCTCGATCCCGCCAATGATATCGGCGCTGTCGGTGCACCTGTCCAGGCACGCCAGCCGGTGGAGGTGCCGTTCATGGATGCTCCGCGCCCGGTGCCTGTCGAGCGTGCTGAGCCGTCCTTCGAGCAGCCATCATATCCGCAGTCGGTCGAGCCTGCTCCGCCGCTGCAGCATCTTCCGTTTGATCTGGCCGCCGGCGCTCCGGCTATGCCGATCCATCAGAAGCCTCCGTTCTCACATGCGGACCTCGTGGCCGAGCTGGAATCGTCTCTTGCTCCTGCTTCTCAGGCGCAATTCGAACCGGCTGAACAGTCGGAGGCGCAATCTCCTTTGCAGCCGATCGAACCGGTCCAGCAGCCCGCGCCTTTCGTTGCCGAGGTTGCGGTCACAGCCGAGCCTTTGGCGCGTACGGTAGAAAAGGGCTACAAGCCCGGATTCCGCATGCCGATCGCCAACTTCCAGCGCGTCGACACGCCATCGCGTGAAAGCTACCGCCCGTCGCCGGTCGAACCTGCGCAAGTGGCCCTGCCGGTTGAACCGATCGCTGTCAGCCGGCCCGCTGAGCCGGTCAGGCAGGCACCTGAAGTAATCCCGGCAGAATCCCCAGCGCCAATCCTGGCAGAATCCAATGAGTCGATCTGGAGCAGCCTTGAGCGCGAATTGACCGGCGAGGAGTTTGAGCCGGTTGAAAACAAGCCGATCGCATTGCCTGTCGAACAGGCGCGGATCGATCTGCCGGTTTTCGAAATGCCGAAGCCGATTTCCGCCGAAGCACGTGTCGAACCAGTGCGGCCGCAGCCTTTGGCCGTCGATCACGCTCGTACCGAAAACGCAGAGAAGCCTGCTGCGTCGTTTTCGCCGCTCGGTGAGATCGTCCATGACGCTGATCATTTCTCCGCCCAGAAACCGGCTGCCGTCATTGCCGCGCCATCGGCTACCGATGCCGATCTGATCGATGATGATTTCGAGCTGGCGCTTGAGGATCTGGATCTTGATTTCTCTGAGATGTCGCCTGTCGATGACAAGCCGGCACCGGTAACAGTCGCCCCGGTTTTAGTTGACCCAGCTCCGGCCGCGCCGTCTCAAGCAACGCGCCAGCCGGAACCTGCCTATCAGCCTGCTGCTATGGCTGTTTCGCAGGCTGCGTCTTATACGGCTGCTACATCGTATGCGCCGACGGCTGCTGTCGCTCCGATCGCTGTTGCGGCCGTGAATGAGCCTGTGGTCGCCGAGTTCGATAACGACCAGTTTGATCCGACGCTCATCGCTGATGGCGATGAGCAGGTCGAAAGCATGGTTGAGGTGGAGGTACCGGAACTGCCCGCAGAAGAGCCGGTTACGGCTCCCAAGCATGACCCGGATTTCGATATCGACCTTGATGCGGAACTTGCAAACCTTCTGCACTCATCCGCACCGGCCGCGCCGTCTCTGGCGCGTGGCAGTGCAGCTGCTGTGCAGAATGTACACGCGCGTCAGCCGATGCCGCGGGCAACGCCGACCACGGCTCCCGTGGCGGCGCCTCAGCCTGTTGCCGTCGCACCTGCAAAATCCGCTTATGATGCCGACCTCGACGATTTCGAGCGCGCGCTGGAGGAAGATTTCCGTCGCAGCCTGTCGAGCCCGCTTCCCGATAGCGGACGCACGCGCGATGAGCAGGACGACGGTTATGCGGAGCCTGTGGCACGTCGCCAAATGCGCTGGGCTGCGCCTGCCGCAATCGCCGGCGTACTTCTGCTCGGTGGTCTTTCCGCCTATGCCTTCTATGCAAGCGGCGTCCCCGGCAAGGCAGATGGCGGTGCACCGCTGGTCATTGCCGCCGACAAGGAGCCGGTCAAGGTTGCGCCTGAAAATCCGGGCGGCAAGACCGTGCCGAACCAGGACAAGGCCGTCTATGAACGTGTTGCCGGTGGAGCCAATGATGCGCCGCGACAGGAAACCCTGATTTCCAGCAATGAAGAACCGATGGACGTTGTTCAGCGCACGCTGACTTCCGACAACCTGCCTTTGCAGGGCGAGGAAGAGGCGATGGCCGAAAATCTCGACACGCAGGACCCGCGTCTCTTGCCGCAGCAGGCCAATGGCGCGCCGCAGGGTGAGCAGCCGGTCAGCGTCATGCCGCGCAAGGTACGTACCATGGTGGTTCGTCCTGATGGCACGCTGGTCGAGCAGGAAGTTTCGGCTCCTGCCGCTCCTGTGCAGCAGGCTGCCATTCCGCAAAAGCTGCCGGCTCAGCCGGCTCTTGCCGAGCCGACGGTTGCTCCGAAGACCTCGCATGTGGCGCCTGCCCAGCCTGCACCCATGAGCGCCCCGGCTACGCCTGCTGCTCCGGCACAGGTTGTGACGGCCAGCGCTCCGGTTGCTGCTCCTGCAAGGCCGGTTCCCGCATCGCGCCCTGTTGACCAGCCGGTCAACGTGGTGGCGTCTGTATCCGATCGTGGCAATGTACAGCAGGCTGCGGCATCGCAGCAGACGACGGCATCGGTTGGGCCGGGTGGATACTTCATTCAGGTTGCCTCGCTGCCGTCGCAGGCCGAGGCCCAGAAGTCGTACCAGAACCTGTCGTCGAAGTTCGGCAATGTCATCGGCGGCCGTGGCGTCGATATCAAGGCTGCCGAGATCGCCGGCAAGGGTACCTTCTACCGCGTCCGTATACCGGCGGGCAGCAAGGATCAGGCCGTGCAGCTTTGCGAAAACTATCGTTCTGCCGGCGGCAGCTGCCTCGTGGCGCGCTGAACCGACCAAGGGATAATACTAAAAATCGGGGCCGACAGGCCCCGTTTTCCTTTTCCGCGCAAGAAGACCAGCGCTCTCGCATTTCCCGTGACTGGCTTTATGATCCTGTCATGAGCGAATCAAAAGCAATGATCCTCGGCTGCGCCGGGACCGCCCTGACACCGGATGAAATCGCCCTTTACAGGGACGAACGGCCTTGGGGCTTTATCCTTTTTGCCCGCAATCTGCAGGAACCCCAGCAGATTACGGATCTTGTGGCCGCCATGCGTGATGCGGTCGGCAGACCCGATGCGCCTGTTTCGATCGATCAGGAAGGTGGCCGCGTGCAGCGTATTCGCCCGCCGATGATCGAGAAATATCCGGCGGCGCAGGTGTTGGGCGACATCTATCGTGCCGACCGGGAAAAGGGCTTGCGAGCCGCGTGGCTGATGTCGCGTCTGCATGCCTTCGATCTGACGAAACTGGGCATCACCTTGGATTGCCTGCCGGTACTCGATGTTCCAGTGCAAGGCGCGAGCAACGTTATCGGTGACCGTGCTTATGGTTTCGATCCGGAAACGGTGGCCGAAATGGGCAAGGCGGCGGCCGAAGGCCTGAAGGCCGGTGGCATGTTGCCGGTGATGAAGCATATTCCGGGTCACGGCCGTGGCATGGCGGATTCACATCACGAATTGCCGGTGGTGACCGTGTCGCGTGAGGATCTGGAAGCACATGATTTTCGTCCCTTCACCGCCATGAAGGACGAGTTGATGGCGATGAGCGCCCATGTCGTTTTCACTGCCCTCGATCCCGAACGACCTGCCACGACATCTCGAACGGTGATCAATGAAATCATTCGCGGCGTTATCGGTTTTGATGGCCTGCTGATTTCGGACGATAGTTCGATGAATGCTCTGAAGGGTACGCTTGGGGAGCGCGCCGCCAACATTGTGGCCGGAGGCTGCGATATTGTCTTGCATTGCAATGGCGTGATGGAGGAAATGAAACAGGTCGTGGCCGAGGTGCCGCTGCTGGCATCAGATGCCCTGCGGCGGGCAAAGGCGGTAGAGGCCGGTTTCCGTAAACCCGATAGTGCCAATGAAGCGGCGGTGCGGGCAGAGTTCTGGTCGTTGATGCCGGTGTCGTAACCGCCGGGCAGAGGAGAGGCGCATGGCGACGGATATATCGAAGAGCGCCACGCCGATGGAAAAGCTCTGGCAGGACGCCGATGAGCGGGCGGTCACCGACCCGGCGCTTGTCATCGATGTCAGCGGCTTCGAAGGTCCGCTTGATCTGCTTCTTCATCTTGCTCGCACGCAAAAGGTTGATCTGCAGCGGATTTCGGTACTTGCCCTGGCGGAGCAGTATCTTCAGTTTATCGAAAGCGCCCGTAAGGTGCGAATCGAACTGGCTGCCGATTATCTGGTGATGGCGGCATGGCTTGCCTATCTCAAATCCAAGCTGTTGATCCCGCAACAGGTGCGCGGCGACGATGGCCCGAGCGGCGAGGAAATGGCCACCATCCTGGCCTTCCGCCTGAAAAGGCTGGAGGCGATGCGCGAGCAGGCGACCATGCTGGTCAACCGCAACCGCATTGGTCGCGATATTTTTGTGCGTGGTGCGCCCGAGCATATTCCGCAGCGCAGTCAGTCTGCTTTCGATGCCAGCCTCTACGATCTTTTGTCGGCCTATGCCAACCTGCGCCAAAGGCAGGCGGTCACGCAGGTGACGATCGAGCGCCGCAAGGTATGGTCACTGGTTGAGGCGCGGCAATTGCTGACCGAGATGATCGGTGAAATTCCGGATTGGACCGCGCTACAGGACTATCTTCTGCAATATATGCCGGCCGAAGAGCGGGTGACGGCGACGGCAAGCGCTTTTGCCGCTTCTCTGGAGCTGGTCCGGGAAGGCAAGCTGGAAATTCGTCAGGACGGTGCATTCCAACCGATCTATATGCGGCAGGGACATAATGGGCCGGCGCCGGTGAAGCCGGTCGAACAGGAGAGCTAAGGTGCAGACGGTAGAAGACGACGCTCCGACATTGGAAACGGACGATGCGGCCAGCGAGGGAGAAGTCGCACGCTTCACCATGTCCGATCTGGATGTCCAGCGCACCGTCGAGGCACTGGTGTTCGCGTCGGCCGAGCCGGTCTCCGAAGCCTATCTGGCCGACCGTCTGCCGCGCGGCACGGATGTCGGCTCCGTGATGCGGCAACTTGCAGAATTTTATGCCGGACGCGGTGTCAATCTGTTGCGGGTCGAGGATCGCTGGGCGTTCAGGACGGCCGCCGATCTTTCCTTCATGATCCGTCGTGACGAAACTGAGGTGAAAAAGCTCTCGCGCGCTGCGTTGGAGGTCCTGGCGATTATCGCCTATCACCAGCCTGTGACACGCGCCGAAATCGAGGAAATCCGTGGTGTGCAGACGTCGAGGGGCACGCTTGATGTCTTGATGGAGGCAGGGTGGGTGCGTTTCCGTGGCCGCCGCCGCTCGCCCGGCCGGCCCGTGACGCTGGGAACAACGATCAGTTTCCTCGATCATTTCGGTCTGGAGGAATTGCGTGACCTGCCGGGACTTGAAGAACTTAAGGGAGCGGGGCTGCTTTCCGGGCGCATTCCGCCGAATTTCAACATTCCGGTGCCGTCATTCGGCGACGATCTGGCCGAAGATGAAGACCCGATCACCCAACTCGATCTTGAGGAACTGGGTCTTCTTGCGCCAAGCGGTGGTGACGAATAACCCGTTTGCCTGTTTTGAAGACGCCCTCGCGCACTGTTGATGACGTAGTCGTTATCGACTTGCTCATATAGAAGCCGCTTCCGCAGTGTATGGGGCGATTTGGTGTTTGAAAAATCGTGGCAATGCGCTTACATCGGGCCTAATGCGCGGTTGCCGCGCGATCCATGGAGTTAGAGAATGGGTACTTTCAGTGTATGGCATTGGTTGATCGTTCTGGTCATCGTGCTGATCTTCTTCGGTCGCGGCAAGATTCCGGACTTGATGGGTGACGTTGCCAAGGGCATCAAAAGCTTCAAGAAGGGCATGGCTGACGACGACGCACCGGCGGATGACAAAAAGACCGTTGATGCCCGCACCGTCGACCACCAGGCCGAAGAGACCAAGACCAGATAATAGAACGCGTCTCTTCGTAGACGCGATTCGGCGGGAGCCGCGTGAATGTTGGATATCGGCTGGACCGAGCTTTTGGTCATAGCGATCGTTTTGATCGTTGTGGTCGGGCCGAAGGATTTGCCCCCCATGTTGCGGGCGTTCGGAAAAATGACGAGCAATCTGCGCAAGATGGCCGGCGATTTCCGCACCCAGTTCGATGAGGCGCTGCGTGAAGCGGACATGGACGATGTGCGTAAGACGATCTCTGACGCCAAAAGTCTGAACCCCGCCAATGCGCTGCGTGATGCGATCAATCCTCTGCGCCAGATGGGGCAGGAGATCCGCGAAGACCTGCAAAAGGCCACCGCCGTTCCGAAGCCTGGCGAAAGCGTGACGTCACCCGACGATCCGCTGTTGACGGGCGAGGGGACGGATGAAGCCGCCGACGAGGCTGATAAGTCTACGCCGCAGACGGCAACCGGTCCCGTTCAGACGGCAGTATCTGCACCTGCTGCTGCCGTGGCGACGCCTATGGCTTCCGCATCGGCAAAGCCGACCGCGAGTGCGACTGTGCCGGATACGCTTTCCTCCGCTCCGGACGTTCCTGTGCGCAAGCCGCGTGCGTCCCGCCAAAAAGCCGAGGGGGAAACGCCCGTAAGTGCCTCCGCTCCGGTCAAGGTCAAGCCTGCTGCGAAGAAGGTGGTTGCTATCGCTCCGAAGGCCTCCGCAAGCAAATCCGCACCAGCAAAAGCAGCAGCAGCGACAAAGGCATCGGCCAAGAAGGCGGCGCAGCCTGAAGTCGGTATTGCTGAAATGAAGACACCGCGCGCGCCTAGAAAGGCGAAAGCGCCTAAGGATGAAGCATGACCGGCGATATCGACGATAAGCCACAGCCGTTGATGGAGCATTTGCTGGAACTGCGCACGCGACTCATCTGGTCGCTGGCGGCGTTTTTCGCTGCTTTCCTCGTCTGCTTCTTTTTTGCCAAGGCTCTCTTCAATTTTCTCGTGCAGCCTTACAAGTGGGCTGTGCTTTGGGCCGGCCTTGATCTTTCGAAATCCGAACTGATCTACACCGCGCCGCAGGAGTTTTTCTTCACACAGGTGAAGGTGGCGATGTTCGGCGCGTTGGTGATCGCATTCCCGATCATTGCCTCGCAGCTCTACAAGTTCGTGGCGCCGGGCCTGTACAAGAACGAACGCGCGGCTTTCCTGCCGTTTCTGGTCGCGTCGCCGATTCTGTTCCTGATGGGCGCGGCGCTCGTCTATTTCTTCTTCACGCCCATGGTCATGTGGTTCTTCCTGGCCATGCAGCAGGCGCCGAGCGATGGCGAAGTGGCGATCTCGCTTCTGCCGAAGGTTTCGGAATATCTCAGCCTGATCATGACGCTGGTCGTTTCTTTCGGTCTCGTCTTCCAGCTGCCGGTGGTCACGACGCTGCTTGCTCGCGTCGGCCTTCTGACCAGCGACTGGCTGCGTGAAAAGCGCAAGTTCGCGATTGTCATTGCGTTTGTTGTCGCAGCCGTGCTGACGCCGCCGGACCCGCTGTCCCAGATCGGTCTTGCACTGCCGACCATCCTTCTCTACGAGATTTCCATCTATGCCGCACGACTCGTGGAGCGTAAGCGCAAGGATCAGGAATTGGCTGAATCCGGCGAAAGCTCTGACGGTTCTCAGGCGGACAAGGCCTAATTCGTTCCGGAACACTGTTTAGCTCAGGCCGGAGCAACCTCACGGCCGAGCCGGCTGGCGCGGCCCATACCGATACCCAGACCGATGACGTGGAACGACGATGCTCGATATCAAGTGGATCCGTGAGAACCCGCAGGCGCTCGACGCAGCGCTTGCCAAGCGTGGCGCCGAGCCGCAGGCCGCGTCCCTCGTAGCGCTAGACGAAAAGCGCCGCGCGGTGATTGCTCGCCTGCAGGACATGCAGTCCCGTCGTAACGCCGCTTCCAAGGAAATCGGCGCCGCCATGGCGCAGAAGAACATGGAGCTGGCGGAAAAGCTGAAAGCTGAAGTGGCGGCAATCAAGGACACCATGCCAGCGGCCGAGCAGGAAGAGCGCGAAGTGAGCGCCGCCCTCGACGACATGCTGTCGCGTATCCCCAACATTCCGCACGATGACGTGCCGGTCGGCGAGGATGAAGGCGGTAACGTCGTTGCCCGCGTGGTCGGCGAAAAACCGCGCTGGAACCATCCGGCCAAGGAACATTTCGAAATCGGCGAAGCCCTCGGCTACATGGATTTCGACCGTGCAGCAAAGCTTTCGGGTTCGCGCTTTACCGTTCTGACCAGCCAGTTGGCGCGGCTTGAGCGTGCGCTCGGTCAGTTCATGATCGACCTGCACACCGGTGAGCATGGTTACACGGAAGTGTCGTCGCCGCTGATGGTGCGCGACGAAGCCATGTTCGGTACGGGTCAGTTGCCGAAGTTTTCGGAAGACCTGTTCAAGACCACAGATGGCCGCTGGTTGATCCCGACTGCCGAAGTGACGCTGACCAATCTCGTGTCGAACGAAATTCTCGATCAGGAAAAGCTGCCGCTGCGCTTCACTGCGCTGACGCCGTCCTTCCGCTCAGAGGCTGGTTCGGCCGGTCGCGACACACGCGGCATGCTGCGCCAGCACCAGTTCTGGAAATGCGAGCTCGTCTCAATCACCGATCAGGAAAGCTCGCTGGAAGAACACGAGCGGATGACCGCCTGCGCCGAAGAGGTGCTGAAGCGTCTCGGCCTGCATTTCCGCACCATGACGCTGTGCACCGGCGACATGGGGTTTGGCGCGCGCAAGACCTACGATCTGGAAGTCTGGCTGCCGGGTCAGAATACCTATCGCGAAATCTCGTCCTGCTCTGTCTGCGGTGATTTCCAGGGTCGTCGCATGAATGCCCGTTATCGCGGCAAGGAAGACAAGGCGACCCGTTTCGTTCACACGCTGAACGGCTCGGGCACGGCTGTCGGCCGCTGCCTGATCGCCGTTCTGGAAAATTACCTGAACGAAGACGGCTCTGTCACAATTCCGGATGCACTGCTGCCCTACATGGGCGGCCTCACACGAATTGAAAAAGCATAGGGCCTGATGATGCGCATTCTCCTGACCAATGACGACGGTATCCACGCAGAAGGGCTGGCTGTCCTTGAAAGGATCGCCCGCCAGCTTTCCGACGATGTCTGGATTGTCGCGCCGGAAACCGACCAGAGTGGTTTTGCCCATTCTCTGACGTTGTCGGAGCCACTGCGGCTTCGCAAGATCAGTGACCGGCATTACGCGCTGCGCGGCACGCCGACCGATTGCGTTATCATGGGCATGCGTCAAGTGATGGATGGCAAGCCGGATCTGGTTCTCTCCGGCGTCAATGTCGGTGCCAACCTTGCCGACGACGTCACTTATTCCGGTACGGTTGCCGGTGCGATGGAAGGCACGCTGCAGGGCGTGCGGTCGATCGCGCTGAGCCAGGCCTATGTCAAGCAGGATGGTGCCAAGATCGTTCCGTGGGAGACCACTGAAGCCCATGCCGTCGGTGTCATCCGCAAGCTGCTTCAGGCTGAACTGCCGGCCGGTACGCTGCTCAACGTCAATTTCCCGGCTTGCGCGCCGGATGAAGTTGCCGGCATCGAAGTGACCGCACAGGGCAAGACCGATTTCGATCTGGCCGTGGACGAGCGCAAGGATGGCCGCGGTTTTCCCTATTACTGGCTGTATTTCGCTTCGCGGACCGGTCGCCCGGGCGAGGGCACCGATCTTAACGCCGTGCGTGAAAACCGTATTTCGGTGACGCCGCTGAAGCTGGACCTGACCGATTATTCGGTGCAGGATCAGTTGGCGAAGGTTCTGGGCTGAAGCCCTGAGTTTGGTAACGGAGTAGCCGCTTGAAGCCGGGAATGGTCGAGAAGGAAGGTTTTGCGGCGCTCGTTCTGCGTCTCAGGGCCGAAGGTATTTCCGATCTCGATCTTCTGACGGCAGTAGAGCAGACGCCGCGTTCGCAATTCGTGCCGGCACAGTTTTCCGACAATGCCTATTCCAGCCGCACCATTCCGATCGACTGTGGCTCCTTCATGGAAGGTGCGGATCTCGCCGTTCGCATCCTTGCCCGTCTTCAGGTCAAGCCAGGCCAGCGCGTGCTCGAAATCGGCACAGGCAGCGGTTTCATGACGGCCGTCATGGGCCGGATGGCCGAGCGGGTTATGTCCGTCGAACGCTACAAGACGTTGGTTACCCAGGCTCAGGGCCGAATCGATGCGCTCGGTATTCGCGGCGTCGTTATTCGTCAGGCCGATGGCGGCAACGGCATGCCGGGCGAGGGGACGTTCGACCGCATTATTGTGACTGCTGCTTTCCCAACCATGCCACGGTTTTATGCGGATCAGTTGACGCATTGCGGGTCCATGATGGCACCTCTGATGGTCGATGAGGAAACCTGCATGATGGTGCGCCTGACCAAGACGGGCAGCCGTTTCGAACGCGAAGATCTTTTTACCGTCCCTTATCTGCCGCTCGTGCCGCATATCGCCGCGCAGCTGTGATTTCGCCGTATCGGCGGGGTGAGTCTTTGTTGCAACACAGGCGACATGGTTATCAATTTGACAAAAATAAACTGAGTTTTCGCCAGCTTTAACCCGACGGTAAGACTAACGCGCTTTAATCAATCTCACTTGGTTGCGTCACGAGTAGGTCGGGTTATGCGTTTTCAGAGTTCATACAAAGTCGGAAAATCGAGCTTGCGGTTTGCTGCTTTGGCCTTGCTGGCAAGCGCCGCAACAGGCTGCAGTTCTGATGCGACGCGCTTCGATAATCTGTTTTCCAAAACGGACAATATGTCGACAGCCTCCATCCCGCAGCGGCAGGGTGGTGGTGCCTATGGTCAGGCTCCGATCCCGCAGGGCGATCTGAACGGCGGCGGCATGTCCGCGCCGATGGCCAACAATAATCAGCATGGCAATGGTGGCTACCAGAATAGCGGCGGCTACCAGAACAATGCCGGTTACCAGGGTAACAGCGGGTATCAGAACAATGGCGGTTACGGCGGCGGCATGTCGCCGGCGCGTGCCGCTTCTGCCCCGAGCAGCATTCAGCGGTCCGAACTGGCCGCTCCATCGGGAAGCGCTGAGCCAGCAAACCGTCAGCAGGCGATGGCACAGCCGATGCCGGCAAGTCAGCAGAATGCAGGCCTTGCGCCGCGCTCGCTCGCTGCCCCGTCTTCCGACAATGTCGTGACAAATACCACGAAGTCGACATCCGGCTGGACGACGGCCAATGCGCCGAAGGTGACGGTTCGCCCTGGCGAAAGCGCTGCATCGCTCTCCAAGCGTTACGGCGTTCCGGAAAAGGAAATCCTGAAGGCGAACGGCGGCAAGGTCCAGGCCGGACAGATCGCAGTCATCCCGACCTATGGTACGCCGCGCAACGCCGCAAAGGCTGCAGCCGACGGTACGGATCTGGCTCGCGAAGGCCAGGCGCCGATGCCGCAGCAGCAGCCGGAGCAGAAGGTTGCCGTTTTGCCGGGCGCACAGATGGCGCGTGACAAGGCGCAGGGCGAAGTCGGCAAGCTGACCCCTCCCGCTGGTGGTGGCAAGCCGGTTGGCGGCACTTATACGGTGAAGCCGGGTGACTCGCTGGCCAAGATTTCGCGTGCTACCGGCACGCCGATCGACCAGCTGAAGGCAGCCAACAATCTGTCGACGGAAAACATCCGTATCGGCCAGACGCTGACGCTGCCGGGTGCAGGTTCGGATACGGTCAAGACCGCGTCCATTCCGGCCCAGCCGGCCGTTGCAAAGCCGGCGGCTCCGGCCAAGACTGAAACTGCATCGGTTGCGCCGCAGCAGTCTGCAAAGCCCGCCGAACAGGCGCCTGCCGCATCGGCTAGCGTTTCGGATGTCGAGAAGAAATCGGACGTTGCTTCGATCTCGCCGGCGTCCACTGGCATCAGCAAATATCGCTGGCCGGTCAACGGCGCGGTGGTTGCCGGTTACGGTTCCAACGTCAATGGCAGCCGCAATGACGGTATCGATATCTCGGTTCCGGAAGGCACGCCGATCAAGGCCGCTGAAAACGGCGTTGTCATCTATGCCGGCAACGGTCTGAAGCAGCTCGGCAACACTGTTCTGGTGCGTCATGACGACGGCAAGGTCACCGTTTACGGCCATGCCGGCAGCATCAATGTCAGCCGTGGCCAGAAGGTTCAGCGCGGCCAGACGCTTGCTGCGTCCGGCATGAGTGGCGATGCCAAGCGTCCGCAGGTCCATTTCGAGGTTCGCAAGGATGCGACCCCGGTCAACCCCGTCACTTTCCTTGAGTAATGTAGTGCGTTTCAAGGTTGTACGAAAAAGCCCGGCAGTGCCGGGCTTTTTTGCGTCTGGTGTTTATTTGCCGGCCAAGGGGGCAGTAAGCGGCTTGCGCAGCCGGCCGGCGAGATCCTGAATGTATTGCCACGCCACACGGCCCGAGCGTCCGCCGCGCGTGGTTGCCCATTCCAGTGCCTGATGGTGCAGGGTCTCGCGGTCGAGGCCGAGATCGAAGTGGTCGGCATACCCATCGATCATCGTCAGATAGTCGTCCTGGCTGCATTTGTGGAAACCGAGCCAGAGGCCAAAGCGGTCTGAGAGCGACACCTTTTCTTCGACCGCCTCGGAGGGGTTGATGGCCGTCGACTGCTCGTTTTCCATCATGTTGCGCGGCAGGAGATGGCGGCGGTTAGAGGTGGCGTAGAACAGCACATTGTCCGGCCGGCCTTCGATACCGCCGTCGAGCGCCGCCTTCAGCGACTTGTAGGCGGTGTCGTCATGGTCGAAGGAGAGGTCGTCGCAGAACAGGATGACGCGCTGGCCGGAGTTTTTCAGCACGTCGAGAAGCGTCGGCAGCGTGGAGATATCCTCGCGATGTACCTCGATCAGCTTCAGCGAAACGCCGGTTGCCTTGCGCACATCTTCGTGAACGGCCTTGACCAGCGACGACTTGCCCATGCCGCGCGCGCCCCAGAGAAGCACGTTATTCGCCGGGTAACCTTCGGTAAAACGCAGCGTGTTTTCATGCAGGATGTCGCGTACGTGATCGACACCGCGGATCAGTGTCAGTGCCACGCGGTTGGGGCGCGGAACCGGCTGCAGATACTGGTTTGCCGGCACCCAGACGAAACAATCCGCGGCATTCCAGTCGTTTACGGCCGGTGGCGGCCCGGCGAGCCGCTCCACGGCATTGGCGAGGCGGCGCAGTTCGGCCAGCAGAAGAGCGGTGTTTTCGTCGGTCATATCGGGCTCCCGTGCGGGTTTTTTGTGTATTCGACCGGCGGTAGCATGGCGTTCAAGGTCTCGAAAGGGTAGGAGGCTTTGAAACGGTACGCCGAACAAGCCCGCGACCCGGTGTCTCTGTTGCATTCGGGGTGGTGGTTACTATATTTCGGCGGCCTTTACGGCTTTCTACGCGTATCGCGTCAATCTGGGAGTTATCGATGTTTATTTCCGAGGCATTTGCCCAAGCCAGTGGTGCAGCCCCCGCAGCCGGTGGCGCATTCGGCTCCGGCCTTGAAATGCTTTTCCTTTTCGCACCGCTCATGGTCGTCTGGTATTTTTTCCTGATCCGTCCGCAGCGCGCCCAGATGAAGAAGCGTCAGGAAACCCTGTCTGCGATCCGTCGCGGTGACCAGGTCGTTCTCGGCGGCGGCATTGCCGGCAAGGTGACCAAGGTCATCGACGACAACGAAGTCGAAGTCGAAATCGCTGAAAATGTCCGCGTTCGCGTTCTGCGCTCTTATGTTGCCGAAGTCCGCGTCAAGGGCGAGCCGGTCAAGACCGAAGCCGCGAAGTAAGACATTCAATCCGGGCGTCGCGACATCCAGCAAGGGCATCCTTTCCGATGAAACCTCTACAGATCCGCGACGCACATTTTCCGGGCCGGGCCGAGATCGATGCTTATGGCAATGGCGGTTTCCGCTTCGCCGACATGTCGCATCGCGGCTCGATCCTCTGCCTGCCGTCCGGCATCTATGGCTGGGATTTTGCGGAAGGCGAGCCGCTTGACGCGAGTGCCTTCGAGAAGGTGCTGGCGGATGCCGGCGAGATCGAATTCCTGATCCTCGGCACCGGCAATGATCTGCGGCCCATCCCGAAAGCGCTGAAGGCAGTGTTCAATGAACACGGCATTGCATCGGACCCGATGAACACCGGCGCTGCGGTTCGCACCTACAATATCATGCTGATGGAATCGCGACCGGTGGCAGCGGCCCTGATCGCGGTCGACTGAAGCGCCATAAGGGACAAGGCTCCGTGAGCGCATCGGCCGACGCCAATTCAGACATCTGCCTCTCCACGCTTCGCGAAACCGACCGCGATCGTTATCTTGCCTGCCTGCTGTCTCCGGAAGACAAGCGTGGCGCGCTGGCAGCCCTTTATGCCTTCAATGCCGAAATCGCAAAGATCCGCGATGTGATCCGCCAGCCGCTGGCCGGCGAGATTCGTCTGCAATGGTGGCGCGGCCAGTTCGAAGAGGGGCCGAACGAAGAGGCGGACGCCAACCCGGTTGCTGCAGCATTGTTTGCAGCGGTCGAAACATACCGCCTGCCGCGTCAGACTTTTGTCGACATGCTCGATGCCCGCATTTTCGACCTCTATGACGACGCTTTTCCGGATCGCAATGCGCTCGAAGGTTATGCGGGGGAAACCGCTTCGGCGCTGATCCAGCTTGCCGGGCTCATTCTGTCGCCGGCCGATGCGGCAAGGTCAGCCACGGCTGCCGGTCATGCCGGCGTTGCCCATGCCATATCGGGTGCGCTACTCCTGATGCCGATCCACTCGACGCGCGGCCAGCTTTATATTCCGCTCGATCTGCTATCGGCCGTCGGCCTCGACCGTGAGACGTTCCTGGCCGGCGACGACAAGGTGCGGATCTCGGCTGCTATCGAGGCCTTTGCCGGCCTTGGTCTCGATCATCTGGGCAAGGCACGTGCAGCCGGCAAGATACCGGCATCGCTCATGCCTGCCTTCCTGCCGGCAACGGCGGCAGATGCTATCTTGAAAAAAGCGCGGAAGCTGGGCGCAAGTGTTCTTGAGCAATCCTTGTTGCCGCTGCAATGGCGCCGGCAGTTGCGCATGGTCTCGGCGCTGTTGCGCCGTAGTATCTGACAGGTCGATGCAGCGCACTTTTTTGCGGCCAGAAACATTTCTGATAAAGTAATTCGGGTTAACCTGTCGCAGGGCCAATCTCGCGCAAGCCTGATGCTCTAGTGCCGGCATGCTCGCAACGGTGCGGGTTTTTCTCGGGAGGAAAGATGAGCCTCGTCAGTTGGTTGATCATCGGCGTTATCGTTGTTGCGCTGGCTTATTATGTCACGCGCATGGCCAAGGATCGCGAAGACGGCGAACGTCATGATCCGGGTCTCGCCATTCTGGAATTCGGGCGCGCCTTTCCGACGGAAGCGATCCGCGCATTGCATGAGACGGCGGACGGCAATGCCGTCTTCATTCGCCTGCATGACGGCAAGGCCGGCGTGATGCGCAATTACGGTCGCCACTATTCCTGCCATGTCATCCAGCCCGGTCGGGCGCGCGCAACGAGCAATGCCGATGGCAAGGGCTTTGTCATCGAGTTCCTCGACGCGCCGACACAGAACGGCGAATTCGTGTTTCCAAGCCAGGAGATTGCTGCGGAAGTGGGGCTTTGGCTGCTCGGCAATTATGTCAGCGCCGCAGACAAGGCTGCTGCAGAAGAAGGCAGGCCCGGCGAACAGCCGACGGTCTGACGCAGCAGACACTCAGTCTGATCATATGTAAAAGCCCGCATCAGCGGGCTTTTTCGTTCGTCATCGATGTATCCCGCGAGGGGCGTGCTCAGCCGAGCCATTCCTTGCAGTCTTTCAGCGCGCGGGCGGATACCAGCTGCCGCTTCATGATCGTCTTGTCCTTGCCGCGAAAACGCTTCACGCCTTCCGGCTTGACGATCGAGCCCGGTTCCAGTTCCGGGAAAAGCCCGAAATTGATGTTCATCGGCTGGAACGAGCGCTTGCCCGGCTCATCGTCGGACATGATGTGGCCACCGGTGATGTGGTTGAGCAGCGAGCCGAGCGCCGTGGTGGCCGGCGGCAGCGACGGTGCTTCGCCCTTGCGCTCTGCAGCGGCAAAACGACCGGCGAGCAGGCCGACAGCCGCGCTTTCGACATACCCTTCGCAGCCGGTGATCTGGCCCGCAAAGCGCAGTCCCTTGCGGCTCTTCAAGGTCAGCGAGTTGTCGAGCAGAACCGGTGATTGGATATAGGTATTGCGGTGCAGGCCGCCGAGACGGGCGAATTCCGCATTTTCGAGGCCGGGAATCAGACGAATGATCTCGGCCTGTGCGCCGTATTTCAGCTTCGTCTGGAAACCGACCATATTGTAGAGCGTGCCGAGCGCATTGTCCTGTCGCAGCTGCACGACGGCATAAGCCTTCACTGTCGGGTTATGCGCATTGGTCAGGCCCATCGGTTTCATCGGGCCGTGACGCAGGGTTTCGCGACCACGCTCTGCCATCACCTCGATCGGCAGGCAGCCGTCGAAATAGGGCGTGCCTTCCCATTCCTTGAAGCCGACCGTGTCGCCAGCGATCAACGCGTCGATAAAGGCGTCGTACTGATCCTTGTCGAGCGGGCAGTTGATGTAATCCTTGCCGGTGCCGCCGGGGCCGACCTTGTCGTAACGCGACTGGTACCAACACACATCCATGTTGATCGAATCGCGATGGATGATCGGCGCAATGGCGTCGAAAAAGGCGAGCGCATCCTGGCCGGTTTCCGACTGGATGGAGGCGGCGAGATCCGGGGATGTCAACGGACCGGTGGCGATGACGGCGAGATCCCAGTCTGCAGGCGGCAGGCCTGTGACTTCCTCGCGCACAACCGTGATCAGCGGATGATCGTGAATGGCGGCGGTGACGGCATCGGAGAAACCGTCGCGGTCGACTGCCAGCGCACCGCCGGCTGGGACCTGGTTCCTGTCGGCGCAGGCCATGATCAGGGAGCCGGCAAGGCGCATTTCCGCATGGATGACGCCGACAGCATTGGCCGTCGCATCATCGGAACGGAACGAGTTGGAGCAGACCAGCTCGGCAAGGCCGTCGGTCTTGTGGGCATCGGTGCCGCGCGTGCCGCGCATCTCGTGCAGGATGACCGGAACGCCGGCCTTGGCGATCTGCCAGGCGGCTTCGGAACCGGCAAGGCCGCCGCCGATAACGTGAATGGGGGAAGGGAGCGTGTTTGTCATGGCGCGCTCATTATCATGCGCGCATTCGCCGTCCAACCGGAAAGCATGGCGCGGCCCTGCCATCACACACAGCAGGCCCGAAATAAGAGCGCAGTTGTCACTTGGCGATCTTCGATTTTCAAAAAACACCCGCCGTTTTGCGAGGCATGTGGTCGGGGCACTGAAAGCTGCCTCGTAATTTAGTGAGTAATTGACACCTCTCAGTGCCCCGTTGGACGGTTTTTGCCCACGACTTCGGTCCCTCTGCAAAAGCCGTGCCCATGATTGCTCACGAACCGGCGATCATGTGTGCCGCACAGGCACGCCCGGCGCGCTCTTTCGGGCTTCAGAAACGGAGAGGCGTTTGACCACCTTGCCGTTTCCCCCGTGTCGCCGGAGGGGAACCAGTTTCCGCGAACCCAAGATATGAGGTTTTGCGTCTCACCCTATGCCCTGCGCCGGCTCCAACTCGCCGGGACGCCTCCCGGTGTATCCACGATGGAACACGAGAATTGTAGGCATGGGTTTTGGGAGGGTGGACGAAACCAGACGCAACTATTTTACAAGTGATTGTTTTTGCGCGGATGTATTTTGTCTTTGTCGCAAATGTCCTGCGGCAATGGTCGGATTGCGACATGGAAACACAGAGCGAGAGGTCAACGCCGATGGGCGATGGATGGGCTGATCGTCTGGCGGCGGCTTAAGAGCGCGCGAGGACGGCTGCCGGAGTGTGTGTGGAGCGCAAGGCGAAAAGGGCCAATCGAGGGCAGGTATGCCCAGACATGCGAACGGCGCCACGTGGGCGCCGTCGAAGGGATATCGGTCAATCGACATCCCCCATGAACGCGGCCTCATGCCGCGAGGATATACTTAGCGGTAGGAACGGGCAGCAACGTTACGGATGTCGTAGCGCGTCAGGCCGATATCGGTCAGGGCCTGGTTCGACAGGTTGCCGAGCTCGTTCATGGTGCGGCGATAGCTGATCCAGTTCTTGGCGATGCGGATCGGGTTCATGGTTTTCCTCGAGTGATCTGATGCCGAGCGCGTTTTGCCTCGGCGACTGAGGAGCTTATACAACCGACGAACAACAAAACGCAGTGCAAAAAATCAGCGACTGCCATGCAAATGTGCAGGATGTTGAACAAAAAAAGCGCTTTGCCGCTTTGTCGTGCAGTGCCGGGCAATTGTGTGGCAGGAATAAAGCACAAAAAAAGCGCCCGGCAAGGGGCGCTCTTTTGGTATCCATCAAAGCCCTTGTGGGCTTGAGGAAATCAGTTGCCGACGGCGGTGCGGGCAACGCGACGAATGTCGTTGCGGCCGATGCCGAGGTCGTGCAGTTCGCGGTCCGACATGCGGCCGAGTTCGGTTACGGTCTGACGATACTTGCGCCAGTTGGTGAGCGAGCGAGCGATGTTCATGGCGAGTTCCTTTTTTGAGGCTTGCCGGCGCTGTTCTTGACCGGCGTCAATTTCATGAGTCGGAATATAAATCGATTTAATTGGCTGAACAGCGCTATTCCCGAAGGGTACCTATGCGTGAAGTGCAGGCCTGGTTAAGTTCGATTAGGGAAATGAGCAAAATGGAGGCAGGCGCACACAAGATTTGCTGCGCATGGGCTGTCTGACCGATGTTTGCTGAATGTGAAACGCCCACCGGGGGAGGAGGTCCGGTGGGCGTCGTAGAAAACGACCAGCGACCGGGAGGAGGAGGATCGCTAGTCTATCAAGGAGGCGCTTGGGAGGAGGAGATGCGCGACCCCGAATTTGCATCACAAGCTGACGCTTGAGGGTGATTTGATGTGATCATCCGGCTGCCGGCCGTTGCAAGCGTTATGTATCGCTTGCATGGCTTTGTTATAAACAATCCGGCCTGAATGTGGAGTGCAATCTGGGAAAGAGAGCCATGCTGCGAGCGCATTGCTTTTTGGTAAATCGCACGGAATGCTGCACATCTGCGGCTTTCTGCGGTTCTTTCCGAAATGCCTGCGACAGGCATGCATGCGGGCGGTGATGACAGCGATGGCAATATAAAGCGTTGGAAGCGGCTGTATGGGCGTGCAAAAACTGTCATTTTTCCTTTGCGTGCTGAAAAACGGGTGATATAGAGACGCGCGCTCCGGAAGGCCTCTGAATTGAGGATTTTCGTCGCGGTTCGGTGCGCGGGTATGGTGAAATTGGTAGACACGCCAGATTTAGGTTCTGGTGCCGCAAGGCGTGGGAGTTCAAGTCTCTCTACCCGCACCAGAGCCGCGGAGTTGGCAGTTGGAGCCTTTATAGGCCGTAGAACTGCTGTAGCTCCCCGGTTGCGTCCGAGATTGTATCTGAAGCCACGGCCGGCTGTGTTTCCGGGACCGTGCGATCGAAACCACGGCCGTGTGCACACAGCTGTTTGATATGAAGGTTAGACAATGCAGGTTACCGAAACCCTCTCCGAGGGCCTGAAGCGCGAACTCAAGGTCGTCATCCCGGCCAAGGACATGGAAGCGCAGATGAACGTGCGCCTCGCCGACGCCAAGGATAAGGTCCGCATCAACGGCTTCCGTCCGGGCAAGGTGCCGCTTGCGCACCTGAAGAAGACCTACGGCAAGTCGATCATGGCTGAACTCGTCAACGAGATCGTCCGCGAGCGCCCGACACAGATCCTGTCGGATCGTGGTGAAAAGTCCGCGACGCAGCCTTCGATCTCCATGACCGAGGACGAAGCCGAAGCCGACAAGATCCTGTCCGCGCAGGCCGATTTCGAATTCAGCATCTCTTACGAAGTCATTCCGCCGATCGAACTGAAGCCGACCAACGGCATCAAGGTCACGCGCGAAGTCGTTGAAGTTTCTGAAGACGAAGTCAACGAGCAGATCCTCAAGATCGCCGAAAGCGCCCGTTCTTACGAAACCAAGAAGGGCAAGGCCGCTGAAGGCGATCGCGTCACCATGAACTACCTCGGCAAGGTCGACGGCGAAGCCTTTGATGGCGGCGCTGCCGAAGATGCCGAACTGGTCATCGGTTCCAACCGCTTCATCCCGGGCTTCGAAGACCAGTTGGTCGGCGTCAAGGCTGGCGATGAGAAGGTCATCACCGTAACCTTCCCGACCGAATATCCGGCTGCGAACCTCGCCGGCAAGGAAGCCACCTTCGACATCACCGTCAAGGAAGTCGCTGCCGCTGCCGAACTGGAAATCAACGACGACCTCGCGACCAAGCTTGGTCTCGAATCGGCTGACAAGCTGAAGGAAATCGTTCGCAGCCAGATCGAAGGCCAGTACGGCAACGTGACCCGTCAGAAGGTCAAGCGTCAGATCCTCGACCAGCTCGACGAACTGTACAAGTTCGACGCGCCGCAGGGCCTCGTCGACGCCGAGTTCGAAAACATCTGGCGCCAGATCAACACCGACCTCGCTCAGTCCGGCAAGACCTTTGCCGACGAAGACACGACCGAGGAAGAAGCCCGCGCCGAATACACCAAACTGGCTGAACGCCGCGTTCGTCTCGGCCTCGTTCTCTCCGAAATCGGCGAAAAGGCCGGCGTCGAAGTGACCGAAGAAGAAATGCAGCGCGCGCTTTACGCACAGCTGCAACAGTTCCCGGGCCAGCAGAAGGAGATCCTCGATTTCTTCCGCAACACGCCGGGCGCTTCCGCTTCGCTGCGCGCGCCGATCTTCGAAGAGAAGGTCATCGACAAGCTGCTGTCTGAAGTTGACGTCACCGACAAGACCGTCAGCAAGGAAGAGCTGATGGCCGACGACGAAGACGACGCTTCGGAAAAGCCGAAGAAGGCTGCTTCCAAGAAGAAGGCTGCTGCCAAGGCTGACGACGCTGCCGAAGGCGAAGAAGCCGCTCCGAAGAAGAAGGCTGCTCCGAAGAAGAAGGCCGCTGAAGACAGCGCCGAATAATCCTTTTCGGATTGGAAATTGGGAAGGCCGGGTTGGAAACAGCCCGGCCTTTTTCATGTTTTGGGCGTGGGTTGGAAACAGCCCAATAATGAGAATTAATGCGCCCAGTGATCATGATGTGGGGTCGTCATGGCGTTGGTGCATAACGAGCGAACAAAATATCTCGCTGCGGCGCTCGATAGGGCATCTACGGCGTGTCTTGCGGTGGGAGCAATAGGGCAGGGTTCACATGTGGCTGCTATCAGCCTGACCTGGGGTGTTCTGTCGGCCGTTGCCAGTTGGATTGCCGCAGCTTTGGTATTACATCTGGCAGGACGGCTTGTTCTCGGAGGATTGAGATCATGACATCCGCCTATTTTTTCTTCTGGTACGTTCTACCATGGATCGTCGCTGCGATCGGTATGGGGATCGCCTTGTACTCGCGCTACAATGAACGGAAAACACGGCCCGACCGCCATCCGGCCGAATGATATCCGCGTCGGCATAAAACCCCGCGACACAAGCCGTCTCCCATGACATAAGGCAGCCGATTTCCCTTATTGCGAACCGGCAGCCATGATCCGCATCGAAAACATCAGCAAGTCGAACAGCCACCGCATTCTCTTCATCGAGGCGACCGCAGCCCTCAACAGGGGCGAAAAGATCGGTCTGGTCGGCCCGAACGGCGCCGGCAAGACGACGCTTTTCCGCATGATCACTGGCAGCGAAGAGCCGGATGAGGGGCAGGTCTCCGTCGATAAGGGCGTAACGATCGGTTATTTCAATCAGGATGTCGGGGAAATGTCGGGCCGCAGTGCCGTGGCGGAAGTCATGGAAGGTGCGGGGCCTGTCAGCATTGTCGCGGCGGAATTGCGCGAGCTGGAAGCCGCCATGGTCGATCCCGACCGCATGGATGAAATGGATCAGATCATCGAGCGTTATGGCGATGTGCAGGCCCGTTACGAGGAACTCGACGGTTATGGTCTGGAAGGCCGTGCCCGCGAAGTTCTGGATGGCCTGAGCTTTTCCCAGGAAATGATGGACGGCGATGTCGGCAAGCTTTCGGGCGGCTGGAAGATGCGTGTTGCGCTTGCCCGCATTCTTCTCATGCGGCCGGACGTGATGCTGCTCGACGAACCGAGCAACCATCTGGATATCGAAAGCCTGATCTGGCTCGAAGCCTTCCTCAAGGGGTATGACGGCGCATTGCTGATGACGTCGCATGACCGCGAGTTCATGAACCGCATCGTCGGAAAAATCATCGAGATCGATGCCGGATCGCTCAATTCCTATTCCGGCGATTACGGATTCTACGAAGAGCAGCGTGCACTGAACGAAAGACATCAGCAGTCGCAGTTCGAGCGGCAGCAGGCGATGCTGGCCAAGGAAATCAAGTTCATCGAGCGTTTCAAGGCGCGCGCAAGCCATGCCTCGCAGGTGCAGAGCCGCGTCAAGAAACTCGACAAGATCGAACGCGTCGAGCCGCCAAAGCGTCGCCAGACGGTCGCTTTCGAATTCCTGCCCGCGCCGCGTTCGGGGGAAGATGTCGTCAACCTCAAGGGCGTGCACAAGGCCTATGGCAGCCGCACGATCTATGAAGGCCTCGACTTCATGATCCGCCGCAAGGAGCGCTGGTGCATCATGGGCATCAACGGTGCCGGAAAATCGACGCTTTTGAAACTGATTGCCGGCTCGACAGAGCCCGATCAAGGCACGGTGGGCCTCGGCGCCAGCGTCAAGATGGGCTATTTCGCCCAGCATGCCATGGATGTTCTGGATGGTGAGCAGACCGTGTTCGAATGGCTGGAAAGCGAGTTTCCACGCGCCGGGCAGGGTTCGCTTCGCGCGCTGGCCGGCTGCTTCGGTTTTTCAGGCGATGATATCGAGAAGAAGTGCCGCGTGCTGTCCGGTGGTGAAAAGGCGCGTCTGGTGATGGCGGCCATGTTGTTCGATCCGCCGAATTTCCTCGTTCTCGACGAGCCGACCAACCACCTTGATCTCGACACCAAGGAAATGCTGATCAAGGCGCTGTCGGAATATGAGGGCACGATGCTGTTTGTCAGCCATGACCGTCATTTCCTGTCGGAACTGTCCAACCGTGTGCTGGAACTGACGCCGGATGGCATTCACCAGTATGGTGGCGGTTATACCGAATATGTCGAGCGTACCGGTTATGAGGCGCCCGGCCTGCACGTCTGATCGGTTACTACTGCGAATATGGAAAAGGCGGCCCGTCGAGGCCGCTTTTTGTATTCTCACGTCAGCGCAAAATCAGGCGCGCTCTTCCCAGATCTTTGCCAGTTCCACCAGCGTGGTGACGGCCTTGCCCATATCCTGATGGCTGACCCATTCCAGCGGCGAGTGGAAGGCGTGGCCGCCGGCAAAGATGTTGGGGCAGGGCAGGCCCATGGCGGTGAGGCGGGAACCATCGGTGCCGCCGCGGATGCTGCCGCGAACCGCCTTGATGCCGGTGCGTTCCACCGCTTCAAGCGCGTAATCCATGATCTGCGGGTGCTCAGAGAGCACGTTCTTCATGTTGCGGTACTGTTCTGTGACCTTGAACGTGTAGGTCGAGCCCGGATAGGTAGCCATGACCTCCTTGACGATGCCTTCGAGCAGCTCTTCCTTTTCGATCAGGCCGGCATCGACGAAATCGCGGATGATGAGGTGGATTGAGGCGCCTTCCATCGCGCCGGATACGCCGGTCGGGTGGATAAAGCCTTGCTTGCCCTTGGTGCTTTCAGGCGCCATGTCGCGCGGCAGTTTTGCAATGATATCGCCGGCGATGCGGATGGCGTTTTCCATTCGGCCGAAGGCAAAGCCCGGATGGATGGCGACGCCCTTGATCTCGATATCAACACCATCCGCCGAAAAGGTTTCGTCCTCGATATGGCCGGGCGTTTCGCCATCGACCGTGTAGCCGAAATCAGCGCCGAGTTTCTGGAGGTCTACTTTGTCCGTGCCGCGGGCGATTTCTTCGTCCGGGGTGAACAAAAGGCGGATGGCGCCGTGTTTGATATCGGGGTTGCTCATCAGGATTTCGGCGGCCGTCATGATTTCGGCCAAGCCCGCCTTGTCATCAGCGCCAAGCAGGGTCGTGCCGTCGGATGTGATGATCGTATTTCCGATATTGTTGGCCAGTTCCGGGTTGTCGCTGGCTTTGATGATGCGGCTCGTGTCGCCCGGAAGCACGATGTCGCCGCCCTGATAGTCTTCGATCACCTGCGGTTTGACGCCGGTGCCGGAAAAGTCGGGGGCGGTGTCCATATGTGAGCAGAAGCAGATAACCGGCACATTGTTCTTGGCCGAAGTGGCCGGAATGGTCGCGTAGACATAACCATGTTCGTCGAGATGGGCGTCGGTAATTCCGATCGCCTGCAATTCTTCCACCAGCAGCTTCCCGAGCGTCAGCTGCTTGGCGGTCGAAGGCTGAGTGGGCGAGGAGGCGTCCGACTGGGTGTCGATGACGACGTAACGGAGAAAACGGTCGAGGACGGTATCGGTCATATCGGGGAATCCATCATTGCCTTGAATGACAAAGATATAGCGGCCGCAGGCGCGGTCGGAAATGCCCAGATATTGGCATGGTACCCATGAGGCCGCATCGGTTTCATGATGGCCTCATGGGTGGCGTCCAGGCGAGCCTGTCACTCGTGGATCGTGTAGGATCCCATCTTGCAGAGATCCTGTGTGTCCTCGGTCGTGTCGAGATCGGAATCCTCCGTAAATTCGAAACGCATGTCGTAATTGCAGACGCGGCGACCGTCGGCGATAGTGATCTTCACGCTCTGGCCCGGCTCCAGAACATCCTGACCAAAAACGTCATCTTCCCAGTCATCGACGCCGTTCGGCGAAGTGTAAAAGCGCTCCAATGTGGAATTGGTCGCATTCTTGAGGGTGAAGACAAGGTCATCGGCGCGTGCCGAACCGACAGACGCGACGATGCCGGCAGCAATGGCTGCAGCGAAAGCGATTTTCTTATTCACGGAAAGTCTCCCAAGCCCAAAGTTGGACTAAATATTAGTAACACGAGCGTGAATTTCGGCAATAAATCCGTGAGTGAATGCTTAATAATCCGCAGACGCAGTGGTTGCAGAGTATAAGCTTCCACTTGCGCGGTGCGTCATGAGTTCTTACCTTCAATGCCAATGATCCGGCGGGTGCAAGCTGTGCGCCTGCCCAATGCTCGGGGTTCGAACCATGGATATCGAGAGAATTATGCGGTCCGTCGTGGCCGTGCGTGCCACCATTCCCGAAGATGCGTTCACCGCCGGCTCGCTCGGAACACGGCGTGAAGGCAGTGGTATCGTCATCCGCGAAAACGGACTGATCCTGACTATCGGTTACCTGATTACCGAAGCGGAAGATGTGTGGCTGACACTGCAGGATGGTCGGGTCGTACCAGCCCATCCAATGGCTTATGATCAGGAGAGCGGGTTCGGCCTCTTGCAGGCGCTGGGACCGCTCGATCTGCCCGCAGTGCCGCTGGGTGATTCCGCCAAGGCGCAGGTTGGCGAACCGGTCGTGATTATTGATGGCACCGGCGATTATGTGCAGTCGGCGATCGTCGCCAAGCAGGAATTTGCCGGCTACTGGGAATATCTGCTCGACGAGGCGATCTTTATCGCTCCGGCGCATCCTTCATGGGGCGGTGCGGGCTTGTTCGATGCGGAAGGAACGCTGCTCGGTGTCGGTTCGCTGCGATTGCAGATGAGCCAGCGTAACGAAGTGACCGATATCAACATGGTCGTGCCGATCGATATTTTACGACCCATTCTCGACGAGCTTCTGAACCGCGGCGAGATCGACCGCGAGCCTCGGCCTTGGCTCGGTGCGTTTTCGGCCGAAAGTGACGGTGAGGTTGTCGTCATGAGTGTTGCCGAAGGTAGCCCCGCGGCGCAGGGCGGCTTGAAACGCGGCGACGTGATCTCCGAAATCCGCGATGGTGAAGTCGATGGGCTGGCCGATTTTTACCGAAAGGTCTGGAGCAGCGGTCCGGCCGGTGCACAGATTCCTATGCGGGTTCTGCGCGATGGCCGCGAAGCCTGGCTGCGCATCAGTTCGGCCGATCGCAACAGCTTCTTGAAAAAACCGTCGATCCAATAAGGGTGAACCCGTCGGTAACGGTGGTTTGGGTCTGCCCGGCAACAGGGCAGAGGCTTCTCGTGGTGATCTGAGATTTTCAAAACACCGGCGATTTGCGGGTCATACCGTCCGGGCGCTGAAAGCTGCGTCCTAATTATCACTCCAGCCTTTCAGCCGGACACCGCGCTTGACTTGAGCCGATCGTGCCGCAGACGCTGCGCTGCTCAACGACGCTTGCTTTGCTGCCGGGGCAGTCCGGAACCAATTCAGCCCGCAGCCTTGATCTCACGTACCAAAGCGTCGTCGATCTCCGTAGCGCGTTTGTAGGCCGGGCGCTCCGACAGGCGGCCGTAATAATCGACAAAAGCCTGACGCTTCTCGATCGTGCCAAACTGCAGGCCCCAGCCGATCTGCGAGCCGACGTAAACGTCCGCGGCGGAAAAACGATAACCGCCGACAAATTCATGGCTTGCGATGGCGCGCTCCAGGGTCGACATGACCTCGGTATAATTGCCGTAACCAACCATGCGTTCACGGTCGCTGGCAACTTCCACGCCGAGCGTCTTGTTGGTGACGGCGGCTTCAAGCGGGCCGGCGGCAAAGAACATCCAGCGGTAATAATCGCCACGTTCTTTTATCGGTGGCGCCAGATTGGCTTCCTGAAAGGCGTCCGCGAGATAGGCGCAGATGGCCGCGCATTCGGTTACCACCGTCTTGCCATGCACGATGGCCGGTACCTTGCCCATCGGGTTGACGGCCTTGTATTCGGGGTCCTTCATCGTGGTGCCGAACTGCATGATTTCGGCCTGATAGGGAACGCCGACTTCCTCCAGCATCCAGCGGATGATACGGCCACGCGACATCGGATGGGTATAGAACAGAATCTTTTCAGCCATTGTTTCCTCCATCGGGCATTAAAGGGTGAGGTGAAGCAGAGAGGCCACTCCGTTATGCGGATTTTATAGCGGCTTGCGATACTGGATGAAGCCGGGTGCCACCGCAACGCGGTCATAGAGACGGCGGGCCGTGGCATTGTCTTCCTGCGTCAGCCAGTACAGGCGGCCGGCATTCTTGTCGCGCGCGAGAAGCGCCACCTTCTCGATCAGGGCTTCACCGACGCCACGGCCACGCTGGCTTCCATCCACGTAAAGATCCTGCAGATAGCAGGTCGTATCCGGCAGCCATGTGGAGCGATGGAAAATGGCGTGCACGATGCCGACCATCCTGCCGTCATCAAAGGCGCCGAGCACATGCATCGGCTCGGCATCGTCGTGAAAGCGCGCCCAAGTAACGTCGTATTGCTCCTTGGGAAGTTCCGAGTCGTAGAAGCGCAGATAGGCTTCGAACAAAGGCTCCCAGCCCGCGCGATCGGACTGGATGAGAGGACGAATTTCGACACCAGCGGCCATGGGCACTCTCCCTGAAGCGTATGTTCGACAACATGCCAACATATCTCGTCAGCCTTCAATGCCAAAACCGTGATCAGGCAGAAAATCTTCACCTGCCGGTGTTATCGTAGCGCCCACTGGTTTGCTTTGGAGTGATGTATTGCCACAGGATCTGGTCGTGAGGGGGTCGCGTGGCTTGCATGCCTTATTGGCGTTGTTGGCCGTCATTTTGCTTGTCGTCCTCTTGCCGTTTATTTTCCAAAAGCTGGCGAAAGGCGGCTGGGTCGGTATCGACATGCTGTTGGTTGGCCTTGCGGCACTATGCATTGTTGGGCTGCCGCTTTTCCTGAAAGCTGCTTGGAAGCGGAAAGTTGAGCTTGTCGCATTCCATAAAGGATTGTTTTGGCCGGCTCTCCGGCCTGACGTCATTCCCTGGAACTGTGTGGAGAGCGTGTGTCTCAGTCATTCCGGGAAGACAACGATCGTGCAGATTGTCTTGTCCGCCGAAATCGAGGCGGAAATGCAAATGAAATGGCTAGCTCGTTTCGTGGTCGGGACCGGTGCACTCATGGGAAGTCGTGGCCGGCATTTCGGCGGACTGTGCAATCACAGCAAAAAGGAGATCGTGCATGTTATCGATGACTGGATACGCTACGAGACACGGCAAGCACCCAAGCGGCGTTATCGACCGGGGGCTTTCGATGCGGTGTTGCGGTTTCTGAGATGAGTTAAAGGCAGGGCAATAAAAAACGGCGGAACTTGCGTCCCGCCGTTTCGTGTCTTTCGAACAGCTCTGGCTTAGGCAGCCATGGCCTTCTGAAGATTCTCGTCGATCTTGTCGAGGAAGGCGGTGGTGGAGAGCCACGGCTGATCCGGGCCGATGAGCAGGGCCAGGTCCTTGGTCATGAAGCCGGCTTCGACCGTGTCGACGCAGACCTTTTCCAGCGTCGCTGCGAAGTTGGCCAGTTCGGCGTTGTCGTCCAGCTTGGCGCGGTGTGCGAGACCACGGGTCCAGGCGAAGATCGAGGCGATCGAGTTGGTCGAGGTTTCCTGACCCTTCTGGTGCTGGCGGTAGTGACGGGTCACGGTGCCGTGGGCAGCTTCTGCTTCGACGGTCTTGCCATCCGGCGACAGAAGAACCGAGGTCATCAGGCCGAGCGAACCAAAGCCCTGTGCAACGGTATCGGACTGAACGTCGCCGTCATAGTTCTTGCACGCCCAGACGTAACCGCCGGACCACTTCAGAGCCGAGGCAACCATGTCGTCGATCAGGCGGTGTTCATAGGTGATGCCGGCTTCGTCGAACTTTGCCTTGAATTCGGTCTGGTAGACTTCTTCGAAGATGTCCTTGAAGCGACCGTCATAGGCTTTCAGGATGGTGTTCTTGGTCGACAGGTAGACCGGCCACTTGCGCATCAGGCCGTACATCATCGAAGCGCGGGCGAATTCGCGGATCGATTCGTCGAGGTTGTACATGGCCATGGCAACGCCGGCGCTCGGAGCGTCGAAAACGTCCTTTTCGATGACCTGACCGTCTTCACCGACGAACTTGATCGACAGCTTGCCCTTGCCCGGGAACTTGAAGTCGGTTGCCTTGTACTGGTCACCGAAAGCGTGACGGCCGACAACGATCGGCTTTGTCCAGCCCGGAACGAGGCGCGGCACGTTCTGGCAGATGATCGGCTCGCGGAAGATGACGCCGCCGAGAATGTTGCGGATCGTGCCGTTCGGGCTCTTCCACATCTGCTTGAGGTTGAATTCCTTCACGCGGTCTTCGTCCGGCGTGATCGTCGCGCACTTGATGCCAACGCCGTGCTTCTTGATGGCGTGGGCGGCGTCAACGGTGACCTGGTCGTTGGTGGCGTCGCGGTTTTCGACCGAGAGGTCGTAATAGTCGATTTCAAGGTCCAGATACGGATGGATCAGCTTATCCTTGATAAACTGCCAGATGATGCGCGTCATTTCATCGCCGTCGAGATCTGCAACGGGATTGGCGACCTTGATCTTTTTCATATATCTGCCTCGTTCAAGAGATTGGAGGGAACGGCCGTTGAAAAACAGCCACACCCGGATGGAAAAACGGTCTTTGCGCATGCGCTATATCATCGCATTGACGTGACGCAAAGAGTTTGGGCGACGATCTCTTCAATGATTGTCATTGCCAAAATGCGCATGGCGATTAAGGTCGCAACAACGCTCTCACCTCAAGGACTGATTTCGATGCGCACCCTTTCGTTCGCGCTGCTTTTCTCTGTCGCAGCCTCTGTTTCACAAGCCGCGGAGGCAACCGATCCGGTGAAGGAGGTGATGCGAATCACGTCCGAAAACTGGAAGAGCGCGGAAAGCGACTGGAAGTTCATTTTCGATGCCGATCCACTGTCAAAACTGTTCAGCAAGCGGTTTCAGGCGGCCTATCACGAAGCGGCAAAACATCCGGCCTATGACACCGACAACGGCCAGCCGGGTGATCCCTTCGGTTACGACGTGATCACCAATTCGCAGGATGGCTGTCCGCTGCAGGATATGAAGCTGGAAGAGAAGCCGGGCAAGGATGGCGCCACCGATGTCGGCGTCAGCTTCAAGTTCTGGACCTGCATGGATGATGACGAGATCAAGAATTCCGTCGAGAAGGTGCATTTCGACGTGATCACGGAAGACGGTCATCCGGTCATCGACGACATTCATCGTTACGAGGATGACGAGAGCGATTCCGTTTATGCCGAGATGCAGGAACTGGCCAAGGGACAGTAATCCGGCTGTCGCCCATCCCGACGCAATGCTTGAAGCGCGCGAACATGCGCGCTATTGCCGGCTGACCATTTTATAAGAAGAACCGGAAAAATACATGTCTGGCACCAATAGCGAACGCGTCCTGATCGCCGAAGGCCCCGCCATCATTCTCGTCGAGCCGCAGCTTGGCGAAAACATCGGCATGGTGGCGCGCGCCATGGCCAATTTCGGCCTCGCCGAACTGCGCCTCGTCAAGCCGCGGGATGGCTGGCCCAGTGAAAAGGCGCGCTCCGCCGCCTCCAAGGCCGATCACGTCATCGATGGCGCCAAGGTCTATGAGACGCTGGAAGAGGCGATCGTCGATCTCAACTTCGTTTACGCCACGACGGCGCGCGAACGGTATGGTTTCAAGCCGGTGCGTTCGCCGGTGGTTGCCTGCCAGACGCTGCAGCAGAAATTCAAGGCGGGTGAAAAGACCGGCATCCTGTTCGGCCGCGAGCGCTGGGGTCTCACCAACGAGGAAGTGGCGCTGGCCGACGAGATCGTTACCTTTCCGGTCAATCCCGCCTTTGCCTCGCTCAACATCGCCCAGGCCGTGCTTTTGATGTCCTATGAGTGGAT
The DNA here is from genome assembly GCF_009617585.1 of Endobacterium cereale. Classification (GTDB taxonomy): domain Bacteria; phylum Pseudomonadota; class Alphaproteobacteria; order Rhizobiales; family Rhizobiaceae; genus Neorhizobium; species Neorhizobium cereale. Next base: position 429,930 of record NZ_WIXI01000050.1, on the reverse strand, counting down.
GAAGTGCGGCATGGAGGATCATGCCGAGACGCTGTTCGACGCGCTTGATCAAAGCCCGTCCACCAAGGAACAGGTGTTCGGCATGTTCGAGCATCTGGAAGAGGCGCTCGATGCCCGCAATTATTTCCATCCGCCCGCGAAAAAGCCGAGAATGATCGACAATCTCCGCGCTGTGCTGACGCGGCGGGCCTTTACGAGCCAAGAAATCAGCGTGTTTCGCGGCGTGATCAATTCGCTCGATCGTTTCCCGCGGCAATGGCCACGAAAAGTCGTACCGCGGCAGCAGAAGGCGGAAAAGGGTGAGGCTACGGAGATCGAGGGGAATGACGGCGAATAATGTTTCGCGGCCGGTACTGGTGTTCGACTCAGGCATTGGCGGGCTGACAGTGCTGCGCGAGGCGCGCGTGCTGATGCCGGAACGCGGTTTCATCTATGTCGCCGACGATGCCGGTTTTCCCTATGGCGGCTGGGAGGAAGAGGCGCTGACCGCGCGTATCCTCTCGCTGTTCGAAAGGTTGCTTTCTGACTATCGCCCGGAGATCTGCATCATTGCCTGCAATACCGCGTTTACGCTGGCGGGCGCAGCGCTTCGTGAAAAATTTCCGGACATGACATTCGTCGGCACGGTGCCGGCGATCAAACCGGCGGCGGAGCGGACCCGTTCAGGCCTCGTTTCCGTTCTGGCGACGCCCGGCACCGTCAAGCGTGCCTATACGCGCGATCTCATCCAGTCCTTTGCCACGCAATGCCATGTGAGGCTTGTCGGCTCGGAGAACCTTGCCCGCATGGCCGAGGCCTATATTCGCGGCGAGGCGCTGTCGGACGACGAGATCCGCGCCGAGATTGCGCCGTGTTTCGTGGAGATGGACGGCAAAAAGACCGATATCGTCGTTCTGGCCTGCACGCATTATCCTTTCATGGCCAACCTTTTTCGCCGCCTCGCACCATGGCCCGTCGATTGGCTCGATCCGGCCGAGGCGATCGCAAGGCAGGCGCGTCGCAAAGTGCCGCTGGTCGATGGCGTCGAACATCCGGAAGAGTTCGACTTTGCCGTCTTCACCTCCGGTAATCCGGATTTTGCCACGCGGCGTCTGATGCAGGGTTTTGGCCTCAGCACGAATTGATGACGCTGCCGGAAGGGTTCCTGTTGCGATATGGCAACAGATTTCACTCCGAATGCAATTTTCGATTGCGGGGACTTGCGCCGCCAAAAAGCCCGTGCCATGTTCCCGACATCCGCAACTCAAACATAGGAGGCATGACATGACAGCACATTTTGCACACAATCGCCTCCATGGCGGATCCACCCGAACCATGCGCGGCAATGGCCTGCGCTATATGCTTCGAGTGGCATTCAAGGGCTGATAACGCCCGAAATCCGCCTTCCGGCATCCATTTATCTCAAAATCTGACGTAAACGGTTTATCCGTTCGGCACCTTTTGCCGTCCGCTTTTCCGTGCGCGTCGCCGACCTCGAAAGGACCTGGCCGCTTGCGCGCGCCGGGACGGAAAAGCTATGCGTGAATTACAATTAATGGTTGATGATGTACTAGAAGCCCAGCTGGAGGCGCTGTGGCGTCGCCACGGTCCGTGGGCGATTGTGAAGGGGCTGATCGGCGCGTCACTGCGGCGGCGAACGCCTTGGCGTGAAAATCATATCGACGACCTGAACAACTACATGCGTCGCGATATCGGTGCCCCCGAAATCATGCCTGAGGTCGACCGCGCCCTTCAGGCCCGATTTCTGCAATGGAGGGCCTACCCGTGAACGAAGAGCTAACCTGCCGTCAGTTGGCGTTGAAGGATATGGCAGACGCGTCGAATGTGTTTCGCCACGCATTCGACGCGCGGCTTCCATGGCTTGCAAGCCGTCACAGTCCGGAAGAAGACCTGGCTTTCTGGTCGGGCTATGTTTTTGCGAACTGCGCCATCTGGGGCGTAGGGCGGCAGGATGAACTCGTCGGCGTCATCGCTTTTCGCGAGAACTGGATCGATCAGCTTTATGTTCTGCCGCAGTTTCAGGGGCAGGGCATTGGCGCACGCCTGCTGAAGCAAGCAAAATCCGCACATTACGTGCTGAACCTTTGGACGTTCCAGCGCAATGTCGGGGCACGGCATTTTTATGAGGCGCACGGCTTTCTCGCGAGGCGAGAAACGGATGGTGCCGAAAATGATGAGCGCGAGCCGGATGTGCTCTACGAGTGGTGCCGATAATGTTGCTAAGCTTATCTTTATGCGATGCGGTTGCGCATGGTCGCGGGCTTTCGACACAAGGGTTTGGAGGCCTTTTATGATCTGGCACGACGAAGGGGATTAAGTCTGCCTACGCCGGAAAAGCGTGCGCGTATCCTCGGTTTGCTCGATGTCGCGGCGGCCCCTGCCGATTTGCACCCGCCCGGTTTCCGATTGCGTTCGCTCAAAGGGAATTGGCGCGTGACGTTTCGGTTTGTCGGGGCGGATGTCGAACTCATCGATTATCAGGACTATCGTTGAAGGAGCGCCGCATGATGAAGTCTCCGCAGGACCTCGGCGAGCTTCTACGTGACGATGTTTAGCTCCGCTTCAGCTTTCTGTGCCGGAGGCCGTTGAGCGGCTTGGAATGTCGTGTGTTGCGCCATCACGGTGTTGAATGGTCGAGCTGCCGTCAGTCCCGATCTGGCGATTCGTCCAGAAGGGGCCGGTGCCGGTACGGCGTGTTCATGATTCGCCGTGCAGGCGAGCTACGAACTGGCGCAGGCATGGAACGGGAGCAGCCGAAGATACGGCGGTTGGACGACGAAGCCGCATGATAACGATAGCTTGCCAGTTTGCGCATTCCATGGCTTGCTTACCTCCTTATGAGGAGAAAAATCCATGTCGATCGAACACTGGTTGGCCTTCGTTGCAGCTTCCGCCGTTCTTCTGGCCATTCCGGGGCCGACAATCCTGCTGGTCATCTCCTATTCGATAACGCACGGGCGCAAGGTTGCCAGCGCGACGGTCGCAGGCGTGGCGCTGGGTGATTTTACGGCGATGACGGCTTCCATGCTCGGACTTGGTGCCTTGCTGGCGACATCGGCTGCATTATTCACGCTGCTGAAATGGGTTGGTGCTGCCTATCTGATCTATCTCGGCATAAAGCTTTGGCGCGCGCCGGTGGCAGGGCAGGCGGTGGAGGATGGCGGCGCGGAAGCATCGGCGGTCCGGCCGTTGCGCGTGTTCCTTCACACCTACGCCGTCACGGCGCTGAACCCGAAAAGCATCGTCTTTTTCGTGGCCTTCCTGCCGCAGTTCCTGGATCTCACCAAGCCGCTATTTTTCCAGATGGCCGTGTTCGAAGTGACATTCCTCATTCTGGCGACCATCAATGCCTCGCTTTACGGCCTGCTGGCCTCAATGGCACGCGATACGATCCGCAAGCCGAAGGTGCAGACCATCGTTAACCGCACCGGCGGTTCGCTGATGATCGGGGCAGGGCTGTTGTCGCTCGGCCTCAAGCGGGCGGCGTGAGAAGCGCAGAAGCAAAGACTGTGCATTTCGTCTCTTGAACCGCGAAACGAATCCAGATCTCTGTTATAGGGCGGGAGTCGCGCCGGCGCTGAAATGTGTCCGTGGATCGCGGCTTCAATGATATCAATTCTTTAGCATTTCAGACGAGGGCAGTGCATTGCAGGTCGGCATCGATATGGGGAATCTGGCGGGAGGGGACGCCGCCAAGCTCGATATCGAAGAGCTGCTGGCGACCCGTCTTCTCGTTCAGGGCAATTCCGGTTCGGGAAAATCGCATCTTCTGCGCCGCCTGCTGGAACAGTCCGCGCCGTGGGTGCAGCAGGTCGTCATCGATCCCGAGGGCGATTTCGTTACCCTTTCCGACAAGTTCGGCCATGTTGTCGTTGATGGCGAACGCACCGAAGCCGAGCTTGCCGGCATTGCCAACCGTATCCGCAAGAACCGTGTCTCCTGCGTCCTGACGCTCGAAGGTCTGGACCTCGAAGAGCAGATGCGCGCCGCCGCCGCCTTCCTCAACGGCATGTTCGATGCCGATCGCGATTACTGGTATCCGGTGCTGGTCGTGGTCGATGAAGCGCAGATGTTTGCCCCCTCGGTCGGCGGCGACGTTTCCGAAGACGCGCGAAAAATGTCTCTCGGCGCGATGACCAACCTGATGTGCCGTGGCCGTAAGCGCGGTCTGGCTGGTGTCATCGCCACACAGCGTCTGGCAAAGCTTGCCAAGAACGTCGCGGCCGAAGCTTCCAACTTCCTGATGGGGCGCACCTTTCTCGATATCGACATGGCGCGCGCCGCCGACCTGCTCGGCATGGACCGTCGGCAGGCGGAGATGTTCCGTGATCTGAAGCGCGGCAATTTTGTAGCGCTTGGCCCGGCGCTGTCGCGTCGTCCGCTGCCAATCGTCATCGGTGCGGTGGAGACGTCTGCGCGCTCGTCCAGTCCAAAACTGATGCCGCTGCCGGATGCGCCGCAGGATGTCGAAGACCTGATCTTTACGCCGGACCCGGAAGAGTTCGCGCGCCCGCTGACGGCTGTGCGTCGCCCGACGCCGGCACCGCGCCCGACTACGGATATTCTGGCCGAACTTTCACGTTCTACACCGGCGATCATGCAGCCGGCACCATCCGAGCCGCGCGTGCCGGTGCCGGAACTGTCGGAAGAGGAACGTGAAGAACGTTTAGTGGCGGTGATGTCGGAAATCCTCGACGATCCGCAATCGGCCTATCGCACCGATGCCGTGCTCTATCAGGATTTTCTGGTGCGTGCGCGTATGCGCCGCCTGCCGGGTGCGCCGATCTCGCTCAGCGATTTCCGTCGCCGTACCGCGATCGCGCGTTCGGGCGTTGACGCGACAATGGCGGCAAGCGAGGCATGGGCAACCGTTCTGTCGCTCTCGAACGGCGTTTCGGACGATCTGCAGGGTGTGTTCCTGATGATGGCCAAGGCGGCGCTCGGTGGCGAACCTTGTCCGTCCGACGCCCGTATTGCGCGGGCCTATGGCACCCATTCGGCGCGTCGCGCCCGTCGTCTTCTCGGGTATTTCGAGGAGCAGGGGCTGATCGTTGTCCATACGGACTTTACCGGCAAGCGCATCGTCGCCTTCCCGGATCTGCAGGCCGAAACGGCGCCGGGCAGCGCCGAGGCGCCGGATGGCAATGACGCCAAGATCGCTGCCGAATAATAGCTTTTCCCGATTACGAATGCAGGTGCAGATGCGCCTCGACGGCTGCTGCAATGAAGGCGCGACGCGCGTCCTCCGGTGAGGCATGGCCGGCGAGCGCTTCCTCGCAGGCATGTTCCGCCCGTTCGAACTGGCTGCCGTGATAGGCCGGCCATGCATGGTCGAGCACATCCTTTGCCTGTTGGGTGCTGCCGATGGTGGCTTCCTGGCCCGTGTCGGGATCCTCGACGTGGATTGGTGCCGTCCAGCTTTCGGTCGTCTTGTGCTTGGGCATGTTGATTTCCTCCTGATATCAACATGGGAGGCCACCGGGCGCGTTCAATCAGCACCTTCTTATGCGCTTAACAAAGCGTAAGTGTTTGCGGGCGGCTGAGGCCGGAGTGTCAGGCTGCCGATAAGAGCCGAAAACCTGACCGTCGTCATCCTCGGGCCTGTCCCGAGGATCTGCTGCGGCTAGATATCGGTGACGTGGTTAGATCCTTGGGACAAGCGCAAGGATGACGATGCCGGCGATTGGAAAGTCGTCATCGAGCTGAGGCCTCGGCAGGTTATGCCGGGGCCTCTCGCCTGAAGCATGGGCGGATGCGGTTGCCCTTATGCTTCCTGTTTTTCGTTTCTTGTCGCCCAGAGTGAGCCGATAATGCCGGCAGCAAGGATCGAGACGGTCACGCCGAGCGAGATCGACGGCGGGATTTTGGCTATGCCCAGCATGTCGGCGACGAAGATTTTCGAACCCACGAAGATCAGTACCGCTGCCAGGGAATATTTCAGATAGGCGAAGCGGTGCATCAGGGCCGCCAGCGCGAAATAGAGCGCACGCAGGCCGAGGATGGCAAAGATGTTCGAGGTGTAGACCAGGAAGGGATCCGTGGTGATCGCAAAGATCGCCGGGATCGAGTCGACCGCGAAGACGAGGTCGGCCAGTTCCACCATGATCAGTGCCAGGAAGAGGGGCGTCACAAATGTCTTCAGCTTGCCGGTCTTGTCGTCTGCCTGTTTGACGAAGAAGCGTTCGCCATGCAGCTCCTTCGTCACCGGCAGGCGGCGGCGCAGGAATTTCAACATCGCATTGTTGCCGATATCGCTTTCGTCATGGTCGGACGAGACCAGCATCTTGATGCCGGTGAAAACCAGGAAAGCGGCAAACAGATAGAGAACCCAGCTGAAGTTTTCGACGATCATCGAGCCGCCGGCGATCATGATGCCGCGCAATACGATGACGCCCAGAATGCCCCAGAGCAGAACCCTGTGCTGGTAAAGTCGGGGAATGGCGAAATAGGAGAAGATCATCGCGATGATGAAGATATTGTCCATCGCGAGGCTTTTTTCGACGACGAAGCCTGTAAGATATTCGACGGCGGGTTGCTGGCCCTGCTGGAACCAGATCCACCCGCCGAAGGCGATGCCGATGGCGATGTAGAACGCCGACATCAGCATGCTTTCCTTCACGCCGATTTCCTTGGCATCCTTGTGGAGGACGCCGAGATCAAGCGCGAGAAGGCCGAGAACAAGCGAAATGAAGATCGCCCACATCCATGTGGGCGTGCCGAGAAAATCCATGTAAAGGAGTTCCATCAGTCAACCTTATCCGGACGAGGTTGGCTTTAAAGGGGATCCGACATCACGTATTGTCCGGTATACGCCAGAGGGGCCCGGATCCCACGACCAAGAATGGGCTGCGGCGCACAGCAATTCAATGCCGGCCTGTTGACATTTTGATGACATGTCCGTAATCACCCCGCCAACGCCGGGTGTCAAAGCCCGGTGTTTCAATGACATGTCCCGTGGCTTTCTCCGGTCGCTATCGTGAGAAGCCTGTCAGAACTTCCAAAAACGAGGTTCAGAGGAGGGCGTGTTTCCTTCATCCGGTTTGGCAACAAACCGGTGTAACAATCCGAAAGGAAATGCGATGAGCAAGCGCGAATCGTCCAAGTACAAAATTGACCGCCGTATGGGCGAAAACATCTGGGGTCGTCCGAAGTCCCCGGTTAACCGCCGCGAATACGGCCCGGGCCAGCACGGCCAGCGCCGCAAGGGCAAGCTTTCGGACTTCGGTGTGCAGCTGCGCGCCAAGCAGAAGCTGAAGGGCTACTACGGCGACATCCGCGAGAAGCAGTTCCGCGCGATCTACGAAGAAGCCAACCGCCGCAAGGGCGACACCGGTGAAAACCTGATCGGTCTCTTGGAATCGCGTCTGGACGCGATCGTATACCGCGCCAAGTTCGTGCCGACGGTCTTTGCTGCCCGTCAGTTCGTCAACCACGGCCACGTCACGGTCAACGGCGTTCGCGTCAACATCGGTTCCTACCGTTGCAAGGCCGGCGACGTTATCGAAGTTCGCCAGAAGTCGAAGCAGCTCGTAACGGTTCTCGAAGCCGTTTCGCTCGCTGAACGTGACGTTCCTGACTACGTCGAAGTCGACCACAACAAGATGGTTGCCACCTTCGCTCGCGTACCGTCGCTTTCGGATGTACCGTACCCGGTCATCATGGAACCGTCGCTGGTCGTCGAATTCTACTCGCGTTAATCGCGACGAAACTTTTCGAGAATGGCCCCGCAAGGGGCCATTTTTGTATCTGCCGTATGAAAAAGCCGCCTTGTTCCGAAGGCGGCTTTTTCGTTTTGTGCTTGCTGCTGTTGCCTATTGTTGAGTTTGGCGACGGCGCTTGCGGATAATTCGGGTGATGACGAAGCCGGTCCAGGCAAGAAACCCCAGAAAGCCGAGCGGCACGGTCGCCATGCCCAGCCAGCCGAGAATGAACAGGAAGGCCAGAAGCTCGCCGATATCGGTGCCGAACATCATGCAAGGGTAGCTGCCGGCTTCATCGACACGGCAGCCGGCCGCATCGGCAATCCAGAGGCTGGTGAGTGCCGAGATCAGCGGAAATAGGGCGAAGACGGCGATGGCGATGATCGTGGCGAAATAGGCCAGCACCGGATGGCGCTGGCCAAAACGCGGACGTTCCTTGCCGAGCGGACGCCTCACTTGGCGGTGGCTTTTTTCTTCTGTGGCTCGGTGGTTTCGGCTGCCGTCACCTTTTCGGCTGGCTGGCCGGCAACGGTGTCGTCCTTGGGCACTGCCGGACCCATGCGGTTCCAGGCGTCGAGGCCAGCGATCTTGTAGGCTTCGGCAAGCGTCGGGTAGTTGAACGTGTTCTCGACAAAGTACTCCACCGTGCCTTTGAGATTGAGCACGGCCTGGCCGATATGCACGAGTTCGGTCGCCGTTTCGCCGATGATGTGGACGCCGAGCAGACGGCGCGTCTTCAGCGAGAAGATCAGCTTCAGCATGCCGTTGTCGAGGCCCATGATATGGCCGCGCGACGTTTCGCGGAAGCGGGCGATACCGCATTCATAAGGAATGCCGCGCTCTTTCATTTCCTCTTCCGTCAGGCCGCAGGTGGAAATTTCCGGCACGGCATAGATACCGTAAGGGAAATACTTCTGCGGCTCCTTGCTGATGGCGCCGACGGCGACGCGGGCAGCGATGCGACCCTGTTCCATCGAGGTCGATGCAAGGCTTGGGAAGCCGACGACGTCGCCAGCGGCAAAGATGCCGGGCACGGAGGTTTCAAAGGTTTCCGGATTGACCTTGAGGCGGCCGCGACTGTCAGCCTCGAGGCCGGCGGCCTTGAGGTTGAGATTGTCGGTTGCACCCATGCGGCCGGCGGCAAACAGAACCATGTCTGCAACGATGCGGCGGCCGGTTTCGACGGTGACACTGACCTTGCCATCGGGCAGTCGCTCCACCTTTTCGGCCTTCTGGCCGAGCAGCAGCTTCATGTTGCGATCACGCAGCTGGTAGGTGAAATCCTCGACGATTTCCTTGTCGATGAAATCGAGCATGGTCGATTTCGGATCGATAACGGTGACGGCTGTGTCCAGCGCCGAAAAGATGGTGGCGTATTCGATGCCGATGACGCCGGCGCCGATGACCACCAGCGAGCGCGGCAGTTTTTCGATGTCCAACAATTCGTCGCTATCGAGAACGGTCTTGTTGTCGAAGGGGATATAATCCGGGCGGAACGGTTTGGTGCCGACGGCGAGCAGGATGCTGTTGCCTTGCACGTGCAGGATCTCGCCATCTTCCTTCTCGATCGCCATCGTGTCCTTGGAGACGAAGGTCGCCTTGCCGCGCATCAGCTGGACGCGGTTGCGCGAGAACTGGTGTTCCAGCACCTCGACCTCGTGGTCGAGCGTGATTAGCAGGCGGCGGCGCAGGTCTTCCGCGCTGATCTCCTGCTTGACGCGATAGGAGAGGCCGTAAAAACCGCGTTCGCGCCAGCCGGACAGATTGAGGGCCGTTTCGCGCAGCGTTTTGGAAGGAATGGTGCCGGTGTGGACGGAAACGCCGCCGACTCGTTTGCCCTGTTCAATGACAAGAACTTTTTTGTCCAGCTTGGCAGCCTGAATGGCTGCGCGGCGGCCTGCGGGGCCGCTGCCGACGACGATCAGATCATAGTGATTCATAAAATAGCTCCGGCTTGGTGTGCTCGGTCGAATGCGCAATATGGCGACCAATTGTCGCAATTTCTACAGTAATTTTCTAACGGATTGATTGCGGTTTGCCAGTTTTTTTACGCATGTGCACACGATTTGTGCAGTGCGAAAAATTGATGAAAAACTAGCTTGACGTGAATGGTGAAATGCCTTTGTCTTGAACCAATTCGAAATTGGTTCAATGAATGGTCCGGCAGTGAGCGAAGCATCGCATGACAATTCCGCCTATGCTCTGGGGCGCCTGCGGGCGCTGATAGCCAGTGATACGCTGGCTGACGGCAAGCTGCCGACCGAGCGTGCGCTGTCGGAAACGCTTGGCGTCGGCAGGCGCTCGGTTCGTCGTGCGCTGGAAGTGCTGGAGTCCGAAGGGCTGATCTGGCGCCGTCAGGGAGCGGGAACCTTTGTCGGCGAAAAACCCGACGACTGGGGCAATCATGTCGACGCGCTGGTCGCCGGCACCGACATGCTGGAGATCATGGAAGTGCGATTGCGCATCGAGCCGCAACTGGCGCAGCTGGCGGCGATGCGCGCCAAACCCGCCGAAGTCGATCGCATGCGGTCGCTGGCCGAAAAGATCGGCCAGAGCACCGATGCCGACGCCAAGGAGCTGTGGGATGGCGCGTTGCATCGCCAGATCGCACAGAGTGCCGGCAACCAGTTGTTCCTGTCGATTTTCGATGTCGTCAACCGCATCCGTCAGGATGAGGTCTGGCAGTCGATCCGCGAACGCGCCCGTCGCGTCGGCAAGAATGCGCGTGCCTCCTATCTGCAGCACCATGCCATTGTTGATGCCATTGCCGAGCGTGATCCGGGCAAGGCCGGCGAGGCGATGCGCCAGCATCTGCTGATGCACCAGGCACGGCTGATCCGGGCAACCTCGCTGGACGAAGCGGGCATGACGGATGCGGACATCGCCGCGCTGGAAGCTCTTGATGACGAAGGAGATCAGCTCAGCGCTGCCTCCTGAGTTTTTCGAAATACCTGCCGCACCTTTTCGGGCGGCCAACAAGAACAATGCCAAAAACAGTGTCAAATCAGACCAGAGGAACGAATATGAAGAAATTTGCCAAGCTTACCTCGGCGCTGCTGGCCAGCGCATTTCTGGCCGCACCCGCCATGTCCGCCGAACTGCGCATCGGTCTCAATGACGATGCCGACGTTCTCGACCCGGCGCAGTCGCGTACCTTTGTCGGCCGTATCGTCTACACCTCGATGTGCGACAAGCTGGTCGATATCGACCAGAACATGAAGATCGTGCCGCAGCTGGCCACCGAATGGGCGTGGTCTGAAGACGGCAAAGTGCTGACCATGAAGATCCGCGACGGCGTGAAGTTCCACGACGGCGAGGTTCTGGATGCGGCGGCAGTCGTCGCCACCATCGAACGCAACATGACGCTGCCGGAATCGCGTCGCAAGAGCGAGCTTTCCTCCGTCGCCAAGGTTGAGGCATCAGGCCCGCTGGAAGTGAAGTTCACGCTGAAATCGCCCGACGTGACGCTGCTCGCGCAGCTGACAGACCGCGCCGGCATGATCGTCGCGCCCAAGGCAGCCAAGGAACTCGGCGCCAACTTTGGCTCCAAGCCTGTCTGCGCCGGCCCGTTCAAGTTCGTCGAGCGTATCCAGCAAGACCGTATCGTTCTGGAAAAATTTGCCGACTACTGGGACAAGGACAAGATCCTCGTCGACAAGCTGACCTTCCTGCCGATCCCCGATACCACGGTAAAGCTCGCCAACCTGCGTTCGGGTGATCTCGACATCGCCGAGCGTATCGCCGCCTCCGACGCGCAGTCGGTGAAGGATGATGCGAACCTCACCTATGCCGACGTTATCGGCCCCGGCTACATGGCCATGTATGTCAATATCAACAACGGTGCGCGCGCCGACAACCCGCTCGGCAAGGACAAGCGCCTGCGTCAGGCGTTCTCGCTGGCGATCGACCGCGAAGCGCTCGGCCAGATCGTCTACGAAGGCACGTCACTTGCCGGCAACCAGCCTTTCCCATCCACCAGCCCGTGGTTCAACAAGGACCTGCCGGTAGAGGCGCGTGACGTTGAAAAAGCCAAGAAGCTGATGAAGGAAGCCGGCTACGAAACGCTCGATATCGAGCTTCAGCACGCCAACAACACCACGCAGACGCAGGCCATGCAGGTCATCCAGTCGATGGTGGCGGAAGCCGGCTTCAATGTGTCGCTGAAGGCAACCGAGTTCGCTACGCTGCTTTCGGAACAGACCGCCGGCAACTACCAGCTTTCGCGTTCCGACTGGTCGGGCCGTATCGACCCGGATGGCAACATTCACCAGTTCGTCACCTGCAAGGGTGGCATCAACGACGTGAAATATTGCAACCCGGAAGTCGACAAGCTGCTCAATGAGGCCCGCACCTCGCAGGACGATGCGGTTCGCAAGCAGAAATATGATGCCGCCAGCGTCATCCTCGCCGACGACATGCCGATCATCTATCTCGGCCACAACCCCTATGCCTACGCCATCTCCAAAAAGGTCGAGGGTTTTTCCCCTTCGCCGGATGGCATGATGCGCCTGCTGGGCGTCTCCAAAAAGTAATCCGGACATACGATCGCCGCGCGGGCAACAACGTCCGCGCGGTCTCTCAAGTTACAAGAGGGCGATGACATGCCTGTCTATATCGGCAAGCGGCTTCTGGTCGCGATCCCGACACTGTTGATCATTTCGATCTTCGTGTTCTCGCTGCAGAAACTTCTGCCCGGCGACCCCATTCTCGCCATGGCGGGTGAAGAGCGCGATCCGGCAACGCTGGACTTCCTGCGCGAAAAATATCACCTCAATGATCCCGTGATCATGCAGTATTTCCGCTGGCTCGGCGCCATGCTGACGGGCGATTTCGGCATTTCCCTGCGTACCAACCAGCCTGTGCTGGAATTGATCGGCCAGAAACTGCCGGTAACGATCCAGCTTGCCGTGATGGCGATGATCTTTGCGCTGCTGATCGGTATTCCGACCGGCATTCTCGCCGCCGTCTACAAGAACCGCGCCATCGACTACATCGCCAATATCGTGGCGCTGTCGGGTCTTTCGGTTCCCAATTTCTGGCTCGGCATCATGCTTATCCTGCTGATCTCCGTGCAGCTCGGCTGGCTTCCGGCATCCGGTTACGAATCGATCTTTGTCGATCCGGTGCGCTCGATCAAAACCATGATCATGCCGGCCTTCGTGCTGTCGACGGCGCTGGCCGCACAGCTGATGCGCCACACGCGGTCCGCCATGCTCGGTGTGCTGAGTTCTGATTATATCCGCACCGCCCGCGCAAAAGGCCTGTCGCCGCGCGAGGTCATTCTCAGCCACACGTTCCGCAACGCCCTTTTGCCGATCATAACGCTGACAGCGCTTTTGTTCGGCGAGCTTCTGGCCGGCGCCGTTCTGACTGAGCAGATCTTTACCATTCCCGGTTTCGGCAAGATGACCGTCGATGCCGTCTTCACCCGTGATTACGCCGTGGTGCAGGGCATCGTCATGTGCACGGCCATCGGCTTCATCGTGATGAACCTGATTGCCGACGTGCTGTACGCGGCTCTCAACCCGCGCCTGAGGGCCACGCTATGACCGTTATCGAACAGACCGCACCGATCCTGAAACCGCGCGAAAAAAGCCGCGCCTGGCGCAAGATGAAGGCCAATCGTGGTTCGCTTGTCGGCCTGGTGATCATCGCCTTTTTCGCGATCCTTGCCATTCTGGCGCCGATCCTGCCGATCCCCGATCCGATTGCCACAAGCTGGGGCGCAATCCGCAAGGCACCGTCGGCCGCCCATTGGCTCGGCACCGACGATCTCGGCCGCGACATTCTCTCCCGCATGATCTGGGGTGCACGTGCCTCGCTGATGGCGGGTGTGGTGTCGGTGGCAATCGCCGTTGCCATCGGCGTGCCGTTCGGCTTGCTCTCCGGCTATTTCGGGGGTTGGGTCGATCAGGTCATCCAGCGTGTCACCGAAGCGCTCTTGGCCATGCCGTTCCTGATCACCGCCATTGCACTCGCCGCCTTCCTCGGCCCGAGCCTCACCAATGCGATGATCGCCATCGGTCTTTCCGCCATGCCGATTTTTGTGCGGCTGACGCGTGGTCAGGTTCTGGCGGTGAAGACGGAAGACTATGTCGAGGGCGCCCGTTCGGTCGGTCTCGGCCATGTCGACATCATGACGCGTTACATCCTGCCCAACGTGTTTGCACCGATCATCGTGCAGGCGACGCTGACGGTGGCGACCGCCATCATTGCCGAAGCCTCTCTGTCCTTCCTCGGTCTCGGCCAGCAGGCACCGGCACCCAGCTGGGGTTCGATGCTCAACGTCGCCAAGAACTTTCTGAGCCAGGCGCCATGGATGGCGATGTGGCCGGGTGCGGCAATCTTCCTCGTGGTTATCGGTTTCAATCTTCTCGGCGATGGCCTGCGCGATGCGCTGGATCCCCGCGAAAGCTAATTTATCCAAGGAATGCAAACATGAGTGACTTTACGACAAGGCCTGAAATCCTCGGCACGTTCGGTGTCGTCACCTCCACCCACTGGATCGCATCGGCGGTCGGCATGGCCATCCTCGAAAAGGGTGGCAACGCTTTTGACGCCGCCGTTGCCACAGGTTTCGTGCTGCAGGTGGTCGAGCCGCATCTGTGCGGCCCCGGTGGCGACATGCCGGCGATCATCTATTCGACCAAGAAGGACAAGGTCGAGGTGATCTGCGCACAGGGTCCGGCCCCGGCGGGCGCCACGATCGAGCATTACACCTCGGAAGGGCTGAAGCTGATCCCCGGCGACGGCCTGCTGTCGACCGTCATTCCCGGCGCCTTTGATGGCTGGATGCTGATGCTGCGCGACTACGGCACCATGTCCGTGCGTGAAGTGCTGGAACCGGCGATCTATTATTGCGAACACGGTCATCCGGTGCTGCCGCGCGTCTCCGCCACCATCAAGGGGCTGGCCGAGTTTTTCAGACAAGAATGGCCGACCTCCTACGAAACGTGGCTGCCGGGCGGTTCCGCGCCTGAGCCGCTTGAAAATTTCAAGAATCCGGTTCTGGCCGAAACCTGGAAGCGCATCATCCGCGAATCCGAGGCCGTGAGCGGCCGTGAGGCGCAGGTCGATGCGGCCCGCGACGCCTTTTATCGCGGCTTCGTTGCCGAGGCGATCGAGGACTTTTTGAAGACCGCCGAGGTGATGGATGCCAGCGGATCCAAGCACAAGGGCGTGCTGACCGCCGCCGACATGGCCGGCTGGAGCGCCACCATCGAGGCGCCGCAGACCTACGACTATCATGACTGGACCGTTGCCAAGACACCGAGCTGGGGGCAGGGACCGGTTCTGTTGCAGTCGCTGGCGCTTCTGTCGAAGATCGATCTGGCATCGATGGACCCGACCGGCCCGGAATTCGTGCACACCGTCGTCGAGGCGATGAAGCTCGCTTATGCCGACCGCGAAGTCTATTACGGCGATCCGGAATTCGCGCAGGTGCCGATGCAGACGCTGCTGTCGGATGCCTATAACGACGAGCGCCGCAAGCTGATCGGCACCGAGGCTTCCTATGAACTTCGTCCGGGAAAACTGCCCGGTTTCGAGAATCAGTACGACCTCACCATGTCGATGCTGGGCACGTTCAGCGGCAAGGGTGCGGTCTATGAGCCGACCATGGCGCATCTTTCGGAAAAGCGCGGCGATACCGTGCATATCGACGTCATCGACCGTTGGGGCAACATGGTGTCCACCACGCCGTCGGGTGGCTGGCTGCAGTCCTCGCCTATCGTGCCGGGCCTCGGTTTCGCACTCAATTCGCGTGCACAGATGTTCTGGCTGAAGGATGGCCTGCCGACCTCCCTCGCACCGGGCCGTCGTCCGCGCACCACGCTGACGCCGTCGCTGGCGCTGCATCAGGGCCGCCCGACGCTTGCCTTCGGCACGCCCGGCGGCGACCAGCAGGACCAGTGGCAGTTGCCGTTCTTCCTGCGCTACGTGCACCACGGCAAGAACCTGCAGGCGACCATCGACATGCCGCTGTTCCACACCACGCATTTTCCGGGCTCGTTTTATCCGCGCACCAGCCAGCCGGGCAATATCATGGTTGAAACGAGCGTCGGTGAGGCAGCACTCGGCGATCTGCGCAAACGCGGCCATGATGTGACGGTCGCCGATGCCTGGAGCGTCGGTCGCCTGACGGCTGCCAAGCGCGAGGCCGATGGTCTGCTGAGGGCGGCGGCCACGCCGCGGCTGATGCAGGCCTATGCGGTAGGACGTTAAGCCATGACGTGGTCGATCGTGGCACGCGACCCGGACAGCGGGCATTTTGGCATCGCCGTGGCGAGCCGGTTCTTTTCGGTCGGCTCCGCCGTCCCGCATATCCGTGGTGGTGTTGGCGCGATCGCCACGCAGGCCTTTGTCAGCCCCCTTTACGGTACGGACGGCCTGAAGATGTTGGCGGAGGGTTTTGCGCCCGACGCCATCATCGCCGCCCTGACGCAGCGTGATGATGGCCACCAACAGCGCCAGATGCATCTGATTGACGCTGCGGGACGCAATGCCGCCTTCACCGGCGAAAAATGCATCGACTGGGCCGGGCATCTGGTCGAGGACGGCGTGTCCGTGGCCGGCAACATGCTGGCCGGGCCGCAGGTCATCGAAGAGACCATGCGTGTCTATCGCGAGGGCACTGCTAAGCCGCTGGCGGAACGCCTGCTCGATGCCATGGATGCCGGTGAAACGGCGGGCGGCGACAAACGCGGCAAACAGTCTGCGGCGCTCGTTCTTTACCGCGATCAGGATTACCCCTGGCTCGATATTCGCGCCGACGACCATGCCGATCCGCTGGCCGAGCTGCGCCGGCTTCTCACCGTCGCGCAAGAACGTTTCCTGCATGTCACTGACACCATGCCGACACGCCAAAATCCCCACGGTCTGACCGACCGGACGCAAATCGACCGCAAGATTGCGGCGCTGGAAGCGGAACGCGAGGCCAAGGGCCTTCCATCTGCATCCTTCGCAAAACCATGGAAGCCCCTATGACCAATGCTCCCGTTCTGTCCGTCCGCAATCTCACGACATCCTTCAGGACCGGCGATGGCTGGAAGACCGTCGTGCGCAATATTTCCTTCGATGTGAATGCCGGTGAAACGGTGGCCATCGTCGGTGAATCCGGCTCCGGCAAATCCGTCACCTCGCTGTCGATCATGCGGCTTCTGGCGCAGGGTTCCAGCCGTATCGAGGGTGAAGTCCTTCTGAACGGCCAGAACATTCTGGCGCTTTCGGAAAAGGAAATGCGTGGCGTCCGCGGCAATGATGTCGCGATGATCTTTCAGGAGCCGATGACATCGCTGAACCCGATTTTCACGATCGGCCGGCAGATCTCCGAGGTTCTCATTCGGCACAAGGGCATGACCCAGACCGAAGCGCGCGCTGAAACCGTGCGCCTCTTGGAGAAGGTGCGCATCCCCAATGCCTCGTCGCGTTTCGACGAATATCCACACCAGTTTTCCGGCGGCATGCGCCAGCGCGTGATGATCGCCATGGCACTCGCTTCCAAGCCAAAGCTGCTGATTGCCGACGAGCCGACGACGGCGCTCGACGTGACCATTCAGGGCCAGATCCTCGACCTGATCAAGATTTTGCAGGAAGAGGAGGGCATGTCTGTTCTCTTCATCACCCATGACATGGGCGTCGTCGCCGAAATCGCCGACCGCACCATCGTGATGTTCCGTGGCGATCAGGTCGAGGCCGGTGCCACCGAAGACATTTTTCTCCGTGGCCAGCATCCCTACACGCGGGCGCTTCTGTCGGCCGTGCCGAAACTCGGCTCGATGGAAGGCCGTCAGCGCCCGACGCGGTTCCCGATCGTTGACGTGAAGACAGGCGAGGCAGCCGAGCCGATCGAATTGTCGGATACGGTCGGCAAGGGCAAGACGCCGCTTCTGGCGGTGAAAAACCTGATCACTCGTTTCCCGGTGCGCTCCGGCCTGTTTTCGCGCCAGACCGGCGCGGTGCATGCGGTGGAGAACGTTTCGTTCGACCTGTTCAAGGGCGAGACACTGTCGCTGGTCGGTGAAAGCGGTTGCGGCAAGTCGACGACCGGTCGTTCGATCATGCGGCTAATCGAGCCGACCTCGGGCGAGGTATCGCTCGATGGTTATGACGTCATGCGTCTCGATCAGGTTGGTCTTCGCAACATGCGCAAAAGCGTGCAGATGATCTTTCAGGACCCGTTCTCGTCGCTCAACCCGCGTATGAGCGTCGGCTCGGCGATTGCCGAACCGTTCATCAAGCACAAGCTCGGCACGGCAAAACAGGCGAAGGAAAAGACCGCTGACCTCTTGGAAAAGGTTGGCCTGTCAGCCGACATGGCGGATCGTTATCCGCACGAATTTTCCGGTGGCCAGCGTCAGCGTATCGCCATTGCACGGGCGCTTTCGCTCGATCCGAAAGTGATCGTGGCGGATGAAAGCGTGTCGGCGCTGGACGTGTCGATCAAGGCGCAGGTCTGCAATCTGCTGCTCGATCTGCAACAGAACCTCGATATCGCCTTCCTGTTCATCTCCCACGATATGGCTGTGGTCGAACGTGTCAGTCACCGGGTGGCGGTGATGTATCTGGGCGAGATTGTCGAGATCGGTCCACGCGCATCGGTGTTCGGAAATCCGCAGCATCCGTACACGAAAAAGCTGATATCGGCGGTGCCCGTGCCCGATCCGGCACGTCGTGGCGTTCGCCGCGGCATTTCCAACGACGAGCTGAAAAGCCCGGTGCGCGGCATGGATTACCAGCCGCCGGTTCGCGAGTACCGGGAAGTGTCGGAAGGCCATCTGGTGCAGCTGGGCTGACGGACAGGTTCAGGCCTTGGCCCGGCGATCGTTGAGAAACGCCCTGACGCGTTCTGCGTCAGTGGCGGTTGCCGGGGTGAAAATCATCAGGCCGAGATCCGGCCGGCCATCGACCGCGAAGGACGAATATTCGAAGGCCAAATCGCCGGCCGTGGCATGGCGCATGCGTTTGAAACCTTCGCCGTAATTCTGCAGATCGTAATCCTCCCAGATCGCCGCGAATTCCGGGTGCTGGGCGCTGAGTTCATCGACCAGCGCCTGCACAGCCTGCGGATCGCAGGTGCGGACCGCTTCTGCCCGGAAAGCGGCGACGGCATTGCGGGCATCTATTTCCCAATGCGGCATGACCTTGCGGGCATGGCGAAACACCAGTTTCAGGATGTTGCGCTCGTTCGGTTTCAGCGTCGCGTAGTCGTAGAGAACGGCGGATGCCGCGTCATTCCAGGCGACCACGTCCCAGAGCGCTGTGCGCACCAGCGCCGGGCTGAATTCCATCGAATCGAGAACCCGTTGCAATTGCGCCGAAACCGGCTCGAATGGCAGCCGTCGTATCTCCGGCAGCCGGTGCTGGGCGAGCAGGAATAGGTGTTCGCGTTCGACGGCATTCATGCCCATGGCGCGAGCCAGACGGTCGAGCACATCGGCAGACGGCGCTCCACCGCGGCCCTGTTCCAGCCATGTGTACCATGTGGCGCTGACATTGGCGCGCTGGGCGATCTCTTCGCGGCGAAGGCCGGGCGTGCGCCGCCGTGCGGTCTCTATGCCGAAATCACTCGGATCGAGTTTGGCCCGCCGGTCGCGCAGGTAATTGCCTAGCAGATTTTCGGCAGTCGTGTTGTCCGTGGATGTCTCGATCGGTGGCATGGATATCAGCCTGTTAGTCGCGATACCGGTATAAGGTCACGGCTTTTAACCCGTAAGCCTCGGCTCTAGTTGACGATTATCAGCATAGAGCATGAGGATTTCATATGCGCGTCTTTGTAACGGGTGCAACGGGTTTTGTCGGATCGGCCGTCGTCCGCGACCTTCTCGATGCCGGCCATCAGGTTTTAGGGCTTTCCCGCTCCGATGCCGGTGCGGCGTCGCTGGAGGCGGCCGGTGCCGATGTGCATCGTGGTTCGCTGGATGACCATGCCAGCCTGCGGGCCGGTGCGGCCAAGGCCGATGGTGTCATCCATACCGGCTTCAACCACGATTTTTCGAAATTTAAGGAAAGCTGCGAGGCCGATCGCTATGTCATCGCTGCGCTGGCCGATGAACTCGTCGGTTCCGACCGACCCCTTCTGGTGACCTCTGGGACCGGGCTTCTGCAGCTTGGCCGCCCGTCGACGGAAGACGACGCGCCGAATGTCGGCTCCTCGGTCATTCCCCGTGTCGCTTCCGAAGAGGCGACGATGGCTGCGGCTGAACGCGGCGTGCGGGCCTCGCTCGTGCGGCTCCCTCCATCGGTTCACGGTGTTGGCGATCATGGTTTTGTGCCGCTGCTGATCAATCTGGCGCGGCAGAAGGGCGTTGCCGCGTATGTGGGTGATGGCGAGAACCGCTGGCCGGCCGTGCATCGGCTGGATGCGGCACGGCTTTACCGGCTGGCTCTGGAACATGGTGCGGCCGTGCCGCGCTATCATGCCGTGGCGGAGGAGGGCATCGCCTTCCGGAAAATTGCCGAGCTTATCGGGCGACATCTGAATGTTCCGGTCGTGTCGAAGACGGGCGATGAAGTCGCCGACCATTTTGGCTGGTTCGCCCATTTTGCCGGCATGGATTCGCCGGCATCGAGCGCGCAGACTGCGGTTCTGTTCGGCTGGAGGCCGACGCAGCCGGGCCTGCTCGCCGATCTCGATCAGGACGCCTATTTCGCCGGTTGATGGCCCATGGCGCGAATGGTCAAATCAGCCTCAACCCCTTGAGGCTGGCATGGCCGTCCTTGCCGATGATGATGTGGTCATGCACGGCAATCCCGAGCGGTTTGGCCGTGTCGATGATCGTTTTGGTCATGTCGATATCGGCGCGGGACGGGGTCGGATCGCCACTGGGATGATTGTGGACGAGCACCATGGCCGTTGCCGAGAGTTCTAGCGCGCGCCGCACCACCTCGCGCGGATAGACCGGTGTGTGATCGACGGTGCCGTGCCCCTGCACCTCGTCGGCAATCAGGGCGTTGCGCTTGTCGAGGAAGAGGATGCGAAACTGTTCGCGGGGCTCATGGGCCATGGCCGCATGGCAGTAGTCGATGACCGACGACCATGACGACAGCACCTGCTTTTCACGAAGCTCGCTTTTGAGCATGCGCTGGCCGACTGTGGCGACGAGTTTCAGGTCCAGCGCGACATTCTCGCCGATACCCTTCACTTCCTGCAAAAGGCCAAGCGGTGCGCCGAGCACGCCCGCGAGATTGCCGAAACGGGCGATCAGGATTTTGGCGAGCGGCTTGGTATCCCGCCGTGGGATGGACCGGAACAGCAGCAGTTCGAGGATTTCGTAGTCCGCGAGCGAGGTATCGCCATGGTCGCGATATTTGTCACGCAGGCGTTCGCGGTGGCCGTGGTAATGCGCCGGTGGCTCCGTTGCGCCGCTTACCTCTATGGCTTTCTTGATATTGTCGCGCCGACCTGCCTGTTCGGCAAAGAAACCGCGTTCGTCGACAAAAGCTTCATCCGCCTCCGCTTCGTCTGCGGAATTATCACCGTCGGACAAGAGGGAGGCGGGAGGTTTTGCCATGTCAGCCCTGTAGTGGTGGCAGACCGGGGCGGTCGAGGCCGCCCGGCGACAGCGTGAAGATCTCGCAGCCTGTGGCGGTGACGCCGACGGCATGTTCGTATTGTGCCGACAGAGAACGGTCGCGGGTGACGGCCGTCCAGCCATCGCTAAGCACTTTCACATGAGGCTTGCCGAGATTGATCATAGGCTCGATGGTGAAGATCATGCCTTCGCGCATTTCCGGGCCTTCGTCGGCGCGGCCGTAATGGAGGATGTTGGGCGTATCGTGAAAAATCTGGCCGACACCGTGGCCGCAGAAGTCGCGCACGACGGAGCAGCGCTGTGCTTCCGCATAGGTCTGGATGGCTTCACCGATGGCGCCGATACGAGCGCCGGGGCGAACTGCGGCAATGCCGCGCATCAGGCATTCATGGGTTACTTCGAGAAGCCGTTCGGCGGCACGCTTGATCTGGCCGACCGGATACATGCGGCTCGAATCGCCATACCAGCCGTCGAGAATGTAGGTGACGTCGATGTTGACGACATCGCCTTCGCGCAGCGGCTTGTCATCCGGCATGCCGTGGCAGACGACATGGTTGAGCGAGGTGCAGACCGAATATTTGTAGCCGCGATAGCCCAGTGTCGCAGGCAAGGCGCCATTGTCCATGCCGAATTCGAAAACGAAACGATCGAGCGCATTGGTGGTGACGCCGGGCTTGACGAGCGACGCCAGTTCATCGAGGCAGCGGGCGGTCAGTTGCGATGCCTTGCGCATGCCGGCGAAATCCTCGGTCGTATAGAGCCGGATTGCGCCAGTGTTCTTCAAGGGAGCGGAAACCGCGTCGATGTAACTTACCATTGCCAAGCCTTCATGATATTTCCCTCTGTTCATAAAGGAGTGGGACGGGGTTCGTCCATTACCTTGATTTAGGGGAGGCGGATTTGTGGTGAGATTCGGCTTTAAAGAAGCTCTTCCACCGCAATCAGTCGCGTCGCCAGGATTTCCTCCGGCGACACCTCGCAGGCCAGCGCATAGGCTTCGACGCCACGGGAGGCGGCTCGTCTAAAGGCTGCGGCGTAGACCGGATCGAGATCGCCACAGATACGCAAGGCATCGCAATCATTGCGCTGGATAACGTAGAGCATCACGGCGCGGTGGCCGGCCTCGACCATATCCCCGAGTTCATCGAGATGACGGGCGCCGCGTTGGGTGGCGGTGTCGGGAAATTCGGCAAGACCGGGCGTGCGCACGAAATGCACGTTTTTGACCTCGACATAACAATCCGGCCGACCGTTTCCCGAGAGCAGGAAATCGATACGTGATTTCAGTCCGTATTTCTGCTCGCGCTTCAGGAGATCGTAGCCGGAAAGTTCGGGCACGATACCGGCAAGGATGGCTTCTTCGGCAAGCTTGTTGGGCAGGCCGGTATTGATGCCGACGGTTGTGTCATCCGCCTCGATCATCTCGAACATGTGGCGATATTTGCGGGTGGGGCTGTCGTGTTCGGACAGCCAGATGCGTGAGCCGGGTGTTGTCAGGCCGCGCATCGAGCCGGTGTTCGGGCAGGAGCCGGTGATGGTCGAGCCGTCTTCCAGCACGGCATCGAACAGAAAACGTTTGTAGCGGCTGATCAGCGTGGCCGGCACGAGGGGAGATGAGAAGAGCATTCCTGTACTAACTTAGGAGCGGACGAGGACGTAGGTGCCGGGCGCATCGCCAAGCGGTTTCAGCTTGCCGTCACCCGGCTGGCGGGCAGGAACCTGGGTGTCGTCTTGCGCGGTGATCCATGCCTGCCAGTGCGGCCACCATGAGCCTTCTTCGGGATAGGCGGCGCCGATCCAGTCATCGAGCGTGCCGGAGAGTGGTGCGCCAGACCAGTACTGGTATTTTTTCCGCTCCGGCGGATTCACCACGCCGGCGATGTGGCCGGAAGCGGCCAGCACGAATTCGGTTGGGCCGCCGAACAGCATGCTGCCCTTGAAGACGGACTTTGCAGGCGCGATGTGGTCGTCGCGTGTGGCGAGGCTGTAGACGGGTATCTTGATGTCGGAGAGCGAGATCGGCTGGCCGGCCAGTTCCATCTTCCCCAGGCTCAAGGCGTTATCGAGATAGCAGTTGCGCAGGTAATAAGCGTGGTTGGCCGGCGTCATGCGGGTGGAATCGGCATTCCAGTGCAACAGGTCAAAGGGCAGGGGATCGCGGCCCTTGAGATAGTTGCTGACGACATAGGGCCAGATCAGTTCCGAGGCACGCAGCATGTTGAAGGCCGTCGCCATCTTCGAGCCGGCAAGATAACCGACATCGGTCATGTGCTTTTCGAGGATGGCCAACTGTTCCTCGTCGACAAACACTTTCAGGTCGCCGGCATGGGTGAAATCCACCTGTGCCGCCAGAAAGGTGGCGGACACGACGCGCGGCTGGCGCGATTTCGGTTTTTCGTTTCTGCGGGCAAGGGCAGTGGCGAGCAGCGTGCCGCCGACGCAATATCCGATGGCGTTGATATTCCGTTCGCCGCTAGCGGCATAAACCGTCTTCAGCGCGAAATCGACGCCGTCGTTGATGTAGCTTCCCCAGCCCATCGCCGCGTGGCGCTCATCCGGGTTGACCCAGGACACCATGAACACGGTATGCCCCTGTTCCACGCACCAGCGGACAAAACTTTTCTGCGGCGTCAGGTCGAGGATGTAGAACTTGTTGATCCATGGCGGAATTATCAGCAGCGGCCGTTTGAATACGTTTTCCGTTGTCGGCGCGTATTGGATGATTTCGCAGATTTCGCTGCGGGCGACGACCTTGCCGGGGGTGATGGCCAGATCGCGACCGAGTTCGAAACGGCTTTCGTCGGTCTGGCGCAATCGCAACTCGCCGCCGCCTTTCGCAATATCCTCGGCCAGCATGCGCATGCCCTGCACGAGGTTGATGCCGCTGGAGGCGACGGTCTCGCGAAACACTTCCGGGTTGGTGAGTGCGAAATTGCTGGGGGAAAGCGCCGCTGTCACCTGCCGCAGATAGAACTCCGCCTTGTGGCGGGTGTGTTCATCGAGATCCTGCGCCTGCTTGACCAGTTGTTCGGCCCACGCCACTGTCACCACATAGGCCTGCCGAAGCACGGCGAAGAACGGATTTTTCGCCCAGTCTTCGTCGGAGAATCGCTTGTCTTTTGGCATTTCCGGTTCCGGCGGCACCGGTTCTCCGGAAAAGCGTGCGACGGAGCGCGACCAGATGGCCATGTAGCTGGAGAGAAGCAGGGTCTGCGCTTCGAGCGTCCGCTGCGGTTCGGCCATCCAATATTCTGCCACTTTGGAGAGCGTCTTGATCAGGTCGGTCAGTGGGTCGAGCGTATCCACAAGCTCGCCGCGCTCGCGGGGCCCGAGCCATTCCGTCGCGGCCTTGCCAAAATTTTCGGCGGCGCGGGCAATATTCATGGCAAGCGTGTGGGGATCCTTGACCAGATAGGCGTCCACGGATGCGGGATCGAACCCGGGAAAACCCTGGTTTTCCGTATTGCCGGTCTGGTCTTTTTTTGCGCTCACGCTGGCCGTCCGGTCTCTGTTGAATTAAAGTCCATTTTCGTTTGTATATGGCGCTCGAAAGCGAATACAAGTCCAGCGATTGGCGTTCGCCAACAGACGTTTCGATGAAAGGTGGACGCAGGGAATGGAAAAAATGAGGCATGGGTTCGGCAGACTGGCTTTCGTGGCTGCCCTGATCGCCATTCCGGTGGGTGTCTCCGGCTGCAATTCCTTTGCGCTGGATGACGGCATTCCCAACACGGCGCCGCAGGCGACTGTCGTTTCGACACGCGCCGTCACTGCCGGTCCGGTCGCGCGCAGGCAGGGCACGGGTTATCCGACTTTCGACGGCAAGCTGACCGCCGCAAATAGCCAGATCGATGATGCGGAATATACCAGCCAGGAATCGCAGATGTCTGCCCTCGGGCGTGCCCGCAGCAATGGTTCCATCTCCGAGCGGGAATATCAGCAGCGCGTGGCCGAACTGCAGGCCGTGGCGACCGGTCACGTCACTGAAGCTGACGCGAAAATCTCGGGCCAATAGGCTTGCGTTTGCGCTAATTTGGTCGCAAAGCACGCCTCCAGCCTGATGTGAGCCGCATTGGTTGCGGTTCAAGGCTTTTATCCTTCCAAGGGGAGAGACATGGAAGAGTTTCATAAGGTCCGGCGCCTACCGCCCTACGTCTTCGAACAGGTCAACCGTTTGAAGGCCAGCGCGCGAGCGGGTGGCGCGGACATTATCGATCTCGGCATGGGCAATCCCGACCTTCCGACCCCGAAGGCAATCGTCGACAAGCTGTGCGAAGTGGTTCAGGATCCGCGCACGCACCGTTATTCGTCGTCCAAGGGCATTCCCGGTCTGCGCCGGGCGCAGGCCGCTTATTATGCCCGCCGTTTCGGCGTGAAGCTGAACCCGGATACGCAGGTCGTCGCCACGCTCGGTTCCAAGGAAGGCTTTGCCAACATGGCGCAGGCCATCACGGCGCCGGGCGATGTCATCCTTTGCCCGAATCCGACCTATCCGATCCACGCCTTCGGCTTCCTGATGGCCGGTGGTGTGATCCGTTCGATGTCGGTCGAGCCGGACGAAAGCTTCTTTCCGCCACTCGAGCGCGCGGTCAAGCATTCGATCCCCAAGCCGCTGGCGCTGATCATCAATTACCCGTCCAACCCGACGGCGCATGTCGCCACGCTGGATTTCTACAAGGACGTCATCGCGTTCGCGAAAAAGCATGAGCTGATCGTGCTGTCCGACCTTGCCTATTCGGAAATCTATTTTGACGAAAACGCGCCGCCGCCTTCTGTTCTGGAAGTGCCGGGTGCGATCGATGTGGCCGTCGAGTTCACCTCGATGTCGAAAACCTTCTCCATGCCCGGCTGGCGCATGGGCTTTGCCGTCGGCAACGATCGCCTGATCGCTGCGCTGACGCGCGTCAAATCCTATCTCGATTATGGCGCATTCACGCCGATCCAGGTGGCCGCGACGCATGCGTTGAACGGTGACGGTACCGACATTGCCGAAGTCCGCAATGTCTACAAGCGGCGCCGCGACGTGATGGTCGACACCTTCGGCAAGGCCGGTTTCGAAGTGCCGCCGCCGGCGGCCACCATGTTCGCCTGGGCAAAGATCCCGGAAAAATTCCGCCATCTCGGCTCGCTTGAGTTCTCCAAGCTGCTGGTCGAGAAGGCCGATGTGGCCGTGGCGCCGGGCATCGGTTTCGGCGAGCAGGGCGATGATTACGTGCGTCTCGCACTGGTCGAAAATGAGCACCGCATCCGCCAGGCTGCGCGCAATATCAAGAAGTTCATGTCGACTGCCGACGAGACCATGCACAATGTGATCTCACTCAACGCGCATCGTTGATCGAACTTCTATCCGTGGCCGGATGAGCTTCCGGCCACCCCCGCCTTTGAAAACAAAAAATCAGGATAAAGACAGATGGCAGACGCCCTCAAAATCGGCATCGCGGGTCTTGGCACCGTGGGCTCGTCCCTGGTGCGCATTCTTGGCGAACGTGCAAACGAACTCGCCCGGACATGTGGACGCCCGATTACGATTACGGCGGTCAGCGCACGCGACAAGAGCCGTGATCGCGGCGTCGATCTGTCTGCCATCCAGTGGTTCGATTCGGCAGTCGAGATGGCGAATACCGCCGATATCGACGTTTTCGTAGAGTTGATGGGTGGTGCCGAAGGTGCTGCCGACCAGTCGGTGCGCGCGGCCCTTTCGCGCGGCCTGCATGTCGTTACCGCCAACAAGGCGCTTCTGGCACGCTGCGGCGTCGAACTCGCTGTCATGGCGGAAGAAAAGGGCGCGCTGCTGAACTACGAGGCGGCCGTTGCCGGCGGTATCCCGGTTATCAAGGCGCTGCGTGAATCGCTGACCGGCAACACCGTGTCGCGCGTCTACGGCATCATGAACGGCACCTGCAATTACATCCTGACCCGGATGGAGAAGGAAGGCCTGTCCTTCGAGGCGTGCCTGAAGGAAGCGCAGCATCTCGGTTATGCCGAAGCCGATCCGACCTTCGACATCGAGGGCAATGATACGGCCCACAAGCTCGCCATCCTGACGACACTCGCCTTCGGCACGCAGATCGCGGCCGACGAGATCTATCTCGAAGGCATTTCCAACATTTCCATCGAGGATATTCAGGCGGCAGCCGACCTCGGTTATCGCATCAAGCTGCTTGGCGTCGCGCTGCGCACCGATACCGGTATCGAGCAGCGCGTGCATCCGACCATGGTGCCGCATGACAGTGTTATCGCGCAGGTCGATGGCGTCACCAATGCGGTGGCGATCGAATCCGACATTCTCGGCGAATTGCTGATGGTCGGCCCCGGCGCCGGTGGTAATGCGACCGCCTCGGCCGTGCTGGGTGACATCGCCGACATCGCCAAGAGCCGTCCGGGCGCCCAGCGCGTGCCGGTGCTCGGCAATCCGGCCTCGACGCTTGCGCCTTACACACAGGCCCAGATGCAGAGCCATGAAGGTGGCTATTTTATCCGCCTGACGGTTCTCGATCGGGCCGGCGTGTTTGCCGATGTGGCGACCCGCATGGCCGACAACGGCATATCGCTGGAATCGATCGTGCAACGCGCCAAGGGATCGGAAACGGACTCCAAGACGATCATCCTCGTGACCCATGCAACGACCGAGCAATCTGTCCGTCAGGCGGTTGATGCCATCAAGTCGGGAACGTATCTGGCGGGCGAACCGCAGGTGATACGCATCGAACGCCCCAAGGCGTTTTAAGAACAGCTGAGCCGCTCACAGATATTTTACTTCTACAGCATGTCTGCATCTAAAGTATGAGATGCAGACATGTGCCGCGTTGCGGCAAAGCTCCCGAACTGCATTAAGATTATTTTTGGTAAGATCTTACCCGTAAATCCCTCGGGCTGGTTTTGTATTTGGGTTTGAGATATAAAAACCTACAACCAGAAAATACGGGAGGCTCTCTGAAATGTCATTGGGTGTGGCGGAAGACCTGTCACGTTTGATCGTTGAAGCGGCAACGGACAGGATTGCCGATATTCGACTGCTCGAAGGCTGGAAGGGGAGCGAAAGCGACGATGATTTTCAGGGCACGCGCAATTGGGCGGCGCTTCTGGTTCTTCTGTCGGTTCCGGCGTTTTTTGTGATGGTGATCTCGCTCATCGTCTGGCTGATCTAGGCCTTTTCCGGCCCGGCCTGCCTTTCTCTGCGGTCACTTTTTTCCGTGGCCTCTTGTGGCTGTGCGCCGTCATGATTCGCCAGCCCATTGTGGGGTGTGGGCTGAATAGGCTAGATGGCTTTCATGAGCCCAAGCCCGATCATGTCGACTGCCACCGAACCTGCCGATCCGATTGCCCGCGCCTTTCTTGGCGTCGAAAAATCTGTCAGTGACCAGCGCTGGATGGCGCGCCTTGATCAGGCCGGGTTGAACCGCGCTCTGGCGATGTCGCAGGTGCATGGAATTCCTGAGCTGGTCTGCCGCGTTCTGGCGGGGCGTGGCGTTGGTGTGGACGAGGCGCCGGCCTTTCTGGATCCCACCATCCGGTCACTGATGCCGGACCCCTACACACTGACTGATTGCGAAAAAGCCGCAGCACGTCTGGCCGATGCGGTCATGCGCGGGGAAAAGATCGCTATCTTCGGTGACTATGATGTCGACGGCGCTTCGTCCTCGGCGCTGATGTCGCGTTTCCTGCATCATTTTGGACTGTCGAGCGAAATCTACATTCCCGACCGTATCTTTGAAGGTTACGGACCCAATCCGGCCGCCATCCGGCAACTGATCGCCAATGGTGCCCAACTGATCGTCACCGTCGACTGTGGCTCGACCAGCCATGAGTCGCTTGCCGTGGCGCGTGACGAAAACTGTGATGTTGTGGTGATCGATCATCACCAACTGGGTGAAGATCTGCCTCCATGCCTGGCGCTGGTCAATCCGAATCGCGAGGACGATCTTTCGGGGCAGGGGCATCTGTGCGCCGCCGGTGTCGTGTTCCTCGTTCTGGTGGCGACCGCACGGATACTGCGGGAGCGAAAACATCCGCAGGCGGGCGGGCTCGATCTGCTTGCCTGGCTGGATATCGTGGCGCTGGCGACGGTCTGCGATGTCGTGCCGCTCAAAGGGTTGAATCGTGCCTATGTGGTCAAGGGCTTGCTGGCGGCGCGGCACATGGGCAATGCCGGCCTTGCCGCGCTTTTCCGAAAGGCGGGGCTGGCCGGGCCGGTGACACCCTATCATCTCGGTTTCCTGATCGGGCCGCGCATCAATGCCGGTGGCCGTATCGGGGATGCGGCGCTTGGAAGCCGTCTGCTGACGCTGGATGACGGTCCGGCGGCAGATGTGATTGCCGAGCGGTTGGACGACCTCAACCGGGAGCGCCAGGCCATGGAGGCCGCCATGCTGGCCGAAGCCGAGGGCGAGGTGTTGGCCGAATATGGCAATGGCGACAACGCATCCGTCATCATTACCGCCAATCAGAACTGGCATGCCGGCATCGTCGGGCTGATCGCCGCTCGTATCAAGGAAAAGTTCAAGCGGCCGGCCTTTGCCATCGCTTTCGATCCGTCAGGGCGCGGAACCGGGTCCGGGCGCTCCATTCCGGGCTTCGATATGGGCAGGATGGTGCGTGCGGCCGTGGATGAGGGCCTGCTGGCCAAGGGCGGTGGGCATGCCATGGCTGCCGGCTTGACTGTCGATCGTGCCAATCTCGGCAAGCTGCGCGCCTTCTTTGAGGCGCGTGCTGAAAAAGATGTGCCGGGCCTGGTCGCCAATCATATGCTGAAGATCGATGGCGCGCTGTCGGCCTCCGGTGCGACGCTGGAACTTATCGATCGGATGGAGCAGGCGGGGCCTTACGGTTCGGGCCACTCGCAGCCGGTGTTTGCGTTGCCGTCACACCGGATCGTCGATTCGCGCACCGTCGGAGCATCGCATGTGAAGGTAACGCTGGAAGCCGTCGATGGCAGCCGGATCGACGGAATCAGTTTTCGTTCGGCCGACACGCCGCTCGGGCAGTTGTTATTGAATGGTCGTGGCACGCAGGTGCATGTGGCTGGCAACCTGAGTGCCGATCACTGGCAATCGAGCCGCCGTGTTCAGTTGCGCATTCTGGATGCCGCAAGATCGCTCTGAGAGGGGCGATCTGTTTCAACAGGACAGACGTTGGCCGCGAAGCCTTTTTGATATTCTGACAATTGCTTTTGGAGATGGGAGTGGCACGCCCTAGGGGAGTCGAACCCCTCTTTTCAGAATGAAAATCTGACGTCCTAACCGATAGACGAAGGGCGCATGCCGTTCCGCATTTGCTGCGGTGGCTGCCTTATAGTCAGGGTCTTTGAATGCCGCAAGCGGTAAAATGATCATTCGCACGAATTTGTTCGCAAAAATGTCATTGTCCTGCAAAGGTTGTGGAAGAATAGGGCAGCGCACAGAGATTGTTTAAGAAAAACAGCGGTTTGGCGCGATCAAAGCAGATCGCGATACAATGTGGGCAGCCTGTTGAAGAGCTGGGGATAACCAGTTTCAAAAGCGGATCGGATTGTACTGATGAAGGAAGTGGCCGGATTTTACTCCGCCCCTACGACGTGATTATCACGCCGCTACCGTGGCAGACTTTTGCACCGCCGCTCTCACATCACCAGAAAGCCGACTGGAAAACACCGATTTTCATAGTTTCAAACCGTATGGTGCTTTGCTGCAATTCGCTTTCACCCACGCCGTATCTGACGAGGTGATTTGGATTGCGCCTGTTGCATTACTCGTCGGTGTCCAAGAGCTGACAAAAAACTTGAGATGTAACAGTAAGGGGCAATGGGCATTTCGGGCTGCACATTTTGCACGCCTCGCCGAGGATGCACCATTGGCCGTCAGACACTTGCAAATTGGGAGCGACGTCTTGGGCGAGGGCACCTGCGACCGGGCTGCGCGCCATGCCTATTCCGTCGCGCTACGTGAGCGCTGCTTCGACAATGCGGATATGCTGCCGTGCCTGACCAGCCCATAGTCGTGAATCGACATTGCGCAGTTACAAATAAAACCACCTGAATGCATATGGCAATTATCGCGCAACGCTCCTCTCCGACTGATGAGGAAAGCGGTCGCTTATGTGTGTGCCGCGTCCCATCCATAGAGGACTGGCCATATGAAACGACGGTTTTCCGCATCTCGCGAGACAAAGTGCAGACAGTTTTCATCGACTGATCATGAGGAGAGGCTCTTTCACGAACTGCGCCTTCCTTCAGGCTCAAGCGAAACTGACGCCGGGCAACTACCCCCAGCTTCGAGACAGCATCCTGTCGTCTCGACAGCTCAGCCGCAAGGCAATCAGCAGAAAGGACTGGCGGTAGACCCACAGCGAAATGACGCAGAGAGCGCTCTATTGGAATTTGTCGCTGCGGCATTTCTCTTCTGTGTGGTGGTTGTTCTCTATTGCAGTCTTATGCTTGCGATTGATCAAGTGCTTCCACAGCCGTATTTCTGGTGGCTATCGGCGTTGTAGCTGCGCTCGACCGAAGACCGATCATGATCGTCTTTAGCGAAACCTATATCGCGTATGCCAAAAAAAGGCGGGCTGGATTTAGGTTCCATGCCGTTTGCGTTGGTCGTGGTCGGCCGCTGACCCTGTTTCCGACCGAAGGGCAGGCGACCGGTTTCGAGATGCTCTGGCAAAGCGTAAGATAACAAGCATCCGTTTCATTAAGGGCAAACCTCTAGGACTGGAGGCCGCTCACATCCAATATGAGCGCAACACCATATTTCAGTGAAACGATGCAAGTGGTGCGGTTGAATAGTCATACGCCGGGCGTAGCCTCAAGCCTGTCGATCGTGTGGCTGAGTGCGGCCGTCGAAATGCCGAGATCAATGGGTGATGCGCGGAATGTCCAGCATCGCACGATTGCCGTTTTCGGATAATTCAGACTTACTGCTCAATTGTCCCGATCTGCTCATCACCTCATGCGATTTTGTCCCACTTATCCACGCAATTGTCCAGTGCTAGCTATTGGGACATGCAAAGGAGAACGCTCATGACGCAAGCTCTACCGAAACCAATCGCGGACTTTATCGAGGCCAATGCAAAGCTTGATGTGGACGGGATGTTGAGACCTTTCACGGGCGATACCATCGTTCTCGACAACGGTGGGCGTCACGAAGGCCATGCCGAGCTACGGGGTCTTTTTGAAGACGCGGTCATCCCCGTAAGAGCAATCTTCACGCCCGATACCGTTCGCAACGAGGAAGACAAGGTGGTGGTCGAAGGCCCAGCCCATGGGGATTTTCCGGGCAGCCCGATCCGCTTCACTTATCGCTTCACACTCGAAAACAACCTCATCAAGGCCTTGGAGATCACGGCATGACCGTAAAAATCGATCCGACCGAGTTCGCAGGAAAACGCGTGCTTGTCAGCGGCGGTACCAAGGGTGCGGGCCGCGCCACCGTCGAGCGTTTCCTGGCCGGCGGCGCGCAAGTTGTCACCGCCGCCCGTGGAACTCCTGAGCCGATCGACGGCGTCGAGTTCGTCCAGGCGGACTTGACCACGGCCGAGGGTGGAGAGCTGGTGGCCAAGGCGGCGCTCGAGCGATTGGGTGGGATTGATATCCTGGCTCATGTCATGGGTGGATCGTCGGCACCGGGCGGCGGCTTTGTCGCTCTGACGGACGACCACTGGCTGGCAGAACTGAACCTTAACCTTTTGGCCACGGTTCGTCTTGATCGCCTGCTGATCCCGCAGATGATCGAACGGGGCGAAGGTGCAGTCGTGCATGTCACCTCCATTCAGTCGGTGCTTCCTCTCCCCGAGGCCACAACCGCCTACGCTGCCGCCAAGGCCGCATTGAAGACCTACAGCAAGTCGATCTCCAAGGAGCTTGGGCCAAAGGGCGTCCGGGTCAACGTGGTCTCTCCCGGCTGGATCATGACCGAGGCGTCAGTCCATTTGCTTGAGCGATTGCAAGCCGCCAATGGCGGGACAATCGAGGACGCACGGCAGGTTGTCCTTGACAGTCTCGGCGGAATTCCGATCGGGCGCCCGGCCGACCCGCATGAGGTCGCCGATCTCATTGCCTACCTGGCCTCGGATCGCGCCGCTGCGATCCACGGAGCCGAATTTGTCATCGACGGCGGCACCGTCCCGACCGTTTGATATCTGGCCATATCTTTGATCAGGCGGGTGCGTCCCATCCGCCGATCTGGGAATAGATCGCGTTGCGAAGGTGTCGGACGTCCTGGTTGAGAGCCGCCAGTTCCTGTGGTGTCTGCGTGGACGACTTGAGCAGTGTGTCGCCAAGGCATCCTGCCTTGTGTTGCAAAGCCCGACCTTCCTCGGTCAATGCGATCAACACCTGTCGCTCGTTGTTCAGGTTTCTATTTCTGGCCAGCAAGCCGGCATTCTCGAGTCGCTTCAGAAGCGGCGTCAAGGTGCTGGATTCCAGGGCAAGCGCATTGGCGATGGCGCCTACGGTTTGCTCGTCCTTGCTCCACAATACGTTGAGTACAAGATACTGGGGATAGGTCAGGCCTAATTCGTCAAGCAACGGCTTGTAGGCGCGCTGGATGGCTATGCCTGCGGTGTAGATCGCGTAACACAGCTGGTCTTCTAGGGGTGGCGGATCGTTATGGCGTTTTGTCATTTCGTAACTCCTGTCCTGCCTCATATAACCGGTCTGTCCCACAAAACAATATCACGATAAGAATTATCTTGACGCGCTTTAGGGGTTGTGTCAGTTGTATGTATATCGCGATAACAGTTATCGTATTTTAAAGGGAGAAAGCCATGACCAAAACAACCGCCACCATTGCCGCAATCGCCGCTGCATTGTCCGCAGCCACGTCGCCGAATGCCGCCGATACCATCGCCGCTGATCAGTCAGTCAAGAACGTCGTGCTCGTCCATGGCGCATTCGCTGACGGCTCCGGCTGGAAGGGCGTCTACGACAACCTCACCCAGCGCGGCTATCGCGTTACCATCGTCCAGAACCCGCTGACATCTCTCGAGGATGACGTCGCCGCCACCAAACGGGCGCTTGAGCGTCAGGATGGTCCGGCCATTCTGGTCGGGCATTCATGGGGTGGCACGGTCATCACGGAAGCCGGCATCGATGCAAAGGTTGCGGGCCTCGTTTATGTCTCCGCTCTCTCGCCTGATGCCGGCGAAACGACGGCTCAGCAATATGAAGGATTTGCGCCTGCAGCGGAATTCGTCATCGAAACCACCAAGGATGGTTTTGGCTATGTCAGCCCGCAAAAGTTCAAGGCGGGTTTCGCCCATGATGTCAGCGACGCAGACGCCGCCTTCATGAGAGATGCGCAGGTGCCGATCAACATGTCTGCTTTCGGCACGAAGCTCGAGCATGCGGCCTGGCGCACCAAGCCGAGCTTTGCCGTCATCGCCACCGAAGACAAGGCATTCGATCAGGCCATGCTCATCCACATGGCTGAACGCATAAAGGCAAAGATCACCAAGGTCTCGGCAAGCCACGCTCTGTTCATGACCCAGCCAAACGTCATCGCGGACACTATCGATCAGGCCGCAAAAGCGGTCTCAGCGGATAAGCAGTGACCAATGCATTTTCGTCATCAGGACAGCAGCAGCTGTTCTGATGACGACAAGCAGCTTCCGTCAGGCCAAGTGGAAAGATCGGAGCATACAGAACGCGCGTCTCCTGCTTGATCCACTACGCCGGCGCGAGGTCGGCGCTGTTTCAGCGTCATTGTAAGGGCCCCGGATTTACCCGCTTCATCAACAATATCCAACAGAAAGCAAAACAGGATGCGGATACTTATCGTGGGTGCCGGCATCGCAGGTCTGGCAGCGCACCGCGCATTATCGCTGCGCGGCTTCAATCCTTCGCTGATCGAGCGGAATGCGTTTGCTGGCGCGGGCGGGGCAGGACTGTTTCTCCCGGGCAATGCGGTAAGAGCCATAGGACAGCTTGGGCTGCTTGATGCTTTATTGGCGGATTCGCATCCCGTCACCTGCCAGCGATTTTGCGACGAGAACGGCCGTTTGCTTAACACTGTTGATACAGATGACCTCTGGCGCGATGTCGCGCCATGCCGATCAACCAAACGCTCCACACTCTGGGGTCTGCTGAAAGGCTCGATGGCCAATGATGTTGTGCAATATCGGCAAATCGTGAATGCCGAAAACGATTACGGGGGCTGCCAGGTCTTCTTTGAGGATGGTGAGGTTGCTGAGTATGATCTCGTAATCGGTGCGGACGGCGTTAACTCGACAATCCGAGACATCGCCTTTCCTCAGGCGCCTTCGCCTGTCTACGTCGGCAACGTATGTTGGCGCTTTCTCTTGCCGAATGTGTGTGGGATTGAAGATTGGACAGTCATGTTGGCGGCCAACAGGAGCTTGTTGGGCAAGCCAGTCTCATCGTCCGAACTTTACGTCTATGCCGATTTGTCCGTGCCTAAGAAGAATGTCGAATATTACTCCTCATCGACGAAGTTGGAGCCGCTTTTCGCGG
This sequence comes from Endobacterium cereale, assembly GCF_009617585.1. GTDB lineage: Bacteria > Pseudomonadota > Alphaproteobacteria > Rhizobiales > Rhizobiaceae > Neorhizobium > Neorhizobium cereale. The sequence goes on along the minus strand of NZ_WIXI01000050.1, from coordinate 394,255 downwards.
ATATGGCTGGGCCGTTGTCGTCCGCCCTGAGACATTCCATTGATGCCGATGTGCATTTTGGTGAGTTGGTACGCCTACGCATGACGACATCGCATCGAAATCGCGTCGTGCTCATTGGGGATGCGGCACATGCCTCTCCACCCAGCATGGCGCAAGGAGCAGGCATGGCTTTAGAAGACGCCATCGTGCTTGCAGATGAATTGGCACGGACGAAGGATGTCGTCACGGCGCTGGGGCGCTACGAGGCCCGACGCGAGCAGCGTGTCGACTGGGTGCATCGCCAAGGTATCGTTCGTGACAAGATGCGCCGTTTGCCACAACCGGTGAGAAATGCCCTGCTTCGCTTTGCAGGGACATCTCTCTATAATCGTGCCTACCGACTGCTCCAGGAGCCAATCTAATTCACTTGAGACGAACGAATTGGTTTGTTCTGCAATTGCCTTTTCTTGCAAATCTAGCATTTTTTCCTATATTGTGCCTGCAAGAAGTGGACGATGTAGTGAAAGATGTTTTAACAACGGCGAAGGCTGCGGAGCTATTGGGCGTTTCCACCCGAACTGCGCAGCTATGGGTGGAAAGTGGCCAGCTTCCATCATGGAAGACGCCCGGTGGACATAGACGCATTCCTCGTCAGGCTGTGCTTGATCTCGTGGAGACCCCGGACCACTCGGATCCGCTGGTGCGAGCGCACGCAATCATTCTCGCTGGCGAAGGGCGAGGAGAGCAATGGCGTCTTGTCGGGCTTCCCGCTCTTGGCTTGCTGGTTGATGTCGCAGATACTACCGACACTGCCCGAGCTTGGCTCACGGCCATTCCGCCCATGCTCATCATTGTCGAAAATGCAGATCAAGACGATCGCAGGAAATTGGTATCATCCCTCGAAAGGGATGCTCGGCTTAGCAAAACGACGATCATAACTTCGGCTGTCAGAAGCGCCGCTGATCCGGTGGCAGCGGGTACCAACCTGATCCGCACCAAAATGCTGCCCGATGTCTTGTCGACCGCTGAGATGATCGTCGACTACTTGTTGTCGAAAAGGGGCGGGAAAAAAGAGCCTGCCGCTTTTCGCACACCGTGGAATGAACATGCACGGTTGGAGGCCGTGGCGCAGTCTGGCCTGATTGGATCAGCTCCTGATCTCGGATTTGATCGCCTCGTCCGCTTGGCGGCGCATTCTACTTGTGCACCTATCGCTATGTTCACATTGATCACCGAGAACGAGCAGTGGTTCAAGTCTCGTGTCGGATTTGCGGGCGATGCAACGCCGCGGGAATGGGCATTTTGCAATGAGACGCTCGTTGCCAACGAGTTGACCGTGCTTGAAGATCTTACAAGACTAGACAATCTGGCAGAAAATCCGACGCTCTCAGCTCCGTACGGCTTTCGCTTTTACGCCGGCGCACCGGTTAGAGACCCGCTTGGCTTCATCCTAGGTTCGATATGCGTCATCGACGTGGTCCCTCGTCATCTTAGGGAAGTAGAACGTGAGGCGATGATGACGATCGCCGATGCGGCATCTAACCTGATCCGCAATAGGGTGCTGGAGCATGAACTGCAGGATTTTCGTGGGAGCGGACACTAAGGCAGTCAGCCGATGCTGGAGCGCCGGTACATGTGGCGGTTTCCTCGCGGTCGGACGGGCACCGGAACGCTGCTGGTGGCAAGTTTGGCATCCGTCATTGCGCAACTGCCCTCATGGTTCGAACACTAAAATACCCGTCACCCCGCATAAGGCATTTGGGTATCGCTCGCCTCGTGAGCTCTTAAACCGTCAAACAGAAACCTGATCCTGTCCGGTTTTCAAGGGTAATTCGACGTGGAATTCCCTGACAGGCACCGGTCAATGCCACTTCGGGCGCAGAGTTCGGATGGGCCATACATAGTTTATGGGCTACATCAAAACCAAAATTTGCCCCGTTGCGCCTATATCAAGTCAGAGAGTTAGCGGACTCTATTTGGCGAAGTCGGGTTAGTTGCCCATTAAATCCAAGAGTGCATTGGAGGCTCTATTCTGTTCAAATAATATTGTCCAATCGTGTGAAATTTCCAACGAACTGGATCATGGAGCGTGTGTGTGCGTGCATCGCGCCAAAGGCGATCTAAATTCAACTCTTCTAAAGTTGATCGGGCGCCTACAAGTTCGAACAGCTTGTTCGATGCCAAAAGAGCTAGCTCCGTAGATAAAACCTTGGCCTCGGCAATTGCGATTTTTGCCAAACCGATTGCGACCTCATTAGCGTCGGCGATCGTGGCGTCGAGTTGACGTCCACTCCGTTCAATCATCGCTTCGGCAGCGTTGTATTTGATCTTGAGGTCGCCAATGGCTGCAATTGTATATGGATCGTCACTGGCATGTTCCTGTCCGCTGTCGATCCAAGGACGGGCATATGTCTTGATCAAACCGATTGTGACATCGATGGCATTCTTGGCGATACCCAGATCAATCGCAGCGTGGATGATTTGGCTTTGCGGGCCCACTGCACTCGGATTTTCGTAAACGATGTGTGCAGGCAGTACCCTGTTAGATCCAACGCGCACTCTGTCTAGAATTACAGTTCCACTTGCGGTCGTGCGCTGACCGAAGCCCGACCAGTCATCGACAACTGTCAGGCCGTTCGATGTCCGATCGGCCACAGCAACCACGACGCGACCATCTTCATTCAGCGCCACGATCGGGATAAGATGAGCAAAAAGAGCGCATGTGGAGTAAAATTTCTGTCCCGAGACGAGATAATCATCTCCATCAAGGACTGCTCGCGTCTGCATGTCTTCGACGGTTTTGCCACCGAATTCTGAAAACGCGTTACCCATTCTCTGGCCAGATAGCACTTTACCAAATAGGTCTAATTTCTGCTCTTCGCTGCCGGTCAGTCGAATGACGTCGAGGATTTCAAAATGACTTTGCGGCATTTGCGCAAGAGAGGGGTCAGCTGAAGCAAGAAGTGTGAAAACCTTAGCTACTGTGGTTTGCGAAACCCCTGCGCCGCCATAGTTCTTGGGGATCGTTATACCCCAGAGGCCACTTTGCGAAAACGCTTCTACCTCCTCGAACGGCAATTTTCTAAATTTGTCTCGCAGACTCGCGTCGGCAAGGAAGCTCAGGCGTAAATCTTCGGCAATTGCAATTGCTTCCTCGTCGCAGCCTATGATGTGGGCATGCTCTGTCGGAAGGGAAGGAATCCAGTCAAAAGTCCGCGCCGCTATTGATGCGTCAGAAGCTTTCTGCGTTGCATAGCTCATCCTATCACCTTTCTATTCACATTTGATGGTTGCATGCTCAGCAACCGGTCAGAAAAACGGGAGCTCACCTGCTTTCGGTGGGGACAATCTAAAAATGCTACATTTCGCAAGCATTGCTGATGCGGATAGCCGCATGTCATTTGTAGCGGGTGTCTCGCATATCCGCAGGGTGTGTCGTCGAGATTCAATCTCCGTGAAAGGAGATATCGCGTGCCATCAAGACCTTAGCGATGAGGAGTGGGTTTTTGATTGTTGGAAAAATTGGCCACTTTTCCAACCCCCCGTGACCCACCAAGAATGCGATTATCTGATGGCAGACAATTCACTTCGTTGGATTTAGCCGTCAAATTCGAACCGAAAGGTGGATCGAATTCTGCTGGAATCCAACAAAAAGACGCCAAAATGACGAGACGGGCATACATGCCGGTCTTCGATATTCATGTTGCCTACCACGATCTACAGCGATAGCTCAGCTCGTCCAAGGCATCTGGCTATCCAGATTGTCGCCATCGCCGTCATAGTCTGGATGCTTATCGGTCTCATCGACAAACAAGCCGAGATCGGTAGTGAACTGCCTGTCGATGATGTCACGGTGTTCAGAGATATAGCTCAGGAAATTCTCCAGCTCTTCCTGGCGATAGGTCAGGATACTTTCGTTGTCGGGCGCATCGCGCTGGCCGTAATTCCGAATATACGCATCAAGGAAGCGATATTTGTCGAGACCGTCCTCCGTCAGCAATCCATCCTTGTCCATTTGGGTGAACATGTCGCGCAGCTTGTCGCGATAGCCGGTGATCTCTTCACTACGCTTGATGTCATTGATGATGTCGGGAATGAGAGTTGCCAATGAAAGCACCGCCGAGATGACGAAAGACGGCGCGGCAAACGCCTTGGCTAAGCTTAGCCCCTTTGACAGGCCGAGAAGCGATGAGACGCCGCCGATAGTACCGAAGCCACCAGCCGCGACCTGCAGAGCCCCCTTGGCAACTGTCGTATCGTCGCCGCTCGCGAGACCCTTTTTGATTGTTAAAGCACCGATGGCGACATCGGCCGCGCCTGCAAATGTGTCGGCGCCGGCGCTCATCACCAAGAGCGCGGCGGATGCGCCGCGGTGCCAGTTGTTGATCCCCTTGATGTCGGGGCGCATCTCATAGCCATCGATCAGGCCCTTGGCGAGTGCCTCGGAATTTTTGATGTCGGCCTTTTCTAGGAGGTTCTCGTAGAATTCGGGCTTATCGGTCCCCTCGACGGCCTTGGACAGTTCTGTCTGGAATGCTTCGGTAAGTTCGTTCGTCATGGTCAGGCCGCCGCCCTCCTTGCCGGACGGAGCCTTGAAGAGATCGTCAAACGTCTTGTCGAGGCCGAGCAGCGGCTTGGCCGGAGTCCTTTTGAGATCGTCGATGTTCTCGAGAGGAGGATTAGCCTTCTCGAGCTTTTCATTATACTCCTTAACATCCTGATTGTGTTCGCCGATGATATGATTGGCGAGATCGCCGAAATGCTTGCCGGCTCCCACGAAGCTTACGAAGTCCTTGGCGACCGACAGCCGTTCCTCCGGTGTGTCCCCGATCTTGCCGCCCTTGCTGGCCAGCTGGTAGACGCCTGAAACGAGTGAAATGCCGCCGCCGATGGAGCCGATTACCCCGGCCTTCGTCATGTCATTAAAGAATTTCAGACCTTCACCACCGGCACCTTCTGCAATCGTCTTGTACTTTCCGTTTTTGAACAGGTTTTCGATGTCGGACGACTTGATCTCGCCGTTTTTCGAATAGATCGCACCGATCTCCTGCATTGCCTTGGCGAAATCCTTGGCGCTCTGCTTGTTGCCGAGCACCTCGTTGAGGAATTTCTCCGATTCCGCCAATCGACGGCCGATATCGAGGCCGCCTTTCTTTGCGGCGGTGAGCAGCATCTTGACGATGTCGGCGCCGGCCTGGGTGAGATTTTCCTCGCTAATCTTGCCGGGATCGCCCATCAGGTCGTCGAGTTCCATCGTCATGGAGTCGAGCTGCATGTTTTGGGCGAATTCCTTGGCCTTCTCGGGATCGGCGACGAGCAATGCGCTATAGACGGACGAGATATCGTCCTTGGCGGTCTCGTTCTGACCGTTCCTGGTCAGGTCTTGGATATATTTGGCATAGTCGACGCCGAAGGCCATGTCGGTCAGTTCCTTGATGACCGCGTCGCCGCCATCGACCTTCTTCAATGCTTCTGAGCGCGCTGCTGCAATGTCTTTACCTACTGCTTCCGAACCGAGCAGGTCGCTGACGCTCTTCGCCACCTTGTCGCCATCGATGATCTGTTCGAAATCCTTGCCGTTGGCCTTTGTGATGTCGTTGCCCATGCTTATGCTGAGAGTAGCCATGTCGAGCCCGCTCTCACGGATGCTTTGCGCCTGCAGTGCGTTCAGAAGCTTAGCACGATCGTCGTCGGCCTTGATGTCACCCTTCTCGACGCCCTCTTTCCAAGTCTTCATGGCATTTTGCCAGGCAAGCTCGGTAACGGTTAATTCCTTTCCGTCCTTGTCCTTCTCGGTGGTCTTCAAGGCGGCGATGTCGAGTTCTTCTGGGGAAGGCAGGCCCGCCTTTTCGCGAGCTTCGTCGACGGCCTTGTCACGGCCGGGACCAGAGAATTCGTCGCTCTTCCCAGACAAGAATTCGTAGAGCTTCGGTGTCGTATCGGCGGAGACATATTTCTTGTCGCCATTTTTCATGTCGACGCGGATTAGGCCGTTGTCCTCGTCCGGCCGATAGATGGAGGCGCCGTCGGCAAGATCCTGGTCTTTGATGCCGTTCTCGTCCTTGATAAGCTTGTAGCCATCCTTGTCGGCAGAATTCATCGCGTCGAGCTTGGCAAATAGTTCCGGCGTCAGTTCCTTGGAAACAAAACGCAGATGCGCTCCATCGACACCAACATTCATGTTCACGTAGATGGTGGAATCGCTGATCTTCGAAACCGTCCAGACGTCGCCGAGCTTGATCTTGTCGCGACCGTCGTCGCGTAGGAACTCCTTGCGGTTGTCGTCCTTGCCGCCGTCACCGATCGCTTCCTTCGCGAGCTTCAGATCCTTTTCGGGGATTTTGGAAATGCCGGAAATATATTCATAGAACTTTGGGTTGTCATCACGGCGGATGACAGTGATCTTTTCGTCGCCGTCAGCCTGGTAAGCGATCGCATCAGTCGCATCTTCATCGGTTCTGGCTTTTTCGGGCATATCTACGATGGAAATCTTCTCGACCGCCGGCCACACCTCGCTGTTGGTCGCCATCCGATAATCGGGGTTGCGTTCGTCACCGTGAGGCGGGCTATTGGCAGCCCTTGCGACAGCGATCGCGCGTTCGAACGCAGCTTCGCCAGTTCCGGGCTCACGGTGTTCGACTGCTTCGGTCTTCGTTCGGGTAACTTGTACATTCACAATGACTTCCCCCTGTGGACGGAGCGCTGCGCTCCTGGAATTCGGGCGCATGGGTTGCCGTACTCACCCACCGATATTTGCCGGTGCCGATGTAGCAGGCATTGCCCGAAAGCGTTGCGAGTGGCGACTTAACCATTAAATCATAGTAGGAAATCTCGCTCGGATAGTCACAGTTTTATGAAACTTCTGGCTGTTTTGCTATCTATGGGTGAGCCGGACGGTTCCAGGAGCGTGTTGCAAATTTTGAGCAAAACTGATTGAGCATTCAGGAAACGTCGCGCGCCAAGTGCACTTTTTTGCCTTACGCCGTCGCAGCAGTGGCATCCGCGCTTGTGATCGCGACCACGTCGGACAAAGCCCGACGTGGTCGCAACTCCATCCGTGCCGATATGGTCTCTTCTATAAAACCTTAGAACCACCGCCAAGTCATCGGCCCGATGACGTTACTGGCAACGCGTCAGCATGCCTAAGTTTCGCGTTCGCAGACCGCATTCGGCCTCCAAGGGAATATTAGCAATACAGGTTTCCCCGTTGTCTTTGGCATTCTGAGAACTATGTGTGTAGTTCCTGACCGGGATCAGAGCATCCTGGAACACCTGCGGAGAATTCCGCGAGAAACAGAGCATCTATGCAACGACCGAATGCCGCCACGGATTTCGCGCTGATTCTCGAAGGCATGCCTCAACCTTATCTCATACTTGATGCCGAACTTACTATCGTTGGTGCGAGTGATGCATATCTTGCGCTGACGGATCGCCTCCGCGACGACATCGTCGGCAAGAGTATCCTTGTCGCCTTCCCCGAAAACCCGGATGAGAAGGGTACGGTAGAGCAGGGGCCCTTGGAAGTCTCGCTTCGTCATGCTCTGGCGACGGGCAAGCCTCACGAGATGGCGGTAATCCAGTATGACATTCCGCTCCCCAGTGGAGGTTTTGCCCAAAAATTCTGGACCCCTATACACTCGCCCGTCACAGACGCAGAAGGACATGTTCAGTACATTATCCAGAACCCGATGGACGTGACGGAAAGCGTACTCAAGGCCCGCGAGGACGATGCGAGACTGAGGGTCGCGATGCATGCCGCTGACCTGGCCTCATGGGAATACGAACCGGAAACCGACATCTGGCGGCGGAGCCACGCTGTGGACGAGCTTTTTGGTTTTGGCCCAGGCGAGGGGGGGGCGGTAGCGGCAAACTTTTTTGCCCGCATGCACCCCGACGACCTACCTGTCGTTCAAGACGGCGTTCGAAGTATTCTCGGCTGCCCGGACGAAACAGTCGTGAATTTTGAGTACCGTGTCGTGCTTCCGAACGGAAAAATCCGGCATTTGAGTTCTCGTGGCGAGGTCCTCAGGACAACAATAGGAAAAGTCCGGATGATCGGTGTCATCATGGATGTAACAGCCGACAGAGCACGCGAGGCCGCACTCTCTGCAGCAGTTACGGCGCAGAGTGAACTCCTGGATCAGAAAGACGCGCTTCTGGCCGAGGTGAACCATCGTGTGAAGAACAGCCTTCAACTCGTTGTCAGCACCTTGAGGCTTCAGTCGAGGCGGATCGATGTTGCTGCCACGAAAGCTGTGTTTGATGTTGCGATCTCTCGCGTCAGAGCGATCATTTCCGTTCATGAGCGCCTTTACCGGGCCGACAATGCGCTCAAAGTTGACATGAAGGAACAGCTTGGGAAGCTCTGCCTCGATCTGACGGGGGACAAGGCAGCCAGTCACGTCAGTGTGGATGTGGACAACCTCGAACTGCCAACCGAAAAAGCGATCCCGATTTCGGTTATTGTCAACGAGCTTTTGATGGCTGTTTTACAGGACACGCTCGAGAATGGTCGTCGATTGACGGTGTCTTTGAAGCGGATCCGTGCCGGCTATCTCGAGTTGGCTGTCACCGGAAACGTCGGTACATCCTGTCTCCCGGAACTCGGAACCAAACTGGTGCGCAGCATGGCGGCACAGATGGACGGCGAGTTCACCGATGTTTCGTACGGCGACGGTTACCGCGCGGCGGTTGTTTTCAAGGGGGCAGTCTAGTGCCCCTGCGCGTATTGATCGTCGAGGACGAGATGCTACTTGCCCTCGATCTGGAGGACATGCTTCTCGATGCCGGCCATGACGTGGTGGGCCAGGCATCCGACATGGGGCAGGCTCTGGCGATCGCCGACAAGCTGGATGGCCAATTCGATGTTGCCATCATGGATGTCAATCTCGCTCGGGGGACAAACGGCATCGATACGGCCGCGGCCTTGCGGGAGCGTTGGAACGTCCCGTCCCTTTTCGTCAGTGGTAACCTGGACGAACTAACCAGGGATCGCGCTATGCAGTGGAAGCCGATCGGTTTCGTCGGAAAACCTTATTCTGAACGGGAAGTGCTCTCGTCACTGGTGGCAGTTCCGCCCGTTCTGTAAAGCCGACAAGTACCAGTCATTTCGGTATCCGCGAAGGAACCAAAGGTGTTGATGGTGGTTTCTCTAGAGAGGTCGCGGCGTGCCAATCGGGCATGACGGAGACGGTGAACGCAGCGGTTTTCCCGATTTCTCGCTGCGGGCAACGAAAAGCCAGGCGAGCACCTTTACCTGTCCGCTGCGATCTTCCTTCTCACAGGCGAGAACACCGAACCCGACCTTCGGCGCAGCGCTGCATTCTTGCGTTCATAGCAGGATAGCATAACCGGTTCAGGAAGTCGGGCGTCGAAAATGTTAGCTGCAGTTGAACGACGTACTCTTCATGATTCCCGCCAGTCTGCGTTCTTGTGGCATGCTTCAGTTGAAATCACCGAGAACTCCGGCCCGCCATAAGATTTCAGGCTCGCCTTCCTCACCGATGACGGGTTGCGCCTCACGTTTCCACACGACTGCACCCGCATGGACGTCCGCCAGGCGACGTGCCTCGGCGATCGCCGCAGGTTCATCAGTGGCCAGCTTTGGCTCGGACACAGGGATTGCCTGCCCCGACTGGTCGAGGTCGAAGGCAAGGAAGAACAATGATTTGTAAGCACCGGGCATTTGTCGCTCCTTACACGCCTGGGGAAGAACCTGCATCGCGGTCCTGTCCGAATGATAGCCGGGTTTGATCGCAGATGTGCTTCAGAGCAGACCGCAAACCTTCCTCGTAGGTCGGATGGTAGAACGGCTTGTCGAGAAGCTGCATTGCGGTCTGTCGATCTTCGATTGCCCAAGCGATCATATGAGCGAAATGTTCGCCCTCCGGTGCGGCGATCGTCGCCCCCGTCAGACGGCCTTCATTGTCCGCGTAAATCCTGATCAAGCCGGCGTTGTGCCCTTCCACCTTCGCGCGGCCCTGGTCGGAAAACTCGGAGACGCCAACGTTTGCATTCTTGCCCGCAGGCACGCCGATCGAGGCGCTCGGAGGATCGGTAAACGTTATTGCCAAGGGTGTTGACCGCTTTGAAGGCCGGACGTCCGGAAAGCACGCAGCGTTGTTGCCAGCGATAGCGCCTTCCGCTGATGCCTCATGGAGGACCGGTAACGCAGCGTCGCAGTCGCCTGCGATAAAGATGGAGGATTTTCCGCATTGCATGGTCTGACTGTCAAATACAGGGGTTCCGTGCTCGTCCAGTTCGAGACCTGTATTGGCAAGGTCCAGTCCACCGAAGTTCGGCGGGCGGCCCGCAGCAAGGAGGACATGCGTGAAGCGTTTTTTTCCCTCAGATGCCCCGGACCAGGAGATATCAGTTGTTTCGTCCGACTGTGAGGCGTTGATTTTTACCCCTAGATGAATCGTGAATTCCCGTTCAAGTAACGTATGCAGCGACTTCGCCACGTCATGGTCCTTCAAAGCCGAAACCGTGTCCCCCTCGTCGAAGACTGTAACGTCAACCCCGAGGCGGGAGAATGCCTGCGCCAATTCAAGTCCAAGCGGTCCCGCGCCGACCACCGCGAGTGAGAAGGGGAGTTTGTCAATTTCGAACACGGTTTCGTTTGTCAGAATGTTTTTCATCCCATCGAACATCTTAGGAATGCTCGGTCGGGAACCGGTGGCGATCACCACGCACCTGGCGTGGATGATCCTGCCGTCGACCGCCAGTCTGTCAGCGCTGATAAACTTTGCCAAGCCTTTCAGTTTCGCACTGTCCGGCAGATCCTCTATCGATTCGAGGGCCGATGCCACAAACGCGTCACGCAGAGTTCGAACACGCTCCATGACCGCCTTGCCGTCTATGGTCACGTTGCCCGCATGTATTCCGAATTGCGACGAGACGCCCATGCTGTGAGCAGTTTTCGCGGCGGCGATCAGAAGCTTCGAAGGCATGCAGCCAATTGACGCACATGTCGTTCCGGCAAACCGGTCATCGATGAGCAGGGTGCGTGCGCCTGCTCGGCGAGCGCTGCGTTCGGCCGCCAGTCCAGCCGTGCCGGCTCCAATCACGGCCACGTCGCATTCAATGTCAATTTCAGGTTTCTGTTGTGATGGCATTCGGGCTTGTCCTTGGTCATACGCAAGCCTGTGGAACAGTCGCGCGGGCAACTTCGTTCCGTATCAAGTTCAACAAAACAGCGAGAACCAGATGTCCAATCCTGAAATGGAACGAGCACCCGAATACGATGTCGATGCCGAAGCAGCAGAGAAGGCCCATGGCGACAAAAGCGCTGCGGACAAAGTACCCGCTGACGAAGAAACCGAAGGTGCAACGAATGCGCTTACCACACCTGTTGCACCGCCCGAGATGGCAAAGGATCGACACGGTAAGGATGGATAAAATTCTCGGCCAGGCAGTCATCCCGACCGGCGCTTTTGCCTCATAAATGCACACTGTGAAACTGCGCATTTATGAGGCGGATCGGCCGTATGATCAACACAGTCACGGTTGGTAGATCCACGGCAGACGATATTTTACAACGTCGCCAGGACCGCGTTGCTGATTTTGCCGGCGTAGTTCTTGCGCATCTCGACCTTCTGCTCGAGGGCGATGACAACATCGACGGAGAGATCGACGCCATGCAGTTCGGCGATATCCGGCAGGCCGCCGGGTGTGAACACGTTGATCTCCAGGATCTTGTCTCCAACAATATCTAGTCCGACCAGGAACATGCCGTCGCCGACCAATTTGGGACGAACCATTTCCGCGACCTCGAGAATTTTCGGGGTTATTTCAGCGGGAGCAGCCGTGCCTGCCACGTGCATGTTCGATCGAACCTCGCCCTTGGCTGGTACGCGACGCAGCGCGGCATAGGCGCCATCTCTTTGCAGCGGTCGACCATTCATCAGAAACAGCCTGATGTCGCCCGCCGTTGCATCGGGAAGATAGCCCTGTGCAATCAGATAGCCTTCGCCACTGACGGCTTCGAAAATCTGGTTGAGGTTGGCTTCCTTGCTCGAGGCGATCTTGAAGACGTTCTTTCCTCCCGAGCCCTGCAGAGGTTTCAGGATCGCTCCCTGTTTCTGCTCGTCAATGAAGTCCCTGATTTCCTCAATGCTTTTGGAGATCAGTGTTTTCGGCCGGACCTTCTCCGGGAATTCCTGAAAATACAACTTGTTTTGAGCACGCGCGAGGCCGTCGGGATCATTGACGGTCAGGACCCCGCGATCCGCGGCAAGACGGCCGAAGAGGATGCCTGCATGGGCCGCCCAAGGGCGCTCGTCGGCATCCTGCGAGGGATCGTTGCGCAGGAACAATACGTCGATATCTTCGACCGGGATCGTTTCGACTTTTGCCTGATCGCTCTGGAGGGCGGCAACGAATGTGTCCGCCTTTTTCGCCTTTGCTCCTTTTACCGACGTGGCGCGAACCAACAGGCTGTCATCCGGGCGCAAAACAAAATCGCCGGGCGTGAGGTAACAAACGTCGTGACCACGCCCAAGGGCGGCCAGCGCGAGCGATGTCGTGGTGAAAAAACCTGCCTCGTCGGCGATTGAATTGACGAAAAAAGCGATACGCATCGTGTCTCCTATTTTTGTATCATGTCGATTGGGCGCATTCCGCTTCTGGCCACAGCCAGACGGGCGCGTCCCTCTTCTGTTTCGAGAAAAAGTGGTCGAACCGCCGGCAATCGCAACAACCCCCGCTCGGCCAGTTCCTGCATCACGGTGAAGTGTGACGCGGCGATCTTGCCCATCCAGAACGGTTCAAGAGCGCCGCCGGTTCTCAGATGGGCGAGCAAGGCAAGCAGTCCGCGAAGGTAAATGGCATCCTTGGCGAGGCCACCGCCTCGATAGAGCCGAAGCACCAGGTTGAAGGCGGCAGGCGAAGAGAAATTGTACTCGTCTACCAGGATCGAATAGGTTTGCGAGAACGATGCGCCATTCAGCATGGAAGCGCAGCCCACGACCCGCGCGGCGATCAGTCTCAACCGGGCAGTGGTCATCCCGCCGGAAAGATACTCCGCAAACACCGCCAGGCCCTCCTGCATGCCCTCGTAACCCGCAAGCCCGGTGCGGAAGAGCCGAAGGCCCTGCGCGGAGCCGTTGAAATAGGTGAGCAGGTGAACGCCGATCTCATGGGAGAGCAGAGGATCGACCCTCTTCTTGTCCATCAGGGTCGCGCTCGAGATCAGAAGGCGGTGTCCCGAAACCATCAATCCTGATGGCAGGTCATCGCGAAGCTCGACAGACACCTCGAATTCGTCGAGTTGCGTTTGGTAGGCCGCAATCATGTTAAGCGCGCGAGCCTGGACATAGCCACTGTCGGCGATGGCGTTATCAGCATTTCCGTCATCATCGGCATCGATGTTGGCAAGATGCGCCAGAATCATTCTGGCTTCGTCGAGAAGCGACGGCTCCACAGGCCCGTAAAGGGCGCGACCGAATTCGACGAACTGTGGCTTCTGGCGGAACGAGAGCAGGGAAAGCTGCAAGTCGAGCTCATGCTGCTTTTCGCGGTAGAGTTGGTAAAGAACCGGGTCTTCCAGATGATCGAATGAAATCGAATACAGCTTGCGTTTGGCGGACTCGATCTGGACGGTGAGGGGGCGATAGAGAAAGGCGGGATGGTCGCCATTCGCCCGGAAGGCCTCGAAAGCCGCTTCAGCGTTGATCGGCGTCACCGCAAGCAGGAAATCAAAGGACGAGGCAACCTCGTCGATGCTCCGGTCGACACGCGTGACGGCGTCGACGAAAGCTCTGCGCCCGAGTGCCCGATGGGTCTTGAGCGTGAGGATTCCCCCGGATTCAATGAAGGATGCCATAGCCTTTAAGCCGGCATCGAAGATCATGGCAACAAGCTGCTCACGCAATTCCGGATAAGCGTTATCCGTGCCTGCCTGACGGTAAACAGGTGCGAACCTGATGGCGAGCGTCGAAAGCCGCATAACGCGCGCCAGCTCTATGTCTTCACGGTATGGCGGTGTTGTTACGCGTTCCACCTTGGGCGTACGAAACCGGGCCTCGCTATCGCTGATCGCCGAGGAGAAGCATTCTGCTGCCTCTACCATGTCATCGCTCGACCATATGGCTATCTCAAAAGGCGGAAGAAAAGGCGAGTCCTCGGTCAGAAAGCGATCCTGTGTGAGCTCGCCAAGATCGAAAACGGCAAAGGAGCCAAAGCGGCCTCTCATGGCCTTGGCAACGGCATCAATCACCTTGATCGCCACCGGAGCATGGGGTGCAATCAGGTAGGCCGCATTTGCCTGCGCGATGTCACGCGCCACCGGCTCCGCATCGTCTTCGGCAATATGAACGCACAGAAACGGCAAGGGTCTGTCGATATGAAGCCGCCCGCCGCCCGGCAGGTCGCGCCGGACCGATTTACCCTCAGCGAGGCAGGAAATGATGTCGTTCAACCATTCGTCGTCGGCATATGCGTCTGCGGCGGGTGCGCTCCTCATGGTTGACCGTCCAATGCTTTTTCAAGCACAGGCACAGCGGTAGAGATCATGTTGCGAAGCTGATCCAGAATTTCGACGTCCGGTTCGCCGGTCCATTCGTCCATGAAGAATTTCTTGAACTCGATTGCAATCGCGCAGCCGGAGTTCGGGAAGTGCTCGTGGACGAACCGGGTCTGCTCGCCCTTACCCTGAAACGCGACATTTTCCCTGACATCAATCGGTCGGCCATCGATCTCAAATGAGGTCAGATGTGCGATCAATGCATCGACGACAGGCGTCCAACGCTGCCGATCCATGGAGAATGTGCCGATGTTGATGTCGGGTGCAGATGCTTGTTCGGTCGGCGCGGCCTCACGGCCATCGCGACGATGATTGTAGCTGTGAACATCCAACAGGACGAACCGACCGAACTGTCGCTCGATGCCTCGAAGGGTGGTTTTCAGTGTCTCGTAATATGCATCATGTATCTGTAACGATGCTTCGATGAATTCGGGTGGCAGCACGCCGGACCAGACCCTCAATCCCCATGCCTGTTCGGGAGACAGATATATCGCGCCATCGCGATTGCGGTTGAGATCGACTTCAAACCGGGACCGGTGAAATGTAACGCGGTTTTGCACGTCGCAGATCGTATAGGCAGTATAGGGATCTTCTTCGCGCAATCTCTCGTCGGACATCAACGCATATTGGTCGGCCAGATCTGTTCGGACCGAATGCCCTTCGTGAATCGCCGTCGCTATAATGGGTGATGAGCCTCGCTCGATGCTCCAGAGAGCGCGCTCATCCTCAAACAGCATATCGCGGAGTTCGACAGATTGTGGCCTTGATCCGGCTGCTCGCAAAGATTCGGCCATAGTGGTAGATCCAGTGGCGTCTGGCATACATATTTCTCCCGTGCCGCCGACAACGCACGGGGACGGGATTTGTTACGAACAAGCCTCATATTTTGCTCGACCGACGGCAGCAGCCTCGCGAAGTCTTGCAGCGGAGAAAGCTTCGCAGATGTTATCCCAGTCCCTGAGAGGGGCGTGCCCCCAGCTCATCAGCGAATGGCCTCACGTCGAATGCTCGACATCAGTCAGGGTCGCTTTCGTCTTGTGCTTGATCTCGACGATACGACGGCCGAAATGATGCCCGACAGTCTCACCACCGCCATACTCCGACATTGCTGTCATCAGTATCGAGCCAGTGCCTGAGCGCTGCAGGTGCCATGTTTACGGCCTCACGGGATTCGGCACAGACCCTGTCGCTGGCGATCTCCTGCGCGCTCATACGGCACCTCCGGAGACGGCATCTACCGACGGAAGTTCGATACGCCCGTTGTCCTCGCCGTCCCAATAGTCGATCGCTTGCGCCGAAACCTTGATGAGCAGAATGCCGGGTGTGTCGATGCCTTCCGGGAACCAGCGATCTAAATCCCTCACCCAATGTTGTTCGAACTGTGCCTTGTCGCGGATCAGAGTTGCTTGGCCATCGATCGCAATGAAGATACCGGGCTTGCCGAGGATGCTTGGTGGCGCGGTAAAGGTGAGGGCGAGCCCGCTATTGCGGCCAATCTCGCTGACCTTGCGCGTGTCCTCGTATGAGAAAAACCAGGAATCGCCGTCATACTCGACATCGCCGTTATTGCTCATCGGGCGGCTATTGATCCTTCCGGATCCGCCGGTCGTGTTGAACATGCAGAAGTCGATCTTCGCCAGTTTTTTGGAAAGCTCTTCCATCGTCATCGTGGTCATTGGGAGTTCCTCATAGGTTAAGGTTTGAGAACCCCTAAAATCGATCTACGTTCCCTGCGACATCCCCCGTGTAGGGGCCGATTTCGATGAGGCTGCCGTCCGGATCACGGCAATGGACCGAAACGAGCCTGACGAGCGCACCATCCCGGCTGGCCGGACCAGCCAGCACTTCGACACCGGAGGCACTTATATGGGCAATGGTATCATGCGGCGAGGCGCCTCGGTCACGAAGCGGAGGTAGTCCTTCCTGCTGCCTCGTGGTCGGCGGTAAACCATTCGTCCTTGCTGATGGAGATCGGTCGAAAGTTGATGCGCTGCTTTCCGAACAGCATGGCCGTGGGCGGGTGTAGCGATGACATTTTGAGCCATCGCTACAAAAAAATGGCCTCGAAAGGTCGCGGACCGGAGCCGATCGTGAAACAGCGGATTGGAAGTCGAGGCAGCGGCGTCCCAATCGTCTAAAAGCCTTACATCCTCTGCCCACTAGCCTTGTCGAACAGATGTGCCCGCGTCGCATCCACCGCGATACCAATATCGTCGCCGAAACGAATGTCGAGACGTTCGCGGAACAGGCAGGAGATTTCCTCCTCCTGGCTTTTGATGCGGGCAAAGATTTCCGAGCCGGTGCCTTCAACGATCTCGACACGTCCCGAAATTCCGCCAGTGGTTTCGGCGCGGATATGTTCAGGGCGAATGCCGTAGACCAGTTTGCGGCCGCCGAGCTTTGCCGTGTCGGCATGCGGCGGCAGCGGCAGGACGAGGCCCTTGTCGCTGCGGAAAACGCCTTCCTCGATCTGGCCATCGATGAAATTCATTGCCGGCGAGCCGATGAAACCCGCGACGAACAGGTTTGCCGGACGATCGTAGAGGTCGAGCGGTGCGCCGACCTGTTCGATATGGCCATCGTGCAGGACGACGATCTTGTCGGCCATGGTCATCGCCTCGATCTGGTCGTGGGTGACGTAGATGATCGTGGTGCCGATGCGCTGGTGCAGCGCCTTGATCTCGGCGCGCATCTGTACGCGCAGCTTGGCGTCGAGGTTGGAGAGCGGTTCGTCGAACAAAAACACCTGCGGATCGCGCACCAGCGCACGGCCCATGGCGACACGCTGGCGCTGGCCGCCGGAAAGCTGGCGTGGATAGCGGTCGAGCAGTTTTTCCAGGCCCAGGATGGCGGCAGCACTTTCCACCTTGCGCCGTGTCTCGTTGGCATCGGCCTTCTTGAGCTTCAGCGCGAAGGCCATATTGTCGGCTACCGTCATGTGCGGGTAGAGCGCGTAGTTCTGAAACACCATGGCGATGTCGCGGTCGCGGGCCGGCAGGTGCGAGACCTCGCGCGGGCCGATGCGGATGGCGCCGCCGGAGACTTCCTCCAGACCGGCGACCATGCGCAGCAGCGTCGATTTTCCGCAGCCGGACGGGCCGACAAGGACAACGAATTCGCCGTTGGCGATATCGACGCTGAGATCACGGATGACTTCGACGGCGCCGAAACGCTTGGCGATGTTCTGGATGTTGACTGTAGCCATGGGTGAAAATCCTCCCGATTTCCAAAAGTGTTTTTAGCCGCCCTTGACCGCGCCGGCGGTCAGGCCCGCGACGATCTGTTTCTGCGCGAACATGGTCAGCACCAGAACCGGCAGGGTGACGATCAATGCGGCGGCGGCCAGAGGCCCCCAGCTGACCTGTTCGAAGGACAGCATGTTATAGACGGCGACCGGCAGGGTGCGGGTCTCGCGGCTGGCGAGCACGATGCCGAACACAAAATTGTTCCACGAGAAGATCACCGCAAGGATGAAAGCGACGACGATGCCGGGCTTGGCGATCGGCAGCGCCACGAGGCGAAACACCTGCCATGAGGTGGCGCCGTCTATGCTGGCGGCTTCCTCCAGTTCCTTCGGCGTCGTCTCGAAATAACCGATCATGATCCACACGACGATCGGCACGGTGACGACGAGATGGATGATGATCTGCGGCAGAAGCGTGCCGAGCAGGTTCATCCATTGGAACAGCAGGAAAAGTGGGATGAGGAAGGAGAGGCCGGGCGTCATGCGGGCGATCATGATCACCATGGCAGCACGCTCCGCCTTCAGCCGCGCGATGCCGTAACCTGCGGGAACGCCGATGACGAGCGCCAGCAGAGTGGCGGCGCCGGTGACGAGGACCGAATTCCAGAAATAGAGAAGAAAGTTGTTCTCCTCGAATACCTTTGCATAGTTCGACCATGCAACCCGTTCGGGGATCAGGATCGGCGGATAAGCACCGTTGTCGATCTCGAATTTGAGGGACAGCGAGATCATCCAGATGAAGAACAAGATGACCGGCGAAATCATCACCAGAGCGGCGAACAGAAGGCCGATACGGTTGAGCATACGATGTGTCATCAGCGGTCCTCCATGTCGGCCCAGTTGGTGCGGGCGCGGACCATCATCAGCACGAAGGACAGCGCCACGATGACGACGAAAAAGACGACGGCCATGGCCGATCCGTAACCGATGTCGTAATAGGCAAAGGCGGTGTTGTAGAGGTAGATATTGATGGTTTCTGAGGCCGTGCCCGGGCCGCCCTGCGTCATCGCGTAGATGATGTCGAAGCTTTTGACGGCATCGATGGAGCGGATGATGACGGCGATCATCAGGAAGGGCGCGATCATCGGAAGCGTCAGGTAACGAAATTTCTGCCAGGCATTGGCACCGTCGATTTCCGCACTCTCATAAGGTTCGCGCGGGACGGCGGCGAGACCGCCGAGCACGATCAGCATGATCAGCGGTGTCCATTGCCAAGTTTCGACCAGAACCAGCGACGGGATGACCGTCGACTGGTTATAAATCCATTCTTGCGCGCCTATGCCGACCAGCGACAAGAGGTAATTGAGCACGCCGAGCTGCGGGTGAAACATCATGGTCCAGACCAGCGCGATGGCGACCGGGGTCGCCATCATCGGCATCACGAACACGCCGCGCAAAAAACCGCGGAGCGGGAACTGGCCGTCGAAGACGAGGGCAGCGAGCGTTCCCAGGAACAGCGGCGCCACGACCGAAAGAACGGTGTAGATCGCCGTGTGCCACATGCTTTCCCAAAAGCGCATGTCACCGGCGAGCCGGATGTAATTATCCAGCCCGATGAACTCCTGCTCCTGTCCAAGTGTCCAGGAATTGACGCTCATCCACAGGGTGAACACCCAGGGAAAAACGATGACTGCGCCGATGACCACGAGGGCCGGGACGACGAAGGGCCAGTAATTGGGGGCAAGCCTGGGCGGCTTTACCCCTTTTGCTGTCACGGCGTCTGCCGCGCTCGTATCAACGGTCACGGAAGCCATTATCCCTCGCTGCGTGCCAGAACCGGTGCGAACTGTTCGCCCGCTTTCTTGAGCTCAGTCGCCGGATCGGCACCGCCGATCATGTTGGTAAGCGCCACGCCATAAATGTCGCGGAACTCGGTGACCGGGATGATCACCGGCAGCGCCAGCTGCGAAACCTTGCCGGAGGCAACCACCGCATCCACCCATTCGCCCGGCATGGTGACGCCCTTGCGAACTGCGGCATCGTCGAGGATCGACTGCCGATACGGCACGCCGGCACCGGCCTGCAGCAGATGCGCACCCATTTCATGGGAGATCGCCCATTGGCAGAACAGGTAGGCGGCTTCCTTCTTGGTGCTGGCAGCGGTAACGCCCAGACCATCGCCGAATGTGCCGGCGGCCTGTGCGGCAGGACCTTTGGGGATGACGCTGTAACCGGTCTTGCCGACGACGCGGGATTTTTCCGGGTTTTCGATCGGCGGCGCAAAACCGACGCCATCGAACCACATGCCGACCTTGCCCTGCAGGAAGGCGGATTGCGCTTCGGCCCAGTTGAAGCCGGAGACGCCGACCGGGGCGGCCTTGGTCATCAGCGTCTGATACATTTTTGCCGCTTCAACGGCTTCCTTGCTATCGCTGGCAATCTTGCCATCAACGATCGGGGTTGCGCCGTAACCCAGCATCAGCGAGGTCCAGACCGGGGTATTGGCATTCTTCAGGCCACGCGCGACAAAACCGAACGTGTTGGTGGACTTGTCGGTGAGGGCTTCGGCCGTAGAGACCATTTCCTCGAAACTTGCAGGATATTTGAGGCCCTTGGCGTCGAACAGTTCCTTGTTCCAGTAGACGATCCAGTAATCGACGGAGAAGGGCAGGGAGCGCAGGGTGCCATCGGCATCCTTGGCGAATTTCAGGCCGGCCTCGGCGAAATCGCCTTCCACCATGGATGGGTCGGTAAGGCTCGGGTCCTTGAAGAAGCCGGAAAGATCGGCCAGCCACTTACCCTTTTCATACTGGCGTTTCTGCACGTGGTAGCTGAGATGCACGACGTCGAAGCTGGGCCGGCCGGACGACAGTTCGATCGTCGTCTTCTGGCGCTGCTGCTGTTCAGGGGTCGCTTCGGCATTGACCTTGATGCCGGTCAGCGCCTCGAAATCCTTCATGTATTTCAACAGGATTTCGCCGCGCGGGCTTTTGACGAGGTTCACTTCCAGCGTGGTGCCGGCAAAGCGTTTCCAGTCGACGGCAGCCGATGCCGTGCGCGCGCCGACAAGGCCTGCCGCACCCAGTGCTGCGGAGCCTGCCAGAAAGTTGCGGCGGGTGGGGGTCCAGAATGGTGATGTCATGATGTCCTCCTCCAAGGTTTACCGGGATCTCCTCATCCCGGCTCATGAACGTTGAAATTCTGCCTGTTTAAATCCTGAGGGCGCGGTCCCTCGCATGTCCGATATGCTTAACGAGTTCCAGGACCGCATCCTCGGCGGAGCGGCGCTCGATGGCGTCAAGCACGCCCATATGCTCGCCCATGACCGACGCGACACGGCCATTGATGCGAAAACGTTCCTGGTTGATCAGCCGCATCTTGATCGAGTTGACGCGGTAGACATTCGAAATGATGCGGTTGCCGAGCGCATCGATAAAGGCGTCATGCATGCCCCAGTCGACCGCCTGCGCTTCCGCTTCCAGTTCCGGCGTTTCGTTGCCGGCGGCGGCCGCCGCCGCAAGTTCGCGATGTTTGCCGATCATCCTGCCGATCAGTTCGTCGGATGCCGAATGAACAAATAGTGCGACCGCTTCCTTTTCCAGAAACAGGCGCAGCTGAAATGCTTCGCGGATCAGATGCAGGTCGATATGGGCGATCTGCAATCCGCGCTGCGGCACCGTCTTGATCAGCCCCTCGGCCTCCAACCGTGGGATCAGTTCACGAATGGCACCGAGCGGCAGGCCGGTCAGTTCGACAAGGCGACGCTGCGACACGAACTGGCCGGGCCGCACGTCACGCGCCAGCAGATGTCGGGTAAAGCTCTCATAGGCCTTTTCCCGAAGCGTGGGTTCTTCCACCTGCTGGTCGTCGTGTTGTTGCATCACTGTCCCTGTTGCGGTCGTTTTTTGGTGCTCAGGCCGCCTTCGTGCGGAAAAGTCCGTCAAAGAGGTGGCCGAGTTCGTTTTGTACGTCGGTCGATGTAGAAAGCAGCGGCGCGCGAACCGCAAGCCATTTCTGATCGCCGAGTTCACGGGCGACCATCGCCTTGACGGCAGGCGTGACCGGGTGCTTCAGGAGCGCGACCACAAGTTCGACCACGCGCGGATCGTCACGCCCCTCATTGGCCATGGCACCGACTTCCTGCGGCGCAAAATTGGCAACACCGGAAATGGCGCCCTGACCACCCATGCGCACACCCTGCGCCAGATGCCGTTCGTCGCCGATCAGGATGATTAGGTCGGAATGGTCTTTCAGCAGAGCTTGCGTGTGATCCCAGTCACCACCCGAATCCTTGACGCCGGTGACGATGCCGGGGAACGCTTCGCGCAGACGGGCGACGAGCGGCACGCTGAGCTTCACCATGGTGACGGACGGGATGTTGTAGACGAGGATATCTCGCGCCTTGGACCCAAGCAGCGAAAACACCCGCGAAAACCAGCGAAACAGGCCCTCGTCGCTGACGTTCTTGAAATAGGAGGGTGGTGCGAGAAGAATGTTGCGTACGCCGCGATCGAGCGCGAGCCTGGCCTGTTCGGCCGCATCTTCCGCCGAATCCACCAGCACGCCGACAACGATCTGCTCAGGTGCCACACCGGCATCGAGCACTGCCGACAGGACGCGCTCCCGTTCCTGATGGCCGATCGAAGACCCTTCACCGGTCGTGCCGAAGAGGGTGCAGCTGTTGCAGCCACCGGCAAGGCCGCGTCTCACCTGCGCGAGCATCATATCGAGCACGATATCGCCATTCTCGTCGAACGGGGTGGTCAATGCGACGGATAGACCGAAGCGTGTCATGAGTGTCTCCTCCTCTGATTGCCTAGTGGTAGTCGTCTAACATGTTAGCTGTCAACCGATGATTTCGGAGAGATTTATGGCAAGGCTTTAGGAGTAAAATGGTTGGTTACGGGAAATGGTAGGAGAGCCTTGTGGACGGTGGGCTGACGCCATGATACGGACGAGAAAGTTGCGATGATCCGTTCCATGACTGAGCTTGCGCTCGAAGATCATAAGGTCGCTTTCCCAGCAGCCAGATGTCGCAAAAAAGACACTGTGCTTCGAGAGTCGCATGGAAGACATTGGCGGCCCGCCTCGGGCACGTAACCAAAAAGCCTAAGCCATCATCTTCCTCACCGTAAATGAGCGATAGATCCTGGATCGATGACGCGCCATATCATTGACCAAAACCTCTGCCGTCACCAGATAATGAAGACGCAGGCGATCGGTAAGGGCGACCTGAGTATAGCATTTTGACATATCCAAATCTCGAAAGTGAAATCATTGAAATTACTAGCAAGTCGCATATGAACACGCATTCGCATGATGGGCTGAGTTTCGAGATCGAGCTGGGCATCGTCGGATAAGGTCTGAGACGATAAATAAGTTCTCCAACGCAAGTATCTGAGCATAAACAGCAATTAATAAGTTCCATAATGCATATTATCAAATATCAGTGTCCTCCAGGGGTACATTTTATTTCCCATATGCGACATGCCATTAATCTCCATGGCTTCACTTTGGGATTTTGGCATGTCGGGATGCTATAAGTAGATGACCTTCGCCGACCGTCGATGTTCGCATCATCTGGTGGCGGCGAAAGTGCCGAAACAGTGCCTTTCCCGCGACGCACAGAATATCTCAGCGGACATTTCCTCTTTGCAAATTGACGGAAACGCCGAACTCAATGCCACATTGATTGCATCAGGCTATAAAAGTATCGAGCGGTTTGCACCGGCATCCTGAATGGTCCGCCGTCCTTTTCGAAGCGGCACCGCATCAATTTTCCGGCAAACCCGGCGGGTTTGTCTCCGACTCCGGCAGTGCTTCCTCCGATAGATGCCAGCGTTCAAGGATTTTGGCGTAGGCGCCGGATTTGATGAGATCGTTGGTTGCAAGCGTCAGCGGATCGGCAAGACCAGACCCCTTGCGCGTGGTGATAGCCACATCCGAGCGCTCGGGCCAGCCGGCCGAGAGCGTGCCTGCGCGCCTGATGTTCCTGTCTCGGGCAGCGATATAGACGAGTTGTGCATGCGGCTGGACGATGACATCGACACGCCCGGATTGGAGCGCAATGATCCTGGCCGCATCGTCGTCGTGATATTGCAGCTCGATTGGCTTCAGTCCTGCGGCAATGTTTTCTTCGCTCCACTTGAGCAGGATGCGTTCCTGATTGGTGCTGGCGCCCACCGTGATGCGCAGCCCTGCCGCATCCTTCGGTTCCCTGATATCCTGGATAGCACTGTCGGCCTTGACAAAGAAACCGTGCAGGCCCTGACGATAGGTGGAGAAGTCGAATTTCTTCTTGCGTAACTCGGTAACGCCGACATTGGAAATGACCGCATCGTATTTTCCGGAGACCAGTCCAAGCGGCCAGTCAGCCCAGGCGACAGGCACAAGCTCCAGTTCGAGTCCGATGCTATCGGCGATCGCCAGAGCGTAATCAGGATCGGCGCCCACGACGGTTTTGGCGTCAGTGGCATAGGTCGCCAGTGGCGGCCCACCGGTGGAGACGGCGACCGTGAACTTGCCGGAATTGGCAAACTTGAAATCCTTCGGGAGCGCGGCAATCGCTGCCGTGTCCGTTTCGACACGGATGCGGCCGGACTGTTCCGGAGAAAGATCGAAGATATCGTCGGCGGCCATTACATCATAGACATGCAGAGGCAGGCTGAGGAGGCCAACGCCGATCAGGCGGCTGAGGTTTTGGATCATGGTCATGGCGTTCATCCGGTTGATGGGCAAAGGACGCGGGCCAAAGGATTGCCCGCGTCGCCGAGTTGCTGTTTCCCTCGACACTCAGAGATGGACAGGGTCAGCTCTTGGGCAGACCCTGCGGGTTCGTACGCGACTGCTTGATGGCTTCGGCCGAAAGGTTCCAGCGCGCAAGAACCTTGGCATAGTTGCCGTTCTCGATCTGGGCGTTGAGGGCCGTGGTGAACGCGTCGGCAAGGCCCCCACCCTTTTTGGTCGCGACCGCGATTTCGGCAGTTTCCGGCCAGCCGCCGGAGAATGTGCCGACCTGCCTCGTCTTATTCTCCTGCGCCGCCTTGAAGGCGGAGGTGGCGTTCGGGCCGAGATAGGCATCGGCGCGACCGGATTGCAGCGCGACATCAAGCACGGCCTCGTCGTCGTAATACTGCACTTCGCTCGGCGCTAAACCCTTGGCCTTGTTGGCCTCGCTCCAGCGCAACAGGATCTCCTCCTGATTGGTGCCGGAAGACACGATCACCTTGAGGCCGGCGACGTCTTCCGGCTTGGAGATGCTCTGCACCGCGCTGTTGAGTGGCACATAAAAGCCGATGAGATCGTTGCGATAGGTCGAGAAGTCGAATTTCTGCTTGCGTTCTTCGGTCACCGTGATGTTGTGTATCGCCGCATCGAAACGGCCGGAAGTGACGCCGAGCGGCCAGTCGGCCCAGGCGATGGGCACCAGCTCAAGCTCCAAGCCGAGACTGTC
The DNA here is from genome assembly GCF_009617585.1 of Endobacterium cereale. Lineage (GTDB taxonomy): Bacteria > Pseudomonadota > Alphaproteobacteria > Rhizobiales > Rhizobiaceae > Neorhizobium > Neorhizobium cereale. Next base: position 369,115 of record NZ_WIXI01000050.1, on the reverse strand, counting down.
GGCGACCAGCTGTGCGATATCCGGCTCGCTTCCGACCGGGGTCTTGTTATCATTGGCATAGACCGCAAACGGCAGCCGTCCGGGAATGGAGGCGACCGTCAGTTTGCCCGGCGTCACGAACTTGAAATCGGCGGGGATGAGCTTGGCAGCGGCCTCCACCTTTTCGACGCGCACGCGATCCTTCTGTGTGGGTGAAAGATCGGGGCCTTGAGCCTGCGCATTCGAAGCGAGCGCCGCCGAAAGCGACAGGAGGCCGCCGGCGGCTATGCTGAGAAGTCGTGTTCTGTATGACATCCTGAGTGTTTCCTTGTTTTGAGTTAGAGAACTTTGGCGAGGAATGCCGCAGTACGCGGATGATCCGGCCGTTTGAAAACCTTGTCCGGCAAGCCGGTTTCAAGGATGCGGCCCTGTTCCATGAAGACGACCTGATCGGAGACTTCACGGGCAAAGCCGATTTCGTGGGTGACGATAACGAGCGTGGCACCGGAACGGGCAAGCTCCTTGATGACATCGAGCACTTCGCCGACAAGTTCCGGGTCGAGCGCCGAGGTCGGCTCATCGAACAACAGGACCTTTGGTTTGAGCGCGAGCGCACGGGCAATCGCCACACGCTGCTGCTGGCCGCCGGACAGCTGGCGTGGAAAGGCATACGCCTTGTCGGTCAGTCCGACGCGTGCGAGAAGATCAAGCGCTTCGACCTCGGCTTGCCGGCGTGGCAGGCCGCGCACCGTCACCGGCGCCTCGACGATGTTTTCCAGCGCAGTCAGATGCGGGAAGAGATTGAAATTCTGGAACACCATGCCGACTTCGACACGGCGTTTGAGAATGTCCTTCTCCTTCAGTTCGTAGAGGGTCTCGCCATCCTGACGGTAACCGATCAGCTCTCCGTCGATGGCGATAAATCCGTCATCGACACGTTCCAGGTGGTTGATGGAGCGCAACAGCGTCGATTTGCCGGATCCGGACTGGCCGAGAATGGTGGTGACACTGCCGGCCGCGATGCGCAGCGATACGTCATCAAGCACTTTCAGGGGACCGAAACTTTTCGAGACGGCATGGATCGTCACCTCCCCGCCGCGCGCATGCAGCGGATTGCGGCTGACCGGCTTTGAGCCCGCGCGGACGACCGGTTCCTCTTTGGCAATTGTAGCGTCTCCGCGTGCCGGCGAAAAACGGCGATAAAGACCGGAAAAGATCGAAGGTGGTGGATTGCGCAGCGCCCCGCGTGAATAATGCCGCTCGATATGGTGCTGGATAATCGACAGAACCGTCAGGATGACGAGATACCAGACCGTGGCCACCATGAGCAGCGGAATGACTTCCAGATTGCGGCGATAGATGATCTGGATCGTGTAGAACAGTTCTGGCAGCGCCAGGATGTAGACCTGCGATGTTCCCTTGGCGAGACCAATGATATCGTTGAAAGCGGTCGGCAGGATAGAGCGCATGGCCTGTGGCAGGATGATGCGCGAGGCTTGACGGTGACGCGGCAGACCGAGTGCGGACGCCGCCTCCAGCTGTCCCTGGTCGACGGAGAGAATGCCGCCGCGGATGATTTCCGAAGCAAAGGCCGCCTGATTGAGCGTGAGGCCCAAAACGGCTGCGGCAAAAGGCGTGATCAGCTGCGTCGTGTTCCAGCTGATGAAGTTGATGCCGGTATAGGGCACGCCAACGGTGATCGTCTCGTAGAGATAACCGAGATTGTTGAGGATGAGCAACAGCACGATCAACGGGATCGAACGAAAGATCCAGATATAGGTCCATGACACCCCGACCAGCAGCGGCGAGCGTGACACACGCGCGAGCGCCAGACCGGTGCCGAGAATGAACCCGAACAGCGCACCGAGCGCCGTCAGCAGCAGCGTGCGTGCCAGACCGACCAGAACCGGTTCGGCGAAGAACCATTCCGCAAACACATCCCAGCCCCAGCGAGGATTGCCGAGAACCGAATGCAGCGTGGCGGCGATCACCAGAAGTGCGAACACCGTGCCGATGGTGCGGGCCGGATACCGGGCCGGCACGATACGATAATGCGAGTAGTCTCCGCGCCTGACCGCCGTTTTGTTCTTCTCTGCCGGGATATCGTTGAAATCCGTCGTGATCGTCATTGTCGAGCTCCTCAGATGCCATGCAGGGCGGTTACGCGGCCAGTCGGCTGCACAGCAAAACGCCCCACCGTCAGGTGCTTTTCGAACGGAAGCTTTCGGATGGTTTCGGGATCGACGGATGTGTCGAACAAGGCCGTATAGCCGTTGGTGAGATAGAGGCCGACCGCCTCCGGCTGGCGAAAACCGGTAGTCAAGTAGATGCGGGCATACCCTTGCCGCAACGCCTGTTCCTCGAGTTCCAGCAGCACGCGTTTTGCCAGCCCCTGACGGCGATAACCGGAGTGGGTCCAGACACGTTTCACCTCGGTGGTACCTTCATCCGCATGGCGCATGAAGGCACCACCTGCTATCGCCTGACCATCGCGCAACAGCAGCAGGAAATTGCCGTTGGGCGGTGCAAACACGTCCGGCTGATAACGGTTCATTTCCATGGTTGCACCTTCGGCATCGTAAAAACTGCCATAGCGGCTGTCATATTCGAGCGTCAGTTCGTCGATCAGCGGTCGCGCCAGCGGATCGAGCGGTGTGGTGTAATAAAAGCGATCACTCACGGGTCGCACTCCCAGATTTGAGGCGGTTTGGTCAGTCGGTCAGGAGAGAAAAACTTCGGCAAGCCGCGCCCAATAGCGCGCGGCGGGCACGATGATGTCGTCGTTGAAGTCGTAAAGCGGACTGTGCAGTGGCGCGCTGTCGCCATTGCCGATGAAGAGGTAGGAGCCGGGGCGCTCCTGCAGCATGTATGCAAAGTCCTCGCTTGCCGTGCGCGGGCGAAAGTCGCCGGCCACCTGCTCCGCCGGAAAAGTCTCTTCCGCGACGCGACGGGCAAAACGGGTTTCCTCGATGTGGTTGATGACGGGTGGAAAACCACGGCGGTATTTGACATCTGCCTGCGCGCCAAAGCTTTGCGCCTGTGCGTGGGCGAGTGCTGGAACGCGTTCTTCGAGGCGGTCGCGCACGGCTGGTGAATAAGCGCGCGCAGTCAGCTTCAACTCAACGCTGTCCGGAATGACGTTGGAGGCAGAACCGCCATGGATCGAACCCACCGTCAGAACCGCCATTTCCAGGGGATCAACATTGCGAGCGACGATACTCTGCAGGGCGGTGATGAAGGAGGCGGAAGCGAGAACCGGGTCGACCGTTTCATGCGGCGAGGCACCATGGCCGCCTTTGCCGATGATACGGATCAGCGCCTGGTCAACCGATGCCATGGCCGGCCCTTCGACGAACCCGAACTGTCCTGCCGCCACGCCCGGCCAGTTGTGGAGGCCGAAGACCGCATCGACCGGGAAACGCTCGAACAGGCGGTCCTCGATCATCTTTTTTGCACCTGCCCCCACCTCTTCCGCAGGTTGAAAAATCAGAGTCAGTGTGCCGGAAAAACGGCCCTGCTCTGCAAGGTAGCGCGCAGCGCCCAGCAGGATGGCAGTATGGCCGTCATGCCCACAGGCATGCATGACGCGCGGGTTGTGGCTGGCATAGGGGAGATCCGTTGCCTCCTCTATCGGCAAGGCATCGATATCGGCGCGAATGCCGAGCCGCTTGTCACCCTTGCCACGCCGCAGCGTGGCGACGACCCCGTAACCGCCGACACCCTCCGTTACTTCAAAACCGTAGGAGAGCAGATATCTGGCGATGACCTTGGCGGTGCGTCCCTCGTGAAAGGAGAGTTCCGGGTACTGATGAAGATCGCGGCGGATCGCCACCAATTCCGGTGCGTAGGCAAGGATCGTCCGTTCGGCGTCATCGCGATGACGCGCGCTGTCAATGTGGATGTTCATGGAGTTGCTTTCCAAAGGTTGGCGCCGCCGGGTTGGCGGCGCGGTTTCACCTTTTCAAAGTGTCAGGCGCGGGCTTTTTCGGTTTCTCCATCGACACCTGCGTAAACGCTCTGGCGGTACGGCAGGCCGAGATTTTCCCGCAATGTGCCGGCCTTGAGCTGCGGGTCGAAATAGCCCCGCTCTTCAAGGATCGGCAGGACCAGGCGGGTAAAATCATCCAGACCTTCCGCAATCACCGGGAAACCGAGGATGAAGCCGTCGGCTGCTCCGTTTTCGAACCATTCGATGAGCTTGGAGGCGACCGCATCCGGCGTGCCGACAAACCCCTCCCGCGGAGTGGCCGCTGCCAGTGCTGCTTCGCGCAAGGTCTGCCCCTGCTCTTTCGCCACCTGCTTGATGCGGTCCGTGGTGGAGCGAAAGCTGTTCCGGCCGATATCCCCAAGGTCCGGAAACGGTGCGTCGAGATCATAGGCGCTGAAATCGTGTTGATCGAAGAAGCGACCGAGATAGGCAAGCGCTTCATCGATAGAGATGAGATTGCGGATGACTTGATATTTCTCCTCCGCTTCGGCCTGTGTGCGGCCGACAATCGGGCCTACGCCCGGGAAAATCTTGACGTCATCCGCCGAGCGTCCCTGTGCCACTGCGGACTGTTTCACACGGCGGGAAAAAGTCTGGTTGCCTTCCAGCGAAACGCCATTGGTGAACACCGCATCGGCATGTTTTCCGGCAAGCCCGATACCGGCATCCGAAGATCCGGCCTGGAAAATGACCGGCTGGCCCTGCGGCGAGCGCTGGATGTTGAGCGGGCCCTCGACCTGAAAGAACCGACCCTTGTGCCCCAGCGTATGCAGCTTTTCACGGTCGAAAAATTGTCCACTCTCACGGTCGCGGGTGAAGGCATCGTCGTCCCAGCTATCCCAAAGGCCCTTCACAACCTCTAGATATTCATCGGCAATCTCGTAGCGCAATGCGTGCTCGGGATGGTTACGGCTGTAGTTTTTTGCAGTCCCCTCGAGCGGGGTCGTCACGGCATTCCAGCCACAGCGGCCGCCGCTGATCAGGTCCAGTGAGGCAAATTGGCGGGCGATGGTGAAGGGGTCGCTGTAGGAGGTGGAGACCGTGCCAGCGAGGCCGATCCTGCTCGTCACCGTCGCCAGTGCAGCCAGAATGGTCAGCGGTTCGAAACGGTTCAGGAAGTGCGGGATCGATTTTTCATTGATGTAGAGGCCGTCGGCGACGAAGGCAAATGCAATGCCCGCCGCTTCGGCTTTCAGCGCGGCGGTCCTGAAGAAATCGAGATTGACACTGGCATCGACCGGGCTCTTTGGGTGGCGCCACGCATTCATGTGGCCCCCTGCGCCCTGCAACATGATGCCGAAACTGATCTTCCTGGTCATTCGGTATATCCTTGAAATCAGGCTGCTGCCGAGAGAGGATTGCGAGCCAGAAGCTCGATGGATGCCAGGCGCCGGTCGATACCGGCGGCGGGCGGTTCGAGAATGAATTCCTCGATGCCGTAGAGAGAAGTCAGGCGTGCGAGTTCCGCATGGATGGTGCCCGGCGTGCCATGCAACACACTCGGTTTGCGTTCCTCTATGCGAAAGTCCGTGGCGCCGGCCTGCCTCGCAAACTCCTCCGCCTGATCGCGGCGACCAAGGCTGACCGACTGGCCGTTGTCGAGGAAGACCTTGAAGATCTTTAGTTCCGAGACGAATGCCCGTGCATCCGCCGCGTTTTCAGATGCATAGGCGGAGAGTGCCAGGATCGGCGACTTTCCACCGCTCTGCTGACGATAGGTTTCAAGGCTGAGGCGCAGGTTTTCCGGGTCGCCGTTGAGATGCCCGGCAAAAACGAAATCCCAGCCCTGGGCGGCCGCCAACCTGGCACTGCCTGGGCTCGCCCCGAGTAAAAACCGTTCCGCGGCCACCAGCGGCTGCGGGCCGGGAAAGGCGCGCTCATTTGGCCGATCTGAATTCACGGCGTGAGCGAGAAAGGCCTGCAATTCAGCCAACTGCTGATCGAAATCTGGTTTTTCCCGGCGATAGGCCTGCAGTGCCTCCGTCGATTGCGGCAGCCCGCCCGGCGCCTTGCCGACACCAAGATCGACCCGCCCCGGCGCCAGCGACGAAAGCAGATTGAACACCTCGGCCACCTTGTAAGGGCTGTAATGCTGCAGCATGACGCCACCGGAACCGACACGAATGCGAGACGTGTGCGACAGGATCCAGGCGATCAGCACCTCCGGCGCAGAACTTGCCAGCTCGGTGCTGCCATGATGTTCTGCCACCCAGAAGCGGCGATAACCAAGCTCTTCCGCCCTCTTCGCCAGCTTGACGGTATCGGAAAGCGCCGATACCGCGCTTTCTCCTGACGAGATCGGGCTCTTGTCGAGCAGGCTCAGTGAATACATGGTCGCCTCGCTGGCAGTTTCGATACCGCACTATTTGTCTACTGATTTAGTAGATAATGAAGGGCGTAATTTTCGATTGCCGCTGCAAAGGGAGAAAATACGTCCCGGCTTTTGCCGTGCATGAGAATTTTGAAACCGATACGGATCCGGGAGGGCATCATAGCCCATAGTGAGGCGTTTCAGATTATCGCCATCGCGTGGAATTTTCGCAGCGCCGACATCGATAAATCATATCGCTGGAGAAAATCCTTTCTACATTCATGCTGATCTTCGCGATGTTCTTCTTTGTCTACAAATTAAATAGCTTATAGCGTCTCACCCATCCACGCAGCTGCAGGAGCCGATTTATCCTTCGCTGCCAACCAATGGAGACATGATGAGCACGCTTGCCACGTCATTGACGATCGAACCGGCATTTCATCTCCCGGCACCGTCGGCCGAAGAACTAAAAGCCGTCATGCGGCATGTTGCAGGCACGGTATCTGTCGTGACTGCAGGAGACGGAGAAGACAGGACGGGCGCCACCGTGACGTCGGCGACGGCCCTTTCGGTCGATCCACCCACGATGATCGTCAACATCAACAAATCCTCGTCCACATGGCCTGTCATCGCCAAGTACGGCCATTTCTGCGTCAACATCCTGGATATCGAGGATCAGGTCGTGGCCGAGCGTTTTTCAGGCAAAGACGGGCTGAAGGGGCGGCAGCGTTACGGCGGTGCGGAATGGACCACGCTGGTTACGGGTGCTGCTGCTCTCGTCGGCTCGCTCGCATCCATCGATTGCGAGGTGGAAGACATTATCGAAAGGCATAGCCATGCCATCATCATTGGCCGGGTCGTCGCCGTCACCGCGCAGGGCGGTTCGCCGTTGATATACAGTCGCGGCCGCTACGGTTCGGTCTCGTCCTGAAACCGGCACATCGATCGATCATGGCAAAATACGCCAAGCCAACGAGAGATATTGAAGCTTTATTCCCCTTTCAGAACCCGGTGCAGTGGCTCGATGCCGTGCTGCCGGGAGGCAATCCGTTTAGGCTGAGTTGAATTTTCAGGAGGCTCGGATGGGCAGTGTCGTTGGCTTGGCAGCAAAGCTCAGGGCGGTTGCGCCCTACATCGCCCATGAAGACCAGGCGATCGATATCGCCAAATCTATGGCAAGCCGGTTAAGCGAAGGATCAAGCCTGCGCGATCGACAACGTATCCTGCCGCATCATGAGATGCAGCTCTTGGCACAATCCGGCCTTCTCGGTGTAACCGTGCCGGCGGAGTATGGTGGGGCGGATATCTCCAACCCGTTTCTGGCGGAAATGCTCGCCATCCTGTCCGAGGCGGACAGTTCCATAGGCCAGATCCCGCAGAACCATTTTTATATTCTCGATGTACTGCGCCTTGCAGGCAGCGAGGAACAGAAGCGCTACTTCTTTACGCGCGCGCTGGCCGGTGACCATTTTGCCAATGCGCTGGCGGAACGGGATGCGAAAGCATCTGGCGACATCAGCACACGTCTCGTGCAGGACGGTCCGGGTTACCGTATCTCTGGACGGAAATATTATTCAACCGGCGCCCTGTTTGCAGACTGGATCGCCATCTTCGCGCTGGATGTGCAGGACAGGCTGGTGATGGCGATCGTCGCGAGAGAGAGCGACGGTTTGTCTGTCATCGACGACTGGTCGGGGTTCGGACAGCGCACGACCGCAAGCGGCACCGTCGTGATCGACAATCTCTATGTGTCCGCCGACGCCGTGATTGAAAGTCATAAGGCCTTTTCGCAACCAGCTCCGCTTGGCGCCCTGGCACAATTGCTGCACGCCGCCGTGGACCTTGGCATCGCCCGCGCAGCGTTTGCCGATATGGTCGATTTCGTGCGCACAAAGGCACGCGGCAACAGCAATCTCGGCATCGATACCGCAAGCCATGATCCGCTGACAGTCGCACGGGCCGGGTCGATCGCCGTTAAAATCGAGGCGGCGGCGGCCGTTCTGGAGCGTGCCGGAAGCAAGATTGACATTGCACAGGTCAGTCCGTCCGCAGAGGTCGCCGCTGAAGCGTCGATTGCCGTAGCATCCGCAAAAATCCTGACGACGGAAGCAGCCCTTGAGGCAACGAATGCCTTGTTCGAGCTTGCGGGAACATCATCAACCGACGAGAGCTTCAATTTCGATCGCCACTGGCGCAATGCTCGCACACATACGGTGCACGATCCGGTGCGATGGAAACATCACGCAATCGGCGATTTCCATCTCAATGGCAAACTGCCGGAACCCAACGGCCAATTTTGATTACTGGATGAGCCTGTCGGCGAGATCAGAGGAACGCTTGGCGACCATCTGTTCCAGTGTCATCGTATCGAGAACCGCGGAAATGGCATCCCTGACTTCCGTCATCGAATGCCTTACCTGACAGTCGTCCGGATGATCGCAGTCGTCGCAGGCTTCGAACGCGGTTTTGCTGGCGCAGCGGATGGGCGCAAGTGGCCCGTCCAGAATCCGCACAGCTTGCCCGATGGAAATCTCGGAGGCCGGCTTGGAAAGCGCATAACCGCCGCCCGGCCCTTTTTTGGAGCGCAGGATGCCGCCCTTGCGCAATTCCAGAAGAATGGCGTCGAGAAACTTCTTGGAGATATTGTTCTTTTCGGCGATCTCGCTCACGAAGGCAGTTTTACCGGGCTCTAGCTGTGCAAGATGGACCAGCGCCTTGAGGCCGTATTTCCCCTTCTTGGTGAGCATCGAGATAAATCTATCCGTTCTTCGCCCTGGCACAGCACGCAGGAATGATTTCCCAGATACACGAAGGCTGCGGATGGTTCAATAAAGCCTGCGAATTGAGGCGTCGGCAGCATCAACGTCTATCTTTCGAGATGCGATTTTCCGTCTCTGGCTGGAGATGCAGACGGAACACCCTTGCGAGGGACCGATGGCGTTTCAATATAATTTTCCTGGCCCTGCCAGAATTATAGGATTCCTTACCGCGACGCTCGAAACCGGTTTGCCTATACCTATTGTCTATAAAATCGATAGATATAGGGAATATAATGACGATGATGCTTTCGAGACGAAATGCTCTCAAAATCGGTGCAGGAGCAATTCTCGCATCTCCGCTTTCTCTAGGCGCCTCCCTCGCCCAATCCAGTGCGGATTTTCCAACGGAATTGCGGCTCGACTGGGGCTTCTATTCCTCCCACACGCTGCTCATCAAAAACAAGGGCTGGCTTGAGGAAGCGTTCAAGGATGTCGGCACGAAAATCACCTGGGTGCAGTCGCGCGGCAGCAATAATTCGCTCGAATTTCTAAAGGTAGGCTCAACGGATTTCGCCGGGTCTGCGGCTCTCTCCGCCTTCCTGTCGCGTGCCAATGGCGCACCTCTGAAAGTCATTTACGTGGCAAGCTGGGGCGGCTCTTCGATCATTCAGGTCAAGCAGGATTCTCCGTTGCAATCCGTGGCGGACCTGAAGGGCAAAACGATCGCCGTCACCAAGGGTACGGCGCCCTATTTCACGCTGGTGCGTGCACTCTCGAAGTCCGACCTGACCATCAACGACCTTAAGGTCGTCAATCTGCAGCACCCGGAAGGGTTCGCCGCGCTTCGACAGGGTCAGGTCGATGCCTGGGTCGGGATCGACCCGCAAACGGCGCAGGCGGAAATCGCCGGCGACCGTGCAATTTTCAACGATAGAAGCTGGCGTGAAGGTAGCGTTTTCAGTGTATCGGAAGCGTTTCTCGGCAAGCACCCCAAAGCGGTCGAGCGCGTGCTAGGTGTCTGGGCGCAGACGCAAAAGTGGATCCGCGAAAACAAGGAGGAGTTCATCGCATTCGTGACCGAGCAGGCCGGTGGCGACCCGCAGGTCACAAAGCTGACGGTCGAACGCCGCGATTGGACGGACCCGGTTCCCGGTGATGAACTGCTGGCTTCCATCAAGACGGCCACACCTCTCCTTGGTCCGGAAGTTCTGCGACCGGGGACGAATGTCGATGATGTTCTCGGCCAGCTTCTGGAGCCTGCGCCGGCCCGGAAAGTACTCGGCTCATGACGATTTCCACCCATGAATTCAGGGGCGAGGCACAAGACGAACAGATAAAAACTCGGTCATCGAGAGCATCCTCCCGGATCATCGCGAAAATTGTGTCTGTCGACCTGCGCGGCGCAATCGTGCCGGTCGGCGCGCTGGCTCTTCTCGAGCTATTTGTCCGTATGGGCTGGATCAGTCCATACGTACTACCGCCGCCATCGGATCTTTATGAGACTTTTCTTTATCTGGCAGAGGGGCCACTTTGGACCAATATTGGTGCAAGTGCGTTACGTGTGCTCACCGGTTTTGTCATCGGCTCGCTGCTCGCCGTCATCGTTGGCTCGGTGGTTGGCCTCTGGTATTCGGCCGAGCGTTATCTCGAGCCGAGTTTTCAGGCACTTCGCGCCGTGCCGAGCCTTGCCTGGGTACCACTGCTGATGATCTGGTTCGGCATCGGCGAAACGTCGAAAATCGTGCTGATCGCCAAAAGCGCGTTTTTCCCCGTCTATCTCAGCCTGTTTTCCGGCATCCGCAATGTCGATCGCAAACTGGTGGAAGTCGGGGAGATGTATCGGCAGCCCCTACCCGTCCTGGTCTGGCGTATCCTCATCCCGGCCTCCCTTCCGCACCTCTTTACCGGCCTGCGCTACGGGTTGTCGCTTGCCTGGCTGAGCGTCGTGGCCGCCGAACTTCTCGCAGCCTCGGAAGGCATCGGCTATATGCTGTCGGATGGCCGTGAATTGTCCCGCCCCGATCTTGTGCTGATCGCCATCATCTGTCTGGCGGTTCTGGGAAAAGTTTCAGACAGCCTGTTCAAGCTGATCGAGGACCGTTGCTTGTCTTGGCGCGACAGCTATGCGACCGCAATCGGAGGGCGCCCGGCATGAGCCTTCTGGATATAGACGTTCGCGAAAAAGCTTTCGGCAAAACGATTGTCCTGCACGACATCAAGCTCAGTCTGGACGATAGCCAGGCAGCCGTTCTGCTGGGCCCGAGCGGTTGCGGCAAGAGCACGCTTCTGCGTATTGCCGCCGGCCTGGACAAGCAGTTTTCGGGCAGCGTGTCGGTCAAAACCGGGCAGGATGGAAACACGAAGTCGCCGCCCGTGGCCTTCGTGTTCCAGGAACCACGGCTGATGCCATGGCTGACGGTCTCGCAGAATATCGGTTTCGCAGACGGTGCCAAATATGACACCGGCCGGGTGAACGGGCTGATTGCCGATGTGGGCCTGACCGGTCACGCCGCCACACTGCCGAAAGCGCTTTCAGGCGGCATGGCGCAGCGTGTGGCGATTGCCCGCGCGCTCTACACCGAACCGCGTATCCTGCTGCTCGACGAGCCCTTCAGCGCCGTCGATGCCTTTACCCGCATGAAGCTGCAGGATCTCGTTCTCAAGCTTGTCGAACAGCGGGGCATTTCGTTTCTGCTGGTCACGCATGACATTGATGAAGCGCTTTATCTCGGCGATCGCATCTACGTGATGGGCGCAGGCGATGGCGGCATCCAGCATGATCTGTCCGTCGATGTCCCGCGTCCTCGTGATCGCCGCGCCGCGCGACTGGCTGAACTAAAGAGCGATGTGCTGACGGCATTGCAGGCCGCCCACGTCATTTGAGCGGACGCTCCGTCCGAACTCCTTTTCATTCAAAAGATTAGATGGACTATGACCCAACAGTCAGAATTTCTTTGGTATATCCCCAATCAGATCGTGGGAGGTCATCGCGGTGAACCGGTTCGCGACGACCATAACAGCCTGCACACCCTGACAAGCCACGCCAAGGCTTTGGAAGAACACGGATGGAAGGGCGCATTGCTCGGTGCCGGCTGGGGCCGTCCAGACACTTTTACGGTAGCAACGGCACTGGCGGCCCGCACCACAACATTTGAACCGTTGATCGCCATCCGTCCGGGCTACTGGAAACCGGCAAACCTTGCCTCCTCCATTGCAACGCTCGATCATCTGAGCGGGGGCCGCGTCCGCATCAACATCGTATCCGGTCAGGACAGCATTGCCGCCTATGGCGATCAGGAAGGCGACCAGGCGGAGCGTTATGGCAGGACGCAGGAATTCATGCGGCTGATACGCCGGCTTTGGAGCGAGGATAACGTCACGTTCAAAGGCCAGCACTACTGGCTCGATAATTCGACAGTGACGCCGCGGATTGCCACGAGGCCGGACCGCCCTACCCCCAAACTCTATTTCGGGGGCGCTTCCGCAGCCGCTGAGCGCGTTTCGGCCAGCGAAGCCGATGTTCAGCTTTTCTGGGGCGAGCCTTTGGAAGGCATTGCTGCGCGCATCGATCGGCTCAAACAGCTGAGCAAGAACCAGGACCGCAACTTGCCGCCACTCGAATTCGGTTTGCGCATTACGACCTTCGTACGCGACACGACCGAACAGGCGTGGGCGGAGGCGGAAGCCAAAGTCGCCGAGATGGCAAAAGCCGGTAAAAGCGACTGGGTCGACGAACGCCGCCCTCAGGCGGTCGGCCAGCAACGGCTTTACGATCTGCAGACCAAAGGCGATGTGCTGGACGAAAACCTTTATACTGCGCCCGGCAGGTATGGTGGCGGCGGCGCCGGTACCACGTGGCTGGTCGGGTCTGCTGCCGATGTCGCGCGTTCGTTGAAGTGCTACCGCGATCTCGGTATCGCGCATTTCGTATTATCCGACACACCCTATCTGCGCGAAATTTCTCGGCAGGGCGATCAGTTGCTGCCATTGCTGCGCGAGGCGGCATGACGGTCGCGGGACTTCAGAAGATCATCGCGGACCATAATCCTGGCGTGCCGCCAGCATATGGGAAAGAGAATCACCCTCACCCGGTGGTGCTCATCATCGGCGGCGGTTATTCCGGCGCCGCCTTGGCGATCCGTCTGCTCGAGCAGCGACGAAACAATATGCGGATTGTTATCGCAGAGCCGAGGAGCGTGCTCGGCGGTGGGCAGGCCTACAGCACCGCCGACAAAGCGCAATTGATGAACGGACCGGCCGGCAACTTCTCCATCCACCGGGACAACCTGACACACCTCGCCGACTGGGTGGAGCGGAACTCCGATCGACACGATATCGTTCTGCCGCCTGATGGTGCTAGCGGCCTTTTCATACCACGCAGTCTGTTCGGTCACTATGTTCAGGAGGAATTGCAACATGCAATCCGCGCAATGGACGATGGCGTTACCCTCGAACACTGGCAAACGCAGGTTATTCGCCTCGACCGACCATCCGCCGGAGGCCGGATGGTGGCCGGGTTCGCGGACGGCCGCAGTCTGCATGCAGACCTTGTGGTTTTGGCAACCGGTGTGTTTCCGCTCGCCACCGATGTTGGCCTTTCGTCTCTTGCCAACGACCCGCGCCTTGCCACGCCGTGGAATGAGGTGAAACTGGATCGTCTCAGCAAAGCAAATGAGGTCCTGATCGTCGGCGCGAGCCTTAGCATGGTGGATACCGTAGCAAGCCTTGAGGCCCGCGGCTTTACCGGCCGCTATCAAATCATCTCTCGCCGCGGCCACCTCATCGAACCCGTGCGGACCGCAGGTGAGGCGTTGGACATCGTTGATCAGAATGCGCTGCCTTGTACTGCCCGCGAACTGCTGGCACTGGTGATCAGTGCACGCCGAAAACTGCTCGCAGAAGGGCGTGACTGGCAGGTTATCCCACTCAGTCTCAGACCCTTCATCCTGCGCCTGTGGCAAGGCTCGACAACCATCGAGCAGCTTCGCTTCACCCGCCATCTACGCTCCCTTTGGGATGTCACCCTGCATCGTGCCGCACCACCATCCTATGCCGCGGTCGAACGCGCCATGCGCGCAGGCCGTTTCACGGCACAAGCGGCAAGACTAGTCTCGGCCGAGCTATCTGGCGAGCAGATCGAGGTCTCACTGCGACCGCGCGGCCAAAGGGAAACAGTCACGATTAAAGTCGATGGGATCATCGATGCCCGTGGCCATCAGGAACATGACTGGAGCCGGATAAAGGCACCGCTGGTCCGTCATCTGCTTGAGAATGGTCTTGTCCGGCGCCACGACACCGGTTTCGGTATAGACGCCACCACCGACGGGGGCGTGCGAGATCAAGCCGGGACGGAGCATGGCGATCTTTTTGCCATAGGTCACCCATTACGCGGCGTTGCATGGGAATCGAGTTCCCTGACCGAATTGCGCGAGCAAGCTCAAATGCTGGCAGCAAAGCTTGATTCTGCACTACGTATAAACGTGAACAGCGGTCAGACCGCCGCCCTGTCCAGACGGCTTCACAACGCCGCAGAGGCTGTTCGATAAATCAATACTGCCCAAGCGCGTATTCAGACCAGCTCAAATGCCGGTTGTTCACTCGAGACGACCGGTGTTTTTCGATTGGCATTTTGTGTTCACATTCGATGCGATCCGGACCCCGGTGCAGTAGCACAGACATGGGATGCTCGACCCCGGTTCCCAGGATTTGAGACGAGCTGAAGAAATCACACATCCACGGGCCAGCCGAAGCACAGCCAGCCTGGCCAAATCGGCTCGACATCCTCACACGCAAAATAGACCTTTGGACGAAGGTGACCCAGGCGCATCATGCTCTGCCTGACGGCGCAATGGCCAGGGAATGGTAAAAGCGGAAACCATTCAACGAAATGGCGTCCAAATCTGGTCACGCTTTGTCCACGATCTATGTAAGATCCTTCACAGCATATTTCGCATTCGAAAACTGCCGGATTATGGTGCCTATAGTAGCGTTCTCGACAGAGACATTTCCGCCGGCTTCTGACGTCATCCGGCATTGGCTCTTGAGCGCAGCAACTCACACAAGTAGAAAACCAGCCAGACCAATAGCGGAACATCGCATGAAATTCGGAACCAGTGGACTTCGCGGCCTTGTGACTGATCTTCAAGGACGTTCTTCAGCCCTCTACGCCACCGCCTTTGCCAAGCATTTGCTGGAAAAAGGTTTTTCCAAGCCGGGCGATCGAATTTTTGTCGGCGGGGACTATCGCCCCTCAAGTCCCGACATCGCCGCCACCTGCATCGGCGCTTTGGCTCGCGCTGGCTTGCGACCCGTCGATTGCGGTGCAATCCCCACTCCGGCATTGGCCTTCTATGCCATGATGAAAGGGGCCGGTTCTCTCATGGTGACCGGTTCGCATATTCCGGCAGATCGCAATGGCATAAAGTTCTATCGACCGGACGGAGAAATCGACAAGACTGACGAACAGGAAATCAGCCGCATAGCAGCAGAGATCGGCGACACCGCCATCGATGCCAGCCCGGCAGTAGCGGAGAACGAGGGAAAAGAAGCGATTGCACTTTTTCTCGCGCGTAACTCTGTCGTGCTTCCTGGCCTTTCCCTTTCCGGTATGAGGATCGGTGTTTACCAGCACAGCACCGTTGCCCGGGATTATCTCGTTGAGGTGATCGCCGGTTATGGCGCCGAGGTTGTGACACTTGGGCGATCGGATTTGTTCATTCCCGTTGATACCGAGGCGGTGTCGCCGCAGACAATTGAATCTCTCCGGCTCTGGGCAAACGAGTACCAACTTGACGGTATCGTCTCCGCCGATGGCGACGGCGACCGTCCTCTTATGGCAGACGAGACAGGCGCTCCACTTCGTGGCGATCTACTCGGCATGATTGTGGCGCGTTTTCTCGAGGCAGAAATCGTGGTTACACCCGTAACATCAAATTCCGGTATCGATGCTGCCGGCGTATATGATGTCTTGCGAACGCGTGTCGGTTCACCTTACGTGATCGAGGGTATGAACAGTGCAAGTGCTGGTGGCGGCAAAGCAATCATGGGATTCGAGGCCAATGGCGGGGTATTGACCCATTCGGACTTTGGCGTTGCTGGCGGACAGCTAAAAGCCCTGCCGACACGCGACAGTTTTCTTCCGATCCTCGCAACCCTGTTTTTGGCCAAGCAGCAGAACACGCGACTTTCTGCTCTCGCTTCCGCCTATCGTTTGCCCTTTGCCACCGCAGGGCGTCTCGAAAATTTCCCGATCGAAGACAGTGCAGCTTTGATGGTGCATTTGCGCGCATCCGCAGAAAACCTGGATGCCTTTTTTGCTCCGGTCGGGAATGTAGAGGCAGTGAGCGATATCGACGGCCTGCGCGTAACGCTCGATAATCGTTCCATTATTCACCTTCGGCCGTCGGGCAATGCGCCGGAAATGCGTTGTTATGTCGAAGCAATTAACGAGATGGATGCGAACTCGCTGCTCGACCACGGGCTGTCGCTGGTGCGCAACTGGGCCAAAAATCGTTAAGCCTATTGTGTATTTAAAGTTGCATCTCTACAAGTAAACCGTCCGACCATCGGAGATATAAATGACAGAGAAGATTATTCCCGTCATCATGGCTGGCGGCAAGGGAACACGTCTGTGGCCCTTGTCACGCTCGAGCGCACCCAAACAATTTATTCAGGTGGTGGACGAAAAAACGCTGTTCCAAGCGACGTTGGAGCGCGTGGCGGATAAGGAGCTATACGAGGCGCCTGTCGTCATTACCAACCAGGATTTTCGATTTACAGTTGCCGAGCAAGCGCGTGAATTAGGGATCGATCTCTCCGCAATTATCCTGGAGCCGGTGGCGCGCAATACGGCAGCGGCGATTGCCGCCGCCGCCTTCCATATCCGTCAGATATTTGGTGAAAACGTCACGCTGCAGATTTTGGCTTCTGATCACGAGATCGATTCCGGCACGGATTGGCAGGAAGCGATCGCCACGGCCCATCGTACAGCATCAACCGGAATGATCGTCACCTTCGGCATCGCACCGACAGAACCGGCGACGGGTTATGGGTATATCGAACAGGGCGCGCCCCTTCCCACCGGCGCGCACAAGGTCAAGCGTTTTGTCGAAAAACCGGAACTGGCGGCGGCAGAGCAGATGCTTGCGGCTGGTGGTTTCTTCTGGAATTCCGGCATATTCATGTGTCGAGCCGACCTGCTTTTGAGCGAGGTTGAAAACTTTGCGCCCGCCGTCCACGAGGCAGCCGCCGCAGCCGTCAGGAAGGCGTCCGTGGATCTCGATTTCGTGCGGCTTGACGAAGTCAGTTTTGCCGCAAGCCCGGATATCTCCATCGATTATGCGGTGATGGAAAAAACCGACAATGCCGCCGTGGTCGCATCATCATTTGCCTGGTCAGACCTTGGAAGCTGGGACGCGGTCTGGAAACTTGGGAACAAGGATGAAAACGGAAATGTGGTTATTGGCCATGCGACCGTCATGAACACGGAACACTCGCTGGTCCTGTCCCGGGCATCGCATGTGGCAGTACACGGATTGAAGAACGTTGCCGTTATTGCCAGCGAGGATGCGATCTATGTCGGGCGCATGGATGACGCGCAGGACGTTGGCAAGCTTGTCAAACATCTGGCCGCAAACGAGGCAACCGCAGCTCTGACGGAAACCCATCCAACCTGCTATCGCCCTTGGGGAGGCTATACATCCATCCTCAACGGTCACCGTTTCCAGGTTAAGAGACTTTTCGTTCTGCCGGGCAAAAAGCTGTCCCTGCAGAAACACTTTCACCGTTCGGAACACTGGATATGCGTCAAGGGCACGGCCGAGGTGACAATCGGCGACACGGTGACCTTCGTGCGCGAAAACCAATCCGTTTATATTCCTCAGGGCGATCTTCACAGGCTCTACAATCCTGGGAAGATCATGTTGGAAATGATCGAAGTGCAGACAGGCTCCTATCTGGGAGAAGATGATATCGTTCGCGTATCGGACGAGTTTGGGCGGGGATAATACACGCAAGTACGGGCCGCCGAATTCTGAACCATTGGCGGCCCGTACTCATATACTGGAAAGTCTACGATGCACGTTTTGCATGTATTCAAGACTTATTATCCAGATTCGTTCGGCGGTGTCGAACGAACCATACATACGATTGCCAAAGGCGCTCTCCAATCTGCGCCCTTATCCTGGTAACGCGCGTCAGGCGCGCGACCCCGCTCGGGCAGCACATCTCCCGTCCCGGAAAAGACACTGACAGAACTCTATGCCGGTTGCCAATTTGTTGTCTTTCCCTCGCTTTATGAAGGGTTCGGATTTCCGATCGTAGAAGCCAACCGCTATGGGAAACCTGTCCTGACCTCATCGACCTCATCGATGATCGAGGTTGCCGGTTCGGCGGGGCTGCTGGTAGATCCGCTGGACGTAAATGCTATTGGGGAAGGGCTGCGATCTATGATTTTTGATGAAGCAGCTTATCAATCAGTTGCTCAGGCATCGCTTGAGAATGCCCAACGATTTGATTGGCAATCAAGCAGTTCCCTGCTCGTTGCTGCATTTGAAGACGCCATTGCGAAGCGACGCCGGAAAAGCTCTTGAATGCCAAGCCTACCAAAAAATGCAGCGCTCCGAAATCAGGTTGTTCGATATGTTCGAGAGCCCCGACAACCGTATTTTTTTATCAACCTCATGTGCTTGCCGCCGTCGATACGGACCCCGCGCTGAAAGCCGCCCTAAATGCCGCCAGCGCCGTGACGGGGTCAGTGGATGCAAAAGCCTCCATGCCTACAGCGCCACGATAACCCATGTCGTAAAGTGCCTTGGCAACAACTCGGTAATTGATCTCACCGGTACCGGGCTCGCAACGTCCCGGCACGTCAGCCACCTGGACTTCGCCGATGAACGGCAGGCAGGCACGGCAGGTTTCGATCAGGTTCCCCTCGCCGATCTGCACGTGATAAAGATCAAGGTTGAGACGCAGGCACGGATGATTGACGCTTTTGACCAATGCAAGCGTGTCTTCCGCGCGCCCGAAAGGTGTGCCGGGATGATCGACCGGCAGATTGAGGTTTTCAAGCGTGTAAACGAGGCCCTCCTCTTCCGCCATATCGGCGATGCGCGCCAGCGTGTCGCGTGCCTTCAGCCACATGCGCCCGGTCGTGACTTCGCTGGGGCGAACAGGCAGACCGCCTTCGCCCAGCCCCGTGCCATGCAGATTAAGCCGCGCGACGCCAAGCCGCTTGCCGACCTGTGCCGTTTCCCGGGCCGAACGCAACAGTTCGTCGGCACCTTCATCATCGGCGAGACGACCTGTCAGATAGCCGTTCATGATGGAGAAGGTAGCGCCAGAACGGACCAATGCATCGAGATCGTGCTCCGCCCAGTTCCACAGCCCGACTTCGAAACCCAGTTCCTTGAGCTGCGCGCAGCGCCATTCGATCGGCTTGTCGCGCCAGAGCATTTCCGCGCAGGCGGCCAGCGTAAACGGTTGGTCCATGGTGATTGTCCGTGGTTGAGAGGTCAGCGCATCAGGTGCTCGACCGGCGGCGCGGCGACAAAACGCCATTTGCGCAAGGGACCGGCCATGACGTTCAGATAATACATTTCGAAACCGTGCGGCGCGCCGCAGGGGTGATGCCCGCGTGGAACACAGACCACATCGCCGTCATGCACGGCCACGGTTTCGTTGAGTTGCAGGTCATCGGTATAGACCCGCTGGATGCCAAATCCGTCGGCCGGGTTGATCCGGTGGTAATAGGTCTCTTCCAGATAGGTGATGCGCGGAAAATCGTCTTCGTCGTGGCGGTGGCTCGGATAACTCGACCAGTGGCCCGCCGGCGTGAACACTTCCGTCACCAGAAGACTGTCGCAATAATCCTCGTTTTCCATGGCAATGTTGTTGATATAGCGGGTGTTCGTTCCCTCGCCGCGCTGGGTCAGCGTGATACCATCCGGGCCGATGCGGCGAGCCTTGTGTCCGCCCTTGCCCGACGCCGTGCAAACCGCGATGACGCAATCCGTCTCGGCCACGGCTTTCCAGGCGCTATCGTTCGGCAGGTAGAGGCAATGCGGCGGCGATTTTTCGAACACGCTCATGCGTTCGCCGAAAACACCCCAATCCTGACCTGCGCCTTCCACATTGGCCTTGCCTTCCACCATAACCAGAATGACCTCGCGATCACCTGTCACCTCCGCCGCGGTTTCTCCGGCCCGCAGCAGATAGAGCGAAAAGCCGACATAACGCCAGCCGGCAGAGGCCGGGGTGATCTCGTGGACCTTGCCGTGACTGCCGAAGGGGCGATGGAGAAGATTGGGCATGATGAACTCCTGCTGTTTAGTCAGACGAGACCAGTCTTCGCGGCGGCGGCCTTCAAGGTCTTCAGACCAAGCGACTGATACTGGAAGGGATTGCGCGCATCCGGGTCCTGCTCGGCCTCGATGACGACCCAGCCGTCGTAACCGGAATTTTTGAGGATCTGCAGCAACGGTTCGAAATCCACGCCTCCCTCTTCGTCACCCGGCACGGTAAACACCCCGGCGCGCACGCCATCCATGAACGATAATCCCTGTTCGCGCACCTGCTGCATGATGGCGGGGCGCACGTTCTTGGCGTGAAAATGGCTGACGCGGTCGACATAACGGGTCAGTACCGGCGCCGTATCGCGACCGTTGCCGCCAAAGAAGCAATGGCCAGCGTCGAACAGCAGACGCGTGGCGGGGCCTGTCGCCGCTATGAAGGCATCAATCTCTTCCGGGGTCTCGACCACGGTTCCCATGTGGTGATGGTAGACGAGTGCGATGCCTTGGGCGGCCGTGAAGGCGGCCAACTCCTCGACCCTGGCACCAAACGCCTTCATCTCGGCCTCGGACAGAACCGGGCTTTGCGAAAGCGGCACAGCCAAACCTTGCACGCTGGTGGAGGTTTCGCAGGCGATGCAGACTGTGCAGCCATTGTGCTTGAGCTTGTCGAGATGCGGCTGAATGGCCTTCTTTTCCTCCTCGACCGATTGGGTCAGCAGGTTCAGCGAATACCAGCCGGAGATGAAGGCGAGACCGTAGGAACCGAGCAACTGTTTCAGGGCTTCCGGTTCGTTTGGCCAGCGATGACCATTCTCGATACCGTCAAAACCGATCTGGCCGGCTTCGCGCAAAATCTGTTCGGTCGGGATGTTGGCGCCAAGGCTCTGGTCGTCGTCATTGGCCCAGGCGATGGGGTTGGTGCCGAAGCGGATCATGGTTCCGTCCTCAATTGACTGTGTTTTGCTTTGCGGCATTTTGCAGGTACGCCGCGTAGGCCTGTTTCAGCTTGTCGGTCGTGCCGACTTCCGGCACGGCGACATCCCACCAGTTGCCTGCATCCCCGAAGCCGGGACCATCGGTCGGGTCGGTATCGATGACGATGACCGTCGGGATATCGCGACTGCGGGCATTGGCGATCTGCGTTTCGAGATCGGCGATATTTTCGGCTTTCACCGCGAAAGCGCCCAGCGAGCTGGCATGTGCGACAAAATCGATCGCCGGCTGCTGTTCGATATTGCAGTCCTTGTAGAGGTTGTTGAACGCCTCGCCGCCGGTGCCACGCTGCAGCCGGTTGATGCAGCCGTAACCACGATTGTCGGTCAAAACGACGGTGAACGGTACCTTGCGCATGACGGCGGTCGCCAGTTCCGAATTGGCCATCATGTAGGATCCATCACCGACGAAGCAGATCACCTCGCGTTCCGGCCGCGCCAGTTTCAGACCCATCGCACCGGCGATTTCATACCCCATGCAGGAATAACCGTATTCCATGTGATAACCGCCCTGGCTCGGCTGCCAGAGAAGTTTCAGCGCACCCGGCATGGTGCCGGCGGCACACATCGCGATGGCGTTTTCAGCCGTCGCACGCTGTACCGCGCCGATCACCTGTGCATCGGTCGGAAGACCGTCCTCAGTCGGTGCCGCGCAATGATGGTCGATGGCCGCGAGCCATTCGGTACGCGCGGCAGCATCGGGTTCTGGTGCGCGATAGCTGCCGAGCTTGGCACCCAGCGCTGCCAGTGCGACTTTCGCATCGGCGACAAGGCCGATGGCACCGTGCTTGTCGGCATCATAGGGCTGCACATTGATCGAAACGAGTTTTCGCCCCTTTGCGTCGAACAGTGACCACGAGCCGGTGGTGAAATCCTGAAAGCGCGTGCCGATGCCGATCACCAGATCGGCCTTGCGGGCAAGCGCATTGGCGGCGGCAGAACCATCGACGCCGGCGGCGCCAAAATTCATTGGGTGGTTCTGGGCGAGCGCCGACTTGCCGGCCTGCGTCTCGATGACCGGAATGGCGTGACGGGTGGCGAAATCGGCAAGATCCCGCTCCGCCTCGCTGTAGATCACACCGCCGCCGGCGACGATGACCGGATTTTTCGCCGTGCGGATCAGCGCCGCCACCTCTTCGAGATCACGGGCATCCGGCGCCAGTCGGCGAATGCGCCAGACTTTTGGTTCGAAAAACGCTTCCGGCCAGTCATAGGCTTCTGCCTGCACATCCTGGCAGAAGGACAGCGTCGCCGGCCCACAACTGGCGGGATCGGTCATCACCCGCAATGCACGCGGCAGGGCGGTGAGAAGCTGTTCCGGGCGGGTGATGCGGTCGAAATAACGACTGACCGGGCGAAAGCAGTCATTCGCCGAAATGGTGCCGTCATCGAAATCCTCCACCTGTTGCAGCACCGGGTCAGGACGACGATTGGCAAACACATCGCCGGGGATCAGCAAAACCGGCAGACGATTGACATGCGCCAATGCCGCGGCCGTTACCATGTTGGTGGCACCCGGCCCGATGGAGGAAGTGACGGCCTGCACGCGCCGACGCTTTTTCGCCTTCGCATAGGCGATGGCGGCATGCGCCATGGTCTGTTCGTTCTGGCCGCGCCATGTCGGCAGGCTGTTGCCGGCCTTCTGCAAGGCTTCGCCGAGACCGGCGACATTACCGTGGCCGAAGATCGCCCAGACGCCATCGACGAAACGCTCGCCATCCTCTGTCATCTGCGCGGCGAGCCATTTCACCATGGCCTGCGCTGCCGTCAGTCTTAGCGTGTTCATGCCGCCTTCTCCTGTGCTTTTTCGCGCGCTGCGTCCCAGGTGTGGCAAAGGCGCTGGTAACGTTTCGCCATCTCTTCAACCGCATCGGCATCCGTCATCTCACCGGCGAACCACCGCCGCGCCGCATCTCCAAAAATCGTGCGGCCGACGGCAAACCCCTTCACCAGACCGCACCGGGCCGCGACTTCGAAACTGGCGGAAAGCTCCACCTCCGGCGCGTCCAGACCCAGCACGACGATGCCGCGCGTAAACCGGTCATGCGCCTCGATGGCGTCAATGGCGTTCTGCCAGCTCGCCGAGGTCTTCATCGGCTCCAGTTTCCACCAGTCGGGATAGATGCCGGCGGCGTAAAATTGGTGGATCAGCGTCGCGACGGTGTTGTGATCCGTGACGCCAACCTTGGACGGAATGATCTCCAGCAGGAATTCCAGCCGATTGCGCCGCGCCGCCTCGAACAGTCTTTTGACCGTCGCTTCCTGCTCGACGCGCGTGGCAGCGTCATCGTCCGGATGGCAGAAACACAGAACCTTGACGACGTCCTCACGCGCCCATTCGGACAGCGTGCCGCAATCCGTGCCGAGTTCCGGCTCCAGCGTCAGCGGTCGCGAGCCCGGCCACTCGGCGGGACGGCCGATCCACAGGCCTGAGCCGGATGCGCGATGCAGCGCAGAGCGGCCGATGCGGTTGTCGCAGAGGATGCCATAACCCTGATTGCCGGCCTGCACTCGAAGCGCTGCCTGAAGGCAAAGCTCCTTGAAGGCCGCCCCTTTTTGCAGCGTGTAATCGGGCATCTGTTCCAGTTGCACACGATGATCAAAGGCAAACACCCGCATGGTGGACCAGTCGCCATCGACCCGTCTCTGGCGTGTTGTCGACCAATGCAGCTGTTCCAGTTCCCGGTCGTTGCGCAGATCGGGACGTACGACGCCGCGTTTGAGGAAAAACTGCAGCTCTTCAAAACTCGGATAGGCTGGCGTGCAGCCGTGGCGGCTGACGGCGAAGGCGCCGCAGGCATTGGCGAATTTCAGCGATGTCGGCCAATCCTCACCGGTCATCCAGCCGCGCAACAGGCCGGAGAAAAATCCGTCACCGGCACCGAGCACGTTAAAGACCTCGATCGGAAAACCTTGGCCGCTCTGGCCGTCATCAAGACTCGCGGGAATGGCGTGTTCGAAAGCCGTCGCGCCGAGCGGACCGCGCTTGCAGACCAGTGTCGCGGCACTCACCTTGCGCACTGCCATGAGGGCTTCGAGCGTGTTGGTGGACCCGCCGGCGATATGAAATTCTTCCTCGGTGCCGACGATCAGATCGAACAGGTGCAATGTCGTCTGCAGCTTCGCCGTGACCTTGACGCTTTCGACAAACCGGCTTTCACCATCGCCATGGCCGGCCACGCCCCAGAGATTGGGGCGGTAGTCGATATCGAGCGCGGTGCGCAGGCCGTGTTTGCGCGCCAGCGTCAGCGCCTTGAGGACGGCAGCTTCGGTGCGCGTATTGCTCAGATGTGTGCCGGTCACGACGACGGCGCGGGCCGAGGCGATAAAATCCTCGTCGATATCGTCTTCGCACAGCGCCATGTCAGCGCAGTTTTCGCGATAAAAAATCAGCGGAAACTGGCTGTCGTCACGAATACCGAGAATGACGAGCGCCGTCAGCCGATCGGGATCGGTTTTGACGCCCTCGGTGGAGACGCCCTCACGCTTCAATTGCTCAAGAATGAAACGGCCCATATGCTCATTGCCGACACGGCTGATCAGCGCCGTTTTCAATCCGAGCCGCGCACTGCCACAGGCGATATTGGTGGGGGATCCGCCGATATATTTTTCGAACGAGCCCATGTCTTCCAGACGCCCGCCGACCTGTGCGCCATAAAGATCGACGCCGGCGCGGCCGATGGTGATGACATCGAGTGTCTTCGTCATCTGCTCACCCTTTCATGCTGATGCTGCGGCCGCTGGAGGCGGCCATGGCGTGGATGATCTTTTCGATCTCCAGCCCGTGCGCGAAATCCGGGCCCGCATTCGGGCCGCCGGCGATCGCGGCCAGCAGATCGCGAGCCTCCACCACCTTCTGTTCGTTGAAACCAAAATTGTGTCCGGGCGCTGGGCAGAAGGCCGCAAAATCCGGCTGATCAGGGCCGGTCAGGTGACGCGTGAAACCGGCCTCGCCCACACGGTGAACCCACAACTCGTTCATGTTTTCCTGATCGAAAACGATCGTGCCATCGCTGCCATGTACTTCCCATTGCAGCCGGCATTTGCGGCCCCGCGCCACGCGCGATGTGGCAAACGAACCCTGTGCACCGGAGGCAAAACGCAACATCGCCAGCGCGCTATCCTCGTTTTCGACCGGTTTTGGGCCATTCGGCGAAGGCCGCGTGGGTACGGCCACCTGGGTCTGCGCGACAATTTCCGTCACCGGTCCCATCAGCGCCAGCATATGGCTCACGAGGTGGCAGCCGAGATCGCCGAGCGCGCCCAGCCCGCCACCTTCGTGAGTCATCCGCCAGGACCACGGGAGGAGCGGATCGGCGGAATAATCCTCGTCATAAACACCTCGGAAGGCGAGCGGATTGCCAATCGCGCCATCGCGGATCATCTTGCGCGCCGATTGGAAGGCTGGGCTTCTGAGATAGTTGTAGCCCAGCATGGTCATTTGGCCCGGATGAGCGGCGGCGGTCGCTGCCATCGCCTCGGCATCGGCCAGCGTCAATGCCATCGGTTTTTCCAGCCAGACATGTTTGCCGGCCTTCAGCGCCGCCTCGGCCATCGGCCAGTGCATGCCGTTGGGGGCGGTGATGGAGACCACATCCACCTTCGGATCGTTGACCGCCTCTTCCCAATTCGCGGTGGCGCGGGCAAAACCGAATTGTTCGGCAAATTTTTGCGCACTTTCCAGCGTGGCATCGGAGAGGATTTCCAGCCGGTGATGCGCGCCGCCGAACACTGCGGCGACATTGCGCCAGGCCATGGCGTGGCATTTGCCCATGAAACCGGTGCCGATCAGCGCGATGCCGAGCGGACGATCCGGGAGAGTTTTGGTCTGTACCATAAAAAATGCCTCAGATGGTTCCGCCGAGCGAGCCTTCGAGCGCGGCCATTTCCTGACCGCCTGCCATCAGGTCCTGCAACTGCGCCGCATTGATCTCACCGCGTGTCGCAGTGCCGAGCGTCTGTCCGCGATTGAGCACCGTGAAACGGTCGCCCACCGCCATCGCGTGACGGACATTGTGGGAAATGAAGACGACGCCGATACCCTGTTCACGCACGCGGTTGATGGTGGAAAGCACATTGGCCGTCTGGCGCACACCGAGCGCCGAGGTCGGTTCGTCCAAAATCAGCACCTTGGCGCCGAAATAGACCGCTCTCGCAATTGCCACCGTCTGCCGTTCACCGCCCGACAGCGTGCCGACGGCCTGATCGGGACCACGCAGGTTGATGCCCATCTTGCGCATCTCGGCCATGGTGATCTCGTTGGCGGTTTCGATATCGAACCGCTTGAAGATGCTCCTGCCCTTGGTCGGCTCGCGCCCCATGAAGAAATTGCGCGTGACCGACATCAGCGGGATCATTGCCAGATCCTGAAAGACGGTGGCGATACCGGCTTCCATTGCATCACGCGGGCTGCCGAAGGAAAGCGGCTTGCCTTCGAAGGTGATCGAACCTTCGGTCGGCTTGTGAACACCCGACATGGTCTTGATGAAGGTGGATTTGCCGGCGCCGTTATCGCCCAGCAGGCAGTGGCATTCGCCGGCGCGAAGGTCGAAGGTCACACCGTTGAGCGCGATGACATTGCCATAATGCTTCTTGATGTTTTCCATATGGATGATCGGTGCGGACATCTCTTAGCGCTCCCCGGTCACGCGTCGGCGGATGACGTTGTTGAAAATGACGGCGAGCAGAAGCATGGCGCCGAGAAACACCTGGAACCAGTCCTGATCGAATTTGGTGTAGGTCAGGCCAATCGTGACCATGCCGAAAATGATGGCACCGAAGAATGCGCCGATGGCAGAACCGTAGCCGCCGGTCAGCAGGCATCCGCCGATGACAGCCGCAATGATCGCCTCGAATTCCTTCATGAAGCCACGGCGCGCATCGGTGGAGCCGGCATCGATGACGGTGATGATGGCAACAATGGCGGCAGCCGTCGCCGTCAGCATGAACAGCGAAATCTTGACGCGGCGGACAGGCACGCCCGAATTCTGAGCGGCGAGGGAATCGCCACCGGTCGCAAAGATCCAGTTGCCGATCGGGGTGCGCAGGAGAATGTAGGTGGCGATCGCGGCAAAGGCGATGAACCAGAGGATTTCCACCGGAATGCCCGGCACTTTTGGCACGCCTGATTTGAAACTGTCGACGATGCCGGCTTCCGCCAGCCAACGCATCAGGAAACCAAAGGCGTCGCCGGAAAAGATCGGCGCCAGGAAATCACCTTCGACCGCTTCGCGAATACCGCGCAGCTGGGTCGAGCCACCGGTGAAGAGTTTCAGGCCAACGAGCGCTGCACCTCGCAGCACGAACAGGCCGGCCAGCGTGACGATGAACGACGGCAGGCCAGTACGCAGCACGATCATGCCGTTGGTTGCGCCGAGGGCGGCGGCGAGCGCTAGCGTCAGCGGAATGGCGATGACGAGCGGCATTCCGACATTGACGACAAACACGCCAAACACCATGCCGGCAAAGGCGACCATGGAGCCGATCGACAGGTCGAACTCGCCGCCGATCATCAGCATGGCGGCGGCAATGCCGAGAATACCGAGCTGGGCGGCGGGCGTCATGAAGTTCATCACGCCCGACAGCGTGAACATCGTGCTGTCAGCGGTGATCATGAAGAAGATGGTGACGAGGACCACACCCCCGATTGCGCCGAGTTCCGGCCGTTTCATGAGTTTCGTAAGAAAAGGCTCGGCCTTGATGCGCTCGTCGCTATGCGCCAGCGTGTCTGTCGACATGATCTGTCTCCTGGAGGCGGTGGCCGGGCCGCGGCAAAAGCTGCGGCGGCCCGGAGGAGGTGTGCTTAGCGGATGCCCTTGGAGGACAGGTCGATCACCTGCGCTGCAGTTTCCTTGGTCACGAGGTTCGGGCCGGAGGCTACATCACCGCCGGGCATCAGACCGTATTGTGCGTGGAGCGCCAGGAAGGAGACCGGCAGATAGCCCTGCAGGTATTGCTGCTGGTCGATCGAAAACGCAGCCTTGCCGTCGGCGATATATTTCAGGAAGCCGGCGGACATGTCGAAAGTGGAAATCAGCACGTCAACGCGGCCGAGTGCCTGTGCAGCCTTGACCGCCGGTTCACCAACCAGCGAGGCGTTGAGCGACAAGAGGACATTGACGTCCTTGTCGGATTCCAGCGCTGCGCGCACCTTGGATTCCACTTCGGTCGGATCATTGCTGGTTGGCAGAACCTTCACTTCCTTGCCAAACCCTTCGGCAAAACCGGCGCAACGCTGGTCGAGCGACACGTTGCCGACCTCCTGGTTGACGCAGATGGCCTTCTTGCCGCCCATTTCGGCAAGCTTGGCACCGGCAACCTTGCCGGCATCGAATTCGGACTGGCCGACATGCAGTTTGGCGCCGAGCTTGTGCGCGACATCCGAGCCGGAATTCATCGAGATGACCGGAATGCCGGCATCGACGGCGCGCTTGATCGCCGGGCCGAGCGCATCGCCGTCCGGGATCGAGACGACGAGACCATCGGGATCCTGATTGACGGCGGCATCGATCAGCTGGCCCATGGCCACCATGTCAAAAGTTTCCGGCGAACGGAACTCGACATTGACGCCGGTATCCTTGGCGGCCTTTTCGGCACCGTTCTTGACCACCGACCAGAACGGGTCGTTGGCCTGACCGTGTGCGACGACGATGATATCGGTGGCGAGCACCGGGGTGGCGGCGGCAACGAGCGCAATCGTTGCTGCGGCTGCAAGCAATTTCTTCATGACTTCCTCCCAGTTGAATACCGGAACGCCACTCCCAGGCGCTCCGTCATCCGGTCATGCGGGACCGGCTCCGAAAGCCCGCGGCACACTCCCCTGCTCCGCGGCAATCCTTTTTGCGCCGGCATAGGCCGGCGCGGTACTGATCAGGCCAGCGAAACCGGCTGGCCGGATTTCACCGAAGCGGTTGCGGCTTCTGCGAGCGCCAGCGCTGCAACACCATCCTTCAGCGACACCGGAATGGCAGCGCCATCAAGAACGGCGGCAACGAAGGCCTCCCATTCCGCCGCATAGGCGCGCATGTAGCGCTCGAGGAAAAAGAACTCCGGCTTGGCGCTCACCACGCCCTGCTTTGTCGCCTTCGACACCGTGTTCTCCAGCACGTTACCGGCAGACAGCAGGCCTTCGGAACCCAGAATTTCGACACGCTGGTCATAACCATAAACAGCACGACGGCTGTTCTTGATCACGGCGATACGGCCATCAGCATAGGTCAGCGTCACCACTGCGGTATCGACATCACCGGCCTTGCCGATTTCGGGATCGACGATCGAGGTGCCGACGGCATGTACCGTTTTCGGCACTTCTCCCATCAGGAAATTCGCCATGTCGAAATCGTGGATCATCATGTCGCGGAACAGGCCGCCGGACACTTTGACATAGGAAACAGGTGGCGGCGCCGGATCGAAGGACGTGATCGACAGCAGTTCCGGCTTGCCTATTTCACCGGCAGCGATGGACGCTTTGATGGCGGAAAAATTCGGATCGAAACGGCGATTGAAACCGATCATGACCGGCACACCGGTCTTGCTGACGACATCAAGGCACGCCTGCGCCCTCTCCAGAGACAGATCGACCGGCTTTTCGCAGAGGATCGCCTTGCCAGCGGCAGCGGCTCTTTCCATCAGGTCGGAATGGGTATCCGTCGAGGTGGCGATCAGCACGGCATCGATCGAGGCATCCGACAGGATGTCCTCCGAGGTCGCAACATTTGCGCCATAGGCATCGGCCAGCGACCGGGCGGAGTCTTCGTTGACATCCGACACGGCGGCCAGCTGGCTGCGGGCGTGAGCGGCAATATTGATGGCATGCACGCGACCGATGCGGCCGGCGCCGAGCAATCCAATTTTAAGCACTGTTATCCTCCCGAAAGGCAGCTCCCGACCGCCTCGAATTTGAACATTGCAAGTTTTGCTCCCGCGAGCAATAGACATTTGCACGCGGGAGCAAAATTAAATTCAGAGAGCCCGAAAAAACCGCTATGTATGAGCGAACCGATCCAAGCCGGATTCGGGAGACTGCGATGCCGGATGAAAAGAAGCCCGCCTTTGCGGGCAATATCACTGCCGACGATGTGGCAGCCGAGGCAGGCGTCTCGCGCTGGACGGTGAACCGCGCCTTTCGCAAGGATGCATCGATCTCGTCAAAAAGCTTGGAAAAGGTGCGCATCGCCGCCGAGCGGCTGGGTTATGTGCCGGATCTGCGCGCCGCCAGCCTCGCGTCTGATCGCTCCAATCTCGTGGCCTTGCTGATTGATGACTTTGCCAATCCCCACAAATTGGTGATGATGGAGAGGCTGACGCGCATTCTTCGCCGCGAAGGCTGGGATATCCTTCTCGTGAACACGCTCGACCGGGCGGATGCAGGCCATGCCCTTCTGAATGCCAGCCAGCGGCGCGTCGATGCTGTCATCCTTATCGGCATCCAGTTCGATGATGATGTGCTGGACACCGCCCTTCATGCCCGCCGCTTTCGAAAACTGATCATCTTTGCCCGCACCTCGCGCAATCCGAACACGATCTCGATTGCCGTCGATGACGTTCATGCGATGCGGGAAATCGCAAATTACGTGCACGAGCGCGGTTATCGACGCCCGATGTTTCTGGCGGGTCCACGAACGTCGTCCGCGCATCTGCTGCGAAAGGAGACGTTTGTCGATTACTGGCGCCAGCATTTTGGCAGCGAGCCGGAAACGGTAGCAGTCTCCGCTTACGATCCTGAACTGGCGGCCAAGGTGGTCGAAACCACGCTTTCGGCGCGAAAGAAAGCAAGCTTGCCGGATATTCTTGTCTGCGAGAACGACGCGCTTGCCATAGGCGCCACGGATGTGATCCGCCATAAACTCGGCCTGCGCATTCCGGAAGACATCGCCATTACCGGGTTTGACGACGTGCCGCAGGCAGAGGGCGCCAATTATCGCCTGACCACGTATCGGCAGCCGCTGACGGACATGGCCGAATATCTCGTCGAGGTATTGGACAGTCGGGAAGATCGCGATTTCGACCGGCTTTTCCGGGGAAAACTGACGGTGCGCGAAAGCGCCTGAACGTCGCGCCCCCCGTCGATATCACACGATGATCGACATCCGCTTACGCACGAAACGCCCGATAACTGTCTGGCGAAAGGGTATCGATATCGCGATGCGCCCAGTCCTGGTGGTGCATGTTGGCCCACATGTGCTCCGCGCCCTTTTGCAGATCAGCGGTGATTGCCTTGATATCGAAGCCCGGGACAATACGATCTTTCATGATGAATGTGCCATCCACCATCGAGGCATTCAGGTCTTCCGGCTGTGCCGAATAGACGATGTTGCGGACGGGATCGCGCATCGGCGTCATGAACAGGCTGGCGCCTTCCCAGAAGAGAAGATCGGCCTTGGCGCCTGGCGCAATGCGACCGAGATCATCACGACCGAGCGATTTGGCGCCGGCCAAGGTTGCCGAATTGAAGACATCGGCGGCAGTTGCCACCTCCGTGCGCCGGTCCATGATTTTCGAGATGACCGCCGTCCAGCGCAGGGCTTCGATCATGCTTTGCGGGGATGTGTCAGTGGCAAGCGTCATGTTGATGCCGCGCGCAAGGTATTTCGAATAGCTTTCCATGGCGATGCCTCGGCGGGCAAAAACCCAGACCGCATGCGCGACATTGGTGGCGGTATCGGCCAGTATGCTCAGGTCGTCGGCATGATAATTCACCCAGCTGGAGCCGCCCGGCATGATGGCATGACCGAGAATGACGTCATTGCCGAGGAAACCGATCTTCTCCAGCCACTCGATCGGTGAGCAGCCGTTGCGACGGACCATTTCCTGAAACTCCGGCACCGATTGCGACACATGCAGCGCCGCCGGCACTTTCAGCTCATTGGCGACCTCGCGCGTACGGCGCAGCAGTGCTTCGGAGCAGGTATCGACCTGGGCCGGTGTCAAAAAACCCTTGATACGGCCATCGGCACGGCCGTCGATCTCGTGGATGAAATCGACGGCCTTTTTCATCGCCGCTGCGCCGTCGTCTTCCAGCCATTCATATTTCACGCTGCGGCCATCGTCCGTGTACCAGCGACCGGAGCGGTAGAATTCGCCGATATAGGCGCGCAGGCCGGCCTTTTCCGTCTGTTCGGCGACATAACGTCCGCTCAAACCCATCTCGACGACGGTTGTCGTGCCGGTGCGGATCAGTTCGGGCATGGAGGCGCGGATGGATGCCTGTCTCGCCTCCTCGGTGATTGCGCCATTTCGAGCGGTCAGGAATTCGAACAGGCCGGAGAGATAGAAATTGCGCGGGCCGCGATCCTCCACGAAGGAGCGATCGAAAAACCCTTCGCTGATATGGGTGTGGGTGTTGATGAACCCCGGCGTGACGATCTTGTCGGACGCATCGATAAACTCGTCGGCATCGCCCTCGAATTCACCACCGCCGACATGCACGATGTAATCATCCTCAATGACGATAGTACCATTGCGGAGATTACGGTGCCCACCATCCTGAAAGGCGATGACATGGCCTGCACGAATGACTTTCCTCATGAGGTAGACTCCCTGCAACAGATGTGGCGAAAACCTCGCGCCGGTGGCGCGCGAGGTTTGTAAAGGTCGGGGTTGTCAGGCCTGTTCGGCGGCAACCAGATCGAGCGCCTTGCGGGCAACGGCAAACATGTCGTTGATCTGTTCTTCGGTGATGATCATCGGCGGGCAGAAGCAGATGGCATCGACGATGCCACGAATGATCAGGCCTTCTTCCTGCATCCGGTCGGCAACTTTCGTGCCCATGACACCGGCCTTTTCGGCAGGCTTCAGTTCAAGCGCGCCGAGCAGGCCGATGCCGCGCCAGGACGAGACAAGCGGATGTTCGGCAAGGTCTTCCAGACCCTTGAGGAACATCGGCGACAGGTGCTGAACATTGCCCAGCAGATCACGCTCCTCGATGATCTTCAGGTTTTCCAGCGCAACCGCTGTGACGACCGGGTGTCCGGAGGCGGTGAAACCGTGACCGAAGGAACCGATACGATGGGATTCATCGGCGATAACCTGATAGAGCTTGTCGTTGATGACGATGGCCGACAGCGGCAGGTAGGAGGACGAAAGCTGTTTCGACAGGACGAGGATGTCCGGCACGATGTCGTAGGTTTCGCAGGCAAACATTTTGCCGGTACGGCCAAAACCGCAGATCACCTCGTCGGCAACCAGAAGGATGTCGTATTTCTTGAGGATCTTCTGCACGCCTTCCCAATAACCCGCAGCCGGGATGAGAACGCCACCGGCACCCATGACCGGTTCACCCCAGAAGGCGGCAATGGTTTCCGGGCCTTCCTTAAGGATCAGGTCTTCCAGTTCCTGCAATGTGCGTTCCGTGAACTCGGCTTCCGTCTCGCCATCCTTGCCGAAATGCGGATAGGACGGGCAGGACGTGTGGATCATCCGGTCGAGCGGCAGATCAAAACTTTCGTGGTTGCGCGGCAGGCCGTTGATTGAGGCGGCGGCGATCGTCACACCATGATAGCCCTTGATGCGACCAATGATCTTCTTCTTGTCCTTGCGGCCAAGTGCATTGTTATAATACCAGACCAGCTTGACGGAGAGATCGTTGGCCTCCGAGCCCGACGACGCAAAATGCACTTTCGACATTTCGAAGGGCATCATCGACAGGATCTTTTCCGCGAGATCGACCGAGGGGCTGTGCGTCTTGTAGTTGAAGATGTGGTAATAGGGCAGCTTTGCCATCTGCTCATAGGCGGCCTTGGCAAGACGCTCCTCGCCGAAACCGACAGCGACGGACCAGAGACCGGCAAGACCCTCGATATAACGCTTGCCATTGTTGTCGAAGACATAGATGCCCTCGCCGCGCTCGATGACGAGCGAGCCGGTTTCCTCGTGCTTGCGCATGTCTGCAACGGCCGGCATCTGTGAGCGGATATCGCGCGCCTCGATCGAGTTCGGGAGCATGTTCATTCTCTTGACCTTTCGTGCTGCACGGCCCCTTGCCGTCGCAGTGATTTTGCGGGGTAAAGGCACCCGGTCGCGGCATCGCACGACCGGGTGCGATTGCGGGTTATTCCTTGAATTCCAGATCGAGGCCCTTGTAATAGGCCGCACCATAGATCGGATGCGCCTTCATGGGCTTCAGCTTGTCGGTCTGAACGATGACGATAGGCGCATGATAGAGCGGCAGCCAGTTGACCGCCTCATGCACCTTGTAAAGCACCTGACCAAAATCCTTGGCGCGCTCGGCATTGGATGTCGCGGCCGAACCGGCAACCAGAAGCGCATCCGTTTCCGGGTCTTTCCAGTTGGTACGGTTGGGGGCCGGTGTATTGGCGGAACGGAAATAGAGGTTCATCGCGTCACCCGCCGAAAAATACGGGTAGCCCATGGTGAACATGTCGAATTCCTGGGTGGCAAGCTTGCCCCAGACGACAGTGGCATCAAAAGTCTGGATCTGCAGATTGACGCCGATTTTCAACAGTTCGGCCTGCACCTGCTGCATGATGTTCACCCACTGGCCATTGAAGCTGTAGAGAACCGGTGCGAGCTTGACGCCGTCCTTTTCGCGAATGCCGTCCGAGCCGACCTTCCAGCCGTCCTGATCCAGCAGGCTTTTGGCCTTTTCCGGATCGAAATCCTTGATCACGGCCTTGTCGACATCCTTGCTCCAGTCCAGCGTGTCCTCGGTAATGTAGGTATAGGCCGGATCAACAGTGCCGTAGAGCTGGTCCTCAACGAGGGCGACGCGATCGACCGCGTAGTTGATCGCCTGGCGGACGGCGAGATCCTTGACGGTCGGCTTGTCGATTTTGAAGCCGACGAAATAGGTGTAGCGGGCCGATTGCGACTTGCTCGACACGAAGCCCGGCATGGTTTCGAACTGCTGCAGCGCGATCGGCGGCACATAATTCGAGACATCAGTCTGACCGGTCATCAGAGCGGCCGTCAGCGTGTTTTCCTCGCCGATGATAGACCACGTGACGCGCTCGACCTTGGCCGGCCCCTTGTTCTCGTAGATCTCCGGCCCCCACGTATAGGCCTCATTGCGGGTCAGAACCATCTTGTCGCGCGGCGCCCACTCACCCCAGCAATAGGGACCGGTGGCATTCATGCCCTTGACGCCGAAATCGGGGCCAAGCGTTTCGACGGATGCCTTGTCGACGATCACGGAAAAGCTCTGGGTCAGCTGGTAAAGCAGCTCGGAATAGGGCTTTTTCAGCTTGTACTGCACGGTCACCGGATCGGTCGCGGTGATGCTTTCCACTTCACCGGCACGCCAGCCCACCGGCGATTTGGTAGCCGGATCGATCCAGCGTTTGAAGCTGTAGACCACATCGTCCGCCGTCATCGCCCTGCCGTCGCAGAATTTCACGTCATCTCGCAGGTGAAACGTGTAGGTCAGGCCGTCGGCCGAGACATCCCAGCTTTTGGCGAGGCCCGGATGCAGCGTCTGCATGTCGTAGTCGATCGTGACCAGTGTATCGGCGAGCATGAACAGCACTTCGGCAGCGGCCGTCGCCGTCGTCTTGTGCGGGTCGTAATTGTTGCTGTCGATGCGGCGTGAAATATTGACCTCCTGCGCGAGCGCAAGCGTGCCGAATGTCAGGGTGACGGCGGTGGCGAGAGCCGCTGTCATCATACGTCGGTGGCGTTTCATAATCATGGCAATGGCTCCTTGCTGGGATAGGGGACATGTCAGGCGATCGAAATGCATGCGGTTCGTTTTCGAGGGGGCGTCAGCCGCCCCACTCAGGTTTTGAGGCGTGGATCGAGCACATCCCGCAGCGTGTCGCCGATCACATTGGCGGCCATCACGATGATGAGGATGAGAACGGAGGGAATGACCGCGATATGCGGTGCGAACAGGAAGAAGTCGCGTCCCTGTGCTGCCATCATGCCGAGTTCGGCAACCGGCGGGCGGGCGCCGAGACCAAGAAAGGACAGCGACGCGGCGATCAGGATCAACTGGCCGAAACGCAGGCTGAGAAAAATCAGCACCGAGGAAATGCAGTTGAGCACGAGATAGCGCGAAAAGAGCTGCGGATCGCGAATGCCGAGCGAACGACCGGCGGTAATGAATTCCTGCCCCATGATGCCAAGGCCGATGCCGCGTGCCACACGGGCGCAATCGGGAATGGTGGAAATGATCAACGCCAGCATGATGGGTGTTGCCCCCTGCCCCATGGCCGCGACCAGTGCCAGTCCAAGAAGAATGGCCGGCAGCGACAGGAGGATGTCCGACAGACGCATGATCCACGGATCAAGCGAGCGGTAGAAAGCCGCGAGCAGGCCGAGGAAGGAACCGAGAACACCGCCGATCGCAACGGATGCAAGGCCGATCAGCAGCGTCAGGCGCGTGCCGTAGAGAAGCCGGCTCAAGATATCGCGGCCCTGCGGGTCGGTTCCAAGCAGATATTCCATGTTGCCGCGTGCCGCCCATGCCGGCGGCAACATGGTGCGCCGCGAACTGGCATAGGGATCGTAGGGCGCAAGCAAAGGTGCAAAAATGGCGGCAAGGCAGATGAGCAAAAAGATGGTGATGGCGAGGAGCGCTGCGGGGTCGCGAAGGAACCGTCTCCACCATGCCGAATTGGCCGGTGCCTCCGATGTCGTCGTGGCTTTCCCGTTCGATACGATTGCACTCATCTGCTCACCCTTGGGTCGAGGACCGAATAGAGGAGATCGACGATCAGGTTGATCGCAATGAAGGTGACGGCCATGGCAAGGATGCAGCCTTGGGCAATGGTGAAATCACTCGACAGAATGCCGCCGACCGCAAGCCGGCCGATCCCCGGCCAGGAATAGATCGTCTCCGTCACCACAGCGCCGCCGAGCAGGTATCCGGTCTGCAGGCCGACCAGCGTGACGACCGGGATCAGCGCATTGCGCAACCCATGGCGGAAAACGACGGTTCGTTCCGGCAGGCCTTTGGCGCGGGCGGTGCGGACGTGATCGAGTTCCAGCACTTCCAGCACCGAGGACCGGGTCATGCGGGCGACGGGGCCGATAAAAACCATGCCGAGCGACAGTGCTGGCAGAAAGATGTGGCTGAGACCATCGAGCGTCCACAGCGGCCCACCACGCCCGACAAAGGGAAACAGCCGAAACGTGACACCGAAAAGCTGGATGAGGATCAGGCTGATGAAGAAGACCGGCAAGGAGATGCCGGCGACCGACAGGGCCATGATGGCGCGATCGACAAGAGAGCCGCGACGCATGGCGGCAACCGTGCCCATGGTGATGCCGAGCGGGATAGACCAGATCAGGCAGGCCAGCATCAGTTCGATGGTCGGCACGATGGCGGTCGCCAGCTCCTCGATCACCGGCTTGTTGGAGATCATCGAACGGCCGAGATCGCCGACCAGCACGCGTTCCAGATACATCCAGAACTGGACAAGCATGGGCTGATCGAGCCCCATGGATTTGCGGATTTCGGCGACGACATCGGGCGGGGCCGTCGGGCCAGCGAGAACGACGGCCGGATCACCCGGCACCATTTGCAGAAGCAAAAAGCCGAAGGCAAGGACGCCTAACAGAACCGGGATCGCCAGTCCGAGGCGACGCAGGATCAGCGAAATCATGACGACACCTCCCCTCTGACATAGACCACCTTGCCGCCGAGCAGGGTCATCTCGCAGGTAGTGTCAAGGATTTCGGATGGTGCAATTTCGAAGAGGTCCTGCGAGAACACGGCGATATCGGCGAGTTGCCCCGCCACCAGCCGGCCCTTGAACGCTTCATCATGCGCAGCATAGGCGGATTCCAGCGTGTAGGCGTTGAGCGCCTCTTCCATGGTGAGCGCCTGATCGGCGCCGAGCACGGTGCCCTTGTCGGTGGTGCGGGTGACCATGGCATAAAGGCCGGCAAAGGGATTGAGCGGCGTGACCGGGCAATCGGTGGAGGCCGAGGGACGCAGGCCCGCATCGATCCAGGTGCGCATCGGATAGGCGAAGTCGGAAGCCTCTTTACCCCTCGCCTCGATATACTGATCACCGAAATAATAGATGAAATCGGGCTGCGGTGCCGGAATGACGCCAAGCTCGACCATCGTGGCGATCTGTTCGTGGCTGAGCCAGCCGCAATGCTCGATGCGGTGGCGGCGGTCGTTTGCCGGATTGGCAGACTGCGCGGCTTTTATGGCATCGAGAATCCGGTCGATTGCCGCGTCGCCGATGGCATGCACCGCCATCTGGTAACCGAGATCATGCGCGCGCTTCACCAGCACGTCGGTCTCGTCCTGCGTCAGGCAGAAAAGCCCGTATTCGTCGCGTGTTCCCAGATAGGGCGTCTTCATCGCGGCCGTCTTGCCGCCGATACTGCCATCGACAAAAATCTTGACCTGACGCAGCCGCAACATGTCGTCGCCCTGCCCGGCGACATACCCTTCCTCGGTCGCCTGTTCGAGGATGTTGCGTTCCTTGTCGCCGATCAGGCACATGGATACACGCACCGGCAGACGGCCGGTTTGTTTTGCCGTTTCGTAGGCCTGAAATTCCGTCCAGCCATGGTTCATGCCGACGGCAGCATCCATGGTCGAGGTGATGCCGTAACTCAGCATCCTTTGGCCACCGGCCTCAATCGCCTCGACATACTCTTCCAGCCCGGGCACCGGCATCTGTTCGGCAACCGGCTGGCGCGCGTTTTCCGCCAGAAGCCCGGTCAGTTCGCCGTCGGCGCGGCCGATGGTGCCACCATCCGGGTCCGGCGTATTGTGACCGATGCCGGCAAGTTTCAAGGCAACCGAATTGGCAACGCCGACATGGCCGCAGGCACGCACCACATAAACCGGATTGTCGGGCGCGACCTCATCCAGTTCGCTACGGGTCGGGTGGCGGTTTTCGGAGAGCTTGGAATGGTCGTAACCGCGGCCGATGATCCACTCCCCCGGCTGGCGGGATTTTGCCGCCTCGGCCACCTCCCCCAGAAGTGCACCGACGGAGGTGATCTTGCGCGGGTTGAGATCGAGGTTTTTCAGACCAAGACCGAAAGCTGCGAGATGGGTATGGACGTCGTAAAAACTCGGGGTCGCAAGCCGCCCCTCAAGCGCGATCACCTCGGTCTGCGGACCGGCAAGCGTCGCCATCTCGGCGGCTGAGCCGGAGGCCAGTACCTTGTCCCCAAGAATGGCGAGCGCCTCGGCGAAACCTTCCTTCTGACCGAGCCAGATCTTGCCGCCGGTCAGGATTACGTCTGCAGTTGTCGTCATCGGGCCTTCCATTCTCTTGTATCGCGTGATCGATGCAGGGCTCCGGACCCGCCGCAGCGGATCCTTCATGGCAAGGTTCAAAGGCGCCTCAGGCGCGATAGACGACCTCCCCGCCGAGCAGGGTCATCAGGCATTTGGCCGACAGAAACGCTTCCGGTTCGACGCTGAAAAAGTCGGTGTCAAAGACTGCGATATCGGCCAGTTGTCCGGGGATCAGCCGTCCCTTCCGCTCCTCGTCATGCACGCCATAGGCCGCTTCATAGGTGTAGAGATGCAGCGCCTCAGCGACGGAAAGCGCCTGCGCCGTTCCGAGCGGTTTGCCGGTATCGGACTTGCGGGCGACCATGGCGTAGAGGCAGGGCATCGGCTCTGGCGCGGTGACCGGGCAATCGGTCGAGGCGGACGGATGCAGGCCTTCGTCCAGCCAGGTCTTGAACGGATAGCAATGCTGCGGACGTTCTGAACCGAGGATGGTGTAATAGCCTTCGCCGAAGAAATAGAGGAAGGAGGGCTGGCCAGCCGGGATGACGCCCATCGCCTTCATGCGCGGCAGGTCTTCCGGCACATGCCAGCCGCAATGTTCGATACGGTGACGACGGTTCGGATCGGGCATTTCCGCATAGGCCTTTTCATAGGCATTCAGCACCATGGAAATGGCGGCATCGCCGATCGCATGTGGCGCGATCTGGTAACCCATGCGGTGGGCCTTGAGCGTCAGTTCGTCGGTCTGTTCCTGCGTGAGGCAGCGCACACCGTAATTGCTGCTATCGTTTTCGTAAGGGATGGAGAACCACGCCGTGCCGGCACCCGCCGAGCCATCGGTGAAAAATTTGACCGGGCCGATGCGAAAGATGTCGTCACCGGCGCCCGTTACCAGCTCCTTGGAATAGGCATAGTCGAGGATATTGCGCTCGAGATCGCCCATTAGCGTACCGGCGACGCGGATCGGAATGCGGTTGTCCTTGCGGGCGGTCAGATAGGCATCGAGTTCGACCGTGCCGACCGTCAGGCCGATCGCCGCCTCCATGATCGAGGTGACACCGAGGCTCAGGAGTTTTTTGCCGCCGCGCTCGATCGCATCGACAATGTAGCTTTCGGTCGCGGCCGGCATGACGGCACGCACGGCATCGCGGGCGTTTTCGAACAGGATGCCATCCGGTTCACCGTTCTCGCGGCGAATTTTCCCGCCGAACGGTTCCGGCGTATCGCGATCGATGCCGCCCGCCTTGAGGGCCACCGAATTGGCCACCGTCGTATGACCGCAGGTGCGAGTGATGAAAACCGGATTGTCGGGAGAGACGGCATCGAGATCGTATTTGGTCGGATGGCGCAGATCGCTCAGCTTGTCATGATCGTAACCGCGCCCAAGAATCCATTCGCCGGGTTTTGCCTTGGCGACCGCATCCTTCACCAGATCGACGATCGCCTGCACGCTGGTGACGCCGGCTGCCGGTCTCAGATCCAGTTCGACAAGGCTGATGCCATAGTGATGAAGATGCATGTGAGCATCATTGAGACCGGGGGTCGCCAGCCTGCCTTCGAGATTGATGATCTCGGTTCCGGGACCAGCCAGTGCTATCATCTCTGCCGTCGTGCCGGTGGCGAGGATCTTGTCGCCGTCTATTGCGATCGCTTCGGAAAACCCTTCCTTGAGGCCGCACCAGATCTTTCCGTTCATCAGCAGGCGAGTGGGCATTGTCATGCTTTCGGTCCTTTATGAAATCGAGATTGGAATGTTTACAAATTCAATATCCGGCTTCCCTGTTGACGAGACCCGGCGGCAGGCGGCCCTCGCGAAGGGCAGCAAAATTTTCCAGAACCTGCCGAAGCACTTCGGCGGGTGACGTGTCCGATGCCTTGTGCGGCGTGACCATGATTTTGGGATGAGACCAGAAGGGATGATCTACTTCGGGCGGTTCCTGACGGAAAACGTCGACGCTGGCGCCGCTTAAGTGTCCGCTGTCGAGAGCAGACAGAAGATCATCCTCGATCATGTGCTCGCCGCGTCCCATCTGCACCAGTGCTGCGCCCTTGCGCATCCGCGCGAAGAAATCGTGGTCCAGAATATCGCGCGTCGTGTCGGTCAGCGGCAGGATATTGACGAGAATATCGGCCTGCGCGGCAACCGTGTGAATGGCGTCAGGCCCGGCAAAGACCTCGACGCCATCCGGCACGACTTCGGAGACTACAGACACGGAATTGCGCGCGACGACCACGCGAAACCCCATGGCGGCGATTGCCATCGCGCATTTCCTGCCCATCAGCCCATAACCGAGAACACCGACCGTGACCGACCCCGGCGCCTGCGGGCGAAAACTGCGATCCCAGACATGGCGGGCCTGATTGGCGATATAATCGCCCATGCGCCGGTGGTGCCAGATGACCTGGAACGCGGCAAAACCGGCCATCAGATCGGCTTGGGAATGGTCCCGCACGCGGGTGACGACCGTATCCTGTCGCAATGAAGGGCAGGCCAGAATGCTGTCGACGCCGGCTGCGATCGACGACACCATTTTCAGGTTCGGATAGGCATCAAACGCCTTGCCCTCCGGCCGCCATGCCAATGCGATTTCTATCCGCTCGGGATTAGAAACTTCTTCCGGCCGAACAACACGAACCGCCTGATCCTCGCCGGGCGCGAACAGCTGCGCCAGATCAAATGTCTGCGACAGCGCAACGATCTCGATGGTCGGTACTGATGACGTCATGCTCACAGAACCCGCCCATCACATCGGTGGGACGAACATGCGAATTCTGAATGGGCGCTACCGGCCAAATTGATGCCGACAAAAAGGCAACAAGCCAAGCGCAGTCCGG
This sequence comes from Endobacterium cereale, assembly GCF_009617585.1. Classification (GTDB taxonomy): domain Bacteria; phylum Pseudomonadota; class Alphaproteobacteria; order Rhizobiales; family Rhizobiaceae; genus Neorhizobium; species Neorhizobium cereale. The sequence goes on along the minus strand of NZ_WIXI01000050.1, from coordinate 326,791 downwards.
CCCTTTCGGCCGCCCCGTTCGGTTTCGTCACGTCTATTCCCCGTATTATTTTGCGCTGCGCAATTTCTGAACAGCGATCAATTTGCGGGCATGATACCGGCATGAAACGCACTGTCAATCGTCGACAATCGACAAATGACAATCTATTCTTCTATCAGTCGCGTTCGGACTTTGGTGTCCACCATCAAAGACGGAATGCTGAAATGGTAAGACCGTGGCCCACAGGTAAAGGATTTCCAAAAGATGTTTCGAGTGCTGGAGCAGGCCGATTTGCCAAGCCGCATCGCCGATCAGGTGCTTCAGGCAATTGGAGATGGCCTGCTGAGGCCGGGGGAGCGGGTGACCGAAGCTCGTCTGGCCACACAAATGGGAACATCGCGCGCGCCGGTGCGCGAGGCTTTGCGGCTGCTTGAAAGTCAGGGCCTCATCGTTTCACATCCGCGGCGCGGTTTTTTCGTCAAGAGCTACAATGCCGATGAACTGGCCGAGACGTATGATCTGCGTCAGTGTCTGGAACTGCATAATGCCGAGGCGCTTGTCACCCGCATGACGGATGCCGATCTGCAGCGACTGGAAGCGCAGGTCGAGCTGCTGAAGACGCTCGGCGCCGAAGGCCGATCGCAGGAACAGGTCGTCGAAGACTACGCATTTCACCGCATGCTGTGCGAGATCGGCGGCAACTCACGCATTTTGCGACTGTTCGATCAGATCGCCACCGAACTGCGTTCGGGTATAGCGCTTGTCGGGCGAATTTACGACGATCCCGTCGAACTGGCGCGCTCGCATGACCCGATCATCGAGGCGTTGCGGCGGCGCGACGCAACACGTCTGCGCGAGGAACTTCGCGAACACCTGCGCGATGCCAGTACTCATGTGATCGACATCTATCGCAAATGGCCGGGGACGCCGCAGGAGGAGCTTCCGGGGCATCCGCTTGAAGACGGGCCAAAGGCCGCCCGATAAAAGTGGCAGACTGTTCGGCTGAGGCTTTACTTAAGGCATGGCTGGAGAGGGAGACCCAAAACGAAAAAGCCTGCCGCGGGAGGAGGTGCGGCAGGCTTTTCGAAAAGATTGAACAGCGACTGGGAGGAGGAGTGCCGCTGTTCCCTCAGGCTTCCTTGGGAGGAGGAGTAGGTCGCCTGAAACCCGAAGCTCTGCGGGAGGAGGTGCATCGCTTCGTTGGATGTAGTTATACAGCTTTCTGGAAATCTCGTTAGATACCCAACTGCAGCCCAGCCATGCGTCTGGCGCATTGATGTCGCGCAATGCCTGCCGAAAAAACGGCCTCATGCCCGAAATCGGTCGAACGCTGTCAGGTGCTTGATCGGAGGATCGGCATCCGGATAACGATAGATGTCGGACCGGAGATAGGAAAGTTCGTTGTCCAGCGCTGTTTCATCCACCTCGATCCACCAGGATTTCGGGCGGCCGTCACTGCCATCTGACCACCGGTATCCGCGTGCCTTGAGATGATCCTTCATATCGAACGGGCTGTGCTCGGCAAAAATCCTAGCTCGCGATCTTTGACTTGATCGATAAAGCTCCGCGAATGGCGACAAGACATCGTGTTTTGCGCTGCGATCCAGAACTTCCAGCAGGGCAAAACAGTCATCGACTGCACGGTGCCCGTCATGGAAAAAGCCGGCCTGCCCGATGAGGTATCCGAGCTTTGTGCCCTCAAACCCGCGCGCCGACCAATCGATCTCCGCATTCGAGCATGCCCATGCCTTGCTCGCGAATACGGGCGACAGAGCCTCACAGAAAGGGCGGTCGAAACCGGCATTGTGCGCGATGACGAGATCGGCCGGCCGTATCATGGCATCCACCGTCTCCAGATCAATTCGCTGCCCCGCCACCATTTCATCGGTTATGCCGGTTAGCCTTGTAATCTCGGAGGGGATGGCAATGCCCGGCTGCTGCAGCGCGCCATAGACACCCGTGATATCCCCGATGCATCCTTGCTCATCGAAGGTGAAGGCAATGATGCCGATCTCGATCACCTCGTCCCTGCGATGGTTGAGACCGGTCGTTTCCGTATCGAGTATGACACCCTTCAGCAGAAATTGAGGCCTGATCTCGGAAGCAATCTGACGTGGCACAAGTTTTTTCAGGATACGGTAACGCCCGGTATCCACCAGATGCGCCACCATCTCCTTCTCGTTGAGGCCTCGACCCACTGGCCGTTTGGGCGGAAGGTCGATGGAAGTGTCTGTTTCGGCGGTAGGGCCATCTGAAAACATATCGAATTGGGTGGGCATGCCGGGCATATTTTGTCGCATCATGAGCCGCGCTCTATCAGAATCGCGAGCGCGCGTCATTCTTGCCGTGACAACCTCTGGATATTTCAATCAAGCGCTGTGTCCGAAACACCTGCTTGCACGGCATGATGCTTCCCGGCGAACCCTGAGCTTAGAACCTGATGCGCCAACAGCCGCTTTCACACCAGCGTCACGCGCGTGGTTAATAAACTGCTTCGGTTTCAAGCCAAGGGAAGGGTTTTTATGTCTATCACTTTGCCAGCCAATGTTTCAGCAACATCCCAGACCAACAATACGGCCTCGTTCGAGCAGAAGCTCAATGCCGCAAAATCCAGTCAGGTTCTGGTCGAATATCTGAAGGAAAGCGGCAAGTCCGCAATCAACGAACAGGAACTTGCGGCTCTCGCCAACAACACCAATGGCAATGTCTCGTCCGAAGTATCGGCCGCGGCATCCTACATGGTCCGTCACGAAGACGTTTTCACGGCCATCGAAACCCATGACGTGGCCGGCGAAGATGGCCTTTCCGGCGTCTGGAACCTCGAATGGGCCGCCGCCGGCGGTCTAGAAGGCTCCTCCGTGGAGGCCATCGCCGCCATGACGGAAGCCTTCGACCGCGCCATCGGCGCCTCGGCTAAGATCACCGAGATCACCACCGAGAGCAAGACCGATCTCGACGCCACCAAGCAGCGCGCCCAGAACTGATTCTATCGACCTCAATATGCCGGCGATGCACATGGGATCGCCGGCATATGCTTTCCGGTTATGGCACTGACGAGCAGATCAGGCCTGCATGTCGTCATCGCCAAAATTGATGACGTCCGGTGCCACGGCCATGACGAACTGGCCGTTGAGAAAGCTCAAAAGGCGCTGGAACGCTTGCCCCTGCCTTTCCATCGCTTGAAAATTTTCAAGCGCCGTCCATCCTGCTCCCAGCATCAGCGCATTGTTTTCCAGCTCGCAAAGATCGGCGAGAAACGCCGCTCTAGGTGCGGAAAAGCCGATATCGGTCAGGCTCAGCCGCACCATGTCGAGCGTCACATTTTCGTCGCCAGTCGTTGATGTGGTCACCGCCTGGCGAATATCGCGCAGGGCAGTCCTGCTGCCTGCGATCGAGGCAAACACGCTGGAGCTGTTGAGGAAGTGGCTGCGAACCTCATCCAGTTTCGGATCAAGCGTGAAGACGGCCAGATCGCAAACGGCGCGAAAGGCATCCAGCCCCGCCTGTTCCAGCCGCTCCAGTTTGAGGGACATGTCCTCCAGCAAGCTGTTTTTCTCGTTTATGAGCGCGATCAGGCGGGCAATCGCCTTGTCCTCCCCCATCTCCCGCCATGACAGCCATTGCAGGCAAAGCGGCCCGGCCTGCTGCAGCAGATCGGCATAGGCGGCATCGATCCGTGCGCCGAGATCGGCAAATGCCGAGACCATGAGTGCGACCAGCGTTTTCGCCCGCGACGGGTTTTCGTCGTGATGCGCAAGATCGGCCGCGACCGCAAGAACCAGCCGCAAGCCAGCCCCGACGGCAATCGTCCGCGCCAGACCGGAAAAGACCGTGTTGTCATTCTGATTGGCAGGCGACAGAACGATGGCAGAAATATCCTGCAGGAGACGGATCGAAGGCGGCTGACGTGGATCCTTGTCGATGGCAGCCGCAACATGGGCAAGCACGAGTGCCAGCTTGGCATCGCGCGGCTTTTTGTCTGTTACATCGACGGAATTTTCGGCGAGAACTGCCTGCTCGACAAGCCGGGCGATGACAGGTGCTGCTTTATCGATCAGAACTGAAACCTGTTCGGCGGATAGCGAACGCGTTGCTGCGTGCAGTTTTTGTGCAGCAACAACGGGACCTGAGGTCGTCAACCCATGCTCGATAACGGCTGTAGCAGTTAACGCCGCCTCTCCGCTGCCCATATCGGATGCCCCCGGCGACAGCGCGACCTCTGACACGACCTGCCAGTCCGCGATCGCGGCACGCACGGGCAGCGAGGCGGCCTGCCCTACATCGCTTCTGGCGGCGGCGGCACGAGCAGAGAACTCACCTGTCAGCGTATCCAGAGGTTCGCCGCTCTCGGCATCAATCACAGATGGCAATGACAGGAGACTGGCTTCCGGATCTTCACCGTATTGTTCGACATTCAACGACTCGTAGCGTGTCGAGGACGCATCCCACCCGACGGATGCCCGTTGCAGAAGATCTGCAGGTCCGCTCAAAGTCGAAAGGGCAGTGCCATTTGACAACATCTGGCGAACATGGCCGTCGGAAGCACCATGCTCCTTTTCCAGATCCTCGATGTCCGTCCAATTCTTTTGACTGACACTTTCGGAAAAGGTCTGGCTGAGGCTCAGAAGCCCATCAAGCGTTGGCAGAATCGGATTGTTCATGAGGCCCCCTCACCGCTGGTGACAAAACCACGCAGAATTTCAAACGTGCCCTTCAGCGCGCCCATCTGATCGAGCAGCAAAGGCACCATGAAACTCAGGTAGAGCACCATCAGAAACGAAAACATCAGGTTCTTCACGGCCAAGGATAGATCGAAGACATGAAGCTGTGATGCCATGCGCGACAGAAAAGCCATCATGATATCGACGATCAGGATGGCAATCACCAATGGCGCGATGATGAGGACACCGATCTGCATGATGCGGTCGAGCACCTTCAGAATGCCAATGAATGCAGAGGGATCGAGCACCGGTGAAAAGCTGGCGGCCGGCCAGAGCTGATAGCTGCGATAAAACCCGTCGAGCAGCAGCATAAAGCCGCCGGACATGAAGAACAGCGCCAGCAGCGTGATCGTCAGCAGCGTTGCCGTGACCGACGATTCGCCGGCGGACAACGGATCGACGAGCTGCGACATGGTGGAACCGCGCTGCAGGTCGATCAGGTCGCCCGCCACTTCCGCCGCCCAGAACGGAATGCCGAAGGCAAGGCCGATCAGCGCCCCGACCACCATTTCCTTTATCAGCAGGCCGGCGAGATCAAAACTTGTCGGCTGGCCGGTGACCGCCAGTTGCTGGAAGATCGGAAAGATCATCGGCAGAGAAATCGCGAAGGCCACCGACGAACGGATGATGCCGGTCAGGCCCAGCCGCATGAAGGCGGGTGTCAGCATGATCATGCCCATCGCGCGAGCAACCGCGATCGCCGCTGCCACCAGAACGGGGTAGGCAAACTCGGTAATTGCTGCCGTGACCGCCGCAAGGTTCATCGCCTCACCCTACCGCGTCAGCGAGGCAAAATTGTCCAGCGACTGGCTGGCAAGCGCGCCCACCTGAGCGGCCAGAAGCGGACCGACAAAGATCAGCACCAGCATGACTGCCACGAGCTTCACCGCCTGCGGCAGCGTCTGGTCCTGGATCTGCGTCAATGCCTGTATGAGACCGACGGCCACGCCGATTACGATCGCGACGCCAAGTGCGGGTGCCGACACGATCAGCACCGTTACCAGTGCCCGGTTCATCTCGTTGAGAAAGATTTCCTGCCCCATCGGCTATCCTCCATAGCTCAGGATCAGTCCATGCATCAGCCGCGACCAACCTTCCACCGCCACGAACAGGAAGATTTTGAGCGGAATGGAAATGAGCGTCGGCGACACCATCATCATGCCCATCGCCATCAGCACGTTGGCGACGATCAAATCGATTACCAGAAACGGGATGTAGAGAAGAAAGCCGATTTCGAACGCGCGCGTCAGTTCCGACGACACGAAAGCCGGAATCAATACGACGAGGTCGTCATCCTTGAGATCCGCGCGCGCTTCCGGCGACCAGACACTTTCCGTCGCTTCGATAAAGAATTGCCGTTCCCGCTCGTTGGCGAAGCGCTTGAGATAATTACGCAGCGGATCGGCAAGCGTCTCGCCTACATTGCGCAGGCCCTCGACACTTTCGATATCGATCGGCCGGCTCTCCACTGCGCGGTACATGTTGCCGACGAGAGGCGTCGTCACATAGACCGTGAGGATCAGCGCGATACCGTAAAGCACGAGGTTCGGTGGCGATTGCTGGATGCCGAGCGCATTGCGGATCAGGAACAGCACGACGGAAATTTTCAGAAATCCCGTCATGGTCACGACCGCTAGAGGCAGGAGACCGATCGTCGAGACGACAATGATGATGGCAATCAGGTTCGGCTGAAATTCGGTCATGCTGTCCGGCTGTCTGCGGGAAAAAGGGAAACGACGCGGACGCCCAGGCCGGCGCCGATCATGATGAGTTCGCCGTGCCCGAAACGTCTGTCATCGACGACCAGATCAACACCGGTTCCATTGAACGAGGAAAGCGGCAATGCCTGTTGTGGCTTGAGAGCATCGATAGCGCCTATCGTGGTGGTAATACGCGCAGATTCGGCAATGAAGTGCACCAGATGAGCGTTTTCTTTTCCCGACCGGATATCGGCCAATGAACCGACCATGGCGCGGCGGCTCAATGGATAAAAGGGGCCATCCAGTTCCACCCCGTCGGCCTTGCGGCGCGCAGCGGCAACCAGTTTTCCATTCGCCACCACAACAGGGCGATGATGAGCCAGCATTACCACGTCGCCGGGTGAGAGACTTTCAATCTCCGTCATGGAAAGGTCCTGCGACCCGGCCTCGACGACCATTTCAACGGCGACACCGGAAAGATCTGCTGGTTCTGGCGGCTGCAGGCGGTCGAGAAAATCGGCCAGCGTTTCGCGATGACGCTCGGCCAGTTCGATCCGCAAGGGCATCATCTCGCCATCTGCTTCGATCGCCATATCCAGCGCATGGTGTGTCTGCGTCACATCGCCGTCGCCAAGGCGGATATCTTCCCCGACGTGAGTCTCCAGTTTGCGAATGAAGTCGAGACCAGCCAGTTCCAGAAGCACGGCGCGCGGCAAAGGCTTCTCATCTATGAGAGCCCCCTCAAGCATGAGCGGTTGCGCCAACCAGTCGATCAAGCCGGCAGACATATGCAGTCGGCAGGTTTCGGCACCGATCGTGAGCGGCATGGCCACCAGCATGTCATCGGTGCGCTCAGCGACTGGATGTATCTTGATTTTACGCCCCGCCACCACACCGGCAATCGACCCGCGCGGTCGCGACAGACGCTCCCCAAGAGAGACAGGAACTGGTTCCGGCAGCACCGCCAGAACCTCGGCGACGCTGGCGCCACCACAGCCCAGACCAAAATGGACACCCGTATCCCTCAGCATGACATCCGCACCCGGTCTGCACTCATGTCTTCCATTTCCATTTCGCTGGCGGCATCCGTGCGTGCGCGGTCCTGCTGCAGCAATCGGTCTTGCGCTTGCGCGAGTTTGTCACGTTCGAACAGTCGCTGCCGCCATTCGGCATGCGCTGCCGCGAGTTCCGTTTGCCGCGTCGTAACAGCCCTAATCACTGTCTCGCGGGCCGTGATCAGTTCCTCACGTTTCTGGTCGGATATTCCGAGACGATCACGGGAACGACCCAGTTCGTTTTCGGAGACCGGACGTATGCCCATGGCGGCGAAAAACCGCTCTTCCTGTTGTCCGGTCTCGCGATCATGCTCTTCGATGTCAGAATCGGCGATCGACACAGCATGCTCGGCATCCTTCAGGCGTGAGGCAGCGACCGACACAGCGGTTCGCGCCCGCTCCTCACGAAGCGCCCGCAGGTCCAGCAGCCGGGAAAGGTCTGAAAGGCCACTCATCCAAGAGCCTCCTTCATCGCCTTCAACGTTGTCGCCATGTCGCAGATTTCATCCGATGGCTGGCGCAAAAAGGCTTCGATCGCGGCATGACGGTTCACCGCCTGATCTGCCCGCTTATCGCTGCCAGGTTTGTATTCACCGACACGCAGAAGAAGCTCGATATCCTGATAGGCCGCCATGCTTTCTCGCATGTCGCCAGCCAGATCGCGATGTTCCTTCGAGGCAACAGTGTTCATCAGGCGGCTGCGGCTTTTCAAAACATCGATGGCCGGAAAATGGTTTCGCTGTGCGAGTTCGGCAGAGAGCACGATGTGACCATCGAGGATGGCCTTGGTTTCCTCGGCCACCGGGTCCAGTCCGCCATCACCTTCGGTCAGAACCGTATAAAGCGCGGTGATCGACCCGCCCCTGCCCGGGCCCGCCCGCTCCAGCAGACGCGGCAAGGCCGCAAAAAACGATGGCGGAAAACCGCGCCGGGTGGGCGGTTCGCCGGCGGCAAGACCGATCTCGCGCTGCGCCCGTGCAAACCGCGTGACCGAATCCATCAGAAGCAGCACATTGCGGCCCTGATCGCGAAAATATTCGGCGATAGCCGTCGCCACATAGGCAGCTTTCACACGTTCGATCGCCGGCCGATCCGATGTAGCCACCACCGTGACGGACTTTTTGCGGGCTTGGGCATTCAACTGAACATCGACGAATTCGCGCACTTCGCGGCCACGTTCACCGATCAGTCCGACGACGATGACATCCGCCTCCGTGCCGGCGACTATTGAGGCGAGAAGCGAGGATTTGCCGACACCCGGTTCGCCAAAAATGCCGACGCGCTGACCACGCGCCACCGTCATCAGACCATCGATGGCCCGCACACCGAGACGCAGAGGATGCTCGATGATATCGCGTTTCAGCGCATGCGGCGGATCTGCCTGAACCGGATAGGTTTCCGATGTGGTGAGCTGGCCGGCTTCTCCATCGAGCGCCCGCCCCAGAGGATCGATGACACGACCAAGCAGCGCCTCGCTGACCGGCACCCGCAGGGATCGCCCTGTCGCAATGACTTCGGTCCGGGCCGACATGCCTTCGAGATCACCGATCGGCGAGAGCACCGCGCGCTCATCCTCGAAACCGATCACTTCGGCAGGCACCTGTCGTCCGGTCACCGGATCGCGCAGATGGCAGAGTTCGCCGATCCGCGCCTGGGGTAAGCTGGCATGCACGATGACGCCACGGATCTCCCGAACACGTCCGCGTGTCGGGCGTGTGTCAACCGAAGACACCGCCAGCGACAATCGCGGCAGAATGCTTTCGAGGTTTTTGGGCCGCAGCATCTCGTTCATGAGCCGCTCCGTTCCTGATACTGGTCCTGCATGGCGGCACGGATTGCTTCAAGCTGCGTATCGATGCCGACATCGATGCTGGTCGATGCTGTGGTGACCGTGCTTTGCCGGCCGGACAGATGCCGGTCTGCCGCCACCCGCACCGTCAGGGCACCGGAATTCATGGCCTCGAGACGCCGCTGCACCTCACCCAAAATCTCGGGCGCAACATTGACAACGACGGCCTTATCTTCGCGCAGCCCGTTTAGCGCCTCACGCGCGGCGCGTGCCACGAGCTCGGCATCGTCGAAGGTCCCGATGACACGTTCGACGATCTGCATAGCCAGCATAGCAACCATCGGCTCCACGGAGCCGAGATAGCGTTCCACATCCGCCTGCGTGCGCATCAAAAGAGCAGCTGAGTGCGCCTCGCCTGCCTTTCGGCCCTCTTCGTGGCCGGCCTCGCGGGCCTTGGCCACCTCATCCTGCGCCCCGCCGCGAATGGCAGCTGCTTCGGCCTTGGCTTGTTCCAGAAAGGCGTAACCGTCGATCCAGCATTCGGCCTCCTCCGCCCGGATGATACGGGCGAGCGGTCGGTTCGGCATTTCCGTCATGCGTTCCGGCTTTCAGATGCGTAGAGACGGCGCAGGATGACCGGCCCAAGTTCAACCAGATCAGCATTATCCTTCGCCGGAACGGCATGATCGTTCGGCCATTTCAGTCGCACACGGCGCTTCAGGGAAACCGGCAGCACCTCGATCCAGGCAGCAAGACACGACGTTCCATCCCGCGCCACCTCGGCTTCAAGTTCATCGAGATCGTCGGTTCTTGCCATGTCCGTCGCAAGAGCGCCATGGCGACGCGCATCATCCAGAGCCTCGGCCCCGAAACGATCCGTCAGCGCCGAAAGAACCGGACCGCGAATTTCCTGCACGAACTGCCGCGCATGCAGCACGACACCGGCACGAGCTGCCAGTTTTTCCAGATTGTCGCGCGAAAGCAGGGCGAGCGCCTGATCGACCTCATCAATGCTTTCGCTCGTATCGGCAAGGTCGTAATGGCACGTGACAATCTCGGTGAGCCGGGTAGCGAACCGAGGTTCGTCCATAAGTCCGTCAGGAAGCCCGTTGGCCCCGACCGTCCGAAAACACAGGGCGACGCGATCCGGATGCATCTCGGCCAGCAGAGCATTCATCGAAAGCTCTCCAGCTGATAGGTCTTTTGATCACGCTGGCGCAGCAGCAGGGCGGCCACACCAGCCACCAGTGCAACGACAAGCCCTGCCAACCCGCCGATGATCCACATCGCCCGCGAAACGCTGCTTTCCAACATCCACAGACCGAGGAAAGACACCATCGGCTGACTGGCGGATGCTGGCTGCGCAGCGGCCGCAGCAACCGGCACGACCGAGACCTTGTCATAGGAAAGGCCTGCAATGCCGTTGGCAACCAGCGTCTTGATCTGAGGAATGAGCGGATCGATCTTCAGGCCGGCCTCATGGCGGATGAAGACCGAAGCGGAGGACGGCGATGCCTCGCGGCGCAACGGATCATTGTCCGGCAGCACGATGTGAATGCGGGCCGACAGCACACCATCGATCTCGGACACGGTGCGCGACAGTTCTTCCGACAGCGCATACAGCATTTTTGCGCGTTCCTGCGTCGGCGAGGCAACAAGCCCTTCCTGCTGGAACACTTCGCCCATCGTGGCAAAGGCCTGTTTGGGAAGGCCGGCATCGTCCAGCACCTGCACAGCCTCGCCGAACCGCTCGCCATCAACGACGACCTTCATCTTGCCGTCGTCCTGTAGCACGCGGCTTGCCGGGATGCCGTTGCGTTGCAGCGTCGCGACCATGGAATTGGCCTCGCGTTCCGCAAGGTTGGTATACAGATCCTGCTGGCAACCCGCGAGCAGAAGAGTGCACGCGACAAGAGCCGCGCTACCGAGTCTCTTCAGCGGCGCGGACAGGAATGGGGTGACGAGATGACGGACAGGCCCCGAATTTTCCATGCGCATCACTGACCGCGCAGCAGCGTGTTGGCCGCGCCGGAAACCTGCGTCGTGCCGCGCACCACCATCTGGGTCTCGATCGAATGGTCGAACATCATGCCAAGCGACTGGACCACCTTGTCGATCTGGTTCTGATCCACGGGCAGCGCCGAATTGCGGGTCTGCGACAGGTCGGTCATGCCGGCGCCTTTCGGGCCGAGGCTGACAAGTTCGCCACCGGTTGCCTGCGGCGTGCGCTGAGTCAGGCCGCTGGCCCGCTCGGCAAAACTGCCGCTACGCTCGAAAAAGCCCTGCAGGTTCTGCAGCACCTCCTGACCAAGCTGTGTCGGCCCCGCACTTTCCGGCAGCGCCTTTGCCTGGCTGGCGACATGTTCGAACAGGTTCTGGCTGGCTTGGGCTGCCACATCCTGCACGGCTGTCGGCTGCGGCATGCCCGCAGCCACGATCGGTGTCGTCATCGGTTTTCCTTCCGAAAAAATCGCGTCTGTTTTCAGCGATTATTCGTCGGACATCGCCTCGTTGAGGATGTCGTTGGCGCGCGGCATGATGATCATCTGACCACCGATGGTGATGGCGCCTTCGATCATCATTTCTTCCAGTTCGGGCGTCATTTCGCTGCCCTGCGCATTGTTGAGGGCGGCATCGAATGCAGCTTCGCCATTGGTCGTTGAAACGGAATCCACACCGGAAACAGGGGTCACAGCCATTGTCTTCTTCCTCTTTTCATCGGTGGGCGAAAGCGTTTGCTGCTGTCGCCCGTTTCAGTCTCATCCGCCGAAAATCATTTTCGCGCGGCGTTCTCCTGGCGTTGACCGGAGGGCGCACTGTCCGCCGGCCCGGTCGAAACCATTTCCGTCATCACCCCGCCGCGAAATACGCGAACGCGCGGATCGTCACCTGCGACAACCGGTTCCGGCTGCAGACGCTCGACGAGTTGGTTGACGACGTTGATGTAAGCAGGCGGTCCTGACACGGTTATGACATTGCCGTTGCGCGCGGCGCGCAGCGAAAACCGCTCGTCGGCCAGCCCGAGATCGCGCATTTCATTGGCAACGACATCACCGCGGAGGCGACCGGCATCGATCACCCGCGTCACAAATTCCCTGTCAGCGCTGACATGCAAAACCGAACCGTCGAAATACCAGACAAGACCGTTGGTGGCCGCCAGCCGGTCGATGAACTCGCCCGCACTTTTTGCCTCGATTCGACCCCGAACACGGCCATTGACCGCATCCGAGAGCACAACTGGAAGGCCGACATTGCGCCCGAACTCGGTCAGCGCGACACGCACATCCTGATCGAGAACGACGTAGTTATAGGGACTGTCGGACCAGGCAGGTGCGGCTTCGGCGGTTGAAGCCAGCGCCACGCCTACGGCCAGCAGCAGGGCCAATGCAGCACCTGAAGCGGGGCGACTGCGCGGTCCATTGCTGGCTGCACTGCTCTTCAACGCGGACACATGGGCGAAGCGAAAAATCATGCGCGAAGGCTATCGGAACACACCAGACGAATGAACAAGCCAATATGAATTTTTAATGAAATTTAACCGTAAGAACCTGCGAGCAGACATGTTCCTTTCGATCGGAAAGGATTCGTCTCTGCTGCGATCGATGCCCGATCCCGCGACCTGTGAATGGCGGTCGTGTTGTTAATAAATGCGGCGCCGCAAACGGATTTTCAATTTCTTTTTTCGCATAGCCAACCGAGTGGATACGAGGGCGCAATAAGTTGTTTTAAAACAGTTTTTAAGCGATAAAATACATCAGCATATATGCATAGATAGACCGTCAGGCTTAACGTTTCGGCAAGAATTTTCACTTTGTCGTTAATCTGTAGAAAACCGCCTCTAGGTTCCAGCCCGTCGCGGCCTTTCGAGGAGAGAGCCGCGCTACGGCGCATCAATGCGGCGTATCTCATGAACCTGAAACAGGAATGGAGACCACCCATGGCAAACGTACCTGCGACTTCTTCCACCGGCGGCGGTTCCGACGCGGCTATCGCAAAGATGGAAGCTGCCTTCGACGCAGCCATCGAAAAGTCGGCCAAGATCACCGAGATCACCACCGAAAAGAAGACCGAGCTCGACGCCACCAAGCAGCGTCCGCAGAACTAATCCGGTTAGGCGCGGACGAAATTGCGCGTCCGCGCCGCCTCCGCTCCATGAAGGGGTGCTCGTGGCCGGTTTGCGCCAACCGGCTGTTTAACGAATGAATTCGGTCAAGGGGGTGCAACCATGCCGCCGAACAGTTTAAGTTCTTCCAGCGCAAACGCGCTGTCCACGGCCGTTGTTGCAGCGACACCAGGAATGCTGTCGCTGGATGTCATTTCGGGCATGCACAATGGCGTGCGCGCGCCGATTGATGGCGACGCCTGCACGATCGGCTCCTCCCGCACCTGCGACCTTGTGCTTTCCGATGCGGATATCGCCGAAGAACATCTTCAATTGAGATTTTATGGCCGCCAGGTCGCGATCAATGCCATTGGCGGTCCGGTCGTGATCGAGGGCCGCCCGCCCGTTCAACGCGGTTTCGGCTGCCGCGCCAATCTGCCGATCACGCTCGTGGTCGGCGGCGCAAAACTCCGTATTGCCCGTGACGGCGCCCAAAATCTGATGACGCGGCGCTGGGGACCCTATCTGGCTGTTCTGGCCGTTGCGCTTGTCATGATGCCGATCGTTGCTGTGCAAGCCGGCATTTCCGGTCTGATGCCGCAAAAAGCAGTCTCGCCCGAAGACAGCCTGATTGTCGGCACCGTCCCGGCCGCGCCGCTCGCGCCTACGGATGCCGAAATCGTCGGCAACCTTCAGCAAAAGATCGCAGAAGCAAATCTTGGCAACCTGACCGTGACATCCGATGGTCGTCGCATCGATGTCGCCGGTGAAGTGCCTCCGGCGCGCATGGACGCGTGGCGCGGGGTACAACGCTGGTTCGACCAGTCGCATGGCGGTCGTTATGTGTTGACAAGTTTCGTCGCCCCTGCCGCGCTGACCGATGCGCCAAAATTCATCTTCCAGGCCGTATTTTTCGGCGATAATCCCTATGTCCTCGATGCTCGTGGCGAGCGCCGTTATCCGGGCGCCGCATTGCCGGACGGCTGGATGCTGAAATCCATCGAGAACGGCCAGATCCTCGTCGTGCGCGGCGGGCAGGAGTTCAAGCTGACCTTATGATGCGCATGAGACGTTCAGGAGGGTGGCAATGAACGAACCATTGCGGCCTGTCACCATCGATCGGCAACGGCTCGATCGGGCGCTCACCGAGGCGGCCAAGCGCGCCGATCCGGTCAGCCGCGCGCAGATCGAGGCGTTCGAGAACGCCGTGCGTGTGCGCCGTCGCGGCAGCCTTGCGCATGGCGCGTCGCTGCGCGGCGAGATCGACCAGCTGACCATGCCGGAGATCACCGATTCCGGCATCTTCGGCAATGAGCGGAGCATGAACCTGCTCGACCACGTCATCACCGCCATCCTGCCCAATCTCGACGCCAACGAAGACGTCACCTCCATCGCCAAGGCGATGCTGGAGGAAGAGATCGACCGCCGCCGCGAATTGCAGGCACGGATCGATGAGGAAGGCGGTCCGGAATGAACCGCACCGATGCCGATTCCGCTGAACTGATGCATGCGCTCGGTTACATCTACATGCGCAGCGGCCAGAAGGGCCGCGGCCTCGTGTTCCTACTGATCGCCAACCGCATCGAGCCGGAAGATCCCGGCATCCTGCGCAGCCTCGCAGCCGCCCTGATCGAAAACGGCGCCGGTGAGCGTGCACTCGGCGCATTGGACAGGCTGATGGAAATCGACGGTGATCCGTCTTCGCATCTTCTTCGTGCGCGTGCCTTCTGGGTGCTGGACGACAAACCGCAGGCCTATCGCTGCTTTCGTGACTATCTGCACTTGCGGGGGCCGCAATGACTGGCATTCTCGGCACGCTCAACCGTTTTGCGCGCATGGCGTCCTATCGCTCCGATGTCATCGTCGCGAGCTTCATGATGCTGGCTGTCATCATGATGGTCATTCCGCTACCGACCTTGGCTGTGGACATGCTGATCGCCGTCAACATGGCACTCAGCCTTCTGGTCCTCGTCGTCGCCTTCTATATCGGCCGACCTGGCGATTTTTCCTCGCTGCCGCCCATCATCCTGATCGCCACGCTCTTCCGTCTCGCCCTGTCGATCACCACCACACGCCTCATCCTTCTGCATGCGGATGCCGGTGATATCGTCGCAACCTTCGGCAAATTCGTCATCGGCGGCGAAGTCGTGGTCGGCCTCGTCGTCTTCCTGATCATCACCGCCGCCCAGTTCATCGTTATCACCAAGGGTGCAGAACGTGTGGCCGAAGTCGCCGCCCGCTTCACGCTCGATGCCATGCCCGGCAAGCAGATGTCGATCGACAACGACCTGCGCAATGGCGACATCGACCAGACCGAAGCCCGCAGCCGTCGCGGCCGGCTGGAGCGGGAAAGCCAGCTTTACGGCGCCATGGACGGCGCCATGAAATTCGTGAAGGGTGACGCCATCACCGGCATCATCATCGTGTTCGTCAACCTGATCGGCGGGCTGCTGATCGGCATGCTCAGCCGCGGCATGAGTTTTTCCGACGCATCCCACACCTATTCGCTGCTGACGGTCGGCGATGGCCTGATCGCCCAGATCCCGGCGCTGCTGATCTCGATTGCCGCCGGCACCGTGGTTACCCGCGTCGCCTCCGAAACCGAAGCCGACCTCGGCACCGAAATTTTCCGCCAACTCGGATCAAGCGACAAGGCGCTGTGGCTCGCCGCCGTCATCCTTCTCGGAGCGGCCTTCGTTCCCGGCTTTCCGACGCTGATTTTTCTGGCACTTGCCGCCTTATTCGGTGGCTTTGCCTTCACGATCGGCCGCCGTCGCCCCAAAGCCGCGCAGCCACCGGTTCAGCAGCCGGAACCGGATATGATCGAGGTCGAGGATGGCCCGGTCATCGAGCACACGGTCATCTCCAGCGGCTCGACCCGCCACCGTGTCGTCGCCCATGTCGGCGCGCATATCGGCGAGGCCGTATGGCCCGAGCGTTTTCGCCTTGAAGCCGACCATGTCCGCGACATGCTGAAAGCCGATCTCGGGCTGGACATGCCGGCCGTCGAGATGCGTCCCGACCCGTCACTTTTGCCGGATCGTTTTCGTATCGATCTTGAAGGCGTGCCGATCGTCGAGGGCGAAATCCCACACAATACGCTGCTGCTGAACGACGACCCCATGCATCTCGATCTGTTGCAGGTACCGCGCCACAATGGTCCAGCCCACGTGGCGGGACAGCGCGCCATCTGGATTGGCGCCGCTGAAGCGGACTCATTGTCCGAAGCCGGCATCGGTTTTCACGATCCCGCCGCGACGCTCGCCAAAAGCCTGTCGCATTCGCTGCGACGGTATGCGGCACATTTCATCGGCATTCAGGAAACCCGCGAGCTGCTGACCCTGATGGAAGGCGAATATGGGGAACTGGTGAAAGAAGCGACGCGCGTCGTGCCGCTCAACAAGCTCTCCGATATCCTGCGCCGGCTGGTGGAAGAGGATGTGCCGATCGGCAATCTGCGCGCCATCCTTGAAGCGCTGGTCGAATGGGGCGGCCGCGAAACCGATGCGCTGCTTCTCACCGAGCGGGTGCGCATCGCGCTTGCCCGCCAGATCTGCCATCGCCATGCTCAGCTCAACCGCGTTCTTTCCGCCTATGTGCTGTCACGCGCTGCGGAAGATGCGATCCGCAACGCCATCAAGAGCACCGGTGTCGGCAAGATGCTGGCTCTGCCGGAAGACGCATCGCGCGCCATGCTGTCGCAACTGCGCCAGGCGCTTTCCGATGGCGGCGACCAGCAGACATCAGTGCTCCTGACCTCGCTCGATATCCGCCGCGTCATGCGCAACTACCTCATTCGCAACGATATCGAACTGCCGGTCATCTCCTATCAGGAGATCGCGCCGGAATATTCCGTGCAGTCGCTGATGTCCGTCACAATAAATTCACAAATCCGAAATCGATCAACGAAATCAGAGACTAACGAGGCCGAAACCGCGCAGGAAAAGCCCGCGCTAACTTTTGGTTAACCATAAACCGCGCGTGTAGCCCTCAACTGGGCTGCCGCGCGAATCGTGTCTGGCCTGGTCCGGCACGACGCATGGGGAGACGACCGCGAGAATGACAAAATCGACCATCCTGGCAAAGGGACGATATTTCCTTCTGCTCCTCCTCGCCGTCTGTCTGCTTGCCCCGCAAGCCCAAGCAGAATCCTTCAGCATCGATGCCAAGGCCGGCGAAGCCGTCGCCCTGCCGCTCGGCCAAGGCCGCATCCTGCGTTTCGATCAGCCGGTCGAATCCGTCTTCATGGCCGATGCCAAGATCGCCGATGTTCGCGTCGTTTCCCCCGGCGTCGTCTACGTGTTTGCGCTGAAGACAGGCCGCACCAACCTGATCGCTCTCAGCCCCGATGAGCAGACACGCGGCTCCGTCGATTTCTGGGTCATGCCGGATTCGCGCCCCGTGCAGGAGGCGCAGCGCGCCGTACAGCCCAACAGCACGATCAAGATCTCGCTTTTCGGCGAACAGCCTTTCGCCAAGGGCCATGCCAACACGATGCAGGAGGCGATGGACACGCAAAGCGCAATGGAAGCCCATGCGCCGGAAAACCAGCCGCCGGTCAACAACACCACCGTGTCCGGCTCCAACCAAGTCAATATCCGCGTTCGTTTCGCTGAAGTGTCCCGCAACCAGCTGCTCCGCTACGGTGTCACCTGGGACGCCTTTGTCAGCGCCGGCAATTTTTCCTTCGGTTTCGTCTCCGGCGGCAGTCTCGCCCGCGATGCGGCAAGCGGTGCATCCAATGCGCTGAGCACCGGCGCCGCATGGAGCGGCGGCCGTGTCGACGCCCTGCTGGAAGCCCTGCAGGCGAACGGTATCCTCACGGTTCTCGCCGAACCCAATATCACAGCCGTCACCGGCGAAACCGCCAGCTTCCTCGCGGGCGGCGAAATTCCGGTGCCGGTACCGGTCGGCAACCAGCAGATCGGCATCGAATACAAGCAATACGGCGTCTCGCTGCTCTTCACGCCGGCACTGCTGCCTAATGGCCGGATCAACATGCGGGTACGCCCGGAAGTATCGAGCCTCTCGGCCAGCGGCATGGTCAACATCGCCAATCTGCAGGTGCCGGGACTACAGGTGCGGCGCGCCGATACCACAGTGGAAGTCGGCAGCGGCCAGACCTTTGCGATTGCAGGTCTCTTCCAGCGCAGCGCCTCGCAGGACATCGAGAAGGTGCCGATGCTGGGCGACATGCCGATCCTCGGCGACCTGTTCAAATCAAAACGTTACCAGCGCAACGAGACCGAACTGGTGATCCTGATCACGCCCTATCTGGTGGAGCCGGTCGAAGCTCGCAGTATGAAAACCCCGCTCGACAGCCCGAACGGTGCACTCTCCGGCCCGGTCGCCACCAAACGCACGAAAATCAACAAGGGGTTCGGCTTCTATGTCGATTGAGACCTGCATCACCGGACCACGCCTTGCCCTCGCACTTGCAGTTCTCGCCCTCTCGGGTTGCCAGAACAGCAAGGAACGCGATCCCCTGCCCTATTCGCCCAACTATCATTATGCGCAAGGGTCTGGTGCCGTCAGCAAGGGTTATGAAAAACAGGCAAGCGGTCGTCTCGTGCCGGATGCCTGCGTGACACCTGACGTCACCGAAGACCCGATGTATCTGCCGCCGGGCTGCGCCAACAACATGAACCTGCAATTGATGGTGGAGCGCCAGAGCGATCTCGTCCAGGGCCGCAAGACGGGACCTGCCATGGCAGCACCGATCGTGCGCGCCGCCCGCAACAGCATCGATGGTGTAAAACCGGAGCAGACGCCGGAGGACCAGCGCGATGTCAGCACCACGGGATCAATGAACTGATGCGTCGCAGTCCAGCCTTAGCTGGACGCCAGAAGACCGATGGCGCGGGCCCGCGCCGCCGGTTCTTTTATCGTGCGAACCTTGCGGGCTTCTGCCAGGAACGTGCGCTTTTCGGCTTCTGGATAATCCGGCACGGAAACGGCCGCCGCATCCTTGTCCTTCTGGCCGAGCGTCAGCGCCAGCATGAGATTGCGGAAATGCCGTGCCTCTGCGCGCGGCGACTGCGTGACGGTGCGCAACGTCGAAACCGCCGCATCATTGCGGCCGGCAATCGCCTGCGCCAGACCGAGATTGGATTGCGTATCGAGATTGCCGGGATCGATGTTGCGGGCCTGCGAAAAAGCGTTTTCAGCGCCCTGCCCGTCACCCGACAGGATCAGAGCCGTGCCGAGTCGGTTATAGGCCGACGAGCTTTTGACCAGAGGGGCCGCGACCGCCAGCGTGCGGGCCGCACTTTCGACCTGCGTCGCCTGCAATTGCGCAGTACCGAGGCCGAGAAGAGCCTTGCCATCATTGGGCGAAACATCGAGCGCCTTGCGGAAGGAAACGATTGCCTGATCGGGATCACCGGCGGCGATCTGCGCATCGCCAAGCCGCGTATAAGCACCCACCTTGTCCTCGGAAGACTGGGCTGCACGCTCGTAGAGAGAAGCCGCCGTGGTCTTGTCGCCACGCCGTTCGATATCCTGCGCCAGCTTGATGAGACGGGCTTCCTCATTGGTGGGGCCGGTCTCCACCGTCTCGGTGGTGGTGGTACAGCCGGCAAGCATAAGCCCGCAAAGAACCAGGGCGTTCAAAGAGTGATTCCGCATGTCATCCCGTCCGTTAGGTCCGGCGTTTTTCTAGCCGCTGCGGCACCGACTGACAACCGACAAGGGGTGACTTTTCTGCGCCCAAGCCGTCAGAATGTTTCGAAACGGAGCATTTCATGAGCGGCGATACCAGCGAGGAAAAAAGCCAACCGGCGTCAGACAAGAAGATTCGCGACGCCCGCGAAAAAGGCCAGGTGTCGAAAAGCCAGGATCTTGTGGCGGGCGTGATGCTGCTTGCCTCGATCACCTATCTCGCCTTTTCGCTCACCACCGAGCGGGCGAAAATCGAGGCACTGCTGGATCTCATCGCGCGGCGCGTTCACACAGATCCATTCGCCGAATTGTGGCCGGTGGTTCTGGCGCTGGCCGGCAACATCATGATCAATCTGGCCGTACCGCTTCTGGCCGTCACGGTGGCCGCGATCGTTCTCACCAATCTGGTCGTCATGCGTGGTTTTGTGTTCTCGGTCACGCCGATCACGCCGAATTTTGAGCACATCAATCCGGTCTCCGGCGCCAAACGCATCTTTTCGATGCGCAGTGTCGTCGAGTTCTTCAAGGCACTGTTCAAGGTCGCTGTTCTCGCCACCGCCTTCGTCATCGTCTTCCGCATGGGTCTGCAGGCGCTTATGCTGTCCTCCACCTGCGGCGGCCCCTGCATCACCAACACGTTCCGCGCCCTGCTGCAGCCGCTGATCATCACCGCCATCATTGCCTTCATCGTCGTCGGCCTGATCGACGTTCTCGTGCAGCACTGGCTGTTTCAACGCGATCTGAAAATGACCAAGAGCGAGCAGAAACGCGAACGCCGCGATGCGGAAGGTGACCCCGCCATCCTGCAGCAGCGCCGCAAGGAACGTCGCGAAATGCAGGCCTATGCCACCAAGACAGGCCTGATGAACGCCTCGCTGCTGGTCGGCTCACCGGATGGCTGGACGGTCGGCATCCGTTATGTGCGTGGCGAAACGCCGGTGCCGATGATCGTCGCCCGCGCCAGCCCCAGCCAGTCACGCACGATGATCACCGAGGCGCTTCTGACCGATATCCCGGTGATCCGCGAAACGGCTCTCGCCGATGCCATTGCCAAATCCGCCCGAACCGGCGAGCCGGTGCCGGAAAAAATGTTCCAGCGTGTCGCCGACCTTCTGGTCGCCGCCAAGCTGATCTGATTGTTACAGTGAGGACGACAGCCGATGCCGCATCCATATTCCAACCGCTTCCTCACACTGACGGCTTCGCTGATGCTGGTCGCGGCACCCGCCTTTGCCCAATCCGGCCCCCGCCCCGCCTTCGATGAAGGTTATATCGATTTCCTGTTTTCGCCGACGCGCCCGGGCGCATCAGCGCCATCCGGCCCACCGGCGCATCGTCGCGAAAATGCCGATCGCAGCACACGCCAGCGCATTGCCTATCAGAGCAATGAAGCCGCCGGCACGATCCTGATAGATACCGCAGCCCGCCGTCTTTATCTCATCGAGAGCAACGGTTTTGCCCAGAGCTATCAGGTCGGTGTCGGCAAGGAAGGCTATGGCTGGCACGGCAGCGAGCGCATCAGCGCCAAACGCGAATGGCCCGACTGGCGTCCGCCCGCCGACATGCTCGCCCGCCGCCCGGACCTGCCCCGCCACATGGTGGGCGGCCCCGACAATCCGCTTGGCGCACGTGCGCTTTATCTGGGCGATACGCTCTATCGTATCCACGGCTCCAACGAGCCGGAAACGGTCGGCACAGCCGCGTCTTCCGGATGCTTTCGCATGACCAATACGGATGTGATCGACCTCTACAGCCGCGTCGGAATTGGCGCGAGAGTGCGGGTGTTTTAGGCGCTTCGTTGCGAGAAAGCGGTCAGCAATAGACAAGCTTGCCGGCCTGCGAGCAACGTGCTCGTCACCTTCTGAAACGCCGAAATTGGTATGACCAACGTGGACGTTCTGCGGGGTCGATTCAACGATATCAATATCTTGACTCCGAGTTCATCCATGCATTTTCGAAACGTGCGATACTTCACGTGTTCCATCGTGGATACACCGGGAGGCGTCCCGGCGAGTTGGAGCCGGCGCTGGTGTTGGAGAAACGACGTAAGTCTCCAGCATCGGGGTTCGCGGAAACTGGTTCCCCTCCGGCGACACGGGGGAGGTGTTGTGAGCGTCAAACCTTGCAGCATCTCTGAAGCCCGAAAGAGCGCGCCGGGCGTGCCTGTGCGGCACACATGATCGCCACTCGGTGGAAACACCGGGGATGGCTTTCGCAGAGGAACCGAAGTCGCGGGCAAAAACCGCCGAAACGGGGCACGTCGTGCGCCATTATAAAATTTAATTAGGAGGCACAGGACGTGCCCCGGCCACATGACCCGGAAACGACACCGGGAGCTTTTTGAAAACCGAAGATCGCCAAGGGCGGACTCTGCGCTCCTGTCAGGGCAACCGCAACACGCTATTGAGCGCTTTCGATACCGCCCAGAAATCACCCCGAAACTTTCATGAAACTGTAACGCATATCCCGCGCGTTTGGCGCTAGCTTCACCATCCAGACCAATGTCGACGCCTTTCCCTTTCAAAAGCTCGAGAGAACGCCATGGCCTACCGGATCGATGTGAATGCCCGCAATCGTTTCAACGAAACCGGAGAGGCATCCTCGCCGATCCCGGATGCGCAGGGCGAAGCCTTTCGCCGTGATATCGCGCTTGTGACACGCGAGCGCGAAGGGCGTGAACGCGACGGCGGCAAGGATCAGGCTGAAATCGGCGATCGCATCTTTGTGGTCGAAACCGGCGACACACTCGAAAACATCGCCCGTGAAAACCATGCCGATCCGGCGGATGCGATGGAGATCAACGCTGATCCGGAAAACCACAACGGCGATCTTCTCCATCCCGGCGACATCATCATTCTGCCCGCACCCGAGCCGGAAATCGTCGCAGAAACGGCACTCGATGCCGATGGCAAGCCGGTCGGCGAGGATGACCTCATCTCCTCCCTCCACGAGCGTGGCAATCGGGTCGAATATGCCGACCCCGTCGAAGGTATCGATACGGCAACCGAGATCGATGCCATGAAGCAGGATGTGGCCGATTACCTCGCCGCCCTGCCTCCGGAAACCCGTCAGGATGCCGCCCTGCGCCTCAGCCAGACGGATTGGGTGGATGCTGGTCCGGCCGGTATCGCTGTCGAAAAGGCCGTCACCGAATCCGGGCTGGAAACGGGTCCGGTCGAGGCTTTTGCAAGCGAGCTGCGTGATCGCGGCAATGCGCTGGAATATGCCGATCCTTCGGTTTCCATCGACCAGAGCCGCGAAATCACCACGCTTGCCGGTGACATCGGGACCTTCCTCGAGACGTTGCCCGAAAAGGACCGCACCGATGCGCTGCAGAACCTGTTTGACCGCGACTGGAGGGATGCCGGCCCGGCACAGGTGGCCATCGAGCAGGCAGCTTCCGCCTCCGGCATCACCTTGAAGAGCTCCGGCCATAATGGCCCGGAGCTGGAAGGACAGGTGCGCTCCGCCGTTGATCGCGCCAAGGCGACAAGCGAGGATGGCGAGCTGCAGTTCCGCGCCTTTGCCGAGACCTATGCCAATGCCGACCCCGAACTGAAACAGGCGCTGCTCGGCGCGGGTTACGGCGGTGATTTCATCCGCTCGATGGCGGATTACGCAACGCAGCCGCTCGGCGATTACGATCCGGCCGTTCACATGCAGAGCAAGCCCTACGAGACATTCCTGCGCCTCGACGCCATGACGGGCGATCTCCCGACCGGAGAGGCAGACAAGACCGAAGCGATGCCGCCGGAACTGGCGGCAGCCCTGGTTTCGGCCGCCATGCCGGAGCTGGAGCGCGCCAACGCGCTGCATATGGAAAGCACCGGCAGCCCGATGCTGGGATATGGCGGTGTCGGATCCCTTCTCAAGGTCGCGGATCGTATCGAGGGCACCCCGGTTGGCGACGCCGCCATCGACCGTTTCGCCGACATGGGTTTTTACGCCCCGAACGAGCTGACGCGTTCGATCGGCGAGGGTGGCAGCCTGCAATATCCGCTGGAACTGTCGGAGCGTAACGGCACGGACACGACGCTTCTCGAGCGCGACATCCTGCCGGGCGTCCGCCAGACACAGGCGGAAACCAACAGCGCCGTCAGCACCTATGCGGCCCATATGGAGGAACTGCGCTGGATGACCCAGAATTTCGGGGAGACCATGACCCCGGAAGAAATGCAGGCCGCAATCGCCGACTACAAGGCACAGAAAAACATCGAGGATCCGACTTGGATCGACAACGAAAAGAAATATGAGGCTGATGTCACCGCGCATGGCAATACGCTGCTTGACCAGATTTCCCAGCTCAACGAAGTCCCCGATCAGCCGGCCGAACAGCGCGCGGTGGTGGACAAGGAAATCGAGGCAATCCTCAACGACGATCGTTCCTACCTTGCCATACAGGCCGCTATCCGAAACGACCCCTCGGTCATCGACAAGCCGGGTGTTCTGGACTTTGCCAGCCAGCAGGCACGCCTGACCGATCGCGGCAGAAAGCTGGTCGATGAAATCACCACGCAGGTAGTGCAACGCGACGTTCTGCCGAAACTGGCGAACTTCAAGCCGGGCGACGAGGCGAGCCTCAAGGAGGTTCAGGCCGGCCTTGCAACATTCCGCGACGGCAAGATCGCCAAGCTGTTGGGCGTGACCGAAAAGGACATGAACAAGGCGATCGACGCGATCGAGCGGTCACTACCATCCGCCACCGACGGCGAGGCGGAAATCAAGACCAAGATGGAGAAGCTGGACAAGGACCTGCAGGGTCTTGCCGGCCACAAGAAGGACGGCATCCGGGCATTCTCCAACAAGACGATCCCCGGCCAGCTGCTGCGCACGATCGGCGCCACGGCCGCCGCGACCGGCCTGTTCAATTCGGTGCAGACGGCGGGCACCCAGCCGAATGTCGAAAACATCCTTAAGGCGACCTTCGATTCCGTCGGCATGTGGCAGCGCTCCGTGGAAATCCGCAGCGGTCTCGGCATGATGGATCCGGACTCCTTCGTCGTCAAAAACTTCGACAGCAGCGTCAAGCTCGGCACCAAGGCCATCGGCGTGGTCGGCGCGGTTTTCGACGGGGTGAATTCTGTTCAGGCCTTCATGGACGACAATCCGTGGATGGGCGCAGCCCATGCGGTCACGGCTGTCGGCGGTGCCACTGCCGCAATCGGCGCGGGATCGATGTTCGGCGTGGTCGGTGTCGGGGTCACGATCCTCGGCGTCGGCGCCACGATGGTCATCGCCGACGTTCAGGACAAGAGCAAATACGAGACCGAAGCTTCAAAGCGCTTCCTCAATCATTCCGCGCTGGATGAGGAAGCCTCCGCGATCCTTATCGACCAGAGCGGCGGTGGCCACAGCCCGGTTCCGTTGCTTCTCGAATATGCCGAAAAGAAGGGTTTCGATCTCGACAACGACGATCATCGCAACGCATTTGCGGAATGGGTCAACGCCATGTCAGCCGACCAGCTGACAACCCTGCGCGACAACCTGCATCACACGATCGATGATTTCGGTGGCAACGAAGCCCAATTGGCGATCACGGCACCAGACGATTACGAATATACCAGCAGCACATTTTACGATCGCGAGGTCGTGACACCTTACAAGACCTTCCTCGGCGAACGTTTTTATGTCGAAGGCGGCGATGCCTCCCCGAGTTCGGTGACACAGATCGAAGTGGCACTGGGAACGCTCGGCATTCCGCAGCTTGCAGTACCGACAAGCTAGAGATCCAAATCCATCGACATGAAGAAGGGGGCAACTGCCCCCTTTTTCTGTTTCGGCGTCAAACGACTTGCGTCGCCGGTGACGTTCGTCCTTGTCGCGCCGCAGTCAATGCGACCGGCTCCGCTCTGGAGCGATATGAAGCCGGGCTTTGCAAACCCGGCTTCAGCGACGGGATCAGGACATGCCTTCGCTTGTTTTACCCCACACGTCCTCTGGCAGATCGCCAGGGTCGCCATAGGGCACGCCATCGATTTCGTATTTGCCGAGATACTGATCGAGCAGCGAAGCAAAATCATCCTGCCTTGCCTGCATCTTGCCTTCCTCGATCAGGCCGGGGAGGAACATGGCGATCGTTCCGAAACCGGCGGCGAGAAGTCCCAGACCTCCTGAAAGCGCGGCCATGACAGCCCTTGCTGCCGTCTGACCGGCAAGCGCCGCGGCACCTTCCCCAGCCGCGGCAACCCCGGCTGCAATCCCCAGCGAGCCTGCCGTGATATTGAGACCTCCGGTCACGTGGTCACCTCTGTCCCAGGCCTTCTTGCCATCAAAAATGCCGTAAGCCCCGGCGACGATACCAGCCAGTCCGCCTGTTATCTTGGCTGCGTTTTCAAGCTTGCCGTGCTTTTTGAAGGCATCGTCGAAAAACGTCTTTTGTGTCGACTTCAGATCGTCCTTCAGCTTCTTGCCAAGGTCACTCGCCGGGTCATCAAGTTTGGCGTCTTCCAGATACTGCGCTCTTCTCACCTTGAGCTGTTTGCCAAGTTCTGTCTTCGGATTGTCGGACTTGGCATCCGCTATGGTCGCCTCTCTGTCCGCCTTCAGCTTTTTGCCTTCTTCGGTCTGCGGGTTCTCCAGCTTTGCATCTGCGATAGTCTCTCTGCTGTATTGTTTCGCGTCGTATTGCAGCAGTTCATCCAGATGTTTTTCCCGCACGTCATCGAGCTTGACCTTAAGGTTACGTCCGGCCTCGGTCGCAGGATTTGCAAGCTTGGAATCACTGACGACGCTATTCGTGACATGATCCTTGTAGCCCTTGATGCCGCCCTCCGTCAGAACCGTGACGGTCTGAACGGATCCTGTGACGATATCGACGATGTTCTTGTCGGTGAGCTGGCCGCTGTTCTGTGCACCCCTGGCGATGGTGACACCTGCGAGGAAGATACCGCTGACGCCGTGCATGACACCTTTATCTGAAAGAACCTTCAGATCGGGGTTGATCAGTCCCTTTTTGGTCGCCGCGTTCATCCATGCTTCGGGCATATCCGCCAGCGCCTTGGTCCCTTGGCGCATGACGTCCCAGCTGCCGCGGATCCCGGTCAGGATTGCATCAATGGCCTGCTTTTTTTCCTGTCCATTGACCACCAATTCGGGATTCTGGTTGACGAAGTCGGTGACGATTTTTTCCAGCTTCTCGTTGTCCAGATCGTCTGATCCGTTTTTCCCGAAAACCTTTTTCAGATCGTCGAAGCTACCGTCTTTGAATGTGTTTTCATTCGCGATCCGATTGAAATTGCCTTCGATATCCTTTTCGAAAGTCTTGGTGAATTCCGAATCGAGCGCAGCGCCGTAGACAGCGACTTCCGAGCTGAACGTGCTGAGCGCTTCCTCGAAAGGGTTATCCTTCATCAACTCTTCAAGCCGCTTACCCGAGGCAAGAGAATCCTTGTAATAGTCCTTGAACGCCTGGGCATGATCGGACTTGCCGACTGTCTCGCGAATTTCGGCAGAGCCATCCTTGATGCCGAGAACATCCTGGTAGATGCTCGCCGAGGAGTAGAAATCGGCGAGTGCCGTGAATTGATCGGTCTTTCCGTCCTTGGTATTGGTCTTCCACAAGTCGTCCAGAAGTTTTCCGGATTTCACTTCATCATCATAGGTTTTCTGGACGACGTCCTTCAGACCCTTGTTGTTTTCGAACAATTCCGCCGTCCTGCTGGCGGTATTGGTCTTCATATATTCGACAACGGCTGGATCGCTTTCCAGAATACTGATCTTCTCATTGATATCCTTGAGAACTTCCTTGGGATCAGGGTTTGTTCCGATGGCGACCTTGCCGTAGTCGCTGCTCCACATACCGGCGCCGGCGCCGGCACTGACCAATTGCTGAGCCTGAAGCAATTCCTGCAGCGCGGCGGCCTTCTCCTGCGTGGAGCTCTTGCTGTCTGCCTTGAAGACTTCCTTGTCCAGCTTACTAACATCGACATCACCGACCGCATTTCCGCTGATCACGCCTGACAGAAAGGAGATGAGTGATCCGGCATCCTTCGGCGCCTGCTTATCCATCCAGGTGCTCAGGTCGTCCTTGCTGACCTTGCCATCGGGCTTGTATTTGAGCTCGTTCTTCGCCGTATCGACAGACAGGATGGCGCCGGGCTGCGACCAGAAGCTCAAGGCTTCCTTGGTTTCGTCGCTCAACCCTTTGGTCGTATCCATGTATCGCTTGATCGCACCGGCATCCAGGCGATCGCTGCCGCCTGCCTTTTCACGAATCGTGTCGTAGTTTTCCTCGAGAATAGCCCCGTATTTGGCGATCTGTTTCGAGGCTTCGTCGGCATCGGGATTGGCCTTGATGTAGTCCTTGTAGCTCTGGGTATCTTCCGCCTTGCCCTTGATGGGAGCGATGTCGCCGAGATTACCCTTGAGGGAGGAGAAGCCGTCCTTGGCAAAATCCTGAAGGCGGCCGGCTTCGGTGCCGTTATAGGCTTCGCGATCCTTGCTGAAACCGTTGATCTCGCCATTGCCGACATCGCCGCCGGAAAGTTCCTTGCCGTTGCTGTCGAACAGTTCCACATGGCGAAGAATCTGTTCGGCGCGGTAGGCGGCATCGGCGTCCTTGTCGAAGTCGCCTACCCGCTCCTTCATCAGATCGCGGATACCACTGTGATCGCCTAGTTGCTTGAAGAGGGGATCACCGTCGATGATGTCCTTGGCGGTACGCTTGTCATCTTCGGGACGTTCCCATTTGATGCCCAGCTCTTCTTCCGCCCTTTTACGCTCATCCTTGTCGCTGCCGGCATTCTTGTAGTCGTCCAGCTTGCCATTGAGGCTGGCGAAACCGTTCTTGCCGAAATCCTGAAGACGGCCGGCCTCGGTATTGGCGCGCGCTTCATTATCCCTGGTGAAGCCGTTGATCTTGCCGTCGCCAACGTCACCGCCGACAAGCCGCTTGCCCCCTCCGTCCAGTTTCTCGATGTGATCGAGAACCTGCGATGCACGGTAGGCAGCATCGGCATCCTTTTCGAAATCGCCGACCTGTTCCTTGAGCATGTCCTTGACGCCGCTCTGATTGCCCAGCTCCTTGAGCAGGCGGTCACCGTCAATGATGTCCTGTGCCGAACGATCATCACCCTTTGGCCGCTCCCATTCGATGCCGAGGTCCTCGGCTTTCTTGCGGGCCTCCGGATCATCGAGCTTCGAGGTCACATCATTGAGCTTGCCCTTCAGATTGGTGAAGCCGAACTTGCCGAAATCCTGCAGGCGGCCCGCCTCAGTGCCATTCTTGGCGTCATCGCTGCTGGTAAAGCCGTCGATCTCGCCGTTATCGATATTGTTGCTGGCAATACGATTGCCGTTTTCATCAAATTTCTCGATATGCTCTAGGACCTGAGCGGCTCGATATGCCGCGTCCTCGTCGGTCTCGTAATCACCGACCTTCTCCTTGAGCACTTCCTCGACGGTTTTCTTTTTACCGTCGGCGGTCTGGATCTTTGTATCGGCCACGTCGTCGATCGGCGTGTATTTCATGATTTCTTCGGCACTGCGCTTGTCATCGGCAGGCTTTTCCCAACGAATGCCGACATCCTTGGCGTCTTTTTCGGCCTGTTCCCAAGCTTTAACGGATTCGGGATCTCCCGAGCCTGGATTGGTGCTGGTTGCCGAGTTAACTTTTGCCATAGGTCACGCCTCTCCTGTCGCTGTAACGTCTAAAGTCCGGTTCGATGAAGGATTGTGTTAAGGTTAAACGGTGGTGTGTGTAGTGCATGTGACACCGCGTCACTTATTAGGCACGCATCACGAGCCACTTCAAAAGGCGGAAAAGACGCGCCCGCGAATGTGCGAGCGAGCCTGCAAAGGTAATTTTCACCAGAAATCAGGCCCCGACTTTATCAAGCCAGGCTTTCAGATCGTTATTGCTGATCTTGCCGTCCTTGCCGTTGTCATGGGCGCTGATGTCGAGGAGATCGAAGAACCCCTTGTTGTCGAGCAGGAATTGCGCCGCGTCGCGATCTTCCTTGCTGCGGCCTTCATCAGCCGCGTATTTGCGCAGATCCTTGTCACTGACGATGCTGTCGGAACCATTCCAGTCGTCCCATTTGGAGCGGATCGTTTCGATGACGTCACGGTTCTCGTCGTAAAACGCGCGCTGGTAACCGGCCATTTCCTTGTCGACATGGAGCTCTTCATCCAGACGGTTGCTGGAGGACCCGTCATCCTGCGGCGTTTCCTTGAAGTGCTCCCATTCGTCCTTCTGGAAATCGTAGATGCTCTCGCCCTCCGGGGCGTCGCGTTCGCCGTAGCGATAGGAGGAATAGCGGGCGTATTCGACCTTGTCGCCCCAATCGCCCCGGAGAAGACCATCGTCGGCGAGATCCTTGTACCACTGACCTTCGGCATCGGTCGCCTTCTGCTTCTTTTCGTGGTCGAGGAAATAGCCGACAATGCCGCCGATACCCAAAAGCGCCACCCCGACGAGGAACAGCGGTGCAGCGGCGGCCCCCAATACGGCGCCACCGATGCCGAAGGCGCCAGCTATACCGATCCCGCCTGCGGCAAGGCCCGCTGCGCCGCCGATGACCTGCAGGCTGCCGGCGGCCTTGCCGAGATCGCTGCCGCTCGCAACCGCATCCTTGATGGTGAAGGCGCCAAGAACGATATCGGCAATGCCGCCAAAGGTGTCCGCGACCGGCCCAAGAACACGGGTCACGGTCCTGCCGATATTCTTGAGATTGTCGAGATTGCTCAAGCCCGCTGCCTTGGCCTGGGTCTCGATCGTGGTCTGCACGCCATCGACCACATCGGGATCGAAATTCTCGATGAACTTGCTGCCGTTGACGCCCTTGCCCGTGGCGATGCGATCGGCCGCCTGATTGATCTCGCGGGTCGCATCGGTGGTGAACCTGTCAAAATCCAGCAGCTCGATTTCCGGGAGAACATAGCTGTTCTTTGGTACGCTATCCTGCAATGCCTGACCGTTCAGCCCCTTGTCGCCCCAGATTTCCGGTACGGACTGTTTGAGGCCGAGCACATCGGCCATCTTGCCTTCTCCGCCCAGAGCCTTGGTGATCGAGTCGCCGAGCGTCGCGAAATGCGATGTCGCGCCCACGAAGCTGATGAAATCCTTGGCCACAGCCAGACGTTCGATTGGCGTATCGGCGAGCGCGCCGCCGCGACCCGCCAGCTGGTAGATGCCAGAGATCAGCGACACGCCCCCGCCGAGTGAACCCAGCAGGCCCATGCTGTTGATCTTGCCCATGAAGCCGACAAAACCTTCCTGATCCTTCAGCGGGATGAAGGCCTTGTATTTGTCGAGCGATTCCTTCGGGATATGGCCACCATTGGCGGCGGCTTCCTGCGCGGCTCCATTGACGGCCTTCATAACCGCCTTCTCATCGACATTGCCGTTGATGAAGCCTTCGACAAACTTTTCGATGGTCTCGATCGTCCGCCGCGGGACATCGAAGCTTTCCTGCTTGAAAATCGCCTTCAGTAGGCCGAACAGGTCCTTGGTCGCCTGTGTCTTGTTGACCTCGGAAATCGTATCCGGATTGGCGACAAGATTGTTGAGATCCATCGTCAGCGCGTCAGTTTGCAACTGCGCGGCAGCCTGCTTTCCCTTTTCGGGGTCAAGTGCCGAAAGGCTCTGCACAACCTGGGCGATATCGGCCTGGGCGGCGTGGGTCAGCCCCTGTTCCTTCAATTCGGCGATATACTCCATGTACTTGGAGTCCTTGCCGAACACGAGGTCTTCCAGCTTTTTCTCGAGACCTTCGCGATCGATCTTGCCGATCGCGTCTTCCATCTTAGCGCTATAGTCTTTGGAAATAGTCGGATCGGAGAACAATTCCTCCAGGCACGTATCGAGAGCATGGCCATCAATGATGTCCTGCATGTCGTCGCCGGTCAGCTGCGTCTGCTTATCGTTGCTTTCACGCCAGGTGCCGCCGAACAGGCCTTGCGTTTCCTCATAACCGGTAATGCCGCGACCATTTTCGAAAGCGCTCTTCGCCTCAAGCGCGCGCACCAGTTTTGCGCGAGGGTCATCCTTGGCGATCGAGCCGTCCTCGACGCCCTTGCGATAATCCTCGATCAGGCTTTTGGTGGCCAGTTCGGAAACTGTCAGCTTACCCTTGCTGGCATCTTTCTCATCCACATCGACATCGGTCTTCTGCTCGAAAACGCTGAGTTTGGATGGGGACGGGATGCCGAAATCCTTGCGGATGGAATCGATATCACCGGACTGCGTACCCTCCGCCTTTTCGACGATGCGATCATAAAGCGGCTTGTTGGTGAGTTCGGAAACAACGAACTTGTCGCCATTCTTCGTCTCGAAGCGGATGATACCGTTGTCGAACTCGTCGGCCATGCCCCAGCGCACGATATCCTTGTCGTCCGGGTAATCGGTCGGTCCCGCCAGCTTGTAACCATCCTCTTCCGACGCTTTGATATCGGCCTGGCTTTTCTGGTAGGTGGTCACCTGATCGTAGACTTCGGGCGTCACCTCTTCCGAGACATGGAGCTTTTCGCCATTCACGGTGAGGCCGACAAAGCCGTTCCTTTCGTCCGGCGGCAAGATTTCAGCCTTGGCCAGATCTTCTGGAGCGATCAGTGCACCATCCGTCTTCAGTACAAAACCTTTGTCATTGCCCTTCTGTAGCGCGTCGACCTTGTCGAAGAAATCAGGCGTCAACTCCTTGCTGATGGCAATACCTTTGCCATCCTTGTCCTTGGCCGTGTAGGTCAGAACCCTGCCATCCACCATCCATGCGGTGATATCCTTGAGGTCCCGCAACGGCACCGTCTCGTCATTGCGCAGGATACGCTCATCACGCTGTTGCATCGTGTTCATTTCGGCACCGGCCATGCCCTTGATGCCCTCGATATAGTCAAACAGACGCGGGTTGACGTCACGCTTAACGACGACTGTTTCGCTATCCGCCTTGAACGCAATCACGTTTTCGCCGTTAGCACCGTCCTTGGTCCTGGCCTCCTCCGGCACATCGACGATCTCGGTGTCGCGCACCGGTGGCCAAACCTCATTATCGCTGGCCATACGGTAACCGGGCTTGTCCTGATCTTCCCGCTTCTGGGCGACCCGAAGAACGGTCTCAAACAGGTTGCCGACCTCAGAACCGACCGGATTGTTGTCCTGTGTGCGGGCGTTTGCATCGATACGCATGGGAAGGAGCCTCCATCCTTTAGGGTGGGTGAGCGCAAATCAAGCGCGAGGATGGCCGACTATTCCGGTTACCGATGACAAACCCGTGACATTTTAGGGGTTTTTAGAGCGCAAGACGTGCCGATTCACAGACCGTGGACACCATATCGTCTCGTCACGGTCTTCTTTGACTCGACCGAAATTCGCAGCGGTGGGACACCGCAAATCCCTGCTGCGTTAGGTTCTCAGCATCCGTATGATGGCTGAAAAATCCTCGCCGCCATGACCTGCAGCTTCGAATGCGGCATAAAGGTTGGCAGCGTGGGCTCCCAGTGGTGTCTGTGCTCCGGCCAGCGATGCCGCGTCCTGTGCCAAGGCAAGATCTTTCAACATCAGGGCAGCGGCAAAACCGGGACGATAATCGGCATTGGCGGGCGATGAGGGCACGGGTCCCGGCACCGGGCAATAGGTGGTCAGTGACCAGCATTGGCCGGATGACGTCGAGGCCACGTCGAACAGGGACTGATGCGAAAGGCCAAGCTTTTCCGCCAGCACGAAGGCTTCACTGACACCGATCATCGATATGCCGAGGATCATGTTGTTGCAGATCTTGGCCGCCTGTCCCGCGCCATCGCCGCCACAATGGACGACCTTCCTGCCCATGGCTTCGAGGATAGGCAGTCCCGAGGCAAAGGCTTCGTCCGAGCCGCCGACCATGAAGGTGAGCGTACCGGCAGTGGCCCCCGTCGTTCCGCCCGAGACCGGAGCGTCGATTGAAGGGCAATTCATGGCGCGGGCAAGACCGTGAGCCTGGCGAGCGCTATCCACATCCACCGTCGAGCAATCAATCAAAAGCGTGCCTTCCGCCACGAGCGCCGTGAGCTCAGTCCAGACCGAAACTACATGCTGGCCCTTGGGCAGCATGGTGATGACGTATTCAGCATCACTTACCGCTTCGGCAAGCGATGCCGCCGGGTCGACGCCTGCGTCGGCAGTTGCCTTCAAGGACGCTGCGGAAAGATCGAAGCCGACAACCGCATGGCCGGCCTTCACCAGATTGGCGGCCATAGGACCACCCATGTTTCCAAGACCGATGAATGCAATACGCTTCATAATCGTCTCCCTTGTCGTCGGCCGCTACCATTGCCTTCAACGATTGCCCGCGAGAATCATCTCGGCTGCTTTTTCGGCAATCATGATCGTCGGTGAATTGGTGTTGCCGGAGGTGATTGACGGCATGATCGATGCATCGGCGATGCGCAACCGCCCAAGCGCGCGCATCTTCAGCCGCGGATCAACAACGCTCTCCGGGTCGCTCCCCATGCGCGCCGTGCCGACTGGGTGAAAGATGGTCGTGCCGATGTCGCCGACGGCTTTCTCGAGGTCGGCGTCCGTTTCCAGCGCCGCCCCCGGCTTGTATTCATGGGGATGATAGCGGGCAAATGCCGGCTGTTTCACGATTTCGCGCGTCAGGCGCACCGCTCGCACCGCAACATCACGATCGGCGGCAGTCGAAAGATAATTCGGGCGGATTGCCGGTGCGGCAGCGAAATCCGAGCTTTTCAGATGCACAGAACCGCGGCTTTCCGGTCGCAGATTGCACACGCTGGCCGTTATCGCCGGAAATGCGTGTACCGGCTCGCCAAACCTGTCGAGGGAAACCGGCTGGACGTGATATTCAAGATCGGCTGTTTCCTTGTCAGGGCCGGAACGCGTAAAAATGCCAAGCTGGCTCGGCGCCATCGACATTGGCCCGGAGCGTTTCAGCGCATATTCCAACCCGATCGCTGCCTTGCCGAGCCATCTCGACGCCTTCTCGTTCAAAGTCGGCACGCCGGTGACCTTGTAGACAAGCCGAAGCTGCAAATGATCCTGCAGGTTTTCACCGACTGCCCTCACCTCTTTCACCACATCGATACCGGCCTCTGACAAGACCTCGCCGCGACCTATGCCCGACAATTCCAGAACATGCGGCGTGCCGATCGCGCCGGCCGACAGAACCGTTTCACGCCGTGCAAATGCCGTCTTCAGCACGCCGTCATGGTGAAACTCGACACCCTTGACCTCGCCTTCTTCGAGGACGAGCCGGCGCACATGCGCTTTGGTGAGAACACGCAGGTTCGCTCGATTCATCGAGGGCTTCAAAAACGCTTTCGATGTGTTCCAGCGGATACCCGATCGCTGGTTGACGTCGAAATAGCTCGATCCTTCGTTGTCGCCGCGGTTGAAGTCCTCGATGATGGGAATACCGGCCTGTTCGGCCGCCTTCTGAAAACTGTCGAGAACCGCCCAGCGGACACGCGCCTTTTCAACACGCCATTCTCCGCCAGCGCCGTGCATGTCATCGGCGCCCTTGTAGAAATCCTGGCTCTTGCGAAAGAGCGGTAGAACATCGTCCCAACCCCAGCCATCACAACCAGCCTGCCGCCAGAGATCGTAATCGCGCGCCTGCCCGCGCATATAGATCATGCCGTTGATCGAGGAGCAGCCGCCGAGCAGTTTTCCACGCGGATAGGATAGCGAGCGGCCGTTTAGCCCCTCCTCCTTTTCGGTGGAAAAACACCAATCGGTGCGCGGATTGTTGATGCAATAAAGATAACCGACCGGGATATGGACCCAATGGTAGTTGTCCGTACCGCCAGCCTCCAGCAGGAGCACGCGGTTGCGCGGATCGGCAGACAGGCGGTTGGCCAGAACGCAGCCGGCACTACCGGCACCGATGACGATATAGTCGTAGTTTCCCTCTAGACTTTGCATGGTCCTGGCCCATCAGCGCCGGTGTTCGAAGCCGAGTTTTCGGCCGAGCCGCGAGGCGTAGAACTCGCCGATGATGCCACGACGAAACAGCAGAACGCAGACCATGAAGACGACGCCGGTGATGATGGTGACCGGAAATTGCGAGGTTGCCAGATAGTTCTGCAGCGTGACGACGAGTCCGGCGCCAAAGACCGGGCCGATCAGGGTGCCTATGCCGCCGAGCAGCGTCATCAGGATGACTTCGCCGGACATCTGCCAGCCGACATCGGTCAGCGTGGCGAACTGGAAGACCAGCGCCTTTGTTCCGCCCGCGAGACCCGCGAGCGCCGCCGACATGACGAACGCGCCGAGCTTGTAACGGGCAACCGAATAGCCGAGAGAAATGGCGCGCTGTTCGTTCTCCCGGATCGATTTAAGGATCATGCCGAAAGGCGAATTGATGAACCGCCAGATGATCACCATGCCGATCAGGAAAACGGCGAGAACGAAATAATACATGTTGGAGGTATCGGCGAGGTCGATGAAACCGAACAGATGCCCGCGCGGCACCGACTGGATACCGTCTTCGCCATGGGTGAATTTGGCCTGCAGGCAGAAGAAAAAGAACATTTGCGACAGCGCCAGCGTGATCATGGCAAAATAGATGCCCTGTCGGCGAATGGCGAAAAAGCCCATGATCAGACCAAGCCCTGCTGCCCCTGCCGCACCGACCAGAATGCCGATCTCGGGCGGGAAACCCCATTCCTTGACGACATGGGCGGTGAAATAGGCTGCCCCTCCGAAGAAGGTCGCGTGTCCGAAGGACAAGAGGCCAGTGTAGCCGAGCAGCAGGTTGAAGGCGCAGGCGAAGAGCGCGAAGCACAAAAGCTTCATCAGAAAGATCGGGTAGAAGAACATCGGTGCGATGGCGAGCAGCAGGATGCCGATGGCGAGAAATGCCATATAGGTTTTCGATGCGGTGGACGAACGTTCGCTGCGTACAGTTGCCGTGGTTGGAATGGCGTCGCTCATGTCACTTTCCTTCCTCAGGCATCCCGGCCAAACAGTCCGGCCGGGCGGATGAGAAGCACAATCGCCATGATCACGAAGATGACGATATTGGACGCTTCCGGATAAAACACCTTGGTCAGGCCCTCGGCGATACCGAGCATGTAGCCCGTAAGGATCGCGCCCATGATCGATCCCATGCCACCGACCACGACGACCGCGAAAACGACGATGATGATGTTTGATCCCATCAGCGGCGACACCTGATAAACGGGGGCAGCCAGCACGCCGGCAAAGGCAGCAAGGCCAGCGCCGATGCCGTAGGTAAGCGTCAGCAACAGCGGCACGTTGACCCCGAAAGCCTGAACCAGCGTGGCATTTTCGGTGGCAGCGCGCAGATAGGCGCCAAGCTTGGTCTTTTCGATCAAGAGCCATGTGCCGATGCACACGACCAAGGACACGACCACCACCCAGCCGCGATAATTAGGCAGAAACATGAAACCGAGATTGGTGGCGCCGGTGAGTTGCGGCGGCGGCGCATAGGGTTGCCCCGAAGAACCGTAGAGATAACGGAACGTGCCTTCGATGGTCAGCGCCAGACCGAAAGTGAAAAGCAGACCATAGAGGTGATCAAGCTTGTAGAGGCGCGACAGCAGCAGACGTTCAACGATCGCGCCGAACAGGCCGACCACCAGCGGAGCAAGCAGAAGCGCAAACCAATAATTGATGCCGAAATATTGCAGCATCAGCATCGCCACGAAGGCACCGAGCATATATTGCGCGCCATGGGCAAAATTGATGACCCGCAGCAGTCCAAAAATCACGGCAAGGCCGAGGCTCAGGAGCGCATAAAAAGAGCCATTGATCAGGCCGATCAGCAACTGCCCCATGAAGGCTTGCAACGGAATGCCGAAAATCATCGTCATGGTCACACCCCCAGCACCTTATGCAGCATGTCCATGCGCTGCGGCAGTTCACCGACAGGAAAGTCGGCGACCATTTTACCGTGATCCATCAGGTAGAAGCGATCGGCCACCTTGCTGGCGAAACGAAAGTTCTGCTCAACCATCAGCACCGTCATGCCGCGCGCTTTCAGTGTTTTCAGAACCTCGCCAATACGCTGCACGATAACCGGCGCCAAACCCTCGGTCGGTTCATCGAGAATGAGAAGCCTGACACCGGTGCGCAGGATGCGGGCAATCGCCAGCATCTGCTGTTCGCCACCGGACAATTTCGTGCCGGGACTGGAACGACGTTCATGCAGGTTTGGGAATAGCGCGTAGATTTCATCCAGTGACATGCCGCCATCCGCCACGACCGGCGGCAACATAAGGTTTTCCTCGACGGTGAGCGTGGAAAATATGCCGCGTTCTTCCGGCACGAACCCCAATCCTGCATGCGCCGTCTTGTGCAGCGGCACGGACAACATGTCCTTGTCCGCAAAGCGGATCTGACCCTTGCGCTCGCGCAGGATGCCCATGATGGTGCGGAGCGTCGTGGTCTTTCCGACGCCGTTGCGGCCAAGAATGGTGATGGTTTCACCTTCACCCACCGTCATGTCGACGCCGTGCAGAATGTGGCTTTCACCATACCAGGCGTTGAGATTGGAAACTGTCAGGAGCGGTTGCACCATCACGCCTCCTCCGTGCCCATATAGGCCAGTCGCACGCGCTCATCCTGCGCAATCGTCGCGTAATCGCCTTCAGCCAGAATTTCGCCGCGCTGCAACACCGTCACCTGGTGGCAGATATCGGCGACGACGGAGAGATTGTGCTCCACCATCAGCACCGCCCGGGTTTTGGCCACCTCGCGAATGATATTGGAAACCGCACCGATATCCTCCTGCCCCATGCCGGCCATCGGCTCGTCCAGCAGCAGCACCTTCGGATCGAGCGCCAGTGTGGTGGCGATCTCCAGCACGCGTTTGCGTCCATAGGACAGGTCGGCCGCCAACATGTTGCGCTCGCGTTTCAAGCCGACGGTTTCGATCAGTTGGTCGCCGCGCTCGTTCAGCCGGTCGAGCGACGACACCGGCAGCCAGAATTGTGTCGAAAGGCCATTCGGCCGCTGCAGCGCCACCCGCACATTGTCGAGCACGGATAGATGCGGAAAAACCGCTGAAATCTGGAACGAACGCACCAGCCCCATACGCGCCACCTTGTCGGGCGCGAGCTTGGTAATGTCTGTTCCAAGCAGGGCGATCGACCCGGCCGTCGGCTGCAAAAATTTGGTGAGCAGATTGAACACGGTGGTCTTGCCGGCACCGTTCGGCCCGATCAGCGCATGTACGCGGGCATGCTCAATGTCGAGATCGACGTTCTTCACCGCCATGAAGGCGCCGAACCCCTTGGACAGGCCGCGGGCGGACAAAACCACCCGCGGCTGTTCCTCGTGCATAATTGTGGTGGCCACTGCCATTATTTGACGAGCTCGCAGCCAGCCTTGGCCGGATCGAGATAGGCTTCCTTACCGGGGATGGTGGCGAGCACATTGAAATAATCCCACGGCTCCTTGCTTTCATCCGGCTTTTTCACCTGCAGGAGGTACATGTCGTGGATCATGCGGCCATTGGCACCCACGGTACCACCGCGACCGAAGAAATCGTCCACCGGCAGTTCGCGCATGGCCTTTGCCACCGCATCGGCATCATCCGTACCGGCCTTTTCGACCGCCTTCAGGTAATGAGTGACGGCGGAATATGTGCCGGCATGCACCATGTTCGGCATCTTCTGGGTCTTGGCGAAGAATTTTTTGCCGAACGCGCGGCTCTGGTCGTCGAGGTTCCAGTAATAGCCTTCGGTCAGGGTCAGCCCTTGCGCGGCTTCAAGCCCAAGACCGTGGACTTCGGCAAGCGTGAACAGCAGCGCCGCCAGCTTCTGGCCACCCTGAACGATACCGAATTCCGCTGCCTGTTTGATGGAATTGGCGGTATCGAGACCCGCATTGGCGAGGCCGATCACCTTTGCCCCCGAAGACTGCGCCTGCAACAGGAAGGACGAAAAATCCTGGCTTGAAAGCGGATGCCGCACCGAACCCAATATAGTGCCACCATTGGCTTTCACGTAATCGCTGGTTTGCTGTTCCAGCGAATAACCGAAAGCATAATCGGCGGTCAGGAAATACCAGCTGTCACCGCCCTGCTTGACCATGGCGCCGCCGGTACCGACCGCCAGAGCATGGGTGTCGTAAGCCCAGTGAAAACCATAGGGTGTGCAGGCCTTGCCGGTCAGGTCCGTGGTCGCAGCGCCGGTGTTGATGGTGATACGCTTCTTGTCCTTCGACAGCGCCTGTACGGCAAGACCGACCGAGGACGTGGTCAGGTCCATGATCGCATCGACCTGCTGGGTATCGTACCACTGGCGCGCTATGTTGGAAGCGACGTCCGGCTTGTTCTGGTGGTCAGCATCCACGATCTCGACCGGCACGCCCAGCACCTTGCCGCCAAAATCCTCCACTGCCATCTTGGCAGCCTCGACCGACGATTTTCCGCCGAAATCGGCATAAACACCGGACTGATCGTTCAGGATGCCGATCTTTACTTTTCCATCGGACGGGCTTCCGGATGCCGTTTGGGCAAATGCCGTGCTGCTGGTCAAAACAAGGACCAGCGATGCCAGAAACGTCTTTCGCATGATGTCTCCTCCCAGAGATTGCAAAATGTCGTTGGGCGTAAATCTGTGCAGTTTTGGCGAACCACCCTCCTCAAAGCGGTTCTCCTGAAAGGCATGGTTGAGGAAAACATGCGTTGACGCAAGAAGCCGACCATTATTAATTGCAAACAGGATCTGTGCATTTTTGAACAGACACGGGAGGAGCATGCCCGGAAATACCAACTTCAACCCCAATTTCACCTGGGACGATCTGCAGTATTTTCTCGCCGTTGCCCGAACAGGGCAGCTATCGACTGCCGCCCGGCATTTACGCACCAGCCACGCGACGGTGTCGCGCCGCATCGACCGCCTCGAATTCGCGCTCAAGGTAAAATTGTTCGAGCGTAATCCGCGCGGTTACGTTCTTACCGCCATGGGCCAGCGTTTCATCGAAACGGCGGAAAAGATCGAGCTGGAAACCGACCGGTTGCAGGCCGACATCAATGACGGTGTCGCCGCGCATCGCGGCGTAATCCGGCTCAGCATGCCGGAAGGGTTTGCAAATTTTTTCTTCGCTCACCGGATCGATGATTTCACCCGCCAGAACCCGAACCTGTCACTGGAACTGGTGACGATCCAGCAGATCATGTCTCTGTCACGCAAGGAAGCCGATATCGCGGTCACGCTCGATCCGCCCAAGGCCGGTCCGTACATGATCGAGAAGATCACCGATTACACGCTCAGCGTCTATGGATCGAAACATTATCTCGCCGACAAGCCCGAGTTGAAACGACGTAATGATCTGCTTGATCACCCGTTCATCGGCTACATTCAGGACATGATTTTCGCACCCGGCCTCGACTATCTCGATGATGTGCATCCTGGCATCAAGCCGCGTTTCCAGAGTTCCAGCATCTACGCACAACTGACGGCGACGCTGAACGGTCAGGGGCTTTGTATCCTGCCGCATTTTATTGCCTGCCAGCAGCCCGACCTGCAGATCGTGCTTCCCGCCGAGGTTCAACTTACCCGCCATTACTGGCTGATCCGCCACCGGGATACGGCACATATCCCGCGATTTCGGGCTGTAGCAGATTACATCTTTGCGGTCGTGGGAACGAACCGGGACGCGTTTCAGGGGCCCAAGGTTGATGGTCCAGTGACGTCATGAGGGGGAAAGGAAAGCCCCTTCCCCCGCCAAACGGTTACGGACGCTTGCCGGGTCCGGCCAGAAGATCCGCATGATCTGCGACGATGGCAGCCGCTTCGTTTTTAAGCACGTCTTTCGCGTTTTTGCGGGCGTTTTCAATCGCCAGATCTGCAGTCAGGCTGCGTTCGTTCGATTGCAGACCATCGTCGTCCTGCGGCGCAGACCCGCCCGCTTCCTGACGCGCCTTCAGACGCGCTGTCATGGCATCCATTTCCTTGCGGCGCTCGGCCTCATTGAGGGAAATGGTGTTCTTTTCGCGCTGCGCCTTCAGCTCGTTGGCATCCTCGACAAATCGCTTGAAGTCCGCATCCGTCTTGGCACGCGTCTCGTGACGTTCCTGCAACTGTGGGATAAGCGCCGTCAGATCGGCAAAATCCTTGTGTTTCGCAGGCTTGATCTCAGTCCAGGGCAGCGCGTTTTCATAACTCGCTTCGCCGAACGTCTTGGGATCGGCGAGACCCGGCAGGCCGATGTCGGGGGTCACGCCACGCAATTGTGTCGTTCCGCCATCGATACGGAAGAATTGCGCAATCGTCAGCTTTATTTCACCGAGATTGGCTTCTGCGTTTTTCACCATACGATCCAGATTGACGACCGTCTGCACACTGCCCTTGCCGAAGCTCGGGTCACCAATGATCACGCCGCGACCGTAATCCTGTATCGCCGCAGCAAAGATTTCCGATGCCGATGCCGAGCCGCGATTGATCAGCACGCCGAGTGGCCCTGCCCATTCGGGTTTGGGAAGATCGTCGCTTTCGATCCTGATTTCACCTTGCGCATTGCGCTGCTGGACCACTGGCCCCTTGCCGACAAAAAGGCCCGTCATCTCGATCGCTTCGGTCAGCGAGCCGCCTCCGTTGTCACGCAGATCGATCAGGACACCGTCCACCTTTTCCTGCTTCAGTTCCCCGAGCAGCTTGGCAACGTCGCGGCTTGCGCCCCGATAGTCCTTGTCACCCTTCTGCCGCGCGTCGAAATCCTCATAAAAGGCAGGCAGCGTGATGACACCGATCTTGCGCGTCGTGCCATTCTCCTCGACCGGAATGATGGCCTTGCTTGCCGCCTGTTTTTCGAGACTGATCTTTTCACGAACGAGGCTGATCACACGATGGCTGCCGCTTTCGCCGGCTTCCGCCGGCAGAATATCCAGGCGAACAACCGAATCTTCCTTGCCGCGGATCAACTGAACGACTTCATCCAGCCGGGTACCAACAACCTCCTCGATGGCGCCATCTTCGCCCTGCCCGACACCGATGATGCGGTCACCAACCGCGATCTTGCCTGACAGTTGTGCCGGACCGCCCGCGACAAGCTCGCGAATGGTCGTGTAGCCATCACGATCCTGCAGGACGGCGCCGATACCGACCAGCGAAAGTCGCATCGATATGTCGAATTCCTCCGATGCCTTGGCGCCGAAATAATCGGTGTGCGGATCGACGGAGGTCGTGTAGGCCGCCATGAACGTCTGGAAGACGTCGTCACCCTTGTAGGTATAAACGCGATCGAGAATATTCTGATAGCGTTTGCCAAGCGTCTTGCGAATGGCATCGTCCGACTGTCCGGCAAGTTTGAGTCGCAGCCAGTCACTCTTAACGCGCTTGCGCCAAAGCTCCCTGCTTTCATCCTCCGAGGTTGCCCAGGGCGCGTCTTCACGCATTATTGAAAACTCTTCCTGAGCGCCGAAGTCGAAATCCTGCTTCAGCAGCTCCTGAGCATGGGTCATCCGTTGCACGACCCGCTCGGAATAAACGCTGAACATCGAAAACGGGATCGTCAGGTCCTCGTCAAGAATGGCGTCATCGATCTTGGTGCTGTTCTTCATGAAGCCGTCGATATCGGCCTGCGCGAACAGCATTCTGTCCGGATCAAGCGATTTGATGAACTGGTTCATGATCTTGGCCGACAGCGCGTCGTCGAGTTTAACCGGCTTATAGGCATATCGGCCGAGGAACT
This sequence comes from Endobacterium cereale, assembly GCF_009617585.1. Classification (GTDB taxonomy): domain Bacteria; phylum Pseudomonadota; class Alphaproteobacteria; order Rhizobiales; family Rhizobiaceae; genus Neorhizobium; species Neorhizobium cereale. Next base: position 283,189 of record NZ_WIXI01000050.1, on the reverse strand, counting down.
GCGCGCTCAGATGGGCGGCCTGCGCCTGCCGTTCCATCGGCGCCAGTTCAGGAAGCTCCCTGGCTTCGAGTGAATATACCGGGGCCGAAAGTGAGAGGATTAAGCCGATCAGACCATATTTTATGCGCATTCAGCGGTGACCCCATTTAATTGTCGGTAGTGTGCCATGCCGGTTAGGTGGAGCAATTATGGCGTTTTGGCAACCGATGTGGGAAAACAACGATCGGTGATCCACGGGGAGATTGCCGTGAGCCTATCGATAAGGCAGCCAAAAGGTCGCTTCACAAAGCTCTAACCGCGCCGGTTCCTGCCATCGCTTGCTTCACCGCACGCCGCCCCTTATCTGTGGCACTCCTTCATGCAATCCGGAGCGTTTCCTTGGCCACCTCCCCGAAATCGCCTTTCTCCAATCTGCCCGCTGCGCCGACCGCGCCCAAGAAGCCGGTCAGCGACACTTATCACGGCATCACCCGCACGGACGATTACGCCTGGCTGCGTGCCGATAACTGGCAGGCGATGTTCAAGGATCCCAGTCTGCTCGATCCTGAAATCCGCAAGCATCTGGAAGCCGAAAACGACTATATGGAGGCAGCTCTTGGCGACACGGCCGCACTGCAGAAGACGCTGTTTGCCGAAATGCGCGGCCGGATCAAGGAAGACGATTCATCCGTACCGATGAAGGATGGCCCTTTTGCTTATGGCTCGCTGTTCGTCACTGGCGGCGAACAGCCACATTATTTCCGCACACCGCGCGATGGCGGCGAAAAACAGACGCTGCTGAACGGCGACAAGGAAGCGGAAGGCAAGGATTATTTTCGTCTTGCCGGCATCGATCATACGATTGACCATAGCCATGGCATCTGGGGTTATGACGACAAGGGTTCCGAATATTTCACGCTGCGGGTTCGCGACCTGACCACTGGCGAGGACCTTGACGACATTCTCGAAAACACAGCAGGCGGCGGCGTCTGGGCGCCCGATGGCCGGAGCTTCTTTTATACCCTGCAGGACGAGAACCATCGCCCGTCAAAGGTTTTCCATCACATCCTCGGCCAGAAACAGTCGGAAGACCGGCTCGTGTTCGAGGAAAAGGATCCCGGCTTCTTCATGGGCGTCGGCGGCTCGCTGCTGGACGATTTCATCTATATCGACATCCATGACCACGAGACCTCGGAATACCGCCTGATCCCAACCTCGGACCTGGTGGCTGAGCCAAAGCTCGTCGCCGAGCGCGAGGAAGGCATCGAGTATTCGATGACCGAAGGCGGCGATGTCTTCTACATCCTGACAAACGACGGCGATGCCAAGGATTTCAAGATCGTCGAGGCCCCCGCTTCGGCACCGGGCAAGGAAAACTGGAAGGAAGTCGTGCCGCATGTGCCCGGCCGCCTGATCATCTCCCATATGGCGTATGCCCGCCACCTGATCTGGCTGCAACGCAAGGATGGTCTGCCGCAGATCGTCATCCGCGACCGCACCAGTGGCGAAGAACATGCAATCGCCTTTGATGAGGAGGCCTATTCGCTGGGTCTTTCCGGCGCCGCCGAATATGAGACGAACACGATCCGCTTCTCCTATTCATCGATGACGACCCCGACGCAGCTTTTCGACTATGACATGGTCACCCGCGAACGCACTCTCCTTAAGACCCAGGAAGTGCCGTCGGGTCACAATCCGGACGATTACGTCACCCGCCGCGTGATGGCTCCGGCCCATGACGGTGAACTGGTTCCCGTCTCGCTTCTCTACAGAAAGGACACGCCGCTCGATGGCTCTTCGCCGTGCCTGCTTTATGGCTACGGCGCATACGGCATGACCATCCCGGCCTCGTTCTCGACCAACGCGCTGTCGCTTGCCGACCGCGGCATCGTTTATGCCATCGCGCATATCCGTGGTGGCAAGGACAAGGGTTTTGCCTGGTACGAAAACGGCAAGATGGAATTCAAGCAGAACACGTTCAAGGATTTCATCGCTGCCGCCGATCATCTCGTCGCCACCGGGTTTACCGCCTATGACCGCATCATCGCCGAAGGCGGTTCCGCCGGCGGCATGTTGATGGGCGCGATCGCCAACATGGCACCGGAAAAATTCGCCGGCATCATCGCGGCTGTGCCCTTTGTCGATGTGTTGACGACCATGCTCGACGACACACTGCCGTTGACGCCGCCGGAATGGCCGGAATGGGGCAACCCGATCGAATCCGAGGAAGAATATCGATGGATCGCCGCCTACTCTCCATATGACAACGTCACGGGTCGCGCCTATCCACCGATTCTGGCCATTTCCGGCCTCACCGATCCGCGCGTGACCTATTGGGAGCCGACCAAATGGGTCGCCAAACTGCGCGAGCATACGGCCGGCGCGGCGCCAATCCTGCTCAAGACCAACATGGCGGCCGGACACGGTGGCAAATCGGGTCGTTTCCAGCGGCTTGAAGAGATCGCCTTCGAATATGCATTTGCCATCAAGGTTGCCGGCAAGATGTAAGGCCAAGGATGCAGGCGTTGCGATTTAACGCCTGCATCCGACCATCTCAGCTGGTTCTTACTCAACGACTCGGCTGCGCATTTATTCACACGTACCAAATTGTGCGATGCATGCTTCTCGCGCGCCAAAGCGTACAAAATCGTCGAAAACGCCCGAAAATCCGATGTTTTTAATTTCGCAACCGCTAAAGCGCAAGCTTCGCGCAAGTTTTGGCCGTTAACCATTATTTAACGGAACCAGAAACGGAACAGACCGCATGAAGATCGATAGCGGACTGAGCGGTTATGGCTATTCCCACCGGTCATACGAGATAGACCGAACGACCGAGGAAGCGCCACAACGAGAAACGGAATCGCGCCAGCGCTCTGCCTTTGCACTCACTGGCAGCAGCACATTTCTTTCGCAATCGCTCGCCAGCGCCCTTTGGGCCGTTGAAGGTAGCAGCGATTATGAGGACGGCGACATTGGTCCACAATTTCCGGTGGCAGCGCCATCGATCGAGTGGGTGGAAGGCGCCTACCAGGAATTTGCCGACTTCAATTGAAGTCGGTCTAGATACAGCCTTCACGAGGGTGAAAGTGTGTCGCGATTGGCGGATCGCGGCACACTTTTGTCATTCTGGCTCATGTCTGCGGGGACACTTCCACGGTCACATGGGAAAGCCCGGCCATGGCCCGCAGCTTCGCCTTGTAAAACGTGGGCGATTGCGGCTGACGTGCCGTGATAGCAATGATCGCGGCATGATGGCCCGGACCCACCTGCCAGATATGTAGATCAGTAATGCGGTCGCCATCCATCTCCACACGCTCGCGAATCTCCTTCGACATCGCCTTGGCTTGCGGCAAGGCATCGAGCAGGACGCCTGACGTGGCGCGAACGAGACCCCAGGACCAACGCGCGATCACCAGGCCGCCGACGACGCCCATGATCGGATCGAGCCAGTTCCAGCCATAGAGATTACCGAGCACCAGCGCCACGATGGCAAGGACCGAGGTCAGCGCATCCGCCAGCACATGCAGATAGGCGGCGCGCAGATTGTTATCCTTTGCATGCCCACCGTGCTCGTGCTCGGCGTGGTCGTCGTGTGCGTGCGCTTCGTGACCATGGCCATGCGCGTCACCATGATGGGAGTGATCATCCTTGAGCAACCACGCGCTGGCAAGATTGACGGCCAGTCCAAGCACAGCCACCATAATCGCCTGACCGAAATCGATGGCGACCGGGTTGGCAAGGCGCAGTAAGCTTTCCCATGCGATGAGAAGCGCGATCAGGCCCAGCACAATGGCGCTCGCAAAGCCGGCAAGATCCCCCAGCTTTCCGGTACCAAAGGTGAACTGGCGATTGCGTGCCTGTTTGCGTGCAACGAGATAGGCAACGGCCGCGATCAGCATGGCGCCAGCATGGGTCGACATATGCCAGCCATCAGCCAGAAGCGCCATCGACCCGTAAAGCGTGCCGGCAACGATTTCGGCGATCATCATCGCCGTGGTCAGCGCGATGACAAGCCAGACACGCCGCTCGTTGCGATTGTGATCGGCTCCCAGGAAGACATGTTCATGCTCTTGCGTGTCCGGTGAAAAGGACATTGGACTTTCCTCTTGCCTGAATGACCGTGCGACTTCGGCACGATCGTCAAATTGCGAAATCCCTAGCGGATGTAGGTCCTGAGTGCGTCGGCCAGTTCATCGACGGCCATTGCACGCTCTTTCTCACTCTCCGCTTCCGCCACGTGCTCGCGCAGATGATCTTCCATCACTTCAACGGTCAGGCCCGAAAGTGCACCGCGGATAGACGCCAGCTGCTGCAGGATCTGCCCACAGGGCGCCTCAGCCTCAAGGGCGCGCTCGACAGCTTCCATCTGGCCTTTCATGCGTCGCACACGCGCAAGCAGCTTGGCCTTTTCACGAATGGTATGAGACATCACCACCTCTTTAGTATAGGGGGGTATCCTATACAATCCTGAGCATGGATGCAAGATGTCACGCAAACACGTGGCGGCACCAACAGATGCCACCACGCTCGCAATTTGAAACAGGTGATTATAATTCAGTCAGCCCGACCAAAAGCGCTGCCAATAACGTGACAGCAGTCACCAGGAGTATCGGTCGGGAGGGCGCAGGGCATCGCCTAAACGCGTCGGCAATGACAGGGGCTACATGAAGTGCGAACAGAGGGCGCATGGCGGCCTCAGACGACCCGAAAACCCATCTGCCGTCGCGGGGCAGCGAAAACTGCTTGATTCGACTGCCTTGAGCCCGGCGCAGTATCCGGCATTCTCGCTGATACGATCATGCCATCCGGCACGCAGCAGACGGCGCCGGGCTGATGATCGCTTTCGAACATTGCAAAATGTACGGCCGAGGCGCGATCGCGAAATATGCCCCCAACCAGGCCCTCGCGATCATCGACGATCCAGCAGCCATTTTCATCACGTCCAACCGTGAAGCGCACACCTGAGACAGCGTAGTCAATATTGTGCTGCAGGGCTTTTCCCATAGACATATCCTTCCTTGGAAACGATTGTATTATTTAGCGCTTACGGCGCCAGCGACCGCACGGTAGCGACGGCAATTCCCGTCAGAACCAGAACAATCGCCAGCCGAAGAAACGCCTGCCAATCGGCCTGACCGGCATTGGCGGCTGGGCCATGGGTCGTCGCCACAGCCGACGATCCTCGGATGATCGGCGCAAGGCGGCGTCGTGCGTGGTGATATCCGTATTGATGAGAGGCCGGATGGCCTGCGGCCATTCTATCGTGCATCCTGTGCTCCATATCGCACATCGATTTTCGGTTTCGCAAACTGGCTGCACACGCCCATCGTGCGCGCTGCTTCGGTTTGGTCGTGATGTGCAGTCTGGAAGGTACTGGGCAGCACCTAGGTTTTCGATTGGGGCATCGGCATGAAAAAATAGCCATTCCATAGGGATCTCCGGAAAAGACCTATAAAACAGAAGCCCCCACCATCATCGCGGTTTCAGGCAACAGTCTGCGACGCCAATTCGCCAGCCGCTGCCTCCAGGCTGACCAACACCCGTCGGACAGCCTCACGCATTTCGTCATCAAGCCCGACCATCGGCAGTCTTACGTTCTCGGAATCGCCGTGAAGGATGGCGCAAGCGGCCTTGATCACTGCAGCGTCCCACTGGCCGCCCGTCGCCTCTAACAATGCTGCCATTTCCCGCCGAAACTGGCCCGCCGCACCTGCGAACCCACGCCCGACGGCTGCCAGGCGGAACGGGAACAGATTCCCATAAGAAGACATCATCCCGTGGGCACCACAGGCCAGAAAAGCGGGAAGATCGACTTCATCGGCGCAATAATGGTGATAGCGACGACGCAGGACGGGATCGAGCCGGGCAAACGCGGCAAGTCTGCCAGCACCATGTCGAACGCCGACGACATTATGCACGTCCGAGAGGGCCGACAGAAGTGCCGCGCCACCTTCGATGACCGTCCGTTGTGGGTCATCGTCGATGATGATGGGCAGATGCGTTGCTTCGGCAATGTTTCTAAAATGCGAGGCGACGCCCGCCTTGGTCGGCTTCGAGTAATAGGGCACCGTCACCAGCAATCCGTCGGCCCCAAGCTGCTGCGCGCGTTCGCTCAGAGCGATGCTGCGGCCGGTCCCGTAAGTGCTCGTGGCGGCCAGCACCGCAAGGCGACCTTCGGCCCGCTCAAGGCAAGTGGAAAGGACCGTGTCGCGCTCATAATCGCTCAGCGCATAACCTTCGCCGGTGACGTCACAGACGATCACCGCATCGATACCCGCTCTGACCTGACAATCGACCAAGGTCGCAAGAGCGCTGCGATTCAGATCGTCACCGGCAAAGGGCGTAATCAGCGCCGTCACTGTCCGGATGTTTGAAAGTCGAGCGGTCACGTTCGTCTCCTCGTTATGCAAAACGGAATGACGTAACGCCTGGACGCATAGGAAATCGAGGTGATGCGAACCAGAACGGCATAATGCGTTCATAGCCGATACCGACCGCAAAAGCTGACGCGGAAACAGTTTCACGCAGGCTTAGGTTGCGAAGCTCGCCGAAGTTCAAAGGGATTGCTTATTATGACGACCATTGGCAGCACAACCTATTCCTATATCACTTATACCGGACTAACCCGCGGGAAATCCGAGGCGCAAACGCCAACCGCGGGTGATAAGGCCACCACGCGCAATTCCGCTCTTTCCCCTATAGGCGACATCCAGAAGGGTCCAGACGACACAGGCTCGACGAAACTGTCGAGCGCATTGTGGGACTTGGCCTCCGCCGGCACACATAGCGCAAGAGACGAAGCCGTCTGGCAGGATGCCGGTGAAAGCAGAACCAGGGCCGAGAAGGAATTCGGCGACCTTGCGGAGATGACAATCGCAGAGCTCATTCGCGCCAAGTATCTTGAGGATAACAATTTGACCGAAGGAGACCTCGCGCGGATGCCTGCGAAAGAGCGTGAGGCCATAGAAGCGGAGATTCGCGAAGCGGTTGAGCAGGTACTGGACAACAAGGCGGAAAACGAAGCTGACACTACCGGTTCCGGCGCGACCTGAGACGTTCAGGCTGCGTAACGCGGGAAGTCCGGCGCTTTCGGGCTATCGGCACCGAACTTCTGCTCGACGGAGAAACTGCACTTTCGTGGATTGCCGCGCCAGCGGTTCCATCTTTGGCGCGGCACGGAATATCAGGCAGACGCGACCGCGCAGCGATCACCCTTTTCGTCAAACACATGCAAATGCTGCGCCGGGAAAGAGACGTGAACATTTGGCCCCGCAGAAAGTGCTGCGCGATCGAGCGTGAACACCTTGAAGGCCAGTCCGTGCAGCGACAGATGCAGGATGATGCCGAAACCGGTCGGCTCGACGAGATCAACGCTCGCCGCCATGCCGGTGCCTTCGCCGCCCATCACCACATGTTCCGGGCGGATGCCGACTGTGACCTTCGCACCGTCAGCCAGTGCCAGCGGCACAGGCAATGCCACCACCGTTCCATCCTTCAGCGTCACGCTACCGCCCGAATAGGTCGCCTCCAGAAAGTTCATGCCCGGCGAGCCGATGAAACCGGCGACAAAAAGGTTGGCGGGACGGTCGTATAGCTCCAGCGGAGCCCCCACCTGCTGGACCACCCCGCCATGCATGGCAACGATACGGTCCGCCAAGGTCATGGCCTCGATCTGGTCGTGGGTGACGTAGATCGAGGTGGCCTTGAGGTCGCCATGCATTTTCTTGATTTCGGCACGCATCTGCTCGCGCAGGCGGGCATCGAGGTTCGACAAAGGTTCGTCGAACAGAAACGCCTTGGGCTGACGCACGATGGCGCGGCCCATGGCGACACGCTGACGCTGGCCACCGGAAAGTGCTTTTGGACGGCGGTCGAGCAATGGATCGAGGCCGAGTTTCGACGCAGCACTTGCGACAGCTGCGGCAATCTTTTCCTTGGCAATCTTGCGGAGCTTCAGGCTGTAGCTCATGTTGCCGGCGACATTCATATGCGGATAAAGCGCATAGGACTGGAACACCATGGCGATGTCGCGGTCTTTTGGATGCAGTTCGTTGACGCGCTTGCCGTCGATGCGCATCTCGCCGCCGGTGACACCTTCCAATCCGGCGATCATCCGCAGCAGCGTGGACTTGCCGCAGCCGGACGGACCGACCAGCACGACGAACTCGCCGTCCCTGATCTGCAAATCGATGTCGTGCAGCACCTGCACATGGCCATAGGCCTTCTTGACGTTCTGGATATCGATCGAAGCCATAAGATTACCCCTTGACCGCGCCGGCCGTCAGGCCCTGGACGAGGTAGCGCTGGATGAGCAGGAAAAAGAGAGCGGCCGGGATGAGCGCGAGCACGCCCGCTGCCATCATCTGTCCAAAGTCCACCGAGAATTTGGAAACGAAGGTCAACAGCCCGACCGGGAAGGTCGCGGCATTGTTGCCGTTGATCAGCATCAGCGCGAACAGAAGCTCGCTCCACGCGGCAGTGAAAACGAAGCCGAGCGTCGCGGCGATGCCGGGCAGCGTCAGCGGCAGGATGATTTCGCGGAACGCCGTGAATTTTGTGGCGCCGTCGATCATCGCTGCTTCTTCGAGATCCTTTGGAATGCCGTCGAAAAACGACTGCATCAGGAAGGTCGCGAAGGGCACGTTGAAGGCGGTGTAGACGACGATGAGGCCGGTCAGGCTGTTGGTGAGACCGAGCGGCGTCAGGATCTTGAAGATCGGCGCGACCAGCATAACCAGTGGAAACATCTGCGTCAGCAGCATCAGACCGACGATCCAGTATTTGGCGCGAAAATTGAAGCGGGAGAGCGCGTAACCGGACAGAGATGCGCAGATCGTCACGATAATGGCGGTCGAGCCGGAAACGATCAGGCTGTTCTTGAAGAAGGTCGGGAAGGCGCTGTGCTGCAGCACGAAGGAATAATGTTCCCACGTGGTCCGCGACGGCCACATGCGCACGCCTTCGGAATAGAGAAGGTCGTTCGGCGTCAGCGACACCTTGAACAGCCAATAGAGCGGGAAAAGCGCGAAGATGACGTAGGCGAGAATGGCCAGACGGTGCGCGATGGTGGGAAGAAGCGATGTTTTCATGACCCTCACCCCTTGTTCAGCAATGTCTGCCGCAGCAGGATGATCAGCATGGAATAGGCCAGAAGCAGCACGAGCAGCACCAGCGCGATCGCCGAGGCATAACCAAAATCGAGCGCCTTGAAGGCCTGCGTGAAGATGTAGCTGGCAACGATCTGGGTGCGATCGGCTGGGCCGCCACCGGTCATGACGACGATCAGATCGGCAAAGTTGGAAATCCAGACGGTGCGCAGAAGCACGGTGATGGCGATGGTCGGCGCCAGAAACGGCAGCGTGATCGACCAGAAGCGCTGGAACCACGAGGCGCCATCGATGGAGGCGGCTTCATAAAGATCGCGCGGGATCGATTGAAGTGCCGCCAGAAGCGTGATGGCGAAAAACGGGATGCCCCACCAGACATTGGCGATGATCGGTCCCCACATCGCATATTGAGGGTCCGACAGGATATTGCCGGGCTGGCTCATCAGACCGAGATCGAACAGCCAGTGCGGGATCGGCCCGATGACCGGATTGAACAGCCACGCCCAGTTGAGGCCGGCCAGAAACGACGGCACCGCCCATGGCAGAAAGACCAGCGCCTGAACGAGACCACGCCCGACAAAAGGCTTGTCCAGCAGCAGCGCCAGAATGAGGCCGAAGGTGAATTGCAGGAACACCGACGCGCCTGTCCACCACAACGTGTTTTTCAGCGCGACATAAAACGCCTTGTCCTTCGACAGGGTTTCGAAATGTTCAAGCCCGATGAAACCGCCGGAAAACGGATTGAGCAGCTGGATATCGCGAAAGGCATAGGAAATACCGACGACCAGCGGCACCAGCATGACAACGATGATGAGGATCAGCGCCGGTGCGCTGTAGAGATAAGGTTCGGAGGCATCGGCAAGGCGTTTTTGCCACGGCCTGCGATCCTGGCGACGATCATACACGTCGGCGGTCATGGTCATCAGACAGTTCCCGTTTGCGGCGCAAGCTTTGCGCCGTATTGCATGAAGAAAGGCGGGGTGGCGGCGCATTTTTGCTTGCGCCGCCACGGCGTCGATTACTTGCTTGAGAGGTTCTTCTGCTGTGCCTTGGTCAGGTAGGCCGCCCACTCATCGGCCAGTTCCTTGGCAGAAATGTCGCCAAGCAGAGCCTGCTGCGAGGTCTTGATCGCCAGCGAATCCTTGAAGAAGGCGAATTCCTGCAGGAAGGTCGGCATCACGGTCGGAACGGTGTCCTTGTCGGCCAGTTCCTGGAACCAGCCCTTGAACTGGTCACCGGCGTAGAACGGGTCCTTTTCAGCCGCCGTATAGGCCGGCAGTGCACCGATCTTCTTGTTCCACTCGATATTGCCTTCAGGGCTCTGCAGCGTTTCGATCAGCTTCCAGGAGAGGTCCTTGTTCTCGCTCTTGGCAAACATCGACCAGCCGGCATAACCGATGGTCGGATAGGACTTGCCGGCCGGGCCCTTGGGCAGCGGCGCAACGCCAAAATCTTCGGGCTTCATGCGTTCGGCCACCGCGATCAGCGCATCCGGATCCTGATCGAGGAAGGCGCAGGTGCCGGAATAGAAGCCGGCGACGACTTCATTGAAGCCCCAGTTGACGCTGTCCTTCGGCGCCAGCCCCTTCTTGTAGAGGTCGACCATCCACTCGATACCCTTGGCCCAGCCTTCGCTGTTCATGGTCGAGGTGCCGTCCTCGGTAAAATACTTGTTGTCGCCGGCCATCGAGGCGGCGAAGATCATCCAGCCGTTGAGGCCACCTGCCCCGCCGCGCATGCAATATCCGTATTTGCCCGGCAGCTTGGAGACGGCTTCAGATGCCTTGGTGAATTCTTCCATCGTCTTCGGCGGCTCGGACACGCCGGCTTCGCTCAAAAGCTTCTTGTTGTAGAACATGGCGCGCAGATAGAAGCCGTAGGGCAGCATATAGGCGGTGTTCTTGACGTCGCGGCCGAGTTCCAGCGCGCGCGGTGTCAGCGCCTTGGTGTGTTCCCATTTTTCCAGATAGGGCTCGAGGCTTTCGAGCATGCCGTTATTGCCGTAGAGCGAAAGCCAGGTGTCCGGCATTTCCATCACGTCGGGCGTGTCGCCGGCCGAGACCATGGTGGCGAATTTCTGGAACGCTTCGTTCCAGGGCAGCGAGATGATCTCGACCTTTGTGCCCGGATTGGCGGCCTCGAACTTGTCGACCAGCGATTTTAACGTCTGCGTACGCTCCGGGCTGGTGATGACTTCTACCAGCTTGAGCGTGGTATCGGCCATGGCGGTCCCCGCCATCATGGTCGCGATGAATGCAGCTGTTATGATTGTTTTCATTGTCCTGCTCCCAGTTGTTTTTGGTTGATGCGCTATGAGGCGACGGCAATCGCCTCCTGAAGATCGCTCCACAAAACCTCGGTTCCCTCGAGGCCGACATGGAGGCGTACGGACCGCGCATGGATGCCAAAAGTATGCGCGGAATTCGGCTGGGCCTTCTGCTGCAGCACCACTTCGCCGGGAACGATCAGGCTTTCGTGGCCACCCCAGCTGACGCCGAGCTTGAAGAGTTTCAGATGATCGGCAAAGGTGCGGATATCGACGCCTTCCTTGAAGATGAAGGAAAACAGCCCCGACGTGCCGTTAAGCCCGGCTGGCAGGCGGTTCGCCAGACCCGGATGGCAGACGGTTTCCACCACATCCAGTTCCTGCAATCGCCGCGCAATGGTGAGCGCAGATTCCTGATGCGCCTTCATGCGCAAGGGCAGCGTGCGCATACCACGGATCAGAAGCCAGGCATCGAAGGGCGAGAGTTTACCGCCGAGATAAGGATAGGCTTCGGCCTTCAGCCGGGCGATCATTTCCTTTGAGCCAGCAACTACACCTGCAACCACATCGCTATGGCCGCCGAGATATTTGGAGGCCGAATGGATCACCAGATCGACACCGAGCGTGATCGGCCGCTGGAAGACAGGGCTTGCCCAGCTGTTGTCGATCATTGAGATCGCGCCGTGCTTCCTGGCAAGCGCCGCCAGCGCGCCGACATCATGCGCTTCCATCACCCAGCTCGTCGGGCTTTCCAGATAGAGAATTTTTGCACCCGGCAGCGCCTTGGCGACGGATTCCTCGTCACGGCCATCGACATAGGTCACTTCCACCTTCATGCGCTTCAAAAGCGTGCCGAACAGGCGAAAAGCGTCGGGATAAACATGGTTGACCGCCACGATACGGTCACCGGGCTCGACAAAGCTCAGTATCGAAGCCGAGATCGCCGACATGCCGCTGGCGAACCCGAGCGCATCCTCGGCCCCCTCCAGCTTGGCCAGCATTTCCTCGAACATGCGCACGGTCGGGTTGAGGCCGCGCGTATAGATCGGCCGCACCTTTTCGCCGCGATAGGAGGCGATCATCTCGTCATATTCGGAGAAGGTGAACAGCGAGGTCTGAAAGATCGGCGGCACCACCGCATCGGCAAAATTGCCGTCGTCATGGGCAGTTATCAGCGAAGCAAACGCCGACGGATCGAGCATTTCGTTCATTTGGACATTTCCTTGATGTCTTCCTCGACAACGGCGAGGATTTTCAGTGTTTCGCGCCGCGCCCGCTCAGCGTTCTGGGCGGCGATGGCGTCGAAAAGCGTGCGATGAAATGGAAAGGAGCGGCGGGCAAAATCCTTGCGATCGAAGGGCGAGGCCCAAAAGTGCTCGAAACTTTCGCGCATCTGCTCAAGGATCTGCCGGAACAGCGGATTGTGGGTGGCGTCGTAGACGGCGAGATGGAAGGCCAGATCTTCAGGCCCAGACGAGCCTTTTTCCAGATGGACGGTTTCCATCTTCACAAGCTTGTCCTCGATGAATGCCAGATCATCGGCGGTGCGCATCTGCGCCGCCACCATGCCGGCCTCGCATTCGATGCCGCGTCGTACCTGCAGCGTTTGCAAAAGCACGTCGCGCAGCTTGGTCGTGTCGAGCGACAGCGGCATGTGCACGGTATCGGGAGAGATCGGCCGCAGCAGATAGGTGCCGCTGCCCTTGCGGGTTTCGATGACGCCAAGCGCCTGAAAATGGCGGATTGCCTCGCGGATCGTAGACCGGCCGACGGCGAGCGCCGCCATCAGCTCACGCTCGGCAGGCAGCCGATCACCTGTTCTAAGGCTGGCATCGGCAACGTATTGGGCAAGCGCCGAGGTAACCTGCTTTGCGCGGTCTACCGTCGGCAACGGCCGAAGCGTATCGGACAGTTTTGGCTTCATGCCACCTCCAGATCCCCTGTCGACCGCGCCTTGAACGGCGTCTAAATTGGTCTGACATCTTAGCAAAGCACTGGAGTTGCCACCTGTCAATCCCGGATTTCCGAGCGAGGTGCCAGCCCCAAAACGCCACGCGGCGGCAGCCGGCGGCACGGGAAAGTTTGGATACGCTACGCCCAAACGAAATCACCGGCTGCGCACGACGGCGCAACCGGTGATCAACATGTTAGATTGTAGAATTTACCGAATATGTTTCGGCTCAGTGCGCATGCCAGGCATTTGGCGAATAACTTTCCACCATGGAAGCAAGGCGGTCTTCTCCAAGCTGACGCTTGCGGACAAGCACACTCATGACGCGTGCCGCTGTCGAAAAGGTCATTTCATCCAGCGGCCCCTCGCCTTCCCAAGGCTTTGTCAGACGTTCTGTTACGCCGCCAACCATGTTGGCCGGCATGATATCGCTGCAACCACGCAGCGCAGCAAAAATATCGGAGATCGGAATACTTTCGGCACCGAGTTCGAGAACCGGCTCCGGGTCTCCGACCTGCCAATCCTCGAAGGCATTCAGCGAATCGCGAAAATATTGCTGCAGGGTGATCGGCGCATGACCATGTTCAAGCGCGGGAAGGATATGAGCCATCAGCTTTCTCCATTTCTGCTTGCGGGTAAGTCGACCAGTCCAGTCGTTTTACACGGCTATTTCCCGGTCGTGAAGCCCTCAACGAAAGCCATGGGTCACAACACGCTGCCTCGGCGAAGATCCAATGTCCTTTTTAGGCACCAAAAAATTCGTTGTGTCAGTCGGTTACCGCAATCGCGCTTGTCCCGGCCACCTGATATTCCTCTTGGAAGAATTTTCCATAGCGTGCCTGAGGAAATCCATCCCTAAAACATGGTGCGGCGCAACAATACATTTCCACGTATTGGTATGGATCATAGAATTGCAGATTTATTTCACAAATACCCGCTCATTTTCATTGAATGTACAGCAATGCGACTGTAACTTTCGCACCGATCACACCAACCAGGGAGATGAAAAATGATTGTACGCACCACAAAAACGCACGCTCTTTCCGTCATTAGCCTTGGCTGGTCCACCCTCCGTTGCTGCCGATCTGATGCTTGGCGAATGCAAGGCGCATTCGACGCCAATCAGACAGAAGCACAATCGGTTTCAGGCCCGGACGGGCAGGGTGAGCATCATGAACAGACAAGTTATTGAACACGCCGGAGTTCCTGTCGGCATTGCCGTCCAGCAGGACGACGCTTACCGTTTCATCGCGGTGAAATTTCACGTCATCGATCTCGACGAGCACCGTTTCAACTCCCTGGTTGACCTCAGGGCGGCGATCCGCGACCATGTCGCTCAAAACAGGAGCGTATTGGCAGCATGACCGATATCGATTTCCAAACGTTTCGAGGGCCGAACAGTCGTCGGGATTTCTCGAAAGACAGCCGCAGCCGTCACTCGAAGGGCTTGGCGTTACGCAGGTTTTTCTGCCTCAGTTCTCTCGTGCTGATCGGTTTCGGCGCCGCGTTGCTGATTGCCGGTGCGCTCTGCAGAAGCGCATCGACGCTGCCCGAATGGATCGGCATTGCGCTTATGACCGCCGGAATGGTGGTGATGATTTTCGTAACGGGCCGCACGGCCAAGACCACAAACAGCCGGAAAGATCAGCCTTCCGGTGGCGGCTCGTCACCTTCATCGCGGAATTTCGTCTCGTAAGGCATGGTCAGGATGGCCGTGGCAGCAGCTGCTGCTCCAAACAGCGACACGAACGGAAACACCACCAGGATGACGGGTAAAATCGGGTTTGCCGCACCGCGCAGCAAACCCATCAGGCCGCCCACATCGAGCAGGATGACCGACGCGCCGACCACCAGACCGATCACGGCACCGCCGACGGCATTCAGGGCCATGAAACGCAGCATATCTCGGTGATCCCGACGCGCCGCCTCTTGGCTCATGCGCGGCTTTCGGTCATTATGGAGCAGGGCTTTGCGCCTCCGCTGCCGATCCGCCCACTTCTTTAGAGGCTTGAGCGGATCGAATAGCCTTGCCATGTGGACAATCGGTACAAGCATCACATCTCCCTCGTGCTTGTCGATCGCCAAGGGGTATCATATCTCGAAAAAGTTCTCGAACGATTCCGGGAAACTCTTGCGCGCGACCTTTTCGTCGATCTGCAGCATGGTCTGATAGGAAAGCGGATCGAAATCCTTGTCCGCCGGAATGACCTCGCGGCCCAAAAGCAGGTTGAGACGCGCGGCATCGAGGTTGCCGCGCTCAAAAGGCTCGGCACCGAAGTGGTGCCACAGCGCATGAAGGAACGCGCCGTCGACGCGATGTTCGGCCATGCCCGGACGTTTGCGTCGCGGGATGGCTTTCAACGGCGTAACCCCCTTGGGGTTGGCGCGGCGGATGGTGAACTGGATCCCCGTGCTTGGCATCCCGCCCGGAAAACCGCGATGTTTGGTCATTTCGGGCAGGTTTGCCATCGTCTTGATCCTTTAAGTGTTTGCGACCTTGTCGGCCGTCTTGGTGTCGAAATCGGAAGCGTCGTGACGCTCGCGCAGCTGTTCGGACGGCTCACCGGATGTCCGGTTGACCATGCGCCCACGCTTCACGGCGGGACGTGCGAAAATCTCCGCTGTCCAACGCTGCAGGTGCTTGTAACCCTGAACTTCCAGAAAGTCACCGGCATCGCCATAAGCCTGACCGAGAGCCAGATTGCCGTACCATGGCCAGATCGCCATGTCCGCAATCGTGTATTCGTTTCCGGCCATGAACCGGTTTTCTGCGAGGTGGCGATCAAGCACATCGAGTTGGCGTTTTGTTTCCATCGCGTAGCGGTCGATCGCGTATTTGATCTTGATCGGCGCATAGGCATAAAAATGGCCGAAACCGCCGCCGACAAATGGCGCGGAGCCCATCTGCCAGAACAGCCAGTTCATCGCTTCAGCACGGGCACGCAGCTCGGTCGGCAGGAAGGCGTCGAATTTTTCCGCTAGGTAGATGAGGATTGAGGCGGATTCGAAGACCCGGATCGGCTCGCCTCCGCCCTTCGGGGCACGATCCAGCAGGGCCGGAATCTTTGAATTCGGATTGATGCCGACAAAGCCCGAACCGAACTGGTCGCCCTGACCGATATTGATCAGCCAGGCATCATATTCGGCGTCCGAATGCCCTGCCGCCAGCAGCTCTTCCAGCATGATGGTGACCTTGACTCCATTCGGGGTGCCAAGCGAGTGAAGCTGCAGCGGATGTTTGCCGACAGGCAGTTCCTTGTCATGGGTCGGCCCGGCGATCGGGCGATTGATATTGGCGAACTGGCCGCCATTGCCCTTTTCCCAGGTCCATACTTTTGGCGGTTCATAACCTGCCGGAAAATTGTCGGCGGAAGATTTATCGGTCATCAAAACGGTCCTTTGCCTTGGATAGCAGTTGGCGCATGAAAAACGCTGCAATCCTATATAGGCAATCGACCATCCGGATGCACAGGCCGTAGACCTGATCCACCGACAAAATTTAGAAATTTATTCCATCACCGCTTCCATCTGGCGAGCTCGACATTGACCAGATCCCGCCACCCGCGCGCCTTTACGAGCGCATCGGGAAACAGTCCCTCTATGGCGAAGAAGGGGGCGGAGGGATCTGCAGCGTCGACAGTGTTCGCAGCTCTGAGAATTTCCTCCCGACGTGGATCATTGCAGTCCTTCAGCTTGGTGACCGCAGCGATCCACGCAGCGACGACGTAGGCAAACTCTGCCGCATCTCCGCCTTCCGCCAACGCTTCCACTGCCGGCGCAAAAATGCGCTGCGGCAGCTTCTGGCTGCTGTCGGAGGCAATCTGGGCATTGCGGTGCGCAATCGCCGGGTTGGCGAAGCGCGCAATCAACTGGCTGGTATAATCATCGAGATCGATACCGGGCACCGGATCGAGCGTTGGCAGAACCGCTTTCATGTGCCGCGCCACCAACCTTCGCAGCTCCGGTATGGCCATGACATCGCGCACATATTCCAGACCATCCAGCAGGCCGAGATGGGCGATCAGCGTATGGCTGCCATTGAGCAGCCGTAGTTTCATCTTTTCATACGGCTCGACATCGTCGACGAACAGCGCACCACCCGCCTCCCATTGCGGACGACGGGATACGAACCGATCCTCGATCACCCATTGCATGAAAGGTTCGGTCTCGATCGCAAGCCTATCCTCGACACCAAGGAGATTTTTCGCACGGGCACGTGTTTCGTCCGTGGCGGCGGGCACGATACGGTCGACCATGCTGGACGGGAAAGCGCCATTCTCCGCAATCCATCTAGCCAGTTCGGGATCGCGCCCTTCAGCCATGTCCAGCACAAGACGCCGGACGATATGGCCGTTGGAAGGCAGGTTATCGCAGCAAAGAATGGTGAATGGCGGCAAGCCGCTTGCCTTGCGCAGCTCCAGAGCCTCGACCAGAAAACCGAGAACTCCGACGGGCTCATGCGGATTGACGAGATCAGCCGCGACAGCCGGATGAGCAACATCCAGCCCGCCGCTGACCGGATCAAGGCCATAGGCCTTCTCCGAAACTGTCAGCGTGACGATGCGGACCTCTTCACTGGACAAAAGATCGAGCACTCTCGCCCGATCCTCAGCCGCGCATATCCAGCCCACCGTTGCGCCAATCACCTCCGCTCTGTCATCCCCTTCGCTGCGAACGATCACGGAAAACAGGCCGTCCTGCTCCTGCATCGCCATCACTGGTTCTGGCGAACGCAAATTGACCGCAACAATGCCCCACGGCCCAAAAATACTCTCCAGCGCACGTTGGGTGAAGACGGCCTGATGGGCGCGGTGGAAGGCGCCAAGCCCGATATGCACGATACCGGGTTTGAGCAATGAGCGATCATAGGCCGGGGTCTTTACGCCTCCCGGCAGGTCGGTCGAGGATGCAAGTCGCGCCATTGTTCACCGCATTCCATATTGTGCGTGCAAGAGCGTGCGCTCGATGCCGCGCAATTCGGCCAGTCCCTTGAGACGACCGATGGCCGGATAACCGGGCTGCGCGCCACGCGTCACGTCATCGAGGATTTCCTGACCATGGTCGGGACGCATCGGAATTTCATGATCCTCCCTGCCCTCGTCACGCCGGCGTTTTTCTTCCTTCAGCAGTGCGGCGATGACGGCGACCATATCCGTGCCGCCCTCCAGATGTTCGTCCTCGTAGAACGAGCATGGCAGGCTGTCCTCGTCGCGCGTGACATTGCGCAAGTGAACGAAGTGGATACGCGACGCAAACCGTTCGGCAATCGCCGGCAGATCGTTGTCGGCGCGCGCCCCCAAAGAGCCGGAGCACAACGTCATGCCATTGGCGCGGCTGTAGACCGTGTCGAGAATATAGGCGTAGTCCGCCTCGGTGGAGAGAATGCGCGGCAGGCCAAGCAGCGGCCACGGCGGATCATCCGGGTGGGCGCAAATGTTGATGCCGACCTGTTCGGCCACCGGCACGACCTCGCTGAGGAAATCGATCAGATTGGCCTGCAGTTTCTGCGCCGTGATGCCCTGATAGGTCCGCAGTTTCTCCAGCAACTGCTCGAGCGTATAACCATCCGCCGAACCCGGCAGTCCTGCGCCGATATTGCGGCCGAGTGCTGCGATTTTCGCGTCGTTCATTTCGGAAAAACGTCGGGCCGCTGCATCCTGCAGGGCTTCCGGGTAATCGGATGCTGCATCCGGCCTTTTCAGTATGTTGATGTCGAAAGCGACGAAATCGGTCAGATCGAAACGCATGGCGCGCGCCGCGTGGCGGGTTTCCCAGCGCAAGTCGGTGCGTGTCCAGTCCAGCACCGGCATGAAATTGTAGCAGACGGTTTTGATGCCGCTGGCCGACAGGCGGCGCAGGGTCTCTTTCCAGTTGTCGACATGCGTGCGCCAATCACCGGTCTGGGTCTTGACGCTTTCCGAAACCGGCACGCTTTCCACCACATCCCAAAACAGGCCGCCAGCCTTGATCTCCTCGTGGCGTTTGGCGATTTCGTCTACCGGCCAGACGTCACCGGTCGGTATGTGATGAAGCGCGCTGACAATGCCTTTTGCCCCCGCTTGCGCCGCATCCTGCACGGTCACCTTGTCGACCGGTCCGAACCATCGCCATGTATGTCTCATGCATCTTGTCCCTTGATATTCAATTCACAAATTCGGCCCAGAAATTCGGCAGTGAGAAGCCCGCGCCCTCCTCCGGCGCGGGCATGATCGATCAGCGGATCAGGCCCATCTCGGTCGGCAACCACAATGTGATGGCCGGGATGAAGGTGATCAGCACCAGTGCGATCAGCAGCGGCACAAGCCAGGGCAGGATCGCCATTGTCGTGCGTTCCACCGATAGTTTGGCAACACGCGACAGGACGAACAACACCATGCCGAGCGGCGGGTGCAAAAGACCGATCATGAGATTGAGTGTCATGATCAGGCCGAAGTGTACCGGATCTATGTCAAACTGCAGCACGATCGGCAGCAGGATCGGCACGAGAATGGTGATCGCGGCGATCGTATCGAGGAAGCAGCCGACAAACAGCATCAGGAGATTGACGAGGATCAGAAAGACCCACTTGCTGTCGGTCAGGCTTGTAATCGCCGTCGACAGAAGCTGTGCCGTCTGGCTGACCGTCAACAGCCAAGCGAAGACCGAAGCGGCGGCGACGATGAACAGCACGGATGCCGTGGTTTCGATCGTGTCGAATGTCGCCTTGGCAAGGGTCTTCAGCGTCATCGTGCGGTAACGCACGAGGCCGAGGAAAAGCGACCAGAGTACGGCGGCAACCGCTGCTTCCGTCGGCGTGAACCAGCCCATGGTCATGCCGCCGATCAGGATGACCGGCGTCATCAGCGCCATGACGGCAGAGAAATCAAAGTACCAGTCGCAGGCGATCAGGACTGCGAGCGCAATCAGGATGGCCCAGTTGAGCGACAGACCGACAAGCGTCAGCAGATAGATGCCGACCGGCACGGCCATGACAATCAGCACTTCCAGCGACGCGCCAAAAAGGTTGCGCAGGCTGAATGGCGTGTCGGAACCCCACTGTTTGACATAGGCGAAGACGGCGACGGTCAGCATCATCAGCACGGTCATGACGACACCCGGCACGATGCCGGCCATGAACAGCGCGCCGATCGAGACATTGGCCATCATGCCGTAAATGACGAAGGGCAGAGATGGCGGGAAGATCGGGCCGAGCGTCGCGGATGCGGCAGTGACGCCGACGGCGGCTTCGACCGGATAACCATGGTCCTTCATGGCCTTGATCTCGATCGTGCCGATACCGGCAGCATCGGCCAATGCCGTGCCGGACATGCCGGAAAACACCACCGAGCCGATGATGTTGACCTGCGCCAGACCGCCCTTCATCCAGCCGACCAGCGCGACCGCAAAGGAGTAGATGCGGCCGGTGACGCCGGCCGTGTTCATCAGGTTGCCGGCAAGGATGAAGAAGGGCACCGCCAGCAACGGAAAGCTTTCGACGCCGGCAATCAGTCGCTGTGCGGCAATGATATCGGGGGCGACGCCGTAAATGACGATGTAGAGCAGAGATGACGTTGCCATGGAAACGGCGACGGGCAGGCCGAGCACCATCAGAAGCAGAAATGAACCGATAAGAAGAAGCATGGATCAGACCTCGGCGTGCTGGAATTCTTCGGGGCGCTCAAGCACCGAATAACCACGGCGCATGTTGGCAACGAACACCTGAATGGAGCGCAGGAACATCAGCACGAACGCGGCCAGAACAGTGTAGAAGACGATGTTGCGGGGCAGCTGGACCGTTACCATTTCCTCGTCCGCGACGATTTCCATGTACCGCCACATCAGCCACGAGCCGTAGGCGAAAAAGCCAATGCGAATGAGATCCACCAGTGTCGCCATGACGCGCGTCACCTTTGGCGGCAGGTAATGGTAGAGGACATCGACCTGGATATGCCGTGACATGCGCACGCAGGCGACGGACCCCAGAAACACCACGCCGATCAGGCAGTTGACGGCAATTTCCTCGGTCCAGGCATAACTGTCGTTGAGCACATAGCGGGTGAAGAACTGCAAAAACACACAGGCCGTCATTGCCCAGAAAAGGGCGAGCGTCACCCAATCCTCGATTGCGTAGATTTTCAGATCGACGTCGGCTGGCGCTTCATCGAAAGTATGCGCAAGCTCCTCAGGCGTCACCTGAGTATGAATTTCCGGCTGCGTTGACATGGATTTCATCCCGTTAGATGAGGGGATGGCGCGGCCCGCCAGGAGCCGCGCCGGACGCCTTTACTTGATGGCGCGGATGGCTTCCCAGTCGGATTTCTGGTAACCGAACTCCTCGAACGTCACCTTTTCCAGAACGTTCTTCTCGAAATCGGCCTTGTCCACTTCGACAACGTTGAGGCCACGCTTCTTGAAATCGTCGACTAGCTTGTTTTCACGCTCCTCGATGATCTTGGTGGTGCGCTCGGCAGCCTCCAGCATCACCTCGGTGAAGATTTTCTTGTCTTCATCCGACAGGCTTGCCCAGCGGCTCTTGGAAACGACCGTGTTGAGGTGGTCGACGATGTGGCCCGAAAGCACGATGTTCTTCTGCACCTCGAAGAACTTTTTCGCCTCGATCGTGGTCAGCGGGTTTTCCTGCGCATCGACCGTACCGTTCTGCAGCGCCAGATAGACTTCAGCGAATGCAATCGGCGTGGTGTTGGCACCGCAGGCGCGCGGCATGGCGAGATAGGCCGGCACATCCGGCACGCGCATTTTCACACCCTTCAGGTCGGCGCAGGTGGCGATCGGCTTGTTGGATGTCGTGTGGCGGGTGCCGTAATAGCTGACCGCCGTGATGACATTGCCGGTCTTGTCTTCATACCCCTTGGCAAGACGCTTGAAGACGTCGCTCTTGGTATAGGCGATCAGATGCGCCGGATCGCGGAAGATATAAGGAAAGTAGGTAACGCCGATCGGCTTGTAGTCGCGCGAGGCAAAACTCGAGCCGGAAATGATCATGTCGACCGTTCCGAGCTTCAGGCCCTGGTTAATATCAGCTTCCTTGCCCAGCTGCGATGCCGGAAAGACGTCGATCTTGTAGCGGTTGTTGGTGCGCTTGGCGATTTCCTCTGCCGCCCAGACCGATTCCGTGTGGAACGGTTCGGACGTCTCATAGACATGCGCCCATTTCAGCGCGGTCTGCGCCTGTGCCCCCATCGATGATGCCATGATGACGGCCGCTGCTCCCAGCAGCGTTTTGAACCTGAATGTCATGCTCTCCTCCCGAGTTGATTTCAGATATGTCTAAAAAAAATCCGCCGCCTCCTCGCGGCCGGATCAGTCTTCCCGTACCGGCTCCTCTCCAAAGCTTTCCGAAAATCTCTTCTGCGAGCGGGTCAGGTGCTCGCGCATGGCGTGACGTGCGGCTTCCGGGTCACCGGCAGCGATCGCATCACGAATGATCCGGTGCTCCTCCAGCGCCATCTGCCATGTATGTGGCCCCTCGAAATAGCTGGCGAGCTTTTCAAAATAGGGAGACAGTCGACGGTCGTAGATCAGCCCGGTAAAACGGTTCAGCGCCGAGTTACCGATGATGTTGGCAATCGCCGTATGAAAGGCCCGATCGATGGCCAGCGCCTGATGCGAATCCTCCAGCGAAACCGCCATTTCCGAAAGAAGCGCATCAAGCGCCGCAATATGTGTCGGTCGCGCGATCCGCGCGGCTTCTTCGGCAATGGCGCTCTCGATCAGGCAACGCGCCTGCAGAAGTTCGAACGGTCCGTCACTGTCATCGGCCGGCAAAACGGCGTTCGTCGGTGGCTTGCGACTGACATAAACACCGGATCCCATGCGGATCTGGATCAGCCCCTCAACCTCCAGCACGATCAACGCTTCCCGCACGGTCGGACGCGAGACGCCCAACCGTTCAGCAAGCTCGCGCTCCGCCGGAAAGCGATCGCCAGCAGGCAGCTCTCCCGTTTCGATAAGCGCGCGCAACTGCTCCGCGACCTGCCGGTAAAGGCGGCGCGGCTCCAGAGCCACAAACATGAAATCCTCCCGGCGCTGACAGTTCCTCCTCCGCAGCGCAGGTGGTCAGATTGTCTGACCAATTTGCAGATGTCAATATTTTATAAAGAAATGGGCCCATTCCT
The DNA here is from genome assembly GCF_009617585.1 of Endobacterium cereale. Classification (GTDB taxonomy): domain Bacteria; phylum Pseudomonadota; class Alphaproteobacteria; order Rhizobiales; family Rhizobiaceae; genus Neorhizobium; species Neorhizobium cereale. The sequence continues at coordinate 259,771 of NZ_WIXI01000050.1, read as the reverse complement.
ATAGGCGACTATAGGAATGGTAAGCCTTGACATACACTTGGGCCTTGCGACGCTCACCCCTGGAGCGTCACACCGTATTTCTGGCCGAGTGCTGAAAACGCCTCGCGCGTGGCCGGATCGATCACCACCCCGTTTTTCTCGCGCTCGGCCGCCACTGCCCATTCACGGTCGCCGGGTGCCATCACCCGCTGGCCTTCGCGGGTCGGCGAATTGCGCAGAACCTCGAGATACCGCATCATGCCTGCATCGAATGTCGCCTGATCTCCAAACGCATCCGGCTTGATGGCAAGGACGAAGGCACCCAGCCCGCGCGGCGTCGCCATATCCTGTGACATCATGCCGGGAATATCGAAACTCAGTCGCATGCCGGTGACCACGGCGCTCAAGATTTCCGCAAGTCCGGCAAGCCCCGCACCTTTAAAGCCGAATTCACCCCCGAGCGGCGCCAGCATGTCCACTGCTTCCGCATCGCGTGTATCTATGCCGCTAGCATCCGACGCTACCGCCTGCGGCAATTCGGTTCCGGTGCTGCGATAGAGAAGCACGCGATTGAAGGGGATGGCGCTGGTCGCCATGTCGAGCAGCCACGGATTTTCCTGCGCCGACGGCACCGCGACGGCAATCGGATTGGTGCCGTGAAACCGCTGCGCACCGCCATGCAGGCGCACAAAACTGTCGGAATTGCAGAAGGTGAAGCCGATATAACCCCGCCTTGCCGCCTCCATCGAATAGGCGCCGGCCGGGCCGAAATGCGAGCTGTTGCGAATGCCGACGGCACCGATGCCGAATTTTCCGGCAAGCGCCACGGCATGATCCATGGCCGTATAGGTCGCCAGCGCACCATGTCCGTCACCGGCATCCAGCGTCTCGATGGCACCGAAGGCATTGACCACTTTCATCTCCGGCGCCTTTTTGATCCGCCCGCCTTCAAGCACCCTGACATAATGATCGAGCAGACGCACGCCGTGGCTATCCACGCCATGGCGCGTGCCATGCATCATCGCCCTCGTCACCGCATCGGCGGTCGTGTCATTGGCACCGCAGGCGACAAGCACCGAACGGCAGAACCGATCAAGCTCCACCAGCGAAACATTTTTACGGCCCTGTTGATCCACGATTTTGGCTCCTCCCTTTTTCCTCTCATGCGAAGCTAGCGCATGGATCCGAAAACAGGAATGGTTTCGAGGATGGCGAACCGCCTCATTCGACGCTAATGCTTCTGCACCCGCATCGACGCATCAGAAGGTTTTCCATGTCCGAACAGCCGTCCTCTCCTCTCGACCTCTCCACCCGGTTTTGCGGTTTCGATGCGCTGAACGAACCGCGCGTGGTCATCGACGAAGCGGTTCTTCGCCGCAATATCGAGGATATGGCAACGCTTGTCGGCGGGCGGGCGGCGCTGCATCCGCATATCAAGACCCACAAGAGCCTCGAAATTGCCCGACTGCAGAAGGAAAACGGCGCTTCCGGTTTTACCACGGCGCGGCCTTATGAAGCCGCCATGCTGCTGCGCGATGGCCTTTTCCCCGTCACCCTCGCCTATCCGCTTCTCAACCCGCAGACCATTGCCGGACTGTTGCGCGAGGCGACGAGCGCCGAGGACATTCGCTTCGTTGCCGACAGCTGCGAGACGGTGGATGCCCTGATCGCGGGTGCCCGGGAAGCCGGACGCAGGGCGACTGTGTTCATGAAGGTCGATGTCGGCCTGCATCGTTGCGGTGTCGACCCGAATGCCGAAACAGCACTCAAAATCGCCGCCGCGATTGACGGCAGCGCGGACCTTAACTTTGGAGGTATCCTCTCGCATGCCGGTCATGCCTATGGCGCCGGCAATCCCGTCGTCGTCACCACGATTGCCGAAAGCGAGCTGGCGATCATGACCGCGATGCGCCGGAAGCTTGAGGCCGCCGGAATAGATGTGTCTCGCGTGTCCATCGGCAGCACGCCGACACTTGTGAAAAATGCTGGTTTCGAGGGCATCGACGAAGTTCGCCCCGGCAATTACGTCTTTTACGATCTGACGGCCGTTCGGCTGGGACTGGTTGAACGCGACAGCCTGTCACTGGGCGTGGCCGCGCGGATCATCGCCGTCAACGACCATTACGCCATCGCCAATGTCGGTTCCAAAACCCTGTCATCCGATCTCGGCGCACACGGCACCTCGGCCACGAAATCTTTCGGCGAAGCATGGATGATCGGGCATGACGCGCCGCTGCCGGTGGCCAAACTGTCGGAAGAGCATGCGTTTCTGGAACTCGGCGGCAGCGGCCCGAAGGTCGGAACACCAGTGCTTATTTTGCCCAATCACTCCTGCCCCGTCGCCAATCTGAGTGGCCGATTGCTGGCGCTTGGCACGGTAGACGTGCCGTCCAGGGAAATCCATGTCGAGGGATTTGTCGGCAATTGGCGCTGAGGCCTTCTTTGCCTGATAGCTGCCTAACCTGGCATGGAAGCGATCCAATCCGCGCGATCTCAAATGAATGGCAGAAAAGTGACACCTGTCATGCATTTTATAAACATGAGTATTTAACTCAGATTCAAACTTGACTCATTGACGCAGGATTTTCTAGCTAACAGCGACATTTCCGGTGGGGAAATCAACTGTTTTGGGGCCTGTAATGAAGTCATACAATTCCAGATCGCGCGCGCTCATTTGCGGCACGGCCATGGTGTCCATCCTCTGCGTCACATTTCCGGCCCTGGCGCAGGACACGGCCCAGCAGAACGAGACCCAGCTCGGCCCGATCGTCGTTCAGGGACAAAGCGGCACGGCCGAAGCTCCCGCGTCTCCCCTGACCGAACGAACCGAGCGGGCCGTGATTCAGCAGCGCATGGTCACCGATTTCAAGGATTTTGCGCGCCGCGTGGATGCCGGCGTCAACTTTAGCAACCAGACCAACAGCGTGAACCTGCGCGGCCTGCAGAACGATCGCGTACTAACGACGCTGGATGGTATTCGCGTGCCGTGGCTGACCGACCCGCGTGATTCCGCACGCGGGGGCGTGAATGCATTCGACTTCGAAAGCCTGTCCGCCATTGACATCACCAAGGGTGCCGACTCCAGCCGCTACGGCTCCGGAGCGCTTGGCGGCGTCGTGGAATTGCGAACGCTTAATCCGGAAGACCTCATTGACGGCAAGAAGAACTGGGGCGCTCTGGTCAAGAGCACCTATGACAGCGGCGATGAAAGCTGGGGCAATAACGCAGCCATAGCGGGACGGTTCAACGACACCTGGTTGCTTGTGCAGGGCGGTTACAAGAAGGGTAACGAGACCGGCAATGAAGGCACGATCGGCGGATACGGCACGACCAGAACCGAACAAAATCCCGGCGACTTCGACCAGCGCAACGTTCTCGTGAAGCTGCATCAGTATCTCGATGGCGGTCATCGTTTCGGCCTGACCGGCGAAATATTCAATCGCGAAGAAGATTTCAGCAATATGCGTGGCACAACGTCCTCGTATCAGCCGGGTTCTCTGCAATCGGGCGAAGAGGTCGACCGAAAGCGCCTTTCGGCATCCTACGATTTCATCTCGCCTGATAACAGCGACTGGCTCGACCAGGCAAACGTGGTCGCCTACTGGCAGAAGCAGAGCCTGAACAACACGACGGACGGTTTTCGCCTTCCTGACAGCCGCGCATCGATCATTCCCAGAGATCCCTTCCGCTACGGCTTCCCCACAGGTGTCTACCAGCGTGACAACCTGCTGGAACAAACCTCCTATGGCTTGAGCGGAAACGCTTCAAAGGAGCTGGATCTCGGCGGCCTCTCCAACACGTTCCGCTTCGGTGGCGAAATCTACTGGCAGGATACCCATCAGTATTCCGCAGGCGTGGATAATTGCCCGGACGTAAACTGGAACACGATTGCCCAGCCTTTTGGACCGCAGAGTTGCCGCATGCTGCATTCCAACTCGTCCGACATGCCTGATGTCGACAGCTTCACGTTCGGCATGTATGTCGAAGACGATATCAAGTTCCTCGACGATCGGCTGACGATCACACCCGGCCTGCGTTTCGACTATTACGAACACTCGCCAAAAAACACCTCTGCCTATCAGGGCAGCCCTCTTTTCGATCCGGAATATCTGGAAGGCACCAGCGATTCGCGCTTCTCGCCAAAGCTGCGCGCGGCGTTCAAGGCAACGAACGAACTGGAGCTATTTGCCCAATGGTCGCAGGGTTTCCGTGCACCCAGCGCCACCGAACTTTATCAGACCTATGGTGCACCGGGCTCCTATGCACGCATCGGCAACCCGGACCTGAAAACCGAAACCAGCAATGGTTTCGAGATCGGCGCCAACTACAAGGCTACCGATTATAGCGTCTCGGCCACCGTCTTTAACAATTACTATCGCAACTTCATCGACACGGTAACGATTGCACCGCCGGGTGGAGAATTCCCGGTCGGCGGCATCACCGGATATGATAATTTGGACCGTGTGCGCATCTATGGCATCGAATTGTCCGGGGAATGGCAGTTTGCCGACAATTGGCGGACATGGGGTTCATTCGCCTTGTCGCATGGCAAGGATACCGGCACGGATCAGTACCTGAACTCGGTCGCTCCTCTTCGTGCAATTGCCGGCCTTGGCTACGCGACCGACACATGGGGAACAGACGTGTCCCTGACCATGGCGGCAGCACGCAACAAGACGAGCGGTACTGGCTTCAAGGCGCCGGGTTACGGTTTGGTGGACACCACATTCTGGTGGCAGCCGGAACAGATTGAAGGCCTGAAAATTCAGGCTGGCATATTCAACGTCTTCGACAAGAAGTATTTCAACGCCATCGACGTGCCTGACGGCACGACGGTTGCTTCCAGAGACTTCTTCAGCGAAACCGGCCGTTCCTTCCGCGTTTCGATCACCAAGAAGTTCTAAATCTCTACAAATCCCGTATTGGCCGGGCTGTTATGCAGCCCGGCCGACAATTTTTCCAAACCAAATCACAACCGCGCCTTCGTGCTGCGCGGCGTCGCCAGCAGCAAATTCGTCTCGCTGGCCGTGATCCCTGGCACAAGCCGGATGCGCCGCAGCACGTTGTCGAAATCGGCCAATGTCGCCGTGCCAAGTTCGACGATCAGGTCCCAGCGTCCGTTGGTCGTGTGAATTTCCGAAACTTCCGGAAAGCCGCCGAGCGTCTGGATGACACGGTCGGCAACACGCCCCTCGATTTCGATCATCATGATGCCGCGCACAGGCAGCTCCACCGTATCTGCCCGCAGAATCACCGTGTAGCCGATGATGTTGCCGCTTTTCTCCAGCTTTTCCATGCGGGCGCGAACGGTCGCCCGCGATGTTTTCAGATCAGCGGCAATATCGGATATGCTGCGGCGTGCGTCGTGACGCAAAAGCGTCACCAGCTTGTGGTCGAATTCATCCATTGGCAGATTGATAAATCATGCCGCCGAAATGGAAAGCCGTTTCAGCTTATTTGGCAAATATATCTATTCATTCTGCCAGCCTGCCATGATCTTTTTCAATTGAACGGAGACATCACATGCATTGCAGATTGATCGGTATTCCCCTTCAGGACGGCGCGTCGCGGCTCGGCTGCGAAATGGGGCCGAGCGCCCTGCGTGTGGCCGGCATCCGCACAGCCCTTGAGGAACTCGGTCACGACGTGACGGATATCGGCAATATCGTCATCGATGATGTCTCAGAGATGCGTCATCCCAACCCTGCCCTGCGCAACCTGCCCCAGATCGTCGCCTGGACAAAACTCCTCAGCGAAGTCGCCTATCGCGAAAGCAGCAACGGCATGCCGATCTTCATGGGCGGTGATCACGCTCTTTCCGCCGGCACGGTTCCGGGTGTTGCGCGGCGTGCCGCCGAACAGGGGCGTCCCCTCTTCGTGCTCTGGCTGGATGCGCATACCGATTTTCATTCGCTCGACTCAACGACGAGCGGCAACCTTCATGGCCTGCCAGTTGCCTATTATACCGGCCGCGCTGGTTTCGACGGGTATTTCCCGCCGCTCACCCACCCGGTCGATCCGGCAAAAGTCTGCATGATCGGTATTCGCAGCGTCGATACGGCCGAGCGGGAGGCGATCAAGCAGACAGGTGTCACCGTTCACGACATGCGCACGATCGATGAACACGGCGTGGCCGTCCTCCTGCGCCGGTTTCTGGAACAGGTAGATGCCGCAAACGGTCTTCTGCATGTCAGCCTCGATGTCGATTTTCTCGATCCGTCGATCGCGCCCGCCGTCGGCACCACAGTGCCGGGCGGCGCCACCTTTCGCGAGGCGCATCTGGTGATGGAAATGCTGCATGACAGCGGCCTCGTCAGCAGCCTCGACCTCGTGGAACTCAACCCCTTCCTCGACGAGCGTGGCCGCACCGCCACGCTTCTCGTTGATCTCACCGCCAGCCTGATGGGCCGCACCGTCATGGACCGTCCGACAAGGAGCTATTGATGCCTGCCGAACAGAACCTCAACATCGTCCCCTTCGTCAGCGTCGAGAACATGATGGACCTCGTGCTTGCCACCGGCGCGGAGACCTTTCTGCGTGAACTGGCAACCTACGTGGAAGAGGATTTTCGGCGTTGGGAACTGTTCGACAAGGTGGCCCGCATCGCCTCGCACTCGCGTGACGGCGTCATTGAGCTGATGCCGGCCAGCGATGGCCAGCTCTATGCGTTCAAATACGTGAACGGCCACCCCAAAAACACCCGAAGCGGTCGCCAGACGGTGACCGCCTTTGGTGTGCTCTCGGATGTCGACAGCGGTTATCCGCTGCTGCTCTCGGAAATGACCATCCTGACGGCGCTTCGTACCGCCGCCACTTCCGCAATCGCGGCCAAATATCTCGCGCCGAAGGGTGCGAAAACCATGGCGTTGATCGGCAATGGCGCCCAGAGCGAGTTTCAGGCGCTCGCCTTCAAGGCGCTCCTGGGCATCGACAATCTGCGTCTCTACGATCTCGACCCATCCGCGACCGAACGCTGCCGTAACAACCTTGCCGGCCTCGGCCTGACCATCACCGCCTGCCGGTCGGCGGAAGAGGCGGTCGAAGGAGCGCACATCATAACCACCGCGACGGCAGACAAGCGCAACGCCACCATCCTCACCGACAACATGATCGGCCCCGGTGTGCACATCAATGCGGTCGGCGGCGATTCACCCGGCAAGACCGAACTGCATCGCGATATCCTGTTGCGTTCTTCCATCTTCGTCGAATATCCGCCGCAGACACGCGTCGAGGGCGAAATCCAGCAATTGCCGGCGGATTATCCGGTCACGGAATTCTGGCAGGTGGTGACGGGTCAGAAGACCGGCCGTGACAGCGATGGCCAGATCACGCTGTTCGACAGCGTCGGTTTTGCCACCGAGGATTTTTCCGCATTGCGCTACATCTACGACAGGTTGCGCGGCAGCAATCGTTTCGAAAACCTCGATCTGGTGGCTGACCCAGACGAACCGCGAGACCTTTTTGGCATGCTGTTGAGGCGGGCGGCCCAGCCAGCAACTTCCAAGTAATGTCGGAGCAAAATTCCTCTCAGCGCATAATACAGCTGCTGGATGCATATTTGGTGTGAGCCGCGCAATCAGAGACAAGTATTCCATGACGACAGCGCGACAATAAAAACAAATTTAGCCTCTCGCCGTCCTGTATCCGATACGTTCCTATCTTCTTTAATTCAAATTTAAACTGAATACCGTTCATTCCGCTGCAGTGCTGCAGATTTCCTGACACCGCGCGCATGAAGCGCCGCGACCGAGCCCGTGCGGGCATGCTCAATCTTGAACGCCCATCGTCGCTCTCCCTCCCAAGGTGCATCTGCTTGTCCAAGAAAACCAATCTGATGACGCGCATTCTGCTTGCTGCGTCTCTCGTCGTGGTCGCCGCGTTCGCCGGCTTCTCCCTTTACATCGATAGCCTGCAGCGCGGGGCCGTTGCCGACTCTGTCAAACACAACATCGAATCCTCCGGCAAACAAGCCGCCCAGAGCATTTCCAACTGGCTGAACGGCCGCGTCATGCTGACGGACAATGTCGCCAAGGGCATGGCACAGGCTGCCACCGACGATGCAAAGCTCTTGCTGTTGCAGAACGATGTGCTCAAGAGCCAGTTTCTTTCCACATATTTCGGCGCGGCTGCAGACGGTAAATATATCGAATGGCCGATGACCGGCGTCCCTGCCGATTATGATCCGCGCAAGCGCCCATGGTACCAGGCAGCGGCCAATAGCGGCCAGTCGATCCTCACCGAGCCCTATATCAGCGCATCGACCAACAAGCTGAATGTCACGGCTGCCGTGCCTGTGAAGATCAATGGCCAGATCGTCGGCGTTACCGGCAGCGATTTCTCGCTGGAATCACTGGTCGCTGCGATCAAGTCTATCGACGCCGGTCCGAAGGGATACGCGTTTCTCGTCAACAAGAGCGGCAAGGTCCTCATTCACCCGGATGAAAAGATGGTCGACAAGACATTGTCCGATCTTTTCCAGGGCACGACACCACCTATGTCCACCGCCGTCAGCGAAACGACAAGCGCCGGCGAGACCAAGCTCGTCAGCTTCCTGCCCATCGCCGGCCTGCCGGGCGCGGAATGGAGCGTCGGTTTCGTCGTAGACGAACAGACCGCCTATGCATCGATCGGCGAGTTCCGCATTGCGGCCACCATCGCCACCCTGCTCGGCGTTGCCGCCATGATCGGCTTCCTTGCGACCCTCCTCAGCAGCCTCGTCGTCAAACCAGTGACGCAGATGACGGCAGCCATGGAAGAACTGGCCAATGGCCATCTGAATGTCACCATTCCGGGTGAAAAGCGTACCGACCAGATCGGCTCGATGGCCGCCGCCGTTGCCGTGTTCCGCACCAATGCGCGCGAGCGCCTGCGGCTGGAAACGGACGCAGAAGACAACCGCTCGCTGACCGAACAGGAACGTGCAGAGCGCGAACGTGTCGCCTCGCGCAACAGCGCCGACGTAAGCTTCGCGGTCGATGCACTGGCGAAGGGCCTTGCCCATCTGTCCGACGGCGATCTCGAATATCGCATCTCGACGCCTTTTGTCGCCGATCTCGATCGACTGCGTGAAGACTTCAACACGTCCATCACCAAACTCAATGCCGCTCTGACCAAGGTCGGTCACAACGCCCGCGCCATCGATGCCGGCGCCAGCGAAATTCGTCACGCGGCCGATGATCTCGCCCGCCGTACCGAACAGCAGGCAGCCTCGGTGGAAGAGACGGCCGCCGCACTGGAAGAAATCACCACCACGGTCAAGGATTCGGCACGCCGCGCCGAAGAAGTCGGCCGTCTGGTCAACCGCACACGCGACAACGCCGAACAGTCCGGCAACGTGGTGCGCAACGCTGTCCGCGCCATGAGCGGCATCGAACAGTCGTCTTCGGAAATCTCCAACATCATCAGCGTCATCGATGACATCGCCTTCCAGACTAACCTCCTGGCGCTCAACGCCGGCGTCGAGGCCGCCCGTGCGGGTGACGCTGGCAAGGGTTTTGCCGTGGTTGCCCAGGAAGTGCGCGAACTTGCCCAGCGTTCCGCGAAGGCCGCCAAGGAAATCAAGGCATTGATCACCACCTCCGGCACGCAGGTGCAGGAAGGCGTAGCGCTGGTCGGCGATACCGGCAAGGCACTGCAAGCCATTGCCGCCGAAGTGCAGGAAATCAACGGCCATATCGCGGCGATCGTCACCGCATCGCGTGAGCAGTCGACCGGGCTGCAGGAAATCAACACTGCCGTCAACACCATGGACCAGGGCACGCAGCAGAATGCGGCAATGGTTGAGGAACAGACGGCAGCAAGCCACGGCCTCGCCTCCGAAGCTTCGGCCCTCAAGGAATTGCTGGCACAGTTCCGCCTGGGGAATGCTTCAGGCGCACGCACCGCCTACAGCCGGGCAGCGTAACCGCACGTAGCATCTGAAGGAAAAGATGGCCGGTTTTTATAACCGGCCATTTTCATTTGTTTGAGGTTGCCGTGATAGAGCAAGCGCCTGAAATCAGGGCGTGCAGCTGCATGTCTGGACTGATCGATCGGGGAAAGAGTGCTCGCCGGAAATGCGCAAAACTTGCGCGAGGCGGCAGGAGAAGGTAGCGCGTACGCAATACAATAAAACGCGCAGGGGCTTTATTGCCCACAAATCCTCAACGAAAGATAAACCGAAAGAAGTTTTTCCATGGAAACCGTCACCATCGAAACGCGCGCCGACTTTGCCCAGTGGGCGATCGAGCGGGCACGCGCCATCGTCGCGGATCAGGGCGGCAATCTGGCGCTGGCCGCACGCGACATGCAGGACGACAAAATCGCTGAAACCGGCAATGCGCTCGGCCAGGCGATCGTCGATGCTATGCTGGAAGTGTTTGACGGCCTTGCGCCGGAAGAATGATCTGCAAACTTCGTAGGCGCGGGCCTACGAAGCAAGCCGTGCCGGATAGTTTTGCTGGTCGGCTGCAAGAAAAAGCATTTCGCTGGCATCGCACCAGCCATCCGGGCGCATTCCCCTGATTGCGTCCGGCCATTCGGCAATGCCGCCGGCGTTGACATAGCCCAGGCAATCGCTGCAGCCTGCTTCTTCGAAGTGAAGGTAAGCCAGCCTGCCCGAAACGAGCTTTTCAATCGGACGCCACATAAAAACTCCTCAAAACTTACGTAATGCAGAACTGACGATGCATCGCGACGCTTGCGCGGGTCTGGTGACATGAATGTGACAACCGCTCATCGCGCACTTTCATATTGACGTGACAAATTCGAATTCGTGGAAATCCATTCCACCGCTGACTTGCAAAGCGAATAAACTTGAGTATCAGTGTCCAATTATAGGATCGGCACTGTGGTTGTCACAACCGCACCTGCCGGCAGAAAGGGCATTTCCGTGGTCTCTCGTCATCTCATCCGCTTTGTTTCTCTCGCTTTTCTGGGATTTGTCAGCGCTTCCGGCGCCGCCATGGCGTCCGATAAAGGCAACACCGAAGCCAAACGCATCGTCTCGATCGGCGGCACGATCACCGAAATTCTCTATGATCTCGGCGCCCAGGACCGCATCGTCGCGCGCGATTCCACCAGCTTCTACCCGGCCTCCGCCAATGCGAAACCGGATGTGGGATATATGCGGGCACTTTCCGCCGAAGGCATTCTCGGCCAGAAGCCTGACCTGATCCTGATGGAGGAAGGTTCCGGCCCACCTCCTGTCATCGAGATCCTCAAAGCCAGCGAAGTGCCGATGGTGGTCGTGCCGACCCCGCCGCAGGCCGACAAGATCGGACAGAAAATCCGGGATGTCGGCGCGGCCGTCGGCCTGACAGACAAGGCAGAAACACTGGCGGCCAAGACCGAAACCGGCCTCAAGGCACTTGCCGATGACGTCGCCAAGATCAAGGCCGACAAGAAGAAGGTTCTCTTTGTTCTGTCGCTGTCGAATGGCCGTGTCATGGCCGGCGGCGCCGATACCGAGGCAGGCGCCGTGATCGGCATGGCCGGTGGCATCAACGCTGCGCCGACCATCAACGGCTACAAGCCATTGTCGGACGAAGCCGTCATCGCCGCCGCACCCGACGTCGTCCTGTCCATGTCGCGCGGCGATCACGCCATCACGCCCGAGCAGGTTTTTGCTCTGCCTTCCATGCAGTCGACGCCGGCTGCGCAAAACAAGGCACTGATCTCCATGGACGGCCTGCTTCTGCTGGGTTTTGGCCCACGCACGCCGGAAGCTGCCCGCGCACTCGCCGCAAAACTTTATCCTGATGAGATCACGGCGCCATGAAGGCGCTCCCCATGCCGCTGCGGCCCGCAATCGAGGGTGACCGAACCCATCAGGGCATTTTTGTCCTGCTCGGGCTTACGGTGCTGCTTGTCATGGCCTGCCTCATCTCGCTCGGCGTTGGTCCCACCGGCGTCGGTCTCGGCGACCTCTGGTCCTATGTCACGGGCAGCAGCGACAGCCTGACCACGCAGGAACGCGTCATCCTCGAGGCTGTTCGTCTGCCGCGCACGGCGCTTGGCCTTCTTGTTGGTGCGGGTCTTGCCGTGTCCGGGGCCATGATGCAGGGCCTGTTCCGCAACCCGCTTGCCGATCCGGGTATTGTCGGCGTCACAGCCGGTGCGGGCCTTGCCGCAGTCGCAGCGATCGTGCTTGGCAACGGCATCCTTGCACCATTGGCGTTTCTGCTCGGCAGCCAGTTCCTGCCGCTGATGGCATTCTTTGGCGGCCTCTTCAACACCTGGGCGCTGTACGTGATCGCCACGCGCGATGGCCGCACCTCGACAACCGCCCTCATCCTCTGTGGCATCGCCATCGGCGCGCTGGCGATGGCGCTGATGGGGCTTCTGATTTTCATGGCCGACGATCGGCAATTGCGCGACATCACCTTCTGGAACCTCGGTTCGCTCGGCGGCGCGACCTATCAGCGGGTGTTTTCCATCCTGCCCTTCATCGGTGCCGTACTGATCATCATTCCTTTCGTCGCGCGTGGACTGGACGCCCTCATTCTGGGCGATGCCGCCGCCTTCCACATGGGCATACCGGTCCAGAGACTGAAAAAGATCGTTGTCATCGCAGTTGCCGCGGCCTGCGGTTCGACCGTCGCCGTCGCCGGCTCGATCGGCTTTGTCGGCATTATCGTGCCGCACCTTCTGCGTCAGGTCATGGGACCGTCGCATCGCTTTCTGCTGCCCGGTTCGGCACTGGGCGGCGGCGCCCTTCTGCTGATTGCCGATAGCGTGGCGCGAACAGTCGCGGCACCCGCCGAATTGCCGATCGGCGTCATCACCGCGCTTTTCGGCGCGCCGGTTTTCCTGTTCCTGCTTTTGGGCCGGAACAGCATCAGCATGCGGGACCTGCCATGATCACCGCCGAAAACATCACTGTTGCGCGCGGTGGGAAAAACCTCATCACATCTGTCGATATCGAACTTCGACCGGGCTGTTTTACAGTTGTCATCGGCCCCAACGGTGCCGGCAAATCGACGCTGATGAAAGTCCTGTCCGGCGAGATGCGGCCGGACAACGGTTGCGTCACCTATCATGGCAAGGACCTGCATAATTGCCGACCGGAAGACCTGGCAAGATGCCGGGCAGTCTTGCCACAGGCAACACAACTGGCCTTTCCGTTCACGGCGTTGGAAATCGCCCGAATGGGTGCCGTCGCCCATGGCGCGCTCGACCCGACCGAACAGGCAAAAAAGGCGCTGACGCGCGTCGGCTTGCACGGCTTCGAGCGTCGGCCCTACCCTTCGCTGTCCGGCGGCGAGCAACAGCGCGTGCAATTCGCCCGTGCCCTCGCACAGGTTCCGGCAGCCGTCACCAATGGTGTGCCGAACGCGCTGTTTCTCGATGAGCCAACCGCAAGCCTCGATCTCGGCCACCAGATTTCCGTACTGGAAACGGCACGCGATTTTGCCGCCGCCGGTGGCATCGTGCTCGCCATCCTCCACGATCTCAATCTGGCTGCCGAATTTGCCGATCATCTTGTGGTCCTGCATGGGGGCAGGGTCATCAAGGCCGGCGTTTGTGCCGATACGATCACCGACGACGTGATCGCCAAGGTCTATGGCATCGGTGGTGCTGTCGGCCGTCTGCCTGCTGCCCATATGCCTTATGTATTGCCGCAGTCACGACATCGGTGATGCCGTTGCGGGGATGATCTCCGAAGCTGCCCTTTCCTCTCGCCCCATTTTGGACGGAAGCTGTTTATGGCCCGGAGCGAACCGTCTTTCGCCAGACCGGCAACGCCTTCAGCGTGGTGATCGCATCGGCAACTGAAAACTCGCGTCCCTCGGTGACGCGGAGCGCAATCATCTCCGCGATTTCCTCGATCGGCTGACGGAAGGTGGTCAGGCCATACCCATCCCAACCGGCCTGCTCGATATCATCGAAACCGAGCACGCAGATATCCTTCGGGATGCTCATGCCAAAATCCTGCCGTGCGATATCCATGAAACCGCAAGCCAGAAGATCGGTCACGCAGAAAACCGCATCGGGCCGGGTTGAGCCCGGCAGCAGCAGACGTGCCGCTTCCGCACCGCTGCGATAACTCGTGGCGCCGGTCTTGATCACCTGCGGTGGTTCGAAACCCGCCTTGATGGCGGCAGCGCTGAACAGCCTTTCACGCGCCAGAAGGCTCGGCGAATTATTCGTCGAAGACACGATCGCAAACGACCGGCATCCAGCGCGCGCGAGCATGTGCCAGGCGTCGTTCATGGCACTCTCGTGATCGAGATTGATATGGTCGGCTTCCTCGATCTGCCCCTGCCGGTTGACGAGAATGACGTGCTGGCCGCTCTCGATGCAGATGCGCACCAACGAGACAGGCGGAGCGCCGGACAGGACGATGGTGGCGGACGCGCGATAGTTCAGCGTCTGGTGCAGTGCCGCGCGCGAATCCGCCTCGTTGCCGGCGGTGTTGATGACCATGACGGCACGACCGGCTGCCTGAATACGGCGGGTCAGCGCTTCGAGAAGCGCCGACTGGTATGGCGCATGGAGATCGCCGCCGAGAATACAGATGGGACGGCTCTTTTCCTGCGACAGGCCACGCGCCAGATGGTTGACGTGGTAGTTCAACTCTTCGGCCGCCGCCAGAACCTTGGCCCGGGTCTCGTCCGAAACGCTCGCCCCCGCAGTGAAGGTGCGCGAGACGGCCGAGCGGGAAACTCCGGCCCGGCGTGCCACCTCGCTTGCACTCGCAAAATTCTGCGGCGGGCGGTTCGTCATGCGACAGCTCTGTCCTTGTTCGCCTCGATGAGACGGATCATGTCGGCAGCACGTTCAATGGCATGTATGAGTACGGGCTTCGGGGTCTCGAACCATTCGTCCGGATGCAACTGCCTTGCCTCACGCACATGGGCGATGGCTGAAGCCAGTGTCGGATAAAGTTCCGGCATTTCCAGATGCAGGAAGAGAGCAACCAGCGACACGGAACGGCTGCGGCCGGCGCGGCAATTGACCAGAACATTGCCTTTTTCCCGTCGCGGATAGGACGGCTTGTCCGGAAAGGTCTGGCCGAGTGCACCGCGCAGCAGGTAATAGCCCGCCACGAACATCGTGTCCGCATTGCCCGGGCCATCGACGAGACCGAGCTTGTAATAACGCAGGAAACCAGGGCCAGACGCGACCCGGCCGTCCTCGGCCTTCTGGTCGTCGCCGACAAGATTGACGTCGAAGTTGACGGCACAATTGACGATGACCTTGATGTCATGCGCATCCAGCAAGTCCGGCGTGCTGACAGCTTCCTTGCCGCCGATATAAAGATCGACGTCCCAGCCCGGCAGGTTTTTCTGGATAAGGCTAAGGTGCGGCCGCTCGTAATGCGGAGAGGACGTCATGCCGCTTCCCCCTTGCGCTCTGTCGGTGCGATGGCAATTTTCATCGCATCGGAAAAATCCAGCGCAACGCCGGGGGCTGCCGCGAAGATTTCCCCGCCCGTCAGCAATTCGCCTTCAGCCGCGGGATAGGCACCGGTGATGCCGCCTGCTTCGCGCACCATCAGCAGGCCGGCAAGGCAATCCCAGGCATTCATGTAGTATTCGGCATAACCATCGGTCCTGCCTTCGGCCACCCAGGCAATGGCAAGCGCACCCGAGGCGCCACGGCGGATATTGGCGCCCTTGGCAAACACCCGCTCCTGCGCGGCAAGATAATCCGCCGTCGCCACACGCGGCGACCAGCCGATCTCGACCGAGGCGTTGGCGATGGTGTCTGTCGCAGCAACCGACATCGGCATCCCGTTCTTGGTTGCCCCTGCCCCCTTGCGAGCGAAATAGAACTCATCCGTCACCGGATTGAGGATCGCGCCCAGCAGCGTCTCGCCCTTTTCACAAAACGATATCACGACGCAGAAATGCGGGATGCCGCGCGCGAAATTGGCGGTGCCGTCGATCGGGTCGATCACCCACAGAAGCTCGGCAAGCGCGCCGCCGGCTTCTTCGCCAAGAATGCCATCCTGCGGGAAGGCGGCGGTTATGGCGGCGCGAACATGGTTTTCCACCGCGCCATCGGCCTCGGTCAGGAAATCCTGACGCCCCTTGAGGGTAAAGTCGCCGGGCTTGCGGGTACGAAATGCTTCGAGCGCCAGCGCGCCGGCGGAAGCCGTTACGGTGCGCAGCAGGGTTTCGCGTTGGTTCAGTTCATCGACAGTCAGCATGGGGTCTTTCGGCATAAGGGTGACGGGGCTCCATGAAAACGGGCCCCGTCGTGTTTGGTTAAGGACTATGCGGCGATTACTTCTTGTAGTTCAAGGACCAAAGATCCTGCCAGTCCTGACGGGCTTCCCAGTCGTCGCCACCGGTCGAGGCATCGTAAGACAGGAGTTGGTCACGAACCTTGCCAACGCCGGACGGTTCATTGTCGGGCAGGCCGATCGTGGTGTTGGTCGACATCTTGCCATCCTTGGCCTGCGGCGCGATGCCTTCGGCCGTCATCATGTAACGAATGAACAGCTTTGCCGCGTTCGGGCTCTTGGTGCCGGAAGCGATCAGGCCGAGCGAAGGATAGGTCCAGCCGGAAAACGGCGACAGACCGGCACAAAGACCAAGCTTCATGCCATCCTTGTTGTCGCGATATTTGGCAGTGCTGACGAGGCCGACAAAGCTTTCCTTGGTGTCCGGTGCGCCGATGGATTCGGCTGCGGCACCATCGCTGTCGGTTAGAAGCGGGCTGTTGGCTGCAAGCGCCTTGACCCATGCGGCGGTGGCGCTGGCTTCATCCGTTTTCAGCGGCTTGCCGTATTGCGCCTGATAGGCGTCGGCGACGGCCTTGTCGGCATGGGTGGCCAGCTGGTTGAACCAGTCGGTGTAGGAAGGTTTGCCGACCGGATCCTGCATCGCGATCTTGCCCTTCCATTCGGCTTCGGTCAGTTGCCAGATATTGCTGACCGGGCACTTGTCATGGAGAGCCGTGTTGTAGGTCCAGACATTTGGAGCAAGAACCACCGTCAGCGGATCCTGGTAGAGAGCAGGAATGTCCTTGGCGAGATCGGTCGGCAGCCAGCTTTTGGCATAACCCTTGGCAACGATCTGCGACAGGGCAGCCGGGGCATCCGCCAGAATGACCACGTCAGCCTTGACGTTGTTTGCCTGGGCTTCGCGAATGACGATCTCAAGCGTTTCCGGAGCACCGGATTTTACACCGGTCGCCTTCACACCGTATTTTTCTGAAAAGGCCTTGGCCTGTTCGACGATCTTGCCGGTGGAATCGTAAACGGTGATCGGCGCCTCTTTCTTGGCGGCTTCGATCATGGCGTTGAGGTCAAAAGCCTCCTCAGCGCCGGCGCTGGTGGCGCCCAGCACGACGGCTGCGGAAAGCATCAGGGAGGAAATCAGAGTGCGGGAAAGTCTCATCGGTATTCCTTTGAGTGATGGAAAGACGGATTGTTGAGAGGTTATGCGGGTAAAAGTGCCGGACGGCTGATACCGGCCGGCTGTGCCACGCTTGCGGCGCGGATTTCGTTGGCCTCGATCCGGCGACCTTCGGCATCGAAAAGATGCAGGCCTTCCGGCATTGCAAAACACTCAACCATATCGCCGGGTTTTGCCGTCGGGCGCAGATGGGTTGCATGGAATAGACGCTCTGCGCCCAGCGAAAACTCCATGATCCAGCTGCCGCCGGTGGGCATGATGCTTTCAAGCCGAAACGCGCCAAGCGGCACCGCATCGACGCGGGACGTCAGTGTGATCTCTTCCGGCCGTATGCCGACCGCGGTCGCGCCCGAGATTGGCCGATCACTGAAGAGGCGCGAGGCGAGACCGCCGCGCGAAGGGTTGCCACCCAGTTCGATCATGTTGATCGGCGGGTTGCCGATGAACTCGGCCACGAACCGGTTGACGGGCCGCGAATAGATATCGTCCGGTGCGCCCACCTGCTGCAGGCGTCCGCCGCTCATCACCGCAATCGTGGTCGCCAGCGTCATCGCTTCCCACTGGTCGTGAGTGACGAAAACGATCGTCGTGCCAAACTCGTCATGCAGGCGGCGCAGCTCGGCGCGCATTTCAAGCCGAAGCGTTGCATCGAGATTGGAGAGCGGCTCGTCGAGCAGCAGGATTTCCGGGCTGACCGCCAGCATGCGGGCAAGCGCCACGCGCTGCTGCTGTCCACCGGAAAGCTGTGCAGGATAACGCTTCGCATAGTCGCGAATGCGCAGTTTTTCCATCACGTCATTGACCTTGGCGCGACGCTCCGTCTCCGGCAGTTTGCGTAGGCGCAGACCGAAATCGATATTGCGCTCGACGGTCATGTGCGGCCACAGCGCGTAGGACTGGAAGACGAGACCGAGGCGGCGCTGTTCCGGCGGCACGAAAGTGCCGGAGCCGAGACTGTCGACCACGCGGTCGCCGATCCTGATCTCGCCGTCGCTCAGATGCTCCAGCCCGGCGATCATCCGCAATGTCGTCGTCTTGCCGCAGCCGGAGGGGCCGAGCAGGCACATGAACTCGCCGTTCGCGATGGTGAGGTTCAGGTCATCGACCGCCGGCTGGCCATGGCTAACATAGTTCTTGGTAACGTGAGTGAGGGTGATATCAGGCATGTCAGCTCTCCAGTCCCTTGGCGATGCCATTGCCAGTGAGACGGTTGATGAGAATGGTGCCGGCCAGAGCCAGAAGTGCGATCATCAGCACGACGGCATTGGCGGCCTGGGTGTAGTTGTAATCGACGAGACGCAGCGAATAGGTCGTCAGCACGTCGGTTGCCGGCACGGCGAGGATGATGAACAGGCTGACGCCCTTGATGCCGGAAATGAAGGGCAGAAGGATCGCGCTCGCCAGTGCCCGTTTCTGGATCGGGAGCACGATGCTGATCATCCGCCGCCACCAGCCGGCACCGGCAACACGCGCTGCCTCCTCCGGTTCCTTGCCGAGCTGTGCCATGGCGGCAATGCCGGAACGGGAGGCAAAGGGCATCTGGTCGGCGATCAGCGCCAGGATGAGGATGATGGAGGTGCCGTACAAAGCCGGAATGGGGCCGCGCGGCACGGCAAAAAGCGTGAGGAAGGCGGCGGCAAAAGCAATGCCGGGCACCAGATAGGGCATGAAGGTGATCTGTCGGAGGAAGGCGCCAAGCGTCGCAAACGGGCTGCGAATGACCACGTAGCCGACAAGCAGCCCGAGCACGCCGGAAGCAAGCGAAGCAGATCCGATAATGATCAGCGTGTTGAGGCCGGCGCTCCAGAATTCCGGTGCAAGTAGAATACCGTCACGCAGCGCGACCGTATCGAGATTGGAGCCGATCCAGTAATCGAAGGTGAAGTTTTCCGGCGTGAAACGGCCCGGAATGCGCATGATCGTGGACAAAAAGAGCGTGCCCAAGGGGATCACAACGCCAATCGCGAAGAAGACTAGCGCGAAACCGGCGGCAGGCAATTGCCAGCGGCCGAGCGCACGGCGGCGATCCATCGCGCCCTTGCCGCCGATGATGGCGAAACGCCGCGCCTCACGCATCATGCGCGTATCAATGTAGAGCGTCAGCACGCCGATCGTCATGATCACCGCTGCCATGACTGCCGCCATGCCGGTCTGGCGTGTCGAGATCGCACGATAGAGCGAGGTGGACAGCGTATCGAAACCGACCGGCAGGCCGAGCACATAAGGCACGGCAAACTCGCCGATACAGTCCGCGAGAATCAACAGGCCACAGGACAGAAGCGCCGGACGCATCAACGGCAACACGATCTGGAAAGCAACGCGACGGCGGCTGGCGCCAAGAATGCGCGCAGAATCCTCGAGCTGCGCATCGAGACGCTGCAAGGCGCTGCCAAGAATGAGGATCACGAAGGGCGCGTAATGCAGCGACAGGATGACGATCATCGGCAAGCGGCCATAGGCCAGCCAGTCCGGCGTCGCGAAACCGAGATTTTCCAGCCAGCCCGGCTGACCACCGACGGTGCGGTTCTTGAAAATCGTCGTCCAGGCCAGCGCCAATGTCCATGTCGGCAGCATGAAGGGAATGATCAGCGCCGTTGCCAGCCAGCCGCGCCCGGCAAGCTCCGTGCGGTTGATCAGCCAGGCGAGCACACCACCCACAGACATGGACAGAACGATGGCACCCAGCGCCACCGAGGCGGTGTTGAGCAGCGGCTGCCAGAGAAGAATGGATGACATCCGCGAGGCGAAGGCCCGCGTGAGATAGTAGAACGTCCACGCACCTTCCGGCGCTCTGGTGCGCGCCGCATCGCCGATCTGCACGATCGCCACATTGACCAGGATCGAGATGACAGGCGCAAGGATCAGAAACGCAAAGATTGCGGCCAGCAGAAACCCGATGGCGATGACTGGGTCGCGCGTGGCCACGGCAAACCGATGGCGCAACTTTCGGAACCCGAAACCGGTTTCCTTACGCGTCGCTTGCTTGTCGATAGCCACCATGATGGCCGCCCCTTTTCTCGTCTAACGAGGAGGGACCATAAAAACGATCAATGACAGCGGGATGACAATTTGCACATATGTGCATTTCAAAATTTTATCGAGATAACGCAATTATCTATTCGAATTGGGCAAAAGAAACACGCCGAAACGCAAGATCCACTCTCGATACAAAAATCCTTGCGCATAGGTACAAGCGCTACTGCCAGCTATTCCCCTAAAATTTCTGGAGCCGGCGCCGCGGAAGTTGCAGCGGCAAATCACCGCAGATTGATACCATGCAGATCGGTGACATGGCCGTGCGTTTGTGGCATGGAAAGCAAATGAGGGCGATCAGGCAAATCCTGTACGACAAGGTTCTGGCCACTGCATTGACGGTGGTGCTTGCCTATGTGCTGGTTCTTCAAGGGCTCACCGGGGGATACGCCCGGGCGTCCATGCTCGAGCCTGCTCAATCCGCCTATCACGTCATTTGCGCTTCATCGGGTACAGTCGATATCAAGTCGGCAGACAGCGACGCCCCGCTGAGTAAAAGCGTGGAATGTTCCTGCGCAATGCTCTGCCGTCTGGCCAATTCCACAACGCCGACGGCCCTGCCGAGTTTTGTCTTTTTCACCGTGATGATGACGCAGACAAGCGCGATCATCACGCCCGTTGACGACACGGCAAAGCCTCACCTGCAGCGTCGCCTGCTCGCACAACCGCGCGCGCCTCCCCGGCTCTCCCGCACTGTTTGAATGATGAGTTGCGCTTTGCGCGCCGCCATCGAGCTTTCGAAAGACACGTTCGCCATGCGGCCAGCAATAAGCGTTGGGTCAGCCGGCGTGTCTTTATCAACACAGATTTGGAGGACACCATGATCAGGAATAAAATTGCAGGCGCAGGCGCCATTCTCTGCACCATGCTGGCATTCGGCGTAGCCGAGGGACATGAATTCAAAGTTGGACAGATTGAGATCGGGCACCCCTACTCCCGCGCCATGTTGCCTGTTGCCAAGGTGGGCGGCGGATATATGAAGCTGACCAACAACGGTGCGGCTGACCGCCTCGTCAGCGCCACATCGGCACGTGCCGGCAGCGTCGAATTCCACGAAATGAAGATGAATGGCGCGATCATGGAGATGCGGGAACTCGACAGTGGCATCGCATTGCCGGCGAAATCCACGGTGGAATTGAAGCCCGGCGGTTATCACGTGATGTTCATGAATGTGACGCAGCCCTTCAAGGAAGGAGAGATGGTGAAAGCGACACTCGTTTTCGAGAAAGCTGGGCCGGTCGACGTTGAATTCTCGGTTGGTCCCGTTGCCGGAGAAAAAGGCCACGGCGCCCATGCGGAGCATGGCAAATGAAGCCAAAAAAACCGTTCATGCTGGTCGCGGGCGCCATTTCAGGCATTTTCGTGCTGGCCCTCATCGGCGTCATGGTCTTGATGACCAATGACACGCCGCGTTCAGGCCGGTTTGGAGCCGCCTTCTCTCTGGTCAACGACCAGGGAGAAGCTGTCGACCGCTCGATCTTCAAGGGCAATCCCTCACTGGTCTATTTCGGCTATACCCATTGCCCGGAAGTCTGCCCGACGACGCTCTATGAAGTGGCCGGTTATCTGGACGCACTTGGAGAGGACGGACTACCTCTGAAAACCTATCTGTTTACGGTCGACCCGGAGCGTGACACACCGGAGGTCATGAAGGGTTATGTCACTGCCTTTTCCGACCGCATTACCGGCGTCACGGGGAAACCGGAAGAGATGACGAAAGTGATAGCAGGCTGGAAAGCATTCGCGCGCAAACAACCCAACCCCAGCGGCGGCTATTCCATGAGCCACACCATGGACCTTTTTCTGATCGGTGCCGATGGCCGGTTGAAAGGCCTCATTCCTTACGGCGCAGACCATAATGAAGCTGTCGAAAAAATCCGGGCGACTCTTCTTTAAAGGGTGCGCGCAAAACGAACTTGCTCAGGCCCCGGACTGCAGATCAGGGCGCCTGAACAACAACCGCGGATCATTATCCCCAGGCTGAACCTTTACGCAAAAAAGCAACGCCTTGCGGATTGCCGATGTGACAAAGCTTTGCTAATGGGTGGCACCGCTTTGATCCGGAGCGCGAATCCTTGTTTTTCGCAACATGAACCCGGTCATTGATGGGGCGTCGCCAAGCGGTAAGGCACCGGTTTTTGGTACCGGCATTCCCAGGTTCGAATCCTGGCGCCCCAGCCACTGCTCTGTCTACAGAGACAACCTGACGAACCCCGGATCGCAACCGCTGCCCTTTCGGCAGTTTTGCACAGCGACGAACAGCAGACACGCACCTCATCGCGATGACGGCCCAAGAATGTGCGCCGCTGCTTTGGCATACGCGGTCTCACGTTTAAGGATGAACGGTCTCACCTATTCGCCGGCCAGTCGCCAATGTTCGATCGCCATGGCTTCCGGCAAGGGATCGACACCAAAGCGGGCAGCCAGATCAATCAGGTTCTGCGTTGTCATCGTCTGCCGAGCACCTCCCATGGAAAGGACTTTGACCAGGACTTCAGACGCCTTTTCGGCTGTGTCGATCAGGCCAAAAGCTTCATCAAGCGTTTCGCCGCACCCGAAGATGCCGTGGAATGGCCACATGACCAGAGTGTGTCTGGCCATTTCCCTAGCAGTCGCATCGCCGATCGTATCCGTCCCCGGAACCAGCCAGTTCATCGTGCCGACCCCTTTCGGAAAGACGACAAGACACTCGGTGCTGGACTCCCACAATGCCCGTGTCACATTGGCCGGATCGAGATCGAGGACATAGGTCAGCGCCAGAAGATTGGTGGCGTGGCAGTGCATTATCACACGATCGGCGCCGTTGCTGACTGTCTGGCGGACAGCATGCGACTTCAGATGTGAAGCGAGCTCCGACGTGGGCGCCCCGCCGTCAGCATAGCCCCAGAGAACCTTCACCGATGCACCATCGGCCGCGACCTGTACGATACCAAGGTTCGATGCAGGATCGAGCTGGACATTTCGGAAATATTTGCCAGTTCCGGTGACGATGTAATACTGGCCTGCCAGTTCGGGGACCGGATCGCTGATCGGAGCAGTCCTGTTTGCCGACCACTGCGCCAGATAGGGGGCAACGTCCTCCGGCAGGAGACGCAAACTTAGATTGCCGCCATTGCGTTCGTCCCAGCCCTTCAGCCACATGTCCGAAGTGGCCTTCACCATCGCGGTTACGAACCAGGAATTTGCGGTATGCTGTGTCATGATCATGCGGCCTTTCGTTCGCTCAGCACGTTGCGTTCATAAGTTCTGACCTCATCCAGCCAGGCGATCCCGACCGGCACATTTCTGCTGAGGCAATAGAAATCCCAGATGGCGGACCATGGCATTGATTTGGCTTCTTCCATCATCGCAAGCCGCGCCGTAAAATCACGCAGGGCTTCAGCCTTCTGCAGTTCGGCTGCAGGTTCCAGAAGGGCACGCAAAAGTGCCTTGCGCATGTTGCACGTACCGATCACCCAGGCCGCAAAACGATTGATGCCGGTATCGAAGAAGTCGAGGCCGATATTGACCTTGGAAAGCGCATCGCCACGGATCAGTTCGTTGGCGATAACTTGCAACTCGTCATCGAACAGCACGACATGATCGCTATCCCAGCGCACCGGACGCGATACATGCAGCAGCACTTCATCGACGAATTGCAGCATGGAAGACAGCTTGTCGGAAACGACTTCGGTCGGATGAAAGTGGCCCGCATCCAGGCAAAGCAGGGGTCTTGCGGCTGGTCGCATGGCCCATGCAAAATTCGCTGGAACCAACCGTGTCGCTCTCCGCACCGATGCCGAACAACTAGCTTTCGACCGCATCCTTATGGAAGTCGCGCGGGATCATGTCTGCCGTTGACATGGCCGAAATTCGGAGACCTGCCCCGATCAAATACCCGCAACGCTGTGATCGGCACGCAGTTGCTATGCGGATTTCACCCCGCGGCGCTTAGTCCGATTTGGACACGACGCCGCTCAAGACTTCAACAGGGTGTTGCGGCGCACAATCTTTTAAACTTGACTCATTATATCTTGTTATTTTAGGTCAGCACAACTGACTTATTTCTCTTGGAGGTGACATATGGAATCGAGTGCGACGCCCTTCGGTCTTTACGATCCTGCCATGGAAAAAAGCAGCTGTGGCGTCGGGTTTATAACCCGGAAAGACGGCATCCAGACTCATGACGTCCTTATCAAAGGACATGAGGCTCTCTGTGCCGTTCCACACCGTGGCGGCATGTCCGCCGAGGGCGTGGGCGATGGAGCGGGTATTTCTGCGGACCTATCTCTGGGCTTCTTTCGCAAGCTGACCGGACTCACCGATCTCCAGCCACGCCGTTTTGGTGTTGGCAATTTTTTCCTGCCGGCCGATCCGACATTCCATGCGGAAGCCGAGCGTGTGGTTGAGACCGCTCTTGCCGCGCAGGGGTTTGCAATTTTCTTAAAGCGCGATGTGCCGGTCGATAACGACGTCATCCGGCCCGCTGCCGTTCGCCACCAGCTAACCATCCGCCAATGGGTCTTCGGCTGTCACAGCGAAACCGCCTCGCTGGCGGAATTCGATTTCCGTATCCACAATGCCCTGCTCGAAATCGAGGCTGATGCCTATACACGGGCAGAGCTTGCCGGCCTTTACCCGATCTCGCTCAGCGCACGAACCCAGGTTTTGAAGGGGCGACTGAACTCGGACGAGGTCATCCCCTATTTCCGTGATCTCGTGGATCCGGATCACACGATCCACACCATGTATTTTCACACGCGGTTTTCCACCAACACCGATCCGCACCCCTCCATGGCGCAGCCCTTCCGCCAGATGGCGCACAATGGCGAACTGAACACCGACCGCAAGAACCGTCTGTCGGAAGCAGCCATTGCCGCCGCCAAGAACGCTTCGATCATTCGCCCGAAGGGCCAGTCGGACAGTTGCCGCCTCGATCAGACCCTGCAGTCACGCGTGCTGGAAGATGGTCTTGACCTCGTCACGGCCGTCGTCTCGATGATGCCGCCGGCCTGGGAAAATGACGATACGCTATCGGCCGATATTGCAGCCATGCTCGAATATTTCTCGCTCTATGAGGAAAAGAACGACGGCCCGGCCGCACTGATCTTCGGCAATGGCGATGTCATCGGCGCGCGTCTCGACCGTCTCGGCCTGCGGCCGTTGCGCACGGTGGAGACACAAGAATATCTCTGCGTGATGTCGGAAGCCGGCCAGATCGCCTTCCCGCCGGAAACCGTGCTCAATCGCGGCCGTATTGAGGCCGGTGGCATGCTGGTTTACGACCACGTCGAAAAGCGCGCCTATGGCACGATCGAAGCTCTGGACATGCTGGCGTCGCGCAGGCCATACCGCGATCTGCTGGTCGAGGCGCGCGTGCGCCTTTCCGACCTGCCGGATATCCCGGCAGAAGCGCAGGGCTCGCCGCTGCGCTACAATGGCGATCTCGAACGCCACCAGCGTTACGTGGCCTATTCCCATAATCAGGAAAGCTTCAAGTTCCTGATGGACCCGATGCTGGCCACCGGCGCGGAAAAAATCTCCGCCATGGGGTATGGCAATGCCATCAACGCGCTGTCCGATCAGGAAGGCGGCGTCGCCAAATATTTCTCGCAGCGTTTCGCTCAGGTCACCAATCCGCCGCTCGACAGCATTCGCGAAGCCGACGGCATGACGCTGCGCATCGCGCTCGGTGCAAAGCCAAATATCGGCGTAAAGGCTGCACGGCAGATCGTCGTTCCGTCGCCAATCCTCACCCATCTCGACATGCTGAAACTGCGTGATCAGTCCGAGACGCCGGTTCGCCGGTTCGACATGCTCTACACGCCTGTACTCGACGATGCCGAGCCTAATGCGCATGCGCTTGAGGCCGGCATCGGCAAGCTCTGCGACGCGATCGCTGCCTTCGCCCGTGGAGAAGGTGGCATCGCCATCGTCACGGACCGGCATGTGGCGCGCGACCGCGCAGCGCTGCCGATGATCCTCGTCGTTTCGGCAATCAACCAGAAGCTCATCGAGGAAGGCGCGCGCCTGCGGGTCTCGCTCGTGGTCGAAAGCGGACAGATCTCGTCGTCGCACCATGTTGCGGCGGCCCTCGGTTTCGGCGCCTCCGCGGTTTATCCGCTCGGCGTGCAGTTTCGCGCCGAGGAGAAATTCGGCGCGGAAGCCGACAAGGCCTTCAAGCGTTTTGCCAAGGCAGCGGAAAAGTCGCTGATGAAGACCATGGGCAAGGTCGGCCTCTGCACCGCCGAAAGTTATGTCAGCGGCGAATTTTTCGAGCCGAACTTTCTCGACACCAACGATCCGGTGCTGAAGCGTTACTTCCCCAACGTCAGGACACCGGTCGGCGGCGTCGACTTCAAGGTCATCGCCCAGGCCGTCGCCGACTGGCACGCCAAGGCGCTGACGGTGAAGAGCGAGGACGACATTCCGCTGCTTGGCCTGTTCAAGGAACGTGCCGAAGGCGCCGGTCATTCTTTCGGCACAACGGCTGTGCGCGGCTTTGTCGATATGACCGAGGAAAAGGTAACATTCTCCGAACCGGATGGTGAGGAAGATCCTTTCCTGCGTCTGCTGACGCTCAACCGTCTGGATGATGCTTTCGGCATCGATGATGCGGCCTATGCCAATAACAGCTATGACCGCTTGTCGGTGGAAGCGATCAACCGCTTTTCCATCACACCCGGTTACCGCGCCTTCGCGCGCATGATGACTGAAGAACGCGCCCGCCGCCCCGCCGCCCTTCGCGACGTGCTGGCATTTCCGGCCGATGTTTCCTACGCCACCGCGCCGGATGATTTCCGCAAGGAGATGAAGCGCTTTTCCCGGAAGGGCAATAATGGCTTTCTCGTACGTGGACTTGGCTGCGAAGCTCTGCCCGACGATACGTTCCGCCTGACACTGACCGGCCCGCAGGGTGGCGATCTGGCCCGGCTTGCAGCCCTTGGACAGTCTCTTGTAGCCCGCTTCGGAACTGACATTCTGGGCCACTGGCTGGAAGGCGGCGCGCTGGCCGTTCAGGCAGCGGGTCAAGCCCTTGCCTATCTGAAGCTTCTCGGCTCTGCTCCCGCCGGCATCGCGCTGGATGATGTGCAGCCGGCAAGTGAAATCACGCCGCTGCTGGCATCCGGCGCCATGAGCCACGGCGCACTCGTCTCCAATGCCCACGAAGCAGTTGCCCATGGCACCAACATGGTGGGCGGCATGTCGAACTCAGGCGAAGGCGGCGAGCACATTTCCCGCTACGGCACCATCCGCGCCTCGCGCATCAAGCAGTTCGCGTCGGGCCGTTTCGGCATCTGGGCCGGTTATCTCGCTGACCCGATGCTGGAAGAGCTGGAGATCAAGATCGGCCAGGGCGCCAAGCCCGGCGAAGGCGGCCAGTTGCCGGCGGCCAAGGTGACGGTGGAGATCGCGGCTGCCCGTGGCGGTACGCCGGGTGTGGAACTCGTCTCGCCTCCTCCGCATCACGACACCTATTCGATCGAGGATCTGGCGCAGCTGATCCATGACTGCAAGGCGGCACGCGTTCGTGTCATCGTCAAGCTGGTCTCGTCTGAAGGGATCGGCACGATCGCGGTTGGCGTCGCCAAGGCGGGCGCGGATGTCATCAATGTTGCCGGCAATACCGGCGGCACCGGTGCCGCCGCCGTCACCAGCCTGAAATATACCGGACGCGCGGCCGAAATCGGCATCGCCGAAGTGCATCAGGCGCTTTGCGCCAACGGCCTGCGCCAGAAGGTGCTGCTGCGTTGCTCCGGCGCGCACCAGACGGCCAGCGACGTCGTCAAGTCGGCGCTTCTCGGTGGCGACAGTTTCGAATTCGGCACGACGGCGCTGATGATGCTGAAATGCGTCATGGCCAAGAACTGCAACATCAAGTGCCCGGCGGGCCTCACCACCAATGCGGAAGTGTTCGATGGCGACCCGCGCGCTTTGGCACAGTATCTGCTGAACATTGCCCACGAGACCCGCGAAATCCTTGCCTCGCTCGGCTTCAGGTCCCTGCGCGAAGCGCGTGGGCGCAGCGATCTTCTTCACCTTCTCGACCATCCGTCCAGCGTCGGGCAGCTTGACCTCCGCGCGATGCTGCAGGTTGTCGAGGAGGTGAAGATCACCGATCCGGTCTATATGGAAAAGGATTACGCCGTCGATGATGCCTTCATCGACATGGTGCGCTCGGCACTGATCGACGGCGGGCTGCCAGTGGTCGAGCTCGGCGGCAATTACCACCTCAGCAACCGCCACAAGAGTGTCGGCGGCCAGCTTGCCGTCGATATCGAGCGCATGCTCAATCACGAACTGGGCGAGGATGACACGCGTCACCTGCCGGCCGTCAGGCAGGACAAGCGCGGCCGCAGTTTCCTTGATGCGGGCTCGGTCAGGATCGCCACATCCGGTTCCGCAGGCCAGTCCTACGGCGCCTTCTGCAACGACGGCATGATGATGACCCACACCGGCACCTGCAATGATGGCGTCGGCAAGAGCGCTAATGGCGGCACGATTTCCGTCCGCGCGCCGGGCGGCGGTTCGCTCGAAGCCGGCGGCAACGTGCTGATCGGCAACTTTGCCCTGTTCGGCGCCACCGGCGGCCGGCTATTCGTCGAAGGTCAGGCCGGTGACCGGTTTGCCGTGCGCAATTCCGGCTCCACCGCTGTGGTCGAGGGCGTCGGCGATTTCTGCTGCGAATATATGACCAACGGCGCCGTTCTCAATCTCGGCTCCTTCGGCAAGGGTGTCGGCAACGGCATGAGTGGCGGCTTCTTCTATCAATACGATCCTTATGGCGACCTGCCGAAGAAGGTGAGCCACGATTCCGTGCTCATCGGCTCGCTTGCCGACCAGAACGACCCGCACGCCGCCTTCCATGCGGATGCGATCCGCATGATGCTGGAATGGCATATGGAGGCGACAGGTTCGGCAAAGGCGCGCTGGCTGCTCGACAATTTCGAAAGCGAACGCTCGAATTTCGTTTACGGCCTGCCGCGCGCGCTGCTGCTTTATCAGGACAGCGCATCCATCCTGAAGGCGAAAACCCGCAAGGACCTGATCGAGGAACTCTCGACGGCGCTTGCTGGCCATCAGGTGCGCAAGTTCAAGCTCGCCTACCGAGACCGCCGGCCGATCCTCAACGGCAAGGCGCCGGGCCAAGGCGAGACGGACACGCAGGACATGTTCACGCTCCTGAACAATTACACCGTCCTTTCCATGGCGCAGTCACTCGCCATCGCCCGCGTACCGAATGCGCTCGGACCCTCCGAACCGGCTGTCGAAAAGGCGGTGCGCAACCTGATCCTCACCGAGGATTACGCGCTGATGCAAAAGCTGTCGCGTTATGCCCGTGAGGCGATTGCCGATTACGACGACCAGGACCTCGCGGTTCTCGTCTCGGAAAAGCGGCTGTCGGATTATCGGCAGGCACTGGCCGGCCGCAACACGCTGTCGATCGACAGCCCCGGCACCTATGGATGGATCATCCAGCAGACGGAGAGCAACCGCGAGAAGATCGGGCATATCCCGAGCTTCGAGGAAATGTTTGCAGCAAAGGCCATCGGCAGCCTCGCGGCGGCAAGATGACAGATGTCAAGATCGTGAAACCCGGACAATGATGATCCCGCATATCCCAGAGGACGCTCCCTTCAACAGCGACCAGCGCGCCTGGCTCTCCGGCTTCATGGCCGGTCTCAACTCGCGCCTGCTTGCCGGCGAAAGCACGGCGAGCGCACCGGCCGCCGGTGCCAGCCAACCCATCCACATCCTCTACGGCACCCAGACCGGCAATGCCGAACAGGTGGCGATGGATGCCGCGGCCGCAGCCAAAAACCTCGGCATGGCGCCGGAAGTGCATGGGCTGGATGACATCGACATGGCGCAACTGGCGACAATGCGCCATCTCGTCATCGTCACCTCGACCTATGGCGAGGGCGAGATGCCGGACAATGCCCAGCTTTTCTGGGAAGCATTATCGGCCGACAGCGCGCCGCGCCTCGAAAGCCTGAAATTCGCCGTGCTGGCGCTGGGTGATACCGGCTATGACGGTTTTTGCCAGGCCGGCAAGCTGATCGATACCCGCCTTGAACAACTGGGCGCGACACGCATCACCACCCGGCTCGATTGCGATATCGATTTCGAGGATGCCGCCGCCGCGTGGCTCGGAGAAACCCTGCCGCTTGCTTCGGAAAAGCCCGCCACCGTTACGGCTGCCACGGTGCCCGCGCCGGCGCGTGAGCAGAGCGGCTGGAGCCGCAAGAACCCCTACGGATCGACAGTGGCCGTCAACCGCCGCCTGTCCGGCTCGACCTCGAGCAAGGAAATCCGCCATTTCGAGTTCGATCTCGGCGATAGCGGCCTGACCTATGAAGCCGGAGATGCGCTCGGCGTCATACCGGTCAACGACCCGGCGCTGGTCGATCTGTTGATCGAAAAGCTTGGCGCGTCGTCGGATACAGAAGTCAACGGTTCGCCGCTTCATGCGCTGCTTTCGAATCAGTACGAGATTTCGACGCCGTCACGCGATTTGATCGCCGAAGTCGAGCGCCGTGCCGGCCACGAAGAACTGACCCACATCGTCCGCAACGGCGACAAGGAGGCACTGGATGCCTTCCTCTGGAGCAAGGACAGTCTCGACCTCGTTTCGCTCATTGCCGAGGGTGGTCTGGGCGCTGCGGAATTTGTCGGCCTGCTGAAGCCGCTGCAACACCGCGCCTACTCGATCTCATCCAGCCCGAAAGAGGCCGACGGCCACGTCCACCTGACCATCGCCAGCGTCCGTTACCACGCCGCCAATCGCGAGCGTGGCGGCGTATGCTCGACCCATCTGGCCGATCGTGTCGCAGAAGGCGCAAGCGCCGGCATCTTCGTTTCGCAGAACAAGGCGTTTCGTGTCCCGGCTGACGACAATGCACCGATGATCATGGTCGGACCGGGCACCGGCATTGCGCCTTTCCGCGCCTTCCTGCAGGAACGCCGCGCCCGTGGCGCTGAGGGCCGCAACTGGTTGTTTTTCGGCGACCAGCGCCGCGACAGCGATTTCATCTACGAAGACGAGCTGTCGACGATGAGCCGCGATGGTCTCCTCACCCGCCTCGACCTCGCCTTCTCGCGCGATCAGGACGCCAAGATCTATGTCCAGACCCGCATGCGGGAAAACGGCAAGGCGCTGTTTTCCTGGCTGGAAGAAGGCGCATCCTTCTATGTCTGCGGCGATGCCAGCCGCATGGCCCGCGATGTCGATACCGCCCTTGGCGACATTATCGCCGAGCATGGCGGCATGACGGCGGAGAAGGCTGCGGACTACATGGCAGGCCTCAAGCGGGACAAACGTTACCTGCGTGACGTTTATTGATCCGTGAAAGCACGAACTGACGACAATGGGCGCCTTGCCCTTATTGCCGTCAGTTTCAGCTGGTTTGAAGCATGACTTGCCCGGCGACAGACCCCTGCCAAGCATCATGCATCGAGATCGAGCGCCGGCGCGGAAAACTGGCGCGAGGCCAGCTTCGCAAACGGACGAGATAATAGGATAGGCAGTATCCAGGACTGCAGACGCATGCCTAGGGCGCTCTGCGGAATATAGTGACCGCCGATCTTGCGCGACACTGCCTGCATATTTGTCACCAACGGTCGGAGCCGAGCCTCGTAGGTGTCGAATGCTTCAGCATAAGGTTTGCGCGCCAACTCTGCGGCAAGGATATAGGCACCGGCCATGGCCGTCGATGTTCCCTGCCCCGCCAGAAAGGTCAGGCACCAGGCGGAATCACCGAGGAAAACAACGCGCCCTTTTGACCATGCGGGCATTTCGATCTGGCAGACCGTGTCGAAAAATGCGTTTTCCCAATCGATTGATGTTTCCAGTGCGGTTCTCACAGGCTGCGGCCACTGTCCGAATTCTTCTTTCAGAACCTGTCGTTTTTCGTCGGCGCCGAGCCGATCCGTACGATCATCGCGCCAACAAAACAGCGTAGCCGCATGGCCGTCGCCGGTAGCGTAGAGCCCGCCCTGATGATTGATATCCATCATGCCGACAAAACTCGCGCCCAACGGTTTGTCGATCGCCATGCGCCATGCACTGGCGCGATAACCGAGCGGCCGCAGAAACGCTTCGTGCGGCCCAAAAATCATCGCGCGCAAGCTACTGCGGTATCCATCCGCGCCGACGACGAGATCGAAACGATCGGCTCTGCCATCCGAAAAGCGGATATGGAGACCTTCACCATCATCTTCGATGTCGGTCACGGTCGTCTCATAACGAATGTCGACACCGGCCTCCACGTGCCGGGTCATGATATTCTGAAAGCGATCCCGCATGATTGCCAGCATACGGCCGCCGGAGACCTTGGCGAGCGTCCGATAGTCGTAGGAGAACAGCTTTTTGCCGTGCCGGTCGTGATGCAGCGCCGCGCCAAGCGGCATCGCCTGCGCCCGAAAATCGTCGATCAGCCCTAATCGCTCCGCGACATTCCAGCCATTGATATGCAAGCCGATCGAATAACCGCCCGTGCGACCCTTCGCGGCCTTTTCCGTCACGACACAATCGATGCCATGCAATTTCAGGCAGGCGGCAAGGGTAAGTCCGGCGGGACCACCGCCGACAATCAGAATACGCATCCGCCCGCCCTCAGAATGTCATGTCGAGGCGGGCGCCGAACGCTCTACCCTCGCCCAACTGATAGACATTGCCATAAGGCGCAACATTGAAGCCGTATGTCGTATAGGTCTTGTCGAACACATTGGTGACGAAGGCCTCGGCGGCAATATTGTTATCCAGTTCCCACTTCACCCCGAGATCGACAAGACCATATCCCTTCTGGCCGATGGTGTTGGTTTCATCGAAATAGACATCGCTGACATAGCTGAAGGCGGCATAGGGGATAAGCGCACCATTGCCCTCGTCCAGTTCAAACCGGTAATCGAGCATGAGGTTTGCTGTGAATTCCGGCGCATACGGCACGCCGTTTCCGGTCAGATTGGTGCCCGGCGTGACCGGATTTTTATAATCCGTGAATTTGGTATCATTGTAACCGAGAGCGACCGTTATGCCGAGCGCATCCGTCGGTTTCGCGCGCAGCTTGAGATCTACCCCCTTGGCGGTTACCTCACCGACGTTCTGAAGATATTGCAGCGGCTGCACACCAACGAACATCTGATAGTCTTTGGTGACGTTGTAATAGGCGGAGAGCTGACCTTCGAGTGTGCCCTCTTCGTTGCGGTATTTGAAACCGACCTCGCCGTTATATGTGTTCTGCGGATCATAGGTATAGGCGATGTTGGCCGTGGTCAGTGTACGGGTGAACCCGCCTGCCTTGAAGCCGGTGCTGAACAGACCATAGAGGCGCAACTGATCGGACAATCCGTAACTGGCACCGAGTTTGGGAGACAGCGCACTGAAATTGTCACGATCATCAAGCGTGACGCCACCCGTCGCCGTAGCCGCCGCGCGCTCGTAGTCGAAACGCAGGCCGGGCGTGATGTTGAGCCGGTCCGTCGCATGCCACGTGAGATCGGCAAAGGCGGCGTAGGAATCGATCTTGTGCCGCGCGATCTGGCCATAGGCTGGCAGACTGCGGGTAAAATCGAGATGCTGGTAATAGATGCCTGCGACATAATCGATCGCATTGCCCTCTTCCGGATTGGAGGCGATGCGCAATTCCTGGCTGAGCGTCCACTGCTTTTCCGGCGTATAGCTGCCGAACACGGTGCGATCGAAATCGCTCTTCTGGTAACCGGTCAACGCGGTCACGGTGGCAGCGCCCAGATCGTAGCTGGCATTGATGCCGAAGGTCCAAGTGTCGAGCGTATATTCGGACGGCACCGGCAATGCGATGCGGTCCTTCAGCATGGATTCCATCACGAAATATTCTTCTGTCGAGGTGACACGGCCTTGACCTGCCGTCACCATCACGTCGAGCGGGCTGCCCTCCGGCGCATACCGCAGCCGCACCTGACCGTTCACATCATCCGTGCCGCCGACATCTTCACCGCTCAGCATATCGGTATACTGATCGTTGTGACGAAGCCCGGTCAGCGTCAGGTCGCTGAAAAGAACACCATCAACGATCGGCAGATTGGCATAGAACGTTGCACCTGCACCTTCCGATTTGACATCGCCGTTGAAGCCGAAGCGCAAATCGTCATCCGGCTTGCGGGTGGTGATGTTGACAACGCCGCCGATGGCACCGCGCCCATACAGCGTGCCCTGCGGACCGTAGAGCAGTTCCACGCTTTCAAGATTGCCGGGCAGGCTGCGTGAAAGATTGAAACTATCCTGCGGCAGACCGTCGACATAGACCTGCGTGCTGGGATTATAAAAATCCAGCGAGGCTTGCCCGCGAATGGTGAAATTCGAATAAGCGCGGCTGGAACGGGTGCGAATATTCACGTCCGGGAAAACACGGTCGAGGTCCGCGACACTGTCGATATTGCGCACGGACAGATCATCCGCATTCACGACATCGACAGTCGACGGCACCAGAAAATAATCCTCGCTGCGTTTCGTGGCAGTAATGACGATCGGTGCCAGTACAGTGTCTGCCGAGGTGTCTTGCGCCATTGCGCCTTGGGAGAATGTGCTTGCAAGAATGGCAAGGGCGGAAACGCCCGAGAGGCGATGGCGCATCATGACTGCGATACCTTTTCTACAGATGGAAATGACGAAGACGGACGACCGCCGGCCGGCAGGAATTTGGGCGCAGCCAGCATCGCCAGAAGGATGAAAAGAGCTGAAGCGCCAAACAGCAGGCCATATCCGAACGCCTTGCCAAGCAGCCCGGCGAGGGACGAGGCGGCAATCGCGATAATGGCGTCGAGGCTTTGAAGGACGGCGAAATCCGTGGCGGTTCTGTGCGGATCGCACCAGTTCATCATCGCCGCGTAAAGCGCCACGAAGGACATGGCGATGGCGGCGACCTGTGCGACCATGAGGCCGGCAGCAACCGTTTGCGAGACCGAAGTTTGCCATTCGAGCGAGGCCAGCGCCAGAAGAAGCAGCGTATTGATAGTTGCCGCAGCAAGGATCGCTTTGCGGATGCCCAGCCTCTGAACGATCAAAGCAGACAGTGCTGCGGCGAGAAAGCCGACAAGGGCTCCGCCTGCACCCCGCAATGTACCGATCATCTCCAGCGACAAACCCTTGTCGACGAGATAGGGGCCGGTCATGGCCGATCCCATGCGCAGACCGATCTGATAGATCGCAAGAAAAACAAACCCCGTCATCAAGGTCCGATTGGAAAGGGTTTCACGCAGCAACAGGCGGCGCCCGATCCGGGCAGTATTTTCCCTTGGTGCAGCAAGCCCCGAAGACAAAAGGACAGGAATGCTGAGCAGCACCACGAAACCCGCCATTGCCGCCATAGACACGGCCCATCCTGCATGACTGTAAACGATCAACCAGATGCCACCGCCGAGCAGGAAACCAAGATAAGCGCCGGCAGTGGAGGCGCCACTGGCCGCGCCGCGGGTCTCCTCGCTGGTGGCGCGAACGGCCAGCGAGTCCGTGGCAATATCCTGCGTGGCCGCAAGCGTCGCCATCACCAGAAGCACCGCCGCAAGTGACATCAGGTGCGTCTGCGGCGGAAAGGCCATCGCGAGGAGGAAGCAGGCCGTAATACCTGTCTGGCAAACGAGTATCCACGAACGTTCGCTAAAGTACCGATCCACCAGCGGTGCCCAAAGGAATTTCAGAGCCCATGGCAGGAAGAGAATTGCGAGAAACCCGATCTGGTCGAGCGGCATGCCAGCATCGCGCAACACGACCGGCAACGACGATTGCACCATGCTGCCGGTGACCGATTGCGCAGCATAAAGCCCGGCCAGAAGACCGAGCACGATCCAGCCGCTTAAACGGGCGCTCGCTTGAATGATTGTCGTGGACATTGCCCCTCGCAACGAATTTCACGACCTCAGTAGATTGACGCGACAAACTTGACTATTGCAATCAGGTTAATGACTATCGCGATCCGGTCTTTTTTCGACCGGTCGTCAAAGGGGGCGATCATGAACTTGCGGGTCGAACAGAGGGCGCTGGCCCAATCGGATCAGGACGACGTCGTGGTGCTTGGGCCAAACCCTGCGGATACGACATTCGAAACCACATCCACGGAGGGCGCCTACAAGATACTCGGCGTCAGGCCGGGTTTGACGATCTCCGTTTTCGATATGGTGATCGGTGCAGATTTCGCCGGACGTTTCGCGACGGAACCCTGCGTGGCCATCGACTTCCTGTTCGAGGCGGCTGGTCAGGGGTGGCTTCTGGACGCGGATGGGGAACGGCTATCAAGTTTGCCCTATCGGCCCGGCAGGATTTATATCATGGCGGCTCCGAAAGGCGCGGTCGGCTTTTACGACGTCCCGGTCGGCACACGGTTCAAGGGCATGGACATTCGTGTCGATACGACGCTTTGGCAGAAGCTGGGTGCCGGCGACATCCTGTCGTCGCTCGACGAACACCACAGCCTTCACATTGCCTCCGGCAACGGAACATGGGTCGGTGTCTTGCCGGTACCGCCGCAACTGCTTGCCGTTGCCCGTGCCCTGTTCGACAGCGCCATGGTCGAAAACGACGATCTGGCCTTCGAGGCACGCGCACTCGACATTGTCCACGCCTCGATCAATGCGATGCGCAGCATTCAACCGGCAGCGACCATTCCGCCACGCGATCGACGCCCGTTACAGCGTGCCCGTGATCTGATGATTGCCGAGCTTTCCTATCCATGGGCACTGGACGGTCTGGCGCGCGAAATCGGCCTAACCCAGAAACGTCTGCAAACAGGTTTCAAGGCGATGTACGGTTATTCCGTCTACGCGTTTTTGCAGGAACAGCGCCTGCTGGAAGCCCGACGCAGCATTGAAAGCGGCGAGGTCACCGTCACGCAGGCCGCGATGAACGTAGGTTATGGCAATCCGAGCCATTTTTCGCAGTTGTTTTTGCGGCGCTTCGGCGTTCAGCCGTCTCGCCTTCGCCCTTCCGAAACAGGAAAATATCAGGAAGCACAGGCACGCTGACGTATTACATCGCTGTTCGCAGCCTGTTTCGGTCCAGACCGACCAAAACAGGCCACGTTTTCTTCAATTTTCCGACAGAGCCGTCAGTATTGAGTTCCAGCTTGCTTCATCCGGCGCCGTCAAAAGATGGCCCTTCGTCATCGTCGGCCGATAGACTTCGCCCGCCATCGTCGCTGCAAAACCACCGGCTTCGGCATGGATCAACACACCGGCGGCATGGTCCCAGGGTTTCAGGCTGTCGTTGAGGCAAAAACTCATCGCGCCTGTTGCCAGCATTCTGTATTCCCAGGCGGAGCAGCGCCATGTCGTGACACGCAGGAATTTCAGCACGCGTGGCGCCAGTTCGGCGCGCCTGCCCGGCTCGAACATATGCAGCGGAATGAAGCCGTGCATTTCATTGACCGGGCTTGGCGCTGCAACGGAGAGACGGGTGCGCGAACCATCCGCCGCCACATGCCATGCGCCCTGCCCCGGCCGTGCCACCAGAAAATCGCCCAGAACCGGGTAATGGATGATGCCCGCAATGGTTTTTTCGCCCGAAACGATGGCGAGAATACTGCCGAACATCGGCGTGCCATGCGCAAAATGCCATGTGCCATCGACCGGATCGATAACAGCCGCCAGATCCGCATCGGCAAGTTTTGCGAGGTTGGAAGCGTCTTCTGACACCGCCTCTTCGCCGATGATGGTGATGCCCGGCAGACGCGCCTTCAGCCTCTCGCTGATCATTCGCTCGGAAGCGATATCCGCATCCGTGACGATATCGTCGGCTGCGGTTTTGGCGCGGATACTGTCCGAGGTGACCGAGCGGAAGCGCGGCAGGATTTCTCCCGCCGACGCCTCGCGCATGATCCCCATCAGCTCGTCGAGCAGTTCGTCCGAAACGGCTTTCATCCGCGACGGCCCTGCAGATAGGCCTTCAACGCTTCCGGCTCATCCGTCTGGAAAACCCTGACACCGGCATCCATCAACGTGCCCCAGATGCTGTCGGGATCGACAAGCGCCGTCTTGTCCACCCATTCGCCGCTGGCTTCCATGTTGAGCGTGTTCGTCCACAGCGCCATGTTCGCGTCGCGGAACAGCTGGCGGTTGGCCTTAATGGTCTCGAGGCTGTCGAAGCGCATTTCGCACATGAAAGGCTTGATTTCCGACAGCAGCGCCATCGTCTCATGAATGTCTTCGGCCGTGAATTTCGACATCGCCATGAAGGCAACGCCCTCGATATTCTGGGCGCGTACCCAGTCGAGCTCCTCGCGAACCATCACTCGGGTCTTCAGGTCGACGTAAGAAGCGGCATTCATCTCGCGGGCGCAGGCGGCAACCTCGGAAAACAGATCGCGATCCTTAAGATCGAGATCGACAAAGATGCGGCCACGGATGATTTCCAGCACCTGCTTCAGGGTCGGGATACGCTGGTCGGACGTGGCGCGATGTTCACCACCATCATCTTCACGAAGCGTAATGGCCTGCAGCTCGGCAATGGTGAAGGTTTCGGCATCGCGATCGATGCCGGCCATGCGCAACAACGTGTCGTCGTGCATGATGAAAAGTTCGCCGTCAGCGCTCTTGCGGATATCGAGTTCGACAACGTCTGCACCGACAGCGATGGCACGCTCGATAGCGGCGAGGCTGTTTTCCGGGGCACCATGCCAGGCGCCACGATGGGCAACGATGGCGGGATCGCGTTTCTGGTCGGCGATGTAGTCTACGTAATGCGTCATGTCATTCTTCCTTGGAGAGTATTTAAGCGCGGCGAGCCGCGAGATAGGATTTGAGGGCAGCGGCCTCATCGGTCTGGATGACCGAAATGCCGGCATCGATCAGCCGTCCCCAGACGGCATCCGGATCGGCAAGAGCCGCGGTATCGGTGAAATCAGCGCAGGCGACGCTATCGAGCGTGTTCACCCAGAGTGCCATGCCGGTTTTGCGGGTGAGGTCCTTGAGGGCGGAAAGTTCTTCCAGCCTGTCGAAATAGATTTCGCAGACGCCGGGTGAGAGATCATGCAGCAGAGCCAGCTGGGTGGCAGCACCCGGCACGTTGAGCCGGGTCTTGGCCAGAAACAGCACGTCATGCGGAAGGATCGTTTTTCCGATCCAGCCAAGATCCTTTTCGGATTTCAGAGAGGCCCAGAAATCGACTTCCTGCTCGACGCCCATGGCCTTGGCGAGAGCGATCACATCCGGGATCACCTCGCGTTCCTTGACGTCGAGATGCAGAAAAATGCGGCTGCGCGTCAGCTCGAAAACCTCGGCGAGGCTCGGCAGTTTTTCAAGCGTGAAGGCATTGCCTTCTCCGCCATCGCGGTCGCGCAGACGCAGGACGGCAAGGTCGTTCGAAGCCAGAGATTCCGACCTCTGATCGAGACCGGCCATGCGTTCCAGCGTTTCGTCATGCAGCAGAAACAGTCCGCCATCCGCGCTGCGGCGAATGTCGATCTCGACGACATCGTAACCTGCCTCGATGGCACGCTGGATGGCGGACAAACTGTTTTCCGGCGCATGGCGCCAGATGCCGCGATGCGCCACCACGGCGCAATCGCGGGTCTTGTCGGCGATAAATTCCCGGTAGTTCACTGGTATTCCTTCACCGGAGCCGAATGCGCATCACCGAAAGCATTGGCAATGGCGCGGCCGGTTTCACCATCGAACAGGTGGAGACGGGCCTGCGGGAAGGAAAGCGACAGCGTCTGCGTCGTATCGATCTCGACGCCGAAAGGCATGGCGATGCGCAGGTTCTGGTCGGCGATCTTGGTTTCCAGAATTTCGTGCGAGCCGAGGTCTTCGCGGTAACGGATTTCCGTCTTGATCGAACCGCCTTCGTTGACGGCGATATCTTCCGGGCGGATGCCGAGCTGGAATTTGCCCTTAGCCGAATAGTTCGCCACGACCTGACCATCGGCCAGTCGCAGCACGGAACCATCGCCTTCGACCTCCAAAATATTCATCGGCGGCGAACCGATGAATTTGGCGACGAAGACGGAAGCCGGGTGGTGATAGATCGCCTTCGGCGTGTCGAACTGCTCGATATGACCTTTGTTGAGGATGAGGATACGGTCGGCAAGCGTCATCGCCTCCACCTGATCGTGGGTCACGAACACGCTGGTAGCGCCAATGCGGCGATGCAGTTCAGCGAGTTCGACGCGCATGTCGTGGCGCAACTGCGCATCGAGGTTGGACAGCGGCTCGTCGAACAGCAGCACGCCGGGCTCGCGAATGATGGCGCGGCCGATGGCGACACGCTGGCGCTGACCGCCGGAAAGCTGGCTCGGTTTGCGGGTAAGATAGTCGGCAAGGCCCAGCATTTTGGCGACGGTGCCGACGCGCTCGGCGCGTTCCGCCTTGGAAACACCGGCGACCTTGAGGCTGTAGGCCATGTTTTCGGCGACCGTCATATGCGGATAAAGCGCATAGTTCTGGAACACCATGGCGCAGCCGCGATGTTTTGGCTCCAGATCCTGCACTTCGCGACCGCCAATGACGATCTTGCCGCTCGAAACGCGCTCCAGACCGGCGATCATCTGCAGAAGCGTGGATTTTCCGCAGCCGGACGGGCCGAGCACGACGGTGAATTCACCGGGACGCAAGGTCACGTCGATCGGTGGGATGATGGTGTTTTTGGCGTCGTAGGATTTGGTGACGCCGATAAGCGCGATCTCGGCCGCGGCGGCGCGGATGCTTAGGTCGATGGCGGTCATGATCATTTCTCCGAGAGAACGAGGCCCTGGACGAGGAAGCGTTGCAGAACGGCAATCATCGTGAGGGGAACAAGGGAGACGAGCACGGCACCGGCCATGATCATCGGAAAATCGGGCACCTGGCCGTCGGCATCCGGCACGAGGCGGGCAAGGCCGACGACGGCGGTCTGCATGTCGGGCGTCGAGGCGCCGACCAGCGGCCACAGATATTGTGTCCAGCCGCTGAGGAAGGTGAGCACGAACAGCGACGCGAAACTGGCGCGGGCCAATGGCAGCAGGATATCGATCAGGAAGCGGATCGGCCCTGCCCCATCCATGCGTGCAGCCTTGAACAGGTCTTTTGGCAGCGTCATGAAAAACTGCCGGAACAGGAACGTGCCGGTGCCATGCGCCACCAGAGGCGCGACCAGACCAAAATGGGTGTCGAGCACACTGAGTTCGAGTTGAACGGGTGAACCGAACGCCATTTCGATCAGGCTGTTGAGGCCGGTAAAGTCCAAGACTGCATTGAGCGGCGAAAAGATATTCGACGCCACCTGATAGGTGGTGATGACGCGGATATCGAGCGGCAGCATGATTGTGGCGAGGATCAGCGCAAACGCCACGCCCGCCCAGCGAATACGAAAATAGACGATCGCATAGGCCGACAGGAAAGACAGCGCGCAGGTGGCGAGCGCATTGGAGAAGGCCACGATCATGCTGTTCAGCATCTGCACCGGAATGCGCGTATCGTGGATGACCTTGCCCATATTGGCGAACAGTTCCGTGCCCGGCACCCAGGCAAGACCGTTGCGCAACATGTATTCATAGGACTGCGAAGCGGTGGACAACGTCAAATACAGCGGGCCGACGATATAGAGGATGCCGATGGCGAGCAGTATGCTGGCGACGATATTGATGGAACGTGCGTTTTCGACCATGGCTCAGCGCTCGTAATTGATGCGCCGGCCGATGAAGAAGAACTGGCAGGCTGCGAGGAGAAGGACGAAGACCATGAGGATGGCCGTCTGAGTGGAAGCGCCGGAAAGATCGAAGCCGCGAAAGCCGTCGACATAGATCTTGTAGACGAGCAGCGTCGTCGAGCCGCCCGGACCACCGCCGGTAATGGTGTCGATCAGCGCGAAGACCGAGGTGATGCTTTCGGTGAATTCCAGAACGAAGGTCAGGAACAGCTGCGGCATGATCAGCGGCAGTTGCACATCGAAGATGCGGCGCCAGGGACCTGCGCCATCCATCGCTGCCGCCTGATACATGGTCGGCGGGATCGAGCGCAGGCCGGCGAGCAGAATGACGAAATTGAACGGGATGCCGCTCCACACATGCGCGGACACCAGCGTTATGAATGCGTCCGTGCCATCGATGCCGGGATTCCACAGGCCGGGAAACAGCGAGTTGAGCGGCGCCATCAATCCCACGAACGGATTGAAGATGAAGGCGAAGACCACACCGATCGAGGCGCCGGCAATGCCCTTCGGCCAGACGAGAATGTTGCGGGCCGGATAGGACATGCCGATCTTGCGATCGGCAGCAATCGCCAGCATCAGCGGCACGACGACGGCGAGCGACGATGCCGTCAGCATGAAGACGACCGTGCGCCCGGTCGCGCCCCAGAATTCGGGATCGCTCAGCACGCGCTGAAAGTTCTGCAGGCCGACGAATTCCGAACCGCCGCCAAAAGGCTGCTCGAGGAAAAACGACCAGTAGAAGGCCTGAAAGACCGGCACATAAAAGAACAGCACGATCAGCAGCATCAGGGGAGCCAGCAACAGGGCCGGCAGCCAGCGGTGGCTGAACAGGGAGGATTCCGACGACATGGATCACTTCCAAAAATGAGAGGGCATGGGGCGGAAAACCGCCCCATGCTGAGAAGGTTGTGAGATCGCGATCAGGGAAGCTGCTTGCCCTTGTAGGTCTGCTCGAAACGGCGCAGCAGCTGGTCGCCGCGCTTCTTGGTGTTGTCGAGCGCGACCTGCATGGTCTGCTGGCCGGCAAAGGCTTTCTGGGTTTCTTCCATGAAGACTTCGCGGAACTGCACGTAGAAGCCGAGGCGGATGCCGCGGGTGTCGGCAGTGGCCGGCTGGTTCATGGATTCGACGCCGACCTTGGCCGTGGCGTACTTCGGCGAGTTTGCTTCGTCGCTCTTGGCGATCACGTCGAGAACGTCCGTCGTCACCGGCACGTAGCCGGTTGCGGCGGTGAACGACATCTGCTGTTCCGGCTTGCGCAGGAAATCGAGGAACGCCTTGGCAGCTTCGATCTCAGGCTGCTTGTGACCCTTCATCACGTAGATAGAGGCACCGCCGACAAAAGTGTTGTGACGCGTGTAATCCTTGTACATCGGCGCCATGTTGACGGTCAGCTCGTACTTGCCGTCGAATGCCTTGGCAGCAGCGGCGTAGGAACCGGAAGACTGCTCCATCATCGCGCATTCGCCGGCATTGAAGGCGGCGGTGTAATTGCCGGCCTTGGTATCGGCGGCGAGGCGAACGAGACCTTCCTTGCGCCATTCGACCAGATTGGCGAGGTGCTTGGCGGCAAAGGTGGAGTTGATGACGTATTCGGCGTCGAGACCGTCATAACCATTGTGCTTGGTGGCGATCGGCAGACCGTGGCGGGCAGAGAACTGCTCGAGGATACGCCAGGTATCGCCATCGGTGACGAACGGGCAGGCATGTCCGGCAGCCTTCAACTTGCGGGCGGCTTCAATGATGCCTTCCCAGCTTCTCGGCGTCTCGGTCACGCCTGCTTTTTCGAGCTCGGTCTTGTTGGTGTAGAACAGAAGCGTCGAGGAATTGTAGGGCTGGGCGAACAGCTTGCCCTTGGAGGTTTCGTAATAGGCACGGGCACCGGCGATATAGCTGTCCCACTTGACCTCGGGCATCAGATCCTGAACGGGCTCGACGGCGCCGGAGAGCATCAGGTCGAGCGTGCCGGCATCGAAGAACTGGATGAGGACCGGGTGGTTCTTGGCGCGGTAGGCGGCGATCGCCTTCTGCATCGAGACTTCGTAGGAGCCCTGACCGACGCAGTTGACCTTGTGCTCACTCTGCGACGCATTGAAGGCATCGCATTGCGCCTTGATAGCCACTTCGACATTGCCGGTATTGCCATACCAGAATTCAATATTGGTGGCCTGCGCCGCACTGGTACAGCCGAGAAGTGCGACAGTGGTCGCAAGAGTGGAGATCTTCATATTCGCTTCGCCCTTTTGGATATCCCGAGCTTTCCCGGGAGGAATGACGAGCGTTTGTTACACTTCGTGTGTGACAGGTAGACGACGGAAATTTTTACGAACCCTATAAAGCTACATCAACTCAGGCGGGAAGCCG
Organism: Endobacterium cereale; assembly: GCF_009617585.1. Classification (GTDB taxonomy): domain Bacteria; phylum Pseudomonadota; class Alphaproteobacteria; order Rhizobiales; family Rhizobiaceae; genus Neorhizobium; species Neorhizobium cereale. Next base: position 215,410 of record NZ_WIXI01000050.1, on the reverse strand, counting down.
CTATGATTACAATGCTCATATGGAAGTTGTCACACACTTATAGTAACAACACGCGTGAAGGGGACAACCATGACATATTCGCCGAATGCGCTGATCGAACAACATTTTCTACGTGCCAATGATGATGCCGTCGTGTCGGCCAATGAACGCAGCCTGCTGCGGCTAATCTGGCGACACCCCGGCCTGTCGCGCTCGGAACTGACAGGATTATCCGACCTGACACAGCAATCGGTGCACCGAATTGTCGACACACTGGCCGAACGCGGCATCGTACTTCTCGGCGAACCCAAGCCCGGCCTGGGAAGCGGCCAGCCAAGCCCGATGCTGCAACTCAACGGCGGGTTCGCCTATGCCTGCGGCCTGTCCGTCACTTCGGATGTCATCGACATCAGCATTGTCGATCTTGCGGGAAAAACCCTGGCGGAAAGCAGTATCCTTTTATGGGACCGCGGCATGCGCAAATCGCTCGATCTCGTGCGCGAAGAACTGGCCAGTCACCAGCAGCGTCTTGGCCTGTCGCAGGACCGCCTCTTCGGCGTGGGTTTTGGCATTGCCGGTGTCCATCAGGGCGGAACGAGCTACAACGCCTCCCTGCCCCTGCATGAATGGTCGCTGATCGAACTCGGGCCGATGCTGTACGAACATTTTGGAAAGCCGGTCTGGACCATGAACGGCGCCAAAATGGGCACGATTGCCGAAATCATGTTCGGCGTTGGCCGCCACATCAAGAACCTGGCCTATCTCAGCTTCAATTATGGTTTTGGCGGCGGCTTGGTCAGCAATGGCGAATTGCTGCTTGGCGGGCACGGCAATGCCGGCGAATTTTCGCAGATGTACGATCACGCGGAAAACCTGCGCCGCCCCGCTCTGCAATATCTGATGGAGCGGTTGCAGCGCAACAAGGTCAACGTGCCGTCGATCAGCTACCTGCGCAAGAATTTCGACCGTGACTGGCAAGGCGTGGAAGAATGGGTGGAAGAAGTCACGCCCGCCTATAACCGCCTCGTCAATGCAATCTGGGCGGTCTACGATCCACAGGCAATCGTTTTTGGTGGACAGATACCGCCCGATCTTGCCCAAATGCTAGTCGATCGCACCGAGTTTTTCGGCCGACCGCGTTATGGAGTTTCACGCCCCAACCCGAAACTGATCATTTCGGAAATTGCGTCAGATGCGTCCTCCATGGGCGCGGCCATCATGCCTCTCAGCCGGATGTTCTATTAGGGTGCGCCGCAAAGCATCTTCACGGCGCACCATCAAGCAACGATTGCTCACTGTGCCTCGACGGGGAGGACTTCCAGCTTCCACGATCTGCCTGCCCCAAAATAGGTCTTCGCAAATTCCCGCACCTGTTCGCCGGTTACCTTGGCATACCCTTCCGCGCTATAACGGATCAACTCCAGCCGCCGAGGATCTGCCTGGACATTGCGCAGGTAACGCACCCAATATTCATTGGTTTGCTGCTGGTGCTTCAATGTTTCGATAGCAGGTTCGCGCGCACGCGAAAGCTCATCCGCCGAAACTGTGGTCGATCCCAGATCATGTGCGACATCGGCAAACAGCGTGTAAAATCTGCCAATCTTTGCGGGCATGGTTTCAAGATAGAAATAAGCGAAACCGTAATCCGGCAGTTCCAACGACAGATCCGCACTCCCCTGCAGACCGTAAGTCGCACCTTCAGCAATTCGGAACTGTTCAATCAGCCTGTTCTCGAAAATCTGTGTCGCAATGTCGGCGACGAAGGAGCGCGGAACATCCGACAACAGATCTCCGATCGACAGACCGACCGCGACAGCTGCCGTATCATCGCGGCCGCGATGCGTTTTGACGACGGATTTTTCGCTTGGTGCAGGAAAAAGCTGTTCTATCTGGCTGGGAGCAGAAAGCTCAGGCCGCTTCGGCAATGCACCGAAAGTTTCCGCCGTTAGCCGGATGGCCTCCTCGACATCGATATCACCGACCACGGTGAGTTCTATCGGACCCTTGGTAACGAGAGGATGGAAAAACTCTTCAAACTCATCTGGCGTAGCAGTCGACAATTGCGTGCGACCGGGGAAAGTCCATCGTGGGTCACCGGAATGCACAAGACCGGCGAAATCTCGACCAAGCACGCCGCCGGCAGTTGCGTCATACTGATCTATGCCACTGAGATAAGCCTGCTGCACGCGGTTGAAGGCTTCGGGACGGTAGGTCGGATCCGAGGTATAGGCGGCCATGAGCTGCAACTGAGTTGCCATATCCTCGGTTCTTGTTCGGCCGTCGAACCTTACGGAACTGTCACCGACAGAAAAATCGATACCGAAGATTTTTGCCGCTAGGGCCTTCTGGATATCCTGAAAATCGATGGCCTTGGTTCCAGACAGCACAACAGCCGGAGAAGCCCATATGAGCGGCGACCGGTCGCTTTGCATTGCCATACGTCCGCCACCGACATGCTCCCGAATGAGAACCTCACTGGCGCGAAACTTCGTCGGTTTGACGTTGAGACGCACACCATTTTCAAAACGCACCATTGTGAGGCCGAGATCGTCGACAGCCCGGCGCTCGACAACTGCCCCGGACGGGCCGAAAGACGTATAGGGCCACACCACGTCCGTGGCTGCGGAAGGCGCGTCAACTTTAGTTTCGCGCGATGCATTATAGACTTGGCGAACCGTGTCCCGTCCACCCGTCGGCTCCTGCGCTGCCCTAAGCTGAACCTGCGGTCCGTATCCCGAAAATGCATTCACGAGCGCTTTGTTGACATCCTCGGCAGATACCTGATCAGCCACTTCTTCGAACAGCGCAAGGTCATCAGCAGGAGAGGTAAACACCTGATCGCTGTCGACGCTGGCAGAAAGCATGCCCGCCAAGGCGGTCGTGTTGCGCGTTCCGGCACCTTCTACGTCGGCTCGCAATACGGACCGGTATTCCACGATCTCCCGCTGGATTTCCGCCGCGGTGACGCCAAACTCCTGTACTCGGCGCTGCTCCTGCTCGATGGCAGACAACGCCTTTTGCCATTGGTCTGGCTCAGAACTGGCCGTGACCACAGCGACATGCGCGGACTTCAACAGGTCCTGAGCACCGGCGCCTGCGCTGATAAATGGTGCATCTGCCTTGCTGGCGAGATTGCTGAGGCGACGTTGCAGAACTTGGAGGCCGAGCCCTTCGATGATCTGCCCGCGGCGCTTGGCAACGGTATCCCTCGATCCATCAAACTCCCTCGTCCACGCAATCTGCACACTCGTAACGTTTCCAGGGACTGCAATGACTTCAAAGGTTTCACCCTTGCTCTTCAGTTCGCCCAAATCCGGAATGGCAACGGCTGGGCCGGCTGCGGCCCAATCACCGAAACGCTCACGAATTTCCGCCTCAAGCCCCGCGGGATCAATATCGCCGACAACGATCAAAGTCGCCTGATCCGGGCGATAATGGGTCTCGTAGTAATCGCGCAGGAGTTTGACAGGCGCGTTTCTGATAATATCCGTCTTTCCGATGGGCGACCGCATGGGCACTCGCTGGCCATCCAGCAAGGAATTCATGGCTGCGATGCCAGCGCGATATTGCGGCGTATCCCGCAACCGCTCCTCCGACAGGATCACATCCCGTTCCCGATCAAAAGCGGCAGCATCGAGCGTCAGTTCACTGGCCGTCTCACGCATCAACATCAGACCCGTGGAAATGGTATCGGCATCGACCTGAGGAAGGTCGAGCGAATAGACGGTTTCTCCATACGATGTGTGGGCATTGGTATCCGGGCCGAAAGCAAGCCCCTTGCGCTGAAGGATTCGGATCATCTCCCCCTCTGGGACATTTTTCGATCCTTTGAAGGCCATGTGCTCCAGGAAATGCGCAAGGCCCTGCTGATTGTCCTGCTCGTTCAATGAACCGGAACCGATACGAAAACGGATAGCAGCCTGCTTTGGTGGCGTCGCATTATGCATGATTGCAAAGCGCATTCCGTTTGCAAGCGTTCCAAATCTTATGCACTTTTCGGCAACGAGATCGCTTTGTGCATGCGGCCAGGCTGCCGAAACCATCTCGGATCGAGCCGGCACCGCCAACGGGATACTCAAGACGATTGTCAGGAGGGCGAAAAAGGCCCTTCGGCTCGAGCGTGTTATGCTTTTGAAAGACATCAGGTATCCGGAAAAATGCAATTGAGGTGCAGCGAATATCTCAAAGCCCGGGCTTTCCTTCAAGGCATATGCTGCAACATCGCAAAGCCATGCACTCACATCTCGGGCATAGGTTATTGATCTGGCCGCAAACCTTCTGCCAACCGTATCGTCATGCGCAGCACAGCATCAACACCCCTCGCCGTGAATGGCGCACCAAGTTTCGGCCTCAGTGATCACGACCTCAATGCAGCTCGCCAATATTATTACTTTGAAATGACAAAGCATTTTCCCGAGAGAATTCTGCTTTTATCCGTCTCCCCGAAGCGCTATAAAATATGACTTTATAAATCATGTTTTTACTGTTAGAGAGGTCGTCCGCAGCCGGATCACCGGCACGCGAGCCAATCTTTCCGTCAATCGACCACCTATCGGAAGACAGCGTGCAAGAACGACAAGTAAAGCAGCAACTGGATCTCAGCGCCGAGACCAATAGCCTTTTTATGGGTCATCGCACCGCGCTGATCAGCTATTCGGCTCGCATTCTAGGTTCGCGGGATGCTGCGGAAGACATCGTCCAGGAAGCCTATCTGCGTTTCGGCCTTGGCAATTCTCCAGCCCAGACGGCGCGACAGGGGCTGGCCTATCTTTATCGTATTGTGCGTAATCTCTCACTCGACACGGTCAAGCGCCGCCGGATCGAACAACGTGCCCAGAACGAGGACCCGCCATTCTGGATCGTTCCCCGGACGAATGAAACGCCCGAGCAGACAACGATGTTCTGTGACGAAGTACGCATTGCACAGGAGGTACTTGCCTCGCTGACGCAGGATATCCAGATTGCTGTCGAGATGCACCGGCATGGCGGGTGCACATTGGAAGCTGTGGCCGAGTATCTCGGCATCTCCGTAGCCACCGCCCATCGGCACGTAAGAACCGCGATGGTGAAGATCGCCATCGCGCTCGACAGAAAAAATGCCTGAGCACTTGCCAGGCGCGAAAAATTTGTCCGCCTCAATCGTTTTTACATCCGACAGGCAAATTCGGGTACGTATCTTGAAGAATCCGAAGCGGGTATGACGTGACGCGGCACGACCATATAAACGAAGAATTGCTAGAAGAAGCGATGGACTGGTTCCTGCGTTTGCGTGAACCATCGCGCTCGAATAACGACGATCACGACTTCTCGATCTGGTTCAACCGTTCTGCAGATCATCAACAGGCATGGTCTAAAGCCTGTCACGCCTGGGAGGTGATGGGGGAAATCAGCCCAATCAACCTGCCGAACCGGAACAGCCCGGGAACGATGCGCGTCTCCCCATCCCGGCAGCATGGCCGGCACAGGGCAGTGGGCATTGGCCTTGGCGCCATCGCCGCCTGCCTTATCGTCATGACAGTGGCACCGTCGTTTTTGACGCAATATCAGGCAGACTTTACAACTGCGACCGCTGAAATTCGCCGCGTCACGCTGGCAGACGGTTCGACCATCGACCTGGGCGCTTCCAGCGCTATAGCCGTCGATTTTTCCCCGATCGGACGTCACGTCCGGCTTCTCTCAGGAGAGGCGTTCTTCGACGTGCGGCCCGACGCCACGCGCCCATTTACTGTCAATGCCGGCGGTGAACTTGATATAACGGTCGTTGGCACGGCGTTCGACGTCAACCTCACGCCTCAGAGGGCCAGCGTTCAACTGGCCCACGGGGTCATCGATCTATCTTCCTTCGCCACCGGAACAAGGATGGAACTGAAACCCGGCGATTTCGTCAGCCTCGACCGCAGCAATGGACAGCTCTCGCGAACCAGCGTGAGCATAGATGCCATTGCCGCGTGGCGTGACGGCAAGCTGTTCGTCCAGGATGTACCTATTTCGACGGTGGTGGCGGAATTGCAGCGCTATCACGCTTCGTGGATCACTATCGCCAGTGGCGAACTGGGCGCGCGCCGCATTACCGGGCTTTATGATTTGTCCGATCCCGACAGGGCTCTTGACGCGCTCGTCAGTCCCTATGGCGCCAAGGTCCACCACGTTTCGCCATATCTGCGGGTGCTTTCTTTCTTCTAAACACTTTTTTTCGTGCTGCCGTGAAAAATCCGTGCACCCCGATCGTCTTTACCCTGAACGCAGACAGGGGGTCTGCCTTAAAGACGCATTGAGGAGATGGGGCGGAATGGCGCTTCAGGAGTATGGGGAACAGTCGCGACAATCTAACCGTGCAAAGGTTGTGGCGATCAGGCTGATGGCTTCGGCAGCAACAGGCATTGCCCTTGTGGGGTATGCACCGACGGCCTTGGCGCAGACGACGCAACGCAGCTTCGATATTCCGGCTCAGCCGCTCGCCTCCGCGCTGAATGTCTATGGCCGGCAATCCGGCCTGCAGGTCTCGTTGGCGGCGTCGACATCGAAAGGTGTCACCGCACGCAGCGTTTCCGGCAATCTTTCGCCGCAGGCTGCCCTAGCCCAGCTTCTCGAAGGCACCGGCATTCCCTACAGCATCTCGAACGGGACGGCTGTGATCGGTCGCGACGCAACGACGGCTGGCGCTGTCGGCGGCCAGGACGGCACAATATTGGCGCCCATTGTGGTGGAAGGGCAGTCCATCGGCCAGAGTGACATCGGCGAAACGATCATCGGGTCAAAGCAGCTTGAGCGGCTCAACCCCAGCAGCATTGCCGATGTCTTCCGCGAACAGGCTGGCGTTCAGGTGGGCAGTTCGCTGCCGATGTCACAGAAAGTCTATGTCCATGGCGTCGAGGAAACGAACCTCGCCGTCAGCATTGACGGCGCGCGACAGAACAACAAGGTTTTCCACCACAACGCCACCAACCTGATCGACCCGTCGATCCTCAAGGCCGTGGATGTCGATTCCGGCATCGCACCCGCCGATGCCGGTCCAGGCGCACTGGCCGGAGCGATCAACTACGAGACAAAAGATGCCAGGGACCTGCTAGCTGACGGAAAATCCGTTGGCGGGTTCGTGACCTCGACCTACAATTTCAACAGCGATACGGTCGTCACCGGTCTGTCTGCCTACGGGCAGAAGGACGGACTGGATTTCCTCGGCTATTTCACCTTCGGAAAAGGCCACGAATTCCATGGCGGCAATGGCGACGTCGTGCAGGGAACCGAGACAGATCTGCTCAGCGGCCTCGGCAAAGTCGGCTACGAATTCGACAGCGGCGACCGTTTCGAACTCAGCCATGACCGGCTGGTGGACGACGCTATCCGTCCGTTCCGCGCCAATGCCGGCTTGGTCAACAGCGGAAAACCCTGGGAGCCAGCCTTGCGCGACTACCGCATGGAACGGCAAAACACCGTCTTCACCTATACCGACGAAACCTCGGAGGGATGGTGGGACCCCACATTCCAGCTTGCCTACAGCTCGACCGAAGTGACTGTTCCGGTCTTTCTGCGCCCGCCGCTAACGCCGTCCCCCTATGATGCCATCGGTAAAACCTCAAGCTTCAACGGTAAGCTTGAAAACAAGTTTTCCTTCGGTCTCGGCAACGTCGTGGCAGGTCTCGATTTCTATCGAGACAAGGCGTCACTGAGCGACTATTTCGAACCCGGCACCGAACGAGCCAGCAATGTCGGCCTTTATGCCCAGGCCCGCATCGAGCCTTGGGAGCGGACGCGTCTTTCCTTTGGGGGACGTGCCGACCACCAGTGGTTTACGGGTGTCGATGACCGGGACTTCAGTAATTCCGGCCTCAGCGCCAACATATCCGGCGAATATGACCTGACGGACGTATTGACGGCCAAGGCCGGTTTTTCCCGTGTCTGGGCCGGCGTGCCGCTGGCGGAGAACTTCATCATCAATCCGGGATGGAATTACGGCCCTGACGGCCCTGAGCCTGTTACGGCCAAGAATTACATGATTGGGCTTGAGGCCGAATATGAAGGGTTTACCGCTGAGGCGAGCCTGTTTCGCACCGACATCGCCGACGCGCGCGTGCCGGTTTACGGCCTTGCCGCCGGTGGCGCCTTGCGCAATCGCGACCTGCGGTCCGAAGGGTTTGAACTCGGCCTCGGATACGATTGGGGAAGCGGTTATGTGAAGGTGAAATACGCCCATATCGACGTAGATGTCGATGGCCTGCCGGCCAATTCCGACAGTGGCAACTACTTGGCATCTCCGGTCGGAGACATCATAACCATAACCGCCGCTCACACGTTCGAGCAATGGAACCTGACAGTAGGCGGCGACATAGAAATCTCCCCGGAATACGACCATGTTGTTTCCGGTACGGAGCCCTATAAGGCATATGAAGTCGTCAACGTCTTTACCGAGTGGAAGCCGGAGCAGATGCAGCACTTCACGTTCCGGGCGGAAGTCAAAAACCTGTTTGATGAAAGTTATTCCGATCGCGCCACCTACGGACAGGAATTCGGCAATGTAACGCCGCTCTTTGAGCCGGGCCGCAGTTTTCTGATTACCGCGAAGGCGACCTTCTGAGAAAACACGCAACAGGCTGCCGGTTCACATCCGGCAGCGTCGAAGGAAAAAGGATGATTGCAACGGCTACGACTGTGCAAACCGAGAATGCGCGAAAATATATCACCCAGTTATGCAAACACTTTGCCCACCGGGTGGATGTTTCCCATTCGGAGGGCCATGGCGAATGCCGTTTCGTCTGCGGCACCGCTGTGCTGGATGCAAACGAAGAGCTGCTGCGCATCAGGATTACTGCGCCGGACGAGGATCAACTGAAGGAAACGCAGGCGGTGATCGAAAGCCATCTCCTGCGTTTTGCCTTCAGGGAAAACATGCAACCTCTACAATGGAGCGCTCCTGCGCCACAGGTCGGCTGAGCAGAACTTTCGATCAGCAAGATCGCCGCGATTGGCCGGAAATATATCTTGCTGTCGCCATCAAGTAGCGCCCTGCCCTGTGTTTGGATCGGAGGCAGAGCGCATCAGATAGCGACTTGGTGACAATGCCAGGGAACCAGCCTTCCCTTGGGGAAGCAGACCACGTCGCCGCTGCGGCGTACCGCAGCGGACAAACGCTTCTCGGATCAGCTCGCTTTTGCCTGGCGGACGGGCGCGCTCTGCGTCCATTCCGGCAGCCAGTCGCGATGCGCCGTCAAAAGATCCTCGGTCAGCGACCAGATCTGGTCGAGATCGAGTTCGGCGGCGGTGTGCGGGTCCATCATCGCGGCATGGAAAATATGCTCGCGATTTTCCGTCATCAGTGCCTGAACGGTCAGTTCCTGCACGTTGATATTGGTGCGCATCAGCGCCGTCAGCTGTGGCGGTAAATCACCGACAAATGTCGGCTGGATGCCGTTGTGATCGACAAGGCAGGCCACTTCCGCGGCGCAATTGAACGGCAGCGAAGTGATACAGCCATTGTTGCGCTGGTTGCCGTAAATCACCGAAGGCTCGCCGGTCCAGACCGAGTTGATGATCGAGGATGCATATTCCTTGGACTGCTTGACCTCGATCTTTTCAGCCGAGCGATAGGCATCCGCCTGGTTTTTCCACTTGTCGATCTGCTCGATGCAACGCTTTGGATATTCATCGAGCGGAATGCCGAATTTCTCGATCAGGTCTTCCCGGCCTTCCTTGATGAAATAGGGCGTGTATTCGGCAAAATGCTCCGAACTTTCGGTGACGAAATAACCAAGCCGCGTCAGCATTTCATAACGCACCTTGTTGGGGCAACGCGGGTTCCAAGTGGGTTTTGGCGCCTTGCCCTCGCGGTAACCGCGCAACAGATCGGGATAGAGATCGCGGTAGCTGCCGTCCTTCTGGCGATGCTCGAATTCGAGATAAAACGCCATGTGGTTGATACCGGCCGAGCGGTAGCGGATTTCCTCGTAAGGAATATCCAGATCGTGGGCGAGTTCCATCGCCGTGCCCTGCACCGAGTGGCACAGGCCGACCTGCCGGATGGTCGGATATTTTTCGGCGATCGCCCAGGTGTTGATCGCCATCGGGTTGACATATTGCAGCATGATCGCGTTGGGGCAGACGGCGAGCATGTCCTCACAAATCTTCCACAGATGCGGCACGGTACGAAGCCCGCGCATGATGCCGCCAACGCCGAGCGTATCGGCAATCGTCTGGCGCAGACCGTACTTCTTCGGCAGTTCGAAATCGGTGACCGTGCAGGGCTCATAACCGCCGATCTGGAAGGCAATGACCACGAAATCAGCATTGGCCAGCGCCTTGCGCTGATCGTTGAAGGTTTCCGCCGTCGCCTTCACACCAAGCGTCGAGATCAACTTGTTGACGACGATGGCACTTTCTTCCAGCCGCTGCGGATTGATGTCCATCAGCGCGATATGCGCCTCGGCAAGCGCTGGCCGCTGCAGCACGTCGCCGATAATGTTCTTCATGAACACCGTCGAGCCCGCGCCAATGAATGTGATTTTCGGATGTCCTGCCATCTTGTTTCCTCCGGTATTCGGCAATAATCAAGCGATATCGAAAGCGGCCTTCACCAGCCGCTGGGTGTATTCGGTTTTCGGATTGGTCAGCACGTCCTCGACAGACCCCTCCTCGACGATGTGGCCGTTCTGCATGACGATGACGCGGTGGCAGAGTGCACGCACCACTTTCAGGTCATGGCTGATGAACAGGTAGCTGAGGCCGCGCTCATCCTGCAGCTTTCGCAGCAGTTCGATGATCTGCGCCTGAACCGACAGGTCCAGCGCCGAGGTCGGTTCATCGAGCAGGATGAATTCCGGCTCCAGCGCCACTGCACGGGCAATGGCGATACGCTGCCGCTGGCCGCCGGAAAATTCGTGCGGGAAACGCGACAGGATGTTGGTCGGCATTCCGGCCGCATCGAGCGCCTCGCGCACCCGCTCCAGCCGCTCCGCTCTCGTATTGCCCAGCCCGTTGACCACCAGACCTTCCTCGATGATCTGGCCAATCGTCATGCGCGGATTGAGCGAGGAAAACGGGTCCTGAAAGACGATCTGCATTTTCGCCCGCAACGGTCGCATCTGCGCGCGCGTATGCCCATCGATCCGTTCACCGGCAAAGGTGATCTCGGCCTGTGTCGGCTGGTTCAGGCGCAGCAGCGACTGGCCGAACGTGGTTTTGCCCGAACCGGATTCGCCGACAATGCCTAGCGTTTCATGCCGGCGCAGCGTGAGGCCGAGACTGTCGACAGCCACCAGTTCACGCAGATCCGGCTTGAAGACGCCGCCATGGCGCATCATGAACGACACCCGCACACCATTCGCGGTCAGAAGAACACCGGCATCATCCGGCAATGGTCCGGCGCGCCCGTGTGGCTCCGAGCCAAGCAGCTTCTTGGTGTAGGGATGGCGCGGATCGGCAAAAATACGCTCCGTCGTGTTGTGCTCGCGCATTTCGCCGTGCTGCATCACATAGACGTAGTCGGAGAATTTTTTCACGATCGTCAGGTCGTGGGTGATCAGCACCACCGCCATACCGCGCTGTTTCTGCAGCTCGCGGATGAGGTTGAGGATCTGCGCCTGCACCGTGACGTCGAGCGCCGTGGTTGGCTCGTCGGCGATCAGCACGTCGGGATCGTTGGAGAGTGCCATGGCAATCATTACGCGCTGACGCTGGCCGCCGGACAACTGGTGCGGATATTGTTTCAGCCGTGCTTCCGGCTCGGGGATCTGCACCTGCTTCAGGAGATCGAGCGCCTTGGCCTCCGCGTCTTTGCGGTTGACCCGGTTATGGGCGCGGATGGCTTCGACGATCTGGCTGCCCACCGTGTAAAGCGGATTGAGCGAACTCATCGGCTCCTGAAAGATCATCGAAATGCGGTTGCCGCGCAGCGCACGCCGGGCACGCGGCGAAAATTTCAGAATGTTGTCGCCGTTGAAACCGACCGTCGCCTTCGGCGAGATAGTCGCGCGTTTCGACAGCAGCCCCATCACCGTGCGTGCTGTCACCGATTTTCCCGAACCGGATTCGCCGACGATGGCGATGGTTTCACCACGATAGAGCTGGAAGGAAATATCCTTCACCGCTTCCACCGTGCCATGCTCCACCTTGAAGGTGACGCCGACATTGCGGGCATCGATGATCGGGGTGCCTTTTTGCGCATCATGATCGAAGCGGTCGAGCGGTGCGTAATTGTTGACGATAGCAAAAGCCATGTTCTGTCCTCCGTTCAATAGGGATCGACCGCATCGCGCAGACCGTCACCCAGCGCATTGAACGCAAAGACGGTGACCAGCACGAAGCCGACGGGGGCAAGGATCCACGGATAGGACCCGATGACGGAATAGGTGGATGTGTCCTGCAGCATCAGCCCCCAGGAGATCAGCGGCGGTTTGACTGCAAAACCGAGGAAGCCAAGGAAGGATTCCAGCAGCACGACGCTCGGGATGTGCAGCGTGACCGATACGATCACATGGCTCATCACATTGGGCAGGATATGCTGGAAGATGATGCGGCGATCGGTGGCGCCGACGGCAATCGCCGCTCGCACATAATCGATGCGGGAAAGCGCCATCGACTTGCCGCGCACTTCTCGCGACATCTGCGCCCAGCCGAGTGCCGACATGACCACAACCACAAAAGTCAGGAAGACGTGTGTGGGTGCCGTGACCGGGATCAGCGAGGTCAGCGCCAGATAAAGCGGCAATTGCGGAAAGGCCAAAACGACTTCCACAAAGCGCTGGATCCACGTATCCGCCGTGCCACCGAAATAACCGGAGACGAGGCCTACAGTTGTGCCGATGACGGTGACGATGAACACCACGCTCAGCGCGATGGCGAGCGAAATGCGCGAGCCGTGGATGGCGCGTGACAGCACGTCGCGTCCGAATTTGTCGGTGCCGAGAAAATGCACCGGCTGGCCATCGGTGGCGCCAAAAAAGTGGCGGTCCATCGGGATCAGGCCGAACAGATGGTATTCTGCACCCTTCACGAAGAAACCGAGATAATGCGGGTTGTCGTAATCCGGCCCGACAATCGGCTGGAAGGTGACGGGGTCAAGTTCTTCCGTTTCCGCCGTGGCATAAACCCGCGGGAAAATGCCGAACGTACCCTCCTTGTCGGTAAAGCTGATGGCCTGCGGCGGTGAAAAGCTCGCATGGGTTTCCATCGGATCCATCGGCGCGAAAAAATTCGCGAAGACGGCGATGAGAAACAAGAGGGCGACCAGCGCCAGCCCGATCATGCCGGTGACGGAGCGGCGGAAACGCCGCCAGACCAGCGCGACGTAACTTTCGTTGGCCTGCTGCGGTTCGGTAGCCGGGGTGATCATTTTGGTGGTGGTTTGATCGATTGCGGTCATCTCACGCCCTCCCGAATTCGCGAACGCGTGGGTCGAGCAAGGCAAGCAGCATGTCGGCGATGATGTTGCCGACGACCAGCGTTGCCGCGAGCACCATCATGAAGGTCGCGGTGACATAAACGTCGCCGACCGCCATGGAACCGACGATGGCGGGACCGACAGTCGGCAGCGAGAAGATGATGGCGGTCTCGATTTCACCCGACAGCATGTAGGGAAGAACCACGCCCTGATACATGACGAGCGGATGCACGGCATTGGGCACCGCATGGCGCATGATGACAGCGCCCTCCGACAATCCCTTGGCACGCGCCGTCTCGACATATTGGGCGTTCAGCGTATCGAGCAGATTGCCGCGCATGACGCGCATGTTGTAAGCGAGCCCGCCGAATACAGCGATGGCGACCACCGGCCAGACATGACTGACCAGATCCACGAATTTGGCCCAGGACCACGGCGCCCCGCCATATTGCGGCGAGAAGAAACTGCCGATCTCCGAGATTTCGTAGTGAAACACCATGAAATAGACGAGCACCAGCGCCATCAGGAAGCGCGGAATGGTCATGCCGAGGAAGGAGACGACCGAAAGCACATTGTCGATCCAGGAATACTGGCGGGTTGCCGCCCAGATGCCGAAACCGATGCCGAACAGCGACGCGAGAATATGGCAGACAACAGCCAGCGCCAGCGTGCGCGGCAGGCGTTCGCCCACCACTTCGGCGACGGGCTTATTGTAATAAAAGCTGTAGCCGAAATCGCCGCGCGTGATGATGCCGGTGATCCAGTTGAAATACTGCACCACCATCGGCTGATCGAGACCGTGTTCGACACGATAGGCCTGCGCCTGCGCTTGCGCCTGTTCGAAGGATGCGCCGCCCTGATTCATCAGCTGCGAGCGAATGTAATCGGCATAATCGCCGGGTGGGGCCTGAATGATGGCGAATGTCACCACGCTCAGGATCAGCAGCACCGGTATGGCGGAGCCGATGCGGGTCAACAGAAATCTCAGCATTTCCGTCTCTCTCCTTTCTGCGGACGCGAAAAACGCGCCCGTATGATGTCTTGACCGGCCGCGCTTCACGCGCGACCGGGACTTCTTCTGGGAGGGAGATTACTGGGTCGGGCCCTTGTCGCCCGGCTTGCCGGGCAGTTGTTCGGCAAACAGTTCGTATTTGCCCTGTTTGTCTTTCGCCACCCACATGCGTTCGCGGATGATGGCGTCCTCGGCCCAGTTGAACATGTTGATCGGCGTTCCGGCCGGAACGTTGGAGAAGCGCTTGTTGATGATGAGAGCGCCCGGATATTCCGTCAGGCCGATCGTGTAGAGGTTTTCGGTGTAGAGCTTCTGGTACCGCTTCATCAGTTCCGCCTTTTCGGCATTGTCCTGTGAGGCGGTGAACTTGTTCACGACATCCACCATGTCCTGTTCGAACGGCATCATGTCGAGCGGCTTGCCTTCCGGCGCACGGTGGTTCCAGCTGGTGCGCGGGCCGACAGGTGCCAGCTGCTCCGAGTTCTGCACAACGGAAAACAGTTCTGTACTGTTGCGGCGAACCGCCCAATCGAACTGGCCGCCGTAATGTTTTGCATCACGCTGGTTGGAATCGAGCGTATTAAGAACAATGCGGATGCCGAGCTTGGCCATCTGGCCCACCAGCCCTTCGGCAAGGCTTTTGTCGGTCGCATAACCATTGTTGACCAGCAGCACGATCTCGACATTCTTGCCGCCCGCAGTCCCCGCCGGAAAATTGACGAAACCGTCATTGTCGGTATCGACCAGCCCGATCGTCTTCAACGCCGCCTTGGCCTCCTCCAGATTGAAGGGGTAATAGACCGTGGATGCGCGGTCATAAAAACTCGTGCCGGAGGAAAGCCCGCCCGGGTAGATGGCCGTGAACGGGCCCTTCACCAGCGAGTCACCCACTGCCTTGCGGTCGATCGCGGAGGTGACCGCCTTGCGGAATTCCGGATTGCGGTTGAGTTCGCGGATCGCCTGACCACGCTCATCCGGGTTGCCCCAGCCGTTCGCGGAAAAATTCATCAGCAGATTGTAGCCGGTGAGACGTGGGCCAAAGGCGAGACGCGCCGGTGCGTTTTCATCCGCCGCGCGCTTCAGCGAGGCGACAAAGTTTTCCGGCTGCTCGAGATTGGAAATATCGCCGGAACCGGCAACCGCCTGAACGTCACGGTCGGCCCAGGTCGAGAGCTTGTAGTGCAGCTCGTCGAGATAAGGCAGTTGCTGGCCCTTCTCATCGACCTTCCAGTAATAGGGGTTACGCCGCAGCACGATGATATCGTCCGACCGATAGCTGACCGGCACCCAGGCGCCCATCACCGGCATGTTCATGAATTCCGGCGGAAAAGCGTTCTTGAACTGGTTATAGGTGTTCTTGGAATACTTTGGATGCTGCGGCTTCAACAGATGCGACGGACCGGGGCAGAAGGTCGGATAGGCCATCGTGTAGAGATACTGCTTTGGAAACGCCGCCTTGAACGTCCACTCGACGGTGTAGTCATCGATCTTCTTGAGCGTTGTACCTTCGCCAAAGGCTTCCGGAGACGCACCGCCGCCGAGCGGCGAAACCTGCGGATCAATGACGGCATCTTCCCAATAGAACATCACGTCATCGGCATTGAAGGCTTCGCCATCGGACCATTTGGCACCCTTGACCAGATGCATGGTCAACTTGTGACCATCTTCAGACCAATCCCAGCTCTTGGCGAGATTGGGCAGCGGCTCGGTATCGGCGGCATTCACCTGAAACAGTGGCGCGGTGCGCGTCAGGCATTCGGAGAGCGCGATATCGATACCGCCCCAGCCCTGGCTCTGGCCGGCAATGTAGTTCCAGCCTTCGGGTCGTCCGCCGACCACATGGCGCATCGTATCGCCGTAAACGCCGACACCATCCGGCATGTTGCCGGTCTTGTAGACCAGCGGCTCTTCCGGCAGGCGGTCCTTCAGCGGCGGCAGCTTGCCGGTCTTTTCGAATTTTTCGGCAACCCAATCCGGCTGGCTGTATTGCGGCAGCGCCTTGAATTCGAGAATGGAATCGCGCGGCACATAGGTGACCTTGCCTTCTGCCGGAAACTTTGGCGGTTCCGGCGGCGTGGTCGGCTCGAACGCGTGGGCGCTTACTGCGATGAACGAAACGCCGAGACTGAGCGCGGCAATAGTCGAAATTCTGGTCTGAAACGGCATCGTCATTCCTCCCTGACGGCAGCACCCCACCGGCCTGCCTTGATGGCGATGAGGCCGTGACCCGCTCCTCCGGGTCACGGCCTTTAAAAATTCTAGCCTGCCTTTTTCATTGCGGCCTTTTCTACGCGAAGCTCTTCGATGGAACGGACATTGCGGCGTGCGGCACCCTGCCAGTCGCGTGTCTTGACGGTGGAATGCGCGAGCCTTTCCTTGGCGGCAGGCACCGCATCGGCATATTGCGGCAGCCAGCGGGCCTGCGCCACAACCATCTCGTCCACCATCTGCCAGACCTCCTCCGGCGTGGCGACGGCGCCGACCAGCGGATCATGCAGCACGGCGAGTTTCAGAAGGTCGATATCGCCGGTCACGGCAGCATGCACCGACATGCGCTGAACATTGATCGACGCCATGCAGGTGGCAGCGCAGGCTTCCGGAATAGTGATGCCCGAGACCATATTGATGCCGAACCGATCGACAAAACCGGGAGATTCGATGATGGCATCGGCCGGAAGATTGGTGATGACACCGTTGTTCTTCACATTGAAATGGCCGCGGTAAACACGTCCCGTCTCCAGCGCCTCGAGAATATGGCTGGCATGTTCGTTGGAACGTCTGGCCGGATCGATCGGCTTTTTCGCCTGTTCGAGGAACTGCGGGAACTCGGTTTCGAACCAGTTGCGGGTTTCCGTCGAGTGACGCAGGTAACCGCCGGTTTCGCCGTGGATCCAGTCCGACATGTCGATCCAACGGGAAATCTCTTCCGGCCGCTTGCGATACCATGGCAGGTATTCGGACAGATGGCCGTTGCTTTCGGTCGAATAGACGCCAAACCGTTTCAGCACGTCGATGCGCAGTTTTTCCTGTTGCGAGAACACCGGATGCGCTTCGAAGGCGGCAACCAGTTCGTCCTTGCCAATCTTGCGACCGTTGAGCTTGAGTTCGGTGAACCATGTCTGGTGGTTGATGCCCGAGCAGATGTAATCGAGTTCATCGAGCGATTTTGCGCCCAGAACCTCGGCAATCTGTTCTGCGCCATGCTGCACGCCGTGGCAAAGACCGACCGTATCGACCATGCCGTATTCGATCGCAGCCCATGTGTTCATCGCCATCGGGTTTGCATAGTTCAGGAATTTTGCGCCCGGCTCGGCGACCTCGCGGATATCCTTGCAGAAATCGAGAATGACCGGAATGTTGCGCTGGCCATAGAGAATGCCGCCCGCGCATATCGTGTCACCCACGCACTGGTCGATACCGTATTTCAGCGGGATGGCGATATCGTCCGCATAAGCTTCCAGTCCGCCGACACGCACGCAACTGATAATGTAGCGCGCGCCCGTCAGCGCCTGGCGGCGGTCCGTCGTCGCCGTCACTTTGGCAGGAAGTTTGTTGGCGTCGATGATGGTCTGCAGGATCTCGCGGATCATGCCCAGATTGCGTTCGCTGAGATCGGTTAGCGAAAATTCGACGTCCTGGAATTCCGGCACGCAGAGAATATCGGTGAACAGTTTTTTGGTGAAACCGACGCTTCCCGCGCCGATGATAGCGATTTTGAAACCCATGAAGCAAATCCTCGTTGCAACTTCAAAGGCATGGCAAGCGCAAACGCGACGACAATAAAACGCCGTCATGACAGCAAAACGAATACGGATAAGTGACTGTATTCTGCTGAAATCGCTTCCGCAGGCCCTCCCTTCAACTTCTCCTCGGGTTGCGATTATGCGTATTATCAAACGACGGGCCAGAGAAGGATTATGCTATCATGGGTAATTTTGTGCTCAAGAACCTGATCGATGCCGGTCCGGCCACCCGCTCCGTCACCCTGCCGCGCGGACGCCAGACGCTGCACACGATGCCGACCAGCAGCGGTTACGAGGTCCGACGCGATATCGCCTATGACTGGGACGGGCGTCGACGCGGACAGGCTCCCTTCACCGTGCTGCAGCATTGCATCAGCGGGCGCGGCAATCTGCGCTATGAAAACCGGACCATGCAGGTCAAACCCGGCGAGACCCTGCTGGTGCTGGTGCCGCACAATCACCGCTACTGGCTGGAACCGGGCGACGAATGGGAATTTTTCTGGATTTCCATGAACGGCGAAGAGGCGCTGCGCATCCATCGCTCGATCCTGTCGATCACCGGTCCGATCCTGCATCTTCAGCCGCAGACGATCGATCATCTCGCCCATTGCTGCCACCGTCTGACGACCGGCGGCGAAACGCCGGGCCTCGCCTCCGCCATCGCCTATGAGGCGGCGATGACACTCTACGACGACGTGTTTGGCTCGCATCCGAATTTCAGCCAGGAATACCGGACCATGCAGCATGTGCTGATCCACATCGAAAGCCATCTCGACCAGCGGCTTTCGGTCAGCGATCTGGCGGAGGTGGCGGGCCTCAGCCGAGCCCATTTCTCCCGCATTTTTGCCGCCAACGAAGGCCTGCCGCCCGCCGAATTCGTGCTTCAGCGACGCCTGCGCCGGGCGGCAAAACTGCTGACCAAGGCCGCAGACATGCCGATCAAGGAAGTGTCGGCGCTGTGCGGTTTTGATGATGCCAACTATTTCTCAAAAGTGTTCCGCAGGCTCTATGGCACCAATCCCAGCGATTTTCGAACAACCGGCATGTATGCGAGCGTTACGAGCGACCGCAAACGCAGCTGATCAGACGGCCAGAAAACCGCCATCGACGCTGAGGACCGCACCATTGACCATCGCCGTATCCGGTGACAGCAGTGTCGCAATCGTGCGCGCCACATCCTCCACCTCCGCAAAACGCCCGATCGGATGGCGTACCATCATCGGCGCGGATTTCGCCGGATCACTCCAGGCCGCGAGCGCGAGTTCCGTCAGAGTGATGGTCGGAGCCACCGCATTGACGCGAATACCGTGCGGGCCGAACTCCTTGGCCATGACGCGCGTAGCACCTTCGAGACCGGCTTTCGACGCGGCATAACACAGATGCTCGGTAAACCCACGATGACCGGCGATGGAGGTGATGTTGACAATCGCACCGCCGCCGCCAGCCGCCACACGGGCACGGCCAAACTCCTGGCAGGTGATAAGGGCTGCCCGCAGGTTGATGCCCATCACGGCCTCATAACCTGCCTCGGTCATGTCAAAGCTGGATTCCAGCACGTTGATACCGGCGCTGTTGATCAGGAAATCGGCAGTGCCCGCCTCAGCCATCGCCCGGCGTGTCGCCGCCGGATCGGCAAGATCGACGGCGATCGAACGGCCGGCGATCTTTTCGCGAAGGCTGTCGAGATCCGATACCGTGCGGCTGAGTGCGATGACCTCGGCGCCGCGCTCAGCCATGATTTCGGCACAGGCCCGACCGATGCCCCTGCCGGCACCGGTGATGATGACCGATTTCCCTTTGAACTGCATATTACCCTCCCTTATGTGAATGTCGTTACGGCTTATCGGAGAACCGCGGCCAGCAGTGGTTCGATATTCTCCCGCATCTCGCGGGCAAGTTTCTGTGTCTTGAGAAATGCCTGATAACGCGCCTCGTGCAGCGCCCGGACGGCACCGGCTGTGGGCTCATTGCGGCCGGCGACCGACGACATGGCGGGCATCGCCGCCTGCAGGTCGGGATAAATCTTGGCCGCCACGGCCGCCAACATGGCTGAACCAAGCAGTACCGGCTCCGGGCAGGCGGTGACTTCGACCGAAAGACCTGTCGCATCCGCGAGAATCTGTCGGGTGAGTGGATGGGTACCCGCTCCACCCGAAACCGAAATCGTTGCGACGCAAACGCCGCTATCAACCTGCGTGTCAATGATCTGGCGCAGTCCGTAGCCGAGGCCGCACAAGCCGGCAACATAAAGCGCGACGAGACTATCGGGGCCACTTTCAATGCCAAGCCCCATGACCGCCGCCCGCGCCGATGGATCGGCAAATGGCGCGCGATTGCCCAGGAATTCAGGAAGGACCTGCAGCTGGCCCGCCAATCCGACCACGTCAGAAGGCTGACCAACAGTAGCCAAGGCCTGTTTTGCCAGCCATTGCGGCAATCCCAAGCCTTCGGCTTTCGCGATTTTTGCCAATTTTTCCGCCTGAGGATGTAGCGACAGCAATTGGTCGATGGCAGCACCGGCTGCGGATTGCCCGCCTTCGTTCAACCACATGCCGGGAACCATCGCGGAGTAATAAGGTCCCCACACACCGGGTACGAATTTGGGTTCTGCCGTTGTCGTCATCGTACAGGACGAGGTTCCGAAAACATAACCGAGGCTGGTTTTGGCATTTTGCGCACCACCGCGCGCTGCAACCGTGCCTATGCCACCGGCATGAGCATCGATCAGGCCGGCTGCGACAGCGGTGCCGGGCCTTAGTCCCATGGCTGCTGCGGCCTCGGCGTTCAGGCCGTTGCCGAGCGGCGTGCCCGGATGAACGATCCGTTGCCCGATCCGGAGAAAACCCTCCTCCGCCAGATCCTCCAGACCGATTTCCCGAAAATAGCTTTCGTCCCAGCGGTCCTCGTGGGCGAGATAGGTCCATTTGCAGGTAACCGTACAGGACGACCGCTCCAATGCTCCGGTCGATTTCCAGGTAAGGAAGTCCGTCAGGTCAAAGAAATTTTTCGCGCTGGCATAAACCTCCGGCCGATTTTCCTTTAGCCAGAGCAGTTTCGGCGTTTCCATTTCCGGCGAGATGACACCGCCGACATAGGACAGGACCGTATGGCCGGTGGCGTTGATCCGCCTCGCCTGTTCGATCGCCCGGTGATCCATCCAGACGATGATGTCGCGTTCCGGATGAGCCGGATCACCGATACCGGCCGAGGCTCCCTCGACCACCAGCGAGCAGGTCGCATCGAAACCAAGACCGACAACAGATGCAGCATCGATTTCCGCCTTTGCAACGGCATCGCGAACGGAAGCACAGACAGCATCCCATATCTCGGCGCTCGATTGCTCAACATGACCAAGATCGTCGCGAAAAACGGTAATGTCGTGTCTGGCCGTTGCCAACATCGTGCCGGCCACATCGAAAACACCCGCACGAGCAGAACCCGTGCCGACATCGATGCCGATAAAATAGGTGTTCATTCCATCCTCCTTGCGGCTGCAACCGCCGCGCCCGACCATCCGGCCCGGGCGCGACGGGAAGTCGGAAAATCTCAGACGCGGTCGAAATTGGTCGGCAGGACCAGCATGTCGCGGATCGTCACGTTGCGATTGCGGGTGAGTATGTATTCCACCGCATCGGCCACTTCCGCCGGCTCGATGATGCTGCCGCTTTCCTTGGCCTTGCGCAGGTTCTCTTCCGGCCAATCGGCCAGCAGTGCGGACAAGACCGGGCCGGGAGACACCTGCGATACACGCACGCCATGCGGGATCATCTGGCGGCGCATTGTTTGCACGAAGCAGGTGATCGCCCATTTCGAACCCGCATAAACCGGCTCCCAATGGGTGGGATAATGGCCGGCGATCGAGCTGGTGACGACGATGTCACCGGTCTTGCGCTCACTCATATGCGGCACGACAGCATGCACGTTCTTCATCACGGCATTGATGTTGAGGTTGAGCATGCGGTCGATTTCTTCGGCGGTCGTTTCCGTCAGGTCGCCGCCGATATAGGTACCGGCATTGCAATAGAGGATGTCGATATGATCGACCTTCTTGAGAATTTCCGGGATCATCGCGGCGCAGCTATCGGCATCGAGCAGATTGGTGACCTGCGGGATGGCCTTGCTGCCGAGCTTGGCGACAAGGTCGTTGAGCGCCTTTTCGTTCCAGTCGACCATCACCACCGTGCAGCCGTTTTCCAGAAGCTTTTCAGTGGTGGCGAGACCGATGCCGGACGCGGCGCCGGTGATGACGGCAATCTTGCCTTCGAGGGATTGAGCCATGGTGTTTCTCCTGTGTTTTGAAAATGGATTGATGGTTTTGGGTCAGCGCCATTCGCGGGCGATGTAGATCGCAAGCAGGATGATGAAGCCGCGAATAATGTCCTGAAGGTATGGGTTGATACCCATCAGGTTGAGGCCGTTGTTGAGAATGCCGAGCAGCACCGCGCCGATCAACGTGCCGAGGATAAGACCACGGCCGCCGGCGATCGCCGTGCCGCCGAGAACGACAGCGGCAATGGCATCGAGTTCGAAACCGACACCGGCATTGGGCTGGCCGGACATCAGACGGCCGGTGAGGATGATCGCGGCAAGCCCGGCCGTCAGGCCGGAAATGACGTAAACGGCGATCTTGATGCGCCCGGTTTTCACGCCCGAAAGTTTTGCTGCCGTTTCATTGCCGCCGATCGCATAGACATGGCGGCCGAAGGCGGTGCGTTCCAGCAGAACCCAGGCGAGTGCATAGACAATCACCATGGCGATGACGGGTACCGGAATGATGCCGATGCGACCAACGCCGAACCAGGAAATCCACGAGGGCAGGCCCGAGATCGGATAACCTCCGGAATAGATCAGGCCGGCGCCACGGGCGATGCCCATGGTGGCGAGCGTGACGATGATCGCCGGCATGCGGCCATAGGCGACCAGTAGACCGTTGAACAGGCCGAGCCCGACGGCGATGCCGATGCCGCCCATCAGGCCCGCCCAACCAGGTAGGCCGAAATGCACCATCAGGCCGGCTGCCATCGTACCCGCCAGCGCCATCAAGGCTCCGACGGAAAGGTCGATGCCACCGGTGAGGATGACGAAGGTCATGCCGACGGCGAGGATGGCGACAATCGACACCTGCCTTAGAACATTGAGGAGGTTCGAGACGGAAAAGAAATTATCCGAAGCAAAGCCCATCAGCACCGAAACAACGATCAGGCCAGCCAGCGGCAGTGCCAGTGGTGAGTGGATGAGCGATTTCCAGAACGGCGGATCGGCTGTTTCCGCCGCGCCGCCGGTGATCGCGTTCGCATCATGCGACATGGTGTGTCCTCCCGGTTGTTGCATGGGTCATGATCTGTTCGGAGGTGATCGCGTCGCCTTCGACGGTCGCCACGATGCCTCCCGAGCGGAAGACGCAGACCCTGTCGGACATACCGATTACTTCCGGCAGTTCCGACGAAATCATGATGATGGAATAACCCTTGGTCGTGAAATCGCGCATGAGCTGGTAGATCTCGGCCTTGGCGCCGACATCGATGCCGCGCGTCGGCTCGTCGAAGATCAGCACCTTCATGCTGTGATTGATCCAGCGCGCGATAACGACCTTCTGCTGATTGCCACCCGACAGAGTATCGACGCGGGCATGCGGGCTTGGCGCTTTGACCCGCACCTGCTGCATGGCCTTTCGGGTATCATCCAGTTCGCGAGCGCGATTGATGAAGAAGTGACCCAGCAGATATTTGCCATAGTTGTTGAGCGAAATATTCTGCAGGATCGGGAAACTCGTGATCAGCCCCTGTTCCTTTCGGCTTTCCGGCAGAAGGCCGATGCCCGCTTGCAGAGCTTCAGATGGATCAGCGAAACGGATTTCAACGCCGTTCATCCGCAGCTTGCAACGCACCGCGGAATAGGCCCCGAGCATAGCGAGAACGGTTTCCGTACGGCCTGAGCCGACAAGACCTGCAAACCCGAGAATTTCGCCTTCGCGCAGTGCAAAACTCGATACTGGGCCACCCTTGGCGAGTTGCACTTCCTCGACCTCGATAACTTTGCTGGCGTCAGCGGCAATGACCGGCTTCGGTGGGAAGCTGTTTTCGATCCGTCGGCCGACCATCATCTCGACGAGCTTTGCTTGGTCAACATCGCTGACGGCGCAGGAAGCCACATATTCGCCATCGCGCAGAATGGTGATGCGGTCGCAGATCTCAAATATTTCTTCGAGGTGATGCGAGATAAAGATGATCGCAACGCCCTGCGAACGCAGGCTCCGCATGACATGAAAGAGATGTTCAACTTCGGCCGGCGTCAGTGTCGCTGTCGGCTCGTCGAGCACGAGGATGCGGGCCTCCAGCGCCAAAGCCTTGGCGATTTCCACGAACTGCTGCTCCGCAACCGAAAGATTGCGGATCGGCACATTGAGCGGGATAGAAATTCCCAGTTGCTTCATGATCTCGGTCGCGCGCTTGCGCATGGCCGACCGTTTCATGAACCCCAGCCCGTTGTTGAGTTCGCGTGCCAAAAACATGTTTTCGACGGCATTCAGGTAAGGAACAAGCGAAAATTCCTGGAAAACAACGCCGACACCAGCATCGATCGCCTCGTTGTAATCGCTGAAATGGCGAATTTCACCATCGATGAGGACTTCGCCTTCGCTTGGCTTGATCAGCCCGCACAGGATCTTCATCAGCGTCGATTTTCCGGCGCCGTTTTCGCCCAGCAGAGCGTGGACCTCGCCCGGTTGCACGGTCAGATCGACCCCATGCAGGACCTCGATCCGCCCGAAACTTTTCTTGATGGCACGCAGTTCCAGCATCGGTTCCTCCCACGTTCTATTTGGAAAAGTCGCCCCCGCCAAAAATGGCGAGGGCGGCGCTCGGGAGGCGCTTACCAGCTGAATTCGGCAGCGTTTTCCTTGGTGACCGGGCGAACGTCGATCGGCACTTCCTTCGGCACGACGCGTGCGCCCCATTTCTGGGCAAGCGCCATGGCAAGGCCGACGCGCACCTGATCGCGCGGGAACTGGGCTGTCGTCTGGATGAACGGCGTACCGTCGGCGATCGCCTTCACCGCTTCCGGCGCACCATCGACCGAGGTCAGCTTCACATCACGACCGGAGCCCTGAATGGCGGCAAGCGCGCCCATGGCACCACCGTCATTGACGGAGAAGATGCCCTTGAGGTTCGGACGCGACTGCAGCATGTTTTCGACCACGCCAAGCGCGACCGAGCGATCCTGACGACCGTTCTGGGTGTCGACCAGCTTGATGCCCTTGAACTCGGCGAGTGCTTCCTTGCAACCTTCTACGCGCTGCAGGATCGGAACGACCGGAATGCCGTCGAGGATGGCGACTTCGCCCTCGCCGCCCAGGGCTTCACCGAGCGCCTTGCACGACTGGTAACCGGCATCCTTGTTCTTGGAGCCGACAAACGTATCGACCGGGCCGTTGGCATTGGCATCGACGGCGACAACGATGACATCCTGCGCCTTGGCGGCATTGACGGCAGCCTCGACACCGGCGGAATCCGTGGGGTTCAAAAGCAGGATATCGATATTCTGCTGCAGCATGTCCTCGACGTCGGAAATCTGCTTGGCCACGTCATGGCCGGCATCGGTGACGACGACTTCCGCACCCAGCGACTTTGCCGCCTCGTCCAGAGCTTCCTTCATCGAGACAAAATAGGGGTTGTTCATTTCCTGAAAGGTCATGCCGATCTTCAGTTTGGCATCCTGCGCCAGGGCCGAGCTTGCGGTCAGCGTGGCGATGGCGATCGACAATGCGGTCAATGTCTTTTTCATCCGATATTCCTCCCTTTGGACGACGGCAGGCAACACCTGTCCGTTTCCGGAAAGCACCTCGCTTTCCGAATTGTTGATCCCCGATGAGGGGCATTCAGTTGTCTGGCCTATTCGGCGGCTTTGAAGGCTCCATTGGCCGCAAAAGTCGCGCGGAATTGCGAAGGCGACATTCCCTTGAGTTTCTGGAAATGTCGGTTGAAATTCGAAAGGTTGGAGAAGCCGATCTCGTAGCAGATCTCGGCAACTCTCACATCGGGACGGGTCAGCAGCGCCAGGCAGGCGAGATCGACACGTAACTGATTTCGGTAGCGTACCAGTGTCGTGCCGGTATGCCGCTTGAACGCCCGCGAAAACGAGCTCGGGCTGTGGCCGACCATGTCCGCCAGATCACGCTCATCGACCTCGTCGGTCAGGTGTTCGCGTAAGTGGGCGATGGCGCGGTTGATGCCGCTTTCATTGATGTTCGAGAGGTCCAGCTCGTAGCTTAGGCTGGCGAGCACTTCCGGTTCCGGTGCGGTCGCCAGAACGTCGAGGATTTCCCAAAACAGCGCCAGCCGCCGAATGCCGCGGGTCTCGATCAACTGCTCGATCAGCGGCCGCACCCGGTCACTGGTGGCATTGTCGAACAGCAGGCCGCGATGGCTGCGCTCGAGAAGCGGCACAATCGCTTCCATCTCCACCATGCCGGCAATGCTGTCATCGATGAATTTTTGCGGAAACTGGATGACCAGCGAACGCGCCGGCACGATTTCATCCGGCGCGATTTCGGAAATCCAGTTCTGCGGCAGGTTTGGCCCGGTCATGATCAGCTGACCCGGCCCGAAGCGGCCAATGTGGTCGCCGATATAAAAGCGGCCCGAGGTCGCGACGACGAGATGGATTTCGAATTCGGGATGATAGTGCCAGCGAACCGTGCGGAACGGATAGCCATGCGTCCAGGCTGCGAAAGACTCGCCCTTGCGGATATGGACCAGTTCCAGATCGGGTTGCACAGCATCTCCTCCCAAAGAGCCTACGGATCTTCATCGAAATCTGCAAACCTCCGACTTTGCAGATTTGATCTTTGTCAGGATCATAAGCGTTGTCTTGCAAGCTTTTCTACATCACAGCAAAAATTACATTGATACTTTTTTGACAAAAATCGCGCCGTGGCTGCAACAGTATTTCGATTCCTAACAGATAAAGCAGCGGCAAAATTCAGAGTGGAACCAATGCCGCTTCAACAGGGATGGGGCGGCATCGTTAGCTGACGGCCCCACAGAAACAGCCGGTGCCGGAACCGGATAATGTCCCCCTTGGTCGGCGTGAGAAAATCGATGTTCAGAGACCCGTGCTTAACAATCGAGGGGACGACGGCAGCCCCGACCGGCAACGATTATGGACTTTATCGCGCCATTGCTGCGGTGGTCGCCGCCATCTGGCAGGATGCTGTCAAGATTTGGCGAGATCCGTCTCGCCGCGCTCTGGAATGCTGCGCTGGCTCCCATTTCTGGAGCATGCCAGACCGGCGGCAACAGACGCCCGCTCCATCGCCGATTTGAGAGGTTGCCCACGATCAAGCGCTGAGCTTAGAACCCCAACAAAGCAGTCACCGGCGGCCGTCGTATCCTTCACCTCCACGGACATGGCGGGAATGCGGACATATTCGCCGAAAGCGCAGGCTTCGGCGCCATTGCCACCCAGTGTGCGCAAAACGCCGGTATCAAGATGCGCAGACAACGCCTGGGCCGATGAACCGCAGCCGAGCCAGCGGGCCAGCGCTTCCGCCTCATCCTCGTTGACCACGATCAGATCACACAGTGACAAAACCTGCTGCGGAAGAGGATAGGCCGGCGCAAGGTTGAGGATCGAGATCGCCTTGGCCGCAAGTGTACGTCGGATCAGTTTTTCCGCTTCCACCACATCGTTTTCCATCTGCATCAGCACGATATTCGCCCGCTGCAGCAGCGTCTCTTCCACCGCATCAGATGACGCAGAAAGATTGGCGCCGGCCGCCACCACGATCATGTTGCGGCCTTCGGCGTCGATATGGATCGACGCATTACCGGTCGGTTCCGCGACACGCGCGACACGGCTGATATCCGTCACTGTCGACAGGTTCTGCAAGCCAACATCGGCCAGACCATCCTTGCCGACAGCACCGACCATCACCACCTCGGCGCCATCGCGCGCTGCCGCCAGCGCCTGATTGGCACCCTTGCCACCGGATTCGGTGCGAAAACGCTTGGCAAGCAGGGTTTGGCCCGCCTGCGGCATTTCCTCGACCTCATAGACGAAATCGACATTGATGGAGCCGAAGGTGATGATCATGGCATTTCCCCTTACGCGACCTGAACGAAGTGGCCTTCGCCGGCTTCTTCGTAAGTGCGCTTCGGCGGCACATAATCGGCGGCACGGAACGGGCTTTTGATCTCGTCATTGGAGATGCGGCGCGTCTGCCGGCGTGACGGATCGGCAATCGGAACCGCCGCCATCAGGCGCTTGGTATAATCGTGCTGCGGGTTTTCGAACACCGCCTGGCGCGGACCGATCTCGACGATTTCACCGAGATACATCACGGCGACACGGTGACTGATGCGTTCGACCACAGCCATGTCATGGCTGATGAACAGGTAACCGAGGCCGAATTTTTCCTGCAGGTCGAGCATCAGGTTGATGACCTGTGCCTTCACCGACACGTCGAGCGCCGAGACGCTCTCGTCGGCGATCAGCAGCTTTGGCTCGAGTGCAAGCGCACGAGCGATACAGACACGCTGACGCTGGCCGCCGGAGAACTCGTGTGGGAAACGATCCGCCATCGAGGCCGACAGGCCGACGCGCTCCAAAAGTTCGCCGACACGCTGACGGGCATCCGATGCCTTGACCAGACCGTGGGTGATGATCGGTTCGGCAATCGCCTGACCAACGCGGATGCGCGGGTTGAGGCTTTCGAACGGATCCTGAAAGATCATCTGCGCTTCGCGGCGGATATCCGTCAGTTCCGATTTTCCAGCCTTGATGACGTTTTTGCCGTCGATCTGCACTTCACCGGACACCGGATCGGTGAGGCGAATGATCGAGCGACCAGTTGTCGACTTGCCGCAGCCGCTTTCGCCGACCAGAGACAGGGTTTCGCCCTGACGCAGTTCCAGCGACACGCCTTCGACGGCATGGATGCGGCCGATCGTCTTGCGCAGAAAACCCTGTTTGACCGGGAAGCGGGTGACGAGATTATCGACCTTGAGGATCGGCGGTGCGTCACGCTTGACGGTATCCTCGGTCGGCTTGGGCGGCTGGATGTCTCCCGTTGCCATATCGACATGCGGGAAACGCAACGGACGATCTTTTCCGGTCATCGAGCCAAGCTGCGGCACGGCCGACAGAAGCGCGCGCGTATAAGGATGTTTGGCACCGGCGAAGAGATCGTGCGTGGTGCCGGTCTCGACCTGCTCGCCGCGATACATAACGACGGTGCGGTCGGAGATTTCCGCGACCACGCCCATGTCATGGGTGATGAAGAGGACCGACATGCCCTCCTCTTCCTGCAGCGTCTTGATCAGTTCGAGGATTTGCGCCTGGATGGTGACGTCGAGCGCCGTGGTCGGCTCATCGGCGATCAGCAGCTTTGGATCGCAGGCGAGCGCAATGGCGATGACCACACGCTGGCGCATGCCGCCCGAAAAATTCATCGGGTATTCGTTGAGGCGCGATTTGGCCGACGGAATACGGACCTTTTCGAGAAGCCGCACGGCTTCCGCCTGGGCTTGGGCCTCCGACATGCCGCGATGCTGACGCAGAACCTCGGTGATCTGCTCACCGATCTTCAGGACCGGATTGAGCGAGGTCATCGGCTCCTGAAAGATCATGCCGATGCGATTGCCGCGGATTTTCTGCATGGCGTCGAGCGGAATGGACAGAAGGTCCTTGCCCTCGAACTCGATCTTTCCCGTCACCCGCGAATTGCCGGGCGACAGAAGCCGCATGATCGACATGGCGGTGACGCTTTTGCCCGAACCGCTCTCACCGACGACGGCGACAGTTTCCTTAGGCGCGATATCGAAGCTGACGCCGTTGACGACATTGCGCCATTCGCTGCCGACGCGGAACGCGGTGTTGAGGTTGGAGATGGAGAGAATTGGTTTTGTCATGATCTTAGCCCTCACGACGCGGATTGAGGATGTCGCGCAGGGCATCGCCGATCAGATTGATCGCGACGATGAGCAACAGGAGGGCAATGCCCGGAAAAAAGCTGATCCAGTAATCGCCGGAAAGCAGATATTCGAAGCCGTTCGAGATCAAGAGACCAAGCGACGGCTCGGTGACCGGCAGGCCGATACCGAGGAAGGACAGCGTTGCTTCCAGCATGATCGCATAGGCGACACGCATGGTGGCGACGACGATCAGCGGCGGCAGGCAGTTCGGCAGGATATGGCGGAACAGGATGCTGCGATCCGGCAGCGCCATCGAGCGGGCGGCATCGACATAGGCGCGCTTGCGCTCGACCAGCGCCGAGCCGCGGATGGTGCGGCCGTAGTATGCCCATTGCGTCACGACCAGCGCGAGAATGATCTTGTCGACGCCCTGACCGAGGATGGCGAGAAAGATCAGCGCGATCAGGATGGCGGGGAAGCTGAGCTGGATATCGACGATGCGCATCAGGATCGAATCCGTGCGGCCACCGACATAGGCGCTGGTGAGACCGATCGAGGCACCGATGACGAGCGCGATGGCCGCACTCGACAGACCGACGAGGATACTGGTGCGCAGGCCGTAAAGAATGGCGCTGAACAGGTCGCGCCCTTGCGTGTCGGTGCCGAGCAGATAGGTTATGCCCGACATGCTTTCCGAACCCGGCGCCATGCGGCCGTCGAGGATATCGAGCTGTGCCAGATCATAGGGGTTTTGCGGCGCGATCAGTGGAGCGAACACGGCGGCAAGAATAAAGATCGTCACCAGCACGATGCCGAGCAGCGCCAGCTTGTCATGCAGCAGGGCGTAGATGACTTCGGCAGCAGGCGAACGCGCGGCGGACTTCGCGCCGCTATTGGCGGCCGCATGGACCGAGGTGGTCGAGGATGAATTGTTGTCGGTCATCACGAGTTCCCCTCAAGACGGACGCGGGGATCGACGATCGAATAGAGGATGTCGACCAGCAGGTTGATGACGCTGAACATCACCACCGTGATCATCAGGTAGGCGAGAATGACGGGGCGATCGAGAACGCCGATGGCGTCGATGATCAGCTTGCCCATGCCCGGCCATGCAAAAATGGTTTCGGTGACGACGGCAAAGGCGATCAGCGAACCAAGTTCGAGGCCGATGACGGTGATCAGCGGGATCAGCGTGTTTTTGAGCACATGCACGGTGACGATGCGGCGTTCCGGCAGACCCTTGGCACGGGCGAAACGGACGAAATCGAGCTGCATGGTTTCCATCACGCCGGCGCGGGTGAGACGAATGACCAGCGAGATCTTGAACAGCGCCAGATTGAAGGCCGGCAGCAGCAGATGCGACAGGCCATCCAGCGTGAACATGGAGAGCGGCACGCCGAGCACGTTGACGGTGTCGCCACGGCCCGATGACGGCAGCCAGCCGAGATAGACGCTGAAATACATGATCATCACGAGGCCGATCCAGAAGGTCGGCAGGCTGAAGCCGAGGATCGAGAAGGTCATGATCGACTTAGAAACAAAGCCCTTCGGCTTCAGGCCGGCATAAACGCCGAGCGGAATGCCGATGACCAGCGCCATCGCAAGCGCGACGAAGGCCAGTTCCAGCGTTGCCGGCATGCGGTTCAGGATCAGCGTCAAAGCCGGCTGATTGAACACGAAGGAATTGCCGAGATCGCCGGAAAGCGCATTGGTCAGAAAGATCCAGTACTGTTCCCATACCGACTTATCGAGGCCAAAAGACTGGATGACCTGTATACGCTCGGCGGGCGTGGCGGTCGGGCTCAACAGCACGTCCACCGGGTTGCCGACGAGAAAGAGGCCGGCAAAGACCAGAACCGACATGACGAGAAGGGTGAGCACGGTCTGTAGCGACCGGCTTAAGAGATATCCGCTCATGCGTGTGAGCCTCCCAGAGTTTTACCGCCAAGCGCCTGACCGCCATGGCGGGCGATGCGCTCGATCAGCAACGCGATGAACCCGGTCTCGTCGACATCGGTGACGACGGTGGCGTTGGCCGGCCGGTCCATCTTCTTGTAGAAATCGGCATAGGTATAACCCATCGTCAGGCCGGTGACCTGCACGCCGACAAAAGCCTCGCGGCTGGTGAACAGTTCGGGGCAGATGAGCCATGCGATCGTCGTCGCATCATGGATCGGCCCGCCCGGACGACCAAAGCGCTTTTCATCGCTGCGGTCGAAGGTC
Source organism: Endobacterium cereale (assembly GCF_009617585.1). GTDB lineage: Bacteria > Pseudomonadota > Alphaproteobacteria > Rhizobiales > Rhizobiaceae > Neorhizobium > Neorhizobium cereale. The sequence continues at coordinate 183,169 of NZ_WIXI01000050.1, read as the reverse complement.
GAAAACAGGTTGTAGAGCGCCGCACCCGCCTCGCCGCCGGCGCGGAATTTTTCGAAATGTTCGGCGGTAAACAGCGCCTGAAACGTCATGTCGAGCGGCATCAGCACGATCGGCACACCGGACTGGAAAACGATCTCGGCCGCATGCGGATCGGCATAGATGTTGAATTCCGCCCAGGGCGTGCGATGGCCAAGCGCCGTAAATGCACCGCCCATGGAAACGATCTGGCGGATTCCGCGTGCGACATCCGGATGCTGGATCAGCGCCAGCGCCACATTCGTCATCGGCCCGATGGCGCAGATGGTGATCTGTTCACCCTCGGCTGCGGCAGCCCGCGCCGAACGGATGATGAACTGCACCGCGTTTTCGTCCGACGGCACGATATCACCGGCCTTGACCAGTTTGTCGTCAAACGAGCCGATACGGGCATATTTGCCATAAACCTGCTCGCGCACCAGCGGCCCGCTGGCACCGGCATGAACCGGCACATCGCGACGACCACTCAGGCCCACCAGCTTGCAGGCATTGGCAACGGTATGCTCGAGCGACACATTACCGGCGACGATCGACAGGCCGAGCACCTCGATTTCCGGCGAGGCAAGCGCCATCAGGATGGCGGCGGCATCGTCCACACCCGGATCCGCATCGATGATGACCTTGTGAATGTTCATGCGACGGCCTTTTCGGTCGCGTAACGCGACAGGCGCTCTAGGAAGAAAGCGATCACGCCATCCGCATCGACCTTGGTGACGATATCGGCATTCGGCTCCAGCCCGCTCTTTCCATACCAGTCGGCAATCGTCTGGCCCATGCAGAGTTCGCTTTCATATTCCACGAACACGCGGGCCTTCTGCGTTTCAAACAGATGCGGCGCAAGAATATAGGCCATGACCAGCGGATCATGCAGCGGGCCACCGCGTGAGCCGTAACGGCGCACGTCGTTGCGGTCCCAGAAGGCCATGAGTTCGGCAAGCGTTTGCGAAATCCGGCCGCTGACGCGCGAAAATTCGGCGACATGTTCCGGCTTCAGCATGACCTGATGGGTGGCGTCGAGCGCCAGCGCCACGATCGGAATGCCACTGGAGAAGACCACGTGGGCGGCATGTGGATCGGCCAGAACGTTGAATTCGGACGTCATCGTGCGGTTGCCCGGCTCGCGATAGGCGCCGCCCATCATGACGATACGCTCGATACCGTCCGCCAGCTGCGGCTTCATGCGCAGCGCCACGGCGACATTGGTGAGCGGGCCAAGGCAGCAGAGCGTGATGCGCTCCCCGGTCTCGGCAGCCTTGCCGAGCGCCTCGACGAGGAAATCGACGGCGGTGATTTCTTCCGCCTTTTTCACCGGCTCCGGCAGCGTTGTGTTGCCAAGCCCGGTCTTGCCATGGAACTGGCCGTGGATCGGCTCGCGCAGCATCGGCCGGAAACAGCCGGCATAAACCGGGATATCGGTGCGATTTCCGAGTTCGCAGACCTGCAGCGCGTTGCGCACCGTGCGCTCCAGCGGCTGGTTGCCGCAAACCGGCGTGATGCCAAGGATGTTCAGTTCCGGCGAAACGAATGCGGTCAGGAGCGCAATCGTGTCATCGATACCGGGATCACAATCGACGATGATCGAAATCGGCTTCATAAAATAACGCCTTCAATGTCTGGGATATAAGAAAGCTTCAGAGCGCGCCGACATCACGCAACACGCCGGCAATTTCCGCCCGCGCCGCATCAGACAGCGGCATTTGCGGATGCATGGGGCTACCGACGGCAAAACCCTGCAGGTCGAGCGCCGTCTTGATGCAGGCGGCGATCGAATACTTTGCGAAAATCTCGTTGACCTTCCACATCGGTCGCTGCAATTCCATCGCACGCGCCCAGTCGGCGGCCTTGGCCGCCTCGTAAAGCGCGATGCTCTGCTTGGGCACGATGCAGGCCGGTCCCGCCATCCAGCCGACGCCGCCGATCATCATCACACACACTGGAATATGCGCGGAGGCGGCAAACACCTCCATGCGGCCACGGGTGCGCTCGATGATGGAGAGGAGACGGCCGGTATTGGTCGACGCGTCCTTGATGTACCGGATGTTGTCGATATGGCTCAGCCGCTCGATCACCGGCAGCGACAGGTCCGAACGCTGGAACTGCGGATTGGTGTAGAGCACCACCGGCCGGCCCTTGGCTGCCTTGGCAATCGCCGTGAAATAGGCTTCCACACCCTCGTCGCTTATCGGAAAATAAGCTTCGAGAATGGCCAGAATGCCGTCCGCTCCCGCTTCGACCATGTATTCCGTCTGGGCGACGGCATCGGCGGTCGAGGTCGACGCCACGCCGGCGACAACGGGAACCCGGCCACGATTGGCCGAAATCACCGTGTCGACGACGCGACGTCTCTGGTCCTGGGAGAGATAGGCAAATTCACCGGTGCTGCCGAGCGGCGCCAGACCATGCACGCCCGCATCGATCAGATGATCCACCAGGTCCGTCAGCACGCCTTGCATCACCTGGCCGGACGGATCGATCGGCGAGACGAGATAGGGAAATACACCGCTGAAGGACATGGCGGATCGCTCCTGTTTATCCGGGTATCAGTTCGGCTTCACGTAGTAGGGAAGCGTGTAACCATCCGAGCGACCGGCATAATCGATGTCGCTCTTCACCGCCCATGTGTTGGCCAGATAGAAGACCGGGATGACGCCGAGGTCGCCCATGGCGATTTCCGTTGCCTTCTTCAGCAGTTCCTCGCGCTTGGCATCGTCCAGCGTCGAACGGGCGTCGTTCAGCGCCTTGTCGAATTCCGGGTTGGAATAACGACCGCGATTGCCCTGACCGGCCTTTTCGCCGTAGCTCTCGAGGATCGGCCCGAGAACACCCGACGCTTCGCCGGTCTCGACGGCTGCACCGCCCATGATGAATGAGAATTCGAGGTTGGAAGCGCGGGTGAAATAGACGCTGCCCGGCAGGGTGGCGACTTCGGTCTTGATGCCGACGCGGCTGAAGAACTGGCCGATCGCCTGCGCAACCTTGCTGTCGTTCGGATAACGGTCGTTGGAAGCATGAAAGGTCAGCGCAAAACCATCCGGATAACCGGCCTTGTCCAGCAGTTCCTTCGCCTTGTTCGGATCGTAGGCATCCACCTTGATGGCCGGGTCATAACCGAAATAGCCTTCCGGCACGACCTGACCAGCCGGCACGCCCTGGCCGTCCATGATGCGATCGACCAGCGCTTCGCGGTTGATCGACAGCGACAGGGCGCGGCGAACATCGGCACTCAGCAGCGGGTTCTTGCCATCGGCACCCTTGGCGAATGGCGACTGTTCGCGGTTCTGGTCCATATGCAGATACATGATACGGTTGCCGGCAATGTTGACGACCTTCATCTGATCGGAAGCTTCCAGACGGCGCGTATCCGCGGTCGGGATGTTCTCGATCATGTCGACATCGCCCGAAAGCATGGCGGCAACACGGGCGCTCGGGTTCTTGAAGACGCGGAACGTCACCTTGTCCCATTCAGCCTTTTCGCCCCAATAGGCATCGTTCCGGGCAACGACGACGTTGTCATCCGGCGACCAGGACACGAATTTGAACGGGCCGGTGCCGATGACACCCTTGCCGGTGTTCATTTCACCGGTCGTGACCTTTTCCATCTCGGCCGGCAGCATGGCGATGCGGCTGAGGTTGTTGAGGAGAAGCGGCGTCGGGCCCGACGTCTTGATGCGTACCGTCAGCGGATCGACGGCGGTGACTTCGGTGATCGCCTTGACGTAAGCAGCAAACGAGCTCGGGCTGTTGGTCGATGCGAGCGGAATGCGCTTGATGCTGGCAACCACATCTTCAGCGGTAAAATCGCTGCCGTCGTGGAATTTCACGCCTTCGCGCAGCTTGAATTCCCAGGTCGTGTCATCAACGATCGTCCAGGAGACAGCCAGAGCCGGCTGGATCTGCTGCTTGTCGTCCTGATTGACGAGGCCATCGAAAATGTTGCGCGCCATCGCGCTGTTCGGGCCAACGACATAGAATTGCGGGTCCATGGACGTCGTCGAAGCGGACAGACCAACAGTCAGGTCCCGAGCCTGGCTTGCGAGCGGCATGGCGAAAACAGACGCTGCCAATGCGGCTGCGAACACAGAAAACTTCATGATTGGGACTCCTCCGGGTTGTCCATGGCCGCACTCTCCCTGCGGGTTGAAAACAATTAACGTTTTACCTGACAGAAGAAAAATTGCATTTTGTACTCAAGTCATGCCGAAATGTTATGAGAGGAGTGACGGATGAGATTGAAGCCGAGACAGGTCGAGGCTTTTCGGGCGGTTATGATGGCGGGCGGCATCACGGCTGCTGCCGACGCGATGAACGTCACGCAGCCAGCGGTCAGCCGCCTTATCCGCGACCTTGAAGACATCGTGCAGATGACACTGTTCGAGCGGGTCGGCGCCCGATTGGTGCCGACGGCGGAGGCGACGCAGTTCTATCGCGAGGTGGAGCGGCTCTATCTCGGTCTCGACCAGATCGCGCAGGCTGCGGACGATATCCGCCTGCACAAGAATACGGTTCTTCGGATTGGCAGCGTCACCTCTCTCGTCCGGCCATATCTTCACAAGGCGATCATTGACGTGATCGGCCAACGGCTGGACATTCCACTTGTCATCGATGTCGAAAACAGCCGTTACATCTGGGACATGGTGGATCAGAATCGCTATGATCTCGGTCTTGTTTTCGGCTCGCCCCGGATGGCCGACAAGAATGCCGTGCTTCTGCACAGCTCGAATGCCGTTGCAGCCATGACGTCGGATCACCGTCTTGCCTCCCGTCAGGTCGTCACCCCAGCCGACCTGCTCGATGAACGCGTGCTCATTCCCGGGAGAAACTCCCCTTTGAGGCTCGCGCTCGATCGCGCTTTCTCTATCGAGGAGCATCAACCGGTGAGCACAATGGAAACTTCCATGTTGAACTGCTGTTATTTCGCGGCGGCCGGCATGGGCGTCGGCCTCGTAGACCAGACCAGCCTGCGCTCCGCCGGCGCCGAGGTTGTGGCGATACCGTTCGAGCCGGCAATCGAAGTCTCCTATTACGCGATACGCCCTGTCGGGGCCCGGAAGATTGCCATTCTTGACGAATTGGTTGAGCGCATGCGCGTCATGATGACACTTTGATGCGCAAGCAATCCTGGCGGAACTGACGCGGCTTGACTATTTCCGGCAAGCGCTGAAACGGCCCGAAACCTGGCCACGTAGCCTCGCGTTCAGGCCAGAGGCATTACTGGCATTTTCAACAGGCGAGCCCCAACAACATTCATGCCGTGCAGGAAAGCCTTGATTGCAAAGGCGCCGTTCGGCCGAGCTGTGGCAACGCTGAACGCGCCAAGCATCATTTTCCTCGAGACAATGAGCGTGATGATATTGGCCCTACATGCATGCATCCATGGAGAGCGCACTGCTCGTTGCAATATCGCAATACGCGAAAGAAAGTTGGGCATGATTCAATAAAAGAGTTTGCCATATCGAATTTCAACTGATCACTAATACTACCCAGGATTGACTGCACCAACAAAGCACTCAATAAAAAAGGGGCAGGCCTGCCCCTTGTGCCTCTTTGAACCGAGGATCACGAAATGCGCCTTAATGCACTGACATCCCTGCGATTTTTTGCTGCTTTCGCCGTGTTCGTGAACCACTTTAACTTTTGGAATACGTCGCAAAGCCCGACGATCGAGCTCATATCGCCCGTCATACGCACCGGGCTTGTCGGCGTTACGTTCTTTTTCATTCTTTCTGGATTCATAATCAGCTACAGCGCGGACCGACAGATATCCTCAGGACAATACAGTCCATATACATTCATGAGAAATAGAATAGGACGATTATTTCCGGTTCACATCCTTACATTGGGAGTAGCAACATATTTATATTGCTACCACCTTTCATTTCAAACATTTTCAATCAGTAGATTTACAGCAAACATTTCATTGATGCACAGCTGGGTACCAGATGCGTCATATTATTTCGGGTACAACGGCGTATCCTGGAGCATATCAAACGAAATATTCTTCTACACCATGTTCATATTCATCATACACATCAGCACAAGGTATGTTGCGATTACATGGCTTATGCTGATCGGGCTCATATACTTCCATGCCACCAAAATACCGCCACAAAGCCAGGACGCCGAAATATGGCAATTCTACATAAATCCTGCATACAGATTCGTGGATTTTCTAACGGGAATTATAATATACAAATTATACAAGCGAACAGACATAAAATTAACATACAGAATCGCGACTATGCTTGAGATATCAGCGATAATTATCGTCGCGTCATTAACATTTATTGGCCTTCAATTTCGCATCAACAAGATACTTCTATGGGACCTGTACTACATCATTCCTATGAGCATAGCTGTTTTCGTATTCGCCATAGGAAGAGGAAAAATCTCCAGAATGCTGTTACATCCTCGCCTGGTTTTGCTGGGCGAAGCGTCTTTTAGCCTATACATGTCACATCAATTATTGATATTTTTCGCGGACAGCACGTTCTCCAGATACATTGATAAAGACAACGCATTATCACTGTTATTTTTCGCAATACCGGTAGTTTTATTCGGAATATATTTGTCTGTTCTCATTTTTAAATTTTACGAGAGACCTATAAACAACTTCATTCGGACCGGGAGAATAGAAGACTTCCTACGCCAGTCAGCGGGAAAATTGACCGTACCGTTAAAGTCGCTCACGCAGCAGATCAGTATCCCTACAACCGATACAGCGTATGCCTACAAAATTGCCGAGACCTCGGAAAAAGACATCGACGGTGAGTTCCGCTCTGAAAAATCGTCTTTCGGCAGAAATTCACGCTTACCGATCGGGGTGCAAGAAACATAATACGCGTTAATCGCATGTATTTGAGACAATCATACACCTCCGCTTTTTTTACGATCAATATCCCGCGCAGGTGCAAAGTATAGCCACAGGCCTCGCGAAATTCGTCACATCACTGTCATCAAAAGGAAATAGCCACAGCTGACGAAATCGTGAGCACTTTTCCATGGACATCCTTTCCGGACCTGACATCGCGGCTGTAGCGGCGGAGAGGATAGAGCTCGCCTATGGTGCGACGCGAATTTTGAAGGGCATTGATTTTACGCTTCCAAAGGGCGAGACGCTCGCATTGCTCGGGCCGTCAGGCTGCGGCAAGACTACACTGTTGAGGCTGGTTGCCGGTCTTTTAACGCCGACGGCCGGCTCCATCAGCATCGCCGGGACAACCGTTGCCGATGCAGGGAGGGGGCTCTACACTCCGCCCGAGAAGCGCGGCCTTGGAATGGTATTCCAGGATTATGCGTTATGGCCCCATATGACAGTCGGCTCAAATGTCGCGTTCCCGCTGGAAATGCGCGGTGTTTCAAGAGCGGATAGAGAACGCCGTGTTCGCGCGGCCCTTTCCCGCGTTGGTCTTGATGGTTTTGCTGAGAGAAGTCCTGCCGACATGTCCGGCGGACAGCAGCAGCGCGTGGCGATTGCCCGTGCAATCGTAGCCGAACCACAAATCGTGCTTTTCGACGAGCCGCTTTCCAACCTGGATCGTGAACTGCGCGAAAGCATGGTCAACGAAATCGGCAATCTCGTTTCCACTCTTGGTTTGACCGCACTTTACGTTACTCATGATCAAAGCGAAGCCTTTTCGCTCGCCCACAAGGTGGCGGTCATGCGCGGCGGGTTGATCGAGCAGATGGCGACACCTGAGGAGGTCATCCTCAAGCCCGCAAGCGCCGAAGTGGCAGACTTCCTGCGTCTCGGCAGCGTCACACCCGTGGAACGCCACGAGGACGGCTATCGTATACCGGGCACGTCAATCCGGTTTTCAAGCGAAAACGCTAACCGGGAGACTGCCCGACAAGTCCTGATACCTGCGCGTTCTCTGCGCGTAACAGCAGCAGGCGCCGGCAATTTCGATGCAGACGTCATGACCACCCGCTTCCGTGGCGATGGCCATCTGACCACCGTCAGAATTGCATCGTCAGTAGGAATTCCCGACCTGACATTTCTGAGTTCCGTTCGACTGACGCCCGGTCAAAGGGCGGGAATCACTGTCGATGCCGGCCAGCTTTGCTGGTTCAACTGAGTTTAAGCAACCCTCTGGAGAGAGATATGACCAAGTCGTTCCTCGGTGCCGGCCTTGCCGTCATCGCAAGCATGTTCGCAGCCGGCACCGCCCATGCCGACATCACCGTTTATTCTGCCGGCCCGGGCAGCCTGATCGAAAAGATGGCGGCGGGCTACACTGCCAAGACCGGTCACAAGGTCGAGGTGTTTCAGGCCACCACCGGCAAGATCATGGCCCGCATCGAAGCGGAAGCGGCCAATCCGGTCGTCGACGTATTGATCTCTGCGTCCTGGGATACGGCGACCGACTTTGCAGGCCGCGGCTGGCTGGTCTCCTATACTAGCCCGAATGCCGAAAAGGTACCGGCTGCGCTGAAGACGGAAACCGCCGTTGCACAGGGTGTCTCGGCACTCGGCATCGTCTGGAACCCGAATAGTGGCACGCCGAAACCCGCAGAGTGGGAAGATCTGGCCAAGCCGGAATACAAGGACCTCGTGAACCTGCCCGATCCGGCCCAGTCCGGTGCCAGCTTCGAACTGGTGGCCGCACTTCAGGCAGCAAAGGGCTGGGATCTGTTCAAGGGCTTGCATGCCAACGGCGCTGCCGTTGCGGGCGCCAATGCAGAAGCGCTGAACCCGGTCCTGCAGGGTGCCAAGGCTGCGGTTTTCGGCGCTGTCGACTACATTTCGCTGTCCGGCAAGGCCAAGGGCGAAAGCGTCGAGGTCATCTTCCCCGCCTCCGGCACCGTTGTTGCGCCACGTCCGGCGATGATCCTCAAGTGGTCCAAGCAGCAGGACGAAGCCAAGCAGTTCATCGACTACATGCTGTCGGATGAAGGCCAGAAGCTGGTTGCCGATACCTATCTGATGCCGGCCCGTTCAGACGTCAAGGCCAACCGCCCGCTGATGAGCGACCTCAAGGTCATGACCATCGACAGCGCCTCCGTCTATTCGAAGCGCAAGGAAACGCTGGCTGAATTCAACGGCATCTTCAAGGCTGGCCAATAGTCATGAAGTCGAATGGCATTTCGGGCGCCAGCCCCATGACCTGGCTGGCAACTGCCGGCCTCATAGTGGTGGTCGCAGTGCCGTTCGTCTTCATCATTCTGCAGGGGATCTTTCCCCAACTGGGGCGCGGCTCGCTTGCCGCGCCTCTTACCCATCTGCCCGGCCTGTTCGATGATACCAGGCTCTGGCGCATGGGTGGCAATACCGTGCTGCTCGGCCTGTCTGTCGCGATTCTGGCGGCACTCTTTGCGATACCGCTTGCCTTGGCCCGTGCCCTTTTCAAGGTGCCGTTCGCACTGTTCTGGGATGTGGCTCTGCTCGTTCCTTTCATGATTCCGCCGTATATCGCCACGCTTGGCTGGATCATGACACTGCAGCCGAGAGGATATCTCCAGCAGCTTGTGGGCTTCAATCTTTCCGGCTTTCTGTTTTCGCTTGGCGGCATGACTTTCGTCATGGCGCTCAATACGTTTCCGCTTGTCTATTTCGCGCTGTCGCGAACGATCGAGGCCGTTGGGTCACGGTATGCCGATGTTGGCCGTGTTTTCGGCGCTTCGCCATGGAAGTCCTTCTGGCGCATCACACTTCCGCTTTCGACGCCGGGCCTTGTCGCCAGCATGCTTCTCGTATTTTCGGCGGCCATCGAGGAATACGGAACCCCGGCGGCACTCGGGCGACGCGCCGGCTTCGACGTACTGGTCACCGAGATCGATCTGCGTGTTTCGGACTGGCCGGTAGACCTGCCGGGCGCCTCGATCTTCTCTTTGCTGCTGGTCCTCTTGTCGCTCGCGGCCTTCCTCGTGCAGCGCTGGATCCTCAACCGCCGCTCTTATGTGACCACAGGCAGCAAGCCGCAACACAAGGAAAAGCGCCCACTTGGCAAGTTTTCGCTACCCGTTCTGGTTTTGTTTGCAATCGTAACATTCCTGGCAACCGTCCTACCCCTGTTCGCGATCCTTTCGACGGCCCTGTCCAAGACGATTTCGGGCGGATTGGCGTGGAACAACCTCGGCTTATCCAATTTTTCATCGATCAGCGGGAACAGTGCCGGCGCTTTGAAGGCGTTGAGCAACAGCTTTCTGCTTGGCATTTCAGCATCTCTTCTGACTGGACTGCTTGGCGCGGTTTCAGCCTATGTCGTTGTAAAGACGCGTTTCCGCGGCCGTAATATCCTTGATACCATGACCGTGCTTCCCAATGCCCTGCCCGGCGTCGTGGTTGCCGTAGGCCTCATTCTCGCCTGGAATTTCCCCGGGCTGCCGATCACGCCCTACAACACACCCTTCATCCTGCTGCTTGCCTATTGCTGCATCCTACTGCCGCAACCCGTGCGCTACACGACCGCGGCACTGCATCAGATCGGCGACAATCTGGAAGCGGCAGCCCGCGTTTGTGGAGCGTCTGCCTTTGTTGCCTTTCGTCGCATCATTTTGCCGCTGATCGCACCGAGCCTCGTCACATCCATGCTTCTCGTCTTCGCAGTCGCAACGCGCGAACTTGTTGCTTCGCTGCTGGTTGCGCCGGTCGGCATGCAGACAATTTCCGTTTTCATCTGGCGACAGTTCGAACAGGGCTCGATCGGGCTCGGCATGGCCATGGCCTTTGTCACAATCATCCTGACAACGCTGTTGCCGCTTTGCCTGATAGCCCTGCTACGACGCGGTGGTATGGTGGCTGAATAACTACGGCAGATATTCTGGAACGCACCATGAAGATAACCCCGATTTCCGGCTACGGTGTCAAGGGACCAGCTTGCTTTCTGATCGAGACGGCTGGGCGTCGGTTGCTTCTTGATCTCGGAGAAGGCCCTGAACCCGGTGTGAAACCGGAAATCTCTCACCTCGGCCAAGTGGATGCGGTATTGATCAGCCACAGCCACAAGGACCATGTCGGCAGCCTTGATCTGCTTTCCGCCATCGGCAGTCCACCGGTCTACGCAACGGCTGCCGTTAAAGCATTACAACCCCACCCAGCCTTGGCTTGCGCCCATCCGCTGGCATTGAGGGGAGAAACGACGATACTCGGCCTGACCGTTGAGACCGGACGCGCTTCACATGCACCAGGAGGCGTATGGATCCGTATCGGTGGCGCGGATGGCGTGCTCTACAGTGGAGACTGGACTGCGGAAAGCATTCTTTACCCGCTGGATCGCATGCCGCAAAGTCGATACTTCATATGCGACGTGGCCTACGGCATATATGATACTCCCCTATCAGAATGCTTTGAAAAGCTTCTGGCAACGGCAAAAAGGAATAGGACCATTTTGCCTATGCCCCCTGAAGGCCGCGGCCTTGAGACCGCGATAGCCCTTTCCGAAAACGGTGTCGCCGTTTCGTTGTGCCCAACGCATCGTCGGGTGGGCAGGCTGCTGGTTGACGAATTCCCTGAAGCTCTCGATTTGCGCGGTCGCGAACGGCTTGCAACGATGCTCGCGCAAGCAGGTACCACGGAAGATGGCTGGTTCGGGGATGGTGCGGTAATTGCCGCGGGTGCCACGGCCGAAAGTGGAACAGCAAGACTTTTCGTCGAAAAACATCTGAACGACCAAGATGTCCGCATCGTATTTACCGGCCACGTCGCTGGCCAAGGTCTCGCCGCCGGGCTGATCGCTTCGGGAAGGGCAGAGCAGTTTCGCTGGAATGTTCATCCGCGCTTGAGAGACGTCAAATCTATGCTGGATATCGTTCGCCCGGAACATTTCATTCCAGTATTCCTGCCCGAGTCAAAAATCGCCGACCTGCTGCTGGAACTGGGTCGCTAGACCACACAATTGCAGGCGGGGCTTATTGCCCACCTGCTGTCATGATGACCTGAGGTGCGGCAAAACCTCGTCTCCGGCCCCAAAAAGACGGGCCTCGGCCGGAAACAACGGCAATTGGATCGCAACCTCACAACACCGGCGTCGCAGCCACCGGATACCTTCAACTGTCCATCAGGATGAATCCGTGCTGCACCCCGCCCGAAGCAAGGCCGGAAAAATCATATCCCGGCTCTTGCGCACCAAGGCTGAAGCGATCACCGCGGCAAGGCATATGCGATCACATAATCGCCCGGCTTGGTGCCGACCGAACCATGGCCGCCCGCCACCATCACCAGGAACTGGCGGCCGTCTTCCACCGCATAGCTCATTGGCGTCGCCTGACCACCGGCCGGAAGCCGGGCTTCCCAGAGCTGCTCACCATTGGTGAGGTCATAGGCGCGCAGGTAATTGTCGACAGCCGCGCCAAGGAAGGCCACGCCGCCCTTGGTAATCATCGGCCCGCCGATGCCCGGCACGCCGATCTTGAACGGCAGCGGCAGCGGCGTCATGTCGTAGACGGTGCCGTTCTTGTGCTTGTAGGCGATCTCACCGGTGCGCAGATCGACACCCGAGACATAACCCCACGGCGGCGCCTGGCAAGGCACCTGCAGCGGCCCGAGGAACGGCCCCATCTTGACGCCGTAAGGTGCGCCATCATTGCGGTTGAGCCCCTGTTCGCTGCCTTTTTCATCCTGCCCCTTCGGCGGAATCTGGTTGCGCGGCACCAACTGCGAGGTAAAGGCGAGGTAGGTTGGCATACCGAACATGACCTGCCGTTCCGGATCGACCGCCACACCACCCCAGTTGAACGTGCCAAAATTGCCGGGATAAACGATCGAACCTTCCAGCGACGGCGGTGTGTAGCGCCCCTCGTAACGCAGCGAATGGTAACGGATGCGGCAAACCATCTGGTCAAACATGGTGATGCCCCACATGTTGCGTTCTTCCAGCTTTGGCGGTTTGAAGCTGAGACCCGAGGTCGGCTGCGTCGGTGCGGTGAAATCACCGGCAATAGCGCCCGTCGGCGCAGGCTCCTCCGTGATCGGAATGATCGGCTCGCCGGTGCGGCGGTCGAGCACATAGATATCGCCCTGCTTGGTGGGGCCGACCAGCGCCGGCACGGTGCTGTTATCGGCCTTTTTCAAATCGATCAACGTTGGCTGGGCAGGCACGTCCATGTCCCAGAGATCGTGATGCACGAATTGTTTGACCCAGCGATCGGCACCGGTGTTGAGGTCGAGCGCCACGATCGACGACGAATATTTTTCGACATGTTCGCTACGTCCCATCCCGAGCTGGTCCGGCACCTGGTTGCCGAGTGGGATATAAACGAGGCCAAGCGCTTCATCGACACTGAACACGGACCAGCTGTTGGGCGAGTTTACCGTGTATTTCTGACCTTCCGGCAGTGGGGTTGTCTGGCTCGGATTGCCGCTATCCCAGTTCCAGATGAGCTGTCCGGTGTTGACGTCGAAAGCGCGAATGACGCCGGACTGCGACTGGGTGGAATAGTTGTCGTTGACGGCGCCCCCGACAATAATCTTGTTGCCGGCAATTGCAGGCGGTGAAGTCGAATAATAATAGCCGGCCGGATTATACGGCATGCCGGCTTCAAGCTGAAGCGTTCCCTTGTCCGCAAAACTTTCGCAGATCTGGCCGGTACCCGCATCGAGCGCGATCAGCCGGGCATCCGAAGTTGGCAGATAAACGCGGGCAGCGCACTGGCTGCCGGCAGTGGCAGTCGGGTCCGCATAGTAGGTGACGCCGCGGCAGGTCTGGTGCTGGCGATCCGGGTTGAGGCCGGCATTGGGATCGAATTTCCAGATCTGCTTGCCTGTCGTGGCATCGAGCGCGATCGCCCAGTTATGCGGCGTGCAGAGAAACAGCGTATTGCCCACTTTCAGCGGCGTCACCTGATAGGTGGTTTCGCCAACATCTTCGGGAAGTTTGACGTCACCGGTCTGGAAACGCCAGACTTCGGTAAGCGACGCCACATTCTCCTTGTTGATCTGGTCGAGCGGCGAATAACGCTGACCGAAAGGTGTGCGACCATATTGATGCCAGTCGCCGGGCGGCACATTGCCGCCGAGATCGGGAGCTGCCGCCACCACCTCTTCCGGCAGATCGCCGGATTGGTCATGCGGATCGAACATCATCGACACCAGCGCCACCAGAACGGCGATGCAGACGGAGACCGCCAGCGGCCGCACATCGGCGCCATAACGGAAGCCCGTTGTGGGGCTGGAAAAACCAAGCGGTCTGCGGATCCACGGTGTGAGCAACCAGATGCCGAGCACGATGATGACGCCGCCTCGCGGCCCAAGCTGCCACCAGTCAAGCCCGACTTCCCAAACCGCCCATCCAAGCGATCCCAGAATGATTGCGGAGTATAACCAAAGCGCCAGCGGCCGGCGCATGAACAGAAGAATGGCAGTGAGCACGAAGGCGACGCCGGTGATCAGGTAATAGGCGCTGCCCCCGATCATCATCAAGTGACCGCCACCCGCAGCCAGCGCGATCCCGATCAGAGTGAAAAGGATCGCGGTAACGGTGATCGCCATGTCGGCCCCCTGCTGCAACAGAATTGCATTCGAAAAACGGAATGTATGGAGGGAAGATTGCGCTCCACGCCCGCCCGTCAACCTGACAGGCGCCAAAAAGTTCCGTGACAGTTTTGCGCGTTACTGGCGGGAACCTGAGGCGTGATACCGGTGTTGTCCGGGACACCCGAAAAACACGGTGAAAGGCATCACGTGACCTATGAACTTTATTACTGGGACGACATCCCCGGACGCGGCGAATTCGTGCGATTGGTTCTGGAAGAAACCGGAGCGCCCTATCGCGAAATGGGCAAGGGCAAAGCCGGCACGAAAGCGATCATGGATTATTTAGGCGACAATTCCGGCCCCTACCCGCCATTTGCGCCACCATTCCTGAAGGACGGTGAGTTGATCGTCTCCCATGTCGCCAACATTCTCGATTATCTCGGGCCAAAACACGGATTGGCACCGACAGACGAACAGGAGCGGATCTTTGCAAAGGGTCTGCAATTGACACTGGCGGATTTCGTTGCCGAAGCACATGACACCCACCATCCGCTCGGCATCGACGATTATTACGAGGACCAGAAGGCGGAAGCAAAGAAGCGATCTGAAGCATTCATCGAAAGTCGCATTCCCAAATTTCTCGGCTACTTCGAAAAGGTGATCGTCAAAAACCCGACCGAAAACGGTTTCGTCGTGGGCGATAGCCTGACAACCATCGACCTGTCGTTATTCCACGTCGTGGATGGACTGCGTTATGCCTTTCCACGCGCCACCTCGGATTTGGATAAGCGTTACCCGAAGGTGATGGCGCTGCACAAGAAGGTGGGCGCACGCCCGAATATTGCGACCTACCTAGCCTCGGACAGACGGCTGGATTTCAACGAATCCGACGTTTTCCGGCACTATTCGGAGCTTGATCAGGACCCTGCGTGAGCCGGGTCCTTCACTTTGGGAAGCTTTACTCGATGACGGCGCAGGCCAGTCGGTCCCCCGCGGCGCCGGATGGCTGGGTTTTGTAGTCGTCCGGCTTGGCGTGAACCATCAGCGCCCTGCCGACAATGCCCACCTCGCCCTTATCGAGCGTCACAGCGTCATTGATCACCTGCGCCCTCAACACACCATCGGCACCAACATACTGGTTCGGCATATCACCGGCATGCGGGCCATTGGCCGCCTGGTAACCGTGCTCCTTGCCATCCGGATTGAAGTGCCCACCGGCAGATTCGTGATGCGAAGCAGCGTCACAGCTACCCGTCTCATGCACATGGAAAGCCACCCATTGCGAGGCAGGGAGACCCTTGATCTCGACATTGATCAGCACGCCCGATGGCGTGGTGATCAAGTCCGCCTTGCCGGCATCTTCACCCTTGGCACCAACGAATTTTGCCGTGCCTGCTGCGGTGGCAGGCGCCACCTGATCGGCAGCGACGGTCAAGGTGGCGCTGGAGGCCAGCGCGATCGCGGCAAAGGTTGTGATGGTTTTCATGGTATCTCTCCCTGTTTTATGAAACGAAACCCGTCAGACATGAGTGGCTTCGTTTTCGTTGTCCTCGCCCAGTTCGAGCAGGATCTGGTGGCGGGCACGGTTAAGGCGGCTCTTCACCGTGCCGACAGCGCAGTTGCAGATTTCGGCAGCGGATTCGTAACTTTCGCCAAGGATCGCCACCAGCGTCAGCACTTCGCGATAATGCGGCGGCAGCTTTTGCAAAGCGCGCTGCACCTCTTTCGCGCGTGCGGCCACTTCCTGAGAAGCGGCAATCGGCGTATCGCCAGAAACGTTTTCCTCCAGCCCCGGCGCCTCGCGGCCCAGAACCTTGGCGCGGGTGTAAAACGTGTTGCGCATAATGGTGAACAGCCACGACTTCAGCTTTGTCCCCGGCTCGAACTTGTCGAGATTGCCGAGCGCCTTCATCAGGGTTTCCTGCACAAGGTCGTCGGCATCGGTCGGATTGCGGCAGAATGTTCGGGCGAAGGCACGAAGTGCGGGGATCAGCCGGACGATATCGGCGCGTGCAGGATCACTTTTCAATTGTGATTCAGACACAGGGGCGCACCTCTTAGCAAAACTCACTGACGGGATTGACGGGTGCAAACGCCTGCTCGGCGCATTTGGTTCCGCGCGCCGCCAAACCTGTCGCATTCGCGCATCAGGCTTTCAGGGAATCACCGCCGCCGCCTGCTGCATGGGTGCAATGCACACACCGAGCATTGACTTGGGCTGTCATTCTGCGCTTTCGAATAGTTAAGCATGCGCCCGTAGACTGAAGCGCTTGGGGGCAATCAAGGACCCGGCACAATCCGGCGGCTCCATGCGGCAGAGGCGAGAATGACGAAAGACAGCACGCTTGTTCCCGAAGACCCCGCCACGCTCGGCAGCCGGGTGACGCAAGAGGTTGCCGTTCTCCTTACCGAAATCGAAAAGGAAGATGTTCCGGACCGGCTGTTGAAGTTGGCACAGGACCTTCAGAAAGCTCTCCACGAAAAACTCGTCGACAAAGCCTGATCTTTTTCTTCCCTTCATCTTCATCCCGAGATCAGATCCGGCGGCGCTTCTCGTCGGGTTCCATGACTTCCTGCGTTCGTACGATTGCGGACACGGCAGGAACAATTCGACCGACTGCCGGTTAGCTGATCGTCTATCACACACGTCGATCAGACATTTCTTTTCAAAGATCACCCGCAAATCAGGAGGACGCCTGTCATGGCAACAACGAAGACGTTGGAAGATCTGTTCTATGAAACCCTCAAGGACATCTATTACGCCGAGCGCCAGATCGTGAAAGCGCTGCCGAAGATGGCCCGCGGCGCACAGGACGAAAAGCTGAAGCAGGCGTTCCTGACCCACAAGGAAGAAACAGAAGGCCAGATCGACCGCCTGAAACAGGTTTTTGAGATCATCGGCAAACGCGCGCAGGGCAAGACCTGTGACGCCATCGAGGGCATTCTTGCCGAAGGCGAAGAAATCCTGGATGAATTCAAGGGCACGCCAGCACTTGATGCTGGCCTGCTTGCCGGCGCGCAGGCTGTCGAACATTACGAAATCAGCCGTTACGGCACGCTCGTCGCCTGGGCAAAGCAGCTTGGCATGAAGGAAGCTGCGGCGCTGCTGGCAGAAACGCTTGCCGAAGAAAGCAAGACCGACGAGACGCTGACCACTCTTGCCACCACCGCCGTCAATTCCGCAGCCAAAAAGGCAGCGTGATTTTATCGCGTCGCAACATAAAAGGCCCGCCATCGGCGGGCCTTGACGTGTCATCCAGATGTCTTTTCAGGAGCGTATCTGGGGATAGGGCGTGGTCACATTCTGATCGCAGTGCGCCATTCCGCCATCAAGTTCCTGCCGGCGGAAAACGGGTTTCTGCAGTCTGTGCCGATCACGTTCGGCGTGCAGATGTGCTGCTTTCAGGCATAAAGCATAGCTTGGATAAGACGCCGAGGGCATGCCGCCAATCACGTAAATCCAGCCCGTCGAGTGGGGCAATATATCGAAGTAGTTTTGCATGTCTGATCTCCTCCCGTTGCTCGAACGGCGAGATCTAAAAAAGGTTCCAATAAAAAAAGACGCACCGCACAAAAAATTACCTTGCGTAACGGAACTTTTGCGAGTGTCATCTGTTGTGACAGTCGGGCGAACGGAGACGTAATCATGGCGGAATCCGAACACGAGTGGATTAGTAAGCGTGCCTACACGTTGTGGGAAGAAGAAGGTTATCCGACAGGCAAGGATAGCGAACACTGGGAAAGGGCACGGCAGGAATATCTGCTGTTTGCACCGCTTGGTGTGACCAAGGGTCTGCCGAAGGGCAAGAAACCCAAGGTCAACGGTGCTGCCACCGAAAAGGCAGCGACGAAAAAAACTGAAGCCGTAACTAACGTTGCAAAGCCGAAAACTGACAAGGCTGCCCCTGCGAAATCCGTAGAGGCCAAGCCAGCGACAGAAAAGGCGGCGGAAACCAAATCAGCCGAAACCAAGCCGGCACCGGCAAAACCGGCTGCAAAGGCCGCCAAGCCTGTGAAAGCTAAGGCGATTGCCGCCGACGCTAAACCGGCTGCCAAGACAAGATCCAAAAAGCTCGCTGCCGACTAAAACGGTTTCGACTTTCACATAGATGGCGCTGCCGCGGATATCTCCGCGGCAAACGTATTGTTTTGTCTGTAATTGACGAGTTTTGTTGTGAAGCATTGGTTTCGTTTACCTTTTGCGTGGAACCTTGAGGTGGACGATGACGCCCCTTGCCACGCAGGTATCAGGCATTTTCGCATGCCCCCCTGTAACCTGGCATATGCGGGGCAAGCATGTGGGAGGCAGGCATGACCATGAATGCACCTATAACCTTCGAACAGGCGGGCATGCGCAACAAATCGGGCGCTGCCGTTATTGCGCGCAAGAATATGGGCCGTACCACCGGCCAGCTGTTTCGTAAGGGGGAAATGCAGTCCATGCGCGTGCTTTCAGTGACATCCGAGGTCTTCCCGCTGATCAAGACGGGTGGTCTAGCCGATGTCACAGGCTCGCTTCCGAAGGCATTGCTTTCTTCCGGCATAGAGACCACGACGCTTGTGCCGGGTTATCCGGCCGTCATGCGAGCGATTGGTTCGCATGTGCCGTTGCTGGTCTTCGAAGACCTGCTTGGTGAGCGCGCTTCGCTGCTGCACGGCAAGGTCGGCGATCTCGAACTTTTTGTCCTCGACATCCCGACGCTTTATGACCGCCCGGGCGGCCCCTATGTCGACCAGTCCGGCAATGATCATCCCGACAACTGGAAACGTTTTGCCGCGCTGTCTCTCGCCGGCGCCGAAATCGCCAATGGCATCCTGCCCGGCTGGCTGCCGGATCTGGTCCATACCCACGATTGGCAATCGGCCCTGACCTCCGTCTACATGCGTGAAATGGGCTGCAAGACACCCGTCGTGCTCACGATCCACAACCTCGCCTTCCAGGGCCAGTATGATTCCAGCCTGCTTCCCTTCATGGGGCTGCCGGAAAGCGCTCTATCGATGGATTGCCTTGAATATTTTGGCGATATCAGCACCCTGAAAGGTGGCTTGCAGACGGCGGATGCGATCATCACCGTCAGTCCCACCTATGCCCGCGAAATCCTGACCCCGCGTTTCGGCATGGGGCTGGATGGCGTGCTGAACGAACGTGTGACGATCCTGCGCGGCATCGTCAACGGCATCGACATGGATATATGGGATCCTGCCACCGATGAGCATATTCCGCAGACCTATGACAGCACAAGCCTGCGCCGCAAACGCGCCAACCGCAATGCCCTGCTAGACCACTTCGGCCTTGATCGCGGCGATGGCCCAATCTTTTCCGCCGTCAGCCGTCTGACCTGGCAGAAGGGCATGGACATGCTGGCCGATACGGCCGACGAGGTCATCTTCAAAGGTGGGCGTATCATCGTGTTCGGCCAGGGCGACCACGACATAGAGCAGAAACTGCTGGAAACCGCCGACCGTTTTCCCGGCCGCATGGCCGTGCATATCGGGTATGGCGAACCGACAGCGCATCTCATCCATGCGGGTTCCGATGCCATCGTGCAGCCCTCGCGTTTCGAGCCTTGCGGCCTCACCCAGCTTTATGCGTTGCGGTATGGCTGCGTGCCGGTGGTCTCGCGCACCGGCGGCCTGTCTGAAACCATCATCGATGCCAATGACGCGGCAATTTCCGCCCGTGTCGCCACCGGTTTCCAGTTCCACCCGGTCAACACCGACGGCCTGCGACTGGCATTGCGCCGCACGCTCGATGCCTATGCCGACCCGCGCAGCTGGGCACGCCTGCAGAACCAGGGCATGAAGACAAAATTTTCCTGGGAACGCAGCGCCGAGCAATACGCCAATGTCTACAATAGTCTCGTGCGCGGCACGACGCCAGCCAGCGACGAAGGCGCCCGCCGTCAGGTTTACTGATGGCGTTTTTGCCTAAGCTCTGCACGCTGCCGACGCTCGGCACGCTTTCCGCGAATCTCGGTGATCGGAAGCGTTACAGGCGGGCGGCGGTCCATATGCTGGAAAAGTCTTAATATCAAAAACAGCGGCAGCGCCACGATGGCAAGAACGATGCTGCCTTCGTGAACCGACGTCCAGTCTACCCAGACTTCGACTCGCGCCGGGCTACCAAACATGCCGACGAACAGCAAAACAGTGCCGAACAGAGCAATAGCAACCGCGACGATGCCACCCAGCCATCCGATGGACAGTTTTCCGCTGCAATCAAGAAGCAGCGCGCCGACGCCACCCGCACCAAGCAAGAAGCCAAGCGAGATCAGATAGCTGCGCAGGAAGAGGGTCACGATTTATCCTCGCGGCTGCGCCCAGTCAGCCGCCTCGCCGTATGCCGGGTATTCACATAAACGAGGCAAAGCCAGCTGATGACATAACCTACCGCGCAAAGCGCCATATAGGCGAACAAACGGCTGGAAACGCCGTACCATTCCATATGCTGGGTCGCGATCGCCGACAGCATCAACACGGCTATTGCCACCCAGAATGCGACCGTTATTTTCCACGGCATCGGCAGCTTTTGCGAGCCCAAGCGAGACAGAACGGACTTATGCTTGTTCTTTTCGGCGGTTATGATGCGTCTCCCTCGCGCAATTCTATTGGAGAGTGATCGCAAAATAAGGCGGGTCGATCAACCCGCCTTGAAATAAGGAATATACGAGATTGCGCCAAACGTCTTCCTCGGGCATGTCCCGAGGAAGACGGTGGGGATCTCACGGCCGGCGGAAGAGCACCAGACTGCGGCCTTCCAGCTCAAAATCCTTTTCCTTGGTGATCACCTGGCCATGCTTGGTCACATCAGCCGTGGTCAATTCCAGCACCCAGCCGCCCTCGCCGAATTGCGGGATGCGGAACGGCACCGTGCCTTCGAACGGATTGAACAGCATCAGCACGTCGTGCCAGATGCCCTCTTCCTCCTTCAGGTCGCCACGACCGAGATAAAGACCGATCGTCGAGCCCTCTTCCCACTGCTCCGCGGTCTGGAAACCACCGCCGGCATTGAACCATTTCACATCCAGCCCGTCGCGCCAGTTTTCGCGTCTGAGCAATGGTTGAGTCTGCCGGAGACCGATCAGCTGACGCGTAAACTCGCGCAACTCCTCGCAGGTCTCCGGCAGGTCCTCCCAGTGGACCCATGAAATATCGCTGTCCTGGCAATAACCGTTATTGTTGCCCATCTGGCTGCGACCAAACTCGTCGCCGGCCAAGAGCATCGGCGTGCCATGCGAGAACAGCAGCGTGGCGAGAAAATTGCGCTTCTGGCGCTCGCGCACCGCGTTGATGCCCTCGTCCTCGGTCGGGCCTTCCTCAC
The DNA here is from genome assembly GCF_009617585.1 of Endobacterium cereale. Lineage (GTDB taxonomy): Bacteria > Pseudomonadota > Alphaproteobacteria > Rhizobiales > Rhizobiaceae > Neorhizobium > Neorhizobium cereale. The sequence continues at coordinate 161,402 of NZ_WIXI01000050.1, read as the reverse complement.
CGTAATTGTAGGAACGGTTGTCGTTATGGCCGTCGTTGTTGTCCTCGCCATTCGCCTCGTTGTGTTTCTCATTGTAGGAAACGAGGTCGTTCAGCGTAAAACCATCATGGGCGGTGACGAAATTGACGCTGGCCCACGGGCGGCGGCCACGCTGATCGTAAAGATCGCCGGAACCGAGCAGGCGCGCGGCAAAATCGGTCGGCACGTTGTCGCCCTTCCAGTATTCGCGCACTGTATCGCGGTACTTGTCGTTCCATTCGGCCCAGCCCGGCGGGAAGCCGCCGACCTGATAGCCGCCCGGACCGATATCCCAAGGTTCGCCGATCAGCTTTGTTTTCGACAGAACCGGATCCTGCGTCACCGCATCGAAAAAGCCGCCGCGCTGGTCAAAACCCTCCGGCTCGCGGCCGAGAATTGTGCCGAGGTCGAAACGGAAACCGTCGACATGCATGTGTTCGGTCCAGTAACGCAGGCTGTCCATCACCATCTGCAGCACGCGCGGATGCGAGGTGTTCACCGTATTCCCTGTGCCGGTATCGTTTATGTAGTAACGATGTTGGTCGGGCAGCGTGCGGTAATAGGAAAAGTTGTCGATGCCCTTGAAGGACAGCGTCGGACCAAGCTCGTTGCCTTCGGCCGTGTGGTTGTAGACCACGTCGAGAATGACCTCGATACCGGCATCATGGAACGACCGCACCATGTCGCGGAAACCGGCGATACCGTTCGGGCCGTAATAGCGCGAGGCCGGCGCGAAAAAGCCGATCGAATTGTAGCCCCAGAAATTGTTGAGCCCCTTGTCGAGCAGATGCTGATCCTGCGGGAAGTCGTGGATCGGCATCAGTTCGACAGACGTGATGCCGAGGCTCTTGATGTAATCTACCGTCGCCTTGTGGCCCATGCCTTCAAACGTGCCGCGCAGTTTTTCCGGGATCGCCTTGTTGAGCTGGGTAAAACCCTTCACATGGGTTTCGTAGACGATGGTCGCCGGCCATGAGATGTTCGGCGAGGCATCCTTGCCCCAGTCGAAACCATAGGGGTCGATCACCCTGCATTTTGGCGTATAGGGCGCGCTATCCAGCTCGTTGAAGGTCAGATCCTTGTCTTCGGCGAGCAGATCATAGGCGAAATGCGCCTCATTCCACTTGAACTCGCCCACCAGTTCGCGGGCATAAGGGTCGATCAGCAGCTTGTTGGCGTTGAAGCGATGGCCGGCTTCCGGGTCGAAGACACCATGGACGCGGTAGGCATAAAGCTGACCGGGCTTGAGTCCGGGCACATAACCGTGAAAAATTTCGTTGGTATATTCTGGCAAGGTCAGCCGGGCGACCTCGTGGGACCCGCTTGCATCAAACAGGCAAAGCTCGACGCGCTCGGCATGGGCAGAAAAGATCGCAAAATTGGTGCCCTCGCCGTCGAAATTGGCGCCGAGCTGGGTCCATGATCCCGCTGTGATCTCGAAATTATTCACTGTCATATCCATGCCGCGCCCCGATGAGTGAAGGTTCGGCCATTAATGATGCAGCGCGGCATTTCGTTCCGTCCGGAAACCGAAATATGGCAAAAACCCGACAGGGCTTCCCTCGCCCGACCTCTCCTCTATCTGCCGATGTAACCGTCACCACCAAGGAGAATTTGCCGATGCCTGCACTCTCACCGGAAGAACTGGAAGGTCGTCTCAACGCGCATCGCGAACTGATGATAACCTGGTTAGCGGCAATGATGGGTGGCGAGGAAACCACGAAAGCCTTGCTGCACAGGCTGACCGAGGATGCGACGTTCAAGGATCACGAAGAAGATCCCGGCATCGCGCCGGGCGAGGGATTTGCCATCGAAACGGCTGCTGCGCGTGAAACCGGTTCCATTCTGGAAGCTGCGCGCGCACGGATGAAAGCCCAGCAGAAGCTCGATAACGGTCACTAGGACCGCGTTCACATATGTGGCGATTGTGTGGAACTGAAATGCTCGATGATCGTTCTTTACTTCACAATTCAGGGAGTAAAAACAATGACCAGAGAATGGTTTGAAGCCGCCAGCGTCGTCCTTGCAGTTGCCGTTTGTGCCATGCTTGTCGTGCCGATCTGAAGCAGACATATCCGGCAAACCGTGAGCGGTCTTCTCGAAGATCGCTGCCGAGTTCCTTTGGAACGTTTATCCCCGCCCACGGTTAGCTCTTCATGGAAAAGGCAAAAGACCTTTTCGGGCGACGGAGATACACGATGACCCATATTCTAGGTAGACTGAGCCGTCTCTTCAACATCGCTCGGGTACCGCAGCCGGTGAAAACCGTTGCGATCCATGAGCCTCATGTGGTCGTGCCGGAAGCCGTTGCGCTTCCTCTGCCGCGATCCCCTCGGGAAGAAATGAGCGTCCCTGCCTCCATCAACGGACGCGATCTTTCCACCGGCCGCCTGTGACATCACCCGTGACGGCCGCAACGAACAACAAAAGGAGAATTGCATGACACAGATCGATTCCGCGCGCATCCTCATCCTCGCGACCGATGGCTATGAGCGCTCCGAACTGCGCGTGCCTCTCGACGAGTTGAGAAGCAAAGGCGCCGACGTGAAAATCGCGTCGATCAAGACCGGTGAAATCAAAAGCTGGGACAAGACCGATTGGGGCGACAGCGTCACGGTCGATCTGCAGGCGGCCAACGTCAACGCCGACGAATTCGATGCGCTGGTTTTGCCAGGTGGCCAGATCAACCCGGACAAGCTGCGCGCCGATAAGGACGCCATGAAGGTGGTGCGCGATTTCGTCAGAAGCGGCAAACCGGTGGCGGCCATCTGCCATGCGCCGTGGCTGCTGATCGAAGCCGATGCGTTGCGTGGCCGCAAGGCAACCTCCTATCCATCGATCCGCACCGATGTGAAAAATGCCGGTGCTTCGTGGAAGGACGAGGAAGTGGTCGTTGATAACGGCATCATAACCTCACGCTCGCCGGACGACCTTCCGGCTTTTGTCGGCAAGATCGTCGAGGAAGTGCAGGAAGGCTTGCACAGACGAGCGGCGTAACGCCCTGTCGAAATTTGGAATGCAGATAGCGCTCGCCGGTTCGGCGAGCGTTTTTTTGTGCTGGGGGTAACAGGTTGGTAGGCCCTCCCCTCTCTCTCTCGTCATCCTCGGGCTAGGCGCGAGGATCCACGGCCAAACACACTCAGCGGGTGAAGTATGGGTTCTCGGGTCAAACCCGAGGCTGATGACGGAGAGCTGGAGAATGACTGGGCAGAGGTTACCCGGAGGCAAAAGCCTCGTGACGGCAAGAGCCACGCAATGACAGGGGAGCTGCGACTTAACCGATTCAACCCACTAGCTTCAGAAACGCCAGCAACCGCCGCTCATCGGCCTTGAGACCGCTTGTCTCCTTTTCCACCAGCTTCGGGGTGGCCATGATCTTCTGCAACGGCGACACATCCTCCGCCAAGGCCAGAATGCCGGGGTGGATATAGCTGGAGCGGCATACCGCCGGCGTATTCTGCAATTCCTGCGACGCGGCTGCCGTCAGCATTTTGATACGCACGACCTCCTCATCGGCTGCCGCCTTCCATGCAGCCATGAAAGCGGCCAGGCTGCCGCCCCATGTCCGAAAAGTCTTGGCCGAGATCGGCAAACCGGAAGCGGCGGCCAGGTAGGCGTTCAAGCGGCCACTGTCTATACCGCGCGGGACGCCGTCCTCATCCGGCCAGGAAAACAGCTGGCGGCCCGGCAGATCCGCGATGGTTTCGAGAATGCGCTGCAGACGCGGATGGCGGATCGTGTGGCTGACACGCTTGCCACCCTTGGCGGAGAATTTCAGCACCATGCTGTCATCCGACAGGACCATGTGCCGCTTCAAAAGCGTGGTCGCGCCATAGGTCTTGTTTTCCTTCGCATAGGCACGATTGCCGACCCGCAGATGCGTGGCATCCAGCAGCGCCACCAATGCGGCGATCACCGCCTGTGGTCCATCCAGCCCTTCAGCAAGATCGCGTTGAACCTTGCGGCGTATCTTCGGTAGCGCTTCTGCAAACTCGATCATCTGATCGTATTTCAAATCGCTGCGGAATGATTGCCAGTCGGTATGATAACGATACTGCTTTCGCCCGCGGCTGTCGAAACCAGTGGCTTGCAGATGGCCGCTCGGATCAAGGCAGATCCACACATCTTCATAGGCTGGCGGCAGGCCAAGCGCACCGATGCGCAGCTTGTGCGCCTTGTCGGCCAGATGAGAGCCATCCGGTAGCTTGTAGCAAAACCCCTTGCCGCGCCGCAGACGGCGGATTCCCGGCTCTCTGTCGCTGACATAGGTCAGGCCGATAGTGGAGAGAATGGCGAGCCCTTCGCCGGGCTCGGAAACGGAGGTGGATGAATACGCGTCCATTTTCGCAAAACGGCGATGTCATCCAACTAGTTCCGTCACCTTGCCGTTTGTACGGTGGAGATCGTGTCCACCGACTAACCGAGCCGCGCGGCTTCGCGTCGGCGGTCTTCAGCCGTGCGCTCCAACTGGTGGCGCGGGGCCGTCAGCGTCCAGCGGAAACCCGCGACCGGATATTCGGCATCGGCGCGGCCGCCAAAGGCCGCCGCCGCATGCCGCTTGATGATCGTCGTTCCAAAACCGGTAGAAGACGGCGCACGCACCGGCGGTCCGCCGCTTTCTTCCCACACCAGCCGCAGCGTCCGCTCGCCACTTTCGGCGGCGACGTCGGACCAGGAAATCTGCACACGTCCGTTCTGCGAGGACAAGGCACCGTATTTCATCGAATTGGTCGTCAACTCGTGCAGCACGAGACCAAGGTTTTGCACGGCTTCCGCCTTCAGAACGAAATCCTCGCCGTGCATGTCCACGCGATCAAGCGTTTCGGAAAAATTCGACAGATGAATTTCCACGACACGCCGCATCGGCACACCGGCCCACTGCTCTCGCGCCAGTGCCTCGATCGAGCGACCAAGCCCTTGCAAGCGCGTACTGATCGCCTTCTGGAATTCATCCATCGTCGTATCCTGTCGGGCCAATTGGCGCATCATCGCCTGGATCAGCGTCAGGATGTTTTTCGTCCGGTGCACGAGTTCATGGAGAATCAGATGAATGCGGTCTTCAGCCTGGCTACGGTCAAAAGAAGCGTTGGAGAGCGCAATCGCCACGTGGTTGGCTTCGATGATTTTGGTTTCGACCGGCGATACGATCTCACCCCGACCAATCCGGTCGGCCATCTCGGAAATCTGGCGGATCGGCACCCGTAACTGCCGCGCCACCAGCCAGGCAAAACCGAAGCCAATGAGCAGCAGAAGGCCGCTACCGGCAATCAGGTAACGCCATGTGCTTAGGATACTTTCCTGCGCGGAGGCGATTGGCCCCCAGACGACGACTTTCCACGACCATTCGGGATGGGTGTAATAACCGTACATCTGTCGCGGCGAACCACCGACATCCTCGATCGTGCCGTTCTGCCCTCTCATCAGGGAGAGCATGTTGGCCGGGAACGGGCTTGCCACGGTCAGCTCCGTCGCGCCGTCAGCCACGACGATCTTGCCGGTCTGATCGACGATCGCCACTGACCAGTCTTTCGGCAGGCCCTCGGTCGACAGCACGTTTTTGAGTTCCGAGACATTTTGCGTCAGGATCAGGGCACCGACATCACCGCGCATTTCCTTCGGCAGCGGCAGGGTCACGTTGAAAACCCAGTTGCCGCTGGTGGCGCCACGGAACACATCGGACACTTCCGTGCGACCTGACCGCAAGGCGGAACTCAGCGCCGGCATGTTGCCCATCTTGCCGAGCGCGGTCTCGAACGGCACGCGGGTGTTCAGGAGAAGCTGGCCATCTTCGGCAACAAGCAGCGCATAAAGCGAACTGCCGCGCAGGCTGGATTGGGTGCGCCGGTGGAAATCGGCCAACTCGCCCCGTTCGATTTCCGGTGAATTGCTGAGCAGCCGCAGCGTTGTCGCCATGTCGCGCAGCTCGCGATCGACAGCGCGGCCGAGGATCTGGGCGTCTTCCGCGGTTTCGCTGTTGAGTTTTTCGCGCTCGTTTTGCTCCAGCTGGAACATCAGAAAGATGACGAAGGCTAGAAGCGGAAGAGCGATGACGGCGGCGAAAGCGATCAGATAGGCGCCAATGGTCGCCTTGGGAAAAAGGTGTGAAAACCTACCCATGCAACATACTCAACTCTTTCGAGTCCGGAGATTTTTTCGCGGCCCCCGCCATTCGCATTCCGATAGTCCTGACCCTCGTCCCGTCCAAAGAGGTTAACGCCTTCTAACCGAATTCAAGCGCGAGGCCAAGTTGGATTGTGTGCGATGCTCATGAAATCGAAATCTTCACCTCGAATAAGCATATAATTTAAAAGGATTTTTAGCGATCACACGATGAACAGCTGCGCAAATGCAGAGGGAAGCCACCGTATAACCGGGACTTCCCTTGATGATCTGCAAGTAGAAAAAAGACTAGAGGCGCAGGCCGCTCTGTGGATCGAACACGACTGCCTTGTCGAGATTGAAGGCGAAACGGAAACGCTCTCCCGGCTGGCAGGACACTTCCGCACGGGTACGGGCGGTAAAGTGTTTGGCCCCCAGCTCGGCTGTCACAAACGTGTCTGACCCCGTCGGCTCGGTCATGATGACAGGCGCCTCGATTTCGGCGATCGAACGGGCTTGCGGGTCGAGCAGGCTGGTATCGGTGATCGCTTCCGGCCGCAGGCCGAGCAATACGGATTGACCTTCGCTCAACGCACCGGCGGCCACCGTCGGCGGCACAGGGACCGTGATGTTCTGATCGCCGAACAATGCGATACGCGCCTCGGAGCCGGAGCCGACGACCTTGCCATCCAGCATGTTCATGGCCGGCGAGCCCATGAAGTCGGCGACGAACAGGTTGGCGGGAAGATTGTAGATTTCCGCCGGCGTGCCGATCTGCTGCACCGTGCCTTCCTTCAGCACGACGATCTTGGTCGCCAGCGTCATCGCCTCAATCTGGTCGTGGGTAACGTAAACGATGGTGGCATGCGTGTTCTGGTGCAGCGACTTGATTTCCGCACGCACTTCGACACGCAGTTTTGCGTCGAGGTTGGACAGCGGTTCATCGAACAGGAAGACGCGGGGTTTACGCACCAGCGCACGGCCCATGGCGACACGCTGGCGCTGGCCGCCGGACAGTTGGCTCGGACGGCGGGTCAACAGGTGTTCGATCTGCAGCGTTTTTGCTGCAACCTTCACCGCCGCAGCACGCTCGTCCTTCGGCACACCGCGCATTTCCAACGCGAAAGCAATATTCTCTTCCACCGTCATGTTCGGATAAAGCGCATAGGACTGGAACACCATGGCGATATCGCGCTGCGACGGATGCAGGTCGTTGACCACCTGTCCGTCGATGACGATATCGCCCGAAGTCAGCGGCAAAAGGCCGGCAATGGCATTGAGCAGCGTGGACTTGCCGCAGCCGGACGGGCCGACGAGCACGAGAAACCCGCCCTTTTCCAGCTCGATATCGATGCCCTTCAGAACTTCGACATTACCGATCTTCTTGCGCAGGTTCCTGATTTCAAGAAAGCTCATGAGTTTATCCCTTGACTGCGCCGGCCATCAAGCCACGCACGAAATAGCGTCCGGCGACGATGTAGACGAACAGGGTCGGCAGCGCCGCGAACACCGCAGCAGCCATGTCGACATTGTATTCTTTCACGCCGGTGGAGGAGGCAACGAGGTTGTTGAGCGCCACCGTCATCGGCGAGGAACCGCCTGACGAGAAGGACACGCCGAACAGAAAGTCGTTCCAGATATTGGTGAACTGGTAGATGACGGTGACGACGATGATCGGCCCCGATGTCGGCAGAAGAATGCGCCAGAAGATGCGGAAGAAACCGGCACCATCCATCATCGCCGCCTTGATCAATTCGTCCGGAAACGCCTCGTAATAGTTGCGGAAGAACAGCGTCGTGAAACCGAGGCCGTAGATCACGTGCACGAAGACAAGACCTGTCGTGGTGTTGGCGATGCCCATCATGCCGAGCATGCGCGCCATCGGAATCAGCACCGCCTGAAACGGGATGAAGCAGGCAAACAGCATCATGCCGAAGACGATCTTGTGGCCCGGAAAACGCCACTTGGTCAGCACGTAGCCATTCAGCGCTCCGAGCAATGTGGAAATGATCACCGCCGGAACCACCATCTTGATGGAGTTCCAGAAATACCCCTTGATGCCGGTGCAGGTGACGCCGATGCAAGCCTCGCCCCATGCTTTTGTCCATGCCGCAATCGACGGCGAGGCCGGCAGCGACAGCATGTCACCGCCACGGATCTCGTCGAGCGATTTGAGCGAGGTGGTAAGCATCACATAGAGCGGCAGGAGATAGATGGCGGCGAGCAGAAGCAGCAGGCCATAGATGACGATGCGAGCGGTTTTAGCCGAGCCGCCGCTGACGGTTTCGTGGACAGCGCCGCTCATCAGCGTTTCTCCCGCAGTTCGGAATAGAGATAAGGCACGATGATCGCCGTGATGCCCATCAGCATCATCACCGCACTGGCCGAACCGACGGCCATCTGGCTGCGGGTGAATGTGTAGGAATACATGAAGGTGGACGGCAGTTCGGTGGCATTGCCAGGACCGCCGCCGGTGAGCGCGATCACCAGGTCATAGGACTTGATCGCCATATGCGCGAGCACGATGAAGGCCGACAGGAAGACCGGGCGCAACATCGGAATGATGATGCGGCGGTAAATCTTGGTGAGCGGCGCGCCGTCGATCTGGGCGGCCTTGATGATCTCGCCATCGATGCCGCGCAGGCCCGCCAGAAACATCGCCATGACGAAGCCGGAGGCCTGCCAGACACCGGCAATGACGACGGTGTAGATCGCCATGTCCGGGTTCACCAGCCAGTCGAATTTGAAACTTTCCCAGCCGAGATTGTGCATGGTGTTTTCGATGCCGAGGCCGGGATTGAGAAACCATTTCCAGGCCGTGCCGGTTACGACGAAGGACAGCGCCATCGGATAAAGAAAGATCGGCCGCAGGATGCCTTCGGCGCGGATGCGCTGGTCCATCAGGATGGCAAGGCCAAGACCGATGGAAATGCAGATGCCAATATAAAGCACGCCGAAAATGGCGAGGTTCTTCATCGCCATATACCAGTTCGGCTGCGACCACAGGCGCACATAGGCATCGAAACCGACCAGTTTGTAGACCGGCAGGATGCGCGAATTGGTGAAGGACAGATAGACGGTCCACAGGATGAAACCGTAGACGAACAGCAGGATCACCGCAAAGGACGGCGCCAGCACGAGCTTTGGAAGCCAGCCGCGCAGGTTATCGGCGAAAGAACGGCGCGGCGGTGAAGCAGTGGCCGGTTCGATTGTGGTCATGATGATCTCCGGCAGAGTTCGGAAAAATGTCGGCAGGTCTTCCGGACATGAGGCCAAGTGGTGGGATTGGCCAAAGTCCCCCTCTGGCCTGCCGGCCATCTCCCCCTCAAGGAGGGAGAAAACATGCGGCAAACGCCTGCCCCGATTAAGTTAGAACAGTGAGGCCGTGTTAAGCCCCTCCCCCTTGTGGGGAGGGGTTTGGGGCGGGGTCTTTTCCACTCACAGAGCGCACCCCGCACCAAATCACTTGGCAGCAGCAACCGCTTCCGGCAAACGCTTCAAGGCCGTCGCCGTATCGATCTGACCATTCAGATGCTGGGTGATCACGTCGAACACGGCTTCCTTGATGGCGCCGGGCTGGGCGTAACCATGGGCGAGCGAACCGACCAGCGTACCGGCCTTTGCCGCATCGGCGACATCCTTGATGCCCTTCTTGCCGCAATCGTCGAACTGGTCGCCGGGCACGTCGGTGCGGGCCGGAACAGAACCCTTGACGGTGTTGAAGGCGATCTGGAAGGCCGGATCCTCGACAGCAGACGCAAGCTTCATCTGCGCGTCGCGCTTGGCATCACCCACATCGAACATCACGAACTGGTCGGCGTTGAACAGAACGTTGCCCTGCGTGCCGGGGAAGCGCATGCACACAAAATCGGTGCCCGGCTTCTTGTTGGCGCGCAGCCATTCGCCCTTCGACCAGTCACCCATCTGCTGGGCGCCGGCCTTGCCTTCAATGACCAGAGCCGTCGACAGGTTCCAGTCACGACCGGAGAAGTTCGGGTCAAAATAGGTGCGAAGCTTCGACATCGTGTCAAAGACCTTCTTCATCTGATCGCCCGAAAGAGCGGCCGGATCGAGATCGATGACGGCTTTCTTGTAGAAATCCATGCCGCCAGTCGAAAGAACGACGGATTCCCACAGCGTGCCGTCCTGCCACGGCTGGCCGCCATGGGCGAGCGGGGTCAGGCCCTGTTCCTTGAACTTGTCGAGCAGCGCGATCAGCTCGTCGATGTTGGCGGGCTCTTTGCCACCAGCCTTGTCGAAGGCGGCCTTGTTCAGCCACAGCCAGTTGGTGGAGTGAACGTTGACGGGTGCTGCGATCCAGTGACCGTCATATTTCGAAAACGCCTGCAGCGCTTCCGGGATGACCTTGCCCCAGCCCTGCTTCTCGGCGAGATCGTCGAGATTGCCGACGACGCCCTGTTCGGCCCAGTCGCGTATGTCGAAACCGAGCATCTGCACGGCGGTCGGCGGATCACCCGAGGTGACGCGGGCACGAAGCGCGGTCATGGCCTGAACGCCCGAACCGCCGGCAACCGGCATGTCTTTCCAGGAAACGCCTTCCTTGGCGAGGTTTTCCTTCAGCACGTTGAGCGCTGCGGCTTCACCGCCGGCAGTCCACCAGTGCAGGACTTCAACTTCTTCCGCAGCTTTTGCCGAACCGGCAGCCATTGCCACAAGTGCAACACCAGCAGCGAGGCTGGCGAAGTTACGCATGTTCATGATGTCTCTCCCTCAAATCCGGGCTCCTCTCCGGATATGCAAATTTATAACGATACAACTACGGTGGGTGTCAACCCGGCAATTGCAGTTTATCAAAAACGGCGAAATCTGCCTAAACGCCTGAATTTCATCGAAATACACGGATCAGCCAAAACAGAACTTGAAATATCAGTTGGCTTTTGCAACGTTTTCAAGAATGTCGTGCGGCCTCCAGCCGGTCGCGCGTCGTGGAGGAGGACCGCACATGCCGCTGGACGATCTGGAGGAGCGCCGTCCCGCACGGCGCACGAAAGGTGCTGGGCGCGGCAGCGATGCCGCCAAACCCACATTGCGAACAATTGCCGACCTGACCGGACTTGCCGTGACGACCGTATCGCGGGCGCTGGCCGACGCGCCGCAGATCGCGCTCGAAACGCGCCAGCGGGTGGCGCAGGTGGCAGCCGAAATCGGTTACCTGCCCGACCGTGCCGCCCAGCGCCTGCGCACAGGCCGCACCAATGTCATCAGCCTGATCCTTGATCCGCACGAGGAAATTCTCGGTTACGCCACCTCGATGATCAAGGGCGTCACCTCGGCGCTACGCGGCACGCCTTATCACCTTGTCATCTCACCGCATTTTTCCGACAGCCCGCAGATCGAACCGGTCAGCCACATCATCCGCAACCGTCTCGCCGACGGCATCATCTTTACCCGCACCGAGCCGATGGACGAGCGGGTCAAACTGCTGATGCAGAACGATTTTCCGTTCATCTGTCATGGCCGCACCGAGCTTGCGACACCGCATCCCTTCGTCGATTACGACAATTACGATTTCGCCTATCGGGCAGCCAAAAAGCTGATCGCATCGGGCTGCGCCAAGCTGACAATCGTGTTGCCACCGGAAACATTCACCTTCGCCCATCACATGCGCCACGGCTTCATGGCAGCGGTGCGCGAGGAAGGCATCGGTTACGAGATCGCCACCGGCATCACGCTGGACAGCAAGTCCGACGATATCCGGCACTATTTCGACAAACGCCTGAGCCAACCGTCACCACCGGACGGTTTCGTCTGCGGCGGTGAAGTGGTGGCCATGGCGATCATGGCAGCCTGCCACGATCACGGTCTTCTGCCCGGTAGAGAAGTGGATTTTGTCGCCAAGCAGACCTCCGGCCTGTTCGACCAGATCCGCCCGAGGGTGGAGACGATTTACGAGGATCTGACCGAGGCAGGATTTTTGATGGGCGAGATGCTTTTGCGGCGGATTGCGGGGCCTCTACCGGTTGGCGAATTGCAGCATCTGCAGAGGCTGGCGGACGAATAACGACCTCTCCGTCGTCTTCCCGCCCTCGGGTTTTACCCGAGGGTTGAGCCGGGACCAGCCACCGCGCGTCCGCGCGGTGAGAAAACACTTTGTTCGAGATTGATGTCGTTGAGTCTACAGCGCCGCAGACGCGGCGCGGCTGGATCCCCGCCACAAGGGCGAGGATGACGATGGTGGAGGTTCGTGCCTACGCCGAAGTTTCACTCCTCTTCTTGGAACACCGTTTCGCGCTTGGCCTTGACGCTGGGCAGGAAGACAACCACCAGAACCAGCGCTGCGATGAGCAGCAGACCGGCACTGATCGGCCGCGTGACAAAAGTCGTTGCATCCCCGCGTGACAGGATCATCGCCCGCCGCAGGTTCTCTTCCAGCAGAGGCCCGAGCACAAAGCCCAGAAGCAGCGGCGCCGGCTCGCAGCGCAATTTCACCAGCACGTAACCTATGAAGCCGAAGAAGGCGACGGCGTAGAGGTCGTAGACGTTTGAATTGACGCTATAAACCCCGATAGAGCAGAAGGCCATGATGATCGGGAACAGCACGTAATAGGGGATGGTCAAGAGCTTCACCCACAGCCCGATCAGCGGCAGGTTGAGGATGACCAGCATCAGGTTGCCGATCCACATCGAGGCGATGATGCCCCAGAACAAAGCGGGCTGTTCGGCCGCCACATTCGGGCCAGGCACGATGCCCTGGATGATCATCGCGCCGATCATCAGCGCCATCACTGGGTTGGCCGGAATGCCGAGCGTCAAAAGCGGGATGAACGAGGTCTGGGCGCCGGCATTGTTGGCGCTTTCAGGTCCAGCTACACCGGCAATCGCGCCATGGCCGAATTCTTCTGGATGTTTAGAAACCTTCTTTTCGATCGTGTAGGAGGCGAATGCCGCCAGCACGGCACCGCCGCCCGGCAGGATGCCGAGAATGGAACCGACCGCCGTGCCGCGCAGCACCGGCGCGATCATCGCTCGAAAATCCTCTCGGCTTGGCATCAACCCGCTGACCTTGGACATCAGCACCGAACGGGTGCTTTCGTTTTCGAGGTTACGCAGGATTTCCGCGATACCAAAAATACCGACGGCGACGGCGACAAAGTTTAGGCCGTCGGAATATTCACGAATGCCGAGCGTGAAGCGCGGTGCGCCGGAATAGATGTCAGTGCCGACAAGGCCGAGCAGCAGCCCGAGCGAGACCATGGCCAGCGCTTTGATGATGGAGCCATGCGCCAGCGCGATGGAGGAGACGAGGCCGACCACCATCAGCGAAAAATATTCGGCGGCGCCGAATTTCAGCGCCACTTCGGTGAGAGGCGGCGCAAAGATGGCGACGAGGAAGGTCGACACCGTGCCGGCAAAAAACGAGCCGATGGCGGCGATTGCCAATGCGGAACCGGCCTTGCCCTTGCGGGCCATCTGGTAACCGTCGATGGCAGTGACGGCCGACGAGGATTCGCCCGGCATATTGATGAGGATGGCGGTGGTCGAGCCGCCATACTGCGCCCCATAATAGATGCCGGCCAGCATGATCAGCGAGGAGACAGGCTCCAGCTGGAAGGTGATCGGCAACAACATGGCGATGGTGGCGGTGGCGCCGATGCCCGGCAACACGCCGATCAGGGTGCCGAGCAGCACGCCGATCAGGCAGAAAAACAGGTTGGCGAGCGAGCCTGCGGTCGAAAATCCGAGCGCGAGATTGTCAAAAAGTTCCATGTCGCGCTGATCCTAATAGCCGAGCCAGGGGCCGAAAATGCGGAAAGGCAGGCCCAGCCCGTAGGTGAACACCAGTACCGAAAACACCGTCACCGTCACCGACAGGGCGACGGCGGCAAGCGGTTTCATGCGCGTAGAAGCAAAGCACGCCACGAACGAGCAAATGAACAGCGACGGAGCAAAACCAAGGCCCCGCACGGTGATGCCGAACAGAATGGGAGCTGCAAGAATGAAAAGCATGCCACGCCAGGCGATGCCGCTGATCGGCTCATGCACCACCCGAAGTGACTGTACCAGAATGATGCCGCCGAACAGGATCAGGGCAAGCGCGAGGATGAACGGGAAATAACCCGGCCCCATGCGAAACGCCGTGCCTAGTTCGAGATCGAGCGATTGCAGGGCAAAGAAAATGCCTAGGCCGACAAAGATCAGCCCGCAGATGAGATTGGTTTTGTCGAATTTCAGAGAATGCATGGTGTCTCCGATGCGTGTGGATCGGTGGTGGTGCCGCCTGCTGCCCGAGGTTTCTTCTCCTCATGGCCAGAGCCTTCGAACAGTGATTGCAGCGGTACCATTCGGCCGATCCCCCTTGCGGGGTAGATGCCCGGCAGGGCAGAGGGTGGTGGTTGCGGCGAAATGCCATTTTCCACGTCTCTGCCGCAACGTTGCTCCCCCTCTGCCACCTTTCGATGACATCTCCCCCTCAGAGGGAGATCACGGGGAGCAAGCGGCTCCATCACAATGTCTTAGCGCTGCTCTTGCTGGAGGGGTGAAGGATCAGGCAACAACTGGCCCAACTCAGTCCGCGTACTGGCCAGCCGCCTTGATAACAGGCTCCCAGCGGGCGATTTCGCTTTCGAGCTTGGCCTTCAGCGCTTCCGGCGTGCCATCCTTTTCCGGTGACGGCAGCGTGCCGAGTTCGGCAAAACGGGACGCGATGGTCGGATCCTTCAGCGTCACCTGCAACGCCTTCGACAGGCGTTCATTGGCCTCTTTCGGTGTACCCTTCGGCGTGTAGATCCCATGCCAGATACCCACCTGCATGGCCGGCATGCCTTCCTCGGCAACCGTCGGAATATCCTTGAAGATCGCCAGACGTTCGGGCGAGGTCACAGCATAAGCCTTGATCGTGCCGCCCTGAATCTGCTTGGTGGTGTTGGTGGTCTGATCGCACATGATATCGACCTGACCGCCGAGAAGATCGGTCATCGCCGGGCCGGTTCCCTTGTAAGGTACGGTGACGAGAGGCGTCTGGATGGCGGACATGAACAGCATGCCGCAGAGATGGGATGCCGCGCCGATGCCGGCATTGGCCACCGTCACCTTGTCGCTATTGGCCTTGGCATATTCCACAAGACCCTTGAAATCCTTGACGTCGAGATCCTTGCGGGCAACGACCGTCATTGGCACGTCGGTCACGAGGCCGACATATTCGAAGGCGTTCAGCGTGTCGTACGGCAGCTTGCGATAAAGCGTGGCGCTGGTGGCCATGCCGATATGATGCAGCAGCACGGTGTAGCCATCGGCATCGGCATTGGCGACGCGACCGGCACCGAGCGTGCCACCGGCGCCACCGACGTTTTCAACGATGATCTGCTGGCCGAGATCTTTTGACATTGATTCGGCGACGAGACGCGCGACCGTATCGGTCGGGCCACCGGCTGCGAACGGCACGACCATGGTGATCGAGCGCGTCGGATAGTCTTGTGCGAAGGCGGGAGAAGAAATTACACCCGCTGCGGCAAAAACCGTCGCGCCTAGCATCGTATTCAGGATTTTCATTGTTACCCTCCCAGATAAACCACAACCGGACGGCCACGGCTCCTCCCGCAACGCCCGAATGACCTATCTGTCCGCAGCTTCGACGTAACGCGCAATCAGCCGGTCTGCACTTGCCAGTTTTTCCGGTGTCGAGTGGCATTGATTGGGTGGATTTCCACCCATGACGATTGTCAGGTGGGTATGTTTCCACCCATTAGGCGGCAATTCATACGGAATGCAGTGCGTCAGACATCTCCCTCGCCCACATAGGCGTAGTCGATGCCCAGCAATTTCTTGTCCAGCCCATGCCGCTGCATCTTTTCGTAAAGCGTTTTGCGGGAAATGCCGAGCTGTTCATAAACAGGTTTCAGCGCCCCACCATGCGCGGCAATGGCATCGGCGATGACGGTGCGTTCGAAAGCCGCTACGCGCTCCGCCAAGCGCCCGTCAGCCGATTTCGCAGAACCGGAAGGATCGGCTGGACTGAGATCAAGCCCGAGCACCAGCCGGTCGGCGGCATTGCGGAGTTCTCGCACATTGCCCGGCCAGTCACGTTGCGCCACGGCAGACAGAAGTTCATGCGAGATCGGATGGTCTTCACGACCATAACGCGCCGCCGCCTCCCGCACCAATTGCAGAAAGAGCAGCGGGATATCCGCACGCCTTTCCCGCAGCGAAGGCACATGTACGGTCGCGACATTCAGCCGATAGAGCAGATCGGCGCGAAAACGCCCGGCCAGCACTTCCGCCTCCAGATCCACTTTGCTCGTCGCGATGAACCGCACATCGAGTTCCACCGTCTCGTTGGAGCCGAGCCGGTTGATCACCCGCTCCTGCAGCACACGCAGGAATTTGGCCTGCAAATCGAAGGGCATGGAGCCTATCTCATCGAGCAGGATCGTCCCGCCCCGACCATGCTCGAATTTGCCGTAACGCGAGCGTAGCGCGCCCGGAAAAGCGCCCGGTTCATGCCCAAAAAGCTCGCTTTCGATGAGGTTTTCCGGCAGCGCCGCGCAGTTGATGGCGACGAACGGCCGATTGGCGCGCGGGCTGACATCGTGCAGCGCCCGCGCCACCACTTCCTTGCCCACGCCCGTCTCGCCGATGACAAGCGTATCGGCATCCGTCGGCCCGATGGCGCGGATGGCATAGCGCAGATCGACCATGGCCTGCGTGCGCCCCGGCAGCCGGGTTTCGAGATCGTCACGCTTGCCAGCGACGGCTTTCAGCCGGCGGTTTTCCAGCACCAGCGCACGCCGATCCAGCGCCCGGCGGATGATGCCGGCCAGATGCTGGATGGTGAACGGCTTTTCGAGAAAGTCATACGCCCCCTCGCGCATCGCTTTCACCGCCAGTTGCACATCACCGTGGCCGGTGACGAGAATAACCGGAATTTCCGCATCAAGCTCGCGGATGCGGTGCAGCAGCGTCATGCCATCCAGCCCAGCCATGCGGATATCGCTGACCACGATGCCGTCGAAACTGAAACCGGTGAGTTCCAGCACATGATCGGCATTGGAAAAGGTCTGCACTTGCAGGCCCGCCAGTTCCAACGCCTGGCTGGTGGAGCGCCGCAACTCTTCCTCGTCGTCGATCAGAAGCACGCGCTGTTCGCTCATTCGGCGGCCCTCCCGATGGCGGCATCGGCAGACGTCAACTCGATGGCAAACACCGCGCCACCCTCCGGATGATCTGTCACACTGAGGCTGCCGCCAAAATCCTTGACGATATTGTAGGAGATCGACAGGCCAAGCCCCAATCCCTTACCGACACCCTTTGTGGTGTAGAACGGATCAAAAATGCGCTCGCGGATGGCGGCGGGCACGCCCGGGCCATGATCCCGCACGGTGATCACCACACGCCCGTCATCGCTGCGGCCGGCGGACACGATGATCCGCCGATCCTCCAGCCCCTCGATGGCATCGGCGGCATTGGTGATGATGTTGACGAGCACCTGTTGAAGCCGCACCGCGCCGGCCAAAACCACGGGCGGCGGAGTATCCATCTCGACCCGCAATGCCGCATCGGCGGCGCGCAGCCGCGCATCGACGATTTCCAGCGTGTCGCGCATCACGTCATCGAAGGACACGACCGACAGCTTTTCCTCCGGCTTTCGTGCAAAATTGCGCAGGTGGCGGCTGATCGAGGCCATGCGGTCGATCAACGCCGAAATGCGCCGAAGATTGTCGCTCGCCTCGCCCGGACGGCCCCGCTCGATCAGCAGTGCCGCACTGTCCGCGTAGGTTTTGGTCGCCGCCAGCGGCTGGTTGAATTCGTGGCTCAGCGCCGCCGACATCTGCCCGAGCCCCGCCAGTTTTCCGGCCTGGATGAGATCCGCCTGCGTGCGCCGCAAACGCCGTTCGGTCAGCCGACGTTCGGCAATCTCCTGCTTGATCTGCCCATTGACGCGGGCGAGATCGGCGGTGCGCTCTTCCACCCGGCGTTCCAGATTTTCCTGCGCCTCAGCCTGCAACTTGATGCGTTCCGCCAGCCGCATGCGCCGCTGCACCAGAATAGCGCCGCCCAGAAAAGCGAGACAGACCAGCAGAACCGCAACGATGGTGGCGATCTGCGCCTGTGCCCGCACGGACGCTGTGTCCATCAGCACCGCCACCGTCCAGCCCGCTTCGGGCATCGGCTGCGACAGGAAGAGAAATTCCTTGTCCGCCCCCTCTTCCGATATCGACAGCATGGCATGGTCGCCGTCCTTTGCACCCTGAACGGGAAGTTCGCGCAAAACCGCATCGGAATAACGCCGCGAGGCTTTTGTATTGGCCAGCCGCTCCGGCGTCAGCGGCAGAAAACTGCTGTAGAGCCAGCGCGGCGTGCCGGTCATGAAAATGATGCCTTGCGGATCAGACACCACGATACGGCTGTCACCATCCCCCCATGACGCCTCGATGCCGTCGATATCCACCTTGAAGACGATGACGCCAAAAATCGTGCCGCCGATTTCGATCGGTGACGAAAAATAATAGCCGCGTTTGGCGGACGTGGTGCCGAGCGCATAAAAGCGTGATTGCTGACCCACCGCGGCCTCCTGGAAATACGGGCGGTAGCTGAAATTTTCGCCGACGAAACTGGTATCGCTGTCGAAATTGCTGGCGGCAATCGTCATGCCGTCCATGGTCATCACATAGATGTCCGAGGATTTCAGCAGGGCGTTGATGTCCTTGAGGTAGAGATTGGTGGCAGCGCGCAAGGCCGGATTGGCGGGATCGACGATCAACGCTTCGACATCGTCGTGATCTGCAATCAGCGCCGGAAGCGCCTCGAAGCGACGCAGATGTCCGTCGAGCGCGGAAACAGCAAGGCGCAAGGTCGTGCCGGCCTGCTCGGACGCCTCGTGCATGTAACTGCGCCCGGCGACATGACTGCCGTGCACGATCAGCGCCAGCACCACGGCTGCCAGCCCGACCACAATCAGGAAAAAACGGTTTTTCAAGAAAGCCCGGGCTCCTCCTCCCGCACTTAGCGATAACATCATTGTAATGAAGACGTGA
Source organism: Endobacterium cereale (assembly GCF_009617585.1). Classification (GTDB taxonomy): domain Bacteria; phylum Pseudomonadota; class Alphaproteobacteria; order Rhizobiales; family Rhizobiaceae; genus Neorhizobium; species Neorhizobium cereale. The sequence goes on along the minus strand of NZ_WIXI01000050.1, from coordinate 142,293 downwards.
CGATTGTCACCACGCAGCAAGAGATCGTGCAAATCTGACGATTGAAAAATGCAGCTTTCGCGAGAACATGAACAATGCTTATCTCTGTGATGGCTGCGAACGCCTCGCAATCCTGTCTGGCCGCAGCATCTGAGAGGGAGTGGGGTTTCATGACATATCTGCTTGCGCTTCTCATCGGTGTGGTCGCGGGCCTCAGGGCCATGACCGCACCCGCCGCAATCAGCTGGGCCGCCTGGCTCGGCTGGCTCAATCTTTCCGGCACATGGCTGTCCTTCATGGGGTCGTTCTGGGCCGTCGCCATCTTCTCCGTGCTTGCCATCATCGAACTGGTCACCGACCAACTGCCCTCAACACCAAGCCGCAAAGTGCCTCAGCAATTTGGCGCACGCCTGATCATGGGAGCGCTTACCGGGGCAGCCATCGGCGCCGGCAGTGGTGTCTGGATCGGCGGCCTGGTTGCGGGCATCATCGGAGCCGTCATCGGTACTTACGGTGGTGCAGCCGCGCGCACAAAACTCGCCACCGCCTTCAAAAAAGACCTTCCGGCGGCGCTTATCGAGGATGGCATTGCGATTATCGCGGCCTATCTGATCATTTCATCGATCCCCGCGACACTGGTTGCCACATGAGCCAAAAATTCGACGCCATCATCATCGGTACCGGTCAGGCCGGACCTTCACTGGCCGGTCGCCTCACGGAGGCCGGGCAAACGGTCGCCATCATCGAGCGCAAACTCGTCGGCGGCACCTGCGTCAATACGGGCTGCATGCCCACCAAGGCGCTGGTGGCGAGCGCTTACGCCGCACATCTGGCTCGCCGGGGCGCGGATTACGGCGTGACGATCGGCGGTGAAATCGGCATCGACATGAAACGGGTAAAGCTGCGCTCGCATCAGGTGACGCTGAATGCCCGCAACAACAACGAAACCTGGCTGCGCGGCATGGAGCGCTGCACCTTCATCGAAGGCCATGCCCGGTTGGAAAGCAAAAACACGGTGCGCATCGGCGGCGAAGTGATCACCGCGCCAAAAATCTTCCTCAATGTCGGCGGCCGCGCTGCGATTCCGGATTTTCCCGGCATCGATGAAGTGCCTTATCTCACCAACACTTCCATCGTAATGCTGGAGCATGTGCCAAAACATCTGGTAGTGGTGGGCGGCAGTTATATCGGTCTGGAATTCGCGCAGATCTATCGCCGTTTCGGCGCCAAGGTGACAGTGGTCGAAAAAGGCCCGCGCCTCGTTTCCCGCGAGGACGAGGATGTCTCCGATACTATTCGCAAGATCCTCGAGGCGGAGGGCATTACCGTGCGCACCGGTGCCGAATGCATTCGTTTTCGTCGCCATGAAAGCGGTGTCGCCGTCGGCGTGAACTGCACCGAGGGCGAACCAGAGGTAATCGGCTCGGATGTGCTGCTTGCCGTTGGCCGCCGTCCCAATACCGATGATCTCGGCCTCGACAAGGCCGGTGTCGAGGTCGATGAACGCGGTTACATCAAGGTCGACGACGATCTCTCCACCAGTGCCGAAGGCATCTGGGCCTTGGGGGATTGCAATGGGCGCGGCGCCTTCACCCACACGGCCTATAATGATTTCGAGATCGTCGCCGCCAATCTGCTGGATGGCCAGAACCGCAAGGTTTCCGACCGCATCCCCGGTTACGCACTTTACATCGATCCGCCACTTGGCCGTGTCGGCCTGACGGAAAAGCAGGCGCGGGAAAGCGGCAAAAACATTCTCGTCGGCACAAGACCAATGAGCCGCGTCGGCCGCGCCATCGAAAAAGGCGAGACGCACGGTTTCATGAAGATCATCGCCGATGCCGACACGCGACAAATCCTCGGGGCCTCCATTCTCGGCACTGGCGGCGATGAGGCGATCCATGGCGTGCTCGACATGATGAATGCCGGCATGCCTTACGACACGTTGCGTTGGGCAGTGCCGATCCACCCTACCGTTTCCGAGCTTTGGCCGACGCTGATACTGTCGATGCGCAGCCTTTAACGGCTGGTTCACCTCGTTTTACATCTGCACCGGAGAACGGCCATTCATTAACCGACCTTGCAGCCGGGTTTGCTTAGGTGAACTCTGGCGCTGAGGGTTTTTCATGTGTGGTTTTGCGGGCTTTCTGGGTGATGGCGTGCCGATGGAGCAGTCTCAAGGGCTGCTGACATCGATGGCGCAGGCGATAGCCCATCGCGGCCCGGATGAACGCGGCATCCATTCCACTCCCGGCTTGGGCCTTGCACATGTGCGCCTGTCTATCGTCGGCCTCGGCGATGGCCAGCAGCCGATGTCGCTGACCGAAGGCGACGAAAACCTCACTATCGTCTTCAACGGCGAAATCTACAATTACGTGGAACTGCGCGACGAGCTGAAGGCTGCCGGCCACCGCTTTCGCACCGGCTCGGATACCGAAGTCATCCTGCATCTCTATCAGGCTTTTGGCGATGACTGCCTGCAGCGCCTCAACGGCGATTTTGCCTTCGCCATATGGGACGCACGCCGTCACCGCATGCTTTTGGCTCGTGACCGGATGGGCGTTCGGCCGCTCTTTTACGCAGAGCGCAAAGGCACGTTCTATTTCGCCTCAGAGGTGAAGGCACTTTTGCAGATACCGGGCATCGTCGCCGAACTCGATCCGTTCGCCCTCGACCAGATTTTTACGCTCTGGGCACCGATCGCGCCACGCACCGCTTTTCGCGACATCTTTGAGCTGGAACCGGCGACCCGTATCACCATCGAAAACGGCCGCGTCGATATCCGCCCTTACTGGCAGCCGCAATTTGCCGATGCCGGTGATTACATCGCGATCGACGAAGACGCGGCGGTGGAAGAACTGCGCGCTCTTCTGACCGATGCCACGGCCTTGCGCATGCGCGCCGATGTACCAGTTGGCGCCTATCTGTCGGGTGGTCTGGACAGTTCGTTGATCACCGCCCTCGCCGCCCCGATGGCCCCCGCCGGCCTCAACACCTTTTCCGTCACCTTCGACAGCCCGGAGCACGACGAAAGCCTGCATCAGATGGCAGTCGCCATGGCGCTTGGCACCCGCCACAACGCCATCACCTGCGGCCCAACCGAAATCGCCGGCTGCTTTCCCGATGTCATCCGCTTCACCGAACGCCCGATCATCCGCACCGCGCCCGCACCGCTTTTCCAGCTTTCCGGCTTGGTGCGCGAAAACGGCATGAAGGTCGTATTGACCGGTGAAGGCGCAGACGAGGTGTTTGCCGGTTACGACATTTTCAAGGAAGCCAAGGTCCGGCGTTTTTGCGCCCGCCAGCCGGGTTCAAAAATCCGCCCGCATCTGTTCAAGAAACTTTATCCCTACCTGCCCGGCCTGAAACAGCAATCGGCCAGCTACCTCTCTTCCTTTTTCGGGGTGACGAAGGATGACATGAACGATCCTCTGTTTGCGCTGCTCCCACGCCTGCGCAATACCGGATCGGCCAAGATCTTCTTTTCCGCCGCCCTGAAGGAACAGTTGGCGGGTTATGACGCTGCGGAAGAACTGGCCTCGCGCCTGCCCGCAGATTTCTCCCGCTGGCACGTGCTCAATCAGGCGCAATATCTGGAAATGCGTTTCCTGTTGCCGGGTTACATTCTCTCCAGCCAGGGCGACCGCATGGCCATGGCGCATGGCATTGAGGGACGTTTCCCCTTCCTGGACCATCGCCTCGTGGAATTCGCCAACCGCCTGCCGCCCGGCCTCAAGCTGAAGGGGCTGGAAGAAAAGCACATTCTGCGCCGCGTCGCCCGCGATCTCCTGCCATCCGTCGTCGCCAACCGCTCAAAGCAGCCTTATCGCGCGCCGGACAGCGCTTCGTTTGCAACCTCGGCGGGACAGGCTTACGTGCCGGCAATCCTGAACGAAGCGGCAATCGCCGAGGGCGGATTGTTCGATCCCGGCGCCGTTGCCATGCTCGCCCGCAAATGCGCGGCCAAGCCGGCAAGCGGTTTTCGCGATAACGCTGCCTTTGTCGGCATCCTATCTACGGAACTCTGGCGCCGCGCGTTTGTCACGCCGGCCATCGACGCCTCGCAGGCGGCCTGACAATGTCCACAGGCTGCCAAAGCCGACAAATAATCAACATTGCTAAATTAACCTGTTTTTCATGCGATTGAAACATTCTAGGGGGGTGTGAATTCTTCCCGCGCGCGGGATGGAGGATGAGTATGTTCCGCTCCAACGAGCCAGAAGACAATCGCCGTGCAGTGCGGGGAAATGCCGCCTTGCAGCGCGCGCCATCGACCGGCTCGTTGCTTGATCAGGCTGAATCGGACCCCATCTCGAGCGACGCCGATCCGGTTCGTCGCACTTATCGTGACAATCGCCCCGCACCGGCAAGCGCTCCGGCTAGCGCATCGCAGGCCGAAGCCACATGGGATGATGACGGCTCTTCCGCACTGGAAGCCCGCCTGCAGGCGCAGTGGCAGAGCGTTACCCGGATCGGTATCGGCCATGTCCTGCGCTGGCTGCAGCGGGGCATCGCGCTGATCGTGTTCATGGCGATATTGGGTGCGGTTATTGCCTTTGGCTACTCGGCTACGACGACACCGCGATACACTGTCTATACCGATCTGATCGTCGACCCTTCGAACTTCAACGTCACGCCGGACGATCTCACCGCCGTCAACCCGCAGCGGGATTCGCAGCTTCTCGAAGTCGACAGCAAAATCCGTGTCATGACCTCCGGCAATGTCCTACGCCAGGTCATCCGCGACATGAAGCTGACCGAGGATACTGAATTCTTCAAACCCAGCATCCTCTCCTCGCTTCTCGGCAGTAGCGGTGGCGACACATCGCAGGAAGCCCGCGAACTATCCGTTCAACGCGCACTCGAGGAGCGCATCAAGGCCACGCGCGAGGAACGCTCCTTCGTTGTTGTTCTGTCGGTCTGGACTTCCGATCCGGAGAAATCCATCCGACTTTCGAACGCCGTGGTCGAGGCATTCCAGTCGCAGCTCTTCCAGTCCTCTTCCGAAAGCGCCGGCCGCATCGCCGCCAGCATCAATGCGCGTCTTGATGAGTTGCGGACATCCGTCACCCAGTCAGAAGAAAAAGTGGAGCAGTTCAAGCGTGACAACAAGCTGCAATCGAGTGCCGGCGAACTAACTAGCAGCCGCATCTCCAGTGCACTCGACACGCAGGTTCTCGATGCGCAGCAGCGTCTGATCCAGGCCGATGCACGTTACAACCAGATGCGCTCCGCCGTAGCCGATCGCCGTGCAACGAGCGCCACCATTTTCGATTCCGCAGCCATGACCACGATGCGCGGTAATTACACTGTGCTTGAACAGCAGATCGGCGCCTTGGCCCGCACCTATGGCAGCCGCCACCCGCGCCTTGTCGCCCTACAATCGGAACGTGCCACGCTGGAAGGCGCGATCGCCGAGGAAGCCGACCGTATCCTCCAGCAGGCAAAACAGGAAAGTGATCAGGCCCGCGCTACGCTGGGGCAACTGCGCAGCCGCTCGGATACCGAACGCGCCACCGTTTACACCAACAATGACGCACAGGTGCAACTGCGCGAACTCGAACGCGATGCCCGCGCCAAGGCCGCAGTTTACGAAACCTACCTTGCCCGCACCAACCAGATCAGCGAGCGACAGGAAATCGACACCAGCAATGTGCGGGTGATTTCCAACCCGGTACCGCCGAAATCGAAAACCTGGCCGCCCGCAACACCTGTCCTGATTGCCGGTGGCGCCATTGCCGGCGCAATCATCGGCACCGGGCTTGCACTGATTTTAGGCCTTCTCGGCTATCTCCGAAACGCCCGCCCGCGCTACATTTCCGCCTGAATTGGCGCGGTTTTGGCGAGGAGAAACGGCATCTCGCAATTTTGTGAAAAGCAGGTCATCGGTCGATTTTCACCGATTTAAAGTCTCCGAAAACTACTAAAATGTCGCCTATAAAACGAATGTTTTCAATGCTTTAAGACACAGAAAAACTGACAGAGCTTCACAGCGTCGCAAAAGCCTCGGCCGGCGTTTCATTCTGTCGGCGTTCGCTGCCGTATTGCAGCATGCATTTGCCTTGCAAAGCCCCGGCAAAGGCGTAGCCTCATACCATCGACGGCCAGGACGAAAAAGGGCGGCCGCGACTGGAAGAGCAGGCCGACCATTGGCCTGAACAGCTTTCGCCCCCCATGTGGAGGCAGAAACATGTATTCATCCATGGCATATCCAACGCTCGATCCAAACGATCTGGCATTTCTACAGAAGCTTTATGACGATGCCCGCGCTGAACACGGCTTCACCGGAGACAGCCTCGCGGCTAAAGATCTGGCTGCTCGCATCATGCTCTCTTATCATAAGGGCGCGCGCACCAAGAGCGATATCGAGCGCGCCCTGACCGCTTGACCTCTTGTTTTCAACGTCGAGAAACGCGACCGCCAGCATCTCAACTGGCGGTTTTTTGTTGCTTGCCCTATCAGCGTTTGGCTTGCAGGTCGCGTTCGTCACGCATCAGGTAGATGCGCGTCAGCACATCGAGATGGTCATGCAGCCAGCTGGCCATGGCGACCTCCTGCTCCATAATGCGCGACAGCACATCCTCGGCTTCCTCGTCACCGAGTTCATCAGCAGCAGCCAGAAGAACCTGATAGCTGGCGATCTCGCCCTGTTCGAAGATATAAGTCGACATAGCGCTCTTGATGATCTCGTCACCTGCAAGCATGCCGCTGATTCCCTGCGCGGCGGTGCTGAGACGCCCCGCAACGCTGCGGATCAGAGGTGGTCCCGCAGTGCGCTCCAAAAGGCCGCGCAAAAGCTCCTGCTGTGCCTGGGTTTCAACAAGGTGATCCTCCACGCGCGTTTTCAGATCTGGATAATTCTGGATACGCTTGGCCAGACTGCTCAGCATGGTGATCGACTGGCCTTCGGCTGCGAATGCATCGCGAAGCCAGGCATCGAAATGGATTTGGACATGGGTCATCGCTCAACCTCTCCTCTCTGCTCTACGTGCATTTCAATCATGCCGATAACGCAGGCGGGTTTAAGGCGGTTCCCAATTTGCGGGTTTTGACCGGAACCTTCGTGGCCTTTGCCGGGTTTCCAAAGAGACTTCGCAGACAATGAAGATGCAGATAGGGGAGATGATGATGACGCCGCACCCGCAGGAACCAATCGAGTCGCCGCCAATGCCGCCGCCGGACTGGAAACCGGAACCGTCGCCGATCGACGAGCCGGAGCCGGATCGTTTGCCCGACGAAGTGCCGCTTCCCAATCCGGATGAAAGCGATGCGCCGCCAATGCACGCGAAGGCAGCACATGAAAGCGTCAGTATCGACGGAACCAAATCACGCGGAAGTTGTTGAGAGAATGTGCCGGCGCTTCAAACCGCGACGGCGCGTCATGGATACCTCCCCGTCTGGCGCTTCCCTCATATGAGGGAAGCGCCTTTCTTTTGGGAAGAATCAGGCTTTAGGGAAAGATCACGCGCCGCGGCTGGGGATGCGGTTTTCCAGAAAGCGGAAGGCCACGACCAGAATGCCGGTCAGCACCAGATAGATCAGCGCCAGCAGCAGAAGTGGTTCATAGGTCAGGAACGTGTCCTGACGCACTTTCGAAATCACCGAATAGGTATCTACCACGGTAATGGTGGCGACGAGAGGTGTCGATTTCAGCTGCAGCACGGTTTCGCCGTTCAGCGTCGGCAGCGAGCGGTGGATCGCACGCGGCAACCAGATGCGGCGGAACATGGTGAAAGGCCGCATGCCGAAGGCACGTGCCGCTTCCAGCTCGCCACGCGGAACACCGGCAAAGGCGCCACGCATGACTTCGCCCTCATAAGCGGCGAAAGACAGCATCAGCGCCGTAAAACCATAAGGCCATGCCTGCCGCAGATAGGGCCACATGAAGGACTGGCGGATTTCCGGAAACTGCGCAAACAGCGAGCCGAGACCGTAATAGAGCAGCCAAAGCTGCAACAGCAGCGGTGTGCCGCGAATGATCGTGCAGAAACCGTTGGCCAGCCATTTCAGTGGCTTTGGCCCGGTGACCTGAGCAAGACCGAGCGGCACGGCCAGCAGAAATCCGAAAAACGCCGTGGTGAACAGCAGGACCAGCGTCTGCCAGATGCCGGCGATCAGGCGGTCCTGATATTTCGGCAGCCAGTCCCAGCGCATGTAGATGACGGCGCAGGCGAAAATGCCGGCAAACACCGCCATCAGGAATAGGCGATGTGGCTCAAGAAGGCTGCGGGCCTTCGGTGGCTTGTAGGCGGGCAAAATGGTGGCTTCGTCCTTGATCATGACCTCACGCCTCCCGCACCATGCCACGGCGCGCACGTTTTTCGATCATGCCGATGATGACATTCGAAACGAGCGTGACGGCGAGATAAAGCGCACCGGCAGCCAGGAAAAAGGTCATGTAATGTTTGGTCGAGCCGGCCGCCTGCCGGGTGACCAGCGTCAGCTCCGAAAACCCGACAACGGCCAGCAGCGCGGTATCCTTGGTGGCGATCAGCCAGAGATTGGAGAGGCCCGGCACCGCATAAGGCAGCATGGCCGGCAGCGTGACGCGGCGTAACGTCAGAAATGGCGACATGCCATAGGCCCGCGCTGCCTCTATCTCGCCAGCCGGAATGGCCTTGATGGCACCGCGCAGAACCTCGGTCGAATACGCCCCCTGCACCACGCCGATGACAAAAATGCCGGTGGCAAGCCCGCTGATATCCATCGACGGCAGACCGAGCAGATGCATCAACTGGTTCACCAGATCGGTGCCGGCGTAATAGAGCAGCAGGATCAGCACCAGTTCGGGAATGGCGCGCACCAGTGTCGTGTAGACTTCCAGAAGGTCGCGCACGATCGGCCCGCCATAAAGCTTGCCGGACGCACCGCCGACGCCAATCACGAGACCGAGCAGATAACCGCCGACGGCAAGCTGCAGCGAGCTGAAAAGACCGGCCAGCAGAACGCCGCCCCATCCCGGGGGAGAAAGAGCAAGCAGGCTCAGGTCCATGAAATTACCGCCATTCCAGGCTCGGCTCCGTCAGGAGGATCAGAAAACAAAACGGTTCCGGCGCATATGCGCCGGAACCGCAATCCATCAGGCAATCACTTGCCGTAGACGTTGAAGTCGAAATAGTCCTTGGAGAACTTGTCGTAGGTGCCGTCAGCGCGGATCGCCTTGATGGCAGCGTTGAGCTTGCCCTTCAGTTCTTCATCACCCTTGCGCAGGCCGAAACCGACGCCGGCGCCGAGAACGGCCGGATCGTCAACGACATTGCCCTTGGCTTCGCAGCATTCCTTGCCCTGATCGGATTTCAGGAAGCTGTCGAGCGTGATCTGGTCGGCCTGAACGGCATCGAGACGCCCGGCGGCGAGGTCATTATTGGCCTCGTCCTGGGTCTGGTATTCCTTGATCTCGCTGACGGCATCCTTGAAATGCTTCTGGGCATATTCGGCATGGATGGTGGAAACCTGCACGCCAAGAATCTTGCCCTTCAGGCCTTCAGCCGTGGCATCGAACTTTTCCGCCTTCGGGCCGATGATGCCGGTCGGGGTGTTGTAATACTTGTCGGTGAAGTCGATCGTCTTCATGCGCTCTTCGGTGATCGACATGGACGACATGATGACGTCGATCTTCTTGCTGGTGAGCGCCGGAATGAGGCCATCCCAGGAAATCGGCGTGATGACGCATTCCAGCTTGGCCGAGGCACAGGCGGCATTCATGAAATCGACTTCCCAGCCGACCCACTTGCCGCTGGCATCCGGCGAGGTGAACGGCGGATAGGGTTCTGCGGCAACGCCGACCTTGATCGGTTCAGCCGATGCGGCGCCGACAGCGGCAACGCCGACGAGTGCGGCAAGCGCAACGGTCTTCAAAATGCTCTTCATGGTTCGTCCCCTTTTTTGCAATGGCAGGTTTTTTGGTGCTTCAATGAATGGAGCTGATGAATTTCTTCAGCCGCTCCGATTGCGGATTTTCGAAAATCGCCTGTGGCGGTCCCTGTTCCTCGATGACGCCGCCATGCAGGAAGACCACATGGCTCGCCACCTGGCGGGCAAATTTCATTTCATGGGTAACGAGGATCATCGTGCGCTTTTCGCGCGCCAGATCGCCGATGACGGTAAGGACTTCGCCCACCAGTTCCGGGTCGAGCGCCGAAGTGGGCTCATCGAACAGCATCACCAGCGGCTGGATGGCAAGCGCACGCGCGATCGCAGCACGTTGCTGCTGGCCGCCGGACATGAAGGCCGGATAGGCATTGCGCTTCTCGTAAAGCCCGACACGCTTGAGCAACGTCTCGGCCACGGCAATCGCCTCGTCGCGCGGCTGCTTCAGCACATGCACCGGCACTTCGATGACGTTCTGGAGAACGGTCATGTGCTGCCAGAGATTGAAGCTCTGGAACACCATGCCAAGCTGGCTGCGGATGCGCTGAACCTGTCGGCGGTTGGCCGGCATCAGGCCGCCGTCACCGTCGGGCTTCATCTGGATTTCTTCGCCATGGACCGTGACCGAACCCGCGCTCGGCAATTCCAGCATGTTGATACAACGCAGGAGCGTCGACTTGCCGGAACCCGAACCGCCGATAATGGCGATCACATCACCCTGATTGGCCGTCAGGGATACACCCTTCAGAACCTCAAGCGGGCCAAACCGCTTGTGGAGGTCTTTGACCTCAATGGCTTGCGCCGTATCACTCATTCACACCGTCACCGCCGGGCTTATCTTGTGCCCGATCTGCTGTTTTGACTTGTTCCCCCAGCGCATATCACTGGACTACCTGCTGGAATTGCAGCCCGATTTTGATGCAAGTTTTGCACTTGTCCAAAAATTACTCAAGCGTATAATAAGCTTTAGGCAGGGCCCGGCAGGGCTTCCGCGCTATCCACAGATGATCCACCCACACATTTCTAGGGGTTATTAGATGAGTGATTACGGTTGCCAGGCCATGTCGGAGCGGCTTTTGCGGGTCGTCATGCGTCGACCGGGAAAGAGCCTTCTCGCCGCCGACGCGGCAAAGTGGCACTACGGCCCGACCTTTGATGCATCCAAGGCCATCGAGCAGCACAAGGTGTTTGTAAACCTTGTGGAAAAGTCCGGCGCCGAGGTTCTGTGGATCGAGGATGACGGCGACGGTCTCGCAGATTCAATGTTCACCCACGATCCCTCCCTGATGACCGACAAGGGCGCCGTGATCCTGCGCATGGGCAAGCCGCTGCGATCAGCCGAACCGGACCTGCACGAAAAGACCTATCGCGATGCCGGCATCCCGATCCTTGGCCGCATCGAAGCGCCGGGTACGGTGGAGGGTGGCGATTGCATCTGGGTGGATCACGAGACGCTGGCCATCGGCCGCGGCGTGCGCTCCAATCAGGCCGGCATCGAACAGATGCAGGCGATCCTTGGGGCCATCGGCGTCACCGTTCTCGGTTTCGACCTGCCGCTTTGGCAAGGTGAGGAAGCCTGCCTGCACCTGATGTCGGTGATGAGCCCGCTTGCCCCGAAACTGGCGCTGGTGCATGCGCCGCTGATGCCGGCTGCCTTCTACATGCTGCTGCGCGAACGTGGTTACACGCTGATCCACGCGCCTGAAGCGGATTTTGCCGATAGCAACGGCCTCAACCTCAACGTTTTGCCGGTGACGCCGAACCATGTCATCATGGTCAGCGGTTTTCCCGCCACCAAGGCGGCGATGGAAGCGCATGGTTGCACAGTGGAAACCTTTGAGGCAGATGCATTGTGCATCGCCTGCGAAGGCGGGCCGACCTGCCTGACCCGACCGATCTTGAGGGAGAAGACTCCCGCCTAAGGAGACCCATTGAGCCGACGGACCTTTCACCGGGCAAGCGAAGCGGAGCGGCGTGAGGATCTCATCGCCGCAACGCTCGACTGTATTGCCGAATTCGGCATACAGGGCGCCACCGTGCGCCAGATTGCGGCCCGTGCCGGCGTCACCGGCGGGCTGATCCGGCATTATTTCGAAAGCAAGGACCAGATGATGCAGGCCGCCTATCGCGAGATGATGGCGGCCATGACCTCCGGCTCCATCGAGGCCGCTAACAGCACCGGCACGGCAAAACGGCGGCTTGGCCGTTTTATCGATGCCAACCATTCCGCCACCGTCACCGACCCCCGCATGCTGTCGCTCTGGGCGGCCTTTATCGGCCATATCCCGCACGATCCGGTGTTTGCCGCCATTCACCGCGAACACTATACGGCGATCTTGTCAGCGCTCGAAAATCTTCTGCGCGATTTCTTCACGGAAAACGGCCGCACGCAAGAAATCCCCCGCTGTCGCCACCATACCGTCGCGCTCACCGGCCTGCTGGATGGGCTGTGGCTGGAGGCGACTTTGGCCAACGACCTTTTTGCCGAGGGGGAATTATCCGCCCTCGCCTTCCGCTCCGTGGAAGCTCTGCTCGGCCTCAAATCCGGCGAACTTTCCCCATCAGAACATACCACACCGGGCACAGAAAACCACCCGGTGATCGCACCAACCGAGAAAGACATTTGATGCGTTACGCCTCCATCACCGACCGCCTCGCCCATCTCGGCTCCGGTCGCTGGGCTCTCCACACCAATGCACGCCGCATGAAGGCAGCCGGCGAGGACATTATCGAGCTGACGATCGGCGAACCGGATGTCGCGCCAGATCAGGCACTGCTCGATGAAGCCTCGCGCGCCATGTATGCCGGCCGCACCCGTTATTCCAATGGCCGTGGCGAACCAGCCGTGCTGAAGGCTCTGGTGGACAAATATTCGAAGCGCCGCGCTGGCGTCAGCGAACGCAATTTTCTCTGCTTCCCGGGCACCCAGACGGCGCTTTACGGCGTCATGACCGGTCTCGTTGAACGCGGCGACGGAGTGCTGGTCGGCGATCCGCTTTATGCGACCTATGAAGGCGTCATCGCCTCCACCGGCGCCCACATGATCCCGGTACCGCTGCGCCCGGAGAAGAAATTCCACCTGCAGGCCGCTGATCTCGAACGCGCCATCACGCCGGAAGCCCGCGTGCTTCTGCTCAACACGCCACACAACCCGACCGGCGCCGTGCTGAGCGAAGCCGAAATTGCCGCCATCGGCGAGGTCTGCCGCAAGCACGATCTCTGGATCGTCTCGGACGAAGTGTACGAGGAACTGATCTTCGACGGCATCAAATTCGCTTCGCCCTTCGATATCCCGGAACTGGCCGACCGCACCATCGCCGTCTCTTCCATCTCCAAGTCGCATGCCGCACCGGGTTTCCGCAGCGGCTGGGCGGCTGGCCCGGAAGAGTTTTGTGAAAAGGTTCTGCCGGTTTCCGAAACCATGCTTTTTGGCGTGCAACCGTTCATTTCCGACATGACGGCGCTGGCGCTCTCGAAACATTTCGACACCGCCGACGTGATGCGCGGCAACTACGCCCGCCGCGCTGAAATCGTCGCGAAAAGCTTTGCCGGCAGCAATCTGGTCAAACCGATGCTGCCGGAAGGCGGCATGTTCATCCTGCTGGATGTGACGGCTACCGGTCTGGGCGGCGAGGAATTCGCCTGGGAATTGTTGCGCGAGGAAAAGGTGGCGGTGATGCCGGGGACGTCCTTCGGTGATCAGGCCGCCGGTTTCCTGCGCATTTCGCTGACCGTGCCGGAAGATGTGCTGGCAACCGCGATGGAGCGGATTGCGGCGCTGGCGGGAAGGCTTGCTGCGAAAAAGGCTTGAAGCGAAACGCGCCGTTACCAGTTTATGAAGTGCCGCACGGGCCCTTCCCTTCGTCATTCCTGTGCTTGTCACAGGAATCCAGCCAGCCCAAGTCCTTGGGCTGAAAGGGTCTCATTCGTCGCGCAGACGCGTGACTGCCGGATTCCGGCTCAAGGCCGGGATAACGGATGTTAAGGCCTATTCACGCAACAAAATCTCGGATTTCAGCGTAAAACAAGCAGCACTCACCTGAACGAACCCTACTCCGCCTCGTCCCGCAACCGCCGGGCCTCGCGCTCGGCCGGATCATCATCCGTGTCGATCTCGTAAGGCGTCACATAACCACCGGAATCCCCGGCATCGACGATATGGCTGACCTGACCCGCCGGCCGGTCGCCGTCGAATTCCTTCTTGGCACGGCGCATATCCGCCATCGCGGGGTCCGCTGAATGATGTGGCTCACCCGTGCCACAACTGCGGGCGATATTCGGCTGACTGCTGCCGAACTTGCGGGCTTCTCGATCTTGCATTCCGGTATGGTCTTGCATGACGGGTCCTCCTGCCGTTTGAAGGAGGATAACATGTCTGCGGAAAACTTGGTTCCGAAATAGATCAAATCCCGAGATAACGATCCTGCAGGTCGGATGTCAGCGCATCCGGCTGGCCATTCCACACACTACGAGCGTTTTCGAGAATGACGCAGCGATCCGCTACCGGCAGCAGCTCCGACAGCGTCTTGTCGACCACGAGGATCGACAGGCCATCCTGCTTCAGCGAACGGATTGCACGCCAGATATCCTGACGGATGACCGGCGCCAGCCCTTCGGTCGCCTCATCGAGGATCAGCAGGCGCGGATTGGTCATCAACGCCCGACCGATGGCCAGCATCTGCTGCTCGCCACCCGACAGCGATTTCGCCATCTGCGCATGCCGTTCATCGAGACGCGGAAACAGGTCATTGACCCGCTTGAGCGTCCATGCCCCCGGACGCGCGGCGGCGACGAGGTTTTCATGCACGGTGAGGTTCGCAAAACAACGCCGGCCTTCCGGCACAAGGCCGACCCCGAGCCGCGCAACCCTGTGCGGCGGCAGTTTTTCGGTTGAATGACCGCTGAAGGAAATACGACCGGATTTCGGCGGCATCAGATTGCAGATCGACTTGATCGTTGTCGATTTGCCCATGCCGTTGCGGCCCATCAGGGCCACGACCTCGCCTTCGGCCACCGTGAGATCGACGCCATAAAGCGCCTGACTGCTGCCGTAGAAGGTGGTGATATCCTGAACCTCGAGCAGCATCAGGCATGATCTCCGAGATAGGCCGTGCGCACGGCAGGATCGCGGCGGATCTCCTCCACCGTGCCGGTGGCGATGATGCGGCCATAAACCAGCACGGAGATGCGATCGGCGAGCGCAAAAACCGCATCCATGTCGTGTTCGACCAAGAGGATCGGCGCTTCATGGCGAAGGATATGAAGAAAGCCGGTCAACCGTTTCGAGCCTTCCGGCCCCATGCCCGCCATCGGTTCATCGAGCAGAAACGCCTTTGACCCAAGTGCCAACGCAATGGCGATTTCAAGCTGACGACGTTCGCCATGCGACAATTCCGCCGCAGGAATGTTTGCACGCCCGGCCAGCCCGACGCGCTCCAATATGGCCATTGCCTGATCGATCAGCCCACGGTCACGCATCACGGGTTTGAAGAAACGAAAGCTGGATCCGGCCTTCGCCTGCACCGCCAGCATGACATTGCGCAGCGAGGAAAACTCTGGCGCCAGCGACGATACCTGAAATGTCCGCCCCAGCCCCAGCCGCGCCCGCTCGGCGACACCCAAACGACCGATATCCTGACCGGCGAAACGGATCGTGCCGCTATCCTGTTTTTCCGTGCCGCAAATCTGGTGGATCAACGTCGATTTGCCCGCGCCATTGGGGCCGATCAGCGCATGGATTTCGCCCGGACGCAGGTCGAGCGTCACGCCATCGGTGGCCCGCAATGCGCCAAAAGTTTTGACGAGATCGGTGATTTCCAGAACCGGACGATCAGCCATGACGCGCCTTTCCGGCCAGAAGCCCGATCAGCCCGCCACGGGCAAACAGCACGACGCCGAGCAGGATCAGTCCGAGAAAGAGCTGCCAGCGTTCGGTGATGCCGCCGAGTGCAAACTCGAAAATGACGTAGAGCATCGCCCCCGCGACAGGTCCGAACAGACGGCCGGTGCCGCCGAGAATGATCAACACGATCAGTTCACCGGACATGTGCCACGACAACATGGAGGGACTGACGAATTTGTTCAGATCCGCATAAAGCGCACCCGCAAGGCCGGTCATCATCGCCGAGATGACGAATGCCGCCAGCCTGATACCATAGGGCGAGATACCAACGGAGGCGACCCGCACCTCGTTCTGCCGTGCCGCCTGCAACGCCGCGCCGAAACGCGAACTTCGCAAAAGCGCGAACAGGCCGATGCAGGCAATCAGCACACCGTAGCAGAGCAGAAAGAAACTCAGCGGCAGCATCGTGTTGATGCCCGGAAACTGGTTGCGCACCAGAATGGAAAGCCCGTCCTCGCCGCCATAGGCCGGCCAGGAAATGGCGAAATAATAGATCATCTGCGCAAAGGCGAGCGTGATCATGATGAAATAGACGCCGGATGTCCGAAGGCTGATCGCCCCGATGACCAAGCCTGCCAGCCCGCAGGCGATGACGGCAAAGATCCAGATCACCGGCATCTGGTTGCTGCCTTCGAAACCGAACATCATCGGTTCGCCGGAAAAGACGTGGCTTGCCAGAATGCCCGCCGCATAGCCGCCGATTCCGAAAAACACGGCATGACCGAAGGACACGAGACCGCCGAGACCGAGCGCGATATTGAGACCGGTAGCAGCCAGTGCCAGAACGGCAATACGGGTGGCAAGCGTGACGGTGAACGGCTGGCCCATCTGGCTGGCCGCGACAGGCGCGACCAGCAGCAGCAGCGCCAGCACGAGATTGATGATGTTTTCGCGGGTCATGCTCATGCCGGTCATGCGTTTGCCGGGAAAAGGCCGCGCGGCCGAAACGCCAGAACCAGCGCCATGACGATATAGATCAGCATGGCCGCCAGCGATGCGCCAACCGCACCCGCCGTCGAAGCCGGCAGGATCAGACCAAGCAGAGACGGCAGCAGAAAACGCCCCAGCGTATCGGTGAGGCCAACAATCAGCGCGCCTACCAGCGCGCCCTTGATCGAGCCGATACCGCCGATGACGATGACCACGAAAGCGAGGATCAGCACCGGCTCGCCCATGCCGACCTGCACCGATTGCAACGCACCGACCAGAGCACCGGCAAGCCCCGCCAAGGCAGAGCCGAGCGCGAAAACGACGGTATAAAGCGTGCGGATATCGACACCCAGGGCGGCGATCATTTCGCGGTCGCTTTCACCGGCACGGATACGCATGCCGAGGCGGGTTTTCGAGATCAGCAGATAAAGGCCAAAGGCCACCAGCGCACCGACCCCGATAATGGCGAGGCGATAAAGCGGATAGGCTTCGATGCCGGGCAGTGGCACCGCACCGGAAAGAAGCGGCGGAATGTCGAGATAGAGCGGGAACGAGCCAAACACCCAGCGCGCGCCTTCGGAAAAAATCAGGATCAGCGCGAATGTGGCCAGCACCTGATCGAGATGGTCGCGATCATACAGCCGTCGGATCACCAGAAACTCGACGATCGCGCCGGCCGCAGCCGCGCAGACGAGGCTGGCCGCCAGCCCGATCCAGAACGAACCCGTGGCAGCGGCCACGACGGCGCAGGCGAATGCGCCGACCATGTAAAGCGAACCATGGGCGAGATTGATTAGGCCCATGACACCGAAGATCAGCGTCAGCCCGGCCGCCATGAGAAACAGCATGACGCCGAGCTGCAGGCCATTAAGCAACTGCTCGAGGGCAAGAGACAGGATCACCAAAAATCCTTACATCTTGCAGTCTTTGGCATAGGCATCGCCGTGATCGGTGAAGATCTTCGACACCGTCTTGTTGGTCAGCAGGCCGTCTTCCTTCACCACTTCCGTGACGTAAATGTCCTGGATCGGGTGCAGGTTGGTATTGAACTTGAACTTTCCGCGCGGCGACTGGATGTCGGCGGCCTGCATCGCTTCACCAAAGGCCTTGGTGTCCTTTACGCTTGCCTTGGAGGCGGCCGACAGGATCAGCTGCGCGGCGTCATAGGCCTGCACAGCGTAAAGCGACGGCAGGCGGCCATATTCCTTCTGGAAGGCCGGCACGAATTTCTTGTTGGCCTCGTTGTCGAGATCTTTCACCCACTGACCGGACGCTTTCACGCCAAGCGCGGCATCGCCGATCGCCGGCAGAACGTCCTGGCTGAAGGAGAAACCCGGACCCATGATCGGCGTTTTGACGCCTGACTGGGCATATTGTTTCATGAAGGAAATCCCCATACCGCCCGGCAGGAAGGCAAACACGGCGTCTGCGCCAGAGGCGCGGATCTGGGCGATCTCGGCGGCATAATCGGCCTGGCCGACCTTTGTGTAAACTTCAGCTGCCAGTTCACCCTTGTAATAGCGCTTGAAGCCGGTCAGCGAGTCTTTGCCGGCCGGATAGTTCGGCGCCATGATAAAGATCTTCTTGTAGTCCTTATTGGCGTATTCGCCCATGGCCTCATGAAGATTGTCGTTCTGGTAGGCGGCATTGAAATAGAGCGGATTGCACTTTGCGCCGGCCAGAGCCGCCGGTGCGGCATTGGTGGAGACGTAGAATTTCCCCTGCGCATTGGCCGACGGAGCCACGGCCATCAACAGGTTCGACCAGACGATACCCGTCAAAATATCAACCTGATCGCTCTGGATCATCTTGTCGGCGATCTGCACGGCCAGTTCCGGCTTCTGCGCGTCATCCTCGGTGATGACGGTGATATCCTTGTTGCCGGACTGCTTGATGGCCAGCATGAAACCGTCTCGCGTATCGACACCAAGGCCGGCACCGCCGCCGGACAGCGTGGTGATCAGGCCGATCTTGATCGGCTCGGCAACCGCGAGCGAGGAAACGCTGAGGCTGAGCGTAAGCGTGGCTGCTGACAGAAAGGTCTTCATGGCATGCTCCCGTTGGTTCGACTGTTCCATGGTCTTGTGGCCGCCGGCATTCTGTGTCCGAACGAGCTTTTTTCTTCCCATCTCACAGTTGCGCGGAAACTTCCACATGCGAAAGACGTCCTTCTGCATATCAGGCGTCGTCAAGTCGCAGTTTTACAGGAGTTTGCGGAAGCAGTTGCAAAATCAACCGCTGCACGCCGGCAAAGTAACCCGTTTACCCTTTGCCGGTATAAAGGAGGCTGGAAGCGCCCATCCTGATTGTTGTGATGGCCTTCCTGTTTGATGGAATGAGTGCATGGCGCAGATCACCGAGAGCGAAAGCCAACTCGCCCAGCTTGAAATAGACCCGTCGAATTTCGGTTTTCTGGCGCAGTTGCGCATGATGCTCGGGGCCTTCTGGGGCACGAAAATCAAGACCCGCATCCTCACGCTGACCATCGCCCTCCTCGCCATCATTCTTGCCACCACCTACGGCCAATACCGCCTCAACAGCTGGAACGCGCCCTTCTACGACAGCCTGCAGCGCCGCGATCTCGATGCTTTTCTTATCCAGCTCGAAGTCTTCGTCGTGATTGCCGGTGTGCTGCTGGTGCTCAACGTCATTCAGGCGTTTCTCAACCAGATGATGGCGCTCTCCATGCGTGAGGGCCTGACGCGCGACCTGATCGACCAGTGGATGAAGGCGGGCCGAGCCATCAAACTTGCCAATTTTGGCGCGATCGGCGTCAATCCGGACCAGCGCCTGCACGAGGATGCCCGCAATCTGGCGGAAATCACCACGTCGCTGTCGATTGGTCTCGTCAGCTCGTCGATCCTGCTGGTCAGCTTCATCGGCGTACTCTGGGAAATTTCGGCGGATTTCGCCTTCAATCTTTATGGCCACCATATCGCCATTCCCGGCTACATGGTCTGGGCGGCGCTCATTTATGCCGGCACCGCGTCGCTGCTCAGCAGCTTTGTCGGCCGTAACCTGCCAGTCATCAATGCCGAGCGGTATTCCAAGGAAGCCGAACTACGCTTCTCGCTGATGCATGCCAACGAAAACCTTGCCTCGATCACGCTGGCCAGAGGCGAAGGCAGCGAACGCGGCCAGATCCAGAATGCGGTGACGGTGGTGCTCGCCGTCATCTGGCGACAGGCGCTTGCCATCACCAACCTCACATGGGTCTCCTCCGGTTTCGGCTGGCTGACGCTGGTGGCGCCGATCCTGATCGCCTCACCGGTCTATTTCAACGGCATGTTGTCTTTTGGCTGGCTGATGGTGGCGGTTGGCGCCTTCACGCAGGTCAATGCGGCCTTGCGCTGGTATATCGACAACTTTCGCCAGATCGCCGACTGGAAGGCGGCGCTTTACCGCGTTTCCACCTTCCGCAAGGCGCTTCTGGAAATGGACAAGCCCGACATTGCAGAGTCCGATCTGACCCAGAGCTATGGCGCGGAACAGAAAATGGTGTTGCGGGATCTATCCGTTCTGCCCGGCCCACCCGGCACGCCCACCGATCGCGGCCTGAAGATTCCCGAAGCGGAAATCACCATCGGGCCCGGCGAACGGGTGATGGTCAACGGCGATGCCAGCGTCAACCGCCACCTGCTGTTCCAGGCCATGGCCGGCCTGTGGCAATGGGGCAAGGGCAACATCATCATGCCGCCGCAGGACGATATCCTGTTCATGCCGCAGCGCCGTTATTTCCCCGACACACCTCTGCGCGCCGCCGTCGCCTATCCACGCGATCCCTCAGGCTTCGACGATGTCATGATCACCGATGCGCTGAAACGCGCCGGGCTGGAAAGGCTGGCCGGCGATCTCGACCGGCACGAACGCTGGGACCGGGTGCTGGAAGAAGACGATCAGGCCCGCCTGCGCCTCGCCAACGTGCTGCTCACCGCGCCAAAATGGCTGGTCCTTGACGATGCCCTGGAAGGGCTGGAGCCGGAAACGCAGGAAGAGATTTTGAAGGTGATGGATGAGATGAAGGACAGTGCCATCATCTATATCGGCCGACAGGAACTGTTCCAGGAGGTAATGAAGTCACGGGCGATCCATCTGCAGCCGGTGTGAGGGGCTGGGTCATTTGCGTGTGGAACTGGACGGTGCGGCATAGACCCTTCTCCCCGTAAAACGGGGAGAAGGTGCCGGCAGGCGGATGAGGGGCAAGAGCCTCGAACTTCAGCACTGTTGCTGCCCCTCATCCCCTCGCTGTCGCTCCGGACCTTCTCCCGCGCGCGGGGAGAAGAGGCAAGCCGCACCGTCTCGCCCCCAACAAATACCAGCCAACCCATCATTAAAAACCCTCAGTCCAGCAACGCCCGCATCTGCGCCGCCAGCTCACGAGCGGTATACGGCTTTTTCAACCACGCCGAATGTTCGGCAAACTGCTGCAATGCCACTTCCGGCTCGGCAAAACCGGAGGTGAACAGCACCTTGATATCCGGCCGGCGCTTGCGCACCTCCTGTGCCAGCTTGTCACCCGACATGCCGGGCATGGCGACATCGGTGAACAGCAGCACGATGTCTGGATGTTTGCCGAGAATTTCCAGCGCCTCGACGCCACCGCCGGCCTGATGCACGATGTAACCGGCCGTTTCCAGCCGCGCCACCGCGATGCGGCGCACGCGCGCATCGTCTTCCACGACAAGAACCGGCTCAGTTCCGGCGACGATTGCCGGCTGATCCAGCGTCACGGATGAATCTTCGAGCGCCATGGTCTGCCGTGTGACCGAAGGCAGGAACACGCGCAGGCTGGTGCCCTGCCCCAACTCGCTTTCCAGCTGGATATGGCCGCCCGACTGGCGCACGAAACCATAGACCATGCTGAGGCCAAGTCCCGTGCCGCCGCCGCCATGCTTGGTGGTGAAGAACGGCTCGAAGGCACGCACCTTCACATCCTCGCTCATGCCCATGCCGGTATCCGTCACGGCGATCAGCACATATTCGCCGGCCCGCATTTCCGGGTACATCTGCGCATAATCCTGATCGAGGTAGACCCGGCTGACCTCGATCGACAGTTCCCCACCTTCCGGCATCGCGTCACGCGCGTTGAGCGTCAGGTTCAGCAGCACGTTCTGCAATTGCGGCCCATCGACCAGCGCCTCGTTGGCGCCGCCGGTCACGACGGTACGCAACTCGATGCGATCACCGATCGTGCGGCGGATCAGTTCGGAAAAACTGGCGATCATCTGGCCGAGATCGGTGAGCTTCGGGTTGAGCGGCTGCTTGCGGCCAAAGGCCAGCAATTGCCCGGTCAGCTTGGCACCGTCATCCGTCGCCCCTTGCGCCTCGCGCAACAGGACCTGCACCTTGGGATCGGTCACCTTCGCCTCGGCGATTTCCAGATTGCCGCTGATGATGGTCAGCAGATTGTTGAAATCGTGGGCAAGACCACCGGTCAGCTGGCCGATCGCCTCCATCTTCTGCGCCTGACGCAGCTCCTCCTCGATCTTGTGACGGCTGGTGAGATCGCGCACGAAACCGGTGAACACGCGCTTGCCGTTCGACAGAGCTTCGCCGACCGCCAGTTCCATCGGGAATGTCGTGCCGTCTTTACGCAAACCCTTGACCACGCGGCCGATGCCGATGATGCGGCGATTGCCGGTGGCGAGATATTTGCCGATATAGCGGTCGTGGTTGTCCCGATCCGGGTTCGGCATCAGCATGGAAACGTTGCGGCCCTCGACCTCGCTTGCCTGATAACCGAACAGGTCTTCGGCGGCAGAACTGAACGAGGTGATGATGCCGAGTTCGTCGATGACGACCATGGCTTCCGGCACGGTCTGCAGGATGGAGCGGAAATGCGCCTCGCGCGCCGCCAGATCCTCACGGATCGAAGCTGCGGCATCAAAATCCTCGTTGACCTGCATGATCAGCGGCGGCTGGCCTTTGCCCTGCGGCAGATGCAGCCAGCGGCTCAACACCGAAATCGGATGACCATCGCGGTGACGATAGACGAGATTGCCCTTCCAGCGGCCATACATGCGGATGACGGCATCGATCTCCGGGATCGACAGGGTTTCTTCCGGCGAGAGGATGTCTGTAAGCGTGCGACCGACCGCCTCGCCACCGGACCAGCCGAACAGCCTGCCGCTGCCGGTGCTCCAGTTGCGGATCACGCCATCTGCATCGTGCACAACGATGTGCAGCGGGTCGAGTACAGAAAGTTTGAGGGCGAGGTCGCCCTCGCCCTGTCCGAGAATTTGGTCGTCCATGCCGTATCCCAATCCTGGCCGTTAGTGTGGCCAGATCGCCTGACGCATCTTTGGCTCGCGGTCGATCGTATCTTCGTAACTATCGCCATCACCGCAGAGCGCAAGCAGTTTTCCCGGTTTGCAGATCGCAAAATCATGGCGACCTTCAGGGCTGATGACGCCGCGCGCAACCAGCTTGGTGATGGTGCGCGACACCGTTTCGATGGTGAGGCCGAGATAGTCGGCCATGTCGAGACGGCTCATCGGCAGGTGAATGCGGCGACCGATCGGGTGGCAACCATGCAAGCGGCGGGCGAGCAGCATCAGGAAGGTGGCGACACGTTCCTCGGCGCTCTTGCGCGACAAAAGCACCATTTGGTCCTGAGCGGTTGCCATTTCGTCACAGACGCGGGCAAAGAACTGCGGGCGCAGGTCCGGCCATTTTTCGAGCGCTTCGGCAAAAGGCTTGCGGGCCAGGCGACGCAGGCGAACCGGCGTGACGGCTTCGGCGCTGTAGAGATACCGATCCTTGAGCGACAGGCCGACAAGATCACCGGCATAAAGAAAACCGGTGATGACGCGGCGGCCATCTGCGATGATCTTGAACACACGCAGAACACCTTCCGAAACCTTGAAGACGTGGTCTGCCTGATCGCCTTCCCAGAAGACGCCCTCGCCGGCTTCAAAAGATTCGCGCGGCACCGCACAAAAAACTTCTTCCAGCCGCTCCGGCTGCGGAGCAAGCCTTGCCGCCGTTACGTGTTTTGCTTCAGCACTATATGCAACCGACAGCATCGCGAAATCCCCTGAACCCGATAAGCATTTGACAGGTCCTGTTTTGCTGCGTCGCGGTGACACGTTGATGCCGTGCATGTTACCGTGCGTTAAATCGTGTGACGGTGTGTAACAGAGACTTTGAGTCGGGCTGCGAATGGCGAAGATCGAGAAGCGTGCGGACCATATTCTGATCGTGGATGACGAGGCGAGAATTCGCCAGATGGTCGCACGTTACTTCGAGGATGAAGGGTTTGTCGTGCACGGCGCCGCAGACGGCACCGGCATGCGCAAGCTGATGGCCGAGCACACGATCGACCTGATCCTGCTCGATCTCGTTCTGCCGCAGAGCGAGGACGGGCTGACGCTTGCGCGCGAAATTCGCACCACGTCCGACATTCCGATCATCATGCTGACCGGTCGCGACGACGTGCTCGATCGTATCGTCGGGCTGGAAGTCGGCGCCGACGATTATATGGCCAAACCGTTTCACCTGCGCGAAGTGCTTGCCCGCGTTCGCAGCATTCTGCGCCGCCGGCGGCCGGTGGAAACGCATGTTGCGGAAACATCCGATGCGATCGAGTTCAATGGCTGGAAGCTCGAACAGTCACGTCGCCGTCTGCTCAACCCGACCGGGGAGGAAATCGAACTGACCACCGGCGAATTCGACATGCTGACAGTGCTTGCCCGCAATGCCGGCCGCGTCCTCACCCGTGAAGTGCTGATGAACCAGACGCGCGGCCGCGATCTCGATGTGTTCGACCGGTCGATCGACGCCCAGGTGGCGCGTCTGCGCAAGAAGATAGAGGTCGATCCGGCCAAGCCGCACCTGATCCGTTCCGTGCGCGGCGTCGGTTACATGTTTGCCGGTGCGATGTCGCCGGAGACGAGGTCCTAGTGCATCGACCCGAAAACCGGCACGGTTTCGGAAAGTACGATGCACAAGTCAAAGGAGCTACAGCGTCGTGCGCCATATATGGCGCACGACGCTGTAGACCCCGTCCCCGACGATAGCATCAGCGCAACGTCTCGATGACGGGCGTTTCCAGAAGCTTGCCGGTGATGACGTCTGCGACGCCGCGGTCAGTCTGGTGAGGCCCGGCATTACAGGCGAGCGTTGCGCCGAAGCATGCCTTGAAGATGAGATAGGGCGGCTGCCATTCGACAATCGTGTCCATGGCGGAGCGAACGGCCGCAAAACCTTCCGCGATATCGGACAGCGGTGCATCGGAAACCAGTCCCGACAGCGGCAACGGCAAGATGGCAATCACCTTGCCTTCCGCTGCAACAGCCAAACCACCGCCGGCATCGATGACGGCATTGGCCGCTACCGCCATATCGGCTGCATTGCCACCGAACACGGTGAGGTTATGGCTGTCATGCGCAACCGTGGTGGCAAACGCACCGCGCCACTTACCCCAACTGCCGAGGAAACCAACCTTGGTCGAGGTTTCCGCGACACCGTGCCGATGTGTCACGGCGATCATCGCCGTGCCTTCAGGCGGCACGACATAACCTCCCACCACATCGGCCTCGGCCTCTGCCCATTGCGTGAAACGAGGACGGTCGATCACCGCTAGCTTGACCCGCGAACCGTTGGAGGCGACGCGGAAATCATTTTCCGACAGAGACGAGAGCTTGACGGAATCCGTCAGCGGCCCGGTATCGATCAGCGGCGTAGCCACGGTCATCTTGCCCGACCGCGCCACTTCCGTGCCGCTTGCAAAAACATGGCGGGCGCGAAAATCGGCAAGATCCTCGAAGATGACAATATCGGCGCGGCGACCGGCAGCGATCAGGCCGAGATCGGCGCGGTCGAGGCGGTTGGAGGCATTGAGGGTGGCAGCCTTCAGCGCCCATTCCGGCTTCATGCCGTAACGCACCAGGCGGCGCACGACATCATCAAGGCCACCGCCCTTCAGGAGATCGTCCGGGAAGACGTCATCGGTGCATAGCGTCAGCGACGACGGTAGATGGCCCAGCGTGTTGAGCGCCTCGACGAATTCCGGCAAAAGATGATCGTGCGAACCGCGCAATTCGATCGTCAGGCCGGCGCGCAGCTTTTCCATCAGGTCGGCCGCAGAGGTCAGTTCGTGGTCGGAGGTGACACCAGCCACCATGAAAGCGGCGAGATCGCCACCGGTCAGACCACGGGCATGGCCGCAGACCAATTTTTCGGACGCCAGCGCCACCTGCATAATGGCGGCCATGCGCGACTCGCGGCTCACCACGTCGCGCATGTTCATGACTTCGGCAAGGCCACCGATTTTCGGCCAGAGCATCAACTCTTCGATCACGGACGCATCGAAATCCGCCCCGGCTGTTTCATAGCCCGGAGCCGAGGGCACGCAGGACGGCGCCAGCACGACCGAACGCAACGGCAGTTCCTTGATCGCCTCGCAGGCCCAACGGACGCCATCGACGCCATGGACATTTCCGAATTCATGCGGGTCCCAGACAATAGTGGTGACACCACGCGGCATGACGGATGCCGCGTAGGTGGACGGCGTCACCATCGAGCTTTCGATATGCATATGCATGTCGATCAGGCCCGGTGTGATGAAAGCGCCGGTGGCGTCGATGATCTCGTCGGCATCGGAGCGGCTGCCCGGCGCATGCACGCTGGCGATAATCGGGCCGATCAGGCCGATATCAGCCAGGCGGCGCTCTTCGGTCATCACATCCACCAGGGTGCCGCCGGTGATCAGGACATCGAAAGGCGCATCACCGCGGGCCGCGGCTATGGCGCGGCTTCGCAAATCGGGATCGATGAATTTATGGACGTTAACAATGATCTCGTTCAACGGCTTCCCTCCCCATGCAATGTTTCCAGAATGATCAACCGCGCAGGATCGACCGCTATAGTCGCCGCATAGGCGGCGTTGAATTCGGCCTTGCCGGATCGCGTCTCCACCACGGTCCGACCGCGCGTGACGGTGCCGGCAAGTTCGACGTCGATGCGTGCGGGCCGCCATTCGACAAGGCCTTCGTCGATGAATGCGACGGCGGCGACGGCATCATAAAGCGCCATGGCCGGTCGGCCGCGGCTCGTGGCGATGGCGATGAAGCCGTCGAGAAGATCGGCAACCAGAGCCGCGTTGCGTCCCCCGGCGGAGCGCACCGGTTCAACATCCGACGGTGCCGCCAGAACCTGACGGCAGAGATCGAGATCGACCATCCTGAACGGAATGCCGTGCGAAAGGACGATGGCGATGGCCTCGGGATCGGCAAAGGCGTTGAATTCGGCAGAGGCCGTGTGATTGCCGGCTGTCACCGCGCCGCCCATCCAGACCAGATCGGTGATACGAGCGGCAAGATCCGGTCGCGCCAATGCGATGGCGGCAATGTTGGTGAGCGGACCAAGCGCCAGAATGCGTTTCGGTCCGCCACCTTCCAGCCAGCGGCACAATGCTTCGAAAGCATCCCCCATGGCAGGGACCCGCACCTCCGGCAGACGCAAGCCCGCCGTCGGCATGCCATGGTCGCTGAGAATGGAGGTGGCTGTTTCCAGCTTACCAAGCACCGGCAGAGCACGTCCGGAATAGATCGGAAACTGCCAGCTGAAAGCCTCGACCGCACCGGCAGCGTTTCTCTTCACCTGATCCAGCGGCGCATTGCCGACAACCAGCGACACACCGTCGATCGCCAGTTCAGGCCGCGACCGGGCTTCGGCATCGACCACCATAATGGCGGCGATGTCGTCAAAACCCATATCAGTATCGATCCACACACCCATGCGCTTGACCCGCCCTTACCCGAATGTCCGCAACTGTGCAGCGGCACCAACTGGCAGGTCGAAAGCCAGTTCGGCACCGAGTTCATGCGACGGCAGGGCAGCATCGACTTCGGCCTTGATGGGCCCAAGTGGCGTATCGAGCAGGTATTCGCGGCTGTTGCCGGCAAAGGATGCGCCGCGCACCGTTCCCTGGAAAGGACCTGAGCCCAGGGTTACCATGCGCGGCCGCCAGGCCAGTCCCGCCGCTATCGGGACCGGTCCGGAAAGTTCGACCGGACCTTTTGGGGTCTTCAGTCGTCCGTCTGAAAGTTCAAAGATATTCTCGAAGCCAACGAAGTCTGCAACGAAGGCGGAAGTGGGGCGGTTATAGATATCTTCCGGTGATCCTATCTGTTCTATAGCACCACGCTTCATCACAACAATGCGATCAGCCAAAGAAAGTGCTTCGCCCTGATCGTGCGTGACAAAAATCATCGTCACGCCGGTTTCCTTCTGCACGCGCTGCAGTTCGGAACGCATGTCGAGCCGCAGGCGGGCGTCGAGGTTGGACAGCGGCTCGTCCAGCAAGAGAACCTTTGGTTCCATCACCATCGACCGCGCAAGCGCCACGCGCTGCTGCTGGCCGCCGGAAAGTTCTCCCGGCTTGCGATCAGCATAATCCGTCAGGCCGACGGAGGTAATGCCTGCCTTGACGCGTTTGTCGAGTTCAGCAGCCGGCGTCTTTTTCAGGCGCAGACCGAAAGCGACGTTTTCATACACCGAAAGATGCGGGAACAGCGCGTAGGACTGGAACATCAAGCCGACATTGCGCTTGTTGGCCGACACGCGAGTGATGTCCGCCCCATCCAGCTTCACATGGCCGGAAGCCGGCGACAGCAGGCCGGCGATGGCGCGCATGGTCGTGGTCTTGCCGCAACCGGATGGGCCGAGGAAAGCGACGAGTTCGCCCTTGCCAATGGTGAGGTTCAAGTCCTTGACGGCAACGGTGTCGCCATAGGCAAGCGTCAGGTTTTCGAGAGTGAGGAAATTTGCATCAGACATAACGGGAGAACCCCAGAAAACGTTCGGCGATAAAGACGATACCGATGGACATGAAGGCGAGCAGCGCGGAGAGGGCTGCGACGGAGGGGTCGAAGACGATTTCCATATAGGCGATCATGTCGACCGGCAGCGTGCGCACACCGGGCCCCGAGAGAAACAGCGAGACCGGCACCTGATTGAACGAGGTGACGAAGCCGAGAATGAAGGCCGACATGATGCCGCCTCGAATGTTCGGAAGCACGACGCGGAAGAAGGCGCCGAGCCGCGACGAACCCAGCAGAACCGCCGCTTCCTCGATATCCGAGCGCAGGTTTCCGAGGCTGGCCGAGACGACGCGCACCGCATAGGGCAGGATCAGCGCCGTATGCGCCAGAAACAGCGCCAGCGTGATGCCCACCTGAAACGGCACGACGATGTAACGAAGTAGCGACAGGCCGACGATGATGCCGGGCACGATGATCGGCGCGGACACGATGGTGCGGATGGTTTCCGCGCCCGGCAGCTTGTAGCGCGACAGCGCGTAGGAGGCCGGAATGCCGAGGATCAGCGCCACCAGCGTGCCGCCGATGGCCAGAAACATCGACATGTAAAAACTGTCGCGGAAACTTTCGACGGTGAAAACCTTGGCTATCCAGCGCAACGAAAAACCCTGCGGCGGAAAGGCCAGCGTTTCGCCTGCTGAAAACGATGCGGCGACGATGATCAGGAACGGGCCGATCAGGAAGGTGATGACCAGACCGAGCGTGATCGGGATGAACAGGTTACGGGCCATCATCGCGCGATCCTCGTTTTGTTGCGCGCGGTAGCGACACGTTTCAGCAGAATGTTGGCGGCAAAGCTCATGACGATGAGGATCAGCGCGATGACGCTGGCCGCGACAAAATTGTTGGAGACCGTCACCTGCTGGTAAAGCAGGGTTTCCAGCATCAGCACCTTGGAGCCGCCGAGAATGGCCGGCGTGATGTAGGCGGTCAGGCAACCGGTGAAGACCAGCGTGCCGCCGATGACGACACCTTCCTTGGTCAGCGGCAGAATGACCTTCCAGAACACCTGGAACCAGTTGGCTCCGAGCACGCGGGCGGCCGGAATGGCATCCTTCGGCATGTTTTCGAGCGCCGAGATCAGCGAAATGATCATCAGCGGCAGGAACAGTTGCAGAAGACCAATGAAAATGGCGGTTTCCGAAAACAGGATGCGCAGCGGCGCCTCGCTGATGCCGAGCGCCTGAAACGCCTGATTGACGATGCCGGTGCGACCGAGAATGACGATCCAGGCATAGGTACGCGCCACCGGCGAAATCATCAGCGGCAGCACGATGAGGCCGGTGACCTTGCCCTTTTTGCCCGGTTCAAGGCTGACGATGGCAAAGGCCGCCGCATAACCGATGATCGCCGCCACGATGGTGACCAATGCGCCGAGTTTCAGCGTGCGCAAAAACACTGCCTGATTGAGCGAGCTGGAGAAAAATTCCGTATAGGCGGAAACCGTCCAGCCGCCGCCGGGCGCCCTGAAACCATCGGAGAGGAGGATCACCACCGGCGCAATGAAGACCGCTGCTGCAAACAGCGCGGCCGGCAATGCCAGTGCGAGGGCCTCGGCCCTGTTTTGGAACATCTTTTGTCTTTCTTCGGTATCGTCTCAAGTCTGGCTCGGTGGATGGGGTCGCCCCTTATCCGCTTAGCCGCATCTTCTCCCCGCAGGCGGGAAGAATGGAGATTTGGCACTTGCCTTGCCTCAAGTGACTGAACAGCGAGCGAGCAAGTCCCTCTCCCCGCCTGTTGGGAAAGGGCAATCGCCGCAAGCTGCGCTGTGGGTGAGGGGCAATCTCCGCAATCGCGCAGACAGCCCCCTTTTTTACTGGCCGACCTTCTCGTTCCAGCTTTTCAGCCAACCGGCGCGGTTGTCGATCGACACGGCCGAAGGAATGAGCTTCAGGCTCTTGGCAGTTTCCTCACCATAGGTGAGGTTGTTGGCAGCGGCCTCGGAAACGTTGGCCTCGCTGTTGGCCGGGCTGTCGATGCGGGCTTCGGCAAGCTTTGCCTGGGTGTCAGCGGACAGCCAGAAATCCATGAACTCAAGCGCCAGATCGCGGTTCTTGGAGTTCTTGGTGACGATCATGACATTCATGCCGCCGGTCTGGCCTTCCTTCGGCGTCGCCCATGCAATCGGCATGTCGAGCTTGGTGAAGGGTGCCCAGGTGAAGCGGCCGATCGGTGCTGCCCAGATTTCTTCCTGCTGCATCAACTGAACCAGCTGCGACGACTTTTCATAGAAGGTGACGATATCGTCCTTGGCAGCGCCAATGGCTTCGATCGGAGCGGCGAGATCCGGTGTATCCTTGCCCAGCGCCTGACCGAGCATGTAGAGCGACGGCGGCCCCTGGTTGGTGGTGACATTCGGCCATGCGATATGGGCGGCATATTCCGGCTTAAGCAGATCGGCCCAGGACTCGATCTTCATCTTGTCCGAACGATAGGCGATCGAGGTGGCGTAGAATGTATAACCGACGCTCATGCCGTCGCCATTCGGGTCCTTGGCAATGTCGTAAAGCTGGTTGAAGCTGGCGATTTTCGACGTATCGATCTTATCGATAAGCCCGGCGCGGGCAGCCGACAGCGCGTCCGCCATCGAAACAACAGCCATGTCGACTACCGGGTTTGCCTTATTGGCATCCATCTTGGCGATACGCTCGACGCTGTTGCCGGTCTCGACCACCAGCTTGCAGCCGCATTTCTCTTCGAACGGCGTATAAAGGATCTTCTTGTATTCGTCCTGCGCCAGCGCATAGACGGAGATCGTCAGGGTCTTTTCCTGCGCGAATGCGGTTTGGGCAGCGCCCATGGAGAGCATCAGGGCGACGCCCGATGCGAGCATGACCTTGTTCATTGGATCAGTTCTCCTACTGTGAGGTTTGCTTCTTTGTTATCGGTAAGGGATGCGGAAATTTTCACCGGCCCTGTGGACTGACGAACCACCAGTTCCATCGGCACTTTCGGCTGACTTGCGGTCACGGTGTCACCATCCGAACCACGCGCCCCTGTCGATTGCGGCTGGTTGATCGCATCGAGCACGGCGGCGATGGCAATATCGGCAATCGTCGCGACATCCATGCGCATGGTTGTCAGCCCAGGCGTGACCACCGAAGACCAGATCAAGTCGTCAAAACCGGTCACGCTGACATCTTCCGGCACCGCAATGCCGGCGCGCTGCAATTCGGTAAGGGCGCGCAAGGCAACCAGATCGGAAATGGCAGCGACTGCCGTCACGCCACGCGCGACCGCCTCCTCAAGCCCCAGCGAACATCCCGGCCCGGCCTTTGCTTCCAGCTTTTCGATCCAGATCGTCTCTACATTGGCATTACCGAGACCCGCCTTCACGCCGCCAAGCCGGTCGCCCTGCACATTCGATGTCGTGCTGTTGCCAAGCAGAAGCACATGTTTGTGACCAAGCGACGCCAGATGTCGGCCAAGCCCCTGCCCACCCGTCCAGTGATCGGCAGCAACCGTATTGCCGGGCGTCGAAGGACTGTCGATGACCGCCACCGGACAGCTTGCACCAGTGACCCATGTACCGCGGCGCGGCACCACGATCATGCCATCGACACCACGTTCGATCAGCCGTTCGATAGCCTGCGTTTGCGCCGTCACATCGCCATGGGAATCCGCGATCAGTATGCCGTATCCGGCCTTGGAGGCAGAATTTTCAATGGCTTGCGCCAGTTTTGGAAACAGGGGATTGCTGATATCGGCGAGAACCAGACCCAGAACACCGCTACGCCCGGTGCGAAGCGCCCGGCCGGCCACGCTCGGCACGTAGCCAAGCTCGGCCGCCGTTGCGCGAATACGTTCCACCAGTTCAGGCGACACCCGCCCTTTGCCGGACAACGCATTGGAAACCGTGGCGGTGGAAACGCCAAGGGCATCCGCGATTCTTGCAAGCCTAGGTTTCTGACGTGACATCAAAGCAACGTTCGCCGAGTGGACAGTAATGCAGATGATTAATCGTTTAACCGGTAACGAATGTCGGCGTTCTTGTCGAATCGAAAATGTAGCTTCACTCGCGTTTTACGACAGTTATGTGGGGATTGGTAAATGAGCGAAGCTCGACACGATCGGGAACTTCTGGCCGCGGCGCTGGTTGTCTTTTTGAAAACAAGGACAAGGAGGCAAGCACATGCCCAATCGCGACCCGATCCCGACACCGGAAGCAGAAACCCCACGCGGCCCAACACCGACACCCGGCATTCCCGACCGCGTTCAGGAAAAACCACTGGTTCCGCCGGTTAAGGATCCCGGCGACACCAAGAACCCCAATGATCCACCGCTCGAGCCCGCCCTTTTGCCGATCGGCGATCCTGCCGGTGCGGCCTGACGGACAAGCAGAAACCTAAAACGACAAAACCGCCGCCCGTTTTCACAGGCGGCGGTTTTGTTTGAAAGTCTTGGGAGACTTAGGCGGCAGCCGACTTTGCGAGCGGCACTTCCGAGATCGTCTTCAGGACCTGGGAAGCGATCTGGTAAGGGCAACCCTGGCTGTTCGGACGACGGTCTTCAAGGTAGCCCTTGTAGTCGTTCTTGACGAAGGAATGTGGAACGCGGATCGAGGCGCCACGGTCGGCAACGCCGTAGGAGAACTTGTTCCACGGAGCGGTCTCGTGCTTGCCGGTCAGACGCTTGTCGTTGTCCGGGCCGTAAACAGCGATGTGCGCGTCGAGGTTCTTTTCGAACTGCGCCATCAGCGCTTCGAAATACTCCTTGCCGCCAACTTCGCGCATGTACTTAGTTGAGAAGTTGCAGTGCATGCCCGAACCGTTCCAGTCGGTGTCGCCGAGCGGCTTGCAGTGATATTCGATGTCGATACCGTACTGTTCCGTCAAGCGCTGCAAGAGGTAACGGGCCATCCAGATCTGGTCGGCAGCGCGCTTCGAGCCTTTGCCAAAGATCTGGAATTCCCACTGACCCTTGGCCACTTCGGCATTGATGCCTTCATGGTTGATGCCGGCAGCAAGGCAGAGATCCAGGTGCTCCTCGACGATTTCGCGGGCAACCGGACCAACATTGCTGGCGCCAACGCCGCAATAATACGGACCCTGCGGAGCCGGGTAACCCAGTTCCGGGAAGCCGAGCGGACGGCCGTTTTCGTAGAAGAAATATTCCTGCTCGAAGCCGAACCATGCATCTTCGTCGTCGAGGATGGTTGCGCGGCTGTTGGACGGATGCGGCGTGACGCCATCCGGCATCATGACTTCGCACATGACCAGCGCACCATTGGTGCGCGCCGGATCCGGATAAAGAGCGACCGGCTTGAGAACGCAGTCAGACGAGCGACCTTCGGCCTGCATCGTGGACGAACCATCAAAGCCCCAGAGCGGCAGCTGCTCCAGCGTCGGGAAAGCATCGAATTCCTTGACCTGCGTTTTACCGCGAAGGTTCGGAACCGGGGTGTAGCCGTCCAGCCAAATGTACTCGAGCTTATATTTCGTCATCTGTTCTCTCTACTGATGCTGTCTGAATGAGCGCAACACCAAACGGCCGACCACACATTGGGACCGGTCCATCATGGATGCCAAATACGATGCATGCGCCGTGCCAGATTCGATTTCGATGCGAAAAAATCGATTCCGTAACGCACAAAATCCTTCGCTGAGGCGGCCCTTAAAGAGGTGAAAAAATCGGCGTGGCGATTTTTGCGCCAACTGCGAGCTCGGAACCAATCACACCCGGCAAGCGTTGAGCGAGAAACAGGCATTTTTGCCATGCTCACAATGAAAATCATCTACTTGATTAAATTGTAGGCAAGATGCACATTTATTCGGCCGATTCTTGACTTATTTTCAGGCTTATGGAATAAATGATGAGCAACTACGGCCGTGCGGACGTAACCACACGACATCGGACGAAAATCATGGCGACGAATTTCGAAAGACAGACAGCAACGGTTTTGCAATTTCCGGTAGGCGGCCGCTCAGGCTGGCACGCAACGCAGGCATCACGCATCCAGACTGCGACGATGACTAAAACCAGTCCGAGCGTCGAATTTTCCGACCTCGCTTTTGGCGGATCCTGGTATCATGAAGAAGCGCTTCATGACGGTGATGGCAAACCAAACCGCACGAACTGAGTAGACAGTGCGCTGACTTTTTATGCAAAAAGTCAAATAATGAGCATATGTGCTGAAAATTTGGACGGCACCCCAGGGGAGCGCCGATCACGAATTGAGCATGCGGCTAAATCCGGGCTCACCGTGCCATGGCGCGGCTTAATTGATCCTCGATATAGATTTCACGTATCCGCAACGTTGTCTTGCCCGGCTTGCCATCACCGATAGATGTACCGTCGATTGAGACGACCGGCATGACAAACGCTCCAGCCGAAGTGATAAAAGCCTCGGCGGCATCCTGAGCCTCCTCCACCGAAAACGCCCGCTCCTCCACTTTCAGCTGCGCCGTTAACGCCAGACTCAGTACCGAGCTGCGGGTTATGCCGTGCAACAATGCGTTTGATAGCTGTCGCGTCACCAGCACACCAGACTTGGTGATGATATGAAAATTGGCCGAACTTGCCTCGGTGATCAAACCGTCCTCGACGAAAATGACGTCATCGGCACCACGATTTTTCGCTTCCATTTTGGCGAGCGACGAATAAAGCAGTTGAACAGTCTTGATCTGCCGGTTGGCCCATCGACCGTCGGGCATGGAGATAACCGCCAGCCCTGTTTCAGCCTTGGGGTTGGCGAGCAACGGCACAACCTGAGTGAACATCGACAGGGTCGGCGTCAGGTTGTCGGAAAACAGAAAATTGCGGTCTTCCGCGCCGCGCGAGATCTGCAGATAAACCAGCCCCTGATCGAGTCCGTTTTTCTCGACGATCGTGTGGTGCAGGTCCAGCAACTCATCTTCGCTTACCGGCATTGATATGCCGATCGCCTCCAGCGACCGTTTCAGCCGGGCAGTGTGGCCGGGATAGTCCAGAAGCTTGCCACCGATCACAGCCGTTACCTCATAAATGGCATCGGCGAAGACATAACCTCGATCGAAGATCGAGACTTTCGCCTGATCTTCCGGCAACCACTGGCCATTGAGATAAACGGTGCGGGTCATAAAAGCTGTTCCTGATTGGGTTATTTCTGGCGAACCAGCAGCGTGAGGCATCGGGTCGAATCGACGACATCGCGCCTGATGCTGCACTACATCTTCATCTCATTGAAATATAAAGCGCAATGATTGGATACACACCATCTGCGTGCTAAAAGGCACTGTGACGATCCCTGAGGTTTCCAACTTTCCCGGAAAGATGCCGCCATGCCAAAGCCGCTTGCCCTTGTGACCCGTATGGACGCCGCAACGGAGGCTGTTTGGAAAGAAACGCTGACGGAGGCATTGCCGGAAGAAACCATTCTTGCCTTCCATGAAATGAGCGAGAACCAACGCCGTGAAGCTGAACTGGCGATTGTCGCCAACCCCGATCCGGCGGACGTGGCAGAACTCCTCAACATTCAATGGATCCACAGCCTCTGGGCCGGTGTCGAGCGGCTGGTGGCCGAACTTGGACCGGGCGTTGTACCAATCGTGCGCCTTGTCGATCCGGAATTGGCGCGGGTGATGGCGGAAGCCGTGCTGGCCTGGACCTTTTATCTGCAACGAGACATGCCAGCCTACCGAACCGCGCAGGAAAAAGCGCAATGGGCCCCGCGTGACTACCGCCACCCCCGCGACGTCACCGTTGGCCTGCTCGGCCTCGGGGAACTCGGCAAGGCAGCAGCCGATCGCCTCAAGGCGGCAGGCTTCAATGTCATCGGCTGGAGCCGCAGTCCCAAAACACTTGGAATGATCGAAACATTGTCTGGCGAAAGCGGTTTTGAGCATGTTCTTGCCGCCAGCGACATCCTCGTCTGCCTGATGCCATTGACGGAAGACACCCGCGGTATGCTGAATAGCCGCCGGTTTGCCCGGATGAAGCCGGGCGCCGCCATCATCAATTTCGCCCGTGGCCCCATCGTCGTTGACGCCGACCTGATTGCTGCGCTCGATGCCGGCCAACTGTCTCATGCCGTGCTTGATGTGTTTGCCGAAGAGCCCCTGCCTGCCTCTTCTGCGTTATGGGCGCATCCGTCCATCACGGTATTGCCGCATATTTCAGGCCCGACAGACCGTTTTACCGCCGCAGGCATCGTCGCAGCCAATATCCGCAACTGGCGCCAGACCGGAAACCTGCCGAAGACGGTAGACATCAAAGCCGGCTATTGACGCGGGAGCCGCATGGGAGAAACGGATCGCGCAATGGCGAAAACAAAAGCAAATGATTTGACTGTCATCCTGCGCATCGATTTTCCGGGTGGCGTCAGGCTTGGTCGTGGCAAATTGCAATTGATGAGTCTTATCCGCGAGACAGGCTCCATCTCGGCTGCCGGCCGGGCCATGGATATGTCCTATCGACGCGCCTGGCTTCTGGTGGACGAAATGAACCACATGTTCGGCAAACCTGTGGTGGAAAGCCAGCGCGGCGGCAAACAGGGAGGCGGTGCAGCCCTCACCGCTTTCGGCGACGAACTGCTTGTCCGCATGCAGGCGCTTCAGGAAAAGGCGGTCAGTGCCATCGACGCCGATCTGACATGGCTCGACAAGCATCGCATGCCGGCAGCCAATGAGCCAGAAATTTAACGCCGCTCCAGTGCCGCCGTCTTGATGGCGGCAAACACCGCCTTTCCCGGCGTGAGCCCCAGCATGCCGCCCGAAAAGGCCGTGATGCGGGCAAGAATGGTCTCGCTGCCGCAGACGATACGCACGCCGATCATGCCCTCGCCATCCGCATCGATCCGCTCGACCGTGCCCGACAATATGTTGAGCGCACTCAGCCCCTCGGGTTTGGTCGTGGCGATCATCACGTCACGCGCCGGCACCAGCACGCGCACTGTCTTGCCCACCTGCGCCTGCTCTGCGGGCACGAGCAAAGTGCCGGCACCCGTGTTTACCCGCGTCAACCGGTGAACCTCGTCCACCGCTTCTACGGTGCCGAAAAGAACACTGGCCGCCTCACGCGTATCCGCGCCCGAACCACGCAACACTTCCGAGGCTCCGCCGATTGCCTCGATCCGTCCGTCCTTCATCAGCACGACACGATCCGCCAGTCGCGCCACTTCCGAAACGGAATGGCTGACATAAACGATTGGCAGCCCCAGTTCGTCGCGCAACCGTTCCAGATAAGGCAGAACCTCGCTCTTGCGGCTTTCATCCAGCGCCGCCAGAGGTTCGTCCATCAGGAGCAGACGCGGCGAAGACAGAAGCGCACGCCCGATGGCCACGCGCTGCTGTTCGCCACCCGACAATTTTCCGGGCCGCCTCTCCAGCAGGGCACCGATGCCAAGCAGGTCGACCACCTGATCAAAATGGTCGGATCCCCCGGGCTTGCGGGCAAACCAGCGTCCATAGTTGAGGTTTTTTCGCACATCGAGATGCGGGAAAAGCCGCGCTTCCTGAAACACGTAGCCGAAACGACGCCTGTGCGGCGGCATAAAGATGCCTTTCGACGCATCCATCACTACATCGCCATCCAGCACGATGCGTCCCTGATCCGGTTGCGACAGGCCTGCGATCATGCGGATGACCGAGGTTTTGCCCGAACCGGAACGGCCAAAAAGCGCCGTCACCCCCTGTTCGGACGTGAAGGAAACATCAAGCGAAAACTCGCCAAGCCGTGTCTTTGCATCGACGGAAAGCGTCATTCCATCCTCATCCGCTTGCCGACCATATAGGCCATCAATTCCGACGCCAGCAGCGCCGCCATGGAGATGATCACCGCGACGATCGTGAGCCTGAGCGCACCGGCATCGCCGCCCGGCACCTGTGTGAATGTGTAGATGGCGGCAGACAGGGTCTGCGTTTCGCCCGGAATATTGGAAACGAAAGTGATCGTGGCGCCGAATTCGCCCATCGCCTTGGCAAACGAAAGAATGGCACCGGCTATGATACCGGGCAGGATCAGCGGCAGCGTGACGGTCAGGAATACCCAGACGGGGCTGGCGCCGAGCGTGCCGGCTGCCTCTTCCAGCTTGGTGTCGACAGACTCTATCGAAAGGCGGATGGAACGGACCATCAACGGAAAACCCATCACGCCGCAGGCAAGCGCCGCTCCGGTCCACCGGAAGGAGAGCACGATGCCGAGATACTGGTCGAGAAAGGCACCGATCACACCACGACGACCGAACAGGACGAGCAGAATAAAGCCGGTGACGACGGGCGGCAGGATCAGCGGCAGATGCACGACGCCGTTCAATATCGACTTGCCCCAGAATTTTCCACGCGCCAAGGCCATCGCGATCAGAATACCAAATGGCAGGCTGACAAGCATGGCGACGGCGGAGATCCGAAGGCTCAAATGGATCGCCGTCCATTCCTCATCACTGAGCGTCAGCCAGTCCAAAACAATCCAACCCCTATCAAAAAAAGACGGCTCCCACCTCTCGGCGGGAGCCAACATAGATGACCGATTATAGAGCGCTTACTTCTTGAGAACCGTAAAGCCCTGCTCTTCAAAGAAGGGAGCAGCCTTGTCCGACTTCAGGAAATCTAGATAGGCGGCCGCGTCGGTGCTTTTGGATTCCGACAGGAGAGCAATCGGATAGATGATGGCGGGATGCGAATCCTCCGGGAAGGTGCCGACGATTTCGACGCCCTTATCGGCGGCGGCATCCGTCTGGTATACGATACCGTACGCGGCTTCGCCGCGCGACACGAGCGCGAGGGCGGCGCGAACGCTTTCCGCACCGGCAACCTTCTTTTCGACGGCCGACCAGGCACCCAGCTTTTCGAGCGCGGCCTTGCCGTATTTTCCGGCCGGCACGCTGTCGACGGCGCCCATGGCAAGCTTGCTGTCACCCACCAGCGTGGAGAGATCGAAGCCGGACTTGATGTCTACCTTCTGGGCCTTGCCCTTTTCGGCAACGAGCACGATGCGGTTACCCAGCAGGTTGGAACGGGTATCCGCCTTGATCAGCGACTTCTTGGCAACATAGTCCATCCAGTCAAGATCAGCTGAGATGAACACGTCAGCCGGGGCGCCTGCCTCGATCTGCTTGGCGAGTGCCGAGCTTGCCGCATAGGAAACCGTCACCTGCTTACCGGCTTCCTTCGACCACGCAGCATCGGCGGCATCCAGAGCATTTTTCATGCTGGCCGCAGCAAAGACGGTGACCTTTTCCTGCGCAACGGCCGGTGCGGCCAAGACAGCGAGGCCGATCCAGGCGGCAGCCACCGAGCGAGCGGCAATCTTCAACATTTGGCGACCTTTGGTTTTCATGAATTCTGGCTCCTCAACGAAATATTTTGGCAAATATATCGAGAGAGCGACTTTTGCAAAGCTTTATATTTTGAGAGACATAACGAATGACGTTGTATTTTTTTGTGTCGATTGCCACGCAAGATTGCCCTTTTGGACAGAAAACTGCCTTTGGGCATAGCGCCGCAGTCTGAAGCCCCCCGGTGGAAGGGGAGCTTTGCGGTCCGGTCAAGGCGTACACAACTTCGCCTTCCCAAAAGCATACATTAGCGTGTTGTACTGGCGATGGACCGCCACGCTTTGGGACGATCTTTTGGTCTGTGAAACGCTTGTGCTTCATTCTCTGGTCCTCTCGATGGACCAGAGCTTACTTCGAAATGGCTTATTGCCTCGGTCAAAGTCATCCTAAACCGTTGCATTTAAGTTTTGGGGGCCGATTGCACTTCTGAAACCCGGCATATCAGTCGGAGTATTTGACGCCATCAGTTCGACATCGTCAGCATGCGTCGTCTTTGATTGCGCTAACAAAGCCGCTTGCGTTCTGTTTTCCGCTCCCAATTTTCTCATGATCTGGCGGACATGGACCTTGACGGTCGCTTCCTGCATGTTCAGTTCACGGGCAATATGTTTGTTTGAGCGGCCGAACCGCAGTTTTTCGAGGACTTCCGCCTGGCGCTGGGTCAAAGAGCCGCCGCTCTCGGCGGGATGGCATCGATCTACGGTTCGGGCATGCACCGTCACGGTCGCCAACAGCGCTTCACGCGGAAAATACGTCCCCCCGTTCATGATAAAACTCAGCGCCTGCTTCACCACATCGAGCGGCAACATTGCCGGCAAGAAGGCCTGCAGGCCAAGGCCCGCTGCCGCGACGGCGTCATTGGCATCCAGCCGGTCGGAAATCACGGCGCAAGGTCCAGAGGAAAGGGCTTTTGCTGCAAGAAGAATTTCGTGCTGCTCCGGTTCCGCCAGAGACGACCCGCCTGTATTGAGTAGAACAAGCCGAACATCTTTTTCATCCTTCAAGTCAGCCACGTCAGCCGGCGCGCAGCAAACGAGCCGCAACCGCTCAAGCGTCGCCCATGGCTCAAGGGCTGACAATATGCATGCCCTCCGCATTGCCAATCCGTCGATGATAACGACGACCCCGGTTATTCCCTCTTGCATCGCATGCATTTCCAGCTCTCCCAGGCCGTGAAGCCTTTTTTGTTCTAAGGTAAACAATGGATAATCTTCCGCGGCCCGGTAGGCTGCGGCGATAACTGCCAGTCTGCAGGAACGGAACGCCTCGAATTCTTTCGAAGCCGGTCGTTGTAGATGAATATAATTGCCGAAATCAAAGTCCCGCCTACATCGACAGGTACCGTGCCTTCGCTAGAAGAGATCCCCACCCCTCCAAATTAAGGGTATTGTACCACATGAACGGGGTATAGTCCATCATATGACTCATCAATACTCTCGGCATGCCATGTGAATATTTTCTCAACTAAGATAAATATTCCCACTTTATTTATTCCGCAGCGATGACATGCCCCGCTTTCGATACCGGGACCTTCTCGTCAAGGACGACAGCGCTCAGCGCGCGGTCATGTTCTCTCGTGCGCCTTTCCAGGCCGTCGAGAAAGACATCGACCAGACCGGACATCGCCTGAATGCTGTGCTCGATCCTGCGCAGCCTGATCTGATGCGCACGTCTCTCAAAGCCGCCGAGAGCATAAAGAACGGCAAAGCCGCCGATCGCCAGAGCGCCCAGACTTTGCATCTCACGCAACATCAACACGACGACGACTACCGCCAATACCGTTCCGGCAACAGTCAGCGAATGCCGGCTCGCCAATGAGATCGAAAATGCCAGTACCGCGAGACCGGCACCGAACTGCGACACATCGGGCGGAGGAAGACTTCCGAGCAACGCCAAAGCATTAGATGCAATGTCATTCATCGCTAACACCTTTTACCTGTAGTTGATGGCTTCAACCTACGCCTGACACAAGCGCCGGTCCAGATGGACGAAGGCATTACGGTGTAGCAACAAAGCATTACATTGAAGCAACACACACCTAAAGAAGTATGCCGCAGAATTTTGCGCTATTTAGTCTCACGTCTCAATCTAAACGGTATACTCATCCTATTGAATTGCCAGAATTTCTTGGAATAACTGCTATTATAAGCAACGTGCGGTCAGGACAATAAATGCCCTACGACCTGAATATGCAGCCAACAAGAGGACGTCGAAAGCATTGGAAACTCCTCCGGAACCGACAGCTGGTATCGTCCTGGTTCTCGACGAGATGCCCTTACGCAGGGAAGCGTATCTGCATCTGCTCGGTCCCTGGGCCATGGAGCAAAAACTAACGATTCAGGCGGGGGATTTGCATCGGCAAACCGTTGACGATGGCAGGACAAAAATCATCATCGTCAGCGTTGGCGGTCGGTCAATCCGCGAACTGCAGTTTGATAACAAACTTTGGGAAATGGCTGGCGATGCGCCGCCCACCGTGATCATTTCAGATCT
The DNA here is from genome assembly GCF_009617585.1 of Endobacterium cereale. Lineage (GTDB taxonomy): Bacteria > Pseudomonadota > Alphaproteobacteria > Rhizobiales > Rhizobiaceae > Neorhizobium > Neorhizobium cereale. The sequence goes on along the minus strand of NZ_WIXI01000050.1, from coordinate 100,046 downwards.
GAGGGATCCGGTGGAAATCGCCTCTGCATTGACCTGGGGCGTTCGGGGCTTTGTTCCGACCGAACTGGGACCCAAACTGGCCCTCAGCACGCTGACCTTCATCCTGTCGGGAGGAGACTTCTTTCCAAGTTCCGCCCTGCAACGTAGCGAGCGTCTGTAGGCCACCCGAAGTCCCGCCCGACTGTTGCAAGGGCGGGCTTGCCCGTCAGACTTCGCGCATTCCACGGCGGAAGGCCGTAAGGAAGGGTTCCAGCAGGTATTCGATCACGGTGCGCTCATCGGTGACGATCGTCACCTCCGCCGGCATGCCGGAGAGAAGGATGACATGCTGATCAAGTTTGGCGAGGTCCTCTTTCAAGACTTCCACCCGCGCCAGAAAATGCGACTGACCCGTTTTTTCGTCCACGATCCTGTCCGCTGAAACGCTTTTCACCAGGCCGTTGATGCGTGGCAGGCCGCGGTTGGAATAGGCGGAAAGATGTACGATTGCCGGCAAATCGGGATGAACGACATCGATATCGTTGGGAGACACCTGCACATCGATCAGCAACTGTTCGCCGCTCGGCACGATGTCCAGTATCGCTTCCCCCGGCCGGATTACGCCGGCATCCGTCTTGAAACGGGAATTGACGATCTTGCCAGCAACGGGCGCCACAATGACCGTGCGGTTGAGCACATCGCGACTGGCCTGCAGTTTTTCGGCAACTTCCGCATATTGCGAACGTACCTTTTCAAGTTCGGTCGAAATTTCGGTCGATCGATCCGCTTCTATTGACACCTTTTGCGTCGCAAGCTCGTCGATTTTCTGTTGCGTTTCGAGGATGGATCCAGCGGCACGGCCGCGATCACCGGCAAGCGCCGCCTTGCTGCGTTCGAGCCGCAGCACGTCGGACTTGGTGGTCAATCCCTGGCGGAACAGGGATTTCTTTCCTACCAGTTCTTCGTCAATCAACCCTATCTGGGCAGCAGCGCTGTCGACCTGCGCCTGAAAGGCTTTGATCTGCTCATGATACTGGCTTTCACGATCCCCGATGATTTCCAGCTGCGTTACAAATGACTTGCGCCTTTGCTGGAAAAGCGCCTCCTGGCTGGCAATGATCACCTGAACATTATCTTCGGCGCGGTCCAGAAACTCGGATGAATAATCCACCTGAGATGAACCCGACTGTTCGGCTGTCAGGCGGGCACGCATTGCTGTCAGTGTCTGAGCCTGCTCCATCAGCATGTCGTAGGTCGATGCCACCTGTGTCGTCTGCAATTCGACCAAAACCTGTCCCGCTTCGACTTGCTCGCCATCCCGGGCCATGATCTTTTCGATGATACCACCTTCGAGATGCTGGACGGTGCGCCGGCTTCCGTCAGGGCTGATGACGCCGGGCGCGACTGCGCCAGCTGCAATCGGTGCCGTCGATGCCCATCCCAAGGAGCCGGCGACGAAGATCATCACGATCGACAGACCTGCGATTGCCGGACCTCGCACTTGACCAGCGAGCGTCGGCACCAAAGCCCGATCGGCGACGCCTGAATTCAGTACGGAAACGATATTTTTGTTAACCATTACCCCCCCCTCGCCCTTATGCACCACACGATGCCGCAGGCCCTTATTGTGCATTGGTAAGCGCCAGTTTTTCCTGCTGCTCACCGATCTCCTCTTCCTCCACCGTCGGCACGGGGAGTGAGCGCGGCGTCTCGGACTGCGCAAGGCGCAGGCGTCCGATGACCTCCTCGCGTGTTCCATACAGTTCGACACGCCCATCCTTCAGCAGAAGCAATTTATCCGCCTGCGCGAGAGTGGATGGCCGGTGGCCGACAATCAGCAAGGCAGCGCCTGCCTGCTTGAGATCGCGAACCGTGGCCGACAAGGCATTTTCACCGGCCTGATCAAGGTTGGCATTCGGCTCATCAAGAATGATCAGTTGCGGATTGCCGAACACGGCGCGCGCCAGACCGATGCGCTGTCGCTGCCCGCCGGAAAGGCGGCTACCCGCATCGCCGATCGATGTTTCGTAACCCTGGGGCAGACGCTGGATCAGTTCATGCGCATGGGCCAGCATGGCCGCCTGAACGATGTCGCTGTCTTCAGTATCCTGCATGCGGGCAATGTTATCGCGCACCGTCCCGGCAAACAGTTCGACATCCTGCGGCAGATAGCCGATCGCTGCACCCAGTTGTTCATTGCGCCAATGCTGCAGATCGGTCCCGTCAAGCCTTATGACGCCATCGCTGGGAACAAGCACGCCTGCCAGAAGCCGACATAACGTGCTTTTACCCCCTGCCGACGGCCCGATCACCGCCAGCGCTTCACCCGGGATCAGCTTGAAACTGACATTATCCAAAACAGGTTTTCGCGATCCCGGTGCGCAATAACTCAATTTTTCGACGCTCACATTCCCGTAGGGGCGCGGCAGTCGGGTGCGCTCGGCTTCCGGCGGCACATCCTGCAGGCGTGCCTTAAGCCTCCCATAGGCGAGACGTGTCGTCCCGATCATGCGCCAGCTGCCCATGATCTGCTCAACCGGCGCCAGCATGCGCCCTAGAAGGATGGATGAGGCAATCATCGAACCGCCCGTGGTCTTGCCGGTGATGACCAGATAGGCGCCAATCCCCAGCATGGCCGACTGCACCAGATAACGCGCGAATTTGGCAAGCCCCAAGATCATCGCGCCGCGCTCGCCCGCCGTCAGCGAACTCAGCACATAACTGTCATTGATCTGGCTCCAGCGTTTCATCAGGCTCGGCATCATGCCCATTGCGCGCACTGCTTCCGCATTGCGTATCATCATCTCGGCATTTTGCATGGCAACGATCTGTGCGTTGCCGGCATTGCGGGTCGCGCTGCGTGTGATGATTTCGTTGAGCACACCCACAAGAATGATGAACAGTGCGCCTGCCGTGGCAAACATTCCAAGCGTCGGATGCAGCAACCAGATCATCGCCAGATAAGCGACGGTCCACGGCGCATCGAACAGCGCCGAAAAGATCGGCGATGCAAGGAAGGATTGGTACTGCGCCAGATCGCGCAATGGCTGCGCCCCGGCACCGTCCCCGACAAGCCGGGCTCGCACACCACCGGCAAGAAGTGCCGGCGAAAGCTCGGCACCAAGCCAGGTGGCCATACGGACGCCGATAATGGCTCTCAATGCATCGAGAAGACCAAACACGATCAAGGCGCCTGCCATCAGGATCGTCAGCAGAACAAGCGTTTCCATGCGCCCGGTCGTCAGAACCCGGTCATAGACCTGAAGCATGTAGAGCGGCGACGCCAACAGCATGATGTTGATGGCGCAACTGAAAAGGCCGGTCAGCATGAAAACCGATCTTATCTGCGTATTTGCGTCATCCAGCTCACTTTTTCTTGCCCTGCGCGGGCCTCTTGCAGCAGAAGACATGCAATTTCTCCACCCTCAGGCAATCAGGTTCACGTCTACGAACAGATCGTTCTGTACGAATGTCGTCATGCTCGCGATCGCCTCCGCCTGCGACATGGCAGCGGTCGCGCCAAAGATGACGTAGGTCTGATGCGTCGCTCCGGTCAGCAAGCCTGCGTAATAGTTGACACCGCTGATGCCGATCGCCGTCAAACTCGGATTGGCGGTCAGACTGTTGACGATGACATCCTCTCCGGTCTGGTAATCGCGAATGAAGTTGGTGCCGCCGAGAATGCGGAACTGATCGATACCCGCACTGCCACCATCGCTTACGCCGTCACCGAAGAGATGATTCTGGCCGGATGCGGCACCAGTGCCCGTGGCCGACAGGATGTCATTGCCGCTACCGCCCCGGAGCGTATCGTTACCGGCACCGCTGATGAGTTTGTTCGCGCCCGCGCTACCGATCAGAACATCGTTGAAAGCGGAGCCGGTGATGCTTTCGATGCCGTTGAGCAGATCACCATCCGCATGGCCACCCGCCGCTTGCGTAGTGCCGGTGGCGTGCAGCTGAACCGACACGCCAGCGTTGGAGGCAGAATAATCCGCCATGTCTGTTCCAGCTCCGCCGATCAGCGTATCCGCACCGGCAAAGCCGATCAGAACATCGTCGCCATTGCCGCCACTGAGCGTGTTTGCCAGCTCAGTGCCTTCCAGTCGGTCGTTGAAGTTCGAACCAATGGCATTTTCCATCTGAGCAAGGATATCACCATCCGCATGGCCGCCCTGGCTGAGGCTCAAACCGGATGTGCCGCTGAACAACCGTGCGTACACACCTGCGTTCGAAGCCGAATAGTCGATCGTATCTATGCCGTCGCCGCCAAGTACGACCTCCTGAATGTTGTTGGCATATGAGCCGCCAATGCCGGTTCGGAACGTGTCGTTTCCGGCCCCGCCCTCCAGCCGGTTCTGGGCGGAATTGCCGATAAGAACGTCGTTGAACGCAGATCCGATCAGATTTTCGATCGTGCTCAGGAGATCGCCCTCGGCATCGCCGCCGGTTCCCATTCCAAACCCGCTATCGGCCAGCACAACGGTGACGCCCGCCGTCGAAAGAGAATAGCTGGCCACATCCGTTCCGGCACCACCGATCAGAGTGTCGGCTCCACCCAGCCCCTGCAGATTGTCGTTGCCGTCACCGCCATTGAGCACGTTGGCGACCTCGCTGCCGCGCAGCTGGTCACCAAACGCGCTGCCAATGATGTTCTCGATGAGAAGGAGCATGTCCCCGTCCGCCTCACCACCCTGACTGACTGGCAGGTTGCCGGACACGCCGTTGAACAAGATCGCGCCCACGGCCGATGACGACGTGGAATAATCGATCGTGTCGATCCCATCGCCGCCGATGACGACTTCGTAAATACCGCTTGCGGCGACACCGCCGGTACCCGTGCGGAATGTATCATTGCCGGCACCGCCTTCCAGGCGGTTTACCTGGGAATTGCCGTAGAGCACATCCGCCATAGCGGAACCGATGAGGTTTTCGATCGACGTCAGAATGTCGCCTTCGGCATCCCCACCCGAAACGGTCGCCGCGCCGGTATTGCTGAGCGCGATGGTTACGCCCGCGGCAGAAGAGGAATATTCTGCCGTATCGGTACCGCCACCACCGGAAATGACATCGCTGCCAGCACCACCCATGAAAGTATCATTGAGATCGCCACCGGTCAGTACGTCGGCAAAGGCTGAGCCGATGATCCGTTCAATGAGGAGGAGCTGGTCGCCCTGGGCATCGCCGCCCGTACCGGTACCGACCGCGGCCGGGTCAGCTGACGATGACGTCTGGATGATCGTTACCCCAGCGCTGGATTTCGAATAGTCGGCAGTATCGAAACCGCCTTGGCCGACAAGGGTGTCGGCACCGCCGCCGCCTGTCAGGACGTTATTGGCAGAATCGCCGACGATCACATCGTTCTGCGAGGAACCGGTCACGTTTTCGATGTTGCTGAACGTCGTTCCGGTGGCTGCACCGCTGGTGGTGTGGTTGCCGAGATCGATCCCGACCGCACCACCTGACGAAAAGTCGATCGTGTCGATGCCGGCACCACCATCAACGATATTGACGCCGAGACCGGGGCGCAGGATGTCATCGCCGTTGCCGCCAAGCAGCGTGTCGTCGCCGTCGCCGCCATCGAGCTCGTCATTGCCATCACCGCCATCGAGAATATCGTTGCCGGCAGAACCGAATATCCGGTCGTTGCCTGCGTCACCATAGGCCTGATCGTTACCGGCGCCGGCATAGATTTCGTCATCACCTGCGCCACCGTGGATCTCGTCATTTCCAATGGAGGTGTCGATAAAGTCGTTTCCGCCACCGCCGTGCACGATATCATTGCCGAGGCTCGCAATCAGCGTATCGTCACCTTCCCCGCCATCCAGCAGGTCGTCGCCATCGCCGCCATTGAGGAGATCGTCGCCCATTCCACCGTAAAGGGTGTCATCACCGAAGCCCCCCATCAACGTATCATTGCCGCCACCGCCAAACAGGCGATCGTTGCCGAAACCTCCGTCCAGCGTATCGTCACCACCGGCAACCGTTGTGTTAATGCCATCGGGAATGCCGTCCGCGTCTTCATCGTCCGGCACGCCGTTCATGTCGGCGTCAAGCATGTCATCGCCGATCAGCACATCGTCGCCATCCATGCCGCGCAGGACATCGGCGCCAGCGCCACCGACCAGCAGATTGGCCAGAAGATTTCCCGTCAAACGATCGTCGAAAGCCGACCCGAAAATGTTTTCGATGCCACTGACGATATCCCCTGCGGCGTGCCCACCGACACCGCGCGCGGTTTTCGTCGGATCAGTGGCCAGCAACAGGGTAACGGCCGCATTCGAGTTGCGATAATCGGCGGCATCGATGCCGGCGCCGCCATTCAGCGTGTCCGCCCCCGCACCACCGCGCAGGACATCGTCACCGCCATTGCCGTTCAGGACATCGTTGCCGTCCCCACCGTCGAGGAAATCGTTGCTGTTTGCGGCATTGAGCGTGTCTGTGCCGGCACCGCCGTCCAGATAGTCACCGCCCGTAGTGTTGACCGCCACAGTAATCGTGTCGTTCCCACCAAGCCCCTGAATGTGAAAACGGCCGTCGGTGTTTTGCGTACGGCTGTCATTGTTATTGGTCAAAATGACCGATGTGTAGCTTGGCGCGGCGAGCGCCGCCGCCTGGACTAGCGCACTTGTGGTCATGCGTGCGGGGGTACCCTCAGCGATATCCGGCTGAGCTGTCGGGACCGGCACGGTCTTTGTTGCTGCCGGCGCGTTGCTGGATGACTTCAAGGAGGTCTTGACGATCTTGCTGGCCATATTGCCCTCCCCCGGGCGCTGTGCGTTGATGATGTCTCTAGGTTAAGTGCAGCCTCCTGCTGGTCCTACTACGCATCAGTGCCTGCAACTTTAGGCGTAGCTCATCACCGGAAGCATGCTGACAAAGGGCCCCGGAACTCCGGGACCCTGCACGATGAGACCAGTTCTGCAGCGTGGCAGATGATATCAGGCAGCAGCGGCGTAACCGGTCGCCGTGATGCTCGACCATTCGCCTTCCATGACGGCGGCGACGATGTTCAGGTCAACGGAGGTATCGCTGCCGTAGGCCTGGAGGTCGATGGCGAAGGAAACTTCGTTACCGTCGATGTTGACGTCAACGCAGATGTCCTTCTCGACATCCAGGTTGAAGCTGATGTCCGAATCCAAATTGAATTCGATATCGATCGTCGAAGTGAAGTCATAGGACGCATCGAGGTTCACGTCGTCATTGTTGTGATGATAGGTCATGTCTCTCTCCTTTGATTGTAACGTTCGAATATCAGCCCCTGCTGACACGACAAGAACTACCCCCTCGCTTTCACAACCTCAAATGTCTATCGGGAGTATAAGCCTGCCGGGCAGAGCGCATCCAAAAATCCAAAGTTGTAGTCTCCATCCACCCATAAATTGTACTTCAACGAATGCGTAACATACCGGAAATACGCATTTTTCGAGTGATCATCTGTAAGATGGTGTATCGACCCACGGTTTATTGCAGAGGGCTCTCTGCGGCACACACAACCCCATATGACCGGATTTTAGAAACGCAAATGCAACCAGCACCGCCGCGTTTAAAAGCGCGACGGTGCTGGTTGGTGCAAGGATTGACCTCAGGCCGAATTCCAGTCGCTGCAAGAGCGACGCTTTAGCGAGTGAGGCAGTTTCTAACCCAGGTCGAAGAGGATATCAGCGAACACGAATACGTGGAGGCCATTTGCATCATCGACGGTTTGGCCGAAGATGTGATCCACAAGGTGATCCGCCTGCTGTTTGCTCGTCGGCTTGGAGCCGGCAAGTTTGAACTCCGGGTTGATCCGGAAGAAATCATCAAGAACGAGGCTTGAACTGCCCGCCCCCTGCCCGGAAAATGTGATTTCCAGGTCGTTTCGGTCACTAGACGAGATACGGATGGACACCGACCAGTGATCGACATCCTCGTCAAGGACGATCCGGTCGCCTTGGGCAAGGTTGAAATCGGTAATCGTGTCGTCATCGATCTTGTCTCTGATCAGATAGGTATCGACACCGGCTCCGCCGGTATAGATGTCATCATCATCGCCACCACTGGCGCCGAGCCTGAAAAGGTCGTTGCCGCCATCGCCGAACAAGCGGTCCTTACCTTTACCACCATCCAGAAAATCATCGCCGGCGCCGCCGCGGAGGGTGTCAGAGCCACTGCCACCGCTCAAAAGGTCCTGGCCCTGACCGCCATCAAGTTCGTCATTGTCGTCGCCACCAAAAAGCCAGTCGGCGCCGTCACCGCCCAGCAGCACGTCCTTGCCGGTGCCGCCGAACATTGTATCGTCGCCATCACCGCCCTCAAGCCGGTCGTTGCCTTGTTCACCAAACATCCAGTCATTGCCCTGCAGGCCGCGCATCGTGTCATTGCCCTTGCCGCCCATCATCAGGTCGTGGCTGGATGTCCCGCTGAACTGGTCATCGCGTATCGTGCCCCTGACGATCGTGTAGGTCACCGATGCAGTCAGCGCTGTCGTCGCCGCAATCGTCGTCGAGGACATGGCATCCTCGATGGCGAGCGCGTCTGCGACGACGTCAGCATAGCTGTTCTGGGCTTCAACGAGCGCATCGACCTCGAAGCTGGCGACATTGCCGCTGAGGTCAGTCTGAGGACTGGCAAGGCCCGACTGTTCGCTGACCGTCACGCCACCACAGCCGGCCAATTTCAGATCGAATTTCAAATCCACCACCGCGAAGGACGTCGTGGTGGACATGAATGATCCGTCGGCCGAGGCAACCTGGCTTGTCGATACCTTGCCGAGGTCGGCGCCGCTGACATCAACTTGCGCATAGGTCGCCGCATAGGCGCCGTCACCATTGGCGGCGGCGATAGATACGACACTGCCCACGGCGAAGGAGGCAAGACCTCTGTCGAACATTCGCATGTTCGCATCCACGATCGCGGCGGTATTCTGCCCATAGGCATCCGCACCGGCGACCACAGACACAGCAAGGCTGCTCGTTGTGGTTACCTGCTGGGTCGTCGGCCCCTGGTTGGCGGGAGAACCGCACCGGCCGTTTCCCTGACCATGACCTCCGCCTTGGCCATGTCCGTTGTGATGGCCTTGGGCAGGCCCGCGATCAGGCGAACACCCGTGCCCCGAAGCACCGAATAACGTCTTGAGATGAAACATGGCTTACCTCCGACCTGTCGAAATCATAGACAGGCGGCGGACCAGAATCACCAACGCGAAGCGTGATAAGCCAAGGGCATTACACGGGAAAAAGGCGTACACCTTACGAGTGGTTGCTTTTCCACCCAGAAGGGACAGCTCTGTAATTCTCCGTTAATAAATCGGCAAGCGGCACCTTTGCTATCGCAATTGGCTCAGTGGCGAAGGTTAGGCACTGTCATTACGTAGACGGTGCCTCATTTGGTATTTAGTGGCATGCCTTGTCGATGTTCAGCCTAGTGTTTTTACGGGTGGCCTGATGGCGCAGTTCCAACTGGAGGCAAACCGCTCACACATAACAAGCGACGACAGCTCTTTGTGCTTAATACTTCTGTCGATGCCAGAAAGCATTGGCCGACAGAATGATCTTCGCCGGCCAAAAATTGATGTGCAGGATTAAGAATGCCCGACCACACGATTGGCACATTATCGCAGCGCAGTGCAGCCGAGCAGACATCGTTAATCAAGGATAGGCGGTCGATCCATCCGGCTTGCGGGTGACCTTACGCTCCCAATGGACGTAATCGTCGCTCTCAAGCACCTTCTCATCGATCTCTATACCCCAGCCGGGACGATCCGGGCGCAGCTCCATATGACCATCGACCGGCATATAGGGATCGACTGCCCAAGGCGCGTGGATATGCGGCTTGAACTCCAGAACATGGAAATTCGGCTGTGCCGCGCAGAAATGCACGTTGACGGCTGTCGCCAGTGGTCCCATCGGGTTGTGCGGTGCAACCGTCACATAATGAGCCTCTGCTAATGTCGCGATGCGCCTCATCTCCGACACGCCGCCGACCACGCAGATATCCGGCTGGATGATATCGGCGCCCTGCTGGTTGAGAAGATTGAGAAACTCGAAGCGGTTGTAAAGCGACTCGCCGGTCGCGAGCGGCACGGTCACCTTCGACTTCAATTCCTTCCACGCCGGAATATGCTCCGGACGGATCGGCTCCTCGTAAAACATCGGATCATTCGGTGCGATGGCAGCGGCAAGCTGGACGGCTTTGTAAGGTTCGAAGATCTTGGCATGCGCATCGAAGGCGAATTCGAAATGCGAAGGCGTTATTTCACGAATACGGCCGAACCAGTCGCCGGTCTCCTTCACCAACTCGCTCCAACGGCCGGAATGAAGGTCGCGGCGGTAAGGGCTGAGCTTGAATGCCGTGTAGCCATAATCCGCGTTGAGCTTGAGGGTCTGATCGAGCACCTGCTCGGGATCAGGCGCGGTATAGACGCCGCAATAGACCCGCACCCGGTCACGAACGCTACCGCCGAGCAGCATGTAGACGGGAAGCCCCGCAGCCTTGCCGGCGATATCCCACAATGCATGGTCGATTGCGGAAATCGCGGCAAGACCGAGGGCTCCGGGAGGAAAGCGGCATTGCTGGTTGAGTTTCAACACGATGTATTCGACCCGGCGCGGGTCTTCCCCCTCGATCTGGTGAAAGAGGTAGTCGAGAAGCGGCGGCAGCGCCCAGTCGGGGCCGTGATTGTAGCACTCCCCCCAACCGGAAATGCCTTCGCTCGTCTCGATCTTCAAAAGAAGGCGCGGACGCTCGTCCACGCGCTGCATGTAGGTCTTGATACCGGTAATATGCACGTCGTTTCTCCGATCAGGCAGCCAGCGCTTCGGCTTTGACACGATCGACGATGCCGCGAAGAATGCTTCGCTCCTCGTCGTTGAGCGCGACCACACCCGGCAGGCGGACCGGTCCGACATCGGTTCCGAGCATGCCAAGGGCTTCCTTGACGACCGTCACATTGGCGCCGTTGTTGTATTTGGTTCGCAATATCTCGAAACCGGCAATACCATCGATCAAGGCGCGGGCGCGGGCATAATCACCCGCTTCAAGCGCCTGATGGACAGCATGGGAGCGTTCCGGAAAGACATTGACGAGGCCGGATGTGAAGCCGCGAGCGCCCATGGCGTAGAACGCCGGAGCCCAGCCTTCGGCGAGACCGCAGACCCAGATGGCAGGCGCATCCTGCGTGGAGCGAATGACCTCCGACAGAAGCATGAGGTTCGGCGATGCGAACTTGATGCCGGCAATATTGGGGTGAAGAGCGAGCTTTCGGAAATCGGCGACCGAGAAGCCGTCGCTGCGGACATAGGCGATAACCGGCACCGTCGAAAAATCAGCCAGCTCCAGAAAATAGCCGGCCTGATAGGACGGACCGGCAAACGGATCCATCGGATGATGGCCCATGATCGCGTCGGCACCGGCTGCAATCGCATCCTTCGCGAGCGCCTTTGCCTCTGTCAGCGAGCGACCGACAGCAGCGCTGACCAGCGCCTTGCCATCCGCGGCCTCGATCGTCGCAGCGTGTACTTCCCGCACCTCGTCCATGGTGAGCGTGAAGAATTCGCCCGTATTGCCGGCGGCCATGAGGTTGTGAACCCGTGCGTTCGCCAGTCCCTTGATCAGCGTCTTCAGCTTGGCGATATCGATAGAACCATCGCCGTTGTAGGGTGTCACCGGGACACCGGAAATTCCGGTTAGCGCCTTCCTGACGGCTTTCATTTTATCACTCACGTCAGACCTCTCCCTTTTTCTTGAAAACGATGCTCAGATAAGTGTCGCCGGATCGCACGACGTGGTCGCGCATGGTCCGCTCAGCCTTGTCGGTGTCGCCTGCGGTAATCGCGTCGGCAATGGCAACATGCTCGTCCAGCGCCTTTTGCCGTTCGGTCGGATCGAGATGAATGACGCGGCGAATGCTTGCGTCATAGAACTGCTGCCGCTCGATCAGCTTGGCGAGATATCCACATTGCGAACTTTTGTGAACGTGATCGTGAAAGGTCTCGTTGAGCGCAATCAGACTGTCCGCATCACCGGAAGCGGTCGCTTCCTTCATGCGATTGGCGATCACCGAGAGTGCTGCCTTGCCCTTTTCATCAATCCGTTTTGCCGCCAGATGGGCGATCATCGATTCCAGCGCCGCGCGGGCGAGGATCATTTCCTCCGCCCAGGACATGCTGAAGCGAATGACCACGCCGCGTCGCGGCAGCGCCTCCACCAGACCTTCCGTCTCAAGCTGACGCAACGCCTCCTTGATCGGCGTCGTGCTGACCCCGAACTGCTCGGCAAGGTTACGTTCGTTGATCTTCTGACCCGGCTGAAAACGCCCCGAGATGATGGCGCTGCGCATGGCGCGATGGACATGATCACGCACCGTCATTTGAAAGCTGGCGTCGATTTTTTCGAATTCGGCCTGACTTGATGAGGGTGGGTTGGCAGCGGTCATTTTCCGAAAATCCGTTGACGACGATCAATTTGTGTGAAACTTGATATATCAGATTTGAAATCTATGTCGATACTGAAATTTCGATATGGCGAGGTTGAGGAGCCTTGGGAGGCAGATATGAAGATGTTTAAACGTGCGCTTCTTGCGTGCGCCATGACGGCAGCGGCACTCGGTCCTGCCGCCATTGCGGCGACGCCAAAGGACGAACTTGTCATCGCGATCATGATGACGACGATGCGCGGCCTTGACCCACACGAGATCAATCAGCTGGAGGCCGCAGAGGTGGTGGCGAACCTCTATGACCGCCTGATTGCCCTGCCGCCCGACAACATCACCGATCCCCAACCATCTCTTGCGGAAAGCTGGACAATCTCCGGGGATGGCAAGACCTTCACCTTCAAGATCCGCCAGGGCGTGACCTTCCATTCGGGCAATCCGGTAACGGCACGCGATGTCGAATGGTCGCTGCATCGGCTGGTCAAACTGGGCCTTGCCCCTTCCACGGACCTTCGCCAATGGGGTTTTTCGGCGAAAAACGTCGACCAGTTGATCCGGGCGGAAGACGACCACACGCTGGTGCTTCAGACACCGGAAGTCTGGAATCCCAATCTCATCCTCTATTCGCTCGCCAGCTATTCGACCTCCATCGTCGACAGCAAGTTTCTCGCCACCAAGGAGAAGGACGGCGACTGGGCACGCAACTATTTGCAGACGGCGGACGCAGGTTCCGGCCCCTACTCGCTTGTCACCTGGCGCTCCAACCAGTTGCTGATCGCCGATGCTTTCAAGGATTACTGGAAGGGCATGCCGGCCATGCGGCGGGTCTATATGGGGCATGTGCCGGAATCGTCGGCGCAACGTCTGCAGATCGATGCCGGCGACGTCGACGTTGCCACGCGTCTGTCATCGACGGACCTTGCCGGCCTTGAGAGAGACGGTAAGGTGACCGTGCAGAAAGTGCCGGGCTTCGGATTTTATTATCTGGCACTGAACCAGAAGGACGAGATTCTTTCCAACCCCAAGGTCCGCGAGGCCTTCCGCTATCTGATCGACTACGATGGCCTCGCCAATTCCGTGATGAAATATTACGGCACCAAACAGCAGACCATCATCCCTGCCGGCCTGCCCGGTGCGTCGGACGAGATGCCCTATAAGCTTGACATCGACAAGGCCAAGCAACTGCTTGCCGAAGCGGGTTATCCGGATGGCTTCTCGAAAGTCTATTTCGCGCAGCCCGGCACGCCGGAATCCGAAGTCGGCATTTCGCTCCAGAACAATGCCGCCAAGGCCGGAATCAAGCTCGACCTGCAGATCGGCGACCAGATCGGAAAGTTTCGCGCCCGCCAGTTCGAACTGTTCTCGTCGCGCACCGGCGAGCGCCTGCCAGACCCGCATGCGGTCCTGCAATCCTACGCCACCAATGCCAACAATGCCGATGACGCAAAACTTTCCGGCCTGGTGGCCTGGCGATCCGCCTGGGACGTTCCGAAAGACATTCAGGACATGGTCATTGCCGCGGCCCATGAGACCGATGCGGAAAAACGCGACGCGCTTTATGCGCGGATCAACGAAGCATATCTGCGCGCCTCCCCCGCACTCGTCACCTCTTTCCAGCGCACCGATCCGAAGGCGGTCCGCAACGAAGTCAAGGGGTATGTCGGCCATCCGACATGGCTGACCCGCTGGGACACAGTGACCAAGTCCGAGTGACCTCATAAAATTTCAAGGATAGCGGTATGAGCATTATCCAGACCTCAGAACCCTCTGCGCCCAGAAAATCCGCGCTTCCGAAAGCTGCGACCAAGATCGCCACCTCGTTCGTGGTGATCCTGACGACCCTGTTGGGCCTGATGATGATTACTTTCACTGTCGGCCGCATGGTTCCCGCCGATCCCGTCATTGCGGTGATCGGCGATCAGGCGGATCAGGCCACCTATGATCGCGTTTACAAGGAAATGGGGCTGGACAGGCCGATCTATGTCCAGTTCGCTGGTTATCTCAGTGATGTCGTCCATCTGGATTTCGGCCAGTCGATCATCACCAAGCAACCCGTCTCCAAGGATCTTGCTCGCGTTTTCCCAGCGACCATCGAGTTGGCGACACTGGCAACGATCATCGGCGCCGGCCTCGGCATCCCGCTTGGCGTCGTTGCGGCGGTGCGCAAGGGAACGTGGGTCGATCATGTGGCGCGCGTTGTCGGCCTTCTGGGCTATTCGACACCGATCTTCTGGCTCGGCACGATCGTGATCCTGGTTTTCTACGCCTATCTCGGCGCTATTCCGCCCGGCGGCCGCATCTATCTCTATGACGAAGGCATTGTGCAGGCGCGCACGAACTTCATCCTGATCGATTCCGCCCTTGGTGGTCATTGGGATGTCTTTCGCAGTGCGCTGCATCACATCATCGCACCGGCGGTCATCCTGGGCTACGCGTCGATGGCCTATCTCAGCCGAATGACACGCAGCTTCATGCTCGAGCAGATGCGGCAGGAATACATACTGACCGCACGCGCCAAGGGCCTTGGTCAACGCCCGATCGTCTGGCGGCATGCGTTTCGCAACATCCGCGTTCAGCTTCTGACCGTTATCGCACTTGCCTATTGCGGCCTCCTGGACGGCACGGTGCTGATCGAGACGGTTTTCGCCTGGCCCGGCCTTGGCTCCTATCTCACTTCGGCGCTGTTCTTCGCCGATATGAACGCCGTGCTCGGCAGCGTGCTGCTGATCGGGATCATTTCGATCGCCATCAACCTGCTGTCCGACATTGTCTACCGCTTCATCGATCCGAGGACCCGCTAAATGGCAAAGTCCGGCACTTTCTCAAATCTGCATGAATGGCTGATCAGCGAGGAATTTACCTCCTCGCGTCAGGCAAGACTGCACAACATCTATCTCGCCTGGTTGAGCCTTCTCGCAAACCCCTTGGCTTTTGCAGGTTTTGCAGTCGTCCTTCTGCTTGTCATCGTCGCGGCACTGGCGCCTGTCATCGCCATCCACGATCCGTTCACGCAGGATTTCGCCATCGCGCTGCAGGCGCCATCCGCGGGGCACTGGTTCGGCACCGACGAGTTCGGGCGTGATGTCTTCTCTCGCCTGATCTATGGGGCAAGGACGACGCTCTACATCACCATCCTTGTCACCGTCATCGTGGCGCCAATCGGTTTCGTGATCGGTGCAACATCGGGGTATCTCGGCGGCTGGGTGGATGTCGTGCTGATGCGCATCACCGACATCTTTCTCTCTTTTCCCAGCCTCGTTCTCGCACTGGCTTTCTCCGCAGCACTTGGCCCCGGCATCGAAAACGCCGTCATCGCCATCGCGCTCACCGTCTGGCCGCCGATCGCGCGCTTGGCACGTGCCGAAACGCTGACTTTTCGCCATGCCGATTTCGTCATCGCTGCCGAACTGCAGGGGGCCGGTGTTGGCCGGATTCTGCTGCGCCATATCGTGCCGCTCTGCGCACCATCGATCATCGTGCGCCTCACGCTCAACATGTCGAGCATCATCCTGACGGCAGCAGGTCTCGGCTTCCTTGGTCTCGGCGCCCAGCCGCCGATGGCCGAGTGGGGCGCGATGGCCGCATCCGGCCGGCAGTATCTGCTCGACGCATGGTGGCTGACGACAGTTCCGGGCATTGCGATCCTGACCGTCAGCCTTGCCTTCAACCTGCTCGGCGACGGGCTGCGCGATATCATGGATCCCCGCAATGGCTAACACATCCGATACCATTCTGACGGTCGAAAACATGTCCGTCGAGTTCCCGACACTCTCCGGCGTCACCACCGCCGTGCGCGACGTATCCTTCACCGTTGGCCGAGAAAAGATCGGCATCATCGGTGAATCCGGTTCCGGCAAGAGCACGACCGGCCGCGCCATCATGCGGCTGCAGCCGCCGCAGGCGATCGTCAAGGCCAACCGCATGCAGTTCGAGGACATCGACCTCATGGCGGCAAGCGAGGAGGAGATGCGCTCCATTCGTGGACGGCGCATCGCCATGATCCTGCAGGACCCGAAATATTCGCTGAACCCGGTGATGACCGTGGGCGAGCAAATTTCCGAAACGGTGATCCTGCACGAACGCGCCACGCCGCAGGAGGCACGCAGCCGCACGCTTGCCATGCTGGAACGCGTCAATATCCGCGATCCGCAACGCGTCTTCGACCTTTATCCGCATGAAGTGTCGGGCGGCATGGGCCAGCGCATCATGATCTCGATGATGCTGATCGCCCAGCCATCGCTGATCATCGCCGACGAGCCGACCTCCGCGCTTGACGTGACGGTGCGCCAGCAAGTTCTGTCGATCCTCGACGACCTCGTGGTGGAGCGCAATATCGGTCTGATCTTCATCAGCCACGACCTCAATCTCGTGCGCAGTTTCTGCGACCGCGTCATCATCATGTATGCCGGCCGTGTCGTTGAAACCATCGCCGCCGCCGATCTCGATCAGGCGCAACATCCTTATACGCGCGGTCTTCTGAACGCGCTTCCAAGCCTCGACCATCCGAAGGACAGGCTGGAAGTGCTGCGTCGTGACCCTGCATGGCTGGAGAACTGAACATGTCCATGATCAAGGCCCATCATCTGGCCGTGTCCTACGGCCACGGCGAAACCGCCCTGAAGGTTGTCAAGGATGTCTCATTCGAGGTTGAGAAAGGCGAGACTTTTGGCCTCGTCGGGGAAAGCGGTTGCGGCAAGTCCACCATTCTGGGCGCGCTTGCCGGCCGCAACAAACAATGGACCGGAACGATTGAAATCGATGGCGAAACGATCGGCCAGAAGCGCACCCGCGCTCAGCTGGCGAAACAGCAATTGGTGTTTCAGGATCCATTCGGCTCCATCCACCCTCGTCATACGATTGGCCGCACCCTGCTCGAGCCATTGGAGATCCACGGCAAGGACCGGCGCCAGGAACGTATCGAAAAGGTGCTGACCGATGTCGGCCTGCCACTCAATTTCCGCTACCGTTATCCGCACCAGCTTTCCGGCGGCCAGCGGCAGCGCGTGGCCATTGCTCGCGCCCTCATCCTTGAACCGAAAATCCTGCTGCTGGATGAGCCGACCTCTGCTCTCGATGTATCAATTCAGGCGGAAATCCTCAATCTGCTCAAGGATCTTCGACAGCGCGAGCAACTGACCTATATCCTCGTCAGCCACGATCTCGCAGTGGTCGCGCATCTGTGCGATCGGGTGGCGATCATGCAGAGCGGCGGTTTCGTCGAAGTTGCCACACGGCAGCAGCTGCTCGAAAATACCGTAGAACATCCCTACACGCGCATCCTGATGGATGGCAGCCGCGGATATGTGAGCGAGAAGCGCAACAGTCGGAGAGAGGCGTTGCCCGCATAGTTTTTTTTCCACGCGCCCGGACATTGCGGGCGCGTTCCAGGGTCCAAAGAACCGAGGCAGATATGATCCAGAACCCTATCCTTCCCGGTTTCCATCCGGATCCTTCCATCTGCAGGGTCGGCGAGGACTATTACATCGCCACCTCCACATTCGAATGGTATCCCGGTGTTCAGATCTACCATTCGCGCGACCTTCGGACTTGGAGCCTGGTGAGCAGGCCTCTCGACAGGGCAGAACAGCTCGATTTGCGTGGGGTACAGGATTCGTGTGGCGTATGGGCACCGTGCCTGACGCATGCAGACGGTCGCTTCTGGCTTATCTACACGGACGTGAAACGCAGATCCGGCTCCTTCAAGGACTGCCACAACTACCTTGTAACCTCT
This sequence comes from Endobacterium cereale, assembly GCF_009617585.1. GTDB lineage: Bacteria > Pseudomonadota > Alphaproteobacteria > Rhizobiales > Rhizobiaceae > Neorhizobium > Neorhizobium cereale. The sequence continues at coordinate 81,924 of NZ_WIXI01000050.1, read as the reverse complement.
GACGCGATTACCGGGCCATGGTCCTCCCCGATCTATCTCAACTCCTCGGGTTTCGATCCCTCGCTCTTTCACGACGAGAATGGCGGCAAATGGCTGTTGAACCTGACATGGGATTACCGTCGCCGGCCAACAGCCTTCGGCGGAATCGTTCTTCAGGAATACGACCATGACCAGGGCAAGCTGGTCGGTCCAATCACCAACATTTTCCGTGGTTCCTCCCATGGCCTGGCGGAGGGCCCGCATCTCTACCAGCGCGATGGATGGTATCATCTTCTGGTCGCCGAGGGCGGCACCGGCATGCGGCATGCCGTCACGATGGCCCGCGCACGCGATCTGATGGGACCGTATGAGCTGCACCCCGACACCCACGTCGTCACCAGTCGCTTTCATCCGGACGCGGTGCTACAACGCGCCGGCCATGGCGATATCGTCGAAACGTCCGATGGCGACACCTATATGGTGCACCTCTGCAGCCGTCCATTGCCGGGCATAAGGCGCTCTGTTCTTGGCCGAGAAACTGCCATTCAGAAATGCAGGTGGGGTGAGGATGGTTGGCTGAGGCTGGAGGGAGAGCGCTTCGTGCCGCAGGACCGAATCCCGCTACCGCAGGGCATCAACGCGGCAGATCCCATTGCGCCAACCGAGCGATATACATTTGCTCCGGCTGCTGGCCTGCCGGCCGACTTCCAATGGCTGCGCACGCCTTATCCGGACCGCCTGTTTTCCCTTCAGGAACGACCGGGTCACCTCAGGCTGACAGGACGGGAAGCGATTGGCTCTTCATTCGAGCAATCCCTTGTGGCCCGGCGTCAGACGGACTTCGATTTTGACGCGGAAACGGAGGTGGACGCCGAGCCCGCCAGCTATCATCAGATGGCCGGGCTGGTCGCCTATTACAACAGCTTTGCCTATCACTATCTTTGCGTGACACATGACGAAACGGCTGGTCGTGTGCTGCAAATCCTCTCCTGCGCCGGCGGCTGGCCGAAAGGCATGGCGGATGTTGTGCTGGAGGAGCCGGTTTCCGTGCCTGATGGTCCTGTGCGCATGAAACTGGAAGTGAGAGGGGCGGCAGGGCGTTTCTATTTCTGGAAAGACGATGATTGGACAAGGATCGGCCCGGTCCTCGATCACTCCGTTCTTTCGGATGAGGGTGGCGAAGGGGAGCATGCCAATTTTACCGGCGCGTTTGTCGGCATGTCCGCCAATGACACGAGTGGGCAAGCGATGACGGCCGACTTTTCCTGTTTCGTCTATCGCGAGAGTGAAGAGCGAAGGCAGTAGGGCTGCGCTCCTAAAGCGGCATGAGCGTGGGCCGGGCCGACAACGGTTTATGAAACCGTTCGACAATTTGGCCGATCGCCAGATCTCGCGCCAGCAGGCATGCACCCAAAACGGTCGCCTCGGCACCCTTTTGCGATATCTCCAGCTGCGTGTCCTGATTTCGGCTCTGGAATTCATCCACGATGATCCGGGCAAAGGCTTCGTTGCGGGTGAGACCTCCGCCCAGAACGATGATCTCGGGATCGAGGATCGTGGCCGCGGTGGCAGCCAGACGACCGAGAGCAATGCCATGCTCGGACATCAGCATTCTTGCCGTCTCATCACCACTGGCGGCCAGCAGAAAAAGCGCTTCCGGCGACCCCGGCATGGCGGCACCTGTGAAGGCGCCAGACACCGACTGCATGAGCCCGAGCGAACCATATCTGCGCTCGATTGCATCGACCCCGGAAACCACGTCGTTTCTCCAGGACAGAGGTATCTGCGCCAGCTCACCACTACCGCCCTGCCCGCCCCTGATCAACGCGCCATCCGCAAAGAATCCGAGGCCGATACCAACGCCGATCTGCATATAGGCCGCATCATCATGGCCGCGCATCAGGCCATCCTGATGTTCGGCGACGGCGGCACAGTTGACGTTGTTCTCCAGCAGGAACGGAATGCTGCGCGGCAGCCGCGATGCGCCCACGAACATTTCCGCAATTTCAAGCGCCAGCGGACGCGGCTTGCCCTCGCGCACCAGCTGGCGCGGCACAACCTGGTTGAGCGCAAGCGCGACCGCGAGCGGTGGCGTTTTTATCGCCTTCAGCGCGGCAGAGTTCGCAACCAGCTGCCCTGCCAGCCCGCCGAGCTTTTCGGCTCCTCCCTCGTGCTTGCGGCTTTCATGCGCCAGAATGCGGCCATTGAGCAGGCGAGCTGAAAAACTGACCTGCGTAGAGCCGATATCGACACCAAGAATCCAGCCGGAATCGTCGCTCACACCATAGACGATGGTGGCACGCCCGCGCGCGCCCTGTTCTCGCCGCAACTCGCAGACCATGGATTTCGCGGTCAGTTCGGTCAGCGCCAGGGTGACAGTGGGAAAGCTCAAGCCCGCGCTTTCGGCAAGCAGCTTTCGCGTTGCCTCACCCACCTCAAGCAGATGCGAGAAAACCAGCTGCGCCACTTCCGAGAGGGCACGATCCGCAGCAGCGCTCATTAATTTCTCCATCAAATCACACCCTTGTGTAGCCGACGCGGGGATTTCGCAAAAGATGCTTGACGCATTTATTAAAGTCGATAACTTTAATTTATCTCAAGGAGGGGGTGGAGAATTTTGAACACGGCGGTTTTTCCCAAACGCGAATGGATTTCGGCGCTGGCATCCTATGCCACGCAGGCCGACGAACTGATCGCGATGGTCGACAGGCTCGACGATCAGTTCCGGCGGGCTCGCCTTGAAAAACCTTCGCGTGTGACCGTGGTCGGCATAGGTGCAAGCCACGCGGCCGCCGCCACCGCCGTTTATGAAATGCGTCGCCATGGACTGGATGCTCACCGTTTTCTCCCAAGCGAGCTTCCGGCAGGACTGTCGGGCCATCATGGCCTGACAGTCCTGATTTCCCAGAGCGGCCGCAGCGCCGAAGTTGTCGATCTCGTGCGCCATGGCGCGGGCGCCGATCAGGTGGCAATCACCAATTACAGCCCCTCTCCGCTCGGCACATTGTGCGGCCGGGAAATCAACCTCGGCAATCTTTCCGACAGTTCCGTCTCCTTTGTCAGTTTCACCGGCACGATGCTGGCGCTGGCCATGCTGCTCGACCAATGGACAGGCCGGAACCGGACCGAACACTGGAAGCAACAGATCGCGCTTGCGGCCGAAACGGCTGATCGTCTGGACGCCGAAATCCGCAGCATGTCGGAAATGCTTCTTTACTCTGCGAGCATCGATATCGTCGCGCCTGCCCCTCTGATGTCGGTCGCGGAAGAAGGCGTGCTGATGCTGCGTGAGGGGCCGAGGCTGTTTGCGACGGCGATGGAAACGCGGCAATACCTGCATGGCCCGATGGATGCAGCCGGCCCGGGCGCACACCTGCTGTTTGGCGCAAACCGTGAAGCACAGCTGATTTCCCAGCTTTCCGAGCGAACACAACGACTGGCCTTCGTGACCGGAAAAGACACCGCCGACTGCACCGGCTGCAGCCACGGGCTGGTTCTGCCGTTCGCGCCAGCCGATGCCATTCCCTTTGCAATCGCCTCCACATTCATAGCCCAGAAACTGACGCTTCACGCCGCCGACATTCGCGGTTTCGACATCAATGAAGCGGCGTTTCAACGCATCGATACCAAAACTGATCATTTGACGAATACATTATGAGCGATTTTCAAACCCCTTTGCTTGTCGGCATCGATGCCGGCGGCAGCAAGATACATATCCAGATCGCATCGGCGCTGGATGGCCAAATACTGGCAGACGACGTGCAGCCGAATACCGGCTGGGCCAATCTCGATGATGCGACACGCGCAGACATTCTCTTGTCCACAGTGCAGACAATGGCCGCGCCGTTCGGCAACCCCGTCGTGATCGTCGCCGGTGTGCATGGCAATGACAGTCCCGAACAGGAAGCGGTCTTGCGTGGCCCGCTCACCGCCCATTATCCGGTCGTGCATATTCTCAACGATTCGAGCCTTCTGATCCTTGCCTACGGAAAATCCTCCGGCACCGGCGTCATTGCCGGCACGGGATCGTCGGCAACGGCGACCGTTGGCGACACGACATTGACCGTAGGTGGCTGGGGCTGGATTTTTGGCGACGAAGGTGGCGCCGTCGGTATCGTTCGTGATGCCGCAAAACAGGTTCTGGATGCCTATGACAAGGGTGAGCCCGATCCGCTGAGCGACGATCTTCTTGCCCATTTCGGCCTCGATCACCCGCATGGGCTGACCCACGCCTTTTCAACCATCGATCCACGCATCTGGTCGCAGGCCGCGCATCTGGTGTTCGAGGCCGCCGAACACGGTTCTGCGCGTGCGCAGAAAATCATTGATAATCACGCGCTTGCGCTTGCCGAACTCGTCGCGCTTTTGCAGCGGCGCGGTGGCGACGTCGAAACGATCGTTTGCGCCGGTGGCGTCATCACCGGCCAGCCCGCACTTTTTACCGCGTTCACCAGAGAAGTCCGCCGCCTGCTCGGCGCTTCGACGGAAACCGCGCTTCTGACCGATCCACCGGTCAGGGGCGCGCTAAATCTTGCCAGACAAATCCACATAACATCGCAAACGGGAACTACGAAGACCGATCAGCCTGTGGCAAATCGTGTCTCAATCTAACGGAGGGAATTTCATGCAACATTTCAGCTCGAAGCTGCTGACCGGCGTCGCCTTCGCCATCGCGCTTTCCACGGCACCGGCCGCCATGGCCGAAACGCCGAAAAACCAGCTGGTGATCGGCACTTCGCTGGCACAGGTCCTGTCGGTCGATCCGCAGCAGGGCACGGAAGCAAAAACGCAGGAAATTCTGGCGGCGACCTACGATCGTCTGGTCTATTCCGACGATGCCGATGGCAATACCGTCAAGCCGCAGCTGGCCGAGCGTTGGGAAGTTGATGAGAAGGGCGTCACCTTCCATCTGCGCGATGCAAAATTTGCTTCAGGCAATCCGGTTACGGCCAATGATGTCGTCTTTTCGCTGACCCGTCTCCTGAAGCTCAATCAGTCTGCCTCGCAGTATCTGAAAAGCGCCGGCTACACCGCCGACAACATCGAGACGCTGGCTAAGGCCGTTGACGAAAAAACCTTCCGCATCGAACTGACCGACCGCGTTATCGCCGAGGACCTGATCTACCGCCTCGCCATGGGCGTTTCGAGCGTGGTCGACAGCGTCGAGGTGCAGAAACACGTTGCCAACAACGATTACGGCAACGAATGGCTGCGCACCAACACCGCCGGCTCCGGCCCGTTCGTGCTGCGCCGCTGGGTTCCGAACGAAACCGTCATTCTCGAAGCCAACAAGGCCTATTGGGGCAAGGCACCGACAATGACGCGCGTCATCATGCGCCATGTGCCGGAAAGCCAGACCGCCCGCCTGATGCTGGAACGCGGCGATATCGACATCGCCAATGCTCTGAGCGCGCCCGACGTCAAATCCTTCATGACCAACACGAAGTTCAAGATCGAGCAGATCAAGATCGGCGGTTTTTTCGTTCTCGCCATGAATGCCGGCAAGGAGCCGCTGTCGAAGCCGGAAGTGCGTGAAGCGATCGCCTACGGCATCGATTACAAGGGCATCGCCGACACCATTCTCGGCCCTTACGGCCGCCAGCGCAACGTTCCGGTGCCGGAAGACTGGAAGGGCGCGATTGCCAACCCCGACTATTCGCTGCAGCCGGAAAAGGCCAAGGAAATGCTGGCCAAGGCCGGTTACCCGGATGGTTTCTCGCTGACGCTGAAGACGATCGCACAGGCACCGCGCGTTGATATCGCTACCGCCCTTCAGGCAAATCTTGCCCAGATCGGTATCAAGGTCGAGATCAAGCAGGGCAATGGCGCCGATATCGTCGCCTCGCACCGTGCCCGCGATTTCGATCTGCTGCTGCCGCAGGCAACCGCCATCATGCCGAATGCACTGGGCGCGATGAACGATTTCGTCACCAACCCGGACAATCGTCTGGAAGCCAAGAATGCCGGCAATTTCGTCTGGCGTTCGGGCTGGGACATTCCGGAGCTGAACGACCTGCGCAACAAGGCCAACAGCGAGCGTGACGAAGCCAAGCGCGCCGAGATGATCAAGCAGCTGCAGGAAATGTTCATCGCCCAGAAGCCTGCGGTTCTGCCGATGTTCGAATCCTTCACGCCGATCGTTCTCAATGCCGGCGTTCAGGGCTATGCCACGAACCTCTGGTCGTTGAACCGACTGGAGAACGTAACGAAGACGGACGCGAAGTAAGCGAGACGGCCGATCATGAAGGAATTTTCCCTTTTAGAACTCACACGGCGGCTCGGACAGCTGGTTGTCAGCCTGTTTGCCCTGCTTGTCGTGACCTTCGTGATCGGCCGGGTTCTCCCGACCGATCCGGTCGGGGCGATCGTCGGTGAGCTGGCGGACCCTGCCGCATTCGAAGCGATGCGGCAGAAGCTCGGTCTCGATCTGCCGATTTACCAGCAGTTCTGGATCTACCTGACATCACTGCTGCAGGGCGACCTCGGCACGGCGATCCTGACCGGCAATCCGGTCACCAAGGATCTGGCGCAGGCCTTTCCGGCCACGCTGGAACTGGCAACGCTTGCCGTGATCATCTCGACGGTCATCGGCGTGCCGCTCGGCATGGTCGCGGCTTTCTACCGAGACACCTGGATCGACCAGGTCGCCCGCGTCATTTCGCTGGTCGGGCATTCCATCCCGGTCTTCTGGTTCGGCGTCGTCGGCCTCGTCATCTTTTACGCGGGCCTTGCCTGGGTGGGTGGACCGGGTCGTGTCGATACCTATCTCGACGGCCTCATCGAGCCACAGACCGGCCTGCTTCTGGTAGACAGCCTGCTGGTCGGTGACACGGAAACCTTCTGGAACGCCGTCCACCACATCATCCTGCCGGCCTGCATCCTTGCCTATTCGGCGATGGCCTACATCACGCGCATGACCCGCAGTTTTACGCTGGAGCAGCTGAACCAGGACTATGTGACGGCTGCCCGCGCCAAGGGCGCATCCAGCGGCCGGATCGTTGTCGGCCACCTTCTGCCGAACATCGCGGTACAGCTGGTTACTGTCCTTGCCATCTCCTACGGCACATTGCTTGAAGGCGCCGTGGTTACCGAAATCGTCTTCTCCTGGCCGGGTATCGGGCAATACATGACCAATGCTTTGATGATCGGCGACATGAACGCCATCCTCGCCGGCACTCTTATCATCGGCGCCATCTTCATGGCCTTGAACTTCATCTCGGATCTTGCCTATCTGGTTCTTGATCCGCGCACCCGCGAGGTGACGCAATGAGCGCGCAAATTCCCTCTTCCGAACCGGTCACCCGGCCGCGTTCAGCCATCCTTTCGGCGCTTGCACCTATTTGGGAAAAGCTGTCACGCGAACCCGTTGGCCTTTGTGGTTTCTTCGTTCTTTTCGTACTGCTGGTGTTGGCACTTTTCGCGCCTCTGATCGCACCATACGATCCGGCCGTGCAGAATTTGCAGGCCGCCTTCCTGCCCCCGAGCCTCTCGCATCTGGCAGGCACTGACGAATTCGGTCGTGACATCTTTTCACGCCTGGTCTACGGCGCACGCATCACCATCTCGACCATCATGTCGGTAACCCTGATCGTCGGCCCGATCGGGCTGATCGTCGGCGTCGTGTCCGGCTTCGTTGGCGGACGCACAGATGCGATCCTGATGCGTTTCACCGATATCGTCCTGTCCTTTCCGTCGCTGATCCTGGCGCTTGCCTTTGCGGCGGCACTGGGGGCTGGTCTCGGCACGGCCGTCATCGCGATCTCGCTGACCAGCTGGCCGGCGATTGCCCGCCTCGCCCGTGCCGAAGCACTGATCGTGCGCAACACCGACTACGTTGCGGCGGCTCGACTTTACGGCGCCTCGCCGATGCGCCTGCTCTTCCTTTACATCGCGCCGATGTGCATTCCCTCCGTTGTCGTGCGCCTGACGCTCAACATGGCCGGTATCATCCTGACGGCGGCCTCGCTCGGCTTCCTCGGCCTTGGTGCCCAGCCGCCGGCACCGGAATGGGGTGCGATGATTTCGAGCGGACGCAAGTTCATGCTGGATCACTGGTGGGTGGCGGTCATGCCGGGCCTCGCCATCCTGATCACCAGCCTTGCCTTCAACCTTGTCGGCGATACGCTGCGCGACCTTCTGGATCCCCGCCATGCACGCTCCTGATCAAGACACCATTCTTTCGGTCAAAAACCTGTCGGTGCATTTTGGCCGCTACGCGAAACCCGCCGTCGATGGCGTCAGCTTCGACCTGAAGGCCGAACGTCTCGGCATCGTCGGCGAAAGCGGCTCGGGCAAATCGACGCTCGGCCGTGCCGTCATGCGGTTGTTGCCACCGATCGGCCGGGTCACCGCTGACACATTGACCTTTGACGGCATGCCGCTGCTTGCCGCCAGGGAAAAACAGATGCGTTCGCTGCGCGGCAACCGCATGGCGCTGATCATGCAAGATCCGCGTTATTCGCTGAACCCTGTCCTGCCGATCGGCAAACAGGTGGCGGAAGCGGCGATCCTGCACCTCAAGGTCGGCAAGACCGAAGCCTACAAGATGGCCGCGACCATGCTGGAACGCGTGCGTATCACCGATATCGAACGCACCATGAAGCTCTATCCGCACCAGATTTCCGGCGGCATGGGCCAGCGTGTGATGATCGCCATGATGCTTTTGGCAAAACCGCGCATGGTCATCGCCGACGAACCGACCTCGGCGCTCGACGTATCTGTTCGCGGTGATGTGCTGAAACTGCTCGATGAACTGGTGCGCGAAAACAATGCTGGCCTGATGCTGATCAGCCATGACATCCGCATGGTCGCCGCCTTCTGCGAGCGCATCATGGTCATGTACAAGGGCCGCGTCGTGGAAACACTGACTACTCTCGAAGAGGCACAGCATCCCTATACGCGCGGTCTGATCGCCGCCATGCCGGACCTGAAGGCACCGGTGCGGCGTCTCAAAACCCTCGACAGAAACGCCATCGATGCGGTGGAGGCACGACCATGATCGACGTTCAGGATCTTTCCGTTTCCTTCGGAAGCGGCACGTCCGCCAAGCAGGTCGTGAAAGGCGTGTCCTTCTCTGTTGCCAAGGGTGAAACGCTCGGCATCGTCGGCGAATCCGGTTGCGGCAAGTCGACGGTTCTGCGCTCGCTCGCCGGCCTCGACCGTCACTGGACGGGAAAAATCAATCTCGCCGGCACCGATGTCGACAAGGACCGCACCCGCGAACAGATGCTGCTGACGCAGATGGTGTTTCAGGATCCTTACGGCTCCATCCATCCCCGCCACCGGATCAGCCGGGTCCTGGCTGAACCGATCCGCGCCATGGATCGCGGCAAGGGCTGGGACAAGGTGGCGCCCGCACTGGAACAGGTCGGTCTGCCGACCGCTTTTGCCGATCGTTTCCCGCACCAGCTGTCCGGCGGTCAGCGCCAGCGTGTGGCGATTGCCCGTGCCTTGATGCTGGAACCCGAAATCATCCTACTCGACGAGCCGACCTCGGCGCTCGACGTTTCGGTTCAGGCGGAGGTGCTCAATCTTCTGGCGGATCTCAAGGAAAGCCGCAACCTGACCTACGTGCTCGTCAGCCACGATCTGGGTGTCATCGCCCATATGTGCGACCGTGTTCTGGTCATGAAAGGCGGCGTTTTCGTCGACGAATTGACCAAAGACGACCTCTACGAGGGCCGCACCCACGACGATTATTCGCGCATGCTGTTCGAGGCGAGCGCAATCTGAAAAATCAGTGGCTCCGGCGGAGCCGCTTTCATTCACAGCGATAAACATGACGAGGCCAATATGTATCTCGGAACACAGGTGGATGCCCGCGACGACGACGAGTTTCGCGTCTGGGCGCAACTCGGCATCAAAAATGTCTGCGCCGACCCGCCGGGCAAGCCGGCAAGCTGGACCTTCGACGATATTCTTCGCCAGCGCGAGAAGGTCGAAAGTTTTGGCCTGACGCTGGACATGATCCAGCTGCCGATGTCGTCACGGCCGATCGAAGAGACGCCCTATCAGGATATCCTGCTCGGCGGCCCCGATCGCGATCGCCAGATCGACGCCGTCTGCACGATGATTGAGAATATCGGCAGGGCCGGCATTCCGGCGGCGAAATATAATCTCAACATCATCGGTATTCCGCGCACCGAAATGGAGCGCGGTCGCGGCGGTTCGCTCAACGAGGCATGGCGTTGGGACAAGGCCGACCATGAGGCAGCACCGGGTCTTGCCGGCGTTCTGTCCGAAGACGAGAACTGGGAGCGCATCGACTATTTCCTCGAACGCGTCGTGCCGGTTGCGGAAAGCAACAAGGTCCGCCTCGCCTGCCACCCGCACGACCCCTACACGCCGCCGGGCTACAAGGGCGTCACCCGCGTTCTCGGCACCGTGGAGGGACTGAAGAAATTCGTGCAGATGCGCGAAAATCCGTATCACGGCCTTAACTTCTGCCAGGGTTCTATCGGCGAAATGCTGGACAATCCGCGCGAGGAAATCGACGACATCATCCGCTGGTTCGGTAGCCGTGAAAAAATCTTCAACGTCCACTACCGCAACATTCGCGGCGGCAAGCTTTCCTTCATGGAAACTTTCCCGGACGAAGGCGACATGGACATGATCCGCTCGCTGAAGATCTACAAGGAAGTCGGCTACAAATACATGATCATGCCCGATCACGTGCCGACGATTGCCGGCCGCGACCCGGTCGGCGTAGCCTTCTCGTTCTGCTACGGCTATATCGCCGCCCTTCTCGAAGCGATGGACAAGGGTCACATCTGATGTCCTGAGCGGCCAGTGGATGCGCTGGCCGCATTTTCAATTCCATGTTTTAAGGTTTCAATCTGATGGATCATCATCCTCGGAACGCCTCCGATCGCACTTTTAACGTTACAATTCTGCCCAACGCGGAAGCTGCAAGCGCGGCTGTTGCCGATAAAATCCTGTCGAGGGTTCGCGCCAAACCTGCTGCAGTGCTGGGCCTTGCGACAGGCCAGACGCCACGGCGTGTTTATGCCAAGCTTATCGATGCGGTGGCCAATGGTGAAATATCCTTTGCACATGCCACGACATTCAATCTCGATGAATATTGCGGTCTTACATGCTCGCATGCGGATTCTTTTGCCGCCTACATGCACAGAGAACTGTTCGACAAGGCCGGTTTCGATCAGCACAAGATCAATCTGATCGATGGCGCCGCCGCGGATGAGAAGGCAGAAGCCGACCGATATGCCCGACTGCTCGTGCAGCATACTGTCGACCTGCAACTGCTGGGCATCGGCACAAACGGACATATCGGTTTCAACGAGCCGGGGTCATCATCGATGAGCCGTGTTCGCGTCGTCGAATTGTCGGAAGAGACGCAGGCTGCCAACCGGCCAACGCTGATCGAACTTGACCAGGTGCCGAGACACGCCATCACCATGGGGATCGCCGACATTCTCGATGCCCGTGAAATCGTGATCCTGGCCACCGGCCAGGCCAAAGCCGAATCCGTGTATCGAAGCCTGCGGGAGGCCCCGGATGATACGTGCCCGGCTTCACATCTTGCTGGTCACGGCAATGTCCATTGGATACTGGATGAGGCGGCCGCCAATCTGCTCTGACGTCACCCGGTTGCAACGCGAACGAACCGGCGCTCTGGTTCAGCCATCCGTCAGATCCATACCATGGCACGCTTCCAGCGTGCCCTTTCCGCGCCGACGGCAAGAAAGTTTCCCGATCAATCCTTGAGGCCCAGTCGTTGTTCTGTCTTAGCATCGAATACATGCACATTTTCGGGCGCGAACGTTAGTCTTATCGTCTCACCGATTTTCAACGATGATCGCTCATTCAGAACGAATACAATCTCGGGCATGGTATCCGTGGTCACAAAGGTCGAAGCACCGGTGAATTCTACTGCTGCGATCGGCACATCGAATCCGCGTTCTCCTTGCGTTGCGATCCTCACATGTTCCGGCCGAATGCCGACTAGCACCGCATGATCCGGTGGCAGATCCAAGTCGATGGCAAGACTGTGCGAACCCGGCAGATCCAGAACAATTTCCCGACCATTTCGGGTCACCTTGCCGGGAATGAAGTTCATCGCCGGCGAGCCGATGAAACCCGCAACAAAACGATTGGCCGGTCGGTCGTAGAGATCGAGAGGACGACCCTGCTGTTCGATGACGCCGCTGCGCATGATCACCACATGGTCGGCCATCGTCATGGCCTCGACCTGATCATGCGTGACATAAACCGATGTCGCGCCCAACCGGTCATGCAGCGCCCGGATTTCCTTGCGCATGTGGACACGCAATGCCGCATCGAGATTGGACAGCGGCTCATCGAACAGGAACGCTTTCGGATGGCGGATGATCGCCCGGCTCATGGCCACGCGCTGTCGCTGGCCGCCGGAGAGTTCTCGCGGATAACGGTGGAGCAGATCGGAAAGGCCGGTGATCGCCGCCACCTCGTCCGCCGCCTTCTTCGCCTCCGCCTTTTTCACGCCCTTGATGCGCAGGCTGTAGGTGAGGTTCTGCTCCACCGTCATATGCGGATAGAGCGCATAGGACTGAAACACCATGGCAAGATCCCGCTTGCGTGGCGGCATGTCGTTCATTCGCTCGCCGGCGATCACCAGATCGCCGCTCGAAATGGTTTCAAGCCCCGCGAGCGAGCGCAGAAGCGTCGACTTCCCGCAACCGGAAGGCCCGACCAGCGCGACGAAGGCCCCTTTCGGAATGGAGAGGTTGATATCCCTCAGCGCGTGATAGGCGCCGTAATATTTGTTGACGCCGGAGAGTTCGATTTGCTGGGTCATTTGAGGGCTCCCGATGTGAGGCCGGAGACGATGCGCCGCTGCAGAAGCACGAAGATCGCAAGGATGGGGGTCACGTACATCGTGGCGTAGGCCATGATGTTGTTCCATTCGCTGGTGTTCGGCCCCATGAAGGAATTGAGGCCGACGCTTGCCGGCTGCAGGCTGACATCCTGGATCATCGACTTCGAATAGACGAACTCGCCAAAAGCCTGCATGAAGATGAGGATGGCGCTGACGAGGATGCCGTTGCGGGCAAGCGGCAGGACGATGTTGAAAAATGCACCGACACGCGAATTGCCATCGACCAGTGCCGCCTCTTCCAGTTCCATCGGCACGGCCATAAAGGTGGCGCGAACCAGAACCATAAAGAAGGGCATGCTTTTGGCGGCTATCGCCAGAATGACCGCGAGCCGCGGATAATCGAGAAGGCCGACCTGGGTGAAACCGACGAAAATAGGTGTCACCATCAAGGATGCCGGCAGGACCTGCAGCATGAGGATCAGGAAAAGCCCGACATCGACCCAGACATTGCGGTAGCGCGCCAGAACATAAGCGCAACCGGTGCCGAGCACCGCGATCAGGGCCACGGAACCGAAGGCGATGACCGTCGAATTCCACAGATAACGGCTCATGTTCCGGCTTTCCCAGACAAAGGCAAACGTCTGCCACTGTGCCGAAGACGGCCAAAAGCTTGGCGGGTTGGCGAACATTTCCGAACCGCTCTTCAGGGACGTGACATACATCCAGTAGAGCGGGAACAGGTAGATAGCTGCCATGATGAGCGCGATCGCGAGCATCAGACGATTGCGGGCGGTCTCGCTCATCCGCGCACCTCATGACGTGTGGAGCGCACATAAACGGCGGCGGCGAACATCACGAACACGGTCATGATGACGGAGATCGTGGCACCCCTGCCGAAATCATACTGGCGGAAGGACAGATCCCACGCCCAGTATTGCGCGACATTGGAGGAATTGTTCGGCCCGCCATCGGTGATGGCCGCGAACAGATCGAATTGCTGCAGTGTGAAAATCAGGCCGAGCGCGATGATGGCGCCGATGGTCGAGCGCATCATCGGGAGCGTGATTGTCCAGAAGCGCTGCCAGGCATTGGCACCATCCATGTCCGCCGCCTCGTAAAGATCGCCGGGAATGTCGGACAGGCCGACCGACAGCAGGATCATGTTGAAGGATGTGCCGAGCCAGACATTGGCGATGACGACCGCCCAGAGCGAAAAACTCGGGTCCGAACGCCAGAAGATGTTGGCCGTGATCAGCCCGCTTTCGCGCAGGAAGAAATTCAGGACACCGAAATCGCCGGACAGGATCCAGTTCCAGATTGCGCCGACGACAAGGCCGGGCATCACCCAGGACACGAGAAAGAGCCCGCGCAACCAGCTTGCACCCGGAAAATTCGTCCAGAAAAACAGGGCGAGACCGAAGCCGATCAGGAATTGTCCGCCGATCGAGCCGACAACGAAGATCAGCGTATTGGTCAGGATCGGCCATGTTTCCGGCTGCTTGAACAGCGCCACGTAATTGTCGATGCCGACAAAAGGCCGGATGAAGCTGCCGAGGCTGAACATGTCCACCTCCTGAAAGCTCATCAGGATATTGTAGATCAGCGGCAGCCCGGCCAGCGCGAACAGGAATGCGAAGGGCACGCCGACAAGCACGATGTCGAACCCACGGCCATCCCTGACGCTTGCAAATATCCGTCTCATCAAAACCTCATGTCATCGCTCGGAACCACCCGGCACATTGGCGTGCCGGGCAGAACCGTCCGGGAGGAAACAGGAGTTTTGACCCGCGACCGTGATGGCGGCGGGCCAAGGGTACCTTACCCTTCGATCGACTTGATCTTTGCAGCCGCCTGATCGAGCGCTGCCTTCGGCTCCATCTGGCCGGTCAGCGCCGCCTGGATGGCATCCTGAATGGCCTTGGAGATCTTTGGCCATTCGGGAGACGGACCACGCGGCTGGGCATATTTCATCTGCTCGAGGAAAGTTGCGAGAGCCGCATCCTTCACGGCATTGCCGGTGGGCGGGACAGGCAGATCGGCGCGTGCCGGAAGCTGGCCAAAATCCTTGTACATGGTGGCATCCTTGGAGGCGAAGAATTCAAGCGCCTTGAACGCCTCTTCCGGATGTTTCGAGTTGGAGAAGATCGCCCAGTTGTAATCACCCATGGCCGAGGAACGCTGCGCGCCTTCCTGCGGAACCGGCAGAAGTGCCGTACCCCATTCGAACTTGGCGTCCGTCAGCATGCGGTCGATTTCCCATGGACCGGAAATGACCATGGCGGCATTGCCGGCATTGAAGGTCGCGGTCGAATCCCACTGGCTGCGGGTCAGCGTGTCCGGCGAGGTCAGTTTGTCGTCCATCAACTGTTTCCAGACGGAGAGCGCGCGCACAGCCCCTTCGCCATTGATCGTCTTGTAGGTGGAGCCGCCCATCTGCGCCCAGGGAAGGAACTGAAAGGTGCCCTCCTCATTAGCCTTGGCACAGAATGCGATGCCGTAGACGTTTTTCGACGGATCGTTGAGTTTTCGCGCCGTTTCGACCAGTTCGTCCCAGGTCTGCGGCGGCTTGTTCGGATCAAGGCCTGCGGCCTTGAACAGGTCCTTGTTGTAATAGAGCGCGATCGTGTTGGTCGCCTTCGGCACGCCGTAATATTTTTCGCCCCATGTGGCCGATTTCAGCGGCCCCGGAAAATAGTTTTCCGGCTTGATGACCGTCGACGTCTTGATCATGGCGGTCAGGTCGAGAAACGCCTTGCGCGATGCGAACATCGCATGGTTCGGGTTATCGATGGCGATGATATCGGGCGCCTTGCCGGTCGAATAGGCGCGCATCGCCTCGCTCACCACGTCATCGAACTGGATCTGACGGTACTCGATCTGGATACCGTTTTTCTGCGCGTTGAATTCCTTGATCAGGTTGGGCGCCGGCTGGATATCGCGATCCAGCGACCAGAGGGTGAGCTTCACGTCCTCGGCTTTCGCCTGAAAGCTGACCAGCGAGGCACATGTCAAAGCCAGTGCAATGGCAATCGAATTCCTGCGGATACCCATGGTTCTCCTCCTTTTAGGTTATCCTCACCTCATGTGGCCGACCGCAAACCTCCTCATGCGATCGGCGCGCATTTTCTCCTTACACCGGGTCGACGACGAAATTGCCGCCGCGTGCCTGCTTCAGGTGATTGAGCGCATGGACCTGACCGGTCATTTCCAGTGCATCGCGATAGACCGGATCATGCCAGCCTTCGATATCGATGGAGCCAGACCAGCCGGCGAGCCGCAGTTCCGAAATGATATCCGTCCAGTTGCTGTCGCCGAAACCGGGCGTGCGCATGAACACGAACGGGTGTTTTCCAAAAATGCCGTGTTCGCGGATCACATCCCAGCGGATGGTGGCATCCTTGCCGTGCACGTGAAAGATCTTGTGCGCCCATTTGCGGATCTGCGGCAGCGGGTCGATCAGATAGACCATCTGGTGGCAGGGTTCCCATTCCAGCCCGATATTGTCATCCGGCGTCTCGTTGAAGATCAGCTCCCACGCATCGGGATTGTGGGCGATATTCCAGTCGCCGGTCTGCCAGTTGCCATCCATGGCGCAATTCTCGAAGGCGATCTTCACACCCTTGTCTGCGGCGCGCTTGGCAAGTTCTCCGAAAATTTCCTTGTAGCGCGGCAGGCTCTCCGGCAGCGGCTTGTTGCGGATGCGGCCGGTGAAGCCGGCCACGCAGGTGGCGCCAAAATGATGGGCGTTGTCGATGCAATCCTTCCAGCCCTGCAGGGTCTGAAGGTCGATATCGGTGCCCTCAAGCGGATTGCCGAACATGCCGAGTGTGGAGATGGTGATATCCCGGTCACCGATCGCCTCGACGCAGCGTTTGCCGAGTTCGGCGATATCCTGACCATTGGTCGTCTGCCAGAAGAACGGCTCGAAACTTTCAAAACCCATGTCGGCGATCTGCGCGATGCGCTCGGCCGCTTGCCCCTTCGTGGCGCTGACCATGGTGCCGACGCGAATGGCATTGCTGTTGGTTATGCTCATCACTCTCTTCCCTATGCTGCAAGCTCGACACTGCGCCCGGAACGAGCGCTCTCAATGGCGCCAAAAACCATGGCGAGGCTTCGGATATTGTCTTCCCCGGCAGTTTCCGCCGGCCGTCCCGTGCGAATGGCCCCGAGGAAATCGGCGATGACGCTGGCGTGGCCGTGGGTTTCTTCCTCCCGCGATGGCGGCGGCACCTCGACGGGCGCAAACCCGCGCAACAGGCCATCGTCGCTGCCCGCGACGGCGGCCTTGAAGCCGTCCTCACCATCCCAGGTCAGCATGCCTTTCGTGCCGACGATGCGCCACGCGCTTTCCCAGCTGGTGCGCTCGCCTTCCGCACACCAGGAGCCGCGATAGGTGAAGACCACATCATCGGAGAACCGGAAGACGGCATTGGCAGAGGCTCCATGCGCATACCACGAGCCCGATGGATTGGTTTCGAGGCAATAGACGGAAAGCGGCGTCTTGCCAGAGACATAACGGGCGGCATCGAATGTGTGGATCGCCATGTCGAGCAGCAGGACATTGTCCATCTTCTCGCGAAACCCGCCGAAATGCGGGCCGATGAAGAAATCGCAATGGATCGCCGTGATGTCGCCAATCGCACCGCTTTCCACCAGTCGACGCATGCGGCGAACACCGGAAATGAACCGGCGGTTCTGAACGACGGAATGGATTTTTTGGGCCGATGCGGCGGCGCTCAGAAGATCCGCCGCTTCTTCCATGGAATTGGCCATGGGTTTTTCGCTGAGCACGTGGCAGCCATGCGCCAAAGCCGTTGTCACCACCGCGTGGCGCGCAGCCGGAATGACGACGTCGAAAACGATATCTGCGCCGGTGTCATCCAGCACTTTTTGCAGGTCCGAGCCGATGACCACATCGGCAAGGCCGAACTCCGCAGCCAGCGCCTGTGCGACATCTTCATTCAGGTCGACAAGGCCGACGATGTTGAGCGTATCTCTCAAATCCGGTGTGGATTGAACCGCTCGGAGCCAGCCCTTGGCCATAGCTCCGCACCCACACAAAACGACGCTGTATGTCACGATAAACCTCCCAAAGACGTTTGCGGGTTGCACCTCCTGCAACGACCGTAAACGTTTACGGAAACTATGGACATGTCCGGTATTTTGTCAATACTGGTTCTCAAGAGGATGATGAAAGACGGATATTCGCATGAAAGGCATACGGCAACTGGCCGACCATCTCGACATATCGATCGGCACCGTGTCACGCGCCCTGAACGGCAAGGCGGACGTCAATCCGCAGACACGCCAGCGTGTGCTGGAAGCCGCTGAAAAGCTTGGTTATGTCGCCAATCAGTCCGGCCGTTCGCTGCGCAAGGGATCGACTGGCGTGATCGGCTTCATGATGCAGACCGGGCCGGAGATTACCGGTCAGGGCGACTCGTTTTTTATGAGCGTGTTCGACGGCGTGCAGACCGTACTTGCTCGGCACGATCTCGATCTCGTCGCCCTTCTCTGCTCGTCATCGGAAGACCCGGATGCCTATCTGCAGCGCACCGTGGCGCGCGGCTTTGCCGACGCGATCATCCTGTCCGCCACGCGTCGCAACGATGCCCGCTTCGAATTGCTCGACCGGCACAAGATTCCCTTCATTTCACTGGGCCGCAGCCTGACGGACGTTGGTCAGCCGTGGATCGATCTCGATTTCGAGGGCATGGCCGAAATTGCGATGGAACGGCTTGTCCTCGCAGGACATAAGGACATCGGCGTTATCTGGCCGCATGGCGATCTCAATCTCGGTCATCTCTTCGTCGAGCGTTGCCGCAGCGTTCTCGGCACACACGGAATCCGCTTGCGTGAAGAAAACATTTTTCGAGGAAAGCCCAGCGAAGCTGGCGGTTATGCGGTTGCCAAGGAGATCGCGGCACGACCGTCGCGGCCATCGGCGATAGCACTCGTCAACGAGACATTGGTGACCGGGCTCTACAAGGGACTGGAAGAGGCAGGCATTACCCCCGGAAAAGACATTGCCATCGTTGGACGCCACAGCCCGCATACGCAATTCCTGTCGCCGACACTGACAGGTTTCAACCTTTCGCTGCACGATCTCGGAATAGCGCTGGCAGAGACGTTGCTGTCCGAAATGCCGGCCTATCGTCAAGCGTACGAGGGCCTACGTCGCCGAGTGTGGCCAATGATGCTGATCGAAGGAGCCAGCGGTTGATTGCGCTCAAAGGTGTTGAAGCGAAGCAGCACCGTCATCCGACCCCGCCGTCCGCCTGCCGACGAATTCACAGTCGAACAACAGATCGCTCCCGAGATCATAAGCCGTCACGCGTGGCCTGATCGCTTCAGACAAGAGGTTGATGGCAGGCAGGCGCAAACCGGGCAGGCCTGAGCCGATGAGGATCGGGGCGACACAGATGTGAAGACGATCGACAACCTCGGAAGTCAGGAAATGCTCGATTGTACGTCCACCTCCCTCGACCAGAATGTTGAGCATTCCCCTGGCTTGTAGGGCACTTACGATGTCTGCGGCATCCAGTGATCCTGCGGCATTTCTCGCCAGCTGGATTGTGTCGACGTCGTCGCGCGGCTTCTGGTCGTTCGCCTGAACGACAATTGTCGAGGCGCAAGATTGATCCTTCCGATGAACAAGCTTGCAATTATCCGGCATGCGGCCATTGGGATCGATGACCACGCGGATCGGATTTCGGCCAGCAACCTTTCTCACTGTCAGCATGGGATCATCCGCGACGACCGAACCAACACCGACGACGACCGCATCGACCAGCGCGCGCAGGCGGTGCAGGTGGAGAAACCCGCCATCGCCGGACAGATTGCGGGCGTCTCCCGAAAGGGTGGCAACGCGACCGTCAAGCGACTGCCCGATTTGCGCGATAACGAAAGGATGCCCATTGCGTCTGGCGACCGCCCGATAGGGTGCCGCTACGGGATCAGAAAAAGCGTCGTCGTCGGGCGCCTCTCCGTCGCGCAACGCCAGAATGGATTTCCATGTGGAATCGGATATTTCACGCGCGTCGATCATGTCTTCCTCGTCCCGTCGAAGTTCTTGCACAATGGTCTGAGATCACGCCGCGGACCGCGCACCACCGGCCATACCGTCGCCCGGCTGACCATCCGTTTTGTTCGTTTCGCGCTCTCGGGGCGCGATAGCCAGAACGTCCCAGTGACCGACCTCGCAGGTCGAACCGTGGACCCGGGCGAGACGGCTTCTCCGCCAATCTTCCAATAGCAGCGGGTCGAGGCTGCGTTTCTGCCCGACAGCCGTCGCCATGCCGTCGATGAACTGCGCGTGCAGTTCCGCGTCATCAGATCCGAACCTCCACGGACTTTCCCCCATCATCACATCGAAGCCGTATTTTTCAAAGACGCGATTGAGCATAGGACCGCTGTCCGGTCCCAATGCTGGCCCCAATCCCTTGTCACCGCGTTGGTGTTCGTTGAACGCTGCCACGACGAGGTCATCGGCATCGTGACGGCTGCTCCAGACACAGACGCCATTGTAATTCAATGCCGCGTAGAGGCTGGCTCCGCATGCCTTGAGGTGGCCTGCCAAACTCTCCACCAGAGCGAGCGAGGCAAGATCGAACAGCGCCGAGGCGGTCACGAGCGCGGCGCGGGAAAACATGTCTGGCCGAACATCCGCGAGGTCCAGTTGCAGGAACTCCGCGGCGCCGCCGTCATGCTGCCTGTGGCGTTTGCTTGCTTCCTCAAGCAGCCGCGGGTCATGATCGACGAACCGCCAGCGTCTGCCCGCGACTTCTGGCATAAGGGCACGAAAGGTCGAGCCTGTACCGCAACCGACGTCGACGATGTATTTATCGTCTTCGGCAGTGTCCAGAAGATCAAGGGCCAGCCCGCGCAGACCCGTGTGACGCGCGCGATGATCGACAGGTTCGCGCAGATCGAGCCAGCGGGTTTCAAAGCCACTCATGCGATCGCCTCCAGAAAATCGGAAATTGCACGGGCTGTCGCCGGCCAGTCGGGCAGCGTTTGCCCGGCAAGCGACGATCCCCGAGCGTAACGGAGGCGGCAGGCCGGATCATCGAGGAGTGAAGCCAACGCACGGGCGACGCCTTCTGCATCACCTGGCCGAACCAGGATACCGGCAGTTTCGGGTACCACCTCCCCTACAGCGCCACCTCGACACCCCACGATTGGCAGGCCCCAAGCCATCGCCTCGGCAAAGACCATGCCGTAACCTTCATATTGACTGGCGAGCGCGAAGATATCGGCGCGGCGGAATTCCAGTGCAACATCCTCTACCGCTCCGGTCAGGGTGATACGGGCATCAAGCCCTGCTTCGGCGACCTGCTGCCGTAGCGCCTGTGCGGTTGTGCGATCCATGCTGTCGCTTCCAACGATACGGCAATGCCAGCGCCGATCGGCAATGCTTTGAAGGGCGGAGATCAATGTCGCATGATCCTTGCGCCGCGTCAGGGAGCCGACAGACAGAATAAGCGGATCATCAGCCGGCACGTCAGGGCGATCCCGTTGCTGTGACGTGACGTGGTCGGTACCCGGAGCGGCCACGAGAATGGCGGCGTCCTTCACGTCGAACTCCTGCCTCAGCGTGCGCGCGGTAGCCTGACTGGTGACGATAAGCCCACGGCTGGCCTTGAGCGCGACTGTCTCGCTGTCTTTCAGACGTTCAGCAACCTGCGGCGCGATGCCGGTTTCGAGAGCCAGGGGATGATGCACCAACGCCACCAGCCGCAACCGTCGAGATTCCGCCTGCGCGATCTGGGGCATGGCGCCGAAGGCAAGACCATCGACCAGAACAAGACTTCCGTCGGGGATAGCCGAGAACCTGGCTGCGACCTCGGCGTGATCCTCCGGACCCGGATAGGGAAATGCCGACGGCAAGGCGATGTGCTCAACGCTCCAGCCAAACGCCCGCAACTCCCGGATCACCCGTCGGTCATAGCCGTAGCCCCCGCTCGGCGTGTCGATATTGCCTGGAATGGCGAAGACGACCTGATGCCGTTCTCTCGACACGCTCAAACGGCTGCCTCGTACCACGCCCGAGCGACATGGCTTTCGTGCAGGGTGATTTTCAGTCGCTTGATGCGTGATCCTCCCACCCCGAGGTCACCATTCTTGATGCGGTTCCTCAGCGTGTCGAAAACATGCTTGGCAAGAACCTCGGTCGTGGTCACCTTGCCGCGAAACACGTCAAGTTCATCGAGGTTTTTGTAATTCAGCGGCGCGACCGTCTCCCCAAGAACCTTTGTGGCCAGGCCGATATCGACACCAAGTCCATCCTCATCGAGGTCTTCCGTCATGAACGCCGCATCGACGACGAATGTCGCACCATGCATGGCTTGAGCCGGCCCGAATACCGGGCGCGGCAGGCTGTGAGCAATCATCATGTGATCACGGACTTCAACTGCAAACATGGATATCCTTTCAGACTAACGGTAACGGATGCGATGACAAAGAGTGTCGGGATCGGCGAGAATGGCGCCGTAACGATCGGGCAGAATGTCGAAATCGGTCTCGCCGGACACGAAGTGGTCGAGCCGGCTGTCGTTCAGAAGCTCCAACGCCTTTGCCAGACGCCGCGACAAAGGCCAGCGGGCGCGGCGCGATGGCGGCACATGGCCAACCTGTGATGCGACGATGGAAAGCCGCTGACTGTGAAACGCCCCGCCCAGGGATATCCCGACATCCGCATGCCCGAACCACGACATTTCCACGACTTTCGCCTCGAATGCGGCAAGCGAGATTGCGGTGGTCAGACCAGCCGCACTTGCCGATGTGTGAATGACGACGTCCGCCTGCCCGGCAAGCGGGCCAGTCTCATCAGGGCTCAGGAAACGGCAGCCGAACATCTCACCAATCACCCTGCGGGAGGGATTGACGTCGACGATCGCGACATCTGTTCCAGCCACCTTCGCCGCCAGGAAAGCCATGAGCAGGCCGACCACGCCACCGCCGATGACTGCAACCGTATCACCCGGCATGATACCGGCATCCCAAACGCCGTTGAGCGCAGTTTCCATGTTCGCAGCCAGCACGGCCCTTGACGCAGGCACGGCATCGGGAACGACCACGGCCATCTGCGCTGGCGCGCGAAAGACATCCTGGTGGGGATGCAGGCAAAAGACTGTCTGGCCGATCCTGTCGGGCGCCCCGGCAACGATTTCTCCGACAGCGGCATAGCCATATTTGACCGGGAAGGGGAATGCGCCGGACTGCAGCGGCGCACGCATACGCTCGAACTCACCTGGTGGCACTGCTCCATTGGCCACAAGTGACTCGGTTCCGCGACTGACCCCAGTGAATAAGCTCTCGATGATCACTTCATCTTCAAAACAATCACCGACTGGCTCTTCCCGGAGTTCTGCCTGCAAGCGATCGACCAGCCATAACGCCCGGGCCGTCCTCATTGACCGCCCGCCGTCTGTTCGTTCTTCGAGACCTGCGGCCACTCGTTTGCCTTGCGCACGATTGGCCGGCGCCAGCGGCGTGCATCATCCGGCACAATCCTGCTCAGGACACGCGGCATATGACTTTCCTCCGGTATCGCGAACAGACCCAAACGCGTGCTGAGACGTCCGAACCACTCGGAAGCCGTCGCCATCGTGAAAGGAACGGCCACACACAGTCCGCCGATGAAAGGCAGCGCCCAGAGCGTGGCAACCAGGCCGCCTGCCCTGAACACGATCACCGCAAGCGTGATGCCGATGATTGTCTGCACGGCCATGGCCTTTACGGCGGTCGCAAGGGAAACACCGAGCTGATCACGGTTCTGGCCGCTCCAGGTCACCGACCGCCCGAACAGAAGTCCGAAAAGAAAGATGGTGATGTACACGGCGATAATCGGCGCCATCAGCATCGACGTGATGACCTCGACAAGCACCGACAAAGTGAACCGCAGCGGGCCGCCATAGCTTCGCATAGCTCCGCGTGTGAAAACCACGTCGATGGCTCCGGCAATTTTCGGGGAGATCGACAGCAGGAAGATCGAGATGAACAGCCAGAAACCCAGTTCCATGTAAACCGGCGCGAATCCGGAGGTTATCCCCTTCCATGTCGCCGCGAATGTCATGGCAATCCAGGCGGGAGGGGCCATGTACATGAGGATGGCCTGCAGTATCTGGAAACGGCTAACCGGCTCCAAACCCGGCGCGAACAGGAAACGCCAGTATTGCATATTGCCCTGGCACCAGCGCAGATCACGGCGGGCGAACTCGATCAGTGTCGGCGGGTTGGCCTCGTAGCTTCTGGTCTCGATAGGCAGAACACGAACCTCGTAGCCGCCGCGACGCATGAATGCCGCCTCGAGCTGATCGTGACTGAGGACGTGTCCTCCGAGCGGCGGTGAACCCGGCAAGACCGGAAGCCGGCAATGAGTTAGAAACGCTTCGGTTCTGATGAGGGCATTATGGCCCCAGTAAGCGCCGCAATCAGCGTTCCACCACGCAGAACCCATGGTGAAGGAACGCATGCCGTGCCGCATGCCGAACTGAAACATGCGCGCAAAGCCGCTCGTTGCCGGCATGCCCACAACAAGTGTCTGGAGAATGCCGATCTCGGGATGTTGCTCCATCGCGGCGACAAGCTTCACGACGACATCGCCGGACATGACGCTGTCGGAATCAAGCGGCAGGAAAAAGTCGTAATCGCCGCCATACTCGCGAAGGAAATCCTCGACATTCCCCGCCTTGTAGCCGGTGTTTACAAGCCGACGCCGGTAGATGGGACGATTATTGCCCTGCTGCTCGACGAGATCCGCAAATGTGCGAAATGCATGCTCTTCATGCTGTGCGATATTCTGGTCAGATGTGTCACTCAGACAGAAAACTTGAAAGTGATGATCGAAACCTGTCGATCGCATGCTTTTCCAGATCGCATCCAGGCGTTCGAACACAGGACGTGGGTCCTCGTTTCGAAGGAATACGATCAGTGCCGTCCGGGACTTCAGCGTGTGCGGCCGGGATTGGGCGCCATCCGCATAAAACGGGTAGACGCTACGTGCAGGGTTTCCAGGTCCATGCAGCAAGAGCAGCCCGATAACTGCATTCCAGAAGCCGAGAACTGTCCAAGGCGTCGCCAGAAAGAATCCGATCAGGATAATCGTTTCGGGGCCGAAGAGCGTTGTGGGTGACAGGAGGCTATAGACGAGGACACCCATCATGAGGATGGTGCCGACGTTCAAGCACAAAACGATAAGCCGCCGCCACGAGACAGGAAGTCCGGCGTATCGGGCCGTTCCCGAATGGAAATTTTCTTCATCCTGTACCAGCGTGTTTCGGCTCGGCGCAGGATTATGCTGAAACGTCATTCGGCATTTCTTTCACGTTTACACGATGATGTTTCAGCTAGGCCAAACCTGACCTCTGGCAAGCTCACAATAATTTCATCTGCCAATTAAATACCTAGATGTCGTCATGCACAACGCTTGAGATCGCCCGTAAAGCAGGGAATTCGATCGCATGGCAGGGCACGTGAACTAAAAACGAAATGCTGAATTTCTGAAATGAACGGCAAAGGCGGGTGGCCTGATGCGTTTCGAAGTCTAACTCGTTGCTGACCGCAGGCGTTTTTGTTGTGACGCCAAAAGAGGATTGAAACATGACCGCCAGTTCCAGTGCCTATCCTATGTTCGACGCAAGCGAAGCCTCCATCGTCCGGGAGCGCGCCGTCTCCGAGCTTCGATATGGCCGTCCGGTGCTGCTCATGCACGGCAATCTTCAATACGCGGTCGTGTCGCTCGACACCGCCACCCCCGAAATACTTTCCCGCTTCGGCGACATCGCCGCCAATCGGCAGGAACTATTCATCACGGCGCAACGTGCCCAAAAGCTCGGCATCACCGCACCGTATGGCGCGCTGATCAATGTCTCGGATACCGACTACGAGCAATTGGCGACGATCGCCTACGGTTTCGACACGACCGCAAACCCCTCATACCGGTCGGCTTCAGAATCCCTTGCAAAGCTGGAAATCCTCGCCCGCAGCGCCTTGCTACTGCCGGCTTTCATGGTTTTTGAAATAGCCTCTTCGGATCACCGTTTTGACGGTTGCGTCATGCTCGACGCCGCGACACTCGAACATGACAGCGTGGCCGAAGCTCATTTCTCGATCGTCGCGCGGACACAGGTGCCGCTGAAGGGTATCGATACTGCAGAATTCGTCGTCTTCAGGGGTGGCGTCGCGCAGCGCGACCAGATCGCCATTGTGGTGGGTTCGCCTGACATGTCGAAGCCCGTTCCCGTCCGCATTCATTCCTCCTGCATCACCGGCGATCTTTTCGGTTCCCTGAAATGCGACTGTGGTGACCAATTGCGGAAGGGCATGCAGTTGATCGAACAACGTGGCGGCGGAATACTGCTCTATCTCGACCAGGAAGGCCGCGGCACCGGGATCGCTTCCAAGATGCGCGCCTATGGTTATCAGACAGCGGGCCTTGATACGGTGGACGCAGACGCCACGCTTGGATTTGGAGATGATGGGCGCGCCTATGGCGCGGCTGTTGCCATGCTGCGCGGCCTCGGCGTTTCCTCGGTCGAGCTTTTGACCAACAATCCCCGCAAGATCGCAGCGATCGAAAATGCCGGCTTTACCGTGAGGCATAGAACCCCTGTGCTCGGCCTGGTCACTGAGGAAAACCGTGGTTATCTCAGAACGAAAGTGCGCCGGTCGGGACACATGATCGATATCGAATCGCTGAAAATTCCGGCCGAATAGGGTCGGGTCTCTACCCGGCTGAAGATCTTGGACGCGGCACCATCTTGCTGAGCCGAGCACACGCTTATCTAGCAACTGAACAAGAAGAACCCGCCGCCACCGATTCCGCGAAATGCGTCTGTGATGGCGTCACAGCTGGACTACCATGGCGTTGATCAATGTTGCCTGCGCTCTCGCATCAACCTGAGCATTTCGAGATTGTTTCGCGCCGTCTCGGAAGAAATGCGGGCGCGCTCCATGTTCAATAGCTGCTCATTGTCCCGACGCTCCTGCTGGCGCATCATGCAATCCGTATGCGATCGCGAACCATAGCGGGCGCCGAAATCGGTACAAGTGCCGGCATCCTCGTAAAGGTTCGCGTGACGTTGTTCTTCCGCCGATACGCATCCGCTCAGCATCATGGCGGCGAACCCCATGCCGGTGATCACGAATACGGTGCAAACATCGTAGAGAGCGCTATGTTTTGTCATTTGAAATCCTTTCGTCATGGCTGCGTTTATTTCACCGCATGCGGTTTCAATCCTATCCGATAGGCGGCGAATGCCGACTTTCGGATTGAGTTCAAAACCAAGGCGGTCCTGACGGGTTTAGAAACAGCTATAATGACACTTAGTGTCATTATTGTGATGACAAAAGCCACGAAATCCGACCGCTGTGAGGAACAGCCTTAACTATCTGACATTATGAACCTATAAGCGTCGCAGAATGATGCTACGGAGAAACAGATGAGCCGGACGATCCGGGAAGATGCCCACATAGATGTGGCAAGAAGTGCCGCACGGCTGTTCCTGGAAAAGGGCGTGGCGGCCACCAGCGGTGAAGAGATCGCCGAGGCGGCCGGCATATCGCGACGGACGCTTTGGCGCTATTTCCGCACGAAGGAGAGCTGCATCGAACCTCTCTTTGCCCGCATGTCTCAAAACCTTGCCGCGAAGCTTCAGAAATGGCCGCTCGATATGACGGTCGAGCGTTTTCTGGAAATCAACTACGACATGAGCAAAATAGACGCTCAGGAGATCGAAGACAGCAAGCTTGTGGTGCACCTGATCGCACGGCTCGCAGAAGAACCAGCGCTTCTGGAGCCGTGGTTCATGTCGACCCGCGCGACAGAAGACTTGATGGCTGGCGTGATTGCTGCCCGGCTAGAATTGTCTCCGACGGATTTCGAGGTGAGGCTTTGCGCCGCTACCGTCTCGGCCGCAATGCGTGTCATCGATGAGACCATCAGCCGAGCCGCAGTCAGATACGGACAGGTTCCGACAGTCGCCGAGAGTAACGATCGGCTGGCCCAGGCCATACGCCGCGCCAGCACCTTGCCGTTCTGCGATCCTGTCACTCCCCGGGGGCGGTGATCACCGCCCTGACCAGCCACGGTCAAAGGATTGCTGGGCCAAACCGAGCCCGAGGCCACGTCCCGCGGCGGCGATCAGAATGGACTTGGGCATGATTGTCTCCTTTTCAAAGTGCGGTGTAGCGCCCATCCGCCATCACCAGCGCACCCGTCATGAATGCGGATGCAGGTGACGCGATGTTCATGGCGTGTCCTCCGGATAATCCGTGCTGCGTGTGATCGCTGCCCAGGCATCGATTTCATTTGCGATCTGGTCGAGCTTGGTGCGTGCCCGCCGCAAAGCATCACTTCCGAGAAGAAGATGCAGAGGCGGATTGGGAGAACGCACCAGGGCGATGATGACCTTGGCAGCACGCTCGGGGTTGCCCGCCTGACGACCGGCTGCGGCATTGAATGCCGCATCGCTGCGTCCGATCGTTTCCGCATAGGCGCTATCCGCCTCGCCACTTTTGCGGATCGAGTGGGAAGATAGGAAATCCGTCCTGAAGGCGCCGGGCGCCACCGCCGTCACCTTGATGCCAAGCGGCGCAACTTCGAGCGACAGCGCGGCAGACATGCCCTCCAGAGCGGATTTGGCCGCAGAATACATGGCCGATCCGGTCGATGGCGCTCGCCCTGCAATCGAGGTGATGTTGACGATATGGCCATTCCCTTGCCGGCGCAGATGTGGCAGGGCGGCCCGAATGATGCGAAACGGCGCGATGACATCGACGGCAAACAGCCGCTCGACCTCCTCGTCGGTTGCACTTTCAAGCGCACCGAGAAGACCGTAGCCCGCATTGTTGACGATGACGTCGATATGGCCGACGCGCTCGAATGCCTCAGCAATACAGACTTCCGCCGCACCTGCCTCTGCGAGGTCGACAGTCAGCACGTGCAGTGTGCCCGTATGGTGATCGAGTGAAACCGGCCCTTTTCGCACAGTGCCGATAACCGTATCGCCTTCTGCCAAGGCTGCGATTGCCACCGCGCGGCCAAGCCCGCGCGAAATACCGGTAATGAACCATGTCGTCATGATGTGCTCCTTTGAATGGATGCAACAAAGATGAGGCACATCACGAAACTTTATAATAGGATCAAAAATTACAAACCTTGTTAGTCAGCCTAATCAATCTGCGAACAATCATGACCAAACTTCTTGCCAGTCAGGACTACAATCAGCTTCGCGCCTTTATCACGGTTGCGGAATATTTGAGTTTCAGCCGTGCGGCCGAGCAACTGGGCGTCTCGCCCTCGGCGCTCAGTCAAATGGTCCGCAACCTTGAAGATCATGTCGGCGTGCGGCTCTTCCATCGCACCACACGAAACGTGTCGCTGACTGAAGCAGGAGAAAATCTCTTTCAACGTGTCCAGCCAGCCGCCCTCGAACTGGGCGGCGCCATAACGCAGGTCAAGCATTCCGGCGAAAAGCCCGCTGGCACCGTTCGGGTCCATACGTTCCGGTCCGCAGCGCGGAAATACATCGACCCAATTCTGAAAAGCTTCACCGACCGCTATCCGGGCGTGGTTCTTGATATCACCGTGGATGACGAAGTCATTGATATCGTTGCAGAGGGTTACGACCTCGCGTTACGCATTGGAGAAGTCATCGAGAAGGATATGATTGCGGTACGCCTCGGCCCGGAATTGCGGCAGATCGCTGTCGCGACCCCGGATTATCTGCAACGGCATGGGCATCCCGATCACCCGCGCGATCTGGTTGACCATCGCTGCATACGCTGGCGCTGGCCGGGTCGCCCAACACCCTATGCCTGGGAATTCGTCGAAAACGGCACCTGGTTCAGCGTTACCGTCGACGGTCCACTGGTGTTCAGCGACAAGGAAAGCGCTCTAAAAGCAGCTTTGAACGGTATTGGCATCGGCTTTGCGATCGAAGACACCGTGACCTCTCATATCGCAACCGGCCAACTGATCCCCTTGCTGACCCCATGGTCGGCACCCTTTCCGGGCTTGTTCATCTGCTATCCGCAACAGCGTCAGATGGCACCGGCACTGCGCGCCCTTATCGACGCGCTTCGCGCCGGGTCGGCTGACATGGAACATCAATCGCTTGCTTGACCCGACAATTTGACCATGTCCGCCAGTCGCGGTTCGCCATGACTTCACACATGATGACGACACGTGAAGGCCGCGTGGCATCCGGGATCACTCGGTCAGGCTGCAACTAAACTTACACACCAAGAAGCGTGGAGCCGGAGAATATCCAACGTGTCACAGGCTTTGTCGGCGCTCGCCATGTCAAACACGGCGATGTCGCTGGCGCCGTATGGCGTGAGGCACATCACTCGCGGGTGACGTCTGATCGTCAACTGCCGTGAACGCCGAACCGCCGGAACAAACCTACACCGGCGCGCTTTCTCTGATGACCTGCAACGATTTCGTCAAAGAAAGGACATGCCTTATGACATCGGCTCCAGTACTCTTAATGGGTGGCTCCGGTTCGATTGGAAGACGAACTGCAGATGCTCTGCGCGCCGCTCACCGCGAACTTCCGTTACTGATCGGTGGCCGTGATCTTGGCAAAGCCCGCGAGGCGGCAAGTGAAATCGGCAATGCGGAAGGTGTACGCCTTGACCCCGACATCCCGGATTTAGGTCTTGGAGACCGGCCGGTTCGAGCTGTGGCAGTCTTTTATTCGGATGAACGGCTGGCCAGCCTGCATTATGCTCACGCCCGCAACATACCGCACCTCGGCATATCGTCGGGTGTATTCGAGATTGCGCCCGAAATCGCCATCTACATGCACAGACCCGAAGCGTCGGCGATTGTGCTGG
This sequence comes from Endobacterium cereale, assembly GCF_009617585.1. GTDB lineage: Bacteria > Pseudomonadota > Alphaproteobacteria > Rhizobiales > Rhizobiaceae > Neorhizobium > Neorhizobium cereale. The sequence goes on along the minus strand of NZ_WIXI01000050.1, from coordinate 51,284 downwards.
GTTACGAATGGCTGGTGGGGGCCACGACTGTCACCACCCTGGAATGCGCCAAAGCATTTTCACGAATTGAGAATGTCGTCATCAGCGCGCTCGTTGACGAGCAGGATAGCGGGGGGCCCGCTGTCGCGGAAGATTTCGAGCGACTGAACAAGATGTTACCATCCGCTCTATCTCGGCGTGACGGCGCCTGGATTTGGCGCAGCGGAAACGACGCTAAAGCCAGCTTTCGGGCAATCGACGGCACGGTGATTGAGGCCTCTGGTTTTTCCTCCATTGATGTTGCCAGCCTGGCTGCGGAAACCGGTGCGAAAAACGTGGAATTCAACATGGGCACCGGTGTCAGTTCATCGCGCCGGCGCGGCGAACCGAAATCTACGGAAATCATCATCGAGTTGACAGGCGAAGGCCAGGACGGCCAAAGCCTGCGGAGCCGTCATGCGGTGTTTCACCCCGGTGGTGCCGCAGCACTCACTGCGCTCGGTACAAGCATGATCATTGAACGGTTGGCAGGTCTTAACGGATCGCCTACGCCGCCCGGCCTGTATTTCCCCTATCAGATCGTCGACCGCTCGGCCTATCTGTCTCGGCTCAAAGCCGAGGGCGGCGACCTGATCTCCCTTGGCTGAAGACCCGGCCCGAAGTGAATGACTGAATCATCCCGTTGGACGCCCGGTTGACGCCGCCGTGACCTGAGCTCGGCGGCGTTTTCGATTATTCGTGTTTCGTGGTCGCTGCGTGACAACATTGCTGAAGGCGGCGAACGAGTTCCAATTGCTCTGCTCGTATTGTCAGCCGGCGGACAAGCCGTATCGTCAAAAAACCTTTCGACGAAACAACCTAGGGGCGGCGCCTTTCTGATCCTTGTTCGCTAAGCTCAAGACGTGGAACGAGATTTTCTGAACCAAATCTTGGCTGCCTCACGCTGACAGGCTTTGATAGAAGCGACCTGCCGGATTCAGCGTGTGAGGAGGCTGGAAAGCATTAGTTGGCTTGCCGTTCTCGCACATCCTGCCGTGCCCAAACTAGCCGCGAACGGGCTCCAATCCTAGGCAATGCCCCTGATGATCCGGGCAACCTCGGCAACGACCGTACGGCTGGTCGCAAAACTCACCCGTGGCTCAAAGCCGAAGGATACGGAGCGGGGCGAAGCCTCGCCGGCCACCAGCCGACACGATCCATGCACCTCGCGCACGCCGGAGTCTGTGATGATCTGCTCGACCGATGCCGGTCCGATGCCGCTACCCGCCATGATCGAAACGCGACCATCTGCGTGTTCCACCAGCATCCGAAGAAGCTCACGGCCCTCCAGCGCCGTTTTCTCAAGGCCGGAGGTCAGGATGCGTTCGACACCGAGGTCAACCGCCTGCTCCAATGCCTCAAATGGATCCGGCACAAGATCGAACGCGCGGTGAAGCGTCACACCGAGCCCTTCGGTATGGGCCATGAGGCGGCGAAGCAATGCCACAGCCAATCGACCATCCGGATGATTGGAACCGATGACGACACCGGCAAGCCCGTGCGCACGCACCGCGTCGATATCGCCCAGCATCGCACGTTCACTATCGGCGCTGTAAACGAAATTCCCTGCACGCGGGCGGATCATCGCATAGACGGGGATGGGCACCTTCGCCGCTTCGAGCATCAGGCCGGGCGATGGGGTAAGGCCGCCGAGGTCGAGCGCCGAACAAAGTTCAAGTCTGTCGGCGCCACCGGCGACTGCCTCGATGATCCCTTCAGGGGTCTCAACGCAAACTTCGAGAAGCACGCTCATGCCGCCTCCTGCATGCGCAGGCCCTGTCGTCCCAAGACGGCGGCGCCGATCAGCCCGCCATCGTCCATCCGCTGCGCCGGCACGACAAGCGGTCGGTCGAACCGATTGAGAATGCGGCTTCGAACCGCCCGATCCAGCATCGTCATCAGCGGGTCAACCGAAGCCAATCCACCGCCGACCGGCACGATCGACGCGCCGGTGATGTTGACGGCCAGTGCCAGCGGATCGGATATCAGTTCCAGATAGACAAGTACCGTCCGGCGAGCGTCGTCATCGCCGCGCTGCCATCCGCTGAGAATGTCATGGCTGGTTTCCACGCGGCCGGTCAGGTGTTGATGAATGCGCTCTATGCCGCGCGCTCCGCCGATCGTGTCGGCACAGCCGGATTGACCGCAACCGCAAGGGAGGCGTGGCATGTGGATTGTTTCGGATCTTCCAGCTTCTTTCATTTCGATCTCGACCGAGGTGCAGACGATCGGCCCATGGCCCCATTCTCCCGTCACACCACCGGCGCCGCGCGCCAGCCTGCCATCGATAGCAAGCCCGCCGCCGATACCGGTTCCCATGATTGCGCAAAAGGTAACCGCATGCCCCCTGCCCGCGCCTTCATTGGCTTCGGCAAGCGTGAAACAGTCTGCGTCATTCGCCGCAAAGACCGAACGCGAGAGAGCCATTGCAAGCGCTCCCGCAAGTGGGCGCCCGGTAATGCAAGGGATATTGGCGGAGGTCGCTACGCCCTCGACCGGCTCGATGAGCCCGGCGACGGAGAGCGCCAGCGGTGCATCGGACGGGGCGAGATCTGCATGGCGCTGCAAAAGGCCCGCAAGGGCGCCACAAAGCGCCGCCCAATCATCGGCCGGCGTTGGCACCCGTTCGAGATGCACGAGCCGACCCGGACCGGGTGACAGAGCAAACTTTATGAAGGATCCGCCGACATCAGCGGCAAACACAGGGAGCGTCACGGGTAGATCAGTCGCCGGAGCCATCATTGACGCGGGTCCAGCAGGTCGCGCAGGCCGTCACCCAGAATGTTGAAGCCAAGCACGGTTACCATGATCGCCAAGCCCGGAAACAAGGACATCCAGATATTCAGTCCGAGATAGTTGCGACCGTCGCTCATCATCGCCCCCCATTCGGGCAATGGCGGCTGCGCGCCGAGCCCGAGAAAGGAAAGGCTTGCCGCTGACAGGATGACGGTCCCCGCTGTCAGCGTCGACTGGACGATGATCGGTCCGATCGCGTTGCGCAGGATATAATGGATCATGATCCGTCGACGCGAAATACCAAGCGAAATTGCCGCCTCCACATAGTCCATGCTTTTTAGGCCGAGCGTCAGGTTGCGGGCAAGCCGTGCATAGACGGGAACGGAAAAGATTGCGATGGCAATCATCAGGTTGGCAAGGCTGGTGCCGAGCACGCTGACAATCAGAATGGCGAGCACGATGCCCGGAAAGGCAAAGAGGATATCCATCGCCCACATGACCGCCTGGTCGATATAACGACCGCTCATGCCTGAAAAGATACCAAGCGGCACACCCACCATGACTGCGAGCCCAACAGACAGCACCACTTCCAGAAGCGATATGCGCGCACCGTATAGGACGCGGGTAAGGATGTCGCGCCCATTGTCATCGGTGCCGAAGGGGTGGGCAAACGACGGCGGCTCCATCGTCGCAAGGAGATCCTGATAATAGGGATCGGCCGGAGAGATCAGCGGCGCAAAAATGGCGGCGGCCACGAGAAACCCGATCAGCGTCCCGCCGATGGCAATGCTGCGGTGCTGGTTCGCAAAGCGCAGCGCACGCAAGATCGACGGGCGCGGCGGCCTGTCGGAAAAACGGTCTGTTTCGATCTGCGCCATCAGTCCAGCCTTATCTTCGGGTTAAGGGCGGCGATCAGAACTTCAGCAAGGAAATTCATCAGCACGACACCGGTGACCGCCACCAGCGTCACGCCCTGAATGACCGGATAGTCGCGGTAGCGCACCGCATCGACAAGGAACCGCCCGATGCCCGGCCAGTTGAAGACGGATTCCGTCACAACGGCGCCGCCCATCAGGCTGCCGAAATTGAGCCCGACGATGGTGATGATCGGCAGCAGCGCATTGCGCAGCCCATGGCTCCAGTAGATCGTTGCAGGCCGGACACCCTTGGCATAAGCGGTGCGAATATAGTCCTGCGACATCACTTCGATCATACTCGAACGGGTCATCCGGGCGATGACCGCGGTCGGCAGGACGGCGAGCGTGATCGACGGCAATACAAAACTTTTCCACGACGTCGCACCGAGCAACGGCAACCAGCCAAGCTGAACCGAAAACGTGTTCATCGCCATCAGTGCCAGCCAGAAATTGGCGACCGACGCACCGGCGATGGCCAAAAGCATGACGATCTGGTCCGGCCAGCCTCGCCGATAGATTGCCGCCAGCATGCCCGCCGGAACCCCGATGCCGATCGCCATCAGATAAGCGGTGATGGCGAGCGCAACAGTGAAGGGCAGCCGCTCGCCGATTTCATCCACAACAGGCAATTTTGACTTGATGGAAATGCCCAGATCGCCGCGAATTGCGTCGTAGGCGTAACTCGCATATTGCGCCGGCAGGCTACGGTCCAGGCCAAGCCGTGACGTCATCGCATCGACCGCCTCCTGGGTTGCTTCCGGCCCCGCCATCAATCGTGCAGGATCCCCCGGCAGCGCACGGATCGCCACGAAGACGATGATCGAAACACCGATCAGGATCAGTGGCAGCGCCATGATTTTTTTGGTGATATAGGCTTTCATTCGCCCTCATGCATTCTACCGGCCTGGTATCGTGGTGGTGGGCGGCTGCCGTGGAGACAGGCAGCCAACGTCTCCCTGGCAACCGCCGCACACTAGTCGTATCCGACCTGCGTCAGTCCTTCGTGGCATCCTTGACGACGACCCCGCCGCCGGGGATCATCCACACGCCATTGATGTTGGCGCGGGTAGCAAAAAGGTCCTGCTTGGTGAACAGAAGCACATGCGGTGCCTGATCGTTCACTTCGTTTTGCGCCTCAACATAGATTGCATTGCGCGCCTGCTCATCGAGCGTCGAGGCAGCCTTGTCGATCAGACCGTCAAGCTTCTGATCGGAGAAAAAACCGAGATTGGCGCCGCTGGGCGATGCGCTTTTTGAATAATAAAGCGGCCTGAACTGCAGGTCGGCGCCGTTGACACCGGACGACCATGAGGCGATCGACGAACCGATACCATCCTTTTCCTTGCCGGCGGGATCGAGGAAGGCCGCCTTGGACCAAACGCCACCTTCCATCTTGCGAACATCGAGTTTGACACCGATCTTTGCCCACATGGCCTGCAGCAATTCGCCGATCCGCGCTTCCTGCTCCTGCACGATGGTCGACATCGTAAAGCCCTCCGGATAACCGGCTTCCTTCAGCAGTTCCTTGGCCTTGGCAAGGTCATATGGATAGGGATCGAGCGTCTTATCATAGCCGGGCGTCACCGGTGCCAGCGGCGAGTTGGCCGGCGTCGCGAAGCCTTGCGTGAACGCTTTGACGATGCCGGCGCGATCGGTCGCGTAGTTCAGTGCCTGTCGGACGCGTAGATCGTCAAGCGGCTTCATCTTGGTATTGAGTGAAACCCAAAACACCGCCGAACCATCGGTGACTGAAAGCTTCATCTCAGGATTGGCCTTGACTTGCTGGGCAAAGGCCGAGGGGAATGGATTGATGACGTCGGCGTCGCCGGTCTGCAGCGCCATGTTCATCACCGAGGTTTCGGACGTCCAGGTCCACTTTATTTCGTCTTCGCCCTTCGGCGCCCCTCCCCACCAATCGGTATTTTTCACCGCCAGCACGTATTCGCCGGACTTGTATTCTCCCAGCTTGTAGGGGCCGGTCCCGACCGCCTTCGCACCGATCGTGCCGGCCGCATCCGCAGCCGGGCTGACCATCAGGCAAGGCCCAGTCGTTAGCAGTGCCAGGAAGGCAGGATACTGGGTCTTCAGCTTGAACTGTACCGTCATGGGATCGATGGCGGTCACGCCTTCAAGGAAGGTCCGTAGGCGGCCACTGGCAGCAAGCCCGCGCTTGGCGTCCAGATGACGGGTAAAATTCTTGACGACAGCATCGGCATCAAAGGGCGTACCGTCGTGAAACTTGACGCCCTGTCGCAGCTTGAAAGTCCAGACCAGACCCGCGCCATCGGCAGACCATTCGGTTGCGAGCGCCGGCTTGAGCGACAGGTCGGGGTCACGCTTCAAAAGCCCCTCATACATCGGGTCGAGCAAGGATGCGGTATAGGTTGCGGTTTGGTCGCCGGGATCCATCGAACGAGGCGCCTCACTTTGCATCACGTTGAGCGTCGCCGCCTGAACGGCTGTTGCGATCGCAAACTGCAGGGCAAAGCTCCCTGCGACGGCGCAGGCAAGCGTGAAACGGCGTTTCTTCACAAACATGGTCATCAGTTCACCCTCGGTTTCTTGACGTTGACGCAAACCCGAAAGCCAGCGCCGTTTCGATCATTTTTATTATTTATTACCGTTGATTTGTTCACTTTCTAAACTTAGTGTCAAGCAACATCGACGGTCACGCAAGCCTGAGGCGCCCCCCCCCTTGAACGCCATCATCACATCATCGCAGCGGCAATTGCTGCGCGCCATCAGCCGGTCGGGTCCGTTGAGCCGTACCGAGATGGCGCAGGCGCTCGGCCTCTCGAAGGCTGCAATGAGCGGGCTCGCTCGCGATCTGATCCAGCTTGGCATCCTGCGCGAGGCCGATACAATCTACGGTCAGGGCCGCCCTTCGATCCGACTCGACCTTCATCCCGATTGCGCCTTCTTTGTCGGCGTCTCGTTGCTGCAGGATCCCGCGCCGATGATCCTTGGCAACCTCAATGGTGAGATCATTGCCCGCGCTGAAATCCCACTGTCGCGCGATCCGGCGGTCATTGCCGATGCGATATCCGAAGCGCTTCCCACGCTCCTGTCTGCTCATCCGGTTGCGGCCGAAAAGCTGGCGGGCATCGGCGTCGCGCTTTCTGGCTTCGTCGATGAGACACGCAAGAACTGCGTCCAGTCGACGCTTCTGAACTGGCAGGATGTGCCGCTGGCCGACCTCGTCCGTGACAAGACCGGCATAGAAACCTTTCTGGAGAACGACGCCAAGGCGGTGGCCGTGGATGAGAAGCTCTTCGGCAGCGCCCGCGAGATCCAGAATTTCAGCGTCGTGTCGCTCGGCGACGGCATTGGCTGTGCCCATTTCATCGATGGGCGTCTTTACCGCGGCAATCATGGCGGCGCTGGCGAGATCGCCCACTGCACCATCGAACCCGGCGGCGCGCCCTGCCGCTGTGGCAAACGCGGTTGTCTCGATACGGTCGCCTCGATGAAGGCGATCAAGGAAATGTCGCGCGCCGAAGGCTTCGAATGTGTCTCGCTTGCGGAGATCGAAAACCAGGCTTCGAGTGGCAATACCGCCGCGATCCGCATCCTGCACCGCGCCGGCTCAGCGCTCGGGCTTGCCATCGCCAACCTGATCCAGATGAACGATCCCGGGCTGATTCTCATCACCCATGTCGAAGGCTCGTTCGACGGTCTCTTCGGAACCGTCGTCAACCAGGCCATCGAGACCAACGTGCTTCCGCGCTATGCCGGGCAGACGCCGATCCGGATCAGGCGCGTCGATGGCGACATCTGGGCGCGTGGAGCTGCCAGCATCGCCGCCCATCATTTCATTCTCGGTCCCAATCCCTAAGTCGAGGTCTTCCATGCGCATCGCTGTCGGCGGCATCCATATCGAATGCAGCACCTATAATCCGGTTCTCAACGAGGAGAAGGATTTTCGCATCACCCGTGGCGAAGACCTGACGGCAGCTCCATACTTTGCTTTTCTCAAGGATTATGACGCGGAATTCCTGCCGACCATTCATTGCCGCGCGATTGCCGGCGGCCCGGTTGCCCGCGCCACCTACGAAGGCTTCAAGACCGAGTTTCTCGACCGGCTGAAACCGCTTTTGCCGCTCGATGGCCTCTATCTTGCCATGCACGGCGCCATGTATGTCGAGGGCATGGAAGATGCCGAGGGCGACTGGATTTCGGCGGCCCGCGAACTCGTCGGCCCGAATTGCACTGTCTCTGCCAGCTACGACCTCCATGGCAACGTCACCCAGCGCATTCTCGATGCGCTCGACATGTATTCAACCTACCGCACGGCTCCCCATATCGATGTGGAGGAGACGATGCGCCGTTCCGTTTCCATGCTGGTCAGGAGCCTGAAAACCGGCATCAGGCCGTTCATCGCGTGGGCGCCGATCCCGGTCGTGTTGCCCGGAGAGCGTACGAGCACGGTCGATGAACCCGCCATGAGCCTCTATGCCATGATGCCGGAAATAGATGCGATCGATGGCGTCTGGGATGCTTCGCTGATGGTCGGCTATGTCTGGGCCGACGAGCCTCGTGCCACCGCCGCCGCGATCATGACAGGCACTGACCGCTCCGTGCTAGAACGCGAGGCCAAGCGGGTCGCCGAAGCGTATTGGAACGTGCGTGAGCAATTCGTCTTCGGCTGCGAAACAGGTTCGATCGACGAATGCATCGACAAGGCGATCGCAAGCCAGACGGCCCCGGTCGTATTGGCGGAATCCGGCGACAACCCGACCGGCGGCGGTGTCGGCGACCGTCCTGAGGTCTTGAGCGCCCTGATCGCCCGCGACGCCAAGGGCGTCATCTTTGCCGGCATAGTCGATCGTCCGGCGACCGAGGCCTGTTATGCCGCCGGCATCGGCGCCGTGCTCGACCTGACGGTCGGAGCGTCGCTCGACGCGATCAACAGCAAGCCAATAACCGTCAAAGCCACCGTCCGCTTTCTGCATGAAACCTCTGAGCTGACCGACCGGCAGGCTGTCGTCAGGATTGGTGGCATCGATCTGGTGCTGTCGGCAAAGCGCCGCCCCTATCACTATATCGCCGATTTCACGCGGCTGGGCCTGGACCCGAAGGTTGCCAGGATCGTCGTGGTCAAATCCGGCTATCTCTCGCAGGAACTGGCGCCGATCGCGAACCCCAATTTGATGGCATTGTCACCGGGTGTCGTCGATCAGTTCGTCGAACGACTTCCGCGCAACCGAAAGGCAAACGCAACTTTTCCCTTCGACAAGAACTTTGCGTTCGAGCCAAAGGTTTTCTGCTCGGCTCGGTCAGCATCGCGTTAGATTTTTCGCGAAGGGCCACCGGCGCGCTATGCTCTGGGGTCGGATTGGAATGCCGGGAACTGAAGTTTCCCGGCTTTGATCATGATGACTGGCTATATTTGTCATCGGGATTCTGCAGGACAATCGGGATGTTATATCCGATTGCCGAATGAGGACGATCCACATTGTCGTATTGACGCCAAATTTCCAACTTTTCGCGAGCACTCTGCACGGCGCTTGCTTTTAAAGGACTTGAAGAAGCCGTTTTCCTTAGACGGGTTTTCAGGCTGCCGGGTATCTTGCGGGATTCGAAGAACCTGGCAGACGGCAGCCATAAAACCTTCCTAGAGCTTCTGATGCATACTTTGGCCCGGCAATTCGAGCCTGACGACCAGTCCCTCAGGCTGGCGATCGGAGAATTCCAGCGTACCGTGATGGGCCTGCACGATCTCTGAAACGATCGACAGGCCAAGTCCGAACCCTTTATCTGAACCACCGCGCGCACTATCCACCTTGAAAAACGGTTCAAGTACGCGGGCTCGATGCGTTTCAGGTATCCCCGGCCCGTCATCCAGTATTTCGATCACGGCACCGGCATTTTCCATAAGCAGGTGAACCTCAACCTTCGTACCGAATTTCACCCCGTTCTCACATAGATTGGTGATCGCGCGTGTGATGGCCGACGGCCGGACACTGGCGACAGCGCGCGACGGGCCAAGATAGCGCACATCGTGTCCCATATCGGCAAATTCATCACAGACTGTCTGCAGCACCGATGCCAGATCGACGCGCTGCGTCTCTTCATATTGGTGGTTGTCACGCAGATAACCGAGGCTTTCCTTCAGAAGTTGGTCGATACGCTCGATATCCGCCAACAAAGCATCGCGAACCTCTTCCTCGCTGACACGATCCGCTCGCAACCGCAGCCGCGTCAATGGTGTGCGCAGGTCATGGCTGATGCCGCGCAGCATTCGTGTGCGTGCCTCCACCATGGAGGAAATGCGGGTTTGCATGCCGTTCAGTGCACGCGCCAGCGCCACGATTTCGACACTGCCGCGCTCCTCGAAAGGCGCCGGCCCGAGCGAGATATCGGCCTTCATGGCGGACGAAGCGATGCGGCGCAAAGGGCTAGTGATGGCCCACACGGAAAAAACGGAGAACAGGATGATCAGCGTTACGGTCGCCACCAGATAGTTGGAGCCGAACCGCAGCGCATCGGTGCGCAGGAAACGTTCCGGCTGCAACTCCATGACGAGAAGTGTCTCTTCATCGACCTTCGCGGCAAGAACGCGTTTGCCATCGACGAACGTTCTCCACCCACCATAGGGAATGGGCCGGTCTTCCGGCGGAAGCAGCCTGTCGATGACGACCTGTATGAATGGCTCATCAGGCGATGTGGTGGAGACATTGTCAAAATAGCTGATTGGCCGCTGTATAAGCGACAACTCGCCGCGATTTGCGGCCATCAAAACGATATCCCGTTCGTGGGGCTCGGCCTTGGCAAGCACCAGGGCGATAGCCGAAACACGCGCGGACATGCCTTCAAGATCGGGCGCGCTGTATTCGTCCCGCACCCAGCTTTCCAACGTCGAGCCGATCACGAAGGCAATGACGAGGCAGGCAAAAATGACGGCGGTGATCTGGCCATGAATGGTTGAGATCAACCTGGGCAACCGAAATCCCAAAACGCCTCCTCGGGTTTTCCTCATGTGTGAAAAATGGTTGCCGCGCCAAAGCCCGCGACATTCGCTGTGCACAATAGAGAGCAAGGCGAAAATTGGACATTAAGTTTTATGTCGGCCCCACGAAAAATCCCGGCAAGCCGGTGGGGCGCAACAAAGCGTAACACAAAGACATGAAGCGCAGGATTGCCGCGTGACAGGACGGGTGTGTTGCACACACGGCCCGGCTTTACCGGCGAGGCCCGTGTCAAATCACTGGAGCACCCATGTCTTTTATCAAACGGACCGACCGGCGACTTCTGACCAGCGCCCTATACGTCTCGCTCGTGCTGGTCGGCACGGGTTCGAACACGCTTGCCGCCGACACAAGCATCGTCGACCAGCCTCCGGAACCGGCTTTCGATCAGAAGCGGTTCGACAATGAAAAACCACAGCGCAACTGGAGCCTTATCGTTGGCGCCGGCGCCATCTATGAGCCGGAATACGAAGGCGGCGACAAGTTTGAAGTTTCTCCCGTACCGTTCATCGTTTTCAATTACGGCGATTGGCTGGAAATCGATCCGCGCGGCGTGACCGTGACCGCGATCCAACAGAACGGTTTCAAGCTGGCCGCCAAGGTCGGCTATGAAAGCGGTCGCGACCAGGATGACGCCGATCGCCTGCGCGGATTGGGCGACATTGATTTTGCCGCAACTGTCGGCGCCAAGGCGTCCTACGAATGGAGCGGTTTCGAGTTTTACGCCGCCGTCGACCAGACGATCGATGGCAGCGAAAGCCTGATCGGCACATTTGGCGCCGAATATCAGGCACCCGTGACCGAACGACTGATCCTTGGCGCAGGTGTCGAGGCGGTGGTTGCCAACGACAAGCACATGCAAAGCTATTTTGGCGTGACGGCGGCCCAGGCCGCCAGCTCCGGCCTTGCCGAATACAAGGCGGAAGCCGGCCTGAAGCGCGTTAACGTGTCGGCATCAGCGATTTACATGCTCAGCGAAAACTGGCTGGTGCGCGGCGAGGCAGGCGTCGGCTTCCTGACCGGTGACGCGGCCGACAGTCCGATCGTCGAAGAGAAAGTGCAGCCTTCGGCCTCGCTATTCGTCGGCTACAAGTTCTGAACCGGCAGAGATGACGTGAAAAAGCCGGGTCGATCGCCCGGCTTTTTTTCGTGAGTTTACATCAGGCTTGTTCGACCCGGGCAGTGAACACATAACCGCCGAGCCTGACGGTTTGCAGGAAGATCGGTATTTTCGGATCGGCCTCGATCTTCTGGCGCAGGCGACTGATATGCACATCGACGCTGCGCTCGATCGGTCCTGCCAGACCGGTATGGGTGAGCGAGAGCAGTTCCTCGCGGGTGATGACCCGGCCGGGGTTACGACAGAAGGCGAGAAGAAGGTCGAATTCAGTGGTTGTCACGGCGACACGCGCATTGCTTGGATCGTGTAGCTGGCGACGCATCGGATCAATCTGCCAGCCTTCGAAACGCAACGTGCGTTGACGGGTGGTATGTGCCAGACCATAGGATGCGCGGCGCAAAAGGCTGCGGATGCGCGCCACGACCTCTCGTGGACTGAAAGGCTTGGTGATGTAGTCATCCGCACCGACTTCCAGGCCGACGATGCGGTCGACCTCTTCGCCAAGCGCGGTCAGCAGTATGATCGGCGTTGTCTTGTCCGAACGGATACGCCGGCAGATGCTGAGGCCATCCTCTCCCGGCAGCATGACGTCCAGGATGATCAGATCGAATTCATTGCTGCGTAGCAGTGCATTCATCACATGTCCGTCTTCGGCGACAGTCGCAATCATGCCGTTTTCCTGTACGGCGAGCGCAAGCAGCTTGCCGATTTCGGGATCGTCTTCAACGATTAGGATTTTTGCATTGTTGGCGTTCGCTTGCACCCGGCTTGTCCTCGCTGTCCTGACCGCCGCCATATGGCACCCAGCTAGGTTTGGAGATGTTTCGCTTTATTAAGTTTTGTTGCGAAGCTTGGCAAACGGCCCGGCTCACACCGGCAGGCTCCAGAGGGCAGGCAGGAGGCCCATTGTCTGCATGATCCTGATCAGTTCGACGACAGCCCAGGCACCGAGAAAAACTGCTCCATCGCGCAGGCTGCCGATGGCCTGAGCCGAACGAAGCGGTAGATCATCACATTCCCGCCAGAGCGACAGTTTGGGCAGAAGACGCGGCACGGATGCCTTGTATTCGTCAAAGCCGATTCCATAACGGCTGCCGAGATAGGCATCCTCGCCGCGCATGGCCATATCGAAGGCAAGCCATGCGACAGCAACGAGTATCAGCATGGACAAGACGCTGCCCGTTTGTGCGCCGATACCGGCAATTCCGAGCAGACTGAAGAAATAAAGTGGATTGCGGCTGATCGAATAAGGACCGGTCGTCACCAGTTCCGAATTCTTGCGGCCACCGATGTAGAGAAGAGACCAGCCACGACCCGCGATGGCCACGAAGATGGCCAAAGTTCCAACGAGCTCGAGCACGGCGCTGACGAGCGGAAATGCAGGCGGTGCGGATGTGACGGCCAGCAGGCAAAAGGCGATGCCGGCGGAAAACCGCAGGGCGTTGATGCGGTAGATCTGGACGAAGGGAGAGCGGATGTGGGTCATGGTGTTCCTGAAGCCTCGCGGGATGGTGGACGCATCGGCTTTCCCATGCATGGCGACACTTCGGCTTAACGATATGTTGCCGTCTGTTAAGAGCAGCTAAGACATGTGAAGGGGACAGCCCCAGCAGACTGCCCCTCTCGGAACGATTTTGTCAGACCACTTTAACGGGGTGGAGGAACGGCCTAAACAACTTGGCTAGATGATCGCCGAAACCTGAAATGATGAGGTGCAGCGACGGGATGACGATCAGCGACAGGATAGTCGAGACGAGCAGGCCGCCGATCACCGCAATTGCCATGGGTGCTCGAAACTCTCCGCCATCACCGATACCGAATGCCGAGGGCAACATGCCGCCCGCCATAGCAAGCGTTGTCATCACGATCGGCCGCACCCGTTCGAGGCAGGCTTCGACGATCGCTTCCATCCGGGAATAGCCATGCGCTTCCCGCTCGATGGCAAAGTCGACCAGCATGATCGCATTCTTTGTGACGATACCCATAAGCATCAGTATGCCGATCATCACCGGCAAGGAGATCGCATAGCCACTCAGGAAAAGCGCTGCGGCAACGCCGCCGATCGACAATGGCAAGGAGGCGAGGATGGTGAAGGGCGACAGAATGCTCCTGAAAAGCAGGATCAGGACGATGAGGACGAGCATGATCCCCGCTCCCATGGCGACGGCGAAACTTTCAAACACTTCGCCTTCCGTGTCGGAATCACCGGTGGCCTGAATACGCACGCCGTCAGGCAGGTTTTTGACGCTGTTCAACTGCAACAGAAGTTCCAGCCCCTGCCCCGAGGTCAGGCCGTTTGCCATATCGGCGCCAATTTCGTTTCGCCGTTGGCGATCAAAACGGTCAATAGCCGAGACAGTCTGGTCGAAACTGATTGTCGCGACCGCGGAAAGCGGTACCTTTTTCCCATCAGCGGCGGGCACGCTGAGGGTCTCGAAGATCGACAACTGTCCGCGTTCTTGCTGGGCAAGCCTCACCCGGATCGGGATCTGCCGCGACGCTTCCATGAAATTGGCAAGACGGCTGTCAACATCGCCGATCGTGGAAATGCGTAGCGTGCTGGCAATCGCGTCGGTCGATACGCCGAGCATCGCTGCCCTGTCAGTGTCGACGGTTACGTGCAGTTCGGGACGCATGGCCGCGTTATCGCTTGCCGGACCGATGAAACTTCCCTTGCCGGCCATCTCCCTGAGAATATCGTCGGTGACCTTGCTCACAACATCTCCATCGCTGCCGAGGACGGAAAAGGATATGTCTCGTCCGCCACGGTCGTTGAGGAATCGCAGGCGAGCATCGGGCGTATCGCCAAGCGCTTTTGCAAGCTCCATCTCTATGGCAAAGGAAGACCGATCTCGCTCCGTTTTGTGCGAAAGATCAACAGAGACCACGGCAAATCGCACATCCTGCTGGCCGCTCATGCTCGAGCCAGCACGCACAAACACACCCTCGACTTCGTCAAGCTTCCCGATGACGGATGAGATCCCGTCGGTGAGACTTCGAGTTTCGTCAAGCGTCGTACCCGGCGGCAATTCGACCGTCAGCGTCAGACGTCCGGTATCTTCTGCCGGCAGGAACGTGGTGGGTAACGAGATCAGCGAAACGATGGCCACGGCAAACAGACCCAAGGCAGTGCCGACTGTCAGCCACCTCCAGCGAAGCGTTTTTCGCAATAAGGCCTCGTAGCTGACGGAAAGCGGCCCCTTTGGCACGTCCTCCGGCATTGCATTGGTCATGACATGAGCCGCCATGATCGGCGTGATCAGCCGTGCCACCAACAGCGAGAAGAACACGGCGATGGCTACCGTCAGCCCGAACTCGCGAAAATACAGGCCAACGACACCGCTCATCAGCCCGACCGGCGCAAAGACCGCTATGATCGTGGCGGAGATGGCAATGACGGCTAGTCCGATCTCGTCGGAGGCATCAAGTGCGGCCCTGTAAGCAGATTTTCCCATGTTGCGGTGGCGCACGACATTCTCGATCTCGACGATCGCATCATCCACCAGAATACCGGTCACCAGGGTGATCGCCAGAAGACTGAGAATATTGAGGGAAAAACCAAGCAGATCGAGCGCGAAGAAGGTTGGAATGATCGACAGCGGCAAGGCCACGGCGGCAACGATTGTCGCTCGCCAATCGCGCAGGAACAGAAAGACGACAACAATGGAAAGGACCGCTCCCTCCAGAAGCGTGTTGATCGCCGAGCGATAATTGCCTTGCGTGTAGGACACGGTGTCATCAACGAGGCTGAAACGCAGATCGGACCGCCCCGCCTCCAGTTGCTTCACGGCATCGGCAACTGCTTTCGCCACGGTGACATCGCTGGCGCCCTGAGAGCGATAGATAGCGAACCCGACGATATCCGCACCATTGAGACTGGCAAATGACCGAGGTTCGGCCACGGAATCCCAAACATCAGCGACATCCGCCAGTCGCACCGACCCTTCACCTGGCAACGACAAGCGCGTCTCGCCCACGCCGGCAATCGTCTCGGCCGCAGCCGCAGTGGTCAGAACCTGTTCGCCGCCTTCCAGATTGCTGCGTCCACCCGAGCGATCGAACCGGTTTTCTGAAATTGCCTCGTTCACCGAACTGGCCGACAGCGAAAGCGCCTGCAGCCGGTCGGCATCGAGTTCGATCAGAACTTCCCGATCAGCGCCACCAATCCGCTCCACGCGCCCCACGCCCGACAAGCCTTGAAGCGCACGCGTAACCGTATCATCGACGAACCAGGAAAGTTCGGCCTGGCTCATCCCTGGGCTGAAAACAGCATAGGTAACGACCGATTGCGCCTCCTCCTCGATCCGTTCGATTACCGGTTCGTCGATCGTGCCTGGCAGATCACCACGGATACGCGTCACAGCATCGCGAACATCCGCCATGGCTCGATCCGGCGAGATCACTCCGAGCTCGAATTCAACGGTCGTGACCGAACGCCCTTCGCCGATGCTGGACGACATCTCCTTGATTGACGGCAGCGAGGCGATCGCGTTTTCGACCAGCCGCGTCACCTCTGTTTCAAGCTCGACCGGCGTCGCGCCGGACTGATCGACGGTGACCTTGACCGCCGGCGTTACAATCGTCGGAAAATAGGTGATCGGCAGTTTGACGAAACTGTAGAAGCCGACGACGGTCAGAACCACGAAGAGCAATATTGAGGGCAGCGGATTGCGGATGGCCCATGCGGAGACATTGCCGTTCATCGCGCCACCTCCGCGCTTCCGACCACAAGTGAGGCTGCAAGCTGGTCTCTCGCGAGGCGCTCGGATGCGGCGGGAACAGGTCGTACCTTGTCGTCGTCATTGATGAAGCTGCCGGATTTCAGGACGATCATCTCTCCACCCTTGAGGCCATCGGTGATTTCGACAAAACCGTCTTGTCGCGCGCCCACCGTCACGGATCTCAAGCGGGCCGTCCCATCGGTGACGACGAGAACATTGCTTGCACCGCTAACGGTTTTCACCGCGCTGCCGGGCAGAAGAATGTTTTGCCGGGACGAGATGCTGATGCTGGCACGGGCGAAGGCGCCCGCTTTCAAACCTGTCGTTTCTTCGAGGGCAATCCGCACTTCGCCGCTGCGGGTCAGCGGATCAAGCTCGGCCGCATTCAACCGCACCACACCGTCAATCGCACCATCATGGCCCGTCAGGCTGACACTCGCTTTCATGCCTTCACCAAGTCGGGCGAAACTCGTCTCGGTGACCTGCGCCACAAACTCAATTTCCGCATCGCTGGCGATGACGAACAAAGGGCCACTGGTGTCGTTCGCAATGGCGCCCAACCGGGCGGCTCTTCGCAAGACCAGCCCGGCCTTGGGCGCGCGCACTGTGCTGCGTTCGATCGTCAGCTCGATTTCGCGCCGCTCGCGCTCAACCAGCGCCGCATCGGCTTCCGCCAAGGCAAGCGATTGCCGGGCAAGTCCCAGTTCCGCTAGGGCACGGGCATGCGCATTTTCGTGTTCATCGAGAATTTGTTGCGATACCGCGCCCTTCGGCTGTAGCGCCTGACTGCGTTCCAGCACTTTTCGCGCCTGCGCTTCGCTAACCCCGGCAACCTCAAGCCTGCTCGCCTCCACTTCTACGGCTGCCTTGGCACGTCGGATAGAGACCGAATTTTTGTCGAGCTGCATGAGGGCATCGGTCTTATCCAGCATGGCAAGCGGCTGCCCCTGACCAACGACCTGTCCGACGTCCACCAGAATATGGTCGAGTGCCTTGCCCTGGAGAAGTGGGTGGACTTGCACTTCTTCGCGCGCGGCAAGCGAGCCCACAACCGGGATCGTTTCCGTTAAGGCTGCCTTTTGAGCGACGATGACGCTGACCGGCATCGGCTCCTCGGCCCGGGATATGCTCGTCAACAAAAAGCAAAGAGCCAGCGCACCGATGACGGCGCGCGCCTTCGACACGCATGATCCGGATATTCCATCCATGAAACGACCTTCCGTTTGATCCGCGGTAAATGCGGATATTCGGATGAGACCGTAGCGACCACGTCATTGTCGGGTATGTCATCGCGTTACGAAACGTTGCATCTTCTCCGAATCTAGCCAAAGCTTTTCCCATGCTCTTGCACGAGTTGAAGCTAGAAGCCCATCATTGCCGGCGCGGTATCACTGTTTTCGTTGAATTATGCGGGCGATACGCTTCAGC
Source organism: Endobacterium cereale (assembly GCF_009617585.1). GTDB lineage: Bacteria > Pseudomonadota > Alphaproteobacteria > Rhizobiales > Rhizobiaceae > Neorhizobium > Neorhizobium cereale. The sequence goes on along the minus strand of NZ_WIXI01000050.1, from coordinate 33,376 downwards.
AATAGACGACAGGCGTTCGATTGCAGGAAGCTTGCCGAGCAACAATGCGGGAGCACCCAGCGCCAAAGATTGAGATCCGCCCAATGGAAAGGCGCGATCAAAATCGCCGCCCCCAGATCATTATCCATCGTCACCGCTACCAGAAAGATTTTCAGCAAGCAGGCACGCGGATCATAACAAGGAAACAGGTGTGTGCCGCGACAGCAACACCACGCACGCAAAGATGAGTTGAATAGTCAATTTTATTGTGATCACCTGCGCGGCGCGGTAGCAGAGATCAGGTTCTCGCGGCAGGGTAAGCTATGGCGACAAATGGGGACGATCTCCTTGGCGTATTTTTGCGGCATCGGCCGAAGCTGCTGAGTTATTTCTCCGCACGGTCGCTCTCGCGTGAAGAGTCCGAGGATCTCGTGCAGGAGGCCTGGATCAAATTGGCGCGCAATCGCGACGCCGCCTTTGCCGCACCCATGCCCTACCTGATGCGAATCGCTCGCAGCCTCGCCATCGATTTCGGCCGGGGAAGGAAGCGCGCGTTGACCACGACAGAGATCAACGATCTGCTGCAGGTCGGCGACGAGCGTGCGACGCCGGAGAAAGCGTCTGAAGACCGCGATCAACTGCTCGTTCTCCACCGGATCATTCAGGAACTGCCGCGACGCCAACAACGGATGCTGGTTGCCTCAAGAATAGAGAACCGCAGGCACGCAGATATCGCGAGCGATTTTGGCGTGTCTGTGCGGACTGTCGAGATGGAAATCCGCAAGGCGGTGTTTTATTGCGACCAACGCCTGACCGATATAAATCAACTCTAATATTTCGCTTTTTCCGCTCATGATCGTTTATGGATCAGTGGCCAAGTGCGCGAGGGCAGTTGGCGAACACTGAAAGGGGCTGTCGTGAGCCGGGACTTGGAGGATTTGAAGAGCGAGGCAACCGCGTGGTTGGTCCGGATCACCTCCGGAGATGCCACGCGTGATGATGCCGATGCCCTGATACGCTGGCGCTCGATGAGTCCTGACCATAACCGGGCGTTCGAAGAAACCGTTCTCCTATGGAAACAGATGGGCCGTGCAATCGCCCCGGCTCAAAGACATAGCCTGTCACGGCGGTCCATCATCCTCTCCGGCAGCATTGCGGCAAGCGCGGCCCTGGTGGGCGTCGGGTTTTCCAATCTCGGGTATATTCCGTCACTGACCGCGTTGACGTCGGACTACGCAACCGCAGTCGGCCAGCAAAGCACGATCGAGCTGCCGGATGGATCGCGGGCAATACTCGACGGCGACTCCGCGTTGTCACTACATTATTCTCCCACGGAGCGACGCCTTGATCTCGCCAGCGGTGCGGCCGTTTTCGAAGTCGCGGATGAGGCCATACGCCCATTTGTGGTGACCGCCGCGAATGGCGAGGCGAGCACATTCGGCAAGAGCTTCTCCGTCCATCACGGCTCTGGAGATGTCTCGCTTGAGTGTCTGGAGGGGTCGCTTGAAGTGCACTGTCGAGGGACCGCCGCGCTGAAAGGCGGCGAAGCCGTGACCTATTCAGCGGAGGGACTGGGCACCCACTCTGCTCTGGATCTGGAAACGGCCGCTTCCTGGAGAACAGGACTTCTGATCTTCAACAATCGATCGCTTGATGATGTGATTGCCGACGTGAACCGGCATCGACGCGGCAAGGTCATCATAGCAAGCCGGAACCTGCGCACCCGCCGTATGTCCGGGGTATTCCATCTGTCGCGACCGCAGGAGATCCTGCGCCACCTTGAAGTGACCCTCAACGTCCAAAGCTACTCCCTGGCCGGGGGCGTCGTCGTTTTGCGATAAATTATTCGAAAAATGCCTTCCGGCATTTCGGGTCTGCGTTTTCCCATCGTCTTAGTCATGGAAGGCCGACGTTCATCGGCCAGTGATTTAATGCACAGAGGGGGCAGTGATGGCGAAACGGGATGTGTCTGGCGCGGAAGAACATGGCGCGATTGTAAAATCGTCGGGACGCCGTCCGGTTCTCGCACTCGCAGCGCTGGCATTGTCCTGCTCGGTGGCACTGGCCCAGAATGCCAGCTATTCCATCCCCTCCGGTCAACTCGACACCGGACTGACACGGTTCGGCTTGGCGAGCGGCATCCAGGTTCTCTATGACAGCTCTGTCACGGCAAGCCTGCGCACCCGCGGTGTCAGCGGCGCCAAAAGCCCGCAGGAAGCGCTTGCTGAACTCCTTCAGGGAACGAACCTGACCTATCGCTTCACAAGTCCAACCAGCGTGACAATCTTCAATCCGACCGTCACCGCGACGAGCTCTTCGGGCGGTGCAACCACACTGCAACCGATCATCGTGCAAGCCGATGCCGAGGCAGGCTGGGGACCGGTCGAAGGTTTCGTCGCCACGCGCAGCCTCACTGCGACGAAAACGGACACGCCGCTTCTGGAAACGCCCCAGGCGATTTCCGTTGTCAGCGCCGATCAGATCGAGGCTCAGAATGCCACATCGGTTGGCGCTACCCTGCGTTATACGTCCGGTGTCAACGGCGAGACGACGGGTGCGGCGGACACCCGTTATGGCGGTTTGGCAATCCGCGGTTTCGACATGAACAGTGAGGCCTTCTTCCGCGACGGCCTGAAACTCCCTGGCACCGCTTACAGCGATTTTCAAACGCTCGACCCATATGGTGCGGAGCGCATCGAAGTGCTCAAGGGACCAAGCTCCATCCTCTATGGGCAGAATGGTCCCGGCGGCCTGGTCAATTATGTCAGCAAGCGCCCCACAACCGAAACCATCCGTGAAGTCTCGATACAGGGGGGAAGTTTCGGCCGGGTCGAAACCCATTTCGATTTGGGCGGCGCCATCGGGGAAGGCTCGGACTGGAGCTACCGTCTGACCGGGGTCGGACGCTCGAGCGGCTCGCAGGTGGATTTTGTCGATGACGATCGCTTTTTCATCGCCCCCGCCCTCACCTACAGCCCGGACAAGGACACATCGCTGACCATTCTGGGAAACTACCAGCGCGACCGCGCAGGATGGGGCCTGCAATTCATGCCGGCACTCGGAACTGTATTCAGCAATGACGGCCGCAAAATCCCGGTCGACCGCTTTCTCGGTGAACGCGACTTCGACCATTACAATACCAGTCAGGCCTCGATCGGCTATCTGTTCGAACACAGTTTTTCCGAAGATCTCACCGTCCGCCAGAATGTGCGGTATTCCCACCTCTCCAACGATCAGGAGATCGTTTATGGCGGGGGTTATCTCGGCGACCCCGCAGACGGGACCCTGGCCCGCTATTCGGACAAGGGCCAATCGAAGCTGAATACTTTTGCCATCGACAATCAGCTTCAGTACGAATTCGATACCGGTCCTGTCGAACACACGCTGCTCGCTGGCCTGGATTATCGATGGACCCGCTTTGCGGACAAATCCGACTACTACGACGCGGATCCGATCAATGTTTTCGATCCCGTCTATAGCGGAGCTCCGACATTTGGCGGCAATACACGCGACGCGGTCACCAGCCAGCATCAGGTCGGCATTTACCTGCAGGACCAGATCAAGATCGATCGGTGGTCCTTTGCCTTCGGCGGCCGTTACGACTGGGCATCGACCGAGGTCGACGACCACCTGAGCGGCGGCAATGCCGATAAGTCGGCTTCGGATTTCAGTAGCCGCGCAGGCGTAGTCTATACATTCGACAACGGAATCGCGCCCTATCTCAGCTACACGGAATCTTTCTCGCAGCCACTCGATGTCGACGCTGACGGCGCGCTCTTCGAGCCGGAAACCGGTCGCCAGTGGGAAGCCGGCGTGAAATACCAGCCAACGGGCTTCGACAGTTTTTTCACCGCGTCCGTCTTCCATCTCGTGCGCGACAACGTCATCCGTTACGACGCGGTCGGCGGATCATTTGCCGCGGTGCAAACCGGGCAGATCACCTCTCAGGGCTTTGAACTCGAAGGCGTCGCGAGCCTGACCGACAGGTTCAACCTGCGTCTGGCCTATACCTATCTGGACGTGGAAATCACCAAGGATCCCAACGGCGGCAACCAGGGCCGTTGGCCAACGACCATCCCCCGACATACGGCCTCGCTCTGGGGTGATTATCGCATCAACGACGGCTCAGTGCTGGACGGCCTCGGTTTCGGACTTGGCGCCCGCTATGTCGGCTCAACCTTCGGCGACGACGCCAATTCATTCAAGGTGCCGGCGGCAGTCGTTTTTGATGCCGCCGTCAGCTTCAAGCGCGACAATTACGAGCTTTTGCTGAATGCCAGCAACCTGTTCGACAAGGAATATGTTGCGTCGTGCTTTAATGACAGTTTCGGCTGCTTTTATGCAGAAGGACGCAGGGTTATGGCGAAGGCAACAATTCGCTGGTGACCAGCATTCTCCTCAATCGCAGGGCTTTCCTCGGGGCGTTGGCGCTGTCGGCGTCAACGCTTCCCGCATTCGCCAAAGCTCGCCCCGAACGCATTGTTTGCCTGGAGTGGACGGCGGCCGAGATGGTCTGCGGACTTGGCCTTTATCCGGTTGCCGTCGCCGATCTCGGCGGATACCGGGACTGGGCCGTCGAGCCGCGACTGCCTGATACGACGATCGATCTCGGTTCGCGCAGCGAGCCGAACATGGAGGTGATCCGAGCGCTTGCTCCTGACCTGATCGTCACGGCTCAGGGCTACGGTGTTGACGAGCAGCAGATGCACCGATTGGCACCGGTGGTAACACTTCCACTTTACGACGGCAGTTCTTCGCCTCTCAATGTTTTGCCAGCCGAGACCCGCAGGCTTGCTGCGATCATGGGCCGGCAGAACGAGGCGGAAGCGCTCATACAAAACGCCTCGCACGATTTTGATACCATAGCGAAATCCATGCAGGGGCGTGATGTACCTCCTGTCGCCGTCATCAGTCTGTTTGATGACCGCCATGTCCGGCTTTACGGCAAGGGCGGGTTGTTTCAGGACGTGATGGACAGGGTTGGAGTTACCAACGCCTGGACAGGTGAAACATCGGACTGGGGATTTTCGACCGCGAGCATCGCCGATCTCGTCCGCCTGGAAGATGCGCTCATTCTGTCGCTGGATCCGGTCCCTGAAAACGTGTCCATCAGAGTGAGGCAAAGCACGCTCTGGAAAAACCTGCCCGCGGTACGCAACAACATGATCATCAGCATCCCACCGGTATGGCCCTACGGAGGGATTGGCGCCGCCCGGCGCTTCGCGCATTTTATGGCAGCTGCGCTGAACGCCCGATGAGCGCATTCATGAGAAGAAACGGACGGTATCTCGCCCTTCTGGCGCTGCTTGCGGTCCCATCCGCCCTTCTCTCTATCCATGCGGCATTGGCGCTCTTGCCACTTCACGACTGGCCGACAGCTTTGCTGCAGACTGACTTGCATGATCCTGCTCAACTGCTGGCGCGTCATTCGTTTCTTCCCCAGCTCGCTGTTGCACTGGTCGCGGGGGCAGCCCTGTCATTGTCGGGCGTGTTGCTGCAGCAATCTCTCAAAAACCCGATCGCCGAGCCGACCACGCTTGGCACATCCGCCGGCGCCGGCCTCGCTTTGACCATCGCCACGATTTTTGCGCCATGGATGCTGGAATACGGGCGGGAACTGATCTCGCTTTTTGGCGCAACCGTTGCCACCGCATCGGTTTTGATGATCGCCGGGCGGGGACGCCTCTCCGTATCCGTCATCCTTCTCGCCGGCATGATCGTATCCATGACGGCTTCGGCAACGACAGCGATTTTCCTGTCCCTCTTCACGGATTACATGGGAGAACTGTTCGTCTGGCAGAGCGGGTCGCTTGTCCAGAATGGTGACAGGTCGGCGATCATCCTGATGTTCTGGTTTGTGCCGGCGGCCTGCCTGACAGTATTGCTGAGGCGGCCTTTTTCCATGCTTGGTCTCGAGGATGAGGCGGCTTCCTCGCTCGGGCTGAAACCGTGGGTGTTTCGCCTCATCGCGATCAGCCTCGCCATTTCGCTTGGCGCCAGCGTTGCTGCGGCTGTGGGGGTTATCGCATTCGTTGGGCTCGCCGCTTCGGCCTTCGCGAAGGCGACGGGGGCCAGATCGTTCGGCCAGGTGGCGGGACGCGCGACGATAATCGGCGCCCTGCTTCTGCTTCTCGTCGACCGGCTTTCGGACGCCGTGTTCCCGGGTGAATTGCCGGCCGGATCGCTCACGGCATTGATTGGCGCGCCACTGCTGTTTTTGCTCATTCGCAGGCTACCCGGCGAATTCCGTCATCGCTCAACCGTCAACAGCCGTAAGCACCCTGCCGGTGTCGCAACGTTTTTGGGGGCATGTGTCGTCATCATAACGTTGAGCATGATCTCCCTGGCCGTCGGGCCGACAGCCGGAGGCTGGAGCACAGGCGCAGTTTCACTGGCCTGGGATACGCTGGAATACCGATGGCCACGCGTTTTGGGCGCAGCCTCGGCCGGCATATTGCTCGCGCTGGCCGGTGGCACGATGCAGAAGATAACCGCAAATCCCCTCGCCGCGCCGGAGGCGCTGGGCGTTTCCGGTGGCGCCACAATCGGCGTACTGGCGCTTCTCACGGTCACCGGCGGCATAGACCAGTTCCATCTCGCACTGGCTGCCGCACTTGGCGCTGTCGGCGCAGGTCTGCTCGTCAATGTTCTGACCCGAAACGACAGCTTTGCCGCCGACCGTCTGCTCCTTTGCGGCCTTACTGTCACGATGCTGGCGACGGGTTGGGCTTCCGTTTTTCTCGCGACAGGAGACCCACGTACGGGTTGGGTCATGAGCTGGTTGTCAGGTTCGACCTACCGTCTGGCCCCTCACCAGGCCATGTTCGCGTCGGTCATATCGCTGGCCGCTTTCGCTGTGATCCCGTTTGCCGAGCGATGGCTCACCATTCTGCCACTTGGCAAGACGGTGGCCTCGTCGGTCGGCGTGCCGGTGTCGGCGGCATGGGGCGTCAGTTTTGCATTCGCCGCAATCGCCACCGGTGCCGCGACCTTGCTGATAGGCCCTTTGAGTTTCATCGGACTGACTGCCCCTCACCTGGCAAGATTGTTGGGATTTCACGACACAAGATGTCAGATGTTTGCAGCCGCATGGATTGGTGCCGCCATCATGATCCTGGCTGATTGGCTGGGTCGGATTGTTGTATTCCCATGGGAAACGCCCGCCGGTATCTTTGCAGCATTATTGGGCGGACCTTACATGCTTTGGGCATTACGCCGACGCTGACGCAAAAAGCCCGCTTCACCTTGAGCGGAATAGAACCGTCGACCCGGCAAGTTATAACTTCGCAGAATCAATGCTGTGATTCAAACCGAGCGGCTCCCCATGGGAGAGCCGAAAGGGAAATGAACGACCTCCTCATCGCCCGGCTGCGCGAAGCGTTTCCAGAAGACGGCATGCTGGGTAAAGAGGGCGGCGAGATCGTTGGCACATCAGGACGCATCTGGGTCATCGACCTGAACGGCGCAACGTTCAATTATGTCCGCGGCAGCCATAACTGGGCCGTTTCAATCGGTCTATGTGAGGAGAAGCGCCCATCCTTCGGTGTCATCCATGCTCCAGCTGGGGACATAACCCGCGTGGGAGGTAAGAATGTTCCGGCGCTGTCGAATGGCGATCCGATAAACCGCTGCCAGCGTAGTGAGCCCAACGGGTCAGGAGCGGTTTCATCTGTATTTTTATGATATTTTTGTGAGAATTTTCGCGGCTTTTTTCGACCGTTGGGGTTATGCCCGGCGTTACGCCCCCCGCATGGCCGGCGCTTTTCAATATTGTTTGTGGGAGGCCTGATGACGTCGAGAGTTTTATATGTGACGTGTAATTCAGTGGAACTGAGCCCTGCGTGCTGCATAGCACTTGCTCGGCTCTATTCCGTCCGTCCATTCACACAGATGCGGCTATATTGTTTCACTGGATGAATATATTGCTCAGGCCGACAACGACGGGCCCAAGCAACGGCAGCAGAACATTTGAGATCGCATAGGTTACCGTGTAGCCAATGACCGGCGTGGAATTGCCCGATTGAGCCACCAACGCGCTGATCGTTGGCGTACTGCAATGTTGGCCGGCAATGATGCCGAGCAGGATCGGGATCTCGATCTTCATGAGTTTCCATCCGACAAGCAGCGAAACGAAAGCCGGAATCGTCGAGACGAGTATGCCGAGAACTGGCAGGATGAGACCATATTTCATAACCAATGCCACCGCGTCCGGTCCGGCGCTCAGCCCGATGGCAGCGATAAAAGTCGCGAGACCGAAATCCTTCATGAAGCTGGCAGCCGCGACAGGAAGGTTGCCATGGCGAGGTTGCCGCATATTCAGCCACCCGAACACCAACCCCGCGATGAGGGCACCGCCGCCAGTACCCAGGGTCAGCGTCATGCCGGCAACATCAAGTGAAAGTCGCCCGAGCAGCAAGCCGACCAGAATGCCAATTCCAAGAAACACCAGATCGGTTGCCTCTTCAGATCGAACGGCGGCACCCAATTCCTTGACCGCCCGCGACACGGCGGTCTGCGGACCATAAAGCGTGAGGACATCGCCTTCCTGCAGCCGTGTTTTCGGCAAAGCCGGAATTGTGTGCCCCATGCGTCGCACGCTTTCGACAAACAGGCCTCGCGACAATTCTGCCGGAGCGACCGCCCGCAGATCGCGCACGCGCATCCCGGCAATCTCCTTCCTCTGAACCACGACCTGCTGGCGAGCAAGCGGGATCGAAACATCAGACGGCACGGGCTGTTCGGGGCCGACAACAGTCTCGATGGAAATCATCGCACTTCGTCGTCCGTGCAAGAACAGGAGATCGTCGGCGTCGATCACAAAATCCTTTGGCGGCTGCAGAAGATCATCACCGCGCTTCAACCGCTCGATGAAGACCGTACTGCCTCGGCTAAGTTCGAAATCTGCGATGGACTTGCCGGCAGCGGGACCGGCCCGAAAAACTCGTCCAACAAAGGTTGGGAGGGCGTCTGGCTGATCGGCACCCTCTTCGTCTTCTCCCAATTGCGCGGCAAGCGCTGTTGCCTCCTTTCGCAGATCGACGCGAAGGATGATCGGTGCAATCTGGGTGGTGAAGACGACGATGGCGACAAGTCCGAACAGGTAGGTCAAGCTGTAGGCGGTCGCAGCATTGGCCTGCAATCGAAGGATTTCGGTTTCGGCAAGAGGCAGCCGTCCCAATGCCTCTGATGCAGTGCCGAGGACTGCGGATTCGGTTGCCGCGCCGGCGAACAATCCCGAGCTCGTACCGGCATCAAAATCGAAAAGAACCGTTGCGCCCGCCACAAGCCCAAGCACGCAGATAACCTCGATGAAGGAAAAGATCCCGTAGCGCCAACCGCCTCTGATATTGGAGAAAAACTGCGGCCCGGCGGAAAAGCCGAGCGCATAGATGAAAAGAGCGAAAGCGGTATCCTTCAGGTGGGGGCTGATCGTCACCCCCATCTGGCCGATTGCCAGGGCGACAAAAAGGGTTCCGCAAACGCCGCCGAGAACCACCGGCCCGACCCGTATCCGGCCGATAAGATGACCAAGGCCGAGGCACACGAAAAGTGCGATGACAGGATCTTTCAGCAGAAACATGTCATCACCGGCTGCCCGTCGGAAGTGACGTTGTCATGGACGTTCAGCCTTCCATGCAGAGTGGTATTCATCCGCCATTTTGCGCAGGGCGCGCCCGATGCGCGCGTATTCGAATTCGTTGAGGTTTGCCAGTGAAGCCCTGCCGGAGGGATGTTGTGTGCCAAAGCCGCGGCCCGGCAGCAGAACGATACCGGTCTCGTCTGCGATCCGGAAAAGCAGTTCGTTCGGAGCAAACCGCGTCTTTACCCAGAGCGAAAAATCCCGGCCATAGAGTTGTTCCGAAACTTTTTCCATGTCCAGGAGCGTGTAATAATCGACCGAATTCGGATCCTCCGGCATTGCAATGCCGAGCTCTGCGTAGAGGGCGGATTGACGACGGCGGATCACGCCTTTCAACGCGGTCTTGTAAACGTCGCCTTCATCCATCAGCGCAAACAGCGAGAACAAAACCATCTGCACCTGTTGCGGCGTGGAGAGGCCCGCGGTGTGATTGAGTGCGACGGTACGACTGTCGGCAACCAGTCGGTCGATCAACTTCAGGCCCGGCACATCGGTGGTGATCGACGCATAACGCCGCTCGAGCATCTGCTTGTCGGTGTCAGGCAGAGCCGCCAGCGCGCTATCCATTATATTGCTCTGCCGCAAAGCCACGGCTCCGAGACGCCAGCCTGTCGCGCCAAAATATTTGGAATAGGAATAGACCAGGATCGTATTTTCAGGGCAGACCGCGAAAAGAGATCGAAACCCATCCGCGAACGTCCCATAGACGTCGTCCGTCAAGATCATCAGATCGGGCCGATCATTCTTCACGATCTGCGCGATTTTGTTCAGGCTGCGGTCGTCCAGCTTCACGGATGGCGGGTTCGACGGATTGATGCAGAAGAAGATCTTGATCGCCGGATCCTTGAGCTTTTCCAGTTCGCTATCGGGATATTGCCAACCGTCGTCCGGATCGGCGCTGATTTGCACCTCCGTCAGTCCATAGACGTCAAGTTCGGGAATCTCGATATACGGTGTGAAGACCGGCATGCCGATGGCGACCTTGTCGCCTGACTTCACCAACAGGTTCTTCTTCAAACTATCGAAAATGTAGGTCATGGCGGCCGTGCCGCCCTCGACCGCGAATACATCGACGTCCAGCGCAGACACCTGTCCGCCGACCATCTCGCGCATGAGATACTGCCGTACGATCTGTTCGCTGACCTCCAGCATTCGCGGCGGAACAGGATAGTTGCAGCCGAGAATGCCCTCGACCATCTCATGCAGGAAATCGGAGGCGTTGAGCCCCAATTGATCGCGCACATAGCTGAGCGCGCGACCGAGAAAGACGACACCGGCCTGATCGCGGTTTTCGCTGACGAAACGTTCAAAACGGGCTTCGATGCCCTCAATGCGAGGCAAACCGCCAATATCCTTCTGCATGTAGGAGAAAGACAGTTCTGACTCTGCCGTGGCGAAAAGCCCGAGCCTGAAGAAAGCGCGGCGAGGAAGCGTGGCGATAAAATTGGGATTGCCTCGCCCGGCATTCAGCATCAGGTGATCGCTCTTGCCGGAGGCAAGCTTGATCAGTTCGTCTTTCAGCTCAAACGGGCTGAGCTGCGCGAATTGACTGTAGTCGATCATGTCTTCGCTCCTTGTTTTCGATCAGACGAGCGCCACGACCAGAGGGCCGAGCAGCGTCAGAAACACGTTGGCAAGCGCATAGGTGATTGCGAAGGATGTGGTCGGAACGGAATTTCCAGCCTTGTCCAGGATTTCCCCAAAGGCGGGGTTGGCGCTGCGGGAACCGGACAGCGCTCCGGCAAAGATGGCCACGTTGCGATAGCCAAGCAGGTAGCGACCGACGAGCATGGTCAGGATCAATGGCAGTATCGTTACGACGACGCCGACCAGGAAGATCGACAGGCCGCTTTGGGCGATTGTCTGAACAGCCTGCTGACCCGACTGCAATCCGACCACAGCCACGAAACCGGCAAGACCGAAGTCGCGGAGAAGGGTCGAGGCGCCAATCGGCATGTTGCCGATTGCCATGTGGCGGCTGCGATACCAGCCGAAAACAAGACCGGACAATAGCGCCCCGCCGCCAGCGCCAAGTGTCAGGGGGATGGAGCCAATGCGCAGCACCAGAAGCCCGGCGAGAAGTCCGACGACAAGCCCGAGCCCGTGAAAAACGAAATCGGTCTTGTCGCTTGGAACGATAGCCGGACCCACGCGACCGGCGAGCCGTTGCAGGTCCTCCTGCACGCCATGGACTGTGACGATATCTCCTGCGGCGATGACCGTATCATCGGCAAGGTCCAGTGGCGTGCCTGCCCGCGTGACACCCAGCACATAGATGCCGTGACGCAACTCTTCGCTGCTCGACAGGATTTCGGCGACGGTTCGTCCGGCAAAATCCTTGTCGGTTAACTGGATATCTCGGGTTGTCACCACGAGGTCCATACCGTTACCGCCTGCGGTTTCCGGCCCGATCCGCGTTTCAAGACCGACCATTGCTGGCCGCCGGCCGACGAGCAACAGCAGATCGGCCTGTTTCAACAACAGCCTTGGTTCGACACCAATGATCCTGCCGTCGCGCTTCACCCTTTCGACCGTGAACCGGCCTGCGCCTTCCAGCAGGTTCACCGCTTGCCCTGCTGCGGTTTCGACCCGGTAGACGCGACCGACGAGTTCAGGCAGCGCCGGAGTTTCGCCGGGCCCGTAGGCATGCGCACCTTTCAACATCTCGGCGTCGGCTTTGACAGCATCGTCGCGAATGCTGCGTTTCATGAACCAGGGCAGGATGTTGACGCAAACGATGATCGCTCCGAAAGAGCCGAAGATGTAGGTCACCGCATAGCCTATCGCGACATTCGACTGCAGTCGTTTGACTTCCTCGGCGGCAAGACCCAGCTTTTCGATGGCGGAACTCGCCGTCCCGATGATGGCCGACTGGGTAAGCCCACCGGCCGCAATGCCGGCAGCCAGACCTTTGTCGAGCGAGAAAATTCTGGCGAGGATTACAACGGTTGCAAGCCCGCTCAACGCGAGAACGACAGCCATGACGATTTCGCGAATGGATTGGCGCCCGAGGGACCGGAAAAATTGCGGACCGCTTTCGAAACCTACTGCGTATATGAACAATGCAAAGAGGACGGCTTTTATGCCATCGTCGATTTTTACGCCGACCTGACTGATAATGACCGCCACCAGGAGCGATCCCGCCACCCCGCCGAGCTGAAACTTGCCGAACTGGAACTTGCCGATCCAATATCCCCCGGCAAGCGAAAGAAACAGTGCGATGATCGGCGACTGCTCGAATATGCTCGCGATGAACGACATTGAAAATCTTCCTTCCAATTCGGCAAGCAGATGTTTCGATATCCGGTGACTGACGGAGGCGCTGACTTTTGCGGCAAAATGCAAACTCGGCATCGATGATCTGAACGACGGCACGGCCGGATGGCAGCTTTTGTTCAGGCTGGTTCTCTAGCCAATCGATCCGCCGGTGCGCCCCGGACCTGTCCAAACTGCGGTTAGAAAATTGTATTGTCCGGCTTTCGCGAGGTCCGGGCGGCATCCAACCCATACGCGATCGCTATCAGCGCCAACGCGTGTCATGAAGTACGTTACCGTTAAACACCGTGTAAATTTTCTGATTGGTCGACGGCTCGCCAAAGCACGCTGAATGAGAATTGGCCGCTGGCAATCATCGCAGCACCGAATGATGGATGCGAACAGACGACGCTCGTCCCAACAAAGCTGCCGCCCAAGTGCCGTCAGCGTTTACCGTCAGATTTACGGTAACGTACTTTCGCATTCGCGAGAGCGGTTCATGCTTCTGCCTGTGATCAAAGCCATCACATAAAGGAGTACCTTCCATGAGCAGTTTTGACGCGGAAACGTTGAATGAAAGCCCGGCATCGGTGAGCCGTCGCAACCTTCTTCTTGGCGGAACCTCGCTTGCAATTGCCGTTGCCTCCGCAGGCAGCCGCGCGACCGCTCAGAACCAGCCGTCCGCTCCGGCAACGAGCAACGGCAACAACCGACCACCAAACATTCTCGTCATTTTTGGCGATGACATCGGCATCCCGCAGATCAGCGCCTACACAAAAGGCCTGATGGGCTACCGCACGCCCAATATTGACCGTATCGCCAAAGAGGGTGCGATCTTCACGGACTCCTATGGGCAACAGAGCTGCACGGCAGGCCGGGCCTCCTTCATTCTCGGCCAGGAGCCGTTCCGAACCGGCCTTCTGACCATCGGCATGCCCGGCGACCCGCACGGAATTCAGGACTGGATGCCGACAATCGCTGACGTGATGAAGAGCGCTAACTACTCGACCGGACAGTTCGGCAAGAACCATCTCGGCGATCAGGATCAGCATCTTCCCACCAAGCACGGGTTCGATGAGTTCTTCGGCAATCTGTATCACCTCAATGCCGAGGAAGAACCCGAAGGTTATTTCTACCCGAAGGACCCGGCCTTTCGTCGGCAGTTCGGACCGCGTGGTGTCATCAAATCGACGGCGGACGGCAAGATCGAAGATACGGGCGCGCTCAACACCAAGCGAATGGAGACCATCGACTCGGAATTTCTGGCAGCCGCCAAGGATTTCATCGATCGTCAGGCCAAGGCGGACAAGCCATTCTTCTGCTGGTTCAACTCGACGCGCATGCATGTTTTCACACACCTCGCCCCGGATGCCATGGGCAAGACCGGCAAGGGCATACATGCCGATGGAATGGTCGAGCATGACGGCCATGTCGGCCAGCTTCTCGATCAGCTCGACGAGCTCGGCATCGCCGACAATACCATCGTTCTCTATACCACAGATAACGGTGCGGAGCTTGCCCTGTGGCCCGATGGGGCCATGACGATGTTCCACGGCGAAAAGGGTACGACCTGGGAGGGCGGCTTCCGCATCCCGATGATGGTTCGTTGGCCGGGCGTGGTTCAACCTGGGAGGGAAATCAACGATCCCGTCACATTGATGGACTGGATGCCGACATTTGCCGGTGCCGCTGGCCTGACCGATATCACAGAACAGATGAAGACGGGTTACAAGGTCGGCACCAAGACGTTTAAAGTACATCTCGACGGGTATGATCTTGGCCCTCTACTGAAGGGCGAAGCGGAGACCGGCCCACGGGACTCGATCTACTATTTCGACCAGGGCGGCAATCTCAACGCCATAAGGTGGAACGACTGGAAGCTCAGTTTTGCGATCAACAGCGAGGGCAATATCGCAACGGCGACCCGTGAGACGCCAAGCTGGGCCAACATCGCCAACCTCAGGATGGATCCTTACGAACGTGGAGCACGTGAGGGCGCGGGGGCTATGGAGTTTATCGCCCGCAACATGTGGTTGCTTGTGCCGATTCAGGGCAAGATCAAGGATTTCTTCGCGGACTTTGAACAATACCCATACCAGGAAGGCAGCACGCTGAATGCCAGCGGTATCAACTATGGCCTGCTCCGGCAGCAGTCTGCGTTGAAGCGCCTGAACGAACTGGAAGGTCTCGCGCCTCGATAGGCTCTCGCTTCGGCTCGCCTGTCTACAAAACCTCGCCATAAGGAGTAGCTTGCTCACATGCCAAGCTCATTTCCTCGTCATTCGATGACACACTTATGGGCTGCGGCGTTTTTCGCTGTCACATTGGCAACACCCGTTGTGGCGCAGACAGTTGCCGGGACACCATCGCCCCGGCAACTCATTGAAAAACATGTCATAGATTTCGAGGCGATGAAGGCGCGTCGCATCGTCCGCGTGCTCGTTCCCTTCAGCAAGACCATCTATTTCGTCGACAAAGGCCGCCAGTTTGGCACTGCCGTCGAGTTCGGACTGGCGCTGGAAAAATATCTCAATCGACAAAGAAGCAAGCAGATCGACCAAATCCACATCGTGTTCATTCCCACTCCACGGGAAAATCTTCTTTCAGCACTCAACGATGGGCTGGGCGATATCGTGATGGCGAATTTGACGATCACGCAAGATCGGCTGAACCTCGTCGATTTCACCAGGCCGCTTTATGAAAAAGCCGAGGAGGTTCTTGTTGCCTCCGCCAACAGCCCGCCTGTCGAAAGCATCGAGGACCTCTCAGGAAAGACCGTCGCGGTGCGCGGATCGAGCAGTTTTCACGAACATCTGCTGACCTTGAACGAGAGGCTTGCCGCAGCGGGCAAGTCTGAGATTGTTATCAACGCGATCGACGAGAACCTTGAGGACGAGGATTTGATGGAGATGGTCAACGCGCAGCTTCTGCCGTTTACTATCGTGGATGCCTATATGGCCGACATCTGGGCACATGTTTTCCCCGACATGAAGGTCCGCCACGACATCGTACTGTCTCAGGAAGGGCGGATCGCCTGGGCGATCCGTAAAAGTAGTCCGCAACTGAAGGCGGAACTGGACCCATTCATTGAGGGCCACAGGATCGGCACCACATTCGGCAATATTTTGCGCAAGAGCTACTTCGTTCAGGACAAGATCGTGAAGCGGGCATATTCGCCGGATGACGTGAAACGATTCCAGACGCTTGTCGGGATTTTCCGCGAATACGGCAGGGCATATTCTTTCGACTATCTGATGCTCATGGCGCAAGGCTATCAGGAACCGCAACTCGATCAGTCCCGTCGTTCGCCACGCGGTGCCGTCGGCATCATGCAGCTATTGCCCTCGACTGCGAGCGACAAAGCGATCGGGATTGGCGGAATAGACAAGGATGCTGCACGCAATGTCGAAGCCGGAACAAAATATCTGCGGCACCTGATCGACACCTATATCGATGATGACGAGTTGAGCCCGCGCGACCGCCAGCTTTTCGCCTTCGCAGCCTATAACGCCGGACCAGGCAACCTGCGGAAATTCCGCAACAAAGCCAGATCGATGGGCCTTGACCCGAACAAATGGTTTGGCAACGTCGAGAACGCCGCCGCCGAAATCGTCGGCCGCGAGACCGTGCAGTATGTCAGCAACATCTACAAATATTACGTCGCCTATTCCCTGCTGCTCGACCGCATGGGCGAACGGGATGATGCTAACTCGGCCGGTCAGCAGTAGGCACATGCCTCACTTGGGAAACAGAAGTGTCACGCCAGCCCGAAACGCCCAGCCCTCAGCTCCGTTATCAGGCGAGGATGCCCAGTAGCGCGCACCGACCTGGAAGCTGACAGGTTGTTCTCCTAGCTTCACCAACTTTGCCACCGAGACGTTGACTGGAACGGCCCACTCGTCGTTCTTCCAGTCATAGCTGCTTTCCGTATTGAGTGTGAATGTCCAGGCATCCGGTGTCGTGTAGGACACGAAAGGCTGCAGAAAGGTCGAACTGATATCAGCACGACTGCTGTCACCTGCAACCGACCAGATATGGTTGACCAATGCCCCGTAGGTAAAGCCGCTATCCTGTTTGAGAAGTACGACCGTAGGTCCGAGGCCGAATTTCTCGCTGCCGAGCAACGGGTCCGTGGCAGTCGGCAACAGGAAGGCCGGGCCGACACCCCATATCAAGCCACCGGCCGTCGGCTGTTTCGGAGAAAAGAAAAAGCTCTGCAACACGTCTCCGAGGCCAAATTGGCTGCCGCTCTCCCCAGCCACATCGTCCTGCCAGATCACGGGAATGATCGTGCGAGAAATCACGTTCCAGTCTTCATTGAGCGAAATCGGAACGACCGGCTGTATGTTCAGGACCGATCTGTGTCCATCTTGCGGACCATAGCCACGATCGTAATTGAACTGAAACGGCACGCTGATCAAGGACGCCACCGGGTTGGACAATTGCTTGGCGAGGTCAGCATCCTGCGCATAAGCAATACGCATGCTGCATGCCAAAAGAAGCGCCGTGGTCTGCAATACGATTGTCGATTTCATGCGGACTACCTCTCCTATAAAATCGCGACGACTAGAACTTGATGTTCATGCCGATGATCGGACCGTGCTGGATCATGTCGTAAGTGAAACCGCCATGGCTGTAGTCTACGCCCTGAGCGCGGTAGCCCAGGATCGCCGAGAACGTGTCATTGAACTGGTAACCGAGGCCGCCAAGAACGTCCCAGTCGATGTCGGCTCCACCGGCGCCGACCATGGCCCATCCGGTTGCGAAAACCTTGTCGGTCAAAAAATAGTTGCCCTTGATGCCGACAATACCGTCAACCCAATTGGCGCTATCCTTGCCCGACAAGCTGCCGATCAGCCCGCCGCTGAGCGTGATCCGGGTCTCCGCATCCCAGTAACGCACGCCGGCCAGTATATCGAGATGGTCACGATCGCTCTCATAGACAGAATAGGCAGCGGCCAGAAGTGCGGTGAATGTGGTCGACTTTACCGAAATGTCGTCGGCGAGGATGCCGCGTGGCGTGGCCGCATCAGTCGTCAATTTGACGTAGCTCATGTCGGTAAACACGCTGAAGCGTCCATAGCGAGCCTCACCCGCCGCCATGAAAGCAAAATCCAGATCTGAAAAAATGTCGCCGAAATTCTGGCTAACATCGACACTCGGGAGCCCGAACACCTGGCTGTCGCCGTCAAGGCCTGCCATCCAGAAATAGGGTGAAAGCGAGAATGTCCACCTGTCCGGCTCCGCCGGCACAGCAGTCTGCGCCGGCACGGGAAGTAGATCCGCCCCCAAAACTGGCGACGTCAGGAAACTCAGCAACAGCGAAGCGACTAGATATTTGGTTCTCTTTTTCATGTTCTTTCCCCTTCTGGTTGATCGTTGCTCATCCATAATGCGAGCTAGTATCGCATATTGTACGCAAAATTCGACAAACCCAAGCACACGCTCAAGGCGTAGGCCCTACCGCTTTTAGTTGATTTGCCCTCAAACTTGTGGCGGCGGCGGCCGCGTCGGCCCTGCCCTCGGCCTCGACCTGGACACTTGGTGTGGCGAAATCGATCCCGTTGGCCATGAATTCCTCGCGCAGCAGAAGATTGGCGCGTCGGCGAATGAAAGATTGCATCGGCGACGGTTGCAGCGTCATTCCGAAACTGAGGACCATGCCGTAATCGGTAAATTCCTCGATTCCCTTCATTTTCAGCGGTTCAATGAAAAGCGGGGCCAGCTCGGGATCGTCCAGCATCGTCGCGCCGATCTTCTTGGTCAGCTTTCGAACTTTCTCGACATCTGCAGCATGGCTGACCGAGATGCGAAACTTCACGACACCCCAATCGCGGCTCATGTTCTGAACAGCGCCGAGCTCTCCGAACGGAACGGTAAAAACTGGACCACGGTGATGCCGGAGCCTGACGGACCGCAGGCTGAACCCTTCCACCGTCCCCTTGTAGTTCTTCGCCTGGATATATTCCCCGACGCGAAAGGCATCGTCGAACATGTAGAAAACGCCGCTGATGATATCCTTCACCAAAGTCTGTGAGCCAAAGCCCAAGGCGACCCCGAACACGCCCGCGCCTGCAATCAGCGGTGCCACTTCGACACCGAGTTGGGCGAGCACGATGAGCAGGGTCATCACTGCGATCATGACAGCCAGCGCATTTTTCAGGATGGGCAACAGGGTGCGATACCGCGCCCGGCGCGCCTTCTCGGCAGGCGTCACCGCAACAGCATCTCCCGTCGCCACCAACACGCCATCGATCCAGGCTTTGGCGAGGTGCCAGCAAAGATCTGCAGCAAGCAGCACCACGACGCTCTTCAAGAGACCATAAAAAAGAGCCGTGAAGATCGGATTGGCATGGCCAAGACCCTGCGGCGTCATGCGCCAGACGATTGCCAGCCACGCGGCGGCTAGCACGATGACGACGGCCCGTGCGCCGCGAGCGATCAACACCTTGCGCAAGGCCGAAGTCTGGGCGGACGGAGACGTTGCCATTCGGCCAACGGCGTGAAGGGTGGGCGGAAGCACCAGCACATAGAGGCAGATCCAGAACAGGCCACGCAGCTGCAGGCACCAGAGCAACCAGACCGCAACCATAAAAAACGTCAGCGCAGCCTTGTGCGGCTGGCGAAGTTTGCTTGCCGCCCATAGGGCCGCGAGTGCCACGGCCAGAATAGTGGCAGCAAATACATAGGCAATCGCATCGGCAATAGCCGGCGCCATACCGAGCTGCGCGGCGAGCGTTACTGTGGCGCAAGCGAAGGCGGCGAGTATCAAGATAACGCGCGCATAGGTCTGCAACTTCGCCGGCACCACGATCCCGAACATGATCGAGCCCAGCTTGTAACCGATAAGAGCAAGGATATAGACCAGCAGCGTAACGCGGGCCGGTGGCGGCCAGTTTATAACAAAGAAGAAAATCGCCGCCGCGAAAGCAAAAAGCAGGATCGAAAAGACAGCCCTGACGGGATTTTCCGGCCCGGTTCTTGTCTTTTCGTAGCTCAACTCCGCAATCAGCGCGATGCCGATCAGGCCGCAAAAAATCAGGAATGCCGGGCCACTTCCGCTCTGCGCCGTTTCACGAAACACGACCGAAACAGCTTTTCCGGCAGACGCGGGTATCTCAGGAATGGCGGCGAACAATTGTTTCAGTCTCGCTCGCAGGGCATCTTCCCAAACCGCTATTTCCGATCTCGCTTCGACAGGAGCGCTCGTCGACGCAGAATTCGTTGGGTTCGTGAGTCGGGCCCTGACGTCAGCGTCCTGCAGCAAGCCGACTTGCCCGTCATTCGTTTCACTGTGCGGAAGTAAGGGCTCCTGCGAATAGGCCGGAGCATGAAGCGCCAAAAGCAGCCAACCCATTGCAGCCACCAGAACCAGCGCACCGAACATCTTGCCGCTGTGCAGCCGGCATCCTGACATCAGGGACCGAGCGGAGCCAAGCAAGCCCGGACAAAAATCTGGCCGCGCCAAAAATGCTGACGCGTCAACTGCAAATGACATGCCTGCGCTCCTTGATCGGAAACGCATTCACTCATCGGGCTCCTGTGCAAGGAAGTACGTTACAGTAAATCCAACGGTAAATTTTCTGCAGATGATCTCCTCGCTACCGTTTACCGTAACGTACTTCTCACGCCCGAGCCGACCCCATACGTTCTCGTCTCATCATGCCGGGGAGCTTGGCATTCGATGGATAAACGTGACGGCAAAGAGGGATCAGATCTTACCCAACGAGGCTTATGGCGGCTTATGTTGAAGCTTCCTGCCCTGCGCGGCCGCCTCCAAATCCTGGCTCAGAAGTCGATGGCGCTCAAAGAGCTGTGCGAGGCCTACGAAGAGGCGGCCATGGCCCACGAACGCTTACTGAAAGAGGGTACGACACGCAGCCGTGAACGCGCGCTTGAGTACGGCGGCATTTGTTTGGAGATCGAAACGGATATTATTGAGCTTGTGCTTGAACAATCCAAGGGTGTCCCGGATTGAGGCAAGCTGTTCGTTCGCGATGCACTAAGTGTTATCATATCGCTTAAAATTCTTGCAACCTTATGCTCTTTAGGTGATACATAATCACGTTCTAATCAGCTCTGCCATTGTATAGGGGGCGGTCATGATTGCTGAACTGCGCGACATCAAGGCCCACGAGGCATCGACGGACGAGGCCAGACACGAACTTCAACGGCTTTTCGAGGATCCGAGATTTCGCGTTACCGAGCGTCAGAAAGCCATTCTCACCTATCTGGCTGAAAACCGGCTTTCCGGTAGCGATGACAGCGTGAAGGCCTATGCCATCGCGCTCGACGTACTGGGCAGGTCCAGCGACTTCGATGCAACAATCGATCCGATCGTACGCATTGAAATCAGCCGCCTTCGTTCTGCTCTGGATAGCTACTACGAAGCCTTCGGAAACGACGGCAGCACGACCATTCGAATTCCAAAAGGTTCTTATGTTGCGCTGTTTCCGACACTGGTCTCCTCCGATGACACAGATCCGCAATCAGGCTCTGCTGAACTGAAGGATACGGATAACCCGCCTTCCTCCACGGTCGCCCCTGCCGCAGATAGCCCCAAGTCCTTTTTACGCCCGCTTTACGTCGGCATAACAGGTCTCGCATCGGCGACGATCGCCGCTGGCATACTTTCGGGCATCAGCCTGCTGCCGCAAGCACCGGAAATTATCGGCAAGCCCGTCGTCTTTCTGTCGTTAGATGCCGCTGATGCAAACCTTCAGGGGGAAGCCAGTCAAGTTCGTGACATGCTGATGGTGGCACTTACCGGGTTCACGACGGTGACAGTCGCCAAGGCCGGATACAGCGTGCCTGGGCTGGATACGTCCAATCGGCGCCAATACGAGGTCCAGCTGAAATATTACGATGCCGGCGCGGAGCGGGCCGTGTGGTGGCAAATCTCCGACATTGACACGAATGTCATCCTGAAATCGGGTTTGGAGCAGATCGATATCAGCGGCAGACAGCCCCCTTCCATACGAGAGGAAGTTGCTGGGCAATTGGCATCTCACCTTGCTGCCAGCAGGGGTATCATCAACAAGATCGAAACCCAGCGAGATTCAGAAGGCGCCCTCGGCAACACCTGTGTCATCAGGGCGGAAGCGGCGCTTGAAAGCGGCATTTTGGCCGATCTCTCCCACGCCCATTCTTGTCTGGAACGAACCTTGTCCATCGTTTCCAACGATCCGGATGCAACGGCTGTGTTGTCGCGCGTTATGCTCGCCACAAGCGATGCTGCAAATTCAGCAAGTCTTCGTGCCGAGACGCTTCGGCTTGCCAGACAGGCTGTTTCCGCAACTCCTCTATCAGACAGAGCCCAGACCGCATTGATGGTGGCACATCTGGCCAATGGCTGCATGGATGCCGCATTGGAGGCTGGAAATCGCGCCTTGGAATTGAACCCGTATAACAGTGAGGCCGCCGCAAAACTGGCGTTCATTCTTTATCTGGGGTCCTATAGGGATGCAGCGATCGCAATGGCACACGGTTTGCAAAAAGACACCGACAATCTGCCTGCAGACGCGATGCTGGTCCTTGCCCTGGATGCCTATAGTGCGGGACGCTATTCCGAAGCTTCACTATGGTCTGAGCAGATCAATGGTACCGATTTGCTGGTAGCAATGCTGAGAGCGGCATCCATGGGTCAACTGAACTCGCCGGATGCATACGAAAGACTGTCTGGTTTCATCAACGCCGCCCCCATACCTGCCGCCAACTATCGAAACGGAATAGCTTGGTGGCGCAACCAACAGGCGATCACCACCGAGCTGACGGGCGGCTTGATCAAAGCCGGCGTCAGCCCCAAAGAGATTTCAGGAGCTCTTACGGTCCCGCGCTGATTTCTCAGCCAACCTGCCGGACTTCTCCATTTGCAGAGAAAACCCAGGAGATCACCGCCGATCTCTTGATTGCAAACCAGCGTGCGGCTTGCTTGCAAACACGCATTCCTGCGCCGTTTCATATCCTTATCGCTTCACCAAGTATCGTAGCCCAGCACGGCTTGATCCGTGCTGGGCTACGATACGCTTCTCCGTTCTAATTTTCGAACGAGAAGATCTTCTTCCAGTCATTCTTCATATCGACGAGCAGCCAGTTTCTTCTCTTCGCCTCATCCAGCGCCTTGTCCAGCTTCCCGAATGGCGATTGTCGGTCATAGGAATATTCCCGGCCCTCGTCGGTGTGATGGACGATCATGGCGAAGCCCGGTCCCTTGGCGGCCGTTGTCCAGCGCGCCATCTCATAATCGCCATCCGAATTGCCGGCGACGAAGATCGGCCTGCGGCCGATGAATTTGTTGATGCCGGCCGGCTTTCCCGGACCATCGTCAATGAAATCGATTTTTGGCAGCCGTCGCAGCACGGGTACGTCACCGACAATTGCGTATTCGGTTTGGATCGTGCTGCCGACCACCTGCTGCGGGGGAATGCCATAGAGTTTTTCCGCGATGGGACGCATGAACTCCACGCCGCCGCCGGAAACGATATACGTGGTGAAACCGTTGGCGCGCAGATAGTCGAGAAGCTCACGCATCGGGACATAGGTCATCGACGTGTAAGGTTTGCCGGTCTTCGGATGTGTTGCCGTTTCGAACCATTGGCTGACGATCGCACCGAACTGATCAGTGGTCATTCCGCCATGGGTGGCCATCACGAGCTCCACCAACCCCTTCTCTCCGCTTTTGGCCACCTCTTTAAGATCGCCGTCGAGAACACTCTTGAACGGCTCCTTAGCCTTCCATTCCGGATGCAACGGAGCCAGTGCCTTGACCCGGTCGAGTACAAAACCGAGCTGGATGTAATAGGGCTGCTCCGACCACAACGTTCCGTCATTGTCGAAAACAGCAATCCGGTCGTCCGGAGCCACATACCCCTCACCTCCCTCCGCCACGGTCTCCTGCACGAATTTGATGATGCGGGCTTTGGCCTGTGTATCGTTCCATGAGGGCAGAGGCTCTTGCGCCAAGACGGGCGCCAACCCCGTCAGCACCAGAACGATTGCGGTGATGAGTGAGCCGAGGATCGCATCGATCGCAAATGATCTGTTCATCGGATATCTCCTTCCTGAGTTCTCTTGACGCAACGAAAGCCGACATGACTGGTGGACGTGTCTTCGGCTTCCGCATGACGCGCAGCGGGCCGATAGCGCTTGCAGTAGTTCGGCGCACAGAGATGTGAACCGCCCTTCAGCACGCGTCTTGCGATACGAATTTCAGGCAGGTTCGGGTCGAAACTTGCGTCAGCGTCGCGATTAAGCGGGTTCGTCGGGATGCAGCACGCCTTGGCGGCAGGCTCTGGATGTCTCGTGCTCCAGAAATCACTGGTCCATTCCCAGACATTGCCGATCATGTCGTAAAGACCATAACCGTTGGGCGGGAAGGATCGTACCGCCGTGGTCCGTTCGTGGCCCTTCTGCTTGGTCGATTGCGTCGGGAACAAGCCCTGCCAGGTGTTCGCCATCATTTTCCCTTGCGGCATCAGTTCACTTCCCCACGCGAATTCCGCATGTTCCAGACCGCCGCGGGCGGCGAATTCCCATTCCGCTTCGGTCGGCAGATCAAGGCCAGCCCAGTCGGCATAGGCTCTGGCATCCGCCCATGCGACATGAACCACCGGATGATCGAGCTTGCCGCGCAGGTCGCTCAGGCCACCGAGCGGTCGACGCCAGTTGGCGCCGAACTTGAAAGTCCACCATTGCGAAATTTCCGGGCCGCTGACGCTTTTCGGCGGAAAGAACACGAGTGAGCCGGCTCTCAGCATTTCCGGCAGGGCGCCCGGATAGTTTTTCGCGTCGGGCACTTTTTCCGCCATGGTCACATGCCCGGTGGCTTCAACAAATGCGGCGAACTGGCGGTTTGTCACCGGCGTCTCGTCAATCCAGAAACCATCAACATTGACGGGATGGGCCGGGGCTTCCTCCGGATAGTGACGGTCCGAGCCCATCATGAAGCGACCGCCTTGTATCCAGACCATGCCGGCAGGTGCAGGGCTGGGTTCGGTTGTGCTGTCGAATGCCAAAACCATTGCCGTCTCCATTTTTTCCCGCCCATAGTCGCGGACAAAGGAGCGCCGAAAAAGTACGCAACGGTTAATGGTGCGGCGGTTTACGCCTCGCTTGCGTAAAGTCCTGCACAGCAGCGCACGCTCGTTTCAGGACGCCGGATTGAGCGGGGGCAGAACGCTGTGCGCCAGTTGTGTCGATGTTGCACCTTCGCCGGTGGCCAGACGTGCCAGCCTCTTCCTGTCGAAATCGCCACCGTGGCCGGAATAGAGAAGCGCCTCCAGTCCCCGTAGATGCCGGGCAAGATCCAGATCCTTGCTTTGCGCCCACATTTCCAGTGTGCGAAAACCTTCTTCATGGCTCCACGCCTGGAGTTTTTTATAAACCTCGGCGGGACTTTCGTGCAGGATGGCTCGCCGCAACAGGCGAATCCGGTTGGGACGCGAGGCGGCAATGTCTTTCCAGATGGCGACAAACCATCGCGTCGATGCCTTGGCAAAACGCCACAGGGCCCATGCCGCAGCAACGGCGGCAAGGAACAGCCCGATCCACAGCATGACCCGCCGTCGTTGTTCGAATGGAAGCCTTGCGCGCTCCGGCTCCGCGTCGGGTGCTATGCCAGCTACTGCAGTTTCCGCCATGACGGTAACATCGGTGGCCGGCAGATGCGCGACAACTGTCTCGTGCCGTTCGAGATCGAACCAGGGATAGTCGATAGCCGGAATGGAGTACGACCCTTCCGTTGTGGCCGTATAGACCAGTGCCTCGGTTCGCCTGCTGACGACACGGCGATCAATTTCGATACCGTCCTGCGTCTTCGCCGCCTTGGCATATTGTTTCAATCCGGTGGCGGCTCCCGGCTTGCTGGGCGCTATGATGACGGCTTGAGTGTTTTCGGCGGTGATCGTTATCGTGCGGACCACCGCGTCCCCGACTTTCAGCGAGGCGGGGGGCCTGTCAAACGCCTGATCGACCGTCACGTTGCGCGCCGCGAAAGTCGTCCCCCCTGCCGGTCCACCCTCGACCGTGAAGGACAGGGCTGCAGTTTTGGCAACACCCCGAACGGTCTCGCCATCGACTGAATAACCGAGCTCGATCGCGATGACCGGCACATGATAATCGCCGGCGATTTGCGGCACGATGGCGTAACGGCGGCGGATGCCGGAATACTGGATGCCAGCTGCCGTTTCGTTCAAATTCACGCTGCGCTCCTCGGGGAGTGTTACGAGCGCGTTCGGCAATTCGAACAAAGGAAATTGCGGCGGAGATGTAAAGAAATTCGGCGCAAAGACATCAACCGTCACATGGATCTGCTGGCCGGGCACGATCTTTCCCCCGTCCTCCAGCACAGCCCGCGCATAGGGTTCGGCAGAGAATGCCTTCAGGGGAAACAACAGCAAAAGCGTCAACCAGACGATCCTCACGGCGATCCCTCCCGCAGTTCGATGGCGAATTTCCGCGTCAACAGGTCGGTCGGGCTTACCGCTATGTTCTTCATCCACATTTCGGATGTCTGTTCGGCAACGTCCACCGTTCCGGCCTTCCCCTGTTTGCCCTTGTCGTCGAACTCCACGCTGTCCGGCTTCTGGTTGGGGTCCTGCTGCTGCTCGCTTTGCTCGTCCTTTTGCTGTTGCAGCAGATGTTCGGCAACGCTCAGGTCGGCCACGGCTTCAGGCCAGCTCGGACGCTTTTCGATAGCCTTCTGGTAGGCAGTCACAGCTTCGTCCAGCTTGCCGAGATGAAACAGGCTGTTCGCCTGATTGAACCAGCTTTCAGCCGTATCCACCGAGGCGAAGCTATCGATGGCATCCTGAAAACTGCCTGCACGATAAAGCGCGACGCCTTTCCACAGCGGATCTCGAAAATGCGCGGCGGCGCTCGGGAAATCTCCACGTTCGAAGGCACGTCGGCCCTGCTGGTCCGGCGTCAGCCACATGTCGGCCATTTCCGCAGCATCGCCCGGCTTCGGTAGGGCCACAAGGCAACACAGGCACCAGATGGCGACCTTCACCACAAAGCCGCGCCGAAATGAGAGCCCCAACAGCAGGGCGCAGGGAAAAAGCAGCCACCACCCGGCATCGCGCCAGCGGTCGCCCTCCTTGGCCGTCTGCCGGCTGAAATCGGTAGTGACATGCCGGATGATCCACCGGACATCCTTGTCGTCAGCGGTCAGCGTGGCAACAGGAAAGCCATTATTGCCGGCAAAGGTTTTCAGCCCATCGAGATCGAGCCTGGCAAAAACCCTCGAACCACCCGCATCGGTCAGGAAATTGCCGTCGTCCTGCCGAACCGGACCGCCCTCCGCGGTGCCGATACCGAGTACGACGACACCGCTTTTCGTGTCGAAAACCGTCTCCACCGCGTTGTTCTCGATCCCGTCGGTCATCAGCAGGATGGTGCCAGCGCTGCCGTCCGCCTGAAGCAACTGATCTGCGAGGCTGAGCGCTGCGGACGTATCCTTGCCGGGTTTCGGCATGATGCGGGTGGCCAGCGCGTCACTGTATATCTTGATCAGCGCATCATCCTCCGTCAGCGGAACGACGAGATGCGCTGTGCCGGCATAGGCGACGACCGCTGTCCGCGCGCCCTGCCGTCCGGCCAATATGTCGTCGATCTTCAGCTTGACCCGTTCCAGCCGGCTCGGGCCGATGTCGATCGCATCCATGGTCGGCGAAAGATCCACCGCGATCACCAGGGATGCAACGTCCGAGACGAAGGGGGGCGGCTCGCGCTGCCAGCTGGGGCCGGCTCCGGCCAGACCCGCCAGGATCATTGCTACAGCGACAATCCAAGCCGGCCGCATATGACGGTGCCGGTCCGGCGCGATAACCAGATGATCAAGCAGATGCGGCGCGATCATGCCCCGCCAGCGCTCCCTGTAATCGCCTGCACGTGAAGCCAGCCATAGAACCATCGGCGGAACGAGAAGCGCCAGCAACCACCAGGGGCGAAGAAAGTGAAAGTCTGTCATCGCGCCGACACCTTGCGCCCGAAAAGGCCCGCACAGCCGGCGGTCAGGTAATAGATTGCCAGCAGCAGCAAAGCGACACCCAGGGGCCAGTGAAAGAGCTCTATGCGCGGCCGCCAGGTCAGGAGCTTCTGCTCCACGGGTGTGATGCGATCGAGCGTGTCATAGATGGATTGAAGCTGCTGCTGGTCGCCGCCGAAAAAGTATCGCCCGCCGGTGGTCACTGCGATCTTTTCGAGAGTAGCGGTATCGAGTTTATCCTCACCCGTCGCCGCCGGGTCGCCGATGCCGATCGCGTGGATCTTGATCTTTTTGGCTTTCGCGACGTCGGCCGCCTTCAGTGGGGGCATCTTGCTTGCCGTATCATTGCCATCCGTGAGGAGGATCAGCACCTTGTCCGGTGTGTTTGTCTGGTCGAACATGCGGATTGCCAGACCGAGCGAATCCCCCATCGCTGTGCGCGGACCCGCGATCCCCGGCAACAGGCCTTCGGTCATCGTGCGCACCAGCGGGTGATCCATGGTGAAGGGGGCGAGCGGGTAAGGGGCATCGCCGAAGGCGATAAGGCCCAACCGGTCCTCGCTGCGCCTGTGGATGAAGTCAGCGACAACCTGTCTTACGGCATCGATCCGCGATCCGATCGCTCCGTCCGGTGCGCGGAAGTCTTTAGTTTCCATCGACTGAGAGAGGTCGAGCGCGAGCAGGATATCCCTTTGCGGCTCCTTCTTCTCGATCGGCGGCTCGACATATTGCGGACGCGCGAGCGCCGTGACGATCAGACACCAGGAAAGTGCCAGCACGAGTGATTGCAGCCACGAGCGATGTGCGATGACCGATCCTTCGCCGGGCGTGATACCCGCGGCTTCGGCGATCTGCTCGAAAAATGGAATACGGATGGATGCCGAGGTCTCGCGCTTGGCCGGCAGAAGAAACCAGACGAGAAGCGGCAGCGGCAGGGCAAGGAGAAGCCAGGGAAACTCAAGTTGATACATGGTGGCTCTCGATCCATTGGCGCGCCGCCTGCAACACACGCTCCATCTCAGCGCCTGACAGGGAGACGAGCGCGGCATCCCCTCGATATTCGAGATCGGCAAGCGACAAGGCGAGGTTCTGGCCGGTTCCGCCGGACTGATTGAGAAATTGTGCCCATTCGGAACCGGTGATACCCGCCACCTGTGCCCTCGGCCAGGCGACCAGCGCTGTCCGTTTGAGCAACGCAGCGAGTTCCCGAAGCACATCGCCACGGCTGACGGCAACCGCCATGCCGTCTTCAAGCTCCGTCAGCCGCTGAAGCGCGTCGCGGCGGTAGGCATTTGCACGGTAGCGGTTGATGGCGCGTATCGACAAAAACAGGAGGAGGAGAACGACCATCGCGGCCAGGCCCCACCAACCCCAGGTCTGCGGCATCCAGGAGACGGGCTGAGGCATGACGATATCGTGCAGCGAGCGCAGCGCCATCTCAATCATCGGATCGAGTTTCGGTCCCGTTTCCATCAGCGCCTCCGTTGTCGGAAGGCTGACTGCTCCAGCAATCGACGCAGCTGGGGAGCGGTGTCCTCGGCGGCAGAAACCGGCAGCATCGGCAGGCCGAGTTCCCGCTGCCATGCGCGCAACGCGTCCCCCCGATCCTGCGCAAATCTGTCGACCGCATCACGCGCCGTACTGCGTCCGAATGCCAGCGCCGCCTGCAGCCTGCCGTCGCTGAAGACGATTTCCCCGGATTTCGGCAACTCCAGCAGGAAAGGATCATATATGAGAAGGCAGATCACATCATTACTGACGGACAATCGCAGCAACAGGTCGCGTGTTTCTCTGCCGTGCCCGTCAAAATCACTGATGACAAGGATAAGGTGGTCATGGTGGGCGATGTTTGCCGCGATATGCAGTGCGTCATCGAGCGCCTTGTGGGCCGGCGCACCGATGTAACCGGCAGATAGCTCGGCGTTCTTTTCTGCAATGCGATCCGCAAGCGCGATCACGGCATTACGGCTTCGATGCGGTCGCAGTTCGCTTGTGCCGGTATCGCTGAAGATCAAACCTCCGACCCTGTCGCCCGAACCGAGGATACGCCAGGCACAGAGCATGGCAGCCTCCGCCGCTGTGACTGACTTCAGCGATTTCCGACTGCCGAAAAACATGTTGATGCGTTGGTCTATGAGAAGAATGGCAGGGCGCTCCTTCTCCTCTCCATAAACGCGTATGGTCGGCTTGTTGGTGCGTGCCGTCACCCGCCAATCGATGGATCTTACATCGTCACCCGCAAGGTAGTCGCGCAGTTCCTCGAAGATAAGGCCGCGGCCCCTTATCGAGGATTGCATGCGTCCGGCAAGCTGCTGGTGGCTTTTCGCCTTCTGGATGAAACGGAGTTCGCGCGCATTGGCTTCAAGCGCGACGAGTTGTTCCGTCGTGATATAGGCGCCTCTTTTATCTGCGACGCCCGTTTTCATGAGACCGCCACCAGTTCGATGATGCGGTCGATCACCTGATCGGCCGCTGTATTCGACGCATGCGCCTCATAGGACAGGATCAGCCGATGGCGGAAGATATCGTGGACGACAGCCTTCACATCGTCGGGCGTGACATAGTCCCGCCCTTTCAACCAGGCGTATGAGCGAGAGACCTTATCCAGGCTGATGGCGCCGCGTGGGCTGGCGCCGACTTGCAACAACGTGGCGAGATCCTTGTCGAAACGGGCCGGATAGCGGGTCGCGAAGACCAGCGCGACGATATAATTCTCGACCGGCTCCGCCATGGTGACGGCACCGATCTGCGTTCGTGCATCGAATATCGCCTGCGGATCGAGCCGCGTAGGCTTGGTGGTCTGGCTTTGGTTGTGGCTGGAATTCTCCTCCTGGCGATTGAGCCGCATAATCGCCGCCTCGGATTTCTCGTCGGGATAACCGACTTCCACATGCATCAGGAACCGGTCGAGTTGCGCTTCAGGAAGAGGATATGTGCCTTCCTGTTCGATCGGGTTCTGTGTTGCCATGACCATGAAGAGATCGGGCAGTGGATAGCTGGTGCCTCCGACAGTGACCTGCCGCTCCTCCATCGCCTCAAGAAGAGCAGATTGCACCTTGGCGGGAGCACGGTTGATCTCGTCGGCAAGAATGAGGTTGGCGAAGATCGGTCCCTGTTGGAACTTGAACTCTCCTTTGCCGCCTTCGGAAAAATAGATGTCCGAGCCGGTAATGTCGGCAGGCAGAAGATCCGGCGTGAATTGTACGCGCGAAAGCTCCGATTGGAGATTTTTGGCAAGGCTTTTGATCGCCCGCGTCTTGGCCAATCCGGGCAACCCTTCGACGAGAAGATGTCCGTTGGCCAGCAAGCCAAGAAGAAGACGCTCGACCATGGCATCCTGCCCGATGATCGACTGACCGATGCGTTGACCAAGTGCCACGATGTCGTGATGTGCCGTCATGGTTTCACTTTCCCGCGGTGGGTTTGAACCGGTAACGGCACCGCTCTCCGGTGCCCTCCCTGCTGCTCAGGACCGTCGACATCATCTGTCGGACGCACGATCCGACGACATGGTCGCTCCACGCGGTTGGTTTTGAGAAGTACGCAACGGTAAATCGCAACAGGGTTTCGTGTTAAGGAAACCCGATAGAGGCCCCGCAGTGCTCTGATAGGCGGCAGGACACGGCTTTTTTATCCGCCTCCCGCACCCACCCTACTTTTCGGCAAACGGCTTTAAACGCAGCCGGCTGACATGATCCACGGAGCCTAGGGATCCGGACGGATTGACGCCG
Source organism: Endobacterium cereale (assembly GCF_009617585.1). Taxonomy (GTDB): domain Bacteria; phylum Pseudomonadota; class Alphaproteobacteria; order Rhizobiales; family Rhizobiaceae; genus Neorhizobium; species Neorhizobium cereale. Next base: position 1,785 of record NZ_WIXI01000050.1, on the reverse strand, counting down.
CGAAAATAGCTTTTCTGCCATTTCTCGCTGGCAGCAGTGGAATTGGGATCGAGCAGTTGCGAATTGAACGCGTTTCTCTCGGCGATCCATTCGAAATGCTCGCGCTGAAGCTCAGCGTTCTCCGACAGGTTGGCGATTTCCGGTTCCACCAGACTGAGCGCGCTCCGAACGACAGGAAACAGATGGCAGAACGGCTCGTCCATCTCGAAAAACACACGCTGGAACGGTCGGGTCATCTTCCAGTTCATGGTAAACGTGTACGGAGACCAGTCCGTTTCTATGACACCTGTCAGGGCTGCAATCCCGTCTTTCGGGCGATTTATCGGTCCCGATATGAAAAGGTCCACTCCGGGTTCAGTCTGAAAAAGACATGGCACATGAAATGTAAGAATGCCGTGGCCGAAATGACTGACCGCGGGGGAGATATGCCCCTTGCTGGTTCTGATCTGTATCGCATTTTTCCCCTGCTGGCCGTTCCACGTCACCGAAAAGGCGACCGGGTTCAGCAACTCCCAGCCATGCGCATTGGCGATGTTGAGCGGCAGGCAGCGATAGGCAAAACGCTGCCCGGTTTCGTCCATCCACTCCCGTTCGACGGGCGCCGGACGGATGCGGACATCGTGGCCGTCGAGCACGAAGGCTTTCAGCGTTGTCATGGCTTCTCCCTCACGCGCGTGAAGAACATGTGGCTCGGAGCGAGTTTTAAAATTTCAGCCTGAGCCCGATCTGTCCGCCGATCATGTTGTTTTTTGCACCGTCGACGTCGAAGGAATAACTGACATCGCCAAACAGCGAGAGGTTTTCGCTAAGCTGGTAAGCGCCCCCGGCATTCACCTCCAGCCACGTTCCTCCTATTTCTGTTGTCAGCGGAAACTCGTTGAACTTGACGGTCTGCTCGGCCGAAAAGCCGTGCCAGAGATTACCGCCGAAATGGATGTAACCCTGTTCGGTCGTATATTGCAGCCTCGCGCCGAGGCGTCCGGTGAATGCGTCGAAAGGCTCGTTGCTGATATCCGCAAATCTGTCCTGCGCATCATCAAGCCTGACATTCTGCCAAATCAATTGCGCCTGAGGTTCGATCGTCCACCGGTCGGAAAGGCTGAACGGCACGCCCGTCTCCATCGAAACGGCAAATGTAGTCCCGTCAATGTCAGACGAGATGCCGCGATTTGACTGGCTGTCTCCATTCAGCCAGCCATATTTGGCCACCACGTCCAAATACCAACCGTTGGCAGAGAGGTTCGTCCAATAAACCGCAAAACTATCCTCGTTGAGGTCAAGCGTGCCGGCAGCAATGCTTGACCGCCCCAGGATGTTTCCGCTCGTGTCGCCTGACGCGTTCGCATGGGTATAGAACACACCGAAGCGATCCACGTGACCATTGTCGTGCTCAATCTCGGCGATGTCGCTGCCGATCTGAAGTCCCCAGTAATTTCCATCGAACTGCGGACCAATCGCATATCCGGCGATATTGAGTGTCGCATTGGCTCCAAGATCACTTCGTGCACCGAAGACGCGGCTCCAGATCGCTGAGGAAGTAGCAGCTCCTTCCTGCTCTGTATCACCCTGCATACCGGGCCCGAAATAGATCGGGGCTCCCGTGGCGTCCAAAAGGCTCCTGTCACCGCGACGCTGGTGAAAAGTCCCCATGGTCATCAAGCCCATGCGCTGGGCAACGAGCGGGGCAATAATGCGCCCCGGCACCTCCGGCCTGATGTTGGGGATCGGCGGCGGCGGTGGCGGCAGCGGCCGTGGCGGCGGCGGTGGCGGCGGCGGCGGCGGCGG
>NZ_WIXI01000023.1 GCF_009617585.1 Endobacterium cereale | reverse complement strand
CCTCCACGGTGCGGGCCGCGGTGCTTGGTACGGTCTGTCGTGATCAGTCAGATGTCAGGAAAATCTAATTAAGTTTAGGTTTTGAGCGGATCTGAACCCTCGACCATGCGTCAGTAGACGCAAAACTTATCTATAATATTGTTTTCGTTGATGTATTTCCGCTGCATGCCGTCTAGCGTGTCTGGGCGGTACATTTTGCGACATGTCTGGCAAAGGTGTGCGACCCCTCCCTGTTATCAAGCACTTCATCTTGCGCAAGTAAGGAGGAGCGACATGGCGATCGAAGTGTGGCAGATGGTGCAGATCAAACGGGCACTGGATGCATATTGCGAACACCTCCAAGTGTCCGGCGACGATGCGTTGGCCATTGAAGCCTGCAACCAGATGATCGGTGCAACACCGGTCGAAATCGACGACCCCGAGCAGCTTTTTCACCACCTGCTTGGGAGCATGGCGCAGATCCCTGAGGCGGCCACCTGATCGACGACCCGGCATTCGTTCATTACCGCGCGCGGATACATTTTGCGACAATCGACGCCCTTTGCGGCAAAGCCTTGCGACATGTTTTCGTTAGAGACCGGCATGACCGGGAGAACCGGCGCAAACCAATTTTTATCTCGCGAGGGGACGTCCGCATGCAAATAAACTTTTTAGGTGTTTGGTCTTCGCAAATTCTGAGCATCGTCCGCATCGTGGCGGCGGCGACCTTTTTCACGCATGGAACGATGAAGCTGTTTGGTTGGCCGGCACCGTTCGAGCACCCGCTCAACGGGCTTATTTACACGGCTGGCGTTTTGGAAGTCGTGGGCGGCCTCATGCTCCTCGTTGGCTTTTACGCCCGACCCACTGCCTTCGTTTTGTCCGGCCTCATGGCATTCGCCTATTTCATGGCCCACGGCTCGCGCGGCTTTTTCCCCGTTCTCAACGGAGGCGAGCCAGCGCTCCTCTTCTGCTTCGTTTTTCTGTACATCGCGGCAGCCGGTCCCGGCACGTGGAGCATTGATGGTCGAGCCGGCCGACACTAGTCTCGAGGTTCAAAGCAGAGGTACTCGTAGACGCCGTGTGGCCTGAACAGGACGCGGCGTCTTTTTTTATGATCTCCCAAACTGATCCCGTTTCATGCGCGACGCTTTGATACCCGCTCGGCAAAAGCGTCTTACAAAGTCGCGGTAGCCTGGACGGCCCTACTCAACAGGAGAACGACATGACAAGCATTCGATCTAAAAATGTGCTGCGGGGATTGTACAGACAGTCTATTCGCTCAGCACCGCGGCGGTCGCTGCTCGCTACACTCCTTCTGGTATCCGCGGTGTCAGCAGCGCCGGCCGACCGTTCCGCATCCAACACAGGAAACACCGCCTCCCATAGTGAACCGAAGGTAATAGCCAGCGGCTTGGAAATTCCGTGGTCGATCGTGTTTGTCGGTGATGAAGTCCTCGTCAGTCAACGCGACACCGCAGACATCATATCGTTGAAGCCTGGAGCGCCGGCGCGCTCGATTGGGAAAGTGCCCGATGTGACCCCTCGCCTCGATGGAGGGCTGCTTGGCCTGGCGGTGCTGAACTCCGATGACCGGACCTGGATCTATGCCTATCACGGGACTGCCTCGGTTAGTCGGATCGTCCGCATGACTTATGCGAACGGGGCGCTCGGAGCCCGAGGTCGTTCTTGGTGGGATCCCGGGCGGACGCGGGCATAACGGCGGCCGCATAGCCTTTGGACCAGACGGCATGCTTTATGCAACGACTGGGGAGGCACAAAGCCCCAATCTTTCTCAAGATCCGGCGTCGCTTGCAGGCAAGATCCTTCGCATGACGCCGGTAGGCGGTGTGCCCAGTGACAATCCATCCAGAGCGTCGCTTGTCTATTCACTCGGCCACAGAAACCCTCAAGGTCTCGCATGGGACGAGCGGGGCCGGCTGTGGTCAACAGATTTTGGCGACGACGTCTGGGATGAGCTCAACCGGATCGAAGCAGGTGGAAACTATGGATGGCCCACCGTAGAGGGCAAAGGCGGCAAGCCCAGCTACATCGACCCCGTAGTCCAGTGGCGCACGCAGGAGATGGGCCCGAGCGGCCTAGCTTATAAAGACGGAAAATTCTTCGTAGCAGGCCTTACCGGGGAACGTGTGTGGACCGTGGATGTCGATGATGACGGTCAGCCTGTCTTAAAGGCGCATTTCATCGGCCAGCATGGTCGTATTCGGGACGTGGTACCAGCTTCCGACGGCAATCTCTGGTTCATGACGAACAACACTGATGGACGTCGCAAGTCGCCGGGACCGGGCGACGACCGAATCCTTTCGGTGCCTATCGATACATTGGACCTCGAATAGCGAAGACAGATTGTTCGGTGGCATAGCGCGCTTGTCACCGATCTGGATAAGGCTTTCTCCAACCACTCGCTCAGGTCATCCGCTAGTCACTGAATGGCAACCTTTTTCGCTGCCTGACGCTTGGTTGAGGGGGAACTCCAAAGTCGTCGACCCTGGCCGGCGACTTCCTTTCCTTCAACATTGTACGGAAGGGAGATTATGGCCTGCATGCCATCATTGCCGGTCTTAAACACGATATCACCGCCATGCTGACGTGCCACAGCGCGCGCGATCGACAAGCCCAAACCGATACCACCGGTTTCCTTGTTTCGGGACGCTTCGAGGCGGAAAAAAGGGGCAAAGACCTTTTCCTTCATCATTTCGGGAATGCCCGGACCGCGATCCTGCACGACAATCTCCACATTCCCGTCCCTATGGCGCAACGATACTTTCGCTTCTTCGCCGTAACGGACCGCGTTTTCGATAAGGTTGCGAATCGCGCGCCGCAAACCTTCCGGTCGACAGCGGAACGTCAGTTTTTCGCCCTGCACGAATTGGACCGGGCGACCAAGATCCTCCTGGTCATCGCATATGCTGCCGATCAGTGCCCCGAGCTCGATCGGCCGCGTTTCTTCCTCTGTCGATTCACCACGAGCAAACGCAATCGCGGCCTCGGTCATGCTTTGCATCTCTTCGATGGTCGCAAGCATTTTAGTGCGAACGTCTTCGTCTCGAACAAATTCGGCCCTCAGCCGCATGGAGGTCAGCGGCGTTCGTAAGTCGTGGCCGATGGCTGCCAGCATTTTGGTTCGATCTTCGATGAACCGGTGCAGACGAGCCTGCATCTGATTGAAGGCACTGGCGGTGCGTCGGATCTCTTCCGGCCCCTGTTCTGGCAGAGGCGGTAGATTTTCCCCCCTGCCTAATGCTTCCGCTGAACGCGCCAGATTGCGAAGGGGGCTGGCTATGCGGCCGGCGACCAGCACTCCAATCAAAGCTAGAATGAAAGCAGTCAAGGCAAGGGAGGTCAGAGACGTCGAGGTCCACCACCCGCCCGGCTGTTTCAGGTAGAACGCGGCATTCAGCCATTTTCCGTCGTCTAGCTTGATGACCATCCCATAGCCCCGGGAACCATCAAAATAGACATATTTTACTGGCTGTGGCAGAGCCCAAAGATTCTGGATGGGCGTGCGCCAATCCTCTCCACGATTAGAGGAAGCGACCTTAGTTGCGTCGGGGATTTGAGGCACTGCCGGCCCGCCGCTGAACACCTGAACAAGATCGACGAAATTCTCGAGTGGCCGCGAGAATTGCTGGACCGCTTTCAGCCGCCAGGATGAAGCGTCTTCGGTATCCTCGTCGGTCAGCCAAAAACGCGAGTCCCCCGTCTCGCTCGCCAGAAGCGACTGCTCCCGGGTTTTGGGATCGGCGGTCGACATCAACCGGGTCATCGTCCTGGTGCGCGAGAAGAACTCGCTCTTGGCCGCATCGTCCAGAGCCTTCGAATGTTCCTGCCACGAAATGACGAAGGCAATAGCCTGGGAGACGAGCAGAGCCGCCAAGGTGAACCCGATGAACTGGGCTGCAAGGCTTCGCGTCCAAAGTCTTATCATTCGAATGCCACCTCTGCCGAAAGACTATAACCCCCACCCCAATGGGTTTTGATGATCGACGGGTTCTTTGGATTGTCCTCGATCTTCTTGCGAAGCCGGCTGATCTGGTTGTCTATGCTACGGTCGAAGATGTCGGCGGTACGGCCGACAGTCAAATCCAACAGTTGTTCGCGACTGAGGATAAGACCCGGCCGTTCGAGAAAAACCTTGAGGAGACGGAATTCCGCCGTGCTCAACGGGATACCGACACCGTCTTCACCCGATATCTCCTGGCGGCCCAAATTGACCCGCCAGGGTCCGATGCGAACGGTCTTCGATTGCTGCACGATCTGCTGGGTACCCACGCCGTTTGCACGCCGCAGAACAGCGCGAATTCGTGCCAAGAGTTCACGCGGATTGAACGGCTTGACTAGGTAATCGTCCGCCCCGAGCTCGAGGCCAATAATGCGGTCGGTATCGTCCGCCATGGCCGTCAGGAAAATGATCGGAATGTTCGTTGATGCCCGAACATGGCGGCAGACGGACAGGCCGTCCTCGCCCGGCATCATCACGTCGAGCACGATCAGATCTACGGTATGACGCTCCATCAGCCGTCGCAAGGCGTTGCCGCCTTCTGCGGAGCTGACCTTGTATCCTTGTTGCTCAAGATATTGTCGAACGAGATCGCGAATATCGCCGTGATCATCGACGACCACGATATGTGCGGCGTCCTGCATTTTCAGCACCTCTGTCATCCCAGTATAATAGGGAACCGCGCTTTGCCGCATCAGAAAAAGTGTATCAAAGTTTCACACGGTGACCTCGGATTGCAGCCATCTCCACCGTACCGATCCGGTCACCGAAAAGGAGGCGCCGCAGCGGTTTCAAACGTGGCAAGCGTTTGGCCAGGATTTGTACCTGCGCGAACAGGCGTGACAGACGCTTCCATCGGCCATGCTCGATACATTTTGCGACAATCATCGGCCTGCCTGGCACAGTTCGACGACAACCTCATTCTAGCGTCGATGAAGACAACTGGTACGGCATCCCCTGCCCAATGATCGCGGCGGATTGCCGATCCACCGCGCTAGCAGCATTGATATTCGATGAGGAGCAAATCATGACCGACAGTCCGGAATGTGCGGCTGGAGGAATAGCCGTTACCCGACGGGTAGTTTTGGGAGCCGGAGCGAGCGCCGTGGCGGGCCCCGCCCTTTTGAAGGGACATCACGTACACGCTCAACCGGTTCCCACGCCAAGCGGGATCGAAAATCCCCTCCTTCTGTCCTTCACTGTCAACGGGAGCAGTCTCGAACTCGATATCGATGCCCGTGCATCGTTGCTCGACGTGCTGCGCGAGCGCCTTGGCCTCACCGGCACGAAAAAGGGCTGCGACCATGGCCAGTGCGGTGCCTGTACTGTCCATATCGACGGACGGACCAGGCTTTCGTGCCTGACCCTCGCCGCCAAGATGAACGGTCGACAGTTGACGACGATCGAAGGCTTGAGCGACGGAGACACTCTGCATCCGATGCAGACTGCATTCGTCGATCATGACGCCCTGCAGTGTGGCTATTGCACGCCCGGCCAAATCATGTCGGCCGTGGCATGCGTCCGCCAGGGATACGCAAGCAGCCCGGAATCGATCCGCGATTTCATGAGCGGAAACATCTGTCGTTGCGGCGCCTATGTCGGGATCGTCGCGGCCGTCGCCGCGGCCAATTCGAGCGAGGGCTGACCATGCGAACGATTGGCTATGAACGACCAGAAACGCTCGATGCTGCCATCGCGGCTTACTCCGGAAGCGGTTCCGGCTCGCGGTATATCGCCGGCGGCACCACGCTCTACGACCTGATGAAGCTTGGGGTGGAAACACCAACCCACCTCATAGATATCACCGCCATCGCGAACCTGGATAGGATCGAAACCGAGGGCGACGTCACGCGTTTCGGGACGATGGCATTGATGAGCGATGTAGCGGAGACGCCAGCTATCCGCACGGAGTACCCTGTCCTCTCCGAAAGCCTTCTCAAGGCGGCATCGCAACAGCTGCGGAACATGGCGACCGTGGGCGGCAATCTTCTTCAACGCACCCGCTGTCCTTATTTCAGGGCCGGAAACGGTGTTTATCCCTGCAATAAACGCCAACCGGGATCGGGCTGCGCCGCGCTTGGCGGGTTAGACCGCAGCCAGGCAGTTCTGGGCGCCAGCGGTTCATGTAACGCAGTTTCGCCGGGAGACTGGCCGGTAGCACTACTCGCTTTGGATGCGAGAGTTGAGATCATCGGGATAGACGGTCAGCGAACCCTCCCTCTTGACGGGCTCTATCGCCTGCCGGCCGAGAGGCCGGAGGCAGATCACAATCTGAACCCAGGCGACATCATTATCGGCATCACGGTCCCGAAGACAGCCGCCGGACGGGCATCCACCTATCACAAGATCCGCGACCGGGAATCTTTTGCGTTCGCCCTCGCGTCGGCGGCTGTAGCGATGGAAATCGAGGGAGCGGTTGTTCGTGATGTTCGCATCGCTCTGGGCGGTGTAGCGACCCTACCCTGGAGAGCGCGCCAGGCAGAGAGTGTAATTGTCGGCCGGACGCTGACGCGAGAGCTCGCTGTGGAAGCCGGGCGCGCCGCCTTTCAGGACGCCCGACCTGGTCGTCACAACCGCTTTAAGATCGATCTCGGAGTTCAGGTAGTTGCCGATGCTCTGATGATCGCAGCCGGAAGGAATGTCAGATGAGCCGCCAACCCTTTCCAGATCTCGCCCGCATCGACGCGTTCGACAAAGTGCAAGGAAAGACAAAGTACTCCTCGGACGTACCTTTTCCAGACCTGCTGCACGCCATGACGGTGCCCGCCACCATTGGCAAGGGGATGGTGACTTCGATCGATGTCGAACACGCCCTGGCTGTGCCAGGTGTGGTGCGCGTACTGACGCCGCATGACACACCTCCACCCCCACCAGGCCCGCAAGGAAGTCCTCCGCCTCCACCCATGCTCGTCCATGCAATCGCCTATCGAGGTCAGCCGGTGGCGCTCGTTGTTGCGGAAACTCTGGAAGCGGCGATCGAAGGCGCCGAAGCGGTGCGCGTGAGCTACGCACTTGAACCATTCGCAGTCCGGTTCGAAGACGCAGATGCCGGGCGAGAGGACACAGAGTCGCCGACTTTCGGGGATGCAGACGCAGCGTTCGCAACGGCAACGACGAGGATCGAGGCGATATATACGACCACGGCCAACCATCATAACCCAATGGAACTTCTATCGACCACGGCGGTCTGGGCAGGCGGAAGGCTGACCATCTACGAGGGCACGCAGGGTTCGAACGGGCTGAAGAATACGGTTGCGCAATTGCTGCAGATCGACCGGTCCATGGTTGACGTCATAAGTCCGCAGATCGGTGGCGGCTTTGGCCAAAGGGGAGAGGTTCCGCGGCACACGGCCGTCGTCGCACAGGCGGCCAGGCTCCTCAGGCGTCCAGTCAAGCTTGTCATGCCCCGGAATCAGATTTTCCACAACAGCCGGTTTCGGCCGCATGTCCAGCACGCGATCAAGCTCGGCGCGGACGCGAACGGAAAGATGATTTCCGCGCATTACGACTGCCTACAGCAGAACTCACGGCGCGGACGGTATCGCTCGGACTGGTATCATGCCGGTCCCTGCAAGGTGTATGGCATTGAGAATTATCGCGGCACCTCCGGTGACCTCCGCCTCGACACCCACGGGCCAGCGCAGATGCGAGCACCCTATGAGCATCCGTCGGCCTTTGCCTTTGAAAGTGCGGTCGACGAACTCGCCTTTGCGCTCGGCCGCGATCCGGTAGAGTTCCGGCTGGCACATGACACGAAGATCGATGCATCGACCGGCAAGCGCCTGACGTCCCGTCACCTCAACGAATGCCTCACGCGTGGCGCGGAGCAATTTGGATGGACTGGCCGCCCAGTTCAACCGGGGACGTTGAAGGCTGCCGATGGCACCATGGCCGGCTGGGGCGTCGGAGCAGGCGTTTACCAGGCAGCCATGCACCCTGCCATTGCGACGCTGCGGGTGAGCGCCAATGGTGTCACGCGATACGCCAGTGCCGGCCATGAGATGGGCCAGGGCATGCGCACCGCGATCGCTCAGGTTCTAATCGCCGGATTGCGGATCGACCCAGCCCGATTGACGATCCTCATTGGGGACACGACCGTCGCGCCGCAGCACAGCACCGCCGGCTCATGGGGAACGGCCAGTTCGGTCCCAGTCGCCGTAGCGGCCGCCGAGAAAATGACGGCCGCGTTGGCGGAGCTCCTCGACGGGCGAAAAGTGGCGGGCAATATGCATGAGCAGCTTGCGCGTCTACGACGTCCATTCATCGAGATTGAGGTTTCTATGGTCGCCCCTGGGCAGGGGCCGGAGCACCTCGAGAGGCTAAAGACCGGAGGCATGGCGATCGCCGGTCTGCACGGCACGTATCCAGACTTTACGGCGCTCAGCTACATTGCGCATTTCGTGGAGGTTCACGTTGAACCTCATACACGGCGCATACGGGTTCCGCGCGTAGTCTCGGTTGCCGACTGTGGCCGCGTCATCAGTCCGCGCACGGCACGCAGTCAAGTCCAGGGCGGCGTCGTCTGGGCATTGGGAGCGGCGCTCCGTGAGATAAGCGAAACGGATCCCCGGTACGGCGGCTGGTTGAACGCAGACATCGCCGAGTACCACGTGTCGGTCAATGCCGACATCGGCAAGATCGATGTGTCGTTCATCGACGAACCTGACTTCGATGCAAATTCAGCCGGAGTAAAGGGCATTGGTGAAATCGCAATGGTTGGCGCAGCAGCGGCGCTTGCCAACGGTGTATTCCATGCAACGGGCCGACGACTTCGTACTCTGCCTATCCGCGTAGAGCATCTTATCTAGCCGATAGTGTGCCGAAATATCTCGAAACAAATTGAAACAGGAATTCGCCTTTCGCATGCCAGATAAAGAGAGTGCCCATCGAGGTCTCGACGTTGCCAGTGAGCCACGCGGCTACGCAGGTCTAAATGGGGAGGAATGTCTGCATGAAGACTATTTTGTAACTTCGGCTCCAACAGGGCTCGGTCGGGCGATGGCGTAGAAGAGCTTGTCGCGTGGAAATCGAGTGGCTGGACCTATCGTGCGACAGCAGTTGAAGGTCGCTGTGTCGAGCGCTGTGGCACTCACCGAGGTGGTTCTTTGTTGGTTTCCACGCGGAACTGAGCCGGTTTTTCCACCGAGAAGTGAGCCACCTCTGAGTATGGTTTTCTGATCAGGGTTTGGTCAAGGGATTGGCCTTTTCTCCTCTCTTCTGTGCGGCTGCAGCCGAGCTGGCTTTGAATCGGAAGCTGTCGTTTCCGGTTTCGAGGATGTGACAACGGTGGGTCAGCCGGTCCAGCAGAGCCGTCGTCATCTTGGCATCCCCGAAGACGGTGGCCCATTCGCTGAAGCTGAGGTTGGTGGTTATGACGACGCTGGTGCGCTCGTAGAGCTTGCTCAACAGGTGGAAGAGCAGCGCTCCGCCTGAGGCACTGAACGGAAGGTACCCGAGCTCATCGAGGATGAGCAGATCGAGACGAACCAGCGTCTCCGCGATCTGGCCTGCCTTGCCTTTAGCCTTCTCCTGCTCGAGCGCATTGACCAATTCGATGGTCGAGAAGAAGCGGACCTTTCTGCGGTGATGCTCGATCGCCTGGACGCCGAGGGCAGTCGCAACATGCGTTTTTCCTGTGCCCGGTCCGCCGACAAGCACGATATTCTGCGCTCCATCGATAAACTCGCATCGGTGCAACTGGCGCACCGTCGCTTCAGTGATCTCGCTGGCGGCGAAGTCGTAGCCGGAGATGTCCTTGTAGGCCGGGAAGCGGGCAGCCTTCATGTGATAGGCGATGGACCGGACCTCACGCTCAGCCATCTCGGCTTTCAGCAGCTGGGACAGGATCGGCACGGCTGCGTCGAAGGCCGGAGCACCTTGCTCGATCAGGTCTGTGACCGCTTGAGACATGCCATACATCTTCAGGCTCCGCAGCATGATGACGACGGCGGCACTTGCGGGATCATGACGCATGGCGACCTCCCACGATCCGGACACGCAGGCCATCGTAGCGTTCGACGTTGGCCTTGGGTTCACGCACCAAGGTCAGCGCCTGGGGCGTGTCAATGTCGGGGCCGTCGGTCGTTTTGCCGTCAATCAGCATGTGCAGCAGATTCAGCACATGCGTTTTGGTTGGTACGCCTTGATCCAGAGCCAGTTCCACAGCCCTGACGACAACCTGTTCGTCGTGATGAAGGACGAGAGCGAGGATATCGGCCATCTCACGATCGCCGCCCAGGCGGCGTAGCATCTGGTCCTGCAACTGTCGAAAGGCCAGCGGCAATTCCAGGAAAGGCGCTCCATTGCGCAGGGCTCCGGTTTTGCGCTGGATGACGGCAAGGTAATGCCGCCAGTCATAAATCGTCCTCGGTGGTTTGTCGTGGCTGCGTTCTATGATCCGCGGATGTTCGCAGAGGATATTGCCCTCGGCTGCAACAACCAGTCTCTCGGGATAAATCCGCAGGCTGACGGGCCGGTTCGCAAATGATGCAGGCACACTGTAACGATTACGCTCGAAGGTGATCAGGCATGTTGGCGAAACGCGTTTGCTCTGCTCGACGAAGCCGTCAAACATGGCGGGCAACGCCATCAATGCTGTCTGCTCATCAGCCCAAACATCCGCGATCGTGCCGGGCAGGCTCCCGTGCGCCGTGTCCCGCCATAGGTCCTGGCAGTGCTGTTCCAGCCAGTCGTTCAACGTTGCCAAATCTGGAAAGTCCGGCATCTGCTGCCATAGGCGAGGACGAGCATCCTGGACGTTCTTCTCGACCTGCCCTTTCTCCCAGCCTGCAGCAGGATTGCAGAACTCAGGTGCAAACACGTAATGGTTCGTCATCGCAAGGAACCGGATGTTGACCTGTCGCTCTTTGCCGCGGCCAACGCGATCGACCGCTGTCTTCATGTTATCGTAGATGCCGCGAGCGGGCACGCCGCCGAACACACGGAAGCCATGCCAGTGGGCGTCGAAGAGCATCTCGTGCGTTTGCAGCAGGTAAGCCCTGACCAGAAAAGCCCGACTGTTCGATAGCTTGATATGTGCGACCTGCAACTTCGTGCGCTCACCGCCGATCACGGCATAGTCCTCACTCCAATCGAACTGGAATGCTTCGCCTGGGCGGAAAGACAGCGGAACGAATATGCCGCGGCCCGTCGTCTGCTGCTCACGTTGCCGGTCAGCCCGCCAATCACGGGCGAAGGCGGCAACCCGACCATAGGAGCCGGTAAAGCCGAGAACCACCAGATCGGCATGAAGCTGCTTTAGAGTTCGACGCTGTTTGCGTGACCTCCCGGCCTCGGTCTTCAGCCAGGCCGCCAGCTTATCGGCAAAAGGATCAAGCTTGCTCGGTCGTTCCGGTATCGTGAACGTCGGCTCGATCGTACCGGCGTTCAGATACTTCGCGATCGTGTTGCGCGACAGCCCGGTGCGCCGGCTGATCTCCCGGATCGACCGCTTCTCACGCAGCGCCATCCGACGGATGATATTTAAAAGTCCCATGTGGATCACTCCGTTGCCCCCGTCGCTCACCGCGTTGGGGGAAGGTTCACATGGCTCAATTCTCAATGGAAATTATGCGCCTAACCGGCTCAGTTCTGCGTGGAAACCAACAGGTCCTGGTCCAGGAGACGATGGCATTGGACCCGTTTGCCCCTGCGGTGTTTGCCTTCTGCAATCGCCGACGTGACCG
>NZ_WIXI01000020.1 GCF_009617585.1 Endobacterium cereale | reverse complement strand
GTGGCCGGATTTTACTCCGCCCCTACGACGTGATTATCACGCCGCTACCGTGGCAGACTTTTGCACCGCCGCTCTCACCGAGGAGCGTTCGCCCCTCGGCAGCGATGAGAAAACGAACCGCTTCGTCCTCGCGGAGCAATGAAGCTAGATCGCTCTCAGTCAGCGATGCGACGCTCTTTTCGAACGCTGCGTGCTCCTTGATTAACCGGTGCAGGCCCAGGCTGTCGGATAATTCGGGCCTTCGTATCGTATAGTTCACACCTCCATACCCTTTCTAAGTTCGAACCCCTCATCGACCCAGCCGGTGATGCCGCCGGCCATGATCTTCACGGGTCGCCCCAGCTCGGCGAGGCGCAGTGCTCCACGCGCTGCACCGTTGCAGTGAGGGCCTGCGCAGTAGGTCACAAAAAGAGTGTCAGCGGGCCACCGGTCCATCTTCGAACGCGTCATCTTGCCATGGGGTAGATGCACCGCTCCAGGCACATGGCCCTCGGCAAACATTGCCGGTCCACGAACGTCCAGAAGGACGAAACCTGGCTTTCCTGCGAGGGCGGCATGAACGTCCCAGCAATCTGTCTCGAATGTGAATTCAGCGGCAAAATGCTCGCGAGCGATGTCGCTCGGGGCGGCAGAGGTCGAAGTGACAGCGTTAGACACTGTGGGCTCCTTGAAAATCTGTGCCTTCTTTTTGCTCAACGGTATCTGTGCTTGCAATTGGCATGGCTGACATAGTACGGGCATATCATGCCAAACTTGAACGGACCCCTTGTTGTTGCCCTCCTCTATGATGGTCTCTGTACCTTCGAATTTGGGATCGTCGCCGAAATTTTCGGGCTTCCACGGCCTGAGATGGGAGAGAACTGGTACAGATTTGCGAGTTGTGCCATTGAAGACGGCCCGCTTCGCGCCCATGGCGGGCTGGTGGTGACACCTGATTTTGGGCCAGAGCTGGTCCATAAAGCTGACATCATTGTCGTGCCTGGATGGAGAGGCGTCGACAAGCCGGTTCCGCAGAGCCTTATTAAAATGCTCCGTGATGCGCATGAAGGCGGAGCACGATTGGCATCGATCTGTTCCGGCGCGTTCGTGCTTGCAGCCACAGGTCTTTTGGATGGGGCGACTGCGACCACGCACTGGCGCTACGCCGATGCTCTCAGATCCCGACACGCTAATATCTTGGTGGACGACGCCTCCCTCTACCGCACGCATGAGCGCATTTACACCTCGGCCGGTAGCGCAGCCGGAATTGATCTTCTGATCGAAATCGTCCGTCAGGACTTCGGAACAGAGGCTGCAAACTCGGTGGCGCGGCGTCTTGTCATGCCCGCACATCGTAGCGGCGGGCAGGCTCAGTTTCTGGAACGCCCCGTCCCGGCGGCACACCAATCAGCCGTCGCGCCGTTGCTCGACAGGATACGCTCTGACCTCAAAGCGTCTTGGACGTTGGAGCGAATGGCCGCAGAATGCGGCATGAGCCTTAGGACGTTCGTCCGCCGCTTCACAGAAGCGACCGGCACCTCGCCGGGCGAATGGCTTGTCGGCGAACGCATTGAAGCGGCTAAATCTTTCCTGATCGCGCGGCGACTTAGCATTGATGAGATCGCGGCGGCCGTTGGGATTGGATCTGCCGATACGCTTCGGCATCATTTTAAAAAACGGATAGGTCTCAGCCCAAAGGCGTACCAAGATCAGTTTAGCAGTTTAAGAGGCCCATAGAGGCCGCACCTTCGCTTTATGATCCTGTTGTTAGTTGTTGGTAGGATGTTTCACAAACTGGCCCTTACCCCTTGCGCTTAGCACACGCTGAAGAATTAATGTTCCAGTCGCTTAGAAGGTCAGAAGAGCTGATCATGGGTTCATGTCCCGTCAAAGCCACCGAGGCATCTGCTTTGATTAAGCGTAGTACGGCCCCGCAAATCGAGCGGGGCCTGCCAATCTTTTTAAAGAACAATCACGTTCTCTGCTTTCGACTTGCCGGTCTTGCGGTCCTGACCGACATCAAAGCTGACCTTCTGGCCATCCGTCAGGGAGCCTCCGAAGCCGACAGCCGAGATATGGACGAACACATCAGGTCCACCATTGTCCGGCGTAATAAATCCGAAGCCCTTGTCCTGCGCGAAAAATTTGACCGTACCAGTTGCCATCATATCCTCATTGTTTGGCTGAGAGCCTATGGAATTAGGGGGAAGCGCGGCTGACATCAAGGTTACCCGGAAATCTCTTGGTCTGCTGATTTAGAATTTTCTAGTTCACGTCTCGTACTTCATTGAATGGGCCGGATCCCGCGCTATTTGACTGTGTCTATTGGGCGGGTGACGGACGCCCGGATGTTCATTGGGATCAGGGCTGTCGATTGGAAGTTCATAGTAAGACACTGCCACCTGCGCCAATGCAGCAGGTCGTTGCCGAGTTCGACTGGTCCCAGACATCCCTCGGTCCGATGGAAAGTTGGCCGATATCCCAAGACTATTGTCGATATGGCTCTCTCCTCCAGCTTTCCGCAGGCGGTGATCTGGGGGCCGGATCTGATTACCATCCACAATGACGCCTTCCTGCCAATCCTTGGTGAAAAGCCGCTCGCAATCGGTCGGTCATTCGCGGATATCTGGTCGGAGGCTTGGGACCAGATCGGGCCAATCGCGACGCAAGCGTACCAGGGAAGGCCGACCTTTATCGAGGACTTCCCGCTCGTCATTAATCGTCATGGTTATGACGAACAGGCCTATTTCACATTCTGCTACAGCCCTTTGAGAGACGACAAGGGCAACATCGCCGGCATGATCGATACCGTGGTCGAAACGACCGACACGGTCTTGGGTGCCGAGCGCTTACGACAAAGCGAGGTTCGTTTTCGTGCATTCACGACGGCGACCAGCGACGTCATCTATCAGATGAGCGCCGATTCGAAGGAAATGTGACGGCTGGATGGACGCAGCTTCCTGGCCAATACCCGTGAGCCGAGCGTGCAGTGGCAGGATGCATATCTTGTCCCCGAAGATATCCCGTCGATCCAGGCCGCTATCGATCAGGCGATCGCAGAGAAAAATGTGGTCGAGTTCGAGCACCGCGTCCGGCAGGCCGATGGCCATATCGGTTGGACATTGTCCCGTGCTGTCCCTGTTCTGGACGAGCAGGGGAGCATCATTGAATGGTTTGGCGCTGCGACCGATATCACCGAACGAAAGCTTGCCGAGCAGCAGCAGAGCGTGATAAATCGCGAGATGAGCCATCGGCTCAAGAACACGCTTCCAATGGTCCAAGCGATCGCGAAGCAGACGCTCAAGCCGGTCACGGAACGCGCGCCGGTCGAAGCGTTGGAGAAGCGCGTTCAGGCGCTGAGCTCGGCTCACGACATCCTGTTCGACCAGTACTGGCACACGGCGCCGATCGGATCGCTGATCGCTGCGACGCTGCAGCGTCTCGTTCCGAGCGAACGGCTTCATGCCAGCGGTCCGGAAATCGCCATCGGGCCGAAGGGCGCCCTGTCACTTTCACTCGTACTGCACGAGCTCGCTACCAATGCCCTGAAATATGGAGCCCTGTCCAATGACGTTGGAGAGGTCGCCCTGACCTGGAGCGTGGTTGGTGGCGATGACGGCGAGATATTTACGTTGCGGTGGGAGGAAAGTGGAGGCCCTCCCGTCCAGCCTCCGTCGGGAAGCGGTTTTGGCTCCAAACTAATTCGTATGGGCCTGATTGGAACGGGTGGCGTTACCGTCAGTTATGAGCTGCCTGGTTTTAAGGCCGAAATGACGGCCGGCCTACATCAGATACAACATACGGAATAATGGATGGGACTGTTGATCCAGCCAAATCGGAAGGCTGTCCTTGTCGTTGAGGACGAGCCGCTCTTGCGGATGATGGCCATGGCCATGGTCGAGGATGCCGGTTTTGAACCCGTCGAGGCGCGCGATGCCGATGAGGCCATCGCATTGCTGGAAGCGAGAACCGATATCACCATCGTGTTCACTGACGTCGATATGCCCGGGTCGATGGACGGCCTGAAACTGGCGGCCGCAATCCGTGATCGCTGGCCGCCGATCGAGATCGTTATCACGTCAGGGCATTTCCGGCTGGACGATAGCACAATTCCTGCAAGGACCGTGTTCTTCCCGAAGCCTTATGACCATCAAGAAGTGGTAGCGACGCTCCGGTGGATGGCCGGTGTTTAAGATGAATATTCATCGGGCGCAAGATGATGGAACGAGCGAGGCTCACCGCTTTCAGCAGCTTGGTCAAGTAACCGAGGAGGTCGAGGGTTCGGCTTCGTTCAATACGTCGTACAACCTCAGTGGCGTTTAAGAACAAAGCATGCTCTCACGACCTCGAGTGGGCATCCAAAGTAACTGCCCATTTCGTCCTAAGGGTCGCTAAGATGCCAGCGAAGCCCGCGCGCCTTCGGCAAACGCTCTCGCATCTGCTGCGGTCAGTGGACGAGAAATATGGTAGCCCTGAATAAAGCGACCTCCGAGATCGCAAATCGTCGCCATCTCCGCTTTTGTTTCGATCCCCTCGACTATGCAGTCGAGACCCATATCATCGGCCATCCTAATCAATGACCTGACGATTTTTACACTGGCCGGATCATCTTCGATGTTCGTCACGAAACTCCTGTCGATCTTGATCTTCGTGAGCGGCATGGAATGGAGATGCATCAGGCTGGAATAGCCAGTGCCGAAATCGTCCAAGGATATTCCTATACCGGCAGATCGGAAGGCATCGGCAATTACCCGAGCACGCTCAAGATCGGTCAGGATGGCAGTTTCGGTGATTTCGAGATCGATGCGCGAAGGTTCGATGCCGCTGTTGGCAATCAGCGCCAATAGACGCATCGAGTGATCGCTCGATGACAGGTCTCGCGCTGAAAGGTTGAATGAAAGGCGGATGTGATGGGGCCAGAACCTCGCTTCCTGCAGGGCCATGCTCAGAAGTGTGTGTGTGAGCTGTTTGATATGTCCGAGCCGTTCAGCAACCGGAATAAATTCCGCGGGGGAAACCGGCCCGAGAACCGGGTGATGCCATCTCGCCAGAGCCTCGAACGCCGTGACCGCGTTGTTCGTGACATCGAATATCGGCTGAAAGGCAAGTGAGATGTGTTGGTTGACGCTGCCGTCTCGGAAGGCGTGTTCGATCACCGTTTGCCGAGACAGGCTGTGATGGTGCTCCGGCGAAAATGCGACGGCGGTGCCGGGTGCGTTTCTTTTTGCCTGATACAGTGCGAAATCGGCCTGATCATAAAGGCGTGTCATTTCTTCCCGGCAAAGCGCGCTGCTTGCAAATCCAATGGATGCACCAGCCTCGATCATTGCACCGGCAATGACGAACGGCTCCCGGCACACGCCACAGATTTCCTCCGCAAGCTTTTTCGGTGCAGCGGGATCAGCTGTCTGCAACAGGAAGGCGAATTCATCGCCGCCGAGACGTGCCACGAGAGCCCTGCCATGGCCTGTCCGCGCGAGCCGCGACGCTAGTTGCAAAAGAAGTTCGTCTCCGGCTTTGTGCCCATGGACATCATTGACAGGCTTGAAACCATCGAGATCGATCAGGCCGACATGGATCGGATCGCTATCAGGTGTCAATTGGTCGATCATTTCGTCGAGACTGCTGAAAAAAAATCGTCTGTTGGCAAGGCCGGTCAGGCTATCCATGTTGGCGAGTTTTCTGTTTTCCTCGCTTAAGGCTTCTGTCTGCCTTTGCTCATCGACTAGCTCCAACTCGCGTTTTTCGAGAGCATTCTTCTTTTTTTCCAGTTCTCTGCGGGAAACAACGAGATGCATGAAGTCTCGATATTGTACCCACAGCACCATGAGCATCGCGGCCGAAACGAGACCGACATCGACTGCCATCGCCATGAAAATAGCGTTTCCGGTCAGTCCGAAATAGGCAACGAATGCGATGTTGACGACGAAGGTGACGGCCATTGCGGCAGGTAGAAGATGGGTGAGGCAGAATATGCAGCCTATGACGGTGATACCCATGTAAAACGCGACATGGCTTTGCATGAAACTGTCGCCGTAAGGAGTCAGGCCTATTCCCCAGCCTGCAAATATGCCGGCAAGCACCCAGGCGATCCTGTTTGTCCGGCGCAGCTCAGCGATCGCCTGATCTGCGCTAGCCGCGGGTCTGCGGACACGAAGCCCCCATTGCAGCATTCGGACAGCACAGGCCGCAGTCATTACAGACGGGACGATGACTGTCAGAAAAAATGGAGCAACGGGCAGATGCGTTATGGCGACGCCCCATGTGTTCACCATGAGGATGAAGTACATCAGTGGTATCTGTTTCGATAGCGCCGCCTGTTGCGCGATAGCCAAGGTGGGATCGTCATTCCTGACGCTGAAGAGGCTCGTGAAAGAAGAGATCATTACCACGCACGCAAAATTGGATATTTTTTCATGTTCATGCGCGGAACGATTTCATACCCCTCCGAGTGACGTCAGTATTTCATCGGCAGCTTAATTTCCCGGAACCTGCGATGCTTAATTGTTCGTGAAATCATTGAAGGATCTGGAAGGAATGCGCTTTGATCGCGAAATGCGCTATATTAGCGTTTTAGACCGGGCGTGTGTTATCCTCAGGTGAGCAGTTGCGTAGCAAAGACCCACGCCATTGTCGAAAAACTAGGCGTCAAAGCCGTGCCAGGGGAGATAGAACACCCTAGCAGCTGACCTGCCTTGTCGAGACCGGATGCGACGTCTTGCAAGGGATACTATCTTGCTAGCCTTTATGGGCTGCCCTTTATGGGCTGCCGAATTGGCATGGAGACTTTGATTAGAGGAACTCTGGATCGTGGATGGCAGCGAAGGCAGACCTGTAGATGCGGCGTCAAGGCCACTACGTTTCGTGCAAACCTCTCGCAGTCCATGAATTTAACAGTTGGTTTAGGGTAAAGCGGCAGTAGATTTTAAGAAATCGCTGATATTGTGACATGAAATATAAGGGGGTGTCAGATGCGTGATCTGCTTGCTACTGCCTGCTTGTTGTTGCCGTTGCTCGCCGGCGGGTCGGTGGCGGCTGACGATAAGATCCTTCGGATAGGTACCGAGGGTGCATATCCCCCATTCAACTTCCTCGATGAAAAGGGGCAACTGTCCGGCTTCGATGTCGATATTGCCAAAGCTCTTTGCAAGGAGATGGCGGTCGAGTGCGAGTTTGTCGCTGTCCCCTGGGTGACGATCATCGACGATCTTGAATCTGGAAAATTCGACCTGATGGTCGCCAGTATGGCCTATACAGAAGAACGCGCGCAGCGCATCGCGTTTTCTGATCCGTACTACCGCTCCCATGCCGTCTTTGTGGGCGACGCCAAGACATTTCTCGACATTCGTCCAGAGGCGCTCGCGGGGGCAAGGATCGCTGCCGGAGCAGGCACGATGCAGGCTGATTACTTGCAGAAAATCTACGCGGCGAAAAATACAATTGTTATCACCAAGGATCAGCCTGAAGCCCAGGCGGAGCTCCAGGAAGGAAAGGTCGACCTGATCCTTGCCGATGCAATTGAGCTGATGAGTTTCCTCGACTCCAGCCAGGAGGCCCGCTTCGATTTCATCGGAGACCCGGTCACTAACGATCTGCTGCAAAGCACATCTCATATTACTGCCCGCAAAAGCGACGCTGCATTGCTCGAAAATATCAACGCGGCATTGAAACGGATCCGCCTCAATGGTGTCTACGACAAGGTCAACGACACGTATTTTCCTTTCAGTATCTTCTGACCGACGTGATGATCATGCCGCGGCTTTTCCGGAATGGATTGTCCTTGCGATTGACGGGCCGCTTTGCGCTCGTCGTTGTCGGGATCTATGTCTTCGCAGCATCGCTATACTCCGTCCAGTTCCTCAATCGCGTTGAACAAGGAGCAGGCGTAGCCAGAGAGCAGCAGATCCCGCTTATCCTTTCACAAAACAGAAATGCCCTGAAAATCGAGCGTGCCGCGTCGCTCATTCGCTCCGTGTATCTGGCCCACGATCGCCGCGTCGAAAGGCAGATACAGTTGCAGTTACAGACGCTCACGCAGAGCTTCACCCTTGATGACAATCAGTTGTTGATCGATGGCGGCCGCAACATCGCTGCCGATGTGAAGGTGATCACCGCGCAGCGGGAAGCGGTGCGTTCTTTGCGATCCGACACTTCCGGCCCGGCGGATAACGGAAAGATCGAACAGGCGGAAGTGGCGGCGGCCGAGGCCTACCAGCGGGCGATTCGAACGACGGAGGCTTTGGGCGACAACCTGTCCAACGACGCTGTCAAGCTCGCGGATGACCTGGCCTCGACGATCGAAAGAGCGGCTCGGGACGTCCGTTTCGGATGGCTCTTCATATTGATCTTGCCGGCAGTGTTCCTGGTGCTGGTTTTATGGGTTGTCAGCCGGCACATCCTGCGGCCGATATCGGTGGCAGTCTCAAGACTCGAGGCCCGCGAGGATACGGTTGCACGACCGGTCTTTGAAGAATTGCGAACGGTCACGGATGCCGTCGAGGCTTACAGCGCGCTCTCGCTTGATCTCAAGCGCACCAATGAGATGCTGCTTGTTTTGTCCGATCAGGACGGCCTGACCGGATTGCTGAACAGACGCGCCTTTGAGCAGAAACTCGACAATGCGTTCAACCGTGCGATGGCTGCGCGTTCTGATCTATGCGTCCTCATGATCGATCTCGATCATTTCAAGTCCATCAACGATACATATGGCCACGAGGCCGGTGATGCATGCCTACGCGAAGTCGCCCGGACCTCATCCAGTTTTTTCGAGCGTCATGGACTTGTCGTTGGGAGGTATGGAGGTGAGGAATTCTGTGGCTTTGTCGAAGGCCTTGATACCGATAGCACCAGCGGCGTAGCGGCAGTGTTGAGAAAGGCTATTGAGATGCTGTCTGTTGATGTTGGATCGGGCAAGAAAATTCGTCTCACTGCGAGCATTGGCGTTTCTTGCCTGGAGGGGCGCGAGGTTGAGCGCGCAGGTGTTCTGTTGAAGGAGGCCGATGCTGCGCTCTACCAAGCCAAGCACACCGGCCGCAACAGAGTTGTTGTGCGAGCTGAGAGGGACGTATTCGTATTCGGTGCTACCGGAAATTCTCTTGTTTGAGAATCTCCACGGATACCGCGCCGTGAGCGACCTCGCTCCATTAAACGCCAACCTGCCGGGTGATAGCCCCCAGCCAATATGAAAGCATGCTGGCGAGACGAGTCGCTGCTTGCCCATTCCCGCCCAGCCATCAGGAATATGTTTTAAAGATCAGCAGCGTTACCTACGGTTTTCCACCTGAAAAATAACGTGTCCAAGGTTCGATTCCCTTCAAGCTAAAAATCGAATGATGTTGGGCTTTAACCGCGTCTATCAATGTTTGGCGTCATCCAGGGCACGGCCTCACGCAGATCCGTATTCGTCATGGCGTTCTTTATTTAGGCCATCCATGCTATAATCACGAAATTATGCCGATAGAAGGACGGGTGCATTGTTAACCGTTACTATCGTGATTTGCAGCACATTCCCGACGATTGCGCCAAGGCCTTCTACGGCCATCGACTTTGTCCGAATTGGCGGTCGTTCGGGCATGTTTCGTTAAGAAAAAAACTGGTCCGAGTACGATAACGTACCGAAACTTCATCGCTTCACACGCGTTGCCTTCGCTGTAACGCGGAGAGTGAAGTTGTCGAAACATATTGATACGGCAGATTTGGAGATGCAGGTCACTCAACAAGTGATGACTGTCACTGAATTCGCGCTCCAGTACAAGATCACAAGCGATGAGCAATTACGTCTCACGAAGCTTTTGGGAATGTTCGCGACCAAGCAAGAGTTTCTCATGAATGCGCGTCTCAGGTCGAGAATACGCTGAGCTAGTCCCGCTCACTAGGCAGTGTCCCCATTTACAGGTTTCATCGTGTTGGCAGTGTGCGATTCATATGTGGAACGGCCCGGTTAGCAAGGTATTTTCCTCGTAGTTCACCATCGGACGGTGCATTCATATGTTCGG
>NZ_WIXI01000030.1 GCF_009617585.1 Endobacterium cereale | reverse complement strand
GGTGATCGGGGTCTGGATGACCGGGGCGCTCAGCACCTTGTTGTCGAGAACGATGGCAAAGGGCTTGCCGACATTGGCCTGGGTGATCTGGGCGAAACGGGCCGCACCGGAGCTGTCGAAACGGAAGGAAACGATTGGACGCTGGCTCTGCTGCTCGAAGGCGGCGCGGGCGTCGGTCAGGTGGTCGCCCGACAGTTCGACGCGGTCGAGAACCGGGTATTGCTGGCCCTGTTCGTCCGGGATCATGGTGACGCCCGGTTCACCCTGCTGGCCGAGAAGGTGAAAGCTCATCTTGGCGGTGGAGCCGAGCAGCTGACGCAGGCGCGACGGATCCTGTTCGCCCGGAAGCTGGACAAGGACGCGGTCAGAACCGACGCGCTGGATCGTCGGCTCGGCAACGCCGACCTGGTCGACGCGCTGGCGGATGATTTCAAGGCTCTGCTCGACGGCATTGGTGATGTACTGGTTGATGCCGGCATCGGTGTAGTTGAGCGTGATCGTGTTGTCGCGCGGGGTGGCGACATTGAGATCGCTCTGGCCGATGGCGGTTGCCAGGCTGACCGGGTTGGAGAGCGTGCGCAGCTCCGTGACGGCGTTGTCGCGGGCGGCGGGATCGCGCAGCGTGACGGTGATATTGTCACCATTGCGGCGGATCGCCGAGGTTTCGATGCGCTTGTCGCGCAGCACGCGGCGGCTGTCCTGCAGCAGGCTCTGCAGGCGCTCATTGATCAGGTCGGCACGATCGACTTCCAGCACAAGGTGGGAACCACCGCGAAGGTCAAGGCCGAGGGAAACCTGCGTGTGCGGCAGCCAGGACGGCATACGCGCCAGCATGGACGGCGACAGAATGTTGGGCAACGCAACGAGCGTGCCGATTAAAATGATGACGATATAAGTCGCCACCAGCCAGCGGGAATTTCTCATGGATATGGTCCTGTTGCGCGCAGGGCACCAAAGGTGCCGTCAGGAAGCGCTGTTTTCAGTTCGCGAGCGATAAGGGCGTCACGAAAGGCGAGGCGGTCCGCGCGCGGAGACGAGGGCCGTAAATTGCGAAAGCTGCTGCTGGCGGGGGGCAATGGTGCCGCGCCAGGCATCGAACGGATGTGCCAGTGCATGCGCCGACGGGAGAATGCCGTCGGTGGCGCCCTGCCATGTGGATTGCTGTTTTTCCGAAACCGCCGTTGCGACCGCGAGGCGCGGTTGTTCGCGGTTTGCGATCTGCAGCGTGTTGTCGCCGCCTTCGCTGTCGAACAGCTGGCGATATTGCTGCAACATGGAATTGGCGGACTGGAAGCCGGCGCCCGAAAAGGCGGCGATCAGCAGAAAGGCGACAAGCGTCGGCCAGCGCGTCAGGATGGCGTAACCATCCGCGCGAAAGGACCGTGCAGCCTTTCTCGTCTTGTGCATTCAAGCTCCGCTAGCGCTGTGAGGCATCCAGTTGCGGCGACTGTTTAACTTTTGGGTAAGAAGGGGTCAATCGCCAATCAATCCCGCAGTGCAACGCTTGCGGCATAATCCCGTGATCTTATGCCGGGCTGTTGCCGGTGAAGGCCGCAAAGGCCTGCTGTGCAAACACCGAAAGCGGCTGCGGCAGGTCGGAAAGATCGAACCAGCCCATTTCGGAGAGCTTGTCCGGCTCGGTCAGCTGCGGTTCACCGGAAAATGCGCGCGCAACGTAGATCATGGAGATCCAGTGCTGGCGGTCTGCTTCGACAATTGCTTCGATCGTGCAGAGAAAATCGACGGCGCCGATGGACAGGCCGGTTTCTTCCTCGGCCTCGCGGCGGGCGGCGTCAGAGGAATGCTCCATCTGGTCCACCTTGCCACCGACGATATTCCAGTGCCCCGCTTCCGGCGGTTTGACGCGCCGGTAAAGCAGGACCTTGCCGTCGGCGCGCTGAATGATCAGACCGCAGCCGACGCCTGGAAAATCGATGCCGGGAAATGCCATTGCTTGCGGCCGATCAGGCCTTGCCGGCAATCAGCATGAAGGCAGGAATGTCGTCGCCGAAACCGACCGGGGTCGGGCCGTCATCGTGATCACGGTGATGGCGCTGGCGGCGCTGGTCGCGACCGTCGTCGTTTGCCGGATACGGACGCGCATTG
Source organism: Endobacterium cereale (assembly GCF_009617585.1). Lineage (GTDB taxonomy): Bacteria > Pseudomonadota > Alphaproteobacteria > Rhizobiales > Rhizobiaceae > Neorhizobium > Neorhizobium cereale. The sequence continues at coordinate 36,088 of NZ_WIXI01000030.1, read as the reverse complement.
CGATTACCGTTCTGCTGCCTGCGGGTATCTTGCTTGGCTTCGGCGTTCACGACTTCGGTCCTTGTGGTTTCCGTTACGGCTACGGGTTCTTTTGGCTGGCTGACTGCAACAGTATCGACCGGCTTGGTGTCATCCGAATGACTGGATGAGCCACGGCGGCCATCACGATCGCGACCGCGATCTCTGCCGCGATCCTTGTCGCCACGGCCCTTGTCACGACCACGGCGACCCTTGTCACCGCTCTCGAAACTCTCCATTGGCGCACCGAGTTCCGACAGGTCGCCGGAAAGCCATTCGATCTTTTCGCCAATCAGCTTTTCGATGGCGTCGAGATACTTCGAATCGGACTTGGTGACCAGCGTGAAAGCCTGACCGGAACGTCCGGCGCGGCCTGTGCGGCCAATACGGTGGACGTAGTCTTCGGCATGGATCGGCACGTCGAAATTGAAGACGTGGCTGACATCCGGGATGTCCAGACCGCGCGCCGCGACGTCGGAAGCGACGAGCAGGGTGATCTGGTTGTCCTTGAAGCCCTGCAGCATGGCCGTGCGCGAACGCTGGTCCATGTCGCCGTGCAATGCGCCGACGGAAAAACCATGGCGCTCGAGCGAACGGAACAGATCCGCCACATCCTTCTTGCGATTACAGAAGATGATGGCGTTCTTCAGTTCGTCCTGAGCCTTGATGAGGTCGCGCAGAACGGCGCGCTTCTCATAATCCTTGTTGTGCGACGCGACAATGCGCTGCGTGATCGTCTTGGTGGTCGAAGACGGCTTGGCGACTTCGACGCGTTCCGGATTCTGCAGGAAGCGATCGGCCAGCTTCTGGATTTCCGGCGGCATGGTGGCCGAGAAGAACAGGGTCTGGCGTGTGAACGGGATCATCTTGGCGATGCGTTCGATGTCCGGGATGAAACCCATGTCGAGCATGCGGTCGGCTTCGTCGATGACGAAAACCTCGACGCCGGTCATCAGCAGCTTGCCGCGTTCGCAATGGTCGAGCAGGCGGCCGGGGGTGCAGATCAGCACGTCTGCGCCGCGCTCCAGCTTGCGGTCCTGTTCGTCGAAGGACACGCCGCCGATCAGCAGAGCCACGTTGAGCTTGTGATTCTTGCCGTATTTTTCAAAATTCTCGGCGACCTGTGCCGCGAGTTCGCGGGTCGGCTCGAGGATCAGCGTGCGCGGCATGCGCGCGCGGGCGCGGCCCTTTTCGAGAAGGGTCAGCATCGGAAGAACGAAGGACGCCGTCTTACCGGTACCCGTCTGGGCGATGCCAAGGATATCGCGGCGCTGCAGCGCCGGCGGAATGGCACCCGCCTGGATCGGCGTGGGCGTGGAGTAGCCCGCGTCGGTGACTGCGGAAAGGACTTTCTGGCTCAGGCCAAGATCAGCAAATGTCGTCAAAGGGAGGTGGTTTCCCGTTCCGGTTCGGTGCGAACACGCGTGAGTCGGGTCTTAGTCCTGCCCGACGATGCGGGCCACATAAAATTAAAAAGACGTCAAGTCAAGAAATGCGACCATATGGCGGCATTGTTAGTGAATAAAACGGTGACTTGTTTCTCTGAAAAGGCAGCAAAGCGTTTGCGTCGTTGGCAATCGTCAAGTTCGCAATCAGTTCATATAGGTGGTGAGTTTCAGTCCGGCATTGAGAAAATGGATCGGATTGACCGCCTCGCCATTGCGGCGGACTTCGTAATGCACGTGGGGGCCGGTTGCCCGGCCGGTTGCGCCGGCGCGGCCGATCGTGTCGCCCACTGAAATCACCTGGCCCTGACGAACGAGGATGCGTGACATGTGCCCGTAGCGTGTGGTGATGCCCTGGCCGTGGTCGATCTCAACGAGGTTGCCGTAACCTGATGCCCAGCCGGCAGTGATGACCTTGCCGGCACCGGTCGCTTTCACTGCGAGACCGGTTTCCGCCTGAAAGTCGATGCCGCCATGGAAGGCGAGGCGACCGAGGAAAGGATCGGGGCGATTGCCGAACCGGCTGGTGATGCCCTGACCGGGAGCCGGATTGCCATAGGGCAGGGCCTGTGCCGTTTCACGTACGATTTCGAGCCGGCTGAGTGCGGTGTCGAGTTCATCGAGTGATGCGTTGAAACGATCGAATTTCATCGGTTCGACAAATGGGCCACCAACGCCGCCCTTGACGTCACCGTTCTTGCTTTCATCGGTGCGCAGGGCCGGCGCTTCCAGCGTCTGAGCCTCGCCGCGTTTATCGGAAATCTCTACGCCGGTACGTCGCATGATCTGCGCCATAGAATCGGCCTTGGTGGCGGCGTCGGAGGTCAGTCCTTCGATGGTCTTGAGTTGTTCGCTTTCGATACCCTTGAGCGACAGCGTCACTTTGGAAAAGATGCGGTCGGCGCGATCGGCCATGTTCTCGCCGCCGGGCGCATAGGCAAGCGCCGTCCGTGCGGGCTTGATCGATGATGTCGTCAGGCCGGCCTGACGATCGATCGCCTCTGCCGCACTTTCCTTGGCCTCGGATGCAGGTGCTGCGGAAATGCCGGCGTCTTCGGCGCGCTCCAGAAGAGAACCAAGCTTGCCATTACGGGAGAAAAGGGCTGTCTGCTGGCGCAGTAGTTTTTCCACCTTCTGCTCTACCAGTTGCTGATCGAGCAACTGCCGCGAGGTGACGCGATCGAGCTGTGCGCGCAGCGAGGAGATTCGATCTTCGTAATCATGCTGGATGCGGGCCTGCCGCGCCATGGTGGCACCGATCAGATCGTCGCGTAGAACAAGATAGGCAGTGGCGCCGAGGTAACCGAGCGCGAACAGGGCGACAGTGCCCGCGACGACGCCTGTCATCCAGGGGCGAATGACCATATGGCGAACCCTGTCGCCCGAGGCGAGAACCAGAACGTGCTGGGTCGCACGTTTTCCAAATACTCTGTTTTCACCCGCATCAGCCAAGACTTGTCTCCCGGATTGCGACTCGTTTTCTGGTCGCTCGGCATGGCGGGATTACACGATGTTAGGGTTAATGAATGCTTTACAAGAGGTGCATCGGATTTACCCGAAACTATTGAGATGGAAAGCCAAGTGCTTGTCCGGTTTTTCCTATTAGGATTGGCTTGTAGATGTCAGTGAACGATAGAAAGACGGCGTCAGACCGGCCTCTGCGCGGGCGACATCATTGAAGGGCGGTTTCAGCGAGCCGCGAAAATTGGCGCGCACCAGCTCCTTGAATGTGGCTGCCGGATCCTTGCGTTCCCGGGCACACAGGAAACGGAACCATTTGGCGCCGATTGCGACATGGCCTTTTTCGTCATTGTAGATGACGTCGAGAACCGCGGCGGTTTCGTGGTCACCGGTTTCCCGCATCTTGGCCTGCAGGGATGGCGTCACGTCAAGACCTCGGGCCTCCAGAATGAGCGGCACGACGGCAAGCCGCGCTGTGAGGTCGTTGCGGGTCGAATGGGCGGCCTGCCACAATCCGTCATGAGCCGGCATATCGCCATAGTCGGCGCCGAGGTCGTTCAACCTGGCTCTAACCATGCGAAAATGTTTTGCCTCCTCGAACGCCACCTGCATCCAGCCGTCGAAGAAGGAATGCGGTACCGGCTCGCTGGCGAACCGGGCGACGATATCCAGTGCCAGATCCACCGCGTTAAGTTCGATATGGGCGATGGAGTGCAACAGCGCGATGCGGCCGTTGAGTGTGTGCAGCGAACGTTTTTCGACGGCGCGCGGCGGCACAAGCTCCGGCTTCTCAGGGCGCCCGGGACGCATGGGGAGTGGAGGATCGAGTGGCGAGCGCAAGGAGAGGCGGCGCTCGAACCAGCGCGTGGCGGTTTCCTGAGCCAGCAGTGTCTTGTGGTCGAGGTCGGCGGCGAGGATCGCCTCCGTCGCACCGCTGCGCAGCGAACCCGGGTTGAGCGGTTTCGATTGGGGCACTTTCGCGTTCTCCATGGCGCGGTTCTCCGTGCTTGTCTCCGCCTTACGCGCCGCCGACTGTACGTGCTGCAGCCAGAACTTCGTCTGCGTGGCCCTTGACCTTCACCTTCGGCCAGATCTGGCGGATCACGCCATCCGGACCGATCAGAAAGGTCGAGCGTTCGATGCCCATATAGGTGCGGCCATACATGCTCTTCTCTTTCCATACGCCGTAAGCATTTGCTGCAGTCTGGTCGGTGTCGGCGGCTAGGATGAGAGAGAGGGAATGTTTTGCGATAAACTTTTCGTGCTTGGCAACGGTGTCGGGCGAAACGCCGATAACGACCGCTCCAGCCTTTTCGAACTCTGCTGCGAGGCCAGTAAAATCAACGGCTTCCGTTGTGCAACCGCTCGTGTCGTCCTTGGGATAAAAATACAGGATGACGGTTTTTCCCGAAAGATCGGCGAGAGAAAAGGTGCTGCCGCCATCGCGCGGCAGGGCAAAAGCGGGTGCAGGCTGACCGATCGCAAGTTCAGACATGATTTTCCTTTCTTTCGCCCCATCATGGGGTGATTGTTGCCGCATTCGATATATATTGGCCGCGTCCGCGTCCAGCAGGGGTCTGTGCGCATTTTCGATTCGTTCCGGAGAGTTATGGCGGAGATACGCGGAGAAAAGGTGCGATTCACGCGCAAGGACATGATTGCCTTGCACGAATTGCCCTCGGCGCAGGTGGATGATCCCATCATCGTGCATTGCCCGCCGCCGCAACGCCGGCGGACACGGCGGGTTACGCGGTATTGCGCGTCTTTTTTGCTGTTCCTCACCGTGGCATTCGGGCTCGTCCTGGCCGCGATCGAAACGGGCACGATCGATGGTGCGCTGGAGGCACAGGCGCAATCGGCGCTGAATGGCGCTATCGGTCCACGTTATCAGGCCACCGTCGGCTCTACCGCGATCCGAATCGACAATACCTGGCGCATCGCGCTGGAGGCGCGTGACGTCGATCTGGTCGAAGTGGCCACCGGCAAGCACCTGACGAAACTCGGTGCCATGCGCATGGCTGTCGATCCGCTGGCTCTTTTGTCCGGCAAGCTGACGGTTCGCCACATGGAGGCTGAAAACATCAGCCTTGATACGGCAGTATTGCCAGCCGGCGATCCGCTCGACCCCGCCAATATGCGCGTCGATGACCTGCCGCCTGCGCTTGAGCAGGTGTTTCAGCGGCTCGATGAAGCGCGCGGGCTTATCGAGCGCACCGGCACCGGATCGATGACGATCTCCGGCTTCGAGGTCCGGTTTCCGCCGGCACGGGACGGCAAGATATCTGTTCTGAAGGTGGAAACGCTGCAGCTGACACGCACACCGGATGGATTGGTGCGGGTGGAGGGCGCGCTCGAACTTGATGGACGCGTAGCGCAACTCGATATCAAGGCGACAGCGGTCAACAACGTCACCACCGGCCTGCAGGGCCGGGTGAACGGTGTGGAGGTGACGCCGTTCCTGTTGCAGCACGCACCGGATGGCAGTCCGCGAGAGGGGCTGGAAGGTTCGCTTGACCTCGATATTTCCGCGTCCCGGCAAACGGCAACAACAACGCAGGCCATCAAGGCCAAGCTGCTGGGACGACCCGGTACGTTCTATTTCGACGGTGTCGGGCAGGCACTGTCGGGTGCCGAGATCAATGTCGCTTATAATTTTTCCAAACAGTCTATCGAGATATTGCCGTCCTTGGCCCGGCTCGGCCTGACTGTCGTGCCGATCAGCGGTGCGGTTATCGATCTTGATCGCCTTAATGCGGATGACAAGCGGCCAGGCATCGGCCTCGACCTTCTTGTCAGCGGTGCGCGGACACAGTCGGAAAATTCCGGCGAAGATACCGTCATGTTCGACCTCAAGGCCGGCGGCCGTTATCTGTCGGGTGAGAGACGGCTTGAAATCGACCAGTTGCTGGTGAGCAGCCCCATGGGGCAGATGGCCGGATCACTGAACCTGAGCCTGCATGGAAAAGTGTCGCCGGAAATCAGTTTTGGTGCACAGCTTCCGGAAATGAAGGTGGCCGCCGTCAAGCAGCTCTGGCCGTTCTGGATGGCGCGCAAGCCCCGCGACTGGGTAATGGCCAACATGTTTGGCGGCGATATTACCAACGGGTCCATTGCCGTCTTCATCCCCGCAGGGCGGATGAAAGGCCCCGGCATGCCGCTCAATCTCGATGGCGACGAGTTGCGGATCAGTTTCGACATTGCCGGCAACCGCCTTGTGCTACCGGGCGACATTCCGCCGCTGAAGGATCTCGGAGGTCATTTCGACCTCAAGGGAGAACGGTTGAGCGTGAAAATCGACAAGGCGAGCGCGACCTTTGCTTCCAAGCGTGTGGTCAATGTCGAGGGCGGCAATTTCACTATTGCCCAGACCTATACCAAGCCACTCATGGCCGACCTTGACATCAAGGTCACGGGCAAGGCGGACGCTGTCGCCGAACTGGCAAGTGCACGACCGGTCAACGGTTTGAGGGGCACAGGGCTGCAAATCGATGATTTTTCCGGCAAGGCAAGCGCCAACGTGCAGGCCAGGTTCGGGCTGATTTCCGACCAGAACCCGCCAAAGCCCGATTTCAAGGCCCAGGTGGCTCTGGATGGCGTCGATCTGGCTCGCCCGATGGAAGGGCACAAAATCGCCAATGTCGACGGAAAACTGGTGATCGACCCTCAGGCGGCGCGTCTGGATGCCAAGGGACAGATCGATTCTGTGCCGGCTGATATCATGCTTGTCGAGCCAGTCGGCAAGGAATCCGAGGTCAAGCGCGAGCGTGTGATCACGGCGTCGCTTACCAATGTTCAGCGGGAGAAACTGGCTCCGGGGCTTTCGGACATCATCGATGGAACCGTGGCTGTCGAACTGTCACGGATCGACGACAAGCGGCAGGCCGTCAAACTTGATCTCGACAAGGCAGCGCTTTCCATTCCTTATGTGGGCTGGACCAAAGGCAGCGGCATTTCTGCCAAGGCGTCCTTCGAAGTATCGAAGACAGACAGCCGTACCGATATCGAAAAATTCGTTCTGAACGGTGACGGATTCTCTGCAAGGGGCGATATCAGCCTCGTGGGCAGCCAGCTTTCGGCGGCGAATTTTTCGAGCATGAACCTTTCGCCCTCCGACAATTTTGCGGTGACGCTCAAGCAGAGCAAGGGTGTCTATGACATCGGCGTCACGGGGGACAGTGCGGACCTGCGCCCCATCATCAGCCGCATGCGCAGCCCTACCGGTGGTGGCGTTGCCGACAGCAGTTCGGATGGTGGAGCAACGGTCCGGCTGAGGCTCTCGCGGTTGATCGGGTTCAACGACGAGATGATCCGCAATGCCTCGCTTCTGTTGACCATCCGCGGCGGTGACGTGAAGCGACTGGATCTGACGGGCGTCACCAATAACGGGCAGGCCGTGGTCGGAGAAACCCAGAGCAGCAACGGACGGGATATCATTTCCTTGACCAGCGGTGACGCCGGCTCCCTTGCCCGATTTGCAGATCTCTATTCCCATATGCGCGGCGGGCTCTTGAACATCAAGTTCGACAGCAAGAACGGCAGCGAATGGTACGGCACGATCGACGTCCGCAACTTCTCGGTCGTCAATGAGCAGCGTCTGCAGTCGATGGTGACGACGCCGTCCGGCGACGGCGGTCGAAGCCTGAATTCCGCCGTGAAGGGCGATATCGATATCAGTTCATCCAAGTTCCAGCGCGGTTTTGCCCGGCTGATGTATCGCAACGGTGCGATGTCGCTCGACAACGGCCTCGTGCGTGGCGAAAATATCGGCGCGACATTTCAGGGCATGGTCAAGGATGCCAATGGCACCATGGACATGACCGGTACGTTCATGCCGGCTTACGGCCTCAATCGTCTGTTCGGCGAACTACCGTTATTCGGGGCCATTCTCGGCAATGGTCGCGATCGGGGCCTGCTCGGCATTACCTTCAAATTGAGCGGAAAATTTTCCAAGCCCGACCTGACCGTCAATCCGTTGTCGATCATCGCACCGGGTGTGTTCCGTCAGATTTTCGAGTTCCAGTAAACAGGCAAGAAAAAGGCCGCTTGCAGCGGCCTTCTTCAGATCGGTGTTCTGTCTGTCTGCTCTCAGGCAGGACGGACGAGAATGTGCTTCTTCTTGCCCAGCGACAGCTTGATCACGCCGTCACCTGTGACTTCACCCGAGCCGATGACCGTACGCTCATCGGAAATCGCCACGTCGTTGATGCGTACCGCGCCACCCTGAACGTGACGGCGGGCCTCGCCGTTCGACGCAGCAAGGCCGGCCTTGACGATCAGGGCGAGCAGGCCAATGCCGGCGTCGAGTTCACCCTGAGCGACGTCGATCGACGGCAGGTTATCGGCCAGCGCGCCTTCCTCGAAGGTTTTGCGAGCAGTTTCTGCAGCCTGCTCGGCATTTTGACGGCCGTGCAGCATGGCTGTGACTTCGGTTGCGAGGATTTTCTTGACCTCGTTGATCTCGGAGCCGCCCAGCGCGGACAGGCGCGCGATCTCGTCCATCGGCAGTGTCGTGTAGAGCTTCAGGAAGCGCGATACGTCGGCATCCTCTGTATTGCGCCAGTATTGCCAGAAGTCGTAGGCAGACAGCATGTCCGGGTTCAGCCAGACGGCGCCGTTGAGCGATTTGCCCATCTTGGCACCTGACGCGGTCGTCAACAGTGGCGATGTCAGCGCGTAAAGCTGCGGCGTGCCCATCCGGTGGCCGAGGTCGATACCGTTAATGATATTGCCCCACTGATCGGAGCCACCCATCTGCAGGCGGCAGCCGTAACGCTTGTTCAGTTCCACGAAATCGTAGGCCTGCAGGATCATGTAGTTGAATTCGAGGAAAGAAAGCGACTGCTCGCGATCAAGGCGTGTCTTCACGCTGTCGAAGGACAGCATGCGGTTGACCGAGAAATGGCGACCGACATCGCGCAGGAATTCGAGGTAGTTGATGTCGCGCAGCCAGTCGCCGTTGTTGATCATCATGGCGTCCTTCGCGCCTTCCCCGTAGGAAAGGTAATTGGCGAAGACGCGCTTGATCGAGGCGATGTTGCTTTCGATCGTGTCGATCGTCATCAACTGGCGAGCGTCATCCTTGAAGGATGGATCTCCGACCATGCCGGTGCCGCCGCCCATCAGGGAGATCGGCTGGTGACCTGTCTGCTGCATCCAGTGCAGCATCATGATCTGGATGAGGCCGCCGGCATGCAGGGAAGGTGCCGTCGGGTCAAAGCCGATATAGGCGGTCACGGTTTCCTTGGCGAACAGTTCGTCGAGACCCGCCTCGTCGGAGATCTGGTGAATGAAGCCGCGCTCGTCGAGCGTGCGGAGAAAATCGGACTTGAACCTGGACATCTCTCTACTCTGTATGCATGTGATTTTATGTGCGAGACGGCACCTAGCACCGTTTTCTGGGATAATCACTTCAAAAGTGATTCTGGATGGCATCAATGACTGAGATGAAAACGGCAATCGGGCTGATGAGCGGCACATCGATGGACGGGATCGACGTGGCACTGCTGCGCACCGACGGTGAAAATAGTGTCGAGCGCGGGCCGAGTTATTACGTGCCTTATGATCCGCAATTGCGAGAACGCTGGAAACGGGCACTGGAGGTGGCTAAGGCGATCACCGAGCGGACGCAGCGGCCGGATGATCTTGGTGAAAGCGAAATAATGCTGACGCTCTGCCATGCGGCGGCGGTGAAATCGTTTCTTGTGCAAAACGGCCTTGAGCCATCGGATATAGATCTTGTCGGTTTTCATGGCCAGACGGTTCTGCACAGGCCGGATGATGCGCTGACGGTGCAGATCGGTGACGGCGCGTTGCTGGCTGCCGAGATCGGCATTGATGTCGTTTATGACATGCGCGCCAGGGACATGACGTTTGGCGGGCAGGGCGCGCCTTTGATCCCGGTCTATCACGCAGCGCTTTCCGCCAACCTGCCGCAGAGCTGCGAGATGCCCGTGGTGTTCGTAAACATCGGCGGCATTTCCAACCTGACCTTTGTGGGCAGTGACGGCACGCTTTCCGCTTTCGACAGCGGGCCCGGCAACATGTTGATCGACCAATGGGTGGAGGCGCATGGTGGCGGCGCCTATGACAAGGGCGGGCGGATAGCGGCCTCCGGTCATGTCGTCCCGGCTCTGGCCGAGCGATATCTGCAAAGCCCGTTCTTTTCAGGCAATGTACGCAGGTCGCTCGATCGCGGCGATTTTCTTCCGCCCAAGGTTGGTGAGGCTTCGCTTGCGGATGGTGCGCGCACGCTTGCGCATGTGACGGCGGCTGCGATTCTGAAATCTGCGGCACATCTGCCGGAGCAAGCCAAAACCTATGTTGTGTGTGGTGGCGGACGTCTGAACGGAGTGATCATGAAGGAGTTTGCCGAACTCGCCACGGGGCAAGGGGCGACGGTGGTTGCAGCCGAAGCGGCCGGTTTCGACGGTGGTTCGATGGAGGCCGAAGCATGGGCCTATCTGGCGGTGCGTTCCGTGCGTGGACTGCCATTGACCTTTCCCGGGACGACGGGGGTTGAGCAGCCGGTCAGCGGTGGTGTTCTGGCCCCTGCCAAATCGTGAGGCACTTTAATATTTTGTTCTCACTGCGCCCCTAGTGTGCCGGTCAGCACGTTCCGTGCGGTGTCATCCATTTTGCCTGATTGATTGTCCATGTCTGCTGCCGCGATATTTCTGGTGGTGAATTTTTTCATCGGCCTGTGTTTCAGCGCCGTGTTCGCGGTCGTGTCGATTTACAGCCGCTGGCGTTCCGTTGCCCTGTTGTTTTCCGCCGGCCTGTTCATCGCATCACTGACAATGTTGTCGGAACTCGGTGTCGCCTATGCCGAGCACCCGGGGCCCTGGGCAATGGCCGCCTACGGCAGCGTGTTGGCGGGGCTGGTTCTGCTGCATTGGGGCGTTTCGGTCCTGTATGACAGGCCGTTTCCCAAATGGTTTGCCATGGCGACATTCCTGTTCGGCATGATGGCTTATACTGTTGTCCTCGATCTGCCGCGTTCATGGTGGGGTTATGGTTTCGTCTATCAGGGACCTTACGCGCTTGTGACGTTGTCTGCAGCCATGAATGTCTTTCTGTCAGAGCGCCGGACCATGATGGATAGGGCACTTGCCATCGTGCTGGTGCTGAGTGGCGGCCATTTTCTGGTGAAAGCGGCGCTGGCGGCGGTCCTTGGCCCGGGGTCGACGCCCAGTGCCTATGTTTCCACCAATTATGCGGTCATTTCGCAGAGTATTACGGCCGTGCTGATTGTGGCGGTCGGCCTTATGCTGCTGGCTGTCCTGACACTTGATATCATGGCCGTGGAACGTGGCCGTGCGGAGCGTGACAGTTTGTCTGGGCTTGCCAATCGCGGTGGCTTTGAGAAGGCGGTGAAACGGGCAGTCAGCCGCCCCGGCAACGGCCAGCACGCGGTGATCATGTGCGACCTCGACCATTTCAAATCGATCAACGACACCTATGGCCATCATGTCGGTGATATGGTGATCGAGCGTTTTGGCGAACTCCTGCGCTCGAGCGCGCCGCAAGGCGCTGTTCTTGGCCGGATCGGCGGCGAGGAGTTTGCGGTCTTCCTCCCCAATGCCACGGTGGAAGTGGCCGTCCTGTTCGCTCAGGCACTGAGGGCGGGCACGACGACAATATCGCTCGCTGGCTTGCCGACCCTGAAAGTGACGGGAAGCTTTGGTGTTGCGCCTCTTGCTGCCCGGGACGAAACCGAGCAGATGTTTCGGCAGGCGGACATGGCGCTTTATGAAGCCAAGCGCAGCGGGCGCAACCGCGTGTGCCAGGCTGAACAGCAGCAGGCACCGCGACAATCCCATCTGCGGCCGGTGAATTGAGCCCGGGAAACGCGACGGGATATTCATCCGCAGCCGACGCTACCCTATCGCAGCGATACCTTAGCCGTTTGCAAAGCACCGAATGCAAGGCTGACGGTAAGGCTGGTGACAAATGTCGCCTTGTCTGCCTTCATCTCCTTTACCCAGACATCGTAGTCGGACAGGTCGCGAGAGCCGGTCGTCATCTGATGCCCCGCGAGGATCAGCAAAAGCTTGCCGTTCAGCACGAGTGGCAGGGCAACAGGTTGCGTGTTCAGGGGAATGGCGTCCATGCCGGTTACATCAAGGGCAAGAGACACGTAATTTCCCGTTTCCCAAGGGGTTTCCTGTCTGGTGGACGCCTGAGCATCCGAGGCTGCTTTCAAGCTTAGAAATTGTTGACGCTGACTGTCGGAAAGCTCCGAAATCAGGCGACGAGGCATGGTTTCAGGATCATCCTTGTAACGCCTCATGAGCGTGAGCACTGCCTGTCGAAGATTTGCACATGCCTCGTCTCCGGGCGAGCAGTCTTCAGCCTCGTCAGCGGCACCGACCGAAGCCGGATTGCCGGGATGGACTTTCATCTCCGGTGCATAAGTGAGGGAAATATTGCAGGCCGGCAGCCAGCCACCCTTCCATGGATGGACGGAGTAGCCTTCGACGAGGTGATAGTTCTTTGGCGAGGTCTCGCCAATAAAATCTTGCGAGATCAGTGCGGGTTGATCGCCGACTGCCGCAAAATAGCTGACGGTACATTCGGACTGGTTGCCCGGATCATCGATTTCCGCTGCCTTGTTTTTTTCCGCATTGAAGAGCAGTTCGATGGCCTCGCAGCGCATCGTGCCATTGAGCGTCGAGATGCCATAAACATCGGTCTTTGGCAGGCGGGTCATCCAGACCGCCAGGGAGGAGGCCAAATTACCCTCTTCAGTGTTTTCACGTAGCGTTTGCAGCAAGGCGGCGTCAGGCTTGAAATTCTGCTTGATATAGTCTTCCGCTGTGGGGCTTTCGGCGCTGGTGCTGGAGGCGAACTCGGTCGATTTTGCGATTTCAAGCCTGACGTCAGCTGTCTTTTTCAATGTTTCCAGAAAACCGCCGGATAGGCGATCACTGGGAGCTGTCTGCAGGGCAGTCTTGTAATGATCGACCAGACCATTGCAAAGCGCCAGGCTATCCTCAGCACCGGCCTGCATCGGCTTTAATGTTTGAATGCGCTCGTCATACCTTTCGGTAAGGCATTGCGCCCGCTGCTCATTGGATTTTTCCGGCTGGATGCAGGCTGTGTCTCGCTGCCTGATCCATTGCGTTTGGGCGGCGACGATATTTGCCCGGCGGTTTCCGGCTGCGGTCAGGACCCTTTTGTAGATCGCGGCGAGTTCGTTGTCCCTGCCGGCCAGCGTCTCATCGAGATCGGTGTTGCAGATCAGCCGTTCGGCAGGTGTGGACGCTTTTGCACAGTCGAAACTGGGCGCGCTGAAGGCTGCCGTCGGGGTGAAGGAGGCCGGGACGGCGAGGAGGGAAGAAACCAGCAGTATATGGATTGGTCGTCTGCGCATCTTTGGTCCTCGTATCGTCTTGGCAACTGTCATGACATGATGCTTGAGCGGCGCTCGTCGAGATGTTGCTGGACAACAAAAAAGGCGACCGTGAGATCGCCTTTCGAAAGCTCTGTATAAAGCGCTTAGCGGATGCGCTTGGCAGCCGGCTCCGGCACCAGTTCGCCGTTGAGGCGGCGGTCGAGGTAATCCTCGCATTCGCCCATCAGCGTATCCACCTGGCCGTTGAAGAAGTGGTTGGCGCCTTCTACGATCTTGTGGGTGATGAGAATGCCCTTCTGGGTCTTGAGCTTTTCGACGAGGCCGTTGACGTCCTTCTCAGGCGCAACCTTGTCAGCGTCGCCGTTGATGATCAGGCCGGACGACGGGCAGGGCGCCAGGAACGAGAAGTCATAGGTGTTCGGCTGCGGCGCGATCGACATGAAACCTTCGATTTCCGGGCGGCGCATCAGCAACTGCATGCCGATCCAGGCGCCAAAAGAATAACCGGCGACCCAACAGCTCTTCGAATCGGGATGCAGGCTCTGCACCCAGTCAAGCGCCGACGCGGCATCCGACAGTTCGCCGGCGCCGTGGTCGAATTCGCCCTGGCTGCGGCCTATCGAGCGGAAATTGAACCGGAGTGTCGTAAAACCGCGCTTCTGGAACATGTAGAAGAGCTGGTAGACGATCTGGTTGTTCATCGTGCCGCCGAACTGTGGGTGCGGGTGCAGGATGATGGCGATCGGCGCGCTCTTTTCCTTGGATGGCTGGTAGCGGCCTTCCAGGCGGCCTGCAGGGCCGTTGAAAATGACTTCGGGCATCGGTACTCCGGTCAGTGTCGCAGGTTCCTGACTGTTAGGCTGTGCTTTGACTTGACGAAGCCGCTCAGCTTTTCTAGAAACAGTTTAGAACCATTCGAAATTGGGGCGACCAGCAAGGTTTGCCCCGGTTGGGTGTCTCATACGGCAAGGCCGGCGAAAATTTCAAGGAAAATGCGCCGTACACTGCCTATCTAGAAACTGAACCGCATCGGACAATGGCCGGCCATGGCGCTTGAACGCACATATCTCGACTGGAACGCGACCGCACCTTTGTGTGATGAGGCGCGTATTGCCATGATGGATGCGCTGTCGCTGCCAGGTAATGCGTCTTCCGTTCATGGTGAGGGGCGTGCAGCGCGGGCGGCCTTGGAAAAGGCGCGACGTTCGGTTGCTGCTCTGGTCGGTGCCGAACCGGCTCACGTCATTTTCACCAGTGGCGCCACCGAGGCCTCCAACCATGTTCTTGTGCCGGAATTCCGCATGGGCCGTTCGCCGCTGAAAATCGGCGCGCTTTATGTTTCAGCGATCGAACATCCGGCCATTCGCGAAGGCGGTCGTTTCGCTTCCGAAAATGTGCATGAAATCCCGGTGACGGGTGAGGGCGTTGTTGATCTCGCGGCGCTTGAGGTGATGTTGGCTGGGCATGATCGTGAAACCGGTCTGCCGATGGTAGCCGTCATGCTGGTGAACAACGAGACCGGTATCGTGCAGCCTGTGGCTGAGGCGGCCAGGCTTGCGCATGCGGTAGGTGGCTTGATGGTGGTTGATGCCGTGCAAGCGGCCGGGCGTTTGCCGCTCGATATCAATGCGCTGGATGCCGATTTCCTGATCATTTCGTCGCACAAGATCGGCGGGCCGAAGGGTGTTGGCGCACTTGTGACGCGTGGCGAGGTGTTGATGCCAAAACCGTTGATCCGGGGTGGAGGTCAGGAAAAGGGCCATCGTTCCGGAACCGAAAACTTTTTTGCGATTGTCGGTTTTGGGGCCGCGGCCGAAGTGGCGCTGGGCGAACTGGATGCGCGCTGTGTCCATATAGCGGCCCTGCGCAGCCGGCTGGAAAATGGCATGCGTGGTGCGGCTCCGGACGTGATCATTCATGGTGCCGATGTGGAGCGTGTGGCCAATACCAGCTTTTTCACGTTGCCAGAGTTGAAATCGGAGACCGGACAGATCGGTTTCGATCTTGAAGGCATCGCGCTTTCGGCCGGTTCTGCTTGCTCGTCCGGCCGGGTTGGCGAAAGTCATGTGCTGACGGCCATGGGGCATGATCCAAAACTGGGGGGCCTGCGTATATCGCTCGGGCCGACAACCACAGAAGCCGATATTGACTGCGCCATAACCGCTTTTGCCAAAGTGGCGGGCCGACGCCGGCTTTCGGGGCAGGCCGCATAGACGCTAGTTTAGAATGATTTGCGGAAACGCAAATTTTGACCTTGCCAAAAGCTGGGAAATTCCCCTTCTGGCACTTACATGAAGGCGGAAATCCGCCAACACGATGACAAGCTGCCGGACCTTTGATTTCGGCCAGATTTGGAGAATGTGATGCCTGCCGTTCAGGAAACCATCGATCAGGTCCGCGGGATCGATATCGACCAGTACAAATACGGTTTTGAGACGATCATCGAAGTCGATAAGGCGCCCAAGGGCCTGTCTGAAGACATCATCCGTTTCATCTCTGCCAAGAAGCAGGAGCCGGAGTGGATGCTGGAATGGCGTCTCGACGCCTATCGCCGCTGGCTGACCATGGAAGAGCCGAGCTGGGCGCGCGTCGATTACCCGAAGATCGATTTCAACGACTATTATTATTACGCTGCGCCGAAGAACATCACCGGCCCGGTTTCGCTCGACGAAGTCGATCCGGAACTGCTGCGGACCTATGAAAAGCTCGGGATTCCGTTGCGCGAGCAGGAAATTCTGGCCGGCGTGCAGAAGTCCAAGGTCGCCGTCGATGCCGTGTTCGACTCGGTTTCGGTCGTCACCACGTTCAAGAAGGAACTCCAGAAGGCCGGCGTGATCTTCATGTCGATCTCGGAAGCCATCCGCGAACATCCCGATCTGATCAAAAAGTATCTCGGCTCGGTCGTGCCGACCACCGACAACTATTATGCAACGCTGAACGCCGCCGTCTTTACCGATGGTTCGTTCGTGTTCGTGCCGAAGGGCGTTCGTTGCCCGATGGAACTGTCGACCTACTTCCGTATCAACGAGAAGAACACCGGCCAGTTCGAGCGCACGCTGATCATCTGCGAAGAGGGCGCTTACGTGTCCTATCTCGAAGGCTGCACGGCACCGCAGCGCGACGAAAACCAGCTGCATGCAGCTGTCGTCGAACTCGTTGCTCTGGACGATGCCGAGATCAAGTACTCGACCGTTCAGAACTGGTTCCCGGGCGACAAGGACGGCAAGGGCGGCATCTACAATTTCGTCACCAAGCGTGGCGATTGCCGTGGCGACCGCTCCAAGATTTCCTGGACACAGGTGGAAACCGGTTCGGCGATCACCTGGAAATACCCGTCCTGCATCCTGCGCGGTGACGATTCGCGTGGCGAGTTCTACTCGATCGCCGTTTCCAACGGTCACCAGCAGATCGACAGCGGCACCAAGATGATCCATCTCGGCAAGAACACATCGAGCCGCATCGTTTCCAAGGGTATCGCTGCCGGCGTTTCGCAGAACACCTATCGCGGCCAGGTTTCGGCTCACCGCAAGGCGAGCAATGCCCGTAACTTCACGCAGTGCGACTCGTTGCTGATTGGCGATCGTTGCGGCGCGCATACGGTGCCTTACATCGAAGCGAAGAATTCTTCGGCGCAGTTCGAGCACGAGGCAACCACCTCCAAGATCTCGGAAGATCAGCTGTTCTATTGCCTCCAGCGCGGCATCCCGACGGAAGAGGCGATCGCGCTGATCGTCAACGGTTTCGTGCGCGAAGTCATTCAGGAACTGCCGATGGAATTTGCCGTGGAAGCGCAGAAGCTGATCGGCATCTCGCTTGAGGGTAGCGTGGGATAACGAATGGACCGAGACAAAAAGTCCGATATGACGGTGGGCATGAAGGTCATGCTTTTGACCATGTTCACCTGCTGCATTGGGCTTTTTGTTGGACTTGCAGGTCTGATAGCTGATTGGGCTGTGGCCAAATCCATCGGAGCTGTTTCACTTGTCGTTGTATTCATAATTATCTGGGCCGCGCCTGAGCTTGTCGGCGACAAAATGATGGATCGCTTCCTTTACGGAAGAAAAAACAAATCAAGAGATGAAAAAGATGCTTGAGATCAAGAACCTGCACGCCCGTATCGCCGAAGATGGCACCGAAATCATCCGTGGACTGAACCTCACCGTGAAGGCCGGCGAAGTGGCTGCCATCATGGGCCCGAACGGTTCCGGCAAGTCGACGCTGTCCTACATCCTGTCGGGCCGCGAGGACTATGAAGTCACCGAGGGCGACATCCTGTATAACGGCGAGAGCATTCTCGAACTCGACCCGGCCGAGCGCGCCTCCAAGGGCATCTTCCTTGCCTTCCAGTACCCGGTCGAAATTCCGGGCGTTGCCACCATGCAATTCCTGAAGGTGGCCATGAACGAGCAGCGCAAGGCGCGCGGCGAAGAAGAACTGACGACCCCGGAATTCATCCGCCGCGTCAAGGAATCGGCCGGCGAATTGAAGATCAACATGGACATGCTCAAGCGTCCGCTGAACGTCGGTTTCTCCGGCGGTGAAAAGAAGCGCGCTGAAATCCTGCAGATGGCGCTCTTGCAGCCGCAGCTTTGCGTGCTCGACGAGACCGATTCCGGCCTCGATATCGATGCGCTGAAGATCGTTGCTGACGGCGTCAACGCGCTGAAGTCGCCGGATCGCGCCACCATCGTCATCACCCATTACCAGCGCCTGCTCGACTACATCGTGCCGGACAGCGTTCACGTTCTCTACAAGGGCCAGATCATCCGTTCGGGCGACAAGGAACTGGCGCTCGAACTGGAAGCCAATGGTTATGCCGACATCATCGGCGCGGCAGCCTGATTGGCGGGAGGCAAGAGACCATGAATATCCAGACACAACCCCGCCTGAGTGCTGCGGAAAGCGCACTGATCGACGCCTATACCGCGTCCTTCGGTGACCTGCCGGGCAATGGCGCCGTGGCCAGCGCGCGCGACCGCCTGCTCGATGACCTGAAAACACAGGGCCTGCCGACGCGCCGTATCGAGGCCTGGCATTATACCGATCTGAAAACGCTGCTACGTGCGGTTCCGACCGAGACGAGCACCGCCGTCATCGACGCGCAGGCACCGTTTGTTGCCGGTTCGCCAGTGCTGGCTGCCCTGCAGGGCAAGGTCGATGCCAAGGCGGCCGTCGAAGGCGTTGTCGTCGGTGCATTCGCCGACATGCTGCGCGAAGGCACGGCTGCTCCGGGCCTGTCCGTCATCGATAACGACGATGCCATCGGCCGTATCAACGGCAGTTTCGTCCGCGACGGTTATGTGCTGGAAGTGCCGGCAGGTGCCGAACTGGAAACGCCGATCGAGATCCAGGCGATCCATGGCGGCGGACAGGTGCATACGCGCTTCCCGGTCAGCTTTGGTGCCAATAGCACGGCCACAGTCATCGAGCGCCATGCGGCGACCGGCGACGGTGCGGCCTTCGTGTCGTCGGTCAGCGATATCTCTATTGGCGACGGCGCCGACGTGACTTGGGTGATCGTGCAGCAGCAGGGTGCCGAGGACACGCATCTCGGCCAGATCCGCATCCGCGTTGGTGCGAATGCCAAGCTGAAGCTGTTCGTCATCAATGCCGGCGGCAAGCTGGTGCGTCAGGAACTGCGCATCGATGTTTCGGGCGAAAATGCCGAACTGACCCTGCGCGGCGTCAACCTGCTGGGTGGCGACACCCATACCGACGTGACGCTGGTTCTGGCGCATAACGTGCCGAACACGAGCTCTACGGAAGTTTTCCGTAACGTGGTGTTCGATCGCGCCCGCGGCGTATTCCAGGGCATGATCAAGGTTGCGCTCGACGCCCAGAAGACCGATGCAAAGATGTCTTGCAACACGCTGTTGCTTTCGGACGACGCCGATTTTTCGGCCAAGCCGGAACTCGAAATCTTTGCCGACGACGTGGTCTGTGGCCATGGTGCGACGGTTGCCGATATCGACAACAACCACCTCTACTACCTCAAGGCCCGCGGTATCCCGGAAAACAAGGCACGCGCCATGCTGGTCAACGCCTTCGTCGCCGAAATCGTTGAAGAGCTGGAAGACGAGCAGTTGGTGGAAGCGCTGGAAGGCATCATTTCCACCTGGCTGGCAAAGCACGCCTGATAAGACCGGCGGAGGGGGAAACTCCTCCGCTCGTCATGCTCGTCCTCGGGTTTAACCCGAGGGATGTCCCGAGCATCTGCGACCGTTGAACCGGTTGCAACGTGATTGGATCCTCGGGGCAAGCCCGCGGATGACGAAGGTAAAGTTTTCAAGCTTGCCGGTAAGCGTAGAGCTTCTGCCAAAATCTCGCCCTGAGCGAGATCAGAAAGGCTTTCTTATGGACCACACCACACCGACCGCTTACGACGTCGAAGCCATCCGCCGGGATTTCCCGATCCTGTCGACAATGGTTCACGGCAAGCCTCTCGTTTATCTCGATAACGGCGCTTCCGCGCAAAAACCGCAATCGGTGATCGAGGCGATTTCGCACGCTTATTCCAACGAATATGCAAACGTGCATCGCGGTTTACATTATCTTTCGAATGCCGCTACCGACGCCTATGAGGCGTCGCGCGAAAAGGTCCGAAAGTTCCTGAATGCCGGTTCGATCGACGAGATCATTTTCACCAAGAATTCCACCGAGGCGATCAACACCGTCGCTTACGGTTACGGCATGCCAAAAATCGGCGAGGGCGACGAGATCGTCATCTCGATCATGGAGCACCATTCCAACATCGTGCCGTGGCACTTTATCCGCGAGCGGCAGGGCGCCAAGCTGGTCTGGGTGCCGGTGGATGACGAGGGCGCCTTCCATATCGAGGCGTTCGAAAAGTCATTGAGCGAAAAGACCAAGCTGATTGCGATAACGCATATGTCGAACGCGCTCGGCACCGTCGTTCCGGTCAAGGAAATCTGCCGCATCGCCCGTGAGCGCGGCATTCCGGTTCTGGTCGATGGTTCGCAGAGCGCGGTGCATATGCCAATCGACGTGCGCGATATCGATTGCGACTGGTTCGTGATGACCGGCCACAAGCTTTACGGTCCGTCGGGTATCGGTGTGCTTTACGGCAAGACCGACCGGCTGAAGGAGATGCGGCCGTTCATGGGCGGCGGCGAGATGATCGTCGATGTCGATCAGGATTTCGTCACCTACAATGATCCGCCGCATCGTTTCGAAGCCGGAACGCCGCCGATCGTGCAGGCGATCGGGCTTGGTCATGCGCTGGATTACATGGAAAAGATCGGCCGCGAGGCGATCTCGCGCCACGAGGCGGACCTGACGGCCTATGCGACCGAGCGGTTGCAGGCAATCAACTCGCTTCGCATCATCGGTAATGCACCGGGTAAGGGTGCGATGTTCTCGTTCGAACTGGCCGGCATCCATGCCCATGACGTTTCGATGGTCATCGATCGCCGAGGCGTGGCCGTGCGGGCCGGTACACATTGTGCTATGCCGCTGTTGAAACGCTTTGGCGTCACCTCCACATGTCGCGCATCTTTCGGCATGTACAATACCCGTGCCGAAGTGGATGCGCTGGCCGATGCGCTCGACTATGCGCGCAATTTCTTTGCCTGAGGATTTTAGGGGCTATGGACCAAGACATACCAAAGTGGGATGCCCGTGAAGGCATTATCGATTCTGCGATTCCTGCGGATGAACTGGAGCGCCTGTCCGATGACATCATCGCGGCGCTGAAGACCGTTTACGACCCGGAAATCCCGGCCGACATCTTTGAACTCGGGCTGATCTACAAGATCGACATCGAGGACGATCGCATGGTGAAGATCGCCATGACGCTGACGGCACCGGGTTGCCCCGTGGCAGGTGAAATGCCGGGCTGGGTGGAAAATGCCGTCGGCGCCGTGGAAGGCGTTTCGGGCGTTGAGGTCGAGATGACGTTTGATCCGCCGTGGACGCCGGAGCGCATGTCTGAAGAGGCGCAGGTTGCGGTCGGGTGGTATTAATCGGCTGGATCGGTTATAATTTTCCGCATCCCCCCGGAGGCTCAGCGTTATGCCGCAGCTTGAAAAAGTAAGCATCGATATTCCCCGTGAGGTGAGCGAGGCGATCAACGAGGCGGTCGCTTCCGGGGAGTTTGCAACGGCTGGTGACGTCGTCACGAAAGCAATGGCTACGTTGCAGTCATCACGCCTGATCCATGGTTATACGGTAGACGAACTTGACGCTCTGATTGCCGAGGCAGAGGAGAGCGGCGATCCCATTGATGCCGCCGAGGCTATGCGGCAAATAGACGAAGAATTCGAGAAAGAGTTTGGACGCGAGCTCTGATGCCTCACCGCCTCAGACCAAGCGCTCGTAAGGATATTTCGGACATTCTTGCGTATATTGCTGTACGCAATCCCGATGCAGCACGTGCGTGGCGCAATGCGATGTTTCACATACTGGATCTTCTCGGGGCAAATCCGCATCTTGGAGTGGCGCATGACGAAGTCCGCGAGGGGCTTCGGATGTTTCCAACCGAAAACTATATCGTGCTCTATCGCGCCGACAGAGTTGGTATCCTCGTTCTTCGCGTCATTCATGCCGCTCGCGATTGGCAAACTGTCTCTAAGTAACCGAATCTATTGATTGGGCATTTATCAAGAACTACATAAGACACCAGAACCGCCGGGCCTTGAACCCGGATGTGCAAGGAGAATGAGCCGATGGGCTTTGCAGTGATGACCATGACAGAAGCCGCCGCCTCTCGCGTCAACGCGATTGTCGGTAATTCCGGGCCGGAAGCGCAGGGCATTCGCGTCGGGATCAAAAAGGGCGGCTGTGCCGGTATGGAATATACCGTCGATCTCGTCACCGAGCCTCATCCCAAGGATGACCTCGTCGAGTTTTCCGGCGCCAAGGTGTGGATCGAGCCGTCGGCGGTTCTCTATCTGCTCGGCACGCAGATGGATTTCGAGCAGACGCAGATGCGTTCCGGATTCACCTTCGTCAACCCGAACCAGACTTCGGCCTGCGGCTGCGGCGAATCGGTGGAATTGAAGCCTGCTGATCTGGCTGCGCTGGCGAAGAGCCGCGAAGGACAGGCGTCAGCCGTCTGAAAAGACGAAGCCGAAACGAATTTGAAAAGGGCCCGAGCGGCTCTTTTTCTATTCGTGGCGCAACGCTTCGATCGGGTTAAGTTGCGCAGCGCGTCGCGCCGGAAAATAACCAAACACCATGCCGATGGCAGCGGAAAAGGCGAAGGCCAGCGCGATGATTGTCGGGCTCGGCACGAAGGGCACGCTCATATAGGTCACCACGCCATAGGCCAGCGCCACGCCGGTCAGAATGCCGGTGGCGCCGCCGAAGACGGACAGCATCACCGCTTCCACCAGAAACTGGGTCAGAACCTGCCGTTCGACAGCGCCGATCGCCAGCCTGATACCGATTTCCCGGGTTCGTTCCGTGACCGAAACAAGCATGATGTTCATGATGCCGATACCACCGACCAGGAGACTGACGGCAGCGACCGCCCCGAGAAGGCCGGTCAGAAGCACGGTTGTGCCGGTCATGGCAGAGGCGATCTGGGTCATGTCATTCACCGAAAAATCGTCGTCGCGGCCAATCGCGATGCGGCGCCGTTCGCGCAACAGGTTCTGTACGTCGGTCTGGACTTTTGAGGTCGAGATGCCATCCTGCGCCGAAAGGGTGATGGAACTGATCGTCGTCGTGCCGCCGATGCGCCGCTGGTGCAGTTTCAGCGGCATGATCACCGTATCATCCTGATCATCGCCCATGCCCGACTGGCCCTTGCTGGTCAGCACGCCGACAACGGGGCAGGCGACATTGCTGACACGGATGCTCTGACCGACCGGGTTGGCCGAGCCAAAAAGTTCCTTGCGCAGTGTCTCACCGATAATGCAGGCGGCCTGGCTGCCGCGATCCTCGGTCGGTTCGAAATTGCGTCCGAGCGCCATGTCCCAGTCCTGGGCGATCAGGTAATCGTTGGTGGTGCCGATGACGCTGGTCGAATGGTTCGCGCCGCCGGCAATGACCGTGGCGGTGCCGCGGTTGACAGGTGCGACGGCGCGCAGGCCGCTGATCTGGCTGCGCATGGCTTCCACATCCGCATCGACAAATCGTTTCGCTTCCGAACTGGCGCGTCCCGGACCCCACTGGCCCGGGCGGACGAACAGGGTGTTGGTGCCAAGCCGTGACAGTTCTTGCTGTACCTGAGCCGTCGTGCCATTGCCGATGGTGACCATGGCGATGACGGCGGCAACGCCGATGACGACGCCGAGCACGGTGAGGAAGGAACGCAACAGATTGCGGCTGATGGCACGCCAGGCGAGCTTTGTTGTTTCAAAGAACATGGGCGACCTCCTTTTCCTGCACGTCATCCGAGACGAGGTGGCCATCGGTGAAGCGCAGCAGGCGTTTGGCGTGAGCCGCGATATCTTCCTCGTGGGTGACCATGATGACGGTAATGCCGTGGTCTCGATTGAGGCCCGTGATCAGATCCATGATCTCGATGCTGGTGCGCGTATCGAGGTTGCCGGTCGGTTCATCCGCCAGAAGGACTGCCGGGCTTGTGACGATGGCGCGGGCAATCGCGACGCGCTGCTGCTGGCCGCCTGACAATTCCTGTGTCGTGTGGCCCTCGCGACCTTTCAGGCCAACCTGCTCCAGCGCGTGCATGGCAAGCTCGCGGCGTTGTTTCGTATCCATGCCGCGATAGACGAGGGGCAATTCGACGTTTTCCACCGCGGAGGTGCGGGCGAGGAGGTTAAAGCCCTGAAAGACGAAACCGAGCATATGGCGGCGCAGCAGTGTCAGCTGTTCGCGGCCGAATCCGGATGTGGACACACCCTGAAAAGCGTAATCGCCGGAGGAGGGCGTATCGAGGCAGCCGAGAATGTTCATGGCTGTCGATTTGCCCGAACCCGACGGGCCCATGATGGCGACGAATTCGCCGGTGCGGATCGAAAGGTCGATATGGTCGAGCGCGCGGATCGTCGCTTCGCCGCGTCCGTAAAACTTCGAGACCTTTCTGAATTCGATAAGCGGAGCCTCTGTCATGCGCGGTCAGCCATTGCGGGCGGTGGCGTCGGTGATGACGAGATCGCCTTCCTTCAGTTCACCGGATTTGACGGAGGTGAAGCGACCGTCTGTGGCACCGGTCATGATACGGGCGCGTACGGGAGCACCATCACGAAGTACCCAGACGACACGGCTGCCATCTCGCTGTGCGCCGGCATCGGCCTGTCGCGAACCGCCGCGCGGCGGGCGGGGCGGAGAAAACAGCCGCGTCAGCGGGTTGCCGCCCCTGGCGCTCTGTTGCATCGGCGGCGAATAACGCAGGGCGGCATTCGGAACGAGCAGCGTGTTGTTCCGCGATTTGACTGTTATGTCCGACGTCGCGGTCATGCCCGGGCGCAAGAGCAGATCGGCATTGTCGACGGTGAGGATCGCCTTGTAGGTCACGACATTGTTCACGGTTTCGGAGGCGAAACGAACGCTTTCGATCTTGGCGGGGAATTTCTGGTTAGGGTAGGCGTCGACGGAGAAGGTGGCATCCAGACCTTCGCGGACCTGGCCGACATCGGCTTCATCGACGGAGACCTGCAGTTCCATCCGCTTTAGGTCACCGGCAATGGTGAACAGCACCGGCGCGTTGAGCGAGGAGGCGACGGTGGCGCCCGGATCGACATCGCGGGTGAGCACGACGCCGTCGATGGGCGAGACGACCTTGAGCTTGGAGAGATTGACTTCGGCGAGGCGCAGGCTCGCTTCGGCCGACAGCACGGATGCCTCGTTGACCGATTTCGTTGCCGCAGCCGATTCGTAGGCATAACGCGCCGAATCGAGATCCTGCTGGCTTGAAATGCGGCTATTGACGAGGTTCGTGAGGCGGTCGAGCGACACCTTTGCCGACGAGAGTTCCGCATCAGCCTTCAGCACATTGGCTTTTGCCGAAGCAAGCTGGGCGCGCGCGCTCTGCACATCGGCTTCCTGCTTGTTCGTGTCCAGTTCCAGCAGCACGTCACCGGCCTTCACCGCGCTGTTGTAGGTGACATTGACCTGGCGCACGGTGCCGGAGAGTTCGCTCGACACATCAACCTGATCCGTCGGCTGGACCGAGCCGGTGGCGGTGACGATGACGTTGAGATCGCTATTTTTCAGCGCTTCGGTCGTGTATTCATAACGCGGGCCGCTGCCGGAAAAATAACTGTAGGCGCCATATCCACCGCCCAGGACCAGAAGCAGCGCCAGCGGCCAGACCAGCCGGCGGGAACGCTTTTTTGTGCCGCCCGCCTGGGCAAGGATCGCCGCAAGGTCAGGCGTGGTGCCGGCTTTTCCAGCCGGGTCCGGCTTGTTGGATATGTTCAACGTCAGTCTCCTTCAGGGCGATCATCCGTAGCGGCTTGATTCTGTTGATGCGCCGGTACGCCCTCATCGGCTTTGGCATTACATAGGTATGAGGCGAAACCTAGTGAATTATAGGTAAGATTTCGGGCTCCACGTACAGCTCTGCACGATGCATCCTTCGGCCGCCTGATGCGTTGTTACCGCGCAAACGCAAAGGAGATCACCATGATCAATGCACGCGATATCAAGGAACATGCCGAAGTCATCGGCGCTGACGGCGCCCATGTCGGTACTGTGGACCGTGTCGAAGGCAGCCGAATCAAGCTGACGAAGAAAGACAGCGGTGAAGGTGGCCACGAAGGACATCATCACTTCATTTCGCTGGGGCTGGTTGCCGAAGTTGAAGGCGGAATCGTACGCCTTTCAGCCAACAGCGATGCCGCCGTTCTGTTCGAAGAAGAAGAAAACGGCAAATCCGTTCATTAAAGTGCGGGAAAGATGAAATTTTTGCAGAAAACCCGGGTTGACCACCGGGGTTCGTCTGCATATGTTCCGCCCACTTTCGGGGCACGGATTGACGTGCCCTTGGGAGAGCGTAGCTCAGCCGGTAGAGCAACTGACTTTTAATCAGTAGGTCCAGGGTTCGAACCCCTGCGCTCTCACCACTTTTCCTCAAGCATT
The DNA here is from genome assembly GCF_009617585.1 of Endobacterium cereale. GTDB lineage: Bacteria > Pseudomonadota > Alphaproteobacteria > Rhizobiales > Rhizobiaceae > Neorhizobium > Neorhizobium cereale. The sequence goes on along the minus strand of NZ_WIXI01000030.1, from coordinate 9,802 downwards.
TCAATGCTGTAAGTGAGGAAAACGGTGACAAGTATTACTCCATTTTAACGTGATTTACATCGTGTGACGAGGTTTTAAGGCACACGATTGGCACACGCGTTTGCCGTGGCGTTCCCAAAGTCCCTAGGGGTGGGTTGCGGTTGCCGAATCGATCGTCGCAGCAGGACGTGAAGCCGTTGTCCTCGTAAAGAGGTGAAATCGCCAACCGATTTACAAACGGTCAAGTGGTGCCGTTAAAAATATACACGTTGTAAAATTTGTAAATCCGATCTAATTTCAGGATGTTGCGGTGAACAGCCGCAGTAGCGGATCAGATTTCCGCAAGCGTGCAAACGCATAGCCGCAGTCAATCTGCCGTGCAGCCCCGCGATGAGGGTGGCGCTTATAGTGCTTCGATCAATGACCAACCCGGTAAAGACGTGCCGGCAGCCGCCTACTTCCCATTAATTCACCTTTCGCACGCATGGTTTCCCATCGTGAGCGAAATGCGCTTGCGTCCAAAATTTGCGACCACCAGCGTAAATCTCGTGTTGCAACTGACCAATGTGTACAGCAGCCTGATTTCTATTGCGGGCTTTCAATGTAACCGCCAGCATTTGGAACATTGCAAATAGAGGAGAATCTATGAAACCAATGAATGACAACACCGTAGACGGGGATCTACTGATGGGGGCTCCGGCAATAGCCGGGTTCCTTGGCGTCACTCAGCGCCAGGTTTATCGGCTCACCTATGATAAGATTGTACCCCACTTCAAATTGGGTGGCACCATCGCTGCTCGCCGATCGTCCCTGACTACGTGGATGCGGCAGGCTGAGCTTTCAGCCGCACGCGCCGCCTGACCACCCATCCGAAATCACAGACGATTTATAGCCGGCCGTCGCGCCGGAAGGAGGAAACTTGCGTCCACAGATAAGCATTGGCAACGATCTGCCTATATCGATCACACTCCCAACGCCCGACGATGTCGAAAAAAAATGGGTCGGCTGGCGCGTGTGGGCGGTGGATCTGCACCGCGACGCGGACCGTAAACTACGACTGAATGTCTTCGCTGATCCAATCGATGGCCCGAAGCAACAAGAGGTTTTCGAGTTCTTTCTGGGACCGCTAGGTCAGACCGCATCGCCCCGATTTACCGCTCTCGCGGTCGCATGCGGAATTCGCACCAGGCTGACGTCGGTAGATCAACTGGAAGGCCGGTATTTTGCTACCCGAAACGGCGGCAAGCTCTCGATCGACTTCGGTTCGCTTGAGTTTGCACTGGCGCCCGCATGAGAATTCTTGAAATCCGACCGCATCGGGCCGGTGGCAAGACAATTGCCCGGTTCGATGCCGAGCTAGACCACGGCATCAAAGCTTATGACCTGAAGCTCGTGCAAGGTGACGCCGGCCTCCGAGTCTACGGCCCAGCTTTGCACGGCGGAGCGGCCGTCACGTTCCCCGCAATAATCGCATCTCAACTCGCAATCCTGGCATTGGAGGCAATCGCCCATCATGGTCCCTATCCCCTCCGTTGCGCTTGAGCCGCAGACGCCGCAAGAAGTTGCCGTCTCCTACGCAGAGTGGGGCTGGCCTTGCTTTCCGTGCCGTCATCAGGCCGAAGACGTCGTGGACCCCTCGACAGGCGAACTCCACGAGAGGGGCCCGAAGACGCCACTTCTTTCCAACGGCGTGAAGGGTGCCCTGACGCCTCCGTCTGCCGTTGGCCGCGCATGGAGCCGCTATCCGGATGCAATGATCGGACTGCCTACCGGTGAGAAGACTGGTTTCTTCGTTCTCGATATCGACGCGAAACCCGGCGCTGCCAATGGCTTTGACTGGCTTGCCGCGGTGGAGACACAACACGGTCAGTTGCCGGAGACGGCTCGCGTGACGACGCCCAACGGTGGCATGCACATCTACTTCAAGCACACGGAAGGAGTCCGCAACCGTGGCGCCCTTGGTGCTGGCGTCGACATCCGCGGCGAAGGCGGCTACGTAATTGGCGCCGGCAGCGAGATGGCGGACGGTCGCCGTTATGACTGGGCTGACGACGTGCGCGATATCGCGCACGCGCCAGCTTGGCTGCTCGACTTGGTAAAGCCGAAGAAAGTCGAGACGACATCTACGTACCTGTTTTTGCCTGCCGGGACAAACAACGCCTACGTTGACGCCGCTGTCGAGCGAGAGCTTTCTGACCTCGCCAGCGCGGCCATGGGGTCGAGAAACAACACGCTCAACGATGCCGCATTCAATCTCGGACAATGGGTCGGTGGCGGCCACGTCAGCGAGAGCGATGCACGCGCCTGGCTACAGGATGTGGCGCGCGGCTGGGGCAGGGACGTGCCTCGCAGTCTAAAGACGATCGAGAACGGCCTAAAGGCCGGCGTACTTAGCCCACGCCATCCCCCCGAGCCTGACTTTCAGCCGGACAACACGCCGCAGCTGAGCCAAGAGGTCATCAAACGGCTCGTCGAGAACACCCTGCGGAACCAGGCGGAGCGGGAACGCAAACTCGAGCAACCGCCTATCGCGGCCAATGACAACAAGCCGGCTTCGCTTTCCATCCGTGAATGGACTGTCGATCGTTACGTGGGTGAAGCGCCGCCGGTGAAGTGGCTCGTTGACGGCGTCATCCCATTAGGCGTGCCTGGCATGGTGTCTGCGGCTGGCGACACTGGAAAGTCGTTCGCTCTCCTCGAGCTCCATCGACGCATTGCGTTTGGCGAGAGCTTCTACAACTCCCCGATTTTCGGGGGCAAGGTTGCCGTCGACGGAACGTCAGTGATGATCACGTCGGAGGATGATGCCAACGAGGTGCATCGACGAATTAGCGCTTTGGATCCGAAGGGTGAGCGGTTCTCCGAACTTGGAAAGAAGATGATCGTCGTCCCGCTGCCATCGGCGGGTGGCGCTCGAGCATTCTGGCGGGAGGATCGTAAGCTTGGCCTCGTAGAAACCGACGAGTTCAAGCGTATCTGCGATCAGCTTGCGGACATCAATGATCTCCGGTTGGTGACATTTGATCCTCTGGCGAGCTTTGCACATCTGCCGATCAATGAAGATCCGACGGCCGGGCAATTTGTGTGCTCTTCTCTAGCCCGCCTAGCTGCAGAGACGAGTGCGACAATCCTCACCGCGCACCACATGCGAAAGAGCCAAAAACCAATCGAGAACCTCAGTGACGCCCGCGAAGCGATCCGCGGCAGCACGGCTCTCGTTGATGGTCTCCGTGTCGTCTATTCCATGTGGCCGGCAGAGGAAGCTAAGGCGAAGACGGCCTGCAAGCAGATTGGTGTTTCATGGGAGCCGAACCGGATCGTGCTCGGCGGCATCGTCAAGGCCAACGGACCGGCGCGACGGATCCTAAGCACGTACGCCCGAAACGAGTTCGGGCTCCTTATCGATAAGACTGCCGGGGCAGGGGCATCTGCATTCGATCAAGGCGACTTGCGCGGCGCCCTAGTCGTGGCGATTGCAGCGGCAGCTGAGGCGGGCGCGCCGTTCACAAAAACAGGCGTTGGCGGTCTTTACGAGATGCGCGAGCGACTACCAGAGGAACTCAAAGGCTTGGCAAAGGGTAAGCTAGCAGCCCTCGCCGAGCAAGCTTTGGAGCGAGGTGAGATTGTACGGGCGACAGGCCGAGGCGAGAAAACGGCGAAGTGGCTTGACGTTCCTGGCGGTGGTTTCGCTATCGGTCTCGGGGCGTTTACAGCCGGCGCGCCGAGGTAAAGACACGGGAGTCGGGTCTCCTCATTTTTGAAGATACCCCAACAGCGAAAGACCGGCCGCCTTAAGTAATGGATATTGTTCCGTTACGGGAATTCCCGTTTCGGAAGCCGGCCACCCAAAAGCGATATCGGTATACCGATATCGGCCCCAACAAATCCATTCCCAAGCATTGTTGGGAATGTCCGTTCCCACCGGGAATGGAAACTGAAAACGTAATAAAAACAATGAAATCGCATTCCCATTCCCAGCGTTCCCAAGTTAGATTGGGAACGGCTAAGCGTTTGAAAATAAACGCGTTCCCACGTTCCCAAAATTCACCCCTCTAAAGAGGGGGAGGCGTTGGGAACGCCATCCCCTCATTGAGTGGGATGCAAAACTGACCGGCTCAACCGGACGATACGCTCCAGACAAGTTGTCCGGAAATCCCGGTCAACTCGGGCATAGAGGAGAACCATGGACATATCAGTAGCCGACGGCCTGGCGCCTCGGGACTATCGCCGCCGAGGAGAGTATTGGCGGCAGCGGTGCATCGACGTGAACATCGCAGTCGGGCAGCTGCAGGAGCGGATTACCTCGCTCGAACGAGAACTGCGGAACGTCATCCAAGATCGCAACTACATACTGAGGCGAAGCGTGACGCTCACCGTCGCTGAAGAGGCAAGGCGTCGCGCGGCGGCGGGGATGAGGGAAAGGGCGGCGTGCTTGATGGAGGATATAGGCGGCGCGCCGTCGGCTCGATCGGAGGCAATCAGAGCTATACCAGACCCGAAACCAAAATGGAGGCAGTTATGAACACACCAACAAAGCCCAACAACCGAGATTTGTCAGCGCTGTCGGCTTTGCTCGCCGGTCATGTTGCACCGGCGGATAAGAAGCAGAAGAAGGCTACTGCGCCCAAAACTGGACCCAGTGCTGCCAACGACAATAGGAAGCCAAAGGACGTACTCGCCTGGCCGGCACTTGAGAGGCTTGCTCACCGAGGGGACGACAGGCGTGTCTATGCTCTCCGCCATTGGCGGAATATGTGCTATCCGGATCGGGTGGAGGTGGAACCATCGTCCGAGGAGTACAATCCAGAGGTCGTTGTCGAAATCAAGCCTTCTGAACCAGCCCTCTTGGGCGCGATCGGTTGGCAGGCAACGGGCAAGGAGCGGTGGCACTTCACCGGTGAAGAGGTCAATACATACCAGCGAGCAGAGTGCGACGTGACCTACGGCGTCGACAGGAATGGCAACGAAGAAGCCAAGGTCGGCAGTTTGATGTTCCGCAATGGCCAGTTAGTGCAGTGGGGAAAGACCAAGAAGGGGTCAGCTCTGGCGCAGTCAGAAAGGGCCCGCGGGGAAAAGGGCGGCGCGGCGCCCGGCAGGTCTGAGGCGATGATACGTTCTTATTTGGCGCTAAAGGGTGCGGTGTCGCCGCTGGCTGCCCAATCTTACTTCAAGCCAATGTCACCCGTGACCGTGATCCGAGACGCCTTCATTCCGCAGCCGGGTACACAAGAGGCTCGAGAGATACTTCGCTCGTTCGGCATCGATGGCGGCGTGCCGTTTCACAAGCTACCTTTCGCGGCGACCTTGTGCCCTGACGGTATCGTCCTTGGTCTCCAATGGGTCGGTGGGGTGAAGAAGCCGAAACCGCTCGGTGAGATATCTGCTGCCTCAGGCAAGGAGTTCACGGCAGTTAGGCAGGTTGAGGCAGCATTTCACTATGCGACGATTCGTCGTTCGCTGAGGGACCATGCCACGGTGCTGGATCTCGCAATAACGGATGCCTCCGCCCGAGACATCGGTATCGCCATGGGACTATCGTCAGCCTACGCTGAGAAGCGCGGGCCGTCATTGATCGACGCAGCGATAGACTCATTGATCGCTCTCGATGAGCACGCTCAAGGCGACTACCGGCCCGTGGAGGAAAGACTTGCCGCATAGTGTCCGGTCAAGCGGGACGCCAGACCGTATCTATATGAATGGGTAAAAACCCGAGCGACCGCCTTGTGCGGTCGTTTTCATTTGAGGCACTGAATTCTCGCGGACGGTAAACCTCGCTAGAGATGCCGGCATTGCCTCATTAAATTTGCACGGATGGCTGGCCACTAATCTGCTCTGAAAGCTCTCCAACGCGACGCTTCAGGTATTTGACGTCTTCTTCCAGATCAGAAATGGCGTCAGACCCCTTAGCTTCACGAATTGCGTTGCTTACGATAAGTCCGCACAGCGCTGCTGCGCCGATCGCCGCTAGCATTCCTGCAATTGTAGCAAAATTGTCGGCATTCTTGATGCCAGAGAAAACCGTATAAAGACCTGCCGCGGCAGGAGGGATTAGGCATACGAGCTCTAATGTCCGTGATATCGGCCATCCATTCGTTGATTTCATGACGCGTAAATCCCTGTTTATATCACGGTTGGGATATCGCTTGGAAGTTAACACTCAGTCGACATTGGCGTCCTGATTATCAATCACCATCGCCATGCTGCATTCGTTGCAGCCTCTGAGTCGGGGCTAACTACATGCCGATCAGCGGAACCCAAAGAAGCTGAGTACGGCGAGAATGATGACGACGGCGCCTACGAGCCAAACGATGCTGTTCATTGGGAAATCCTCGGATTGATTGTTGGTAACGGTAGCGTGAATGCGGCAACGCTTCATCGGTTCCATTGCATCAGCCTGCCATGTCGAGCCGCACTGCGGACCATGGCGGCGCCTGCAGCCTACCCTTGATCCTCTATCCCTTCGTCTGCACCGGGCTTCGTACCGTGGCAGGGGCGGCGGAAATGTCTGGCCCCTGAAGCGACAGGGCGACGCTGCGGACGCGCTTCGTTGGTAGTCCATATCGGCCATTCACCGATAGATGCTTGCGGATTGAACGCGGCATTCGGTTGGCCTTCCTAATCCCCACGTCGACCTCTCCTCCGTCGTGTGGTGATCCCTGCGGCTGGCTCGCTTCGGCTTGAGCCGGCCGCTTTCGGTTTTTCGTCAGCGAAAGTTGCAAATATTTGCAAATATTACGTCAGATATTAGTCCAACCATTATTTAAATAATCAACAGCGAGTTGACGACTCCGTCAGTTCGGATTATTTAAATAATCACTTCAAGGCTCATCCGAGGCCTCAGTCGGATAATGTGAAAAGCTCGCAGGGGTGATGACCTGGCGGGCTTTTTGCGTTGAACACGCCACAGCATCGGGCTGTGGCGAGCCAGTTCAATTATCGACCTTTAAATCGATCGATGATCTGGATGATCGCAATAACCGTTGGCGGTAGTGCAAGCACCAGAATGATTACTTCAAGACTCATGGGCCTCCTTTCCTTATCGGCGAGGTTGGATTGTCTCTTGATGAGGGAGACCCTCCAGTAGCGCGGCGAAAACGCGTGATCCCGAGCGCAGCGTGTTTTCCTCTCTTGCCGCTCTACTGTTGCCGAAGCACGATTATTGCACACGTTCAATCATTTCGGAAGATGTGGACTGCAGCACTTTGTTAACCACAAGATAATGTGGTTTTTGGCTGTGGAATACGGGGAGAGAGATTTTGACGAATTTCCCAATCCCTTCCGCATGATCATTTAAACTGCAGCGTTATTTCGGCAAGCGGACGAGACCCATGATCGTGATGACTGTCGTCGGCAGTGGCATGGCCCAGCTTGAAGAAGCGACTATCATCCTCGGAACACAGGGCCGCGCTCGACGCGCTTATTCCCGCGCGATCAACCATACCGGCGACATCGTTCGAAACGAAGCTGGCAGCGCGCTGTCCGCCCAGACGGGACTACCCAAGCGTACGGGCAAGAAGGCTTACCGCATCTCTGGTGAGCGTTCCAAGCCTGACACGCTGACGTACGTCGTCAGCGGGCAGGGCGGTGATATCGCACTTAAGTACTTCAAGGCCAGAGAGACCAAGAAGGGTGTCAGCGCTGCTCCTCGCAATGCGAGGCGTGTATTTGCATCCACCTTTATGAAGGCTGGCTGGTGGCCCAAGCGCGTTGGTAAGCCCAACTGGAATAAGCAGGTCTTCATCCGGTCAGGTGATGGCTACAAGTACAATATCGCCCGCAACAATCCACATGGAGCCAAGCGCGTTCGTCTAAAGACCAACTTCCGCAAGGTGAAGTCAGGCGTCTTTGTGCCGCAGGAGATGGTGCAGGGCCTCGCAGGTGAGGCATGGAGGAAGGGCGCTCAGCGCCTACAGCCCCGTGTCGAGCATGAAGTTCGGGCAATGACCAAGGGCATCGTCGGTTGATGCAATGGATGAAAAAAATGATGCAAAATGCTGAAAAACATCATTTTATTGTTGACAAGGGCGTCGAGACATGCTATCATGGTGAGTCCACCCCCTCGGTCGGGTCCCTCTGACCCCCTGCCGGGCCTATGCGGGCGGGAAGGCCCGGCCTTTGACTAGGCATGAAAATTTCTAGAACCGCTTTCCTACTTGTCTACCCCGGCCATCTCCCCCGTAGGGGGAGGTTCAGCCACAACCATGAAAGTGCTGCTGCCGATGTCCAAGGGGAAGGAAGTCAGCCAGGCCGAACTTTCCGACATCATCGGCAAATCGCAGGTCACGCTTCGTGCGTGGGAGCGGGAAGGCATGCCGGTGCTGTCAAAGGCGGGCAAGGGCAGAGCGTCGACCTACAACACGGTCGAGGTAATCGAGTGGATGGAAGCGCGGCTGATATCCAAGTTTGCGGCCAGCAAGGAAGACGACACAGATGTCGTCTCCGAGGATGAGGGGCGGCGCCGCAAGATCGTAGCTGAGGCCAAGCTGGCCGAATTGAAACTTGCTGTCGAGAGCGGGGAGCTAGTCGAGATCGAGGCCGTTGGGGTCGAGGTCGATACTGTGTTGAGCAGCGTGCGAGCGCGGCTCTTGGCAATACCCGGAACGCTGGCACTGACGCTGACAAACGAACCGGACCCGTCCGTCGTTCGTGATCGCGTCTTTGACGAGATTTCGGGGGCACTGAATGAGCTATCAGCCGCTGATCTCGGCAGGTCGAGCGAAGCTACAGGCGCGTCTGAGGCAATCGAGGCTTAAGGGTCTCACGCCTCCGCCCAAGCTCAATCTCGTTGAATGGGCCGACACCTACCGTTTTCTTAGCCCCGAGGCGTCGTCCTCGCCGGGCCGCTGGCGCACTTCGAACGTCGAGGTCGCGCGCGGCCCAATGCTGGCGGCTACAGATCCACGCATTCATACCGTCACCATCATGTGCTGCACGCAGCTTATGAAGACGGAACTTATCAATAATGTCGCCGCCTTTTACATCCATCAGGATCCGGCGCCGATAATTCTGATTCAGCCGACAACCAAGCTCGGCGAAAGCTGGTCCAAGGACCGCTTCGATAAGTTGCGCCGCGACACGCCCGTAATTCGGGATCGTGTTCGTGAGGCTCGGTCGAAGGACAGCGGCACCACGATCCTGCATAAGGATTTCGATGGCGGCCACCTGACTATTGTAGGTGCGAACAGCCCGGTTGATCTAGCATCGCGTCCTATCCGCGTGGTCCTCGCCGACGAAATCGACAAGTATCCTGCCAGCGCCGGCAAGGAAGGTGATCCTCTTTCACTTGCTGAAGAGCGCGCTGCATCGTTCTGGAATCGCAAGTTCATCAGGGCTTGCTCGCCGACCATTGCCGGCAACTCTAAGATCGAATCTGAATATGAAGCGTCCGACCAAAGGAAGCCTTTCTTGCCTTGCCCACATTGTGAGGCGCTGCAAGTCTTGGAGTTCGAGCGCGTTCGTTGGGACAAGTCTGCCGATGGTCAACATCTGCCGGCAACCGCACGGTATCATTGTGTGGAATGTGACCAGCCTTGGGAGGAGACGGCTCGCCAGCGGATGCTGCGCACGCCGAATTCAATCACCTGGCGCCAAACCGCGACCTTCATGTGTTGCGGCGATGAACAGTCGCCGACCCAGTGGGACGATGAAGGCCATTCGCTATGCAAGCATTGTGGCAAGCGGTCGGCATTTGATGGCCATGCGGGGTTCTGGGCATCCAAGCTTTACTCGCCATGGGGCGGCCTAGATGACGTTGCACGTAAGTGGCTGAAGGCCACATCGTCCAAGAGCAGCGAGTTGCTCAAGACGTTCTTCAACACGCAGC
>NZ_WIXI01000001.1 GCF_009617585.1 Endobacterium cereale | reverse complement strand
TTTGAACGCACATTGCGCCTCCTGGTATTCCGGGAGGCATGCCTGTTCGAGCGTCACCAAAATCAACTCAAGCACTTTTGCATGGTCATGGAGGAAGAGTCCGTCTTGTTGCGGTCTCCCCGCCGAAAATCAACGGCGGAAAGTCACTGGCACCCGGCGTAGTAGAATCTGTTCGCTGTTCAGCCAGTGTCGTTCCTGCCGGCAAACCCCCCCACAATTCTCTTGATTGACCTCGGATCAGGTAGGGATACCCGCTGAACTTAAGCATATCAATAAGCGCAGGAA
>NZ_WIXI01000016.1 GCF_009617585.1 Endobacterium cereale | reverse complement strand
CCGAACATATGAATGCACCGTCCGATGGTGAACTACGAGGAAAATACCTTGCTAACCGGGCCGTTCCACATATGAATCACACACCGGCGACAAAATGAACCCCGTTTATGGGGACACTGCCTAGTCTGCACCTTCAACGGCTTAGTTTCTGGACAAGCAGCCTCGAGGGTTCAGATCCCAACGGAGCTCAAATAAGAAGCCATCACGGCTTTGAAAGAAATTGCGGTTCCCTCAGAATGTGCTCAACGCCGTTCCTTACATGGCTCGTAATGATCTGCCTTGCGCCATCCGCGTCTCTCGCAAGTGCCCGCTCAAATAGTAGCTTGTGATCGTCGACCACCGCATTGCCTCGAAAACTGCCAGCGAGCATGTGATATCGAAGAAAGCGATCGAAGACCGAGGACAGGTGTTGCAGCAGCGTTGTCGACTTGCTTGCGGCGACGATCGCCCGGTGAAACTCCCAGTCACATCTGACCCAGTCGATTGTGCGGGCAATATCTCCAGCGAGAAGCCTGCGCTCTACGGCAGCCAATCGATGATGCGCAGCCACGATCGAGCCTTCCCACTCAAGATCGCCGGTTGCGAATGAAAGGCCGATGGCATGGCATTCCAAAACGATGCGAAGGTCAGCCAGTTCCGCCAGTTCCTGCCTGGATACGGGACTGACCTCGAATCCACGCTGACCTTCTGCAAGCACGAGATTCTCTGCGGATAATCTGCAAAGGATTTCCCTCAGTGACGAAATGCTGATCGAATAGCGCTCGCGCGCCTTTTCAAGCTTGATCTTGGAGCCGGGTGGCAGGGTTCCAAGTATGATGTCCTGTCGCAACCGGCGAAAGACCGCATCGCTGACGCTTTCGCTAAGGTCGTTTACCCGTTCGAACTCACCTGATCGTTCTTCGCGCATGATCAATCCTGAAGCGATGACTTTCTCGCCAACGCATGTTCCACGCCGCCCTCAATGTGAAGGCCGAGGATCTTTTTCGCCGTCTTCTGGTCTCGCTCGAGGGCGGCATCCAGAAGCAGCTTGTGTTCGTCTGCAGCAATCTTGCCGCGATAGGAGAGGGCAACCATTTGGTAGCGGAGATATTTATCGAAGATGGCGGCATGTGTTTCCATCAATAGTCTCGATCCACAGGCGGAAATCAGAGCCTGGTGAAACTCCCAGTCATAGCGCTTCCAGTCTTCCGTCTGACTGGTATCGCCGCTGGCCATGATGCTTTCCATGCGGGCAAGTTTGTAATGCGCAGATACGAGCCGGGCCTCCCAGTCGACGTCCCCCCTTTGGAAGGATTGCTCCAGCGCGTGTGTCTCCAAAAGCAGGCGCAGCGCGGCGATCTCTTTCAAATCGGTTGGTGACATCGGTGCCACATGAAAGCCGCGTTGGCCCTCCGCAACGACAAGTCCTTCGGAGGCGAGGCGGTTGAGGATCTCCCTCAGCGTGCTGACGCTGGTGTCATAGGTTTCCTTGAGCTTTTCGAGCTTGAGCTTCTGACCCGGAGCGAGACGTCCGAATATGATATCGGCACGAATTCGTTTGTAGCTGTTCTCGGAAACCGTTTCGTTGACTAAATCGGAAAGCATGTGTGCATCTCGGAGATTTTCTTAATCCTCATACATATTTTGTTCACTCGTTTAAACCCACTCCATCGCGCTAAAGTGTCTGGTTCCCCATCGCTCAAACCCTCGGCAAGCCTTCTGGTCTGAGCGCCTTCTTCAATGCAGCAATACGAAAGATGGCGTTGGCTGCGCCATATCCGCGATAACCGCTGCGTTGCACGATCTCAAAAAAGAAACCCTCGCCGAACGACGTGCTGTAAAGCTGGAAATATTCGCCATAGTCGTCTTTGTCGTAGAGAATGTTGTCGCCCTTCAATCGCTCCGTGAGCGCCGGATCCAGGCCGAACCGGGCTTCGATG
>NZ_WIXI01000027.1 GCF_009617585.1 Endobacterium cereale | reverse complement strand
CCACACACCCGAAAACGTCAATGCCCATTTCGCAAAAATGTCATGTTTTTTCCAAGAAAATCGCAGAAGCCTTATGACACAGGCGGTTTCGTCGATATTTTGGCTCCTAGGTTGCATTCCCGGCTTCACGACGGCATTTCCTATGGTCACTTCTGCTCCGAGAAAGCTTCTTTGATGTCCGACGCACCATCATCCATCTCACCTCTACCGGACTTACCTATCAGAGACGTTTTTCCGGAAATTGTTGCAGCGCTCAGCAATGGCAACCGCGCCGTTCTCGCCGCCCCACCTGGGGCGGGCAAAACGACATTGGTTCCTCTCCTGCTGCTTAAGCAGACATGGTGCAGCGGCAGGATCATCCTTCTCGAACCTCGTCGTCTCGCGGCGCGTGCAGCGGCAAGCCGTATGGCATCCCTGCTTGATCAGAATGTCGGAGAGATCGTGGGTTATCGCATGCGTCTCGACAATCGCATTTCCGCACGCACACGTATTGAGGTCGTGACCGAAGGTGTTTTTGCCCGCATGGTTCTGGAGGATCCGGAACTGAACGATATTTCGGCTGTCCTGTTCGACGAATTTCACGAGCGATCACTGGATGCGGATTTCGGTCTCGCGCTCGCCCTTGATGTCCAAGAGGGCCTACGTGAAGATCTTAGGATCATGGTCATGTCGGCAACACTCGACATCGAACGTGTCAGCGCTCTCATGCAGGGAGCACCGATGATCCGTAGCGAAGGACGCGCTCATCCAGTGCAGGTTCGTTACCAAAATCGTGCCGCAGACGAACGTGTAGAAGATGCCGTCCTAAAAGCTGTTATTGCCGCACATAGGGATGAGCCTGGCTCCATCCTTGTTTTTCTGCCAGGGCAGTCGGAAATATTGAGGACTGCCGAACGACTGGAAGGGCGCCTCGATGGGGACACGTTGATCGTTCCCCTATTCGGTAATCTTTCACAAAAGGAACAGGATCTGGCAATCCGGCCGCCACCGACCGGAAAACGTAAAGTGGTACTGGCCACATCGATCGCCGAGACCTCCATCACGATCGACGGTGTTCGGATTGTCATCGACAGCGGTCAACAGAGGCTCCCCGTATTCGAACCCTCTACCGGTATCACCCGGCTGGAGACGACACGTGTTTCGCAGGCAGCAGCCGACCAGAGGGCCGGACGCGCCGGACGCACCGAGCCGGGCATGGCGATAAGACTATGGCACCAGGGTCAGACAGCTGCCCTGCCCGCTTTTGCCCCGGCCCAAATTCTCTCCAGCGATTTGTCAGGCCTGGCACTGGATATGGCGCATTGGGGCGTGCACGACGCCACCTCTCTGGCATTCATGGATCAGCCCCCGGTTCCGGCCCTTGCCGAGGCAAGGCATTTGCTTCGCATGCTGGGTGCGCTCGATACCGCCAACGCACTGACGGCAAAAGGACGGCTGATGCGTGAACTGGCACTCCCGGCGCGGCTGGCCGCCATGGCCATATCGGGAGCTGAGGAAGGACATGGTACAAAAGCCTGCCGGCTGGCCGTACTGATGACCGAACAGGGCCTTGGCGGCAATAGCATCGACCTTGACGAGCGATTGCGCCAATTCGAGCGGGAAAAAAGTGAACGTGCCGAGGCGGCGCGGCGGCTGGCTGACCGGTTCGCAAAATCACTTCCCGACATCCGGATCAATGATAAGCCAGCCAATATCGGCAGTTTGCTTCTTCACGCCTATCCCGATCGCGCCGCCATCCAGCGAGGCGGCCATGGGCGTTTTTTGATGTCAAATGGACGCGGTGCCGTGATCCAAGAAACGGAACGACTGGCCGGAGCCCGAATGCTGGTGATTGCCGATCTGACCGGCCGTGCGGCACAGGCGCGCGTGCTTGCTGCCGCTGAAGTGAACCCGGCCCATGTGGAATCCGAACTCGCCGATATCATCGTGCGACAGGATGAAGGGTTTTTTGACACAGCCAATCGGCAGGTAAGAGCGCGGCGGGTGGTCAGGCTCGGTGCCATCGTGCTGGAAGAATCACCATTGCCGCGTCCCACCGGAGCAGCGGCGGCGGAAGCGTTGGCAGACGGCGTTCAGCAACTTGGTCTGCAGGTCCTCGATTTTGGCAAAGAGGCAACCCAGTTGCGTGAACGCATAGGCTTTCTCAACCGCACGGTAGGTGAGCCTTGGCCCGATGTCAGTGATGACGCCCTGTTGGCCCGGCTAAATGAATGGTTTGTGCCGTTCCAAAGTGGCAAGACAAATCTCGATGTATTGGATGTCAGTGGCCTGTCTGAAGGCTTGCGCTCGCTTTTGCCACATGAAATCCGTCAGGATCTCACGCGGATGGCACCAAGTCATTTCGAAGCGCCGACCGGTCAACGGCATCCTATTCGATACGATGGAGAAGAACCGGTCCTGACCATACGTGTCCAGGAGCTCTTCGGGTTGACAAAACACCCTGCCGTCGCAGGAGGACGCCTGCCACTGCTTCTGGAACTGACATCGCCAGCGCACCGGCCAATCCAGACAACCCGAGATCTTCCCGGCTTCTGGTCAGGATCGTGGAAAGATGTCAGAGCCGATATGCGCGGCCGATATCCGAGACACCCCTGGCCGGAAGATCCCGCAGCGGCCATGCCGACCAACAGGGTAAAACCACGTGGAACGTGAATGATGAGCATTGCAGACAAATCCTCTCTCAGACATGCGCAGTTCGGTGACAGCAGCCGACGCATTCGGCTGCAAACGTTTGTACGTTTGCGCTGGCTGGCTGTTGCCGGTCAGACCGTTACCGTTCTGATTGTCTGGCGACTTCTGGACTTTCCGCTCCCTCTCATTGAGGCGCTGCTTCTCATTGCAGCGCTGGCGGCAGCAAACCTTTTTCTCTCCTACCGATTTTCGCCAACCCATCGCTTGGAACCGACGGCTGCTTTTGCATTGCTTGGGTTCGATCTTTTGCAAATGGCGGGCCTGCTTTTCATCACGGGCGGTCTTGCCAATCCATTCGCGCCTTTGATCTGCGTGCCCGTCATCATATCTTTCGCGTCGCAGCCATTGCTGCCATCGCTGGCTCTCTTGGCATTGGCAATTGTCTGCACGACGGCGCTGGCATTCACGCCCTATTCCGTGCCTTGGTATCCGGACCATGCACTGGCCGTCGAGCCGGTCATGCAGGTAGGTGTCTGGTGTGCGATCGCTTCCATGATGTCGTTTGCCGCTTTTTACGCCTACCGCGTTTCTCACGAGGCAACCCAACTCGCCGACGCGCTGGCGGCAACCGAACTTGTCCTGGAACGAGAAAAGCATCTTTCCCAACTGGATGGCCTTGCCGCTGCGGCAGCGCATGAACTTGGTACGCCGCTTGCCACCATCACGGTCGTTGCCAAGGAAATGCAGCGCGAGCTCGGCAATGACGAAAGATACGCAGAGGATGTGGCGCTGTTGCGAAGCCAAAGCGAGCGATGCCGCGATATCCTGAGGCGCCTGACCTCTCTTTCAACGGACAATGAAGAGCATATGCGTCGGCTACCATTGTCATCACTCATAGAAGAAGTGACGGCTCCGCACCGGCAGTTCGGTATAGAGATCAAACTGATCGAGGCGAGTTCTCGCCATGGCGAGCCTGTCGGCAACCGCAATGCGGGTATTCTTTATGGTCTGGGCAACCTCATCGAGAATGCGGTCGATTATGCACACAGCACGGTGACACTGACCGTGGAGCACGGTGCGGAAATAGTGGCGGTGACCATCGAAGACGATGGCCAGGGTTTTGCACCCGACGTCCTTTTGCGGATAGGCGAGCCCTATATGAGTAGCCGTCCGGCATCGCAGGACCGGGCCGGCGGCCTCGGTCTCGGCCTATTCATTGCCAAAACACTGCTGGAACGTTCCGGCGCGATCTTGAGCTTCAGCAACAGACAACCGGAAGGTAGCGGAGCACGCGTTCGGATCGAATGGCCACGCTGGCGCATGGAAACAGATCAATGAACGATGATCGGAATGCGGGCAAAGTGACTTTACCGATCGATCGCAAAAGACGATAACGGACGCATTAACAGTGGGCAAATACGCCCGCGGAGACGAAAATTATGATTGCAGACAGGAATGAGCCGCAAGGCAATTTGGATACGGCGGATTATATTGGTCCCGATGCATCGCTTCTGATCGTCGATGACGATGGCCCTTTTTTGAGACGTTTGGCACGGGCAATGGAAACCCGCGGCTTTGAAGTGGAAGTGGCGGAATCCGTCACGGAAGGAATTGCGAAATCGAAAATCCGTCCGCCGAAATACGCTGTTGTCGATCTTAGACTTGGTGACGGCAATGGTCTCGATGTCATAGAGGCCATTCGTGAAAGCCGCACGGATACACGCGTCATCATGCTGACCGGCTACGGCAATATCGCTACCGCTGTAACAGCGGTGAAACTCGGGGCTGTCGACTATTTGTCCAAACCAGCGGATGCGGATGAGGTTTTTAACGCGCTGACACAGCGCCCCGGCGAAAAAGCCGACGTGCCGGAAAATCCGATGTCTGCCGATCGCGTGCGTTGGGAACATATTCAGCGTGTTTACGAGATGTGCGAGCGCAATGTTTCAGAAACAGCTCGTCGTCTGAACATGCATCGCCGCACATTACAGCGCATTTTGGCAAAACGAGCCCCGAAATAACGTCAGAGTTCGTCAAATGACTTGCCGGTCGCCCATTCCGCCATCATCAGGCGCTGGGCGGCGGCACGCGCGAAATGCAGCATGACGGATTTGCGCGTTGCCGGTGGCAGCCGATGTTCGGGCGCCTCGCGCAACAAATGGCTACCGTAGCCATCCGAAAGAAACAGCCCGCAATCCTCTGGAAAAATATCGAGCGAGACTTCCTTATGAGTCGCGAAAAACAACCGGTCACAATGAAGCCGGTAATCCGGCCATTTGCGATCAGTGCGAAAATCCTCAATGGAGGTTTTTATCTCGACAATCCAGATTTCACCCTTTTCGGAAATGCTGATGAGGTCGGCACGGCGGCCACTCGCCAAGGTTAATTCCGGCACAACTGCGTGACGCATATCGTTTAGAAGAATTTGCACGCCGCGGCGAACCATCATGGCGCGTGCCGATTGCCGTCCATCCAGAAGCGGGTTGTCGTTGCCGATACTGACTATAGTCATCGAGTCGATCGCGAATCCTGCCGGCCATCCCGGCAATGTTGCAAAAAGGCCATGACCTTTTCAATTGTGCAATAGCGAACGCGTGCGCCACTGCGGCATCTTGCAAAGCCTAATGTAATGGCAAATAACCACGATCAAAGGTGAGCGTTTCATCTTCGGTTCACAATCTTCATTTCCAAGAGAAATCCATGCGCATCCGTACCAGCATGATCGCGTCCGGCTTGGCCCTGTTGGCCTTGGCAGGCTGCTCCACGACATCCGAGACCAAAGTAGCGACGAACGCTCCGGCGACCGTCGAGACTTCGGAAATCTTCACGGATTCCTACAATAGTACGACCGACGCCGGTTACACGCTGCCGGCAATCCCGATCAGCCGCCTCGCTGAGAAGTTTCATCGCCAGATTGTCAGCTTCGAAACTGCTGAACGCCCCGGCACGATCATCGTGAACACACGCGAACGTTTCCTCTATTACATCCTGCCGCGCGGCAAAGCCGTACGTTATGGTATCGGCGTCGGCAAACAGGGCTTTGCTTGGGCTGGTGAAGCCTATGTTGCCTGGAAGCAGGAATGGCCGACTTGGCACCCGCCGAAGGAAATGGCAGCTCGCAAGCCGGACATCGCCAAATATGTCGAAGCCGGCATGGGCCCGGGCCTCAACAACCCGCTCGGCGCACGCGCCATGTATCTTTTCAACGAGAAGGGCCAGGACACACTGTTCCGCCTTCACGGCACACCGGAATGGGCCTCGATCGGTACGGCGGCTTCATCGGGCTGCATTCGTATGATCAATCAGGACGTGATCGATCTCTATCGTCGCGTTCAGCCGGGTCGACAGACAAAGGTTGTCGTCATCCAATAATCTGGAGACATGATTTAAAGGCGGCCCGAGAAATCGGGCCGCCTTTTTATTTGGCATTCATCCAGGAAGTTGAATGCATCGAACGTACTCAGCCAGCTTTTGATTTCAGCTCCAGCCTGCGACGGTGCAGGACGGGTTCGGTATAGCCATTCGGCTGCTCGCGGCCCTTCAGAACCAGATCGAGCGCCGCCTGAAACGCAATCGATCCGTCGAAATCCCTCGCCATAGGCGTATAAAACGGGTCTCCGGCGTTCTGACCGTCAACGACTTTTGCCATGCGCTTCATCGTCTCAACGATCTGGTCTTCCGTCACGACCTTGTGGTGAAGCCAGTTGGCCATGTGTTGAGCAGAGATGCGTAGCGTCGCGCGATCTTCCATCAGCCCGATATTGTTGATGTCCGGTACCTTTGAGCAACCGACACCCTGATCAACCCAGCGCACGACATAACCCAGAATGCCCTGCGCATTGTTATCCAGCTCGCGACTGATTTCCTCCGTCGTCCAGTTTGGACGCGGCGCGACGGGTACGGAAAGGATGTCGGCGATTTTTGCTCGCGCTCGGCTTTTCAGCCCCTTCTGGACCGATGCAACATCAACCGTGTGATAGTGGGTGGCGTGCAGCGTCGCTGCGGTCGGAGATGGAACCCATGCCGTATTGGCGCCGGCCTTCGGATGGGCGATCTTCTGTTCCAGCATTGCAGCCATCAGATCCGGCATCGCCCACATTCCCTTACCGATCTGCGCATGGCCGGACAAACCGCATTCCAGACCGATATCGACATTCCAGTTTTCGTAGGCGGCAATCCAGGCGGCCTGCTTCATGTCACCTTTGCGGATCATGGGGCCTGCTTCCATTGAGGTGTGGATCTCGTCGCCGGTACGGTCGAGAAAACCGGTATTGATGAAGACGACACGGTCCGAGGCTGCCCTAATGGCCTCCTTGAGGTTGATAGTCGTGCGGCGCTCCTCATCCATGATACCCATTTTCATGGTGTTCTTCGGCAAGCCAAGCACCTGCTCCACACGGGTGAAGATTTCCGCTGCAAAGGCTACCTCTTCGGGGCCATGCATCTTCGGCTTCACCACATACATGGAGCCGAAGCGGGAATTCTTGTGGCGACCATTTGGACCGACATCATGAATCGCGATCAATGCGGTGACCACGGCATCCATGATGCCTTCCGGCACTTCCGCACCGTCGCGATCACGAATCGCCGGGTTGGTCATCAAGTGACCGACATTGCGAACCAACATCAGCGAGCGACATTTTAGCTCAAAGGTCGATCCATCGGGTGCCGTATAGTCGAGATCTGGATTGAGCTTGCGTGTGAAAGTCTTCGCCCACTTGGAAACCTCTTCCGTCAGGTCGCCCTTCATCAATCCGAGCCAGTTGCGATAGACGACGACCTTGTCCTCCGCATCGACCGCGGCAACCGAATCCTCGCAATCCATGATCGTGGTGATTGCCGATTCAGCCCAAACGTCGGAAATATGGGCCGGGTCCTGGCTGCCGGTGACGGTGCTCGAATCGATCAGGATTTCGACATGCAGATTGTTCTTTTTCAGGAGAACCTGCCCTGGGGCTGCTGCTGCACCCAAATAACCGGCAAACTGGGAAGGATCGGCAAGACCTGTAATATTGCCATCAATCAGCGTCACGAAAAGCGCTGCGGACTCGACCGTGAATGAAGCGACATCGTTCCAGCTTGCGCCGGACAGCGGCGTGGACTGATCGAGAAATTTTCGCACCCAAGCTATGACCTTGGCTCCGCGGACCGGGTTGTAATCCTTGTTCCTCTCAGCACCCTCCCCGTCCGGGATTGCATCTGTGCCATAAAGCGCGTCGTAGAGAGAACCCCAGCGGGCGTTTGCAGCATTAAGGGCATAGCGCGCATTCATCACCGGCACCACGAGCTGCGGTCCGGCGATCACCGCAATCTCGGGATCGACGTTTTCGGTCGAGACGGAAAAGTCCGGGCCTTCGGGAAGAAGATAGCCGATGTCACGCAGAAAAACTTCGTAGGCGGCAAGATCGTTCGGAGCACCATTCTGGCGATACCATTCGTCCAACTTTGTCTGAAATACGTCACGCTTTTCCAGAAGCGCCCGGTTTTTTGGCGCCAGATCGTGAATGATTTGGGAAAACCCGGCAAAGAAGCGATCAGATTCCAGACCGGTTCCGGGCAAGGCTTCATCGGCCAGAAAACGATAAAGACCAGCGTCAATTTTAAGTTCGTGTGATTCGATTCTGGTCATCGCTGCCTCCCTGACATGTGCATTGCTTACGGCACTTTGCCTGCGAAGGCGTTTTAGTCAACGGCTGCGACCTCAGACGATGGTCGACTTAGCTCCTTACTGTCACACGCATTGGCAGGCCGTTGCGCGGTTGAGTGGTGAGCTTCTGCACGGGCCAGGGATCTGTCTGCGGTGTTACATCGAAGCGGTAGCGTCGCATGAGAACAGCCAAGGCAATCACGGCCTCCTGCATGGCGAACGTTGCGCCAATGCAGACGCGAGGACCAGCGCCGAAAGGCAGATATTGGAAACGACTGATCTTGCCACGGTTTTCCGGAAGGAACCGCTCCGGCATAAAGGCACGCGGCTTTTCCCAATAAAGCTCGTGTCTGTGCAACGTCCAGGGCATAACGAGTGCTGTCGTGCCGGCCCTGATCTCAACCGTCTTGCCATCAGGCGACGTCCAGCTGTCATCCTTGATTGCGGCGCGATTGATCGAAGGCGCCGGCGGATAGAGCCGCAACGCTTCCTCGAAGGCGGCCCGCACATTCGGCATCTGCTCCAGCCATTCGACCGGCTCAGGACCGCCATCAAGCACGCGATCCACCTCTTCCTCCATGACCTGTCGGATATGCGGAGATTGCGCCACGCAGTAGAGCGTCCAGGCGAGTGCCCGCGCGGTGGTTTCATGGCCGGCGCCGATGAAAGTCAGAATATTGTCTTCGATTTCGTCGAGCGTCAGCCCATCCGGGCCGGCCTGTTGCAGGAGCAGCGTCAGGAAATCCTGTGGCACATCGGCCGGATTTGCCGCTATCTTCGCGTTTCTGTGCTCCATGGTCTTGCGGACGATTTCGCGGAATTTTTCGAGCACCCTCTGGCCGCCGATCCGCGTGATGCGTGGCACCCAGGGTGGGGCACGAAGCAGATCCATCGGATCGACGCGGCCCATGCGATGAAGGAGTTGATCGACGTCATCGGAGAAATTGCTGGTTTCGGAAACGATATCGCCGGAAAACAGTGTCTCCGAGAGAATGGCAAAGGCCAGTTCGGTCATATCGACCGAGACATCATGAACCCGGCCGGACGAACCAACATCCGCATACTTTTCTGCATATTCCTCGGACTTCGCGAGCATCTGCCCGGCAAACCCCTTCGCGTGGCGGGGCGTGAACACCGGGGCCATCGCCTTACGTGACCGCTTCCACACCTGTCCTTCCGCCGTCAGCAATCCATCTCGCAGGATCGGCCGCAGGATCAGCTGGCGAATTTCCGACATCTCGTAATTGGTGGCATTGTCCACCAGCACATGCCGGATCAGGCCGGGATCGTTGATGATGAGCGTCCGCTCCTGGAAAAATTTCGTATCGATCCAAGGCAGCGTATAGGAGGGCTCGCCCCACAGTTCGAGCGGATTGCGCAAAACCGTGCGGATGATCTCCAACCGGGATGGCGGCACGGTGCGGGGCACCGGTGCCGGCGGAACGAAAGGTTCGGGACGCATGTCCATCAGCGATCCTCCTGTCTCATGAGGATCTATATCAGTATTCAGAGAAGCGATTTCAAATCGGCAAGCTTGTCGTTGACGAGCCAGCCATAATAATTCTCTTCCGGCAGGCCACCACGGGCCTTCAATGCCGCAGCACGCTGGGCCGAACCGCCGGTGTTATAAAGCGTCGCCGTAATACCCGGATTGTTGCTGATATCGACATTCGCAATCGACGAATAATCATCGATCGAGCGGCGGATCGTGGCTGCCATGTAGGCAAGCGATTTATCAGGATCCATGATGGCCCGATAAACCTCGCCGGCATCGTTTTCATCCAGTTTGGAATAACCGGACTTTCTAGCGACCATGTCCGATTGCATCAGGGCGGTCAGCGGGTTGATCTGGCCAAGGCCAAAAGTCTGACCCGCATAGAAAGGCTGGAAAAAGACAGCGCTGAAGCGGTTGTCTGGATAAGCGTTGCCGCCGACCTTGTTGCCACGAAACGTCTTTTCCCAGATGTTTTCCCGGCAAGACCAAACGCGATAGGAATCGCTGATGCCGTTACAGCTGGCGAAGTCGGGACGACCGACGAAGTCGGCAATGCTTTCATCCTTGTAGCCGAAACGGAAATTGTTGCCGGCATAGGCGGCAGCTTTCACGTAATAGCTCTGCAGCCTGTCATAAGCATCGACATTGTAGGTATGCTCGCCAACGATGGCGCCGATCATGTGAATAGGATCAATGCCATAGGTACGCGCCGTCGACTTGATCTTGGCAATCAGAGACTTGTCGGTCGCCAGAAGCTCGCGGATTTTGTCGTATTTGTCATCAAACGTGGTGCGACCGGCGCGCGTGCGGCGAACCGAGGCACCCGGAATTTTCGGCTGTTCGATATTGCGATTGCCCGGAGGAACGACAGTATCCGCCAATGCCGGTGTAGGCGCACACCATGCCAGCAAGGACAAAGTCAGAACGAAGCCTGTAAAGGCGGATTTACCGGTATGATTTCCCAACATCGTCTCCTGCCGATCGCTCGGCGATCCTGGGCAGATCTGCGGAAGGAGCCAGCGCTTTTCAGTAAAACGCGCCTCCTTTACGTGAAAGGTAGGCGCGTTGTCGAGCTTTCAACGCTCAAAAGCAATCACAGTTTGAAGAGTGCAGCCGAACAGTGGCCCGACTGCCACGCCTTTTACAGGATGTAACGCGACAAATCGGTGTCGGCAGCGATATCGCCGACATGCTTGCGTACATACTCGGCATCGATCGTGATCGACGTTCCACCCTGATCAGGTGCCGTGAACGAGATTTCGTCCAATACACGTTCCATCACCGTCTGCAGGCGACGTGCCCCGATGTTTTCGACCGATGAGTTCAAATGAACAGCCACGTCGGCAAGTGCATCGATGGCGTCGTCGGTGAAGGTTAGGCTGACGTCTTCCGTACCCATCAGTGCCTTGTACTGGCGGATGAGGCTGGCTTCGGTTTCCGTCAGGATCCGGCGAAAGTCTTCCTTGACCAGCGGGCGAAGCTCGACGCGGATCGGCAGGCGGCCCTGCAACTCGGGGAGAAGATCCGACGGTTTGGAAACGTGGAACGCGCCCGAGGCGATGAACAGGATATGGTCAGTTTTGACCGGACCATATTTTGTCGACACGGTCGTGCCTTCGACCAGCGGCAGAAGATCGCGCTGCACGCCTTCACGGGACACGCCGGCACCCATGCCGCCATCACGCGCCGCGATCTTGTCGATCTCGTCGAGGAAGACGATACCGTCGTTTTCGACGGAGCGCACCGCCTCGCGCTGGATGACTTCGTTGTCGATCAGCTTGTCGGACTCGTCGCGGATCAGCTCACCGTAGGATTTCTGCACGGTGGTGCGCACTTTCTTGGTGCGGCCGCCCATCGCCTTGCCGAACATTTCAGACAGGTTCAGAACACCGATATTGGCGCCCGGCATGCCGGGGATTTCGAAACCGCCGGGCATGCCCGAACCTGTGTCGGCAACCTCGATATCGATTTCCTTGTCGTCGAGCTCACCGCCGCGCAGCTTTTTCCGGAAATTGTCACGGGTGGCGGGCGATGCCGTGGAGCCGACCAGCGCGTCGAGCACACGTTCCTCGGCGCTCATATGCGCCTTGGCCTGCACTTCCGAGCGCTTCTTATCACGCACGAGACCGATGCCGATCTCAACGAGGTCACGGATGATCTGCTCGACATCGCGGCCGACATAACCGACCTCGGTGAATTTCGTCGCCTCGACCTTGATGAAAGGTGCACCGGCGAGCTTTGCCAAGCGGCGGGAGATTTCCGTCTTGCCGACGCCGGTCGGGCCGATCATCAAAATGTTCTTGGGCATGACTTCGTCGCGCAAACCCTCTTCGAGCTGCTGGCGGCGCCAGCGGTTGCGAAGCGCGATCGCCACCGCACGCTTGGCCTCGTGCTGACCAATAATGTAGCGATCGAGTTCGGAGACGGTTTCTCTGGGGGAAAAATTGGTCATTGTCTTCCTTTCGGCCCCCTTTTGGGCTCCGGCCATTTCGGCCCGGCGCCAAGGGTCCATGGTCAATGTCGGTTGATATGCGCTTATTCCGCGTCGAGGCTTTCGACGATCAGATTGTGGTTGGTATAGACGCAGATGTCCGCGGCGATATCGAGTGCGGTGCGAGCAATGTCTTCGGCAGATTTTTCCGAGTCCATCAGCGCGCGGGCTGCAGCAAAGGCGTAATTGCCACCGGAGCCGATGGCGACCGTGCCATGTTCAGGTTCAAGAACATCGCCATTACCTGTGATGGCCAGCGTGATCGACTTGTCGGCCACCAGCATCATCGCCTCGAGGTGGCGAAGATAACGGTCGGTGCGCCAGTCCTTCGCGAGTTCGACGGCGGCGCGCATCAACTGGCCGGGATATTGTTCGAGCTTCTTTTCAAGACGATCGAGAAGCGTGAAGGCATCGGCCGTCGCGCCCGCAAAACCGGCAATCACTTCCCCGCCCTTGCCGATACGACGCACCTTGCGTGCATTGCCCTTCATGACGGTCTGGCCGAGGCTTACCTGACCGTCACCGGCCATGATCACCTTGCCACCTTTCCGCACCGTGATAATTGTCGTCATAAAACACCTGTCTGCCCGATTGGACGGGCTCCTTGAATTCGGCCTTCATTGGCTGGCTGGGTTCTATGTAAGTGGGCAAATCGCGAATGCAAATGCGACGCTTTTATCGGTTCGCCGTTCTGGATATTTCCCCGTCCCCCTGATAAGGAACCGCAATATTTCCAGTATGGAGCGTTCTATGGCCGCCGCCAAAGACAGCCGAACCGCAACGGTTTCCCGCAAGACGAACGAGACGGCAATTTCCGTTTCCGTCAATCTCGACGGCACGGGCACGTCGAAGATCAGCTCGGGCATCGGCTTCTTCGACCATATGCTGGAACAGCTGAGCCGCCATTCTCTGATCGACATGGAGATCGACGTGAAGGGCGACCTCCATATCGACGACCACCATTCGGTTGAGGATACCGGCATTGCCATCGGCCAGGCCATTTCCAAGGCGCTGGGCGATCGTCGCGGCATTACCCGTTACGCATCGCTCGATCTTGCCATGGATGAGACGATGACCAAGGCTGCTGTCGACCTGTCCGGCCGTCCTTTCCTTGTCTGGAACGTCGCCTTCAGCGCGCCCAAAATCGGCACGTTCGATACCGAACTGGTGCGTGAATTCTTTCAGGCACTCGCCCAGAATGCCGGCATTACCCTGCATGTGCTGAACCATTACGGCGCCAACAACCACCATATCGCCGAGACCTGCTTCAAGGCAGTGGCTCGGGTGCTGCGCACCGCGACCGAAATCGACGCGCGTCAGGCCGACCGCGTACCGTCCACCAAGGGAACGCTCGTCTGATCGGGCCTTAAGGAGGTTTCGTGATCAGCTATACCGTATTGACGCCACTTGGCGGAGCTGACCGGGATCACGCATCGACGCTTTTCGTCGCCGATCGTTTTATCTGGTCTGCTATGTTTCTGCCGTGGATCTGGCTTTTGTCGCGTCGCATGTGGTTTGCGGCTTTCGTTGTCTTTGTCGCCGAATGCCTTGCGATTTTTCTCATGCGGCAGCCGGGGCTCGGCACGGCGGGCCTGCTAGCAATCCTCGCCATCCATGCGCTGGTTGCGCTTGAAGGCGGCAATCTCCATATCCGCCATCTGATAGTCGGCGGCTGGAACGTGGCAGGGCAGATCGCGGCCTCGGATTTGGCAACCGCCGAAGAACAGTTCTTCGCGAACCTGCCTGAACCAGCTGAAACTCCCCTGCCCTTGGCATCCGACTGGGCCAAACCGAATTCTTCACCGACACAAGGCTGGAGTGCGCCCGCGCTTGGCCTCTTTGACAATACTGGAGCACGCTGATGCGCGTTGCCATCATCGACTACGGATCGGGAAATCTGCGATCTGCCACCAAAGCTTTTGAACGCGCTGCGCGAGAAGCCGGCATCGACGCCACGATCGACCTGACCGACAAGCCGGAAGCGGTTGCGTCCGCTGACCGCATTGTTCTGCCGGGCGTTGGCGCCTATGCCGATTGTCGAGCCGGTCTTGCAGCCGTCAACGGCATGCATGAGGCACTGCTCGAAGTAGTTGAGAAAAAGGCCCACCCCTTTCTCGGCATCTGCGTCGGCATGCAGCTGATGTCGTCGCGCGGTCTTGAAAAGACGGTCACCGACGGTTTCGGCTGGATCGATGGTGACGTCGTTGAGATGACGCCTTCCGACCCGAGCCTGAAAATCCCGCAGATTGGATGGAATACGCTGGATCTGAAAACCGACCACCCTGTTTTCGATGGTATCCCGACAGGTCCAGATGGGCTGCATGCCTATTTCGTGCATTCCTACCATCTTGCCGCCCGCAACGGCCATAACGTCATCGCCACCACCAACTATGGTGGCGCGATGACTGCCTTTGTCGGTCGCGACAATATGGTCGGCTCACAATTCCACCCGGAAAAGAGCCAGGCGCTTGGCCTCGCCCTGATCGCCAACTTCATGAAATGGGCTCCGTGATGATTCTTTTTCCGGCTATCGATCTCAAGGACGGCCAGTGCGTGCGCCTGAAACTCGGCGACATGGAACAGGCCACCGTTTACAACACCGACCCAGGCGCTCAAGCCAAAGCCTTTGAAGATCAGGGCTTTGAATGGCTGCATGTGGTCGATCTCAACGGCGCCTTTGCCGGAGAGACGGTCAACGGCGATGCTGTCGATGCGATCCTGAAGGCGACCAAGAACCCGGTGCAGTTGGGCGGCGGTATCCGTACACTCGATCATATCGAGGCATGGCTGTCGCGCGGGCTGGCACGCGTCATTCTCGGCACCGTCGCCGTTCGTGATCCGAACCTCGTGATCGAAGCCTGCACGCGTTTTCCCGGTCAGATCGCCGTTGGCATCGATGCCAAGAGTGGCAAGGTTGCTGTTGAAGGCTGGGCGGAAGCCTCCGAACTTGGTGTCATCGAGCTCGCGAAAAAATTCGAAGGCGCTGGCGTTTCGGCGATCATCTATACCGATATCGACCGCGACGGCATTCTGGCCGGCATCAACTGGGCTTCCACGCTGGAACTTGCCGAGGCCGTTTCCATTCCAGTGATTGCATCGGGCGGTCTTGCTTCCATGGACGATGTTCGCCGCATGCTGGAGCCGGATGCGGCAAAGCTTGAAGGTGCGATTTCCGGTCGCGCGCTTTATGACGGCCGTATCAACCCAGATGAGGCTTTGAGCTTGATCCGGGCAGCCAAGGGAGCACCGGCATGACCCTCAAGGCTCGCGTGATCCCCTGCCTCGACGTCAAGGACGGCCGTGTCGTCAAGGGCGTCAATTTTGTCGATCTGATCGATGCGGGTGACCCGGTGGAAGCCGCGAAGGCTTATGATGCGGCTGGTGCCGATGAGCTCTGCTTCCTCGACATCACCGCATCGTCCGACAATCGCGACACGATTTTTGACGTTGTCGCGCGCACGGCCGATCATTGCTTCATGCCGCTGACCGTCGGCGGCGGTGTGCGCGCTGTCGGTGACATCCGCAAGCTTTTGCTGGCCGGTGCCGACAAGGTCTCGATCAATTCGGCTGCGGTCAACAATCCCGATTTTGTGGCGGAAGCCGCCGACAAGTTCGGCAACCAGTGTATCGTCGTTTCGATCGATGCCAAGCGCCGGCTAACGCAATCGGTCGGCGGCGACAACCGCAGCGAATGGGAAATCTATACCCATGGCGGACGCAACGCGACGGGCATCGATGCCGTCGAATTTGCCGCCCGCATGGTCGAGCGCGGCGCCGGTGAATTGCTGGTGACCTCGATGGACCGTGACGGAACCAAAGTCGGCTATGATCTGGAGCTGACACGTGCGATCGCCGATGCCGTGCGTGTGCCGGTTATCGCATCTGGAGGCGTTGGCACACTCGACGATCTTGTTGCCGGCGTGAAGGAAGGCCATGCGACCGCAGTTCTGGCCGCTTCGATTTTCCACTTCGGCACCTATACGATCGGCGAGGCAAAGCGCTATATGGCGGATCATGGCATTGCCATGCGACTGGACTGACGGGAGGCAGAGTTGGGCGGATTTTCTTTGAACGATCTGGAAAAGATCGTGGCTGAACGCGCCATGGCGTCTCCTGATCAGTCCTGGACGGCAAAGCTTGTCGCCGCCGGCCAGACCAAGGCCGCCAAGAAGCTTGGCGAAGAGGCAACGGAGACCGTGATCGCCGCCGTGGCGCAGGACCGCAACGACCTTGTCGGCGAAAGCGCGGATCTTCTCTATCATCTTTTGGTCGTATTGAAGATTGCCGATATCCCGCTACAGGAGGTGCTGGATGAACTCCAGCGCCGGACCGCACAGTCCGGTCTTCAGGAAAAGGCGAGCCGTCAACCATCATGATCAGCGCGTCGCAGCCCGCCGAAGCATTTGAGGTCGGCATGACATCGGAACCGTATTCGCCCTATCACCACTTCACAGCGGATGAGTGGGCAAAATTCCGGGCCGACACGCCGCTGACGTTAAAGGCCGAGGAAATTGCCCGGCTGCGCTCTCTCGATGACCCGATCAATATCGATGAGGTGCGGCGGATCTATCTTTCCCTGTCGCGTCTTCTCTCGGCGCATGTCGAGGCATCGCAACTGCTTTTCCAGCAGCGTAACCGCTTCCTCAGCCTGTCGGATATCACCAAGACACCTTTTATCATCGGCATCGCCGGTTCGGTTGCCGTCGGCAAGTCAACGACCGCCCGTATCCTGAAGGAGCTTTTGGCACGCTGGCCTTCCAGCCCGAAGGTGGACCTGATCACCACGGACGGCTTTCTGTATCCCAATGCCGTTCTGCAGCGTGAAAACCTGATGGAACGCAAAGGCTTCCCGGAAAGCTACGACGTCGGTGCCATTCTGCGCTTCCTCTCGGCGATCAAGGCCGGTGAACCGAACGTACCGGCCCCCCGCTATTCGCACCTGACCTACGATGTTCTGCCGGACGAACACACGACCGTCGATCGACCGGATATCCTGATCTTCGAAGGCATCAACGTCCTGCAGTCGCGCGCGCTGCCGACTGATGGAAAAATCATTCCGATCGTGTCTGATTTCTTCGACTTCTCGATTTATATCGATGCCGACGAAGACCGGATTCATAGCTGGTATGTGCAGCGGTTCATGAAGCTACGTGAAACCGCCTTCCGGGACCCAACCTCGTTCTTCAAGAAATATGCCGCAATCGACACCGATGCCGCTTTGGCTGTCGCGGAAAACCTCTGGCAGAACATCAATCTGAAAAACCTTCGCCAGAATATTTTGCCGACACGACCACGTGCAGATCTCATCCTGCGCAAGGGCCGGGATCATTTCATCGAGACGGTATCGCTCAGGAAACTTTAGCCGATCTATCGCCGACTATTTGTCGTTACGGGTTGACCCGCCGCAGCGTCAGATTGATGCGGCCACCGTTTTTCAGGAGCGTCGACGTGTCGGGATAAATCCGGTCCACGCCGTGAAACGCCAGCCTGCCCTCGCCGCCCAGAAGCACGATATCGCCGCTTGAAAGCTTGAAAGATCCCGTCGGAGCCTTGCGATCGAAACCTCCGACGCGAAAAAGGCAGGTGTTGCCGAGCGAAATGGACAGAACCGGTGCGTCGAACGCGTTTTCGTCCTTGTCCTGATGCAGACCCATTTTTGCGTCGTCGCTGTAAAAATTGACGAGGCAGGCCTCGGGCGGGTTCACGTGATCTGCCAGCTTTCCCCACAAATCCAGAAGCTCCTGCGGCATCTCGGGCCAGGCTTTGCCGGTGACCGGATGTGTCGACTGATAGCGATAACCGCGCGTTTTGTCGGTCACCCAACCAAGCGGCCCGCAATTGGTCATGCGAACCGACATCGGTTTGCCGGTGCCCGGCATGGCCGGCACATAGAGCGGTGCCTCGACAACGATCTGGCGGATGGTGTCGACCAGATGTTTCTGTGCCGCACGATCCAGATAACCCGGCAGGTGTTTTATGCCATTCGGTAACGTCGCCACAGGCTCTCCTTCTCGGCTATCGATCAATCTCCCGTGGGACGACCACGCATCTTCTTGACTTCCGAGCGGCCGGATTTGGCTTTCAGGCGACGTTCCACGGATCCCTTCGTCGGCTTGGTCGCCTTTCGTGGCGGCGGCGGCGGCTTGGCGGCTTCGAGGATCAGGTCCTTCAGCCGCTCCCTCGCCTCTTCGCGATTGCGATCCTGGCTGCGCGACCGGTTGGCTTCGATCATCAGCGTGCCATCCTTGGAGACACGTCGCCCACCTAGGCGCAGTGCATTTTCCTTGACCCGATCCGGCAGAGAAGGCGAATTGGTGATGTTGAAGAACAGCTGGACCGCCGTTGAAACCTTGTTTACGTGCTGGCCGCCGGCGCCACCCGAAAGCACGAACTGCTCGGTCAGCTCCCATCCGGCGATGGTGATGCGATGATTGATGATGAGGGGTTCGCTGGCCATGTCTGTCTCCGGCCCTCTCTTCCCACAAACGCAGCATTAAGAAAACCGCCGGCATCGAAATCGATACCGGCGGTTCAATGTTCCACGTGAATCAGGAATTTATTCCGCGGCGATCAGCATGCCCGGGGCCGCGTCACGCACCTTGCTGTCGACGTGATCCTCGAACTTTGCAAAGTTGCTGATGAACATCGCCACCAACTTGGCGGCCTGCTGATCATAGGAAATACCATCAGTCCAGGTCGAGCGCGGATCGAGAATGCTGGTATCGACGCCCGGCACGGCCACCGGCACCGCGAAACCGAAATTGGCATCGGTGCGGAACTCGGCGCTTTTCAGGCTGCCATTGAGCGCAGAGGTCAACAGCGCACGGGTTTCCTTAATCGGCATGCGACGACCGGTGCCATAAGCGCCGCCGGTCCAGCCGGTATTGACCAACCAGCAATCGACGCCGTGGCGATCGATCAGATCGCGCAGCAGATTGCCATATTCGGTCGGGTGACGCGGCATGAACGGTGCGCCGAAGCAGGTCGAAAACGTTGCTTCAGGTTCCTTGACGCCCTTTTCCGTGCCGGCAACCTTGGCGGTGTAACCCGACAGGAAGTGGTACATGGCCTGCTCAGGCGTCAGCTTGGCGATCGGCGGCATCACACCGAAAGCATCGGCGGTCAGCATGATGATCGTTTTCGGATGCGGAGCGAGACCGGTCTTCGAGGCATTTGGAATGAAATGCAGCGGATAGGCGCTACGAGTGTTTTCCGTCAGTGAATTGTCGTCGAAGTTCGGTACGCGGTTTTCGTCGAGAACGACATTTTCCAGCACCGTGCCGAAACGACGGGTCGCTGCATAGATTTCCGGCTCTGCTTCAGCAGAAAGCTTGATGGCCTTGGCGTAGCAGCCGCCTTCGAAATTGAAGATGCCGTTTTCGCCCCAACCATGCTCGTCGTCACCGATCAGCGTACGGTTCGGATCAGCCGACAGCGTGGTCTTGCCGGTGCCAGACAGACCGAAAAACACGGCGGCATCGCCATCCGGGCCGACGTTGGCCGAGCAGTGCATCGGCATGACGCCATTTTCAGGCAGAAGGTAGTTGAGAACGGTGAAGACCGACTTCTTGTTTTCGCCGGCGTAGGACGTGCCGCCGATCAGAACCAGACCATTGGTCAGATCACAGGCGATCACCGTTTCCGAGCGGCAGCCGTGGCGAGCGGGATCGGCCTTGAAGCTCGGCAGGTTCACGATCGTCAGTTTCGGCAGGAAAGCCGCCAGCGTGCTGCGATCCGGTCGGATCAGCAGATTGCGGATGAACAGGGCATGCCAGGCGAATTCGGTGACGACGCGAGTCGGTAATGCATTTTCTGCGTCGGCGCCACCGATCAGATCTTGCACATAAAGATTTTTGCCGGCGGCATGGGCGAACATGTCCTTGCGCAGAAGCTCGAAATGTTCCGGCGAAAGCGGCTTGTTATTGTCCCACCAAATCTGGCTGTCGGTCTTGCCATCACGAACAACGAACTTGTCCTTCGGCGAACGACCGGTGTGCTGCCCAGTGACGGCGCGCAGGGCACCATCGATGGTCAGTTCGGCTTCCTTGTTCTGCAGAGCCGCTTCGTAAAGTTCGGTCTCGATGAGGTTATAGCGGACGCTCGAAGCGCCGGAGAGGCCGATAACCTCTACTCCATTCGCCGGATTATGAAGTCCGATCTGCTCCATGTCACGCTTTCCCTTCTTTTAAACTCGGGTTGCCAATGACGCTGGAAACTAGTGTCAGTTTTTTAAATAGGCAATATGCAAATCCAAAAAAGATAAGCAAGATCAAATATTTAATCGATTTAAATAATTTTCTTCTGTTTTAAATCGGTTTGATCACCACATGCGAACGGTCAATTCAGCTTGCTAATGTAAAGCCGGATATGACACTGCCCTTTGACGTTGCCACAATTTGTTCCACCTTTATACTCAGAACGCATCAACAGGGCAGCCGAGAGGCGGGGGCGATTTCCAGGAGACGCCTTGAAGATGACGACGACGGAGACCGAAAGAATGCAGACAATCGCGCTCGTGGACGACGACCGCAACATCCTCACTTCAGTGTCTATCGCACTGGAGGCAGAGGGGTATCGGGTCGAAACCTACACAGACGGGGCGTCGGCACTGGATGGTCTGACCGCCCGTCCGCCTCAGCTGGCGATCTTCGACATCAAGATGCCGCGCATGGACGGCATGGAACTGCTGCGCCGCTTGCGCCAGCGTTCCGACATACCGGTGATATTCCTTACTTCAAAGGATGAGGAAATCGACGAGTTGTTCGGCCTCAAGATGGGCGCCGACGATTTTATTACCAAGCCGTTTTCGCAGCGTCTGCTGGTGGAACGCGTCAAGGCAATCCTTCGTCGCTCTGCCAACCGCGAAGCAGCCGCTGCCGGTGGCGCGGCTGGCACCAAATCTGCAGATCAGCAAGCAGCGCGGACATTGGAACGTGGTCAGCTGGCCATGGACCAGGAACGCCATACCTGCACCTGGAAGGGTGAGCCGGTGACGCTGACCGTCACGGAATTCCTCATCCTGCATTCGCTTGCTCAGCGTCCCGGCGTGGTCAAAAGCCGCGATGCCCTGATGGATGCCGCTTACGACGAGCAGGTCTATGTCGACGACCGCACTATCGACAGCCACATCAAGCGGCTTCGCAAGAAGTTCAAGATGGTTGATGACGACTTCGACATGATCGAGACGCTTTATGGCGTCGGATACCGCTTCCGCGAAGCCGCATGATTGCGATAGGGCGCTGACCCTGTCACAACCGGCGGCGATTCGGCGGTGGAAAGGAATAGGACTTGGCCGACCCGGCTATTGATAAGGACGTTGCTTACGCGAGTGAACCGCGGCAGGCGAACAGACGGCTGTGGTCGCGGCCGTTTACGCTTGCCCGTCGGGTTTTTGGCCATGCAGTCTTTTCCAGCCTGACGCGGCGGATCCTGTTCTTCAACATCGCCGCGACCGTGGTTCTGGTAGCAGGTATCCTTTACCTCAACCAGTTTCGTGAGGGTCTGATCGATGCCCGTGTCGAAAGCCTTTTGACACAGGGCGAAATCATCTCGGCCGCGGTCTCGGCCTCGGCGTCCGTCGATACGAATTCCATCACCATCGACCCGGAAAAACTGCTGGAACTACAAGCGGGACAGAGCATCACGCCGGTTCCCAACGACGAGGATCTTGATTTTCCGATCGATCCGGAGCGTGTGGCGCCGGTTCTGCGCCGACTGATCTCTCCGACGCGTACGCGCGCGCGTCTGTTCGATGCTGACGCCAATCTCCTCCTCGATTCACGCCACCTCTATTCCCGAGGCCAGGTTCTGCGGTTCGATTTGCCGCCGATCGAAAATGACGAGCAGACCTGGAACGAATGGCTTGCCAGTCTGTTCAATCGCATGCTCCAGCCTGGCAATCTGCCAAGCTACAAGGAAGCACCGGGTGGCGACGGCTCGATCTATCCAGAAGTCATGAATGCGCTGACTGGCGTGCGCGGTGCTGTGGTTCGTGTGACGGATCGCGGCGAACTGATCGTGTCTGTCGCCGTGCCGGTCCAACGCTCCCGTGCCGTACTCGGTGTGCTGCTGCTTTCCACGCAAGCCGGCGATATTGACAATATCGTCCACGCCGAACGTCTGGCGATCATGCGCGTCTTCGGTGTCGCAACGCTCGTCAACATTCTGCTGTCGCTGCTTCTGTCGTCCACGATCGCCAACCCGCTGCGCAGGCTGTCAGCTGCCGCCATTCGCGTACGCCGTGGCGCCAAGCAGCGTGAAGAAATTCCGGATTTTTCCGCCCGTCAGGACGAAATCGGTAACCTGTCGATTGCGTTGCGCGACATGACGAATGCGCTTTATGACCGGATCGCCGCCATTGAGAGTTTTGCGGCAGATGTCAGCCATGAGCTCAAGAACCCCCTCACCTCGCTGCGGAGTGCCGTGGAAACGCTGCCGCTTGCCAAAAGCGAGGAATCTAAACAGCGACTGACCAATATCATCTTCCACGATGTGCGCCGCTTGGACCGGCTGATCAGCGATATCTCCGATGCGTCGAGACTGGATGCAGAACTGGCACGGTCGGATTCGGCACCGGTCGATATGGAAGCATTGGTCAGCAATCTTGTCGATATCTCTCTGCAGATCCGCACCGGTCGCAAGCCCGTCGAAATTGACCTCTCCGTCGACCGCAAGACCGATGTAAAATCCGAATTCACGGTTCCCGGACATGATCTGCGGCTTGGGCAGATCGTCACCAATCTGATCGAAAATGCACGCTCTTTCGTCCCGGAAAAAAGCGGCAGGATCAAGGTTCATCTTTTCACCAGCAGCAAGGGGCGCTGCGTCGTTCATGTCGATGACAACGGACCGGGGATCCAAGCGGAAGATATCGATCGAATTTTCGAACGCTTCTATACAGACCGGCCGGACGGCGAAAGTTTTGGCCAGAATTCCGGCCTGGGCCTCTCTATCAGCCGACAGATTGCCGAGGCGCACGGCGGCACATTGCGGGCTGAAAACCTGATGGACGAAAATACCGGTCATAGGAAGGGCGCCCGCTTTATCCTCTCACTTCCCTCAGGCCAGCAATCGTAAACACGGTGATCAGATGAGCATCGTGACAAAGTCAACCAACCTTCATGGCACCGCGATTGTCATCGGCACATCCGGCTTCCTGTTTGTGGCCCCGTCCGGCGTTGGAAAATCATCACTGGCGCTGGATTGCCTTCAGGCCGCTCAACAGGCCGGACAGTATTGCGCATTGATAGCCGACGATCAGGTTTTCATCGACGTGGCGAATGGACAAGTCATTGCCAGAAGACCATCAGCTACGGCGGGTTTGATCGAAATTCGACATACCGGTATCGCCCGAACAGATAGTATCGAGGCTGCAGTCCTGCATCTTGTCATTCAGGTTGTGGAGCGGCAAAAAGCCGACAGATTACCGCCGGATGAAGAAACATACGCGCTTCCAACGGGTCATCATCTGCCGCTGTTGCGTATAGCGCGCGACACAACTTCTCCGCTTAAAATCATTGACTACATGAAGCCTTATCTGAATAGATGACAGGTCTTGTAAGACGGTTTTCATTTTTAGCTTGCACTTCGGGCCGACATATAGAAGATGGCACCCCACCGCGATGGCACTTGTTGCAGCGCGAATAAGGCCTGCGTTCATGTCTTCCAAGGGGTCATTTCATGATCGGACTTGTGCTTGTCACTCATGGCAAGCTGGCTGAAGAGTTTCGTCATGCAGTGGAGCATGTCGTTGGTCCTCAGAAATATATCGAAACGATATGCATCGGCCCGGAAGACGATATGGACCAGCGCCGGCAGGATATTGTCGACGCGGTTGAACGTGCCGATGATGGGCACGGCGTCATCATCCTGACTGACATGTTTGGCGGTACGCCTTCCAATTTGTCTATCTCAGTCATGAGTAGCGGCAAGACCGAAGTCATTGCAGGTGTTAACCTGCCAATGTTGATCAAGCTTGCCGGCATCCGCGCTGACAATGACATGCAGAAAGCATTGGTCGACGCATCGGAAGCGGGTCGAAAATACATTAACGTGGCCAGCCGCGTCCTGAGCGGTAAGTGAGGCCATAAATATGCTCTCCCGCGAACTCCTCATCATCAACAAACGCGGGCTTCACGCACGCGCCTCCGCGAAATTCGTGCAGACGGTAGAGGGCTTTGATGCCCAGGTCAGCGTCAGCAAGGATGGCATGACGGTCGGCGGCACCTCGATTATGGGCTTGATGATGTTGGCGGCCAGCCCCGGCTGCAGCATCTCTGTTTCCACATCCGGCGAACAGGCGGAAGCCGTTCTGGAGGCGCTGGACCAACTGGTCGCCAACAAGTTCGGCGAGGAAGCCTGAGACGACAGATAAAGATATAAAGACTTCTTTATGTCTTGTTGCCAGCCTGCCATAAGCCTGCTACATCCCAGCGCTAATACCCGTCCGCAATGGGCGCGTTTGCGGCTCTTCCCGTGGAAGAGTACCATCTTTGAGCTGGAGATCCTTCATGACCACTGAGAAAGACTATATCGTCGCCGACATTTCGCTGGCGGATTTCGGCCGCAAGGAACTCGATATCGCCGAAACCGAAATGCCGGGCCTGATGTCCTGCCGCGCCGAGTTCGGTGAATCGCAGCCGCTGAAGGGCGCGCGCATCTCCGGTTCGCTGCACATGACGATCCAGACGGCCGTTCTGATCGAGACCTTGCAGGTTCTCGGCGCAGACATCCGCTGGGCGTCCTGCAACATCTTTTCGACCCAGGACCACGCTGCAGCCGCAATCGCTGCGACCGGCATCCCGGTCTTCGCCGTCAAGGGCGAGTCGCTCACCGAATATTGGGAATATACCGACAAGATCTTCCAGTGGAACGATGGCGGCTATTCCAACATGATCCTCGATGATGGTGGCGACGCTACCATGTACATCCTGCTTGGCGCACGCGCCGAAGCCGGTGAGGACGTGCTGTCGAACCCGGGTTCGGAAGAGGAAGAAATCCTGTTCGCACAGATCAAGAAGCGCCTCGAAGCTTCGCCGGGCTGGTTCACCAAGCAGCGTGATGCCATCAAGGGCGTCACCGAAGAAACCACCACCGGTGTTCATCGTCTGTACGAACTTGCAAAGAAGGGCCTGCTGCCCTTCCCGGCCATCAACGTCAACGACTCGGTCACCAAGTCCAAGTTCGACAACAAGTATGGCTGCAAGGAATCGCTGGTTGACGGCATCCGCCGCGGCACCGACGTGATGATGGCCGGCAAGGTTGCCGTCGTCTGCGGTTACGGTGATGTCGGCAAGGGTTCTGCCGCTTCGCTTCAGGGTGCAGGAGCCCGCGTCAAGGTCACGGAAGTCGACCCGATCTGCGCGCTTCAGGCCGCCATGGACGGTTTTGAGGTCGTCATTCTCGAAGACGTCGTGTCTTCGGCCGACATCTTCATCACCACCACCGGCAACAAGGACGTCATCCGCATCGACCACATGCGTGCGATGAAGGACATGGCGATCGTCGGCAACATTGGTCACTTCGACAACGAGATCCAGGTTGCTGCTCTCAAGAACCTCAAGTGGACCAACGTCAAGCCGCAGGTCGACATGGTCGAGTTCCCGGCCGGCAACCGCATCATTCTTCTCTCGGAAGGCCGCCTGCTCAACCTCGGCAACGCAACCGGCCATCCGTCCTTCGTGATGTCGGCTTCGTTCACCAACCAGACGCTGGCTCAGATCGAACTGTTCACCAAGCCGGGCGTCTACAAGAACGAGGTTTATATCCTGCCGAAGCACCTCGATGAAAAGGTCGCTCGCCTTCACCTCGAGAAGCTTGGCGTGAAGTTGACTGAACTTCTTCCTGAACAGGCTGCCTATATCGGCGTGCCGCAGCAGGGTCCGTTCAAGGCTGAACACTACCGCTACTAATAATTAGCCGGTTCATCCACAACATATAGAGCCTCGGTCGTTGACAAACGGCTGGGGCTTATTTTTTTCGACCCATCCTTCCCGCTGAATCCGGAAACAAGTATTGTGACAAGACTTGATTCGCGCCCTTTTTTGCGTTTGCGCGGACTGGAATGTCTTGTCGACGATGCGGCACATGGACGGAGACAGACCGGAATGGCGGTTGGAAATATGGCCTCGCTTGAGCGGGCCGAAATGAATGTCGATGGCGACGAGGCCTCGGCACAGACAGGTTTTTGCCAAGGCATGGCAAACGATCGTGACACTGCTCCGCGGGGTCTGCGTCGTGTTGTGCGTTGGGCGGCAATTGCGCTTTCGGGTACGGCTCTGTCGAGCTTTGCCGGAGCAGCGTTCGCGCAGGAAGCTGGTCTGGAAGCCGGACGGCTTTTATCCTCGACGGAAATCATGGTCCCGACCCTGACGATCGGCGCCCTGGCGGCAGCTCTGCTGTCGACCATCTGGCTTGTTCGCCAGAAGGGCAATATCGAGACCGAAAGCCGCGATGTGCGCAGCGCTCTTTCCGATGCGCAGCAGAAGATTTCCAAATACGAGGCACTGATTGCCGAAAAGAACCGGCGGATCGTCATCTGGGAAGCCGGACCGGGTCGTCCTGAATTTCTGGGTCAGTTGCCGGTCGAAACCGGTGCACCGGCGCAGGATCGCGATTTTCTGGCCTTCGGGCGTTGGCTGAGCACGACATCTGCATCGGAACTCGAGCGGGCCATCGAAACACTTCGCAGCAATGCGCGCAGTTTCGACATGGTGATCGAAACCGTCCGAAATGAAGTTCTTGAGGTTCAGGGACGTGTTTCCGGTGGAAAGGCCTTTGTTCGCTTCATTGCGCTGAACAATCTGCGCGCTGAACTGGCTGAACTGAAGATCGAACGCGAACGTCTCTCCAATTCGATGTCGCTGTTCCAGTCGCTGCTCGACAGTCTAGAACAGCCAGTCTGGCGCCGTGACAGCAATGGAAACCTGACCTGGGTCAACCACGCCTATAGCGACGCCGTGGAAGCGTCCTCTCCGACGGCGGCGGTTCAGGAGAGCCATGAGTTCCTGGGCACGATCGCGCGTGAAAAAATCCGTGCGACCGCAACGACAGCGTTGCCGTTCCATGACCGCATGTCGACCGTGGTGCGCGGCAATCGCACGATATTCGACATTTCAGACGTAGTCGGCTCTGGCGGTTCGGCCGGCATGGCAGTTGATGTTTCCGAGGCGGAGGCGATTCGCGAAGAGCTGAAACGTACGCTGAAGAGCCATGCCGAGACCCTCGACCATCTCGCAACCCCTGTTGCCATCTTCGATGGTGAACAGAGATTGCAGTTCTATAATCAGGCCTTCGTTCGCCTGTGGGATTTCGAGCTTGGCTTCCTTGAAAGCCGGCCGGGCAACGCCGAAATGCTGGATCGCCTGCGCAGCCAGAACAAGCTTCCGGAGCAGCTGAACTGGCGCAACTGGAAGGAATCCGTTCTTTCCGTCTATCGTTCGCTCGATACGCAATCCGATCGCTGGCATCTGCCGAACGGCCAGACGCTGCAGGTTATCGCCACCGCGCATCCGCAGGGTGGCGCGACTTGGGTGTTTGAAAATCTCACCGAGCAGATGGATCTTGAAACCCGCTATAACACACTGGTCAAGGTTCAGGGCGAAACCATCGATCACCTGTCCGAAGGCGTTGCCGTATTTGGGCCCGATGGGCGTATCCGCCTGTCGAACCCCGCTTTCCGCGTTCTGTGGAACGTGACCGAAGAGCAAGCAAAACCGGGCACCCATATCCGGGCCATCGAGGCCGCCTGCGCCTACGAATACGATAAACCGGACGGTTGGCGTCATTTTGGTCAGATGCTGACCAATTTCGATGATGAACGTCCCTCACTGCAAGGCACGT
>NZ_WIXI01000026.1 GCF_009617585.1 Endobacterium cereale | reverse complement strand
CCGTCGGTGGCTTCCGCCATCTGCTCGGCGCGAATGCGCGCCTCCTCAGCGTTCTGGCGGCGCTGTTCTTCGGTCATGTTGCGCTGCTCGTCGGCCTGACGCTCCAGTTCCTTCGTCTTCAGCGCATTGTCCTTGAAGACCTGCACGGCGCGTGCCATGGCTCCTGTCTCGTCCGGACGGTTTTCGCCTTCGATCGTGGCATTCAGGTCACCGGCAGCCAGACGTCCCATGGTGGATGTGAGGCGGCCGATGGCGTTGCCGAGCGACTTGGCGAACAGGAAGAACGCGGTCAGGGCGAGTAGCGAAATGACGAGAGTGACACCAAGCATGGTCCAAAGCGAGGCTCGGGCACCTGCAAGGATCTCGGTCGCGTCCGTCCCCACCTCAATAACACCGATCTTCTCGCCGGCGAATGAACTGAACGGAACGGCTTTGATGAACATGTCACGGCCTTCGAGGACGTCTTGTTCAAAAACCGATTTACCCTCGAGTGCGGCTTGAAGGGATAAGTTGTCTAGGAATGCTTGGTTCCCGTCGGTCGAGGATTGGTTTACAAGCTTGCCCTCAGACATGACATTGATCGAGATTTCGGCGCCGAGTCGTTCTGCCAGCGGTGTAAAATAGGGATTCGAGAGCTCCGTTCCGATATCGATCACGCCAACCACTTGGCCGCCAACAATGACTGGGGCGACAGCATAGATGCCGATCCCCGTTCTGCCGGGTTCTATACCAGCTGCAAGCTTGCCGGACGTGATGGCCGATGCGACCGTCTTGCGGCGACCCATATAGTTGTCACCGAATTTGTCAGGGGCGTGCATGCGGGCGATAACGTTGCCGTTAGCATCTGCAATCGTGACAAGTTGCAACCCACCGGCTTGCGCCATGGCAGTAAGATTTTTCGAAAGTTTGCTGATCAACCCTTGGCGATCATTGCTTGCAATCAGCGCTGGGGTATCGGGCTCGCCAGCAATAACGAGGGCCAATGCCGTGGCAGATCGTTGGATAGCATCCATGTCCGTCTGGATGACTTGCAGGTCGCTCGCTGCCTTATTGTAGAGCGCCTTATCGTTCATCGTTCGCTGCTCGTACCAGGCGACGCCGCCAATGGCAGCGCTGGTGAAAAGCACAGCCCCGCATCCATAAAGGGTAATCTTGCGCCAGAGGGGTTTGGTTACGGTCGAGGTGGCAGTCATAATTCATTTCGCTCGCATTGCTTTGGCGACGACCGTTAAATCAGAATGTTGAATTTTAGCTAAATATTATCGGTGTCTTTCGGCGCTTTTACCGAGCTCACAATCCAGTGTGACCATCCGCGCGTGTTTCTGGACCCACACTGATTATAAGAGGGCATTGCTACTCGCTTGGTCGAGCATGGTCTTACGCAATCCAGAATCCGAGCCCGATTAAGCGCTCAGGCAGTTGCACATTCTTGTGTGGCGTCAGCAAGAAGCGCTCTAGCTGCGGCGGGACCAAGAGGACGGGAGAGAAGGAACCCTTGCAGGTGGTCGCAGCCAAGTTTCATAAGTTGCTCTCGCTGGTCATGCGTTTCGACACCCTCTGCCGTGATCATCAGCCCTTTCGCCTGCGCCATGTTGATCATCGCGATCACCAGCGCCCGGCTGTCCTCCTTATGCATCTCGTTGATAAAAGAACGGTCGATCTTTATTCTGTCCGCTTCGATTTTCTGGATCCGAGAGAACGACGAATAACCAGTTCCAAAATCGTCGATTGCAAAACGGATCCCGGCATTCCGCAACGTTGATACAGTTTGTGCTACTCGGCCGTTCTCATCCGCGGCAGCACTCTCTGTCAGTTCGATTTCCAGTCTGGATGGTTTGATCCCCGCCTTGGCTAGCGCTGACAGAACTCGAAGGGGGTAGCCCGGCGCCGCAAGTTCGCTCGGCGATGCGTTGATCGCGACATCGATGTCTGGAAAGTCAGCCATCAAGGTGCATGCATCCTCAAGGACTATCGCTCCGATCTGATTAATTGCACCGCAATCTTCAGCGACAGGTATAAAGATGTCTGGGCTTATGAAGCCAAGTTCTGGGTGCTGCCAACGAACCAACGCTTCAAGGGAAACAACGGTATTCGTTTCTGCTGAAAAGACCGGCTGATAGTGAACTTCAATGCCGATCTTGTTCTCGACTGCCTCGCGAAGATCGTGCTCCAGAGCGCGCCGCTTCTTCAACAGTTCGTCCATATGGGCGCCGAAAACCGCGTAGGTGTTTCTACCGGCGGCCTTAGCATGATACAAAGCTATATCCGCATGTCTTGTCAGCTCGTCACCATTGGCGGGGCCGACAGAGGTCGCTAACCCAACACTGGCCCCAACGCTCACGAACACCCCGTCGATCAGGAAGGGAGTTCGCAGAGCTGCGACCACAGCTTCAGCAGTTTCCTCGGCCTTACCGGATTCCTGATGCGCCAGATGAATCGTGAACTCATCACCGCCGATCCGGGCGATCAGTGCGGTCGGGAGAAGTTCACGAAGTCGTTGAGCGGAATCAGCAATCAGCCTGTCGCCCACCGGATGACCTAGCGTGTCATTGACTTCCTTAAATTTGTCCAGATCGATGAACAGAACGCTGTGGGTCTCGTGTTGACGGGCATTTTTGAGATCTGTGTCGAGATGCTGGGTGAAGTACGCGCGGTTGGCAAGACCTGTAAGTGCGTCATGAGTCGCCTGATGTCGAAGTTCAGCTTGGCTTTCCTCAAGGCGTGCAGATCGTCTCCAAAACATACCTCCCGCAAGACTGGCCGCTGTGAATATTGCCACGAAGACAAAACCCAACATTGGCCTTGTCGCTTGCAACACGCTCTGGCCAGGCCGGAAAGGGATCCAATGAAAATAGCCCACAGTCCCGCCCGAGCGCGCCGTTAGCGCAACAAAGGAAAGTTGGTCGTCTTTAGGTTTCGAGACGCTAAACGAAAGGTTCTCAACGCCATAGTCTCTGGAAATCAAGGTCGGCAAATCGCCGTCTAGGAAACGCACTGCGACGTGCAGATTTTCCGAGCCCGGCGCCTGCTCGATATCACCAGTGTCCGACACGATTGGCTTTACGCTGACGACAGCGGGACGAAAGCCAACGAACGCAACATCAGCTTCCCCAATCGACAGCGTTTTGTTGTTAACGCCGCTGCGATCGCCGGAGGCGAGGCGGCTTTGTAATTTCTCTGCTAGTGGTCGGTAAGCCTTCTCTAGTTGATTTGTTCTGGGTGCATTCGGGCCGTTGGCTATGAATTGGTATATTGGCTTAAGGTTTTGACCGAGCACCACTGCTGCATCGTGATCGAAGTAGCTGTGCATCCAGGCGCCGAGATTGGTGTCGAGCCAATCCATGTTTCTTTCAGACGCGTTCCGCACCGCGTCGTCCCACACGGTCGCACTTTCCTGATCATGTGCAACAGAAGCCTCCAGCTTCGCGACCGTCAGGGTTACCAACACACGCTGACGTTGGGCGGCAACCTCATCGATGGCCTGACTTGCCAATGCTAATGCCAGAAGAAGAGAGAGGGAAATGATCGCCGCGGCGGTTACTGGTAAGGCTAATGTCAAAAACCGTCTTGACTGGATGTTTATATGCACTGCGAACCGCCCCATTGTTTCGAAGACGGTAAATCAGCAGTGCTTAATACGCGTAGAACACCTATGGTTAAGGGACCAATATAGAGCAAGCGTAGCGTACGCTGCCGGACACAGGACATGAATACGTCAATATGTCATGTTTCTAATCACGCTTTTGTTGATTCGGAGTGCAATATGCCATTTTCGACGATCAAGACGCCAGTACAGCCCGCTGAGCTGGACCTTTTGCAGCGAGTATTTGACGGCATATGTGCAGAGCATCAGCTATCCAAGATAGGTCCAGATGCCGAAGCTCTCGCGCTCATACTCGTGAGACAGCTGCAAAATGGGGTGAAAAATGAGAGCGAACTTGCAGCCTTGGGGAGTGGGTTAATGCATCACGCCTGAGCTCGTTCAGCGCCGGCTCCGAATTCCTTACGCGCCCTTGCTGCAAATCACTTTCTTGTCTACCTGAGATCAGAAGGCTCCCGTACGAAAGCGATGGGTTC
The DNA here is from genome assembly GCF_009617585.1 of Endobacterium cereale. Classification (GTDB taxonomy): domain Bacteria; phylum Pseudomonadota; class Alphaproteobacteria; order Rhizobiales; family Rhizobiaceae; genus Neorhizobium; species Neorhizobium cereale. The sequence goes on along the minus strand of NZ_WIXI01000026.1, from coordinate 20,236 downwards.
GAATTCTCAGGATATCACAGTGATACTGTCGGTCGCACCCTGCAAAGCTTGTAAGGATACTCACTTCGTGTGCGAGGCCCACCCGCATCGGGCGCGGACTGGAAGGCGGCCGTGTGTTTGTGTGAGCGTAAGTATCCCCTGCCCGGCTTGCACCAGCGACGCCGAGTGGGATAAACCCCCACAAGCATTTAGTCAGTTCGCTGCCATTGCAGTTACAGGGTGCAACTGACTGTCGGTCCAAACGCAAGGCCGGCATCACACGAAAATTTGCTTTACCCGACGGGTGGAAGGTTCGGTGAGCCCGCCGCGATTACCGATACCTACACGCCCGTAGTTGGATGTCTACTGGCAAGACAGTCGCGCCACATTCGTCTCTCTGAACGCGATTTAGAGAATAACCGCCTGCGCTCACGCGCAGAAAAATCTTGGCTGACGTTATGCGGCAGCATCATTGATTTCGCTGCGGTATTTCAATGGGTCGTTGGTTCGAGTCCTTTCAAGGTCTAAACTTTGAAGATTGACTCAGATAACGGTCGCGCGGAGGGGATTGATAATGTCGATCCCCTGAAAATCTCGTTCGTTGTCGGTCACAACAATACAGTCATTAGACTGGGCAACCGCAGCCAAGATCATATCCAAGGCACTTCGTGGGCGGCCCGTCGCCTTCCCATGTGCCATTAGCTCTCCCCAGATGAGAGCTGCCTTTTCATCGAACGCGAGGATGCGGCCAGCAAAAAGCGATTGCGGCCCTTCATTGCCGGCAAACCACGTCTCAAGAGTGGCTCGCTTTTTACCCGAGGGCTTCTCCAGTATTCCTCGGTGTATCTCTGCGACTGTAAGCGATGTGATGAACAAATCATCGTCGGCCTGATCGGCCATCCACGACAGCAGTGACGCTGACGGTTCGGGTTTTGTGATATTGCTTAGAATGTTGGTGTCGAGCAAATAACGCATTACAAATCGATCTCGCGACCTTCTTCGCGTGAACGGGCTGTGTCGAGATCGGCTCCGACCAGCGGCGATCGGCGAAGCGCAGCGAGAATACCACCTTTTTTAGGCGGTTCCCCAGCGAGTTTCTCGCTGACAACGTTACGCAGATTGGCTGCTTCGGGACCATCATCTGCCAAGCGGCGCGCAAGTGATCTAATTAGGTCGCGATCACTATCGCGTCCGAGGACTTCAAAGCGAGCAAGGCCGCGGTCGACCAAGCGGCTCCGATAATTCTGAATTGCGCGTGTTTGAGAGCTGACCATCGAAACCTCCGGATATTTCCAGTAATATATCCAGGCGCAATCCGCTGTGCAAGTCGCATGTGGAAATAACACTGGGTTTAACTGACTAGCTATCTTGGTTACCATCGCGGGTGGCCGGTTCGATTCCGTTGTCTAATCGCCTGCATCGGGTCAAGCGGATTTTAAACGAGGTACTTCGTTGCCGTGTTTCTAGCGCGGCATCTTCTCTAAATTTTCTTTCGACATCTTTCATTCCTGCAAATTCGTCCGGTGCTGGGAGCACGGTTGTCTCCGCGGTCGACATGCAGTCGCCGCATGATGGGTTTTCGCAGGGCAGGTCTTCCTATGTTCAAGACGCAGTCTCAATGAGCTGCGACGGAATCGACGGAATGACCCAACCCACGTCCACAGCAGGGACGCCCAGCATCTCAGTCTGATTGAGGTGCTGAGGCAGGTAGGCCGGCGCTTCGGTTAAGCTGCTGCGCCGCCCAATGGATTGAACGCTTGCCCGGCCTTGAGCATGCTATGCATTATGACGGCAAGTTTTCGCGCAACAGCAACCGCGGCACGTTTGAAGCCCAGCCGCTCACGCAGCTTCAGCCCCCAGGTCTTTAGACTGCATTCGGTCCTGGCAGTGGTTCTCGTTAAGAGAACGGTAGCTGCCTCGTAGAGTAATCCCCGCAGCCGACTGTCACCGCGTCGCGAGATATGGCTATCATAATCTATTTCGCCAGACTGATAGCGCCGCGTCGTCAGCCCTAGCCAAGCGCCGACTGAGCGCGAGGTGGGGAAGTTGTCGGGATCTTCGATCGCGGCAATGTACGAGACGGCCGTGACGGCACCAACGCCTGGAATCGTCATCAGGAGTTGGATGCGCGCTTACGTATGTCGCGCCATGCCTCGAGCAGGGGCAATATCACACCTGCCAGGCCGCTATTTCCATCCAGCAGCGCTCTCACATAAGCATCAAATGCCCCGCCTTTCCCTTTGGGTACGATGAGACCAAACGTTTTTAGGAGGCCACGTATTTGGTTGCTGAGCTGCTTGGAAATGCTTACGAGCTGGCTACGCGCTGCCACCAGTGTGCGTGTCACCATGTTGTCGAAAGTCTTTACTCGCACGACTTTGTAAAATCCGGCTTCTGCCAACTGCGCTAAGCCATCCGCATCATTGGCATCAGTCTTGTTGAGGGTTTCATTCAGAACCTTTTGCGCATGACGTGCTTCAATGCAGATCGCGGGAATTCTTTCGGCATTCAGCGCATGATAGAACCATGTCGACAGTGGACCTGTCTCGAAGACGACTAGCTTTGCGTGCGGAGCATGCTTGCGGATGATTTGCGATATAACTTTCGGATCAGAAGGGCATTTCCCCCGCCAGATACGCTTCCTATTCTCTCGGATCGAAACCGCAGTATCTTTCAGCGAAACATCAAGCCCGATATATTGGTCCATGGTTGCCTCCCATTTGATGTTGGGCCCGGTTCCAATCGTGAGCCCGTATTTCCATCTTACCGGGGGCAACCACCCATGTCAGATATTGCTGAGGCAATGCCTTTGGGGAAACCGACCCGCGATTACCCCATGTTCAAGTCCTTGGCTATGAAACCGGCTCATGTCCTAATTCAGGAGTCCCTGAAGTCTTCTGAGGGCTGATGACCAAACAGCGTATCCCGCCGCATTCATGTGGACCAGATCGGGCAGATAATATCGGAACATCGGCAGGCCGTTCTCGCCGATCAGGCCGGTGCTGGCCTCGACCCATGTCGTGTCGTCGCGCTCGTTGCACCAGTCGCGGGCCCGCTGGTTGAACTGCGCGAACTCGTGGCGGTAGATCCAGCGGGCCGGGCTATCCTTGATCGACAGGACGAACACCTCGGATTGTGGCAGCGCTTGCGAAATTCGGTCACGCAATTCCTGCAGATGCCGAAAGGCCGTTTGAGCCGTGAGGCCGTCGCTGGCAATATCGTTTTCGCCGAAATAGAGCGCGATCCTGCGCGGCTTGAGCGGTGCTAGCAACTGGTCCAGATAATGGATGCCGGAGAGAAACGTGCCTCCGCCAAAGCCCAGATTGACGACGTCGAGAGACCCGAGATCCTCCGCGATGGAATTCCAGATCCGGAAGGAGGAAGACCCGTAAAAGGCGATCGGGCTGGCGGGAATGCCGAGCCGCTCCAGCCGTGCCAATACGGTGATGATATCGTTTTCGTGTCGGCTCGTGCCGATGCTGGCGGGGAAATTGTACATCTCATTCCTCAGGCAAATGGTGGGGCAGCGCCTTGCCGGCCATTGCGACCTCGCGCTGCGCGCCGGGTTTCATGAAAGCGTGTGGCGCAGCACATCCATGGCGCCACGGGTCAGCACATCGTCGGCGCCCATGACGATGCCCAGTCCGAACACTCCCGCGGCGATGACGTAAAGATCGTTCAATCCGTCATTGCCGACGATCGTCGCTTCGTCACCGGACGAATACCAGCCGGATTCGCGCGCCTGCCTGAATTCCTGTCCGATCACCATGCCGTGGACGTAGGAACGCAGCTGATCGGCGGAGAGCTTGCCCGCAAGGCCGCCCGTTCGCGCCGAAAACAGCAGGGACAGCATGGCGCCGCAGTTCTTCGCTTCCTCGAGACCCCAGCGGTATGCTTGCGGATCGTTGATGGGAGGCTGCGTCGCTCCGCGCGCGATGAACGAATGGTTCAGCAGCAGCGCAAAAATTTCGCCTGTCACGAATGTCTGGAAGCCGTCGATCCGGCCTGCCTTGACCTTCGCCCATTTGCTGTGTGTTCCGGGGATGATCACCGTTGCATCGCGGTCCAACCCATAACCCACGACCTGGGTTTCCTCGCCGCGCATCACGTCGGGGAAGGGCTGGCGCGCGGGATCGGTCAGCCCCGGCAAAAGCACCAGTTCCGAACCGTTCGGTAGAACCATTCGAACCGTGCCGCGTGCAAGCTCTGCCGGACCGGCCGGGCAGGGCACATAGGGAATTTCGACCCAGCCATTGCGGCTGGTGATCATGCCAAGGGCGACGACCGGCAAAGCGCCGTGGGCGGAAAACCAGGGGTCAAGCGCTGTCATGAGTGCGGCCTCATGGTCGCCTTTTCCGAGCGACGAGATGCCCTGTGGCGTTTCCAGACTGTCGAGTTCTTCGCCGTCATTGCCGACGAGTGCTGCTCTCAGTGACGTTGTTCCCCAGTCGACGACAATCGATGCTGCGTTTCCCATGCCATGAGCCTCCTCCGCTCGTTTCATCTTGGGGCTTGTCATAGGGCTTTGCTGCGTATAGTGTCAATCTGTGAGTTTATAGTGCCACTATATGATACTTCATTGGGAGGTGAGGAAATGGTAGCTGGGCTGAAGGGCATTTTGCCTGTTCTGCCGACGCCCTTTTTGGCGGACGGTGCCGTGGATGAGGCGGGCATGTCGCGGCTGGTGCAGTTCGCTCTCGAACAGGGTGTGGATGGCGTCGTGTTTCCCGGCTTTGCCAGCGAGGTGGAAAACCTTGAAGCCGACGAGCGCGCCAAGCTTTTGAAGATCGTGGTGACGACTGTGGCCGATCGGGTGCCGGTGGTGGCGGGTGCCAGTGCGGCCGATTGGCGCGACGTGGTTGCGCATGGTCGCGTGGCGGCAGATCTCGGCATCCGTTACCTGATGGTGCAGCCGCCGAAATCTGTCGGCACCGATGCGCCGGCGCTGATCGAATTTCTCGGCAAAGTCGTCGAAGCGCTGCCGGACGTGGAGATCATCCTCCAGAACGCGCCGGCGCCTCGCGGTTCCGATCTGTCGCCGCAGGCAATCGTCGAGATCATCAATGCCCTGCCGCAGGTCGCCTATGTGAAGGAAGAGACGCTTCCGGCCGGTCCCGCCATCAGCCACATCATTGCGCACGCCCCAAGCACGCTGAAGGGTGTGATCGGCGGCGGCGGTGCACGTTATATTCTCGACGAATATGCCCGTGGTGCGACCGCCGCCATGCCGGCGCTGGAAATTGCCGGAGAGCATGTTGCGATCGATCGGGCGCTTGTTGCCGGCAAGCGGGATGAAGCGCGCAAGGTCTATGTGCGCACCCTGCCGCTTCTGGTGTTGCAGGCGGTCTATCGCATGCGGCTGACCAAGCATGTGCTTGTTCGGCGTGGCGTGATCGATGGTGTCGGCGTTCGAGCGCCGACACCTGATCTCGATGCGGCGGCAATTGCCGATATCGATGGCAATCTGGTCGAGCTCGGGCTGCTTTCCCCGGAGGCCGCATGACCAGCCCCATTTCCACGGTCGAGGTTTTTACGCTCACCCAGCCGCGCAAGGTGCCTTATCTCGGCGCATTGCGCGAAGGTGAGGTGGTCAACCCGAACGGTTACATCGTGCGCAAGGGCAATCGCACGGTCTATCCCACCTTCGACCGCAGCGTTCTTGTCCGTATGACGACACGAGATGGCATTGTCGGCTGGGGAGAGACCTATGGCATCGTCGCGCCCGGCGCGGTCGCGGCCCTGATCAACGACCTTCTCGCCGGTTTCGTGATCGGGCGCGATGCCGCCGATCCATCGGCAATCTACGACGATCTCTACGACATGATGCGCGTGCGTGGTTATACCGGCGGCTTTTACGTCGATGCGCTGGCAGCGCTGGATATCGCGCTCTGGGATATTGCCGGTCAGGAAGCTGGCAAGTCCGTGCGCGATCTGTTGGGCGGCGGGGCCGAAAGTTTTCCGGCTTATGTGTCCGGCCTGCCGGAAAAGACGCTGCAGGCGCGTGGCGAGCTGGCCAAATACTGGCAGGATCGCGGTTTTGACGCCTTCAAGTTTGCAACGCCGGTGGCAGATGACGGCCCGGCCGCCGAAATGGAAAACCTGCGCAAGGTTTTAGGCGTTGACGCAAAAATCGCCGCCGACATGCACTGGAACCAGACGCCGGAACGGGCGCTGGAGCTGATTGCCGAGATGGCGCCGTTCGATCCGTGGTTTGCCGAGGCGCCGGTCTGGACCGAGGATATTGCAGGCTTGGAAAAGGTATCCAAGGGGACCGACATCCCGATTGCGGTCGGCGAAGAATGGCGCACCCATTGGGATATGCGCGCCCGTATCGAGCGCTGCCGCATCGCCATCGTGCAGCCGGAAATGGGCCACAAGGGCATCACCAATTTCGTCCGCATCGGCGCGCTTGCGACCGAACACGGCATCGATGTGATCCCGCATGCGACCGTCGGCGCCGGCATCTTTCTGGCGGCCAGCCTGCAGGCGTCCTCGACGTTGAAGACGCTGAAGGGCCACGAATTCCAGCATTCGATCTACGAACCGAACCGTCGCCTTCTTTCCGGTGACATGGATTGCCGCGAAGGTCGCTATTACCTGCCATCGGGGCCGGGAATAGGGGTGAAGCCATCGGAGGCGGCGCTCGCGCTACTCGAACGTATCTGAATTGGTTCTTTGGAGGAGGAAACCATGAACAAGAGAGTGAAAAGACTGGCGCTCGGCGCCGCGACTGCAACCGTGATGATGATGGCCAGCCTTGGCCCCGCCATGGCTGACACGGTCCTGAAATTCATCTCCTGGCAGACGGATGATGCCGGCACCGGTGAGTGGTGGCATTCGGCGATCGCCGAATTCGAAAAACAGCATCCCGGCGTAAAAATCGAATTCACCAAGGCGGAGCGCAGCTCCTATGCGGACACGATGACAACGCTGTTTGCGGCCAACCAGCCGCCGCAGATCGTGCATCTCGCATCCTTCGAATTCCAGATGTTTGCCGATAGCGGCTGGCTGGAACCGCTCGATCCGTGGCTGAAGAAGGACGGTATCGACATGACCGGCTGGGCCGGCCAGAAGACATGCGAATGGAACGGCGAAACCGTCTGCATCATGACCAACTATTTCGGTTTCGTCATGGCCTATAACAAGAAGATCCTGGATGCGGCCGGTGTCGCCGTGCCGAAAACCTACGACGAGTTTCTTGCCGCCGCCAAGGCCACCACCAAGGATCTCAACGGCGACGGCATCGTTGACCAGTTTGGAACCGGCCATGAAACCAAGGGTGGTCCGGGCCAGTATCTGACCGAAATGCTGAACTACATCATCGATGCCGGCGCTTACTGGACCGATAAGGACGGCAATATCACCATCGATACGCCACAAATGGTCGAGGGCCTTACGCGCTGGAAAACCGTGATGAAAAGCGGCATCAGCCCGGTCGACATGAGCGCCAGCGATGTGCGCAAATTGTTTGCCGACGGCAAGATGGCCATGCGCATGGATGGTCCATGGCTTTACGGCACCACCGAAAAGGGAACGGCCAAGAGCGATATCGTCTACGCAGTGCCGCCGCTGACGCCGCCGCTCGGCGGCTCGTCGAACGTGCTGGCCATGCCGTCCGACATTCCCGACGATCAGAAACAGCTTGTCTGGGACTTCATCAAGCTGACGATGACGCCTGAATTCCAGCGCACCTACGCGACGCTTGGCGGCAACACGCCGCCAAGCCCGAAGGCCGACGTGTCGGGCGTCGAAAAGACCATTCCGCATTTCCCTGTTCTGCTGCAAACGATGAAGGCGGCATCCGAAAAGGGCATAGACCGGGTGCCGATCGGGCTGGAGCTCTATTACAACGAGTTCAGCAAGATGATCATGGAAGAAACCCAGCGGATGATCATTCAGGATCTCGATCCGGCGGAAGTGGCAAAAACCATGCAGTCCAAGGCGGAAAGCATCAAGGGCTGATCCGTTTCGAGATCATGGCCCGCCGTCTCGCGGGCCATGGACATCACGAAAGCATCCGGCAGGAGTACCATTCATGACCGACACCGTTCGGGCGGGGCGGCGCAAGTTCTTTGACCTTGCGCGCCCCAGCCGTCAGCATCTTCTCGGCTACATCCTGATCGCTCCGGCGGTGCTGATGGTTGCCGCCATCATCGTCTGGCCGCTCATCCTGGCGATCGACCTGTCGTTCCAGCAGGTGAAAATCCCGCGGCTCGGCGGCGCAAGCCGACCGTTTTCGCTGAGCAACTATACCTGGCTGTTTTCCTCCGAGGAATTCTGGCTGGCCTGCTGGGTGACGCTCAAACTGGTGGTGGTCGTCACCGCCGGCAGCGTTGCCGTCGGCTTGAGCACGGCGCTGCTTGCCAACAACCGTTTCAGAGGACGCACCGTTGCCCGGCTCGGCATGGCGCTGCCCTGGGCGGTGCCGGAAATCATCGCGGTCGTCATCTTCGCCTGGATGTTCGACACGTCTTTCGGCTTGTTCGGCTGGCTGGCGATCCAGCTCGGCTTTTCCGACCAGATGATCCCGTGGGTCAGCAGTTCGACGGCGGCCTTCTGGGCGGTGGCGATTACGATGGTGTGGAAGGGCTTTCCCTTCGTGTCGATCATGTGCCTTGCCGGCCTGCAGTCCATTCCATCCGACTACTACGCCGCCGCCAAGGTGGATGGCGCCAGCGTCTTCCAGCGTTTCCGCTGGATCACCATGCCGCTTCTGATGCCGGTTCTGGGCGTCACGCTGGTCCTGACCTTGCTGTGGGTATTCCGCGATTTCTCGATCATCAAGGTCCTGACCGGAGGCGGTCCGCTGCGCTCCACGCAGACCCTGTCGATCATGACCTACGACCAGGCCTTCCAGTACCACAACTTTGGCCGTGCCGCGGCCGTCGGTGTGCTGACGCTGGTCATCTGCATCATCGCCAGCCTGCTGATGCTCGGCCGGCGCTCGAAATCGATCTATTGAGGAGGCTCCAATGAGACGTACATTCGCCCAGAGCCTCGCGCTTTACGCCACGGTCATCTTCACGCTGCTGATGATCCTTTTCCCGGTCTACTGGCTGCTGGTCACGGCGTTGTCGACCACCGACGAACTCTATCGCCTGCCGCCGACCTTCTGGCCCGCCGATCCGCAATGGGACATTTTCGCCCGCGTCTGGGCGGCAAAGCCCATCCTCATGTGGCTTTGGAACTCGATGCTGGCGGCTGTCGGCTCGGTGGCATTGTCCATGCTGGTTTCGGTCAGCGCCGGCTATGCGCTGTCACGTTATTCGATGCGCGGCGGGGCCACGATGGGCCTGTTCGTGCTGACCGCAAAAATGCTGCCGGCCACGCTTCTGGTCATCCCGCTCTTCTCGATCTTTTCGAGCTTTGGCCTGATCGGCAGCCTGTGGACGCTGGTGCTTGCGCATTCGACCATGATCATCCCCTTCGCGACCTGGATGCTGAAAGGCTATTTCGACACGATCCCGAAAGAACTCGAGCAGGCCGCCATGGTCGACGGCTGCTCGCCGATCGGGGCGATGGTGCGTGTGGTCCTGCCGATCGCCACGCCCGGCCTTGCCGCAACGGCGCTCTATGCTTTCGTGCTCAGCTGGGCCGACTACGCCTATGCACGCACCTTCCTCGTCAACTCCCCCGACAACTGGACGGCCAATCTCGGCATCACCACGATGCAGGGCGAATATGTCACCTACTGGAACGACATCTCCGCCGCATCGGTGTTCATCGCCTTGCCGATCATCGCAATCTACCTCTTCCTCGAACGTTATTTGGTCGGCGGCCTGACCGCTGGCGCGGAGAAATAAGTATGGCCAATATTTCCATTCGCAATGTCAGCAAGTCCTATGGCGCGCTCAATGTCTTGAGACCCTTTTCGCTGGAAATCGAACACGGCGAGTTCGTGGTCCTGGTCGGCCCTTCCGGCTGCGGCAAGTCGACGATGCTGAAAATCCTCGCGGGTCTCGAACCGGCAACCGAAGGCCAGATCTTCATCGGCGACCGCGAGGTGACCGACCTTGCCCCCGGCGATCGCGATATCGCCATGGTGTTCCAGAATTACGCGCTCTATCCGCACCTGACGGTGCGCCAGAATATCGGTTTCGGGCTGAAAATGCGCGGCACCGACAAGACGGAAATCGACCGGCGTGTCGATGACGCGGCACGCATTCTCGAGGTGACGCCATATCTCGATCGCAAGCCCAAGGATCTCTCGGGTGGACAGCGCCAGCGTGTGGCTTTGGGTCGGGCGATCGTGCGCCAGCCACAGGCCTTCCTGATGGACGAGCCGCTCTCCAACCTCGATGCCAAGCTGCGTGTCCATATGCGTGCCGAAATCGGCGCGCTTCACAAGCGTATCGGCGTCACCACGGTCTACGTTACCCACGACCAGGTCGAGGCGATGACCATGGCGGACCGTGTCGTCATCATGCAGGGCGGCCTCATCCAGCAGATCGCCGCACCCGACGAGCTGTTCAACAACCCCGCCAATCTTTTCGTTGCCGGTTTCATCGGTTCGCCGGGGATGAACTTCCTCAATGCGGAACTACGCGATGGCCAGCTTACCGCCTTCGGGCAGCAGATTTCGCTGCCGCGCGCCACCACCCATCAGGGACCGGTCGTCGTTGGCCTGCGGCCGGAACATCTGACGCTCGGTGAAGGGCCCGTGACCTTCAGCGTGCGCCCGACGCTGGTCGAAAGCCTCGGCTCAGAGAAATACGTCTATTTCGAAGCCGAAGGGGCCCGGATCGCCGATGGCGAAGACGGCAAGTCGAAAGGCCTGATCGCCCGCGTGTCGCATAGCGGCACCCTGCCGAGAAACGAGGAGATCAGGCTCGGTTTCGATCCTGCCCTGCTCTACCTCTTCGACTTCAAGACGGGTGAACGGCTATGATCCTCGTCACGGGATCGGCTGGTCGTGTCGGTCGTGCCGTCGTCGCTGCATTGCGGGCAAAAGGCCGGGCCGTGCGCGGCTTCGACCTGCGGTCGTCTGCCGCCGGCGGCGAGGAAATCGTGGGGTCGCTTGAAGATGCGGATGCCGTGGCGCAAGCTGTCGAGGGCGTGACCGACATCCTGCATCTCGGTGCCTTCATGTCCTGGGCACCGGCGGATCGCGATCGCATGTTTGCCGTCAATGTCGAGGGCACGCGACGGCTGCTGGATGCAGCGTCCACGCAAGCCGTGCGTCGCTTCGTGTTTGCGTCTTCCGGTGAGGTCTATCCGGAAAACCGTCCGGAATTCCTGCCGGTAACCGAAGATCATCCGCTGGCACCGAATTCTCCCTACGGCCTGACCAAGCTGCTGGGCGAGGAACTGGTGCGTTTCCACCAGAGAAGCGGCCGGATGGAGACGGTGATCCTGCGTTTTTCCCATACGCAGGATGCGGCCGAGCTGCTGGACGAAGACAGTTTCTTCTCTGGTCCGCGCTTTTTCCTGAAGCCTCGCATCCGGCAGCAGGACAATTTCGGCAACACGGCCGTGGCCGATCTTTTGCGCTCCAAGGATATCGGCCAGCCGGCGCATGTGCTGGCACGAAACGAAAGCGGCCGGCCGTTCCGCATGCATATTACCGATACCCGCGACATGGTTGCCGGCATTCTGCTGGCGCTTGATCATGCCGATGCGGCGGGCGGCGTTTTCAATCTCGGCTCCGATGAACCGGCAGACTTTGCCGAACTTCTGCCGCGCATGGCGGAGTTGACGGGCCTTCCACTCGTGCCAGTCGATTTTCCCGGCGCCGGCGTCTATTACCACACTTCGAACGCGCGGATCAGGAACACGTTGGGGTTTGAAGCGGAATGGACGATGGACCGGATGCTGGAAGAGGCGGCCGCCGCAAGGCTGCACCGTCTCGCCGGGAGGACGAGGCAATGAAACCGGAAACACCCGGCGGCACGGCGGCACTCGCCAAGGGGCTGACGCTTCTCGACATGGTGGCGGATGCGCCCGAACCGCTGCGCTTTGCCGAATTGTTGCGGGCTTCGGGCCTGCCCAAGCCCACCTTTGCGCGTATTCTGCGCACTCTGATCGCCTACGGGCTGGTGCGACAGGACGAGGCGCGCGGCACCTATGTGCTCGGGCAACGTTTTCTCGAAATGTCCCACAAGGTTTGGGAGAGTTTCGATCTCGTCTCGGCGGCGATGCCGGAGCTGGAGCGGCTTGCGGCCGAACTCGGCGAAACCGTCGCCCTGTGTCGCCTCGATGGAGTGATGGCGCAATATCTGGCCGAACGGTCTCCCAACGGGCTTTCGGTGCGGGTCGAGGTCGGCCGCCGCGTGCCGCTGCATTGCACGGCACCCGGCAAGGCGCTTCTCGCCTTCCAGGATCCTGCCGTCGGGCGCGCGCTGATCGACCGGCTGACGCTGGACGCTGAGACGCCGCAGACCATTACCGCGCTCGATGCCTTGCAGGCCGACCTGACGTTGACGCGGGCACGGGGATATTCGATTTCTTACGAAGAACATCTTCGCAGCGTGAATTCTGTAGCGGCACCCGTTATGGGGCGCGATAACACGCCGATCGGCGTGCTGGTGGCGCTTGGCCCGTCCTCGCGCCTCGATGCATCCAACATCCATCCGGCCGGCCGTGAGCTGATTGCGGCAGCACGCCGGATCACCGGTGCGGCGGGCGCCGTTGCCATCAGTTCGCGCCCCCGTCCGCGCACCGCCGTCGGCCGGCCGATGGCGGATCTCAGCTGTATCCTGCCGTGGGGTGCGCAACTGGGCGAAAGCCCTGTCTGGCATGAGGCCGAAAACGCGCTTTACTGGGTGGATATCCTGCATCCGGCGGTGCATCGCTTCGATCCGGCCACCGGCCGCAACGAAACCACCGAGACCGGCAAACTCGTCAGCGCCGTCATTCCGGTGACGCAGGAACGCCTGCTGGTCGCTTCGCAGGACGGTATCGAATGGCTGGATTTTGCCTCCGGTCGCCTGACGCCCTTCGTCAGCCCGGAAGCCGGCATCGTCGACAATCGCCTTAACGATGCCAAATGCGGACCGGATGGTGCCGTCTGGGTGGGCTCGATGCGCATCGATGCTTCCAAGCCGACCGGAGCGCTCTACCGGATCAACGCCGCCGGTGCTTCCGAGCGCAAGGAAGGCGGCATCGTCGTTTCGAACGGATTGGGCTGGAGCCCTGACGGGCGTACCTTCTATTTCGTCGATACGGTGCCGGGTTTTATCCATTCCTATGATTGCGATCCGCTGACCGGCGCCTTGTCGGGGCGGCGTGAATTTGCCCGGATCCCCGTCGCCGATGGCCGGCCGGACGGACTTGCGGTTGATGCCGAAGGCGGCGTCTGGTGTGCGATCTGGGATGGCTGGAGCGTGCGCCGTTACCTGCCTAACGGAAAGCTCGATCAGGTGATAGAACTGCCGGTGCCGCGTCCGACCAGCATCGCCTTCGGTGGCGAGGACCTGTCGACGATGTTCATCACTAGCGAACGCACACGTCTGCCGGCGTCTGCCTTGGCGGATGCCCCGTTGTCGGGTGGTCTGTTCTCCTGTCGTCCTGGCGTTGCCGGAGCGCGTATTCCCTTGTTTGAAGGATAGATGATGCGCCTTGAATCAGTCTTTGGCCTTGAAGGCCGCACGGCGCTCGTTACCGGCTCCAGCCGCGGCATAGGTGCCGCGATTGCCGAGGGTCTGGCAGGTGCAGGTGCACATGTAATCCTCCACGGCACAAAAGTCGGTGGTGCAGCTGCCGTGCAAGCGCGTATTTCAAGTTCGGGTGGTACCGCACAGGAACTGGCTGCCGATCTCTCTGGCCCGGGTGCCGGACGCGATCTCATCGAACGCGCCGAAGCGATCGCTCCGGTCGATATTCTTGTCATCAATGCCAGTGCCCAGATCAACGCTGCACTTGCCGATCTGACACCAGACGATCTTGCCTTTCAGCTGTCAGTCAATCTGGGCTCCACCGTGGATATGCTGCAGGCCGTCTTGCCGCTCATGGCTGCCCGAAAGTGGGGACGGGTGGTGTCGATCGGTTCGGTCAATCAGCTTCGCCCCAAGGGCATCGTCACCGCCTATGCCGCCACCAAGGCAGCTCAGCACAATCTCATCCAGAGCCAGGCACGTGATTATGCACGGGACAATGTGCTCCTCAATACGCTTGCACCCGGCCTGATCGATACCGATCGCAACGCTCATCGCCGCGATGAGGACCCTGAAGGCTGGGCGGAATATGCACGCACATTGAACTGGATGGGACGGGCCGGCCGGCCGGAAGAAATGGTGGGCGCCGCCATCTTTCTGTCGTCGCAGGCCTGCAGTTTCATGACCGGCGAGACCTTATTCCTGACCGGTGGTTACTGATGGATTTGCCGGCGCAGCTGAGTTCGCTTCTGCCTGCCGGTGCAGTCCTCACGGGCGATGATATGTCCGCCTATCTACAAGACTGGTGGGGGCGACAGACAGGTTCGGCGCTCTTCGTGACCCTGCCCAAAACGACTGAAGATGTGGCTGCAATCGTCCGCGCTTGTGCAAACGCCGGACATGCTATTGTTCCACAGGGTGGCAGGACCGGCCTGACCGGTGCTGGTGTGCCGGGTGCTGGCGACAGGCCGCCGGTCATTTTGTCCCTTTCGCGCATGCGCAGCATCCGCAAGATCGACGCGATCAACGGTTCCATCGACGTCGATGCCGGCTGTGTTCTATCCGATGTCCAGTCTGCCGCTATCGCTGCAGACCGCCTCTTTCCCGTCAGCCTTGGCGCAGAAGGTTCGTGCCAGATTGGTGGGATCATCAGTACCAATGCCGGCGGTACCAATGTCCTGCGTTACGGCACCACCCGCGAAAACGTCCTCGGTCTTGAAGTCGTACTGCCCGACGGTATGATCTGGAACGGCATGAAGGCACTTCGCAAGGACAATTCGGGATACGCCTTGCGGCATATGTTCATCGGCGCGGAAGGGACGCTCGGCATCGTCACGGGCGCGGTGTTGAAGCTTCATTCATTGCCCAAGGCTCATGCAACCGCCTGGGTTGGAGTTTCCGATCGCGAATTAGCGTTGCGGCTTCTGAACAGGCTTCAATCGTGTTGCGGCGAACGGCTCACGACATTCGAGCTGATGAATGCCGAACAGCTTGCAAGCGTTATTGCTCATCGACCGGTTGTCGCATCGCCGGCCGACGCTGCCTGGCATCTGCTGATCGAACTCGCAGATATGTCAGCGCCCGAATTCCTCAGTGAAATGCTGCTTGCCGCTCTGGGAGCGGCAATGAATGCAGGTGAGATTTTGGATGCCGTCATTGCGCAGAACGGCATCCAGCGGGATAATTTCTGGGCGCTACGACACGGCACGGCCGATGCCAACCGCAATGTCGGACATCTGCTGCCCGCCGACATTTCCGTTCCTGTGTCCGCTGTCCCGCAGTTTCTGAACACCGCGTCCGCTGCAGTGCGTAACCGTTTTCCAGGGGCGCAAATCGTTGTCGTCAGCCACATGGGAGATGGCAACGTGCATTTCGGAGTGAGATTCAGCCATCGGGATTGGAGTAGCCACGATGATCCGGGCGGTACGGAGGTTGCCGTCCGCACGATTATGAATGATTGCGCGGACGCACTGGGCGGCAGCTTTACGGCAGAGCATGGCATTGGTCGCAAGTTGGCCGATGAATTAAGAACGCGAAGCGACGAAGCCGGGTATCAGTCAATGCAGCGACTTAAAAAAGTGTTCGATCCGCACGGCACAATGAACCCTGGCTGTGTCCTGCGTGAGCACGATCAACTCAGCTGATCGCATCAATTTCGAGCGACGGATGATTTACTCAGAGGGCAGTTTCGACAAGCGAATTCGAATTGCCAGGTTTGTTTAGCAAAGGTCTCCCAAGCCTCACTGTTATTCATTCAAGGGGAAAAGCGGGTCGTAGGTTCGGTTCCCATCAATACGATCGGACAACCCCAGTGGCGTTTTCAGAAAAAAGCATGCTCTCACAACCTCGAGTGGGCATCCAAAGAAACGGCCCCATTTCGTCAAAAGGGTCGCTAAGATGCCAGCGAAGCCCGGGCGCCTTCGGCAAACGCTCTCGCATCTGCTGCGGTCAGTGGACGAGAAATATGGTAGCCCTGAATAAAGCGACCTCCGAGATCGCAAATCGTTGCCATCTCCGCTTTTGTTTCGATCCCCTCGACTATGCAGTCGAGACCCATATCATCGGCCATCCTGATCAATGACCTGACGATTTTTACACTGGCCGGATCATCTTCGATGTTTGTCACGAAACTCCTGTCTATCTTGATCTTCGTGAGCGGCATGGAATGGAGATGCATCAGGCTTGAATAGCCAGTGCCGAAATCGTCCAAGGATATTCCTATACCGGCAGATCGGAAGGCATCGGCAATCACCCGAGCACGTTCGAGATCGGTTGATGGCAGTTTCGGTGATTTCGAGATCGATGCGCGAAGGTTCGATGCCGCTGTTGGCAATCAGCGCCAATAGACGCATGGCGTGATCGCTCGATGACAGGTCTCGCGCTGAAAGGTTGAATGAAAGCCGGATGTGATGCGGCCAGAACCTCGCTTCCTGCAGGGCCATGCTCAAAAGTGTGCGTGTGAGCTGTTTGATATGTCCGAGCCGTTCGGCAACCGGAATGAATTCCGCGGGGGAAACCGGCCCGAGAACCGGGTGATGCCATCTCGCCAGAGCCTCGAACGCCGTGACCGTGTTATTCGCGACATCGAATATCGGCTGAAAGGCCAGTGAGATGTGTTGGTTGACGCTGCCGTCCCGGAAGGCGTGTTCGATCACCGTGAGCCGAGACAGGCTGTGATGGTGCTCCGGCGAAAATGCGAGGGCGGTGCCGGGTGCGTTTCTTTTTGCCTGATACAGTGCGAAATCAGCCTGATCATAAAGGCGTGTCATTTCTTCGTGACTTAGCGCGCTGCTTGCAAATCCAATGGATGCACCAACCTCGATCATTGCATCGGCAATGACGAACGGCTCGCGGCACACGCCACAGATTTCCTCCGCAAGCTTTTTCGGTGCAGCGGGATCGGCTGTCTGCAACAGGAAGGCGAATTCGTCGCCGCCGAGACGTGCCACGAGAGCCCTGCCATGGCTTGTCCGCGCGAGCCGCGACGCCAGTTGCGAAAGAAGTTCGTCTCCCGCTTTGTGCCCATGGACATCATTGACAGGCTTGAAACCGTCCACCCTTTGGACAGGGCGCAACCCGCACGTCCCGCGGATGACCGAAACACTTTCCGCCTTTGATTTGCCAGTCCTCTGGTCCTGACCAATCTCGAAGCTGACCTTGTCACCTTCCCGCAACGAGCCGCCGCGTTGAAGTGCGGAGACATGGACGAACACGAACAGTACCAGTCACCATCAAAGCATTCCTGTGTGCGGCCAACCACATGGTTTAGATGGTCATGTTGCTATCTCAGTACCGCTAGTCAATGACACATGTAACCGTGCGTTTTCTCATCTCAGAATTCAGGTGTGGCAGCTCAGGACCCAGTCGCATGGTTTCCCCGGTGAGGAGACCACCGCCGCGTCCACCTTTGCACTTATTTGTTTGCTCTGTGAGTCAAAAGCTTAGTCCGGACTACTTCCGCGCTTCCACGAATATGAACAGCGTGTGGTTGTCCTCCGGCCCTACCGATTGCAAGCGCGACGATCGATACATCTTCCTCAGAGGAGAGGACGTATAACACGTGTTCGGGATTCACGTATATCGGCTGGTTGTGGGTGTTTCTGAAACGGATCATTCGGCGATCGGAAACTTAGGAGAAAGGCGGCAACTATCATGATTGCAGCCTTTCTCAATGAGCGAGACGAGCGGCATCATGCCAGCGTCCTACACAAGTTGCGCATATTCGATTCGGCTAAATTTGGTCAAGTGGCACCGACCCCGAAAAGATCACCACTTGCGTTAAGCCGCGGTATCCATTGACCGGTGCCTCGGCCAACGTTGCTGGAATAACTGCGGGAGGGGAACGTTATGACCAGCCCTGGCAAAGCAGAGTGGCCAGTGGCCTGTCATACGGCTCAGTCATATTCACGCGGCCTCAGCCACGTTAGCTGGAACGTGGAAGCTCGATGCGAGCAGCATCAAAATATCGTTGACCGCTTTGGAATTGCAACGATACCAAATCGTTTGAGCTTCGTGCCGGATGGTTACAAGACACGCGGCTTGCAGCTTTGCCAGATGTTGGGATGCCGCAGATTGAGACAAACCCACAGCCGCAGCGAGTGACGTTACGTCCCACTCAGCCTGATTAAGCAATGTCAAAACATGGAGTCGGCGTCTGGAGTTGCCCCATAAAAACCGGACAGGATCAGATTTCTGTTTGACGGTTTAAGAACTCGCGGGGAGATCGATATCCCAAAGCTTTGTGCGGGTGAAGCGTGTTGTAATGCTCGAACCACAATGGCAGTTGGGCGATGACGGTTTTGGCGTCCGGGATTGAATTGACCGAGACGTAATCGCGCTTGAACGTCTTTACAAATGCTTCGGCCATTCCGTTTGACTGTGGGCTGCGGACCGGCGTCGTGCGAGGCTCCATGCCGATATCCACCAGCAGCGATTTTGTGTCTGACGCAATGAAGCATGATCCATTGTCAGTCAGCCATTCGATGGGCTTAGGAAGGACATTGATGCGGCCGAAGCGGTTTTCGACGGCCGTGATGACAAGGTCCTGAACGTCTTCGCTTTTGATGCCTTCAGTAGTGGCGACATGGGCAATTGCCTCGCGATCACAGCAGTCGAGCGCAAAGGCAACGCGGACCTTTTCTTTGTTATCGCAGCCGATTTCGAAACCGTCCGAGCACCAACGCAAATTCGATTGAGCGACAGCGACACGACCATCGTGGCGACGGCTATCAATGGCTCCCGTATGGCGTTCGAGAAGCAGGCCATGCACCTTCATCACCCGATAAACGCGTTTGACGTTCGGCCATGAGCGGCTTTCGCTACGGGCTTTACGGCGTAAGAGCGCATGAACCCGGCGGTATCCATAGGTTGGCATCTCGGAGATGATCACTTTGATTTCATCGACGAGATCATCATCCGCGAACGGCGGCCGACCACGGGTTTTGGAAGGACGCTGTCTCACTCGCTCCGCCATGTTTGACCGGGCAACACCAAAAGTCTCGCACACGGCCGTCATCGGGAACTTCCCTTCGGCAATGACAGCGAGCGCAACAGGTGTTTTTTTGGGCCGGTGGCGATCTCAAGCGCCTCTTTGAGAATCTCACCTTCCATCGTCTTCTTGCCGAGCAGACGCTGTAGTTCTTTGACCTGGTTTTGGAGGGCACGATATTCGGATGCTGGAACGACATCTTCCTCGGCAGCAGTTGCCGTCAGAGCTCCTTGGGTGGCAAGCTTACGCCAAGTGAATAACTGGTTCGGCTGGATACCGTAACGCCGAGCAACGATGCTCACGGTTGCGTCCGGCTCATATGTCTCCTGAATAATGGACAACTTCTCTGCCGTCGACCAGCGACGGCGGCGCTCAGGGCCGGACAGGACTTCTATCTTAGGACTGTGACTGGTCATAATGGGCACATTACCTCGCACACTTGTTAAGTGGGAGATCGTGTCCGGTGATTTACGGCGCCATTACAGCGTCCATTTGCGAGGGCCTGCAGGAAAAGTGCGGGCTCGTTGAATATTGACCCGGGATCATCGCGCATTTGATTTATTTGACCTTGTCTTAATTAGCATTGTCTATAGGGGCGATTCGCAATTGTCGTCCCCGGCATCCTTAGAACTCTGATATGAAGAAGCGCGACAGCAGTTGATCGGAAGGCGTGTTATTTTTGATATACGGCAATCTTGGTTTGGTATGGAGGCCGCGCCAGCAGTCGACCTCCATAGGCTCCGTCGGTGTTCAGAATTCTTCCCAGTTATCTGTCGCCGCCGCGGTCGCCGAACCGCCTTGGCCGGTGAAAGCTCTGGCAATCTTGCCGACCATGCCGCGAGCCGGGGACGCTGGCGGTACTGAGCGGGATGAGGCTGCCATGATCGCGGCAGTCTGGCGCAGGGCCGAACGTGGGTTGGCCATGCCTTGGCCCTGACCGAGCTGGAACTGACTAATCAGTTCGCGTAGGCGGCCGGCCTCGTTAGCAAGTGTAGCCCCGGCGGCATTGGCTTCTTCCACCATCGCAGCATTCTGCTGGGTCACCTGGTCCATCTGGTTGACGGCGGTATTGACCTCGGAAAGGCCGACCGACTGCTCTCGCGAGGAGGTGGCGATCGAATCCATATGCTGGTTGATCGTGACGATATGAGCTTCGATTGCGTGCAGCGCCTCCCCC
>NZ_WIXI01000039.1 GCF_009617585.1 Endobacterium cereale | reverse complement strand
CGTCGTGTTCAGAGTTTCCATTCTTTCATCCGTTTCCATCCATTTCCTAGCCAGCCGTCATGCACTATTTTTCCATCCGTTTCCATCCAACTTCAGATTGCCTGTCCACCTGCCTGCTGGTTGTGCGTCAGATGATCTGCCAGTCTTCGCTAGACCGGACCCAGACTTCTACAGCGAGACAAAAGAAGATGTTCGAGAATGGCTGCCAGCAGAAGCAGAGACGGTCTTTAGATTTCATCGGCAGGGAGATAGCGACCGAGAGATAGGGATGGGATTTCCAAGTCCCTGACGTCTTAAGAATTCGGGTGACATGGAAGCGAAACTACATTGGGTCACAGGTTCGATTCCGCTCAAGACCCGAACTGATCCGTTCTTCCCAGCAAGAGGCTTTGAAGATGCAAGGCAGGCGACAACGAGCCGCTTCTCTATCGGTTTCCTAGCCTGTCGTCCGCTGACAAGGACTCTGTCATTGAACGCAATGACCGACATCAAACTGAACGAACGGACCGTTCGGTCGTGCGAATTGTCCTAAGCAAAGTCCCCGATTCGGCCTGCTCGGAAGACGATCTCGGGTTCTCCCTCTTCGCCCACAACTGGATCGCCTCGACGTTTCCATACAGCGACGCCCGCGTGCCGGGTGGCAAGATCCTTAGCTTCCTCAATGGCGGCATCCTCGGTCGCGGCAGGGCGAGGATCGAATGCTGGCACTGGTTGGCCGCGGTCGTCGAGATCGAATGCAAGGACATAGATTGATATAAAGATTCCGGGCATTCAGTGTGCTCCTTGATAGGGGAGGAACGTCCTGCGACACTCCCAACTCGCCCGCTAAGCTACGTGTTATCCGCCAATCGCTGCTGTCGGTTGAAATCGGTCATCGCGTTCTGCTGATCCTGGAGGTATCGCTCCACGTCTCCACCACAAGCCTCCTTGATCTCGGCCACCGTGAATCCGTCCGCTTCTGCGGGCTCCACCAGGATTTTCGCTTGATCGCGAAAGTCTGCCTTGTTCTCATGCAGGCCCGGGTCGCGAATGATTTCCTGCACGCGATCGTCCAGCCAATCCGTGATACCAACCATTTTTCATTTCCCTTTCAGCTTCAGTTTGCCGCCAGACGTGCAGCGCTTGTTTTCCTCTCGAGGGGTTAAGGTGCCAAGCATTCGTCACAAATGCCGCAGCCGTCTTCATCGATGGCGGAGTTGGGACGCTGGCGACAGCAGCAAAGGCAAATGGCCATCTCGTGTTCAGTGTTGTGCGCCGGAGGCAAAATCTCAATATCGGCGTCCGAAAACATCTCGGTCATTCCATCATCCATTCCGATGCTCCCAAAGCGAAGATCGCGACTCGAAATAGGACCGGATTTTCAGCGAACAAGATGATTTCAGGGAGCTGGAAAAATTTTCGAGCGGGGTCTTGAACCACAAAATCTCAAAAACCAAATCGGTCAACGCCGACGGCCCAACGAGGGGGTCGGCTGACCGAGGAGGCGGATTTCCCCGCTTTCTTCCATGTTGCTTTACGGAGGATATGGTTATGAGAACTGAACTTGATTTTGCCCCGCTCTATCGTTCGAGCATCGGCTTCGACCGCGTGTTCAATCTGCTCAGCAATACGCAGCGTCTCAACGCAATCGAGACCTGGCCGGCCTATGACATCGTCAAGACTGGTGAAGACGACTACCGCATCACGATGGCGGTGGCAGGCTTTGGCGAAGGCGATCTCGATATCACTCAGGAGCGCAATGTCCTGGTGATCAAAGGCGGGAAGGCTGAAGAGCTGCAGGGCGAATATCTCCACCGCGGCATCGCCGGTCGTTCCTTCGAGCGTAAGTTTGAGCTTGCGGATCATGTGAGGGTGGAAGGGGCCGATCTAAAGAATGGCCTGCTGACGATTGCCTTGAAGCGCGAGTTGCCCGAAGCCATGAAGCCGCGCAAGATCGAAATCGGCGTCGCATCAGCCGCTAGCGAGCCGCTCCGGCTCGAAGCCGAACGCAAGGTCGCCTGACCCGAACAACCAAGAAGAATTATCGGTCGATATCAGCCGGCCCGATCCAGGGCCGGCTTCAGTCATCAGTCGGTATCGAGCAAACGAAGGAGGTCGGTATGTTGCTCGCTCAATTTGACAAGCCCGTCTACGCACAGCGCCGGTATTTTGTGCAGGAGATCACCGGACTGGATGACGTATTCGATTTTCTTGACGAGTGGCCCAAGGAGAAGCGCAATCTCGCTTACGAGACCCTTGTTCGATACTGTCGTGAGGCGGCGAACGGTCATTGGCCGATCGACGCGGTCCGAGAGAATTTTCGAATTTTTCTGAAGCAGAACGGCAAGCTTGCCGAGCTGGAAGACGTCCCGCCTCATCTACGGTGTGATACGAGCGCGAAGATCGGCGGGG
Source organism: Endobacterium cereale (assembly GCF_009617585.1). GTDB lineage: Bacteria > Pseudomonadota > Alphaproteobacteria > Rhizobiales > Rhizobiaceae > Neorhizobium > Neorhizobium cereale. Next base: position 203,654 of record NZ_WIXI01000039.1, on the reverse strand, counting down.
CGTAACAGCCAGAAAAGCTGCGACAGTTTCAAAGCTAGCGGCCGGCGTAGATCCGGTGCATTGTCTCTGCAGCGGCCTGTTCAACTGGAATTTCGAAGAAAATCTCCGGGTTGCTCGCCAACGCCTGAAACGTTCGCTCGATCAAGTCATCTTTCTCGGGGCCAGCGAGATGATAGCGTGCCGCATAGCGGCCCAGCAGCGTCCTCAGTATGCGCATGTCGCTCGTGGAAAGACCCCGGCTCTTGTTATCCATGTCTTCCTCCCTGATCTTACCGGTCTCGAAGGTCGATCCTTATTGGGGCCTTCGATTATTCCGATAAGGCCCACGATAATTTCGGAGGTGTCTGACATCAAGGATCCGGGCAAATGCAGCTGCCGTTGGGCGACAAAGGTGACCGGCACCTTGATTATCCTCCCCTAAAACACACCTATCGCCGTGAAGCTCTTGTCTTTGGAGGAAAGATGGTAGCGGAACCGTATACGGCCGACGACCCCGAAACCCGCCTAGCGTTGTTCGACTTTGCCTTCGAGAATGCTCCGATCGGGATCGCTCTGGTCGATCTTGAGGGACGCATCATTCGTGGCAATGCTGCCTTTGCCAAGCTGCTGTCGCTTCCGCTCGAAAAGGTGCTGGGAACGCATTTCAGGGACTTTACCCATCCAGAGGATATCGAGGCGGACCTGATCCTATTCAAGCAAGTCCTGCAGGGAAGGCGGGACGGCTACACGATCGAGAAGCGTTATCTCCGCCCATTCGGCGAGATCGTTCACGTCCTGATCCATGTTGCCGCGATGCGCGATGCTGCGGGCAAGGTCGTGCGCTTCATATCGCAGATCGAGGATATCACCCGCCACAAGGAGCATGAGCGTCAGCTCGCCGAGCGCGCGGCGCAGCTTGAGCTGGCGCTTGAAGCCGTCCGTGGGGGCTTCTGGCAAATGGATATCCTCACAGGCAAATTCGAGACGTCCGATCGACTGGCTCAGTTTATTGGAGGGCCGACAGCAGCACGGCTCGATCTCGAGCGCTATGTCAACAGGGTCAACGTGAACGATGGCGCCCAGGCCGATCTGACGCCGCTAATTGCCGGAAAGCTCGACCAGAATGTCGCCGAGTATCGTTTGGACACCGTTCACGGCGAACGCTGGATGCGTTGTGATCGGCGGCTGTTGCGCGATAGCTAGCGACGGCCGTCCGATCAAGATTGTTGGAATGGCAATCGACTTCACCGAAGATCGACGCCGGATCGAGGTGCTGGAGGAGACAGCGCGCACGGACGCGTTGACTGGGCTGCTGAACCGGCGTGGGTTGTCGATCGAGTTCGCGGCTTTGCAGTCTGCCGATGGCTTTGCTGTCCTTGCGCTCGACCTCGATGGGTTCAAGGAGGTGAACGATGCTCATGGCCATGCGATGGGAGATATCGTCCTGCAGACTGCAGCTGCGCGCCTGACCTCAGCCGTCAGGGACCATGATCTCGTGGCACGGACAGGTGGGGGATGAATTCGTCGTGGTCGTCGCGGGCGATCGTTCCACAGGGGAGGCGGCCGCAGAGCGTATTCTTGCGCGGATGAGGGAGCCGATCGTGATTGCCGATGAAACCGCCGATGTCCGCGCGAGCATTGGGGGAATTTGGGCGGGCGAGAAGCGTGATATGTCCGAGCTTCTCAAGGAGGCCGACGCGCTTCTTTACGATGCGAAGGCGGCCGGCAAGGATGTCGTCAGATTTCAGTCTGCATCCGGGGCGATGCGTTGACGTGGATCAGCATCTTCCCCCGCGCCGCCAAACGTCTCCGCTTGATTGGGCGTCGTTTCCAATGCGTGAGTAACAGACCTTGATCGCTGTGCTCTGCGGGCTGTAAGGTCGTTGTATCGAGACCTGAGCTCTGGCATCTCGTACTCGCCGCTGATCCAGAGATCGACCAAGGCTATAAATTCGGGGTCACTGTCGATAGGCATTCCCCGCAACAGTGCCGTGGTGCGCACCCGATCAAAAATCGTTCGCCGTCTGTCGCTGTCGATCGCCAACCTACATCTCCGGTGGTGTTGAAAGCGTCTAGAGGAAGACCGAGAGACCTTCCGTACTGACGACATAGATGAACTCTTCCCATGCCTCATGGGCAGAAGCGAAAGATTCATTCCATTCGGTGAGCTGGTCTTCTAGGCTGGTTACCTCCATCCGCCAATCGGCACTGCCTGAAGGGCGGAAGATTTCCACAACGACGGTGATGCCGTTCTCAGTATAGCGGCCGGAGAATTCTGAGCGTTCGGACAGCGGCTGATGTTGGTTCATTGGGTCACTGAAAATGTTGGCGCTTATCCAATATTACGTCTGCGCGTCGCGGCCGCAAGACGAATGCCCAGCTGAATCTCAATCTATCGATATACTGGAAGAGCCACATGTCTCGGGTTCGTGCCCATACAGTAGCTCAATGGTGGCCGCCGCAAAGACGTTGGCGGTCGAATGGATGAACACATCGCTCAAGCTGCCTGAGCGTCGCGCTTGCCTCAACCACTATCCAGAGCGCAGGAGAGGAAGCTGCCTCATTGATGCCAATGATTCAAGCTGCTTGGTTTTAAACAAGGTTCGCCGGGAGCGTTTCGCTCCCGGCGATGTCGTAGACGGCTGCATCAGACGCGATGCGTAATGGTTTCTGAAACGATGACGTTGCGCTTCGTGCCATACGAACCCCCGAACCATCCCGCAACCGCACCGAGTGCGAGCGCAAGAAAGCCGAGGATCGCACCCGCAGATATGGCAGCAGTTGCGGTCTGGGCAGCCTCGATCGCCTGCTGCTTGGCGGCCTGCATGTTATCCCGATAGGACTTTTCATACTGCTCGACCTGGGTCCGGGCCTGATCGACCGGAATGCCCTGGGCTTTTGCGACGGCGTCGGCGGCGCGAGCGCGGGCCTCCTCGGCCTTCGCCTGATCTCCAGTCACCAGAGCCTGCACGGAGGACACAGCCGCAGTCTGTAATGCCTGGGGGTCATTGCCAGTTGAAGACCTGATTTGCTGTTCGATCCCAGCCATCGGATTTGTCGAGTTGGCAAGTGCAGGCGCCGCTGTCGTGGCGGCGGTGGCGGCGGTCTGACAAACGCCCCCGACGACACTTGCAAGACCGCTGAATGCACCGCCCACCAGCGCTCCGACAGAGGTCGTGAGCAGATAGAGCACGACAAGGGTCGTGACCGCCCAGGTGGTCAATCCATGATAGCCCCCCGTCGAGTTGCTTGGTCGGCCTGATAGTCGGCTCGAAACGTAGCCGCCGAGGAACGCTGCAATGATGCCCGCGAGCACGAACCAGATCCCGCCGCCGATGGAAAATGAACTTGCTGTCGGGTTGTCGGACGTCGCTGGGTCGAGGACAGCCGCGCCGATACCGACGCCGAGAAGATTGAGGAGGAACTGCGCCGCAAGCGCGATTGCCACACCTGCGAAGATCGCGCCCCAGCTCACCTTGTTATATGCCGCCGTCGCGGGTGCGCCGCCCCTTAACGTGTCGTGGAGGGTATCGTGGGGAAGATTGGTTGATACTGGGGTTGTCATGGTAGCCTCCGGCTAATTCATCACGGGTTCGTGAGTGTGGCCACAACTCGCCGGTGGACCACATGTTCCGGATGCGGGGAAATCGGAATGTTTCGGGTGACTTGTTACGATCTCTCCGCGCTTGGTGAGGCGGGGGGCGCATAAGGCGGAGGCTCCCCGGACCGTCGAACTCCATATCCTTAGGGGACCCGCATCCTTGAAGACCCGCGCTATCGCTTGCCATTATTTTCCGCGCAGGCCGAATGCGGAATCCTCTGCCCGAACGGAGCTGGAACAGTTGATCACGCCGCGAGTTCCTGACGGGCTGACGGCGGCTGATTGCCCTGATGAGATTGAGGCAACGACCGACCGTAAATTGGGAGAGACCGCAGATGAAAGCTCTTACGTGGCATGGTAGCGGCGACATACGCTGCGAAACGGTAGACGACCCGGTAATCCAAGACGATCGCGACGCGATCATCAAGGTGACCAGCTGCGCGATTTGCGGCTCCGATCTGCATCTCTACGGCGGCTTCGTTCCCGGCATGCATGCGGGGGACGTCATGGGCCATGAGACGATGGGGGAGGTCGTTGAAGTCGGCCGCGGCAATTCCAAACTCAAGATCGGCGATCGCGTCGTAGTGCCCTTCACAATTTCCTGCGGTGAGTGCCGGCAGTGCAAATGGGGGCAGTTCTCTCTGTGCGAACGATCGAACCCCGCGGGCGCGGAGCAGGCAAAGCAGATCGGCTATCCGACCGCCGGCCTGTTCGGTTATTCCGAAATGTATGGTCGCTTCCCAGGCGGTCAGGCGCAGTATCTTCGCGTTCCTTATGCCGATGTTGGCCCAATCGTTGTGCCTGACGGCCTGAGCGACGAACAGGTCCTGTTCCTCTCCGATATCTTTCCAACCGGCTACATGGCCGCCGAAAACTGCGACATCAAGCAAGGGCAGACAGTCGCTGTATTCGGCTGCGGCCCGGTTGGCCTGTTTGCCATCAAATCGGCGTTCCTGTTAGGCGCGGAGCGAGTTATTGCAATCGACACCGTACCGGAGCGACTAGCCCTTGCCCGAGCATCCGGTGCAGAAACGCTCGATTATGCGGATGACGATCTGCAGGAGCGTATTCTCGCCATCACCAATGGGCTTGGACCGGACGCCGTCATCGAGGCAGTCGGGATGGAAAGCCACGGCGCGGGCGGTGTGTTGGAGACCCTCCAGACAAAGCTGACGTCAACCGAACGGCCTTACGCCCTCAGCCAAGCGATCCTCGCCTGCCGGCCTGGCGGGACCGTTTCGCTGCCCGGTGTCTTCGTGGGTCCAGCAGTTCCAGCACCTCTCGGAGCCGTCGTGGGCAAAGGTCTCACGCTGAAGACAGGCCAGACCCATGTGCAACGGTATCTCGAGCCGCTGTTGAACCTGATCGTCGAGGGCAAGATCGATCCGTCTTTCCTGATCACCCACCGCATAGGCCTCGAAGAGGGACCGGAGGCATACAAGACTTTCCGCGACAAAGCAGACGGCTGCGTCAAAGTTGTCATCCGGCCGAATGGATAAGTCGCGGCTTGGCTCAGGGCCTTTCACTTGGCTTACGCATCAAACCCCATTTCGAGAGGTGAGGATCTTGTAGCATCGACGAGATGCTGCCTCTGATGCAAAGAACCACCGAGGCTGGAGGAAACATGTTTCCGTCCGGCCTCGGAGTCAGAAGTATTAAATCATGATCTCGCCGCCGGTGACCGGAATGACAGCGCCTGTCATGTAGCTTCCAAGTTCAGAAGCCAAAAGGACATAGGCCCCTGCGAGTTCGGCAGGCTGGCCAGCGCGGCCGATCAGGGTCTGTTGCCCAAACTTGGCGGCTTTTTCTGCCGGCATGGTAGACGGGATAAGGGGCGTCCAGATCGGGCCGGGGGCGACCGCATTCACGCGAATGCCCTTTTCAGCGAGCATTTCGGCGAGGCCGGCCGTGAAATTGGAAACGGCACCCTTGGTGGATGCATAGGCGAGAAGCTGCGGCGATGGCTGCCGCGACTGAATGGAGGTCGTGTTGATGATTGCACTTCCAGGTTTCATATGCGGGGCGGCGGCCTTTGACAGAAAGAACGGCGCATAGATATTCGTTCGGAACGTCGTGTCCCACTCATCAGCAGATATATCGGCGATATCTCCGTAGGTGCGCTGAAAAGCAGCGTTGTTGACCAGAATGTCGATACCGCCGAGCTCATCGACCGCGCGCGCGACCAGCTCCTGGCAATGGTCTTCCGATGTGATGTCTCCGGCGATGACAAGCGCCTTACGGCCGGCGTCCTCGACCCATTTGGCGGTGTCGGCCGCATCATCGTCTTCGTTGAGATAGGAGATCAGAACATCGGCGCCTTCACGCGCGAAAGCAATGGCCACGGCCTTGCCAATTCCCGAATCCGCGCCGGTAATCAGTGCGACCTTGCCTTCGAGTTTTCCATTGCCGCGATAGGATTTCTCGCCATGATCCGGGGCCGGTTGCATCGACGCGGTTTTGCCAGGCGGTTGTTGCTGCTGTTCTGGATAAGGCGGGGTCGGGCGGCGTTGTTCTTCGGTCATGATCTTCCTCCGTTGAATGACGGAGGCTTAACCGGCTGGAAGGGTAAGCGTTCCGCGATGTGCCGCCGCCAATGCCGCAAACTGCGTGATTTCAATCCCCCTGGATCTCTCGTCTAAGTCAGGGCGAAGCTTTAGCCAATTGTGTCGGATTCAGAATGCTCTGGGTAGGATATCAGCGGGCCGCCTCGATCGTCGATGGTCGCAGAGGCGCCGAATATCTCGGACTTGCTTAACCGGGTCACGGCAAAGTTGCCGATATTTCCGCGATTGTCGAAACCTTAGGCGATTTCCAATGTTGTCAGCTCGAACAAGGAGCACTTTGCATGCCGAAATATTATTTCCATATTCGAGACGGACAGGATCTGGCGCATGATCCCGAGGGTGCGGAATTCGAAACGCTTGAAGCTGCGCGGAAAGAAGCAGCCAACTCCGCCCGAGAACTTCTCGCGCAACGGCTCTTGCGTGGTGATGTCATCGACGGGCAGGCATTCGAGCTGACGACGGAAGATGGCGATATTGCTGACATAGTTCGGTTCAAGGACGTCATGCGCTTGGAGTGATGCGAATTAAATCCAGTACGATATCGGACACTAACATAATCTGAGGAACTATCGCGATCGCCGTAGGTTGGGCGCTTGTCTCCAACCGAAAGGAATTCTCATGTTTATGAGAGTAGACCAGCTCCAGGCGGAGCTGCCCGCGCCGAAAGCCGCGGATCCGAATGCTGCAGCCGCCCTTCAGGAGTTGCTTGGCGGAAAATACGGGGAAATGTCGACTCTCGGGAACTACATGTTCCAGTCGTTTAACTTCCGCTCGAAGTCGAAGCTCAGGCCTTTCTACAGCTTGGTTGCCAGCATCACGGCAGAAGAGCTCGGGCATGTCGAGCTCGTGAGTAACGGCGTCGCGATGCTGAATAATGGGCCTGACATCCCCGACGGTGACGAGGGCGACGGTGGAGACATATCCGGTGCTCCGTTCAAGGATATGGCAGATATCCGTTTGGCCGCGAGTTTTCTGTCGGGCGGCGGCGGCGCGATGCCGATCAACAGCAACGGCCAATCCTGGAACAACGATTTCATCACCACGACTGGCAATGTCGTTCTCGATCTGCTGCACAACTTCCACCTGGAATGCGGCGCCCGCCTTCATAAGCTGCGGGTCTATGAGACAGTGACCGACCCGACGGGTCGCGAGGTCTGCGGCTATCTTCTTGTTCGCGGGTCGGTTCACGCGCATGCCTACGCGCTGGCGCTGGAGAAAATCACCGGAGTGGACGTGAAGAAATTCCTGCCCACCCCGAATATCCCGCTTGCCAACATTCCCGAATGCCAAAAGTATCTCGACGAAGGATCGCATCGGCGCCTCTATACCTGGAGCCCGAACGACTACAAGGAGATTGCGGGCATCTGGAGCAATGACGAAGTCGCGCTGCCGGGTGATCCTCCAGGCGAACTCGAGGTCGTCGATGGGATGCCAGATGGCGGTAAAATTCAGCAGCTTGTCGGCGTGCCATCGGCTTTCACTCCGGACTATGCGCCGGAGGAAATGTTCGAGATCGCCGAAAAACTTTACAAGAAGTCCCGATGAGCGTCGACAGTATCACAGACTAAGGGAGCCCGCCTTGGCGGGCTTCTCTGTATCCTGGGTTTGGGAGCCTTGGTCGTTCGCGACAAGGAAGCTCTTGGAATGCCAAATAAAATAGGCCCTCCGAATTAAAAACTCGAAGGGCCCACTTCATGTCAGGTGACGTCATGAGGACGTTCACAGCCTTTATTCGGCTTGGTCGTCCCAGGAACTCGTGGGCGAAGTCGCACTATTTTCGTCCCACTCGGCGCTCGCTTGACTCCAATGCTCATGCTCCTGCCCATCCGGATTTCCGGCCTGTTCCCACAGCTCGTATGCCCGGCGGGCAACCCAGTCGTCGGGTTCGGATTCCATGCTTCCTCCCTTTGTGGCGTAGCGGGACCGCGCTCTCCTGCGCGGCCCCATTTACATTACGCGGCCTTCTTCGAACCCTTGGGGTTTGCCGATGTTTCGCCGAGCTGGGTCAAAAGCTGATCGGTCTCGAGCTCTTCCTGCAAGGTTGCATCTAGCAGCTCGACGGCTTCGGTCAGGCCATGCTGTTTCGCCCAGCTTTTCAACGTGCCGTAGCGCGCAATCTCATAGTGCTCGACGGCCTGCGCGGATGAAATCAGGCCGGCGTCCAAGGCAACGGATCCCCTAAACTCGTCCATGATCTCTTCGGCCTCTGCAATGATGCCCTGGATGGCTTCACAGGTCTTGCCGCGCGCCGGCTTGCCGATCAGCTCGAACACCTGCTGGGGCCGTTCGATCTGGCCTTCCGTCTGTTCCTTGTGCTTCAGAAAAGCTGCCTTGCCTTCCTCGGACTATGAGGCGCGGGCCATTTTCGGCAATGCCTTCAGGATCTGCTTCTCGGCGTAGTAGATATCCTTGAGCGTATCGAGAAACAGGTCGTCCAGGGTCTTCTCTGCCATGATAGTTCTCCTGAGTTACGGGAAGCCGCGCACGGTGATGCCCTGCCGTGCGCGGGCCGATAACGTGATCTCGCAGACGTTGTTCCGTCGTAATATGGATACTGTGTCGACGGTACGGTGTCGTACGAAAGTCAATTTTTGGCCGTTGCTGGCTTCTATGACGAGGGTCGAAAAGCCGCATTCGGACTGTCGAGTAGCGCCCGCTTTCAATTCGCGGGGATTTAGACTTCGTCCTTGGGTAATTTGCCCTCAGTGTCACGCAGCCCATCCTCCGCCGCTTTCTTCAGCTTCTCGCGATCTTTGTCCGCGACTGCGGGGTTGATGCGCGCAGCATCGCTGGTCGGGTCTGGGCTGTCGTCGGTCATAGTGGCGTCCTCTTCCGGCGAACGTTTCGGAATCTAGTTCGTAACCTAGCGTTTTTTTTCCGAACTGCTTTCTGCGGGATCGAAATTTATGTCCCAATCCTTTTTGGGGCCTTTCTGACCGGGCGGGACCTTATGTTCGGTCGCATCCTTGGATCCGGTGATTACAGTTGGCTTGGCGCTGTGGACGCCGGATGCATGTGGATCCGCCTGGGACGGCGCGTATTGACCTTTTGCATCGTCTTCCGGATTGGCCATTTTTTCCTCCATTTGGGTTCATTTTGGGCGGTCTGCGCTCCTTGAGGTCACATCAACGCGTCATGCCCCAGACGAAGCCGATGACGGCGGCGATACCAACCGCCGGCAATGGCTTGGCACGGATGCGCTGCTTCAGGTCAACGAGTACGTCAGAGGCTTGCGCCTTCGCGACGCGCACCGTCGCCGACCCAATCTCGCTGGCGCTCTCCCGCAGTCGCGCAATCTCCGCCTTCAGAGCTTCAAGCTCTTCGCGGGAAGATGCAAATGTCGTCCCATCGGTCTGCTCGGGCTCGCTCGTCGCTGCCAGAGCCTTATCGACGAGCGGTGCGTCCGAGCCAAAGCCAACCTCATTTGAGGGAGACGGCGCGATCCCGGTTGGGTTGGAGGTTGTTGTCGCCGAGACCGGGTCGGAGGCCGGGAATGTGGACTTGAGACCATCCTCGAGTTCAGATCCAACATCGCGGGACTGTCGGGCTTGTTCTTGTTCAAGAGCCTCAACTGCTGGGGATTTCGGCGGGGTCATTGGTGTCCTCCTGGGTTCAATCCACGAACACTTGCTGAGGCGTAAGGTTCCGTTTGTTTCAATCATCGTCGGTCAACGAAACCAGCCGCTCTTCCCCGCGTTTGTAGCTGTGACCTTAGGAAACAGGAGCGAGCCTCATGGCTGACGATAGTACCACCACCATCCGCGCAACGTTTGATACGCGCGAAGCAGCAGACCTTGCCGTCGAGCACCTGGTGCAGCAGCACGGGATCTCGCGCCCAGACATCTTCATTCAGTCTGCGACCGATCGAAACACAACGGGCTCGAAGCCTTCCGGTGGCGACGCGTCGCACGAGGGCGGATCACGTGATGACGCTGCACTAGAAGGGGAGATCGAGGTCTCGGCCGATATCGCTTCCGACCAGATTGCGGCTGTTCAACGCAGCCTCGGTGACGCCGGGGCGATCCGCGTGTCTGGACGCTGAATAGTTTGTGGGGCCGGCATAATGCCGGCCCCACTCGTTTGAGCTCAAGGACTAGCGAGCCGATGGCCGACAACCTCTCGACATACCGTGCCAAGCGCGACTTTAAGAAAACCGCAGAACCAAGCGGAGACGTTGAAGTCAGATCATCGAACCGCCGGCGGTTCGTGATCCAGAAGCACGACGCCACTCGGCTGCATTACGATCTTCGCCTCGAGCTCGATGGCGTGTTCAAATCCTGGGCGGTGACCAGAGGACCATCCCTCGATCCCGGCGACAAGCGGCTGGCCGTCGAGGTCGAGGATCACCCGCTCGACTATGGTGATTTCGAAGGCACCATTCCCAAGGGCGAGTATGGCGGTGGTACGGTGATGCTCTGGGATCGCGGCTACTGGGAGCCGGAAGGCAACCGGTCCCCGGAAGACGCACTGGCGAAAGGCGATTTCAAGTTCACGCTGAAGGGCGATCGGCTGCATGGCAGCTTCGTGCTTGTTCGTATGCGCCACGACCGCGACGGCGGCAAGCGGATCAACTGGTTGCTGATCAAGCATCACGACGAATTCTTGTCGTTTGGCAGTTAACCGGGATCTTCCTCAATTTCTGTGATTCAACGGCATCATTCTCGCCCTCATCAGTTCCGGGCCGGCGCGACCGTACATCGCTCGCTTCAGTACCTTGAGGCGGTTGATCTGACATTCGGCTTGACCGTTGCTCCAAGGGAGTTCGATTGCATTTCTTACGGCATCAATATCCCGGCGCAAAACGCTGGCGAAACGCATGATTGCCGTGAGCTCGGTGTCGATTGCATCGTCGATCCATTCATCCAGTGCCTGCGAGCCCCTGCTGCGCAAGATGCCGATGAACCGCATGCCCAAGCCACGCATCATAGCGAACGCTCGAGAGCCTTGCTTCAATGCATTGACCTTTCTGGCCTGACGATCTGTCAGCAGGCCGCGCGGTTTTATGCACAAAGCTGCGGCCACCACGGAGGAAATCATATGGCCCGTATCAGGATCGCGGACGGGTTCGGAAACCTCCATCTCTGGAGGCGGCTCGTCGAGTTGAATATTCTCGACTTCACGCCACACTTTCAGCAAGCGCTCCAGATTGGAGCGGCTGCCCGTGTAACCGCGGTTCTTGATATCGTAAAACAGATGGCGCCCAACGCGGTTGCCATTTTTCCAGCAATCAGCCAGGAAAGCTTCGAAATAGAGTGGTGATGTCGGATTCAATGCTGCGCGGTTTCTGTCTCGAGGTGCGCTGGAAGTAAGCCAATTCGCGATGCTACGGCGCTCGTATCCGGTCCGCCTTGCAATCTCGCTGTAAGTGAGGCCCTGCTGCCGCAAAGCTCTAAGCATCTCGAATATTTCCAGACGAGATTGCCTGTGCGCCAAACGGGCACGACGCTGTTGTGACTTGGCGCTGGCGATAGCATCTTCAGAGAGAATGGGTCTGACATTGGCATGACCGTAAACGCTCATCTGTTCCTTGATTGCCTCCCTGAGATTTTGAACCAGATGGAAGCGGTCAGCGACTTGGCGGGCCTGAGGCGCGCCCTCTCGCGCTGCCTGAGCATACAAACCACAGCGATCTCGGCTCACGACCTCGATCGTTGGACGTTCTTGTAACCAAGATCTTGCGCTCTCGACGCTGCGGTCCTCCAAAACATCGACAACCGAATGACGCTCAAGATCGACCATAATCGTCCCGTATCGCGAGGAATGCCGCCAACTCCAATCATCAATGCCCACAACCCGAATAGTGTCTTTCTGTGTGGACGCCTGATTACTGCGCTTCAATTGCCGCAAGATCGTGTCGTCGCTAACCGGCATGCCGAGCCGATGCATCAAGGTTTCTCCCGGACGGCCACCCATTCTGTGGCCAACCAAGCCCACAATCTCAGCCATCCGCCCAGTTCGTCGCACATAGGGTGCAGCAATCTCGGGCAGACTGTCGGTGAAGGTTCTTCGCTCGCATTTCCGGTGCCTACACTGCCACCGGTTCAGTGCGAGTTTGATGCTCACAGCTTGACCTTGAACAGGCAAGTCCCGAAGGCGGCGGTGGTGCCAGCCATGCCGATGCCGACTTTGCATTCCACAATCCGGGCAGATGCCGACCGGTTTCGCAGCAGCGGAGACAACCCAGTTTCTTTCATCTTGAAGGGTGATACCAAGAATTTTGACCCCGGGGCCGGGTGACCATTTTAATTGCGTTCGCATTCCCGCAGATAAAGGTCGAGGCGCTAATACCCTGTTAACCACAGAAATTGAGGAAGAACCTGGTTAAATGCAAAACGACACCTTGCTTCAGCTGACCGTCCCCATTGCCCATGCATTCTGGAAGATGCAAGAGCCTCAAAGCACATTCGAGTTCTTTGTCGTCGTGGAACATGTCTCGCTGATTGGTGGGCTAACGATCGCAACCTGCCTTAGGGCAACGTCGAAATTCGTCGTCAGCTGAAGTGAAATAGGCTGAGGCGGCATGGGCCAGCATCAGCGGATAAGCTGAGCCAAAATGCCCACCGCTACCGCGGTTGTGACGTCGATAACTGGATGGTCGAGGGATCTTTCCGTTCAAGAGCCAAATAATGTCTTTGGGAGAGATTGTGGCATCGATGGGTGTGATCTCGGCAATAGTGCGTCGTTATCGCAAACATGCCGTGAGACGATGAGCAAGGCACTGTCGCCCGTGACACAATCTCAATCATACCATTTCGGAGAATAGTGCATTCTGAAGCTCTGGTCGAGATCATGATTTATCCAGAGCTCCGCATTTTCCCTATCAACGATCGCCTGTATCTGTTCCATTGATTTATGAGATGCGCTTTTGTCAAAGTTGAATTGCGGTACACGGCGAAACAACATATTCGCCGAGAAATGTGCAACGTCTCCGCTTAAAATTACGGGTCCATGTTTGTTTAGCCGTACCAGCAGCGACTGATGGCCCGGTGTATGGCCAGGCGTCGAAAGTATACGGACCGTTCCGTCCCCAAACACATCATGATCACCATTGAGCTTTAGAACCGGGTTGTTTCTGAGCGTTCCGTAAAGATCCGGCATAAACCGAATCTGCCGTGGGTTCGGACCCAACATCGCATTGTACTCAATCTCCTGGACGAGCCATCGCGCGTTGGTAAAGAGCTCGACATTTCCGACGTGGTCGAAATGCCCGTGTGACAATGCCAATATGGACACATCTTCTGGTGACACGCCTATCTCAGCAAGCTGGGAACGGATCGTTTTATGGACGAAACCACGCACTCCCGGTGAGCCGTCTACGCCGTCTTTATTCATTGCCCATTTATCCGGTACGCCAGTATCCCACAGCATCCAGTCAGATCCGTGCCGGATAAGATAGCAGTTATTGCTGAAGGTCCGCGCCTGTCCGATATCGACACCTGGGGACCAAGTGGAAATATCATCAACCAGCGCTTCCCCGCAATTCATTATATAAAGTCGATCCACCCCTGCCATTGCTGATTTCGCGAATACTGGTAAAGCGATCAGGTGCAGAACTGCAACAAAAAATAGAGTAGGTTTACCGGTTCCGTATCGGCTCCTTTCGATATGCGTCTGAGTTTCTACAAATGCCCAAGCTCTAATCGCGTACGTATGGGATTTTGCGGGTGGTCAACTCGCGGAAATATTTGCGGGACGCCCTGTTCGCGATTTTCGCTGGAGAGATTGATTACCTTAGCGAGGAACGAGCGCGTCAATTTCCTCACGCGACACAAGTCGGACCGAGGTATGTTCACGGATGATTTTCCAGCCATCCGTAGTGCACTGCCAGACCAATGAGGTCCTGGCCCGGTTGCCGACTATTTCTCCGTCCGCAGTTTCTAGACGTGCAGCAAATTCGAGTGTCGTTGCGGACAAATTACCGCCATCTATGACGGCAGGAGCATCGACAACGCTGTGCCTAGCCTCGACAAGCGCCGCAAAGGGGCCGGTCCAGATTTCACTCCATTCGCTCGCGCTGCGCGCTACACGATGCTGCGGGTCAAAGTTGTCGTAAAGCCTGATGTCATCGGAATCCCAGTGGTAAAACCGCCCCAGCCGATCGCGAAAGTCGAACGGTGGATCGCCACGGTGTTTTTCCCAACCGACCATGATCCATTCACGATGAAGTTCGCCGGGGCTCGCCGCGCCGCTAGCAGCGCATCCCTCTGTCCGATCTTCTGATTTCGCATGAGCCGCGACAACAAGGCCGCCCAGCGAAGCCACAGCGAGCAGTAGGGTAATGGTATTTGTATGGCGCATGCACGACACCTTCTTTTTTAGGCCTAATTCTTGCAGGTACGAAGAAGCCCGGCTTGGATAAGGCAACGGCGCATAGCAGCCAGCTCAAGTGAGATTACGGCGGCTGAAGGGCACCGGCGTACATCCCCAGCGGATCGATTCTCGCCCGCCCGCTTAAATTTTGGGGTGCTAGTTCGGCACGCCTGACGGTTGCCTGTGAATCCATTGGTTATTGCTGTGACAGACGAGGCGCGCGACGCGCACGCCTCGCCTGATTGATGGGGCCAGCTATTCCCCGCGCGGCTCGTTGTTCTCGACGACCTGTTGGTAGGCCATGAGATCAAGGAAGGCCTCTGCCTCGGTGACCAACCCATCTTTCATCCGGAACATCCAGAGGAATTGGTTCCGATAAGGCGCACCAGATGTCGTCGTCGCTGTGCCGTTGAACCGGATGATCACCGTGTCTCCGACAGAGTAAATATTGCGAACCTCCGGCACGATGGGCGTTGCGAGACGGCTCGTGAGGGGTAAGGATGCCTGTGCGATGAAGTCATCCTGGCTGCGATAAGTTCCCGCAACCGGGCTCGAGCCATGGATCGTCCAGACAACATCGGGGGCTAGCAGCGCGGCGAAAACATACGTCCCAGAGCGCCACTTTTCGAACGCTTCTGCGACTATAGTCTTGTTGCGAGTTTCCGTCGATGTTTCATGCGTCTCGATATCGGTAGACGTACCGGTGATCTCAGCGTGTGCTGGCCCGATAAACGCTAGGAATACTGAGGTCATCATCATTGCTCCGCACAGGCGGATGATGGATGAAGAAGACGTAATCATAGGGTTCGTTCCTTTCATTGCACGAGAGTTTCAAGCGGCTGCCATAGGGTTACGTTTTTTGTTAACTCAGCAGCCGTTTTCGGGCTCGTCAGAAAAATCTGACGAGGGTGAGGCCGGGGCGATTTTGCGGGAGACGTTGTGCTCGCGCACGATCTTCCAGCCGTCACGTGCACTGCCGAACCGAAGTAGACTGTGCACGCATGGAGGCAATCAGATTGCTGTCAACCGGTCTTGAGCGTCCTGCCAGTGCGAAACCCCATCTGGCATCCGCGTCGGTCCGTTTTACACGACTGACGGTTTGCCGAACGCTTTACCGTCGTAGAAAAAGACATGGCCGATAAGGTCACGTGGATGTACCAAGACCAGCCGACTAAACTTGTATCTGGACCACCGAGCTTCGAGCTGCCAACGGCTTTCATCGGCTCCGCCATTCTCCGTTGATACACAATCGGCGATAAGTGAGGTGGGTGCGCGATAGTGTGCGATGCGAGCTTGGGAGTTTTGACTAACAATCACTGCAATGGTTTTACCTCCCTGTTTGCAACCGCCGCGGTTCCGTGAGGACTAGCATATAAGGGCAGAAACGGTGGACAATCTGCCCATTCTTAACCAACGTGGTTAGATGCGCTAACCAATCCGGAATGAGTTGGTGCAAATATCGACCCTATCGATGTCCGGTCAGACATGAAAAAAGAACGTACCGATGCAAAAGAACACGCGCTTCGTCGACGTGAATGGTTTGCCACTTCAGCTGGAACGACGGGGGAAAAGCGGTGAACGGATGAACGCACCTAACTTGCCATTACGAGCATCGCGATCTTGTCGACTGGTGTTCCGCATTCTTGCTTGTCATCGGCTAATATCGAGCGGCCGCTCGAAAAGGGGACGGCCATGTACTGCTTTTGCGTAGCGTCGCGGCGACTGCCCCATAACTCTCTTGAACGCCGTGTTGAGTGCGTTCTCGGATTCGTAACCGACAAGGCGAGCGATATGCGCCAACGAATCTCTTCCGATTAAGAGTTGCTCAGCGGCCAGCATCATCCGCCAGCGTGTGAGATAAGCAACCGGCGTTTCGCCGGTTTTTTCTCTAAAGCGTCGGGCGAAAGCGGTACGTGACATGCCGACATGCTTGGCTAGCTCTTCCAGCGCCCAGCCGCGGCCTGGATCTGCGTGGATGGCCCTGATTGCGGAGCCAACCTGGGGATCGGCGAGGCCAGCGAATAGTCCGATCTCAGTGCTCGAATGCGTTTCGAGATAAAGCCGCAGCGTTTGCGTGAGCATTATATGCGCGAGGTGTTGTGCCACGAGCGATGCACCCGGCTTCGCCTCGCGGAGTTCCTGCATCATCAAGTCAATCGACCAACGGAGCGCCGCTTGGTCTACGGCCGCCCTAAGATGCAATATCGGAGGCAGAGTTCTGAGGAGCAGATCGGCGTGCCGCCCGCTCACCTCGAACCGACTTCCAGTCAGCAGCACACCTCCGCCGCCGTTATATGTGACAATCTCTCCGTCTCGGTCAGGCGTTAAGGCTTTGCTCGCTAGTGTTGGCGCCATTGCAGGGTCGCTGGAAATCCTTACGGAGCGCCCACTCGGCAATACAAAACAATCGCCTGTCACGACCTGGACGGGGGCCTCTGCTTCATCCAGAGACAGCCAGCAACTCCCATCGATAACTGCATAGCATTTGATACGACCGGCGAGATCATCCAACAGAAGCGACCAATCGCCTCCAGCATCGAACCCGGCGGTGATGTAGCTGCGAGGCTTCAAAAGCGAAAGAATTTCAGAAAGTGGGTCCATGAGCTGGTACGATCGAAAAGAAAATGGATACGTTTGGCTAGAGAACGTACCAGACACATGCGTTACTTACACCTCCGAACAACCGCTAAATTCTCGATAAGGAGTTCGGAGATGAAGGCAGCAATTGTTAGAGATTTCGGTAAATCGCCCGCATACGGTGATTTCCGGGACCCAATCGCAGGCACAGGTGAAACAATTGTCCGCGTCAACGCGGCGCCGTTGAGCCCAATCGTTAAAGCTTTAGCTTCAGGCGGGCACTATACCAGCAGCGACAAGGCGGATTTCGTGCCGGGCGTTGATGGTGTCGGGACCGACCCGCAAGGCCGACGAGTGTACTTCCTGTTCCCTAAGAGCCCGTTTGGCTCCATGGGCGAGCTCACGCTGGTATCGGACGAAATGATGGTGGCCGTTCCAGATGAGCTATCAAACACACGCGCTGCTGCCGTCGCTACCGGTGGCCTCGCATCCTGGGTTGCCCTAACGCGTCGAGCGCCCCTTCAGCCAGGAGCAACCGTTCTCGTTAACGGCGCAACGGGGGCTGCTGGGAGCATGGCGGTGCAGATAGCGCGGCATTTCGGGGCCGGTAGGATCATCGCAGTTGGCCGCAATCAAACGGCGTTGGACCAGCTCGATGTTCAGTCGCGCATTGGTCTAGATGGAAGTGCCGACGTAGCCCTTCGCGCCGAATTTGACCTGGGTGTCGACGTCGTGCTCGATTTTCTGTGGGGCGAACCGGCAAGTCGCGTTATAGCTGCTGCAACCAGGAACCGTGGTTCCAGAACCGGCGAACCGAGGGTGCGGTATGTCCAGCTTGGTACTGCAGCCGGCGCAGAGATCCCCCTTCGTGGCGATGCTTTGCGCAGCTCAGGTCTCGAACTGTTGGGCAGCGGCATCGGCAGCGTTGCGATCCGAGAGTTGATTGCTGGTGCAGGTGAGCTCCTCGCCGCAACCAGTAAGGCAAAATTCGACATCCCCGTCACAACATTGCCCCTCACTGCCGTTACCGAAGCTTGGACTGGTCCCTCGGATATTCGATACATCCTGTCGCCGGCAGGCGAAATCAACTGACAAACACAAGCATTGCCCGGTCGCTCCCGGTCGGGCAATGCAATGGAGCCCTTAGGCACGAATGGTGGCCTGATGGTCGATCTGGGGACGATGAGCAAATTCAGCGACGTAAGCTAAGTATATTGGGTCGTAGGTTCGCATCCGTTCAAGGCGATAATTACCACCAACGCCGTCGACCGGCCGACAGACGCCGGCCGGTACGTTGCTCTGATACTAAGGTGAACCGATCTATTTCGCCTCGGTCGGTGTGGGCAGTTTCCACGTCCCATCCATTGCTGCCTTCTCCGGCCCGTAAACACGGGCAACAAGGCTGTACTTGCTGTCGGGGGTCGGTAGCCAGTTCGCTTCCTTGTCCTTCCCGGGAGAAGTGTGACCGAGATAGATGGTCAGGGATTTGTCCTTGCCGTAGGCGAGGCCCTTTGTTCGGTCGCCGATCGAATACCGCTGGAGCGGGTTGGCATAGAGGAGGCGGTCGGGAAGCGTGTACAGAGTCAGAGACCAGAAGAACTTGGCGGGTGGTAACTGGTCGGCGGGGAAATGCAGCATAGTCTGCTTGCTGCCATCGCCGACGAAACCGCCATACCAGGCTTCCTCGAGCGAATTGCCGAACAGGCCTTTTTCTGCGCCCATGGCACGGATCATGTAGTTGTCTTTCAGCAGCTCACGAGGGCCGAAGAGACCGTTGGAGCTGAGCGTCGTCTTTGCGACCTGCGCCATCTCGGCCTTTGCGTCTTCGACACCCTGGTCGATCGCGGAAAGGACAGCGGCATCTACGCGAGAAGCATCCCATGCCTTCCCAGGCGCGATCCCGATCTTCTCAAAGCGCGTCATCAGCTCTTTCTCGGAAGGCACTGTCGGCTGAGCAAACTGAAGCAGGAAATTGATATAGCCGATGAAGTCGTGCGAGATGGCCTTGTTCGGATCATAGGGCGGGAAGGCGATTTTCGCGGGAGCAGGGGGCGGCGTGGTTTTGGCGAAGACGCTCAGCGGCGTCAGCTTGTACTGTGCCTGGATCGCCTTGACGTTTTCGACATCGGACGGCCCGTCGAGCGAGGTGCGACCGAGGATGCCGACGATCTCGGTCTCGGCCTGGATGACCTGCGAGACTCCCTGTGGTTTCTCACCCTTCCAGTTTGGCCCTGCTATCAAGTAGCTACCCGCTTCGAACCCAGTCGCGCGCACACCCACATAGCCGAAATTGTAGGTGAACAGGTCGATCAGCTGCATGACGTAGTAGCGGTCCTTGGGCACGGCCGGGACGCTCAACACGATCGGTTCACTGCGAAGGTCGAGCCATGCCCAGGAGTAGGGCGTGTCGTTGTTTGGCGTGACGATGTCCTTGTTGTCCGGCGTGAAGGCTTCTGAATAGTGTCGGAACGTGTTGAAGCCGCCAACATATTCGGGTGCATCCGGCATCGTCGCCTGCTTTGACCACGTGCCATAGGAGGCGATTGGCGCATAGGAATAGATATAAGCCTCCTTGGCGATCTCGCGGACCTCCTCGGGCGTGGGTATCTGGGCGTGGGCAAACGACGACAGGGCAAGCACCAGCCCCGCGGCGATCTTCATCTCTCTGAACATCGTTTCGGCTCCTGTTGAAGCCGACACCCTGTTACCGTCTGTTCCTCCGGGCAAGGATGTAACCGTAACACCGACGTAACAGCGCCGTTGTTACTGTAACATGCTTCCCGCGCGTTCTGGTGATCGTCATGATCCGGCATCCTCAACAAGGAGAGACCAGCATGATCACCCGCCGCGCGTTCGGTGGCCTGGCCTTCGGGCTTATGGCCGCCTTTCCCTCATTCGCCGCCGAGCTGGATCGCAGCCAGGCAACCGAAATCGCCAAGGAAGCCTATGTCTACGGCGTGCCCATGGTAAGCGACTACGCAACGATTTACGCGTTTTCGGTGAACACCAAAAGCCCAGAATACAAAGGCCCGTTCAATAGCGTCCTTAACATCGCGCGCGTGTTCACACCTGATGACAAGGGCTTCGTGACGCCCAATTCAGATACGCCCTACACGTTCATGGGTCTCGATCTCCGCGCGGAGCCGATGGTCATCACCGTCCCCGAGATTGAGAAAGACCGCTATTTCGTCTTTCAGCTAATGGACCTCTACACCTTCAATTTCGACTATATCGGAACCCGCACGACGGGGAATGGCGGCGGAAAGTTCCTGATCGCCGGGCCGGGCTGGAAAGGCGAAGCGCCAGACGGCATCACAAAGGTCATCCGGTCGGAAACGCAGTTCGTCAACGTGGTTGGTCGCACGCAGCTCTTCAACGCCGACGATCTAGAGAACGTCAAGAAAATCCAGGCGGGCTACAAGCTCCAGCCCCTGTCCGTCTTCGAGGGCAAACCCGCATTGCCCTTACCCGAGACGGAATGGATCAGGCCCATCGCTCCTGCCGAGCAGAAGACCAACCCGGAGTTTTTCGACGTGATGGCGTTCCTGCTGCAGTTCACGCCGACGCACCCCTCCGAGACTGCGATCCGCGCGCGTTTCGAGCAGCTCGGCCTCAAGGCAGGCGAGAAGTTCGATGTCGCCGGATTGTCACCGGACATGAAGGCCGCTCTGACGGATGGAATGAAGGAAGGCCAGAAGCAGATCGATGATCTCCGCGAGACGTTGAAAGGCGACAGCGCCAATCTGTTCGGCACACGCGAGTTCCTGAAAAACGACTACGTCGCACGCGCTGCCGGCACGCAGGTTGGGATCGGCGCCAACTCGAAAGAAGAAGCGCTTTATCCGATCTACGAGAAGGACGACAAGGGCGAGGCGCTGGACGGGTCGAAGGGCAAGTACGCGCTACGGTTCAAGGGCGGTGACTTCCCGCCCGTCAATGCCTTCTGGTCGCTCACCATGTACGACCTTCCGGGCCAGTTGCTGGTCGACAATCCGATAGACCGCTACCTCGTCAACTCGCCGATGCTGCCAAACCTCAAGAAGGACAGGGACGGCGGACTGACCATCTACATCCAGCACGACAACCCGGGTGGCGACAAGGAAACCAACTGGCTGCCGGCCCCCGCCGGACCGTTCATGATGGCGATGCGGTACTACCTGCCGAAGCCGGAGCTGCTGTCCGGCGAATGGAAGTCTCCGCAGGTGGAGCGCACGGAATAGTCAACTCGGTTGGAGCGCTCTGGCAAAGTCAGGGCGCTCCAAACGGCAAAGGAGGCCCTCTTTATGTGGCTGGACTATCTTTCGCTTGGCGTGCTGATCTTCGTCGTGCTGACGTTTATCTACGGGATCGTCGCCATCCACGACATCCCCTACGAGATCGCCAGGCGCCGCAACCATCCTCACCAGGACGCCATCATGGCGGCAGGGTGGGTGAGCTTGTTCACCCTGCACGCCATCTGGCCGTTTTTGTGGATATGGGCGATGGCTTGGCGCCCGGACCGTGGCTGGGGGGCCGGAAATCAAACGCTCGACGCGCGTGTGACGGAGATCGAACGACGTCTTGAGGAAAGCCGGGAACCGACATGACGACGCTTCTTTGCTTGATCTACGGCGCGGTGTGCATTGTCGCGTTCCGATTCCTTCGGGTTCCGCTCACTAAATGGACAGCGACGACGGCCGTGGTCGGAGGTGTGTTTTTAATCGGCGCCATTCTCGTCGTGATGAACTACAACCATCCTTTCTCCAAGGACGGACGCATCTATTTCTATGCGACACCGATTAGCCCGGCGGTCAACGGACAGGTTGTCGAAGTTCCGGTCCTCGCCAATACGGCAGTCAAAAAGGGGGACGTGCTGTTCCGGCTTGACCCCAGACCGTTCGAGTACATGGTACGGCGGCGGCAGGCCGCTCTTGCTGATGCGGGCCAGAACGTGGCCGAGCGTCAGGCGGCCCTGCGTACTGCGCAAGCCTCCGTCCAGTCGGCCGCCGCCAGCCGCGACCAGGCGAAAGGCGACTACGATCGTCACGCGGCGGCCAATCGGAACCCGCGCATGTCGCCGTTTTCGGCCGAACAGGTGGAAGACCTGAGAAATGCCTATCTCGCGTCGGAGGCTGCCCTTGCAGCTGCAACCGCGCAGGCCGAGCAGGCGAGGCTCGCCGCCAACAGCCAGATCGACGGGATCGACACCAATGTCGCCCAGCTCGATGCAGAGCTCGAACGGGCGAAGTTCGAATTCGAGCAGAGCGTCTACCGGGCTCCGACCGACGGGTATGCCGCACAGGTGTTCCTGCATCCCGGAATGATGGCGGTCTCGCTGCCGCTTAAGCCAGTGATGACCTTCATCCACACCGACCGACAGATTTTTGCAGCCTCCTTCGACCAGGTCGCGCTGCAGCGGGTCGCGGAAGGTGACGACGCGGAAATCGCATTCGCCGGAGTGCCCGGACGAGTTTTCCGAGCGCGCGTCACGAAAATCGTGAAGTTCATGGCGGAAGGCCAACTCGAGCCTGCTGGCTCTCTTCTGTCTCCCACCGCATCGTTCGGCCCTGGCCGCGTCATTGCTGTCCTTGAACCAATGGACGATCTCTCCGCATTCGAGCTGCCGGGAGGCGCGACGGCCGAGGTCGCGATATACACGTCGCACTGGAGTGAATTCGCGCTGATCCGGAAAATCCTGTTGAGGATTCGATCGTGGGAAAACTTCCTTGTCTTCGAACGCTAAAATCTCGGATCAGGGGGCAAAGGTATGGAATGGTTTATAGCAGCAGAAGCCGTTTTATAATCGGTCCCAGTTCAGAGAACGGCAGGTATGATCCTCCCACGACAACAAACGGGGCCAGGGCAGGGATAAAGACCGCCGGCGCGTTCCTGCGGTTGACGAGAAGAGCGGAAACGTTCCGAGCGGCAAGATAGACGGGCTTCACATCCTTCATAACGATACCCCTGTCCTCGGCTTCGTCTTCGAACAGATTTGTCTCCAGGGCTTCGCGCTCCTTGAACCGTTCGAAGGCCATGGCTCGTCTCAGGCTCATCAAGATCGCTTTTCGTTTCAATCGGGCGACCTGCGTGCCGAATGGCACGAGTGGGATGGCGAAGTACACCAGGACAACGCTCAGCCATGCAACGCAGACAGCCGTGAAGAGAAGCGGCGTGACGGCCTCCCGCTGCATGACGTGGCCCGCTCCTGACGCGACGACGGCGCTCGCGGCCAGAACGAAGAGGCTGTAGCCTGCCGGGTAAAACCCGAGGAAACCCAAACCTGCATGCCCGTCCGGGTGAGTGACTGCGAGGCGGAGATGCCAGCGCCCGGCGTTTGACAGGAAGCGCAACCAGATGACGTGCTTCCAGACGAGGCGGGTCAGCAAGAACCAGTAGATCGTGTTTCCGAGGACGAGGGACCAAAGACCCGCCCGTGTGAACGTTCCGTTATTGATCGCCCAGGCAGGTGCCGAACCGTAGGTGAAGTTTGCCGCGTTGATGCCCGTGGCCATGAGCGCCAGCAGTAGGCACGCCAGTTCCGGAAGAACTGCCGAGGTCTGCGACCTCGCATTGGCGAGCGCCTTTCGGGCATCCTGCATCGATTGTGTTGCCACGACTGGTATGCGGAAAATTAGCGAAATACATTCATCCAGCGCAAAGCCGATTGGTTTCTCGGCAAGCGTCAGAAGAACGGGGGCGATGAGAAACTTCGACCAGGCACCCCAGTCACGAAGAAAATGCTGTAAACCGCTTTCATCCCGACCCAGCCAAAGTAGCAGGGCGGGCATTACCCAGCACAGGTTCATCAGGACCAGCGCCCTCCAGCCGCGCTTGCGCAAACCGATGTTCGCCATAAGATCGTAGAACGGGCCTCCATGCATGATGCGGAGCCGCTCGTCGTCGTCGAGAACTTCGGCCGACATCAGGCCTCCTGTCGATCAGCGGAGCTTCCCGGTATCTTTACGCAGATACCCGAAACGGCTCCGGCGTTGCGCCGGAGCCGTGAGTTCATCTCGGGGCGGCAACGGCGACGTAAACGACCGTGTGCCCGTCGTATCGCGGTTCGAACCAGCGTCCGCCGCAGTCACGGTAGCTGACCCCGTTCACGACGACCGTGACACATTCCGGTGGAAGCGTGGCGATAACTGTTCCAACGGCAATGGCGGTGGCGGCAGTTGCGGCACCCCACGCGGCGGCTGGGCCCCAATAACCCGGCCAGTACGGACCCGGAGGTGGCGGTGGTAGCGGCCGGGGTGGAGGTGGCAAGGGGCGGGGACCCGGGCCTGGCGGGTGTGGTCCCGGGCCAGGGTGCGGACCTGGCATCGGTGGATGGGGATGGTGCCCGGAGGGATGCGGCCCCGGTCCTGGACCCGGCGGGTGCGGTGGGCGCGGGTGCATAACGTGCGGGGGATGCTGAACGGGGTGGAAGCGTGGCTGCATGTGCACCGGCGCATTGAAGTGGTGCATGCCTGCTGCATGCATTCCCCCACCGCCGAAGTTCATCCGCGGCATCCGCCCGCCGAAGCCGCCACGGGCCTCTGCGATCTGCGGTGCTATAAGCGCCGTCGCGAGAAGAGCGCTGAACAGGATACCTGGCTTCCTCATTTGCCTGCCTCCTTCAGAAAGCGGATTTTCTCGGTGCCTTCCTCCGGCTTGTACTGGAAGACGTCGTCGGCGATCTCGGCGTTTTCGGTCCACTCGAGAACCGTCGTGATACGCGGTCTCGTCATGTCGTCGCGGTCGACGAGCGAAACCTTCAAAGGCAGGGCGCTGCCTTCCGTCGCGATCCAAATCTCGGCATCCTGGTCAGGACCTCGAAACGCCCAGTGATCCGTTTCCTTGCCGTTGACGAAGGCGTGTCCGACAAGGAAGCCTTCCTTGATCAGATCGGTCGGCGCGTCCGGCGTACCCCAGGCGAACAAGTCAGCCAAGGGGAAGGCGAGGTCGTACTTTTGCGCCGCGTGTTCGAGTGTTTCCTTGATTGTCGCGGGGGCCGGAACCTGCGCGTAGACCTTCTGGTCGGGCGATGCATAGACCAGGGTCTTGCCGTCGTAGACGAGTTCGCCGTGGACGACATCCGTTGCGAGATCGATGCGCAGCCGATCCGGCCGCTTCACCTCGTAGGTCGCCTCGCTGCCGATCTCTAGTTTCTGGTCGGTTTCCAGGACGACCTCGGCTGTCGTGCGTGCGGTGATCTTGAACGATTGCATCGACTGCAAGTGCTCGCCCATCGCCTTCAGCGCTTCGACGGCTTCAGGTTCGATCCGCGGTTCCTCCATTCCTTGATCCTGAGCGCCAGCGGACGTTGCCATAAGCACCGTCACGAGGGCCGCGGTCGCCGTCAGACGTTTTAGTCTTGGTCTGGACATCGCTTCGTCCTCCTCCTCGGTTGTAGGGCTGGCTCGACGCTAGGAGCTATTCGGTCGGCTCGGAAGGCCGTTACAGTTACGGTAACGTAACGGCGGCCCATCGCCGCGTCAGGCTGGTGCCGCAGCAGCTGATTTTGCCTCCTGCAGACGCGTCGCAGCCGATGCTGCTACCTGCTTTTCATCCGCGCCGACTTGCACCATCGGCTGGGCGAACTCGATCCCGTTCTCCTTGAAGGCTTCCCGGATCATCAGGTTGGCACGTCGGCGGATCATCGACTGCAGGCCGCTCGGACGCAGCGTCATTCCGAAGCTTAGGACCATGCCGTAGTCGCCAAACTCCTCGACCCCCTTCATTTTCAGGGGTTCGATGAAGAGCGGCGAAAACTCTGGGTCTTCCGCGAGCGCAGCCCCAATCTTCTTGGTGAGCTTGCGAGCCTTCTCCACGTCTGCATCATAGCTGACGGATACGCGGAACTTCACGATCCCCCAGTCGCGGCTCATGTTTTCGACGGCACCGAGTTCGCCGAAGGGAACCGTATAGACAGGTCCGCGGTGGTGGCGAAGACGAACTGATCGGAGGCTGAACCCCTCGACCGTGCCTTTGTAGCTTTTCGCCTGGATGTACTCGCCGACCCTGAACGCGTCGTCCAGCATGTAGAACACGCCGCTGATGACGTCCTTGACCAGGGTCTGCGAACCGAAGCCGAGCGCCACCCCAAACACGCCAGCTCCCGCAATCAGGGGGCCGATTTCGATACCGAGTTCGGAGAGCACGACCAATCCCGCGATGACCGCTACCATCACCGCCAGCACGTTGCGGAAGATCGGCAACAATGTCCGCAGCCGACCTTTTCGGGCCAACTCGTCTGCACTTGCACCTGAGTTCGATGCCAGAAGCTTCCGGTCGATCCACGACCGGGCTAGATGCCATACGAGGTCCGCCAGAAGCATGATGACGACGCTTTTCAGAAGTCCGTAGGAAAGGGAAGCCACACGGGGGTCGCTGTGAACGAGCGAGGTCGGATCGAGCCGCCAGACGGTCGCCAGCCACGCGGCGGCAATGATGACCACGGCCGCCCGGCTACCCCGCACCAGGAGAACGCGCTTCGTTTCTTCGGTGTCGCCAGGGAGGAGTTCGGCGACTGTTTTACCGAAGAACCGCAGGACGGACGGAAGCGACATTGCAAAGACCGCCAGCCAGAACAGACCACGCAGGCCGAGACACCAGAGCGCCCAAACGACCAGGATAGCGAGGCATATCGCAATGCGTGTCCGGAATGAGCGTGCGGGAAGGGACATCGCACCCTCCAGAGCGATCAGCAGAAGGACGAGCGAGACGCAGAACGAGACGGCTGCCGTCGTGGTCGGGTCGACCGACAGTGGTTCTCCCAGAACGGCCAGTCCAGTTCCAGTGACGATTCCGCCGACGAAAATTTTTGTGCGTTTTCTCGATAGGGGCGGCATCCCTGCGGCATCGATGAGGACCGAGATCGCCCGGTAGGCCACGAGCGCCAGCACGGACACCATCAGCACGATGCGCGGAAGAGGAGGCCAGTCGAACGCGAAGAAAACGATAGCCATCGTGGCGGTGAAGACGCCGACCGCTAACAGGCGGTCAATCACCCGGCTCCCTGTGTGCGATCGGGAGAAAACCTTCTCTGCGACCAAGCCGACAGCAACCAATCCCGCGAAAATCGCAAAGACAGGTAGCCCTCCATAGGACAGTGCTTGCGCCCTTATCCGACTGGATACCGTCGTAACTTCAGTAGGTATTCTCGGGATCGCGCGAACGATGCCGTCGAGCCTCTCACGCGTCATGGTTTCCCAGGCAGCCAGACCGTTCTTTGCCGGGACAGTGGTCGGCGAGGTAGCCGCAGGTGCCTTTTCCAGCCAGGAGCGCACTTCGGGGTCCTGCAGAAGACCGACAAGGTCGTCGATCTTCTGAGGGCGTGGAACATCCTGCGCATGGACGTGGACAGACATCGATAGGAAAAACAGAAGCGCAGCGATCCATTTCATGGCGGCGGCCTTCCGGCTAGTTATCGAACGCGAAAACTCTTTTCCAGTCCGCTTTCATGTCAACGACAAGCCAGTTCCTGCGCTCTGCTTCGTCAAGCGCCTTGTCGAGCTTGCCGATCGCGCTTTTGCGGTCGTACGCGACTTCGCGGGCATCGTCGGTGTGGTGGACGATCATCGCAAAACCGGGTCCCTTGGCTGCGGTAACCCAGCGCAGCATCTCGTAGTCGCCGTCGGAATTGCCCGCGACGAAGATCGGTCTTCTGCCGATAAACTTGTTGATGCCGGCAGGCTTGCCCTTGCCGTCATCGACGAAATCGATCTTCGGTAGACGCCTGAGAACAGGCACGTCACCAACGATAGCATATTCCGTCAGGATCGTGCTGCCGACGACCTGCTCGGGAGGAATGCCGTACATCTTCTCGGTCATCGGCCGCATGAACTCGACCCCGCCGCCGGAGACGATGTAGGTCTTGAAGCCATTGGAGCGCAGATAATCGAGAAGTTCGCGCATCGGCACAAAAGTCATCTCGTCATAAGGCTTGCCAGTCTTGGGATGTTTTGCCGTGGCGAACCAGTCAGTGACGATTTTCGAGAACTGGTCCGTCGTCATCCCGGCATGGGTGGTCATTGCCAGATCGACGATGCCCTTTTCACCGCTTTTAAGCGCACCCATCGGATCGCCGTCGAGGATTGACTTGTACGGCTCCTTGGTCTTCCAGTCTGGATGCTGCGGGGCGAGCGTCTTGACGCGGTCGATCATGAATCCGAACTGGAAATAGATAGGCTGCTCGGACCATAGCGTTCCGTCGTTGTCGAAGACGGCGATACGATCGTACGGCGCGACGTATCCGTCTCCGCCTTCTGTCACGGTCGCCTTGACGAATTCGACGATGCGGCTCTTAGCAGCGGTGTCGTTCCATGAGGGAAGGACCTCCTGAGCGAGCGCCGGGCGTAGCAGGCCGCTGAGTAAAAGGATTAGGGCCACTGCGACGGCTGCCACAAGAGGCTCTTCGGCGAGCGTCCGGTTTCTCATTTCGCTTCTCCTTCTTCGATGGGCCGCTTCACGCAGCGGAAACCGACATGGCTGGTGGACGTGTCTTCCGGCTCGGCATGACGGGCGGCAGGGCGGTAACGGCGGCAATAGTTCGGCGCGCACAGATGCGAGCCGCCCTTGAGCACGCGCCGGGCGATACGGATCGCAGGCTGCCCCGGGTCGTAGCTCGCCTCGGTCAGTTCGCCGCGCGGATTGCTTGGGATGCAGCACGAGTGCTTTGCAGCTTCGAGATGGCGGGTCGACCAGTAGTCGCTCGTCCACTCCCAGACGTTGCCGATCATGTCGTAAAGGCCAAACGCGTTTGGCGGGAAGGTTCGCACGGGTGAGGTCCGTTCATGCCCCTTCGGTTTGGTGGAGTGGGTCGGAAACGTCCCGCTCCAGGTGTTCGCCATTGCGACCCCGCCCGGCGTGAGTTCGTCGCCCCAGGAGAATTCTGTGCCATCGCAGCCTCCGCGGGCCGCCAGCTCCCATTCGGCTTCCGTGGGCAAGCTCATTCCTGCCCAGGTGGCATATCCAAGCGCGTCGGTATAGGCGACGTGAACGACAGGATGGTCGAGTTTGCCGCGCAGGTCGCTCAAGCCCCCGAGCGGCCTGCGCCAGGTCGCGCCGAACTTGAACGCCCACCATTGCCCGATGTCCGGACCGTTCACCGCTTTCGGCTGCGTGAAGACGAGCGAGCCCGGCTTTAGCATCTCGGGCTTCGCGCCCGGATAATCCTTAGGGTCGGGTGCCTTTTCCGCGACGGTCACATGGCCCGTTGCCTCCACAAAGGCCTTGAACTGCCTGTTGGTGACGGGGGTCTCCGATATCCAGAAACCATCCACCTTGACGGGATGGGCAGGAGCCTCTTCCGGATAATGGTCGTCCGATCCCATCTTGAAGGTGCGACCGGGAACCCAAACCACGCCTTCATCCCCTGTGACATCATTCGCGTTCTCGAATGCCAAAGCCATCCTTGCCTCCGACGTTTGGAAGCCGGAGCTTAACGAGCGTGCTCTGCGAGGGAAGAATGTTACTGTTACAACGGGGGTAACAATGACGACCGCGTCGTCGGATTGAGCTCCGGGAGCTCGCTTTTTGTGACGATGGTCCGGCGCTTCGGAATGGCGATCGCCAGGGACAACGCTTTGCGATCCAGCTCCACGTCCTGAGACCTAAAAAGCCGTCTTTCGAGAATGGCGACTTGTTCGGTGAGGCTCGTGTTTTGCTGTGCTTCCACCCAAGCGGCTACCGTCGGATAGCTCAGATCGACACTCCAGTCCTGGAGAGTTCGGTAGATTGCGAACTCTCCACCATCGGCAATGGTAGCGCGGAGGCGTTTGAGTCTCCGCTTCGGGGAATTCCGGCGTTTGTTCTTTATGCGCCTCGCCCAGGCGCGGATACTCTGAGAGTTTCGACGGATCGAAACAAACGCAGTTAGCCCGAGGGCGAGCACCAGGAGCGCAGGCCCCCATTTCCGCCATGTCACCCTTTCGGAAACCGCGCTGTCTTCCTCGGACGTGGGTGCTATGTCTTCATTTGCCGACGTATCCCTGGCGACCACGAGATCGACTGCCGGAAGACTGGCCAGCGCTACGGCGCCGTTCTCGGTATCGAACCAAGGATACGAGATTTTCGGTAGGGAGAAGCGTCCTACTTCTGTCGTAGTATAGACCACTGTCTGCGTCCGCGTGCTTCCGCTTTGGACGCTGCGCCCTATACCGCGCCGCTCGACACCTTCGGCGAGGACCGGCGGCTTCACGTATTGCTTGATGCCGACTGTTTCAGCGAAATCGACGGACGGTATGAGCATGGCTTGCGTGTCCTCGGCAAAGATCACGATGGTTCTGACGAGTGCGTCGCCAGCGGTCAGTGAGGAAGCATCTCGGTCGAAGGACTGCGTAATGGTCAGGTTCCGTGCCGCGAAGGGTAATGCGTTGGAACCGGGACTATCGGACACCTCGAATGAGGGAAGGCCGACTTTCACCGTGGATTTGACCGAAGTTCCGTTTGACGAGTAGCCGAGATCGATGTCGATTTCCGGGAGGGCGAATGACCCGGGCTTCTCCGGGACGACCACATAGCTCTTGCGAATCCCTGCATACTGAACGCCGTCCATCCTCTGCACCATGTTCTGGGCAATGTCATTGGAGAGAGTCACCAAGGCATCCGGGGCATCGAACAGCGGAAACTGCGGTGGCGAGGTAAAGAAATCGGGCGCGAAAACTTCCACGACGACATGAACCTGCTGTCCGGGGACGATCTTTTCTACCTCCATAATCGAAGCCCGCCCAAACGGCTCGGACGCGAACGTCGAACCGCCTGCCAACAAACTGAATAAAAGCACGAACAGTCTCATCGTGCGGCCCTCCCGGCCTCGATGGAAAACTTGCGCGCCATCAGGTCAGTCGGACTGGCGACAATATTTTTCATCCACATCTCGGAACTCTGCTCGGCGATGTTCATTACGCCTTCCTTGCCCTTTTTGCCTTTTTCGTCGAACTGGACGCTGTCGGGGGCTTCGCTCGGCTGTTCCGGCTGTTCCTCCTGCTTTTGCGCCCGGGCTTTCAGAAGCTGGCTGGCGATGGCCAGATTGGTTTTGGCGTCCGCCCAGTCCTCGCGTTTCTTCAGAGCGTTCTCGTACGATCCGACCGCCTGTTCGAACTTGCCGAGCTGAAGAAGAGCATTTCCCTGATTGTACCAGCTCTCAGGAGTGTCCACCGATGCGAAGGCGTCTACTGCTTCCTGGAACTTGCCCGCTCGGTAATAGGCCACGCCTTTCCACATTGGGTCCGAAAAGTGATCCGCTGCGTCGTTGAACATTTTATGCTCGAAGGCGCGCCTCCCTTGCTGATCACCAGTGAGCCACATGTCCATCAGTCCGTTTGCATGGGCAGGCTGGTGGAACGACACCTGTATTGCCATCAGCACGATGCCGATTTTCGCGACCCATCCACGACGGAAAGATAGCGCCATGGCAACGACGAGCGGTATCACAAGCCACCAGCCCAAGTCGCTCCAGCGGTCATCGGCGGTCGTCTGCTTTTGAGCGAAGTTCGAGCGGATGCGCTGGACGATCCAGCGGATATCGGTGTCGTCGTCCGTTACTGTCGCGACATCCGCTCCAGTTTCGCGCCCGATGGCCTGAAGCGCTTTAATGTCCAGTTTAGGGAAGAGCCGTGTCCCGGAGGCAGCTGTCGCGAAATTACCGTCTGTGTTCTTCACGGGGCCGCCCGCCGCCGTGCCGACTCCAAGGATGACTATACCATTCGGGCCTGACTTCAGCTGTTCTGCTGCCGCTGCCTCCACGCCGTCAGTCAGTATCAGTATCGTGCCGACGGAGCCTTCCCTCTTGAGGAGGTCGCCGGCGAGCCGTATCGCCGCGGATGTGTCCTTTCCCGGCTTGGGCATGATGCGGGTTGCCAGCGCCTCGGAATAGGTTTCGACGAGCGCCCCGTCTTCCGTCGGAGGGATGACGAGATGGGCGGTCCCGGCATAGGCAACGATGGCATTTCGCGCGCCTTGTCGGGCATCGATTACGTCCTTGATCTTCAGCTTCGCCCGCTCAAGGCGCGATGGTGTGACGTCGATCGCGTCCATTGTTTGCGAGAGGTCGACGGCGATCACCAATGTGGCCGTATCTGCGACGAAGGGCGGCTGCTCTCGCCTCCAGGTAGGGCCCGACGCTCCGATGATAGCGACCGCTAGCATCAGCGCCAGCAGGGATGTCGGTTTAACCCTGGAATTTCCGGCACCTTCTACGATCAGACTGTCGAGCAGGTGTGGTGCGATGAAGCCTTTCCACCGGGCGCGGATATCGTGGGAACGGTTCGCCAGCAACACAATCGAGGAAGGCAAAAGCAGCAGGACGAGGAACCACGGTCTGATAAAGTGGAAATCTGAGATCATGACTGCGTCCTCCGCCGCATCAGAACTGCCGCGCCCGCGATCGCGTAGTATCCGCCCAGAACCGCAGTCGCAGCCAGCAGCGGAACGTGGAACAGATCGACCCGTGGTCGCCACGACAGAACCTTCTGGTCCTCCGGCGTGATCCTGTCGAGCTCCTCGTAGATCGCCGCGAGTTGGGCCTGGTCGCCCCCGAAAAAATATCTGCCGTCCGTGGTCGCGGCGATCTTCTGAAGCGTGACCGTATCCAGCTTATCCTCCCCGGTTGCCGTCGGGTTTCCGATACCGACGGCATGTATGGTCACGCCTTTTGATTTTGCAATGTCGGCGGCCTTCAATGGAGGCATCCGGCTGGCCGTGTCATTGCCGTCGGTCAGCACGACCAGCACCTTTTCTGGAACAGTGGTCTGGTCGAACATCTTGATGGCCAGCCCGAGCGCATCACCGAGTGACGTTCTCGGTCCAGCCATTCCCGGCAATGAATCCGTGATCATGGTCTCGACCAGTACGTGATCCATGGTGAAGGGCGAAAGCGGGTAAGGAGCGTCCCCGAAGGCGACGAGGCCGATCCTGTCGCCGGAGCGCTTTCGTATGAAGTCAGTAACGACCTGCCGGACCGCCTCGTCACGAGCAATCGTGAGCCCGTCGGCAGACGGGAAGTCCCTTGTATCCATCGACTGTGAGAGGTCCAGCGCGAGTAGGATGTCACGCTGTGGCTGAACCTTATCGATCGGAGGTTGGATGAACTGGGGGCGGGACAACGCAAGAACGATGAAGCACCAGGCAAGTGCCTCGCAAACCACCTGCGGCCATGTCCGGCGCGCAATAACGGCACCGTCGGTCGGACGAACTCCGGCTGCTTTCGTCACTTGCGCAAAGAATGGGAGACGTATCGATGCCGAGCTTTCCCTGTGGGGTGGAAGCAGCCACCAGACCAGGAGCGGTGCAAGCAACGTGAGAAGCAGCCATGGATGATCAAGCTGATACATCGTGTCGCTCGATCCATGACCGCGTGGCAACGATGACATCATCGCCAACTCGCGATGGCAAATGTGCGATACAATCAGCGCTGTGGTACTCGAAGTCGTTCAGGAGCCATTCGACCGCATGGGTATCGGTGTCGCCGTATTTTTTCAGGAAGCCGACCCAGTCGTCGTTCGTCAAAGAGGCCACCTCGACACGCGGCCATGCCGCGAGCGCGGTCCGCTTCAAGAGTTCTCCGACTTGGCGCACGCCTTCGCGACGGGTCGCCGGCTGGCTGAGAAGATGCTGGATAGGTCCCAGCATCGACAGCGCCTCAAGTCTATAGGCATTCGCTCGGTATCGTCTGGCCCATCTCAATGCCGCGACGAGGCATGTCCCGACAACCAATGCGGCGACCAGTAGCCAGCCCCATGTCTGCGGCCACCACGAAACAGGCGGAGGCAAAACGATGTCGTGTAGCGATTGAAGCGCCATCCGCAATGCAGGGTTTGGACCCGAGGGTTCCATCAGCGCCTCCGTTGTCGCCAGGCGGACTGTTCCAGCAGGCGACGAAGTTGCGGCGCGGTCTCTTCCGCAGCCGAGATCGGCAGCATCGGTAGTCCGAGTTCGTTTTGCCACGCGAGCAATTCCCGACCGCGGCTGCGGGCGAAGGCGTCGATCGATGAGCGGGTACTCGCTGTCTTCAATGCCAGTTCCGCCTGAGGTCCGCCGCCGCTCACGACAATGTGGCCCGAGCTCGGCAGGGCGAGCAGAAAGGGATCGTAGACGAGGAGACAGATCACGTCGTTTCGGGAGGACAGCCTCAGCAGGAGGTCGCGCGTGCGTGGCGTATGGCCATCGAGGTCAGAGATCAAGAGAATGAGGTGGTCATGATGCGCAAGGGTGGCGACGGTTTCCAGAACTGCGTCTAACTGGCTGGTCTCCCGTGACGCGCCGGCGTTGGCTCTCAGTTCATTGTTTTTTGTGGCGATCCGGTCTGCAAAGGCAATGACTGCGTTGCGACTACGGTGTGGCTTCAATTCCTCCGTATCCGTATCGCCGAGGACAAAGCCGCCGACCCTGTCGCCCGAACCCAGTATCCGCCAGGCACACAGCATGGCCGCTTCCGCCGCCGTTACCGATTTCATCGCGCGGCGACTGCCGAAGAACATGTTGATGCGCTGGTCGACGACGATCAGGGCAGGGCGCTCCTTTTCCTCGGAATAGACCCTTACGACAGGGCGCGTCGTCCGCGCTGTGACGCGCCAGTCGATCGACCGGATGTCGTCGCCTGGAAGGTAGTTACGCAATTCCTCGAAGGTCAGTCCACGGCCCCGCATCGTCGAATTCATGCGTCCCGCAAGCTGCTGGTGGCTGCGTGCCTTCTGCACGAAACTCAGGTCGCGTGCTTGCGTCTCCAGCTTCACCAGGCCTTCGGTCGAGACGTAGACACCGCCGCTCATGACACGGCCACCAGTTTCACGATCCGGTCGATGACCTGGTCCGGCGTGGTGCTCGACGCATGCGCCTCGTAGGACAGGATCAGCCTGTGGCGGAAGACCCCGTGGACAATCGCCTTCACATCATCCGGCGTGACGTAGTCACGGCCTTTGAGCCAGGCATAAGCCCGTGAAACCTTGTCGAGACCGATGACCCCGCGCGGGCTCACACCGACCTGCAGGAGATTGGCCAGGTCCTTGTCGTAGCGTTCCGGATAGCGCGTTGCGAAGACCAGGGCGACCATGTATTTCTCGACCGGGTCCGAGACCGTGACAGTTCCGATCTCCCTTCTCGCGTCGAACACGGCTTTTGGATCGAGCTTCTGCGGCGGATTTGTCTTCGGACCGCCATGAGCCTCGTTCTCTTCGTCCCGGTTGAGACGCATGATGGCAGCCTCCGAAGCCTCGTCCGGATAGCCGACTTCGACATGCATCAGAAAACGGTCGAGTTGCGCTTCTGGAAGTGGATAGGTGCCTTCCTGCTCGATCGGGTTCTGCGTCGCCATCACCATGAACAGGTCGGGCAGGGGATAGCTCTTACCGCCCACCGTCACTTGATGTTCTTCCATGGCCTCCAGCAAGGCCGACTGCACCTTCGCTGGAGCGCGGTTGATCTCGTCGGCGAGGATCAGGTTGGCGAAGATTGGCCCCTGCTGGAATTTGAACTCGCCTTTGCTTCCGTCGGAGAAGTAGATTTCGGAACCGGTGATGTCGGCAGGCAGAAGGTCGGGCGTGAACTGTATCCGCGAGAGTTCCGCTTCGAGATTTTTCGCTAGGCTCTTGATCGCCCGTGTCTTCGCGAGGCCTGGGAGGCCCTCTACCAGTAGATGACCGTTTGCAAGCAGCCCCAGCAGAAGCCGCTCGACCATCTGATCCTGACCGATGATGGACTGGCCGATACGCTTGCCAAGTTCGAGAATGTCGTCGCGCGGAGCCATAGCGTTCTCTCGCAAGTGGATGAGAAGGGCGCGCCGACACGACGCGTCCTATGATGCTACTTCTCGATGCCGCGATCCTTGAACGACTGGTCGATCGCCTTGTCCACCTGGGCGCGAACGCCTTCGATGTTGAAGCTCGCCACACGCTGGCTCGGCGGATATTTTACGAAGGTTTCCAGGAACGCCGCCCCCTGTAGCTGTCCTTTTACAAGCAGGTAATCGTTGCGAACCAGCCAGTCATTATACTGGTCGGAGACTGTGTCGGCCCTCTCGTATGGGTCCATACGCAGGTTAAACAGCTTGGGTATCCGCCACGTGGTGAACGGGGTCTGCCATACCTGGAAGCCCCCAGGCGCAGGCTGCTCCTTGAAGACGACCTTCCAGTCATCGTAACGGGTCGCCACCAGATCACCGTCATCGTCGAAGTAGTAGAAGTCTTTGCGGGCGCTCGTTTCTGTTTTGCCCGTGATGTAGTCGAGCTGGTTGTAGCCGTCGAGATGGTTGCGGAAGCTGGTCGTACTCCCTTCCGGTGTCCAGCCTGTCAGCAGACGGCTCTTTACGTCAGGGTCGCCCGCCGCTGCCACGAGGGTCGGGAACCAGTCGAGACCGGAGAACATCTGATTCGAGACCTGACCGGGCTGGATACGGCCTGGCCATCTTACGAGGGCAGGCACGCGGAAGGCACCTTCCCAGTTTGTGTTCTTCTCGCTGCGGAAGGGGGTCGTTGCCGCATCAGGCCAAGAGAACTGGTTTGGCCCGTTATCGGTCGTGTATACGACAATCGTATTGTCGGCGATGCCGAGATCATCAAGAGCCTTGAGCAGCTTTCCGACATGGCCGTCGTGCTCGACCATACCGTCCCCGTACTCGTTGCCGGGCATGCCGCTCTGGCCACGCATGCTCTCGCGGACGTGGGTGAATATGTGCATCCGCGTCGCGTTCATCCAGGTGAAGAACGGCTTTTCGGCCTTGACCTGTCTGCTCATGAAATCGATGGCCGCCGACGTGGTGTCGTCGTCGATCGTTTCCATCCGCTTTGTGGTGAGTGGCCCGGTATCCTCGACCTTGCCGTCGGCTGTCGCTTTAATGACCCCGCGCGGATCGTAGGCCTTCAGGAACTCCGTGTCATCCTTCGGCCAATAAGGTGCTTCGGGTTCTTCCTCTGCATTCAGGTGATAGAGGTTGCCGAAGAATTCGTCGAATCCGTGCCGCGTGGGAAGATACTCGTCGCGGTCGCCGAGATGGTTCTTGCCGAACTGGGCCGTGGCGTAACCCAACGGTTTGAGGGCTTGCGCGATTGTCATGTCTCCAGCCTGCAGGCCGACGGGCGCGCCGGGCGCTCCGACCTTGCAGAGCCCGGTGCGCAGGCATGCCTGTCCGGTGATGAACGTCGATCGACCCGCCGTGCAGGAGTTCTCGGCGTAATAGTCGGTGAACATCATCCCTTCTTTGGCGATACGGTCGATGTTCGGCGTCTTGTACCCGACCACGCCCATCGAATAGGCGCTGACGTTCGTCTGCCCGATGTCGTCGCCGAAGATGACAAGGATATTGGGTCGAGCATTGTTTGCCGCGGCGGGCGGCGTGGTTCCCGTCGCGGGGGCAGGAGCAGCTTGTTGTGCAAGGGCGGGGGAGGCGATAGAGGCCGAGGTCAGGGTCATAACGACCGCGGCCGTCGCGGCGAGAAGTCTCCGAGAGACAGGCTTACTCATTATACGATTCCTTTCTGCTTCCGGGTGCATCCGGTACTCGGTCGGATATCCGCCGCGATAGTGCGTCAAGCAGGGGGAGGCGGTAAGCTTGTTACAGTTACAGGCTACGTAACTTGAGGGTAACAATGGCCCGTTTCCCGATCATTTGGCCGAAAGAGGCGACTGGTGAGTGGCCTTCAGGTCTGCTTCCACATCGCTTCCTGCTGGAAGCGCATTTCTTGAAGGCGGCTGGACGATCAGGAGTGGTGCGGTAACAGCCGCACCGGCGAAGCTACCGACAGTGCGGGCCGTTCCGCCGACAACGGCTGTGATGCCCTGGCCGAGAGAGACGTTGCTGTCAGTCAGCGTTTGACCCGTCATCAGCCGCTGGCCGATGAGCTGAACGATCTGAGGGCTCTCCGCGAACTTTCCATGATGCAGACTGTCTTCGGTTTTCACCTTGGTTAGGTCGACGGCGGTGATACCCGCCTTTTCCAGACGTGAGCGATAAGGCTCCGCGGACGGATCGATTGCGCCCAGACGCGACACGTTTCCCGTGATGAAGCTGGAAGCCGCCAATGCCCGGTCGTCTTGCGATACGAAAATCGTGAATTTTGGTTTGGGGTCGCCCATTTCCGCGAACTGTTTGGCGAAGACCTGGATGTCGATATCAGGGGAGGCGAGAATGACGTTGTCGATCTTCGAATTAACATGGCCGTCGCGAATGCCCATCTGGCGCAACGATTCCATCGCAAGCCAAGTACCCATTGAATGGGCAAGGATTGTAATGTCCTTTACAGCCGGATCGGCTGCCAATACCCGGAGCGATTGCTCTAGCGCGGTCCTCGAATAGTTTGTGCTTTCCTTGTCGTATTCGTAGCCCGTGAGCTCCGCCCTCGACGGCCACGTGAACAGAATAGGCGTGGCCTGCATGCCGCTGTCGTGGACAATCTGAGCGAGACGGAAGACGCTGTCCTCGTATCTGTTATTGAAGCCGTGCACAAATACCAGGGCGTGCCCGCCCTCAAGATGCTGCCGGAACCAAGCCCTACCGTCCGCCACCGTATCGATCTGCTTTACCCTGGTAACGGTGAAGTCTGTCGCCGGATCGGCAGGCAGGCGCTTTGGCCACTGAACGGTACCCGGCTCCCTTCTTAGAGGGATCGACACGGCTACGTCGGTCATGGAAGGTTTGGGACTGCGTTCACCATTGAAAAGCGTGGCGCTGTCTCCGGACGGCTGCCGCGTGGTGGCGACAAGCATGTCGATCTGGATCGCCGACTTGGCAGAGGGGGCCAATGGGACGGGCTGCATCACGCCGACCGGATGGCCGCAGCCAGACAGCGCAAGGCAGAGAATCAACGCAACGCAAGATGAGTTCTGGCGGTTCACGCCGGGCACCTACTTCGCCGCGATGTTCGTTGGCTTCGTTATCGAAAGCGGCATTGATATGCTTAGGTAGACAGCGTCTCCCTCTGCGCGGTTCTCGGCGGCAAACTCGTGGAAATACTTTACACGCGCCGAAATCGGCAGCTCGCCCGCTTTGAAGTTCCATCCGATCGTCGCGCCGATCGCGGCCACCCGGCCTTTGAAGTCGCTTGTCGCACCCGCGCCGCTGTCTCCCGTGACTTGGTCATAGTAGTAGCCAACCAGACCCGCGTCGAACTGCTCGTTGAAATGCTGGACAGCCGCCCATTCGAAATGGAATTCGTTGCCAGTCCGATAGTCTGTCGCCGGGTTTTCGGCGTTGAACGTCATGCCGACAACGGCCGAAAGGTCGAGACCGATTGCCGGGTCGAGCCAGGTCAGGCCCGCCGAAACGTCTGCACCCCAGTGATGGAACGCGATGTTTGAAATCTCGCCCTCTTGGTAGTCTCCGATCGGGACATTGACCAGCAGGCTGGTCTGCCAGTGGAAGTTGCCTTCCTCCCATCCAAGCAGTGCGCCGACGACGGGATCGCCTACCGTGAATACCGGGTCGGAGATCGAACCTGAAGCGGTTCCGCCTCGAGGACCTGCGAGGGTCACGTCGGCATCCGTGTTCTTCCATCCGATTGGCAACGTCGCAGTCAGCCCAAGATGTCCCCCCATGATGTCTTCCGGAAGTACCCAGAGAACGGTAGGCACGTCGATCGCCGCGGCCCCGTCCACGCCGACGGCCAGACGCCCGCCCGAAGGGAGCGCTCTTCCACCTCCCAGCTCGCCCGAATAGATATAGATATCATTGGAGAAGAAGACGCCCGGCGGCGGGGTGATCGCAGCGGCAGGCCCTTTCGATCCCAGGAGGTAGAAGCCTGCGCCGCCTTCCGCGGCATTGACCGCAGTGGTGCCCATGGTCAATGCCAGCAGTGTACCGAAAGAAGCAACAACGGCGTTTACGAGGAAGGTAGGCTGGATGCGCATGAGATGGCCCTTCGACTTCGTCAGTCCGTCACCGCGGACCCGGGAAAGGGAAGTTCATTCCGCGCCTAGAAGCAAGGATGTTACAGTTACAATGGCCCGTTCGCGGCGAATTCGGGCGACGTCAGCCCCGACGCTTCGATGCCCTGGCGTAATGCATCTTCCAGATCGGAATTATATCTGGTTCCCGTGAGCATCGCCGACACGACCTTATCCAGGTCCGGATGCTGCATGCGGGCGGTCGCGATTTCCTTGCTCGTCGCCGTCTTGTCGCCCAGCCGGGCGACGGCTGCGAGCTTCAGTATCGCTGTCGGAGTATCTGCGGCAGGAATCTGGCGCGCTAGAGATGCGGCCTCGGCGTACTGGCCATTGCGATAAGCATCCAAGATCATAACGAAGCTCGCGTCACGGATGCTCTCGCCTGCGAGATCGACGGCTTCGCGCGCGAGACGCACGCCTTCTTCCCAGTAACCGCTCAGGAAGACGGCCATGGCAAGCTTGGCGCGGAGGTCGGCGTTCTCGGGGTTGAGGACGAGCCCGCGGCGTCCCGCGGCGATCGAGGTATCGTTCTGGCCGACCTGGTACTGGGTCGCCAGTTGAGCAAGCGCTGCCCGCGGGGACGAAGGCGCGGAGGTTGTTGCGCGATTGGCGAGCTCCAGGCCGCGGGCGAAGAAGCTTGGGTCTCCGTCGGCGCGTCCTGTCCAGAGATAGACCCGCGCGAGCGTGGCCATTGCATCCGCATCGCCGGGGTCGGCCGCGATGGTCGCTTCAAGGCACGGACGAACGGCCTTCAGGCCGCCACGACTGCGTTGCTCGACCGCAGTTTCTCCCCTGAGGACGCAAATATTCCCTGTGGTCGATATCGGAAGATTTTGCCGTAACTCCGAGACGTTCACGATACCCACGGGGCCTGCGATCTTGCGAGAAACCGCATATACAAGCTCTTCGAGAGCCAGCTCCCTCGGTTTGTCGGAGGTATTCCTGCGATCCTCGCTCGTCCAGATCGTCTCTCCGGTCGCCGGATCAGAAACGCGCGAGCGGAGGGAAGCGCCGTTCGCATCCTCGGTATATCTGACGGTTACGACATAGGAGGACTGGCCGACGGAAGTAGTGGCCCCGCGTGTCTTCGGCGTGTCCCTCAGCCGCACCGTTCCGAAACGGGTCATCGATGAGGACAGGTTTTCGGCCAGCATGTCAGGTTCCCAGCCAGCGGGTGACCCCGTCAAGTTCAGTTCGACGACTGGCCTGTCCGTGTCGGCACGAGAAACAGTAAGTTGACGGTACGCCGCATAACTGCCGCCAACGGCTACCGTCACAGCGAAAATCGCGACCAGAGTGCCTTTTATCGGGAGTGCCCGACCAAGGTTTGGCACTGGTCTGGTTTCAGGAGGAAGAACTTCGTCCTCGGAGCATATCTCTTCGAGGCAGGGCTTGTGAGAGCGTGGACTGAAGATAGGAATGTATCGCCCCCGCGCGATGTCAAGTCG
Source organism: Endobacterium cereale (assembly GCF_009617585.1). GTDB lineage: Bacteria > Pseudomonadota > Alphaproteobacteria > Rhizobiales > Rhizobiaceae > Neorhizobium > Neorhizobium cereale. The sequence goes on along the minus strand of NZ_WIXI01000039.1, from coordinate 162,339 downwards.
AACACCTTCCTCTTCGCCAAGCAGTTCGTAATACTTTGCAAGGGCTTCGCGAAGACGTGTTGCTTCTATTCGGACGATGGGATCAGAAGACGGGTCAAACGTCGGGGGTCTGTTGAAGACGTCGATCGCGATCGAGTATGCCTTCACCGAGTCGCTGCGGCCCTCGAACAGTGCATCGATGATATACCTGAGAAACAGTTTATGTCGATCGGAAACGTGAAGGCGGGGGTCGGCAAGCAGCCTTTCGGCCTCCATTCTCGCCACTTCATCCGGTACGGCATCCGTTTCCCCTACGCCCTTCGCAACCATGTCGCCACCTCGTGATGTCCGTACGTGAGCTAGCGCGAATATGCTCGACTTCACCTAAAGTAGCAATTGGTAAATATGATAGTCTGTCTCAATAGCTAACGCTTGTGGCCGGGTGGCTCAGATTGGGATCGTGTCGCTTTGTGACGACAATGTCGCTCGACGTCATCTTCGAGGTCGCGGCATAGTCCCCGATATTCTTCCTGCAAGCCTGTTTCTTGGGGACGGGGGTTCAAGACGAGTCGCTCCAGAGTGGTGGTCGCGTCGTCATACGCCTCGCATAAGGCTGGGAAGGTGTCATCGTGCGACCAGAGATGTTGAAGGTCGCCGCGTCGCCGTGGCAACCGCAGCATTAGTTTCAGCAGACCGCGATGAGCGGTATCTCTGGACGAGCCCATGGTTTGGGGCACTCCTTCGTCGGGTACTTAATTCTGGTCTCCATTCATTCGTCCATGGCCGCGCACAAAATGCGAGAATGTTACTGTTACATCGCCGAATGGCGTCCCGCTGTAACAGTAACAATGTGTCGGTTGCCCGTCTTTCGTGCTGGACTTCGCCCCAAGATATTGGAGGTGAAAGATGCGCCAGGTATTATTGGCTTCAGTCGCTGTGGCAATAGGTACTCTTTCGCCTGCCCTCGGCCAAGAGGTCCACGAATCCGTCAACGAAGCGAACAACCCGCTTACGCCAAAAATCACGATAAACCTGCAGGACTACTACATACCGTCGTTCATCGACACGCCGGGCGACCCGCACGCCAACCAGTTCCTGCTACGCGGGCTGGTGCCGTCGGACATGTTCGGGCTTCCACAGCTTCTGCGGTTCACACTTCCCATCGCGACGTCGCCGGACACCCCGTCAGGTTACGTGACGGGCCTGGGCGATCTAACGCTGATGGACATTTTCATTCTTCCGAAGAAAGGCGACGTCACGTTTGGCGCTGGACCTCTCATTGTCCTTCCAACCGCGACGGACGATTCACTCGGCAGCGGGAAGTGGCAGGTCGGCGGGGCTGGCATCGTGGTTGCTCCGCAGGACTGGGGACTGCTCGGCGGGCTGGTGACCTATCAGACCTCGTTTGCAGGATCAGACTTTCGCGAGGACGTGAACCTGTTCACCTTTCAGCCGATCCTCAACATCAACCTCTCTGAAGGCTGGTACCTGCGCTCTTCCGCCACCTGGAATTTCAACCTTGAGAGCGGTTCGTCCTACGTCCCGGTCGGCGCTGGCATCGGCAAAGTCTTCCAGCTTGAAAAGGGCATCACTTTGAACGCCTTCATCGAGCCGCAATACACCGTCTGGCACGACGGTCCCGGCGCGCCAAAGTGGCAAATTTTCGCCAGCATGAACTTTCAGTTTCCCATCGGCAAGTAAAGAGGTTCGCACGCATGCGAAAGGTCCTGCTAGTCACCGTCGCTGCAGCCGTAATCGCGCCATTTTAACCAGATCGTCTACTGGGGTGGCCTGTTCGACTGGAAGAACCAGACGCTCACGCCCAATCCCGATACGATCTATCTGAAGCCGTTCCGGGACACCAAGACGGTCGGCCCACTGTCTGCCAGGCAACGGGCATGGGCGGCATGGTCTATAACCGCGATAACTCGGTCTTGCAGGCCGATACGCTTGCTCGTCTTTGCGACAAATGCAAAAATCTCGCTGGCTATGGCACGGGCGATATCGGCCTCGTGCGCCAGTTCACCGCAAAGATGGGTGATCGCCTGACATATCTCGGTGGCATGCTGACGGCGGAACTCTTTGCTGAAGCCTATCTCGGAGCCGGCTTCAGCACCTATTCGTCCGCCGTCTTCAATTTCCTGCCGGCCCTCGCAATTGATTTTTACCGGGCACTGCGGGCCGGTGAACGAGGCAAATGCGCGGTTATTCTGAACGAATTCTTCTACCCGTTCATGGCGATCTGCAATCGATCGAAGGGGTCTGCAGTATCTGCGGTTTAAGCCGGTGTTCGCCTGCAGGGCTTCGACGCCCGTCCGGTACGGGCACCGTTGCAAGATCTGTCGGCCGAAGAGATGACGATGATGGAAAAGCTGGTCGGCAGACACAAACGCTGATGTTCAGCTTTGATTAGAGATGCTGTCTATGGCAGCACCATCTATGTGTCGAAATCAGCAAATTTGGAAGCCGATCGGCCAGTTCATAATAGTCCGATGTCGCACTGCATGTTTTTACCCACCTGGAAAACTCTGATATTGTGAACGATTGCGAAGGAAGTGCTGCCTAACTATCGTGAAAATTTCAGCGTTGTTCCCGAGTAGCTACAACGGTACGTTGTAAGTGTTGCTGCACAATATGCGGGTCGACGGTTCGATACCCATCAAGGCGATTATCTTCTCCCCCTCGGCAATCTCACATTCCCTGCCAAAAACGAAGCTGGAATCTCGAATTAAATGCCAAGTCACTGGGCGCAGCGAACCGCATAGCAGCCGCATTCAAGTAGCTAAAAGTTTGATGCGGCGAAATCAGATAGAGTCTTTCGCTTGCGCTACTGCCGCTGCCAAATCCTCTGTCGTGAACGGCTTCGAGAGCTGCAACGCATCTTCTACTCCCGACGCCAACCGACCGGTGTCATTGCCACTCGCGAAGATGATACAAACCTGCGGCCATCGTTCCCTGACTTGCCTGGCGAGATCCGAACCCGACATGCCCGGTAGACCAACATCCGTTAGAAGAACATCCACGGATTCTTTCTGCATGATGCACATGGCCTCTTCGGCTGACCCGGCTTCCAGAGGGAAATGGCCAAGTTCGCTGAGCATGTCGACTGTCGCCATAAGGATGAGGGGCTCATCTTCAACAACAAGGATCCTTAAGGGCGCGGCTGCATCTTTTGCTTCTGGTTTGTCCTGCACTGCGAGACGCTCGGCCGCCATTTTGGCTTGAGCGGCATTTGCCAGCACGTGGCGAACCTTACGGGCAAGTGCCTCGCACGTGTAAGGCTTGGAAAGCAACTCGACACCCGCATCAAGCCGGCCACCATGAACGATCGAGTTTTCGGTGTAGCCTGATGTGAACAAGACGGCTATTGCCGGATAAAGGGCCTTGGCTCTTTTCGCCAGCTCAGTGCTTCGCATCGGCCCTGGCATGACGACGTCCGTGAAGAGAAGATCGACATGCGCGCCGCTTTCGATGATCGTAAACGCTGATTGAGCGTCCCGAGCCTTCAATACCTGATAGCCGAGATCGGTGAGCAAGGCGACCGAGTTTTCGCGAACAGCGTCGTCGTCTTCCACGACGAGGACCGTCTCCGTCCCACCTTTTACCGGGGTGCTCTCGGGTCCCGTCAGACTATCCTCGGCCTGCACGGTTTTCGGCATGTAGATCTTCATCGTCGTGCCATGGCCGACCTCACTGTAGATTTTGAGGTGTCCACCAGACTGCTTAAGGAAGCCGTAGACCATGGACAGGCCGAGGCCGCTTCCCTTGCCTTCACTTTTGGTACTGAAAAACGGCTCGAGGACGTGTTCGATGATCTCCGGCGGTATGCCCGAGCCGGTATCCGTCACCGCCACCATTACGTACTGGCCAGGGCGGACGTCCTCGTGCGAACGCGCGTATTCATCGTCAAGCACCGAGTTCACGGTTTCGATTGTCAGCCTCCCGCTGCCCTCCATTGCGTCCCTTGCATTGATCGCGAGATTAAGGATGGCGTTTTCGAGCTGGCCAGGGTCGATCAGAGTGTTCCACAGTCCGCCGGATACCACGGTCTCCAGCTCGATTTCCTCGCCAAGAGCACGGCGCAGCATATCGTCCATATTCTGGATGAGCTTGCGGACGTTGACCACTTTCGGTTCAAGTGGCTGTCTTCGGCCGAATGCCAACAACTGCGAGGCGAGTTTGGAGCCACGCGAAACGCCGGCCAGCGCGTTCTGAATACGGGTTTCAGCCCGTGTATTGCCGGCAATATCCTTCGTCAGGAGCTGTAGATTGCCACTGACGACTTGAAGCAGGTTGTTGAAGTCGTGGGCCACGCCGCCCGTCAATTTTCCGAGCGCTTCCATCTTCTGGGCCTGCCGCAAGGCAAGTAGTGCCGCTTCACGCTCGGTCGACTCCCGTTCCAACTGCAGCAACGCGGTTCTCAGTTCGCCGGTTCGTTGATCGACCCGCTGTTCGAGGGTGTGATTGAGCGTCTGAAGTTGCTCTTCTGCGCGCTTCTGGTCAGTAACGTCGAAGCCATCGACGAAGATGCCGGAAACGTTTGCAGTTGCGTCCAAAATCGGCTGATAGATCAGGTTGACGAACCGTTCTTCTGGCTGCTCTCCAGCAGTTCGCTGCAACGACACGGGAAGGCTACGACCTATGAAGGCCTCGCCCGAACGATACACCTGATCGAGCAGCTCGAAGAAACCTTGCCCTGAAAGTTCAGGGAGAGCGTCCCGCACGCGCATTTCCAGCAGATCACGATGGCCGACAAGTTGCATGTAGGCGTCGTTCGCCAGTTCAAACACGTGATACGGGCCGCGAAGAATGCACATGAAACTGGGCGATTGCTGAAACAGCTCCCGCATACGATCGCGTTCGGCAGTGCGCTGTTCGACCTCCGTCGTGAGTTGCCGGTTCAGTTGCTCAAGTGCAACCGCAGCCGCCTCGCGCATTTCGGCCGCCTCCGCCAAAGCAGCGCCACGCTGCCGCTCGGTTTCGAACGCATCCGCGCTCGCAAGGCTTGAAGCGATCTGGCCAGATAGCAGTTTTAGAAAATCGATATATTCATCGCTCGCAGGCCGATGGGGATTGAGCGCGACAATCAATACGCCGATTGGTCTGTCACCGCCCTGACCGACAAGCGGCACAACCGCGGCCTGCGAAGGCGCAAGATTCCAGGCGCCGCAGGGAACTTGGCCCATGTCGCTGATATCGATAATCGTCGGTGCTTGGCTGTGTCGGGCAGCATCGAGGTCCCAGATCACACCATCTGCCGCATTATTCAAACCTACGACTGCAGCGGCAAGGTTGTGATCTTCGGCTATGCCATTCGCCCATGTTCGCTTGGCAGACCCATCCTCATCGAACAGGTAAAGCAGGCTGAAAGGCAAATCCTGAGGATTATCACTGAGCGTGCTTTGCGAGGCCTCGTAGACTTGCTGCTTGCTATCGGATGTCGCGAGGGCTGATGCGAGCTTTCGCAGCGTGCCCATGCGCCGCTCACTGATAACCCTCTCGGTTTCTTCAGACACGGCACAAAAAACGCCCTCGACATTACCAGTATCGCCGATAAGCGGACTGTAGGAAAAGGTGTGGTATGTTTCCTCAGGATAACCGTCGCGTTCGAGCAGCAGCAGGAGGGCTCGGTCCCAAGTCGCTTCTCCGGTCTCGTAAACCGTAGCGAGACGATCCTTGACATCGTCCCAGATCTCCGCCCAGACGACCATGGTTGGCACGGCAAGGGCATTTGGGTGCTTCTTGCCCAGGGTCGGACGGTAAGCGTCATTGTAGAAGAAACTGATATCCGGCCCCCAACCGAGCCACATTTCGAACCGCGATGTCAGCAGAAGACGCAATGCCACCCTTAACGCGTCAGGCCAAGCTTCTGGAGGGCCAAGGCTGGTTTTAGACCAGTCGTGCCGACGCATCAGATGCGCCATCTCCCCATCGCCAACGAAAATGTCCTGGTAAGGCTCGGAAGGCACAACAGTCATGACGTTCCCATTATATGGCAGCGGGCAAGACATAGGCGCGTGGTAGGGCAAGTCCAGTCCAGTCTTCACAATCATTTTCTTCCCGGCGGCATAGGGTTGCGCCAGTTCCACGTATCCACGCAGACGGCAACTTGACCGCGATTGAACTTTCGGGAAAGACAAATATAACAGCATTGCATCTCTAAACCGGCGATGCGCGCCATGGTCTTTCGATCATTCGCGGAGCATTGGAGCGGAAAAGTTATGCCCAAACGTAAGAGCCCAGCCATCGTCAGCACCGGCATCGCAGGTCTGGACGAGATCCTCCGCGGCGGTTTGCCCTCGTCAAATCTCTATATGCTTCAAGGGGCTCCAGGATCCGGCAAAACCACAGCTGCGCTTCAGTTCCTGCGGGCTGGCGCAGATGCGGGGGAAAGCTGCATCTATGTCACCCTGTCACAGACAGCGGCGGAGCTCGAGGCAATCGCCACCTCTCATGACTGGACGCTGGATGGCATCCGCGTCGAAGAGCTTTCGACCTCGGGCACAGTGAACGAGGCCGACGATCAAAGCATTTTCGTGACCTCGGATCTTCGTCTGGACCAGACCCGAAAGGCGATCGAAGCCGCCATCGAGGAACATAAGCCACGCCGTCTGGTCTACGATTCTCTGTTGGAGATCCGTCTCATCACCGGTGACTCGCCTCGCTTCCGTCGCGAACTTATCGGTTTCAAGTCGTTCCTCGCTAAACAAAACGTTGTGGCATTGCTGCTGGACACCCAGACGGCTGGAGGAGATCGCAGCGGCGAGGAAGTCGAAGGGCTAGCCCACGGCGTCATCCGTTTTGACAAGTCCCTGGAGGAATACGGCGGCGTACGCCGACGCGTCGAAATCTCGAAGATGCGCGGCGTCCCCGTCGCCGACGGATATCATGACATGGCCATCCGTGAGGGAGCGGGCGTTGTCGTATTTCCTCGGATCACGCCTAGCACGGCCTCAGAAACCGCCAAACCCCACATGATCAAGTCTGGCGTCGCCGAACTCGATGAAATGTTCGGTGGTGGGCAGGAGGCTGGAACAACCACGCTGGTTATCGGACAATCGGGGACCGGCAAATCGACGATGTCGTCTCTTTACGCGACGGCAGCTCTCGAACGCGGCGAAAACGTCGCCCTGTTCCTGTTTGAAGAACGTCTTGAAACGTTCTTCCGTCGCTCCGAAGGTCTGGGTATGGAGCTGCGTCAGTTCCACAAGGACGGCAAACTGATCTTGCGGGATTTCAATCCGAATGAGATTTCGCCAGGCGAATTCGGGCAAATCGTTCAAGACGCGGTGACACAGAGCAAGTCCCGGGTCGTCGTGATCGACAGCCTGACCGGATATCTGAACTCTTTGCCGCATCGGGATAAGGCCGTGCGCGATATCCAGTCGCTCCTGAAATATCTTGCCAGATCCGGTGTGCTGACCATGCTCATCGTCGCGCAACACGGACTGCTGGGTCAGAATGTCGGCATCGATGTCGATGTCAGCTTCCTCGGAGACACTGTTCTGCTGTTGCGGATCATGGAGCACGAAGGACGCCTGCGGCGCAACATCACGGTCGTAAAAAAGCGGCACGGCCCGCATGACCTCAACGTCCGCGAGCTACTGATCGAAAGCGGAAGCGTCAGCGTTGTCGCCTATAATCCGCTTCCCGACGCGAAATGAGAGCGCCGCCAGCCGAAAGCGAGCTGGACTGGGTGCTGGTCCTTGCCCCCTTTCGCAAGGACGCCGACTACATTGCAGCTTTCTTGGGCGAACAGAAGGTCGACGTGTTGGCTGCCAAGGCCGGTGACGATTTGGAAAGCCACCTCGGTCGAGGACCCGGCATTATCGTTATCACGCACGAGTCGCTCACACCGGATGTCGTCGGGATGATTGCCGATCATTTGGCAAAACAGCCCGACTGGTCGGAAGTGCCCGTGATCGTGCTGTTGGAACGTGCCGCCCCGATCGCCCGGATCCGAACGCAGCTGCAATCGTCCTGGCCGGGCTCCCGTTTGCTTTTCCATATCCGTCCGATTGCGGCGTTGGAGCTTGTGAATGCGATCCAGTCAAACCTGATCGTCCGGCTACGTCAGCGACAGGTGCGGGATTCGCTCGACAGAGAGAAAGAGCTGCGGCTCGAGCTTAATCACCGGGTCAAGAATATCCTCGCAAGCGTGACGTCGATTTTCCAGATGACGAAGCGAGGCGCGACGACGGTTGATGATTTGGCAACGGAATTCTCAGCTCGATTACAGGCGCTTTCCAATGTCCACAGTGCCGTTTTCGAAGCTGGCGGTGAGGAGGTCGAGCTATCTGCTGTGGTAGAACTGACCGTGTCGCCTTACAATCGGGGCAGCGTCAGCCGCATTTCCGTCAGCGGCCCGGACATTGTCGTCAGCCGAGAGGCCGGCACGACAATCGCTTTGTGTCTCCATGAGCTTACGACCAATGCGATCAAGTACGGTGCACTGTTCCATCCAGATGGAGCAGTAAATGTGAATTGGGAGCTGAGTTCCGATGAAGACCCGGTCCTGTCACTGGATTGGCGAGAGGCAGGTGGCCCATCTGTGCAGGCGCCAACGCGCCAAGGTTATGGGACGCGTTACGTTCGCGCATCGCTACAGTCACTATTCGGGACAGCTCCACAGATTTCCTTTGAACGGGACGGCTTTCGTTGCTCGGCAAGCGGCCCGGTGTCCCGGCTGTCGAAACGCACTTGAACAAGACCGTAATCACGAGATGCTTTCAAAACTTCTGGCGACCGGTGGATCAAACCGAGGACCTGGGTGTTATGAGGCAAGTTGTTTTCGAAAAAAATGTAAATGCGGCAAACATTTGGATGGCACGGTATGGCAAATAACGGCGCTACGGTTCTTGTCGTGGAAGACGAGGCCCTCATCCGCCTGGCAATCGTCATGTCGCTCGAGGATGAGGGCTTTGTGGTTTACGAGGCTTCCGGTGCGGATGAGGCAATTGAGCAACTCAATCTACATCGTGAGATTCAGGTCATGTTTACCGATATAGACATGCCCGGCAGTATGGACGGTCTGAAGCTGGCATCAGCAGTCAGGGACAGGTGGCCACCGGTGAAGATCATTGTGACATCAGGTCACCGAAATCTCCGAGATGACGAACTTCCGATCGAGGGCCGTTTTTTTAGCAAGCCCTATAATCACGTGGAAGTCGCAAACGCGGTGACTGAAATGGCGGCAATCCGCTAGTGGTGAAATCTGTCAGCAAATCCTGCGAACTGCAACGCTTTCCCATTTCTGACTGCGTCGCGGTCCCCGACCGTGGGGACAATCGCTGCCATTGTTGACATGGTGGCGCTGTAGGATCCGGTGTTGCTTTCACGTGAGCAAGTCGTGTGGGCCGCCGATCAACCCGAACGGCTTGCGCTTGACATTGGCAATATATCCAATATTCTGGATATATGGAAACTAACAACGCAATATCTGCACTCGCGGCCTTGGCACAGAACACCCGCCTGGAGACATTTCGGTTGCTCGTCCGGCACGAGCCGGACGGCATTCCGGCTGGCGAACTCGCCCGGCTCCTCGATGTCCCGCAGAACACGATGTCTGCGCATCTTGCGACGCTGTCCCGTGCCGGATTGGTCAAGAGCGAGCGCCAGAGCCGATCAATCATCTACCGGGCCGACCTCGACGGCCTACGCGACCTGACACTATTCCTGCTGAAGGACTGCTGCGGCGGTTCAACGGAGCTTTGCGCTCCCCTGATCGCGGAACTGACGCCATGCTGCACGTCGGTGGCGAAGCCATGTTGAGCGCGATCGCATTGCACGAAAGGGCCGGTAGCGACGCTCGCCTCCGCGAGGCGCTCCGTGCCGCGGATCTCCCGACCGGTGATATTGAAGATGAAGGCCGCACTTTCTTCAAAGCCGTGTCTGGCGACGGCCAAACGATCGGATATGCCGGCCTCGAACGCTGCGGCGGCGATTAACTGCTGCGGTCTGTTGTCGTACTGCCGGCACATCGAAGTCATGGGGTCGGCCGAGCCATCGTCGAGGCAACGCTGAGCGACGTCGATGGCGATGTCTTCCTCGCAACGACGAGCGCCACGTCGTTCTTTTCGACCATCGGGTTTTCTGAGGTTCCGCGGGCCGAAGTGCCGGCAGCCGTTCTCGCAACCCGCCAACTGTCCTCCATCTGCCCCTCGTCGGCGACCATCATGAAGCTCAACAGGTCTCCGACCTAACACGGACCACGACCATGACTGACAAGACCTACAACGTGCTGTTCCTCTGCACGGGCAATTCCGCTCGCTCTGTTATCGCCGAATCCATCCTCAACAAGGAGGGTGCTGGTCTCTTCAAGGCGTATTCCGCCGGCAGCCAGCCGAAGGGAGAGGTCAATCCTTATGCCCTGAAGGAATTGGCAACGCTTGGCTATCCCTCGACAGGCTTCTCCTCGAAGAGCTGGGATGTGTTCGCCGCACCCGGCGCACCGGAGATGGATTTCATCTTCACGGTCTGCGACAGCGCCGCCGGCGAGGCCTGCCCCGTGTGGACCGGCCATCCTATGACCGCCCACTGGGGCGTCGAGGATCCAGCCGCGGTATCCGGCCTCGATATAGACAAGCAGCGCGCCTTCGCGCAGGCGGCCCGCTTCCTCAAGAACCGGATCCTCGCATTCGTGAACCTGCCGCTCGCGTCCATCGATCGGCTGGCGCTGGAGACGAAGCTTCGCCAGATCGGTGCGATGGAGGGTTCGACCTCGCCGGAGGGAAAGTCCGCTTGATGTCCACCTTCGAACGATATCTGACCATCTGGGTCTTTCTTTGCATCGCAGTCGGCGTTGCCCTCGGCCACCTGATGCCCGGCGTCTTCCAAAACGTTGGTGCCGCCGAGATTGCCAAGGTCAACATCCCCGTAGCGATCCTGATTTGGCTGATGATCGTCCCGATGCTGCTGAAGATCGATTTCCGGTCGTTGGCGCAAGTGGGCTCCTACTGGCGCGGGATCGGCGTCACGCTGATCATCAATTGGGCGATCAAGCCGTTCTCGATGGCGTTGTTGGGATGGCTGTTTGTCGGCTGGCTTTTCCGGCCCTATCTGCCGGCGGACCAGATCGACTCCTATATCGCAGGCCTGATCATTCTGGCTGCAGCCCCCTGCACAGCCATGGTCTTCGTCTGGTCGAACCTGACACGGGGCGAGCCGCTGTTCACGCTCTCGCAGGTGGCTTTGAACGACGCGATCATGGTCGTCGCCTTTGCGCCGATCGTCGGCCTCTTGCTCGGTCTCTCGGCCATCACCGTACCGTGGGCGACGCTTGCCCTGTCGGTCGCGCTCTACATCGTGGTGCCTGTCATTATCGCCCAGGTACTGCGGAGCTACCTGACGGCCGACGGCACAACGGGCGCGCTCGATCGCTTGCTTGCGAAGCTGCAGCCGGTATCGCTCATCGCGTTGCTCGCCACGCTCGTGCTTCTCTTCGCCTTTCAGGGCGAGCAGATCATCGCCCAACCGGCCATCATCGCATTGCTGGCCGTGCCGATCCTGATCCAGGTCTATCTGAACTCCGGGCTGGCCTACCTTCTGAACCGCATGGCAGGCGAGCGCCACTGCGTCGCCGGCCCTTCCGCGCTCATCGGTGCCAGCAATTTCTTTGAACTCGCGGTTGCCGCCGCCATCAGCCTCTTCGGGTTTCAGTCGGGCGCGGCACTCGCTACCGTCGTCGGTGTCCTGATCGAAGTGCCGGTCATGCTCTCGGTCGTCTGGATCGTGAACCGCTCGAAGGGTTGGTATGAGGCATCGCCCGCCGTTTCCCGCAACACCATCACCGAAAGGACCTGACCATGGACGCTACCATCTACCACAATCCCGCCTGCGGCACGTCCCGCAATACGCTGGCGCTGATCCGCGCCGCCGGGATCGAACCCACCGTCGTGGAATACCTGCAGAACCCGCCATCGCGTGAGCAGCTCTCCACGATGATCGCAGATGCCGGCCTGACGGTCCGTGAAGCGATCCGAGAGAAGGGCACACCCTATGCGGAACTCGGCCTCGACAATCCGGGCCTGACGGATGAGCAGTTGCTGGACGCGATGATCGCCACCCCCATCCTGATCAACCGACCACTCGTCGTCACGCCGCTTGGCACCAGGCTCGCTCGTCCTTCTGAGGTCGTGCTCGACATTCTGCCGGTTGATGCTTTCAAAGGACCATTCACCAAGGAAGACGGCGAACAGGTCCTCGATCAGGGAGGAAAGCGCGTTGTCTGAGACATTTCCCGCATTGCATGACAGCCATCTTCAGCCGATCGCGCCAGAATCGCTGCGGCCGGCATTCTCGACGCACAATCCCAGAATGCTGATCCTCTACGGATCGCTCCGGGAAGTGTCTTATAGCCGTCTCCTTGCCTTCGAAGTCCGTCGGCTGCTCGAACGCCTTGGATGCGAGGTGCGGATATTCGATCCAGCCGGGCTGCCGCTCCCGGACGAGGCACCCGTCAGCCATCCCAAGGTTCAGGAGCTGCGCGACCTCACGCAATGGTCGGAAGGCCAGGTCTGGATCAGCCCGGAGCGCCACGGCGCGATGACAGGCATCATGAAGGCGCAGATCGATTGGATTCCGCTGTCGCTCGGCTCCGTCCGCCCCACCCAGGGCAAGACGCTGGCGGTGATGGAGGTTTCCGGCGGCAGCCAGTCCTTCAACGCCGTGAACCAGTTGCGCATCCTCGGCCGCTGGATGCGGATGATCACCATCCCAAACCAAAGCAGCGTGGCGAAGGCGTTTCAGGAATTCGACACCGACGGCAGGATGAAGCCATCTTCCTACTATGACCGCGTCGTCGACGTCTGCGAGGAACTGGTGAAGTTCACCATCTTGACCCGCGATGCCTCTTCCTACCTCACCAACCGCTATAGCGAGCGGAAGGAAGAGGCGGCCGAGCTGGAGAAGCGGGTTTCGCTCAAGTCGATCTGATCGGATCTGTTCATAGGATCTGAAGCAGCACCGCTACACCAGCCATCAGGAGGACAACGATCCAAGGCGGCATTTTCCAAACGACCAAGAGCAGGAAACCGGCAAGTGCGAGTGTGAAGTCAGTGCTCGTGAACACTGCACTTGTCCAAACGGGATCGTAGAGAGCCGCTCCAAGCACTCCGACGACCGCAGCATTCGCGCCGCGCATGACAGCCTGGGCCGATGGCAATCTGTTCAATATCCCCCAGAACGGCAGAGCGCCCACGAGAAGAAGGAAACCGGGTAGGAAGATCGCCACGAGCGCAATTGTGGCGCCAAGCAGTCCGTTTGGTGTCGGCCCCGCTGCTGCGCCGAGATATGCCGCGAATGTAAAAAGGGGACCGGGCACGGCTTGCGCGACACCGTAGCCAGCCAGGAAGGATCCTTCGGACACCCAGCCGGAATCCACAACTTCGGCCTGCAACAGCGGCAAAACCACGTGGCCACCGCCGAACACAAGCGAACCGGAGCGATAGAAAGAATCGAACAGATCGAGTGAATGCGATCCGGTCGCAGACGCCAGCAGCGGCAACACCACGAGAAGCAATCCGAATAGGACCAGGCAAACGATCCCTACGGCCTTGGTCACGGGGAATACGATCTCCCTTAAAGGCTTCGGATCGCTTTCTCGACAGAGCACAAGTCCTGCCAGAGCGCCCAAGATGATCGCGGCGAACTGACCGAACACGCCTGCAAATGTAACGATGAAAACGGCGGCGAGCGCAATTCCCGCCCTCGGTCGATCGGGTGTCAGTGACTTTGCCATTCCCCATACGGCCTGGGCGACCACGGCGACCGCCACCAACTTGAGGCCGTGTATCAGCGCTTGCCCTGTTGGCCCGTCGAATGCGGTCGTGGCCATTGCGAACACCACGAGGATCATCGCCGATGGAAGCGTGAAGGCGATCCATGCGGCAAGAGCGCCCGTAACGCCACCGCTCATCAATCCGACTGCGAATCCTACCTGGCTCGAGGCGGGACCTGGAAGGAACTGACAAAGTGCGACGATGTCGGCATATCTCTTCTCGTCGATCCATTTGCGACGAAGGACGAGTTCATCACGGAAGTAGCCGAGATGGGCGACCGGACCGCCGAACGAAGTCAAGCCAAGCTTGAGGAATGCCCCGAACACTTCAAATGCGGAACGCCGAGAGTATCGATCCGCTTTATCCTCGTCGAGAACGGTAGCCATCGTGTAAATCTGTCTCCTGCCTCGATAAAGCGGCTTACTACTGCGATGATGACAAGTGTGCGACAGCGCCCTTGTCATGCGATTTCCCAGAAGCAACTGCAACTGAGACGAACGCCACAATGCTGACCGCGCCTAGGCTGGCATTCGCAATCAATGCGGCGCTTAGTCCGATATTCTCCATGGCAGCCGCGAAGACAAAGGGCGCGCCGGCGCCAACCGCCAGGCGGGCGGCCGCCATCTTGCCGGTGATCGCACCATATCCGTCCGATCCAAACAGATAGAGTGGCAGGCTGCCCTGCGCGATGCTGTTGATCCCGGAACCGAGCCCGAGGCAGATGGCGAATGCGGCCGCACCCGGCAGCCAATTGCCAGTCATCAGCAGGATCAGGACACCGAAGACGATCATCACGGCCGACAGGACGGCAAGCCCCGGCGGCGACAAGTTCTTCCCAAAAACCATGTTGATCAGACGGCTCAGAACTTGCGCCGGGCCGAACAAGGAACCGATCACAACGGCTGCAGCACCCAGCCCGATCGAGCCAAGCATCGGCACCATATGGGCAAGGATGGCAGCGAGCGTGAAGCCAAGGAGCGCGAAGGCAAAGGAGACGATCACCATCGCGCGGCGCCGAGCATGCGGGGGGATCGCACCAATGACCGTCTCGCGCGGTCGGGCCGCCGCGTCGCCTGCCTTCTTTCCGAGGCTTCGGATCCAGAAGTGGAGCGGCATGCAGAGGAACAGGTTCAGCGCCGCAAAGACGAGATAGATCTCCCGCCAGGACAGATAGCCGGTGAGCGTCGCCGAGATCGGCCAGAAGATCGTCGAGGCAAAGCCGCCGATCAGCGTCAGATAGGTAATGCTGCGGGAGGCTGTGCGGGGATCGCTCTCGACCAGTGCCGCGAATGCCGCCTGATACTGGACCATGCCGGACGAGACTTCGAGCAGGATGATGGCGATGGCGAAGATCGCGATGGAGGGCGACCAGGCGCATAGGGCGAGCGTCACTGCAGCAAGGGCCGAGCCGATCGTCATGATCGTCGCGGCGCCGATTCTGTCCATCTGCTTGCCGATATAGGTGGCGGATAGACCGCCGATGAACAGGGACACGGAGAACACCCCAAACACTTCGGCCAGCGATAGGCCGAGATCCGCCGCCATGCCGGGAGCCAGGATACTGAAGCTGTAGTAGAGGGTGCCGTAACCGATGATCTGGGTCAGGCCGAGAGCCGAGACGAGCCCGGCCGGGATTTTCGAACTATGCAACGACGTCACCCTTGCCCGCAGGGATGCAGCAGTCGTCGGCACGCTCGACGGTTTCTCTGATCGCCGGATGACCGGCGCAGCAGTCCTCCATCAGGAATTTGACGAGATCGGCGAGTGCCTCGTAGCTGGCGCTGTAGATGATCGAGCGGGATTCCCTTCGCTGGGAGATCAATCCCGACCGCTCCAGCTCCTTCAAATGGAAAGAGACATTCGTGGCGGAAACGCCCATGCGCTCGGCGATCACGCCGGCGGCCAGTCCTTCTGGCCCGGCCACGACCAGCGCCCGGACGATGGCAAGGCGCGTCTCCTGAGACAGCGCCGCGAATGATGAAAGGGCTTGACGTTCATCCATACTTCAATAATCCTTGAACTATTGGATAGATGGATAACCCACATGAACGCGATCGACAAGTTAGTTTCGACCGACATCAGTCTCGGCCATCTTCTCGATGTACTCGCAGTGGCGCCCGATGCCCCGCTGGTGTTCAGTTATGAGGGCAGTCCCGTCCGGCCTGGCTATCACGTCACCGAGGTCAAGGCCGGGCAGTTTTCGGCGCTCGATTGCGGTGCCAACCCGGAAGCATGGGCAGAGATCTTCGTCCAGCTCTGGGATATCGATGAGGATGGTCGGACGCACATGCCGGCCGGCAAGTTTACAGCGATCATCTGCAAGGTAGCAGACCATGTGCAGCTCGAGCCGACGGCAAAGCTGACGTTCGAGGTCAGCGACGGAGAGCGGCCGATGGCCCTCTATTGCGCGGCCGCGCCGCGGCTCGTCGCCGGCACGTTTGAAGTGTCCCTTTCCGCTCGGCCGGCGAGCTGCAAGCCGCGGGATCGCTGGCTGGCGGAGCAGCAGGCAAAGTCATCCTGCTGCGCACCGACAGCCAAAGAATCAAGGTGCTGCTCGTAACTATGCTCGTTGAGTGATGACGTGAGCTTCTAGTCGATCCGCAGCGGATTAAGCTGCTGATTTTTATCAGATTTCACTCGTTAGAATAACGGGTCGATGGTTCGATCCCGCTTAAGGCGAAGCCGCGCAAACGGGGTTAGGTTTCTGCCTCACCGCTCTGCTGGCGCTACCACATAACGTTCAATGTGGGAGAGCGCCATATTTAGTGCCACTTCGAGCGGTTGCGAATTTCTCGAGGTCTTTGAAAGCAATATCCCTCCCTGGATGGCGGCAACAAAAGCCATGGAGAGTGCTTGCGTATCTGCCGACGGCATAAGCTTATCTTGGTTCTTCATACGCGCCAGACCTTCCGCGATGATCGATCGCCATGCCTCAAAACCATTGGCCAGGCCGGCCCGTGCCTGCTCCGATTGCGCAGAGAGCTCGCTGGCGAGCGATCCGAGCGGACACCCGCCGATCGCGCCGAAGGTGCGGTTCGCTTCGATGATCATGTTGCACCAGCTGCGCAGCGCGTCAAAGGAATCCAGTTTGTCGAGATGCGGAGCGTTGGCTTCCACGATCCTTCGCGTCTGCCGGCCGATCACCTCCTGGATGAGCGCATCCTTGTCGCAGAAATAATGATACAGCTGCGACTTGCTGGTGCGGCTGGCATCCATGACCTCGTCCAGGCTCATGCCCGCAGCACCTTCAGCATAAACAATCTCGGCGGCAGCCTCGATAATCCGCAGTCTTGTCGCCTCTCCCCGGGCCGTAAATCCGGATTTTCCGTCTTTTCGCATGACGATCTCCAAAAATGGACTGAACAGTCCAATTCGTGACTATCATGACTAGACTGTGCAGTCCATAATGAAAGTCATCTCTATGCCAGTCCTTCAGAACGACTAGACCTTCCCAGACATCAAAATTCCCGCCGTCGGTGGCGGCGTCATCCATCTTCCGAGCGATCTTGGCGGGTCATACGGCGTCGTGCTCATCTACCGGGGACATTGGTGCCCTTTCTGCAATGAGCAAGTGGCGGCTTTTGTCGCGGCAAGCGACGCGCTTCAGGAAGAGGGCATCAAGGTCGTTGCGTTTTCCGTCGATGACGAAGACGAGACGAAAGACTTCATTGCAAAGCACGATATCCCGTTCAGGATGGGGCATTCGGCAGATCTTGAAGCAATCGTTGCGGCTGTCGGTGCCTATCAGAACAACGCCCCGGCACGCGGCCGCTTTCTCGAAAACACCGGTTTCGTGCTCGCGCCAGACGGCAGCGTCGTCAATGCCGTCTATTCCAGCCGGGCGATCGGCCGGCTCGTTCCCAGCGACGTCATTCGCCTCGTGGCTTTCATGAAGTCATCGAAGAGATAAGAAGCAGGCCGGGCCAGGTCGTTCTCCGCTACCTGGCCCGTGCGCCGATGGTGTCAGGCCTCCACGGGAGTGCCGGCTCAATTACCCCGATGATCACCATGTCCGGCGAGCAGGTTCTTTGCCACTTCACCGATCAGAGACCGCAGCCACCGATGCGCCGGGTCATGGCGATATCGGACATGCCATGCCATCTCGACGGGAAAAGTCCCGGGATCGACAGGTGCCGGAAGGATTTTCAGGCGCAGTTTTTCATATAGAGTCCTTTAAGTCCCGGGATTTCCGCGCCGACGCTCGTCGGCAAGGGTCTTCACCACATGCCGAAAGCGCGGCAAGAGGTGCCGGGTTGATGGCCAGATAGCGGAAATCTCGATTTTGGCTCCAGTGAGGGCATCCAAAACTGCACCCAGTCGTCCTGCTGCAATATGGTCTGCAAGAAGCGAACTTAGCATTTGTGCAAGCCTGCAATTCACATAACTCGGGATTATGTGAATTCGTCATCGGTCGGCGGAATACCCGTAGCAGCCGACCATGTTACATAAAACCAATAAATTCAGGAATTTGTCCGATTGCGTTGGGCAGCCGCCGGTTCACATCTCTTCAAGACGTTAAATCCATTTCGCTTTGGTCAGGCGATCCCCGGTGTTTTCATTCATGGCGAAGGAGACCCATATCCGAAGTAAGTTTTGTGCACGGATGTCGAAGCTAACATTGTCTCTCGGTTCCCGGGAGTTGGAGCCCCGACCACATAAGCTACGGTACGTTGCGGGTGCTGAAAAATGCTTTACCCTGCGTCTTCGAAAAGCCAGAAAACGGGTTAGCTGTAATGAAGTTTTTTGTGACGACAGAACTAGGGAAGGGCACTAGGGATTTGCTCGATGACAAGCATAGCCCGAAATTGGTCATGCGGAATATAGCGATTATTGCCAGTGCCATCGTGTTCACGTGTTCGGTTCCTGCAAAGGCTGATCGACTTGTTTGTTCCGAGTCTGAGCATGCGCGTTACATGACAGTGGTCGGCGAGGTCGGCGAAATGGGTATCGACCTCAATCCTCTGGGGCAGGATCGTGCAACTTTCGAGAGGTTGACCGCAGCATATGAAAAAATCGACCCGAAGGGACCGGAGACGGCACTATTCGTTGCGCATGTTCCCACCGGTCAATTTTACAGTCAGGCATGTGCGGACGAGCGCTGCACGATGATAGAAATGTCAGCGCCAGAGCAAGCATGCCTCATCGAGCATATGAACCAGTGCAGCTATGTTGCACTCCGCTTCCGTGGCGAGGAGTTCTGCTTACTTCGTTCGCCGAAGGATTAGGGGCAAGACATTCGTATTCCGAAAGAAATCCCTCGCGCAGAAAAGTCTCTGACGCTCAACCATATTCCTTCTAACAACACTTTTTATTTTAGTTACTTAAAATCTTAGGCTTTCGTACATGAGAGTGGGTCACTGGTTCGTATCCGATCAATGGGGAAGGGTGGAAAGGCGCGGAATGTGTTGAGCAGCACGATCGTAACGAGCATCGGCGGGTTATCAGAAGTCCAAAACTTTCCGGAGCTTTTCGGCGAGTTGGTCCAGACTGAAAGGCTTCTGGAGCAGATGGGTTTCCTTATCAAGAACGCCGTTATGAACGACCGCGTTGCGGGTATATCCGGTCGTATAAAGTATTTTGAGGCCCTGTCGTTTGGCAGTTAACCGTGAGATTGCGGCGGTTGTTTACCCATTTGGCACTTAATTTGAGATTCTAACGGCCTAGAACCCCAAATTAAGTGCAACTGTGACGATCCAAGCGACTGATGTGAACAGTCTAGGATATCTTCTATGGCGCTGTCGAAGCGGGCTTTGTTCTCACCCATCATGTGGCCACTCAGCATGCGAAGCATTTCGGGCCCGGCATGCTGGACAATGGCGACACCTGCCAAGAGGGCAGGGCGCAAACACATGGGCAAGATCGGGCTTGCTGGGCTCGGAAGTTTGCTGACTTCCGTCTGCATAACTTCGTCGAGATCAGGAATGATCACACCTAGCACCCTATAGCCCGAAGGTTCGTAAGCGGGAAGCGACGTTGGAACGCGCCGCATCAGCAGGAGACGGGCAATCTCACTCGGTGATACCCAGTTTTGGATACCATGCTCAGCCTCGTTGTCGAGCATTTCTTCCCCCATCAGCGCTGCATGGTGATAGCCGCCGAAGAGAGCGGGGCCGTCACGCCCGCCAGTTGTCCGTAGTGTGCCTCCACAAAGCGGGCAGGTAATCCGCCAGCCAAAGAACTGGCTTCGAAGTATAACGGGCATTCCGTCTGCCGCTCGGCGGCAGCTAGAGCATGACTGTCGAGGTTCGCTTGCGATCATTCGCCGTGATGACTGCGGAATATCTGAGAACGTCATGCCGCGGACCGTATCAGGCTCGATCGAGAATATGTGGGCAATGCGGACGACCTGATCTTCTGTGAGGTTCAGATCGGCGGCTCGTAATGATCGCAAATCGGGGAGGCAATGCTGAAGCATGGCCAAGGGAGAAGTTGCATAGAATGCCGCATGTCGGGCAATCCACGACGACAAAAGCTCATCGGCGCACGGCGCCAGCCTTATCGGTAATCGCCGTTCGTATACGTTCGTCTTCATGCGAACGCTGCGTCGGCGTCGAATTCTGGCTCCCATTTCTCAATGGCTTCGTCAGTAATCCGCTCTCTTCCGCTTTCGATTGCCTCGATGGCCAGTGAGTTGACGATGTGGAAAATGTTGGCAGTAATGCCCTCTGTGACTTGCAGTATTCGCCGCAAAGATTTCGCCGTTAGCACCGATGGGTGCCGCAATGGAGTATTGCGTAGTATCAAGGCGACCAACATTTCGAACTGCTCATTTGCAGCCCAGCGGCTCAGCGTGAACTGGTCGAAGCGACGCGCCAATTGGACATCGCCACCAATGGCCTCGCGGGCGTCGTTGACGCCGAAGCAGACGAGTGAGATCTGCAGGCGGTTGCTGAGAAAGCGCAGGGTATTTAATACGATGCGTTGTTCACGATAGGTCCCCGCGAGAATGTTGTGCACCTCGTCGATCACTAAAACCTGCACGCCAATCGCTTCCATGATCCGCAGTGCGGCTTGCTCCATCTGGGCAATATCGGCACGCGGTCGCTGCGGTGCGCCGAGCAGGGTCAAAAGTTCGGCGTAGAAGCGCCGTTCGCCAGGCCGGCTGGTCATCTCCATCGCAAGAACCGGTGTCTTTAGCTTGCCGGTAACCGGGTTGAAAGTTGGTGGGTGCTGATCACGGAAGCGCTTCATGATCATCGTTTTGCCCATGCCGCTGTCGCCATAAATGGCGAGCGATGGCATCCGCGTCCCGCGTGGATGATCGACCAAGAGGTTCAGGCGTTCGAGTACCTGCTTAGCGCGTGGGTAGATGAGCCAGCGACGTGATCTTATGGCGCGGACGCGCTGGTTGTCTGCTCCACTGAGCAGTTCGGCTGGGGTCACGGTCAGGTGGGAGATTTCGGTGCTCATGCCAGCTCACTCCATGTCCTCGTCGAAAGCCACAGGTTTGCTGGAGTCGATACCCCGAAGCGAGCCCCAACCGCTGTCATCCACTTTCGTTTTTGAGCTGGCGGCGCGGCCTCGTCGTACCGTCGCTGTCGCCTTCACCGCCGCATCCACCAGCTTGCGTTGTTCGATCGCAATACCAACGATCGTGCGGGTGTTGACCTCTCGTCGCCCTTTCGCCAGCAGGGTACGCCTCGCAGCCAATGCTTCGTGCAGCGTTACCGAAGCCAGGGTGAGATCGGCGTAACGTGCTTCCACGAAGCTGCCCGCTGGTCGCCGCACGAAGACACGAGACATATCCCTTGGGTCGTATTTGACGACAAGCCGGCGATTTGCAGCCCCGAGGTCGGCACTCAGGGCTGCCGACCAATAGCGCATTCCAAAAAGATGGATCCCGGTTGGCTGTAATGTACGCTCCTGCTCAGGTAGGAACGTCAGACAAAATCGCATTCGGTCCTGCGGCAAGCGGAGCGGAATTTCACCCTCGTACTCACGCCACACCGCGATGGGCGGGCGCCCCAAAGTGCGGTGGATTGAGTGATGGTAGTTGCCGACAATGTCGAGGGCGATGTATCGCTCGAGTTCGCGGAGTGTCAGCGCCGAATGTCGCTTCGAATCGTATTCGCCAAGCTCCTGTGAATTGCTGAAAGTAGTACCGGGTAGCAAGTGGATCCTTCCCATTTGGGTGCCGATCAGCCGCTCGATATGTCCGCCGAAGCGCGGTTCACCAGGTGGTCGCCAGTCGATCGCTACGCCAGCATCGTCGCACCCCCTCTTAAACGCGCGGCTCCTGAAGTCGCTGCCGTTGTCGACATGTAACGTCTCAGGGAGGCCAGCGACCGGCCACGGCTCAGTGATCTCGCGCTCTCTCAACCAAGGCGATTTGTCAAAGACGGAATGTAGCAAGCACAAACTGGTCGAAAGTCGGGAGGGCGCGTCCATTGTGAGGTGGAACCCTGTCACCATCCGACTGCAGACATCCATTGCCAGAGTTAGCCAAGGCCTTCCGATGGGTAGACGCGTCTCCTCGTCGACAACGAAGATATCTGCTTTCGTATGGTCGACTTGGACGATCTGGAGTGGGCGCGAGGCGGTAAGCCCTCCCGGCACGGCCGTTGTCCGCTTTACAATTTCGGCTTCGCCTCGTCGTTTCGCGCGTTTGTGAATGTCGATGTCCTCAAGACGAGTTTCGATCGTCCGGCGATGGGGCGGTTTTAGCCCAGCCGAGACGCAGTTCGTTTGGATATCTCGAACCAGTTGAGAGATACCTGGGCGGTTTTTCGTCAGATAATACCGATTGATCGTGGCGCGGATGATTTCCTCTCGCTTGTCGTCGAGCATCCTGCGGCCGTCAGGCCGGCCGGGTTTGCGTTCCACGAGCGACATTACCGTTCCTCCAGCTCGAAATAGCTTGGTAAGACGGAATGCAGTTGCCCGACTGACTTCCAGTTCGGAAGCCAGAAGCGCCATATCCCCGGCTGCAACTTTGCCTGATCGATGTATCAGAAATCTTCGGATAGCCTCGGCTCGTCGACACGCCTCATCCCAAAGCGCTTCGTCAACCTCATCAGGGAATGGATCAGCCATGCAGAAACACCGTCGATTGTGTCGACAAATGAATCTCACATTAAGTGCCAAAATCCAAGATGGAATCTCAAGTTAAGTGCCAGGTCTCAAATTAAGTGCCCGGCTATCTTTTTGAAACTGTTAGGCGCGGAATCTCATGGTTAAATGCAAAACGACAGGGAGCGGCGACCTGAACGGGGACAAACGCAGATATCGAAGACGGCGATAATGGATAGGTCTGGGTGTGCTTCCTGATCCATTTCCAAACGAGGTTCGCATTGACCCCATGTTCTCGCGCTAGTTTCGATACCGATGCGCCGGGCTCAAGGCAGGCAGCAACAAGGCGATCCTTCGACCCTTGATCGAAGCGGCGTCTTCCATTCCGACCGACCAGCCGTACCGCGAGCTTTTGACCTTCATCCATAACTTGGTGTCCACCTCTTTTTAAGTGGACACCACATGCCAAAGCTCAATCAATTGCAGAAGGTGCGGAGAAATTCGCGCTTACCCCGCAACGACTGTGGGAATGATCCTTTTTACGGAGATTTTCATGCGCATTTCTGCACTCCTTGCTATTTTGGCGACCGCGTCGCCTGTTGTAGCAAAAGATCCAGCCATACATGTGACGCAGACCGACGGGGTTGTGCATGCCTTCCGGGGTTCGTCCCTGAAGGGTGACCGAGTGATTTACGCAATCACAGCGTCAGATGCCGGTTCGATACGGTTTGAGTTTCGCGGGAACAATGAAAATTGCGGAGCTGAAATTCAGACAACCTCTCAGTTAGGATACCTTCCTAAGTTGGATCGCTTTCCAAGTGAGAGAGCTTTCAAGACAACGGATGGGGAGACCTTCGCTCTTTCCTTCTTCCAAAACCGCATTGCCCGGATGAACGGAGTCGAGTGCGCATTTTCATTCTCTGTTGAATAACAAATCGTACGAACTTAGCAGCCCTCTTTGTTCAGTCCCCCAGTGTTTGGCACGGGATGTCTGGGCGGGGAGCCGTCCGCCCGGAAAAAGCCGTCGAACGCAGCCTTCTTCTTCTACTTCTATGGGCGTCGAAGGTTCAGCACCCAACATTTAAGAGTCTAAGCAGCCATCTGCGTCATCGTTGCGATCACGTCGGTCTCGCGATACGGCTTTGAGAAGAACACCATGTCCGACGGCAAGCTGCCCTGCGGTGGCTTCGTGTGGCCGGACGTGATGATCACATGGATTGGCGGCCAACGATCCCGTATGAGGGCCGCGAGGCGCAATCCGTCGATGCCGCGCGGCATATCGATATCGGTGAATACAATGCAAATATCCATGCGGCTTTGCAGGATTTCCACCGCCTGAGTGGCGTCGGCGGCTTCGACCGCCTCAAACCCAGCGGATTCCACCATGTCGATGGCAGCGATGCGCAAAAGCGGCTCGTCTTCAACGACGAGAACGATAACAGGGGGCATAGGGACACTCCGTTCGCTCTAGGACGTTTGCACCTGAGCGATCGGTGCGTGGAATTCGGCTTCGATGCCTGATTGGATATAACTAGCGTCGACGCCTCCTGTTCCAACCAGCCCCATACGGATTAGTTTCGACCCGAACCCTTTTCGTTCAAGAACGACAGCAGGTGTCAATGCCGCGTGAATTTTTCCCAATGGAGAGGTGCGGAAGTAAAACTCCCCACTTATGCCGACGTGGATGCCAAGGCGAATTGAGGATTTTTCGGTGGGCGGCCGCGCGGCTTTTGCGGCGGTGCGAATGCCGAGGGTGCGAGGAGGGCTTTTGAGCGGACATGCTCACAAGTCAAAGCGATCGGCAATGACCGCAATTGGCGCCGCGCCGTGTTGGTCACTTCCATCCGCCAATCATCCGCGCCTCAGGGTGGAAAATTTCCACAACGATGGTGATACCGTTGTCAGTGTAGCGGCCGGAGAGTTCGGAGCGTTCGGATAGGGAGTGATGCGGGTTCATTGTCTATCACTGGATTGACATGGCGAAGCATTGGCTGGCCGGGGTGAACGGCCTTACGAAATCAGGCGACGATCATTTAGATCGTGGTTTTGACTTCTTCGCAGGACTTAGACCCAACTCCCTGTTAAGCTTTTTCTGAGCGAGTTTGCGGGCGCGGCGAATGCCTTCTGCATTTTCTCGTGGGCGCTTTTCGGAGGGCTTCTCGAAGTGCTCGCGCAAACGCATTTCCCGGGCGATGCCCTCCTGCTGCAGCTTCTTCTTGAGGACGCGCAGGGCTTGGTCGACGTTGTTGTCTCGGACGAGGATAAGCATGGTGGCTCCTGGTGTGGTGAAATCAGCTCGGCAAGATCGATGAACGCATGTACGCGCAGATTGCAATGGTCGATCCGAGACGAAATGTACTTTCGCGGAGCGTCGGCTTTAGCCTCGCGCCGGCCTGCCTCACCTCTTCCCGCGACAGGTTTATCCTTTTCAATTTTGTCGTCCGGGAGCACACATTTTTCGTCCGGTGCTTGCTGCCACTATGAGGAGTAAACGTTTGGTCGAACTTGAATATCCTCCTGGAAGTTAGCCACTCAATGATGGGTCAACTCTTCAATTCGCCTCAAGAGCGGAATAACTTGGGAGCGCGAGCATTGAGTGCCCGTTTCGACGAGCGTCAAAGCCGCGCTGCTTGTACAGGGTCGACTGCTTTGACTTCTACGGTCACGTCCATTGACAGAAAGGCGTCTGCCGCACCCATGAAGCTCCCTGAGACCGGAACGGCCTGGGCGATATGGCGGATCACAGCAACTGGGATGAGGTTGGCGCCGCCCATGCTGCGATTCGTGGGATCGAATGTGATCCAACCGGCGCCCGAAACGAAAACCTCCGCCCAGGCATGCGTCGATCCATAGTCCGTCGAGCCGGTGAGTGAGCTGCCCGGATTGAACAGATAGCCTGAGACGATCCGGGCGCCGAAGCCCAAACTGCGCACCGCCTCCACAAATAGTACGGCAAAGTCTCTGCAGGAGCCCCAACCCCGATTAAGAGTAAACAATGGCGCCTGCGTGCCTTCCTCATCCCGGCTCTGGTAAGAGATAGAGGAAGCAACACCAAGGCTGACATCCTTGAGGAGGGACAGCGTATCCGTTGGCCTTCCCGCGACGAAGCCGCGCGCCCATGTCGCAAGTCGCTGCTCGACGTCCTCATACTGCTGAACTGTCAGCGTTCCGAGGTCAGTCCAGTCGTTGTCGGAGTACAGGAAAGGATAGTTGATTGCCGACGCCGCAATGTCGAAGACGGGCCATGCAGATGCCGTCAAATCGACGGTTGCCATGCTGTCCACAACAAGGCTGTCGCTGGGTGTCTGGAATGTCGCTGAAGCGATCGCATTGCCGAATACATCGTGCGACCAGCTCAGCTCAGCCTCGGGGAAAATGGAAATCTCATGGCTCAGCAGCCTGAGCTCGCGGCCTTCACGTGGCCTGAGCAAAAGGCGGTGCGGCGACAGCGACACCTTCTCTCGAAAGGTGTAAGTCGTACAATGATGAATTTTGAGCATCGGCATAGCAACGGCCCCTGAAAGCTGATGGTGAGGCCGCTGCCCCTAAGACAGGGCAAAGGCAAATATTCCGCGCGCCGCACCGGCTCATCAACGCATCAGTCATGCAGCCCGAAGCGCACCGTTGATAACTGTGCCGACGCCTCAATCGTCCCAATCGCCAGCGTCGTGCACCACGCTCGGCTTTGCTCGTTGCCCAGACCCGGGACTCATCACAAGACCCGCTTGCCCTTCGGATCAGACATCGCTGATCGATGGGAGATGCAATTTCACCTCGCGTCGCTGCTTTTCATCCAGAGGCTCGATATGCTCCTTCCAGAACGACGATGCCATGGCCGGTTCATCGTCCCACTTTCGCGTGCTCACGATTTTGTCGTCGACTTTCACTCGCCGACGCCCGCCGAGGCGCAGGTACTCCTCGGCCAGCCGCAGGGATGGCGTCTCAGCATCTTCGCGAATGCCGGTGTCTTCACTTGTTTTATTCTTTTTCAGGAACACGACCAGTGCCTCACGCTCGGGACCGAAGGGCTGCTGGTTCAAGAAAGCATCGACCGACGATCTTGTCTCGTGGCCGCCAGAGGATGCGTTCCCCCAGTGGAGGACGAAAAGCCTGCTGGTCGCGGCGTCCTTTCCAAAGAACCACTTGTCTCCATTCGAACTCGAAGCAAATTCTTGTAGATCGGTCATGTCGTAGTCCTCTTTTTCAGCCGTCAGTTCATAGGACACGGAAAGTAAAGGCCTACCGGACCAGCCTGGTCGCGACGGTGATCCCGGATCTCTGAGCGTCGCAGATCAAAGCTTACGCCGGCGTCCCAAGAGTAAGTCAGACCTGTCGCCAATCAGGCGAGCCGGCGTGAAAGTGGGTAGCCTGGCGCGTCATAGAGCGCGCGAATCTGGTTCTGATCAAAACGCGCCTCGTCAATTTCCAACATAGAGCCACGTTGTTGACTGTTTGGCATGTCCTCTACGGCGAAACGGAGGGCTTCGGCAGCTGTCTCGAACCGCCGATAGCGAGGGCCGCTTATTCCAGCTTTCGACTTGCCAGCGTAAAGTCCAGCCCCGCCCAAATAATCGAACCGGGTCACATTTGCGCCCTCGCGGTTGCGACAGGGTGACGGAGGCGACGGGCGGCATCTCGGACGGTTCGTTCGCTGTCGCGCACTTCGCGCTTCCGCAGTTGCATCCGTTTTCGAAGGTTCGAGAGCTTTTCGGCACTGGAACCAACTTCGGCGACAGGTGCGCGAAATAGCGCCTCCGCGCATTTTCGGGTGGTGTAGTTTATCATTGTGTCCTCGAAGAATGAGCACGGTATCGCGCCCTTGCGATGATATTGGGGGTGACAGCCCCCAGCTATTTCTTACTGACACTCGCCGTGTGGCCGCCGGTGAGCTTGACCTGCGAGCCAGATGGCGCGGGTGCCGCTGTTGCGGATTTGTCTTTTTTCGGTTTACGGATCTCGCGGTTGCTACGCGTTTGGCCTTTGGCCATGGGTTTATCCTCTGGCGCCCGACAATTGTCGGCGCTGTTTGAGCCGGGATCTGGGTCGGCGTTTGTCTCGAAGCGGACTTGCTAAAGCGGGAGGAATGTCGTGCTCTAAATGGTGGTCAGCACGCGTATTTTTCCATCGACGCCGAAATTTGGAAAGGCTCTCATCGCCGCCAAGGGCAGATTTCGCGTAGCGTCGCCGGTGACCGCAGTTTTGAGAAGCGCGCCAAGGGCCGCTTGCTCATGATATCCGAACGTACTGGAACGAGCCAGATTTTGTGAAACGTAACCGGAATACTCGTTGGAAGACATCGCGTCCTCCTCTCGGTTGGGTGAAGCCATGGGAAACACAGCGATACCTATGACACGGCGACTATTTCTGCCACATGCCTGCCTCGCCGTTTGAGCAGGCTATTGTCATTTTTGGCTGCCACACCGCTTAAGCCAACGAGCGGTCGAAAACAGACCCGTCCTTGCGGACGCTTCGGAGATTAAATTGCCAATCTCTGTGGCGGGAAAAACAAAAGGCCGGGCATGAACCCGACCTCTCACAGTCATTCAGCTTTGCTGCCAGTACATCCGTGGTCAGCGGTGCGAATGACCTTATTACGCCGCCTGAAGGTTGTCGGCAGAGTTCTTGCCGGACTTGCGATCCTAGACGATGTCATAAGTGATCTTCTGACCATCCGAGAGCGAACGCATGCCGGCGCGCTCTACGGCAGACACGTGCACGAAGACATCCGTGCTGCCATTGTCAGGTTGAATGAAGCCGAAGCCTTTGGTGGAGTTAAACCACTTTACAGTACCAGTGTTCATAACGATTTCCTTTCAAAGCAATCGTTGTGGTTCCCGCGATGCCTTGCGGGACTAGATCGATTATTTGAGAGGAAATCCAACGGGAGCATAAGCTCTGGAACGACGTCACAAGCATTGGTCGATAAACAATATGTAAGCTCAATTTTTAGTTTTGCAATACCTATCTCTTTTTTTCTAAGCTTCTGCTGTCTCGGTCGTATCAACTCTCTGTCGCGCAACCGGCCTCGCGTGCGGTGGACAAAATTCCGGCCCCAGCATAAACGACCCTGAATTGCCAGAGGAGCTTTCGCTGTCCATTGAAGGAAAATCTGCTCGGAATTGACTGGCTTTACCGTCTGGTCGTGTGTTCCATCCCAGACGGAGATGCTTGGGTGGCCCCCAGCTGGACGCTGCGGTCATGAGGGGCGACTCCATCTAGCTGACGCTCGGGGCGTTTTGGTCCGGCATGCCTTCGAGAGCCTTATGCCTGTGGCGGTTCCATAAGGAAGCCCGCCGATGATCGCGCCGGCACCAAACAATTCGGGATAGATCGCCAGCATGACGTCTTCCATCGCGCCTTCGTCGGACAGCCCGATAATGAAGATATTATAAGGATCAAACGTGAGCTCCCCGGGTAAGTGGCGCGATAGTGGCCGCTTCACGAAACGAGACCAGCCGCCGGCTTCCTTCGTCCCACAGGACCAGCTTTACGCATTGCAGGCTCTGCCACAGCGTGATCCTGCCGATTTCGCCGAGTTCCGGATGGTTTCGAAGGACCTCCGGCAGTCGATAGTAGGGAATTTGCTGGAGAGGTGGTGCACGTGGTGGATGCCGATGTTTCCGGTCAACCAGCGCAGAGGACGCGGCAGATCATAATGAGAGGCACCTTGAAGGGCGGCTTTTGGAAACTGCCATTCCGGCTCTTTCGACCAGTGCGTCTCCTCGAACTGATGCTGCACGTAGAATAACCAGACGCCGATCGAACCCGCGAGAAGAACAATCGGTAGGTGGACGACTACAAAAGAGACAGGGCCGATAACCCAGATCAGGAGCGCGGCGATCACCGCCACCGCAACGTTGGTGGCCATCGTCGACATCCAGGGAAGCACGCCATCGCGCATCATCCCCATCGGAAGGCGTTGCTGGAAGAGGAAAAGCCAGGCCGGGCCGACGCCAAACATCACCAGCGGATGCCGATAAAGGCGATATCCGATCCGTCCCCAGCGCGATCGTCCATAATATTCCGTGACGGTGAGGGTGGTGATGTCGCCGACGCCGCGCTCATCGAGATTGCCGGCCGACGCGTGATGCGTGGCATGCGCCCTGCGCCAATAGTCATATGGAGTTAGCGTGAGAACACCGAGAACGCGTCCTGTCCAGTCATCGAAGCGCCGCCGGGCAAAGAAGGAGCCGTGGCCGCAATCGTGCTGGATCATGAACAGCTGCAGCAGGAACCCGGCTGCCGGGACGATCAGGATCAGGCCCCACCAGAAGCCGTAATGAACCGCTAACCAGGTCAGCGTCCAGAAAGTGGCGAAAGGGATCGCTGTGACGGTCAACTCGAACACGCTGCGGCCCGCATGCGGCGTGCGATATTTGGCAAGGATTTTGAGCCAGGCTTTTTCGTCCGAGCCTTGGTCCGTGGATGACTTTTTTCCACGATCATCGTTGGGTGCCGGTTTTCTGCAGGGCTGCCGTGCGATAAAAGTGTTCAGCGTGCTGATAAAGGTTTTCCGCTTCGACCCGGTCACCAGCTTGGGCGGCTTCTCGGGCTGAAACCATATGTTGTTCATATCGTCTCATTAGGTTCTGCGGGCTCGATATTACTGTCGCATTCGCGGTGGCCCGAGCACGGCCGCTGGCAGATGGAGTGGATTTTCGGCGTGGTGATTTCAGAAGAACAATTCAAGCCGTCATGAGGCTTGCTCCATAAAGGTCGTGATTTCGGAAATGATTGACGGGGACTAACGCAAGCGAACTCGCCAATGGTATCGCCCCTCAGGGCGGCATCGCAGTCGAGGGACAATTTACCCCGGCATTGCGGCTGTTTGATGTTGCCTGGACTCCCCTGTGTCGGCACCAAACGATGATAACCCAATCCAGAGAGTCAGCCGGTCAGCGTGTCCAGCAGGTCGGCGATCTTGATCGTCGAGAAGTTCGAGAACGTGTCACAGATTGCGTAAGGTAGCACGATCTGATCGTTGTGGCGCATCGCGCCGCATGTGTAGACGACGTTTGGAACATATCCCTCCCTTTCCGATGGCTCCGGGTGAACGAGTGGCTCTTTCGAGCGGGCGAGAACTTTGGACGGATCGCGCTTGTCGAGAAGGGCTGCGCCGATTGCGTATTTTCGCACGGGTCCCACACCGTGGGTCAGAAGCAACCAACCCTCGTCGAGTTCAATCGGCGATCCGCAATTGCCCATTTGCACGAATTCCCATGGAAATTTCGGGCCAAGAATGATCTCGCCGCCATTCCAGACGTGGAGGTCGCTGGAGCGGATGAGATAAAGGTTTTCATTGTCCTGACGACCGATCATTGCAAACTGGCCGTCGATCTTTCGCGGAAATAACGCCATTCCTTTATTCTTGGCAGCTGTCCCCGTCAGCGGCGTCATCCGGAACGACAAAAAGTCTGTGGTCTCGAGCAGTTCGGAGCGAATGTCTCTGCCATTATAGGCCGTATAGGTGGCGTAGTAGGTTTTCTGACCAGCTTCTTCGAACTCGACGAAGCGAGCATCCTCGATGCCATTCGACTGCGCGGCGGTGATCGGAAATATCACCCGCTCACTGATTGGCTGCTCGGAGGAAAATTTCAGTTCCAAAGGCTCGTTGGGAGTTGTAAATGAGGGGTTGTCGAAGGTCGGAATGGACGCAAGTCGGGCCGTGGGTTCGATATCCACAATGCCATTCTGGTCGACAATTCCTGATCGAAAGGTGAGAGACGAAACATGTCCTTCGCCGACCGCACGCAGGCTTAAGATAAAGCGCTTGCTGCCGCTAGGCACCCCTGACTGATCCGCATGGGGGACAATGCTCGGGTTGAACAGGGCGGATGCCTCGAATGAATATTCATGCATGAAGTATGCACCCACGAGTTGGCGTTGCACTCTAGTAAACGCAATGTGGGGTGCGAACGCCTCCTCCATTTCGATAGCGCGCTTTTCGAACGTCGCCAGCAGATTGCGGTGTCGGCCCTCGAAATTTTCGAGAACCTCGTCAAGTTGCTGCTCTGCGAACTCGCTGTGGAGCCCGAGCACACGATCAACGATGTGATTGGCTCGCGTCTTGTCTGTTGGTTTGAGATCTCGTGGTTCCGTGGCAGGTTTGAAGGGCCGCACCACGACGCGTGTGGGATCGGGCCGTAGGAAAAGTGCTTGGCGGTTGAGAAATGCTGTCTGTGACAAGATGATCTCGATCTGAGTTGAGGCTGCGATGCTTTACGCGGTGAGCGCGCGAAGCGGAGCGAGTGTCGAAGGATGACCGCTGGCGCGCGAAAGCTTACGAAACTCCACAAGGCCGAGGAGATAGCAGACCACGGATTCGCCGCCTCTGTTTTCATTGAGACGCTTCGGATGCAGACCGTCGCGACAACTGCCTGTTTCGAGATCCACGACCGGCAATGAGAGATCGTTGCTGCCGAAGAACCAGGCGAAGGCCTTTGCAGCTTCTTCTTTCCAAATGATGTCGTGGCTGACCCGCCATGCGGCATGACATGCAGCGATCGTCGCTGCCGCCTCCAGAGGCTGTTGATCGAAGAGCTTCACCTCTCTCGTC
Organism: Endobacterium cereale; assembly: GCF_009617585.1. Taxonomy (GTDB): domain Bacteria; phylum Pseudomonadota; class Alphaproteobacteria; order Rhizobiales; family Rhizobiaceae; genus Neorhizobium; species Neorhizobium cereale. The sequence goes on along the minus strand of NZ_WIXI01000039.1, from coordinate 130,017 downwards.
CGATCGGTAAATCCATTCGTGCCGACAGGCCTGAATAGTCCTTCAGGGCTCGTCTGTATCGTCATCAGCCATCGCAAGGATTTGAGTCCTGCTTTCACGTAGTCTGGTCGTTCAGTACTCAATCCTGTCGCGATTAGGGCCTGAGACAGCCGGGCATTGTCGTAGGACAGTCCTTCCTCGAACCAGCTCCAGCCCGTTCCTTCGACACGAAGGAAGATATCCATCAGCCTGTCGGCCAGTGTCGAGCGGATCCGATGAGCGAGCGTGTCGTGAGGCGAGACTGCGCAATAGCCGTCCAGGCCCAAAAGCGCAAAGGCCCAGGCGCGCGGCGAGCCGAAACCTTCAACGATCGGCAATGCCTGCGCGAACAGGCCCGCGGCCCACGCGCGCCGGGATGGGCTTGCGTCGCCGCGGGCGCATTCGCCAAGAGCCCAGAGCGTTCGGCCGTGGCTGTCCTCCGATCCTTTATCTTCCCGCCAGCGTCGGTCGAAGCCCATGAAGTTTCTAAAATGTTTCTCGTCAGGGTTCCAGGCGTGCTGCACGAAGGACGCGAAGCGCGAGGCGAGTTTTTCCGGCAGTAGCCTTTCGCCGGGTTCGTTGAGAGCAACCGACAAAAGAAGCGCGCGGGCATTATCATCGACGCAATAACCATGCAAACGATCAGGTACAGAATAGACCGCATGCTGGAACAGTCCCGTATCATCGCACATCGACATGAAGTAACCGAGCTGCGGCTCGACGGGGGTAGGGGTCTTTCGCATCACGACACTGGTTGGTGGTACGGCCTGACGTGCGGAATTTTGAAGCGACACCTGTGAGAACAATGCGAGATAGTGCTCGGCGGTCTTTTGCCACGTCGTCGGTCGACTGGTTTCGTAGGCGCGCCGTCGCATTTCGTCGCGTCTTGTGTCGTCGGTGAGAAGCGACGAAATTTCCCGCCCGATAGCCGTCGCGTCGCCGAATGGGACAAGTACGCCGCGTCCCTCGGCCAGCAATTCTTGCGCATGCCAGTAAGGTGTAGAGACGACGGCTTTCCCTAGACCGAAGCTGTAAGCCAGAGTGCCCGATGTCATCTGGGCCGCATTGAGATAAGGCGTGGCATAGACATCGCACATGGAGATGAACTCCAGAAGCGTTGCCTTGTCGACGAAGCGATCAAGAAACACCACGCTGTTCTCGATGCCCAGTTCGTTCACCCTCTTTACCAGGCTTTCGCGATAGGCCTCGCCGTGGTCGCGCACGAGATTGGGATGGGTTGCTCCCAGGATCACGTAGACTGCATCCGGGCGGCTTTCCAAGATCAAGGGCATCGCGTCGATCATGACTTCGATGCCTTTGTTTGGTGAGAGAAGGCCGAACGTCAGGATCACCGAGCGCCCGTCGAAGCCAAGGTCAGCTTTCGAGAATGCCGGTTCCAAAAACGGCATGTCGGGAATTCCATGGGGGACGACTTCTATCTTGCCTGCCGGCACGTGATAGACCTGCGACAACAAAGTCCTGCCCTTTTCCGCCATGACTACCACTTTGGCAGACAGGTCGATGATTTCGTTTAGGACGCGGCGTTGGCCGATACTTGGCTCCGCGAGAACCGTGTGCAGCGTGGTGACGATCGGCATCTTCAACCGCGACAGCAGCGCAACGATATGATCTCCGTCCTCGCCGCCAAAAATTCCGAATTCGTGCTGCAGGCAGGCGACGTCGAAATTGCCGGCGTTCAGGACGTCCGCGGCATGAATATAATCGTCAAGGTTGTTATCGGCTATCGCGAGACGGACCTCCGGCGGGTAGTCGTAGACATGACCATGGTCCGTCATAGCCACGATCGCCGTGGCGACACGGGCGGGAGATTTCGAAACCGCCTGCTGCAGATCCGTCGTGAAAGTCGCGATACCGCAGCGGCGCGGCAGGGAGTTGCCGATGAACGCAATATCTTTGAGTTGATTCATAGCGGAACTCCTGACGAGCGGAATGGAATAACGCTTCGGACCTGGCGACCACTTTCCAGCTCGTATCCGGGTCGCAATCGATCTTCGGCCGGGAGCTGCCTCAGGAGCCCGATCACGGGCGCGCTCGCCGCGGCGGCAATAAGCAAGACAATTCCTTCAGCCCCGACATGGATGTCGGCCCGATCAGCTTCTGCGAAAAACGCATCGCCGATCCTCGCTGTCAGGGATCCTATTGCTCCGCCTCCCGCGACGACCAGAGCCCAGCTTTCGCGGCTCGCGGTCAACTCCCAAACGGTGTCGGCAGGGAGGTCTAACCGTTCGAGGGTGAAGAACGGACAAGACATGAGCTCGGCGCGCTCGACGGTGATGTGCCGTGGTAGCTTCCTGCTGCTCGCCGGTTCCAACCGTGCCACGGCTATGGCTTGGTCGATATGCAGTTCTCGCGAACGTCCATGATCCCAGATGCGGAACGTCGTCTCGTTGCGCTGCTGGATTTCAGCAATGACCAGACCTGCACCGATGGCATGCACGGTGCCAGCCGGAACATAGAACACGTCACCGGCCGCCGCCTCCTGCCAGTCGAGAAGGCCGTCAATTGATCCGTCGAGCGCGGCCTTCCTGAATTCGAGCTGTGTCAGTGGCCGTTTGAGACCTACGGCGACCTGCGCCCCGTCTTCTGCTGCCAACAGATACCAGGCTTCGCTCTTGCCGCTTTTCATCCCCATCGACTTGGCGGTAGCATCATCGGGATGAACCTGTATCGACAGTGTTTCCCCTGTAAAGAGGAGCTTCAGGAGGAGTAGACGGTCCGGCCCTCCCTCTTCGCCACAGTCAAACGAGATTTCGCCGACCGGGCTATCCTGATGGTGTTTCGATGCCCATGGCCCGAGATCAAGACGACCCCATGGCTTGAGAATTGTTCTCACACTGGCGCGGTCGATTGTCATGGTGATCTCCTTGATCCCACCGCTAAGATCGGAGTGACCTGAGATCGGAGTGTGTTATTGCCGCTGCGGCGCTGTCGGTCCGGATCTTGGAAACAGCAAGGGCAACTTGGCTTGCACGATAAAATTTTCGATCGTTACCAGTTCGTCGGGTGTGACGAGTCTTGAGGTTGCTTAAGGAGCGATAGACGGCGGCAGCGTTTTTTCGACTTCCTACCTCGACACAGGCCACGCCTCGGTGCGCCCGTTGGAGCTAAGGAGTAAGGTCATTGTCGTATGATAAGCCTCCCATGTGACGTCGATGGGCTCCTCATCAATCTGAAGCTCGAAGACGCCTGGTGGATGAGGTTGCGCCATCCCGGGAAGCTGGAACGGTCGAATGATCGTGATGCTTTTCACCGTTGTCTTCATGACGGCACCGTTCCTGTCGGGAGAATGTTGAACGCTCTGTGGGGGGCCGATCCCTTTATCTGCCGGCATTTCTCAGGAGGTCTATTTCCTTGGCGATGGGGCCGAGGAGCTTCCGCAACCGGTTCTCCTCCACCTGACCGAGGCGAAACCTTTTCGCAAATTCGCTCACAAGCACAGTTTTCGCTGTTCCTGGTTGAAGCGTTGGAGCTGATTTGGCTTGATGATGCACGATCGTACTCTTTCAGGATCACGGTATGCTCAACGAAAATGCGCGAGATCCAGCGTGATGGCGCTGGATCGCACTTTGGAATAAGCAGAGGTCGCAGCTTTCAGAATTCTTGGGCGCAACTCATCGAACGCCGTCAAATAATCTGCCTCGGTGGCATCTCGGTGCGACTTCTCGCAGGCCAAGACTTCAGTCGCCAGATAGAATTTGATCTCGAACATCCCGTCGTATCCGGTGAACGGACACAGCGATTTCTGTCGTCAAAACTACGAGCTTCGTTTGGGAAGGAGATGCCCATCAGCGCCCACCCTCATCTTGCCACCGATCAACAGCGCTACCCTCGGGTTGGGGATCAAGGCTTGCTCGTGTCGACGACTGTTTGCGGTTGGCGAGAGAATTCAGGAGAGCCGATTTGGTCCTCACACCGCCGCGGAACTCAGGTGAGAGGAAGAGCGAGGCGTCACGTTTCATGTCGGAACTCGCGTCCGACGCGGATCCCCGGAGGCCGGCTGACATTAACACTTCCCTGACCAACTTGAAGCCGGCGGGTTCGACATGCGATGCTGCTAGATTGGAAGACATCACGTCCTCCTTTGTTGGGGCAAGGTTTTGCACCCTTGATGACAGCGCCCTGAAGACGAGCCGTCACTGCCATCTAAGTCGTGCTGAAATACTGGATTACAAGGGGGAGGTCGGGCAAAGACGTCCGGAGCCATAAATAAGGACCGTTGAGAACTAAGCTCGAAAAACCAAAAAAGGGGAAAGGATTCTGGCATCGACGCGAACAAATAGCGGGCCGGAAGTTCAGCTCCCTTCAAGGCGAAAGTAGGTTGGGCGAACAGCGGCTCGGCGCGAGATGCCGTCCGAATGCGACCCACATCGTGCAGCGTTCAGAATATGAATATGCCTTCACGCCCGACTGGTTTGCCGGCGGCGGTTATATCCGCAAGGATTTCGACAAGCCCGGTCTCAAATGGCAGTTCCTGAATGGCACCCAGGACGACTATTACGACGTTTATGGCGACGGTACGCTGACAACGATCTTCACGCCCGGACATGCCCCCGGCCACCAGTCTTTCCTTGTGCGTCTTCCAAACAGCAAGCCGCTGCTCCTAACCATCGATGCCGCCTATACGGTCGATCATTGGGAAGAAAAGGCATTGCCCGGATTCCTCGCCTCGACGGTGGATACCGTCCGATCGGTGCAGAAACTCCGCACCTATGCCGAAAAGAACGATGCGACGGTCGTGACCGGTCACGATCCTGATGCCTGGGCGACCTTCAAGAAAGCCCCGGACTTCTACGCCTGACGATCCCGACCTTGCCGATGGCTTGGTTAAGATCTGGCGGGATGTGTTTGCGTCTCGCCAGACCAGCTTTGATCGAAGGATTGGTTCCAATCGCTGATGGCACCTGTTCTATGAAAGGGTCGGATCCAGCCGATCGCAAAGCCAGTCGCCCAGCAAGCTGACCGATAGCGTCGTTACGACTATGACGATGCAGGGGGCAAGCAAAATCTAGATGGCCCTTATGATACAGTCGCGGCCATAGCCCACCATGTTGCCAGGACGGCTCATGGGAGGCTGTACGCGACTGGGACAAAATGGATCCGGTGAGGTATAACGCTGGTATCGGCCATTCCTGCATTACGGCGAGGCATCGGTGATGCCCGTCTTGTTTGCCGGTGCTCGGGGCGTCGAAAGTTGCGTTTCGGCATGGAATATTGACAGAGCGTCCAGATGCTCGGGAAGTTCGTCGCAAAGTAGGTGCGTCCGATGCTGGATGTGCACCTGAATTTTATCGAGACAGAGCTTTTGTCGAGAAACTGGTTTGCCGGAGATGAGTTTACTGCTGCCGACATCATGATGAGCTTTCCGCTTGAAGCCGCCCTTTCATGCGGCAGGCTTGACGACGGATATTCTGCGACCGTGAGGCGGCTAGATCGAGTCCATAAATTGGTGTCAGGCCGGAAGAGCGTCGCCCCCTCGACGAAAAGATCTAGGGTGTTGAGATACAGCAGTTGTTCCGAGTGGACACTGTGCTGGAATCGGTGCTGTTCATCATCGAGTGCAGAAAGCTATCAGCACGATGGCGAAGAGTTTCTGTTTATGTTGGAGGGATCGTCATAGAGACTATATGAGTTCCGGCCACACAGCTCGATCGGCAACAAGTTACTGATTTCGCTTATGAACAGCTCATCGGCATCCCCGCCGACATGAGCTTTAACTCCCGAAAATTCCAGCTCCCGCTGGCCGAAATTCGGGGAGCACCTAAAAAACCGCTGGAGCGAACAAGAAACAGGATAAAACTTGGGGGCAAGGTCACAGAAACTCCAGTTGCTCATTCATGAAAGGGCGATCACAGATCAGCGCGGCAAGGACAGCGTGGTAGTTGAACATCACTACCTTCACATGAATTCGGGATATTCGGCGGTGCCGATGGCAGTCATATCCTGGCGTTACCCCGCATATGGTGCTGGCCCGTCGAGCAAGTCTGACTGTGGTGTATTATAATTTTAAATACCTAACAATTAATACGTGTGAAATTCGTTCAATTGGTCTTTGCGTGTATTAAATATATATACTTATAGTAATATATTATATTCTGTCGCGATAAAGAATCGATAGATAGAATTGATGACATCTAGTCCGTTGACCGATGCATTCGAAACTGAAAAATTGACGAAAGGTTAATTTTTCGAAAATTCAGCGCCCACTGAAATTCGAATTGGCAATCGAGGCTAACATGTCTTCTGCTACGATCGATCCTCCATTCGAGCGCACGGAATTTTCTGTAAAGCGTGTGATAGATCTGACTATTTCGGCGATTGCAGTCGCGGCGTTACTGCCACTGCTGATTCTGCTTTATATCGCCGTCAAGCAAACGACACCCGGTCCGGCGCTGTTTGTTCAGGCTCGCTATGGTTTGGGCGGCGTCCCGTTCAACTGCTTCAAATACCGTACAATGTACGTCGCACGAGAACCGAGCATATTTACTCAATGCGCCCGCGATGATCCACGGGTAACGCCTCTTGGTAAGATATTGCGAGCCACCAGTCTCGATGAATTACCGCAGCTTTTCAACGTTCTTCTGGGCTCCATGTCGCTGGTCGGACCACGCCCTCATCCGCTCAAGCTGGACGATGATTTTGCAGCACAGATTCACGACTACCGCGACCGTTTCCGGGTCAAGCCCGGCATAACGGGGCTTGCACAGATCATGGGAAACAGAGGTGAAACTTCCAGTCTGGGGGACATGGAGCGACGGATCGAGGCCGACCGGTCCTACGTGAAGAACCAGTCTCTCGCGCTCGATCTCGGCATTCTCTGCGCAACCATCCCCTGCGTCATCAAGGGTACCAACGCCTTTTAAATGCGATCTGAACCAACAAACTGGAGAGCTGGCATGAAAATCTGTGTCATTGGCACTGGCTACGTCGGCCTCGTATCGGGGGCGTGCTTCGCGGAAATAGGGCACCACGTCACATGCATGGATATTCATGAGGATAAAATAGCCAAACTCCGGGCCGGGCAGATGCCGATCTACGAGCCGGGCCTCGAGGCTTTGGTTGCTCGCAATCAGGATGCTGGCCGCTTGATCTTCACAACGCAGATACAGGATGCAATCGACGCCGATGTCAGCATATTTTTCATCTGCGTCGGAACGCCGGCATCCGCCCTCGATGGCGGCGCCAACCTCGATTACGTGTTTGCGGCGGTGGGTGATATTGCCCGGCATGCGGCGATACAGCGGCAATCCCGGCCTGAGCAAATCCTGTTCGTGACAAAATCTACGGTTCCTGTCGGCACGAATAGTGAGATCGAGCAGATCGTCGGCCGATATATCCCCAGTTCCGGATTTGCGATTTCCTCTAACCCGGAATTTTTGCGTGAAGGCGCCGCCATCAAAGACTTCATGAACCCTGACCGGATCGTCATCGGTTCCTCCAGCCCACAGGCTCGTCGGACACTTGAAGACATTTACCGGCCCATCGCGGAGGCGGGCGCCGCCGTACACCTGGTCTCTTCGGTGCAGACGGCGGAACTGGTGAAATACGTTGCCAATGCTTTTCTCGCCACCAAAATCTCGTTCATCAATGAGGTCGCAAGGCTTGCCGAAGAGGCGGGAGCTGATATCGACGAAGTCGTTGCCGGTGTCGGCGCCGATGCCCGGATCGGGCGGGATTTTCTGACGCCCGGACCCGGCTATGGTGGCTCGTGCTTTCCCAAGGATACGCAGGCGCTTGTCAAAACGGCGATCGAATACAACTCCCCGCTCACAATCGTCGAGGCCGTAATTGCGGCCAACCATCGGCACAAGCTGATGATGGTCAGCAAGATCCGCAAGGCTATCGGGGGGCGGCTGGAGGGTAAACGTATCGCGGTGCTTGGCTTGGCATTCAAGGCCAATACCGACGACATGCGGGACTCTCCTGCGCTGGTCATCGTTCCTGGCCTCGTTCGGCTTGGGGCGCAGGTGGTGGGCTATGATCCGATAGCTGGCGAGAACGCCCAGTTGCTGATGCCGGATATTCGGCTTGAAGCCAATGTTTTCGAAGCGGCGAAAGATGCCGATGCGGTGGTCATTCTGACGGAGTGGCCAGAATTTCACGGTCTCGATCTCAACAGATTGATGGAAAACAGCCGCGGGAGAACCGTAATCGATTTACGAAACGTGGTGTCGAAGCAGAGCGTAGAAAGTTTCACGGGTGCCTATTTCGGACTAGGCAAGACGCATGGGCAGCACATCATCCATGTTCCGGTTGAGATGGAGGTTGCATGATGGCGAAGCACGTTGTTCTGGCCGGCGCGGCCGGTTTTCTCGGGTCACACCTCGCGCATCGTCTGCTGCTTGGCGGTTATCAAGTGACAGGTCTCGACAATTTTCACACCGGGCGTGTGCGCAATCTGAGCCATTCGATGGATCATGAAGCGTTTCATTTCATCGTTCACGACATCCGGGAGGCCTATATCGGCAAGTGCGATGCCGTGATGAATTTTGCCTGCCCGGCTTCACCGCCCGATTACCAGGCAAACGGTATCGGCACCCTGAAGGTCAATTTCCAAGGCACGCTTAATCTGCTGGGGCTTGCAAAGTCCAGTCAGGCCAGCTTCTTTCAGGCATCCACATCGGAAATATATGGCGATCCTGAGGTCCATCCCCAGGTGGAAACGTATCGTGGCATGGTCAATCCGATCGGGCCGCGGGCGTGCTACGACGAGGGCAAACGTGTCGCTGAGGCGTTGACCTTCGAGTATCAGCGTCAGCACGGACTTGCGGTCAAGGTCGTGCGCATATTCAATACCTACGGCCCGCATATGCGACCGGATGACGGTCGTGTCGTTTCGAATTTCATCACGCAGGCTCTGCGCGGCGAAAACATCACGATTTACGGCACTGGAAGACAGACGCGGTCCTTCTGCTATGTCGACGATCTGATCGAGGGAATTTTCCGTCTGTTCGAAAGCGGTGCTTCCGTCACGGGACCGATGAATATCGGCAATCCGGTCGAATTCACCATACGCGAGCTTGCCGAACTGGTCATAGACGTGACGGGAAGCAAATCGACCGTCATCAATCTGCCGTTGCCGGAGGACGATCCCCGCCAACGCTGCCCGGACATTTCCTTCGCCAGACAGACCCTTGGCTGGGAGCCAAAGACTGCTCTGCGCGAAGGCATCGAAAAGACGGTCCTCTACTTCGACAACATCCTCAAGCAACCGGAAAATGTTCAGGCGGCCTAAGCCATTTTGCATGATCACGCACCGCTGCAGAGGACATCGTGTTGAAATGAAGATCTATCGGTCATCCCCGTTTGAATGTGCCAGCCTCGTCTCCCCCGTTTTGTTGGAGGAGGCGGGGTTGATCGCGAACAAGGCGTTGCCTCGCGCCATTTTCTTTTTCTCTGCCAATACCCAATACGAAAATGCCGGCGATGCCCTCATCAATCGTGAATTGCTGAAGGTTCTGCGGCGGTGGGGCAGCGTTCGCGTTGCCCAATCTGGTGCGCCGGAGGCCTTCATGAGGCAACTCTGCCTTGAGCCTGAGGAATTGCATTACGAAAGCCGTCCTGCTCTTTGGATGGGCGCCTTTCTGGCCGGCACACAGGCCCGCTTCAGCCGAACCGAGAGGCCATACCTTGCACTCACTCCGGGTGATCCAGGCGGCATCTTCGACCGTGATGTGATGTTGCGCGGAGCTTTGACGCTGATGCTGACCCTTGCCGGTGTCAGGATTGTCCGCCTGGGGGTATCGCTTGGGCGGATGTCGAGGGGGCGACTTCGCTTTGAAGCATTTATGTCCCGCTTCTACGTCCATATCGGAATCCGCGATTCACAATCACTGGACTTGGCAAGAGCGCACGGCTTTCTGAATTGCGGTTATTTTCCAGACTTCGCGCTTGCCCTTGATCCGACCGAGCGCTCCCCGAAGACTGATGATCATTTCAACGTCGTGGTGTCTTTGCGTGATGACAATCTCGGTTGGGCGGACAGGGCGACGCTGGTCAGGAAACTAGATCAGGTAATCGGCGCCGTGTCGGCCAGCCAGGCGGTGTCGCTTCATTTCGTGGCGCAGGTCGGCATCGACGGCGCGTTCGCCCGCTATCTCAAGGACCGTTATGCCGGCAGGATCAGTTCTGTGATGAGCGAAGAGCAGAATATCGACAGGCTGGCGAACATCTACTGCCGCGCCGACCTGATCGTTAGCAACAGGCTGCATGCCCTGCTGCTGGCCAGTGCATGCGGTGCCGTTCCGCTTGGACTTCTGTTTCCCGAGAGCAACGTCAAGATTGTTGGTCTGCTCGGTGATCTTGGTCTGGGCGATCATTGGCGCAATCCCAACGATGAGGCGCTGCCGGATGTCCCGGGTCTTATGTTGCGGCAGAAGGTCGTGCAGGCCGCATTCTCCAACGCCGGCCAGATGATTGGGGACAGGGCCGAAGCCCTGTTCGGGTCTTGAGGCGATGACAGGTCATCACGCCACGTCGCCCCCACGCTCCTCGCATCAATCTCTTTCGTGGACACTGTTTCAGGCCTTTTCGCAGATAACGTCGCGGCTAATGGCCTTGGTCGTTCTTTCGTGGCTGCTGCCTCCGGTGGTGTTCGGCCATTATGGTGTTGCCATGTCGGCGGTGATAGTCCTGTCGACATTAGCCCAGATGGGAATCCCCACGAACCTTATCTGCCTTGAGGACGTTGGGCCGAAATCACTGGTTGCGGCGCTGCTGGCCGGTTTTGTTGCCAGCGTCACGGTAACGTCAGCTTATCTGTTCTTGATCTTTGCCATGCATGACCGGATCGGCGGCGAACTGTCGGATGTGCTGGTGGCACTTGCCTTTTATATTCCCGTGCAGGTGCTGCTGAATACGCTTGAAGCCTTCGGAAGGCGGCTTTTCGCTTTCAAGGCAATCGCCATCTGTGACCTCGCAGCCGCCACATCGGGCAATCTGCTCCTCGCGGTTACGCTGGCCTATCATGGGTTTGGCGTGTGGGCCCTTGTTGCCGGTCAGACGTTCGGCGCATTGGTTCAGGTCGTGGGATTATTGTTCGCTTGCCGTGATTTCCTGGGGTGGAGAACGAACATTGCCGAATTGCGTCGGATCGTCTCGTCAAGCTTTTCTCTGACGGTTGCTGAAGCGGCGAATATCATCACCGTATACGCCCAGAGACCTCTGGTGGGCGCTGTGCTTGGGGCCGTCGCGGCCGGTTTGTGGACGCGTTTTTATCAGATAATCCTGCTTCAACTGACATGCCTCGTCCAGCCGATCGACAAGCTTGTGATGCCGACGTTGTCCCGTCACCGGGCGTCTGTGGATCGGGCAACGCAAACCACGCTGCTGACCATAGAGATCGTCAGTCTGGTGACGATACCCGTCTCGGCAATCACCGCGGGCATCGCACCCTTTGCAATCGAGCTGGCTTTCGGGCCTGCTTGGGCTGCTCTCGTGCTTCCTCTGCAGATCGCCTCGATCACTCTTTTTATCCGCGGTGTCGACCGTATCCTTCTCAGCGCCGCCAGAGCGGCGGGACATGTTCGTTCACGCGCAATCGTCCAGGTTGTCCAGATGGTCGTTGTGATTGGCGCGGTCTATTGGGCGGCGCCCCACGGGCTGCCGGTGATCGCTGGCGCCTATGTCGTTTCTCAGTCGTGCGGATTGGCTGCAATGCTTGTCCTGTTCAGCAGAAATTCCGTCATTCCCTTGCGACGAATACTCGAACGCATTCTCCCCGGCGCCGTTTGCGGCGCACTGGCGCTCGGGATGATTGCTGGCATTGAAGCGATGGGTAAGGCGCCGACGTCGGAATACGCGATGATATCGATATGGCTTGCGCTGACGGTCAGTTCCTCTTCCGTGGCGTGGATCACATATCGACGATGCACGTCGGCGGGATTGCAGGCGCACCTAAATGAATTTTTTCGACATTTAATCCCAACGGGAGGCCCTGCCGCATGAGTGATCCCCGCAATACGCCCATGGTTTCGGTGATAATTCCGCTTCACAATCGAGCGGACAAGATTGCCGATGCGGTCAACTCCGTCCTGATGCAATCGATGCAGGATTTTGAAATCATCGTCGTCGATGACGGATCGACTGACAACGGACCGGAGATTTTGGCAGCCTTGTCCGATCCACGCATAATCTGCATTCGACAGCTGAAATCCGGTGCCAATGTCGCCCGCAATCGCGGTATCGACAGCGCAAACGGTGCCTATGTGGCGATGCTGGATTCCGACGATGTGTTTCTTGCGGGCCATCTTGAGCGCAGCATCCAGGCCTTGCTTCAAACACCGGCCGCCTTGGTTTATGCGCGGGTTATCGTCGATCGAGGTAACGGGAGAACCTTTCTCAAGCCGCCGCGTGCGCCACGAAAGGGCGAAAATATCAGCGATTACGTCATGACTGATACCGGGTTCGTTCAGACTAGCACGGTGGTCATCGCCACGCAGACCGCCCGAACGGTGCGGTATCTCGACTGGCTGCAATGCGCGCAGGATACCGATTTCGCTGTCCGCGTGGCAGCAAGTGGTGTGCCGCTGATCATGCTCGAGCAGCCAGGCGCGATATGGAATGATGCATCGTCCGGAGCTAGGATATCCGCAATACCGCGTCCCGAACATCTGACGAAATGGTTGGAATTCATCCAGCCACTCGCCACCAGACGGGCAAGAACCGGATATCGCGGTTGGCACGTGGGACGGGCGCTTGCTCTGCGCGGAGAGAAACTGAAAGCCCTCGGTTATTTCAGTGTCGCTGTCGTTGCCGGCTGCTATCGACCCGCTCTCGCGCCGCGAATCCTCGGGCAAATCCTGCTTGCCGGTCCCGGTTATCGCGCGCTCGTCAACGGATTACTGGGCCTCAAGGCAAGGTTTCGCCCCTCTGCCCTGGAAAATGGCGGTCTCAAGCAATGACCAGAACGCGTTTCCAACTGCCGACCGGTTTTTTCAGGCAGGAACTCGATCCGCTCGCGGATGCCATATTCCTGCCCAGCGAACAGGTGCGCAGCGGAACGTTTCAATGCGTCGGCGGCCGGCATGTGCATCATGTCGGAGGCAAACAGATATGGGATTGGGATGGCGGAGCCGCCGAACGTTATAGAGACGTCTCGCATTCGATCTTCATCGAGGGACGCCACATCATCATGGTTCGGTCGGGGGATGCTTTTTCCGCCGGCGGCACATATCGTCAAGCTGCCGCCCCTTACAGTCTTTTTCCGGATGTCTACATCCAGAATTGCCGCGTCGAGAATGTCCGCGGAAGTTTTGACAAGATCCATGCCGACGTTTTCCAGCTGGACTATTCGCTGCACGATCTGAAGATCGACTGCCTGACCGCCGATACCGACTACCAAGGCCTGTACCTCAGGCCGACGGTGGCGATCAGTGGCGAAATCGATATCCGCCGCTGTAATTTCACACTCAATACCGCGAACGGATTGCGGCTAAGCGCACGCCTCATCTACCTTTTCAAGAACATGTCCGAGGTTTCGAACACGAACCATCTCCTTTATTTCAGTGAGGTTTACTGTGACGTCCCGCAGGGACTTGACCCAAGAACCTTTTTCTCCCCTCGCCGAGGCATGGAAATTGCTGCGGATACGCAAGGCACTTACGTCTGGTGGCCAAACCTTACCCAGAGAGTGCGAGATCTCAAGGGACAGCCCGCCCGGATACGTATCGGCAAGCCGCCGCATGGCGATTTCGCGCCTGCTGCCTCAGTTGGTCTGGGATACCGCAGTCCCGGATACCAGAATGCTCCCTAACCACACATGAGTTTTGAATCCCACCCAAAGGAGACGGTCATGCACATTGTCAGCAAGTTGCTTCTAGCCACGGTGCTTGGGTCCGCAAGCTCCGGTCCGGTATCTGCAGAGGATTACCGACTTGGCGCGCAGGACAGGATCAGCATCAGTGTCTACGAGTACCCGGGGTTGAGCGGAACCTTCGCCGTCGGTCCCTCTGGTGAGATCGGTGCTCCATTGATCGGGGATGTCAACGTGGAAGGACGTTCGACGGGTGAGGCCGGCGCGCTGATCGGTGCTGCTTTGGCGCGAGCGGAAAATCTGCGGGAAAGGCCCCGGGTGACAGTCCAGATCATCGAGTATCGCCCTTATTATGTTGTCGGAAACGTCGATCGACCGGGGCGCTACGCTTACGAGCCCGGGATGACCGTGCTCAAGGCTCTGGGTGCCGCAGGAGGGTTGTATCGCCCCTCGGGTGGAGATGTTCTGCGGTTGGGGCGTGATGCCACGAATGCGGAAGGCCTGGTGCAGACGCTGCAGATCAGCGCTGCACAATTGCGTCTGCGCATCCAGAGGCTTCATGCGGAGCGCAACGACCTTTTGGAGTTCGACCCGGAAATCCCGCAGGCCGCTGAGGAAAACAGCGTCTTGGTGAGCAGCTTCATTCAACAGGAGAAAATGATCTTCAACGCCAAGCGAAAGCTGCTTTCAGGACAAGTCGATGCGCTCAACAAGCTTGCCAAAGTGTACAGAGCAGAAGTTGTTTCGTTGCGAGAGCGGGTGAAGTTGAAGGGTGTCGAAGTTGGCACCACGCAGGCTCGCCTCAACGTCGATTACAAGCTTGCCACGTCGGGGGCCACCGCGTCCTCCGTTGCGTTGGAGCGGGAGCGCCTGTTGGCTGACATTCGTGGGGAGGAAGAGGAGCTTCTGAGCTTGGTCTTGCGTGCGGAACAAGGCGTGACACAAAGCGAGCAGTCGTTACGCAATCTTGTCGACAGTCGCGAGCGCGACGATGCGCAGGAACTGCATGATGCCGAGGTCGAGCTTGCTCAGGCAAAGGCAAAGCTCAGGACCGCAAAGTCGCTTGTCAATGAGGCGTTGGTGTCCGCTCCCGCGGCATATCGAGAATGGGCTTCTGAGATGCAGCAGCAGCCGTCCTACACGATAGTGCGTACTGCTGGCGATGAAGTCGTCGAAATATCAGTGACGGAGAATGATGGCGTCAAGGCCGGCGATGTTTTGAAGATCATTCCGGCGCTGGTTTCGCAATAGACAATATTTTTTATCGGTATTTTCAGAAATAATATGTATAATTATAAATTTACTTTTTTTGCTGATGTATAATACAAAAAGACTATATAATTTACTTATCGGTGATTTTTGAATTGGTTATATCATTTGTAGTGAAATGCTGTATTATAATTTCAACTTATGGTCATCCGAATTTATCATGCGTGAATATTATGTTTTTTAAAGCTAAATATACGCCATTCCATTGCTAGGTCGCACTTAACGAGGGCTGATTGAATATGGAGGGAATATGTTGTTAAATTCGACAGCTGAAAGCTCCATGCCGTCATTGCTGGTTGGACGTGGTTTGCACGCGGATGCAAAAAAGACAGAAATTTTGATGGAGTTGTTTGACGGCTACGAGGACATGATCAAAGTGGATTCGGATTATCTTCCTCGAAACAACGATCTAGCCTCAAGGTACTTGCTGATAATACTTGATCTGACGTCGATAGAAAATGCCGACTCAGTCATAAACCACTTGCAGATAGAGTTTCCGGAGGCGCGTTTTGTTGCCGTGTTCGACAGCGAGGAGCGGGAGGCTTACAGCAGCGCCGTGCTTCTCAAGGCACGTTATGGCAAACCTCACGGCTTCATCCCAGTGACTGCAAATCCAGACACCTGCGCTGCAATTCTGTGTGTGGTGAATGCGGGCGGCGAGATCATGCCGTGGACCCAGCGTGATCAAACCTTGCCGTCCTTGGTCCGAAGTGGCGTGCATGATGGTAGCTTCGGATGCTCCATACACGCTTCTGCGGCCTCGCTTCGACTTGAAGGATACACTAATGGCGGCTTGAAAGAGTTTTCTCTTACGGAAAGGGAAAAACAAGTCCTGCGGTTGCTGATGACCGGTATGCAAAACAAGGTCATCGCCAATAAGATGGCAATTTCTGAAAATACAGTTCGAATTCATATCCACCATATTCTTCGAAAGTTGGGGGTAAGGAACAGAACGGAAGCAACCAATGCAGGAATTCGCTCCGGATTTATCTCGTTGATGCTTTTCCTGGGGCCTGCCTGGTGCTGCACTTCAGAAATTTTGTTTTATTAGATTTTTGGTCAATTCGATACCTTTCCCAAGGGGTGCATGATGGAAATCGAATGCCAACCGCCCATGCCTCTGCGGCACCATTTGTTTTCATGGCCGGTCGATCTCTTCAACAAAGCAAGCCTGCTCGAGTTCCTGAGATATCGTCTGTCGACGCGATCCAAAACGATCATCGCCAACCTAAATCTGCATGCGCTCCATTGTCTTGAAAATTCGGCCGGCATGGCGTCGCTTATCAACGCAAAAAGCACTTTCGTACATATCGACGGGATGCCGATCGTATGGTTGTTGAAGGCACGAGGAATTGGCGCCTCAGCCGACAACCGCCTGACATACCTGGATTGGGCATTGGACGCATTGGCGCTTTGTGAAAGTGAAGGCTGGACTGTCGGATATATCGGATCCACTCCCGAAATCTGCCAGAAAGGGCTCGTGCATTTCCGTAACGAATATCCGGCGTTGCAACTCATGGGATGGGACGGGTTCTTCGACATGTGGGACACGTCGGCAGGTTCAAAACTCTCCGAGACGCTCAGTGCCGTTGACGCCTTCAAGCCGGACCTTTTGATCGTTGGAATGGGGATGCCGCGCCAGGAGGAGTTTCTTCACTTGTATTCCGGCCGGCTGAACTACGGTGTCGCCATCTGTTCCGGTGCATTTTTCGAATATTTCACCGGTGGACAAAAAAGGCCGCCCAGGCTTTGGGGCAGGCTGGGGCTCGAATGGCTTTATAGGCTAGCCTATGATCCACGGCGGTATGCCGGGCGTTACCTCCTCGAACCGTTGCTTCTGGCTCGAAAGCTTATCTGGTCTCGGCGCCGTAAAGCGGCAGGGCGGGCCTGACCTGAATAGGCGGCTTCTCTCTTTCTGCCTGTTTCAACTATAGGCTGGCAGGGAGTGGTGGCGCCCAGCTGAGCCGAATGCAGTTCGGATCGAAGTTAACGTCCACGTGCGCAGAACGCGGATTGCCCCGACGATACATTGCTGCGGCTAAAGTCGCTGACAGAAGGAACGAGACCCCAGCCAGCATGATGACGCGGCGATTGGGGCTGGCTGGTTGCGAGGGGCGGCTTTTGGGTGAATGTAAAGGTTGATACGTCATGGCTCGCTCTGGCGGGCGGTGGTGATGTGTGCTGCAGTGATCAGCATCTTGGCCTGGCGCAGGCGGGCGAAGTCTGCCCTTAAATTTGCCTCGTCGCGACCATTGTGGCTTTTGACGGAGTGGACGATCTTCTTGTTCATTTGAACCAGTTTCGACGGGCTGGCTGGCAGGCCCCGCCATGTCAGGCCCAGAGGTTCGCCATCTCCGGCAAAATCGGCCGAACGAAATCCTGCGGCAACAACCAGCAAGCCGAACAATTGGTCATCACATAGCGATGTCGTGGCCAGATCCTCGCAGCCCAGAAGCCCGCCATCCAGCATGGCCACCAGCGCCGTGTGACTGTAGAAGCATGCCGCGCCAAGACTGTGCTCTCCGGGCTCATAGCCGTTCGTCAGCGCAATCTCGCGTATCTGACGCAAACGCCTGGCCAGGCGTGGTGATTTAACCATGCCTAGCCATGAACTTTCAAATGCCAGACGCCGCGCCGCCGGCCGAAAATCCCGAGGATGTCCCAGGCATGTATGTCGAAAACTTCCCAAGGCACCAATCGACGGATCAAGAGAGAAAGCCTTTGCGGCGTCGTTTTGTGCGCCTTCGCCGATCATCAGCGCATCGTCATCCATCCTCAGGAGAACATCGAACTTGTAGTTCTTGACGACGGTTTTAATGGCTTTTGACAGGTTCGTGTAGAGACGTCCTCTGACCGAATATCCGGTGGCGGGCTCGGCGCGGCAGATGGTAATTGCCATCTGGTTGGACAGTTGCGCTTTTTTCAAGCCGCTGCGGGTTTCATCGACGAGAACGAGAACCGTGTCTTTTGTCGAAAATGAATAAATACTTTCGATTGTGTCTGTTATGTTGTGAGGTGAGCTATTGGGGCCTATCGGCATAAGTATAACTGAGCATTTTTCGCTTATTTTCTCGATCTGGTCGGGCATATGAACACCAAATAAATCGGGATATAGCACGATAGCACCATGCCGCGTGCTTATGATTTTCCGTATATGTCTATCGTTCCTATATTCGCTGTTGGCAATAAACCAATAACTTCTAGTCCTATTTGTGTACTTAACAAATTCCTAAAAGATGCGATGGATTACATAACGGAGCTGCTATTCAGCCTCTCCCATCCCAGGGCCCCAGAGGCAGAGTTGGACGTGCTATGCTCAAGAGAGACTATGCCGCCAGACCCGTCCACCACAACGACATGCTGTTAGATCAGACGCCGCTTTCGCCGATATTTGCGAGGGAACTGCAGATCATCAGGCAACATTGGAAAATCGTCCTGCTATGCATCATGCTGTCGGGAGCCGCTGGTATTGCGGTGGCATTCCTGCTGCCACCGCGCTACGCAGCCCTGGTGCAGTTCAATGTTGACTATCGGACCATGCAACTGCGTCAACAAGACGCCGTCTATTCAGAATCCGCCGTCACGGATGGTGTCGTGGAAAGCGAGGTTGAGGTTCTCAAGTCCGAACCGACAGCTCTGGCAGTCATCACGCAGCTGAAGTTGACGGATGATCCGGAATTCGTTCCGGCAGGGACGTCATGGCGCAACAGACTTGCGATGTTTTCGGGCCTCGGATTCCTTCGCGGCGAAGAGGCGTCCAGTGCCAGCCGTACGGCACTTCACAATTTTCAGAAGGCCCTGTCCGTTCATCGGATAGGCCTCAGTCATATCGTCGAGGTCCGTTTCCGTTCAACCGATCCGGCCAAAGCGGCCCGCATTGCCAATACAATCTCCAATGTCTACCTCCTCGGCCAGCGAGAAGCACGCGCGAACTATGCCAAATCTGCCAGCGCCTGGCTAAGGCCGCGCGTACAAGAGGCTGGCCCGTCAACCTCAGTACTGGCACGTGCCGAGCCGCCTTCCTATGCGTCCGGCTTGAGCGACAAGGTGATCTTCTGTGGTTTTCTTCTGTTTGGGGCCTGTTCAGGCATTGGGCTGGCCTTGATGGTTGAAGCCACCAACAGCCGCATCCGTAACCGCGACGATCTGGTCAATGCTGTTCCGCTCAGCTGTTACGGCGTCCTGCCTCGCATTGCTGCCGTGGGGCGCCCAAAATTCGGCATCGAATTTATCGAGTTCATAGTCAAGAACCGAAACACGGCGCTGTTGCATGTTATCCATCATTGCAGACTTGCGGTGATGTCGTCACACCCGGGTGAGACGGTTCGCACAATCGGCGTAACGTCTTGCGCGCAAGGGAGTGGTAAAAGCCTTGTCGCTGCGCAGTTGGCAATGCTCATGGTTCAATCGGGAGAAAAGGTCCTCCTGATTGATGCCAATCCTTATAATCCGAGCATTTCGAGGTTGCTTGCGCCGCATGCCGCAGGTGGCTTGCATCAGGCACTGAAAGGGGATGTGCCACTGCTCGATTGCATTTTCGAAAGCAATGGGCTCGGCATACTTCCAATCACCTCGACATCATACAGCAGCCAATCCAGCCTTATCTGGACGCCTCGAATGAGCCGGCTCATTGGCGAGGCACTGGCAATTTGCGAGTACGACGCAATCGTGTTCGATCTGCCATCGATATCGCCCTATGCAGATGTTCGCGCCAGTGCACCGTTGATTGATGTATTTCTTCTGGTTGTCGGTCATGGCGAAGGCACGGAAAACATTCGCGAAAATCTTCGAGAAATCGACGACGTGGCACAGAAGATATCTGGCACGGTCCTGAATGACGGCGTCAATCTCTAAGCGACCATCCATTTCAATCCGTTCGTTCTTCCGTTGCCTGCCAGGCCGGGCGGCGATCGATGTGCCTAAAGATTGGATCAGACATTGCAGAGCCTCTCAGCAACAGCACATACAGAGACCATACCTGTCCGAAGCAAGACGGGTGAGAGTATGTGGATGAGCGGCACGGCAACGATCGTGATTGCCTCGCTTCTGCTTGAAATCCACCAGTTTGAGGTCGGCATAAAGCTCGGCAATATCGTGTTCGCCGCGATATGTCTTCTGGTCCTTCGGGCAGGCCTTTGGCGTCTCGAGACCCGCTCTGTGCTGACTGCGGCGGATTACTGGATGATCCTCTATCTGCTGTGGGCCGCTTTTTCGGTCCTTTACTCACCAGTCCCGGTGGAAACCATCTTTCAGGTAGGACTTGCAGCGATTGTCTGGAGCTCGCTGCTTGTCCTGAGGCCACTACCGCTGACGAATACGCTGCATATCGTTTTCGTCGTTGCCGCGATCATTTCAGTGTTGTCCGTCGCCGCGTACCTGTTTGATGCCGAATTCGCCCTACAGCCATTTTCATCCACCGGATCAGCAGAGCTGCGGGGAGTGTTTGAACATCAGCTACGGCTTGGAATGTTCGCGGCAACGGCGCTCGGACTGTTGGTTATCGCCTTCATCAATGGCGATCTTCCGAAATTTCGGGGCAAGCTGACACGACCGGTGTTCGGCGGCTGCGTGGCTGTCATTGCCGCCACGTTGTACCTGTCGCAGGCCCGATCGCCGACGGCGGCGCTCGTGCTCGCGCTGGCTGCATGTTGCACCTTTGCTGCGCCTCAACGATGGCTGCGCTATACGGCCGTTTTCAGCATCGGCGCAATTATTTTCCTCGTCTATCTTTATGGGCAGGAACTCTCGAGGGCCATGTTCACCACCGAAAGTGACCTGACATTTTCGGGACGACTGAAGATCTGGCAGGAGACCTGGTCTGCGGCCGACCTGCAAATCTGGACGGGTTACGGTTTCGCGTCGTTTTCGTCATCCGCATTTGACTGGCTCTGGGGACATTACCGACCCCCTAGCGCCCACAATTCACTGCTGCAGACCTATTTCGAGACGGGGTATATCGGCTCCCTTCTGACGCTGGGCTTTGTCCTCGCGTTGCTATTTCGTGGCCTTTACATCTCCCTTTGCACCAGACGGATTTCCTACACGCTGTTCATGGCGGTCTACGGGGTATCTTGCAGCCTGATGAGCGTCATTTACGGCGGCAAGCTTTCTATCCTCATGACACTGATCCTGCTGATCAGTGGACAGGAGCAGACCGGCAGAGCAATTCGGCGGAAAGTTGCCGTCAATCGGGCATCGTCTCACGTCGTTCGCAGGCGCATGGTGCCGGCGTCGTTCACCGAGAGGGCGACCGGCACATGACCCTCACGGCTTTTTCCAAATGCATGCAGAGCCTGAAGGCGCAAGCGCCGTCGTTGATGGTATTCAGCACCGCCTCCAATCTCCTCGCACTGATCAGCAGCATCTACATGATGCAGGTTTTCGATCGCATCCTGTCGACGGGCTCGCATGACACGTTGCTGTGGCTGACCGTCGCTGCAATCGCCGGCCTGATCGCCATGGGACTGATCGACCATGCCCGTCGCAGGATGCTGGTCTTGGCCGGAGCATGGATGGATGCGTGCCTAGCCACGACCGTGATTGCCCGTTGTGTCCATGCGAAACTGGCGGGTTTCAAGAGTGAGGCCAGCACTGCCGACCTGGCGGACCTCCGTGCGTTTATCGGTGGCGAAGCAATGCTGGCCTTTCTCGATGCACCTTGGATGCCCTTCTTTATTGCCATCCTCTGGCTCATGCATCCCATGCTTGGGGCGTTAACCCTGGCAGGAGCGGGGTTGCTGCTTGGGCTTGCCATCCTCAACGAAATACTGACACGCCAGAAATCCGCGCGTGCGGCAGGCGAGCAACGTTTCCTGCAACAGCAGGCGTTGGAAATCGTCGAGCAGGCGGAAATCGTCAAGCCGTTGGGCATGATCTCGAACATGCTTCAACGTTGGCGCAGGCTGCAGCAGCAGGTTCACGCCAGTTCGCATGGCGCCCAGGAAGTCACGGAACGGATTTCCGCCGTGACCAAGACGCTGCGGATGGCGCTGCAGATCCTGATCATGTGCGTCGGCGCCTATCTGGTTCTGGCGGGAGAACTTACATCCGGCGGAATGATCGCCGCCTCGATTCTTCTCGGCCGTGCGCTTTCTCCGGTGGAACGCGCACTCGGCGCCTGGCGGCATTGGATTTCTGCCTGCAAGGCACGGCGGAACCTCATCGCGCTGTTCGAAACGGTGCCCGAAGAGGAAAAAAAGACCCAACTGCCTGTGCCGAAGGGGCGCCTCACTGTGGAGGCTGTGCGCCATGTGACGCATGGGGCAATCGAGCCGGTTCTCCGCCGTGTGGATTTTGTGGTGGAGGTCGGTACAACCTGCGGCTTGATCGGGACTTCCGGCTCGGGAAAATCGACATTGTGCAGGCTGATCGTCGGCGCTTGGACGGCGACGGGTGGGCACGTTCGCCTGGATGGCGCCGACGTTGCATCCTGGGACCCGGACGAACTTGGCCAGCATATCGGTTATCTGCCGCAGGAACCGAAACTGTTTGCAGGCACGATCGCGGACAATATCGCCCGCATGGGGCAGGGCGATCCACAGGCGGTGATGCGTGCGGCGCAGATGGCTGACGTGCATGAGATGATCCTCAGGCTGCCGGACGGTTACGAAACCGATGTCGGCCTGCATGGGCATAGGCTGTCCGGAGGCCAGAGGCAGCGGATTGCACTCGCGCGTGCCCTTTATGGCAATCCGGCCCTGATCGTCCTGGACGAGCCGAATTCCAATCTCGACGGGCAGGGCGAGGAGGCTCTCCGCAAGGCACTTCTCGAACTCAAGCAGCTTGGAAAGACGATCCTGATCGTCGCCCATCAGCCGAGTGCCTTGAGAACTGCCGACACGCTGATCGTCTTGCGCGATGGCATTGTTCAAGCACAGGGGCCCCGCAGGGAGGTTTTGCGGGAACTTGCCGTCGGCCTGCCAGTGCCTTCGTATGACGCCGGCAGCCCCACGCATCCCTTCGCAACCTTAAGTGATGCCAAGGCGGAATAGGTTATGGAACACACACAAGGTCCTCAAAACGAGACGATATCCATCAGGATACTCACGGATAATTTGCTGTGGCATTTCGATGCCTGGCAGACCTCTGTGGATGAGCTTTTCGCCGACATCCGTCATGATCCGGCGACGATGGCTATCTGCCTGCTGGTCGTGACAGTCATCGCTGCCATTGTCCTCTGGATGCGGGCACTGCCGCGTTCTCCTGAAGGCACTGAAATGTCGCTGGACGACGCTATCAAAAGCTCGCGTCGGCTGGGCTGGATAACGATCGGCCTGTTCTTTGGCATCGGCGGGTTGCTCGCCGTTGCAATACCGATGGCAGGAGCCGCCATGGCACCCGGGGTCGTTAGCCCGGATGGAAGCCGCAAGGCAGTGCAGCATTTCGAAGGCGGCATTATCCAGCATATCCACGTCCGGGAAGGTCAGGTCGTCGACAGGGGCGAGCCACTGGTGACACTTGAGGACACGAAAGCCAAGGCGGAGCTGGCGGAGCTGAGGGAGCGGATGGCGTATTATCTTGCCGTCGAGGCGAGAATAGAAGCCGAACGCGTGAACGCCGCGGCTGTCAGTTTGCCCGTTTCGGAAGACTTGCCCGATCCGGCGCAGCTTGCCAGATCCGTTGCGGCACAGCAGAGCCTGTTGCTCAGCCAAACCGAACGGCACCTGTCGCGCCAACGTCTGCTCGCCGGTCAAATCGAGGAATTGCAGGCCCGTATCTCTGGGTTTCAGTCTCTGGATCAGGCGCAACAGGTGCAACTGGAACTGATCGGGCGGGAGGTTGGCAATGCCCAGTCGCTGGTGTCGCGTGGTCTTGAACGCCTGCCACGGCTTCTTGAACTGCAGCGGATGCAAGCGGAGCTGCGTGGCGAGATGGCTTCCAATGGCGGCCAGATCGCTTCAGCCACCCAATCCATGCGGGTTGCCGCGATGGAGCTTGAAGCCACCCGCAATCAGGAGAAGGAAAAAACCGAGGAGGAATTTGCAACTGTTCAGGCCGAACTCGCTGTGCTGCGCCGCAAGATACCGGCCGTGCTGGACGTGGTGGGCCGAACCTCCATCGTTGCTCCGATCTCGGGTGTGGTGATGAATGTGCGTGTGACAACAGAGGCGGGCGTTATCAAGCCGGGTGAAGTCATTCTTGAACTCGTACCGATGGATGGCCGGGTCGTCCTTGATGCACGGATCAATCCCATGGACATCGACCTCGTTCATGCCGGCATGGAGGCCAAGGTAGTGCTGTCCGCCTACGCACAACGCAACATGCCGCAGATTCGCGGTACATTGCGCTCCGTTTCCGCAGACAGCCTTTTGGATGAACGAACAGGCCAGCATTATTTCCTGGCAAAGGTCGATGTCGATCCATCCGACATTCTGGCGATCAGCGCAAATCTTCAGCTCCTGCCCGGCATGCCGGCGGAAATCTTCATTCTGACCGGCGAGCGGACGGCTATGGATTACCTCCTGCGCCCGCTGCTAAATTCGATACATCGCAGTTTCAGGGAAACCTGAACGGCACGACCCCACATCTTTTAACAGCATTCACACGTGCATGACGACGTCGGGCGTTTCGCCGGCATTCCCAACGGGAGCAACGACCATGGCACTCAGTGATTTCACCCAGTATGCCCTCGAAGGCGTGTCCATCAACAATCCGACATCTGTCGAGTTCGGTGCCGACGGCCGCCTCTATGTCACGCAGCAGGACGGCTTGATCAAGGCCCTTGAAATCGCGAAGAAAGTCGATGGCGGATATGCGGTTGTGGACGAGGAGATCATCACGCTCGTCAAGACGATGCCGAATCACAATGACGACGGCACGATCGCTGCCGACATAAACGAGCGTGAAGTTACTGGCGTCGTCACGACCACCAATGCCTTGGGGCAGATGGTTCTCTACGTATCCTCGTCCGACAGTCGCATTGCTGGTGGCAGCAGTGGTGACGATTCCGATCTTGATACCAATTCCAGCATCATCTCTCGCCTGACGCTGACAGACACGGGATGGGTCAAGGTCGATATCGTGCGCGGGTTACCGCGCTCTGAGGAGAACCATGCGGCCAACGGTATGCAGCTGACGGAGATCAACGGCGTTCAGACGCTGCTGGTTGCGGTGGGTGGGATCACCAATAGTGGTGCTCAGGGCAACAACTTCTCCCACACAAACGAATATTATTATTCCGGCGCAATCGTCTCGATCGACCTGGAAAAGATTGCCGATCTCGAAGCGCAGGGGTTGAAGACCTATGCACCTCCCGGTTATGCGCCGCAGTCCTACGTCTTCGATCTCCCCACGCTCGATGATCCGACAAGGCCGAACGACGTCAACGGGAAGGATATTTCCGGTAATGGCATTGCAGGAGGCGACCCTTTCGGCGGCAATGACGGGCTCAATCAGGCGATCTACGACACGTCCGGCACGGTGAAGATCTTCTCCCCCGGTTATCGCAATGCCTATGACATCGTCATCACCCAGGACGGCAAGCTCTATACCTACGATAATGGCCCCAATGCCAGCTGGGGCGGCATGCCTGTCAATGCCAATGGCGAACTGATAGTCGATCTCAACAAGGACGGCATCCCGGACAACGGCCCGGCCGTGACGCTTCATGATGCGGCCAATCCCGGCAATATAGGCGTCAGCAAGCCCGACCAGCTGCATCTCATAGATACGAACATCGCGGATGGGCTGACCAACAGCTATATCGATGGCACGCCCTACAATACGCAGCTCTTTTTCGCCCAGGGGCTGGGTTATTACGGCGGTCATCCGAACGTTACGCGCGCCTACGGGACGCAGGCCGGGCTCTATCTCTATAACGAGGCCGGACAACCGCTGACGATTGTCAACGGCGCACTGGTCGTGTCTGCGACCGGTCCGGTTGATCTCGGGCCGATGATCGCCAACTGGGGAGACATCGTCGGCTCCGACGCCGAGGGCAACGAGTTCATCGATCCGCGACAGGCCATCTACCTGTCGCCGAAGCCCAATGACGGCAATCTGCCGTTCGACGGCTCGCTCCATTCGATCGCCAGCTCGACCAACGGATTGACCGAATACACATGGAGCGGCGACGAGCTGCAACACGCACTGCTGACGGTTTCCTTCAACGGCAATCTGACAGCCCTCAATCTCGATGCCGAAGGCCGCGTCATCTCCACCGAAACGCGCGGTATAGGTGGCAATCCGTTGGATGTGACGACCCAGGGAAACAACGAGACCTTCGCGGGAACCATCTGGATCGCGACCCACGGATCGGACAAGATTTTCATTCTCGATCCGGAAGCCGGAACCGGCATCACGCCGGATCCGACCGATCGCGACCTCGATGATGTCGAGGATACGTTCGACCCGTTCGCCGCCGATCCGACCAATGGCATGGCCAATGTCATCAACGGTAACGAGACGCTGGTCTGGGAGTTTATCTCGGGGGCGCCGCTTCCCAACGATCGACCGGACTTTTTCGATGGTGCGTCCGGCCTCTATAATGGCTTTGATATCGGTTTTACCGGCATCATGACGGATGGCACCGGTTTGCCGGAATCTTTCTATGACAACGAGAACCTCATTGCCGGCGGAGCGCCCGGCGCTTTTCAGATCAAGCGCGTCGAAGCCGGAAATCCGTTCGACGATACGCAGCGCGGTGCCTACCAGTTCGGCGTAACGCCCGGCGCCGATACCGGCATATTCACCGTGACGACGCTGATGGACAGCTTCTTCGACGAGATTGCCGGCGTGCCGGCTGGCGCCAAACTTGTGCAGGGCCTGTTTGCCGGTTCGGGCGATATGGACAATTTTGTCTATATCGCGGCGGTGAAGCTGCCGGACGGCACGACCGGCATCGAGGTTGCCTGGGAATTCGAACGGCCGTTCCAGCCTAATGTGCAAGGCACGGCGTTTTACCGCATCGATGCGCTCGCATCGGCGACATCCACCGATTCCATCAAGGTTTCCCTGGAATTCGATACGGCGACAGGCATGGTTACACCGCACTGGACCTATACCAGCGGTGGCCAGACCTTTACCGACGCGGCGTTCGGCGGCACGATCGAAACCGTGCAGCTGGAAGGCACTGCGCTCGCCGCCCTGACAGGTACGAACGAACTCGACCTGAAATCCGGCGGAACAGTTCCATCGGCACTTGCCGTCGGTATTCTTGCATCCAATTCGTCCGCCTCGGCTCTCCAGAATGATATCGTCGCTGCCGTCAATGCCGGTGGAAACGACTACACTGCCATAGTTGGCGGTGAGAGCGTGACCTTCCTTTCGGACAAGCCGGGCGGTGCCGCCAACGGCTGGATCACCGGAACAGGTTACCGCAGCTTCGAGCCTGCACCGTTCAACATAGACGGTACAGAGCTTGATGTCCTGCACCAGTCCGAACGATCGCAGACCGGGACCTGGGGGTATGCGGTTCCCGTCAGCGAGGGCGGCCTGTTCGATATCGATCTCTACATGGCGGAGATTTTCTACGGGGCACCGGGTGGCGGTGCGGGCGGGCCTGATGCGCGTCTCTTCCGGATCAAGATCGAAGGCCAGTATGTCACCATTCCCGGATCTCCTGACGGCCTTCTGGACATATACGAGCTGAGCGGCGGTGCTGCAAAGGAACTGCTCCTGAGCTACGAGGTTCAGGAGCGGGCCAATGATGGAAACTCGACGCTGGATATCGAATTCGAGTCGGTAACCGGTCAGGCAAAGGTCTCCGGTTTCATCATCCGCGAGATCGAGGCGTCCGAGACATTTGCCGCCGACTGGGAAAACATCATCATCACCGGCGAGCAGAAGGATCTGAGCGTTGATACGACACCGCCGATGGTCACGATCGATGTGCAATCGGCGCCAGCGGGAGATGCGCAATTCGTGGCGACGGTCGTGTTCACCGACACGATAGCGATGAACCTCGACAGCATCGGCGAAAACGATCTCATCATGTCCGGGCCAAGCTCCAACGAGTTGCTCGATTTCCAGAAGAGCATTTCTGCGGACGGCAAGACGGTGACTGCCGTCTATTCATTTGGCTCGACATCCGGTGGATGGGTACAAGGCAATTATTCCTTCACCGTCGCTGCAGGGGCTGCATCCGATGCCGCCGGCAATCCGGTCATCCTGACGGTCGCCAGCGCTCCATTCGGGACGCCGGACGAGGTTCTGGATCGCGGCGCTTTTGTTCTTGCCGTCAACTTCAATGGTGGGGCAATCACTGCCGAAGACGGTATCACCTATCAGGCCGACGACGACAACAACAACGACGGAACCGCATGGCTCGGCTCCTACAAATATGTTGATGGTCAGTTCGGCGATACGGTGAGCCCGATTACCAATGTCGAGGGGCCGATGGAGGCCGAGATCTACAAGACGGCGCGTTATGGCGGCAAGGCGACCGATTTTTCCTATACGATCAGCCAGCTGGAGGCGAACACCCAGTATGTGCTGACGCTCAAATTCGCAGAAATCTGGTACCTCCACTCGACGCCCGGCAAACGCGTTTTCGACGTGCTGGTCAACAATGCGCTGGTGATAGACAATCTTGACCTGATGGCGCGCGCCGGCATGCACATCGCTTTCGACAAGGATGTGCTGGTAACGTCCGACGCCAATGGCGTCATCAAGATCACCATGCCGGTGACGGCCGACAATGCGCAGATAGCGGCGATCGCGCTTCACAAGGCCCCCGAACCCGCAGACCAGGGGCCGACGGCTGTGATGACCCATGATGTGCCCGACAGTGCCGATGAGGCACTTGTGGTCACTGTCGTCTATCGGGACGCAAACGGCATCGACGCGACGACTGTCGACGTGTCCGATATCGTCTTGACCGGGGCGACGGCGAGTTCCGTTACAGTCAGTTTCAATCCGCTGACATCGACGGCAACCTACACATTCATGCCGCCGGCTGGTGGCTGGACAGATGGCGCTTACAGCGTGCAACTGGCGGCCGGAGCCGTGGCTGACGGGTCAGCAGCCGGCAATGAAAGCCTTGCCGGAACACCGGTCAATTTCAACCTCGACTTTCCAAACAGTCCGCAGCCGGAACTGGACAAGGGGTCGCTGGTCATGGCCGTCAATTTCAACGGCGGAGCGGTCACCACCGAAGACGGCATTACCTATCAGGCCGACGAGGACAACAGTACGGATGGAACAGCCTGGATCGGCTCGCACAAGATCTCCGACGGTCAGTTCGGCGACACGCTGGCGCCGACCACGAACGCCGAGGGGCCACTTGATGCGTCGCTTTACAACACGGCGCGCTACGGCGGAAAAAACACCGAATTCTCGTATGTGATCAGCAATCTTGCCGCCAACACCCAATACGTGCTGACGATGAAATTCGCCGAGATCTGGCATCTGAATTCGACACCCGGCAAACGCGTTTTCGATGTAATCGTCAACAATGTCGTCGTCCTTGACGACCTCGACCTCGTCACCGAAGCAGGTCTGCACGTCGCCTTCGACAAGGACGTGATCGTCACCTCCGACGCCAATGGTGTGATCAAGCTGACGATGCCGGCAAGCGTCGACAATGCCCAGATCGCTGCCATCGCCATCCACAATCTGCCCGGCATCGACAATCAGGGGCCGACGGCCGTTCTGGCCCACAATGTGCCCCAGAATGCTGATGCGCCGTTGGTTGTGACCGTTACCTACCACGACGATACCGGCATCAATTCGTCGAGCATCGATGCAAGCGATATCCTTCTGACCGGTGCAACGGCCAGCAGTGTCACGGTCAGCTACAATGCGGCAACTGCCGTGGCCGTGTATACGCTTCAGCCGCCGGCCGGTGGCTGGGGAGAGGGGGGGTACAGCGTCCAGCTCGCGGCAGGGGCGATGTCCGACACCTCTACGCCGGCCAATACCAATACCGCCGGTCTGACGCAGGCATTCACGCTCGACTTCCCCAATATTCCGCCACCGGGTGATCTCGACAAGGGAACACTGGTGCTGGCCGTCAATTTCCACGGCGGTGCTGTAACGACAGAGGACGGCATCACCTATCAGGCCGACGAGGATATCAGCACGGACGGCACCGCGTGGATTGGCTCGCACAAGATTTCGGACGGTCTTTTCGGAGACACGGTCGCACCGATCACCAACGCTGCCGGACCGCTCGATGCCTCGCTGTACACGACAGCGCGATACGGTGGCAAAAACACCGAGTTCTCGTATGCGATCAGCAACCTCGATGCCAACACGCAATATGTGCTCACCCTTAAATTTGCGGAGATCTGGTATCTGAACTCGACTGCGGGCAAGCGCGTATTCGACGTCCTGGCCAATGGCCAGATCATCCTCGACAATCTCGACCTGACCGCCCAGGCAGGTCTGCATTCCGCCTTCGACAGGGACGTTATCGTCACTTCGGATGCCAATGGCGTCATCAAGCTGACGATGCCGGCGAGTGTCGATAATGCTCAGATCGCCGCGATCGCGCTCCACAACATGCCTGCAATCGATGATCAGGGCCCTGTCGCCAGCCTCAGCTACGCGGCGCCGGCATTCGAGGACGCCGCTCTTGTTGTTGCCGTGGTCTATCAGGACGCAAGCGATATCAATGCCGCAAGCGTCGATGCAGCCGATGTCGTCGTGACCGGACCTTCGAGCGCGGGCAGCCCGACCGTTAGCTATGATGCCGAAACATCCACTGCGCTTTACACGTTCCAGCCGCCTGCCGGAGGATGGAGTGATGGTACCTACAGCGTGCAGCTCACATCCGGGGCGGTATCGGACAATGCCACGCCGGCAAATGCCAGCGCCGCGGTTGCGCCCCAGAGTTTTGCCCTCGACTTCCCTGAAGGTCCCGGTATCGGGACGGGACCTTCCGAAGATTTCGATGGTGACGGCAGTATCAACCAGAGCGATGGCGACATCGATGGCGACGGTGTGCTGAATGGCGATGACATGCTGGCCTATGACAGTGATGACGACGGTCATGGCGTCACGCTTGCCGCGGGGGCCAGCCTGCTGCTCGATTTCAACGTCGCCGGCACACCTTACCAGAGCGGTTTCACGGGAGTGATGGCAAGCAGCAACCCCGCATTCAAGACGGAGGATACCGGTGCCGGCGTAGTGTCCGGCGGCAAGCTGCATGTCACCACCACCAATGGTGATACGGGCTCGGCCAATACGCCGCAGAACGGCTATCAGGTCGGCATCCGCAACGCGTCCTTCACCGTCGAGGCACAGTTCGACAATCCGTATTTCAACACCGGTGAAGTGCCCAACAATTACGAACAGCTCGGTTTGCAAGTCAGCCTGCATAGCGATGCCTTCGTGAAATTCGTTTTCGGTTCGCCGGGTGCGAATATCGAATTTTCGCAAAATTCCGGTCTCGCACTGAAACCGGCCTTCGCAAACGGCCATGTTCTGGCGGATTTCGCGTCGGCCAAATTGCAACTCGCCGTCACCACGCAGGGCACGACATCAACCGCCACAGCGACGATTACGCTTCTCGATACGGCTGGCAACGTGATCCCCGGAGGCGGCCCGACAACGGTCGGTACCTTGACACTCGATCCGGCGCTGTCGGCAGCGTTACGCGATGGCAGCGCGGCCGTGGGTGCCGGGGTCACCTCGACGCATTTCGGCGGAGATGCGTTCGCGTGGTCGGCGGACGACTTCAAGATCACCGAAGGCGGATATCAGGCCCCGCCGCAACCGGATGCGGCCAACATCCTGTCGGCACAGACGGATGTCGTCAAAACCGACGTCTATTCAGGCACGGCAAGTGGTGCTGCTGTTTTGAAGATCCTGGCGGGCGGCACCAATGTGCAGACGTCAAACTACGGCGGCAATTCGTTCATGCTGCAGAATGTCGGCGACAAAAAAATCGCCGGAGTGTTCCTCGACGTGCGCTCGGCACTCTACAGCGATAGCGTGTTCGACGCCGATGGTTCAGGCGGCGACCAGATCACCAAGGATTTCGCCTTTCAGACCAACCAGGCAACCGGTGCCATTCTTCCCAGCACCTACCAGCATTTCTTCTACGCGGCGCGTGATCCCGGACTGCCGGATCCTCTTTACAACAATGTCTATTCGGATTCGGGCAAGGGAGCGGGCGGCGGCTTCCGGGGGCTTCTTCTCAAGTTCTCGGGCAACCAGAACGGATTTCAGACCGGCGAAAGCGTGGGGTTCAGCGGCGATATGGATCCGAATTCCATTGCCGGCCTGCTGAAGAGCACCGTTGATGGAACCTCGGTCCCGGGCTGGGATGTCGGTGGGGTCTCCGGCGCCGAACTGATCGGCGCGCGCATCACGATCATGTTCTCCGACGGCACGATGGCGACCGGCCAGTTGATGGGGGACGGCAGCCAGGCGGGCGCACAGGCGCTGATCACTCAGCAGCAGGGACCATTGCCTGTCGCTCACCTGAGCGTCAACGGTTACGAGGACGGTGAAAACGGAACCTATGGGGGGACAATGCCTCAGGTCATCGTCTCCGGTCCTGTCGGAGAAACGGTCAGGGTGATCATGACACGTGGCCTCGATCCCGTGAATTCGTCCAAGCTTTTGGCGAACGGGTCGATCACCGTCGATGCTTTGGTGGCCCAGCGACTGGCGGCACATGATTTTGCAGCCAGCAATGCTGCCGATTTCCAGACGGTCGACATCGTCATCCCGGCTGGCGGGTCGATCGATATTTCCAGCCTTTTCAATTATGGCAGCGCGCCGAACGGCAATGCCGGCATACCTGATTATGACCAGTTGCAACTTGGGTTCGTTGCTGCCGTCATCGATCCGGACAATGGCAGTCTGCCGATCGGTGCAGTCACGGCTCCCATCTATCTCGTCAATAACGGTAGCCCGGTGGTCGCCGCCAACGTTGCGCCGACGGATATCAATCTTTCCGGTCTGCTGAGCGTGGCGGAAAACAGCGCCGGCGCAGTGATCGGCACCCTTTCTGCCGTCGATGCCAATACCGCAGACAGCCACATCTTCACCACCGACGATTCCCGCTTCGAGATTATCGGTAATCAGCTGAAGCTCAGATCCAATATCGCACTCGATCATGAGCTGGCCGCATCCACGAACGTGGCTGTTATGGCTACGGATAGTGGCGGCTTGTCGATGGTCCGGACCTTTGGTCTGGTGGTGAACAACGATCCATCCGACGATCCGACAGGCTCTACCTTCATCGCATCCGTCAACGGCGCCAGCGGCGATCTGGAGCAGGGCTCGTTTGCGTCGAGCGTCGATCTGGAAACCAATCGTATCATCGGCATCCAGTTCACCGTTCCTGCCGGCATCGATTTGTCATCGGGCGCATTCATCGAAAGCGCCATCATCAGCTGGATCTCCGACAGGTCGCATACGACAACGAACACGGCGTTGACCTTCTCGGTCGAAAGCCAGTTGAACGGCGCGTCCATCACCACCGGCGTGACCAACCGGAGCTATCTGCCGGAGCGTGATATCTGGCAGGCGGGTGGCAGCTTGGCCGACGGACATAAGATTACCGTGGGGATCGATCTTGCCGACCAGCTGAATGATCTCATCGTTACCGACGGACTGGTGGCGGGCGACGTCATCACGGTCAAGGTAGAGGGCACCGGCGGCACGCGTTATAT
Organism: Endobacterium cereale; assembly: GCF_009617585.1. Taxonomy (GTDB): domain Bacteria; phylum Pseudomonadota; class Alphaproteobacteria; order Rhizobiales; family Rhizobiaceae; genus Neorhizobium; species Neorhizobium cereale. The sequence goes on along the minus strand of NZ_WIXI01000039.1, from coordinate 96,393 downwards.
CGAGGCTGCAGGTGGAAACCGTAGCGGCCCGGAGTTGGCGATCACCTATCTCGATGCGGCGAATCGTGCCTTTTTCGCGCGCGATTATCCGCCCTCAACGTCCGACGACAACCTGGAGGACTTTCTCCTTATCACCCGGTCAATTCCGATGGATCAGGAGGTGGGCGATAGCCTGTGGACAGGACATGAAACGTTGCCGGATGATATTACCGATATCGCAGCCGCGCATTTGGCACACCATTTCGATCTTTGAGGCAAGGAAATGTTCTCGGGGGCGTTGATTGATGGGGCAAGTGTCATACGCCCATGGGTCTGGCCGGCAGGTTTTATGCAGCCGGTTTTATCAATCGAAGCAGCTGAAGGAATAACAGTCAACGAAGGCGCCCCGCCTTTCATACACGTCTAATTCGCCCAAAAAGGGAAAATCAAGGATTTTGCCTTCCTCATTGGGCGAATGTCGAATACTGATAGTTAGTCGCTTTTTGCGGCGTGAAATCTTTGGTGAATAACCATGATGCGCTTTTTTTTCCACGTAAGGGACGGCGATGATTATCTAGAGGATCGGATTGGAATGGAGCTTGTGGATCTCTTGGCTGCACGCAAGGAGGCTGTGAGATCAGCACGGGAAATTCTTGCCGCGAGGGTTTTGTCTGGCGAAGTCCTGAATGGCCAGATTTTCGAGATAGCCGACGAGTCGGGAGATGTCGTGGCAATTATAACCTTCAGATCGACCATCGCGATCATCTAAAGCTCGATTTTCTTTGGTCTGAGGAGCGTTTGTGGCTGCCAAGTCTAGCCATATGATTGTTGGCTTTCTACCGCACGGAACTTTTCTGGACACAGTTCGTCCAAGGTCACTTCGCCGTGGAGAGCGACGCGCTCGCTGATCCAGTCCTCATGGGACGAAAGCTTCGTTCCGCCAAGCGGATGGCCCTGCCTTGCCGCGGCAAGCGAACCAGATGAACCCTGCGGATCATCATGTTGTTGACGAACCGATGCGAAATGCGGAAATGCAGCGCCGCTTCCCGGTTGCTGTTGCCTTCATTCACAAACGCAGCGACACGCTCACGCAACTCGATCGATTGGCTGCGTGCCGATGAAACGCGTCACAGGCGCCATGCCAGTCGCGAGCTGCGAAATCGGTTTCTTCCTGTTCAATCAAACCCGCAATAGGCCTGACGCTTTGAAGCAACTCCGGGTGCTGTCGGATCCAGCCGACATCAGCACGCGAAAGGGCTTGGGCAACCGTCAGCATGTCTTCTTCCCATTTTGTATAGAAGCCGCGGCGTTGTTCCCGCCGCTGCAGATATCAGTCCCAAACACCGGGGAAGATAAGAAGGCCAAAGCTCAAGCGGTTAAGTGAAATGCCGTAGCCCTTCACGGCGCTATTCGGTGACGCGGTCACTGCGCCGAACATCAGACCAAGGTGCTCGATCTTCTGAGAAGCCGTTTCCTCTCCCAGCCGCCATTCCGCTGAAATCCGATCGCCGTCATAGTGGAGGTTTTGAAGCGGATGAGATCTGCCATTTCCATTGCAAGCCGCGGCGGCGCGTCGACGACGCCGGAGAGCAGGTCAGGATCATCAAACTCGGCCTCTACATTCTGATTGGCGCCGACCGCAGATGCCAGGGATCTCCGCGACAAAGAGCTTCCTCCATAGGTCACTCCGGGAAAGCGGATGGCACAACGTTGCTTGCTGGCCGCTGCTTGATAGCGACGATATTCTGTCGATCCGGAAACGATCACCCGCCGCACCCAACCAAGGATCTCTTCGCGCTTGGTGAAGGGCAGACTGCTGAAATCATCCGGTAGGTGCAGCGAGATCCTGCGCCGCTCAGCCGGGCTAACATCACCGAGATCATGACCGTAAAGCGAACGCACCTGATGCGGCAGCTTCTCTTTGAAATATCCTTCTTGCAACCGGTAGCGCCGCTCGATCCTGCGGAGGATGTCGAAACTCGCTACGAATCGGGGTACACGTTCGCCTTGGATCCAGGATAGCAGCGTCTTGTTGTCGAAGGTTTCATTGAGATGAACCACAGCGCGGTAGAGCTGCCAATAGGTGTCGCCGAACCGACGCATATGATAGACCAGTGCATCCTGAAAGCTGGCCGGATCTTCTCTCGCATCAAATAGTGGGTTTGGGAATGGACTGATTGGCTTCGGTGCAGGCTCGCGCGCCACGGATGCAGTTCGGGCAAACGTGCGCTCGGCCGCCGGGCGTTGCGGCTTGCTGGTCGAGGATGCGGAAGCTACCTTTTTTGCAGACACTATCTTGTGCGGGCGGGTCTCAGGCTTTGGGGGCCGTCGCTCTTCAGCTGCCGGTGGCGCCCCGAGCCATCGGATGATTGCATCCAAGCCTGGCCGGATCTGCTCTTTCAATTCCGCCGTTAACTCTGCTTCGATCCCACAGGCCTTGCCGATTGTCGTCCAGTCGATCTGTCCATTCAGGAGCAGGGGCGATTTCCGGTAGACGATCAAACTGACGAGGTAAGATCGGATATTCTCCAGCACCCGCCAGGATGCGATCGGTGCGATTTGAAGCTCGCAGAATTCAGATATCTTTCGCTGAAAATGACGTGATGAAAGGTCTCGTTCCGTTTCTTTCGGCGCCAATGCCGAGGGCGAGCGGAAATATGAGGCGAACTTTAACAAAATATGTTCAGGGTAGGCTGATGACTTTTTGATCGCTGTTGCTTGGATCAAGAGCTACAGATGTGGCGTTGAGTGATAGATGTCCCGTCTGCCCGGTCTCTCCTTCGATCGCAGCGATTTCTTCCTCCAGTGAGCTTTTCAGTGGCCCGGAAATGTAATGCCGTGCTGCCTCGTCTACCTGTTCCGCCAATGCCTTCTGTTGCTGAGTGACGGAGGAGAGCGCCGCAATGTCGGCCTCGAGAGGAACTTTCAGGTCCGCCTTGTAGATGCCGATGTCGATGTCCTCGGAGAAACGCTGGATCAGGCTATAGGTTTTGCTGAGGCTGGTCCCGCCCTTGAAATAGAGGCCGATAGCATCGTCCTTCCGTCGGTTGAACAGGAAGTCGAGCACCCAGCAGACGTAGAGATCCTTTTCGATATTCTCGGCGCGCGTCTCCAGATCAGACGCCGCAGCGGAGAACAGTGCTCTCCGCTCGTCGGTGCTTGAGCGAAGGACTTCAATGAAGCTCTGGCGCATGTTCATCCTTCCCATCTTGGCCCAACGGAGTGTCGTAATTCTCCGGGGGCTGCGGGTCGCGTGTTATCGTTTCTATCGCCTGGTACATCCAGGCCGGGATGGCGTAGATGTTTTCGCGCAGATCCTCGACGATCGGCTGCCTATGCGGGCTTCGTACCAGATAACGGACGATACCATCGACGATGGTCTCCAGATTGGATCGCTCATCGCGAAACCAGTGGAGGGCCTGGATCACCCGCATAGCAGGCCGGCCCGCCCAGAAAGCTGTCTTTGCCGAAATTCGCTTGAAGTCCAGGATATAGATGACCGGTTTCGTGGCCTTCGCATCACCGGCACTGGCCACGATTTCGATGGTTCGGGGGTACGTGTCCGCATAGATCGTCGACCGGGCCGGAACGGCCGTCGTCAGGCCAAGATCGTTGGCCGCCGTCATCCCGTCGACGCAAACACGAAGCTTGTCGCGCCGTGCGATCGCATCGATAAACGAGGCGCGTGGCGGAAACACCATTTTGCCAGTCAGTTGGCTGATACCGGGCTTGTCATAGAGACCACGATGAGGTCGGCGGATATCGCCGCGGCTGGTAAGCCTCTGCAGCGCCTTTTCGACTGCGTTAGGTGTTGCTATATCCAGGAAATCGGCACGCGACCAGACGCCCGCAGGCGCTCCGCCGGCAATCCTTTCGTGAATGCGTTCGCGAGTGTCAGATGTGGGATCCGGCATAGCTACCCTACCTTCTGACCGAAGATTATATACAAACTTTGGTCACTAGCAATCGATATTCTCACGCTGACCAATAATTATATCTAAATATTGGTCAGTGCCCGATCTCCATGGCTGGTTTGAAAATCACAATTGACATCAACGAGCAGAGTCCGGCCTCGGCGCGCGAGTCTTCTCCCTTCGGGCTTTCACCATTCACGCATACAATGACGACGACGGTCAGACACCATCGAGCGTTGCTACACAGTTCCCCTTTCGGGAAGCGGCAAGCAGCAACCGTCCAACACCTTCATTGTATCGGAACCTGCCGGTCGCCTGATCAGCAAGCGTAGGGCAAATCAGGCCGCGCGCAATGATGCTCCATCCATCGGCGTTTCCGATTTCCGCTCTTTTGTCTGGCATCCTAATCCAGTCCCGTCCTTGGGCAGTCAACCCGCAAGGGGTTCGCAGTTCCTGCGACCTCTCCGGCTACGCCTGCGCGGTGACCGCGGCCAGACGCTGTAGCAGGATGGATCGAGGATGATCGGCATTCTCGTATGGATGTGGGCGATATGCTGAACGGCGGGCGCGGTGATGATCGTGCAGCTGGTTACGCCCAGCTTGTCGTTACGCGCCCAAAGGCCGGCAAAGGAGAAGCCTTTATCCTAGAGCATCCGCAAGAGCCATGCATCCTTTTTGCCGTCCTCGGAATTCGTCGTCCATTCAAAATAGCCGTCAGCCGGGATGAGACAGCGTTTCGAATTGAAGGGCGCGTGGAACGCGTCGGATGTGTCGATGGTCTCAATCCGTGCGTTGAACATTGCGGCCATCGGCAATTCCTTGGCAAAAAAAGCGCCCATAGTCGACCTCGAGTGCGCCGGACTTGTCATTATGCGCGAAATACACGCTCTGCGTCGGCGCGATATTGGCGGCATGTTGGAAGCTGCTGGCGGTGGGTTGTGGATGCTGTAGAGCGCGTAAATCTCGGCCCAGGTCATCTCATTGGTAAAACGCCCGCACATGATCGTTACTCCCTAACCTTACTGGAACGATATGCCAGAAACCCGGTTCCGTCCTGAAATGATGGTGATGGAATGACGAGGTACTACTTTCACACCCGCACTCTCGATGTCCTCGAGGTGGACCTTGAAGGAACAGAATTAGCGTCAGACGATCAGGCTATGAATGAAGCGATAGCCGGAGCCTGCGAGATCGTCGCGGATCGCGTCAAACGCTGGCAGCCAGTAGGGCATGACATCTTCGAAGTGATGGACGATCGCGGGAGTATCGTATTTAGCCTACCATTCAGATCGGTTCTCAAGCTGACGTGATTAGCGAAACCGGAACGATGCCCATCCCTGCGGGTTGTTCATTCAAGCGGTTCGTTAAGCGGCCAACGATGGACTTCCCCGGCGTCTGACCAGACAGCGATTTGGAGGCCGCGCGATACCGCCAAACAGGAGAATACGAACATGGGTTCGACATCAGACAAGATTTCCGGCAAGGCAAACGAGCTAGTCGGCAAAGCAAAGCAGGCGATCGGTGATGCCACCGACAATCGCAGCATGCAGGCCAAAGGCGCAGCGCAGGAAGCCAAGGGCGACGCGCAACAAGCCAAAGGCCATGCGAAGGACGCTGTGAAAAACGTGGCTGATAAAACCTAACGGCTTGGTGCTTCCCAGCACAATCTCTGGCCCGCTCGCTGAGCGGGCCTTTTTTATGCGGATCTCGCCAGCGCATCAATCGCAGCTTTAACATTTTGAAGAACGGTAGAAACAATGAACTCTCTGATCGCCGCGCCGCAGCAGCGGGGGCAAAGGCTGCTCTCCTGAATGCCTATCGCAGTGCAAAGACCACAGCCGAGCCAACCATCGCACGAGCAAAATGGCGCTGATTGAAGTGTAGTAAAGCGTCCGATAAATCGCCTCCCAATACGGCCGACTTTGACCGTACTAAAGGGCGAGCAATTTCAGGTTCTTGCTAAATCCGAGGCAATGGTGGAAGGTTCGAACCCGTTCAAGACCTTAGGTGAAGGGCCTTTGCTCACCGCAAAATCAAGTGCTATCTGTCCCTTGCGTTTCCAGGCCTTCGGAGCGAAAACTGCGAGGGTGTCCGATATCGGACAGAATTCCTGAGTTTACGACAAGCGATCCTTCGCACGCCAGCAGCCATACAGAAATATTAGAGCGTGCTAATCTATTGTGTGATGATCAGAATTTTTCATGAACAGTCGTGAAACAAAGCGCTTCAGAAGCACGCGATAACATCCTGGGTTACGACTTCGCCCTTGGGTAGAAAATGTCGTCACGAATATTGAAGGCTTCGTTTGATATGCTAGTCGTTTAAGAAAAGTCCTGTTTCGGACAGACGCCCCGTGGCCCTTGTGTCAGGCCAATTTGCTGAACATACATAAGCCACGACAGAAGCTGACAATGAGACATCGTTCGCAACTTCATGGCGCGTACGGCTAGGAGAAAATCATTGCTCTTGCCCTCACTGAGGTTAAGAGAATGGGCATTCTTTCGCAAACAGCCACTCGAAATCGTATCCTTCGCGCGCTGAGCCCGAGTGATTTCGCGGGTCTTATTCCCTATCTTGAAGAGATTGAGCTGCCCCGACTTTATCAAATGTCGGCACCAGGCATGATCACCGACTATTGCTACTTCTTAGAGTCCGGCCTTGGATCCATTGTCGCTGAGGTGACAGGCGGCCGAAAGGCAGAGATCGGCATTTTTGGCTATGAAGGGATGTCACCAACATCAATGATCATGGACGCGCCGACGACACCATACTCGACGTTTATGCAAACCTCGGGGCGTGGTTACAGAATTCGCAGTATCCGACTGTCCCACGCCGTTGAAGGAAACTACCGGCTGAGATCGCTGCTTCTGCGATTTGCACAGGTGATGTCTGTCCAGGCATCCTATACAGCGCTTTCAAACGCAACGGACAAAATCGAGCAACGCCTCGCTCGTTGGCTATTGATGTGTCACGATAGAACCGACGGTGAGAAAATCATGCTGACACACGAGTTTCTATCTGTGATGCTTGCCGTCAGGCGACAAAGTATCACCACTGCCTTGCATGTTCTGGAAGGCTTGCACCTCATTGAAGCAAAGCGAAATGAAATAACCATTCATAATCGGCCCGGTCTGGAAGGCTTTGCCGGTGGCGCTTACGGTCCGGCGGAGGACGAATACCGAAAGCTTATTGGCCCATTCTGAGCAATGGATCAAATTAATCGTCTTGTGAGCGGTGTGCGTCTTCGTCAGCGCAGGCGGCGATAAAGGGCTTACGGCACATTTCTGAATGAACACCGCCCGTTAAAGCAAGCTGGCAAAGGTCATGGGCACGCCAGTAATTGTGTCCGGACTTATAGCTGAATGTCTTTAAGTGCCTCAGAGCGTCAGCCGGTCCTCTAACCGTCCTCGTTAGGAGAGCGTCTTCACCGACGTGCACCGGCACCTTCCAGCGGAGCGAAAACCGAACAGCAATGATGCTCATTGTGGTTTCACTGAAATCTGCATGATGCTCACGTGCTTGCAAGCGCGGCCAGATCTACCTGGAGCGTTTCAGCTTCGAGCAAGGAGAGCTCCTGCGGCAGATCTTCGACCCCATAAATTTCATAAAGCGCCTTGAGCAGCAACCTGACCCGGGGCGACTTGCAGGAGTAGAAAATTGTTTGGGCATCTCGTCGTGTGGTGACGAGCCGTGCTCCACGGAGCTTTCCAAGATGCTGAGAAAGAGCAGACTGGCTCAACCCAACTTGGACGGCAAGCGAGCCCACGGACGTTTCATGCTGCCTCAGAACATCCAGAATGTGCAGTCGTTTTTCGTTCGCCATCACTCCCAAAAGACTGGAGGCTTGGACCACGGCGTGTGGGTCGACGAGTAAGGCCTGCATCTTCGGCTCCCAGCCATGCTCGACCACACCACGAACAAGCGGCGCAATTGAAGCGGTTAGATCTCGCGTACGCTCGACTTTAATTGTGGGGCGGTGCAGATTTTGTAACACTGTTTTATATTTATCACAATATAGGTACACGAACATATGGCCGATACCGTCCAAACGCGGCGCAACGAACTGCTGCTTGCCCAGATAAGCGTAAAACCGCTGACAAATCTCGCCTTTCTGGCTCACTGCGACCCCAAAAGATTTACATCCGCCTGCTTGCTGGCATGCCGATAGACCTTTTATTGTCCGATATCGGACACAAAATGCTTGCCTCGTTAGTTACCTTGCTTGACGTATCGCGACACTTAGGGCGGACTTCTCGGCGTTGTTTCTCCATCTGGTGCTTGGTACGTGGAAGCTTTGCCTCAGGTGCGAACTCGCTGTCGGCCCACTTGTCTACCGCTACAGCGGCGCTGCCGAAGAAGTGGAGGCTTTCGTCCCTGATGCTGCTGGTCGGTGGAAGCCTATGCGTTCCTTGGTGAAGTCGGGCGCCGCACAACCGCTTTCGGCGCCTGCTGCTAGGTGGGGAATTTTCTGGTACTGCTTCGCCCCGCTGCATCGATCGTCGCAGCGGAACCTCCTCCTTTATGGCTTGCCGCGCAACCCACCACCCACTCGATCCAAACGTTGAAGCGCTATCCGAAGCAGCAGACCTCCTTCTTGCCAATCGCTACCTGGTTGATTGAGTAGCGTGATTTTCGGATGCTCGAAGGAAACTTCTGACAGGTTGGGGCCGTTCTTAACTTCGAGAACCTGTCCGTCATCGGCCAGCGGTTTCATGGCTTTCTCACTTTGTCGATCGACGTCGTTATTTTCGATGCAGGGAGCTTGGCTTCGGCGAGAAACTCTTCCTCCGTCGCCAAAGCACCAATCTTCAGATAAATGCGCTCAGCGTCGTCATCGCCAAGTCGGTATTTTTCGCGAGTTCGTATATAGCGGAGCGATCGTCGGCGAACTGCGGCTTCTTGATTTCGTACTCGATCATTGACTGCTCCTGCGGTCATAGGGGGACGGAGTTCTGATTCTGGGTGACGACGCTTAGAGGTTGGCGCGGGTGGTAACGTTTGCGAACACCGTATCGTGAAAGGCGGAACTGGGCCCAAACCAAACTGCTGTCAGAGCTGTTCAGGCGACGATCAGCGGGGCTAACGTTCTCTCAAATTCTTCTTTGGATATAGGCCACGCCTCGATTAGCCCATCAGATGACAGGAACATGGTCATCGTCGTATGGTAGGCTTCCCATGTGACATCGATCGGCTCCTCGTCGAACTGCAGCTCGAAAACGCCTGGGGCATGAGGTCGTGACATTCCTGGAAGCTGGAACGGCCCGCTGATGTTTATGCTTTTGACTGTCGTTTTCATGGTGCAAATTCCGTACTTGAAAAATATCGTTCGCGTTGATAGCTGACGTGTTAGCAGCTGTTGCCTTGGGCATCTCAATCGGTATGTGGCAGAGGTTTTGCCCAGCTAGACCTGCGGCATCTGATCCGGAAATGGGATCGTTAAATCCGGCAGGTTCAACCTGATGCGCTGACCGGACGCCCATGCAAGGGCGTGGGACTCAGTCAGAAACTCACGCTCGATCATGACACCCTGTTCGACGACGCGAACATTCCATCTATCTGGAGCAACGATAATCGAGACGAAATCGCAAAGGGTCATGACAATCCTTGGGTGAGCATTTCCGGTGATTGCGCCAGCTATTTGCCGGCATTTCTGAGAAGGTCTATTTCCTTGGCGATCGGACCCAGAAGCTTGCGCAGCCGGTTTTCTTCGGCATGATCCAAGCGAAACCTTTTTGCAAATTCGCTGACAAGTACTGTTTTGGGTGGACTTGAGTGGACCAGTGGGTCCGACTTGGGTGGGTGATGCACGGCCATATCCTTTCAGGATCACGGTATCATCAACGAAAATGCGTAAGGTCCAGCATGATGGTGCTGCTTCGATTGACGGAATAGGCAGAGGTTGCAGCTTTCAGAATTCTTGGCCGAAGGGCATCAAAAGATGTAAGATATTCACCCTCGCTCGCATTCCGATGAGATTTCTCGGAGGCTAGAACTTCGGTTGCCAAGTAGAACTTTATTTCGAGCATCCCGTCATAGCCGGTGAAACGTACACAGCGGCTTTTGCCGTCAAAGCTGCGGGCTAGATTCGGAAACGAAATACCCATTACTGGCCACCCTCATCAGTCCAACGGTCTATCGCTTGTTCTTTCGAAGGCCGGACAATGGAAACCTGCTCCCCTCGACGAGAGATAGCTTGGGAGAGGGCGCTTTTTGTCCGGGAGCCGCGGTGGAACTCGGCAGTAAGGAAGATCGACGCCTTGCGTTTCACATCTGAGCTTGCGAGGGAATGGACGCCCCGAAGTCCAGCACCTCTCAAGACTTCTCTGATAAGGGTGAAATTGGCGTTGCTAAGTGCGGCGGTGGCTGGGTTGGAAAACATGCCGTCCTCCTTTGTTGGGGCAAGGTTTTGCACCCTTGGTAACAGCGCCCTCGAGACAAGCTGTCACTACGTATATAAGTCGTGCGCGATTTCGTAATTGCAAGGCCATTTCTTAAACTGAATCGAATAGTGTCAGATTGGAGAATATAGTTGCACAATATGCACGCGAACCCTCCATCGAATAAATTGTCACGCCGCAGATTATTTACGTTGAAGACCTAGTCTCATTTTCTGAAAAAATAAAATCAATACTACACACCCTATTATTTGTTTAAAAAAATCGTAGTTGTACGTATGCGAGGTCGCAGTTGACCCCTTAACCTCTAGCGGCTGCCGCCATGACACCAACTTTTATTGCCACGGTTGCAGCGGTCTGTTCACGGACGTTGTCATGCCAGGCACACTACCTCCCAGGTACTTCGGGGGCGGAGCTGGCTGCCGAGGCTCGGGCTCTAAGACCTGCAACGTTGATCGTCTACGCCACTGGTGATCCCTCGGCAGTTCGTGGAGAGCAGGGTGCGATCGTCGTGTCCAAACCCTACGACGCGGCGAAACTGGCAAGAGCAATTGCCAGCGCGCAAACTGAGGATTCGGCAAGCCAGGACATCCGCCGCAGCGAGACGAGCGGCGAAAATGAAGAAGTCTAACTGCTCAAAACAACTCTCACCAATCCGTGTCTCTCCGGCGAATTTCGCCATCAGCTTTTAGGTAGAGGTTTCTGCATGGTTGCGCGAGAAAAGGCGAAACTGGGTGTCGCAGGACTGGACGGCGGTGGTTGCCCGTGAAGTCTGAACAGTTGCGGTCGCCCGTTGAGGTAGAAACAGGCCAGCGAATCCGTCACCGTCACACTATGACCGATTAGGATAACAAGCTCGCCGAGCAGGGGCTCATCGCCCGCGTGCTGATGAAACTGAAGTCGAGAGCAGATCCATGGAGATAATGCGTTCACCCGCTGGCCGGCGAGTCATAATGAAAGAAATTGGTGACTGGCTGCGCTCCGATGATCGACCGAGAAATAGAGAATCTGAATAGGCCCACCATCATTGTCGAATGCACGAAATCGGACAGATCGGCTCTGGATCTACAGTCGCAAAACGAATCACCTTACGATAGTTTCTGGGCGCGGCGACAGTATCAGTGCCGCCGGGAAGTTCGGTTCGAGCCTTTCTTTCGCTGGATGGCGGCCCCTCTAAGTCCAGCCGCCCATCTCCGCACTCCCCTTTAGCGACTAACTCGGCGGTTTCCTCCGCATCAACTCAGACCGCTTCGGCGGGCTTCTTGTCCACCACGCGGGTAGGCTCGTCAGCGGACCCAGGCGTTAGTCCGAGGACCATAAGCGTTACACCAGCCAGAAAGAAAAACCCTGCGAGCGAAACAGGGAAACAAGATCATACATGAGAGCTTTTTCACTGCGACATTCGGAGGCCTAGAAACCTCCTTCCCCGCGCATCGTTCCCATACCGCCGCCACGCCTAGCTGCATAGCTAACCAAATTCTAACGGGAAAAGCACAGCTAAGTCTGGATCGGTTGCTGTGCGCAGGAGAGACTTGCCTCTCCCTCCGGGAAGCGCGTAATACGTGTGTCCCACGGATTGGCAAGGCACTGGCACACCCAGCACCCGCTTACTCGCGAAATCTGGAAGCCGGGCGCGCTTAATAGCGCCGTTTCGCTTCGGCTTAGTCATCCACCAACGACAGCAGCCACTCGAAAAGCTGCATGAAGTCCCGGCCTGTTCTCTGAAGGTCGTCAAACATCATCGATAGTTCGCGATGAATCACAATTCCGGCGATGACGAGGATCAACACCACGATCCAATGCCAGATTGGGGGCTTACGTTTCGGCGGATGCTTTACGTCTTCGGCAGGTGCATCGGTGCTCAAAATCGCTCCACTCTCATTTCCTCCAACGCGATAAACGAAAAAAGCCCGCCACCTGGTCAAGGCGGCGGGCACAGACTGGATATGCATGAAGTCTAAAGTATAATGCTATAAACATCGCTGTCTACCCGATACTTTAATTTGCTTGCGTGGTTCTCCGAGGCTGCACTTCAACCACGCGGTCGATGCGAAGCGTCGTGCCGTCAACGGCACTCTTGACGCCGCTAATGGCTTCCATGAGCTGCTCGCTGCAAGATCAGATGGCAGCGGATGCCGAGAAATGGCGCAAAATTGTAGGTCGTCACAATTTTGTCGAGATCGACTTAGCGCAACTTGTTTCTCGTTGGCATACGGATGCAGATCTTGGACGACCGATCGAAGTGGTAACGGATATGTCGAAAAGCCGTAAGCTTGGCTTCCTCGACTACTAGGCTACGGATGATGCACTTTTCAACTGTTCGAGCGATTGAGGGATGATCGAATTATCCCGTAAGCAAGAGCCGGAAAACTCCAGTTCCCGGCGATCCAAACTTGGGGCTCAGAGCAAGATGAGGCCTGTCGCAAGAAAATTGCGGCAGGTGTTCTGGATACTCGACGAAGCGACCGATTGCGCTTGTTCATTCGTTCGCTTGATTTCAATTAATGGCCATCACCAGGATGATCAAGTTTGAAACATAAGTCATTTCTCAGTGGCAATTCAAAGGGACTTGCAGGTGCTCGTTAATCCGTTTTGTTCCATAAATAGTATTATCAAATGCGGTATCAAAATACCGCGACCATCGATTAGGATCACATATTTCTGTTTGATAACAACAGTTGCTAACCGTGTGGATGATGCCCGTTACACGCAGGTAGATTTAGACCAGCCTCGCAAAATTCTGCGTTGGAGGCGTTCCGTGATGTTGAGCGATCAAGATTGGAATGTGGCGCAGCTTCCGAGAAAATATCATCCTGAAGCAGCCTCCTCACCCGAAGGTCTCGTCCCTTTTGAGGAAGACGGTCTTTGAGCCCCTGCGATACTGGTAAAGTTCGTAAGCTCTGCAGACACTTTCGATCAGCCAATCATGCAAGCCATTCTGCTCATCGCAATCGCAGGATAGAACTTCGCCAGCTCTGACCATGACAATCTCTCGCGGTTCGATGCCGCTGTTGTCGATAAGCAAGGCTTCGTCGGCCAGCTTGAGGGCATCGCTCAGCTTGTTTAAAGATCCGGCGTATCGCCTGCGGATGTCGGCTTCGGGAATATCGTGACCGCCCTTCTCGACCCGCCGCTTTACGCGTTCGATGTTCAACTCAACGTTATCAAGGGCCGTGTAATAGAGACCGATCGAAAACCCGGCGGCCTTAGCATCGCGCATCAGATTGATGGATTGCTGGCTGCTCAGGGTAGTTTCAAAAACAAAGGATTGCCGGGTCTCAATCATTTCCCGGATCTTTGTCAGCGCCGCCCTACCCGCTGCCATGGCAGCCGCTCGGCCATCGTTGGTACCGGTTATTTCTTTGGCGAGCTCGTCAGCATTGATCCAGACGCCTTCGAGCTTAAGCTTGGCATAAGCGGAGGACTTGCCGGACCCGTTGGGACCGCCGAGGATAATGCAGGATGGCTGCGACAATCGAAATGTACCTTATGCGGCCGAGATGCGCTTTTCCAGATCGCGGCTGAGACGATCCTTGGCTTCATTTTCCCGGTCACGCACGGAGATTGGCAAGCCCAGACGACGGCTCTGGGAAATCGCTTCCCGGCCGATTTCCTTAAGCGCTTCCTTGTTTTCGTCGTACTTTTTCAAAAGCATCGTCGATCTCCTATCCCAGCAATATAGCGCCTCCCTGCCCCGACTGCAAATCTGGATATTGGAATGCCGACTTCGGACGAGAGGCGCTTGCATGAGACAGGTTTCCCAGAAGCAGTCAGGACCGGAACAATACCTCCCCTGATTTCAAAGTGGAGTTTGAGGCATGACAGGCATAGGTCCCACAGCAAGCAGACGGAACCGCGTGGTTTGCGCGTCTCCCAGAAAACTCCATTCGCTCGCATAGGAATTCCCGAGAAGATGCGGGTGCTGATTGCTGCCGACGTGTTTCAGCACCTGATCAGCTCTCGCAGGCGGAGCGAAGGGGATATTGAATACGGAATAGGGCTCCGGGTCGCCGGTGCATATCTGGCTCCAATACCCGGCAGCATCTGTTGATGAGAGGATTTCGCCCAATGACATGTCTCGCGGTCGGTGCAGAGTGCGGTCAACCTGCACGCCCCGGAATTCACCTAGCGTTTTCTGGAGATAATTCTGCCTCATCCTTAGCGCCGATAACGCTGTGCCGTCACCCTTGGACAACAGGCTTTCCCACAGCGCATCGCCATTGATCTCGTCCTGGAAAGCGGTCAAGTACTCAAAGTTTCTGAAGACCGATGCAACAATTGGCACTGGAATTTTTTGATCAGGGAACCACAAAATGCCATCGAGCGCAGGAAGGTCATCCCGCGCATAATGGTTTGTCTTTGCCAGTTTTTGCAGCGCCAGCTTTTGGAGGACGACTGGATCTTCCGCTGGATCTCCTTCAAGCGTAAAGCCGAAGCCACCACCATCGTTGATGCCAGGGTTATCCCAGTCGAATATTTCCGAGCGATATCGACGGGTCTCGATGGTGCCGCCCGTACCCACAACATGAACGAGATGAGCTTCAAACCGAGGCTCTTCGCCAAAATCCACATGATGCCATTTTCCCGAGAGTATCACGGTATCGTTTTTGTCTCGCCTGAGTGCTCTGGTGCGGCGAAGAATTGATCGCCGGTAGTTGTCGATCATGGCAGCCAATTGACCTTCGGGATGTGATAGTTGGCCCTCAATGAAGCCACGGATTGTTGTGCCATCAACCTCGATTGCAGCGTCCGGCCCGGAAAACACGAACTGCCCGTTATAGCGCCGCGCTGCGGGTGCGCCTTTTAGTGGCAGCACCTGTCGGAAAGTGGAAAGGCGGTAGAGGTGATCACGAGACATTGTATCGAGGTTCCTTCAGGCCGCGGTCGTTCCTCCGCTCAAGGGGATCCCCGCTCGGAAAAACACTCAGCTATTTTGAATTCAGATGATCCCCGAAAACTTGGGCATATGAAAAGTGTGGCGTGTAAGCCAGGCGGCCGCAATAGGAAATTGGGAGCATTTCATTGTCTGACACGTCACAGAGATGAATCGATGGTCAGTGACTGATTCATAACTCTCGTTGGACGTGGCCAATCGGACAATCGACAATCCGGCGCATGAACACACGCTTCGACGTCTGCATCTATCGGATCAATTCAGCACAACGCATGGCACGTTTTTACCGCATCGCGATCCAACCGTCGCTCTTCGGTGATTTTGTTCTTGTGCGCCGGTGGGGCAGGATCGGTACGCATGGGCGAGCCCACCGGCAGCACTATGCTTCCGAACGCGATGCGATGATTGAGTTTCTCGCCTGGCTAAAGCGAAAGCGCCGGCGGGGCTACGGCCCACAGATCATTCAGTCGTCATCCTTGTAGACGTCGTTGACCAATCTCGTAGCTTCTTCCATCAGTTCGATTTCGGGAGTGATAGCGCCAAGGCCACCAAAGCGCCCCTCCCATGCGAGATCAACAGTTGCCTGCTCAAGCCGAATTCTTGCGTCATATGCCATCCACGAACGGATAAACGGATCTATGTCTTCGGGTGCCAAGCCGAAGATTTCGCCAAGCCTCTCCGGGGTGATCAGTCCTTCGACCGCCCACCGGGCGACTTCCGCCGGTCGAAATCCCGGTTCAATATCGAAATCCAGAAGTCGTCGGTAAAGGTCGCCGTAACTCCGGGCTCCAACGAGCTGCCGTGCGAGCTTGCCTGGCACCTCGAACCGCCTCCAAACATCCACAACAGCCGTGCCGTTGCGGACCTCGTCCGAAACGGCGCCGATCATCGCCTTTTGTTTTTCGAGCCGGTCACGTTGCCAACGCCGAAGCCCCCACTGTTCGATATCCAGGATCGTGCCGGCGACAGCGCAATCTCGCACGTATCGCCGAGCAGCCGCCACGATTTCGGTGGCTCGGCGCTTTCGCTGATCCTTGTCGATGTCCATCACCGGAGCTCTCCAAAATCAGCGCGCAACGTTCTGTCCATCCCGTCGATGCCCTCACCAAGGCGATACCGGTCCAGTACAGTCACAACGTCGGCAATGAAGCGATCCGCTTCCTCGGTATTCTGGGATCCGTCCGCGACGACCACAATGTTACGCAACGGGAAAAGGCGCTGATGCTCGATGCACACGTTCACATAGAATGCTGCTGCCTTGATGACATCATCCGACATCAGGCAGCTCCATATGGGCAGTCAGCTCGGCGAATGTTCGCGGGGTAAAATCGACATCTGGCAGATCAACCCCGACATCACGGCTGCGCCCGTAGGATGGCATCTTTCCGTGCGAGTGCCCGTAAAAATGTACCGATCCGTGGTGCTGACCCGGCCAAGTTCGGGCGGCGTAGTGTGACAAGTACACCTCGTGGCCACCGTCCCTTGTCCGCAATGCTTGCTCAGGCCTAGCGGCCCAATCGAGCGCCGCTAGTGTCGGATGCAAAGCGCCTCGTTTGTCAGTATCGTGATTACCGATGACCAGGAATTTTCGACCGTTAAGGTGAGAGAAAATTTCCCGGACGCGATCCGCATTCCGCGACAGTGAAAACGCAAAATCACCAAGATGGTAGACGTGGTCGATATCACGCACGACAGCGTTCCAACGGCGAACGATATGCTCGTCATGTTCGTCGATAGACGCGAAATCACGCGGCTGCATGGTGAGCAACCGTGCATGCATCAGATGGGTATCCGAGATATAGTACTTGCCTACGAACATGTGCCCTACCCTCCTCTCACATCGCCTGCGACAACTGGGTCGGGGCATGGCTGCGCAACGCCTCTTCGACATCGGCACCAGACAAGCGGGTCCCCTGAACGAGCGCTTCCACAAGACTGTTGAACGCCACACGATTCCGCTGGAGAATTTCCTGGGCCCGGGAGAGTTGGTCCTGCAAGATTTCGTCCACGCGGTGCGCAAGCAGGTGATCGTAGCGCAGTGCCTCCTCGAGTTCGGTTTGTTCCGTCCGGCCGCTGGAGACAAGAGTCTCTCCAAGTCCTGCCGCGGTGAGGCCGAATGCGAGCATGCGGCTAGCCTGAGAAAGGTCGGCAATTGCCCCCGTTCCATGAGAGCCATAGACGACCTGTTCGGCTGCCATGCCGCCAAGGAGTTGAGCTGCCTTCGAAGCAAACCATGACTTATCGCGGTGCTTGAGAGGGTCGAATTCGAAACAGGCAGCGCCGGCCGTCTGTTCCTGAGCGTTGGGATCGTAGTCACGCTTGATACGTACTTCCGCGAGACGCTCGATGCCCAAGACAACCCCAACGACGGCGTGGCCAATCTCATGGACCGCAATCAAGCGAACATTCTCTGGCGTTCTTGCGACGCGGCGGGGCAAGGCTTTTGCGAGGTGACTGTGCTTGAGGATACCTCCATTCCGACGGGCGATGCGTCGCGCGTCGCGAGCCAGGCGTTCGAGATCTGCGCCGCTCATTCCTTCTGTTTTCCGCCGGAACAAACCGAGTGGGAAATCATCGGTGGAAACACCAAGATGCTGCGCGAGGATTGCCGTTCTTGCCTCTTCGTCCGGCAGCCCGATCTGGATATGGCGGTCAAGACGGCCAGAACGGCGAACAGCAGGATCCAAGCAGTCGGGATCATTGGTTGCCGCGACCACAACAACACCGCTACGATCGAAGCTGCCGTCGAGAAGTTCTAAAAATCCGTTCACGATACCGCGCAGATAGCTATCGTGCCGCTCTCCACCTCGAGCGACGAATGCATCGACTTCGTCGACCAGCAGAACCGAGGGTGCACAGCGGCGAGCCTCATCAAACGCCGCCCGCATTGCTGCAAGCATATCTCCCTGGTGACCCGCGGATTGCCATTCAGAATAAGATCCGCTTACGAAATGAGCGCTGGCGCTGACCGCCAACGCCTTGGCGAATGTTGTCTTGCCGCAACCAGGAGGTCCACTGAGAAGAACGGCCCCGTCAACGTCTTTCCAATCGATGTGGCCGTCCTTGAAGTCCTTGAGGTCGCGAACGACTTCAAGGCCCCAATCCTTCGCCGCGCCGTAACCGAAAAGGTCTTCAAGAGCGACACCGGTCGCGGGTTGGGCTTCCTTCTGCGCGCCCTTCTTTTTGCTTTTCTCGGCCTGCATTGCGGCAGCCGCGAGCTTAGCCTCCTGACAGGCCGCAATCTCGTGCAGGTCATAACTTTCGGAGATCGGTCGGGGGCTGGCGAATGCCAAACGACGCGCTTTACGCGGCATGCGGCACAAGAGTTGCGCCTCGTCCAACGATAGAGAGCGGCCGTGTTCTGCGGCGGCCAGCGCCACGAGTTCTGGTCGCAACTCGATGTCGATGATGCCATCGGCGAGACGCACCGACGGGTGCCTCAGATCCGCATGGCCTTCGTCGGTGAGGTAAACCTGGCATCGCGAGCCCACAAACCCCGAATACAACCCATCCGACGTCAGCAATACTGCGTCCAACGCGCTCTGAACGTAAGAGCTCTCGTCGTCGAAGTCGATTTCACTTACATCCACTTTCGCACTGTCCCGAAATTCGCGGGCCAGAGCGAGCGCGGGCTGGAGCCAGTATTCGGCCTCGGTCTTGTCTCCTGGCACAGTGACGATATAGATGCCCTGAGGCTGTTGGCCGAGGTTGTCGAGCACTTCCATCAGGTGGAGGCGTGCGATAGCGCTTTCGATCGTGGGCTTGGTGTCGTAACGAGACATACCGAGAGCTCCTGGAATAACAATGATAGCTTCGCACCGCCGATCGGCGGGGCGTGAGGGCTATCGGGCTATTCGCAAGGCGTTCGTCATGACGTTGTCTCCGTTGTTTTCATGTTATGCCGGGCTCGATTTGCGACGTCAACGCGGCGAGCACCGGCCCGGTTAATTTTGCGAGATCGAAAATTTAGATACGAAATCTACAATTGCGTCCTCTGGATGTATGCCGCACCTGAGACGGCGGGCCGCGAATTCGACCGCTTCGCGCTGCATGTCGGACGGCACCGCATTCCAAAGCTCACATGATACCGACGGAGGGCGATGGATCGGGATGAGGTTTGCGGCGACCGGTCTTGTACCTCGTGATGTCAGATCACCGTAAAGATGCGTCTCAGCGGCAGTTTCGACCACCTCCTCATGCCACCGGTAGGCATCAACCTTTCCGCAGGCGATCTGCCCAAGGAGATTATCTGCAAGATCTGACCATACAGACACGTAGCCGTGTTTGACGGCGGTCCAAAATTGCCTCAACTCGAATGCCGGTTGGTGCGGCTGTTTCCCCAGTTCCGAAATCACCTTGGTTAGACGTCCGCCGATGGCTTTGTCGGCTTTGGCAAGATTGGGATAGCGCTCCTCGAATTCGGCAACGAGCTTGTTAGCAAATTCAAGGAGGTCGCCGCCGTTGAACCCGTAGAACGGCCACCGGCTGTAAATGGTCCCTAGCTGTTTCGCTTCGATTTGCGCCTGCGGGCATACGAAAAATCTGAGGTTGAGCGGCAGTCGGTTCGGATCTAGGTGCATCATATTGTCCGAATGCGTCTCTCGCTTGAGGCGTGGGGACGCTGGTGTCGCTCGTTGCGTTTTCTTTGGATACTGCCTTGCGCGGAAATCAAACGAGGGTACCGATATGTGTTTTTTTACAGCGCCGATCTCCGTCACCAGCTTTGCGAGGAACAGCTTGTCTGTCGGGCAAAAATAGGACTGCAGGGAATAGACGTTGACCGTATCGAGATCGACAAATCGGACCCAAACCGGGAGTTCGTTGCCAGTGTCCGGTGTCTGCTCCAGGTACTCACCGATCCCCCGCGACACTGCCACCCCATCCTTCATATCGAGTGAGGCATCTACCGTCAGCAGGATTGCCGGGTGGGGTCGCGAGTGAAGGCTACGGTAATATTCATCCGGGATCTTCGCAGTCATATCATTCGCCTCCCGTCTCGATCCGATATGTCGGTGTGTCGATCAGCCAGCGATCAATTTTTCGAAGTTCCATCGCCAGCTCGTCTTCGTCCGCGGGTGCGGCCCAGAAATGATAGTGGCTTCGCACAGAAGTTCCCGGAACATAGAAATAGGCGCGCAGGCTGATCCGCCGGCTGCCGCTCCAGATCACAGTTCTCAAATGTTGATAGATGACGTCGTCAAGGTCGCTGTTATTCGCCGCCTGATCGATTTCGAGATCGATATGCGTGCACGTCTCAAAGCTCACATACCTATTCGAGACGGCTGCGATCGCAGCATCCGGACCAGCTGTCGGCGCCTTCGTCGTGTTTTTCTTTCGTTTCTCAAGACGTTTAATCCGAGCTTTCTCGGCGGATTTCCTGCCGCGGACGGCTAGGTCCGATCCGATCAGATCGCGACCCAACTCAGATTCCTCGGCGAAAAAGCCCCATGCTGCTGCCTCGACACCGTCAACGTCTATCGCCGAAAGGAGATTTTGACCACGATAGCGCCGCCGTGAGAATTCCGGGGTTAAGGGCTTTTCGTCGAGTGCTTCGGTCAAGGCCACGAGCCAAGCGGCATGTGCAAGAAAGTGATCGATTCCGAGATTTGCGAACTTGCGCGGCACGCGCAACCAAAACACGCTGTTCACCCGGAAGCGTGGCTCGTCCGGCGCGCCGACACGGTGACCGATCGATTGCAGATGTTGGGTGTTGGCTCGCACGGTGTGATGCGAGTTTGGGTGGACGCGAATGCCGAATTCGATCTCTTTAACGGTCTTCCCTTTTTTCGGAGCTGGAAGGCCGTCGTAAGTAATGCGGAGGTCGAACTTGCGAACGCCTGCGAAGTCATCAACGACTTTCGCGATAACGCGCTCCTGGAGCTTACCGAATGGTACGGTGCCGTTGATCGGCCTGAAACACACAACCGCCGCCAGCTCATCGGGAGTGAAGGTTATCTCGAACCGATTGTCGTTTCCAGCTTCCCAGGGATGTTTTGCAACTTCCAGGACAAGGTGTTTGTATAGCAGGTGGGAATATTTGGAGCGCATAGCGCCGCGCCCGAGTGCGGCCAACTCAATGTAGCCGTATGATGGCATTACCCTCATCAGCTTGCGAAGCGGCTCGGCAAACTGGAAACCCAGCGAAGTTTCCGAGTTCAGCGTTGCTTCCCAGGCCGTCAGCATCGGCACGCCCGTATATGTCCTGCCAGTTTCGCCCGTGAAGGAAAGCTCGACTCGTTTCATCTTGGCGATTGATCGGTTGAGGGTGTCGCGGCGTGCATCACGACCAAGGAAGCGGAGACACTCATCGATCGGTATCTCGTAAGACTCGACGCTCATTGATCGATCTGTCTCGTACGCTCGCGAGATAAGCAGCTCGTGCAGTGCCAAATCCAAAGACGTCAGATCGACATCCCCGTTGTCGATTGTGACACCGGACAGCATTTCTGCGGGCCTCGGCGATTGTGGCGCGACGACAGTTATTGCCGCTCCCTTTGCGAGTGCAGTGGCTGTATTTCCACGTGGAGCAGGCTGGAATAGTGAACGAAGTGAATTTTGTGTGGTTTTCATCTGGAAGCTCATAATACTAATTTGATTATGGTCCCGGCATGCGGAATTACTGTCAATACATAATCCCAATTTATATTATGTTTGTGATTTGTCTCTGCGTTGATCTGTTAGATGTACGTCGCGCGCGCTCATCCCTGGTAACAATTCACATGGTTCACGCCAAAATATCCATCAGCAAATCCCGTCGATAAGCTTTCAACGGATAAGCGGCTTGATATGCGGGATTTATGGGTTTTGGGCTTTAGGCGCTCCAATCGAAAACCGGGATATATGGGATTTGAAGCTGTTGACGATCACTGTTGTGACAATGCTTTTCGAGCCAGCAGATTTGGTTTTTGCCCCCGATTCTAAGTAGAACGGGGCGCATGGCCGCACCGGTCGATCGTCGAGCAGGAGGCGGAGGACTCGCGGACCGCTTCACTATTTCCCTGGTTCTGACCCGAGATGCCGGCATGCCGGACACAGCACCCGCCCTACTCTGCTTTACTCGAAAAACAGTTGCGCCCATGAGAGCCGGTGGGCACCGTGATAATATTCACGGCGAAGGAAAAAGCCATGGGCGACCTGACGATCCGACTCCTTGCTGAGCTAATCGACCTCCCCTACACCCCTCCCTCTATACGGCAGCTTCCCCTCCCCAAGCGGCGTGAGTATCACAAGCGTGCTGTCGAAAAGTCCCGGAAGAAAGTCGCCGCGGCGTTAAGTGGAGGCACGGTTCTCCCGACCCGGGAACACATCAGGGCGGCTCTGACTGACGCTGCGTTGGAAATTCTTCTCGCCAACGGCGAGGGAGTAGAAACGATCCGCAATGCTTTTAGGACTGTGTTTGGCGACACGGCGGACGTCGCACTGCGCAAAGCTACCTCCGGGCGAATTGGCGCGAGGTTTCTCGATTTGGCTTAAATCATCAATGGGACTTCCGCGTCCCATTTGCAATTTGCCACAACATTGGCTCGACTTGCGGGCACCTTTGTTTGTCGCTTGCACGTTGTTAGTCAAAATTCATGGGTAGTGATGAGATAGTGATGACAGGGAAGACATGCCGCGACAACGCAATCCAGCAAACGAATTCGGCCGTGCGGCCCAAGAACGGTATATAGCCAAACTCGCGGCCACCGGAGGCGCGACGACGGATAGGGTCGACAGTGCGCTCTCGGCGGCCCTCGCCGTATTCCGCTACGAAGCTGAGAGACGCGGACAGGCTAAAAACGTTGAGCGGATCGAGGGTATCGAGAGGATGGCTGCTTCAATACTTGTTGAGCGAGGCGGCAAACCAGCCCCTGTCGTCCGAGCCGTCCGCCTCAGGACCCGCAGGCTTGATGTTAAGAGCATCCTTCCCCTGATTGGCAATGACCTGAGTGATGATGATCAGCAGCCGCTTGATTCCAACGCCTCGGTTTCATCTTCCCAATCGCTTGATTGATACGCGATAATTAGAAATCAAAGTTCTCGATTTTCGCCGACGTCCCCCCGTTACTCCATGCTTGTGAATCGAAATTACTGCCTTTTGAGTAGTGATCAGATCATGACGTGGTCATTTGCATCACCTGCACGCACGATTACCTCAGCGACAGAGACTGAGGGGATGCCTATGATTAGACCGTGTGGAATAGCCGCGATCTTGCATTTCAGGTTTGACGTCATCGCCAACACTCACAGCATCGTAGGTGGCAAATTCGCCAGCCACGTGCCGTGGGATGCACTGCAATCTTATTGGTATGCAGGATTGGAAAAGGCGACCAGCTGGATCAGGCAACGTCCTGCAGGCATTTCGTCTACGCCATTCGATCCAGTGCTTGAAGACGTGGATCACCGGCGGTCTGAAGCACAAAATTGCAAGACACCGCCGCTCGCGCGCCATCTGCGCAAGCTGATACCGGTCCCGTGCAAACTTCCGATCGGAGGTATGCGATGAGTAAGCGTGACCCTGAATTCCTCGAAGCCTCAAGGCATTTCAAGGCTGTGCTTGACCTCTCGAATGCCGATATGTTCACGATCGGGGACTTGTTGGGGCCAAGCCTTGTGCGTGAGCATTGGCGGTACTGGCAAGATCAGGATCGCTGGAATCCGGAACTTGTCTACGACCCAGCCGATATCGCGCATGGCGCTGCCGATCCTAGCTGGTATCAAACGGACGGCTGTCCTTCTCGCGGGGGATCGCCGGCAGACATTGCTAGCCGGAAATGGCGTCGTCGGGCTGAACTCTGGATGCAGTTTTACGGACCCCACGCTTGGCATATCGTCGACTGGCTTCTTTATGCCCGTCGGCAGAACGCAGCTTGGCTTCATAATTTGGATATTACCGGCACTCCGAAGAAATTGATTAAGTGTCGTGACCTGGGTGCGCTTCTTGCAGAGGCCGACAAGGGCCTTCGATCGCGGCCCAGGGCGGGTGGCGACATCTTGCTTGGCATGGATGACGAGGTCTTCGTCGCTGACCTCGGGACCTCTCACACGCTCGTAGAACTTCTGTCACCACGTGCTTTGCGCAAAGAAGGCACCCGTATGCACAACTGCCTTCGTAACGGTGAGTACGACTGCCGGCTTGGGCAGCTTTTTTTCAGCTACTACAGCGTACGTGATCCGAACGGGAAGCCTCTGGCTACTCTCGAAGTCCAGCTCGATCAAATTCTGCAGTTCACAGGTCCGCTTAATAGTGCTCCGTCGGTGGCAGTGTCTGACCTTGTGATAGCCTACGCGGATGAGATCGGTTGGAAGGGTTTGATGGAAGCCATTCGTGGCTTTCCGATCCTTGCTGTCGATGACGAACGCAATGTCAATGCGTCCAGCACGCCGCCAAACCGACGAGTTGTCTGATAGCGCCAATCCAAATGACGGGCGAATTCTCTGTAAGGTGCTTGAGTATGTAATGATGCCGTGATCGAAAAAACATGATTAAAAAGATAACGTTGCGTCGAAATTGGGGGCATTGTTTTACAAATATCAAAATAATATTTATTAATTTCTACGGAAATGTCTTGAAGTTCTGTATTTTGCAGATGATCCTTTGTTTGTGGCGCACAAATGGTGCGTCTCAATTCATTTAATTCCATCATTCAGAGGATTACTACGATGGCTGAGAAACGCCTTCAGAGCTTGCACGACGACCTGTCAGCCTTCAGCGAGGTCATTGGTGAAATGGCAATCGCACAATATCGCTGTACCGACCTCGATGAAGAACTCGAGGAAGCAATAAAAGCGGGTATACTTGAGGTCAGCCAAGTCGACGCCATTTGGTCGCGACATTGTAAGCTTTTGGAGCTCGTCGATGACCTCAGGGGTATTCTCTATGAGGTCTCAGATAGCATCGCCCATAGCCTTGGAGGTCCTGAAGAAAAGATTGAGTTTCGTCAGGACCCGGCTTTGAAAGCGCCGCCAGAAAATATCATCAAATTGTCGGACTACCGCAAATCAACAGATCTGCCGCGCAGAGACCGGCATGGTTTGAGATACGGCAACTCGCAACCGGTACCCATTTGGGCTGCTGGACCTCAGGCGGTCAAAGCACTCGCCGACGAGGGCATGATAACGACTGATGACAACGATTTTTTGATGCATGATCGCTTTCCGGGCGTGACGAGCTTCCTGAACCACGCCTTGGATCAGAATGGAATCATTGAAGGTGTGGTGTTTGTTGTTCTCCACGAGCCTAGTGGTATTGCGTTAGTCGTCGCGGAACGTAATCTTGAGTACGGCGAACCGATCTGGGTGAATGCCCGGAATGTATCTGACGCCCTCATCGCATATGAGAGGCTTTCAGCTTGATGTTTCAGAGAATCGTAGACGTAATCGATGTTCGCGACGCTAGGATTTCGATCAACCCTGAAGGTATGCGTAAAATAATATTCGGCGTCTGGACTGGTGAGCATCACATCACCGACGCATTTGAATATCTCGACGCAGACTTCGGCATGGTCGACCCCGAGGACCGGTACCTTAACCAGGAATGCCCCGACGATTGGCCTCACGACGATGAGGAGTTCTGGAAATTTGCCCTCCAAGCTGAGATTTCGGATGAGGAATTGGGCAACGATCAGATTTTCGAATGCATTCCAGATATGTTGTTTGAAAAGCTGGAAGTCGAGCTCGCTTATCTGAAGCTTGCTGATAGCTATCGATACAAGCTTGCGCTGCTTCAATCTCAGGCAAGCGCGGGCGTTCGCGGCGATATAAATGTTCAAAGAATCGCTGATGAACTGTCGCATCTTGGCCAGGAGCTTGAGCATCATGTCGAACATGTCGTCGACTGGGTGTCGGACATTGCGGATGCTCTTGGTGATGTGCAACACTTTGCAACGCGGCCAGTGATCGAGCCACCAAAGATTGACCGGTCGTCGTTCTACGGTGTGGAGTGCGGTCCGAATAACTCGCACGCGAAGCTCGCACACCTGCTCGACGTATGCGGGCTGGATTTAGCGAAAGCAGCAGCGATCACTGGATCGAGACGCTCGACCATAGCGTCATACAGGAAGCGCTCCAGCCGTAGAACTGTTCCTCCAGCGATCATCCTTGATCTGGAGAACTATTTCCTCCGCCGTATGACCGATGTCGCGCGGTCCGCAGGCTACGAACTCACTCCCAGGTTGGCGGCAAGCTTGTGATAGCACTTTGAAGCAACTAGCCCCCTCGCCTCGCCTCGCCTCTTTAGCGCCTGAGCGAAACTTCGCAGGCAGCAGCTGGCCATCTCCAATCACAATTTGGCCAGCTATAGAATATGTGTATCAAAGGAGATTTATGAGCGGCACCGGTTTCTCTGGTGGTTTCACTTTACAAGAGAACGAAGCCACGATGAGCAAAACATCGAGCTGGATAACATTGTCCACGCGGTGCAATCACATAAAGGGCAGCGACGTCCGAAGTCGCCAATGGTTCAAATCGTTACAATTGTCTCGTCTTGGCTCACACGACTTAAACGACTGACCGGGCATGAGAGATCCCGTATCAATGGGGGATTTTTTCGATGCCGGACACGCCAACTGACACTCATCACCAGGACGAACTCGATCAGCACGTCAACATCGGTGTTCAACCCGGTGAGGAGATCGTTGCTGAACGACTCGGCGATATTCCGGCCCCTATCCAGAATTTCGCAGAACAGCCGATTGAAGAGGACGTCATCCGGCTGCGCGATATCGCACTGGTCGCCTTGAAGGTGAAAGCAGAGAAGGTCAGGGCCACGCAAACGAATGCGTATCTCGAGCTCCTCGACCGTGTCCGTCGGCTGCGCGAACTTGTACCGCAAAGGTCACATCAGCTGGCAATCATGCATTGTGAATGGTCGATATCGCGGGCGGAAGCCGTCAGACTGTTGAAGTCCAGCGATCTGTCAGAGGCAGACGCAATAACCTACGCGGCCAATCGCGTGTCGGCTGAAATGATTGCTGCCTTGGTCCGGTCTCCAGCCCTCATCCGGGAAGAAGCCAACGTCTTGATCGAGGCCGGCCGTATCCTTCATCCGTCCGATCTAAAACAAATGACGAAGCGTCGCGACGCGGCAAATCCGGAAATGCTGCGGGCGGATCGGAGCAGAAGGCTGAAGCGCCTCGTGACGATGACCGCTGCATCCCAGCTCGCGGAATTCAAAACGAACTTGTCGCGCCTCGTGCGAGCCCTGTCCCTCGCCTATTTCCGCCTTAATTGGGCAAACATGGAGCGCCGGGAAGCTTTCTTGAGGCAGGCGGCAGTGCGCTCGGCCACGATGCTGCTTGCGACCTTTGACGCCCTGTTTTCCGATCAGATGCTGTCCATCTCTAGCTGGGACCGGGCGGATCCTGCCGATAATGCGCAGAGCCTTGCCAAGGTCCGACATGCCCTCGTCCTATTGGCACAGGATGAGTATCTGATCGCGGAAATCACAACGCATGATTATGGCCATATTGAGCTACGCATGATCGCGGCCCTCGCCTGGCTGGCCGAAGTTGACGTCAGTCATCTTCCAGCTCTGACCGAGCAGTATCTCATCGATCTAAACTACCCAACGGAAGCGGATGAAGCTGACAGGTACTATGCTCATGACAAGGATGAGATGCGTCCGGCGCTGACGTCTTTTGAAATTTGCAGCGGGGCAGGCGGAGCAGCACTCGGAATTCATGCCGCAGGATTTTCATCGATCGGCTTGGTTGAGCGTGACCCCTACGCGATTCAAACGCTCGTTCACAATCGCCAGATCGGGCCGGTATTCTTCGACGACGTGAAGACATTCAACTATGAGCGGTACATCGGCAAGGTTGATCTTTTTGCCGGCGGCGTTCCCTGCCAGCCGCATTCCACACTCGGCAACCGCGCCGGTGAAGCCGACGAGCGAGATCTGTTCGCTTATTCGGTAGAGATCATTAAGCAGATCCAGCCGAAAGCTGTCGTACTTGAAAATGTCAGCGGCTTTGGAAACCGCAACAACGCAGTGTACCGTGCGCGCATTTTGGCGGAACTCCACGCCGCTGGATACGATGCGCAGATGTTTGCGCTCAGAGCGGCTGATTACGGCCTCGGGCAGACGCGGCCCCGTCTGGTGCTGGTGGCAATGCGCGATGGATTGCTCAGTCGTTTCAAAATGCCACCGATCCTTACTCCGGTCGCAGTAACCCTCGGAGAGGCACTTTACGATCTGATGGCGGCCAACGGCTGGACCGGTGCACGTCAATGGGCCGATCAAGCCAATCGTCCAGGCCCCACGATCGTTGGTGGATCGGATGAGGCTAGACGTCAGGGTTTCGCGTCCTTTAAGCAGATTAATGACTGGCTAGCGCTCGGAGTTCGCGCGGACACTCTGGCCGACCATGCGCCTACAGCCGATGATCCGGTCGATCAAATGCCGAGATTGACGCTGGAGATGGGGGCAAAGCTTCAAGGTTTCCCGTCGCGATGGGAATTCCAAGGCTCTACGACGGAACAGCGTCGCCAGATCGCCAATGCGTTTCCACCTATCCTCGCTTGCGCCATCGGCCTTGCTGTTCGTGAGGCACTGACGGGTGAGCCTGTAAACTATGAGCGTAACCTGTCGCAGGCGGTGATCGAGGCAACTGGCCACGCGCGCCCGTCGCAACTTACGACTTCTCATGAGCCGGCGTGGCAGGCTGCCGCTGAACTCGACCTCCCGCTTGGTGATGCGCACCAGAAGCTATTTGCGCAAGCCGTATCCAGCGGAAAGTTTCAGGTGCCGGTGCACCTTGAGGTTAAGCTCGCGATTGCGAACGAGCGGAAGCGTGAACGAGACCGCGAACGCCGTGAGCGCCGTCAGCGTGCCCGCAAGGCTGGCTGATTAGGGAAATAGCCTCCACGACACACTCGACGGCAAACTTTGAGAGCTCATGCGCAGAAATCTTCGCGCGTACGCTCTCAAGGCCCATTGAACGCATCATCGCCACCACCTGTGTTGCGTGGCGATGGAGATCGTAGGCCTGCATGTCGTCGAACCATGGTAGATAGCCGTTCGCGACCAAGCCGGAACTTAAGGAGTACGTCCTAGATTTCCATCGATGGCCTTGCGCTTGTCATAGGTCGTTGCCCTGTCGGGATTTTTCGCCGCCGACATTGTCGCGGTTGTTTCCATCGTCGGCATGGACCGCCTCACCAATCATTGCAAAATCTGGCTGTTGCCGATCCTGCAAAGCGCAACAGTCATCCAGGGCACCGGTTCAATCGATCACGTGATGTATTCGGATCTAGCGCGGAAGCTCCGCTTCCAATTGCTGGAAAATTTCCCTGGTAACGTCCTCAAGTTCGGCGTCAATCGCATGTGCAACCTTCAGCAACGTAGTTACGGTCTGCTGGGAACTGCTGCCCGCCGAAAAAATACCCGTTTCAATATCTTTCCATTGCACGATTTCGTCCGACCAGACTGTGTTTCCTTCTTCAAGCTCCATGCGAATCTTGAATCTCGCGTATTGTTTTGCGTCGAGCCAGCCGAGGTGCACGTCGGCGACCTGCATCAGGTGCGATAGCAGGACAAGTTCGCCGTCTCGAGTGAAATGATAACGGGTGCCGACCAGTGCTTTTTTAAGGGCATCGCGATGCTCTTCATTCGTCCAGCCGTTGAGGCTGCCGCGTAGTCCAACGGCACTTCTGGTGGGGGCTGCAACTGCGGGAACGGCTTTGGATTTCGTCGTCACGGGGTGATCCTTGCGCTTCACTGAGCATATGAGCCGTGGGCAAATTCTCTGCCCTCGCAATAATACGGTGAGCCCGAGATTGCGAAATTTCCAGTATATATTCACGAAAAATGGTTTGAACGAAAAGTGTTATTTCGACAGTTGAGTGTCATTTAAAAGTTTAACAAAACAATCAAATGTTTGGATCGCGATTCTGTACTTCTACAAGTGCTCCTCGTGCGAATTGACGAGAGTTATTTGGCTGATTTCGGATATTAGTTGTTGACGGGGATTTCGATGCACGACAGCATTTGAACATGCCGGTTGGTTGATCGGTGAGACGAACATTGCGTGGAGTGCCGACACATGAGTTATCTCGACAATATCTATGGATTCCGGGTCACGGACGATGTCGGATACCCCTATGTTCGCGATCGGGCAGATGCCGTGAAAGATTTCACCGCGTGGATCCTGAATCAGTCGAGCGATTTGGTCGCGAAGCCAATGCTCGATAACAACCTGCACGTCTTGGTCAACCGCTATGAAGTTGTTCTTTGCAAGGGCGAGTACGAGTCTAATTACATCGACGTGGTTTTGCCCATCGCACCTGGGGCAAGCCTGCGGGATGTGGCCACTAGCTTTGAATGCGAGCCCCTAGTGCTTGTGCTCATGGCTCTGATCGAAATCAACGATCGAACCGGGCGCTCAATCGGCGTCGAAAAGCTCATTGATGATACCACGACTATGATCGCCACCAATGTCGCCGAGAAAACACTTGAGCGGCTCGTTACAAGCGCTGCGACGATGAAAAAGGTACGTCCCTTCGCTGCCAACGACAACGCGGACTAGAACATCTGGTTCCAGCGGGACACACCGCGCCGGCCATCGACCTCCCCTCACCTGACATCCCCGATGCTTCTATTTAACGCCATCTCCTTGATGGCGGTCGATGGGCGCATGGAACTTTTGCGCCCGATTTTTGCCGTCCGGCAAGCCAGTTAATCAAAGGAACACGATAATGGCCATTGCACCGAAGAAAACTAGCCCCGTAGATCTGAAGTCCTCAACCCTTACCGGCCCCGACCCCAGCCAAAACGCTGGTCACGCGCAAGATGACAGTGATGCCTTCGATCATTACTGCTCTGTTTCTCGAAACAAAGACGTCGATGATGCTGCAGATTATTCTGAACTATCGGTGGACAGCTATCATGCCCCTGTAGACGTCAAACTGCGCTCGCCGTTGGCCGACCGTATCGAGATCGTAGGAGCACACTTTTGTGCTGACATCGGTGGAAGCACGCCCGCAATGCATGTGGCGTTCTCAATCAGCGTCGATCAAATTGTCGTCCATGAGACGCTCGAATGGGTGGACGTTGACCTCGATCTTGTGACCACCGACGCGCATCTCGATTATGGCGACGACGGTTGGCTTCAGGCTGTGACGAAAGCCGCATCCGTTGACGGGCTCGATAGCAATGACGTGAGGGATGACGTCGGCGAGATGGTCATTGAGAAACTCAAAATGGCGGTTGCAGCCCTTAAGGCGAAATCTGCCTATGATAGTATCCTTGACCGATTGGCGAAGACGGCAGCAAGAAACAAGGCATCTGACCTTAGCCGGATCAGTCACCTTGTCAGCTTGGCTTCGGCGGAGGCTGCGCGAAACGCGGAAATGTTCGAAACATCGGAGACCTCGCTGGCTGACATCGATCTTGCTCTCGCTGGCAGCCGTTTCTCTCATGATCGTAACAGGGATCAAAGCGACTGGGTGACCGACACCCTAACCGCACGCCGGTAAGGTCATAAATTTTGCCGCATCGCGGTGCTGACGACATGACGCCTGCACCGCCCACCTATATCAATTGGTACAAAAGAAGCACACGATGACCGATACTCTCAATCCAATCCGCACCTCTGCCTTTGCCCCGGAAGAAGTTGAATCACCCTCGTCTACACTCCCGCTATGCGCCTTCGAGCTTTACGTATTTCGGCAAATACGATGAGGTCACGATCGAAGCATCCGGCCCGACATTGGCCATCGCTCTTTCTCACACGCTACCGAGACTTCGTCACCTGGTGCACCCCCGCGCCATTCTTGGAGCGCGCCAGTTGCTGGACGATGGGCGCAGCTACGGCTGTTGGGAGGCTATCTTTCCTGATGAAGGCGACAGGCCACCTACTGGTTATGATCGGTTTGGCGTTCGACGCTCGGTCGCTTTCGAGGACACAATCGAAATTTTTGACGTCACGCAAGAATTCGCCAATGCAGGAGATAATTTGTGGCTTCGCGCCAGGAAAATGAGCGACGAGGACGGGTCGCGCCCGTGGGTTTGCGAGTCAGCCCACCGATACCTTCATGCTGCGCATCAGCTAATGCTGTGGGATCCGGAAGTAAAGATAGACCTGGCAGACAGCCTCGATGAAATCTTCGAAGGTCTTGACTGGACGCCGTTCTTGTCACCTGACGATCTCTCCGTGCCACCGGTCACCGTTTCCGACGTCGAGGTGATCGGCAGAACGGATGATGGCGAGTGGCTGCTGCGGTTCCGTTATGTCAACGGCGAGAATAGCGGCTACGAGCTCGAGTTCGTTGAGTTGCAACGTGGCACGCTGAAAGTGCGGCGGAGTGAATTTAGCGCATTGCGCTCACACAATGCTGCGTTTCGTGGTGATCAACTGCCGTATGTCTACGCCGCGCTGCAGGCGCAGATCGATGCCATTTATCCGGACATAACAAAGCTCCCCTCATTGCCATGGATCCTGCAGACCGTACAAGAGGAGTGAGGGCGACGCACGAGTACAGGCCCGAAGACGCTGATTTTGAGATGACCGACTACGGTGGGATATTTTTCGCCAACCTGCGGTCAAGCGGAATTGGGAGTTGGGTCCGCTGGGCGTGATACGCTACAATCTCCATCCCCTCATCGTGCTTCCTGCGAACTCGCACGACTGCCTAGCTTTTAGCTACTACTTTGATTTTAAAACAAATTCGCTGACAAATGTCCGTCCCGGCATAAGGAAAATCTGAGTTGCTGTAGTAGAGCAGCCTTGATTACCAAACACACCGATGGGCCGCGGGAGCGACTGGGTGCCGATAACATTCATTATCGGCACCCAGATTGTTGCGATCCAGGATAACGTCACCATTACTGAGAAAGCTTTCCCGCATGATGAATTCGACCGGTTTCAAGGGTTAAGCCGGACGAGGTCGACGGATTTTGTGCCATGCATCCATAGCCTTCATCTTAATGCAGCAACGAGGGGAGATTTGGATGCTAAAAATGATTGCGAAAGCTTTGGCGGCTGCGGCTTCGATGATGGGAAGTCTATGCAAGTGGTCTTGGGATTTTGGGGTTGCAGCGCTCAGATTCCCACTGGAGCTGTTGGGTTTCACCGGAAGCGGGCCCCTTAAACCGAAGCCGTTCGAACCAGAGAACACAAAAGAAGATGTGCTCGCCGAATTGCATGAGGCTCGTCAGCGTCAGACCGCAGTGCATGCGCTCGACAGGGATGGGATGGAGAGTGTCATGGCGTTTTGCCGTGCACACAAGGGTGATAGGCCGACGATGCCATTGCCCACACGGCTTGACCCTTCCGTTCGTATCGCGTTGCGCAAGTTGGACGACGCCGCGCTGCGAGCACTGTCGTCAGCTAGCATCGGCAAAATCAGGAAGTATATGAATTGCGAGGCCCATGGAATTCACGGCGTTCCGGAATTTGCCAGTGCTTTGCCGTCGATCGATGAAGCGCCCAGTAAGAGGCTTAACCGGCACGAGCATGT
Source organism: Endobacterium cereale (assembly GCF_009617585.1). GTDB lineage: Bacteria > Pseudomonadota > Alphaproteobacteria > Rhizobiales > Rhizobiaceae > Neorhizobium > Neorhizobium cereale. The sequence continues at coordinate 62,773 of NZ_WIXI01000039.1, read as the reverse complement.
CTTGAGACGGGTTAACGCCCATCTACGTAGCCCAAAGATGGATATGATGCTCACCCCCTCCCCTCACCGCATGCGCTTCTGAAGTGGCAGCTCGGCAGGCAATCCTCGCCGTTTCAAGTTGTCCACCACGAGCAATGGTCTTTTGATGAGAGCCAACATCGCGGCGTGGTGTTCGGGATGTTCATATGCGATATCGCCGTACTCACGGCGAAGTAGCTGCCAGTCGCTATTTCTCATAGGGTCTCCAGCATCGCTTCGATGACTTCCTGGTTCTGAGTGCACGCGATCCGGAGGCGGGTATTTTCAGCCTCAAGTTCGGCTACTAACTGCACGGCGGCACGAGCAAGATCTTCCATCTCGCATGCGTGCGCCACGGCGGCATCCAGAGATGTATTGTACGCCTTGACATACCTGTGTTCGCGCAGAGCCACGCCTGCTGCACTGGCAGCTTCACCAAGGCCCATAAGCAGTCCCGCGCCTGCAGAAGCCACAACAGCCATGCCAGCCAAATTGCCCTTAGCTGCCGACGCGGCGGGATTTCCATATCCTGGCATATGAGCCTCCGTTGTCTCAACTGCGACGCGGTATGCCGGGCCCGAGAGTCTCCGGCAAGTCGACAATGCTGGACATAGCGATCGAATTATTACCGATAGGGTTTGCAACGCCTAACCTCTTCAAACCTTTAATTCGGCGATCACTTGGAGAAACACGCAGGCCTAATCTACTTTTCGGATGCGGCCCTCCTCGACCGTGTCCCGGTATCCTCAGCCCCTGAGATCTTCGTGAATTACAGTTACACACCCGACATCGGCTCTAAATTGCGTGGTGGCAAGCAGGCAAATGTCATTATTATTACACGGAGGGTCGAACTTGAGGTCGCGTTAAAGGGCGTGCGCGAAATCCCCAGGGATCTTTGTAGCTTATCGAATCGGCCTGCAGAGGAAGTTTGTCTTCGAAAACGTCCCGACCGAAATTATGCCCGATAGCCGGTTTTCGGTCCGGTGATCGTCGCGCTCGTTTCGCGACAGCTGGAGAGCGATACCGCCACGTTGCCAACGGGTTTGGAAAGCTGCAGCGTGGAATTGATCTAGGGGCGTATGCTCTCCTTTGTTGTCTTCTAAACGCCAGATGACGCAGGATCCGAGTTCGCCTGGTCACTTCTTTCGGGCATAGAGGACGGTTGGTATCGCAGGTTAGAGATGACCGGGAATGATCTCATCGGTTAGACCAACGCCAAGCTCTCTTCATCTCCGCAGACGGATGCGTCCTCGCTGTTCGCGTTCTCCCAAACTCAGTAGCCATACTGCCTTCCTTATGCTTACTCCTACCGCGCCAAGGGATTGCGTGTGAGTTTACTGCGGTAAACTCCGCTTAAAGTCTGTCCGATAATCCATGCCGACCGTGCGATGCACCTCGGTCGGCGTCATATGCCGCGCCCAAGTATGCGTCCGCCGACGTTATCATCGCCTTCAGTTAATGCCAATTTGGGGGCCGATATATTAGGACTGTTTTCGGCAAAAGGCGCTCGCGCCACATAGGCATCGCCACCGGGCGGAAATGCGCGGAGGGTGTACGACATGCCGAAAATGGTGACTATCGACCATATGCTGGCTGAACCTCTTACGTCGCCAGCGGCGCCAGCCGCTTCTGCCGGGAGAGCACTTGCGACAGCACCGGCTATAACGCTTCTGATCTTACAACGTACAATGGTTCCCGGCGAAAATCTCCCGACGCGGGTTCGAAGGAGCGAAGCAGGGCTTCCGTTTCTGCCTCGAAATGGGTTCCGTCCCACATGCCTTATATAAGTCCGCCGATCATCTCTGATCCTTGCCCACAGTCGACATTGACGACGATAGGCTCGACCTGCCCTTTTTTAAGAATTTTCACGATCTGCCCATCGTAGCTATACTGGCTGATGTTTCAGATGTTATGTGTCTGTCCTCCGTCAAAAGCTTGACGTGTGCGGAAATTGAAGACGAACTTTGAGCATACAAAATTTCCGTCTCTGTCCCATCATTGGTCACCAGCAGCCACACGATCGCGGACCGATCGCCCCAGAGCCCCAGAGCCCCAGAGCCCCGACCGCCATCGCGCCGCCGAGAGCGCCAGCGGCTACGCCGTCGCCTATCATCGCGCTTGCGCTGGATACATTCCCACTTATTCTAGACGTCCAACGCCCGCCGTTTTCAGAAGAGCAACGTGCACATCTGTGTTTAAAGGCGTGGCAAATTGGTGATGACAATTTTATCGAGGACCGAGATGCGACCTCCATATGGTTCTCTGGTTCTCTCGAGAGGCTATTGTGATTAAGCTGAGGGGCTCCAAACAGTTTACCGCAGTAAACTGAAGTGGTAGCGACATGCCTATGTTAACTATTGGTTAACCTTGTTTTCCTTGCAAGACTCATAGAATCGCGTCTAAATGCGCTTAACTCGCTCGCATGAGCTTAGAAACGCATTTAGGGTTTTCCGCGGTGAATGTAGCGCACATCGAAAAAACGGATATTTCTGACGTCGATCAACTTATCATTGGTCAGGCCCAGGAGCTGTCCGAAAAGCTGAAGCAGCATCGCCTCGAGATGTATCCCCCCAGGGCGATGAAAGACCTCAGGGAGTTTCAACTTTCCGAGGCGGCTCGTTTTGTCGGCGTGACAAGCGGATATCTGAAGAACCTGTCTCTGGAAGGGAAGGGGCCGCAGCCTCAGGTCACGACGTCGGGACGTCGATCCTACACCGCTATGCAGATGGAGGAGATGCGTCAGTACCTGGAGCAGAGCGCGCGCGCTGGAACACACTATGTTCCTCACCGTCGCGCAGGCGAGAAGCTGCAGGTAATCGCGGTTGTGAATTTTAAGGGCGGCAGCGGCAAAACAACGAGCGCGGCCCACCTTGCCCAATTTCTCGCGCTGTCGGGTCATCGTGTGTTGGCGGTCGATCTTGACCCGCAGGCCTCACTGACTGCAATCCACGGCTTCCAACCTGAGTTTGACGTCCATGAGAATGAGACGCTTTACGGTGCGATCCGTTATGATGATCAGCAGCGACCGCTGAGCGAGATAATCCGCAAGACAAATTTCCCGAACCTAGACCTCGTCCCTGGCAATCTTGAACTGATGGAGTTCGAGCACGACACTCCGCGCATTCTCGCGCAGGGGCAGGGTCAGAGCTACGGTCGTATATTCTTCGCACGCCTTGATGAGGCATTGTCATCGGTGGCCGATGATTACGACGTGGTCCTGATTGATTGCCCACCGCAGCTGGGCTTTTTGACCATGAGCGCGATCTGCGCGGCGACGGCAGTGCTAATTACCGTCCATCCGCAGATGCTGGACGTCATGAGCATGTGCCAGTTCCTGCAGATGTTGGGCGATATCTTGAGCACGCTTAAAGATGTTGGCGCAAACATGAATTTGGATTGGCTCCGGTATCTCGTTACGCGCTACGATCCACAGGACGGGCCGCAAACTCAGATGGTCGCTTTCATGCGCGCCATGTTCAAGAACCATGTTCTCGTTAATCCAATGTTGCGAAGCGTCGCAATCTCGGATGCGGCAATGACCAATCAGACACTTTACGAGGTGGAGCGTGCGGCGTTCACCCGCTCCACATATGACCGTGCCCTCGAAGCGATGGATGCGGTGAATGGCGAAGTGCTTGAGCTTATCTACAAAGCATGGGGGCGCAAATGACAGCGACCGAGTTTACCGCAGTAAACTTTCAGGAAGGCACGCGACATGGCTCGTAAGAATCTTTTGTCTGGCCTCCTTGATGAGACCAAGGTCACGACGACTGAGGGCCATGAGGAAAAACCTCAGCCAGCACTGCGCCCAACAACAAAAGGGATCGGCGCCCTCGGTGCGGTCACACGTAGCATTGACGAGCTAGCGGCACGCGCTGACGCTGCGCGTGAAATCGAAGAGCGGCTGGCTTCTGGTCAGACAGTAGTCGAACTCAGTACCGATTTGATCGATACGTCGTTCGTCACTGACCGTGTCGTGATGGACGAGGAAGAGTTTCGACATCTCGTCGACGCCATTCGAGTTCGTGGCCAGGACACCCCGATCCTTGTACGCCCGCATCCGAGCAAACCTGGGCACTATCAAACCGTTTTCGGCCACCGGCGCGTGCGGGCTGCACGCGAACTCGGAATACCGGTCCGCGCGGTCGTTAAGTCGCTAGAAGACCGAGACCATGTCATTGCGCAAGGACAGGAAAACTCTCAGCGTTCGGACCTGTCTTTCATCGAGCGAGCGCTGTTTGCGCACAATCTTGAAGTCGGCAGCTTCGGCCGAGAGACGATCATGCTGGCCCTTGGCGCTGACAAGACGACTGTATCGAAAATGCTCTCTGCGATCGAAAGGTTTCCTGCGGATATTCTCGATGCAGTCAAAGCTGCGCGGGGACCGGGTCGTGATCGGTGGTACGCACTTGGCGGTGCGCTAAACAGCGTGGATATCGCACACAAGGCGCGGTCGGTCCTGGCTCGACCCGAATTCGGACTGGCCACGCCCGAAGCGCGTTTCGAGATGCTGGAGAAATTGGTCCCGAAAGAATCGGCAGCCGCAGGAACGACCGTAAAATCTCAAGATACGATTTGGGAAAGTTCCGGAAGCACGGTTCGAGCGTCAATCAAAGGGGATGGCAAGCGCGTAACAATTGCGCTGAAGGCTCCAAAGAATTCAGATAAGGCCGCAGCTTTTGGCGCCTATCTCACAGAAAACCTCGACAGGCTGTATGCGGCCTTCGAACAAGATCAACGAACGAGTGGAGACTGATCCGCAAAAGAAAAAGGCCCCCAAACGACGCCGTCGTGGAAGCCCTTCTCGATCTTAAGCAAATCAAGAATCGCATTTCCATGAATCTCAGTCAAGAGTCTTTGGCACCGTTTTGGTGAGCGGACTTCTTTTGCCTTTCGAAAGGTGAAGGACGATGCAGATAGGAAATGTGACGACGCCCTTCGGGCGGCGGCCGATGACGCTTGCCCTGGTGAAAGGGCAACTGGATGCGGCCGGACCTCGGCCGGAACGGGCCGTGGAAAAATGGAAAGTGTTTCGCGATGTCGCGGAAGCGCGAGAAATGCTCGGTCTGCAGGACCGCGCCGTCGCCCTGCTCGATGCGCTGCTTACCTTTTATCCGGGCAATGAGCTGAAGCCGGATGGCAGCCTGGTGGTGTTCCCATCGAACGCCCAGCTGTCGATCCGTGCGCACGGCATTGCCGGCACGACTTTGCGTCGGCATCTGGCAGCCCTCGTCGACGCTGGCCTGATCCATCGCCGTGACAGCCCGAATGGCAAACGGTACGCGCATCGCGACAATGGCGGCCAGATCGAGCAGGCTTTCGGTTTCGATCTCGAGCCCCTGGTGTCTCGCGCGGCCGAACTCGCTGGCCTAGCACAGAAGGTTGCGGAGGAAGGGAGGGCGTTTCGTCGCTCGAAAGAAGCACTGACGATCTGCCGCCGTGACGTTCGCAAGCTGATTTCCGCGGCCATGGAAGAGGGCGCTGACGGCGATTGGGAGATGATCGAGACGATGTATGTTTCCATTCTCGCCGGCCTTCCGCGCACGCCGAACCGCGCCCAAGTCGAAAATACCCTCGAAGAGATGGGACTTTTGCGCGAGGAAATCCTCAACCGTCTGGAAATTCAGCTAAAATCTCAAAAAACAGACAGCAATGACGTCCAGAATGGGCGCCACATACAGAATTCAAATCCCGAATCCAGCTATGAACTTGAACCTAGCTCCGGAAAAGAGCAGAGGGCGAAACCTGAGCCAATTAGGATCCGTGTTGCCGAGCCGATAAAGGCATTTCCCCTTGGGATGGTGATGCGGGCCTGCCCGCAGATCGCCGATTACGGACCCGGCGGCGAAATCGCCAGCTGGCGCGACCTGATGGGGGCCGCTGTGGTGGCCCGATCTGCGCTCGGCGTCAGTCCTTCAGCCTATCAGGAGGCTTGCGAGGTGATGGGGCCCGAAAATGCGGCCGCGACAATCGCCTGCATCCTCGAGAGGGGAGGGCACATCAATTCCGCCGGCGGATATCTGCGCAATCTGACGGAACGTAGCCGGCGCGGCGAGTTTTCACTCGGGCCGGTACTGATGGCGCTCTTGCGGGCGAATGGCGGTGAGGAGGCGCGGCGTATCGGATAGCAGACATAGTTATGTGATTGCTCGCATACAAACGAATCGGACGGCCGCAGCACGTCGTTGGACATCGCAGCAGGGAACAATCATGATCCGACGGAGGTTCCTCACCAAAGGCAGGAGAGCATCATGACCACCAATAATTACGTTTACGAGGACCCTGCGGAACTCGCAGCTAAACTTGAGGTGATGACCGCTGACGAAGTTTTCGCCGCCATGAAGGCGCTCGAACATCGCAGCGAAACGGCTGCTGAGGATCGTGACGAAACCCTTGGCATGATTACGCTCGTCGAGGAAGAAATCGAACGGCGTTACCCCGGGCAGATGTTGGCGCCCTACCGCACTTGGAAAGAAGAACAGCTTTTCTCCTAAGCTTTTCACCTCCTATCCCATCTACCCTTTTCGATGTGCAGGTTTGCAAATGGACGAAGAACAAAAATCGATCGCAACAACTCTTGGCGTGACTGCCGATTTTGATGCAGCACGGGAGGTTTCGAGGCGGATTGGCTTCTTAAGTGACTATTTGCAAAAAGCATCCGGCCGAACCTTTGTGCTGGGGATCAGTGGTGGGGTGGACTCGCTTGTAGCTGGTTTGCTTGCCCAGGCCGCAGTCACAAAACTTCGCGATGACGGCTACGAGGCCCGGTTCATAGCCGCCCGGTTACCTTATGGAATCCAAGCCGACGAGGCGGATGCCCAGAGATCTCTGGCTGTGATCAAACCTGATCGTGTCCTGACGATCGATATCAAGCCAGCTGCTGACGCGATGCTTGCCGCAGTAATGGCCGACGGCGCCGATCTCGTTGATGCCGCTCGAAAGGACTTCCATTTCGGGAACATCAAGGCCCGCGAACGCATGATTGCACAATTTGCCTTGGCAGGTGCAACCGGGGGATTAGTGATTGGGACAGATCAGGCGGCAGAAGCGCTCATGGGCTTCTTCACTAAATTCGGGGATGGCGCAGCTGATATTCTGCCACTTTCAGGATTAACCAAACGGCGGGTGAGAGCTGTTGCGGAACATTTAGGCGCACCCCGCGCCCTTGTGTTCAAGGTTCCAACCGCCGATCTCGAGTCCGATAAGCCACTTCGTCCGGATGAAGAGGTCTACGGGGTCACGTACGAAGAGATTGACGATTTCCTAGAAGGAAAACCAGTTGGAGATTATGCGCGGCAACTGATCTTGAAGACCTATCGTGCCAGTGCGCACAAACGCTCCCTCCCCGTCGCACCGAACGAGTGAACCTGACCTAACTCGGGCGCTGATCCCGTGGGCGACATACCGCTTCAGCGGTTACAGATTGCTTTGATTAGCAAGTGGAACCAACGATAATTTCGACAGTTCGTGCGGCCGGAGGCAAGCTATGGAAAACGCCAACTGGATCCATCTTTGTATCGATATGCAGCGAATGTTTGCGGAGGAGACACCGTGGCACGTGCCATGGATGCGCGATGTCTCTCCACAAGTGCTGGAGGTGGCACAGCGATATCCGCATCGTACAATCTTCACGCGGTTTGTCCCGCCGAAGCGTGCGCAGGACATGCCCGGCACCTGGCGAGCCTATTACGAAAAATGGGATTCCATGACGCTTGAGGTTCTCGGACCGGAGATAGTCGATCTTGTGCCGGCGCTGAAGGCCTTGGTTCCTCCGGCGAGAATATTTGACAAGATGACCTATTCGCCCTGGACAACCGGAGAGCTTCATCGGGTTTTGGCAGGGGAGGGGTGTAACACGCTAGCAATCTCGGGTGGGGAAACGGACGTGTGTGTCTTGGCGACGGCTATCGGGGCAATAGACCTTGGCTACCGGGTTGTCCTACTAAAAGATGCGGTTTGCAGCGGCGCTGACGAGACGCATGATGCTTCGCTCGAACTGTTAGGTGACCGGTTTTCGGTGCAACTGGGAATCTCGACGGCAGAGGATTTCCTAAGACGGGTGCCAACAGGGGATGATCATGCGGCCGGCGTTTTGAGGCGGTAGTATCCTAGAACTGTGTGTCAGCCATTCCGATTACCACCGGGCCGACTCACTATAGACGTTGAGGCTGGCCGATCATGACAATCATAGCAACCGCTGCTTGGGCTCTCCCTAAAACCGTGGCGGAGCGCTTTAGCGAGGAAGGTAGCGGTCTGACGCGATATGCGTCGGTATTCAACGGGGTGGAGATCAATTCGACTTTTTACCGTCGGCACAAATCATCTACCTTTGCGCGGTGGGCTGACTCCGTGCCGGAGAGCTTTCAGTTTTCAGTAAAAATGCCGAAAGAGATCACCCATATCAGAGCAATGCGCGACATCGCAGTGCCGATGGAGGCTTTTCTTCAAGACATAGCCTGTCTTGGGAATAAACGCGGCCCCCTTCTATGTCAGCTGCCGCCGTCGCTCGCCTTCGATGAAGAACTGATCGAGACCGCCTTCAAGGCTATGCGGGCCGCGGACGCAGGACAGATCGCGATTGAAGTGAGGCACAAAAGTTGGAAGTCGGCGGAAGCTGCGGATCTCCTGAATACCTACAGCATCGATCCGGTCTTAGCCGATCCAGCTGTGGTATGGACAGCGGCAGATTTAAGTGGACCACCACGGTATGTTCGCCTGCACGGTAGGCCTAAAATCTACTACTCGAGCTACACGATTGACGAGTTGCGGACTTTTTCAAAGCTTCTGATACCGGGCGCGTGGTGTGTCTTCGACAACACCGCCTCCGGGGCAGCTGCAGAGAACGCATTAGAGCTGCTTGGAATGCAGCCGGCGGCAGGCGCGTTTTCCCAAACTGACTAATCAAAAAGACCAAGTTTGCTGCAATCGCTGGAAACGCTTTAGTATCCGGTCGACTGTCGGTGGCGACGGCCGTCGAAATGTTTGCGAGCCTCGGCGGCTGCCGCTTCGAACGCAGTGCGCGCTTCCTCGACTGTCTTGTGGCCCGCCAGTGCACCGCGGCAGGCGCTTCGTGCCTTTACGAATTGTAGGCCCTGTTGCGCAGGCCAGTTCTCACTCAAGTGAGCGAGAGCTTCAAACGGTCCACGAATTTGGCAAGATCCGTTTCCCGGCGTTGATAGTTCAACGGGTCGTTCCCATCGCGAATTCGGCCCTGGCATTTGACTACTCCCTACAAATCTGCGGCCCAATAACGGCCAGCAAATGCGCAAGTTCCCGTGATAGTACGAAGCACGCTAATTGGTCCGCGATCGTACAGAAGGTTTCGCTCATGCGAGCAGGTTCGCTTTGTCAGGTTAAGTCGGCTGTACGGCTATGTAGTCAGGATCGGGTGGCCTAAGGGCATGTCCTAACCTAGCACCGGCGGCCAGAATGGCCCAAAGCAGCGGCGACATCATGGAAACTGCTACGTTGCGCAACAAGGCCGCGCCCGACACCGATCGCTGATCACGTTTTTTTGATGCTTCGTTAATCATCTCCAGCTAATCAAGAGACATCGAAGCCATGACGGCTCCCCCCTAAAAAACCAAATTCCCCTCGGAGCATCCATGAATATTCGTGGCAAGATCTATTCGATCGTCGCGGTGATGGCGCTTACTGCGCTCGCTATCGGCAGCATCAGTTTCTACACCCTCAGCGTCTACGACAGCCGTGTTGACCGCCTTGAGAATGCGGCCCGCCGCGCGCAAAACGGCGAAGCTCTCAACAGGCTTGTAACTGCGGTCGTGATGGATCTTCGCGGAACGTACGCGGCGACTTCTGCCGAAGAAGCCAAGCCTTTTGCCGATGGCGCTTTGGCATCGCTCAAGAAGATGAATTCACTGCTCGATGCATGGGAACCGCTGGTTCCTATTGATCAGAAGACGGATTTCGCTGAGCTGCGCCAAGGGGCGTCGGCGTTCACCCAGTTCCGCACCGAGACCGCACGTGTTGCTGTAACGGATGGTCCCGCAGCATCTAATGCGCATGGCAACACAGACGCAAATCGCGCAAACCGCAAGAGCTACCAGAAAGACATTGACGACGTCGTCAGTCAGGACGAGGCAAAGCTCGTCCAGATCAGTGCTGATCTGAAAGACTTTCAGGCGAATGTCCTGATGATTATGGCAGCCGTCACATTGGTTGGCCTAGCCGGCGGCTGTGCAATCGCGTTTTATATTGCGACCCACCAGATCAGCAATCCTGTTCGCACCGTGACCTCAGTCATGAAATCACTCGCCAGTGGCGACTTTCATACCGAGGTACCTTTCCAAGGACGTACCGATGAAATCGGTGAGATGGCGGGAGCCGTCGAGGTGTTTAAGCAGAACGGCCTCGAAGTGCAGCGGATGAATGCCCAAGAGACGGCGATGCGTGCGAAGAGCGATAGCCTGCAGCAGGGAATGGCGGTTGTCGTCACCTCCGCAGCAGCCGGCGATTTCTCGAAGCGCGTGGGTACGAACTACGGCGACGAGGGTCTTGATCAGTTCGCAGCAAACATCAACACGCTCGTCTCATCAGTTGAAAATGGCATCGACGAAACCAACCGCGTTGTCCGTCTTCTCGCGGATGGTGACCTGACGCAGAATATGAAGGGCGATTTCAAGGGTGTCTTTCTTCAGCTTCAGCAAAACGTCAACAATACGATAGCGAGCCTCCAGCGGACGGTTGGAGAAATCAGGAATGCGAGCGACACGTTGAATGGCAACAGCGAGGAACTTCGCTCCTCGTCGGACAGCCTTTCCAAGCGGACCGAACAGCAAGCGGCAGCACTTGAAGAGTCGTCTGCTGCTCTCGATCAGATCACGACCGTGGTGCGCACCTCCACTGATCGGGCACATGAAGCAACACGGATCGTATCCGAGGCGAAAGAGCGTGCGGTCAAATCATCGGACGTCGTCGGGCGAGCAGTTACAGCCATGGCGGAAATCCAGACGGCTTCTAATGAGATCGCACAAATTACCAACGTGATCGACGAAATCGCTTTCCAGACCAACCTGCTCGCGTTGAACGCAGGTGTCGAGGCTGCTCGCGCAGGCGAAGCGGGCAAGGGATTTGCTGTTGTCGCTCAGGAAGTGCGTGAATTGGCTCAGCGCTCAGCCGTCGCGGCCAAGGACATCAAGATATTGATCGCGCGCTCAGCGACCAGCGTTCAGTCAGGCGTGACGCTTGTTGAGGACACCGGCGGCGCTCTGACGGAGATCAGCGGATACGTCGCCCAAATTAACGATCGCATCCATTCCATTGCGACGGCTTCTCAAGAGCAGGCCACCGCACTTGCCGAGGTCAATACGGCCGTGAACCAGATGGATCAGGTCACACAGCAGAACGCAGCAATGGTGGAAGAGACATCTGCTGCCACGCACAAGCTTTCAGTAGAGGCGGCCGCCCTTGCTGAGCTCGTCGGCCGTTTCAAAATGTCTCACACCGCAAATACGAATGCGAAATTGCATAGAGCCGCTCATCAGACACCGTCATCCAAGCCGCGATTTGCGATGGTGTCAGGTGCCAATGCGCTTGCGGTAGATAACTGGCAAGAGTTCTGAGGCTACGATCGAGATACCGACGTCGCGGGACACCGCGGCGTCTTCTTCATTTAAATTCCCTCGCTGCAACATCAAAAGACGGTCTAGGCAAAGCGCTGCAACTACACCTGAGATGAAAGGTGTCCATTGTGAGACCCCGGAACGCTCAGTACTGTTGTCCGGCGTCGGTCGGTGGCTGCACGGAAACGGCCGGGTCTTCAAAATAGGGGCCCGACCATCCCAGTCCGCGGCACTGTTCTTCGGCATCCGCGCGCGCTGCATCGATATCGTTGTAAGTGCCAGGAAGAATGTAGGACTGCTCGCGAAATAGGTAGGTCGCAGTCCCGTCTTCAATATTCAGCTGCACGCTTGGTGCTTCCGTTATCTGATTGAGTTCCGGCATCGTTTTCTCCTTCGTTGGTGAGACCCGAAGCAAGCAGCACTGATTTTGTTCCTGTGACCCCGCATCGAACGCTTAACGTGGACGATCAGCCGCGCATGTTTTCGACGACGGCTAGGACGTCTTCCAATTCCCCATCGCCGCATTTTCGGCGTGCCAGATTTTGGGCGACTTCCGTGATTACCAGAAGGGTTTCGGTTCTGCTCCAGCCGGCATTGACGGCATCGGCTACGAGCTCGAGCAACTTGGCCTCGACCCCCTTCCGGTAATAAACGGCTTGGTCAGATGTAATTGGACGAGTTTGTTTGAGCTTTCCCATAGCGTGAGTTTAGGGCGCTGACTGTGAATTAACAGAGGCCTGCGAGTGTTCCCCGACGACATACGTCGCTAGCAACGAATTGCCTGTTTACCTCGGCGGCCAATATTGGTGTCCGGTCAGGAAGCCGAAACGCGCTCAGGCAGAGGTTGGTCGTCATTAGCAACCTCCTCGAACTCGAACAGTGGCTTATCTGCCAGATCGTGGAGCTCGGCCGCCAGTTTCATAAGTTCCTGGGCGATCGGGCCGAGCGCTCCTGCTTCGTTATCTTGATCATGCATCATGAAGATCTGCAGGATTTGATTGGAGCGGTCAATGCTTGTCGGAACTTCGGCGATCTTCGTAGGTCCTTCCGGCGCACCGCGCCGACGGTTTCAGCGGGCGGCCGACCGTTACGCGCGAGACCGGGCACCACTGTTCGAGATCTCGCAGGTCGACCTCAGCGAAAAGGAGAAAAGGGCCACAAAACGCAGCCCTTTAAGGTGAGAGGCCTTGCCTCCAGAGGGGATTTGCAACGTACAGCGGGGGGACAGTGGCTGCACGACAGCGCTTTCCGATATGTCATCAGATGATGTGACTGCAAAGGCCGGTTGCCCGTATAACGGTACGCATGCTCTCTTGCTGCACCGGAATGTTGGGGATGACGGTCGGTCTATAGCATGCGAGCCGCGCGGCCGCTTCGCCGCGTCGCATGGTTATAGTAGCTTGAAGCCTGCTGCACCGATCGGTGTCTCGACTGCTCCATGGCGTCGGGAAGGGGAATACCACGATGGTGGCTTCGGTCAGATTGCCGGACCGTAGCGCATGGGCGGACTACTCCTGAGGCTTCCATCCCGCCATCTCCGCTCGCTGCTTGACGATGGGATTGACAGTACCGGCCCAGAGCGCCCGGACGGAGACATTAACATGACGAGCTCGTTTATCTGGCAGGCCGACCGGTCGGGGCACGCGATGCCTGGCTTGGTGCGGTAAAAATCGAGGCAGGCAGCATATATCGGAAGAACGATCGCTAGAGATATGTGGCAAAGAAGGCGGCACACGTACTTGGGGAGACTATAACGAAGCTTAAGTCGCGACGAACGTGTCTGTTTGCATCGCCAACAATATGGCCAGGAGCAGAGCGGGCACCACTTCAATCTAGGGGTAGGTTCATATTCGGTTCATCACCAAGGGAGCATGTTCGCGGCCTACACTGGAAAGGCATGTACATGAAAAGAGTTTTTTCGGGAATCGGTACAGCTATCGTTGCTGCTGTCATGACAGTATCAAGCTTTGGCATGGCGTCAGCGGCACCTGTTGCAGCTCATCAGCCACAGATTACTTCCGGCGTCGTTCTTGCGCAGTACCGCGATGATCGTCGCTTGGAGCGCCGCCATGACCGTCGCGAATGGCGACGCGATCGGGACCGCCGGGATCGCGCTGAACATCGGCGTGACCGCCGCGGATACTGGGGCGGTCACCGCGGCTATCGTGAGCAACGCAAAGGTTACCGCCGCCACAGCGACGGTTACTACTATGCGCCAAGTGTTTTCAGACTCATGATTCGCTAATTCGCATTGGCACCCACACGGACCCCGTCAGAAATGGCGGGGTTGTTCTTTGTCCATAAACCAAAAGGCACGATGGATCTGTTTCTCGGACACTCTCATTTACTTCATGATGATGGACCGAAGGAATTTCTTCGCGGCTGCGAGATAGAGCCGCAGGACTAGCCTCCGAAACAGCGCTGGTGTCAATCGCATTGCTGGGCCTGAGATACGATCATTCGGTATGAGTGTTCCGCCACAACTCAAATATCACAGCTCCAAATTGAACTTGGATAGGACCTCGTTGTCGTCGGAGCTGACAAGAGCGTATCAGGATAGGTCGGTAGCATTATCGCGGAACACCCATCTGTGCACTCGGTTCGGGTCATCATCGTCCCAAGCCCACCAATAATCGTGTTCCTCATTGTAGCCACGGTGTGGGAAGAGCCGCATGTAATATTCAATGAATAAAACCGCATCCTTACGAGAATCTGGCGCCGCCAGACAATTTTCGTAAACGCCTTGGTCTTCCCCGCGGTTGCGCACTGTTTCGATGAACCAACGCATGGGCTTCTCACTCCGTCCTGCCGGCAGCACAATGAGTTTACGCAGACCGCGATGTCAACGGCTACTGTGCGCCGCTCCGTTCCGTTCCTGTTCAGCAGGACAAAAACATGGAGATCGATTTAAGCGGCGGATACAAAGCCCCCAAAATTGCGCGATCTGCCTCCCCGACAGGGCCAGGTTGTGCTGGGAAAATCGCTTGAGCGGAATGCGCGCTGGGCACGAGATGCAGGGGATGATGCGCTGGAGATGGCCATGCGATCTGTTGATACGGCAACCCTATTCGCCTCCAGCGATTTGGCAGCGAACAATATCTAGTTGGCGGAAGATGTTGTTGCGCGGGCAATCAAGTTCCTGACGACAATCCATACCCGGAATCCTCTGCCCCCGCTGAGCCCACGCTTGATTGATCACTTGTAGTACGACTAAGCAGCTTTGGACCCGAACGACAGAGTGAGCGATCTTACATGGTGGACGATTAGCGAAGCGAGCGGAATCCTCCTAACGATATGTTTGATTATAGCTCCCGTAACACTTTGACAAAGATTCTGCTCCTCGATCGCAGTGGCGAATAACTTGCCGGCCGTTAGCGCGGCCTGCGTTAGAGCTACCCGGAGTTAAAAAACTCGCTCCCCTTATCAACTTTTCGAACATTGCGCGTGGCAGCCGTTCCATAGGCCCGCTCCTCCTGAAGCAAGTGAGGGATGGCCTGCCAGTCGAGTGTAATGTGAGTGCAAAAACTGCCTTCAAAGCATGCGCGAAGCTCGCCCGCTGCGCCGAGTAGCATTATTGTAATAGCTGGATGCTTGCTGCACCGACCGATGACGGGATTGTTCCATGGCTTCCGGCAGTGGAATGCCACGATTGGCAGCCTCAGTCAGATAACCTGACCGCAATCCGTGTGCCGAAAACTCCCCAGGCTCCAGCCCGGCAAGTTTTGCCCGCTGCTTGACGATATCGTTGACGGATTGCGGATCGATCGTGCGTTTGGACACATTGCCCCAGCGGTCAATGGCGCGGAAAACGCTGCCTGTGTCGATGCGGGCCGCTTCGAGCCAGGCGTTGAGTGCCTCGACCGGCCGGCCGGTGAGATAGACGACCTCATCGTGGTCGGCACCGGATGTCTTGGTGCGGCCGAGATGGATGGCAAGCGAGGGCAGGGTGGTGCCATCCTCGGTGGTGATGGGTGGCTCGTTGGTGAGCTGTTCTTTTCGCAGTCCGGCAATCTCGCTACGCCGGCGGCCACCGGAGGCAAAGGCCACCATCAGGATCGCACGGTCGCGGATATCGCGAAGACCGTCGCTTCCACAGGTCTCCAGCAGCCTGGCCAGAACATCACCTGTGACAGCCTTGGCACTCTTGCGTTTACGTGGTCGCGGCGTGGCCCGCACGGCAAGGCGGATTGCCGACTTGAGAGCAGGGGAGGCGAAGGCACCGGTAAGACCGCGCCATCTGGTCAGCGTCGACCACGAGGCAAGCCGCCGGCGCACGGTGTCGGGTGCGTGAGGACCGGTGGATTTCAGGAAGCGCTGGGCGCGAAGGTTCTGCTCGACGGAAACCGGCATGCCGTGATCGGGATCGGTGTTGCGCTTGTTCGGATCCCACAGGTGATGGGCGACGAATTTTAAGAGCAACGCCTCCGGCGCCGGCCAAGGCAGGGATGCGCCTGTTGATGCCAGAGACCACGCCTGCAGATAGGCAAGATCAGAGGTGAGGGCACGCAGCGTATTGTCACCCATGCCTTCATTGACCAGATGCCGGAGCGTTTCGACATCCTGATCGGTCAGCAGCTCCGCGAGCTCGTCACGGCGATCGATTGGAAGAACGGCAGCGATCGTATCGAGCTCGGCCGCGCGGCGGTCAACGGAGGAGAGTGATGCTGCCGGTTTGCGTTTCTGCGACATCAGCGGATCAGCTCCACCGGCACCCAGACAGTGACATTGAAACCGATCGCTGGATCAAAACAATCCGACGCCAGCAGAGCATTACCATGCTCACTGACAAACCAACGGGCAACGTCTGCATTGTAGATCTCTTCAACGACCTCGCGAACCCTACCGGCAGCGGCCAGCGCGCCGCCATGCATCATCTTTGCCGTGTTAACATGCGCCAGCTTGCGCTTGGCCGGAGAACCGCCATCGGAGACAGCGACTGCCAGCCGTGCCGGCCCATAGCTTTTGACACGCACTTTGAGGCGGGGAGGGCGGTAGGCATCAAAGCGGGCATTAACCTCGGCGATGCGGGCAACGACTTCTCCCTCACTGATCTGCACCTGCGGCGCCACATCGGCAACGACATCAAGTTGGTGGTCAAAGTTCAGGCGCGTGATCTCTTCGGCATGATGGGCATAGGCCAGATGTTTGACAGGCAGCGCTTTCAGCCAGCGCATGCGCTGCGCAATCGCCATAGACTTGGCAGCTTCCTCACCCAACCGACCGATGGAAAAACTTTCACGCTTCTGGCCCTCATTGGTCATCAGTGTCGCCTGCCAGACGTCACCCTCTTCGGTCTCGACCCGGCGCACACCGGAGATGCCGCTTTTGTTGTTCTTGCGGATCTTGACTGCTTGTTCGAGATTGGTCGGCGGGGGCAGGGCGGTGATGATGGCGTCTCGATAGGCGCGAGCCTGGGCATAGGCGGCATCGGACGATCCGTAGATACTGTCCTTGAACAGCCGCACGATCTTCTTTCCGCGCCGACGGATCGCTACTGTCCAGCCGCCGCCTCGCCGCTCGTTTGGCTCTTCGCGATTGAGCGCATAGGTGTCGGCATCATCTGCGGGTGGCGCGATCGGTTGCCTGTCGTCTTTTTTCCTGGCCAACTGTTCGCCCGTCTGTCTGCCTTGCCTCATGCCGCACCCCAAACCGAAACCGGATCGATCGAAGCGCGGCACCAAAGATGCCGGTCTCGCCGATTTTTGCAACAGACAATGTCCGCTTTTCTCGGCGGCCTTTGCAACTGCTAGGCTCCGTAAATTCCCCCAATCTGCGAAACCTTGCCCATTCAGGGTTGACCTGACGGAGTGCGGCTCTAGTTTTCGCGGCGATTAAGACGTGCATTTTTTCGCATCATCGGTTTCCGTTTCGTGGCTCCTATGGTGTTTTTCTTGGTTTTCAGATTGCCGGAGCCGACCATGGACAATGCATCTTCCGCCGCCGATTTCATCCAGGCGAGCCGCATTCTCAAGATCAACTCTCCGCTGGGAGAAGACCAGCTTCTGGCCGAGCGCGTGACGATCCAGGAAGGCATTTCCTCCCTGTTCGAGATCCATCTCGTCGCCCGCACCAAGAAGGAGCAGATCAAGCCGGAAGACCTGATCGGCCGCCTGCTCGATGTCTCCGTCGAGGTACAGCAGGGTGACGGCGAGGATATCCCGGCCATCCGTCGCCCGTTCAACGGTTTGGTCACCGAACTCAACGAAGGCCCGCCGATCACACGCGGCCTGCGTTCCTATGCCATGGTGCTGCGCCCGCAGATGTGGCTGCTCACACGCCGTTCCGATTGCCGTATCTGGATGGACAAGACGTCGATCGAGATCGCCGAAATCCTGTTTTCCGAACATGGCATTCCCGCACCGGATACGTCAGGCGTGATTACATCTCCGCCCAAACAACACTATTCTGTCCAGTTCAACGAGCGAGACTTCGACTATCTCTGCCGTCGTTTTGAGGAAGACGGCCTGTTCTACTGGTTCAGCCACGAAGACGGCAAACACAAGCTGCATGTGGCAGATACCGCCAATGGCTGGCTCGGCCCATCAGCCTCGGCGCAGGGTGAAAAGAGAGTGCGCCTCGCGCAAGGCTCGTCCGACCGCAACCACATCAATGAATGGGCCCGCCGTTTTTCCTATGTGCCGGGCCAGCGCGCCGGCGCCGACTGGAATTTCGAGACCCCCCGCATGGTGCCGGGCACGATGACGCCGTCTCTGGTGCAGATGCCGGATGCGACCAAACGCGAGCTTTACGAATACCCGGCCCGCATCTCCTCGGTTGCTGAAGCCGAACGAGCGCAAAAACTGCGCGCCCAGGCGTCGGAAGCCGACCACGACCGCGTGTTCGGCGCCTCCACCAGCCGGATCATCGAAACCGGCCGCCGTTTTACACCGTATGAAGTCGCCCATCCTGATCATTCCTACGAAGAACATGTGATCATCAAGTCGATCCAGACGGTGGTGGACCGCTCTTACGAAACCAACAGCAACGAACCGGAATATCGCAACGAGTTCGAGGCTGTCCCCTCCCGCGTGCCGATGACGCCTCACCGTGAAACCAAACGCCCGCGCATTGAAGGTACACAAGTGGCAATCGTCGCCGGTCCCGAAGGCGAAGAAATCCACCCGGACCAGTACGGCCGGATCAAGGTGTGGTTCCCGTGGGACCGAAAGGCCAAGAAGGACGGATCTGACACCTGCTGGGTGCGTGTGGCACAGACCTGGGCGGGTGGAGGCTGGGGTGGCCAGACCATTCCGCGCATCGGCATGGAAGTGATGGTGGCCTATGTCGATGGTGATCCCGATCGGCCGCTGGTAACGGGTGTTGTGCCAAATACGGCCAATGGTGTGCCTTACGATCTGCCGGCCAACAAGACGCGCATGGTGATGCGATCAAATACGCACAAGGGGCAGGGCTTCAATGAAATGTCCTTCGAGGATGAAGCCGGAAAAGAGCAACTGTTCCTGCACGCCCAGAAGGACCACGACATTCACGTTCTCAACGACACTCGAGAGCGGATTGAGCATGACCGCCATCAGCACGTGGCAAACGACAAGACTGGTTTCGTCGGTGGTGACTACGAGCAGGTTGTGACGGGCAACGTTTCTATAGCTGTCGGGCAGAATAAACTCACCGAATACCTCTTGTCGCGCACCATGAACATGTTTGGTAATTTTTCCGACTTCATGCAGAAGATGCGAATTCCAGACCCCTTCAATTTTGCCAAGGGCAACTATCAGATGTTCATTGAAAAGAACAAATCTGAGATAGTTCATGGTGGGAGTTCGGAAATTGTCGGCGTCGCGAAGTCTACGATCGTTGGCAACCTCCTTCAAACGACGGTAGGCAAGAAAATGAGCCTGATCGTTAGGGGGCGGTATGATGCGGATATCGGCCGAGTTCATAACATCAATGTTGGTCACCAGTTCAACATTCGCGTCGGCGAAAACGTTTTGATTACGATGTCTAAGGAAGGCGATGTGACGATCAAGGCAAAGCGGATCCGTTTCCAGGCTGATCGTATTGACGAGAATTAATCGTCATGAGCGACAAAAACCAATCACAAGCTTCTAATCTCGATTATTGGCGCGGAAACCCGAATTTCGGGCCTGTCTTGCCGCCGCTCTTTCGGCGTTCCTCGCGGGAAGAAGAGGCATTGCGTCAGGTGGTGCGCAAGGACCTGGAAGGGTTTTGCCCCACACCTTCAGCCACACAGAGCGTCCGTCCACCTTACAAGCCTGGCTATGAGCCAGGCTCCTACCTAAAACCCTGGCGCTTCTCCCCCACGACCGACGGGGCGGCAGGTCCCTTGCTTGGCGAGCAGACACCGCGCGAGCATCAGAATACGATGTTGTCTTCGGACGGTTTTGCTACCGATGCATCTCATATCGAGACGGAAGGGGATCCCCAGCAGGTTGCCAAGGAAGCTGAACAGCGGCCGGCTAACGAACTAATCAAACAGGAAGAGAAAAAAGAAGACGAGGACGAGACGCACGATCCGGAGGTGAAAACTTCGGCCAAAAGCAAAGTGGAATCCGAAGAAGGGTACGAACGATCCCGGACGACATACGAGGACGGTTCCACCGAGAGTAAAAAGGGACACACTTCAACTTTCAAGGAAACCGGAAAGCCAATCAAAGGCAAGTACGAAGCCGGCTCGAACCTCGATCAAAAGTTTTACGATGAGTCCTACAAAGTCCTTGAGGACAAGGATGGCTTTGCTCAGGGCAAGATGAGTGTCTTCAACGCCTCAAGCAAGGCGACTGTCGGCTATACCGGGTCGGACGACTGGGTCGGCGGCAACGCGAACATCACCGCGAAGGCAGGAGTGTCCGGTGCAGTAAGCTTGATCGAGGGGGAGGGCACTCTTAACAAAGACGGGCTGCTCAACGCAAAGGGCGGCTTTGAGGTCGGGAAATTGGAGGGGGCCCTCGAAGCTGGGATCAAGGTCGGCACTTACAACGGCTCTCCCACCTTCGTTACCACTGGCAAGGCAGGCATAGACGCGACGCTTGGACAGATCAATGGCGGAGTAGGGGTATCCGTCACTCCTGCACGCGCGATCAATTTCGTCGTACATTCCTTCAACGGCGTAGCAGAGTGGGCGGAGTGGGACACCCGACTTGATAAAGTCGGCAAGGAATGGGACTGGGGATTTTTTGTTGAAATTGGTGGAGAAGCAAGTATTGGCGGGGCGCTTGCCGTGGAGGGAGAGATGGGTGATCTCGAGGACGGCAAAGTCGGCGCGAGACTAAAAGGCAAGGCGGCGTTTGGTCCTGGCGCTGGCATTAAGGCTGGTTTCGGCCTGCAAACACCGGAGAAGTAACCTGACATGATGCACCAGCAGTACATCAAATCTTATAAACTCGGTGAAATGTGTCGAAAGGCCATGCTGGCATTTGCGGTTGGTGCGTCATCACTTTTTACCCTTTTCATTTCCGAGGTGGCCATGGCCCAGACCTATTCGACTGAAAGAATTCTTGCGATCTCCAGCGAGTTGTCAGGTAAATACTCTCGGAAGAAGATTGATCTCGGCGAAACTGGTTTCAGCTTTTCGTCGATCTTGAACGACAAGATGGATATCTGGACGGAAACGGCGCCTCAGGAGAAAGAGGGTGTAATCGCCCGAATCTACGAGCCGGAGGACCGCGACAGGCTCATGATCGAGGTCCATCGTCTCCGGTTCCCATCTTTCGCTGATGCACAAACTGCCGGCTACGGGTTCCTTGCCATCAATGGCTACAATCGGATCCTCCAAGATCAAGAAAAAGGCAACAGTGTTTTCGGCTTTCTCGCCGGCAGCGAGTTCAAGGAAGGTGCTGGCTACAGCCGTATGAGTCGAGTTGCCGCCATCAGTCGTGGGCGTGACGTGCTCGTTATCCATGCGGCATTCGATTACGAGGATTATCCGGAATACGAGGATGCGTTGTCCCGCTTTTTCGGCGGGCTGCGGATGCATGATGACGGCGATGCTTTGGCGAGCCTGCGGGAGGAGAAAGCCAAGGGCGGAGAGACTTTCCTTTATCCCCAGAACTGGGATGTCAAAAAGGTCGACAGCAGCGGCAAGCCCGAGGGTACAAGCGATTACAACCTGTCACTTGATGGGGAGGAATATCCCAATCTTGTTGTCCACATTCGCCCAGTCGATCTGACGAAAGGTCGAGAGGTTGCCGCGGAGATGATATCCACGTTCACCAAGCAGATCGATCAGAGTGGGCAAACGTCATTTGCAGGTGATGCCGAAATGCAAACGATCAAGAACACGTCCGGCGAAACAGTCGCGCATGCCTACGCGCGCGCTTGGGATATGGCAGCCGGCGGACACTTCGTTTCCGAAATTTACGTCCAGAAAAATACATCGCCGTCGATCTCAGTTCTTGGACTGAATACTTATGATGCTCGGCGAAACATCCGGTCGTTTGATGCGGAAGCCCGTCAGATGGTTTTCAACGGTTGGGTGACTGGTGTGTCCGCATTTTCGGTTGCCAAGATATCACTAGGGCAGGAACGCAGCGAAATCGAGCGACAGTTTGATCTGAGGGCAGTGGGACGCTGATGTTTTCATATTTCACACCCCGGCAGACTGAGAGCCAGAAAAGAGACTGGAGGTCTTTGCCCGGCGAGCAGATGCCGAATTGGGGGAGGCCCATATCTTTCCTGTTCGGCCTGATCTGCTCGAGGCTGTTTTTCAGACTTTTTGCTTTGCTTGCTTTTGTAGCTGCCGGTGCGTTCAGCCGTTTGTTGGGCGGACCGATGCGTGAACCTATCCTCGACGTGAAAAAGCATGCTTCCTGCGGAAATTGCGGAGTTGTCCTTTCATGAAGCACGATCTTGCAGCCAATCTTTTGCCGCTCTCCCAGCCCATCGACGCCTCGGCGGATAGAGGTCAGTTTTGCCTTCATCTCATTCTGGAAGTGCCGGATACCGGCGTTCCGATTATTGCAGGCGTGGATCCCGCGAATGTCATATCCGGCACCCAGTTCGGAGCAGACACGGTCGGGTGTCTGGCAATCGGGATGAACCTCGCAGCCGGACCCGTCCTTCTGATCGGCCATGTGCCGTTTGATGCAATTGCACGCGCTTTCTCTCAGGGCGTGTTGTCTCCAGCGCATAAACGCGCGGATACGCCTCTTTCCCTCAAATGTGGTCGCTCTGAACTGCGCCTCTATCCCGATGGCCGCGTGCGCATTCTGGGTGACGACATTTCCATCGAAGCACTTGGGCGGATAGGCCTCAAGGGCGCCGTTGTCGAACTCAACTGAGATCCGGGGAGACCTGCGCGATGTGGACGCTGGCCAACCGTACACCCTTCGCCGCCTTTTCGGGTTTCGATCGCGACAAGGACGGGCGGAGCTATTGGCTGGTCTGGGCGAAGGCGACCTTTCGCATGCGCTATCAACGGACTTGTCTCTTCGAGCGCAAGCAGGTCGATCTTTTTCGCGCACCGGTCTGGCGTGAGGGTGTCGGCGTCAGCGATCTGGTCGCTGACCTTGATATCGGCCTTCCGAAGGTTCGGCCGGATGTTGTCGTGACCGGCCATGCCTATCGACCGGCGACGACAGCGATTGATGAGCCCTACACGGTGTCCGCCTCCATCGGCGAGTGGTCGAAGTCCCTTTCGGTACAGCCTGCCATGATCTGGTCAGACCGTTTGCAGCCACAATTGCAGAGCGGCGATGATCCCGTTTTCCTTGGCTTCAGCCAGACGTTCGGCGGCACCGATCAGGCAAGCGACACGGGACTTGCACAGGAGCATCCGGGCAACCCTCTCGGATTGGGTTACTGGAAAACCGAGGCTGCAGCAAAAGGCAAGGCGCTTCCGCGTTTGTATGCGCAAGGTGCGGAGCCCTTGAAACAATGGGATGGCAGTGCCGAGCCGGCAGCCTTTTGCGCCATTCCTAAATCATGGCCGCAGCGTGCGCAGCATTCCGGCACCTACGACCAGAACTGGATGCGCCGGAAATCACCGCTTCTGCCTGATGATCTTCATGAGGATTACTGGCAGAGTGTGTCGGTTGACCAGCAACTCGATCATGCGCCGCCGGAAGGCCTGACGGTTACGTTGACCAATATGCTGCCCGACGGCGGAGATGCGTCGCTTCGACAGTTCACCACCGAGCTGCCGACCCTGCAATTCGAGTCGATGACGCGTTTCAAAAGCCGTTGGCAGGAAACACCGATGACGCTGCAAACCGTTCATCTTTTTCCTGACGATGGTTTGTTGACGCTGTCCTATTGCGGCGCCATGCCTCTGATGAGTGCCGCCAATGACGTGCTGGTAGAGCGCAGCGAGCTGACATTGCGGGGACAGTCCGGGTTCCGTGTGCGGCCTGAGGATACCGAGTGCTTCGACGGCCTCGGCATGGAGGTTTGACGATGCCGAATACCGTTTCCGCCAATGGCTTCACCATCTCGCACAAGGGCACGGGTGGCTATGAGAAGAACTCGACGCCTGACGTCTGCCTGACGCCGTCCGGGCCTGTGCCGGTGCCTTATTCGATCATATCGTTCTCTCGTGACCTGATCCGTGGCACACGCACCGTTTTCGCAGACGGCGGCCACTCGGTGGCCATCAGAGGATCGGCGCATACACCGGGTTATGGCGACGAGCCGGGCACCGCCAAGGGCGTGATGTCGGGCACGAACCTGCATGAATCCACCTGGATAACCTATTCACCGAACGTCTACGCAGAAGGCAAGAATATCTGCCGCCTGTCGGACAAGCTGTTCATGAATAACAAGAACTGCATCTCCGGCGCTGGCGGGCATTATGAGCCGCCTGCGGGTCTTTCGGAAGTGATGAAAGAACTCTGCAAGATTTTCTGCCAGGTTCGCGAGGAGTGGCACGATTGCAAGAAAAAGGGCGGGAATTGCCGAACGCCCTCCAACATCGCCAAGGACAGGACGACCGCTGCGCTCAACAAAGGTGACAGTGCGCTGTCTCGAGCGATCGGCCGCCGTTATCCAGGCGCCATCGGTCATGCGGAAAAGGCGTTTTATTCTTCTGCCGACAAGCTCTTTGAGGGAGCGCGAAAGATCTATGACCGCGCGGGCCTGGAGCGTGCCATCAAGCGGCAGGTCGACAAACTCGTAAAACGCAAAATTGTCCAAAAGGGCGTTAAAATGGCCGGGAAGGCCTGGATGAAGCTTGTTCCCGGTCTGAACATACTTTCGACCATCGTCGATGCGGCCGACCTCGCTTATACCGGTTGCGAAATCTACGACATGATCAAGCAATCGGAGATGATTGTGGACAAGGCCATCAAGGTTGTTCCAGATGTTGCCATTCAAGGGCCGGATGGCGACCTGATCGATGTTTACGACTACAAGTTTGACGATCCCGATACGGGATATCAGGACAACTGGCAGGAGAAACAAAAGCAGGAAGAAGCGTATCGCAGAGCCTCGGGCCAGAACCCGAAAAAGGTGGATAATGCCACTTGTGACTGCGATAAGAAGGGCGGCCTAGTCGTCCCGTCCGCCTGACCTGAAAAATCCGGAGTTTTGAATGACCGACCTACTTTTGTACAATGGCAATCCCTCTGCTGTGCCCGCATTCAGGATCATCGCGATTGTCGAAGGCGATATTCATGCAGAGCCGAGCCGTAGTGCATTGGCAGCGATTTACAGTCGGTTCGAGGCTGCGTTTGGAGAGAGCGCCAATGTGACTGCCTACAACTTTCCCGGACATACGGGAAAGATCCGTTGGACCAATCCGGACTTGATTACGGACGGCCAGAACTTCTTTCGGCGTGACAGCACCGAATATGGCGAGGGTATTCGCCGCTATGGATATGCGATTGAGGAATTCAAGGAACCGGCTGTTCCGTATTTTTGCGTCGAACAGCGCAGTCATTTCCATTTCCTGGAAATCGATCTTCCCGAAACCGCGCCATCGATCCGCGAATTTGCGGACTTCGTGACCGAGGAGTTGCTTAAGGTGCGCGTGATAACCGGCGTGATGGGGTTTGGTTTCTTTCTGCCGCCGTACAAAGGCAGCCTCGAATTTATTCTGGGCGCTGCCGCCGCGCGATTTAAGGCAGCGATCGAGATTTCTCCATCAATGGTGATGGATGGAGTTCGGCGCGAAGGTTCAGCTTATCGCTGGAAATCAGGAGAAAAGGCCGGCATTGCGGATATCGGCTGGCGAACTCTGGTCGGTGCGGAGTTCTGGGATCGTCTTCCACCGATGGAAGACATCGGAAGCCAACCCGATATTGCCGTCGATAAGTCGGACACCGTGTTGAGTATTACGGCGGGCTCCGAGCCCATCTGGGGAGATGTCAATAAGGGTGAGGCTATCGATGCATACCGGGCCGTTGCGGCTTATCTTTCGCCGGTGCAAATGCCTGCAGGTTGCATGAAGGCGTTTGCCTTCGGGGGAACCGGTGAGCCGGCCCATAATGACAAGGTTGAAGCCTACCTTTCCCGTTTCGAATAATCACTTTCATCGGAGAATACCGCGTGTCCAGCCTGGTCAAAGAGACCCTGAAACAACCCCTTTCAAATCTTCCGATTTATCTGCGCAGTTTCCGACTCGACGTCATCTACAACGACGACATGGCGCCCGACGACGAGCGCCGTGAAGTGCTCGAAGAAGCGTTTACCGAGCTTGAAGATGCCTTGCGTCTCGGCTTTTTCTGCTGGGACAGGTTTCCAACGCGCGAAACAGCCGAGGTCCATGTCGGCTGGAGTGACGAAGGCAATATGTCGGTGACCGTTTCGTCTGAAGGTGTTCATTACAACGCACTTGTCGCGGCCATTCGTATCGTGGCGCGGCTTCATCACACCAGCCAGGAAGGCTATGAGGCCATGCGCGCGCTTCTTGGTGAGGACGCAGATGCGCTGTCGCCGCCAACAAGCTTTCGACAGAATGTTGCATCACTGGAGATTTCAGATGTGACGGCTGCCGAACACGGGGAGGCTGCGGCGACCGATGTTCTGAATTTTACCGCCGAGGGCATATCCTTCCCCGCGTTTGCCGCTTTTCGGGATGAGGTCAGCGAGAATTACGCCGGCGACAGGCTGATCGTCACATCAAGCGCGGGTCAGGGCTTTCCCGCCGGGGATCTCGATGACGTCGAGGATTGTTTCCTCAGTCTCTTCGGCAGTGGCGTGTTTACGTCCATCAGCAATCTCGACAGCGAAATCCCGGACAACGAGGCCGAAATCTTTACACGCCAGCATAATGGTCAGGTCGAACTTCTGTTTGGAGATTACGGCGACCAGAAATACGGGATGCTTGAATTCCTCAATGTGGTGGCCGGTGGGCGGATAACTGATCTGAATGTCCGCAGCGAAAGCGATGGTTGATCCGTGACATTCGAGCTTATTGAATGCGGTCTCTCAACGGCGCTGGCTCCGAGCGCCGAAGCCACGCTTGCAGCGATTACGGCGGATAAAACGGTTCTGTTTCGCAACGAGCGTTTTCTCGGGCAGGATTTTCAGCCGCAACTTTGCGCGTTTCGGGATGGAGACACGATCGGTCGTTTTGCTGATCGCGCCCGCGAATTGCTGGCGGAAGCGACCGAAGATTTCATCACCCGCCTGTCTTCGTCTGTCCCGGCGTTATCGGAAGCGCGTCGCAAAACGATCAAGCTGATCCTGTTGCTCCCTGAGGTTGACGAAGCCGGTGGTCTGGACAAGGGCTCGCGCGGCACGCTCGGGCAGGAGTTGGCCGCCAATATTCAGAATGCGGTCAATCATGCTTGCGACCTTCGTTTTTCCTCGACGGTGATGCGCGCTGTCGGTCACGCCGGTGTAGGGTCGGCCATCGCTGATTGTTTTCTGGAAAGCAGATCAGACGATTCGCCTATGATTATGATCGCGGCTGTCGACAGCTACAGCGATCACCGTCGGCTTAATCGTCTCAACGACCAGAAACGACTGTTCAGCAAGCAAAACCAGTTTGGTTTTGTTCCCGGCGAGGCGGCAGGCATGCTTTTGTTCTCGGGTCAGAGTAAAGTGTCGTCGCATCCGCAGGTCCTGGGTGCCGGCAACTTCGTTGAACCCACACTGGAATACGAGCAGGCCGAGAGCGCATTCACGGCGCTCAGCGACGCGGCATTTGCGGCCGCCGACATGGCCGCACGCGAAGGGCAGACGAAATTGATCAACGCCTGGATTGCCGACTGGAACAATAGTCGCTACCGCGCGACGGAGCTGTCTTTCGCCATGCACCGACTTAATCCATTCTGCTTGCAGGAGGGAGTGGAGCCTGTTTACCCTTCTTTGCGCTTAGGCGATGTCGGCGCCGCCTATGGGTGCCTCTCGATCATTCTCGCGCGTTCGCAGCAGTCGTTCGATGCCGCTTTTAATGGCAGCGACGCTGACGCACATACAGATATGCGAGTCCTGATATCGGCAGGCAGTGGTTACAGCGGATTGCGATCTGCCATGGTAATCGAAACGCGCGACAACTATCGATCAGCTTGATTAAGCGGAACCAGTCTCCCTGGGATGGTTCCGCTTATTGCCTGCGAGGATCATTGAAATCTTCCAGATTGGCCGGAATGCTTCCGATGGCGGTTATCCTACAGCTGCGTTTGGCTGGAAGCCGCTTGCCCTCCCAACGTTTTAGACGGCTTATGCCAACACAGTATTCCGTTTCCATCCATCCTCGCCGCAATCTGCCTG
Source organism: Endobacterium cereale (assembly GCF_009617585.1). Taxonomy (GTDB): domain Bacteria; phylum Pseudomonadota; class Alphaproteobacteria; order Rhizobiales; family Rhizobiaceae; genus Neorhizobium; species Neorhizobium cereale. The sequence continues at coordinate 34,541 of NZ_WIXI01000039.1, read as the reverse complement.
AAAGACCGGAATACTGGGCGTTTCCGCTCATCAAGGGCGACCGACATACGGATTTTGGCGCTGAAATCGATAACCATCGATAAGCAGTACTTATCGATGGTTAGAACACCAACCGGCAATTATACCATGTGAGGAACATCAATAACCAGATAGCGTTCCTTTAGGAAATCGTTTACCATAAAATCAATGGCTTACGATCTCGCGAAGTTGTCTATCTCAAACTTGGTTGGGCCTGCTTTTGAAGCGGGCATTGCCATAGCCCGTCTCGACGAGCGCATCGCCCGCTCGCCGGTCGGCGTGGGCTTTCTCGAGCGCCAAAACTTCGCCGACGCCTGCGCCTCGCTGTGGATCGACGGCGAGCTTGTCCATCTCGAAGACCTCGTCCTCCATGACGCTTTCCGAGACACCCGCACACCCACCCACGAGCTGACAATCGCCCGCGACGTTTTACGAACCCGCCGGCGCATTGCCAGCCAGTCCGCCGACTGGGCTTTGTCGACGGATGGTGTCGGAGCTTTGCGACAGACGTCGGACACCAACGCGGTCGGCTCCGAGGCGTCGACGGAAGTCGCCATCCGGCGTGCGGTCTCGGCTAATCCGGAAGGGGAGGGGGAAGATGACGATGCGGAAAATCTGCCCGGCGTCGATCTTGCCGCCATCGATGCTGTGCTGGCCAGATCGGAGGCTGCGATCGAGAGCGCAAAGCGGCCCGGCCGCGCGGACGCTAGCAGGCCGAGCGAACGAGATCCTCTCGTCTATGATCTCGACTGGGACGAGGATGCCCGGCTCGACGAATGGCGCGGCGTGCTGCGCCAGGCACAAGAACTGCCGGCGGTGCTGCAGGCAATTATCGCACTCGATGCCTGGAACGAGCTTTTGGTCCTGCAGCACGCACCTTGGCTCGGCCGGCTATTTGCTGCGTCGATCATAAGGGAAGCAGGTATCACCACCGGCGCCCATCTCGCAGCCATCAATCTTGGCCTTAAAACCATACCCGTCGATCGGCGCCGAAGCCGTGATCGTGAGACAAGGCTGCTCGCCATCGCCCACGGGCTTTTGGCGGCCGCCGAGATCGGCATGAAAGAACATGACCGGCTTGTGTTGGCGCGCACACTGATGGAGCGAAAACTGGAGGGGCGACGGACCTCGTCCAAACTGCCAAAACTGGTCGAGCTTGTTATGGCACGCCCCCTTGTGTCAGCAAAAATGGTGGCCAAAACGCTCGAGGTCACGCCGCAGGCGGCGCGGCGGATCGTTTTGGAACTCGGCCTCAGAGAGATGACGGGGAGGGGGAGGTTTCGGGCGTGGGGCGTCCTGTGAATTAGTCGAATACATTCTTCTAGCTTGACCATGTTAATTTTTTCCTCCACAAATGAGGTTAAGAAAATTAACATGAGTCGGCGGCATGGAAAATATCAGCCCAAAGACAATCACTAGTTCTGAGATTGGCGACCTTTACCTTGCTCGCCTGGAACTTGAGCGTGAGAAATTGATCGCGGCAGGTCATCACGCACTTGCTGCTGCTGCGACAGCCTCACCACTGCATCCCACCAATGCCGCCGGCATGTTCGCGTATGGACGGAGTGAAGGGCCTTCGAGCCGAAAACCTCGGTGGAAATTGGGAGATCTTTAGCGAGGAAGGTGTGGAAGGCATACGCAATGACGTCCTCAAGCTTCGAGTTCTCTTTGTAAATGTCAATCAAGCCTGCCGCAAAGCGGATCCTAAAGCGCGGTCTCGAAAAGGCGCTGGCTCCGAACGCGTGGCTTGTGGCGATATGTTTGAAGCTGCCGGTATCGACCTCCCTATCAGCGTGGTCAAGTTTCATGGAGACCACAAAACAAATTACCTGATGGTCGATCAGTTTGGCGCAATGGAACTCAGCTTACCTGTGGTGAAGAATGGCCAATTCCTTCGCTGTATCGATCGCGTATTTTTGATTGAGGGTGGCGATCTGGACGCGATCGATTTTGGCATCAATGAACCGACCAACGATCCGGATCTGGATATCGTCGTCAGTCGAAAATAAAGCCGAACAATCATGTTCAATGGAAAGAGACTCAGCCTCGCCAGAAAACGGCAGAAGCTGACAGCGAAGGAACTGGCAGAAAAGGCCGGCGTATCGCCGGTCACAATCACGCGGCTTGAAACCGGTCAGAACCAGGCTGATTCTGGAACACTTGAGAAACTCGCAGAGGTTCTCGGTTATCCCGTGCAGTTTTTCTTCAAGGAAGACCCGGCACTCCTTTCAGCAGAAATCGTCAGCTTTCGCAGCCTGTCGAGCATGACCGCGAAAGAAAGAAATGCTGCCCTCTCGGCCGGCGATAACGGGGTCGAAGTATATGAGTGGCTTGAAAATCGATACAATCTACCGGCGTTGGATTTGCCGCATTTCGACCCGGAATTGACACCTGAAGCTGCCGCCGATGCTCTCCGCCAGCACTGGGGCCTCAGCTACCAACCCATCGCAAACATGATGAAACTGATGGAGGCCAAAGGCATCCGCGTCCTGGGGCTAGAAGAAACCACGGCAAATGTCGATGCATTCTCGTTCTGGCAAAATGACAAAGCGTATGTGTTTCTGAACTCGTTCAAATCGGCGGAGCGTAGTATTTTTGATGCGGCTCACGAACTGGGCCATTTGGTCCTGCACAGGCATGGCCAAACCTCAGGTGCGGACGAAGATACACGCACGGCCGAGGTGGAGGCAAACCGCTTCGCTTCCGCCTTTCTAATGCCGGAGGAAGACGTTAGGGTCAGAATGCCCCGTCTTATAACGGCTGATCTCATTTTACGGGCGAAGAAAAGGTGGCGCGTCTCTGCAATGGCGCTGGCATACCGACTGGCACATCTTACCAGACCCATGCTCTCCGAATGGCAATACCGTTCCATATGTATCGAGCTTGGGAAACGCGGTTATCGCACGAGCGAACCTGACGGCATCCCCAGGGAAACGTCTGTGCTATGGGGGAAGGTTCTATCCCAGCTTTGGGCGGAGCGGAAAAGTCTCGTGGACGTTGCCGATGAGCTATCGCTTCCAATGACTGAGGTCGAACGACTTTTATTTTGTATTCTGCCCCAGCACGGAACCGACAATGAGGGTGGTGAAGTCCGACGCTCGAAGCTCAGTATCGTGAAATAGACGTCAAGATTGAGTGGACGCGATGACCAGGGATCACACGAGTCATGGCAAATGGTCCGAAGCTGGGGTGCCCAAAAAGGGATGGTCATGTGTCGGGATCGAGGATTTGGGTGAGCCTTCCCAGCTTTGCGAAATGTGCGAAAGCGTCACCATCCGCTACGTCCATTATATGGAGCACGGCCAGACCACGGAATCATTGGCGGTTGGCTGCGTCTGTGCCGAACATATGGAAGAGGACTATGTCCGTCCGAAAGAACGGGAGAGGGGATTAAGGAGCCTCGCCAAACGCCGTAAGACATGGGCCGAGCGCTCGTGGAAACGTTCGGCCAAGGGCAATGATTACATCAACACCGAAGGATATAAGCTGACGGTATTCCCCAAAAATGCAGGCTTTGGCGTGGTGGTAACGAACCGCAAGAACGGTGCGACCCGCAGCGGCAACAAGGAATTCGCATCCGTGGAAGAGGCAAGGGCAGGGGCGTTGACCGCGCTGGTCTGGGCCAAGACGCACTTGTAGTCAGCGTGAGGAAGCATGACGGAGACCACCGAGGAAGAGCGACCGATCACCGTGCCCAGCATTGGTATTTCAGTCCAAGGCATGGAAGAAAAAGCAGGCGAGAAGCTCGCCTATTGCGTCGGCAATTATGTGCGGGAGTTGAGCCGTTACATCAATCTCGAGCGGCTGGACGGCATCACCATCGCCGTCGATTACAAGGAAGCGCTTCTCGCACTCGATAGAGGATATGAGACGGACCACCGCCTAACGCCCAGTTCCGAGCTGGTCGAAGGCGTTGCGATGGCGCCGAGCGTCATCCGAGACGGTATTCTCAAATCGCATTTGGTACTGAACGCTGCCTATATCTATTCACTGCCGGACGAGGAAGATGAGCACTACGCCCATTCCCTGCATCTGCTCGCTCATGAATGCGCACATGTCGAACTCACCATGACGACTGACAAGGCGTTCCCCGATACGCTGCTAAAAAAAATCTACGATGATGCCGCAGATGCCTGCGAAGGGCAGGCCGAAAACGCCTGCTGGGATGAGTATGCGGCTTGCCGTATCGCAGCCCCGTTCGGCCGAGATCCTCTGCAGGATTACGCCAATGCATTCATCACACATCTCGACGAGACGATGAACCGGGCAAACGAATGTATCCGGCGCTATCGCACCGATCACGATCATGACCGAGTACTCTCCGAGGTCGTGCGGTATTACCAGAACCTGATGACGAGCGGCAGCTATCTGCTCGGCCATATGGACGGTCACGGCTTGACGATAGACGATGTGCCTGCGGTTCGCGGGGCGCTGGGAGGGCATTGGTTCGCACCGTTTTTCGAAAGGCTGCGCACCGCGCTAAGAGAACTGTGGGCCAGGTACGGGCAATGGGAAGATCGAAGCGAATTCGCACCGATCGGCGAGATCATCATCGATGTGCTGGGCGAGGGTGGCTTCTTCTTCCAATGGGACGAGCACGGCAATTGCGGCTTCCGCATTCCGTTTACGTTCGCCACGATGTAGGAACGGCCATATAAAGACACGGGTGCTCTTCAGTATGAGGCTGACGGTACGGAAAAGGCTGCTGCGGTCGAGTTCGCCTCTCTCGACAAAGGTTTGGCGCTGACGGCTGCCGACTTCCTTACTATCGCGTAGTCGCATCGCATTCCGCCGAACCATTTGGCGGTGGGATTATCCTCCGGGATAGCTATTTGACTCCACATGTACCGGTGGCAACCAGGAAGAATCGCATGAATGATGATCAGCCCCAGATAAATGAAGCATGGCTGCAATGGATGAGGGATTTCCGCATGGCTGCGGCGAAGCTCGCGGACGTTGACAGCTTCGATGCGCCGGAAGGCGAAGAGCCCGAGCTGCTGTTCGTGAAATTCGCGCTGTTCGCCCGTGCCCTGACATTGTTCGACACGGCATTGTTGCTCGCTGAGCATGACAAGGTGCTCGATGTGCGCAGTACCTGCCGCAAGGTCGTCGAATGCGCGATCCATATGGATGCGGCGCGCCGCAAGCCTGATTATCTGCAGGCGCTCAAGGATGACGAAGCCAAGAGTAAATGGTCGAGAGCCAAGGCGCTTAAGGACATGCAGACGGACCTTGATGCCGGGTCGCGTAAGCTGCTGCAGGAATTCCTGAATGACAAGAAGGGCGCGCAGTTAAAGCCGAGTGACCTGAGCAAGGACAGCCAGTTCCCGCGCATGGTGCACATGTATCGTGAGATCTCGGCCGACACGGCACATGTCACCTACAGCTCGCTATTGCGGCATCGTTCGTTCCTGGCGGACGGGACCGCATTGTTCAGCCTCGATCCCCTGCTGGAGGAAGACGAGCTGCAGGAGACGCTGAACATACTCGGCCTCGCCGTTTTGCTGTGCGTCTTCAGCCTTGTGCGCATGATACCCACCATGGTGGGCGACGAAGCATTCTATGACCTGCATGCCCGCTACAAGGTGCTTGCCGCCGGCGGGCAGGCGCAGCTGGGTGAAACCGCATGAGGCGAGCGGAGTGAGGGGCTAATATGGATACGAGCGACACGCCGCGACAAGAGGTGTCTGCCTCCACGCTTCCACAGATTCAGGTGACGGTACGGGGCATCACCAACCAGTACGGCGCCGAATGCCTCGGGCAGCAGATGTTCCACATTCTGCGCGAGGTCGGGGAATATATCGATATCAGCGCGCTCGACGGTGTGACCGTAGCGGTCGATTACGATGAGGCGCTGCGTGACCTCGATCGCGGCGTCGAAGGGCTGGCGCCGTTGAGCCGTACCAATGACGAGGGCTTGGCCGGCGTCGGAAAGAGTATCGTGGTCATGCGTGGCGACGCCGTGAAGACGCATATCGTTTTGTCGGCGGGTCCGGTATGCCCGATTGTGCTCGAGGAGGCCGATCGCGACGAAGAGGATTTCCGTACGGCCATTGCCATCATCGCCCATGAATGCGCGCATGTCGAAGAAAACGCCTTTCGCGAGGACCAATTCCCTGGCATCCATTTTCGTCCGCCGACCGGACATTTCATCCGCGATCACGAGCAGCATTTCGCCGAAGCCTGCTGGGGTGAATACGCGGTCTGCCGTTTGTCGGCGGGGTTCGCGGTCAACGAGGAAGCCCGTTTCCGCGACAATTTGGCCGTCCGGCTGAAGGATTGCCGTAGCAGGGCGCGCGATGCCATCCGGTCCTATCGCCTGCATGGCAATGTGGTGCGGGTCTTTGAGGAAGTCGGTATCGTCATCCTTGAGCCCTTGCGGATCGCATCCTACCTGTTCGGCCATCTGGACGGGATGAACAAATACGACACCCTCTGCGAGGTAGCGCCCGAATTGCCGACCGAGGATCAGGCTTTTCTCAGGGTCATCGGTCGGCTGGTGGAGCAGCTGCGCGGCCTATGGGATACGCGTGGGGGCTGGCCGAGCTATGATGCACTGATCGATGTTGGTGCGGTCGGGTTCCAGCTTTTCGAGGAATTCGGCGTGCATTGCCAGCCGCAACCTGACGGGCAGGCCTATATCAGTGTCCCTTTCACAACGGATACGATGCCGGCAGGGTCTGCACAGGCCGATCTGTTGCGCATCCTGATGGGTGGCTACAGAGGCTAGAACCATATTATGAGCCTGTACTGCTGCACCGATATATGATTATATATAAACCACCTCAGTGATGCGGTTCTGTGTATCAATGTTGCACTCTTCTGCAGAGTTGTCTATATATTATCCTGTATAGACGGTATCATGTGATACAGGATAGTGATCGTGGCATACAAGACAGAGCATATAACGCAGCAATTACGCGCTGCCAGGGAAGGGCAGAAAGTAAGCCAGCGTGAGCTGAGCGCACGTTCGGGCCTGACGCAAAGCCATATTTCCCAGATCGAACGGGGCACGATGGAGCCCGGACTAGGCAGCCTGGTGGATGTGGCGCGTGCACTCGACCTCGAGATCGTACTTGCGCCAAAGAAGCTGATGCCGGCGATCCGCAATATCCTCGATAGCAGCTCGACGTCAAATGATGTCCTTACATCCGACCAGCGCAAACTCGTGGCTCGTCTCGAGCGATGGTTGGCGCAGTTCGGCTATGGGGCTGGAACAAGGGCCGACGCGGACATATTCAAGGATAGCCTGGCCCTCCTTCGGCATTTGCCTTTGACCCCTGACGAGCTGGACATACTCAAGCGGGCAGCCGACCGCCTGGAGACTTCCCGGGCCGATAAGATGTCACGGCAAGAAATGGGCGCAATCGCGCGCGAGATAAGACAGCTGCGCAACGCCGCAGTGCATCGCGACCGCGATGACGCGGTCCCGCGCTCGGCCTACGCACTGGATGAGGACGACGATGCCTAAAGTCACGGTGCTCGATGTCAAGCTAAACGGCGAACCGGTCGCCACCCTGACGAACCTGCAGGATGGCCGCTCGATCTTCGCATTCAACGAGGGCTATATCGAAGACGAGAAGCGGCCCACACTCAGCCTGTCATTCAAGGACCCGTTCGGCGCACTGGTTACGAAGTTCCGTCCGTATAACATGGTGGTCCCGCCGTTCTTTTCGAACCTGTTGCCGGAAGGTCCGTTGCGCAAATACCTCGCCGAGCGCGCCGGCGTAAAACAGACGCGGGAGTTTTTCCTGCTCTGGATGCTCGGCCGCGACCTGCCTGGTGCGGTAACGGTACACCCCTCCGACGGCGATGACCTGCCGCCTGATGATGAGCAGGCTTCTGTCGAAGCGCGACCGAATGCGTTGCGCTTTTCGCTGGCCGGGGTGCAGTTGAAATTCTCGGCCTTCAAGAACACCGCGAAGGGAGGCGGCCTGACTATTCCGGCCGAGGGTACAGGTGGATCATGGATCGTAAAGCTGCCCTCCCAGCAGTATAGCGGCGTGCCAGAAAACGAATTCTCAATGATGACTATCGCCGGCATGATGGGCATGGATGTGCCGGAGATCCAGTTGGTCGAGCTGGATGCAGTGAGCGGCTTGCCAAAGGGCGTGGGCGAACTGCATGGGCAAGCGCTCGCTATTAGACGTTTCGACCGTACACCGGAGGGCCCGGTACACATCGAGGATTTTGCGCAAGTGTTCGGCGTGAAGCCGGATGACAAGTACAGCAAGGGCAATTACCGGATGATCGCCCGCGTCCTCGGCATCGAGACGAGCACGGCCGACGTGGCGGAGTTCATCCGCCGGTTGGTCTTCAGCACACTGATCGGCAATGGCGACATGCATCTGAAAAATTGGTCTCTGATCTACCCCGATCGCCGCACTCCTGCGCTCTCGCCGGCTTACGATTTGCTATCGACCATCCCCTATATCGAGGGAGAGGATACGGCGGCGCTTAACTTTTCACGCACGAAAAGAATGGCGGAGCTATCGAAGGATGAGCTTGCACATCTGGCCGCCAAGTCGGCGCTGTCCGAAAAGCTGGTCCTCGACACAGCACGCGAGACGGTCGAACGGTTTATGGATGTGTGGAAAAACGAGAAAAACAACCTGCCGATGGCCGCGAAGGTGCGCGAGACTATCGATGCACATCTGCCCACAATCGACCTGTATCGGGAATTCAACGAAGCCACCTAGAAAAATGGCATCATCGGAAGATGATGCCCCACCGCCAAGAATGAAATCATAGATCTATATAGGGTGCATTTCCGGAAATTTTCGCTACTGGAACAATGTGAATCCTGGAACGACTTCACCATCGGCAAGGTCATGGACCACCGCTACCGTATGCCTTGCGCGGGTTAGGGCAACATAGAGTTTTGCACGGGTTTCGGCTTTCAACGCCGATTGGGCGCCCTTCAGCCAGTCCATCATTTCTTTCGTCGGATAGATAATGACGCGGTGAAAACCGAGCCCCTTGGATCGTCCGAACGTAAGCGACGGCAGTGCTGCAGATGCAACCTTAACGGCGGAACTCCATCGCAGCTGTACCGGTCGTCCGGTCTTGAGATAGCGTGGCAGATCGTTACGTCGGACGATGTAGAGACCCGCATCATCAGGGACCGGCTGCCTACAGTCGGCGCATTTACATGCAGTCGCTGCCGTCAATTTTGGATAAAGCTTCGACGATAGTTCGCAGATCGCGGTGCTATTGCGATGCGATGCCATGAGGCTGGTCACATCAATATCGCACGTGACTTTTCGGGGAAGTTCCGCCCGAATGAAGTCGGCAATCCCCCCATCCCTATACTTTTTAAGACGAGCCTCCAGATGAGTGACGTAGGTGACCTGCCGGGGATCACCCACCATGACGACGTTAGAAGGGCTCTTGAAGAGAGCGGTCAAAATGTCGAGGTCGTAGCCTGCAAGATCCTGGACTTCATCCACGAAAATAAAGGGATAAATACGGGAAAGCCGCTCGATGACGGCGCCGTCTGCTGCCTCGTTGCATCGCACCACCAGCCTCGCCAATTTGTCCGAATAGACGCGATTTCGACGGTCGAAGTAGCAGCGCCGGCAATCTTCTTCACCCCAATACACGGGGCGGTCTTGCCGGTCGCGACCGCGAAAACCGGATCTCTGCGAAACCAGAAGCATGCCGGCAACTTCCCAATCGAACAGCTTGCCTTGAAAGGGCTTGATGCCGTGCTCGATTAGCAGACTAAACCAGGTCTGGATATGCACGTTGCCCGGAACTGAGCCATGGATTTCGAAAAATTTGCGCCGGATCTCCTCTTCGTTCGATTCCGTGTAGGTGGTGATGAGGACGCGCTTCTTTTCAACAGCAAGCGCCTGCCTGACGAGGTAGGTGGTCTTCCCCGAGCCTGCCGCAGCTATGACAAGCTTATTCGGCCCCATCATTTGGCGATCGCATCCAGAATATACTTCGGGTAACTGATTTTTGTCTTGGCCGAGAAGATCGCCAGCGCGCACTCGGTCTTGTTGTTTTTCATATAACGATGAAGGCCATCGAGATTATGCTTGGTTTCAAAGAGTCCGTCCGAGAATTCATGATGGTCGTGCGATGCGCCTTGTCAGCGTCATGATGGATGCAGCATAGAGAAATGCTTCGGCCGACTTTATCGTTGCCTCCGGGTCTTTCCACAGTCGTCGATTTCGGCTGATCCAGGCGAAGAAACGCTCGACGACCCAGCGCTTTGGATGAACGGCAAAGCCGACCTGATCCTTGGGCTTACGGACGATCTCGACATCGACCAGCGTCGCATTCTGCGGCCTGTCACCTGAATATCCCATGTCGGCGAATGCCTTTTCTACGAAGGGAAAGGACTTGCGGGATACCTGCAGAACAGGGATCGCGCCGTCTCTGTCTTGAATATCGGCAGGCTGGGGATCAAGGACCAGCGCACGACCATCCATGTCCACCATCGCCTGTCGCTTGCGACCTTTGACCTTCTTGCCCGCATCATAGCCGCGCGGACCACCGCTCTCGGTGGTCTTGACGCTCTGGCTGTCCAGAACAGCGGCGCTCGGCGAGGCCTGTCGTCCGACCCGCTCACGATCCGTTGCAACCAGGCAACGGTTGATCCGCGTGAACAGCCCGCTATCGCGCCATCGGCAGAAATAACCGAACACCGTGCTCTTGGGCGGCAGGTCTTTCGGGATAAGCCGCCACGGGATACCGCCACGCAGAACGTAGAAGATGGCGTTGACGATCTCACGCACAGGCCAAACTGGTTTGCGCCCTCTGCGGGCCGGTTGAGGAAACAGCGGGGCGAGCACCTCCCATTCTCTATCCGTCAGGTCGGTTTCATATCGGGGCTGGTTGCGACTATACTGCCGCCGGGTGGTCGGGTTCCACATGGCGCTTCCATTCTGGCTTTGAACACCGTCTTGGAATCATCATCGGCCCGATCACTCAACTCAATTCTCGGACAGGCTCAAAGAGCTCATTGAAGGTCTCAACGCTGTTCGATTTGACCAGTTTCGGCTCGAGGGTGTTGTAATTGAACGGTTTGCCATTGAGGACCAGGTCGCCCTTATCCACCAAAGGGTCATAGCAGATTTTGATATGTTCGACGTCCTTGTATTTGGCGTATTTCTTTTCGAGTGCAGCAGTATCGCCGTCATTATCGGTCGCGACCACGACCGGGATTTTCAGCGCGGTCGCCAGTTCGAGAAAACGCAGGAATGAAAGTCCGACCGAAATGACATCGATTTCATCCTCGATCGGCAATTTGCCATCGTTGGCATCCATATAGGCCCGCTGGACGACCAACTCGTCCGCATCGCCTTCGACGAGGATCGACTTCTGCGACAACACGAGACGAAGCGTGTCGTAACCAGGCAGCTTATGGAAGAAATCACTCGCTTTCAGATCTTTGATCCGTGTGACCTTCGCATCGCGCAGCAGTACCAAGTGGTCCAGTCCAAGTTTGTTCGCGACGAAGCTGCTATGTGTGGTGATGATGACCTGCTTGTCGCTATTGTCCGTGCTGATGTCGCCGATAAGCTGGTTGAGCTTTGAGTGCGAAAGGTGGTTTTCCGGCTCCTCGATCAGCAATACCGTCGCTTCGCTGTTCTTTTTGCTGCTCAGCGCAAGGCGTGTCTTGACGATGCACTGCTCGCCCTTGCCGATATAGTGGAACGGCACCTCGTTAATATAGGTCATCAAGCTGTTTTCCCACGCATTGTGGGACGACATATCGACGGAAATACTCACATCTTTGCGGCTGATTTTCGCTGCTTCCGCCAGCCTTTTATTGATGGCGCTAACATTGCCGTCGGCCTTGAAAGCATCTTTCAATTTCCGGTGGGCCTGCGATATCGCCACACGTTCCTTTTCGTCGAGAAATTCCCTGACGATGCGGGAGATATACATATCCGAACCGCTCTGAACGCGTGTACTCGTGGAATCGATTAGCGCCGATTTGATGGGGACGCCTCGAGCCGTCGCCGGTTGGCGGGAGAACTCCGACCATTGAACCTGATAGAATTCCAAGGGTATCGAGTTGATCTCCTTGCTCTTCAGTAACTCGGTATAGGCACCGTCATATTTCTTATCGAACTCGATCGAGAAGAGGAGGCCGCGTGCCTTGTCGTTTTTCTCGGAATTCCCGTTTCCGCGCAGGTCTTCCAACGTATCGCTATCACCGCCGAAAAACAGCTCGATCTGGATTCCCGGCGGATCGAGAGGTTGTTTCGAGGCGATGCTGTCCAGATACGCCCGCTCGACCTTCCGGTTAAAAAGATAGGGAGATAGTTCGTTGCGCAGGTATTTCCCGTTCAGCATACCCGTCAGGCATAGATGGATAGCTTCGAGCAGCGTGGATTTTCCGGCTTCGTTGTTGCCGACGATGATGTTGACACCCTGATTGAAATCGACCTCGAACCAGCCTTCGAAACATTTGAAGTTCTTGATTTTGACTTTCTCGATATACATCGACTTCCCTATTTCCAGCGAGGCAAGAATTCCAAATTGACACAGCTTTGGCGCGAACAATACGTTGCAAATGTAGGGTGATGCGAATCATCGGTGCAACGTTTCGGTGCGATGGTTTTACTATCGACAGGCGCGACGTGGGAGGCCTTGAATGTGGGCAGATAATGAGACTGAAAAAGACTTCCTTAATTTTTCGGGCGTGGCCGACACCGTAGCGGAAATCATCGTCCAGGCGCGGGGGCGCCCAATTTCAATTGGTGTCTCGGGATCATGGGGCATTGGAAAATCCTCCATGATAAAACTGACCCAAGCATCCCTCGCTAACCGAGAGAGGAAAGAAGGCGAGAAGGACTTCGTCTTCGTCGAATTCAATGCTTGGCTTTACCAAGGTTATGACGACGCTCGCGCCGCATTGATGGACGTCATCGCGACTAAGCTAGAGCAGGAAGCAAGAGCGCGCGAAAGAGGAGTAGACAAGGCCAAGGCGCTCATCAAGCGCGTGAACTGGCTGCGTGCAATGAAGCTCGCTGCCGGTTCGGCGATAGCGGTGTCGATGGGACTTCCTCCAACTGGGCTCATCGGCGAAGTGTGGGGGCTGGGGCAGCGGTTTCTAGGTGGTTCCGTCGACCAAAAACTAATCGAAGACGCCAAGTCGAAAGCGGGTGAGGTGGCAAGTGCTGCCTCCGGGCTTCTCAATCCGGCAGAGGAAACCTCACCTCCTAAGGAAATCCAAGCCCTCAGGGATAATTTCGAGGAGACCCTTGAGGAGCTTGGGGTAACTCTTGTCGTGTTGATCGACGACCTTGACCGTTGCCTCCCCGAGACGACGATCTCGACCCTTGAGGCCATACGGCTGTTCCTGTTTCTGAAAAATACGGCATTCGTCATCGCGGCCGACAACGACATGATCAAACACGCCGTCCGCAAGCATTTCGAAGGCGTTCCCGACGATCTACTTGTAACGAGCTACTTCGACAAATTGATCCAGGTGCCTATCCGCGTTCCTCCCTTGGGAACGCAGGAAGTCCGCGCGTACATGATGTTGCTCTACATCGAAAACAGCGACTTGAAGGACGACGTAAAGGAAAAGCTGCGGGTTGGAATAATCGATCAGTTGCGAAAGACGTGGCAGGGCGCGCGCGTCGACAAGGCATATGTAACGGGGCTGCACGAGAACATACCGGCAGATCTTATCGGACGTTTTGATACGGCTGAAAGGCTTGCGCCTATCATGACGACTGCCTCGGGCATCGTCGGTAATCCCCGACTGATCAAGCGTTTCCTGAATGCACTTTCTATCCGCATGGCGATCTCCAATGCTCAGGGCGTCGGCGTGGATGAGGCGGTCCTCGCCAAGCTTCTCCTGTTCGAACGTCTCGGTAGCCCGTTGGCTTACGCCGAACTATTGAAGGCCGTTAGCCAAGACGATGACGGCAAACCCAGATTCCTGAAGGATTGGGAAGAAGCGGCCACAGAGGGAAAAGACCTAAGCCTTGCCGCGCCCTGGGATGCTCCTTTCTCGAGGGAATGGCTGGCTTTGCCTCCGCCGCTACACGATGCGAAGTTGTTGGGCGCTTTGTATGTCAGCCGCGAGCACGCGCCGCTCATAACGCCCGGTGACCGTTTAACGACCGAAGCGGCGGAAATATTGACCGCAATGCTCACCCACCCTGAGATGGCTGCGGCCCTGGTCGACAAATTGGCACGCGTGTCGCGCGTAGAAACCTCGATCATTATGGATCGTCTCCTGGACCGTGCTCATCAAGAACAAGAATGGGGAGTTCCCGCTATCCTGGAAGCCTGCCTCGCGGTTGCGAAAGCCGATCCTCAGCAAGGACTACGATTGGCGGCATTTCTGAACGATCGTCCACCGGCGCAGATTACCCCGGGGATCGTTCCGAAAATCGGAGACCAACCTTGGGCGGACGGCGTTTTCGAGAAATGGAAGCGCACGGGCGTGCCGCTGGTGGTCAAAAGAGCGATTGAGAAGGCCGAACAATAATGGGGACATCTCAATCGAGTAACGGACCCAAGGGAGGCGTCCCCATGGTGCCCGCGTGGACCCCCGCGCCACCGGCGGAAGATCCGCCTTCCGTTGATCAACCACCGGACGCGCCGCCAGACCCCGCTCCAGATCTAAATCCGACGGAGCAGGAGCCGGTAGATGCCGCTCCCAACGAACCCGTTGCGCCTAACGTGCCGCCACCAGCGGCCCCTCTCGCGCCCGGTCACCGGTTCGCTGGTACCCGCCGAAGCCTTGGCGAATTTGCGAAGGCCGGAAACTTAAGTGATATGCGCCGCAGCTTGGGAAACTACGTGCGTAACGGCTACGGCGGATCGAGGACGACGACCAGCAGATTTAGTGGGACCGCTTCCACCGCCAGTGCACTCGGCGGCATCCTCGAAACTATGGGACAACAGCCCGCAGGCAGTGCGCTGGATCCGGCGCTTCTTGCGGGCCGCTCCGCGAACGAGGTGATGGATGCTGTCGTCGAAGCGGTTCGGCCGGTCGACGGCACTCAGGACGCCGAGGCTGAACGAACCGCCATCAAGGACTCGCTTTCGGATCTCTTGGTGAAGTACCCTGATGCCGATTTGGCTGCCCTGACACCGGAACAGCGTGAATTCGCCATCGAGCGTTTCACCGCAATGGATGTTGCTCGTCGGTTCGAACTCGATGTCGGAAAAACAATCATCGAGAAAGCGCCCACCGCCACAGTGGCTCTCAGTCGCCTGAAACAGGTGCGTGACTACATCAAACAGACCGTAGCTGCTTCCTTTCGCAAACTCAGAGCGGCGGGCAAGAGCGTAAACTCGAACCGTATCGCCGCGGTGGTTAGAGATGCACTACGGGATAGCTTTCAGGTTTTCGAGGGATACGCAGAATGAGGCTCGTTTGTGGACCTGGATCGTTCGAGCTTCCATTGGAAGAAGGCGATCTGCGTGTTGTCCTGTATGGTCAGCCACGCATCCCCTCGGAGGCAAGTGCGGGTGAAGCCGTCAAGGCAGAGCTTCGGCGAAAGGGGCTGAACCCCCATCGACGGGCATGGGATCTACTTTCGATCGCACTTTCAATCATCACCGCCGACTTTTCGGTACTGCGAGATGACAGCGCCGATGGCTGGACTAGAGAGATTGAACTCGACGTCGCCGTTTCCGACCCAGCTTTCTGGAATACGATGGCCGACGAATTTCGGCAGGCGCTCGCGTTCCTGACAACGGACCGCTGGAAGCTTCGGTTTCATGACGGCGGCGTTTTACCCGCTCCGCCAAAGAAGATTTCGGTGCTGAAAGAAGACTGCGTCGTCTTGTTGTCCGGCGGACTGGACAGTCTCGTTGGCGCAATCGATCTGACTCGTGATGGATTGAAGCCGGTGGCAGTCAGCCAGAACGTTCGAGGGGACGGTCTGAAGCAACGGGATTTCGCACAGGAAATTGGTCTGACGAAGCACCTGCAGCTCAATCACGTTGCGACTTCGCCCACCGTGCAGGAAGCGTCACAGCGAGCGCGCTCTCTGATCTTTTTGACCTTTGGCGTGGTGGTAGCTACATCGCTGGAGAAATACGCAAAAGGCAACACCGCCCCGCTCTACGTTTGCGAAAATGGGTTCATTGCGATCAATCCGCCGCTCACCGGTTCCCGGCTTGGAAGCCTGAGCACGCGCACGGCGCACCCTGTCTTCCTAACGCGGTTCCAGAAGATCCTCGATGCCGCAAGCCTCAACGTGAAGATCGAAAATCCCTACGCCCAAAAAACGAAGGGCGAAATGCTTATCGAATGCAAGGACCAGATTTTCCTTCAGACCGAGGCCGCGCATTCGACCAGCTGTGGGCGCTTTCAGCGGTTCAATTACCGGCACTGCGGTCGCTGCGTTCCCTGTCAAGTGAGACGGGCAGCGTTCGTCGCATGGGACGCGAAGCGCGATACGACGGACTACGTCTACGAGCCCTTGGGAAAGGATGATGAAGACCACGCGTCGTTCGATGATGTTCGTTCCGTTGCCATAGCGTTGGCTTCGGTGAAAGCTGACGGCCTCGATCGGTGGCTTGGCCACACCTTGTCGCCTCCGGATATTGGTGATCGTAACGGTGTCCGCGGCATGCTATATCGAGGGTTAAACGAACTCGGTGAGCTGCATCGACTATATGGTGTTAAGTGATTGACTTCCATTGCCATCTTGATCTGTACCCGGATCCTGTTGCGATCACGCAGTCCTGCGTGAGCCGGAATATCTATGTTCTCTCTGTCACTAACACGCCCTCGGCTTGGGAAGGCACGCTTGCTCTTTCACATAGGGCCAAGCGGATCAGAACGGCGCTTGGGCTGCACCCGCAGATTGCACATGAACGCCATGGCGAACTTCCCTTATTTGAAAGACTCCTGCCATCAGCCACGTACGTAGGGGAGATCGGGTTAGACGGCTCACCCGAGTTGCGACCCCACTGGGAAACCCAAAAGCGGGTGTTTCATCGCATTTTAGATCTATGCGACCAGGCGGGCGGTCGTGTAATGACTATTCATAGTCGGCGGGCGGCCACGCAGGTATTGGATGCACTCGAAGCGCACAAAGGCGCAGGAACACCAATCCTTCATTGGTTTTCGGGGACAAAGCGAGAGCTGGATCGCGCCGTCTCCATGGGCTGTTGGTTCAGCGTGGGACCAGGGATGATCCATGGTCAGAAGGGCCGGGATATCGTCAAAATGATCCCCCGTGATCGCCTGTTAACCGAATCTGACGGACCATTCACACAAATCGAGGGCAGGTCTGTTCTACCATGGGAGCTCGACCGCGTATTGAACGCGATCGCAGAACTGTGGTCGGAAGATGCGCTTGCGGTCGAAGGGCGGGTGGCGGAGAACTTACGACAATTGGGCTATGGTCGAGCCGAAAGCTAACCGCGCATAAGGGGCGCGATCGCTTGTCGAGAGCATCCTCCTAAAATCTGCGTTGCGTCAAAACCATGGGCCATTCGATTTCTCGGGAAATGGATGTGTTTTCAGCACCGTGCAAAATTTCGTGCCGGTCGGTAGTTCGAATTGGTTCAAGATCTAAACTTAATTAGATTTTCCTGACATCTGACTGATCACGACAGACCGTACCAAGCACCGCGGCCCGCACCGTGGAGGACGAGGTGCCCTTGATCGACGAGGGCCTTGAGGTGATCCTTGATGGTGTGACGGCTCGCATCTGTGATCCTGGCAGCCTCCGCGACCGTGATCCGCCCATGCTCGCGTGCCAACTCGAGCAGCATGACGGATAGTTCCGGCATGTCGGCGAGGATGATGCGCTCGCGCTCCATTTTCTTCTCAAGTCGGTTCTTTTGCCGATGCAGCGCTCTTAAAAAGAACTCGATCCAAGGATTCCAGTCGGGCTCTGTGCTTCGGATCGTTCCCTGCGTGCGCCGGAGAGAAATGTAATAGCCCTCCTTGCTTTGCTCGATGATGCTTTCGAGCGAGCTGTATGGGACGTAAGCGTAGCCGGCTCGCAGCAGCAGCAAGGTGGTCAGAATACGCGACAAGCGGCCATTGCCATCCTGGAACGGATGGATTTCCAGGAATACGACAACGAAGATCGCGACGACTAAAAGTGGATGGAGCCATTTTTCTCGTCCTTGCTCGCCCAGCCATGCGAGAAGTTCTTCCGTTCGACGCGGCGTATCGAACGGCGTTGCCGTTGCGAAAACGATGCCGAGGCTCTCGCCTTGTTCGTTAAACGCTTCCAGGTTGTTGGAGAGGTTTTTGTAGGCGCCGCGATGCCGTTCATCCTTGGTCGAATGTGCAAGAAGATCGCGGTGGAGCTGACGGATATGATTCTCAGTGAACGAGATAGCGTCGTAAGCGCTGAAGATGGTCTCCATAACTTCCGCGTAGCCGGCAACCTCTTGTTCATCGCGCGTCGTAAAGGACCCCAGGCGAACGTTTGCCAGCAACCTTTCGACCTCTCGATCAGTGAGGCGCGCTCCTTCGATACGTGTGGAGGAACCGACACTCTCAATAGTCGCGACGCGCCGGAGACTGGACAGCCGTTCAGGCGCGATCCGCCCGATTGCGCGCCAAGCGCCTTTGAACTCGTCAATTTCAGCAATTAGAGACAGGATTTCGGGCGTGATCCGGATGGTCGTCGTGTTCAGAGTTTCCATTCTTTCATCCGTTTCCATCCATTTCCTAGCCAGCCGTCATGCACTATTTTTCCATCCATTTCCATCCAATTTCGATCAGATGGTCTGTCCACCTGCCTGCTGGTTGTGCGTCAGATGATCTGCCAGTCTTCGCTAGACCGGATCCAGACTTCTGCAGCGAGACAAAAGAAGATGTTCGAGAATGGCTGCCAGCAGAAGCAGAGACGGTCTTTAGATTTCATCGGCAGGGAGATAGCGACCGAGAGATAGGGATGTGATTTCCAAGTCCCTGACGTCTTAAGAATTCGGGTGACATGGAAGCGAAACTACATCGGGTCACAGGTTCGATTCCGCTCAAGCCGAAGGCGACCAACGGGCCCGATCTCGCCGTTACGGCGAGATCGGGAGTATGATTTCAGAGGACGCTGACATTCTCAGCCTTTGACTTTCCTGTCTTTCGGTCTTGGCCCACATCGTAGCTGACCTTCTGGCCGTCGCTCAGCGAAGCGCCGAAACCGACAGCCGAGATGTGGACGAATACATTCGGTCCACCACTGTCCGGAGTGATGAAGCCGAAGCCCTTGTCCTGAGCGAAAAATTTTACGGTACCAGTTGCCATCTTATCCTCTTTGATTGGAAGCGCTGAAAAGCATAGCGAGAGGAAAGGTAGCCATCAAGACATGCGTGGTTGGCGGCGATGGGGGAACGCCCAGAAGTTGGTCTCCTCACCGTGAGCAAAGCCCAACGTGGTCATGTGAAACCAATTAGCTCAGCCGTACGTACTGGCCTTTGGAGACTAGGATCTTTTAGAGGTTTCATGCCGTACAACTTTGCCCGACTGTTTTCCGCCATTGTCGTTCTCATGTTTGCCGCTTTTCCCAGCAGCGCTGATGCGCGTGCTGATGAACCGCGTCCGGTGCGTCTGGATGTCGGCGGGGTCAAGCTCAACAGCATCCTGATCAATGCCGGTCGTAAGGCTGACCTGCCACCGATCGTTTTTATCCACGGCGCCAGCACCAGTCTTTACGATCCGATGTTTTCGTTTCGAGCAAAGCTGGAGGGCAGGGCTGACCTGCTGTTTGTCGACCGACCGGGCCATGGTGCGTCCGATGCCGGCAACCCACAGATGATCCTGCCTGATGAGCAGGCCGATACCATTGCTCGCCTTATGAAAAAGCGAGGCATCGGTAAGGCGATCATTGTCGGGCATTCGTTTGGCGGAGCCATCGCTGCGGCACTCGCCGTCCGGCATCCGGAAAATGTTGCGGGGCTGGTTTTCCTGTCACCTGCGGTCTACCCGTGGGAAGGAGGTGTGGCATGGTATTATGGCGCTGCAGCCGTTCCGGTAACCGGATCATTGTTCAGCACATTCGTCGCCCCACCCGTCGGGCTTCTGGCAATCGATCGCGCCACAAAAGCGGTGTTCTGGCCAAACCAGAGACCTGCAAACTATGTTGGAAAGACAGGAGCCGTTCAGGCTCTGCGTCCGGCTGCTTTCCGCCACAATGCCATGGAGGTTGCTGGCCTCAGTAACTGGGCGAAGACCGCCAGCCTCCAATATAAAAGTATCAGGGCTCCGACCGTGATCATCACCGGCGATGCCGACAAGATCGTCTCGCCAGACGTGCATGCACGTCATCTGTCGCGCGACGTTTCTGGGGCGACATTGGTGGTCGTTCGCAATCTCGGCCACAAGTCGGATTACGTCGCCAGCGATCTTGCTATCGAAGCGATCAAGAAGGTTGCTGGTTACAAGTCCAACCTGGCAGCAGTCCGTAAAACGATCGAAAAACGGATTGCAGTGGATGGCGAACGTTGAAATCTGGCGCAAGCGCTGTCGGCTCGGCCTGTTTGCCTTTTACGGTTTTGCGGGCTTCCTGCATCTTGCGTTTCCGGCGCCCTTTCTAAGCATCACTCCCGACTGGGTGCCTGACGCCCCTGATGTCATCATGCTGACGGGAGTTTGCGAAATCGCAGGTGCGATCGGTCTGCTTATGCCTCAGACCCGACGGTACGCGGGAACGGCCCTGGCGCTGTACGCAATTTTAGTTTTCCCGGCCAACTTGAAACACGCGGCGGACAGTCTCTCGGCTCCGACAACATCGAGCTGGCAATGGGCCTACCATTGCCTCCGCTTGCCTTTACAGCCGCTTTTTGTGTGGCTCGCAATTTTTTCAGGAGGCCGGAAACGGCCGCGCCACATATAGGGATAGACATGTTGATTGATCTGCGATCGTTAATTTCGCATCAGGTGAAGCCGTTCAATAGCGTCGGCGAATTGACGATTTCCGGTCCCGATATGCTTCTTGATGCAAACGCCGTCTTGAACATCGGAATGGCGCTGCATGAGTTGATCATGAACCGCGTCCAGTACGCGGACATGCACCGCTCGAGCGTGAGTGTTACTTGGGCAGTTCACGATGATGGGCCTGAGTCAGAGGGCACGTTTTGTTTGACGTGGGAAGAGACCGCGATCCGCACCGCCGACCTTCTTTCCCAAGGGAATGGGTTGGATCTCTTGTCCTGAAACGGATTGTTGGTACGGCGCTCGCCGGGACAAGCGAACGGGCGGTCAGGGATGACGTTTTGACCAAGAGGTTGTCCGCGCCTGAATGCAAGATCAGAATCAGGAACGAATAGATATCTCAGGGTGTGACACACGTTGACACAAAATCAATTCCATGGGACGAGCGGACATGGCTAAACGTCTCACGCGCAATTTCTCTTTGACCCCCGAGCTCGAGGGTTTTATTTCCAACTGCCTGACATCGGGCGATTATGGCAATGCCAGCGAGGTGGTCCGATCTGGTCTTAGGATGCTGCGTGATGGCGCCAGGCATGCGCCGTCGCTCGCAACGGTCTGGCCGATCGGCGGCGGCAGCTGCGGTCTTCTGATCCGCGAGAAGGATTGGTCGAATACACCGCTCGGCCCGGTAAGCACATGGTCTGTCGAATTGCGGACGACGGTCGCAAATATCGTGAACTCCCCTGTCGCAAAGGTTCTGATGTGGGGTCCGGCGCACGTCATGATCTACAACGATCTTTATGCCAAGATCGTCGCAGAGAAACACCCAGCTGCGCTGGGCAGCAACGTCGCCGAGACCTGGCCGGAAATTTGGGATTGGAACCGCGAGATGATAGCAGCTGGCCTTCGCGGCGAGCTTCGTTCATTTCATGACCAGAACATGACGCTGGTCAGAGACGGTCAGCAACAGGAGTTCATCTTCGATCTGTTTTACACGCCGGTCTACGAAGCCGACGGTAAGATCGGCGGCGTGATGTGTACGGTCGTCGACAACAGTGATCGTGTCGATTTCGAGAAGCGCCTTGCTGACAGTGAGGCGGAACTGCGCCGAGTCACCGACGCCGTGCCGATGCTTATCTCTTATGTCGATCGAAACCACGTCTACCGCTTCGCGAACGGCGCTTATGAGACCTGGTTCGGCAGGCGGCCGGACGATATGATCGGACGACCGGTTCTCGATGTCATCGGCGAGAAAGCCTACGAGGGCCGACGACCCGATATCGACCGCGCTTTAGGCGGGGAGGTCGTGACGGCGGAAGCTGATATGCGCCATGGTGACGGTCCAGTTCGCCGGCTCGAAATCCGCTACATTCCGCATGTCGAGGCCGACGGCTCCGTGCCCGGCGTCTACATCCTGGGAATTGATGTCGAGGAACGAGCTGTCCGCGAAGCCGAGCTCGAAATCAGCAATAGCCGGTTCCATACGGCAATGAACGCCGTCCACGGCGTTTTGTGGACGAATAGTGCAGACGGAAGAATGATCGGCGAGCAACCAGGCTGGGCCGCGCTGACGGGCCAGAGCTTCGATCAGTACCAGGACTTTGGCTGGGTGAGTGCCGTCCATCCCGACGACATCGACGCCTCGGTGGAGAGCTGGAACGCTGCCGTGGCAGCGAAATCGATGTATGTTCATGAGCACCGGGTGCGCCGCCATGACGGCGCATGGCGTCAGTTCGCCATTCGAGCCCTGCCCATCATCGGCTCTAAGGGCGACATCGTTGAATGGGTCGGTGTTCACACCGACATTTCACATCAGCGGGCGGCGGAAGCCGCTCTGCGTGAACAGGCAGAAGCTCTCGCACGCCAGGTTCGTCACCGTGAACGTGCCGAGGAGCAGCTGAAACAGCTGAACGAAAACCTCGAAGCCAGGGTCATTTCGGAGATTTCCGATCGCCGCCAGGCCGAAGCCAAGCTGGCTCAGGCGCAGAAGATGGAAACAGTGGGCAAGCTCACTGGCGGAGTGGCGCACGATTTCAACAACCTGCTGCAGGTCGTCTCCGGCAATCTTCAGCTCCTGTCGAAGGAAGTGGCGGGCAACCAACGCGCCGAGGCGAAGATCGCCAACGCGATGGCAGGCGTGTCCCGCGGCTCAAAGCTGGCGAGCCAGCTTCTGGCGTTTGGTCGGCGCCAGGCACTCGAGCCTAAAGTCGTTAACATCAGCCGGTTCGTTCGAGACATGGACGACATGATCCGCCGCGCCATCGGCGAAGCGATTGAGGTCGAGACCGTCGTTGGTGGAGGGCTCTGGAATACATTCATCGACCCGACGCAGATCGAGAATGCTCTTCTGAACCTTGCGATCAATGCGCGAGATGCAATGGAAGGGAGAGGCAAGCTCACGATCGAGCTTTCCAATGCCCATCTCGACGATGCTTACGCCCGCACCCATGACGAAGTTACTCCTGGTCAATATGTGATGATGGCGGTAACCGATACCGGTTCCGGCATGCCGTCCGAGATTATCGAGAAGGTATTCGAACCGTTCTTCTCCACTAAAGCTGAGGGCAAGGGATCCGGTCTCGGCCTCTCGATGGTTTATGGCTTCGTCAAACAGTCCGGTGGGCATGTGAAGATCTATTCGGAGGTCGGTCACGGCACGACGATAAAACTCTACCTTCCCCGAGCGCTGCAAGTCGAAGACGTTGAAGTGGCCGTTGATAATGGTCCAATCGTTGGTGGAAGCGAAACGGTTCTGGTGGTTGAGGACGACGCGGAGGTGCGTGAAACCGTCATCGCCCTGCTGACTGATCTCGGGTACCGAACGCTTAAGGCGGTCGATGCGGCAAGTGCGCTCACTGTCATCGACAGCGGCATCCCGATTGATCTGCTATTCACGGACGTTGTCATGCCAGGCACGCTGAAGAGCCCCGAAATGGCGCGCAAGGCAAAAGAGCGACTGCCGAACCTCGCCGTGCTGTTTACATCGGGATACACGGAGAATTCGATCGTCCATGGCGGCAAGCTCGACGCTGGCGTCGAGCTCCTCTCAAAACCTTACACGCGCGAAGCGCTAGCCCGAAAATTCCGACATGTGCTGGCTAATCAGGCGCAACGTTCAAATGCGAAAGGAAGGTTACCACCTGTCGAGCCTCTGAACGAACCAGAGCCGCCGCAGGTCGTCGAGCAGTCGCTGGCTGGGGAAGCTTCAGTCGGGAAGATCGGTCGCCTGACGGTTTTGCTGGTCGAGGATGACGCTCTCATCCGCATCAACACTGCTGAGATGCTTCAGGATGCGGGACTGATCGTTGTCGAGGCGGGCAGCGCTGAGGAAGCAAAGGCCGCGCTCCAGACGATGGCGGTCGATGTCCTTGTCACAGACCTCAACCTGCCAGGCGCTTCAGGGGCGGAGCTGGCTGCCGAAGCTCGGGCTCTGAGACCTGCAACGTTGATCGTCTACGCCACCGGTGATCCGTTGGCCGTTCGTGGAGAACAGGGTGCGATCGTCGTGTCTAAGCCCTACGACGCGGCGAAACTGGCAAACGCAATCGCCAGCGCGACAACTGAGGATTTGGCAAGCCAGGACATCCGCCGCAGCGAGACGAGCGCCGAAAATGAAGAAGTCTAACTGCTCAAAACAACTCCCACCAATCCGTGTTTCTCCGGCGACTTTCGCCACCAGCTTTTAGATAAAGGTTTTTGCATGGTTGCGCGAGAAAAGGCGAAACTGGGTGTCGCAGGACCCGACGGCTGTGGTTGCCCGTGACGTCTGAACCGTTGCGGTCGCCGGTTGAGGTAGAAACAGCTCCCGAAACGCCTAACGGTTTGTTGGCTCTTTTGCGTTCTAAAGGAAAAACATCTTTGTTTTTTGATGTGCAATGACCGTGAGCAATACCACAAGATCGCGGTCGTTGATCGTTCGCCTACAAGAACTTGTAACGCGCGAGCGCTCGGCGACCTTCCGCTGGACCTTGTCGTTGGGGCTGTTCGCGGTAGCGTTATTGGTAAGGTTGCTTGTTAACGACGAGCTGCCATCGGGATTTCCGTACCTGACGTTCTTTCCGGCGGTCATTATCGCGACACTCGTCTGCGGTCTGTGGCCCGGCGTCATCAACGCAACATTGAGCGGCTTGGCGTCTTGGTATTTCTTTATTGCGCCGGCTTATACATTCGAACTAACCCCGGGATCGGTGCTGGCTCTCTTGTTTTATGCCTTCATCGTCAGCGTTGATATTTTCATCATCCACACGATTAGCGTGACGTCGATTTCACTGCGGCAAGAGCGGCAAGCGCTCGCAGTACTGGCGGCGAAAAAGGAGCAGGAGAATGTCCTGCTCCTTGAAAACGAAGCCTATCAGCGAGAGATGAGCCTCGAACTTGCCCACCGCATGAAAAACCAGCTTGCCTTGGTCCAAGCAATTGTTTCCCAGACGTTGAGATCCACGACCGACGTAGCAGCGTTGTCGGACGTCTTGAATGGTCGCATTACCGCCTTGGCAAAAGCGCATGACATGCTGATACATGGGCCTGCTGGCCAAGCTATGATTTCGGACTTCGTCCGAAGCACGTTGGCTCTCTATGATCCCGGTCGTTTGAAGATCTCTGGGCCGGCATTTGATATCGCGCCACGATCAGCACTTTCGCTCTCGCTTATTCTCCACGAGCTGGGGACAAACGCGGCGAAGTACGGCGCTTTGTCGAACGAATGTGGAACGGTAGAAATCAGTTGGGCGGTTTCAGACGACCCTCACCCCGTCTTCGAACTCGTTTGGCAGGAAAATGGAGGACCGCCTGTCGCACAGCCAAGTCGGCGCGGCGCCGGCTCCCGGCTGATCATGGCAGGCCTGGGCGCAGGAAGCACTGTAACTATCGACTATTATCCTGCTGGTCTAAGATGCAAGGCATCTTTGCCTTTCAGCGAGCTGCAAAACCAGTCGTGACACCCTCCGCACGCCTTACTCCAATAGTTGACCGCTTACGAAGTTGGCTATCGTGGAGTTCTGGAAAGACCCATCTGTTCAGTGCTCCATAAGTGGTTAGGCAGCCTCGTTAACATTCCTGATTGCTAGTTGCTGCATAATCTCTCCAGCACTCTGTGGTCTCCCAAATAGGTAGCCCTGTCCTTCCTCACATTGCAATTCGGCGAGAATCCGCCGCTCTTCTTCGTTCTCAATACCTTCAGCGACAAGCTTCAGCCCGAGGCCCTGAGCGAGAGAGATTACTGCTTTTACGATCAGAAGAGACTGATGGTCGGTCGTCAGCTTGCGGACAAAGGACTGGTCTATCTTCAGCTTGTCCAACGGGAAACCAGACATATAGCTGAGGGATGAATAGCCGGTACCGAAATCGTCAAGCGCGATGCAAACGCCGAGACTTCTCAACTGTGAAATGACGCCCAATAAACGCTCTGTTCCGTCCAAGAAAGCGGATTCGGTGATCTCAAGGTGAAGGCGGTGGGCGGCCAGCCCGCTTTCTGCCAAAGCTCTTTTCACCTCAGCCACCATATCTGTCTTGGCAAACTGAATGGGGGAGACGTTAACTGCCACGGTCATATGAGGTGGCCATGTCATCGCCGTTGCGCAGGCATTTTGAAGCGCCCATGTGCCCAAGTCGCACACGACACCACTGCTCTCGGCAACGGGGATAAACTCACCCGGCGAAACCAAGCCAAAATCTGGATGCCTCCACCGCATGAGTGCCTCGGCCCCTACCATCCGCCCCGTGGCGAGATCGACCTGCGGCTGATATGCAAGAAAGAATTCATCCCTCCTCAGGCTCGAGCGCATCGCCTGTTCGAGCTTTCTGGCTCGAAGTTGATCCTGGGCACGTTTTTCATCGTAGACGATCCAGTTGGAATTGGGGTTAG
Organism: Endobacterium cereale; assembly: GCF_009617585.1. GTDB lineage: Bacteria > Pseudomonadota > Alphaproteobacteria > Rhizobiales > Rhizobiaceae > Neorhizobium > Neorhizobium cereale. Next base: position 7,833 of record NZ_WIXI01000039.1, on the reverse strand, counting down.
ACCTCGCGTCGATAAGTGCTGCTTCGGCGTGGTCCACAGCGGACGCGGCCGGAAGCCTAATGTCGTCGAACAATGCAATGCCCAGACGAGCGTCAACGTAGATTTCGGACCCATCGGCTTCAAAAGGAAGCGCGAACTGTCTCAGGACGGCTTCCGCTTGAATCTCGTGGAAGTCTCGAGTGGGCAGGCTCAGTGACATCGCAAAGCAATCACCATCGACACGGCCCAAATGCGAGACGCGCGAGACGCTGGACAAGCGGCCAGCGATTGCACGCAGCAGCTGGTCGCATGCTGGGCGGCCCAGAGTCGCACTGAGTTCAGGAAATCTGTGCAGTCCAACAGCGACGACAACCTGCGGTTCGATCATGGACTGAAGGCGATTGATGAATTCTCGACGGTTGAGCAGCCCAGTTAATTCATCGACCTGGGAAATTCGAAGGAGGTCCGCTTCGTACTTTCGACGGACGGTAACGTCTCGAGCGATGACGCTTCCCATAAACCCGTAGATTTGCTCGCCCCTATCGTCGAGACGTTCTGAACGAGAAATTGTAATTGATGCTTCAAAACGGGCCTCGAAGCCGCCGCGAACCACTTCGAAGTCCGCAGAAACCGAGTAGGTGGGCGAGTGGCCTGCTCTGAAACGATGGACGGCCTCCTCGACATGCCGCATCAACGCGCTTGGAATAGTATGACGGTGGTCGTTACCTTCCTCATGCTCTAAGTCGAGGTCATCAGCAGACGCACTCCGATCGAGAACGCGAAGGTTTTCATCGAAAACGAGGACGACGTCGTTGCTGTCCGCGATTATGGACTGAAGTGTGTTTTTTGAAGTTTGAAAGTCAGCAACGGCGATCCGGCTTCGGACGTGGGCGAAATTACTTCTCTCGCTGAGGGCGAGTAAGAGAGAGAGCCCGACAAGTAACCAACTGTTTGCTGTTCGCAGTGCATAGGCATCATTGGCTTGCACAATGAATGCGATAGTTTCCATTGCTGAGATGATTATGACGGCAGTCGCGAAAAACGTGACGGGACCGTACACTCTGAAGGCTATAGCAAGCCCTATAAGCGCCGCTGCGAGGAGCAACTCTGGTATTGTCGGATCGACGCCCGAAGCCAATCGATGCTGCAAAATCGTTTCTGTCGCCAGGATATGGATCAGGGGGCCCGCCAGAGGCCCGTACATTGGTACTGGATAGACATCCTTCAGTTCAGTAGCGTAAGCGCCGACAACCACCGCTTTATCGGCGAAAACGCTTGGTGGGACTGTTCCATCTAACAACTCAGAGGCAGAAAAAGTGGGGATTGTTGAAGGGTCGATGGAATAATCTATGAGGTAGGTACCAGCGGTGTCGTCGACCTGTGCCAAGACGGCAGGTACGGATTGCGTCACCCTTCCGTCCAATCGGTCGGCCATTTTGAATGTCGTTATCAGCCCGCTTTCCGCAAGTTCAACGTTAGCGAACGCAAGCCAAGCATTTGAGGCGAGGGCGGGGATGGGCCGTGTTACGCTTGTGGACGATCCGGGTACCGCGCTTTCGTGTTGCCGGAATACAGGCAACACAGTGCCTCCGCCGGCAGCGATGAGTGATAGCCTGAGCTTCTCATCTTCCTTGGCGGACGCCGGGTTGCTGAAGTCAATATCGAGAAAAACGTCACGAGCACCTGCCGCTGTCAGTCGATCGATGATCTCCGAGTGAATGCCTCGTGGCCAGGGCCAGACGCCGACCGCATCAAGACTTTTCTTATCGATTGCCACGAAGACAACGTCGCCACTCGCCGGCCGTTGCAAAGCTTTGAAACGAAGGCTGGCAATGACATTGTCGACGTAATTGGTGAACGGCTTTACGGCCGTCCAAACTGGCACGGCGCACATAAGTGCGACCAATGCGGCCCGAACTGCGAGTGACGTCTTCACTTTTCTCCAAAAACTCACCACGTCCCCCTAGACACCCGACAACGACTTTAGTGCCGTTGCCGTTGCCGTTGCCGTTTCCGTTGCCGTTGCTGTTCCCGTTTCCGTTGCCGTTGCCGTTGCCGTTGCCGTTTCCGTTGCCGTTTCCATTCCCGTTGCCGGCACCATTGTCACTGCTTCCGCTCTTCGAATGGCCAGCGTTGTCGGCGCGATTGCTGTTCGTCGAGCCTGACGTGGTAGAGTTTTTTCCAGCGGCCGTGGACTGCGTTTGGCCGTTTAGCGCTGTTGCGCCAACAGCCCGCACGCTCGCTACTGAAGGCTCTACTGAGCTTATTGTGGGTGCTGAAACGGCGCCGGCGACAGTCATTCCTTTGACGGCGTCTACCGCAGCACGTTGACCAGGACCAACGGAGGAACGCTGACCGCTGGCAAAAGAACTCACCTGGACGAGCCCACGCGTTACCGACACGCTTGCCGTCGTCTTTGTGACTGACACGCGAAACGCTGTGCCTTTTACGACAGCCGCAAGGTAAGGTGTCTGGACCGTGGTATGAGGTCTGCTACGCTTTTCGATTTCGAGGTCGAGCGTACCAGTCTGTTGGCGCACTTCGGTAGTCTTCTGGAAAAAACCGGAGGTAGTAATGCTTGCCAACGTGTTCGGCTGAAAAGAAATAGATTCAACGCCTCGAGAGAGTTGAATCCGTCCCTTCGGTCCTGTGGAAACCCAAGCCTTATTCGGGATTACATCGCCGACTTTAACTGCAAGCCAGGTTTTCGAATCGGTCGTGTAGTTCACCTGCCTTGTCGTCATAGTGACTTGCCACTCCGTCGGTGAGGCGTGAGCAGAATGTCCCATAGCGAAAAGAAAGCTGAGAAGAATGAAAAAGCGATGCATGCATGGTCCCCCGCATTCGATGGAGGGAGCCATAGTTAGATTAACAGATGTTGAATTACCTCTTTCGAGAAGTCACTAGCCTTAACAAAACGATAGTAAGATCAGCCCATAGAGCGGCGAAATTTCCGTGATCAATCCGGGGCAGACGCTGACTATGCGGGAACGACAGAGCAGGGCGTTTATGGATAAGAGGGAATACGCTATTTACTGAATGGGTTTACCGCCTCATTTCATGTGTGGGCAGAAGAAGGCACACGATTTTGCCCAATCTCAAGATCGTCGGACGGCACAATGTTTCCGTCGGGGGCATTCGCGTCGAGCCTGTTCTTTTCGCTTTTCTTTTTGTTGGTGCTTGCAGGCCGCGTTCCTCGCCCCTGAAGCCTCTCAGATTTTTTCTCGGCCACGCTGTCTAGGGCCTGCTGGACCCGATCATTTCGAATCTCTCTAACCATTTGCAATTCCTAGATGGACACACGGCCAAGCGCGTAGTCGGTCGGCACCGAGGCCTATTTAGAATCATTCTTAGAACAGGCGGAACGTTTCGGCAAACATATCTATTTGATCATGCCATCTCCGCGTCGTCGGAAAGACTGAAAACATCGGTTTTGGGTACAAATCGATCAAGGCAGTGATGATCATCTTTAGCAGCGCGCGAAGTTCCAAGCATCTCTCTCCCCGCCAGTGCTCCGGATCGTCTTCGGCAAGAGGAGCGATGTCGCGAAATTAGCCCATTGTTGCCCGTTAATACTCGCGCAGACACTTTGACCGGTCTAACGTCGTAACGCCGCAGGAATTGAGAGGAGATCGGAATGCCCGCTAAATGCTTGGGAGTTATCTGTACGCTACCGCACAGCTCAAGAGCCAGTTTCAACTCGAGGCTTCCTGAGATTTCAGATAGTCTCCATGCAGGCTCGATTCGAAGACTGTCGCAGCAGACAACGTTCGCGAATGAAACGCGACGATAATGAGGATCGGAAATGAATTTCGACATGGAAGCCCTGATTGATTGGCAGCAGCTTGGAATGAACGCCCGTGTGCTGGGCCTGTCTAAGGGTGATAATCCCATAGCGGCTCGTATCGCGAACGCGAGCTGTTTACTCGAAAAGGATTCCTGGTTGCAAAAAGCAGAAGCTTGGATATTTGGCTGGAATATCGAAAACGCCACACGCGCATTTTCCGAAAAGGCGTCCATGGCCGCGTCTGCGTAAGCCCCGGATTTGGTTTTTGCGGTCAGAGAGACGGCGTCCCCGACGTCTCGGAGGAATGATGACCTTTGACAGTGTGCCTGCCGCGCAGGTTCAATCCTTGTCCTTACTCTCGATTAACGCGTAGACGTCTTCGACACCGCGCACCAGCGTTAGTCAAACCATATGCAGTGGAACCATTTGATAGCGGCGGCATTTTCGTACGCAAAATCATCAGGTTGTTCTCATGCGCGAACTTTTCACAAGTCGCTTGCTCGCTACGTGTCTGCTTCCAGTTGCCGCCGGCGGATTAAAGGTAGCGTCAGAGGTCGCGCAGCAGTCAAAGCCTCATTCGTTCACCAATTTGCATGACGAGCCCCTTTGGCCATCCGAGGTGAAGCGAGTTGATCGCAACCAGCAAGCTTACCAACGCCTTCCCGCCGCCCAGTCGGGGAATACGATCATCGCCGAGCTCAAACCCGTTGAGCGCACAACCCGGACGCTCGGGTCGCCAACAGATATTACCACGTCTGACGAACAAAACACATTGCCGAAATCCCTCTCTGCCGAGCTACAAGCATCGAAGTCGCGTGGATGGTGCAGCGCGCGGTACCGCTCCTTCGATCCGGTCAGCAACACCTACCAGCCCTACGGTGGAGGACCCCGCCAACCCTGCTCACCTCCGAATCCAGCCGCGTCTGCACAACAGGTAGCGGACAACAAGAGCGGCGAAGAGATGCACTCGAATGCGCTTTGGTGTATGCAGAGGTATAGCTCGTACCGTCTCGACGACAACACTTATCAGCCCTTCTCGGGAGGCAGAAAACAGTGTGCGGGCCCGGAAGCACAGTCGGCTAGTAATTCTGTCCGGAACCCTACCATCGCACGATTTTGACGATTTGCGACATATGGTGTCAAACACATGCTGCGTGCAGAACGGGGTGAAAGACGAGCGAGAACTCGCGGCTCTCGGCAGCACATCGATGAACTATGGATGAGAAGCCCGTTGGGGCAGGGGCCAAGTCAAACGCAGTTGCTGCTAATCCATCTGTTTGGCCACTTGGGCGTATCGCGCTTTCATCTCCAGCAGGGAATAGACCGAATTCCGGGACATTTCAGTGATACTGTCGTCTGCGTTCCCTGTCCGCGCTGCATGACTGACGTAGGATGGAGCAGCGCGCCGCAACATGCTACTCAGTTAACGACGATCCTGTCGACAGGCTGATGACGCAAATTTGACAGTGCCACCTCACCGCGATGGCACTGTCCGGTCTGTCCGGTCTGTCCGGCAGAGCCAGGATCAATCAATAACCTGCACCACACGGCGGCTCGAAGGCTCAATGATCACACGCCGGTCATTGACAACCGCGTACCCGTAGTTCGGATTGTCAGGCACCTGCTGAACAACAATCGTCTGAGGAAGTGGCTCCCCGACGACGACGCGCTCTTCGACGACAACCCGTTCCGTTGGGGCGGGCGCTTCGCGAACGTATGTGACTACGCGCTGCGGCGGCGGATCGATAGCGGTACCGACGATCGCGCCAGCAACACCGCCCACAGCAGCACCGACCGGGCCGCCCACGATAGCGCCGGTGACCGCTCCACCGGCTGCGCCATTCACCGTGGACTCCTGTGCAAAAACTGATCCTGCGACCATAAGGGTGGCGCCAACCAAAATAACCTGTCTCTTAAACATTGCATTCTCCTCCTTGCGCTATTTGCGCGGCTGAGAACGTTGAACCGGATAGTTGGTTCCCGTATCTATTTACCTGTAGCGGCACGTCGAAAGTTGCAGGGGGGGCTTCACTGCACAGCGAAAATGTTCGTGACGCAATACATGTTCATCTGTAGCGCAGATGCACGGCATTTCCCATTTTCGGCCTTTTGGGTGCGATCGACGAAATTGCCGCCATTTCAACCGCAGGAACAGTTTAGCTGTCCGAGCGCGGACGCTTCATTGATTTCGCAGCGTTATTGCAACGGGTCGATGGTTCGAACCTCATCAACTGCCTAATTTGCAGCCAAGCACCTGATGGTAACCGGTGGTTTCCTCACCGTGGGCGCAACCAGCCCGTCATCGTGATAAAGCCGGAAAACTCCAGTTGCCGGTAGCCCACTTTGGGGGCTCATTGTAAATTCATGGAATGCATTCGAGTTTCGATCGCTCATCGCAAATTTCTTTTCTTAACAAATCTGGCTGTATTTTAAAAATACTGAAATTAAACGTTGAAATCATCGCTTCCATTGCTCGTGGAAATCGTCGTTGGCTAGCAGCAACATACTCTTTTCCATTATGTATAGCTCGGATTTTATCGACGAATCCATCACCCACTGCCAAGAGGGCAACACTTTGGGTTTTATGCCCAATGACTATCAAATAGACTTTTTTACCATCGAGTTTACAAGGAGACTTGCCCTCGCACTTTATTCCCGACGCTTCCAAGTATGACATCGGGATTCCGGGAACAGATGCGCCGCCTTGGAAATTAATAGCCCCTCCGTAACCCTCCCATTCTGTGTCAGCACTTATCCGATCGACAATTTCAGCAGCCTCTTTGTATCCGAACCAGCTTACATCGCTCCTCGCCGGTAGAGGTGAGATGAGCACCGTAGTCCGATTTCCGTCTATTGCGCAATCAATCCACGCGGGCTGTGTAATTTCATACTGTTCGGTTTTAGTTCGTTCACTGCAGTTGCTATCCGCATAAATATGCGTATTTCCCGGCCCTCGAAAAATTAACGCCGTTTCGTTAGCGGTTGCTGAAAAAGAAATGGACGCAATGAATGCCGCAAAAAGGGGGCGTTTTAGCATGGGGCCTTCCAGGATGAACTTTTGAAGTTTCTCATGAATTAATCCCGTACAGCTAGTCGTAAAACACAGCAATCAGTTTCGTCCCTATCACCTTACAGGAGGGCCCTACGCGAGTTGGTCGGACTTAGCCGGCCCTTGCGAGCAACGCCCCCATATAACATTGACTTCTGTCTTGGAGAGATTGCGCGTTATCTCGCCAGAACCTTAATGTATCGGCGCGGTATCTTTGCACCGGAGCATTCAGGGAGTTGCCACAAAAAAACTGAACGGGAACATGTTTCTGTCCTATGGTGCAAGTCATCACAACCTAGCTTGCTGGCCCGATAAGATACCGTGCCACTTCTATGACGATCGGAGCTTCATAGTTGTCGATGGCACTCGCGACCCCTTTATTTGATGCCGCGATTGTCGCCGCCATTTAAGGCGCTGGGACACTATGCTTCCAGAGAGCGATGAGTACGTATAGTCAGCATAACGCAATGTTCGCGGCCAGTCGCTGCAGGCCATGATGGGAAATTGACAACATGAAATCTTCCCCATTTCGGACTGAAGAGATTGATTTACATCGTAAATTGTGCACAAATTTCTAGATAACATTGGATTTGCAAATATGGAAATAAGCCTGTTTATCGTTAGATTTGTGTTTGTATTTTCCATATTAATGTTCTGGGCACTTGTTTACTTGAATCCAGCCAATGCATCAAAAGCGCGGTCGCTTGGGATCGATGTTCGCGGAGAGTACTACGTGTTCGTTGACACGAAGGACCCTAGGGTGACGCCTCGCATTGTACGCACCCATTACATCACAAAAATCGGCGCGATTTCCATGATCATTCTGGCCATCGCAGTCCTCCTTTCAATATAGCTGCTGGGAATTTAAATGTCATCACCCGCGTACTACACTGTAAATCCCCCGTCAGAGTCCCTCTTAGTAGATGCGATCGCAGCAATATGTCAACGCCGGAGCAAATTAAGGCCAAGCGGCGGAGTAAAACCAGGCCACTATCGGCGCACGCATGAGACCTCCGGG
>NZ_WIXI01000043.1 GCF_009617585.1 Endobacterium cereale | reverse complement strand
AAAAGCCCGCGCAATTCCCCGGCGGGCAGGATCGTTTGTTTGGCGACATGAATCTCGTAGCAAACCTTGGTTGCGTGTTGGTAGAATGTCATACCGGCTTCGGTTAGCGACATGCCCCGCGTGGTGCGCACCAGAAGCGGCGCGCCGAGTGCCGTTTCGAGCCGGCCCAATCCACGGCTCACCATCGATTTTGAGATGCCGAGCCGCTGTGCTGCGGGCGCAACGCCACCTGCATCGGCGACTTCGAGAAACGTTCGCAGATCATCGGTATCCAAATACTGACGTCCTCTCCCACCACATCATCATTCGAGCCGGCTTTCACGACAATACGCGAAAATTATCACCGCAACCATGGATTGCGCAAACTGTTTTCAAACCGCGGACAAACGCTAAGCACCGATTGGGTCGAGGATGGAAATCCTGTGCTTGCCGTTTCGCGACGACATAGGACGGCAGTGCGTCTGCGCGATACCAAACAGACCGCAGTTATCGCGAAAGAACGTCCTGCCATTCCGGATGGCGCTCCATTTGCGCCTTCGCAAATGGGCACAAGGGGATGATGGCAATCCCCTCGCTCCGGGCATCCTCCACCGCCTGGCGAACCAGCCGTTCTCCGACCTTCTGGCCACGTAGAGCGGCGGGAACGAAGGTATGATCTATAATGATGCGGCCTTTGCCTGCACGACTATAGGTCATCTCGGCTTCGTCCTGGCCGATCGCAACACGATATCGCCCCTTCGCTGGGCCATCTTCCCGCTCGACATGTTGTTCTTCGGTCTTGCTTTCCATGCCAATTCCTCCGTGGTTTTTCAGCTGGCCGATAGATGATCGACCGCGATTACTTGAAAAATCGAGACTGCCATCCCCGTCCAGGCACCGCTAGCGTGGACGGCGGGAACAGTGTGTCCCGCATCGGGGAACACCGAACCGGTATCGATACATGCCCAGTTGTTGTGTTGTCGGTGACTCTTGCGGCGTCATATCGACCGGTGTGCAGGCCCGACTTGTCAAGGGCAGCGACGCTACATCCGCGTTCCTCTTCACGTGACACAGTTTTCCAAATATCGCGACTACAGCGACCGTTGATGCCGCGCTAACGTTTCCAGCGCAAAGCCGGCCCAGCATCATCAAGGACTGACCGCCAATACGGCAGCGTCGTTGCCTGCCAAAGCTACGCGCTGCCCTTTTCACTTGATGATGCATCTCGCCCATTTTCAGCGCGAATATATAAAAGGAGGACCTATCATGACGAGTGAAACAATCCGCAACCCGAACACCGATATCCTTCTGACACCGGAAAATTCCGCACTCATCATCATTGACTATCAACCGATCCAGGTCTCGTCGATCCGTTCAATTCCACGCGACGAACTGGTTTTCAATATCGTCAGCACGGTCAAGGCAGCAGTGAATTACAATCTGCCGATCATCCACTCGACCGTGAATGTCAAAACCGGCCGCAACAAGCCCCCGATCCAGGAACTGCAGGAGGTGATCGGCCACCTGCCTACCTATGACAGAACCTCGATCAACAGCTGGGAGGACACCGAGTTCAAGCAGGCCGTCAAGGCGGCCGGTCGCCGCAAACTCATCATGACGGCGCTTTGGACAGAAGCCTGCCTGACCTTTCCAGCGCTTGACGCAATGCAAGAAGGCTACGAGGTCTATGTTCCCGTGGATGCGGTCGGCGGCACTTCGCTGGCTGCACACGAGGCAGCGTTGCGCCGCGTCGAACAAGCTGGAGCCAAGTTGATCAGCCGCGTTCAGATGTATTGCGAACTCCAGCGCGACTGGGCGCGCGAAGCAACGGTTCCGGGCTTCATGGGCGTGTTTGACAATGCCGACGGGTTCAATCCCGAAAAAGCCCATCAAGCTGCTTAAGGTAAACCCGATGATGCGGCGATGGTGGACGCCATCGCCGCATCGTTATCGACTGCGACGCCGCGCCCCCCCGCCGGTTGCGACAATGGTCGCACCAATGATCACGGCAGCGCCGATCCACATCTGAATGATTGGAATTTCTGAAAAGATCAGAAACGCCATTAGCGCCACAACGGGCAGGCGAAGAAAATCCAGAGGCGCCAGCACGCTGGCATTGGCCATGGCGAAGGCCCGGGTGATGATGGCCATATTGAAAGCTCCAAGCACGCCTTGCAGCGCAAGCAGCCCTAGTTGAGTCCATGTAGGCATGGACCAGACCGGCAACATGATAATCAGTCCCAGCGGCACCATGGTGATGAGATTCCATGCCACCAGCCGGTCGGTCGTGTCTCGCAAAGCCATGCGGCGCAGAAGCAATTGGCTTGAAGCGGTCAGGACGGCGCCGGCCAGCGCAAACAGCAGCCAGGGATCAAAGCCCTGATCGCCGCTTGGCCGGATGATGATCATCACACCGACGAACCCGGCAATGACACCAAAAATGCTTCCGCGACCGACCTTTTCTCCAAGAAACAGCCATGCGCCCAGAACCAGAAAGATAGGCATGGTAAAGTTGATGGCCGTCGCATCGGCAAGCGGAGCATGGGCAAAAGCCACGAAAAGACAGACCAAGGCCAGCAGTTTCAAGCCGGCGCGTAGAGCATGCAGGGTGCGGAAGGGTGATGCCTTGAGATCGATGCCACGGATGATCCACGGCATCACCGCGATGAGGCCGAAAAACGAGCGGAAAAAGCCTATCATCAACGGATGCACCTGGCCTGCCAGAAGGCGAACGATCACCGCATCGAGACTGTTGAGGCATGCCGCCAGAACCATGATGGCAATGGCAAGACCAGTACGATTGGTGGTCATATGGTCGCGACCTGTCCGGAAGACGACGTATTCGCAAAAGCGCGCCGATGGAACCGGTATGCTGGGTAAGCGGACATCTCGTCTCCGAATCGCTTTGCAAAGGGCACGCGAGGAAGAAACGAAAAGCGGCGCGCGTACAAGCGCCTGCTCGAACCCCCTCCTTGTAGGACGCGGGGCGAATATGACGAATGAGAAAACTATCGTCCAGACTGAAATACAAGAATATCAGATGAGCGATGAAGAAATGCCCGGACGCCAGGGGTGCGCGTCCGGGCGGGGTTATCGATCAGAGAAGATCGAAACGGTCTGCGTTCATCACCTTGTTCCAGGCCGACACGAAGTCACGAACGAACTTTCCCTTCGTATCCGACTGGCCATAAACTTCGGCAATGGCACGCAACTGCGAGTGCGAACCGAAGATCAGATCGACGCGCGTGCCGGTCCATTTCAGCTCGTGGCTTTTGCGATCACGGCCTTCATAAAGACCGTTTGACCCGGCAAGCGGGCTCCAGACGGTGCCCATGTCGAGCAGGTTGACAAAGAAATCGTTTGTCAGGGCTTCCGGCCGATTTGTGAACACGCCGTGTTTCGGTTGACCGACGGTGAGCACGCGCAGGCCACCGATAAGCACTGACATTTCCGGTGCCGTCAGCGTCAACAGTTGCGCGCGGTCGACGAGCGCTTCTTCGGCCTTCATGAACTGGATGCGTTTTTCGTTCGCATAGTTGCGGAAACCATCGACACGCGGCTCAAGGGCCGCAAAAGACTCCACATCCGTCTGCGCATCGGATGCATCGGCGCGCCCCGGCGTGACCGGCACGACGATGTCGTGACCACCGGCCTTTGCCGCCTTTTCGACGCCGGCGGCACCGGCCAGCACGATCAGGTCAGCCAGCGAAATCTTCTTGCCGCCGGTCTGTACCGCGTTGAACGCCTGCTGAATGCCTTCGAGCACGCCCAGAACCTTGGCAAGCTGCGCCGGCTGGTTGACTTCCCAGTCCTTCTGCGGCGCAAGGCGGATACGCGCGCCATTGGCGCCGCCGCGCTTGTCGGAACCGCGGAAGCTGGAGGCCGAAGCCCATGCGGTCGACACCAGTTCCTGCACGGAAAGACCGGACGCAAGCACCTTTTCCTTCAGCGAAGCGATATCGACTTCATCGACTAAAGGATGATCGACGGCCGGCACGACATCCTGCCAGATCAGATCTTCAGCCGGCACTTCAGGCCCGAGATAACGCGCTTTCGGCCCCATGTCGCGGTGGGTCAACTTGAACCAGGCGCGGGCGAAGGCGTCCGCGAATTCCGCCGGATTTTCGAGGAAACGGCGCGAGATCTTTTTGTAGATCGGGTCGACACGCAGCGCCAGGTCAGAGGTCAGCATGGTCGGCAGCTGCTTTTTTGACGGATCGAAAGCGTCCGGGATCGAGGCTTCGGCGTTCTTGGCCACCCACTGATGCGCGCCGCCCGGGCTTTTCGTCAGTTCCCATTCGAAAGCGAAGAGGTTTTCGAAAAAGTAATTGCTCCACTGGGTCGGTGTCTGCGTCCAGGTGACTTCGAGGCCACTGCCGATGGCATCACGGCCGACGCCGCTGTTAAACTTGCTGCTCCAGCCGAGGCCCTGCGCTTCCAGTTCATCGCCTTCCGGATCGATGCCGACAAAGGACGGATCGCCGGCACCATGCGTCTTGCCGAACGTATGGCCACCGGCCACCAGCGCCACGGTTTCCTCGTCATTCATCGCCATACGGGCAAAGGTGGCACGGATATCGCGGGCGGATGCAAGCGGATCAGGATTGCCGCTCGGGCCTTCCGGGTTGACGTAGATGAGACCCATCTGCACGGCGCCGAGTGGTTCGGAAAGCTCACGCTCGCCACTGTAGCGCTCGTCACCCAGCCAGGTACCTTCCGGTCCCCAATAGAGCTCTTCAGGTTCCCAGACATCGGCACGACCGCCGGCAAAACCGAAGGTTTTGAAGCCCATGGATTCCAGAGCGACATTGCCGGTGAGGATCAGAAGATCGGCCCAGGAAATGCTGTTGCCGTATTTCTGTTTGATCGGCCACAGAAGGCGGCGAGCCTTGTCAAGATTGACGTTATCCGGCCAGCTGTTGAGCGGTGCAAAACGCTGCTGGCCCATGCCGGCGCCGCCGCGTCCATCGGTAATGCGATAGGTGCCGGCCGAATGCCATGCCATGCGGATAAAAAGGCCGCCATAATGGCCGAAATCCGCCGGCCACCAATCCTGGCTGTCGGTCATCAGGGCATGCAGATCCTGCTTCACAGCCTCGAGATCTAGCTTCTTGAATTCTTCCGCGTAATCAAATGCTTCACCGAGCGGATCGGAGAGCGAGGAATGGGTATGGAGAATTTGCACGTTCAGTTGGTTCGGCCACCAGTCGCGGTTGGAGTGGCCACGCGGGGTGGCACCATGTGCGACGGGACACTGGCCCGTGGTGTCTGTTTTCGTGTCCATGACATTCTCCTTGGTTGCTCGGACAAGCACTATGGGGGAAACGCAGCGCCGGCCCCATCGTTTCCGGTTTAAAGCGGAGCGATGGGTAAGCCGGGTCATCCATGCAATGTATGGTCCGGCTGGCAGGTGGCAATCTCTTCCCGACAACGTTCCTAGCGCACGAGATCGATCGGCTTAATTCGTATTTATCGATCGTATCGATAGGATTTTACGATCGAAACATGATCTTCGGGGAAATCCGTAAAAGCAGGAATTGTCAGGTGGCAACTTTTTGTTGGGGCGGAGAAAAATCCGTCCGTAGCCGTCCGGCGAACTATCTCAATCGCATCAGATCGACCGGGCGATTGTTGATGATCGCCTCCATGGAGAAGAAGCCGGTCACGGTCGCCAGATCGAAGTCGGTGATAAGCTTTTGGTAGAAGGCATCGTAACCTGACATGCCCTTGGTCACGACTTTGATCAGATAATCCCAGTCGCCGCCGATGCGATAAAAATCGATCACCTCCGGCAAACGCTCAACATGGGCACGGAAACCCTCACTCCACTCCTTGGAATGATGGCGTGTGCGGATCATCACGAAGACCGTGAGATCGAAACCCAATGCCTTGAGGTCGATCGTACTATGCGCCTCGCCGATCAAGCCGAGTTCCTGTAGCCGCTGCAATCGCCTCCAGCATGCATTTTGCGAGAGACCTATCCTCTCGGCCAGTTCACGCTGGGACAGACTGGCATCCTTTTGAAGAAAACTCAGAATCTTCATATCAAAATCATCTATTTTGACATTAGCATCGTTCATATGACCCAATTTCCCGGAAGATTCGTTATAAATAAGACCGCGTTTGATCCTGAACCGGGATATGATTGCTGTCAATTTCGGTATTGAGGAGATTGACCGTGGACGCCGCCAGCCCAGTGACCGCATTGACAGCAACACCTCTGGAAAACTTTCGCCAAAGCCTTGGTAGAGGCGATGTGATCGTGTCGCTGAATGACGGGCTCGTCGGCTCAAAGGCAAAGATCGCCGGCCCCTATGGTGAGAAGCTGCTGGTTTATGCGGATTATGTTGCTTCCGGACGCGCGCTGCATCAGGTCGAACGCTTTATCCTTGATGAAGTCCTGCCGTATTACGCCAACAGCCATACGGAAGCCTCCTATTGCGGAGGGTTCATGACCCGTCTGCGGCGGGAAGCCCGTGCGGTGATCGGCAAATCCTGCGGCGCCAAAAATGAACACGCAGTGATATTCACCGGGTCGGGCGCCACTTCGGGCATCAATCGGCTCGTCAAGCTCTTTGGCGTTTCCGATGCTGTGGCGGCGGGTCGTCATGTCCGGGTGATCGTCGGGCCTTATGAACATCATTCCAACATTCTGCCTTGGCGGGAAAGTGGCGCGGAACTCATCGAGATCGATGAGCATGCCGCAGGCGGCCCCGACCTGGAATTGCTCGCCAAGGCGCTTCAAGACAATACTGCCGCGTTGACGATCTGTGCCATGTCGGCAGCATCGAACATTACCGGCATCGTCAGCGACGTGGCCAGGATCACGGCCATGGTGAAGGCGGCCGGTGCAAAAATGATCTGGGATTACGCAGGCGGCGGCCCCTATTTACCGATCGCCATGTCTCCTGCCCCTGACAAGCAGATCGATGCAATCGTCGTATCGCCGCATAAGTTTATTGGTGGCCCGGGGGCCTCCGGCGTGCTGATCCTGCGTCGTGATGCGCTTGCGACGCAAAAGCCATCATGGCCGGGCGGTGGAACCGTGAAATTCGTGTCTCCGCTGGCCCATGATTACAGCGACAATGTCGAAGCCCGCGAGGAGGCCGGGACGCCCAATGTCGTTGGCGACATTCGCGCCGCCCTTGCCTTCATCGTCAAGGATGCGATCGGTGCCGCACGCATGGCTTCGCGCAATCGTGAACTCGTTGATCGTGCCCGCCACGCGTGGAAAGATATCCCGCAGATCGAGATTCTTGGATCCGCTGATGCCGAAAGGCTGCCGATCTTTTCCTTCCGGGTCAGAAACGGCATCGGAGGCTATGTTCATCAGCAACTGGTTACCCGAATGCTCAGCGATCGCTTCGGCATCCAGGCGCGCGGCGGTTGCGCGTGCGCAGGCCCCTATGTCCATCGCCTCCTGTCAATCGACACCGAGCAATCGGAGGCAATAAGACAGGCAATTCTCTCCGGTGACGAAATCAGCAAGCCAGGCTTCATCCGTCTCAACTTCAGTGTGCTTCTGCCCGACGAAAAGGTGCGTTTCATTCTCGAATCCGTTGCGCAACTTGCTGCGGACGCAACAACATTCGAACCGCATTACGATGTCGATCCCAGCCGGGCGATTTTTTTCCCACGTCCGCCGCAAACCTCAAAAGTCACTCACGCCATGGCATGAGAAACGTAGACAAAATGTCGCAACTTTAACGATGAGTGAATTGACAGATCTACTATTTGGCGAACGAATAGTATGATTATTTCTCCATAATTACCGAAGGGATCGGCAATTATGGAGGAGAGGACGATGAAATACTGGACCAGCTTCGCTTGTGTCGCGCTTCTGGCCGGCACCGCGCTTGGAAGTGCGCAGGCTGCCGGACTAACGGTTGGCTTTTCACAGATCGGCTCGGAATCCGGCTGGCGTGCCGCCGAAACGACCGTGACCAGGCAGGAAGCCGAAAAGCGCGGCATTGACCTGAAATTCTCCGATGCCCAGCAAAAGCAGGAAAACCAGATCAAGGCCGTGCGCTCGTTTATCGCGCAGGGCGTCGATGCGATCCTGATTGCGCCAGTCGTCGCAACGGGCTGGGATGCGGTACTTTCCGAAGCCAAGGAAGCCGAAATTCCTGTCGTGCTTCTGGACCGCACGGTCGATAGCGACAAGTCGCTTTATTTCACCGCCGTCACGTCTGACACCGTCTACGAAGGCAAGGTGGCCGGCGATTGGCTTGTCAAAACCGTTGGCGACAAGCCCTGCAATGTCGTTGAACTGCAAGGCACGACCGGCTCGTCCCCGGCGATCGATCGCAAGAAGGGGTTTGACGACGCGATCAAGGCGCATGGCAATTTCAAGATCGTTCGCAGCCAGACCGGAGACTTCACCCGCGCCAAGGGCAAGGAAGTCATGGAAAGTTTCCTGAAGGCCGAAAACGGCGGCAAGAACATCTGCGCGCTTTATGCTCATAACGACGACATGGCCGTCGGCGCCATTCAGGCGATCAAGGAAGCAGGGCTCAAACCGGGCAAGGACATCCTTGTCGTCTCCATCGACGCCGTTCCGGACATTTTCAAGGCGCTTGCTGCCGGTGAGGCCAACGCCACCGTCGAACTGACGCCGAACATGGCGGGGCCGGCCTTCGACGCACTCGATGCCTTCCTCAAGGGCAAGAAAGAACCGGCAAAATGGATCCAGACGGAATCCAAGCTTTTCACCCAGCAGGATGAACCGTTGAAGGTCTACGAGCTGAAAAAGGGCCTCGGGTACTAAACACGCTCCAAACGAGGGTCATCGGCCACCTCCCGGGACCGATGACCCTGGCCAGCGCTCCAGCGCTTCTCTCACATCAAAACATTCGCGGTGGCTCCTCGTCGAGCCGCCCGGTTTTCGGCTGACTTCAATTTTCAAATTCGAGACGGTTTCAGATGTTTTCTATCGGCATAGACTTTGGGACGAATTCCGTCCGCGCAATCGTGGTTCGCTGCTCTGACGGCAAGGAATTCGGGTTGGGCGTCGTCGATTATCCGAGCGGCAGGCAGGGAATTCTGCTCGATGAGGGCAATGATCTTCTCGCCCGGCAGAACCCGCGGGATTACCTTCTCGGCCTGCGCCAATCGGTTTCACAGGCGCTCGTGGAAGCGGAGCGCGATCCCGCATTCAGCCGGGATCAGATCGTTGGAATCGGCGTCGACACGACAGGCTCCAGCCCGCTGCCGATCGACGAACACAATGTACCGCTCGCGTTCGATCCGCGCTTCAGCGACAATCTCAACGCGCATTGCTGGCTCTGGCGGGATCACACCAGCTGGCAGGAAGCGGAAGATTTCACCCGCATCGCTGCCGAACATCGCCCGCACTACATCGCGATATGCGGCTCGACCTATTCCTCCGAATGGTGGTGGGCAAAGATCTGGCATTGCCTCAATGTCGCGCCCGATGTCTTCGATGCCGCCTATTCATGGGTGGAACTGGCGGACTGGATACCCTCGATTCTGGCCGGCAAGAAGGACGCGCAGCGCATCAAGCGCGGCATGTGCGCGGCCGGCCACAAAGCGCTTTACAACCGGAAATGGGGCGGCCTGCCCGACAGGGAATTCCTGTCCATGCTCGACCCGAAGATTGGAGCGTTGCGGGACAGGCTCTATGACTGGGCGCAGGATGCCTCAAGCCCTGCAGGCTGGCTCTGCGGCGAGTGGGCGGCGGAGTTCGGCTTGCCGGAGGGCATTCCGATCGCGATTGGCGCCTTCGACGTGCATTACGGTGCGATCGGCAGCGGCATCAGGGAAGGCACGCTGGTCAAGGTCATCGGCACGTCCACCTGCGACTGTGCCATGGTTCCCGTCGATCACGGTGTGGCCGAAATTCCGGGCATATGCGGCATTGTCGAGGGCTCCATCCTGCCACGGTTTTACGGCATCGAGGCCGGGCAATCCGCAGTCGGCGACCTGTTCAAATGGTGGGTCGAGGAAATCTGCGATGGTTCCAAGGACCTGCATGCGGAACTCACCCGCGAAGCGCAGGACTTGAAGCCGGGCCAGTCGGGACTGCTCGCGCTCGACTGGAACAACGGCAACCGCACGATTCTGGTCGATCAGCGACTGTCGGGTCTCATTCTCGGCCAGACGCTGCATACATCGAAAGCGGAAATCTATCGCGCGCTGGTGGAGGCGACCGCGTTTGGCGCCCGCGCCATTATCGAGCGTATTCGCGAAAACGGGGTGAAGATCGATCGCGTCGTCTGCACCGGCGGCATTGCCGAAAAGAACCCGATGCTGATGCAGATCTATGCCGATGTGACGGGCTGCGTCATGCAGGTTGCGACATCCAGCCAGACCTGCGCGCTCGGTGCGGCCGTCGCCGCATCCGTGATGGCGCAATTCCATCCCAGCTTTACCGTCGCGCAGGAGGCGATGACCTCGGTTCGGGAAGCGCAATATGTGCCGATCGCCGAAAACCGCGAGACCTATGACCGGCTCTACGCGCTCTACCGGCAACTTCACGACAGCTTTGGCGGGCTTGAACCATCGGCGGATCTGACCCGCCTGATGAAGGACCTGATCGACCTGAAACACGCGGCAAACAGATAAGGCGCGCTGCGCCACAAGACATATGGAGCAAGAAATGACAATCATTGGTTTGAAACCGGCAAAGATCTGGTTTGTCTGCGGTTCCCAGCATCTATACGGGCCTGAAACGCTGGAGCAGGTCGCCGACAATGCGCAGAAAATCGCCTCGGAGCTGGATGCGGCGGGTAAGTTCCCTCTGCCGATCGTTTCGATGCCGATCGTGAAGACGACGGACGAAATCGCCGATTTGTGCATCAAGGCCAATGCCGATCCAGAATGCGCCGGTTTGATTTTATGGATGCACACATTCTCGCCCGCGAAGATGTGGATCAGAGGCCTGACGCAGCTCAACAAGCCGTTCATGCATCTCCACACCCAGTTCGAACGCGATCTCCCGTGGTCGACCATCGACATGGATTACATGAACCTGCATCAGGCCGCCCACGGCGACCGGGAAGCCGGCTTCCTGCACACGCGCCTGCGCCTCGGTCGCAAGGTCGTGGTCGGTCATTGGTCCGATCCGGAAGTCCATACGCGGATCGATGCCTGGATGCGGGCCGTGCGCGCCTGGCATGACTGGCAGGGCGGCCGCTTTTGCCGCTTTGGCGACAACATGCGGTATGTGGCTGTCACCGATGGCGACAAGGTGTCCGCCGAAATGGCCTTCGGTTTTTCGGTCAATGGTTTTGGTATTGGAGACCTTGTCGCCGCGATCAACGCCGTCAGCCAGTCCGATGTCGCCGCTCTCGCCGCAGACTATGAAACGCTCTATTCGGTTGTCCCGGCACTGCGCAAGGCCGGTCCGAAGCACGACGCGCTGCTCTACAATGCACGTCAGGAACTCGGGCTTCGCCGTTTTCTCGAAGCCGGTGGCTTCAAGGGTTTCACGACCACATTCGAGGACCTGCATGGCCTCACCCAGTTGCCGGGCATGGCGCCGCAGCGTCTGATGGCATCGGGTTACGGTTTTGCTGGCGAAGGCGACTGGAAAACCTCCGCCCTCGTTCGCGCCCTGAAAGTGATGGGTGAAGGCATGAGCGGCGCCACCTCCTTCATGGAGGATTACACCTATAATCTCGCAGAAGGCGAGGAAGCGGTGCTTGGCTCGCACATGCTGGAAGTTTGCCCGACGATCGCGGCGGGAAAACCAAGCGTCGAGATCCACGCACTCGGCATCGGCGGCAAGGATGACCCGGTCCGTCTGGTCTTTAATTCGGTGAAGGGTGCGGCCCTCAATGCGACGCTGATCGATCTCGGCAATCGCTTCCGCCTGCTCGTCAACGAGGTGCAATCGATCGACCATCCCGACCTGCCGAAACTGCCGGTGGCGCGCGCCGTCTGGCAATGCAAACCGGATTTCAAGACGGCGCTTGCCGCCTGGATACTCGCCGGCGGCGCGCATCACACCGCCTACAGCTACGACGTCACCACCGAGATGCTGGAGGATTTCGCCACCATTGCCGGCATCGAACTGGCGGTGATCAACGACGATACGACTCTGTCCGCCTTCAAGCAGGATCTGCGCAACAACGAAGTCTATTACCACTTCGCACGCGGCATCCGGGCTTGAGACCATGGCGCATTACAAGGAACTCAAACGGGAAGCCTACGAGGCCAATATCGCGCTTCCCGCCAAAGGACTGATCAACCTCACCTTCGGCAATGCCAGTGCGGTGGATCGCAAGCGTGGCGTGTTCGCCATCAAGCCGAGTGGGGTCGGTTATGACGATCTGCGCCCGGAAGACATGGTGATCGTCGATTTCGAGGGCGAACGAGTGGAGGGCAAACTCAATCCCTCCTCCGACACGCCGACACATCGGCGGCTGCTGACAGCATATCCACAGATCGGCGGCGTGGTGCACACCCATTCCTCGCACGCCACCGCCTTTGCGCAGGCCGGTCGCGCCATCCCGATCTTCGGCACCACGCATGCCGACTATTTCAACGGCGACGTTCCGGTAACCCGCAAGATGACGCCGCAGGAAATTTCCACCGCCTATGAATGGGAAACCGGCAATGTCATCGTCGAATGTATCGGCAATATCGATCCGCTCGATCTGCCCGGCGTGCTGGTGAATAGGCATGCACCCTTCACCTGGGGTGTGAGCGTCGCGAAAGCCGTCGAAGTCGCCGTTGCGGTGGAATGTATCGCACAGATGGCGATCATGTCGCTGCAACTGGCGCCATCCCTGCCGCAGATCGAGACGGAACTGCTGACCAAACACTTTCAGCGCAAACACGGCCCGAACGCCTATTACGGCCAGAAGCCGCCACCGACCTGAACGATTGCACCAAAGCAGATCGACGGAACTCGGGGAGGAGGCATTTCGTATGGACGACAACGCAATTCTATCGGCAACCGGGATCACCAAGATCTTTCCGGGCGCCAAGGCTCTCGATGGCGTGAATTTTTCCCTGCGGCGGGGAGAGGTTCACGCGCTGCTGGGTGAAAACGGCGCCGGCAAATCGACTCTGATCAAATGCCTGACCGGCGCCTATCGCCGCGATGGCGGCACGGTGACGCTTGACGGCGAGCCGATCGACCCGAAAAACCCGCTCTGCGCGCAGGCACTCGGCATCGGCACGGTCTATCAGGAAGTGAACCTGCTGCCGAACCTGTCGGTGGCCGAAAATCTCTTTCTGGGACGTCAGCCGCGCCGCTTCGGCCTCATCCGGTCGAGCGCGATGAAGGAGAATGCCCGCGCGCTGCTGGCGAAATACGGGCTCGACATCAATGTCTCCGCCAGCCTCGACAGCTATTCGGTGGCCGTGCAGCAGGTGATCGCCATAGCCCGTGCAGTCGATCTGTCCGGCAAGGTGCTGATCCTGGACGAACCGACGGCCAGCCTCGATGCCAGGGAAGTTGAGATGCTGTTCGCCATCGTTCGCGACCTGAAAGCCAAGGGTCTCGGCATCATCTTCATCACCCATTTCCTTGAACAGGTTTATACGCTTTCCGATCGCATCACCGTTCTGCGCAATGGCCGGCTGGTGGCCACGCGCGAAACGGCAACGCTGCCGAGACAGGAACTCGTGACCCTGATGCTGGGGCACGAATTACAGGAACTCTCGAAATCCTCGCACCGGAAATCCGAACAGCTTTCCGAGCCGCGATACCGGTTCGAAAACTACGGCAAGGCGGGCACGATCAAACCCTTCGACCTCTTAGTCCATCGCGGCGAAGTGGTCGGCATTGCAGGGCTTCTCGGCTCGGGTCGGACCGAAACCGCAGAACTGCTGTTCGGGCTGAAGGCACCGGATAGCGGCTCGAAAGCCACAATCGATGGCTCGGTGGTTTCGGTAAACTCCCCACGCGCCGCCATCGCAAGGCGGTTCGGCTTTTGCCCCGAAGACCGCAAGGTCGATGGTATCGTCGGAGACCTTTCGATACGTGAAAACATCGCGCTCGCCCTGCAAGCCCGCCAAGGCTGGTGGAAGCCGGTTTCCCGCACGCAGCAGAACGCGCTGGCCGATCAATACATCAAGGCGCTCGACATCCGCACCACCGATCGTGAAAAATCCATCCGCCTGCTCTCCGGCGGCAACCAGCAAAAAGCCATTCTCGCCCGCTGGCTCGCCACCAATCCCGAATTCCTGATCCTCGACGAACCCACGCGCGGCATTGATGTCGGTGCGCATGGAGAGATCATCCGTCTAATCGAAAACCTCTGCGCGGATGGCATGTCGCTACTGGTCATCTCCTCGGAACTCGACGAGCTGGTCACCTATTCCTCGCGCGTTCTCGTGCTGCGCGACCGCCAGCATGTGGCGGAACTGAGCGACGAGGAGATCACCACCACCCACATCATCAACGCCATCGCAGCCCGGCCATCACAACCAGAGAGGTCACAGGTCGCATGAGTGACAGGGTTTCTCTTTTACGCCGACTGGCGCCCCAGCTGATTGCGCTCGGCGCGATCCTCTTTCTGATCTGGCTTGTCTTTCCCGCCTTTTTCAGCCTGACATTCCAGAACGGCCGCGCCTATGGCAGCCTTATCGACGTCCTCAACCGCGGCGCACCCGTCGCACTCCTGTCCATAGGTATGACGGTGGTGATCGCCACCAAGGGTATCGACCTTTCGGTCGGCGCTGTCATGGCAATCTGCGGCGCAGTCGCGGCTTCCGCCAGTGTACAGGGACAGCCAATCGCCACCACGCTCTTCCTGGCCCTCAGTGTCGGCGTGATCTGCGGACTGTGGAACGGCGTGCTTGTCGCCTTTCTCAATATCCAGCCGATCATCGCAACCCTGATCCTGATGGTGGCGGGACGCGGTATCGCCCAGTTGATCACCGAGGGCGCCATCCTGACTTTCGACGATCCCTCACTGGCATTCGTGGGCAGCGGCGCCTTCCTCGGCCTGCCGGTGCCCATCGTCATCTGGGTGGTGTTTGCAACTCTCGTCACCCTCGTTCTACGCCGGTCGGCGCTCGGCATGCTGATCGAAGCGGTCGGCATCAACCGGCGCGCCAGCATGCTGGCCGGCGTCAACGCGCCGGTCCTGCTGATCGCCGCCTATATCCTCTCCGGCATCTGCGCCTCGATCGCAGGCGTTGCCATTGCGGCCGATATCCGTGGTGCCGATGCCAACAATGCCGGGCTCTGGCTGGAACTGGATGCGATCCTCGCCGTCGTGGTCGGCGGCACGTCACTGCTCGGCGGCCGCTTCAGCATTATCGGCTCGCTGCTCGGCGCGATGATCATTCAGGCGATAAACACCGGCATCCTGCTCTCCGGCTTTCCGCCGCAGTTCAACCTGATCATCAAGGCCGCGATCGTAGTGGTGATCCTCATCATCCAGTCACCGGAAGCCAAAACGCTTTTGAGCTTCGTCAACAGAACGCGCCCGGCCCCCGTCGCAGCCCCGAAAGGAGCGCAACAATGAGCCAGCGTTACCTGCCGCTTCTTGCGACGCTCGCGATCTTCATCATCGCCTATATCGCCAGCACCTTTCAGTTTCCGCCCATGTTTTCCACGCGTGTCATCGGCAATCTGCTGACGGACAATGCGTTTCTCGGCATCGCGGCCGTCGGCATGACTTTTGTCATCCTGTCGGGCGGCATCGACCTTTCCATCGGTTCCGTCATCGCCTTTACCAGCATCTTTCTGGCGATGATCCTCGCAACGACATCGATCCATCCGCTGCTGGCCTTCGCGATCGTGCTGGTGATGACCACCGCCTTCGGCGCACTCATGGGCGCGATCATCCACTATCTCGACATGCCGGCCTTCATCGTCACGCTGGCCGGCATGTTTTTGGCGCGCGGTCTCGCATTCGTGGTGTCGATCGATTCCATCCCGATCAAACATCCATTCTATGAAACCTTGCAGGACTGGTATCTGCGGCTTCCCGGCGGCGGTCGCTTTACGCTGATCGGCGCGGCCATGATCGTCACCTTTCTGGTCTGCATCGTCATCGCTCATCGCACCCGCTTCGGCGCAAACGTGTACGCACTCGGCGGCGGTGTTGCGACCGCAAAACTGATGGGCGTGGATGTCGCCCGCACGACGATCGCCATCTATGCGGTGTCCGGTCTTCTCGCCGGTCTGTCGGGTATCGTTTATTCGATCTATACCTCCGCCGGTTATTCGCTGGCGACAGTCGGCGTGGAACTGGATGCGATCGCGGCCGTGGTAATCGGCGGCACGCTTCTGTCGGGCGGTGTCGGTTTCGTGGCCGGAACTTTTATCGGCATTGCCATCCAGGGCCTGATCCAGACTTACATCACCTTCGACGGCACGCTTTCCAGCTGGTGGACAAAGATCCTGATCGGCATCCTGCTCTTTTCCTTCGTCGCCATGCAGAAGGGAATCCTGCTGTTTTCGAAAGACAGGTCGCAGAAGGCCGGCTGAGATTCCGCATCGAGAAGACTGCAGGACGTCAGCCCTGCAGTCTTCTCGCCAGAAAATCGATGAATGCGCGAATACGCACGGCCAGATGTTCGTGGCCGGCATAAACCGCGTGGATTTCCTCGATATCCTCGGGATTGAAATCCTCAAGCAGCACGACCAGCCGCCCGTTCTCGATATCCGGCTCGACATGAAAACGCCCGACGCGACCGATACCCAGACCATCAAGGCAGAGTTGCCGGATGATCGACCCGGTCGACGCCTTCAGGCCGCCGGCCACCGGGCGCACGTCCACCTTGCCTGTTTTGGGATCGCGGAACGGCCAGCCTTCGACGGCACGCCGGAAATTGAAGTTGATGCAATTGTGGTGCAGCAGATCGTCGGGGGTTTTCGGGGCACCGTGTTCACGCACATAATCCGGCGAGGCGATCACCACCTGCCGGCTCTGTCCGAGTTTCCGTGCCATCAGCGATGAATCGCGCAAGGGTCCATGGCGGATGGCAATATCGACACGTTCGCGGATGAGGTCCACGGTGTCGTCGGTCAGGGTAATATCCAGCTGTACTTCCGGAAACTGCATCTGGAAATCGCGTATCATCGGCAGAATTTGATGTTCGCCGAAACCGACGGAAGCATTGACCGACAAAGGTCCACGTGGCCGCATGCGCCCGCCACCGGCCACTACCGCTTCCGTATCCGCGATTTCGGCAAGAATGCGGGAAGCACGGGCAAGATAGGTCTCCCCCTCCGGCGTCAATTGCAGCAAACGGGTGGAGCGCACGACGAGACGGGTGCCGAGCCGATCCTCCAGCCGTGTCACCAGCTTGCTGACCGCCGATGGCGACAGCTTCAGCCTCCGTCCGGCCGCAGAAAAGCTTTTCAGCTCGGCCGCGAGAACAAACACTTCCATTTCGCCGGCACGGTTGTCCATCGCATCACCTGTGACTTCAATTCACAAATGATTATCCGCCTGTGCCGCTACCGGTGCAAGTCCTTCGCGACGATATTGCGACGCATCAAACAGCCCTCCTCCCAAGGAACATGAAAAATGCCTCTCGCTCTTTACGCCCTGACGGCCGGTGCCTTCGGCATCGGCGTCACGGAATTCGTCATCATGGGATTGCTGATCGATGTCAGCAAGGATCTCGGTGTCTCCATCTCCGCCGCCGGCCTTCTGATCTCCGGTTATGCACTTGGTGTCGTCATCGGCGCCCCTGTTCTCGCCGCCATCTCCGGCAAGATGCCGCGAAAAACCTTGCTGCTGGCGCTGATGGTGGTCTTCACGATCGGCAATCTCGCCTGTGCGCTCGCGCCCGATTACTGGACGCTGATGGCCGCCCGCGTGCTCACCGCCTTCGCACACGCCTCCTTCTTCGGTGTCGGTTCGGTGGTTGCCACCGGCCTTGTCGCACCCAACAAGAAGGCATCCGCCATCGCCATCATGTTCACCGGCCTCACCGTCGCCAACATTCTTGGCGTGCCTTTCGGCACATGGCTCGGCCAGGCCTATGGCTGGCGCGCCACCTTCTGGGCCGTCACCCTCATCGGTATTCTCGCCCTTGCCGTGATCGCGCTTCTGGTGCCCAAGGATAAACCTTCGGATACAGCAGAAGAAACCTCGCAGGGCGTCGCTGCCGTGCTCGGCCGCCGTGGTGTCATTCTCGGTCTTCTGACCACCGTCCTCTCCTGGGTCGGCGTGTTTGCCGCCTTCACCTATATCGCGCCTATCCTGACCGAGATCACCGGTTTTTCGGAAAGCGCCGTCTCGCCTATCCTCCTCGTTTTCGGCGGCGGCCTCGTGATCGGCAACCTTTTCGGCGGCTGGCTGGCTGACCGACATCTCGGCCCGACCATTATCGGCAGCCTCGTGGCGCTTGCCGCCGTGCTGATGGCGATGACGGCCGCACTTCATCAGCCGGTTCTGGTGGTGATCGCCATCGGCCTGTTCGGTGCAGCCGCTTTTGCCACCGTCGCACCGCTGCAGATGTGGGTTCTGAAACAGGCGGAAGGCGCCGGCCAAGGCCTTGCCTCCTCCTTCAACATCGCCGCCTTCAACCTCGGAAACGCCATCGGTGCATGGCTTGGCGGCGCCGTCATCGACCACGGGCCGGGCCTCGGCTCCGTGACTCTGGTCGCCGGTCTCGTGCCGATCGTCGCTCTTGCCGTGGCACTTGCCGCCATGCGCCTCGACCGCCGCACCGACGGCAATGCCACCCGGCTTTCACCGGCCGAATAAATTCAGAAAGGATCACCGTCATGGAATACCGTAATCTCGGCAAATCCGGCCTGAAAGTGCCGGTCCTCTCCTTCGGCGCCGGCACGTTCGGCGGTTCCGGCCCGCTCTTCAGTGCCTGGGG
Source organism: Endobacterium cereale (assembly GCF_009617585.1). Classification (GTDB taxonomy): domain Bacteria; phylum Pseudomonadota; class Alphaproteobacteria; order Rhizobiales; family Rhizobiaceae; genus Neorhizobium; species Neorhizobium cereale. The sequence continues at coordinate 240,548 of NZ_WIXI01000043.1, read as the reverse complement.
CAATACAGACGTGGAAGAAGCCCGCCGCCTTGTCGATATCTGCCTCGAAGCCGGCGTCAGTCTGTTCGATACCGCCGACGTCTATTCCAGCGGCGCTTCCGAAGAAGTGCTGGGACAGGCAATCAAGGGCCGGCGCGGCGAGGTGCTGATCTCGACAAAAGCCAGCCTGCCGACCGGCGACGGGCCGAATGACTGGGGTTCGTCACGCTCCCGCCTGATCGGCGCCGTGGACGCATCGCTGAAACGGCTCGGCACCGACCATATCGACATTTTTCAACTGCACGCGTTCGACGCCTCGACACCGGTGGAGGAAGTCGTCTCGACGCTCGACCGCCTCGTGCAGGACGGCAAGCTGCGTTACATCGGCGTCTCGAACTTTTCCGGCTGGCAGATCATGAAATCGCTGGCCGCGGCCGAAAAACACGGCTGGACGCGCTATGTCGCCAATCAGGTCTATTATTCGCTGATCGGTCGCGATTACGAATGGGACCTGATGCCGCTCGGTAAGGATCAGGGTCTTGGCGCACTGGTCTGGAGCCCGCTCGGCTGGGGCCGGCTGACGGGAAAGATCAGCCGTTCGAAACCCATTCCGGCAGAAAGCCGCCTGCACGAGACCGCCAGTTTTGGCCCGCCGGTGGATGACGAACATCTCTACCGCGTTGTCGATGTGCTGGAAGAGATTGCCGCTGAAACGAACAAGAGCGTGCCGCAGGTGGCGCTTAACTGGCTGATCTCCCGACCGACAGTCTCGTCGGTCATCATCGGCGCGCGCAACGAGGAACAGTTGCGTCAAAACCTCGGCGCCGTCGGCTGGACGCTGACGACGGAGCAGATCACCCGGCTCGATGCGGCAAGCGCCGTCACCCCGCCCTATCCGCATTTTCCCTACCACCGGCAGGAGGGTTTTGCCCGCCTCAACCCGCCGATATCAGGCTGAACCGCAAAAGATTGCGGTTGAACCACAGGTCAAAAGACCCATGTAAAAAGGGTCTCATCCAGCCCGGCGTCCTGCCGGGCTTCCTTTTCAAAGGAGTTTTTTATGCACAGTGTCAGCGCAAACGGCGCCAACATCCCCGCCCTCGGTTTCGGCACCTTCCGCATGCCGGATGACGACGTTCACCGCATCCTGCCGCAGGCCTTAAAACTTGGTTTCCGCCATGTCGATACAGCCCAGATCTACAAGAACGAACAGGCGGTCGGCGATGTTCTGGCCAATTCCGGCATCCCGCGCCAGGATATTTTTCTGACTACAAAAGTCTGGGTCGACCGTGTCGGCCACGACGCCTTCATCGCCTCGGTCGACGAAAGCCTCAAGAAGCTTAAGACCGATTATGTCGATCTGCTTCTTCTGCATTGGCCGCAGAGCGAAATGCCGCTGACTGAGCGCATCGGCGCGCTTAACGAATTGCGCAAAGCCGGCAAGGTAAAAAACATCGGAGTGTCGAACTTTTCGACGGCACTGATGGCGGAAGCCGTAAAACTTTCCGACGCGCCCATCGTCAACAATCAGGTCGAATACCACCCCTATCTCGACCAGTCCAAGGTGCTGGCCGAGGCCGCCAAGACCGGCATGTCGCTAACCGCCTATTACCTGATGGCCGATGGCGCCGTGCCGAAGGATGAGGCGTTGAAGGATATCGGCGCAAAGCATGGCAAGACCGCTGCACAGGTGGTGCTGCGCTGGGCAGTGCAGCAGAAGGACGTGATCGCGCTTTCCAAGACCGCCACCGAAAGCCGACTACCGGAAAATTTCGAGATTTTCGATTTCGCCCTGTCGGAAGAGGAAATGGCGGCCGTGCACAAGCTCGCCCGCGCCGACGGCCGCATCGTCAATCCCGGCCATCTGGCTCCGGATTGGGACAAGTAATTCCCCGATCTCAATGCTTTTCAAGGCGGGATGGGTGGGAAACCACCCGTCCCGTTTTGTGTTTGGGAAGGAAATGACCCACTCGCGCCAAGGCTCGCTTGTTCGCTTAGTTTCGCGACCCACCGCCCGTTGCCTCCCCTGCCCATCGCCATAATTTCATCCGTGGGCTGGGTCAGGAGGAGTTTTTCATGCGTTTCACCACACTGCTTTTACCGTCGCTCGTGCTCGGCGCCGTCAACGCCCTGCCGGCCGAGGCCCAGCAACGTCGCGGCACAGAACCGACATCAAAAGACTGCCCGGAAGTACTCCCGGCGGGCACCGAATGTTTTGCCGGCCAAGACGCGCGCGGCGCCTATTACTGGATTGCCAAACCAAAGAACTGGAACGGCACGCTGGTCGTGCATGCCCATGGCGGCCCACGCACGGCCAAGCCGAAACCGGATGATCCGGTGGAAGATCTGGAACGTTTCGCCGTCACCGTTCAGGAAGGTTACGCCTGGGCCGGCTCCAACTATCGCCGCCAAGGCTATGGCGTGCGCATGGCGGCAGCCGATACCGACAATGTCCGCCGCATCGCCATCCGGCTGCTTGGCAAGCCAAAACACGTGCTTCTTCACGGCCAGTCCTGGGGCGGCAATGTCGCGGCCAAGACCGCCGAGCTTTACGCGCTCGACTGGCGCGGCGCCAAAAACTACGACGGCATCGTGCTGACCAGCGGCCTGCTGGCCGGCGGCAGCCGTGGTTATGATTTCCGGGCAGATCTGCGCGCCGTCTACCAGTATTATTGCAAAAACCATCCGCGTGCCGATGAGGCGCAATATCCCGTCTGGCAGGGTCTGCCAAAAGGCGAAACGATGAAACGCAAGGAGCTGGAAAAACGCGTCGACGAATGCACCGGCCTGTCGCTTAGCCCCGACAAACGCACGCAGGAACAGACAAAAAACCTGAAAAACATTCTCGCCGTCACGCATGTGCCGGAAAAGACTTTTGTTGCGCATCTCTCCTGGGCGACCGGCCTTTTCTCGGACATCGTCTGGCGCCGTCTCGACGGCAAAAAACCGTTCGACAATTCCAAGGTTGAATACAAGGGATCCGACGACGACGCGGCACTGAACAAGGGCGTCGAACGTTTCACCGCCGATCTGGAGGCGCGTCGGGCCATGGCCTATGATGCCGATCTCACCGGACAGATCGTCGCCCCGACCATCACGCTCCACGCCAAGGACGATCCAACCGTTTTCGTCGATCATGAGGCGATCTATCGCCAGACGGTCGAACGCGCCGGCAATGGTGATCTGCTTGTCCAGAATTTTTCCGACGAGGCCGAACACTCAAAACTGTCGACACCGCAATATGCGGCACTATTTTCATCCATGCTGAACTGGATCGACAAAGGTGAAAAGCCGACCAAACAATCGGTGGCGGCGCTTTGCGAGGAAAAGCGCAAAACCTATGACGAGGCGTGCAAGCTGTTGCCGGATTTCGAGCCGACAGTCGGCAGCAACTGAAGACCAGGCAACCACATCGCCTTACTGGCATCCGCAAAAGCCTGCTCCATCTATCCATCGACGGAAGATAGAAGGGGCAGATTTTTCCATGGAGAACCAGAGATCTCACCGTTCACTTGGACAGCGAAGCATGCCATGGTCGGCACTTGCGGCGGGATTTGGCATTTCCCTGTCTTGCATGACGCTGGCCGGGCCGGTTCATGCCGAAGGCATTGTTGTATCAGGCGCTTTTATCGTGCCTTTCCGCGATTTCGATACTGACCGGGATGTCGTGGTGAGAAAGCCGCCGCCTGATTATGCAGGCACATGCTGGCGCATAACCTATGTACGCGGCAGCAAGGTCGGCATCGAACTGGTCAAGGGTATATTCAAACCCGAATGGGAAGATGGAAAAAGCTTCACCCGTTTTACCGACGAAACCAACATGACATCTTACGGAAAGTTCGATTACGACCTGTCAAAAGGTGAGTTTTCGATCTTCCGGGTTGTGAAGCGTTGCCCCTGACGACCGTGACAGGACACGGCAGCACAAAAACGTGCCGCCGTGTGGCCGTCGATATCAATCCTTGGCAAACGTCGTCGCGGACTGCGAGGTGGTCACCATCATGTTGTAGTCGTTGACCAGCCAGTCGAGATCGCGGCTGGCGCCCTTGCGGGCGTCACCCTTTGCCTTTTGCAGTTTTTCATCGATGTCGCGCAGTTTCGACAGAAGCGAAGCCGGAGCGGATTCGAACACGTGAAAACTGTCCGGATGCTCGATGGCGTAATCATCGAATTCGCGCACGGCACTCGCATAGGCATCCAGCACCGGCTTGAAGGCGACCATGTCGACCACAGGCTTTTCGTTGCTGGGCAGCAGTTCCATGATCGCTTCGGCGCGCAGCATGACATTGCGCACATGCCAGCGCGACTTCTTGCCTTCCGCCTTTTCCAGCGCGTTCAGCGAAGCGAGATCGACCTTGACCTTTTCCACGCGCAGCGCCGCATCGGCAGCCTCGCGGTGCTCCTCGAAGACGGGGGCAAGCGCCGCGATCTCCTTGTGGAAAGCCTTGGCCCCTTCCATCTTGTCGGACTTGTAGTCCTGTCGCTCGTAATATTTGTTGGCCTTCTCGATCACCGGCGCCAGTTGCTGGTAAGTCTGCGCATAGGCCAGCATGGCGGCATCGAGTTCCGGCAGTTTCGGCTCGGCCTTGGCGGCCTCCTCGACGGCAGCGATCTTGTCGCGAACGTCATAGAGCGAATAAAGCCCGTAGACGTTGCGCTCCTTGCCGGTCGGGCCCTTTTTCATGTCGACCCAGCTTTCGTAACGCTGCAGCGATTCCGATGCGCGCAGCGAGCGGTTGAGAAAATCGACATAGGTGTTCATCTTGTCGATCGCCTCGTCGGACGCGACGTCTTCGGCCGCGGTCGCAGATTGCGCAAAAGCGGTCGCGGGCAGCAGGATCGGCGCCGCAAGCGGCCCCTGCATGAGAATGGCAATGGCAGCCGTGGCAAGCGCCTTCGACAGAAAAGACCGCATGGATTTTGACCCCTGATATACGGATTATTCAAATACCGGCGCATTTGGCGCTTATAGCGCCAAGGTCAAGTCAGGTCGGAGACTTATATGGTCAAGTACAGCCAAGAAGGCGCGAAGGGCGTTGCTTGGCGGCAACAAGTCCCCTCGCATCCTGTTCATGGCATCACAGCCAGCCCTTGCGCTTGAAATACAGGAAGGGCAGCGCCATCGAGACAACCATCATCGCCAACGCCATGTGATACCCGTAATGCCACTGCAGTTCCGGCTGGAAAGCGAAGTTCATGCCATAGACCGAAGCAACCAGCGTCGGCGGCAGAAACACCACGGACGCCACCGAAAAGATCTTGATGATCTGGTTCTGCTCGAGATTGATCAGGCCAAGCGTCGCATCCAGCAGGAAATTGATCTTGCCCGACAGGAAGGCGGAATGATCTCCCAGCGAAGCCGCATCCCGCTGCAGCAGTTTCAGGCGCTGACGCACTTCCTTCGGCAGTTTGCGATCCACGCCATCGATCGCCGAATAATAGGCAACAACACGCGAAACACTGACGAGGCTTTCGCGCACGACGGTGATGAACTCGCCCTTCAGGCCGATTTCGCGCATCAGTTCCTGCAGGTCACGGGTCTTCTTGTCGGCCTTGGCGGTTTTGGTCTCGAAAACATCGCGGGAAATCTGGTCGATATCGTTGCCCAGCCGCTCCAGCGTATCGGCCATGCGGTCGATGATGGCTTCGACGAGACCGGTCATCACCAGTTCGCCGTAACCACAATGGACACCGCCACCGCCGCCACGGCGGGCGCGCGCCATGAAGGCATCGAACGGCCGCGGCTCGGAATAGCGCACGGTGACGAGGACCTGGCCCTTGATGATGAAGGTGACCGGCACTTTTCGCGGTGCGCCTGCATCGGGGCGGGTCAGCACGGTCATGGTCATGAACTCGGCGCCGCTCTCCTGATAGAGACGGGCGGAAAGTTCGATATCCTCCATCTCGTCGGCAGTCGGCACGGCGATACCGAGCAGCTCCCCGACAAGGCGCTCTTCTTCGGCAGTCGGTTCGACCAGATCGTACCAGACGGCATTGGTAAGAGCATCGGCAACCGGCAGTTCCACCGGATCGGTGGCGACGGTGACGAGGCGATCAAGGTCGTGGGCATGGATGCGCAGCATGTCAGCTCCTATCGGGGACCATCGGTTCCCCGGGAGCCATGACCGCAGGAGGTCAGGGAACCAGAGAGACGGGTCGGTATGGTGACGTCGAACTTCGACTGTCGGGGTTCATCTCGGTTGTCCTTTGAAAGAACGGCGCCCGGTCGGGCTCCGCCATGGCGGTGGCATGCGCCCGATTACGGATGAAGTCAACGGCTTTCATGCGAGCCCTCTGATGCGTGCGAAAACATTGAATCACACTCGCATTTGCGCCATTCAGAACGCGGGCAGGGAGACGGATTTTGGATAGTCGCAAACGCGCACCAATCATTTCGGAAGCGCAGATCATGACACAGGCGGCGGTGATCGCGGCCGAAAGGCTCGGTCTCGATACCGCGACATTTGCCGCCACGATCGGTGTCAGCGAAACGCATGCCATCGACATGACGCGACTGGATCAGCTCCTGCGCAAGGGTACAGGCCCTTGCGACCGCGCGCTTCTGCTCATCCGGCTTTTTCGCACGCTCAGACATGCCGGCGACGAGGCGCTAGCGCGCGACTGGCTGCATGGTGACAATGACGCGCTCGGCTGTCGTCCGGTCGAGATGATCGGCGGCGAGGACGGACTTGGCGAGATTATCCGGCATCTGGAGGACGGCCCAAAGTCGTGCCGCGTCCCTGATACCGGCAGCTAGACATGACGCGCCTTCCTGACCTCGCAGGTTTCCGAGGTTGGCAGCAAGATGGATCCGATGGCCGGATCTTCAAGACGAAGACAATGTAGGCCGATACCGGCAAGCCCCACCATCAGGCATGGGCTATACCCTCCAGCCTGAAGGCCGGAAGGCATCGACTTCAGCGAAAACCGGTTTGAGAGGATACGCAGGCTCGCCGTGCGGGCCGCCACAATCAGCGCCTCGTCGCGCCTGCGCAGTCCGTGCTCCAGAATGATATCCGAAAGCCCTAGGCTCCCATGGCAAAGCGTAACGTCGGCCTCGACCGATTGCGACCGTGCCTCCAGCGCCGTCAATGTTGCCTCTACCGCGGCATTGGACAGGGCTTCGTGATAGTCCGCCCGCACCGTATCCAGCTCGGCTGCCCTGCGATGGGCAAGCCCTATGCCCGGCGCCCCATGACACCATGCATGTCGAAACGTACCGACAATCTTGCCATCCTTCTTGGCATGCGGCTGGCGAGTATCGACCCAGTTGCCGACATCAGCGTTGAAGAGGCTGTCCTCGAAATTGAAAGCGCCGCGCGCGTGGTGAAGGAAGGTTTCCTCGCCGAAAGCCCGGAACGCCTCCAGCAGACCGATCGCAAGCCCGGTCGCCCCATGCGAAAATCCGGTCAGCGGCGGGTTTTGCAACTCGACACCATGAATCTTTTCCGACGTCCAAAAGCACATCCCGTCATGCCACTGGCTTCTCTCGACGATCTCCTCCGCACATTTCCGGGCGAGCTCACCGTAAGCCGCGCGCTGAAAACGTTTCTGCAAATAAAGGAGCACGGGAATGGCACCAGCATTGCCGCCGATCAGATCCAGCGAATGCTTGACACAAAGCCCCTCCCACAGCCGCGTTTCCATTGCTGTGATCTCACCCATGGCGATCCCCATCGGGGCCGCCCCTTGGTCGATCAGGCGGGCACCGATGTAAATCAGCCCGAGATCGCCTGCGTAAAAGGAAATCGGAGAGGCCGGAAAATCGTTTGTCTTCATGTAGTGGCACGAGCGCAGCCAGGCACCGAACGCGGCCTGCGCATAAGCCGCCTTTCCGGTGGCGGCATAAAGCTCACCCAGGAACAACGCTATTCCGGCAGAGCCACTATAAAGTTCGGGGCTCAAGGCTACGGTTCGTTTCGAATACCGTGCAATCTCGGCATCTTCGATGTCACGCCGGCCCATCCAGTTGCAAGGCAAGGCGTGATCCTGCCGAATTGCCGTTTCCACGAGGTGGTCACCGATGCGGATGGCCTCATCGAGCAAACCCTTGCTCGCATTGGCGGGCAGGAATGCCTCAAGCCTGTCGATTTTCATGGCCGCTCCATTCCTTCAGGGCTCCAATGATCAGCGTTTCATAGTGTTCCAGATGCGCTTCGGGCGCATAGGGTCGTCTGGGCAGCAGGCCTGCAGCGCGAAAGGCATCGAGCATCAATCGGTCAGGGTCAGCCTCACGGGAGACGAAGGCATTTGCGATCAGGATATCGGCCATCAGCATGGATCTCGAAATCCCGAAACTGTCGCCACTTCCGGGATCCTCCGCAAAAGCCAGGCCCGGTGCGATGGCGCGCGTGAACAGCGGTACGCTTGCCGACATGCGAGAGGCGATTTTTTCATAAACGCAAAGGACAAGCGGCATGGCCTGGCCAAGCTATGCTGCATGGATATAAAGCACGCCCGCATCCGAACGATTGTATTCGTGCGGGGAAGAAAGCACCTTGGTCCGGAAACAGATACCGGCTTGATTGAGTACCTTCGTGATCGCGGCGATATAGTCGATCGCGGCTTCGGCCGTCAGGTGCCAGAAAAAGCGCAACAAGGGCCCCGGTTGCGAACCAAGGGCGTCAACGCAGGTATCACCCAGCGCCATGTAGAAATGCGCATTGAGGAACCTGTGTTCCTTGCCGGCCCTCACCCGGCAGCCTTCACCGTCGGCAGAAAGTCGAACGGCCTCCTTCTGCGCCCAGAACATCACCCCATCAAATCGGAGGACCATTTCTTTCGTCTGCGGATCTTCTCCCAACAGGCTCCATCCATCCTGCCAGGCGCCCTCCCCGCAATTGGCCTGCGACAGATGATTTACAAAATCTCCGAGCATGTCAGCGTCAAGACGCGGAAACTTGGCCTCCGCCCTGTTGTAGAGCCGGTTATAGATGTCGGTTGTCAGGACCTTGCGCAGCAGTTCTTCAGGCGCGTCGTTTCCCGAGGTTGCCAAAGCCGCGTTTTTGGAGGGATCGAGAACTTTTATCTTTGCAAGATCACGCTCTATGCCGTCGATCCGGTAGAAACCATGCGACAGGATTTCGACGGCATTCATGACCTTTGCCACGTCGTCACGAGGATCGATCAGGGCATTCATGACGAGACCTCCGGTTCGATCCCAAAAAGGCTTTCCGCGGCTTCTTCCGGCTTGCGCAGGACGCTTTTGCCTATTCCCATCAGCACTTCTGCAATTGGCGGCAGGTTTTCGAACTTCGATGCGACCTCATAGGCCGTCTGCAATATGCGTATGCCCGATAGAAGGACGGTTTTCTGCAGAAAGGACACCTGATCCGAAGGCAGTTGCGGCAGGTTTTCCCGATAGGCGTTCCAGAAGCAGCGCATGCCCGGCCTCAGCTTGGCGATCGGAAATGCCGCCTGTTGCACCATCTCCTTTGCGGATAAGCCCTCGGGCATGGAAATCGCCCACCAGAAAACGAAATCCTGAAAGACGCCGGCGACATCCCATGCCCGGTCACCAATCTGCACCAGTTCCCAATCAACCAGGCGGATATCCGTGGATCCCTTGCCCTCGCCGTCCCCGGACGCACCGACAACGAGAATGTTGTCGAGTTTCACATCCCCATGAATGATGGCGTCGTGCCTCCACATGGCGGCGGTCTTTTCCCACTGCTGCATCACGTCATGGTCGGCCTGCAGGCTTCTCAGGTATTGCAGCCCGCCCTGGCGAATATGTCCGGTGACCTGCGGCTTCGGGCGGTTGACCTGCAGGCCGAAAGGCAAAGCGCGGGACAGGAAGGCCGGCGGAATGACTGGCCGATCACCCTCCAGCGAGAATGTCCGGTGGAAAACGGCAAGCAGCTTTCCCAGCGCGCCAATCGTGGCGAAGGGCAGATTGTCCGGTCCACGCGATCTGTAATGCTGCCACAGCGGCTTTGCGTCTTTGAGAAAATCGAGCACAAGCAGCCGCCCGTCCCCTTCGATCGACCGTGACGACACGGCGTAACCGGAAAATTCCGAAGGGTTTTCGGAAAGATAGTTGTAGAACAGGATTTCGGTCCACAGCGTTTTGCCATTTTCCGAATTGGGATCCAGAGCCTGCTTGATGAGATAGTTTCCCTCGGCAAGGGTCGTTACCTGGATATTGCGATTGCGCCGGGTCACCGACGTGGCTTCGTAATCGCCGTTCATGAAACTGGCATTCGAAACGAGCCGCTGCTCGCGCAAGAATTCGTGAATGTTGTCAATTGTATACATTGTACGAACCAGAACCGCCGCCGATCATCTCAGACCATGGTGAAAGAGGGCGCTTTTCGGCGCCCTCTGCAGGTTTTGATGCCGGTCAGGTGGAGCAACCGGTCGTGGCAAGCACGATCCAGCAGCAATCGCCCGCAACGGACTTGCGTGAGCCCTGGAGCGCATTGACCGTTGATGCGTCCGTCGAGCAACCTGTGGTGGCAAGAACGATCCAGCAGCAGTCATCCTCGACGCTTGTATGCGCAGTGATTGCATTCGATACGGTCACATCGTCCGTCGAGCAGCCGGTCGTCGCGAGTACGATCCAGCAGCAGCTTTCGGACGGGGCAGCCACGGCGGCAACATTGTCCGTCGTGCAGCCCGTGGTCGCCACGATAATCCAGCAGCAATTTTTTGAAGTCATTGGTCTTCTCCCCTTTGTTCGGTTGGTGAATTGCCCTCACGAAACGAACCTGACGCACAACCGCCCGCTCCACGGACTGCTCCGCCGACCCCCGCAAAACGCCGGGGATTTCGGCAACCCATCACAGCAAAAGCAATCCGCTGAGTGCACTCTAGGGAATACTCCAACCAAACATGACTACAACTCAGAATGGATATCCCACTCTTAATAATGTTTAATAGCGCTCCTGCATCCCGATCGCCGTTGATGTCGCTCTTCGAGAAGGCAGGGAACCCGACCGTCGGGCTTGCGTTTTCATTGAGAAAACTATTTCGCGGACCGCAATTGGAACACGACTGTTGGTTCGCAGTCGCATCAGGAGGATTAGACGATGAGCAAGGACGAACGCGCCCGCAAGGCCATCGAGGAAACCGACCGCAAGGTGCCGGAGGCCGACAGCCCGCCGGCCGGCCCGCATGCCAAGCCGCACCTGACCGACAAAGAAAAGACGCCCGGCACCGGTTCGCTTTCCGACGACAGCGAAGACAGCACGACGCCGGGTTCGGGTTGATTGCTCGTCGTCAGGCTTGCCAGCACTGAATGACAAAGAGGACGATATGAAAAGACCGCAGGAAACCGCTCCGCCCACCGCTGTTAAGCCACAGTCGCGTCCGAAGGCGCGAGCAGCCAAGGCCGCGACGCCGCGCAAGACCGTAATGTCCAGGAAACCGGCTGCCTCAAACCCGCTGGACGATATTCGCGCCCTGCGTCAGGAGGTTGCCGAGTTGAAACGGCGTCTGGAATCCCAGCAATCCACGGCGGCATCCATTCCCTCGCCGGATAATCTTCAGCCATGGCTGAAGATCGCGGCAACGGTCGGCGTGACTTTCGCGCTTGGAAAAATCATGCAGATGCTGCGTCTGCCCCCGGCCGCGGCGGTTGCCGTGCCGATGATTTCCGCAGAGGTGAATCGCAGGTTTTTCTAGGCCTGTGTCGCCCGAAATGTGACGGCCTGCCCGGTCTCTGAAGATTGCTGGGCGGCCAGTCCCATCAGCACCGCCCATTTTCCATCTTCCACGGTCACCTCCACCGGGCCTTCGCCTCTCACGGCGCGCAAGAAGCGCTGATGCTGGTAGAAGGTAGAGCCGTTATGGTCGCCGGCATCCAGCAAAGCCGGATCGACCGGGATGTCGATGGCACGTGGCCCCTGAGGCTCGCGTGGCGAAACAATCACCTTGGCAACCGGCGGTGCCCCGAGATGCTCCGGCCAGAACCGTCCCGGCCCCGGCACCTTGCATTCTATCTTGCCGTTCGGTCCAATGGCCGAAATCTCCTCCTGATACCGCGATCCTTCGGCGAACATGCAGAGTTCCAGCATGGCGCGCGCACCGGAGGCAAAATCGACCATCGCGTAACCATGGTCCCAGATATCCGGCTGCAGACCATCATATCGCTCGTCGGCATGGTTCACCGCCTGCCCGCCCGACGCCATGATGCGCACCGGATCGGATTTCAGGATCAGCCGCATCAGATCGAAAAAATGGCAGCATTTTTCCACCATCGTTCCGCCTGTCCGGCTGTTGAACCGGTTCCAGTCGCCAACCTTTTTCAGAAAGGGAAAACGGTGCTCGCGAATGGTCAGCATACGAATGCCACCCGTCGCTGCTTCCGCCTCGGCAATCAACCGAGCCACCGGCGGCATGTAACGATATTCCATCGCCACCCAGATTGGCGCCGGATATTTTTCGCGCAAGGCTTCGATACGGGCCATGTCGTCGGCACCGGTAAACAGCGGTTTTTCGACCAGAACCGGCAACGGCCGGATCGCAGCGATTTCCTCCAGCTGGCCGAGATGAAAATGATTGGGACTGGCGATCAGCAGGCAATCAATAACCTCGATGGCCAGAAGCTCCTTAACCGACCCGACCAAACGCGCATTCGGAACGACGTCGGCGGCCTTGGCCCGCATGACCGCATCCGGTTCGAAAATCGCCACCACCTCCGCATCCGGCAGCAGCGCCAGATTGCGCAAATGCTCCTGCCCCATCATGCCGCAGCCGATCACGCCGTAATGCACTGCCATTTCTCCTCCATCCTCATTTCAGCCGCGACACATAACGGGCGACCGAATGGTCGATCCATGTGCGCGAAACCTCCGCCCGTTTTCCATCCTGCGCTTCGCTGATGCGCAAAACCTGCACCGCCGGCTCTCCCGCCCGGCGTCCAAAAATTTCAGGCGCCCAATCCGGCACCGGATCGAGACCGATCTTGTCCTCCGCCCGCATGATCCACAGCCCGAGCACGCCGCGGTAATAGAGGTAAAGCGATTCAGACAGGTCTTGCGCGCTGATGGTTTCGACGTAATCGCCGTCCAGCCAGATTTCCTCCAGCGCCGCCACTTTGCCGGACAACCGGCGGACACGGCGGATACGATGGCCTTCGGGTGACGCGCCGAACTCCGGCAGTTCCGCAGGTTTTGGCAGACGCTTCACATCCAGAATGTCTGCCGTCGGCAGCCCGCCACCTTCCAGCAATTCCAGCCGGAACATCGCATAGACGCTTTTCGGATCGCTGACGGCGCGCACATAATTGCCCGAGCCCTGCACCCGCTCCAGCATTCCGCGCGATTGCAACTCCGCCAGCGCCTTGCGCAAGGTGCCAGTGGCGATACCGAGCTTCTCCGACATCTCCCGTTCCGGCGGCAGCTTTTCGCCATCGATCAGTCGGCCGCTGGCGATGTCGCGGATCAGAAGTTCGGTGATCTGCAGATAGATCGGCAAGCTGCCGGATGTCTGCTGCATGCCTTCTCCCATCCACGCGCAGCCAAATTGATACACTATTGATTTACATCAACCGCGATGTTACGCAATAGGCAATCGTCTCGGGGAGGAGAATTCCGATGACCGTTGTGCCAGTCCGATCCGCCGATCTCGACGCCTCCGAAATTTCTTGGTTTTCCGCGCTCTGCTCGGACGATTACGCCTTTCTCGGCGTGCCCGATGGCACCCTGCGCTCCAGCTTCGAACACTGTTCCGCTATCGTGAAAAAAGCGGAAACACTGGGCTTTCGCAACATTCTCTGCCCCTCCTCCTATCAGGTCGGGCAGGACACGCTGAGCTTTGTGGCTGCCTGCGCGCCGATCACGCAGAACATCAACATGCTGGCGGCGATCCGCTGCGGCGAAATGCAGCCGATCATGCTTGCCCGCACCGTCGCCACGCTCGACCACATGCTGAAAGGCCGCCTGACGCTCAATGTCATCAGCTCGGATTTTCCCGGCGAAGTGGCCGACAGCGCCTATCGTTATCGCCGCAGCCATGAGGTCGTGCAGATCCTGCGACAGGCCTGGACCCGCGACACGATCGATCACGACGGCGAGATCTACCAGTTCAAGGGCGTTTCCACCGAACCTGCCCGCCCCTACCAGCAGAATGGCGGGCCGCTGCTCTATTTCGGCGGTTATTCGCCGGATGCGCTGGAGCTTTGCGGGGCGCAATGCGACGTCTACCTGATGTGGCCGGAGCCGAAGGAACAGCTGGCGGAGCGCATGCGCGCCGTGCATGCCCGCGCCGAAGCACACGGACGGGTGCTGGATTACGGTCTGCGCGTCCACATGATCGTGCGCGATACCGAGCAGGAAGCCCGCGAATACGCCGACCATCTCGTCTCGAAACTGGATGACGAATACGGAAAACTGATCCGCGAACGCGCGCATGACAGCATCTCGCTCGGCGTATCGCATCAGGCGCAGGCGCGCGAACTGGCGGACCAGTTCGGTTATGTAGAACGCCACCTCTGGACCGGCATCGGCCGCGCCCGCTCCGGCTGTGGTGCCGCCATCGTCGGCTCAACGGATCAGGTTCTGTCCGAAATCGAGGCCTACAAAAGGATGGGCATCCACGCCTTCATCTTTTCCGGTTACCCGCATCTGGACGAAGCCGAGCATTTTGGAACCAAGGTCCTGCCACAGCTGAAAACCTGTTCGCTGCCACACGCTTATGGACGCGTGCCGTCCGAAACGCCAGCAACACCGCTCGGCATCGGAGAACGTCGATGAACATGGCCTTCACCGCCCCGAGCCCCGCGGAAACCGTGCTTGTTCCCGATCCTTCGAACCAGCGCGCCTACCGACATGCGCTGGGCGCCTTTACCACCGGCGTCACGGTGGTGACAGCCATGGCAGGTAACATGCCGATCGGCATGACGGTGAACAGCTTTGCCTCGATCTCGCTCGATCCGCCGCTCGTCATGTGGTCGCCGGCAAAAAGCGCTTCCAAACATCCCCTCTTCCTGCAGGCCGATCATTTTGCAGTCCATGTGCTGGCGGCCGAACAGGTTCACCTCTGCTCCGCGTTTACGCGCGGCGGCAGCGGTTTTGACGCCATGCCGTGGTCACGCTCACAAAACGGCGTTCCGATCCTGCAGCAGGTTCTCGTCCGGCTCGATTGCCGCCGCTCGGCAGCACATGACGCAGGCGATCACACCATCATCATCGGCGAGGTGCTGCAGGTGACAGAGCGCGAGGGCGATCCACTCTGCTTTTCGCGCGGCATGTTCGGACATTTCACCCGAACATCCTGATTTTTTCAGCCCGCCCGTCTCAGGTCAGCTGACCTGCATACGTCAACAAACGGAAACCGTTGTCATCGAAGACATGCAATGGCGGTGTCGTCAGATCGAAACGGACCTCGTCGCCAGCATTGAGACGCTGTTGTCCCGGCAGGACCGCAAGCATTTTTTCGCCCGCGATATCGCCATGGATGACGGTCTCGGAACCGAGCGCCTCGACCAGACGCACCTTGACCGACGGGCTCAGCGGATCATTGCTGACAACCAGATGCTGCGGCCGCACACCCACGGTCACCTTCTGACCGGAATTAAGCTTTGCCTGGCCAAGCCGGACCTGAACACGATATCCCCCGGCGACGGACAGGGACGCCAACTCGCCTGAAACCTCCACCACATCGGCCTTCAAGAAGTTCATGTGCGGCGCGCCGATAAAACCGGCGACGAACCGGTTGGCCGGCTCGTTGTAAAGCTCGAGCGGCGTGCCGACCTGTTCGATCTGACCGGCGCGCATCACCACGATGCGATGCGCAAGCGTCATCGCCTCCACCTGATCGTGGGTGACATAGATCATCGTGGACCCCAGCCGGCCATGCAGCGCCGCCAGTTCCGCACGGGTGGAAACACGCAATTCGGCATCGAGGTTGGACAGAGGCTCGTCCAGCAAAAAAGCCGTCGGGCGGCGCACGATGGCACGGCCGATGGCGACGCGCTGCCGCTGGCCGCCGGAAAGCTGGCCGGGACGTCGATCCATATAGGCCTCGATCTCCAGCATGCGCGCCGCTTCATTGATACGCTCGGTAATCTCGGCCTTCGGCATATTGGAATTTTCCAGCCCGAAAGCCAAGTTTTGGCGCACGCTCATATGCGGATAGAGCGCATAGGACTGGAACACCATGGCAAGGCCGCGATCGGCTGCCGTGACTTCGTTGACGCGTTTGCCGTCGATTTGGATCTCGCCGCCGGAAACCTTTTCAAGGCCCGCAATGGTGCGCAGAAGCGTCGATTTTCCGCAGCCGGACGGGCCGACAAAAACGACGAATTCGCCATCCTTGATATGCAGGTCGATATCCTTGAGGACCGCGAGTGCGCCAAACGATTTCTTGACGTCGGTGAGTTTGATTTCGCCCATCGTTGTCCCTTACTTCAGGCCGGTGCCGGCAATGCCGGTGGTGATGAAACGCTGCAGAAAGATGAAGACCAGCACGACCGGAATCATGGTGACGACGGTCATCGCCAGAATGAAGTGCCATTGCACATTGAGTTCGCCGGAATAGATGCTGAGACCCACCTGCAGGGTGTAAAGCTCACGCCGCGACAGCACGATCAGAGGCCACAAAAAGTCGTTCCAGCGCCATACGACCGAGAAAATCGCCAGCACCGCAAGAGCGGGCGCGGTCAACGGCAGCACGATGCGCCAGTAGATCTGCCATTCCGACGCCTTGTCCATGCGCGCCGCATCGAGCAATTCATCGGGAATGGTCAGCATGTATTGCCGCAGGATGAACACCCCAGTCGGTGTCGCCACCGTCGGCAGGATCACACCCCAGAGACTGTTGAACAGGCCAAGCGTCGAGATGATCGAATAAAGCGGCACCATGATCACCGACAGCGGCACCATCAGCGTCGCGAGGATCACCAGCATGGCGACCGACCGCCCCTTGAACTCGTATTTCGACAGCGCGAATGCGGCCATGGAATTGACCACGAGCGTGATCACCGTCGCCACCACCGTCACGAAAACCGAGTTCCAGAGATAACGCAGGAAATCGAAATGCACGAAGGGTTCGGTATAGTTGTTGGTGGCAAACGACATGATCCGCACCGGCGAACGGTCGTTGATATTGACCTTGACGATGTCTCCCGGCGCCTTGGGATCGACCATCTGCGCCACCAGCCCGATGCGTCGTACTTCAGCGAGAACCCGCGTCGAACCGTCCGGCATCTTGGCGTCGTAGAGCATCAACGGCTTGTCATAGCCTTCCACCGTCGCCTGGCTGGTGACATAGGGCAAGATCGACGGCGGAAATTCGGCGAGCGCCGCCGGTGTCTTCAGCGAGGAAAACATCAGCCAGACGGCCGGACCGAACATGATGATCAACCCGCCGATCAGCCAGACCCAGGTAAAGATATCGGTCCAATGCCAGCCCTTGCCGCTACCATGGGCGCCTCGCCGGCGCAGGATGAAACGCGCAACATTTCCCATCAGCGTTTCCCCTTGTTTTCGCCGCGTTTGCCGATGCCGAGCTGGATCAGCGTCAGCACCACCAGAACAGTGCCCATGAGGATGGAAGCGGCCGCCGCCAGACCCGGATTGCGCAGTGCCGAAGCAAAGCCGGTTTCATAGATATATTGGGTCAGGAAAAGCGTGCTGGTACCCGGTCCGCCGCCGGTCAGCACGTAGATTTCATCGAACACCTGAACCGACTTGATCAGCGCCAGCACCACGACGACCAGAAGGTTCGGCGCCAGAAGCGGCAGGGTGATACGCCAGAAAACGCGGGCCGGTCTGGTGCCGTCCATTTCCGCCGCCTCATAGAGATCCTTGGGGATCGCCTGAAGGCCGGCCAGAATGATCAGCGCGTAAAAACCCATATGCGCCCAGATCGAAACCCCGATCGTCGCGGCAAAGGTCCAGTCGCGGTCGGTCAGCCAGGTATAGGGGTCCATGCCGAACTGGTAGAGACCGAAATTGAGCAGGCCCTGCCGTTGCAGGATCCATTTCCAGATCAGGCCGACAACCACCGGCGACAGAAGCACGGGGAAGAAGAACACCGCACGCCAGAAGGACCGCGCGGCAAGCTCGCGATTGAGGATGAGCGCCGTGATCAGCGCCGTCAGGATCATCAGCGAGACTTGTAGAACCACAAACCAGAACGTGTTGCCGACCGCAGTCCAGAAGGCATCTTCCTGGCACGACATCGGATCGAGATAGTTCTGGCACTCGAACAGCCGGGAATATTGCGCCCCACCGATAAAATCGCGCTCGGAGAGGAAAAACGCGGTGCCACCGGTCATCGAGTAGACGAAGTTGATGACGAGAGGCAGCAGCACAAAGATGCCGAAGATCAGCATGTTCGGCGCCAGGAAAAACGCCGCCATGCCACCGATACCGGTCGCCTTCTGCAGGCGACGCAGCGGCGCATCGATGATGCGCATGACGGCATTGATGGGTGCCATGATGAGGCTGGAGAGAGATGGTGTTGTCATGCTTTGCTTGATCTCCCGCCGACTTCGCGTTTCGTGATTGGCCCCTCATCCGGCTACCGCCACCTTCTCCCCGTTCTGACGGGGAGAAGGGCGTTGTGGCACCTTTGTGCCCCAATTTCCGGACAGTAAGCGGGGCACGTCCCCTCTCCCCGCATGCGGGGAGAGGTGGAGCGCAGCAAGCTGCGCTTTGGGTGAGGGGCAGCTTCTTAGCCGTAGATGATGCGGTTACCTACCCGCATCCTTCACCTTCTGGGCGATATCCGAATCGATCCTCGTGAACGCATCATCGATCTTCATTTCGCCCGCCAGCGTCTGGCCGATACGGGTAACGATTGCCGCATAAACCGTGTCGGACCAGCGCCAGCCCGGCAGTTTCAGCGCGGCTTCCGATGTCGTCTTGGTGGAGTCGACGAACACGTTGAGCGCGGTTTTCGCCTGCGCATTGTCCGACTTGAAGTCGAGACCGCCCTTGTCGACCACACCCTTGTGACCGGGCAGGAACAGCGTGCGCTCGGAAAATTCCTTGACGATCTTTTCCTGCGCGAACCAGTCCATGACGACAGCCACGTCCTTCTGGTTCTTGGTGTATTTCACCGCAACCAGCGCTGCGCCACCCGGCATGCCGGTGCAGGCGGCCGGGCCGCAGGGGCTGCCGACAGCCACCCAGTCAAAATTGTTGCCTATCTTGGTAGCAAGGTTCGCCACCTGCCAGGAACCGGAATAATAGAAAGCGAGCTGTCCGTTGATGAAATCGTCAGCGGCCGCACGATAGGTGCTGCCGGCGGCGGATACCCAGACGTCCTTGCTGACGGTGCCGTCTTCAGCCCAGCCAACGAATTTCGTCAGATAATCCCGAGCGCCCTTGTCGAGCGGCGCAGGCTTGCCGTCAGAGCCGATATAGTTGGCGCCATAGGAGAGAAGCGGTGCGGTGATGCGATGGCCGGAGCGGTCGATCGCCATGGCGAACGGCACTTGCTGGCTTTCCTGTACCTTCTTGGATGCCGCAGCCCAATCTTCCCAGGTCGCCTTCGGGCCGGGGATCGGCACGCCGGCCTGATCGAACAGCGTCTTGTTGGCATAACCGCCGGTCAGCGTGATCTGCGTCATGAAACCGGAAATCTGGTTGGACCCATCCGGGCGCATCCAGTCGGCCTGCAGACCAAAATTGTCGTCCCAATATTTGGCGTCCTTCACCAGCGGGCGCAGGTCCAGCCAATGTTTGGACAGTTCCTTGATGGCGGTGACGCGGGCGATATCCGGGCCATTGCCGGCTTCCAGCTGCACCGGCAGCTGTTCCTTGATGACGCTATAGGCGACATTGTCGAGGATGACGTTGATGCCGGGGTTTTCCTTCATGAAACGCCCGACAAGGTCTTTCATCACCTCGCCTTCGACGCCATCGGAATACCACATGATGCGCACGTCACCGGCATGGGCCGACGTCGAGGCAAGAAGTGCGAGCGCGAGGCCCGTAAGAAGCGATCTGGTCTTCATGCGCATTTTCCTCCTCTGATGGACTAAGGCCTCCCAACCCGTCCGTTCACCACCCAAGCACCGGCCCGACATTCAGGCTTGCGATGCGCTCTCGACTTTGACGCCAGTTTCGGCGCCTCAGGCCTGAAGCAGTTCTGCCTCGCCCTTTACACTATAGTCCGACCGCGCGATGACGCGGCCTTCCGCCTCGACGCTGCCATCGGACAGGAAGCGCACGCTACCATATTCCGGATCTTCGACAACGATCGTACCATCGGTTGCATGCTTGGCCGCAAGGTCGCCGAACCGGTTTTCCACGGAAGTGAGGTCACCTGCCTCGCAGACGCGCACGATCCAGCGGGTTTTCTGCCCGTATTGCCGCAGTTCGGCACCGGCAGATGGGCCTTCCGTCGTCGCATGAAGCTCGGATCCGGCGCGCAAAAGCACCGCGCCGTTACCCGAGCGGGCGAGTGCCAGACTGCCCGAAACGCGACTTTCATCGAACTCGGCCACCGGGAACCAGGCATGGGTAAAGTCCGGCTGTTCCTCGTATGTGGTGAACTCCAGAACGGCCAGCCCGCGATATTGCTGCACGCGCGGAATGGTGCCGCAACCGCCCCAGTATGACGGACGCCCGTAACCGAACTGGATCGTCTCGCCCGGATGGTTGATCCAAATCGCGGCTTCCGGCTTGTTCCCGATGCGCAGGTGCAGCACGGTCTCCTGATAACCCCATTCGTCCCAGCGGTAATGCACCGTCGAGCCCATGGCGAAATTTTTGCCCTTGTAGTGATAGAGCGCGGCAAAGGATTTTTCGCCCTGCGCAAAGCGCCATTCCTGATGCTGATCGCCCTGATGATCGGCAATCGCTGCAAATTCTTCCGGGATGACCAGTCCATGGTCGCGCAGGCATACAGCCATCTGCGGCAGGCAATGCACGCGGCGACCGTAAAAACCCTTGCCCCAGAGCAGACGGGAAACGGCTGACAGTTCCAGCGAACGACCTGCACACAGCGTGTGTTCGTAGGAACGCCCCTGCGCCGCCGTCACCATACCATGATGGGCAGAACGCGCGATGATCTCCGCAAGCCGCACGATGCCGGTCTTGGCGCGATCGGCGATATCCTTGTCCGGAGACAGTGCCGCCAGCGCCGTCAGGCCCTTGAGGTCGATCGGGAAATACGGTGCGGAATTGAACTCCGCCATTTCCCAGTGTTCGAAATGATCGAGCCATGCCCGCACTCTCGCAGCACCTACTTTCGCCTGCTCCGAACCCTTGCGACCGGAACGAACGAACGTGGCGTCGGGCAGAAGATGACCGGCGAGATAAGCCGAGGTGTGGAACAGCAGCGCATGGTTTTCCGAAAAATACCACTGCACATCATTGCCCGGCTCATCCATCCAGTAACGATAGTTGAGAATGGCGGCATCGATGCGGGCGCGCGTCTTTTCGTTGATATCGCCGCCCCATGTGGTTCGCGACCAGATCAGCGGCACCAGCGAAAAATCGGCGCAGTCGTGGCAATCCTCGATCGACGGCAGGATTTCCTCGATCATCGCGTCGGTATCGGCACCACCACGACCGCTGGCCAACCGGGCAAAAGCGCGCACCGTATCGCGCTCGGAATAATCGGACACTTCGGTCAGCGTGTCGGTGATACGCTGCTCCAGCGAAGCCGAGGCATCACCCTGACGCGCCGCATGGCAGATTTCCACGCCGACGGAGCGCGAGGCAACAAAACCACCGGCATCCAGCGTCACACGCAGATGGCGAAAGTCCGCCGGCGCATTTTCGGATGCGCCAACATTGAGCGTGGCGACACCGGCGGCCAGTTCGAAATCGTAATCGAAACGCTCGCGCGACATGAAATCGCCTTCGATGGCGACATTCACCTTGGCCTCAATCGGCAGCGCCTTGGCAAACTTCACGGTAATATCGCCGCCAAAATAATGCTGGCGGTCGAGATGCATGCCATCCAGCGCCCCTTCCAGACTGTCCGCAACCGAGCCTTCCACGGGAACCGGCAGGGCGACATTGGCGACGGGACCGGAGAGATAATCGAACTGGTAGAAATAACGGGCGTCACGTTCGGCAAGATCATCGAAGAACAGCACGATCTCGTTCAGACCGGCGGTCAGCTCCAGCTCGAATTCCTGCTTGGCTTCGAGATTGCGGCTATAGGGCGCCATCCAGCCCACTTCCGAACCGTTCAGCCACAGAACCGCGCCGCCGCAGGTGCCGAGCCGGATCTTTGCGGTCCCCGCCGTTTCAGCCTCGATATAGGTGCGCGTCCATGTGGCGAGCCGCGTCGGGCGGAACCAGAAACCGGAGAGATCGAGCCGTGGCGAACCGAAAGGCAGCCACCAGCGCGACGCCTCGAATTCGCCGCGCACATCCGGCCGTTTGCCGCGATAGGTTTGTGCAAAGATCGTGCGGCAGGGATATTCGTGCGGAATGAAATTCTTCACTTTGGTGAGGAAGAAGAACGGATCCATCTCGCCCTTCATCGGCGCGTCGGCCACGTCGAACCGTTCCTCGGCGATGCGGCCAAGCTGCCAGTAACGCAGGGCGTCGCCCGGCCTCAATGTCTTGCGCATCCAGTTCTGTTGCGGGTTCATGCTCGCCTGCCGCCTTATCTGAGTTCGCTGAGGGCCACCGGGGCCACGTCGTTATATTCCTGGTTTTCGCCGGTCATGCCCCAGACGAAAGCATAGGCATCCGTGCCGGCGCCCATATGGATGGACCATGCCGGCGACAGCACCGCATCAAGATCCTTGACCAGCAGATGCCGGGTTTCGTCCGGACGCCCCATCAGGTGGATGACACGCTCTTCCGGCGCGAGATCGAAGTAGCAATAGGCTTCCATGCGCCGCTCATGCAGATGCGGCGGCATGGTGTTCCAGACCGAACCTTCGGCCAGATCGGTAATACCCATCAAAAGCAGGCAGGAGGGCGCCACCTGCGGATGGATATACATCCGCAAATTCCGCTTGTTGGAACGCTTTGCCTCGCCGAGATCAAGCGGCTTGGATTCTGCCCGTTTGATCAGCCGATGCGGGATATCGGCACCGGCCGGAACCGAGTTCATGTAGAACCGCGCCGGCGTCTCCGCCGAATGGCTGGCGACCGAAATTTTTTGCGCACCACGACCGATATACAGAATGTCTCGGTTTTCCAGCTCGAAATTCTGGCCATCCACCGTGATCGTGCCGGTACCGCCGAGATTGGCAATGCCCATTTCACGCGCCGACAGGAGATAAGGCGTGCCGATCTCCTCGCCCGAACCGAAGGTCAGCGCCGTCAAACCCGGCACAGCACCGCCGAGGATCAGCCGGTCGACATGGGTATAGGTAAAGCTCACCTCACCCGGACGAAAAAGGTCCTCGACCAGAAATTCCTTGCGCAGCCGTGCGGTATCGAATGTCTTGATGTCATCCGGGCCGGCGCCATACAGAACCTTCATCGTCATGTAGCGTCTCCTTCGACATGGCGCAGCGCCTCGGACAGGCAGAGGATCGCCAGCGCCTGCCCATAACCGGTGGGCTGGATCGGGATGTCGCGATAAAACTGCAGGTCATGGCCCATGCGGGTGCCGTAGGAAACGTTCAGCACGGTGCCTGTGTCATCGATATTGGCGAGAAGCGCCTCGACGGCTCGCAAACCGGCTTCTCGCCATTCCCGTGTTCCAATCCCCAGCCGATGCCCCTTGAGCAGGCCATAACCGAAACCGGCCGTCGCGGAAATTTCCTCATAGGAAGTCGGGTCGTCCAGCAAGGTGCGCCATGCGCCCGATCCGGTCTGCAGGGCGAGAAGCGCATCCACCTGCGCCACCAGAACGCCGGTCAAAAAGTCTTTCACCGCCACGGGCAAGTCGGCCAGATCGAAAAGATCCAGCATGCCGGCGGTGATCCAGGCATTGCCGCGTGCCCAGCGGGCTTCCGCAAAATTGTGGTGTCCCTGGAAGGTCCAGCCATGGAACCACAGGCCCGTCTTCCTGTCGGCGAGATAGCGGGTATGGACGAGAAACTGTTTGACCGCCTCATCGACCAGTTCGGTCCGGCCGCTGGCCTGACCATAGGAGGCCAGAAACAGCGCCACCATATAAAGCGTGTCGTCCCAAAGCTCGTCGTCATTGACCTTGTCGGACACGTGATGCGCAAAAGCGCCTTCGCGCGTGCGGCCCATTTCGGTGACGGCGCGGTTCGCCCACGCATCCAGCACCGGCTTCCAGCGCGGATCGCGGGTTTCGCGCCACAGAACCGAAAGACCCAGCATCGGCGCCGTCGTATTCACATTGAGTTTGGGAAGGCCAGCCTCGATACGGGCGGCATACCAATTCTCGATCAGCACCTTCAGGTCGTCGCGGCCGGTGAACTGCCACATCCGGATCAGGCCATAAAGGCCGACGCCCTGCGGCCATTCCCAGCTATCGAAGGAAATGTAATCGCCGGCCGAGCCATCGAGATTGGGTTCGTGAAAACGACCGTCATCGCGCAGACCGGTCATGCCGGTGACGAGCAGATCGAGTTTTTCACGGATATGCCGGGCTGAAAGGCCCATCGTCACTCCTCCTTCCACCCTCTTGCGAAGGCAGTCCTCCAATCCGCTTCTCCCGAGCGGTGATCGGATGTAAACACCGGATTTACGATTGCGCAATCTGAAAATTTTTTGCAGTCTGGTGACGATTACCGGAGAGAACCGATGGCGGACGCAGCAATTCCCAACAAGCGCGGCAAGAAAAGCCGGCGTGTGCGGCTGGAAGATATCGCTGAAAAAGTCGGCGTTTCGCTGAGCACGGTGTCGCGTGCCCTCACCGGCGAAAAAGGCGTGCGCGACGATATCCGCCAGCGCATTCTCGAAGCCGCAAAAGACGCCAACTATCCAATGCCCGCGCCCGTTCCCGGCAAAAAGATCATGATCGCCGCCTCCAGTGCGGCGATGATCGATTACGTGCGCAACCAGTTCACCCTGCATGTTCTGGAAGGCGCGCGCGACCGCGCAAAAATGCTCGGCCTCGACATCATCACCCGCCCGATTGCCGATGCCAGCGACGAACGCTCCGTGCTCGACGAGGCCGGCAGCGACCCCGACGTGACGGGCCTTCTGTTCCTGACGGTCGATGACGAACGCATGCTGGCCGCCACCCGCGCCTTCGACAAACCTGTCGTGCTGATCAATGGCGACGATCCGCATATGCGGCTTTCGAGCGTCACCCCCTGCAACCGCTCGGCAGCACAGCTTGCCACCGACCGGCTGCTCGATCTTGGCCACCGCCGCATCCTCTTCCTGATGCGCCCCGGCCGCCGCACGATCGAACGCCGCCAGGAAGGTTTTTGGGATGCGCTTCGCCATCGCGGCATCACCCCGACACCGGACATGACCGTCACCGTCGATGACTGGCTGCCGGAACTGGCCACACAGGCAATCACCGACCGCATCGCAGCCAATGGCCTTGATTTCACCGCCATCCTCACCGCCGGCGACAGCCTTGCGGCCGGCGCGATGATGGCTGTGCAACAGGCGGGTTACAGCGTGCCGGACGATGTGTCGGTGATGGGCATGGACGACCTGCCGCAGGCGGCCTTCCTCAATCCGCCACTCAGCACCGTGCATATTCCCATGCGCGAAATCGGCATGACGTCGGTCGATCTGCTGCGCGATCTCTGTTCCGGCGTGCCGGCGCTGTCACGCCGCATCGAGCTTGCCTGTCATGTGGTGGAGCGGCGATCTGTCAGCGCCCCGGCGGGGATGCGGTAGGTTTGCGGCTCATCCGGTTGCGTCCGTCGGAGCACGCCGCAAAATGTTTCTTATCCGGCTCGCGGTCGCTCCGCCGGCTTCCGTTAAATAGAAAAGACGGGGACGTTAAAACCTGCCTGATCCCGCCGCGTGGGCAGCAATGCACCACAAGCGGACATATAGTCGCTCCGAACATTCTACACGCTGATTTTCCGGTTCGGATGGTTGCGATAGTCAGCAGCCACCCTATCCTTTCATGGAATAGATCGGCTGGTGGCACTTCAATTTTTTGTTCGCGTGGTTGAGAGCGGGAGTTTTCGCTTAGGACGCTCGCGAGCTTGGCGTCGGACAAGCTATGGGATTTCAATGACTGAACGATGGATCAAGCCGCTTCGAGGCGGGTGGGCAGATAAGACCGTTTGCGACGCCATAGAGGCTTGGGAAGAGTCGAGTGGCATCCGCCTCCCAGAAGATTATCGCGCCTTCATGACGCGATACAATGGCGGTCGGGTCTACCCACTCATGTTCACGCATACGGCGCGTGAGCCAGGCGACGCGCCAAATCCGACAGAGCATTTCGTTGACCCCATCAATGATTGGGACCGGGTCGTGACCTGGCGCGCAGAACTTGGTGACCGGCTTCCGAAGCAATGCCTAGTCATCGGTAGAGACCCCGGTCTTATCGAACTGATCCTGTCGCTCCGACCGGACGATCATGGCCACGTCTATAGCTGGGTGCACAATCTCGGCGGAGCTTGGTCGTCTTCCGAGAATGACTATCTCTGCCGGCAGGCCCCTTCATTCCGCGCCTTCATCGAGGGTCTTTTTGAGAACGAAGACAAGGATGGCCACGATTATTGGGACATGCAACCAAGGGAAGAAGAAGCCTGCCGGCTGGAGTTCTAGGTGCGATTACAGGAAAACAGCGAATGTACCCAGATTATGCAGTGTCCTTGCAACAGCCCAATCGCAGCACTGGTGCTTCTTGCGAAAACCGTTCCAAAACCTCTGCGTCGCCTCTCGTTCTATTTCGGTTATACAGTGATCCATCTTGAACGGCCGCTCCGGGGCGACTGCCGCGTTCCGCTTCGCGCCAATAGCGGACGTCGATCAGATATCCGTCCAATACGGAGAATCCGAAACCAGCCTCAATGCAGAGATTGTTTGAGGGCTATTTAAGCAGCTTCAAGCCTTTCAGGACTTTATCGGCGGTCTTACGCTCGCACCTGAACGCGAGGCCGACGATATCCAGTTCAGGTCCGGCAACACGGGCAACAGCGGCGCGGTTGTCGTCATCGTTGAAAGTGCCGAAGAGATCACGCGTAAATATCGAAAAGCTCACCTGTCTCGATCTTGCTCGGTCGGCTGTACGTAGCATCTCTGAGGCATCGGCTCCAAAAACCAGAACAGGGTCTTTGAACATGGGAAGATAGGTGTTTCCGGAAGCATCGTTGTAATTCTTGCCCGTGGCCCCATCCAGCGCTCCAACACCGCTGATTGTAAATGCCGCCACGTTAAGCCTCTGCCAGGCTTCCAGGTCGTCCCTGAGGACAATGGCGATTTTCATGCCTAATTCCGCTTCAGCGGCGATTTCGGAGTTGAGAATGTTCTCGAGCATCGTGATTTCCTTAGGTTTGAATTGTAAGACATGGCGTGCACAAGCCAGATCGTCAGTGCATTTGCTCGAAGGTCAAAAGAACGGCGATGCCAACCATGGCCGCTCCAGACAATCGACTAACGACGCGGGCAGCTTCGGGGCGTGATCGCAGGACTGCATTTGCGAATGCAGCCACTAATGTGTAGGCGACGGCGCAGTTGAACACGTGAACAAGCCCCAAAACAGCCATCTGCACAGAGACAGGCAAGACAGCAGACGGCTCAGAGAATTGCGGTAAAACTGCCAGGAAAAGCAGAAAAACTTTTGGGTTCAAGCCGCTGACACCAAAGCCTTTCAAGGCCCAACTCGCTGACGTAGTCTGAACTTGTGCATTCCCAGTGCCAGGTACTGGGGGATGACGAAGCATGCCTATCCCCAACCAGAGCAGATAGGCTGCACCAGCTATCGTCAGGGTCGCCATCGCGTGCGGTATGCTGCTAATGAGCACTCCAGCGCCAGCAGAGACAGCGATAGTGGCAACCAGATGACCTGTCAGCAGTCCGCCAACGGCGGGAGTGGCGGCACGGTTACTCAATCCGGCCGTTATTGCATAGGCCCAATCTGCTCCTGGGGTGATAACAAACAACATTGATATCGCCCAGAAGGCTGCAACGGTAGAAACTTCCATCCTGATCTCCTTGATTGGAAGATATCAGCTGGATCGAGAAATGAACTTCCTATATCTTCTTTGGATTTGCGATTGGAGGAAAGAATTTTGGCGTTGGATGAATTCGATAGGAAGATTCTTGCCGAGCTACAAGTCGACGGCCGATTATCGCTGACCGACCTAGCGACGAAGGTCAGCCTTAGCCTATCGCCGTGCCATAGACGTGTGCGGGCGCTTGAGCAGTCCGGGGTGATCCAAGGCTACAGCGCACACTTGGATTCAGCAAAAGTTGGACTGGATTTTTCGGCAATTGTGTTTGTCACCTTGCGTGAAGTGAACCGAGATTCCGTAGAAGTATTCGAACAAGCGGTCTCTGCTATTCATGAAATTGTTCTGGCGCAGCGCCTGTTCGGCGACACCGACTACATGCTGCATGTGGTGAGCCAAAGTCTGGAGACATTTCAAATGCTCTACGACGACAAGCTTACCGCCCTCCCGTCCATACTTCGGCTGAACTCAACACTTGTCATGAAAACGGTCGTTCAAAACCGTCCCTTACCGCTTGGCAAATAGAGTCAGCGCCCAATGGCTGCTTTGGGCCGACTGCGGTCTTCCGCTTGGCACCCAATAAGAGCAATTTTTAATTACTGTTTTGGTTGCTTTCTTTCAGGCAACGCCCTACCAGCGAGTCGATACGGGTGAAATCGCTATCGCTTATCGCAGTACCGGTGACGCTACTCGTGCGCCTGAGAAAAAACTTTGTTTCAACCCTTTTGGCCCATCCAGGTTTGTATCGCATGAAAACAGCAAACACGATGTTCATCCTCAGCCTCGCCCTATCTGCGTATGGCTCTGGCGCGCTGGCGTATGAAAGCACCGCTCAGGTCATCAAACGTCAAGCGCCCACAGGCATTAGCAATGTGTTCTATGGATGCGTTGAAAAGGCGGAATCAGACAACATCGCTCTCGCTGCATGTCAATCTGCGGAGACGAAACGACAAGACGCGCGATTGAACGCTGCTTATAATTCACTGCTCAGTCAGCAGCGTGGCACGGCCAAGGACAATCTGATCCGCGCCGAGCGCGCCTGGCTCGATT
The DNA here is from genome assembly GCF_009617585.1 of Endobacterium cereale. GTDB lineage: Bacteria > Pseudomonadota > Alphaproteobacteria > Rhizobiales > Rhizobiaceae > Neorhizobium > Neorhizobium cereale. The sequence goes on along the minus strand of NZ_WIXI01000043.1, from coordinate 211,582 downwards.
TCCACAACACCAGCAAAACTGTTGAGTCATCACTCTATGGCAGCGAAACGGTGAGTAGTTTTCAAGTCATGCAGAAAGAACTTTTTCGTCTCTGCGAGCGCGCCAATGTTCTGGAAGAATATTTGTCGATCGCAAACGATCAGTAGCCGTAATCTGTTATTCAATTATGATGTGGGCGGCCGCTTCGGTTACCTATCTGCGGTTTCAAAAATCTCCCAATTGAGATTTCAATTCTGCGACCAAGTTTTGGAGGGTCGCAGAATATGCCACCCGCCGTCATTTTTAATAACGAAAACGTCGCCCACCCGGTTCTGACGATCAGGTCAGATGGGCGATTGTCCGCGCGTCAAACGACCGCATAGGGCCGATATCAGCCTTGCCCATCCCATAAGCAATCAAGATGTCGCAAACAGAACATTTTCGAAGAAAAAACTGCTCTTCCTAAAAATATATTCAAACCGAATCAAACACTTGTAAAATAGTTGGCAGCGACTTCGTCCACCCTCCCAAAACCCATGCCTACAATTCTCCCGCTCCATCGTGGATACACCGGAAGGCGTCCCGGCGAGTTGGAGCCGGCGCTGGTGGTGGAGAAAAGACGTAAGTCTCCATCATTGGGGTTCGCGGAAACTGGTTCCCCTCCGGCGACACGGGGGAAACGGCAAGCTGGTCAAAACCCGAACCGTTTCTGAAGCCCGAAAGAGCGCGCCGGGCGTGCCTGTGCGGCACACATGATCGCCGGTCGGTGGAAACACCGGGATGGCGTTTGCAGAGGAACCGAAGTCGCGGACAAAAACCGTCGAACGGGGCACTGAGAGGTGTCAATTACTAACTAAATTACGAGGCAGCTTTCAGTGCCCCGACCACATATCCCGCAGAGTGCGGGCGTTTTTTGAAAATCGAAGATCACCAAGGGTGGATTCTGCCTTATTACCAGAGCCTTTGCATATCTCGTGAAAAGCTCTAGTCGATCTCCGAAAGCACGTCTTCCAGCGCCCCGAGAAACACATCGGCATTGTCTCGGGTAAACGGCAGTGGCGGACGGATTTTCAGCACATTGCCTTGGCCGCCCGATGCACTGATCAGCACCCGCCGATCACGCAGCGCATTAACGACCTTCAACGCAAGTGCCCCATCCGCCGTCCTGCTGGCGGGGTCCGTCACGAATTCCAGCCCGAGAAACAGGCCCGCCCCCCTGACATCGCCGATCACAGGGAATTTTTCCTGCAGTTTGCGCATGCCCTCCAACATGTAATCACCGGTCGCTCGCGCATTCTGCATCAGACCTTCGGTCTCGATCACATCCAGCACGGCGGAAGCGGCGGCAATCGAAACATTATTGGCGCCGAACGTATTGAAATAGCGGATATCCTGCCCGAACCGCTCCTGGATTTCCGATGTCATTACAACGGCCGCAATCGGCATGCCATTGCCCATCGGCTTGCCCATCACCACGATATCCGGCGTGATGCCATGGCGCATGAAACCCCACATATGCGAACCCAGACGTCCGAAACCCGGCTGCACTTCGTCGGCTATGTAAAGCACGCCTTCGTCCTTCAGCAGGCCTGCGACGGGTTTCAGGAAACCGGCCGGATCGGCAAAAATGCCGTCGGTGGAAAAGATGCCATCGGCGATAAAGGCCGCCGGCGTGATGCCGCGACGGCGAAAATGCGCGATCGCGTTGGCCACATCCTCTGCCAACGCCACGCCGACATCGCGCCCCTCGGCGCGATAGGTATCCGGCGCCGACACGGTCAGCACATGCTGGCCAAGCGGCATGTTGGAGCCCAGCGACGGCGAGATTTCGGCCGCCGAAGTGGTGACGCCGTGATAGGCGTTTTCCGTGATGATGATGCCGGTGCCGCCGGTGTAATAGCGCGCCAGCCTGAGCGCCAGATCGACCGCCTCGCTACCGGTGCAGGTATACATCACTCGGTCGAGCCCGGCCGGAAATGTCGCCAGCAGCCGTTCGGAATAATCAAGAATCTGTTCGCCGAGATAACGCGTATGGGTGTTCAGTTCCGCCGCCTGCCGCGCGATTGCCTGGGTCACATGCGGGTGGCAATGACCGACCGAGGGCACATTGTTATAGGCATCGAGATAGGCTTCGCCATCCGGCCCATACAGCCACACACCTTCGGCGCGTGTGACATGCACCGGCGTTTCGTAAAACAGCCGATAGGACGGCCCGAGCAGCGCCTGCCGCCGTTCGATCAGCTTGCGCTCACGCTCCGGCAGGCTGCCGAGCCGGGCGGCATCAAAACCGTTGACCATGGTGGCGGCTGGCTTATCCGAAACGGGCTTGTTCATCGTGTCTGTCCTTATCGGTCCGCCGCGCGCAATCGATCGATTGCCTGCGACTTCGGAATGGCGTCAAGCCTTGCCAACTGTTCCCAAACGCTGGCGCTGCGGATGGTAAAACGCTCCGCATCCTCGGGAAACAGTTTTGCCCGCCATTGCGGAATGGCTAGACGCATGACCAACCGCATCACGGCGGCGGTATAAACGAGATCGATTTCGGCATCGGACAGGGTGCATTGGCTGCGATACCCTCTGATGAGATCGCACATCGCTTCGACCGGTTCAGCCTCGGCACCGATCTGATAGGCGGCCGCCACGCCGACATCGAAGAGATTAGGCGCAAACACCATGTCACCGAAATCGATGATGCCGGTAACATCATCCGGTCTGTCGGGATCGACCAGAATGTTTTCCATGTTGAAATCGTTATGAATCACCTGCGCCGGCAATGCCCCAATCACCGGCACGATCTCCGCCTCGAAATCATTGATCGCCTTTTCCAGCCTTGCGCGTTCACGAGCATCGGTGAAGGCCGGCAAAAGATCGCGCATGCCCATCGCATGGGTCATGTCCCAGGTGATGCGATGAGATGCCGCCTCATGCGAAAAACTCTTGAGCGCCTTCTGCATGCGCCCCAGCAACACGCCAATCTTCTCGCGTTGAAGCGGCGAATGCGATGCCGTGCGCTGCGCCATGCCGGGCACAAACGTCACCATGCGCACACCGCGCTCGCCACCATCATCGGCGACGAAACGGAAATCGGCAGCGCCTTCCTTTGTGCGGATAATGCGCTGAACAGGAATGCCGGGATCCATCGCCTCCACATGCAAAAGCGCCTTGCTGTGCATCGAAGTGACGTTCGGATCTTCGGCCGGGTTGAGGATTTTCAGCAGGTAGCCCGTGCCATCCTCGAGCGTCAGCCGATAATTGCTGTCCTTTTCGCCCCACAGCCATTCGACCTTGCCGGTGAGACCATAATGATCAAGCGCAATCCGTTCCGCCTGATCCGGCGGTACGGCAATGGCGCCGGTTTCCAGTTCAGCACCCAGCACGCGTGCGGCGGCGTTGTTTATCATGGTCATTGCTCCCGCTTGTCCTGCCAGTGCACTTGCCAGCAATCAGACGTGCTGGCCGCCGTTGATGTGGATTTCCGCGCCATTGATGTAGGAGGACGCCTCTGTGCAGAGGAAATAGATGGTCTGCGCCACTTCGCGCGTCGTGCCCAGCCGGTTCATCGGCACCTGCGCGCTGACGAGATCCGCCGTGCCGGGAGACAGGATGGCGGTGTCGATCTCACCCGGTGCGATGGCATTGGCGCGAACGCCCATCGGGCCGAATTCATGCGCCATTTCACGGGTCAGGGCTGCAAGGCCCGCCTTCGATGCCGCATAAGCGACGCCCGCGAACGGATGTACGCGCGATCCGACAATCGAGGTGACATTGACGATCGATCCCTGCGCGGCCTTCAGTTCCGGCATCAGCGCGCGGGCGAGAAGCGCCGTCGAGATCAGGTTGACGTTGAGCACGCGGGACCATGTGGCGGCATCCGTATCGGTCACACCAAGGCGTGATCCGCCCGGCCCCTTGGGAGAGATGCCGGCATTGTTGACCAGCGCCGCCAGCTTGCCTGAAGGCAGGCGCTCACGGACAATCGCCGCCAGTGCGTCAATGCTGTCGAGATCCTCGAGATCCGCCTGGATGTGGCTTTCGCGGGCGGAAGGCCAACGGCATTCTTCCGAAAACGGTTGCCGCGACACGGTCAGGATCCGCCAGCCATGCTCCATGAAAAGCTTCACCGTAGCGTGCCCGATACCGCGGCTGGCGCCGGTGAGAAGCATATATTGGGTGGTCATGGGGCACTCCGCATTGCGTGCAGTTTAACTGCGATGTCTGCATGCTATCGTGCGGGCTTTCCTTCTCAAGGTATTTCTTGATGCGACTGCGAAGAAATACAATCAAAAAGGGTTTTGCATCGCGATAAAAACACCAGTGCGAGCATTCAGTTACATGCGACCGCTGCCGGCAGATAAGAAAACCATCCCAACAATCACATCAAAAACGCGTATTTATAGAAAATAATTATTTCCTAAATGGATTAAATGGCGATTTATTGCCTCAAAATGCAGGCTGCTTTTCAGAAAGAATTTCTAATCACTCGGTAGATTTTAGTCGTTGGACCCCTCCCGGCACGCTGCCTATCGTTCCCTCAACAACAAGCAAGGCCAAAAGCTGACAAGGGGAATACCGATATGAAACGCATTTCCACACATGTCCTTTCCGCTACGCTTTTCGCAGCGACAATGCTGTCGGGAGCTTATGCGAACGCCGCCGATATTACCGTCATGGGGTACCGCGGTCCGTTCGAAGACAATTACAAGAAAGCTGTCATCGAGCCCTTTATGAAAGCCCATCCCGACATCAAGGTGACCTATTACGGCGTCCAGAACGCCGCCACCTCGCTTGGCAACATGCGCGCCCAGCGTGATGCGCCGCAGGTGAACGCCGTGATCTACGACTTGTCGGTCGCCAAGATCGCCAAGGAGGAAGGCCTCGTCGCCGATCTCGATACCTCTAAACTGCCGAACTACGCCGACGTCTCCGACATCGGCAAGGATCTGGGCGGCGCCGCCATTCCGCTGACCTATGACACGCTGACGCTGATCTACAATTCCAAGGCTTTCCCGACCGCGCCGGCCAGCTGGGAAACACTGTGGGACAAGGCACAGGCCGGTAAAGTCGTACTGCCGGCGCAGGGTGGTGGCGACATTCAGGCGATCCTGCTGACGATCATTTCCAACCGTCTTGCCGGTGAGCAGGACTACAAGAACACGATCGATCCCGGCGTCGACAAGCTGGTGGAACTGGCACCGCGCGTTCAAACCTGGGAGCCGAAGCCGGACGCCTACACGCTGGTCGCGAATGGCACCGCCACGGTTTCAATCGGCTGGAATGCCCGTTCGCAGTTCTATTTCGACCAGACCGAGGGCCGCATGGGCTCCGTCGGCCCAAGCGAAGGCACGGCCTCGCAGATCAACGTCGTCAGCGCCATCGAGAAGGCATCGGAGTCCGAGGCAACGCAGACCTTCATTAACTATGCGATCGGCCCGGAAGCACAGGCGGCATTCGCCAAGGCGATGTTCTACGCACCGGTGAACACCAAGACGCAGGTGGATGAAGCCACCGCCAAGCGCATTCCGATGATGGACCCGGCCCAGCGTGAAAAGCTGATCCCCGTCGACTGGATGACGATCGGCGACATGCGCGACGACATTCTGCAGCCCTGGCGCCGCAAGATCATCCCGGCCGGGCGCTAAGCAAGACAGTCCGGGCCGCTCATGGCCCGGACTCCGTCCTCCTCCAGAAAAGACCCTGCGGCACGCGTCCTCCCACGCGTGATCGAGCACGCACGCCATCGTGAGGGGGCCTTGTTCTCCTCACCCTAGACGACCTCAAATCCGCAAATGGTGAAGACATGCAAACTCAGGAACTGCGCCAGGAAACACCGGCCGCCGAAACCAACACCGGCGATCAGGCCTTTCTCAAGCTGAAGGGCATCACCAAGCGCTACGGCGCCGATTACATGGCCGTCGACGATCTCGATATCGACGTGCCGAAAGGCAAGCTGCTCGGCCTTCTCGGTCCTTCCGGCTGCGGCAAGACGACGACTCTGCGCATGATCGCCGGCCTTCTCGACATCACCAGAGGCAAGATCACCATCGACGGTGACGACATTTCCCACAAGCCGCCGCACAAGCGCGATATCGGCCTCGTGTTCCAGAACTACGCGCTGTTTCCGCATATGACGGTAGCGCAGAACGTCGCCTTCGGCCTCGAAATGCGCGGTGTCGGCCGCACTGAAGCACGCGACCGTGTCGAGGAAGCGCTGGAAATGGTGCGACTTCCCGGCTACGGCGAGCGCAAACCGAAGGAAATGTCCGGCGGCCAGCAGCAGCGCGTGGCGCTTGCCCGCGCCCTCGTCATCCGCCCGCGTCTTCTCCTCCTCGACGAACCGCTGTCCAACCTCGACGCAAAACTGCGCGACGACATGCGCATCGAAATCCGCGAGATCCAGCAGCGCCTGCAGATCACCACCGTCTTCGTCACCCACGATCAGGTGGAGGCGCTAACCATGTGCGATCTCGTCGGTGTCATGCATCGCGGAAAACTTGCCCAGCTCGGCACGCCGGAAGACATCTATGAGCGCCCCGAAGATCTGTTCGTCGCCGACTTTGTAGGCCGCACAAACATTCTTGACGGCGAGATCGAAGCGCTCGACCGGGTGCGCATCGGCGCATCGGTTTACCCCTGCAACACCCGCGGCCTCACCGCCGGCAAGGCGAAAGCCGCCATCCGCCCGCACCGCATCAGCCTGACGCCAAGCCGCGACCGCTCGCTGGTCAGCATGGCCACCAATGCCGCCCACGGCAAGGTGACCCGCGTGACTTATATCGGCGACGTCGTGCAATACGACATCGATATCGGCGGCAATACGCTCACCACCGAAGTTCACACCGCCAGTGCCGGCCACAGCTTTCAGAGCGGCGAAAAGCTTCTCTGTGAGTGGAAGCCGCAGGACATGCAGGTGTTCGGGAGCTGAATGATGGCAGCGATCACCTCATCCGTCCCGATTGCCGAAGCGCCCGCATCCCGCAGAAAATTTCCCTTTCTGCTGATCGCGCTGCTTCTTCCCATGGCGATCATCAACTTTGTCGCCTTCGTCCTGCCGGTCATCCGGCTCGGCATGATTTCCTTCATCGAAAGCCGCAGCGGCGGCGTGTTGACCAACAATTACACGCTGGAAAACTACGCCGATTTCTTCACCGACAGTTTCAGCATCGAGCTTGTCTCGAACTCGCTGCTGCTCGGTTTCGGCGTCACGCTGATCACGCTGTGCTGCGCCTATCCGATCGCGCTTTTCCTGCACCGCGTCTCGCCAAAATGGCGCAACATGCTGTTCGTCATCACCGTCTCGCCGCTTCTCGTCAGCAGCGTCGTGCGCACCTATGGCTGGATGGTCATTCTGGGTGATCAGGGCGTGTTCAACGGCATCCTGATGTCATCCGGCATCATCGATAGCCCGCTGCGCCTCACCAACAACACGCTCGGTGTCTTCATCGGCATGGTCGAGGTGCTGATCCCCTATATGGCGCTGTCTTTGATCGCAGGCTTCGGTCGCCTCGAAAACGTCTATGAGGAGGCAGCCGCCTCGCTCGGCGCCAACAGCTGGACGCGCTTCCGCCGCGTGATCCTGCCGTTGACTGCGCCCGGCATCGCGCTCGGTTGCCTGCTCTGCTTCGTGCTGTCGATCAGCTCGTTCATCACGCCGAAGCTGCTCGGCGGCGGACGCGTCTTCCTGCTCGCGACCGAAATCTACGACCAGGCCGTGATCCAGCTGGAATGGCCGACGGCTGCAGCAATCTCCGTCATCGTGCTCATCATCTTCGGCCTTGCGCTCGCGGTCTATTCCCGCGTCGTCAAGCGCTTCGATTAAGGAGGAACCTGACATGATCGGCCAATTGACCATTCCGTTCAGGCTCCTCGTCGCCTGCATCTATCTCTTCCTGCTCGCGCCCATCCTGATCGTGCTGCCGCTGTCTTTCAGCAATGACAGCTACATCACTTTCCCGCCGGAAAGCTGGGGCCTTCGCTGGTATGCCGCGATGTTCTCTCATGCCGGTTTTGCCCAGGCGCTGTGGATCAGCTTTGTAATCGCCGTCACGGTGACGATCCTCGGCCTTGCCGCCGGCGTGCCCGCCGCGTTTGCCATCCGCCGCCGCCAGTTCATCGGCCGCGAGTTTTTGCTGAACCTGTTCACGGCACCGCTTCTCCTACCCTCGATCGTGCTTGGCCTCGCCATCCTTCTGGTCTTCGTGCAGGCCCGCCTGCTCGGCACCTATACCGGCCTCATCATCGCGCATCTGATCATCACTACCCCTTACGTGATCCGCATCATGCTGACGGCATTTTCCACCCTGCCGCCATCGGTGGAGGATGCGGCCACCATGCTCGGCGCCTCGCCCTTCACGGTGGTTCGCCGCATCACTCTGCCGCTGATGATGCCTGGCTTCATCGCCAGTGCCGCGCTTTCCTTCCTTCTCTCCTTCGACGAAGTTGTGATCTCGCTGTTCATCACCGGGCCGCGCCTACGCACCCTGCCGGTGGAGATCTTCGACTATGTCGAAAGCCAGACCGACCCGATGACAGCCGCCGTGTCCGTTGTCCTCGTCGCCGCCACCCTTCTCATCATCTTCCTGATCGAACGTACGCTTGGCCTGTCGAAGACCATCGGCAAGTGACTGAAATTGCAATGGAGACACCTGAAATGGACAATATCGCGCTCTGGATGTCGCAGCCGCATTTCGGCTTTCTGGAAATCGCCAAGACCTGCGGCGTCAGCCAACTCGTCATCGAACTCGAGCACGGCACGTTCGATCTCGCCACACTCGACCAGTTCCTGGCCTTTTCCAAATCGCTCGGCATCCCGGCCCTGACCAAGGTGATCGCGCCGACCACCGAAGCCATCCAGCAGGCCCTCGATTTCGGCTCCGACGGCGTCATCCTGCCGCATATTCTCGGCGTCGATCACGCTCGCGAAGTGACCAAGGCTGCCAAATACCCGCTGCTCGGCATCCGCTCCTATGCCGGTGGCCGCGTGTTCGGTTACGCCCGCCCGTCTTCCGACGCGTTCGAGAAGGAAAACAAGCGCACCAAGTGCTACGCAATGATCGAAACGGCCGAGAGCCTCGCCGATGTCGAAAAGATCGCAGCGCTCGAAACGGTCGATGGCCTGTTCCCCGGCCCGTCCGATCTGGCACTTGCCTGCGGCCGCGGCGCCTACGCCTTCAACGATGAAGACCGCCGCGACCTCTCCCGCATCGCCAAAGCCGCGCGCGACGCTGGCAAAAAATGGATCATGCCTGCCTGGACGCCTGCTGAGCGCACCTTCGCGCTGGAAGAAGGCGCCGAAATGCTGGTCGTCGCCACCCAGAACATGACTCTTCGCGCCGGCATCATGTCCACTATCAACGCACTCAAGCAGGAAAAGATCGTCGCCTGAGCGACATCGCATTTGGAGGAATTATCCATGAAAATCAGCCTGATCCAGACCAACCCGCAGCAGGACCGCGCAGCCAACCTGAAGATCACCAAAGATCTGATGACGGAAGCCCTGAAAAACGACCAGCCGGACCTGATCGTCCTGCCGGAATATTTCGAAGTCTATGGCACCACGACCGAAGAAAAACTGGCACTGGCCGAACCGGCCGGTGGTGCAGCCTACACGATGGCGCAGGATTTTGCCCGCGATAACAAGGTTTTTGTCCATGCCGGCACGATCATGGAAAAGGTCGAGGGCGAAAACCGCATCTACAACACCTCCTTCGTCTTCGACCGCGAAGGTAAGGAAGTGGCCGCCTACCGAAAAATCCACATGTTCGACATCGTGGCACCCGATGGCACGGCCTACAAGGAATCCGCCACCGTCAAGCCGGGCGAGGATATCGTCACCTATGAAATCGACGGCATGAAGATCGGTTGCGCCATCTGCTACGATATCCGTTTCTTCGAACTTTTCCTGCAGCTCGAAAAGGCCGGCTGCGACGTCATCGTGCTGCCCGCCGCCTTCACCCTGCAGACCGGCAAGGACCACTGGGAAGTGCTGGCCCGCGCGCGCGCCATCGAAACCCAGACCTATTTCGCCGCCTGCGGCCAGACCGGTAGCGTTACCGTCAACGGTGAAAAGCGTGCCTGCTACGGCCATTCGCTGGTCTGCGACCCATGGGGCCACACGATTGCCCGCGCCTCCGATCCGGTCGGTTATGTCACCGCCCGCATCGAGCCGAAAGAAATCAAGCGCGTTCGCAACCTCATCCCGATGACCCAGCATCGCCGCCTCGCCTGCGCGTAAATAAAGGAGAATTCGATCATGTACGTCATCAAGGACATGCCCGAGCAGGTCCCCCAGGAGGATCTCGATCTTCTCTCCGGCGTCGAAACCGCAACGGTCGGCCATTGGCGGCTGATGGGTTTCATGGACCGGCAGATCCAGCCGCTGCTTCCCGGCCGCCGTGTTGTCGGCACCGCCGTGACGCTTGCCATCGCCGGACCGGACTCGACCCTGCTGCACCACGCCACCGGCCAGCTGCGACCGGGCGACATTCTTGTCGTCGACCGTCTGGGCGATGACAAATACGCCTGCTGGGGCGGCGGTGTCACCGTTGCGGCAAAAGCATCCGGCGCGGTTGCCGGTATCGTCGACGGCCCCTGCACGGACCTCACGGAAATTCAGGATTCGGATTTCCCCATGTGGTCGCGTGGCCTCTCGCCGATCACGACACGGCTTTACGATCTCGGTGGTGGCTTCAACATTCCAGTCAGCTGCGGCGGTGCGGTGGTGATGCCGGGTGACGCCATTCTCGCCGACGAAAGCGGCGTTCTCGTCATCCCGCGTGATGAGGTGCGTGCCGTTTCCGAAGAAGCGCTGAAACGTCAGGACACCGGCAAGAAACGCGAGGCAAGCGTCCGCGACAAGGTGCAGAAACTCGGCGACATGACCGGCGCCACCGCCAAGGTTCTGGCCAAGCTCGCCTGAGCTTTTTGACAAACCAGGTCCGGGCAAAAATCCGGGCCTTCTTTTTGCGATGAAACAGCAAACTCTACCGACCCGGCGTTGCCATATCGTCTTCACGGTGTAACGTGGCGACCGGGAACATAGTCTGTGTAAAACAACAGCTTACGACAATCTGGACGCGAATAATGCGCATGATCGGTCGATAAAACGGTGAGGCGCGTTCACGCGATGAATATTCGTTTCCTTGAAACCGTGGTCTGGCTTGCGGAACTAAGAAGTTTTCGCGTTACCGCCGACCGCATGAACATTACCCCGGCTGCCATTTCCAACCGCATATCGGCCATCGAGCAGGAACTCGGCATCCGCCTTTTCGAACGCGATACGCGTGATGTGCACCTGACCCGCGAGGGTCGCTCCTTCGTCTCCGGCGCGCGCGACATCATCGCCCGCTACAATCGCCTTGTCGCGGATGTTGCGCCACCCGAAACGGTCGAAGGCACCGTGCGCATCGGCCTCGTTCCTTCGATGGCATTGGCCATTCTCCCCGGCATCATGGAAACGCTGAAACAGCGATTTCCGCGCGTGCGTGTATCGGTCACCACCGACGCTTCACAGACCATCCTGTCAAAACTCGAAAAGCGCGAACTCGACATCATTCTGGGTTTTCACGGCCCTGCACTGGAAAAATTCAGGATCGTCGATCTCTGTACGCTCGGCATGTTCTGGATCGCCAACAGCGCCTTTCCCTCCGATGACGACGCGATGACCCGCGCCGATCTGATGCTGAACCCGATCATCTCCTATGAAGTCGGCACGCAGGCCTACAAGCGCATGGTCGAGTATCTGCCGACCAATTCGCTCGGCCAGGGTGTGGTGCATTATTCCAATTCGCTGGCAACGACGATCAGCATGGTCGCCGCCGGCATCGGCATCGCAGTTCTGCCGCCCATCGTCATCCAGAACGAACTCAGGCTCGGCACATTGAAAGTGCTCAATGTCCGCCACCCGTTCCCAGCAACCGATTATTTCGCCGTTTATCTCGACAATCCGTCCTCGCGATTGTCGCCGCTGATTGCGTCCATCGCATCGGATGTGTCGGCCGAATTCTGTTCCCTCTACGACAACGCACTCGCCGTTCATCGGTAATTTCGATCGAGGAGAATGCCATGGCTCACGAACTGAAAACCGTCTCCACGCCAGCCGTTCTGCGCAATCTCACGCTGGACAGCAATGCCATCCGCGAAGCGCGCATCGATCTCGCCGCCTCCTTCCGAATGGCGGCAAAACTCGGATTGCAAGAAGGCATCTGCAACCATTTCTCCGCCGTCGTGCCCGGCCACGAAGACCTGTTTCTGGTGAACCCATACGGCTGGGCATTTGCGGAAATCACCGCCTCCCAGCTTCTCGTCTGCGATTTCAACGGCAATGTGGTTGCCGGCAGCGGCAAACCGGAGGCAACCGCCTTCTACATCCACGCCCAGCTTCACAAGACCCTGCCACGCGCCACCGCCGCCTTCCACACGCATATGCCCTACGCAACGGCGCTTTCCATGCTGGAAGGCGAACCGCTTGTCTGGGCCGGTCAGACCGCACTGAAATTTTATGGCCGCACGGCCATCGATGAAAACTATAATGGCCTTGCGCTGGATGACAGCGAAGGCCTGCGCATTGCCCGCGCTATGGGGGATGCCGATATCGTTTTCCTGAAAAACCACGGCGTCATGGTGGTCGGCCCGACCATCGCCGAAGCCTATGACGATCTCTATTATCTGGAGCGTGCCGCCGAGGTACAGTTGCTCGCCATGTCGACCGGCCGCGAACTCAAGGCGGTGCCGGCAGACATCGCCCAGAAAACCTATCTGGAAATGCGCGAAGGCGACCCTGAAAGCGCACGTCTGCACATGGAAAGCATTCGTCGCCAGCTGATGCGCACCGAACCGGAGTTTGCCGACTGATCGAACCGGTCAGACTGCCACCGTTTTTCCTTCGCTGGAAGCCTGCAGGATTGCCGCGATTAAGCGATGCGCCTTCAATGCCTCTGTTGCGGAAGCTATCGGCTCGCGATTGTCACGCAAGGCAGCCAGAAAAGCTTGATGCAGAGCGAGGTGGTTTTGATGCGAAAAGGCCATGGGATCGGCACCCGTGCCTCCGCCATCGGTGCTGTCGGTCAACTCTATTTTGCGACCGTCCATCAAAGCTATCGTCCCGGAATCGCTGCCCATCCGCGCTGAGCCTTTCGTACCTAGTATTTCAATCTCGTCCGGATATCCGGGATAGGCGGAGGTCGTGGCGCTGAGGGAGCCGATCGCGCCGTTTTCAAAGCGCATGATGGCATGCGCAAGATCCTCTGTTTCCATACGATGTACGGCACTCGTGACCGCGAAGCCGGCAACCTCGGCTGGCAGGCCCGCAAGCGTGATCATCTGATCAATGGTGTGGATTGCCTGCGTCAGCAACACGCCGCCGCCATCACGAGCAATCGTACCTCGTCCCGGTTCGTCGTAATAGCTTTGCGGCCGCCAGTTGCTGAGCCGCATGGAAACGGAAACGATCTCGCCCAATTCTCCCTCGGCCAAGAGTTTGGCTGTCTCGGCAAAGGTGCGGCGGAAACGGCGCTGAAACACAACGCCGAGCTTAATATTTGCTCTGGCGGCTATATCGACGATCTGTTGCGAGCGGTCGAGCGTCACGTCGAGCGGTTTTTCCAGCAGCACATGTTTGCCGGCATCCGCTGCCCTTTGCACCAGTTCCAGATGTGTATTTGGCGGTGTGAGAATGATGATGTAGTCGATCGATGCATCATTGAAAATCACATCGACATTCTCCACGACCGGCAGGCCGAACCGTTCTGCAAAGGCGCTGCGCCGGTTCGAGCTCGGGCTGAATGCTGCCACCACGTCGACCTCATCCTTGAGTTCAAGCAGGCTCTGCGCATGCTGCGGCGAGGCCATGCCAAGACCGATGATGGCGGTGCGCATTCGGGTGGAAACAGTCACTGAGAACCCTCCCTGTCGTCGTTTCAGTCCGGATTTACACTATCGACGCAACAGGGACTGTGCGACCGAAAAGTCATCATACATCTGATACTTTTTGATATGTTGACATGATCAATTTTGCCTTCTACCAATATGTTTCAACCGTAGGAGGAACGGCTGAAAAATCCACTGCCGATGCGTAACTGCTTTGCGATAGACATGTCGTGATGCCGGATAGGCGTGTGATTTTTTCTGAAGCGCAACAGCGGGCGGCGCCCGCGATCTGGGAGGAGAATATGTTGCATATCACCAAATTGTTGTCCGGCGTTGCGGTGGCTTCGCTGCTGATGCTGGGAACGGCGGCGGCGCAGACTGTGCTGAAATCGTCCGACACACATCCGGACGGTTATCCGACCGTCGAAGGCGTCAAATATTTCGGCGAACTGATCAAGGAACGCACCGCCGGTCGTTATTCCGTCGAGGTTTATCACTCGGCGCAGCTCGGCGAGGAGAAGGATACGATCGAGCAGGTTCGCTCCGGCGTGATCGAACTCAACCGCGTCTCCATGGCGCCGTTCAACGGCACCGTGAAGGAAACCATCGTGCCGGCGCTCCCCTATATCTTCCGCTCGGAAGAACACATGCACACGGTGATGGACGGCCCGATCGGCGACCAGATCAAGGCGGCATTCGAGCCGGCAGGCCTTGTCGCTCTGGCCTTTTATGACGCCGGTTCGCGCTCCTTCTACAATTCGAAAAAGCCGATCAAGACCGTGGCCGACATGAAGGGCTTGAAATTCCGCGTCATCCAGTCCGACATCTTTGTCGACATGACGGCAGCGCTCGGCGCCAACGCCACGCCGATGCCCTACGGCGAGGTCTATTCCTCGGTCGAAACCGGCGTCATCGATGGTGCGGAAAACAATTATCCGAGCTACGACACCGCCAAGCATTTCGAAGTCGCCAAATATTTCTCCGAGGATCAGCATACGATCCTGCCGGAAGTGTTCGTCATGAACAAAGCCGCCTTCGACAAGCTGACACCGGAAGATCAGGCCTTGTTCAAGCAGGCCGCCAAGGACAGCGTCGCCAAGCAGCGTGAGCTCTGGGCCAAGAAAACCGGTGAATCACGTGCCACCGTCGAAAAGGCGGGCGCCCAGATCAACGAGGTCGAAAAGCAGGGCTTTATCGACGCGATGAAGCCGGTCTACGACAAGCACGTCAAGGATGACGTACTGAAGAAGCTCGTCGCCGACGTTCAGGCCACCAAGTAATTTCTGATCCCACCCCGTCCATCAGGACGGGGTGGGATCACCGTTTCCGCAACACCGAATGCCGGACCTTTGTCCAACCCTTCCGTCAGCCGGAAAGGTCAGGAGACGCTTACCTATGTCTGCCCACCTAAGAACTGGCCTGCCCATTCTCACCAAGCTCAATACGCTGGTGCTTTACCTTGCCGGTATCGGTCTCGTCGCCATGACGGCCATCGTCGCCTGGCAGGTTTTCTGCCGCTACGTGCTTAACGATTCCCCCAGCTGGACCGAACCCGGCGCGGTGATCCTGATGAGCTGGTTCATCTTTCTCGGCGCAGCCGTCGGCGTGCGCGAGAACAATCACATGGGTTTCGACGTGCTGCTCTATGTGCTGCCGCCGGCCGGCAAGAAGTGGCTGCGGATGATTTCCGACCTCGTCATCCTGGCCTTCGGCATCGGCATGGTCTGGTATGGCGGCAGTCTCATCAGCCTCACGGCGGCGACCACAATGCCGGCGCTCGGCATATCCGGCGCGTGGGATTACGTGCCCATCGTCGGCGGTGGCGTGCTGATCACCCTGTTTGCGCTGGAACGCGTTGTCGCCCGCGCGCTCGGCGCCCCCATCGATGAGGCCCTGGACGAAATGGCGCCGACCGAAATCGCGGTCGAACTGGAAAATATCGAAGACGTTCGCAAGGACGCGGCCCGGCTGAACCTGCCCGGCTCGGCGAAGGGGGAATGATAGAATGGAACTTTGGATCCTCTTCGGCACATTCACGCTGCTGATGCTGATCGGCACGCCGATCGCGTTTTGCCTCGGCATTTCCAGCCTCGCGACCGTCGTTTATATGGGCCTGCCGCCGCTGGTGGTTTTCCAGCGCATGAATTCCGGCATGAGCGTGTTTTCCATGCTCGCCATTCCTTTCTTCATCTATTCCGGTGACCTGATGGTGCGTGGCGGCATTGCCGGGCGTATCGTCGCCTTCGCGGCCTCGATCGTCGGACATTTGCGCGGCGGACTGGGACAGGTGAACATCCTCACCTCCACCCTGTTCGGCGGCATTTCCGGCTCGGCTGTTGCTGAAGCCGCAGCCGTTGGCGGTCTAATGATCCCGCAAATGAAGGCGCGTGGTTACGGTGCCGACTATGCCGTCAACGTCACCTCGATGGCGGCGCTGATTGCTCTGCTCCTGCCGCCATCGCATAACATGATCATCTACTCGATCTCGGCCGGTGGAAAAATTTCCATCGCCGACCTGTTTACCGCCGGTGTCATTCCCGGCCTGCTGTTTGCCGCCGTGCTGATGGTGACAGCCTATATCGTTGCCAGCAAGCGCGGTTATCCGACCGAACCGTTTCCCGGCCTGATGGTAGCGCTGCATCTTTTTGCGGTCGCGATCCCGGGCCTGCTGCTGATCGCCATCATCTTCGGCGGCGTGCGCTCCGGCATTTTCACCGCCACGGAAAGCTCCTGCATCGCCGTCATCTACGCGCTGCTAGTCACGCTCCTGATCTACCGCCAGCTGAGCTGGAAGGATTTCGTGCATGCCACCATGGGTGCGGTGCGCACCACCGCCATGGTTCTCCTGATCATCGGTTGCGCGGCATCCTTCTCATGGCTGATGGCCTTCCTGCGCGTGCCGGCAACGCTGGTCGCATGGATGCAGACGCTGTCCGACAACCCGATCATGATCCTGCTTCTCCTGAACGTGATCATGCTGGTGCTCGGCACGTTCATGGACATGGGCCCGACGATCATCATCACTACGCCGATCTTCCTGCCGATCGCCGTCGCCTATGGCATCGACCCGGTACATTTCGGTGTGATCATGATCCTCAACTACGGCATCGGCCTCAATACGCCACCGGTGGGAGGGGTGCAATTCGTTGCCTGCGCGGTGGGTAAGATATCCGTGTGGGAGGCCATGCGCTCGATCTGGCCTTTCTATGGTGCTGGCCTCGTGGTGCTGATGCTCGTGACATACATCCCCGCCCTCTCGCTCTGGCTGCCGAGCGTCTTCCGATAGGGAGAGAAACGATGCCTGCAAACACTGCGGATATGCGTGTGGAGCGAAGACCAAAACTCTTCGAAAATGTTGCGCAGCAATTGCGCGCACAAATTCTCGCCGGCGATTATCCCGTCGGCGAGAAACTGCCGACGGAAACCCGCATGACCGAGTTGTTTGGCGTCAGCCGCACGGTTGTGCGCGAGGCCGTGGCGGCGCTTGCAGCCGACAGCATGGTGGAAGTGCGCCACGGCGCAGGCGTTTTCGTCATCGACAACCCGACGCTGAAGATCAGCGCGATCACCGCAGACATGGGAAACCGCATCAGCCGCGCCGTCAATGTTCTGGAAGTGCGCATGGGCATAGAAATCGAGAGCGCCGGTCTTGCCGCCCAGCGCCGCAGTCCCTCGCAGGAAGCCCGCATCCAGGAAGCGTTTTTCGAATTCGAAGCGCTGCTGAAACAGGGCGAACCGACAGGCAAGGCGGATTTTGCCTTTCACCGAGAGATTGCCGCTGCCACCAATAACGAGTTTTACGTCGAAATTCTCGACGCGCTGGGCGACCGGACCATTCCGTGTGACCGCAGTTCTCCCTGGTATTCAGTGGAGGTTCTTTCACCCGATTATCTCGGCGGCCTGCAACGCGAACATCTGCGCATATTGCAGGCGATTTCAGCCGGTGATGCCGATGCCGCGCGCGATGCCATGCGCGCGCACCTGGTCGCTGCAAAAGAAAGGTATCGCCAGCGATTATCGGGGCAGCAGGCGGATTACTCTCAAAACCACATGGAAGCGGCAGCTAAACCCGCGCTTTAAGACACCGTCAGGCGCTCGGTGGGCCGATGAACCGCAATGCGGCCCAAGTGCCCGCTCCAGCAGCAAGGGCAGAAACGAATGTGCCCCAAATCAGGTCAGCGATTGTCAGGGACGTCGACCAGTTCTTCAGCGTGGCCTGATTGGTCAGATCATAGGTCGCATAGGCAATGAAGCCGAGAACCGCGCCGTGGATGACACCCGTCCACACCGATTGCGCCATAAGACCCGGGCGGATGGCCAGAAAGGTCAGGCCGGCGATAAACAGCACATAAAACACGATTGCCGGCGCAAGGCGGAATTTCGGCGCCAGCATGTCGCCCATGACTGGCCGGTACAGGCGGTCCGCCATCGTACTCAACCAGACGGAATCGACGACGAGGAATACGATTGCCGCAACGATATAGGCGGTGGCGTAGGTTTTCATCGTTTTCTCCTCATAATCCGTTTTTTGCTGTATCGGCGATCTTCGTCCAGTCGACGCCTTTGCAAATTAGCCCCGCAACGACGCAGCCTTTTGTGGTCATGCTGTTGCCGTTGACGGTCAAGGTCAGCTTGTAGGTCATGTCGCGTTGCGGATCGAAAGCGCTACCCGAATACACACCATCGGCATCCCGCTTGATCGTCATCACCAGTCTGTCGCCCTTTTTCTCCTTCGGCGTGCCGGGTTTGATCCAGGTATTGGTGGCGCAGATATCCGAACCGCATGGCGCGACCAGAACGCGCGCCTTTCCGTCACCTCTTGCCCATTCGCCATCATAGTCGGCAGCATGAGCCATGCCGGCATAACCGGATGCCAGAAGCACGGAGATCATGATCACAGTTCTCATCTCAGCCTCCTCCCTACACGCTCAGGCGTGTTCGATCGTATAAAGCCCGACATTGATGCTGCCTTCCTCGAAACCGGCCTCGCAGTAGCAGAGGTAATAAAGCCACAAACGGAGAAAGCGCTCGTCAAACCCCTGCGCCGCGATGGCTGGCCAGCCTGCGAGGAAACGAATGCGCCATTCCATCAGCGTGCGAGCATAGGACTTGCCGAAATGCTCGACTTCGCAAAGCTTCAGGCCCGCTGTGTTGACAGCCGCCGCCAAGGCGTCATCCGAGGGAAGAAAACCGCCCGGAAAGACGTATTTCTGAATGAAATCGGCCTTGCCGCGATAAGCCTCATACCGGGCTGGCTCGATCGAGATGATCTGCAATACCGCACGGCCATCGGATTTCATGCAGCGTTTCAACGTGTCGAAATAGCCCGGCCAGTAGGCCTCTCCGACGGCTTCGAACATCTCGATAGAAACAATCCGGTCGAACTGTCCACGAACATCGCGGTAATCCTGCAATCGCAAATCGACCCGTGACGCCATTCCACTGTCGGCAACTGCAGTCCTTGCCCAGTTCAGCTGCGATGGCGAAAGCGTGATACCGGTCACATTCGCTTCGGCACGGGCAGCAAGATCGGTGGCAAGCGCGCCCCAGCCGCAGCCGATTTCCAGCACGCTTTCCCCACCTTCGAGATCAAGCTTTTCGCGGATGCGATCAAGCTTTTTACGCTGCGAGGCTTCAAGCGTCGTCGTGTTCTCATCAAAAATGCCGGAGGAATAAAGCATCGAGGGATCGAGCCATTCCTTGTAGAAATCGTTGCCGAGATCGTAATGCGCCTCGATATTGCGGCGGCTTCCACGCTTGGTGTTGGCATTCAAAAGATGGCTGACGCGATTTGCGAGCCGCATGAACACATGGCCGTCAATGGCCGGCGCCAGCGCCTCGTCATTGCGGGCCGCAAGGCGGATCAGCTCCGTCAAATCCGGCGTCGTCCAGTCACCATCAATGAACCCTTCTGCAAAACCGATATCGCCAGCGGTCACAAGCCGCCTCAGCGCACGCCAGCGGCGCATGACGATAGTGGCGTCGGGACCGGGTTCCGGCCCGGTCTTTTGCACCACGGCGCCGGATGGCAACACCACCTTGAGATGGCCGTGAAGAAGATTGCGGATCAGCTTTTCCGTCACGCGCCCGCCCAGCCCCAGCGGGACCGGCGCATCCTGTGCGGCAAACATCATCTCGGAAAAATCGTCAGACTGGCTCATTCATTTCGACCTTGCTTGGAGATGAATTGCGGTTGGAGGGCGCGCGGAGAACGTAGGACACCGGCACCGCCGGAGGTTTGGGGCGAATACGCAGACCCACACCCTTCAGCCAGATTTTCAGCGCTTCCCAATGAATGCCGCCGACCACACGCAGCGTCAGGAATGGAATTGCGAAAAATGCCTTCAGCAATGCGGCATCGGTCAGCTCCGTCCGTTTGGCCAGATGCCGTGCCGTCAGCACTGGACCGTCGGCATCAAATGTCTCGATACGGATGGAAAGTTTTTCAGTCGGAGGCTGAACCCGAAACGTGTAACGAAGGTCCATGTCCATGAAGGGCGACACGTAAAAAGTCTTGTTGCAATGCTGGACGATTTCGCCACCGTCCCCCTCGACCGGGATCATGTAGCCATGGCGTTCGCCAAACGTGTTGTCGACTTCCCAAAGGATCGCCCGCAGGTTTTCATCGTGACCGTAACAAAAGAACACACTCAGCGGATTGAAGGCCCAGCCCAGTAATCGCGGCATGGTCAGGAGACGGATCGGTCCGCCGTCCGGCTCCACCCCGACAGCGCGCATGGATCGTTCGACCTGAATCTTGAGATCGGAACCCGAGCGGTCGCCACGCTCCTTCCGGCAAAAAGAGAACAGATTAAACCGATCGATCGAAAACAGTTTCAGTTTTCGATCGAGTTCACCAAGTTCGTCGAGATCGAGAAGCAGCGAATAGATACGATAGGCGAGTTTGTGCTCCTTCGGCTTAAGCCGCGCATGCGTGACATGGCCGGGGAAAAGTGCCGATTTCAGCACGGCGCTCATACCGACACCTCGGCCGGCACCTCAGCAAATGGCTGGCGCGAAGGCCTCGTCACGGGTTTGCGAACGATACGGGCGCTTTCCTCCACCACCTGCCAAGGACGCCTGACGCCGCCCAGATCTTCGGCAACCGCCAAACCTGCCTGAATGCCATCCTCATGGAAACCGGATCCGAAATGCGCGCCGCAAAACCAAGTGTTACGTACACCCTGAAGCGTCCAGATGTCCTGCTGCGCCTTGTCCGTTTCGAGGTCGAAGATCGGATGTTCATAAACCTCGCGGCGGATGACGGTGTCCTCGCGCGGCTGCTTTGAAGGGTTGAGCGTGACGAAGGTCGGCGGGGCAGTTCCCAACGGTTGCAATCGGTTCATCCAATAGGTGATCGACGGCTGTTGCCCGTCCTCGCCCGTCGTCCTGCGCGTATCGGCAACGTAGTTCCAGCTTGACCATGCGGCCCGCCGTTTTGGCATCAGGCTGGTATCGCCATGCAGTACCGCTTCGTTGCGGGAATAACGGAAGGCTCCGAGAATGCGTTTTTCACGCTCGCTGGCATCCGACAACAACCGCAGGGCCTGATCCGCATGAGTGGCGATCACCACATCATCGAACTGATGCTGCCTGCCATGGATATCGTGAATGTCGACCTTGCCCTCGCCACGGCGAATGGCCGCGACAGGTGTGGAAAGGAGAATCCGGTCTGCGAATGTCCGGGTCAGCCGCTTCACATATTCCCGGCTTCCGCCGTTGACAGTGCGCCAGACGGGACGATCCCACAGTTCCAAAAGCCCGTGGTTACGGCAAAAGCGAACGAAACTGGCCGCCGGATATTCGCCGACCTTCACCGCAGGCGTCGACCAGATCGCAGCGGCCATCGGATAAAGGTGATCCTCGCGAAAGACACGGCCATAACCGTTGCGGTCGAGATAATCATCCAGCGAAATGCCATTCATCGTTTCGAGATCGCGCGGGGCATTGCGGTAGAAGCGCAAAAGATCGCGCATCATCGACCAAAAACGCGGACTGACGATATTCGAGCGCTGCGCAAAAAGCCCAAGCCCGGTACCACCGGAATATTCGAAATCGCCTTCGTTGAGCGATACGGCAAAGGACATGTTAGAGGCGGCGGTGGGCACCGCCAGCAAGCTGAACATCGCCGTCAGGTTGGGATAGGTAACCTCGTTATAAACGATGAAGCCGGTATCGACCGCGACCGGTCCCGCAGCCGTTTCAAACTCAACCGTATTGCTGTGGCCGCCGATGCGGTCAGCGGCTTCGAAAACGGTGACGTCATGGCGCTGGGAAAGAAGCCAGGCCGCGGAAAGGCCTGAAATGCCGCTGCCGACAACCGCTATGTTCAAGCGGTCCCCACCGCTGCCGGTCTCGTGAAATGTCATAGAACCCTCGCCGATTTCGTCTGTCATTCATCGCCTGCTTTCAATTACTGACGAGCATCGGTCGCAATAAGTTTCATCGGGCCCGGTTTTTGTCGGCTCAGTAGAGATTTTGTGCGCCAACGCGAAACCATTTGGCTCCGTTCCGCGTAGTTGCGGTCATGGGCGAGAAAAATCGCCAGGCATGCGGCCCAAACACATGCGGCCCAAACATAAGGCAGTGAATGGATATGCTTCTTCTTGTCGGCCTTGCGGTTGGATTGTCACTTGCCATGACCGCCGCATGGACCGTTCAGCGCTGGACAGGACGTAGCGGCTGGATCGACACGATCTGGTCTTTTGCCGTCGGGATCGGCGGCATGACCGGCGCCCTGTTGGCGGATGGCGATTTTGGCCGACGCATGGCCGTATTCCTGGTGATTGCCGCATGGTCGCTGAGGCTCGGCAGCCATATCGGCGCACGAACCCGCAGTCACGACGAGGATCCGCGTTACGCGAAGCTTGCCGAGGAATGGGGCGACAGGGCCGCTCTGAGGCTCTTTCTGTTTTTGCAGATCCAGGCACTTGCCGCTTTCATTCTTGTTGTTGCGGTCTATCTGGCCGCAACAAACAATGCCCCCTTCCCCGGTCCGCTCGATTTCGCAGGGCTTGGCATTGCAGCCATCGCTCTTTACGGGGAGACCATATCCGATCGCCAGCTTGCACAATTCCGCAAGACGCCAGAGGCAAAGACCGAGGTTTGCGAGACCGGGCTCTGGCGCTATTCCCGCCACCCCAACTATTTCTTCGAATGGCTGTTCTGGTGCGGCTGGTTGCCGATCGCGGTGACCGGCACGGCTTGGAGCTGGATCGCAGTGCTGGCGCCGATGATGATGTACTGGCTGCTGGTGCATGTCTCCGGCATTCCGCCGTTGGAAGAGCACATGCTGCGCTCCCGTGGCGAAAAATTCCGGGCGCTGCAACATCGCGTCAACGCCTTTTTTCCCGGCCCCCGTAAATCCGACCATCATGACCTTGAGGAGATACGCAATTGAACATGCTGGCCTTTGCCATCAACGCAGCCGAGCGCACGCCGCTTTCCGACAGCATGACGCTAGCGGGCATCGATTTCCTCTGTGGCCGCACGAAACGGCGACTGGCCGCCACACCGGACGACGCCGAAAGGACGTTTGCGGAGACCATGGGCAGTTTCCCCATTGCCACCCACACGGATGAGGCAAATCGCCAGCATTACGAAGTCCCGGCCGAGTTCTTTTCGCTGGTGCTGGGACAACAGCGAAAATACTCGTGCTGCTACTATCCCACGCCCGACACGACACTCGCCGAAGCTGAAAGTCATGCGCTTGCCAAGACCGTTACGCATGCGGCGATTGAGGATGGCATGCGCATTCTGGAACTCGGCTGCGGATGGGGTTCGCTGTCACTTCACATGGCGGAACATTTCCCCAAGGCGAATATCACTTCTGTTTCAAATTCGGCATCACAGCGAGAATTCATTCTGCAGCAGGCGCAGCGGCGCGGGATTGCCAACCTGACGGTCCTCACCATGGACATGAACGACTTTTCAACGACCGAAGGCTACGACCGCGTCATCTCCGTTGAAATGTTCGAGCACATGTCGAACTGGAGAGGCCTGCTTGAACGCGTGCGCGGCTGGCTGAAGCCGGATGGTCGGCTTTTTCTGCACGTCTTCACGCACAAGAACCGCTCCTATCGCTTCAACCACGACGATCCGGCCGACTGGATCGCCCATCATTTCTTTACCGGCGGCATCATGCCCGCGCATGACCTGCCGCACCGCTTCGGCGATCTTTTCAAGGTGGACCAGGAATGGCGCTGGTCTGGTGTGCATTACCGCCGGACAGCGCTCGACTGGCTTGCAAACTTCGACCGCGAAATCGATCATATAAGGCCAATCTTCGAGCAGGTTTACGGCAAGGATGCTTCTCTCTGGATACGTCGTTGGCGGCTGTTCTTCCTGGCAACGGCCGGCCTCTTCGGTCATGACGATGGTGACGTGTGGGGTGTTGGTCACTACCTCATGGCTCCAACCTTTTAGAGCGGAGCCACCGCGGGAGTTTGTCGAGGCAAGAACAGATTAGAACTCTGAAACCTTGCCCCATGACGACTGGGAAAACCGCTCCAGCCGATAGTGCGCAGGATCGACAAAAGTCTGCTGGCCGGTCAGCATCTGAGCGACCAGCAAACCGGCGCCCGGGCCGATGCCAAAACCATGGCCGGAAAAACCGGCTGCAATCATGAAACCCGGAACATGTTCCACCGGTCCGATGACCGGCACGCCATCCGGCGTGCTGTCGATATAACCCGCCCAGGTCGCCTGCACCGGATTGTGGCCAAGACCCGGCAGCAGTTTTCGGGCGCGCGCCAGCGTGTCCTCGGCAATCGCGCGGTTCGGTTTGGGATCGAGAATGCGGGCCTGCTCCATCGGCGTCGGGCGGTCGAGCTTCCAGATGCGGCGGGTTTCGTGACCCCACCCCCAGCCCTGCAGGCTGCCGGCCGACAGATTGCCCCAGCGGCGGGTGAACATCGGCAGGAATGCCTTCGCATAACGAATGTTCTGCGGTGTCGGATCAAGCTGTGCGCGACCGGACACCGCGAGTGTCCAGCCGCCATCGCCACGCGCCGTCACAGAAACCTCCTTGGTATGCAGCGCCGGCGGAATATCGCCCGCATTGCCCGGACCGACGGAGAGGATGGTCGAGCGGGTCGATGCCTGCGGCATGCCGACACCGATCTGATGGCAGAACGACGAGGCCCATGCGCCACCGGCGACGACGACCTGCGAGGTGGCGATCGTGCCCCTCTCCGTCACCACGCCACTGACCCGGCCGGCCGACAACTCGATGCCACGGGCCGCACATTCCTGCAGCACCACACCGCCGAATTTCATGACACCAAGCGCCAGAACCGGGGCGGCGCGCGAAGGGTCGGCAATGCCGTCATCCTGCGAAAAGACGCCGCCTTTCCACGCTTTGGCCGTTGCCCTGCCGCGTTCCGACGCTTCCTGAGGGCTGAGCATGAAAGTGCGCACACCTTGGGTGATGGCGAATTCACGCCACTTTGCCCAGCCTTCAATCTCGCTTTCGCTGTCTGAAAGGTAAGTCAGGCCACAGCGGCGAAAACCGGCATCTTCGCCGATCTCGGCAGCCAGCGCATCCCAGAGTTCAAGGCTCTTGGTCGCCATCGGCAGTTCGCGCGCATCGCGGTTCTGCTGCCGGCACCAACCCCAATTGCGGCTCGATTGCTCGGCGCCAATCCGGCCCTTTTCCAGGAGCACGACGCTGACGCCTGATCGCGCCAGATAATAGGCAATGGACGTGCCGACGATACCGCCTCCGATCACCACCACATCAGCGCGGGCCGGCATATCTGTTCCGGTGGCAATCGTCATCAGTGGCGCGGGCATGAAGCTCTCCGAGGAATACAGGCAGTGTGATTAGGACATGACGGGAACAGGGTCACGGCGGAAAAGGTTTTGAGACGGCAAATGGACTGCCGCATCATTGGCTCGACGGGATCAGCGCAACGCGACGCGGACATCCGGATCTTCGAGCGTCAGATCGAGCACATTGCGCGTACGCTCAATGATGGCGTCAATCTCCGCCTCAGTGCAGCACAAGGGCGGCGCATACCCGATGACGCCCCAGGCGAAGGCACGGATGACGAGGCCGGCATCCCAGGCGCGATCGAAGATGCGCGTCGAAGGCACCGAAGCTGCCGGCAGCGGTGTCTTCTTGGCCTTGTCGGTGGTCAGTTCTATCGCCGCCAGCATGCCACGGCCACGCACGTCGCCGACCAGCGGATGGTCCTTGAGCGAATGCAGGCCCGCCTGCAGGCGTTCGCCCATGCGCCGGCCATTTTCGAGCAGGCCACCTTCGTAGAGATCGAGCACCGCGAGGCCGACAGCGGCGGAAACCGGATGGGCGGAATAGGTATAACCGTGGCCAACGGCCGCCTTACCGGCACCGTCCGCAATCGTCTGATAGACTTTTTCCGACATGAAGACGGCGCCCATCGGCACATAGGCCGACGTCAGACCTTTTGCCGTAGTGATCATGTCCGGCACGATATCGTCTTCGCTGCAGGCAAACAGCGGACCGGTGCGACCGAAGGCGGTGATGACCTCATCAACAACGAACAGGATGTCGAGTTCGGCGCAAAGATCACGCATCGCCTTCATCCAGCCTTTTGGCGGCACGATGACGCCACCCGAGCCCTGGATAGGTTCGGCATAAAATGCGGCGACCCGCTCAGGTCCACCCAATTCCTCGACCTTGGCCAGCAGTTGCGCTTTCGACTGCGCGATTATGTCGGCCGGGTTTTCACCCACCGGATTGCGATAGGGATAAGGCGATGGGATCTTGTGCTGCCAGTCATAAGGCACGCCGAAACCGGCATGGAAGGCGGGGATGGCGGTGAGGCCGGCACCGGCTGTCGATGATCCGTGATAACCGTATTCTAGCGTCACGAACTGATCCTTTTGCGGCAGGCCGCGCGCGTGCCAGAAATAACGAACAAAGCGCACGGTGCTATCGACGGCATCCGAACCGCCGAGCGTGAAATAGATATGGTTCAGGTCACCCGGCGCATGGTCGGCCAGACGCGCGGCCAACCGGATGGCTGGCTCCGAACCGAGGCCGAAATAGCCGGTGGCATAAGGTAGCTCACGCATCTGCTTCATTGCCGCCTCAACGACGCTTTCCTGCCCGTAACCGGCGTTGACGCACCAAAGCCCGGCAAATCCGTCGATCAGTTCCTTGCCAGACGCATCGCGCACCGTGGCGCCCTGCCCCGAGGTCAGCACGCGTACGCCGGCTGCTTCATGACCGCGCCAGCTGGCGACCGGATGAATAAGGTGACGGCGATCGAGTTCGACGAGGGAATTGGACAGCATGATCATTTCCGGTTGTTGGGCGCTGCCTGCTTTGTTCAGGAACGCACTGAGGACCTTTGATTTGCCCCGATTATCCGGCCCGGATCGCGCACTGTTCGGTTGATTGACCGGCCGCGACGAAAGATTGCGCTGTTCGTCGTCAACCGCGCCGAAGGATATGCCGCCGCGGCGGCGGCAAGGCTTTCGGCACCCGCGGCGAGCGCATCACCTTCCCGCAAGATCGTGTCGCCGCGACCACGACATACGGTGTTTTGTGCTTCGGCCGCCCCTCAATGCGGCGGGTCCATCTTCGAGACGCCCCATAGGATTTGGTGCAGGAGCCGACAAGGCTCGCCAATGTTCGCAACACAGGAATTCCCGCCATGACTTTTCGGCCGAAGTTCGTCACTTTCGATTGTTACGGCACGCTCACCAATTTCGACATGGCCGGCGCCGCGCGACGCATCTACGGCGATGACCTGTCCGAGCCGGACATGCTCGTTTTCATTAAGAGCTTTTCCGCCTACCGCCTCGACGAGGTTCTTGGCGCATGGAAGCCATATGCCGAGGTGGTGCACAATGCCGTCGAACGCACCTGCAAAAAGCACGGCGTGACCTTCAAGCCGGAAGACGCAATCCGAATCTACGAGGAGGTACCGACCTGGGGCCCGCATGCGGATGTTCCGGCAGGTCTTGCAGCCGTTGCCAAGGAAATCCCGCTCGTCATCCTCTCCAACGCGATGAAGAGCCAGATCATGTCCAATGTCGAAAAGCTCGGCGCGCCTTTCTTCAAGGTGATCACCGCTGAAGAGACCGGCAGCTACAAGCCGCAGATGAACGGTTTTGAGTACATGTTCGACGTTCTCGGTTGCGGCCCGGAAGACATCACCCATGTCTCCTCGTCCTTCCGCTACGACCTGATGACCGCGCATGACCTCGGCATCAAGTCAAAGGTCTGGGTCAACCGCAAACACGAGCCGGCCAATCCATTCTACGAATATACCGAGATCAAGGACATCGGCGGTCTGCCCGGCGTCTTCGGCCTTTGAGGATGTGAGATGAAATACCTCTCCTACTGGCACGATACGGCTCCCGCTTTCGCCGCGGCATCGAAAGATGCCGTCGGCGGCTGTTTCGATTACGCCGTCATCGGCGCAGGTTTTACCGGGCTGGGTGCTGCACGCAAACTGGCCATGGAGGGGCATTCCGTCGTCGTGCTCGAAGCTGAGACCGTAGGCTTCGGCGCATCCGGCCGCAATGGCGGACATCTCAACAACGGCATCGCCCACAGCTATGGCCATGCCCGTGAAACGTTCGGCCCGGACAAGGCGCGCGCAATCTACAAAGCCTTCGACGATGGTATCGCCACGATCGAGCGGATCATTGCGGACGAAAATATCGACTGCAGTTTCCGCCACTCCGGCAAGCTGAAGCTCGCGTCCAAACCAGCGCATTATGAAGGCCTTGCCCGCAATTTCGAAGCGCTGAACAAGGATGCCGATCCCGAAACGGCAATGCTCAGCCGCGCCGATCTCGTCAACGAGGTCCGCTCGGACGCGTTTCACGGCGGCATGCTGCAGACCAAAAGCGCGATGATGCATATGGGGCGGTTCGTCAGCGGGCTTGGCACCGCCGCCGCCCGCCATGGCGCCGTCATTCACGAAAAGACACCGGTGACGGCGCGCGAGCGCGAAGGCAATGCCTGGCGACTAAAGACACCACGCGGCGATATTCTTGCGGGCAAGGTGCTGCTGGCAACCGGTGCCTATACGACCGCAGCCTTCCCATTCTTCCGCCGCCGCATCATCCCGGTCGGCAGTTTTCTCATTGCCACAAGGCCGCTGACGGATGCGGAAGTCGCTGCCACCGTTCCGGGCCAGCGCACCTACGTCAACACTATGAATGTCGGCAACTATTTCCGGCTGGCGCCGGACAACCGGCTGATCTGGGGCGGGCGGGCGCGATTTTCCGCGACCTCCGATCAACGCTCCGATGCCAAGGCTGGCGCTATCCTGCGCGACAGCATGGCAAAAATCTTTCCGCATCTGGCCGATATCGACATCGATTATTGCTGGGGCGGCATGGTCGACATGACAAAGGACCGTTATCCGCGCGCCGGCGAGGCCGAGGGCCTTTACTACGCCATGGGTTATTCCGGCCACGGCGCACAGCTTGCTACCCATATGGGCGAGATCATGGCCGATCTGATGACCGGCCGCATCAACCGCAATCCCTGGGATGGCCTCGCCTGGAACGCAGTTCCCGGCCATTTCGGCAAGCCCTGGTTTCTTCCTCTGGTCGGCGCCTATTACAAGGCGCTCGACCGCTTCCAGTAATTTATCTCAGGAGCGATACATGAGCCTTCTCATCAAATTCGACCAGTCCAAGCTCGGAACCCCGGTCACACGCAAATGCGACCCGGAAAAGCTGGTTGAGGGCGACCCGACCTACAGCACCTGGGCCTTCGACGATGCCCGTAACGGCGAAGTCATCACTGGTATCTGGGAAGCCACACCCGGCTCCAACCATTCCATCAAGGGCGAAAAATTCGAGTTCTGCCACCTGCTGGAAGGGGTCGTCGAGCTGACCGAACAGGGCCAGGAGCCGCGCATTTTCCGCAAGGGTGACAGCTTCATGATGAAGCCGGGTTATGTCGGCATCTGGAAGACCATCGAGACCGTCCGAAAAATCTACGTCATCGTCGGCTGAAGTCGGCGCATAGCCCAAGCTCCCCAACGACTTGACCCGGAAACACCGATGTTTCCGGGTCTTTTTTTGCTTTCAAATCAGGAAGAAATCAGCACAGGGCCTGCGCCGCCAGCGCATAGACGCGTGCATCACCGACAGGCTCTGCGCTTCGAATGCCCGGTCGCGTCATGGCGACACCGCCGCCGACTTTTGCAAGGCCAGCTGCTTCGACCACAGCAACCTCAGCGGCCGCGGCATCGGTCAGATCGACGCGCAGGAATTTTCCGTGATGTCGCGCGATTGAGGCGGTGAGGAGAATTTTGAAGGCTTCATCATCACGCGCCACCAGAGGCCCGAGAATATGACCGCGCCCGAACGGACGGCAGGAGGCAAAACCGCGCAGACCGTTTTTATCGCGCAACAGCAGAAACGGTTGTTTGTCGATCAACTTTGCCACCAGCGCGCTGCGGTCCAGACCGAGCGCTACCCTGTCGAGCGCGACCAGATCATCCAGATCGCCCGGTGTTGCATCGATGACGCCGACGAAGGAGAGTTTGGCCGTCACCACGCCCTGGTGCTGGCGGATTTTGCCTGTCGCGACGAAACCGAGCTTTTCATAAAGCGGCAGGCCCGCTTCCGTGGCGATCAGCCGGCATTCGAGATCACCGGCTTTTTCCAACAGCCTCTCGACCAGCTTCCTCCCCAATCCGAGGCCACGCATGGCCGGATCGACGATGATCATGTTGCAGGTGGCTCCGGTTTCGCCATAGGGCGTCAAAAGTGCCGTGCCGACCAGCTTGCCGTTGCAGATAGCGCCGACACCCTTGCTGATGTCCAGCAGAAACTGCCAGTCCTCCAGACGATGCGGCCAGGCTTCCTGCAGCGACAGGCGCTGTGCCTCGGCGGCGTCAGCCGGGCCGAGATCGACGATGGTGATATCGGAAGGGTTGAGGGTCTTCATGATGCCTCCGCTGCGAGAAGCCCGAATGTCACATGGCTTGACCAGTGAAGGTCACTGGGGATGGCGGCTACAGCCGCATATTCTGCCAAGATTGGCGAATGCGGCGGGCTTTGCTGCCAGAAAAGCAGTCACGCCCGCCGCCCGCCGCCCGCGAAATCAATAACCGTGCCGGATATCCACCACGCCCTTCGGCAGTTCTCCGGCAAGGTGCCGACGAATGTTGGCGATGGTTGCTTCGGCTGCACTTTCCGGTCGGCTGTGGCCGGCGATATGCGGCGTCAGCACCACATGCGGATGCGACCAGAGACGATGACCTGTCGGCAAGGGTTCGGGATCGGTCACATCCACGAAGGCGCCGGAAAGGTGACCGCTGTCGAGCGAATCGAGAAGCGCATCCTGATCGAGATGGCCGCCACGCCCGGCGTGTACGAGACCGGCCCCCTTGGGCAGTTGCGCAAACAGTTCGGCATTGAGGATATGCCGCGTTTCCGCCGTCAGCGGCAGCAGGCAGACGAGAATATCGGTCTTTGCCAGCATGGCCGCCAAGCCATCGGCACCATGATAACAATCGACACCTTCGATGGTCTTTTGCGTGCGGCTCCAGCCCGCCAGATTGAAACCGAAGGGGCGCAGCGCATGGACCGTCGCCATGCCGAGTTCACCAAGGCCCAGAATGCCGACCTGCCGCTGGTCGGGCCAGACGAAATCGCGCGTCTTCCAGACTTCCTGCCGCTGCTGCGCCAGAAAGGCCGGCAGATCGCGATGCAGGCCGAGCACACCCATGACCACATAATCACGCACCAGCGTGGTGACACCTTCCTCGATCATCCGCACCAATTTTGCACCCGGCGGGATGTCCACGCCGGTTATCTGGTCGATGCCGGCACCGGTCGAAAAGATCAGTTCCAGATTGGGGTAGCGCGTGGCGAGATTATCCGGAAAGGTCCAGGCCATCAGGTAACGGACATCCGCCGGATCGGCCTCTTCCACCGAACCGGCAAAACCGACCTCCGGCATGTCGCGGCCAAAAATCCTGCGAAAGGTTTCGACACGGCCCGGATAGGACAGGATCTGGAAGGTCATGGCTTCTCCATTGCAAAATAAGGCCCGCCCCGAACAGGCGGACGGAGCGAAAATATCGGTCAGTCTTCCAGATCGGTGATGCTGAGAACGACGGCCAGAAGCGCATGCAGTGACTTCAGCTGGCCTTCGCGTTCCACATCGATCCATTCTTCCACCGAATGGACACGGCCACCGGTATGCGGTCCGGCACCCGAGCCGATGCAGACGGCCGGGACGCCGAGGCTGATTGGAATGTTCGCGTCGGTCGACGATGCCATCAGGCGTGGTTCGAAGCCGAAAGCCTTTACCGCATCGATGCTGGAGGTGATGATCGGCGCATTGGCGGCAACAGCGCCTGCCGGGCGATGGCCGATGCGCTTGGCCTCCACCGTGACCTCGCCGGCCGTGGTATCCGCGCGGGCGTTTTCGGCCTCCACCGCCTTTCCCAGCATGGCATGGAATTCACCGTCTATCCGGTCCAGTTCGGTTTGGGAAACGGAACGCAGATCCAGCTCGAACCACACGTTTTCCGGTGTTGCATTGATCGAGGTGCCACCACCGAACACGGACGGCGTTGCCGTGGTTTTCGGCTCCTTCGGCAGATGCAGTTTCGAAAGACCGGTCAGCACTTCCGCCATCGCATAAGCCGGGTTGACCGTGCCGAAGGCGCCGTAGCTGTGGCCGCCCGGACCATCGAAAGTGACGCGGTAGCGATACGAGCCGACCGCCTGGTTGACGATACGCGCCGTCTCAGGCCCATCCACGGAAACGAAGGCATCGATACGGTCGCGATATTTTCCTTCTGCGAACAGATGGCGGATGCCGCGCAGGTCGCCCTTGCCTTCTTCGCCGACATCACCGACGAAGAGGATGGTCTTTTTCGGACGGATGCCCGACTGCTTGATCGCCCGCATCAGGGTGAGATTGGCGGATAGGCCGCGCGTATCGTCGCCGATGCCGGGCGCAAAAAGCTTCGTGCCTTCGCGGCGAACGGTGACATCGGTGCCTTCGGGGAAGACCGTGTCGAGATGAGCAGCGACGACAAGATAACCGTCATTGCCGGTGCCACGGATGAGACCACAAACATTGCCGATTTCGTCGCTCGCGACGTCCTCCAGCCCGGCTTGCCGCATCATTTCCAGATAGGTCGCCGCTTTGCGCTCTTCCTTGAAAGGCGGTGCGGGGATTTCGGTGAGCGTGATCAGCTCTTCGACAAAACGGTCATAGCCGGCGTCGATATGGTCGAGCGCCTGCCGGAAACCGGCATGGTCGAGGACTCGTTGGGTAACATCATTGGTCATGAAAACGGCTTCCTTTGAGGTTCAGGCATCACGGCACAATTCTGCACCGAGACCGCGCAGCATAACCAGGCAATCTTCGAGTTCGGACAGAAGAATGAACTCATCCGGCCCATGCGCGCGGGCAATATCGCCCGGCCCGCAGATGATCGAGGCAATGCCGGCCTGATGATAAAGCCCGGCCTCGGTGCCATAACTGACGGCCTGGACCGACGGCTTGCTGCTCAGATTTTCCATCAGTTCGACAAAACCGCGATCGGCACACGGTGGCAGGGCCGGATAGCTGGAGGTCTCCCGCCATGTGGCAGAGAGAGCACGGCCCGCCGCCTGCGCCTCGGCATTCAGCACCTCGATACGCTCGATGATCGACAAACTCAGCGAACGCGGATCAATGCCGGGGATCGCTCGCGCTTCGTACTGAATCTCGGCGCTGTCGGGAATGATGTTGACCGCCGCACCGCCGCGCACCACGCCGGCCTGACAGGTGGAATGCGCGGGCACAAAACGTGCATCGAACGGCCCGTTGCGCTCCATGCTCTCGGCCATGCTGCGAATGTGCATGAGCATGTCGGCTGCGGCATAGATGGCATTTTCGCCAAGCGATGGATTGGACGAATGGCCGGCCTTGCCGGTGAAGCTCAGTTCCAGCGACTGTTTGCCTTTGTGCGACAGGACGGGCCGCATGCCGCTCGGCTCACCGATGATGGCGCCGGCAGGTGGTGCGCAAAGCTCAGGCAGGCGGGAAATCATGTTCCCGACGCCGCGACAGCCGATTTCCTCGTCGTAGGAGAAGGCCAGATGCACCGGCCGTCGCAACGGCATGGCGGCAAATTCCGGCACCATGGCCAGCATGCAGGCGAGAAAGCCCTTCATGTCCGTGGTGCCACGGCCAGTCAGCCTGCCATCATCGACGGCAAGGCGGAACGGATCGGTCGTCCAGACCTGATTGTCGACCGAAACGACATCGCTGTGGCCGGAGAGTATGTAGCCCGGCCTGTCACGCGGGCCGATCGTCACGAACAGGTTGGCGCGGTCACCTTCAGGTCCCGGCAACACGGTCACCTCTACCCCGGCATACTGAAGGTGTGAGCGCAGGCACTCCGTGATCACCGTATTAGGCGTACCCGGTAGAGAGGGGATGGCAACGAGATCAGCCAGAATTTCCTGAACGGACATGTTCACTCGCCCCTCTCAAAGCCCGCCGATATGGAAGGTTTTGGTTTCGAGATATTCGTCGATACCAAGCATCGAGCCTTCACGTCCCAGCCCCGACTGCTTGACGCCGCCGAAGGGTGCCACTTCCGTGGAGATCAGGCCGGTATTCAGGCCCACCATGCCGGTCTCGAGCGCTTCTCCGACGCGGAAAGCGCGTGCCAGATCGCGGGTGTAGAAATACGAGGCCAGACCGAATGGCGTGTCGTTGGCGATGCGGATCGCCTCATCTTCCGTTTCGAAGCGGAAAAGCGGTGCCACCGGCCCGAATGTTTCCTCCTGCGCCAGCATCATGTCCGTATTGGCGCCGCTGAGGACAACGGGCGTCACGAACTGCGCGCCTTCCGGCCCGGAAGCGGCCGAAGAAATGACCTTCGCGCCCTTCGCCAGCGCATCGGCGACATGGCGGTTGATCTTCTCCACCGCTGCCGAATTGATCATCGGGCCGATATCCATGCCATCCGTCAAACCATCACCGACCTTCATGGCCGAGACCCGCGCCGCCAGTTTTTCCGAAAAGGCATCGTAGACGCCGGACTGAACAAGGATGCGGTTGGCGCAGACGCAGGTCTGGCCGCCATTGCGGAATTTCGACTGCAGCGCGCCTTCGACGGCAAGGTCGAGATCGGCATCATCAAACACGATGAAAGGCGCATTGCCGCCGAGTTCCAACGACAGGCGCTTCACCGTGCCGGCGCATTGCTGCATCAGAAGCGAACCGACGCGGGTCGAGCCGGTGAAGGACAGTTTTCGCACGACCGGGCTTGCGGTCAGCACGCCGCCGATTGCTTCCGGCTTGCCGGTCAGCACATTGATCACGCCGGCCGGAATGCCTGCGCGCTCCGCCAGAACGGCGAGAGCAAGCGCCGAAAGTGGCGTAAAATCAGAGGGTTTGATGACGACCGTGCAGCCGGCCGCCAGAGCCGGCGCCACCTTACGGGTGATCATCGCATTGGGAAAATTCCACGGCGTGATGATGGCGCAGACACCGACCGCCTCCTTCATCACCATGATGCGGCGGCCAGCCGTTGGCGACGGAATGGTGCTGCCGCCGATGCGGCGCGCCTCCTCGGCAAACCATTTGATGAAGGCATTGCCATAGGCGATTTCGCCGCGCGCTTCGGACAACGGCTTGCCCTGTTCCAATGTCAGGATCCGGGCCAGATCTTCGGTATGTTCGGCCAACAAGGCCGACCAGCGCTCCAAAAGCTTGGCACGCTCTGCTGCCGGACGGGCACGCCATTCGGGTAGCGCCTTTTCGGCGGCGGCGATCGCCTGCGCCGTATCGTCGGCCGTGTTGTCCGGCACCTGCGCAATCACCTCGCCGTTGGCCGGATTGACCACCGCCATGCGCGCGCCATTCGACGCATCACGCCATTCGCCGCCGATCAGGCAGCCGGTTCGAAACAGGTTGGCATCGGAAAGCCCAAGCATGAAAACACCCTTTCGTCTTTTCCCATATGTGCAACGTTGGGCGCGGACGATCCTGCGGTTCTTTTCCGATGCCGGGCAGAATATGCTGCGCTTTCAGAAAAGACCGGCAGCAAATCACGGGCAGGTCTGCGACCTTTGCCGCAAAGACATGAGGAGAGACGGATGGGCGCTCACAAGATTGCAATAATCCCCGGCGACGGGATCGGAACTCCGGTCACGCAGGCGGCGTGGCAGGTCATTTCCGAGGCCTGCGCACTGGATGGTGCGGCGCTCGAAGCGACGTGGTTCGACTGGTCCTGCGACACATTCTTGAAAACCGGCCGGATGATGCCGGAAGACGGCATTGAGACATTGCGCGGTTTCGACGCCATCCTGCTCGGCGCCGTCGGCTGGCCGCAGAAAGTGCCGGATTCGGTTTCGCTGCACGGTTTGCTTCTGCCGATCCGCAAAAATTTCACCCAATATGCCAATATCCGGCCGCACCGGCTTCTGCCCGGCGTCGTCGGGCCATTGCGGGCTGAAAAATTCGATATTCTCTGCATCCGCGAAAATACCGAGGGCGAATATTCGGGTGCCGGTGGCCGCGTGCATCAGGGAACGGCCGATGAAGTGGCGGTCGAAACCTCCATCTTCACCCGCACAGGTGTCGAACGCATTCTGCGCTTCGGTTTCGAACAGGCCCGCAAGCGTCGCGGCAAACTGGCTTCCGTCACCAAGTCGAATGCGCAAAAATACTCGATGGTGTTCTGGGATGAGGTCACCGACCAGCTTGCCGCCGAATATCCCGATGTCGAGGTGTCGCGTTACCATGTGGATGCGATTGCCGCCCGTTTCGTCATGGCGCCGGAAACGCTTGACGTCGTCGTGGCCTCCAACCTGTTCGGTGACATTCTGACCGATCTCGGTGCGGCCATTCAGGGTGGGCTTGGGTTTGCGGCCTCCGCCAACATCAACCCGGACCGCAGTGCGCCGTCGATGTTCGAACCGGTGCATGGCTCGGCACCGGATATCGCCGATCTCGGCATCGCCAATCCGATCGCCACCATCTGGTCGGCGGCAATGATGCTGGAACATCTGGGCGAGACGGCTTCAGCCGTCCGTGTGATGGCCGCAATCGAAGCCACGACGGCAGCGGGCATCGGCACCACGCCGGGCCAGAATTCGACGGATGAAATCACCAACGCGGTCAGCGAGCGGATCGCCTGACCTGTTGCACCACCAACTGCGCCTGCCGGGTCACCCGGCGGGCTTGGAGGGTCAATTATCCGGGAAAAGCGTACGCAGCGGCAGGTGATGTTTCACGAAGGGCGATTTCATCACGATGAAGCTGAAATATTTGTCGATGCCGATCTCCGCCTCGAGCAGGCGCTCCATCAGTTCCTGATAATCGGAAATGCTGGCCGTCACGAATTTCAGAAGATAGTCGTAGCCTCCGGAAATCAGGTGGCACTCGATCGCTTCCTCCACCTTTTCGATCGCCTGCTGGAAGCGTGAAAAATCGTTCTGGCGGTGGTTGCTCAGCGTCACTTCGGTAAAGACCGTGACGGTCGGGCCTAGTTTGGTGAGATCGATATGGGCGGAATAGCCCGTGATATAGCCCACCTGCTGCAGTTTTTTCACCCGCATCAGGCACGGGCTCGGCGACAGATGTACGAGTTCGGCAAGTTCGACATTGGTCAGGCGGCCGTTCTTCTGCAGCTCGTGCAAAATCCGAATGTCGATGCGGTCAAGCTTCACGTGCGTTCCCTTGCGTTATCCGGCCGGTGAGCCATCCCATGCATAGTATCGGGCAGTTTGTGTTCCAGCCAGTGCAGAAAAGCAGATGGCAGCCTTTCGACGGATCCGATCGGATTGCGCTATCCCAGCGCCTGATTGGCGAGGCCAAATACAGTCAGTTGCGGTGATTTGCCGATCGGTTCCAGCTGCATCGTCGTCACGTGATCAAACAGGGCAAGGCCTGCCTGTTCGAGTGCCGCCTGCAGCGGCCCGTTCGGATGGCGGGTGTCCATGCGCAGGAAGTTGCCCTCATGGAGGGCGATCAGCGGGCGGATGAGCGCGACCGCATCTTCCTCGCTTGCCGCCACGACCGGGCCGAGGACATGCCCCCGGCCAAACCGGCGACACAGGGCGTAACCGTTGATCCTGCCGTTTTCCTCGAGAACCATCGCTTCCGAGAGGGTCAGCAGATGTTCGATCACCGGGCTTCGATCCGAGCCGAAACCGCGTTTGTCCGTCTCGATGATCCCGGCCGCATCCGTCTCCGTCATCAGTCGCACACGGGCGTCTTCCCCCGCAAGGGCAATGGCCGTGCCCTGATGCTGCAGCACCAGCGCAAAAGGCTGGAATCCCATGGACAGATAGAGATTGTAGGCCGCCTTGGTGGCATTCAGCCGCCGGACCTTGCCTTGTGTCCGTTGCAGCATTTCATCCATCAGCCAACGAGCGGCGCCATGGTTCTGCAGGCGCGGCGAGGTGATGACCATGCCGATATTCGCAACACCTTCGCCAAGCGGAAACATCATGGCAGAGCTGACCGGACGGCCGATTTCATCAAAGGCGATGACACCTTCGCCAAGAGCCAGCGCCACGGCCCAGTCTTCCGGCCGATGCGGCCAGTTTACTGCAATCGACAGCTCGTGCAGGCGGGGAATGTGTTCCTCCTGCATGGGAACAAGCTGAAGCTCGAAATTGTCGATTTTTCTCGTTTCCATCCCGGTATCCGCTCAATGCCGCTTCTGACAGAATAACAGTCTAGAGGTGGAGCGCAGCATTTTGCGCGCTTTCGCCCCGCCCCCACGCCATTTTGTTCTGCGGGGCTTTCAGTCGGTCACTGCAAATGCGCAGTATCTTCGGCCACCCGCAGCCGATACGGCATAAATGGCCATTCCCTTTGCTTTAGCCTCTCTCCATCATGGCCGGCGCCTATCCGTCGGCACCGCTCCAGAACGGATGGACTTTTGCATGACGCTTTCTTTTGACCCTGCCACGCTACATCTGCCGAAAGGTCATTTTATCGACGGCCGTTATGTCGAGGGTGCGGATGTTCTGGAAATCCGGCGACCGAGCGATGGCAAGCCGTTGTCCGCCATTCCGGTTGCCGATGCGGCTCTGGTCGATGAAGCCATTAACATTTCGGCGCGCGTGCAACGCCAGTCCGACTGGGCGACCTGCATGCC
The DNA here is from genome assembly GCF_009617585.1 of Endobacterium cereale. Taxonomy (GTDB): domain Bacteria; phylum Pseudomonadota; class Alphaproteobacteria; order Rhizobiales; family Rhizobiaceae; genus Neorhizobium; species Neorhizobium cereale. Next base: position 172,649 of record NZ_WIXI01000043.1, on the reverse strand, counting down.
ACGCGACCGGGCCCGCATCCTGCGCCGCTTCGCCGACCTGATAGATCAGGAGGCCGGATATCTGGCGCAGCTGGAGGCCGTCTGTTCGACACGGCCGATCACCCAGGCGCGCCAGAGCGATGTGGTCAACTGCGCCGATCATATCCGCTTCTTTGCCGAATTCGCCGACAAGGAAGGCGGCCAGGTGGTGCCCACCGCCGATGCGCAGATGGGCATGATCCTGCATGAACCCTATGGCGTGATCGGCGCCATCGCACCATGGAACGTGCCGTTATCCATGGCCGCCTGGAAACTCGGCCCGGCGCTGGCCGCCGGCAACGGCATCGTCATCAAACCTTCAGAGATGACGCCGTTCTCCACACTTTACCTCGCCGAACTGGCGGTGCGCGCCGGCATTCCGGCAGGCCTCGTCAATGTCGTGCTCGGCGACGGTCCCACAACTGGTACCGCCATCACCACGCATCCGCTGGTTGGAAAAGTCTCCTTTACCGGCTCCACCCGCGCCGGTGCGCAGATCATGCAGGATATCGCCCGAACCGGCATCAAGCCGATGACGCTGGAGCTTGGCGGCAAGAGCCCGCAGGTGGTGTTTGCCGATGCCGATATCGATCTCGCAGCCGCCTGCATCGCCCGCTCGATCACCGGCAATGCCGGTCAGGTCTGCGTGGCCGGTTCGCGCCTGATCGCCGAAAAATCGGTGGCCGAGGAACTGGCAGCCAAGATTGCAAAACATATGGCCGCCATGCGTCCCGGAAAGACATGGGATGAGGCGACGACCTATTCGCCGATCATTTCCGAAACGCAGATTTCTCGGATCGAAGCGATCGTCGATGCCGCGAAAACGGCAGGTGCCGAGGTGGTGACCGGCGGCTGCCGCATGGAATCGGATGGTTATTTCTATGCTCCGACCATCCTTGCCGGCGTTGATGAAACCAACCCGGCTGTGACCGAGGAGATATTTGGACCGGTCCTGAGCATCCAGACTTTTGAGACCGAAGAACAGGCAACGGCACTTGCCACCCACCCGACCTATGGTCTGGCATCCGGCCTTTTCACCCGCGACCTTTCCCGCGCCATCCGCATGTCGCGCAAGCTGGAAGCGGGCACTGTCTGGGTCAACCGTTATGGCCGTTCGCGCGACATGATCCTGCCGACCGGTGGTTACAAGAGTTCCGGCCTCGGCAAGGATCTCGGCCGCGAGGCCTATATGGGCGCGATGCGCACCAAGTCCGTGCTGATCGACCTGTGATCCATCAACAGGAAAAGGTCCGGATTGCTCCGGGCCATTTCTTCCTGAATGGTCGGGTTGAGCGTCTCCGTTACTCGAATGGGGTCGCTCCGAGACACGGACAGAGTCGTGCCTTGGCGATCTGAGCTTTTCAAAAAACACCCGCCGTTTTGCGGGGCATGTGGTCGGGGCACTGAAAGCTGCCTCGTAATTTAGTTAGTAATTGACACCTCTCAGTGCCCCGTTCGGCGGTTTTTGCCCGCGACTTCGGTTCCTCTGCAAACGCCATTCCGGTGAGTTGCCACCGACTGGCGAGATCATGTGTGCCGCACAGGCACGCCCGGCGCGCTCTTTCGGGCTTCAGAAACAGAGAGACGTTTGACGGCCTCTCCATTTCCCCCGTGTCGCCAGAGGGGAACCAGTTTCCGCGAACCCAGGACATGAGGTTTTGCGTCTCACCCTCATGCACTGCGCCGGCTCCAACTCGCCAGGACGCCTCCCGGTGTATCCACGATGGAACACGTCGAGTTTAGGCACGGGCTTTCAGGGCGTGGATGAAATGGGGTTCAACTTTTTTACAAGTTATTGATTTGGCTTCGAACTATTTTCTGGAAATAAGGCAATTGGGGCAACGTGTTCTGGTTGCGACATGGCGGTTGGTGCCGGGTCGGCGTTCCGGAGGTCGAGTCCGGCGAGGTCACCCCTCACCAAGCGCGTCCGGCGATCGGCTTTGCCTCTCGCGGACTTGCTATCCTCTCCCGCAAGGGGAGAGGAAACGATGGCGGTTCGGGACCTCGATGACACGCGGGGAAAGCCGCTGCCACAGGCTGCATACGATCACGCGTGAGCGAATTTTCGCACCAGTTCCGGGTCCTGCTTGAGATTGTCGAGCCAGGTCGGATCGAGCGTCGGCAGCGATGAGGCCAGAAGCTTGGTATAGGGATGCCGCGCCTCTGCATGCAGGTCGGCCGCCGCAAAAGTTTCCAGCTTTCTGCCGCCGAACATGACCATCACCTCGTCGCAGAGCGATTGCACTGTGTGGATGTCATGGCTGACGAAGAGATAGGAAAGCTGCAGTTCGCGCTGCAATTCCTTGAGCAGTTCCAGAACTTTTGCCGCAACCACCGTATCCAGCGCAGAGGTGATCTCGTCGCAGAGAAGGACATCCGGCTTGGCGGCCAAAGCGCGGGCGAGATTGACGCGCTGGCGCTGGCCGCCCGACAGTTCGCGGGGCAGACGATGGCGGAACTGCGCCGGCATGCGCACCATGTCGAGAAGTTCGATCACTCTGCTGTCGCGCGCCTCGCCCTTCATGCCGTGATAGAAGGTCAGCGGACGGCCGATGATATTGCCGACTGTCTGGGCAGGGTTGAGCGCGGTATCAGCGAGCTGGAAGACGATCTGCATTTTCCGCAGCTCGTCCTTGCCGCGCGCATCCACCTGCGGCCGCAGCGGCCTGCCGTCCAGAACGCAATCACCCGAAGCCGCCGGCAGCAGGCCAGCCGCCACGCGCAGAAGAGTGCTCTTGCCGCAGCCGGATTCGCCGATCACGCCGAGCGAATGGCCGCGCTGGAGGGTAAGGCTGACGCCATCGACTGCAACGATATGCGGCTTGCCGTCGCTTTTGACATTGCCGTAACCGGCAACCACATCGCGCATTTCCAGAACGGCGCTGCTTGCTGGCCGCGACCCGGCGGGCTCGGCTTCCACGGGCTCGAAGGCCGAAATCAGCGCCTGCGTGTAAGGGTGCGCCGGCGCGCCGACGATCTGTTCCGTCTCTCCCGCTTCCTGCACCTCACCATCCTTCAGGACGATGATGCGATCGGAAATCTGCGCCACGACGGCGAGATCGTGCGAGACATAAACACCGGTCATGCCGCGATCGAGAATGGCGGACTTGAACGCTTTCAACACCTCGATCTGGGTGGTGACATCAAGCGCCGTGGTCGGCTCGTCGAACACGACGAGTTCCGGATCACCGATCAGCGCCATTGCGGCGGCGAGACGCTGCAGCTGTCCGCCCGACACCTGATGCGGATAACGATCGCCGATCGTATCGGGTGATGGCAATGACAGGCTGCGGAACAGGCCAATCGCCTTCTGTCTTGCAGCCGCCTTGTCGAGAATGCCGTGGATTTCGGCGACCTCGACCACCTGGTCCATGATCTTCTTCGACGGATTGAACGAGGCGGCGGCGCTCTGCGGCACGTAGGACACCGTGTTGCCGCGTAGCTTCTGGCGCTCCTTTTCAGAGAGCGTCATCAGGTCCTTGCCGTTCAGCAGAACCCGACCACCGGAAAAATGGCAGCCCGAGCGGGCATAGGCCAGAAGCGAGAGCGCAATCGTCGTCTTGCCTGAGCCGGATTCGCCGATCAGCGCCAGCACTTCCCCGCGCCGGACATCGAAGGAGACGCCCTTGAGGATTTCGATCTTTCGGCCGCTATCGGTGGTGGCGGTGACTTTCAGGTCCTCGACCTTGACCAGCGTTTCGCCCACGGTTTTCGAATGAATGGTCATGGTCTACTCCAGCTGGTCGCGAATGCGCTGCGGCAGGTTGTCGATCAGGAGATTGATGGCGAGCGCCAGACTGGCCAGTGCCAGCGACGGCACGACGACGGCCGGCGATCCGTAGGAAATGCCGATCATGTTTTCGCGCACCATGGCGCCCCAGTCCGCGAAAGGTGGCTGTACACCGAGGCCGAGGAAGCTGAGCCCCGACAGAAGCAGAATGATATGCACGAAACGCAAGCCCAGATCGGCCATGATCGGGCCGACGATGTTGGGCAGTATTTCGTGGATCATCACATAAAAATGCCCCTCGCCCCGCGCCCGTGCAGCCGCGATGAAATCGAGCGCATTGACGTTGATCGCCATCGAGCGGGTGAAACGATAACATCCGGGGAAGAAGATGATGGTGATGGCGAACACCAGGATCGGAATGCTGGAGCCGCCGCCCGCCACGATGACCAGCGCAAGAAGCAGGTTCGGGATGCCGACAAAGGTATCGATTGCGCGGCTGAGAATGGTGTCGAACAGGCCACCAAAGGCGGCGGCAAAAAGGCCGAGCGTGATGCCGATCAGAGCCGCCAGGATGAGGCCGACAAAGGCGATGCCGATCGTATAACGGGCACCGACGATCAGGCGGGAATAGATGTCGCGACCGAGATAATCGGTGCCCAGCCAGTATTCTTTGCTCATCGGGCCAAAGTAGTCGTAGCTGACCATGTCGCCGACCGGATAATGAACGAGCAGTGGTGCGAACAGCGCAATGGCGGCCCAGAACAGCACGACAGCAAGGCAGATGGCGGCGATCGGGCGGATGTGGAAACGGAGCTTGCGGCGTGGAGCAGCGGAAACGGTCATCAGCGCAACCTCGGATTGGACAGGATGGCGATGATGTCGGCAGCGGTGATCAGAACCAGATAAAAACCGCAGAAAATCATCGAGCAGGTCTGGATGAGAGGCATGTCGCGGGTGGAGACGCCATCCACCATCAGCTTGGCGAGGCCGGGATAGTTGAATACCGTTTCGACGATGATGACACCGCCTAGAAGGCCGGACATGCTGAGCGCCACGGAATTGACGATCGGCGCCACGGCATTGGGCAAAGCGTGGCGCAGCACCATGCGGCTGCGTGAAGCCCCCTTCAGCATGGCCATCTCGACATAAGGTGTTGCCATGGCATCGGCGATCGCCGCGCGTGACAGGCGGATCATCTGCGAGCAGCTGCCGAACACCAGAACCGAAACCGGCATGATGAAGGCGAGTACGATGGTGCGAAAATCCGCTGTGGCCGGGATGAAGGACAGGGCCGGCAGCCATTGCATGTAGACCGACAGCCACATTACCAGCAGCGTGGCGATCATGAATTCCGGAAAGGAAACGAGCATGATGGCGGCGGAAGAAATGGCCCGATCGAAGATCGAACCCTTCCAGATCGCGGCAAAGATGCCGAGGCCAAGCGCCAGAGGAATGGTGATCGCCATGGTGATGGCGGCAAGCGTCAGCGAGTTGGGCAGGCGTTCGGCAACGAGATTGGCAACCGGACGGTCGGAGACATGCGAATAACCGAGGTCACCTGTCAGAAGACCAAAGATCCATTCGAAATACCGTAGGATCGCCGGGCGATCGAGGCCGAGTGTCTCACGCAGCTGTGCGGCCGCCTCGGTGGTGACGGCCTGGCCCAGCAGTTCCTGCGCCGTATCGCCGGGCAGCAGTTCGGTGATGAAAAAGACCGCCAGCGACACGAGAAACAGCGACAGAATGGCAATCGCCAATCTCCCGCCGATCATCTCAAGGATGCGTTTGTTCATATGGGCTGGCCTCTCGCTCAGTCAGAAATTCCGGCAGAAACGGCGCGCGGTGACCCGCGCGCCGGATCGATCAGGCATCGAGCCAGACTGTGTCGGCGATATTGTAGCCCTGCAGCATGCCGAGCGGGTGCGGATTGAGGCCGCCGACCTTGGTGCTCATGGCATCGGCGCTGGCGATATAGGCCGGAATGATGGTGGCGGCATCCTTTGCCACCATCGCCTGCATTTCACCGTAGATCTGCTTGCGCTGCGCTTCGTCCAGCGAACCGCGGGCTTCCAGCAGTATCTTGTCGAACTTGGCGTCGACATAACGGCTTTCGTTCCAGGCGGCATCCGACTTGTAGAGCAACGAGAACAGGATATCGGCGGTGGGGCGGGCATTGATATTGCCGAAGTGGAACGGCGCCTTGATCCACTGGTTGGACCAGTAGCCATCGGCCGGCATGCGCTGCACGTCGATCTTGACGCCGATCTTGGCGGCATCCTGCTGCAGCACCATGGCCATGTCGGGCGATGCCTTTGCAGCTTCCGAGCAGATCAGCGGAATGCCGACACCAATAAGGCCTGCCTTTTCGAAATGGTGCTTGGCGCGTTCCGGATCGAAGGTCGGCGGCACGACGTCTGCATTGAAATACCGGCTGGCGCGCTGGATCGGCTGGTCGTTGTGCGGCTCGCCGAAACCACGCAGGACCGCGCGGTTGATGGCATCGCGGTTGATGAGCGCCCGAACGCCGTCGATGAAATCCTTCTTGGAGCCCGGCTCCATATCCATGCGAATGTTGAGGTTGGTATAGCTGCCGCCGGGAGCAACCATCAGACGGAGCGCAGGATTGTTCTTGATCAGCGGCGCCGAGCGGGCATCCATCGAGGCGCCGATATGGATATCGCCGGACAAAAGCGCATTTACGCGAGCGTTTTCATCCGGGATGCCGAACATCTCGATACTGTCGACGAAAGCGGCATCCGACTTGAAATAGTTCGGATTGCGCTTGCCGACGGTACGGATGCCGGGCTCGAACACTTCGGTCATGTAAGGGCCGGTGCCGACTGCCTTGGTGAATTCGGTCGTGCCTTCCGGAATGATGACGAAATGGTAGGTGCCGAGGATGGCCGGAAGGTCAGCATTCGGCTGGTCGAGTTCGATGCGAACCGTATTCTTATCGACCGCCTCGATCTTGATCATCGCCTTGGCGAGCGCATTGGCGCGCGAGGTCAGCTTGGGATCGACATGGCGGCTCAACGAATAGACCACGTCGGCGGAGTCCATCGTCTTGCCGTTGTGGAAAGTGACACCGGTCTTCAGCTTGATCGTCCAGACCTTGGCATCCTTGGTATCGAAACTTTCGGCCAGCTCCATCTGCGGGGTGAACGAGTTATCGAGCACTGTCAGCTTGTTGTAGAAGGTCGACATGCGCATGTAGTCGCCCTGCGCGGAAGCGCGCACCGGATCGAGCGTATCAGCCGTCGAGGTGGAATTGAGCGCCACGCGCAATGCACCGCCTCGCTTTGGTGTCTGGGCCACGGCATTTTGTGCCGAGCCGATAAACGTGCCGGCAGTGGCGGCAACAACGCCACCTGCGGCGAGCATGCGAAGCAGATCGCGGCGGGTCGCACCGCGACGAATGGCATTTTCGACTGCGCTGTCGTCGTTGCGGCTCCAGCGGGACTTATCGAACTGATGTGTCATGGCGATGCTGTTCCCTATTATTGTTGGTCAGAGAGCCTTTATTGACCTTTTCGGGCAGCCGATCTGGCAAAGGACAGGAAAGCTCACTGCGCTCACTATCGCTCGCCTAGGGGTAAAAGTTACGCGGTTTTCGTGTCCGCGACCGCATAATGTTTTATGAAATGTTGGCGGACAGGTGTTGTGTGCTGCGATACCGGCTTTGATGCCTTTCGCGGAAACCGGACCCGTTCACCGCCATCTGGAACGGGTCCTGCAACTGTATAAGTGCAATTCAGTCAGGGCGGATAAGGGCGACAACTCCCGGTCGCCGCCCAGCCATTTTTACCTCAGGCCGCATCCGAAGACGGTTGCGATGACAGGGCGATCTTGCGCGCAGCAACGAAATCGACCTTGCCGGACCCCAACACCGGCACCACGCCGACATTGACCTCGGCCGGAACCATCATGTCCATCGCACCCTTCGACTTGGCAAAACTCGCGAAATCGCTACGCGTGGCGTTGGGTGCATCGGTCAGCAGGATCAGGCGTTCGCCCTTCTTGGCATCCGGCACCGAGGACACCACCGACAGGCTGCCCGGCCAAAGCTGACCGGCAAGCGCTTCCACCGCCGCCAGCGACACCATCTCGCCGCCGATCTTGGCAAAGCGCTTGGCGCGACCGCGGATGGTGACAAAACCGTCCTCGTCGATGGTGACGATATCGCCGGTATCATGCCAGCCGCCTTCGAGCGGTTCGAGCACGCCGGGATTTTCGGCCCGCAGATAACCGGCCATGACATTGGCGCCCTTGATGAACAGGCGGCCGCCTTCATCGATGCCCGGCACCGGCTCGAGCTTCCATTCCATGCCCGGCATGATCTTGCCGACCGTGCCGGAGCGATTGAACATCGGCGTGTTGAGCGAGATGACCGGTGCGGTTTCGGTGACGCCGTAACCTTCCAAAATGCGCAGGCCGAATTTTTCCATATAGGTTTCGCGGGTCGATGCCTTGACCGGTTCGGCACCGGAAAAGATGTAGCGGATCGAGCGGAAATCATACGGATGCGCCGTGCGGGCATAACCGTTGAGGAACGTGTCGGTACCGAAGATGATGGTGGCATTCGACGTGTAGATCAGTTCCGGCACGATGCGGTAATGCAGCGGCGACGGATAGAAATAGACTGGCACACCGGCGACCAGCGGCAGGACCGTACCGGCGGTCAGGCCGAAGGAATGGAAGACCGGCAGGATGTTGAACACCTTGTCGCCGGAGTGGAAATCAATACGCGAGGCGGCCTGGGCGGCGTTCGACAGGATGTTGCGATGCGTCAGCACCACACCCTTCGGCGCACCTTCCGAGCCGGAGGTGAAGAGGATGACGGCGGTGTCTTCCGCCGTCTGTTTCACCAGCGGCTTGTAACGGCGGAAGAGGCCCAAGATCTTGTCGAAGGCGGTGATGGTTTCACGCAGATCGTCGAGCCAGACAATCGTGACTTCCTTTTCCAGCTCGGCGATGATCGGACCAAGCTTGCCCTGCGTGACGAAGGCGTGTGAGCAGAGCACATGCTTCACCTGCGCCGCCTTGCAGGCCGACAGGATGTTGGCGGCACCGGCAGTGAAATTCAACATGGCCGGAACCTTGCCGGAAGACATGACGCCGAGCACGGTGGCGGCAGTGCCATTGGCATTCGGCAGCATCACGCCCAGCGTCTTTTCGTTCGGGAACATGGTCTTGAACTTTGCGCCCAGTACGGCGGCACCGGTGAGCAGCTTGCCATAGGACAACGGGCCGCTGATCGGATCCTCGACGGCAAGCTTGTTGCCACCCTTTTCCTGCGCCGTCTCGATGATGCGTTCCAGCACGGTGAGATTGGTGTTGGTCGTCTTGAACAAGAGCATCGACATGATCTTGTAGAGGGCGGCACCGGCGGCGATGCGGCGCTTGCGACCTTTCAGGTCTTCCGGCACTTCGAGACGCACCGGTTCAAGGATGGTCACCTTGACCTTGGGGAACAGGCGACGGCGCACCTGACCGCCGGAAAGGCGCGAAAAATAGCTCTTTTCCAGACCATCGATACGCACGGGCACGATCATCGAGCCGGTCTTGTCGGCCACCATGGCGGCGCCGTCATAAACCTTCATCAGCGTGCCGGTGACCGTCAGGCGACCTTCCGGGAAAATGCCGATGGCATTGCCGTCCTGCGCCACCTTGATGAGCGAGCGGGTCGCCATCGGCTTGGTCGGATCGAGCGGCAGGAATTTTGCCATTTTCAGGAAGGGGCGCACCCACCATGCCTGGGCGATCTTGTAATCGACGGCAAAGACCGGTTCTTCCTCGGTGATGGCGAGCGCCAGCGCACCATCTAGGAAGCTGACATGGTTGAGCGCGATGATCGGCGCGCGACCGGCCTTGCGGATGTTTTCAAGTCCCTCGACCTCCAGACGCATGAAAGCGCGAAAGAGGATCGAGATGAAATCGCGGAAAGGGTTTGTCGGCAGCGTCTTCAGCATCAGCCAGGCAACTGCGATGTTGATGATGGACAGGCCGAGAATGATCATCGGCACGGAGACGCCGACCGCCTGCAGGACGGCCACCAGCGCCAGACCAACGGTGATGAACAGGGCCGACAGGACGTTGGCACCGCCGATGACACGGGCACGGCGTTTTTCGTCCGCCCAGGTCTGCATGGCGGCAAAGGTTGGGACCGCGAGGAAACCGCCGCCAATGGCCATGCCGGCGAGATCGATCGCCACGCGGATGGTGTTCTGGCCGGCGAAAAATTCCGAAATGGTTTGGGCATGCGTAATCGACTGCAGGCCCCAGAGGTTCCAGGCGAGATCGATGCCGAACAACGCGACGATGGCGGTGCCGACAGGCGCCGGCAGAAGCACGACGCGACCAGCCGACATCCAGCCGGCAATGGCAGAACCGACGGCGATCGAGATCGCGAAGATGGCGAGATAAGCGGGGACCACGAGTTCGGAGCCGCCGAGAATTTCGCTGACCATGATCGGCAGCATCGACATGACGAAGGCGCCGACGAACCAGAACCAGCAATTCATCAGGGCAGTGCGCCAGACGCGCGTGTCTTCGCGCAGTTCTTTCACCAGTGTCAGGCTGGAGCGCAGCACATTCTTGTCGATGACGAGAGACGGCGCCTGCGCGCCGGTGCGCGGGATCATGCGGGCGGACAGCCAGCACAGGACCGACAGAACCATCATCATCGGGCCAAAGATCCAGACGCTGTCACCCTCGGAGAATGCGAGTGCGGCAACGATGGTGCCGGTGAGGATGGCGATAAACGTGCCGCCCTCGATCCAGGCATTGGCCTTGGGAAGATCTCTGGTTTCCAGAAGATCGGGCAGGATGCCGTATTTGATCGGGCCGAACAGCGCCGAGATGACGCCGAAACCGAACAGGGCGATCATCAGGATGAAAATCGAGGAAAAGGCGATGCCGATGACCGAGATAGCGGCGATGCCGATCTCGGCGAATTTCAGCCGCTCGGCCATTTTTGCCTTGTCGTGCTTGTCGGCGAGTTCACCGCCCAGCGCCGACAGAAGAAGAAAGGGAACGATGAAAATGCCGCCCGCCAGCGTGACGAGTGCAGCGCCCTCACTGGCCATCGTTGCCAGGATCAGGAAGATCAGTGTCTGTTTGAGAAAGTTGTCGTTGAAGGCGGAGAGGAATTGCGTCCAGAACAGCGGCGCAAACTTCCTCGTTTTCATCAGACTATCGTGCATGGCGCTTTCCTTTTCGATCACGGCAGGAAGACCACGGAATTATTAGGCAATGATTGAAAGCCGAAATAACTCCGTGGCATCGTTAACGAGACTTAGTCGTCGCTGTCACGGTTGAACTTGACGAGCAGCTTTTCGGTCTTGGCGTCTTCGATCTTACGGATCAGCTTTTCCGATTCCGAATTGTCGCGCAAAGTCTTAGTCATGTTGACCGTGGTCTGCACGAGCATGAGAATGCCCATGGCGAGATACCCCTTGCCCCACAGATCGAGCGGCATCATCCACAGGCCGAGCGCCAGCATGAAGGCGGCGGCACCAAAAGAGATGTAGGAAAAGCTGACCCAGCTGGAGGAGTGTTTCTGAAAGCTGTCGTTCATGATCTTGGTTCCTTATCGAGATTTGAAGAGTGAGGTTGAATTTCAGGCAGTGGCGGCATCGAGGCGGGTGCGCAGACGCGCCAGCACATCATCGGCGGAAGAGCGCAAAGGCGCACCGCAACCGGCCTCGGCCAGGCGCTCCATCAGACCGGCCGTGCGCGTCGGCCCGTCCATCTGCTTGAGAACGGCGGAGACCGTATCGGTCTGTTTCTGCCGGTCGCGCAGGCGCTCCAGCGTGCGCTCGGCATCGTCCAGCGTGGCGAGATTGGCGCCAGCGGCGGCATGGTCGATCTTCTGAGCAGCGTCGGTGGCGCGGGCCAGCCGTTCGCCGCGCTGCAATTCCTTGAGGCGACCTTCCGCCGAGCGGACGGTAACCTTCAGGTTGGAGATGGCCGTGGAAAACTGCGCCTGGGCCTGTTCCGAAGCCGTCTTTTCCGCTTCGAGGAAGGCGATGGCATCGGCAGCTTCGCGGGCCAGAGTATCGTTGCCCTTGGAAAGCGCCGCAAGCGTGCGCTCCTCGAGATCGGCGATGCGCGACAGGACCGCCGCATACTGGCTGCGCTCTTTTTCATTCTGGGCAATGGCGACGGCCAGCGCATGTTGCGCCGACTGGATGGACTGCGCCGCATCGCGGATCTGCTGAGCGAGCAGCGGCATGGCATGACGATCCGCTACGGCCTGCTCAGCGTCATGAGCCTTTCCGCGCAGAAGTATTGCAATCAGGTTGAACATTTGACGTCTCCCGTTTATGAACGTTGTTCACGAATGAATGTGTCGCACAAACTTGAACGACGTTCAAGAATTATTTTGAACATCGTTCAATATTTTTCGGGATGACGAAATGGGCCGGCGAGAAGACAAACGCGAAGACCTCAAAGCAAGGCTGCTGGAGGCCGCGCGTGATCGCATCGAACGCGATGGCGTGGCCAACCTGCGCGCGCGCGATGTCACGCAGGACGCCGGCTGCGCTCTAGGCGGCCTCTACAGCGCCTATACCGACCTGAATGACCTGATCATTCATGTGAACTCGACCACGCTGAAGGCGCTTGAACAGTCCCTGGCGCTAGCTGGGGTGAAGGACAGGTCGCCCACCGACCGGCTGCGCAATCTTGGACAAGGCTACCTGAAATTTGCGATGGCAAACCGCAATCTCTGGAAAGCCCTGTTTGAACACGCCCTGCCGGCCGATACGCCCTCGCCGCAATGGCACCTGGACGAGCATCTTTTTCTGCTGAGCATCATCGCCGAACCATTGAGGGAGCTGCAGCCCGAGATGAGCGACGAGGACCGGGCGGTGCGCGCCCGCACCCTGTTCGGCGCGGTTCACGGCATTATCAGCATCACGCTGGAGGCGCGCTTTGTCGGCCTGCCGCCGGAACGGCTGGAGCGGGAACTCGACGAAATCATCATCATGATCGCCGCCGGTGCCGCTGTCATGCGCAGAGATTGAACCTGAAAGCGGGCGCGCCATGACAGCGCCCGCCATCTTTCTGCCGGCCCGAATTCCTGAATAGATCCTCATCGTCTGCACAAAAACTGCAAACGCCCTGGGCATTCTGTCGGCATGAAAAAGCACCTCATCCCAGATCGCTCCGCCCTTCCCCGTCTGCCTTACCGCCTTCTCAAGGAGAACTGGTGGCTGCAGGAGGATTTCAACGTCGAAACCGGCATCGCGTCGCCGTTCAAACGTCTTGACGGCACCAGCAAGGTCCCGGCTGACCGAAGGGCGGTACGGACATGCAACTGACAAATGCCGCAACCATTACACCGCGCTCGCCGATCATCGGTAAAATCCGCTTCTTTGTCCTTGTGGCGATGATCGCGCTGGCCGACTTTCTGTTTTTTGGTCAGGCGCCCGGCCTCAATCTTTTCCTCATGCCGATCGCACTCACCGCTGCGGTTCTGCTGTCCGCTTCCAGACAACCGCATCCCGTCACATCAGCGGCCTATCTTGGCGTCTCGGTGCTTGCCGCTGCGCCACTGCTGGAGGCTCCGACGGTTAGTGGCTTCATCCTCGCCATGACCGCCGTCATCCTTGTTTCGCTGGCGAATGCAAAACTTCTGCCGAAAAGCCCAGGTGCGATCCCCTTCATTATTCTGCGCTTTCTGCCGAGCTTCGTGATCAGGCTGCCCCAAGCCTGCCACCGGATCTTTGCGTCTCATTCCGGCCGCACACTGTTTGGCACGACCGTGAAATCGATTACCGGCTGGCTTTTTCCGCTGGGCATGGGGCTGGTTTTCCTTCTTCTGTTCAGCGTCGCCAATCCGCTGATCGAGATGGGCCTCAACAATATCGATCTCAGTTTTCTGCTGCATCTGCCGGATCTCGGCCGAATGACTCTCTGGCTCATCGCGGCACTCGTCAGCTGGGCGATCATGCGGCCACGCCTTATCCGCCGGTTCAAACGCCGCGCGCCTGACGAAGCCGCAATCAGCGTCAAAGCCAGCGATTTTCTCGATCATACGGCGCTCGTTCGCTGCCTGTCGGTCTTCAATCTTCTCTTTGCCATGCAGACCCTGCTCGACCTCATGTATCTCTGGGGTGGCGCCGAGCTGCCGGCCGGCATGAGCCACGCGGAATATGCTCATCGCGGCGCCTATCCTCTGGTGGCAACGGCACTGCTGGCCGCTGCCTTCGTGCTGATCGCCATGCGTCGTGGTGGCCCCGGAGATCACAGCCGGCTGATCCGCATCCTCGTCATCGCCTGGATTTTGCAGAATGTGCTGCTCTGCCTGTCATCCATTCTGCGCCTTGACCTTTATGTCGAGACCTATTCGCTGACGGGCCTTCGCATTGCCGCAGGCATCTGGATGGGACTGGTTGCGGCGGGCCTTACGCTTATCCTGCTCAGGATCGCGCTGCGCCGCTCCAACCAATGGCTGATCTCGATGAACCTCGCCACCCTGGCAACAGTTCTCTACCTCTGCGCATTTTTCGATTTTTCCGGGTTCATTGCCCGTTTCAACGTCGAAAACAGCCTTAGACCCGAACATCAGGGCGAACCGCTCGATATCCACTACCTCGCCTCACTCGGCCCCTCCGCAATCCCCGCTATCGACCGTTATCTGGCATCCCTCCCAGCCGATGCTGTGGAGCGCCCAAGAGTGGAATACCAGAAACAGGAAATGCTCGATCGTTTCGCTGCACGGTCCACGGACTGGCGCAGTTGGAGCTACCGCCAGCACCGAACGGAAACCTATCTGCAATCAACCGCTTTGATCGAAAGGTGAAACGGCGATATCACCCATACCATCGCATTTTCAGGAGAAGTCATGGCACCCCGCATCCTTGTCGTCGATGACGAGCCCAATATCCGCGAGGTGATCTGCTTTGCGCTGGAACGCGCCGGCATGACCACGGCGACGGCGGCAACCGGCACGCAGGCGATGATGACGTTTCGCGCCGGCAGGATCGACCTGATCGTCCTCGATATCGGCATGCCGGACATGGATGGCCTCGAGGTCTGCCGGCAAATCCGCAAGACGTCTTCTGTCCCGATCCTGTTTCTGTCCGCACGGGATGAAGAAATCGACCGCATCCTCGGCCTCGAAATCGGTGGCGACGATTATGTCACCAAACCCTTCAGCCCGCGCGAACTTGTCGCGCGGGTCAAGACGATCCTCAAGCGCAGCGGCCCTGGCGCGATGGAGAGGAACGATCAGGAGATGACAGTGGGAGACCTGCGTCTGGATCGCGCCGGCAGGGCAGTCACGTTTGCCGGCAGCGCGCTGACGCCCACGGCGCTGGAATTTGCAATCCTCGAAGCCCTGATGGGGCGACCGGACATGGTGTTCAGCCGGGAGCAACTGATGGTCGCGGCCTATGGCCCCGGCACCTTTGTCGCCGATCGCACGATCGACAGCCACATCCGCAACATAAGGGCGAAATTTGCCGCAATCGGCGCCGAGAACCTCATCACCACCGTGCATGGCGTCGGCTTCAAGCTTCATGCCGGCGATGGGAGAGCGTGACATGCCGGCACCGCAGGTAAAGCCGAAATGGCGACCGCCACTGGCGCTGATCGTTTATGCCGTACTTCTGTCGATCATGGCATTGCCCATCGTCAGCATCATCTGGTTTCGCACCACCGACAACGACGGCTCGCTAACGACCGCGACCGAGGCCAGCGCGCTTGTTGTCGTGCTGCTGGTGACGCTTGCCGTCGCCTATGTTCTCAGTCGCAACATTACCGGCCCAATCAATGCGCTGATCGCCCGATCGGACGAAATCGCCCGTGGCGGACGAGCAGCGATCCAGCCGCTCGGCAGTTACGGTACACGCGAGATCGCTACGCTTTCGCAGAGTTTTCTCGATCTCGCCGGGAAGCTGGTCGACCGTAGCGAATATGTGCGCTCGTTTGCGGCGCATGTCTCGCACGAATTGAAGTCGCCTTTGACCTCGATCCGCGGGGCGGCCGAGCTTTTGCGCGATGATGACGACGAGCAGCCGATGACCCGGGCGGAACGGCAGCGTTTTCTCGAAAACATCATCGCCGACTCCAAGCGGCTCGACCTGCTGCTGGCAAGGCTGCGGGAACTTGCGCATGCGGAAATGCCGATCCCGAGCGGGCAGAGTTCGACCGACGACATCTGTCAGATGTTGCAAGCACGATTTCCCGCTTTCGAAATTGCCGCTGCAGGGCAAACGAAACGGCGCGTCGGACTGCCGCTCGAGGCAGCGACCGTTGTCTTCGGCAATCTCGGCAAAAACGCTTTCCAAAACGGCGCGACCCGCATCGAGATTCATGTCTCTGTCGTCGCCCGTTCCGTCAACATCCTCTTCCGCGACAACGGCAATGGTATCTCGCCGGCAAACCGGGAACGCATTTTCCAGCCATTTTTCTCGACCCGTCGCCATGCGGGCGGAACCGGCATGGGGCTGGATATCGCCCGCACCATGCTGGCATCACACGGGGGAGAGATTGTGCTGCAGGACGCCCCCCACTCCGGGACCACATTCGCCATAACCGTGCCGCTGGCATGAGACCGCTCCATAACCAACAGGTGACCGCTAAGAGGCTGTTCGACAATTGACAATACCGGAGCCATCGGACAGTTTGGCGCCATGAGTGCATCGGCTGATTGGTTGTCAGAAAATAGCCCGATCAGCCGTAAGAATGCGGCTGAGGTGGTATTCGACGAATTGCGTTCCGCGATCGTTTCCGGCCGGATCGAGGTTGGAACACGCCTGCCATCAGAAGCGCATCTGGCCAAGAGATACGGCGTGAGCCGCCCGGTTATCCGCGAAGCGTTGCGTTCGCTGCAGACGCTCGGCATGACGCAGACGCGAACCGGCAGCGGCACCTTCATCACCACGTCAACGCCTTCAGCCGATCTGAGCTATAGCGGATATTCCGCACGTGACCTGATCGAGGCCCGCCCGTTCATCGAGGTACCTGCCGCCGGCTGGGCTGCACTGCGGCGAAGCGAACAGCAGGCATCCGACCTCATGACACTTTGCGAGCGTATGGATGCGGAAGAAGACCCGCATCGCTGGGTTACGCTCGATTCCGAATTCCACATGCTGCTGGCGAAGGCTTCCGGCAATGCCGTTTTCGAAAAGATCGTCACCGATGCGCGTGACGCGCTGATGCAGCAATCAGAACTGGTCAACATGATGGCCAGCCGACGCGTAGCGTCCAATGGCGAGCACCGCCGGATTGCCGTCGCCGTGAATGCCGGCTCGCAAGACGATGCCTCGCGAGCCATGGAGCTTCACCTCGGTCAGGTGAAGCTGGTGGTGACGGAGATTATCGGGTCAGGTCAGCCGGATCGGTGATCGGCTCGCTGGTCGGCGCCTGAACATTGGCCAGCACCTCCGGGCGCAATGCCCTTTCCAGCTGCTCGGCCGTCAGATGGCCACGCTCCAGCACGACTTCAACGATCGTACGGCCGGTTTCCAGCGCTTCGCGGGCAACCTCGGTGGCGGCATAATAACCGATCAGCGGGTTGAGTGCGGTTGCCAGCCCCAGCGACTGCTCCAGACGCAAAGCCATGATGCCCGGATTGGCAGTGATGCCATTGACGCAACGTTCGGCCAGAATGCGGCAGGCCGCCTCCAGATGCGCGATGCTGTCGCTGAGTGAACGCACGATCACCGGCTCGAAGGCATTCAGCTGGAGCTGCCCGGCTTCGGCTGCCATGGTAATGGTGATGTCGTTGCCGATCACCGAGAAAGCAACCTGGTTGACCACTTCCGGAATGACCGGATTGACCTTGCCCGGCATGATGCTGGACCCCGCCTGCATGGCCGGCAAATTGATCTCGCCGATGCCGGCACGCGGGCCGGACGACAGAAGGCGCAGGTCGTTGCAGGTCTTGGAAAGCTTGACGGCGACACGCTTCAAAACGCCGGAAAGGTGAACGAAGGCGCCGGGATCCTGTGTCGCCTCGATCAGGTCGGCCGCCGTTTTCAACGGGCGTCCGGTCAGGCGGGCGAGATGCTGGCAGGCCAGGGACGCGTAACCGACCGGTGCATTCAGCCCCGTTCCGATGGCGGTCGCGCCGAGATTGATCTCGTGCAGAAGGGTCGCGGATTCCAGCAGGCGCGCCCGGTCCTCGCCCAGCATGACCGCAAAGACGCGAAATTCCTGCCCAAGCGTCATCGGCACGGCGTCCTGCAACTGGGTGCGGCCAACCTTCAGGATGGCGTCGAACTCCTTGGCCTTGCGTTCGAAGGCGTCCTGCAGAAACTCCATGGAGGCCGCAAGTTTATCGATTGCCTCGAGCGTGCCGACATTGATGGCAGTCGGATAGGCATCGTTGGTGGACTGGCTGAGATTGACGTGATCATTGGGGTGGAGGTGGGCATAATCCCCCTTGGCACGGCCGAGCAGTTCCAGCGCCCGGTTGGCGATCACCTCGTTGGCGTTCATGTTGGTGGACGTGCCGGCTCCACCCTGGATGACATCGACAACGAACTGGTCGTGCAATGCACCTGCCCTGATCTCCCGGCAGGCGGCAACGATGGCATCGCGGCGCTGCTCATCCAGAAACCCGAGTTCATGATTGGCCTCGGCCGCTGCTTCCTTCACATAGGCAAGCCCGTAAATGACGTGCGGATAACGGCTGACAGTGATGCCCGTGATCGGAAAATTATCCACCGCCCTTGCCGTATGCACACCCCAATAGGCGTCGACCGGAATTTCCTTCGGACCGAGAAGGTCCTTTTCAATGCGTGTCGCCATCTCTGGCATCCTCCACCAAAGTTTAATCTGTCATGCTGTATGACAGATTTTTCTGTGATACTCCTCTGTGGCTGAAATCGTCAATTGAAATTCATCAAACTTGACGAAACCCTAATGATGGCCCTATGAAGGCGAAATCTGTATTACAGCATTACAGGCGTACCGACGAAATAAACGCATAAACGATGACGTCCGGCCAAAAGTGCAATAAGGACGTGGAAGCTCTAGGGAGGAGCGTTTCAGTGGATACATCGACACAGGCCAAGACGGAGAAGGGCATCGAGTTCGCCGAAGAACTCGGCTATCAGAAAGCGCTTAAACCTCGCCAGATCCAGATGATCGCCATTGGTGGCGCCATCGGAACCGGCCTCTTTCTGGGCGCCGGCGGACGACTGGCCGCAGCCGGCCCGGCCCTCATCTTCGTTTATGCGATTTGCGGCTTCTTCGCCTTTCTCGTTCTGCGCGCGCTCGGCGAGTTGATCATGCACCGCCCGACCTCGGGCTCGTTCGTATCCTACGCCCGCGAATTCTACGGCGAGAAAATGGCTTTTGCCGTCGGCTGGATGTACTGGCTGAACTGGGCGATGACCGCCGTGGCCGACGTCACCGCCGTCGCCCTCTACATGAACTTCTTCAAGCAGTATGTGCCCTTCCTCGTCGGCATCGACCAATGGGTGTTCGCGCTTGTCGCACTGCTGGTCGTGCTGGCCATGAACATGCTGTCGGTCAAGGTTTTTGGCGAACTGGAATTCTGGTTCAGCCTCATCAAGGTCCTGGCACTCGTCACCTTCCTGATCGTCGGCGTCTATTTCGTCATTTTCGGCACGCCGATCGAGGGCCATGTCACCGGTTTCAGCGTCATCACCGATAATGGCGGCTTCCTGCCCAATGGCATATTGCCCGCCTTCGTCATCATTCAGGGCGTGATATTCGCCTATGCGTCGATCGAGCTGATCGGCACCACGGCCGGCGAAACGGAAGATCCGCGCAAGATCATGCCGAAGGCGATCCGCACCGTGGTTGCCCGCCTGCTGATCTTTTACGTCGGCTCGGTCGTGCTGCTTTCGCTGCTCCTGCCTTATAGCGCCTACAAGGCTGGCGAGAGCCCGTTCGTGACCTTCTTCGGCGCGATCGGCATCGAAGGCGCCGATGTGATCATGAACCTCGTGGTCCTGACAGCCGTTCTGTCCTCGCTGAATGCCGGTCTTTATTCGACGGGCCGCATCCTGCACTCGATGGCCGCTTCGGGGTCCGCCCCGGCAGTTCTGGCCCGCATGAACAAAGCCGGCGTGCCTTATGGCGGCATTGCTGTCACGGCCGCCGTCACCGCGCTCGGCATCGTCCTCAACGCCATCGTTCCGGCCATGGCCTTCGAGATCGCGCTTAATCTCGCCGCCCTCGGCATCATCAGCGCCTGGGCCGTCATCGTGCTCTGCCAGCTGAAACTCTGGAGCCTCGCCAAGCAGGGCAAGATGCAGCGGCCGGATTTCGCCATGTTCGGCGCGCCCTATACCGGCATCATCACGCTCGTCTTCCTCGCCAGCGTTCTGGTCCTGATGGCACTGGATTACCCGGTCGGCAGCTGGACCATGGGTTCGCTGATCATAATTGTTCCCACACTGATCATTGGCTGGTATCTGGCACGTGACCGTATTGCTGCCGTCGCAGCCGAAAATGCGGCGAAACAGACAGCAGCAGTGGATCGGGCCGAATCGTGATTGCCGAATTGAAAAAGCCTCTGGTGGCGGTCATCGCCACCGGTGGCACCATTGCCAGCCAGCGGGATCAGGACGGCGCCAGCCGTCCAAGCCTTGATGGCGACAGCCTTCTCGGGCAGCTTTCGGATACGGGCATAGCCCTCAAGGCCATTGACCTGATGGCCAAGGATTCCGCCAGCCTGACACTGTCCGACATGCAGTTGATCAGCCATTCGGTCGGCACGCTTCTCGCCGAGAAGGACATCGACGGCATCGTCGTACTCCATGGTACCGATGCCATGGAGGAGACGGCGATGCTCGTGCAATTGCAGCACGCCTTGACCAAGCCCGTCATCTTTACCGGCGCACAGTTTACGGCAGACCATGAACAGGCAGATGGCCCGGCAAACCTTGCTGCCGCCATTGCCGCAGCAGTCGATGGTGATAACACCAGACGCGGCATACTGGTTTGCTTTGGCGGGAAAACCTATCCGGCCTGGGGCCTTTACAAACATTCGGCCGACGAGACCGACGCATTTCGGCAGTCGACACGACAGGAAAATCCTGACCTTCACCATTCGGGAGATGTCAGCGCCTTGCGTGTCGATATCGTTGCCATCTACCCGGGTTGCGACGGCGCGCTGGTGGATGCAAGCCTGACCGCCGGTGCACGAGGCATCGTGCTTGCGGCCCTCGGCTCGGGCAATGCCACGCCATCCGTTGTCGATGCTGTCCGGCGCTGTTCGGAAAAGAACGTACCCGTTGTTGTCTCCAGCCGCGTACCGCGAGGCAGATTGACCTCCACCTATGGCGGCGGCGGCGGCGGACATGACCTTGCGCAGGCCGGCGCCATCCACTCCGGCAATCTGCGCCCAGGCCAGGCGCGCATCGTTCTGGCGACTCTTCTGGCTGCCGGCGAGACAGCAAACTCCATAGCCGACGCCTTTGCGGAAGGCGGGGAATAGAGCCCCGCCAACCGGGTTCCTGTCATCAGCACACGCGCCGCTCCGGCAAGGTTCGGCGCGTGTTAGAATGGTTCACTGTTAAACGGACCGATCCATGGGCGTGGCCCTCATCCCTCCAGCCACCGAACCTCATCCGGTGTAAGGCTGATGCTGAGAGCCGACAGGCTGTCTTCCAACTCGCCGACCGTGCGTGGCCCGATCAACGGGATGACCGGGAAAGGCTGAGCGATGACGTAGGCCAGCGCGATATGGATCGGGCTCACGCCACGTTTGTTGGCCAGTTCGATCGCCCGATCGCGGCGCTCGAAATTGCTGTCCGAATACCAGCAACGCACGATTTCCTCGTCATCGCGTTTGTCGCGACCTGCCCTTTCTGTGAAAAAGCCGCGTCCCTGGCTGGACCATGCGAAATTGGGGATCTGCCGCTCGTTCAGCCACTTCTTCCACTCGGCCGTCGATGATGTCACACAGCCCGGCCAGATCGGATCGAGCATTTCCGCCAGCGCAAAATTGTTGGAAAGTGCTGCCGGTGCTGCCTTGCCGGTCTTAGCCGCATATTCGATCGCGGCATCCAGACGTTCGCGTGTCCAGTTCGAACCGCCATAGATGCCGCCAATGCGACCGCGTTTCACCTCGGCATCAATGGCATCGACAAATTCCCCGATCGGAATGTCCGGGTTGTCGCGATGCATGAAATAGACGTCGAGATAATCCGTCTTCAGCCGCTCCAGAGACTGGTCGAGCTGTCTGGCGATAACATCCGGATAGCAAAGCGGCGAATGGGCGCCCTTGCCGATCAGCACAATCTCTTCACGCGGCACGTTGCGGCTGGTGTGCCAGTCGCCAAAAATGCTTTCGGTCTTGCCGGCACCATAAACGAAGGCCGTATCGAACAGATTGCCGCCAGCCTCGTAAAAGGTATCAAGCGTGAGCGAGGCGGAGGCGAAATTCGAGAAAAACTCGAAACCGAGCGCGACGACCGAGGCCGGCTTGGCAAGACCCGGAATTTGCCGTTTTGGCACGCCGTCTCCGGCGACAACCGTTTCTCCGACAATGTTTTTCGTCCGGCTGGTGGCTTTCTCGACACCGTATTCCAGACCCACCGAGGCACGCCAGCGATCCAGCACGCGCAGATTGGCCAGCGCCTCGGCCGCATTCATGCCGGGATAGGCAAAGGTCTTTTCACCGGCACGGATGGCAGCGGTAACGGCATCGACTTCGAAGGAATACAGGTGACGATCGTCGCTAACCTCCACCACTTCATGCTCGCCACCCTTGAAAATCTCGATCTTGCCAGTGCCGCCCTTGCGACCGCCGGCAAACCAGAAATCCTTGACCTCGATACGCCCCTTGGAGCCGATGATGCGCAGCGTGTTGTCCTGGTTCGCCATGATCGAGCAAGAAACTTCGGCGACGATACCGTTTTCGAATTTCAGGACGGCGGATGCCCATTCATCGACACCCGACTGGCCGAGATGCGCCGCACCCGAAACGCTGACCGGCTCTGCATAGGATTGGCCGATGACGGAGCCAGCGAGAAGCCGCACCATCGACACCGGATAACCGCCGACATCGAGAATGCCACCGCCAGCGAGATCATTGGAGAACAGGCGATGCTCGGGCCGGAAGCTGCCCATGTCGAAACCGAAACTGGAGCGGATCAGGCGGACATCGCCGATGACGCCCTGCTTGACCAGCTCGACAAGCCGCGCCGTCTGTGGGTGGAAAATGTACATGAAGGCTTCGCCAACGAACACGTCGGCTTTTTGCGCCTCGTAAAAGATCACGTCGGCATCATAGGCCGAAAGCGCGATCGGCTTTTCGACGAGCACATGTTTGCCGGCGCGCACGGCCTTGATCGCCCATTCGGCATGGCCCGTATGCGGCGTGGCGATATAGACGGCATCGACCTCGGGATCGGCAAGCAAGGCCTCATAACCGTCGACAATGCGGGCACCGGGAAAACCATCACCAAGCCCCGGCCTGTCAGGGTTGCGAGATGCGATGGCGACAAGCTCGCCGGTGGAGGAGCCGGCGATGCCCTCGGCAAACGTTTTGGCGATGGTGCCAGGGCCGATAATGCCCCAGCGGATTTTTTGCTCTGCACTCATGGCATGTCCTTTTCAGTCAATCTTGGGAGATAAAAACGATGAATTCAGCGCAGACGTTGACCGTCCGCGTCGAACAGGAAACAGCGTCTGGCCGGCAGACCGATGGTGAGGGATTTCCCGGCGTCTGAATGGCGGGATTCCGGGCGTTCGATGATCAGCGGTTCATCGGAGACGGCGGCATAAACGTAACTGGTATGGCCAAGATGTTCGGCGGCATCGACATCCACGGTCAGGTTCGCCTCGCCCGCACCGGCATCGACAAAATGTTCGGGGCGAATGCCGAGCGTCACGGCGCCTCCGACTTCGGGGCGGCCGGATATGGGCAGCGTGAGCGTCACGCCCGGGTCTGCCGCCAGCACGACCGTCACCGCATCCGCTGCTGCCGACGCGATCGTAGCCTTCAGAAAATTCATTTTTGGCGAGCCGACAAAACCGGCAACGAACTGGTTGGCGGGATCGTCGTAGAGATCAAGCGGCGCACCGACCTGTTCGATCCGGCCCGAGCGCAAAACGACGATCTTGTCGGCCAGCGTCATCGCTTCGGTCTGGTCGTGGGTGACGTAGATCATCGTGGTGCCGAGCTGCTTGTGCAGCTTGGAAATTTCCACACGCATCTGCACCCGCAATTCCGCATCGAGATTGGAGAGCGGTTCGTCGAACAGGAACACCTGCGGTTCGCGCACGATGGCGCGGCCGATGGCAACACGCTGGCGCTGGCCGCCGGACAGTTGCCCTGGACGGCGATCCATCAACTCGTTGATCTGCAAAATATCGGCGGCATGTGCCACGCGTCGCTCGGTATCGGCCTTGGGATTGCCGTTCATCGTCAGGCCGAAAGAGAGATTTTTGCGAACCGTCATGTGCGGATAAAGCGCGTAGGATTGAAACACCATGGCGATATGCCGTTCCGACGGCTCGACGTCGTTGACGACAGTGCCGGCGATGGCGATCTCACCGCCCGACACATCTTCCAGCCCGGCGATCATGCGCAGAAGCGTCGATTTTCCGCAGCCGGAGGGGCCGACGAACACGACGAATTCGCCGTCTTCGATTTCCAGATCGGCACCATGGATGACCTGCAAGGCGCCAAAACGCTTGGTGACATTTTTGAGGGTGAGCCCGGCCATGAAGTCTCCGTTTACTTGACTGCGCCGGCCGTGATGCCGGAAATGAAATGACGCTGCAGGAAGATGAAGACGAAAAGGATCGGCGCGGTGAGCAGCACCGCCCCCGCCATGATCCCGCCCCACGAAACCTTGGTGAGGCCGATCAGCGTGCCGAGCGCCACCGGCGCCGTCATCATGCCCGGCTTGGAATTGATCAGCAGCGGCCAGAGATAATTGTTCCACGAGGCTAGGAAGAGGATGATCGACAGCGCCGCCATGGTCGGCCGCGCCAGCGGCAGGGCGATATGCAGGAAGATCCGCCATTCCTTGACGCCTTCCACACGGGCGGCATCGAACAGTTCGGACGGCATCATCGAAAATGCCTGCCGCATAAAGAGCACGCCAAGCGAATTGAACAGCGGCGGTACGATGAGCGCCACCCATGTGTTGGCGAGCCTGAACTCGCGCGCCACCATGATGAATTGCGGAATGACGACGACGGCGAAGGGCAGCGTGATTGTGCCGAGAATGATGGCGATGACGACGGAGCGCCCGGCGAACCGGTAGCGAGCCAAGGCCCAACCGGCCATCGAGGTCAGCATCACCGACAGAATGGTGTAGATGACGGCGACGGTGATGGAGATGAACATCGCCCGCAGGAAATCCGTATCGGCCTGCAGGTTTTGAAAATTCTCGATGAACTGCGTCGACGGCACCAGCACGATATCGGGGCTGAAAATGCCGTAATCCGACATGGTCGAGAACACCAACATCATCCACAGCGGAAACAGCCAGATGATGGCAAGCGGCGTGAGCGCTGCGTGCAGCACCAGGCGGCGCATCAGCAGAGAACGGGATTTCGATCTCATTTCGCCTCCCTCCCGAAAAACAGATTGAGCAGCGAGATGGCAACGGCGAGCGCCGCGATCGTATAGGCGATTGCCGAGGCGTAACCGAAATTGAGCGAGGTAAAGCCCTGCCGGTAAAGCAGCAGGCCCAGCGTTTCGGTCGCCCCACCCGGCCCACCGCGATTGGTGATGAGGAAAGGTTCGGCAAACAATTGCATGGTGCCGATAACTGAAAGCACGATGCAGAACAGGATGATGGGTTTCAGGAGCGGCAGCGTGATGTGAAAGAACTGCTGCACCTTGCCCACGCGATCGAGCGTTGCCGCCTCATAAACATCGCCGGGAATGGATTGCAGGCCGGCGAGAATGATGATGGCGTTGTAACCGGCCCAGCGCCAGGTGACCGCCATGATGACCAGCGCCATCGCCGCCGTGCCATTGTCGAACCACGAGACGGGTGCCAGACCGACCGTGCCGATGATCTTGTTGATGATGCCGAAATCAGCACTGAACATCAGCCGAAACACTGCGGCATAGGCAACCTCGCCCACCACGACAGGGGCGAAAAAGGCGAAACGATACAGCGGCCGCGCCTTCAGGAGCGGGGAATTGAGCAGAACCGCCATGACGGTGGCGAGCGCAATCATCACCGGCACCTGAATGACGAGAATGATCAGCGTGTTGTAGAGCGCGTTATAAAAAGCCGGGTCGCCGACCAGCCGGCCCCAGTTCATCGAAGGCGCGAACCGCCACGGATTGACGCGGGTATTCTGGAAAGAGATCAGGAAAGAACTGATGATCGGCCACAGCCAGAAGGTGGCGAAGATCAGCAGATAAGGGGCCAGGAACGCATAGGCGATCCTGCTCTGCATACGCATGGTATCCTCCGGTCATCGTCGGCGGGGAGTTTGGGCCGGGCATTGGAAAAACACCCGGCCCGTTTGCTCATTCCGCGATGGGAAGGCCGGTGGCCGTTTCGATCTGCTTGGCGGCATCGTCGAGCGCGGTCTTGGCATCAGGATAGCCATTGGCGAAATATTTCGCCTGAACCGCCTTGTAGACACCATCCGCATCTGCCTGGAATGCAGTGCCGCGCGCCGGTTTGATCTTGGGCAGGGTGGAAAGGATATCCGTCCACACCGCCTGATCACCCCAATAGGGTTGCTTTTCCTTAACGAACGGATCGTCGATCGCCGACAGAAGCGAGGGAACGAGGCCGAAGGATTTCAGCATCGTCACCTGGCCTTCATTGCTGGTCAGCGCATATTCCACAAACTTGAACGCGGCCTCCTTGTTTTCGGAAACCTCGCTGATGGCAAGCGACGAACCACCGAGATTGGCGGCATGCGGCCCGTCCGCCGTCAGGCTCGGCATGGGATAGACACCCCATTTTCCAGCAAGGTCCGGAGAACCGGAGCGTATCGTGCCTTCATACCAGGCACCGAAAACCTGGCTGGCAGTGCGGCCTGCGGTATTCGCCTGGATCTTTTCGTCCCAGATGGCGGCAGTGATGATGCCTGCATCCTTCATCTGCTTGATCTTGTCGAGCGTGGCGACGCAGGCCGGCTTGTTGATGGTGATCGACTGACCATCGGTCGAAAAGTAACCGCAGCCCTGCTCATTGGCGAGCATGCGGAACCATTCGCTGTCACCGTTGAAATCGGCCTGCGCCATCACCGTACCGGGGTTGGCCTCCATGACCTTCTTGCCAGCCGCGAGGAAATCGTCCCAGGTCTTGATCGTTGCCGGATCGACGCCTGCCTTTTCATAAAAATCACGGCGATAGAAGACTGTGACCGGCCCTGAATCCCAGGGCATGGAATAGGCCGCACCATCGACCTCCAGTTCGGTCCGTTTGAATTCGGGGAAAAGCGCCTGCATTTCAGGCGTGTAGCCGAGTGCCGTCAGATCGGTGAAACAATCCGGAAAACGGTTCCAGAACAGTTCCGCCTCGAAATTCTCGATCGTCACGATATCCGGCAGGCCGTCACCACCCGCCGCACAGGCGGCCAGTGCCTTGTCGAAAACCTGGTCGTTGCCGAGATCCTGCACCGTCACCTTGATGTCTGGGTATTTCTTATTGAAACCCTCCAGAGTGGACTTCAGTGCCGAGGCGGCAACGTTCCAGCTCCAGATGGTGATTTCCGTCGACTGCGCGGCTGCCGGTCCACCTGCCAAAAGAGCAAGCGATACCGTCGCGCCAAGAAACCTGTAGCCCATTGAAAACCTCCCTTTTCAATTGCTGTTCCTCCACGAACATGTGCAGATTACCGATTGGTGACATCCTGTCTCGTTAGAAGGGCATGTGGACTTGGCGAAAAGTAAGATCGGCGAGAATGCGTTCTATCAACCCGGCGCCAGCAGCATCGAGGGCATGCCGACGACGCTGCAATTTTTCCACGGCCATCCGCGCATCATGCTGCGGCCCCACTGGCACGCGCAGGTGGAGGTCAATTACATCATGCGCGGCCATGTGCATTACCGCATGGGCGGGCATGAGTTGACTCTATCGGCCGGGCAGATTGGCCTGTTCTGGGGCGGGCAGCCGCACCAGATGAACGAATCCTCACGCGATTCCATCTATGCCGGCGCGCATCTGCCGCTGGTGCATTTTTTCCGCATGCGACTGCCGGCTGCCGTATCCGCCATGCTGATGGGCGGCACGACCATGCTGACATCGCAGACCGATGCCGCCGACCGGGAAAACTTTCCGCGCTGGTTTCACTACGTGACATCGGGCGAGGAGGCAAAGGCCCAACATGCCGTGGAAGAACTGCTGTTGCGCATCCAGCGGATTTTCATGGAGCCCTACGAGACAGTTTCATCCGGGAAGTTGGATGGCGCGGCGACGGAAACCGGCGCGCCGTCACCCGCTGTGGTAAAAATATGCGATTTCATCGCCGCCAATTTTCTGGAGGAGGTAGATGCTACCGACATTGCAGATGCGGCTGGTCTTCACCCCAAATACGCGATGAACCTGTTTCGTAAATCGACGGGCATGACGCTGATCAAATACCTGACGCTGCTCAGGCTCTCCCATGCCCAGGCGAAGCTGATGCATAGCGGCGACAGCATTTTGCAGGTGGCGATGGACAGCGGCTTCGGCTCCGTGAGCGCCTTCAACAAGGCCTTTCGCTCCACGGCCGGCATGCCCCCATCGGATTTCCGCCGCGACACACGTGCGTCTGCGACGGTTTGATCCACATGTGCAGGCATACCGCCTCTGGTCCGCTTCCCCCTCCGCCCTAATTTCATTTGGTGTGTTCTCTCCGAAGGATCGAACCGTGAAAACAGATTTCGTCCCCATCGCGACGATGACCTTTGTCGTCTCCAGCCTTACCTCCTGTGGCAACCCAACCAGAGGGATCGGACAGGACAAGGCCAAAACCGTGAATACTGCCCATAGTGATGGAGAGCGTGGTGAACGCGCTGTGATAAACTGATGGGCGGCACGACGCCATCTGCGGGCATCCTTTCGTCATGATGAACCTGTTTTCCCTCCAGTTGCACTCGATGCGAAGCCTCGGAGGTCTCGACGCGCAGCTTGCCGCGACGCAGGCGGCCGGCTTCACGCGCGTTGAGGCTCTGGAGGAGCAGCTGGTATCAGGCACGGATCTTGGGGAACATCTCGCGCGCTTCGGGCTGACCTGTTCTGCCGTCCATATCAGCATGGCGAGGTTGCAGCACGATCCTGCACCAATCGCCGAGGCCTGTCTCGCAGCCGGCATCACCAGCGTCTTTGCAACACGCCTGCCGATGCAGGATCCTCGGGAGGCAGCGGCCTGGCAAAAGGCGGGAGAGAAGCTCGGCGCACTGACCGAGTTGTTTTCATGCCAGGGCATAAGCCTTGGTTACCACAACGGCGAGCACGGTTTTATACCGCTGAAATCCGGACGTTGTGGCCTGGAAGACCTTTTCCGTGCTGCATCCGGAACGGATCTCGAATGGCAGGCCGATATCGGCTGGATCAGGCGTGCCGGCGCCGATCCAATGGAATGGTTGAAACGTTTTCGGCGGCGGCTGGCCTCCGCACACATCAAGGATGTGGGACCCGACGCCGATCACGAGGGTGGCTGGCGCAATCTCGGATCCGGCCTGCTTGTCTGGCCGATCCTGCTACGGGCTGCCGTGGAATGCGGGGCCCGCACGCTGGTCGTGGAGCATGACAACCCGCCCGACCCGGCGGAGTTTGCCAAGCGCAGCTTTGCCTACCTCTCACGCTATGACAGCCGCAACGTTCTTTGATCGGTGAGTGTGAAGCGGTCAGCCCTTCACGCCGGACGAGATCATCACTGCTTCCGTCACCTTCTTCTGGAAAATCAGGTACGCGATGGCGACAGGCATGGCGCCGAGAAGGGCAACCGACATCAGGCGCGCGTAAAACACGCCAAAAGCATCATTGACCTGGGTGATACCGACCGGAATGGTCATCTTGTCTTCGGTGGTGACGGCGAGAAAAGGCCAGAGAAACTGGTTCCACGCCATGATGAAGGTGATGATGCCAAGCGCCGTGGTAATGCCCCAGTTGAGCGGCAGATAGACCTTGAACAGCAGCGTATAGTCGCCGCCGCCGTCCAGCACGACGGCCTCGCGCATCTCCTTCGGCACGGCATCGAAGAACTGCTTGTAGACGATGATGACCACCGGCACGATCAGCTGCGGCAGGATGATGCCGGCCCATGTGTTGATCAGCCCCATATCGTTCATCAGGATGAACTGCGTGACGACAAGCGCCTGCGACGGCACCATGAAACTAGCGAGCACAACGCCATACAGAATACGACGGCCCGGGAAGCGCATTTGCGAGATGGCATAGGCGCACATCATGCCCGATACGATGACGGTAAAGGTGATGATGACCGCCGTGCCGATCGAGTTGATGTACCAGCTGACGAGATTGGTGTTCCAGAGAATGTCGATATAGGCGGCCGGATTGAACTCGTCGGGAAGGACGCCGGCTTCCTTGGAAACGACGCGGTCTTCCGAGCGCATCGAGGTGATGAAGGCCCAGTAGAGCGGAAAAATCCACAAGGCGGCAGCGGCGAAAGTGCCGATCGTCAGCACACCATTTTCGAATTTGCGCAACGATGTCATCGGCGGCCTCCGGCGCGAAGAAGTTGATATTGCAGCACGGAGAAGGCCGCGATGACGATGAACAGCACCAGCGCGATGGCCGAGGCATAACCGCCGTGATTGAGCTGAAAGGCTTCGCGATAGACCATCAGCAGCATGACATAGGACGAGTTGAATGGCCCGCCCTTGGTGAGCAGATAGATCTGGTCAAAAATCTTCAGTTGCAGGATCATCTGCAATGTCAGCACCAGCGCCGTGACCGGCCACAGAAGCGGCCAGGTGACCCGGCGGAAAAGCTGCGTGCGCGTGGCGCCATCGAGCTGGGCTGCCTCGTAATAATCCTTTGGAATATTGCGCAGGCCCGCGATGAACAGCAGGACGTTAAAACCGTTTGTCCACCAGATGGTGACCATCGCCACCGTCGGCATGACCCAGTAGGGGTTCTTGAACACCGCCACGGATTTTCCGAAGAAAAACGCGATGACAGGCTGCAGAACGCCGAACTGAAAATCCAGCATCCACGTCCATATCTGCGTGACCACCGAAACCGGCAGGATGTAAGGCAGGAAAAAAATGGCAAGCGCCAAAGCCTGCAACGAGCCGCGCAGCCGGTTGATCATCAACGCGATGCAGAGCGCGATCGCCGTTGTCGGGATGACCGTCAGAAAGACGAAGTAACCGTTGTTCTTGAGCGAGGTCAGAAACAGCTTGTCCGATAGAAGGCGAGTAAAATTGTCGAATCCGACCCACTCACCCGCGCCGATCAGCGGACTGTTGGTAAAGCTCAACACCACCAGCCGGATCGCCGGATACAGAAAGACCAGCGCAAACGTCAGCACGAAGGGTGCGACAAGCGAAGCGGCCACCGCCATTTCCTTGCGCCGATTTGTCAGCATTGCCACGTCTTCAACCTCCATGCTCGAAAGAGTGGCCGCCGGAAACCAGCGACCACGGCTGACGGTGTCACTTCAACACGTTCTGAAGGTCGGATTTCATCTGCTCGGCGGCGGCCATCGGCTCCGCATAACCGTGAATGGCGGGCGAGATGATGTTGATGGCGGCATCATAGATCGGTGAACCGACACCGGCGATCGATGAGCGTGGATCGTAGGATGCGGTATCTGCCAGCGCCGCATAGGTGGCGTTCGGCTCCATCTTCTTGAATTCAGCGCTTTCGGCCACCGGCTTGAAGGCCGGTATATGGCCTGCATCCGCCCAGGCGATGGCGTTCTTTTCCATCCAGCCGATCACCGTCATCACGGCCTTGCGTTTTTCCGGTGTCAGCTTGTTGTTGGCGGGAATGGCGAAGGAATGCGAATCCGCCCATGTGGTCTGCGTGCCCATCAGGTTCGGCACCTGCACTGCACCCCACTTGTAGCCGAGCGAGCCCTTCTTTTCGAGATCGACCATGGTCGGCACTTCCCAGACGCCGTTCAGCGAAAAAGCTGATTTGCCGGAGGTGAACAGCGCCACCGAGGCTTCATATTCCGCCTGTTCCGGCTGCCACTCATTGGTCTGCCAGTTTGTCATCACCTCGATCGCCTTGGCGGCTTTCTGGAGGTTGTCGCCGGCCAGAACCTCGTTGCCGGTGATCAACTCACCGCCCAGCTGCCGGAACAGCGTGTAGAAAACGCGGTAGGTGGCGCCATCATCACCGGTGGCATAAGAAACCGGCGCTTCTGCGCCCTTCTCCTTGGCATAGGCCAGCGCCTCCTCGAAATCCTTGAGGTTGCTGATGCCGGTCAGCTTGCCATTGCCATCGAGAAATTTCGAGCCTTCGAGGAACTTGGTGTTGTAGTAGAGCACGATCGAATGGATATCGAACGGCACCGCATGCAGCTTGCCATCATCGCCGCTGGCGGCCTGCAGTGCGGCGGGGAAAAAGCTGTCCTTGGTCAGACCGGCATCGGTCAGATCCTTGTCGGTGACTTCGTCGAGCACGCCTTCCTTCAGGCCCAGCGGCATGCGCGACAGATGGTAGGTCATCACGTCAGGCCCCTGCCCCACCGCGACAGCCGTGCGCACCTTGGTGTAGAACGGCACACCCCATTCCAGCGTGGTGCCGGTGATCTTGATATCCGGGTGTTCCGCGTTGAAGCGGGTGATCAGCGCTTTCATGCGCACGCCGTCACCGCCGGAAAAGAAATCCCACCAGGTGATGTTTTCCGCAGCCATTGCCGGCACGGACATAAGGGCGATCGCGGTTGCCGCGAAAAACTTTCTGCACAACATTCGAGGTGTCCTCCATCACGAAGCCACCTCTCCCGAAGGTGGCGGGTTGAAATGCCTGCCATTCCCTTGCTCCGGCGCGATCTCCTATCGCAGCCGGCTGCCGTCCTCGGCGAACAGCAGAACCTCCCCTGCATCCGCCGAAAGCGATATCTTTCTGCCATCGAAATTTTCGCGGCGGCCACGCAGCTCGACGACGATGTCCTTGCCGGTTGCCAGTCGCGCATGCAGATAAGAAACGCCGCCGAGATCCTCGGCCATGTCCACCACCGCTTCGAAACCACCTTCCGTCGGGACCAGATGTTCGGGCCGGATACCGATCTTGATCGCCGTTCCTTCGGCCACGCTCGCATCCGATTTAGCCGACAGTTCCGTGCCAAGCCCATCGAGCGCGACCCGGATCATACCACCCTGCCGGGCGACCACGCGACCGGGCAAAAAGTTCATGGCCGGCGAGCCGATGAAACCGCCGACGAACTGATTATGCGGATCGTCGTAGAGATCGAGTGGTTTTCCCGCTTGCTGCAGCACGCCTTTTTTCAACACGAAGATCCGGTCAGCCAGCGTCATCGCCTCCACCTGATCATGGGTGACATAGATCATCGTGGCGCCGATCTCTCTATGCAGTTTGGCCAGTTCCAGACGCATCTGCACCCGCAACTCGGCGTCGAGATTGGAGAGTGGCTCGTCGAACAGGAACACCTTTGGCTTGCGCACGATCGCCCGGCCGATGGCCACGCGCTGGCGTTGGCCGCCCGACAGTTCGGATGGCCGTTTCTGGAGTTGTTCCTCCAGGTGCAGGATGCGCGCCGCTTCCTGCACCATGTCGTTGACCTGTGCCTTCGGCGTCTTTTTCAGGCGCAAAGAGAAGGCCATGTTTTCGAACACGGTGAGATGCGGATAAAGCGCGTAGGACTGAAAAACCATCGCGACTTCGCGCTTTGCCGGTTCGACCTCGGTGACATCCCGGCCTTCGATCGAAATCGAGCCTGCCGTTGTCTCCTCCAGCCCTGCGATCATGCGCAGAAGCGTCGACTTTCCGCAGCCCGAGGGCCCGACGAAGACGGCAAAATCCCCTGTCGGAATATCCAGACTGACATCATGCACGACGCCGAGTGCGCCAAAACTCTTGCTGACATTGCGAAGCGTGATCCCCATGCCAGGCCTCACGAAACCTTCAGCCGGAAGACGTGATAGGAAAGCGGAGCGATTGCGCCCTTGAGATTGCCATCCTCCACGCCAACACCGTTGCCCGCCTTCGGCACGACATGATCCGGCTTGTCCGGACCGTTGGTGTCGGTGAGATTGTAGCCTTCCATGGCGTGGTGTTCATAGAGCGAGATATCGGCAAAGCCGGTAAGGCTGACATCGAGCTCGGCCTTTTCCGTCAGGTGACGGTTGACCACGAACAGCGTCAGCAGGCCCTCGTCACGGTTGCGAACCGCGGCGACATCCAGATAGGAAACGTCGTCGGCCACCTGGCAATCATAGGTCGGCGCATCGACGGCCACACGCAGCGCTTCGCCACGGCCGAAAATCGAGGCGAAACGATAGGGATGGTAGATGGTCTGGCGCCAAGCCGGACCGTTCTTTTCGGCGCGGATCGGCGCAATGACATTGACCAGCTGCGCGATGCAGGCGATGCGGACGCGGTCGGAGCGGCGGATGAACTCGTTGAGCAGGCCAGCGACAAACAGCGCATCTTCGAAATTATAGGTTTCTTCCAGAAGTGCGGGCGCTTCCGGCCAATCCCATGTGCGCCAGCGATGGCTGTCTTCCTCGCGGATATGGTACCAGACATTCCATTCGTCGAAGCAGATATGCACGTCGTTCTTGGCACGCTTCTTTGACTTCACGTAATCGATCGTACCGGCGATGGTCTGGATGTAACGACCGGTCTCCTCGATCTTGCCAAAATAGTTCAGCGTGTCCTTGCTGGAATTGCCAAAGTATTTGTGCAGCGAGATGTAATCGACATTCTCGTAGCACTCTTCGAGAACTTCACGCTCCCATTCAGGGTAGGTGGCCATGCCATCATTGGAACTGCCGCAAACGATCGCCTCTATCGTGCTGTCGAAGCCCTTGAAGGCCTTTGCCGTTTCGTTGGCAAGACGACCGTATTCCGTCGCAACCTTGTGGCCAATTTGCCAGGGACCGTCCATCTCGTTGCCCAGGCACCACATTTTCACGTCATAACCATCCTTGCGGCCATGCGAGCGGCGCAGGTCGCTCCATGTCGTGTCGGCTGGAAAATTCACGTACTCGAGAAAGTTGCGGGCATCTTCCAGTCCGCGCGAACCGAGGTTCACCGCCAGCATCATCTCGATACCGGCCATATCCGCCCAATCGGCGAATTCGTTGATGCCGATCTGGTTGGTTTCCTTGGAACGCCATGCGAGATCGAGGCGCACCGGGCGCTGATCGCGCGGGCCGATCCCGTCTTCCCAGCGATAGGCGGAAACGAAATTGCCGCCCGGATAACGGATCGCCGGAATTTTTAGATCCTGCACGAATTTCAGGACGTCTGTGCGGAAACCGTTGGCATCGGCATTGGGATGGCCGGGCTCGTAGATGCCGCCATAAATGGCGCGGCCCATATGTTCGATGAAGGCCGAATACAGCCGTTGATCGATATCGCTGATCTTGAAATCGCGGTGAACGGCGACACGTGCCTTCATTGAGCTCTCCTCCAAAAACCCTATCGAAAAATCGATATACATCGTATTTTTTGATAGACTTTCCCAATCTGAACCAAGCGTCAATGGGGAGAATGCGCTGCACTGCACAAACAGAGCGCGCATGAACACTCTTGAAACAACTTAACTCTTTGTCATCAAACGAAGAATGATGTCCTGATCATAATTGCCGAAACCGCGGCCAAAGATGTTGATGCCGCCCGGATGTTTGCCATCGGCCTTCACCTCGACACGCAAACGCACGGAGCGGTGACTGTCGAGTTCGAGATCGGCGGCGGTGATATCCGATATGCGGTGGCCATCGACGAAGGTGCCCGATGGACCGACCGACCATGTTTTCAGTGGGCCGTATTGCGATCCCTTGAGCTTCCACCATGCCGGCGTATAGGCACCACGGCGATCGCCAAAATCGCCCGGCGAGGTCCAGATCCCGAGTTCCTTGCCATTGATGGACACCACGATATCGGACGGCCAATTGGCGAGCGTGCCTGGAACCTCGGAGCTGACCTCCATGGAAATCTCAATGATTTCAATGCTATCGCCGCGAAGTTTGGCATTGTTGGGAAACTGGTATTCAACAAAACCGCTGGTGAACCACAAGAGGCTGGTCTTCATCCGCTCCGGGTCCATGAAGGTTTCCGGCACATCCAGAAGGCCGATGATACCTTCGGTCGAACAGATGCCGCAGGGGCCTGTCACGGCATTGTTGGTATAGAGACCAAGCGGCATCGAGACTTCGATGACATTGGCAGACAGCGCTCTTTCATTGGAATGAAAGCTGACGATGAGTTCATCGTAAACAGCGAAACAGATCTTTTGATTTCCCTTGCGGGCCTTCTGCAGCTCGGTGCGCACCAGCCCGGCCTTTTCCAGAACCTGAAGATGGGTGGAAACCGAGGATTGCGGAAAACCGGATATCCGGGCGAGATCGTTGATATTGATGCCGGGACTTTTCGCCAGTTCCTTCAACAGTTTGATACGCGCAAGCGACGATACGCCCTTGATCGCGGCCAGATCTTTTTCCGGATCGATAACGAGAAAATTTCGGTTCATCTGCGCGACCTGGATAACGGGAAATCAGCCCTTTATATCGTATTTTTTGATTTATATACAGATTTTTGTTTCGGTGAGAACAGAACGGATGCGCCCGCGAAACCGGTTCATGCCGATAATCTGCGTTCATGTGTTGACTGGGCGTGAAATTATCTATGAACGATCACGCATACAGTTCAGACAAGCAGCGAGTCCTTTTTCCCGATGAGTGTTGATACGAATAAGCCTGCGGCAATCCCTGCCGAAGAAAGCCATCTGGCGCGTAACCTTTCCAACCGTCACCTGCAATTGCTGGCCATCGGCGGCGCGATCGGCACCGGCCTGTTCATGGGGTCGGGAAAGACGATTTCGCTCGCCGGACCTTCCATCCTGCTGGTTTACGCGATCATCGGGTTCATGCTGTTTTTCGTTATGCGCGCGCTGGGCGAATTGCTGCTCTCTAACCTGGAGTACCGCTCGTTCGCCGATTTCGCCGGGCATTATCTCGGGCCTTGGGCGCAGTTCTTTACCGGCTGGACCTATTGGCTGTGCTGGATCGTGACCGGCGTTGCCGATGTTGTGGCGGTTTCAGGTTACATCTCCTTCTGGTTTCCCGAACTTGCGCTCTGGATTCCGGCCATCGGCCTTATTCTGACGCTACTGTGCCTCAACCTGCCGACGGTGCGTAATTTCGGTGAAATCGAGTTCTGGTTCGCGCTGATCAAGATCGTCGCCATCTGCGTGCTGATCGTTGCCGGCGTTGCGATGCTGATTTCGGGCTTCACGCTGCCGAACGGCTCTGCCGCGGCCGTCAGCAATATCTGGGCGCATGGCGGCTTCTTCCCGAACGGGTTTGCCGGTTTCGTGGCCGGTTTCCAGATCGCCATCTTTGCCTTCGTGGGCATCGAACTGGTCGGCACCGCCGCGGCCGAAGCCAAGGATCCGGAAACCAGTCTGCCGAAGGCTATCAACTCGATCCCTATCCGCGTCGTGCTGTTTTATCTCGGTGCGCTGTTTGTCATCATCTCGGTCATCCCGTGGAACCAGGTCGACCCGAACAGCAGCCCGTTCGTGGCGATGTTCTCATTGGCCGGACTCGGCATTGCCGCCCATGTCGTCAACTTCGTGGTGCTGACATCGGCGACATCGAGCGCCAATTCCGGCATCTATTCCACTTCGCGCATGATCTTTGGCCTTGCCACCGATGGGCTCGCTCCCAAGGCACTCGGCCAGCTCAACCGACGCAAGGTGCCGGCCAATGCGCTGTTCTTTTCCTGCATCTTCCTGCTGTCCGGCGTCGTTATGCTCTATGCCGGCCAGAGCCTGCTCGAAGCCTTCACCATCGTCACGACGATTTCAGCACTGCTCTTCATCTTCATCTGGTCGATCATTCTGGCATCCTATGTCCAGTATCGTCGCCAGAGGCCGGACCTGCACGAAAAATCCTCCTTCAAGATGCCGGGCGGCAATGCCGCCGTCGTCATGGTGTTCGCATTCTTCGCTTTCGTGCTGTGGGCGCTGGGACAGGAAGCCGATACAGCAACGGCACTGAAGGTCACGCCGGTATGGTTCGTCCTTCTGGCGGTTGCCTATCTCGCAACCAAGATCCTGAAGCGCCGGTAAACCGGTTGCGGCGCCACCCCACCGGTTTACCGGCGGCACAGGTGGCGCCGCAGACTATGCCTAGCCAGCCTTGCGCATGGGCGGCAGGGCCTGGTCACCATCCTTGAGGCCTTGAACCAGCTTGGCAAGCCAATCGACGAATACGCGCACCTTATTGCTGAGATGGCGGGTCTGCGGATAGACGATGTAGAGCGGCAGGGTCTCGCAATCCCAGTCGGTCATGATCTCGACCAGTTCGCCGCGCTCAACCGCATCATTCACCATGAAGCCTAGGGACTGACCGACACCAATTCCCGCGATCATGGCATTGAGATAGGAGCGGGCATCGTTGACCGACACGACATAACGCGGGTTGATCTCGACGACCTCATCGCCGCGGCAAAATTCCATGCTGAGCACACGGCCGAGTGTCGCATTGAGATAACCGACAGAAAAATGCTTTTCTTCCAGCTCACGCGGGTTTGTCGGCTCACCAAAATTTTCGATATAAAAAGGTGCCGCAAACGTCCGTAACTTGAGTTCGCCCACCTTGCGGGCGATCAACGACTGATCGGTCGGTGTGCCGCCACGCAGCGCGCAATCGACGTTCTCGGCGATATAATCGACCAGTCGGTCACCGACACCGATATCCAGCTGGATCTGCGGATACCGTTTGTAGAAGTCACAAAGGTTCGGAATGACAATAAGATCGGCAAAGGCGCCGGCCATTTCGACACGCAAACGCCCCGACGGCTGTGTTTGTGAATTCGACATGGAGCCGTCCAGCTCTTCGATTTCTGAAAGAATCTGAATAGCCCGCTCGTAATAGAGCGCGCCATCCGTTGTCACCATGACACGCCGGGTGGTACGATTGAGCAGCGTGGTACGCAGATGCGCCTCCAGCGACTGCACCATATTGGTCACCGTCGTCTTCGGCATATCGAGTGCGGTTGCGGCCCTTGTAAAATTGCCGGTTTCGACGACCCGGACGAAAACACGCATTGCTGAAAGTTGATCCATCAAAGGCCCTCCGGGTGCATCGCAGCATTATCCGTAAATTCGGAACAGTGTTGCCGCGAAACGCATGCTTGTGCGTTTTGAATGGAACAATAATATCAGGATCAGAATTTTCGGCAACCCAGTCCGTGTTTAGACAATGCGGCTCGAGGCAATCATGACAGCGCAATGGGAAAACATCGTTTTCGACAGGTCGGTGACACCGCCTGTACCCATGCGCCTTTATGACGGCACGCGTGCGTCTAAGATTGCGCCGATCGTACTTTACCTCCGGGGCCGTGCCTTTCTGGACCGCGACCGGGGCGAGGCCGAGCGGCCGATAGCCAAGGCACTGGCGGAAACCGGAGCCGTGGTGCTGGAAGCGGATTATGCGATCGCCTCGCAGAACATGTTTCCGCAGGCGATGGACTGCGCATTTCAGGCGCTGGTCTGTCTTTCGAGCCGACGCAAGCAGTTCGGCAGCGCCAAGTCACCGCTTTTTGTGGCGGGGGATGAAGCCGGTGGCAACGTGGCAGCCGGCGTGGCGTTGAAGGCACGGGATCTTTTGCCCGGCGAATTGAAAGGCCAGATGCTTTTTTCGCCGATGATCGATCCGAAAATGACCTCGGCATCGTTTCGTGAGGCCGACAAGGTTGGAATGCGTGAAAAATGGTCGGACGGGTGGAGCCAATATATCGGTTCCTTCTTCCAGCATCCCTATGCCGCACCTTGCCTGTGTTCGCGTTTGAACAATCTGGCGCCGGCGTTGATCGTCACTTCCGAAGACGATCCGCTGCGTGACGAGGTGATCGGTTATTCGGATCGCCTCAAGGCAAGCGGTGTGACCGTGCGCCAGCGTATCTTTTCGGCCGATTGCGGCTGGACAAGTGTCTACAAGGAGGGAACCGGCAAATGGCTTCCTTCCTTGTGCTCAGAGTTTACCGGGTTTGTCGAAACGCTGCACTGACAGCAGGTTCGGCACCCGATCCATACAGGCATGAAAATTCCCAAGGTCGAAGGAGACCCATCATGAATACTGCGGAATTTTGAGTTTTAGGCTGAGGCACTGATCTCCGATCAGGCCAATCCCGGCATCAAGAACAAGGAATTTGCGGAGGCATGCCATGCCGCCGACACCGGTTCTTTGTCCTGATCAAGCCTCGGCACCCATTTGAGTTGAACGATCAGGCGGCTCGCGTCCGCCAGGAGAGAAAAATGACATCGAAGATCAAGAACTGGGCCCTGTGGGGTTCCGGACTGAGCGTTGCTGCGCTCATTGCAGGCGGCGCCTTTTATCTCGACGCGCCGAAGGGCGCAGTTGCCGCACCTGCGGCCGCTGCCGCTCCGGCCGTGCCGGTCAAGGTTGCGTCTGTCGAGCCGCGCAGCGTCACCACATGGCAGGAATTTTCCGGCCGTCTGGAAGCTGTTGACCGCGTGCAACTGCGCCCGCGCGTTGCCGGCGCCATCCAGTCCGTCCACTTCCGCGAAGGTGGTTTGGTGAAGGAAGGCGACCTGCTGTTCAGCATCGATCCTGCCCCTTATCAGGCGGCAGTCGCGGAAGCGCAGGGCCTCGTCGCCTCGGCTGAAGCCAAGCTGGAACTGGCCAATACCGAACTGGAACGCGGCAAGACGTTGTCTGCGAAAAATACTATTTCGCAGAGTGATTTCGCGCAGCGTCAAAGCACCCAGCAGGATACGCTGGCAAGCCTTCAGTCGGCAAAGGCGGCGCTGACCGTGGCTCAGCTCAACCTCGATTACACCCAGATCCGCGCGCCCATCTCCGGCCGCGCCGGCAGGATCGAGGTGACCGTCGGCAATCTCGTGGCCCAGGGTTCTGCCTCCACGCCGCTGACGACCATCGTTTCGATCAATCCTATCTATGCAAGCTTTGACGCAAGCGAAGAACTGGTCGCCCGTATCCTGTCCGAAGTTCCGGTCGAAAACGGTATTCCGGCGCTCGACAAGGTTCCGGTGGAGGTGACGACACTGGCCGCCAATGCCGAACCGATCCGTGGCAAGCTGCAATTGATCGACAACCAGGTGAATGCCGCCAGCGGCACGATCCGGGTTCGCGCCGAGTTCGGCAATGGTGACGGACGGCTGATCGCTGGCCAGTTCGTGCGGGTGCGCATGGGCCAGCCGAAGGAAGAATATCATCTTCTGATCAGCGAAAAGGCCGTCGGCACAGATCAGGACAAGAAATTCGTCTTCGTGCTCGATCAGGGCAACACGGTCGCCTATCGCCCCGTACAGCTCGGTTCGGCTGTTGATGGCATGCGCATCGTTGAAAGCGGCCTGAAGCCGGGCGATCGCATCGTCACCAGCGGCCTGCAGCGTATTCGTCCCGGTGCCGTCGTGGCCCCGGAAGAAGACGCGAAACTGGCATCGAAATAACAGCATAACGACCGGCGGCAGTCCGGTCGGTTTTCCATCAACGGGGCCTGGGTCGCCCGCAGTCATCTGACTGCGGGTTGGAGACTTCTGTGCCTTGCTTTACCCCTGGAGAGAGGGTTTCGTCATGAACATTTCCAGATTTTTCATCGACCGCCCGGTGTTTGCCGGCGTGCTGTCGGTGCTGATCGTGGTGGCCGGCCTGCTTGGCATGCGCGCGCTGCCAATTTCCGAATATCCCGAGGTCGTGCCGCCGTCCGTGGTGGTGCGCGCCACCTATCCCGGCGCCAACCCGACGGTTATCGCCGAAACGGTGGCGACACCGCTTGAGGAACAGATCAACGGCGTCGAGGACATGCTCTACATGTCCAGCCAGGCGACATCCGATGGCGTGCTGACGCTGACCGTGACCTTCAAGCTGGGCACCGACCCGGACAAGGCACAGCAGTTGGTACAGAACCGCGTGTCGCAGGCTGAGCCGCGTCTTCCAACGGAAGTGCGCTCGCTCGGCATCACCACGATCAAGGCCTCACCGGACTTCATCATGGTGGTCAATCTCGTGTCGGCCACCGACCGTTATGACCTCACCTATCTGCGCAACTATGCGACCTTGAACATCAAGGACCGCCTTGCCCGTATCGAAGGTGTCGGCCAGGTGCAGGTTTTTGGCTCCGGTGACTATTCGATGCGCATCTGGATCGATCCGCAGAAAGCCGCCGAGCATTCGCTGGCCGCCAGCGACATCACCAATGCCGTGCGTGGCCAGAACGTGCAGGCCGCAGCCGGCATAATCGGTGCCTCCCCGAGCCTGCCGGGCGTCGATCTGCAGCTGAACGTCAACGCACAGGGCCGCCTGCAGACGCCGGAAGAATTCGGCAATATCATCGTCAAGACCGGCGAAAACGGCGAAATCACCCGCCTGCGCGATGTCGCCCGTATCGAACTCGGCGCCTCCGATTATACGCTGCGTTCGCTGCTCGATGGCCAACCGGCCGTCGCTATTCCCGTGCTTCAGGCACCGGGCTCCAACTCGATCGAAATCGCCGACACGGTTCGCGCCACCATGGACGAACTTCAGAAGGCGATGCCGGAAGGCGTGAAATACGAAATCGTCTACGACACGACCGAATTCGTGCGCTCGTCGATCGAAAAGGTCATCGACACGCTCTTGGAAGCCGTGGCGCTGGTCGTTCTCGTCGTCATCATCTTCCTGCAGACATGGCGCGCCTCGATCATCCCGCTGATCGCCGTCCCGGTCTCGGTCATCGGTACCTTTGCCGTCATGTACATGTTCGGTTTTTCCGTCAACGCGCTCACTCTGTTCGGCCTTGTCCTTGCGATCGGTATCGTCGTCGATGATGCGATCGTGGTGGTGGAAAACGTCGAACGAAACATCGAGAACGGATATAGCCCACGCGAAGCAACCTATCGCGCCATGAAGGAAGTGTCCGGCCCGATCATCGCGATCGCGCTGGTTCTCGTCGCCGTCTTCGTGCCGCTTGCCTTCATTTCCGGCCTGTCCGGCCAGTTCTACCGGCAGTTCGCACTGACGATCGCCATCTCGACCGTGATCTCGGCGATCAACTCGCTGACGCTCTCGCCGGCATTGGCAGCCCTGCTCCTCAAGGGTCATCACGCTCCCAAGGATCGCTTGACGCGTGGCATGGATTTCCTGTTCGGCTGGTTCTTCCGTGGCTTTAACCGCGTGTTCGGCAAGGCCTCGAACGGTTATGGCCGCACCGTCGGCGGGCTTCTGTCGCGCAAGAGCCTTGTCATGGTCATCTATGTGGCGCTGGTCGGCCTCACCTACAGCATGTTTAATGCCGTACCGGGTGGTTTCGTGCCGAGCCAGGACAAGCAGTATCTGGTCGGTTTCGCACAGCTACCGGACGGCGCAACGCTTGATCGCACCGAAGACGTGATCAAGCAGATGAGCGACATCGCTCTGAAGCAGCCGGGCGTAAAACACGCAATCGCTTTCCCCGGCCTCAACATCAACGGCTTTACCAATGGTTCCAATTCCGGCGTGGTGTTTGCCGTGCTGGACGATTTTGAAAACCGCAAGACGCCTGAGCTTTCCGGTGACGGCATCGCCATGGCGCTGAACGGGCAATATGCCGGTATCAAGGATGCGTTCATCGCCATCTTCTCGCCGCCGCCGGTCAACGGTCTCGGCACCACGGGCGGCTTCAAGCTGCAGATCGAGGACCGCTCCGGTTACGGCTACCAGACGCTGGACGAAGCGACCAAGGCGGTCATCGCCAAGGCTTACCAGACACCTGAACTCACCGGCATCTTCTCCAGCTACCAGATCAACGTGCCGCAGCTTTACGCCGATCTTGATCGCGCCAAGGCCGAACAGCTGGGCGTGTCTGTGACGGATGTTTTTGAGACGCTGCAGATCTATCTCGGCTCGCTTTATGTAAACGACTTCAACGCATTCGGTCGCACCTACAGCGTCCGCGTTCAGGCCGATGCCAAATTCCGCGCCAAGGCGGATGACATCGGCAACCTGAAGGTTCGCTCGCAATCGGGCCAGATGATCCCGCTTTCGGCGCTTCTCAAGGTGGATGAAACGGCAGGCCCGGAACGCACCACGCGTTACAACGGCTTCCTTGCCGCCGACATCAATGGCGCACCGGCACCGGGCTTCTCCTCCGGTCAGGCACAGGCCGCGATGGAAAAGATCCTTGCCGAAACTCTGCCCTCCGGCGTGGACTATGAGTGGACGGACCTGACCTACCAGCAGATCCTTGCCGGCAATTCGAGCATCATCGTTTTCCCGCTGGCGCTGCTTCTGGTCTACCTCGTGCTGGCCGCCCAGTATGAAAGCCTGACGCTGCCGCTTGCCATCATCATGATCGTACCGATGGGTGTGCTGGCCGCCTTGACCGGCGTGTGGCTGACCGGTGGCGACAACAACATCTTCACCCAGATCGGGTTGGTGGTGCTGGTGGGGCTATCGGCGAAAAACGCGATCCTGATCGTGGAATTCGCTCGCGAACTGGAGTTTGAAGGACGAACGCCGTGGCAGGCCGCGGTCGAAGCAAGCCGTCTGCGTCTTCGTCCGATCCTGATGACCTCCATGGCCTTCATCATGGGTGTCGT
This sequence comes from Endobacterium cereale, assembly GCF_009617585.1. GTDB lineage: Bacteria > Pseudomonadota > Alphaproteobacteria > Rhizobiales > Rhizobiaceae > Neorhizobium > Neorhizobium cereale. The sequence continues at coordinate 128,284 of NZ_WIXI01000043.1, read as the reverse complement.
GCCGCTGGTCATCTCCACCGGTGCGGGCGCGGAAATGCGTGCGGCAATGGGTGTCGCAGTATTCTCCGGCATGATCGGGGTGACATTCTTCGGCATCTTCATGACACCGGTCTTCTACATGTTGGCCCGTGCAGTGACCGGTAACCGGCCGCTCATCCAGCACAAGGACGAGCCTGCAGGCCAACATCCTTCGGAGGCAGCTCCCGCCCTCTCTCCGGCGGAATAACAGGCTGCTTCCCGGTCGGGGTCACGTCCTTGTCTGCCGCATGGACGTGAAGCCAGCCCCGATCTGCCGCACGGGTCTTCCACCGCAGACCCGTGCGGCATCGTTTTATTTCCAGCTCTTGAAGTCGCTGGCCGTGCAGCCGTAAGGCGCGTTCTGATCGCCGAAACGCTTCTGCAACTGGTCGCAGCCCCACTCGTTCATCGGAGCCGGCAGCATGTTGTTGATCTCCATGCCGGCCTGCATGAACTGCGTGTAACCGGCGGTTACATACCAGTACCAATACCCCAGCACCAAACCGGCAATCACGAGGATGATCGCCAGGAAACCGATGATGACACGCAGGAAGCGCCCCTTTTTCGGCGGTTCCCGCAAGGACGGTTGTTCATCTGCAACGGTCTCGCGCGCTGTCGCGATCGAGGCAAGTGCTGCAGCCCGCTCCTCGTCCGTCATCTTGATGCGTTCAAGCCCGGCATCGAGCAGGACCGGATAGGCGGTGTTGCCGTGACGCACCGCAAGCCCGACGGGCGAACCATCGAACTCGCCGATGATGATCGGCTCCTGCCCCTTGGCGAAACGGCTATAGGCCGTGCGCTTGGTCTTGTCGTCGGCGATCTTGTCCGCATAGGTCACCAACAACCGTCCGAAACTTTCCTTGTAGGTCGCGATTTCAACCGGCACCGGCGTCAACAATGCCGGCGTCGTCAGCCGGCTGCGCGCATAGGAGGTGCGAACGCCGAGAACGATGGAAATCAGGCAGATGATGGCAAACACACCGAACAGCACGCCGAAGGAGATGAAACGGTTTTCGAGCTTGTCCAGCCCGAGGCTGAGTGTCGCCAGTTCCGGATTGTCTGCCGAGATGACGATATCGGTTTCATAATTGCCGGAATGGGCATCCACGAAAAAGATGTGGGTGTCGCTCTCATAGCTCTTGCCCTGATAGGTATAGGCAACGCGGGCATCGCAATCGGTGAAGACGCCCTTGCGGACCTTGCATTCGCCATCTACCAGCCGACCATCTTCCATGACCAGCGGGTTCTGGCTGATCTGATAGTCGCGCCACAGATTGGGCGCCTGCCAGTAGAACAGCAGCCCCGTCAGCAGAAAAACGATGGGCAGGGATATCGCATAGCCGCGCGGCAGCGAAAGCGAGGATTGTTTCAGCGCCAGCGGACGGCTTGGCAGCGAAATTTCGGGAAAGGTCATGATGCCTCTCAACTGCGTCTGGCGCAGTTCATGAATGCGGGCAATATGAAAATTGCCAATGAGGGGAAGAGGATACCGAACAGAAAATGTCGGCAACCCGGTTGGGAATGGCAGAATAGCCAGCGCCGAAATAGCGCACTGGCCGAAATCGACAACCCATAGATTAGCAGATGCGGTTTTTACCCTTTGCCGCCTTCACGCGCATCGATCATCGCCGTCAGCGTCGACAGGCGATCGGCGTCGCGCGGCAGCTTGTCCTGCCGCAGCCTCGCGATACGCGGAAATCGCATGGCGACGCCGGACTTGTGACGGGTTGAGCGGTTGATGCCTTCGAACGCCACTTCCAGTACAAAACCGAAATCCGGTTGCGCCTTCACGGCTCGCACCGGCCCGAAACGATCCACGGTATTGTCGCGCACGAACTTGTCGAGCACTTCCAGCTCGGCATCGGTAAAACCGAAATAGGCCTTGCCGACCGGCACCAGCTGCTCGCCATCCGGCCCATCGGCCCAGACGCCGAAGGTGAAATCGGAGTAATAGCTCGATCGCTTGCCATGACCGCGTTGCGCATACAGCATGACGGCATCGATGTTGAACGGATCGCGCTTCCACTTGAACCAAGGCCCCTTAAGGCGGCCGGCCTGATAGACACTATCCTTTTTCTTGATCATCACCCCTTCGATAACCGGATCGGGCGGATCACGCCGCAGCGCCTCAAGCTCATCCCAGGTCCTGAACGGCACCAGATCGGAAAGGTCGAACCGATCATGCGGGGCGCGGGTGATGATGTCCGCGAGACGCCCACGGCGCTCGAGAAAAGTCTGCGCTCGAATGTCGGCATCACCTTCGAACAGCAGATCATAGGCGCGCACGAAAGCCGGATAATCATCCAGCATTTTTGCTGTGACCGTCTTGCGGTTGAGGCGCTGTTGCAGGTCGGAAAACGTGCGCGTCGGATTGTTGGAGCGCGCTGTGCCGCCGACCAGCAATTCTCCGTCGATAACGCCATCAAAATTGATGGCATCGACGATATCGGGAAAGGCACCGGTGATGTCATCGCCGGAACGGGAATAGAGTTTTTTCGTGCCGCCGTAGCTCGACATCTGCACACGAATACCGTCCCATTTCCATTCGGCGGCATAATCGGCAGGATCGAGCTTCTGGAGGTCGCCATCCTCAACCGGATTGGCGAGCATGACCGAATGGAAGATGGCGGGCGTAGCCAAAACAGGTTTATCCGCCTTGCCCTCCAGCCAGGCGAACAGCGGTTCGTAAGGTGGCGCCAGACCGTGCCAGAGCGTTTCGATCTCCGTCACATCCTTGCCTGACATATCCGACAATGCCTGCTTGGCAAGCCGGGCCGACACGCCGATGCGCAAGCCCCCGGTCGCCAGTTTCAGGAAGGCGAAGCGCGCGGATGGATCCAGATGATCGAGCAAGTCGCGCACCGCGGAACGCACTTCTGTGCGGCCGAGCGCATTCATGCGGGTGACGACTTCGCTGAGACTCGGTTGTTTTGTGTCGTCCACACGCTCCTTGGAGCCGCCATCCCAGACCAGCGCAATGGTTTCGGCAAGGTCGCCGACATAATCATAGGAATATCGGAACAGAACCTCGTCCATGCGCTCCATGACGAGTTCACGCAGCATGGCGGGTTTGACACTTTTGAGATCGAGCGTGCCGGCAATGGCGGCAAGACCATAACCACGGTCCGGATCCGGTACCGTGCGAAAATAATCGGCAAGCAGTTTCAGCTTGCCATTGCGGGATGGGGTGAGGACGAGGCGATCGAGAAGGGTGGCGAAGGCTTTCATCAATCCCCCTCATCTTCATAGCCGACCAGATGCAACGGCTTGGCCGGAATGCCCTGCAGCTCGCACCAGCGCACCAGCGCCTCCTCGCGCCCATGCGTCACCCAGACTTCGGATGGTGCAATTTCCTTGATCGTCTCCAGCAGTTCCGGCCAGTCGCAATGGTCGGAAATCACCAACGGCAGTTCGACGCCGCCCTGTTTGGCGCGTTGCCGCACCATCATCCAGCCCGAGGCAAAGGAGATCAGCGGTTCGTTGAACCGCCGGGCCCAGCGATCCTGAAAGGCCGAAGGCGGGCCGACGACGATGGCGCCCTTGAACAGATCCGGCGTGCTCTTGTCGATCGTCGCCGGGCGCAGGTCGCCAAGCTCGATACCTTGGCCGACATAATAATCGCAGAGCTTTGCCAGCGCGCCATGGATATAGATCGGTTCTTCCCAGCCGCAATCGCGGATCAACCGGATAACCCGCTGCGCCTTGCCGAGCGAATAGGCGCCGACCAGATGCGTGCGGTCGGGAAACTGTTCGATAGAACGAAGCAGCTTGGCGATCTCGCCACGCGGTTCGGGATGATGGAAGACCGGCAGGCCAAAGGTCGCTTCGGTGATGAAGACATCGCATTTTACCGGCTCAAACGAAGCGCAGGTGGGATCGGTGCCGCGCTTGTAATCGCCTGACGCGACGATACGCAGACCGTCTTTTTCAACGGCGATCTGGGCCGATCCCAACACATGCCCAGCCGGGTGGAAGCTGACCGTAACACCACCGACATCAAGAATTTCGCCGAACTCCGCCGCCTGCTCGCTTTCGCAACAATCCTCGCCGTAACGAATGCGCATGATGTCCAGCGTCTGGCGCGTCGCCAGCACATGGCGATGGCCGGCGCGCGCATGGTCGGAATGGCCGTGGGTGATCAGTGCCCGCTCAACAGGACGCACCGGATCGATGTAAAAACCGCCGACGGGGCAAAAAAGTCCGGCGGGCGTGGGATGAAGCAGGGCCTCGGGTTTCATCCTATCGAGATAGGGCGACCCCGAGGCTTTGGCGAGGTTTTGCCAAGTGCGGTTCAGCCGCGAAACGGCAGACGCACATTCTTCATCGCGATGGCAGCGATCAGGCCGAGCGCCGCGATGCCCGATGCGGTCAGGAACATGTTGGTGAAGGCACCGGCATAGATTGCCGCAACGGCAGCACGCGAGGCCTCCGGCAGCGCCGCCATCAGCTTTGGCGTTAGCGAATGGATATCGGCAACACCAGGGATAGCCACCTGCGCGCCCCTGAGACCGGCGGCGATGATGGCGCCATAGATGGAAATGGCGATGGCCGCCCCGCCCATGCGCATAAGCGTCACCGTGCCGGTTGCCGTGCCGATATCGCCTCTCGGCACAGAATTCTGCACGGCGATGACCGGGGCCTGCTGGCCGAAACCCACTGCCAGCCCCTGAAACAGCATGACAAGCAAGATGACATAAAGTGACGTGCCGGCATGCAGTTGCGAAAAGATGCCAAGCGAGACGCAATTGAGCGACAGGCCGAGCACGAGGAAAGGCTTGTAACGTCCCGTCATGGCAATCAGCCGACCGGCGGAAATGGAGCCAATCACGAGGCCAACCGTGACCGCGATGAAGAAGGACCCGGCAACGGTTGGCGAAAGTCCCGTCGTCGTTTGCAAAAACAGTGCGAAATAATTGACCATGCCGATTGCGACAGAACCACTGGTCGCGGAAATGATCAGCGACAGGGTGAAGGTCGAATCCTTGAACAGCCGCAGGGGCACGATCGGCTCTGCGGCGCGCTTTTCCACCGCCACCCAAAGGCCGATGCAGATAGCACACAAGGCCACAACGATCAGGCTTTCGACGGAAATAATCGATCCAAACAGCTCGCCGCTATCGGCAAACAGGACAAAACACGAAATGGCGGCGGCCAGAAGCATTGCGCCGAGGTAATCGATCTTCGGCTGCCGCTCCGGCCGCTTGTAGGGCAGAAGAATAACGAGGCCGGTCAGCACAACGATGCCGATCGGCAGGTTGATGAGAAAGATCGAACGCCAGCCAAAAAGATCGCTCATCGTGCCTCCGAGCAGCGGCCCGACACTGCCGGACGCCATGATGACGAGGCTGGTATAGCTCTGGTATTTCGCCCGTTCGCGCGGCTCGAACAGGTCGGCATTGACGGAGAAGATCGAGACCAGAATGCCGCCGCCGCCAAGTCCCTGAAAGATACGCGCCGCGATCAGCGATTCCATCGACCAGGCCAGACCGCAGATAAGCGAGCCGATGGTGAACAGCGTGATCGCCGCGATCATCACGTATTTGCGGCCAAAAAGATCTCCAAGCTTGCCGTAAACCGGCATAACGGCACTGCTCGCCAAAAGATAGGACGAGCCGATCCAGCCGAAACGCTCCAGTTGGCCGAACTCGCCGACGATTGTGGGAAGTGCGGTCGAGACGATCTGGTTGTCCAGCGTCGCCATGAACATGGAAAACATCAGGAAAAAGAAGAGAAGCAGGCGCCGACGGGGGTCGGCCACCAGCGACTGAAACGCCGGCTGTGACATGTCCATGGGGGAACTTTCGCTAGAGCTGACGAATTTATGTGCCTTTAGCATATAATAGTCAACAGCACATTTTTGCGATATGCATTTACTTGTTCAATGTCACGTTCAGATTTGCTACAAAGCCTGCATGACAAAGACCACGCCGCCCCAAAAGCCTCTATCGCCGCAGCCCGTTGAGCAACCGGTACACGACGATGTCATCATCGACATCGGCCAGACGCTGACGCGCATGCGTTTTCTGACCGGTCGGCGCATTGTCGGCCGTATTGCCATTGCCAATGTGGCGCCGGGCTTGGAACTGACGGACCTGGACGTGCTCGATGTCAGCCGACGGATCGCGCAGGCGGGAGAAGAAGTCACGGTTGGGGCGATCGCCGATGCCATGCGTATCGATCCGTCGCGCGGCAGCCGACTGGTTGCGGATCTGGTAACGCGCGGAATATTGCGGCGCGACGCGTCACAGGAAGATGGTCGCCGCTCACTGATTGCGCCGACGGAACTCGGCAACACTTTGCTGAGCGAAATCCGCAGCGTCAAACACGGCCTTATCGAAAAGATGACCGGCGACTGGAGCGAGCAGGACCGGCAGGATTTCGCCCGCCTGTTTGCCCGTTTCGTGGATGGATTTGAGGATATTTATCAGTCCACCGACAAGGCCGGGGAACCGGCTGGCCTGCCGCCTCATCCTTGAAAAATCAGATACCGGAACCGTCCGCAAGCACCGGCTGGGTAACACTCAACCTGTCGCGACCGAGTTGTTTGGCGTCGTACATGGCGCGATCGGCGCTGGCGAGCAGGCTCTCCGCACTATCCCCGTCCTGGGGATAGAAGGCCGCCCCCATGCTGCAGCTTGGCCTGACTGTCTTACCCTCGATCAAGATGGGAGACGACAGTGCCATGCGCACTTCGTGCAGCCGGCGCATCACGTTCGGTTCGTCCGGGAACGATTTGGGAAAGACGATAGCGAATTCGTCGCCGCCAAGTCGGACCAGAAGATCGCCGGAACGTACGCAGGCGGCCATTCGACCGGCCAGAACCTTCAGCACCTCGTCTCCGGCGGCATGCCCATGGCAATCATTGATCTGCTTGAAATTGTCGAGGTCGATATAGGCGACGGTGACCTTGTGGCTTTCTCGTTTTGCTTCCAGCAGAACACGATTGAACTGAGTCCAGAACAGCGCCCGGTTCGGCAAACCGGTGAGCGCGTCGTGATGGGCCATGTGTCGAATGCGTTCCTCGCTGCGCGTACGCTCGATGGCAATGCCCGCAATGTCGGTGGCGACCGACATCAGTTCCAGCTCCAGCTGGCTCGGCTCGCGCACACTGCGGGCATAAAGTGCCACAGTTCCCAAGACCGCCCCGTCGGGCGCCATGATCGGCATGGACCAGCAGGCGCGAAAACCGAAGACAAGGGCCAGATCGCCGAATGAATGCCAGAGCGGATCGTTTTCAATATCGCTGACGACGACGCGCGACCGACGCCAGGCGGCGGTTCCGCAAGAGCCGGTGCGAGGCCCGATTTCGATACCATCGATCAATTTGACATAGGTTTCGGGGAGACTTGGTGCAGCGCCATGCCGCAGGCGGTCCGTACCCTCTTCCAGCAAAAGCACCGAAGCGCAAACCTCGCTGAGTTGCCGCTCCACAAGATTGGTCAAGGCCTCAAGAACCTTGGGCAGCGGCTGGCCCCGTGCGATCATTTCGAGAAGAACGGCATGGCCGTGCCGCATCTCTTCCTGCCGTTTACGTCCAGTGATATCGCGTGACAAGCCAAGGAGGCCGATCACCTGGCCGCCGTCATTGAACAAACGCGTCTTGGTTGTCTGCAACCATATCGGATCGCGATCGAGCGACTCAATGAATTCCTCGCGCTCGACGATCGCCTTGCCCGACGACATCAGCTGCTGTTCGAGCATGAAAATCTCTTCGGCCTTTTCCAGCCGGATGTGGTCAAAAACAGTGGTTCCGGTCATGTCCGAAGCGGAATTGAAACCACCGGCTGCCGCAACGGCTGCATTCACATAGACGTAGCGGCTATGACGGTCCTTGATATAGAAATATTCGGGAAAATCATCGAGAATGCTGGCGGCGTCCATCGCCCGCCTCAGGAGTTCTCTTTGATCGTCATCCAGTTCAACGGAGGTGGAGATTCGGAGCAGTTGATAACGGAGTTCATCCAGCGCATCGAGATGGTCCTCCGAGACGACCTCCCGCAACATGGCACTGCTCATCCATGCTTCTCCTTTTGACAATCATCGTCGGGAGCCCCACCGCCCACGTGAGAATGATGGTCGACAATTCCTTACCCTTAATTAAGAAGATCAGAACATTTCGAAACTTTTGCGAGCTATTCAACTGAATATCTGCCTATCCGTGTGTCGCTTTGATACGAAAAATTGCTCTAAGAGAGATGGCGGCAAATCATGAACCCAAATTTAGTAATATCTCGCCGCGCAGCGCTCACGACCACCTTGGCGACCGCAGGCGTCATGCTCTCCGGGCGAATCAGCATGGGCGCCGCGCAACCTCTCGTTGGCGCAGCAGATTTGCGTGGCGGCATCGATGCCGGTTCACAGGGATTGAGACCCGACGCCGCAAGTGAACAGAGCCGAAAGCTTGCCTCGATCATCGCCAAGGCGTCACGCGACAACCAGCCTGTCTTCTTGCCGCCCGGCACATATGTTCTTTCCAACATGGACCTGCCGGACGGAACGCGGCTCCATGGCGTAAGCGGTGCAACGAAGATCATTTACGGCGGTGGCGGCCATCTGTTCCGCAGCGAGGGCGCCCGACGCGTCGAGCTCGCCAACCTCGTGTTGGACGGAGCCGGGGGCGGATTGGGCGAACACGTCTCCGCACTCGTTCACATGCGCAGCGTCGGCGAGATCATCATCAACAATTGCGAGATCATCGGCTCAGCCAAAACCGGCATCCAGCTGGAACGTTGTGGCGGACGTATCGATCACTGCCGGATCACTGATGCCGCCGATTATGCCGTACTGGCCATCGAAAGCACCGGCCTCGCCATCACCAGCAACACGGTGGCGGATTGCGGCAATGGCGGCATCCTTGTACACCGCCGGACGAAGGGAGCGGACGGCACGCTTGTCAGCGGCAACCGGATCACCGGCACGCGCGCCGGCAATGGCGGAACCGGGCAATACGGCAATGCCATAAACATTTACCGCGCAGACAATGTGCAGGTGATTGGCAACCATGTTTCGGCTTCGGCCTTTTCCGCCATACGCTCGAATGCCGGATCGAACGTGCAGATCGCCAACAACCAGTGTCTCGCCTCGGGCGAAACCGCAATCTATTCCGAATTCGGCTTCGAGGGTGCGATGGTCAGCGGCAACTTGGTGAATGGCGCTGCCAACGGCATTTCCATCGTCAATTTCAACGAGGGTGGCCGGTTGGCGACGGTGAGCGGCAATGTCGTGCGGAATCTTTCGCTCACCGCCCCTTACGAACAGTCCGACACCTTTTTCGGGCTCGGCATCAGTGTCGAGGCAGATACGGCCGTCACCGGCAATGTCATTGAAAACGCCCCGCGTTTTGGCTTACTGCTCGGCTGGGGCCCTTATCTGCGCAATGTCGTGGTCAACGGTAACGTTGTGCGAGAAGCCAAGACCGGTTGCGCCGTTTCGGTGGCGGACGGTGCCGGCAGCGCCGTCATAACAAACAATCTGTTCGAGCGCGTACCGGGCGGCGGCATTATCGGGTACCGCTGGCATGATGTCGCCAGTTCCGAACTGTCGGCCGATGCTTCCGGTTATCCGCAGCACACAGTGATCGGCAACCGAGTGATTTAAGCATCGTGATGGCGAAACCATCGAAACAATTCATGGTTCGCGCACGCCGATTGGTCTTCCCCTCATGCCATCCGCCCCATAGCTTACGCGGCAGCAATCACGGAGGTTTCGAATGCTGACCATCTATGGTGTCTATCGCTCACGCGCCACGCGCCCGCTCTGGCTTCTTACTGAACTTAATCACCCTTTCCGCCTGGCACCTGTCATCCAGGCCTATCGCATCAGCGAGCCGTTGCAGCCGGAAGCACCGCTCAACACGCTTTCACCCGATTTTCTGGCCGTCAACCCGATGGGCTCGATCCCTTCGATGGACGATGACGGTTTCGTGCTGCACGAATCGCTGGCGATCAGCCTTTACATCGCTCGCAAATATGGCGGCGATCTTGGCCCCAAGGATATCGATGAAGAAGCACTGATGGTGCAGTGGTCGCTGTTTACCGCCACCAGCATCGAGAGCGCGGCACTGGAGATTTCCGGCACGGTCGCCCGCGGCGAGCAGGAAAGCGAAGAAGGCAAGACCGTGATCGACGTTGCAGCCCGCCGGCTGAAACGTCCGCTCGATGTTCTGGAAAAGCATCTTTCCACCAACAGCCACATGGTGGGCGGACGCTTCACCGTTGCCGATATCAACGTGGCGGAATGCGTTCGTTACGGGCAGGGCCACGCGCCGCTTCTGGAAAGCCGACCGGCCTTGAAGGCATGGTTGGAAACCTGCCAGAGCCGACCGGGCTTCAAGACCATGTGGGAAGCCCGCAACAACGAACCGGCATAACCAGCGCGACCGATCGGAGTTTCGCGAATTCGCCGGCGACGCCTCGCGGAACTCCGACACGTCTTACGATGTCCCCCATGCCATCCGAGCGGTGTGGCGCGGCAACCGTCTTTGCGGAAAAATCGCCGCTTATCGATGACAAGCCGCACCCGCGCTTCCCACGTTCATCGAGAGGAATAGCGCGGCGCCATTGGCACGTGATGGGATTTTGATTGCGCACGCCACAAACATGAGTATTACAATCAGAATATACTTGTCGGGGCATGGGCATGCAATCCAATCGGCTGGGCACACTCTATGTGTCCGAGAAAAACCGTCTTTCACGCATGATTGCGCGGATCTTCTCAAACAGAAATGACGTGGAAGACATTGTCCACGATGCTTTTATCCGTTTCATAACAGCGCGCCTCGGCGGCATCGATCAGGAAAAAGCCTACATTGCCCGCATTGCACAGAACCTGGCGATCGATGCGCAGCGCAAGGCAAAAAAGCATCCCTCAGCGGATATCGACCTCTTCGAGATGATCGATCCGTCGCCATCGCCGGAACAGGTGGTGGCGGATCGGCAAGCGCTAGCAATCACGCTCTCGGCACTGGAAAAACTGCCAGGCAAGACACGCCGGGCTTTTGAAATGCATCGCGTGGGTGACATGACCATCACGCAGATAGCCTCCGAACTCGGCATATCCAGCAGCAATGCGGGCCGACATGTCATCGACGGATATCAGTTGCTTCGAGACGCACTGCGTCGGCACGGGCTTTGACTCCATCTTTTTTGGGAAAACCGCGACAATGATACGTCATCATGATGAAAGACGAGTGCGCGGCGGGCTGCGATGACAGAGGATATTTCAGAGGATGACTGTTGGAGGGAAGCGCTTGCGCTTCTGCTGCGCTGGCAAGCCGAGCCCGACAATGATGTCATAAAGCAGGAGATCAAAGACTTCTGCGCGCTAAGCACCAGTCACCTTGACGCCTGGCTTGAAGCCAAGAAAGTATACCGTATCGGCGGCATGGCGGTCGATGCCGGCAAGCAGCCCGGTCACCCGTCGTCTCGCACGTCGTCGATTTCCCGTCGCCAGATACTGCTGTCTCTCGGCATTCTGACTGTCGCCGGAGGCGCCTTGGCGTATCGATCCGGATCAACCCTGCCTGCCGGCACGACACAAACCCGGGTTGCCGAAGTCAGAGAGATCACCTTGGAGGATGGAACCCGGGTAACCGTTGGCCCCGACACGACATTTTCCGTTTCCATGCGTGAAGACAGCCGCGTTTTGGAATTGCAGGACGGGCTCGTGTATTGCTCGCCGGCTAGCGATTGGCGCCCGTTTGTCTTAAAAACCGCCAGAATGTCCGTCTCGTGTTCAAACGCCACCGTGGAGGTGATGGCGGATGATGGCAGCTGTTGTGTAACGGTTGCCGAAGGCTCCGCTCAGGTCCGTTTCGAGCCTGCAATGAATGGCGATGACGAAATCGGTTCGGGCGAGTGGCTCCGCGTCGGAGACATCAGCGGTATAGAGCGCGGCAACAGCGATCCGCAACAGGCCGGCCAATGGCGCAACGGCACGCTGGTTGTCGAAAACGAAAGCGTCGGCACGGTGATCAGGCGGATAGCCCGCTGGCAACGCAGCAAAATCTTCATTCCTCAGGAGCGACTTGCCGCATCGCGTGTCAGCGGTCTTTACGACCTGTCGGACCCATTGGTGGCAATGCAGGCCGTCATTGGTCCGCACGGCGGGCATGTTCGCAAACTCGCACCATGGACGGTGGTCCTCACCACCCTCTGAACGATTTTTTGGGAAAAGCGCAGGCCTCTTTCGTCAATCCCTATGAAGACGACCGCAGCCGGTGTGTCGGCCTTCGATCTGGTGTGAGGGGTAAGATGACGTTTTTCAAAACTCGCGGCGGTCCGGTCGGGCTGGTTGCAGCATTTCTATTGTCGTCAACATGCATTGCGGCAGTGCCCGCTACGGCGCAGGAAATCGGAGCAAGCCGCAACTTCAGTATTCCGGCAGGTCCGCTGTCACGAAGCCTGGTGTTGTTCGGGCGGCAAGCTGGATTTCAGGTAAGCTACCAGCCGTCGATCGCGCGCGGAAAAACCTCTCCCCAGGTCTCTGGAGCAGTCGACTTGCGCACTGCCCTGTCACAGCTCCTGGCGGGCAGCGGCATTTCATACCGCGTGCAGGGAAATATCGTCTATCTGACCGGTACTGAGGATGCTGCCGGTCCCGCCGTGTCCTCCGATGGCGCCACGGTGCTGCAGACGATCACGGTCGAAGGCGAAAACGCGACGGGGCCGCTAACCGGTCTCGTGGCCACTCGCAGCGCAACGGGCACCAAGACGGACACACCGCTGCTCGATACAGCCGCTTCGGTTTCCGTGGTGGGCGAACCGGAGATGAAGCGAAGAGGCGTTACCAATCTCGATCAGGCACTGGCCTATACATCCGGCGTGAATACCAATCTTTACGGGGCCGACAAGCGCTATGACTTCATCGCCATCCGCGGTTTTGTCGAAACCGGCAAGGGCATTTATCGCGATGGCTTGCAGAATCGGGTGAACAATTTTACCGGCAGCCGGATCGAGCCTTACGGCATGCAGCGCCTGGAAGTGATGAAGGGGTCGACCTCCACGCTGTATGGACTGAACGCGCCCGGCGGCCTCGTCAACATGATCACCAAGCGTCCGCAGGACACGCCGTTCGGTGAAGTCTACACGACCGTCGGTGAGGATCATGTCGAAACCGGCACGGATTTCGGTGGTTCGATCGATGCCGACGGCGATTGGACCTATCGCCTTACCGGCAAGTGGCAGAATGCCGAGGACGGCTTTGAATGGGCAAAGGATGACCGCGTCTACATCGCGCCGGCGCTGACATGGAAACTGACGGATGCCACCAGCCTGACGCTTCTGGCCGACTACAACAAGCGCAAGGGGGCGAACCGCTACGGAATCCCGCTGGGATCGGGCCTCGATCCGGATACATTCCTCGGAGAAAAGTCGCTCGACCGCAATGATACAATCGAGAAAAATATCGGTTACGTCTTCGATCATGATTTCGGCAACGGACTGAAATTCAACCAGACAGCGCGTTATACGGATATCGATCTCGTCAACCGCAATGTCTATCCGACAGACTATATGAGCGTCGAAAACCGGCGCATGGCGATGTTGGTGGATGGCGAACTTCAGCGTTTCGCGATCGACAGCAACCTGCAATACGATACGAGCTTCGACCGTTTTGAAAGCCGCACTCTGGTCGGCATCGATTATTCCCGGACCAAGGAAGAACAAAGCGATATTCGCGGCACGATCCCGGGTGTCGGCGTTGGCCGACTGGGCAATCCTGCTTATTGCAGCCCCAATTGCATTGTGACCCCGTCCCTGACGTTACCCTCGATGATCTCGTCGGGATCGGAAAGGACACTTGGCCTTTACGTCCAGGAAGAACTGACACTGGATGATCGATGGATCCTTTCCCTGGGCGGTCGCTACGACAAGGTTTATAGCGAAGCGGAAAGCCTCTTCACCAGTTTCGCGGCAACCGATAGCCAGTCCATTGATGATCACGCCTTTACCACACGCGTTGGATTGACCTGGAAAGCGACGGACGAACTATCGGTCTACGGTACCTATTCGGAATCGTTTGCTCCGATACCGCCGGTTCCGAGCCTTTACGGCGCGATCGGGATGCCATCACTGGCTGGCACTGCAAAACCGGTAGAGGGCGTCATGTATGAGGCAGGCGTCAAATACCGGCCAGACGGCATGAATGCGCTGTTTACGGCGGCAATCTTCGACATTTCGCAGACAAATGTGCCCTATTACAGTGGTTTCCAGCGCTTTCAGGTCGGCAAGGTGGATGCGCGCGGCATTGAACTGGAGGCGAAGGCGGAAATCACGGACCGCATGAACATGACCTTCGCCTATGCCTATACGGATTCCGAAATCATCGAGGGTGAAGGAACTGGCCAGGAAGGCAACCGCATGCAGTTCATTCCGGCGCATTCCGCGTCTGCATGGATCGATTATACCGTTCCTGGCAACGGAGTTCTCGGCGATCTGACCGTCGGCATTGGCGGCCGTTTTGTCGGATCACGGTATGCGGACAACAACAACAGGGTAAGACTTGCCTCCTATACGCTTTTCGACGCTGCACTGAACTACGCCATCACGGACAGCGCATCGCTTTCCGTCAATGTCACGAACCTGTTCGACAAGGACTACATCAGCCACATAGAGACCTTTAGCACCCCCGACACCGCATTTTACGGAGATCGGCGCGCGATCAGGGCAACACTCAAATACACCTGGTAAACTCGTATGGAACGATCGGCCTTGTCATATCGGTGAGGCCGATCGGAGACAGATCGATTTTGCGGCAGTCACCTAATTCTGGCGAATATGCTGCTCGATCAACCGTTTGAGCTCCGGCTCATTTCCGGCTTCAATACAATCCACCATGCGGCAATGCTGCATGGCCGACATTTCCACCCGCGTTCGCGTATGCCATTGCGACACAGGCGCCGACGAAGTGCGCTGCCTCAGTTCGGCAATGACGGTGTGCAGTTCTTCATTCCCGGCCAGATCCACATAGGCGCGGTGAAAGCTCAAATTTGCTTCGTAAAGCTCCAGCAAGGTACCGGACACCGTCAGATCCTGAAACTTGAGGGCAAGGTCACGCAGATTGGCGATGTCCGCTACAGTTGCGCAGGCAATGACCTTGGCGGTGATTCCGGTCTCGAGCATGATGCGGATTTCGGCGATGTCGTCCCATTGCTGACCGTCACTCTGGTAGACGTGGTAACCGCGGTTGGGAACGTGAACGACAACACGCTTGAGAGCCAACCGATCAAGCGCTCGGCGAATCTCATTGCGTCCACGCCCATAGCGGTTTTCCAGATCGATCTGCTTGAGCCACGCACCCGGTGCATAAATGCCGGACTGAATATCCTGCAGGATCAGCTGGGTCACATCCGGCATCACGTCGATTTCGGTGATCACAACCGGTTCCGTCATACTTGGCTCTCATCAAATTCGGATCGAACACTGCGTAATAAATAAGCAAAAATTTCTATTGCGCAAATCTTGCACCCTCAATACGATTGGTACCAATTTTGGTGAACATAAGAAATACCAAGCATGAAAAATTCAGATGCCGTCTGGGAACTCATCGATGCGAAGACCGCCGATTACACTCGGCTGAGCGATCAGGTATGGGATACGCCGGAAGTCAATTACGAGGAATTCTCCTCGTCGCAGGCGCATGCCGCACAGTTGGCAGCGGAAGGTTTTCGCATCACCCGCAATCTCGCAGGCATGCCGACGGCAATCATGGGTGAGGCTGGCGAAGGCGGCCCGGTCATCGCCATACTCGGCGAATACGACGCCCTGCCCGGCCTAAGCCAGGAAGCCGGCGTGGCCGAAGAGCGCCCGCTTGTTGTGGGCGGTCATGGCCATGGTTGCGGGCACAACCTGCTTGGGTCCGGCTCGATGCTCGCGGCTGCCGCCGTAAAGGATTACCTTGCCGCCAACAATATTCCCGGCCGCATCCGCTATTACGGCTGCCCGGCCGAAGAAGGCGGCTCCTCGAAAGGCTTCATGGTTCGTGCCGGCGTGTTTGATGATGTCGACATCGCCATCTGCTGGCATCCCGCCGCTTTTGTCGGCGTCAACAATCCGGTTTCGCTCGCCTGCAACGAACTGAATTTCCATTTTTCCGGCCGCGCCTCGCATGCCGCCGCCACGCCGCATCTCGGCCGCAGCGCGCTTGATGCGGTCGAACTGATGAATGTCGGCGTCAATTATCTGCGCGAGCACATGCCGTCGAGCGCCCGCGTCCATTACGCCGTCACAGACACCGGTGGCCATGCGCCGAACGTCGTGCAGGCCCGCGCCACCGTGCGGTACCTGGTGCGCGCCCGTGACCTGCCGGATCTCCTGGAACTCGTCGATCGCGTCAAGGATGTTGCCGCCGGTGCCGCACTGATGACCGGCACGACGGTGCGCAGCGAAATCATCAGCGGTGACGCCAATCTCGTCGGCAATACGCCGCTCGAAACCCTGATGCATGGCCATATCGAGCGTATTGGCCTCCCGGATTTCGACGATGCCGACCGCGCCGCCGCTGCCGAATTCCAGAAGACGTTTACGCCGGCCGACATCAAATCGTCCTTCCAGCGGTTCGGCCTCAAACCACGTCCGGGCGTATCGCTTTGCGACGTGATCTTCCCGCCTGAAAGCGGCGACGCCTCGATCATCGGCTCCACCGATGTCGGCACCGTCAGTTGGGTCGTTCCCACCGTGCAGGTACGCGGCGCCACCTATGCGATCGGTACGCCCGGCCATTCATGGCAACTGGTTGCACAGGGCAAGCTGCCCGCCGCTCACAAGGGCATGACGCATGCCGCCAAGGTGATGGCATCGACGGCTGCCGACCTGTTTGCCAACCCGGAAAGGATCGCCGAAGCGAAGGCCGATTTTGACTTCCGGCTTGAGGGAACGCCCTTCGTCAATCCGATCCCGGATGATGTCGATCCACCGATCCCGCCCGCTCAGGACGCCGCATGACACAACCCTCCTTCCTCGATCTGATCGGCAGCGGGCCTGACGGCTGGGGACCCGCCCTTGCCGCCGGCGCGCTGATGACGATCCTGATCGCGCTTGCCGGTTACGTGGTCGGCATGCTGTTCGGAGCGCTCGGCGCATGGGCCAAGATCGCGGGCGGGCCAATCGCGCGCGGCGTCGCCGGCACCTATACGACGGTGTTGCGCGGTATTCCCGATCTGCTGGTAATCTATCTGTTCTATTTCGGCGGCAGCACGGTTATTTCGGCGTTTGGTCACCTGTTCGGCGCAACCGGTTTCATCAGCTTTCCCGGATTTCTCGCCGGTGCGCTGGCCGTCGGCGTCACCTCGGGCGCGCAACAGACTGAAGTGTTTCGCGGCGCCTACAAGGCGGTCCACACCGGTGAACTGGAGGCTGCGATTGCCTGTGGCATGTCGCCTTTCATCCGCTTTCGCCGCATCATTGCACCGCTCACACTCCGATATGCATTGCCGGGCATGGGCAATGTCTGGCAAGTCGTGCTGAAGGAATCGGCACTCATCTCCATCACCGGCGTTGTCGAACTGCTGCGCCAGTCGCAGATCGCCGCCGGTTCCACCGGTCGGCCATTCGACTTCTACTTCATCGCCGCCATCATCTATCTGGCCATATCGACGATATCCGGCGCGCTGTTGCAGTTCAGCGAAAAACGCGTCAATCGCGGCGTGAGGAGAGGCTGATGGATATCGCGTTCCTCTACGAGACCTTTGTCACCCTCATCTCGGCCATTCCGTTGACCTTGCAACTGGCCGCAACCTCGGTTGCGCTGGGGGCCGTATTGGCGCTTGGTCTGGCAGTCTGCCGTCTGTCCGGCATATGGCCGCTCGACTGGTTTGCCCGCGGCTATATTTTCATCTTTCGCGGTACACCGCTGCTCGTCCAGATCTTTTTGATCTATTACGGGCTGGGGCAATTCCGCGAGGTGCGCCGCAGCGCCTTCTGGTTCATCCTGCGCGACCCCTACTGGTGCGCCATCATCGCCCTGATGCTCTGCACCGCCGCTTATTCGGCCGAAATCATTCGCGGCGGACTGCAGGCGGTTCCGCATGGCCAGATAGAGGCGGCCCGCGCCTGTGGCATGTCACGCTTCATGGTGTTTCGACGCATCATCCTGCCCCTTGCGATCCGCCAGGCATTGCCTGCCTATTCGAACGAGATCATTTCCATGGTCAAGGCAACCTCGCTCGCCTCGATCATCACCATCATGGAAGTGACCGGCGTCGCCGCCAAGATAATCTCCGAGACATACCGGGCGATCGAGGTGTTTGTCGTTGCCGGCGCCATCTATCTGGCGATCAACTTCATCCTGACCCGTGTTGTTGCCCTGATCGAATACCGCCTGAGCCCGCATTTGCGCCAGGCACCTGCCCTGCCCGCCGTCGCCGCAGGAGAAATGAGATGAACACCATGCCTGACATTGCCACGACCCCGGCCATCGAAATCCGCGGCCTGCGCAAGAGTTTCGGCCCGACCGAGGTGCTGAAGGGCATCGACCTGACGGCAAATGAGGGTGAGGTGATCTCCATCCTCGGCTCTTCCGGTTCCGGCAAATCGACCATGCTGCGCTGTATCAACATGCTGGAAACACCCGATGCCGGCGCCATCGTTGTCGCCGGTGAAAAGATCGCCATGAAGACCGACGGCAAGGGCAAGGCGACTATCGTCGACCGCCGTCAGGTCCAGCGCATCCGCTCCGAACTCGGCATGGTGTTCCAGAGCTTTAATCTCTGGTCGCATAAGACGGTGATCGAAAACATCATCGAAGCGCCGATCCACGTGCAGAACCGCTCCAAGGCGGAAGCGATCGCCGAAGCCGAGGTACTGCTCGAAAAGGTCGGCATTGCCGACAAGCGCAACCATTATCCGGCGCATCTCTCCGGCGGCCAGCAGCAGCGTGCAGCGATCGCCCGTGCGCTTGCCATGCGTCCGAAAGTGATGCTGTTCGACGAGCCAACCTCGGCACTTGACCCCGAACTGGTGGGTGAAGTGTTGCGCGTCATGCGCTCGCTTGCCGACGAAGGCCGCACCATGCTGGTCGTCACCCACGAAATGGGCTTTGCCCGCGACGTTTCAAACCGGGTGATCTTTCTGCATCAGGGCGCGATCGAGGAACAGGGGCATCCGGGCGAAATGTTCACCAACGCGCAGTCGGAACGTTTTCGCAAATTCATCAGCGGTTGATCACAAGAACCCAACAAGGAGACGGGGAACGAACATGACCTTTTTGAAAACTCTGGCCGCCGGCACGTTCGCGGCAATGGCACTGGCAAGCGCCGCATCCGCGCAGGAAAAGACCGAAATCACCATCGCAACCGAAGGTGCTTTCCCGCCCTATAACCTCACGAAACCGGACGGTACGCTCGACGGCTACGACGTCGAACTGGCCCACTATCTTTGCGACCACATGAAGATCAAGTGCACGATCGTCGCCCAGGCCTTCGACGGCATGATCCCGGCCCTCAACGCCGGTAAGTTCGATGCCATCATGGCCGGCATGTCGGCCACTGAAAAGCGCAAGGAAGTCATCGATTTCTCGATGTCCTACGGCAGCACCGGCCAGGCTTTCGCCGTTCTGAAGGATACTGATCTTTCCAAGATGCCGCTGAAGGACGCGCTTTATTCGCTGTCGAGCAACGAGGAAGGCGCTCGCAAGGCTGTCGAAGAGCTGAAGCCGCTGCTGAAAGGCAAGGTGATCGGCGTCCAGACGGCATCGATCGCATCGCGTTTCATCGATGAGTACCTCAAGGACACCGTCGAGAAGCGTGAATACAAGACCACCGAACAGCATGATCTTGATCTGCTGTCGGGCCGCGTCGACGTGATCATGGCCTCGATGGGCTACCTGAAGACGGCCGTCGAAAAGCCAACCAACGACGAAATGGAAATCGTCGGCCCGCGCTTCCAGGGTGGCTTCCTCGGCGCCGGCAGCTCGGTTGGTCTGCGCAAGAGCGATACGGCTCTGAAGGCCAAGTTCGATGAAGCCATCACTGCCGCCAAGGCCGACGGCACTTTGAAGACGCTGTCGATGAAGTGGTTCGGCTTCGACCTGACCCCGCAATAAGCATTGCGGTCCGGTTGAAACACGCCTGCTGAAGCAGTGGTGTAGGGTCAAAGAACAATGAAATCGGCAGGGTTAACTCCCTGCCGTTTTTTCACTCTTGTGAAGACATTTTTTGGCGACGCCGAAACGAGGTCTGTTCGCCAGTTTCGGAATATCCCGCCGCACGCAAGTGACTTGAGGTGCAGCTGGTCGGCCGTGGGTTTCCAGGCTCAGTCCCGCAGCGCGCCCGAATATAAACATGGCTTCCCCGCAGCTCGGCAGTCCCAAAATCAGATCAATCGCCTTTCGATATTTTGCCATCAGAAGCGCATTTGCACGCGCAGAATGCTGTGGGGCCACCCATCAACACGACGACCGATCCCCTGTCTTGAACGGGCTTTTATCTGCGACAGGCAGGTCGATACGTTTGATCTGCCGCAATGCAATCCTCCCTCATATGCCAGATATACAAGAGCGAGGAAATTGCTGCATTCGGCGTGTCGAGGCATGCCAGAATTCGTTTGGGGGCGGATCGGAATGTCGGGGGGAGTATCTGGCACTGCATGGAGTGCCGCGCGGCTGGAGGGTGTCAGCGATGCACTGAATGCCTCGCAGCGTATTCACGTCAATCTGCGCAACGAGATCATTTCGATGCGGCGCCGTCCGGGTGACCCGATCCATGAAAAGGATATTGCCCAGACATGCGGTGTCAGCCGCACGCCGGTTCGAGAGGCATTGCTTCGCCTGTCCGAAGAAGGACTGGTCGACATCATCGCCAAGTCCGGGACGCGGGTCTCGCGCATCCCTGTCAATGGCTTGCCGGAGGCGATACTTGCCCGCAAAGCCATTGAGCAGATGACGGCGCGCATGGCGGCAGAACTCGCCGCCAAAAGCGACATTCTGACGATGCAGGCCATTGTGGAGCGACAGGCAGAAGCGCTGCGATCCTGCGATTTCAACGGATTTCACGAGAATGACGAGGCCCTTCATCAGGCCATCATGCGCACGGCGGGCTATGTCGGCATATGGCGGTTCGTGGAAGAGATAAAGGTTCAGCTCGATCGGTTTCGGCGACTGACACTGCCGCAGGCCCATCGCATGGAGCGGGCGCTCTCGGAGCATGTCAGACTTGTCGAAGCCATCGATGACCGCAACCAGGATATGGCCGCAACAGTCATGGGCGAGCATCTGGATTGGCTAGGCACAAGTCTGGCGGGTATCCAGCATCTCAATCCGGACTATTTTCGCGGAGACCCGCGGGACGCGCATCCTCGTTGGATGAAGCCATCATCGACCCTATCGGCCGAGCTGAACGCATTTCAGGAGGCCATTGGGCACCAAACCGATCGTGATCCTCAAACGAGGCACATGGGAATCGGGAGCCATGCGGGCTCCTGAAACGGCGGCGGCTGCGCCATCGCGCACAGCCAGCCGATTTTTTGAAAACACGACTTCATAAGTGGAGGAAGTACATGAAATTCACCTCTTATTTTTCAGTAATTGCCGGAGCTGTCGCTCTGTCCACCATCAGCCCGGTCGGGATCAGCGCGGCTTTTGCCGCACCGGTGGTCTTCGAGATCGCGTTCAACCAGCCCGAGACGCACCCGCAGTTCAAGGCGCTGCAGATGTTCGCAGAGGGCCTGAAAAACCGCACCAATGGTGAATATTCTGCCGAGGTGTTCCCGAACGAACTTCTGGGTGCCCAGAAGGAAACGGTGGAGATGACCCAGACCGGAACCGTCGCCATGTCGGTCGCTGCCGCCAGCCTGCTGGAAAGCTGGAATCCTGATTTTTCCGTGTTCAACCTGCCTTATCTGTTCAACAGCATCGAAGAGCAGAAAGACGTTCTCAACAATCCCGAGATCGTCGGCGATCTTTATAATTCCGTGACCGATCAGAGCGTCATCGTCCTCGGTTCCTTTACCGCCGGTGCACGTTCCGTTTACCTGAAGGACCGCTTCGTGAAGACGCCCGCTGATCTGGCCGGAAAAAAGATCCGCGTCATGCAGTCGGACACCAACGTACAGATGATGAAGCACATGGGCGGTGTCGGCATCGCCATGGGTCAGGGTGAGGTTTACACCGCCATCCAGACCGGTGTTCTGGACGGCGGCGAAAACAACGAGATCGTCTATTCGTCTCTCAAGCATGCCGAAGTGGCCCCGTATTTCTCCAATACGCGCCACCTGATGATCCCCGACTATCTCGTCATGAACGTCGATCTCTACAAGGAACTGCCCGACGGCATTAAAACGATCCTGAAGGAAGAACTGGCAAAAGCCTTTGCCTTCGAATTCGACGCTTTTGCCGCCGATGCCGCCAAGGCCCGGGCCGACGCCGAAAAGGCCGGCGCCAAGTTCAGCGACGATGTCGACATGGAAGCCTTCCGCGCCGCAGTCAAACCGCTGGTCGACAGCAAACTGACCAACGACGTGACCAAGTCGATCTACCAGAAGATCGAAGCCTTGCGCTAATCGTCCAACCGCCTGGATCGTCATATCCAACGAAATTGGCGATCCGGGACCTCCTCGCCTCATACCAATAACACTGGCAAGCCCGGGCGGTCGACGATCCCCGGACAGACAGGGATTGAATCAATGGAAACCATCAAGCGGAGGGTCGATCAGATCCTTGCCTTCTGCTGTATCCTGCTCTGCGGCCTCCTCACAGCCGTGGTCACCTGGCAGGTCGTCGCGCGCTACCTCTTCAACAGCCCAGGGGCGCAATCGGAGGAGCTGGCAAAAATCATGTTCGTCTGGCTGACACTTTTTGCCGCCTCGCTGCTGTTCGGTGAAAAGGGCCATATGAATATCGGCATCCTGTGTGATGCGTTGCCGGCCCGCTGGAACATTTCGTTGCAGATCGTCAGCAGCGTGCTGATTCTTGCCTTCTGCGTCGCCATCCTCGTGGTCGGCGGCTGGGATGCCGTTGGTCGCACCATGCGACAGACCAACGCCGCAATGCCCTATGTCACGACGGGTCAGATCTATCTGGCTTTGCCGATCTGCGGCCTGTTCTCAAGCTTTTATTGCATCAACAATATCATCGCCGATGTCAGGCGTCTCGCCGCCGTCATCTCGGGCGGACGCCAGCAACAGGAGGGCTGATCCATGTCGAACGCAGCAGACATCGGGCTGATCATGCTCATCAGCATCCCTATTCTTCTTGCTATCGGCGTGCCGATCAGCATCAGCATGGGCATCGGCTCCGTGCTCGCCATGGCAACCATCTTCACGTTCGACCGTATGGCGATCACCGCCGCCCAGCGTATTTTCAGTGGCGTGAACAGCTTTTCGTTGCTGGCAATTCCCTTCTTCGTGCTCGCCGGCATCATCATGACCAACGGCGGAATAGCGCGAAGATTGATCAATTTCGCCAAGGCGCTGATCGGCTTCATTCCCGGCGCGCTGATACAGACCAACATTGTCGCCAACATGCTGTTCGGCTCCATCAGTGGTTCCGGCGTGGCTGCCGCCGCCGCGATCGGCGGTGCCATCGGGCCACAGCAGAAGGACGACGGTTATGACCCGGCTGCCGCTGCCGCCGCCAACATCGCATCTGCACCGTCCGGCATGCTGATCCCACCCAGCAACACCTTCATCATCTATTCGCTGGCAAGCGGCGGGACTTCGGTCGCAGCCCTGTTTCTCGCCGGATATATCCCCGGCATTCTCTGGGGCCTGGCCTGCATCATCCCTGCTTTCCTCTATGCCCGCCGGGCGGGTTACAAGGCGCAGGGTTTTGCCAGGTTCCAGGAAAATTTCCGGGTTACCATCGAAGCGATGCCAGCTCTTCTTCTGATCGTTCTCATCGTCGGCGGCATCATTTCCGGTATTTTCACGCCCACCGAAGCAAGCTGTATCGCGGTGGTCTACGTGCTGGTACTCTCCTTCTTCTACCGCACGATCACCGTGCAGATGATTCCGGGTTTCCTTCTCGAAACCGCCAAGACCACCGGCATGATCATCTTCATGATCGGTATTTCGGCAGTGATGGGCTGGATCATGGCCTATGCGAAAATCCCCAACATCATCGCCTCGTCGCTGCTGGGGGTCACCGACAATCCCATCCTCATTCTGTTGATGATGAACGTCATCATGCTGCTTTTGGGATGTGTGATGGACCCGACGCCTGCGATCCTCATCTTTGCGCCGATCTTCCTGCCGATCGCGATATCGCTCGGGATCGACCCGGTGCATTTCGGTGTCATTATGGTCTTCAATCTTTGCATCGGAACGATCACACCGCCGGTGGGGCCAATCCTGTTTGTTGGGTGCCGAATAGCCCAACTCAGGATCGAGGACGTATTCAAGCCGCTGCTGCTGTATTTCCTTGTCCTGACCGTCATGCTTCTTGTCGTCACGTTCATACCTGCCCTGTCCCTGGCACTGCCGCAGGCCGCGGGCCTGATAAGATAAGGTGATTGGCCAATGATTTGAGCCGAATGCAGGCAGACAAATCCGGGCCGCATGATAGATGTGCCATCTCAGCCGAGATGGCACATCGTTTTTCGACGAAGGCATCACTGCCCGACCGGACTTAGCTGAGGCACTGACAACAGCAGACCTGTTTTTCTCATCCAAAGAGGCGAACAGATGGAGGAAACCGTGAATTTGATTGGTGCAGATTGTTTGCGTAGACAGCCCGATTTGCGGCATGCCGGGCGTAATTCCCCACCGGATGCAAGCGCATTTGTGCAGAGGGCGTGGTGCGGCAGGCTTGCCATTACAGCTCTGGCTTTCCTCACCATGCAAACCCCCGGACTTGCCGCGGAAGGCCATGCTTCGCTTGATGGTGCCGCGCTCGGCCCGATCTGGGCTCTTCCCTTTGTCGGCATCCTCCTCTCCATCGCGCTCGCACCGCTTCTCGCGGCAAAATTCTGGCATCATCATTTCGGCAAGGTGGCCGCTTTCTGGGCGCTTACCTTCATCGTGCCCTTTGCGGCAAGCCATGCATCGGGCGTTGTCGCCTCCGAGATGACCCATGCCATCCTTCTCGATTACGTGCCCTTCGTGATCCTTCTGACCGCGTTGTTCACGATTTCCGGCGGCATTCTGGTCACGGGCAACCTGCATGGATCACCTCGACTGAATACCACCTTCCTTGCCATAGGCACGTTCCTGGCTTCGGTGATCGGCACTACGGGCGCCTCCATGGTACTCATCCGACCGCTACTGCGTGCCAATGACGGCCGCCGCCACAATGTTCATGTCGTGGTGTTCTTTATCTTCCTCGTTTCCAATATCGGCGGCTCGCTGACGCCGCTTGGAGACCCGCCACTCTTCCTCGGTTATCTGCGCGGCGTCAGCTTTTTCTGGACGGCCTCGCATATGCTGGCGGAAATGGGCTTTGCCGTTCTGATCCTGCTCGCCCTGTTCTGGCTGGTCGACAGCTATCTCTACAAGGGTGACCATGATTTTCGTGGTGTCATCGATCCCACACCGGATACAATACGAATAGGCATAACCGGCAAGATCAACTTCATCCTGTTGCTTGTCGTTGTCGGCGCGGTGCTGATTTCCGGCTCGTGGAAGCCCGGTATATCCCTGCCCGTTTTCGGTCTGCAGCTCGAACTGCAGAATATCGTCCGCGACCTGATCCTGATCGGCGCGGCCATCGCTTCGCTTTTCCTGACACCAGCAGGACTTCGTGAAAAAAATGGCTTCGAATGGGGGCCGATGCTGGAAGTCGGCAAGCTGTTTGCGGCGATCTTCGTTACCATCATCCCGGTCATTGCCATGTTGAAGGCCGCTGAAAACGGCGCGTTCGCACCGCTGGTCGCTCTTGTAACCTCACCTGACGGTGCACCGATCGATGCCATGTATTTCTGGATGACCGGCATTCTGTCGTCCTTCCTAGACAATGCACCGACCTACCTCGTTTTCTTCAATCTCGCAGGCGGTGATCCGGCGGAACTGATGGGGCCGCTGGCCAGAACGCTTGTCGCGATTTCCTGCGGTGCGGTGTTCATGGGCGCCAACAGCTACATCGGCAATGCGCCCAACTTCATGGTGAAGGCCATTGCCGAAAACGCCGGCGTAAAAATGCCGAGCTTCTTCGGCTACATGGCCTGGTCCATCGGTATTCTCGTGCCTGTTTTCGTTCTTGTGACCTTCGTTTTCTTCCGGGCTTGATACGGCAATACCGGTGGTTGCCTTGGAATTGCGGCCATCAGTCACCGGCCCCGGCAGTGGTCAAGCACTGCCGGGGCGATTTTTGTTTACCGGGTCTGCACGTTATCGAGCGCGAGGTTCATTTCGAGCACGTTGACGATCTTCTCCGGCGTAAACATTCCACCCGCTGCAAAAGCCCGTTCGGAAATCAGCTTTTCCAGCTGATCGGCAGGAATATTGCGGGCTTCTGCAATACGACTGACCTGATAGCGGGCGGCGCGCTCGGTGATATGCGGATCGAGACCGGCACCGGACGCTGCGGCGAGTTCCGCCGGTAGCGGGTTTTCCGCTGTTGCACCGTAAGCGGCCACGGTTTCGTTCGCGCGGTCCGTCAGGTCGGTGCTGGTTGGCGACTTGTTGGAGCCGCCGGCGCCGGCACTGTTGTAATCCACCGCGGAAGGACGCGGCCAGAAATACCGGGCCTGCGTGAAGGCCTGGGCCACCTGACGACTGCCGATGACCGTGCCGTCCGCTTTGGTGATGATCGAGGCTTCGGCCGTGCCGGGCGTGATCGCCTGACCGACAGCCCAGACGGCTGCGGAATAACCGCCGACGCAGATCGCCATGGTGGCAACGGTGATGCGCAGGCTGGAGAGAAAGGTTTCCATGATCGGGACCTCTTATTTCATGAACATGACGTGTTCGGCGATAGGGCCGAGCGTGGCGGCGGGGAAGAAGGTGAGCGCGCCGACGATGATGACTGTCGCCGTAAGCATGCCCGCGAACGTGCCGTCTTCGACCGAAAGCGTCCCAGAGGATTCCGTTGCACGACGCTTGGCCGACAGGGAACCGACGATGGCGAGCGGCAGGATGATCGGGATGAAGCGGGCAAGCAGCATCACGATACCGGTTGCGATGTTCCACGGCGTGGTAGCGTCACCGAGACCTTCGAAGCCCGAACCATTGTTGGCGGCGGCAGACGAAAATTCATAGAGAATTTCGCTGAAACCGTGCGGGCCTACATTGTTGAGCGTATCGGCACCCCAGGGGGTGACCGCGAAGACCGCCGTGCCGACGAGAATGAAGAAGCCGTGGGAAAGAAGAGCCAGCATGGCGAACTTCACTTCCTTGGCCTCAACCCGCCAGCCGAGATATTCCGGTGTGCGGCCGATCATCATGCCGGCAATGAAAACGCCGACGACGATGTAAAGGAACATGTTGACCATGCCGACGCCGACACCGCCAAAATCTTCGTTCAGCCACATGCCGATCATCGGCATCATGCCCGTCAGCGGATTGAGGCTGTCATGCATGGCATTGACCGAACCGTTGCTGGTGGATGTCGTAACGACTGCCCAGAGTGGGCCGGCGGAGGCACCAAAGCGCAGTTCCTTGCCTTCGAGGTTACCGACATCCTGGGTGATCGGCAGCGAAGTGAATGCCTGAGTGGGCACTGCTTCGAAACCGATAGACGCACTGATACGCGCGCCCATGAGGATGAGCATGACCGTGAACAGCACGCCGGCATGTTTCAGACGGCCGATGATGCGGCCGAACATCCATACGCAGGCCATCGGGATGATGATGATGGCGATGGTTTCGACGACGTTGGACCAGAAGCTCGGGTTTTCCAGCGGATGGGTGGAGTTCGGGCCGAAGAAGCCGCCACCGTTGGTGCCGACCTGCTTGATGGCGACGAAGGCTGCAACCGGGCCGCGAGCAATGGTCTGCTGCACCCCTTCCAGCGTGGTGGCGACCACCGAGCCGTTGAAGGTCATCGGCACACCGGTCAGAAGCAGAAGAATGGCGATGACGAATGCGACCGGCAGCAGAACCAGGAAGGTGGCGCGCTGCACATCAACGAAGAAGTTGCCGAGCTTGCGGCCCGCAAGGCCGCGTGCAACGGCGGTCAGCACGGCGAGACCAACGGCGGCCGAGACGAACTGAAGCCACATCAGCGCGGCAAGCTGCGAGAAGTAGCTCATCACCACTTCGCCGGAATAGTGTTGCAGGTTGGTGTTGGCGACAAAGGAGGCCGTCGTATTGAAGTTCAGACTGCCGTCGATCGCACCCTTTGCATCGGGATTGAGAGGCAGGACCTGCTGCAGCGCCAGGATGGCGAAGCAGACCACGAACAGGATGAGGTTGAAGCCGAGAAGGGAAACGACATAACGTTTCCAATCCTGGTCCCGCCGAGTGACGGAGCCGCCGATCGCCTGAAAGATGGCGGTAAAGCCGTTTGCCCCGCCCTGCCCGCGCGCCGGGTCCATGGCCCAGCTCATGTAGCGCCCGAGCGGCCAGGACAGAAGCGCAGTGCCGGCGAGGATAAAGACGACGAAGAGAATTGCCTGTGTCATTGTAATGTCTCCGGCCTCACGCGCGATCGAGCGCGTTGGCGAGGGCAAACAGAAGTCCGAAGACGACCAGCCCGAGAATGAGATAAAGAATGGTCATGGATGTCTCCGATCAGGCGAGGTTGAGGGCGACGATGGCCATGTCGATCAGCTTGATGCCGATGAAGGGCACCACGAGACCGCCGAGGCCATAGATGAGAAGATTTCGGCGCAGCAGCGGACCCGCGCCGATCGCCTTGTAGGCCACGCCGCGGAGAGCCAGCGGGATCAGCGCGATGATGATCAGCGCGTTGAAAATGATGGCCGACAGGATAGCGCTCTGCGGCGAATGCAGACCCATGACGTTGAGTGCATCGAGGCCCGGATAGAGCGTGACGAACATCGCCGGGATGATGGCGAAATATTTTGCCACGTCGTTGGCAATCGAGAAGGTCGTCAGCGAGCCGCGCGTCATCAGCAATTGTTTGCCGATCTCGACGATTTCGATAAGCTTGGTCGGATCACTGTCGAGGTCGACCATGTTGCCGGCTTCGCGGGCGGCAACCGTACCGGTGTTCATGGCAACGCCGACATCGGCCTGCGCCAGTGCCGGCGCATCGTTGGTACCGTCACCGCACATGGCAACGAGCTTGCCCTTGGCCTGTTCGTCGCGGATGAGCTGCAACTTGTTCTCAGGCGTTGCTTGCGCGAGGAAATCGTCGACACCGGCTTCGGCAGCGATAGCGGCTGCGGTCATGGGGTTGTCGCCGGTGATCATGACGGTGCGGATGCCCATCTTGCGCAATTCGGAGAAGCGCTCGCGGATGCCGCCCTTGACGATATCCTTGAGGTGGACGATGCCGAGCAGCCTTCCATCGCGGGCAACCGCCAACGGCGTTCCGCCGGCCTTCGCGATCTCGTCGGCGATTGCCTGCCCTTCCCTGATCGTCGCTTCCGAACCAGTGCCACCGGCAATCGACTGCGACTGCAGGTATTTGAGAACGGAATCGACGGCACCCTTACGGATTGTCGCGCCTTCGAAATCCACGCCACTCATGCGGCTCTGCGCGGTGAACGGCACAAAAGTGGCGTTGAGCTCCGTCATGTCGCGGGCGCGGATGCCATATTTTTCCTTGGCCAGTACGACGATCGAGCGGCCTTCCGGCGTTTCGTCGGCGAGCGACGAAAGCTGGGCGGCATCGGCCAGCTGTTCGGCGGTGACGCCGCGAACCGGACGGAACTCGGTAGCCTGACGGTTGCCGAGCGTGATTGTGCCGGTCTTGTCGAGCAGAAGCGTGTCGACATCGCCGGCCGCTTCGACTGCACGACCGGACATGGCCAGAACGTTGAAGCGAACGAGACGGTCCATGCCGGCAATGCCGATGGCCGACAGAAGTGCGCCGATCGTGGTCGGGATCAGCGTCACGAACAGCGCAACGAGAACGACGATCGGGATCGCGCCGCCTGCATAGGAGGCAAAGGCCGGGATGGTGGCTGTTGCCATGACAAAAATCAGCGTCAGGGCTGCAAGCAGGATATTGAGCGCGATTTCGTTCGGCGTCTTCTGACGTTCGGCGCCTTCGACAAGCGCGATCATGCGGTCGATGAAAGTGGAGCCGGCCGCAGCCGTGATACGGACCTTGATCCAGTCGGACAGAACCTGTGTGCCGCCGGTGACGGCCGAGCGGTCACCGCCGGATTCGCGAATGACGGGTGCGGATTCACCGGTGATCGCCGCTTCGTTGACCGAAGCAATACCCTCGATAATTTCACCATCGGACGGGATGATATCGCCGGCTTCAACGAGCACGACATCATTGACCTTCAGTGAGGTTCCGGAGACGTCCTTCCATTCGCGGCCTTCAGCCGAGGTGAGAAGCTTGGCCTGGGTTTCGGTGCGGGTCTTGCGCAGGCTCTCGGCCTGGGCCTTGCCGCGCCCTTCAGCCACCGCTTCCGCGAAGTTCGCGAAGAGGACCGTGAACCAGAGCCACAGAATGATCTGGAAGGAAAAACCGAGGCCTTCGGCGCCGGTCACCAGATCCTTGATGAAGAGGATGGTGGTCAGGGCAGACACAATGGCCACCACGAACATGACCGGGTTCTTGGCCATGGTTCGTGGATTGAGCTTGATGAATGCGCCGCCGATGGCGGGCACGAGTATGCGAGCATCGAACATGCTCGCGCTTTTGGGCTGGCTCATAAGAGACCCCATGGATGTTGAGAAAACTGGAAAGCGTCAGACGGCCTGTGTGAGGCGAAGGATCAGCGACAGGACGGCGACGCCAAGCCCGGACACCAGGCACATTGCCAGAATGATGCTGGAAGCCTGGCAGAGTTGTCTGTTGTCCGTCAGTCGCTCGACGGATCGGCGGCAATGGTCGGTCAGAGATGACATCACGAATGCCTTAGAACCGTTCCGGTCGCCAAAGCGCATAGGCGAGATAGACGGTGATCAGAACCGTCACGCCCCCGCTCAGGATATAATCGAATGCCATTGTACAGCCTCGCAAATAACGTCGCCGATCCATAATGTCGGCAGCGTTATGTGCGCGCTGAGACCATAGGAATTCGAGAGGTGCCGCGAAGCGAACAAATATGAATCCTATAGGAACGTCATGTCGGGGTAGCCGGTTGGTGCACTCCCATGGCCGCAGTTTAAATACTATGGGCGTTTTCTGTTCCATCGGTCACACGCCGGCAGCCGGACCCGACCTCCATCGAAGCGAGAATTGGGAGACGTGTTCGGCCGGAACGCGCATGTCGAAATCAGGCGAGAACGAGCCGATTCGAGATAAAGGTCGGGCACGATCCGAGCCGATATGCCAGCCCGGTAGAGGTTTCGGGAACAGGAAGCCGCTGATGCACCATCAATGCATCAGCCGATCTTTGACATCATTCTCAGCGTTTCAGACTGCCCAGAATGCCGCGCACCAGCGCCCGACCGATCTGGTTGGCAACGCTTGAGGCGACCGAGCGAGCGGCACTTTTCATGGCCGCTTCGATCACCGTTTCACGCTGATAACCGGAGCGTCCCTTGGCTGCCGGTTTTGTGGCCGGCTCGTCCTGTGCGTCACCAAAACCCGGCAGGCTCCAGCGACCGGCAGCGCTATTGTCTTCAGCCGGTGCTTCTTCCGGCTGCCGTTTGGCGGCTTCCGCATCTGCCGCCTTCTTGGCGCGGGCCGTCAAAATCTCGAAGGCGGATTCGCGATCGAGATCACGGTCATAAACGCCCGCCACCGGGCTCATGTTCATGATCTGGCTACGCTCTGGCTCACTGAGCGGGCCAATGCGGGCTGATGGCGGACGGATAAGCGTGCGCTCGACCATCGACGGCGCGCCCTTGCCTTCCAAGGTCGAGACCAGCGCCTCGCCGGTTCCGAGCTGGGTGATTGCCTCGTCTGTCTTGAAATCCGGGTTGGCGCGGAACGTATCGGCAGCCGTTTTGACTGCCTTCTGCTCGCGCGGCGTATAGGCGCGCAGCGCATGCTGCACGCGGTTGCCAAGCTGGGCGAGCACGGTTTCCGGTACGTCGAGCGGGTTCTGCGTGACGAAATAGACGCCGACGCCCTTTGAACGGATCAGGCGCACGACCTGCTCGACACGCTCCAGCAGCACTTTTGGCGCTTCGGAGAACAGAAGGTGGGCCTCGTCGAAGAAGAAGACGAGTTTCGGTTTTTCCGGGTCGCCCACTTCCGGCAGTTCCTCGAACAGTTCCGAGAGCATCCAGAGCAGGAAGGTCGCGTAAAGGCGCGGATTCATCATCAGCTTGTCGGCGGCGAGAACCGAGATCATGCCGCGGCCGTCGGGCGCGATGCGCATGATATCGCTTATCTGCAATGCGGGCTCACCGAAGAAGTGGATGGCGCCCTGCTGCTCCAGTGTCAGCAACCCTCGTTGCAAAGAGCCGACAGAGGCTTTCGACACGAAACCGAACTGGGTGGAAATTTCGCTCGCATGTTCGCCCATATAGTTGAGAAGCGCTTGCAAGTCCTTCAGGTCCAGAAGCGGCAGACCGCCCTGATCGGCGATCTTGAAGGCGATATTCAGCACACCTTCCTGCGCATCGGACGCATCCATCAGCCGGGCGAGCAACAGAGGCCCCATTTCGGCGATCGTGGCACGCACACGGTGACCTTTTTCACCGTAAAGATCCCAGAACATCACCGGAAACTTGGTGAAATCGTAGTCGGCATACTGGATCTGCTCGGCGCGCTTGAGGAGAAAATCCTTGGGCTCGCCCATGGCGGCAATGCCGGACAGGTCACCCTTGATATCGGAGCAGAACACCGGCACGCCGGCGGCGGAAAACTCTTCCGCCAGAACCTGGAGCGTCACCGTCTTGCCGGTGCCGGTGGCACCGGTGATCAGGCCGTGGCGATTGCCGAATTTCAGGTCGAGATATTCGGCTTCCTTGAAACTATCGTCCGGCTTTCGGCTTCCGCCGATGAAGAGCTTTCCCGCGTCAACCATGCAACCGCTTCTCGTTTTCTGCGTTGTCGATGAAATACTTGTATAGGACGAGACCGCTCTTTCGGCAACGACAACACGCGTGCTGAAAATATCGGACAGGCGGGAGAGTGGATTAATGACGGCAGACAGTTTTGGGCAGATCAGCACACCGCCTGCCGAAGCAAAGCCGCTGGACACGTCCCCCATAAACAAGGACCGCGGCCGCGAGGCGGAAACGCCAGCGGACATTCCCGCGCGTGGCTTGAAGGATGTTTTCTGGCGGGTGTTTTTCTCCATCGAAAGCGACCGCGTGCTGCTGGTGGCGGCCGGCGTCACCTACTATCTGTTGCTGGCGCTTTTCCCGGCCATGACGGCAATGGTTTCGCTTTACGGTTTTGTCGCCGATCCGACGAAACTCGCCGAACGCATCACGTTCCTCAGCATAATCATGCCGCCGAATGCGCTCGATCTGTTTCTCGACCAGTTGCGCAGCCTGACGCAGCAGGGACGCACGACGCTGAATATCGGCCTGTTCGGCGGTCTCGCTCTGGCACTCTGGAGCGCCAATGCCGGCATGAAGGCGATGTTCGAGGCGATGAACGTCGCTTATGGCGAAAAGGAAAAACGCAATATCCTGAAACTCAACCTCATTTCGCTGCTGTTCACGCTCGGCGCGATCATGGTTGCCATTGTTGTGCTGACGGGGCTGGGCCTCGTGCCGGCACTTCTGTCTTTCCTGTGGCTGGACCAGTGGTCGGAAATGATCATCCGCTTTTCGCGCTGGCCGATCATGCTTCTGTTTGTGACAACCGGCATTGCCGTACTCTATCGCTTCGGCCCGAGCCGCGAGCCCGCGCGCATCCAGTGGCTGACATGGGGCGCCGTCTTTTCAAGCCTCGCCTGGTTGGCAGCCTCGATCGGCGTCTCCTTCTATCTTTCCCATATCGCCAATTACAACGCTACCTATGGCGCCCTCGGCGCCCTGATCGGCTTTATGGTCTGGACGTGGATTTCGACGATCATCATCGTGGTCGGTGCGGAGATCAACGCAGAACTGGAACATCAGACAGCGCGGGATTCGACCACCGGCCCGGAACAGCCGATGGGTGAGCGCGGGGCTTATATGGCCGATACTATCGGCGAGACGTCGTGAGCAATTTCATGCCGAATGATAGGCACGAAAAACAGGATCGGCAGCAAAAGCGACCTCATAGTCGTCATGATACATGCCAAGGACGGTGACCTGTCGTCCCTCGCCCAGACTGCTGGCGTCTTCGATCACCACACCGGCACTCCGGATGATGCCGAATTCGACGCATCGTGCAGCAAGGTCGATTTCGTGGCCTGCCTCACGGTAATCCACATCGATCCGGTAGGCATGATCTCTGGGCTTATAGGCATCTGTCGGCGTGAAAACGCCGGTCGCCACGCCCATCGGCGGGTCAAACGCCTCGATATCGCTCGTACCGATGACGACACCATCATGAAGAATTTCGATCTTGATCATAAGCCTCGTCGCGATCCGTTTGCGCCCATCGTCAGATAACCAATTGAGCCCATCGCCGGAAGATGATTTATTCCAGAAGTTGAGTCCGCACCCTCCGATACCCGGGAGCCCGAGCGTACCATGTCCTTTTCAGATACGATTTATCGTCCTTTCGAAAGCCTGATCCGACCACTTGAAATACCCTACCAACCGCTGCCATCCCAAGGTCCGGTGACGGTTCTTCTGCATTTCATCTCGATGTTTCGTGGTGTGCTGATCGGCCTTGCGCTTGTGTCCATGGCGATGGAGGCCATTAACCTGACCATCGTCTGGGGACTTTCGGTCATCGTCGATGGCGTGACGGAACAGGGCGCCGCCGCATTTCTGGAAAACGAATGGTTGCTCCTGACCATTCTCGGCCTCATGGTCTTTCCGGCCATGCCGATTGTCTCCTTTCTGGTCAACACATTGACCTCACACACGCTCGGCATCGGCATGCCGGCCGCGATCCAGTGGCAGGGACACAAGGCGGTGGAACGGCAGGATCTTGCTTTTTTCCACGAACTGTATGCGGGGCAGGTCGCCTCGCGCCTGCAGCAGGTGTCCTCCGCGGTGCAACAGCAAATCATCGCCGCCTTCCAGGCCATTCCACGCTTCATTTTGCAGATGGTGGGATCGGTGATCCTGCTCAGTACCCTCTCCTGGCAACTCGCGCTTCCGGTCGCCATCTGGATCGCGCTCAACGTCATGCTGGCCATCAGGATGGCACCGATCTTCACCGAACGTTCGCGCAAGACCGCAAAACTGCGCAGCTTGATGGCCGGAGCGATTACCGATCTCTACACCAACATGCAGATGATCAAACAGTTTGCCGCCGAAGATAGCGAAGCCGGCGCTATCCGGAAAATCATCGGCAAGACCGTGCAGACACAAAACAGCGAGCAACGCATCTATCGCACATCGGAACTGATCGTTGTCGTGCTGAACATGCTCCTCTGGCTGGCTGTAATTTTCATTGGATTTTCAGGGCTGCTCAATGGCTTCCTGACCATCGGCGAATTCGTTGCGGCCGTATATGTTCTTCATCGTCTCTCCGGGCACACGTTCACCTTCCTGCAAATGGGCCAGCAGATCTTTCAGGCGATCGGCACGATCAAGGACGCCATGCCGGTGATGACGACACCGCCGACCATCACCGACGCGCCGGATGCGAAACCGCTTGCAGTCAATGTCGGCGAGATCCGCTTCGAGAACATCAGTTTCGCATACAAGGCCGGTCGGCCCGTCATCGACGGTCTCTCGCTGATCATCCGCCCCGGCGAAAAAGTCGGTCTCGTCGGCCTGTCCGGTGCGGGCAAAACGACGCTCGTCAATCTGCTTCTGCGCTTCTACGACATAAATGATGGCGCGATCCGGATCGACGGACAGGATATACGGCATGTCACCCAGGCAAGCCTGCGTCGCAATATCGGTGTGATCGCGCAGGATGTATCACTGCTGCACCGCTCGGTCGGTGACAATATTCGCTACGGGCGGCCGGACGCGACACAGGAAGAAATCGAACACGCCTCGAAAACGGCAAGAGCTGACGTGTTCATCAATGAACTCTCCGATGCTG
The DNA here is from genome assembly GCF_009617585.1 of Endobacterium cereale. Lineage (GTDB taxonomy): Bacteria > Pseudomonadota > Alphaproteobacteria > Rhizobiales > Rhizobiaceae > Neorhizobium > Neorhizobium cereale. Next base: position 92,251 of record NZ_WIXI01000043.1, on the reverse strand, counting down.
AGGGACGAAAGGGTTACGATGCCTATGTCGGCGATCGCGGCATCAAATTGTCCGGCGGCCAGCGCCAACGCGTCGCGATTGCCCGCGTGCTCCTGAAGGATGCGCCGATCCTCGTGCTGGACGAAGCGACATCCGCGCTCGACAGCGAATCCGAAGCGGCCATCCAGCAAAAGCTCGATCTGATCATGGAGGGAAAAACTGTTATCGCGATTGCGCACCGTCTCTCGACTATTGCCATGATGGACCGGATCGTCGTTATCGATCAGGGGCGTATTCTAGAAGAAGGCACCTCGGATGAGTTGATTGCGCGCGAAGGTTTGTTTGCTCGTCTGTGGAAACGTCAAACAGGCGGCTTCATTGCGGAAAACATTCGCAGCTGACAAGCAACGGCTATCGACTTGGGCCTGCGGCAAATCACCCGTTCACGAAACGGTTGTTTATCACTGCCAATGGTTCATTCATGGCGCGGCCATGCTAAGCGTCCTGAGAACCTGATTATTGTCAGGCAGGCTTCTTTCTTTAACAGTCGGCGGATGGCAAATGGCGGGTGAAAATTCTTACGTTTTACTTTCGTCACCCCGTTGCCCGCCGGCACGAATGACTTTAACGTAAACGTCAATATTTATCCCGAGGAGATGTTTATGAACGAACTCGTATCCCGCATCGCCGACAATGTCGGCCTTGCTCCCGATGTCGCCGAAAAGGCAATTGGCATGATGCTCGGTTTTCTGCAGCGTGAAGCCGATGACGGCGCGGTGGCCAAGATGATCGAAGCCATTCCCGGTGCGCCGGAACTGGTGGCCCAGTTCAACGGCGAGGGTGCCGGTGGCGGCGGTCTTCTGGGCGGGTTGATGGCGAGTTTCGGTGGGGGCGTGATGGCGCTTGGCCAGCAGTTGATGGCACAGGGTCTGGGCATGGGCGAGATCACCGCGCTTGCCCGCGAAACCATGACTATTGCCCGCGAATACGCCGGCGACGAAGTGGTCGATCAGGTCATCGCTTCCGTTCCGGGCCTCAGCCAGTTCGTCTGATCGCGTTCCGAACAACCGATTTTTCAAAGGCGCGGATTGTCCGCGCCTTTTTTCGTATCTCAGGCTTTGAGCGCTTCGGCCAGCACCTCGAAAACACGGCGGTCGCTCATCTGCGAAACATTGAAGCGCATGGCGCTGCCGGCCGTCTGCGACAGGCTGAAGACATTGCCCGGCGCCAGAACAACGCCCTTTTCCAGCGCGAAGCGGGCGATCTCGGCGGCATCGGCATCACCGGGCAAACGGCACCACAAAAACATGCCGGCCTGCGGCTGAAGCAGTGGCTCTATGCCGATCGCCTTCAATCCAGCCGTCACATCCGCCATCGCCCTTGCCAGCCGGCCGCGCAGCGTTTCGAGATGTTTGCGATACCCGCCATCACTCAAGACCGCGCGCACCAGTTCGGCATTCAGCGAAGCCCCGGCAAAACTGGTGGCAATCTTCAGGTCGGTCAGCCCATCCAGCCATTCGCGGCGCGTCGCGATGAACCCGCAGCGCATCGAGGCAGACAATGCCTTTGAAAAACTGCCGATCTGGATGACCCGGTCCAGCCCGTCGAAGGCGGAAAGACGCGGTGCGGCGACAAGTTCGAAATCGGCAAATATATCGTCCTCGACGATCGTCAGATCGAACTGTTCGGCAAGTTTCAGCACCCGATGTGCCACGACCGGCGACAGAATGGCACCGGTCGGATTATGAATGCCGGAATTGGTGATGTAGAGTTTTGGCCGGTGCTCGCCAAGCACAGCGGAAAACGCCTCAACATCCGGCCCGGCCGGGCCATACGCCACGCCGACGATTTTCACCCGGTGGGCGCGCAAAAGCGCATGAAAATTGAAATAGCAGGGATCATCGACCAGAACCGTATCACCCGGTTCCAGCAGCAGACGGCAGATGAGATCGATCGCCTGCGTGCCGGAATCCGTCAGCATGATCTGGTCCGGAGACACTTCCACCGCATGTTCGGACAGCCGCCGGGCGATCAGTTGCCGTAAACCCGCCAATCCAAGCGGTGAACCATAATCCGTCAGCACGGATCCATTCGAACGCGACAGGCCGCGCAGCGCCTTGCGAATACTCTCTTCCGGCAACCATGAAGGCGGCAGCCAACCGCAACCGGGTTTGAGTGTTTCCTCGCCTGCCTCCAAAGATTGCCGCGACACCCAGAACGGATCGACGGCGCGATCGAGTTTTGGCCCGACATCGGCCGGCGAAAACGGCGCGACCTGACTGGCGACATAAAAACCCGAACCGGGCCGCGACAGGATCGCCCCTTCCGCCACCAGCCGCTCATAGGCATCGACCACGGTCGATGTCGATACCTTCAAGCTGGCGGCAAGCCCACGCACCGAAGGAAGTTTCGCGCCCGGTGACAGACTGCGGGCGGCGATGCGGCTGCGGATCGTCGCCATAACCATGCCGACTCGCGTCGTGACTTCGCCGAGAAATTCGGTGTTATCGGGAACGGTGCCCACCCGTTGCGTCTTGCTGATCAAATCCATCTGTACTGCCCGATGCACCATAACAGTTTGACGAAACTGTACCAGACTGTCGATGGCCGCGCCAGCCGAGACGGGCGATAGAACATTCTGCCGCGACTCTTCGCTTCAAACCAATGACACGCATGCGCCGACGAACAGACAGACACAGCAGGACAAGATCATGACCCAGCCAGCCAGCCCCGCCCTCGACCGTCCTTTCGACAATCGTGTCGCCGGGCTTGTGAACGGCATGATCGGCGTGATCATTTTTAGCGGTTCGCTGCCGGCGACGCGCCTTGCCGTGGCTGGTTTCGATCCGTTTTTCCTGACGTTTGCACGCGGCACCATTGCCGGCATTTTGAGCCTCGCGCTGTTGCTGGCCTTCAAGGAGAAAAGGCCCTCGGCAGCGGACCTCGTATCGCTGGCCGTGATCTCACTTGGTGTGGTGGTCGGCTTTCCGCTGCTGACGGCGATTGCGCTCCAGCATGTCACCTCTGCGCATTCCATCGTCTTCATAGGCCTTCTGCCGCTCGCGACTGCCATTTTTGGCGTGATGCGCGGTGGCGAGCGGCCAAAACCCGTGTTCTGGGTGTTTTCGGCACTTGGCAGCCTGCTGGTTGCGGGCTTTGCGGTATCACAGGATCTCACCGCCTCGCCGCTGGGCGACGGACTGATGCTGGCGGCGGTGATTGCCTGCGGGCTGGGTTATGCCGAAGGTGCGCGTCTTTCCAAACGGCTGGGTGGCTGGCAGGTGATCTGCTGGGCACTTACCCTGTCGCTGCCGGTCATGGCCGTGGGCATGATCTTCGCCTGGCCGCAAAACCTTGCCGAGGTGCCGGCACCAGCATGGGGCGGCCTCGTTTATGTTTCGCTGTTCAGCATGCTGATCGGCTTCATTTTCTGGTATCGCGGGCTGGCACAAGGCGGCACCGCCTCGGTCGGTCAGCTACAGCTGTTGCAGCCGTTCTTCGGGCTGGCGCTGGCCGCCACGCTGCTGGGCGAAACCGTGACGCCGCTGATGCTGGTCGCCACCCTTGGCGTCATCGGCTGCGTTGCCGCCGCCCGCCGGTTTGCCCGGTAGGCGACGACAGTTTTGGATCAGCGTTGCGGCCAGGCTTCCACCGCCTGGCCGCCGAACAGACGCTCTGTCGGCATTTTGAAGATGAAATAGGGATTGAGAAGCGGCAGCGTCGTCGCCTCTTCCAGCCGTGCCACTTGCTCGTCACTCAAAGCCACATCGAGCGACGAAATATTCTGCGAAAGCTGCTCCACCCGGCTGGCGCCGATCAGCACCGACGATACGCCGGGACGGGCCGAGACCCATTTCAGCGCCACTTCCGCCGGTGAACGGCCGATCTCCGAAGCCACCGCCTTTAACACATCGACCACATCGAAATTGCGCTCCGTAAACAGCATGCCGCCAAACGGATTGTCGCCATTCAGCCGGCCATCGCTGCCGCTCTCGCTTACCGCCGAGCCGCTATTGGGCAGAGCGCCGGCACCCGATGCATCGGCGATTTTTTCGCGACCATATTTGCCGGTCAGAAGACCGGCGGCAAGCGGGCTCCACGGCACAAGGCCGAGACCGAATTCCTGACCCGCCGGCAGAAGGTCAAGTTCGACGCCGCGATCGATCAGCGAATAGGCATATTGCAGGCCGATCGGCTTTGGCAGGCCATGCACTTCAGCCAGCGTTGCCACCTTGGCGACATACCAGGCCGGCGTGTTGGAAAAGCCGTAATGCAGAATCTTGCCAGCCCGTACGGCATCCGACAACGTCTGCAAGACTTCTTCGGCCGGTGTTGTCTGGTCCCATACATGCACCCAGTACATGTCGATATAATCGGTCTGCAGCCGCTTCAGCGAGCCCTCGATGCCAAGCCGGATATTCTTGGCGCCATTGCCGCCCCAGAGCGGCGTGCCCTGCCCGCGCGGAAAACCGGATTTGGTGGCGACTACCAGCCGATCGCGCAGACCACTATCGGCGAGAAAACGGCCCAGCATGTTTTCGCTTTCGCCACCGGAATAGATGTCGGCCGTGTCGAGGAAATTGCCGCCGAGATCGACATAGGCATCAAACAGCGCCCGAGACGTTTTTTCACCGGCACCCCAGCGGCCGGCTCCAAAGGTCATGGTGCCGAGTGCCAGCGGGCTGACGATCAGGCCGGATTTTCCAAGTGTGCGGTAGCTGGTGAGATCCATGTCATTCTCCTTCGTGGTGATAGAGATGCATGTAGCGCCCGGCCCTCGTCCGGATTAGCCGTTGCCCGCCGCATGCACTTGTGAGCAGAATGCATGAATGGAACGCAGTCAGCTCAATGATCTCATGGCATTTGCGACGGTAGCGCGCGAACGCAGCTTTACCCGCGCTGCCGCCATTCTCGGCATGTCGCCCTCGGCGCTCAGCCATGCCATGCGCGGACTGGAAGAGCGGCTCGGCCTGCGGCTGCTGGCGCGCACCACCCGCAGCGTCGCGCCGACGGAGGCGGGTGAACGCCTGCTGCAATCTCTCAATCCGGCATTGTCGGAAATCGAGGGCGGGTTGGAAGCGCTGGCCGAATGGCGCGACAACCCGTCAGGTACGGTGCGCATCACCACCTTTGCCTATGCGGCACGCATGGTGCTTCTGCCCAAACTGCCAGCCTTCCTGCTTGCGCATCCCGATGTTCGTGTGGAGGTGAATATAGATGACGGCCTCACCGACATCGTCGCTTCCGGTTTCGATGCGGGTATTCGCCTTGGTGAATCAGTCGCCAAGGACATGATCGCGGTAAAACTCGGCCCGGATTTGAGGACGGTGGTGGTCGGCACGCCGGATTATTTCAAACGGTTTCCGCCGCCGGAAACACCTTACGATCTCGACCGCCACGCCTGTATCGGCTACCGGCTGACGACATCAGGCGGACTTCTGCCATGGGAGTTCGAAAAGGATGGCAAGGAGATCAATATCCGCACCAGTGGACCCTTGGTAGCCAATGACGGTGACCTGCCGGCAGCCGCAGTGCGTGCCGGCGCGGGGCTGGGTTATATCATGGAACACGATGTCGCCGAAGAAATTGCCGCCGGCTCACTTGTTCAGGTGCTGGCCGACTGGTGCCCGGCATTTCCGGGTTTTCACCTATACCATCCGAGCCGGCGACAGTCGCCGCCGGCCTTGAGGGCGCTGATTGCTGCCCTGAAGATGTGAGGTCGACCGGGAAAAGACACTTCTCCCCACAGACAGCTTTTTACTGCCAGACCACCACGCGGGCCTTTTCCGGCACGCGGTCGAAGAGATCGATAATGTCCTGGTTCATCAGGCGCACGCAGCCTGAGGACACGGCCTTGCCGATGGAATTCCATTCCGGCGATCCGTGCAGACGGTAAAGCGTGTCCTGACCGTTCTGGAAAATGTAGAGGGCGCGGGCGCCGAGCGGGTTGCGAAGACCGGGCTGCATGCCGCCGTTCTTGGCGGAATAGGACGCGAGTTCAGGCTGGCGGGCGATCATCTCATCCGGCGGCGTCCATTTCGGCCAGCGCTGACGCCACTGGATGACGCCTTCGCCTTGCCATGCGAAACCTTCGCGGCCTATGCCGACCCCGTAACGCATGGCGGTGCCGCTCGATTCTGTGAGGTAGAGGAAGCGCGACTTCGTATCGACCACGACAGTGCCTGCCGGCTGGCCGGTCGAGTTGGACACGCGCTGGCGATAGAATTGCGACGGAATTTTCTGGTAGGGCACGGCCGGGATGACGAAACCGCCATCGGCGATCTGGCCATACATGACATCGAGTTCACTGTTACCGCCGCCCATGGACGGATCGACCACCTGCGTGGCGTTGTCACGATAGGTGATGGTGTAACCGCGGGTGACCGGACCGGAGGAGGCGCAGCTGGCCAGCGTTGAGGCCGTCCCCACAGCCATCAGGCTGAGCAGGTTGCGGCGGGAAATCATCGTGTCTGTCATGGGGGCCGTTTCGACTTCGTTACGGGACATCAGGCCGCGAATGCGGCATCAAGCAGCAGGCGGGACCGGCTTAAACGAGGATCGTGAAGATTTGTTCCACATCGCCGTTATCGACCGGTCAAGCCGCCTGTCGTCTGTCAAGAACATAGGCGCGTCCTGGCCACCCGGCCACGAAAAGGCTGAAAACTTGCCGCGATCGTGACGACAATTTTTCCGACCGTGATCAGATCACCACGATCGTGGTTTTTGCCGGAAGGCGATTATAGAGGTCGATGACGTCCTGATTGAACATGCGCACGCAACCGGAAGAGGTTGCCTTGCCGACAGATTGCCAGTCCGGCGTGCCGTGGACGCGGTAGAGTGTGTCCTTGCCATCCTTGTAGATATACATGGCACGCGCGCCGAGCGGATTGTTGAGGCCAGGCGTCGCACCGCCTTCGGAGGCTGCGAACTGGCGCAGGTCCGGCTGGCGGGAAACCATCTCGTCCGGCGGTGTCCAGCGCGGCCATTTGGCCTTCCACTGGATCACGCCGCGCCCGGTCCAGCCGTAACCGGCCTTGCCGAGACCGACGCCGTAGCGGATCGCCTTGCCGTTTTCCTGCACGAGATAGAGGAAATGCGCCCTGGTATCGACCACGACAGTGCCCGGCGCTTCCGCCGTCTGGTAGGAGACTTCCTGCCTCAGAAAACGCTGGTCGACACGCGACGTGGGAATGGCGGGCAGCGTATGCCCTTCGTCCCGCATTACCTCATACATCGTGCGATGTACCGGGTTGGAGACGGGCAGGCCATAGGTCTGGTGGAAATCGGTCGGATAGAGCTGGCGTTTATGCGGAATGGCGCCTGGCATCGGCGGTGGATTGTTGCTCGGCGGGTCCGCATATTCAGGAACGGCAAAGACCGGTGCGGTCTGCTGCACGAAAACAGCCGGGTCCATCAGCGTCGTATCGGTAACGAACAGGCAGCCGGAAAGGCTGGTGGTCGCAAACAGTGTCGTGGCAAGCACGAACACACGGCGAAGAGGCAGATGAGACTGGGACATGGGCAGAACCGCTTCCGGCAGATGACGTCACGCTCAAACTAGAGGCCGCAACTGGCGCGAAGCTGGTGATTTTTCGGATTGTCAGGACGAAGGATTATCTACCCCGCCGTCACGGCATTTTGCGTCTCCGGCCCCGTCCGGGCGGGCCGGTGGCGAAAAATCTCGGGCGATCTCGACCAGCGTCACACCCGCAAAACGCTGCAGCAACAATTGTTCGGCCTCGGCAAACACATCCTTCAATGTCGTATTGACCGCCTGCTCGATCACGCAGCCCGGCATGTCATAGGCCGGGCCCACGGCAAAAACCGAGGGTTCGCCGACCGCGCGATAGATGTCGAGCAAGGTCAGCTCATCCAGCGATCGCGCCAGGGTCCAGCCACCACCGTGGCCCTTTTCAGAGGTCACGTAGCCCTTTTCGCGCAGGCCGGCCATGGTGCGGCGGATCACCACCGGATTGGTGTCGAGCATCTTTGCGATCATCTCGGATGTCATTGCACCATCGTGATGTCCCATGTGGATGAGCACATGCAGCATGCGCGAAAGCCGGCTGTCCTGTCGCATTTTTCCCTACCAATCCAGCGGCCGGCGGCCGTCATGCTTCTCCGCTCGCATACCACATCGCCGCCATTCGTCACAACAAAAGTTGCGAGACTATTGACTCATCGAAATCATGTAACTTATGTTGTGACGAATCTTGAAAGGAGCAAGCCATGACCGATCCAATTCATGACGTCATCATCATCGGCGGCAGTTATGCCGGTCTTTCCGCCGCCATGCAGCTCGGCCGCGCCCGCCGAGACGTGCTGATTATCGATGACGGTAAGCGCCGAAACCGTTTTGCCGACCACTCGCACGGGTTTCTGACACAGGACGGCGTCGATCCGGCCATCATCGCGGCCGAAGCCCGCGCGCAGGTGATGGAATACAAGACGATCAATTGGCTCGCCGGTCGCGCTGAAACGGCCGAGCGCACGGCGGACGGTTTTGCCGTGACCCTTGCCGGCAAGCGCCATCTGTCGCGGAGATTGCTGCTCGCCACCGGCGTACGCGACATCCTGCCGGAGATACCCGGATTGGAGGAACGTTGGGGCAAGGCAGTGTTCCACTGCCCCTATTGCCACGGTTATGAACTCGACCAGGGTCGGATCGGGGTCATCGCGGCATCAGAACTATCCATGCATCATGCATTGATGCTGCCCGACTGGGGGCCGACGACGCTGCTGCTCAATGACAACTTCGAGCCAGATGCCGACCAGTTGAAAAACCTCGGCGCCCGCGGCGTGACGTTGGAGCGCAGCCGGATCGCGGCAATCACCGGCCATGCCGATATCCGTCTTGTGGACGGCCGCACGCTGTCCTTCGCCGGTCTTTTTGCGCTTGCCCGTTACGAGATGGCGAGCCCGCTGGCGGCGCAACTCGGACTGCAATTCGAGGAAAATCCGGTCGGATCCGTCATCAGGACCGATCCGATGAAGGAGACAAGCATGCCCGGCGTCTTTGCCTGCGGTGATGCAGCCCGCCCGATGGCGTCGGTGGCGCTTGCAGTCGGAGACGGAAACCTTGCCGGTGCCGGCCTGCACCGCTCGTTGCTGTTCGGCTCGATCTGACCCAAAAACCCGATGGGCCGATCAGGCAAACTGGTTGAAGAAGCGGATGCTCTCGCCGATCGCGCCCGGCACGACACCATTATGGTCGCCGGGCAGCAGCATCTTGTCGATCTGCGTTCTTGCCGCCTGCACGCGCTCCATCAACAGTTCATGGTCGGCGTCGAAGGGCCGCTCCTCGGTACCACGCAACAGCAGGGTCGGGCATTTCAGGCTCGGGCCGAAACACACCGACGAGCGCATGATGAACTCATTCGGATCGGCACCATCGAACGGCATCTCGTCCGCATAGCGATGAAAATACCGCCAGGAGTTGACGCCTGCCGAGATCGGCGCGGCAGCGCGGAATTTTTTTGTCATCGCGGCCAGCAGTGCCAGTGTTCCACCGTTGGAATGGCCGGCGATGAAAAGGCGGTTGAGATCGACGCCTGGCAGGTTTTCCAGATAAAGCGCAGCGGCCAGCGCATCCGCCGTTTCGTCGTAGAATCCGGAATAGTTTCCAGATTGCTCGTTTTCCCCGCGAAAGGAGGGCAGGAGCACCACGAAACCGGCATCCCAATAGGCCTTCATCAGCAGCCAGTGGCCGTCGCCGGTGGCATTGCCTCCATGGAGAAAAAGAACCGCCGGTTTTGGCGTGGAGGATGGCTGATATTCCGATAGCCATGCAACCAGGGCAATCGAACCATCGGGACCTCCGGCATAGGTTACGCGACGCGCACCGGGTGGGGTCCCAAGCGGCATCGACTTTTCCGGCGACGGCCCCTTGCGCAGAAGATGCGTTTGAAACCTGTGCCTAGCCAGTGCGTAATCTTGCCTTTCCAACGGCAGGTGAGTCGGAACGGCAATTTCGGAGGCGGATGTGGAAACAGGCATCATGACGGCAGTGGCAAGACCTGAAATCAGAAAACGCCGCGTCATCCGCAATGCAACCATAGGATAGACCCTGAAGGCAGGAAATGTTGTTGCAGATAATTTGCCGCCAAAATTGCGGCATTTACAAGCCCGAAACAGCAACAACCAAAAGACGAGTATAAATTTTATTTTATATTCGTCTTGAAATAAAATTTATATAAAATTGAATATTTCAGCAAATGGTCTTCAGCGAACAATGTTTTTCGCATCACTGTACTAGGATTATCAGTGTAATGACCGATACGAATATAAAAAGCCCGCTGTGGATCAAGATCACCGGCTATGGCTTTGCTGCCGTTCTGTTCGCCAGCGCCGCCATCGGCGGACTTGCGTGGTACCGTCAGGCCGCCATGAACGACAAGGCGCTCTCCAGCAAGGCGGCGAGCGACTTCGAAGTCATCCAGACCGATATGGCGGCGATCCAGCGTTCGGCTTCCGCGCTGGCACTAACCCTGTCTGGCGATCCCGATCTGCCCGCTTATATCGCCGGCAATGACCGACAGGCGCTGCTCAACAAGTTTTCCAAGAACATTGCCGCGATGAAGGAGGCCGGCGGCCTGCAGATCATCACCATCGGCAATGCCAAGGGCGACATCGTCGCCCGCATGCATTCGCCCGACAAATTCGGCGACAACGTCATTGGCCGCCGCAAGACGATGCAGGCCGCCGTTGCGACCGGCAAGCTTGCCGCCGGCATCGAGCCGGGGCGTGCCGGTATCGGCATCTACGCTGTCGCGCCTGTCGTGGTTGATGGCACGGTCGTCGGCGTCGTCGATGTCGGCACTGAACTGTCGAATGCCTATTTCACCCCGTTGGCCGAGCGGCTTGGCGCTGAAATTTCCGTCAATGTCACGCAGGAAGGCAAGCTGACCAACCAGTCTTCGACGCAAGGCGGTCAGCCGTTCCTGCCGGCGCAAAACATTCAGGCAGCCTTTAATGGCGCCGAGGTGTTTGAACCGGCCGTGCTCGGTGGCCGTGACATGTTGGTCAAGGCCGTGCCGTTCACCTCCTTCTCGGGCGACAAGATCGGCGTTTTCGAGATCGGCACGGACACGACAGAGATTACTGCCGCCGCCCGCACCGCCCTGTTCACCATGCTCGGCGTCACGCTGGCAACCTCGATCATCGCGCTCACCGCCTTCTTCCTGTTTGCCAAATCGCTCGGCAACGCCATCGGCCGCCTGACTTCGACCATGGGACGTCTCGCAGCCGGCGATCTCAACGCTTCGGTCGAGGGCGAAAACCGCCCGGACGAGACCGGCGCCATGGCGCGCGCGGTGCAGGTGTTCAAGGACAATGCGCTGAAGACAAAGGAGCTGGAGCGCCAGGCCGACGAGCAGCGCAACATGACCGAGGAACAGCGCCGCCAGAATGCCGAGGAAGCACGCATTCGTGCCGAACAGATGGCGGAAGCCACCAACGGGCTTGCAACCGGCCTGCAGCACCTGTCCTCCGGCAACCTGACATTCCAGCTCGATCGCCCGTTCGCACCGGACTTCGAAAGTCTGCGCGCCGATTTCAATGCGACCGTCAGCCAGTTGCGCGGCACGCTCGGCTCGGTCGCCCAGTCCACCAGTTCCATCGATAGCGGTTCACGCGAAGTCAGCCAGAGCGCCGACGATCTTTCCAAGCGCACCGAACAGCAGGCCGCTTCGCTGGAAGAAACGGCAGCCGCCCTCGACCAGATCACCGTCAACGTGAGCAACTCATCCAAGCGCGCCGAAGAAGCCCGCACGGTTGCCATCCAGGCCAATGAAAGCGCCCGCCAGTCTGGCGCCGTCGTGGCCGATGCCGTGCAGGCGATGGGCCGTATCGAGGAATCGTCCGGCCAGATCTCCAACATCATCGGCGTGATCGACGATATCGCCTTCCAGACCAATCTGCTCGCGCTGAACGCCGGTGTGGAAGCAGCCCGTGCGGGTGAAGCCGGCAAGGGGTTTGCCGTTGTCGCGCAGGAAGTGCGAGAACTCGCCCAGCGTTCCGCCAATGCCGCCAAGGAGATCAAGGATCTCATCGGCAAATCCTCGATCGAGGTCGGCACAGGTGTCAGGCTGGTGCGGGAAACGGGCGAAGCGCTGCGGACCATCGAAGCGCATATCGTCACCATCAACCAGCATATGGATTCGATCGCCACTTCCTCGCGTGAACAGTCGGTCGGCCTTTCCGAGGTCAATACCGCCGTCAACCAGATGGACCAGGTGACCCAGCAGAACGCCGCCATGGTGGAAGAGGCCAATGCCGCCGGCGCGACGCTCGCGACGGAAGCCGGCCGCCTGCGCGAACTGATCAGCCAGTTCCAGCTGGGTCAGAACGCCGCTTCGGCAAATCCGGCCTCGGCGCTGCGCCAGACGGCAGCGGTCATGGCCGCTTCCCCGCGCTCGGCACCGGCAGCTTCACCCGCCCGCAGCATGGTCGGCAAGATTGCCCAGGCTTTTGGCGGCCGTGGCGGTGCGGCAACGGCGGCAGCGACCGACAATTGGGAAGAGTTCTAATCCTTTTTGGGATCAGACCTGAAAGCATCGGAAGGCGGGGATACTCAGGTGTCCCCGCCTTTTTGCCTTGCCGCAGCCCGCGCCGCATCGCGTTGTTTGCGCCATTCCAGCAGGGAAAGCAGAAGCGGGCCGACCGTGACCCCGAGAATGGCGCCGCACACGGTCCAGCCCAGCGCGCCGCCACCGATCACCTCCTCAAAGACATAGGCCGCAGCAACCGAACCAATCAGGGCAAGCAGCCCTTTGAATAGCCATGCCGACGTCGTCATCCCCATACCCCTCCGACTTGCTCCGGATGAGTTGGAACAATGCCCGACAACGTCAAGTATTGCCGCTGCCCGCCCCGCCGGTTATTCGAACTCCAGAATCAGATCATCCGTCGCAAGGCTCTGGCCAATATCGGCAGCGACATGCTTGATGACGCCCGCGCGCTCCGCCTTCAGCACGTTTTCCATCTTCATCGCCTCGACGGAGGCAAGCGGCTGGCCGGCTTCGACGACATCGCCGACATGAACGGCAATCGACGTCACGACACCGGGCATCGGGCATAACAGCAGTTTCGAAGTATCCGGCGGCAACTTGACCGGCATCAGTTGAGAAAGGGCGGCAACGCGCGGAGAGCGGACCCGCACGAGCAGATCGACACCACGGCAACGAAGCCGGATGGCCGAACCGATGAGGTCAACCTTGACCCGAAGAACCGCGCCCCCGACGGTAAACTCCGCCAGCGTTTTTCCCGGTTTCCAGATGGAAACGATCGGCAGGACAAAACCATCGCCAAACACCACCTCTTCGCCATCGAAGGAAAGCGCGATATCCCCATGAGGCAGGGCCACGACCCAATCACGCCTGACCGTGGGGTGACGGTTGGGAAGCGTGCCGGAAATCTCGGTAGCCCGCGCGCAAACAGTTCGATGCACGAACGCGGCAATGGCCGCCAGCTTTTTCGACAACGGCTCATCCGGTGTGACGCCGTCAAATCCCTGCGGGAATTCCTCGGCGATATAGGCCGTCGTCAGTTTTCCGGAGCGAAACCGCTCCTGGCCCATGACCGCCGACAGGAAAGGCAGGTTATGACCAATTCCCTCGAGTTCGAAACGATCCAGCGCATCTGCCATCGCGTCGATGGCAGCGACACGAGCCGTCTCCCCCTTGCCCGGCGACCACGTGCAAAGCTTTGCGATCATCGGATCGTAAAACATCGAGATTTCGCCACCTTCAAACACGCCGGTATCATTCCGCAGGATCGAGCCATCGGCCTGTTCACCCTCCGCCGGCGGCCGGTAACGCGTCAGCCTGCCGATCGACGGCAGAAAATTGCGATAGGGATCCTCGGCATAAAGCCGGCTTTCGATCGCCCAGCCCGTGAGCGTGATATCATCCTGAACAAAACCTAGCTTTTCGCCGGCGGCAATGCGGATCATCTGTTCGACGAGATCAATGCCGGTCACGAGCTCGGTGACAGGATGCTCGACCTGCAGACGGGTGTTCATCTCCAGAAAATAGAATTTTCTCGAACCATCGACGATAAATTCCACCGTACCGGCAGAGTGATAACCGACGGCTCTTGCCAACGCTACGGCCTGTTCGCCCATGGCCTTTCGCGTGGCTTCATCGAGAAATGGCGAGGGCGCTTCCTCTATAACCTTCTGGTTTCGCCGCTGGATCGAGCATTCTCGTTCGCCAAGATAAAACATGTTCCCATGTTGATCGCCCAGAACCTGGATTTCGATATGGCGCGGCTGGGTAACAAATTTTTCGATGAAAATGCGGTCATCGCCAAAGGCGTTTTTGGCCTCGTTTTTCGAAGACTGAAATCCCTCGCGTGCTTCGGCCTCATCCCATGCAATACGCATGCCCTTGCCGCCACCACCGGCCGAAGCCTTGATCATTACCGGATAACCGATCGATACCGCGATCTTCACGGCCTCATCCGCATCCTCGATCAAATCCATATGGCCGGGCACGGTGGAGACGCCGGCATCGGCGGCGATCTTTTTCGAGGTGATCTTGTCGCCCATCGCCTCGATGGCACCGACAGGCGGGCCGATAAAAGCCACGCCCTCCTTTTCCAGCGCTGCCGCGAAAGCCGCATTTTCCGACAGAAAACCGTAACCGGGATGCACGGCATCGGCGCCGGTCTGCCGGATCGCCTCGATGATCTGCTCGATGACGAGATAGGACTGGCTGGAGGGGGCAGCACCGATATGCACGGCCTCGTCGGCCATCGAAACATGTAGCGCATTGGCATCCGCATCCGAATAAACGGCAACGGTGGCAATACCCATTTTCTTGGCCGTCTTGATCACGCGGCAGGCGATTTCACCACGGTTCGCGATGAGGATTTTTTTGAACATGGCCGGCCTCCTCTAAAGCGGGATCGTGTCGTGTTTTTTCCAATGGGTCGACACCTGCTTGCCGCGCAGCGAAGCGAAGGCACGGGCAATGCGGCGGCGCGAGGAATGCGGCATGATCACCTCGTCGATAAAACCGCGTTCGGCCGCCACGAAGGGATTGGCGAAACGCTCTTCATATTCCCTGGTCCGCGCCGCGATCTTTTCCGCATCGCCGAGTTCCGAGCGATAGAGGATTTCCGTTGCGCCCTTGGCACCCATCACCGCGATTTCCGCCGTCGGCCAGGCATAGTTGATGTCCGCGCCGATATGTTTTGATGCCATCACGTCATAGGCGCCACCGTAAGCCTTGCGCGTGATCAGTGTCACCATCGGCACTGTCGCTTCCGAATAGGCAAACAGCAGTTTTGCGCCATGCTTGATGACGCCGCCATATTCCTGGGCCGTGCCCGGCAGAAAGCCCGGCACATCCACCAGCGTCAGCAGAGGAATGGAAAAGGCGTCGCAGAAGCGCACGAAGCGCGCCGCCTTGCGCGACGAATCGATATCGAGGCATCCCGCCAGCACCATCGGCTGGTTGGCAACGACACCGACCGTCTGCCCTTCAAGCCGAATGAAGCCAGTGATGATGTTTTTCGCAAACGCGTCCTGGATTTCGAAAAAGTCGCCCTCGTCCGCCAAAGCGAGGATCAACTCCTTCATATCGTAGGGTTTTGCCGCGCTGTCCGGGATCAGCGTATCGAGCCGATTTTCCACGCGGTTGGGATCGTCATGAAACGGACGCGTGGGCACGCCACTGCGATTATTAGCCGGCAAAAAATCTAATAGCTGGCGTACGGCTTCCAGCGCTTCGATATCGTTTTCGAAGGCGGCATCGGCCACCGAAGATTTTTGCGTATGGGTGCGCGCACCACCAAGATCTTCGGCCGAGACGATCTCATTGGTAACGGTCTTCACCACGTCCGGCCCGGTCACGAACATGTAGGACGTGTCGCGCACCATGAAGATGAAATCGGTCATGGCCGGCGAATAGACGGCTCCACCAGCACACGGCCCCATGATGACGGAAATTTGCGGAATGACGCCGGACGCCTCGGCATTGCGGCGAAACACTTCCGCATAACCGCCGAGCGAGGCGACACCTTCCTGGATACGGGCGCCTCCCGAATCATTCAGGCCGATGATCGGAGCGCCGACCTTCACGGCCATATCCATGACCTTGCAGATTTTCTGCGCATGGGTTTCCGACAGCGAACCGCCGAGCACGGTAAAGTCCTGAGAAAAGACGTAGACCTGCCGACCGTTGATCGTGCCCCAGCCGGTGACGACGCCATCACCGGCGATCTTCTGATTTTCCATGCCGAAATCGGTGCAGCGATGTGTGACATACATATCGAATTCTTCGAACGAGCCCTCGTCCAGCAGGACTTCGATCCGCTCGCGCGCCGTCAGCTTGCCCTTGGCATGCTGCGCATCGATACGTTTTTCGCCGCCACCAAGCCTCGCTTCGGCACGGCGACGTTCCAACTCGTCCAGCACAATCTGCATGATCCCTCCCGATATGCACTTCACAGAAGTCATAACTGATGAATGCCAATCGGAAAACAAGGCGCGAGCATGCGCTGGAAGTTTGGGGAAAACCCGTCCGGTCAGATCAGTCCGACAGTAATAGCTGCGAGAATGGCGTAACGCGCTGTCTTTGCGATAGCGACCAGAAGGATGAAAACCGGCAATGGCTCCCGCATCACACCGGCAACAACCGTCAGCGGATCGCCGATGATCGGCAGCCAGCTTCCCAGCAGCGACCATTTTCCATAACGCCGATACCAACCCTGCGCGCGCTCAAGTGCCTTACCTTTGATGGGGAACCAGCGCCGATCGCGGAACCGCTCGATCCCACGACCAAGGATCCAGTTGATGATGGAGCCGAGAATATTGCCGATCGAAGCGACCACGACCAGCAGCCAGACCGGGTGCCCGCCTTGTAAAATAAGCCCGACAAGCACCGCCTCGGACTGCGCCGGCAGGATTGTCGCGGCCACGAGAGCGGCCATGAAAAGCGTGAGATAGGCGGTCATGCCTTCGGCTTATACCGGGATCGCGGTCAAACACACGTCAAAACCACGGCATGAGCCTTCGCCAACGAAACGGCTACAACTCCTCCAGAACCGGTTTTTCGATGACCAGCTGCGACACGCTGCGCTTGACCGCATCGTTGAGGCCAAGAATGTCATCCAGCCCGCGGCGAAGAATGTCCTGAAAGGCCTCGAGATCGGCAAGAAGGTCGGAAAGCACCGCCGTTTCCAGGTAACCCGCCTCCACTTTCCCCATCACCCGGATCGCGGCAAGGCCTGCGCTGAGGCGCTTGATCTCAAAAACCTCCTCGGCAAAATTACGCACTTCCTGTTGCACGTCGAAGATGGTGGTGACGGCACGGCGCCGATATCGGTTGCGTTGCTGCCGCAGCAAGGAAGCCTCGGCCGAATGATTGAAATGCGGAGACGGCATTTCGCGGCCGAAGATGGCGGCGATCTCGTCCTGCACTTCCGATGTGGCGAGCAGGAAGGCACCTTCATGGATGGCACGTGAGACACGTTCGGTGGCCACGATGAACCGGTCGAGACCGAGACGGATCTGCCCGGACAGCTCCTCGTAATTGTTGGAGATCGTGCTGATCGCCTTGCCGGCATCGCCCAGCCGGCTTGCCTGCACCGTCAGGTTCAGCGGCACGAAACGGTGGCGCTGGTAACCGTCGGCAATGGTGGACGCCGCCTCCAGCAAAAACTTCGATGCCGACATGAGCTGGCCGTAAAGCGCCACGGCCGGATGCGGAGGCCGCTGCATGTGCCCGGCCCGACTTGCCAGTTCTGCCGTAAGACTGGCTCCCATGAACGTGTCGTAAGTCGGAAAGCCGAGTGCGGCCAGCCTTTGCAGCAGCCGCTGCGCGCTCTGCGGCGGCGAAAGGTTTTCGCTTTTCTCGACATTCAACAGATCGGCATATTCCTGCGACACGATGGGCAGAAGAGCGCTGCTTGGCCGCATCCGCACCGAAAGATAACCACCGTCGATCGGTGTGATGATCGCATAAACCCAGTACTGGCGACCATCGCTGGCGCGGTTCTTTACATAGGCGCCTGTCGGCTTGTTCTCGTGTAAGCGATCCCACAGAAGCCTGAAGGCGGCACGCGGCATTTCGGGATGGCGCACGATATTGTGCGGCTTGCCCATAAGTTCTTGCCAGTGAAACCCGCTGATGCGCTGAAAGACGTCATTTCCGGCCCGTATCTTTCCGCGTTCATCCGTGCGCGAAAAAAACAGTTCAGCAAAGTCGAATGTAATCTCGTGGTCGTGCGCAAATTGCCTTTTGGAAGAAAGGTCCTGTTTCGTCATGGAAAATACCCAGCAATATACCCCCCCCTCCCAGGCTAAAACTCGCTGTGGCATCAGTAATTTTATTCAGACCCTGCGATTTGATTCACATCAAAGAGAAATACCGCATGAAACGCCGGATGCACTGCAAACCAAGGCGTCTCCGAACAGTGCATTCGAAAACCATTTTCGGTAGGAATGAGCACGCCTCACAATTGTCATTAACTGCCACTAATGCCGTCTTTTAGTGACAACAGGCAATGCTGGCGCAGGGACATGAACAACCGACGTGATGATGCCCGTCTGACCGTGGCGCGCCATGCCGCAAGGCTTTTTCTGGACAACGGTCTTGGAGAAACCAGTGGCGCAGAGATTGCCGCCGCTTCCGGCCTGTCGGAGCGTACGGTCTGGCGTTATTTCGCCAGCAAGGAAAGCTGTGTCGAGCCGCTGTTCCTGTCCACTGCCCTGCGTTTTCACACCAAGCTGCGACAGTGGCCTCGCAATGTTTCGATCGATGCGCATCTGCACGAATGTTGCCGGCTGGATGATGCGACGCCGCAGGACATGATCGATGGAATTCTGGTGGTGCGGCTGCTGACCCGAATGGAGGCGGAACCGGCACTGCGCGCGGTCTGGCTATCTGCCTCGCATCAGGTGGAGCAGGACATGATCGGCATCATCGCCGATCGCCTCGATCGCTCAAAGAAGGATTTCGATGTTCGCCTGTGTGCAGCAACCGTTGCCGCGGCGATGCGCCTGATCGACGAGACGATCAGCATCGCTGCGATCGAACACGGCCAGCAATTCACCACCGAGCAGATCGCGCAGGAGATGGCGCAGGCCATCCGCAAGGCCAGCACCCTGCCGATCTGTGATCCGATTACCCCCAATGTTTTTGGCGTACCAAGCCATTCATCGCCCTGAAGGGACAGACCATGACGACCAAAGTCATTTTCAGCCTCGCAAGATTGACGGCCGTTGTCAGTGCCGTTCTCCTTTCCGTGAATGTCGCTGGCGCCCAGCAGCAGAAGCCGGATGGCCCGCTGGAACTGGCCCCGGTCGATGTCAGCAAGACCGTTCGGCAGGATATCGCCACCGAAGTGCGTGTTGCCGGTTCGCTGACGCCGATCCGCCGTTCGAACCTGACATCGCGGGTTTCCTCGACCATCGTTGAACTGCCGGTTCAGATCGGCGACGTCGTCAAGAAAGGCGATCTTCTGGTGCGTTTCGATACCGAGGCTCTGGCCTCGGCCGTCACCGCCCGCAAGGCCGAAATCGATGCGCTCGACGCGCAGGTTGAGCTGGCCGAATCCGTGCTGGAAAGAAACACGGCGCTTGGCGAACGCGGTGCGGCATCGGATGCGACGCGGCTTGAAGCGCGTGCCAACCTGCTGAACCTGCGCGCGCAGCTGCGGTCGAAACAGGCCGAGGTCGCCGATTCCGAACGGTCGCTTGCCTATGGAGAACTGCGCGCCGAATTCGACGGCGTCGTTTCCACCCGCCCGGTCGAGCAAGGTCAGACCGTGGCGCTCAACGCCGAACTGATGACGATCGTCGATCTCAGCCGCATGGAAGTGGATGCCGGCGTACCGACCAGCCGTATCCCGTTGGTGCGGCTCGATCAGCCGGTCGAACTATCGGTGGAAGGATTCGCCGGCCGCACCTTTGCCGGCAAGGTCATGCGCATTTCGCCGACGGCCGTTGCCGGTTCCCGCGCCGTGCGTGTCTTTATTGCCATCGACAACAATGAAGGCCTGCTGCGTGGCGGCATGTTCACCACCGGCATTCTCAAGGTCGATGACCAGAAGAACGTGATCGCCCTGCCCGCTGCTGCAATCCGCCACGACAGCGAGGGCACTTATGTCCTCAAGGTCGAGGGCAATGCGCTGCGCCGCCTGCCGGTCAATCTCGGCACCAGCTGGACGGATCGCAACCTCGTGCAGGTCTCAGGCATCGAAGAGGGCGAAACGATCGTGACGGCACCGCTTCCGGATCTGGTTGCGGGCACTGCCGTGAACGTCGAGGGCATCTGACATGTTTCTCACCCGTATCAGCGTCGGCCATCCCGTTTTCGCCACCATGATGATGGTGACGATCCTCGTCGTCGGCCTTTTCTCCTACTCGCGCCTCGGCGTCGATCAGTTCCCGGAAACCGATCTTCCCATCGTCGTGGTCGCCACCACCTATACCGGCGCCTCGCCGGCCTCGGTGGAAAGCGAAGTGTCGCGGCCGATCGAATCCTCGCTCAACACGATCGGCGGCATCGATACGATCACCTCGGAATCCTACGAGGGACGTTCGATCGTCGTCGTGCAGTTCGAACTCGATGTCGACAGCCAGGTGGCGGCACAGGAAGTGCGCGACCGTGTGGCGCGTCTCGAAGCCTCCTTCCCGGACGAAGTGGATACGCCGCAGGTGACCCGCTTTAACCCGGATGATCAGCCGATCCTGTCGATCGCGGCCTCCTCCCCCACCCGCACGCTGTCGGAAATCACCACGCTTGCCGACCGTGTCATCACCAACCGGCTGAATGTCATCGGTGGTGTCGGCCAGATTTCGCTGGTCGGCGGCAGTGAGCGGCAGGTGCTCGTTGTTGTCGACCCCGACCGGCTGGAAGCTTACGGCGTCGGCGTTTCGACGATCATGGATGCCATTCGCCGCGAGAACCAGGACCGCGCCGCCGGCACACTGATTTCCGGCATCAACCAGCGCATCGTCACCGTGGAAGGCCGCATCCCCGATGCTGCCGGCTTCAACAGCATCATCGTCGCCCAGAGCGGCGGTTACCCCGTCTATCTTTCCGATGTCGCCAGCATTCTCGATACCGGTGCCGAAGTCACCAGCCGTGCCACCTATCAGGGCGTGCCGTCGCTCGGTCTCGATATCGTCAAGGTGCAGGGCGCAAACACTGTCGAAGTGGCGGCGGCACTGCGCAAGGAAATCACCACCCTCAATACCGAGCTTGCCAAGGAAAACGTCGAACTCACCATCACCCGCGACAATTCCCGCGCCATTGCCGCGCAGGTTTCGGAAGTGCAGCGCACGCTGATCGAAGGCGGCGTGCTGACCGTTCTGATCGTCTTCGTGTTTCTCAATTCCTGGCGTTCCACGGTGATTACCGGCCTGACGCTGCCGATCTCGGTCATCGGCACGTTCGCGGTCATCTACGCGCTCGGCTTCACACTCAACACGATGACGCTGATGGCGCTGTCGCTGTCGATCGGCATCCTGATCGACGACGCGATCGTCGTGCGTGAAAACATCACGCGCCACCTGCAGATGGGCAAGGACCATATCAAGGCGGCGCTCGACGGCACCAATGAGATCGGCCTTGCCGTTCTCGCCACCACGCTCTGCATCGTCGCGGTCTTTCTGCCGGTCGCCTTCATGGGCGGCCTGATCGGCCGTTTCTTCCTGCAGTTCGGTGTTACCGTCGCGGCTGCCGTAATGATCTCACTGTTCGTGTCTTTCACCCTCGATCCGATGCTGTCGAGCGTGTGGTATGATCCGCAAAGCCAGAAGGGCGCCAAGCGCGGTTTCCTTGGCCGCGCCGTCGAACGTTTCGACCGCTGGTTCGAAGGGCTGGCCGGACGTTATCGCTCGCTGATCCACTGGACTTTTGACCACCGCAAAACCACCATCGCTATCGTTGTTGCCATGTTCGTCGGCAGCCTGTTGCTCGTGCCCCGTATTGGCGCCGAATTCCTGCCACCTGCCGACCAAGGCGAAATCAGCGTGTCGCTGGAAGCCGCACAGGGTTCCTCACTCGATTATATGGCCGCAAAGGTGACGCAGGTCGAAAAGGCATTGCGCGAATTCCCGTATGTCTCCGCCACCTATTCCACCATCAATTCCGGCGGAGCACGCGGTTTCAATCAGGCAAGCGTCGCGGTCCAGCTTGTGCCCAGCGCCGATAGATCGGTCACCACAGCGCAAAGTATCGACCCGATCCGGCAGCGGCTTACCCGCGTCGCCGGGCTGGAAATCTCCGTTGGCCAATCCTCCGGCATGGGCGGATCGTCGAAACCGCTGCAGCTTTCGATCCTCGGAGATGGCGATCAGGAACTGCGCCGCATCTCCGACCAAATCACCACGGCGCTTGCCGCCATTCCGGGCGCAACGGAGGTGGAATCCTCGATCGAAAACGTGCGGCCGACGTTGGCGGTGCGGGTGCGTCGCGAGGCGGCGAGCGATCTCGGTGTCTCCATCTCCACCATCGGCGATACGCTGCGGCCGCTGGTGGCCGGCGATGCCATATCCGTCTGGAACGCACCGGACGGCGAATCTTACGACGTGACCTTGCGCCTTCCGGCAACAGGTCGTCGCGATGCAGCCCAGCTGCGCAATCTCACCATCTCTACCGGCCGCACCGACGACGACGGCAAGCCGATCACCGTCCTGCTCGATCAGGTGGCCGACGTGGTGGAAAGCACCGCGCCCGATGCCATCACCCGCAAGGATCTGTCGCGCGACGTGCGGATCTCCAGCAATGTCGAAGGCCGGGCACTCGGTGACATCACCACGGACCTCAACGCCGCCATCGCAAAAATGGATATACCGGTCGGCTATCGTATCTCCTTCGGTGGCCGCTCGTTCTCGCCATCATCTTCATCTACATTATCCTCGCTTCGCAGTTCGGCTCGTTCATCCAGCCGATCGCGATCATGATGACGCTGCCACTTTCGCTGATCGGGGTGTTGCTCGGGCTTTTGTTCACCGGCTCGACGCTCAACATGTTTTCCATGATCGGTTTCATCATGCTGATGGGCCTCGTCACCAAGAACGCCATCCTGCTCGTTGATTACTCCAATCTCGGTGTGCGGGAAGGAAAGACACTGCGCCAGAGCCTGGCTGATGCCGGTGCGGTGCGCCTGCGGCCGATCATCATGACCACGCTCGCCATGATCTTTGGCATGCTGCCGATGGCGCTGGGGCTTGGCGAAGGTGGCGAACAGCGCGCACCGATGGCGCATGCGGTAATCGGCGGGCTGATTTCTTCCACCCTGCTGACGCTGGTTTTCGTGCCTGTTGTGCTGACCTATCTCGACGGCATGGGACGGCGCGTCAGCCGCTGGTTTGCACATTCGCCGGAAAAGCCGGGCAACAACCTAGCCGAAACCGATCATTCCCCTAATTAACGGCCCGCTGACATACACTCGTAAATGTCGGCCTAGGGGTTTTGAAGGAAACAAAGATGAAGAAAATTGTTTTGACCGGTCTCGTTACACTCGGACTGGCTGCACCGGCTTTCGCGCAGGCAACCAACGAGCAGATCGAAATGGCCTATATCTCGGCTCGCAACCAGCTTGGTGTTCTGAAATATTGCCAGAACGAAGGTCATATCGATGGCGAAGCGGCAACCGTACAGACGAAGCTGATCGCTCTCATCCCGGCTCCTTCCGACACCGCCAAGGGTGACGAAGCCGAAAAGACCGGCGAAAAGGGCACCGTTGCCGCCATGGGCGTGAACCAGGAAATCTCTGCGACGGTAAAGGCACAGAACATTACCGAAAAGCAGTTCTGCGAAACCGTCGCCAATGCCATCAAGCAGGTCGCCGACCAGCTGCCGAAATAACATTCCTGTCCCTCCCGCTTGAAAGCGGCTTCAGGAATGAGATGATCGAACGACCGGTCGGCACATGCCACCGGTCGTTTTTCGTTGCGGACGCCGGAGCCCAAAATGCCTTTTCATTTGGCAAAGTGCCCATGCGACATGCATGCCGGTTGTCTATCCGCGAGCTGACGCATAAAGCAGGCCATCAGATGAATGCCGAATGTTTCGGCTAACAAGGAGAGCGGCGTGCTGACCCTTCTGGACTATGCGGGTGTCGTCGTTTTTGCCGCCGCAGGCGCCCTTGCCGCATCACGCAAGCAACTCGATATCATCGGCTTCCTGTTTTTTTCGGCCGTGACCGGCGTTGGCGGCGGAACGTTACGCGATCTCATCCTTGGCAGGCTGCCGGTATTCTGGGTGAAGGAGCCGATATATATCCTCGTCTGCGTCGCCACGGGCATTCTGGTGTTCTTCACGGCGCATTTCGTCGAATGGCGCTACAAGCTTCTGCTTTGGCTCGATGCCATCGGCCTTGCCGCCTATAGTGTCATGGGCGCGCTGATCGGTCTTGAAACTACGGGGTCGCCCATCATCGCCATCGTCACCGGCATGCTGACCGCCACGTGTGGCGGCGTGTTGCGTGATATCCTGGCCGACGAGCCGTCCGTGCTGCTGCGTCCGGAAATCTATATTACCGCCGCACTGGCAGGCGCCAGCGCCTTCGTGCTGTGCCACGCGCAGGGTGTGCCGCTTTATCTCAGCGCAGCAGTCGGCTTTGCCGCCGCCTTCGCGCTGCGTGGTGGCGCGCTCTATTACAGCTGGACAATCCCGCGCTACCGACCGCGCCCGGGTCGCGATCCGGATGACGCTCTCAAGAAATAAAGAGACGGCCACCATCGTCCGCTGATGAACCAAACGCTGCCTTGTGCGTTAAGGGTCTGAATTTGTTTCAGCAAAGGACCTTGAAGTGGACGTCATCCGCATTCTTTTCGCAATCTTCTTGCCTCCTGTCGGTGTTTTTCTACAGGTCGGCCTCGGATTGCATTTCTGGCTCAACATCCTTTTGACCCTTTGCGGTTATTTTCCCGGCATCATCCATGCCGTCTGGGTCATCGTGAAGAAGTGAACCGAAGCCGGTGTGGCCAAGGCCGCACCGGCATGCCCTTGTTTTTGAAAGCCCATGCCCGAGTGCAGCCTGAAATCATCTGATCTATATTTGTAAATTCCGTATTTATACAAAATACAGATTAGATATCATTTTTGCGAAACACGAAAACTGCCACATTTATTGCCTGTTATAAATTGTACATGCTTGTTTTTGCTGCGAAAAGTAATTCGCCATTTTTGGTAATATTTACCAATCACGTTCCCCCCAGAGTACAGCTGCGTTATTTTCCAGATGCGAAATGATTCGCATCAATATTGGCTAGATGATTTAGCGAGGCTGCTTTGAACGAGCAAAGTAGTACAATTGAGTCCTGGGCTTTCCAGAGAGCACATCAGATCGTGGTTCACCAGGGTCTGAGCCTTGTCGATGCGGCGCAGTCGCTCGACCACAAGCGTACCAGCAACCATACCTATGCATTGCGGCAGGCTATTTCCGATTGCCTGTTGGAAGCCCTGAAACACGGCCTTGGCCGTCCTCAGGCCCTTGAAGAAGTACGGCAGTAAAATCCCGACGGAAAACCAGTGGCGCCAATTCTGCTCGAAAGTCACCGTTTCGTGAAACGGCCCTGACAGCGAGGATTAGCGCTGCCCGTCTTCTGTGTTACTCTTCTAATAGATTAACGCAGTGACGGAGTGAAAATGCTGGTCACGATTGCGATGCTCATGGGGCTTTCCGCCTCTCCCATCATCATGGCTGCAGCGGGCGGCGAAGTAGATGTCGAACTGGCACTTGCCGTGGATGTCTCCCGTTCGATGGACTACGAAGAAGTCCAGATACAGCGACAGGGCTATGTGGAGGCACTGTCTCACCCTGAATTCATCACCGCGGTCAAGGGCGGCATGCTGGGGCGTATCGCCATCAGCTATTACGAATGGGCCGGCGAAGTCGATCAGGCCTCCGTCATCGACTGGCAGATCATCGAAACCGCCGAGGACGCCAAGGCCTTTGCCGAAAAGCTGGCCGCCCGGCCGGTCGCCACCCAGAGACGCACGTCGATCTCCGCAGCAATCAGCTACGGCGCGACATCCATCATCTCCAACAATTACCGCGGCATGCGTCAGGTCATAGACGTCTCGGGAGACGGACCGAACAATATCGGCGTGCCGGTGCTGCCAGTCAGAGACAGGGCAATTGAGTCCGGCATTGTCATCAATGGTCTGGCCATCATGCTCAGGCCGTCAGGAACAGCAGGTGGGCTTGATCGCTATTATTCGGATTGTGTCGCCGGTGGTCCAGGTTCCTTTGTCCTGCCGGTCCACAAGATCGAGGACTTTGCCATCGCCATACGACGCAAGATGGTGATGGAGGTGAGCAACATTCTCCCCTCTCCCAAGCTTCATCGCATCGCCAACGAGCTCAAGGCGGACTGCCTGTCGGGCGAACGGCAATGGCAGGATTTTCTGGATCGTTGAGGCAAGCGCCGTATCGCCGAGCTTGAGGGCCTCTCTACAAGAGCTTGCAGCCACTTGGGCAACGATCCGCATTTTCAGCGCAAAAGCCCCTGCCCGCCATCCACATAAATCGGCACGCCCGTCACATGTTTCGATCGTGAAGACGCCAGAAACAGAATGAGCTCTGCGACGTCTTCGCTTCGTCCCGGTGAGCCGTCGCTGATCGGCACCTGCCCTGCCGGCCATTCGACCGGTATGGCGGTCTCATCAACATGGCGTTGCCGCGTATTGTCGTCGATGCTTGTTTCGATTTCACCCGGGCAGACGGCGTTGACACGCACATGATGTTTGCCGAGTTCCAGAGCGAGTTGCTGCACCATTGCCACTTGCGCAGCCTTGCTTGCGGAATAGGCAGTGGCACCCGGCGTCGTGAAGGTTCGATTTCCGTTGATGGATGAGATGACGATGACGGAGCCCGCAGCCTGCGCCTTGAGATGGGGAACGGTTGTGTGCAGCGTCAGATAGGTGCCACGTAGATTGACCGAAATGGTCTTGTCCCATTCATCCGGCCTGAGATCATCGATCGGTGCCCAGACACCATTGATCCCGGCATTGGCCACCACGATATCCAGCCGACCAAAAGCCGATACGAGTTGGGTTACGGCTTCGCGCATGTCATCTTCCGCAGCCACATCCGCCTCCAGAACAATTGCCTGACCTCCCGCCTTGAGGATGTCCGCAACCGTGCCTTCAAGCTCCGACCGGGTGTGTCCGAGAGCGCCGATACTTGCCCCTTGGGCTGCCAGCATGATCGCTGCAGCCTTGCCGATTCCAGACCCTGCGCCTGTTACCAGTGCCACTTGCCCATTCAGTTCCATGATGGAATTCCTTCGCTGCGATGCAACAATCTAGACGCAAACGAAAAGGCTGTACCAAGGTTCCACGGCATCGGCCTCAGCGTGGTCTGCGTTCCATGGCAGCGCGCAGCAGGGCCGCCGCCCGATAAGCGCCGTGCCCAAGCTTGCCTGCGCATATCAACAGGAAGAGGCTGAGCACAGTGCCGAAATGGAAGGCGAGCAGGACACCCATCATTTTGCTGTCCCGCCAGATCAAAAGCGCAAAGCCGCTGACCGACACCGTCATCAGCAACGCGAGGAGAAGATGCTCGGCAGCAGTGGAAATCCGCTTGCGACGATGTCGGCGCAGCTTCTCCCACCAGAGGCCGGCACAGCCGATCATCATCAGGACGCCGCCACCGCTACCGAGCAAGACCGGAACGCTCTGATAGGGGTGAGGTGCCAGATAGGCGAGGCTGTGATGGTAGATCGTTGCGACTGACGTCGATGCGAAACAGAAACAGACGCCCGCAACAAGCGCCTGATGCGCCCAACGTCTCACCCATCCGTGCTCACAGCTTATGCCGCCACCTTCCAGATTGCGCAGCGTCAGGATGTCCCTGATCGCCATCAGGATGGCACCTCGCGGATTGCCGCCGCCGCTGTCTCTCCAGAAGCGAAACACGCCAAGGCAAAGTGAGGCCAGTGAACCCAGAAGAACAAACCCCGCGCCGAGACACAGGACGGACCAAGGCAAGATCGCGTAAAATGCACCAGCACCACGATGATGCCCGAACAGGATTTCCGTCGGCACGAGCAGATAGGTGAGCAATGGTGTCAGCGGTACAAACACAAGACAAAGCCATGCCTGTGCCGGTGGCCAGAACTGCGAACGCACCTCTGCCAGAACCTGCGGAGGATCGATCTGAAAAACATGCGGCGGGGCATACTGGCAGGCGTCAAGGCAATTGCCGCAGTCGTGGCAGAGATGGGCGAGGTAATTGATATCGCCTTGCAAGAAATCCGTCCGTCTGCCGATCGCACGGAATACCTCACAAAAACCGCTACAATAATCACAGACCGCACAGATGGTCAGAACCCGCCTGGCCTCTGCGAGCAGCGTTTCATCCGAGTGCATGACGGGCCGCCGCTTCTCCCGCGATCCGCCCAAAGACGGCGCTGATCGTCAGGGCTATTCCGGAAAGATAGCCGGTATTCAAAAGACAGGCGGCCATGATTGCGCCGGCAGCAAACAGATTTTCACGCACCGTTCCGTCCCGCATTTTCACGCGGGTCGAACGGTCGACCCGAAGAGCATGACAGGCAAAGGTGAGGCCCGGCGCAACCGGATAGGCAAAGAACGGAGCCGTTTTCACCCTCCCACATTCTTCGGCCGAACGCCTCAGTAGCGTGGCATCGACATCGATCATTCCCGCCATCACATCAAGTGTGGATGCCGCCATTGCCGGGAAGGCCAGGACGGGCACCTTTATCCGACCTTCGGCATCCAGAACCAGCGTCGCTTTCGGGATGGGCAGGGACGCGACGAGCTGCCCCCAACGAGTGAAGCGGCGGGGGCCTGTCACCTCGGTCTCATCGGCGAAACGTTGTCCGTTTTGATCAACCATCATGCCGACCTCCATGCCGTCGATGCGGGTGACTATGCCGCCGTCATGCGGCGGCGAACGCGCATCGATCGCCACGAGATGAGCTGCGTCCGACCTGCCACCGGTTTCTGCCCCGGCACGGATAAGATTGTCCGCGAGGGAGCCGCAGTTAAAAGGCGTGCCGCGATTGATGAAAGCATGCCCTTGCCCCGCCTGCCCGGCGCCACTGCACAAGATGACAGCACGAGCCGGAAGATCGAGCATGTCGAGTTCAGTCATCGGACACTCGTAGGCCACGTCGATGCCGAGCGCGTGCACTCTTGCATAAAGAGCGTTCGCCGCGGCCTTTCCCCCACCCAGAAAAAATGCCGTTCGGCGTGAATAAGGAAGATGATCCGTTTGAAAAACAACGCCCTGATCCGCCAACCAGCACGCCAGATCAGCAGCTCGAACTGCCAGCGTCCGGATCAATTCGAGGTCTCCCGCTCCTTCGGCAATCTCGATTATTTCCTGCTCAAACTCAGCCCCTCGATATATTCCGGGGGAATAGTGTGTCGGTCCCTCATGTGGAAGGCGAATGTTGCGAGCATGCCTGAGATTGCCGCCGCGCATATATTGCGGTGAAGCCTCCACGATCCCGACGGTCGCCCCTGCCTGCCTGGCGGTGATTGCCGCACACAAGCCCGCCATGCTGCCGCCTATCACGAGAACATCGGGACGATTTGCAAACACGGCCTTCGTCATGCCCCCCACATCGGACCTTGCATGGGCCGCTTCTTGCGAAGTTGCCAGCTGGCAACTCTTGAACGATCAGCTTTCATAAGGGCTATGTGCGATCAGTCAGGAACCGTGTCCTTGACCTCACGCAATCATGCGCGGACCGCAGCGGTTATCAGCACATTCAAAGGATACCCCAGGCGCGAAAACGCCCCCGGCCCGTCAACTCCCTCAGCCCAAGTTCGCCGACCATTTTCAGCGCGCCCTGCGGCGTGACCGATAAGGCATCGACAATCATCGCCATCGACACGAATGGCTTTTCCAGAACGAGATCGACCAACTGCGGAAGACGCGACGAGCCCCGTCTTCCGATCAGCCGATGCTCCATCTGCTGTCGCGCCAGAGACAGCCGGTCATGCTCCTTCAACCCGAATTCCGCAGCATTCGTCATCGCATCGATGAGAACAGCAAGCCGGACATCGCGAGCCCGGTGCCCACGCTTCTGACGTGGCATCTGCTTCAATCCGACACTGATCGGCAAGAGATAACCACTGCTCAATCCGTCTCTTCGCAGGATGCTGGCCGTCAGCAATCGCCCGAGCCATGGCGCGTGCTGAAGCACCTGAAGAACATTCCAGCCATCAAGCAGCACCGCAGCACGTAGAGCTGTCGGCAGCCCCTCGCTTTGTTTGAGAACCTGTAGCCATGCCGCCAGCCGTTCGTCTTCGTCCCAATCCGGTTCATATACAAGCGGAGCGCGTTCGTCATCCGCCCTGCCCGAGACGGTTTTCCTTGCCTCCAACAGCAAGGCCTCGCTGCGCGCCAACACGTTGTCGATCGCCGCGAGTTCTGCCGCAAGCAGATCATCCTCGTCGGCTGGCGCCTCGTTGCCCGCCTGCCGAGAGAAAGATTTCACCTCCAGGGACAATTCGGCGTTCTCGTCGCCGCCCTTCCGCAAACGTCTCAGCCCGTCGGACGAAACGGCCCAATCCGCCGGATGCGATAGAATGCGTCGTCGCGTGCGCAAGATATCGCGGGCGATCGACAACTCATGCGTTGGCCGGCGAGCGCCCATATCGGCATCGTGCAGGATGAGATCCTCCGGATGCACCAACTCGCCGTCCACCCAAAGCGATGCGCAGGCATCGGAAAAATGCGATCGGGAAATCCATCCTTGGGACTCACGCGAACGCAACAGCCGCTCGTCGAGCCGTGCGATTACTGCCGTTGCCGTTGCAACAGGGGCCATCAAATCCTGAAAAGGAAGCCGGTCGAGATCGTAGCGCATGGCCACTATCGCTAATCGATTCTCACATTGGATGCGATAGCTGAGCGGGACCTGAGCACCTTTCGGCCCACCAAACATCTCACCCAAGCACATCCTCGCTCAACGTCCACCAGCATTATCGGAAACCAACTCTGCGAACACGCTCATCAATTCCAGCGCTGATGACCGGCGCTAACTGGTCAAATGATGATAACGACATGAGCGAGATGAAGGGCAGGGCGACAAAACCGCTTCAAAGATTTGTGGAAGGCCTACCCTATCAGGTATCTTTCATTGTCTTTGCGCTAACTGTGAAGGCAATGTTTTAAAAGGCCATTTTATCTGAAATGAAAGTGAACGAGGCCATAGGTTTCAGCACTCAGACTCACATCTTTCGGCCTATTCGGGCCATAGTCAGAACGACTCACGTCGAGAGATAAGAACCGTTATAGCCTGTGATTGATAGCCGAAAACCGTAAAAAATTCCAGCCACTCTCACGCCCGCAGGTCTCTTTTCCAAAGAGATGGCCGCTTTCCCCTTCCCCACACAGACACATTCCGGGCGCATGGCGCGCGTATTGCACCAGAAACAAGATCGACCGTCGCCACAATCACTCGATGAGCCGCCGCCGAATGGCCTCTGCAATGGCCTCGGTGCGGTTGGTCGCTCCGACCTTCTTGACCGCGCTCTTCATATAGGTGTTGACCGTATCAACCTGATAACCGCTTTCGGCGGCAATCCGCTCACTCGTCAGACCGTGGCTTGCAAGCCGCAGGCATATCAGTTCGCCGGAAGACAGCCGCATTGTATCCGTCGCAAATCGGTCCATCAGCGGCTTGGTCATGGCCACATGGGTGACCTCGCAGATGCGTTTTAGAAAATCGATCTCATCTGCATCAAACCGGGTGGTGCGCATGAAGGTAATGGCGCCATAGAGATGCTCGCCGCGCTTTAACGGAAAGAGCGTCCGGTTTCGTACACCGAAACTGGACATCAATTGATGCAGCCGTTCGGGTGGCGGCGTATCGGTAAAGACATCGGCGTCACACAGCACATTGCCTGAGGATGCCAACGAAGCCGCCACAAGCGGATCGCGAAGATAGAGTTTTTCCGCTGCATAGGTCTCGATATAACCCGGCGGCAGGTTGGTATCGATTGACTGGCCATTGCCAAAACGAAAGCGGTCGATATCAAGGCCGCTGACGGCGATGAAATCGAAATGAACGGCACGGCGCAGCCGTTCGATGAACGGATGATGGTGGAAGATGCGCGTTCGTGGGACCGACGCCAGGTCGGCAAAATCACGGTAGGCTTCCACTTGAGAATCGTCTGATGATACCATTAAGATGATGTGCTCAATCTCGGATGCACCACACTAATGCGATTATGAGCAATCGGCAAATGCGGAAAACCGCACCAGGCCTAGCCAACGAACTGTATTGATCGCGGGCGCCGCGGTTGCCAGCTGGCAACTTTATCCTTCGCAGCATCAAACATCCCGAATTGAACGAATCGTGGAGCAAATGCCGTTAACCCTTCGTTAACCCTAAAGGCCTTGCGACTCAGAGCGACTCAGGCCATGGTTCACTACGGAATATTCCGACACTCTGGAGATTTATCGTAGTTATGGCCAAGACACGTAGTCAGCCTGCGGAAGCGCAAGAAGCCAAGCGACCGATGACGGAAGTCATCGCGGGCGATGGCGCCGCGCTGTCCCAAGAGCTGCAGGCAATGCGTGCTGCGCTCTTTCCTCCTGTTGCGCAGAAAATGCTCCGCTCGTTTTCATCGGTGGAGTCTGCCAAGCTGATCGGCATCGCGGATGCCTATCTTCGCCAATTGTCGCTGAACGGCAAGGGACCCCAGCCGACCATCAATAATGGCGGCCGGCGCTATTATACTCTCGACCAGATCAATGAGATCCGCAACGTTCTCGATGAGAACGCAAAGGGTAACAAGCGATATGTGCCGCGGCGTCGGGATGGCGAACATTGCCAGGTCATGGCCGTTGTCAATTTCAAGGGCGGCAGCGGCAAGACCACTACCGCCGCGCACCTCGCGCAATATCTGGCTTTCCAGGGTTATCGCGTGCTGGCGGTAGATCTCGATCCGCAGGCATCGCTGACGGCCCTGCATGGCTACCAGCCGGAATATGATATTGCCGCCAACGAGACCATGTATGCGGCGATCCGCTACGACGACCAGCGTCGTCCGATGAAAGACATCATCCGCAAGAGCTACATTCCCGGCCTCGATATCGTGCCCGGGAATCTGGAGCTGATGGAATACGAACATGATACGCCGCGTGCGCTTGCGGAACGCGGTGCCGAGCCCTTCTTCGGCCGTGTTGCTTCGTCGCTTGGCGCCGTCGCCGATGATTATGACGTGATGGTTCTGGACTGCCCGCCGCAGCTCGGCTTCCTCACCCTTGGCGCGCTTTGCGCCTCCACCGGCCTGATCATCACCGCGCATCCGCAGATGCTCGATGTCATGTCCATGTGCCAGTTCCTGCTGATGACCTCCGATCTTCTCGGCGTCGTGCAGGAATCCGGTGGTGATCTCGATTACGATTTCATCCGGTATGTCGTGACCCGTTACGAGCCTTCGGATGGTCCACAGACACAGATGGTGGGTTTCATGCGTTCGCTTTTTCGCGAACGCGTCCTCACCAACACTGCACTCAAGTCGACAGCGATCTCCGATGCCGGACTTTCCAAGCAAACGCTTTACGAAGTCGGTCGCGAGAACTTCTCGAAAAACACCTATGACCGCGCCATGGAATCGCTGGATGGCGTGAACAGCGAGATAGAAGGTCTGATCCGTCAGGCCTGGGGTAGGGCAGTATGAGCCGCAAGGATACGTTAAAAGCCATGTTGTCGCGTCGGGATCATGAGTTGCCAGCTGGCAACTCTGCGCCCGATCATGCCGCTCAGCCGGATGCGACACCTGACGCCAAGCTGCAGCACATCCGTTCCGGTGCCGTTGGCGCCATGGGTCGCACTCTGGGCCAGATTGCAAATGCCGCAGATCAGGCTCGTGCCCTTATCGCCGCCGGTTCTGCTGTGATCGAAATCCCGGCGGAAAAGATCGAAGGCTCCTTCGTCAACGATCGTCTTCCCGATGATGGCGAAGACTACCAGAAGCTGACCGACGCCATTCGCGAGTCCGGCCAGAAAAGCCCGATCCTGGTTCGTCCGCATCCGACCAAGGCAGATCATTATCAGATCGCTTTCGGTCACCGTCGCGTGCGTGTTCTTCGGGCACTGGATCGTCCGGTCAAGGCTGTCGTTCAGAACCTGTCCGATGAAGAACTTGTCGTTATTCAGGGTCAGGAAAACTCTGCCCGTTCAGACCTCAGCTATATCGAACGTGGCCTGTTTGCGCTGGCTCTCGAAGAGAAGGGTTTTGATCGCCGTATCATCATGTCGGCACTTGGCATGGAAAAGACCCAGTTGTCTCGCCTGATGTCGGTTGCCCATGGCCTGCCGCGTTCGCTGATCGAAGCGATTGGTCCGGCGCCCAAGACAGGTCGTCCGCGCTGGATCGCCCTGACGGAACGTCTGACGGCCATGCCGGAATCGCCGGCACTGTCCGCACTTCTGCAGAACCCGCAATTCCTTCAGTCGGATTCCGATAGTCGTTTCGTCAAGGTCATGACGGCTCTGTCGGTCAAGATCGAGAAGGAAAAGCCGGAACAGATCAAAGCAACAAGCGGCGTAAAACTGGCGGTGATGGAGAAATCCGGCAGTCGTACCAATCTTCTCTTCGATGAGAAGGTCGCACCCGAATTCGCAGATTTCGTTGCAGCTCGTCTGCAGGATCTGCATCAGGAATATCTCAAGTCGTCAGCATTGCGTCACGACTGAGACGATCGATCAATTCTAACCAAATAGGAGAGGGACAAGAGCGCAAAAGAAAAGCCCCCGAACGTCACCGTTACGGAAGCTTTCCTCGTAGTCTCAGCAACTCGAGAATCGCATTTCCTAGAATCAGTGTCAAGCACAGCGTCGTTTCGGCGAGCGAATTTCTTTTGCCTGTCACAAGGTGAAAGTCATGAACAGTGGTTATCTGACGACGCCCTTTGGGCGGCGGTCGATGACGCTTGCCATGTTGACGGATCAGATCGTCGACACGGAAAAGGTCTGCGACAAGTCCATCGACAAATGGGAACTCTATCGCGCACTCTGCCAGGCAAAGCCGCTTCTCGGCCTGTCTGACCGTGCCCTTGCGCTTCTCAATGCTCTTTTGAGCTTCTATCCCAAGGCCGAGATTTCCGTGGCAAACGGTCTCGTTGTCTTCCCGTCCAATCAGGCTCTGTCTCTCAGAAGCCATGGCATGGCCGAACAGACCATTCGCCGTCATATGGCTTCACTGGTCGAAGCTGGTCTTCTGACGCGCAAGGACAGCCCAAACGGCAAACGTTATGCTCGTCGTGGCAGGGCAGGGGATATCACCCAGGCTTTCGGTTTCTCTCTCCAGCCGCTTCTGGCCCGTTCGGAAGAGATCTTCGCGCTGGCCGAAAAGGTCGAGTGTGAGCGCCTTCAGACCCATCTCCTGCGTGAAGAAATCTCCCTTCATCGTCGCGATATCGGCAAGCTGCTGATCGTGGTCGAGGTCGAAGATGTCCCCGGTGATTGGGCGTCGCTGAAAATCCGTCTGGCTGAGCTTGTTTCTGCTCTTCCGCGCAAAGCTGAACTCAATCAGCTCGAGGCGCATCTGTCTTTTCTGTCGCGCGTTCATGCGGAAATCGTCAATTCATTGAAAAATTTCGCAAATTCTCAAAATACGAGCGGCAACACCTCTCAGAATGAGCGGCACATAGAATCCAAACCAGAATCCAGATTCGATTCAAATCTCTCTGTTGTTGATCCGCGCGAGGCAAAAGCACCGTCGAGCGACAACCAGGCACAAAAACCGATGTCACTGGATCTGGTGAACCGAGCCTGCCCCAATGTCGCAATCCTCACGGCAAACGGCAGCATCCGAAACGCACAGGACCTGATGTCGGTTCAGCCTGTTCTCTGCTCCATGCTCTCCATCAACCGTCAGCTTCTGGATTTTGCCAACAATACCATCGGTACCATCGAGACTGCCGTTACCCTTGCCTGCCTCTATGAGAAGGGTGAGGCAATCGCTTCACCGAGCGGTTATCTCAGAAACCTCGCATCCTCGGCAAAGTCCGGAAAGTTCGATGTGAGACCGATGGTGGAAAGGCTGGTGATGACGCAGCTGGCAACTTTTGCGGATCAGGACACCGTTATCGAAAACGATCGTGTTCGCGATCCAGACGAAACCTCGGATTTCCTCACGGCTGATGAAGCGAAGCAGGCCTATCTTCTGTCGAGCAAATCATCCTCGCCTGTCTTTCCGGCCGGAAAAAGGTCTTATGGAAGCCCGGCGTCCTCTTCCATGCCTCGCATGACCGCAAGAGGGATGGCGTAATCACCGTGAGCGAACAATCCGCAACGAGACCACAAAACAATTGGCCCGCCAGCCGCCCCACAGATGCTCCAGAGACTGCAATGCGTGGGAAACTGATCGGACCATTGTTTTCGCGCTCAGGATATCCTCAGTGGCTCGGAAATGCCTCAGAGGTCAAAGGCTGGGACACGTTCCCCGCTATCACGGAAAATCGCTTCCAGTTCGGCCAGATCCGGGCAGGGAGGAGCTGTTTTGGAAAAGTCCGGCAGCGCTTCGGCATTCGGCAAGGCGATGAAGGCTGCAGCCAGAACCGTGGTGCCGGCAGCGATCTCGCCGCGAAGCTGCGGAACCAGCGTTTTGGCATGGATGAGGTTGCTGTTGGCAATGGCGCTGATGGCATGCCCGTTGCGACGCAGATTGGGCGACAGATCGATGACGGCACTGATATCCGTCTGTCCTTGCCAGATGGCTTTGCCCGGTTCCTGCACGTTGGTGTCGACGTTGAAATCGGCACGCGGAATGGCAAACCCGCCTTCGCTGGTCTGCAGGCTACGGGGGGTGTGAACGCGGTGGATGCGGATATGCCAGGGATTGGCGGGGAGAAGCCAGGTCTCGACGGTCACATCGTTCCACGGCTTCCAGCGCGAATAGAGTTTGTCGCCGGCAATCAGCGCTTCTTCCAGCACTTCGCGCATCCGGAAATGCACGCCATCCTCGGAAAGGCCCAGCATGCCGTCAAAACTGGCAGCAACGAAATGACGGTCGTTGACCTCGATGTTGAAAGCGTAACGCGTCGAATAGACGAATTTCGAATATTTCTCGTTGGCGCCGAGCATCTTGTCATGTTGCTGGCCGGAGGAAAGCACGACCGTATTCCCCGGCGTATGCATGGCCACCATGCCGGCTTCCTTCAAAGGTACCGGATCAGGAAAGTCCGGGGCAGGGGTTTCATCGGCTGCCCAGAATGGATGATCGGCGGGCAAGGCCAGCGGCAGGAAAAATTTGAGCGCCCAATAAGGCGAACCGGCCGAGTTATAGCTCTCGCTCATCATCAGGTTGGGGTATCCGTAACCGATGGAGAGCACTCCATCCCGCTCGGCGATCGGCAGGTCCGACCACCAGCGGATATGGCGCATGTAATAGCCCTTGATCTCGCTCCAGGGCAGGGCCTCGACATCGGCAAAGGCCAGCGCACCCCAGATGCCACCGCAGGCGAAACGATAGGTCTGGCTGCGACCGAAAGCCAGTGCCGCACCATTAGCGCCGAACCAGTGGCGGATATCCTTGGCAAACACATGCGCCCGTTCACGGTAGGCGTCAGCGCGTTTGGTGTCGTGTTTGGCGATGACCGAATAGATCAGCGCGTAAAAATGCAGGGCGAAGGGCACATAATGGTCGACCCGTTGCACCGGTCCATCGCGATACCAGCCCTCGCCAAGCCGGAACGCTTCCACCTCGTCGAGATATTGTTCCGTCAGTGATCGGTCGAAATCCACGCCCGCCTGCGTCAGCCCGAGATCGATCAGGACGCGAAAGAATTTCCAGTTGTTATCGACGAACTCTTTTTCCCGTGCCGAGATCAGATAGGCGGCAATCGTCTTTTTCTGGGCTTCGCTCAGTGGGTCCCAGATGAATTGCGGCACCATGGCGATGGCAAAACCGATGGCGGCAAGCTCCACCTGTCGCTGGTCGGTGCGGGAAACATCGCCCCAATATTCCGGATGGGAGGGATCGGTGCCGTTGGCCAGACCAAGGCGATAAAGTTCCCAATGCGGAAAATCATAGCCGCCGGCAGCGAGCGGCACGATGCCCCAGAGCGGTCGGGCAAACCCTTCGAGATCGGCCGCCGCACGGTCAAAATGCGCACCGGTGGCACTGAGGCGGACGCGAGCGCCACCCTCTGAAAAATACGGAAGCAGCGGGTTGAAGAGATCCATCACCGCCTTGGCAAGATCATCGCGGCCTAAGAGAGGATTGCCGTAGAGGGGATTGGCGCGAGCGGGATCATAGATCATCGGACTTCCATTCAATCGGGCTTAGGTTCGAACATGGCTGCGGACAAAAGAAAACCCCGCGAAAACTCTTGGTCTCCGCGGGGTTTTGGAATTCTTACTTGATGGCCTTCACGCCATCGGTCATTTCCTTCAACCCGTCATCGATCGAGATATTGTCGGTCATGAGAGAGTCATGCGCGCGGTTGAGGATGACCTCGATGCGGGCAGCATTCGGTGTCACCGCCATCTCCAGATAGGATTTGCCGGGTTCGAGCGCCGCCTTGCTGGCCTCGTCCTGCGGGAAACCGTCCAGCGACGCGATCTTGGCCGTCACCTCGGGCGTGCGCACCGTCGGGATCGTGCCGGTCGAAGCAATGATAGAAGCGCCTTCCGAGCTGGTCACGAACTTGATGAAGTCCAGCACCGCTTCCTTGTGGCCGGAATTGCTGTTCACCGAAAGGCCGGAAATCTGTGCGGCCGTGGTGCCGGCAACAACACCGTCTGGATGCGGGAACTTCACGATGCCCCAGTTCTTGCTCTTGGATTCACCGGATTTCACCTTGGCGATCTGCGTGCCGACGAACCACGTGCCCATCGGCAGCATGCCGACCGTGCCGTTGAAAAACGGACCGGAATAATGCGAGTTGGAGGTTTTCAGCGTTGCATAGGACGGGATGACGCCGTCTTCCTGCAGTTTCAGCGCCCGCTCGTACCATGGCTTGAGGAAGGTGTAATCCGGGCCGGCCAGCGTGTTCTTGCCGTCCTGAATGCCGGCCAGCTGGACGGTTGAGCGCCAGGTGTGCAGAAGCGCACCATAGGTCTTGTTGACACCCATACCGCCGGCAAGCTTGGTCGCGGTTTCGTCAAACTGCGCCCAGGTCATGTCATTGGTGGGGTAGGGCACGCCGGCTTTGTCAAAAATGTCCTTGTTGTAATAGACGACCCAAAAGTCCGAGCGGAACGGCAGCGAATAGATTTTGCCGTCAACCGTCATTTCCTCGGCCAGACCGCCGAAGGAGGCCGGATCGATTTTTTGGTCCTTCATATAGCTCGACAAATCCATGATCGAACCGGCGCGGATGAGGTTCGTATAGTTCGGCACGTCCTTGACGGTGACGATATCGATATCTTTCGAGCCGCCCGCCAGTTGCGTGGCGATCATCTGCTGATAATCCTGCGAGCCGAGATCGATATGCTCGAACTTCACGTTGGGGTTCTTGGCCTGATAGGCCTCGATCAGCGGCTTGTAATAGGCCACCTTGTCCCAGTCCCACAGCGCCCAGCGCAGCGTGACGGCTTCACCGGACTGCGCCAAGGCAGCACCGGCGGTCGATGCCGCAAGCGCGAGCCCCGCCAAACTGAGTTTCAAACCTCTCCCAAAAGTCTCCAAATACATCCTGTTTCTCCTTCCCTGGATTGTCTCTGGTTTCATTATTTCTGTCAGAAATGCTAGGTTTCGGCCGTCTCCGTTCGAGAGGCCGACGGCAGGGCAAGCACCATCCCGGCCGCGCGATGGGCGGCAAAGGCAATGGCAAAAAGCCCGAGAGAAAAATTGAGTGTGGCCGGCATGAAAACCGACACCGGGTAAAAGGCGATATGGGCCACCCACAGCGCCGCATTGAAAAGAAGCGCCGCCAGCACCGGCAGCGGCCGGATGATCGAGGCGATTGCAGCCAGCCGAACCAATGCTTTCGCCGGCAGGTCGCGCATCACCATCAGCACCAGAAGATGGCAGGCCATGACACCGAGAAAGACGGTGACCACCAGAGCAAGGGCCAGCGGTGCCGCCATCAGCAGATTTTCGCGGGCCGTCGATGCGTAGGTGGCAGTGGCATAACCGCCAAGACCGATGGCGGTGGCAAACAGCAGGCCCCACGCCGTCGCCCGCCAGAAATAGCGACGTAGTGCTTCGACGAAATCACGAAGCAGATAGGTATTGCGGTCTTCGACAAAGGCGACGCAGACAAATGCTGTCGCGGCAAGGGCTGCGGGCAGGGGGATGATGAGCAGGGCGGCCAGAATGAACAGGATGTTCAGCTTGACCATCTCCCACCATTCACGCGCAAAGATCTGGGAAAACAGGGCAAGGCCGGTTTTCCTGGGCGCATTCTTGGGAATGCCCGGCC
Source organism: Endobacterium cereale (assembly GCF_009617585.1). Taxonomy (GTDB): domain Bacteria; phylum Pseudomonadota; class Alphaproteobacteria; order Rhizobiales; family Rhizobiaceae; genus Neorhizobium; species Neorhizobium cereale. The sequence goes on along the minus strand of NZ_WIXI01000043.1, from coordinate 51,943 downwards.
CTTCCTTCGTCCACATGTCGCGCAGCCACTGCATGGGCTTCCCCTTGGTGACGATCTCAATAAAGGATCGACCGTTCCGTTTCCTTGTCGAACAACTGCATGTTGGTCGTGTCAACGACCAGCTTGGCCGTTTCGCCAATGCCCGCCTTGAAACGCGGCGAGACGCGCACAGTCATAGCCTTTTCCCCGGCGGTGATATTGAGATGGATCTCGGAACCCATCGGTTCGGCCAGATCGACGATCGCCTCGAACGGGGCAAGGTTGTCCGGATTGATGTCGGCCGGCGCCAGTTCATGAAAGTTTTCCGGGCGCAGGCCGATAACCACTTCGCGGCCCTCGTAGGGCGCAATCCGGGCCTGATCGAAATTGGTCGGGATCGGCAAAACGCGACCGTCGAAGATCGCGACATAAGCTTCGCCGCGCTTTTCAATCCGCGAAGGCAGCATGTTCATCTGCGGTGCGCCGATAAAACCGGCCACGAACATGTTGATCGGACGGTCATAGAGGTTCTGCGGCGTATCGACCTGCTGGATATGACCATCGGCCATGACAACGATACGGTCGGCCATGGTCATGGCTTCGATCTGGTCGTGCGTCACATAGATGAAAGTCGAGTTCAGCCGCTTGTGCAGCTTGGTGATCTCGGCGCGCATCGTGCCGCGCAGTTTGGCGTCGAGGTTGGAGAGTGGCTCGTCGAGCAGAAACACTTCCGGGTTGCGCACCATGGCGCGACCCAGCGCCACGCGCTGCCGCTGGCCGCCGGAAAGCGCCTTTGGCTTGCGGTTCAAAAGATGCGTGATGTCGAGGATCTTTGCCGCTTCCTGCACCTTCTGGTCGATGACCTCGCGCGAAGCTTTGCGCAGCTGCAGGCCAAAAGCCATGTTCTTGTAGACGGTCATATGCGGGTAAAGCGCATAGTTCTGGAACACCATCGCGATGTCGCGGTCCTTCGACGGCACGTCGTTCACCACGTCGCCGCCAATAAGCAGTTCGCCGCCGGAGATTTCTTCCAGCCCGGCGATCATGCGCAGGGTCGTCGATTTGCCGCAGCCGGACGGGCCGACCAGAATGATGAATTCCTTGTCGGCGATCTCCAGATCGATGTCATGGACAACGGTCAGTGCGCCGTAGGTCTTGTTCAATTTCTTCAGTGAAATGCTGGCCATCGGTTCAATCTCTCACCAGTATGAAGACCATGCGCGCGAAAGGCGCGTCAGGGCTTCCATGTAATAATAGTCACCCCAGGACACGCACTCGTCGACGCCTTCGCCGCGGCAGGTGTTGTAGGGGGATTTTTTGGAATAGGTGCCGTGCAGGACGAGCCCATTGGAGATGGCGGGGTCTTTCACGGCATAATGATCGGCAAGGCTTTTGATCATCCGGCGGGCGAGATCACGATAGCGATCGGCCGCTTCGCCACCGACAAGATCGGCCATCTCCAGCAGTCCGCAGGCGACGATCGAGGCTGCCGAGGTATCGCGCGGCTCGGCATCGCCATCCGAAAACACCATGTCCCAATAGGGCACCATGTCGGCCGGCAGTTTTTCGAGATAGAAGGCCAGAAGCCGATCGAACGTATCGCGATACTCATCGATCCGTTCGTAACGATAGGAAAACGCCATGCCGGCCACACCCCAGGCCTGACCGCGCGCCCAGAAACTGTCGTCAGCGTATCCCTGCTTGGTGACGCCGCGCACCGGCGCACCGGTCACCGGGTCCATATAAAAGGTGTGATAGGTGGAATCGTCGGGCCGCACCGAATTGGCAAGCGTCGTGCGGGCATGGATCAGCGCGATATCGCGGTATTTCTGGTCGCCCGTCTGTTCCGTCGCCCAATAGAGCAGCGGCAGGTTCAGCAGGCAGTCGATGATGTAACGATATTCATCCGGGTTTCCCTTGCGGCCCCAGGCCTGAATGAACTGGCCGATCGGCTGAAAGCGTTCCAGCAGCTGGTCGGCGGCGAGCAGTGCTGCCTTCCGGCCATCCTCGTCACCCACCAGTTTCCATGCGGCAATGCAGGAAGGCGAATAGAGAAAACCCATGTCGTGATGGTCTGTCTCGATGCGGTTTTCGATCCGGTGCAGAAAGCTCTGCACCTGGATCTGTGCCGCATACTGAAAGACCTTATCGCCGCTGTGCTCGTAAGCCAGCCAGATTTCTCCCGGCCAAAAGCCGGCGGTCCACTGGTCATTGGGCACGGCGGGATAAAGATTGCCGACGCTCGAATGGTTTTGGGCGCTGTAGGTGAATTCCGGAAGATTGCGACGGATCTGCGCGACGGCGAGATCGAGTGCGGTCTTGACCTCTTCATCGGCGATCGGCTGCGGAGCGATGGGGGAAATGGCGTTCATGAAATCAACCCTTGATGCCGGAGGATGCGACGCCTTCGACGAAGAAGCGTTGCAGCGACAGGAAGACGATCAGCACCGGGATCAGCGCCACCACCGAGGCGGCCATGATCAACCCGTATTCGGCCGAATATTGGCTGATGAACATGCGTAGCCCGATCTGGATCGTCTTCAGCTCGGTCTTGGTCAGGTAGATCATCGGCCCTAGAAAATCGTTCCAGGTCGTGACGAAGGTAAAAATCGTCAACGTGGAAAGTGCCGGCTTCGACAGCGGCAGCATGATCTTTGCCCAGATCTGGTATTCGTTCATGCCGTCGATGCGGGCGGCTTCGCAAAGCTCGGTCGGGATCGACATGTAGAACTGCCGCATCAGGAACACGCCGAAGGCGGTGAAGGCTTGCAGGCAGATCAGCGCCAGGTGGGTGTTGTTGAGGCCGAATTCGCGCATCAGCAGGAACTGCGGCACCATATAGACCTGCCAGGGCATGGCGATGGTGGCGATGTAACCGAGAAAAAGCGCGTTCTTGTAAGGGAAATGCAGTTTCGCAAACGCATAGGCCGCAAAGCTGGAAGTGAACAGCTGCAACAGCGTGACGATGATCGTCAGCTTGGATGTGTTGTAGATGAACAGCGCCAGTGGGATCTTGGTCCAGATATCAACGTAATTGGACCATTGCGGGTTGGACGGGATCCATTCGATCGGGAACACAAAAACTTCGCTGCTGAGTTTCAGCGAGGCCGACAGCATCCAGGCGAAAGGCAGCAGCATCACGATGGTGATGATGATGACCGTCGCATAGATAGCGGCGAGCTTTCCGGTGAGTTTCTGGCCGGCAATGCGCATGGCTCAGTCCTCCTTCTGGCGGCGGAACTGGACGACGGTAACCGCCAGCACGAGGAAGAACAGGACGAGCGCGATCATGCTGGAATAACCGAGATCCCAGGAAATGAAGGCCTCGTTGTAGATGTGATAAACCAGCACGAGCGTCGAAGTGCCGGGTCCACCCTGCGTGATCATGTAGATCTGGTCAAAAACCTTGAAGGACTGGATGGTCAGCATCACGGTGACGAAGAAGGTCGTCGGACCCAGCTGCGGCACAGTCACATAGAGAAATTTCTGCCAGGCATTGGCGCCATCCAGATCGGCAGCTTCATAAAGTTCGGAATTGATGCCCTGCAGGCCGGCCAGATAGATGACCATGAAATAGCCCATGCTCTTCCACACGCCGAACAGGATGACGGTGACCATTGCCCAATGACGGTCGGCGGCCCAGCCCGGCATGTTTTTCGGGTCGAGGCCGAGCGTGTAGAGGATCATGTTCACCGGACCCATTTCCGGGTTGAAGATCATGTTCCAGACAACGGCGACGGCCACCAGCGAGGCGACATAGGGAAAAAACATCGCGGTGCGGAAAAAATCGCGACCGAGGATTTTCTGGTTGAGCAGAATGGCAAGGCCGAGCGCGCAGGCAAGCGTCGCCGGCACCGAGACCACCGTATAGATGATCGTGTTCCAGAACGCGTCCTTGAACGCCTTGTCCTCGAACAGGCGCCAGAAATTGTCGAGGCCCGCAAAGGTCATGTCATTGCTGCCATCCCAGTGCATGAAAGCCAGCACGAAGGCGAACAGGATCGGCCCCAGCGTGAAAACCGCGAAGCCGAGGAAGTTTGGGGCAATGAAGGAATAGGCGATGAGCGCGTCCTGCACCTTGCGGCGACGTCTGGACACGACCTTGCGGCGTCTCGCCGGAACCGGCGTGTCGCCCGCGATGATGGTGGTATCGGCCATAAAACTCCTCCGAAGAATTCGCCACAGACAGACGCTGCTTTAAGCGCTTATCCGCCGATGCATGGCAGCCAGTGTGACCCGCCTTCCATGCCTCCTCCCACATTCGACATAGCATATCCACGACATTGGTCAAACAACTTATCAACCTATCATATGAATTAGCTGGAACTGCAAAAATACATATGATAGGGCGGATCAAGTCACGGTGATCGCGGTGCATATCGATAGGGAGGAAAACATGTTTGGCGAGGTCGCAGAGCGGCTGCCGGCGGGTTTGGCGGACTTTCTTCCCGCTGGTCGGTGATCACGGCCGGCGATTACCGGCAGTTTTCAGTGAACGGCAATCGCGCCGATTTCGAAGCGCTGTATTTTTCCCGCCGCCGCATGCTGAACGATCTCGTCCTCGGCGAGTTGCTGCAGGACGAAGGCCGTTTTCTGCCCGCGATCGTCGATGGCATCTGGCTGATCTGCGAGGAAAGTGGCTGGCAGCTTCCGGCGCACAATTCCTATGAACGCGGCGGTATTCGCCATCCGCTGCCGGATGTGAATCGTCCGGTCATCGACCTGTTTGCGGCCGAAACCGCAGCACTTCTCTCCACCATCGTCGCGCTGATGGGCGATCGATTGAATGCGATCAGTCCGGTTATCGTCAGCCGCATCCAGCACGAAGTGCGCAGAAGAATTCTCGAACCCTACCTCACCACCCCATTCTGGTGGATGGGCAATGGGAGCGAGCGCATGAACAACTGGACGGCCTGGATCAGCCAGAATGTCCTGCTCTCGACCTTCAGCCTCAATACCGATCAGGCATTACGCGCCCATGTGGCGGAAAAGGCGCTCGGCAGCCTCGATGCCTTCATCAAGGATTATGCCGAGGACGGTGCCTGCGAGGAAGGTGTTGTTTATTACCGGCATGCGGCGCTCTGCATGTTCGGGGCAATGTGTATTCTCGATACGGTGGCACCCGGCTCCATGAGCCCGCTCTGGTCTGCGCCAAAAATCCGCAACATGGCGGAATATATCGTCAACATGCATGTGGCCGGGCATTTCTATTTCAACTTCGCAGATTCCGCTGCCGTCATCGATCCCTGCAGCGCCCGTGAATACCTGTTCGGCAAGGCCGTCGGCTCGCAGAAACTCAGCGTTTTTGCCGCCCGCGATCGCGCCACGTCCATGACTCCGCATCTGCCGGGAGAATGGAACCTCTGGTACCGCGTGCTGGAACTGCTGACGCCTGTCACACCACCGGAAACGGCCTCGCGGCGCACGGACGCCTCCTATCCCGGCATCGGCCTCCACATCGCCCGTGACGAAAAATTCGTGCTGGCGGTGAAGGGCGGCAATAATGGCGAAAGCCACAATCACAACGATGTCGGCAGCGTCACGCTCTACAAGAATGGTGAGCCGCTGCTGATTGATGTCGGCGTCGAAACCTATACGGCCAAAACGTTTTCCGCCGATCGTTATCAGATCTGGACCATGCAGTCGGGTTTTCACAACCTGCCGACTTTTGGCGGTGCCATGCAGTCCGATGGTGCCGATTTTGCCGCGCGCGACATGCAGACGACCTTTACCTCGGAAAGGGCTGATATCTTGCTCGATATCGCGCCGGCCTATCCGCTTGAGGCGGGGCTGCGCAGCTATCGCCGCACGATTACGCTCAATCGTGGCCGCAGCGTCGAAATCACCGATATCCATGACGGTGACCTGCCGGCGGTTCTGTCGCTGATGCTTCGGGAAAAGCCGGAGGTCGAAGGCGGCTCCGTTCATGTCGGAGATCTCGGGATTATCGAGGTTGAAGGCGGTCGCGATATTCAGGTCGAAACGATCGAAATCAATGACTCCAGGTTGAATATCTCATGGCCTTCAAAACTTTACCGGCTGCTTATTCCGTTTGCGGACACGCGTCTGACATTGCGGATCGTCTGAGGAGGACGAAATGGATCTGACATTGAAAGTGATTGATGGCACCGGTGCCGTGAAGGCTCAAGCGTCGAATAGCGATGAAGTTTTTCTTGTTTTCATGGATGCGTATCAACCAGGCGATCAGGTTGTGGTTGAAGCCTCGGAGCCCGGCCATATCGTGCTGTCACTGGATGATGCGATGGCGCCGACGCCGGTCTATCTGGGCGGCGCCGCTTACGCGCTTGCCGTTCCCTTCGATATCAAGCGCGCACCCTATTCGCCGCGCTCTTTCACCGGCAAACGCCATCGCCTGCATGTGCGAAAAGCCCGCCCGGAAGAGGTCGCCCAGCGGCGCAATCTCGCGCTCAATCCCTGGGATGATCACGCCAATCAGACGCTCTATCCGCATGCGCATGCCAATGTCGAAACCCGCGGTGAATCGCAGTTTTTCGCCCGCAATGCGATTGATGGTGAAAAGGCCAATGATGATCACGGCCACTGGCCTTTTACCAGCTGGGGCATCAACAAGGACCCGCAGGCGGCGCTGACGGTGGAGTTCGGCCGCCCCGTCAAAGTCAATGAAATCGTGCTCTACCTGCGCGCCGATTTCCCGCACGATGCCTGGTGGGAAAAGGCAAGCGTCACGCTCTCCAGCGGCGCGACACACACATTTTCATTGATCAAAACCGGCGCGGCACAGGCCTTTCAGATCCCGGAACAGACGGTCGAATGGGTGCGGCTGCACGACCTCATCAAGGCGGATGACCCATCGCCTTATCCGGCATTGACGCAGATCGAGGTTTTTGGCCGCGACTGAATTGAGCTGACGGCAGCGCCGATAACCTGCCGCCGAAATCAGTTTGAACCGGCGCGTGAATTCCGGAGCAGATCGCGATACCGGATCTGGCTGCCGCGCAGATGGTCGCGCATCGCATTGCGGGCCGCTTCCTCGTCGCGGTCGGAAATCGCCATCACGATCGCCTCGTGTTCCTGATGGATCAGCTTGCGATAGGCGGTCTGTTCTGCCGGTTCCGGATCGGGCACCGGGCGCGATTGCGGAATGACGGCGCCGCCGTGAAACTCCAGATGCTGCCGGAACAGCGGATTGTTGGTGGCATCGGCGATGGCGAAATGCAGCGCCAGATCGGCCTCGCGGATCGATTCATTCTGTTCGATATAGCGCAGAACCTGCCGATGACATTCGAAGATCGCTTCTTCCTGCGCCGGCGATCGGCGGGCAGCGGCCAGCGCCGCAGCCTCGATTTCCAACGGCGCACGCACTTCCAGCACTTCGAGATCGGAAGAAACACGCGCCTTGTCGATCCGGCGGCTGCTAGCCAGCAGGGATGCGGGAGCAAGCACAAAGATGCCGGCACCCTGGCGCACTTCCACCAGCCCGTCGGATTTCATCGCGGCCACCGCTTCGCGGATCACCGTGCGGCTTACCTTGTGGGCCTCCGTCAGTTCCGCCTCGCTCGGCAGCTTGTCGCCGGGCACATATTGGCCGCTGGAAATCGACTGCCGCAGGCTTTCACCCACCTGAAACACCAGAGACCCGGAGTTTTTGCTTCGATCCTTGGATTGCACGGCCACGTCACATTCCTCGTCGAGGATCGGGTCGGAGAAATTTCCGCATCGATCCGTTTCATATCGTCACTTGTATGATAAGTTGGCGCCGACTTCAATATTCGCATAGATTGATGTTTGCCAATTTCAGCGGATAAGCTTTGGAAATGTGATTGTGGGATCTGATTCAGGCATGTGGCGATAATCGGATACCTCAATTCATATGATGACATGAGAGTGGAGGAGACAGATGATGACGGATGCCGAGGCGGCGAGGCGGGACCGGCTGCAGTTCATGACCTGGGAGCGCAAACCCGATGATTTCGGCAGCGACGAGCAGAAGGCGCTAAAACTGTCGCTTGCGACAAGCGCCGGTGCCGAGATCGCGCCAACCGCCTATATCGGCAGTGATGCGCGGATTTTTACCACGCGGCTCGTTCTCGGTGAGCGCTCATGGATTGCCGGTCATGCGCTGGTGCGCGGTGATGTCGAAATCGGCAGGAACTGCTCCGTCAACGCCTATGCCTGCCTGTCTGGAAAAATCCGCTGCGGTGATGGCGTGCGCATCGCATCGCTGGTCTCCATCGTCGGCTTCAATCATGGCTTTGACGATCCCGATACGCCGATCAACGACCAGCCGCATATTACGCTCGGCATTACCATCGGCGACGATGTCTGGATCGGTGCCAATGCGGTCATTCTCGATGGCGTGACCATCGGGCGAGGGGCGGTGATCGCCGCCGGCGCGGTCGTCACCAAGGATATTCCCGAACTCGGCATTGCCGCCGGTGTGCCGGCAAAGGTCGTGCGCCGCCGCGGAGAAAGCGCTTCGACCACCAAATCCCGACGCTCGGAAGTCGAGGCAGCGTTGAAACGGATCGGCGATATTGCCAGCGCCGAATGGCGCGATGTGCTCGCGCATTACCGCACACCGGAAGGATATCGTTCGGCCGGTGCCGATGGCGTGGTGCGCGCCGCAGTCCGCCACGAATGCGATACGATTGAAATCGCCGCCGGTTTCGGCCATGCCCCGCAGGGCGAGGAGGCGCAGGATCTCATTGCGCGGCTGCAGGCTCTGCAGGATCCGGACACCGGCTTTTTCCCCGATCCGTACAACATGCCTGATCGTTCAAAAAATATCCGCGAGGATTCCGCGGCGCTCTACCATGTGCTCTCTGTCGGCTACGCGCTTGAAATTCTCGGCGCGCGACCGCGCCGCCCGATCCCCGGTGCCGAACTGGAACCCGCCGCTCTGTGCGATTGGCTCGAAAGCCTGCCCTGGTCGACACGCGCATGGTGGAGCGGTGACCGCGTCGATGCCATTGCCACGGCACTCTATTTCAATGCCCGCTACTTTGAGACGGGCAGGGCTAAGGAAGTGCTGTTCGGCTGGCTCGCAACTCATGTGGATCGCGCGACCGGCCTGTGGGGCAGGCCGACGGCCGCCCAAGGGCTTCTGCAGCCGGTCAACGGTTTCTATCGCCTCACCCGCGGCGCTTACGCGCAATTCGGAGTGCCGGTACCGTTGCCGGAAGCGGCCATCAATTCCGTCTTCACCAATTACCGCAACTACGATGGTTTTACCGGTGAAACATACAATGCCTGCAATCTGCTCGACACCATCCATCCGCTCTGGCTCTGCCTGAAACAGACCGATTTTTCACGCGGGAAGGCAGAGGCGATCGCCGAGGCTGTCATTATGCGCGCGGCGGAAAGATGGCAGCCGGGCAAGGGTTTTGCCTTTGCGGATGGTCAGCAACCGGGGCTTCAGGGCACGGAAATGTGGCTATCGACCCTGCATCTGGCGGCTGATCTGCTGGGGCTTGCGGAAGGATTTGCCTTCACGCCAAAGGGTGTGCACCGAACACGGGCAGTGGCTATGGGGCTTTGAAGGGCTTCGAAAAGGTGGGGTCTCAAAGTGCAATGACGCCGTGCGTGCCGGACATGGTGCGATTGAGAGACGATGTGTATGGCATGACCACTGCTCGAGCAGGCTAAAGTCCTCTTGGGACAGCACGTGATTGGCAGAAATGCGCCAACCGGAGACATTGCGGGTGCTACAAAACTCCTTATCCTGCGATGTTCGTGGGGTATCATAAAGAGGATAGAGAATGACCGCTTTCGCTGATCTCCTTTCCATCCAGCGCGCCTGCAGCACTTTGGGCCTCGACACGGCACTGTCGCGCACGCTTGTCGGCACGGCGCGTCCAACAATCTGGTTCCGCCACGGTGATCCAGTGGCCGACGCCGCAGTCGCCACCGGCTCAAGCAAGGTGGGAGGCGAGCCAGATCTCCCACCGGGGATGGTCTGGCCGACTCGCCCCGCACTGGCCGACCCCGATGGTACGGCAGAGAAGCTCCGCGCGAGCGTCAACATGGCTACGCCTTGCACTGACTTCGTGATCAACCATCTGGCGCGATAGATGCCCATGGCCTTTCTTGCTCAGGTCGATCTCGCAGCCATGGCTCAGGAACCGGGTTTTGATCCCATTCTGCCCGATCGGGGTATGCTGTGGGCCTTCAATGATCCGTTCGGCGATTGGTATAATGAACAATCGCCCAGTGGTGGCGTTTGTCTTTTGTGGGATGATGCAGGGGGGCTAGAACGTCGTGCGACCCCCCCGCTCCTGCGCGAGGCATGGCAGAAGGGCGTTGGCGACTATGGCTCTCCGAAAGACGAGCCTTGGGAAGCCTGCGTCGAGTCGGAGCCGCTCTTCCCCATATCTGGTTGGACGGTCAGTGGGCGGCTCAACCGCCATGCGTATCTCGACCTTCAGGATGAGCGCTTCGAAATGACGGAGGGCGGTGGTGACCAGCTCGGTGGATGGGAACAACCGATCCAACAAGCCATGCATGGAACGGTCGAAATGATCGCTAGCGGCCCAGGCGACGTCCGATGGGATGGCCCGGAAAATCTATTGTCCACCGGCGAGCGTTGGAGGCATGTGCTGACGATCAACGGAGAGACCTATCTCGAAAGACTCATGACGACCTGGGGCGATGGTGCAATGTTCGTGTTCGTAGATGAAGAAGAACTCGAGGCTCGCCGCTTCGATAAGGCTGCGGGAACCTCTCAGTTCACCTAAACGCAGTACACCATGCCCGAGCCATTACCCCCGTCAGACTGAAGCGACTCGGCTAAAAAAGTCAGGCCATTGCTTTTGGTTAGGACGAAGCCTGATCCTACCGAACGCGTCTTTAAACAAATGACGATCGTCGTTTAGATGTCAGGATATTTGCGACCGCCGCGTCCACTTCGGGCAAAAAGCGGCCCCGGCATTTTCGCCCCCGCACAACAAACCCCCAAAACGAAAACAGGCGGCCGAAGCCGCCTGTCGTAATCTCACATCGAAACCGGATCAGCCCTGTGCGGGCGCCAGCAGTTCTTCGCAATAGCTCGGCCCCTTGGAGCCGGGGCGGTCAGCGACGATGCGGATGGAGCGGATGTTGTAATCCGACGAAACCGTCAGCGTTGCTGCGCAGCTTACGCTGGCGCTCTTGCCGTTTTCCATCTTGATGCGCTTGTAGCCGCCACGCCAGTTGTAGGTGGTGGTGGAGCCGCTTGCCGCGTCGCTGTACTGTGCGCCGTAGGCGGCGAAAAACTTGCCGGCCGACTGGCCGACCCAGCGGGCCGAGATCGGATCCGACTTCAGCGGAGAAGCGGTGGTGCAAGCGGAAAGCGCGACTGCGACGACAGCCAGCGCGGCAAGACGGGTGTTCATGTTCTGGTGGCCCTTGTTTGACATAGGGCGATCGTCCCGCCGCCCCGGAAATGCAATATTTCGCAAGCGGCCTAGCAGATTTCCGTCATGGTTCGCGAGAGGCTTTCCCGCACATGCGAAAAAACTTTAGCAACCGCACTTTTTTGTCACGCTTTTGCTGCGGAAAAAACCTCAGTTCTCACGCATGGCGCGCGCCACCTGATCGGTCAACGGTTTGACAAGATAGGAAAGTGCTGAGCGCTCGCCGGATTGCACAAAGGTTTCCACCGGCATGCCGGCCACCAGAGTCAGGTTGCCCAGCTTGTTGCGCTCCTCCGGCGGAATGATGATGCGCGCCGAATACCAGCTTTCGCCGGTCTGCTGATTGTGGTTGAGATCCGCCGAAACCGTTTCGACGATACCGTCGATTTCTGGTGTCGTGCGCTGGCTGAATGCGGAAAAGCGCAAGCCCGCCGTCTGGCCGGTGCGCACCTGGTCGATATCGGCTGGCCGGATCTTTGTGTCGATCACCAGCTTGTCGTCGGTCGGCACGATCTGCATCACCGTTTCACCCGGCGAGATCACGCCGCCGATCGTGTGCACCGCAAGCTCATGCACAATGCCGGCCTGCGGCGCGGTTATGTCGATGCGCCTCAGCTGGTCTTCTGCGGCAATACGCTGTTCGGCCAGTTCCGCCAGCTTGTTGTCCATGTCGCGCATTTCTGTCAGCACTTCGGCGAGGCGGTCCTGATCCAGTTGCAGGATCTGCAGCTCGGTTTCCGAAATTCGGGTGGCCGCGCGGGCGATCTCGGCAATCAGCTGCCCGCGTTCGCCGTCCAGCTGCGCCTTGGTGCGCTGCAGTTCGGAAAGTCGGGTAAATTGCACCAGCCCCTGTTCGCTGAGATTGGAAATACGCCGCAGCTCCTCGGCAACCCAGGAAAGTTCCTCGTTCTTGGCGTCGCGCCGCACTTCCAGGCCGGTGCGCTCCTGCTCGATCTGGCCGATCTGTTGGCGAAGCCGTCCCTTCTGGCCATCCATCGTTTCCCGCCGTGCCTTGAAAAGTGCAGTTTCGGCCGAGACATATTCGGCAACCGCCGGGTCTGAACGGCGATCTGCGAGTTCCTCAGGCATTTTCAGCTCCGTCTGTTCGTCGCGCTCGGCGATCAGCCGCATGCGGCGCGCCGCAAACTGGTCCATCTGCTTGGTCACGACCGAAAGATTGGCGCGGGTAATAGTATCGTCCAGCCGGATCAGCAGCTCGCCTGCCTGCACATGGCTGCCATCGGTCACCCGGATCTGGCCGATAATGCCGCCTTCGCGATGCTGGATACGTTTGGCGGATCCCTCCACCACGATAGTGCCTGCGCCGATGACGGCGCTCGAAAGATTGGCAGTCGCTGCCCAGCCGCCGGCACCGATCACCAGCGCGCCGACGGTAACAGCCGAGGCGAGAAGATATTTTCGAATGGCCTGCGCAGCCGGAGTTTTCGGGCCTTCCTCGAGCTTGAAACGCTCGAGAAACTGCATCCGCTCACGGAACTGGGCGTTGACGCGTTTGAGATCGAATTTCATATCGCGATCCTCTTGCCGGACTTTGGCGCTTCCGGTTCGTCGGTCGTTTCCGCCTCGGGCAATGCCGTTGTCGATGCTGATGTCGGCAGGGCGCGCTGAGCGCTCTCGTCGGCCTGAGCCTCTGCCGGGCGCGTTGTCTTGCGCAGCACCTCGTCGCGCGGGCCAAAGGCCACCATCGCGCCACCATTCATCACCAGAACATGATCCAGCGCCTGCAAGGCGTTCGGGCGGTGCGCCACGACGATGATGATCGAGCCGGCGGCGCGTATGGCCGTGATCGCTCTCGTCAACGCCACTTCGCCCTCGGAATCGAGATTGGCGTTCGGTTCGTCGAGAACGACCAGAAAAGGTTTTCCGTATAGGGCGCGCGCAAGGCCGATACGCTGGCGCTGACCGCTGGAAAGAATGGCGCCGTGATTGCCGATCGCGGTATCGTAGCCGTCCGGCATGGAGAGGATCAGGTCATGAACACCGGCCAGTTTGGCCGCCTCGATGATCATGGTTGGATCGGCGCCGGGCGAAAAACGGCTGATGTTTTCGGCAATCGTGCCGTCGAACAGGTCGACGCCCTGCGGCAGGTAGCCGATAGAGGGGCCGAGTGCCTCCGGGTCCCACTGGTTCAGCGCCGCGCCATCCAGGCGAATGCTGCCACGCGCCGCTGGCCAGATACCAACGAGTGCGCGCGAAAGCGTCGATTTTCCCGATCCGCTGGGGCCGATAATACCAAGCCCCTGGCCGGCAAACAGGCTGAGCGAGACGTCATGAATGATCGGCTTGTTGCTGCCGGGCGGTATGACGGCAAGGCCGACCACTGAAAGCGACCGTTTCGGTGCCGGCAGCGGCATCGGGCTGCGTGTCTCGCCAAAACGCTCCAGCACATCCTCCAGCCGGTGACGCGACTGGCGGGCATTGATGAAGCTGCGCCACTGGCCGATCACCATCTCGATTGGCGCCAGCGCCTTGGAGGTCAGGATGGACGAGGCGATGATGGCACCGGGAGAAGCAAGCTGCTGGATAACCAACCATGCGCCGAGCGCGAGGATCGCCGATTGCAACGCCATGCGAAAAATTTTCGAGACGGCGGAGAAGCTTGCCGTCAGGTCGCTGGTCGCTGTTTGTCCCTCGACATAACGGCGGTTCACCTCGTCGAAACGGTTGGCATAGGCGGTGCGCATGCCCATCGCATGCAGCGGTTCGGCATTGCGTTTTCCCGCCTCCACCAGTTCCCAGCGCGCAGAAACCAGCTGCGACAGTTTTCGGGTCGGGTCACGCAGCAGGAACTCGCTGCAGAAGGTCAGCGCCATCAGGAAGGCGGCGCCGGCAATGGCGGCGTAACCGAAATAGGGATGGAAGATATAGAGAATGAGAATGTAAAGCGGCATCCACGGCAGGTCGCAGATGGCGATCGGCCCGGAGCCGCTCATGAAACCACGGATCTGGTCGAGGTCGCGTAGAGGCTGCGAAACCGCATCACCCTTGGCCATGTTGAGCGGCAGCGTCAGCACGCTTGCGAAGGTCGGGTCACTCAGTTCCTCGTCGAGCCGCCTGCCGATCTGCAGAAGGATTTTCGAGCGCATCATTTCCAGCACGCCGAGAAAGGCATAGATGCCGAGCGCAAGCAGGGTGAGAGCGACGAGTGTCGGTACGCTGCGGCTGGTCAGGACACGGTCATAGACCTGCATCATGAATAGCGGGCCGGTCAGCATCAGGATATTGGTAACGGCGCTCAATGCCGCGATCCCGTAAAAGGCCTTGCGGGTCTGCGCAAGCGCAGACGCAACGCGTGTGCTCCGACTTCCGGATGAAGCCATCTCACTCACCTCACTCTAATGTCCGGGATCGATACATGCCTGGAACACAGGCAGGCTCACGCCTGTGTTCACATTAATCAGATGTCTCTAATAAGCGTAAATTCGGCAAAAGCATGTTCGCACCCGCGGAATATTTGCGATGCCCGCGGCGCCATTGCCACGGAAAATGGGGATATGCCGGCGTTTGTGAAAAATCTCCGGTTGTTGCACCGCCGCATGCCAATGAAACAATTTTGAACGGACAGCGCCAAAAACGCCAGCCAGGCAATTAGAATTATGTTAAGTATGTGTCTGCAGTGCGGGTGAATATGTCTCGAAACGAGGCGTTTTTCTGGAGGAACCGCATTTGCGGCGTTTGAAAGGCAACTTTCACGCAATGAAATCGTTAAGGAAATAGGCCGGTCGGGAGCCGGTTGATAAAAACAGGGAGGAAATCACCATGCAAGGACACATTTCAGGCTATCTTCTGTCGCTGCAGATCTCCTTGTATCTGTGGGCCGTCATCATCGTCAGCGGATACTCGCTTCTGTCCTGAAGATTACAGCGTGGGGTACTTTCCGCGAATTTCGGTCATGTAATAATTGCCGGGAGAGGCCGCGACCGTCAGCCCGACCACTTGGCCTTTGGAGACGCCGGAATAGGCCCTGCGCTCGCCGTTATAGAGAAAAATGGTGAGGCTTTTTTCGTCCTCGTCGTAATCAATCGCTTCAATCAGCTTGGATTGAATGCTGATAATCGCCATGGCTCACCTCATTTTTCGGGGCAATGCGCCACACGGAATCCTACAGCGTCCTTTAGCGCCATATAGGGCGCTGAGCCCGGTAAACAGGGGGCGGATGCAGTTTCTGATCCTGCGTGTCCAATGTGATCGAAATGCGTCAAATGACAAAAAATCTGTCACTTGTTCCGATCATGGATTAAACTTCTTACTATCGAATTGCATAAAGCCACCTGCATGACCGACAAATGAAGCCAGTCTCCGGTTCGGGGCAAGCGTGATTGCTGAATGATCAGGGTATCTTCGGCAAATGCGTTGCGGACAATCTCTTGAGGAAACCGTCCGTGGCATGAGGAATAGGGGGCAAGCATGCGCCAGAAGCGTATAAGAGGCGAGCGAACGACGCTGCTCGATGTCGCAAACAAGGCGGGCGTCAGCGCGATTACCGTGTCACGGGCGCTGCGTGAGCCCGATCGTGTGTCCGAAGAGCTGCGGGAACGCATTCTCAAGGTTGTCGCTGAAACCGGTTATGTGCCGGATTTCGCAGCGCGTGCGCTAGCCAGCCGCCACAATGGCATCGTCTGCGCGCTCATCCCCGAAGTCAGCAGTCTTGCTGTCATGAACATCATTCACGGCATCGAGGCGCGGCTGCAGGATACCGACCTGCGTATTCAATATGCCAATGCCTGGCGTGATGCCGACAAGGAAAAAAGACAGCTGGAACTATTCCTGTCGCAGCACCCGGCCGGCATTCTCATGGCCGGCGGTCAAAACCAGCAGATCATCGTCGATCTCATTCTTGGTGCCAAATGCCCTGTCGTGCATATGATCGACATAAACCTGACGGCGCTTGGCACCGTCGTGGGTTCCGACCATTGTACGGCCGCCAAAGTTGCCATTCGTCACCTGCTCGATTGCAGATATCGCCGCATCGCCATTCTCGGCGCCGGGGTCGATCTGCGCGTGCAGCGAAGGCTGGAAGGTTATCGCGTCACGCTGGAAGAAGAGGGGCTTTATGATCCGCAATTGGTAATGATGTTGCCGGAAGCGACATCGGTACCGCTCGGATGCCGCATGCTGCGCGAAACCATGGAAAGCCATCCTGATGTCGATGCCGTGTTCTGTCTCAACGACGATCTGGCACTCGGCGCCTATTTCGAATGCAAGCGACGCGGCATGCGCGTGCCCGAGGATTTCGGCATTTGCGGTTACAACGACGTCAATTTCGCAGCCGTTGCCGAGCCGCCGCTGACGACGGTGCGTATCCCGCGATACGACATGGGCTACCGCGCCGCCGATCTGCTGATCCGTCAGATCAATGGTGAGAAAGCGGCACATCAGTCCATTGATCTCGGGTTTCAGTTGATGGTTCGTGGCACGACAAGGGATACTGCTTGAAGAACGTGGTGTGCAGTTCCTCATTTCCGGCCAATGCTTCTAAAACAGTGTTTGAAACACCAAAACTGGACGGTTTGGCCCGAAACCGACCTTGACGCCCATCAAGTCCGGCTGCATCGGCAGGCTTTGGAATTGAGGGAGGTCCTCTTGAAAGCGCTTGCATCCTTTTCTGCCTTTGTCGGCAAGACATTTGCCCTGTGGGTCATCGTCTTTGCCGTGTTGGGCTTTGTCTTTCCGGATCTGTTCAAGCAGATCGGTCCCTACATCGTCACGCTGCTCGGTATCATCATGTTTGGCATGGGCCTGACCCTGTCTCTCGATGATTTCCGCGAGGTCGTGAAACGTCCCGTCGAAGTCGGCATCGGCGTTTTCGCGCAATTTCTCATCATGCCGGCGCTTGCCGTTTTTCTGACGACAATCATTCCGATGTCACCGGAAGTCGCCGCCGGCGTCATTCTTGTCGGTTGCTGCCCCGGCGGTACGTCCAGCAATGTCATGACCTATCTCAGCAAGGGTGATGTCGCACTCTCGGTCGCCTGCACCAGCGTCACCACACTGGCGGCTCCGATCGTGACCCCGTTTCTCGTCTGGATGTTCGCCAGCCAGTATCTGCCCGTCGATGGCTGGGCCATGTTCATCAGCATCATCAAGGTAGTTCTGGTTCCGCTCGCGCTTGGTTTTGCCGTTCAGAAAGTCATTCCCACGGTCGTCAAGGCTGCGGTTCCGGTTCTGCCATTGGTGAGCGTCATCGGTATCGTGCTGATCGTTTCGGCTGTTGTCGGCGCCAGCAAGGCAGCGATCGCCCAGTCCGGCCTGATGATCTTCGCTGTCGTCGTCCTGCACAACGGTCTCGGTTATCTGCTCGGGTTTTTCGCCGCCAAGGCTTTTGGTCTGTCGCTTGCCAAACGCAAGGCGATCGCCATCGAGGTCGGCATGCAGAACAGCGGTCTCGGCGCAGCACTCGCCACCGCCTATTTCTCGCCGATCGCGGCAGTGCCGAGCGCCATTTTCAGCGTCTGGCACAATATTTCGGGTGCGTTGCTGGCCAATTTCTTCGCCGGGCGCGTGGAAGATAAGCCCAAGCCCGAAGTCGCAACGGCGGACATCCGCTGATATTGATCGGGTAATCACGAAATCGGAGGGCCGCGTCAGCGGCCCTTGCTGTTTCTGGCCGGGCATCCCGACAACCGGTGAATGGTTCAGCGCCCATAGGCCAGATCTTGCCTGGAAACCTCCGGCCGGCGACCATATCTGCAGGCAGCGGTTATCTTGGAATGCCGCCCTTCGATCGAGCAAGCGAAAGGGGTCATCATGCATGCAGCAGTCTACGACCATCCCGGAGAACCCGGCGTTTTCAGGTTTATCCCCGTCGCGGACCCTCAGCCGGGTCGCGACGACGTGCTTATCGCCGTCGAAGCCATATCCATCGAAGGCGGCGATCTCATCAACCGGCGCCTGGTTGCACCACCGGCGGACAATCATATTGTCGGGTATGCCGCTGCCGGCACCATCATCGCAGTGGGTGCAGATGTCACGGACCGCAAGGTTGGTGATCGGGTTACGTCTTTCGATATGAGTGGATCCCACGCCACGAAGCGGGCCGTGCCCGCCAGCCGGACATGGCACGTTCCCGATAAGGTCGATATGACCGCTGCCGCAGCCCTGCCGATATCGGTCGGCACGGCGCATCACTGCCTGTTTGCACGCGGTGGCCTTGTCGCTGGCGAGACCGTTCTCATTCACGCCGCCGCAGGCGGTGTCGGGCTTGCGGCAGTCCAACTTGCCGATCGGGCAGGTGCAAAGGTTATCGCCGTCGTCAGCGCCAGCGAGCGGCAGGAAAGGCTGCGTGCCCTTGGAGCCGATCATGTCATCGACCGGAAGCAGCAGGATGTGGCCGAAGAGGTGATGCGGATTACCGGCGGTAGCGGGGCTGAGCTCGTAGTTGATCCCGTCGGTTCGACATTAAACCAGTCACTTTCGATGTTGGCGCCGGAAGGCCGGCTCGTCTTTGTCGGAAATGCCGGTGGCGGTGATCTGGCTGCGAATCTCTGGCCGGCGATGCAGGCCAACCAGTCGCTGCTCGGCGTCTTCATGGGGCCGCTGCTGGAGCGACCAGTCGTGCACGCGACGGTGGATGACATGCTGGCAGATGTCGCAAATGGTGATTTGCAGGTGGTGATAGAGCGTGTTTTCCCGCTTGCACAGGCGGCTGATGCTCACGCCTTTGCGGAAACCGGAAAACCGCTCGGCCGGGTGATCATGACGCCGTGACAACGAGGCGAAGCCGCATCTGTGTCAGATATAAAAAGAGGGCCGCATCAGCGGCCCTTTCAGTTGGGGAGGAGTGGATTGGCGGTCAGATATCGCTGCCAGCATTGCGCCAGAGCGTCGCCGCTTCGGCAGCTGTTACCCGCTTGATCTCCGCCTCGTCGCGGCGGCTGGCAAACAACTCGCTCGCCATCAGCTGTTCGGCCAGATCCGCCGGCAATGACAGCACGACGCGGTCGCCTTCGCGCTTCAGCCCTTCCAGATTGGCACGTTTGCCGGTGATCATGCCGCCGGCCACCGTGTTGAGCGTATCCGGATCGATCAGGATGAAGGCTCCGGTCGCACGGTTCTGCTCATAGGTGTCGAAAACCGCGGTTTCCTCGAATGCAAGGCGCACCTTTCCGATCGCGTTCATATTGAGTGCCGAGGCATGCGGTCGCCACTGACCGGAAGTAAGATCGAGCTGCGACAACGGCTCGACGGAAACACGCTGCCGACGTGATCCGCTTTTCAGCCAATAACGCTTGCCCGGCTCGATGCCACCCTGCTGCAGGGCCACAAGCTGGGCATCGAAGGCAGTGCCGGTCATCGGCTGGGCATCGACAGACACGATGACATCGCCGCGCGCCACATCCACCTGACGGTCAAGCACCAGGGTGACCGCATCGCCGGCAACCGCTGCGTTACGCACGAGATCGAATGTCACTATCTGGCTGACATTGGCGACCATACCGGAGGGCAGGATGGTGACGCTGTCGCCCGGTTTGATCGAGCCACCGGCAACCGTGCCCTGATAACCGCGAAAGCTCTCGCCCGGCCGTACAACACGCTGCACCGGCAGGCGAAAACCGCCGGTCTGCGTGGAGCGAACGGTCGCCAGTTCCAGCGCCTCGATCAAGGTCGGGCCTTCATACCAGGGCATGGTGTCGGACGCGGAAGAGACGACATTTTCGCCCTTCAGCGCCGACATCGGGATGGCGGTGATCTGGCGCACGCCGAGCGACAGCGCAAATTCGCGGAACTCGTGGCTGATACGGTCAAAAATCTCGCGGTCGTAATTCACGAGATCGAATTTGTTGACCGCCAGCACGAACTGGCGAATGCCCATCAGCGAGGCGATGGTGGCATGGCGGCGGGTCTGTTCCAGCAGGCCGACGCGGGCATCGGCCAGAAGAACGGCCAGATCGGCGGTCGAGGCGCCGGTCGCCATGTTGCGGGTATATTGCTCGTGGCCGGGTGTATCGGCGACGATGAAAGAGCGCTTGTCGGTGGAAAAATAGCGATAGGCAACATCGATGGTGATGCCCTGTTCGCGCTCTGCCTGAAGACCATCGAGCAGAAGCGCGAAATCGGGCAGGCCGAGATCGTTTTGGCTCCCGCTGTCGCGAGCAAGCGTTGCCGCCTGGTCTTCCTTGACGGCTTTTGTGTCCCACAGAAGACGGCCGATCAGCGTGGACTTGCCGTCGTCGACGGAACCGCAGGTGATCAGGCGCAGCGGGCGGGCGTCGCGGGTCACGCGTGCAACGGATTCCGCGAATGGCAGAATGGTGGCCGAAGCCGTATGGGCGGGGGATGCTGCGGATGCACTCATCAGAAATATCCTTCCCGTTTCTTCTTTTCCATGGAGCCCGACTGGTCACGGTCGATGACGCGGCCCTGACGTTCGGAGACGGTAGCGATTTCCAGTTCGGCAATGACCTCGTCGAGATTGGAGGCGGTCGAACGGATGGCGCCCGTCAACGGAAAGCAACCGAGCGTGCGGAAACGGATGGAGCCATGCTGGACCTCTTCGCCGGGCAGAAGCTCCAGCCGCAGGTCTTCGGCCAGGATCATCATGCCGTCGCGTTCCACATAAGGGCGTGTCGCGGCGTAATAGAGCGGCACAAGCGGAATGTCTTCCGCCTGGATGTAGCGCCAGATATCGACCTCGGTCCAGTTGGACAGCGGGAAGGCGCGCACGCTTTCGCCTTTTCGGATCATGCCGTTATAGACGTTCCACAGTTCGGGGCGCTGGTTGCGCGGGTCCCATTTGTGGTCGGGCGTGCGGAAGGAATAGATGCGTTCCTTGGCGCGGCTGGCTTCCTCATCGCGTCGGGCACCACCGAAGGCGGCGTCGTAGCCGCCCGCATCCAGCGCCTGCTTCAGCGCTTCGGTCTTCATCACGTCGGTGTAAAAGGCCGAACCATGGGTGAAGGGTGTGATGTTTTCTTCAGCGCCGCGCTTGTTGGTATGCACCACGAGGTCGAGATCGTATTCGTCGGCTATGCGGTCGCGGAATTCGATCATCTCCTTGAACTTCCAGGTCGTATCGACATGAAGAAGCGGGAAGGGCACGCGGCCCGGATAAAAGGCCTTTCGCGCCAGATGCAGAAGCACGGATGAATCCTTGCCGATCGAATAGAGCATGACCGGGTTGTCGAACTCGGCTGCCACTTCTCGAAAAATGTGGATGGCTTCGTTTTCGAGGGCCTTCAGATGCGGGTCAAGCGGTGGTCTGGAAACGGGCGGGTTCTTGATTTCCGTTTCCTGTACGGACAGGGGCATTTCGGTCTCCGGGTATTTCTACAAACACAAAAATCTGGCGTTCACCGTCAACGGACGGGACTTGCCGCGAAGCTGGCCTGGGAAACAGGCTGAGCAGCGTTTTCGGTCGCCTGAGCCCCGTTCGGGCTTTCCGGCACATGCAGACCGCATTCGCGCTTTTCGTCACCTTCCCACCACCATCGCCCGGCGCGTTCTGGCTCGCCGGGCTTGATGGCGCGGGTACAGGGTTCGCAGCCGATCGAGGGATACCCACGGGCGTGCAACGGATTGACAGGAATGGCTTCTGCCGAGACATACGCCTTGATCCTATCGATATCCCAGTCGGCCAGCGGATTGACCTTGATGAGGCCGCGCTCGGCATCGAATTCCACGAAGGGGGTGGTGGCTCGGTTGCCGGACTGGCCACGGCGCAGGCCGGTGATCCAAACCTCGGCACCCGACAGCGCCTTGGCGAGCGGGATCAACTTTCTGACATGACAGCAGGCATGGCGAGCTTCGACGCTGTCGTAAAAGCCGTTGAGCCCATATTTTGCGGCATAGGCATCGATATCGTCCTGTTGCGGATGGAAACGATGGATGGTGATGTCGTAACGTTCTTCCGTCTCGGACATCAGATCGACGGTTTCCTTGAACAGACGGCCGGTCTCCAGCGTCGAAACATCGATGGGCAAGCGGTGTGTGCCGATTGCAGCTGTAATCACCTGATCCTCGATGCCAAGCGAGGTGGTGAAAACCGCGCGCCCAAGCGTTGCCGCAAGTGACAGGCGACCGGCAAGGTCGAGATCTGCAAATTGTGTATCGAGAGAGGCAATCTCCGCGGAGGCGGCATGAACTGTCATGGCTTCATTCCGTTTTCAGTGACGGAATTATCCCTGTGCACCCGGCTCAAAGCCAGAAAAACGGGTTTCAAGCGAAGCCCGCGTGGAGCAAATATCTCTCCAAACGCATAAACACGGAGAAAACTGGCGCGAGAAGTGCGAAAACCGGCATTATGCTGCCTTGGCCCGACCTGCATCGTTTATGTCGCATGTGGAATGGCATGCTGTTCAATCGGCGACGTTATCGACATTCAGGGCGGGCATCGTGCAAATGTCTTCACGAAACACATGTCCACGTTAATCAACGTCAAGAATATTTACCCGTTTCAATGCGGCATTCGTTTGTAATCGTTCATCATTTGAGCTAGGCACAAGGTGTCGCACGTCAAACGTGTTTTGCGTCGCGCCGGAGTTCTTGAGATCCCCTCCGCGAATTTCTCGAAACTGAGATCTTCCGCGTCCCGTCAATGATGGCAGGACGTGCGTATATGATGGTCGCGTGATGATATCGCAGAAAGCGAAATATGCGCTGAGGGCGCTGGCCGCACTCGCGCAGGCTCATCCTGAAGAGCCGATGATGATCTCGGAGATTGCCCAGCAGCAGAGCATCCCGAAGAAGTTTCTCGAACAGATTTTGCTCGACCTCAAACGCTCCGGCATGGTCGAGAGCCGACGCGGCAAGCAGGGCGGCTATCTTCTGCTGAAATCCGCCGGCGAAATCAGCTTTGGCGAAGTCCTGCGTCTGGTCGATGGTCCGATCGCGCCGCTTCCCTGCCTGTCGCAGACAGCCTACCGCAAATGCGAGGATTGCGACGGCGAACATCTGTGCGAAATCCGCCATGTCTTCGCCCGCGTCGCCGATGCCACGCGCGAGGTGCTGTTCAATACCACGATCGCTGATGCGGTCGAGGGAGCGGGATCGACCAAGGCACCGGTTCGGGAACTGCTTTCGGCCTGAACGCGGAGTTTCTAGACCCCGAGCGCTCGAATGAAAGCCGCCTGTGAGCCTTCATCGAGATCGGCCAGAACCTTTGCCCTTATCTCCGCCAGAGTGCTCGCCTCGACTTCGAAATCCTCGTTCAGGATGTTTTCGCCCTTGTCGACGACGTAAAACGACACCCACCGTTCGATCACGTCGATGAACTGAGCGAGATCATCCGCTACCTTTTCAAACGACCATGAACTCATGCCGTGGCGGGCAAAGAAGATTTCGTCCGTCAGGTCATCAATGCAGAACGGATCGGCGCCGGCGCTGGCGATTACATGCAGATGCTCCGGCCAGTCTGGTACAATCGCGCCGCTAATGGCATTGCAGCGATAGCCGAGCTGCAATCGCGGCCATTCAGCAAGGTCACCGATTACCAAGTCGTCGGCTGGAAAGGGGATGGTCGCGCCACCGGGATAGCCTGCCCATTGAATTGCTTCGAACGATGCGTGGTCGCTGAGTTTGATCAAGTCATCCATGACTGTGGCCGGATAACGCTTTGCGACCGCGGTCATGCCTGCGCGCTCCAGGGTTACGAGAAGACGTGGTATTGCCTCCTTGAGTCGAGACCAGATCGCCTCGCACTTCCTGCTCCAATCTGAATGCCAACGCAGCGCCCACGCGCGATAACCTTCGGCTAGGTTGATGTCCTGAATTCGGATGCTTCGGGCCTTGACGAAGCCATGTGTCGTCCCGACCGAAAATATCGCGTCCGGAGCAATCTCGCCGAACCACGCCGTCACCTCTGGTGCGTCACGGCTTGTGGCAATGAAGATGTAATCATGGCGAGGCCAGCCGGTCTCGAAATCGTCATCCATCTCGATGACAACATCTGAAACATCCGGTCGTTCTCTGATCTCGGTCAGAAGTCGTGCAAAGGCGGCAATACCGAACCGTGGGATGCATTCGGTCTCGAATGCCTCCTCGTTAACGCCCTCGGCAAAATACTCTTCGATCGAAACCAGCGGCTGCATGTTGGCAAAGTCGCGTGCCCAGATATAGCCCGCTTGCCGGACACGCTTCCGCAAAACATTTCGGTTTGCCTCGATCCGCGCTGACCTTGCCTCATCGCCCATGGTCAAGCCGCTCCTCGGCAGAGGCAAGCCGAATGCCGGATGTGTCCGAGACGAAAAGCGTATCTGTCAGCGGATAAGGTTGGTTTCTCGCGTCCTCGTATATGGCGGTGGCGAAGCGGCGGCGCGGCGCGAAATCTGGCGTCCAGGCGACCATGAAATCACGGTTGGGAATGCCCACGAAAACGGTCTTGACCTTCATCGCCTCACGCACACTCGCCATGAAGGAGGGGAGAAGAATGCGCGCGGCGCTGAAGGCGTCGCCGGCATCGGTTGTGACATACTGCCCGCCGTCGTTCGATGATTTTGCGGTGATCTCCTGCCCGGTCGCGAGTGTTTCGAGGTTCGCCAGCGCGATACGCTCGATCTCCTCCCGATCGACCTTCCAGGCGGCGAGCACGGCATCCTTCACCAAGCTGTAGCGTTTTTCCTCATCCAGCACATAGGCGACGTCGAGCCCCGCGAAGAAGGGTCGTGTCAGCAGGCCCGACACCTGATCCTTGTATTCCGCCGGCACGATCTGCGGCATCAGTCGTTCGCGCGCCTGGGCGAATGGAATGTCTTCCGCACTCGGCCCGTCGCTGCTTGCCTGTACCGTCTCGATGAAGTCCAGGATTGCCTTTTGCCGCTCCGCCAGCGGCATGTCGCGGGTGTAGATATAGACATTGTCGAGCGAGATCTGCTTCGAGCCAATCGAGATTGTCCGGGCATCGCCGCCGGCGTCGATGACCCATTCGGGATGGCGCTGCTTGAGGATCTCGATGACCTCCCGTTTGAACCTTTCGTCATCCGGCATTTGCGCAAGGGCACGGCCGCTGATGCCGAAGCCGGAAAGGCAGAAGGCTGCAATCGTGGATTTATGCAAAAGGCTTCGCCGGGATAGAGACGTCATGTTTCAAAATTCCTTGCGGGCAGTGCAACGCTTTTCGCAACTTGGACCATGTCATTCAAGCACTTCGTCTGTCGAAACGATGCTTTGGTACGGGATCGCCATTTCCTGATCCGTTGTTTTCCCAATGCGTGCGTTCTGCGCTTTCACCTTCCGGGAGCGCATTCTTTGTCGCCTGAACCTGCTCAAGGGAAACAGTTTTGCCTTCTTTTCGCCGTGAATTGACTAAGACGACCTGACCGCTAGTGTTTAGGCACTGACCACAGGAGAGATCTCATGCTGAATTTTACCGATGGAATTGGAAAGCGGCTGATGGCTGCCGCACTCGGCGTGACACTGGCTGCCGGCAGCATCGCACCGGCTTTTGCAGCCTCCCAGCTCCTCAACGTGTCCTATGATCCGACCCGCGAGCTTTACAAGGATTTCAACGCCGCCTTCCAGAAACATTGGAAGGCCGAAGGCGGTGACGATGTCACCATCCGCCAGTCGCATGGCGGTTCCGGCGCACAGGCCCGTTCCGTCATCGATGGCCTCGATGCCGATGTCGTGACGCTGGCGCTCGAAAGCGATATCAACGCCATCCAGAAGACCGGCAAGATCAAGGAAGACTGGCGCACACGCCTGCCCAACAACGCTTCGCCTTACACGTCCACGATCGTCTTCCTTGTCCGCAAGGGCAATCCGAAGGGCATCAAGAACTGGGGCGATCTCGTGAAGGGCGACGTGCAGATCGTCACCCCGAACCCGAAGACATCAGGTGGCGCCCGCTGGAACTATCTTGCCGCCTGGGCATGGGCCAATGAGGAGTTCAAGGGCGATCAGGACAAGATCAAGGCCTATATCTCCGATCTCTACAAGCGCGCGCCTGTTCTCGATACCGGTGCCCGTGGCTCGACCGTAACCTTCGCACAGCGCCAGATCGGTGACGTTCTGCTCGCCTGGGAAAACGAGGCCTATCTCGCCGGTGAGGAATTCGGCAAGGACGCTTTCGACATCGTCGTGCCGCCGATCTCCATTCTCGCGGAGCCGCCGGTTGCCGTCGTCGATAGCGTTGTCGATGCCAAGGGCACACGCAAGGTCGCCGAAGCCTATCTGCAGTATCTCTATTCGGATGAAGGTCAGAACATCGCGGCCAAGCATTTCTATCGCCCGTCGAAGCGCGAAGTAGTGAAGCCGGAACTCCTGAAGCAGTTGCCGGATATTAAGCTCGTCACCATCGACGACCCGCTGTTCGGCGGCTGGAAAAAGGCGCAGCCCGAGCATTTCGGCGATGGCGGCATCTTTGACCAGATCTACAAGCCCGGCGCAAAGTAAGGGCCTGCCCAACGCCACCAAGTGACACTGACGGCACGGTGCGGTAGTTTGATCCGCACCGTTGCCATGTTGGGCCAGTATTCTCGAATTCGGAACCAAGCATGACCGCATCCGCCACCGCTTCCAAGGCGGGCTGGAGAGTAAAGCAGCCGAGCATCATCCCGGGTTTCGGGTTGACGCTCGGCTTTTCGCTCGCCTACCTGTCGCTGATCATTCTCATTCCCATAGCCGGCCTGCTATGGCGCACGGCCGAACTCGGCTGGTCCGGCTTTTTCGCCATCCTCACCGATGAACGCACCATCCGCGCGCTTTACGTCTCCTTCGGTACCGCCTTTGCCGCAGCCCTCATCAATGTCATCTTCGGCACCATTCTCGCCTGGGTTCTAACGCGTTACCGTTTTCCCGGACGCCGGCTGATCGATGCCATGGTCGACCTGCCCTTTGCGCTGCCCACGGCCGTTGCCGGCATCGCTTTCGCCTCGCTTTATGCGCCGAACGGCTGGGTCGGTTCGTTGTTTATGCCGTTCCGCATCGCTTTCACGCCTTATGGCATCGTCATTGCCCTGATCTTCATCGGCTTGCCCTTCGTGGTGCGCACGGTGCAGCCGATCATGGAAGAGATTGACCGCGAGGTGGAGGAAGCCGCCGCCACGCTCGGCGCCAACCGTTTCCAGACCATCTTTCAGGTTCTGCTGCCCGGCCTGACACCCGCCGTCCTCACCGGCTTTGCGCTCGCCTTCGCCCGAGGCGTGGGGGAATACGGCTCGGTAATCTTCATCGCCGGCAATATCCCTTATGTCTCAGAAATCGCGCCGCTGCTGATCGTCATCCGGCTGGAAGAATTCAACTATGCCGGCGCCACGGCAATTGCCACGATCATGCTCTTGATCTCGTTTGCCATGCTGCTGGTCATCAATCTCATCCAGGCCTGGAGCCGCAGGAGGTATGGCAATGTCTGATAACCGCCGCACCTTCCGCAATCCCGCCGACGAAAGCCTCGTCACCAAGATCCTGCTCGTCGGGCTGACCCTGGTTTTCCTCGCCTTCTTCCTGTTCCTGCCGTTGGTCTCGGTTTTCGTCGAGGCGTTTCGCGAGGGCTGGGTCACCTATGAGGAAGCTCTGGTCGAACCCGATGCCTGGGCTGCCATCCAACTGACACTGACGGTAGCCGCCATCGCCGTACCGTTGAACGTGATTTTCGGGGTGGCCGCCGCCTGGGCCATTGCCAAGTTCGAGTTCAAGGGAAAAGCCTTTCTGATCACCCTGATCGACCTGCCTTTCTCCATTTCTCCGGTCATTTCCGGCCTCGTTTATGTGCTGCTGTTCGGCAGTGCCAGCGTGCTTGGGCCGTGGCTGAAAACCTATGGCATCGAGATCCTGTTTGCCGTGCCGGGCATCGTGCTTGCCACCGTCTTCGTCACATTCCCCTTCGTTGCCCGCGAACTCATCCCGCTCATGCAGGACCAGGGCACCGGTGATGAGGAAGCCGCGCTGTCATTGGGCGCCTCCGGCTGGCAGACATTCTGGTACGTGACGCTGCCGAACGTGAAATGGGGCCTGCTTTACGGCGTGCTGCTCTGTAACGCCCGCGCCATGGGGGAATTCGGCGCCGTGTCGGTCGTCTCGGGCCGCATCCGTGGCCTCACCAACACCATGCCGCTGCATGTCGAGATCCTTTATAACGAGTACAACATGGTCGCAGCCTTTGCCGTGGCCTCGCTGCTCGCGCTTCTGGCTCTCGTCACACTCGCTCTCAAAACCCTTCTCGAACTTCGGTTCGGTGCCGGCGCCGCCGGCGGCAGACATTAAAGGCCGTTCGCATGGAAGTTCGCATCAACAATATCCGCAAGGAATTCGACCGTTTCGCCGCCCTGAACGATGTTTCGCTGAACATCGCGTCCGGTGAGCTGATCGCTTTGCTCGGCCCGTCCGGTTCGGGCAAGACAACGCTTCTGCGCCTGATCGCCGGCCTGGATTTCCCGACCGACGGAAAAATCTTCTTCGGAGACGAAGACGCATCGCATCACTCGGTGCAGGATCGCCATGTCGGTTTCGTGTTCCAGCATTACGCCCTGTTCCGTCACATGACGGTGGCGCAGAATATCGGCTTTGGCCTGAAGGTAAGGCCCTCCGCCAGCCGCCCACCCAAGACCGAGATCAAAAAGCGCGTCTCCGATCTGCTCGACATGGTACAACTGTCGGGACTGGAAAACCGCTACCCCAACCAGCTCTCCGGCGGTCAGCGTCAGCGTGTGGCGCTGGCCCGCGCCATGGCCATCGAACCGCGCATCCTGCTGCTCGACGAACCTTTTGGCGCGCTCGATGCCAAGGTGCGCAAGGAACTGCGTCGCTGGCTACGCGAGTTTCATGATCGGACCGGCCACACCACCGTCTTCGTCACCCACGATCAGGAAGAGGCGCTGGAGCTGGCCGATCGCGTCGTCGTCATGAGCCAGGGCAAGATCGAACAGGTCGGTTCTGCCGACGACGTCTATGACCGCCCGCAATCGCCCTTCGTGTTCTCCTTCATCGGTGAATCCTCACATCTGCCGGTCGAGGTGAAGGATGGCACGGTGTTGTTTCAGGGGGAACCGATCGGTCTCTCCGAAGGCGCCAATACTGCCGGTGATCTGTTCTTCCGCCCGGAAGATGTGGTGTTGACCGACGAGAGCCAGGCGCTGTCAGGCAAGGTCACTGCCTGTCGCCGTTTGGCTGGCACGCGTATCGCCGAAATAGATATCGCCAATAACGGCCACGCACCGTTCCATGTGGAAGTGGAAGTGCCGTTGCATGCGCCGGTCGAACTCGGCGCAGAGGCCCGTTTCCGCCCCACCCGCTGGAAAATCTTCAATAAATAGATCTGCATATGATGGGCGGGAACTCTCGCTTTTGCGTCAGGCTTCTGCCCATCGGCCCAAACGATGTCTGGTCGCATATTTCGCTGGCGATGTCGGTGCACGTCGCGCAAGATTGAGCCGGTCACGCCTGCAGCATCCCGGGCTTTTTTCCTCGGATTTGCAAGCGTAAGTTTCGGTAAATCAAATTTTGCTAAAAAGCTGCCTGTCTCCCTTTCGCAAACAGGCTTTTACCGTGCCACAGGCTCATAAGTCAGACGCGACAGCAGGCGCCGATTTCACAAGGCGCAATAAAATCCGCGTTGCCGATATCGGTACGGCGGATCGCAGCATTCAGCTGTTTTTCATTCTCGTGGCCGTCACCGCTTTTCTGGCGACCATGCTGTTGGTCGAAGACAATCTTTTTGATATGGCATGGCGAACGCTATGGTCCTTGCTCGCCAGCGACTCCCATCAGATATCTTTTGCGATGGTCTTTATCGCGGGTGCAAAATCCTATCAGCCGCGGTAGGCAACCAATACCGCGCCTGTGGCGATAAGGCAGATGCCCAGCCAATTGGGCAAAGACAGTTTTTCACCCAGAAACGTCACGCCAAACACCGCCACCAGAACAACGCTCATTTTGTCGATCGGCGCTACACGGGCAGCATCGCCCAGTTTCAGCGCACGGAAATAACATAGCCATGAAGCGCCGGTTGCAAGGCCGGAAAGCACCAGAAAAACCCAGGTCTTCGTGGAGATCGTGTTGATCGGCTGCCAGCCGCCGATGATCGACAGGATTGCCGCCAAAACCACGAGAATGACGATTGTGCGGATGAAGGTCGCGAAATCGGAATTGATGTTTTCGATGCCGACCTTGGCAAAAACAGCGGTCAATGCGGCGAAAATGGCGGACATCACTGCCCAGAATTGCCAGCTCAAAAGCATGCGATGTTACCTGTCATGATGGAACGAACTCTCCCGTCGGCAAACCTATCGCATGGAATCTTGGCATGTAAGGGCGAGTGGGCAGGAAGATTGACTTGCCGGGTGGTCGATGGGACGGTGCATCGCAATTGCAATGCACGAGATGGCAATATGAAGACCGAGACTACCGGTCGCTGACCTCCACACGCGGATTGCCCCAGGGCTCCTGATTGCTGCGCGGCAAAGGCGTTTTCCCGAGAATATGGTCCGCCGCCTTCTCCCCGGTCATGATCGAGGGGCCGTTGAGATTGCCATAGGTCACATGCGGGAAGATCGATGAATCCGCCACCCGCAGACCTTCGACGCCGATCACCCGGCATTCCGGATCGACCACCGCCATCGGATCGTCGGCGCGGCCCATGCGGCAGGTGCCGCAGGGATGATAGGCGCTTTCCAGATGTTCACGCAGGAAGGCGTCGATCTCTTCGTCCGACTGTACGTTTTCGCCCGGCTGAATTTCCGGTCCGCGATAATCGTCGAACGCCTTCTGCGCAAAGATTTCCCGAGTCAGGCGCACGCAGTGGCGAAACTTTTTCCAGTCTTCCGGTTGGCTCATGTAGTTGAAACGGATGACCGGATCGTCTTTCGGATCGGACGAGCGCAGAGTGACGTTGCCGCGCGATTTCGACAGGTTGTAACCGACATGGACCTGAAAACCGTGGCTCTTGGCCGCCGCCTTGCCGTCATAGGAGATTGCCACCGGCAGGAAATGGAACTGGATATCCGGCTGTTTCACGCCCGGTGCCGATCGCAGAAAGGCGCAGGCCTCGAACTGATTCGACGCGCCAAGACCGCCCTTGGTCATCAGCCACTGCGCACCCGCCACGGCCTGCCAGAACCATGGCAGCCATGAATAGAGCGAAACCGGTTTGGTCGAGACCTGCTGGAAATAGAATTCCATATGATCCTGCAGATTGGCGCCGACCCCCGGCCGGTCCACCTTCACCTCGATGCCCATATCCTTCAGGTGCGCCGCCGGCCCGATGCCGGACAGCATCAGCAGCTTTGGTGAGTTGAACGAGGAAGCGGCAACGATCACCTCGCGGTTGGCCTTGATCACCTCCGTCGTCCCGCGACGAACAATTTCGACGCCGGT
The DNA here is from genome assembly GCF_009617585.1 of Endobacterium cereale. Classification (GTDB taxonomy): domain Bacteria; phylum Pseudomonadota; class Alphaproteobacteria; order Rhizobiales; family Rhizobiaceae; genus Neorhizobium; species Neorhizobium cereale. The sequence continues at coordinate 20,327 of NZ_WIXI01000043.1, read as the reverse complement.
GGCGCGGCCGTTCTCGATCACCACCCTGTTGGCGAAACCGTGAACAACTTCGACATTCGGCCGTTTCATCGCCGGTCTTAGATAGGCATTAGCGGCGGACCAGCGACGACCATTGTGGATCGTCTGCTCCATCAACCCAAAACCTTCCTGCTTCGAGCCGTTATAGTCCTCCGTCGTCTCGAACCCGGCCTGTGCTCCCGCCTTGATGAAGGCATGGAAGAGAGGATTGGTCACCGGCCCGCGGCGCACATGCAGGGGTCCGTCCGTGCCGCGCCAGCCGGCCTCGCCACCATTCGACGTTTCCATTCGCTTGAAATAGGGCAGCACATCCGCATAAGCCCAGCCGCTCGCGCCCAACTCCTCCCACCGGTTGTAATCCTCGGCGTGGCCGCGCACGTAGACGAGGCCGTTGATGGAGGACGAACCGCCCAGAACCTTTCCACGCGGTGCCGTGATGCGTCTGTTGTCGAGGTTCGGCTCGGGCTCGGAGAGATAACCCCAGTTGTAGCGTTTCATGCTCATCGGCCACGCCAGCGCGCCCGGCATCTGGATGAACGGCCCGATATCCGATCCGCCGGCTTCGATGACGATCACCGAGTGCTTGCCGTCCTCCGACAGACGATAAGCCATGGCGGAACCCGCCGAACCGGAACCGATGATGACGAAATCTGCCTGCTGCATGGTTGCGTTCCTAATCTGTCGTTAGGGATGGTATCGTTTTAATTGATCTTGCTTGTCAGAACGCTTGCGGGAGGCGTGTCTTGATGCAACATTTCTGCGCATATGGTCGGAGGTGTATTGCAGAAATGGCGGGCATTGGTTTTTCCTCGCGATTGACGCTAAAGCTGCGGACGCTGGAAAACGACCGGGCCACGACAGAGGCAAAGAAGCCAGGTGCTGTGACCAGCCGTCAAATGCTCGACCAATTTATCGACTTCATGCGTTCTCCCATGGCAAGTGGATACCGCGAGGCCAGCAGAAAACTCAAAATGGGTCTTTCCTGTCTTACCATTGCTGCAATCTCCGCTGCTCTTCAGCATTATACGGGCCTGTCGTTTTTTATCTGGTACATTCCACTATGTGTGGCTTGGATCTCGATGGTTTTCCGTCGGCGGTTGAGCCGCCGAGATATTCGTGCACACAATCGGTAGACCCTGTTACGGTGTTCAAGTTGTCCGTGTCGTGAAGAATATGTCCCGACACGGAAGAGCTCATATCAATACGGCGCCTCGACCTTGCCCATGCCCACATACACCGTCTTCAACTCGGAATAATGCTCCAGCGCGGCCAGCGAATTTTCCCGCCCGAAGCCGGACTGCTTTGATCCGCCGAAGGGGATTTCCACCGGGCAGAGATTGTAGGTATTGATCCACAAGGTCCCGGCATCGAGCTGATCGACGACACGGTGCCCACGCGTCAGATCGGCGGTAAACACGCCCGCCGCCAGACCGAATTCCGTCGTGTTGGCACGCGAAATCACCTCGGCCTCGTCGTCGAAATCGAGCACGCACATCACCGGCCCAAAAATCTCCTCGCGGGCGATCGTCATGTCGTCTGTCACATCGGCAAACACGGTGGGCTGGATGTAATAACCTTCGCCGGTCACATGGTTCGGCAGGCCGCCGCCGGTCACCAACGTTGCGCCTTCCGTTTTGCCCTTGTCGATATAGGACAGCACTTTCTGGCGCTGTTCGAAGGACACCATCGGCCCCATCTGCGTCGCCTCGTCGAGCGGTTCGCCGATCACGATGTTTTCCGTGCGCGCCTTCAGTTTGCTCAGAAACGCCTGCTTGATGCCGCGCTGAACGAACACGCGGGTGCCATTCGAACACACCTGTCCAGTCGAATAGAAGTTGCCGAGCATGGCGCCGCCGACGGCGCTGTCGAGGTCGGCATCGTCGAACACGATCAGCGGCGATTTCCCGCCAAGTTCCATCGTTACGTGCTTGAGGGTGCCGGCAGCCGCTGCCGCCACCTTGCGCCCGGTTGGCACCGACCCGGTCAGCGACACCTTTGCGACATCAGGATGCTGCACCAGCAGAGGACCGGTGGTGCGGTCGCCCTGAATGACGTTGAACAGACCTTTGGGAAGCCCGGCCTCAATCAGGATCTCGGCGATCTTTAACGCACCGAGCGGCGTGTTCTCCGAAGGCTTGAACACCATGGCATTGCCGGCGGCCAGTGCCGGTGCCGCCTTCCAGCAGGCGATCTGCTGTGGATAGTTCCACGCACCGATGCCGACGCACACACCCAGAGGCACACGCTTGGTATAGGCAAAATCGCCACCCAGCGGAATGTAGTTGCCATTCAACCCGGCCGCGATCACGCCGCCGAAAAATTCAAAACTGTCGGCGCCCGAGGTCGGGTCGGCAACGATGGTTTCCTGGATCGGCTTGCCGGTATCGAGCGTTTCCAGCTCCGACAGTTCGCGGTTGCGCTCGCGAATGATGTCGGCGGCGCGGCGCAGGATGCGGCCACGCGCGGTCGGGCTCAGTGCCGCCCATTCCGGCTGAGCACGTTTGGCAGCGGCGATCGCCTTTTCGACGATGGCGGGAGTTGCGGCATGGAGGCGGGCAATTACCTCGCCGGTTGCCGGATACAGGCTTTCGAAGGCTGTACCTTCAGTGTCTTCCACATATTCGCCATCGATAAAGTGGCTGGCTGTTGGCTGTGCGCGCATATTATTCTCCCCGCGGGTAACGCTTGGATTCTTCGAGATTGTCGAGGTTCATGTGGTTACGCATATAGCGCTCGGATGCCTTTTGCAGCGGCTGGTGATCCCAGGGGTAATAGGCACCGTTGCGCAGCGCCTCGTACACCACCCAGCGGCGCGCCTGGCTTTCGCGGACAGCTGCATCGAAAGCGCCCATGTCCCAGCGTTTTTCGCGTTTCTGCCGGAACATTGCGACCACCTCGGAAAATTCCGGATCATCTGCAAGATTGGTCAGTTCTTGAGGATCGCTGTCGAGATCGAAAAGCTGGTCCGGATCGAGCGTGCAGTGAATGTATTTCCACTTGCCCTCGCGGATCGCCACCAGCGGCGCATAGGAGCCTTCGGCAGCATATTCCATCAGCACCGGATTTTTACGCACGGTGCCGTCGATAACGGGTTTCAGGCTTTCGCCATCCGTCCAGGGTGCAATCTCGTCCATCGAAATGCCGGCGAGGTCGCACAATGTCGGCGTCACGTCGAGATTGGAGACAGGCTCGATATGCAGGGCGGAGGTGACGCCGGGGCCGGCAATCATCAGCGGCACACGCGCAGAACCTTCAAAGAAGTTCATCTTGAACCACAGTCCGCGCTCGCCGAGCATATCGCCATGGTCGGAGCAGAACAGGATCAGCGTATCGTCCAGCTGGCGGGTGCGGGTCAGCGTGTCGATCAACTCGCCGACCTTTTCGTCGATATAGGAGATGTTGGCGAAATAGGCCTGACGCGAGCGGCGAACGTTCTCTTCGGTAATGTCGAAGGCGTCGTAGTCGCAGGATTTCAGGATGCGTTTCGAATGCGGGTCCTGTTCCGCTAGCATACCCACCTCCGGCATCAGATGCGGGCAGTCCTCATACAAGTCCCAGAATTTTTTCCGTGCCACGTAAGGGTCGTGCGGATGCGTAAACGAAACCGTCAGCGCCCATGGACGGCGCTCGGCATCATCCCGTTCGCGGGAGAGATGGTAGATCTTCTGGTTGGCGAGGAAGGCGACCTCGTCGTCATATTCCATCTGATTGGTGATTTCGGCCACGCCAGCGCCGGTCACCGAACCCATATTGTGATACCACCAGTCGATGCGCTCGCCCGGCTTGCGGTAATCCGGCGTCCAGCCGAAATCGGCAGGGTAGATATCGGTGGTCAGGCGTTCTTCAAAACCATGCATCTGGTCCGGGCCGACGAAATGCATCTTTCCCGAAAGTGCCGTGTAATAGCCGGCACGGCGCAGGTGGTGCGCATAGGTCGGGATCGAAGAAACATATTCGGCGGCGTTGTCGTAAACCCGCGTGCGGCTCGGCAATTGCCCTGCCATGAACGAGGCGCGGGCCGGCGCGCAGAGCGGCGACGACGTGTAATTGTTGCGGAACCGGGCGGAGCGGGCGGCCAGCGCCTTCATATGCGGCGCATGCAGAAAATCCGCCGGACCGTCGGGGAAAAACGTCCCGTTCAGCTGGTCGACCATGATGATGAGAATGTTCGGGCGGGTCTGGCTCACGGCGTTTCGGTGTCCTTCAAAAAAGGCTTGAGCTGCATGTCGAGATAATCTTCGGTCAGCCTGATCGGCGCGTCGTTTCCAAGCGGCGAGGCGTTCAGGCTCTGGCGGATATACAGGCCATCGATCATCGCCGCCACGCCTTCGGCAATCCTGGTCGCATCGTCGGGCGGGCAAAGCTGCGTCAGTGCATGCTTGAGGTTCGAGCGCAGCCGCCGCGTATAAATGATCAGCAGGCGGCGCACTTCTTCGGACCGTTGCGCCTCCACATAAAATGCCAGCCACGCCGCCACCGTCTCGGTATCGAACTGATCGGCATGAAACGACACGCGGATCACCGCCGACAGTCTTTTTCGCGCACTGTTCGTCTCCTGAAGCGCGGTCACAAGATCGGCGCGCAGCCGCGCCAGCAGGCTCCGGATGGTGGCGATCACCAGCTGCTGCTTGCTGCCGAAATAATGATGGGCGAGAGCCGCCGAAACGCCTGCCTCGCGGGCAATTTCGGACATGGTCACATCCAGCGAACCATGGCTGCCGATCGTACGCAACGCGGCATCTACAAGCGCCTTTCGACGTAACGGTTCCATCCCGATGCGTGGCATGTGGCTCCCTTCAATTGTCAAAAGTCTATTTTTGATTGAGTGATCAATCAATATCCGGAAACGACATTTGTTGTTGTGTTTGGGGTGAGGGAGGACATCACGGATGCGAGGATGTTCTGGCGCCAAGCCCTCCACTGTCAACGGCCCCATCGCCCCCACAATTGACAAAATCCCGTGGACGTTCTGACGGGTCGATTCAACAATATCAACACGTTGACTCCGAGTTCATCCCCGTATTTCCAGCCCGTGCGATACTTCACCAGCCCTCGTTGCCGGAGTGTTCGAGAGACGTTCGCGGGCAGGCGGAGGTCGGCGCCCTTGGTCGAACCGTAACGTGCGGCAAGATCAGGGGAGGTGAAACCCATGGGTGGCGGCGAAAATGCCAAAACCTTATCAAGCCTTCCCCTGGCAGCCATGCCGGGTTCGGTTTAGCCGTGCAAGTGGCAGGTCCGCCCGAAAGGCGGACGCGAATGAAGCCACGCAGTGAGGCGAGGGGAGCACTTGTAGGGGCCGGAAGCCCCGAAAAGACGCCGAAGGCCACGCGAACGCGGAGCCATAGACTTAAACTACAGTGAGGTTCCGCGTTCGCGTGGGCTCTCCGAATGAATACCCCCGGCGCGCCGGGCCATTGCAGGAAAGATCAAGCCACGGACGGGTGACGTCGCGTGAACGCAAGCCTGTGTATTCAAAATGCTTGTTTAGCGAAGTGCCGATTACCCTTTGATTAAAAACGATCTTTACTGTCACAAAAGCTTCATCAAACATTCATGTAAGGCTAAGTCATTTTTGACCATTTGCTGCGAGCGTCCGGCCAGAATTTTATTGATACTGCAGTGGAGATTGCCGATGTCGGCAGCGACGTCACTCGAACCGGATATGTTCCGGCGTTATGCCAATGACCAGCTGGTCACGCTCGGCAAGCTCGTTCTCGAAAATGCCTTCCAGCCGATTGTTGAAGTCGGCACCGGCACGGTCTTCGGTTACGAGGCCCTGATGCGTGGCTGCGACCGCCTCGGTTTTGAAACACCGCTGCAACTGCTCGATCAGGCCGCCGACACTGGACAGCTTCTGCCGCTCGAACAGATGATGGCCAGCCGCGCGCTTGCCAAATTCGCCACCCTTCCGGATTTTTCCGACGCCACCCTGTTCCTCAATCTTGATGTCCGCCTGATCCAGCACGGCGAGGAATTTGTCGAAAAACTCATCCAGCATCTGCGTAACGCGCATGTGCCGCCGTCTTCCGTCTGTTTCGAACTGTCCGAGCGCTTCGACAATACCAGCGTGCCGGAATTTGCGGCCCTTATGACGACCATGCGCAAGGTCGGTTTCAAGATCGCCATCGACGATTTCGGCGTCGGCCACAGCGAAATGAAGCTGCTCAGCGATTATCAGGTCGATTACCTGAAGATCGACCGGCATTTCATCGCCGGTTTCGACAAAAGCCCGCGCAAGCGCCATCTGGTGAAGAACATCGTCAATACCGCGCATGTCCTGGGGGTGCGGGTCATTGCCGAAGGTGTTGAAACCGAAGCCGAATTCCTGTCCTGCAGAGAACTCGGCGTGGATCTCATCCAGGGCTATTTTGTCGCCAAGCCGACCACCTTCATCAACGAGTTGCAGTCCTCCTTCGCCCATCTGGCAGACCTCGGTCGCACCCGCCGCACCACGCAATCGCTTGATGAAATTCTCATCCGCAAGCAGATCGAGCGTCTGCCGACGGTGTATGAACACGAGTCGATCGACAGTGTGTTCGAACTTTTTCGTCGCAACCCGCGCCAGCCCTTCTTCCCGGTGTTGAACGCCAATGGCGAGCCGCGCGGCATCATCCACGAATATCACCTGAAGGAATTTATCTATCAGCCGTTCGGGCGCGACCTTCTGAAAAACAAGGTCTATGAGCGCACGATCTCGCATTTCGTCGATCACGCACCGACTGTCGGCCTCGACGCCAATGCAGAGCGGCTGATGTCGATCTTTGCCAATATGGATGGCAGCGATTGCGTCATCCTCACTGAAAACATGCGTTATGCCGGCATCGTTTCTGCCGCCTCGCTGATCAAGATCATCAATGAGAAGCGCCTGAAAAGCGCGCAGGACCAGAACCCGCTGACCGGCCTGCCGGGCAATCTCGCCATTCGCGATTTCATGCAGAGCGCCGGTCGCGACGACGAGCAGACACGTTTCTTCTGCTATTGCGACTTCGACAATTTCAAGCCTTTCAACGACCATTACGGTTTCCAGATCGGCGACCACGCCATCTCGCTGTTTGCGGCACTGATGAAGCGGTATTTCTTCTCCGAGGGTGATTTCCTCGGCCATGTCGGCGGCGATGATTTCTTCATCGGCGTCAGCGGCTGGACGCTCGAAGAAATTACCGAAATCCTCGAGCGGCTGCTCAGCGATTTCCATGATGACGTCGTGCAGTTCTATTCGCCGCAAGAACGCGCCGAGGGCCGTATCAAAGGGCATGACCGCTCGGGCATGGAACGTTATTTTCCTCTCCTGCGCTGTTCGATCGGCCTGATCGAACTGCCAAAAGGTCTTGTCCTTGAAGATATGAGCCCTGTCGGTGCGAAAATTGCCGAGATCAAGTCGCAGGCCAAGCAGAGCGAAAGTGGGCTGTTCTTCAGCACGCTCGTCGAGCCTGCCTGAGTTGTTTCAGCTCGTCTGGTAAACGATACAGGCCTTCGAAAAATCGCGGGCCTTCAGGTCACTGCGTCTCATCATCACGTAATAGGTGCCGTCGAAATCGACGCTGTCGCTGTCATACCCGGCAAAGGTGACAAGCGTCATCCATTCGCTCGCCGCCGGCGAAATTTTGCGCATGTCACCGATGTAATCGTAACCCGAAAGCGTCTGGCCAAGATCGGCGGCGCCCAGATCATTGGCCGGATCCTGCTGAATCAGCAGCGGCCAGCCACCGACCTGCCCGCCATCTCCAGACGAAAAGTTCAATTTTTCCAGCCACGCCCGATGTGGCGCATCGAGACCATAACGCACTACGACAGGCTGTGCTTTTGCATCCGGCAGGCTGTAGGTGAAATCCGGATACAGGCGCGCGGCGGTGAAGGCATGCATATCTTCCTTGCCGTATCCGATCGCCACCATCTCTTCCAAAGTGTAGCCCCAAAGCCCAAGCCCAAGATCGGGAATTGGACGGCGGACCAAATTATCGGTGACCGCTGTGTAAATCAGTCGGAAATCGCTGTTTTCTCGACTTTCGGCAAACCATGGCCGGAACACGAAATCGAAGAAGATCGACAGCAGGCCGGAGGTGGGTATGTCGGGATCCATGGCGCCGGCCGCCGCGCAGGCCGCCAGGTCGATCTGCATTACAAAGGCCAGTGGTGCCTCGCGCCCGGCCAGTTCCTCCTTGATCCTGACGCTGTTGTTTCCGGGCATGCCTGGCAGTGTTCTGATGATTTCCACTTCCTGCTTGCCGGCTTCGGACGGGCCGCGCGTCGGCCAGGGCATTTCGGCGGGCAGATCGGGGGCGCCTCCGAATTTGCCGCAACCGACCGGCAGGTCATTGTCCGGCATGGCCTTCGACCGCATGATGATCGTCGGTTTTGCCAGAGGCAGAAGATTGCGGCGGTCGAGAGCCGGGACACCAGCCTTTTCGAGTGAGGCTGCCAGACTGTCGATGTCGGGGAAATAGGTCGGACCGGCGGGCTCAGCTGCTCGAACGGATAAAACCGGCACCGCCAGTGCAGTTGTCGCACACCCGGCCAGAAAAAAGCGGCGCGAAAACCCCTGCGGAAAATCCTGTTTCATTGAAAAGCGCTTTCATATCGCCAGCAGAACAATACCGCGGAGTTTGCCGGATGCCATGCGGGCGGTCAAACCCGGCCCCAAGGGCTGTCGTGGCATCATCGCTGCCGGGGGAGCGACGTAACGCCACCTTTCCTTATTTCAGCAGCTGCTCTAATTCGGTCACCAAGAGTTAATGGGAGAGCTTAACGATGCTGCCGAACCAGATGCGCCATATCGACCTGCCCTCCTTTGGTGGTCCTGACATGATGACCATGGCAACCGGGCCTTTGCCTGTTGCGCGCGCCGGAGAAATCCTCGTGAAGGTCGAGGCGTCAGGTGTTAATCGCCCGGATGTGCAGCAACGCAAGGGTGCCTATCCGCCGCCGAAGGACGCAAGCTCCATCCTGGGACTTGAAATCGCCGGCGAAGTTGTTGCCGTTGGCGACGGGGTTTCCGAATTCGGGATCGGCGACAAGGTCTGCGCGCTCGCCAATGGCGGCGCTTACGCCGAATATTGCGCTGTTCCAGCCGGTCAGGCGCTGCCATGGCCAAAGGGCTATGATGCGGTCAAGGCCGCAGCGCTCTGCGAAACCTTCTTCACCGTCTGGGCCAATCTCTTCCAGATGGCTGGTTTGACCGAAGGCGAAAGCGTGCTGATCCACGGTGGCTCCAGCGGCATCGGCACGACCGCCATCCAGCTCGCCAAAGCCTTTGGCGCGACGGTCTACACGACGGTCGGGTCGGAAGAAAAACGCGCGGCCTGCGAGAAGCTCGGTGCGAAACGTGCGATCAACTACAAAACGGAAGACTTTGCCGAAGTCGTCAAGGTTGAGACGAACGGCGCTGGCGTCGATGCCGTGCTTGATATGATCGGCGCCGATTATCTGGAAAAGAACCTTTCGGTTCTGGCCAAGGACGGCTGCCTGTCGATCATCGCCTTCCTCGGCGGCAACATTGCCGAAAAGGTCAATCTAACGCCGATCATGGTCAAGCGCCTGACGGTGACCGGATCGACCATGCGCCCGCGTACGGCGGAGGAAAAACGGGCCATCCGTGATGATCTGCAAAGCCAGGTCTGGCCGCTGCTGGAGGCCGGCACGGTTGCCCCGGTCATCCATTCCGTCCTGCCGTTCGATCAGGTCGGCGAAGCGCATCGGCTGATGGAAACCAGCAGCCATATCGGCAAGATCATCCTGAAGTTCTAATCCTGCCTGAAACTCTCGAGCATCGCCATCGCATCACGATGGCGGATTTCTCCGGTTTCGCAGGTCTTGCAACTGGCGCTGATCTTCCAACCGTTCACGAAGGTCTGGGCGAACAGGCCCGATTTCATATTGTGGCGGGCATCGGTTTCCGCCACCACCCAGTCGCGAGTGCCGATCGTCATGGGGGCCAGCAGGCGGCGGAATTCGGCATCCTTGCTGGTGGCGATGCGCACTGCGCGCATGCGGAAATAGCGACGGCCCGGATCGTCATGGAGTGCGGCAATGCTGGCCGCATCATCCGGTGTCGGCGACCGCGCGGCATCCAGCGAAAAAAGGCAGGTTTCCTGTGTTCTCTCGCAGGCCTCGCTGTTGCAGACGATATCGACGGACAGCCGGCCGCGATCACTCTTGCGATTGTCCCCTCGTTTCTTGACCGCCCAACCGGGCGGCATGACCAGGGAAATACCGTGATCGAGTGAAACCATATTCGGTTCAACGGCTTCCTGTGCAAACGCTGCCGTGGTGGAAACGAGCATTGCGATAGCGGCAGTAAGGGCAGCTTTCATCTCACGTCTTCCTCGCCTTTTGCAGTGCGGCCGGCTCTTTCGTTGAACAGTGCTTCGATCGCTGCAAGCCTGTCGCCTGGGAAAATCCGTTTGGGATAGGCCAGCACTGCGCCGAGCCGTATGGTCAGGAAAATGTGGTCAGGCGTGATCCTGCAAGCGTGCATCGCCGCCCAGGGGATGAACATGCGAATGGCGCTGCCATTGTCCCAAATGCCGTTTTCTCCGATGAAGACCGTGCTGCGACCGAGCCCCTTGGCAAGCGCCTGATCGGCATAATAACGCGCGCCCCATCGACGCAACAGCGGATACAGGGCAAGGAAGCCCGCCAGCACCAGCAGCCAGACAAGAGCGGGTTTCCAGAAAGTTGTTGCGAACATCTCAAGAAAAATCGGCAAGGCGATGGCAAAGGGCAGGCGGTCCACATCCATGCCCCAGCCGATCAGGTAGATCAGCGGAACGAGAAAACAGAAGCCGATGCCGAATGTGACGAAACTTTCGGCTCGTTGGCGTCGCCAAGCGCGGCTGTTGCCCACTTCCATCATCGTCGCAATCAGGTCGTCGCGGCTGGATGTAAATTCCTCGGAGCAGGCGATCTCTTGCCCCGCCAGCGCCTGTGTGACGGCGCGGTCCTCCGGCAGACCGCCCGCTATGCGCTTTTCGTTCCAGTCTTTGACAGCTTCGATCTGTTGTGGATTAAGGTCGCGCTTGGGAATGATGATGCACAGTTCGTGCAGATAGGCGACGAAGGAAAGCCATTGTCCGTCTTCCCGCAAGGAGACGCCGTCGTGCCAGGGCTGCAGTTGCGCCATGTCGTCCCTGGTCGTGGTGGTGATGCCCTCACCATCGAAGCGGAAGGTGAGGGTCTGCGGCTGCGTTTCGCCCAGTCGGCGCAAATGGCGACGATATTTCCAATGTTTGCGCCGCATCGCGAAGCGTGACCACAGGACATAGGCGAGGCTTATCAGCACAAGCGGAACGGCGCTGGAAATGATCGAGATTATCTGCTGACTGTTCAGGCTGTTCTGAAGCCCTGGCGCCTTGATGTCATCGAACCAGATAAATATCATGAGCAAGGTGAAAGTCAGCCATACCCACAGCATGAACAACCAGGCGGACTTGCCGTTCTTGTCCAGCCCATAGGCGACTTCCTGCATCACCAGCGCATGCGCGCGATCATTGATCGTCTGGGTGGCGGTGATCTCCAGCGGGGATAATGGCTCGACAGGAGCTGCTGGAGCCGGCGTGTTTTGTCGAATGGTCGGAAGCTTCACGATCAACCTGCTGGGATAACGAAAGGCGGACGCCTTTAGTTAGCGCCGCGACATCACAGGTCCAGTTGGGACAAATACCCGTATTACCTCGGGGCGCACGGCGGAAGTCGTGGGTCCGGTCATCGACCGTTTCGCACGCTTCTGGCAAGGCGATGATTGGAAAGCTTGCGCATGCTAAGCTGAGCCGGCTCATTTTGCAACGCACATATATTCGCGCTTCGTTACATAACTTGCCTTGCAAGGCCGGCCGGCAGGACCTACCTTTCAATCATCGTCAACGTAATGAAAGGAAGGTGGTCCAATGTCTAATGAGATTTCGGTCTGTGTTACGGGCAATGGAAAGGTGGCGGTCTTGACGGGGCAGCCCTCGGCCTGAACCACATCTTCTTATCGGACCGCAGCGATGCGGACCGGGTTCGTTACAGGACCAAAGCTCATGGAGGGTCGCGAAAGCGGCCCTTTTTGCATGTTGTCGTTATGACAGATTGGGTCCCTCGCTTCAGACCAAGGCAAATTGCCTATCTTTCCTCGTATCTTTGCCTGCTCATTGATCTTCCGCAATTCAATCGATGCAAATGTGCATAGCTGGAGTGTGGATTGCGCGCTTTTAGTGCATCTTTTTGAGGCGTATATAAGGGTCATCGAAGGCAAGAGAGCGCCAATCACCGGCAGCTAGGCTTCGAAAACCCAAGGAAAGGGGATCATTATGAACGTCGTACGCACACTCAACAACTGGCGCAAATTCCGTCAGACCGTAACCGAACTGGACCGGATGTCCCCGCGCGAACTGGAAGACCTCGGCATCGAGCGTCACAATATCCGTCGCTTCGCGCGCACGGCAAACGGCCTCTGAGCCCAGAAGTCCTCCCAAGATCGTTCAACGCCCGCTCTTCCGCGGGCGTTTTGCGTTTTGTGCATAGCTCTCCTGCTAAATGCCGATTCTTCCGATTGCTGGAACCTTGATGCCGGGACTAGCGATATCGATACCGGCCACCAGCCCCAGGAAATGCAGTTCAAAACCGCTGCGCATTCCCGCCGAAACACCAAGCATACCCCGCAGCGTCACATGCAAGTCGCGGCCGTCGGCATCGACATGCCAGAATTCGCCATCCGGCAGATAATCGCGTCCGACCGCATGCGGTGGCAGCACTGCGCCCAATTCAGGCACGTTGCGCAGCACATAGGCTACAAACGTATTGGAATTTGGCCCTGGCCAGATCGTGTAGCCGCCAGGTTCGGAATAAGGATAGGCGGCGATCGCGCCCTCGATTTTTGGTATCAGCAGTTCGGCAGCTGCTCCCTTCGCTTCCGCCACCAGTTGCGGCGGGTTCGAATACCAATAGGCATCCGGCGGGCGGTGGTTGCGTCGGATCGGGCTGCCCCAGCCGACCTTGTCATAGCGCACGTAGCTCGCGGCGCCTTTTTCCTTGGTCACGATCCAGGCGTGGCTGGCGACTGCGCCTTTAAGGCCGCCGGTTGCGGCGGAAAAAATGTAGACTGCGGCCTCGTGGCTATCGCGTGCTTCCGGCAGGATATGGGCCGATCCCCAATTGGCCTCGCTCCATCGGCCGGGCCGGTCCTTGATGGCCCAAAGGCCTGCGGCTGCAAATGTCGGCAGCAGATAAACGACGAAGATCAAAAGCAACAATCGCTTCAGATATTTCACCTAGTGTCCTCGCGGTAAATGGGAGTATGCGGATAGGAACTGTTCGCCCGCTCCGGGAGGATGACAGCAGCAAATGAGCGAGAGAGCCATGCAAAACCCCGTTACCGTCGAAGTCACCCGCGGCAATCGTGTTGAAAGCGTTCACCGGGGTCTCGCCGCCATTGTCGACGGTGACGGCAAGGTGGTTTTTTCACTTGGCGATATTGAGGCAGAGGTGTTTCCGCGTTCGGCCTGCAAGGCCATGCAGGCGCTGCCGCTGATCGAGAGCGGCGCTGCCGATGCCTTTGGATTGACGAACCGCGAACTGGCACTCGCCTGCTCATCGCATTCGGGTGAGGATGGCCATATCGAAACCGCCGCCGGCATGCTTGCCAAGGCCGGCCATGATCTTTCCGTTCTCGAATGCGGTGCGCATTGGTCGAGCGACCAGCAGACCCTCATCCATCAGGCGCGCACGCTGACGGCACCGACGGCGCTGCACAACAATTGCTCGGGCAAACATTCCGGGTTCATCTGCACCTGCGTCCAGATGGGCGTCGATCCGAAGGGCTACGTGGAGTACGATCATCCGCTTCAGGCCGAAATTCGTGGCGTCATGGAAAGCCTGACGGGTGCGGCGCTGGGCCACGAAAACTGCGGCACCGATGGCTGCTCTATCCCGACCTATGCCGCGCCGCTCAAAGGTCTTGCCCATGGTTTTGCAAAAATGCTGACCGGCAATGGCCTCGGTGCCGAGCGTGCCAGGGCGTCAAAACGTCTGTTCGATGCCTGCATGGCTGAACCCTTTTATGTTGCCGGCACCAACCGCGCCTGCACGAAGCTGATGGAACTGGCGCCCGGACGCATCTTTGCCAAGACCGGTGCCGAGGGTGTGTTCGTTGCCGCCCTGCCGGAAAAAGGTGTGGCTATTGCCACCAAATGCGAGGACGGAACGACGCGCGCCGCCGAGGCCATGATCTATGCATTGATCGCCCGCTGCCTCGACAATGATGATGCGCTGCGTGAACAGTTGGTCGGCATGGCAAACCGCCCGATGAAAAACTGGAACGGCATCCATGTCGGAGATGTGCGCGTAACGGATGCGCTGTTTGCCTGATGTCATGTGGCGTCTTCTGATCCTGTGGTCTAGGTGCTAAAACCATCGCGGCCAACAGGAGGCCAACAGGAGGATTGCCATGTTCACGCTCCATATTTCGCCGGGTGCCTGCTCACGCGCCAGCCACATCGCACTGGCTGAATCCGGCCTGCCTTACACGCTGAAGCGGGTGAAGTTTGCCGAAGCGGAGCAGCGCTCCGAGAGTTTTCTGAAGATAAATCCGAAGGGCAGGGTGCCGGCGCTGGAAACCGGGCATGGCGTGCTGACGGAAACCGTCGCCATTCTCGCTTATATCGCCCAAGTTGCTTCGGTAGACGGTGTGACTTTGGCTCCGGCCGATCCCTTCGAATTTGCGCGCATGCAGGCTTTCAACGCTTATATCGCCTCCACGGTTCATGTCGCGCACGCCCACGGCCGCCGTGCCGCACGATGGGCGGATCAATCGTCGTCCCATGCCGATATGACGGCGAAGGTGCCCGGCAACATGCGGGATTGCTTCCGTCTCATCGAGAATGATTTTCTGGTTGGTCCTTATGTGATGGGCGAACAATACACTGTTGCAGATGCCTATCTGTTCGTTATGGGCGGATGGCTGGAAAGCGACGGCGTCGATATCGCGGAATTCGCGCGCGTGGCCGCACACCATGCCCGCGTAAGTGAGCGGCCGGCGGTCATGCGGGCGCTGGAGGAAGAGGCTGCATTATAGGTCCGCACCTTCATGTCACGGACGTTCTGATATGGTCGGTGCACTCGCACCCTGCTCTGAGACGGACTCTCGAAAATTTTGCAATGACATAGGGGCCGCATCTCTGAGCATCGGAGCGGTCTTTTCGTGCAGGAGCCGAATCATCACGCAACCATCGCGAAGGGCGGCACGATAAATATGAATATAAAAATCATCTTTGTTGCCGAAGTGAAAATGAAGCGATAGACATCTTTCAATTGCGAAAGAAGATAGTCTGCAGGTCGGTTTCATGGGGATCAAACACGGTGGCGAGCGTGAAAAAATGTTCCTTCGTCACCGCAAGGCGCTCATCGACTATGCGACCCCGCTTTTAGGTTCGAGGGACGATGCCGAAGATATCGTTCATGATGCATTCCTGCGATTTGCGCCGGATGTGAATGAAGCGCCTTTGCCGCCAAAAACCTATCTCTTCCGCATTGTCCGAAATCTGTCCTTCAACAAACGGTCACGTAGAAAACGGGAAACCAGCCTGCCGGAAAACGATATTCCCTGGTGGGCAAGGCCTTTGACAATCGAGACGCCTGAAGCGGCGCTTCTCTTTGGTGAACAGGTCAGAAGTGTTTCAGGTGTGATCGATAATCTGCCGGAAAAAGCGCGAGTCGTGCTTGAACTCTACCGTTTCGAAGGGCTTACTCTCGCCGAAATTGCGGCCCGGTTGGGTGTGTCGACACCGACAGCGCATCGTCTCCTTAAGGAAGCGATGGACGTAGTGAAGGCGAAAATGGCACTGCCAAAGTGATCGACGTCCAAAAATGTGCCGTTTTTTGAAAATTATCCCTTGCTCATTTGTCTATAGAAAGAAGTCGGCAATTTGCTGCCCGGAAGAACGAAGAGCGGATTGAAATGGCGTTCGAAAATGACACTTCTGCGTCTGCCGCCGATGAAGCCACGGAGTGGCTGATCCGCGTTCGCGAAAATCCCGAGAATGACGAGGTCCGCGACGCGTTCAATGCGTGGATTTTCGCGTCGGCGGAAAATCGGCGGGAGTGGGAAAAAACCTGCCAGGCATGGCGTGCCGTTGGCGTCGCCCGGACATCCCGATCTCGCGTGGCGTCAGGCCAGCGCGGGCGCACGAATTCGCATGGAGCGAAGTCAAAGATCGCCACTGCCTTTGCAACGGCGGGGCTAGCCCTCTGTCTGATCGCTTTTGCCGGACCTTCTATGCTGATCCGCATGCAGGCGGATTACCAGACGGGCACGGGGCAGACGCGTTCGGTTGATCTGGCAGATGGAAGTCGCGTTATTCTCGGACCCGACAGTGCGCTCTTACTGGCGTTTTCCGACAGCAGAAGAGGTGTCGTGCTCCTTAAAGGCCAAGCCTTTTTCGATATTGCCCGCGACGAAAACAAACCTTTCGAGGTGGATGGCGGCGGGCTGACCATTGCGGTGCTCGGCACAGGTTTTGACCTTGACCTTGGAGAGAATAGAAGCGTGGTAGCGCTGGCTCATGGTTCCATCGAGGCTTCCAGCCTCTCCGGACAACGCGTCCTTGCTCCCGGTGATGTTTTGACGCTCGACCGCCATACTGGTGGCATCAGTGAAGCCAAGGTCGATGTCGCGGATATTGGTGCATGGCGTGAAGGAAGGCTTGCGGTCGTCAATCAGCCGATCGGGGCGGTCATTGCCGAAATCCAGCGCTATCATCCGGCGTGGATATCTGTTCCAGACCAGTCGCTTGCCGATCAGAAAGTGACTGGAATCTACGACCTGAAAGCGCCGGACGAGGCACTTGGGGCGCTGGTCGATCCCTACGGCGGAAAGGTGCGAAAGATATCCGCTTATTTGCGCATCGTTTCCCGTTTTTAGAAATATGATAGTAAAAATCAAGATTTAGCGAAAGACACGCGATTTCTCTGAAAATCTGCCGAATGCAATTTGTCTATTAAGTCGAAGGCGCCCGAGGGGAGGGCTGCCACGAACTTGGAAAGACAGTTTGCGTATGGTCTATCGGGCGGGTCCACACAGTCGATTTGCGGTTGGAATAAAGAAGGAAACGCGAAAAGCCCTGCTGTTGATGACTGCTACCGTGGCGCTGATGTGCGGATACAATGCCGTTCATGCGCAGTCGACGGGTGCAGCAACAACGGCCCAGCCGGAAATGGTAGGCGTTCGCGACTTCAGTATTCCTCCCTTGCCGCTTGCAAGTGCCCTGTCTGTCTTCAATCGCCAATCCGGCATTCAGATCACTCAGGCATCCGGTGCGGTCAATGGTGGCGCCACAACGGCAGCCGTTCGCGGTCGCATGACACCGCATCAAGCTCTCGCGCAGATGTTGGCTGGCACCGATATCAGTTATCGGTTTACCAGCAACCGCGCTGCGGTCATCGGAGTTGCTCAGGAAAGCGGCGAGGCGGTGGCGGGTGACGGCACGACCGTTCTGGCCCCGATCATGGTGACGGGTGACAGCAGCCGCAATGCAAATGGCGGTGCTGGTTTCCAGGGTACACCGGACTGGGTTTACGAAGAACCATCGAGCGTCAGCGTGATATCACGTCAGGCCGCTCAAGGACCTGGCGCCAGAAATGCCCGCGATCTTCTGGATAACGTTGCCGGCGTCATGACCAACCGGTCGGAAGGTCAAAATCCCGGCGTTCAGGTCAACATCCGCGGTCTGCAGGATAATAACCGCGTGGCCACGATGATTGACGGCGCGCGCCAGAACTTTCAGCGTGGCGGTCATGGCGGCAGCCAGCAGGTTTATGTCGACCAGTCCTTCATTCGCACGGTCGAGGTCGAGAAGACGTCGGGCGCTGGTGTTGGTGGAGCGGGATCACTGGGCGGCTCCGTCAATTTCAGAACACTTACCGCGGACGACATCATTCAGCCGGGGGAGACGTGGGGAGGCGAATTCACGGCTGGTTCCGGCAGCAACGCCTTCTATTTCGATGGCAATCTTCTCGGCGCTTACAGATTTTCAGATGATTTTTCCGTTCTTGCCGGCGTCAGTCGCAAGCGGCTGGGGAATTACAAAACCGGAGAGCTTCCCGACAACCTTCTTTCCGGCGGTGTTGTCGGCGGCGAGGTCCTGTCTTCGGGATATGAGAGCTTCGGATCACTTCTGAAGTTTGAGGCCGCTCCCGCAGACGATTTCAAGCTCGATCTGAACTGGCTTCGATACGATATCGATTCATCGCTGGCGACGGTCTATCAATCCAATGATCAGCGTTATCTGACGAACACGGTCACCTCGTCATTTTCGTGGGATCCGGATTCCGATCTTGTCGATATGAAGGGCAGGATCTGGCTCAACACCACGGATAACGACGAATTGAGACGGTACAATATCGTCGATCCGGTTTCCTACGGCATGAAAAGCTTCGGCGGCAGCCTCGAAAACACCAGCCGCTTTGATCTGCCGGCAGGCACCATATCCCTGAATTACGGTGTCGAGGCCTATCGCGACATCGGCAAGACAGATGCCATCGCACGGCTGGACGATGACGGTGTGGATGGGTCCTACGGTTATAAGGGAATGAACCCATCCGGCCGTTTCGACATGGCCAGCGGTTTCCTGAACGCGACCTTCGAACACGATGATTGGCTGATGGTGCGTGGTGGCCTGCGCTATGATCGCTATTCCCTTTCCGGTTCAACCCAATTGACGGGCGTTTCCGTACCGGTGCTGATAAGCCCGCGGACATGCATCCGGTCTATCCGTGGACGCTGCGTCGAATGGCAGGAAGCTGTCTATGAAATACCGCAGACGCCAAACACGATGGTCGATGTCGACAAATCCGGCGGAGCATGGCTGCCGTCCGCGACGATCGCGGTCAAGCCTCTGGATTGGTTTCAGCCATTCGTGACCTATTCCGAAAGCTATCGTCCGCCATCGGTTCTGGAAACACTGATGTCCGGTGGCCATCCGAATGTGGCGCCGGTCGACAACATGCCGAATCCCAATCTGCTGCCCGAAACGGGCAGGACATGGGAGATCGGGGCGAACATAAGCCGGGACGGTGTTCTCACGGCCGATGACAACATTCGCATCAAGGCCGTCTGGTTCCACCGCAACATCGAGAATTACATCTCCATGGGGCGTGGATATTATGCGCCATTCGAGCGCCTGTACTGGACGAACGTCAATCTCGATGGAACCACGCGCATGCGCGGGCTTGAGATGGAAGCCAGCTATGACGCCGGAACTGCGTATGCGGGTCTGTCCTACACGCGAACGAATACCGATCTTGCAGATACATATCTTTATAACGGCCCCACTGGCATCGGCCTGCCGTCGCAAGGCGAAAACACGGCTGCGCCCTCGGTACTGTTCGTTGTTCCAAAACAGAGATTTACAGTCGATGCAGGGCTGCGGCTGTTCGACGAACGCCTCGTGATCGGTGGGCGTATGACCTATGTCGAGGAAACAACGCCGACGATCGGTCAGCTGGCAAACTCCTACACCAGCGAAAGCTACCGGCTTTACGACGTCTACGGCTCCTATGCCTTCAACGAAAATACCAATCTCCGCTTTGCCGTGAACAACATCACGGACGAGGGCTATTGGCCGGCGCTAGGTACGCGAGATCTGCCCGGACCCGGCCGCACCTTCACTGCTTCTTTGAACGTCAAATTCTGACCGACACGCCGCATGGCGCATGAATCGTCGCGATATCGCGGCCCCTCAGGTTCGCCGACAGGCGGACATATGAAGAAAAGTGCAAAGATGCACGCTAGTGAAAGGAACAGGAAATGCCTGTAGTGACAATCAACGCCTCGGCCGGTACCACCAGCTTTGACCTGGTACAGGACCTGTACGCTTGGGCGCAGGGGCTTGGTACGGCAACCGATAACGGCGCGCTCGTGGCTGCTCCGGCCGGCGCGGGTTATGCATACGAACAGTGGGCAGGCGGTGTTAATGGCGGCAACGGCGCCATCTTCGACGGCCAGTTCAGCTATGGTGTCGGCGGCAATTTTGCCGGCAGCGTCGAAAATCTGTACTTCGGTAGCGGTCTTTCCGGTTCTGCCGCCACTGGCTTTGCCTTGGCGAACACGGGTATCCACGTCGATCTTGGTGGTGGCGTTCCGGAAACGTCATTCCGCGGCGCTATCTACTCGCTGACCCATAATCCAAGTCAGGTTGCCAATCCGAGCGTGAACTTTACGGGCGTCGTGGCGGGCAGCGGCACCCAGCAGGCGGGCCTCTTCGATTTCTTCGGAGACAGCGGCACGATCCAGAACGGTACCGCAGGGGACGACACGCTTTACAGCTTTGATGGCAATG
>NZ_WIXI01000035.1 GCF_009617585.1 Endobacterium cereale | reverse complement strand
AAATCTCTACAAAAGAGTTGAAGGTGTTATCCACCGTTAGTTATGCGCCCTGGTCATCGTGGTTAAGATCGAAGGCGGAGAGCGGCGTGGGCAATTTGCAGTGCAAAAATCCGACACTCCCTGCCCCCGGTAGATTCACCCTCCATAAACCTAACCCATGTCATATCTCCTTCACCACACTGCAAGGAGACCCGCCACGATGATCGGCTTCAAGAACACTCATAACCAGCCCATCTACGTGAACCGGGCGCAGGTCCTGTATGTCACCACATTCGAGGAGGACGTGTCGGTGATCGCGCTGGCCGTGGCCGGCACCGGCGGAAAACCGCTCACCATCCATGTGCGCGGCAGTGTCGAACTGGTCTCCTCCAAACTCTCCGCACCGCCCGCGCCCGCTCCGGCGCGCTGAGGCGCCGCACGTCGGCCACATCGGAAACGCTGCCGACCGGATCGACGGCGCCATCGCCGACATAAATCGAGCATCAATCACATTTTGGTGATCGCGCCCGCTTTCATCCCCTGAAAGCGACATAAGCGTCGTATTCCAATCGCTCCCCGTGGACGTTTGAGACCCTCGATTCAACAAAATCAATCACTTGATTCCGAGTTCATCCACCCCTTTGCAGATCGTGCGATCCTTCACCCGTTCCATCGCGGATACACCGGGAGGCGTCCCGGCGAGGTGGAGCCGGCGCGGGGCATGAGGAGCAGACGCATATCCTCATGTCTCGGGTTCGCGGAAACTGGTTCTCCTCCGGCGACACGGGGGAAATGCTTTGGCGGTCAAACGCCAGAGCATTTCTGAGGCCCGAAAGAGCGCGCCGGGCGTGCCTGTGCGGCACACATGATGGCCGGTCGATGGGTAACCGTCGGGATGGCTTTCGCAGAGGAACCGAAGTCGCGGGCATAAACCGCCGAAACGGGACACGGCGCGTGTCATTTCATAATTTCAGTCAGCGGCACAAACCGTGTCCCGGCCGAAATTTTTCGAAAACGCACTGGCACCAAGGGAGGAGTCTGTCCGCAGGACGGCGCCTCCTGCGGCCCGTCCAAAACATCATCCATCATCCAACAGCAGAAATCCGATCAGCGAAAGGAGAATGCCCGATGAGCCGTTATTCCCCGGAGGACCGCCTCACCATCGCCCGGCGTGTCGCCGAAATGCTGGGGCTGCCGCACATGGCCTGCCGCCACCGCCGATGCCGGCGCGAGGGCGGTTGCTGGTATCATTTCCAAGGCAGCAAACAGCCCTGCTGCCTCGACACCCTGAATGCCAGGCAGCGCGCGTTCTTCGAGGAAGTCCGCGCCGATACCGAACATGTCGCCAGCAGTTGGAGAGTTCTCATGCTGCCGCACTGGACCTCCTCCGTCACCGAGGAAGTGCGTGAACTGGCGGTCGAGATCGTCCACAGTCTGGTGGCAAAGGCCAATCTTGACCGTTATGCCGCCTGGCGGCGCAAGCGCGCCCTGGAAATGGCGCCACGGCCGGCCAGGCCGGTACCATCGCCCGCGCTGCCGCCAGTGCCGCCCGCCCGCTCGGAGCCGGATTGGCAGAAGCCGGATTGGCCGGAGATGGGGTTCGAGACCGCCGAGACGACTGTCCCGCTGATCAGGGTGTTGTGAAGGTGGCCGGGAAGACCGTCTTGCATAGACGCCGCGCCCGGTCCTTCGCTAAGGCTCGGAGCGTTTCACGCTCAGAACGCGCCACTGGCGCGTTTTGCCGGGCAGCGCCCGTCACGGCCTGCCCGGCCACTCGCTTTGGCTCGCGGCGTTCGTTGCTGCAATCGATTCACTGGATCGATTGCTCGGGCTTACGCCCGACCGCCGCGCAAGCCCGGCCCTTCGCTAAGGCTCAGGGCGTTCGCCGCTCAAAACGCTCCACTGGAGCGTTTTGCCGGGCTGCGCCCGTCGCGGCTCACCCCACAAAAGCCCGTTCGATAACGAACTCGCTCGGCTTGTTATTGGCGCCTTCGGTCAGGCCGGCGCGTTCCAGCCGTTCCTTGGTATCCTTCAGCATCGCCGCCGAACCGCAGATCATGCCGCGATCGATGGCCGGATCGAGCGCCGGCACGCCGAGATCGGCAAACAGTTTTCCGTTGTCGATCAGGTCGGTGATGCGGCCCTGGAACGGATAGTCTTCGCGGGTCACGGTCGAATACAGCTTCAGCTTGTCGCCAACGATTTCGGACAGGAATTCGTGGTTCTTGATCTCTTCGACGAGATCAAAACCGTATTTCAGTTCCGCCACTTCGCGGCAGGTATGGGTGAGAATGACTTCCTCGAACTTTTCATAGGTGTCGGGGTCGCGGATCAGGCTGGCGAACGGCGCAATGCCGGTGCCGGTCGAAAACATGTAGAGACGCTTGCCCGGCGTCAGCGCATCCAGCACCAGCGTACCGGTCGGCTTCTTGCGCATCAGCACCGTATCGCCCGGCTTGATTTTCTGGAGATGCGAGGTCAGCGGACCATCCGGCACCTTGATCGAAAAGAATTCCAGTTCCTCGTCCCAGGAAGGGCTGGCGATGGAATAGGCACGGTAAATCGGCTTTTCGCCCACCATCAGGCCGATCATCGCAAACTCGCCCGAACGGAAACGGTAACCCGCCGGACGCGTCATGCGGAAGCGGAACAGGTGGTCGGTATAATGCTCGACCGACAGCACGGTCTCGGCAAACACGCCGTCCGGGATCTTTGGTGCAAACTCTTCGGGCTTGGTGGGAGCGTTCATTATGCCGGTCTCGTTCGTCATCGTTCGCGGCACCAAAGCGCCGCCTCCAACCCCACCCAACAAGCGAGGCACATTCATCGTTCTCGGAATTATACCAAAACGATCAGGTTTCAAAGCCGTCAGCTTGTCACGCCTGCTCCGCAGTCAGCGCACGACGACGCCAGCTATAACCCTGCCCGGCATCCGCCGCCTTCACCGCCGGCTGGTAATGCTCGGAAATCCCCGGCAGACGCCCTTCCGAAAGGCGTTTGATCGCCGTCGCATTGGTCACCGAAACCGTATCGATCCCCACCCGCAGCATCAGCGGCACCTGGTCGATCAGCACATCCCCTACAGCCCGCAGCTCGTTGCGATAGGCCAGACGGTCGCGCAACAGCGAGGCCTGCGAAAACGCCCGCCCGTCGCTGAAAGCCGGAAACGTCACTGCCACGATCTCAAGCCGATAAAGATAGGGCTCCAGCTTCGCCACATCATCGGCCGGATACAGCACGACGCCGAGACCGACATCGTTGCTCTCCTCGGCCTTTTCGATCAGCGCCGCCAGCGGCAGCAGAACCTTTTGGTCCTCACCTGCCTTCACCTCGTCGGTCTCGATTACCCAGGGATCACCGTCGACAAAACCGCTCTCACGCCAGATTTTTGTGGTCGTCGCCATGGATCAAGCCGCCTCCGCCTTGGCATCGCCATAGAGCGCATCCTTGAAAGGCTGCGGCCCGACACGACGATAGGCATCCAGAAAGATCTCGTCCTTGGAAAGCCGCAGACCCAGATAGGTATCGACGATCGTCTCGATCGCATCCGTCACCTTGGACGGTTCAAAACCGCGTCCGATGATTTCACCGATCGACGTATGCTCGTCACCCGAACCGCCCAGCGTGATCTGGTAAAGCTCGGCGCCCTTCTTTTCGACGCCCAGCAAACCGATATGGCCGACATGGTGGTGACCGCAGGCATTGATGCAGCCCGAAATTTTTATCTTCAGCTCACCGATTTCCGCCTGCCGTTCCGGTGCGCCAAACCGCGTGGAAATCTCTTGCGCAACCGGAATGGAGCGGGCATTGGCCAGTGCGCAATAATCCAGCCCGGGACAGGCGATAATGTCGGTGATCAGCCCGGCATTGGCGGTTTCCAGCCCCTGCGCCACAAGCGCGCGGTAAAGCGGTTCCAGATCGGCCAGCGCCACATGCGGCAGGATCACGTTCTGCTCATGGCTGATGCGGATCTCGTCATTGGCGAATTCTTCCGCCAGATCGGCAATCGCATCCATCTGCACGTCGGATGCATCGCCCGGAATGCCGCCGATGGGTTTCAGCGAAATCGTCACCATCCCGTAATCGGGATGTTTGTGCGGACAGACGTTCTGATCGACCCAGCGGGCAAAACCCTCGTCCGATTTTTTCCATGCAGCCAGCTGCGCCCAGCCTTCGGCACGGGCCGGCAGAGCCGGCGGCGCAAAATAGGCGGTAATCGCCTCGATATCGGCAACCGGCAGCGTCAGTTCCGTACCAGCCAGATGGGCGAACTCCGCTTCCACCTGCCGTGCCAGTTCTTCCGTACCGGTCTCGAGCACGAGGATCTTGATGCGCGCCTTGTATTTGTTGTCGCGACGGCCATGCAGGTTGTAAACGCGCATGATCGCGGTGATGTAGGTCAGAAGATCGGCTTCGGGCAAAAAGTCCTTGATCTTCTTGGCAATCAGCGGCGTGCGACCCTGTCCGCCACCGACATAAACGGCAAAACCGATCTCGCCGGCCTCGTTCTTCTTCAGATGCAGGCCGATATCGTGCACCTGAATGGCAGCGCGGTCGCGCTCGGCACCGGTCACGGCGATCTTGAATTTGCGCGGCAGGAACGAAAATTCCGGGTGAACCGACGACCACTGGCGCAGGATTTCCGCATAAGGGCGCGGATCCGCCACTTCATCGGCGGCGGCCCCGGCAAAATGGTCAGCGGTAACGTTGCGAATGCAATTACCCGACGTCTGCAGCGCATGCATTTCGACGCTGGCCAGTTCGGCCAGAATATCCGGCGTGTCCGACAGTCTTGGCCAGTTGTACTGGATGTTCTGACGCGTGGTGAAATGCCCGTAACCGCGGTCGTATTTGCGGGCGATGTGCGCTAGCGTGCGCATCTGCTTGCCATTCAGCGTGCCATAAGGAATGGCGACACGCAGCATATAGGCATGCAGTTGCAGATAAACGCCATTCATCAGCCGCAGCGGCTTGAACGCATCCTCGGCAAGCTCACCGGACAGGCGACGCGATACCTGATCGCGAAACTGCTCCACGCGGTCGGCAACAAAGGCATGGTCGAATTCATCGTAACGATACATGACGGTCTCGGACTAAAATCAGACTGCGATGAAGGCCGGGTCAGCGATCCCGAAACCGGCGGCGTATTTCATGGTCGGGCCTTGGGCACGAATGCGCTCACGCAGGCGAACCGGCCAGAGCTGGCCATTGATCTCTTGCACATCGACCACGGCGACATCGACGACGCGATTGTCGGCAAAATCACGCTTGCCGATCGCTTCCAGCGAGGCGACAGCTTCCGCATGGCGCGCCACCAACGCATCCTGCAGGCGTTCGGTCCAGCGGCCGGTCGCATCCAGCCAGACGGCAATGCCGTCGGAAAGGCGGTTGGCAGTCAAAACCTTGTCGGTCATTGTTTTGATCCCATTCCTTCACGCGCCGCGACGATACCCACCGCCAACGGCTCGGACTTTTCCAAATTCGCGCCAGCCACAGCATTGCCGATGATCACCATGACGGGGCCTGTCAGTTCATCGCGCAGTTCCAGATCCGGCAGATCGGAGAGACGGCCATGAAACAGGCGGCGATCCCGACGGCTGGCATTTTCAATGGCCGCCACATGCGTGTCGGGCGACAGGCCGGCTTCGATCAGGCGGTCGGTGACGGAGGCTGCCACCGTGCGGCCCATATAAACGGCAACGGTGGCGCCGTTCACCGCGAGGCTCGCCCAGTCCGGCAATGTGTCGCCGGTCAGGTCGTGACCGGTGGTAAAGATCAGCGAGGTTGCGACACCACGCAGCGTCAGCGGCAGATCGAACTCAGCGGCAGCAGCAAAAGCGGAGGTGATGCCCGGCACGATTTCGTAGGAAATGCCTGCCTTGCGCAGCGCGTCCATTTCCTCCGCCGCACGTCCATAAACCAGCGGATCGCCGGATTTCAGGCGCACGACACGCTGGCCGGCCTTGCCAAGCTCCACAAGGATGTCGTTGATCTCACCCTGCGTCTTAGAATGCGCGTTCTTGCGCTTACCGACAGAAATGCGCTCGGCATCACGACGCCCCATATCGACGATCGCCTTCGGCACTAGCGCGTCATACACGATCACGTCTGCTTCCATAAGAACGCGCTGAGCGCGCAACGTCAGAAGGTCCTCGGCGCCCGGACCAGCCCCCACCAGCCAGACATGGCCGGAAACGCTGTTATCGGCGGAAAGCAGTGCATTGGCGGTCCGGCGAGCAGTGGCTATATCACCGGCATCGACTGCGTCGGCAACGCTTGCGGAAAAGAACCGGCGCCAGAAAATGCGACGAGCAACGCCACGCGGCACCAGCTTGTCGGCGGCATCACGGTAATCGGCAGCCAGCGATGCAAGCCGACCGAGCGAGGGCGACAGCATCTGATCGATGCGAGCGCGGATCATCTGGGCGAGAACCGGCCCCGCCCCTTCCGTGCCGATGGCAACAGCAACCGGCGCGCGGCTGACGAGAGCCGGTGTGTAGAAGTCGCAATAGTCGGGCTGATCGACGGCATTGGCCGGAATGCGGCGTGCGCGAGCAGCATCGACAATCTTCCGGTCAAGCGCATCATCGCCGGTGGCAGCAAAAACCAGCGTCGCACCGTCGAGAAGCTCGGGAGAAAAATCGATATGATGCGTGGCAATCTTTTGCTCGGCCAGAAACGCCGCGTAATCGGCTTCAGGCTCGGCCGCGTAGGCTACGATCGCCGCATCCGTATTGGTCAGCAGCCGAACCTTCGCATAGGCTTCATCGCCATTGCCGAACACGACAACAACCTTGCCACTGACGCGGAAAAAGGCGGGAAAAACATTCAGACGTGCGTTTTCACTGCTCATTGCCAACTCATCGATTAACAACTGCAATTTATCGCGATCCTTACGCTCTTTTGAAGCAAAGGACGTGCGAAGAAACCTGAACACCGACATTTTCCTACTCCGCATCCGCTCGACATGAGCAAAAGCAACCGCCTCCCTTACCGGCATGTGACATTGGCGTGAAGGCGGGCGGGCGCTTTTCTCGACCTTTTGCGGCCTTGCGATGTCGCGGTCGGTTTCCCGACAACAGAAAGAACCGCTCGCAAACGTCCGCCTTCAGTCAACCAACACTCAGCACAAACTTTTCCACCGCATTACATGCCCCCACATCAAAACGGCTGCATACTTGTCGGCGACGTGCTTTAAGGTGCCGGACAACAGACGGAGTTCCAACCATGGCCAAGGCTTCGAAAAAAGACACTTCAAAGACCTTGGCATCGCGCCTGCTCGAGGTCATCGAGCATAACATCCTGCCCCTGACGGCAAAAGGCGTGGCCGCCGGCAACAAGGTCTTTGGCGCAGCCATCCTGCGAAAGTCGGATCTGTCGCTGGTGATCGCCGAAACCAACAACGAAACCGAGAACCCGCTCTGGCATGGTGAGATCCACGCGTTGAAGCGTTTTCATGAACTGTCCGAAAAATTCGACCCGAATGAACTGATCTTTCTCTCTACCCATGAACCCTGCACGATGTGCATGTCGGCGATCACCTGGGCCGGTTTCGACAATTTCTATTATTTCTTCAGCCATGAAGATTCGCGCGATGCCTTTGCCATCCCGCACGACCTGAAAATCCTGAAAGAGGTTTTCGGGCTTGAGCCGGGCGGCTACCGTCGCAACAACGCCTTCTGGCATTCCCATTACATCGGCGATCTGGTGGAGACCGAAGACAAACCGCTGCGCAAGCAGCTCAAGGAGCAGACGGCGCTGATCAAGTCGATCTATGACAGCCTGTCTGGCCTCTACCAGTCCGGCAAGGCCGCGAACGACATTCCGCTTCGCTGAACAAAGACATACGCAGGACCCCAGACATGGAAGCATCCAAGGACATTTCCCGGCTGATCGAAATCATGGAGGCGCTGCGCCAGCCAGAGACCGGCTGCCCGTGGGACATCGTCCAGACGTTCGAGACGATCAAGCCTTACACGATCGAGGAAGCCTACGAGGTGGCTGACGCGATCGAGCGGCGGGATATGGACGATCTCTGCGAGGAACTTGGCGACCTTCTGCTTCAGGTCGTCTTTCATGCCCGCATTGCCGAGGAAGCAGGCGACTTCGCTTTCGGCGATGTCGTCGAGGCCGTGACCAGAAAGATGATCCGCCGTCATCCGCATGTGTTCGCCCGGTCCGATGCCGACACGCCCGCGGCCGTGAAACTGCAATGGGACGCCATCAAAAAGCAGGAAAAGCAGGAGCGCTCAGAGCGCAGAGCGAAACGCGGAATCACCGAGGACTTCAAGGCCGGCCATCTCGGCGGCATCCAGCGTAGCCAGCCGGCATTAACGGAAGCGCTGAAACTGCAGGAACAGGCAGCACGCGTCGGTTTCGACTGGTCGGAAGCAGAGCCGATCCTCGACAAAATCGAGGAGGAAATCAGCGAATTGCGCGAGGCGCTGAAGGCCGGCAAGCCGGAAGCGGTGGCCGACGAGCTGGGAGACCTGATTTTTGCACTGGTCAATATCGGCCGCCACGTGAACGCCGATCCGGAGAATGCATTGCGCGGCACCAATACGAAATTCCGACGCCGATTCAATCATATCGAAACCTCTCTTCACGCATCGGGCGAGACGCTGGAAGCGGCAACACTCGAGCAGATGGAAGACTTGTGGCAAGCCGCCAAGGCCATCGAGCGCGAGCTGACGTGAGCCGGATAGGTCAAGACAGGTTTTCCCCATGAGATTTGAAAAACTGGATATCGCCATTGCCGGCGCGGGCATGGGCGGACTGTCGCTGGCTGCGATGCTGGCCAGCCGCGGCGCCAATGTGGTGATCTACGACCAGATGACAGCGCCGCAGCCGGTCGGCTCCGGTTTTGTGTTGCAGCCGACCGGCTCGGCGGTGCTTTCGCATATGGGCCTGCTGGACAAGGCAGCCGCGCGCGGCGCTGTCATCAATCGCATGCATGGCAAGCTTGCCGGCACGAACAGGACGGTTCTGGAAATCGGCTATGGCGAGGATCGTCACGGTATCGCCATCCAGCGTGTGGCTCTGTTCGACATATTGCTCGAAGCGGCAATTGCCGCTGGCGTCAAATTCGAGACCTCTTCGAAAGCCTTGGACATGCGCGATGGTGAAAGACCGGCGATCGTGCTGGATGGCGGACGCGTGGCACCGGCGGCCGATCTCGTCATCGATGCGATGGGCGCGAATTCGCCGCTCGGCCACGTTCCGGCGAAGGAACTCGGTTACGGCGCGCTCTGGGCAACCGTGCCGTGGCCGGAAGAAGGCCCCTTTCATCCGCATGAACTGGAACAGCGTTATCACCGCGCCAGCCGCATGGCCGGTGTATTGCCGGTCGGCACGGCAAAAGATGGCGCCCCCAGAATGGCGACGTTTTTCTGGAGCCTTCGGAACCGCGACATCGACGCCTGGCGATCCGCTGGACGCCACGTCTGGATCGAGCAGGTCGCAAAAATGTGGCCCGAGACCGTGACCTTTGCGGAGATCGCCGAACCGGTGCATGCCCGTTATCGCCACCACACCCGCAAGCCGATCGCTGGACGGCGTGTCCTGCGCATTGGCGACGCATGGCATGCGACCAGCCCGCAACTTGGACAGGGTGCCAACATGGCGCTGCTCGATGCCGCGTCGATGATGACTGCACTAGAGAATTCGGCATCGCTCGAAGACGCCCTCGCCTTGCATCTGCGTCAGCGCCGGATGCACATCTGGTTCTACCAGCTGACGAGCTATGTCATGACGCCCTTTTACCAGTCGGACAGCAACATCCTGCCGGTCGTCCGCGACATTGCCATCGCACCAGCAACCCAACTGCCGCTGATGCGACAACTGGTCAGCAAACTTGTCACGGGCGAGTTTCTCGATCCGGTTAGGCGGATTGGCCTAGTTTAGCGCGTCGATTGATAACCGATCGCAGAGAGTTGCTGCTTGAAATACCAGAAGCCACCGGCGGTCAGCAGAGCAACCACCGCAAACATCACCCAGCCCAACGCCGTCAGCGTCTGCTTTTCGGCATTGCGGTAGTTGAGCCGCTCACCATAGAGCGCAAAACCGAGACCAAATATCAAGGAGGCGGGAACGAGCAGGAATGCATTCGGCTGATAATTGACCTCGGATACGCCCGACCAGGCTTTTTCCAATGGTCGAAGCACACCATGCCAGCCGAGAACCATGCCGATCGCCAGCAGCACAACACCCATCAGGCGGATCTTGAGATCGTTCATGCTATTCCCGGAAAGCCGCCCGCGGTCGCCATTAAAAAGAAATGCCCGCGCCATCTTGCGACACGGGCACCTGTGATTCGTTGACGTTGCGGCATGCCGTTACGTCAACGCTCCCAATCTTCTTTTTCCGGCTTGGCGCCGTTGCCGAGCTTACGGTCCAGTTCCGCCGCCTGCGCCTCGGACATACGAACGTCCAGCGTTACCGATCCGTCCTCGTTGTCCTTGCGCTCATCAATGATGGCATTGCTGTAGACCCACGAGACCAGCGCCAGCTTTTCCGGCGGAATGGTCACCGATGTCTCGGTCAGCACGCCCGACAAGCGGCGGGAAATCTCGTCCATCAACGGATCGACGCCCTCGCCCGTAACCGCGGACAGCGCCATGATATTGGCGCGACTGGCGGCACGTTCCGTCAACGCATCATGCGTTTCCGGCTCCAAGCGATCGATCTTGTTCCAGACCTCGATGATACGCTCTTCGCCTTCCTTCTCGCCAATGCCGAGATCGTCAAGGATGCGGAGAACGTCAGCCGATTGCGCGGCATTGTCCGGGTCGGACATATCGCGCACATGCAGAATGAGGTCTGCTTCCAGCACTTCTTCCAGCGTCGCGCGGAAGGCCGCAACCAGATGCGTCGGCAGGTCGGAAATGAAACCGACCGTATCGGAAAGAATGACCGTGCGGCCATGTGGCAGTTTCATGCGGCGAAGCGTCGGGTCAAGCGTCGCAAACAGCATGTCCTCGGCCAGAACACCGGCGCCGGTAATGCGATTGAACAGCGTCGACTTGCCGGCATTGGTGTAACCGACCAGTGCCACGATTGGATGCGGCACCTTGCGACGCTTGGCGCGGTGAAGCTGGCGGGTGCGCACCACCTGCTCAAGCTCGCGCTCAAGCTTGATGATCTTGTCCTGCAGCATGCGCCGGTCGGCCTCGATCTGGGTTTCACCCGGACCACCCATGAAGCCCGCACCACCGCGCTGGCGTTCGAGGTGGGTCCATGAGCGAACCAGACGGCCCTTCTGGTAATTCAGGTGCGCAAGATCGACCTGCAGCGTGCCTTCCTTGGTGGAGGCGCGGCGACCGAAAATTTCGAGGATGAGGCCGGTGCGGTCGATGACCTTGGCGCCCCATTCCTTCTCGAGATTGCGCTGTTGTACCGGAGTCAGCGGATGATCGACAATGACGAGACCGGCGTTCTTTTCATCGAGAAGCGCCTTGATCTCTTCGATCTTGCCGGTGCCGATCAGCGTCGCGGGTCGCGGCTGGTTGACACCAACGATCAATCCCTGGGCAATTGTCAGATCGATGGCGCGGGCAAGGCCCATCGCCTCTTCCAGCCGCGCCTCGTTGGAGCGCTGTGGCTGGGCGACGATTGCCGCATCCGATTGGGCAGCGCGTGAACGCACCTGTTTGAGCACAGGAACGAGCACGACTGCGCACATGTCATCCCGGTGCTTGTCAGCTTCCGGGATGAGAGATTCATTCGAGGTATCGCGCGTTGTGATGTCTAAATGTCCTATCAGGCCGCGTTTTCTTCGGTCTCGAACATCTGCATCGGCTGGCCGGGCATGATGGTCGAGATCGCGTGCTTATACACGAGCTGGGAGTGTCCGTCACGGCGAAGCAGCACACAGAAGTTGTCGAAAGAGGTGACAACGCCTGTCAGCTTGACGCCATTGATCAGGAAAATGGTAAGGGAAATTTTCTGCTTACGAACGGTATTGAGGAAAAGGTCCTGCAGATTCTGAGAACGTTCCGCCATGGCGCCGCTTCTTTCTTTCTTGCCGGCCTGTCGCCGGAATTCTTGTTCATACCCTGAGGTGCACGCCGTCCCACCCGGAATCGGTCGCCACCGCTCATTTGTGCATGTTTCCCGAGCGAGATCGAGTCAGGGCTCAGGATGACATGCGCAAAGCGAGCGGGGAGATGCAGTTTTGCAACTCCCTGTCCCCCGGCATTGGTTAGCAAATCGGGATGCGCTCCGCAATCGGCAAAACAACGTATGCGATCTGCTTTGCCGCAGATGCTAGGCCCTACCCCTTGAAATCGAAGGGCTCAGACGCCCAGCGATTTCAACTTGCGGTGCAGAGCCGAACGTTCCATGCCGACGAACTCGGCCGTGCGGGAAATATTACCGCCGAAACGATTGATCTGGGCGATCAGATAATCGCGCTCGAACATTTCGCGTGCTTCGCGCAGCGGCAAGGTCATGATGTGGTGATCGCCGCTGCCTGCCACCTTGGGCAACATGTCCCCGAGATCCTGCGGCAACATATCGGCGGTGATCGGCGCATCCGGCCCATCGCCTCGGGCAAGGATCATAAGGCGTTCGATATTGTTGCGAAGCTGGCGATTATTGCCCGGCCAGTCGTTGGCCTGCAGTACGGCCATCGCATCATCGCCGATACGACGGTTGCGGATACCCGCCTGCTCGGAGACTTGGCGCATGAAATTGTCGACGAGGAAAGGGATGTCCTCACGACGTTCGGCCAGTGCGGGCACCTTCACCGGCACGACGGCGAGACGATGATAGAGGTCTTCGCGAAAAATGCCTTCGGCAATCAGGCTTTCGAGATTGTAGGCGGTCGAGGAAATGATGCGGACATCGACTTTCACGCGCTTGGAACCGCCGACACGCTCAAACTGCTGATCAACAAGCACGCGGAGAATTTTGTTCTGCGTCTCACGCGGCATTTCACCGACTTCGTCGAGATAGAGAATACCGCGATGCGCCTCTTCAAGCGCACCGATCTTGCGCGGCTGCCCCGGCGTGCCTTCCGTGCCGAACAGAGCGATTTCCATCCGATCCGGCGTGATCGTCGCGGCGTTGAGAGCCACGAAGGGACCAGCTGAACGGGTCGACTTCTTGTGGATCATGCGGGCAACCAGTTCCTTGCCGGAACCGGAAGGGCCGAGGATCATGATTCGGCTGTTGGTGGGGGCAACCTTGTCGATCGTCTGGCGCAATTGCGAGACAGCCACAGACGTACCGACCAGTTCGAGCGCGTCACCCGTGCGCTTCTTGAGTTCCGTCACCTCGCGTTTCAGCTTGGAGTTTTCCAGCGCGCGCTCGGCAATCAGGATCAGACGATCGGCCTTGAACGGTTTCTCGATAAAATCAAAAGCGCCACGCTTGATGGCGGACACGGCCGTCTCGACATTGCCGTGGCCGGAAATCATCACCACCGGCAGATCCGGGTGGCGGGTCTTGATCTCGTCCAGCAGGGCCAGACCATCGAGACGCGATCCCTGCATCCAGATATCGAGGAAGACCAGGCGCGGCACGCGATCGGAGATCGCGGCAAGCGCGCTGTCCGCATCGTGCGCCGTGCGGGTTTCATGCCCTTCATCGGACAGGATGCCGGATACGATATCGCGGATATCCGCCTCATCATCCACAACCAGAATATCAGACGCCATAAGCTGCTTCCTTGTCCTTACCTTCACCGGCATCAGCATTCTGCAAAGCCGCCGCTTCCATGCGCGGCAGGAGCACCCTGATCATGGCGCCTCGGCCATGATCAAATTCGACGGGCGCGTCATGCAGTTCAAGCTGACCACCATGTTCCTCAATGATCTTCTTGACGATCGCGAGCCCAAGGCCTGTGCCCTTCTCCCGCATCGTCATATATGGTTCCAATATTCTGTGGCGGTTCTCCGCCGGCAGGCCGTTACCGTTATCGATGACGTCGGCGCAAAAGACGTCACGCACGTCGTCGTAACCTGCACGTACCCACACCTTGCGGCCATCACGCTCCTGATCGCCGGGCACCGCCTCAATCGCTTCAACAGCATTTTTGACGAGATTGCCGAAGGCCTGGCCCAGCATGCGGGCATCAAACATGCCGACAAGTGGCTGATCGCCAAGTTCACGCCCGAACTCCACGTGGCTCGCGCCCATCTCACGAAGGAACACGGCATCGCGCAGGATATCGCGCAGGTCCGCCGATTCCTTGGCTGGTTTCGGCATACGTGCAAAGGATGAAAACTCGTCGACCATACGACCGATATCGCCGACCTGCCGGACGATCGTATCGGTGCACTGGTCGAAAACCGCGCGGTCATCCTCGTTGATCTGCTTTCCATAGCGACGTTTCAGTCGCTCGGCGGAAAGCTGGATAGGCGTCAGCGGGTTCTTGATCTCATGGGCAATACGGCGTGCCACATCAGCCCAGGCCGTCGAGCGCTGTGCGATGACGAGATCGGTAATATCATCAAGCGTAATGACGTAGGATTCGCGACTTGAGCGCTGTTCCTCGCGCGTCACCTGTACCGAAAGCGTTCTCTCCTTGCCGCCACGCATCAGATTGATCTGCTTGCGAAAATCGTTGCGAGCGCGGAAGGTTGCCTCTTTCAGAACCTGATCGATTTCGGGCGCCACATCCTCCAACCGCTGACCGATCAGTTGTTCGGCTTCGATGCCCAGAAAATGTTCGGCCGTCGGATTGACGATCGTGACCTGATGATCATCCTCAACGCCGATAACGGCCGCGGACACACCGGACAGAACGGCCTCTATGAAGCGGCGGCGGTCATCGACCTCATCCTTCGCCTCGAGAATTTCGTCGCGCTGGCTGCGAATCTCGGAAATCATCTTGTTGAAGGTGCGCGACAGACTGCCGACATCGCCATCAGCAGCACGCACCGGCACAACCACATTGAGGTTACCGGCACCGACGCTGTCGGCCGCACTGATAAGCAGCCGGATCGGGCGAACGATACGGTCTGCGACAGCGATAGCCGTCCAGATGGCTGCCAGAAGAACGATCAGTGCAAAGCCGATGTAAAGAACGGCGAATGCGACCTGCAGCGATGTGCGCCCGGCCTCCATCGACTGATATTCATCACGGTTTTCTTCCATCAACCTCATCGCCGACATCACTTTCGGATCGACGGCGCGAACGGTGTAAAGGAAGGAGCCCTGAATGGCGTCGAACTTGATGACTGCGCCAACGAGGTTGGTGACACCCGGCGGGATCAATGTCGGCTGGCCGGCGGCGGCTGTCGCGAGGGCGTCCGAGGGTATCGCGGGCAGTGGTCGCTCTGTCTTGATATCGGCCTGCGCAATGGCGTCACCGTCATCGCGAACAAGGAAGGCGCCCAGCAGACCACGTCCCCTCGCCTGCCGGGTCATCAGATCCACGAAGCCGGTTCGATCGAGGTAAAACATCGCACGGTTGCGCTCGAGATCGTTCGCCATCGAAACTGTCTGACCTTGCAGATAGCTGGCATTCTCCAGCATGTATGCCTTGGCTACATCCAGAGACGACTGCACGATCGACTGCGTGCGCAACGAGAACCAGCGATCAAGACCGACATTGAGCGTAAGGCTGGCAAATATCGCGACCAGAATGGCCGGCGTGATGGCCACGATGGAAAACAGGGCAACGATACGCACATGCAGTCGGGCAGCGGCACGCCCGCGGTTTCGCGCCTTCAGCAGCCGAAATACTTCACGGACGATGAGCGAGATCAGGCCGAGCACAAAAACCGAGTTGATCACAGCCGAGGCGATGACGACATTTGTCGTCGGCGCGATCGGCGTGGCCCCCAGCAACACGAGAAGGCTGACCATGGCGCAAACCAGCGCGCCGCCCGCCAGCAAAAGGCCGGGCAGTGCAAACGAGGCGCGCCGATCCTGAACCAGAGCAGGCGAATCCTCGTTGGTCGAAGGCGTGATAACGCCATCTGTCATAAGCCACTCCCGATCCCGACATCACGGGATCACTGAGACAATGGGAACTGCCCGCATCTGATGAGGACATGGCCATGACCCTGTTGCAAGAATCGCCCGCCCTCAGAAAACCTGAGCATGCGTGACCTTTAAGCAACGCATTGTGGCGAAAATGCAACGAATACCACACAGGTGTCAACCCGTGTGCCTTCAGCTGGTACGGGAACTCCGATAGACGGAAACGCCCAGTTCACGAATTTTCTTGCGCAGAGTATTACGGTTCAAACCCAACAGATCGGCCGCCTTGATCTGGTTTCCGCGTGTCGCCGTCAGTGCGGCGAGGATCAGGGGATATTCCATCTCGGTCAACACACGGTCGTAAAGGCCGGGTGGCGGCAGGTTGTCGCCGAAGCCGGCAAAGTAGCTGCGCATGTTTTCCTCGACCGCCTGCGAGATCGTCAGGGAGCCAGAGCGCGCGCCCATCTTGTCGATCGGGCTGTCCGGCACGTCTGAACGCAATTCGGCGTCGACGATTTCACGCGTGATAACATCCTGTGGATAAAGTGCCATCAGGCGGCGGATGAGGTTCTCCAACTCACGAACATTGCCCGGCCAGGCATATGCCTTCATCACGTCCAGCGCTTCGTTGTCGAAACGCTTGGTGTCGAGGCCCTCCTTTTCGCCCATCTGCATGAAATGGCGAACGAGATCCGGGATATCCTCGGCGCGGTCACGCAACGGCGGCAGGCGCAGCGGCACGACGTTCAGGCGGTAATAGAGATCCTCGCGGAACAGGCCCTGATTGATGAGCTGCTTCAAATCCTTGTTGGTGGCGGCAACGATGCGCACATCGGTGCGAATGGGCGTGCGGCCGCCAACGGTCGTATATTCGCCCTGCTGCAGAACGCGCAGAAGACGTGTCTGCGCATCCATCGGCATATCGCCGATTTCGTCCAGGAAAAGTGTGCCGCCCTCGGCCTGCTCGAAGCGACCGGTGGAACGGTTCTGCGCGCCGGTAAAGGCGCCCTTCTCGTGGCCGAACAGTTCGGATTCGATCAGATCGCGCGGAATGGCAGCCATGTTGATCGCGACAAACGGCCCGTTGCGACGTTTGCCGTAATCATGCAGGGCGCGCGCCACCAGTTCCTTGCCTGTACCGGATTCACCGGTAATCATCAGCGTCAGGTCCGTCTGCATCAGACGGGCGAGAACGCGGTAGATCTCCTGCATGGCGGCAGAGCGGCCAACCAGCGGCATACCGTCCTGCGCATCGTCGTCCAGCTTTGCCGGCTTCTTTTTCGGCTCGGCAAGCGCGCGACCGATGATGGCAATCAGCTCGGTCAGATCGAACGGTTTTGGCAGATAATCGTAGGCGCCCTTTTCGGAGGCCTTGATGGCTGTCATGAAGGTGTTCTGGGCGCTCATGACGAGAACCGGAAGATCAGGGCGTGCCTTCTTGATCCTTGGCAGGAGATCGAAGGCGTTTTCGTCCGGCATGACCACGTCAGTCACCACCAGATCGCCGTCACCGGCGGAAATCCAGCGCCACAGCGTGGCGGCATTCGAGGTAATGCGCACGTCGTAACCGGCGCGCGTGAGCGCCTGGTTCAAGACTGTACGGATGGCCGCATCATCGTCGGCGACAAGGATCGTGGCGGTCATTTTACGCTTCCTGTGGAGTTCAAGGTGACGGCATCATCAAATGCGCTGTCTTCCTTGTGCATGGGCATCAGAACACGGAATACGGTGCGGCGCGGCTGGCTGTCGCATTCGATAATGCCGCCATGGGCGCCGATGATTTTTGCGACCAGCGCAAGGCCGAGGCCGGAGCCATTGGTCTTGGTGGTGATGAACGGATCGAAGAGATGCGGCAGGATATCAGCCGGCACGCCAGGGCCGTTGTCGATGACGCAGAATTCCAGCGGCAGCGAGATCTTTTCGCGGGTACCGGCGACGGAAAGCCGGATACCGGGACGATAGGCCGTCGTCAGCGTGATCTCGCCATCCGACTGGCCTCCGATTGCCTCGGCCGCGTTCTTGATCAGGTTGAGAAAGACCTGAATCAGTTGATCGCGGTTGGCATAGACCGATGGCAGTGATGGGTCATACATTTCAAGGAACTTGATATTCCTTGCAAAGCCGGCCTTGGCCACCGCCTTCACATGATCGAGCACCGAGTGAATGTTGAGCGCGGTGCGATCGACCGGGCGCTCGTCGGAAAACACTTCCATGCGATCGACCAGCGACACGATGCGATCGGTCTCGTCGCAGATCAGCCGCGTCAGCGCACGGTCTTCGTCCGGAACCGAGGTCTCCAGCAGCTGAGCCGCCCCGCGGATACCCGAAAGCGGGTTCTTGATCTCGTGCGCCAGCATCGAGGCCAGACCCGTCACCGAGCGGGCAGCGGCACGATGCGTCAGCTGGCGGTCGATTTTGTCCGCCATCGAGCGCTCCTGAAACACGATCACCACCGAGCCGGGCTCGCTGACGACGGGCGCAACATAAAGATCGACCAGCTTTTCCTGACCGAGACGTGGCGACGAGAGGTCGACACGGTATTCGTTCACCGGCGCCTTGCGCTCGCGCACCTGATCGATCAGGGCCAGAAGCGGACTGCCGAAAGGAATGAAGGTGGAAATCTTGTTCTTGGCGAGATAGGCGGCGCTGGAACCGAAGAAGGATTCGGCCTCCCAGTTGGCAAAAGCCACCTTTCCTTCCGCATCCACAAGGATGACCGGGTTCTGAACCGAGTTCAGCACGGCCATGGCCAATGCATTGCCGGTCGTATTGTCCTGCGGCGTCGGGTTCGACGTCATGCGGCAGCCTTCCGTTCTTCAAGCGGCGGCGCAGACAGCAATTCGCGCAGACGCGACACCACCACGGCAGGGTCGCGCTCAACCATCAGCGCCGCCTTGTCGGCGGCATCCGTGTGCGGCGCATTGCAATCGAGATACCAGCCAAGATGTTTTCGCGCATGGCGGAGCCCCGCTTCGCGGCCATAAAATTCAAGCATCATTTCGTAGTGATGACAGGCGATATCGGCGATGACATTGACCTCCGGCACATTGGCACCGCCGAGCGCACCGACATGCCATGGACGCCCCTGCGCGCCGCGACCAACCATGACGGCATCGGCACCGGATCGCTGCAGAATGTCCTGGGCGTCCTCGGCCGTCTGAACATCACCATTGGCGATCAGCGGAATGGAAATCGCGTCACGCACGGCGCGGATTGCATCCCAATCGGCCTTGCCTTCATAAAACTGCATACGGGTGCGGCCGTGGATCGTGATCAACTGAACACCGGCATCCTGCGCACGGCGGGCAATCTCCGGAGCATTGATGGAATTCTCATCCCATCCCAGACGCATCTTCAGTGTCACCGGCACCTTGACGGCATTCACCGTCGCCTCGATCAAGGACAGGGCATGATCGGGATCGCGCATCAGCGCCGAGCCGGAATAACCGCCCGTCACCTTCTTGGCGGGACAGCCCATATTGATATCAACGATGTCGGCGCCCTCGCCTTCGACGATTTTGGCAGCCTCCGCCATGAACTGTGCTTCGCGGCCGGCCAGTTGCACCATGTGCGGCGCGATACCGGTACTTTTCAGACGCTCCCACGATTCACCGCGGTTACGGACAAGCTCGCCGCTTGCGATCATCTCGGTTACGACAAGGCCAGCACCATGCTGCCATGCCAGTTGCCGGAACGGCAGATCGGTGACACCTGACATCGGCGCCAGCACGACACGATTGCGGATGGCGACAGGCCCGACATGGAAGGGATCTGCAAGATCGCGGAGACTCAATTGATGATCTTTCGGGCACATTAGTGGACTGCACTATTTTTATTCAGGCTTTGCGCGTTTGCCAAGAGCAATTCCAAGATTGCGTTATTTTTGGGCGCCGTGCTGGAAATGGGTCTTTTGAGTCTATAGTGCTGCCCTGTCAATTATAATTCGAGCTAGCGTGCGGGAACGACAAATCCATGACAATCGGAATCGTCATCGTGGCCGCGGGACGCGGCGAACGGGCCGGATCCCCGCAGGAAGGCCCAAAACAATATCGTTCAATCGGCGGACGCCCTGTCATTGCGCATACGCTGGAGACCTTTCTCAACTGGCATAGAAGCGGCCCGATCGTCACGGTCATACACCCTGACGATGAAGGACTTTATGCCGCATCGGTCTCCACCCTTCCTCGAGCGAAGGATGCGCGAACCACATTCGGCGGCGACACGCGTCAGCGTTCCGTTTTCGAGGGCCTGCGCGCCCTTGCCGGCACCGGCGCGACACATGTGATGATCCATGATGCCGCACGCCCGTTCATCGACCTCGCGTTGCTGGATCGAATCGCCGCGATGCTGGATGCCGGTCATGACGGGGTATTGCCGGCCATGCCGGTGGCGGATACGCTGAAACGCGGCGGCGCCGACGGCCTCGTGCATGAAACGGTGTCGCGCGCTGGCCTCTATGCCGCACAGACCCCACAGAGCTTTGCCCTGAGCGAAATTCGTTCCGCCCATGAAAAGGCAGCCGCGCTTCGCCGCGACGACTTTACAGACGATGCATCGATTGCCGAATGGGCAGGCCTGCCGGTGGCACTGATCGAAGGCTCGGCGGACAATATCAAACTGACAGTAAAACGGGATATAGAGATGGCAGACGAGCGGCTTTCCAGACAAGAGCAGCGGAGCCCCCTGCCCGACGTGCGCACCGGCAATGGTTACGACGTGCACCAGCTTGTTCCGGGTGACGGCGTGACGCTGTGCGGCGTGTTCATCCCACACGACCAGAAACTCAGCGGTCATTCCGACGCCGACGTTGCCTTGCATGCGCTGACCGACGCGCTGCTTGCCACCTGCGGTGCCGGCGATATCGGCGATCATTTTCCGCCATCCGACATGCAGTGGAAAGGCGCGCCTTCTCGCATCTTTCTGGAGCATGCGGCCAGAATCGTCCGTGAACACGGCGGCACGATCATGAATGCAGATGTTTCCCTGATCGCCGAAGCGCCCAAGGTTGGCCCGCATCGGGAAACGATGCGTCGCAATCTGTCGGAATTCCTCGACATCGATATGGAGCGCTGCTCGGTGAAGGCGACGACCAACGAGACGATCGGCTTTGTCGGACGCCGTGAGGGGATCGCGGCGATCGCAACGGCAACCGTCGTCTATGTGAAAGATTGAAATGAGCCTGTTTCCGCCGGACATCGAAGCGACCGCGACGAGGATCATCGCCGATTTTACGGCTAGGGGTCTGATGGTCGCGACGGCGGAATCCTGCACCGGCGGGCTGATTGCGGGTGCGTTGACGGAAATAGCGGGATCTTCGGCCGTCGTCGATCGCGGACTGGTGACCTATACGAACGTATCAAAGACGGACATTCTTGGTGTCAGCGTCGATACACTCAAGGACTTTGGCGCAGTGTCGCGGGAAACGGCTCTGGAAATGGCGGCCGGCGCATTGAAGGCATCACAGGCTCAGATCTCCGTCGCTGTGACCGGCATTGCCGGCCCGGGCGGCGGATCGGCAAAGAAGCCGGTCGGGCTTGTTCATCTCGCCGCCAGCAATCGCGATGGAAAGATTCTGCATCGGGAAATGCGTTATGGCGATATCGGCCGGAGCGAAGTGCGCCTTGCCACGCTGCGTACCGCATTCGAAATGCTGCAGGACATGGCCGAGGCCTGAGCGTCAGACATAGATCTTGTCGGCGCGTGCCTCGAAGGCTTCTGCAAACATCCGAAAAGCACGATCGAACATCGAGCCCATGACCGCCCCCAGAATCATGCTCTTGAATTCGTAATCGATGAAGAAATGCACCGTGCAGCCACCCTGCCCGTCTGCCTCGAACCGCCAGCGGTTATCGAGATATTTGAACGGCCCTTCGATATATTTCACGTCGATCGCCCGTTCGGCAGCATTGAGGAGAACCTGCGTCGTGAAGGTTTCCTTGATCGCCTTGTAGCCCACCGTCATGTCGGCAACGAGCAGTTCTTTGCCATCCCGTTCCTTGCGAGTGCGGATAGAAAGCGCCTCGCAGAGCGGCAAAAACTCAGGATATTTCTCGATGTCCGCCACGAGCGCATACATCTGTTCTGGCGAGTGACGAACCGGGCGGTGATTTTCGAACTTAGGCATGATCAGCAGTTAAGCGCGCCATCGGCGAAGATCAAGCTCGACGACACATAAACGCCAGCGTTTTCAACGCAGCACATATGCCGCTCAGTTCGGAGACAGCCAAAGTTACGGACGCCTATTTTAACACATGCTCACATATTAACCATTGCATCCCAAAAATGTGGTTTTGGGTGCTCTCAGCCCTGATCCAAACACAAAATCTCGCGTAAAAAGCGCAATAGAAACCCAAACACCGGAATGACTCCGGAAGAAGAAGACCATGGACGACTTTACGCAGATCATGAGAATGCTGGAATCAGCCCGCCAACTGGCTGACATGAACCAACTCCCCCTCCTCGTCTATCTGATCGAGGTGGCGAAGGCGGAAGGACGCGCAAACCGCTTC
Organism: Endobacterium cereale; assembly: GCF_009617585.1. Classification (GTDB taxonomy): domain Bacteria; phylum Pseudomonadota; class Alphaproteobacteria; order Rhizobiales; family Rhizobiaceae; genus Neorhizobium; species Neorhizobium cereale. The sequence continues at coordinate 56,303 of NZ_WIXI01000035.1, read as the reverse complement.
GAACTGCGCGAAAAGAAGCGCGGCGAGAGAATTGCCGGCAAGGGTGTTGCCGGCTAAGAGGCCTTACTCGGCGGCCACGAGAAGCTTCTTTTCACGAGCCGTTCTCAAACGCGCGAAATCGTCACCAGCATGGTGCGAGGAGCGCGTCAGCGGGCTTGAGGCGACCATCAGGAAGCCTTTGGTGTAGGCAACCGTCTCGTAGGACTTGAACTCTTCCGGCGTGACGTACGCTTCCACCTTGTGATGCTTGCGGGTCGGCTGCAGATACTGGCCGATGGTGAGGAAATCGACGTCAGCGGTTCTGAGGTCGTCCATCAGTTGCAGCACTTCATTGCGCTCCTCGCCGAGGCCGACCATGATGCCGGACTTGGTGAACATGGTCGGGTCCAGTTCCTTGACCCGCTGTAGCAGGCGCACGGAGTGGAAATAACGCGCACCGGGGCGAACCGTGAGGTAATTGCCCGGAACCGTTTCCATATTATGGTTGAACACATCCGGCTTGGCGGCGACGACGCGCTCCAGCGCACCCGGCTTTTTCAAAAAGTCCGGCGTCAGGATTTCGATCGTCGTCAGCGGCGAAGCGGCGCGGATCGCCCAGATCACCTTTTCAAAGTGTTCGGCGCCACCATCGGCCAGATCGTCGCGGTCCACCGAGGTGATGACGACGTGGCTCAGGCCCATTTCCTTGACGGCCTTGGCGACGTTTTCCGGCTCGGCCAGATCGAGTGCGTTGGGCTTGCCTGTGGCGACATTGCAGAAGGCACAGGCGCGGGTACAGATTTCACCCATGATCATGAAGGTGGCGTGCTTCTTGTCCCAGCACTCACCGATGTTGGGACAGCCCGCCTCTTCGCAGACCGTGACGAGCTTGTGCTCCTTCACGATCGAACGGGTTTCCTGATAGCCTTTGGAGACCGGCGCCTTGACGCGGATCCACTCGGGCTTGCGCATGACCTCGGTATCGGGACGATGCGCCTTTTCAGGGTGACGGATGCGCTTCTCATCAGAGAGCGACGTCCTGTCGAGAATGGTGACCATGGTAGACTGTTCCTCCGCCGCTTCCGGTGCGGCCTCCCGTCAACGCCTGACGAGTTTGGCGACAAATAGCAAAATGCAGGAACCGACGAAACCCTGCACAAGGTAACCCAGCCATCCGCCGGCGACATGGATATTGGCGCTGTCGAAGATCGCATTGGCGAGTACGGCGCCGACAATGCCGATGATGATGTTCATGAATATGCCGAACCGCATATCCATCAGCTTGCCGGCGAGCCAGCCCGCTAGGCCACCGATGATGATTGCTGCAAACCAGCCGACGCCCATTCCATTCTCCTGATGTTCAAAGCCCAGATATGGTTAGGGCCTCATCCGCACACAATGCCGGATGAGGCCCCGCAATATCAGGCGTTCAGCACGCGACCATAGGCGTCGAGTACGCTTTCCTTCATCGATTCCGAAATGGTCGGATGCGGGAAGATCGTGTGCATCAGGTCTTCTTCAGTCGTTTCCAGGTTCATGGCGACGACAAAACCCTGGATCAGTTCGGTGACTTCAGCGCCGACCATGTGTGCACCCAGCAGTTCGCCGGTCTTCTTGTCGAAGATAGTCTTGACCATGCCCTGATCCTCGCCGAGCGCGACAGCCTTGCCGTTGGCGGCAAAAGAGAAGCGGCCGACGCGGATATCGCGGCCCTGTTCCTTGGCCTTCGCTTCCGTCAGGCCAACCGAGGCGACCTGCGGGTTGCAATAGGTGCAGCCCGGAATCTTGCTCTTGTCCGTCGCATGCACTCCGGCCAAGCCGGCGATCTTTTCGACGCAAACAACGGCTTCATGTTCGGCCTTGTGGGCGAGCAGCGGGCCACCGGCAACGTCGCCGATGGCGTAGATGCCATTGACGTTGGTCTTGCCGTAACCGTCGATGACGATGAAACCACGCTCGGTCTTCACGCCGGCAGCTTCGAGGCCGATGTTTTCGATATTGGCCTGAACGCCGACAGCCGAAATCATCCGGTCAGCCGTAATCTTTTCGGACGAGCCGTCCTTCTTCTCGATCGTGGCGGTGACTGAGTTTGCACCCTTCTCGATCTTGGCGACCTTGGCTTCGAGAAGGATCTTGATGCCCTGCTTTTCGAACTGCTTCTTGGCGAAGGCAGAGATTTCCGCATCTTCGACCGGCATGACCTGGCTCATGATCTCGACGACGGTAACATCGACGCCCATGGTGCGATAGAAGGAAGCAAATTCGATGCCGATGGCGCCCGAGCCCATGACCAGCAGCGACTTCGGCAGTTCTTCCGGCTTCATGGCTTCAAAATAGGTCCAGATCAGCTTGCCATCCGGCTCGATGCCAGGCAGCGCGCGCGGACGCGCACCCGTGGCAACGATGATGTGCTTGGCGGTGTAGGTGCCCTCGCCCAGCGTGTTCTTCGGCACAGGACCCTGCGGCTGGACGATTTCCTTGGAGATCTTGCCGACAACGATTTCGCCCGGCTTGGTGATCTTTGCTTCACCCCAGATGATATCGACCTTGTTCTTCTTGAACAGGAAACCGACGCCGTTGTTCATGCGGGCGGCAATACCACGCGAACGGGCAACGATCGCCTTGACGTCCGGCTTGATCGAGCCTTCCAGCGTCAAACCGTAATCCTTGGCGTGGGTTGCGGTGTGCAGCACGTCGGCGGAACGCAGCAGCGCCTTGGTCGGGATGCAGCCCCAGTTGGAGCAAATGCCGGCAAGATGTTCGCGCTCGACGACGGCAACCTTCATGCCGAGCTGAGCTGCGCGGATCGCCGCGATATAACCGCCGGGGCCGGAGCCGATTACGATAACGTCATAAGCGTTGGACATGAGCGCTTCCAATCCTCTTTTGTCTTAAGCCTCGGGCGGATGCCTGAAGCCTTTGGGGATGAGAAGCGTCTGGCGTCATACCGCCAGCTTGACCGCTTCCGCTTCTGGTTCAGGTTGAACCAGCATCCCGCAGATTTCATCCTTGAGCCGCATCCGCGTCTTGCACATATCCATGAGCAGGTTCGCGTCAGCGGGCTCGTTTCGTGTCTGGGCCTGGAATATTCTCCGGTTCAGGTCTTCATATCGCCGGCAGAGCTGGGCGAAATGCCCGTCGATCTGCTGGAGATGGCGCATCAGCGCCAGAAAATCCGGAAATTCCTCAGCCAGTTCATTCGGCGTCTCAGACATGGTCCCGTTCCCCTATGGTTGGAAAGGGCCAAGCTAGGTCCGCCTCAAATTACCTCCGTTGATCCAGATCAAAGACCGAGCATCATGCGCACGATCGGCTCCAAACCACGGCCGATTGCTCGCGTATTGTCCGCTGTGAGATGCACGCCATCGATCGGGCTGGTTTTGGCGACCGATCCCGCATCGAAAAAACCGCAACCAAGATCATCGGCAAGATCGCGGTAGAGCGAGGCCAGCATGGCCGATTGTTCGATGCCGCCGCGAAAGATGGCCGAAAAGATCGGATCGGCCGTCTCCGCAAGCGGTGGCGGCGAGACGATCAGGATATCGGGCGCATCGTAATCGAACGAATATTCGTGGTGACGGACCAGGCCGACCAGTCGCTGGATGCCTGCCCGTGCTGCATGCGCGGTCCCGGCGATCACCGGCTTCATGTCATTGGTGCCGAGCATGATGACGACGAGATCGAGCGGCTGATGCGTATGCAGCAGCGTCGGCAGGTTTTTCACGCCATTGCGGTCACAATCCGCGAGATGATCGTCGTAACCGGTGGTGCGACCGTTCAGGCCTTCGGCGATGACGGTAACGCCTTCACCGAGCGCCGACGCGAGAACGCTTGGCCAGCGATCTTCAAAAGCGTGCCGACCGCGACCTTCGGGATCGAAACCCCAGGTGATGCTGTCGCCGAAGCAGAGAACGGTTTTCATATCTTCGCGTCCTGTTCCCCTCCCCCTTGCGGGGAGGGGTTAGGGGTGGGGGTGGCTCCAAAACCACCAAGCACCACTCCAATTCGCCTCAATACCAATGGCATGTCCAACATTACGTCCCTGTTCGAGAAGCGTATCACGCGGAAATTCTGTCCTCGAAGACAAGCCTCCCGATCGGCATCTGACGCCGAAAATGCGAGTTATGCACTTTCGGTAGTTCGTTGCGAAGAGCGTTCCAAAGGCGTCGCTCCGCATCTGTCATCGTCTTGCGCAGACGGCCGGCATTGCGACTGGCCGCAGCGCTGGGTGGATTGGGATTTTCTCGATTCCATGCCATCCAGCGCGTCCTCCAGTCGATCCACCCCCACCCGTCCGCTGACGCGGACACCCTCCCCGCAAGGGGGAGGGAAAGGCCAGACTAAACCAGCATCGACATCGGGTTTTCGATGTAGCGCTTGAAGGCGGAAGCGAGTTCCGCGCCGAGCGCGCCATCGATGACGCGGTGGTCGAAGGCAAAGGTTGCCGTCATCACCGTGCCGACCTTGATCTCGCCGTTCTTGACGACCGGCTTCTCCACGCCGGCGCCGATCGAAACGATCGAAGCTTGCGGCAGGTTGACGATCGACGTGAAGTTGGAGACGCCGAACATGCCGAGGTTGGACACGGAGGTCGTGCCGCCCTGGTATTCTTCCGGCTTCAGCTTCTTGTCACGGGCACGCTTGGCCATGTCCTTCACCTCGTTGGAGATGACCGACAGGGATTTCGTTTCCGCCTTGCGAACGATCGGCGTGATCAGGCCATCCGGAATCGACACGGCAACACCGACATCGGCGTGCTTGTGCAGAACGCGGGCCGTCGAGGTCCAGGAGGCGTTCGCCATCGGAACATCGCGCAGTGCCAGTGCCATCGCCTTGATGATGAAGTCGTTGACGGAAAGCTTGAAGGCCGGGACCTCGCCCTTCTCCGTCTTCTTCACCGGTGCAGACTTGTTGATGTCGGCACGCAGCGCCATCAGCGCGTCGAGCAGGCAATCCATCGAGATCGTGTAGGATGGAACGGTCTGCGTCGACTCGGTGAGGCGGGCAGCGATCGTCTTGCGCATGCCGTCATGCGGGAGAAGTTCGTAGGAACCATCCGCAAACAGTTTTAGCACGTTGTCGTCCGAAGGACCCTTGGCGAGAGCCGGAGCCGCGGCAGACTGGCCAGCGGCAGCCGGAGCAGCCTTCGCACCACCGGCAGCAGCCTTCTCGACGTCAGCCTTGACGACACGGCCATGCGGGCCGGTGCCGGTGACGGCAGACAGATCAAGGCCAGCGTCCTTGGCCAGACGGCGAGCAAGCGGCGACGAGAAGACGCGTTTGCCATCGGCGGCCACCGGAGCCGGAGTCGACGGTGCAGGAGCAGCATCGGTAACCGGCTTTTCAGCCTTCGGAGCTTCCGCAACGGTTTCGGCCTTTGCAGCTTCTGCCTTAGGAGCTTCAGCCTTCGGCGCGGAACCCGCACCGGCGGCAGCGGCAGCAACGTCTTCGCCTTCTTCGGCGATGATGGCGATCAGGGCATTGACCTTGACCGCTTCAGTGCCGGCCGGAACGACGAGCTTGGCAATCGTGCCTTCGTCGATGGCTTCGACTTCCATCGTCGCCTTGTCGGTTTCGATCTCGGCGATCACGTCGCCGGACTTGACCTTGTCGCCTTCCTTGACCAGCCACTTGGAGAGGTTGCCCTCCTCCATGGTCGGCGACAGGGCGGGCATGGTGATGTTGATTGGCATATTAATCCTCCGCCCAAACAAGTTCAAACTGGGCAAGTTCTTCCGGGTGTTCCGTCAGCCGTTCGACTTGCTCAGCAGGCACTTCGATATATCCGGCAACATCTTCAAGCCATCCGTCCACAGCGCCAATCACACCAATCTCTTCGCGTGGAACGCCGACGATGACTTCGGTGTCCTCGGTCTTGACCAAGGCCCAGAACACGACTTTTTCCAGAACCGGGCTGTCCTTGGTTCCGATCACTCGGAACCAAGAACCGGAAACCGGCAGGATCTGCTTCACAGACGCTTTAGGCATCAGCCCAGCCCCTACTTGTAGCAGACGGTTTTGACCGCCTGAATGACTTCGTCGACAGTCGGCAGAGCCAGCTTTTCAAGGTTGGCCGCGTAAGGCATCGGAACATCCTTGCCGGCGATCGTCAGGATCGGGGCATCGAGATAATCGAAGGCCTGCTGCATGACGCGGGTGGCGATTTCAGTGCCGACCGAGTTCTGCGGGTAACCTTCCTCGACGGTAACGAGGCGGCCGGTCTTCTTGACGCTTTCGATGACGGTCGGAAGATCCATCGGACGCAGCGTGCGCAGATCGATCAGTTCGACATCGATGCCTTCCTTTTCCAGCTCGGCGACTGCCTTTGTGGCGTAGCTCATGCCGATGCCGAAGGAAACGACGGTCACGTCCTTGCCCTTGCGGTGGATGCGTGCCTTGCCGATCGGCAAAACAAAGTCATCCAGCTTCGGAACTTCGAACGACTGACCGTAAAGGATCTCGTTTTCGAGGAAGACGACCGGGTTCGGATCGCGGATGGCAGCCTTCAACAGGCCCTTGGCGTCGGCTGCCGTATACGGCATGACGACCTTGAGGCCCGGGATCTGGCTGTACCACGATGCGTAGTCCTGGCTGTGCTGGGCGCCAACGCGGGCAGCAGCACCGTTCGGACCACGGAAGACGATCGGAGCACCCATCTGGCCGCCGGACATGTAAAGCGTCTTGGCAGCAGAGTTGATGATCTGGTCGATCGCCTGCATGGCGAAGTTGAAGGTCATGAACTCTACGATCGGCTTCAGGCCCGCCATCGCGGCACCGACGCCGACGCCGGCAAAGCCGTGCTCGGTGATCGGGGTGTCGATGACGCGCTTGTCACCGAATTCCTGCAGCAGCCCTTGAGTGATCTTGTAGGCGCCCTGATATTCGGCGACTTCTTCACCCATCACGAACACGTCGCCATCGCGGCGCATTTCTTCGGCCATGGCGTCACGCAGCGCTTCGCGCACGGTGGTCATGACCATTTCGGTGCCTTCCGGAATATCCGGATCGGCAGCGACTTCGATCTTCGGCTGCGCCGGAACCTTGGCGGAAACCGGCGTCTCCTCCGAGGCTTCGCGGGCCTTGCCACCAGAGGCGTCAGAGGTCGCAGCCGGCGTATCGGCGTCGGCCTTCGGCGCGTCGGCGGAAATCGAGTCGGCGCTTTCGCCCTCTTCGAGCAAGATCGCGATCTTGGTGTTGACCTTGACGTTTTCGGTGCCGGCAGCGATCAGCAGCTTGCCGATCACGCCTTCATCGACGGCTTCCACTTCCATGGTCGCCTTGTCGGTCTCGATTTCTGCGATGACGTCGCCGGACTTGACGGTGTCGCCTTCGTTCTTCAGCCACTTGGACAGCGTGCCTTCTTCCATTGTCGGAGAAAGCGCGGGCATCAGGATATCAATAGGCATGTGTTCTTTCCTCCCCGCGGCTCAGAGCAAGATGTCGGTGTAGAGCTCGGATGCATCCGGCTCGGGGTCGTTCTGTGCAAAATCGGCCGAATCCGAAACGACGTCGCGGATATCCTTGTCGATCGCCTTCAGATCGTCTTCGGTTGCCCAGCCGCCATCGAGAATGCGCTGGCGCACCTGCTCGATCGGATCCTGCTCGGAGCGGATCTTCTGGACTTCTTCCTTGGACCGATACTTGGCCGGGTCGGACATCGAGTGACCACGATAACGGTAGGTCAGCATTTCGAGGATGATCGGGCCCTTGCCGGAACGGCAGTGCTCGAGCGCCTCTTCAGCCGCAGCCCTGACGGCGCGAACATCCATGCCATCCACCTGGACACCGGGAATGCCGAAACCAACACCGCGCATGGAATAGTTCGCCTGCGCCGTCGCACGGGCAGTCGACGTACCCATGGCGTAACGGTTGTTCTCGACGATATAGATGATCGGCAGTTTCCAGAGAGCTGCCATGTTGAAGCTCTCGTAGACCTGGCCCTGGTTGGCAGCGCCATCGCCGAAATAGGCGACCGAAACGCTGTCATTGCCGCGATAGGAATTCGCGAAGGCGAGACCCGTGCCGAGCGAGACCTGCGCACCGACGATGCCGTGACCGCCGTAAAAATGCTTCTCTTTCGAGAACATGTGCATCGAGCCGCCCTTGCCCTTGGACAAGCCGCCCTGACGCCCGGTCAATTCCGCCATAACGCCACGCGGGCTCATGCCTGCCGCGAGCATGTGACCGTGGTCACGATAGGCAGTGATGACCTGATCACCCTCTTTCTGGGCCATCTGCATGCCGACAACGACAGCTTCCTGGCCGATATAGAGGTGGCAGAAGCCGCCGATGAAGCCCATGCCGTAAAGCTGGCCGGCCTTTTCTTCAAAACGGCGGATGAGCAGCATTTCACGATAGGCGTGAAGCTCATCTTCCTTGTCGAAATCCGGCGTGTTCTTGCCGGTGAATTCCTTAGGAGCCGATTTGGAAACGGATTTGTTTGCAGACTTTGCCGCGGATCTGCGGCCGGATGTAGACGCGGTTTTTGCAGGCGCCATCAATCCCTCCCTATGTACTGCGCTTATCGAAGTAGGGCTCGCCATACCATTGTGGCGCGTCCCGGTTTCGAGGCGTAACATAGGGACAAAAGAGCGCCCCAGCAATGCCATATTTGCATGGCTCACATGCTTGATAAACCTATGATTTATCAAGAAAAATACAGATTAACTGAAATTCGGTTAAGTTAGCGATTGCCGTTAAAAATGACAATTTCGTCCGCGCGCGATACGTTGAGCTGGTAACGCGCGGTTTCATCGAGCATGTCGCGCTCCATCGAGCCATCACTCAAAAGAGCCACCTGACGCTCCAGCGCCTGGCGTTTTTCCGTCAGCCTAGCAAGTTCGTCTGCGCGAAGCACACGCTGACGCTCGAATTCCTCCGTTGCAATCAGACCGAGATCACCATGAACCGAATGATAGCCGAAATAGCCAAGAAAAGCGACGGTGATGGCGGGAAGGACAAAACGGCCCAGTTTTCTTTGCTTATGATGCTTGGTCCACATGCTCGTTCAGAATCCCGTCACGCAATAATCTGTCATGACAGTCGCAGAACTTGTTTAAGCAATCGTTGACCATGTTCGCCCGACACGGAGCGGAAACACAAAAGCCCGCGACCTGAGGCGCGGGCTTTCACAATCAGCATTAATGGCCTTACGGCCAACCTTGCTATCAGGCCTTCAGGATCGAACGACCAGCGTAGACAGCCTGCGGGCCCAGCATTTCTTCAATGCGGATCAGCTGGTTGTACTTGGCGAGACGATCCGAACGCGACAGCGAACCGGTCTTGATCTGACCGCAGTTGGTGGCGACCGCGAGATCGGCGATCGTCGAGTCTTCGGTCTCGCCCGAACGGTGCGACATGACAGCTGTGTAGCGTGCCTTGTGGGCGGTCTCTACGGCGTCGAGCGTTTCCGTCAGCGAGCCGATCTGATTGACCTTGACGAGGATCGAGTTGGCGGTGCCCATCTTGATACCGTCGCGCAGGCGGGCCGAGTTGGTGACGAACAAATCGTCGCCGACCAGCTGAACCTTGGAACCGATCTTGTCGGTCAGGTACTTCCAGCCATCCCAGTCGTCTTCGGCCATGCCGTCTTCGATCGAGATGATCGGGTATTTTGCGGCGAGTTCGGCCAGATAATCGGCCATGGCTTCCGGCTCGAGCGTGCGGCCCTCACCTTCCATCTCGTACTTGCCGTTCTTGAAGAATTCGGTCGAAGCGCAATCGAGGCCGAGGAAGACGTCTTCGCCCGGCTTGTAACCGGCCTTTTCGACCGACTTCATGATGAAATCGAGGGCTTCCGGAGCGCTCTTCAGACCCGGTGCAAAACCACCTTCATCACCAACATTGGTGTTGTGGCCCTGTGCGCCCAGTTCCTTCTTGAGAACGTGGAAGATTTCAGAACCGATGCGGACGGCGTCGGACAGCGATTCCGCGCCGACCGGCATGACCATGAATTCCTGGAAGTCGATCGGGTTGTCGGCGTGCGCGCCACCGTTGATGATATTCATCATCGGAACCGGCAGAACGTGGGCGGCTGCGCCACCGATATAACGGTAGAGCGGCAGGCCAGACGATTCGGCAGCAGCCTTGGCAACGGCCAGCGACACGCCGAGGATGGCGTTGGCGCCGAGACGCGATTTGTTCGGCGTGCCGTCGAGCGCGATCATCGTCTTGTCGATGTGGATCTGGCTTTCGGCATCAAAACCGCCGATGGCATCGAAAATCTCGGTATTGACGGCTTCAACAGCCTTCAGCACGCCCTTGCCGCCATAACGCTTGCCGCCATCGCGAAGCTCTACGGCTTCGTGCGCGCCGGTCGAAGCACCCGACGGAACGGCAGCGCGGCCCATCGTGCCGTCTTCGAGATAGACGTCGACTTCAACAGTCGGGTTGCCGCGGCTGTCGAGGATTTCGCGGGCAATGATATCGGTAATGGCAGTCAAGGGTCTCTCCTCAGGTTGACGTCTATGCGGTCACTGAAAATGGCTCACAATCAATGACACGGCAATTACAGTGCAGGCACTTTTGGTTCCTTGACGGCGATCAAAAGTGCAATTTGTCACATGGGCGGCTTCACGCAGCCTTGGCTATGGCGTCGAAGGCCAGCAGTTTTTCCAGCAGTTTCGGCATGTCCTTCAGATGCACCATGTTCGGGCCATCCGACGGAGCATTGTCCGGATCCTCGTGGGTTTCGATGAAAACGCCGGCAACGCCGACAGCCACAGCTGCACGCGCAAGCGTTTCCACAAACTCGCGCTGACCGCCGCTCGAACCGCCCTGACCGCCCGGCTGCTGTACCGAATGTGTGGCATCAAAAACGACCGGAGAGCCGAGGGACGCCATGATCGGCAACGAGCGCATGTCCGATACCAGAGTGTTGTAACCGAAGGAGGCGCCGCGCTCGCACAGAAGCACATTGCCGTTGCCGCTTTCTGTAAATTTTGCCTGGACATTTTTCATGTCCCAAGGGGCGAGAAACTGGCCCTTCTTGACGTTGATGGCACGGCCGGTCTTTGCGGCCGCCACCAGAAGATCGGTCTGGCGTGACAAGAAGGCCGGAATTTGCAGGATATCGACCGTTTCAGCGACGATCGCGCACTGCTCTTCGTTGTGGATGTCGGTCAGGACCGGAAAGCCGAATTCCTTCTTGAGATCGGCAAAGATTTCCATTGCGTTCTCAAGACCGATACCCCGCTTGCCGGCGATAGACGTGCGGTTCGCCTTGTCGAAGGACGACTTGTAGACGAGGCCGATACCCAACTTCTCGCACAGTTCGGCGAGCGTTCCGGCAATCATGAAAGCATGATCGCGGCTTTCCATCTGGCACGGACCGGCAATAAGGGAGAGTTTCTTGCTGTTGGAAAAAAGGACCTGCTTGGCCCCCTCGCCGACGGTTACTTCGGCCTTGGCGCTGACAGCCATGATCACTCCTCGAAAGCAAATACGGCACCTTGTCCCGGCGCCGGGGCGACCATGATGCGGCTGCCCTTTTCCATGAATGCGACGTCATTAGCAGCAAGCACAGCCCGTGTCACGGCAAGATCGGGCACACGGAAGACGATGGCGGCCCCGCTGAGACCACGCGCTGAAGATGCCTCAAATCCGGCATCCGTCGCAAACTCCGCCCCGAAGGCACCGGCAGAAAAAATCTTCACGAGGGCATTGCTCGCTAAAAAGGCGTCATTGTCGCCTGCGGCCTGATCCTGCGAGATATCGAGTCCGATCTGCAGGCGCTTTACGCAGGATGCGAGCGCATTTTCCGCCACCAGCACGATCTCCGCCAGCCCCGACACGCCGTTTTCGTGGCGCTCCAGAGCTGCACGGTCAGCCGGCAGGGGATCAAGCCGCTGGCACGTAAACACACCGAACGAATCGGTGCTGTCTCGTCCGGCAAAAGCAAGGCGGAAACGCGCCCTTTTTTCCGATCCGTCCGGCAATCGCGCCAGCCGCGAAAATTCCAGCATATCACCGCCAGAAAGCCCGGCCCCGGCAAAACGGTCGTGGTCGGCCCGTGCATCATCCGTTGCCAATGCGATGGCAGAAAACCCCTCCTCGCCCATCAGGACACGCGCATCAAGATCCTGAGCGACGAACACGTTGCCGGATGCAATTGCGCTTTCATACTGCCGCTGATCCACAACGGACAATGGCTCAAGATAAGTACCATCCCTCATGAAAACGCAGGCATTTCCCGTGCCGAACGGATGCGCTGCGTCGGCTGCGACGGTGAAGCCAAGTCGGGTCAATCGCAGGCGTGCGACAGCCAGAGACGCGGTAGGCAAAACGAGATGATCGATGGTGAACATGGCCGCCCTGATCAAATACGGGGTTCACCATCAGTTTTCGGCTTTTCCCGATCGTCGATCAAGGCAAACCTGCTCTCGCTTCGTTCCGGGCATTACCAATTTTCGTAGTTGCGGAACACACATGGAACATATAGTGTCCGTTCTGGATTTGTTTCACCTTCAAGGACCCGCCATGCTTACGCGCAAACAACAGGAACTGCTTCTGTTCATTCACGAACGCATGAAGGAATCCGGTGTGCCGCCTTCGTTCGATGAGATGAAGGACGCCTTGGATCTGGCTTCCAAATCGGGCATCCACCGCCTGATCACGGCACTTGAGGAACGCGGCTTTATCCGCCGCCTGCCAAACCGCGCCCGTGCGCTGGAAGTCATTAAGCTGCCGGAGGCCTATAATGCGAGCATGACGCCGCGCAAGCCGTTCTCGCCGAGCGTCATCGAAGGCAGCCTCGGCAAGGCTCAGCCGGTCAAGACCGTCACCCCGCCGCCGGTCGCCAATGACAGCATGGCGGCAACGACTGTACCCGTGATGGGCAGGATTGCCGCCGGTGTGCCGATCTCGGCAATCCAGAACACAACGCATGAAATCGCCGTGCCGCCGGAAATGCTCGGCAGTGGCGAACATTACGCGCTGGAAGTGCGCGGCGATTCGATGATCGAAGCCGGCATTCTCGATGGCGACACCGTCATCATCCGCAACGGCAATACCGCAACGCCGGGTGATATCGTGGTTGCACTGGTGGATGACGAGGAAGCGACGCTGAAACGTTTTCGCCGCAAGGGCGCATCGATTGCGCTGGAAGCTGCCAACCCTGCCTATGAGACCCGCATTTTTCCGCAGGAACGTGTAAAGGTTCAGGGCAAGCTGGTCGGCCTCATTCGCCGATATCACTAGCCTTCGGCCCGCGGCGAAAAAACTGCAGCGGCTCCGGCAATGCCGGATCAAAAACACCCCGCCGCCAATCATATTGGCGGTGGCGCGCCCAGGAACGATCAGCGCCGGCCATCGCAGCGATGACTGACCATTCCTGGGGATTGGCTTTTCCGTTAAAGCGGATTTCCAAAGCCCCCGTGCGGCGCAGGACTTCGCCGTTGATCATCAGAGCGCCGGATCTGCAGCGATCGAAACGAGCGCGCGTGGCAATGACCACTTGAGCCACATCACAGGCCGGACCGGCGTAACGTGCATCTTCCACGACCGCGATCGTGGGGCCGTCGCGTGATCTTGCGACGCACCATGATCGGGCCGCGCAGGCGAATGTTTCCGAAGGGTTTTCATGCAGCGCTTTCTGCATGACCTGCCGGGCCTGAGCGAGCGCTTCGGGTTTGAGCGGTTCTCGGCCTGCCCTTGTCCTTGCAGGAGTTGTTGCATCTGGACTTCCCTCCTTTTTCTGGGCAGTGCCCTTCCCCTCAGACGCTTGAGTTGCAGGGGACATAACGCCTGGGCTCTGCTGCCCTGCACCCGCATTGCCCGGCAACAGGGCACTGATTGAGGACGGTGCGCTCACCTCGTCTTCCGGTGCCTGAATATCCAGCAATGCCGGCCCGATCGGCTGGGGCAATGACAGGGCGTGACGCCACTGCGAATAGATGAACCCGGGCGGGCGATCGCGATTGGTAGCGACCTGCTCCTTCCCCAGAAACGCCGCAAGGCTGCCATCTTCCGAAACCAGGAAATCTGGCATCGGATCGTGCCCTGCCCGCCATGACAGAAAGATGGCCAGCGCCAAAAGCGGCAGCCCCAGCAGATGAAGCCGCGTACGCAGCAAGGTCAGGACGAGGAAACCGGCCGTTGCTACGGGCAGAAACGAAAATGGCTGTCGACCTATACCGACATCACCTCCCCAGCCGGCAACGGTCTTGGCTACGATGATGACGCCCTGCAATCCGATGCCCATCACCTTCAAAAATGGTCCATCCAGCCCAAAAGGCATCAACAGCATACCGATCAGGCCGAACGGCATGACGATGAACGAGACCAACGGCATGGCAGCCAGATTGGCGGCCAGCCCATAGGTGGAAAGCCGGTGAAAATGGTCGATGGAAAAGATCGCCGTCGACAGGCCACCGATCAGCGAGGTGACGAATACGCCACCAACCAGATGCCCCAGAGCAAAAAATGGCTTCAGCATCGGCGGGCGCCATGGCGGATCATCGCTATTCGCCTCCCTTTGCCTGCTCCATGCCGAATAACCCGCCACCAGCGCCACCGTGGCGGCGAATGACATTTGAAAACTCGGCCCCAGAATTTCCGAGGGCGAGAGGACAAGAACCACAAGCGCGGCCAGCGCGACATTGCGCAGACTGATGGATGGGCGATCAAAAAACACTGCCGCCAGCATGATCGCCATCATGATATAGGCACGTTCGGCGGATACACCGAAGCCGGAGATCAGGTAATAACCGGTCGCCATCAGGAGGGCCGCACCCGCCGCCAGCTTCTTGACCGGAAAAACCTGCGCAAAGCCGGGCAGAAGGGCGAAAAGGCTGCGCATGCCGACAAAAAAGATGCCGGCAGCAAGCGCCATGTTCAGCCCCGAAATCGCGACGATATGGGCCAGCCCGGAAACACGCAGCGCCTCGGTGGTTTCCTTGGAAATGGCTCGCCGTTCGTCGGTCACGATGGCGGCTGCGAACGCTCCGGGGTCGCCGGGCACAGTGCCACGGATGCGCGACGCTATTGCGCTGCGCCAGGTGAAGAACATCCGCTCCATGGCTTGCTCCCATCTCACCGTCACGGGACCATCAGCGACCACAGGCGCGCCGTAGAAAAAGCCGATGGCGCCAACGCCGTCAAAATACGAATTGAAGGCAAAATCGACCAGCCCCGGCAGAGCAGGCCCCGAAGGCGGCGATATCCGTGCCCGCCCGCCGATCCGCTCACCGATCTCGAAGACCGTCTTATTGCTGCGCGAAATCACGGTGACGCGTTGCGGCTGCCGCCGCAGCGTCGGCATTTCCGTCTTTTCCAGCGCCAGCACATATCGCCAGCGCCCCTCGCCGCTCGGCTCGCGCATTTCGACAATACCCGTCACCATGGTCGTCACCGGCTGATCGAGCATGACTGTTGCCATGCGCCAGTTTTCGCAGGCCGCAAGCAGCATCCCCGTCAGAAAGAAGAGCACAGCCAGTACCACATGACGTATCCAGCCTTGCTGCCCGCGTAGAAACAAGCTGAGGGTTGCGCAAATCAGAAGCGCCCCAATCAGCAACCATGGCGCGGGCTCTGTCGGGCGTGCGAACCAGATGGCCGCACCGAGGCCGACAATAACAGGAATAGCCAGGAAGACATGCCCATATGCCCGCTCTTCGGCGAGCATTGCGGGCAGCGCCACTTTCACGCGGGTGACAGCCATCCGAGCTTTCGACGCGATCGTGTAAGAATGATGTGGAGCAACGCCGAAAGATCGCGTCCGGCGGAAAAAATGCAGACCAGAGAATGAAGCAAAAGCAGGCCAAAGTCGGGTGCGACCATTCGCGTCATTGTCTTGATGGTGCCGAGGTCCTGCCAGCTCACCCGAAAGTGAGTCCATCCCGGCTCCAAAACGGTCTTTCGGATCGCCATTCCGGGTGCCTTGCGACGGCAAATTCGACCGAAAATCCGGCTGCCGATGAAGCTCCGCCGGCATTCACCCCTCCCAAACGCCGTCGCATCAAACACGACCCATGATTGCATTTCAAGAAACGGTCAGTCAACGCGAATTTCGCTCACATCTCCGGGTCGGCAGCATCCAGGAGCACGCCAGTGCATCAACAGTTAAAGCGCTCGAGAGAACCGAATAACCAACGATGCCCAACTATAGATTGCTGCCAAAACGAGCTGTTTGCCTAGTTATTTTTCGCATTGCACAAATACCGCCCACAGGCGCTTGGCAGCGAGCGTCGGATCATATAGCTAATCAGGACGCTTCTTTTCTTTTGGCGCGTCTCCAGCGCCATTTCCGCCTATTTCGGAGGATTATATGACGGATACGAGCGCAAACATCGTTCTCGGCGACAAAAAAGTAGAGATGCCGGTCAAGAAGGGCACGATCGGGCCTGACGTGATCGACATTGGCGCATTGTACAAGAACACCGGCGCCTTCACCTACGACCCCGGCTTCACCTCCACTGCGGCGTGCGAATCCAAGATCACCTATATCGATGGCGACAACGGCGTGCTTCTGCATCGCGGTTACCCGATCGAGCAACTGGCCGAGCACGGCGACTTCCTGGAAACCTGCTACCTGCTGCTTTACGGTGATCTGCCGACCGCCGCACAGAAGAAGGATTTCGATCATCGCGTCACGCACCACACCATGGTGCACGAGCAGATGAACAAGTTCTTCAGCGGCTTCCGTCGTGACGCCCACCCGATGGCTGTCATGGTCGGCACCGTCGGCGCGCTGTCTGCCTTCTATCACGACTCGACCGACATCACCGATCCGCATCAGCGCATGGTAGCGTCGCTCCGCATGATCGCAAAGATGCCGACGATTGCGGCCATGGCCTACAAGTACCATATCGGCCAGCCCTTCGTTTACCCGCAGAACGATCTCGACTATTCGACGAACTTCCTGCGCATGTGCTTTGCCGTGCCGTGCGAAGAGTACAAGGTGAACCCGGTTCTGGCGCGCGCCATGGACCGTATCTTCATCCTGCATGCGGATCACGAGCAGAACGCCTCGACCTCGACCGTCCGTCTGGCCGGTTCGTCGGGCGCCAATCCGTTTGCCTGTATCGCCGCCGGCATTGCCTGCCTCTGGGGTCCCGCGCACGGCGGCGCCAACGAAGCAGCGCTCAACATGCTGCAGGAAATCGGCACGGTCGACAAAATTCCGGAATACATTGCCCGCGCCAAGGACAAGAACGATCCGTTCCGCCTGATGGGCTTTGGTCACCGCGTCTACAAGAACTACGACCCGCGTGCGAAAATCATGCAGAAGACCACGCATGAGGTTCTGGCCGAGCTTGGCCACAAGGACGATCCGCTTCTGCAGGTCGCCATGGAACTCGAAAAGATCGCGCTGACCGATCCTTATTTCATCGAGAAGAAGCTTTACCCGAACATCGACTTCTATTCGGGCATCACGCTGAAGGCGATGGGCTTCCCGACCACGATGTTCACCGTGCTCTTCGCTCTGGCCCGCACTGTCGGCTGGATCGCCCAGTGGGCCGAAATGATCGAAGATCCGCAGCAGCGTATCGGTCGTCCGCGCCAGCTTTACACCGGCGAACCGCAGCGCGATTACGTGCCGGTTTCCAAGCGCTAAGCTCGGGACAAACAGACAAAGAAAAACCCGGTCACTGACCGGGTTTTTTATTGGAAAGAAGATCGATCACGATGGCGGCGGCGGCCTCACCCGGCGGCACGGGCACGCTGAGGTTCTTCCAGGTCAGATCGAAACCTTCCAGCATGGCGCGACGCGGGCCGCTATCATGTGAAAGTTGCTCAACCCAACGGCAGAGCGCACCCGGACGCACGACTTCATTGATATATTCCGGCACGACCACACGGTCGGCGATCAGGTTCGGCAACGCGCCCGACCATATCTTGATACGCTTGGCCATCATGGTGATCAGCCAGTCGGCCTTATAGGCGGAAACGACCGGAACATTTGCCAGCGCCAACTCAAGGATAACGGTGCCTGACGCCGCGATCGCCGCATCGGCCTCGACAAAGGCAGTCCACTTGCCAGCCTGATCCACAACGATCTCCGGCTTGATCTCCAGTCCCGCAACAATCTCGCGTACCAGTGCCTCGCGACGCTTGACGGTCGGCAGAATGAAACGCGCTGGGCCGTTGCGTTGGACAAACTCTTGCATCACATCGCCAAAGATCGGCAGCAATGCCTTGATCTCCGCTCCACGAGAGCCCGGAAGGAGCAGTATCGTTTTCGGGTCACCGGCATTTTTCAGGGGCCTTGCGGTACGCAGTTCGCGCACCCGCAGAATGTCGGAGTCAGCCGTCAGCCGGTGCCCCACAAAATCCGTGGGTGGACCGCCCAGTCGCTGCATCGCTTCCGGCTCGAAGGGCAACACGGCCAGCACACGGTCCACGTAAGGCAACATCGCCTTTGCGCGATATTCCTTCCAAGCCCAGACGCTCGGGCAGACATAATTGACAATCGGCAGATCGGGCAAAGCCGCCCTCACCTTCTTCGCCACGCGATGGGTAAAGTCCGGGCTATCAATGATGATCAGCACATCAGGCCTTGCGGCGATAATCGCCTCCGCAGTCTGGCCAATACGACGGATCAAGCTCGGCAGACGCGCCAGAACCTGGGTAATCCCCATGATCGACAATTCGGAAAAGTCGAAAAGCGAGCGCAACCCCTGTGCCTCCAGGGCATCACCGCCGACGCCGACCAGTGCGACGGGCGCACCCACTTTTGCTTTCAAAGCGGCAATCAGGTCACCGCCCAGAAGGTCACCGGAAACCTCACCGGCAACCACGGCCACCTTCAAAGCGGGTTCGCTCATGACAATCCCTCATCCGGCAGACCGGCATCAATACCACAGACAAAAATGCCTTCGGCGTCCGCCAAAGCAATCATGTCTTCGCGATCGAGAACCAGAGCGCGTCCGGCCTCGACGGCAATACCGCCAAGCCCGGCGGCAACTGCATTACGAACGGTCGAAGGGCCGATCGTCGGCAGATCGGCGCGGATATCCTGCTGCGGCTTGCAAAGCTTGACCAACACCCCTTTGCGACGAGCGGATACCCGTCCGGCTGCTCGAAGTGCGGCTACACGTTGCAACATGGCATCCGTGCCTTCCACACCCTCCAGCGCGACGATACGACCGCCGACACTGACGGAACCCTGCCCGACATCCAGCTCGCCAAGCAGCCGTGCCGCATGGCCTGCCTTGTGGACATCACGACGATCATCATCTGAAGGCTTTACCGCACCGACCGGCCCAACCGTGGCCAACAGGTCCGGTGCGATCTGGTGCACGCCCATGACCTCGCATCCCATCGCCTCGAACAGGCGAATGACCATCTGCAATACGGTGTCGTCGCCACCCGCCAGCAATGTGCGTACGACGGACGGCATCTTGCGGATCGTCCGCCAAGTGGGCCGGATCTCGCGCCATTCAGGCCTGCGCGCGACGCCACCTGACATCACCACACGACCGATGCCACGATCACGCACGGCCTTTTCAATGGTCGCCAAATCGCCGACACTTGCAGGCACGCACTCGAAAGCAGAGAAATCGCGATCGGCTTCGTTCTTCAATGGAACGATCAGCGGGTCCTCGCCGGCGCGGCGGGCGGCTTCAGCCACATACAACGGCAAAAGGCCGCTTCCGGCGATGATCGCCAAGCGGCCTTTTGGTGTTTCTGCCGGAACGCCGGCCAAGAGATCAGGCCTTGCCACGATGCGGCGACGAGATCGCACGATCGCTGTCTGCGCCGATGAAATCGAGGATCTCCATGACTTCCGGGCAATCCAGATACTCGTCGCGAAGTGCCGCAGCATTGGTTCGGATATTGCCTTCGGCTTCAAAGATGTCCTTGTAGGCCCGGCGCACTTTGTGAATAGTCGCCCGTTCGATACCGGCTCTCGTCATGCCGACAACGTTGAGGCCACCGAGAAGACCGGGATTGCCATTGAGCATGCCGTAAGGAATGACGTCATAGTTCACGGCGGACAGGCCACCGATAAACGCCTGACGACCAATACGGCTGAACTGGTGAACGGCGGAACCGCCACCGAGAATGACGCGATCGCCAACTTTCACATGGCCGGCCAGCATGACATTGTTCGACATGATGATGTCATTGCCGAGAATGCAGTCATGGGCGACATGTGAATTGGCCAGGAACAGGCAACGGTCACCAACGACGGTCGTGCCGCCGCCATCCACTGTGCCGGTGTTCATCGTCACACCTTCGCGCATCGTGCAGTTTTCACCAACGAACAGCGTGGTTTCTTCACCTGCGTGATGCACGCTCTGCGGATCACCGCCGATGACGGCCATCGGAAAGATGCGTGTGCCGCGCCCAACTTGTGTGCGACCTGTGACAACGGCATTGGAGATCAGCTCGACGTCATCGCCGAGAACGACCTTCGACCCGACCCGACAAAACGGGCCGATCGAAACGTTTTCGCCTATGACCGCACCATCCTCGACAACTGCCATCGGATGGATGCGTGCGCTTGCTGCTACCGTGCTCATCACGCGTCCTTACGACGGATCATCGCGCCGATATCGGCCTCAGCAACAACAGCTCCGTCCACCTTCGCATCGCAATGGAACTTCCAGATGTTGCCGCGCTGCTTCTGCTTGCTGACATGGAATTCGACGCGATCGCCCGGCACAACCGGCTTGCGGAAGCGGGCATTGTCGATCGTCATGAAGTAGACGAGATTGCCGCCTTCGCCTTCCTTCAGCGCGCAGATGGCGCCGGCCGTCTGCGCCATTCCTTCCACGAGAAGAACGCCCGGCATGATCGGCTGGTCCGGAAAATGTCCGGTGAAATGCGGTTCGTTGGCGGTGACATTCTTGATTCCGATCGCCGAATTATCGCCGTCGATCTCAATGATCTTGTCCACCAGCAGGAAGGGATAGCGGTGCGGCAAGAGCTTCATGATCTGCTGGATGTCTGCCGACGCCAGGGTCGTGTTGCCCTCAGCCATTCCGGTCTCCTCTTTTCTTTGCGCGTTCATCGGAACGCATCATGATTTCTGCAATATCTCTCAGGAAATCGGGCATGGGGCGCGCCGGAATTCCACCATATTTGGCCTTCGGCGGAATATCGCCGACAACGCCACTCATGGCTGCGATCTGCACGCCGTCGCCAATCGTTATGTGACCATTGATGCCCGAGGCACCACCGATCATCACGCCGTCGCCGATCGTTGTCGAACCGGCAATACCCGTTCCCGAGGCAAGGCCACAATGACGGCCGATACGGACGTTATGGGCAATCTGCACGAGATTATCGATCTTCGTGCCCTCACCGATAACGGTATCGTCCATGGCCCCACGGTCGATTGTGGTATTGGCACCGATCTCGACATTGTCCTGAATGATCACACGGCCGATCTGCACGATCTTCATGAAACCGCGTGGACCCGGCGCATAACCGAAACCGTCCTGGCCGATGCGTGCGCCATTATGGATGATCACACCATTGCCGATCATCGACGCAACGATGGAAGCACCAGCCGCAATCGTGCAGTCACGCCCGATCGTGACATTGGCACCGATGACAGCCCCTGCCCCAATCCGTGTCCCGGACCCGATTTCAGCGCCGGCGCCGATGACGGCCATGGGCTCGACATTCACACCATCTTCCAGCTGTGCCGTCGGATCAACGTATGCGGCAGGCGAAATACCGCCTGGTTCAGACGTAATGGCTGACGGGCGCAAGCCTTCCGGATGCAACAGCGCACCTGCCGCCGCAAAAGCGGCATGCGGCGTGCGCGTCAGCAGAACTGGAATGTGATCAGGGACAGCAGACCGCAGACCGGCATCACAAAGGATTGCCGAGGCCTGACAGGTTTCAAGCTCTGCCTTGTTCTTGCGGGAAAGGATGTAACAGATGTCACCCGCCTTGGCGCGGAAAACCGGCGAGACAGAGCGGACCAACCGCTCGCCTGCCGTCTCATCCAAAAGCTCCGCCCCCAAGTGGCGGGCGAGCTCTTTCAAGCTCACCCCCTCATGGGGCGGAAAAAATCGATTATCGTCCATCAGCCTCAGCTCCAGAACATTTTATGTGGTCGTTCTGGACCAAAAGGATCAGAACTGGTTCGCCATGCTGAAGCGGAAGTTCTGCGTTTCGTCGTAGTCTTCCTTGGCAACCGGCACGGCATAATCGACGCGCAGTGCACCGAAGGGCGAAGCCCAGGTCAAGCCTGCACCAACCGACGCGCGGATGGAGTTGTCGTCACGTACGCCGGCCGCCGGAACGTCGTTGCCATAAAGGACACCGGCATCGGCAAAGGCGTTCAGACGCAGACCAAAATCTTCCGGCAGACCCGGAGCGGGAATGCTGACTTCAGCCGAAGCGTTGAAGTAGGTGGTACCGCCGAGCGCATCGCCATTCGGCATACGCGGACCGAGACCGTTGTTCTCGAAGCCACGAACCTGCTTACCGCCGAAGGTGAACTGATCGAAAATGTTCAGCTTGTCGCCGGTGGCGATAACGTGTCCTGCACCCGCCGAGAGCTGGCCGATGATATCGGCTTCGTCAGACAGAAGGGTGAAGTAACGGGCACGGCCATAGATCTTATAGTATTCGGAATCACCGCCAAGACCCGCATATTCATGCGTCACGGTTGCATAAATACCTTCACGCGGAAGGGTCATGCTGTCGACCGTGTTATAGGTCAGCGTCTGCGAAATCGACGACTGCACGTAATCGCCATGATTGATCATGTCGATATATGGCTGAGACAGGTTACCGTTGTTCAGGTAATTATCGTTACCGTCGTAACCGATTTCCTTATAGGTGTACCGGAACGTCGTCGCCAGATCTTCGGTGATCGGAGCCGTCACACGCAGCGTGAAACCCTGCTCGTTGTAATCATAGTAGTCTTCGCTCGAAGACTGGCTTCTGAACACATCGAAACCGGCCGCCAGACGATACCCGAGGAAATAGGGCTCGGTGAACGAAAGCGAGTAGGTGCGAGCATCATCGAGACCGCCACCAACGGCGATACGGATGTACTGACCACGACCGAGGAAGTTCTTTTCTTCGATCGAAGCCTCGAGAATGGCGCTGTCGCTGCTCGGCGAGTAACCGACGCCGATACCGAACGAACCGGTCGACTGATCCTCGACATCAACAACGATGATGACGCGGTCGGCAGACGTACCCTGCGTGGTCGAGATGTTGACCTTGCCGAAATAGCCCAGAGCCTCGAGACGACGCTTGGCGCGCGTGATCATGGTCTGGTTGAAGGCGTCGCCTTCGCTGATATCAAACTCGCGACGGATAACATAGTCACGCGTACGGGTATTGCCGCGAACTTCGATGCGCTCGACATAGGCGCGCTCGCCCTGATCGACGAGGTACGAAACGCCGATCGTGTTGTTCTGGAAGTTACGGTCACCGCGCGGCGTAACACGTGCAAACGGGTAACCCGCAGCAGCGACACGCTCAGAAATGGCTTCCATGGACTTCTGGATGTCCTTGGCACTGTAGGTGTCGCCGGACTTCGTTTCGACAAGACCCTGCAGGTCTTCGGCATTGATGCCATCAACCGTCGATTCGACGCGAACATCACCAAACGTGTAGCGCTGACCTTCTTCGACGGTGAAGTTGACCGTGTAGGCGTTCTTCGACTCGTCCAGAGCAGCATCCGAAGACACGACACGGAAGTCGGCGTAACCGTGGTTGTAATAGAACTGGCGCAGAGCCTCTTCGTCCGCACGGCGCTTGTCGTCGTTATAGACATCCTTGCGGGTGAGGAACGAGAGCGGACCGGATTCCTTCGTGGCGATAACGTCACGCAGACGGCGGTTGCCGTAAGCCTGGTTGCCGACGAAGTTGATCGAGTCGATCTTGGTGCGGTCGCCTTCATTGATCTGGAACGCGATATTGACGCGACCCTGACCAACCGGAACGACCTGCGTGGTAATTTCGACGTCACTGCGGCCGGTCGCCGAATAGGCTTCCTTGAGGCGCTCCACATCAGACGACAGCAGGGCATCGCTGTAAGGACCGAGCGGCTGCGTCTGCACGGCACCCGCCAGCTTGTCATCCTTGATCTTGCGATTGCCGTTGAAAACGACCTGGTTGACGAGCTGGTTCTCGTTAACGGTCACAACCAGCGAACGACCGGAAACACTGATCCGAACGTCGGAAAAATAACCTGTGGAATACAGACGCTTCACCGATTCATCGATGTCAGCCTCGGAGAAGCTAACACCCGGACGAATGGTGATGTTGGAGCGAACAGCCTCCTCACCGGCGCGCTGCGCACCGCGGACGTCCACCCGCTGGATGGTAGCGGCCTGAGCAATCGGAGCAGAGGCAAGTACAACGACACCCGCACCCGATGCGACAACACTAGCAGACAGCGCAAACGCCGACACTGCGTTCAAAAACTTTGAACCAGCTTTCATATTCACTTCATACCTTTTTCCGTTGTCCCTCGACGGGAGACACCCGACTCCGGCCACGTGTGTCGTTTTACCTTCTTTTGTCCTACAAGCAAGGCATTGCGTTAATTTCTATTTACTTCCTTCGCAGGCGTGGCTCAATCGCCACGCGCACCTGCAAACAGGGTAAATAAACGGTTTCCGCACCGTTATGAAACACTTAACCGATCCACCTTCCGATCGTGTCATTCCAAGTGGCGAACACCATCAGCGTCAGAATCAGCGCAAAGCCAAGCCTGAAGACGATCTCCTGAACCCGCGCATTCAGAGGACGTCCCCTTAGTGCCTCAAGCGCGTAAAGCAGCAAGTGGCCACCGTCAAGCACCGGAACAGGCAACAAATTCATCAACCCCAGAGATACGGAGATAACCGCTGCAAAATTCAGCACGGCGACAAACCCGAGCGTCGCCATCTGCCCGGTCGTTTCAGCGATTCGGATCGGCCCGCCGATCTGATCGGCACGCATGCGACCGGCAAAAATATTGGCGATATAACGCCCGGTGCCGGTGATGATATTACCGGTCTCCTTGAAGCCTTCGATCACCGCGGCGCCTGGAGAAAACTGCTGTACGCGAAAATTGCCACGCTGCTCATTGGTGACGATGCCGATCAGGCCCAGTTCCACCTTGTTGCCGAACTGGTCCGTAATCTCTTCGCGCTTGGGAACCATCGGCAAATCGAGTCGCGACCCTTCTCGCTCCACGGTCACGATAATCGGCACGAGCGGGCGGATACTCACGTAGCGGCGCACCTCGTCGAACGTCGAAACCTCATGGCCATCGAGGGCGACCAGCCTGTCGCCGACGGTGACGCCAGCGACCTGTGCGGCGCTATCGGGCCGGACTTCCGCCACGACCGGATCTGCGACAATCTTGCCGTAGACACTGAACAAGACTGCAAAAATGGCGATGGCGAGAATAAAGTTGGCGATCGGCCCGGCGGCGACAGTCGCCGCTCTTTTCCACAGCTTTGCGCCGGCCAGCGTCTGGCCTCGCTCCGCCTCGCTCATGCCGGCAAGCGCATCGGCGCCCGGCATGCTGGCCGCATCCTCGTCGCCGTAGAATTTCACATAGCCGCCGAGGGGGATTGCCGAAATTTTCCAGCGTGTCCCATGGCCGTCGGTATAACCGATCAGTTCCGGCCCGAAACCGACTGAAAATGCCAGAACCCGAATGCCGCTCCAGCGACCAACCAGGTAGTGACCCATTTCATGAACGAAAACGAGCACCGAGAGGACAAGAATAAACGGGATTATGTACCCGGTCAGCACGCCGAAAACTGCCATTACGCCATCCATCCTGCTTAACCGGCTCCCTGCCCTGATTTATGTGCCTGAATTCACGCTTTCAGAACGGCCTTACAGACCGAAGAGGAAACCGGCAACCGATGTTTCGCCATATCCCGTCCAGGCAGCGTGAGCCATGGCCAGCAGAAACGCCGTGAAACAGGCAAAAACGAGACCGTCAACACGATCCATCACGCCGCCGTGTCCGGGGATAAGATGGCTGGAGTCCTTTACGCCGAAGCGGCGCTTGATGAAGGATTCGAAAAGGTCACCAATCTGGCTTGCCACCGACAGAGCCAGTGCCAACATCACGGTGCGAGGAGAAATCTGCGAAAAAAAGGAAAGAGTGAGCACGCTTCCGAGCACGACGCCCGAAACAGTGCCGCCGATTGCGCCTGACCAGGTCTTGCCGGGAGAGATGCGCGGCGCGAGTTTTGGGCCACCAATGGAGCGACCGAAAAAATAGGCAAGGATATCCGTACCCCAGACGACGGCGAACAGGAACAAGGTCGCCATAAAGCCGAACTGGTCACCACCGCGGATCGCGGCCAGGGAAATGCCGCTCAAGCCCGCATAAAGCACGCCACCCGGCATCCAGCCACTGCCACGTCGCAAAAACTTCAGCAGAAGCGCCGTAATCACGAAACCACCCAGAAGCGGCGCTCCCAGGCTGACGTCACCAAACGCAAGATTGGCGGCGATACAAACGACGGCGACCCAGCCGAAGGCATCACCACGCAGGTCAACCTCCGGCAGGCGCGTCATCTTCGACCATTCGTAATAGATCAGCAGCGACATCCCGGCTGCAAACAACCTGAATGGCGTACCGCCGTACCAGGTCGCTGCCAAGGTGACGGCAGCCATGACGATCGCCGAGATCGTACGCTTGCGCAGTTCGCTGGCCATCAGCCGGCAACCGCGGCAGGCTTGGTCGTCAAGCCGCCGAAACGCCGCTCGCGCGCGGCATAGGTTTTCAACGCGTCAAAAAACATCTGTCGATCGAAGTCAGGCCAAAAATCGGGGATGAAAAGAAACTCCGAATAGGCAGCCTGCCACAGCAGGAAATTGGAAAGACGCTCCTCACCGCTCGTGCGAATGATCAGATCCGGATCCGGAATGCCGGCCGTATCGAGCCGCCCATCGATCATGGCGGCATCAATATCTTCCGGCCTCAACAGGCCAGCCGCAACATCGACCGCGAGACGTTCGATCACGCGCAGGATCTCGTTGCGTGACCCATAATTGAAAGCGATCACCAGAGTCAGGCCACTGTTGGCGCGCGTCGTTTCTTCCGCTTCAAGCAGCATCGGCAGCAGATCGCCCTGAAGATTGCGGCGATCCCCGATAATGCGGATGCGGACATTCGAACGATGCAATTCGGCCAGATCGCGGCGAATGAAGCGCCGCATCAGGCCGAGCAAATCGGTCACCTCGGTTTCCGGCCGGCTCCAGTTCTCCGAAGAGAAGGCGAAAAGCGTCAGGTACTCGACACCCGCCTCGCCCGCTGCCTTGACGGCCTCACGCACCGCCTCGACGCCCTTGGTGTGCCCGATCGTGCGCGGCAGGCCGCGCTGGTTTGCCCAGCGACCATTGCCATCCATGATGATGGCAACATGCTTCGGGATCACGGTTAGATCAGGTTTCACCATTTTCGGTCCGACGTTTATGACAGCGATCAGCGGGCAATCATGCAGGCCTTAAACCTGCATGATTTCCTTTTCCTTCTCCGCAAGCAAGCGGTCCAGTTCGGAAATCGCATCGTCTGTCATCTTCTGGATTTTTTCAGACTGCGCGCGGCTGTCGTCCTGACCGATATCGCCGTCCTTTTCAGCCTTCTTCAAGGCGTCCATGCCGTCACGACGAACGTTGCGAACGGCGACCTTGCTCTTCTCGGTATAGTCATGAGCGACCTTCACCAGAGACTTGCGGCGCTCTTCGTTGAGTTCCGGCAGCGGAATACGAAGGTTCTGACCGTCCATGATCGGGTTGAGGCCGAGATTCGATTCGCGGATAGCACGGTCGACAGCGTTGACCATCGACTTGTCCCAGATGGACACGCCGAGCATGCGCGGCTCGGGAACGGTGATGTTGGCAACCTGGTTGAGCGGAACGCGCGAACCATAGGCTTCAACCGTCACAGGGTCGAGAATGTTGGCAGAAGCGCGGCCCGTGCGCAGCGAGGCAATGTCGCTCTTGAAGGCCGATACAGCGCCGTCCATGCGACGCTTGATGTCGTTGAGATCGATGGCACCGCTCATCTTACACTCCGTAGTTTGTTTTGAGGCCCGCTGCGATCTCGCGCGGGCCTATTGGGATCAATTGTCTGAAACGATGGTTTTGAGACCACCGCCGGTCAGGATTTCCGCGAAACCGCCGCGTTCGTGGATCGAGAAGACGATAATCGGGATCGTGTTCTCCTGCGCAAGCGCAACAGCCGTAACATCCATCACCGCAAGACCTTTTTCCAGCACTTCCGCATGGGTCAGCGTGTCGAAGCGGGTCGCGGTCGGATCCTTCTTCGGGTCAGCGGTATAGATACCGTCAACCTGGGTGCCCTTAAACAGCGCTTCCGCACCGATTTCGGCCGCACGCAGAGCGCCGGCACTATCGGTCGTGAAGAACGGGTTGCCGGTACCGCCGGCAAAGATCACCACCCTGCCCTGCGACAGGTGATGCAGCGCCTGACGCTGCGAGAAGCTTTCACAGATCTCCGGCATGGAAATGGCC
The DNA here is from genome assembly GCF_009617585.1 of Endobacterium cereale. Taxonomy (GTDB): domain Bacteria; phylum Pseudomonadota; class Alphaproteobacteria; order Rhizobiales; family Rhizobiaceae; genus Neorhizobium; species Neorhizobium cereale. Next base: position 27,914 of record NZ_WIXI01000035.1, on the reverse strand, counting down.
GAAAGAACCACCGTATCGACGCCGAGCTTGCGCAGCGAGGTCGCCAGCGCCAGCGCGTTGATGACGGTTCCGAGCATGCCCATATGGTCGCCGGTGACCCGGTCGCCGCCCTTGGAGGCTACGGCCACGCCGCGAAAAATATTGCCGCCACCGACAACGATACCGACATCGACGCCCATCCGGCGCGCGTCGGCGATATCTGCCGCGATACGATCCGCGACTGTCACGTCAATGCCAAAACCCTGGCTGCCCATCAGGGCTTCGCCGGACACTTTCAAAAGCACACGTTTATAAATTGGCTGGGAAGACATGGATACTCCTTCGAGGCTCGCACCGCCAAGCCGGATACACGAAGGGCATCGCGTTGTCACGCGATGCCCTTGTGATTATTGATATTGTATAAAGTTATCAGCCCTTGGAAACGGCTGCGACTTCCGCTGCGAAGTCGGTCTCTTCCTTTTCGATGCCGTCGCCGAGCAGAAGGCGGGCCATGCCGGTGACTTCGATCGGAGCGCCGACTTCCTTTTCGGCAGCCTTGACAGCTTCGCCGACAGTCATGTCAGGGTTGATGACGAAAGCCTGCGACAGAAGGGCAACTTCTTCGAAGAACTTGCGCATGCGGCCTTCGACCATCTTTTCGATGATGGCTTCCGGCTTGCCGGATTCGCGCGACTGTTCGATGAAGACGTTGCGTTCGCGCTCGGCGACAGCAGCATCGACTTCTTCCGAACGGATGGCGAGCGGAGCCGTTGCAGCAATGTGCATGGCAACCTGGCGGCCGATGGCGCTCAGGGCATCCTTGTCGCCGGTCGACTTCAGGGCAACCAGAACGCCGAGCTTGCCGAGACGGTCCGCAGCAGCATTGTGGATGTAGGTCGCAACAACGCCGTCTTCGACTTCGAGAGCCGCCGAACGACGCAGGTTCATGTTTTCGCCGATGGTGGCAACGGCGTCCTTGATGGTGTCGGTGACCGACTTGCCGGTTGCCGGGTAGTTAGCAGCCGAAACGGCTTCAACAGTGCCGTCGGTGGTCAGAGCCACGTCGGCAATGCCGCGAACCATGGTCTGGAAAGCGTCGTTACGGGCAACGAAGTCGGTTTCGGAGTTGACTTCGACGACAACAGCCTTGGTGCCGTTCGATGCAACGCCGATCAGGCCTTCAGCAGCCGTACGGCCCGACTTCTTGTCGGCCTTGGCGATGCCCTTGGCGCGCAGCCAGTCGATTGCTGCTTCGATGTCGCCGTTGTTTTCGGTCAGCGCCTTCTTGCAGTCCATCATGCCTGCGCCAGACTTTTCGCGCAGTTCCTTCACCAGTGCAGCGGTGATTTCAGCCATTGTGAGCCTCTTGTCGGTTCGAGTTGCGTGCCGCCGGAAAAACCTCGGCGAACTCAAGGTTTTGGGAACGAATGTACCCGGAAGTATGACAGGGTGATGAAGATCATCACCGGCCTGCCGTCTCGACCGCAGAAGTAACGTATGCGGGAGGACAGGTCCTTAAACGACCAAGGCCAGGGATTGTGATCTCTGGCCTTGGACGAATTCGAAAAGATGGAGCGGTCTGGCCGCTCCGCCCCAGACGATTAAGCCTGAGCTTCGGCTTCGCCTTCGAGAGCCGGCTCGATCGGAGCTTCGGCCATACCGCCGAGGTCACGACCGGAAGCGCCCTGCTGGCGAGCGATGCCGTCGATAGCAGCGCGAGCGATCAGGTCGCAATACAGCGAGATGGCGCGCGAAGCGTCGTCGTTGCCCGGGATCGGGTAATCGATGAGGTCCGGATCGCAGTTCGAGTCGATGATAGCGACGACCGGTATGCCCAGGCGCTTGGCTTCGTCGATGGCGATCTTTTCCTTGTTGGTGTCGATGATCACCATCAGGTCCGGGGTGCCGCCCATGTCGCGAATACCGCCGAGAGCCTTTTCAAGCTTCTCGCGTTCGCGCTCGAGGTTCAGGCGCTCTTTCTTGTTGTAGCCGGACTGTTCCGAAGCCAGGATCTCGTCGAGCTTGCGCAGACGTGCGATCGAGTTCGAAATGGTCTTCCAGTTGGTCATCATGCCGCCGAGCCAACGCGAGTTGACGTAGTACTGGGCAGAACGCTTGGCCGAGTCAGCGATCAGCTCGGAAGCCTGACGCTTGGTGCCAACGAACAGAACGCGGCCGCCACGGGCAACGGTGTCCGAGATGACCTGCAGGGCGCGCGACAGCATCGGAACGGTCTGCGCGAGGTCGATGATGTGGATGTTGTTACGATCGCCGAAAATGTACGGCTTCATCTTCGGGTTCCAGCGGTGAGTCTGGTGGCCGAAGTGGACGCCTGCTTCGAGAAGCTGACGCATGGAGAAATCGGGCAATGCCATGCCTAGTTATCCTTTTCCGGTTGAACCTCCGCAAGGCGAACAGCATCCCATTCAGGAATGCCACCGGGCGGAACCGATCGGATTTCTCCCGAACGACCCCATGCCTTACGTGTGGAATGCTGGTGCCCATACAGCGCTTCGCCCGTCAGATCAAGGCAAAAGCGTAAAAAAGATCGTACCGCTTCAGTCGTCGCCGCAGGGCCAAATGGCGGGCGCTTGCAAACCGCTGGGCAGTTTGGTGCCCTTATCGCCGCAGGCAAGATCGACCTGCGCCTGAGACAAGTCCGCAGCGCCGGAAAGATCAAGCCCCTCGATATGGGTCAGGAACATGAAGGCGCGATCAAAGCGGGGCGGCTTGGTGAAGGTCGCCTTGCTCAGGTTGGCACGCGAAAGATTGGCGAGCGTAAAGTCGGCATCGGTCAGGTCGGCCTTGTCATAGGTCGTCCGGCCAAGCTCCGCCTTCTCGAAATTCGCACCCGTCAGATTCGAACCCCCGAAATTTGCTCGCTGCAACTCGGAGGATTCGAAATTGGCATTCTTCGCCGAAATGTTCTGAAGTCCGGCGCGATACCCTTCGGCACGAGAAAAATCAGCATCATCCGCAGTCGAGCCGGTAAACCAGGCGCGAATTATGCGGGCCTTATGGAGATTGGCGCCGGAAAGATTGTTGTTCCTGAGATCGGTCAGCGAAAAATCGGCTTCGGAAAGGTTCGCTCCCTGAAAGTCGTTGCCCGACATCATCAGGTTCTTCTTGATGCAACCACTCCAGTCGACCTTTGCCGCCGGATAGGAACCGCAACTGGCTGCACCGGCAACAGCCGGCACAACAAGGTAGCTCGCGCCGGCAATGACCGCCGCACACAAAAGACCGGAGATAACACCAGATCGCTGATACATAGCCCGACTTCCAACTCAGCTTCGAACTTCTGCCCACATATATGGGGCCGATCAAAGACAACGTCATCACTTTGTGCTGATAGACAGTCGTTTATTTGCAATCCGGCGCCTTATCGAGCACTTCGAGTTTCGCAAGCTGCCCGGTCAGAACGAAATCGCCATAATCCATGGTGAGATCGCGCGTAATTCCGTTGTCGTAGAGCTTGAACGACATGCGGTAGATCGGCACCGCGTCACCCTCGCCGCTATCGTTGAAATAGGCAATCGTCACCGGCCAATAGGGCTGCTTGGAAAATTCGCCTGCCTGACCGGCATCCGTGTCATCGGCGGCCGGTGTCTGCTTCTTGCCGACGACGGTCGAGGTCAGCATGCTCTTGTCGCCATCCTCGGAGCCGTCAAAAACACGGGCCTCAAAGAATCGCTTGCCCTTGCGGGCATTCTCCAGAACCTCCAGCATATGCTGGGTCGGAAACTGGCTGGGCGTCAGGTCCAGTTGGCGCGTGTCCGGCTTCTGCAGTTCCACCTTGACGCCGGTCGAGACGTTGGTTGCCTCGCCGCTCACCTGCTTGTCGAGCTGCTCATCGGTAAAGGACTTTGTCTCGAAGCGGAATTCCTTGAGATCCGCGTTCTCGAATGTCGTCGTCTGCTGGTCGGTGGTGCGCTGGTCTTCGCCGGTATCCGTCTTGGTGACGAATCGGAAATTGGTGGTGAAGCCGGTACAGGCGGAACCTGTAAATTCGTAGACCATGCGGCCATACATGCCCTCGATGCCGGAACGTTCCGACACATCCTTGAGCTTGAGATCGTAGATAGCCCGATGCGGGATGAGCGCGCGCGCGCCTTCGACGCCGGCAGCAGCCGATGTGGCGGCAGACGCCATCATTGCCGCCGTGAATGCCAGCCCGAGCGTCAAACGAAACATTCAATCTCTCCTATCGGACTCACAGCGCAGTGTTATAAGAACGCCATAGAGCAATGCTTATCGTCCTGCATGCAGGATTTCTGCTCATATTACAACAAAAGCCGGAGACCGAAATGTCCGATGCCATCGAAAGCCGCCTGAACGAACTCGGGATCACCCTGCCCGTCGCAGCAGCGCCCGCCGCCAACTATGTATCCTATGTCATCAGCGGCAACCTGCTCTACATTTCCGGTCAATTGCCGACTGAAGATGGCAAACTTGAGATCAAGGGCCTTGTTGGTCAGGACGTCGATGTCGCGACCGCCAGCCGCGCCGCCGAACTCTGCGCCATCAACATTCTCTCGCAGGCCAAGGCAGCGCTTAACGGCGATCTCGGCAAGATCAAGCGTGTCGTCAAGCTTTCGAGCTTCGTCGCCTCGGCTCCGGGCTTCACCGAACAGCATATCGTCACCAATGGCGCATCGAACCTGATCGCCAATGTTCTGGGCGAAGCCGGCAAACACGCCCGCGCCGCCGTCGGCATGGCCGCTCTGCCGCTCAACGCCGCCGTCGAAATCGAAGCCATCATCGAGATCGACGCATGACGTCTGCATCCTGGATCAAGGACCTGCCGGTCGCCCATCGCGGCTACCACGACATGAACAATGCGATCTGGGAAAACACGCTGTCTGCTTTCGAGCGGGCAGCGGAAGCCGGTTTCGCCATCGAATGCGACCTGCAGCTTTCCGCAGACAGCGAAGTCATGGTTTTCCATGATGATACGCTGGATCGTCTGTGCGGCATTTCAGGTGATGTGCGCGAGCGAACTGCTGCGGAACTCGGCATGCTGTCGATCGGCGGCACCAAGGACCGTATCCCGACGCTGAAGCAGATGCTGAAGCTCGTCGCCGGCCGCGTGCCTTTGGTCATCGAGATCAAGGGCCGCACCGCAGAACTGGATGACGGTTTCGTCGAGGCTGTGCTGGAAGTGCTGGAAGACTACAAGGGCATGGTCGCCCTGATGAGTTTTGACCATCACATCCTGCGCGACCTGAAGCGTGTCGAGGCGCCCTACCCACTTGGCCTCACCGCCATGGGCGACAAGCCGGATGATTTCTTCAAGCACGACGATGCCATGCATCTGGGGCTGAATTTCATCTCCTACCATTGGCCGCACCTGCCCAACAGTTTCATCACGGCTCAGCAGAAAGCCGGCATTCCGATCATCACCTGGACGGTGAGGGATGAAAATGCTCGCGAACATACTTATAAATATGCTGACCAGATGACTTTTGAGGGTTTTGACCCGAGGGAGACTTCCTCCCGCTAAGAGGCAGACTTCCTCCTGCCAAAAGAGACGCATGACCGGAAATCTCACAATCCGCATCGAAAACTCTTTCAAAGCGATCAGCCCCGAAAGCTGGTCGCGCCTCTCCGGAACACACCGGGGCGGCACCCTGCCCTATAATCCCTTCCTGTCGCATGCCTATCTTTCCGCGCTGGAAGAATCCGGCTCGGCAACCGCCAAGACCGGCTGGCACGGCCATCACCTCCTGCTCGAAACTGAGGCTGGAAAACTGATCGGCGCCATTCCCGGTTACCTGAAAAGCCACAGCCAGGGCGAATACGTGTTCGACCACGGTTGGGCCGATGCTTTCGAGCGCGCCGGCGGTCAATATTACCCGAAACTGCAATGTACCGTGCCGTTCACGCCCGCCACCGGCCCGCGCCTCTTAACCGCCGAAGGTTACGATGCCGATGTGATGCAGGACACGCTGGCGGCCGGTCTGCAGGAAGTCACACGACAGCTCGGCATTTCCTCAGCCCACGTTACCTTCGTGCGCGAGCAAGAGTTGGCCGCGCTGGAAGATGACGGCTATCTGCACCGAACCGACCAGCAGTTTCATTTCATCAACAATGGCTATGCCGACCATGCGGCTTTCCTCGACACCTTGTCGTCCCGCAAACGCAAGGATCTGAAGAAGGAACGCCGCGCCGCGCTGGAAAACGGCATCAGTATCGACTGGCTGAAGGGTTCCGACCTGACGGAAGACATCTGGGACCAGTTCTTCACGTTCTACATGGACACCGGCGGCCGCAAATGGGGTCGGCCATATCTCACGCGCCAATTCTATTCGCTGATCGGCGAACGGATGCCCGGTGATATCCTGCTGGTGATGGCCAAACGCGAGGGAAAATATATCGCCGGCGCCATCAATTTTATCGGCGAGGATGCGCTTTACGGCCGCCATTGGGGCTGCATCGAGGATCACCCGTTTCTGCATTTCGAGGTCTGCTACCATCAGGCCATCGATTTCGCGCTCGCCAACGGTCTGAAGCGGGTCGAGGCCGGCGCGCAGGGCGAGCACAAGCTGGCGCGCGGTTACCTGCCCGTCACCACCCATTCCGCCCATTACATCGCCCATCCGGGGCTCCGCAACGCCGTTGCCCAATATCTCGAGCGCGAACGGCATGAGGTCGAGGAAATGAGCGGTTATCTGAGCGAACACAGCCCGTTCCGCAAAGGCGAACGGCAGGAACAAGACTGAAGCGCGACCAAGCGCACCAAAGGAGAGGATTACATCCATGAGCGGCATCGCCTATGACGACGGCAATATCTTTGCAAAAATCCTGCGCGGCGAAATCCCATGCCACCGCGTTTATGAAGACGCCGATACGCTGGCCTTCATGGATGTGATGCCACAGGCGCCGGGTCATCTGCTCGTCATCCCCAAACAGCCATCACGCAACATGCTGGATGCCGACCCGGCTGTGCTCGCCAAGACGATTGCGGTGGTCCAGAAGCTCGCTCGCGCCGCGCAGGACGCGTTCGATGCCGATGGCATCTATATCGCCCAGTTCAACGAACCGGCGGCCGGCCAGACCGTGTTCCATCTGCATTTCCACATCGTGCCGCGCCATGAAGGCGAAGCCCTGAAGCCGCATTCCGGCAAGATGGAAGACAACGAAATCCTTGCCACCAACGCCGAAAAGATCATCGGCGAACTCGGCAACTGATTACGGCTGCAGAAACAACAATCCGGCAATGAGGATGGCGATCGGCACAAGCACACCGACCGCTACTCTCTTTCCCGTTCCGAGAAACACCGCAAAACCGATGCCGGCAGCGGCCAATCGCAGCCACAGCGGCGAATTGGCAAGTGTGCCGGTCGGAAACACGATCAGCTTGGCCGTGACCGCCATCACCAGTGCCGTCGCTACCGCCCTCACCCAATACAGCGCTTCGGAATCCTCGTTCAGCCGATGGCCGATCAGCACCCCCATCCAGCGCCAGATATCGGTCGCGAGAAATCCGGCAATGATGATCACCGCATAGGTCCACCAACCGTCAGCCATTACGCCACCTCCGATTTCGGCAGCACCTTGCGGCGACGCCGCCGGTCGATGAGATAGGCGACCGTACCCCCGCCGATACCGGCAACGAGAACATCAAATCCCGGCACCACCAGCGCCAGCGTCGGCCCGGCGACGATGCCGATGACAAAGGCGATCTTCACCACCGGCTGAACCGCGCTCGCCCAGATCGACGAAATGAAATAGACCGGGGTCAGCATGAACAATGCTCCGGCGATGACCGGCGGGAATTGCGACACCACGCCGTAACTGACACCGACGATCAACGTATTGGTCAATGTCAGCGTCATGCCGAAACCGGCGAAAAACGCCACGCGATGATTGCGCGGCACATCGCGCAAATGCCGCGAGGCAAACACCCAGGATGTGATGGCGATGAAGTGCGAGACGAACAGCAGGATCGGCAGGGGCGTCTTTTTGGTCCGCATTTCCGGCATGATCGACGCCACCATCGGCATCATGCGGATCGACGACAGCGTCACCGCCAGAAATGACGCCGCTATATGAGCATTGCCGAGCATGCTGCCGACCAGAATCATCTGCGCCGGCAAAGCCCATATGCCGAGCGTCATCGCTACGGCCTCACCGCGCGTCAGCCCCGATTCCAGCGCAAAAGCGCTGAAGCCGATATAGGATGTCATCAGGATGAAGGCGGGCAACGAAATGATGCCGCGCATGCCGGTCAGGAACCAGCCAAGATTGCCGCGCGTGTCTATTGGATGAGACATGGAGTGTCCGGTTGGGAATGTCCGATTGGCGGGAGAGGTCCGGTTATCGTTCGTCAACCGCACTACCGAAATGCCGCCGTCGGGACAAGCCCATCACGCCTTTCAAACGCCGTCAAACCCCAGATAGGCAGGTGGCACCTTGTCCGTCAGCCACACCCCATTATCCGCCTGAAAGAATTCAAAACCGTCGCGCTGCATGGCACCGGTGTCGACTTTCAGCACGACCGGCTTCCCATGTCGGCTGCCCACCTTGATCGCAGTCTCTTCATCAAGCGACAGGTGCACATGCCGCCTGCTGCCGGCCTTCAGCCCTTCGGCAAGGATCGAATCGAGATTGTCACGCGAGGTGCCGTGAAACAGGCTTGGCGGCGGCTCCCTCGGCGTCAGAGCCAGATCGATCGCCACCGAATGCCCCTGCGCCGCCCGGATCAACCGGCCATCGTCTGACAGGCTGAAGCGCTTCTTGTCGCTGGTGGCAACAGTATTTTCAAGTATTTCTCGGTCGATCTTAAAGCCTTGATTTCGCGCCGCTACGATCAGCGCATCGACCGGCGTCCAGCCATTGGCATCAAGCGTGATTCCCAGCCTCTCCGGCGCGTGGCGCAAAACATGGCTCAACAGCCTGCTGATTTCACTCGACATCGGTAGCCTTCCCACCGGCGTCAACGCCGGCATTCACTGCTCTCATCACAAGGCGGCGAATATAGGCGACGGTCGAACAGCGGAAAGCCAAAAACGACAATGCCGGGTTTTTACCCGGCATTGTACTCATTCAGAACCGTCGGAACGGTATCACTTTTTTTTCGGCACCTTCGGAACGGCGCTGGTCTTCTTAGGCGTTGCCTTGGCAGGCTTTTCCTCGGCGATGACGTCACCATCATCCGCGGCCTGCGCCTTGGCAGCGCTGCCACCCTTGGCTTTCGGTTCGGACTTCTTGGCCGCCTTCGGCTTCGAAACCTTGCCCTTCACCTCTTCGGCAGCTTCCTTCACCTCGGCTTCCGGCTTCGGCTTGACCGGCACGGCTTCCGAGATGCATTCGAGCTTCAGCGTGGTCTTATCATCCTCGTCCTTGCCGACCGTGACGTTGACCACACCACCCTTGCGCAGCTTGCCGAACAGGATCTCGTTGGCGAGCGGCTTCTTGATGTGCTCCTGGATGACACGCGACAACGGCCGCGCACCCATCTTTTCGTCATAGCCCTTGTCGGCCAGCCAGGCGATCGCATCCTGATGCAGGTCGAAGGTGACGTTGCGTTCAGACAGCTGGGTTTCCAGCTGCATCACGAACTTCTGCACAACCTGATGAATGACTTCCGTCGGCAGCGGTGCGAACGGAATGATCGCATCGAGACGGTTGCGGAATTCCGGCGTGAACAGGCGGTTGAGTGCCTCTTCGTCTTCACCGGTGCGCTTGGAGGAACCGAAGCCGATGGCGGCCTTGGCCATTTCCGATGCGCCCGCATTGGTCGTCATGATCAGGATGACGTTACGGAAGTCGATCTTCTTGCCGTTGTGGTCGGTCAGTGAACCGTGGTCCATAACCTGCAGAAGGATATTGTAGATATCCGGATGCGCCTTCTCGATTTCGTCGAGCAGAACCACTGAATGTGGATGCTGGTCGACGCCATCGGTCAGAAGACCGCCTTGGTCGAAACCGACATAGCCTGGAGGTGCGCCGAGCAGTCGCGAGACCGTGTGGCGTTCCATGTATTCCGACATGTCGAAGCGCAGCATTTCCACACCGAGCGATGCGGCAAGCTGTTTGGCGACTTCCGTCTTGCCGACGCCGGTCGGGCCGGAGAAGACATAGGAGCCGATCGGCTTGTTCGGTTCGCGAAGACCCGCACGCGCCAGCTTGATCGCCGTCGAAAGAGCCTCGATCGCCTTGTCCTGACCGTAGACGACGGAACGCAGTTCCTTTTCCAGGTTGGCGAGAACCATCTCGTCATCCTTGGACACCGTCTTTGCCGGAATGCGAGCCATCGTGGCGATCGTCGCCTCGATTTCCTTTTCCGTGATCAGCTTGCGGCGCTTGGAAGCGGTCAGCAGCATCTGCGCCGCACCGGTCTCGTCGATCACGTCGATCGCCTTGTCCGGCAGCTTGCGGTCGGAGATGTAGCGGGCCGACAGTTCGACAGCCGCCTTGATCGCTTCGTTGGTGTAACGCAGCTTGTGATACTCTTCGAAATAAGGTTTCAGGCCCTTCATGATCTCGATCGCATCCGGGATCGACGGCTCATTGACGTCGATCTTCTGGAAACGGCGAACCAGAGCCCGGTCCTTTTCGAAGAACTGGCGATATTCCTTGTAGGTCGTCGAACCGATGCAGCGGATCTGACCAGAGGACAGAGCCGGCTTCAACAGGTTGGACGCATCCATGGCGCCGCCCGACGTCGCACCCGCACCGATAACGGTGTGGATTTCGTCGATGAACAGGACGGCACCCGGATATTCTTCGAGTTCCTTGACGACCTGCTTCAAACGCTCTTCGAAATCGCCGCGATAACGGGTACCGGCCAAGAGCGTGCCCATGTCGAGCGAAAAGATCGTCGCATCGGCGAGCGCTTCCGGCACTTTGCCTTCGACGATACGCTTGGCAAGACCTTCGGCGATCGCCGTCTTGCCGACGCCCGGATCACCCACGTAAAGCGGGTTGTTCTTGGACCTACGGCACAGAACCTGGATCGTACGGTTGACCTCGGAATGACGACCGATCAGCGGATCGATACGACCATCCTTGGCCTTGTCATTGAGGTTGACGCAATAAGCCTTCAGTGCGTCTGCCGGCTTCTTGGTCGCGCCATCATCCTGCTCGCGAGACGACGAGGATTTGGCATCCGCATCGCCTTCTTCTGCGCCACGCGGCGTACGCGCCTGCGAAGCACCCGGCCGCTTGCCGATGCCGTGGCTGATGTAGTTGACCGCATCGTAGCGCGTCATTTCCTGCTCCTGCAGGAAGAACGCGGCATGGCTTTCACGCTCGGCAAAAATAGCGACGAGCACGTTGGCACCGGTCACTTCTTCACGACCGGAAGACTGGACATGAATGACGGCGCGCTGGATGACGCGCTGGAAGCCGGATGTCGGTTTGGAATCCTCGTCGTAACCGGTGACGAGGTTGGCAAGTTCGTTATCGACGTAATCGGACACCGTCTTGCGAAGGTTGTCCAGATTGACATTGCACGCGCCCATGACAGCCGCCGCATCGGAATCATCGATAAGCGCCAGGAGCAGATGCTCCAGCGTTGCATATTCGTGGTGCCGCTCATTGGCGAAGGTCAGTGCCTGATGCAGCGCCTTTTCGAGACTAGGCGAAAATGTTGGCACGGCGTTACCTCACTTCTTTTCCATAACACATTGCAGCGGATGCTGATGCTGTCGGGCGAAATCCATGACCTGACTTACTTTGGTCTCTGCGACCTCATACGTAAAGACACCACATTCGCCCACGCCGTGATTGTGAACGTGGAGCATGATGCGCGTCGCCGCGTCGAGATCTTTCTGGAAGAAACGCTCCAGAACATGAATGACGAACTCCATGGGTGTGTAGTCGTCGTTCAGCAAAAGCACACGGTAGAGACTGGGCTTCTTGGTCTTCGACTTCGTTCGGGTAATGACCGACGTCCCGCGATTGCCGTCGTCGCCGTCCCCGTTCTTGTCGTCCTGCATGTAGATCGGCGCTGCGATCATAGTCTTTCATTCCTCAGTCGTCCGGCAACCGATCCTTGGGAGGTGATCGAACCAGACGTTGGACCTTTAACTTAGTTCATTCGCGAAGGATTTTAAGCCCTCCACGCTCCTGCGCAATCACAATTCCGAACGAAACCCATCCATGAAGCGGAAAGTGCGGGACTGCGCGACAGTATCAAGTCATCCCGACAGCAATTGATATCGCTGATGTCGGTCATATAGGAGCGGCGGCTCATCGAAAAAAGGTGCGCCCGCAAGCTTGCGTCGGGCCGACTTCGCGAAAGCTGCGTAGGTGGCCATGAAAAAAGCGGGCATGAAAGCCCGCTTCGTTCAATCGACCATCTGGTCGGCATTCCGCATCGATCAGAGATCGACGTCGAGGATCGCCATCGTAAAGTTGTAGGAACGCTCTTCGTCCTCATCATCGATGTAAACAACACCGAGGAATTCGTCGCCGGCATATACCTCGGCCGAATCGTCCTTGCGCGGGCGCGCCTTGACTACGAAGGTCGGGTTGAAAACGCGCTTGAAATAGGCGTCGAGTTTCTTGATTTCGTCCGGTTTCACTGGCGTTTCTCCGTCTGTCGTTCGTGTTGCGGCGCTTGTGGCATGGGTTGGCGGGAATTGTAAAGACGGGAAAAACCGCCATCCTCATTGATGAGAATGGCGAGATAGCGCACAGGCTTTAAGGGTCAATCCTCGGCCAGCAGCATCTGGTTCATGACGCGCGACGGCTCCGAGCAGCCGGCACTACCAACAACCTTGGCGGGCACGCCGGCCACGGTGGTGTTATGCGGCACGGGCTTGAGCACGACTGAACCGGCAGCGATGCGCGAGCAATGACCGATCTCGATATTGCCAAGAATTTTCGCCCCTGCCCCGATCAGCACGCCGTCGGCGATCTTCGGGTGGCGGTCAGCACCTTCCTTACCGGTGCCGCCAAGCGTCACGCCATGAAGGATGGATACATTGTCGCCGATGATAGCAGTTTCGCCCACGACCAGGCCGGTGGCGTGATCGAGGAAAATACCCTTGCCGATGCGGGCAGCGGGGTTGATGTCGGTCTGGAAGACGCTCGAAGACCTGCTCTGCATGTAAAGCGCAAAATCGCGACGGCCGCGGTTCATCAGCCAGTGCGCGAGGCGATGTGTCTGCAGGGCATGAAAACCCTTGAAATAGAGAACGGCTTCAAGGAAGCGCAGGCATGCGGGGTCACGGTCGTAAACGGCCTGAATGTCGACGCGCAGGATGGCGCCCCATTCCGGCCAGTCCGCCAACATTTCCTCAAACGTCTGGCGCAAGAGAACAGCCTGCAGATCCGGATGATCGAGGCGCTCGCAGATACGGTGGATGACGCAATCTTCCAGCGAACGGTGGTTCAGCACCGTCGAATAGAGAAATGCAGCCAGCAGCGGATCGTGTTCCGCTCCGGCGCGCGCTTCCTGGCGCAGCGTATCCCAGATCGGATCCACCATGGCGACGGCATCCTTCTGCAGGGCCTCGTGACGTGCGGACATGGAGACTTCCTTGTTTCTTCAGGCGCTCATTATATAGAACAAGTTTGCGACGATACCAATGCCACCGGAAATGCATTCCGGTGAACCATAGGTTCAGCGCAGCTTATAGGCTTGCGTAGAATTCCAGCACGGCCGCCTTGAACACACGGTCGCCGACGGCCAGCATATGATCGCGGTTGGGGATATCGAGCGCCTGAGCATTAGGCATCAGTGCGGCCAGTTCCTGAGGCGAACCGGCGATATCATCCTTGGTGCCGACACCGATCAGCGTCGGGATATCGATCTTGCCCATATCGGAATGCTCGACCAGATCGCGCGATCCGCGGATGCAGGCTGCCAGCGCGTCGCGGTCGCTCTTCGTCTGCTCGGCAAACATGCGGAACATGCGACCACGCTCATGCGTGACATCATCAACGGATGGCGCCACCAGCGCATCGGCGATGGGATCCCAGTCACCGACGCCATCGGTCATGCCGATGCCCAGACCACCGAGAACCAGCGAACGGATACGCTCCGGGTTGGCAAGTGCGGCGAAGGTGGAAATGCGTGCGCCCATCGAATAGCCCATGAAATGTGCCTTTTCGATACCGAGATGATCGAGCAGCGCGACCGCATCGGTCGCCATCACCCAAGGGCGATAGGCTTCGGCATCGCGCGGCTTGTCGCTGGCGCCGTGGCCGCGGTTGTCGAGGGCGATAACGCGATAACCCGCCTCGCCCAGCGTCTTCAGCCATCCTGGATGCACCCAGTTCACCGTCGCCGTCGAAGCAAAGCCATGGATCAGCAGAACCGGGTCGCCGGACGGTTCGCCTTCGTCGAAGAACGAGATTTTCAGGCCATCGTGGTCGAACTGGGAAAATGTGGGCGCATTGAGGTTCATGGCAAATCCTGTCTGGACGACATCCGGTTCGAATGATCTCGCGACTACGAAAACCATCCGTCGGTGCTTAAACGCAATTTTTGGTGCAAGTTTCAAGGCCGGATGATCAATTCCACTTCATCGATGGAAAGACGCGGTCTATAAGCGCGGCAAATCGAAAGGACAGATCTTGGCTGCACGCGACCGATATTCCCGAAAGCTCGAATGCTCGCAATGCGGACATAGCGGTTATGCCGAGGTTTCGGAAGACGACGATCCGCGCCGCAAAACGCCGGGTTTTCTGGTCGATGACATGCCGATCGGTTTTGTCACGGAATTCGCCTCGAACGATCCACGCAAATACATGATCCGTTGCCGCTGTGGCCATAAGTTCCGATTCGAGCAGAAGACGGTTTACGCGCCGGGTGGGGAACCACGGCGATGATCTGACGATTAACAAGATGCGACCATTCCGAGAATGGTCACATTAGAATTTTTCCTACACATTCAGCGGGCCTCACGATAAGGTCCGCCGCAACACATCGATCGGAGACGAACATGGCCGGGCATGCAATTCCTCACTTCCAGAACGACGGCGGTCACGCGGCTATCGAAATCGGCGTCAAGGAATTCATGTGCACGGGCGCCAATGTGCCCTTCGACCATCCGCACATCTATATCGACATGGGCGACGACAACGAGAAGGTCTGCTCCTATTGCTCGACGCTCTATCGTTACAATCCCAAACTGAGGGCCGACCAGACCGAGCCGGCCGGCTGCGTTTTCCACGTCAAGGCGGCCTGACCTCCGGTTCAAGCGCATGACAGTAAAAAGAGTTGCGATCGTCGGCGCCGGCATGGCCGGCCTGATGGCTGCGTTGGCATTGGCGCGGCGCGGGATCGCCTGCGACATCATCGAACAGGCAACACGCCTCGAGGAAGTTGGCGCGGGCCTTCAGATTTCGCCCAATTCCGCCCGCATCCTTGCCGAGCTCGGCGTCCTGAAAACACTCGAGCCTGTCTGGAACGAGCCCGATCACATCGCGCTGGCCTCGGGCCTGTCGCTTCGGGTTCTGGCCAATGTCCCGGTCGGCCGGTTCGCCCGCGAGCGCTGGGGTGCTCCTTATGGGGTGCTGCACCGAACAACGCTCCAGCGCGCCCTGCTGACCGCCGTAGAACAGCAACCGCTTTGTTCGCTTCATCTCGGCATCCGTCTCGATCACCCCGACATGGACGCACTTGCTTCGATTACAGGCAGTCGCCCTGATCTCATCGTGGGTGCCGACGGCGTCTGGTCTCAGGTGCGCACCATCGTTCCACAGGCACCGATCCCGACATTTTCGGGCAATATAGCCTGGCGTTTGACAGTCCCCTCCCGCAAGGCTCCCCCGGCCCTGAAAATTAATGCCGTGACAGCCTTCCTGGGGCCAGGCGCGCATCTGGTCTCCTATCCGCTCAAGGAAATCGACGGATATAATGTTGTCGCCATATCGACCGGTCTCAACCCGGGACAGACATGGCAGGCGCACGCCAACACAAAACAGCACGATCTGCTAATGAGCCAGTTTTCGCTCTGGCATTCACAAATCCAGGAGCTTTTGGGTCAGGCAAAGGACGCCACCTTCTGGCCGCTCTACGAGGTCGAACGCGGTCAATGGCACAACGGGCGGGACACGGTCCTGATCGGGGATGCCGCACACGCGATGATGCCATTCGCGGCCCAGGGCGCTTCCATGGCGATCGAGGATGCAGCGCGCCTTGCCATTCATCTCGGGCGTCCAGGCACCCTTCCCCACAGACTTTCCGCTTTCGAGCAGGAACGCGTGGCCCGAACCGACAAGGTTCGAAATCGCGGCGCCTTCAACCGTTTCGCCTATCATGCGCGCGGCCCCGTGCGCCTGGCACGCGATTTTGTCCTGTCGATGCGGTCGCCGCAATCGCTTGCGGCCGACCTTGACTGGCTCTACGGCTTCAACGCCGCCGATCCGTGATTATTTTGCCGCTGCGGCAGCGGCAAACCCCGCCTCGAGGTCACGCTTGAGGTCGGCGACATCTTCCAGACCGATCTGCAGGCGAATGACCGGGCCTTCACCCGGCGCCTTGCGGATCGTTCTGTCGGTCAGATTGACCGGCACGGCGAGGCTTTCGTAACCACCCCAGGAATAACCCAGACCGAAAATCTTCCGTGCATCCAGAAAAGCGTGCGAACGGGCTTTGAACTGCGCCTGCTCGTCAACCTTGAGCACGAAGGAAAAGACGCCGCTGGCTCCCTTGAAGTCGCGCTTCCAGATCTCGTGGCCGGGAAAGCTCGGCAGCGCCGGGTGCAGGACCTTTGCAACGTCGTCACGACTTTCAAGCCATTGTGCGATTGCGAGCGCGCTCTTCTGGTGATGATCGAGGCGGACGCCCATCGTGCGTAGCCCGCGCAGGATCTGGTAGGAATCGTCCGGCGCACCGCAGATGCCCATGGCGCCATGCGCTGCCAGAAGCGCCGACCAGTGCTTGGCGTTGGCGGAAACCGACCCCATCACGATGTCGGAATGGCCTGAAGGATATTTCGTGGTCGCATGGATCGACACGTCCGCGCCAAAATCTAGCGGGCGAAAATACAGGGGCGTCGCCCAGGTATTGTCCATGGTCACGACACAGTCGTGCCGGTGCGCTGCATCACTGATGGCGCGAATATCCTGCATCTCCATCGTGTTGGACCCCGGCGCTTCCGTATGGACGAGCTTTGTATTCGGGCGGATCAGGCTTTCGATGCCCGCGCCGATTTCCGGATCATAATATTCCACCTCTACGCCCAGACGCGTCAGCATCGTATTGCAGAAATGCCGGCATGGTTCGTAGACGGAATCGACGATCAATGCGTGATCGCCTGCGGACAGATAGGCCAGAAACGGAATGCTGATGGCGGCAAGGCCTGACGGCACCAGAACCGTGCCCGCCGAACCCTCGAGTTCATTCAGTGCATCGCAAAGCGCGTCCGTGGTGGTCGTTCCGCGTGTCCCGTAAGTATATTTCTGCTCACGACGCTCCATCGCGCTGCAATCGGGAAAAAGAACCGTCGAGGCATGGACAACTGGCGGATTTACGAAACCGTGATAATCGCGGGGATTGTATCCGATATGCGCAAGCCGCGTATTTGGTCCAGCATTGTCTAAAAAAGTGTCTTTTGTCATATCCTGCTCACGGTCCTCTTTCAGAGATGTGACGCAATCTTTGGCAGAGACGCGCATCAGCGGTCAAGCCGCAGGCAAAACCGAGAAAATATCGGCGTTACGACAGCTTAGCGCTTATGCATTGCATGCTCAGCCATTGAGCTTTTGCTCGCCGATTGTGCATATTCTCGCAATTATCACGGTTTGAGGCAGGAATTAGGCAGGCACATCTTGACCATGACTGCATTTGCGACTGTGATAGGCATTGCTCGCTCTGGGAGGCATTGCGAGCAGCCGTTATCCGCTGAAGTTTTGCTTCGCGGTTGGCTGGGATCCATCAAATAAAAGATAAGGTTGGGAAAATGAAAAAGACGCTTCTGTCCGCTGCAATTGGCGCAGCAGTCCTGGGCATCGGCTCGGCGGCATCCGCTGGTACGCTCGATGACATCAAGGCCAAGGGTTTTGTCCAGTGCGGCGTCAACACCGGTCTTGCCGGCTTTGCACAGCCGGACGCTTCCGGTGCCTGGAAGGGTTTCGACGTCGATTATTGCCGCGCCGTTGCCGCTGCGATTTTCAACGATGCCAGCAAGGTGAAGTACACGCCGACCACTGCGCAGAGCCGCTTCACAGCGCTGCAGTCCGGCGAAGTCGACATTCTGGCTCGTAACACCACTTGGACCATCAGCCGCGATACCGCGCTCGGCTTCAACTTCCGTTACGTCAACTATTACGACGGCCAGGGCTTCATGGTTCCGAAGTCGCTCAACGTGAAGTCGGCTCTCGAACTGTCCGGCGCTGCCGTCTGCGTGCAGTCCGGCACCACGACCGAGCTTAACCTTGCCGACTACTTCCGCTCCAACAACCTGCAGTACAACCCGGTCGTCTTCGAAAAGCTCGAAGAAGTGAACGCCGCCTACCAGGCCGGCCGTTGCGACGTCTACACGACCGACCAGTCGGGTCTGTATGCAACGCGTCTGGCGCTGTCCAACCCGGACGAGCACGTCATTCTGCCGGAAATCATCTCCAAGGAGCCGCTCGCACCGGCTGTCCGACAGGGTGATGACAAGTGGCTCGACGTCGTGACCTGGGTTGGTTACGCACTGGTGCAGGCCGAAGAATTCGGCATCACCCAGGCCAATGTCGACGAGTTCAAGAACTCGACCAACCCGGATATCAAGCGCTTCCTCGGCACCGAAGCCGATACCAAGATCGGTACCGACCTCGGACTGACCAACGACTGGGCTTACAACGTCGTCAAGGGCGTCGGCAATTACGGCGAAGTCTTTGAGCGCAACATCGGCCAGGGCAGCCCGCTGAAGATCGCTCGCGGCCTCAACGCTCTGTGGAGCAAGGGCGGCCTGCAGTTCGCACCGCCGGTCCGTTGATCCAATGATCTGAAAGTCCGCAAGGTGGCCCTGCCGCCTTGCGGACTTTTCTTCCTGACGTATAAAAACAACAATAAAAACAGATAAAATGGCCCATAAGAGGCCACAGGGGATTGGCAAAAGCATGACGGATAAAGCCGTAACTGCGCCCCCGCCCAAGCGGGACACCACATCACTTCTTTACGACCCCAAGGTTCGAAGCATCTTCTTTCAGGTGCTGACCGTGGTGGTCATCGTCGTTTCTGTCATGTGGATCGCCCACAATGTCAGCAGCAACCTTGCACGTTCGAATACGGCTTCCGGATTCGGCTTTTTGAACGGTCGCTCAGGCTTCGATATCGGCCAGTCGCTGATCGCCTATTCCAGCGATTCGACCTATGGCCGCGCCATCATGGTCGGCTTCCTCAACACGCTTCTGATCGCCGTCACCGGCATTATCACCGCCACGATCGTCGGCTTTATCATCGGTATCGGACGCCTTTCGAAGAACTGGCTGGTTGCCAAACTCTGCACGGTTTATGTGGAAATCTTCCGCAACATTCCGCCGCTCCTTGTCATCTTCTTCTGGTATTCCGGCGTTCTTGCCATCCTGCCGCAGCCGCGCGATGCGATCCAACTGCCGTTGTCGACATTCCTCAGCAATCGCGGACTGACCTCGCCCTACCCGATCTGGGGTGAAGGCGCGTCCATGATACCCGTCGCCTTCGTCGTTGCGGTCATCATCGCTATCGCCTTCGGCCTCTGGCAGAAAAAACGACAGATGCGCACCGGCAAGCAGTTGCCGACCGGCTGGATCGCGGCCGCGATCATCATCACCCTTCCGCTGATCGTCTTTTTTGTCGTGGGGGCACCGCTCACCTTCGATTATCCGGTCGAAGGACGGTTCAACCTGTCCGGCGGCGGCACGATCCGTCCCGAATTCGTCGCTCTTTATCTGGCGCTTTCGCTCTACACCGCAGCCTTCATCGCCGAAATCATCCGTGCCGGCATCAAGGGCGTCGGCAAGGGGCAGACCGAAGCAGCGGCAGCGCTTGGTCTTCAGCCGAACAAGACGACACAACTCGTCGTCGTGCCGCAGGCATTCCGCATCATCATTCCGCCGCTGACCAGCCAGTATCTCAATCTGACGAAAAACTCGTCACTGGGTGTGGCGATCGGCTTTCCCGAACTGTTCTCCACGGGCAGCACGACGCTGAACCAGACTGGCCAGGCGGTCGAAATGATCTCGATCATGCTGATCATCTATCTGACCATCAGCATTGTCACCTCGCTGTTCATGAACTGGTTCAACGCCAAAATGGCACTGGTGGAGAGATAAGCGATGGCTGACAATATCAACCTCTCCTATATCCGCGGCGAGATGATCGCAGCCGAACCGCCACCGGTCAGCAACCGCAACGTTGCGGGCTGGCTGCGCACCAACCTTCTCGCCACGCCGAAAGACGTGGTCCTGACCATTCTGGCGCTGGCGCTTCTGGCCTTCACCCTGCCCGCCATCTTCAACTGGCTGATCGTGCAGGCAAGCTGGTTCGGGTCCGACCGTTCGGTCTGCGCCACCATTGCTCAGGGCGGCATTCAGCCCGATGGCTGGAAAGGCGCCTGCTGGGCCTTCGTACAGGATCGTTTCCAGCAGTTCATCTTCGGGCGGTATCCGATCGACGAACGCTGGCGCGTGATGCTGGTCGGCGCCATGTTCGTCGTGCTGCTCGTGCCGCTGATGATCCCGAAACTGCCGCATAAGGCGATCAACGCCATCCTGTTGTTCGTCGTTTTCCCGGTGGTTGCGTTCTTCCTGCTGCTTGGCGGCTATTTCGGCCTTGTCCGTGTCGATACGCCGCTCTGGGGCGGCATGATGGTGACGCTGATCCTGTCCTTCGTCGGCATCGCCGTGTCCTTCCCGGTCGGCATTCTTCTGGCGCTCGGCCGCCGGTCGCACATGCCGATCGTCAAGATGTTCTGCGTCCTCTTCATCGAGGTCATCCGCGGCGTGCCGCTGATCATGGTCCTGTTCATGGCCAACGTCATGTTGCCGCTCTTCCTGCCGGTCGGCTGGACGATCGATAACTTCCTGCGTGCGGTCGTGGGCGTTGCCCTGTTTGCCTCCGCCTATATGGCTGAGGTCATTCGCGGCGGCCTTCAGGCCATTCCGAAGGGGCAGAGCGAAGGCGCCGATTCGCTCGGCCTCAGCTACTGGCAGAAAATGCGGCTGATCGTTCTGCCGCAGGCGATCAAGGTGGTCATTCCGGGCATCGTCAACACGTTCATCGGCCTGTTCAAGGATACCTCGCTCGTGGCGATCATCGGCATGTATGACCTCCTGAACATCATCCGTCTGAACTTCGCCGATACGACATGGATCACGCCGATGACGCCTCTGACGGGTCTCGTCACTGCCGCGATCATCTACTGGATCTTCTGCTTCGGCATGTCGCGCTATTCCGCCTTCATGGAACGGCACCTCGATACCGGCCACAAACGATAATAAGGGGAAAAAACATGGCTGACGCCCAACCCAAGAACCTGACCGTCTCCGCCACCGATGTCGCTGTCGAGATCATCGGCATGAACAAGTGGTACGGTGATTTCCACGTGCTGCGCGACATCAACCTCAAAGTGATGAAGGGCGAGCGCATCGTCATCGCCGGGCCTTCGGGTTCCGGCAAGTCGACGATGATCCGCTGCATCAATCGTCTGGAAGAGCACCAGTCGGGCAGCATCGTGGTCGATAACATCGAGCTCACCAACGATTTGAAGAAGATCGATGAGGTGCGTCGCGAAGTCGGCATGGTGTTCCAGCACTTCAACCTTTTCCCGCATCTGACGATCCTGGAAAACTGCACGCTGGCACCGATCTGGGTCCGAAAAATGCCCAGGAAGGAAGCCGAGGAAGTGGCAATGCACTACCTCAAGCGCGTCAAGATCCCGGAACAGGCCCATAAATATCCGGGCCAGCTATCCGGCGGCCAGCAGCAGCGCGTGGCGATTGCCCGCTCGCTCTGCATGAAGCCAAAGATCATGCTGTTCGACGAGCCGACGTCGGCGCTCGATCCGGAAATGGTCAAGGAAGTGCTCGACACGATGGTGAGCCTTGCCGAAGAAGGTATGACCATGCTGTGCGTGACCCACGAAATGGGCTTTGCCCGCCAGGTCGCCAATCGCGTGATTTTCATGGACCAGGGTCAGATCGTTGAGCAGAATTCGCCGCAGGAATTCTTCGACAATCCCCAGCACGAGCGCACAAGGCTCTTCCTCAGCCAGATCCTGCACTAGGATTTTTGGGCAGAAACACGAAAGGGGCGCCGCAAGCGCCCCTTTTTTAGTCGAGCTTTGGCAGCGGACGGCAGCCCGCCCGCGAAGTTCACCACTTGAACGTATATCGCGCGCCAATATTGCTGGATGGCCCATCCGCATTGGTTGCCTGGTCTATCCGGCCGTTCAGCGACAGGCGCTCGCTGATCTTCTGTTCCACGGCAATACCGGCGCCAAGCTCCCTGAATGTATCCAGCGCCCTCGCCTCAAGGATAACGGCGGTGCCGGTGCCTGCTCTGGAAACCTTTACGGATTGGCTGGCCTCGCCGATCCAGTTGGAAGCCGCGCCGTCATAACGCATGCCGTATTGTCGGTTCACCTCCACATCAAGCGCCTCGCTGGCGATCCGCTTTTCCGACATGATGACCCGGGCGCCGCTGCTGCCGGTCACCGCGTCCAGATTGATGCGAATGTCACGGTTGAGCTGATATGCGGGCGTCTGGATGCTCGAGGCGGTTATCTTGCCCCATAATCTTACCGGTGTGTTCACCACCGCATTCTTTTGCGAATCCAGACCGAGATTGATGCCCGCCTCCGACTGCAATTCATTCGGCAGACGCAGGCCAAGCCTGACGCCGTAGCTGGTGTCGGAGTTTTTGGTCGGCGTCCAGATTAGCGGTCTTTCGTCGGCAAGGCTTCGCTCTGCCGAAATCATCAATGTCATGGACGTCAATACCGCGCTTGCCGTTGCAATAATTTTTGCCATGAAATCCTCATCGAGGCTTTGATCTGTGCGCGCGCATTCCTATCGATGCGCTTCGACGCAGTTCGGGCCTGCAGGAGGCATGAATGGACCCAACGGTCCGGCCCCATGCTGACGAAGTTCCGGAACGGCAGAGCTGCCCCGGAAACGAAATCGATTACGATGTAATGGTGCTTTTCAGCGTTTTAACCATGCCTTCGGCACGGTGTCCGCGACAGCTTCATGCAATCGCTGCAACGCATATAAACATACCGAAGAATGTGGCTTTTTTCAAATCCTGAATGCAACATGAACAAGAAAACTCGTTGGCGGGATTTTTTCGCGACAAATTTGCCGCACTGCAGCAGGCCGCGATCCACCAGCAAGGCGCAGAAAACGTCTGAAATCCAGCACCGAGAGAGAACCAAACCGGTTTTTCGCCGCGATGCGTCAACTGAGAAGGACGGATCGACGGGATCGAAACATGGGCTCTCGCCCATGTCCACAGCGCACCATAGGTAACGCACGCATAGCGCTTGCTATTTCGGTATTGAGGAATAGTCTTCAACCATCTGCTGTTGAGGCCTCACCATGAGCGAACCAGAAACAAGCATTTTTGCACTGTCATCCGACGATGCCGGCGTTTTCAACTGGAATGTCGATACCAATCTTCTGTGCGCCGATGAGCACTTCGCCGACATTTTCGGACTGGACCCACAGGAAGTCCGTGACGGACTTCCGATTGAAGCCTATCTTGCTGCGGTCTGGGAAGGTGACCGACGCGATGTCGCCAAAACCTTGCATCAAGCCATTTCGACAGGCGGCTCCTGTTTTCAGGACTATCACGTCGCCCGCCCGGATGGCAGCATCGTTCATGTCGTCGGGATCGGTCGCTGTTTCCGTAATATCGAAGGCGAAGCGACCCGTTATGTCGGCGTTGTCTTCGACGATGTCGAACTTGACGAACAACAGTGCGAGAAACTGCTATCCGGCCATTACCGCAACAGCCAACAAAGCCTGTTCGAACTTGACGAAGACGACGTGGCGGACGTTCTCGCGAGCGCCGTGAACCGTTTAGAGCATGATGACGAGGACAAGAAAAAACCGCTCGTCGTGCATCATTGATTCGGATTGCCGAACCGCATATCCGCCGAGACGGCATGCGGACCATCTTCTCCTTTCCCGGCCATTCGATTAGGCCACCGGCATGGGCTGCCGGCAGACCTATCCGTCCAGCCGCAAACTCAGCTGCCGACCGGACTTCGAAGCTGCCAATGGCTGGCGCGTATTGGCGATCTGAATTCGTTCGAAACGGTCTTTTTTCTCACGATCCCACCGCTCGCGTCGCTGCTTGGATTTTTCAACAGCGGCAAGTGCGCGTTCTATGACAGTGGTGGAATTCGCACTACGCTCTGCATGCATGGCATTCTCCCGCAATCAAATCGTTTGTTCTCTTTATGTTCCGTCATTCTTTTGGAAATGTCAAGCTACGGCACCGGGTAGCCGCTATGCAGGATGTGACAAGCTGATCATTCGAGTTGCCGAAAATGCAAAAAAAGCGCTCGGCAGCAACCGAACGCTTTTCATTACAATGACTTTGGCGACCCCTGCAGGACTCGAACCTGCGACCTACTGCTTAGAAGGCAGTTGCTCTATCCAGTTGAGCTAAGGGGCCGTCTGCCTGACGCTACGAATCAATGTGTCCAGGGCGTCGTACGGTTGAAGCGGAAATTGTCGGTATAGGAAACGGTCTGGCGGGCCGGCTCTTTCGGCTGGATCACCCGGTATTCGATACCGTTGCGTTCCGCATAGGCACAGGCCTGCTCCAGCGTTTCGAACGTGAGCTTGAGTTGCTGCTTCATGTCGCCGGTGGAAGTGTAACCAAGGATCGGGTCGATGCGACGCGGCTCTTCCTGATCGAATTCCAGCAGCCAAAGATGCGTCTTCGCCTTGCCGGACTGCATGGCGGTCTTAGCTGGACGGTAGATCTTGGCGGACATGCTGTGCTCGTTCCCCGATATGGGCGTAACCGAGCCCGGTATCGATGGTCGGAGTGGAGAGATTCGAACTCCCGACCCTCTGGTCCCAAACCAGATGCGCTACCAGACTGCGCTACACTCCGTTCCTGCGATGAATGCGAGATACACGGTTCATGCCGTTGCTGCAACAGCAAAAAACACTGTTCGCACATCAATCGTCAAAGCCATGCACGTTTATTTCGAATTGCCTATCTGGCCGCTTCTCACAACATCACCCGCCTTGATACCGAGCACCTTGCTTCGGCCGCCATTCAGCTCAAGCACGTGTTTGATCGGCCCGCGCGAAGAGATGATCGCGTCCGACTGTGGTTCGGCACTATCGTGGATGTGTGTGATCCGGCCCGAGGCGTCGATGAACAGCATGTCGAGAGGAATCAGCGTGTTGTGCATCCACATGCTGACATCGCGTACCAGACCGAAATCGAACAGCATTCCACTGTCCGGCGCCATTTCGCGGCGCAGCATCAGCCCCTGTTCGCGTTGTGCGTCGTCGAGTGCCAGTTCGACCGTGAACCTGTGCTGTTTGCCGCCGACCGATTCGATCGTCAACGGCTCCGTTTCGAAACGTACGGGTGCTGCGACAGCACTGGCCACAAACAGAGAGAGCGCCAAAACGGCGCTCACGAACAATGTCGATACGGCGGCGCGCATGATCAATGCGCCCTATTGCCGGGATTTGGATTATCCGGGTGGATTTCCGCCGCCATCATGCCCTTGTCGCCGGGCCCGAAACGCACGAGCACCACCTGGCCGGGGCGCAGTTCCGTGAGGCCGAAACGGCGCAGCGTTTCCATATGGACAAAAATGTCCTCGGTCCCCTCGCCCCGCGTCAAAAAGCCAAAGCCCTTGGTGCGGTTGAACCATTTTACGATCGCGCGTTCGAGACCGCTGGTCGGCGTCACCTGAACATGGGTGCGAACCGGCGGCATCTGCGAAGGATGCACCGCTGTCGACTGGTCCATGGAGAGAATACGGAAAGCCTGGAAACCGCGGTCGCGCCTCTGGATCATCGCCACGATACGCGTTCCCTCAAGGATCGTCTGGTATCCGTCGCGACGCAGGCAGCTCACATGCAGGAGAACATCCTGCATGCCGTTGTCGGGCACGATGAAACCAAACCCCTTGGCAACGTCGAACCATTTTACCACGCCGGTGATTTCGATGAGCTCGACCGGTTCGCCCGAGAGTTCTTCGAATGCGGCAATGTCTTTCGATGACATTCTGTCAGCCATGTTTTCTCAGCCCCTCGATACGCGTCACGAAGTTACGGTTAACTGATTCTTGAGAAGTCAGAATAACATTGCGCCGACCATGGGGCGCAAGTCCCTACTTCCTTAATATTCTGCTTAAACGGCATGCCTTGCCCCAGGCTGACGAGTGATGCATATCCCAAGACGTCGCCACGCCTGACATCACAAGCATTAGGAGACCCCATGCGCTATCTTCACACAATGGTCCGTATCAAGGACATCGACGCCTCGCTCAAATTCTACACCGAGATATTTGGGCTTCAGGAAGTGCGCCGGACCGAAAGCGAAAAGGGCCGTTTCACGCTGATTTTCCTCGCCGCCTCGGAAGATGTGGAAGCCGCCCGCACCAACAAGGCCCCCTGCCTCGAACTCACCTATAACTGGGACACCGAGGATTATACGGGCGGCCGCAACTTTGGCCATCTCGCTTACGAGGTCGACAATATCCACGAATTCTGCCAGCAGCTGATGGACAAGGGCGTCACCATCAACCGCCCGCCGCGCGATGGCAACATGGCCTTCGTGCGCTCGCCCGACGGCATTTCCATCGAAATCCTGCAGAAGGGCGCAGCCCTGACCCCGGCCGAACCGTGGCTGTCCATGCCGAACACCGGCAGCTGGTGACCTGAAGCGCCAAGGCGCGCAAACGGCTTTCCCGAAAGCCTGACACAGGCTTGCATGTCCATCATGCAGGCCTGTTTCGTTTCAAAGCGGGGAATGCCGGTGCCGCGTCAATCCACTTCCAAAACAAGGCTCGCCGCGTCGGCGTCCCTGATCATCATCACACTTGCCATGTCCGGCTGCTCCCTGACGGGCTCCAAGCCGGAGGTCGCGGCAAAGACCACGCCTGGCCCGCGCGCCTCCTCTGCCGCCGAAGCGATGCAGCAGGCGGCTGTCGCCAAACAGCAGCGACAGACCAAAAGCGGCACCACCACCTATGTGGATCCGCTGGTCAGCGCCCGCCCAGGCCAGAATCAGAACGACACCCGCGCGACCGGCAGCCAGACTGACATTGCAGACGGCCAGAATGTCCGCGATTTCCGGGCCTCAGGTCGCAGCGCCATGGCTGCCATGCGTTCCGAAAAAACATCATCGGCTAGGCAGGCGCCTACACAGCCCACCGCCACACCGTCGGCTGTACCTGAACTGACGGAATCGGCCATGGCCGGTATCGTCACCCAGCCGACCGTCATCCAGGCCGGACGCAACAGCATCTTTTCCGCCGCAGCGGCACCGGCAGCAGACCTTACAACCGCAAGCGCATCTCCTGCTCCGGCACAGAATGTGTCGAGCGCCACCGGATCGCTCAGCACGGATGCGGTCGCCTATGCACCTGTCCGTCGTATCAGCGGCACGACCGGCGGCCTGTTTGCCGGCGGTCCGCAAATGGCGTCGAATTCCAATGTCGGCAACGCAGCGGCGGCACCCGCAGCCGTAAACCATACGCCACCTGGCATCGCCACTCGCCCGGCCGTCCCTGCCGCCTCAGAACCGGTCGCCCAAGGTCTCTGGTAAGCCCGCAGCTTTTCCACAGGCCACGGAAGCGGCTGAAATCCCTTTGTTTTCCGAGTTTTCAGACGGCGCTCACGGGCGTCGTCATTTTTTTGTAAAAAATCATCACTCGGCGCTTGCGGAAAAAAAAAGGCCTGACTATAAGGGCGCCACCGCAGCAAACGCGGACACGGCATGCGCCCTTCGTCTATCGGTTAGGACGTCAGATTTTCATTCTGAAAAGAGGGGTTCGACTCCCCTAGGGCGTGCCACTCCC
>NZ_WIXI01000028.1 GCF_009617585.1 Endobacterium cereale | reverse complement strand
AAGAAAAGCTGCGCTTCGCTATCCGCGAAGGCGGCCGTACCGTCGGCGCCGGCATCGTTGCCTCGATCATCGCTTAATGGCTGAAGGCGCCGGAGACGGCGCCTTTATCCTTTATTCATGCTTTTTTCATGCGCAGGGGCGGTAAACTCTTGCGTATGACATAAAAATGTAGCAGATGGCGCGTGAGCGCAGTGAGATGAGGCTTCGGCCTTCGAATCGTCTGCTGCAAATCAATATAAAGGTGGGTCCTGACGGACCCGAAGACTGGAAAGAGCCACGGTTCGCCGGGGTCTCTCTCGATCTTTGACACCGGTGGTCCCGCCTTTAGGTAAGAAGAGCCCGTATGCTGTTTTCATGCGTACGGATAACAAGATAACAAGGATAACGTCGAATGAACGGCCAAAATATCCGCATTCGCCTTAAGGCATTCGATCATCGTATTCTCGACGCTTCCACGCGCGAGATCGTGTCGACGGCGAAGCGCACCGGAGCTAGCGTCCGGGGCCCCGTTCCGCTTCCGACTCGCATCGAGAAGTTTACGGTCAACCGGTCTCCCCACGTCGATAAGAAAAGCCGCGAGCAGTTTGAAATGCGCACGCACAAGCGCCTGCTCGACATCGTCGATCCGACGCCCCAGACAGTCGATGCTTTGATGAAGCTCGACCTCGCCGCTGGTGTCGACGTGGAAATCAAGCTCTGAGACCTCGTCTCGGGTGAGTGAGAAGGATTGAACCGATGCGTTCAGGTGTAATTGCACAGAAAGTTGGGATGACCCGCGTCTACAACGACGCCGGCGAGCATATCCCGGTAACGGTACTGCGCATGGAAAACTGCCAGGTGGTAGCCCAGCGTACCGACGAAAAGAACGGCTATACGGCTGTCCAGCTTGGTGCTGGTGCTGCCAAGGTCAAGAACACGACAAAGGCTCTGCGCGGTCATTTCGCCGTGGCCGAAGTCGAGCCAAAGGCGAAGCTCGTCGAGTTTCGCGTATCCACCGACAACCTCATCGATGTCGGCTCCACGCTGACTGCGAGCCACTTCTCCGCCGGCCAGCTGGTCGACGTGACTGGTACCTCGATCGGTAAGGGTTTTGCCGGTGCCATGAAGCGCCATAACTTCGGCGGTCTTCGTGCCACGCACGGTGTGTCCGTTTCGCACCGTTCGCACGGTTCGACTGGTAACAACCAGGATCCGGGCAAGGTCTGGAAGGGCAAGCGCATGGCTGGTCACATGGGTTCGACCCGCGTTACCACGCAGAATCTGGAAGTTGTATCCACCGACGAAGATCGCGGTCTGATCCTCGTAAAGGGTGCCGTTCCCGGTTCGAAGGGCGCTTGGATCATCGTCCGCGATGCCGTCAAGTCGGCCGCGAAGTAAGGGAGCCAAGCAAATGGAATTCAACGTCAAGACCCTCGAGGGTAAAGACGCCGGCAAGGTTTCCCTGTCCGACGCGATCTTCGGCCTCGACCCGCGCGAGGACATCCTCGCCCGTATGGTTCGCTACCAGCTTGCCAAGAAGCAGCAGGGCACGCATCAGACGCTGACCCGTGCGGAAGTATCCCGCACCGGCGCCAAGATGTTCAAGCAGAAGGGTACGGGCCGCGCTCGTCACCATTCGGCTCGCGCTCCGCAGTTCCGTGGTGGTGGTAAGGCTCACGGCCCGGTATCCCGCAGCCACGCAATCGACCTTCCCAAGAAGGTTCGTGCGCTTGCTCTGCGTCACGCCCTGTCGGCCAAGCTGAAGTCTGAAGATCTGATCGTTATCGATGACCTGGTTGCTGCTGAAGCAAAGACCAAGGGCCTCGTCGGCACGTTCGCTTCGCTCGGCCTGACCAACGCGCTGTTCATCGGCGGTGCCGAACTGGACGGCAACTTCAAGCTCGCTGCCCAGAACATCCCGAACGTGGACGTTCTGCCGGTACAGGGCATCAATGTTTACGACATCCTGCGTCGCGGCAAGCTCGTGCTTTCCAAGGCTGCGGTTGAAGCCCTCGAGGAGCGTTTCAAGTGATCGATATTCGCCACTACGACGTGATCGTCTCTCCGTCGATCACCGAAAAGTCGACGCTGGTATCCGAGCAGAACCAGATCGTCTTCAACGTTGCCAAGACTGCCTCCAAGCCTGAAATCAAGGCTGCTGTGGAAGCTCTCTTTGGCGTAAAGGTCACTGCCGTCAACACGCTGGTCCGCAAGGGCAAGGTAAAGCGCTTCAAGGGCTTCACCGGCAAGCAGAAGGACGTCAAGAAGGCTATCGTGACGCTCGCCGAAGGCCAGTCCATCGACGTGTCCACGGGCCTCTGAGGGAATTAGATCATGGCATTGAAAAGCTACAATCCGACGACCCCGAGCCAGCGCCAGCTGGTCATCGTCGACCGTTCGGGCCTCTGGAAGGGCAAGCCGGTCAAGTCGCTGACGGAAGGTCTGTCCAAGAGCGGCGGTCGTAACAACAACGGTCGTATTACT
Source organism: Endobacterium cereale (assembly GCF_009617585.1). GTDB lineage: Bacteria > Pseudomonadota > Alphaproteobacteria > Rhizobiales > Rhizobiaceae > Neorhizobium > Neorhizobium cereale. Next base: position 31,009 of record NZ_WIXI01000028.1, on the reverse strand, counting down.
GCCCGCTTCATCGGCGGCGGTCACAAGCGTACCTACCGCCTGGTCGACTTCAAGCGTCGTAAGTTTGACGTTGAAGGCACGGTCGAGCGTCTGGAATATGACCCTAACCGCACGGCGTTTATCGCGCTCGTCACCTACACGGACGGCGAACAGGCCTACATCCTCGCTCCGCAGCGCCTCGCTGCCGGCGACAAGGTCATCGCTTCCAACAAGGCTGTCGACGTGAAGCCGGGCAACACCATGCCCCTGCAGTACATCCCGGTTGGTTCGATCGTTCACAACGTCGAAATGAAGCCGGGCAAGGGTGGTCAGATCGCTCGTTCGGCTGGCACCTACGTACAGCTGGTCGGCCGCGATGCCGGCATGGCTATCCTTCGTCTGAACTCTGGTGAGCAGCGTCTCGTCCCGGGTTCGTGCCTCGGTACCGTTGGTGCCGTATCCAACCCGGACCACGGCAACATCAACGACGGCAAGGCCGGTCGTACCGTTTGGCGTGGCAAGCGTCCGCATAACCGCGGCGTCGTCATGAACCCGGTAGACCACCCGCACGGCGGTGGTGAAGGTCGCACCTCCGGTGGCCGTCACCCGGTTTCGCCTTGGGGCAAGCCCACCAAGGGCAAGCGCACGCGCTCGAACAAGTCCACGGACAAGTTCATCATGCGCTCGCGTCACGCTCGTAAGAAGTAAGAGGGAAGTCAGGAAATGGCTCGTTCAGTATGGAAAGGCCCGTTTGTTGACGGCTATCTTCTCAAGAAGGCTGAGAAGGTGCGCGAAGGCGGACGTGCAGAAGTTATCAAGATCTGGAGCCGTCGCTCCACGATCCTCCCGCAGTTTGTTGGTCTGACGTTCGGCGTCTACAACGGCAGCAAGCATGTACCGGTCAGCGTCAATGAAGACATGGTCGGTCACAAGTTCGGTGAGTTCTCCCCGACCCGTACCTATTACGGTCACGGTGCGGACAAGAAGGCGAAGAGGAAGTAACCATGGCGAAGGCTAAGACCGAACGCCGGCTGAAGGACAACGAAGCACAGGCAGTCGCCCGCACGCTTCGCGTCAGCCCGCAGAAGCTCAACCTCGTCGCTGCCATGATCCGTGGCAAGAAGGTTGAACGCGCCCTGGCAGAGCTGGAATTTTCGCGCAAGCGCATTTCCGGCCAGGTGAAGAAGACTCTCGAGTCTGCTATCGCCAACGCCGAAAACAACCACGACCTCGACGTCGACACCCTGATCGTAGCGGAAGCTTACGTCGGCAAGTCGATCACCATGAAGCGTTTCCACGCTCGTGGTCGCGGCCGCGCCTCGCGCATTGAAAAGCCGTTCGCGCATCTGACGATCGTCGTTCGCGAAGTCGAGGAAAAAGGGGAGGCCGCATAATGGGTCAGAAAATCAATCCTATCGGTTTCCGCCTCGGCATTAACCGTACCTGGGACAGCCGTTGGTTCGCCGACAACGCCGAATACGGCCAGCTGCTCCATGAAGACCTGAAGATCCGCGCTTACCTGATGTCCGAGCTGAAGCAGGCCGGCATCGCCAAGGTGGTCATCGAGCGTCCGCACAAGAAGTGCCGCGTTACGATCCACTCGGCTCGCCCGGGTCTGATCATCGGCAAGAAGGGTGCAGACATCGAGAAGCTCCGCAAGGCGATCTCGACGATGACCTCTTCGGAAACGCACCTCAACATCGTTGAAGTACGCAAGCCGGAAATCGATGCCACGCTGGTCGGTCAGTCGATCGCCCAGCAGCTCGAGCGTCGCGTGGCTTTCCGCCGTGCGATGAAGCGTGCCGTTCAGTCGGCCATGCGTCTCGGCGCCGAAGGCATCAAGATCACCTGCGCCGGCCGTCTCGGTGGTGCTGAAATCGCGCGTACCGAATGGTACCGCGAAGGTCGCGTGCCGCTTCACACCCTGCGCGCTGACATCGACTACGGTACGGCTGAAGCCACTACCGCATTCGGTATCTGCGGCATCAAGGTTTGGATCTTCAAGGGCGAAATCCTTGAGCACGATCCGATGGCTTCCGAACGTCGTGGCCTTGAAGGCGACGCACAGGGTCCGGCAAGCCGCGAACGCAACGATCGCGGCGGACGCCGCGAACGCGAAAACGCTTGATTATCGCTGGCGAAAGATAAGCTCGGAGAAGTAATAAAATGTTGCAGCCAAAGCGTACCAAGTTCCGCAAGCAGTTTAAGGGCCGCATCAAGGGCGTCGCAAAGGGCGGCTTTGATCTGGCATTCGGCGAGTTCGGCCTGAAGGCTCAGGAACCGAACCGCGTGAACGCTCGCGAGATCGAAGCGGCTCGCCGCGCGATCACACGTTACATGAAGCGCGCGGGCCGTGTATGGATCCGCGTCTTCCCTGACGTCCCGGTTACTGCCAAGCCCACCGAAGTTCGTATGGGTAAGGGCAAGGGTTCTGTTGAATACTGGGCTTGCAAGGTCAAGCCTGGTCGTATCATGTTCGAGATCGACGGCGTTTCGGAAGAAATCGCGCGCGAGGCCCTGCGCCTCGGCTCTGCCAAGCTCTCGGTCACGACGCGCTTTGTTCAGCGCATCGCAGAGTAAGGAGAGGCACGATGAAAGCCGAAGAAGTACGCGGCCTGACGGCCGATCAGCTCAAGGATAAGCTCGCTGACCTGAAGAAAGAGCAGTTCAACCTGCGCTTCCAGAAGGCGACGAACCAGCTTGAGAAGAGCTCCCGCATCAACGAAGTCCGCAAGGACATCGCTCGCGTGAAGACCATTGCCCGCCAGAAGGCGGCAGAAGCCAAGGCCTAAGGAAGAATAATATGCCAAAACGCATTCTGCAGGGCGTAGTCGTTTCCGACAAGAACGAGAAGACCGTTGTTGTCCGCGTCGAGCGCCGATTCGCTCATCCGCTGCTTCAGAAGACGGTTCGCCGTTCGAAGAAGTACAAGGCGCATGACGAAACCAACCAGTACAAGATTGGTGATGTCGTTTCCATCGAGGAATGCGCACCGATCTCCAAGGACAAGACCTGGAAAGTTATTTCTGCCCAGGCTTAAGCCCACAGACTTGCGGCAGGCCCTTGCGTCTGCCGCAAAAACCTGTATGAAGCAGCCCATCGGCTGAGAACGCCCGGTTTACGGGCGTTCTTTTTGCTTTGCAGCGTAGGGAAGGTCCCGTTGGGGAAACCACCTTGGCAAGACCCAACCCGCGCGAAAAATGAAAATATGTCCATGGCCGGAATAGGGGGCTCCATGCCCAACCGTTTCGGTCCTTACGAGAAGGCGACCTGACATGATTCAGATGCAAACAAACCTCGACGTGGCGGATAATTCCGGCGCACGTCGTGTCATGTGCATCAAGGTGCTGGGCGGCTCCAAGCGCAAGTACGCTTCGGTCGGCGACATTATCGTCGTTTCGATCAAGGAAGCCATCCCGCGCGGCCGCGTCAAGAAGGGCGATGTGATGAAGGCGGTGGTCGTTCGTACCGCCAAGGACATCCGTCGCGCAGACGGCAGCGTCATCCGCTTCGATAACAACGCAGCGGTCCTCATCGACAACAAAAAAGAGCCGATCGGCACCCGTATCTTCGGACCGGTTCCGCGCGAACTTCGTGCGAAGAACCACATGAAGATCATCTCGCTGGCTCCCGAAGTACTGTAAGGAGCGAGAACCATGCAGAAGATCAAGAAGGGCGACAACGTCGTCGTACTCACCGGCAAGGACAAGGGTCGTACCGGTGAAGTGCTCCAGGTTCTGCCGAAGGAAGACCGTGCGGTCGTCGGCGGCATCAACATGGTGAAGCGCCATCAGCGTCAGACACAGACGCAGGAAGCTGGCATCATCAACAAAGAAGCATCGATCCACCTGTCGAACATCGCGATCGTCGCGAAAGACGGCAAGCCGACCCGCGTTGGCTTCTCCGTCGTCGACGGCAAGAAGGTTCGTGTGGCCAAGCGTACGGGAGATGTGATCGATGGCTGAGTCCAAGTACGAGCCGAGGCTCAAGACCGAATACGTTACCCGCATCCGCGCAGCGCTGCAGGAACAGTTCTCGTTCGCCAATGAAATGATGATCCCCAAGCTGGACAAGATCGTCATCAACATGGGCGTTGGTGAAGCAACCGCCGATTCGAAGAAGCCCACCGTGGCTGCTGCGGATCTGGCAGCGATCGCCGGCCAGAAGCCGGTCATCACCAAGGCTCGCAACTCTATCGCCGGCTTCAAGGTCCGCGAACAGATGCCGATCGGCGCGAAGGTTACCCTGCGCGGCGCCCGCATGTACGAGTTCATGGATCGTCTGGTCAACATCGCGCTTCCGCGCGTTCGCGACTTCCGCGGCCTGAACCCGAAGTCCTTCGACGGCCGTGGCAACTTCGCCATGGGCTTGAAGGAACACATTGTGTTCCCGGAGATCAACTACGACAAGGTTGATCAGATGTGGGGCATGGACATCATCGTTTGCACGACGGCTACCAGCGACGACGAAGCACGGGCTCTTCTGAAAGAGTTCAACTTCCCGTTCCGCACGTAACCGTAACGACAAGCGTTTAAAAGGAACTACGATATGGCGAAAACCAGCGCAGTTGAAAAGAACAAGCGCCGCCGCAAGACGGTTGCCGCACACGCTGTAAAGCGTGCTGCTCTCAAGGCAACCATCATGGACCAGGCTCTTCCGATCGAAGAGCGGTTCAAGGCTTCTGTCAAGCTCGCTTCCCTGCCGCGTGACGGCTCGAAGACGCGCATCCGCAACCGTTGCGAAGTCACCGGTCGTCCGCGCGCTTTCTACCGTAAGCTCGGAATGTCGCGTATCGCGCTTCGTGAGCTTGGTAACTCCGGCAAGGTGCCGGGCATTGTTAAGTCGAGCTGGTAAGGAGATCGTTAGATGACCATGACTGATCCCTTGGGCGATATGCTCACCCGCATCCGCAACGGCGCAGCCCGTCGCAAGAACACCGTTTCGACGCCGGCTTCCAAGCTGCGCGCTCGCGTTCTCGATGTTCTTCAGGCTGAAGGCTACATCCGCGGTTACACTGAAACCGACTTCGGTAACGGCAAGGCCGAGATCGAAATCGAACTGAAGTACTACGAAGGCGCATCCGTGATCCGTGAGATCGGCCGCGTTTCCAAGCCGGGCCGCCGAGTTTATGTCTCGGTCAAGTCCATTCCGCAGGTCGCGAACGGCCTCGGCATTACCATCCTTTCGACTCCGAAGGGCGTAATGGCCGATCACCAGGCTCGCGAACAGAACGTAGGCGGCGAGGTTCTTTGCTCCGTCTTCTAAGACTGGGCAAGGATCTCCATAACGGACAGACAGGATAACAAAATGTCTCGTATCGGTAAAAAGCCCGTTCCGGTTCCTGCAGGCGTAACGGCTTCGGTCGACGGCCAGAAGATCACCGCGAAGGGCCCTAAGGGCGAACTTGTCTTCGTTGCTAACGACGAAGTTAAGGTCGAGTTTAACGACAACGCTGTTTCGGTGACCCCGGTCAACGATTCGAAGGATGCTCGTTCGAAGTGGGGCATGTCCCGCACGATGATCGAAAACATCTTCACGGGCGTTAAGGACGGTTACGAGCGCAAGCTCGAAATCAACGGCGTCGGTTACCGCGCGGCCATGCAGGGCAAGAACCTGCAGCTGGCACTCGGTTTCTCCCACGATGTCGTCTATGAAGCCCCTGAGGGCATCACCATTGCCGTGCCGAAGCCGACGGAAATCGTCGTCACCGGCATTAACAAGCAGCAGGTCGGTCAGGTTGCCGCGGAAATCCGCGAATACCGTGGTCCCGAGCCCTACAAGGGCAAAGGCGTCAAGTACGCTGGGGAACGGATCGTCCGCAAGGAAGGCAAGAAGAAGTAAGGACGAGCGATCATGGCTACCAGAAAAGAAGCACTCACAAAGCGTGCGAGCCGTGTTCGCCGCCAGATCAAGAAGGTCGCAAACGGCCGTCCGCGTCTGTCGGTTCACCGCTCGTCCAAGAACATCTACGTACAGGTCATCGACGACGTGGCCGGCCGCACGCTTGCAGCCGCCTCCACGCTCGACGCCGATCTGCGCAAGTCGCTGAAGACCGGCGCGGACGTTGCAGCAGCTGCTGCCGTCGGCAAGCTGGTTGCTGAGCGCGCCTCCAAGGCCGGAGTGACGGAAGTCGTATTCGACCGTGGCGCCTTCATCTACCACGGCCGCATCAAGGCACTTGCTGAAGCTGCCCGCGAAGGCGGTCTGAGCTTCTAATAAATTTTCGCCCGGTCTGCCTGAATAGGGGAGGCCGGGCGAAATGCGGTTTCTCCGCACCGTCCGGATTTTTCCGGATTATCTTTAACCTGCCGTTCCACCCGCAAAAGAAAAAGGAAAAGGACAATGGCACAGGAAAGAAAGGGCCGTGACGATCGTCAGGGCCGTGAAGAACGCGATAGCGAATTCGTCGACAAGTTGGTCGCGATCAACCGCGTCGCCAAGGTCGTCAAGGGCGGCCGTCGCTTCGGTTTTGCTGCTCTCGTCGTCGTCGGCGACCAGAAGGGCCGCGTTGGCTTCGGCCATGGCAAGGCTCGTGAAGTGCCGGAAGCTATCCGCAAGGCAACAGAATCTGCCAAGCGCGACCTGATCTTCGTACCGCTGCGTGACGGCCGTACGCTGCATCACGACGTGCACGGTCGCCACGGCGCCGGCAAGGTTCTGCTGCGCGCTGCCAAGGCCGGTACCGGTATCATCGCCGGTGGCCCGATGCGTGCCGTTTTCGAAACTCTCGGCATGCACGACGTCGTTGCAAAGTCGACCGGTTCGTCGAACCCGTACAACATGATTCGTGCGACGTTCGATGCTCTCAAGCACCAGGTGCATCCGAAGGATGTGGCAGCTCAGCGTGGCCTCAAGTATGCTACACTGCAGGCTCGTCGCGCCGCTTCCGGCAATGCGTCGGAAGAATAAGAGGAGTCTGACACATGGCTAAGGCTACGAAGAAGACTGAAGCAAAGACGGTTACGATCGAACAGATCGGATCGCCTATTCGCCGTCCGGCCGTCCAGCGCGCTACGCTGGTTGGTTTGGGCCTCAACAAGATGCACCGGGTTCGCACGCTGGAAGACACTCCTTCCGTCCGTGGCATGATCCGGGCCGTCCAGCATCTCGTTCGCGTCGTCGACGAGAAGTGAGACCGAGGATTTGACCATGAAACTGAATGAGATCAAGGACAACGAAGGCTCTTCGAAGGACCGTATCCGCGTAGGTCGCGGTATCGGCTCGGGCAAGGGCAAGACCGGTGGTCGTGGCGTCAAGGGTCAGAAGGCCCGTTCCGGCGTTGCCATCAACGGCTTCGAAGGCGGTCAGATGCCAATCTACCGTCGTCTCCCGAAGCGCGGCTTCAACAACATCTTCGCTTCTGAATTCGCCACCGTTTCGGTTGGCCGTATTCAGACCGCGATCGATGCCAAGAAGCTCGACCCGAAGGCAACGATCGATGCTGCTGCCCTCAAGGCTGCCGGCGTCATCCGTCGCCTCAAGGACGGCGTTCGCATCCTGTCGGGCGGCGAACTGACGGTTAAGGTTTCGATCGAAGCCGCCGGCGCCTCCAAGGCTGCTGTCGAGAAGATCGAAAAGGCTGGTGGCTCGATCAAGCTGCCGGTCGTCGAAACTGCCGCAGAGTAAAACCTTTGAAATCGCCCGGAGTGAGCTTCACACCGGGCGATTTTATGTCCATATGTGAGCCTCACGATCCCAGGGCAGTCCGGCCGGTCAGCTTACCGGGATCAAACGGAAAAGCGGGTGAGGCAGGCGATTGCTGACAAGCGGTTCGCGCCCCCGAATTTCTGAAAACAGAATCAAGACTACGGTCCGGTTCGGCTTTTCGCCGCCGGGGACAGGGTCGGGCGGAGAATTCCATGGCTTCAGCAGCTGAACAACTGGCCTCAAATCTGAATTTTTCAACCTTTGCCAAGGCAGAGGATCTCAAGAAGCGCCTGTGGTTTACGCTGGCCGCTCTTCTCGTGTACCGCCTCGGTACGCATATCCCGCTTCCGGGCCTGAACCCTGAAGCCTACGCTCAGGCCTTCCAGGGCCAGTCGGGCGGTATTCTCGGCCTTTTCAACATGTTTTCGGGCGGCGCCGTCGAGCGCATGGCGATTTTCGCGCTCGGCATCATGCCTTACATTTCCGCATCGATCATCGTGCAGCTGATGACCTCGGTCGTGCCTTCGCTAGAAGCCTTGAAAAAGGAAGGCGAACAGGGCCGCAAGATCATCAACCAGTACACCCGTTACGGCACCGTTCTTCTCGGCACGCTGCAGGCCTATGGCATTGCCGTCGGTCTCGAAAGCGGGCAGGGGCTCGTGCTCGATCCGGGCTGGTTCTTCCGCATCGCCACCGTCGTGACGCTGCTGGGCGGCACCATGTTCCTGATGTGGCTCGGTGAGCAGATCACCTCGCGTGGTCTCGGCAACGGCATCTCGCTGATCATTTTCGCCGGCATTGCTGCAGGCCTGCCGAGCGCTCTTGCCAATACGCTGGAACTTGGTCGTACCGGTGCGCTGAACACCGGTCTGATTCTGCTGGTCATCCTCGTGGCGATTGGCGTCATCGCATTGATCGTTTTCGTCGAACGTGCGCAGCGCCGCCTTCTGATCCAGTATCCGAAGCGCCAGGTCGGCAACCGCATGTTCCAGGGCGACACTTCGCATCTGCCGCTGAAGCTCAACACCTCGGGCGTTATTCCTGCGATCTTCGCTTCTTCGTTGCTGCTTCTGCCGGCAACTGCTGCTGGCTTTGCCAGCAATAACCAGCTGCCTGAATGGGCAACCATGGTTATTTCGGCGCTCGGCCACGGCCAGCCGCTGTTCATGCTTCTGTATGGCCTGCTGATTGCCTTCTTCGCATTCTTCTACACCGCCATCGTCTTCAATCCCAAGGAGACGGCGGACAACCTGAAGAAACATGGCGGCTTCATTCCGGGCATTCGTCCGGGTGAGCGTACCGCTGAGTATATTGACTACGTACTGACCCGCATCACGGTTGTCGGCGCTGTCTATCTCGTCTTCGTCTGCATTCTGCCTGAGCTTCTGATTGCCCGTACGGGTATTCCATTAGCCCTTGGTGGTACTTCGCTTTTGATTGTCGTCAGTGTAACCCTTGATACGGTCGCACAGATCCAGGGACACCTCATTGCGCAGCAGTATGAGGGCCTGATCAAGAAGTCGAAACTGCGCGGAGGAAAGAGGGGACGATGAGACTGATCTTTTTGGGACCGCCCGGGGCGGGCAAGGGCACCCAGGCCAAGCTTCTGACGGAGAGATACGGTATTCCGCAGCTCTCCACCGGTGACATGTTGCGCGCGGCCAAGGCTGCCGGAACGGAAATCGGTCTGAAGGCCAAGGCTGTCATGGATGCCGGCCAGCTGGTCTCCGACGACATCGTCAATGCGATCGTCGCCGAACGTGTGGAGGCAGATGACTGTGCGAAGGGTTTTATCCTCGACGGTTATCCGCGCACCGTGCCGCAGGCCGTGGCGCTCGAAAAGATGCTCAAGGACAAGGGTTGTCCTCTGGACGCCGTTATCGAGCTGAAGGTTGATGAGGACGCCCTGATGGGCCGAATCGAAAACCGTGTTGCCGAAACCATCGCCGCTGGTGGCGAAGTTCGTGCAGATGACATGCCGGAAGCCTTCAAGAAGCGTCTGGTCGAATATCGCGAGAAGACAGCTCCGCTGTCGGCTCACTACGCTTCGACCGGTCAGCTGAAGACGATCGATGGCATGGCCGACGTAAAGACGGTCACCGCCGAAATCGAAAAGATCCTCTCGGCTCTTTGATCCGTAGGGGACTGTTAAAGAATCTTGGCGGTGCCGGTTGCTTTCAGCCACTGATTCCGCTAAACACCGCGCCAACTCGCGACATTTCTGCGATCGGCGCGGTTTTCCCGCAAGGGATGCCGGGTCCGATCGTTTTGACATGTTCCGGATCGAATTAAACTGGTGGCCGCTCTAGGTCGCTATCATGAACAAGCACCACTTGCCGGATGGCAACTGGAAAAGGAGAGCAGACGTGGCACGTATCGCTGGCGTCAACATCCCGACTGCGAAGCGCGTTGTTATCGCGCTGACCTACATTCACGGGATTGGTCCGAAGTTCGCGCAGGAAATCATGGAGAAGACTGGTCTTCCCGCTGATAAGCGCGTCCATCAGCTGACGGATTCTGAAGTCCTTCAGATCCGCGAAACCATCGACCGCGACTACCGAGTCGAAGGCGATCTTCGTCGCGAAACCGCGATGAACATCAAGCGTCTTATGGACCTCGGTTGCTACCGTGGTCTGCGTCACCGTCGTGGCCTTCCGGTCCGCGGTCAGCGCACGCACACCAATGCTCGTACCCGTAAGGGTCCGGCAAAGGCGATTGCTGGTAAGAAGAAGTAATTTCCGGGAATCCGGAAGGGGAGGCTGGCTGTCGCCGGCCTCTTTATAGTTTGGCCTGCATCCTTGCGATGTAGGCCGGTGGAGCCGCTGGAACTACGGCGGTGAAGAGATCGACGAAAGGAAGATCATGGCCAAGGAAGCCACACGCGTTCGCCGTCGCGAACGTAAAAACATCACGTCGGGCGTTGCCCACGTTAACTCGACCTTCAACAACACGATGATCACCATCACTGACGCACAGGGCAATGCTATTGCCTGGTCGTCTGCTGGTGCGAAGGGTTTCAAGGGCTCGCGTAAGTCGACCCCGTTTGCTGCCCAGATCGCTGCTGAAGACTGCGCCAAGAAGGCTCAGGAACACGGCATGAAGTCGCTTGAAGTCGAAGTAACGGGTCCGGGTTCGGGCCGTGAATCGGCTCTGCGCGCCCTCCAGGCTGCCGGGTTCATGATCACTTCCATTCGCGACGTGACGCCGATCCCGCACAATGGTTGCCGTCCGCGCAAGAAGCGCCGCGTCTGATCGCATTTCGGAGCTTCGTGTGGCGCGGCTCCGTTTAAAGAACTCTGGTATTGCCGCCCGGTCTCGTGTTCGAGGTCTGGCGGCTTTGCCTGTATCGCCGACAAGCATCTTGCATCGTCGGTGTTCTCGTGATCGGTTGCCACGATTGGATGGTGGCAGCGTACGGAAGGGAAAACTATGATCCAGAAGAACTGGCAGGAACTGATCAAGCCGAACAAGGTCGATTTCACCTCGTCCGGTCGCACGAAGGTGACGCTCGTCGCCGAGCCGCTTGAGCGCGGTTTCGGTCTGACGCTCGGCAACGCCCTTCGTCGCGTACTCCTGTCGTCTCTGCGCGGTGCTGCTGTTACGGCTGTGCAGATCGACGGCGTCCTGCATGAATTCTCCTCCATCCCCGGCGTTCGGGAAGATGTGACGGATATCGTGCTCAACATCAAAGAAATCGCCATCAAGATGGACGGCGACGATGCCAAGCGCATGGTCGTCCGCAAGCAGGGTCCGGGTTCGGTCACTGCCGGCGACATCCAGACGGTCGGCGATATCGAGATCCTGAACCCTGACCACGTGATCTGCACGCTCGACGAGGGCGCAGAGATCCGCATGGAGTTCACGGTCAACAACGGCAAGGGCTACGTTCCTGCCGAGCGCAACCGTGCGGAAGATGCTCCGATCGGCCTTATCCCGGTCGACAGCCTCTACTCGCCGGTCAAGAAAGTATCGTACAAGGTTGAGAACACCCGCGAAGGCCAGGTTCTCGACTACGACAAGCTGACCATGACCATCGAAACCGATGGTTCGGTCACCGGTGAAGATGCCGTCGCATTCGCTGCCCGCATCCTTCAGGACCAGCTGTCGGTCTTCGTCAACTTCGACGAACCGCAGAAGGAAGCCGAAGAGGAAGCAGTCACCGAGCTGGCATTCAACCCGGCGCTCCTCAAGAAGGTCGACGAACTGGAACTTTCCGTCCGTTCGGCGAACTGCCTGAAGAACGACAACATCGTTTATATCGGCGACCTGATCCAGAAGACCGAAGCAGAAATGCTCCGCACTCCGAACTTTGGTCGCAAGTCGCTCAACGAGATCAAGGAAGTTCTCGCGTCCATGGGCCTCCATCTTGGTATGGAAGTTCCCGCCTGGCCGCCGGAAAACATCGAAGACCTCGCAAAGCGTTACGAAGACCAATACTAAGGCCGCACGCGCCCTTCGGGGCGCGTCAAGCTGGCCTTGGCAACTGAAACCCGCGCAATGCCTAGATGTCCCCTAAAAGAGTGGGGACGCAGATGCGCCAGATCAGACTGCAGGCGAATGCCTGCAAGTGAAGGAGACATATCATGCGTCACGCAAAAGCCGGTCGCAAGCTTAACCGTACCGCCAGCCACCGTAAGGCAATGTTTGCCAACATGGCTGCTTCGCTCATCACCCATGAGCAGATCGTAACCACCCTGCCGAAGGCGAAGGAAATTCGCCCGATCGTCGAAAAGCTCGTCACGCTCGGCAAGCGCGGCGACCTGCACGCTCGTCGTCAGGCCGTTTCGCAGATCCAGGACCAGGACGCTGTCAAGAAGCTGTTCGATGCCATCGCTTCGCGCTACGCAACCCGCAACGGCGGTTACCTGCGTATCATGAAGGCTGGCTACCGTCAGGGCGACAACGCACCGATGGCTGTCATCGAGTTCGTTGAACGCGACGTTGATGCTAAGGGCGCAGCCGACAAGGCTCGCGTTGCTGCTGAAGCTGAAGCTGCTGAAGCCGCTTAATCGGTTTCGACAGATCTATCGGAAAGGCCGGGTGGAAACGCCCGGCCTTTTTCGTTTACCGAGAGGGATGGCTATGACTGACGGACCGATATGGAGCCGCAGGTGGAAGAGACTTCTGGCTGCTGTCTTTGTGATCTTCGCAGGGCTGGCGCTGCGCCACTTCGGTTATAAGCTTGGCCTGTCCTTCGTTGTGGTGAAGTACGGTGGCTCCGTTCTTTGGGGCGGTATGGTTTTTCTGCTGGTCGCCTTCGTCACCGGCTCGCGGAAGGTCGTGCTAACGGCCGTGGTGGCTCTGGCGATTTCCGCCAGCGTCGAATTTTCCCGGCTTTATCATACGCCTGAGCTCGATGCGTTTCGTTTGACCACAGCGGGCAAGCTTTTACTGGGGCGGGTATTTTCGCTCTGGAATATTCTCAGCTACGCCATCGGCATCAGCTTGGCTGCACTTATCGACAGGCGTCTCAGAAGGCTTGATCGGGATCAATGACGGAACGCAAGGCCGCGATATCATTCCCGTCGACCGATTGTTGTTCAGCACGCAGTTCGGGCAATCAGCCAGATTTGGCAGGAGGGGCCAGAGGGTCGGACACATCAGGGTCCGGCCCTCAATCGTTTTCGGCAGTTTTAGTCGGGGACGTGGATCCGCCGCTTGATGTGCTTCAGATGCGCCACGATGGTAAACGTCATCACCACCAACATCGACCACGAACTCCACTTGCCAAGATGCACAATCGACCACGCGCCGATCTGGTTCGGATACGCCCATATGCCGAAGAAGGTGGAGATGTTTTCAGCCAGCCAGATGAAGAAACCGATCAGCACGAAGGCGAGCAGCAGTGGCATCTTGCGGTCTCGGTCATAGGGCCGGAAGGTGACGGTGGTGCGTGCGTAGAGCCCAAGTGCGCAGGCGGCGATATACCAGCGGTAATCGCCGATGAAATGATGGGTGAAGAAGTTGGCGTAGATCGCAAGCGCCACCACCGTGGCCATCCAATAGCTGGGATGGTGGTGGATGCGCAGATCGAACAGGCGCCAGGCCTGGATGATGTAGCTGCCGACGGCGGCATACATGAAGCCGGAAAACAGCGGCACGCCGAACAGCTTTGTGTAGGCGAAATCCGGATAGGACCATGATTGGATACTGCCCGATGTCTTGAACACTTCCAGTGCAAAACCGACGATGTGAAACAGACCGATCGCCTTGGCCTCGTCCCAGGTTTCGAGCTTGCTCCAGATCATGAAGAACTGGATGGCAAGCGCAATGATCAGCAGAACATCGTAACGCGGCAGGCTCAAAAGGCCGGCCTTCGGCACCAGAAAGATCGAGAGGAAGAACAGGCCTGCGAACAGACAGGCTCGGGCTTCCTTGATGCCGAAATAGAGGAATTCGATAATGAAGCGGGTGAAGCCGCGAAGCTCGCCCCAGGGACGCAGATCACAGAGATAAATATCGATAGCGGCAAGCCGCCCCGCGCCTGCCGTCGTATCCGTCGCCGTCATTGGTCGTTCCCCGTTTCGCGTGCGAAATGGAGCCACCAAGAGGGCAAAGTCAAGGCGAGGCGGGTGTCAGCGGTGGGCAGGCTGCGGGCTATCCACCGTCTTGCGCGCCTTCTTCCAGCGCAGAAAGGGTTTGCGTAGCGGCCGGTAGGCGAGAAGCAGGGCGATGGCTGCGATATGGATGAACGGCTCGGTCGTGACCGATTTGACGGCCAGGAAATAATGCAGGGCACCACCGAGCGCGATCGGGTAGATGAGATGGTGCATGTCGATCCACAGCTTGCCCAGGCGGCGGATGAAATAGTTGTTGGATGTCACGGCCAGCGGCACAAGGGCGGCGAGGCAGACCATGCCGATGGTGATGTAAGGGCGTTTCAAAATGTCCGCGAAAACCGCGTTCAGATCCATGCCGAGGTCGAGCAGCATCCAGACGGAAAAATGCATCAGCACGTAATAAAAGGCGAGCAGGCCAAGGGCGCGACGATATCGGATCCAGTTGATGCCGAGAAGATCGCGCAGTGGTGTGACCGCCAGCGTCAGGATGATGAAGCGCAGCGCCCACAGACCCAGCAGATGCTCGAACTCCTTGACCGGATTGATGCCGAGCCCGCCGCTCGCGCCGAGATAAAACGACCAGACGGCGGGACAGAGACCAATGACATAAAGCGCCCAGATGCTGGGGCCATGCAGCTTGCGGGGCAGGGCGGGGACGATCGCCATTAGTAATTCGCCTTCAGGTCCATGCCGGAATAAAGGCTTGCCACCTCGTCGCCATAACCGTTGAAGGGCAGGGTTTTGCGGCGTGCGGTGCTGAAGAAGCCGCCTTCGCCGATACGCTGTTCTGTCGCCTGGCTCCAGCGCGGATGATCGACCGCGGGATTGACGTTGGAATAGAAGCCGTATTCGCGGGCATTGCTGTTTTTCCAGGTCGTTTCCGGCTGCTTTTCGGTGAGTGAAATCCGCACGATCGACTTGATGCTCTTGAACCCGTATTTCCATGGCACGACCAGCCGGATAGGCGCGCCGTTCTGGTTGGGCAGTGTTTCGCCGTAAAGGCCGACCGCAAGGATGGCCAGCGGATGGCGGGCCTCATCAAGACGAAGGCCTTCGACATAAGGCCAGGGCAGGGGCTGGAACAGGCCTTTCTGGCCCGGCATTTCTTCCGGACGCACAACGGTTTCGAACGAGACGTATTTGGCACTGCCCTGCGGCTCCACCTGATCGAGCAGGGCTGCCAGCGGAAAGCCGATCCAAGGAATAACCATCGACCAACCTTCGACGCAGCGCATGCGATAGGTGCGATCCTCGATCGGCATTTTCATCAGCTCTTCAAGGCCGAATTCCTTCGGATTGCCGACGAGGCCGTCAACTTTCACGGTCCAGGGTGTCGGCTTGAAATCACCGGCATTGTTGGACGGGTCGCTCTTATCTGTCCCGAATTCGTAGAAATTGTTGTAGGAGGTGACCGCTTCCTTTGGCGTCAGCTTTTCATCGAGCTTGTAGGGGCCGGGTTTTGCCTGCAGCGGTGCGGCGAATGCGCTGCCGGCGCCTGCCAGGGCGAAACCGGCCGCAGCCGTGCCGATGAAGTTTCGGCGAGACATGTAGATGCCGCGGGGTGTGATCTCGGATGCGGCAATATGGGGTGGGCGGTAGGCAGCCATGACGATCCTCCGGCTGGAGACTGTGTTTCGTCAATATACGTAGCGTCGGCCCGTTTGGTTTCACAGCATCTCGCAGGCGGCAATAAACCACGTTTGCGTGATGCATGCGATGTCATCAATCGGACAGGCGATGGCCACGGTCTTGCAAGGAACCACGGTACTCCCCATTCATTTATCTAGCAATGATCTGTTGGAGGCGAAAAAAAACATGCCCGCACGCACATCGAACACGTTTGGGAACACTGCTGGGAATGCTTCCGGACCTGGCGCCGGACAGGATTTTGCCGATAGCGCCGAGCGGCTGCGTCGCCTGAGACGGCTTTCAGGCATTGCCCGGTTGATGGATACGGCCATCCGCATTCCCGGCACCGGCATCCGATTTGGCGCGGATTCCGTGATGGGTCTTGTGCCGGTGATCGGGGACGCCGGTGGTGCGGTGATCGGGCTCTACATCGTCAACGAAGCCCGCCGCATGGGCGTGCCGACGGAAAAGCTTGCCCAGATGGTGGGTAATATCGCGGTTGATTCGCTGGTTGGCAGCGTGCCGGTTTTCGGTGATCTGTTCGACGTCTATTTCAAGTCGCACCGCCGCAACGTCGATATGATCATGCAGCATTTTGGCGTGGTGCCGGATGACCTGCATCGAGAGCGGTGATCAGAAAACTTTTGGTCGCCCGCCTGTTTGAGAGTGGCATTGGCCGTGTGTCGCGACGTCACGCCATTATCGACGGTAATATGTCGCCTGGTGATCGGGCTGTACCAGATTTCGTGATCGCCCTTGCCCGCCCGGTGACAATGGCATCCCTCTTTTTCAAGCAATTCCCTCAACCGCCTGAGATAACCGAGCATGGCTTACGCTGCGTGAGGTCAGCTACTTTTGCTCGGCGAGAATCCAGACAAGAACCTTCCGCAATGGAGGCTTGGGCCACTCAACTCGATGAAATCCGAAAGCGCTGCCTGCACCTCTGGCCCCAGCGCATCCAGTGTTGCAGCTTCAACCGCAAGCCCGTCGAAATCATCAGGTGTCGCAACCCATACCGATGGTTCCGCATCCCAGACGGCATGAGCGATAATCGCATCAAGAGAAGTCATGGCTTTCTCCCTAATCCTGTCGCCAATGATGTCTGACCAATTGAGGCATGCAATTTCGGATCGTGATTTGGTTCAGGTGAACCGTACCGTACCGTACTGTTTTGCCGCCATCTGGCAGTGACAGCCACGCGCGCTTGGAGTAGGACAACCTCAAAAATAGGCTTTTTGCGTCTCCGCAGAGGAGCGGATAGACTGCAGGCCTAGTCGAGTGAGGATATACCCATGCCAGCCTATCGTTCGAGAACCACCACCCACGGCCGCAACATGGCGGGTGCGCGCGGCCTTTGGCGCGCCACCGGCATGAAGGACAGCGATTTCGGCAAGCCGATCATCGCCGTCGTCAATTCCTTCACGCAGTTCGTACCTGGCCACGTGCACCTCAAGGATCTTGGCCAGCTGGTTGCCCGCGAAATCGAGGCTGCCGGCGGTGTTGCCAAGGAATTCAACACGATCGCCGTCGATGATGGTATCGCCATGGGCCATGACGGCATGCTTTATTCGCTGCCTTCGCGCGAAATCATCGCCGACTCGGTCGAATACATGGTCAACGCCCACTGCGCCGACGCCATGGTCTGCATTTCCAACTGCGACAAGATCACGCCCGGAATGCTGAACGCTGCGATGCGCCTGAACATTCCGGCTGTCTTTGTGTCCGGTGGCCCGATGGAAGCTGGCAAAGTCGTCCTGCACGGCAAGACGGTCGCGCTCGACCTCGTCGACGCCATGGTCGCGGCCGCGGACGACAAGATTTCCGACGAGGACGTTGCCGTCATCGAACGCTCGGCCTGCCCGACCTGCGGTTCCTGCTCCGGCATGTTCACCGCCAACTCGATGAACTGTCTGACCGAAGCGCTCGGCCTGTCATTGCCAGGAAACGGTTCGACACTCGCCACCCACTCGGACCGCAAGCGTCTGTTTGTCGAAGCCGGTCACCTGATCGTCGATCTCGCCCGCCGTTATTACGAGCAGGAAGACGAAACCGTCCTGCCACGTAACATCGCCACCAAGCAGGCATTCGAAAATGCCATGTCGCTCGATATCGCCATGGGCGGCTCGACCAATACGGTTCTGCACATTCTTGCTGCCGCTTACGAAGGCGGTATCGATTTCGGTATGGAAGAGATCGACAAGCTATCTCGCAAGGTGCCGTGCCTGTCCAAGGTCGCGCCGGCCAAGCAGGACGTGCACATGGAAGACGTTCACCGCGCCGGCGGCATCATGCGTATTCTCGGTGAACTCGAACGCGGCGGTTTGATCAATCGCGATTGCTACACGGTCCACGAGCCGACGCTCGGCGACGCCATCGACCGCTGGGATATCACCCGCACCAATTCCGAAACAGTGCGCACCTTTTTCAAGGCCGCACCGGGCGGCGTGCCGACACAGGTGGCCTTCTCGCAGTCCTCGCGCTGGGATGATCTCGACGCGGACGGCGAAAAGGGCGTCATCCGCTCGGTCGAACATCCGTTCTCCAAGGACGGTGGTCTCGCGGTGCTGTATGGCAACATCGCGCTCGACGGCTGCATCGTCAAAACCGCCGGTGTTGATGAATCCATTCTGAAATTCACCGGCCCGGCCGTCGTTTTCGAGAGCCAGGATGCGGCTGTGAAGGGCATTCTCGGCAACGAAGTGAAGGCCGGTGATGTCGTCGTCATTCGTTACGAAGGCCCGAAGGGTGGCCCGGGCATGCAGGAAATGCTCTATCCGACCAGCTACCTGAAGTCGAAGGGGCTTGGAAAAGCCTGCGCTCTTATCACCGATGGCCGTTTCTCCGGCGGCACGTCCGGCCTGTCTATCGGTCATGCCTCGCCGGAAGCGGCACAGGGCGGCGCAATCGGCCTCGTTCAGCCGGGTGATCTGATCGAGATCGACATCCCGAACCGCACGATCAACCTGAAAGTTTCCGATGCCGATCTGGCTGCCCGTCGGCATGAGCAGGAAGCGCTCGGCTGGAAGCCGGCAGGCCCGCGCAAGCGCAATGTGACGACGGCGCTGAAGGCTTACGCGGCGTTTGCCTCATCGGCTGACAAGGGTGCGGTGCGGATTTTGCCGGAGTAAGGTTCCGCGTGGCCGAAGATGACGTATCCTTCGGCCACTTTCGGGCTTGCCCAACGCCAGCCTCAGCATGCTGCGCCAGCCTTGTCCAGCCAGCCTTGGTGTCCTCCTGATCTCAATGGTCATCGTCGCCAAGGCTGTCATGATGCACCTGTACTGACGCCATTATGCGAGCATTTTTGCGAGGGTCGCGCGATCATCGTCCTCTGACGCTGCTCAGGGCCAACTAGGCAACCGCTCATCCGACGCCACCCAATGGTATGCTTCTTGCTCATCATCATTCGTAACCAGAAACCCGGCAACAGGCTGCTGGTTCGGCTGAAAGATCACATAACCTTCGCCTTCTAAGGTGCCGACTTCATGCGGAAACGCGGTGTCGCGCGATAAGGCGACGACCAGCCCATTGCGCTCGACAAGACGAATGATCCGATCGACCTGGAGGGGTGCGATGAAGTCCAGCGATGCGTTGAAGTGCAGGTTGCCCTCCGGCGAAAGCCGGTAGAGAGCAATCACATTATCACGTCCGATCGCATCGATATAAGCATCACCGTGCCCTTCATCGCCGGTCGGGAAGATGCAGTTTTCCGGCATATCGAAACAACCGGACAAGGCGGTGATGAGTGCCTCCATTCCGATCGTGCCGCCGATCAGGAGATCGGTGCCATAAAGCTTTCGCGCAGAGGATGACGTGTCGTCCCCGCTCACAGCGGCCGGTCGATCTTCTCAAACGTTTCGCTGAGCTGTTTCAACCGCTGGACATAGGCCGTGCGGATGCATTCGACATCACCTCCGCAGGCCTGTCGGCGTTTCAGCCAGGTCGCCTGATCCTCCTGCATTTCGCCTCGTGTACCCATCGCCAGCAGTCCGGTCAGGATTTCGAATGTCGTCACCATCTTGACGTCGGCATCGTTGAGATCGCGGTTTTCGCAGATCACCTTTTCGTCGGCGGCCAGGGTCTGGCCGTTGCAGTCGAAGCTGGCGGCGGATGCGGGCAGCGCGGGCAAGGTCAGGCCGAGCAGCAATGCGGTCATGGCGGTGGAGGCGATTGTCTTTTTCATTACGGCTTTCCCTTGCTCAAGCGTTTTGCGGGTTTTCAGAAAAGATCGACGAGAACCCACAGGAGCAAGATGAGGCACAGAAGCCAGATGGCAAGGATGGCGGCGAAACCGCTGCGACTTGTCGGGCGTCCTTCGCGTAAGGCCGCCTGTTCACGAAACTCTGTCATCAGCGCCTGCGGTACAAGCCTGACGGCCAGCATGATGCCGAGCGGTACGATGAGCAGATCATCGAGATAACCGAGGATCGGAATGAAATCCGGTATCAGGTCGATCGGGGAAAGTGCGTAGGCTGCGACGCTACCGGCGACCAGCTTGGCGCTTACCGGAACACGCGGATCACGCGCGGCAATCCACAGCGCCACGACCTCACGCTTCAGCCGTTTCGCCCATAATTTTGCCCGCTCCAGAAAGTTCATGGTTTCCGTCCCTTCCTGTCCTATATGTGATCGCGAACATTGGTGATTTCAAAGATCCCGTCCGTGATTCGGCCACCTTTGTTTTCCAGCCTTCGTGTCGAAAAATCGACCCCGGCTGGAGCGGCCGGGCCTTCTGAATTGAGGAAATACATGCTGACCATGCAAAAATGCGTGTCGACCGGCCTTCTGGCTCTTTCCCTTCTTCTGCCGGTGGCAGCGCAAGCGCAGGAGAAAACCCTGCCGCAGAGCCGCGAGCAGATGCAGCTCTCCTTCGCGCCACTGGTCAAGCAGACCTCGGGCGCGGTCGTCAACGTTTATGCGGAGCGCCTTGCCCAGCGCCGCAACCCGTTTGCCGGCGATCCCTTCTTCGAGCAGTTCTTTGGCCAGCGCATGCCCAACCGCTCGGAAAAGCAGTCTTCGCTCGGCTCCGGCGTCATCCTGTCCGACAAGGGCCTCGTCGTCACCAACAACCACGTCATCCAGGGCGCCGACGATATCAAGATCGCACTCGCCGATGGCCGCGAATATCCCTGCGAGGTGATCCTCAAGGACGAAAGCATGGATCTTGCCGTGCTGCGCATCAAGGCCAAGGAAAGCTTTCCGGTTCTGAAGATTGCCAATTCCGATGCCGTCGAAGTGGGTGATCTCGTGCTCGCCATCGGCAACCCGTTCGGCGTCGGACAGACGGTGACCAGCGGTATCGTGTCCGGCCTTGCTCGCAACCAGGTCACCAATGGCGATTTCGGCTTCTTCATCCAGACGGACGCGTCGATCAACCCCGGCAATTCCGGCGGTGCCCTGATGAACACCAATGGTGAGCTGATCGGCATCAACACAGCGATCTTTTCGCGTGGAGGCGGATCGAACGGCGTCGGTTTCGCCATCCCCGGCAATCTCGTGAATGTGTTCCTGAAGGCTGCCGAAGAAGGCAAGTCCACCTTCGAGCGTCCCTATGTCGGCGCAACATTCATGCCTGTTACATCCGAGGTTGCCGAAGCGCTTGGCCTGAAAATGGCACGCGGCGCGCTGGTCACGGCCGTCGTTGATGGTAGCCCCGCCGATAAGGGCGGCCTGAAGCCCGGCGAAGTCATCACCGCCGTCAATGGCATTGCCATCGAGCATCCCGACGCGCTGGGTTACCGGCTCACCACGGCTGGCCTCGGCAAATCCGCCGAACTGACGGTGGCGCAGTCGAGCGGCGAACGCAAGCTGACGATCGCGCTCAATACCGCGCCGGAAACGACGCCGCGCGACGAGCGCCTGATCGAAGGCCGCAACCCGTTTGCCGGGCTGCGTGTCGCCAACCTGTCGCCGAAGCTGGCAACCGAACTGCAACTGGGCGCCGACAAGACCGGTGTCGTTGTTGCCGATATTGCGCGCAATTCGCCGGCTGCCCGTGTCGGTTTCCAGCAGAAGGACATCATCATTTCGCTGAACGGCGACCCGGTGAAAACCAGCAAGGACCTCGAGACTATCCTCAAAGACAGCGATCCGGGTTTCTGGCGTCTGGAAGTCGAACGGGACGGTCAGCGCATCCGCCAGTTTTTCCGCTGATGTGAGACGATGAACAACGATCTATTCGCACCGAAAATTCCAGATGAGGTCGCCAACCGGCGGCCTCTTGCTGATCGGCTGCGCCCAAAAACGCTTGCCGATGTCACCGGCCAGTCGCATCTGACAGGCGAGGATGGCGTGCTTCGCCGCATGATCGACAGCGGCTCTCTCGGTTCGATGATCTTTTGGGGGCCGCCCGGCACCGGCAAGACCACTGTAGCCCGGCTGCTTTCAGGTGAAGCCGGGCTGGCCTTCGAGCAGATTTCCGCAATTTTTTCCGGTGTTGCTGATCTCAAGAAAGTATTTGAGACTGCCCGCCTGCGTCGCATGGATGGTCGGCAGACATTGCTGTTCGTCGACGAGATCCATCGTTTCAATCGCGCCCAGCAGGACAGTTTTCTGCCTGTCATGGAAGATGGCACGATCGTGCTGGTCGGTGCCACGACGGAAAACCCGTCCTTTGAACTCAACGCCGCTCTTTTGTCGCGTGCCCGTGTTCTGACCTTCAAGAGCCATGACGAGGACAGCCTGACCGAGTTGCTGGCGCGTGCCGAAAAGGCCGAGGACAAGCCGCTGCCGCTCGATGAGAGCGCTCGTGCCGCATTGGTGCGCATGGCGGATGGCGATGGCCGTGCGGTGCTGACGCTTGCTGAAGAAGTGTGGCGTGCAGCACGGGAAGGCGAGGTTTTCGATACGGAAAACCTGACCCGCATCGTGCAGCGGCGGGCACCGGTTTATGACAAGGCGCAGGACGGTCATTACAATCTGATTTCGGCGCTGCATAAATCGGTGCGCGGATCCGACCCCGACGCGGCGCTTTATTATCTCGCCCGCATGTTCGATGCCGGTGAGGACCCTTTGTATCTCGGGCGCCGGCTGGTGCGTATGGCGGTGGAGGATATCGGGCTGGCCGATCCGCAGGCGCTGGTGGTCTGCAATGCCGCCAAGGACGCCTATGACTATCTCGGCTCGCCCGAGGGGGAACTGGCGCTGGCGCAGGCCTGCGTCTATCTCGCCACCGCGCCGAAATCCAATGCCGTCTATACCGCCTTCAAAGCCGCGACACGGGCGGCGAAGGAAAACGGCTCACTGCTGCCGCCAAAGCATATTCTCAATGCCCCCACCAAGCTCATGAAGGCAGAAGGCTATAACGACGGATATCGTTATGACCACGATGAGCCGGATGCGTTTTCGGGCCAGGATTATTTCCCTGAAAAGATGGGTCGCCAGACCTTTTACGATCCGCCTGAGCGCGGTTTCGAGCGGGATATCCGCAAACGGCTGGATTGGTGGCAGAAGCTGCGGCGCGAACGCAACGAAGGCTGATCGATCAGGGCGCCTTGACCTGACGGCCGGGCGGCGTGACCACTTTGACCGAGGAACCTGCCAGCCCGCCATGGCCTTCCTCGTCGACGATCAGATACCAGTGACCATTTTCCGGGATGACGATGCGCGTCGGTGACTTTTTTGCAATGCCACCGACATATTTGTAATCGAGCTTTTCCTTGAACCGCTGGAAATTCACGGCGGTCATCAGGCGCACGTTGTTGACCGCATTGAGGGTCACATCGATGATCGTGCCGGCCCGTTGTTCGCGCAGATCGTAGTGGGTGAAGCGAAAATTCTGGGTCGACATAAAGGCCTCTGTTGCGTGCTTGGTTGCGCAATGTAGCATTCGGCCCGTTAAGGAAGCGTGGAACCAACCGGCCGCTCAGGGGTTATCTATACATCGAACACAAGCGATAAAAGGCGGCATTCCTCCCCTCGGTGTCGCACTATAACAACAATCATTTTTGACCTCCAAGTCACCTGACCCTCCGCTGTTCCCCTGCCGCGGAGGGTTTTTCTTGTGGTCAGTTTTTATCCCGACATCAGCGCCTTGCGCCGGTTTCCTGATTCAGTCTCGCAAGGCCTTGAATCGATCTCTGATCGATCTTTCAGGCCGTGATGCCCCGGTTTTGCCTGTCGAGTTCGCCGATCAGCGCCAGAAGTGTTTCGAGCGCCGGAACGGGCGTATCCGTCATCTGAGCAAGACGCACGACCATTTCGACAAGCGGCACATATTCCAGCGGCTTTTGCGCCAGAAAATCCTGCAACATGGACGTCGGATGCGGGCCGATCTTCATCGCCTCCATCAGGCGTTCCTCGACCGTCTGCGGTGGCGGGCTGCCGAGCGCCGACGCGACGGCGTGCACTTCACGCATGACCCGGCTTTTCAGAGCAAGAAGGGCGGGGTCGGTGACGATGCGGTCGGAGAGGGCGCGGGTGAGCGCACTGATCGGGTTGAAGGAGGCATTGCCCATCAGCTTGCTCCAGATTTCGCCCCTTATGTCGGGCGTCTGGACGATCGTGACATTGGCCTCGGTCAAAAGGTCGGAAATGGCGCTGAGGTCAGAGGTCATTTCGCCCGACGGTTCTCCAAGGATGAAGCGGCCGCGGGCCGGCAACTGGATGACGCCGGGTTCCACCACTTCCGCACCCTGATAGGCAACGCAGCCGATGACACGCTGAGGCCCGATCGCATTCCAGAGGCGATCACCGGGGTCAAGCTCGGCCAGGCGATGGTCGGCATGACCGCTCTTTTCGTCACGGTGAAAATACCACCACGGAATGCCGTTCAGAACCATGACGACGCGGGTGTCATCCTTGACGAGGTGGGCGATACCGTCGGCCGCCGCCGGCACCTGGTGGCCCTTGAGGCCGGTAAAGACGAGATCCTGTTTCGGCAGCGTGGTCGGATCGTCGGTAGCATTGACGGCAACGATGACCGGTTTTTCCTCGCCTGCGACCCGCACTTCCAGACCATTCTCGCGGATTTTCTGCAGATGTGCGCCGCGCGCGATGACGGAGACCGTTACCTTGTCGCCAAGCCCTTCCACAAGTCGTGCCGCCAGCGTGCCACCAAGCGCTCCGGCGCCGTAGATGCAGATATTCTTCAACCCGGTCATGCCGTTATCGCTCCTTTGTTTTAGTCACAAGCAGATTAGGGCATGGAAACGATTCTACGAGCAAAACCACGTTCCGCTCCGCATTTTATCCGCCATCATAACGCGGCTTCAGCCCACGTGGACGTGGTCAGTCGACGGAGGCCCGGGTACAATGAAAAAAGCCCCGCATTGCTGCGAGGCTTTGTACCCGTTTTATTGTCGCCTGCCTCAGAGGCGGGCGGCGATCAGGTCTTCTTCCTCGTCGCGCTGGCGTCCGCCAAGGGCCGCCGCGGCGCAGGAAATGAAGGCGCCGACCAGCAACGAGATTGCTCCGACCAGTGCGGTCGTTGCCGCAGCCTTGCGGGCCTTGTCTGCTGCTTCCTGAGCAGCGACCTTGGCAGCTTCAATACGCTGCAGGACGGCATCAACGCGGCCACGGGCCTGTTCCGCTTCGAGGCCGGTGCGGGCAGAGACGATGGCGGCGAGATAGGCCTTGTCGTCCTCCGGCACACCGCCGGCAACCGCACCGTTGAGGAGGATGCGGGACACTTCAGCGGTTGCCGTCGTGTCATCGCCCTGTGCATTGGCCGAAACCCGCTCCGGACGCAGCAATGCATCGGTGAAGTAGGCCGTGGCGGCGGAGGTGTCTGTCGTGCCATCGGATGTTGAGGCCGCAGCGACCGTCGCTGTGGATGCAGCACTGCCGACAGCCTGTGCGCCGGCGCCCGCAAGCGAGCTCAGCGACGAGGCCAGAAAGCCGGCGACGAACAGGGTGGCGACCGCCCATGAAACGAGGCCATGCGCTGTATCGCGAAAGAACACCTCGTCGGTATGGATCGCGGCCCATTTGGTGCGCAACCGGCCGGTCAGGTAACCGCCGAGCGCCGCCGAAAGCCATTGCACGACGACCAGCCAGATGGCGGCGGTGATGCCGACCGTTGCCGCCGAGCTGCTTTCGCCTGACCAGGGCGAGACCATGGTGAGGCCAAGGCCGGAGCCGAACATGATCAGGATGAGGCTGACGCCAGTGGCGGCCACAGCGCCGCCGATGATCGGACCCCAGGCGATCGCCGATTTCGACGATTCGACCGGAATGGTGCCTGTCGGGGATAGGGGCATGTCGGCCTCCTAGCGCAGGAACAGGACGAGAAGGATGACGATCGGCAGAGGAATGCCCAGAAGCCAGAGAAGAATACCGCGTCCCATGATGAACCTCCTAGAATGATCACGGTCTGTTGTGCCGTGTGGCCGATCAACACGCGGTGATTGGTTTGGTTCCGCAGACTACGGGTGAAGCCGCTCTATGTACGATTATGGATCTCCCGCATCGTTGGCTGGATTGTCAGCCAACGGGCGATGATCGCCACGAGCGCGCTTGAAGCGGCGTTGCAGGGGCTCATCGAAGGCGACCGTCAGCCACCACGAAAGAAAAACGCAAAGCCCGATGAAGGCGATGCCGGCGACCGGTGCATAGGGCAGATCGCCGATACTCTTGCCGGACCATGTGGCCCAGCCGAGCACGGCCCAGTCGATGAAGGGCGAGTGCAGGACGTAAAGTCCGTAGGATGCGGTGCCGAGGAAGGTCGAGACGGCGGCGGTGCGGCGATCGGGCAGGATGCCGCTTGCCGCATAAAGCAGGGCTGGCCAGACACATAAAACGATGATCAGGTCAAAAATCCATTTCGCGTCCCTGGGCGTCGGCGCGGCCAGCACGGCAGCAGTGACGGCAAGGCAGGCGAGGGCTGCAAGTGGCTGCGATTTTTGTGTCTTGCGCCGGTGGCGATAGATCAGCACGCCGACGGAAAACGAGAAAAACACACGGGCAAGCCCCGCATACATTTCATGCCAGCGGAACCCGGCATGCAGGCGTTCGAATTGTAGCGCGGCGATGACAAGCACGACGGCGCTGATGGCGATGACGACGCCGATATGGCGGCTGCGCAAGCGCACGCCGCGCGCTGCATAGGCGAAATTGGCGACCAGTTCATCGAACAGCGACCATGCCGGATGGACGAGAAACAGCGCGGCGTTGAACGAGATGGTGAATGGCGTGGGCAGGAACAGCAGCCCGGTCACGGCGCCGGCGGCAAGCTCGCCGGCCGTGACCACCTCGTCAGCCATGACCGGCAGGCCCGCGTGATACATACGCAGGTAATATCCGACGGTCAGCGCCAGCGCGACGAGATAGAGCGGATAAAGCCGCAGCAGACGCGCCTTCATGAAGGCAAGAGCGGACATGCGCCCGGAGGCGAGCGCCGCACCATAGGCATGCGCGAGCACAAAACCGCTCAAGGCAAAGAACAGGTCGACGCCCAGATAGCTGGAGGGCAGGGCATCACCCAGCATCGGCTCGGCATGCCGCTGCACGATGAACACGGCAGCGACGCCGCGCAGGCCGTCCAGCAGGACAAAACGTTCGCGGGTTCGAGGCTGCATTTCGCTCATGGTCTTCCGATGCCGTTTGCGCTGATGTCTGAAGATAACGGATGGTGATGGCGTGACCAGACGATTCTACCGGCCAGGGCATGCTTTTACCCGCATTTCCCAAGGGTGGGAGCAAGACAGACCCTGCCTTTGTGATCTCGGGTTTCAATTTCTGCCTGGTAGCGTTTCCGGGGTATGCGGCCGGGGTACGTCCTGGTTCCCGGTTTAACCTTGTAATAGGGCATGACGTGCGCCGTTTCGGCGGTCTTTGCCCGCGACTTCGGTTCTTCAGCCAACGCCATCCCGGTAATTTGCCGCCGAGCGGCGAACTTGTGTGCCGCCCAGGCACGTCTGGCGTTCTTTGTCGCTTAAGAGACCTTTTTGGTGTTCGGCCACCTTGCCGTTTCCCTGTGTCGCCAATGAGGAGCCCGTTTCCGCGAACCCTGATGGTGAAAGTCGACACTCTGCCTTCGCCACCAGTGCCGGCTCCACCTCGCCGGGACGCCTGCCGGTATGTCCACGATGAAAGACGTGGAGTATCGCACTTGCCACAAATGTGGGGATGAGGTCGGATTTAAGATATTGATATCGTTGAATGCGCGTCTCGAAATTTCCAGAAAGAACAGTGATTTTGGCGTCAAAAACATACCAGGAAGGCAGTTTTGACGGCTTTGATCACGAAAAAAATATCGCCGCATTCGATCTTGAAATGGGAGCGTTTGTCATCTTTGTCGCAAGCGGTTGATTCCGTTGCCTGACAGTCAGGTCAAACTCATTCAATAACGCGTGTAAGATACCGGAAACAAAGGCATTTGCGCTCATGGTAAGCGGGAGGTGAGGAGGGGCGGTTAATGGACTGTTTATGTTTTCGTGAAAATGAATGGGACAGCGGTGCGGATGTTCCAAGATGGTCAGGGGACCGGGCTGGATCGATTGGAAACGTCCGTGGCGAAAGCCGATGTATCGCCCGCGCATTCACCATCTGCGGGCTGTGTATGGAGTAAAATCATGTTCAAGAAGTCGCTCGTATTGGCGCTCGGCGCCACTGTCATCTCCGGTCCGGTTTTCGCAGCCGACCTCACCAATGCTTACGAAGCTCCGTCCTACAACGAGCCGATGACCGAGCAGTCGTCGGGCTGGACAGGCGGTTATGTCGGTCTTCACGCCGGCTCGGCTTCCGAGCGCAGCAACCCTTTTTCCGGTGACAAGGAATTCACAGGCGGCATCCAGGGCGGTTACAACATGGAAACCAACGGCGTTGTCGTCGGTGGCGAAGTTGAATTCTCGCATCTCGGTGACGTCGAAGTGAATGTTCCGAACGGCAACCTGCAGGAACGTTATCGTCTGGCCGGCAAGGCCAAGGTCGGCATGCCGCTCGGCAACACCCTGATCTACGGCACCGGCGGTGTCACCATGACCAGCATCCGCGACAGCGCCGGTGTTGAAGGTCCGGACGGCTGGAAGCCCGGCTGGCAGCTCGGCGCCGGCGTCGAGCACAAGTTCAACCAGCAGATCTCCGGCAAGGTGGAATATAACTACACCCGCACCGGCGACGTCCGCAGCTTCGACACGGTCAACGACACGGTTGCCGAAAGCAACGTCAAGGATCACACGATCAAGGCTGGCGTGAACTACCACTTCTAAGATTGTCTTAGGTCTGATTGCGGCAGCGCCGCGTGCCCCGATGGGTGCGCGGCGCTGTTGGCGTTTTGGCTGAGGCGAAAACGCCCCTGATGGCAGGCAATCACGACCACCAGATCGAACGGGTCGGCTCATACCCCCTGACGCTATTGGCGGGTCATGGATTGAGCCATATCCATCGGCGATCTTTCTGGTTCGCGTTGAAAACGACGAGGCCGGCGCGCGCGACGATATTGTCTTCGGGTACGAAACCGACGTCGAAGCGGCTGTCGAGGCTGTTGTCGCGATTGTCTCCAAGCACGAAATAATGGCCGGATGGGACAATAAACTCGTCCGTGTCGTCACCGCGTGATCCCTTCACCGCATCCGCCACCAGATAGGAACGGCCGGAGGGAAGCGTTTCGCGCAATACCGGCATCATCCGCGGGTCATCAGCGCGTTCGGTCCACTCTCCCGCCGGCAGCTGCGGCACGGCGTCACCGTTCAGATAGAGAATGCCGTTGCGCATCTGCACCCGGTCGCCCGGCATGCCGATGACCCGCTTGATATATGTGCTGTCAGGCTGTCGAGGCAGCCGGAACAGAACGATATCGCCCTGCAGCGGTGGCCGGGCGAACCAGCGTGAAGACGGCCCGATATCGAGGGGGAAAGAGTAGCGGCTGTAGCCATAAGCGTATTTTTCCGAAAACAGATAATCGCTCACCTGCAGCGTGGGGGCCATGGAGCCTGAGGGAGCGCTGAAAGGCTCGAACAGGAAACTGCGGACCAGCAAGGCGATGGCAAAAAGGCTGAGCCAGATGCCGATCAGGCTGTACCAGCGGGCATACCAAGGAAAATGCTGCTGGCCACGGATTGAACGCGCAACGATATAGCCATGCGCCATACCGACGAGGCGCAACAGTAGTGCGAATAGATCGGGCAGATAGGCGTAATCGGTGCCGTAGGTGAGCCACCACAGGATCGCCATCGATGCCACATCAAGGAGGAAATAAAAGATCGCCAGCCAGCCGCGGCCGAGATAGGCCATCACGACTTCCGGGCTGAAAAGCAGGCCGATAATGGCGGCGCAGAAGGGGTGGCGATCACAAAAGGCGCGAATAATCTTCATGGAAATGCCCTTGGCTGTCCTCCTGCCGCCTCTTTGACAGGCGTTGCCTGTTCGCGCCGGAAGAGCATCTTGACGCAGGAGCGGACGAGGGAAGTCATCGTGAAATGATGCGGCGAAATCTGGTATCGGAAGGGCAGGCGATCAAAGGGAAAAGTGCAGCGACGTGCAAATGTCTCTCGTTTTTTGGCAGGCGATGCAAGAGACCGTCAATATTCCGGCGCATATCGGGTAGAACTACCCGGCCAACGCCTTCGCCAAAGCCTCTGCCGTGCGACGTGGATCGGCGGCGATGACTTTCATATAGGCACAGGCCGGCTGATCGGGTTCGGAACGTCCCTGTTCCCAGTCGCCCAAGGTGTCAAGGGGGAATGCCGTAGCGGGCGGAAAACTCTTCCTGTGTGAGTTTCAGCGCTCGCCGAATGACTTTTGCGCGGGGCATGCGCTGGGCTATCTGCAACTGTTTCTGTGTCAGCGGCGGATTGTCGGGATCGGCAAGCGCGTTGGCATCGGCCTCCTCGTCGGTCATGGCGTCGAGGTAGGACCAGTCGGTTTGTTGTGTTTTACCGTGAAGCAATTTTTTCATGTTCGCCACCATTGGGCTTAATGAACTCCACTTCGTTAGACCCCAGTATTCGAACAGGCACGAGATCGCCAATGTGAAAATTCCGTTGAAACCAATCCGCAATGAGGTGGTTGCTCCCAACGAATCTTACTGCGCCAGTTCTGTTCGCCCTCCGGTCTATACGCGTCGTTATGGATGGATTGCCGTCATTGAAACGAACCACCAGAGTTTCGTCGTGTTCTCCAAGCAAGCTGCTGGCGGCTTTTCCGGGATTGATGATGCCTTGATTGTAATAGGTGATGTGTCAACGCCGGAGCAAATTAAGGCCAGGCGGCGGAGTAAAACCAGGCCACTATCGGCGCACGCATGAGACCTCCGG
>NZ_WIXI01000034.1 GCF_009617585.1 Endobacterium cereale | reverse complement strand
CTTTGGTTGCTTGAATCAGTTGGTGTTACAATGCGGCAGATAACCGAACTAGAATTCTCTCTTCTTGAAAGTAAAATCAGCAAATCCTCAGATCGTATAGGTATAGATGATCGGTCCATCTCATTTCTATATCTTATGCTTGATGCGCTCTTCCCTCGTTCAGGAGAGGATATCTCCTCACTTATAACGGATGGGGGGCATGATCGTGGTGCTGATGCCGTATACATACAGGAATCTGGCGGGATCGTCCATGTAAATTTGATACAAAGCAAATATGCAGCTAGTATAAAAAGCGCAAAAAGAAATTTTCCCGGTAGCGAAGTAGATAAACTCGTATCCTTGATAAGAGACATTGCGGACCGATCCAATGGATTGCTAGAGTCCGTGAATCCTCTACTTCGGCAAAAAATAGTCGATATATGGAGTCTCATTGATTCTGGAAAATTTCTCCGCATCAATGTATTGTTGGTGTCTAACGGACTTCCTCTTGTAGATCATGAGAAAAAGAGGCTGGACTCTTTTTGTGATAGCTATGATTTTGTCGCGGTTGAAGAGATAAATTACGGGGAGGTAATAAATCTTCTCTCAAATGATGGGCGTGAAAATGGGAATGGCGTCCTTGATACCGTAGATGTCCAAAAATATGAACGCGTTGATTGTGATATTCGCGGACTGGTCGCTAATGTAGACGCGAAATCATATATAGAGATGGTATCGACTGACGGGTTTTCCATCAAAAGGCATCTTTTTGATGAGAACATTCGAGGCTTTTTGGGCTTGGAAGGTGGATATAATCGTCAGATACATCAGAGTGCATTGTCCGATGAGAACCACCTATTTTGGTATCTTAATAACGGCATCACGATAATTGCCAAAGACTTTACTCACCAAAAGGTACGTGGCTCAAAAATACAGTTGACCGAATTCCAGATTGTTAATGGTGCGCAGACGTCTTATTCGTTGCTCGAAGCCTACAAAAGAAATCCAGAGAAGGTCTCGGAGATTATTCTTCTGGTTAAGATATTCGCTTCCAGCAGGCCAGATATATCCGAGCAAATTGCAATTGCCACCAATAGTCAGGCGCGTATTGCTCCTAGAGATCTTAAGGCGAACGACGCGATTCAAAAGAAAATTGCTGCGGTATTTGAAGACAATAATCTATTGTATGAAAGAAAAAAGAATCAATTCGAGATTTCGGATGGTCGTGATAGAATAGATTCCTTGAAGCTCGGCCAGGCAATACTTGCTTATCGACTTCATGAGCCGCATTTGGCGAAAACTCAATCTGACGAAATATTTGGATCGATGTACGATCGGATATTCTCGGAAAGGTTAGATGCCGTTTACCTCGTTCGACTCGCGAGACTTTACATTTTTGTCAATTCTATAAGAGAGACCCAACTTATAGGTATTCGGCAACAAGATGGATTTGACGGAAACAACGAATTTGTCGCGTATACCCAATGGTATATCATGTATTGTATATCGTTATTGAGTAAAGAGCGCGGTTTTGACATTCCGACAGAGGAGCAATTCGAATCATTCGTTCAGTTGGCAAGCGCAGTAATGTCAAAAATCGCGAACGAATATCGATCTCAGTCATTTTATAGAGTGTTTCGTTCGGCCAAAACTAAAGAATTGATTATGAACGAACTCGGGTTGGGGCAATTAAATCTTGAGTTTTAAGCCCCCATTCACCGCCCCGGACGCCCCGTCTTGCCCTTCGTGCGCCGTTTCTGCTGCTTGGTATCCCCCGCATCCTCATAGGATCCGGCGCCAACCTTGCCGCGCACCAGCGGGCGGACATCGTCCTTGTCGGCGCGTTGCGGCTGGCCTTCCATCAGCGGTGAAAACCGTTTGCCGGGTTCCGTGACCGGTTTTTCCGGGAGTTTGCCGGTGGTCGGCTTTTCCGTGCGGCCGACGGTCATTTCGTCCAGTGAGTTGCGGCGGAAGAGCGGTTTTGCCGTGTCTGTGCCCGGGCCCATGTCGTCGATCGAGGGTTTGGCAAAGTAGGAGGCTTGCCCTTCTTCGGCGGCAGCAGATCCTCGGGACGAGCCCGAGGATGACGGAGGAGAGGCGGTGCGTCCCTTGCCTTCCTGGTTCCTTGCCTCGTCCCTCGCGATCGGGTCGTCCATGGTCGCCAGTTCGGCGGCCTTGAGGCGTTTGATCTCGTCGCGCAGGCGGGCGGCCTTTTCGAAGTCGAGATCGGCTGCCGCATCGCGCATGCTCTTTTCCAGCGCGTTGAGATGGGCCTGCAGATTGTTGCCGACCAGATGGCCGCCATCGGCAAAACCTTTTCCGCTGGCGCCGGAAATGTCGGCGCGGACGTGGTCGCGTTCGTAGACCGAGTCGAGGATGTCGGAAATCTTTGCCTTCACCGATTCCGGCGTGATGCCGTGTTCCTCGTTATAGGCGACCTGCTTTTCGCGGCGGCGGGTGGTTTCGTCCATCGCCCGTTGCATCGAGCCGGTGATCTTGTCGGCGTAGAGGATGACTTTGCCGTCGACGTTACGCGCCGCACGGCCGATGGTCTGGATCAGCGACGTTTCGGAGCGCAAAAAACCTTCCTTGTCGGCGTCGAGGATGGCGACGAAACCGCATTCCGGAATGTCCAGACCCTCGCGCAACAAGTTGATGCCGACCAGTACGTCGAAGGCGCCGAGGCGCAGATCGCGGATGATCTCGATGCGCTCCAGCGTGTCGATGTCACTGTGCATGTAGCGGACGCGAACGCCCTGTTCGTGCAGGTATTCGGTGAGATCTTCGGCCATGCGCTTGGTGAGCACCGTGCAGAGCGTGCGGTAGCCTTTTTGCGCGGTTTCGCGGATTTCGCCGAGCACGTCGTCGACCTGGGAGCGGGCCGAGCGCACTTCCACCGGCGGATCGATCAGGCCGGTGGGGCGGATGACCTGTTCGGCAAACACGCCGCCGGACTGTTCCATTTCCCAATTGCCGGGCGTCGCCGAAACCGAGACGGTGAGGGGGCGCATGGCGTCCCATTCCTCGAAACGCAGCGGGCGGTTGTCCATGCAGGACGGCAGGCGAAAGCCGTATTCGGCAAGCGTCGCCTTGCGCCGAAAGTCGCCGCGATACATGCCGCCGATCTGGCTGACGGAAACGTGGCTTTCGTCGATGAAGAGGAGGGCGTTGTCGGGGATATATTCGAACAGGGTCGGTGGCGGCTCGCCGGGACTGCGGCCGGTGAGATACCGCGAATAGTTCTCGATGCCGGCGCAGGAGCCGGTGGCTTCGAGCATTTCGATATCGTAGCGGGTGCGCTGTTCCAGCCGCTGCGCTTCCAGCAGGCGGCCGCCCTTTTCCAGCTCGGCGAGGCGGATTTTCAGCTCTTCCTTGATGGATTTGATGGCGCCGTTGAGGGTGGGGCGTGGGGTGACATAGTGCGAGTTGGCGTAGATTTTGACCGATTTCAGGTCGCCGGTCTTGTGGCCGGTGAGCGGGTCGAATTCGGTGATCGAGTCGATCTCGTCGCCGAACATCGAGATGCGCCATGCGGCATCTTCCAAGTGGGCGGGAAAAATTTCGATCGTGTCGCCGCGGACTCGAAAAGAGCCGCGGATAAAATTGATGTCCTGGCGTTTGTATTGCTGGGCGACGAGGTCGGCGAGAAGCTGGCGCTGGTCGAGGCGGTCGCCGACTTCCATCTGAAAGGTCATGGCGGTGTAGGTTTCGACCGAGCCGATACCGTAGATGCAAGAGACCGAGGCGACGATGATGCAGTCGTCGCGTTCCAGCAGCGAGCGGGTGGCGGAGTGGCGCATGCGGTCGATCTGTTCGTTGATCGACGATTCCTTCTCGATGAAGGTGTCGGAGCGCGGCACATAGGCTTCCGGCTGGTAATAGTCGTAATAGGAGACGAAATATTCGACCGCGTTGTCCGGGAAAAAGTTCTTGAACTCGGAATAGAGCTGGGCGGCCAGCGTCTTGTTGGGCGCGAGGATGACGGCGGGGCGCTGGGTGGCCTCGATTACCTTGGCCATGGTGAACGTCTTGCCGGAGCCGGTGACGCCGAGCAGGACCTGGGAACGGTCGTTGTTGTTGATCCCCTCGACGAGATCCTTGATGGCGGTCGGCTGGTCGCCGGCCGGCTGGTATTCGGAATCCATGCGGATGGTGACGCCGCCTTCGGATTTCGGCGGGCGCACGGGCCGGTGCGGCGTCCACATCTTGCCGTCCTTGAACAGCGGGTTACCGCTTTCGATCAGGGCGGAGAGGGCTTCGACCGTGGCGGTGACGGCGCCGGGCGCAAGCGCTTCCGCTTCTTCCAGCGAGACGTCCATGCCGGCGATCGGATTGAGGCCGGCGGCGGCGCGGGTCTTTGGGTCCGACGATGCGCCGATGGAGACGCCGCGCGAGGTCTTGCTGGCCGTCGTGTTCTTGGCAGTTTTCGGCTTTTCCTTCGCGGCAGCTTTTATCGCTTCTTCGCGGGCGGCGATCTCGATCTTCTTGCGGTGTTTGCCGGCTTTCGAGGCGATCTCGCGCTGGGTTTCGACACCCGACGCTTCCGCCTCGGCTTCGAGCTGCCTTACCCAGTCGGAAACGCTGCCTTCAAGCGGCGCGCCTTCGAATGAAGCCTGGGGAGCCTCCTCAAAACCGCGGTTCGAGGGCGTGGATTTTTTCGGAGATTTGGCCATGCCGCGAATATGGAGAGAGTCCTGTCCATTGTGAAGGGGGCAGGCTCATAAAACCAGTACAAAAGGGAAACGGCGGCAGCGCCGCGCCTCAGCTCTTGGCGTTGGCGCTGCGCTTGAAATCCACCTGCCGCGTGTTGGACGGGCGCTCGGCGATCCAGTTGTCGAGCCGTTCCGGCGGCATCGGGCGGGCGAAGAAATACCCCTGCGCGGTGTGGCAGCCGAGTTCCTGCAATGCGGCGGCATCCTCCGGCGTTTCGACGCCTTCGACAAGGACGTCGATGGACAGCGACTGGCCGAGGCCGACAAGGGCGGAGACGATGTTCTGGCTCTGGCGGCTGGAGGTGACGCCGGCGGCGATGCCGCGGTCGATCTTGAGGCGATCGACCTTCAGGCCGGTGAGGTAGGTGAGCGAGGAATGGCCGGCGCCAAAATCGTCGACGGCGAGCTTGTAGCCGGAACTGGAGATGCGGGCCAGCTGGTCGCCGATCATGTCGGTATCGAGCAGCGCTTCCTCGGTGATCTCGATTTCCAGCAGGGCCGGATCGATTGCGTGGCGCTTGACGATGCTGTCGATGAGGTCGACCACCGAATACACAGAGAGTTCACGCGGTGACACGTTGATCGAGACAGTGGCGTGCGGCAGGCCCATACCGGGCAGTCGCTGCAGCAACTGGCAGGCGGCCTTGGCGATGGTGCCGGTCAGCCGATCGGACTGATGCGTGGCGAGCGCGGCCTGTACGATATCCGGCGGCGCGATCGGGCCGAGCTGCGGATGGTGCCAGCGCACCAGCGCCTCGAAGCCGATAATGCCGCTTTCATCCAGCATGACCTGCGGCTGGAACCAGGCCTCGACCGCGCCGCTGAGAATGGCGGCGCCGAGATCCTGCTCGATCTGGTGACGACGGGTGGCGGCGATGCGGAAATCCGGGTGGAATTCGCACCAGCGACCGCGGCCCGAATCCTTGGCACGGTAAAGCGCCATGTCCGCGCAGATGAAAAGGTCCTCGGCATTGGCGGCGTGATCCGGATAGATCGCCAGGCCGATGGAGGTGCCGACGATGCAGGACTGCTCGGCGATGGTGATCGGGCCGTGGCTGCGTTCCAGCATGGCCTCGCATTGGGCGCGCGCATTCGCGGCGGCATCCGGGCCAGTGAAGATGACCGCAAATTCGTCGCCGCCGAGGCGGGCGATCAGGTCGGCACCGGCGACGGAGTGGCGCATGCGGTTGGAAACGTAGACGAGCAGATTGTCGCCGACGCTGTGGCCGAGCGTGTCGTTGATCAGCTTGAAGCCGTCGAGATCCACCATCAGCAGCGCCAGCTGGCGGTCGCCGCCCTCCGGGCAATCGGCGATGCCGATGGCCAGCGCCTCGTTGAAGGCGTTGCGGTTGGCGAGGCCGGTCAGCGGATCGCATTTGGCCAGATGTTCCAGCCGGGCATTGGTGGTGAGGATTTCGCTATTGGCCTTGGAGAGCGATTCCGCCAGCGCGTCTGCCTGAACCTTGGCGCGCGTGTTGCTGGCGAACGTCGCTTCCGATTGCTTGCTGCCGCGATACAGCAGCAGTGTCAGAGCCGTTACGCACAGCGCCAGCATCAGTCCGTGCAGACCCTGCGACATCAGCGAAACGATAACGGCTGTGTGGACGGGAAGAGCGAAGGCAAGCGGCGCAAGGCTGTTGCCGACACCCATCAGTACCGTGGCGGCAGCGATGCCGAGCATCATCAGGTAAAGGCCGCCATCGACGCTGGTGGCATCGAAATTGTCGAAAATGAAGGGCAGCGCCGCCCATGTGCAACCTGTCACCAGCTTGCCGACGGCGAGATGACTGAGCGTCTTTTCCGGTTCCATATTCGGCAGGTTGCGGCGCATCATTGCCGCTGTCAGCACGCCGCGGACGAGCAGTGTCAGGAGAAGCGCAGCCAACCAGTATGGTGCCAGCGTATCGGTTCCATGCCCGACCGTCGAAACGGCGTAGGCGCAACCGGCGATAACCGCATTGGTGGCCAGCATATAGTACATTCGATCGATGACCGAGGCTGCCTGCGCCTTTGCGATCTCCGATTTGATGCGGATTTCATTCTCGTCAGTCAGGAAGCGGCTTGGCATCCAGAATGTCTCGTCCCGTTTCAGCTTGCGCGGAATATGCACATGCTCCCATGAAAAAAATATTAATTGCAACAATGGCTTAAAGGTGACTTGGTGTCTGGTTTTCGCGGGAACGAATAGGGCGGTGCGGCGTTTATATCTGCGATTGTGTGATGCGAAATCTGCCCCTGCACCGATCACGCCGGATTACAAATCGTTCATGTAGGAAATTTGCCTTAATCTGTTGCCGTTTGTGTCGCAGTGCTACATCACCCCTTGTGCAAGGTTCTAAACGAGGTGCTCGATGACACTTTCCCGCCCCACCATGGCGGCCATCCGATTTGGTTATGGCCTGAAGCCGGGTGAAGAAAATGCGCCGGCCAGCGCTGCCGACCTGATTAAACAGGTTGAGCGAGGCGCCAAGGCAAAGGCCCGTTTTCCAAGGGAAGGGTTCGATGGCCGACGCGAGACTGCGCTGCGCCTTCTATCCGTACGCGCAGTTGAAGCGAAGGCGGCACAGGCCGGGAAACCCAATCCCGATCTGCGGCGTGACACGTTGCGTGAAGCCGATCGCATGTTGCGGCGCGATTCGTTTGCCCGCATCATGCAGGCCGTGCATTCGCAGAACGGCTTTTTCGAGCGGTTGGCGAGCTTCTGGATCGATCATTTTTCCGTCAACGCGCGCAAGACCTATGCGATGCGGATGATTGTGTCGCTGTTCGAGGCCGAGGCAATCCGCCCCAATATCGGCGGTCCGTTCGTGAACCTGCTGCATTCGGCTGTTCTGCACCCGGCCATGCTGTTCTATCTCGACCAGAACCGCTCTGTGGGACCGGAATCGCAGGCCGGTCTGCGCAACGGCACCGGGCTCAACGAAAACCTCGGGCGCGAACTGCTGGAACTGCACACGATGGGTGCCGGATCCGGTTACACCCAGGAAGACGTGCGCGGTGCAGCGCTGATCCTGACAGGGGTCACGGTCGATGCCCGCACGCTGGAAGTCGGTTATCGCCGCCAGCGCGCCGAACCCGGCCGGCTGTCGCTGCTGGGCAAGGTATACGGCGAGGAAGGCCGCACCGATGCAGACCATGTCGCCATGCTGGATGATCTGGCAAAACGACCGGAGACGGCAAAACATGTGTGCCGCAAACTCGTGAAATATTTCATCGCCGATGAGCCTCCGACGGAAATTATCGATGCGATGGTGGCGGCATGGACGGCGAGCGACGGCAATCTGACGGCGGTCTATCAGGCGATGCTGGATCATCCGCGAGCATGGGAAGGCGAGGGGCAGAAATTCAAGCCGCCATTCGATTTCGTCGTATCCGGATTGCGCGCGCTCGACGCCAAGGAAGCGGAGCTGACGGCACTGGCCAAGGCGCTGGATGACGAGGATGCCGAAGTGCCGGTGCGGCCCGAAGAGGCCGAAGACGGCGACGACATGGTGCAGGCCGAAAAGCCCGGACCGCGCGGCGCCGACATGGGCCGGCCGGATGCTGTCGCCAGCGCCGAGGATGGAGCTTCGAGCGACATCAAGAAATCCGCCACCAAGGCGGCCGCGCCGAAGCCGGGTTATGCCCGTGCCGTGACATTTGGCGCGCTGAGGCGTATGGGGCAGCCTGTCTGGCAACCGCCGAGCCCGGCCGGTTTTGCCGACGATGCCGGCGCCTGGCTTTCACCGAGCCAACTCAGCGAACGCATAGCCTGGGCGCGTCTGGCTGTGCGCGGGCTGGGCAAGGACCTTGATCCGCCCGGCTTCCTGACGGCAACACTGGCCGATGCGGCGCGGCCGGACACGACAAAAATCGTGGCGCAGGCACCCAACAAGGTGCACGGCCTGACCATGGTTCTTGTTTCCCCGGAGTTCAACAGGAGATGACGATGGACGCTTCGAAGGATTTTCGACTGTCGCGCCGCGGCTTCCTCGCTTCTGCCTGCTGCCTTGCCGCCATGCCGGTGATGACGCCGGTAAGCTTTGCCGCGACGCCCGGTGATGCCCGCTTCGTGACGATCATCCTGCGCGGGGCGATGGATGGGCTCGACCTGTTGCAGCCCTATGGTGATGCAGCCTACGCAGGCTTGCGGCCGAAGCTGGCACTGACGCCCGACACGGGCCTGACCGATCTCGATGGCCGGTTTGGTTTGCACCCGGCTGCAAAGTCGCTGATGCCCCTGTGGCAGGCGCGTGAGCTTGCCTTCGTGCATGCTGTTTCGACGCCTTACCGCAACGAGCGCAGCCATTTTGACGGACAGGATATTCTCGAAAGCGGCGGTGCCGAGAAGCGCGAGCGCAATGGATGGCTGAACCGCGCGCTGGCGGCCATTCCGCGCACGGCGAGCCGCAGGGCGATCGACATCAACACCTCGATGGAACTGATCCTCTCCGGCCCCAACGATGTCGACGTGTGGTCTGCGCAATCGGATGTGGCGCTCGCCGATGACGAAGTGCGTTTTCTGGAAAGGCTTTATGCCGGTGACCGGGGGTTCTCCAAGGCCTTCGAAGAGGCGGTGCGCACCGATATGTCGACCGATCCACTTTATGCCAGCGGCAAGCGTGGCACCGGTGTGGCCGAAATGGCGAAACTGGCCGGAAACCTTTTGGCGCGCGACTATCGGATCGGCAGTTTTTCCATCAACGGCTGGGACACGCATGTGAACCAGAAGGCGCAGTTCGCGCAGGTGGCGGGCACGCTGGCGCTGGCGATCACCACGCTGAAGGACAGCATGGGCGCGGATGCCTGGAGCAAGACCGCTGTTCTGGCCATGACCGAATTTGGTCGTACGGCACGTGAAAACGGCAGTGGTGGTACGGATCACGGGACCGGCGGCGTGGCGGTTCTGGCGGGCGGTGCCGTCGACGGCGGCAAGATTTTTGGAAACTGGCCGGGGCTGGCAGAAGACCAGCTGTATGAAGGCCGCGACCTGATGCCGACAGGCGACCTGCGCGAACTGGCGGCGGCGATGATCCACAAGCAGTACGGTGTTTCTGCCGGGGACCTGACGACCAAGGTGTTTCCGGGCCTGAGTTTCGATACGGGGTCGGTGTATCTGAGAGGGTAGCGATGCCGTCGATTGCCTGCAAATGCGGGGAGCGTCTGAGTTATGGAGACATTCCCAATCCGATCGAGTGGCTGCTGATTTCCGATACGGATTTTGATCAAGGGAGAAATCCGTTTGATACGGAAGCCCTTAATCAGGAAGCGGCTCACATGGTGAAATGCCCGTCCTGCCGACCTCTGTGGATCTATTGGGGCGGGTTCAGAAAAGCGCCCACCTGTTACGACGCCGCGGACTGAAGATGTAAACCGGTGGACGGGGGAGACGGCCCCAGTCGTCGTTGGCATGCCGGATCCTCGGAGCACGCCTTGCCAATCTGCAACGTGCGTGCCGGACCTTCTCCCCGCATCCGGGGAGAAGGAAGCAAGTCGCTTCTTTTTTCTTACTTCAATCGTGCCACCACCAGATGGCCCGGGCTTGGCTCGCCATCCTGCATGCGCACGTTGATTTCCGACATCTCGATCAGTTCGAAACCGGTCTCTTTCAGGCGGTCGAGGATATAGCTTTCCGTGTGCACGAAACGCTGGTGCGGGCCGACAATATAGGGGCGACCGTCTGATGCCGGCAGGGTTTCCGAGGAGAACACGAAAATG
Organism: Endobacterium cereale; assembly: GCF_009617585.1. Taxonomy (GTDB): domain Bacteria; phylum Pseudomonadota; class Alphaproteobacteria; order Rhizobiales; family Rhizobiaceae; genus Neorhizobium; species Neorhizobium cereale. The sequence goes on along the minus strand of NZ_WIXI01000034.1, from coordinate 41,599 downwards.
CCGCCCTTGACCATGTTTTCGGCCGCACCGAAGAAGATCGGCTCCAATGCACCGAGATAGGGCAGGACGTCGGTGGCGGTGATCAGGTCGAAAGGCTCGTCGTCATTGTCTTCGAGAAAATCCTCGACCTCACCGACGTAAAGCGTCTCGTAAAGATCCTTTTCATGGGCGATCTGCACCATGTTTTCGGAAATATCGAGACCTGTAATGTCTTCCGCCATATCACGCAGAGTGCCACCGGTGAGGCCGGTGCCGCAGCCGAGATCGAGCATGCGTTTGAAGGGGCCGAGATCGAGCGACTGCAGGTGCTGGCGCACCATCATCGGCACGGTGTAACCGAGCTGCTCGACGAGAATGTCCTCAAAACTTTCGGCATGTTGGTCGAAAAGGGTTTCGACATAGGCGTCCGGCGCGCGCGGCGGGGTTTCACCACGGCCCATGGATGCGAGACGGACGGCGGCGCCGCCATGGTCTTCCGGGTCGATTTCCAGCACCTGCGCATAGGCTTTCGCGGCGGCATCGAGATCGCCGGACTTTTCCAGTTCCAGTGCGCGGTTATAGGCTTCGGCCAGGGCTTCCTCGTCGATCTTGGTCATGGGGCGTCCTTCTCCGGTGCCGGTTGATATGGGCGCGCTTTTAGCGGGAATACGTGGTTTTGCAATGGCGGATGACGGCGCCCGCCTCAGCTTTGCCTGAATGGAGCGTTCAGGTGGAGTTCAGGCCTGCATGTACAGGTTTGGGAACAATTTTAATGGGTAGCCGTTGAGGGCAGCCCGAACAGAGCCAAGCTCCCGCAAGAGGAGTCTTGTTCAGAAATTTTGCAGGGATGCGAGATCACCAAGGAGGTCCCATGTCGAAGAAACACCGTTTGATGGCCAAGAAGTTCAGGGCTGGCGTGGCCATGCCTGTGCTGTCGCTGTCATTGATCTGGCAGCCGGCAATGGCAGCCCCCATGGCGCCGGGCGCAATGAATGTGCCGGCGCATAACGAAATCATCCGGGTGCAGGATGCACCGTCCGGCGAACAGCCGATCCTTCCGCCTGGCGCCGCGCCGCAGCAGGAAGAGGCACCGGCGCAGGCCGAGCGTCCGCGCGAACAGCCGCCGGAACCTCAGGCAGCACCCGAGCCGCAACGCCCGGAAGCGCCGGCAGCTGAACCACAGGCTGCTCCAGAACCTGCCCCGCGGGCACGCGAGCCGCAGGCGGCCCCCGAACCCGAAGCGCCGCGCCCCCGCCGCGAGGCACCGGCAGAACAGCCGCCCGCAGCCGAAAAGCCCGCCGCTGAACCACCGGCTGCTGAACAGCCTAAGGAGCGCCCGCAGAGACCCGAGCGTCCGGCACGTACGGAGCAGGATGGCGAGACCCAGCCGGGTGGCGAGCGTCCCCGTGGCGAACGCCCGCGTGGTGATGCCCAGCAGGGCGAGGGCCGCCCGCAAGGTGAACGGCCGAGAGGCGAACGTCCTCAGGGTGAACGCCCAAGAGGTGAGCGCCCGGCCGAAGCGCCGCAGCCGGATGCGCAGGCTCCGGCTTCTCGTCCAGCCGAAACCGCTCCGCCGGCAGCCGGTGAGCCGGCCGCACCTTCGGAACGTCCGGCCCGCCCGGCCGAAGGACAGGCGCCTGCTGCCGGTGAAACCACTCCCGGACAGGCTCCGACAGCAGGCAATGCGCCTGCACCGGAAGGCACAGCACCCGCAGCGCCGGGCCAGGCCGCACCGGATCAATCCGGTGTCATGCCGGGCGCCGCACCTGCGCCCGCTGGTCAGCCGGCACCTGGTCAGGCTGCCGCTCCGCCGGCAGGGCCGCGCACACCTGAAGAAATCGAGCGCGCCAAGGAAATCGCCAAGGATCCGGCATCCGCAACCGGACCGGTCGTTCTGCCGGTCGAAAACGGTGCCGCCATTCTCGACAGCGCCAAGGAATATCCGTCTGCACCGGCTGCTGCCGCACCGGGCCAGCCCGGTCAGCCGCGTGGTCCTCGCGAAGGTGGTCCACGTCCGCCGCGTGGTGGAGCAGAAGGCGGTCCGGCTGTTGCCGCACCCGCAGGCCCGCCGCCACCGCCACCGACCTCCGATGCCGAGGCACAGGCGCTTGCACCCGGCGAACGTCCACGTCCGCCGATCAAGCTCGAAGCCGCAACAGCCGAGCGTGGCGAACGTCTCGATGGCCGTCCGCGCTTTGAGCGTCCCGAAGGTTTTCGCGAACGCGGAGGCGACCGCGATGGTGGCCGCGTGATCCTGCAATTCGACAACCGTACGATCGTACGCCATGACGACAGCCGTCGTTTCTACGACGAGGGTTACGAGCCGGAATACGAGCGCCTGCGTGGCGGTCGTACCCGCGAAATCATCGAGCGTAACGGCGGTGTGCAGATCGTCACAATCCGCAACCGCTACGGCGATGTGGTGCAGCGTTCGCGCATTGGCGATGACGGCCGCGAATACGTGCTCTATTACGCACCGGAACTGATGGAAGACCGCGACCAGCCGCGCCGCTGGCGCGATCCGGGTCTCGACCTGCCGCCCATGCGCCTGACGGTGCCGCTGGACGACTATATCATCGACACCTCGACCGAACCGGACAGGGATTATTACGAGTTCCTCGAACAGCCGCCGGTGGAGCGCGTCGAACGCGTGTATTCGCTGGATGAAGTGCGCTATTCGGCACGTATCCGCGACAAGGTGCGCCGTATCGACCTCGATACGATCACCTTTGCGACCGGCAGCGCCGAAATTCCGATGAACCAGGCGTCTTCGTTGCGCAAGGTGGCGGATGCGATCAAGGAAGTGCTTGAACGCGATCCGGCCGAAACCTTCCTGATCGAAGGCCATACCGATGCCGTCGGTTCCGACGACAGCAACCTCGTTCTGTCCGACGAACGTGCGGAATCGGTTGCCCGCGTGCTGACCGATGCCTTCGATATCGCGCCGGAAAATCTGGCGACGCAGGGGTATGGCGAGCGTTACCTGAAGGTGCGCACGGATGGCCCGTCACAGGACAACCGCCGCGTCACCATCCGCCGCATCACCCCGCTGGTGAAGCCGGTGGCGCAGAAGTAACGCACCTCGGGCTCGACAACGGAAAGCCGCCGGGTTTGCGCCCGGCGGCTTTTTTATGCGGTTTTTACCAACTGGACAGGAGAGGGGCCGGCGCTAGATCAGGTCTCGAAATGACATAGCGGGGGCTTGATATGATTTCGGTTGCAACATTGAAGGGGCTGACGCGCGCAGTCTTGTTGGCCGCGCTGTTTTACGGCGGGCAGGTTGCGACAGCGGAGGCAGAGGATGGCATTGCTGCGCAGCAGGAGCAAAGCGCGGAAGAACGCCAGCAAGAACTCGGCGCGTTGATTTTCAAGGCCGTCGTGCGCCACTGGCTTGTTCTTGAGGTGCCGGCATCCCAGCCTATTGTGCGTGTTCGATTCAATCTCAAGCGTGACGGTTCTCTGGTTGCCGAGCCGGTCGTGGAGACTGTGTCGGACGACCCGCTTTTCCCGGAATTTGCCGCCGTCGCCGTCCGCGCGATCAAGAAAGCCGCACCTTTCGACCTCGCCGCCTACGATGACCTCTACGACGATTGGGAGACGGTCATCCTCAATTTTGACGGCAGTTCGCTGCTGGGTAGGGTGACGCAGGAGGAAGCACCACTCCGGACAGCGAATGATCCGCTGCCGACACAGGAGGAATTGCAACGTTTGCTGACGGGTAAGGGGCCGGCGACGGGCAAGGAGGCAGAGACGGAGATTGACGTTTTGGAGAATTTCAAGATCGGTGGCAATGCCATGCATCACCTGGTGATTGAGAAATACAGGGGCGACGGCACGCCAGTGGTCGCCATGGCGCTCTGTGATGTCGATCCGGCAAAGCGCGATTTGGGGTTCGCGGTCGATTTCGGTCAGGACGTGACCTGGAGCGGAATGCTGCCGGTCGAAATGGAGATCGATGGCGACCGGCAGAATTTGAAAATGCAGGCGATCCCGAACAAACTTTTTCTTGAGGGCGACACTGCAAAGGCGGTGCTCGTCAAGATTCTCGCGGCCTCCGAGACACTGAAATTTTCCGCGCCGCAGGGCGCGTCCGCGTCGTTTGATCTGAAAAATGCCGGCAAACAGTTCGCCCGGATAAAGGCGCTTTGCGACCTTTGACGGATGCAGGTCGAGACGGAAGAGGTTTTAGTCCTTCGCCACGGTGCAGGATGGCACGAGCCAGTTCGCCGTGATCAGGCAGAACCAGCTTGCCGGGGGGCATGAGGTAAAGTGCGTTGATGTCCTTGTCATCCAGCCTGTATCGCACCTATGGTCCGATAGGTGTTTAGTGCCGCGTCTTCAGGTCGAACGCGACAGTACCTTGTCGAAATCGACCGACGTATCCATCCCGCCTGACGGCGAAGGATAGGAAAACCGGCCGAATTCCCGGTAACCACGGCTGGCCCAGAAGGACAGCGTGGCCGGCGTCTGCGCATCGGCATGCAGGTAAGCGATGTCATAACCAAGAGCGCGTGCATCCGCTTCCAGTTCCGAGACGATACGGCTGCCGAGACCCTTGCCGCGGATGGCAGGATCGAGGTAGACGCGGGCGATCTGGCAGATTTTTCGGTCGCCATAACGGCCTGCAAGACGGGCAGACGTGCCGGGCTTGCGCGCGAGATTATAGAGGCCGCCCGTGGCGATGATGTTTCCCACCTCGTCGCGGACGATGCGAAAACCGCCACCATTCTGCGACGAATACCAGCCGCTTTCGGCGCTGCCGGTGAGACTGTCGAGATCCGCGTGCCAGTCGCTGTTGTATTCGATGCCGTAGAAATCACGGATGATGCGAAGGCAGAATGTTTGCGCGTCCTGCGCTTCTTCGCTCATGCCTGTGGCGGTCAGGCTTTGGATTGCATATGTCTGGCGCACGATTGACTGAGAGGGATCTGGCATGGACGAGACCGTTTTTCTGTTTTCCTACGGGACGCTGCAATATCCGGAGGTGCAAAAATCCTCGTTCGGACGGCTGCTGGACGGCACTGACGATGCCATGCCGGGGTTCGCCAAGGAGATGCTCGAGATCACCGATCCGGATGTGCTGGCCAAAAGCGGCGAACGGTTCCACCCGGTCGTCGTGCCCTCCGGCAATCCCGCCGATGAAGTGACTGGTAAGGTGTTTCGAATCACGCCGGCGGAACTTGCCGCCGCCGACGCTTATGAAGTGTCCGATTACAAGCGGATCGAGGTCGCGCTCAAATCCGGCATTCTCGCATGGGTCTATGTGAAGGCGTGAGTGGCTGAAGCTTATGCGCTCGCGGTCAGGAAAATTTCGGCGACACGTTCGATGCCGGCCTGATCGTCGCCATCGAACCGCGACGCAATCGGGCTGTCGAGATCGATAACGCCGATGACTTCGTCACCGCGAAAAATCGGCACGACCAGTTCCGAACGCGAAGCGGCATCGCAGGCGATGTGGCCGGGAAAGGCGTGGACATCCTCGACAAGCACGGACTGGCGTTTTTCGACCGCTGCACCACAGACGCCGCGACCGACCGGAATGCGCACGCAGGCGGTCTTGCCCTGAAACGGGCCGAGCACGAGTTCGCCTTCCTTCATCAGGTAGAAGCCGGCCCAGTTGAGGTCAGGCATCATCTGGAAAATCAGTGCTGACGTGTTGGCGGCATTGGCGATAAAATCCCGCTCGCTTTCGAGAAGGGCAGCCAGCTGCTGGGTGAGCTGACGATAGAATTCCGGCTTGTCTTCGGTTTCGATTGCGGCGGTCTCGAACATGGCAGCGGCTCCTCAAAATATCGTGGAGACGGTTTAGGATGTGAAATTTGTGGCGGCAAGAGCGGATCGCGAAAGCAATCGGCAATCGTCCGATGGCATGTTGGTAACGGATGAAACCATGATTGCGGAGCCGCCATGAATTCCGTTTTTCCGAGAGACGCCACCGTGATGGCGCAGATGCGCAGGCTGCAGGCAATCGGTCTTCTGGCTGCGTTGGTCATTTTCGGTCTGATCGGCGGTCTTTATCTCTGGAGGCTGCAAAGTTTTGACCGGACGGTTGCGACGATCGAGGCCGTCTGGGACGAGGCACAATACGGTGAGGGCGAAAGGCATGTTTTCACATTCGGCCTCCTGAGCTTCACCCGGATTGCAGCGGATGGGCAAAGCCATGCGTGCCGGCACCCATTCAGAATCGGCCGGCCCAGCGAAAAATTTCGAGTAGGGGAAAAGCTCGAAATCATTCCGGCGACCGGAAGTTGCCAGCGGGTGGATGTGATCGGACGGGCAGGCTCGCGCCAATAGGATGTCGTACCCGCAGTGCTGTCAGTCTTGATCTCGCGGATTGTCCGCAACCATCGAGCAGGTTAGAGGCGTATCACGCACATGTGGCGATCAGGAAAAGCATACATGCATTTCTTCCGACTTTTCTTTCGGTGCTTCATCTTTGTCGTCCTGACCATTCTCACCCAGATCGGCGGCATGGCTTACCTGCTCTCGCTGTTCGCAACGCGTGTCATGGGCATGTCGCGGTTTTCGGCAAGGATACTGGTCTTCCTGTTATTCTATGCTGCCGCAACATTTCTGGCGAACATGGCTGCGCCTGCCTTCGGTCGGGTTCCGCTTTCGTGTTTTGCCGGAGAGGGTGACAAGATGATGGTGCGGTCAGCGCTCTATTGTGCCTTGAACCGCAATTACGTGACGCCACGGATGCGTGATCTGGTCGCGGCATTGTCCGAAGACATGGACGAAAAATTTCCGGGAACGACGACCGTGGTGCTGGACGGCAATTTTCCGTTCATCGACGGTTTTCCGCTTCTGCCGCATCTTTCCCATGCGGATGGCCGCAAGCTGGATATCGCCTTCTATTACAAGGATGCGGACGGGTATTTTGTTGATGGGGTGACGCGCTCGCCGATCGGTTATTTTGCCTTCGAACAGCCGCGAGCAGGTGACGAACAACCTTGCGAAGGGCGCAAGGACATCATCACGACGCGATGGAATTTCGACTGGCTGCAGCCGTTTTTTCCTTCCTACCGGATAGAGGAACAGCGCACGGGCTTTGCCCTGCAATGGCTTTCCACCGTGGGGGCTAAACAGTTTGGGCTGGAAAAGATCTTTGTCGAGCCGCATCTTAGAAATGCGCTGGCTGCGAGTGGGGAGACGATCCGTTTTCAGGGCTGCCGCGCGGCCCGTCATGACGACCATATTCACATCCAGGTAAGATGAGACGGTGGCCTGCCTTGCTGAGGATTTCGGCATGATCACATTGCAAACCCGACGCCTGGTGCTCGCTCCCTGTCAGCCGGGTGACGCTGCCGACTTCATCGGCCTTGAACGCGATGCCGAGGTGATGCGTTTTCTGCATCGTGGGGCGGTGGATCACAACGCGGTCGGATCGCAGGATGTTTCGTTTCTGATGCCGCGCGGCAACGAATCCTACGTGTGGACTGCTCGTCGCAAGGATGACGAGGCTTTTGTCGGCTGGTTCTGCCTCTATCCGGAAGCGCCGGTTCTGGCCGAACTCGGCTACCGGTTAAAGCGCGACGGATGGTGGCAAGGATTGGCCACCGAAGGTGCTGGCGCTCTTGTCGACTGGGGTTTTGGGCAAGCCGGTTATGAGACGATTTTTGCGGGCACCATGGCAGTGAACCTCGGCTCGCGACGGGTGATGGAAAAGCTTGGCATGACGCATGTTGCTACCGATTTTCCCGTTTTCGACGATCCGATCCCCGGCACGGAGGAGGGCGAGGTACGGTATGAACTGGAGCGTCGTGACTGGCAGGCTGGAAAACCGCTCTAACGCTGCCCGGCTGCCTCCAGCAACGCCACGATCTCCCCATACCCTCGCGTCCGTGCATGCTCCAGTGGCGTCACGCCGTCCTTGTCGGCAATGTCACGGCTAGCGCCGGCATCGAGCAGCAGTTTGACGATGTCCTGATGGCGCGGGCCGCCGTCGCTGAGGATGATCGCTTCCAGAAGGGCTGTCCAGCCGAGCCTGTTGACATGATCGACATCCACGCCCGCCTCGATCAGCGTTTTTACCGTTTCTACATGGCCGCGCTCGGAAGCCGGAATGAGGGCGGTGCCGCCATAACGGTTGGTGCTTTTGAGATCCGCGCCGTGTGACAGGGTCAGTTTCAGAATTTCCAGATGGCCGCGCGCACCGGCGTAGAGATAGGGGCTATCGTCGATCTCATCCTTGGCGTTGACGTCTGCGCCCGCCTCGATCAGCACCTTTGCCGCCTCGATGCGATTGGCGTGGGTGGCGACGAGAAGGGCGGTCTGGCCGTGTTCGTTGCGTCCGTCGAGTGGCGCACCTTCCTCAAGCAACCGCGTGATGTCTCCGGTGTCGCCGCTACTGGCGGCATCGAACAGGGTTTCGGCATTCATCTGCGACATGGCGGGGGCCTTTGCCAGAAGGAGTGTCAGGGAGGCGGCGATGAGGATGCGGACCGACGCGGTCAGGGCCGTGCGGTGCAGGAATGGTCGTGCCTGTGGCGTCATGGGTATGGTGCCGGTTCCGTCATGGGAAGGATATAGGCGCGGGAAACCCGATGGGCAGGGGAGCGAGCGGGATTGTCCTATTTCGCTGCGACTATCCCGCGTAGCGCGCGGGGTGGTATGCTTGCCCACCTTGAACAAGGTTGGCTGGATCGGAGGGGCGCGATGAAACTTCTTTTGGTGGGGGCAAGCGGGCTTGTCGGCAGCCATGTACTGGCACTGGCGCTGGCCGATCCCCGGGTCGCCCGCGTGGTGGCGCCGGGTCGCACAACCCTTGTGCCGCATCCCAAGCTGGAAGCGCCGGTCTGTAATCTCGAGCAAATGACGGGCGATGAGCCTTTCTGGCAGGGCGACGCGGTGATCTGCACGCTTGGCACGACGATCAAGGCGGCGGGCTCGCAGGCTGCCTTAGAACGGGTGGATCATGATTATCCGCTCACCGTTGCGCAGTTCATGCATCGGCGTGGCGCGCAGGTCTATGTGCTCAATTCTGCGCTCGGCGCCAATCCGCAATCAATGTTTTTCTATAATCGCGTCAAAGGCAAGCTGGAGCAGGATCTGAAAACGGTCGGCTTTCGCTCGTTATGTTTCGTGCGGCCGGGACTGATCGGCGGCGAACGTGCCGAACGGCGCAGCGGCGAGGGTGTTGCCGAAGTGGTTCTGAAGACCCTCGGGCCGGTCTTGCCGAAAGCGTGGCGGATCAATCCGGCGCCTGTTATCGCCAAGGCTCTGCTGGAACAGGCGATTGCAGCGCGGCCGGGTGTGCATGTCGTTTCCTCGGCGGAACTGGTGGCGTGATGGACCGGGTTGGCTTGACCCCCGGCCTGCAGATCCCTACCTTTATCGTGTCTGAAACAGGTTAGGTTCGGGAAGGTTGGCCCGGCCCCTCCAGGCTGGAGGTCCTTCCGTCACTGCGGTGACGGCCCAAGACTATCAGGGCGCCCGCATCGGGCAGGCGTCGATAGAAAGGGTTTTGGCTTATGAAACCGCGTATTTCCGTGGTGACGCTTGGCGTCTCCGATCTTGAAAAATCCCTCGTCTTTTATCGTGATGGTCTTGGTCTGCCGACCGAGGGCATTGTCGGCCGCGAGTTCGAACATGGCGCCGTCGCCTTTTTCGATCTCGCTGGCGGGCTGAAACTGGCTTTGTGGGCGCTGGCCGATATTGCCCATGATACCGGACTGCCGGCCGGGCCGGTAAGCCCGACTGCCATGACGATCGGGCACAATGTCCATGAGCGTAAAGAGGTGGATGCGGTGATGGCGGCAGCCGAAAAGGCCGGTGCCCGCATTGTCAAAACCGCGCAGGATACGTTTTACGGCGGTTATGCCGGTTATTTCAGCGATCCCGACGGGCATGTCTGGGAAGTCGTGTGGAATCCGCAATTCCTGCCCGACGATTGATTTCTTCCGGATTACCTACTGGAATTCCTGAGGGCGTGGCTTTGGCAAAGGCACGTCCGCGACATTTTCGGTTGCCCACGTGCTGATCGCGTGGGTGATGCCGGGAATTTCGTCTTTCAGAAAGCTTTCGTGGCCGGGAAGGCCCATCGGATACATGGCATTGCGCTCGGTTTCATAAGCGGCACTTGCCGGCGTGCAGAGTTTTACACGCATGTCCGGCGCTGAAATGTCCGCGCGGTTGGCGATGGTTTCGACACGGCCCATGGAGGGCAGGCGGCCGCCAAATGCCTCATCCAGATATTGCGCCGCGCGTTCGTTACGCTCGCGTTCCGTCGTGGTGCCCAGCATGACCACCATGACCTGTCGGCCGTTGCGCTCGGCAAGGCCGACGTAATTGCGGCCGGAGGCACAGAGAAAACCGGTCTTCATGCCGATCGTGCCGGCATAACGGGTCAGCAGCTGGTTGTTGGACTTGACCTCCTTGCCATCGAAGGTGACGGCCGAAGGGGCAAAGAACTGGCGGTATTGCGGAAACTGCTTCTCGATCTCCATGCCGAGGATGGCGAGGTCGCGCGCCGTCGTGTAATTGTCCTTGTCGAACAGGCCGTTGGGGCTGGCGAAATGCGTGCCGGTCATGCCGAGCCGCTGCGCCTCCGCATTCATGCGACGGATGAAGGTGGGCAGGTCGCCGCCGACTTTTTCGGCAATCGCGACCGCGACATCATTGGCGGATGCGACGAGAGCACCGTAAAGCGCATCCTCCAGGGTCATCGTGCGCCCAAAAGTCAGGCCGGATTCGAGAAAGGCCTGTCTGGTGGCGTTGCGGGTCATGACGACGGGTGTCTTCAGCGTGACCTCGCCTGATCGCAGCGCCTGAAAGGTGATCAGCGCGGTCATCAGCTTGGTGGTGGAGGCCGGATACCACGGCGCACCGGCATCCTCCTGATAAAGAACCTCGTGGCTAGCCGTATCGACCACCAGAATGGGCGTGGCCTGCGCCGCCGTCCACGGGAAAAGCGCAGCAAGACACACAAATGCTTTCAGCGATCGTCCGGAAAATTTGGTCATGGCCATTCTTCAGTCTCCAACAGGTGATCTCACTTAGGAAAATTAGCGAATGCTGGCAACGTCATAACGAGCGGAGCAGGTGGGCGGGGCGTGCAAATCGCCGGTATTGCCGTAATGTCGGCACACAAATCGCCGAGGTTGAGGCGCAGTTCGCAGTGGAGAATGGCGATGAAGATTTTGGTAACCGTGTTTGCGGTTTTGGCCGTTGCAGCAGGCGCCCCGGCTACGGCCTTTGCCGCGCCAGCCAAGGCAAAGCTCTGCAATGCAGAAGCCGCGAAAAAGCTGGTGGGCAAAAAGAAGCCCAGCGATGCGCGGGCCAAGCGCCTGACAGGCGCGGCAAACGTGCGGCAGATCGGGCCGGGCGATATGGTGACGCGCGACTTTCGGCAGGACCGGGTGACGATCGAAACCGATCCGGCGACCGGACGCGTGACGCAGGCATCCTGCGGCTGAGGCTGCAGGATAAGGCTTTCGCTTGAACGGCGGGGGAATTGCGCTACCCTTGGTGACACCTGATGGCTTTTGTGGAGGATGAAAATGTCCCGAACCAGCGTCTGGATCTCGATGATTTCCTGGACCGTGTTGGCAGTGGTGACGGCTTGGACAAGTGTTCGCGTGGCAAGCGCTGTTTATCCCGATCTGCACCCGGGCCTCTTCCTGATTGTGTGGATTTTTGCCATTCAGGCGGTCTATGGAATACGCGGTTTTGCGCGTAGACGTGGCTGGGCGATGGCGTCCTATGCGCCGGTCAAGCACTGATCTCGGTTATCGGCGATAGCTTTGAAAAGCCCGATCGACCCGATTGAATTGTAGCGGAACGCTCTATGTTGGCGTGCCTGACCAATCAGAGAATTTTCCTTGCCGGGCATGTCCATGACAGAGGTCAGCCTGCAGGTGCTTTTCGCCGTTTTGTCATTGATCATCGCCAGTATTGCCGCACGTCGGCCGAAGACTTTTCGGGCGGGCATCGTGGCCGGAACCTTGACGGGGCTAGTGTTATTGATCGCGGCGTCGGCGCTAGTCGGTTTTCTTGGCAATGCAATGCCATTCGGACAGATCGATTTCTGGCTGATGGGGATGTTTTGATCCGGGCTTTGACATCCAAGGAAACCTCGAATGAAAAAGCGCTCCCCGTTGCCGGGGAGCGCTTTTTTCGTTGTCGATGAGGAACGCGGCGATATCAGGCCGCCTGAACCTCGCGGTCGTCGAGCGCGTCGATATCCTTGACGTTGTCATAGGCCGCCTGATCGAGAATGCCCTCACGCTTGGCAACAATGGTTGGCACCAGTGCCTGACCGGCGACGTTGACCGCGGTGCGGCCCATGTCGAGGATCGGATCGATGGCAAGCAGAAGGCCGACGCCTTCGAGCGGCAGGCCGAGCGTTGAGAGCGTCAGCGTTAGCATCACGACGGCGCCGGTAAGGCCAGCGGTTGCGGCTGAACCGAGAACGGACACGAAGACGATCAAAAAGTATTCCTGGAGCCCAAGCGGTACCTGATAGAACTGCGCGATGAAGATGGCCGAGATCGCCGGGTAGATGGCGGCGCAGCCGTCCATCTTGGTGGTGGCGCCGAGCGGTACGGCAAAGGCCGCATATTCACGTGGCACACCGAGCGCCTTTTCGGTGACGGTTTCGGTGACCGGCAGGGTGCCGATCGACGAGCGCGATACGAAGGCCAGCTGGATGGCCGGCCATGCACCCGCGAAGAATCGCGAGGGTTTCAGGCCGTGGGCGAGGAGCAGCGCCGGGTAAACGACGAAGAGGACGAGGGCGAGGCCGATATAGACGGCGGCGGCATACCATGTCAGCTGCGCCAGCGTCGTCCAGCCATACTGGTCGACAGCGCGGCCAAGCAGGCCGATCGTGCCAATCGGCGTCAGGCGGATCACCCACCACAAAATCTTGCGCACGACGGCGAGAAGCGACTGGTTGAAAGCGAGGAAAGGTTCAGCCGCCTTGCCGGCCTTCAGCGCGGCGATGCCAAAGGCGATTGAGACGACGAGAAGCTGCAGAACGTTGAAGTTCAGCGAGGTGGTTGCGGCACCGTTCACCACCTTGGTCGAGGCTTCAAGGCCGAGCACGTTGGTTGGGATCAGGCCTTTGAGGAAATCGAGCCAGGTGCCGGCAGAGGACGGTGCGCGGGCGGAGGCTTCGGTGACCGCACTGTTGAGGCCCGGCTGGATGATCAGGCCGAGCGCGATGCCGATGACGACCGCGATCAGCGCTGTGATGGCGAACCAGAGCAGTGTCTGCCAGACCAGCTTGGCAGCGTTGTTGACGTTCTTCAGATTGGCGATCGAGGCGACGATGGCGGTAAAGATCAGCGGCGGCACGAGGGCGCGCAACAGCTGGACGAAAATCGTGCCGATGGTCTGCAGCGTCACCGAAAGAGCATTCTGGTTGCCGGCGGCATCAGGACCGATGTTACGCGCAAGAAGGCCGAGCGCGAGGCCGATGACCATGGCGGCGAGAACCTGGAAGCCAAAGTTGCTGTAGAAGGGTTTTGGGCTCGATGGAGCGGGTGAGGCGGTGCCGGGTGTTGTTGGCATTTTCGAAAGCTTTCCAAAAGGATGTCGCGCGGTTCCGAGCAGTCGGCGCCACGCTGAATATGGGCGATGATAATCCGAATTCTCTCTGGGTTAAGGGATGTGTTTGCCTATTTGAAGTGCGAATGATGATTTCGTGCTCAGCCGACGGTGTGTTCGGCATGAATCTTCCATAGGTCGGCAGCGTAGAGAGGGGTGGATTGTTAAGCGTGCGCGCGGATATATTGTGATCACAGGTTGCGGGCTACGTTTTGCTGTTTGATGCTGTCGTGTCTATTTGCCTTGGGGGAGCTGGATTGCATGCATGAAATACGACCACGTCGACTTGCCGTGTTGATCGATGCGGAGAATGCATCGGCGAAGATCGTCGACGGTTTGTTCAAGGAGATCGCGAAGCTCGGCGATGCAACGGTCCGGCGTATCTATGGCGATTTTTCCGCAGGCCAGTGCAGGCCGTGGGTCGATGTTCTGGCGAGGCATTCGATCAATCCTCAGCAGGTTTTTGCCTACACGACCGGCAAGAACGCCTGTGACATCGCGCTTGCGATCGATGCGATGGATATTTTGCACCGTGGCGGGATCGACGGATTTTGCCTTGTGTCATCCGACAGCGATTTTACCCGATTGGCGATGCGTATTCGCGAGCAGGGGCTCGATGTGTTCGGATTTGGCGAAATGAAGACGCCCGAAAGTTTCCGGCTTGCGTGCCAGCGGTTTATTTATACGGAAGGCTTGCAGCCGCCGGCCGTTATTAAAGAGGTGAAAACCGCTCCCACACCTGCAAGCCCTCAGTTGCCAAGCGCGGCGACGCCGCTCATCGTTCAGGCCTTCGCCCAGCTAGGAAGCAAGGACGGCTGGGTGCCGCTTAGTGAGTTGGGCAAGAAACTCACCAACCTGGATCGCGCTTTTAATCCCCGGACGTATGGTGCGGAGAACCTTCGCGAATTGGTCCGTAAGACCAAGGCGTTCGAGATTAACATCGCCAAGAAGGGTATCCAGCGTATCCGATTCAAGGTGGTGACGGCCGAGAAGAAGAAGGCTGCATGAGGGTTGCGGAGCAATTCTGCTGCCTTTTACGCAACAGGGAGCATCATCATGACCGACATCACCGGCGGCTGCCGTTGCGGCAATGTCAGGATCATCGCCACGGGAGAGCCCAATCGCGTCGGGATTTGTCATTGTTTCGATTGCCGCAAGACCCATGGCGCGCTGTTTCATGCCTCGGCGATCTTTCCTGAGGCGTCCGTGCGGCTCGAAGGCGAAACCCGCGAATATCAGGGCCGGCATTTTTGCCCGAATTGCGGTTCGCATGTTTTCGGGCGCAGCGGGGATGAGATCGAGGTCAATCTCGGCACGCTCGATGAGATCGACCGGTTTCAGCCGACTTATGAATTGTGGACGATCCGCCGCGAAAGCTGGTTGCCGGAATTTCCAGTGAAGAGGCGTTATGAGCGCGATCGCGAGGGGACAAGGCGCACGGAAAACTGAGCCCCGAAACTATCTGGCAGGCGTGGGTCGCTCATGGAGTGAGAGCGGCGTAAAGGTTTTCAAGAACTATGGTGCCTTCTGCCGCGCAGGAAATCAGGCAGGGATCGTCCCACTCGTTCTGGAAGATGAAGGAGCACCCACCAAAGCAGTATTCGGCGGATGCCGGATGCAGTTTCGTGTCTGGTACCCCGTAGAGACGTTCGATCGCCAGCGCCACCGACGAGAGGTCGGAGGGCGCGAACTCCAGAGAACAGCGGCCGCTCGGCAATGGAAGTAATGTAATCGTCATGGAGACAAAATACCGTGGCAATTGGGTGATCAATCCGGGGTTCCGCGTACCGCCGCCTCGATCTTTCCAACATCGATCTTCTTCATCGTCATCATCGCATCGAACGCGCGTTTGGCTGCCGGCCCGCCCTCTCTCAACGCATCCATCAGGATACGCGGAGTGATCTGCCAGGACAGGCCCCATTTGTCCTTGCACCAGCCGCATTCGCTTGTCTGCCCGTCATTGTCGACAATGGCGTTCCAGTAGCGGTCGGTTTCGGCCTGATCTTCCGTCGAGATCTGGAATGAAAAGGCTTCTGTCTGCTTGAAATGCGGGCCGCCATTCATGCCCGTGCACGGAATGCCGAGCACGGTGAATTCCACGACGAGAACATCTCCCTGACTTCCATCGGGACAATCGCCGGGTGCATGAATGATCTTTTCGACACTGCTGTCGGGAAAGGTTCTTGCATAAAAACGGGCGGCTTCTTCCGCCTGCTTGTCATACCAAAGGCAGATCCTGTTCTTTTCCATGGCGGGTCTCCTCCCGGGAGTGTTTGTGGTCCTCAAATGATCAGTTAAGAGGCATGCGGCATTTCGCCAGTAGTTTTGCTGGATTTTTGGTCATGACTGTTGTGGGAAAGCTGTGAAGACCGATGACAGCGGCCTCGGTTCGCAGTAACGAAGGTTTTTGCGAGCCGATAGATGTGACCGACGATCGATGCCGATCGCCTATCCGCGAAGCGCAGTTTTTTAAGCATCCATGCCTCCGACCAAGAAATGCAAAACAGGTGCGCGGCCGAACCGCGCGCCCGGCCGGCTGGCGGGAACCAACAGAGGGGCACTGACATGAGCGAAACGGGTGGTTATTTTCCGCGCTGGCGGCTGAAGACGGAAGGGCGCATTTTGCCCGACGAACGTCTGCCGGCCGGCCAGACGGTGGTGCTGGGCTTTCAGCATGTGGTGGCGATGTTCGGGTCGACCGTACTTGCGCCGATGATCATGGGCTTTGACCCGAATGTATCGATCCTGTTTTCCGGCATTGCGACGCTGATCTTCTTCATCGCCGTCGGTGGCCGCGTGCCGAGCTATCTCGGTTCTTCCTTCGCCTTCATCGGCCCGGTTCTGGTGGCGACAGCCGCAGCAGCCGGCGCACCCAACCCGAATATTGGCCTGGCGCTGGGCGGCATCATCGCCGCCGGCGCGCTCTACACGATGATCGGCATCATCGTGATGATGGCAGGCCATCGCTGGATCGAGATGCTGATGCCGCCGGTTCTGACCGGGGCGATCGTGGCCGCTATCGGCCTCGTACTGGCGCCGATCGCCATTGCCAGTGCATCGGGTACAGGTGCGGCATCGCCGGATGGCAGCCAGCTGTCGCGCTGGGTGGCGATTGCCACCGTTGCCGCCGTCGGTGTTGTTGCCGTCTATGCGCCGGGTCTCACCCGCCGCCTGCCGATCCTGATCGGCGGCGCCTTCGCCTATCTGCTCTATCTCGTGCTGGCGAACGGCATGGGCTACGCCGCGCCGATCGATTTCTCGGGCGTATCGGCTGCCGCATGGTTCGGCCTGCCGACCTTCACCGCGCCGGTGTTTTCGCCTGCAGCGGTCACGCTGATCGCTCCGGTCGTCGTCATTCTGGTCGCCGAAAACCTCGGTCACATCAAGGCGATCGGCGCCATGACCGGCCGCAATCTCGACCCCTATCTCGGCCGCGCCTTCATCGGTGACGGCGTTGCCACGATGTTTTCGGGCGCCTTCGGCGGTACCGGCATGACGACTTACGCGGAAAACATGGGCGTCATGGCCGTCACCCGCATTTTCTCCACGCTGGTCTTCCTCGTCTCGGCCTTCGTTGCCATCCTGCTCGGCTTCTCGCCAAAGTTCGGCGCGCTGATCCAGACCATTCCCGGTCCGGTTCTCGGTGGTCTTTCGATTGTCGTGTTCGGCCTGATCGCGGCCACGGCCGGCCGTATCTGGGTGGAAAACAAGGTCGACTTCTCCGAGCCGCGCAACCTGATCACCGTCGGTGTGGCACTGGTTCTGGGGGCAGGAAACTTCAAGCTCGATGTTGGCGGCTTCACGCTCGACGGCATCGGCACGGCAACAATCGGCGCGATCGTTCTCTACCATGCGCTGGGCTGGGCAAGCCCGCGCAAGGAAAACGGTGAAAACGTCTGATATGACGCGACGTCGCGCCCTTATGCGGGGCGCGACGTCATGTTTTTATATATTCCGTAGACTGCATATATCTTTCATTTCTAATTGATGAAGTTATCACTAATTAAGTGATTGCTGAAACAATGCGGCCGATCCATCCATTCGAGTGATGTTCGGCATGCGACAATTCCAACAGACAATCCGCAGGTTCATCCGCCAGGAGAACGGCAATTTTGCCCTCATGACGGCGTTGATCCTTCCGGTGCTTCTCGGGACCGCCGGAATGGCGATCGATGCTACCAACATGGTGCTTTCGAGGGCGCAGCTGCAGGACGCGACCGATGCTGCCGCACTGGCTGTTTCCTCGCGCCTTGCCGACAAGAAGATCGACAGTTCGACGGGGTCGGAATACGGCAAGAATTTCGTGGCCGGCCGCTTTTCCGGCTCGTCCGACGCGACAAGCGTGGCCGCGATCAAGGCCGGCACGACCGTGTCGATCACCACCACGGCGCAGGGTGTGTCTGGGAAATCCTTCGCCGTCGCGGTCAATTCGTCCGTGCCGGTGCCGCTGACACCTTTGACGCGCCTGCTCTTCGGTCAGGAGGTGAATGTTTCCGCCGCCAGCAAGACCGTGAGCGGTTACGGTGGCCCGCGTGGGCTTTCCATGGAAGTGCTGCTCGATACATCCGGCTCCATGGCGCAAAATACCGCAACGCAACGAACACGTTGCACGCTGCAGCTTTTCAACATCTGCCTTGCCTACCAGACCTATTACGTGACCAAACTCGACGCCGTCAAAGAAGCCGCGACGGCGCTGTTCGATGGGCTCGACAAGGTGGACCCGACGCCGAAATTCATCCGGACCGGTGCGATCACCTATGCCACGACCATGGTGGCGCAATCCAACATGGCCTGGGGAACGACGGATTCCCGACGACAGGTCAACAACATCCTGACTGCCGTCGGCGGCACGGATGCGACGCTTTCGATGCAGACCGCCATCAACAATATCAAGGCGTCTCCTGCCAAGACCGATACCGAAAGCGTGGAGCAGAAAAAGAAGGGCAATGATCCTGTCGATCGTGTCATCGTGCTGATGACGGATGGCGAAATGACCGGCGCCAGCGCCGTTTGGGATGCGGTTTTCGACAAGAGCGTGCGCGATCAGTGCGCAGCGGCAAAGACGGCGGGCATCAAGGTCTTTACCGTCGCATTCATGGCGCCGCCGAGGGGGCAGGACCTTCTCAAGGCCTGCGCCACGACAGAAGCAAATTATTACGAACCGAATACGGTCGATTCCCTTGTCAGCGCCTTTGCCGAAATCGCCGAGAAGGCGACCGCGCAGCCGACCCGGTTGACGAACTGAGGTTCAGACCTGAGCGGCAGGCCTGTCGCTCACCTTGGCGGCAGGTCGACCGTGGTTGCGATGAAGTCGGCAATCGCCATCGTATCGTCGAGATCGAAAATCGGGATGGTGCTGTCTGCCACGGCGTGATCGGCGGCGATGGCGACGATATGTGGATCATTCGGCGCCAGGGGTTCGCGATTGGCGGATTCCAGGCGCCGGGCCTCGATCTTGGGCACAGGCTCGCGTTTATAACCTTCGATCAGCACCAGATCGCATGGCGCGATACGGGCAAGGATGTCATCAAAGCTGGGTTCGGCCTGCCCACGCAATTCATGCATGATGGCAAAACGCGTGCCGGACACGATCGTCACCTCATGCGCGCCGGCCTCGCGATGGCGAAAACTGTCGGCGCCGACCTTGTCGATATCGAAATCATGATGGGCGTGCTTGATGGTGGAAATGCGATATCCGCGACGGGTGAATTCGGCGACGAGGCGAACGGCAAGGCCGGTCTTGCCGGAATTCTTCCAGCCGGAAATGCCAAAGATGCGCTGCGTCATCATTGCTCCAGATAGGTTTGCGCCCGTGTGAAATCCTCGGGCGTATTGACGTTGAAAAACGGATCGCGCGGCCCCGAAGACGTTGTTTCAGGCGCGAACGCGACCGTTACAGTCGGATGGCGCGCAAAAAAAGCCTTGACCCGGCGATTGTCAGGATTGCCGAGCCAGGTTTCGAGATCGTCGGCGACAGAGATCGGCCAGAGCGCATAGACCGGATGCATGTGGCCGTCAGACGCGGCGATGGCGATTGTATTGCCATCCGGGCAAGCCGTCGTCAGACGTCCAACGAGATCGAGCGGTAGAAACGGGCCGTCACCGGCAACGCTTGCCATATGGGTGTAGCCGGTTTGCGCGGAAAAATGCCGCAGACCGGAAAGAATGCCGGCGAGCGGCCCCTGATGATCTTTGAGCGTATCGGGAACGATCGGCAGGTTTCGATGCGCGCTAAAGCCGGGCAGGGCATTGATGGCGATGCTTGCGACCTGCGGCCCGAAGCGCTCGGCTACATGGGCGATCATTGGCCGGCCGGCAAGCGTCATCACTGTCTTTTCACGTCCCATGCGGCTGGAACGGCCCCCTGCAAGGATGATGCCGGCGATGGCGCCGCGTTTCGGTTTATCGGTGGTCATCGCTCTATCTCATCATGCGGGTGGGGCGGGATCGGTCTCGCCCGCGGTCACCTGACGTCGGCGGCTTTCTCGATAGAAGGTGTATAGGCCGGAGCCGATGACCAGCACGATGCCGATCATCATGCTGTTCGTCGGGATTTCTCCGAAAAACACGATGCCGATGCCGAGCGCCCAGATGAGGCTGGTATAGCGGAAAGGTGCCACGAAGGAAATTTCACCGTTGCGCATGGCAAGAATGATGCACTGATAGGCCACCAGCACCGCGAGGGCAGCCAAGGCCAGCAGGCCGAACATGTCGGCATCGAGTGGTCGCCATCCGCCCATCGGCACGATCAGGCAGGCACCGAGCGACGTGATCGCCGTTGTGGTGAAGAGGCTGACGGAAATCGACGGGATGGTCGGATCGACGCGTTTGGTGACGAGATCGCGACCCGCGGTGAAAAATACGGCTACAACGGCAAACAGGGCATCGGGAACGAACCCGGAAGGGCCGGGCTTCAGGATGACCAGAACGCCGATGAAACCGACGAGAATGGCCACCCAGCGCCTCCAGCCGACCGGTTCGCCGAGGAAAAGAGCCGCTCCCAGCGTCACCGCAAGCGGCAACGACTGAAGGATGGAGGAGGCATTGGCGAAGGGAATACGGCTGAGCGCTGTCAGATAGGTCAGGGTCGCGCCGATTTCGAAAAAGACCCGCAGGAGCATGGTCCGATCGGTGAGCATGCGACGCGTCGGAAGCGCGCCGAGGTGGCGGGCGATCAGGAAAACGAGCACCAGCGTCATGGCGCCGCGCACGAACATGATCTGGGCGATGGAGATCTGCGTGGATGCGGCTTTGACGAGTGCATCGTTGCAGATGAACATGGCCATCGCGAGCACCATGTAGAACGCGCCCCTCGAATTTGCCGATAATGCCGCCATGTGATTCCCCGTCCCGGACGTCCGTTCAATAGGCCGGTTTGTCCGCAAATGGAAACGCTTCGACCTGGCATGCCGAAGAAGGAAACGTTCTGTCGCCGCGAAAGGCTATTTTGAACGTCTTCCGTGCATTGTTAACGGTTGCTCAATTCAATTTTCAGACTGTGAGTGAATCTCG
Organism: Endobacterium cereale; assembly: GCF_009617585.1. GTDB lineage: Bacteria > Pseudomonadota > Alphaproteobacteria > Rhizobiales > Rhizobiaceae > Neorhizobium > Neorhizobium cereale. Next base: position 20,557 of record NZ_WIXI01000034.1, on the reverse strand, counting down.
CATGAGGCGGGAATGATGGCTGCGTGTCGCCGATGGGAGGTTGGTGCGTGTGCCCATTTGCGGGGGGAACCGCATGTCCTTCATCGACCGGCTTTTGCAAAGCCGCAGGATCGTAACCAAAGTTCTTTTGTTCGTGGTGCCGCTTGTGCTGCTGATCGCCGGCGTCGGGCTGGCGGGCTACTACACGTCGACGACGCTGAACGGGCACATGACCGTGACCCGCGCGACGATCGAAAATATCGGCGACTTCGAACGCCTGCAGACAAGCCTGCAGGGTTTTTCCACGACCCCAAACGACAAGACGCTGGCTGCATTGAAAGCCGATATCGACACCCAGGAAAAGGGCGTGGGTGCGTTGCAGGGCCTGTTGGTTTCCGATGGAGATCGCGAGCGCATCGCTCCGGTGATCGGCCTTGCCGCGGCCATGCGCGCGCATGTGGACGCGCTTTGGGCCGTAAAGGGCCGGCGCGACCAGAATGGTCGCGAAATGGATCTGGGCATGTCGAAAGTGCGCGCGCTCGGTACGGGTGTTCAGGCGCAGGTTGGTACGCTGCGCAAGCAGATGGATGGCAAGGAGCGTTTCGCCAAGGGACTGCTGCTGGAAGCCTATGCCTACAATGCCATCGCCGGCCGGATCGGCGAACTGCGTGATGCCATGCGCCGCGCCGAGAGCGACGACGCGGCCGTCAACACCGCAAAACTTTACCTTGGCACGTTGAACAACGAGTTCGACAAGGTGATCGGCCTCGTGCCGGAGCGGGCGCAAAAGGGCTTTGCACCGGTGCGTGAAGCCATGACCAACCTTGGCAAGGCGTTGACCAGCGATGCGTCGATTGCCGACAAGGCACAGGCCGCCCGTATCGCCACCAGTGCCTTCATGCGTATTCAGGGCGAACTCGCCAATCAGGCGACCAGCAAGGCGGTGACCGCGGCCGAGCGTTTCGTCGGTCTCGAAGCCGATGTCGTCGCGCAGCGCGAACTGCTGACCCAGACGGAAGAATCGCTTCGTCGGATCGATGAACTGCAGTTGCTGGTCGAGCGGCTGCGGATGACCTCCGCCGACGACAGTCGCAAGGCCGTGCTGGGCGGCATGACCACGCTGCGCAAGGCAAGCGCCCGCGTGTCCGAACTTGCGGGCAGCAACATGACGCTCGCGGAATTCGGCACCAAGACCGATACCCAGCTGGTCGCTCTCGATAAATCCTCGGTCAAGCTCATGGGGATTGCCGCCGATTGGCAGACGGAAAAGACGGCCGCCGCACAGACGCTATCCGGCGGCATGGCTGGCCTGAAGGCGTTTGTGGCGCAGGCTCAGGAGACCGGCAAGCAGGACAGCGAACGCTCCGCCACGCTTTCGGTCGTTGCGATGGTGATTGGCACCGTGCTGGCGATCGCCGGCGGCCTGATGCTGGTCGAAACGCTGCGCGGACCGCTTCGCCGCGTTACCGAAGTGATGAAGCGCCTTGCGGACGGCGATCTCAACGTGTCGATCGAGGGGCGTGAACGCGGCGACGAAATCGGCGACATGGTGCGATCCGTCACCGTGTTCCGAGATGCCGCTGTCGAAAACGTGCGACTGGAACAGGAAGCGGCATCGGCCCGTGAACTTTCGGCCGAGGAATCCCAGAAGCGGGGTGCGGAACGTGCCCGCGTGGCAGCAGAACAGCGCCGCGCGCTTGATGCGCTCTCGCATGTTCTCGGCAAGTTGGCCGAGGGCGATCTGGAAGAGGGCATGGCCGAGGATCTCGCGGAAGACTTTGTCGAGATGGCCCGCACCTACAACCAGGCCGTCGAGACGCTGCGCGTGACGCTCGCGGATGTGCGCAGCACGGCCGACGAGATCGAAGGTGGCACCGGCAACCTTGCCAGCTCCGCCGACGATCTGGCCCGCCGTACCGAACAGCAGGCGGCGGCACTGGAACAGAGTTCGCGGGCGCTGCGGCACCTGAGCGAGATCGTCGTTTCCACGGCCGAAAACGCCAAGCGTACCTCCACGTCCGTCAGCGAAACGGAGGAGTTCGCGGTGCGTTCCGGCGAAGTCGTGCAGCGTGCGGTCGGCGCCATGGGCGAGATCAGCAAGTCATCGGCCAAGATCGCGACGATCATCGGCGTGATCGACGAGATCGCCTTCCAGACCAACCTGCTGGCGCTCAACGCCGGGGTGGAAGCGGCGCGTGCCGGCGAGGCCGGTCGCGGTTTTGCCGTAGTCGCACAGGAAGTGCGCGAACTGGCGCAGCGTTGCGCCGGTGCTGCCCGCGAGATCAAGGATCTGATCTCGGTAAGCGCGACGCAGGTCAAGAGCGGCGTGCATCTTGTCGAGGAAACCGGACAGGCGCTATCGTCGATCATCACGCATGTGGCCGAGGTGCGCAAACTCGTCTCCGACATTTCGTCAGCCACCGGCGAGCAATCAACGGGCATCCGTGAAGTGACGCATGCGGTGCAGGAAGTGGAACTGATCACCCAGCGCAACGCCGCCATGGTCGAGGAAAACAACGCCGAAATCCATGGCCTGCGCCGTCGAGTGGAAATGCTGTCGGAGAAGATCGAGCATTTCAAGACGCGCGACCCGCACATGCAGGTCGAGCTGGGCGACTACGATCGCCGGCCGGGTTGGGGCCGCGAGGTGGCGTAGGCCGCACCCTCCCTCCAGACGACACAAAAGCAACAAGAGAAGGCCGGGGGAGATCCCGGCCTTTTTCTGTTTTGCTTCCCGGCCGGACGAGACAAAATCGAAGATGACGGGTATCGTCTTTGCAATCTCAATTTTGACGGGTGTTGCAATGTATCTTCCGCCACATTTTGAAGAGATCAGCAGGGATGAGATCAAGGCGGTGACGGAAGCGGCGCCTCTGGGCTGTATCGTGGCGCAGACGACGGACGGGTTGATTGCAAACCATATCCCGCTTCTGGCGGCCCCCGATGGAACGCTGATCGGCCACGTCGCGCTCGCCAACGACATGCACCGGCTTGTCGCCGAAACGCACGAGGTTCTGGTGATTTTTCGCGGAGAGGACGCCTATGTCTCGCCGAATTTCTACCCGTCCAAACGAGAGCATCATCGCCATGTGCCGACATGGAATTATCAAGTCGTGCACGTTTACGGCAATATCAGCTTCCAACATGACGATCACGCCAAGCGCGCGGCCGTCGGACTGCTCACCCGGACCCATGAGCGCCGGTTGAACGGAACGGATGGATGGCGCATGGCCGATGCACCCACAGACTACATGGCCCAGATGCTCGGCAATATCGTTGCTTTCAGGATCGCCGTGCGCAGGGTCGTCGCCAAATCCAAGCTCAGTCAGAACCGGGAAGAGCGTGATTATCGCGGCGCGGTTGCCGGTCTTTACGCATCAGGACAGGATGGTATCGCGCGGCAGATGGAAAAACGGTTGTCGCCAGCGGATGAATAGTCGCGACCGGCTCAGCCGCCCGTCACGCTCATATGGCGCGATACCGCCGGGCGGTTATTCCGGTCGATGATGAAGTCGTGGCCTTTTGGCTTGCGGGCGATCGCCTCGTCTATGGCAGCAGCCAGATGTGCCGGGTCGTTGCTTTCACGCAAGACTTCGCGCAGGTCGGCAGCGTCGTTTTGGCCGAGGCACATGTAGAGCGTGCCGGTGCATGTGAGACGCACGCGGTTGCAGCCCTCGCAGAAGTTATGGGTCATCGGCGTGATGAAGCCCATGCGGCCGCCGGTTTCAGCAACCTCGACATAACGGGCTGGGCCGCCGGTCTTGAAAGGGATATCCTTGAAGGTGAACTGCTTTTCGAGGGTTTCGCGCAGCACCGAGAGCGGCAGGTAACGGTCGGTCCGGTCTTCCTCGATCTCGCCCATCGGCATGGTTTCGATAACGGTCAGGTCCATGCCGCGGCCATGCGCGAAACGCAGCATGTCAGGGATCTCGTCTTCGTTGAAACCCTTCAGCGCGACGGCGTTGAGCTTGATCTTCAGCCCGGCCTTCTGGGCGGCGTCGATGCCTTCCATGACCTTGGAAAAATCGCCCCAGCGGGTGATTTCCTTGAACTTCTGCGGGTCGAGCGTATCGAGCGAGACATTGATGCGGCGTACGCCAGCATCGTAAAGCTCCTGCGCGAAGCGGGAAAGCTGCGAGCCATTGGTGGTCAGCGTCAGTTCGTCGAGATGGCCGGTTTCTATATGACGGCCGATGGAGCGCACAAGATGCATGATATTCTTGCGCACCAGCGGTTCGCCGCCGGTCAGCCGCAGTTTTCGCACGCCCTTGGCCACGAAGGCGGAACAGAGCCGGTCTAGCTCCTCCAGTGACAGCAGATCCTTTTTCGGCAGAAACGTCATGTTTTCCGCCATGCAATAGGTGCAGCGGAAATCGCAGCGGTCGGTAACGGAGACACGCAGATAGGTGACCGCACGACCGAACTTGTCGATCATCGGAGCAATGCTGCCGGCCGGGGTGACGGCTAGCGGTGGGGTCACTATAGAATTCACGTCATTTTCTCCTGCACGCCGAATCTGGTGATTCCCAGGGGCGACGTCAAGTTTTATGCATTTTGGCGCCGCTCACCGTGTGCTGGCACAAACTGCGCGCAAGTCGTTTGACTTTGCGCATGTTTTTTAAGGCGCAGTGCCCGGTAGCGGCGGCTTTCGGCCTGTCATGCGGATGCCAACGGGCTTGCGGCGAATTGATGAAGTCCATAATCGTGGATTAACGAAATTGAAAGAGCAGAGATGAGCGACCCGATCACAGATAGTTGGCCGACCGAGCTGAAAGTATCGCAGGACAAGCGCATGCTGACTGTTGTTTTCGACGATGGTGCGAGCTTTGCGTTGCCGGCCGAGATGTTGCGTGTCTTGTCGCCCTCGGCGGAAGTGCAGGGCCACGGACCGGGCCAGAAGGTGACGGTGCCGGGTAAACGGCAAGTGGCCATCCGCAACGTGGTGGCGACCGGCAATTATGCGGTGCGCATCGCTTTCGATGACGGCCATGACAGCGGCATCTTCACCTGGCGCTACCTGCGTGAGCTCGGGCTCGAAGGTTCGGAGAAATTCGGCGAATACGAGGCGGAACTGGCGGCCAAGGGGCTGAGCCGTGATCCTGTCACGAGAACGCGATAACAGATCAGACGAAATAGAGGGGTAATCGAGTGGCGGCAGAAGGAAATGCGGGCGAACTGGTCCAGGTCGTGGCGCTTTTGGGGGCGGGCGTCATTGCCGCGCCCCTGTTCAAGCGCATCGGGCTGGGCTCCGTGCTCGGTTATCTGGCGGCCGGTCTGGCAATCGGCCCGTTCGGGCTGAAGCTCGTTTCCGATCCGCAGGCGATCCTGCATATTGCCGAACTCGGCGTGGTGATGTTCCTGTTCATCATCGGGCTCGAAATGCAGCCGTCACGTCTGTGGAACATGCGCAAGGACATTTTTGGTCTCGGCGCGCTGCAGGTGCTTGGCTGTATCGCGGCGCTGATGGCGGTCGGTCTGACCTTCGGTCAATCGGCGCCAGTGGCATTTGTGGCCGGTACCGGTTTCGTGCTGACCTCGACAGCGATCGTCATGCAGATGCTGCAGGAGCGCAATCATCTGCATACGCCAAAAGGCCAGCATATCGTCGCCATCCTGTTGTTCGAGGATCTGGCCATCGTGCCGCTGCTCGCCATCGTCACGCTGCTGGCGCCGCAGGGCGAAACGGTGACGGTTGTCGAGCGGCTGCAATCCCTCGGCATCGGTTTTGCCGCGCTGGCGGCTCTGGTGATTGCCGGACGATACCTGCTCAACCCGTTCTTCCGGCTGCTCGCCCAATCCGGTGCACGCGAGGTGATGACGGCGGCGGCGCTGCTGGTCGTGCTCGGATCGGCGCTGCTGATGGATTTTGCTGGGCTGTCCATGGCCATGGGCGCGTTTCTCGCGGGCGTGCTTCTGTCGGAATCATCATTCAGGCACCAGCTCGAAGCGGATATCGAACCGTTTCGCGGCATCCTGCTCGGCCTGTTTTTCCTTGGCGTCGGCATGGCGGTCGACCTGGCGGTGATATTTGCCAACTGGCAGCATGTGCTCGTCGCAGTCGTCGCCTACATGATCGTCAAGGGCGTGGTTATCTACGGCGTGGCGCGGCTTCTCAAGGCGCCGCATGCGGAAAGCCTCGGGCGCGCGATCCTGATGGCGCAGGGCGGCGAGTTCGCCTTCGTGCTTTATGCCGCTGCCGCCTCAGTCGGCATTCTCGATGCCGATACCAATGCGGTGCTGACGGCGACGATCGTTATCTCCATGGCGGTGACGCCTCTGGTCGTAGCCATCTACGTGCGTGTTGCTCCCAAGCCGACGGTGGATACGAGCGGTCTGGCCGAGCCTGAAAACATCGAAAATACCGTGCTGATCATCGGCTTCGGTCGTTTCGGTCAGATCGTCAGCCAGCCGCTTCTGGCGCGCGGCTATACGCTGTCGATGATCGACAAGGATGCAGAATTCGTGCGCGATGCCGGCGATTTCGGATTCAAGGTCTATTACGGCGACGGCTCGCGCCCGGAAATTTTGCACGCGGCGGGCGCCGCCACCGCGAAAGCGATCCTGATCTGCATCGACGACAGGGAAGCAGCGGTGAAGATCGCCGAGATCGTCAAGGAAGAATATCCGCTGGTACCGGTTCTGGCGCGTGCCTATGACCGCGGCCATGCCATCGACCTTCTGAAGGCCGGCGTCGATTACCAGATCCGCGAGACCTACGAGTCGGCGCTCGATTTCTCCGGCGAGGTCATGCAGGTTTTAGGCGAGGAAGAGGAATTGGTCGCCAGCGTGGTGGAAGAGTTCCGGGAAATCGACCGCGAGCGTTTTGCCATGGAACAGGTGGGCGGCATTTATGCAGGTCGTTCGCTGATCAAGGGCAATGCTCAGCCAGCGGACATTATCTCCGCCAGAACGGCGCGCGAGCGTGAACGCAAGGCAGCGGAACAGGCCGCTGTGAAAGAGGCGGCAACATGAGCGATATCGACAGCGACGGCATCATCACCTCCATCGAGGGACTTCGAAAAATCTATGGCGAGAGCAGCGAGGCGTCGCTGGTCAAGGTCACCTGCTATCTGACGGCTGAATACCGCCAGATGATCGAGGCTTCACCCTTCGTGGCGCTGGCGACCGTCGGCCCCGAGGGCATGGACTGTTCGCCGCGCGGCGATCTCGGCGGTGTGGTGCGCATCGAGGACGAGCGGACGCTGACCTTGCCCGACTGGCGCGGCAATAACCGTATCGATTCGCTCGAAAACATCGTGCGCGACCCGCGCGTGGCCTTGATGTTCCTCGTGCCCGGCTCGAACACGACCATGCGCATCAACGGGCGTGCGGTTGTGTCGGCTGAGCCTTCGCTGCTCGAAAGCTTCGAGATGGATGGAAAACATCCCCGCAGCGTCACCGTTGTTACGATCGACGAGGTGTATTTTCAATGCGCGCGGGCATTGATGCGCTCGGAACTTTGGAACCCCGAACGGTTCGTCGATCCCAAAAACCTGCCGACGCCCGGCGGGCTTCTGAAGGCGGCCAAGGCCGATTTCGACAAGGAAACCTATGACCGCGAATGGGCGGCAAGGGCTGCCGCCACGATGTGGTAACGGGTGACCGGGATACCGGTCATCTCACAGGCGCTCACTTCTTATAGATCAGCCAGCCCTTGCCGATGTAATCCTTGCGCATGCCGTCTTCGAACATCTGGCAGCGGTTGCGGCCGTTGCCCTTGGCGAGATAGAGCGCTACGTCGGACTGCTCGTACAACTGGCCGGGATCTTCCGCCTGGGCTGCCATGGAAAATCCGAGTGATATCGTTACCGGACCATAATCCATGCCCGTCCGGGAATTGCGGAAAGGGCGGCTTTCCAGCGCACGCCGCACGCGTTCGCAGACGGCCAGAACTTCCTCGGCAGTCTGCCCTTGAATGACCATGGCGAACTCTTCACCGCCCGTGCGGGCGACAAACACATCCTTTCGGACATTGCTGCGAATGACAGAGGCGACCGTGGCGAGGATCTTGTCGCCGACCGGGTGTCCATAGGTGTCGTTGACACGTTTGAAATGATCGATATCGAGCAGGACGAGCGCAGTGACGCCAAGGCTCATCTGATCGTCGAAGAGCGAGGCGAGCTTCTCATCGAAGGCGCGACGGTTGGAAAGCCGGGTCAGCGAATCCGTGTTGGCGATGCGCTTGTATTCGTCGAGTTCCTTACGGACATCGTCCATCTCCTGAGAGCGTTGCGCGACGTTCTCGACAGTCTTTTCGCCATGCGCCATCGTATCGCCTGTGGCGGCAGTCAAAAGGTCGATCGCGTTCGATAGCAGGTCGGCGGAAAAATGCGTCTTGGTGCTGATGCGCGAGGCGGTTTCCTCGAGCAGACGATTGTAGCTCTCAAGCGACGTCTGCTCCTGGCGGATGAGACGCAACACGTCATCCAGCTCCGAGGCCAGACGTGTATGGGCGCGCTCGATAACCACAGCCTGCGGGCGGCCGAGATATTCGTCGGCGAGATGATCAAGCTCTTCCTGGGTCGCGCGGCTACCGAGCGCGACGAGATCGCGGGAGAGCTGCGCATTGCTGCCGATATAAGCTTCGTAGAAAAGCTGGTAATTGCGAGGAATGGGCGCCACGCCCATCGACCTCAATGCATAAACGATCTGCCCAGCTAAATCAGAAGCATGCGCTTTTTGCGCTGTCGCCGTGTTCATCGGCTACTCCCGTTGGTCCCACCCAAATTTAAACCTATGATTACGGTCAAAGTCTTGGGAAAAGATTAAAGATATGGTTTCCGGCCGGTAATACTTGGATATTTGCAGTTGCTTCAAGCCTTGAATTGCAGGCTGTCCACGGGTTTTTCTTGGCGTTGTTTGCCAATGATACCAGAAAAGGTTTCTCTCGAAATGGTTGCGCCGGATCGTGATTTGTCACGATCCGGCGCCAATTTTCCCGCTCTCGGTGTGATTGCGGTATCGGGCGACCTTACTTCGGGCCAATCATGTTTTCAGGGCGAACATACTGGTCGAATTCCTCGTTCGTCAGGTAACCGCCGCCAACGGCTTCTTCGCGCAGGGTCGTGCCGTTCTTGTGGGCGGTCTTGGCGATCTTGGCGCAGGCGTCGTAACCGAGCTTGGAATTGAGCGCCGTCACCAGCATCAGCGAGTTTTCGACGCCGTTGCGGATATTGTCTTCGCGTGCCTCGATACCAACGACGCAATTGTCGGTGAAGGACACGGCGGCATCGCCGAGCAGCTGCACCGACTGCAGGAAGTTGTAGGCCATCATCGGATTGTAGACGTTGAGTTCAAAGTGGCCCTGGCTGCCCGCGAAGGTGAGCGCCGCGTGGTTGCCAAAAATGTGGGCGCAAACCTGGGTGAGGGCTTCCGACTGGGTCGGGTTGACCTTGCCCGGCATGATCGACGAACCCGGCTCGTTTTCCGGCAGCGACAGTTCGCCGAGGCCGGCGCGCGGGCCGGAGCCGAGGAAACGGATGTCGTTGGCGATCTTGAACAGCGCGGCAGCGGCGGCGTTGATCGCGCCGTGCGAAAACACCATCGAGTCGTGCGAGGCGAGTGCTTCGAACTTGTTCGGCGCGGTGACGAAGGGCAGGCCGGTGATTTTCGAGATTTCTTCCGCGACCTTTTCGGCAAAACCGACCGGGGCGTTGAGGCCGGTGCCGACGGCGGTGCCGCCCTGCGCCAGCTTGGAAAGCGATGGAATGGTCAGTTCGATATGGGCGATGGCGGAGGCCACCTGCGCAGCGTAACCGGAAAATTCCTGGCCGAGCGTCAGCGGTGTTGCGTCCTGCGTGTGGGTACGGCCGATCTTGATGATGTGGGCGAATGCCTTGACCTTGGCTTCCAGCGCGGCATGCAGGTGCTTCAGCGACGGCAGCAGATGATGGTGGATCGTCTCGACGCAGGCGATATGCATGGCCGTCGGATAGGTGTCGTTCGACGACTGGCTCATGTTGACGTGATCGTTCGGATGCACCGGCTTCTTGGAGCCCATGACGCCGCCGAGCACTTCGATCGCGCGGTTGGAGATCACTTCATTGGCATTCATGTTCGACTGGGTGCCGGAACCGGTCTGCCAGACGACGAGCGGAAAATGATCATCGAGCTTGCCGTCGATGACTTCCTGGGCGGCATCGACGATGGCCTTGCCGACGGTCGAGTCGAGACCGGAAAGCTCCATATTGGCGCGGGCTGCGGCCTGCTTGACGATGCCGAGCGCACGAACGACGGCCAGCGGCTGCTTTTCCCAGCCGATCTTGAAATTGCCGAGCGAACGTTGGGCCTGGGCGCCCCAATAGCGGTCGTTCTGAACTTCGATCGGGCCAAACGTATCGGTTTCGGTGCGGTTCGTCGTCATATGCCTCTGTCTCCCATCGCCCGCGACTACGGGCTGAACTTGCCGGCCTTAAAAAAATAAAGGTGAAATGTGCCTGAGCCGGCGGCGCATTTCTATACCATTGTCAAATGACTGCAAGCGGAAGAGGGCTGTTGAAGACTGCAAGAATTGGGTGTTTTACCCTGTGGTCCGCCGCGTTCGTGCCATTATTGCCACGATGAGAGGAATAGAGATTTCGACGGGAAATGTGGAAACTGGAAAGAAACGCGCGTGTCAGTAAAAATTTAACGAATGTTTTCTTAAGGTTCTGGAAACGATTTGACGACGGGCCCGCCGAGCAAAGGGCTGTTGTAACGTTTTCGTTTTCTTTTCATGGCGCGCATGTTCGGCTAGAGACATGTCCGCTTATATTCGAGGACGGTCATCAAGCGAATCGCGGTGATCGTGGAGCTAGAACGGGGAATGCCTTGCTGAAATTGCGGAAGACCACCACCACGCTCGCACTGCTGTCGGGGATCTCGATGCTGGGCGGGGCCTTGTTGCCGGTCGATGCTCAGGCCTACACGCTGATGGACATGCTGAAAGGCCGTTCTCGCGAAGATGTCAGAAGGGCTTCGCCGGGCACTGTCGTCGAAATCCCGTCCGAGCGCGCCATACGTGATCCGGAGCCGCTGCCGAAGGTCGCCCCACCGAAATACTTCACCTACCGGGCCGACGCGATGCGCACCGTCAAAGCCGCTGGTTTTGCTGCAGCTTCCGCGACAGATCAGACCCGTTTCCTGGTGGATGCCCGCGTGTCCGTCCCTGCCGATGTCGCTTCCGCCGTCGAGGCCTATTATGCCAAGAATGCTGCGCCGTTGTGGGTCGAGAACGGAGACCTGACCGAAAAGGCGCGTGCCGTTCTGGCGGCGATGAAGAAAGCCGCTGACTACGGTCTGGACCCGGCCGACTACGCCGTCGACGAGCCGCTGCTGACGACCGCCAGTGTTGCCCCCGAAACGCCGACGCAGACGACGGCCCATGCGACCGACGCTGTTAAGACCTATTCGACGACGAACACGGCCGAAGCTGCGGTGACGCCACAGGCTGCAACGCCGCCGGCCGAGGCAAACTCTGCGGAAGCTGCGTCCGCTGCAGGCACCGAGGCAGCACCGGCTGCCACGGTCGAAACGGCTCCAGCCGCTCCTGCGGAAAACAACAACGCGGCCGCGACAGCGACCACGCAAACTGCGCCCGTCGCCGCGACCGCTGAAGCAGCTCCGGCAGGAACCTCTGAGGCGGCCACCGCTGCGACGGCCGAGCCGGCACCTGCCATCACTGCTGATCCCGCTGCGCCCGCGACCGCCGAAGCACCGGCCGCAACGGCGACTGAGCCTGCTCCGACCGCGACCGCCGAGGTTCCTGCTGCCGATGTAACGCCGCCGGTTGCCGCAGAAACCACTCCAGCCACGCAGCCTGCCGTCACAGAGCCTGCTCCGGCCGTCGTCGTCGATGATGAACGCGCCAAGGAATTGATGCAGTTCGAGGTGGCGTTGTCCGCAAAGGCCATGCTGTTTGCGCAGGACATGGTGCGTGGTCGTCTCGACCCGAACCGCATTTCCGAGTTCCACGATTTCAAGCGCAAGCCGGTCGATCTGGCCGCCGTTGTCGACGCGGCAAGGAATGCCCCGGATGTCGCCGCCTATCTCGACGGTCTGGCTCCGGCCAACCCCGAATTCAAGGCGATGAAGGCCGAACTCGCGCATCTGCGTGCGGCCTCCGAGCAGGCAGACGCGATCCAGCTGCCTGATGACCTGCTTTTGAAGCCGGGCATGAGCAGCCCGGACATGGCGAACGTGTTCGCGGCCATTGAGCAGAAAGCGTCCGACGCGTTCAAGACACGTCAGGCCGAAACGATCGCCGCCTATCAGCAGACTCCGGAATATACGCCAGAACTGGTCGCCTTCGTGAAGGATTTCCAGAAGGAATCCGGTCTGAGCTCTGACGGTGTTGTCGGCCGAGGCACCGTTCGTGCGCTCGTCGGTGACAGCAACGAGGACAAGGTCGAAAAGCTGATCGTCGCGATGGAACAGCTGCGTTGGCTGCCTTCGGATCTTGGCGATCGCCACGTGATGATCAACCAGCCGGCCTTCCGCGTGACCTATCACGAGCAGGGCGTGGAACAGTTCTCCATGCGCACCGTGGTTGGTTCCAAGGCGCACCAGACCTTCTTCTTCCAGGACAAGATCAAGACGGTGGAATTCAACCCGTCCTGGGGTGTTCCGCAGTCGATCATCATCAATGAAATGGTGCCGAAACTGCGCAATGACCCGAGCTATCTCGATCGCCAGGGTTACGAGGTGGCCGTCAACGGTCGCACCGTTTCATCGAGCAGCGTCGATTGGTACGGTTCGACCCGCAATATCTCCGTGCGTCAGCCGCCGTCGAGCGACAATGCGTTGGGCGACCTGAAGATCCTGTTCCCGAACGCGCATGCCATCTACATGCACGACACGCCGGCCAAGAGCTTCTTCAAGCGGGATATGCGCGCGCTCAGCCACGGCTGCGTGCGTCTGGCCGAGCCGCGCAAGATGGCGGCGGCGCTGCTCAGCATCAGCGAGAAGGAAGTGGATGCCCGTATCGCCGGCGGCCGCAATGTGCCGACCTCGGTGACGGCGGATATCCCGGTTTACATCGCCTATTTCACCGCATGGCCGAACAAGGACGGCAAGGTGGAATATTTCGGCGACGTCTATGATCGTGATGTGGCGACCATGAAGGCGCTGGCCGCGACAGCCAAGGCACGCAGCCCGCAGGCCTGACCGGGTTTTCCGGTCGAGGGTCTGGTCGAAAGACGGATTGAAAAAATGAAGGGCGCCACTGGCGCCCTTTTTCGTGACTGTTACTGCGCCTCAATCAGGCGAAGCACCAGTTCCGGTGTCAGTTCGTCGAAGCCGTCAATGATCGTCGTCGGATTGAGGTCCGCGACCGGCACGTCGGAATATCCGAAGCTGACGGCAACGGACGGGATTTTGGCATTGTGAGCAGCAAGAATGTCGTTGACGCTGTCGCCGATCATGATGCTGCGGGCCGGATCGCCGCCGGCTTTTTCGATGGTGCCGAAGATATGGCGCCCGTCGGGTTTGCGAAATTCAAAAGTATCGCCTCCGGTGATCGCCGCGAAATGCCCGGTAAGGCCGAGGCCTTCAAGCAGCGGCAGGGCCAGCGTTTCCTGTTTGTTGGTGCAGACGGCAATCGTCATGCCTGCGGCCTTGAGGCGATCGAAACATGCAGTCAGGCCGGGATACGGCCGGCTTTTGCCGGGCATGCCCGCCTTGTAATGGGCGATAAAGCGATCGAACAGAGGTTCCAGCTCGTCCTCGGAAAGTGGCGTGTTCTTCAGGTCGAAGGCACGGCGGATCATGACGCGCGCGCCCTGGCCGACCAGATGTGTCAAATCCTCGTAGGTGACCGGCGTCAGTCCGGCCGAAGTGATCGTATGGTTGAGGCTTTCGATGAGATCGGCATGGGTGTCGATCATCGTGCCATCGAGATCGAAGACGACCAGGGGAGCTTTCACGTCAGTATTCCTCGGATTTATGCAGGCCATGAGAAGGCTTTACGGGGAGGGGGCGGAGTGGTTCAGCCTTTCCGGTTTAGGCAAAGCAGCCAATGAATGCAAATGGCCGCCAAGTAACATCAGCAGTCAATCAAATGAAAAGCCTGTCGAAAACGTCGTTGCCGGGGACTTTTGTTTATGGCGGGAGGCGTGTAAACAGCAGCAAGCGAAACGACTGGATTACCAAACAGGGAGCTTCTCGCGCATGGACGCCCGGGAAATGAAGATCAAGGCGGCTGCCGCCGCGCTTGAACATGTCGAAGACGGTATGCGGCTCGGCATAGGCACCGGATCCACAGCGGAAGAATTCGTGCGTCTGCTGGCCGAAAAGGTGGCGGGCGGCCTCAAGGTGGAGGGCGTTCCGACATCCGAGCGTACCGCGCGGCTGTGTGTCGAGCTCGGCGTGTCGTTGAAGTCGCTGGACGAGTTGCCGGAACTTGACCTTACGATTGATGGCGCCGATGAAGTCGACGGCAATCTTTTCCTGATCAAGGGCGGCGGTGGCGCGCTTCTGCGTGAAAAGATCGTCGCCGGCGCTTCGAAGCGGATGATCGTGATCGCCGACGAGAGCAAGGTCGTCGACACGCTCGGCGCTTTTCCGCTGCCGATTGAAATCAACCCGTTCGGATCCGTGGCGACACGTGTCGCCATCGAAAAGCGGGCGTCAAGGCTCGGCCTTTCCGGCGAGCTGAAGCTTCGTAGAAATGGTGAGGACATCTTCACCACGGACGGTGGACATCATATTTTTGACGCATCTTTTGGCCGTATTCCTGATGCAGAGGCGCTTGCAGGAGCGCTGAATTCCATTCCCGGAGTCGTGGAACACGGGCTTTTCATTCACATGGCGTCACTTGCGATCATTGCCGGACCGGCAGGGGCGCGGACGCTGAAAGCGAACAACACAGGAGCTAACCTTTCATGATCAGACTAGCGGTTTTGGGCCGCGCTGCCGCCCTGGCAACGCTCGTATCCGGCCTCGCTCTTTCTGCCGGCGCGCAGGCACAGGAAGTCTCCGCCTCGCATCTGCAGGCAGCTCGCGACACGATCAATGCCATCGAGGCAACTCGTCAGTTCGACAATATCCTGCCGAACCTGGCCGAGCGTCTGAAGGCTGAGTTCATCCTGTCCTCGCCGAACTTCCAGGACAAGATTTCCGAGACCGTCGATGCCGAGGCCATTGCGCTCGCATCGCGCCGTGCAGATCTCGAAAAGGAAGCTGCAGCGGCTTATGCCAAGGCTTTCACCGAGGACGAGTTGAAGGCGATTGCCGCTTTCCACAGCTCGCCTGCCGGCAAGAAGTTTCTCAGCACGCTGCCGCTGGTGCAGCGTGAACTGGGCCGCGCCGCCGAAATATGGGCAAACGGCATCTCGCGTGACCTGACCAGCCAGAGCACTGCCAAGCTGCGCGACGTCGTTGCCGTGCCGCCGAGCCAGCCTTCCGGCGCCGAGGCCGTCAATCAGGCTCCGCAGCAGTAATTCGCTGCGAACTGCCATCCTGTCGAAAGCCCGGCTCTTGCCGGGCTTTTGCATTTGCGAAATCGCACATTATATCCATGCCGTTCTTTTCGATTCCTTCCTCCCGAATTTCTGACTGGAGCCATCCATGACCACCGCTGCGACAACCTACGACTACGATCTCTTTGTCATCGGCGGCGGCTCCGGCGGCGTGCGGGCAGGGCGTGTTGCCGCATCGCTCGGCAAGAAGGTGGCGATCGCCGAGGAATACCGTTTTGGCGGCACCTGCGTGATCCGCGGCTGCGTGCCGAAAAAGCTGTTCGTTTACGCCTCGCAGTTTCCCGAGCATTTCGAGGATGCCGCCGGTTACGGCTGGAGCGTTGGTGAAAGCAGCTTTGACTGGGGCAAGCTGATCGCCGCCAAGGACAAGGAAATCGACCGTCTGGAAGGTCTGTATCGTCGTGGCCTGGAAAATGCCGGCGCCGAAATTCTGGCGACGCGCGCCGAACTGGTGGATGCCCATACGGTGCGTCTGGTCGCCACCGGCAAGACGGTGACGGCGGATCGTATCGTCATTGCCACGGGCGGCACTGCGAACCCGCATGAGGCGCTGCCGGGCCATGAACTGTGCATCACTTCCAACGAGGCCTTTCACCTCGAGACCCTGCCGAAATCGATCCTGATTGCCGGCGGCGGTTATATCGCCGTGGAATTCGCCAATATCTTCCACGGTCTCGGTGTCGAGACGACGCTGATCTATCGCGGCAAGGAAATTCTTTCGCGCTTCGATATCGACATGCGTCGTGGCCTGCATGCGGCAATGGAAGCCAAGGGCATTCGCATCATCCTCACCGACGTGATCGATGATGTGGCAAAGAACCCGGCGGGTGGTCTCACGGCGCGCACTAAGGGCGGCGAAACGCTGCAGGTGGAAACCGTCATGCTGGCGCTTGGCCGTGACCCACATACCAAGGGGCTGGGCCTTGAGGCCGCAGGCGTGAAGACCGATGCGCGCGGCGCCATCATCGTCAACGAATATTCGCGCACGAATGTGGACAACATCTATGCGCTGGGCGACGTCACCGACCGGGTGCAACTGACGCCGGTGGCGATCCATGAGGCGATGTGCTTCATCGAGACCGAATATCGCGGCAATCCGACCTCACCGGATCACGATCTGATCGCGACGGCAGTGTTCTCGCAGCCGGAGATCGGGACTGTCGGTCTGTCGGAAGAGGAAGCTGCCAAGAAGTTTGCCGACGTGGAAGTCTATCGCGCCGAATTCCGTCCGATGAAGGCAACGCTTTCTGGCCGCAGCGAGCGGACGATCATGAAGCTGATCGTCAATGCAGGCGACCGCAAGGTGGTAGGCGCGCATATTCTCGGCCACGAGGCCGGCGAGATGGCGCAGCTTCTCGGCATCACGCTGAAGGCCGGTTGCACCAAGGACGATTTCGACCGCACCATGGCAGTCCATCCGACCGCTTCGGAAGAACTGGTGACGATGTACAAGCCGAGCTACCTGTTGAAGAACGGCGAACGCGTCGACGGCTGATCCGGTTCAATGTGATCTTATCCGATCCGCTGCCAAATCCGTGGCGGATCGTACCGATCGGCGGGGTCGCCGGTCTATGCAAGTGAGGGGCAAAGGGATATAAGCCGCCTCAAATTTTCGACAAGGCACCATGGCCGGGACGGCCATAACGTGCAGATTGGGTGAGTATCATGGCACAGAACTGGACACCGAGCACCTGGAGGCAGATGCCTATTCAGCAGGTTCCGGAATATCCGGACGCCAACAAGCTGCGCGAGACCGAGCAGCAGCTGGCAACCTGGCCGCCGCTCGTCTTTGCAGGCGAAGCGCGCCGGCTGAAGAAGTCGCTCGCAAACGTAGCGGAAGGCAACGGCTTTCTGCTGCAGGGCGGCGACTGTGCCGAAAGCTTTGCCGAGCACGGCGCCGATACCATCCGCGACTTCTTCCGCGCCTTCCTGCAGATGGCCGTGGTGCTGACTTATGGTGCCCAGCTGCCGGTGGTGAAGGTCGGCCGTATCGCCGGCCAGTTCGCCAAGCCGCGTTCCTCGGGCATCGAAACCCAGGGTGACGTCAGCCTGCCAAGCTACCGTGGCGACATCGTCAATGGCATCGAGTTCAATGAGGCATCGCGTATCCCGGATCCGGAGCGCCAGATCATGGCTTACCGCCAGTCTGCCGCGACGCTGAACCTTTTGCGCGCCTTCGCGATGGGCGGTTACGCCAATCTCGACAACGTGCAGCAGTGGATGCTGGGCTTCATCAAGGACTCACCGCAGGCGGACCGTTACCGCAAGCTGGCCGACCGCATTTCCGAAACCATGGATTTCATGCGGGCGATCGGCATCAACTCGGAAAACAATTCGAGCCTGCGCGAAACCGATTTCTTCACCAGCCATGAAGCCCTGCTTCTCGGCTATGAAGAAGCGCTCACCCGCGTCGATTCCACCTCGGGCGACTGGTACGCAACGTCGGGCCACATGATCTGGATCGGCGACCGTACGCGTCAGGCCGACCATGCGCATATGGAATTCTGCCGTGGCATCAAGAACCCGCTTGGCCTCAAGTGCGGTCCTTCGCTGCAGCCGGATGACCTGATCAAGCTGATCGACATCCTAAACCCGGCCAACGAAGCTGGTCGCCTGACGCTGATCTGCCGTTTCGGTCACGACAAGGTTGCCGATCATCTGCCGAAGCTGATCCGCGCCGTGGAAAAGGAAGGCCGCAAGGTCGTCTGGTCCTGCGATCCGATGCATGGCAACACGATCACGCTCAACAACTACAAGACGCGTCCGTTCGAGCGTGTCCTGTCGGAAGTCGAGAGCTTCTTCCAGATCCACCGCGCCGAAGGCACGCATCCGGGCGGTATCCATGTCGAAATGACCGGCAAGGACGTGACGGAATGCACGGGCGGCGCCCGCGCGGTGACCGGTGCCGATCTGCAGGATCGTTACCACACCCATTGCGACCCGCGCCTCAACGCCGACCAAGCGCTCGAACTGGCATTCCTGCTGGCAGAGCGCATGAAGACCGGCCGCGACGAAAAGCGCATGGCGGCGGTCGCGGTCTGATCCAAGGACTGTTGCTACAGGAAAAAAGAGGCCGGCGTCGGGGGTAGACGCCGGCCTTTTCAGTTTGCCCGTCCGCAAACGCTGAACAGGACGGGCGCGGGGTGGATGGGGGAACCCGCGTATAAAGAAGTCTTCGAACATACGCCCGGCGAGATTGGGGGGTGGGGTCTGGCGCGTAACGTATATTCGAAGACATGCATATACTGACTCGCAGACATTAACGAATCCTTTCTTTAGTAATAACTAATTTGCGTCTGCTATTTTAAGGTGTGTCTCACCCGTTCGGGTGAAGATTTGCAGCCTGCCGAGACCGTGCCGGATTTGTGTGTTAGCACCGTGCCTCCAGTCAAAGAGGGAGTACCGGTTTGCTGCGCAGCTCGATCGAGATCTTCAACATCCGCACCCGTGAAAGCCGCGTGGTCTGGCAGACGGAAAAGCTTTTCGAAGCGCCGAACTGGTCGCCCGACGGGCGTTACCTGATGCTCAACTGTGATGGCCGCATGTACCGGCTGGCATTGGAGGAAACGACCGCGCCGCAGCCGGTCGATACCGGTTTTGCCATACGCTGCAACAACGATCACGGCATTTCGCCCGATGGGACGCTGATCGCCATTTCCGACAAATGCGAATTCGACAAATCGGCCATCTATGTTCTGCCGGCTGTCGGTGGCGAACCGAAACTGGTGACCAAAAACCTTCCGTCCTATTGGCATGGCTGGTCGCCGGACGGCACGCGTTTCACCTATTGTGGCATTCGTGACCAGGTGTTCGATATCTATTCCATTCCGGTGGACGGTGGCGAGGAGCGACGGCTGACCTTTGGCGAGGGCCGCAATGACGGACCGGATTTTTCAGCTGACAGCAAATGGATCTATTTTAATTCCAGCCGAACGGACCGCATGCAGATCTGGCGCGTGCCGGCGGAAGGTGGCGCGGCCGAGCGCATCACCGACAGCGAATACGGCGACTGGTTCCCGCATCCGTCGCCGAAGGGCGACAAGGTGGTGTTCGTTTCCTATGACGGCGACGTTTTTGACCATCCCCGCGATCTTGATGTGCGTGTGCGTCTGATGGATATGGACGGCGGCAATATCGAAACGCTGTTCGAGCTCTTTGGCGGGCAGGGTACGATGAACTCTCCCAATTGGGCGCCGAATGGTGACGAGTTTGCCTATGTCCGTTATTTCCCAATGCCGTGAAGACTGTTGATCATGCTGACGAAACCGAAACCCGAAGATGCGCTGACTGCGGCGGGTCCTTTCTCGGACGATGAATGCGAGGCCGTTTATCGTGCCATCCATTCGCGCCGCGATGTGCGCGACCAGTTCTTGCCCGATCCGCTGCCGGACGATCTGGTGCAGCGTTTGCTGGAAGCCGCGCATGCGGCACCCTCTGTAGGTTTCATGCAGCCCTGGAGCTTTATCCTCATCTGCGACGAGGCGACGCGTGCGGCGGCGCACCTGGCCTTCTCTCGCGCCAACGAGGAGGCGGCGGAGCTGTTTTCCGGCGAGCGGGCACAAATATATCGGGACCTCAAGCTTGAAGGTATCCGCAAGGCGCCGCTGTCGATTTGCATCACATGTGATCCAGACCGGGCCGGGCCTGTCGTGCTTGGGCGCACCCATAACCCACGCATGGACGTCTATTCGACCGTCTGCGCCGTGCAGAACCTATGGCTGGCGGCGCGTGCGGAAGGTGTCGGGGTGGGCTGGGTCAGTATCTTTCACGATGCCGATATCAAGGCGCTTCTGGGCATTCCCGAGCGTGTCGAGATCGTTGCCTGGCTCTGTCTCGGCTATGTCGATCAGCTGTACAGCGAGCCGGAACTGGCGGTGAAGGGCTGGCGGGAGCGTCTGCCGCTGGCCGAACTCGTCCATGAAGGCCGCTGGCCGCAGGACAAGCCCTGACGGTCATTATTGGCGCAACTGCGCGCCGCCAGCTGGATTGGCGAGATCGATATTGCTTTGGTTGGGGAAAAAGCGCGGGCCGACGATGCGGACCTTTTTTGAAGCGTCGTAATCGCGCACCGGCACCGGTGGCAGTTCCGGGGCTTTTGCGACCTCGGGCTCTGCTGGCGGGTT
>NZ_WIXI01000032.1 GCF_009617585.1 Endobacterium cereale | reverse complement strand
CAAGGCTGGTGTAAGAGAAGGTCAAACGCTCTTCGCCCGCACCTTCGGCCTGCATGGTCAGAACGCCACGCGGACCTTCCGGGTCGATCGCCCTAGCCAGGTTGTTGCCCTTCGGGAAAAAGGAGGCGGTGTGACCGTCTCCACCCATGCCGAGAATGACGACATCGAAAGGATTTCCGAAGCCGGAGGTCTTTTCCGTCGCGATCTTTGCGGCTTCCTCGGCGGTCGTCGCGGGCTGGTAGAGCGGCACGAATGTCGCTGCTTCCGCATTGCCCTTCAGAAGATGCGTCGCCACCAGACGATGGTTGGAACGCTCGTCGTCGGCGGATACGAAACGTTCGTCCACCAGCGTGATCGTTACCTTTGCCCAGTTGATGTCCTGTTCCGACAGCGCCTCGAAAAACCGCTTTGGCGTCGAGCCGCCGGAGACGGCGATCGAAGCCGAACCGCGCACTGCAATCGCCACGGTCAGCTGTGTTGCCACGTCGATGGCAAGCTCGTGTGCCAGCGTTTCGGGATCAGGAAATTCGTGCAGATTACCGGCCATGCCTCAGCCCTCGTGCCATGTGCGGCCGTCACGCTCGATCAGCGCGATGGCCTGGCTCGGACCCCAGGTGCCGGCGGTGTAACCCTGCGCGACCTGTCCGGTTTCGTCCCAACCCTTGAGGATCGGGTCGACCCATTCCCATGCCGCTTCCACTTCGTCGCGGCGCATGAACAGCGTCTGGTTGGCGCGGATCGTGTCCATCAGCAGGCGCTCGTAAGCGTCCGGCGAGCGCACGTTGAAGGCTTCGGCAAAGCTCATGTCGAGCGAAACGTTGCGCAGGCGCATGCCGCCCGGACCCGGATCCTTGATCATCAGCGACTGTTTCACGCCTTCATCGGGCTGCAGGCGGATGATCAGCTGGTTGGCCGAAATGCGGCCCGCTGCGGTGTCGAAAATGTTGTGCGGCACCGGCTTGAAGGTGATGACGATTTCCGACATCCGCTCCGTCAGGCGCTTGCCTGTGCGGATGTAGAAGGGAACGCCGGCCCAGCGCCAATTGCCGATCTCGGCCTTGATGGCGACAAAGGTCTCGATGTTGGAAACGCCGCCTTCCAGCTCTTCCAGATATCCCTTGACCGGGCCACCAGCGGAAGCGCCGGCGCGGTACTGGCCGCGCACCGTCATCTGCTCGACATTGTCGGCGGTAATCGGCTTCAGCGCGCGCAGAACCTTCAGTTTTTCGTCGCGCACGGCCTCGGAATTCATCGAGGACGGAGTTTCCATGGCAACAAGGCAAAGCAGCTGCATGATGTGGTTCTGCACCATGTCGCGCAGTGCGCCGGCCGTGTCGTAATAACCGGCGCGACCTTCAAGGCCGACAGCCTCGGCCACGGTGATCTGCACGTGGTCGATATAGTTGGCGTTCCACAGCGGCTCATAAAGCGCGTTGGCAAAGCGCAGCGCCATCAGGTTCTGGACGGTTTCCTTGCCCAGATAATGGTCGATACGGTAGATCTGTTCTTCCTTGAACACCTTGCCGATCGTGTCGTTCAGCACCAGCGCCGACGCGAGGTCGCGGCCGATCGGCTTTTCGACAACGATGCGGGTCTTTGGCGTGATCAGCTTGTGGTCGCGGATCTTTTCGGAGATCGCGCCAAAAATGCCCGGAGCCACGGCGAGGTAGAAGGCGCGGATGCGGTCCTTGCCTTCGTCCAGCAGCTTTTTCAGCACATCCCAGCCCTGATCGGACTTGGCATCGACGGACACGTAGAACAGGCGTTCGCAGAATTTCTTGACTTCCGCCTCGTCATATTCGCCCTTTTTCAGGTGCTCCTTGAGAGCGTCCTTGGCGAACTTGCGGTAATCTTCATGGGAAAGCGCGCTGCGCGATGCGCCGATAATCCGCGTCGGTTCGGTGAACTGACCCTCGATCTGGCGGTGATAGAGTGCCGGAAGAAGCTTTCGCTCCGCAAGGTCTCCGCTGCCGCCGAAGACGATGCAATCGAAGGGCTCAACTGGGATGATCTGGCTGCTCATACCTAATTCTCTCGAAGTCGCGTTGTTGATAGGGGTCATAATCTAATCGATTTAAAAGCGCTAGCCCGAAATGGGCCAGGGTGACGATTTGCCCTAGAACCTGTCGCGCAAGGCGTACCAGGTCAGGGCGAGGAAAAGGAGCGGAGCCCGCAGGCGCGAGCCTCCCGGAAAGGCCGGAACGTCCAGATCGGCAAGATAGGAAAGCTCCGTCGATTTGCCGAGTGTCATATCTGCATAAAGCTTACCACAATAATTTGACAGCATGACGCCATGGCCGGAATAACCGCCCACCGACATCACGCCGGGCATCACTTCTTTCACAAAAGGCTGGCGGGTGAGGGTGATGCCCACCGAACCGCCCCAGGAATGGGTGATCTCGATATTGTTCAGCGCCGGATAAATCTCGGCGATCTGCCGGCGGATATGGCTGGAAATGTCGCGCGGGCTATCGGCCGTATAGGCTTCGCGACCGCCGAACAGCAGGCGCCCATCCTTCGACTTGCGGAAATAGCGCACCACGAAACGCGAATCGGCGACCGATTCATTGCCGGCAAGAATGGTCGGATGCGCAGTGAGCGGTTCGGTCGCACCGATGAAGGAGCGGATCGGCATGACATGCGCTGCCGTTACCGGTTCCAGATTGCCGATATAGGCATTGGTGGCGATCAGCACGCGATTGGCGGTGATCGTGCCGGTCGGCGTTTCGATCAGGGTTTTACCGCCGGACTGCGAGATCGATTTTGCCGGTGTGTTTTCGTGGATTGCGGCTCCTACTGCGGCGGCCACGCGTGCAAGGCCGATCAGCAGTTTCAGCGGATGGATATGACCCGTGCCGCCATCATAGATGCCGCAATGGTAATGGCTGGAGCCGAGCCGCTCGGCGGTCTCGGCCTTGTCCATGTAGGAAATGTAAGGGTAATCGTAACGTGTCGCGGCAATCTCGGCATTGGCGCGGTATTCCTTGTCGTGGCCCGGCTTGTGGGCCACGCACATGTGGCCCTGCACATATTCCATGTCGATGCCGTGCTTGTCGGCGAAATCCAGCAGGTAACGCTTGGCATGTTCGGCCATGTCGAACAGGGCGCGGGACCGTTCCAGCCCGAGCGTCTCTTCCTGCTCTTCCGGCCACCAGCGCTGGCCGGTGCCCAGCTGCCCGCCATTGCGGCCGGATGCGCCATCGCCGAAATGGCAGGCCTCGATCAGCGTCACCGATGCGCCGGCAGACGCCAGACAATAGGCTGCCTGCAGGCCGGTAAAACCGCCGCCGATGATCGCGACATCCGTGCTCTTCGATCCGTCAAGCGCCGGATAGGTGGGGCGCTCGCCGGCAGACACCTGATACCATGAAATTCCGGGCGCGATCGGGCTCTGCCATGCGGTCATGCCGTCTCCTTCAAACGTTCAGCAACAGGAATTCACGTTCCCAGGGACTGATCACCTGCATGAATGTCTCGAACTCGCCGCGTTTGACCCCGGCATAGATATTGATGAATTCCGAGCCGTAAACCTCCTCGAAGGCGGGCTCGCCTTCCAGAAGCGCCAGTGCTTCCAAGAGGCCGCGCGGCAGTTCGATCGAACCTTCATTGGCGGTGTCCGATGTCGGTTCGGTCGGCTGGATTTCCTTGGTGATGCCGAGCAGGCCGCAGCCGAGTGACGCCGCCAGCGCTAGATAGGGATTGGCATCCGAACTCGGCAGGCGGTTTTCGACACGTCGTGCAGACGGATCGGACACCGGCACGCGGAAAGCGGTGGTGCGGTTGTCGTAACCCCAGGCATTGTTGACCGGGCAGGCCATGTCTGGCGTCAGGCGGCGGTAGGAATTCACATAAGGCGCCAGCATCACCAGCGAACTGGGCACGAATTTCTGCATGCCGCCGATGAAGTGGAAAAACTCCTTGGACGGCGAACCATCCTCGTTGGAGAAGATGTTGCGGCCGGTATTGATATCGACCACCGACTGGTGAACGTGCATGGCAGACCCCGGCTGGCCCTGCATCGGCTTCGCCATGAACGTGGCATAGATGCCGTGTTTCAGCGCCGCCTCACGAATGGTGCGCTTGAACAGAAACACCTGGTCAGCCAGCTGGATGGGATCGCCATGGCGAAGGTTGATTTCCAGCTGCGCCGGACCTTCCTCATGGATCAGCGTGTCGATCTCCAGACCCTGCTTTTCCGAAAAATGGTAGATATCGTCGATCAGTTCGTCGAATTCGTTGATACCGGCAATGGAATAACTCTGGCCACCGGAGATCGAACGGCCCGAACGGCCTTTCGGCGGGTGCAGCGGATAATCCGGGTCTTCATTGACGGCAACGAGATAAAACTCGATTTCCGGCGCGACGACCGGTTTCCAGCCGCGATCCGAATAGAGTTTGACGACATGCTTCAAGACGTTGCGCGGCGTGTAGGGCACGTTCTTGCCGTCGGCGCCGACGATGTCGCAAATCACCTGCGCCGTCGGGTCGCTTTCCCACGGCACGACGGAAAGCGTCGAAAGGTCCGGCACCAGCTTGATGTCGCTGTCGCGGCTGTCATAGCGAAAGTTGCCGGTCTCATCCGGGTATTCGCCCGAAATCGTGTGGCGGTAGAGAGCCGATGGCAGAGCCAGCGAGGTGTTGCTGGTGAACTTCGACGCCGGCATCATCTTGCCGCGCGGCACGCCGGCCAAGTCGGGCGTGATGCATTCGACATCCTCGATGCCGCGCACTTTCAGCCATGCGGCGGCTTCCTGCCAGGATTTTACCCCGCGTCGGGATTCCAGAACGGAGGCCGGGATTTTGGGCTTGGGGGCGGAAGGCGTCGGCTTTTTCTTGGGCGGCATGGCTCACCGGAAGCGTTGGTCGGGAACTCTATAATAGTCACCTTGTGGCAATTGGCGATAGGTGAGTTGTCGATCAATACCGCGATCGGCATTGACACCGGGACGTGATCGCAACAGAAACGCCGCTCGTTTCAGGAGTTTTTGTTTTGGCCCGCAGATTTGACGTGGTGATCCTTGGTGCCGGTGCGGCCGGGCTGATGTGTGCGATCCGCGCCGGGCAGGGCGGCAAGCGCGTGCTCGTGCTCGACCACGCCAAGAACCCTGCCGAAAAGATCCGCATTTCCGGCGGCGGCCGCTGCAATTTCACCAATATTCATGCGACCCCGAAAAACTATCTGTCGGCCAATCCGCATTTCGCCAAGTCGGCCTTGGCGCGTTACACACCACGCGATTTTCTCGATCTTGTCGAAAAGCATCGCATCGCGTGGCATGAAAAGACCCTCGGACAATTGTTCTGCGACGACAGCGCCAAGGACATCATCCACATGCTGCTCGACGAGATGCGGGCGGTCGGCGCAACGCTGGAGCTGAAGACAGAAATTTCCACTGTTGAAAAAGGCCCGGACGGTTTTCGCATAACGACCACTGGCGGCATGGTAGAGGCAGGCGCGGTGGTCATCGCCACCGGCGGCAAGTCGATCCCGAAAATGGGCGCAACGGGTTTTGCCTATCGCATCGCCGCCGAATTCGGTCTGAAGGTTACCGAAACACGCCCCGGTCTTGTGCCGCTGACGCTTGATCCGACACTTCTCGAAAAACTGTCGCCGCTGTCCGGCATTGCTGTCGACGCTGAAGTCAAACACGGCAAAACGTCGTTTCGTGAGGCTCTGCTCTTCACCCATCGCGGCATCAGCGGTCCCTCCATTCTGCAGATCTCGTCCTATTGGCGGGAAGGGGATGCGATCAAACTGTCGATCGAGCCGGATATCGACATTGCCACCCGCCTGAAGGAAGGTCGCAAGGCCAATGGCAAACAGGCGGCGCAGACGGTGCTGGGCGAAATCCTGCCGAAACGTCTGGCGCAGTTTTTGACCGAAAACGCCGGCATGACCGGGCAGATGGCCGATCAGGGTGATCGCAAGCTCGAAGCTTTGGCGGCGGGCGCGCAGGATTGGACCATCGTCCCGGCTGGTTCCGAAGGTTATCGTACGGCGGAAGTCACGATCGGCGGCATCGATACATCGGAGATCGATTCCAAAACGATGCAGGCCAAGAATGTGCCCGGTCTCTATTTCATCGGCGAATGCGTCGATGTCACCGGCTGGCTGGGCGGTTACAATTTCCAGTGGGCCTGGGCATCCGGCCATGCCTGCGGCGAGGCGCTGTCTGAACTGTTCTGATGCAGGCGATATCTTTTAGCACTTTTTAATAAGCCTGCGACATCCTGCCTTAATGCGCGCACAGTCATGGATTCTTATCTTGTGCCAAGCGCTGGTCGTCGCTCAGGTGATGGCCGAAACCCCTCCAGTCGGGATTATCTTGATGCAGAACCGTCGTCGTGCTCGTGCCATCGCCATTGCAAAGACTGAAGCCGCCGCAGATATCAAGCTGCGTCTGGGCATTATTACTGTAAGCGCAACTGTTGCATTGCTGACGATTGCACATCTGTTGTGATGTACGTCTAATATAGACGTTATGTTTTATCAGATACATCGATGATCTGGACGATCTAATTGAGCATCGCCGGATTTACACTGAACCAAAATTGGGATTGTCCAATTTAGATTTCTGCGGCCTTAATGGCAAAACGCAGATTCAGTAAGTTTTTACGCATTTCGATTTAAATAGCCCCCAAATTACTACTGGTATTTCGCATTTGGGGGTCGCCGTATGTTAAACTTTCTGCCGTCATCCGTGGTCGCACGGATTGTCAGTCTTTGTCTTTTCCTTGTCTTCGTGTCGATTTCCGCTCTTTCGGGAATGACTTATCTGAACCTGCGTTCCGATATCATGGGCAATGCCGTGGAAGATGCGCATAGTGCTGTGCGCGCCATGGGCGTTCTGTATGAGGTTGAAGCTGAAGGTGCCGACATTGCCGTCAAGGACGGTGAAGTCACCGGCATCACCAGCGCCGGCCCGATCGAGTTCAAGAGCCATTCGCTGGTTGACCGCACCGCTGAGTCCATCAGCGGCGTCGCCACTGTGTTCAGCAAGAACGGCAGCGATTATGTCCGCGTTTCCACCAACGTGAAGACAGAGAAGGGCGAACGCGCCGTCGGCACCAAGCTTGCTGCCGATCATCCGGCCCAGAAGACGCTGGCTGCCGGCCAACCCTATTTCGGTCAGGCCGCACTGTTCGGTCGCGATTTCATGACGGGTTATTTCCCGATCAAGGACAAGGCGAATACCGTTACCGGCGTCATGTTCATCGGCATTCCGATGGAAGTCTATTTTGCCCAGCTGTCCGCCGCCGTCACCCAGATGGCCGTGACCAGCCTGCTGGCTCTCGTCGCCATGGGTCTTCTCGGCTTCATCGCCATCCGTCATCTCGTCAAGCCGCTCAGCGTGCTCACCGGTACGATCCGCACCATGGCGGAAGGCACCGATACCGACGTGCCTTATCTCGACCGTCGCAACGAGTTCGGCAACATTGCCCGCGCACTCGAAGTGTTCCGCGACAATGCCCGCCAGAAGCGCCTGATCGAAGCCCGCAGCGCTGACGACCGCGCCAGCGCCGATGCCGACCGCCGTCGCAACGACGCCGAAAAGCTGGAAGTCGACAACCAGATCAACCTTGCCGTCACCGAACTTGGTGCAGCACTGTCCCGCCTGTCGCAGGGTGATCTTTCGGTCAAGATCGACCGCGCCTTTACGGGCCGTCTCGAACAGCTCCGCGTCGATTTCAACGGCTCGATCGAGCGTCTGCGCGATACGCTGTCGCGCATCCGTGAAAGCACGCTGGCCATCCAGCGTAACAGTGGCGAACTTAGCCAGTCGTCTGCCGACCTTGCCAAGCGCACGGAAAACCAGGCCGCGTCGCTGGAAGAAACCGCCGCCGCCGTCGACGAAATTACCGTCACCGTCCGCTCGTCAGCTGAGCGTGCCCGGGAAGCCAACGATGCCGTGGCCAAGACCAAGCAGAACGCAGACGGTTCCGGCACTGTCGTCAACAATGCCATCGAAGCCATGGACCGCATCGAGGAAGCTTCGAAGAAGATCGAGCAGATCATCGAGGTGATCGACGATATCGCCTTCCAGACCAACCTTCTGGCGCTCAACGCCGGCATCGAAGCCGCACGTGCCGGTGAAGCAGGCAAGGGGTTTGCCGTCGTTGCCCAGGAAGTGCGTGAACTTGCCCAGCGTTCGGCCGATGCCGCCCGCGAGATCAAGACACTGATCAACCAGTCCAGCAACGAGGTCAGCAATGGTGCCGGTCTCGTGCAGCAGACCGGCCAGGTTCTGGCGACCATCAGCGAGCAGATCACCGGCATCAGCAAGCATGTGGAAACCATCGCCACCGCTGCCCGCGACCAGTCGGCCGCGCTGCAGGACATCAACCAGTCGGTCAACCGCATGGACCAGATGACCCAGCAGAACGGCGCGATGGTGGAAGAAACCAGCACGGCCAGCCATGTTTTGGCCGAAGAGGCCAACCAGCTGATGATGCTCGTGCAGCAGTTCCGCATCGAAGCCGATCACGGCGCGGGCCATAAGCGTTACGCCGCCTGATATCTCGGGCTTTTATTGATCGACCAAAGGCCGGGCCGGCACGCCCGGCCTTTGGCATTTCGGGTGAAGCGTTCGGGCATGTCTTCCGCCCGGTCGAGCACCCTGTCAGTTGCTGCGGGCAACAACGACCGGGATCAGCAGATCACCCCATTGCCCATCACCGCCGTGATGGCGGGCAGAGCGGACGAGTTCGACCGAAACCCCGGCCTCGACCGCCTTCATGACCGAATGGTTCAGCCGATGCAGATCATTGGCAAGCGACCGAATCGCCGCCTGCTGCTCGAAGCTCATGGTGGAGGATTGTTCCTCGGCACGTTCCTTGACGTGGGTCTGGATCGGCGTTGTCTGGGTGATCGGGTTGTGCATGTTCATGATATATCTCCTCTCTGTAGTTTTTGACTTCGCAGTGGCGGCTACTCCGCCGCCGGCCGGAACTGCGCATGTTCGGTGGATTCACCCATCGCGGTGGTGGACGAAAGCCCGCCGCTGATCGCCACCGACACGGCATCGAAATAACCGGTGCCGACCTCGCGCTGGTGTTTGGTGGCGGTATACCCATGAACCTCGGCGGCAAACTCGGCCTCCTGCAGTTCCGAATAGGCAGCCATCTGCCGGTCCCGGTAACCGCGCGCCAATTCGAACATGCCAAAGTTCAGCTGGTGGAAACCGGCCAGCGTGATGAACTGGAACTTGTAGCCCATCGCCCCCAGTTCCCGCTGGAATTTGGCGATCGTCGCGTCATCGAGGTTCTTTTTCCAGTTGAACGATGGTGAGCAATTGTAGGCCAGCAGTTTTCCGGGATGCACCTTGTGCACGCCCTCCGCAAATTTGCGGGCCTGCTCCAGATCAGGCTTCGACGTTTCGCACCAGATCAGGTCACAATAGGGCGCATAGGCCACGGCACGGGCGATGCACGGCTCAAGCCCGTTGCGCACCCGGTAAAACCCCTCGACGGTGCGGCCGGAATCGTAATCGACAAACGGCTGGTCGCGCTCATCGATATCTGACGTCAGCAGCTTGGCCGCCTCCGCATCGGTGCGGGCAATCACCAGTGTCGGCGTGCCCATGACGTCGGCGGCAAGGCGCGCGGCGGTGAGGTTGCGGATATGGGCCGCCGTCGGGATCAGCACCTTGCCGCCCAGATGACCGCATTTCTTTTCGGACGCCAGCTGGTCTTCATAATGCACACCGGCAACGCCTGCCTCGATAAAGGCCTTCATGATCTCGAATGCATTGAGCGAACCACCGAAACCTGCCTCCGCATCGGCAACGATCGGTGCAAACCATGTATCGACCGAAAGACCCTTGCCCTCCGCCGTCTCGATCTGGTCGGCGCGTTGCAAGGTTCGGTTGATGCGGCGTGCCAGTTCAGGCGCTGCATTGGCCGGGTAAAGCGACTGGTCAGGATACATGGAAGAGGCGGTATTGCTGTCGGCCGCGACCTGCCAGCCGGAGAGGTAGATCGCCTTCAGCCCGGCGCGCACCTGCTGCATGGCTTGATTGCCGGTCATGGCGCCCAGCGAATTGACAAAATCTTCGCTGTGCAGAAGCGACCAGAGCCGGTTGGCGCCAGCCTCTGCCAATGAATGCCGGATCGTCACCGAGCCGCGCAGCCGCTTCACATCCTCGGCGGAATAGGGGCGCTCGATGCCGTTGTAACGGTTTTGCGGTGCAGTCGGAACGATATTGTAAAAATCAGTCATGCCTCACTCCCTTGGCTATCGGTGACTTGTCCGATGTCAAGGAATTTACAGAAGGTGAGGAATTGTATCTAATCAAATCCGCAGTGTTGTCGCAGTAAAAGGGTCGAGATGTACTGTTGTTGACAAAGTCGAACGTGGCTTTGTCAATGTTTGTAAATTTTGTGCTGGTTGCTTCTTTGGGAGGAGAGCGAATGGCGGATCGAAAGATTTTTGCGGGGCCAAAAGTCCGGCGCATCCGGCTGGGGCTGGAACTGACACAGGCGGCGATGGCGGAGGGGCTGGAGATATCTCCGTCCTATCTCAACCTCATCGAGCGCAACCAGCGGCCGCTCACCGTGCAGCTTCTGTTGCGGCTGGCCTCCACATACAAGATCGATCTTGAAGCGCTGCAAAGCGATGATGGCGCTTTGGTCGGTGAGTTGCGAAACGTGTTTCGCGATCCGCTGCTGGCGGGCGAATTGCCGGGCGATCAGGAACTGGTCGAAATGGCCGATGCTGCACCCAATACGGCCGGCGGCATTCTGAAGTTATATCGGGCCTACCGCGAACAGGCCGCACGCCTTTCCGACCTTGCCGAACTGTTGGCGCGCGAAGGTCACGAGACCGGCATGGCCGCCACGCGCCTGCCGGCCGATGAGGTGCGGGATCGTTTCGAACATCGCCCCAATTTTTTCGCCCGTATCGAGGACGCGGCAGAGGCTTTTGTTGCGGAACTCTCTACCGGCGATGATCTCGTCACGTCGCTACAAGAATGGCTCAAAACCCGCCACGGCATCGTTGTGCGCTCCCTGCCTGTGCATGTCATGCCCGACCTGAAACGTCGTTACGATCGCCATTCGCTGCGGCTGTTTTTGTCCGAGCGTTTGTCCGCGCATGACCGCCTGCGCGAGATCGCCATGGAAGTATCGCTGCTGGCGCTGGGGGAGGCGGTCGCCGCCGAACTGGAAGACCTCTCGTTTTCCAGTGGCGAGGTCAAGCGCATCGCCCGCTTCGAATTGGCGCGTTATGCCGCCCACGCATTGATGATGCCCTACAGTGCTTTCCTCTCTGCGGCCCAGCGCGCCCGCTACGATATCGACGTGCTGCGTGCCCGCTTCGATGTGTCGTTCGAACAGGCGGCAAACCGCTTGGCCACACTCGCCCGGCCCTGTGCATCCGGCCTGCCGTTCTTCCTTTTCGAGATCGATAATGCCGGCAATCGCCTGCGCCGGGCCGGTGCGCAAGGATATCCGCATGCCAAATTCGGCGGTCTCTGTCCCAAGCTCGGCGTGCATGCGGCCTTTGCGCAGCCGGGCCAAATTCTGGTCGATCGTGTCGAAATGCCGGATGGTTCCGGGTATCTCACGGTCTGTCGCACGCTTGAAGGACCGCAGGCCGGTTTCAACGAGCGCGTGCGTCGTACCGCCATCCTGATCGGCTGCGATTTCGAGGCGGCGCGGGATACGGTTTATGGCGAAGCGGCCAACCGGCCGGGGGCAAACGTGCTGGCCGGCACCGCCTGTCGCCTGTGTGAACGGCGCGGTTGTCTCTCCCGCGCCGAGCCGCCGGTCACGCGGCCTCTGGGGCTCGATGAAATGGCGACCGGCCTCAGCGCCTTCGATTTTCGCTGATTGCCCGCCCGATATATTGAGAAGTCTTTGCTGCAATGCAGCTTTTTGCTTGTGGGTAGAGATGTTCCTTCATACTCTTGCACAAAACAAACGCATAAAGAGGGAAACAAGGTTTGGCGCGCTGAACGGCCAGCCTTCATAAACAGGAGAACTCATGAGACCGCATCTGCTTCGTCTTCTGACCGCCGCTGCCGCAACCGCGCTGATGGCCGGCACCGCCTTTGCGCAGGAACGCACCGTCCACGTCTACAACTGGTCCGATTATATCGATGAATCGGTTCTGGCCGAATTCACCAAGGAAACCGGCATCAAGGTCGTTTACGACGTGTTCGACAACAATGATGTGGTCGAGACCAAGCTCTTGGCCGGCGGTTCGGGTTATGACGTCGTTGCCCCGACAGGCCCGTTCCTTGCCCGCCAGATCCAGGCCGGCGTCTTCCAGAAGCTCGACAAGTCGAAGCTGCCGAACCTCACCAACCTGTGGCCGGAAGTGTCCGAGCGTCTGGCCAAGTATGACCCCGGCAACGAATATGCCGTCAACTACATGTGGGGCACCACCGGTATCGGCTACAATGTCGACAAGGTGAAGGCAGCGCTGGGCGACGTGCCGGTTGATAGCTGGGATATTCTGTTCAAGCCGGAAAACGCCGCCAAGCTGAAATCCTGCGGCATCAACATTCTTGATGCGTCGGACGAGACCTTCGCGATTGCCATGAACTACATCGGCAAGGATCCGGACAGCAAGGAAACCGCCGATCTTCAGGCCGGTGGCGATGTCTACAAGGCAATCCGCCCGTCGGTTCGCACCTTCAATGCGTCCGCTTACATCGATGAACTGGCAAACGGCGATACCTGCATCACCATCGGCTGGTCGGGCGATATCCTGCAGGCCAAGGACCGCGCGGAAGAAGCCAAGAACGGCGTCAATGTCGAATATGTCATCCCCAAGGAAGGCACCTATGTCTGGTTCGACAACCTCGCCATTCCGGCCGATGCCAAGAACGTTGCCGAAGCGCATGAATTCATCAACTTCATGATGAAGCCGGAAGTCATCGCCAAGTCATCGAACTATGTTCAGTACGCCAACGGCAACCTTGCCTCGCAAAAGTTCGTGGACAAGGAAGTGCTTGAAAATCCTGCCGTCTATCCGCCGGAAGACGTCATGAAGAAGCTGTTTGCGATCTCGCCTTACGGCCCCAAGGAACAGCGCGTTCTGAACCGCGTCTGGACCGAGATCAAGACCGGCAACTGACCGGATGAAACCGGGAACGGGCGCAAAAAAACGCCCGTTCCCGAAAATGCCTGACAATGGTTGGCGAACGACAAAACGAATGGGGACAGGCATGGCGAAATCACTCGGGCCGGTTAAGCGCAAATTTTCTCCCTGGACCGATCCTGCATCGGTGCCTTTCATTCGTTTTGAGAACATCACCAAGAAATTCGGCAACTTCACCGCCGTCGACAACCTGACGCTGGATATTTACGAGCGCGAGTTTTTTGCGCTGCTCGGCCCATCCGGCTGCGGCAAGACCACGCTGATGCGCATGCTGGCCGGTTTCGAGGAACCGACCGAAGGCCGCATCCTGCTGCAGGGCAAGGATCTCGCCGGCGTGCCGCCCTATCGCCGCCCGACAAACATGATGTTCCAGTCCTACGCGCTTTTCCCGCATATGACGGTCGAAAAGAACATCGCCTTCGGTCTGGAGCAGGACAATCTGCCCAAGGCCGATATCGCCGCCCGCGTCGAAGAAATGCTGAAACTGGTGAAGCTTGAACAGTTTGCCAAACGCAAGCCGTCGCAGCTCTCCGGTGGCCAGCGTCAGCGCGTAGCGCTCGCCCGTTCGCTCGCCAAGCAGCCGAAGGTGCTGCTGCTGGATGAACCGCTCGGTGCGCTCGACAAGAAGCTGCGCGAGGAAACCCAGTTTGAACTAACCGATCTGCAGCATACGCTGGGCCTCACCTTCCTGATCGTCACCCACGATCAGGAAGAGGCGATGACCGTGTCCGACCGTATCGCGGTGATGGACAAGGGCGTCATCATGCAGGTGGCGACACCGGCGGAAATCTACGAGGCGCCGAACAGCCGTTACGTCGCCGACTTCATTGGCGATATCAACATCATCGAAGGTGCCGTGGTTTCCAATCAGGGCGCTGCCACCGGTGGCGTGATGCTCGATTGCGATGGCTTGAAGGTCGTTGTCGATCAGGAATGCCCGGCATCGACGGGTGACCGCGTTGCGTTTGCCATCCGCCCGGAAAAGGTGCGCCTCAGCATCGATCCGCCCACCGAAACCGCAGTGAATGCCGGTGCAGGTGAAGTTTACGACATCGGTTATCTAGGCGATTTTTCGCTCTTCCTCGTCAAACTCGACGATGGCCGCATCATTCGCGCAGCACAGGCCAACATCCAGCGTCTCGTCGACCGCCCGCTCACATTCGGTGACCGTGTCTGGGTCAACTGGTCGCGCGATGCCGGCCTCGTTCTGACCCGCTGAAGGAGGGCGTCATGGCGATCGATACGCTTTCCCCACAGCCACAGCCCAAACAGGAACCGGTCATCGCCGATCCCAGCCGCCGCAATCCGGCACGCTGGCTCGTTGTCGCCGTTCCCTATCTCTGGCTGCTGCTGTTTTTCGCCGCGCCGTTTGTCATCATCGCCAAGATTTCGCTGTCGGATACGGCCATCGCCATGCCGCCCTACACGCCGGTCTTCGAAGGCTTTGGCAAATTCGGCGAATTTTTCTCAGCTCTCGATTTCGAGAATTACGAGTTTCTGGCCAGCGACAGCCTCTACATCAAATCCTATCTCAACTCGCTGCGAATAGCCGCCATCTCAACGGCCCTCCTGCTGCTGATCGGTTACCCGATGGCGCTGGCCATGGCGCGGGCAAAAACCTCGATCCGGCCGATCCTCGTGATGCTGGTCATCCTGCCGTTCTGGACGTCGTTCCTGATCCGCGTTTACGCCTGGATCGGCATTCTGAAACCGGAAGGCCTATTGACCCTGCTGTTCCAGAGCATCGGTCTCATGGGGCCGGATGAACAGGTGCAGATCCTGCGCACCGATTATGCCGTCTTTATCGGCATCGTGTATTCCTATCTGCCGTTCATGGTGCTGCCGCTTTACGCGGCGCTTGAAAAGCTGGACAACACGCTGCTCGAGGCGGCAAGCGATCTCGGTTGCCCGCCTTGGAAAGCGTTCTGGCGTATCACTTTCCCGCTGTCCCTGCCGGGTGTGATTGCCGGCTCGCTGATCTGCTTCATCCCGATCACCGGCGAATTCGTCATTCCGGATCTTCTCGGCGGTGCCGATACGTTGATGATCGGCAAGACGCTGTGGACCGAGTTCTTCAACAATCGCGACTGGCCGCTTGCCTCGGCAATTGCCGTTATCCTGCTGGCGGTGCTGGTCATCCCGATCGCCTATTTCCAGAACCAGCAACAGAAGGCGGGATGAGACCATGAAGAATTCCCGTTTCGACGCGACCGTTCTGACCCTCGGTTTCGCCTTCCTCTACATCCCGATCATCATTCTGGTGATCTATTCGTTCAACGCCTCGCGTCTGGTCACCGTCTGGGGTGGGTTTTCATTTGTCTGGTACCAGCAGATGTGGTCGAACCAGGGGCTGATGGATGCCGCATGGGTCACCGCCCGCGTCGCCGTCATCAGCGCCACCATCGCCACCGTGCTCGGCACGCTCGCCGCACTCACGCTGGTGCGGTTCCGCAAAATCCCGGGACGTTTTCTGTTTTCGGGCATGATTTATGCGCCGCTGGTCATGCCGGAAGTCATTACCGGCCTATCGCTGCTGCTGCTGTTCGTGTCGCTCAATGTCGATCGCGGTTTCTGGACGGTGATCATCGCCCACACGACCTTTTCGATGTGCTACGTGGCGATCGTCGTGCAGTCGCGGCTTCTGACGTTTGACCGTTCTCTGGAAGAGGCAGCACTCGATCTCGGTTGCCCGCCGGTCAAAACCTTTTTCCATATCACCCTGCCGCTCATCTTGCCGGCTGTGCTGGCGGGCTGGATGTTGGCTTTCACGCTGTCGCTCGACGATCTGGTCATCGCCAGCTTCAACACCGGCCCGGGTGCCACCACGCTGCCGATCAAGATCTATTCGCAGGTGCGTCTCGGCGTCACGCCGGAAATCAATGCCATCTGCACCATCCTGATCGGGCTTGTGGCTTTGGGCGTGATCGCGGCATCGATTGCCACCAAGCGCAACGAAGTCCGCCGCCAGCGCGACGAGCACGCGGCAGCAGCCGGCTGATTATTATTGCTGGGGTTGTGGTGTCTGGTCGGCCATCGGCCAAAACACCGGCGCTGGCCATGCGCCGCCGATGAACATCATCAGCGGATCGCTGGAAGGCGTGCCGCCGGTCTTGGCGTAGATATTGGCTGAAAGCGCAAGATCCTGCGTTTCGAGAGGCACGAGGCCGCTCAGCACGATCAGGTCGTTTGGCCCATCCAGCCGCGTTTCGCCAAGCTCGGCCACGCCATCGGCAATGGTTGCCGAAATATCCAGACGGTCGAAGAAAAGCTCGCCTTCGCTGGCATCCTTGAGGCTGAAATAAGCCGATTGTGTCGCAAGCCGCCTGATTGCCGAAAGGTCGAGCCCTGTAATCCGGCCGTTGCGGGCGTTGAGCCGCAATGATCCCGACAGGTCGCTTGTCGAGGCAAGCCCGAGAGGCTTCTTCAGATGCAGGGCCAATTCGGCGGACCCATTGGCCTCCGGAATGAGCGTATCGACGCCGAGCCGGCGCGCCACGCTCGCCAGATCGACATCCCGCAGCGAAAGGCGAAGATCGGCGCTATCATTGATGCGGCCCTCCGGTGCGCTGATCTGCCCGGTCAGGCGGCCGTCGTCGATGCTGGAATCGACGAGGTCCACGCGCGCCATTTGGCGGGTGCTGATCATGCTGACGGCGGCGTTGCGCAGCGGCAGCGGCCCCAACTGAGCCTCGGTGGATGAAAGGCGCAGGTCGAGGTCGAGAAGGTCACTGAGAAGAGCAGCTGGCGTCACATCATCCTGGCTTGATGCCTGTGGTCCAGGCGACAACGCCGAAATGATCGCGGAGAAATTCAGCTTGTCGAAGGCAAGCGTGCCGGTCAACCGCGCGCGACCACCCTCCGGCGCCTGAAGGTCCATGATGCCGGTGGCGGAGGCTTCGTTGGCCTGCAGCGATACCTGCTCGAAACGCAGCGTATTGCCGGTCGTCATCAATTGTCCGTTGAGCGACAGGTTTTGCAGTCGGTCCAGCCCGGTGACGCGGATATCGAGCCAGTCCAGAATTTCCGGCATGCGCTGTGTCGCCATGCTGAACGCGCCGCTCAGAAATGCATAGTTTGCCAGATTGGCGGTGCCGCTGAACTGGGCAGAAAAGAGGTCTGAATTGATGGACATGTCGGCCTCGGAATTGCGGCCGGACAGAAGCGTCAATGGCTGTGGCGCGGAAAGGGCAAGCGTAAAGGTCTTGCCGTTCAGCGTGCCGCTCAGGCGGGAGGATATCGCTGCGGAAAGCCGTGGCCATTCCACGGTTCCATTGAGGGCAGTCACGGTTGTCTTGTGTTCACCATCGGCTGTCGCGATCTCGATCGTGCCGTTTTCGACCGTGACCTCGCCAATAGCCGCATTCAGCGTGTCATCGATAGCTGGATTGCCAGCATTGCGCTTGACCGTCTGCACGGCATCATTGAGCAATCCATCCATCGACCAGTCGATATCGCCTGAAGCCTGCCGGATAGAGAAAAGCTTCGGCCGCACCAGCTCGAAATCTTGGAAAACCAGTCGGCCCCGAAAGGCTTGAAACAGTTCAAACGATGCCGAAAGCCCGTCCACCTGGGCAATCAGGCGCGACGCCGGATCCTCCGTTTCGCGAATGGAAACATCTTTCAGGATGATGTGAGGGCGCGGCCAGAAATGTAGTTCCGGGTCGCCGCCAATGGTCGCTTCATGCCCGAACCATCCTTCCACGGCATTTTCCATGCCATTGCGTACCAGCGTGGTGGAGATGAGATAAGGAGCTGCAACCTGCGACACCAGCCCGAGCGCAAGAGTACCGCCCACAAGCACCATGGCGGCCCGCCGGTATCGTTTTCTCGTCTTGAGCGAATGGATCAGCGATCGAAACATGCTTTCCTCGAAGCGCCCATGGCTTCGCAATCTCGGGGCCTCGGCAATGTTGTGGCCTTCGTTAGCGGAAATCCGGCGACCATGCAAATCAGCTGGCGAACGCGCCTTTCCCGCGAGTTGGCTTATGTTAATGTGGGGTGGAAGTGGGAGGACTTCATTCATGTCGCAATCGCAGCAACCTCTATGGACACCGGCACCGGATGCGCTTTCACAAGCACCTCTGGCGCACTTCATGAACTGGTGCGCCGAGCGATATGATCGGCGTTATGATGGTCCGGACGACTTTCACGAATGGTCGATTGCCGAGCGCGCGGATTTCTGGTCGGCTATCTGGGATTTTTGCGGGGTTCGCGGGCAGCGGCCGGGCCCGGTCCTCATCGATGAAGGCCATATGACCGAGGCGCGTTTCTTTCCAGAAGCAACGCTCAATTTTGCAGAAAACCTGCTGTCGCGACGTGGTGTCGAGCCTGCGCTGATCTTTCGCGGCGAAGACAAGATTTGTTCCCGCTGGTCATGGGATGAACTTGCCGCTTCGGTGTCGCGTCTGCAGCAAGCTTTTGGTGCCATGGGCATAACCAGGGGTGATCGCATCGCCGCCATGCTGCCGAATATGCCGGAAACGGTCGCCTGCATGCTCGCTGCCGCATCGATCGGCGCCATCTGGTCATCCTGTTCGCCGGATTTTGGCGTTCAGGGCGTGCTCGATCGGTTCGGCCAGATAGAACCGAAACTGTTCATTGCCTGCGATGGATACTGGTATAACGGCAAGCTGCAGGATGTTTCGCAAAAGGTAGGTGCGGTTGCCGCGCAGTTGGATGTTGCGGTTCTAGTCCTGCCTTATGCCGGGGATGCCGAAGCGTTGGCGGCATCGCTTGCAGACGGTCACACGCTTCCCGCTTTTATTGAGCCCTTTGAAGCCCGGGAACTGCATTTCGAGCCGCTGCCATTTGCCCATCCGCTTTATATCCTGTTCTCCTCGGGCACGACCGGCATTCCCAAATGTATCGTCCATTCGGCGGGCGGCACGCTGTTGCAGCATCTCAAGGAGCAGCAGTTGCATTGTGGGCTGAGGCCCGGCGAACGGCTTTTCTATTTCACCACCTGCGGCTGGATGATGTGGAACTGGCTGGTTTCCGGCCTTGCTTCAGGGGCAACCCTTTGCCTGTATGACGGCTCACCCTTTGCACCGGACGGTAACGTCCTGTTCGATTTTGCTGAAGATGAGCGTTTCTCGATCTTCGGCACCTCGGCGAAATATCTCGATGCCGTCCGCAAGGCCGGTCTCACGCCGAAGGACACACACGATCTTTCTCATCTGCGCATGATCACCTCCACAGGCTCGCCACTGTCGCCCGAGGGATTTTCCTTCGTTTATGAGGGCATCAAGGAGGATGTGCACCTGGCTTCGATTTCCGGCGGCACCGATATTGTCTCCTGTTTCGTGCTGGGCAATCCGCTCAAACCCGTCTGGCGCGGCGAGATACAGGGGCCGGGTCTTAGCCTTGCGATGGATGTGTTCGACGAAACCGGCCATCCGGTACGCGGCCAAAAGGGAGAACTGGTTTGTACCAAGGCATTCCCGTCGATGCCGGTGATGTTCTGGAACGACCCGGATGGCGCAAAATACCGCGCCGCCTACTTTGAGCGTTTCGACAATATCTGGTGCCATGGCGATTTCGCCGAATGGACGCAGCATGGCGGACTGGTCATCCACGGCCGTTCCGATGCCACGCTCAATCCCGGCGGGGTGCGCATCGGTACGGCGGAAATCTACAATCAGGTCGAGCAGATGGAGGAGGTCGTCGAGGCGCTCTGCATCGGCCAGGATTGGCAAGATGACGTGCGGGTGGTTCTGTTCGTGCGGCTTGCGTCCGGTTCGTTTCTGGACGAGGCGCTGCAGGCAAGAATCCGGTCAGGCATCCGAGACGGAGCTTCGCCCCGCCATGTCCCGGCGAAAATCGTTGCCGTCGCTGATATTCCCCGCACCAAGTCGGGCAAGATTGTCGAACTTGCAGTGCGCGATGTCGTGCATGGCCGTGCCGTTAAAAACAGGGATGCCCTTGCCAATCCCGAAGCGCTCGACCTTTTCGTCGAGCTCCCGGAACTGCGCTTGTGATGTGTTCCGAATTGGCATGAAGGGCTGCCGGATACACGTTTTGTTGTCTCTTTGTGGGAGGTAAGTGATCTTGTGTCGTATAATGCGGTTTTTACCTGGCGAATAATGGGAAAATTTACCAGTTGTTAAAACCTGTTGGAGCAAAGTTAACAGCGAACGGAAAAGTGGAATGTCGCCGGTTTCGGTGCTCCCTGTCTCCGTTAGATACTTTTTTCCCGTCGTTGGGATCGCAGCATCAACTTATAAAAAGGCAGCTTCGGCTGCCTTCTTTTTTGCCCGGTTTGCAAATTATCAGTCTGCCAGGACGCGCGGCGAGGGGAAGGTAATCTCCACCAGTGTCCCCTCGTTAGGCGTCGAGGAGATGGCAAAGGATGCGCGGTTCGCGTCCACCATTGCCTTGGTCAGCGGCAGACCGAGACCGGTGCCGTCACCGCGCTTGCGGGCAGCACCCGTCACCTGCCGGAAAGGCTTCATCGCCAGTTCCAGTTCGGATCGGGTCATGCCGACGCCGGTATCCCGGATGCGCATGATAACACTGCCATTGGCCTCGAACGCCGTCGACACCACGATCTGCCCGCCCGAGGGGGTGAACCGGATAGCGTTTGACAGGATGTTGAGCACGATCTGCTTGATCGAGCGCAGATCGGCGACGACCTGCGGCACGGCCTGTGAGAGTGCGGTGCGGATGATGACCCGCTGTCCGTTAGCCTGCGGCTGGATCAGCGATACGGCTTCCGACACGGTTTCGTTCAGCCCGACCGCCTCGAATTCGAGATCCATTTCGCCCGCCTCGATTTTGGAAATGTCGAGGAGGTCGTTGACGATATCGAGCACATGGCGACCGGAGCGCCCGATGTCATTGGCATATTCGATGTAACGCGGATGGCCGATCGGTCCAAAACGTTCGGTCGCCATCATGTCTGCGAAACCGATAATGGCATTGAGCGGCGTGCGGATCTCGTGGCTCACATGGGCCAGAAAATCGCTCTTGTGGGCATTGGCTGTTTCCGCGGAGCGCTTGGCATTGCGCAACTCTTCCTCGGTGCGCTTCCAGGCGGTGATGTCGCGAATGACGGCGCAATAACCATTTGAGGAAGTCAGGCGGCCGATCGTCATGAACAGCGGCAGGAACCCGCCACCGGCTTCGCGACCGATCACCTCGCGCCCGTCGTTCAGCACGCTGGCAACGCCGTGGCCGGACAGGCCGCCGAGATAATCGATGACCGAGCGCTGGCTTTCATGAGCAAACAGCATGACGAAGGGCCGACCGGCCGTCTCGTCATTGTCGTAGTTGAACAACGCGCTTGCGGCCCGGTTCATCGAGCGCACATCGCCTTCGGAACCAATGATGACAACGCCGTCCGTCGCGGTTTCGAGGATCGAGCGCAGCTCGTCCACTTCCACCTGCAGGCGTGAAACTTCGGCTGCAACGGCCGGGAGGTCTGCATCTTCCACGGCCTCGGCAAGGGGCTGAGCAGTGGTGGGAACTGCGACGCCTGTCCCTGATATTGTGCCGGAGACCGGCATCAGGGCCAACATCAGCGCAGTGGAGTTTTCCCAACGGATCGACTGCAGGCGGGCGCTGAC
Source organism: Endobacterium cereale (assembly GCF_009617585.1). Taxonomy (GTDB): domain Bacteria; phylum Pseudomonadota; class Alphaproteobacteria; order Rhizobiales; family Rhizobiaceae; genus Neorhizobium; species Neorhizobium cereale. The sequence continues at coordinate 22,970 of NZ_WIXI01000032.1, read as the reverse complement.
GGGAACCAGCGTATCGTCGGCGCGCACCACAACCATGCCGCCGGCCTCCGACGTCTTTGCCTCCAGTTCGTCGCGCTGAAGAAGAGCGTCCAGACCGCCGAGTTCCTCCAGTTGCTGCAGGGAGTCGTAACCGGTCAGGCGCAGGAATTCGGCATTGGCGTGATAAAGCGTGTCGCCGGCATGAACGATCAGCGCCACCGGCATCTGGTCGAGAATATCAGCGTTGAGGCCAAGCCGGGCGCGCATCGGCATGATGTCCGCATAGGTTTGCGGCTCTTCCGCTTCGTCCTCGGCGTCGATCTGATCAGTCTCGTCGGTGTCTGCCACCACTTCATCGAGCAGCGGCAGCGCGTCCGATGTCGTTTCCTCGTTGCCCTGTTCCGCAACATCGGTCTCGTCGGCAATATCCTCGATGTCATCGGCGGCGTCGATGTCATCAGTGCCGTCAACAACCGGGCCGTCGGTTACGCCTGGAGCCTCGTCAATAGTGTTTTCGGACTGTTCATCCGTATCGATGATTTCGCGCGGGTCATTTTCATTGGCGTAAGGCGTGGCAGCCGTCTCAATGTCCTCGGCCTCATCCTCTTGCGGGTGCGGGTCCAGACGGCGGCCGATTTCCACAAAGGCTGCCTTTTCGCCGGGCGTCAGCGCGTCATTGCGGAAGCGGTGCTCCTCAAACTGGATGACCTTGTCGGACTGGCGGCGAGAAGGTGTCTCGACGAGGCGAAGCGCAGGCTTTTCCTCCTCCGGCAGGAAAGTGCTGTCTGCCTCGACAGTCATGTCTTCTGTGGCGGCGATCTCCGCGTCATCTTCCGCCCCGGCAATGTCGTTTTCTGCCACGTTGGAAGTTTCCGCGACGCCCGAATCGGCGTCTTCGGAGGTCGTGATCTCGTCTTCTTCAGCCTCCGACAGGGGCGCGCTCGTCTCCGTCGAAACCGGTGCCGTCAGATCGTCGATGTCGTCGACAATCTCGTCCGGGATCATGTCGTTTTCGTCCGTTTCCGGGGTCGGCACCAGCGTGATGCCAATCGCCAGCGGGTCTTCCGCCACATCGGCTACACGCACGATGCCGAAACCACGGAAACCGTCGAATTCACGCGACCGCGTATAGGTTGGCAGGGCTGCCAGATCGACCGGCACCTTCAGCGTCGTTCCTTCGATCGGCCACCAGATGGTCTTGCCCGACCAGGTGTCGCGTTTGCGCAGGAGTTCGGTGATCTTGCCGTCCGGATCGAAGTTGAACAGCGCCGCCAGATCGGAAAAGGCCAGCCCGTTTATATCGGCCGCATGCGGGCCGACGACGCGGGAAAATTCGCTGGAAACCTCGCTGAACCGACCTTCGGCATCGATCTTCCAGACGAAACGCGTGGCGCGCATGTCGGACGAAAAGATGAAGGGTTCGGAATTTTCGGCAGTTCTCGCCGTGCCGAACATCGGTGCGGGCGTGAGCTGCAGCGCGACTTCGGTTGCCTTGTTCGTCTCGGCCGTTTCCACAGGCTCGACGCTTTCCGCCTCGACAGTCGTTTCTTCTGTTGCAAGCCCGGCTGCGGGCAGATTTTCTTCCGCTTCCGCTTCCGCTTCCGCTTCCGCTTCCGCTTCCGCTTCCGCTTCCGCTTCCGCTTCCGCTTCCGCTTCCGCGGTTACGGTGTCGTCATCTTTTCCTGCGGTGTGTTCAGAACCAATGTTGTCCAGCAGGGCCTGCCGCACATTGGCCATGGCCTGCTCCGTACCGGTCGGCGCGGTTTTCGCATGCTCGAATTCGGCTTCCTCACTCGGTTCGTCATCCACCTCATCAATGCCCGCCAGGGCATCGAGCGTGTCGGCATAGTCATCGGCAGCAGGGGATGCGAGGTCCTCAAGCGCCGGGGTCGTTTCCTCAATGTCGGAAGGGGCTGCGGCCGGTGCTTCGTGCCCGATGGTTTCGGATGCGGCCTCTACTGGGGCTGCGCTGGCCGAAAGGGCAGCGGCGCGCTCGCTCTCGACGTCATCCTCAGGGGCTTCCATCGGTATGATGTCGGCGGATCCTGCATCCGGTTCGACGATGAAGAGAAGGTACATGGCCGGCATCTCGGACACCTTGCCCATCGCGGCCGGCAGATAACCGGCGCGGGTCGGAACAGGTCTCTTGACCAATCCGTCAATGTGGACGGTGGCCATGTTGACGAGCATGCGGGCCGTATGCGGTGTCAGGTTCAGCGAAGCGTATCGGGGCGAAGCGGCCAGAACCTGGCCGTTCTGGTCCAGTACGGCACGGTGCGTATCTGTATCGTCGAAACCTTCGATCATGCGCGCGGCGCATTGTGCGGTCGACATCGCTGCGTCGGTGGACGGAGCGGCGACCAGGATCGCGCGATCCTGCCCGATCGTGATGATTTCGCAGGTTGCCTGCACTGCGGTGCGCTGGAAACCATTGGTCACGCGCATCAGGAAAGGCCGGCTGTCGCCATTGTTTTTCAGCCCGCGCGCGGCCGCTTCCGCCTGGCGAAACGAAAGATCCAGTGGCTCGGCGCCGTGATCCAGAAAATCATAGATGGTTTCATGGCCGAACAGTTCGGCGCCACGCCCGTTTGCCCACAGCGCAAGCTTCATGTCGGGTGAAAAGATGACGATTGCCTCGCCGCCGGAAAGGCGCGCGCGGATGCGCGGATGAACGGCAATGTCGATAAACGGATACTGTACAGCGGACATGAACGAACCCTGGGAGCACCTTCGCCAGATACGCGGCGATATGCCAAGTTAACATATTGTTAGTAACTTCCCAGAGGCTTCTGGTCCACCTTCGCAGTCTTTCTATCGGGCAAAAGGGTTAACGCTGGCGGGTGCGGCGTGCAATCATGTTGCGATGCACAATTAGATATTGTAGATATTTGCGCGAGGAGCCGGCCCACCGGGCTGGGATAATGTCGAGGAGGACATGACATGGCCTACAAGCCTGATGATTTCTTTGGGTTTTCCGCATTCGATCCGAGCCGCATGGCGCAAGAATTTCGCGATGCAGCGCATTTGGGAGCGGAACAGTCCCGCGAGGCCTATTCGCGCCTGCGTGATGCCACGACCGATGCGACGAAAACTGTGGAAGACACATTTCACTCCGCCCAATCCGGCTCGTTCACGCTGGGCATGACGGCGGTCGATGCGATGCGCAGCAGCGCCGACCTCTCCATTGCCCATATGCAGGCACTGATGGGCGTGCGTTCCGTCTCGGAACTGGTGGAGCTGCAGTCGACATTCGTGCGCAGGCAGGCTGAACTGACTGTGGAAAACGTGCGCGAGCTGCAGGAAGCCACCCGCAAAGTTGCCGAGGAGGTGACGAAGCCCGGTCGCGAGGCCGCCGAGCGCGCCATGGCCGGCTTCAAGGCCGCCTGATATTGGTCCGCGATCATAAAGACCACGCGCTGTCATGTGGTCTTTATAATATGTCCGTATGTCACAGCTCGTCGCCGCTAATTTCAACCATTCTGCCGGAAAGATGCCTGGCCCTTCGGTATTGGCTGATGCCGCCGGCTTGGCCGTATATTTTGGCTGCCACACGCGCCGGCCGAACGCATATCCAACCCTGTCTAAGCCAACAGAATGGTGCAAATTAGCTGCGACGTGCTCTAGGGGCTTGCAAAACGAGTTTTATCCTCGTATGTGAGCCGCAGACGCAACGAGCGTCTCATGTGCGGTTGTAGCTCAGTTGGTTAGAGCGCAGGTTTGTGGCACCTGAGGTCGGTGGTTCGACCCCACTCAACCGTACCATTCTCTTCTCCCCGTCAGTCTTTATGTCACTGCGACTGTCGGGGAGAAGAGAATCTTTCTTCTTGCAAAATCCATCTTTTCATTTCTGTTCGCCCTGATCCGTTGTGCGGCCTGACGGCGCACATTGGTTTTTCCGTCTGAAGCGGTGAGCATTCTTCAAAAGCCACGAGGGCCGGCTCCTCTGTGACGGAGACGGATGCACCATGTCTTACGCCTGACGCGAATAGCGAAACTGGGGTGCCACTTTGCCCTCGGCGCATATGTCCGGCGGATTTTCGTAATTAAATACTGTATATCTTAAGGTTAGAATCCGTCGTTGTTTGGGGCGAAACTGTGGCGGACGAGACGTTGCTGGATGCCAAAATCCATCATCTTTGCCGTTATTTCGGATTTTTACCGTGAAAAAATTCTAACCGTTTTGGGACCGAGATGTATCGTTTCGGGATTTTGACATCTGGTGGTTGTTGTTTTCCCGTTATGGGGGCGAAAGTTCGGGAAAACTAAATAAGTAGTTGCGTTTAAACGAATTTTCTCCTTGTGCGGGAGAAAATATTGAGGTGGTATGACACCAGTTTTTAGCTGGGTACTACATCTTATCTTATGCCTAAAGAGACACCTTTTGCAGTAGTGAGTCGCAAGCTTCTTGATGCTTGGCTTGCATCTGATTCAAATCGTCCTGCCGATGCTATCGATATTTATCGTGGTGTGGTGGATCTTCTTTCCGCGCGTATGCGCCTAACACTAATTCGTATTGACGATGGTGATCCATGGCAGTGGCAGATGCGCGCCATCCGCACCTATGGCTTTGCATCGCGTCTTCTGGATATGGCCAAGCTTCTCCCTGACGGGCCGCTCGGCAATGTGACCGACCGCCAGTTCATGGAGCACGCGGTTGTGCCGCGCATGCAGGAGGTCATTCAAAACCAGCAGCCGGTGATCGAGGTCGTCAAGACCAAGGTCTTTGGCCTCAGTGTCGGTTATGACCGCATCATGCTGGCCCAGAAAAATACCACCCGCCCGGAATGGGTCATTACCTGCACAATGGGACGTTTCATGTTCGTTGCCCCCCAGAAGACCGCCGAACTCGACCTGACTGACGAATCGATCGTGCAGTTGCTGGTGGAGGGGGCTACCGCCAAAGAGATTGCAGCCGAGATCAATGTGTCGCCGCGCACCGTCGAACATCGCCTCGAGCGCATGAAGGACCGCATGGGAGCCCGAAATCTCGTTCAGCTCACTGCCATGCTGATGGCTCACCGGCTCGGTCACTCGCTGCCGGAACTTGAGATGCGCCGCGATTGAAGCGGTCGGCAGCGCTGATGCCATGCCTGGCGGAGCGCTGCCCCTCAGACCCGGAAATCCGCATTCTCATCCTTGGCGATTTCCTGAAGGAAGGCGATGACCGTGCGAATCCGCGGCAGGTCACGCAGGCTTTCATGATAGGTTGTCCAGTAGGAGCGACGGATGCTGATATCGGGCAGTAGTCGCTCCAGTTCCGCATCCTGCTGCGCGATGTAATCGTGCAGGATGGCGATGCCGGCACCGGCGCGCACCGCCTGCACCTGGCCGATCGCACTCGAAATTTCGAAACCCGCATCCCAGTTGCGCATCACCTCGCCGGTGAAGTTGAGGGATGGTGAGAAGATCAGGTCTTCCACATAGCCGATACGGGCATGTTCGCGCAGGTCTTCCACCATCTGCGGTCGCCCACGCCCGTCGAGATAGCCGCGCGAAGCATAAAGCCCGAGCGTGTAATCCGTCAGTTTTGCCGAGATCAGCCGTCCCTGTTCCGGGCGTTCTATGGTAATCGCGATATCCGCCTCGCGTTGCGACAGGGAAAAGGAGCGGTGCACCGGCACCAGCTGCAGTTTCAGTTGCGGATATCGCTGCATCAGGTCTCCCAGTCTCGGTGCCAGCACGGCCACACCAAAACCGTCCGGCGCACCGATCCTGACTGTGCCGGCAATGGCGGTGTCGCCCGAACCTGTCGCCGCCTGCATGGCCAGCATTTCCGTTTCCATGCGTTCGGCGGCGGCATAAAGCGCATGCCCTTCCGGCGTCAGTTCGCAACCGGTCGTGCGTCGGATCAGCAACTGCGTTTTCATATCCGCTTCCAGCGCCGTGATCCGCCGTCCAAGCGTCGCATGGTTGATGCCGAGCCGCCGCGAGGCGGCAAGAATCTGTCCCGTTCGCGCCACGGCCAGAAACATGCGGACATCATCCCAGTTCATCACGCTGCCTCCAATTCCGTTCCTGATGTCGAATTATGCACAACGGATGCGTAAACTATGGCGTTGCCCTGTGCAAATGTGAGTGTCATCCTGCCACGAACTGAATGGAGGAATATTCATGACGGCACTCGGGCATTTTATCGGCGGCAAGCATGTTGCCGGCACCAGCGGGCGTACGGCCGACGTTTTCAACCCGGCAACCGGCGAGGTTCAGGCCAAGGTGGCGCTGGCAAGCGTTGCGGAAATCCGCGCAGCCGTCGAAAACGCCAGGGAAGCGCAGCCGAAATGGGCAGCCACCAACCCGCAGCGTCGCGCCCGCGTGTTCATGAAATTCGTCGATCTTCTCAACCAGAACATGGACGAACTCGCCGTCATGCTGTCGAAGGAGCACGGCAAGACGGTCGAGGACTCAAAGGGCGATATCGTTCGTGGTCTCGAAGTCTGCGAATTCGTCATCGGCATTCCGCATCTGTCCAAGGGTGAGTTCACCGAAGGGGCGGGGCCCGCGATCGACATGTATTCGATCCGCCAGCCGGTCGGTATCGGTGCCGGCATCACCCCGTTCAATTTTCCTGGCATGATCCCGATGTGGATGTTCGCGCCGGCGATCGCCTGCGGCAATGCCTTTATCCTGAAGCCGTCGGAGCGAGATCCGTCGCTGCCGCTGCGTCTGGCCGAACTGATGATCGAGGCTGGGCTGCCGGCCGGCATCCTCAATGTCGTCAATGGCGACAAGGAAGCCGTCGATGCGCTGCTGACCGATCCGGATATCGGCGCGATTTCCTTCGTCGGCTCCACGCCGATTGCCCGCCACGTTTATGGCACGGCGGCTGCGAACGGCAAGCGCGCCCAGTGCTTCGGTGGTGCCAAGAACCACATGATCATCATGCCCGATGCCGATCTCGATCAGGCCGTCAACGCGCTGATGGGCGCCGGTTACGGTTCGGCCGGCGAGCGCTGCATGGCGGTGTCCGTTGCCGTGCCGGTGGGCGAGGAAACCGCCAACCGCCTCGTTGAGAAGCTCATTCCCAAGATCGAGTCCCTGCGCATTGGCCCTTATACGGACGACAAGGCCGATATGGGCCCCGTCGTCACCAAGGCGGCGCAGGAACGCATCAATGGCCTGATCGATCGTGGTGTCGAAGAAGGAGCCGAGCTTCTGGTCGATGGTCGCGGTTTCAAGTTGCAGGGTTATGAGAACGGCTATTTCGTCGGAGGCTCGCTGTTCGACCATGTCAGCCCGGACATGGATATCTATCGCCAGGAAATCTTTGGGCCGGTCCTGTCGGTGGTGCGTGCCAAAAATTATGAAGAGGCGCTCGACCTGCCGATGAAGCATGAATATGGCAACGGCGTCGCCATCTATACGCGCGATGGCGATGCAGCGCGCGATTTCGCCTCGCGCATCAATATCGGCATGATCGGCATCAACGTACCTATCCCGGTGCCGCTCGCCTATCATTCCTTCGGCGGCTGGAAGGCCTCCTCCTTTGGCGATCTCAACCAGCACGGCACGGATTCGATCAAGTTCTGGACCAAGACCAAGACGATTACCGCCCGCTGGCCCTCCGGTATCAAGGATGGTGCCGAATTCGTCATGCCGGTCATGAAATGAGCCGGGGCAAGACTATTTACAACAAAGACTTGGAGAAGGGTGGCGTCGGCCGTCCTTCGTCGTTTCGCAAGCATTTTCCGTCGCTTGGAACTGGAGGGTAGAACTCCCCTTTCTTCACTATGTGATTGAAATTGATTTTTTTTGCTCTATTTGCCGCACCCGATCACCGAGGGTTGCCGTTTTCTGCGGTAATTGAAGGATAGGGGAAATATACATGTCCTTTTCAGACTTGGCGCCCAGGGCGTCAGGCACGCTGGAGCGTGCATCTTTCAGCGGTAACGCGCGCGAATACTTCGGCATCTGGATCGTCAACGTTCTTCTGACGATCGTGACCTTCGGCATTTACTCGGCCTGGGCCAAGGTGCGCCGTAACCGTTATTTCTACGGCAACACCGTCATCGCCGGCCGTGCCTTCGATTACCATGCCGAGGGCAGGCAGATCTTTCTCGGTCGTGTGATCGTCGTCGGGTTTTTCATCTTTACCCAGATACTCACAACCATCTCCGAAGTGCTGGGCCTTGTGGTGTTTTTGCTCGTCCTTATCGCGCTGCCCGCGCTCATCCAGCGCAGCCTGCGCTTCAGCGCCCGCGTCACCAGCTATCGTAACGTTCGCTTCAACTTCACCGGCACGGTCGGTGGTGCCTTCGTTGCGGTCCTGCTCGGCAGCACGGTCGCCTCGATGTCCTTCGGCATCCTGGCGCCACTCGCCAGCCGCTGGCTCTGGCGTTACATCTTTAACAACCTGCATTATGGTGACCGTCCCTTCGCGACCGATCCGAAGATCGGTTCGCTCTACCGCGTCTGGGTTTTGCCGGTTGCGCTGATCGTCATTGGTGTCGTTCTTGGTGCCAGCATCGGTGTCGCTGCCAAGCATACCGCCTCCGCCATAAGCGGTGAAGCGGTCGACAGCATGTTCGGTTTCAGCCCGCTCCATTTTACTATCCTGTGCGCTTTCATTACCTACGGTCTTGCCGTTCTGCTCTACCGCATCGGCGTGCGCAACGTCGTCTTCTCCGCCACGACGCTCGACGGCAAGCATCAGCTGGTCAGTGATGCACCGCGCCTCCAGTATGCCTGGATCGCCATTTCCAACGTCATCGTCACGGTCCTCACCTTCGGTCTGATGCGCCCATGGGCAGCGGTGCGCATGGCGCGTTTCATGGCCATTCACACCGGCGTCATTGTTGTCGGCGATCTGGGTGAGGTATTGTCTTCGATGGAAGCAAGCGGCTCTGCTGTCAGTGCCGAATATCTCGATCTGGAAGGGTTTGACTTTGGGTTCTGACGGCACAGTGATTGCGCGCGGCGAATGGCAACCTGCTCATTCCAGCCGCGCGGTTGCCGCTGACCTCTTCGAAAAGGAAGGCCAGCTGGCTGCCGTCTCCGACGGCGCCACGTTGGCTTCCGGCCCGCGCAGTGAGGTCGGCATCACGCCGCGGGTTGGTTCGATCCCGCGGCGCCTGACATTTATAGATGGTTCGGTGTTCGAAACACGCGACAATGGCGCCATCGACGCACTTGTCAGTCGCCATGGCGGCAAAGGCAGCGGTCTTGTGTATCGGATGGAACAGTTTCATCCGCGTCTGATCGCCTTCACGCTTGCCGTGATTCTTCTCGCGGTTGGCATCTATCGTTATGCCCTGCCGGTCATGGTCGAGGTGGCCATTCTGGTGACGCCACCGGTCGTGCCGGAAATGATCGGTGCAAGCACGCTTGCCACTTTGGAAAAGACCCTCCTGCGTCCAACTGCTCTGCCGGAAGTGGACCAGAACGCCATCCGTGCCGAATTCGCGGCGCTGGCCAAAAATGCGAGGGGTGGAGAGCCTGCCTATACATTGCTGTTCCGCAATGCCCGGCTGATGGGACCCAATGCCTTTGCGTTGCCGGACGGCACGCTGGTGCTGACCGATGATCTCGTCGAGTTGTCTAAGGGCGACAGACAGATGGTACTTGGAGTGCTGGGGCATGAGATCGCCCATGTGGAAGGTGACCACAGCCTGCGGCAGATTTATCGGGTTGCCGGTTTTGCGGCGCTGGTCATGCTGATTGCCGGTGATGTCGGCTCGGGTGTCGAGGATATTCTCTCTCAAGGCGGTGCGCTCGTTGCGCTCTCTTATTCGCGCGGAGCGGAAGAGGATGCAGATCGTCGTTCCGTCGAACTGATGAAGGCCGCCGGATACGAACCTGCAGCGCTTGCACGCTTCTTCGCCATTCTGGAGGAAAAGATGAGTGACCACGACGAAACGAGCATGTTGTCGACCCATCCCGGCACCCCGGCGCGGCAACGTTATATTCGGGAATATGCCCAGCAACTTGAAGGTGCTGTTAACGATCCGTGACAATGTACGGCTTTGACACATTGACCTTCCCGGCGGTGAGACTAATTTAGCCGCCAAGTAAAGAGTTGGGGGAGTTCTGCGTCATGGTCTATGAGTGGGATGCCAGGCGCGCGCGCCGCGTGCAGCTTGGCAAGCTTGGCCTGGCATTGATCGTGGCCTGTGGTTTCTTCGCTCTCGGCAGCTGGGTTCTTTCGATTATCTGATCCCGACAGAAAACATCACATCGACAGCCGGGGAGTGCCTGCGCGTCCAAAAGACGCGACGGGCGACCCTTGTCGTGCCGTGCGGAACCGCATATAAGAAAAAACTGGAGTACGACGGTCATCATAAGTCGATGTGCCGACGAGTACGCGTTCGCCGGATGCGACATTTGTGTAAAGGCGCCGGTGAAATTCGTATTTTGGAATTGTTCAAAACTAGCAAAGCCCCTATATAGGACTTCAAGAGTCTCTGGAGACGAAGATGCGCCTGACAAAGCAGACCAATTATGCCGTTCGCATGCTGATGTATTGTGCAGCCAATGAAGGCCATTTGAGCCGTATTCCCGAGATCGCCAGGGCTTATGGCGTATCCGAGCTTTTCCTGTTCAAGATCCTGCAGCCGTTGACGAGGGCTAGTTTGGTCGAGACGGTCCGTGGCCGCAACGGCGGTGTGAGGCTTGGTCGCGATGCGGCAAAGATCACGTTGTTCGATGTCGTCAAGGTCACTGAAGACAGCTTTGCCATGGCGGAGTGCTTCGAGGATGGCGTTGCCGAATGTCCGCTGGTTGACAGCTGCGGCCTCAATGCCGCGCTTCGCAAGGCGCTGAATGCATTCTTCGATGTCTTGGCCGATTACACGATCGACGATCTCGTCAAGGCGCGTCCGCAGATCAACTTCCTGCTTGGTCTCGATGAATTTCCGCCCGCCACGTCGCCGGAGCTTCGCGTGCCTGCCGCTTGAATGAAGCAGGCTTAAGAGCCAGTCATCTAAATCAGATTTTTTGAAAGCCGCGGAGAAATCCGCGGCTTTTTGCATATGTACAAAACCCGAATAACAGCGATTCGCGTATTGTTGTTGAGGTGCTGAGGCACCGCGGATGATTTTCACCGCCTCCCGGTGGCAAGTTTAGCCGGCTTGCGCGCGATGAGGGTCTTTTTACGGTAAAAATAATGTTAATCGATGTATATTCTTATGTTGTCATTGAACCGTTTTGTTCAATGAAGTACATAATCCTCATAAAGGAAGTGGTTGCATTTATTGGTTGAGGTGGCGGTACAATTTCATGCTGCAGTAAGCGTTTCCATAGTGGAATACTCTAGGGAACTACATGCCGCACTAATGATTTGTCTGGCGTTGATTTGCAGGTCATCGAAAATCCTTGTCTTTGCACATTTCTAATGCGTTGTCGGATTTTTGAGATCCGTCGCTTCGGGACCTGAAGCAGTTGTTCTGCTCGGCCTTCGAGTGGTGGTTTTGGATAATCTGTCGGATTGGTGAAACTGTTTCCGACATTTGCTCGTCTGTTCTTAAGCAGGTGGAGGAGTGGCGTCGGATCACCCTCCGAAGCGAGGTTCGTGAGGCAGCCGGTACGGGCTGTCGATCCAGCCGAAATAGACACCATGCGGTCCCTCCCGCCTGGTGGAAAAATAAAACGAGGGGGAGGTGATCCGTTCGCGGTGCACTTCCGTACAGTAATCAGGTTTTAGGAATGCGTATCCGGGTACCGCGTTTGTTCCACGAACAACGCCTCCGCTACGTCGAATAACGGTTTGAGGAATATTATGCCAGGTCTCGGTCATGACAGTGGAAGTTCGTCGTCGCTCCGTCGCGTTCCCAAACAGGGAAGAAGCCGTGACCGGATCGACGAAATCCTGAAGGTATCGATGCATCTCATTGGTGAGAAGGGCATTGATGCCGTCACCATGAAGGAAATCGCCGCCCTTTCCGGCGGCCCGATCGCATCGGTCTATCAATACTTCCCGAACAAGTCGGCGATTATTGCGATGCTCTACGATCGCTATGTCGAGCAGACGCGTGTGATCATCAGCAAGTCGATCAGCAACATCGCGTCGGCAGCCGACGCATTGGATGCGACCGACACGATGTTCGACGTGTATTACAACAATCTGCGCCAGAACCCGTCAACGCAGGATCTGCTGAACGCCATCCAGGCCGACAAGAACCTTGCCGATCGCGACATCGAGGAAACCCGTTACCAGTCGGACAATTTCTACGACGCCACGGAGCAGTTCATTCCCGAGCAGATGCGTGATGCCTATCGCCGCACCCTGTTCCTGATGTTCCACATGGCCTCTGCGACCCTGCGTCTGGCCCTGATGGTTTCGGAAAAGGAAGGCGAGGTTCTGGTCTCGCAGTTCAAGGCCGTCGTTCGCGCCCAGGCCAGCTATTATTTCGAAGGCAAGTTCCCCGCTTCGATGTGAGGTACTGATCCTCAGGCCCGGAAACGTTCGGGCCTGTAGGGTGAAATATCGATGACCGGTTTTTCGCCGGTCATCGTTTCCGCCAGTACCCGGCCGGTTATCGGCCCGAGTGTCAGGCCGTGATGTGCATGGCCGAAGGCGAACCACAGGCCGCGATGGCGTGGCGCCTTGCCGATCACCGGCATCATGTCGGACGTGCAGGGCCGGGCTCCCATCCATGGCTCCTTGTCGAGCCTTTCTCCCAATGGAAATACCTTTCGTGCAATCGCTTCGGCCCGGGTCAGCTGAACCGGTGTTTTCGGCGCGTCACGCAGCGCAAATTCGGCGCCCGTCGTCAGCCTTATCCCCTGGTTCATCGGCGCGAGCAGATAACCGCGTTCGGCATCCATCAGCCAGTTGTTGAGCTTTGCGCCATCCCTTGCGCCATAATGCATGTGGTAACCGCGCTTGACGCCGACGAGATAGCGGTAACCGAGCGGCGCCGTCACGGTATCCGACCACGGCCCGAGTGCCACGACAACGTCTTCACCCTGCACCGGGCCTTCCCGGGTCGTCACTGTCCAGCCATTGGCAACGGGTGAAAGCGTTCCGGCATCTCCAGGGATGAACCGCCCGCCCAGCTTTTCGAACAGCGCCACATAGGCCTGTGTCAGCGCCAGCGGATCGAGAACCGACCACGGATCACGCCATGTCAGGCCGCCGGCAAAATCGCCGTTGAGATGCGGTTCGCGCCGCGCCAACTCCGCCTTGTCGAGAGCATCGAAGGCAAGACCATATTCCGCCTGCTTTTTGCGGGCAGCATCGAGTTCGGCATCCAGCGCTGCGGGGGTGCGAAACACCTCCATCCAGCCATCCTTGCGGATGAGATGGCTTGCCCCGGCTGCCTCGATCAGGTCCGCATGCTCGCAGATCGAATGCTCGATCAGCGGCGCATAGGCCTTTGCGATCAGCTTGTGACGTTCGGCATCGGAATGCCACCAGTAGCGCAACAGAAAGGGTGCGACCTTCGGCATGGCGCGTACGTGATAAAATGCATCGACGCGATTGTTGAGCGCATAGCGTAGCAGCACGGCGAAATCTCGTGGAAAGCCATAGGGCGCAACGCCCTCGCGCTGGATCAGTCCAGCATTGCCATAGGAGGTTTCCTCACCCGGATTGCGCCGGTCCACCAGAACCACGGACTTGCCGCGTCGCGCCAGATGGATGGCGGTCGAAACACCGATGATACCGGCGCCGAGAACGATGACGTCTGCTGTCATGCTGAACCTGTCCGAGAAAACTGCATGTGTGATTTGAAAGCCATCTTACAGGCCGGCAATGCCTTCACAAGCACCTGAAGAACAGAGGTCATGTGGAACGGATGAAGCCGCCATGGGTTGGAAAACAAGAAGAGGAGGTCGATCATGACCGGAAAACACATGAGATCGTGCCTGACGGCAGGCGCCATGCTTGTCGCAGTTCTCGCGCCTGACATCACGCTTGCGCAGACGAGCGGTCCATCGAAAGCTCAGACACCCCCACCAGCCGAGGCGCCGGATTGCGCGACCCCGGCCGATCCGTCGAAAAAGGGCGACCGGGTTCCCAAACAGGGGGAAGAGCTTTCCGATACCTTGAGGAACTGCAATGGCGTTCTGAAGGCGCCCGAAGCCGGTGACAAGGGCATTGTCACGCCTGCGCCCGACACCGGCAATTCACGGGTCATCAAGCCGAGGGATGTTCCCGAAAATGCCAATCCCTCGAATGGATCAGGCGGATAGGGGAGGCAGGCCTGCGCTCACGTGCCTGTCGCGGCTGTCTCCGGCCCGATCATCGGATCTAGCATCGACTTGAGTTCGTCTCCGTTGCGGATGCCGAACAGGAACCAGTTGATCAACTGATCGGCCACCGCCTTTTCTTCCGGGCTGCCCGGCGCGATATCGCGCTCGCGGCAGACCTCGGTCAGAACCTCATGTAGAAACGACAGATCTTTGCTGTCGATGATGTCGTTGGACGCAAACGGCATGCTGCACCTCCAATTCGGGGCTTTCGGGCGTCTCCTCCACCCGCGCGCCCGCAGCCTTTGGAAATTGACTTGCTGCAGCAACGCGTCTTTTGCTTCAGGGTTCCATGTCCGAAGTCATGAGGCCGCTCATGCTTGTTGGGTGAGATAGGCCAGTATCGTATCGGCCGCCATCCGGCGGTGGCGCTCGTAGGTCTCCGGTTCCGACAGGTCGCAACGGAACAGCGCACCAAAGGTGTGACGGTTGGAAACACGGAAAAAACAGAGCGCACTGATCATCATATGCAGGTCGAGCGGATCGATCCTGCGACAGAAAACACCGTCCCTGTATCCACGACAGAGAATATCATCGAGAACGCGAATGACGGATATGTTGAGTTCGTTAAGTTCCGCCGAGCGCTTCATGTGCATCGCATTGTTGATGTTCTCGCCGATGACGATGCGGATGAAATCCGGGTTCTGCTCATCATAATCGAACGTGCTGTGGATGAGTTCTCGCAAGGCGTCTGCCGGAGGCATGGCGGCAAGCTGAAGGTCGTCTTCACGCGAGCGGGTGCGTTGGTAGGCGCGTTCCAGAACGGCAAGATACAGCTCTTCCTTGCCGCCGAAATAATAGTAGATCATCCGCTTGGATGTTCTGGTCTTTTCCGCGATCGCATCGATACGGGCACCGGCCAGGCCAAATTCGGCGAATTCGGCGGTCGCGACAGCAAGAATATCCTGTTTCGTCTTGTCGGGATCGTTCCTGCGTGTCCTTCCGGCGGCCGGTGCTGCCGTGTTGTCCATGTGCTCTCTCGCTATCGGCTCGAATTTCGGGATTGTCGTGCTGCGGCAATGTTGTAATCGAGACATATCCGGTCATCAACAAAACGCCGGAAAACAGACAAGGAGGCCCCATGCCGCACGTGGTCGTGAAAATGTATGCCGGCAAGACGGAAGAGCAGAAGCAGGCGCTGGCGCTGGAAATCCAGAAAGCGCTGATGACGGCGATCGGTTCGACGGAAAAGTCGATTTCGGTGGCCATCGAGGATGTCGATCCCTCGGATTGGGTCGAAAAGGTCTATCAGCCCGACATCGCCGGCAAGCCGGACCTCATCTACAAGAAGCCGGGTTACGATCCCTTAGCCTAAGTGGTGAGGGCGGGCGGCGCGGTAGGCGCCGCCGTGCCGGACTAAATTCAGGCGTAGCGGCTGACGGAAAGGTCGCTCGCATCGATTTCCGGTGTGCGGCCGCTGACGAGATCGGCGATCACGCGCGCCGAACCGGTGCTCATCGTCCAGCCCAGCGTGCCATGGCCGGTATTGAGATAGAGGCCGGCAATATGGGTCTTGCCGATGATCGGCGTGCCATCCGGCGTCATCGGGCGAAGGCCCGACCAGAACTCGCCCTTGCCGACCTCGCCGCCCGGAAACAGGTCCATGACGGAATGTTCCAGCGTGCGGCGGCGGGCAAGGCCCAGATCATTGGTGTAACCGGAAATCTCGGCCATGCCGCCCACGCGGATCCGGTCGCCGAGCCGGGTGATGGCGATCTTGTAGGTTTCGTCCATCACCGTCGATTCAGGCGCGCGCGTAACGTCGGTGATCGGAATGGTCAGCGAATAACCCTTGACCGGATAGACCGGCAGATTGATGCCGAAGGATTTGACCAGCAGCGGTGAATAGGAGCCGAGCGCCACCACGACGGCATCCGACTTGATGTCGCCCTTGTCGGTATGAACGCCGGACACCGCGCCGCCGGAAATATCGACAGCCTTGATCGTGTGGCCCCAGAGAAACTTCACGCCCATCGCCTCGGCTTTTGCCGCCAGCGCATTGGTGAACTTGAAACAGTCGCCGGTTTCGTCCTTCGGGGTCAAAAGCCCGCCGACCATCTTGTGGCGCACATGCGACAATGCGGGTTCAACGCGCACGCAGCCGTCACGGTCCAGCACTTCATACGGCACACCGTCGGCGGCCAGCGCCTTCACGTCTTTTGCAGACGCATCCAGCTGTTCCTGTGTGCGAAAAAGCTGCAGCGTGCCCTGCATGCGCTCGTCATAGGCGATGCCGGTCTCTTGACGCACATCGGCAAGCGTGATGCGGGCATAATCGGCCAGGCGCAACATCCGGCTCTTGTTGATGGCGTAACGGTCCGAGGTACAGTTCATCAGCATTTTGAGCATCCACGACAACATCGCCGCGTCCATTTTCGGACGCAGGATGAGCGGTGCATGTTTCATAAACAGCCATTTCATCGCCTTCTGCGGAATGCCAGGGGCGGCCCAGGGCGAGCAATAACCGAAGGACACTTCGCCGGCATTGGCAAAGCTGGTTTCCAGCGCCGGACCCGGCTGGCGGTCGATGACCGTCACCTCATGTCCGGCCTTGGCGAGCTGATAGGCGGATGTCACGCCGATAATGCCGGCGCCGAGAATGGAGACTTTCATGCGGTCCTCAGTGTTTCATGCCGGAAAGGCCACTATACTGCAAAACACAGTTTTGGCCGAGTCCGCACTGCGGCAGTAGCGTTCGAACACGCCTTGAAACCACTCTGCATCACCCGTTCCCGTCATTATTGACTTGATCAGAGCAGCTTATTGAAACGATCACGCAATATCCCGCCGATTATTGCTTGATCATTGTGCATAGACATGTTTTTCGGAATGATGTTCGAATCTATGGAATGATCAGCATGTCCGCCATCGATGCCACCGACCGCGATATCATCCGCCTGCTACGCCTCAATGCGCGCATGAGCAATGCCAAGATCGCTGCCGAAGTCGGCCTGTCGCCGTCGGCCTGCCTGCGCCGCATCAACCTTCTGGAAAAGGCGGGCGTGATCAAGGGTTATACGGCGCTGATCGAGAGTGCCGGCGGCAACACGATCGCGGTGATCATCAACATCACACTGGAGCGCCAGACGGAGGATCACCTGAACCGCTTCGAGGCGGCGATCCGCAAACACCCGGAAATCCGCGAATGTTTTCTGATGACCGGCGATTCCGACTATCTGCTGCGGGTGGAGGTGGAGAGCGCGCTGGAATTCGAGCGCATCCACAAGGAAATCCTTTCCGCGCTACCCGGCGTGCTGCGCATCCATTCCAGCTTTTCCATCCGCAACGTGCTGGCGACCCGGCCGAAAGCGCGGCGCTAACCTGTCATGCTTGCATGATCATCAAGCTAGCCTATCTCATCTCCTGAGAGTGCTGGTTTTTCGCATGAAGACACGGCAGGAGAAAGCGCATGGTCAAGCCCGTAGCCCGCATATCCGCAAGCGCTGCGTCCGAGGCAACCCGGATCGATCATAGCCTGTCGATCACCTCGGAGCCGGATAATGCCTGGGTTGCTGCCCGGCAGGATCGCATGACAGCGGATCAGGAGGAGCGGAAACGGGATGTGACGGAAGGCGATAGTGAGGATCATGCGCGTGAGGAGGCGGATGAGGCGCTATTGTCGGGCGAAAGCGAACGCATCGGTTCACAGAATTTCGACGATGACACACCATTCGGCGACCGGGTCGCGATCATCTGATGTCGCGCGGACGAGCGAATTCAGGTGACGGCGAAGTCTGGAAATGGATGTGGAAAGAGAAATTGGCTGGGGAACCTGGATTCGAACCAAGATTAACGGAGTCAGAGTCCGTCGTTCTACCGTTGAACTATTCCCCAGCAGGAAACGGCTTGTCGCCGGTTCGTCGGTGTGCGGCGCTTATAACCAAAGTTTTTCAGATTGCAAATACCGTTTTCAAAAAACTTTCATCCAATTTTTCATCCCTGTGGATGATTGCCGCATGCCATGCTTAAGCCATCACCATGTGCGGCCAAAAAGGCATTGGCGAAAGTGCCCGTCGCTGTTATCCTATTGCCAACGAAACACCAGATGCCTGCGGCAGTCCCATTTCACGGGGTTCTTGCGCGGCGAGACGGAAAAGATCAGTGATGGACCCCGACAGCGGCAACCAGCCGCCAGATGGCGGGGCGTCGACGGCAGGGCGCAGCGGCAAGAACCGCAGGCGCCGCAAGGCAAAGCAGAACGGCAAGCCCCGTTCCGCGGCCCTACCTGCGCGTGGTAGCGAAGCCGGTGTGACCGGCGAAGCCAGACGCCCTGAAACGAATGACGACGGCATGCCTGCGCGTAAGCGTAAGCGTCGCCGTTCGCGTGGCGGTGCGGCCTCCCAGCAGGCAGATGGCAACCAGTCCCCCAAAAACGAACAGGGCGATACGTCATCGCGCAGCCAGAACCATGGCGCGCATCCTGCCGGGCATGGCGGTGCAGGCCATGTTGCGTCTGGGCAGGCGGGTGCTGCGCAGGCGGGTGAAGGTCATGGTTCCGGTTCCGGCCAGAACCATCCGCAAAAGCAGGGGCAGGGTGCCGGCAAGAACCGCAATCGCCGCCGCAACAAGAATCGCAATGAGCGCAGCCCGCAGGTTCGCCCATTGGCGCCGGCCGGCAAGCAGGCGGATAACAGGCATGCAGACAAGCAGCATTCGCAGCGCAAGGGCGATGCCCGCGAAACCGTGGCCGCCCTGCCGGACATGGCGCGCGAGGCAAAGCTGCGCCACGGCCAGCATCCCGCCTTCGACCCGCGTTCGCCCAGACATGATAGAGGTCATGAAAAGACGGGCCCGCATGATCGTATGCGTGAAAATGCCGGTCAGCACGAGGATCTCTACGCAGCGCTCGATCTCGGCACCAACAATTGCCGCCTCCTGATCGCCCAGCCGACGCGTCCCGGCCATTTTCGCGTCATCGATGCGTTTTCGCGCATCGTGCGTCTGGGGGAAGGGCTCGGCGCCACCGGCCGGCTGTCTGAAGATGCAATGGACCGCGCGGTGGATGCGCTACGCGTCTGCGCCTCGAAACTCGCCAACCGGCCGATCAAGCGCATGCGGCTGATCGCCACCGAAGCCTGCCGCGCCGCCGAAAACGGCGAACTGTTCCTGTCCCGCGTGACAGCGGAGACCGGCCTAGAACTCGAGATCATCGATCGCGAGACCGAGGCGCGGCTTGCCGTGTCGGGCTGCTCGTCGCTCGTCGGTCGCGAAGCGCGTTCCGTCGTTCTGTTTGATATCGGCGGCGGTTCGTCGGAAATCGCCGTCATCCGCATCGGTGATCAGCGCTCCTCGCGCCTTGCCAGCCATATCACCGACTGGACCTCGCTGCCGGTCGGCGTTGTCACCCTGTCGGAACGCCATGGCGGCCGCGATGTCACGCCGGACGTGTTTTCGGCCATGGTCACTGAAGTCGAGGGCATGCTGCAAAAATTCCAGTGCCCGCCGATCGACATGAATTATGTCGGCGCAGGCCCTGAGGACTTTTACCTGATCGGCACATCCGGCACGGTTACCACGCTTGCCGGCGTGCATCTCGACCTGCCGCGTTATGATCGCCGTCGTGTCGATGGCGTCTGGCTGTCGAACAGTGAAGTCGATGCGATGCAGCACAAGCTGCTGTCCTGGGATTTTGCCGGCCGTGCCGCCAATCCCTGCATCGGGCCGGATCGCGCCGATCTGGTTCTGGCCGGCTGCGCCATTCTCGAAGCCATCCGCCGTCGCTGGCCGAGCACGCGCATGCGCGTTGCCGATCGCGGCTTGCGTGAGGGCATTCTGACCGAAATGATGGCCGATGACGGCGTCTGGCGCAGGCACAGGCAGCGTCGGGACGGTGATACCGGCGCAAAGCCCGCCCGCCAAACGCAGCAGGCACCGCAATCTTCAGGAGCAAGGCGATGACGAAACCGCCCATTGGCCGTAAGCTCGGTCAAAAAGTCAAAAGCGGCAAGTTGAAAGCGTCGTCCAGACGTTGGCTGGAACGCCATATCAACGATCCTTATGTGCAGCGCGCCAAGCTGGAAGGATATCGCGCCCGCGCGGCCTTCAAACTTCTGGAGATCGATGAAAAACATCAGATCCTCAAAGGCGCGCGGCGTATCATCGACCTTGGCGCTGCACCGGGCAGCTGGTCGCAGATCGCCGCCAAGGTCACCAATTCGACCGATGAGGACATCCGCGTCGCCGCCATCGATTTTCTCGAAATGGCGCCGCTGCCGGGTGTCAAAATCCTGCAACTGGACTTTCTTGACGATGACGCGCCGCGCCAGCTGATCGAGGCGATCGGCGGCACGCCGGATCTCGTCGTCTCCGACATGGCGGCTCCCACGACCGGTCACCACCGGACCGACCACCTGCGCACCATGCATCTGTGCGAGGTCGCGGCCTATTTCGCCATCGAGGTGCTCGGCCCCGGCGGCCATTTTCTGGCCAAGACGTTTCAGGGCGGCACGGAAAAGGACCTGCTGGATATGCTGAAAAGGCATTTCAAGCAGGTCATCCATGTGAAGCCGGGCGCATCACGCCAGGAATCGGTGGAAATGTTCCTGCTCGCCAAGGGTTTTAAGGGCCGTCAGGCGGATGTGTCCGATCCGCGCGATGAAACTGCCGAATATGTGGATGAACGCGAAGGCTGGGCAGAAGACCACGACCGGTGATTTTTGTCATCAGCCAGTTGCCTTCGGGGCAAGGCTGAAGCCACAAGCATCTTCTCCCCGGCGGGGAGAAGAGAAGTGCAGCCGAGCCAGACCTTTGCCCGTCACTCGCCCGGCGCCGGTTTTGCCTGCAATCCCGCACCATGGCCCGACGCCACCGCACCGGCATATTTGTCGAGCGGCAGCAGCGGAATGATCGCCAAAAGCGACATGATGGACACGGCATAGAAGGCGAGATGAAAGTCCGCCAGCTGCAGATGCGTGCCCGATATGGCGGATGCGGCCTCCAGAATGGAGGCGGCAAAGGCGACACCGAGCGCGAGGCTCACCTGCTGCAGTACGGAGGACATCGAGGTCGCCTGACTGGCCTGCGAATCCTCTATTTCCGAATAGCTCAGCGCATTGGCACCGGTGAAGAAGAACGACCGCGCCAGCCCCGAGATGAACAGGAAAAGAATGATCGCCATATGCGGCGTCTGCGGCGTGAAGAAGCCGTTGACCACGGTGGTGACCGCCCCGACACACCCTGCGCAGATCAGCGTCGTCTTGAAGCCGATGGCGCGATAGACCCGCTTGGCGATGAATTTCACCGTCAGCGCACCGCCGGCGCCGGCAAAGGTGATCAGGCCCGACTGGAACGGGTTGAGCCCGAAGGCGAGCTGCAGCATCAGCGGCATCAGGAAGGGGATCGCACCCGTCGAAATGCGAAAGATCGTGCCGCCGATCGTGGCTGCCCGGAAGGCCGCATTCTCGAAAATCCGCAGGTTGAGGATCGGGAACGGATGCCGCCGTGCGTGAAAAACGTAAGCGACGGCGCAGGCGATGCCGGTGAGCGTCGCCGAGATGCCGACGGCCGGCGGCAGCGCCGGCAGGCCGATGACGGAGAGGCCGAACACCACGCCGGCCGCAGCAAAGGCGGTGAGCAGAAAACCGAGAAAATCGATGCGCAGCGAGGCGCGTTTTTCGATTTCCGGCAGGTAGATGCCGGTCATGATCAGTCCCAGAATGCCGACCGGGATGTTGATGATGAAAATCCAGTGCCAGGAAAAGTATGTGGTGATGAAACCACCGATCGGCGGGCCGGTGAGCGGGCCGACAAGCGCTGGAATTGTCAAAAGCGCCATGGCGGAAACGAGATCGCTGCGTTTGGTGGTGCGCAGCAGAACCAGTCGCCCGACCGGCGTCATCATTGCCCCACCCATGCCCTGCAGGAAACGCGCCATTACGAATTCGATCAGGTTTCCGGAAATGGCGCAGAAGATCGAACCGATCATGAAGACAAGAATGGCGCAGCGGAACACCTTCTTGGCGCCGAACGTGTCGGCCATCCAGCCGCTGATCGGAATGAACACGGCAAGCGCCACCATATAGGATGTCAGCGCCAGTTTGAGCGTGATCGGTCCGACGCCGAGATCCGCCGCGATCGTCGGCAGGGCGGTGGCGATGACGGTGGAATCCATCTGCTCCATGAAAAGAGCGACGGCAAGAATGAGAGGCACTGCGCGGTTCATCGGGGACGCTTCACGGAAAAGATGCTGAGGCCTGCGGAGAAGGCCGGAAAATCTCTATGCCTGAATGGATGACATGCCAATCATGTTCGGCTAACTTTTGTCATTTCGCATCACGACTGCGTGACGCCGGCTTGTCCGTCACATGGTCATTCTATCTTCTGCCTCGGGACGGTCCTGCCTTCGCTCGGCCGATGGAAACGATGGAGATCATCATGACGCGCTTTACGATTGATCGCAGGACGATGCTGGGAACTGCCGGTCTCGGTGTCTTGGCCGCGCCGGCCATTTTGTCGGGCAAGGCCTATGCGCAGACTGCCCAAGGTGCCGCCTCCGGCGCCGAAGCCAACAAGGGATTACCCATGGATCATGCCATGCCGCCGGAAGTGAACCGCTTCAAGCTCGGCGATTTCGAGGTTCTCGCCATCCGTGACGGTTTTGGCGCTCTGCCGAAGCCGAACGAAACCTTTGGTACCGATCAGGCGCCGGATGCCGTGGCAGCACTTCTGGAAAAGAACTTTCTGCCGACTGACCAGTTCGTCAACAGCTACGCGCCGGTTGCCATCAATACCGGCAGCGACCTCGTTCTGTTCGATACCGGTTTTGGTGAAGGTGGCCGCGCAAAAGGCAATGGCCGTCTGATCGAAGG
>NZ_WIXI01000024.1 GCF_009617585.1 Endobacterium cereale | reverse complement strand
CCGGAGGTCTCATGCGTGCGCCGATAGTGGCCTGGTTTTACTCCGCCGCCTGGCCTTAATTTGCTCCGGCGTTGACAATGCGCACGGTCAAAGACAGGCTGGAAGACATCGGCATCGATGTCGATCCCGGCGCCAAGGTCTCATCCCTGTCGATCGGCGCCCGCCAGATGATCGAAATCGCGAAGGCCGTGATGCTCGAGGCGCGGGTCATTGCACTTGACGAACCGACCTCTTCGCTGTCCTCGCGCGAAAGCGAAGTCCTCTTTGCCCTGATCGAAAAGCTCAAGGCCAAGGGCACGATCATTCTTTACGTCTCGCACCGCTTGGAAGAGATTTTCCGGCTTTGCGACAGCCTTACCGTGCTGCGCGACGGCAAGGCTGTCGCTCACCATCCACGGATTGCCGAGACCAGTCGCGATCAGATTATCGCTGAAATGGTCGGTCGTGAGATCAGCAACATATGGGGATGGCGCGAACGTCCGCTCGGCGCGCCGCGGCTCGATGTCGCCAACCTCTCTGGCCCCAAACTGGCGACACCGATCAGCTTTTCGGTCCGGCAAGGCGAAATACTGGGCTTCTTCGGGCTGATCGGCGCAGGCCGAAGCGAAATGGCCCGGCTTCTTTATGGAGCCGACAACCGCCATAGAGGAATCGTCAATATCGACGGTGTGGCAGTTGCTCCCGGTAATCCGAAGGCGTCGATCAACGCGGGCATGGTCCTCTGCCCGGAAGACCGCAAGTTCGAGGGCATCATCCAGGGACGCTCGATCGAAGAGAATATCGCGGTTTCCTCCCGCCGGCATTTTTCGCCCTTCGGCATTCTGAGCTTGAAGAAAGAGGCTGAAGTCGCCGACCGGTTCATCGCCAAGCTGAGAGTACGCACGCCCTCGCGCAAACAGGACATCATCAATCTGTCAGGCGGCAACCAGCAAAAGGTCATCCTCGGGCGCTGGCTCTCCGAGCAAGGCGTCAAGGTCCTCGTCATCGACGAACCCACACGCGGCATCGATGTCGGCGCAAAATCCGAAATCTACGAAATCCTCTATGAACTGGCTGCCAGCGGTATGGCGATCATCGTCATCTCCAGCGAGCTGCCGGAAGTGATGGGGATTTCAGACCGGATTATCGTCATGTGCCAGGGACGCGTAGCAGCGGACATCGGACGCGAAGATTTCGACGAGCGGCGTATCTTGACCGCCGCCCTCCCCGACAAGAATGCCGCCGGCACGATCTAATTTCAGGAAACTACGTCAATGAATTCGTTGAAAAAGCTGCTTCTCGGCGACCAGGGCCTGGTGGTGATCTTTGCCGTCGCCTTCGTGATTGTCTCGATCTTCGTTCCCAACTTCCTGACAGAGCGCAACATGCTTGGCCTGCTGCAGTCGGTGGTTACGATCGGCATCGTCGCCTGTACGATGATGTTCTGCCTCGCATCGCGCGACTTCGACCTTTCGGTCGGCTCGACCGTTGCGTTTTCCGGCATGATCGCTGTCATGGTCTCCAATGCCTCCGGCTCGATCGTCCTCGGCCTACTCGCGGCACTTCTCGCCGGCAGCGTGGTCGGGCTGGTCAACGGTGTCGTCATCGCGAAATTTCGCATCAATGCGCTGATCACGACGCTCGCCACCATGCAGATCGTACGCGGCCTTGCCTTGATCGCGTCGGATGGCCGTGCCGTTGGCATAAATGATCCGGCATTCTACCAGCTGGCCTTGTCGCGGATCTTCAGCATCCCGACGCCGATTTGGATCATGATCCTGCTGTTCCTCGTTTTCGGGTTCATTCTCAACCGGACCGTCTTCGGCAAGAATACTCTGGCAATCGGCGGCAACCCCGAAGCCTCGCGCCTGGCCGGTGTCAATGTCGTGCGCATGCGCATCTGGATCTTTGCGCTGCAAGGGCTGGTCTGCGCGATTGCCGGCATTCTTCTCGCTTCGCGCATCACCTCCGGCCAGCCAAATGCCGCGACCGGCCTTGAGCTTTCCGTCATTTCTGCCTGTGTGCTCGGTGGCGTTTCACTTGCCGGCGGACGGGCCGCGATGACCGGCGTGATCGTCGGCGTGCTGATCATGGGTATTGCCGAAAATGTTATGAATCTCCTCAATATCCAGGCCTTCTACCAATATGTCGTCCGCGGCCTGATCCTGCTTCTCGCCGTTCTTCTCGACAATCTGCGAACCACGGCCGCCGGCCGTGGCCGGGCTGCATGAATGAGATCAGTGCGCTGAAGCCCTCGCTCGAATGCGTTGTCGACTGCGCCAATATCCTGGGAGAAGTGCCCCTCTGGGATGCGGCGGAGCACGCCCTTTATTGGGTGGATATCGAGGGGAAGAAGCTTCAGCGCCTCACACCGGCCAGTGGTGAAGTCCGCGTGGCTGATCATTTTGCCGCCATCGATCTCGCGCATGTAGCAGTTTGTGAAGCTCTGAAAACTGGCTGTTCCCGCAGCCTTCCAATATAGGTGCATCGGCATTTACCTATCGCTGCTGCTATAAGCGGCATTACAACGGCGCACCAAACCGGCAGCGCTACTACGCACTGCGCCGATCGCTAACTCTACGCAATTACGAGGTCGAAAGATGAAGCTATCTACATCCCGCGTGATCATGCTGACACTATCCTTTTGCTACGCCATTTCACCTGCTTATGGCGCAGGGCTCAAACCTGAATCAAAAGATGGCGCGATGATAGCTGGAGGCTACACCGCGGTTAACGAGGCGTGTTTTGCAGGTAAAGGGTATCTTACGCCTCAAGCTTTGAAGTTCGCCCGAGAGGCAAAGAGGAAGAACAGCAAGTGGTTCTTCGCAGCCTATAATGAGGAAACGCAAGGCTCCACCGCGTATGACGAGCCGTTTTGCAATACAATCATTTTCAAGCTGTACGAAGCAAAAGGTGAGGATTCGCGCAAGCTCGGCTTTCGAATTATGAACACTGACTCTTTTGCCGAATAGCGTATTTGGACAGAAGCGGGCAGCTGGATGATCGATCGCGGGCGCCAAAGAAGGAACTATTACCGAAAAAATTAGCCGGCTAATTAAAATTCGGTAATCTAGGTTATGGAACTTGCCTGTTCCGCGCGATAGTCAGCCCACTCTCGGAAGCCAGTTGTTGGTTTCCACGCGAAACTGAGCCGGTGCGCCTAACCGGCTCAGTTCTGCG
Organism: Endobacterium cereale; assembly: GCF_009617585.1. Classification (GTDB taxonomy): domain Bacteria; phylum Pseudomonadota; class Alphaproteobacteria; order Rhizobiales; family Rhizobiaceae; genus Neorhizobium; species Neorhizobium cereale. Next base: position 13,338 of record NZ_WIXI01000024.1, on the reverse strand, counting down.
TGGAAACCAACACCCTGCGGTTTATTCGCGTGAAATAATGGCCGCATCTGTAATGGTGCCGCCATTCCTCGCTTTCCGGTATGAATATTTCCTAAGAGATAAAAAAACTGACACAACGAGACAGTTGATGACAGTTGAACCAGCGACCCGCGTTTAAATGCCTACAGAACGAGCAAGCGCTTAGCGCTAGGCTGGTGCAGACTGGCCATTCACGTGCAGAACTAGCGCTAGGACGGTTTGGCACATCTATTGCTTCTTCTCTGAGATAAAAGAGGGGACGAAATTGCAGCCGCACCTACTATTTATCTGCACTGCCATCGGCTTCAGTTGGTCAGGCTTCGTCCTGATCTTTTCAGGCGAACCGAGCATGCGTCCAACGTATGCGGTGCAGTCGACAATCGCGACAAGTATTTTTCTGGGCTCTATTGGGTTCGCGTTTGCTGATCGCAGTATACTATTAGGCGGAACAATCACTTTTTGTGGAATGATAATCGCATTTTTGCTGCACCAGCGTCTTTCCTATGCTTGGTCAACCTTGATCGCTACTGCATGCTTTGCCGCGTATCTGAACGGCGCAATGTTGTAAAAGACGGCGATGGCAAAATCTGATCTTACAATTCTCGTTATAGATGAAAACGCCATCCGCGCCTCGATCATCGAGGAAGGCCTGAACGACGCCGGTCACCGCAATGTCACGGTCATTCATGAGGTCAATGGCGTTGCACGCATTATCGAGACGCAACAGCCTGACGTCATCATCATCGACATCGAAAATCCGAACCGGGATATGATGGAACATCTCTTCCAGCTGACCCGCACCGTCAGTCGCCCGATCGCAATGTTCGTGGATCGCTCCGACACCGCCTTGATCGAGTCGGCCATGGAGGCCGGCGTCTCCGCTTATGTCGTCGACGGCCTCAAGAAGGAGCGCGTCAAATCCATTCTCGACATGGCGGTCAGCCGCTTTAACGCCTTCAGCCGGCTGCGACGGGAACTGGCGGAAGCGAAATCCGCACTGGAAGAGCGCAAGGTCATCGAGCGCGCCAAAGGCATTCTCATGAAAATGCGCGGACTTTCGGAAGAAGACGCCTTCGCCCTGCTGCGCCAGACCGCCATGAATGAAAAGAAGAAGATATCCGAAATCGCCCAAAGCGTCGTGACGGCAGCAGGGCTGTTGATGTGAGGGGTTTAATCCGGAGCAGGTTCCGGAGGAAACCGGAGTGAACATGATGACGACCGGCCAAACCGAAAACAAGTTAGCCGCCCCCAGCCGTGTGACAGGCGAAGGGCCGAAGACGCTGCGCGCAGGCTTCATTCCGCTCGTTGACGCGTCCGTTCTGATCGCAGCTGCAGAATTCGGTTTCGCAGCGAAGGAGGGATTGGCGATCGAACTGGTCAAGGATGTATCCTGGGCCAATGTGCGCGATCGGCTCGCCTTTCGCCAATTCGATATTGCCCATATGCTGTCGCCGATGCCGGTCGCTTCCATGCTCGGTCTCGGTTCCAATCCATCGCCGACGATAACGCCTTTCTCTCTGGGGCGTGGCGGAAACGCCATCACGCTTTCCACGCGACTGTTCGATCGTATGCGTCAGATCAGCGGCATCGCGGAGAATGCCAACGCGCTCGACAATGCCAATGCCCTGGCAAAAACACTGCAATGGATGAAGGAACGAGGAGAGCAGCTCCCGACCTTCGGGATGACCTACCCGTTCTCATCCCATAATTACGAATTCCGCTACTGGCTTGCCGCAGGCGGCATAGATCCCGACCACGACGTGCGTCTCGTTGTCGTCCCGCCACCGCTGACATCTGACGCGCTGGAAGCCGGCGCCATAGATGGTTTTTGCGTCGGAGCGCCGTGGAACATGGTCGCGTCTGAACGTGGCGTCGGCCGCATCGTCGCAGCCAAGCAGGATATCTGGCCGTCCGCGCCGGAAAAGGTCATCGCCATGCGACCCGAATGGGCGCAGGAACACGCAGATACGGTCTCACGCCTGATTGTTGCGCTCGATGCCGCGGCGCGCTGGTGCGATCGTCCGGAAAACCATGACGCACTTGCTGAGGCCCTGGCAGACCCACGCTATATCGCCGCTCCCGTATCGATCATCCGCCATGTGCTTGCAGGAGAATTCAGTCTCGACAACAAGGGCAACAGGCGCGTGATCCCCGATTACTTCCAGTTCCATCGCGACTTTGCCAACTATCCGAAACCTGGACACGCGCTCTGGATCTATAGCCAGATGCTGCGCTGGAACCAGACGAGCTTCAGCAGCGAAAATCTGCAGGCCGCCGCAAGTGCCTACCGCCCGGATCTTTATCGCGCGGCGCTGGGCACCGGGCCTGCAGGAGACGACATAACTGTCGAGGGGCGGTCTTTGGACAATCGCTTCATGGACGGTGTGGTTTTCGATCCTGATAATATCCGGACCTATGTAGAAAGCTTCCCGGTTCGCGGAGCGCAGCCACCTGCTCTCGAGAAGCTGCAAAGCGACGACAGCTTATCCTGAACTCCATATGTTATGTCTAATTCCTCTGCCCTGAATTCGGCAATCGCACAAAAGATGCGCAGAGAAGAATTGAGCAGCCGCTCCGTTGGAAATGGCCGCTGATAGATTTTTTTGAAGCAATTCAATCGCCTTTGCCTGAAAAATCAAAATGGCACGCCGATTGCTTCTTAGATCTCGCACCGGTCAACGGCGACCGCTGCAGATGAGCGCGCGATAGGCGCTCGCAAAAGACACCGACGTCGCAAGGTTTTTGCTGTCCGGATTTTCTTCCGGCAGACGCAAAATCCGAGCGGCGTTTTTTTGTGCCCGAAATCCAAGATCACGAACCGTTAAACCAAGGGGAACGCGCATGACCAAGATTTCGACACCGGGCTTCAGTCGTCGAACGCTTCTCAAAACCAGCGCCACGGCGGCACTGATTGCAGCAGTCAAGACAGCATTCCCGTCCGGCGCTTTTGCGGCAGCAGCCGGTCCCGAAACTCCGGGCGCCAAGCTGGGTTTCATTGCGCTCACCGATGCGGCACCGTTAATCATTGCCGCTGAAAAAGGCCTGTTTGCCAAACACGGCATGCCGGATGTCGAGGTCGGAAAACAGGCATCCTGGGGCGCGACACGCGACAATCTCGTACTCGGCGGCGCAGCAAATGGCATCGACGGCGCGCATATTCTTTCACCGATGCCGTATCTCATGCACACGGGCAAGGTGACGCAGAACAGCAAGCCGGTACCGATGGCGCTGATTGCCCGCCTCAACCTGGACAGTCAGGGCATTTCGGTTGCCAAGGAATATGCGGAGACCGGCGTTCAGCTCGACGCCTCCAAGCTGAAGGAAGCCTTTGCGAAAAAGAAAGCGGCGGGCAACGAGGTGAAGGTCGCCATGACCTTTCCCGGCGGCACGCATGACCTGTGGCTGCGCTACTGGCTTGCCGCCGGCGGCATCGATCCCAACACCGACGTTTCCACCATCGTCGTGCCGCCGCCGCAGATGGTTGCCAACATGAAGGTTGGGAACATGGACGCCTTCTGTGTCGGCGAGCCGTGGAACGAGCAACTCGTCAATCAGGGCATCGGCTTTACGGCCTGTACCACCGGTGAGCTCTGGAAGGGCCACCCGGAAAAGGCACTTGGCATGCGCGCCGACTGGGTTGAAAAGAACCCCAATGCCGCCAAGGCCATTCTGATGGCCGTCATGGAAGCGCAGCAATGGTGCGAAGACATGGCCAACAAGGAGGAGATGTCCGACCTGCTCGGCAAGCGGCAGTGGTTGAACGCGCCGGCCAAGGACGTGCTCGGCCGCCTGAAAGGCGACATCAACTACGGCAATGGCCGCGATGTGAAGGCGACCGGACTTCAAATGAAATTCTGGAAGGACGAAGCTTCCTACCCGTTCAAAAGCCACGACAGCTGGTTCATGGCAGAGAATATCCGTTGGGGCACGTTTGCTCCCGATACCGACATCAAGGCGATTGTCGATCAGGTCAACCGCGAAGACCTTTGGCGCGAGGCGGCAAAGGATCTGGGCGTGGCAGCGGCCGATATTCCGGCCACGAGTTCGCGCGGCAAGGAGACGTTCTTCGACGGTAAGGTTTTCGATCCGGAAGACCCGTCCGCGTACCTCAATAGCCTGACCATCAAGGCCGCGAGCTGATTTCCCCACCTCCGGCGCGTGGAGACGCGCCGGCTTTTTATTCCCGTCTTATGGAGCGCGCCAATGTCCGCCCTGGCAAAACAAGAGAATCTTTCCCCGGTGATCCCAGCCGCCAAATCGCAGGCCAACGTCGTGCCGTTTTCCGGCAGGCAGACTGCAAAATACGATGCCGGACGCATCGCCGCAGCTGTAACAAGCAGCGTTCTGCCGCCCATTGTCGTGCTGGCAATGATGCTTGGCGTCTGGCAGGTCCTCTGTTCATCGCCCGATGCATCCCTACCCTCGCCTGTTCAGGTCTGGAGCGACGCCCGCGATCTGATCGTCGATCCGTTCTTCCACAATGGTTTGCAGGATATCGGCCTCGGCTGGCGGGTTCTCGTCTCGCTGGAGCGCGTCGCCTACGGCTTCGGCCTGGCGGCGATTGCTGGTGTGATCGTCGGTGCGATCATCGGCCAGTCCGTCTGGGCGATGCGCGGGCTTGATCCGATTTTTCAGGTGTTGCGCACCGTGCCGCCGCTTGCCTGGTTGCCGCTTTCGCTTGCCGCCTTCCAGAACGCTAACCCGTCGGCGATCTTCGTGATCTTCATCACCTCAATCTGGCCGATCATCATCAACACCGCTGTCGGCGTGCGCAACATTCCGCAGGATTACCGCAATGTTGCGCAGGTGCTGCGGCTCAACCAGTTCGAGTTCTTCTTCAAGATCATGCTGCCTTCGGCCGCACCTTACATCTTCACGGGCCTTCGCATCGGCGTCGGACTGTCATGGCTTGCCATCGTCGCCGCCGAAATGCTGACCGGCGGTGTCGGCATCGGCTTCTTCATCTGGGATGCGTGGAACTCCTCACGCCTCTCCGACATCATCGTCGCGCTCATTTACATCGGTGTCGTTGGCTTCGCTCTCGACAAGCTGGTCGCAGCGCTTGGCCGGTTCATCACCCGTGGCGCAGCTGCGAATTAAGGAAGCTTTTATGAAAGCCTATCTGAAACTCGACCATATCGACAAGAATTTCGACCGCGGCGGGGTGTGCACCGAGGTTCTGAAGAACATCAACCTGACGATTTCCAAGGGCGAATTCGTGTCGATCATCGGCCATTCCGGCTGCGGAAAATCAACGTTGCTGAACCTGATCGCCGGGCTGACGCCGGTCTCCGCCGGTGCGGTACTTCTAGAAAACCATGAGGTCAACGCGCCGGGACCGGAACGCGCCGTCGTTTTCCAGAACCATTCGCTGCTGCCCTGGTTGACGGTTTACGAAAATGTCAACCTTGCTGTTGCCAAGGTTTTCGGTTCGACCAAGAGCAAGGCTGAGCGCCACGACTGGGTGATGGCCAATCTTGACCTCGTGCAGATGGCGCATGCCAAGGATAAAAGACCATCGGAGATTTCCGGCGGCATGAAACAGCGTGTCGGCATTGCCCGCGCACTGTCGATGGAACCCAAGATCCTGCTGCTCGATGAACCATTTGGCGCGCTCGATGCGCTGACCCGCGCGCATCTGCAGGACGCAGTGATGGAGATCCATTCGCGCCTCGGCAACACGATGGTGATGATTACGCATGACGTCGACGAAGCCGTGCTTCTGTCCGACCGTATCGTGATGATGACCAACGGCCCTGCCGCACATATCGGCGAAGTGCTGGACGTGCCGATCGTGCGGCCGCGCAATCGCATCGAACTGGCTTCCGACCGCACCTATCTCAAATCCCGCGAGGCCGTGCTGAAGTTCCTCTACGAACGTCACCGCTTCGTCGAAGCAGCGGAGTAACCCATGCCAGAGACCGACATTCAGAAACTCGTCATCATTGGCAATGGCATGGCGCCGGGACGCATGCTGGAGCACCTGTTCGAACAGGCACCGGGACGCTATCAGGTCACCATCTTCAACGCCGAACCACGCGTCAATTACGACCGTATCATGTTGTCGCCAGTGCTTGCGGGCGAAAAGACCTATGAACAGATCGTCATCCACGGTGATGGCTGGTACATCGAAAACGGCATCACGCTCTACAAGGGTCATCGCATTGTTGCGATCGATCGCGCCGCCAAAACCGTGACCTCGGATCAGGGCATCACGGAAGGCTACGACAAGCTGGTGATTGCCACCGGCTCCGCGCCCTTTATTATCCCTGTTCCCGGCAAGAATCTTCCAGGCGTCATCAGCTACCGCGATCTCGATGATGTCGAGGCCATGCTGCTGGCCGCGCAATCCCGAGAGAAAGCAGTGGTCATCGGTGGCGGCTTGCTGGGGCTGGAAGCAGCGGCTGGTCTAGCCCAGCGCGGCATGGATGTGACCGTGTTGCATGTCAATCCGACACTAATGGAGCGGCAGCTTGATCCCGCAGCCGGTTATCTGCTGCAAAGAGCAGTGGAAGGCCGCGGCATCAGGGTTATCTGCAAGGCCAATACCAAGGCCGTGATCGGCGACGGAAAGGTCGAGGGCGTCGAGTTGGACGACGGCCGTATCATTCCGGCGACGCTGGTGGTCATGGCGGTCGGCATTCGTCCGAATATCGGGCTGGCGAAAGAGGCGGGCCTCGCCGTCAATCGCGGCATCGTCGTTGATACCGGCATGCAGACGTCGGACGGTGATATCTATTCGGTCGGCGAATGCGCCGAGGTGGACGGGATGGTTTATGGCCTTGTCGCGCCGCTTTACGAGATGGCGCGTATCGCCGCTTCGCATCTGGCCGGAGATGCGAAACCCGCCTTCGTGCATTCCGATACGCCGACAAAACTCAAGGTCACCGGCATCGATCTTTATTCGCTCGGTGATTTCGCTGATGCCGACGACCGCCAGGAGATCGTGCTGCGCGATGCCACTGCCGGCATCTACAAGCGCCTCGTGCTGAAGGACAACCGCATCATCGGCACCGTGCTTTACGGTGAAACCGGCGATGGCGCATGGTTCAACGACCTCAAGAAAAAGGCCGTCGACATTTCCGACATGCGCGACACGCTGATCTTTGGCCAGGCCTACCAGGGGGGCGCCCCACTGGACCCTATGGCGGCCGTTGCAGCCTTGCCGGATGATGCGGAAATCTGCGGCTGCAACGGCGTCTGCAAGGGCAAGATAACCTCGACGATCACGGCCAAGGGCCTGACCTCGCTGGACGAGGTTCGCGCCCATACCAAGGCATCCGCTTCCTGCGGCACCTGCACCGGACTTGTCGAGCAGTTGATGAGCATGACACTGGGTGACGCCTATAACCCAAAGGCGGTGCAGCCGATGTGCCCCTGCACAGAGCTCGGCCACGATGACGTACGCCGCCTTATCAAGGCGAAGGGTCTAAAGACCATTCCGGCAGTGATGCAGGAACTGGAATGGAAGACCTCCTGCGGCTGCGCCAAATGCCGGCCGGCGCTCAACTATTATCTCGTCTGCGATTGGCCGGATGAATATGCCGACGATTACCAGTCGCGTTTCATCAACGAGCGTGTGCACGCCAATATTCAAAAAGACGGCACCTATTCGGTCGTGCCGCGCATGTGGGGCGGTGTCACCAATGCAGCCGAACTGCGCGCGATCGCCGACGTGGTCGACAAGTTCGAAATCCCGATGGTGAAAGTGACCGGCGGCCAGCGCATCGATCTTTTGGGCATCGAGAAGGAAGACTTGCCCGCCGTCTGGGCTGATCTGGGCAAGGCCGGCTTCGTTTCGGGACAGGCCTATGCCAAGGGCCTGCGCACAGTCAAAACCTGTGTCGGCTCCGACTGGTGCCGGTTCGGCACGCAGGATTCCACCGGGCTGGGCATCCGGCTGGAAAAATTCATGTGGGGCTCCTGGACACCGGCGAAACTGAAGCTTGCCGTTTCCGGCTGTCCACGCAACTGCGCCGAGGCGACCTGCAAGGATATCGGCGTTATCTGCGTCGACAGCGGTTTCGAGATCCACTTCGCCGGCGCCGCCGGTCTCGACATCAAGGGCACCGAGGTTCTGGGGCTTGTGCATACCGAGGATGACGCGCTCGAGCATATCGTCGCGCTCGCCCAGATGTACCGCGAACAGGGCCGTTATCTGGAACGCATCTACAGATGGGCCAAACGCATCGGCCTCGATGAAATCCGCCGGCAGATCATGACGGACGAAGAGAAGCGCCGTGGTTATTACGACCGCTTCGTTTTCAGCCAAAAATTCGCCCAGGTCGATCCGTGGTCGGAACGTGTGTCCGGCAAGGACAAGCACGAGTTCAAGCCGATGGCGACGGTCGGCTTCAATCAGGCGGCCGAGTAGAGGAGATGGACATGAACTGGTATCCGATCGGCGATATTTCCGACATTCCGCTTCTCGGCGCGCGTTGCGTGAAGACGCCGCAGATGAAAATTGCAGTGTTCCGCACCGACGAACATGAGGTTCATGCGATCGAGAACCGATGCCCGCATAAAGGCGGGCCACTGTCGGAAGGCATCGTCCATGGCACGTCTGTTACCTGCCCGCTGCACAACTGGGTGATCTCGCTCGAAACCGGCAGGGCTCTTGGTGCCGATGAGGGCGAGGTGCGGGTGATACCCATCCGCAACGAGGACGGAAAGCTGTTCATCGCGTTGGAAAACGTGATGCTGGAAGCTGCGGAGTAAGGCGCCCATGTCCGTCGAGACGAAAACCACCTGTCCCTATTGCGGCGTCGGCTGCGGCGTCGTTGCTGCCGTGGCGGACACCGGTACTGTAACGGTGAAGGGCGATCCGGACCATCCGGCCAATTTTGGTCGGCTCTGTTCCAAGGGTTCGGCTCTGACTGAGACGATCGACCTCGACGGACGCGTGCTTTACCCGGAAATCAGCGGCCAGCGGGATGATTGGGAACGGGCACTCGACCTCGTGGCGCAACGCTTCTCGCAAGCAATCGTCGAGCATGGTCCGGATTCCGTTGCATTCTATGTCTCCGGCCAGTTGCTCACCGAAGACTATTACGTCGCCAACAAGCTGATGAAGGGATTTATCGGCTCAGCCAATATCGACACCAATTCCCGGCTTTGCATGGCCTCTTCGGTTGCCGGTCATCGTCGCGCCTTCGGTGCCGACACGGTGCCGGGTACCTATGAGGACCTGGAACTCGCCGATCTCGTTATCCTGACCGGATCGAACCTCGCATGGTGTCACCCGGTTCTCTACCAGCGGCTCGCTGCAGCAAAGGCTGAGCGGCCGGAGATGAAGATCGTCGTCATCGATCCGCGCCGGACGATGACATGTGACATTGCCGACCTGCATCTGGCGATAAAGCCCGATGGCGATGTGGCGCTGTTCATGGGGCTGCTTGCCCATCTCGCCGGAACAGGCGCGGTCGACGCCGTTTATGTGGCTGCCCATACCAAGGGTTTCGATGAGGCCGTCGCCGCGGCCGCCGGGCTGTCTGAACCGGAATTAACGATGCGCACAGGCCTGCCGGCCCAAGAGCTGCAGCGTTTTTTCCGCCTGTTCGAGCAGACGCCAAAAACCGTCACCTGCTTCAGTCAGGGCGTCAATCAGTCGTCCTCCGGCACCGACAAGGTCAATGCCATCATCAACTGCCATCTTGCCACCGGTCGCATCGGCCGGCCGGGCATGGGGCCGTTCTCGCTGACCGGCCAGCCGAACGCCATGGGCGGCCGCGAAGTGGGTGGGCTTGCCAACATGCTCGCCGCCCATATGGCAATAGAAAACGAAAACGACCGGGAGCGCGTGCAGCGCTTCTGGACCTCACCGACCATGGCGGCGAAACCCGGCCTGAAAGCGGTCGACATGTTCAAGGCGGTTGCTGACGGACGCATCAAGGCGCTGTGGATCATGGCGACCAACCCGGTCGTCTCCATGCCGGATGCCGACTTCGTCGAGGCTGCGATCAGGGACTGCACTTTCGTCGTCGTTTCCGACGTCCTGCGCCACACCGACACGACGCGCCACGCGCATGTGCTTCTGCCTTCGCTTGGATGGGGTGAAAAGGACGGCACTGTCACCAATTCAGAGCGGCGGATTTCCCGGCAACGCGGCTTTCTGCCGCCGCCCGGCGAAGCCCGCGCGGACTGGTGGCAGATGTCGGAGGTCGCCCGGCGCATGGGTTTTGACGGGTTCAACTACGCCTCGCCAGCGGAGATTTTTGCCGAACACGCAGCTCTTTCTGCTTTCGAAAACAACGGTCGTAGCGATTTCGATATCGGCGCCTATGGCGATATCGATGATAATGCCTACAACAGGCTTGCACCGTTTCAATGGCCACAGCCTGTCGGCGCGGTCAGGCATACGAGCCGCTTTTTCGCCGAGGGCGGCTTCTACCATCCCGATAGCAAGGCGCGCTTCATCGCCATAGAAGTTCCCGCAACGACCGCGCGCACCGACGCCCGGTATCCGTTGACGCTCAATACCGGTCGAATCCGTGACCATTGGCATACGATGACGCGAACCGGCAAAAGCGCCCGGCTCTCCAGCCATATCGCCGAACCCTTCGCCGAATTTCATCCCCGCGACGCAACGGAACTCGGCCTTTCTGCGGCTGATCTGGTCGAACTCGAAAGTCCTTCCGGCACGGTGATCACCCGTGTCCTGATAAGCGAGCGACAAGCATCCGGCAGCGTTTTCGTGCCGATGCACTGGAACGATCAGTTCGCCGCCAAGGCGCGGATCGACGCGCTCGTACCGCCGTTGACCGACCCGGTCTCGGGCCAACCTGCTGCGAAAAACGTGGCGATCGCAGCGCGCCGGTTTTCGGCGAGGGTTTACGGGTTTGCCGTTTCAGCCGGAAAGCCCTCAGTGTCTGCGACCGATTACTGGGCGATCGCGAAAGCAGATGGCGGATGGCGCACCGAGCTGGCATTCCGGGACACGGTCGAGGACTGGACAGACTGGTGCCGTGATACTTTCGGTATTCCCACAGATGTAGAGCCGCTCGGTTATGCCGACAGGCAATCCGGCGAGCAGCGGCTTGCGTTTTTCGATGCCGACAAGCTGCTAGCCGCCATTTTCCTCGCCCGCCAACCCGTGGCGGTTGCGCGCAACTGGGCGATCGGCCAGTTGCAGTCTTCCCATTCCGATCTGCGCAAACGTTTTGCCATTATTGCCGGTCGGCCCGGCGCGGATCAGCCCGATCCCGGCGCCACTGTTTGTTCCTGTTATTCGATCGGCGTCAATCGCATCGTCGCCGCCATTCGAGGCGGTTGCCACAGCGTGGAAGCCGTCGGCAAAGAGACCAATGCCGGAACCAATTGCGGCTCCTGCCGCGCTGAAATCAGGGGGATCATCGATGGATGTCTTGCAGCAGCCGCGGAATGATGCGCCGGCCCGAATGGCGCCGCTGGCGAAACTGCCCGTCTTCTGGGCGCTGGAAGGCCAGCGTGTCGTCGTTGCGGGTGGATCGGATGCCACCGCCTGGAAAGCCGAACTGCTCGCGGCCTGTGGGGCGCAAGTGCATGTCTATTCGGACGAGCTCTCCGATACGTTCCAAAAACTGATATCGCGGGGGACGGACCATCCGCAGGGCTGCTTCGTGCACCACGACGCACTCTGGACCACCGGAGCCTTCACGGGCGCCACACTGGCCATCGGCGACTGTGAGGACGATGCCGAAGCGCAAGCCTTCTTCGACGCAGCGCGCGCGGCCGGCGTGCCGGTGAACGTCATCGACAAACCGGCCTTCTGCCAGTTCCAGTTCGGCTCGATCGTCAACCGCTCACCCGTCGTCGTGTCGATCTCGACGGACGGCGCGGCGCCGATCCTGGCCCAGGCAATCCGGCGAAAGATCGAAACACTGCTGCCGCTTTCCTTGAAGGGCTGGGCGGAGATGGCCCAACGGGTGCGTGAAAGGGTCAACGATCGGCTTGCTGTCGGTCCGCAACGGCGCGCTTTCTGGGAACGGTTTGTGGACCGAGCCTTCCAGACACCGGCGGATGCGGAAAGCGAGGCCGTCCTTCTTGACGAAGCCGCGCACGTCGCAACATCCGCGCAGGAGCAAGGCCGTGTGACGCTTGCCGGCGCCGGTCCGGGTAACGCCGAACTGCTGACGCTGAAGGCTGTCCGCGCCCTGCAGGCTGCCGACGTCATCCTGTTCGACGATCTTGTCTCCGACGAGGTGCTGGAGCTCTCGCGCCGCGAAGCCAAGCGCATGCTGGTGGGTAAACGCGGCGGTCGCGAAAGCTGCCGACAGGAGGACATCAATTCGATGATGCTGACACTGGCAAAAGCCGGCAAGCATGTGGTGCGGCTCAAATCCGGCGACCCGATGATATTCGGCCGTGCCGGTGAGGAAATCGCCTGTCTCGAAAAAGCCGGGATCGCAGTAGACGTGGTGCCGGGCATAACCGCCGCAAGTGCAATGGCCTCCCAACTTGGTATATCGCTGACCCATCGCGATCATGCGCAGTCAGTTCGGTTCGTCACCGGACATTCACGCAAGGGCACATTGCCCGACAATCTTGAGTGGACGAGCCTCGCCGACCCGAAGACCACAACCATCTATTACATGGCGGGCCGCACGGCAGGTGAACTCGCCAAAAGGTTGGTCGCTGCGGGGCTACCCCCGGACACACCGACGGCCATCGTGCAGTCCCTGACTCGAAAAGACGAAAGGCGATGGTCCGGCAGCTTGAGCAAACTGGGCGAAGCAATGTGTAATATCGGATTTGATCAGCCCGTTCTTATCGGGGTCGGCGCCGTATTCCAGAGTGAGACGAAAGCTGCGGATTTGCAGGTAGCTTTGCCATAAGCTCTTGATGGGATCTGAACCGGCGACCCGTGATAAACCGTAAGAGGTGTTTTTCTTGCACGTTGACCAGGCGCGGTGGGTCGTTCCGCAGCTACCGCTGCAGCATTGACGGCAACAAAGCGCCAGAAGCAGTCATGACACCCGCGCTTTATGTAGGCGCCAGAATTAGCTTCCCGCCAATATCTGTGGTGTAGCCTTAGCGATCTCGAACCAATCGAGACACTCCCAAGATGATGAGTGATATCACTAGTACGGGGACGTACACCATGGCGTAGATATACGCCGGATACCAGGCGACCATCTCTTGTGCCTCACACGCCGATGGAGAGCAATTGCTGAGGCCAAACAGCAGCAGCACAACAAAAATGCCGGTTGCTATCAGCAATATTATTCCGAAAAACTTCAACATTTTGGGACCCAGAAATTCAGCGTGAGAGCGGCGGTGCAAAAGTCTGCCACGGTAACGGCGCGATAATCACGCCGTAGGGGCGGAGTAAAATCCGGCCAC
>NZ_WIXI01000017.1 GCF_009617585.1 Endobacterium cereale | reverse complement strand
CCGGAGGTCTCATGCGTGCGCCGATAGTGGCCTGGTTTTACTCCGCCGCCTGGCCTTAATTTGCTCCGGCGTTGACAAATTCTTATCGTGATATATATCTACATTCATGCTGCCGGAGTTTTTGGCCGAGGCGCCATGACACGCACTCAGACCTGGCAGCACCTCATTCTGTGGATACTGGCGCCGTCCAGGGACTGGGGCCCGCTTTGCGCAACACGTGCAAGACCTTCCAAGTGGTCATGCGCTTGGAGTAAAGGATCTTCCGGCACACGTGTTTGGGCGCCGCCCCCTACCCGGCTAACGGCGCGCTTCCCTCAGAAGTCGCCTCTACACGATCTCCAGCCTGATGATTTTGCCACCTCTAAAGGTAAAGCAGTAATCCAGCATCACCGGACTACCGGAAAACTCGCCACTCACCTTCGCGCGAACGAACGCTTTCTCTCCATTTACCTTGGCCTCCAAAGGCTCGACGACATAGCGCGCTGTCTTTCTCGTCTTTGCCCACCAATCAAGAATTGCTGTTGAACCGAGATGGCGAGCCCCGTCATCCTCCACAATTGCTCCGATCGAAAAGGCTGCAGAAAATGCCCCCGCATCATTTCGATTGTCAGCCTCGAAATAGCTCTCAACAACCAGTGGCATATTCAAAGCGGCTCTCCTTGGTTTCCTGCAGTCGAATGTATCAGCCAGAATCTACGAAATAAGTGGGACAAATCAGCATTCCAAGTTGAACAGATCGGGACAATAATTAGACTGCCGCCGCTGGCCAGTGGCCTTCTTGAGGCCTGCAAACCTCAAATGCCCCTTATGCCTACACAACGATTTTGCGCGAAGCAGCGCTCGCGCCAGCCCTACGCACGGCGATCAACAGTTCGCTGGCTCCATTCAAGGTCGTCGTTGGTGGCGTTTGTTTCGGAAACAGCGGCCTCACCATTCCTCCGGTCAATAAAGTGCGCAATTCTACTGATTGCTGCAACGACCGGCATTTCTATTTTTCGGGCCTCAGCCAGTTCGATGACTGCATCACATATTGTCGCCAACTCGAGCCTTCTACCGAGCTGGAGATCTTGCAACATCGATGTCTTGATCGGTCCCATCTTCTGCCCGAGTGCCAGAATCTCTTCGGGTGGCACCTCCAAGGATGCGCCATATGCGTCAATAACGGGGAGCATCTCAGCAAGCATCGCCTTGCTTATTTCCCCAAGATGAGGATCAGCGAAGTTTAGATCAAGCGTCGCTCCAGTTACAGCCGTGAGCGGGTTCGATATCAGGTTTCTGGCAACTTTTGTCCACACGGCGTCTCTGATGCGAGGGGCCACCCGGATCGAGATACCGGCTCCTTCGAGGATAGCCCTGATATTGGTGACCCGGAGCGTCATCTCATCGGTGAGCTCACCGATTGTCATCTGAAGTGGGTTGGAGGAAACAACACTCGTGCGACCGGTTTTCTCTGCAGTAATAACAGTGGTCGTTCCGATCACCTGACGCCAGGGGATGGCCTTGCCAAGGCTGCCGTCCGGATCGGCCGCAAAAATTCGCCTTCCTCCTTCACTGCCGCCCTGCCCTTCAAAATACCACCAAGGAATACCGTTCACGACCGGGACAACCACCGTCCTGTTGGATATGAGGTGCTGAATTGAGGCCGCGAGCCCCGGCAAGTCATGGGATTTGGCGCACAGGAACAGAACGTCGAAATTCCCTGTGTCGAAAGTCGAAGCGACTTCGGGGTGAAGATGGTGCTGACCCTCGTGGTCGATCAAACGTATGCCATCTTGACGGAAAGTGGATGTTCTTGTGTCTCTGGTGAGCAAGGTTACCTTATTCCCGCTCATCTGCATTCTGGCAGCCAGCGTAATTCCTATTGCGCCAGCGCCAGCAATCCCAATAGCCGGTGCAGATACGTGCTCGGGGCGGTTACAGGTCATTTTTGCTCTCCGTTAGGTGAGCACTGATTACGCACTTCGTTCGTTAGTCGCGCATGTCGGTTTTCACAACGCTGGCTTCAACTGTCATCTTAGTACGAGAATGAACGCCTGCTCGAAGCTCCACGCGCCGAACGGTCGCTGACGAGGTGAGCAGTTCTGTCAACGCCGGAGCAAATTAAGGCCAAGCGGCGGAGTAAAACCAGGCCACTATCGGCGCACGCATGAGACCTCCGGG
>NZ_WIXI01000022.1:560000-713746 GCF_009617585.1 Endobacterium cereale | reverse complement strand
TTTTCGTGTGGCGGCGCCGTTGTCGTTTGGTCCGACACATTTTGCGCCGGTACTGGCGGAGATGGGTCGGCGACACCCGCAGCTCCAGATTCACACATCCTATGGTGAGCGGTTCGTGGACCTGGTTGCCGAAGGCTTCGATTGCGGCATCCGTTTGGGCTTTCTCGACGACTCGAACCTGATCGCAAGACGCGTCGGCCCACTGCACGGCAAGCTCGTCGCCAGTCCAGACTATATCAGGCGGCATGGAGCGCCGGAAACCCTGGAGGAACTCTCCGCGCATCAGGCCTTGATGGGAGGGTCGGAAACATGGAAACTCATGGATGGCGACAAGCTGATCACCGTCAGTCCCAGAGGGCGCTTCAAGGTGGATAATGGGACGGTTCTCGCCGACGCCGCCGTCGCCGGTCTGGGGATTGCGGCACTGGCCAACCAGTTCATTCGGGATCACCTTTTAGCCGGCAGGCTGGTTCCGGTCATGAGCCGTTACCCTCTTCCGCAGGCGGGAATATATGTTGTCCGGCCTCCCGGTGAGCAACCCAACCGCAAAGTTCGAGTTCTCAGTGAAATGTTGATCGAATATCTTGAGCCGGGTTTGAGCCAGGCGGCCGCAGGGCTCTGATCCGGACCGTTCGCCCATGTCCTTTTCGGCATCCGCATAGAATGAACCGGCTTTTAACCGCCTGATACAGGGGCGGGGTCAAAACTCTCAATCAGCATTTCAGCAAGTATCCGCACCTTGCGGGCAGGATAGGGTGTTTGAGGGCAGACGATATATATGCCCGCGACGGGAACGGGGTGTCGGGCCATGACCGGAACCAGCGCACCTGATTCAAGGTGTTCCCGAATGAGACCGGTGGGAAGAAGCGCCACGCCGAGCCCCGCGAGTGCCGCCGAAACAAGCGCTGTTCCATTGTCCGCTTTGAAACGTCCGCTAGGGCTGACGGCAACGACCTCATCGCCATCCATGAGTTGCCATTTTTCGGTGCCTTGCATCACCGCCTGATGCTCGACCAGTTCCGCCAGCGTTTCAGGAGCGCCGTGTCTCTTGATATAGTCGGGACTCGCAACCACAGTACCGAAAACGGGTGCAATGCGGGTCCATTTGAGATCGGAGTTCCGCAGATAACCGAGGCGGATCGCACAATCGAAACCTTCGGCAGCCAGGTCGACAGCGTGATCGCTGAAGTTGATGTGGACCTTAAGGTGTGGATGGCGTCTGGCCATTTCCACGAGCACCGGCGCAAAGTGCGTGGGGCCGAATGAGAGAGGGGCTGCAATCCGCAGCAGGCCGCGGAGTTCACCATCCGGCAGGATGGTTTCCTGCGCGACGTCGATCTCGGCACATACCTTGGCTGCGTGATCGCGAAATGTTGCTCCAGCTTCAGTGAGTGACGCGCCGCGTGTCGTCCGGGCCAGAAGCTGTACGCCCAGTTCCGATTCCAGTCGGTGCAGTTGCCGGCTGACCATCGACTTCGAGATGCCGAGCCGCCGCGCAGCGGAGGTTATTCCTCCCGCATCGGCAACCTCCACGAATGTCCGCATGTCCTCCACTTCCAAGCTGCGTTCCCCATTCCGCGACATTGTTTGGCGTTGCGCAGCACTATCGTATTGCGTGCACGAGTGACAAGGTCTGTCTCGAAAGCCGGCATACAAGCATGTGCGGGTTTGATCCCGAATTGAGGTTTGAGGACAGATTGGTGGTCAGGAAGGCTGCCGACCGGTCTTTGACGGAAAGGTTATGGTAGACCCATGCCCACACTTTATTACGCGGCCGGTGCATGTTCGCTCGCGCCCCATATCGCGCTGGAATGGATCGGCGCGCCATACGAGGCCATCAAGGTTCAGTACGGTTCTGAAAAACTGTTGGCGATCAATCCTGCCGGCGCAGTGCCGACCTTCCGCGAAGACGATGGCTGGCTTTTGACACAGGCTGGCGCGATCCTCGACTATCTGTCACACAAGCACCCCGAGGCTGCGCTTGGCGGCGGTGAAGATCTACGCGCAAAAGCAGAGGCGCATCGTTGGTCGGCCTTTTTCACCTCGGATGTTCACGCTGCTTTCTGGCCGATCTTTTTGCCTGACCGTTACACGACGGACAAAAGCGAGAACGCTCTCAGATCTGTCGTCGAGGCCGGCCACCGGCTTGTGGCCAAGCAGTTCGGTATTCTGGAGCGTCATATGAGCGGCCGTGAATTCATCCTTGATGGCGGGCGCTCGATCATCGATGCCTATTCCTTCCCGATGATCCGATGGGCGATAAAACTCCTGCCGGGTGGCCTGACGGACTATCCCAACATACAGGCCCTGCACGACAGGGTCAAAGCGGATCCGGCGGTCGCAAGGGTGCTTTCGCAAGAGGCGAGCAACGGTTAGGGCATGCCGGAAAGCTTCGGAAACGAGCGGGGCAACGGTCACAGATGCTTCAGGTTATCGCTCCTTGGTCGATTGCCTGAAAATCGTGAGCGTTGCCCGGTCGTCGAATGGCTGTAAGGTCGAAAACCGGGCGAACTCGCGGTGATGGAACGCTGTTTGGTTTGGCTTTAATGTTCGCAACGGGCTGCCGTTAACTCATCGACGAGTACCTGCATGAGTTGCGCTGCCGGCAATTCCCGAGCAAACGGTGCGCCTTGTCCGGCCCAGTGTGCGGCAAAACCACTGTTTCCGATTTTGGTCGCTTCTTCATGAAGCTGCTTTGCAAGGTCATAGGCAACCGGATAGTCGGCCGGTGGCGGGCTGATGGAAGCTTCGCCATGCTCTATCAATCGGTTGACGATGCCACGTGCGGGGCGGCCCGATATAACCGAGGTCAATCGTGTCTGGCCGGACCGTGCAGTTTTGAGGGTATGCCGGTAAGCCGTATCGGCGGCGGTTTCCGGGCACAGGATAAAGGCGGTACCGAGCTGCACCGCTACGGCGCCAAGATCGAGTGCCGCCATAACGCCGCCTCCATCCATGATGCCACCCGCCGCGATGATTGGCCGGTTGATGTGACGAACCAACTGCCGTAGCAGATCCAAAGTGCCCAGACGCTCGTCTGTCTCTGCCGGGTCAAACATGCCGCGATGCCCGCCTGCCTCGATGCCTTGCGCAATAATCCCATCGATACCGGCGTTCTGGATGGCCAATGCTTCTTCCAGATTGGTGGCAGTCGCCAGCGTGGTCATGCCCGCTGCCTTGAAAGCAGTTATCTTGTCTGCAGCAGGGATGCCGAAATGAAAACTGACAACGGCGGGCTTCACCTCCAACAGCATATGGAATGCTTCCTCATCAGTGAGGAAAGATTGATAGATTTCGTTCAGTTGCCCGGGCACCTGCGCGCCAAGTTCGGCAAACAGTGGAGAAAGATGCCGGATCCATGCGGTCTCAACGACTTCATTGCGGCGAGCCGGTGCGTGGCAGAAGACATTGACGTTGATTGGCCGGTTGGTGAGCGATCGGGCCTGAAGGATCATCGCTCTTGCCTGAGCGAGCGAACTTGCACCGATCCCAAGTGATCCGAGACCACCCGCATTGGAAACAGCCGCCGCAAGCGCTGGGGTGGACACCCCAGCCATCGGCGCCTGGATGATCGGATACTCTGTTCCCGTCAATGCAATCATACGAACAATCCAGTTATCTCACACATCCAGTGACATTGGTTTCTGTCCGCCTTTGGGAAGGCCGAAAAGACCTCTGACCCAGTTCAGGAACACACCATATGGTGATCCGAGAACCAGCATCATGATCGCCGCACCGAGAACTCCGCTCAGCAAACCGCCACCTTTCGCGCCGCTAACCGCAATGATGGCTGCGTAGATCGGCACCTGAAAGGTCATGAGCGCGGTACTATCCCAGAACAGTCGGGATAACCGCGTCTCACCGGCATGCTGCATGAGCCAGTCACGCCACAGGCCATACGGCCGCGCCACCGGAACCATAAGAGCTGCTCCCAGCAGGCGGGCCTTGAAGACTTCTTCCCAAGTCATGCCGGCAATGAAGCGCTCGTTGATGATCCCTGTTGTCGTGAAAAACAGGATGAGTGCCAAAGTATCGGCGATGAAGGCGCGTTGACGGGAAGCCTCCCCTGTCGCTTCGTTGGCCATGATTTTCTTCCCCATTATCGCGCTGTCCCGGCGAATGCCGCAACAGCGCACTATTTCGCGGCATTCTCTATAACATCTGCCACGATCTCCGGTTTCGAGATCATGACAACATGTGATGCACCCTCCACCACGACGGTACGCCGCGAGCCCGCGCGTTCAGCCATGAAGCCGAGTGCCTTGGCCGGAATGTTCTTGTCGCCATCGCCATAAACGAAATAAGACGGGATCGATTTCCAGGCGGGTTCGCCGGAATTTTCCGTCAGCGCCGCCTGCGTGATCGGCCGTTGACCCGCGGCCATAACTGCAACGGCTTCACTCGGAACATCGTGGGCGAACTGCGCATGGAATTTTGCTTGGTCGATGTAAAGGTCGATGCCACCATCGGCCAGCTTAACTGGTGCAGCAAGCGCTTCAACGAGCGTGCTCCCGGGAAACCTGCCGGCAAGGTCGGCCGCTGCTTCGCCAACGTCCGGCGCGAAGGCTGCCACGTATACGAGCGACCTGACATTCTCGTGCCCGTTCGCGGCATTGGAGATGACCTGACCACCGTAGGAATGACCGACGAGAACGACAGGTCCCTCGATGCTGCCGATGACATCGGAAACGAACCGTGCGTCGTTCGCGACACTACGCAGCGGATTGGCGACGGCGATGGTGTTGTATCCGTCCTTCTGGAGATGCGTAATCACACCATTCCAGCTTGAAGCATCGGCGAATGCGCCGTGTACGAGGACGATGGTGGGCTTGGCCTGTTGCGCGATCGCCGTCCCGGACAAGAGCGAAGCTGCGACAAGGGCGGCCGCCGCAAGATTGGTCATGGAAAACTCCCTGTCTGAATTCGTTTTCAGTGTTATTGAAATCGGGTTTGCTTCGTCGCGAATGAATGTTGGTTCGCCACCCGTGGTCGACAAGTCATCAACATCCACACATTGCGGGCCTACTCAGTTTGCAGACTTTCAGCCCGGCATCCAGCGATTTGGCGTTCCGCCAATTGCGACAGACTTTTGCAGAACAAGTGACTGTCCGTCTCATGATTGCAACGCTAGCTACGGCCATCAGATACAATGGATGGTGCAAGATTCGCGGCCGTTTTGCCTCTTTTTTCCGGGCGGATCGTTGGATGGCACCGAGGGCCTGAAGGCAGAGAATCGGAGAGCAATGCATGGCTGAAGCGAGTTTGGGGCAGACGATCGGACCGGCGATCGTGCTGATGGGGGCTGCCGTGGTCGCTGTGCCCTTTTTTCGGCGGCTCGGTCTCGGCTCCGTTCTCGGATATTTCGCAGCCGGCGTTTTGGTCGGCCCGTCGGTGCTGGGTCTTTTTACCGATGCCCTGTCGATCCTGCATTTTTCCGAGCTGGGCGTGGTGATGTTCCTGTTCGTTATCGGGTTGGAGCTCAGACCTCACAAGCTGTGGGCCATGCGCGGCCAGATTTTTGGGCTCGGCCTTGTGCAGGTGGCGGCAGCGACGACGGCCCTGTCGCTCGCGGGCATGCTCGCCTTCGGCCTGCCGGCGACGGTGGCCTTTGTGGCGGGTGCCGGTTTCGTGCTCTCCTCGACCGCCGTCATCATGTCGGTGCTGCAGGATCGCGGCGAGATTTCAAGCGCCGAGGGACAGAAGTCCGTGTCGATCCTCCTCTTCGAGGACCTGATGATCGTGCCGCTTCTGGCGGTGGTTGCCTTCCTGTCGCCGTTGTCACAGGGGCAGTCGGGATGGATGGATGTGCTGATGGCGCTCGGTGCGCTGCTCGTTCTTCTCGGCGTGTCGAAATGGGGACTGAATCCGTTCTTTGCCCTTCTGGCGCGGGCAAGAACGAGGGAGGTGATGACGGCAGGCGCGCTGCTGGTGGTGCTGGGAGCGGCCCTGCTGATGGCGGGCGTCGGGCTTTCCATGGCGATGGGCGCCTTTCTGGCCGGTGTGATGCTGTCGAGTTCCAGCTACCGGCACCAGATCGAAGGCGATATCGAGCCGTTTCGCGGCCTGCTGATGGGCCTGTTTTTCATGGCCGTCGGCATGTCGCTGGACCTTGCCGTCGTGGCCGCCGAATGGGCCCTGCTCATCGCCATGCTGGTTGCCTTCACCATCGCCAAGGGCGCGGTGGTCTATGGGGTTGCCCGTCTGTTCGGCGGCTCCAACCATCAGGCGTTGCACCGCACCTCGATGTTCCTGCAGGGCGGCGAGTTCGCCTTCGTGCTTTATGCCGCCGCAACTGCCGGCGGAGTGATCGATCAGCGCGAAAATGCGTTGTTCACCACCGTTGTGATCTTTTCCATGGCGCTGACACCGCTGTTGATGATTGCCGCGGACCGGTTATTGCGCAGTAAGGCCTCGATGGAGGGTGTTGAAACCGCGCGAGACCTGAGCGGCAAGGTGCTCATCATCGGCTTCGGCCGTTTCGGCCAGATCGCCTCGCAACTGCTTCTGTCGAAAGGTGTCAATCTGTCCGTCATCGACATGAACCCCGACCGCATCCGCGAAGCGGGGCGGTTCGGCTTCAAGGTGTTTTTCGGCGACGGCACGCGTCTCGACACGCTGCATCATTCCGGCGCCGGTTCGGCCGAGGCCTTGCTGATCTGCATCAACGACCCGAAAGCCGCGCTGCAGGTCGTCGAACTGGCGCAGCATGAATTCCCCCAGGCAAAGATACTGGTGCGCAGCTATGACCGTGCCCATGCCGTGGATCTGATCCGCGCCGGTGTCGACTACCAGATTCGCGAAACGGTCGAATCCGCTTACATGATGGGTGCGGAAGGTTTGCGTGCGCTGGGTTATGCCGAGCTTGACGTGGAGGAAGCAGCAGAGGACGTTCGTCGGCGGGACAATGAGCGGCTGTCCGAGCAGGTGCAGGGCGACGC
Organism: Endobacterium cereale; assembly: GCF_009617585.1. GTDB lineage: Bacteria > Pseudomonadota > Alphaproteobacteria > Rhizobiales > Rhizobiaceae > Neorhizobium > Neorhizobium cereale. The sequence continues at coordinate 706,808 of NZ_WIXI01000022.1, read as the reverse complement.
CATGTCGGGCCTCGACCATTTGCATGTCCGGCCGGTGCCCGAGCCGCTGAGCCCGGCGCCAGCGAAATAGCCAGAAGAGCAGGGACGATGACGACATTCAGGGTTGCGATTGCAGGTTTCGGCGGCGTGGGGCGGGCGACGGCAAACCTGCTCCTGTCCCGGCGGGGACGGTACCGAGAGGTTTATGGCGCGGATGTGCGGCTCGTGGCTGTCTGTGGATCGCGCGCCGGCGCAGTGAGCGCGGACGGGCTGGAAGCGGCGCAACTCGCCACGCTAGAGGATGGCTTGTCGGGCCCGGCCCTCATCGAGGAAAGCGCCGCCGATATCCTGATAGAGGCAGGGCCGAGCGATTTCCGCACCGGGGGCCCGGGGCTTGCCTATCTTCGCGGGTCCCTTTCAGCCGGGCGCGACACGATCGTCATTTCGAAGGGCGCGCTGGTTCATAGCGGACGGGAACTCAAGGCGCTGGCCGAAAGCTCCGGCGCGCTCCTGAAACTCAGCGGTGCGGCTGCGGCCGCCCTGCCGACGATCGATCTGGTCGTGCATAGTCTCAAGGGCTGCGAGGTGCTGGAAGTCGAAGGCATCCTCAATGCCACCACCAATTACCTGCTCGATGCGATGACGACGCGAAGGGTCGGCTTTGACGAGGCCTTGCGCGAGGCGCAGCTTGGCGGTTTTGCCGAGGCCGATCCGCGCAACGACACGGAGGGCTGGGATACCGCCTGCAAGCTGTTGCTCATCGCCAACTTCGGCCTCAGCGCTGACCTTACGATGGATGATCTCGACGTCGAGGGTATCCAGTCGGTCACCACCGAGCGGATCGAGACATGGCGCGGGCAAGGGCTTGTGCCGAAACTCGTCGGCCGCCTGTGGCGCGAGAACGGCGCAATCCGCGCCGCGGTCGGCATCCGGACCTATCCGCCTGCCGACCCTTTCGCCAATATCCGCGGCAAGGACAAGGCGATCCGCATCGTGACCGATGCGATGGGCGAAACTTTGGCGATCGGATCCGGCAAGGAGCCACTGGCGACGGCGGCTGCGGCGCTGAAGGACCTGGAACATATCCTGGCGGCTCGCACGTCCTGAAGGTGTCGCACCTGTCAGCTGAATGAACAGTCCCACGCATCGCGGAGGAAACGAACATGAGCCTGCAGTCCATGAGAATCCACGTCGTCCGACAGTGCTGAAATACGCCGATCTGCCGGATTCCGTCTGCCGGTCGCAAGATGCTTTGATCGCCGCTCGACGCTGCACGGTGCGTTCATGGGAGCCTTGTTCGATCGTTCTTGCCGTTGACGGATCTGTTGGCAACGCATGCTGAAAACGATGTGAGAGGAGGAGAAGCAACATGAAACGCATTTCGTTCAGGAACCGAAATATCGAGGTTATCGGCAATCTGCATCTGCCTCCCGGCTTCGATGACAGCCGGTCATATCCGGCACTTGTGCTCGTCACGCCCGGCAGCAGCGTCAAGGAGCAGATCGGTGCGATCTACGCCGAGAGACTGGCCGCGAAGGGCTATGTCGCTCTCACATTCGATCCGTCATATCAGGGCGAAAGCGGTGGTGATCCCAGAGATCTCGAGGACCCGGCTGCCCGTGTTGAAGATATCCGTTGCGCTGTCGATTATCTGATGACCTTGCCCTATGTGGGCGAAGAGCGCGTTGGCCTTTTGGGTATCTGCGCGGGCGGTGGCTACGCCATCAATGCGGCCCTCACGGAGCGCCGGTTCAAGGCGGTTGGAACAGTCGTTGCAAACGATATCGGTGAGGCATTGCGACGTCTGCTTCCGGATTATCGCCAAGCTCTGGTGGATGTGGCAGCCCAGCGAACAGCGGAAGCGCGCGGTAGCAATCCGCGCAGGGACCCGTGGATTCCGGATAGTTTGAAGGACGCCGAAGAGGCGGGGATCACGGATCCGGACGTGCTTGAAGCGGTCAAATTTTACCGGGAATCGCAGTATCGCCATCCGAATTCCACGAACCGCCTGCTTTTCGTCAGCTATGGCAATATCCTGAACTTCGATGCCTTCGGACTTGTGTCCGACCTTTTGACACAGCCGCTTCAGGTCATTGTCGGCGGCCGTCGTGGGACGACCGGACAATACGAGGCAGGAGAGCGGCTTTATGAGCGTTCACCGGCAAGGGAAAAGCACTTTCTGGCTGTTGAAGGCGCTGGACATTATGACATGTACTACAAGCCGGAATATGTAGGTCAGGCGGTCGAGAGTTTAGCGGGATTCTATTCAAAACACCTGGCCGAATAGCGGGCACGAAGCCCGATCCAGTTGCGCTTCGCTTCCGCCGAAAAGATTTCTCGCAGTCGCCAATCCGGGCCTATTGGAAGGAAGAGCGACGGAAAGACGCGTCAGGCTGCCATTCATCGGGGTTCTGGCGGGAACGAAACTATGGAGCAAGCGCGCGGGAGGCATCACGGTCGGTTCGCCCTGGTTAGCCGTTCCTGATTGTGTCGCCAGCCTCAGGCTTGCGGGGTTACGGCCCGGCCAAAACACTCGGTCAGTATGTCGGTGAGAATACGCACCTTTCTGGTCGGATACTGAGCCGGTGGACGGACAACATAAATGCCTGCGGGCGGTGGCGGGTGGTGCGGCATGAGTGCCAACAGAGCGCCGGAAGCAACGTATTCGTCAGTCACACCGTTGGGAACGAGTGCGATCCCCACACCTGCAACGGCGGCGGCCACGAGAGCGACGGCATTGTCAGCCTTGAAACGACCTCGTGGATTGATGGTCACTGTTTTCTCGCCATCCATAAACCGCCATGCCTCTGTGCCCTGCATGAGTGCCTGATGGTTCATGAGGTCTTCCGGCTTTTCGGGAGAGCCGTGCCTGGCAACATAATCGGGGCTCGCAACCAGTCTGCCGAACAGCGGGCCGATACGCTTCGCGATCAAGTTCGAATCCTGAAGACGGCCCAGCCTTATGGCGCAATCATAGCCTTCCGCAATGAGATCGACGAATTGATCGCTATAGCAGGTCTGCACCTGCAGCTGGGGATAGCGTTGCGCCATTGCCGCAATGACCGGCGCGAGATGGGTTGGCCCGAATGACAGGGGGGCGGCAATACGAAGACGGCCACTCAACTCACCCGCGGGCAGAAGTGTCTCCCTGGCGCTGTCGATTTCGCCGCTGATCCTTGCCGCATAGTCCCGGAATATTGTTCCAGCTTCCGTGAGTGAGGCGCCGCGGGTGGTCCTCGCTAAAAGCTGGGTGCCAAGCTCCGCCTCAAGCCGGGCCAATCGACGGCTGACCATGGATTTCGAGATGCCGAGCCGCGACGCAGCGGCCGAAACGCCGCCGGAATCTGCCACTTCGACAAATGTCCGCAAGTCTTCGGTGTCCAAACTGGCGTTCCCTATTTCGCAACACAGCACAACATGAACGAGCACTACCGCATTGCGAGCCGGGATGACAGTCTTTGCGTGTCTGCAGCTCAGCTGTCAGCTGATGTCTCTGACAAATCAATCATTTTGACGAAATGACAATGGAGGATTTATCGATGACGTTTCGCAACGGCCTTGCGTCGCTTCTTCGCCCGGAAGATTCGGTTCTCGTTCTGATTGACCACCAGCCCTACCAGCTCACCAATATTAACAGCCATGATCCGCACATGGTGGTGAACAATTCCGCAGGCCTGGCGAAAGCGGCCAAAGCCTTTGATGTCCCTACCATTCTGACCAGTGTCCTCGCCGATCGCGGTGGTCTCATCTTTCCGCAGATTACGAATGTCTTTCCGGGTCAGGAAGTGATCGACAGAACCTGGGTCAATACCTGGGAAGACGAGAATGTTGTCGATGCTGTCAAGGCCACCGGGCGTAAGCAGCTGATCATAGCGGGCCTCTTTACGGAGATCTGCGTTGCGATGCCGGCAATTCAGGCAGCCGGCGAAGGCTGGGATGTGACCGTCATTACCGACGCATGCGGTGGCGTGTCACTCGAAGCCCATCAGGTCTCCATTCAGCGCATGATCGCGGCAGGCTGTAACATGATGACCTGGTTTGCACTCGTCGCTGAATGGCAGCGCGACTACCGACGGACCAAAACGGGTCCCGCACTCGTCGAGCTCCTCAAGGATCATCTGGCCGGTAGCGGTATGGCCTACCTGTGGGAGCAGCAACTGTTGAATACACCGGTGCCGACCTCCAATGCCGGTGGACACTAAGCACTGGAACGGCTGACGGGCTTCCAGGAACGCGTATTCGCCACGCACTCTGGCCGCGCGATCCCGTGATGCCATTTCCAATACCGCGCCGGCGATTTCCAGTCGCCAGCGCGGACTAACCCGTATTGCGATCATTATTCAAAGGCCCATGCATGGAAATCGGTGTCGACAGTTTTGCAGCAATTCTCCCGGATCCCGCGACAGGCAAACCACCGTCTGCGACCGATCGTATGGCCGAACTGATAGAAGAGGTCGTGACCGCCGATCGCGTCGGCATCGATGTCTTCGGCATTGGTGAGCATCATCGCGGCGAGTTTCTGGATTCTGCGCCCGCGGTCATCCTGGCGGCCGCGGCGGCCCGGACAGATCGGATCAGGTTGACGAGCGCGGTCACCGTCTTGAGCGCGGCGGACCCGGTGCGCGTCTTCCAGGAATTCGCAACGCTTGACCTGATCTCGAAAGGCCGCGCGGAAATTGTCGTCGGCCGCGGTTCCTTCGTTGAGGCTTATCCACTGTTCGGCCTCGATACGCGTGATTACGACGACCTCTTCGCAGAAAAGCTCGACCTGTTGCTGGAGCTTCGCGAAACGAAGCATGTCACCTGGGAAGGGCGGTTTCGGCCGTCATTGGCGGGGCAGGGCGTCTTTCCGCGCCCGCACCAGCAAAAGCTTCCGGTCTGGATCGGGGTTGGCGGCACGCCGCAATCCTTCGCCCGCGCCGGTGCGCTTGGCCTGCCGCTGATGGTCGCAATCATTGGCGGCAGCTTCGAGCGGTTCCGTCCGCTCGTTGATCTCTATCATGAAGCAGGCAGGCGCGCCGGACATGCCCCGGAGACACTGAAGGTCGGCATCCATGCGATGGGTTTTGTCGGTGAGACAAATGATGCCGCCAAGGATGCCTTCTTTCCAGGATGGGCGCATCTGACAACGACGATCGGTCGCGAACGCGGCTGGTCGCCGCCGTCGCGCCAGCAGTTTGATGTCATGGCCGGCCCCGACGGCGCATTTCTGGTCGGGGATCCGAATACCGTTGCGGAGAAAATGCTGAGGGCGAGCGAAACACTCGGCGGTCTTGCCCGCATCACCTTCCAGATGAGTACGGCCTCTCTGGATACGTCGGCTATGAAGAGATCGATCGAACTCCTGGGCACGGAAGTCGCCCCAATCGTCAAGACAGCAGGAAACTTTTAGATCCCAGACTATCGCGTAAAATGGGGCCACCAATGGACGTCGAAGATCTGCGCACGTTTGTCGAAGTTGCCGATTCCGGAGGGGTTTCGTCTGCGGCGCGACGATTGGGGATTTCCAAGTCTATGGTCAGTCGGCGGCTGGCCCGTCTCGAAGCGGAACTCGGCGTCCGGCTTCTTGACCGGACCACCCGTGGTGGGAGCCTCACGGCGGCTGGCGTCACTTTTCGCGAATATGCCGCAAAAACCTGCACAGAAATAGACGCCGCTCGCCGGGCAATCTTGCCGAGCGACGAACTGCAGTGGCGCAAATCCGTCGCCTTGCCGAATAGCTTGAAAATTGAACATATGCTCGGGCAAGGGGGTATGCCGGAGCAGGAGAACAATATGCAGGAAATGAACCAGCTGATGAAGAAGGCCGACGAGGCGCTATGGGCAGACGTTAACGAAGCGATCGATCGGGCCGTGAATACCGCGGGCCATGAGCTTCAATCGTTTGGCTTGATTAGATCGCCGCATGACTATTTTGCAGAAGGCGTTCTTCGTCACCTTTTTCTGCGGCTGTGCGGCGCCGACCCCGAAACCTATACCGGGGGCGATCCTGAAACCGCATGGAAAATTCTGTATGTCGGCCGCAGCGTTGCCCGTCATTGGGAGAAAGAGCGTGGACGTTCCGGAGAAAATCGGAAAAGGAAGGAACGGCCGGAAGACATTGAAAAAGATGAATCCGAACGACGGCAGTTGATACTTGCCGCAGAGAATTTTGCGCTGAAAACCGCGATCCGCCTTCTGGTTGACCACGCACGTGCCTCTGATCCGCAGATTGGTGATCGAATGGAGGCGGCGGTGGAGGCGCGCCATGCGGCGCTTGAGAATGTCTCTGACACGGATCGCGAATTCACGGAGAATGCCCGAAGATACATGTCGCTCCTCACCACACTGCCGAGGCAATCAGGATGACCGTAAACATGACAAGGTTGGCTCAGCACGAGGTGACGTTATGACGGAGAGCTGTCCTGTTCTCACACCGGTCCAAAGGCAGATTGCCGATATTATCAGACGTGCGGATCATTCTCTGGCGGCTGCATTGTCCGTCGCCCTGGAAGAAGCCAGCAATCAGGTTGCCGACGAGATGAAAGCTATAGGGCAGGAGGAGACCGCTCCGCCGCTGGAATATTTTGCAAGCGTCATCCATCAGCGCATGTATTGCCTGATATGCGGCGCAAACCCGGATACTTTCGAAGGAGGCGATCCGGATATCGCCTACAATGTCATCCGTAACGGCCAGGCTATCGCCAAACATTATTGGTCGGCGGATATCGAACCCTACCCACCAAGGTAGCCAAATCTCCATTGTGAATGGGCGGCAATGCTGCGGCGTAAGTCTCAAGCGGCCAGACATCGAAGGTGTTGGCTAGGTTTAGCGTTGCAGATCGGCAACCGGAGCGCTGCCGAACATGCTCTTGTATTCCCGGCTGAATTGCGATGGGCTTGCATAACCCACTTCATATGCCACATGCGATACGTTGGTGTTCCCGGCGACAAGACGCTTGCGCGCCTCGAGCAAGCGCATCTGCCGCTGAAAGGCGAGCGGGCTAAATCCCGTCACGTCCTTGAAGTGTCGGTGAAACGAGGTGACGCTCATGCCGGATGAGGCCGCCAGATCTGGAATGACGACAGCTTCGCGGTAATGGTTTGCGAGCCAGTCCGCTGCCGCCTTGAGCTGTTGGAACCGCTCGTTGCGCTGGTTGATCTGACTGAGCGTATCGCCCATGGAGCTTTGCAGCAGGCGGTAGTAAAGCTCGAACTCGTAATGCGGTGCCAGCACGCTGATGTCGTCGGGCGTGTTCACAAGCCCGACAAGGCGTGCGAATGTTTCGCCGACAGGACCGTTCAGGTCGCCGGCCGCTACCGCACATGTCCAGCGATCATGCCGTTTGGGCATATCGAGCATGACCCGGGTGAGCAGGGTGACATCGAGATGGAGACTGACGCCGACATAGGGAAGGTCTGTCTTCGCGCCCGTCAGTTGATGCGTGTAGGGCAGGCCGAACGACGAGGCAGCGCAGTTCCCCGCCAGAAGCTCGAAACGATTTTCGCCCATGGTCAACACCTTAGTGCCGCGTAAAACCGCATAAAACATGGGCTCGAACACCGCCGATGTCGATGGGTTGTCGACTGTGCTGGTCCAGACCGTGAGGCGTGGAACCGGAGTTGGAAGCCCGGTCAGTCGCCTCTGCCCGCCAGCGAAGGGCGACAGGTCGCTGAGAAGGATATTCGTCGCGTTCGCAAACTCTCGCATATCTGATCAGGTAGTGCGTTTGGGAGAATCAGGCAAGTCTTTGGGAAGATCGGGAATGTGGCCTCACGCGCATCTTCCTATCTTCATGCTCAACCAGAGAAACGGCCCGGATCATCCGCGTCGGGAGAAATAGGCTTCCGATCCGAACATCAGGGTCACATCAGTTGAAAGGGTTTGGATCATGCAGGAACTGGCAGGGAAGAACGCGTTGGTCACAGGCGGATCGCGTGGTATCGGAGCGGCAATCGTGCGAGCGCTGTCCGAAAAGGGTGCGAATGTCGCGATTACCTATGAACGGTCTGGCGACAGCGCGCAGAAACTTGTTCGGTCGATCGAAGAAAATGGACGCAAGGCCGTGGCGATCCAGGCTGACAGCGCTGATCCCGACGCGATTCGGCGATCCGTTGAGGAAGCTGTTCGCGCGCTGGGTGGCCTCGACATTCTGGTCAATAATGCCGCGATCGCACGATACAACACCATAGCCGACTTTAATGTCGAAGACTTCGATGCGCTGTTCGCGGTCAACGTGCGTGGGCCGGTGCTTGCGTCCAAGGCGGCCATTCCGCACCTCAAGGAGGGCGGTCGCGTGATAACCATCGGCTCAGCCGGTGCAGACCGAAGCGTGGGAGAAGGCAGCACGGTCTATTACATGACCAAGGCCGCGCTGCAGGCGTTCAACCGCGGCCTGGCGCGCGAACTGGGGCCTCGGGATATAACGGTCAATCTCGTTCAGCCGGGCTCTACGAATACCGATGCCAATCCGGAAACAAGCGAGTTTGCTGATTTCCAGCGTAGCCTGATCCCCCTCGGCCGTTTTGGTCAGCCGGAAGATGTTGCCGCGGCCGTTGCTTTTCTCGCAACGCCTGCTGCCCGGCAGATCAACGGCACGATCCTGACGGTGGACGGCGGCGCCCTTGCGTGATTGCGGTCGTATTAAAATTGGCTGACGGTCATTGCATCGACATCGCGCTGAACTCAGGCGTTCAACGATAATAATCAGGGAGTGCCGGATGGTTAGGGCGTGGTCGGTGGAGTGGCCGGAAGGTCTGTTGCCGGGCGAGGCGGCTTGGGAGGAGATCACCAAGCAACTCGGTGATGCAAGGAATGACATTCTTGTAACGAATGAAATGCCGTTTGGCTTTTGGCAGCCGACAATGCGCAGTTTCGACATTGATGCTGCTCGAGAATGGGCGTCGCTTCACGAGCGCGCTTTGGACAGCCTGTCGCGCCTCCCGGTCGCGGCGGTTATTTCATCGCGTCCCGTATTGTCTGGCAATCGCCTTGTGAACGAGGGGTTCGTGCTGATGCAAGGCCGTTACGAATTCATCCACCAGAAGCACTATTTTCCATCTGAACCAGGGTGGGAGGAAGAAGCTTGGTTCGAGCTTCGGCGTCCCGGTTTCGATGTGATAAAGGTTGCAGGGCTCACGGTCGGTGTTTTGCTTTGTACAGAGCTGATGTTTGTGGAAAAAGCACGCCACCTTGGCAAGCTGGGGGCCGACCTGATCGCCGTGCCACGAGCAACCGGTACTGATCATCGCATGTGGAAAACTGCGGCGAGCATGGCCGGTATCGCAAGCGGCGCCTGCATTTTCAGTTCTAACCGCGTCGGACATCGCCCCGGGGATAATCCTGTCTTCGGGGGAGGCGGCTTCACCGTCGATTCCGACGGCTTTGAAATCGCTTCGACATCGCCGGAAAATCCAGCTGTGGCTCTGGAAATCGACAGAGCCATTACCTCGGCCGCCAAGTGCAGGTATCCGGTCTATGTGAAAGAACCTCATTTTAAATCTTGAAGTACGGTGCGTTGATCGGTCTGTTCGCTGCAGCCATTTCGTCGACAGATCAGGCGGTGAGGGGACTGTTGGGAGGATTTGCCGGCACACGAGTGTCGGCAGGTCTCTCTCCTATCCGGTAAAATTCTCGCGGCAATAGGCGCCGGGAGAAGTGCCTACGTGCCGCCTGAACGCCACACTGAAGGCACTCGCCGAGCCATATCCGACACGCCTCGCGACTTCTGCGGTAGCGACGTCGTCGCGCAGCAGCTTTTTCGCCAGCGCCATGCGCCAGCTGGTCGCATATTCCATGGGCGCGACGCCGACCTCCCGGCGGAACCGCTGAAAAAAGGAGGAACGCGACATGGCCGTATGCTCAGCCAGGCTCTCCACGCTGAGATTTTGGCTGGGATCTTCATGTATCCGAAGCAATGCCGGCGTCAGTTGCGGATCGGCCATGCCGCGCAGAAGGCCGGGATGGCCCGCAGGGCCAGCCGTTGAACGCAATGCTTCAATCAGCAGGACTTCAAGCAGCCTGGTAAGCACGATTTCGCGGGCAGCCCGCTCATGCCGGGTCTCGTCGTTTATCAGCTTGACCAGTACCGATAGTCGGTCCTCGCCACGCAGATGTATGACTTGCGGCAGGAGTGATACGAGAAGGGCTTTGTCATCGGATCCGAAGGCGCAATGTCCTACCATTGCTCGCAGGTCCACAGGGGCATCGGGGGCGCCCAGCCGGAAGACGCCGGGACTGGTCTCAAGCCGCTGTGGAAGTGTTCCGCGCGGTCTTTCCAGACTGCTCATCGTGAATGAGAAAATCTCCGGGACCAGAACAAAATCGCCAGCGGTCAGCAGTATCGGTTCACTGCCGCTTATGGTGATCAGGCAGCGACCTTCCACCACCGCACAATAAAATGGGCTGCCAAGCTCCTTGCGCTCGACAAGCCACTCGCCGCCAGCCGTTACTAGTTTGCTTATGGATGGGCGTGGTTTCAGCAGGGAAACGACTTCAGCAATAGGATCGATCATGTTTTGGACGAACGCTCAATAAATACGGACAAACGAATATAGATAGTCCCAAGGCAATCGTCCATCACTAGAGGCACACTCATCAGGAGAACAAACATGCCAAAGATACTTGTTACCGGGACCTCTTCCGGTTTTGGGCTCGCCACGGCGCAGGCCTTCCTGCAGGCGGGCTGGGATGTGGTTGCAACCATGCGGAACCCGCGTCCTGACCTGCTGCCGAATACCGATAAGCTGAAAGTTTTGGCGCTGGATGTAACCAGCGACGAAAGCGTCAAGAAAGCTGTCGAGGCCGCGGGAGAGATTGATGCTCTGGTGAACAACGCCGGTGTCGGCATGCTGAACGTGTTGGAGGGCTCGGAGATGTCGAAGGTCCGTGATCTCTTCGAAACCAATGTCTTCGGCGCGATTGCCATGGCAAAGGCCGTTCTTCCGCAGATGCGCGAACGGAAAGCGGGCGTGATCGTCAACATCAGCTCCAGCGTGACCATAAAACCGCTACCAGCGCTGTCCGTCTACAGCGCCTCCAAGGCGGCATTAAACGCTTTCACGGAAAGCCTCGCGCTTGAAGCCGCTCTTTTCGGCGTGCGCATCCGGCTGGTTTTGCCCGGTTCCGCTCCCTCCACCTCATTCGGGAAAAACGCTGTGGCGCGCATGGGAATGGATATTCCCGCCCCTTACGAAACATTCGTCCACGATTATCTCAACAGGTTGCGTGCGGGAACTGAGGTGACGACGGTCGACGATGTAGTCCAGGCCATCATGCGTGCGGTAACAGATCCTGAGGCACCGATGAAAATCCCGGCAGGGGCCGATGCGCAGACCCTGTTCCGTGAAGCAGGACAGGCCGAAAGCTAGGCAGTCATCGGGGTATATGACCATGAACAATCTCATCAACCTCGCTCGGCACATTCCTTCGCCCAAGGCGGCACTTACGGTGGCCTATACGCCCGTCCGTCTGCCGATGGAGGGGCGGGCACCGCTTGAGCTGCGCATTACTGCACCTGCCATCGGTGAGAGCTTGCCCATCTTGCTTTTGTCGCACGGTTTCGGTCCGTCCAGCTATCTGCCTTCGAAGGACGGGTATGCGCCTCTTGCACAGTTCTGGGCGGAGCGCGGTTTTGTCGTGATCCAGCCGACGCATGCCAGCTCTCGTATCGGCGGATTGTCAGTCGACGCGGTCGGGGCGCCTTTTTTCTGGCGCGAGCGCGTGGCGGAATTGCGGGTCATTGTTGATCTGATCGTCGAGGTGGAGCGTCAGGCTCCCGCGATATACGGCCGGCTGGATCATGCCCGTATCGCGGCTGCCGGTCACTCCTTTGGAGGGCACACAGTCGGGCTTCTTTTGGGTGCGCGCCTGAATGGGGAGGATTTTTCGGATTCCCGGATTTCTGCGGGTGTTCTGCTGGCGGCTCCAGGCCGCGGCGGAAAGGATTTGACCGCAGACAATGCAGCCCGGTTTCCTTTTTTCGACGTGGATTTTTCCGGCCTGACCACCCGCAGCCTTGTCGTCTGTGGTGATGCGGATGATCCGCACTTCACAACGCGCGGCCCGGAGTGGCACGCCGACGCCTTTCATGATGGACAGGGTTCTGACGCATTGGTCACGCTGCATGGCGTTGGGCATGGGCTTGGCGGCATCGCCGGGCTGGACGCGCGCGAAACCGATATCGAGGCGCCCGAAGTGCTGGAGGCAACCAAGCGCCTGACCCTTGCCTGGTTGCAGACGGCATTGGCGGTGGATGACCATGCGTGGTCTAAGGCGTGCGCGGCCCTTCAGGGCAGCGCTGCCTCGCTGGCAACCGTCACGCATCGTGCTTGCGGTTCATCGGAACGCCAAAAATCGACTGATGCAACTTGAAGCGCTCCGATGTTTTTCGTGAATGCTACGGGTGCTTACCGCTGGACGCTACTTGCCCTCGTCAGACGCTCAAGAATATTCATGTGAGAGTGCTGCGGACGCCGTTAGTATTGACATATCGGTAAATATCGATATATACGGGCCATGGAATTGCTCGAGATATTCAAAGCCCTCTCAAACCGGACACGCCTTGAGATCGTGAAAGGCTTGAAAAATCCTGCGATGAACTTCCCTCCACAGGATGAAGGTGACGTTGATGTCGTAGGTGTCTGTGTCAGCAGCATCCAGGAAGGCGTCGGGCTATCGCAGTCAACGGTGTCCGATTATCTTGCCACCCTCCATCGAGCCGGGCTTGTAGAAGTCCGGCGCATTGGCCAGTGGACCTACTATAAGCGCAATGAAGCTACCATCAGTGCCCTGGCTGAGATCATAGGCAAGGACCTGTGATTTTTGCCTCATAATATCGGAATTTCCCGATATTCCTTTTTAACGAAACAAGGATATGTGATGAAAGCGATGACACTCAAATCTTTCGGCGGCCCGGAAGCCTTCGAGCTTCAGGATATGCCAAAACCCGTTGCACAGGCCGGACAAGTTCTTGTGCGTGTCCATGCAACCTCAATCAATCCGCTGGATTACCAGGTGCGGCGTGGCGACTATCGCGATCTGGTGCCTTTGCCGGCCATTACCGGTCACGACGTTTCCGGCGTTGTCGAAGCAGTCGGTCCGGGCGTGACGACATTTTCTCCCGGAGATGAGGTCTGGTACACCCCGCAGATATTCGACGGCCCGGGAAGCTATGCGGAGTATCACGTTGCGAATGAATCCATCATCGCAAGGAAGCCCTCTTCGCTAAGCCATCTCGAAGCGGCAAGCTTGAGCCTTGTCGGCGGAACGGTCTGGGAGGCGCTGGTTGGCCGCGCAGCTCTCAGGGTGGGAGAGAGCATCCTGATCCATGGCGGCGCGGGAGGGGTTGGACATGTGGCGATCCAGGTTGCGAAGGCCATTGGTGCGAAAGTGTTCACCACTGTTCGTGAAGATAACTTCGAATTTGCTAGGAGTGTCGGGGCGGATGTCGTCATCGACTATCGGAAAGAAGATTATGTCGATGTCGTCATGCGGGAAACCGGCGGTCGCGGTGTCGATGTGGTTTTTGACACGATTGGAGGAGACGCTTTGTCTCGCAGCTCACACGCACTCGCCCAACTTGGGCGCGTCGTTTCGATCGTGGATATCGCTCAGCCGCAAAACCTCATTGAGGCATGGGGCAAAAACGCAAGTTTTCACTTCGTCTTCACACGTCAGAACCGCGGCAAGCTGGACGAGTTGAGCGCATTGGTCGAGCGCGGGCAGCTACGGCCACATGTGGGCGCCGTCTACTCACTTGCCGACCTTCCGCTCGCCCACGCGCTGCTGGAGACGCCCAATAACGGTGTTCGGGGGAAGATCGCCATAGCAATCGAGCCGTCGGCTCATTCTGAAAATGCGGCTTCCTGACCGTCGAAGTGACGTCAGGGAACGCCATGATATGCCAGATGCACAATTCCCGGCTTGCCGGGGGTTGTGCATGAGCCGGTGAACGCATTTTGAATTGGTGGGATCATGATCGACGGCCCGCCTCTTGGCGTTTGAGAAGCGTGGCGATCCGCGATAGCCATAAGTGGCTTCTGGTCTTTCCCATGGCTCCTGAACGGGCTTGCCATCACGCAGAGCCCGGAGAATTTTTAAGTGTTCACCACACAGGCTTGAGGCCTGAACTCTACTTTTTCCAGCGTTCGCCCATCAGTCGTGATCGCTGTTCCGGGTGAAATCTCAATCCAGCCGGATTCATCTTCATCGAGTGGCTCCGAACAAACGACAATGCCGTCCTCCTGAAGACGATAGAATAAGCTTGGAACGAAACGATCTGAAGCGTAGCGGGCCGCATACACTTTCTCTCCGTCACTCCAGCATGCTGAAAAGCGCATGTGTGGGGTGTGCCCGGCTTCCCGAGCCAGCATCTCAACCTTTCCGACTGCCTGCTCCATTGCAGATATGGGTGACCGATCCAGTCCCAAACCGACTGCAATCAAGAATATTGCCTCGCTATCGGTGGCGCCATATCGTTGGTCGTAACACTCCACGGGTATCATGACATCAAGCTTCTGGCGCAGTTTCAAATGCCCTCCCAGCTGACCATTGTGCATAAAGCTCCATCGCCCCTTGCTGAACGGGTGGCAGTTATTTCGGGAAATTGCCGTCGATGTTGATGCGCGCACGTGCGCCAGGAACAATCTCGCCTTTATATGGGAGGCGATTTGCTTCAGGTTTTCGTCTGACCAGGCAGGATGCACATCCTTATAGACGCACGGCAGATCGCGATCTCCATACCACGCAAGGCCAAAGCCATCCGCATTGAGGGAGGTTTTCCCGATCAGAGCGGAGCGGCTTTGCGTCACAAGGGATTGGCCGGCGTTGAGTACGAATTCATCAATAAAGCGTGGGTCTCCAATCCAGGCAAGGAAGCGGCACATTAGACGATTATCCTTATTGCGCGAGCGGTGTAGGCGGCGTGGTCTATCCACGTCCTCCAAGCGGAAGACGTGCCGGGTCAGTCCTCATCTTCAATGAAGACGTAAAGCGCGTGGATGCGACCGTCGATGAAATGGGCGATATCCATACCCTGCACCGCGGCCGGGCCGTTCGGCGGGCCGGACTGCCACCGTAAGCGCCCAATGGAGTGATGGCCGATGGCTGGTCCCATCGCGGTAAATGTAAAATCAGGCGGTAAGCTATCGAGAAGCTTGGTTACAGCGTCCGAGATCGCCTCGTGCCCAGTTACTGACGCTTCGGGTTCGTTCAACACAGCGTCCGGATCGTAAAGCTCACGGATTACTTCCAGACGTTTTTTCGGATCGCGCTCACTGAAGACGTGCGTGAGATTCCGTTGCATGGATTTGTCGTAGTCTGATGACTGCATCAACTCGCTCCCCTGCTGATTTGTTGAGAAGGCGATCGCCACCAGACACGTCGTCGCGAAGCCCGATGTCTCCAGCCGCTTGATACGAAGTGGAAATGCGCAATGCCTTCAGCGTCCATAAGAAGCCAAAGACAAGAATTGATAACGAGGCGATGAGTGACCGAATAGCCGCAATAGTTGCAAAACAGTGTCGCAAAAAGTGCAACGCCATGGCTGCATGACTTCGACGAAACGGCCTCCGGCAAATCGAGTGTGTCGAAAACTGATGCGCAAGTTTGGCTGCGCGTTTGGTAACACATCAGCCGCCCATATTCAGGCTTCGTCGAACTGTAGAATGACGGAGATTTGTCGCGGCTGGAAAACGCCTGAAAGCTTTAAATCATAAGGCGCTTTCATCTGGTCGGTGCATTCAGCTGATGATGTTCTCGTCACTCGCAGACAGCGGAAAACGGATGTCGCAGATCAGCCCCGCTTCCGCATAATCCAGCACCGTCTCGCCACGCAATTCATAACGAATGCTGCGCTGGATCAGGGTCGTGCCAAAACCATCTTCATGCGGCGGGCTGACGGCCGGGCCGCCGATCTCGCACCAGCGCAGAGCAAGCCATGGTTCGCCGTCGATTTCCTCGCGTGACCAGTCGATTGCCACCTGTCCATCGGCATTTGAGAGCGCACCGTATTTGATCGCGTTGGTCGTCAGTTCGTTGAAGGCGAGGCTCAGTGCCAGTGCCGCCTTGGGGTCGAGATGTATCAGCGGCCCGGCGGTGACATGAAACCGGTTGCCCTGTTCATGCGGCGTAATCGTACGCTCCAGCACCTGCAGAAGCTCGGCGTCGGTCCAGTTGCTTTCAAACAGGAGCGCATGCGCATCCGCCATGGCGCGCAACCGACCGCTCAGGTTTTCGACGTAACTTTCCACCGTGCCGCTATTGCGCGCCGTGCGCCGCACGATCGACATCACCATCGCCATCGTGTTTTTCACACGGTGGCTGAGTTCGCGCACCAGCAGTTCCTTCTGGTGCTCGGCACGGCGGCGCTCGGTGCGCTCGCGGGCTTCCGCCAGCGCCCGCTCCACGGCGGCCGGCAGGCGGATCAAGCGTTGCTTGAGAACGTAGTCTGTCGCGCCACGGCGAAAGGATTCGATGGCCACTTCCTCGCCCAGTACACCGGAAACGAAAATGAAAGGCACGTCCGGCACCTGTGCGGCGGCAAGCTCCAGCGCCGCCATGCCATCAAAATCCGGCAGCGAAAAATCGGAAAGGATGACGTCGAAATCCCGCTCGTCGAGCGCTTCCATATAGGCGGCGCGAGACGAAGCGCGGCGAATTTCAGGAACCGGCGAAATCTTTTCCAGATGCTCGGCAATCAGTTCGGCATCGAGCGGGCTGTCTTCGAGAAGAAGGATGCGCGCGCGCGCAGGCGCATGATCAAGGGGCATTACGTCCAAATCCCGGTGGCGGTTCGTTAAGGATGGCCCAGAACACACCGAGGTCCTGAATGGCCTTGAAAAATTCGTTGAACTCGACGGGCTTGACCACGAAGGCGTTGACGCCGAGTTCGTAGGAGCGCACCAAATCCTGCTCCTCGCGCGAAGACGTCAGCATCACCACTGGAATGTGGCGCAGGTTTTCGCCCTTCTTGATCTTTTCAAGAACTTCCAGCCCGTCGATCTTCGGCAGTTTCAGATCCAGCAGAACCACGGTCGGGTTGCCGCCGTCTTGGCCTGCGTGAGCGCCCTGGCCGGTGAGATAGTCCATCGCCTCGGCACCGTCGCGGGCGATGACAATCTCATTGGCCAACTGGCATTTTTCCAATGCCGCCAGCGTCAGTTCAAGGTCGCGCGGGTTGTCTTCGACCAGCAATATCGGGCGC
Source organism: Endobacterium cereale (assembly GCF_009617585.1). Lineage (GTDB taxonomy): Bacteria > Pseudomonadota > Alphaproteobacteria > Rhizobiales > Rhizobiaceae > Neorhizobium > Neorhizobium cereale. The sequence goes on along the minus strand of NZ_WIXI01000022.1, from coordinate 689,646 downwards.
AGTTCAGGCAAGAATCTTTCCCTTTCCTTCTTTTGGCAGGGCAAACACAAAGGTGGCGCCTTTATCGACTTCACCTTCGCCGTGAATGATACCGGAATGCCGTTCAATGATTCGTCGCACGAGGGCAAGGCCAATGCCCGTGCCCTCGAAATCTTCCATCCGCTGCAGCCGCTGGAATACGCCGAACAGCTTGTCGACATAGGCCATGTCGAAACCGACGCCGTTATCGGTGACGGTATAGGTCGTGCGGTCGTCTTCAGCCGTACCCGTCACGGAAATTTTTGCGGGCGAGCGCGGGCGTGAATATTTCACGGCGTTTTCGATGAGGTTGAACCACACCTGACGCAGAAGCGTCGCATCGCCCCAGGCCGGCGGCAGAGTGTCGATCGCCCAGTCTATGGTGCGCTCCTCGTTGTTGATCATCACGCTGCGCACCACTTCGACCACCAGCTTGTTCATATCCACATTCTTGTGGGCAATGGCGGCACGGCCGAGCTGCGAGAAATTCAGGAGATCGTCGACCAGCCGTCCGGCCGAAAGCGCAGCTTCGGAAATCGTCTGAAGATAATGTTTCGACTTGTCGTCCAGTACGTTTTCCCGCTCGCGCAAAAGCTGAGCGAAACCGACGATATGGCGAAACGGCGCGCGCAGATCGTGCGAGACGGAATAGGAAAAGGCCTCCAGTTCCTTGTTGGAACGCTGCAGTTCGCTGCTCAGCTGCGCCAGTTCCTCGGCCTTTCGCAAAACGATGCCGACAATGGCGGCGCGAAGGTCGCGGGCGGCGGTGATCTCGGCTTCCGCCCAGGGGGCAGAATGCAGCCGGACCTCATCGCTCCAGCGTTCGAAGGAGACGCGCGGATGGATTCGTCCCTGCTCACGCACCACTTTGTGCGGGTCGCCGCCCCACTCGACGGTGCTCAGTACCTCCGGGCGGAACCAGATCAGCCAGCTTTCGTGCAGTTCGGAAATGCGAATGGCAATGATACCGCTGGCGATGTCGGCAAAGGCCGCTGCTTCGGGCATCTCCAGCGACAAGGCATGGGTGGCAATCACGTCCGTGTCGGGACGGTCTGCCAGCCAGCCGATCACCCGTTCGATCTGATCGTGCGTCGGCGTGGAGCCGACGGTGTGGCATTCCCCGCCGGTCAGGATGGCGGCGCCGGTTGCCGCCACCTGGGCAAGAAGGTCGGCAACGTTGGCAGTGAGACCATCCAGCCAATAGGGACTGACGCTCATGGCGCCGAGCAGCCGGCCCTGGATACGTGCGAGCGCGACGCTATGGGCTGCCTCGTCGGCATGTTGCTGGGCGGCGATGCGCATGGCGAGTGTCTGGACGATGAAATCGCAGGCGTCGCGCGTCACCACCGGCACGTTGTGCGGCTCGTGGCTGTGGCAGGCGATCAGGCCCCAGAGTTTTCCGTCGATCATGATCGAAACGGACATGGAGGCGGCCGTGCCCATGTTACGCATGTATTCGAGGTGGATCGGCGAGACGCTGCGCAACTGCGCCGAACTCATGTCCAACGCCGTGCCCGTTCGCGGAATGATGGCGGGCTGCAATGGCACCGGATGATAGTTCACGTCGGGAATGATGCGCACGTGGTTCCGGGCGTAAAGCGCGCGGGCTTGCGGCGGGATGTCGCCCGCCGGAAAACGCAGATCCATATAGGAGGGCAGGCGCCCATTGCCTTGTTCGGCCACCACATGGCCGTTCCACTCTCTGTCGAAACGATAGGCCAGTACCCGATCGAAGCCGGTCAGATTTTCAATCACGCGCACGGTCGTTGACATGGCACCGGGCAGGTCCGGTTGCCCTGCCAGTTGCTGGGCAAATCCCCGCAGGCGCAGGAACACTTTGCCGGCTGCATCGCCTGCCGAATTTTCCATCTCCACAACGATCATGTCGTCGCTTCGATGCAGACCGAGACTGAGATTGTCTGACTGGATTTGCAGTTCCGGTTCTTCTGAGCCGTGCCATGCCAGGATGTCGTTACGATGCGCACCGATGGCACCATTCGCCGTTTCGCCGATTTCCACCGGCTGGCCGAGAAATTCAGCGGCGTTGGCGCTTGCCTGCAGGACCGTCATATCCGATGGGCGTATCACAATCATTGCGCCATGCGGCTGGATCGCTCCGGGTATATGGATAGGTTCTTGTGCGCAGGTATCGAGATCCGGCCGCTTCAAATCACACTCCGGTACTGGCTGGGTTCGGCTCCGATCGAGAATTTGGCAAACATCAAACTTTTCGACCCTGTGACGCCAACATAGGCATGACGCCCGTGATGTAAACGCCCAAACATGATTTCAGTTTCACGACCCGCGATCCGAAGCCTGGTATATAAATGCAAACGGGCGCAGGTTCGCCCGCGCCCGTTATTCACACTTGATAGCTCAGATCAGAACTCTTCCCAATTGTCCTGCGCCAGCGCGGCATTGCCATGAAATGCCGGCGCAGAAGCGCGTTTATGTGCAGGCTGCGCGGCTGTATGCGGGGCCGGTCGCGAGATCGGCTTTGCCGCGGCTTTTGCCATTGTCGGCTGCGCGGTACGGCTGAAGGATGCCTCCAGAGCCTGTTGCTGACCATGTACGGCATGACCGAGATTGAACTGGGCAATCAGCTTGAACAGATCTTCGGCCTCTCCCGCGAGCGCCTGGGCGGCGGCATTCGACTGTTCCACCATGGCGGCGTTTTGCTGCGTGCCCTGGTCGATCGTGTTGACGGCCTTGTTGATCTCGGCCAGTCCATTGGACTGTTCGCGTGCGCTCTCGACGATCGCCGTAACATTGCCACTGATCTGCTGGACCTGCGTGACGATCTGGTCGAGTGCGGCGCCGGTACGATCGACCAGAGCCACGCCTTCCTTCACCTGAGCCGCAGAGGCGGTGATCAGTGCCTTGATCTCCTTGGCAGCCTTCGCAGACCGCTGCGCAAGCTCGCGCACTTCCTGGGCCACCACGGCAAAACCCTTGCCGGCTTCACCTGCACGCGCCGCCTCCACGCCGGCATTCAGAGCCAGAAGGTTCGTCTGGAAGGCGATCTCGTCGATCACGCTGATGATGTTCGAAATCTCACGAGAGGAATTCTCGATCGCGCCCATGGCGGAAATAGCGTCGCGCACCACAACGCCGGATTGTTCGGCATGGCTGCGCGTGGTCTCGACAAGCTGACCGGCCTCATAGGCACGGCGGCTGCTGTCGGCCACGGTTGTTGTGATCTCTTCGAGTGCTGCTGCCGTTTCCTCGACGGAGGCGGCCTGTTCATCCGTGCGCTTGGAAAGATCGTTGGAGGCGCTGCGAACTTCCGACGATGCGGCGGCAATGCCGCTGGCATTGCGGGAAACCGTCGTCATGGCATCGCGCAGACGTTCCACAGTGAGGTTGAAATCGACACGCAGCCGTTCCAGAGACGGAATGAACGGCTTGCCGATGTTGCCGGTCAAATCGCCTGCTGCCAGATGATTGAGGCCGTCAGCAAGTGTGTCGACGTTGTCAACACGACCGGTAATGTCGGTCGCGAATTTCACGACCTTGAAGACGCGGCCGTTCATGTCGAAGATCGGGTTGTAGGAGGCCTGAATGTGGACAACACGTCCGCCCTTGCCGATGCGCTTGAATTCGGAGGCGGAAAATTCGCCGGCCTGCAGGCTCTTCCACAGGTTCTTGTAGTCATCAGTCAGGCTGTAGGCCTTGTCGCAGAACATCGAGTGATGCTGGCCCACGATCTCGCTCAGGTCATAGCCGACAGTCTGGAGAAAATTCTGGTTGGCTGTCAGGATTTTGCCATCCGGCGTGAACTCGATCACCGCCTGCGCGCGGGACACGGCAGCAATCTTGCCGGCATCGTCGGCGGCCTTGAGTTTCGCTGCGGTAATGTCGGTCGCGAATTTCACCACCTTGTAAACTCTGCCGCCCCGCATCACGGGATTGTATGACGCTTCTATCCAGACCTCGCGTCCGCCCTTGCCGATCCGCTTGTACTGGCGGCGGTCAAACTCGCCGCGCGCCAGCTTGGCCCAGAACTGTACATAGTCCGCGCTTGCAGCCTCTTCCGGCGGCACGAAAAGCTTGTGATGCTGGCCGACGATCTCGGATGCCTCGTATCCGAGTGCTGCGCAGAAGTTTGCATTCGCAGCCAGAACACGTCCGCTGGGATCAAACTCGATAACGGCCTGCGAGCGGTTCATGGCATCGAGAATGCGTGCCGCATCGGATGAAAGAGAAAGAGGCATGTCTGATCTCCAGTTTATTGTTCCAGCCCAAACCCAATCGACCAGCCTTTGCGATTTGATTATTTTCGCAACCGGAAGATTAATGTTTCGAGTTGGGACCCCCTAAGTACAATCCTGAATATTGGTTGTCTCAAATATAGACGAAACTAATTTCAAAGCAGTGAATCCGATATCCCAATTTAAGGAGGCGTGTTCACTGAGAATTTACTTCAGATGATTGTGATATGGTGTCACGAAGCGCAATTGAATGTGATTTCCATTGCAGCAATTGCGCCCACACTTTTCATCGAGGCTGGAAATATTAGAAAGATTTGCTGCAGCGTTCGGGAAGAACTTACCGTGGTACGGCCTCGAATACGTCCTCCAGCAGACGCTCAAGCTTTCGCGGGTTCCAGGGCTTCGGCAATAGCGGCAGGCCGGCCAGCTTCTGTTTCAATTCAGGCAGTTCGGCGTAACCGCTACAGACGATCACAGGCAGGTTGCGACAGCGCAGGCGATCAATGACGGGAAAAGACAATTTCCCATGGAGGTTCAGGTCAACGACTGCACCGTCAATTTCGGTCGTCTCAAGCGCCTCCAGGGCATCTTCCACACGGCCATACGGGCCGATGACCTCATAACCGCGACCTGCAAGAAACTCCTCCATATCCATGGCCAGAAGCAAATCATCCTCCAGCAGCATTATGGAAGGGCTTGCGATGGTCTTGCGGGCTGTCTGCACTGCACTCGTCCTGCTTGTCACTCGATCTACGCACGCTTCGTCACGACGCGAATGTGTTTAGGTGAGGCAGCGGGATGGGAATTCAAGAGTTTTCTGTTGTTCTAAAGAATGTGATCGCTACTCGCGATATGTTCGGCCAATCATCGTTTGTGGACAGCCGGACTGCCGAAGCGTCACAGTCAATCGGGCAGCGGTTTGACAATGCGAAGCCTGTCCGCCGGAGCAAAGGCCAGGATACCATCCTGTTCCAGCGCTGAAAGAACATCCAGGATTTCATCCCGTTCATATCCGGCCGCGTTCAGCGGTGTGCTGACGTCCAGGAGATTAATCGTTCTTCCGGGTTTGGCCTTCAGCGCCCGCAGACGTTCGACCAGCGCGATCTCGATCTCGTTGAATCTGCTCATTGACAATTTTATCCGGCGTCTTGTTGGGCTCGCATCGACGGGTTCTCTTCCCTGATCCGGCTTTCGTGTTGCCTGCGCTCTACACGGAGGCCGCAGCGTGTCGCAAATCGTTCAGGCATATCGGCACAAGAGAAATTTTCGAGCGGTCATATCAGCTACCTTCGTCCGGTATATTGAGAATGTGGCCACAAGCCTTGCAGTGCACCGCATCGGCATCGTGACGCTGCAGCCCGCATTCGGGGCAGGGAAAACGTACCTTGTAGGGGCGCACAACAGCCTGCGCGAGCCGCACGAACAGGGAAATGCCGACGATCATGGTGACGACCGAGGTCAGTTTGCCAAGCGTGCCGGGCAATGTGATGTCGCCAAAGCCCGTCGTCGTTACGGTGGCCACCGTGAAATACAGTGCATCGACAAAGCCTTCCCCTCCCGGTCGACCGTAAAAGAAGCTGGTGTAAACGAAGCCGGTGATGACGAATAGAAAAACCAGGAAATTGATGACCGCCCGGATCACGTCCTGAATGTGATGACAGCCGAGGCGGAACAGGATCACCCGGAAAATCGGACTATTGCTGATGGCCCACAAACGCATGATGCGCAGGAAGGCGAAATTGAACAGCGCTTCCGGAAACAGCAGCGTCGCCAGAATGAAAAGATCGACCCACGTCATCGGCCGTTTCGCCAGACCCCACAGGGACGGAGCGGCAATCGCCCGGGCGATCAGTTCGCCGGCAATCCACACGGCGATCATATAGTCGATGATGAGATAGCTGGGGCCGGCGCGCAGGTAAGGCCCGAGCAGGAAGAAGGCAAGGATCGCCAGATCGATGATCGCCAGCAGAGCCTGCCAGCGCAGCGCCCAGTTGTCCCGGCCACTTTCGATACGCTGCAGGTTTTCGCGCAGGTGGCGCGAACGGGATGTAAAGGTGCGGTTGGTGTCCTGGGTGCTCATGCCGCCCAGATAGAGACTTCTCGGCTGCGGTCAAGCAAGCAGACAAAAGCCGTCAGATAGACAGATTTTCCAGTTCGGCCGTGCGGTCCATCGAACCGAGAATACGGCTTTTGCCGACATCGATGACATGCTGCATGGCGGCGATCGCCTTGGCCGGATCGCGGCTCGCGATGGCATGGGCGATGCGCAGATGGTTGCTGGCTACTTCGTCGATCTTTTCGGGCGATGCCGCCGGCGAAGACAGTTGGAAAGAGATCGCGAGCGCCGCCTCAATCAGGGCGCTTGCGGAGCGCATGAATGGGTTGCCCGACATGCGCGCGACCGCGAGATGAAACTCGAGATCGACCTTCGCGATGGTTTCCGGCGTATGCGAAAGGTCGTCGAAACGGGCGGCGATGGCATAAAGCGCGATGATATCGTCGCTTGTCGCGCGAACGGCTGCTGCTGCGGCTGCCGCCGGCTCCAGCGCATTGCGCATTTCGGCGATGTAATCGATGAAGGCATGGTCGATGCCGGCATCGCAGCGCCAGCCCAGCACGTCGGGATCGAAAAAGTTCCAGCTGTCGCGGGGCAGGACGCGGGTGCCGACGCGGGCCTTCGGTTCGATCAGCCGTTTGGCGGTCAATGTCTTCATCGCTTCGCGCAGCACGGTACGCGATACGCTGAAACGGGCCGAAAGCTCGTTGTCTCCTGGCAGGATCGAGCCTTCTGGAAGCTCGCCGGAAACGATGGCGCTGCCGAGTTCGGCGACCACATGCGCGTGGCTGCTTCGACGTTTGCGTCCGCTGATCGTCGTTTCCAGCAATCCCAATTCAAGCCCCCTTCAGGCGTGCGATATCGATGCGCCTGTTTGAATACCAGATGATGCCGCGCTGCAACACGATGAACACGAAGAGCAGGATTCCAATGACGATTTTCGTCCACCAAGACGACAATGTGCCGTCAAAAACGATGTAGGTCTGGATCAGACCCTGGATGAGAATGCCGACGAATGTGCCGGCGATCAGCCCTGTGCCACCGGTCAGAAGCGTGCCGCCGATCACGACAGCTGCGATTGCGTCAAGCTCGACGCCGACAGTCGCCAGCGAATAACCGGAGGAGGTGTAGAACGTGTAGACGATGCCGGCGAGACCGGAAAGAAAGCCGGAGGTCGCATAGATGCCGATCGTGGTGCGGCCGACCGGAACGCCCATCAGTTCGGCCGATTGCGGATTGCCGCCCAGCGCATAGACATTGGCGCCGAATTTCGTGCGTGAGGCGATGATGCCGCCGATCACGAACACCGCGATCATCAGCATCGACATCGCCGTCAGCCGCCCACCGCCGGGAAAGCGGAAATAAAACTCCTGAACGGAGTCTATGAACGGATGCGAGATCGGCACTGACTGCGTCGAGATCAGATAGGCCGCGCCGCGTGCTAGAAACATGCCGGCCAGTGTCACCACGAAGGGCGGGATCTGCAGATAACGGATCATCGCCCCCATGGCGCTGCCGAAGGCGGTGGAGATGACCAGCACCAAGGCGAAGGCCGTCAGCGGATGCAGGCCGAACGAACCGACCGCGACGGCGACAAAGACGCTGGTGAATGCGATCACCGAACCGATCGAAAGGTCGATGCCGCCCGACAGGATGACAAAGGTCATGCCGACCGCTGCTATGCCGAGGAAGGCATTGTCGACGAGCAGGTTGCCGATCACGCGCGTCGACAGCATGGCCGGAAACTGCAGGGCGCAGAGCGCATAGGCGATGACGAAGATGGCAAGCGTCGTGACAAAGGGAAGGTTGCGGCTGTGGATCATCGTGCAGTCCCCTTCACGCTGGCATCATTGACTTCGCTTCGTTTGGTGGGTGCAGCGATCTCCGGGCGCTTGCGCCAGAAGCGCAGGAAGGCCGTCAGCGTCAGAAGCGCCGGTGATTGCAGGGTCAACACGATGACGATGATGACGGCCTTGATGATCAGGTTGAATTCCGGCGGAAAACCCGAAACCAGAATGCCGGTATTGATCGACTGGATAATCAGCGCCCCGAGCAGCGAGGCTGCGATGGAAAACCGTCCGCCATTCAGCGAAGTGCCGCCGATGACAACCGCAAGGATCGCGTCGAGTTCCAGCCACAGGCCGGCATTGTTGGCGTCGGCGCCACGAATGTCGGCGGTGACGATCAACCCGGCGACCGCGGCCATCAGGCCGGAAATCGCGTAGACGAAAAAGATCAGGAACCTTGCCCGCACACCGGCAAGCGTCGCGGCGCGGCGGTTGATGCCGGTCGCCTCGATCAGGAAACCGAGCGCCGAGCGCCGCACCACGAGGCCGACGATCAGCGCCATCGCCACCCAGATCAGGATCGGCAGCGGCACGCCGGCAAACGAGCCGGAGCCGAGTGCTGCAAATGTGTCGTTGTTGAAGGTGAGGATGGCGCCCTCGGTGATCAGCTGGGCAATACCGCGACCGGCCACCATCAGGATCAGCGTGGCAATGATCGGCTGGATATCGAGGAGCGCCACCAGCATGCCGTTCCACAGGCCGCAGATCAGGCCGACGCCGAGCGAAACGAGAATGACGACCGGCAGGCTGTAGCCTTGCGTCACCAGGCTCGCCGCAACGGCACCGCAGATGGCAATGACCGCGCCGATCGAAAGATCTATACCGCGTGTGGCGATCACCAGCGTCATGCCGATGGTCAAAAGCGCCACCGGGGCGGCGCGCACCAGCACGTCGATCAGGCTGCCATAGATACGGCCATTGGCGATGGAGAGATTGAGGAAGCCGGGGGCAACGGCGGTGATCATCGCCAGAATGACGGCAAGCGCGATGATCTGCGGCGCAAGGCGGCGAAAGCGGCGGGTGATGGCGTTCATCATGCGGCCTCCGTCCGGTTCGGGGCGGCAATCGCATGCATGATGTTGTCGGCTGTCACTTCAGCACCTGACAGCTCGGCAATGTGTTTTCGGTCGGACAGAACTATCACCCGGTGGGCAATCGCCGTCAGCTCTTCCAATTCGGAGGATATCACGACGAGCGACATGCCCTCGGCACAGAGTTTTTCGATCATTTTCAGAATTTCCGCATGCGCGCCGATATCGATGCCGCGCGTCGGCTCATCGAGGATCAGCAGGCGAGGATTGGTAGCGAGCCAGCGGGCAAGGATCGCCTTCTGCTGGTTGCCGCCGGAGAGAAATTTGATCGGCCGGTCGGGATCAGCTGGGCGGATATCCAGCGAGCGGATAAACTCTTCCGCCAGCGCCTGCTTTTTGCGCGACGGGATAGGTTTGGCCCAGCCCTGCCGCGCCTGCAGCGCCAGCGCGATGTTTTCGGCCACGGAAAAATCGCCAATGATGCCGTCGGTCTTGCGCTCTTCGGGACAGAAACCAAAACCGTTGGCAATCGCCGCTTCCGGCGAGGTCAGCGCGATTTCGCGGCCATCCACTGTCGCGGTGCCGCTGTCAGCGCGGTCGATGCCGAACAGAAGAAACGCGGTTTCGCTGCGGCCCGAACCGAGCAGGCCGGCCACGCCCACCACTTCGCCGGGGCGGATAGCCAGATCGAAGGGGGAAACGCTGCCGCGCTTGCCATAGTCGCTGAAATGGATGGCGGCATCGCCCGCCGGCACATCGCCTTCACTGGCCTGATGGTCGCGGGTCACATGCTGCAACTCGCGGCCGAGCATCATCGAGATCAGTTCCATGCGCGGCAGACCGTCGAGATCGCGGCTGCCGACCAGCTTGCCGTTGCGCAGCACGGTGACGCGGTCGGCCACGGCATAAACCTGATTGAGAAAATGGGTGATGAGAATGATGCCGAGCCCATCCGCCTTCAGCTTGCGCAGCATGGAAAACAGCACCTCGACTTCCTGCGCATCGAGGCTTGCAGTCGGTTCGTCCAGCACCAGGACCTTGCCGGACAGATCGACGGCGCGGGCAATGGCGATGATCTGGCGAATGGCGACGGAATAGGTGGAAAGCAGCGCATCGACGTCGATATCCAGACCATATCGCGCCAGCAGCTCACGCGAGCGGCGGCGCATTTCGCGACGGTCGGTCAGGCCAAAACGGCGCGGCTGGCGGCCGAGAAACAGGTTTTCCGCCACCGTCAGGTTTTCCAGAAGATTGACCTCCTGATACACGGTGCCGATGCCGAGCACCTGTGCCTCGCCGACATTGGCGGGCGAGACCTCCGCGCCATCCAGCCGGATCGTGCCGCTATCGCGTGTATAGACGCCGGTGAGGATCTTGATCAGCGTCGATTTGCCGGCGCCGTTTTCACCCAGCAGCGCATGGATTTCTCCGCGCTTCAGCGAAAAGTCGACATTGTCGAGCGCGATATTGCCGAGGAAGCTCTTGGCGATCGCCCGCGCTTCAAGAACGGTAACGGCTTCCGGAGTGTTTTGAGGGTCTGTCATGCTCACCTGTCCGCATAGTTTTGGGGCGAGCGGCACGTGTTCATCGCGCCGCTCGTCTTGCGTCAGTGATGCGGGCATCCGATAAATGCCCGCGCTGATTATGCCTTGAGGGCAGGGATCAGTAGCCGAGGCCCTTCTTGGACTCGTACACCTTCATCGGGTCGTCCTTCTGGGTGTAGAGCTTGGATTCGGTCTGGATCCACTTTTTCGGCTCCTTCTTGTCCTTCAGATACGCTTCGAGCGCATCGAAGGCCGGGCCGGCCATGTTCGGGGTCAGCTCAACGGTGGCGTTGGCTTCACCCTTCGCCATGGCCTGAAAGATGTCCGGCACGGCGTCGATCGAGACGATCTTGATATCGGTGCCCGGCTTCAGGCCGGCTTCCTTGATCGCCTGGATGGCCCCGACGGCCATGTCGTCATTATGGGCGTAAACGGCACAGATATCCTTGCCGCCGCCTTCCGCCTTGATAAAGCTTTCCATGACTTCCTTGCCCTTGGTGCGGGTGAAGTCACCGGTCTGCGAACGGACGATCTTGATGTTCGAAGCGGCCTTGATGCCTTCCTCGAAACCCTTCTTGCGGTTGATGGCCGGCGAAGAACCCGTCGTGCCCTGCAGTTCCACGACCTTGCAGTCCTTGGAACCGACATCCTTGGCAAGCCACTCGCCGGCGACCTTGCCTTCGTGAACCTGATCGGAGGTCACGGCGGTCAGATAAAGGTCCTTCGGCGATTCGATCTCGCGGTCGAGCAGAATGACCGGGATCTTTTCTTCCTTGGCTTCCTTCAGCACGGCATCCCAGCCGGTCGCAACGACCGGTGCGATCAGGATCGCATCGACGCCCTGGGCAATAAAGCCGCGGATGGCCTTGATCTGATTTTCCTGCTTCTGCTGCGCGTCGGCGAATTTCAGCGTGACGCCACGCTTTTCGGCTTCCTGCTTGGTGACAGTGGTTTCGGCCGCACGCCAGCCCGACTCAGAGCCGATCTGCGAGAAACCAACCGTCAGCGATGCTGCGGAAACACTGGATGCCAAGGAAAGTGTAAATGCGACGCCAAGCGCCGCGAATGCTGTTCTCATCTTAAATCCTCCCAGAGATGAAATAGCAAGTGCATCGCTAACTGATCATATAGTCATACTTTTGCAAGCGGAATCTTTGTCGATAAATGACATTCTCACGCTGTTTCGGTACAATTGCGAAATGCAAACGATTTAAATTGCCCAAAATCTAGGCGGCGCCTTCATATTGATGGACTTGTGTCTGCCGATTCCACTTCTTGACAATCCGATCTCTGATCCAATAGTCATATTTATAGGCGAAGCGTCACTATGGCGCAGATGCCGCTGAGTGTCCGGCCCTGAGGAGGCGCCGGGTGGGAGAAAAACACCTAGGGTGATTGTTTGATGCTGCGAATTCTTCAGGTTGCGGATGCATCTGGCGCTGTGCGCGTCGTTGCATGGAATGGTGAAGGCGATGCCCGTGTCGTCAATGGCGTCAGCGCCACATACGAGCTGGCAAAGCAGGCCATCGCGGCCGGCAGGTCGCTTGCCGAACAGATCGACGAAGCCGGTCTTGGTGACGTCGTCGATCTTGAACAAGCAGCGGCGGAAAAGCGCATCCTGCTTCCCATTACCCATCCCGATCCGGCGCATTTCATCGTTGCCGGCACCGGTCTTACCCATCTCGGTTCGGCCGATGGCCGCGACAAGATGCACAAGGCAGCGCAATCGGCGGAAAAGCCGACCGATTCCATGCGCATGTTCCTGATGGGCGTCGAAGGCGGCAAGCCAAAACCCGGTCAGGAAGGCGTGCAGCCGGAATGGTTTTATAAGGGCGACGGTTCGCAGCTGCGCGGCACCGGCGAGGATCTGGCTTCGCCTGCCTTCGCGCTCGATGGCGGCGAAGAACCGGAACTGGCCGGTATTTATCTGATCGGTGATGACGGCGTCACCTACCGTGTCGGCTTCTGCCTCGCCAACGAGTTTTCAGACCACGTCACCGAAAAGGGCAACTATCTCTGGCTCGCCCATTCCAAGCTGCGCCAGGCCGGGCTCGGACCCGAGCTGATCGTCGGCGATCTGCCGGATCATGTCGAAGGCACGTCGCGTATTCTGCGTGATGGCAAGACCGTGTTCGAAAAGCCGTTCCTGTCGGGCGAGGCGAACATGTCGCACACGTTTGCCAATCTCGAACACCACAATTTCAAATACGATATCTTTCGCCGGCCGGGCGATCTGCATGTGCATTTCTTCGGCACCGCGACGCTGTCCTTTTCCGAAGGCGTCAAGACCGAGCCGGGCGACGTGTTCGAGATTGCGGCAGCACCGTTCAAGCTTCCTCTGGTCAACCGCCTGGCCGTCGCCGAAGCGACGCCGGTGGAAGTGCGCAAGCTGTAAGGAAGAGTGATAATGGGTAATATTCGTCTCGGCATCGTCGGGCTTGGGAAAATCGCCAGGGATCAGCATCTCGGCGCCATCGAAGCGGCTGACGGTATCGAACTGACCGCCGTCGCCAGCCGCAATGCACAGCTGGAAGGCGTGCACTGTTTTCGCGACATCGGTGAAATGCTGGCATCGGGCGTCGAGCTCGATGCGATCTCGCTGTGCACGCCGCCGCAGGGCCGGTTTGCGCAGGCAAAGGCGGCGCTTGAAGCCGGCAAACATCTGATGCTGGAAAAGCCGCCGGGCACCACGCTTGCGGAGGTGTTTGCGCTGGAAAAACTGGCGCGTGAAAAAGGCGTCAGCCTTTACGCTACTTGGCATTCGCGGGCGGGCGCTGCCGTCGAACAGGTGCGTGAACTGCTGGCAAAGCGCACGTTACGCTCGGTCTCGGTCATCTGGAAGGAAGATGTGCGCTACTGGCATCCCGGCCAGGCCTGGATCTGGGAGCCGGGCGGTCTCGGCGTCTTCGATCCCGGTATCAATGCGCTCTCCATCGTCACCCATATCATGCCGGACAGTTTTCACCTGACCTCGTCCGACCTGTTCTTCCCGGAAAACCGGGCAGCACCGATTGCCGCCAACCTCAAATTCGAAACCGCCGGCGGCATTCCCGTCACGGCCGAGATGGACTGGCGCCAGACCGGCCCGCAGACCTGGGATATCCGCATCGACACCGAGGAAGGCCCGGTTGCGCTCACCCATGGCGGTGGCCGTGTCATCATCGATGGCGAAAAGCAGCCGGAGGGCGAAAACCACGAGTACCGCCGTCTCTACGAGCGTTTCGTCGAACTCGTGCAGAACTCCGGGATCGATACCGATTTTTCGCCGCTCGTGCATGTGGCTGATGCCTTCATGCTCGGTCGTCGCCACGCCGTCGAAGCGTTCGAGGATTGAGATGAACACTCGATCCGCCCTTGCCTCCAATTCGAGAACAGCATCATGAGCCATTCCGACAATCACGACCCGAAAGCCATCGTCGAAGCCGCGAAGGGCCGCAAGCTGCGGTCGCGCGCCTGGTTCGACAATCCGGACAATGTCGACATGACGGCGCTTTATCTCGAGCGCTACATGAATTTTGGCCTCAGCCAGGCCGAACTGCAGTCGGATCGTCCGATCATCGGCATTGCCCAGACCGGTTCGGACCTGTCGCCGTGCAACCGTCACCATCTGGAACTGGCGCACCGTCTGCGCGAAGGTATTCGCGAAGCCGGCGGCATTGCCATCGAGTTTCCGGTGCATCCGATCCAGGAAACCGGCAAGCGTCCGACCGCGGGCCTCGACCGTAACCTTGCCTATCTCGGCCTTGTCGAAGTGCTCTACGGTTATCCGCTCGATGGCGTCGTTCTGACCATCGGTTGCGACAAGACCACACCAGCCTGTCTCATGGCGGCGGCCACCGTCAACATCCCGGCTATCGCACTCTCAGTCGGCCCTATGCTGAACGGCTGGTTCCGTGGCGAACGCACCGGTTCGGGCACCATCGTCTGGAAAGCCCGCGAACTTCTCGCCAAGGGCGAGATCGACTATGCCGGCTTCGTCAAGCTGGTTGCCTCGTCGGCGCCGTCCACCGGTTATTGCAACACGATGGGCACGGCAACGACCATGAACTCGCTGGCCGAGGCGCTCGGCATGCAGTTGCCGGGTTCGGCCGCCATCCCGGCGCCCTATCGTGATCGTCAGGAAGTGTCCTATCTCACCGGCCTGCGTATCGTCGAAATGGTCAAGGAAGACCTGAAGCCTTCCGACATCATGACCAAGGAAGCCTTCATCAACGCCATCCGCGTCAACTCGGCGATCGGCGGCTCCACCAATGCGCCGATCCATCTGAACGGCCTTGCCCGCCATATCGGCGTGGAACTGACTGTCGACGACTGGCAGCAATATGGCGAGGAAGTGCCGCTTCTGGTCAACCTGCAGCCGGCCGGCGAATATCTCGGCGAAGACTATTACCATGCCGGCGGCGTTCCGGCCGTCGTCAACCAGCTGATGACCCAGGGTCTCATCCACGAGGATGCGATGACCGTCAACGGCAAGACGATCGGCGAAAACTGTCGCGGCGCCGTCATCGAGGACGACAAGGTCATCCGCACCTATGACAATCCGCTGAAGCCGCATGCCGGTTTCCGCGTGTTGCGCGGCAACCTGTTCAATTCGGCGATCATGAAGAAGAGCGTGATTTCGGACGAATTCCGCAATCGTTACCTCTCCAACCCGCAGGACCCGGAAGCCTTCGAAGGCCGCGCGGTCGTGTTCGATGGTCCGGAGGATTACCATCACCGTATCGACGATCCGTCGCTGGAAATCGATGCGAACACGGTTCTGTTCATGCGCGGCGCCGGTCCGATCGGTTATCCGGGCGCTGCCGAAGTCGTCAACATGCGCGCGCCGGATTACCTTTTGAAGCAGGGCGTCTCGTCGCTTCCCTGCATCGGTGACGGTCGCCAGTCCGGCACGTCGGGCAGCCCGTCCATCCTCAACGCCTCGCCGGAAGCGGCGGCAGGCGGCGGTCTCGCCATCCTGCGCACCGGTGACAAGGTTCGCATCGATGTCGGTCGCGGCACCGCCGATATCCTGATCTCGGCCGAGGAACTTGAGACCCGTCACAAGGCACTCGAGGCGGACGGTGGTTTCAAGTACCCCAAACACCAGACGCCCTGGCAGGAAATCCAGCGCGGCATCGTCGGGCAAATGGAATCCGGCGCCGTGCTCGAACCGGCGATCAAATATCAGCGTATCGCGCAAACGGCAGGCCTGCCGCGCGACAACCATTGACGCACCCCCCGAAATTCAAGGTGGTTTCGGGGCGTTCGATGGGCAAGCTTAGGAGACTTTCGGCGGCGTTACGCCGGAGGAACAAAGGCGGCGGCTGAGGGCCGTCGCCCAGAGGAATGGGCGGCTCGTTGTGAGCACGCTTTTTTTGGGAGAGTAGTCATGAACGTATTCAAATACCTGTCGACGGTGGCTATCGCTGCTGCCGTCGCCTTTGCCGCACCGGCATTTGCCGCCGACAAGGGTCTCGTCGGCGTTGCCATGCCGACCAAGTCGTCCGCACGCTGGATCGCCGATGGCGACAACATGATCAAGGTTCTGCAGGAACGCGGTTACAAGACCGATCTGCAGTACGCCGAAGACGACATCCCGAACCAGCTGTCGCAGATCGAAAACATGATCACCAAGGGCGCCAAGGTTCTGGTCGTCGCTTCTATCGACGGCACCACCCTGTCGGACGTTCTGGCTCAGGCGCACACCGCCGGCATCAAGGTCATCGCTTACGACCGACTGATCCGCGACACGCCGAATGTCGATTATTACGCCACGTTCGATAACTTCCAGGTCGGCGTTCTGCAGGCCACCACGCTGGTCAAGGCTCTCAAGGCCGACACCGAAAAGGGTCCGTTCAACATCGAACTCTTCGGCGGTTCGCCGGACGATAACAACGCCTACTTCTTCTACGACGGCGCCATGAGCGTTCTGCAGCCGCTGATCGACAAGGGCACGCTCGTTGTCGGCTCCGGCCAGACCGGCATGGACAAGGTCGCCACCCTGCGCTGGGACCCGGCAACCGCACAATCCCGTATGGACGCCATCCTGTCCTCGACCTATTCCGACAAGAAGCTGAACGCTGTTCTGTCGCCTTATGATGGCATCTCCATCGGCATCCTGTCGTCGCTGAAGGGCGTCGGTTACGGCTCCGGCGACATGCCGATGCCGTTCGTATCCGGTCAGGACGCTGAAGTTCCTTCGGTCAAGTCGATCATCGCTGGCGAACAGTTCTCGACAATCTTCAAGGACACCCGTGACCTTGCCAAGGTCACGGTCGACATGGTCGATGCCGTCATGAGCGGCAAGGAGCCTGAGGTCAACGACACCAAGACCTACAACAACGGTAACAAGGTCGTTCCGTCCTACCTCCTGAAGCCTGTCGCCATCGACAAGACCAACGTCGATGTGCTGGTAAAGAGCGGTTACTACACCGAAGCCCAGATCAAGTAATGTCTGAAGGTCGCGCGGCGGATATGCCGCGCGACCCCTTTTTTATGGGGTATTGTCATGCTTGATCCGGTTCCGCTTGCGGCGGAGAAGCCGCCTATTCTGGAAATGCGCGGCATTTCGAAAAATTTTGGTGCCGTCAAGGCACTGTCAGATGTCAGCTTTACCGTCAGGGAAGGCGAAATTCACGCGCTGGTCGGCGAAAACGGTGCCGGCAAATCCACCCTGATGAAGGTTCTGTCGGGTGTTTATCCCGCAGGTTCCTACGAAGGCTCGATCCTCTTCGATGGAGAGGAGCGTCATTTCCGCGATATCAACGATTCCGAAAAACTCGGCATCATCATCATCCATCAGGAGCTCGCGCTCATTCCGCTGATGTCGATCGCGGAAAACATCTTTCTGGCCAATGCGCCGTCGAAATTCGGTGTTATCGATCAGGACGAGCGTTATCGCCGCACGAAGGCGCTGCTGACCAAGGTGGGCCTCCACAGTGAGGCGCCTGAAACGCTGATCACCAATCTCGGCGTCGGCAAGCAGCAGCTGGTGGAAATCGCCAAGGCCCTGTCGAAAGACGTCCGCCTGCTGATCCTCGATGAGCCGACTGCTTCGCTTAACGAGACGGATAGCGCCGCACTTCTGGAACTCCTCAAGGAATTCCGTCGCAACGGCATCACCTCGATCATGATCAGCCACAAGCTGAACGAGATCACCGAAGTCGCCGACCGCATCACGGTTCTGCGCGACGGTCGTACCGTCGGCACGCTCGATTGTCACGAAGGTGCCGTCGATGAGGACGAGATCGTGCGGCGCATGGTCGACCGCGATCTCGAAAGCCGTTATCCATCACGCACGCCAAAGATCGGCGACGTCATTTTCGAAGTCGAAAACTGGTCCGTCTATCATCCGCAGCATTCCAGCCGGCAGATGGTCAAGAACGTCTCGATGAAGGCGCGTGCCGGCGAAGTCGTCGGTATTTCGGGCCTCATGGGCGCCGGCCGCACCGAGTTTGCCATGAGCGTATTCGGTCGTGCCTATGGGCGTGACATCACCGGCACGGTGAAGGTTCATGGCAAGGCGGTCGATACGTCGGATGTCCACAAGGCCATCAAGGCGGGGCTGGCTTACGTCACCGAAGACCGCAAGCAGCTCGGCCTCATCCTGGCGGAGGATATCCGCAAGAATGTCTCGCTCGCACACTTGGGCGGCGTTTCCACACGCGGTGTCATCGACGATATCTCGGAAATGAAGGTGGCGCAGGAATTCCGCACCCGCATGCGGATCCGCAGCCACAATGTCTATCAGGAAACCGGAAAACTTTCGGGCGGAAACCAGCAGAAGGTGGTTCTGTCCAAATGGCTGTTTACCGGCCCGGATATCCTGATCCTGGATGAGCCGACGCGCGGCATCGATGTCGGCGCGAAATACGAAATCTATTCCATCATCAACGAACTTGCGGATGCCGGGAAGGCCGTCATCGTGATCTCGTCGGAAATGCCCGAGCTGATCGGCACATGCGACCGGATCATGGTGATGCACGAGGGTGAATTCGTCGGCGAAGTGGCCGGCGAAGAGGCAACGCAAGAAAATATCATGCGCGCCATCATGCGCCGCAGGGAGAAATAAACCATGAGCACTCCACAGGAAGCAGCGGTCGCCCCGAAAGCGGGCACCGGTTTCTGGAAGGAAAACCTTCGCGACTACGGCATGCTGATCTCGCTTGTCGTCATCGTCATCTTCTTCCAGTTCGCCACCGACGGCATTCTCTTGAGGCCGCTCAACGTCACCAATATCGTGCTGCAGAACTCCTATATCGTCATCATGGCGCTGGGCATGCTAATGGTTATCGTCACCGGCCATATCGACCTGTCGGTCGGTTCGGTGGCGGGCTTCATTGGCGGTCTCGCCGGGCTTCTGATGGTGCGGTGGGGCGTCGATATCTGGCTGTCGATCATCGCCTGCCTCGTGGTCGGCGGTGTGATCGGCGGTATCCAGGGCTATTTTGTCGCCTATTTCAAGATACCGTCCTTCATCGTCACGCTGGCGGGCATGCTGGTCTTCCGCGGTTTCATGATCGCCATTTTGGGCAGCCAGGCCATCGGCCCGTTCCCGCCGATCTTCCAGAAGCTGTCGTCGGGTTACGTCGTCGAGTTGATCTCGTCGGATGGCGGCATCTATCTCACCTCGCTGCTCATCGGCCTTGTTCTTGCTGCCCTGCTGGTTTGGCAGAATTTCCGCAGTCGTTCGCGCCGCATGCTGCACGGTGTTGAAAGCGAACCTTTCGGTTTCTTCGTCGGCAAGAACATCCTTGTTCTCGCAGCCGTCGGTTACGTCGCCTATCTGATCTCCTCGCATCGCGGTCTGCCCAACGTGCTGATCATCATGGCGGTTCTGATCGTCGCCTATGGCTTCTTCACCAACCGCACCATTCTCGGCCGACAGATCTATGCCGTCGGCGGCAATGCGCGCGCAGCCGAACTCTCGGGTATCAAGACTACGCGTCTGGTATTCTGGACCTTCGTCAACATGGGTGTTCTGGCAGCACTTGCCGGCCTCGTGGTTGCAGCCCGTCTGAACAGTGCCACGCCGAAAGCCGGTACCGGCTTCGAGCTTGACGTCATCGCGGCCTGCTTCATCGGCGGTGCTTCGGCCTATGGCGGCGTCGGTAAGGTCACTGGTGCGGTCATCGGCGCCTTTCTGATGGGTGTCATGAACAACGGCATGTCCATTCTCGGCATCGGCATCGATTACCAGCAGGTCATCAAGGGCCTGGTTCTGCTCGGCGCCGTCTGCGTCGACGTTTATAACCAGCGCCGCTGAGCCAGGACAGTTTTCGGTGAGGGGCTTTGTCCCTCACCGTCAGTTCGAAGCCTGCCTGCCGCCTCGTCATGACACGAGGCGGCAGGCAGGCTTTTTTGTCAGTGGAAGGCTACCGGTAGCACCATCGGCACGACGACTTTTTTCTCCAAAACCATTTTACTCCACCGCTGCGGGCGAAATTGATTTTTGTTGCTAAAGCAAAAAGCCATGATAGGCTGCAATTCAATCTTTGATTGTGTTTTGCCGTTTTGGAGGCGCCACGGTTTCACGCCGCGCGGAACAAAACGGATCATGCAGACATACGGCATTTATGGGTAAGGGCTCTCGGGGGATGGTCTTATGTCCGCAGCATTCGTGTTTTTTTGCCGCCTTTGGAGTGCCTGGCTTCGGCTGGCGCTGGCGCCTCTCATGGTTGTGTCTCTGGCGCCCTGTTTCGCAGCAGCGTCAGACCACGCCGATCCGGTCAATCTGACAGATCCGGAAGCGAACATCACCGGTCTGTTCTTTTATCCGGATGGCGAGGACATGATTCTCATTCTCAACGTCCGCAGGTCGTTGCGCAAGCCAAAACCTTACGATCTCAGCGACTATCTCTATCAGATCCATATGGATTTCACGACGCCGGTGACCTTTGACAAACCGGATGATCTGGCGCGTTATGGCGGCACGATCGCAACGCCACGGCTGCTTCATGACGATGCGACAATCTCGATCCGCCTGAACGATGACACTAGCATTCGGGAAGTCAGCTCGACGGGAATAGAGATACCAAATGCTGTTCGGTATAGCGGTGTACGAGACGATCCCTTCGTGTTCCCTCGTTTTTTCAAGCAGAATGTTATTTCCATGGCGCTACGTGTGCCGAAGGTCGCCTTTCCGGCCGGCCAGCGGCACTTCGTTCTCTGGGCAACGACCTCCAAGAACGGCAGACGGATCGATCATGTCGGGCGTTCGCTTCGCAGCCAATTGCCGCGCTTCGGGTTTCTGAATGATCTGGAACCCAAGGATCAGGTTGCGGCGCTCCTCAAGCGCAAGGCGTTTCTGGACGATACCTACACGTTCTTTCGCCAGAAGCGGGAATACTGGTCGAAGGCCGTTGCCGATCTCCTGCAATTCACCTTCCAGCTTCGAAAATACGACGCCCAGCCGGATGTGATGATCTACAGCACGCAGTTTCCGCCGGGTTTTCCGAATGGTCGCAAGCTGGAGGATGATGTCGTGGCGCAGGTCTGTGCGGCGGGCGACTGCCTGTTGCAGGAACTCTCCTTCATCGAGGGGGATTGGCCAAGGGTGATGGTCAACGACAAACCCTTCGTGACGAGCTTTCCTTATGTGGCCGAGCAATGGCCGGATCAGGCCGAAGCGCCGCAGCCGACCGCGAGCATCTGGCCCTATGTCATCCTGATTATCGTTGTCCTTGCCATTGTTTTCTGGGCCTTGGTCGAGGCCATTCGCCGGTTGGTGATCTGGTTATGGCGGTGGCTGTGGGCAAAATTCGCAGCGAAACCCGCCACCGCGCCGGCCCAGTAAGCGCATGTCATCACCGCATTTTCGAAAGGCACGGTGGCGGCGATCGTCGCTGGCGGCTTTTGCCGGGGCCTTTCTCTTCATCGGCGCAGGGCAGGTCTGTGCCCATGATTTCTGGATAGAACCATCATCCTTCCGGCCGCTGCCGGGATCGATCGTTTCCGTTGGGTTGCGGGTCGGGGAGAATTTCATCGGAGATCCCGTGCGACGGCAGGCCAGCCTTCTCAAACGGTTTGTTATTATTCAGGCTGGAGAAGAGCAACCAATCGCCGGATCCGACAATATCGATCCGGCCGGCCTGTTCGAGGCTGACGGCCACGAGACCGCGCTTGTCGTGTATGGCGGTGGCGGTTCTCAAATCGAAATGCCGGCACAACGTTTCGATGAATATCTGGTCCAGAACGGCTTGGGTGACATTGTTGCTGAGCGTATCAGGCGGGGCGAGCAGGATCGCGTCGGCCGTGAGCGGTTTTACCGCAATGCCAAGGCCATTCTCGGTGGAGAAATCGGCAGCGAGCTCGTGACCAGACCAGTCGGGCTGCGATACGAAATCGTGCCGCTTGCGGACCCGACACGGGTGGAGGCTGTGCTCGACCTGCGTCTGCTGATCGATGGTGAGCCGCTTGCAGGGGCGCAGATTGAAGCCATAGCCAGAGACAGGCCAGCAGCCAGGATCGTCATGCGATCGGATGCGAAGGGAGAGGTGCGGATGCATCTGCCTCAGGCCGGTGTCTGGCTGATCCGCTCCGTGCATATGCGACGTGCCGGCTGGTTTTCCGATGTGGATTGGGAAAGCGACTGGGCCTCGCTGACATTCGAGATGTTGGGGGATTGAATATATGGCAAAGCGTTATTGGTGTTTCTGTCTTTTCGTCGCGTTTTTCTGGCTTTGGCCATCCCTTCATGCTTCCGCACACGAGATCGGCACCACAAGTGTGCGCCTGACGCTCGGTGCTGATAAACGCTGGTCAGTGGAGATCACTACTGCACCGACCATGCTGATCAATCGGCTGGAGGCCGAGCGCAATGAGCCACCCAGCCGTGACCTGACGGAGGCGCAGGCGCTCGAACGGCTGCAAGGCCTATTGCCCGCACTTGCGCCGCATATGCAATTGCGTTTCGGTCCGCAGGCGGTTGCGGTCGAGCCAAACATTGCCGAGATGGTGATCCCGCAGGATATCACGTTGCCGGCTTTCGTGACCTTGAGCGCGGGCGGCCCCATTCCCGCACAGGCCGAGACACTGTCCTGGCGTTACGAGCTGGTCTTTAGCACCTATGGGCTTGTGGTGGTGGACGAGGCACATAGCACGTCTGAGACCCAATGGCTGGAGGGAGCTTCCGAGAGCAGGCCTTTCTCCATCACCGGCAATGTCGCAAAACAGGGGCTTCCCGGCCTGATGCTGCAATATCTGGAACTCGGGTTCCTTCATATCCTCCCGGAAGGGCTGGATCACATTCTCTTCGTGCTCGGTATCTTTCTTCTGTCTCCGCATTGGCGCCCGATCCTCGTTCAGGTCACGGCCTTCACGCTGGCGCATTCGGTCACATTGGGTTTGAGCATGTATGGCATTGTCAGCCTGCCATCGCATTTTGTTGAACCGCTGATCGCGCTTTCCGTCGCCTATGTGGCGATAGAAAACATCGTAACGCGAAACCTGTCGCCCTGGCGGCCGGTCGTGGTGTTCTGCTTCGGTCTCCTGCACGGCTTGGGCTTTGCAGGCGCCCTGCAGGAATTGCAGCTTTCCCGCGCTGATATCATTCCGGCGCTGATCAGCTTCAATATCGGCATCGAACTCGCGCAACTGGTCATTATCGCAATTGCTTATTTCGGTTTTGCCATTTGGTTCCAGCGCTGGAACATCTACCGCCCCTATGTGGCCATTCCCGCCTCCGTGGTGATTGCGGCAATCGGCCTGTTCTGGACGGCGGAGCGGGTGCTGGAATTGTAAGCCGCAACCGAGTCCCGTAAACGTTCGAGGTTAGCCGCCCAGGGCATAGGTCCGAGAAGATGGGTCAGCAGGCGGCGCGCTTCGGATGCTGCCGATTGGGCCGAATAACCGTGCAGCCTGCTGGCGAGATTGGTTTTGACCTTTGGCTTTGCGTGTTTGGCTGTATGGCGCCTTGTCGTCGCATCTGCGCCTATGTTCGGCTCAGGTGAAACCGCGGCCATAAGGCAATCAACGAATGCCTACTGTTGCAACTGACCCGGTCTCTCCGGGCGGCGCTGGCCCCGAATGATTGCGCCTCCAAAATCATCTCATGGCCGTAGTGAACCGGCGGCATCGGCCGGAGCGGCCCAGACCGCACGGTCGCAACATCATGCGTTGCCAAAGTTCGGCTGTCCCTTTCGTTGGGTTACGCAAAGGAAGCTATCGATCTCGGCTAGATGGCAGCCGGCGCGCCCGCACAAAATTCTATCCGAACACGCTGTTGCCGGCGCATTCCCCAAGCGAGCGATAGCTTTCCCATTGGTCGTCCTGAAAAAACTGGTCGAGCGTCGATTGATTGGGAAAAGCCGTGTTGAGTATGGCATAGTTGGTGACATCCGCCGGGACTTTTGGGGCCAGGTTCGCCTTGATCAACAACAGCCAGCAACCGGTTGCCGGCGCATCCCTGAAACACACGCGGGCAAAGGCGGTGGTCACGGGGCCATCACGTTTGATGCTGTCGAGATTGCCGATGGCCAGAGGTTGCTTGACGACATCCCGGATAAATTGCGGAATTTGGAGCGCATCCGGTAGTGCCTGTGCGGCGTTCTGCAGGCCCGCCCATGGCGATGCTCCCGGAATGGCGATGCCGGGGTCGAGCCAGGTGATTTCGGCGCCGAAGTCGAGCCGCACTTGCCGCATCAGGATGGCGACATCCTCCATCTGGTAATCCGGATCTGCGCCGGCATCGACGGCGATGATCAGCGGCAGGCGCCGGCGGATCAGTTCGTAGACCCCCGAATTTTCGAAATGCCCGCCATCGCTGAGATACCAGCGTCTCGCATTCGGCCCTTCAAAACGCGCGCGCCATTCGTTCAGGATGATCGCCTGAACCGCGAAAAGTGCGGAAGGAAGCCCCTTTATCTTTCTCCACAAACCGGGCGGATAACGGCCGGGACGATCTCCGGCGTCGATGCCGCTGTTCCACCAGTAACCGAGGCGGATATTCAAAAGACCAAGCAGCAGCGCCATCGGCAGGCTGGTATAGCGCCCGGCGCCGGTGGATTTTGCCGCGGCTGAAATCGCCATCCAGCGGCCGACCGTCAGCTGTTCGACCGCAACCTCGCTGCTGTCACGGCTTTCAAAGGCATGGAATGCATTCGGATCTGGCGAGACCGGAATGGCCTCTACGGCCCGCCGGTCGCGACTGACCCATTTTTTCGGTGCGGCAGCGACTGTAGCGGCCTGTTTCTCAGGCTCCGGCTTCCACAAGGCATGAAAGCGCGAGCCGACACTGATGCCGCAGGGGCCAAGCGCCATGCCGAGGCCTTTGTTGCCACGCAACTGCCGACCTGACTGATAGTCCACCGTTTCATTGAGACAGACATTGATGAGATGAAGTGGTCCGCCGTGACGCTCAGGGTGATAATCGGTCAGGAACATGTCGTCGCCGCTGTCTGAGACCTGCACAGGCACCGCCGCATCGGGGCCAAGCGGATGCACGCGGTTGTTGTTGGACGCGCCGAGGAAGGTTCGCGTCAGTTTCTGCGTGAAGGATTGCTGCAGCGAGGAAAGATTGGCGAATTTATAGGCGTGGCCAATCGCCAGCGAGACAAAAAGTGCGGACAGCAAAAGCCATGCCCCGATCGTCTCATCCCGGTTGAAGGCGTAATGGACAAGAGCATCGAGCGCGACGAAGAAGACGGCGGCAAGACCAAAGCTCAGGACGTTGACGGTGATGCGCTGCCGCAATGTTGGCGGCAGGCTGCTGGCAATTTCGGCTGTGCTGCGCGGCAGCAGTTTCGTCGCGATGCTGCGCAACAGAAGCAGAAGCGGCGGTGCGGCGATGACCGTAGCAGCCATATAGGGCATGCTCTCGGCGTCGGAAAAATATCTTGCCAGACTGTCGAGCAAGACAAAAATCACGGTGGTGCCCAGCAGGAACAGCGAGGAACCAAGCGCGCGCGACAGACGGTTGCGATAGAGCGCCACATAGTCGGTGCCGGCCGGTGCCGCTGGTTTTTTCCAGCGCAGCACTTCCTGCCAGCTCCATGCCAGCAGCAGCACGACGATGGCGGTAAAAGCCGGCAGAAGCAGGGATGGCAGCGTCAACGCGAATATGGCGGCGCCCAGCAGGGCCGCCCAGGAGAGCGTCCCCGTCAGGGAATAACGCCAGCGCGAGCCCGGATTGGCGAGCAGCCAGTAACCGATGGCAAGCGGTATGACGGATGCAAGTGCCACGGCCACGGATAAAACCCACCAGGGCGATATTTCAATGCCGCCTAGACCCCAGTTTGGTATCTCCACGGGGATCCATTGACTCAGCCAGTCAGGCAGCCATGACGGCACATCGATCGACGTCAGGTTGCATGCGGTACATTCGTCGAATTCCACCGCCGCCGTCTGGTTCACCATCGGATCGCCGACCGGGCTTGGGGTAATCGCGATTGCCTGAACGGTAAACAGCGTATCGGCCAGCCAGCGCAGGGCGCTTAGGGCCGTCACCACCAGCGCGGCAATGCAGAACAGCATGGTCGTCAGATTACGGGCGATAATGGCGATGTCCGTTTCGAAATCCGAGCGCCCGCCGCCGATGAGGTAATCGGCATTGCGACGCAGCCACCAGATTTCCGGGGATGTCGGATCGGTCAACGTGTGTGCCACCTGCTTTTGCAGGTTTGGTGTCATGGGGTTTTTGCGCGTGAACAGCCGCCCCAGAAAGCCGCCGATAAAGCCGCCACCCGAAACGGTGGAGAGAAAATCGATCTTGGCAAGTACGCCGTTTTGGGCGAGTGCCTGCAGCACGCCGAGGCCGTAGGTGGCGCTGCGAATACCGCCGCCGGACAGGGCAAGACCGATACAGTCCTTCGGCAGATGGGCGTCCGGCGTGCCGACCGGCGCATCGTTTTCGAGCATGCGGGCCGCTTCGCTCCGCTCCTCGGGGTCGGTGGGCGTGGCCGCATTGATACGTCGACGCTCTTTGACGGCGGCGGCCTCGCAGGCCATCAGGCTGTCGGGATAACTGGGTCGATCCTGCAGGATCGTGTCGGCCGCCTTTTCGCCAATCATGAAAACAGGCGTGACGATGAAATAGCCGGGAATGCGGGGGAAAACGGAGGCATCGACCACGCGCAGATTTTCGACGCCATGAACGCGGAACTTGCTGTCCAGTACAGCATACTTGTCGTCCAGATCCTTCACATTCGCGCGCCATACATCGCTGCCCATGCGGCAAGTGCCGCAGGCATGGTGCCCCCAGGCCTGCTGCCGCACCCAGTCATTCAGCAGGTCGTAGCTGTCGAGGCTCTTTCCCGGCTGGACCTCATCTTTCAGGCCCTTGATCTTCTTGTTGGTCTCGCGAATGTGACCGACTGTTTCGATCAACGCAGCGGCATCCTTGTCGCCTGCTCCGCGCGGAAAGGAGTTGAAATCGATATCGGGCACATCGAAAGGATCTGCCGTGCGCAGCCGCACAAGACCTTGATTGTTGTCGGTATAGGCCTTGAGAATGACCCAGCTCCACAGGTTTCTCTGGTCGGTGCCGGCGCCCTTGGTGCGCCACAACAACTCCTTCGACCAGCCCCAGTAATAACCTCGGAAAGCGGCGGGGATGCCGAACACGAAGAGATCGGGGTCTGCCTTGCGCGTGTTGACCTTGGACGACATCATGAAGGCAAGCGCACCACCATTGGTGGCGTAAAGCCCACCTTGATCGGTTCGCCATTTCTTCAAAAGGGGATCACTGGTCTTGTTCGGATCACCCGGCGGGACGGAAGGATCGGGCTGGAAGGTTGCGTCCTTCAGCGTCGAAAAATCGTTCTTCAGTTCGGAGATGACGCTGACTTCGTAACGGTCCTGCAAATTGCGCCCGACGCCCGGCAGATTGATGACCGGCGAGACGAGATCGCCCGCCCTGTCGCGCAGACCGTCAATGCCCATCTTCTTGAGATGGGCGGCTTCGCCGATACCGCTCAGCATCAGCAATTGTGGCGTATTGAACGAACCGCCGGAAACGATCACGTCCTTGGTGGCAAAATATTGGCGCTTCTCACCCGTCGGGCCCGGTTGTCCCCGGCTTGCCCTGTAGAGGTTCGCGCCGAGTTCAACCTCGACGCCGACAGCCCGTGGCGGAGCTGAGCGTGTCAGTTTTTCGAAGATCAGCCGTGTGGCATGGGCGTTTGTTTTCAGCGTCAGTGCGTTTTTCGGATCATTGGCCACCGTCAGCAGCCATTCCCGCAGGCCGATGCGGCGGCTGCCATCGGTGCCGATCGAAATCAGGGAAAGGCGGGCGCGGTTCGGCACATATTTGGCGCGGGCATTGGGGTCGAGAAACTGCAGGATCTGCAGATGGGTTGCTGCCTCCTTGAAGGCGCGAGAGGCGCTTCTGCCGGAGAGCGCAGACCAGACGACATCGAACAGCAGTTTCAGGAACACACGGTCGCCACGCACGATGGCGGCGATCACCAGAGGGTCGATGAAGCTTGTCGGCTGCCAGCCCTTGTGGCCATGGCCGTTCGGGTCGAGGTGGACGGCCGGGTTGATCTTGGCGGCCACCCATTGGACGAATTTGAAAAACTTGCCCAAAAATCCGTCATAAACAGCGTAATAGAGGCAGTTCTCGATCTTCGGGAAATAACCCTGCATATTGCCCGAACGCCACGACTGGTCACCGGTAAAATCGGCAATGTCCTCCCAGTCGGAATCATTCGGACGGATGATGATCATCGCGTGGTGCGAGGTGCAGCCGCCAAGGGCTGCGGCACGCGGATAAAATATCCCACCCTTGCCGATGCCACCGGTCGTGGAAGGATCCATGGTCGGATCGTATTTGTTGTCCTCCGCCTGCTTTTTATCATTGCCGTAATGGCGAACGGAAAAGTCCCAGCTCGTAACCGTGTCTTCGGTGGCTGCCGCGTGAAATGCCGGGATTGTATAGGTTTCCTCCGGATAGTCCTGGCCGGCAACGGCCGTGTCCGATCCTGCCTCGATGACCAGCACCCTTTGCCCGGCAAGCGCCAGTCGGGCGGCAAGAGGTCCGCCACCGGCGCCGGAACCGATCACGATATAATCGTAATGAGTCTCCTCTGCGCTGACGAGGGACGGCAGTTCCGCGACATTTGCGGATGATTGCTCGTTCATGGCTGTGCAACCTTCGAATTGGCGTGATCAGAGGGTTTTCAGAAATGACTTCAGCTGCGTCTTTTCATCATCGCTTAGCGTTTCAGCGAACCAGTGACCGCGGTCGAGTACGAAATCCGGAGATTTGCTCGCCCGCATCAGCGGTATCGCTGCCTCGTCACGGAAAGCATTCCAGGCCGCGTCGCCGGTCAGGTTGTCCTTGCTCACCCGCAGGATGCCGCGAACCAGGCCGAACACGGCGTTCGACATCACCGGCAGCGATGCCTGTGGGTTCATGTTCATCAGCAGATTGACCGGCGTTCCCTGCGGCACGGGGCCAACCCGCAGATTGCCGGATTTGCCGTCGACAAAATTGCCGGCGAGGTGTGCGGTATAAAGACTGCCAATGGCCAGCAGCACGAACACGATGCGTCCGACCAGTCGCCAGGGCAGCGCAAACCACAACAGCAGAGCAATCACCGTCGCAGCGATGGGCAGAAGCCAGAGTGCCGGATAGATCGTATCCATACCGCTGACGCGCAGCAGGGCCGCGGTGATCACCGCCACCAGCGCGAAAACGAAACCCGCATGCCGGGTTTGTCCGAACAGTGCAAAGGCGATGAAGACGACGGCCAGCGCCACCCAGAGGCCGCAGGTGAGAAAGGACACCAGTGTTGGCCCGACGACGCCTGTCAGCAGCGGCTTGATGAAGCCCGGCGCAAAATCGATATAGCTGGCCACGGTGGTGCGGTAGATGAAACCGGCATCGCCGTTGGCAACTGTGATTGCCGGATCATTCCGCAGATCTCCGGGCAGGCGAAAAGTGCTGGACTGGCGTTTTTCCGGCCAGAGGATCTTGTCGATCCCGTCATCGAAGGCTTCCAGGCGGCCCTTGATCGAAGGATCGTGCGTGTATTTTCCGAGCGCGTTGTTGTGCAGGTAAGGCGCCGTCGCCCACAGGCTGATCAGCGAGGCCGGGCGATAATAACCGGGGCCGTTGGCCGGGGCGGTAAAGCTGTCATTATTGCCCCAATGGTCTGTCTGCTTGCCGGAAAAAGGGTTGAAGAAATGGATGTTACCAACCGAGGGCAGCATCTTGTAGGTTTCCGAGGAAAAATTGTCCCACATCTGCCCGCGCATGGCATTGGTGCCCATGGCGCGGCCGGAATTGGTGCCGACAAGGGTGATCGGAATGCGGATTTCGTTGGCAAGGAAATTGCCCTTGATGAATGCATCACCATCCGCAGCCGGCTCGCCGGCCAGCGCCGCGATCTGGCGTACATATTCGCCATAGGCCTGCGTCTTCAAAAATCCCGGCCAATCGGCGAAATCCATCGGCAGGCTGAGCGCCGGCGGTGCGCCTTCTGCCAGAGTTTTCGAAACCTTGTCGCCGCGAGAAAATTGCAGGTCGAAACCGGTCGGCTGCTTGCTGGAGTGACAGATAGCGCATTTCTCAACAAAGACGCCGCGGCCTTTCAGCGCTTCCGCCTTTTCCATCTCGATGATCGGCTTGCCTTCGGCCGTATCACCCAGCAGCATCGGGCGCGTCACGCTCTCGCCGCGGCTTGGGCTCGGATAGGTGAAGAAGGCAGCGAGGTACGGGATGCGATATTTGTCGGTGGCACGCCAATAGACGGAGTTTTTCAGATTGGTCGCCACCGCGAAGGGCCGTTGCGGGCGAAAGCCGATGACGGTGTTGTGCAGGCGTTTCCACTCTTCCGAATAGGCACCGATATTGAGATAGACGCGTGACAAGGCCCCGAAAACACCGACACTGTCGGCGCCATCCAGCAACACGCGCGGCGTGTGGCGCGGATTGGTGCCCTGTGTCGGATCTTCGATCTGCGGGATCAGCAGGTTGGACGCGTTCTGCTCCTCCGGCGCGTTGGTCGCGGCACGGGCGAGACGGGCCGGCAGGTCGAAGATCGCGGTAATCGTGTTGGCATTGTTGATCTGGTCGGTGCTGACCAGCGACGTGTCAATCGTTCCGGGCTGCTGGCTGGCGAGGAACTGGTAGATGAAACTGTCCTTGCCCTGCAGGTTGGTGAATGTGGTGGCCGGATCCCAATATTGTCCGCCGATCGTGCTGGAGAGGTTTTTCCAGTCCGGCTTTTCCGGATTTGCGGGCGGAAACAGCGGGTGCGGCGAAACATGGCAGAAGCCGCAGGACATGCTGACACGGAAGGGCCGCACCAGTTTCGGGTCCTTGCTCACCCATTTGTCGGGCTCGTAATAGGCGTCGTCATTGGGCGCGACAACCTTTGCCTGCCAATATTTCCGGGCTTCCTCGGCCGCTTTCGTATCGCCGAAAAAGTCCGGATTGAGGAACAGGCGCAAGCCCAGAATGCCGCTCGGATAACCGTAGATCGCCGGATCAAGCCCGTCATCCGGAAGCTTTGACAAAACATCCTTGTAAAGCTTGTTGTCGCCGACCGGGAAAAGCTGCTGGACGGGGCGAGACGGATCGGCAGAACCGGTGCCCGGCAAACGCACATTTGCTCCCGCCTGGTCGATATAGAGGCCGAGAATGCGTTTTTCGCGATCGCCCTGCGTTTCGAGACCGGGTTGGTTTATGAGGCCACTTCGGGCAAAACGGCTGTCGCGCTTGCGTGAATCGAGCAGAACGAGAAAGTCCGTCAGGCCATAACCGTGCTGCTGCACCCAGTTCCAGAAAATCTCGTTGCCTTCACCCCAGAACATCCACGTATTCTTGCCGCGAATGGCATTATGTGCCGTCGGGCTGCTGTCGTAATCGAACGGTTGCGGAGCGCCGTCGGGGCCCGGAAGGCTGTCGAGATCGAGCAGGACATTGCGCCCTTCGGCCGGAAACTGGTTCTCATTGCGCTTGAGAACGGGGGTGCCAGCCTCGGTCATACCGCTTTGCGCCTCGTCTTCGGGCGCGTCGATATCGAGCTGGTTCGGGTGGGCATTCCAGCCGGGCGTCAGTCCTGGCTGCAGGGATGCCGACGGATAATCGTCCGGTCCGCCGAAGGCCGCCGCTGCCGGCAGCAAAAGCAAGCCGGCAAGGACAAGACAGTGCAACCGGCGCGCCTTCCGATGGCGCGGTAGGACGGATGGCATCATGGTTTCAGGCAGACCAGCCACGATCGTTCCCCCTCTTGTTGAAATGCCCGGGCGCACCCGCTCTCCCCACATGTGAGCGGACGCCATGCAATGCGATGCGATGCAATTAAAGGCTTGAAACGTCGAGAGGCCCTGATCCAGGTTCAGAGCTGTAGATCTATGGATGCAACCATAGATGACAATGTATCTTAAATTGATTTTGGTTTGGCAAGTGCCAAATTTCAACTTATGAGAGATTTGTTAAATTCATCTCGCCTTCGTTTCAAGGCGAGGCAATTTGCCGGGCAAGCGGTATCAGGGGAGGGCAAGGTCAGGCCGAGAGTGCCTTGATCAGGTCGGCCTTGCGAACCTGCGGCTCGGGATAAGCGTGGCGGCTATGCGTCAGGCTAAGGCCGATCAGGCTTTCCGCGATTTTCAGGCAAACAGCAACCGGATCAATCACCGTCGATCCCGCCTGTTTCACAAGCTGCCGCGCATTGCCGGCAAGGATAAGAACCTCCCGCGATGCCTCGTTGCCCATATCCGCTCCGGCCAGATCAACGCCCTCGCAGCGGCCATCGAGCCCATAATCGTGAACAAGCTTTTTCGCCCGCGTCAGGTCGCGGTCTGTCGCGAGAACGGAAAAACGCTCGGCCAAAGTCAGCGAATACAACATCGAGGTTCGACCGGCCGTGACAACGGGTACGGCCAGCACGGAACGCAGTGCGCCGGCACCATAATCGCCGAAATCGGCGAGGCAAACGGCCTGAAAACCTTCGGCCTCGGCGTTCTGCCCGGCCGCCAGAATTGCGAGATCTGCCAGCGCCCAGTCATGTGCGCCGATCGGTGGGCAGGATGGATAGATGACGCGGCGATGTTCGACCTGTGTGTCGGCGTCCAGCACATCCGCAGTCACGACGTCATCCGGCAGATCGAGATCAGCGGGCGAAAGAAGAAGGATACGAGTCATCTCGAAACTCCGGCAAGGCGTGCTGCGATATCGCCCATGGCGGCCAGTTTTTCCGTCGCGATATGCGAGGGGGCGGGATAGGAGCTGCGGCCATGGCTGAGCTTCAGCTTGATGGCGGCATCGGCCAGCCGATAGGTCAGCGGGCCGGGATTGATGATCGGCACCGGCAGGCGTTCGGCCAGATAGGCATGCGCCTCATGCATCGTGGTCGAACCGAGGATGATCACATCGGCGCCATCCACCTGCACGCATTTCATCGCCGCCTCGTAAAGCGCCGGAAAAAATTCCTCTTCCTTGCCGGCCAGCAGGCTCTGATTGTTGGACTGCAACCCGGCGGATCGCAGCGAGGCGCATTTGTGGCTCAGGCCAAGTTCCGCCAGCGTCTTGGTGTAAAGATGCCGCCAGCGGTCCCACATGGCGAGGATGGAGAATTTTTCGCCCAGCATCAGCGCCGTCAGCATGGCGTGCCGGCCGGGGCCGATGACCGGGATATCGAGAACGGAGCGCAGGGCCGACATGCCGCTGTCGCTCATCGTGTCGATGCAGACGGCATCATAGCCATCCGCTTGCGCCTGTAACCCCGCTTGCAGAATGCCGATATCCGCGAGAACCGAATCCTGCTGGCTGACATAGTTGGCGGGTGCGATGCGCACCGGCTTGAAGTCGAAATCGATGCCGTCGCCGAGGCGCACTGCATTCAGCGGCGCCCGGCGTTTGGAAAGATTGTCGTCATCCATCGGAAAAGGGACGATCACCAGAACCTTGGCCATACTCTTCTCCTCCCATCGTCGTCTGGGCGTGTTATTGCGCGAAAAGTTCGGCGCAGATCGTTTCGATCGTCGCGACACGGGCGACCGGTTTTAACGCCTCGATCGCCGTGTCATGCGCGAACGGCGAAAAGGCCGCGTAGCCGTCGGACAGCACGGTCGTATCGAAATCGCGCACATGCGCATCCCGCACGGTGGAGGCCACACCGCCATTGGTGACGATGCCACCGACGATCAGGCGCTCGATGCCGCATTTCTTCAAAACCCATTCCAGCCGGGTCATGTAGAAGGAGGAATAGGCGACTTTCTCTACCACCAGATCGGCGGGGCCGAGGCTGTCGACCAGTGCATTGCCCCAGCTGCCTGGCGCGAAATCGTCCTTGCCGAGAAAGGGGCGTAGTTCCTTCAGGTGGGGTGAAATGATCGGCTCGCCGCCCTTGGCCGGCACCAGCGTGAACTGGGCCGAGATGATCCAGCCGCCCTTGTCGCGCAAAACGTCTACCAACGGCTTGATCCGCTCCGGCAGGGCGGCAATCTCCGCAGCACCCTGACCGGCGCGGCCATAGGCGCCGTTCGGGGCCAGGAAATCATTGGTGAGATCGACCATGATCAGGCCGGTCTTTTCAACGGGGGTCGGATGGCCGCTCATGGCTTGCGCTCCATGATGACATTGCCGAATTCATCGACACGGGCGCTAAGATCCGGATCGACCAGCACGGTCGCATCCGGCTGTTCAAGAATGGCCGGACCGTCGATGACAGCACCCACCGGCAGGTCCAGACGGGCATAGATGATCGTGTCGTGCCATGAGCCGTCGAACCACACTTGCCTGTTGCCGAGTTTTGCCTGTTCCACCGTCGTGCCTGGCTCGGGTGCCAGCGCGGCGAGGCTGAAATGCGGGCGACGGCCGATGGCGGAGGTGCGCAGGTTGACGATTTTCGCCTGCAATCCCGGCAGAAGACGGCTGAAGGAGGCCTGATAGGCGGCATCGAACGCCGCCTGCACGATGTCGCGGGTGACACCGGTCGAGCCGTGTTCGATCGTCAGCGGCAAAGGCACGGCCACTGTGTGGGTCTGGCCGAGATAATGCATGTCGAGTTCGAAGACGAGATCGATGCGGTCGATCGGCAGACCGGCTTCCTCGACGATTGTTCGGGCGGCTTCAGCTTCCTCCACCATGCGGCGGTCGAGCATGTCGGTATCGAGAGCCTCGACCGTCAGGTTCACCGTTTGCACCTGATCATGGCGGATATCGGCGATGACGCAGCCGAGCGCCGAGGTGACGCCGGGATAGCGCGGCACCAGTGCTGCCTGCAGACCGACATCCTTGATGAGAGCGCCGGCATGCAGCGCGCCGCCGCCGCCGAAGGGCACGGCGACAAACTTTGCCGGGTCGTGTCCGCGTTCGATGGAAACAAGACGAATGGCGCCGGCCATGCGCCCATCGGCGATTTTGACGATCGCTTCGGCCGCTTCCATGACGCCGAGGCCGCAGGGTTTTGCCACATGCTCCTCGATCGCCTTTTTCGCGGCCTCCACATCCAGCCGCGCCAGCTTGCCGCCGATCGGTCGTTCGGCATTGATGCGGCCGAGAACGATACTGGCGTCCGTCAGCGTCGGGCGGGTATTGCCCTGACCGTAGGCCACCGGGCCGGGGCGCGAGCCGGCACTTTCCGGGCCGACCTGCAACAGGCCGCCGGCAATCGACATGGGCGATCGAACCGCCGCCGGCGCCGATCGTGGTGATCTCGATCATCGGCGTGCGGATGACGAGGCCGAAATCGATCGTCGTCTGTGCCGCAAGCGCGGTTTCGCCCTCAACCACCAGCGAAACGTCGAAGGACGTGCCGCCGAGATCGCCGGTGATGATGTTGGGGAAACCGGCGGCCTTGGAAATGGCTGCAGCGGCAATGACACCCGCTGCCGGGCCTGAAAGGCGGTGCGCACCGGCAGGCGTCGGGCTGTTTCGGCCGACATCACCCCTCCATTCGACTGCACGATGTGGAAACGCCCGCCAAAAGCTTCGCTTTTCAAGGCATCGCTCAGCTTGCGCAGATAACCGCCGACAACCGGCTGCAGATAGGCGTTGAGCGCGGTCGTTGAGGTACGTTCGAATTCGCGGATTTCCGGCAGGATCTGCGAGGAACAGGCGACATTGCCGTTCGGCCAGACGGATTGGGCGGCTTCAAGCGCCAGCATCTCGTTTTCAGAATTGGCATAGGCGATAATCTCATCCTCGCCTGCAATGGTTATGGCGGCAACAAGGATCTGGTTCGCCAGCATATTTCCTCCCTCTCGGATGCGCTCTATTTCGGTCATCCGGGCAATCAGGGGGATGCGCTTCTGTGGGGTGAAGCGCTCGGCGCCGCCAGCCGGCACCTGAACGGCCATCAGGGGCATGGGTCCGTTGCGCATCGAGCCGGTATCCTGATCTCCTGGGCCACGGTCACCGAACGCGGTTTTCAGGTGAATGCCGAAGGCAGGCGTTTCAGCAACGAGGCGCGCGGTTATTTGGAACAGGCTGCAGAAATTCTACGCCAGCCAAACGCGATTGCCTGGACGGTGTTCGACGAACGCATCGCCGGCATCGTCCGCCAGTTCGAGGATTTTCGCCGGGCCGAGGCCATGGGCGTGGTGCTCACCGTCGATAGTGTCGATGAACTCGCCAGATTGATGGGCATCCCGGCCGACGCGCTCACCAAAACCTTCGCGGAAATCGAAACGGCCGCTGCCAAAGGCGGCAGCGATGCTTTCGGCCGCGCATTTTCACCCGCGCAAAAACTCCAGCCGCCATACCGGGCCGTAAAAGTCACCGGCGCACTGTTTCACACGCAGGGCGGCCTTGCAGTGGATCGAACCGCCGCCGTGCTGGCTGGCACGGGAAAGCCGCTGCCCAATCTTTATGCCGCCGGTGGCGCAGCCTGCGGCGTGTCCGGAAACGAGGCTTCGGGATATCTGTCCGGCAATGGACTGCTGACGGCAATCGGTCTCGGTTACATCGCCCGAAAAAGTGCTGCCGGACAGGGAAGCTAACGGCTGAGAGATCGCATCACAGCGATTGCGGCGCGGTCATTTCGAAGACAGCACCGTTATCGTTGCGAAGCGTATGCCGCCCGCGCAGCTGTTTGACAAAGCTGCCGATCAGCTTGCTGCCCATGCCGACGCGGCGTTCCACCTCGTCGACAAGGCCGGGGCCGTCATCGCGGATGCTGAGGGCGAACTCGTCACCCTGTTCTTTCAGCGAAACGGTCAATCGGCCCGACGGTCGGCCGGCAAAGGCATATTTGAATGCGTTCGACACCACTTCGTTGACGATCATGCCGATCGGCAGCGCCTGCTCGCGATCGACGGTTACCGCCTGCAGGTCAAGATCCAGCGTCACCGGCGTATCATAGGCCGAGGCCACGTCGCGGATCAGCTTTTCGGCGTAGGCCGCCACATCCACCCGCTCATACTGGTCGCGCTGATAGATCTGTTCGTGCACGGCAATCATCGCGCCGACGCGGCGTGTCATGTCGTTGCGCGCCTCCTGCGGCAGGGGCTGCAGCCGCACCAGCGCCAGCACGGCCTGAAGATTGTTTTTCACGCGGTGGTGGATTTCCCGCAGCAGAAAACGGTTGCGCTCGAGCGCCTGCTCAAGCTCTTCGTTGCGAGCGGCATACCGATAAAGCAGCCGGGTAATCCACAGCGATGCCAGAACCAGCACCACCATCAGCGGTATTGCAAACAGCGCATCGGACCAGACGTTGCTCCAGAACTGGTCGAGCACTTCCTGCCGGTCGATGGCGGCGAGCGAAATCAGCGGCCAGCCGGTGACTTTCCAGAAACCGACAATGCGCGAACGTCCGTCGATCGGCGAGACCGGACTGTGATAGACGCCGGAATCCGCTGTGCGCGTCATCGGATACCATTCGGTGGTGCTCAGATCGACCGACTTTTCGGAAACCGGGCGGCGTGCCACCAGCCAGCCATCGTCGCGCACGGCAGAAACCGTCGAATGTGGGCCCAGCCCCATCGATGCCCAGAAGCGGTCCATTGTTTCGTTCGGTATGGCGATCGTCGCAACGCCCCGGAACTCCGCATTGCGGGTGATGCGGCGGGCGATCATGAAGGCCGGTTTGGAGGTGCGCTCGTCTTCGAACAGGCGCGAGATCGCGATCGGCTCTCCATCACGCAGGCGCTGGAAATAACCACGGTCGCCGTGATTGAGCGGTGCCGCATTCGGAATGCTGGAAAAGCGTTGCAGCCCGCTGGCATCGAAAACGGAATATTCGAAGCCGGATGGCAGATCGCCCACCGCCTCGGCGATATTGGCCAGTGTGTTTTCCGGGCTGTCGATGGGTTTGTCGCCAAGTGCGGAATCGACGCGACGCAGCGCCTGATTGCTCGCCTCCATCATCCATTCCACATGGGCGGCCACCACATGGGCGGAGGATCTGGCGCGTGCTTCGCCGGCAGCCAGCGAGCTCTTGTAGTTCTCCAGCAGAATGAGGCCGGTCACCGTAATGATGGCCACCAGAAAAATGCCCGTCAGCCACAGAGGCAGCGTCGGCATGGCGCGTAACAAACGCGGCGATGCGGGCATTGATTCGTCAGACACGACCGGTTTTCCCTCTCTGGTCACGCAGTCGTATCACGTCGGTGCGCAGGACAAAACGCCTATCCATTCAATGCTTAACCAAATTTTAACCGCCGGAATCAAACGGCCATGCAATCTGTAATTGCATGGCCTCCAGGTGCTATCCATAGTGAATTCAGGTGGGAAATACGAGTACTTTCCAATAAATGCTCATATTCCGGGTGTGGCTATTCAGCCCATGCGCTCCGATGCATAGCTGCCCGGGCTCGGCGGGAAGACGATCGTGCGGTTGCCGTTGATGAACACGCGGTGATGGATATGTGCATGGATGGCACGGGCGAGAACCTGCGCTTCCACGTCACGCCCCAGCGAAACATAATCTTCCGGGCTCTGCGTATGTGTCACGCGGACCGTGTCCTGTTCGATGATCGGGCCTTCGTCGAGATCCGCCGTCACGTAATGCGCGGTGGCGCCGATCAGTTTCACGCCGCGCTGGTAAGCCTGCTTGTAAGGATTGGCGCCCTTGAAGCTCGGCAGGAAGGAGTGGTGGATGTTGATGATCCGTCCCGACATCTTCTTGCACAGCGCATCGGACAAAACCTGCATGTAGCGGGCAAGCACCACCAGTTCGGTGCCGGAGTTTTCGACGACCTCAAGCAGCTGGGCTTCTGCCTGCGGCTTGTTTTCCTTCGTCACCTTGATGTGGTGGAAAGGAATGTCGTGGTTGACCACCAGTTTCTGGTAATCGAAATGGTTGGAGACCACGCCGACGATATCGATCGGCAGCGCACCGATCTTCGAGCGATAGAGCAGGTCGTTCAGGCAATGACCGAAACGCGACACCATCAGCAGCACTTTCATGCGCTCGGCGGCGTCAAAGATTTCGGCTTCCATCGCGAATTTTTCAGCGATCGGCGCAAAACCATCCAGCAGGGCCTGTCGATCGACGCCTTCTTCGGAAATGAAGCTGACGCGCATGAAAAAACGCTTCGCATCCAGGTCGTCGAACTGGGATGAATCGACGATGTTGCAGCCCTTGTCCGCCAGATAGCCGGAAATCGCCGCAACGATGCCGCGGCTGGTGGGGCAGGACACGGTCAGGACGTAGCTGCTCATGATCAATTCCTCGTTCGCTGGGTGCGCAAGATGCTGCGCTGCACCCGGTCTATGTTGGCGGCGGACCATATCGATGGCCCTGCCGGAATGGAAACAGGTTTTTTCACCCTGCAGCGAATTTTGTCGTCAGTGCATTGCCTGCGCGTCCCGACGCCTGACGAATGTAAGACCGTTGCGCAGTGACACAGTTCTCAAAACGTCCTGCAAATGCGCAAACCCGGCACATCAGGCGCGCTCTGCGTGCTGACTGCGTGGGAGCGGTTGCACAACGGTCGGCATTTAGACAATAACGGCTTCATAAGGCTCGGCTGATATCTGCGGCACGGGCAAACAAAAGGGGAAGCGTTTCATGGCAGATCTGCAGGCGATCCTGGATGATATCCACGCGGAGCTAGGCCCGCGTCTGGGCGAAGGCAAGGTTGCCGATTACATTCCCCAGCTCGCCCATGTTGACCCCAAGAAATTCGGCATGTCGCTGATCACCGTCGACGGCGCCGAGCACAAGGTTGGCGATTGCGACGAGCCGTTTTCCATCCAGAGTATTTCAAAAGTTTTCACGCTGACCATGGCGCTTGGCAAGCATGGCGAAACGACATGGAACCGCGTCGGCCGCGAGCCCTCCGGTTCGGCCTTCAACTCCATCGTCCAGCTGGAAAACGAAGGTGGCAAACCGCGCAATCCCTTCATCAATGCCGGCGCCATCGCCGTCAGCGATCTCGTGCTGGCCGGTCATACGCCGCGCGAGGCGATCGGCGAAATCGTCCGCTTCGTGCGCTATCTGGCCGATGACGAAACCATCGTCATCGATCCGTCTGTGGCGAAGTCGGAAGAGGCGACCGGATTCCGAAATGCAGCCCTTGCCAATTTCATGCGTGCCTTCGGAAAACTCACGCATCCGGTCGAGCACGTGCTCGGCGTTTATTTCCACCACTGCGCACTTGCCATGACCTGCACGCAGCTCGCCCATGCCGGCCTGTTTCTGGC
Source organism: Endobacterium cereale (assembly GCF_009617585.1). GTDB lineage: Bacteria > Pseudomonadota > Alphaproteobacteria > Rhizobiales > Rhizobiaceae > Neorhizobium > Neorhizobium cereale. Next base: position 649,421 of record NZ_WIXI01000022.1, on the reverse strand, counting down.
GGCCGGCGGCAGCAATCCGCTGACCGGCCATTCGGTGGTCTCCAGCCAACGCGCGCGCCGCATCAATGCGCTGATGCTGACCTGCGGCCACTATGACGGCTCCGGCGAATTCGCCTACCGCGTCGGTTTGCCGGGCAAGAGTGGTGTCGGCGGCGGCATTCTCGCGGTCGCCCCCGGCAAGGCGGCCGTCACCGTCTGGTCGCCGGGCCTCAATCACAACGGCAATTCGCTGCTCGGTTCACTGGCGCTGGAAATGTTTGCAGCGCGCACCGGCTGGTCCGTGTTCGGTCCGGCTTAAGCCGGGTGATGGGGCATATTCATGATGATCTGTGAACCGATCTCTTGGGAAGGAATTTGACATGCTCCGCAACGAAGTGTGCGGCGAAGAGTGGGCCGTCCTGTTTTATTTAACCTGTATGGATGGTGGGACATCCCTGCCTTTGAAAAATTCATCATAGACGCGATTAAAGAGGTAGTTAAGCGCGCCTTTATCCTCTGGCAGACCGAAAAGGTAGGCTGCTGCTGCATTCAATTCATCAACGTCTTCAATGTCGGGTGGATTGGCAATCAAGAATTCAAGAGATAATTTGAATCTTTCGAAAGATGTTTGATTAAGAAAAATTACGGTCGGGACGATGAACATCTCGATTATTTTGTCGGCAATCGCAAAGCTGTCATTGCTTTTTTCAAATTCTTGAAAAAATTTATATACATAATCTTCTTCATATTCGCTTAATGCTGTAACATACATTCCGCTATGGGCGCAATATGCTTCTCGCTTGTCCATTTTTTACTCCAAGTCTATTTCCAAATCGGCGCCTCATTGTTCTATGGTAGTGCTCCGATCAAATTCCCATGGCGGTCTCAATTCGAGCTCAAGCCTTCCTGCCCGTCTCCATGCCCGCGGCAATACCGGCGCCGAGATAACGCGTATCGCTGCCCAGAATGAAAAAGGTCATGCCGGCATCCGCCCATTTGCCGACATCCACCGTGTTCGGGCGAAAAATGCCGGCGACCTTGCCGGCCTTGCGGGTCGCCTTGGCAATGGTGACGATTGCCGCATCCAGCCGCTCGGCGTCTGCCGGCGTGGTTGCACCCAGCGATGCGGCGAGATCCGACGGGCCGACAAAGATCACGTCGATGCCATCGACGGCGACGATCTCGTCGATGTTTTCCAGCCCTTCCGCCGTTTCCACCTGAATGGCCAGCACCAGCCGCTCATTGGCGGCGGCCAGATAATCGGGAATGTGATAACCGTAGGATGTCGCGCGCCCCGGCCCCAGACCTCGTTCGCCGATCGGCGGAAACCGCGTCGCCTTCACCGCCGCACGCGCCTGATCGGCATTGGAAATGCGCGGCACCAGAACGCCGGCAGCACCCGCATCCAGCACGGCCGCCGTCCATTCCGAGGCATGGCCTGGCACACGCACCATGGCCGGCACCTGCCGCACGTCAGCGGCGCGGACAAGATCCTCGATGCGCTCGCGGCTGATCTGTGCATGTTCCCAGTCGATGCAGAGGAAGTCGGGCCCGGCCGCCGCCGAAACCTCGATGGCGACGGGATGCGGGATGGCGCAAAAAATGCCGACCAGGCGATCATGTGCAACGCAACGCTTACGAAAATCAGTCATGTTATCCCTCATGTGACATCGGCATCAGCTGCGTCCGCCGTGCCGAAGCAAGTCCGTGAAGGTCGAGTATGCGCAGAACCGCACGCACGACAAGTCGTCTGTCGAGACTGTCCGGACTGCTATTGCGCTTTCCGTCACGGACGGTAGGTATGAGCATCGCGCAAGGTGCCGAATGGCTGGCCGAACGCGGGCATTGGAATGGGATTTGGAGTGGTAATGACACCGCAAGAGGATGCCGAAACCGCAAGACTGGCCTTTCGCGATGCCATGTCGCGTCTGGCGGCCGCCGTACATGTGGTCACCACCGATGGTCCCGCCGGTCGCGCCGGGTTCACCGCCTCTGCGGTTACCAGCGTCACCGACACGCCGCCGACGCTTCTTGTCTGTCTCAACCGGGCAAGTTCGGTTGCCGGCCTGTTCGAGAAAAACAATGTGCTCTGCGTCAGCACCCTGACGGCATCGCAGGAAAACATTTCTCGCGCGTTTGGCGGTTCGACGCCGCAAGAAGAGCGTTTTGCCACTGGCGAATGGATGGTGGGAGATACCGGCGCGCCGGTTCTCAAAAATGCGCTCGTCTCCTTCGATTGCCGTATCGAAAGCGCCGTCGCCAGCGGCACACATCATGTTCTTTTCTGCCAGGTGCTGGGCATGCATACGGGTTCGGATGACGAGGACGCGCTCGTCTATTTCCGCCGCCGTTACCACAGCCTCGGCTGATTTTTTCCCGGCACGCGGGCTTGCCAGCGGTGGCGCAAGCCGCAAGATTGCATGAACGCTGCGTCCGCACCGTATCTTGCCCACGAAATACGCGCCGGGGAATTCCATGACCGATATCGCAATGATCAGAGCCGCCCGTGACCGGATCGGCAACCATGCCCGTCGCACACCGCTCCTGTCCTCTCCGTTTCTCGACGAGATCGCCGGTCGTCGCCTGTTCGTGAAGCCGGAATGCCTGCAGCTCACCGGATCGTTCAAATTTCGTGGCGCATGGTCGGCCATCTCCGCTCTGGATGAGGAGACGCGGACGAGGGGTGTCATCGCCTTTTCCTCCGGCAATCACGCGCAAGGGGTGGCGCTGGCCGCCCGCATGCATGGTGTCCCGGCCGTCATCATCATGCCGGCGGATGCGCCGCGGATGAAGATCGAAAACACCCGCGCCTATGGCGCCGAGGTCGTGCTCTACGATCGCCAGAAGGAGGACCGCGACGCCATCGGCGAGCGTCTTTCCGCCGAGCGCAATCTTACCCTCATCCGCCCTTTCGATGAGCCCTATGTCGTTGCCGGTCAGGGCACGGTGGGGCTGGAAATCGCCGAACAGGCGAAGGAAGCGGGTATCGCCCGCGCCGAGATTCTGGTGCCCTGCGGCGGCGGCGGTCTCACCTCCGGTATCGCGCTGGCGCTGGAGGCAGATGCCCCTGGTTTCCTGGTGCGCCCCTGCGAGCCGCAAGGGTTCGATGATACCGCCCGCTCGCTAGTGTCCGGCCAGATCGAGCGCAACCCCGCCATGGGCGGCTCGATCTGCGACGCCATCCTTACCCCGGCCCCCGGCAATATCACCTTCCCCATCACGTCGCGCCTGTGCGGCTCCGGCCTTGTGGTCAGCGATGATGAAGCGCTGAAGGCCATGGTGCTTGCGTTCACGCGGCTCAAGATCGTTGTCGAGCCGGGCGCTGCCGTGGCGCTGGCCGCCGCGCTGTTCCGCAAGGACGAGGTGAAAGGCGACACGGTGATCGCGGTCACCTCCGGTGGCAATGTCGATGCCGATCTGTTTTCCGAGGCGCTTCGTCGGTTCGGTTGAGAGTGATCTGACCGATCGTCAGCGTCGCAACTATCGATCTTTCGCTCAGGGGCGATGCTTTTGCTCGGTTATTCTTGCGCCGCAAGTAAAAATGCTGCGACGCACAATATAAATTGGCGAAAATCGTCATTCCTCCCCCGAAATCATTAGGGGAAATTTAGTCAATATTGAACATTCATTTTGCAATGCGAGATCGTCACGGTCGCGCAGAGGATTTTGGATCGGCTTGCGCAACGGGGATTGCGTCGCATCGATCCCTTTGGGGGCATTGCAATGAAACTTTCGGTTCGCAACATCCTGGTGACCGTTTTCGCGGTTCTCAGTCTCACGGTCATGGGCCTGATGGGGCAGCAATTGCTGCGCCAGATCGATGCCCAGCGCACGTCCAGCCAGCTGGCGGGCCTCGCCTCGCTGGACAAGGCGCTGTTCGATGCGCTGCTCGGCATGCGCGGCGAGCGCGGCGCCATCAACTCCGCCGTCAAGCTCGAACCGGCCGACATGGCCTCCACCCGAAAGAATATCGACGATGGCCGTCGCGATCTCGATGCCGCCTTCAAGGATGCCAAATCGGTCATCGATACGGTCGAACCGGCAAGCCTGAAGACCAGCCTCGGCCCGGTTCTCGACAATTATGCCAAATGGCTGGATCTGCGCCCGAAAATGGATGCCGCACTGGCCCAGCCGGTCAAGGACCGCGACGCTGGCGTTGGCAAGAGCGCCCTGACACTTGCCGATCAGATGCTGGTCGATCTCGAAAAGGCCTCCTATCAGGTCGAAGCGGTCATCAATGCCCGCGGCCCGGCCATGATCATGTTCACCCAGCTGCGCTCGCTGGCATGGACCTCGCGCACGCAGCTCGGCACCGCCAATTCCTCCATCGTCGGCGCCATCATTTCCAAGCAGCCGCTGTCGGCCGAAAAGCTTGCCGAAGTCGCCGTGCAGGATGCGCGCGTGTTTCTCGCCTGGGACGTCATCTCGCAGATCGTTGCCAGCGACACCACGCCAGTTGCCATCCGTGAGCTCCACAAGGTCGCCCAGAACACGTATTTCTCAGGCGCTTACGCCGAACAGAAGGCCGCTGCCCTCAAGCAGTTCCAGGCCGGTCAGCCCTTTGCCATGAATGTCGATGACTGGCGCAAGCCCGCCGGCCCTGCACAGGCCTCGCTTGCCGATATCGCCTCGGCATCGCTGAAGGAAATGACGGCGATCACCGCCGCCAACAATGCCGCCTCGCTGCAGTCGATCATCGTTTACGGTATTGCCACGCTTTTGGCGCTGGCTTTGTCGATCGTCGGTTTCTCCACCATCATCTTCCGCATTGCCAACCCGATCACGGCGCTGACAGGCGCCATGCGAAAGCTGGCGGCGGGCGATCTCTCGGTTGCCATAACCGGTGCCGCTCGCAAGGACGAGATCGGCGACATGGCGCGTGCCGTCGAGATTTTCCGCGAGGCATCCGTGCATAACCGCGAACTGGAGGCCGAAGCCATCCGCTCGCGCGAACTGGCCGAAGCCGAACGCATCGCCTTCCAGAAACGCGCCGAAAGCGAAGCCGAAACCCGTCTCACGCAGGCAACTTCCGGTCTTGCCACGGGTCTTCGTCGTCTCGCCGCCGGTGATCTTCTCTGCGAAATCGATGAGGTGTTCTCAGAGCAGTTCGAGGCCCTGCGCCACGATTTCAACAGTTCCGTCCGCCATCTGCGCGAAGCGCTGGAAGGTGTCGCGAAATCTGCGCTGACGGTCCGCAGCGGCAGCGGCGAAATTTCGTCTGCATCCGACCAGTTGGCCAAGCGCACCGAACAGCAGGCCGCTTCGCTGGAGGAGACGGCAGCGGCTCTGGAAGAGGTCACCACCAACGTCAAGCAGACGTCTGAGCGTGCCGCCGAAGCCCGCGAAATGGTTCGCCATGCCAGCACCCGTGCCGGCACGTCCAGCTCGGTCGTCGCCAACGCCATCGATGCCATGGGCAAGATTGAGGCGGCGTCCGCCCAGATCGGTCAGATCATCGGCGTCATCAACGATATCGCCTTCCAGACCAACCTGCTTGCGCTCAATGCCGGTGTTGAAGCCGCCCGCGCCGGCGAGGCCGGCAAGGGGTTTGCCGTGGTCGCGCAGGAAGTGCGTGAACTGGCGCAGCGCTCCGCAAACGCAGCGAAGGAAATCAAGACGCTGGTCGGCAATTCGGAAGCCGCGGTGACGCAGGGCGTCACTTTGGTCAACGACACAGGCAACGGCCTGAAGGAGATCGCCGATCTCGTGGCCTCGATCAACCAGCATATGGATGCGATCGCCGTCGGCGCCAAGGAGCAGGCCTCTGGGCTCACCGAGATCAACACCTCCGTCAACCACATGGATCAGGTGACCCAGCAGAACGCTGCGATGGTCGAGGAAATGAACGCCGCCGGTGCCGGTCTGGCGGATGAAAGTGCGCGCCTGTCGTCGTTGCTGTCACGTTTCGAAATGCAGCATGCAGCACCTGCCGGGCAATATGGAAGGCGCGCGGCCTGATCGGCCAAATGGTACCGTGAAACTTGGGAGGGGCCGGGCAGCAATGTCCGGCCCTTTCGTTTTTGGTTGAGAAAATTCGGAACATCGGCCGGCCTCGCCGATTAGACCCTCGTAACGCCCAAGAAGAAGGAGGCCCCTCATGGGTAGCAGACTTCCACCAACACCCGACGAAAACCTCAGCCACAAGGGAGCGGGCGAACAGACCCATTCCGATCTGCGGCATGTCGAGGCCAAGTCCGTGGGTGATCCGGCAAAACAGGGTCAGCAGGGCAATACCAAGGTGAACACCACTCACCAGGGTTACCAGCAGGACCGATAAGCACAATCAGAGAGGAGGTCACGATGAGTACATCGACCAAAACTCCCGCCAGTATCCGACAGGGCGGCCCGGGTTCTTCCAAACAGAACGCCAAGGCGCCGCTGGAGATCAACAAACCGCCGGCCGATGGCGAGGTTCGCACAAAGAGCAAGGTTTCCGGCGGTGGTGGCGAACGCGACAGCCACCATACCCGTGATCCGGCCCGCAAGGGTGGCTCTGCTCACGCCTCACATTGATGGCTGACCTATAAAAAAAGCCCCGCACCAAAAGAAAACTGGTGCGGGGCTTCTTCATGCGCTGCGGTGGATCAGTGTGCGGCGCTCGCCACATCGGTCTCGGCCTGCGCGACATCGATGCTGGCAACGACCGACATGCCGGGAACGAGCTTTTCGTGCAGCGACTGGTTGGCATCGATTGCCACCCGCACCGGCACGCGTTGCGCCACCTTGGTGAAGTTGCCGGTGGCATTGTCGGCCTTGATGATGGTGAATTCCGAGCCGGTGGCCGGCGCAAAACGCTCGATGCGACCGGTAAACGTCTTGTGTCCCAGGGCATCGACGGTAAACGTCACCTTCTGGCCGACAACCATGCCGGCAAGCTGGGTTTCCTTGAAATTGGCGACAACCCAGGTGTGGTCGGGCACAACGGAGGTCAGCTGCGTGCCGGCGGACACATACTGGCCGAGCCGCCCGGAAACCTCTCCCAATGTACCATCCTGCGGCGCCGTGATGCGGGTGTTCTGCAGGTCGATATCGGCCAGTTCCACGGCGGCCTTGGCGCCTTCGACGGTGGCTTCCAGCGAACGGCGGCTGACGATGACGGTGTTGAGGTCCTGTTCGGCCACCTGTTCGGCCGCCTGCGCCTGATGAACAGAGGCGACGGCCTGATTATAGGTGGCGCGGTTCTTTTCCGCTTCGCTCTGGGTGGCGATGTTCTTTTCCAGAAGGGCGGTGGTGCGGTCGTTGGCAAGGCGGGCAGCGTCAAGGGCTGCCTGCGCGCTTTCGACGGCTGCCTTGGCGGACACGATCTTTGCCTCGGCCGTCTTCTGGCTCTGCTGCGAATTGTCCAGCGCTGCTTCCGCCTGCGCTTCGGTTGCCTTCGCCTGTTCCAGCTTTTGCTTGAAAATACGGTCGTCGATGCGGGCGATCAGATCACCGGCCTTGACCTTCTGGTAATCCTGCACCGGTACTTCGACGAGATAGCCGGCCAGCTGCGGGCTGAGCAGCGTCACCTGACCGCGCACATAGGCGTCGTTGGTGGTTTCCACCGAATTGTGGAAGGGCGGCAGCTGCCAGGTATAGAGGATCACCAGAATACCGGCGGCGCCGATGAGAAGGGCCACATAGGTGGCAAGCGAGCGGAAGGCGTTCATTGTCTTGTTCTTCTTGGGTGTGTTGTCTTTGAAAATCAGTTGTTCACGGCCACGGGCGTTTCCCCATCGCGTGGCTTGAACAGCGCATGCCGGTGTCGCCACGCCATGTGCAGACACAGGCAACCGAGTGCGGCGAGCGACATCAGCGAGGTCAGCAGGAAGGCGTCGTTATAAGCCAGCACATAAGCCTGTTGCTGGATCAGCTTCGAGAGCTGATTGGCGCCCTGTATGCTGCGCAGATTGCCGTCCTGCGTCACCTTGGCGAAGGCGGCTCCATATTGCTGCAATCGCGCCGTCAGCATCGGGTCGGTCGGGTTCAGCCGCGAGATAATGCGGAACGAGTGAAACTGTTCGCGCCAGGTCACGAAGGAGCCGAAGAGGGCGCTGCCGAGATAACCGCCCACCTTCTGGGTTGCGAGAAACACCGCCAGAAAGCTGAGGATATAAACGAGGCCGCGCTGAAGCGCCGCTGCAAAACCGACCGCCATGGCCGGCGGCAGGAACATGCCCATGGCAAAACTCACCAGAAACTGGCTGAAATACATCTGTTCCGGCCGGGTCAATACAGTAGACTGGCTGTCCATGTAGCTACCGATCGCCAAAAGCAGCAGCGAAACGGCGTGGATGATCTCCGCCCGCCCCGGCCGCGACAGCCACGCGCAGAAGGCGCCAGCGCCCAGCGAGCCGACCAGGATTACCCAATAAAGCCCCTGCAACTGGTCGTTCAGAAGGCCAAGCTGGCGGAACATGTTGATGGCGCCGCTCGACTGTTCCGAAAGTAGAATGCGGAAGAGAAGCAGAATGCCGGCAAAATGGATGATTTCGCGCGAGGTGATCCAGCGGATATCGATCAGATGGTTGCGACGGTTAAGTTCAATGATGGCACAGATCATGCCGGAGGCAACGCCCACGGCCATCATCCAGCCCAACCACGGTGCTTCCGTCCACCAGTAAAGCCGACCAAGCGTCAGGGCGGCCGCAAAACAGCCCATGCACACGGCAAGGAAGGTGAAGCTGACATAATCCATCCACTGCATCACTTTCATGCGCGGTGGAGACGTCAGCGGCAGGAGATAAATGAAGGCGAGCGAGACGAGCGACAGGCCGAGTTCCAGCATGTTGAGCGTTGCCCAGTCGCCAAGGTCGAACAGGCCGGGCGAGAGCAGGCCCGCCACCGGCGTCGGCAACGCGATTGCCGTCAGTGCCAGGGCCTGGCCGATGCTGAGCTTCTGCTGCGGCGGAAACACCTCGATCATGTAGAGAAAAGCGAGCGACGACAGCGGTGCAGCGGCAGCCCCCGCAAAAAAGCGCAGGATCATCGCCGAGGTGAAATCGTTCGCCCACAGATGCGCGATCGACACCAGCACATAGATCAGAATGGCGATCTCGGCGAAGTTGCGGATGCCGTATTGCATACGGATCTTGAACAGGAACAGGCCAAGGCTGGCATTGGGAAACACATAGGCAGCCATCAGCCATGCGGCCTCGTTGGTGGTGACGCCGAGGGGCCCCGCTACCTGCTGGAGGTTCACGGTCAGGAAGGAAAGGCCAAGCCCCTGTGTCAGCGCCACGATGGTTGAGGCCAGCATGTAGCCAAGCGCGATCAGCGGCGGTTTCCGGATGAAGGCAGCCGGTGCTGCAGGGGCCGGCGTGGGCGCCGGTGTCGGGCCGGCGCGATCGGTTTCGTCCGCGTTGTCCTTTTTTGTCTGCACGGCGCCATCACTTGCAGCCGCAGAGCCGAGCTCGTCGGCACCTGACCGGGATCTAGACATATCGTCGGCGCCATCCATCATGCGGGCAGCCGTTTCACGCGTCGACATGGTGGTCCTCCAGATCGGCAACGCGCCCGGTAATGGTCTGCAAAAGCAGCGTCAGGCCGCGCAGATCATCCTTGTCGATATCGGCGAACACTTCCTGTCGCATCTGGTCGGCAACGCAACGCACCAGCGTTGCCTGTTCCTCGCCATGCGGCGTCAGCGCAATCAGCTTTACGCGCCGGTCGTTGAGGGAGGGGCGACGTTCAATCAGCCCGTTCTCTTCCATCCTGTCCAGCAGGCGCACCATCGTCGCCTGTTCAAGCTCAAGTTCAAAGGCCAGTTCCGCCTGGGCCATGTCCGGCTTTTCTGCCAGCCGCCAGAGCGCGCGGGCACGCGGATAGGTCAGCCCATGCGCCGTCACGCGCTGGTTGAAGGCGGTGCGGATCTTGCGGCTGGCCTTGGTCAACGCTTCAAGGAATTCAGATTGCAGTTCGGAACGTTTCATCTCACAGGCTTATAATTAGCGTACTAATGATATGGGAATATTAGTTAGCACGCCAACTATTGCATTGCAATGAATTGATGGGCGTCATTGTAGTTTGCCTGCCATGCAAAACGGGCAGGGCTGATGGGGCGGAGTTCTCTGATTGTAGCGCCGGACAACTGGGATACGCGGCACGGACCTGAGGCCATTGCCCCAGTAGTCGCTGTAACAGCCGTTCTCCTCTTTTTTAAAACATTCAATTAGTCCATTGCCTAAATATCTAAATCAGTGCAATAAACATTTAGCTTATTGATTAAATGTTTGTCGCTCGCTTTTTTGGATGCTGGGGCGGCACAAAAACCTGGAGGCGACAATGGCAAGCGCGACGAACCAGACCCTGTCCACCGAGCGCATGATCTCCGACCCGGCAAGCAGCGCGGTCGACGGCGAGGTGATCTGGGTGCCTTCGAAATCGATCTGGACCGGCATGATGACGCTGGCCGCAATGGTTCTTGGCCCTTTGACCTTCAGCTGGGATGCCTTCGCGCTGTTTGTGGTCACCACGGCGATCACCATCTGTGCGGGTCATTCCGTCGGTATGCATCGCCTGCTTATTCATCGCTCGTTCCAAACCGGCCGGACGGTCGAATATATTCTCGTCTATCTCGGCACGCTGGTCGGCATGGCGGGCCCGTTCGGCATGATCCACGCTCACGACATCCGTGACTGGGCACAGCGACAGAGCGATTGTCATCCGCTGCATGCGCATCGCCGCTCGTTCTTCGTCGATGCCTGGTGGCAGATGCATTGCGCGGTAAAACTGCGTCATCCGCCTGCCTTCGTTATCGAGAAGACCGTCCGCGATGATCGCTTCTATCAGTTTCTCGAGCGCACATGGATGGCACAGCAATTGCCATGGGCCGTTCTTTTCTTCGCGATCGGTGGCTGGAGCTGGCTGGTCTGGGGCATCGCTGTGCGCGTGTCTGTTTCGCTGACAGGCCATTGGCTGATCGGTCATTTCGCCCATCGCCGCGGTCATCAGGGCTGGAGCGTCAATGGCGTTGCAGTGCAGGGATACAATCTTCCTGCCTTCGGACTGGTCACTTTCGGTGAGGCATTTCACAGCAATCACCATGCGTTTCCGCAATCAGCACGCCTTGGTCTGGAGCGTGGACAGATCGATCTTGGCTGGACCTTCATCCAGGCTCTCATGGCCTTAGGTCTCGCCGACGCGGTAAAGCTTCCAGAAAACACCCAGCCGCGCGACGGGTTGCAGCGCGTACCGGGAGCGACAGCCTATGTGCCGCGGACATGTGCCAGAACGTGCAAGGGCTGCCCGATGTCGGCGCGGCGCACCGGGGCTGGGTCGATACGATAAAGCTCGTGAATGGTACAGGCAGCGCCGGGCGTTCGAATTTGCCCGAGTGCCGTTGCGCTTGCAGCCTATCGGCAACCACGGCATTGACAGCCATGTCCCATGACCGCCATGTCCCATGACCGCACCTGCTTGGGCCTGGTCACAAGCTCTATGTGCTATTTCCTGCTTTGGCCGCATAGGAGACATTCCCGCTCCGTGATCAGGCGCCTCTCTTTCGCTTCGATGGATGGGAAATAGGACCAGGTCCCATAACGGCATCCTTTGCCATGATGCCCCTCGATCCGTGGCCGTTTCGCGCCAATGATGGCAGCATGGAACGGATCCACAGTCACGTCGTCCGCCGCCTTCTTTCGGCCAAAACGTTCCACCTATAAGCGAGGCATGGAATCATTCGACGCTTATATCCCTGAAGATATCTATTCCCTGCTGGTCATGGTGGTGGTTGCACTTGTTGCGATCTGGCTGGTGATGTTCGTGGTCCGAAAGCTGATCGGCATCGCCATCGTGGCGGCGCTGGTGATCGGCGGCTTCATGATCTGGCAGGATCCGACCCTGCTGCGCACGGCGCAGGACACCGCCATCGGCTATTATGACCAATGGCAAAATGGCGCCCCGGCCGGTGATGAACGCGGTCAGTGGTAACGGGCCGGCGATCCGTCTTCCATTTTCCTCACACGACCGTCAGACCTTTGGTCGCAAAAATCGCGCGGGCCTGTGCGACGGATTCCGGCGTCGGTGTCGGGCAATCCTTCAGCGTATATTCGATGCCCAGTTGCTCCCATTTCTGGGTGCCCATCTGGTGGAACGGCAACACTTCCACGCGTTTGACGATATCGCCCAGATCGGCGACGAAATTGGCAAGACGGGCAATGTCTTCCGCGCCATCCGTCCAGCCGGGCACCAGCACGTAACGTAACCACATCGGCTTGTTGAGGCGTTTCAGGCGGTGGGCAAAATCCAGCGTCGGCTGCAGTGGCTGCGCCGTCAGGCGCTTGTAGGTGTCGGGGTCGGAATGCTTGATGTCGAGCATCACCAGATCGACATTGTCGAAAAACGTATCCTCGACATTGCCGTGCAGAAACCCCTGCGTGTCCAGTGCGGTATGCAGGCCGAATTCCTGCTTGATGCGGCGAAACATCTCGCCGACGAAACCGGCCTGCATCAGCGGCTCGCCGCCGGAAATGGTCACGCCGCCAGCAAATTTCAGAAAGCCGGAATAGGGTTTGATCTCGGCGATCACGTCATCGAGCGTGATGCGGCGACCATTGTGCAGTTTCCAGGTGTCGGGGTTGTGGCAATAAAGACAGCGGAACTGGCAGCCCGCCATGAAGAAAACGAAGCGCATGCCCGGTCCATCGACGGCAGCGCCGCTTTCGACGGAGTGCAGGAAGCCGTGGTCGAGTGGCGTGTGGTGGCTGGCGGCAGCCTTGGGCGAACCGTTTGAAATAGGATGGATGTCCATGGTGAGGCTCATGGTTTTATGGCGAATAATTTGGCTAGAGGTCCCGGGCACCTGAAAGTCGGCGCCCGGGATTTCCAGTTCCGGCTTACATTCTGGCGTGGAACGTACGCGAGATGACGTCGAGCTGCTGTTCGCGGGTCAGCTTGACGAAGTTGACGGCATAGCCCGATACGCGGACCGTCAGCTGCGAGTAGAGTTCCGGATGATCCATGGCGTCAACCAGCGTGTCGCGATTGAACACGTTGACGTTGACATGGAAACCACCGGCCGCCGCATAACCGTCCAGGCAATTGGCGAGGTTCTGGGCGCGTTCCTCATCGGTCTTGCCGAGCGAATCCGGGGTGGCCGAGGCCGTCCAGGAAATGCCGTCGAGAGCCGAGTCGTAGGGGATTTTTGCAACCGATGCACCGGCTGCGACAAAACCCTTGGTGTCGCGGCCGTTCATCGGGTTTGCACCCGGCGCAAAGGGCTCGCCGGCGCGGCGTCCGTCCGGCGTATTGCCGGTCTTCTTGCCGTAGACCACGTTGGAGGTGATCGTCAGAACCGACTGCGTCGGCATCGAGTCGCGGTAGAAGTAGGGCTGGGCGGCGATCTTCTTCATGAAGGTCTCGGTCAGCCAGACCGCGATGTCGTCGGCGCGGTTGTCGTTATTGCCGTAAGCCGGGTATTCGCCCTCGATCTTGTAATCGACGGCAAGGCCTGCCTCGTTGCGGATCACGTGCACCTTGGCGTGTTTGATGGCCGAGAGCGAGTCTGCTGCCACAGACAGGCCGGCAATGCCGCAAGCCATGGTGCGCAGAATGTCGCGGTCATGCAGCGCCATTTCGATACGCTCGTAAGCGTATTTGTCGTGCATGTAATGGACGGTGTTGAGCGCCTTGACATAGGTCGCGGCCAGCCAGTCCATCATCTTGTCGAACTTGGCCATGACTTCGTCATAGACCAGCACGTCGCCCGTGATCGGCTCAAAGCCCTTGGCAACCGCGACACCGCTCTTTTCATCGACGCCGCCGTTGATCGCATAAAGCAGAGCCTTTGCGAGGTTCGAGCGTGCGCCAAAAAACTGCATCTGCTTGCCGATGCGCATGGCCGAGACGCAGCATGCAATGCCGTAGTCGTCGCCCCATTTGGGCCGCATCAGGTCATCGTTTTCATACTGGATGGCGCTGGTATCGGCAGAGACCTTTGCGCAGAAGTTCTTGAAGCCGGTAGGCAGCTTGGTGCTCCACAGCACGGTCAGGTTCGGTTCCGGAGCCGGGCCGAGATTGTAGAGTGTGTGCAGGAAGCGGAAGCTCGACTTGGTGACCAGCGGACGACCATCTTCGCCAAGGCCACCGATCGATTCCGTGACCCAGGTCGGATCGCCGGAAAACAGCTGGTCATACTCTGGGGTGCGCAGGAAGCGAACGATACGCAGCTTGATGATCATGTCATCAATCAGTTCCTGGGCCTGCTCTTCGTTGAGAAGACCGGCATCGATATCGCGCTGGATATAGATGTCGAGGAAGGTCGAGACACGGCCGAGCGACATGGCCGCACCGTTCTGTTCCTTCACCGCTGCCAGATAGGCGAAATAGGTCCACTGGATGGCTTCGCGCGCATTGGTCGCAGGCCTGGAAATGTCATAGCCGTATTTCGCGGCCATTTCGCGCAGTTCATCGAGCGCGCGGAACTGTTCCGACAGTTCTTCACGCAGGCGCATCACGCTTTCGGTGAAGACCTCGTTCTCGATGGCGCGAAAATCCTTCTGGCGGAAGGCGCGCAGGGCATCCGTGCCGTAAAGCGCAACACGGCGATAATCGCCGATGATACGGCCGCGACCATAGGCATCCGGCAGGCCGGTGATGACGCCGGACTTGCGGGCGGCGAGGATTTCCGGGCTGTAGACGTCAAAGATGCCCTGGTTATGGCTCTTGCGATATTTGGTCCAGACTTCCTTGACCGAAGGATCAAGCTCGAAACCAAAAGCTTCCAGCCCGTTTTCGACCATGCGCAACCCACCATTCGGCATGATGGCGCGCTTCAGCGGCGCGTCGGTCTGCAGGCCGACGATCAGCTCGGCGCTCTGGTCGATGTAGCCGGCGTCATGGGCGGTGATGGTCGAGGCGCGGTCGGCGGACACGTCGAGAACGCCCTTTTCCCGTTCGGCCTTGAGGAGGACGCTGAGGTCTTCCCAGAGTTTCAGCGTGCGTTTTGTCGCACCGGCCAGAAATGTGCTGTCGGCAGTATAGGGGGTGTAGTTCGCCTGAATGAAATCGCGAACATCGACGCTTTCGCGCCAGGCCTCGCCTTTGAAACCCGACCACGCATCGGCCGGAGTGATCTTTTCGGAAAGGATGCCCATTGAATGTCTTCCTTCTGCTTTGCCTTTCGGCATTTGATTTAGGATCCTCCCAAATCACGACACATGCTCATCGAATGGCAGGCGTCCTGACTTCCACCTGCAAGCTATCAACAAGCGGCGAGAAACCATTGATCCCGATCAACGCCGAGGGTGCGACATCCCGATAAGTTCATCTCGAAAGCGCAAGACGGGGGTCAGAGACGCCTTGTGCTTCAAGCCGCAAACGCGGCCGGGAAGGGATGCACAATGTCACAACAACAAATTCGCGTCGCATCGATCGGCGAATGCATGATCGAGATGCAATGCAAGCCTGACGGGTCGATCACCCAGGCTTTCGGCGGCGACACCTTTAATACGGCAGCCTACATGGCGCGACTCGGCGCCGGACTGGGTACCTTTGTTTCTTACGTCACCGCCATCGGCGACGATCCTTTCAGTGATCAGATGGCCGCCTTCTGGAAAGAGCAGGGGGTCGATGACCATCTTGCCCTACGTCTGAAAGGACGTCGTGCGGGCCTTTATTTCATCCGCACGGATGCCAATGGCGAACGTCGCTTCTTCTACTGGCGCGGCGAGGCGGCCGCCCGGGAAACCTTTGAATCGGAAGGTTCGAAGGACCTGCTGGAAGCCCTCGGTACCTATACCAGCATCTACCTGTCGGGCATCAGCCTGGCAGTCCTGAAGCGCGAAAGCCGCGAGCGCCTGCTCGAACGGCTGGAGGAACTGGCCCACGCCGGCGTTGCCGTCGATTTCGACGGAAACTACCGCCCGCTTCTCTGGGGCGGCATCGAAAATGCGCGGGCCGTTTATGAACGCGTCATCGGTTTTTCCACTCGCGTTCTCGTCACCATCGAAGAGCTTGAAGTGCTGGGTCTTGCCCAGACTGTTGCGGCCGGCATCGATTATTTTGCCAAAAAGCCGCAGCTCGAAGTGGTGATCAAGGACGGGCCGGGCGATGCCACGCTCATCCATGGCGGCAAGGTCGAGATCGTGCCCGCCACCAAGGTCGCAAAAGTCGTCGATACCACCGCGGCCGGCGACAGTTTTTCCGCCACCTACGTGCTCGGACGCCTTCTCGGCCTTCAACCCGTCGAAGCCGCTGTCCGAGCCCACGTCGTCGCAGGTGCTGTCGTCCAGCACCACGGCGCCATCATCCCGGAAGGAGCAACGCCAGACGTTTTTTCCAACGAGATCGCTCAGCGCGGCCAACAGAGTGCCACCGAGTAGCGAAGAAAATATTTTAGGAGGAATGCAAAAATGAATATCAAGAAAGCAATCGACAAGGTCCCCGGTGGCCTGATGCTGGTGCCGCTCATTCTCGGCGCACTGTGCAAGACGTTTTTCCCCTGGGCCGGCAGCTACTTTGGCTCGTTCACCAACGGCCTGATCGCCGGCACGGTGCCGATCCTCGCCGTCTGGTTCTTCTGCATGGGCACGTCGATCGACCTGCGCGCAACCGGCACGGTGCTGCGCAAGTCGGGGAACCTCGTCGTCGTCAAGACGCTGGTTGCCTGGGGCGCGACCTATATCGCCGCCCAGTTCCTGCCGCTTGAAGGCGTCCAGTCGGGCCTGTTCATGGGCTTTTCGGCACTCGCCATCTGCGCCGCAATGGATATGACCAATGGCGGTCTCTACGCCGCGATCATGCAGCAATATGGCACCAAGGAAGAATCGGGTGCCTTCGTGCTGATGTCGATCGAATCGGGCCCGCTGGTCTCGATGCTGATCCTCGGCGCTGCCGGCGTCGCCACGTTCGAACCGCACCTGTTCGTCGGCGCCGTCCTGCCGTTCCTGATCGGCTTCATCCTCGGCAATCTCGACAAGGACCTGCGCGCCTTCTTCAAGGGCGGCGTTACCACGCTCATCCCGTTCTTCGGTTTCGCGCTCGGTAACGGCATCGACCTTAACGTCATCCTGACCACCGGTCTGGGCGGCATCCTGCTCGGCGTCATCGTCATCTTCGTCACCGGTATTCCGCTGATGCTGGCCGACAAGATCATCGGTGGCGGCAATGGTACTGCCGGTCTGGCCGCCTCGTCGGCTGCCGGTGCGGCCGTCGCCAACCCGATGATCATCGCCGAAATGGCACCGCAGTTCAAACCCGCCGCTGCCGCCGCAACCTCGCTGGTCGCCGCTGCGTGCCTGACAACGGCCATCCTGGTTCCGATCCTGACCGGCATGTACGCCAAGTACATGAAAAAGCGGGCAGGCGTGACCGAAGCCGCTCCGGCTGAAGTCCCGCAGGCAAGTGACGCTTTGCGGCCTGCCGAGTAAGGTTCGCCGGGGCCGGCGCTAGGCCGCCGGCCCCGATGCCTCAAAAAGGCCCATGAAAATCAAGGAATAATGTCATGTATCTTAGCCATCTCGCCACGCTCGACCGCGACGCCGCAATCCTGCCTGAGAACGTCCGCAAAGGTCTCGACTTTCTTGCCAGGACCGATATCGCATCTTTGCCGGCAGGCCGTGTCGATATCGAGGGCGATAGCATTTTCGCACTGATCCAGGATTACGACACCGCGCCGAAGGCCGAAAAGCGCCCGGAATCGCATGCCCGCTACATGGACATCCAGTATGTCTTTGCCGGCCGCGAAGTCATCGGTTACGCGCCTCTTGCCACTGAGCACACGGTCGAGGAAGACCTGTTCGAAGGCCGCGACGTCCGTTTCTATTCGAACGTGACTGACGAAACCGATCTCCTGATGGGCCCGGGCGCCTACGCGCTGTTTTACCCGACCGACATCCACCGTCCGGGGTGCGCTGCCGAAACCGCGGGCAAGGTCCGCAAGGTTGTCGTCAAGGTCCTTCTCTGAGCGCCAGACCGGCCTCTTTCATCACGATACAAATTTCTACAGGAGTTACATCATGGACATCCGTTATTCGGCCAGCCAGAGAGATTTCAAGCGTTACACGACCGAAGAAACGCGCGCCGAATTCCTCATCGAAAAGCTCTTCGTCGCCGACGAGATTTTGGCTACCTACAGCCATGTCGACCGTATGGTCGTGTTCGGCTGCATGCCGGTCAGTGAAGCCGTGCCGCTCGACAAGGGCATCGACTGCATGAAGAACTTCGGCACCAACTACGTGCTGGAGCGCCGCGAACTCGGCATCTTCAACCTCGGTGGCGAAGGCTCGATCGACGTCGACGGCGAAGTGTTCGAAACCGGCTTCAAGGATTGCCTCTACGTTACCAAGGGCACCAAGCAGGTCACCTTCCGCAGCAAGGACGCAACCAAGCCGGCAAAATTCTACATGATCTCGGCGCCGGCCCACAAAGTCTGCAAGACCACCTTCCTGTCGATGTCGGATGCGAAGAAAAAGCCGGTCGGTGATAACGCTACCGCCAACAAGCGCGTCATCAACCAGTTCATCCACCCGGACGTTCTGGAAACCTGCCAGCTGTCGATGGGCCTGACCGAACTCGATTCGGGCAATGTCTGGAACACCATGCCGGCCCACACCCATGAGCGCCGTTCGGAAATCTACTACTACTTCAACATCGCCGAAGATCAGGCTGTCTTCCACATGATGGGCGAAGGCCAGCAGACCCGCCATATCCTGGTCGGCAATGAACAGGCCGTCATCTCGCCATCGTGGTCGATCCATGCCGGTTGCGGCACTGCCAACTACACGTTCATCTGGGCGATGTGCGGCGAAAACCTCACCTTCGACGACATGGACCACATCCCGATCAATGAACTGCGTTGATCGTCGGATGAGGGCGCCAAAGCGTGCAAGGTTTTTGCGCCCTTCCATGATCTCGAACAGCCTGCCGAACCGACGCCCGTGAAGGTGTCGTCTCCTGCAGGCAAAGCGGCAACAGGTTTGCGCTGCCGCTTTATTCTCCCTCCGTATTCAAGGATTTTTTGATTATGAGCTATCCCGACGCTTTCTCGCTCAAGGGCAAGGTCGCCCTCGTCACCGGTGCTTCCTACGGTATCGGTTTTGCGCTTGCCAGCGCACTGGCCGAGGCCGGCGCCACCATCGCCTTCAATGACGTCAACGAGGAATTCCTCGCCAAGGGTATCGAAGCCTACAAGGCTGCCGGCATCGACGCGAAAGGTTACATCTGCGACGTCACCGATGAGCCGGGCGTGCAGAAACTGGTCGCCGATATCGAAAAGGATCTCGGCCCGGTCGATATCCTCGTCAACAATGCCGGCATCATCCGCCGCACCCCCATGCACGAAATGGACGTCAAGGATTTCCGCCAGGTCATCGATATCGACCTGACCGCCCCCTTCATCGTCGCCAAGGCTGTCATTCCCGGCATGATCAAAAAGGGCGGCGGCAAGATCATCAACATCTGCTCGATGATGAGCGAACTTGGCCGCGAAACGGTTTCTGCCTATGCCGCTGCCAAGGGCGGCCTGAAGATGCTGACCCGCAACATCGCCTCCGAATACGGTTCGCTGAACATCCAGTGCAACGGCTTGGGCCCGGGTTATATCGAAACCCCGCAGACCGCACCGCTGCGCGAACCGGGCCATCCGTTCAACTCCTTCATCCTGGCAAAAACTCCTGCCAATCGTTGGGGCACCACGCAGGACCTGAAGGGGCCCGCCGTCTTCCTTGCCTCACCGGCTTCGGATTTCGTCAACGGCCACGTTCTCTACGTCGATGGCGGCATCCTGGCCTATATCGGCAAGCAGCCCTGATCTTTGTCGGCATCAGAAAAAATGGAAGCCGGGGTTCGCGCCCCGGCTTTTTTCGTGCGCTTGGTTTTTGACGGCCGGGAGCTTGCAATCGGCGCAGACGATGGAGATTACAGATGGGTTGCCGGAAACTCTGACATGAAAGGCTCTGGCAATGGCTTTCAACCGCACTTGCTTCAGATACGAGGCAGCCTGCCTCATGTCGGCTTGCGCTGTGGTTGCTGCATGCTTCGATTGGGGAAACAGCCGTTCGCACACATCATCCTGCTTGCCCGCCGCACCTTCTACGCTATCGTCGCACTCGCGAATCGTAATCTGGAGGATTGATGCGTCAGCAGAGCAAGCCGTTTATCATTGAGCGCAAACCATCGCGAAAATCCAAAGCCGTTTCAGTAAATCCGTCGATCTGGGGAAGGCTGGATGCCGAGATTGCACAAGGCCTCAAAGACCAACGGGATGAGAGTCAAGCGGCTGCCACCGGTGATGATGAGCGCGCTTGATTGTCAGGCTGCTGCCTGTTCATCCGACGGCCGTCTTTTGGGGCTGCATCGATCATGGGCGGACGCCCGCCCTGGGGTCCTCGCTGCTTGGCAGCAGCAAACACTGCCAAGGCCCGCTGTCGAATTAGCGCGCGCTCACGTTGTGCGAGCACGTGAACGGCTAAAACAGAAGCTCGCCACGCCGTGCGGTGGTATCCATCTGCTCGCTCGGTGACAGGAATACGATCCCGCACGCCTCCAGATCGGTGATGTTTGTTTAGAGGGTGTGAAGGTAACCGTCCGAGAGATCTGGCTGGAGCTTCGCCATGGATTTGTCGAAATCATTTTCCCACGGGAACCGCCCAGCCCGATCGGCCCAAACCAATTGGACGACAGGGAACTCAGCCCTTCGATAGAACCAATCGCTTGACCGGAGATACTCAACGCTTGCGGCACGAGTGACTGGAAGAAAATAGACAATTTCGTTAGATAGAATACCTTCAACCGGCTCCCCGGTCACGAAACGATGGCCTTCGCGTGCTCGCCTCATCAGGGTTCCAAACACGTCATGGGCTAACTGTGGCGGGAAATCGAACACGATGACTTCGGGCTGGCGAACTGTCAGCCAAAACCCGATTGTGTAGCTGAACGCGGGGTCGCCATCAGTGTCCGCGCCGACCGAAGTGGTCTGCCATCCGTGCTCCTTCACCCTTTCGATCAAACTGATCTCATAGGGCTGCAAATCTGCAGGTTGGTCGTCGATGGCGGTCGTCACAGGAGGCATCGCTCACTTATGTCATCGGAGGCCTTGGTCGGCAATCGAGAAACGATGCCACCAACAAGAGTAGCCTCGATATTGCCGTGGCCTGTCAGCTCGCTTCAAGATCAAGGTAAGTCTGACCGGTTCTTCCGAGAGCGTGTGATAGTCAGGTCTTTACGCCTGAGTAGGCCTGCCGGCGCCTAGCGCATCTCTATGTCCGTTCTGCGTGCCGTCCCAAGCCGTTTCGTTGAGCGCGAACTCCCTCAATGCGAAAACTGACACAGCAAAACCTCGATCTAGGGAAGGCTGGATAGAGATTACGCGGCCAACAACTGCAGAGGACAACCACGTTTGAGCTTCAGGCCGCAGCGCATGAGCCGCCTGATGGATGGCGCGCTTATCGTTGCAATGATTTTGCGGACTTTTGGCACATTGCCGTTCGGAGTTGCCATGAGCGGACTGTGGCCGTCGCCCGAAGTGACGAGTTACGCCCAGCGCGGCCCGTCGCCCCGTCCTGTCAAAAGCCATGACAGGCTGACTTCCAGAAGTCGCGCGATCAGCGGCAAGCGGTCGGCCACTGGTTCGGCGCGGTCGTTTTCCCAAGAGGTCCATGTGTCTGATGACACGGTGATGAAATCCGCAGCCTCGCCAACGGTGAGGTCTATCGCATCTCGGGCAAGGGAAATACGGCCGCCGATCGTGTCGTCGGCGGAGAAATCCGGTTCGATCTGGTCTCGGTGCATCAGGCACTCCCGTCGGCAGCCCAACGCCGCCAAGGATTGTCAGATAGGCCTTGCCGGAAATCCGGCAAAGCCCTTGTTGATAAAATTATCGGATGCGAATTTAGCCTTCTTCACCGACCCAGTTTTTGATCTGGTCCGGGTGACTCTCGATATATTTGGCCACCGCGTCGTCGTAGGAGGTTTCCTGCGCATCGGACATGCCGGCCTCGAGATCCGCAATCGGCAGCTTCATACGCGACAGGAAGGCAGCGACCTTGGGATTGTCAGTCTTGAAATCCTTGCGCGATAAGATGTCGACATGTTCGCTGCCACCGATCGCCTTTTTCGGGTCGTCGATGTAACGCATCTTGTATTTGCCGAACATCCAGTGCGGACTCCAAGCCGTTGCGACGAACCACTTTTCGTTACGATAGGCGCGGTCGACCGCCGACAACATGCCGGCTTCACTCGAAATCTGCAGCTTGTAACCGTCGAGTGCATAATCTTTCAGCGCCTGCTGCGACATGCGTGTCAGGCCGGCACCCGGTTCCGTGCCCTGAATGGTGCCGGACAGCTTTTCCTGAACCTCGGGCTTCTTCAAGTCCTCGAACGAGCCAATCTCGCTTTCCGGCACATAGGCCGGCACCACCCAGCCCTGTCGGGCGCCGCTGTAGATTGTCCCGAGCGTCTCGACACGGTCTTTCACCTTGCCGTAATAGTCGGCATGCGTCACCGGCAGCCATGTCATCAGGATCGCATCCAGATCACCGCGGCTGACGCCCTGGAAAAGCGGTGCCACATCGGTCTGCAATAGTTCGACCTTCTGGCCGAGCTTGTCGGTCATCACCTTGGCGGCGAGTTTGGTGACGAACTCGGCGTCAGACCATGGTGCGTATCCGAGTTTCACGGTCTTGGCATCCTGCGCCATGGTCGGCAGGGCAGATGTCGCCAGAAGCGCAGCGGCGAACCCCAGCGTTGCACCGAGTGTCGTGCGGCGGGTCATGTCGTTTTTCGAAAAAGTCTTAAGCAACGTGTTTTCCTTGTCGGAGGTCCCCAACCCTCATCCACGCATTATTGCCGGCGAAGAAAGCGAACCACTTTAAGTTTCTCACGTCCAAACCGGAGTGAGGACTGATGGATCATCGCGCGTCAGTGACGACCACGCCGCAGAGGCGTGGCCGTCACTGACGCAATCAATCAGCCTTCGTCACCAACCCAAGTCTTAACCTGGTCCGGGTGATCCGTGATGTATTTCGTCACGGCCTCGTCGTAGGAGGTTTCCTGTGCGTTGAACATCGCAGCTTCAAGATCGGCAAGCGGCAGCTTCATGCGTGACAGGAAGCCGGCAACCTTCGGGTTTTCGTCCTTGAAGCCCTTGGTGGCGATGATGTTGACCACTTCGGCTTCACCAAGAGACTTCTTGGGGTCTTCGAGGTAACGCAGCTTGTGCTTGCCGAACATCCAGTGGGGGCTCCACGAGGTGGCGACGAACCACTTTTCGCCACGATAGGCCCGGTCGACCGTGGTCAGCATGCCGGCCTCACTGGAAATCTGCAGCTTGTAGTCGTCAAGCCCGTAATCCTTCACCGCCTGCTGCGAAAGACGCGTCAGGCCGGCACCCGGATCGATGCCCTGAATGGTCTTGGCAAGCTTTTCCTGAACCTCGGGCTTCTTGAGGTCTTCGATCGAAGCGATCTCGCTTTCCGGGATGTAGGTCGGAACCACCCAGCCGAGCTTGGCACCATCGTAAACCGTGCCAAGCGTCTCGACCTTGTCCTCGACCTTGGCAAAATAGTCGGCATGGGTTGCCGGCATCCAGTTCATCATCATCACGTCGACATCGCCGCGGCTGACGCCCTGATAAAGCGGTGCCACATCCGTCTGCACCAGGTCCACCTTGCCGCCGAGTTCATCGGTGATCAGCTTGGCAGCCAGCTTGGTGACGAATTCGGCGTCGGACCATGCGGACCAGCCGATCTTCACCGGCTTGACGTCCTGCGCCATTGTCGGGAAAGCGGAGCCGGCAACGAGTGCAGCCGCAAGGCCGAGCGTTGCGCCAAGTGTGGTGCGACGAGTGGTGCCGGTCGTGAAAAGGTTCTTCAGCATGTGGTCTCCTTGATGGGAGTTTAAGTGATCGCGGGTTCAGCACCCGCATGAAAGCACGGGGACTGGTTTAGGCGTTTGCCGTCGCCAGTTCCTCGCGCTCTTGTCTTTTGAAAAGCACGGACCAGAAGGCGGCACGCGGCTTTCCGAGGCTCTGGGTGATACGGTCGAGGATGACCGCCAGGATGACGACGGCGAGGCCGCCTTCGAAGCCGGTACCGACGTCGAGACGCTGGATGCCGGTGAGAACCGTGTTGCCGATGCCGCCGGCGCCGATCATCGATGCAATCACCACCATCGACAGCGACAGCATGATCGTCTGGTTGATTCCAGCCATGATCGACGGCATGGCGTTCGGCAGCTGAACCTTGAACAACAGCTGCGTCGAGGTGCAGCCAAACGCGTTGCCGGCCTCGATGAATTCCTCATGCACCTGGCGGATGCCGAGATTGGTGAGGCGCACGACAGGTGGCATGGCGAAGATGACGGTGGCGATGGCGCCCGGTACGGCACCAAGGCCGAAGAACATGGCGGCCGGGATCAGATAGACGAAAGCCGGCATGGTCTGCATCAGGTCAAGGATCGGCCGCACGATTGCGGCAACCGAATCTCGGCGGGCCATGGCGATGCCGAGCGGCAGGCCGATGATGATCGCCATAAGCGTTGAGGCAATC
The DNA here is from genome assembly GCF_009617585.1 of Endobacterium cereale. Classification (GTDB taxonomy): domain Bacteria; phylum Pseudomonadota; class Alphaproteobacteria; order Rhizobiales; family Rhizobiaceae; genus Neorhizobium; species Neorhizobium cereale. The sequence goes on along the minus strand of NZ_WIXI01000022.1, from coordinate 624,978 downwards.
ACCAGAGCCAGCGTTTCCATCATCGGGGCCCACAGACCCATATGGCTGACCAGCCACAGGGCGACACCTGTCAGAATGCCGAAGCCGAAACTGACGCGCCAGAGCGACAGCGCAACGAAGATGGCGATACCGACCGGCATCGGGATCGAAAGCAGGATGTTCTGGATCCCTGTCGTCACGAAGCCGATCATGGCTGCGATGAAATCCAGAGCGGGCGAAAAGTTGTCGAGGACGTAATTGACGGCTGTATCGACGCCGTCACCAATATCGAAATTCATGTCTGTCTCCGGTTATGGGCCGGTTGAAGGAAGCGGCGGCGCGATCAGGAGGCGCGGTCGAGCGTCTCAAGCAGCATCGATTTGCTGATGGAGCCGACATAACGCTTGTTCTCGTCGATGACCGGCACAGGCCAGGGGCTGGCTGCCACCTTGCCGAGCACGTTCGACAGCGACTCGTCGGCCGCGATCGGCTCGATCTCGGAAAGGAAGGCGCCACGATAGGGATCCGCCACCTTTTCGCGCATCTTTTCCACCAGCGAGGTCTGGCTGACGACGCCGTGATAGGTCTTGTCGCGGCCCAGAATGATCGCGTATTCGCGGTCAAAGTTCTTCATCCGCTCAAGAGCTGCCGCAGCCGTCGTGCCCTGACGCTCGATGATGGTGATCTGCGTCTTGCGGGCCACGTCGCCGGCCTTGAACACCTGGGAAACGTCGACATTGCGGAAGAACGACCGCACATAATCATTAGCCGGGCTCATGACGATCTCGTCCGGCGTACCCACCTGCACGACATTGCCGTTCTGCATGATGCAGATGCGGTCGCCGATGCGCATGGCTTCGTCGAGGTCGTGGCTGACGAAGACGATCGTGCGGCTGTGTTCCGATTGCAGGCGCACGAGTTCGTCCTGCATCTCCGTGCGGATCAGCGGGTCGAGCGCCGAAAACGCCTCGTCCATTAGAAGCACGGTCGGCTCGCTGGCCAATGCGCGGGCAAGGCCGACGCGCTGCTTCATGCCGCCGGAAAGCTGGTCCGGCTTGCTGTCAGCATAGCCGTCGAGGCCGACAGCCTTCAGCGCTGCCATTGCCTTTTCCTTGCGCTCGGCTTCGCCCATTCCGGCGACCTCAAGCCCAAAGGCGGCATTGTTGAGAACCGTACGGTTGGGCAGAAGCGCAAAGGACTGAAACACCATGCTGATCTCACGACGGCGCACGTCGATCAGTTCCTTGCGCGACATCTTGGTGATGTCCTTGCCGTCAATCTCGATGGAGCCGGAGGTCGGTTCAATCAGACGGTTCAAGAGGCGCAGAAGGGTGGATTTGCCGGATCCCGACAGGCCCATGATGACGAAGATCTCGCCGGCCTTGATGTCGAATGTGGCATTGTTAACGCCCACCGAACAGCCGGTCTGGGCGTGAATTTCGGATTTCGTCTTACCGGCGCGGACCATGTCCAGCGCCTTGTCGGGGCGCTCACCGAAAATCTTGAAGACGTTGTTGATACTGATCTTGGTCGAAGCCGGCTCGGCCGACGCGTCATTTTCAGTTGTAAAAGCCATACAATCTTGGGCCCGGGCTCGATAGCGCGGACATACTCCTTGATGATAAATCCTCCGAAAAAGTCAGCTTCGCTAGCCTTTCCGGAAGTCTTATGTGTTTCTGTGTCGCATACGCTTATGAATTTCTCAGCAGAAATTCTGACCGTTAGAATATACATCATGTACATTCACAAAGGCCCGGAAAGTAATTCCGCGCATGCCGTGAGATTTTCCGATCCGTCGATCAGGAAATATGTCGAAGACGAGCTCTATGTAGGGCGCTATACGAAATGTGTCCATAAAAAAATCCCATTTGACGTGATCACGGATGGGTTATGGATGCGATATGCTTTGTGGGGGATCCGCCGTAAGCCTCTGCCCCATAGGGGTTTTCGGCGGTCGTGATGCCTGCGCGAAGCAGGGCATTCTGCGTGCGGTTTTGACGCGCCGAAACAGACCGGTCATGCCGCCTTACGCCGTCTGGAAGCACGCGACGGCATCCTTCAAGTCACGCAGAGTCTATCAGGGCAGCTGATGGATCTTTACTTGTGGCACTACAGTTTTAGCGATGTCGCACAGGTGTCTGTGGTGGGTGAGGTAAATCACCTGACCAACCTTCGACATCTCGCCGAGCAGGCGAAAGACCTCTTCCGAGCGCTGGTCGTCAAAGCTTTCCATGATGTCGTCGGCGATGAAAGGAACCGCAGGCCGAACGGCTGCAAACTCCTCGTAACCCGCCAGACGCAGCGCCAGATAAAGCTGGAACTGCGTGCCGGTGGACATCTCCTTGGCGAGCTTGGAGCCGCCATCCCGCGATACGCCGATAAGGATTTCGCTGCTTCCGTCGATCTGTGTTGTCAGCCCGGAATAATTGCCGCCTGTGATCAGGCTGAAGGCTTCCGAGGCGCGGTTCATCATCGAACTGCGATGTTTTTCCCGGTAGATATGCAGGGCCTGTTCTGCCGCCAGAATGCCGGTTCTGAGCGTCAGGTAACGCGTTGCCACATCCTCGACTTCGAGAAGAACAGTGCGCCTCTTGGCCTCGATCTGTGCCACCGCATCGTCACCGCCGACAGCATCCAGCTTGTCTTTGGCGCGGGTCGTTTCCGCATAGAGTTCACGTGTCCGATCGGTCAGGTCAGCGATACGGGTGGAAAGCTCTTCCGCTTCTCTCTCAACGCTACCAGCATCGATCTCAGCCAGTGTTCGGGTGGCATCGTCGAAATGCGCCACCTGCAGGCTTTGAGCGATTTGCGCCTTCAGTTCGGCGATGCGGGCTTCGATCCTGTCGCGTTCTCGCGCCTGTTCCAGAAAGCTTTCGACTGCGGCCAGAGTGTCGGTGCCGAAATAGGCGGTAATCCTGGTCTTCTGCGCCTCATGCACGGCCAGCTCGCCGGCCAGCTCCATCCGCTCGACCCGCAGTTTCTCGAGGTTTTCGTGTCGTGTCGTGCGCGCCTGCTCGTCGCGCGTGGCAGTTTTCAACCGGTCGAGAAGCTGCCCTGTAATTACCAGCGGGTCATCCATACTACCGTCATCATCCAGCTTGCGCAGCAGAGCTGAAACCTCGTCGCGGAACTGCGTTTGGTCGCGCTCCATCGCATAAACGCGCTGGGCCAGATCCTGCCGATCCTTCAAGATCGCAGGCAGTTTCGATAGTTCCGACAGCATTTTCCCGATAGCGGCAACGGAATGTGCATGCTCGGCCAGCCAGGTCTTCGACAGCACCTGCTGCCATGCGTCCTGCCAGCGATCCGCGCTGAGCTGCGCGTCTTGCCGGGCGCGCTCGCGCTCGGTGATATCGCGGGAGAGGTCGGCTGTGGATTTTTCATGTGCCGCGCGTTCATGTGCGCCCGCCTTGATGCGCGACAGGAAATCGCTGGCGCCCCGAGCCAATTCGACCGGCGTGAGTTGGTGAAGGCCGCGCGCGCCTGCCTCCGACAAGGCGGCGTGCAATACGCCGCAAATGCCGTCGAGCTCTTCGCGAACATCGATGATATCCGCCTGCGCCTGCTGCACTTGCTCCCAGGCGGACAATGCTTCCGCCCGACGTGTCGTCCAGCTTTCCAGAGCCGCGATGCGGTCCAGAGCATTCATTTCGATCTCGGACGCTTCCGCCAAAAGCGCGCCGATCTTTTCGGACAGCGTCGCATGTTCGCCCTCCGCCTCGGCCAGCAGATCACGCTGGTATTCTATCCCGGCTTTGTTTTCAGCCGTCTTGCGCGTCAACTGCCGCAGTTCTGCCAGTTCGTGGGCCCGTGCCAGCCGTCCCGCCGAGACACCATCATCGCGGTGCATAGCTTCCTCGAAAATCCGTGCCGTCCGGTCGTCGAGTTTTGTCAGATGCGTCTGCCACGCGTCATCGCGCTCCCCGCGTGCGGCCTGTGCCTCGGTGTCATTGATCGCACCACCGGCATGGAAGGCGGCAAGGCGCGCCTGCATCGATACCTGTTCCGTTTGCAGTTCGCGAAGGCGGGCCTGATGATCGCTCAGACGTCGGTCTGTCGCAATCGCGTGAGCGCGCCATGTCTCGATCTGACGGGCGTCGGCTGCGCGCGTCGCCGCGAGCGCATTCATGTCGCCTGTCCAGGGTGACAGCATGCCGATACGGTTTTCGAGATTGCGCTGCAATTGCGTGCGGCCGCGTTCCTCCAGGGCAAGCCGCGACGGCAGATCGGATGAGGTCAGCCGCGCCAGTGCCGTTTCAAGCCGATCCAGCGTGAAATCGTCAAGGGCTTCGCCTGCTGCTGCCTCAATCGTTTCCCTTTCCCGCAACCGCTCCAGTGCATCGCGGCTGCGCTTGAATTCGCGTTCCGCTGTCGAAAGCTGCACATCGATACCCGAGCGCTTTTCAATCAGATCGCGGATGATCGCGGTTGTCGATGCCGGCAGTAACAGCGCCTCGGCATCGTCATGAGGCGGCCGTTCGAGATCTGCCAGCAGACGTGCCAATGCGCCATCCTGCTCGGCCAGAGACTGTCGACGCTTGGGCAGATCCTCGTCAGCGGCACGGAATCGGGAAATTCCGTCGACCAGCTTTTTTTCATGAACGGCAATCAGCCGCGCCTCTTCGTCAACGGTCATGCCGTCGATCTCGCGCTGAACCTGTTTGATGGCCCGATCTTTTTCCTTCAGCAGCGCCTGCAGCCGTGTTTCGTCACGCATAAGCTGCGGCAGAAGTGTAAACCATTCGGCCGGGGGACGTGGAAGTTCGGCCTGATTGGACGGGTCTGCTTGCAGTCGCGCCAGTTCCAGCGAAAGGGGCAGGGCGGTCAGAATACGGTTCAGACCGCCATGGCGGGTGCGGGCCTCAGCCAGTTCGGCGGTGGCGCCGTCATAGGCGGTTTTCGCGGTCTCGTGGGCCGAGTTGAGGCTGCTATAGGCCGTGGCGAACGTGTCGATCGCATTGCGCTCGGTTTTCAACGTTTCCAGCGCACGTTTCAGTTCGGCGAGTTTTGTCGAGGAGGAGCGCTTCTTGTGAAAGCCCGCAGCCTCTTCGCCTGCTGCCGCCAGGGCTTTGCTCAGACCCGCAAGACCGGAACTGGCGGAAAACAGCAGTTCGCCAAGTTCGCCTTTGCTCTGGATGATGGCATTGCCGCCCTCCGCCAGCGAGGCGTCGTCGAGCGAAAACATCGTACGATAGGCATCACGCGTCACGCCGCCCAGCGCACCGACCAGAAGCGCATCGTTGACCGGCGAGCCACTCGCGTCGATCAGGCTGCCGCTGCGCTGCTTCAGCCGCGCCAGTTCATGTGCCGCGTCATCGATTTCCAGCTGCGCGCCTATTCGCATCGCGCTGTAGGAATGCAGGAAATTGTAGGGTGTCTGCGTGTGCATGCCGAACAGGAGGTCGAGATAGGCGGCGAGCATAGTGGATTTGCCGGCCTCGTTCAGGCCGTAGATGATATGCAGGTCCGGCTGCCCAGCGGTGACCTTGCCGAAGTCGATCACGTGGTCGGTGAACTTGCCGTAGCGTGTCAGGTCCAATCGGTTGAGGCGCATCACTGTTCATCCCGCTCTGCACCGCTGAGGCGCGCCGTCATGTCGTCAGTGCCTCGCGCCATGAGGTCGTCGACAAAGCGATTGAAGGCTACTTCGTCATCGCCGGCAAAATGGCGGCTTTCGGCCGGCAGGTCTGCCAGCATTTCCCGTACCATGTCGCAGATGCCGTCGCGAAAGCTGGGGCGGACAATCACGTCCGAGCGCATCAGATGGCCAAGCTCGATCACCGGATCGGCCGTTGCCTGTTCGGTCTCACCGGGCGGGCGCACATCCAGTTCCAGTTTTTCGATCCAGGTATCACCCAGACGCTCACCGCGCTGCTCGGCTTCGGCCAGCATGAGGTCGATATCGCGTCGCAGACGGAAGGAGAGTGGGGTTTCGCCGAACAAACGAAGGCGCGCCACAAGGTGTTGCGAAGCCGTTTTCCCGCGCTGTGCGGCAAGAGCGGTTTCGATTGCCGCCGCGGCATCGCGCCATTCGGTCAGTGCTGTCAGATCGACGGGCAGGCGCTCGAACTGGGCGATGCTCGTCAGCCGTTCTTCGACGACCACCGTAAGATCATCGGCAACCGTTACCAGCGAGACGGTCTTTTCACCCGCCTCGTTGATGTCGCGCCCTTGCGGCATGCCGGGCATGATCACCGTGCGGGAGCCAGCGTGGTCGGTTCTCTGGTGGATATGGCCAAGCGCCCAGTAGTCGAAACCGGAGGCATGCAGGTCGGCGGTGCTGCAGGGGGCGTAGACATCGTGACCGGGCGCGCCGGCAAGGCTGGTATGCATGATGCCGATATTCACAGCACCTGAGACCGGCGGCCTGTATTTCGGCAAAAACGAATCCGGCGCCTGCTGCTTGGAAAAGCTCAGTCCGTGAATGGCGACGGCAAGCCCGTTCGCCTCAATTTCAACGACCTCCGCCTTTCCGCCAAACACCTTTACGCTCGGTGGCAGGACCAGTTCCTGTGTGATGCGCGACAGCGCATCGTGGTTGCCGCGAATGGTGTAGACCGCAATGCCGGCCTGGTGCAGTCGCTCCATCTGTCCGGCCAGAAAGCGGGCGGTTTTCATAGAGGTCTGGTCGCCGTCGTAAAGATCGCCGGCAATCACCAACGCATCGACCTTTTCATCGAGGCAGAGATCAACGATCGCGACCAAAGCCTGCCGGGTCGCGCCGCCGATCAGTTCGGCCAGCTCTGCATTGCGCAGGGCCAGCGAACGAAGCGGGGAATCGAGGTGGATATCGGCGGTGTGAACAAAGCGGAAGGGCATGAAGTGACTCGCAAAATCTGCGGCACTATAGGCCGGAACTGCCCCGGCATGCCAGCTTTACGGCCACTTCAGTTCGGCCAGCTTCTCAGCAGCTGCATCGGCGATGGCTTCCGGAGTGGCATCGATATCGACGGTCACGACGCCATCTTCCTTGTCAGGCCGCTCAAGCGTCGCCAACTGTGTCTCGAGCAGGCTCAGCGGCATGAAATGACCGGCGCGATGACCCATGCGATCGGTCAAGAGTTCTTTAGAACCATCGAGGAAAACGAATGCGAGCTTGCCGCCGGCCGCCTTGCGCAGTCGGTCGCGATAGATCAGTTTCAGCGCTGAGCAGGTGATGACGACGCCGGTTGATGCACTCTCCGCCAGGTGCCCGCCGATGATGTCCAGCCAAGGCCAGCGGTCTTCATCGGTGAGAGGCGTACCTTTCGACATCTTCTCGACATTCGATTTCGGATGCAGTTCGTCACCTTCGACGTAAGGCAAACCCAGCGTCTCGGCCAGCAGAATGCCGACGGAGCTTTTGCCGCTGCCCGACACGCCCATCACGATCACCGGCCCCTGAAATGTCTTGCTGGTCTGCTCTGTCGCCATCTTACGCTCATTCCATTTATCGAAACTGTGTTCGGGGTGGACGGTAAAACCATTTCTCCCGATCTGACGGCGGGAGAGAACCGATGTTTGTCTCCAAGGTCAATAGTGCGGCAACGTTCTGCTTACCATTTTTGCGAGTGCAGCTTGCCGATCACGAAATGTTTTGTCTTGCTAATGAATGTAACTGTGCGATTTTGCGATATGTGTTTCACACCTTGTGCGGGCAAGGGGCTGACGTGATGAGTGAAGGGCAAAATCGAGACCGGCGACGGACACCTCTTGGGCAGTTGACCCAAGCGGTTGCGCGCCTGGCCGGTGCCAAGACTGCCGATGAGGTGGTGGATATCGTGCGAGCGACGGCGCGTGCGCTGGTCGGCTGCGAAGGCATTGCCATCATTCGCCGCGACGGTGATCTCTGCCACTATATCGAAGAGGATGCGATCGGGCCGCTCTGGAAGGGGCAAAAGTTCCCGATGTCCGCCTGCATCAGCGGCTGGGCCATGCTCAACAGGCAGACGGTTGTCGTGCCGGATATCGCGCTCGATCCCCGAATTCCTTACGAACTCTACGAAGAGACTTTCGTTCGCGCGGTTTTGATGACGCCGGTGCGGCGCGACGATCCGATTGCAGCCATCGGAGCCTATTGGGCCGCGACCTATGAGCCGAGCGAGGAAGAGATCGAGGTTTTCGAAGCGCTCGCGAGCGCCACGGCCACCGCGCTCGAGAATGTCCGTCTGATTTCGGCACTGAAGGATGCCGTTTCGGAAGCCGAACTGGTGCGCGATGAACTGCGCCACCGGGTCAAGAACGCCTATATGGGCGCCCAGAGCCTTGCCCGCCTTACCCTTCCGAGCGAGCTTGGCGTCGAGTTCAACGGCCGTATCTCCGCCTTGGCACGCGTTCACGAACTGCTGGACGAAAAGATCGAGGATAATGCGCGCATCGATCTGCGCAGCCTGATCGAAATCGAGCTTGAACCGTATATGATGCCGGACCGGCAGACGTTTTCATTGACCGGCACGTCGGTTCCATTGCAGCCCATGCGCGCCACCGCGCTTGGCCTCGTCATCAACGAACTTGCAACGAATGCGCTCAAGCATGGTGCGCTTTCCGTGCCGAGTGGCCGTGTGGAGGTGGCCTGGATGGTGGTTGGTTCGGAGCTTAACCTGCTATGGGCGGAAATGAATGGGCCGCCTGTTGTGGAAAGCGCCTTGCCCAACCAGGGCTCCGGCCTCATCAAACGGTTGGTGGAGCGGCAATTGAACGGCAGAATCGACCATGTTCTCCTGCACGCCGGAGCACGTTGCCAGGTGACGTTTCCAATCGAGGCCGGAAGCCTGAGGGAAAGCGTTGCGAGTTCACGCGGCGTAGGTCTGCGTTAGGCGCCTTACCGACGTTTGAACAAGGCCTCGTAACGATCACCGATAGCCTGCTCACCAAAATCATTCGCTCGTGAGCGCAATAGTGCGGTCTCGATTGGATGCTCGAGCGTTTTCTCGATAGCCGCAGCCAGTGCGCCAGCATCGCCGACAGGCACCAAAGCACCATATCGCCCATCGGCCAGAATTTCGCGCGGTCCGTGCGGCGCGTCGGTCGAAACGACCGGCACGCCTGCGCTCATGGCTTCCACCAGTACATTGCCAAATCCTTCGCTTCGCGAAGACAGCACGAACAGATCGGCAATCGCGTAGCAGGCGGCGGGGTTGCCGACATAACCGGCAAACAGGATTTTATCCTGAACGCCCAATTCTGCTGCGTGTTTTTCCAGTTCGGAGCTGAGGGGGCCATCGCCAAAGATGACAAGCCTTGCCTGTCTTTCGGGGGCGAGCCTGGCAAATGCTGCGATCAGCGTCCGGTGGTCCTTGACCTCGACCAATCGGCCGAGCGTGATGATGACAGGTCCATGACCCATGAGGGAAAGACGATCACGCCATAGGGCGTCGTCCGTCGGGATTGCCGGCATGGCGGGTATCGGATTGCCGATGACCGTGATTTTTTCCTCCGCAAAGCCACGGGACCGAAGGTCGGAAGCGATTCCTTGGGATACCGCGATTGCGGTTGTCGATCGTCGCGACACTATGCGGGATAAAAGCGGCGCCAGCCGGCTGCCGAGACTGTCGGCTTTCAGCGAGCCGGCGGCATGGAAGCTGGGAAAAAAAGCTGCCTTTCGAGCCGTCAGCGTCAACGCTAGGGCGGTCAAGACATTGGCGAATTCGAGGGCGGAAAACACGATGTCAGGCTCCAGCCGGCGCCACACCGGAAGCGCCCGCAGAAAGGCCCTGATGGTTGCGATTTTTCCGAATTTTTCGCCATGGGCTCGGAAACCGAGATCGACGATCTTCACTGGCGATGACACGTGTTGCGCATTCGGGCCGGAGCCGTCCCAGACCAACAGGCTGACATCGTGACCACGCCTTGCAAGTTCGTTGGCAATCAGCACGCAGACGCGTTCGGCGCCGCCTCCACGCAATGTGGGCACGTGGATGACGATGCGTTTTGCCTCCGTCATCGGCATCAGTAGGATAGCAGACTGCGGGACGGTTGGCGCAGGTCTAGAAAGATACCGCGTGCAATTGCTAGGCCGGTGCCGATGACAAGCCCGGCCATCATGCCAAGCACGAAAAGGACCGTGGTGCTTGGCGGCCAGGAGCGTCCGGAGGGTGGAAGGGCCTCGGAAATCACGCGGACATTGGTGGTGTTGATCTGCTCGCGCTCGGTAATTTGCCGGGTCCGCGACAGGAAGCTCTCATAGATTGCTGCTTTCGACGTGGCGTCGCGCTGCAATTCGCGCAACTGCACCTGCGACTGGTTGTCGTTGAAAGCCGAACCCTCCAGTTCCGTCATCTGCGTGCGCAAGGTCGTCAAGGCGGAATTGGCCTTGTCGAGTTCGGATTTGGCCGCGTTCGTGGCGCGTGTAAGTTCGCTGCGAACCTGATCGCCCATGGCGGTCAACTCGGCCTGCATGCGAACGATGGAAGGATGGCGATCACCATAGACCATGCGCAATGCTTCGACCTGCTGGCGAAGTGCGCTGGCTCTATCGAGAAGCAAGGCAAGGCCGCTTGGAACCGCAAGCTGATTGCCGACCGCATCAGTCCCCACCTTCATCAGGGCGTTGTAACTCACTTGTGCGTCGATGACGCGCGTGCGGGCCGCGGCCAGCTGCGTGTTGAGTTGGGTGAGCGACAGGGAACTCACCAGTTGCCCGTCCTCGCCAGCCGTCAGGTTATTGGCGCGGCGATAGGCCTCAACCTTTTCGTCTGCGGCCAGAACATCGCGTTTCAATTGACCCAGCCTCTCGTCGAGAGCCGCTGCCGCCCGCCGTGCGCCATCAGCATCGGCACGGGCTAGTTCCTCCTGAAACGCCTGAACGATCGCCTTTGAAATGGCGATCGCCTTATCAGGCACTTCTGAAGAGACAGACAGATGGGCGACGAAGGACCGATCATCGGCCGTCACCGATACCTTTTTTTGCAGGCTCTTGATTGCGACGAGTTGCGCATCAGGCGCCTCTGCCTGCTTTCCCGTCAATCCGGAAAGCAGGCCAGGTTTTGGCGGTTCATAAAACTCCTGATCGTCGGCAAGTTTCATAGTCTCGACCACACGCGCAAGTACGTTACCGGATGTCATGATACGCATGCGGTTGACGACCGTCAGCAATTGCCCGTCGATCTGGCCCGGCTGGGAGTAGAGGTCGTTCGTGACGACCTGCAGATTGGCAGGATCGATCAAGACATCGACGGTGACCGTATATCGCCGCGTTGCCATCATGCCGTAGGTTGCCGCAAGCACACCGCCGAAAATCATGAAAACGACGATGAGCTTCAGCCCGTCCTTCAGCCAAACCAGCAGGCGTCGCAAATCCAGTTCAAGGAAATCGGCGACTTTCTCCAGCGTGACAATTTGTGCGGGCTGCGGATCATTTGGTCGCGACACTTCGCGTGGGAAATGTCTATCGACGTGTCGAATAGCCGCCTCGCGGTAGCGGGCGCTTGGCTGCTCATTGCGATCCATGCTGGCGGACATCGAGTTAACGCCTTGTTTTTCAGAATGGCGTATTTTTAAACAGCGGCGGGTTAAGGTTTCATTCCAGATGAAATCAAATATTGATATCCCAAGGCGATTTTCTGAGCTTCATTCGTTTCCGTTCCCGGCAAGAAAACTGCGCAACAACTGATGAAACAGGCAGCAGGAAAACTCGATTATTCGCCTTCCCAGGCCGTTGACCTTCAAGGCAACGCAATTGCCATCCTGTTCTTTTTACTTGTGTCCGGCGTCTTGTTGTTTCGCTTGCTGATGACGTCGCCATTAATGAACATGGTGGTGCCCTACACCAGCGAGGGCGGGGCATTTTATGCGAAGTTCCACCTCGGGACATACCTGATCATCGCGTTATTGTCGGTTTCCCTCTTCACGCGCAGGATCTCACTGCGCGGTGACGATATTGCTCTCTTCCGTTTTCTGATTTTGCATGCCGGCCTTCTGGCAGGGCTGATGATCTACGTGATTGCGATCTCACGGATCGGAGCGACCGGCATTCTCGTCGATACCTATCTGGCAGCCTGTCTTGTCGCCATTTTGATGATGACGCTGCCCCATCATGGTCGCCGCCTGTTGGGCACATTGTTCGTAATCGTCCTGACCGCCAGCGCTCTTCTCGCGATCGGCGAAGCTGTCGTGCAACGCCGGCTCATGCCGTTCACGGAAAGCGAGCCCTATTTTCGCGCCACCGGTCTCACAGGACATCCGCTGTCGCTTGGTGCCTATTGTGTGCTTGCAATCGGCTTTGCTCTTCTGACGCGATGGCCGATCTGGGTGAGGCTTGTTACGGTCGCTCTGATATTCTTCGGTTGCGTTGCTTCGGGTGCAAGAACCGCGCTTGTTCTTGCCTCTCTGGAAATCGTACTGCTGCTGTTCCTTGTACGTTGGCCCAAACTGTCCGAGCGGGATGAGCGAAAAGCGAAACGGCTCGCTTTCCTGGTGGCGGCAGTCATGGGAGGTGTTCTGTTCGCAGGCTTGCTCGCCGGGGGCTTCCTAAGCCGCTTCCAGGGCGCTTCGACGGACGGCAATTTCATGGCTCGTATCGATATCTATCGGATATTCGGTTTCGTAAGCTGGAAGGACATCATGCTTGGCATGAGCCCTCAGATGCTGCTGGAAACGGTGCGTGAGAAACTGCGGCTCCCCTATATCGAAAGCGCGCCGGTCCTGATCGTGCTGCAGGCGGGATTGCCGGCCGCAATCGTGCTTACCGTGATCGTCATCCGCCTGATCCTGCGGCTTTTGCACGGCGCGGCAATGCCGGCGAAGATTGCGACGGCGGTTTTCCTGATCGGGGAACTCTCGAACAATGCACTTGCGACGAAGAACGGCGATGTCATTCTGCTTTTCGTGCTGATCATGGCATTTCGCGCGCGGCCTGGAGAGATTGCCGCACCACGTCAAGGACTGCTGTCTATGGTTTCCAGCCGCCCGCTGCGCGTCAGGGTATGAATTCCAGCGCCATGCCAGGCCGGGCCTGAGGCGATGGGCGCGATCTCGCCGAGCACGACGTCCTCGTCGTTGAGCAGCATCACCTCGCGAAGGCCAAGACCGCCGCCATATTTGAGCGTGCCATCCTGAACCGGCAGGAATGTCCTGTCCTCGATTTGAATGAAATTCCCGCCAGGGCGGGCGCCGGCGCGATCGATCAGGATGGGGTTGAGCGGGTGCGGCTGCCATGGTCCACGAAGATTGGCCGCGCTGTAAACCATCAGTGTGTCGGAGGCGCTGCCCCCGCCAAAGCGTTCCGTTCCGAACATCCAGAATTTCCCGCCATGTTCAAGAAGTGTTGCATCGTTGAAGCATCGCGCTTCAAGAATGACGGTATCGCGCACCCATCGATCCGGGAATTCCTCTGCCCGATACAGCACGACCTCGTTTGCACCGCCGCTTTCCGGGATCATGAAAATCGAGCCTTCGTGTTGGAAGACATTTGGATAGGACAGGTGATGCGGTTCTTCCAGTACCCTGCGTGGTGGATCGAAGCTGCCGTCCGGTTTCAGTTCGGTAACGGAGATGATGCCGCGGCCGAGAGCATAGGGAAATTCTTCGACGAAGAGGTAGGATCGTCCCTTATGGTCGAAGGCAAACGGGTCCGCATAAAAGCGATTTCCATCGTCCGGCAGAAGCATGAATGGCGGGCCATCGAGCTTTCGGCTTTGTGCAATACCTGCGCCGTCGATCAAGCGATAACCCGTCTGCCAGTAGAAGGATTTTGAGCCGGGTTTTAGCTTGCGCAATCCTCGGCTGGCCAACCCCTGCAGAAGGTCACGTCCATACCCGATCAAGAATGGACGCGATGGCGTCGGCGCAACAGGTTCCGGAACCGGCTCCAGCTTGCCGGCGAAGAAACGTTTTACGCACGAAATGATCAGGTTCTGGCAGGAGACAAGCACATCATTACAGTCCCGCGACAACCAAACCCGGTCGCCCAGCATCGGCCGTGCCACAGCGACGACCTGGCCATTCACTCTGGCAACGATTTCCGGTGCTGAATTTGTCACGGTGCGAAGTCTGCACAAACCTTCTCCTAAACAGTAAGCGCCGGCGATGGAGAGTGTCAGCATCGACGCCGCGCTTTGGGGTGAACCACCGCCGGTCAGGTTAATAACGAGATCAGCCTCGGCAAAGGAAACCGGGTTCAATGGTGGGGCGGCCAAGGCAAGGCACCCATCAAACTTTCTGGCCTCTGCATTGAGAACAGCATCCAGAAAATACGGTTGTTGGCTCACCTCCTGCGACAAGCTGACCCCGATTGCGCAATTCAGAACACCAAGCCGCTCCAGCAACTCGTGTTCCCACAATCGTGCGTTTGCCGCATGGCCAATCAACAGCAATGTTTTCATGACGTCGATTGTCTCCAGACTTCGGTCGAATTGGTTTTTATCGTTCACTTGCCCGACTGTCTTGGTTAATCCTGTGTTAAAATCTGTTATTTGATCATGTATTTCGAAGCATCGTTAAAATGCCGGAAATAAAAGCAATCCGCCGTCAATCTATTGCGATCATGTTCCGCCCCATGAAGCTCAATGGGTGGGGTGGATATGCAGAAAAGCTCGAATGAAGGGCGTCTGCCGAAACGGCGATTGTTGATCGTTTTCGGTACTCGACCTGAGGGTCTGAAATGTTTTCCGGTGGCCAGTGCTGCCCTTGCGCACGAGGCCTTTCACACGGAAATCTGCGTGACGGCCCAGCATCGCGACATGCTGGACCAGATCATTTCGCTGACCGGTCTTCCGGTCCACTATGACCTTGATATCATGCGGCCCGGACAGACGCTCTTCGACGTCAGTGAGCGTGTGCTCAAGGGCATGGAAAGTGTGCTGGAACATGCCAGGCCTGATATCGTCATGGTTCAAGGTGATACAACAACGGCCATGGCAGCTGCGCTTGCGGCGTTCTACAAGCGTATACCTGTGGCTCATATCGAGGCAGGTCTACGAAGCCACAATATAGATTCGCCATTCCCCGAGGAACTGAACAGAAAAATCATCGGCGATATTGCCAAGTGGCATTTCGCACCCACTGCGGAGGCTCGCAATAATCTGCTGGCCGAGGGCAAACCTGCCGACAGCATTCTCGTCACCGGCAATACGGTCATCGATACGCTGCTGCATTTTTCCGGCATGTTGGACAATGATGATCTGATGAGCGCGGAAATGGCCGCGCGTTTCAGTTTTATCGATGTTTCGAAAAAACTGGTTTTGGTGACGGGACATCGCCGGGAAAATTTCGACGGCGGTATCGAGCGCATCTGCAAGGCGCTTAAGGTGCTGGCTGCCCGTGGTGATGTATCGATCGTTTTTCCCGTCCACCCCAATCCGAATGTGCGGAACGTGGTGCGGGCCGAGCTTGCCGACATCCCGAACGTCCATCTGATCGATCCGCAGGAATACCTGCCGTTCCTCTACCTGCAGAAGAAGAGCTATCTCGTGCTGACCGATAGCGGCGGCGTGCAGGAAGAGGCGCCATCGCTTGGCAAGCCGGTTCTGGTGATGCGTGAGAATACCGAACGGCCGGAAGGTGTGGCTGCCGGAACAGCGCGCCTCGTCGGTACCGATGTCGATGTCATTCTGCGCACGGCGACGAACCTTCTGGATGACGAAAGTGCCTACCGAAACATGGCCGAGCGCCACAATCCCTATGGCGACGGCAAGGCAAGCCAACGAATTCTCGAGGAGCTGTCCCATGCCTGAGATCAGAACCGTATCCGTTATCGGCATGGGCTATATCGGCCTGCCGACCTGCGCCATCTTTGCCAGCCGAGGCTTCCAGGTTGTCGGTGTCGACGTCAACGAAACCGTTGTCGAAAAGGTCAACCGCGGCGAGATCCACATTGTCGAACCTGATCTTGATGGCCTCATTCAGAAAGTGGTCGCGCAGGGCGCTTTACGGGCATTCTCGACGCCGCAGCCTGCCGACGCCTATGTCATCGCGGTGCCGACGCCGATCACCGTCGATCTGAAGCCGGACGTGTCTTACGTCCTCGCCGCTGCCCGCAGCATCGCGCCGATGCTGAAAAAGGGCGATCTGGTCGTTCTGGAATCGACCTCTCCGGTGGGCACCACGAGGAACATGGCATCGCTTCTGACCGAACTTCGCCCGGATCTTTCCTTTCCGAGTGACATCAACGGCGACAGTGATGTGTATGTGGCCTATTCGCCGGAGCGTGTCCTTCCGGGCAAGGTGCTGACAGAACTGATCAACAATGACCGCTCTATCGGCGGTCTGTCGCTACGTTCCTCGGAGCGCACGGCGGCGCTTTATGCCAGTTTCGTGGCCGGCGACCTTTTCGTGACCGTCGCTGAAGCGGCAGAACTCGTGAAACTGACGGAAAACGCATTTCGCGACGTCAATATCGCGTTCGCCAACGAACTTGCCGCCGTCTGCCAGGACCTGTCGCTGAATGTCTGGGAGGTCATCGATCTCGCCAACCGTCATCCCCGCGTCAATATTCTGCAGCCGGGACCGGGGGTCGGGGGGCATTGTATTGCCGTCGATCCGTATTTCATCATCGATGCCGCGCCTGAAAGCACCCCGCTGATGCGCTCCGCACGTCAGATCAATTCGCACCGTCCGCATGGGGTGGTAAAGGATATCGAAGCGCTGCTGGAACCGGGCCGCAAGCAGACGGTTGCCTGCCTTGGTC
Organism: Endobacterium cereale; assembly: GCF_009617585.1. GTDB lineage: Bacteria > Pseudomonadota > Alphaproteobacteria > Rhizobiales > Rhizobiaceae > Neorhizobium > Neorhizobium cereale. The sequence continues at coordinate 608,396 of NZ_WIXI01000022.1, read as the reverse complement.
TGAGCTTCAAGCCCAATATCGACGACATGCGGGAAAGCCCTGCGGTCGAAGTTGTGGAGCTTCTCGCCGCGAACCCGGATATCCGCCTCATGGCTGCTGAGCCGCACACACGTTCGCTTCCGTGCGCGCTACAGGATAAGGGCATCATCTTCACCGATGCTCTGACCGCGATCGATGAGGCCGATATCGTCGTGCTTCTGGTCGATCACCGCCAGTTCAACTTCATCGACTCTGAATCCTTGAAGGACAAAAAACTGGTGGACACGCGCGGTCTGTGGACGTGGCGCAAGGCGCGTCGACCGGACGCGCGCATCGAAGGCAAAAAGCACAGCCTGGCGGATATGCCGGCTGTCGAGGTCGGGAGGGCGGCATGAGAAACCTTGCCTTCAAGCAACCCGAATGGATCGATCATCCTCTGCTTTCCGCGCGCGCCATGACCTTTCTCGGGTGCCCGCTGCACGGGTTGACGATGGAAGAAACGCTGGACCTCGCCGAAGAGGCTATGCGCGAGCATCGTCCGCTGCATCATGTCGTGGTCAACGTGGCAAAGCTCGTGACCATGCGCAAGAATGCCGAGTTGCGCGAAGATGTGACCAGCGCCGACATCATCAACATAGATGGTGCCGGTGTTTTATGGGGCGCGCGTCTTTGCGGGCTGAATGCGCCGGAACGTGTGGCCGGCGTGGACATCATGCTCAACCTGTTCCAACGCTGTGCAAAGGGCGGTTACCGGCCCTTCCTTTTCGGGGCTGAACAGGGCGTGCTTGATGCCGTCGCGGCGCGTCTCGCAAAGGATCATCCGGGTTTGACGATTGCCGGCATGCGCAATGGCTATTTCAAGGAGGACGACGAGGATGCCATTGTCCGGCAAATCAACGAAAGCGGCGCCGACTGCCTTTTCGTGGCCATGCCGACGCCGCGGAAGGAACGATTCCTGAAGAAATATCGCACAAGGCTGACGACAAGTTTTGTCATGGGCGTCGGCGGCAGCTTCGATGTTTATGGGGGCAAGGTCAGCCGCGCGCCGCAACTGGTACAGTCGCTGGGGCTGGAATGGCTGTTTCGTATCGCGCAGGAACCGAAGCGCCTATGGCGGCGCTATTACGAAACGAATACCGCCTATGCGTCCCTGCTTGGCCAGGAACTCTGGCGTCGCCGGGTGCATCGGTAAGGCACTGCTGCACGGTTCATCCGATAGCGGTGCGTCTGCCGATCATGGCCTTCGCCTTCGTGAAAACCTGCCTTGCTGCTTGGGGATTGAGGGCGGCGTTCAGTACCAGGAAAACGGCGCCGCCGGCAGTGCCGGCAACCATCAGGCGCACCAGCACGGGCGCGTCGCCGGCCAGAGTTTTCGCACCATAGGCGGTCCCCCACACACAGGCAGAAACAAGGGCGGCTGCCCCGATGGCGCGCCACGGCAGCGCAATCGGGGTCAGGCGCTCGCTGATAACGGCACTGATGACAAGATTGATTGCGGCCGCTCCCATGAGAGAAAACGCGGCGCCGGCCTCGGCCATCGATGGGATCAAGAGCATGGCCAAACCGATATTGGCGGCAGTGCCGAACAGCTTGCTGATGATGAACAGGAGCGGTCGCTTATGGGCATGCACCATGGAACCGTAAACGAAATCGGCAAGATTGGTCAGGAATGCGCCGATCGCGATTGTGGTGAACAGCAGCGTGTAGGGGCCGATATAGGCTTTCGGCAGCACCAGCGCTGCAAGATCGGAACCGATCGCCGAAAGCATGGCAACGACCGGCAGGGCCAATGTGAAGGTAAGGCCCATGAATTGCGACAGGAACGTGCCGGCGGCTGCCGGACCCTTTTCATCGAAACGGCTGACGGTTTCGGGAAACGCACCCATGTTGATGGCGTTGGCGATCATGTCTACTGGCTGCCGTGCCAATGCGTAAGCCGAGGCGAAAATCGCGACGGCACCGGCGTTCTGGTAAAGCTTCAGCATGACGCGTTCGGCATTGGTGAGGCCGAAGCCGACAACAGCGATGGCAATGATCGGCAGGCCGAGAGCCAAAAATTCGCGTTGCGTGAATTTGGGCGGCCCTTTTATGACCTGGCGCCACGCGATGATGTTGGCAATGACGCCTGTCACCAGCATGCCGAGGCTGGATGCGATCGAAATAGCGAGGAAGGAATTGTGCTCGACCAGCATAGTGGCGGCGGGAAGCGCGAGTTGCAGCACGGCACGCAGGAATTCCAGGAAGGAATAGGCCGTATGGCGCTGTTGCATCTGCAAGACGGTCAGGGCGTAGCGCGCAATGGCGCTGGCCAGGAGATACGTGCAGACCGCGATGGAAAACTCGCCCCAGCGTTCAGGAACGATGGCCGCGCTTGCCGCAACCGAAACGACAAGGCCGATCGCGGTAGTCGCCAATACCATGCGGCCGGCACGGACCAAGCTGCCGCTTGCGATTTCGCCCTTGCCACCCAGCCGCAGCAAAGAAACTCTCAGCCAGTTGGCGAAGGCGGTGTCCGTCATCTCGCCGACCGTGACAACAAGCGTCAAAAGGCCGTATTCGGCGGGATCGACGATACGCGTTGCAAGGACGAGAAACAGAAGCGCGGAAAGCCGCGTCAACAGGATCGCCGGACCGTAGATGAGCGTGGATCTGAGCAGCAAAGACGTTTCCCGGAAGCTTTTCGATCTCGACCGAATGCGAGGGCGATATGTCACTGATCGGCTTAACGGAAACCTAGCGTCTATTTCTTAACAGTCTATCCGCTTGAACCAACGCCCGATTGCGAGAAAGCATGCCGAAAAACGCCAAAAGCGGCCGACCATTGAACATACTGGTGGCTACCCCCGCCGGAGGAGCCGGACAAGGTGGTATCGACCGCATCATGGCGGCGCTGAAGGCTGAACTCGACCGGCAGGCGCATGATGACATCCACGTCCGGTTTCTGGCGACCCGCGGTCATGGTTCGATTGTATTTTCGTGGATCTATCTGCTGCGTTTCTGCAGCGCCATCGTGTGGGGACGGCTCCGAGGTGAACTCGATCTGGTGCACGTCAACCTCGCCAGCCGTGGCAGTACCTATCGAAAACTGGTCATTGCGGTCTGCGCCCGCATGATGGGGGTGCCTTATGCTCTCCATTTGCATGGGGCCAATTATCGGACCTTCTGGCATGAAGGAAAAACGCCACTGAGCTGCGCGATATCCTCCATGTTTGCCAGGGCGGCCGGCATTATCGTGCTTGGTAGTCCGTGGAAAAACTTCGTCGAGGACCGGGTGCCGGAGGCTGCCGCGCGGATCGAGATCATCGCGAATGCTGTGGAGGAACCACGCCTGCCACATGTGGGCGGTGGCGCCATTGCCCACATCCTGTTCCTGGGACGGGTGGAGGATCGCAAGGGAATACCGCAGCTGGTCAAAGCGCTTTCATCGATGCGGGGAAATGCAGGTTGGCGGGCAACAATCGCCGGCGATGGCGCAGTCGATGCGTTGCGCAGCGAACTGGAAATGCTCAGTCTCACCGACAGGGTGAACCTGCCGGGATGGGTGGGGCCCGCCGATGTCGCCCAACTGCTCTCGACGGCTGACATTCTCACGCTCCCTTCACTGGCGGAAAATCTTCCGATGTCCGTTATCGAAGCGATGGCTTGTGGGCTTGGCGTTGTGGCGACGCCCGTTGGCGCTGTCGAGGATATCATCCGGCATGAGGAAACGGGGTTGCTTGTCCCTACGGGTGACGAACAGGCCTTGGCGACCGCGTTGTTGCGACTGATCGAAGATAGCGATCTGCGCGGACGTCTGGGGGCGGCGGCGCAGGAATTCCAGCGTGCACATCTGGCAATTGAACCGTACGCGGCGAGGATCTGCGTGACCTGGAGAGAGGCAGCGGGGCGGCGATGGGAATAACGGGCTATCTCAAAAATTCGCTGGCTGAAAATTTCGTGCGACGTGTTCCGGTACTTTATCCGTATCTCATGGATCTTCTGGCACGTTCGGAAAGCATGTCCCTGGAAGAACGGCGGCAACTGCGAGATCAACTGACGGTCAGGACGCTGAAACAGGCAGGCCGTACACGATATGGCCGGCGGACCGGGGCAGCGCGCACGTATGGCGAATGGGCCATCCTCGAAAAAGAAGCTCTGCGCGAAGATAATGCGGCTTTTTCGGCGAGAGGTTTTTTACCGGCTCACCCGGCCGCAACCGGCGGGACAACGGGTGTACCGCTAATGCTGCGGCGCTCCGTGCAATCCGTGGTTTTCGAGCAGGCGGTGATCGACCATCTTGTGCAGCGCAGTTCAGGTCTCGATTGGAAAAAGGCGAGAATTGCCGTCTTGCGTGGTGATACGTTCAAGGATCCGGCAGACATGCGGACACCACACTGGGTGTTGCGTCATGGCGGGCTTCACCTTGCCTGTTCCAGCGTTCATCTCAGCCCCGCAACGATACAGGATTTCATGACGGCGATCCGAAACTTCAGCCCGCAAGTCTTGTGGGTTTATCCATCGGCACTGGAAGCTTTCGTGCGGCTCGGCGCCGAATTCGGGGAGCATTCCGGTCTGTCAGACCTGAAGGTCGTCTTCTCCTCGTCCGAAGTGCTCGATCCCGCAGTACGACAGGAAGCGTCGCGTTTCCTCGATGTTCCGGTTCTGGATTTTTATGGCCAGTCCGAACGGGTCTGCGCATCCTGGAATTTGAACGGCGGTGAACACTATTTTATGCCGGCCTACGGGCGCGTCGAGTTGTTGCCCGCCTACGAGGACGACGCTTTCGGCTTTTATGAGGTCATCGGCACCTCATACTGGAACCCCGCCCAGCCTTTGGTGCGTTTTCGCACCGGAGATCTGGCCAGGGTGCGCAAGGGCGTCGGTGCGGCTGATCTGGAAGCGATCACGCTTGGTCTATTGCCTTTCGAGGGGGTCGAGGGAAGGCGATCGGAATACCTTCTTTCACCAGAAGGCGCGCGCCTGATCGGTATCAACCACATCCCCCGCGGCGTGCCTGATATCGTACAGATGCAAATCGTCCAGACGGCGCTGGCAAAGGTGGAAATCCATGTTGTACCCCTCAAGGGGTTTGGTGCGCAGACTGTCGAGATCATTCTCGGAAATGCGCGCCAAAAGATTCCGGACAATATGGAGATCGACATCAGGATAACCGATCACCTGATTCGGACGTCAAGCGGCAAGACACCTCTGGTATTGCGGCAGATCGGTTGACAATGCGCGCTATTGGCCAGGCGCTCGAGGCAGGCCTATTGCCTGCAAGAGATCGGCATCCGGCTCTGCCTTGCCTTTGGGCTGGATGACCGTCATGCCATAGGGGTTGGAATATTCCCAGATCGACCACGCGATACCGTGCCGTTCCGCCGTTTCGCGCACGGTCTTGAGATAATAAAGCCGGTCAGCATCGTAGGCTCCCGATCGGCCGTCGTCTGTGATGCGAATCGCACCGAACTCGCCCATGAAAAGGCGGTGTGCGGGGATATTGTATTTCTCGGCCCATGTGACGGCTTCACCAATTCGTGCTTTTAGGATCGCCTCGTCCCAACCGTGCCTGAAATACTCTTGGATGGGCTTTTGTAATTCACCGATCTCGTCGTCTTGTTGGCTGACGCTCATGCCCGCGGCCGTCATATGCGCGCGAATACCCTCGATAACCGTTTCGGGTGAGCCGCTTCTGGCTGGCCAGGGAAGACCCGAGAGGAAGCCGCCTTTTTCCTTCGATCTCTGATGGGTGAAGGTAAGCGGGTCGTACATGTGAAAGCTGTAAAAGATGTTCTCATCATCGAAAACAGGGTCGAGATTACCCAGACCGCGCACACCGCCCCCGCAGGCTCCGGTGGCGACAATGGTCAGCGACGTGCTGATCGATCGAATGTCCTTGACCGTCTGGGTCATGATGCGTTGCCAGTCGTCGGTGCCGCTGGCGTCGCATGGATAATAGGCCGGTTCGTTATAGGGTTCCAACGCCACCTTGTCGGTGCCGATCCTGACGAGCATTGCGGCAACAGCCCTGACCATTTCGCGGTAACGCGTCACGCCATCGCTGTCAGCGCCGTCGTAAAGCATCTGCATGCTGTAGTCCGGAACCTGCCCGACGCCGTGCAGATCGAACACAACCTTGAGACCCGTGTCCGTCAGGCGCAGGACATTTTTCGACAGCAAGGCGAGCGTTTGATCGCGTTGATCTGGATCGGCAATCAATGGACCCGGATCAACACTCAGTCGGACGAAGTCGAAGCCGAGTGAGCGGATTTGCCGGAAAGGACCGCCGGCCGGCCAGTCAGACATCTTGCGGTCGCTGGAAAGCCATTGCTCGACACTGCGATAGGCCGGGCGACGATAACGTCTGTCGTCGGCAAGTGGTGCCCAGTTCAGCCACTGATGAACGCCAACACCCCGTTGCAGCTCCAGGGGGGCGGCCGTGCTGAAGGAGGACGAAAGCGCGAGTAGCGCGCAGGCCACGGTCAATCTTTTCATGTTTGCCCCCATCCGGCATATCGCTGAGGGGATATTAACGAAGGGCATGCAAAAGAGAATGACCATACACTCTCAGTTGCAGGAATGGTAAACGCGGCGGGTAGATGATGGGTGGTGGGGAGCGATGACGCTCAATTGGTATATGAACCGGTTGCGCAGCATGGGGCCGGCCGAAATTGTCCATCGGGTGCTCGAGAGATGCCGCAGGATGATATCCCGTCGCGATCGCCGCAGCTGGAGTGCTTATTCGCCGCAGACGTTGAACCGGGTGTTTCCAAACCTGCGTTTGCGGATCACGCATGCAACAGTCGCGCATCGCAAGGCGATAGCGATCGCCGCCGACGGTGTCATGGCAGGAAGGTTCTCGGCGCTTGGCAGGTCGTGGCCGGAACGCTCGTCCGCCGATCTGTTTCCCTCCGATCTCTGGTCTTGCGACCCGGTTATGGGGACGCAGTGGCCCGGTTCGGACACCTACACTTTCGACATCGAATATCGTCATGACGGTTCACATGGGGATATCAAGTATCCTTGGGAAATCGGACGCCTGCAATTTCTGCCCGTCCTTGCCATGCATGGTGTTCTGTCGGGAGACGACCGAGCCATCCGGGCAATCGATGCTGCTGTCTCCAGCTGGCATGACGCCAATCCTCCATTCACAGGCATCGGCTGGTCTTCCGGTATCGAAGTCGCGCTACGTGCCATCAGTCTGATCGTCACCCGCGATATTGTCGGTGATCGCCTGAATGTTGAGACCGGTCAAAACATTGCCCGGATACTGGCGGCGAGTATCTACTGGCTGAAGCGGTTTCCCTCCCGGTATTCATCTGCCAACAACCATCTCATAGCGGAACTCGCCGGCGAATATCTGATCGGGTTGTCGCTCGGGCATCCGGTCGATGAGGTGGAGAAAAACCTCGCCGATGAACTGCTGAAGCAGATTTTTCCTGATGGATGTGGTGGCGAGCAATCGCCCTCCTATGCCGCTTTCAGTGCCGAACTCGTGCTTCTGTGCCAGGCTGCTGCGAGCGAACGTGGCCGAGATTTCGATCGACGGGTGGGTGGGCGCCTAGAGGCATTTGCCCGATTTGTGGAGTGGCTTCCAAAGGCTGCCACATTCGGGGATGATGACGAGGGGCGTGTACTCACTCTTGGCGACGAGGACGATTATCCCGGCTCGGTCGCCGCCGCGATTAGAGGGTTTTTCGGGGGAGAAGGCTTCGTTGCCCCGGGGAGCCCCATTCGAAGCATTGTTTTCGGTGATCCCGTGCGTGGTGCGGAGAAGCCGTTGGGTCTCGGTGTTTTCAAAGATGGTGGTGTTTCGATCTGGAGAAGTGCTGCAGCAGACGAAATGGAGCTGGTCTTCGATCACGGAGACTTGGGGTATCTGTCCATCGCTGCGCATGGACATGCTGACGCGTTGTCCATTGCATTGTCTGTCGGCGGGCAACCTGTTCTGGTCGACCCGGGTACCTGGCTATACGGTTCGGGCGGTATCTGGCGCGACTGGTTCCGGTCGACCATGGCGCACAATACGCTCCACATCGAAGGTGAAAGCCAGAGTGTCATGTCCGGCGCTTTCAACTGGTCGCATAAAGCGAACGCTGTTTTGGTGGGGCAGGAGGAGAGACTGCCTGCCGGGTCCTGGGCGCTGACCGCGCAACACACAGGCTATCAGCGCCGCTTCGGCGTAACGCATCAACGCAGGGTCCTCTACGATCAAGGCAGACTTGTCGTGACCGACAGGCTGCTTGGCGCTGCTCGATCCGCCAATCTCGTTTTCCAGTTGGCGGCCGGGCTGGTGACGGAAATCGATGGGTCCGTGGTGCGGATAAGCAGGGATAATGCCCCGCTACTGGAACTGCGTTTCCCCGGTGGGGACATTTCAGTGGCAAGTGGCGGCTCTCTGCCGGGAGACGGCGGCTGGGTCTCTCCCCGTTTCGGGATCAAGGTTCCGGCCCCGCGCATCATGTGGCGTGGCCCAGTCGGACCGAATGGTGTCGATACCGTCATAGTGCCGTGTCCGAGATTTTAACGGGTCATCTTCAGGATCCCATCCCTGATGGGGCGAATGGTCTTGTAAGCAGGGGGCATGTTTATGGTCATGGCAAGAGACGCTGAAACCGTATCTGATGGGGCAATGCCCGCCGCATTTCCCGTCACGTTTGAAGGAACTGTGGGCTGGTTTGCACCCGCTCGCGATATTGCAAAGCCCGTGGCCGTTCTGTTCGCCAGCCCTTGGGGGCTGGAGGAAATGTGCAGTCGGAAATTTTTCCGTATTCTGTCAGAGCGTCTGGCCGCGATGGGAGTTGCCAACCTGCGCTTCGACTATCCCGGCACGGGCGACGCGCTTTCCGATGATGGTGCAACGGCTGGATTTCAGGCCTGGGTGGACAGCTTTTCCATTGCTGCGGGTCAGTTGAGAAAACTTTCCGGTTGTAAGCGCATTGTCGTCGTAGGCCAGGGGATCGGAGCCGCCGTTGCGATCAAGGCGATCGAAGCCGGTGAGGATTGCGAGGCCATCGCCCTTCTGGCTCCAGTGGTTTCCGGTCGTCTCTACGCCCGTGAAATGTCCGCGATGGCACAGATGATCAATGAAAAGCTTCGGATTGCCCGAGCTCCTGCCGATGGCGGAGGTTTGACAATGGCCGGACTGTCCATGTCGGAAGGTCTTTTTGATGACATCAGGAAAATCGAGCTTGGCAAAGTCATGGCTTGCCCCGTTGGACATGCGCTTGTCTTTGCCCGTGCCGAACGCCCCTCGGATGGTGCCTTTGCAAAACATCTGGCAGCGCTTGGGGTTGACGTATCCGAAGCCCCTTTCGATGGATATGCGAAGCTGACGACTAACCCGACCGTGGCAGTGGTGCCGGATGCCGTTGTCCGCGATCTGATGAAGTGGGTGGCTGATATTTGTCCCGATGGCGTACCTGCCCGAGAATTGAAACTGGAACCGGAGCCGGCTGCGCCACACGGCGATGATAAATTCGTTGAGCAGCCGATCCGCTTTGGCAAGGGTGGGCGGATGCTCGGTATCGTGTGCCGGCCGTCATTCGCGACGACTAAGAGCCTCGTTCCCGTTATTCTTCTCTCGTCGGGTTACGACCGGATGTCCGGTTGGGGGCGATCGTCCGCAAGATTGGCACGGGCGCTGGCGCAGCAGGGTATAATCTCATTCCGCTTCGACTGCGCCAATGTCGCGGACAGTCCTCCCGTGCCCGGGTTGAACGAGCAAGTCCTGTATGACGTCGCGCAACTGGATGATGTGTCGGCAGCACTCGATTTTCTAGGCGAACAGTTGCCAGGCACGCGTTTCGTCGTGGCCGGCAGATGTAGCGGTGCCTATGTGGGCCTGCAAGCTGCATGGAGGGATGATCGCATCACGGCTGTCGTTGCCGTCAACCCGGAAGTCTTCGAATGGCAAGCCGGCCGCTCAGTAGAGGATGCTCTGGATAATCCGACGCAATCAATGGATCATTATGTCAGCAATCTGTGGCGGATTTCGACAGGAAAGCGAATTCTGCGTGGCGAGATTGATTTGCTCGCCAAGGCGAGACAGGTGAGCAAGTCTCTCGTGCGTCGTTTCTCACGCCCGTTGGTCTGGCCGACCGGGGGCATGACGAGGCGGGAGCGGATTGTATGTGCCGGCTTTCGTGTGCTTGCCCGGCGACGTGTGAAGGTGACGCTGCTTTACAGCCCCGGTGATATCGGGCTGGAAGAGTTCGGTCATTTCTTCGGTGCGGGCGGGCGGCAACTTTCGCGCTTTGCCGATATGAACTACGCGGTGGTGTCGGGGGCGGATCATAACTTTACACCGGAGCAGTCACGCAAAGCCTACCTGGATGCCATTGTCGAAATGGCCAGCCTGCCATAAGCGGGCTGACTGTCGATGAAGCTGCGAATGGCAGGGTTAGCCGGAACTTGCGTCCCAGCGCACAAAGGGATCAGGCAAATGCTGCCATAGTTCGGGCTGGAAATCGGGGCTGTCGACAAGACAATCGTCGAGTTCGGCTCTGATGGCGGCCTCGCTCATGGGGTCTGCTCCGATGAACACGATTTCCTGCCGGCGATCGCCCCAGAGCGGATCAAGATAAGGTTTCATCACCTGCATGAAAGCCGGATCCTGCGGCCATTGCAGTTTTGGAACGGACGCCCACCAGCGGCCCATTCTTTGCGTGCGAACCAGGGCGCCCGCCTGACTCATTTCGCCGACGTCGTGTGGGCGGGTGGCCAGCCAGAAAAACCCCTTTGCGCGAACCACGCCTGGCCACGAACGATCGATGAATGCCTTGAAACGTGTGGGATCAAAAGGATTTCTGGCACGATACACAAAGCTGCGAATGCCGTATTCTTCTGTTTCCGGTATGTGATCGGCAAATCCATTCAGTTCCTTGAACCACAGTGGATGGGTCTCTGCCTTGGCAAAATCGAAACGGCCGGTCCCCAGAACAGCTGTCAGCTCGACATTCCCAAAATCGGTCTCGATGATCTGAGCGTCAGGGTTGAGCGCGATAATGATTTTGCGTGCCGCATCACCTTGTGACGGTGTCGCCTGGCTGATCTTGTTGAGCACGATCACGTCCGCGAACTCGATCTGCTCTACCAGCAGATCGACGAGCGTCCTGTTATCACCATCGCCAGTTGTGTCTCCGCGATCGGACAGCAAATCCACTGAACCATAATCTTTCAAAAGATTGGCGGCATCGACGACAGTCACCATCGTATCAAGGCGGGCGACATCAGAAAGACTTTTGCCATCCTCGTCCCGGAAATCGAATGTGGCCGCAACAGGCAGGGGTTCAGCGATGCCGGTGGATTCGATCAGCAGGTAATCAAAACGGCCCTGTTCGGCCAGATCACGCACTTCTTTCAGGAGATCGTCGCGCAGAGTGCAGCAAATGCAGCCGTTGGTCATTTCAACCAGTTGTTCCTGCGTGCGTGACAAATTCGCACCTCCGTCCCGCACCAAGGCGGCGTCAATGTTCACCTCGCTCATGTCATTGACGATCAGCGCGACGCGCAAGCCGTCTCGGTTGGAAAGAATGTGGTTGAGCAGCGTCGTCTTGCCGGCGCCGAGGAAGCCCGAAAGTACGGTTACGGGAAGTTTTGATTTCATGTTTTCACCAGGTTTCAGCAATTATAATGTTATAACATTACATTACTACGAAGTGTCAAGCTGTAGGTCACTGCACGCACAAAATCCGCGCACTGCCTATCGACTCAGATGGTGGCTCAACTCATGATCGACGAACGCAAACGAACCCGGTTTGCCGTCTTCTGCAGTCAGGGCGTGGGTGTGCCGACTGTCATGCCGCTGGGATCGCCGGTGATATAGAAATATGCGAAAGCAACGAGAAACGCGGCGATCACGCCGCCAATGATAAGCGCTTTTCGCATCCAGGGAGGGGTCTGGCGTGGCGGTTTAGGCGCTTCTTTTTTGCGGAACTTGATGACGTTGTCGTTCATGGCTTTGTACTGCTTGCGCTGAAATCAGTCTTTAGTCATAAACGAGCCGATACGGCGACGCCATTGCGTCGCCGTTTTTTTTAGCCTGCCTGTCGGGAGCTCGACTGGCGCACCGGATTGCTTCCAGTCCTGATCACGTCGCACGCTTCAGGGCATCGCCGATCATCGAAACGATCGTGCCGATCTGTTCGCGCTCGACGATGAGAGGCGGTGACAGCGCGATGATATCGCCGGTCACGCGGATCAGCAGTCCCTTGTTGAAGCAATCGACAAAGACATCATAAGCGCGGGTGCCCGGCGCGCCCTCGCGTGGTGCAAGCTCGATGGCGCCGACAAGGCCGAGATTGCGGATATCGACCACATGCGGCAGGCCTTTAAGGGAGTGCAGCGCATTTTCCCAATCGGCAGCCAGATCGGCGGCGCGCGTGAGCAGGCCCTCTTCCTCATAGATTTCCATGGTGGCGAGACCGGCGGCGCAGGCAACCGGATGGCCGGAATAGGTGTAGCCATGGAACAGTTCGATGGCGTTTTCCGGCCCGGTCATCAGGCCGTCATAGATCTTGCGACCGGAAAACACCGCACCCATCGGGATCGCGCCATTGGTGATGCCTTTTGCCGTGGTGATCAGGTCGGGCGTCACGCCAAAATAATCGCTGCCGAAAGGCGTACCGAGCCGGCCGAAACCGGTGATGACTTCGTCGAAGATCAAGAGGATGCCGTGCTTGTCGGCGATCGCGCGCAGGCGCTCCAGATACCCCTTTGGCGGCAGGATGACACCGGCTGAACCGGACATCGGCTCGACGATGACAGCGGCGATGGTTTCCGCGCCATGCAACTGGACAAGCCGCTCCAGATCATCGGCAAGCTCGACGCCGTGCGTCGGCAGGCCCTTGGTGAAGGCATTGCGCTCCACATCCAGAGTATGGCGCATGTGATCCGCCGGGATCTGCGGGAAAACGCGGCGGTTGTTGACGAGGCCGCCGACGGAAATACCGCCGAAACCGACACCGTGATAGCCTTTTTCACGACCGATGACGCGGGTACGGGTGCCCTGGCCGATGGCGCGCTGATAGGCGATGGCGATCTTCAGGGCCGTATCGACGGATTCCGAACCGGAGCCGGTGAAGAACACGCGGTCGAGCTTTGCACCGGCGCCCCCCGGTGCGTGTTCTGCCAGTTTGGAGGCAAAATCGAAGGCGATCGGATGGCCCATCTGGAAGGTCGGGGCAAAATCGAGGGTGGCCAGCTGCCGCTCGACGGCTTGGCTGATCTTTTTGCGGCCGTGTCCGGCATTGCAGCACCACAGGCCCGCCGTGCCGTCCAGCACCTTGTTGCCATCGACATCGGTGTAATACATGCCGTCTGCTGCGGCGAGTAGGCGGGGAGCCGCCTTGAACTGCCGGTTGGCCGTAAACGGCATCCAGAAATTTTCGAGATTGACCGTGTTTGCCTTGCTGACGTGATCCATGACTGCCTCCATTGGTTGATGTGAGGTTCGGCAATTCGGCTGTTCTGAACAAGTCGTTTTCTTATGTGCGCCAAGCCGCTGATTTTGTTGACAGGTGGCAACTTGTTTTCGATATTTCGAACACGGACAACAGGAGGTGGTCATGTCGCTCGATGTCGGAGGCCGTTTGCGGCAATTGCGCATGGCCCGTAACCTGTCTCAACGTGAACTCGCAAAGCGGGCCGGCGTTACCAATTCGACCATCTCGTTGATCGAATCCAATGCCGCCAATCCTTCGGTCGGCGCGCTGAAACGTATCCTCGACGGGTTGCCGATCGGCATGGCCGAGTTCTTTGCCTTCGAGCCGGACAAATCGCGACAGGCCTTTTATGCGGCCGAGGATCTGGTGGAAATCGGCAAGGGACCGATCTCCTACAAACAGGTCGGCGACAATCTTTTCGGGCGCAGCCTGCAGATCCTGAAAGAATGTTACCAGCCGGGCGCAGATACGGGAAAGGTGCCGCTCGTGCATGACGGCGAGGAGGGCGGTATCGTCCTGTCCGGTCGACTGGAGGTGACGGTTGAGGATGAACGCCGCATCCTTGGGCCGGGTGACGCCTATTATTTCGAAAGCCGCCGGCCGCATCGCTTTCGTTGCGTCGGCCCGGTGCCCTGCGAGGTCATCAGCGCCTGCACGCCGCCGACGTTTTAATCTCGGTCGGGTGCGCCGAGCGGAAAGTTCTTCCGATAAGGACGTGCTTCATCGACTGCGCGTGCAAAGGATGGGCGTGCCAGAAGGCGTTCCCTGTAAGCCGTGACATTGGCAAAGCGGTCGCCGAGCGGATGGGACCAGTCGGCATAGAACAGCGATGGCGCGGCAGCGCAGTCGGCCAGGGTGAACGCGTCGCCTGCCGCCCATTGCCGGTTTTCCATATGCCGGTCCAGCCAGCCAAAAGCGGCGTCCAGCATATCCCGTGCTTCCCGAACGCCATATGGATCGCGGTTTTCCGGCTTTCGCAGCGCGTTGAACACGATCTTCTGCTGCGGCGTCGAGATGTAGTTGTCGAACACGCGGTCTAGCATGCGCACCTCGACGGCAAAGGCCTCATTGACCGGGATCAGCCGCACCGGGCCGGGATAATGCACCTGCAGATATTCGATGATGGTCGTGGCTTCGTGGATCACACTTCCGCGATCCTTTAGCATCGGAAAGCGTTTGACCGGCCATGCCGCGACCAGTTCTTCAAAAGCGCCGTCATCCTCGCCAAGTGTGCGAGTAGCAAAATCCAGATCGTTTTCGTAAAGCGCGATCAGCACCTTCTGGCAGTAGGACGAGAATGGATGCGAATAGAGAACAGGTCGCATAGAGGCCTCCCCAACCGATTGCGAAATGAAATCGGTTTGATGGTAGCATTCCACTCGGTCTTGGCAAGCGGCCAGATTTTGCAGTCCGGATTTTATACTCCGGATTTTACAGGGCGGCCTTCAGCTTGTGGCCGAACCGGCGCTTGAGAAACCGTGATGCCCGGTAGCGAACGCCGCTGGGTCTTTCCGGGTCGGCAATGTCGCTTTCGGCAAACATTTCCTCGTCGATCGTCAGTTCGCGGCTTGGAACGGGCACGAGGCCACGGCCGGTCGTTCGGTTCAATGCCTCGATGGCGGCAATCAGCGAACCTCCATGCGCGGCAATCGCCTCGCCGACCTCTGTCACCGAACGGCCGAGATGTTCGGCCAGCAGATCGTCGCGGGTGGCAATGATTTTTTCCCGCAGCGCATCCTGATCGTCTTGCGCGGCAAGGATGACGTCGCATTCGGTGTCATAGCCCATCGAACGGTTGTTGAGATTGGCCGAGCCGATCTTGATGATGCGATCATCGGCAAACATCATCTTGGCATGCACATAGATCGGTGTGCGGGCCTCGTTGACCGGATAATAGAGGCGAAAACGATCAAAGCGGTCGGCATCCTTTACCAGTTTCATCAGGCGGATGCGGGCGCTGTCCATCGCCTTGGCCTCAAGATATCCTTCACAGCCTTCCGGGTTGATCAGCACGATCTCCGGCCCGTCTTCTTCCTTTAGCCGCTCTGCGATCGCCTGTGCGATCCGCCGCGAGGCAAAATACTGGCTTTCGATGTAAAGCGTCTTTTTTACCGCGGCGATGATGGCAAGTTTTGCCGTTTCGATCTCGTTGATCTGTTTGCGCTCATCATATTCGGGAGCGGTGCGGGCAATGCCGATATCGACATCACGAAAACCGACCTCAAGTCCGTCCGGCCATGGATCGCTGTCGCATGTTTGCGGCTCAAGCTCCTCGTTCGTCGCCAGCTTCCAACGGCCCCGCGCCACTTCGGCCAGGGCGGCAGCTGCCGGACCGGAAAGGCACGTCGTCGCGTCATGCCAGGGCTCCAGCGCAAAACCCATCGGTGACCGCCGGGCAGGCTGTTTTTCGGCATGGTCGCGCGTATCCCAGCGCCCGACCGTCATGTCAATGCCGCCGCAAAAGGCCACACGGTCATCGATGACGAGCAGTTTCATGTGATGGGCGGAGATTGTCGGATGCGCGCCGTCCAGCTTCAGGTGGATGCGCTTGTCGAAAATCCAGCGCAGCATGTAAAATGGCGTCTCGCCGCGGGTGATCGAGTTGATCAGTCCGATATCCCATTTGAGAATGCGCACATCGAGGTCTTCGTTGCGGCGGGCAAGCGCGTTGAGAAACGAGCCGAGTTGATCCGGCCACTCGCCGTGTTTTTCGCTGTCCGGCTCCAGCCTGATGCGGGTGTCGAAATCCCAGCCGATCAGGTAGACCGACTGTTTTGCCTTGATCATGGCGCTTTTGGCGGCACGAAAGAAGTCGGCAGCATCTACGATAATCGATAGACGCTCTGCTTTGGCGACGCGCCAGCAGGTCTCGCCTTCTTTCAGTATCTCGTGCATCTGCCCCTCGTCATTGATAGTCTGTCGGCGGGCATATAGGGCGAAGAAAGGCGGTGACCATTGCTGCGATGCAGCAAAGTCGGAGGCCGGCACCTTGGATTCTAGAGCTTCGGTTTCACAACATATAACGACCGTTAATAAAAAAGGCGCCACATTCCTTCTTTTCATCGCAACGTGGCCCAAGTCTCTGTTTCATAATCAAGCAGATTTGAATGAACCGTCGGCGAGGACGGTTAAAACTGACTGGAGGTTGGGGACATGCGGATAACATGGTTTCTTTTGATCGGCATTTTGGTGGCGATGGTTTTGAGCATATTGCTGATCGATACGCGCATACCAGCGCCCCCAAGCGTACAGCCGGGCCAGACGGAGCCGGCACCTGCAAATCCGCTCGCCCCGTCGCCAGCGCAGCAATGAATGCTTAATCCTGCCCTTTGACCGCCACCAGGAAAAGACGCGGAAAGGCCAAGAGCCGTCGGCCATCCGCCGTAGGCGGGTAGGCCTTGTCGATGCGGGCTTCATAGTCGGCCAGAAAAGCTTCCCTGTTTTCTGCGCCGGCGGCATCGAGGTAAGGCCGAAGGCCGGTTGCCTCCACCCATTCGACGATCGCTGCCGCATCCGCCATGGGATGGTAATAGACCGTATGCCAGACATCTACCCGCAGAGATTTCGGCCCCAGTCGATCGAGATAGGTCGATGGCGGGGGCAGACGCTTGCGCCGGACTTTTTCGCCCTCGAAGGCTTTGCGCCACGGCCCGGCAAGCCCGGTTTCCTCCATCATCAGATGCGAGGGTTCGGACAGATTGTCCGGCATCTGCACCGCCAGCACGCCACCGGGTTTGAGGTGATCCATGAGTTTTACCAGGACAGAAACATGGTCGGGCACCCATTGGAAGACCGCATTGGCATAGAGCAGGTCCACCGGGGCATCAGGCACCCAGTTAAGAAGGTCGGCCTTGTCGAAGGTGACAGCCGGCAGACGGTTGCGGGCGGCGGCCAGCATGTTTTCGTCGCTGTCGAGACCGGTGACATTGGCCGCGCCAAAACGCTCGACCAGAAGATCGGTGGAATTGCCCGGCCCGCAGCCCAGATCGAAGGCGCGGCTGGCGGTGGCAAGCGGCACCTGCGCCATCAGATCACGTGCCGGGCGGGTGCGCTCGTCCTCGAACTTCAGATACTGTTGTGAGGACCATGCCATGATGTTCTCCCTTCCACGAAGGTCCCATTGGATATCGGATGGCATGTCTCGGCAAGGGCATTGATGACGGTTTTTCGGATGAAAAGACGACTTTCCATCACAGATCCTGATGCACCTATTTATGCAGAAACTGGATTGCTAGCCCTGTTGTAACAAGCCTCCGCTTTTTGGCGGCAAACAGCTTTTTTCGGCAAAAATAACCTTGACCTTGGCGCTTTCACGGGACTTCACTCCGGGCGCGGAATTTGCAAGGAGAATGCCATGTCTGTTGATACATCACCCAAAAGCACCACCTGGACCTTCGTCGATGGCGAGTGGCTTTCCGGCAACCCGAAGCTGATCGGCCCAACCTCTCACGCCATGTGGCTCGGCTCGACCGTGTTTGACGGCGCCCGCTGGTTCGATGGCATTTCGCCCGATCTCGACCTGCATTGCCAGCGCATCAACCGCTCGGCGATCAACATGGGCATGAAGCCGACCATGACGCCGGAAGAGATCGAGGCGCTGGCGCTGGAAGGCGTGAAAAAGTTCGATGGCAAGACCGCCATCTATATCAAGCCGATGTACTGGACCGAACACGGGACGTCCTTCAGCGTCGTGGCCCCGGACGCGGAATCGACACGTTTTGCGCTCTGCCTGTTCGAAGCGCCGATGAACACGGCAAAACCGTCCTCGCTCACCGTTTCGCCTTACCGCCGCCCGAACCCGGAAGTGGCCATGACCGCCGCCAAGGCTGGTAGCCTTTACCCGAACAGCGGCCGCATGATCATCGAAGCCCGCGAGCGCGGTTTCGACAATGCACTGGCACGCGACATGAACGGCAATGTTGCCGAAACCGCCTCGTCGAACATCTTCATCGTCAAGGATGGCGTCGTCTTCACGCCGATCGCCAACGGCACCTTCCTTGCCGGCATCACCCGTTCGCGTGTCATCGGTCTGCTGCGCCAGGCCGGTTACGACGTGCGTGAGGCGACCGTCACGGTCGAGGATGTCGCCACGGCCGACGAGATCTTTACCTCGGGCAACTACTCCAAGATTGGTCCGGTGAACAAGTTCGAGGACCGCGAGCTGCAGCCCGGTCCAGTCGCTGCCAAGGCTCTGGAACTCTACATGGAATGGGCCAATACTGCTCGCAAGGCCGCTGCCTGATCAGGCGGCCATTCCGTACCCGATAAAAGAACGGCGCCCTTGGGCGCCGTTCTTGTTTTCAGGAATCATCGATGTTCATTCGAAAGATGCCGCCAGCGTGTCGAGAAAGATATCGGCACCCCGAAAGCTCGGTGGATAGGTTTCATAACGTGAAAAGCTCAGGATGCGTTTTGCCTCATAGGCGCGCAGGAAGGCTTCATAACCCGGCGCGATGCGGGACAGTGCGGCAAAGATGCTGTCTGGTGTCTCACCTGTTTCCGGAAGATAGGAGGTGACGATAAGGTCCGCATCGATATCTCCGATCAGTTCAGCACCGATCGTCATGCGGCTCTGACCGGCCGGGACACTTTGCGCAAGCGTGGTGCGACCCATGCCGAGGTCATCGAGCACGCTGGTCTGTACGCCATATTCCTTGAGAATGGTCAGCGTGCCGTCGCGCTCGTTGGCAAGGATGGCGGCATAGGTGCCCGATGTCAGGGTCTTCGGCAGCTTTTCGCGGGCGTCAGCGATACGCTTGTCATACGCGGCCTTCAATTCGTCGAAACGTGCATCTCTGCCGATCCAGCCCGCATATTCGCTGTAAAGGTCAAAAGGCTTGGAGCCATTTTCGGCGTCGAACATCAGCGTCGGGGCTATTGTGGAAAGCTGTTCGCGCAGGGCGCCGTAA
Source organism: Endobacterium cereale (assembly GCF_009617585.1). Taxonomy (GTDB): domain Bacteria; phylum Pseudomonadota; class Alphaproteobacteria; order Rhizobiales; family Rhizobiaceae; genus Neorhizobium; species Neorhizobium cereale. Next base: position 589,084 of record NZ_WIXI01000022.1, on the reverse strand, counting down.
TCGCCGATATTGGCCACGATGAGATCGGGCTTCAGGCTGCGGATACGCTCGAGGTCCGGCTTGCCATGAATGGAGGCAAGTGCGATCTGGTCGAAATTCAACCCGAACAATTCGCGGGCACCGCGAATGAAGGTGTCACCGTCCGGTGCCAGCCGACCGGCGCTGGCAATTAGCGCCGCGCCGAGTTCTTTCGTCATCACCGTCAATGTCCAGTCATGCAGCGACAGGATGCGTTGCGGAGCATCTGGTACCGTGACCGTGTTGCCGCCATGATCGGTGACTTCGCGTGCAACGGCTGGTGAAGTGAACGCAAGTGCTGCGGCAAGAACAAACTTCGAGATCAGGCGCATTGCAAAAATCCTAACGGCTGGAAGGGGAAAGACGCGCGGCGATGAGAAAGGTGAGGACGCCGGCAATCGACACGAGAATGCCGGCCGGCACGATGACGGGCAGGAAGAGCGTGCGACCGGCGGTATCGGCAATGAGCAGGATCAGAGCTCCGCACAGCATGGTAACGGGCATGACCTCGGCCGGGCGTTCACCCACCAGTGCGCGGGCGATATGTCCGGCAATCAGACCGAGAAAGGCGATCGGTCCAACCACGGCAACGATCGGTGCAGCAAGGGCAGCAGCAATCATCGTCAGAAACAACGAGAGGCGACGTGGCGAGGCGCCGATGCCGGCCGCCTGTTCGTGGCCGAGTAACAGCGGCATCATCTGGCCGGATGCAATCAGCGCCATCGGCAAAAGCACGGCCGCCCAGATCGCCACCATGCCGGCGCCACCGACCGAGACGGACGTCAGCGAGCCATGTGACCATGCCAGCCAACGGGCAAATTGCAAAATGCCGCCGCGCACCATGATGATCTCGATTGCGGCACTTAGGACGATGCCGACGGCAAGCCCGACCAGAATGAGGCCGGTGGAGGAAGACAGCCTGTAAGCCAGGGCCATGACGAAAAATGCCGTGGCAAAACCGCCGGCCAGACCCGCCCAGGCAAGCCATGCAGGGGAGAGACCGAAGACAGCGACGCCGAGTACGACGGCCGCCATGCCGCCCTGCGAAATGCCGAGCAGGCCGGGATCGGCCAGCCCGTTGCGCGCGACCACCTGCAGCAGATAACCCGAGGTGGCAATCATCGCGCCGGCGAGAATGGCGACGATGATCCGGGGCCAGCGCAGGATCATGATGGCGGATGTTTCCGGGTCGGCATCATGCCATGACATCAGCCAACGGATGACGTCGCTCATGGAGAGGTCCGTCGATCCCAGTCGGAGCGAGTAAAGCGTTCCGATGCCAAGCAAAATAATGAGGGCAAGCATCATCAGTGCCGGGCGCAGGCGGATGGGGAAATGGATGGCAGGGCCGATGCGAAGGGTCAGGTATTGCCGCATCATGCCACCCTTCGGCGCAAAGTCGTAACAACGATCACCAGAAAGGCGATGCCACCACACAGCGCCATGACGGTGCCGACCTGAAGAAGCTGCGGCGCCAGCAGCGTGCGTGCGGCAATGTCGGCGGTGATCACGATCACGGCGCCACAGAGTGCGCAGAAGGCAAGTGCTACGCGACCTGTCTCACCGATCAGCAAGCGGGTGATATGTGGAGCTACCAGCCCAACGAAACCGATCGGCCCGACTACGCAGACGGCGGAAATCGCGAGCGGGATCGCCAGCGCCAGCGTTCCCGCGCGAACCAACCGGGGATCAGCGCCCAGCATCGCTGCCTGTTCCGTGCCGAGTGTCAGGAGGTCGATCTGGCGGCAGAGAATGAAGGCGAGTCCGATGCCTGCCAGGCCAACCGGCCAGAGCCATGCCAGAGGCTGGTAATCGAAATTGCCGATATCGCCGACAAGCCAGCCCATCAGATTGCCGAAGCGGTCCGGATCAAGCGAAATTGCAAATGTCGTGGCGGATGAAAACAGCGTGGCAGTCATGGCGCCGCCGAGAATGAGCGATAGCGGATCACGGCCGCCCCTGCTGACAAGACCTGCGGCAAGGAAGGTGACGGCTACTGCAGCAACGCCGCCGATCAGTGCGGGCCAAAAAAGCGCCGCGCCGTTCAGCTCAAAAATATAGATGCCCAGGATCACGAAAGCGACGGCGCCGCTGTTGATCCCGAGCGTCGAAGGCGAGACGAGGTCATTGCGCAGGATTTTTTGAAAAAGCAGGCCGGAAACGGACAGTACGGCACCGGCATAACCGGCGACGACCAGCCGTGTCAGCCGCTGTTTGATTACCACCACATGCTGGTAGTTGCGCGGATCGTGATTGAACAGCGCATCGACAACCAGCGCCGGAGAACTGAACCGCGCACCAGCGGCCAGATGCAGGGCGCAGAGCAGGCAAAGGACCACTGTCGCCAGAGCAAGCCCAAGTCCAGCCTTCATTCGCCGGCGCTTTCCGGCAGATGCACGATGGCGCGGCCGAAGGTTCGGGCGACTGTCGTGATGCCGTAGACATCGGCTATATTGGTGCATGTCAGCACATCGGCAGCGGAGCCATCGGCCACCACCCTGCCGCCATCCATCAGGATAACGCGGTCAGCATAAAGGCTGGCATGGGTCAGATCATGCAGAACCGCGATGACGGCGCGGCCGCGGGCAGCCTGTTCACGGGCCATCTCGAGCAGAGCATATTGGTGTTTCAGGTCTAAGTGGTTGGTCGGCTCGTCCAGCAGCAGGATGTCGGCATCCTGCGCCAGCGCCATGGCCATGCGGCAACGCTGCAACTGCCCACCGGAAAGCTCGCCGACACGTCGGTCGGCAAGGTCTGCCACCGCCATCGTCCGCATGGCTGCGTCGATATGGGCCTGATCGTCCGGCGTGCCCCTGCTCAACCAGCCTTCATGGACAAAACGGCTCATGCCGACGAGGTCGGCAACAACCATGCCGGCGGGCGCTTCGTTTGATTGCGCCAGCATCGCCATTCGCTGCGCCAGTTTTTTTCGCGGGAAGGCCAAGACGCGTTGCCCTGCCAGCATGACCGAGCCACGACCAGGGGCAATAAGTCCGGCCATGGCCTTGAGCAGCGTTGATTTTCCACAGCCGTTCGGCCCGACAACGGCCACGAACTCACCGGGCCTGAAGACAAGCGAAACCGCGTCCAGCACGGCACGGTCGCCGTAGCCAAATGTGACGTCCTCAAGGGTGAGGATTGTTTCGCCCTGTTCTTTGCCCGCTTTCATCAACGCCTGCTGCATCGATCGATCAGAAGGACGCCTTGAGGGCGGCCATGAAGTTGATCGGTGCGCCCGGATGGTTTTCCGTCCGGCTGGCAGTACTTTCGATATATTTCTCGTCTGTCAGGTTGCGGCCGACGAGTGAGAAATTGAGGTTGTCGCTGATCTTGTAGGAGATAGCGGCATCGACGCGGTAATACCCATCGATATAGAAGGGCTCCTCCAGATCACCGGCGCGCTCGCCGACGGCGGTGATACCGGCACCGAGCTTCAGGCCTTCGAGCTTGCCGGTCTGGAACTCGTAGGTCGTCCACAGGCTACCGCTCCAGTAAGGTGTGCCGATCAGGCGATTGCCCACATAGGCCGGATTGTCATCTTTGGTGACCTCGGCATCGACATAACCGAGCGATGCGATCACCTGCCAGCCATCCGCGATTTCGCCGGTAATGTCGATTTCCGCGCCACGCGAACGCTGCTGGCCGACAAGACGTGAGAAATCGGTGTCCTCGATGCTGACCGCAACATTGTCCTTCGTGATATGGAAAACCGAGAACGTGGCCGAAAGGCGGTCGGTCAAGTCGGCCTTTACACCTGCCTCGACCTGCCAGCCTTTTTCCGGATCCAACACCTGTCGATCCGTGCCGAGTGCGCTTTGCGGCATGAAGCTGGTGGCATAGCTGGTGTAGAAGGACAGCCGATCGGTCGGCTGATAGACAAGGCCGGCCCGCCAGGTCAACGCGCCGCCTTCGAACGGCGGTTCTTCATCGCCGACTCGATGCTCGACAGTGTGGTCGAAGTGGTCGTAACGGAAACCGACAAGACCTTTCCACTGGTCGGAGAACTCGATCTGGTCCTGCAGATAGACGGAGCTCGCAAGAATATCCTGGCTATAGACATTCTCGAGCGTCGTCGGCGTCATCGGGGCGCCATAGACCGGATTATAGATGTCGATGGGCGCAATGTTCGCGCGAGCAGACCAGAAGTCCATATGCGAGCGGGTATGCTGTACACCGGCGAGAACGGTGTGCCCGATACTGCCGGTGTCGAAGGTCATGATGCCTTCGAATTGCAGGTCAAGATTGTGCATGTCTTCGATACGGTCGGTGTATCGACGGTTTAGCGTGCGCCCGTCGCTCTGGAGGCCGCGAAGATCGATGCCGGTGTCCGTCGTATAGGCATCGTCGTAACGAACGGTGCTCCGCAACTTCAGCCAGTCGGTGGTCTGGTGTTCGGCCGACAGCGAGATACGGGTCTTGCGGCTGTTCACCATCGACCAGTCTTCGCCGAAATAGCTGTCATAGGGCACGTCGATGATTTTGTTATCGGGCCCGACAACCAGCCCGCGGTCGTAGGGCTGTTCCTGGCGGGTGTGGTCGATGCTGAGCGAGACCTTGGTGTCCTCGTCCGGGTTCCATTCCAGAACGCCACCGATGTACTGGCGCTCGCTGTCGGGCCGGTTTTCGACAAACCCTTCCTCGCGCTGGGCGGCGCCGGTGATGCGGCCGGTCAGGCTCGCATCGTCGTTTAAGGGCCCGCTGGCAGTTGCTTCCGCACGACGAAAACCGAAGCTGCCGAACTGTGTGGTGACTTCCGCCGTCGGGGTCGTGGTTGGGCGGCGAGTAACGATGTTGATCAGGCCGCCGGGCTCGCCGCGGCCGTAAAGCACGGAAGCCGGCCCCTTCAGCACTTCGACGCGTTCGACGCCGGCAAGGTCTGGGTTGACCTCCGGGCGGCTGCCGGTCGCATTAAGCACCGATCCGTCGATGGCATAGTTGTTGGATGAAAAGCCGCGGGTGATAAAGGTTTCGGCGCGGTTGGCGCCGGTATTGCTCTGCTGCACGTTGGAAACGTTCTGCAGGGCCTGGGTCAGCGTCGTTGCCTGCTGGTCGGTGATCACGCTGCGCTTGACCACCTGGATCGACTGCGGGACGTCGCGCAGCGGCGTGTCCGTCCTGGTGCCGACGCTGCTGTCGGCGGCGGCATAGCTGCGGCCGTTTTCGCCTTCAACGGTGATGGTTCCGAGCATGGTCGTGCCGTCGGCCGCAACACCGCCGGATGTTGTCGCCGGTGCAATGATGGTGACAGTGTCGTTGGCGCCAAAGCGATAGGTCAGGCCCGAGCCGGAAAACAGTTGGCCGAGTGCCTGCTGGTCGGACAAGCGGCCGCTGACCGTGTTGCTGCGGGTGCCAGCCGGCAGGCTGCCGTCATAAACGATGTTGATGCCGGTGAGCGAGGAATATCGGACGAGGGCGGCCGCAATGTTCTGGGAAGGGATGCTGAAATTATGGACCCGAGCTGCTTCCTGTGCCTGCGCCGCCGAAACGACTGCGACAAGACTAGTGCTGGTCAGCAAGGTCCAGCCAAGCCCGACGCCGACCATACGGGATCCGATTTTACGCAACATGTTCATGCCCCTCTACACGCATTGGCGCGACGCCGCCCAGCGCCGCTCAAGGACCCATACGAACGGGAGGCGAGAAAACCTGAGTGCATCGGTAGAATTATTTTCGAGAAATTAATGCCGCGCCGAAACGAGCGTCAGCAGCGGGGTGTAATGGGTGAGTGTGACCGGCAGTCCCTGTTCCAGCGTGCGATCGATGCGGGCAATGTCGTTGATGTCGATGATGGCCGTGACGCGACGATCCGAGAGCGCCTGATCAAGCACGATGAGGCGGCCGGCGCGCCAGCGGTTGAGTTCCGCGACCACGTCACCGAGTGGCCGAGACAGGAAAACGAGCTGTCGCTTGCGCCAGCCGAGGCGGCCTTCCGCTTCCTCCCTGGTGATGGTTCCGAGCCTGCCGTTTTCATAGTCCACCGCATCGCCTTCGGTCAGATCAAGGCGCTTGCCATGAGCCTCCACCCGGACATCGTGTTCTGCAACGACCACGCTCAGCCGTTCGGGTGTGATAGCAACGGAATAGGCGGTGCCCAGCGCTGCAGCCTTTAACGGACCTGCTTCAACCACGAAAGGACGGCGGGCATCCGGCGTCACTGTAAAATAGGCCTCGCCAGCATGGAGGAGAACGCTGCGTCCGGTATTGTGAAAGTCGATGGAAATCGCGCTACCGGCGGAAAGCTCTGCTGTCGAGCCGTCCGGTAGGGAAACGATACGGATTTCTCCTGTGCCGGTTGAAAAGTCGGGACGTCGTACACCGGCTGTCCAGGCTGCGCCGATGCCAGCCAGTAGAAGTACGCCACCGGCAGTCTTCAATGCCGTGCGGCGCGCAATGCCGGTCTGCCGCGGTTCGGCCGCGGCCTGTCCCCACAGGCGCTCGATCCGGGCATAGGCCACGGCGTGGCGTTCGTCCGCCTCCAGCCAGTGGCGGAAACGGACATAATCGGATTGCGGTGTGGCGGGGTCAAGCAGATGGGCGAACCAGGTTGCCGCCTCGTGGGTCAAGCTGTCGCCAGCATCATCATGCAAGTCAGTATCTGTGCTTTTGCCCATAGTGCCTCGGGCCTCTTCGTCCCATCATCCATGTCCATCATTACGAATGAGGTCGGCAAAAACCTTGGTCGCCGCCTGGTTTTATTCCCGGCTATCCGCAAGGCAGGACGAATCCAGCTTTTCAAGCGCCGAGACCATATGACTGAAGACGGTTTTGGGGGAGATACCGAGCTTTTTGCCGATTTCGACATAGGTCAGGCCATCAATACGCGCCATCACGAACACCTGCCGCGCGCGCGGAGGCAGCGCCTCGATGGCAGCCGATAAAGTCAACAGTTTCTGCTTGCCGATGGCGGCGTCTTCCGGGCTGGGGGTATGGTCGGCAATGAAGTCCAAATGCTCGATACCATGCACAAACGGCGCAATCCGTTCCCGTCGGCGGAAGTCGATGGCGAGATTGCGGCCGGTGCGCAGTACATAATTCTGCAAATGACCCGGATCGATCGGTGTTGCCCGCCGCTCCCACAGCCGCACGAACGTGTCCTGTGCCAGATCCTCCGCGATGGCGTGCGAATGCACCAGTCGCGAGATGGTGGAAAGCAAACGCTTGCGCAGGCTCAAGAAGGTGCCAAGCAGATCCGGTGTCAGTGCCGAGTGCATGGGCACGCGGTTAGCAGCCCGGCAGGACCAAGGCAATCTGGCGAGGTTTAAATATTACCGGATTTGTCATGTTATTATTCCGGTGCTGCGATCCGGTCACATGGCAGCCTCCACCAGCTTCTCCAGAAAATCGCAGGCCCGGTCAGCGCCGCCGATCGATATCGTATGCCCGAGACCGGGCTCGATGATTGTATCGATGGTCATGCCGGCCGCTATTAGTTCTGTCTGGGCTTTTTCGGTTTCCCATGAGGGAATGATGGCATCCGATGTGCCGTGAACCAGCAGAACATCTGTTGCTTTCGCCGGCGTCAGCGGTTTTTCGGTCGCGAGCCGTCCGGAAAAGCCGATGACGGCGCGAACCGGCCAGCGACCGTTTGCCACCGCATCGAGCGACATGATCGTTCCCTGTGAAAAGCCGACCAGCACCACCCGGTCCAGACGATCGGCGAAACCGTGTTCCTCGATAATGGTCGAAATGACCGCATCGAAGGACGGCCGTGCGGTGGTGATGCGTGCAGGGCGGTTTTCCTCGGTAACACCGGCAACACTGAACCACTGATAACCGGAGCCGAAATCCGAAGGTTCCGGCGCGTTCGGCGATACGAAGATGACATCGGGAAGACGTGACTGCCAGCCAGTCCCCAAGGGGGCGAGGTCGGCTCCATTGGAGCCGACGCCATGCAGGAGGATGGCGAGAAACGAGGCTTGCGGGTTGGTCATCGTGATCCCTTGCAGAAGATGGAGGCTTAAGGCGCAAAAGTTCGCTCAGGTTTTCTTAAGGTGCAAGGTAATCCTGGCAAAGACAGCAGCCTGTGACCGCATCGTTCACAGATTGAATCCGGAACAAGGTCCAATTCCATGCACGATGAGTGAACCGCCCTAGCGCCGGTGCAGATGCGTTATCGTGGCCGACGTGGGCTGCGGTGCCGGTACGGAGGCCTCCGCGTCTGCGCCGGTCAGTTGCGCATATTCCGCGATCGGTTCGGCCTTGCCGATCAAAAAGCCTTGAATATGCTGGCACTGTGCCTCCTCCAGAAAGACGCGTTGCTCTTCTGTCTCCACGCCTTCGGCGACGATCGGAATGTTCAAACCGCGACCCAGCCCGATCACGGCGCGTACGATCTCGTCGGCGCTGGTGTCGGTACTCAATTTGGCGGTAAACGACTTGTCGATTTTGATCGTGTCGAAGGGGAAGGCTTGCAGGTAGGACAGTGACGAATAGCCCGTTCCGAAATCGTCCATAGCGATCTGGATGCCCAGCGCTTTCAGGCCTCGCAGGATTTGCAATGCGCGGGCAAAATCCTGCACGAGAACGCCCTCCGTGATCTCCAGTTCCAGCCTTTCTGGCGAAAGCCCGGTATTCAGAAGAATGGCGTGAACGTCCCTTACGAGATCTTCCTGCCGGAACTGGATCGGTGAGACATTGATGGCAATTTTCAACTGGTTGGGCCAGCTGGCTGCCTCCCGGCAGGCCTCTCGCAACACCCATCTGCCGATTTCGACAATCAGGCCGCTTTCTTCAGCAAGCGGCACGAAATGATCCGGCGTAATCAGGCCGCGGCTCGGGTGCTGCCAGCGCAAGAGGGCTTCAAAGCCGAAAATCTCACCGGAAACCGATGCCTGTGGCTGATAGTAGAGCGCCAGTTCCTGTCGGCCGAGCGCGTGTCGCAAATCCTGTTGCAAGACCCGGCGATCATGCATGCGCCGATCCATGCCGGCGTTGAAGGCACAAAATCGCCCGCGCCCTTCTGATTTGGCGCGGTAGAGTGCCGCATCGGCATTGGCGAGCAGAGTTGCCGCGTCGTTGCCATCCTGCGGAAACATGGCGATGCCGATGCTCAGGGCAACTCGCAGCGAGCGGCCGTCGACTTCGATATCCTCATCCATCGCCTGTGCCAGATTTTCTGCCAGTCGTGTCACCGTTTCCGGCTGGCTGTCACCTGTGCTGATGACAGTGAATTCGTCACCGCCCAGTCGGGCCGCAAAGTCCTGCGGCCCGAGCACGGTTTTCATCCGCCTTGCCAGTTCGGTCAAAACGATATCGCCGGCATTGTGCCCGAACAGGTCGTTGATATCCTTGAACCGGTCGACATCGAAGCTCATCACGCCGAAACGGCGGCGGGTAACCTTGCTTTCCTCGATCAGGCTTTCCAACCGGGCCGAAAAATGGATGCGGTTCGGGAGATCCGTCATCGGATCGTGGTGAGCGAGATACGAAACCCGCCTTTCCGCCTGCACGCGAGCAGTTACGTCCTGCTGGGTGGTTAGAATGTGCCGGTCGTCGAGCATCATGTCATGCACGGCGATGATCTTGTCTCCGACCTCAATCTGGGCCTGCACGCTGCGGCCGGCAGCCAACTCTCGCTGAACGTTTTCGAAGAACGTCTTGGGATCCTGTTTCCAGTCGGACATGCGATCCGTTTCAACAAGGTCAAGGAATGTTTCATTCCCGGTTATCCAGCGGCTGTCGAGATCGTGCAGCAGCCGGAAGCAACGGTTGGCATAAACGGGCCTTCCCTCGAACTCGAAAATCGCAACGGCGACGGGAAGATTTTCCATTGCCAGTTGGATAGCCTCGACCATGGCAAGGCCCGACGAGTTTTCAATTGCCTTGTTGCCCATGCAAAGCTCCCGACGAGGTGTCACTCTTCACTGTAGAAATCAAACATTAGACGTCAATCATATATTGTTTCAGGCAAATCGAATAGCTGCGGTGCCTATAATGATCATCGAAACAGCGATCATCAGGGGCTTTACCGGCATCTTTTTGACGATCAGCGCACCGAATGGAGCCGCCAGGATGCCGCCGACGATAAGGCCGATAGCGGAAGAGAGGTCCGACCAGCCGAGCGCGAGGATGAATGTCAGGGAGATCACAAAGGTAACGGCAAATTCTGTGAGGTTGGTCGAGCCGATCACCTTTTTCGGTTCATGACCACGGCCAAGAAGTGTGCTGGTCACGATCGGCCCCCAACCGCCACCGCCCATGGCATCCAGAAGACCACCGGCGCCACCGACATAAGGAATGATCCAGTCGCGCACATCGCGCGGCCATCTTGGCTTAAAGGCCTTGTATAGGATGAAGAGGCCGATGCCGATCAGGTAGACCGACACCAACGGCTCGATTGCTTCGCCATTGATATTGGAGAGAATATAGGCGCCGATGGCGCCGCCAACCATGCCTGCGGGCGCTAGCCGCAGGACCAGCCGCCAGTCGACATTGCGGTGATAGAGATGGGACGCGCCGGATGCCGCGGTAGTGAAACACTCGGTGATGTGGGTCATTGCGCTTGCGGCAGCAGGCGGAACGCCGACCGCCAGGAGGCTGGTCGTGGTCAGCACGCCGAAGGCCATGCCGAGCGCGCCATCGATGATCTGGGCAAAAAAGCCGATCAGAATGAACATCAGGAAGTCGGAGGTTGCGAAATCGAACATCGGCCATCTCCCGGCTGGCTGGTTTCAGCAGGATTCAAGTATCTATGCCGGGAAAAGGTTCCCGCCGCCGGAGTTGCAACGACTGGCGGCGACGGGAGGGGCGTCGCGCGGTTGCATCGCGCGACGAACGGAGTTGGCGTGGTGGAGGGTTCAGGCGGCCTTACGGCGATCCAAGGCTGCCAGAACAACGATTTCCAGCCGGTCCCAGGCCTGAATGCCCCGGTCACCCAGATGCGCCGCAATGCCGCGCATCGGCTTCATAGCCGCTGCAAGGTCATCAGGGGAAAGGTCGGCATGGGGTGATGTGCCGTTGCGGCGATTTCGGTCGGCGATCTGAAAGGTTTCCTCTGCCAGTACCGTAAACAGTCGGTCTTCGGCTATCGCACGGTTGCCGCTTTTATCGACCGAGCGCCACAGTTGCCGCTGGACGACGAGCCGGTATCCCGTCAGCCTTTCGAACAGCATCAGGTCGGCAATACTGTAGACGCGGGTCGGCAGTGGCTCCTGCGGCGGGTCAGGTAACGCTTCTGGTTCCATCGCAATGGGCGGCGGTGTAGTATCTGCCTGTGCCATTTCAACAGGCTGCTCAACTGCGAGCAAGGCATCCTCGTCGGCGCTCGCATCCATTGGAGCGTCGTTGAGCGGCATGACGTCGGCTAATGCCATATCGGCAAGAGGAGCAGTGTCGGCCTGTGTCTCCAGAGCCGACGTTTCGCAGATGGAAATGGATGGCTGCTGTGAAATCAGTTCGCTCAAAAGTGCGTCGAGCGCATTCGCCTGCAGAGCGTCCTGCAAGTGGGCGGTATCATGCAATTCGTCCCGCATCGAAACCCCTTTGTGAAATCAAAAGATCAGTTGAAAAATCAATTGATGTCAGGGGATACATGCTCAAGCCTGCGCAAAGCTGACTGGTAATCCTTTTTTCGTATGCTCTGGGTAAAAATACCGCGCCGATTTTCAGCGGTTGGTCTTGAGGTAGGCGATAACGTCATCGATTTCCGATTGGGTCCAGAACCCCCAGAAACGCATGCTGGTACCTGGCACCTTGCGCTTGGGGCTGGATAGAAATTCCGACAGGGCCTTTTCGTCCCACACGAGACCACCAGTGCCGGCATCGCGCATGGCCTGCGAATATCGAAATCCCTCGACACCGCCGGCGGTCCGGCCCAACACGCCTTTAAGGTGCGGGCCGAGTTTGTTGGTGTCGGCATCCGGGACGTGGCAGGGCAGGCAGGCGCGATAGACCTGACGCCCGTGCTTGGCATCTTGTGCGAAGGCCGTTGCTGTCGTGGCGGTTGTTGCCAGCAGAAGCAGGGCGGTAAGGTGGCGGACGGATTTCATAAGTGATCTCATTTGCGAAACGACAATATAGACCGTCTCACCCTTGCAAGGCGATGCGGTGAAATCGCCCGATATTGCAGGAGGTGTTTGTTCTGCCGCATTGTCGTGAATGGATAGGTCATGTTTAGAGAAATAGGAGCCGGTTTTGGACCGGACACGATCAGGGTCTGACAGGCCTATAGTGATTCCATCGCTGACGCGGGCGCTCGACAAGGGCAAATTCGGCCCACCGACCTTCAGCCTCAACAGGATGACCTGGATAAAGCCATCCTTCCTCTGGATGATGTATCGGTGCGGCTGAGGCGAAAAGGATGCAATCAGAAGCGCGTTTTTGCGATCGATATCAAGCGCACCGGCTTTGAAGAAGTGCTCGGGCACGCCTGTATCAGCCACTACGAGGCTTTTGGCGATGAAACCGAGCAGGCCTGGCGAGGGCGGCTATCATCAACCGATGCCCGCATTTAATGGGATCCGGAACGAAATATCGACATGCAGCCGCTACGGCACAGAAGCCTGCAGATCGGCCTCTCCGGCGAGAGTCTGTGCAAATATGTCGAGGAATGGATCGTATCGCTGACGCATATCAGCGACACGGTCAGGCAGTTGAACGAGCACCGCAAGCGGGGTGAACATGCCCGGATTGAAGCCGCCTTGCCGAAGGAAGAGGTCTACCCGATCAGCGATACGTTAAAGACGATCATCCACGCTGGGTAGCGGCTGGTTTCCTATTTTTTGGATGCGGCCGCGCCCACCTTGCCGATCTCGATTTCGCTACCGACTTCGGCCGCCTTGGTCTTCTTGTCGTACACGCAGATGACGCTGATATCGGCGAGTTTCTTGTTCTTCGACACGCCGCTCGGTCGGCCGGTGACGATCGCAAGCCCGTATTTCTGGCTGCCATAAGGATCGACCACGGCGCGGCCCTTTTCGATCTGGCCGGAGGCGGACTTAATGCAGGCCTTTTCGACTGCGGCGGAAAACTCTGCCCAGGCATTGTCGGAGGAGGCGTGAGCGGTCTGTCCGAGCGAGAGTGTGGCGGACAGTGTTGCGAGGGTCAGCAGGGTGGCTTTCATCGAATCATGGTCTCCGTTGCGGTTCATGTCTCTTTCAAAATTCTGCGTCAGCGATATGGCGAAGCCACGCGATCGATGCGGATCGCATCCGTGGCCGATGCATTCGGAACGATGTTCCACGAACAGGCGTTAGAGAAGAACAACACACTGCGGGCGCATTGATTTTTGCCAGAATTTTGGTCCGAAAGACGTTGCCACGCTGCCGTCGGGAACCTATGTTCCCGCTCATCTTCACCCAGCTTGTTTTTGCCCAAGGAGTAAGATCATGGCTTTTGAACTTCCCGAACTTCCCTACGATTACGAAGCGCTTGCGCCCTTCATGTCGAAGGAAACGCTTGAGTATCACCACGACAAGCACCACAAGGCCTATGTCGACAACGGCAACAAGCTGGCCGCTGAAGCCGGCATGGCCGACCTGTCGCTGGAAGAAGTCGTAAAGAAGTCGTTCGGCACCAATGCCGGCCTCTTCAACAACGCTGCCCAGCACTACAACCACGTCCATTTCTGGAAGTGGATGAAGAAGGACGGCGGCGGCAACAAGCTGCCCGGCAAGCTGGAAAGCGCGATCGCTTCCGACCTCGGCGGTTACGACAAGTTCAAGGCCGATTTCGTTGCTGCCGGCACCACGCAGTTCGGCTCCGGCTGGGCATGGCTGTCCGTCAAGAACGGCAAGCTGGAAATCTCGAAAACTCCGAACGGCGAAAACCCGCTGGTTCACGGTGCAGAGCCGATCCTCGGCGTCGACGTGTGGGAACACTCCTACTACATCGACTACCGCAACGCCCGTCCGAAGTATCTTGAAGCCTTCGTCGACAGCCTGATCAACTGGGACTACGTCCTGGAACGTTACGAAGCTGCCACGAAGTAAGCTTTCGGGGAAAACCCGTGATGGAAGCCCGGCCTTTGCGCCGGGCTTTTGCGTTTCAGGGCCCCGTTTACATTGTTGTGCCGGGCTTTTGGCGGGATCGCATCAGGTAAATAGCCAGGGCCAGCCACAGCACCAGAAACAAAAAAGGAGGCAGAAGCATCCCTGTCATGATCCATGTTTCAGTCGGAAACGAGAATGCCGCGCCCATTTTCGCGATGATGATGAGGGCGCAAGCGCCAGCCAGAGCAAGGTAGACATGACGCCAAGCAGGTGAGAGGTTTTGCGTCGTAAGTGTTCCCGAAGCGGAATGGCGCAGCGCCAACAGAGTGAAAAATACGGCGGCTGGCAGATGGCTTAGGGACAATCGTATTTTGATGGACGTGTCCGTCTGTAGGAACAGAAGATGCATCAACTGCGCGGCGCCATGTAAAATCAGGGCATTGACGATCAAAATGATCGCTGAGCGCCAGAAAACAGCCCAGAATGCATAGATGAAATCGCGCAAGGTGACGCCTTTCATGTGAGATCGTCGGTGAAATGACCGCCCTTACCCTCATAAGGTTGGAGAGGTCTCTGGAGCAAGCCGGTATCGTCATACGCCTGTCATGCGGACGTCATATCTCGCGCCCATGTCCCGCGAAAAACCTCTCATACGCTTCGGCGTTCTGGCCGATCCCCAATATGCAGCGCTTCCCCCGCATCCGACGCTGAACCGCCATTATCAGGCGAGCAAGGCCAAGATCGCGCAGGCGCTCGAGGTTCTGGATGGTGAGGAGCTTGCTTTCATCGTCACGCTCGGCGATCTGATCGACCGAGGCTGGGAAAATTTCGACGTAGTCCTGCCGCTCTTTGAAACCTCGCGGCACGAGTGCCTTTTTCTGCCCGGCAATCATGATTTTCTCGTGGAGCCGGAGCATCTCGCCAAGGTTCATGACAGGCTTGGCATGCCTGCGCCCTATCACCACTTTGCCCGCGATGGGTTTCGCTTCGTGATCATCGATGGCTGCGAGGAAAGCCTGTTTGCCACCCGGCATGATCCGGAGCGGCATGCGCAGGCCGTGGATCGATTGGCCGGACTGGAGGCGAAGGGCGCGATCAATGCCAAGGACTGGAATGCCGGCATCAGCCGTACCCAGTTCGAGTGGTTGCGGGATGTGCTCGACCGTGCCGCCTGGGATGGCGAAAAGGTCGTCATCATGGGCCATTATCCGTTATATCCCGACAGCGACCATAACCTTTGGGATAGTGCGGAGGTTGCAGCCATGATCGCTTCCTACAGCAATGTCGTCGCCTATCTCAACGGTCACCAGCACACGGGCAATCTTGGCCAATTGGGCAATAGCTGGTTCGTCAACTTCAAGGGCATGGTTGATACGCCCGATGAAAATGCATTCTCGGTCGTGGAGATTTTTGCCGATCGCATCGAGATCATCGGCCATGGCCGCGAAGAGAGCCGCACGCTGCCGCTCTGATTGCCGAAATGCTGCGCGCCGTAATGGCAGCCTGAGCCTGCGATCGCCGGCGTCGCGTCTCAATTCAGCGGCGCGCGTTGTCGATCGTCAAATCCATACTTTGTATATTTTGTTGAATTGACGGTTGTCAGCGACTTTTTGCCACTATTGGCGATTGTTGCCGCGTGTATCAATAGTAATCCTGTAGATAAATCCGGTATTGTTGTTGATTTTTGCAAATTATGGCAAAGATCAATTCATCAATGATGCCCGGAAAACGCAAATTATAGAGATTTATTGATGACGCGATCAATCTGTCCGGGAGGCATGATATGGCCAGTACGCTAGATACCGGGACCATCGAGAGCAGGGCCATTGCCCGTGCTCCAAAAGTCCGCAATTTCAATCCGACGTCCAAGTTTTTCCACTGGCTGATGGCGGCGATCATCATCGTTGCCTGGATTATCGGTTATTACGGCGGCGCCATGTTGCATTACGGCGTCAACGACATCGAGACCGCGCAAAAGGTATGGGCGATCACGCTGCATAAGAACATCGCCACCACGACGCTGTTCCTGATCGCCTTGCGCATTATCTGGCGCCTGTTCCACAGCCCGCCGCCGCTTGGCGAAATGCCGGCGGTCATGAAGACTTTCACGCATCTCGGCCATTGGTCCTTGTATTTCCTGATGGTTGCCGTGCCGGTTTCCGGCTGGTGGAACTCTTCTTCGGCCGGTTACGGCATTCCGGTCGCCGGCCTGTTCACCATTCCGGGGCTCGGTGGAAAGAACCCGGAGCTGACGCCCTATCTCGTTACCGCCCACTGGTTCCTGTCCTGGGCGCTGCTGATCGTTGTGGCCGGTCACCTCGCCTTCGCGCTGAAACACCATTTTATCGACAAGGATGACACGATCGAGTCGATGATGCCGACCAATCGCGAGGATTGACCGGGCCGGTGACGCGGCGTTTGTGCATCGAGGCGACTACTGGCTCTGCCAGCCATCGACCCACAATTTTCGCAGGCGTTCACCATCGCCGATGAAGAAATCACCGACCGGGCGGCATTGCGTCACCCGGTCGGTGCGAAAATTGCGGATTGCCGCGCGCAGCTCGCACCACGCGACGATATTGGCGGTCTGGGAATAATAGATAAGGGCGATCGGCTGGATCGTCCTTTCGCTGTCGCGACCCTGCTCGTCGCGATAGCCGAGCCGGATTTTCTGCTCATCGCGTATGGCCTGCCGTATCATGGCAAGGTCCACGCCTTCCGGCACGGGGGCGGCGCTGCCCCAGGCGTGCAGCGCATTGGCGGTGAACGTGCCGGCAAGCGGCTGCGGCACGACAGCTGAAATCTTGCGGTTTACCTGCCGGGCGGCCTGTTTCAGGCCCTTGTCTCCGGTACGCTCCAGAAGCGCCAGCGCCACGACAATGGCTTCGGTTTCCTCGATCGACAACATCAGCGGCGGCAGTGTGAAGCCGGGACGCAGAATATAACCGATGCCTCGGCCGCCCTCTATCGGTACGCGCATGCCCTGAAGGGCGGAAATATCCCGGTAGATCGAGCGCACCGTCACTTCCAGCTGTTCGGCAATGCTGGCGGCGGTGGCCGGCCCTTTTGCAAGCCGCAGGATCTGGATGATCTCGAACAGGCGTGACGCCTTGCGCATTTTTTGCCCGTCTCCCCATCGCTCCTGACAGAACGCTGTCAGGAGCATTTTTGTATAGGGCCGCATATGCGCTTGAAAAACAAGCTCCTGCTTGTTTGCGGATCAACCGATGCGGGTAGACAACTGACATGACCTATACTGAAAACCTCTGGCTCTTTTTCACGCTTCTTTTCGGCATCATCGTCGTCCCGGGCATGGACATGATCTTTGTTCTCGCCAATTCCCTGACGCGCGGGCGGGCATCGGGCTTGGCAGCCACGGCCGGCATTATGGCGGGCGGGCTGGTGCATTCGCTTTATGGCGCGCTTGGCGTCGGGCTTCTGGCCAATCTTATGCCTGTTCTGTTCAAGCCGTTGCTGATCGCAGGTGCGCTTTACATGGCGTGGATCGGTTTCACGCTGATGCGCAGTGCGATCACCGTCGATCATGTCGGGCCGGCTGACAGCCGTTCGCATTGGGAAGCGTTTCGCCGCGGCGCGGTCACCTGCCTGATGAACCCAAAAGCCTATCTCTTCATGCTGGCCATCTATCCGCAATTCCTTCGTCCCGATTTCGGGGCTTTAGCGCCGCAGGCGGCCGTGATGGCGGCCATGACAGCGGGCACGCAGCTTGCCGTGTATGGCGGGCTTGCCATCGCGGCGGGCCGCGCGCGAAACGCCCTTGTCGGAAACGCTTCGGCAACAATCTGGGTCGGGCGAACGGCCGGGTTTCTGCTGGTTGTCGTATCGGTCTTGACGCTGTGGGAGGGGATAAAAGGCGCGTTACAGTAAGTTGAGTGAATTTGGCGTATTTATCTGGTGAACGCAGTGTCAACGGTTAACGGTGATGTCTCTGGTGACCTGACAGAAACGTGACTTCTTTCCGTCGCTTAGCCTTGTCATTCTGCCGGCGCAGATCTTTCGGCTCTGTTTGATGCGGGCCGATAAAACCGGGAGATTTCTATGTACATCAAGACTCTGGCCGCGACGGCCGTGGCGCTCTGTCTTGGCTTCGGTTCGGCTTTTGCTGCCGAGCCGCAGGTTGAGCGTCAGGCCGGCATGAAAGCCATCGGCGCTTCCATGGGGGCGCTTGCCGCTATCGCCAAGGAACAGAAGCCGTTCGACGCCGAGGCTGTGAAGACGGCGCTGACGACGATCAGCGCCTCGGCAAAAGCATTTCCGGATCAGTTCCCGGTCGGCAGCGAAACCGGTCACGACACGGAAGCCTCGCCAAAGATCTGGGAAAACCCATCGGATTTCCGCGCCAAAGCACTGAAGCTCGGCGCTGATGCCGATGCCGTCCTGGCGGCAGCACCGACCGATGTTGCCGGCGTCATGAACGCCATGCAGACGCTGGGTGCCGAATGCGGCCAGTGCCACCAGACCTACCGTCTGAAGCGTTGATGTGAATTTGCAGCCGGGGCCTTGTTGGGGACCGGCTGCCGTCATGCTTGCGGCAGGAGAAGAACATGGCATCGACCTTCACGAAAATCGTGGCGGCAGTGGTTGTCGTTGGCGCGGCAGGACTGGGCGGCGCTTACGCGCTGACGGCACCCGATCCGCAGCCGGAAAGCCATTGGGCCAATCTCGGCGGTCCTGACCTCGCCAATGGCGAGCAGATCTTTTGGGCTGGCGGTTGCGCAGGATGCCATGCCGCACCGGGTGCCGAAGGCGATGCGCTGAAAATCATGTCCGGCGGGCGCGCGCTGCCGAGCAATTTTGGCACGTTCCATATTCCCAACATTTCCTCCGATGCGCAGGCCGGTATCGGGGGCTGGACGCTGGCGCAGTTCGGCAATGCCATGACCCGCGGTGTCGGTCCGAAAGGCGAACACCTCTATCCGTCGTTTCCGTACGGTTCTTACGCGCGTCTTTCTCCCAAAGATGTCAACGACCTCTTCGGTTACCTGAAATCCCTGCCGGCCAGCAGTAACGTTGCGCCCGGTCACGATCTGCCGTTTCCGTTCAATATCCGGCTGGCCGTCGGCGGTTGGAAGTTTCTTTATTTCGACGATGGCCCACGTGTGGAACTCACTAACGCTTCCGATCAGGTGAAGCGTGGCCAGTATCTGGTTGAAGGGCCGGGCCATTGCGGCGAATGCCATACGCCCCGCAACGCGCTTGGTGGTTTCGAAGCCGGCGCATGGCTGACCGGCGGTCCGAACCCGGAAGGCGAAGGGCGTATCCCGGACATCACGTCGGGCTCGGAGGCCATCGGCGCCTGGAGCGAGGACGAGATCGTCAACTATCTCGAAACCGGCTTCACCCCGGATTTCGATAGTGTCGGCGGCTCGATGGTGGAGGTGCAGAAAAACATTGCCCATCTGCCCAAGAGCGATCTCGAAGCGATCGCTGCCTATCTGAAGGCTGTGCCGGGGAAATAATTCTGCCCCGGAATATGGTCCCGTGTTGTGCCGCGATGGCGGCGCAACCGCGCCTTGACACCTGCCAAACCCGGGCGCACAACTCCTGTCGCAATGGTTCCCCTTGCTTTCGCGCTTTGAGATCAGGGGATTAAAAGGGAACGCGATAGGGAATTCCTCATTCGCGGCTGCCCCCGCAACTGTGAGCGGCGAGTTCGGAACGATCATGGCCACTGGGAAACCGGGAAGGCCCGTTCCGCGACAACGACCCGCGAGCCAGGAGACCTGCCAGTGCAAATGTGAGCAACGCATATGTAACGAGGGGTTTCATCATGCAGAACCAGACCGCAGAAAAAGCGGCCAAACCGGCCGTGACGTCGAAAACATCCAACCTTGTGCAATCCGCCATGGCTGCCTGCCTTGGGGTTTTCGTGATCGGCTTCGTGGGTTTTTCCCATCTCGAGGTCGTCCACAATGCTGCGCATGACGTGCGTCATGCCAACGCTTTCCCCTGCCACTGAGGGGAGTTTTCAAAAATGTTCAGATCTATTGTCTTCTCCGCCGTTCCGGTGGGGATCATCACCGGTATTGCCATCACGCTGATGCAGATGGTCGGCACCGAACCGCTGATCCTCAAGGCTGAAACCTATGAGGATGCCGGTCCGGCTGTGCCGGAAAGTGCGGCGCCGGCCGAGCATTCGCATGCTGCGGCAACGCCGGCGCATGATCACGCGATGCCAGAAACGGAAGCCGAAGCCCATGATGCCGCCGGTCACGATCACGGCGAGGGCTGGGCGCCTGCCGATGGTTTCGAGCGCACGGTCTATACGCTCGGCGCCAATGTGCTGACCGCCATCGGTTATTCGCTGGTGCTGACGGCCCTGCTGTCCATGACCAGTTTTACATTCGGCTGGCGCACGGGGCTTTTCTTCGGCATTGGCGGTTTCGCTTCGGTCATGCTGGCGCCGATGGTGGGCCTGCCGCCGGAATTGCCGGGCAGCCCGGCAGCGGAGCTTGCCGCGCGCCAGACATGGTGGATCGCCACAGCGGTGGCAACTGCCGCCGGTATCGGCCTGCTGGTCTTGCGGCGTGAAGCTTGGGCTGCGGTGCTGGCCGTCATTCTCATCGCCGCGCCGCATGTGGTGGGGGCGCCGCTGCCGCCGGCGGGCGTGGAGCCTCTGGCGCCGCTCGAGCTGGAGCGCCGTTTCGTCGTTGTGGCAACGGTCACCAGCTTTGTCTTCTGGGCGCTGCTGGGCGCACTCAGCGGCACATTTCTGAAACGCCTTAGCCCATCGGCCTGATATGATGGAGGCCTGATGTGATGGAGGAGAGGGCGGCAATCTGGCGTGACGATCTCGATGCGCTCGGCTTTGCCGTTTTCTTCGAAGGAAAAGATCATGGCGCGGCGTGCTTAGTGCATCGTCGCGCCTTTCGCATCCTGATCGGTTTCGACCCTGTTGTGGCGGATTGCCTTGCCTATTATGCAAACAATGCTGAGGTGTTTCAGGCGGCGGCATGGGCCAAGATAGATCGCCAGTCCATCCCGCAAGGCCGAAGCCTCAACCTCAACAGTCGCGATATTCGTCGCGCGCTTGGTGAGTTGACGCCGGCAGACGACCAAAGACAGGTGAAAAGCTGTCGTGTCTTGGATGGAAACGAGTGAAAGCCAAAGTTCTGGCCAAGGCCGCATCGCGCTGATCGCGGCAGTCCGGCGATCCCAGCCAAGGTGGGGATCGCCGAAAAGGCTCGTTTAGGCCAGCGCCTGCGTATACCGCATGCCTGTCACCGGCCGCGGTTTAAAATCCATGTGTTCATAAAAGCGGTGGGCGGCAAAATTGCCGGTGGCAGCGCCGACCGAAAGATAATCGCAGCCGGCATTGCGGGCGAGATCACGGGCGCGGGTCACCAGATGGTGGCCGATGCCGTGGCCGCGATGGCCTTCGCGCACGAACAAATGGTGCAGGTCCATGCCGCGCTTGCCTTCCTGGGCGCGGTAGAGCGGCACGAGGATCGCGTAACCGATCAGGCCTTCTCCACCATCCGCCACAAGCGCGGTAATCCACGGAACCGGGCCAAACAGGTCGCGCTCGAGAATTTCCGAGGTGATGGCCGAGGCATCGTTGTGGTGGGTTGCAAGTGCCGCGATCATGTCGCCGAGCTGCGGCAGGTCGGC
The DNA here is from genome assembly GCF_009617585.1 of Endobacterium cereale. Taxonomy (GTDB): domain Bacteria; phylum Pseudomonadota; class Alphaproteobacteria; order Rhizobiales; family Rhizobiaceae; genus Neorhizobium; species Neorhizobium cereale. The sequence continues at coordinate 567,506 of NZ_WIXI01000022.1, read as the reverse complement.
GCGGCGGGCGGCACGGATGGCAACGACCGGCGGGCGTGCGAGTGCTGTTTTGGCAATATCGATCTGGCTGCCCGCATGCAGGGCGGCCGGTTTCAATAGATCCGGTGCGGAAGAGAGGGTTGGCATCGTGTTCGTCCTTGGCTTTTCTTCGAGAGGTTTGCCGTCAGGACGCTGTTTTCATCAAAAAGCCGCCTGACGGCGGCTTTTGTGACAATATGATCTGTCTGGCCGCCCTTTAAAGGTACGACCAAAAATACGAGCAGGCGGTGGACAGGTTCGTGATCATGTCGGCATCAATGCGCCCGATTCGAAAGCTTGTCAACGGTGTTTTTGCGGGTCGTTTCATTTCGCCACGGTCCGATATACCAGCCAATGAAACGCTTTCGAAATGCCTTGTCGCGGTTTCGTTTTTCCATAAAATGACGGAAAACGAAAATCGGAGCGGATCATGCAGCTTTCCAGTCGGCAAGAGGACATTCTTGCGATCGCCAAGACGCAAGGCAGGGTGCTCGTCGAGGATCTCGCCAATCTCTTTCAGGTGACGCCGCAGACGATCCGCAAGGATCTAAACGATCTGTGCGATGGCAAGGTGCTGAACCGCATCCATGGCGGCGCAGTTTTTCCAAGCGGCAACGAAAACGTTAAATACGATGCCCGGCGCCTGATGGCGGCGGCCCAGAAGCAGGCGATCGGCAAGGCCGCCGGCAATATCATTCCCGACAATTCCTCGCTTTTCATCAATATCGGCACCACGACGGAGGCGGTCGGCGAGGCTTTGGTGGATCACCGGGAGTTGATGGTTATTACCAATAACATCAATGTTGCCAATCGCTTGCGCGTCTACCCCTCTATCGAGGTGATCATTGCCGGTGGCGTGGTGCGTGGTTCGGATGGCGGCATCGTCGGGGAGGCGGCGGTCGATTTCATACGTCAGTTCAAGGTGGATTATGCGGTCATCGGCGTGTCCGCCATCGATGCGGATGGCGCGTTGCTCGATTTCGATTTTCGCGAAGTGAAGGTTGCGCAGGCGATCATCGCCAATGCCCGCCATGTCATTCTTGTGTCGGACGCCTCGAAATTCGAGCGTACGGCGCCGGTTCGCATGGGGCATGTTTCACAGGTGCATACGTTTATCACCGATATCTGTCCGTCGGAGGAGATCAGGCGGATCTGTGCGGAACATGACGTGCGGCTGGTTGAAACGGGCTGAAATCCCGGTTTCGACCAATCTTTAATGTTCATTTGACATTCGTTTTTCTTTCGTTTTAGACTGTTGTTGTTTCGCAATTGCGCAATTGCATGCTGCAATGCGCCAATGGAAGTTATGCGGATCGGTAAGGTTATGTCGGACGATAGGATTTTCGATCTTTTCGTAATTGGCGGCGGCATCAATGGCTGCGGTATCGCGCGTGATGCGGCGGGCCGTGGGTATTCCGTAGCGCTTGCGGAAATGAACGACTTTGCCTCCGGCACGTCTTCCGGCGCCACCAAACTGATCCATGGTGGCCTGCGTTATCTCGAACACTATGAATTCCGTCTGGTGCGCGAAGCGCTGATGGAGCGCGAAGTGCTGTGGGCGATGGCACCGCATGTCATCTGGCCGCTGCGTTTTGTCCTGCCTTTCCAGAAGGGCGGTGTGCGCCCGGCCTGGCTGATCCGGATCGGCCTGTTCCTTTATGATCATCTTGGCGGTCGCAAGCTGCTGCCAGCGACAAAAACGCTGAACCTCAAGAGCGATCCGGCCGGTCGTCCGTTAAAGCCTATTTTCGGCAAGGCGTTCGAATATTCGGATGGCTGGGTGGATGATGCCCGCATGGTCGTGCTCAATGCCCGCGATGCCGCCAATCGTGGCGCAAAAATCATGAGCCGCGCGAAAGTGGTGTCGGCCCGCCGCGAAGCCGGTCTGTGGCAGATCGAGGTTCGCGACGAAATATCCGGTGTCACGACAAGCCACCGCGCACGCATGCTGGTCAATGCCGGCGGACCCTGGGTCGATCAGGTTCTGTCGGGCGCGATGGGCCGCAACAATGTCCATAATGTCCGTCTCGTGCAGGGCAGCCATATCATCGTGAAGAAGAAGTTCGACGATACGCGCGCCTATTTCTTCCAGAACCCGGACAACCGCATTTTCTTTGCTATTCCTTACGAGAATGATTTCACCCTGATCGGCACGACGGATCGCGACTATTCCGACGATCCGAAGGACGTTAAGATCAGTCAGGAAGAGATTCAGTATCTCTGCAATGCCGCAAGCGAATATTTTGCCGAGCCGGTAAAGCCGGAAGATATCGTCTGGACCTATTCGGCCGTGCGCCCGCTTTATGATGATGGTGCGTCGAAGGCCCAGGAAGCGTCGCGCGATTATGTGCTGAAAGTCGATGCCGATGGCGCGCCGCTGCTCAACGTGTTTGGTGGCAAGCTGACGACCTATCGCCGGCTTTCGGAGCATGCGCTGGAAAAGATTGGTGAGGCGATCGGCGCCAAGGGCACGCCCTGGACGGCTAAAAGCCGGTTGCCGGGTGGTGATTTTGCCGTCACGGGCGCTGCCAGCGAAGAGCGGAAATTGCTTTCGGCTTATCCGTTCCTGTCGAAACGCCACGCGGCGCGGCTGATCAAGTGTTACGGTACCGATGCAAAGGCGATCCTCGCCGATGCCAAAACGATAGAGGGGCTTGGTCGCCATTTCGGTGGCACGCTTCATGAGGCGGAAGTCCGCTTCCTGATCGAAAAGGAATGGGCGGTCACGGCAGAAGATGTGCTGTGGCGCCGCACCAAGCAGGGATTGGTCCTGACGGCGGAGGAGGCCGCGGGACTGGAGGAATACATGTCGGGAGTTCGCCGGGCCGCTTGAGGCCATCGACATAGCCGCTTGTATCCAAGGGTTGGGAGGCCCGAGGTTCGTATGCTGGAATTGCGCAACGTGTCGAAGACGGTGGCGGGCGAATATCATATTCGCCCGACCGACCTGACATTAAAGCGGGGCACGCTGAATGTCCTGCTCGGGCCGACGCTTGCCGGCAAGACGTCGCTGATGCGGCTGATGGCGGGGCTGGACAAGCCGACCGAGGGTTCGGTGTTTTTCGATGGCGCCGACGTGACCGGCCTGCCGGTGCAGAAGCGCAATGTCGCGATGGTCTACCAGCAGTTCATCAATTACCCGGCCTTGACCGTCTATGAAAACATCGCCTCGCCGATGCGCATTGCCGGAAAGGATGCCGCCACCATCGACCGCGAGGTGAAGAAGGCCGCCGAGCTTCTGAAGCTGACGCCTTATCTCGATCGCACACCGCTCAATCTTTCCGGCGGCCAGCAGCAGCGCACGGCGCTGGCGCGCGCCATCGTCAAGAATGCCAATCTCGTGCTGCTGGACGAACCGCTCGCCAATCTCGATTACAAGCTGCGCGAGGAATTGCGTGAGGAGCTGCCAAAACTCTTTGCCGCCTCCGGTGCGATCTTCGTTTACGCCACCACCGAACCTTCCGAAGCACTGCTGCTCGGTGGTTCTACAGCTACCCTGCACGAGGGAGCCGTGACGCAGTTCGGCAGGACGGTCGACGTGTACCGTCAGCCTGCCGATCTCGTTACCGCAAAAATCTTCGCCGACCCGCCGCTCAACACGATCGCGCTTGTCCGTTCGGGCAACAGTTTTGCGCTGAATGGAGAGCCGGTGATGTCGGTGCCGCCGCATCTTGCTTCGGTGGCCGAAGGTCCGGTCGTCCTAGCCTTCCAGCCGCATCATCTCTTTCTCCACGCCGCCAACGGCCACACCACGCCTTTGAAGGCGCGCACGCTGGTCTCGGAAATCGCCGGCTCGGAGAGTTTCATTCATCTCGATTTCGCCGGTCACCGCTGGGTGATGCTGGCGCATGGCATTCACGATATCGAGCTGGACCAGCAGATTGAGGTCCATCTCGACAGCCGCCACCTGATGGCGTTCGATCAATCGACCGGCAAGGCGCTCAATGCTGCGCCGATCGCGGCGTGAAGGAGGGGACGATATGGCACGCATTTCGCTCGAACATATCCGCCACGCCTACAGCCCGCGCGCCAAGGCGGCCGGGGATTATGCGCTGAAGGAAGTGCATCATGAATGGGAGGATGGCGGTGCCTATGCGCTGCTCGGCCCTTCCGGCTGCGGCAAGACTACGCTGCTCAACATCATTTCCGGTCTGTTGCAGCCGTCTGACGGCCGCATCCTGTTCGATGGCAAGGATGTCACGCAGCTTTCCACGGAAGAGCGCAATATCGCCCAGGTGTTTCAGTTTCCGGTCGTCTACGACACGATGACGGTATTCGATAATCTCGCCTTCCCTTTGCGCAATCGAAAGGTGCCGGAAGCCGAGGTCGAAAAACGCGTCAACGAAATCCTCGAAATGACAGATCTCGCCGGCATGGCGAAACGCAGGGCGCAGCGGCTGACCGCCGACCAGAAGCAGAAAATCTCGCTCGGGCGCGGACTTGTAAGGGCAAACGTCAATGCCATCCTGTTCGACGAACCGCTGACGGTTATCGATCCGCATATGAAATGGGTGCTGCGCTCGCAGTTGAAACGGCTGCACCGGCAATCGCGTTTCACCATGGTCTATGTCACCCATGACCAGACCGAGGCTTTGACCTTTGCCGACAAGGTGGTCGTCATGCATGACGGTCAGATCGTGCAGATCGGAACACCGGCGGAACTGTTTGAGCGGCCGAGCCACACATTCGTCGGTTATTTCATCGGATCACCGGGCATGAATTTTATGCCGGCCTCGGTGGATGGAGCAATGGCCCGCGTTGGTGACCAGACGATCGCATTGGCCAATGCGCCCGCACTCAAAGGTGAGGGCAGAATAGAACTCGGCATTCGCCCGGAATTCATAAAACTCGGGCGCGACGGCATGCCGGTCACAGTCAACAAGGTGGAAGACATCGGCCGCCAGAAGATCGTGCGCGCCACATTCTGCGGCCAGCCACTGTCCATCGTGCTGGCCGAGGACGACGACATCCCGACGGATGCGAAAGTGTCCTTCGACCAACATGCCATCGGCATTTTTTCCGATAGCTGGCGGGTCGAGAACCAATCATCAGGGCAGGGGGGCTAGCACCATGGAAAAGACGTGGAACAACAAAGCCTGGTTTCTGGTCCTGCCGGTTCTGGTGCTGGTCGCCTTTTCCGCCGTCATTCCGCTGATGACGGTGGTGAATTATTCGGTGCAGGACACCTTTGGAAACAACCAGTTCTTCTGGGCCGGTACCGACTGGTTCGTCGAAATCCTCACCTCGCCGCGTTTCTGGGATGCACTCTGGCGCAACCTGGTCTTCTCCGCCGTCATTCTCGCCATCGAAGTGCCGCTCGGAATATTGATCGCGCTCAACATGCCAAAACATGGTCCCGGCGTGCCGGTCTGCCTCGTGCTGATGGCGCTGCCACTGCTGATCCCGTGGAATGTGGTCGGCACCATATGGCAGGTGTTCGGTCGCGTCGATATTGGCCTGCTCGGCTATTTCCTCAATTCGCTCGGCATTTCCTACAACTACACCCAGAACACGGCGCATGCCTGGGCAACCGTCATCGTCATGGATGTCTGGCACTGGACGAGCCTTGTCGTGCTGTTGTGTTACGCCGGTCTCGTCTCCATTCCTGACGCTTATTATCAGGCCGCCCGTATCGATGGCGCGTCGCGATGGTCGGTCTTCCGCCATATCCAGTTGCCGAAAATGAAGCGTGTCCTGCTGATCGCAGTGCTGCTGCGCTTCATGGACTCATTCATGATCTATACCGAACCTTTTGTCGTCACCGGCGGCGGGCCCGGTAATTCCACCACGTTCCTGTCCATCGATCTCGTAAAAATGGCGATCGGCCAGTTCGACCTGGGACCGGCTGCGGCCATGTCGATCATCTACTTCCTGATCATCCTCCTCATGTCATGGGTGTTCTACACCGTCATGACCCAGAGCGATGCCGAGCAGAGTTGAGGAGCGGATCATGAACAGCAATCTGATCAATAACAGCAGTGGCGCCCGTTTCGGTTTCCTGATCCCGGTGATCTACATCATCTTTCTGGCCCTGCCGATCTATTGGCTCATCAACATGAGCTTCAAGACGAATAGCGAGATCCTCGGCCAACTGACGCTGTGGCCGCAGAACCCGACGCTTCGCAATTACACGGTCATTTTCACCGATCCCGCCTGGTATAACGGCTATATCAACTCCATTACCTATGTGGTGATGAACACGGTGATTTCGGTTCTGGTGGCGCTGCCGGCGGCCTACGCCTTCTCGCGTTACCGGTTCCTTGGCGACAAGCACCTGTTCTTCTGGCTGTTGACCAACCGCATGGCGCCACCCGCCGTTTTTGCCTTGCCCTTCTTCCAGCTCTATTCCGCCTTCGGTCTGATCGACACGCATATCGCCGTTGCCATCGCCCATTGCCTGTTCAATGTGCCGCTGGCTGTGTGGATCCTCGAAGGTTTCATGTCCGGCGTGCCGAAGGAGATAGACGAAACCGCCTATATCGACGGTTATTCCTTCCCGCGCTTTTTCGTGAAAATCTTCATGCCGCTGATTGCGTCGGGCATAGGTGTCGCCGCCTTCTTCTGCTTCATGTTCTCTTGGGTCGAACTTCTGATCGCCCGCACGCTGACGACGACGGATGCCAAGCCGATCGCGGCGACCATGACCCGCACGGTGTCGGCCTCGGGCATGGATTGGGGTGTGCTGGCCGCCGCCGGGGTGTTGACCATCATTCCGGGCGCGCTCGTCATCTATTTCGTCCGCAACTACATCGCCAAGGGTTTTGCCCTTGGCCGTGTGTAAGAAAGGAGAGCGTCTCATGAGCTTCTCATGGATGGCCTGGACTTTGCCGACGGCAGTGTTCTTCATCACGATCTTCGCGCTCATTGCGGCCATGGGCATCTGGGAGTTCTTTTCGCCGGGCGGTGGTCCGCGGCTCGGCATCCTGCGGTTTGAGACGACACGCGGAGACCGCCTGTTCGTTTCACTGCTCGGATCCGCCTTCATTCATCTCGCATGGCTGGGTCTTGGAGGCCCCAGCCTGTGGTGGGCTCTGGCGCTTTCGGTGGTCTACGCGATCGGCGTATTCCGCTTTGTTTGAGGTCAGGCAAATTGGCGGCGGGAGGAGGTCCGGCTGCCAGAGTTTTTGGGACTGCATCGCATCAACCGGGAGGATATTGATATGCGACGGCATCTGATGACGACGACGGCAGCCATGCTGCTGGCAATGACAGGTTCGGCCTTCGCCGACATGAATGCGGCCAAGAAATTCCTCGACGCGGAAATCGGCGATCAGTCGTCGCTCACCCGGGCCGAGCAGGAAAAGGAAATGCAGTGGTTCATCGATGCGGCAAAACCGTTTGCCGGCATGGATATCAAGGTTGTGTCGGAAACCTTGACCACGCATGAATATGAATCAAAAACGCTCGCCAAGGCTTTTACCGAAATCACCGGCATCAAGCTCACCCATGACCTGATCGGCGAAGGCGACGTCGTCGAAAAGCTGCAGA
>NZ_WIXI01000022.1:0-555000 GCF_009617585.1 Endobacterium cereale | reverse complement strand
TCGTGCATGACCGATAGCGAACAAGTACCGTGAGGGAAAGGTGAAAAGCACCCCGACAAGGGGAGTGAAATAGAACCTGAAACCGGATGCCTACAAGCAGTCGGAGGGCGCAAGCCTGACGGCGTACCTTTTGTATAATGGGTCAACGACTTAGTGTAACTAGCAAGCTTAAGCCGGTAGGTGTAGGCGCAGCGAAAGCGAGTCTGAACAGGGCGATTTAGTTAGTTGCATTAGACCCGAAACCGAGTGATCTAGCCATGAGCAGGCTGAAGGTTGGGTAACACCAACTGGAGGGCCGAACCCGCATCTGTTGCAATAGATTGGGATGACTTGTGGCTAGGGGTGAAAGGCCAATCAAACTCGGAGATAGCTGGTTCTCCGCGAAATCTATTTAGGTAGAGCGTCGACCGAATACCCTCGGGGGTAGAGCACTGGATGGGCTATGGGGACTCACCGTCTTACTGATCCTAACCAAACTCCGAATACCGAGGAGTACTAGTCGGCAGACACACGGCGGGTGCTAACGTCCGTCGTGAAAAGGGCAACAACCCTGACCTCCAGCTAAGGTCCCCAAGTCATGGCTAAGTGGGAAAGGATGTGAGGATCCCAAAACAACCAGGATGTTGGCTTAGAAGCAGCCATCATTTAAAGAAAGCGTAACAGCTCACTGGTCTAAATAAGGGTCTTTGCGCCGAAAATGTAACGGGGCTAAAGCCATGCACCGAAGCTGAGGATGTGCACGTAAGTGTACGTGGTAGCGGAGCGTTCCGTAAGTCTGTGAAGGGGGATCCGTGAGGACCCCTGGAGATATCGGAAGTGCGAATGTTGACATGAGTAACGATAAAGGGGGTGAGAGACCCCCTCGCCGAAAGACCAAGGGTTCCTGCTTAAAGTTAATCTGAGCAGGGTTAGCCGGCCCCTAAGCCGAGGCAGAAATGCGTAGGTGATGGAAACCACGTTAATATTCGTGGGCCTGGTGGTAGTGACGGATCGCGTAAGTCGTACTTTCTTATTGGATTGGAAGTGCGGCGGGGCGGTTCCAGGAAATAGCTCCACCATTATAGACCGTACCCGAAACCGACACAGGTGGTCAGGTAGAGTATACCAAGGCGCTTGAGAGAACTATGCTGAAGGAACTCGGCAAATTGCACGCGTAACTTCGGAAGAAGCGTGACCCTCTTTTACGCAAGTGGAAGAGGGTGGCACAGACCAGGGGGTAGCGACTGTTTATCAAAAACACAGGGCTCTGCGAAGTCGAAAGACGACGTATAGGGTCTGACGCCTGCCCGGTGCTGGAAGGTTAAAAGGAGAGGTGCAAGCTTTGAATTGAAGCCCCAGTAAACGGCGGCCGTAACTATAACGGTCCTAAGGTAGCGAAATTCCTTGTCGGGTAAGTTCCGACCTGCACGAATGGCGTAACGACTTCCCCGCTGTCTCCAGCATAGACTCAGTGAAATTGAATTCCCCGTGAAGATGCGGGGTTCCTGCGGTTAGACGGAAAGACCCCGTGCACCTTTACTATAGCTTTACACTGGCATTCGTGTCGGCATGTGTAGGATAGGTGGTAGGCTTTGAAGCAGGGACGCCAGTTTCTGTGGAGCCATCCTTGAAATACCACCCTTATCGTCATGGATGTCTAACCGCGGTCCGTTATCCGGATCCGGGACAGTGTATGGTGGGTAGTTTGACTGGGGCGGTCGCCTCCGAAAGAGTAACGGAGGCGCGCGATGGTGGGCTCAGACCGGTCGGAAATCGGTCGTCGAGTGCAATGGCATAAGCCCGCCTGACTGCGAGACTGACAAGTCGAGCAGAGACGAAAGTCGGTCATAGTGATCCGGTGGTCCCGCGTGGAAGGGCCATCGCTCAACGGATAAAAGGTACGCCGGGGATAACAGGCTGATGACCCCCAAGAGTCCATATCGACGGGGTTGTTTGGCACCTCGATGTCGGCTCATCGCATCCTGGGGCTGGAGCAGGTCCCAAGGGTTTGGCTGTTCGCCAATTAAAGCGGTACGTGAGCTGGGTTCAGAACGTCGTGAGACAGTTCGGTCCCTATCTGCCGTGGGTGTAGGAATATTGACAGGATCTGTCCCTAGTACGAGAGGACCGGGATGGACATATCTCTGGTGGACCTGTTGTCGTGCCAACGGCATAGCAGGGTAGCTATATATGGAATGGATAACCGCTGAAGGCATCTAAGCGGGAAACCAACCTGAAAACGAGTATTCCCTATCAGGGCCGTGGAAGACGACCACGTTGATAGGAGGCGTGTGGAAGTGCAGCAATGCATGAAGCTTAGCCTTACTAATAGCCCGATTGGCTTAATTGTTCTCATTGATCAATGCTCATCGCCCAAAAGGCATGACGCATAAGACGTGTTCAAAATCACTCGCAGAGTGAACCAGCTTCTCTTCACATTGCCCTTAAATGACCTGGTGGTCATGGCGGGGCGGCCGCACCCGTTCCCATTCCGAACACGGCCGTGAAACGCCCCAGCGCCAATGGTACTCCGTCTTAAGACGCGGGAGAGTAGGTCGCTGCCAGGTCTTTTAAAGGCAATGCCATAAGCGCAAATCCAAAGGATTTGTCGCGATAGTGGAAAAACAAATCTTCTCAGCACGAAAACAAACGGCCCCTGGCCAATACCCAAGGGTCGCCGAAAGCGGCCCTTCGTCGTTTGTAGAACAAAATGAATAAGGATGGTTCACAGGCTCTAGCCGGTGCGCCCCTTACAGGAGACAAAACCCAAAGGGTTTTGCTCCGGCACAGTGCGCCAACGCCTTCGCGTTGGCGTCTCGCACAAACCAAAAGGTTTGTGCTCGTCNCAAAAAATAAAATCTCCCGAAATCTCTCGAAAAATATCTCGAGCCTCAACCCTCAATCCAGCCAAGCAAGACGCATCCTGGACGTTCTAAAGTGACGTTATAAGCCTCCAATGTCGGCATCAAACGACGCTTGGACTGTTCGTCGGCATAGTTTCGCGCTAGCAAGATTAGCTTGAAAATGGCGATCGCGGTTTGGGTCGGATCGAACTGTGTTTTCAGCCTGTCAATTTTCGCTTTAAATTCTCTGGCGGCTCTTAGGGCGGCTCAACGTTATTGCTGTTGGGAAACGTGTTCGATCGACATCTTGCAGCGACTTTTCATATCGGCCTCACTCCTCACAAAAGAAGGAGTTTCTTGAAAACAGACAAGACCTCCTTTGCCGGAATGTGGGTGGCTCCAGCAACAGAAAAGGGCAGAAGCGCGGCCGCAGCCAAGGGCAGGAGCATGCTTCTGTCAACCAGCAAGCTTGAAACCTTGCCTACCTGTTCATATTGCTTCGTCATGTCGGGGCCTGCCAAATCCTCTTTTTCGCTCGGGTCATTCGCAGCGACATTTTCTCCTAAAGCGTGCCGTTCCGACGATCGCTGGAAGATGGTGGCTTGAGCCGAGATTTTCTGGAGAGACGCCTCCTTGACGGCGCGGATAGGTTGGGAAAACGCCAACAGACCTGCCGCGAAAAACACGAGCACGATGAGCAGCCATGCCCCCATGACCGTGGCGAAGGTGGTTGCGGAGAGTGCGGACTGACCTGCGTGCTTCCAAAGAGCTGCCGCGATCGCACAACTGGCTCCGAAGACGAACGGCCAGTAAGCATTTGGATAGTTTCCAAAAAATGACAGACCAGCTTTGCCATCGGGATGCGTTGCTACCAGGCGCAAATTAAAGCAGGCAAGACGATGTAGAAAACCGACCAGGACGACATGACGCCACAGGCAACGCAGGAATAGAAAGAAGAAGAGTGGGATACTAACGAATAAACACCACCAGCCAGCAAGCGTAATGACGGTTTCGTCGACCTCCTGCGTTGCTGCCCACGTCAAGACGGACCCATCTCGATGGCTATCGAAGGCAAAAGCGCTGGCCGCGACCGCGAGGAGAAGGCAAATGACCTCTGCAAAACCTGCGTTTTTTCTTCTTTCCGCCAAGGAAGCCGCCTTGCCCTGCAGGGCTTGTGAACCTGTGGCGACGAGCGCGGTGTGATCGAATTGGCTCAATTTTTCGTCCACAGTAGCCTCGATCCTTTTCTCCGCGAGGATGAAGCAGCCGACACCGATCAGAAATCGGCTGAGGGGAGCAGGATCAGAAAGGTAATCCGACATTGCGCTTGAAGATCCGGATAGAATCGGAAGCGTCAGAAATAGCGGCACAGCCCACGCCAGGCTTACATAAAGGGCGGCTCGTGGCCACGCCCGCAAATCCGTTTCATGAACAAGTCCAAGCTTTCGTTGAATGTGAAAAAAGGGCCCGCCATGGGCGAGGCGCAACGCAAGCGGTCTGCGTGGTGCAACGCCTGGCGGGCCCTTCTCGGGAGGAACATTGATTGGTTGTTCGCTCATGTCGTCCCCTACAAGGACAGGAGTTTCGGCTCAACGAAAGTATGTTACTGTAAACTGACGTTTCGCGGGCCTGGCTGACGGCTTCTTCTCCGCGATGGAATGCGGATCGGAACCTGATTAGGCCCGGGATACCTGTGCTCGATGGTTTCCTATTTTAACTCATCAGAACTATCGCGGGCCATTGTGGGACTGTAAAAGCACTGCCGACACGACGCGCATTCTTTTGATAAGCGCCTATAAGCTCGAATGCAGCGCCAATCTTGGCACGCAATTTCTCATTCAGGTCCGTGTTTCCCTCATTTTTGATGAGGAATGGTAGGTAGCCGTTGTCGGTGAGTGCGTTTTCAAGTTTGACGACGCCTCCACGGTATGCCGCGCACATGCTCGCTCTGATCCTGACGATTGGCAGTACAGCGCCGTCGCGGGCGGGATCGACGAACTCCCTCCATTGCAGAAGCTTTTGTGACGGTTTTCCCGAAGAAGGGTGGGTATCAATCAAGCAAGCGGTAATGGCGTGCGGTTTGCCAACCACGCTGTCCAGCAATTGCCGAAACAGATGCTCGTCGTAACGGCGGGTCTGCCGGCCGCCTTTGTCTTGTTTCTTCAAAACCTGCGTGATCTCATCGTGATCGTAGCGAGACGCGTCATTGGCGAAATTGAAAAGGAGAGGGCCTTCTTTGCAAACAGTCTTTGTCATGGGAACGCTTGAAGCGGCCAAGATGAAAGCGTCTACGACGAGATCGACTGACGAACGGCTGCGTTTGCTGCCGCTGTCTCGCACGTCCATTTGGATATACGATTGGTTTTCCATTGGAGTTCCCGAAGGTAGACGGGAAGGCGCTGGCTCACGGGTGCCGTGAGCCGGTCTTGCCCGCCGAAATTGGGCTATTGCGTCAAACGACTTCCTCAGTGGTTCTTGGATCTGGTTGATCCAGAAGCTTGCGCCTCCCTGGGCTGATCGGCAGTCCTTGAACGTTCCCAAGAAACGCCCACACGCTGTTATTGGTCGCAGCTTGGCCAAAGTTTTGGCTCGTTTCAAGCACCACTACTAAGCGGGAAATGGCGGGAATGGGCCATCAGCAGTCTTCGCGCAGTCGGTCGTATGGTAACAGCAATCGAAACAAGAGCGTCGGATCCCGATGGGTCCTATTCATGCTTCACATGAAGCGAAAATTCCGCCCGGACGAAACGTCCGGGCCCATTGTTGATGCCTATTTACCGTCCGCCACCCATTGTATTGAACGACGCGTTCAGCCTTTCCTGAATTTGATCTATAGAGAAGCTCGCAGGACGTTGCGCGGGTGGGTAGTCCTTGAAGGTAGCAAAGAATTTTGCCACTTCCGCTTGGGCTGGAACTACGAGATAGGCATGCTGAAAGAGCCAATCCCAGTATGTGTTCGACGTGATATCCGCCTTTTCGTAAGGGTCAGCACGCAGATCGAACATCTTCGGGAGGCGTAGCTTGGTAAACGGCTCAGCCCAAATTGCCATTGTGCCATTTACCCGCTGTTCCTCGAAAACGAGCTTCCAGTTTTCGTAGCGTAGGCTGACAAGATCACCGTCGTCATTGAAGTAAAAGAACTGCCGACGGGCACTGGTCGGAGCTTTTCCAGTCAGATAGTCGAGCTGGTTAAAGCCGTCGAGGTGGTTTTTATAGTTCTTGCCGCCGAGTGAGGTACCCTTCAGCAGGCGATCTTTGATGTCGATGTCCCCCGTCGCGGCAAGCAGCGTTGGAAACCAATCGAGGCCAGACACGATCCCATTCAATTGGGTCGCTGGCTGTATATGCCCAGGCCAACGAACCATCGCCGGAACTCGAAATGCGCCTTCCCAATTGGAGGTCTTCTCGTTCCGATACGGAGAATTCGCGGCGTCCGGCCACGTATTCTCGTGTGGGCCGTTGTCGGTCGTATAGACGACGATCGTATTGTCTGCGATGCCCATCTCATCGAGCGAATTCAGCACGTCGCCGACAATCCCGTCGTGCTCCACCATCCCGTCTGCATATTCGGTTGGAGCGGTTAGACCCGGCGGACTGCGGTGGGCGTCGCTGACATGGGTGCGTGCATGCATGCGCGTAGTGTTGAACCAAGTGAAGAAAGGCTTGCCTTGATCATGTTGGCGCTTCATGAAATCGATAGCAGCGGCAGACGTCTCGTTGTCGATAGTCTCCATGCGCTTGCGGGTGAGCGCCCCGGTGTCCTCGATCCTACCATCTGCAGAGGCCTTGATGACGCCTCTAGGGCCGTATTGCTTCCGGAAGCTTGGGTCCTGCGGGTAATTGCGGTCTTCCGGCTCTTCCTCGGCGTTTAGGTGGTAGAGATTGCCGAAGAACTCGTCGAAGCCGTGGTTTGTCGGAAGAAACTCGTCACGATCACCAAGATGGTTTTTGCCAAACTGACCGGTGGCATAGCCTCCCTGCTTGAGCGCCGACGCAATCGTGGCATCGCTGCTCTGGAGGCCGATAGGGGCGCCAGGTAAACCAACCTTGGAGAGACCGGTCCGCAACGTTGCTTGGCCCGTGATGAAGGTTGACCGCCCTGCCGTGCAACTCTGCTCGGCATAATAGTCGGTGAAAATCGCGCCTTCTTTAGCGATGCGGTCAATATTTGGTGTTCGATAGCCCATCACCCCCATCGTGTAAGCCGAAACGTTGGCTTGGCCGATGTCGTCGCCAAAGATAACAAGGATATTCGGCTTATTAGGGGGCGGGGTTCGGGACTGTTGTGCAAAGCTGGAGCTGCTGAGGAGCAGCACTGCTAACGCAGCAAGTTTGCCAGAAAGTCTCATCGGTCAAGCCTCCGTGGTTCTCAGATTACAGATGGCAGAATTTCATGAGAGCGAGCAGCAACTCTCATTGAGAGTGACGGAAATTTAGTGCCAGCTAACCTGTCAATGCAGAAGTACGTTACAGTTAATCCTGATGTAACGATGGAGTCCGCTGTGGACCAAAGGCGCCTAAAGCGCTGCGTTCGTTGAGAGTAAAACTGCCGAATTATCTTGTGTATTCGGCGCTAAGCGAGCTTTTGACATATGAGCAAGGCGTCTCGTCAAGTCGCCGGTGAGACGGCCGTTGAATGTCACCGATGGCTCAGCCGAAGATGCTGGAAGCAGCGAAAATACTTCGATGTACATCTTACAGGCGAGTGCTGCGGGATCACGGCGTTGAGCACCGGCCTGTGCAGGCAATATCGTCATTTACAGTAACGTACTTCCACGCCTCCCACTTTTTTGGTGCGCTGTCCGAAGGCTCAAGAGAATTCAGGATGCCGACTTTCGGTGAGCACCAGCTCCATGCTGCTGCGTTGAAGCTGCCGTCGGTTGCGCAGTCAGACAGGAGTTGTGTCGATGCTTTATAAATCCTCCCGCGGGCTTCGATGGAAGTTCGCAGTCTCCTTGGCTGCAGCGGCATCGATCATTGTCAGCGATCAAGGGCTGAGGGCGCAACAGCCTTCCCCGAGGCCAGCAACGCCCGTTGAGTCCGCGCAAGAAGCTTCTTCCGGTCTACTCGATGACAAGCAAATGCAGGTGCTTGTCGCTCGCATAGCTTTGTATCCGGATGCGTTGGTGGCTCTGACGACATCCGCATCGCTCTTTCCGCTGCAGATCGTCGAAGCGGCGCGGTTTCTCGACCAGGTCAAGTCGACCCCCTCACTGAAGCCGAAAGAGGATTGGGATGGAAGCATCGTTTCTCTGCTGAACTATCCGGATGTCGTCAAGATGATGAGCGACGATCTCGAATGGACCCAGCAATTGGGTGATGTGGTCGCCAATCAGCAGAAGGATATGCTGATCGCGATCCAGACATTACGCGACAAGGCCGTGGCCAACGGGCTTATCAAGGATGATGACAAGATCAGTGTCGTTCAGCAGAACGACAATGTGGTCATCCAGTCGGCGAACCCCGAAAAGATCTATGTTCCGCAATATGAGCCGCGGATGCTCTATGACGAGAGCTACGCCCCGGCACCGATCGGTTATTATCCCGAGCCCTATCCGAATTATGTCTATCCGACCGCGACCTATTTTGCCGGCTTTGTGACCGGCGCCGTGTTCGGAGCCGTTGTCGACTGGAACGACTGGGGTGTCTGGGGTGGCCGGTTCGATGGAAACGATATCGATATCGACTGCGATCATTGCATGAACAACCGCAATGGAAAGATCGATTTCAACAATGCCGACTGGAAGAACATTGACCGAAGCAAGATCAAGTTCGACCACAATCAGTTTTCAAAGATCGACGGCAATAATTTCCGCAACAGGCTTGAAGCCGGCGGCAACAATGAAGTCCGTGCCAAGGCAAAATCCGTAAGATCCCACGCCGCCAATATCGAACGTGCAAAAATTTCTCCTTCGACCATCAAGGACGTACGGGCCAACAAGGTGCGCCAGCAGGCCGGAGGCGTGCGCGATCATGCCAGTCGTTCGCCAGAGGCGCATCGCGCCCAGATCAATCCGCGCCCTCAGGCCCAGCGGGGCAGCGCTCGCCACTCCATGGCGGCAAAGAGAGATCATCGTCCAAGCCGACCATCAGGGCTCGGGGAAGTCAGGCCGCGCAGTCAAGCCAGAATGCATTCTCAACGAGGTGGGCTGTCGATGGGAGGCGGTCACCATGCCGGTCCACGCGGCGGCGCCCATATGGCGGCCCATCGGGGCGGTGGTGGCGGACATGCCCGCATGCCCCATGGCGGGCGTCGCAGATAGGTAGAGAGAAGGATCTTGTCATGCGTGTAGGTAGAAAATCTTCCGTCCCAATGACGGTTGCTGCCGGCCTCTTGATGCTGCCGGTGACAGTGAATTCCGCAGAGGGACCAAACCTTGATGGACTTATCTCCGAAGCGCCTTCGCAGGAGTTTTCATCGGCAGATGAAGCCATGTCTGCCTTCAAGGAGGCTGCTGCGGCTTCTGATCTCGACAAGCTTGCCGCGATCATCGGACTGAACGCCGACCGTCTCAAATCGACCGAAGGCATCAATGATGTGGTCGCGCTGGTCAAGGAAGGTGTGTCCCGACGCATCGGCCTTGAGACGAACAAGGACCAGAGCATCATCGATATCGGCGACATCATGTGGCCTTTCCCATTTCCCATCGAAAAAATGGAGAATGGAAAGTTTGCCTTCGACCCCGTTACCGGCGTCGAGGAGATCGTCAATCGCAGGGTTGGCGAAAACGAAATCGAGACGATCGAAACCGTCCTCGGTTACATCGATGCGCAGGAGGAATATGCCAGCGAAGATCGCGATGGCGACGGTGTGCTGGAATACGCCCAAAAACTCGTGAGTAGCGCCGGCCGTGCCGATGGCCTGTATTGGCCGGAGGGGCAAGGGTTGGGATTCAGCCCTGCTTCCTCCTTTATCAATTTCGTCCAATTCAATTCGAAGGAAGAGAAGGGCTATTTCGGTTACCGCTACAAGGTTCTCTCCCGCCAGGGCAGCAATATCGCCGGTGGCGCCTATGACTATGTGATCAACGGAAACATGATTGCCGGTTATGGGCTGGTGGCCTGGCCGGTGAAATACGGCGAGACCGGCGTGAAAACCTTTGTCGTCAATCGCAACGGCATCGTCTACCAGGCCGATCTCGGCGACGAAACGGACAAGATCGCGCCTAATATCAGCCAGTTCAATCCGGATGATCGATGGAGTGTGACCGATGATTAAAACGTCGCGGCACGCACGCATGAGGCAATTTAACATGGGGCGCACGATGAAAGTGGTGAATGTCGCCGTGGTCGGCATGTTGCTACAATTCGCCGGCATGACAGCCGTTCAGGCACAGACCCTCAGCTATGGCGAGGCGATGACAAAACTGGCGCAAGACTGCGGCTCCGATGTCAAGAAACACTGTGACGGTATCAATCTTGGCAGCGGCAGGATCGCCGAATGCCTGCAAAAGAACAGTGCGCGGATATCGCCGACGTGTTCGGGATCGCTGACGACCGTGTTCACTTCGGTCGAGAAGCGCGAGCAGGCACAAGGCGCGTATGAAAAGGTGTGTCGAGGCGATATGGCGCGGCGCTGCAAGGGCGTGAAGGGAGACGGATACATTCTGGCATGCCTCAACAAGGCCCATAGCCGGGTTGGGAAAGAATGCAATCAGACCATCATCGATGCCGGCTGGAGGTAAGGTTATGAGAAAAATTATCCGCCTCTCGCTGCTGGCTGGTTTGGGCGTTGGGCTTTCGGCAAGCCTTGCCGCGGCCCAAGCCGTCTCGGAGCAACGCATCGTCACCAGCCTCGGCAAGCTGACCAGCGCCACCCCCATCGTTGATGTCGAACTCTTGCGACAGGAGGCGATGGCCGGCGGAACCATGGCGTCTCTGCCGAACTGGAGCAAGGTCACAAAACTTCCTCAGATGGTTGTCGAAATCGACTTCAAGAACAATTCCGTGATGATCGAACCGGGCTCCTATCGCACGCTTGGCCTGATCGCCGACGCGCTTCATCATCCCAATCTCTGGGACTACAAATTCCTGATCGTTGGCCATACCAGCGCGACAGGCAGCGCGGAGCACAATCTCGATCTCAGCCAGCGGCGGGCGGCCGCAATTCAGGAAATTCTGGCGACCACTTTTGCCATTGCTCCCGAAAGGATTTTTGCCGTCGGTGTGGGCGAGAGCTTTCCCATCGAAGCTTCCAGGGCTGATGCCGCAAACAACCGGCGCGTGCAGCTTTTCAATCTTGGTCTGTTCACATCACGATGATGTTCGGGGATGTTCGGAGGCGCGTCATGTCCGGTTCGCGTCCGGCCCGAGGATTGATGGAGCCGACATGAAGATCAAAGCCATCCTTTTGTCCGTAAGTGTTCTGCTTTCATCCTGCGGTCATCCGACCGGCGTCATGACCCCGGTTGCGGTTGCTTCATCAACAGCGAAGACCAGTCATGTCGACATGCTGGTTGCAACAACGCGTCAGCCATCCGGAAGCCCCGCAACCTTGTTTTCCGGCGAACGCAGTCCCAAACCGTTCATCACGGATATTTCTGTTTCCATTCCAGCAAAACGCGAGCCCGGAACGGTGCAGTGGCCCAAACGCTTGCCGCCGGATCCAAGAACGGATTTTGCCGTCACGCGGGTCCAGCAGGTGCAAACAATTGCGGACGGGCGGGCATGGTTCCGTCGACACGTGGTGGCCGGCCACGCGCTGGTTTTCGTTCATGGCTTCAACAACACTTACGAAGATTCAGTCTTTCGCCTTGCCCAGATCGTGCACGACAGCGGAATGCGCGCAACGCCGGTGCTATTTACCTGGCCTTCGCGTGCCCAGTTGACTGCCTACGAATACGACAAGGAAAGCACCAACTATTCACGCACCTCGCTGGAGCAGACACTGCGCGTGCTGGCGGATGACAAGGATGTCAGGGAAATAACCGTTCTTGCCCATTCAATGGGCACCTGGCTTGCAATGGAAGCGTTGCGGCAAATGGGAATCCGCAACGGCCACGTCACCAGCAAGGTAAAAAACGTCATCCTCGCTTCGCCGGATATCGATATTCAGGTGTTCGCCAAGCAGTTTGCTGAAATGGGAAAGCCCGCGCCGAAATTTACAATCTTTGTTTCCCAGGATGACAGGGCGCTTGCCGTCTCAAGCCTGATCACAGGCCGGGTCGCACGCCTTGGCGGCATAGACCCGACAAGCGAACCGTATCGGTCCCGCCTCGAGGAGGCCGGGATCACCGCCATCGACCTCACGAAGGTAAATACGAACGATCGCCTCAACCATGGAAAGTTTGCCGAAAGCCCCGAAATCGTCAAGCTCATCGGCACACGACTGATAAACGGCCAGACACTCACTGACAACAATATCACGCTCGGAGACGGTGTTGCGGCAGTTGTCGGAGGGACAGTGCAAACCGTTGGCAAGGTTGCAGGCGGAGCCGTGGCAGCGCCTTTACAGATTGCGAAAAAAACTGCCGTTACTGATCCGGAGGATGTGAAGCAGACCCTTGATACGGATCCGCAGGCTAACCCGCTCGGCCATTGACGCCCTGTCGCCTGAACAAGGTGCAACATCGGCATTTACAGTAACGTACTTCCGCTTCTCGAGGCATTTGAGCAGGCTGCGGCGATAATCGACGATCATGTTGCGAACCAACAAGACTTCGGGGGCCACGCCATTTGAAACCGACACGTCCCAGAGCTAGCTCTTCAGTCAGCGTCGCTCGTTTGCGACGAGCTCCCTCTCACGCAACAATGCGGAATTTGGCTTTTGTCATCGGCCAGCATTTCCAGCAAACGTGGTGCCAGCCCAGACTGTCGCTGCTCCTGTCATCCGCCGCCTCAATCGCATTGTTGGGCTGTTTGAGCGTCCGTCCAGCCTATTCTGATTGCGTCGAAAGCGCACCGGGGTCCGGTCAGTTCGACTGCTCCGGATCGGGGCCGGGACCGAGCTTTTTGGGGCAGTCCGTCACGATCAACGCTGATGGGACAACAAGTTTCACCAGCGACGTGTCGGTCACGGGACCAGGCACAAGCGTTCTGAACAACTATGGCACCTTGACCAATGGTCTCATTGCCACGAGCAATGACCGCTTTACCCTCAACAATCACGGCCTGATCGATGGCAATATCACCCTTGGTGGCGCCGGCACCAATTTCATCATCAATTATGGAGATGGAACGGTCCAGAATGGCGTGAACGGCACCGGCAGTTCCGACGATACAGTCATCAACAACGGCTTTTTTGCCGGGGCCATCAGCCTTGGCGGTGGTGATGATGTGCTTGGGCTCCTTGCCGGAACTGTGCAGACATCCGTTGACATGGGCGCCGGTGATGACCGCTTCACCTGGGTCGTCGGAAATATCGCAGCCACCGTACAAATGGGGGAAGGCAACGACACTGCCAATCTCGATTTTCTGACGCAGTCCAATCTGACTGCCGGAAAAATCGTCGATGGCGGCTCCGGAAACGATATACTCAACTGGCACCGCAGCTCGAACGATAGCGGGTCCGGTGGGGGCGATCACCCGACCAATTTTGTCAATTGGGAAGAGATCAATCTTCTCGACGGGTCTCAGATGACCTTCATCTACACAACGGGCGTGCTGACACTGGGAGATGCCGCGACCGGGACAGGCACGATTTCGATCGACTCTACCAGCAGGATCAATGCTGGAAATTCCTATGGCTTCGGCATCGTTCCGTTTGATACAGTGCAATCGGTCACACTGCAAAATGCCGGTATCATCGATCTGACAAATGATATTCCCGGCGATGGTTCGACGTTACATGACACATTTCGCGTCAAAGGGAATTATGTCGGACAAGGCGGGTCGCTCTGGCTGCACACGTATCTGGGCACGGACAACTCCCCCTCGGATCAACTGATCATCGATTCAGGTCAGGCCAGTGGATCGACCGGGATCTCGATCACAAACGTCGACGGACAAGGCGCCCTGACGAGCGGCGATGGTATCCGCGTCATCGATGCGATCAACGCGGCGACGACGACAGCAAGCGCGTTCAGTCTGAATGGCCCCGTCGCTGCCGGACCGTTCGAATACTACCTTTATCGCGGCGGTATAGCTCAATCGACGGATACGGACGACGACTGGTTCCTGCGCAATACTGTGCAGCCCTCGTCAGGCTCATAACCTGAAGGCCGCAGGTTCAAATCCTGCCCCCGCAACCAAAAAATAAAATCTCCCGAAATCTCTCGAAAAATATCTCGAGCCTCAACCCTCAATCCAGCCAAGCAAGACGCATCCCTGGCGTTCTAAACCGAAAACGTCAAAAAAACACCGCTTGCTAAATCGGTATCGTCCAGGCAGATACGAGGGGGGTTGTCACCGATGACCGCCGTAGACTGCGCGGATAAGTAACGCCCCCGGCGTTTGCATCTTGGTTGCCACGCCGCTAATCAGAGACACGACGAAGCGCAACATGGTATCGCCGAGGTATTTCCGCATGTCCCAACCCCTGCCGCAAAAAACTTATGGCGCCTTCCTGTTCGATATGGACGGCACCATTCTGAATTCACTTGCTTCCGCCGAGCGGGTCTGGGGGCGCTGGGCGGCAAGTCACGGACTGGATGTCGAAAAATTCCTGCCGACCATGCACGGCAAGCGCGGCATCGATACCATCACCGAACTGAACCTGCCGGGTGTCGATCCGGCTGCGGAGGCGGCGCTCATCCTGCAGGGTGAGATCGACGACGTTGAAGGCGTTGTTCCGATCCCCGGCGCCATCGAATTCCTGGCGTCCATCCCGCCGGAAAAATGGGCGATCGTCACCTCCTCACCGATCACGTTGGCCAAGCGCCGGCTTGCCGCAGCCGGCATTGCAGAGCCGCGTTTCATCGTGACTGCGGAGGATGTGAAGGTCGGCAAGCCCAATCCGCAATGCTATATTCTTGGCGCCGAACGGGTCGGCATCAGCACGTCGCAGGCACTTGTGTTCGAAGATGTCATGGCCGGCGTCAAGGCCGGTGAAGCGGCCGGTGCGGATGTGGCCGTCATCACACACACGCACACGCATCCGCTTGAAACCAGCCATCTGACGATTGCTGATTACCGCGATCTCACCACGCATGTAGATGCGGACGGCCGCCTGTCGCTTCAGCGAAAATAGAGCCTCTCTAAACTGCGCATCCAACCTTGATCTGAATCAAGGCCGCCAAACACATCAAATGACATTTCTGCCTGAGAGCGGCGGTCGAACATCGGATTCGGCCGTCCGTCATATGCTTCAGGGGGATGTTCGCGATGAACAATACCATTACCATTGGTGGGCTGGTTGCCGGAGCGTTTCTCGCGCTTCTGGGGGCCGGTTTCGCCCATGATGATCTTTTTGCCGCCCATATGTGGGTGCTCTTTTTCTGTCTTGCCATCAGCACGGTCGTCGTTGTGCGCCGTGTTGATTTTTCCGGTGCGGGCCGGGCAAGCAGCCGGGATGATCAGTCCGGCTATTTCGACGAGGTCATCCGCTACGGAACGATCGCGACCGTCTTCTGGGGCGTGGTCGGTTTTCTAGTCGGCGTTTTCGTGGCGCTGCAACTTGCCTTCCCGGCGTTGAACCTGGAACCGTTCCTGACCTTTGGACGTGTCCGGCCGCTGCACACATCGGCGGTCGTCTTCGCGTTTGGCGGTAACGCACTTATCGCGACCTCCTTCTACGTCGTCCAGCGCACGTCGCGCGCGCGCCTGTTCGGCGGTGATCTCGCCTGGTTCGTGTTCTGGGGTTACCAGCTCTTCATCGTCATGGCGGCAACCGGTTATCTGTTGGGCATCACCCAGGGTAAGGAATATGCCGAGCCGGAATGGTATGTCGATATCTGGCTCACCATCGTCTGGGTCGCCTATCTGGTGGTTTTCCTCGGTACGATCCTGAAGCGCAAGGAACCCCACATCTATGTGGCCAACTGGTTCTATCTCGCCTTCATCGTCACCATCGCCATGCTGCACATCGTCAACAATCTGGCGATGCCGGTCTCCTTCCTCGGCATCAAGAGCTATTCGGCTTTCGCCGGTGTTCAGGATGCGCTGACGCAATGGTGGTATGGCCATAATGCCGTCGGCTTCTTCCTGACGGCCGGCTTCCTCGGCATGATGTACTACTTCGTGCCCAAGCAGGCCGAACGCCCGGTCTATTCCTATCGCCTGTCGATCATCCACTTCTGGGCCCTGATCTTCATGTATATCTGGGCAGGTCCCCACCACCTGCACTATACGGCCCTGCCGGACTGGGCGCAGACGCTCGGCATGGTCTTCTCCATCATGCTGTGGATGCCGTCCTGGGGTGGCATGATCAATGGCCTGATGACGCTCTCGGGCGCCTGGGACAAGATCCGCACCGATCCGATCATGCGCATGATGGTCATGGCCATCGCCTTCTACGGCATGTCGACTTTCGAAGGTCCGATGATGTCGGTGAAAGCCGTCAACTCGCTCAGCCACTATACCGACTGGACCATCGGTCACGTTCACTCCGGCGCACTCGGTTGGGTCGGCATGATCACCTTCGGTGCCGTCTATTTCCTCGTTCCGAAGCTCTGGGGTCGCAAGCGGCTTTACAGCCTTGCCATGGTCAACTGGCATTTCTGGCTCGCCACGCTCGGCATCGTTGTCTACGCGGCGGTCATGTGGGTTGCCGGCATCCAGCAGGGCCTGATGTGGCGCGAATATGATGACCAGGGTTTCTTGGTTTACTCGTTCGCGGAAACCGTCTCGGCGCTCTTCCCCTATTACCTGCTGCGTGCGCTCGGCGGCGTCATGTATCTCGCCGGCGGCATCATCATGGCCTTCAACGTCACCATGACCATTCTCGGCCATGAACGCGAAGAACGGCTTCCCGGTCAGGTGACAGTCAACCTGCAGCCCGCCGAATAAGGACGAAACTCATGTCTTTGATGGATAAACATCAGTTCATCGAGCGTAATGCGACCCTGCTTCTGGTCGGCTCGCTGCTCGTCGTGTCGATCGGCGGCATCGTGGAAATCGCGCCGCTCTTCTACCTGGAAAATACTATCGAGAAGGTGGAGGGGATGCGTCCCTATTCACCGCTCGAACTGGCCGGTCGCAACATCTACATCCGCGAAGGCTGTTACGCCTGCCATAGCCAGATGATCCGTCCGTTCCGCGACGAGGTCGAGCGTTATGGTCATTACAGCCTTGCGGCCGAATCCATGTACGACCATCCCTTCCAGTGGGGCTCCAAGCGTACCGGGCCGGATCTCGCCCGTGTCGGCGATCGTTATTCCAACGAATGGCACGTGCAGCACCTCAGTGATCCGCGCTCGGTCGTGCCGGAATCGATCATGCCGAGCTATTCCTTCCTCAAGGAAACCACGCTCAAGGTCACCAGCGCCACCATGGAGCTGACGGCCAACAAACATGTCGGCGTTCCCTACACGGACGACATGCTGGCAAACGCCAAGGCGGACCTCGAGGCGCAGGCCAATCCGGATGCGGATACGTCCGGTCTCCTGGAGCGCTATCCCAAGGCCAAGGTTGGCAATTTCGATGGTGATCCGGCGCGCTTGACCGAGATGGACGCTCTTGTCGCTTACCTGCAGGTGCTCGGCACGCTGGTCGATTTCTCGACCTATGACGACGCCACCGGTTATCGCTGAGGAGGGGCTTTCATGGAAACCTACACAATGATGCGTCACTTCGCCGATAGCTGGGGCTTGCTCGCAATGGCCCTGTTCTTCGTCGGCGTCATCTTCTTCACCCTGCGTCCGGGCGGCAAGGCATCGGCGGACAGGGCTGCGCATATCCCTCTGAAGGATGAGGACTAACCCATGTCCGAAAAACATGTCGATGAAATCAGCGGCGTCGAGACCACCGGCCATGAGTGGGACGGCATCCGCGAACTGAACAATCCGCTGCCGCGTTGGTGGCTTTGGACCTTTTATGCCTGTATCGTCTGGGCGCTTGGATATACCGTTCTTTATCCGGCCTGGCCGATGCTGACGGAAGCCACACCGGGCATTCTGGGGTATTCCAGCCGCGCTGAATACGCCGCTGACAGTACCTCCGCCAAGATCGCTCAGGGCGATATCCTTGCTAAGATTTCGCAATCCTCGCTACAGGAAATCGTCGCCGATCCGCAGATGAACCAGTTTGCAATTGCCGGCGGTGCATCCGCCTTCAAGGTCAACTGCTCCAACTGCCATGGCTCCGGCGCCGAAGGCAGCATCGGTTATCCGAACCTCAACGATAATGACTGGCTATGGGGTGGCGATCTCGACACCATCCAGCAGACGATCGCGCACGGCATCCGTGATGCCGTCGATCCGGACACCCGGATTGCCGACATGCCGGCCTTTGGGGAGATGTTGCAGCCGGACGAAATCCGTCAGGTCGCGGCCTATGTCGTCAGCCTGACCGGCACGCCGCGGGATGCCGCCATGGTCGAACCGGGCAAGCAGATCTTTCTCGACAACTGCTCGTCCTGTCATGGTGAGGATGCCAAGGGCAATCGCGAGCTTGGCGCGCCCAATCTCGCCGATGCGATCTGGCTCAAGGTCAATGGCGAGGCGGAAATCGCCGAGCAGGTGCGTGCCCCGAAACATGGCGTCATGCCTGCCTGGCAGGCTCGTCTGAGCGGAGAAACAGTCAAACAGCTGACCGTTTACATCCACTCGCTGGGCGGTGGCGAATAGGCCTGCGCCGATACCGATATTCTATCTCCTCGATCCTCAGGGCCGGGCTTCGCAAGAGGTACGGCCTTTCTTTTGTCAATTCTGTCGCACCTGAAACTTGACCTAGGTCAAGGTTTGCCGAGCCGCCGGGTGGGAAAAAGAGCCTGACCAAGAAGTGGAAACTTCCATGAATCTCTATACGGCCGACAACCTCCAGCCCGCTGGCGGAGCGAGAAGATCCGGAAACGGTGCAGGAGGTGGTGCCGGTTCGGTTCCTCCCTCCGAGCCACTCTACGAAAAGCGCCAGAAAATCTTCCCGAAAAGCGTCAAGGGGCGGTTCCGCCGCTTCAAATGGCTGTTCATGGTCTTGGCTCTGGCGATTTATTACCTGACGCCCTGGATCCGCTGGGATCGTGGCCCGCATGCGCCGGATCAGGCCGTTCTGATCGATCTGTCGGCCCGGCGTTTCTATTTCTTCTTCATCGAAATCTGGCCGCAGGAATTCTTCTTCGTGGCCGGCCTGCTGCTGATGGCCGGCCTTGGTCTCTTCCTGCTCACCTCGGCGGTCGGGCGCGCCTGGTGTGGATATGCCTGTCCCCAGACGGTCTGGGTTGATCTCTTCCTGGCCGTCGAACGTTTCATTGATGGAGATCGCAACGCCCAGATCAAGCTCAATGCCAGCCCTTGGACCTTTGCCAAGCTTTCCAAGCGCGTCAGCAAACATGCGACCTGGCTCCTCATCGCAGTTCTCACCGGCGGCGCCTGGATTTTCTATTTTGCCGATGCGCCCGGCTTGGCTTTCGATTTCGTCACCGGGCAGGCGGCCATGGTCGCTTATTGGACCGTCGCTATCCTGACGGCAACGACCTACATTCTCGGCGGGCTTATGCGCGAGCAGGTCTGTATCTACATGTGTCCCTGGCCGCGCATCCAGGGCGCCATGCTGGACGAACATTCGCTGGTCGTCACCTATAACGACTGGCGTGGCGAACCACGCAGCCGCCACGCCAAGAAGGCGGCCGCTGCCGCCCAGCCGGTCGGCGATTGTGTCGATTGCGATGCCTGCGTCGCCGTCTGTCCCATGGGTATCGACATCAGGGATGGCCAGCAGATGGCCTGCATCACCTGCGCGCTCTGTATCGATGCGTGCGACAATGTCATGGACAAGCTCGGCAAGCCGCGCGGGCTGATCGCCTATGCCACGCTCGACGAGTACGATAGCAACATGGCTGTGGCGACCAATGGCGGACGGACGGTTATCGAGCCTGCGCGCGTTCGCAATGCCGACGGCTCGTTCGTCGACCGTATTCGTGAGTTTCGCTGGCAGGTGATTTTCCGCCCCCGTACGCTCGTCTATTTCGGCATCTGGTCGCTGATCGGCCTCGGGCTTGTTTACGCACTTCTGGCGCGTGACCGGCTGCAGCTCAATGTCGTGCATGACCGCAATCCGCAATTCGTTCTGGAATCGGACGGCTCGATCCGCAACGGCTACACTGTCCGGCTTCTCAACATGGTGCCGGAACCGCGCACCATCATGCTGTCGCTGGATGGCCTGCCGCAGGCGACAATGCGTGTCGTCGGCGTGACCGATGTGCCCGGCCAGATCGTTGCCATACCGGCTGAGCCGGACAAGGCCATGGCCTTGCGCGTGTTTGTGACGTTGCCGCCCAGCCGGGATGCAAAACAGCAGCAGGTACCGGAACTTCGCTTCGTCGCCGAAGATCGCTCGAGCCACGAAAGCGATACCTACAAAGCCACATTCAATCTGCCGGGAGGAAAGAAATGATCCGCGCCGCAAACAAGCCCTTTACCCTTACCGGCTGGCACATGCTGGCGATCATGCTGTCGTTTTTCGGCGTCGTCATCTCGGTCAATTTTTTCATGGCCTATCAGGCGGTGAGCAGCTGGAGCGGGCTGGTCGTGAAAAACACCTACGTCGCCAGCCAGCAGTTCAACTCCAAGGTCGCGGCCGAAAGAGCGCTGGCCGCAACCGGCGTGACGGGAAACCTGACTGTCGAGGGTACGGCTGTTCGTTATGAGGTGACCGGTCCGGATGGCGCGGTCAGCGCGGATGAATTGGTGCTGGCTTTTCGCCGCCCGGTCGGTGACCGCCAGGATTTTTCGCTGACGCTTGCGCCGCAGGGTCCCGGGATCTTTTCGACACAACATGAAGTCCGCGCGGGGCACTGGATTGTGGAAGCGATCGCCACTCGCGATGGCAAGCCGATCCTGCATCAGACACGCCGTATTGCGGTTCATGGAGAACGGTCATGAGTTGCTGCGCCCCAGGAACGGAAGGTGCGCTCGAACTTCTGGGTGCGTTGCCGTCTGCTGAGGAACTGATGTTATCTGCCCGCGATCTCGGTGACGGTCGCAAGCAGACCGATCTTGGCGTGCCGGAGGTCTATTGCGGCGCCTGTATCGCTACGATCGAAAAGGCCCTGCATGATCTTCCCTCCGTCGAACGGGCGCGCGTCAACCTGTCGACCAAGCGTGTGTCTGTGGTCTGGCGCGATGTGGTAAACGGCGAGGTGACGGATCCGGTTGAGATCGTCCGCACCATCGTCACCTCGACAGGGTATTCGGCCCATCTCTTCAACGATGCTGAGGAAGCATCGGATGCGATGAAAGCCAAATTGCTGCGTGGCGTGGCGGTCTGCGGTTTTGCCGCTGCCAATATCATGCTGCTGTCGGTTTCCGTCTGGTCCGGCGCCGATGCCTCGACGCGCGACATGTTCCACTGGATCTCGGCGATGATCGCCGCACCGGCGCTGATCTATGGTGGCCGGTTCTATTATCAGTCGGCCTGGAATGCGGTGCGCCGTGGTCGCACCAATATGGATGTGCCGATCGCGCTCGCCATCACGCTCTCCTATGTCGTGTCCCTGTGGGAAACCATGAACCACGGCCAGCATGCCTGGTTCGATGCGACCGTGTCGCTGCTGTTTTTCCTGCTGATCGGTCGCACGCTCGACCATCTAATGCGTGAACGTGCGCGTGCCTCGATCAGCGGTCTGGCGCGCCTGTCGCCTCGTGGCGCCATGGTGCTTGGCGCCGATGATAGCCGCGAATACCGCCCGGTTTCCGACATTCGTCCGGGAGACCGGATCGCCATTGCCGCCGGTGACCGTATCCCGGTGGATGGCGTTGTCGAAAGCGGGGCGAGCGATCTCGATGTGTCGATCGTCAACGGCGAAAGCGCGCCGCATCCGGTATCGACCGGTGATGCCGTGCAGGCCGGCATGCTCAGCCTCACCGGTTCGTTGGTGTTGAGGGCGACGGCGGCGGCGCGGGATTCCTTCCTGTCGGAAATCATGACGCTGATGGAAGCCGCAGAAGGCAGTCGCGCCGGTTATCGCCGACTGGCGGACCGCGTTGCACAGGTTTATTCGCCGGCTGTCCATCTGCTGGCCATTACCGCCTTTCTGGCCTGGGGCATTTTCGGCGGCGACTGGAAACATGCGATGCTGATCGCCATCGCCGTGTTGATCATCACCTGCCCCTGCGCCCTCGGCCTTGCGGTCCCTGTAGTGCAAGTCGTTGCCGCTGGACGTCTGTTCAAGAACGGCATCATGGTCAAGGATGGTTCCGCCATGGAACGACTTGCCAATGTCGATATGGTGGTTTTCGACAAGACAGGCACGCTGACCGTCGGGCGTCCGCGCCTGCTCAATGCCGGTGAGGTCAATGCGCAGAATATGACACTTGCGGCGGGGCTCGCCGCGCATTCGCGCCACCCGTTATCGCAGACGCTTTACACTCGACACACCGGCGTGGTGCCGTCGTTCGAAAACGTCGAGGAACGACCGGGTGAAGGATTGCAGGGTTTTGTCGATGGCCGCTGCTATCGCCTTGGCAGCCGGCGTTTCGCCTGTGGCTCGGATCATATTGGTGGAGCGGCCTCGTCGGAAGTCGTCTTGTCGGTCGATGGCGCCGAACTGGCAACCTTCCGTTTCGAGGACAGGTTGCGTGCAGGTTCTGAGGCTGCGATACGCGATCTGCATTCAAGACACTTGTCCACCGCCATTCTGTCGGGAGACCGGGCTGCCGTGGTCGAGCGTATGGCACGGCGTCTGTCGCTGGATACATGGCAGGCCGATCTGTCGCCGCGCGACAAGACCGATGCAGTGACCGCCTTTGCCGCAGATGGCTGCAAGGTGATGATGGTCGGTGACGGTATCAACGACGCACCGGCACTGCGGGCCGCCCACGTCTCCATGGCGCCGGCAACGGCCGCCGATATCGGCCGGCAGGCTGCGGATTTCGTTTTCATGCATGAAAGCCTCTCCGCCGTGCCCTTTGCCCACGACATGTCGCGGCGCGCCGGCAGTCTGATCCGCCAGAATTTTGGTCTCGCCATCGGTTACAACGTCATCGCCGTGCCGATCGCGCTCGCCGGTTACGCAACACCTCTGATCGCGGCCGTCGCCATGTCCACCTCGTCGCTGATCGTCGTCGCCAATGCGTTGCGTCTCAACCATATGCGCGCAGGCGAAAAGGAAGTGATCAGGGCAGAAAGCGCCGATCTCGACATGGCTCCGGAGGCTCGAACCGCATGAACATGCTGATCTACCTCATTCCGGTGGCACTGTTTCTGGGCGCGCTGGGGCTGGGGGCTTTCCTCTGGTCGCTGCGCTCCGGTCAGTATGAGGATCTGGATGGCGCTGCGTGGCGGATTTTGTCCGATGACAAGCCGGAGGATGGTTGACCCGGTTATCCTTTTTCGGGTCTGTACGTCAGCGCGCCCTGTTTTTTCTCCTGCCGAGACCTAATTGCAAAACCATACCGCGACAGAGCCGGTCGGCCGTCGTTGAATGGTCAACTGCAACACATGGCCTCACAGGGAGAGACAATCGTTATGCGTATGATCACGAAACTTGCCGGGGCCGTTTTTGCAGCCTCTTTCGCCTTCAGTCAGGCACAGGCACAGGTAGTTGTCTCCTCGAAAATCGATACCGAAGGCGGCGTGCTGGGCAATATCATCCTGTCGGTTCTGGGTGCCAATGGCATCAAGACCACGGATCGCATCCAGCTTGGCGCGACCCCTGTTGTGCGCAAAGCGATTACCGCAGGCGAGATCGATATCTATCCGGAATATACCGGCAACGCGGCCTTCTTTTTCGAGAAGGGCGGTGACGCCGCCTGGAACGATGCTGCCAAGGCGTATGAGCAGGCCAAGAAGCTGGATTACGATGCCAACAAGATCGTCTGGCTGACACCGTCGCCGGCCAACAACACCTGGGCGATCGCGCTGCGCAAGGATGTGACGGATGCCGGCAAGCTCGTCACCTTGAGCGATTTCGGCAAATATGTCGCTGACGGCGGCACGGTGAAGCTTGCGGCCTCGTCGGAATTCGTCAATTCGGCTGCAGCCCTGCCAGCCTTTCAGAAGGCCTATGGTTTCACCCTCAAGCCTGATCAGCTGATCACGCTTTCCGGCGGTGACACGGCGGCAACGATTGCTGCTGCCGCCAACCAGACCAGTGGTGCCAATGCGGCCATGGTCTATGGCACCGATGGCGGTATCGCCCCGTCTGGCCTCGTCGTTTTGGAAGATGACAAGGGTGTGCAGCCGGTTTACCAGCCTGCTCCGATCATCCGCGAAAAGGTTTTGAAGGAAAATCCGCAAATCGAAAGCCTGCTCAAGCCCGTCTTCGAAAAGCTCGATCGCGTGACGCTGCAGGAACTGAATGGCCGCGTCCAGCTCGGTGGTGAACCCGCCAAGGCCGTCGCCGAGGACTTTCTCAAGAAGAATGGTTTCCTGAAGTAATCCTGAACCTTGAGCAAGCTTAGAACAGGGGAATGGATGCGGTTTGGCCTGAACCGGATTGACCGGGTTGGAGTGGTGGTCGCCCTGATTGCTGCTTATGGGCTGGTCGCGCCTTTTGCGCTGTTTCGCGCCAATCGTATCGTGCAGGGGGAGGGAAGGTCGCTATTCTCAGCCCTCCCGCCTTCGCTTGGTGCCATTCTCCTGGTGCTTTCCGCCATCGCCATCGTGATGGCGCTCCTTCGTTTGCCCCTATTCCTGAAGCTGCTGGCAAGTCTTGTGATGCTGGCGGTGCTGGCATTCGCCATCGGCAACGCTGCCGGGTTTCTTACGCCAGAAGGCAATAATTACGCCCGCGTCTCGCCCGGCTCCGGTTTCTGGCTGCTGAGTGCCGCGTTCGCATTGCTGGCGACGGATTGCCTGGCGCGTCTGCGGCCGCCGCCCTGGATGCGTATTGCCATTTTAACGGCCATCATCGCAGCTATCGCCTTCGTTCTGGCCTCCGGACTATGGGATGGCCTGTCGATCCTGAAGGAATATTCTTCGCGTGCCGACACCTTCTGGCTCGAGGCCGGGCGACATGTGACGCTCGCGCTTGGTTCTCTTGCCGTTGCGGCCGTGGTCGGCATTCCGCTTGGCATTCTTTGCCATCGTGTGGAGCCGGCGCGCTCTGCGATCCTCAACCTGCTCAACATCGTCCAGACCATTCCGTCGATCGCGCTGTTCGGCATTCTCATCGGACCCTTGTCATGGGTGGCCGCCAATGTGCCGGGTGCGGCCGATCTTGGCATTCGTGGCATCGGCATGGCGCCGGCATTCTTGGCGCTGTTTCTTTATTCGCTGCTGCCAATGGTGGCCAATACGGTCGGCGGTCTTGCCGGCGTGCCGGCCGAAGCCAATGATGCCGCTCGCGGCGTCGGCATGACGGATCGTCAGCGTTTGACGCAGGTCGAATTGCCGCTCGCCTTTCCGGTCATCCTGACCGGCATCCGCATCGTGCTCGTGCAGAATATCGGACTTGCCACCATTGCGGCCCTGATCGGTGGTGGCGGTTTCGGTGTCTTCGTGTTCCAGGGGCTCGGCCAGACCGCGATGGATCTTGTTCTCCTAGGCGCCGTTCCGACCGTTACCATGGCTTTTGCCGCAGCCGTCATTCTCGATGCCATTGTTGAACTTGTGGCACCCGCAAACGCAGGCAGTGGCACCGGCAGGAAGGAAGCGACCGCATGATCGAGATCGACGCAATCAGCAAGGCCTATGGCGATGTCACCGTGGTCGACAATGTATCGATGACGATCGATGCGGGGTCGATCACCGTCATCGTCGGCACGTCCGGTTCGGGCAAGACGACATTGCTGCGGATGATCAACCGGCTGGTGGAACCGACCAGGGGCACCATCCGCATCGACGGTGAAGATAACGGGGCGATTGCCCCGCACGAACTGCGCCGTCGTATTGGTTACGCCATTCAGGGCCATGGCCTGTTTCCCCACCGCACCGTTGCCGAAAATATCGCCACCGTGCCAAAACTGCTGGGCTGGCCGCAGGATCGAATCGACGCGCGTGTAGAGGAACTGCTCAAGCTCTTCCAGCTCGATCCCGTGGCGTTTGGCCCGCGTTTCCCGCATGAGCTCTCGGGTGGCCAGAGCCAGCGTGTTGGCGTCGCCCGCGCGCTTGCCGCCGAACCGAACCTGCTCCTAATGGACGAACCATTTGGCGCCCTCGATCCGGTCATTCGCGCCAAGGCGCAGGATGATCTCCTCGCCATCCAGAAACATTTTGGCACGACCATCATTCTCGTCACCCATGACATGGAGGAGGCCTTTGGCCTCGCCGACAGGATCGCCGTCATGGATGGGGGGCGCCTGCTGCAATATGCGACGCCGACCGAGATGCTCGCCAATCCTGCGACGGATTTCGTGGCGTCGCTGATCGGTACCGCGGAAAGACCCTTCCGCCTCCTGGCGCTTAACCCTGTCGAAAAGGCCATGGAGCCGGGTGTGGCGGAGGGAGAGCCGATTTCCGGGGAGGCCAGTCAGCGTGATGCTCTGGCGGAACTGCTCTGGTCAGGTCGTCCGGCTTTGCCGGTGACCGGCAAGGATGGCATCGTGGCCGGGCGTGTTACGGTCGATAGTCTCCTGAAACAGGCGAGGCCGGCATGAGGGTCGGACTGTCGTTCCTGATCCGGCTTGCAGTCCTTCTCGCTCTGGCGACATTTCTTGCTCGGCCGGAATGGTTTGCATCGCTGCTGAGACCGTTGACCGAAAATGGCGCGCCTCCCGTCTATGTTCAGGCCAGCCTTCTGTCGCTGACGATATCGCATCTGCTGATGGTTTTTGCGGCTACCATTGCCTCAACTCTCGTCGCGGTCGGCCTTGCCATTCTCGTCACACGTGAATCGGGTCGTGAATTCCTGCCTCTATCCCGCAGCCTGGTGAATATCGGCCAGACTTTTCCGCCCGTGGCGGTTCTCGCTCTGGCCGTCCCCATGCTTGGATTTGGTACCTGGCCGACACTGATTGCGCTGTTTCTCTACGGTCTTCTGCCGATTTTCGAAAATACCCTCACCGGTCTCACCACCTTGCCGGGACCGGTTATGGAGGCGGCGCGAGGCACCGGCATGACTGGCTGGCAGCGCTTGATCAAGGTAGAGCTGCCGTTGGCATTCCCGCTCATTCTCGGTGGCATCAGGCTGTCGATCGTCATCAGCCTGGCAACCGCGACGATCGGCTCTACGGTCGCGGCCCGCACGCTGGGGGAAGTCATCATCGCCGGCCTGCAGTCCAACAATCTTGCCTTCATCCTGCAGGGCGGCGTGGTGGTCGCAGCATTGGCCGTGCTGATTTACGACACACTGGTGTTTGCGGAACGTTTGGCGGCACAACGAACCGGCCTCAACCGAACCGCCTGATCTTCGACGGCAAAAGAAAACCGCCCGTCACCGGGGTGACGGGCGGTTTTCGATTTCAAGCGATAGGGAAGAGATCAGGCCTCGCTGACCGCTGCCTTAACCGGTCGATCAAGCGTTCCCGCCTGCTCGTCCTCTGCAACATGTCGACGATTATAGCGGATCGAGGACCATAGCGAGATACCGATCAGGGTTGCACCACCAAGGCCGGTAATGACCTCGGGAATGTGGAACATGGTCTGCACATACATGATCACCGACAGGATCAAGATGGCGTAGAAGGCGCCATGCTCGAGATAGCGGTAATGCGTAAGCGTACCCTTTTCGACCAGCATGATCGTCATCGAGCGAACATACATGGCGCCGATGCCAAGGCCGATCGCGATGATGAACAGGTTGTGTGTCAGCGCAAACGCGCCGATGACGCCGTCGAAAGAGAAACTGGCATCCAGCACTTCCAGATAGATGAAGGCGCCGAGACCGCCCTTGGCGGCTTCCGACATGGTTTTCTGCTGCGCGTCGAGCAGGCCGCCGATAACCTCGACAATCAGGAAGGTGACGAGGCCGTAAATGGCAGAATGCACGAAGGTTACCGCGTCTTCGCCACCCAGCAGGCGGGAGAACAGCAGGATCAGCAGCAGGACGACCGCGATCTCGATCCCCTTGATGCCGGCAAAACGCGCCATTGGGCTTTCGAGGAACGGGATCCAGTGCACGTCCTTTTCCTGATTGAAGAAGTAGGAAAGCCCTACCATCATCAGGAAGGTGCCGCCGAAGGCTGCGATCGGCAGATGCGCGTCATTCATGATCCGCGAATATTCTTCCGGCTGGCTGGCCGCCAGAACGATCGCGTCGATCGGTCCGATCTGGGCGGCAATCACCACGATCAGCAGCGGGAAGACGATACGCATGCCGAATACGGCAATCAGAATGCCCCAAGTCAGGAAGCGATGCTGCCATTCCGGCGTCATGTCCTTCAGCTTGTTGGCATTGACGATCGCATTGTCGAAGGACAGCGAGATTTCCAGAACTGCGAGAACCACGCAGATGAAGAAGATTGTTGCCGTACCGCTGATCGTGCCGGTCGATTGCCAGCCGAGCACGCCGCCGAGGATCAGGCCAAGCGCGGTGATGATGAAGGCCCAGCGGAAATAGCCGAGCGTTGTGGTGGTGGACTGGCTCATGCGAAATCCTCCCTGGTGGAGAGAACAGGCATGGTGGAGATGGTCATGCCGCACGCGGCATCCATCCCAAAGATTTGGGATTGTGTCATGACGTTTATAATCCGCCGGCTGTTTTGCAGGCGGCACCGACATCGCGAGAGCGCCGTTAAAACTCTCGCCAGAGGGGCCCGGCACCAGGTTTCTTTCGCGGGTTCGGTAAGTGCACGCGAAGACACCATAAAAATTGGCTGTTTTCGGATTTTCGTCAAGAGGGTGGCCGTCATGATCCCTAATGTTTGATGATCGGCCAGTCGATGAGCCGCCAGCCTGTGATACCCAGTCGATCTTGACCTTTGCCCGCCAAAAAGGCATGGAGCACGCCTGCCCGCGCCAAACGACGATCTTTATGATAGGATCAGTATCGAAGCGGACACGAGAAGAAAGAAAAACAAGAAATGAGCAAAGCAACATCTTCCGCGCCCTCGCAGCGGATGCTGCGCGTCGGCGAGCAGGTACGCGCCGCCATTACGCAGGTTCTGCAGCGCGGCGAAGTGCGCGACGATCTGATCGAAAAGACCGTGATTTCCGTTTCGGAAGTGCGCATGTCTACTGATCTGAGGGTCGCGACCGCCTATGTCACGCCGCTCGGACTGAACGACCATCAAGAAGTCATTGATGCCCTGAACCGCAATGCGAAATACATTCGCGGGCGCCTCGGCAATCAATTGCGGCAGATGCGATACATGCCTGAAGTGCGTTTCCGCGACGATACAAGCTTCGACAATTACAAGAAGATCGATGAGCTCCTGAAATCGCCTGAAGTGCAGCGCGATCTCGGGGCCAAGACCTCGGACGACGAGCAAGAATAGAGAAGAATGTCCAAACCGCGTAAACCCAAGGGCCGGCCGGTCTCCGGCTGGCTGATCCTCGACAAGCCCGTTGATTTCGGCTCGACAGAAGCCGTTTCCAAGATCAAGTGGCTGTTCAATGCCCAGAAGGCCGGTCACGCCGGCACGCTCGATCCGCTTGCCTCCGGCATGCTGCCGATCGCTTTGGGCGATGCCACCAAAACCGTGCCTTACGTCATGGATGGCCGCAAGATCTACGAATTCACAGTCACTTGGGGTGAGCAGCGTTCGACCGACGATCTCGAAGGCGAAGTGATCGAAAGCTCCGACAAGCGCCCGGCCGAGCAGGACATCCGCGATATCCTGCCGAACTATACCGGTGTTATCAGCCAGATCCCGCCGCAGTTTTCGGCGATCAAGATCGCTGGCGAACGCGCTTATGACCTTGCCCGTGGCGGAGAGGTTGTCGAGATCCCGTCGCGTGAAGTCGAGATCTTTCGCCTGACGCTACTCGGTGCCGAAAAGAACTGCGCGCATTTCGAAGTCGAATGCGGCAAGGGCACGTATGTGCGTGCGCTCGCTCGCGATTTCGGGGTCGATCTCGGCTGTTTCGGTCATATCTCCAACCTGCGTCGCACCTTCGTTGCTCCATTCGCAGAAGAAAAGATGGTGCCGCTCGCCGATCTCGTGGCGCTGGAAAGCGTTGAAGATCGCGACGAACGACTGGCAGCACTCGATGCGCTTCTGTTCGACACCGTCGAGGCGCTGTCCGATCTGCCGCATCTGCCGCTCAGCGAAGACCAGGCCTATCGCATCCGGATGGGCAATCCGGTTATCGTGCGCGGACGTGATGCTCCGCTCGAAGCGCCGGAAGTCTATGCGACCGCCAAGGGACGCCTGGTTGCCATCGGCGATATCGCTCAGGGTGAGTTCCGTCCGAAGCGGGTGTTCGGCTGATAGGCCGTCAGCCTCTTCAAAATGCGGGCCTCTTCCCATTCCATGCCGAATGGTCTATAGGCAGCGCCAGCTAGGTGCCGCCAATTGGCATGTTCCCGGCATTCACGGCCAAGGCTGACCGACATCTCGGCCTTTGGCGACCACATTCCTCTTCATATAAAGGATCAGACGATGTCGATCACTGCAGAGCGCAAGGCCGAACTCATCAAGGAATACGCAACCGTTGAAGGCGACACCGGTTCGCCGGAAGTCCAGGTTGCGATCCTCACCGAGCGCATCACCAACCTGACCGAACACTTCAAGGGCCACAAGAAGGACAACCACTCCCGTCGTGGCCTTCTGACCATGGTTTCCACGCGCCGTTCGCTTCTTGACTACGTCAAGAAGAAGGATGAAGCCCGTTACACCAAGCTGATCACCAGCCTCGGTATCCGTCGCTAAGACCTTTTCCGGCGGGCGCTCCTTAGCAGGGTGTCCGCCGGACTTCTTTCCGGGCTTTGCCCGATCTTTGCCTGTCGCGTTCATGATGTGCGCGAAAACTGTCGGCGAAACCGGATGGCCGGTTTGCCAGATCAACCCCGACCTGTCATGGGGCAGGATTGCCGGATGCTTTGTTGGCCGAGATTTTCGATAATCTTGGCCAATGTCTCCCTTCAATAGGGATCGGAGCTTCTCGTTGTCTTGCCCGTGATGTGTCACATCTGCGGTCGATTGTGCCGGCGCCTTGAGAAAGGGTGTCACGCCATTCCCGCAATGAAGGACAACTATATGTTCAATACCCACACCGTCGAAATCGAATGGGCAGGCCGCCCGCTGAAGCTGGAAACGGGCAAGATTGCCCGCCAGGCTGACGGCGCCGTTCTCGCCACCTACGGCGAAACCGTCGTTCTCGCCACCGTCGTTTCGGCCAAGTCGCCGAAGCCGGGTCAGGACTTCTTCCCCCTGACCGTCAACTACCAGGAAAAGACCTACGCCGCCGGCAAGATCCCGGGTGGCTATTTCAAGCGCGAAGGTCGCCCGTCGGAAAAGGAAACCCTGGTTTCCCGCCTGATCGACCGTCCGATCCGCCCGCTCTTCCCGGAAGGTTACAAGAACGACACCCAGGTTGTCGTCACCGTCGTCCAGCACGACCTTGAAAACGATCCCGACGTGCTGTCGATGGTTGCCGCTTCCGCAGCACTGACGATTTCCGGCGTACCGTTCATGGGCCCGGTCGGCGGCGCCCGCGTCGGCTACATCAACGGCGAATACGTTCTGAACCCGCATCTCGACGAGATGGACGAGTCGGTTCTCGATCTCGTTGTCGCCGGCACCCAGGACGCCGTCCTGATGGTTGAATCGGAAGCCAAGGAACTGAACGAAGACGTCATGCTTGGCGCCGTCATGTTCGGCCACAAGGGTTTCCAGCCGGTCATCGACGCGATCATCAAGCTCGCCGAAGTTGCCGCCAAGGAACCGCGCGATTTCCAGCCGGAAGATCATTCCGAACTCGAAGCCGAAATGCTCCAGCATTTCGAAGCCGAGCTGCGCACCGCCTACAAGAACACCCAGAAGGCTGAACGTTACGCAGCCGTCGACGCCGTCAAGGCAAAGGTGAAGGCGCACTTCTTCCCGGAAGGTGTTGAGCCGAAGTACACCGCCGAAGTCATCGGCGCGACCTTCAAGCACCTGCAGGCCAAGATCGTTCGCTGGAACATCCTCGACACCAAGAGCCGTATCGACGGCCGCGATCTCGAAACCGTTCGCGCTATCGTGTCTGAAGTCGGCGTTCTGCCGCGCACTCACGGTTCTGCTCTCTTCACCCGCGGTGAAACGCAGGCGATCGTTGTTGCCACGCTCGGCACCGGCGAAGACGAACAGTATGTCGACAGCCTGACCGGCATGTACAAGGAGCGATTCCTGCTCCATTACAACTTCCCTCCCTACTCTGTTGGCGAAACCGGCCGCATGGGTTCCCCGGGCCGTCGCGAAATCGGTCACGGCAAGCTCGCATGGCGCGCTATCCGTCCGATGCTGCCATCGGCTGAACAGTTCCCCTACACGCTGCGCGTCGTCTCCGAGATCACTGAGTCCAACGGCTCGTCCTCGATGGCAACCGTCTGCGGCACCTCGCTTGCTCTGATGGATGCCGGCGTTCCGCTCGCAAAGCCGGTTGCTGGTATCGCCATGGGTCTGATCCTCGAAGGCGACCGTTTTGCCGTTCTCTCCGACATCCTCGGCGACGAAGACCACCTCGGCGACATGGACTTCAAGGTAGCCGGTACTGCCGATGGCATCACCTCGCTGCAGATGGACATCAAGATCGCCGGTATCACCGAAGAGATCATGAAGGTCGCTCTCGGTCAGGCACAGGGCGGTCGCAAGCACATCCTTGGCGAAATGGCGAATGCCATCACCGAAGGTCGCTCGCAGCTCGGCGAATTCGCACCGCGCATCGAAGTCATGAACATCCCGGTCGACAAGATCCGTGAAGTCATCGGTTCGGGCGGCAAGGTCATCCGCGAAATCGTCGAAAAGACCGGCGCCAAGATCAACATCGAAGACGACGGCACCGTCAAGATCGCATCTTCGTCGGGCAAGGAAATCGAAGCGGCCCGCAAGTGGATCCACTCGATCGTTGCCGAGCCGGAAGTTGGCGTGGTCTACGAAGGCACCGTTGTGAAGACCGCCGATTTCGGCGCCTTCGTCAACTTCTTCGGCGCCCGCGATGGTCTGGTCCACATCTCGCAGCTCGCTTCCGAGCGCGTTGCCAAGACCTCCGACATCGTCAAGGAAGGCGACAAGGTTTGGGTCAAGCTGATGGGCTTCGACGAGCGCGGCAAGGTTCGCCTGTCGATGAAGGTCGTTGACCAGACCACCGGCGAGGAAATCAAGAAGGCCGAAGGCGAAGCAGCAGAATAAGCTTTCGTCTATCGAGAGATCGAGGCGCGGGAGTTTCATCTTCCGCGCCTTTTCTTTATCCGTTTAAATAACAAAACCGCCCCTAAATTCCCAAGGTCCGACATCATGAGCAGAGACGCCCTCAAGACGCTTTTCCATCCCTTTGCCACCGATGCGGTGCCGATGCCGGTCGAGGGCGAGCGTGTGCTCTTCCTTGGCGCCGAGGCCGGCCATGCCAAGCCGTCGGAGTTTTTGGGCGATATCACCGCCGTACAGCCGTTCCGCCCGCTGTTTCGCGCGCTTGGCGATAACGCTTTCCCGGAAGTGGAAGGCGAAGATTACGATTTCGGTCTCGTGCTCTGCGGCAAACATCGCGGCGAAAATGAAAACCGCATTGCCGAGGTTCTGGCCCGCGTCAAGGTCGGGGGCGTCATCGTCATCGCCGGCGGCAAGGAAGACGGCATCCAGCCGATCCGTACCATGCTGCTGAAACTCGGCATCATTCTCGACTATGCCCCGAAATATCACGGCGTCGCCATCTGGTTCGGACGCCCGGAAGATGCGTCCCCCAGCATCAAGGCGCTGCGCAAGACCGCAGGCATGGTCGAGGGACGCTTTGAGACGATTCCCGGCATCTTTTCCCATGACCACGTCGATCCGGGCTCAGAGCTGCTCGCAAGCCGCCTGCCGACTGATTTCGACGGCAATGCTGCAGACTTCGGCGCAGGCTGGGGTTATCTCTCCGTCATGCTGGCCGAGAAATCGCGCCGCACCAACCGTATCGACCTTTTCGAGGCAGACTGGAAGGCGCTGGAGTTTGCCAAGCGTAATCTCGCCGGCAACTGCCCCGATCTCGCCACCCGCTTTTTCTGGCAGGATCTCGGTGCCGAGCCGCCGAAGGAAAAATACGACCTCGTCATCATGAACCCGCCTTTCCATGAGGCGCAGGCGGCCGATCCCGAGCTTGGCAAGACGATGATCCGCACGGCAGCCAGTTCGCTGCGCAGCGGCGGCCAGCTGCTGATGGTGGCCAATCGTGGCTTGACCTATGAGCCGGTTCTGGCAGAGGCCTTCCGTGAAAGCGGCGAGACCTGCCGCAATTCGAAGTTCAAGGTTCTCTGGGCGAAGAAGTAACACGCTTTGCCAATCTCCTTGCCAAGGCCGTCGAATGCATTCTAAGGTTGCATTCGGTGGCGTTGGGGGATGGCATGAACAGGATAGCCTGCAGTCTTGTTGGGCTGCTATTTTCAGCCGCGACCGCTCAATCGGACCAGATCAGAAATTCCTGGGAATGGTTCAACGCCGCCGAATTTTATCAGGCTCGCGATTCCGGAAACGCACAGGATGCTGTCAAGGTCGCCCGCTATTTCAGGGTCTCCGCGGAAAAAGGCAATGCTGTCGCAGCCTTCAAACTCGGCGAGCTTTATGAGCACGGTGCGGGCGTTGCAGAAGACCCCGTCCAGGCCTTCAACTGGTACATACGCTCGGCCGCCAAGAACGACAAACACGGTCAACTGAAAGTCGGCTGGTGTTATCAGAAGGGCATCGGTGTCCAGGCCGATCTGAAAATAGCGGCCATCTGGTACCGCGTCTCAGCAGAAAACGGGAATATCTGGGCCTACCACATGCTGGCATTCATGCTCGCAGATGGCGACGGCGTGAAAAAGGATGTTGCGTTGGCGAGGCGCTATCTCGAACTCAGCCTACCAAAGACAAAAGATCATTGGGCAAAATGGAAGCTTGCCCATTTGCTGGTGGAAGAAGATCCGGCAAGAGCCAAAAATCTGCTGAAAGAAGCAGCGGCCGCCGGGAATATCCAGGCGGCCGCTGAATTGAAGCAATAACGAAGTGGTCGATTACTCGACGTCGGCCTTGCGCAGCTTGTCGAGCGTCGGCAGCGAGGTGATGCTGTAGCCGGCATCCACATAGTGTACTTCGCCCGTGACGCCGCGCGACAGGTCGGACAGCAGGTAAAGAGCCGAGCCACCGATGTCCTCGATGGTGGCCGTACGGCGCAGCGGTGCGTTTTCCTTATTCCAGGCATAGATAGCGCGGGCGTCCGAAATGCCGGCGCCGGCAAGCGTGCGCACCGGGCCTGCCGAGATCGTGTTGACGCGAATGTCCTGCGGGCCAAAATCCGCTGCCAGATAACGCACGGAGGCTTCCAGGGCAGCCTTGGCGACACCCATGACGTTGTAGTTCGGGATGACGCGCTGCGAGCCGTTATAGGTCAGCGTCAGCATCGAACCACCATTGGTCATTAGTGGGGCTGCGCGCTTGGCGATCTCGGTGAACGAGAAGCACGAGATGACCATGGTGCGCGAAAAGTTTTCGCGCGTGGTCTCGGCGTACTGGCCTTTCAGCTCGTTCTTGTCGGAAAAGCCGATGGCATGAACGA
Source organism: Endobacterium cereale (assembly GCF_009617585.1). GTDB lineage: Bacteria > Pseudomonadota > Alphaproteobacteria > Rhizobiales > Rhizobiaceae > Neorhizobium > Neorhizobium cereale. The sequence continues at coordinate 519,616 of NZ_WIXI01000022.1, read as the reverse complement.
TGAAATCGAAAGAACCCCAGCGCTCCTTGATGGCGTCGAAGGTCGAATCGACGGATGCGATGTCTTCCACGTCGCACGGGATGACGAAGTCGGATCCGACCTCTGCCGCAAGCGGCTTCACACGCTTGCCCAGCGCATCACCCTGATAGGTGAAGGCCAGTTCCGCGCCCTGCGCCGACAGCGCCTTGGCAATGCCCCAGGCGATGGAGTGATTGTTGGCGACGCCCATGATGAGCCCGCGCTTGCCCTGCATGATACCGGTCATGGGCGATTATCCGTTGTAACGCTGGAAGACCAGCGTGGCGTTGGTGCCGCCGAAGCCGAAGGAATTGGAAAGAACGGTGTCGATCTTGGCATTGTCGATGCGCTTGCGCACGATCGGCACGCCGTCGAATTCCGGGTCCAGGTTCTGGATGTGAGCGCTTTCACCGATAAAGCCGGCCTGCATCATCAAAAGGCCGTAGATCGATTCCTGCACGCCGGCAGCACCCAGTGAGTGGCCGGTCAAGGACTTGGTCGACTGGATGTGCGGGATCTTATCGCCGAACACTTCGCGGATGGCGCCGATTTCCTTCGAATCGCCCACCGGCGTCGAGGTGCCGTGGGTGTTGATGTAATCGACATCGCCCTTCACGGTGGAAAGTGCCTGGCGCATGCAGCGGATCGCGCCTTCGCCCGACGGAGCGACCATGTCGTAACCATCGGAAGTCGCACCGTAACCGGTGATTTCCGCGTAGATCTTGGCGCCACGGGCCTTGGCATGTTCCAGTTCTTCGAGAACCAGAACGCCTGCGCCGCCAGCGATGACGAAACCGTCGCGATCAACGTCATAGGCGCGCGAGGCGCTTGGCGCGTTGTCGTTGTATTTGGAAGACATGGCGCCCATGGCGTCGAACAGGTTCGACATGGTCCAGTCGAGATCTTCATGGCCGCCGGCGAACATGATGTCCTGCTTGCCCCATTGGATCATTTCAGCGGCATTGCCGATGCAGTGCGCAGATGTCGAGCAGGCCGACGAGATCGAGTAGTTGACGCCGTGGATCTTGAACCAGGTGGCAAGCGTTGCCGATGCCGTCGAGGACATTGCCTTCGGCACGGCAAACGGGCCGATGCGCTTCGGGCTGTTGTTCTTGATGGTGATGTCGGCGGCTTCGATCAGCGTGCGGGTGGACGGACCGCCCGAACCCATAATGATGCCGGCACGCTCGTTCTGAGCGTAGTCCTTCTCTTCGAGGCCGCTGTCAGCCAGCGCCTGCTTCATGGCGACGTGGTTCCACGCTCCGCCTTGGGAGAGAAAGCGCATGGCGCGGCGATCGACGAGATCCGTCGTATCGATGTTCGGCTTGCCCCAGACCTGGCACTTGAAGCCGTGCTCGGCAAAATCCTCGGAAAAGGAAATGCCGGACTTTGCCTGACGCAGGGATTCGGTGACTTCGCCAGCATCGTTACCGATCGAGGACACGATCCCGAGGCCCGTGACTACTACCCGTCTCATGTGATCAAACCTTTGTTGTTTTCGTCGACCGCTCTTAAAAAAGCGGTTCAGGCCGTCTTGTCTTTGGCAAGGCCGACACGCAGGTCGGTTGCCTGATAAATGGTTTCGCCATCGGCCTTCAGCCAGCCGTCGGCGGTGCCGAGCACGAGGCGGCCCTTCATGACGCGCTTGAAGTCGATGCCGAATTCGAGAAGTTTTGTAGTCGGGCGGATCATGCCCTTGAACTTCACTTCGCCGGTGGAAAGCGCCATGCCGCGGCCTTCTTCACCCAGCCAGCCGAGGAAGAAGCCGGTCAGCTGCCACATGCCGTCAAGGCCGAGGCAGCCCGGCATGATCGGGTTGCCTTCAAAATGGCATGGGAAATACCAGTCGTCCGGACGCACGTCGTATTCGGCGCGTAGATAGCCCTTGTCGAAGGCGCCGCCGGTTTCGGAAATGTCCGTGATGCGGTGGACCATCAGCATGGGCGGCAGCGGCAATTGCGCATTACCGGGTCCGAAGAGGTCACCATGTGCGCAGGAGATGATTTCTTCGTAGCTGTAGCTGGACTGTCTCGTTGCCATCAGGATTATCCATTACTCCGTCTGTCGCGGCCATCCGAAGCTATAGAGCAGGATCGGCACAAAATTAAGAGAGCGGCCCAATTCGCTTGCGCGATCAACCGGGAATGCCCCATACGATCACGAGGGCATATAGGAAGCGAAGCCGCCAAACCAGAGGCGTAAACGTCGAATCTGCGTTTTTTCCATGACGCATAGGGTGGCAGTGATGGCGCGAACACGTGCGCTATTGAAACCAGTCGTCGCTAAAGTTATATCGAGTGTTGAACTTTATCAAAGATGACGGGAGTTTGCCTGCATGATGGCTGAAGCCAGCATGGACGTGGAAACGAGATTGCGGGTATGCGGGCTGCGTCCGACGCGGCAACGTATCGCACTGGCCGATCTCCTTTTTGCCAAGGGTGACCGCCATCTGACGGTGGAGGAACTGCACGAGGAGGCGACGTCCGCTGGCGTGCCGGTTTCGCTCGCCACCGTCTATAACACTCTGCACCAGTTCACCGAAGCGGGCATGATCCGTGTTCTCGCGGTCGAGAGCGCAAAGACCTATTTCGACACGAACACGTCGGATCATCATCACTTCTTCGTTGAAGGAAGGAATGAAGTGCTGGATATCCCGATCAACAATCTGGCGATCGACAACCTGCCGGCACCGCCGGAGGGCATGGAAATCGCGCATGTCGACGTGATCATCCGTCTTCGCGAAAAGAAAAGCTGATCGCAGTCAGCGCGCGCAAATGGAGCGCGCTTCCCGCAAGCGCCACGCAAGCACCATCTGGGATTATGGGCCAAAGCCGCCGGTCGACAGATCGGCGAGCATGACTTTTTCATGCCTGCTGTTTCCCGGGGTTATTTCGATGAAGCTATTGTCCTTTGCATTTGCGCTGCTTTTTTTAGTGGCGGCATTGCCGGTTTCCGCCCAGCAGAAGCTGCTGAGCGATCCGGAAATTTATGAAAAAGATCATTTCCGCAAACAATGCAAAACGGCCGAGTTCGGGGCAGACTACATCACCCGGCTGGATATCAACAATGATGGCTTGATCGATGCGATCGCCAATCACGGCGCTTACACCTGTGACGGCACCAAGGGGCCGGCCTGCAGCTCGGAAGAAGGCTGCCCCTATAACTTTTACCTGCAGGTGAAGGAGGGCGGTTATTTTATGATCGCCACCGCCCGCATCTTTTCCTACGATTTCATCAAGCGTTTCGGCAATATGGTCTTCGTCTTCAAGATGGCGCCGAAATATTGCGATCGCACGGGCGGTGATCCCTGCCAGATGACGGTGCGCGTTCGTGGCGCCAAGTTCGTCACCATCTCGAAGAAATAATCAGTTCGGCATCAGCGACCCGGTGCGTCCGGCCAGATAATATCCGACAAGACCCAGCCATTCGCGTGCGGCCGTTGCGGTCTGTTGCGCGTTGACGGAAGGCTGTGTGAAATCAAGGCCGAGCGTTTCGATGCCGGTGGTGCGATAGTCCACCGGCCACGCCATCACTGTCAGCCCTGCATGGCGAAACAGCCCGAGCGAGCGCGGCATGTGAAAGGCCGAAGTGACCAGCAGGCAGTCCGAAAGCTTGTTGTCTTTCAGCAGCGCCGCAGTATTCAGCATGTTTTCGAACGTGTTGCGAGATGTGTTTTCCTTTATCAATCGGTCAGCATGGATGCCGAATGCGGAGAAGAACCGTTCCGAAGCCCCAGCCTCGCCCTCATAGGCGCCGCTGATAGATCCGTCGCCGCCCGACACCAGAATTTTCGATTGCGGATACTTCAGCGCCAGCCTTGCCGTTTCGACAAAGCGGTCGGCCGCCTGATTGAGTTCGATGCCGCCGCGGCTGGTCGTTACCGGAGTTTCGAATGCGCCTCCGAGAACGATGATGCACGACAGGCTGGTCGGGTCTACCTGCGGTTTTCGCACATGGTCTTCCAGTACCTGCAACGCGACGCTGCCCGCCGTGGTGTAGAGCGTCACGAACAGCAAGAGTGCTGCACAAAGCGAAAGCGCGCCTCCCACTCTTCTGAAGCGGAACAAGGCCAGAAGGACACCGGCAAAACACAGGAAAAAGGCCAGAGACAATGGTTGCAGCAGTAGCCAGACTATTTTGGAAAGATAGAATATCATCCGGGATGGGTGCCTTCGGGTTTGCTTCGCTAAAGATGACTATAGCCCGAAATCCTGTCCGGAAAGTTCAAGGGCGCGCGTCGTTCTGGGTCGGTGACCGTGCGGGTCGCTGATTGTAGCGATGCTGGAGCGAACGCGGAATAAATAGCGTCACGCCGGCAAAACCCAGCGTCAGCCATGCCGCCATCTGCAGCGCATGGTCGGGAAGTCCGATGGCCAGCGCCGCGCCGCAAAGTGCGCCCGCCGCCATACCGAGCCATGGCACGATCTGCACCGTCCAGCCAAAATTGCGCTCACCGAGGATGGTGCGGCCGATGCCACGACCTAGCCGCGACAGTGCACCGGTGACATAGGTCAGACCGATCGGCAGGCCTTCGATATGTTCCACGGCGGCATTCACCAACCCCATGGCCAGTACCACGGCGTTAAAACGCCAGACAGCCTGTTCTGGGGCGGCCAGTGCGGATGCGACTGTAAGAAGCATCCCAACCGTGACCAAAACCGCAAAGATGCGCCTTGCGAACAGGTGCGCCACGATGATGCCGAGCGCATTGCCGGCCACGAATGTAACGATCGCGCCGGCCAGCACGAGCGCGTGGCCATAATTTCCCTGCTCGAAGGAGATCGCAGCGCGTGTCGTATTGCCGGTCATAAACGAGACGAAATCACCGGAGAGCTGCAATCCGATCGCGTCGGTCAGCCCTGCCAGAAAGGAAATCGCCGCCACGAGCGTAATCCCCAGACTGGCTCGTCTGGTTCTTACGATCCGGCGTCGTCTCTGTATGGTCATGATCGCAACTTTTCCGTGACAGGCCTTTGCCCCGGGGGCTTATCAGGCGAGAATGAACGGTGGATGCATGTAAGTCTTGATGAATATCAAGATAAAAGGGTTTTCGTCAGCGGATGCTCTGGATCAGCTAATCCATCGACCACATTGAAATGGTGGCGGTCCGCCTCATGATAAACGCCGGTCGCGGCGCCAAGCCCGGTCCAGACATTGGCGAGAAGGTCGTTCTGGCGAACGAATTCGGTACGCTCGTTTGCGCCCACCCAGCAGAACAGCCGGGTGTCTGGTCCCGGCGACAGAAGCGCCGGGCTCTCCCTGTCTGCTTCGCCTGGGGTCAATTGCAGCTTGTCGTTCAGTCGCGTTGCCAGCAGTGGGCGCAGATCATGCACGCCGGAAATCGAAACAGTGTTGCGGATGCGCTTGCGGATGTGTGGTTCAAGCGGCGATGTAGCCGACACCATGCGCGCAACCAGATGTCCTCCCGCGGAATGTCCAGTCAACTGTAATGGCCCATCAAGGCGGTTCGCCACCATTGTGATGGCTGCGGAAATTTCGTGTGTGATGTCGGAAATGCTGGCATCGGGGCAGAGCGTATATTGCGGCATCGCCACGGCATAACCATGCAGGGCCGCGCCATTGGCCAAATGCGACCAGTAGGATTTGTCGAGATTTTGCCAGAAGCCGCCATGGACGTAGATAACCAGGCCTTTTGGCTTACCTTCCGGCAGGAAAAGATCCAGCAAGTGCCTTGGTTTCGGCCCATAAGCGATGTCGAGTTCGGCGCGTCCGAGCGCCGTCAGCTTTTCCCGGTAGGTTCTGGCCGGCTCTACCCATGCCTGCGGCCACTTGCCGCCGTCGGGAATGTTAGGCCCGTTGGCATAAGCATCGTCCCAGTCCGAAACCGCATGGAAAATCATTGAATGCACCTGTCGTGATGGCTTGTTTTCCATCATCGTAGCCATGCATCACCGGTTGGAAAAGGTCAGGCCTGGCCGGAATGGCTGATTGGCGGTGTACTGCTTGCCACGCGCCGCGTCGCGGCTTCATAAAAGCTCGTCAGCAACTCCAGCATTTCCGTGGTCGATTGCAAACTGTTGTCGGAGCGGTCGATGCGCTGGATCATCGACACCAGCAGGTTTTCGCGCACCGCGCGATAATCCTTCGTCAGCTGCTCGCCGGTCGAGGTCGGGATATAGAGTGTGTCCTTGCGCGAGCGACCCTTGACGCGCTCGATCATCTTCAGGCCCTGCAGTTTCTTGATGGCGTATTGCACATTGGCGGTATCGTCGCGGCCGAGCAGGCGGCAGATTTCGCTCAATCCCTTGGGTTTCTGGCGATATCTGATTGTATGCAGGACGGCGGTCTCAAGCCCGCTGATACTGGTGCCGGCGAGGTCCGTGCTGCATTCCGATTGCCAACGCAGAAAGGCGGCGGAGATACGCCATAATGACCACTCGAATGCGGTCAGTGCATCTTCGGAGAGGGTGAGATCTGCCAAAGGATCTTGGGCCGCTCCCTTGGCTCCGGACATGTCGTTCATAGGGATTCTCCACGCGTCTTGCGTGGTATATTGCATCAAGTTTTGCGAAAATACAGTAGTTGTTTGATTTAAATACTCTACTTTATTCGGTAATGAACACGAAAAATTACCCTATATAGGCAATATCTCCGCCAAATGAATGGCAATACATCGGTGTTGAGGTGCGACGCAGGGAAAGTTGTCACGCAAACTTACGACTGACATGAGCGGAACCATGCAGTCCGAAACGCCACGGCAGTTCCACCGCCTTCGTTATGCCGATCCGGATGCCGGTGTCGATGATCGGTGAAATCGGCGGCGGTGTAAGAGTGAACGGCGGCTGCGATAAAAACAGACCGTCGTGCTCGATGCTGATCGCCAATGCCTGGCACAGCCGCCCGGGCCCAGAACAGAGAAGCAGAGGGTCGGTCTTGCCGCGCCGTATCTCCATCTGTTGCAGGCCTACGGTCGGTTGCAGCGCCCGGATCAGCACAGCGCTGCCTGGCCGGCAGACGAAATTCAGGCACCAGTGAATGCCGTAGGAGCGGTAGACATAGGCATGGGCCGGCGCACCGAACATGGTTCGTGTACGCGGAGTCACGCCGCGAAAACTGTGCGAGGCCGGGTCATCCGGCTCGTAGGCTTCCGTCTCGACAATTATCCCGCCCGCGCCGGCAAAGGTTAGTTCGGAACCGATCAACGCACGCGCCACCTCGACCGAAGACCGGTCGAAAAACTTCTGCAGATCCATCATGTCTCACCGTTTCATCGGTGAAGATATCGGCTTGTTCGCAAATGTCGGCAAGCCTCAGAGTAAGGTTCAGGAAGCGGCAATCGCCTTGTCGTCGGCATCGAAGCGGTGCAGACGGCTTTTATCCGGTGTGGCGAACACGATGTCGTCGGCACCATAGCGATGTTCTCCGAACAGGCGCACGGTCAGAAGTCCTGTAGCCTCCGTTTCGAGATAAAGAATAGTATCGGCGCCGAGATGTTCGGCATGTACGACCTTGCCCTCCCAATCGCCGCTTTCACGAGACAGTGCGATATGCTCAGGCCGGATGCCGATGGTTTTTGCCTGTGTGTCACCCAGACGTTCAGCCTCGATAAAATTCATCTGCGGTGAACCGATGAAGCCGGCCACAAACGTGTTGGCTGGCCTGTTGTAAAGCTCCATCGGTGAACCGATCTGCTCTATCGCGCCGGCATTCAGCACCACGATCTTGTCGGCCAGCGTCATGGCCTCCACCTGGTCGTGCGTCACATAGATCATCGTCGCTTTCAGCTGCCGGTGCAGGCGGGCGATCTCCAGCCGTGTCTGCACACGCAAAGCTGCGTCGAGGTTGGAGAGGGGCTCGTCGAACAGGAACAGTTTTGGTTCGCGCACAATCGCGCGGCCGATGGCGACACGCTGCCGCTGGCCACCGGAAAGTTCAGCCGGACGCCGCGTCAGATACGGCGCGAGCGACAGCATGCGCGAAGCCTCGGTCACCCGCGTCTCGATCTCTTGCTTTGGCGCACCGGCCTGTTTGAGGCCCAGCCCCATATTGTCCTTCACCGTCAGGTGCGGATAAAGCGCGTAGGACTGGAAGACCATGGCGATGCCGCGCTTGGCCGGCGGTACCGATGCAACCTCGTCGCCATCGATCTGCACGCTGCCGCTGGTCGCATCCTCGAGACCCGCGATCACACGCAAAAGCGTGGACTTGCCGCAGCCCGACGGGCCGACAAAGATCACGAACTCCCCGTCCGCGACCTCGAGATCGATGCCTTTCAGTACCTCGTGCGTGCCAAAGGCTTTGCGGATGGATGTCAGTTTCAGAGAACCCAAGAGCTTATTCCTTTACGTAATCTCAAAAACGAACCGGCAGACCGGTACGCACGCTTTCGTCGGCCGCCAGCGCCAGGCGCAGCGATTGCACGGCATCGTGCATGTGCCGTGTCAGGTCGATATCGTCGCGGATCGCTTTCAACACATAGGCCTGTTCGAGGTCGCAAAGCTCCTGATGGCCGGGTTCGCCTTCCATCCTGAGATCCTCGTCAGGGGCGAGAAATTTGCCATCCGGCCCGGTCTCGGCACGATGCACGCGGATAACCGATGTTTTCGTATGCGTGTCGATATCGGCAGATTTGGCGTTTTCATCGACGCGGATAGAGACTGATCCTTTCGGCGACATCACGTCCTTCACGAAGAAAGCCGTTTCCGACATCATCGGTCCCCAGCCGGCCTCGTACCATCCGACCGATCCATCCTCGAACATCACCTGCAGGTGGCCATAATTATACATGTTCGGTGCAATCTCATCGGTCATGCGCAGGCCCATGCCGCGCACCTCCACGGCACGCGCATCGGTGATCTGGCACATCACGTCGAGATAATGCACACCGCAATCAACGATCGGCGCCGTCGTCTGCATCAGCGCCTTGTGCACGTCCCAATGGGCGCCGGAGGACTGTTGGTTGAGGTTCATGCGGAAGACGTAAGGCGGTCCGAGTTTGCGCGCTTCCGCGATCAGTCTTATCCACGAAGGGTGATGGCGCAGGATGTAACCGATCACCAGTTTTTTGCCCGTCGCCTTGGCCGCCGCGACCACGCGCTCTGCATCGGCCACGGTCGTTGCCAGCGGTTTTTCCAGAAACACATGGGCACCTGCTTCGAATGCCTTGATGGCAAAGTCCGCATGGCTGTCGGAATAGGTATTGATCGAGCAGACATCCGGCTTCAGTTCGGAAAGTGCCGCCTCGAAATTATCGAAGAAAGGATAGTCGCCGAGTTCTGCCGGCAAATCAGGCTTGCTTCGGTTCACTAGGCCAACAATCTCGAAGCCGGGATTGTTGTGATAGGCCAGTGCGTGGCTGCGGCCCATATTGCCGAGACCGGCCACAAGCACGCGAAGAGGGGAATGTGAACTCATTTGACGGCTCCCGATGTGATGCCGCGGATCAGCTGGCGTGAGAAGATGACGTAGAGAACCAGAACCGGCAGGATGGCGAGCGACAGGGCGGAGAGCACGGCATTCCAGTTGGTCACGAACTGGCCGATGAACATCTGTGCGCCCAGCGTTACCGTTTTGGTTTCCTCACCGGGGGCAAGGATCAGCGGGAACCACAGGTCGTTCCAGATGGGTATCATGGTGAACACGGCAACCGTCGCCATGGCTGGGCGCACCAGCGGCAGGACAAGCCGGAAGAAGATTGCGTATTCGGATAACCCGTCTATCCGTCCGGCATTCTTCAGGTCGTCGGAAACATTGCGCATGAATTCCGAGAGAATGAAGATGGCGAGCGGCAGTCCTTGCGCCGTATAGACCAGAACCAGCGCCGTCAGCGTGTTGACGAGACCGGCAGCCACCATGCCCTGCAGGATGGCGACGGTGCCGAGCCGGATCGGGATCATGATGCCGAGCGCCAGATAAAGCCCCATCAGCAGATTGCCGCGAAACCGATATTCGGAGAGCGCGAAAGCCGCCATGGCGCCGAACAGCAGAACCAGAGCGATGGAAAGAACGGTGACGATCAGGCTGTTCTGGAAGTAACCAAAGAAGTCGCCCTGTGCGAGCACGGTCTGATAGCCGACGAGATCAAAGGTGGAAGGCGTGGGGATCGCCATCGGATCGCGAAAGATCGCGTTGCGGCTCTTGAACGAATTGATGAGCGTCAGGAACACCGGAAACAGCGCAATCAGTGTGTAGCTGATCAGCGCCAGGTGGATCAGTCCGCTGCGGACAAGCGAGGTGCGTGCCTTGGCCATGATCGCTTCCTTCAGAACTGGTAGCGACGAATGCGCCGCTGGATGACAAAAAGGTAGAGCGACACGCCGGCGAGGATGATCAGGAACATCACGGTGGCGATGGTGGCCCCCATCGAGCGGTCGCCCATCTGGTTCTGGAAGCCGAAGAAGGTTCGGTAGAGCAGGGTGCCGAGAATATCGGTCGAGCCGTCGGGCCCGGCCAGCGCCCCCTGAACGGTGTAGATCAGGTCGAAGGCGTTGAAATTGCCGACGAAAGTGAGGATGGAGATGATGCCGATCGACGGCAGGATCAGCGGCAGCTTGATCTTCCAGAACTGGCCCCAGCCGGTAATGCCATCGCATTCGGCGGCCTCCAGCACTTCTTCGGGAATGTTCAAGAGGGCGGCATAGATCAGCATCATCGGAATACCGACATATTGCCACACCGAAATCAGCGACACGGTGATCAGCGCACTGTCAGGTCGACCGAGCCAAGGCGCGAACATCCATTTCAAACCGACCACATCCAGCATGCCCGGCGCAATGCCCCAGATCGGCGACAGGATCAGCTTCCAGATGAAGCCGACGATGACAAATGAGAGCAGCGTCGGCACAAAAATGGCGGTGCGATAGAAGGTGGCGAAGCGCAGTTTCGGAATGGAGAGCATGGCGGCAAGCGCAACACCCACCGGGTTCTGCACAAGCATGTGAATGACGAAGAAGATCAGGTTGTTGCCGAGCGCATTCCAGAAACTCGCGGAAAGCCGCGGATCGGAAAACAGCGTGGCGAAATTGGACAGGCCGACAAACGCCGTTTGTCCATCAACGAGATTATAGAGCGACAACCGCAGCGTTTCGATCAGCGGCAGGATCATGATCGCCGTATAGACCAGCACGGCGGGCGCCAGAAACACGGCGATATGCCAGCGAGTGGGCCGTTTGATCGGAACGATCGCAGGATCGGCTGTGTAGATATCGCTCATGACTGGAACTCTACGTTTGCATGTGAGGCGTCATCCTCGGCCTTGTGCCGAGGATCTGACCACGTTCATGATCTTCAGGCAGTTGCAGATCCTCGGGACAAGCCCGAGGATGACGACTGAGAGGTTGATGAGCCTTGCCGAAGATACGTAGGCTGATGATCAGCCTGCGTGCCTTCATTCAGCTCACTTCGCCGGCTTGTACCAGCTGTCCAGACCCTTCTGGGTCTCTTCGGCAGCCTGTTCCGGTGTCTGCGTGCCGTTGATGACGTTTGCCGACACGCGCCACATTTCCAGATCGAGGTTCGGCTTGCCACGGCCGACGATTGCCGCACTCGGACGTATGGTCGGCTTGCAAGTCTGGCGCCACGAGACGAATTCCTGCGCCAGCGGGTCTTCCATCTTCACAGCCGTCGAGTTCAGGCTGAAGAAGCCCGGCAGCGAATTGGCGTAAAGCGTGGCGAATTCCGGCGAGGCGACCCAGGCGAGGAATTTTTTGGCCGCTTCCGGGTTCTTGCCCTTGGCGTTGAGGCCGATACCGATGTCGTTATGGTCGGAAATATAGCAGGTATCGCCGGCCTTCTTCACCGGTGGCGGGAAGGCGCCCATCTCGAAATCGGCCTGCGCCTTGAATGGTGCGATTTCCCACGAACCGGCCGGATAGATGGCCGCGCGGCCGAGCGTGAAGAGGTTCTGGCTGTCCGGATAGGTCTGGGCCTCAAAACCGTCGCCGAGATAAGGCTTCCACTTGGCGAGCGTCTTGTAGGGCTCGACCCAGTCGGCATCGGTCAGTTTCTGCGTGCCGGCGATCAGTGCCTTGCGGCCGTCCTCGCCCTTCCAGTCATTCGGGCCGATATTGTAATAGCCCATGGTCGCGGCTTCCCACTGGTCCTTGGTGCCCATGGCCATCGGGATATAGTTGCCGTCGGTCTTGATCTTGTCGAGCAGGGCAAAAAACTCGTCCTCGGTCTTCGGCACCTCGACCTTCAGCTCTTCAAAGGCCTTCTTGTTGTAGATGAAACCGTGAATGACCGATGCCATCGGCACGCAAAACGTCGTTTTGCCGTCGTCTGTGGTCCAGGCGGATTTTGCCGTGTCGGAAAAATTCTTGATGCCGTCGAGATCGTTCAGAGCGGCCAGCTGGCCCTTCTCGAACATGGCAAGCGACAGGTCGAACGGGCGGCAGGTGATGAGATCGCCCGCCGTGCCAGCCTCCAGCTTGGCGTTGACGGCCGAATTGTATTCGGTCGGCGCCATCGGTGCAAAAGTCACCTTGATGCCAGGGTTTTTGGCTTCGAAGGCGGGGATCAGCTTTTCCTGCCAGATCGACAGGTCGTCATTGCGCCAGCTTTCGATGGTCAGCGCAGTATCAGCAGCGTTGGCGACACCTGCCAGTGCCGCAGGCACAAGCACGGTCGTGGCAAGCATCAGGCCTTTCAGCATACGGGTCATGACATTCTCCCAGTTATAGCGCCCGCAGGCGCGTTTTCGGTTCCCGGTTATTATTCTTTGAACTCGGCCAGCGCCTGCCGCAGCACTTGCCCTGAACGAGCAAGTGCTGCCTGCGCAGCTTCGGAATTTTTTGCGCCGGCCGCCAGCAGCACGGCTATTTTCACCGAGCCAGCAGCGCTTTGCATCCGTTCGCCAGCGGCATCCATGTCGATGCCGGCGATTTCGGAAACGATGCGGGTAGCGCGGCCCCGCAGTTTTTCATTGTCGGCACGCACATCCACCATATGCCCGTCATGCACGTGGCCAAGCTTGATGGCGGTGAGAGTCGACAGCATGTTGAACGCGATTTTTTGGGCGGTTCCAGCGCCCATGCGCGTCGATCCGGCCACCACTTCCGGCGGAGTCGCCAGAAGAACGGCCACATCGGCCACATCGAACAAAGGCGCGCCGGCATTGTTGGCCAGACCGATCACCTTGGCTCCACGGGATGCGGCAATTTTGGCGATAGTGAGCGAATAGGGTGTCGAGCCGCTGGCGGTGACGCAGATCACGCAGTCGTTGGCGTCAATGGAAGCGGCGTCTCGCTCGGCCAGAGCGATATCGTCTTCCGGCCCGCCCGTCAGATCGGTCAGGCTGGCAAGCCCACCGGCCAACAGCACCACGATCCGGTCGCGGGCAATGCCGTAAGTGCCGGGCAATTCAAGCGCATCGGCCATGGCCATCAGGCCGGAACTGCCGGCGCCGACATAGATCAGTCGTCCACCATTGCGCAGAGCGTCGGCCGCCAGTGTGGCCGCCTCAGCAATCGCCGGAATGGCGTCCGATACCGCAAGCGCCGCAGCCTGCTGGCCGTCCGCGAGCAGCCGCAGCACGGCAGCCGGCTCAAGCTGATCGAGCCCGATCGCATTGTCATGTCTGGCTTCGGTGGCGTTTTTGCTCATCCGAGTTCTCCCTCGAGAGAAATGATGCCAAAAAAATACCAATTGTCCAGATGCAAATTAACGGTCGCCTAAGTTGAATCGCGGAACGACCATGATTTCGGAAAAATGTAATTGTAATTCAATGAATTGAAATGTTTCCAAAATGCGAATTGCAAATCGCTCTTGGCTATTGGTACTTTTTTGGTATGGTTTGTGTCGGAGGTATTCATGCCCAACTATATTCTCGGGATCGATGGTGGCGGAACCAGTTGCCGTGCGGCGGTGGCGGATGCCGATGGTCGCATTCTCGGCCGTGGCAAAAGCGGCGCCTCCAACATTCTGTCCGATCCCGACAATGCTCTGCGCCATATCGACGAGGCCGCACGTCTGGCCTTTCGGGATGCCGGTCTTTCGGAACATCTGGTCTCGACATCCTCGGCTCTGCTCGGGCTTGCCGGTAACAATGTCGGCGATGCCGTCAATTATGTTCTGGCCCGCCTGCCGTTCCAGCGCTCGAAAATCGTCAATGACGGGCTGATCGCGCTTGAGGGGGCCGTTGGCAGTGAAGATGGCGCCATCGCCATTCTCGGTACGGGCACCATCTGCCTGGCGCGCCGCGGCGCTGAACTCACCTCTATCGGCGGCTGGGGTTTTCAGGTCAGCGATCTTGGTAGCGGTGCCCGTCTCGGTCATGCCGCGTTGCAGGAGTGCCTGCTGGCGCATGATGGCGTCCGCTCGGTGACGCCGCTCTCCGCCGAACTTTTGGCGGAGTTCGGCAATGATCCCGAGCAGGTCGTCGGGTTTGCCCGCAAGGCCAGCCCCGGCGAATTCGGCCGTTATGCGCCACGCGTATTTTTTGCAGCCGAACGCGGCGATGAGACGGCATTGCGCATTCTTCACGCCGCCGCCGGCGAAGTCGATGCTGCGCTTGATGCCGTTGCCGCCGTCATGCAGGGCGAGGGGCGCCTATGCCTGCTCGGCGGCCTTGCCGGTCTCTATCCAGTCTATCTGGCTGAACGTCATCGCAACCGCCTGTCCGAGCCTTTGGCCGATGCGCTCACCGGCGCCGTCTCGCTTGCCGTGTCCGAACTGACCTCGGAAGGGACCGATCGATGAGCGAAGCGCTTTCCGCCCTTCTGCCGCTCGACGGCTTTCAGGCGGCAAGCGCCGGCCCGCTTTATCTGAAACTGCGCCAGACGCTGGAAGATGCCATCCGCTCCGGACGCCTTGCCCATGGCGCAGCATTGCCCGCAGAACGTGACCTTGCCGATTACGCCAGTGTCAGCCGCGTCACCGTGCGCAAGGCGGTGGATGATCTGGTCAAGGATGGCCTGCTGCTGCGCCGCCACGGTTCCGGCACCTTTGTGGTCAAGCCTGTTTCGCGCGTCGAGCAACCGCTCTCGCATCTGACGTCCTTCACAGAGGACATGGCGCGGCGCGGCCTTGTCACCCGCTCGGAATGGCTGGAGCGCGGGCTTTACCATCCCTCGCCGGAGGAAAGTGTCATGCTGGGCCTTGCACCTGGTACGCTGGTTGCCCGTATAGGCCGCCTGCGCATTGCCAACGACATGCCGCTTGCCATCGAGCGCGCCAGCTTGTCGGCGGAATTCCTGCCCGATCCGGGCCGCGTCACCACCTCGCTTTATGCCGAGCTGGAAAAGGCCAATACGCGGCCGGTGCGCGCCATCCAGCGCATCTCCGCCTGCAACGTGAAAAACCCGGATGCCGGGTTGTTGCAGATGTCGGTCGGTGCCGCCGGCCTGTCGATCGAACGTATTTCCTATCTCGGTTCCGGCCGGGTGGTGGAGTTCACGCGCTCCCTCTATCGGGGCGATGCCTATGATTTCGTGGCCGAGCTGACGCTTGGCGACCGCTGAAAACGGGAGACCACGATGACCACTCAGACCCATATGCGCCGCGAGATCGATGAGATCCCCGAAGCCGTCGCGCGTCTTCTGGAACGTTCTGCCGCTGATTTCAAATCGGCTGGCCTTGCCCTGCGTGAAAAGGATCCGGCCTTTCTCGTCACCATCGCCCGCGGTTCTTCCGATCACGCCGCCACCTTCATCAAATATGCGGTGGAATTGACGGCCGGCCGCCCGGTCGCTTCGCTCGGTCCTTCGCTTGCCTCCATCTATGGCGCAAAACTGAAGCTGGATGGCGGTGCCGCCATCGCCATTTCGCAATCCGGCAAAAGTCCCGATATCGTCGCCATGGCGCAGGCTGCGACTACTTCCGGCGCCGTCACCATCGCGCTTACCAACACACTGCCGTCGCCGATTGCATCCGCATGCAATCATGCGTTGGATATCCAGGCCGGACCGGAACTCGCTGTCGCCGCCACCAAATCCTTCGTGAATTCCATCGTTGCCGGCCTCGCTCTTCTGACCGAATGGACGGGTGACGCCGATCTGCGCAACGCCCTGCAAAACCTGCCTGAAGTCTTTGGCAAGGCCGTCACCCTGCGATGGGATGATTTTGCCGCAGAACTCGGTGATGCCGAATCGCTCTACATGCTCGGTCGTGGCCCGGCGCTGGCGATTGCCAGCGAAGCGGCTCTGAAATTCAAGGAAACCTCCAACATGCATGCCGAGGCCTACTCGGCCGCCGAAGTGCTGCATGGACCGGTGGCGCTGGTGGAAGACAAATTTCCGCTTCTGGCCTTTGCCGCGCGTGATGCCGCGGAGAGCTCTGTCGTGGAGATCGTCGAAAGCCTCGCCGGCAAGCGCGCGCTTGCCTTCGCGACATCGGAAAAGGTCAAGTCCGCTCGAAAACTGCCCTTCGTGGCCACGGGCCATCCGCTCACCGATGCGCTGGCTCTGATTCTGCCCTTCTACGGGTTCGTCGAATCCTGGTCGCGCAGCCGCGGTTTTAATCCGGATGCGCCGGTGGCGCTCAAGAAAGTAACGGAAACACGATGACCAACCGAAAGGCCTATCTGGGCGCCCGCATTTTCGATGGCGAGATGTGGCATGATGAATCGGTGCTCGTCGTAACCGGCGGCAAGGTGGAAACCATCACTGAGCTTTCAACGCTTTCCGAAGGCATCGAGATAGTAACGCTCGACGGCGGCATCCTTCTGCCTGGCTTCATCGACCTGCAGGTCAATGGCGGCGGTGGCGTCATGCTCAATGACGAGCCGACCGTCGAAGGCATTTCCCGTATCTGCGCCGCCCATGCCCGTTTCGGCACGACGGCGCTGTTGCCGACACTGATTACCGATACGCCGGAAATCACCCGCGCCACCATCAAGGCCGGTAGGCAGGCGAAACAGCAAGGTATTGCCGGTTTTCTGGGTCTGCATCTTGAGGGGCCGCATCTTTCTGTCGCGCGCAAGGGTGCGCACGACCCTTCATTGATTCGTCCGATGGAAGAGGCTGATCTCGATCTGCTTCTGTCTTCGGTAAAGGATCTCGATGTTCTCCTGACAACAGTTGCCCCGGAAAACGTCACCGAAGCGCAGGTTGGCCAGTTGGCGAATGCAGGCATCATCGTCAGTCTCGGTCATACCGAATCGAGCTTCGAGACGGCTGGCCGCTACGAAAGGGCCGGCGCGCGTATGGTCACACACCTGTTCAATGCCATGAGCCCGCTCGGCCATCGCGAACCTGGCCTTGTCGGCGCGGCGCTGGAAAGCACCGCACTGCATTGCGGCCTGATTGTTGACGGCATTCATGTTGTTCCACCATCCATGGCCGTCGCCCTGCGCGCCAAACAGGGGCAGGGCCGTATTTTCATCGTCACCGACGCCATGTCGCCCATCGGCACCGATGTGACCAGCTTCACGCTCAATGGTCGGGAAATCCTGCGCAAGGATGGCCGTTTGACGCTCGCCGACGGCACGCTCGCCGGTGCCGATATCGACATGCTGTCATCAGTTCGCTTCGTGCATGAAAAGCTGGGCCTGCCGCTGGAGCAGGCGGTACGCATGGCAAGCGTCTATCCGGCGGAAGCAGTCGGCATTTCGCACAAGGGCGCCTTGAGGGCTGGCATGGATGCGGATTTCGTCGTGCTGAACAACGACCTGTCGATGAGCGCCACTTTCATTGGCGGCACCTGCGTGCATCGCCAATAGCCGCTTCTGTATGGGGCTCGCCGGTGTTATTGGCAGGCGCATGTCCACCATCATGGAAAATACGGAAAGCCGAACCTGCGGTACCTGCACGCTCTGTTGCCGGCTGCCCGATATCGATCATTTCGACAAGCCGGCGAACGCCTGGTGCAGCCATTGCGTCGAAGGGCAGGGCTGTTCGATCTATGCCGAGCGCCCGTCGCTCTGCCGTGATTTCCTCTGTCTCTGGCGCACGGATGATTCGTTGCCGCCCGAATGGGACCCGAAAATCTCGAAAATGATGATTTACGAGCAGGGACCGCAGATCACCGTTCTTGCCGATCCTGATCACCCGGAATTGTGGCGCAGCGAACCCTATCGCAGCCAGCTCGAATCATGGGCAACAAAAGCCGAATCGTCGGGCGGTTACGTGATCGTGTTCTGCGGGGAAGAGGTGTTCAAGATCTGACATACAAGGCTGCTAGATGATCTTATATGGGTCGAAAAATATCTGGGAAGATTTGGTGGAGCTAAGCGGGATCGAACCGCTGACCTCTTGCATGCCATGCAAGCGCTCTCCCAGCTGAGCTATAGCCCCATCAGGGTGGTCCGGTATTTTCCGGTCCTGGGAAACTCCGTGAGCGAGTTCGCTTCGGGAGTGGCGGCTAAGTACTTCCTGTTTCTGAGAAGTGCAAGCCGAAAAATGCGACCCGGTGAAAAAATCTTGTCCGGGCCGCATTTTAAAAGAAGATCAGCCTTCTTCGTCGTCACCGCCGACGCCGATGATGTCGGACATGTCGTCGTCATCGTCTTCTTCGGTTTCGAGGAAGGTGTCGTCATCGTCGCCGTCAAGCTCTACGTCGTCATCGCCCAGATCATCAGGGATGTCGTCGTTGCTTGCGCCGTCATCGTTATCGTCATGCGACGCGACTTCAACTTCGTTGTTTTCGGAATCGACTTCCTGAACGTCCTCTTCCTCGGCCTGTTCCATGATGGCGGCTGCCGAGTTTTCCTCAAAGAAGGAAAGTGGCCAGGATTTGCCGCTATAAGGCGACACGACCGGGTCACGGTTGAGGTCGTAGAATTTCTTGCCCGTATCCGGGTCTACACGTTTGGTACCAAGTTCCGCTTTTGCCACTGTCGAAAGCCTCGTGAGAATGGGCCGAATGGTATCGGCAATGCCGCATTGTTGCGGTCGTCATATTCAAGTGAAAATGCTAGCCGGTCCCCTTAGTCGTTGTCCTTTTGCATGTCAAAGGCAATTTGACCCGGCAAAATCCCGCCATTCCGCAACATGCGGCAGAATGGACCTATCTGCAACATGTTGCATCACATGTATGCCGCCGCCTATGTAGGTGCAGAAAATATGGTTTGCAGCCGGACCAGCGGGGTGTCCTCTTGAAACACATTACGATCGCCATCGACGGACCAGCCGCCGCCGGGAAGGGCACACTGTCGCGCCGTCTGGCCGAAACCTATGGCTTTTATCATCTGGATACCGGGCTGACCTACCGTGCCACAGCCAAGGCACTGCTGGATGCCGGCCTGCCCTTCGATGACGAGGCGGTGGCTGAAAAGATGGCGCTCGAGGTCGATCTTGCCGGGCTGGATCGTGCCGTGCTGGCAAAACACGAGATCGGCGAGGCCGCTTCGAAAATCGCTGTCATGCCTTCCGTGCGCCGTGCGCTGGTGGAAGCGCAGCGCGCCTTTTCGAGGAAGACACCGGGCACCGTGCTTGATGGCCGCGATATCGGCACCGTGGTCTGCCCGGATGCTGCGGTAAAGCTCTATGTCACCGCCTCGCCGGAAGTGCGTGCGCGCCGCCGCTATGACGAGATCGTCGCCTCGGGACAGGCGGCCGACTACGATGCAATCGTCGCGGATGTGAAGACGCGCGACGATCGCGACATGAACCGCGTCGACAGCCCTTTGAAACCGGCGGATGATGCGGTCTTGCTAGATACCTCGGAAATGGGTATAGAGGCCGCGTTTCAGGCAGCAAAACGCATTGTCGACGCTGCCCTGAACCGAAATTGATGGCTCGCCGGTTCGCCCGGCAGCCGGCATGCCCCGAAAGTCTAGTCCCCGCGCCGGATTGCTTCCTTTGAGGAAGCGGACTTGAACTTCGGGTATTTTTAACTCGAACCCCCGGCGCCAGTGTCCAATGGGCACGCCCAGGAGATTTCATGTCAGTATCTACCCCGTCGCGCGAAGATTTCGCAGCCCTGCTGGAAGAATCCTTTGCCAAGACCGATCTCGCCGAAGGCTATGTAGCCAAGGGTATCGTCACGGCGATTGAAAAAGACGTTGCCGTCATCGACGTCGGCCTCAAGGTCGAAGGCCGCATCGCGCTGAAGGAATTCGGCGCCAAGGGCAAAGACGGCACGCTGAAGGTCGGCGACGAAGTTGAAGTTTACGTTGAGCGCATCGAAAACGCTCTCGGCGAAGCTGTTCTGTCGCGCGAAAAGGCTCGCCGCGAAGAAAGCTGGGTCAAGCTCGAAGTCAAGTTCGAAGCTGGCGAGCGTGTCGAAGGCGTTATCTTCAACCAGGTCAAGGGTGGTTTCACCGTCGATCTCGACGGCGCCGTTGCCTTCCTGCCGCGTTCGCAGGTCGACATCCGTCCGATCCGCGACGTCACCCCGCTCATGCACAACCCGCAGCCCTTCGAAATCCTCAAGATGGACAAGCGTCGCGGCAACATCGTTGTATCGCGCCGTACGGTTCTCGAAGAGTCCCGCGCCGAGCAGCGTTCTGAAATCGTTCAGAACCTCGAAGAAGGCCAGGTTGTTGACGGCGTCGTCAAGAACATCACCGATTACGGTGCGTTCGTTGACCTCGGCGGCATCGACGGCCTGCTGCACGTCACCGACATGGCATGGCGCCGTGTGAACCATCCGTCGGAAATCCTGTCCATTGGCCAGCAGGTCAAGGTTCAGATCATCCGCATCAACCAGGAAACCCATCGCATTTCGCTCGGCATGAAGCAGCTCGAGTCGGATCCGTGGGATGGCATCTCGGCCAAGTACCCGGTCGGCAAGAAGATCTCCGGTACCGTCACGAACATCACCGATTACGGTGCATTCGTAGAGCTGGAGCCGGGCATCGAAGGCCTGATCCACATCTCCGAAATGTCCTGGACGAAGAAGAACGTTCATCCCGGCAAGATCCTTTCGACCACGCAGGACGTCGACGTCGTCGTTCTCGAAGTCGATCCGTCCAAGCGCCGTATCTCGCTCGGTCTCAAGCAGACCCTCGAGAACCCGTGGCAGGCATTTGCCTTCAGCCACCCGGCCGGCACTGAAGTCGAAGGCGAAGTCAAGAACAAGACCGAATTCGGCCTGTTCATCGGCCTCGAAGGCGACGTTGACGGCATGGTTCACCTGTCGGATCTCGACTGGAACCGTCCGGGCGAGCAGGTCATCGAAGAGTTCAACAAGGGTGACATCGTCAAGGCTGTTGTTCTGGACGTTGACGTCGAGAAGGAACGCATCTCGCTCGGCATCAAGCAGCTCGGCAAGGACGCTGTTGGCGACGCTGCCGCTTCCGGCGAACTGCGCAAGAACGCTGTTGTTTCGTGCGAAATTATCGCCGTTAACGACGGTGGCATCGAAGTGAAGCTCGTTGAACACGAAGACATCACCTCGTTCATCCGCCGCGCTGACCTCGCTCGCGATCGCGACGACCAGCGTCCGGAGCGCTTCTCGGTTGGCCAGGTTCTTGACGCTCGCGTCACCAACTTCTCCAAGAAGGACCGCAAGGTCATGCTGTCGATCAAGGCTCTCGAGATCGCAGAAGAGAAGGAAGCCGTTGCTCAGTTCGGTTCGTCCGACTCGGGCGCTTCGCTCGGCGACATCCTGGGCGCAGCCCTGAAGAACCGTGGCGGCGAATAATCGCTAGCTTCGATCTTTTGAAATGAAGAGGCCGCCGGATGAAGATCCGGCGGCCTTTTTCTTAATCATCATGCGATTTCAGATTATTCCAGTGATGCCAGCCGGCGATAAAGATCTTCGGCGCTTGCTGACGGATGATCCGACAGATGTTGGCGCGGCGCTTGTTTCAGGCCCGAAGTGGTCGGCATACTGTCAGGGGTGTCCGGATGCTCCATCTCGTCGCCGGGCAGTATGAGCTCAGCCGGTTGCTCATCGCCATCCGTCGGCTGTTCATCACCACCCGAAGGCTGGTGAAAGCCCTGATGCTCGCGCCGCGATGGCTGTTCGTCATCGCCCACGGCTGATTTGCGCCTGACCTCGTGATTTTGCTCGTCATCGAATTCCGGCGTGCCGTCTTGCGGAACGAGCGGATGCCCCGGCACTTCTCGAGGCAAAAATGTCATGCCGAGCAGCGCCTTTTCGAAGGCGGTATCGGGCTGTGCCGCGATCATTGCCGTTGCCGATAGAGGATTGGCAGTCTGCGGCAGCGGGCCGATGACAGGTTCGGGCGCATTCTCGTCAGCCTGCACGGAAGTGGGCACCTGCCTGTTGGCGGGTAATGCGGCATCCTTCGGCGTGTCGATCTCTTCGCTATTCGCAGCGAGGGGCATCTGGCCGCCCTGTGCCGGCAAAACCTGTCGCGCATTTTTCGCGTCAGTTTCACCCGTCAGGAGGTCGGCAATCCAGTCGGCCTGAAACCCGTCGAAAATTGCCCTGGCAATCGTGGCCACCGGCTTGTTGCTCTCACCATGCGCCAGGCGGACCAATGCGGCTGCATCATAGATGGTTGGCGCTTTCGGTTCGGGCTTGTTGGTTGTGGGCGTTTCTGTGCCACGCGCCGTGGCAAAGAGCGCGCTCTCGCCGCGTGCCGTCTGTTGGCGTGCCTCAGATGCGATTGCGGGCGCTGTTTTTCCCTCGACAGAAGGATGACTGTCTGCAACCGGCCGGTTGGCCTGCGCGGCGTCGCCATCAGTGTCAATTTTGGTCTCGGGTGCGAGATGGCTGATGGCATTTTCGCGTGATCGTCCTGCCTGCCCGGATGCTGAGGTGGCGGATTCGGCCACCGGTTTGGCGACAGCAGGCGTCGCCTTGGTCTCGGAAAATGTGGCAGCCTTTGCGAGCAACGCGTCAGTCTCCGTCGCCCCATTCGGCAAGGCTCCGCCGGCAATGTTCGGCGTCGCGGTCGTTGCATCAGCTTTGCTGTGAAGGGTTTTGGTGCCGACACCATTTGGCACGACCGCCGTGTTCCTGTTGCCATTGCCATTGCCATTGCCATTGGCGGGAAGGTCGTTGCCGTTATTTTGCCGATAGGAATTGACCGCGTGGCGCGCAGCGAGGTCGCGTCCCTGATACTGTTCCTGATATTGGGCAATTTCGATCTGCACGGCCAAGCGCGCTGCCGCAGGCCCGGACGGGTCTTTCAGCAGATCCGCCAGCAGGCGTAGCGTCGCGCCCTGCATGATCTGGTTCAACTGTGTTTGCAGGCGCGCGCGCTCGGTCGCGCTCAACGCATTGATGGCTGCCGCCAACCGCTTGCTGTAATCGGCAAGAGCTTCACCTTCACGGCGCGGCAGTTTCAGGAGGCCGCCAAGCGTTTCGGCAAAGACAGAAAGACTCTGCGCCAGCCGCACCTGACCAGAGAGGTCGAGCAATTCCATGCTGGATTGAGTTCCGCCCACGACCGGGCTTGCCGTAACCTGTGTCGCATTCCCCGGCACGGCAACTCCCTGCTCCACCTGCTGGGTGGATGCCTGACGCTGGTTCGCCTGCATGGCATGGGCGACGGGTGTGGCGGGAACAGGGGGCAGCATGGCCGGCTCGACGTCGGAGAGGGCGGATCCTCATGTTGAAGGGACAGCCCGGCGGGACGGTTTGGTGAGGTTCGCAATCCTGCTGATTGCAACCGCCGCGCCTCATGGCGACTTTCATGCCGGATGATACGGCTTAATATGCAGATGATATCCCTAATGTTTTGCTAATGCGCTGAGTGCTTCAAGCGAGAGTTGAAAAATGCCCGCTCATCGGCTGTGCTCTTGCCGTCGCCGTGCTGTTTGTCGAGCACCTTTCCAACCTGTCGTTCTCTTCGCCCCAAGGGTATTTGATCGCGGCCACGAGGTCCGTGAGGAAGAAGTCGAGTTCGCCTAGCCCGAGTTCCTTGCCCAGGTCGTTCAGTCCCGAAGCGCTAACCGATTTCAGCGCACCTTCGATGGCACGGCCACAGGCATAGGACGACATGCCGTCTTCGCGGCTGATGCCCAGCTTTTCGCCGAGCTTGTCCATCAACTGTATCTTGAGTTCGTTGATGTCGACCTTTCATGCCGAAAAGGGCTTCGGCAATGCGGCGTTGCGCACGTCCGTTTTCGGTGCCGGCACTGATGCGCGCCCCGAGAAGCGAGTCCTTTTTCTGCCCGTCTTTTTCTCGGCCTGCTTGCGCCGTTTCTCGATCGTGTCGAGCATCGACTGCATGCTGTCGGTAATGGCGGTGCTGGCCGCTACCTGTGTCGGAAGTAGCATTGCCTGCGTTCGCTTCGCTATGGTTGCCGGAAGGCTAAGCGCGCAGACTTAGCGCCCCCTTAAACAGCCATGACGAGAAACAGCGTCAGCTATGGGCAAAGATGTCCGTTTCGTCCCAACCCAGAAGGTCGAGCTTGGACCGTGTCGGCAGGAAGGCGAAACACGCTTCGGCCAGTTCCATGCGCTTGTCGCGGATGAGGCGGTTCACCTGCTTGTCGCGCAGCGCATGCAGATGCAGCACGTCCGATGCCGCATATTCCAGTTGCGCCTGCGAAAGCACGTCAGCGGCCCAGTCCGTCTGCTGTTGCGCCTTGGAAATGTCGACTTCCAGAAGTTCGCGCAGATTGTCCTTCAGTCCGTGCCGGTCTGTATAGGTACGCGTTAGCCGTGAGGCGATCTTGGTGCAGAAGACCGGCGCCGTCGTCACCCCAAAAGTGTGAAACAGCACAGCAATGTCGAAGCGGCCGTAATGGAAAATCTTCTCATGCGTCGGATCAGCGAGCAGCGCCACGAGATTGGGTGCTTGGCTCTGACCGGCGGCAATGCGGATCACGTCGGCCGTGCCGTCGCCGGGAGAAAGCTGCACGACACAGAGGCGGTCGCGGCGTGGCACTAGTCCCAGCGTTTCCGTATCGATGGCGACAGCGCCGGTGTAACGGGTAGCGTCAGCAGCTGAAATATCGCCTTTATGATAACGGATCTGTGCCATGGAACATCCTTTTTCGAAACTTTCTCGCTATACCGCAATCGCTGACAGCCCCGCCATCTTTAAATGTTTTGCCTCGTTTGGGGTCAGGATTTCATGAAGGGTTGCGCAAAACGCATTGCTGCGTTGCAACAAATTGGTTTCCCTTTCCACTAATGCATGGCTATAAGCAAATCATCGAAGCGACGCACTCCTCCTCCCAGCGTCGCCCGATACGGATCGACAACATCCTCCTCCTCCCAGTTGTCGGTCAAGTTTAAAGCCTGCCGCACCTCCTCCCGCGGCAGGCTTTTTCATTTTATGCCCTTGTTTCCGACGGGCGCTATTCCAGATATTTTTATCTTCGTCAGCCGCTGATGCCATGCGTCACGTAAGTGTCATCTGACGCCGATATACCCCACCTCGCCTTCACTTTTACAACTCCTCAGCGAGGTTCCACCATGCGCAAAATTCTTGCCGCTCTGGTCGCTACGACCGTTCTTGCAGGCGCCGCCCAGGCTGCCGAAGTTTTCCCACTTGATCGCGCCACGATCCTTTCGGGTTCGCCGTTCGACTTCAAGGTCGAGTTCGATGCCGTCGTGAAGCCGGAAGACGTCAAGATCACCGTCAACGGTCAGGACTATAAGGCTGCACTCGGCAAGGAAGTCGAGTTCGTCGCCGAAGAAAGGAACAAGGACAAGGTCCTCGGTTCGGCCGTCATCCTGCGCGACATCACCATCGCAAATGCCGGTGACTACAAGGTCGAGGTTTCTGCCGGTTCTGAAACCAAGAGCGTCACCTGGAATGTTTATGGCACGCCGTCCCAGGCCAAGGCAAAGAACGTCATCTTCCTGATCGCTGATGGTCTTTCGGTTGCTCACCGCACCGCCGCCCGCATCATGTCCAAAGGCATGACCGAGGGTAAGGCCAATGGCCGCCTCAACATGGACGATGTGCCGCCGGTCGCCTTCATCGGCACCTCGGCCACCGACGCTGTCGCAACCGACTCGGCAAACACCATGTCGGCCTACATGACCGGTCACAAGACCGCCGTGAACGCCATCGGCGTCTATGCCGACCGTACACCGGCCTCGCTGGACGACCCGAAGGTCGAAAACATCGCCGAAGCCCTGCGTCGCCAGACCAAGAAGTCGATCGGTATCGTTTCGACTGCCGAGTTGCAGGACGCGACGCCTGCTGCCGTCGTTGCCCACACCCGCAAGCGCGGCGACAAGGCCGACATCAACGGCATGCTGTTCGATCTGAAGCCGGAAGTCGTTCTCGGTGGTGGCTCCGCCTATTTCCTGCCGCAGTCGACTGCCGGCTCGAAGCGTAAGGACGACAAGGATTTCGTCAAGCTGTTCCAAGACGCCGGTTACAAGCTGGCAACCAGCAAGGGTGAACTGGCAACCGCTGCCGGCGCCAACGATGGCAAGATCCTGGGCTTGTTCCACACGGGCAATCTCGACACCACGCTTGACCGCGAGTTCCTGAAAAAGGGTACCGTCGGCAAGTTCCCGGAACAGCCGGGCCTCGTCGAAATGACCAAGGTCGCTCTCGACACGCTCTCGAAGAACCCGGAAGGTTTCTTCCTGATGGTTGAAGCTGCCAATGTCGACAAGATGTCTCACCCGCTGGATTGGGACCGCGCTGTCGTCGATACGATCGAATTCGACCAGGCCATCGGTGTTGCTCGCGAATTCGCGGCCAAGAACCCCGACACTCTGATCGTCGTCACCGGCGACCACACCCACGGCGTTTCCATCATCGGCACCGTTGATGACGAAAAGCCGGGCACCGACATGCGCGAAAAGGTCGGCACGTATGCCGAAGCCGGCTTCCCGAACTACGAAGACAAAAACGGTGATGGCTTCCCGGACAAGGTCGACGTTTCCCGCCGCCTGTTCCTGAATGCCAATAACGGCCCGGACCATTACGAAACCTTCCGCCCGAAGCTTGACGGCCCGTTCGCACCGGCCATCCAGAACGAAAAGAAGGAATACATCGCCAACGAACAGTACAAGGACGTACCCGGCGCCGTCTTCGTGCAGGGCATTATCCCGAAGAGCGCTGACAGCGGCGTCCACGCTGTTGACGACATCGTTCTGCAGGCTGAAGGCCCCGGCGCCGAAGGTTTCCGTGGCTACATGGAACAGAGCGACGTCTACAAGGGTCTGGCTGAAGCTTTCGCTCTCGGCGCAAAACAGACCAACTAAGACCTGATATCGTGAGGGCACGCTGCAAAGGCGTGCCCTTGCCATTACGGCTCTTGTGTCGCCGTCCTGTCGGGATCACGATGCGGGAGACATTTCCAAAAGGAGAATGGTCATGAGCAAGTCGGTTGAGGCGCGTATTAATCGCCGCCAAACCCTTCAGACCATAGGCTTGGGCCTCATCGCCGGTCTACCGCTTCTGGCCGCCGGTACGCGCGCCGAGGCCAATAGCGACATCACATTCGACGAACTCTATGGCAAGGTCAGCGTGCTTGGCCTCGAGTTTTCGGAAAAGGTCAAGCAGCTGAACGGCAAGGAGATCGCCATGCGCGGTTTCATGGCGCCGCCGTTGAAGGCCGAAGCGCAGTTTTTCGTGCTGACTGAAATCCCGATGTCGATCTGCCCGTTCTGCTCCACCGACAGCGACTGGCCGGACAATATCGTCGTCGTTTATCTCGGTGAAAAACAGACCTTTACCCAGCCTAGCCAGACGATCGAAGTGCGCGGCAAGCTGGAAATGGGTTCCTGGACGGACCCGGAAACAGGCTTTGTCAGCCTCCTGCGCATTCGCCAGGCCGAATACGACACGGTTTGAAAACATGCTTCCGCTGAAAATCGAAAATCTCGCCGTCACCTTTCCCGGTCTGGTGGCGCCGGTGCTGAGTATCGGCACGCTTGAAATCTCTGCCGGCAGCCATGTGGCGCTGACGGGCGGTTCGGGTTCTGGCAAGAGCACACTCATCAACATCATTGCAGGGCTCGAGCGCATCCGCGCCGGCAAGGTCCTCTGGGGTTCTCAAAACCTCGCCGATCTTTCCGAAGGCAGACGCGACCGATGGCGCGCCGAAAATATCGGCCTCGTCATGCAGGATTTTCATCTGTTCCCGGGCCTCTCCGCCCTCGAAAATATCCTGCTTCCAGCACGTCTGTCGCGTGTCGCCAATGCCGAATTGGTAAAGCGCGCGCACGCACTGTTCGAAACTGTCGGGCTGAAACGTCCGGAACAGCACATCGAAACCATGTCGCGTGGTGAAATGCAGCGTGTGGCAATCGCCCGCGCCCTTTTGCGTAAACCCGGCGTCATCATCGCCGATGAACCAACCGCCAGCCTTGATCTAGAAAGTGGCGAGGCGGTCGGTGATTTGCTTTTATCCGTCGCCGCCGATGCCGGCTCCACACTCATCATCGCAAGCCATGACCAGCGCCTTGTCGAGCGGCTCGGCCGCCGCCTGTCTCTGAAAAGTGGTCGTATCATCGGTGACGTGCCGACCGGGGAGATCGCCGCATGATTCGCTTCATTCTTGCTGATCTGCGTCGTCTCTGGCTGGGCGGCGCTGTCGTCATTCTTCTGGTGGCGCTTGCCACCGCACTTGGCGTCGCCGTCACGCTTCAGGAACGCTCGTTGCGCCTGGGCAGTGCACGTGCGGCGGACAAATTCGATCTCGTTGTGGGGGCCCCCGGCAGCGAAACGCAGCTGATCCTCTCATCGATCTTCCTGCAGGCGGCACCGCTGCCTTTGGTCGAGGGTTCGGTCCTGACGAAACTTGCCGCTGATCCGCGCGTATCATGGGCGGCACCGGTCGGGTTTGGTGATTCCTTTGCCGGCTATCCGATCATCGGCACGACGACCAGCCTGATCAGCGGTACGACGACCGGATTTTCCGAAGGCAAGATGTTTGCGCTGGAAGGCGAGGCCGTTCTCGGCGCTGCGGTCGATCTGTCGATCGGTGCCGAAATCAAACCCATGCACGGCACGGCGGAAACCGGTGGCCATACGCATGCGGGGCCGGCGTACAAGGTGGTCGGCAAGCTGCAGCCCACCGGCACGCCCTGGGACCGCGCCATCCTCGTGCCTATTCAGGCCGTCTGGCATGTCCACGGCCTCGGCGCGGATCACGGCCATCATGAAGAACATGAGGGTGAGCACCACGACGCGGATGGTCACGATCATTCCGCCGAAGGCGAAGCCCACCACGATGACGCCGATGTCCATGCCGAAGGAGCATCAGGTCACCCGGATACGGCGGCACATGCTCAGGAAGCCCAGCAGCAGGGCCAGAAATATGCTTTTGCGCTGGGTGCAGCCTCGTCGAAACATGTCGAGGAAGACCATCACGGCAGCATCGATGCTGATACGCCCATCGTCGAAACCTTTGGTGCCTCCACACCGGGCTTGCCGGCCATTCTGGTCAAGCCGAAGACGATCGCCGATGCCTATCGCCTGCGCCAGGAATACCGTTCGGGCTCCACGCTCGGTGTCTTTCCGGGCGAGGTTCTCACCGGCCTTTATGCTACGCTTGGCGATGCCAAGATGGTGTTAAGCGCTGTCGCCGCTGGGTCCCAAGGTCTGGTGGCCGCCGCCCTCGTTCTCGTCACGGTGATTCACGTGGGGCAGCGCCGCCGTCAGATAGGCGCTCTGCGCGCCTTCGGTGCGCCGCGTAGTTCGGTCTTCCTCATCGTCTGGCTGGAGTTGTTCCTGCTCGTTGCGCTTGGCGTCGGCATCGGATTTCTGGTTGGCTTGGGGGCGGCGCATGTCGGCGCGCAGATGTTCACCGCCAAGAGCGGCGTCATACTGCCGGTCGGCTTTACCCGGGAGGATGGGAGATTGGCGCTGATCCTGCTCGGCTTTGCCGGTGTGCTGGCGGCCGTGCCGGCATTGCTTGCCTATCGTCAGTCGCCTGCTCAGGCCCTCAGGGCCTGAGCCAAGACACCGTCCTTTTCAGCGCAACGCAGCGATCGCAGCCATCACGTCATCTTCAATAACCAGGCCGGTTTCCAGCGCTGTCCGGCGCAAATCGCCGCCACGACGCCCAGGAAGCCGTACACCCTCTTCACGGGTTATCTCTGTGGCAAGAGCAGCCATCCGCTCGGCCGTGCCGCCTGCGGCAGCTTCCGGATCGATGGCGATGATCATGTGGCCGAGCGACGGGGCAGGGCCGTGTTCGTCAAACAGTGAACTGGCCTGATAGGAAAAATTGGCGCCGGTCAGCCCTGCCGCCAGAACTTCTACCATCAGCGCCAGTGCCGCGCCCTTGGCGCCGCCGGCCGGCGCCATCGTGCCATTCAACGCCGCGGCCGGGTCGGTGGTCGGGTTGCCATCCGCGTCAAAAGCCCAGTCGTCGGGAATGCTGGCGTGTTTCTGGTGCGCTGCCATCACCTTGCCGCGCGCCACCTT
The DNA here is from genome assembly GCF_009617585.1 of Endobacterium cereale. Lineage (GTDB taxonomy): Bacteria > Pseudomonadota > Alphaproteobacteria > Rhizobiales > Rhizobiaceae > Neorhizobium > Neorhizobium cereale. Next base: position 489,489 of record NZ_WIXI01000022.1, on the reverse strand, counting down.
GGAAAGCGCCAGGTCGATCACCAGCGGGTCGGCACCGGCAACCGGCACGGCAAAGGCAATCGGGTTGGTGCCGTAAAGCGGTGTCTTGCCACCCCAGGGCGCCATCGCCGCCGGTGCGTTGGCAAACATCATCGCCACCAGACCCTGCTCGGCAAAGCGCTCCACCGTCAACGCCATTACGCCGGCGTGGTGCGAACGGTTGATGGCAGCAAGCGCAATGCCTTGTTTGCGCACGATGGAAGGCAGCATCTCCGCTGCCAGATCAAGCGCCGGATAGGCAAAACCATGATTGGCATTGATCGCCAGAATGCCGGGCTTTGGCTGCGACGGGACTGGCTGCGCGCGACCATCCACCTTGCCGGTAAGAACCTGCTTCACATAAGCCGGTACGCGGCGAAGCCCATGGCCGGATTGTCCGGCGGCTTCCGCTTGCACCAGCGCACGGGCAACGGAGGCCGCTGCCGGGGCATCGACGCCGTTATGCTCAAAAACGGAAGAGATGAGGAGTTCGGCTTCTGCCAGGGAAATGGTCATGGACTGCACCTGTTGCGATGCAGCAAAACCTAGCAAGCGTCAAATAGGAACGCTACAGCCGCAACCGAGTTTCTCGATTGCGGCTGAATGTTTTTAGCGGATTGTGAACTGCATCGGGAAGGTAATGGTCTTGTTCACTCCAGTAGGCGGCGCCGGCACGGGCGAGGCGCGTTTGACTAGCGCCAGAACCTCCTGATCAAGAGCCGAGGAGCCGGACGAGCGCGACAGCGAAACCGACAGAACGTTGCCGCTATTGTCGATCTGGAAGCGGACGTACACCGTACCTTCTTCACGCTTGGAGCGGGCGGCCGCCGGATAGCGCTTGCGACGCTCCAGATGCGCGGCAAGACGTCCCTGCCAGCGCTGTGGCGACATAGAGGACGAACGGGAGTTGCTCGCCGACGTCTGCTGTGCCGCGGTCCGGTCGGACTGGTTCGCATCGACCTTGGCTTCCTGACGCGCCTGCGAGGCCTGAACCTGTTTTTTCGGACGCGGCTTTTCCGCCACTTTCTTTTTCACCGGCTCTTCCGGTTTTTTCTCTACCGGTTCCGGTGGCCGCATCGTCGGCAGCGGCACTTCGACATTGTCGAGCGCGGCCATCTGTTCTTCCACGATCGGATCCACCTGCGGCTCCGGCGGTTCTTCCGGTACGGTCTCGGTCACTTCCTGGACGGGTTCCGGCTCAGGCGGCTGTTCCTCGACGATCGGCTCCGGTGGCGGAGGCTCGGGAGGCGTCACTTCTTCCGGTGGCGCCTCGGGCTGCGGCTCTACAGGGTCCGGTGTGTCGCTCTTGATTTCCTCGGAATCTTCCGTCTGCTCGGCTATCTGCGTTTCTTCCGGCATCGCCGCTTCCGGTTCCGGCGCCAGTTCGATCATGATCGCAGGCGGCGGTGCATTGTCGCCTGCTGCCACTTCGGTCTGCTGCATCAGGTAAAAGCCGGCGCCGATATGCAGGGCAAGCACGAAAAGACCCGCCGAGCACCACAGAGCGGCCTCCCCAAAGCGCCCGGCCGGCGATGGATTGAAGCTGACCGAGTTCACGGATTTGCACCTCCAGCAGGGGCGGGCGCAGCCGAAGGCTGGGCTGCAGGCGCTGCGGATGCCGCTGCGCCGTCCTGGGCCGGCATCGGCGCGGGCAGGCTTTCAAGGCCCACGAGAGCGATCTTGAGATAACCGGCGTCACGCAGAAGGTTCATCACCTCCATGAAGTGGCCGTAATCGACCATCTTGTCGGCGCGCAGGAAAATGCGGGTGTCGCGCTTGCCTTCGGTCAGTCGATCAAGCGTCGTTGCCAGTTCCTCACGGGCGACGACATCATTGCCGAGATTGAGTGTCAGGTCCTGCTTGACCGTCAGATACATCGGCTCGTCCGGTCGCTCCGCCGGCTTGGCGGTGGAGGCCGGTAGATCGACATTGACGTCGACGGTGGCGAGCGGTGCAGCCACCATGAAGATGATCAGGAGAACCAGCATAACGTCGATGAACGGCGTGACGTTGATCTCGTGGTTCTCGGCCATTTCCTCGCCGTGATGTTCGCGAATGCCGCCAGCCATGGTTCTTACTCCCCGGCAACAAGCGAAACGGGCTTGGCGCGGCCGCCTGGCGGTATCTTGCGGAAGTCGAGGTCACGGCTGACCAGTCGCTCGACGCCGGCTGCCGCATCGGCCAGAAGCTGGCGATAACCGGTCACCGAACGGGCAAACATGTTGTAGATCACCACGGCCGGAATAGCGGCCACGAGACCGAGGGCGGTTGCAAGCAATGCCTCGGCAATACCGGGAGCGACAACGGCAAGGTTGGTCGTGTTCGATTCCGAAATGCCGATGAACGAGTTCATTATGCCCCATACGGTACCGAACAGGCCAACGAACGGACCAACCGAACCGATCGTGGCAAGAATTCCGGTTCCGCGTGCCATACGACGGCCGGCAAAGGCTTCAATACGGGTCAGCACGGAGGAAACGCGTTCCTTCACACCATCACCTTCGGCGTGCTCGATAGCGGCTTCCGACACTTCCATTTCCTCGGCAGCAGCACGCAGCATCGTGGCGGCCGGGCCACCACGGCCCTCGGTCGCCTGTACCGCTTCAGTCAGCGTGCGCGAATTGCGGATGGCCTTGATCGTCCTTTTCGCACGGGTGCGGGCGCCTGCCAGTTCCAGCGTCTTTGCAAACCAAACGGTCCAGGTCAGCAGCGAAGCGATGGCAAGGCCGATCATGACGCTTTTGACGACCCAGTCGGCCTGCATGAACATGCCCCAGGGCGACAGATCGTGCGGCAGGTCGGCGCGCGGTGCGTCCTCGCCTGTGGCGGGTGTGATGTCGGTCGCCTGCGGCGCCGGCTGCGCATCAGGCTGAGCAGGAGCGGTGGTGGCGGAAGGATCGCTACCCTGCGGTGTTGCGGGGGCAGATTGTTCGGACGTCGCGGGCGCGCTTGGGGTTGCGCCGGCCGGCGGAGTTGCCGGGGTTGTGTTATTGTCTGCCGGTGCCTGTGTCGATTGGGCCGGAGCGGCAGGCGCTTGATCGGCAGGCTGAGCCTGCGGCAGACGGCCGGTCGGCGCCTGCGCTGCCGGTGCCTGGGTCGCAGGTGCCGGTGTTGCGGGCGTGCTCGGCTGCGATGTTTCGGAAGGCGCAGGCGTTGTCGGTGCGGTGTTCTGGGTCGGAGCGGGCGCTGTTTGTGCCGGTGCGGAAGGCGCTTCCGTCGATGGCGTTTGCGCGTGAACGGACGTGGTCATCAGCGTTGCCGCGATGAGCGCCGTGCAGGATATCAGATGCATGCCACGGCCACGGGTGGTCGAAACGTGATTTTTGGCTATGGACATTCAGAAATTCTCCGGACTCGAAACAGGCTCGCACGATGCATCCCATCGTGTGCCATGCCCGGGAGAATGCTTTTGCGCATTCCATCCGTCAGCGAACATGCCCCAGGCGACGCTCGTACCGTTCGGTTACCCGATAGTAAACTTGACTGCGCTTGGCAACAATAAATTGCTGCATCACGGTAAAATACGCTTGTTCGGGTCAAGTTTGGAACCTGCAGGTTTGCTTGACTCGCCGCTAAAACTGTTGCGAATTTCCTCTGCCTTCAAAAAACCAGCCATGGACTGGAGACTGTCATGAACATCATTCGCTCGCAGTCTCCTGTCGCTCTCGGCATGGGTTTAATGCTTGTGGGCATGCTGATGTTCGCGCTCAACGACACGATGGGAAAATGGCTCGTGTCATCCTATTCGCTGAGCCAGATCCTGTTCATCCGCAGCACCGCCGCCTTCGTCATTTTGGCACCCGCCTTCTGGCGGCATCGCGGCCAGTTGCTCACGTCACCCAAACCGGGCCTCCAGTCGGCGCGCGCAATTCTTTCAACAGCGGAAGTCGCCTCCTTCTATTTCGTCGTCGGTTTCATGCCGCTGGCGGATGCCATGACCTATTGGCTGGCTGCTCCCATCTATGTGGCTGCTCTGTCGCCGATCCTGCTGAAGGAAAAGGTGGGCTGGCGGCGGTGGAGTGCCATCGCCGTCGGTTTCCTTGGCGTGGTCATAGCCCTGCAGCCGGGGGCTGCCAGTTTCGGCCTGCCGGCACTTCTGGCGCTTGCCGGCAGCGCTGCTTTCGCCTTCATGATGATTTCGGGTCGTCAGCTTCGCGATACGCCGGATATCGTTCTCGTCTTCTGGCAGGTGGTTTCAGCAGGTGTCGCGGGGCTGGTCTTCCTGCCGTGGCAATGGTCATCCATTCAGTCCGGCTTCGATCTCGGCATGCTTTGCCTGCTCGGCGTCGTCGCGTCTGCCGCGCATCTTCTCGTCAATCGTGCGCTCAAGCTTGCGGATGCCGCCACCGTCGTGCCACTGCAATATACGCTTCTGCTCTGGGCCATGCTGTTCGGCTGGATCTTTTTCGACGATATCCCGAAACCCGCAACGCTTGTCGGCGCAGCCCTCATCGTTGCGGCCGGCCTCTATATCTTCTTCCGGGAAAACCGGCTGAGGAAGAAGCGGCCACCCGAAGTGCTAGAGCCGGCGCCCTGAACACTCAATAAAAAAGCCGCCCGGTATGGTCCGGACGGCTTTTCTGTTTCGGTACCGGTTCGGCTTAGAGCGAACGGGTGATGTGTTCCACGCGGAAGCACTCGATGACGTCGCCGGCGCGGATGTCTTCGTAGTTCTCGAAGGCCATACCGCATTCCTGGCCCATCGGCACTTCCGAGACTTCATCCTTGAAGCGCTTGAGCGTCTTGAGCTTGCCTTCGTGGATGACAACGTTGTCGCGCAGCAAGCGTACACCTGCACCACGCTCGACCTTGCCTTCGACAACACGGCAACCCGCGACCTTGCCGGTCTTGGTGATGTTGAACACTTCCAGGATTTCGGCATTGCCGAGGAAGGTTTCGCGGCGTTCCGGCGAAAGCAGACCCGACATCGCTGCCTTCACGTCATCCACCAGATCGTAGATGATGTTGTAGTAGCGAAGCTCGATGCCGCCGCGTTCTGCTGCCAGGCGGGCCTGTGCGTTGGCACGAACGTTGAAGCCGATGATCGCGGCGTTGGATGCTTCGGCAAGCGAAAGATCCGATTCCGTGATGGCGCCTGCGCCCGAGTGAACGATACGGGCACGCACTTCGTCGGTGCCGAGCTTGTCGAGCGATGCGATGATTGCTTCGACCGAACCCTGCACGTCGCCCTTGATGAGCAGCGGGAACTCCTTGTAGCCGGTGTTCTGCAGCTTGCTCATCATCTGTTCGAGCGAACCGCGCTGACCGGACTGGCGTGCAACTGCCTTGTCGCGGGCCAGACGCTGGCGATATTCGGAAATCTCGCGAGCGCGGCTTTCGTTTTCAACAACGGCAAAGCGGTCACCGGCAGCAGGCGTACCCGACAGGCCGAGGATTTCGACCGGCATGGCAGGTCCTGCTTCCTTGACGTGGTCGCCCTTGTCGGTGACGAGGGCACGAACACGGCCCCACTGGTCGCCGGCAACGATGATCTGGCCAGGCTTCAGCGTACCCTTCTGGACAAGAACGGTCGCAACCGCACCACGACCGCGGTCGAGCTGGGCTTCAATGACGATACCTTCGGCAGTACGGACCGGATCGGCCTTGAGGTCGAGAATTTCGGCCTGCAGCAACACGGCTTCGAGCAGCTTGTCGAGGTTGAGCTTGTTCTTCGCCGACACTTCGACGTCGAGCACTTCACCGCCCAGCGATTCAACGAAGACTTCGTGCTGCAGAAGCTGCTGACGGACCTTGTCCGGGTTGGCTTCGTGCTTGTCGATCTTGTTGATCGCCACGATGATCGGAACGCCGGCAGCCTTTGCGTGGCTGATGGATTCGATCGTCTGCGGCATCACGGCGTCGTCGGCTGCAACCACCAGGATCGCGATATCCGTCGCCTGTGCACCACGGGCACGCATGGCCGTGAAGGCGGCGTGACCGGGGGTGTCGATGAAGGTGATCTTCTGGCCGTTCTGTTCGACCTGATAGGCACCGATATGCTGGGTAATGCCACCGGCTTCGCCCGATACAACGTTTGCCTGACGGATGGCGTCGAGCAGCGAGGTCTTGCCGTGGTCGACGTGACCCATGATCGTGACGACCGGAGGACGCGAGATCATTTCGACGGCGTCGTCGGCAACGTCGAAGATGCCTTCTTCAACGTCGGATTCCGAAACGCGCTTGACCGTGTGGCCGAATTCGCCGGCGATGAGTTCTGCGAGGTCGGCGTCGATGACGTCGCCCGGCTTCATCATCTGGCCTTCCTTCATCAGGTACTTGATCACGTCGACGGCCCGTTCGGACATACGCTGCGACAGTTCCTGAATGGTGATGGTTTCCGGCAGGATGACTTCGCGGATAACCTTTTCACGGGTTTCCTGCATCTGGCTGCGGCGGAATTTTTCCTGGCGGCGACGCATGGCAGCCATCGAGCGGCCACGGTTGTTGCCGTCGTCGTCCGTGCTGGCAGCAGTGATCGTCAGCTTGCCCTGGCGGCGACCATCGTCGGCCTTCGGGCGTGCCGGTGCTTTTGCCGGAATGACGACGGTTGCCTTGCCACGGTTCGGAGCACCACCGCGCGGCGGGCCGCGGCGGTCGTCTTCCTCGCCGACATTGCGGCGACCGGGAACGGCAGCAGCGGTACCGGGTGCGGCAGGGCGCGTCTGCGGGCGGTTTTCCTGATTGCGGGTCGCGGCCGGAGCAGCAGCAGCCGGCTGAGCGGCAGGTGCCTCGACAACAGGTTCAACAACCGGCTCTGGCGGCAGAGCGGCGATGCGCGCAGCTTCTGCTTCCGCCTCGATGCGGCGCTGTTCTTCCTCGATCTTGCGGCGGGCTTCGTCTTCGGCGCGCTTCTGCGCTTCGATGACTTCGCGTGCCTGCGCTTCCACGAGTGCGCGACGGCGGGCGTCCATTTCGCTGGCCGACAGGTCGTGCAGCACGGCGCCACGCGGGCGTTCAGGCTGGCGCGTCTGCGTCGGGGCCGGGCGATGGGCCTGTGTCTGCTGGTGAACGCGGGTCTGCGTCTGAGCCGGAGCAGGTGCCGGGGCAGCAGGGCGCGGTGCGGCTGCCGGAGCGGCCGGGCGCGGTGCAGGCGCTGCTGCTGCCGTCAGAGCGGCAGATGCCGGCGCCGGCGTTTCAGCGCGCGGCGCTGCCGGCGTCGTGATCGGGGTGATCGGCTTTTCGTCCTGCGGGCGGGTCGGGCGGCGTTTTACCGTTTCGACGACGACCGACTTCGTACGGCCGCGCCCCATATCCTGGCGCACGGTACCCTGGCTCATCCCTGAAGGCTTCAAGGTGAGGGTCTTTTTCACGCCGGCTGTCTTGTCGTCTTTGTTGTCCGTCATTCCGTTCCTGTTCCTTCGCACAGGACCGGATGAGGAACATCAGACCCTGTGTTTCAATACACGTCGTTCAATGCGGCGGCCGGCTTTTGCCGGTAACCGTGTCATGTCTCTGACCGGCCAGCGCCGCCATTTGCTCCGGAAGGACCGTTATGACGGTACGTTTCGAGCATGGTTGCGCGCTTCACTACACCTTCACCTGCCTGGCCTGCAAGCGCCACGGCATGGATAAAAGCATTCTGGCCCATCAGTTCGTCCATTTCGGCCGCGGTGAACAACGCGAAGGAAGGAATCTCCTCCTCCAGGTCGTTACCGAGCCGCCAGGCCTTACGGGCCTGGTCGATCTTGCGTTTGCCGTCCGCGGCGGCATCCGACGCGTGAAACACGGCCAGAGCCTCGCCCGAGCGGACAGCGGCATCCACTTTCGTCGCGCCGGAGATGAATTGCCCGGCCTTGCGGGCCAGGTTCATCATGCCGGCAACCTGAACGACCAGAAGCTGGTCCACCAGAGCGCCGAGTTCCGGCTCTGCACGCACCTCCTTGTTCTTGAGGGCGCGTGCAAAAATCTTGCGAGCGATGGCCTTTTCGACCAGAGCCCGTTCCGCCTTCACCCAGCAGCCGCGACCCGGCAGCTGGCGTTTCAGGTCAGGAACCACCGTCCCGTCAGGGCCGGCCACGAAGCGGATCAGCGTCTCCGGCGATCCGGCCTCGCGCGTCACGATGCAGGTGCGGTCGTTGAAAACTTCGTCCGCATCCTGATCTTCGTGATCACCGTTGGCAGAAGCCTCGGCAATCATTCCTGTTCAGCGGCTTCCGCCTCCTCCGAGGTCTCGGCAACGTCTTCTTCGGCCGTTGCAAGGTCAGCCTCGGTGATCCAGCCGGCCAGAAGACGGGCCTGCACGATCATGTTTTCGGCTTCGACACGCGAAACGTCGAACTTCGAGAACGTGCCCTCGAATTTCTTGGTCTCGTTGTTCTTGCGCTCCGACCAGCCGACAAGATCGTCGGCTGCGCAGCCGGCAAAGTCTTCAACCGTCTTGATGCCTTCTTCGCCGAGAGCGACCAGCATCTGGGCCGTCAGGCCGTCGATCTGCTTCAGCTCGTCCAGAACGCCGAGCGAAACGCGCTTGGCATCGTTTTCGGCCTCGATGCGCTCCAGGAATTCCTTGGCGCGGGTCTGGATTTCGTTGGCGGTGTCTTCGTCGAAACCGTCGATCGAGGCGATTTCATCGAGTTCGACGTAAGCCAGTTCCTCAACGGCGGCAAAACCTTCCGAAGCAAGCACCTGGCCGACCATTTCGTCGACGTCGAGGGCTTCCATGAACAGGTTGGTGCGCTCGTTGAATTCCTTCTGACGGCGTTCCGACTCTTCGGCTTCCGTCATGATGTCGATATCCCAGCCGGTCAGCTGCGATGCGAGGCGGACGTTCTGGCCGCGACGGCCGATGGCCAGCGACAACTGCTCGTCCGGAACAACCACTTCGATGCGTTCTGCATCCTCGTCGAGAACGACCTTGGCGACTTCAGCCGGCTGCAGGGCGTTGACGATGAAGGAAGCCGGATCCTGGCTCCACGGAATGATGTCGATCTTTTCGCCCTGAAGCTCGCCGACAACCGCCTGAACGCGCGAACCACGCATACCGACGCAGGCGCCGACCGGATCGATCGAGCTGTCGTTGGAGATAACAGCGATCTTGGCACGCGAACCGGGGTCACGGGCAACCGACTTGATCTGGATGATGCCGTCGTAGATTTCCGGCACTTCCATGGTGAAGAGTTTTACCATGAACTGCGGATGCGTACGCGACAGGAAAATCTGCGGGCCACGCTGTTCGCGGCGCACGTCGTAGACGTAGGCACGAACGCGGTCGCCGTACCGCATGTTTTCGCGCGGGATCATCTCATCGCGACGGATGATGCCTTCGCCACGGCCGAGATCGACGATGACGTTGCCGTATTCGACGCGCTTGACGGTACCGTTGACGATTTCGCCCATACGGTCCTTGAACTCATCGAACTGGCGGTCACGCTCGGCTTCGCGCACCTTCTGCACGATGACCTGCTTGGCCGACTGCGCGGCGATACGGCCAAAATCCATCGGCGGCAGCGGATCGGCAATGAAGTCGCCGAGCTTGGCGTCGACATTGCGGTCGCGCGCCAGTTCCAGCGGGATCTGCGTGCCGTAGTCTTCGGCAACTTCGACCACTTCGAGAAGACGCTGAAGGCGGATTTCGCCGGTCTTCGAGTTGATGTCGGCGCGAATATTGGTCTCAGAGCCGTAACGCGAACGTGCGGCCTTCTGGATCGCGTCGGCCATGGCGGCCAGAACGATTTCCCGGTCGATGACCTTTTCGCGCGCAACTGCATCTGCGATCTGCAGAAGTTCAAGCCGGTTCGCACTCACTGCCATAGTCGTTGGTCTCCGTAGGTCGAAATGCTGACTGCCGTTAGGCAGGGTTTCATTTGTTATTCTGCGTCTTGTTCGTCTGCGTCGTCGTTCTGGTTGGCCGCCTGCTTGGCAAGCTTGTCGGCCTTCAGCGCGTCGCGGATCAGGTCGTCCGTCAGGATCAGCTTGCCTTCGGCCAGCGCCGAGAACGGAATGGTCACATGCGGCTCTTCGCCGGCAGCCACCTGGTCGCGCTCAAGCACAAAACCGTCTTCGTTGGTCTCGCCGATCTTGCCGCGGAAACGCTTCTTGCCGTCGACCAGGATCGAGGTCTCCAGCTTGATGAGATGGCCGGCCCAACGCGCGAAATCGGACTTGCGCACCATGGGGCGATCAATGCCCGGCGACGACACTTCCAGATGATACTCCTTGTCGATGGGATCTTCCACATCGAGAACCGGCGAAATCGCGGTGGACACGGCTTCGCAGCCTTCGACATCCATCGTGCCGTCTTCGCGCTCGGCCATGATCTGCAGCGTCATGCCGTTCTGGTTCATCATGCGGACGCGCACCAGGCGGAAACCCATGCCGATCAGCGTGGGCTCAATGATTTCTGCGATCCTGAGGTCAAGGCCTGTCTCGACGATGAGACGTGGCTCCAGTTCGGTTGGCTGCATGTTTTATCCGGCGTTTTATCGCTTGAGTGCGATGCTTCTCCCGCGACCGGCTAATAAAAAAGAGCGGGTCCTTGCGGGCCCACCCTTCATCAGACGATCAAGAATTTAAAGGCTATATACGCCTCAAGCCGCAGGATTGCAAGGGTTGTACGATCAGCGGTTTAGCCTCGCCTAAACCATATCGGCATCGACCCCTCTTTCAGCTTGCCCTCATGAGCCATGTCTCTAGGTTAGGGATCAACAAGAATCATTCAGGAACAGCACAGTGCCCGATCGGGTGTCGCCTCTCGCGCCTTTCAGCCACCAGACATTTCGCACGGTCTGGTTCGCCAGCATCTCCTCCAATCTCGGCGGGCTGATCCAGGCGGTGGGTGCCGCCTGGATGATGACCTCGATCACCACTTCGCAGGACATGGTGGCGCTGGTGCAGTCGTCAACGACGCTGCCGATCATGCTGTTCTCGCTGATCTCGGGCGCCTTGGCCGACAATTACAATCGCCGCGGCATCATGCTGACCGCCCAGATCTTCATGCTGATCGTGTCCTCGCTGCTGACGCTCTGCGCCTATCTCGACGTTTTGACGCCGTGGTCTCTCCTGACCTTCACCTTCCTGATCGGCTGCGGTGTAGCGCTCAATAATCCGTCCTGGCAGGCCTCGGTCGGCGACATGGTGCCGCGCGAGGTGCTACCGGCCGCCGTTACACTCAACAGCGTCGGTTTCAACATCACCCGTAGCGTCGGTCCGGCTATCGGTGGCGCCATCGTGGCGGGGGCCGGGGCGGCGGCCGCCTTCGCCGCCAACACGATCAGCTATTTCGCGCTGATCTACGCACTGGCCCGCTGGCGCCCACAATATATCAAGACAAAACTGCCGCGCGAAACCATGCTGCGTGCCATCTCCGCCGGCATAGGTTATGTCGCCATGTCGCCGAACATCCTCAATGTGATGTTCCGCTCCTTCATCTTCGGCATTTCCACCAGCATCATTCTCGCCCTCCTGCCGATCGTCGCGCGTGATCTCGTCTCCGGCGGTCCGCTCACCTACGGCATCATGCTCGGCGCTTTCGGCATCGGCGCCATCGGCGGCGCCTTTGCCAATGCGGGCTTGCGTGAAAAATTTACCTCGGAAACCATCGTCCGCATGTCTTTCTGCGGCTTTGCCATCAGCGCCGTTGTCACCGCGTTCAGCACCAATGCTTGGGTCACCACGGCTGTCATGCTCATTCCCGGCGCCTGTTGGGTCATGGCGCTGTCGCTGTTCAACGTCACGGTGCAGATGTCGACGCCGCGCTGGGTCGTCGGTCGCGCCCTGTCGCTGTACCAGACGGCCGTTTTCGGCGGCATGGCGGGTGGCAGCTGGATGTGGGGTCTGGTTGCCGAAAACCACGGCGCACCCGTCGCCTTCCTCTGTTCCGCCACCGTCATGGCTCTTGGCATCGTCATCGGTCTGCGCATGCGCCTGCCGCAGTTCGAAAGCCTCAATCTCGATCCGCTGGGCACGTTCAACGAGCCGTCACTGCGCCTCGACCTGAAGGCCCGAAGCGGCCCGATCGTGCTGCTGATCGATTATACGATCGGCGAAAAGGATGTGGCCGAATTCCTTGAACTGATGTCGCAGCGCCGCCGCATCCGCATCCGCGATGGCGCCCGCCAATGGACATTGATGCGCGATCTGGAAAACCCGGATATCTGGACGGAAACTTATCACACCGCCACATGGGCGGACTACGTGCGCCACAACCAGCGCCGCACCCAGGCGGATGCCGATGTCTGGAAGCGTATCCGCGAACTGCATGTCGGCGAGGTTGGCCCGCGCGTTCACCGCATGATCGAACGTCAGGCCATCCCGCCGCGCGACGATATTTTTCACAAGGCACCGATCGATTTGCAGCATTGAGGCAGGGAGTGCCGGGCGTTCGACCTACCGCAACTTGCCCTTCAGCGAGGCATCCGGATAGCAGGTCTGCGCCAACCCGCTTTTCGCCTGCCAGTCACCCAGCGAGCGGCGGGTTTTGAAGCCCGGCAATCCATCGACATTGCCGACATCATAACCTTTGGCCACCAGCGCCTTCTGCATGGCGAGCACATCAGAGCGCAGCATCTTGCCGACATCGCCCCATTGAGCCTGAAACGGCCCCGCGCCATAGGCGATGCGGTCGGCTAGATTGCCGATGAACAGCGCATAGAGGTCGGAGTTGTTATATTCCTTGATGACGTAGAAATTCGGCGTCACCAGAAATTCCGGCCCGCCGCGCCCGGCCGGCACCAGCATCATGCCATCGGCCTTCAGATCGGCAGATGGAAAGGCCTTGCCGGAAACGCGCGTGATGCCCGTGGCTGCCCAGGCGGAAACCGGCTTGGCCAGATCCGGCCCTTCCTGCGCACAGGAGACGTTTTGCGGAAGGCTGACTTCAAAGCCCCAGTCACGGCTGCGCTGCCAGCCTTCCTTTTGCAGGTAATGGCCGATCGAGGCGAGTGCGTCCGGCACCGAGTTCCAGATATCGGCACGGCCATCCCCATCGAAATCGACGGCATATTTCATATAGCTGGTCGGCATGAACTGCGGTTGGCCAAGTGCGCCGGCCCATGAACCCTTCATGGTCGCAGCACTGACGTCACCGCGCTGGATCATCTGCAAGGCAGCAATCAGTTCTTCACGAAACATGTCCTTGCGGGTGGACATGAAGGCCTTTGTCGCCAGAACCTGCACGGCAGAATAGGGCATGCGCGCCTTGCCGAAACCAGATTCCCGGCCCCAGATGGCAACAATCACCTCGCCGGGCACGCCATAGGCCGCCTCGATCTTCTTCAGCGTAGAACCATAGGTGCTGGCCAACGCTCGGCCGGTCGTCGCCAGCCCCTGCAGGCGTTTTTCGTTGAAGTAGGCGCCGGGAGAAGAAAATTCCGCTTGGCTCTGGTCCTGTTTTTTCGGCAGCTTGCTGCCCGGCGGCACGAGATCCGGCAGATCCCAGTTCAGCGAAACACCATCAAAAGCTGCCTTGATCGTACGCTCCGAAACGCCGGCCTTCTTGGCCTCAGCGGAAAGATCGCCAGCGATCCATCGCTGGAACTGTTTTTCAACATCCGGCTTGTTCTGGGCGAGCGCGGGGAGGGGAAGAAAAGCGAGAGCGCAGGCCAGCACTGCGGCCAGTTTCTTTTTCATAAGCTCCTCCTCAGATCGCTGTACGTGCCCGAAGTGCTGCACTCAGCGTACCTTCATCAAGATAATCAAGCTCACCGCCCACTGGCACCCCATGCGCCAGACGGGTGATGGCAACGCCTAGATCGGCCAGCCGGTCGGTAATGTAATGCGCCGTCGTCTGTCCCTCGACGGTGGCGTTCACGGCAATGATGATTTCCTTGACGCCGCCTTCGCTCACCCGGTCGATCAACCCCTTGATGTTGAGGTCATCCGGTCCGACACCATCGAGCGGCGAAAGGGTGCCGCCCAGCACGTGATAGGCGGCATTCATCACGCCAGCCCGCTCCAGCGCCCAGAGGTCTGACACGTCCTCGACGACGATGATGACCGACTGGTCCCGGCGGTCGTCGGTGCATACGGTGCAGGGATCGATCGTATCGACATTGCCGCAGTGTGAGCAGACTTTGACCTTGTCATAGGCCTCGCCCATGGCAGACCCCAGCGGACCCAGCAACTGGTCCTTCTTCTTGATCAGGTGAAGTGCCGCCCGTCGGGCGGAGCGGGGCCCAAGTCCCGGCACTTTCGCCAGAAGCTGGATGAGTTTTTCGATTTCGGGACCGGTCACGCGTTTTGCCATGCGCCGCTTGTAGCCGATTCATCGGCACCTGTCCTCCTAAACGGATGGAGCTGCAAAGCGGGCATAAAGACCAGCGATGAGGCATCTGGGAAGGAATATCACCAATCCGTGATGTTTGGTGATATGATGCGATTGGTTTTGCGCCCTATACCGCTTGGGTGATGGTCATGCGGAGCTTTGTATGAGTGTTTTGAGACGCTTTCCCTTCGTGATCCTGCTCGGTGGGCTGGGCTTTCCGCTTGGCGGCGCGGTCGATACCGTCGCCCAGGAAACGGACGAGATCACGCATGACCAGTCGGTTTTCCTTTTCGGCGGTGGCATGACGGATGGAGACATGGCCCAATCGGCCAATCCGTTCGGGGTCGGTTATGAAGGTCACCCGCTTTTCGGCATTGGATACCAGATTTTTCCATACGAGATCGGCGCCGTGAAACTTGGTGTCGAAGCCGGCCTTGCAGGACGGTTCGGCGGCAATACCAATGCCGAAATCTGGGGCGGTGTCGTCGGTCGTTACGAAGGCATCGAAATCGCGAATACCGTGCGCATCGTGCCATCCTTCACCTTCGGCCTCAGCCATGTGACGAAAACCATGAATGGCCGCGAGCGCAGGAATGAGGAAGAGCGTGACGGCAATGCCGGCACGCTGTTTTATCTCGGTCCGGAGATCAGCTTTAGCACAGTCTCCCGTCCCGATGTCGAGCTATTCTGGCGGCTGCATCACCGCTCCGGCGCATGGGGCACCTTGGGTGACATGCATGGCGGCTCTAACGCCAATGTTGTCGGCGTGCGTTACAATTTCTGACGAAGGATTTTTAGCGCGCCGCGATCGCTGCCGCAGCACCCGCCATGGTGCCGGCCGAAATGCGGTTGGCGATCTTCACCGCACGTGGGCTTTTCAGGAACTGTCGCGCCTTGGCCGCCAATGCCATCCAGGCGACGTCCACCGTTGCCAGAACGACAATCATCGCCGCCACCAGTTCCGCCCAGCCAATCAGCGTCACGCCGGCAAGGTCGATGATCGAAGGCAGCAGCGCCACATAAAAGATCATGATTTTCGGATTGCCAAGCGTCACTGTCAGTCCGGCCAGAAACATTTTCATTCCGGACCGGCTCTCCGGTAGATCTTCACCGCCAACGGTCGCGGGCGCAGTCCACATTCTCCAGGCCAGATAGAGAAGATAGGCGACGCCGATCCACTTGATCGCCACGAAGACCGGTTGAAAGCTTTCCGCGACTGCTGCAAGGCCGGCCACCGCCAGCGACAGCCAGATCGCCTCGCCCACCCACATCGCGGCAATGAACGGCAGAACGTTGCGCCAGCCCTTGGAAAGCACGCGTGCCACCAGTGCGGCAATGCTTGGGCCCGGTGAGCCGGCGGCTACGAAAAGGGTTGCTGCGAAAACCAGAATGGATGTGAATGTCACGGCCGCGCTCCTCCGGCAGAGAAAAAATCGGGCGCATCGGATGCGATGCGCCCGATCCCATCAAAAATCAGAACGGGAACTTCATGCCCGGAGGGATCGGCAGACCTGCGGTCAGTTCGCGGGTCTTTTCCGCGGTCGTGGCATCGGCCTTGTCCTTGGCATCCTTGTGGGCGGCGATGATCAGATCCTCAAGGATCTCTACGTCGTCTTCCTTGAACAGCGACGGGTCGATCTTCACGCCGAGCATTTCGCCCTTGCCGTTCAGGCGTACGGTCACGAGGCCGCCACCCGATGTGCCTTCGACTTCGAGAAGGGCGATATCCGCCTGCATCTTCTCCATCTTGGCCTGCATTTCCTTGACCTTGCCCATCATGCCCATGATGTCACGCATCGTATTTTTCCTTATTGATCGGTGTCGATGTCGTCGCCGGGCAGAATATCGCCTTCGGCGGTTTCGATCACGGCCGGTGGGGCCGCGGTCTCGTCGTCGTCGGATGTGTCGTCGACGCGAATGCGCACGTCGATAACCTTGGCACCCGGAAACTGGCCGAGAATGGCCATGATATCCGGGTCGGTACGGGCATCGACCAGCCGCGTCTCACGCGCCTTGTTATCGATCTCGACCAGTGTGGCCGAACCCTCTTCGCGGCTAAGCGAGATGATCCAGTGGATGCCGGTCCATTCCTTCAGCTTGACGCCGAGTTCGCCCGGAAGCGAGGCAGGGCCGCCTTCGGTCAGGCGCATATCCAGCCGGCCGGGCTCAACCTTCACCAGACGCACGAAATTGCGCACCAGCGCTTTCAGCTTGGCGTCGCGGTGTTTCACGCACAGATCGACAATGTCGTTGAGAGAATTGACCGATACCTGCGGCGCAGCTTTTTCTGCCGGCTGCGGTTCGATGCGGCCAACCGGCATTTCCTGACGGTCCGGCATCGGCACGGAATGCAGGCGCGCCGTCGCGCCATTGCCGCTAATGCCTTGCGGCATGCCGATCGCACGCGCACTGGTCATTGGCGCAGACTGCATAGCCTGCGATCCACCGCCGCCGCCATTCGGCGCACCACGCGGAGCGACACCTTCACCACCGCCATTGGCGATATCCAGCATCCGTCTTGCTGCTTCTTCCGGCGAAGGAAGATGGGCCGCATGCGTCAGACGGATCAGCACCATTTCGGCGGCACCGGCAGGGCGTGAGGAATTTTCTGCTTCCGGGATACCCTTCAGCAGCATCTGCCAGATGCGCGAGAGCGTGCTCACAGCCACCGACTGCGCATATTCAGGCCCGCGTGTGCGCTCCACTTCGCTCAGCGAAGGATCGTTGGCGGCATCGGGAATATATTTGAAACGGGTAACCAGATGGGTGAAGTCGGCAAGATCCGTCAGCACCACCACCGGGTTGGCGCCAGCCTCGTATTGTGCGGTGAATTCGGACAGTACCGCTGTCACATCGCCGGCCACCACATGGCCAAAAAGGTCGACGATGCGGGCGCGGTCGGCCAAGCCAAGCATTCCACGCACGGTATCGGCATGCACGCTGCCGCCGCCATGGGCAATCGCCTGATCGAGCAGTGAAAGACCGTCGCGTGCAGAGCCTTCGGCGGCACGGGCGATCATGGCCAGCGCTTCCGGCTCGGCGGTAATGCCTTCCTTCTGCGCAATCGTGCCAAACAGGCCGACCAGATCGGCGGCACTGATGCGGCGCAGGTCGAAACGCTGGCAGCGCGAAAGAACGGTGATCGGAACTTTTCTGATTTCCGTCGTCGCAAAAATGAATTTCACATGTTCCGGCGGCTCTTCGAGCGTCTTCAACAGGCCGTTGAAGGCCTGAGTAGACAGCATGTGCACTTCGTCGATGATGTAGACTTTGTAGCGCGCCGAAACCGGGCGGTAGCGCACCTGCTCGATGATCTCGCGAATATCATCGATACCCGTATGCGAGGCGGCGTCCATCTCGATCACGTCGACATGGCGGCCTTCCATGATCGCCTGGCAATGTTCGCCGGGTTCACGCAGGTCGATGGTCGGGCGATCCATCTCGGCGGTCTTGTAGTTCAGGCCACGCGCCAGAATGCGGGCGGTGGTGGTTTTGCCCACTCCGCGTACGCCGGTCAGCATGTAGGCCTGGGCAATACGGCCGGTCTCGAACGCATTGGTCAGCGTGCGAACCATCGGTTCCTGCCCGACCATGAGGTCGGAAAAATCCTTGGGGCGATATTTTCGCGCCAGCACCCGGTAACCGCTGCCGGTGCTCGAATTGGTCGTCGATGGGGTGCCGGTATCGCTCATATAAATCCTGCCAGCTTACGGGCCATTCCGGCCGCAAGGTTCTTGACCGGACCGGACGCTGGCCAAGATGAGAGGGTGGGAGGCTGGCACGGCGACCCGTGCCTGGCTCGTTAGGGCTGCTTCCTTCCGGACCTGACCCGGTTGGCGAGTGGCTCGTCCACCACCAACCTCCCACCGCTCATATCGTCAATATCGCTGGCAAATGCAAGCCAACCCTGTAAAAAACTAGTGGCGGTCATGCGCCGCCCTCAGAAAAAGACTTGGATACGGGAGGAAAACCCTTGGCAGCCTTCGAACTCGACGAGCGCCTTGCGCGCGATACTGTGCTGGTCACGGTCACCGGGCTGTGCCAGCTGCGCGTCATGAAAGACGGCCGCTGGCCCTGGGTCATGTTGGTGCCGCAGCGCGCCGGCGTCACCGAACCGTTTGATCTCACGCCACTCGATCAGGCCATGCTGACCTTCGAAACCAACATGGTCGCATCAGCCCTGAAGACGGTTACGGGCGCAAAAAAGATCAATGTCGGCGCGCTTGGAAACATCGTCAGCCAACTCCATGTCCATATCGTCGCGCGTTCCGAAGGCGATCCGAACTGGCCCGGCCCGATCTGGGGTTTTGGCACGTCGCAGCCGCGCAGCGAGGCCGAAATGCAGCAATTCATCAAGGCGCTCAGCCAAGCGCTCTGATCCGTTCACACATGACCCGGTGAAATGTCACATGACGAAAACGCTTTTCGATACCGACGCCCCTCATCCCGAACCGAGCAGCATGACGGCCTTTGCCGGCAACATGCTCGACCGGCAGGCCGAATACCGGGGCGAGGATTGTATCGAAAAGGCGCTCGCCATCGAAGGCACGCATATCTTTGCCTTTTCCGGCAACAAGCTCATCCTGAAGCACGATGATCGTGTTCTCGATCCGCTGTTTTCGGCCTATGAACTGTCCGACCTGCAGCCGGATTTCGATCACGCCATTCTGCTCGGCTACAAGGAAAACGGCGAGCCGCGCATCGCGGTCCCGGTCGGCATCCCAGACGATGAGCTCGCCAGCCATTTCAAGCCGGCCGATGCCCGCGCTCTTTATCGCGACGCGCTGCTGGAAGGCGAAATTTTAGGCGAGGTGGCGCAGGCCGTCAGCCTGATGGCCTGGAATGCCGCCAACCGTTTCTGCGGTAAGTGCGGCGCGGCCACGGAGCCGAAAATCGGCGGCTACAAACGCGTTTGCACATCTTGTGACCACATGATGTTCCCGCGCACCGATCCGGTCGTCATCATGCTGACCGTGGATGTGGAAAAGGATATCTGCCTGCTTGGCCGCAGCCATCATTTTCAGGAGGGCATGTATTCCTGCCTTGCCGGTTTTGTCGAACCGGGCGAAACGATGGAGCACGCCGTGCGCCGCGAAACATTCGAGGAGGCCGGCATCGAAACCGGCCGCGTGCGCTACCACGCCTCGCAGCCATGGCCGATGCCGCACACGCTGATGATCGGCTGTTATGCCGAGGCGACCTCGTCTGAAATCAAGATCGATCCTCAGGAAATGTCGGACGTGCGCTGGTTCACCCGCGCCGAGGTGACGCAAATGCTCGATGCCGGGCCGGATAGCCAGTTTTTCGCCCCGCATCCGGGCGCCATCGCCTACCGGCTGATGCGCGACTGGATCGACTGGCCGCAGCCGTGACGGTTGCCCGTTCGGAACGCCTGCTGACACTTCTGCAGGTGCTGCGGCGTTACCGCCAGCCCGTCAGCGGCAAGATTTTGGCGCAGGAAACCGGCGTCAGCCTGCGCACGCTCTACCGCGATATCGCCAGCCTGCAGGCGCAAGGTGCTCTAATCGAAGGCGAGGCGGGTCTTGGCTATGTGCTGAAACCCGGCTTCATGCTGCCGCCGATGATGTTTTCGCCGGAAGAAATTGAGGCATTGGTGCTTGGCTCCCGCTGGGTGGCGAAAATGGCAGATGTCCGCCTTGCTGCCGGCGCCGTTGATGCCCTGGAAAAAATTGCCGCCGTGCTGCCGTCTGAACTCAGGGCGGAAATCGACGAATCCACCCTGCTGGTCGCCGGCCCGCGTCGTCCGGACGACAAGTCCGATCTGGTGCTGATCCGCAAGTCGATCCGCGCGGAACATATTCTCGAACTCGCCTATGAGGATGAAAAAGGCGCGCTGACGCAGCGTCGTGTCTGGCCCTTCGCGCTCGGCTTTTTCGACAGTATCCGCATCATGATCGCGTGGTGCGAGATGCGGCAAGGGTTTCGCCATTTCCGCACCGACCGCATCGCTTCCGCCATCTCGACGGAAAAGCGATATCCTCGGCGGCGCTCGGTCCTGTTGAAGGCGTGGCGCGAGGATCAGGGTATTCCTGCGCCTCACTGAAGTTGCTGCTGACAGAATTTGACGCAGGTGCCCATAAGGTCCGCTCAGTCCCAACCAAGGAGCACTGAGATGAACCACCCCGATTTTGTCATCCTCTACGTCGACAACACGGCCGCCAGCACCGCTTTTTACCGTGACCTGCTTGGCGCAGAGCCGGTCGAAAATGTTCCCACTTTCTCGATGTTCGTCTTGTCGACTGGTATGAAGCTTGGCCTGTGGTCCCGCCACACGGCATTGCCGACGGTCACGGGCGAAAGCGGTGGTTCGGAAATCGGCTTTCGCGTCAATGCTGCCGCGGATGTCGATCGCATCTATGCGGATTGGACAAAACGCGGCCTGCGCGTGCTGCAAACCCCGGTCAACGCCGATTTCGGTTACACATTCACCGTGACCGATCCCGACGGCCACCGCCTGCGCGTCTATGCCAGAGCTTGATCACGCATGAAACGAAAGAGGGCGGCGTTCGAAAACGCCGCCTTGTCAGAGTGCTGACAGTATTGGCAATCATTGAGCTCGTCATCCTAGGGCTTGTCCCTAGGATCTAACCACATCAATGATATCAAGCCGTTGCAGATCCTCGGGACAAGCCCGAGGATGACGATGGTTAGGTTTCTGACCTTGTCATCAAGCCAAGAAGGCGACTTTTAAAAAGACCATCACCTTAAAGACAATCGATAGGACGCCGTTACAGCGTGCCGCGCATCGCATGGCCCTTGTAGACGCCGAGAATGCGCACCTTCTCCGAAAAGAACCGCAGTTCCTCCAGCGCGCGGCGCAGAGCCGGATCGTCGGGATGTCCCTGCACATCCGCATAAAACTGCGTGGCAATGAACTTGCCGCCGATCTGGTAGCTTTCCAGCTTGGTCATGTTGATGCCGTTGGTGGCAAAACCGCCCAGCGCCTTGTAGAGCGCTGCCGGAATGTTGCGCACGTTGAAGACGAAAGTGGTGACGATCACCTCCGCCACGTCCTCACGTGTTGCCCAGGCTTCGTCACGCGACAGGATGACAAACCGCGTCACGTTGTTTTCCGAATCCTCGACATTCTCCGCCAGAATATCCAGCCCGTAGAGGTCGGCCGCCAGTCGCGGCGCAAGCGCCGCCATCGAGCGGTCGCCTTGCTCCGAAACCAGCTTGGCGGCCCCCGCCGTGTCACCGGCAACCACGGCCTTCCAGCCATTGCTGCGGATGATCTTTCGGCACTGTCCGAGCGCATGGATATGGCTGTGCACGGTGCGAATCTCGTCGCGTTGCACGCCCGGCATCACCATCAGCTGAAAGCGGATCGGCATAAAATATTCGCCGATGATGTTGAGCCGCGATTCCGGTAGCAGGTGGTGAATGTCGGCCACGCGGCCGGCAAGCGTGTTTTCGATCGGGATCATTGCCAGATCGGCCTCGCCGTTTTCCAGCGCGTTGAACGCGTCCTCGAAAGTCGGGCAGGGCAGCGGCTCCATGTTCGGAAACATGTCGCGGCAGGCCATGTCGGAATTGGCGCCGTAATCGCCCTGGAAGGAAATGCGGTTGGTCACGGTCATGATGTCCTTCACTTGGTACGGCCGGCGAGGATCGCCCGCGCCTTTTCGAGATCGGCAGGTGTATCGACGCCCAGCGGCACCGAATGCACGATTTCCACATCGATGCGCATGCCGGCTTCCAGCGCGCGCAACTGTTCCAGCTTTTCGCGTTGTTCCAGCACGGATGGTTTCATCGAAACGAAACGCTCCAGCGCCGCGCGGCGATAGGTGTAGAGGCCGATATGGTGATAGAGCGGGCCGTCGCCATAAGGCGCGGTCGTGCGGGTAAAATACAGCGCCCTCAGCCGCGTGTCGGAAATCGGCGAACCGACGACCTTTACCACATGCGGGCTGGCCTTCTCGTGCTCGTCGGTAATCTCGACCGTCAGCGTGGCGATATCGACGTCCGGGTTTTCCAGCGGCTTCAGCGAAGCCTGCACCACCTCCGGCTCGATCGTCGGCAGGTCGCCCTGCACGTTGATGATGAATTCGGCCTTTGCATCCGGATCCACAAGCTGCACCGCCTCGAAAATCCGGTCCGAACCGGATTGGTGGTCAGCACGTGTCATCACCACCTCGAAACCGGCTTGCCTGACGACATCGAACACGCGCTGGTCATCGACGGCGACAACCACCCGGCCGACATTGGCTTCCGTGGCGCGTTTTGCCACCTGGATGATCATCGGCAAGCCGTTGATATCGGCGAGCGGTTTGTCCGGCAGGCGGGTCGATGCCATGCGTGCGGGGATCAGAACCAGCGCCTTGTCGGAAGCCAAACTTGTCATGGTAAGCCCTTCTATTTCAGTGCAAACAGTGGCAAAACGTCTCAGTTGCGAGTGCTACATTCGGATTGCACGCGTGGTGCAGAAGCCATAGCTTCTGTGCAATTTCAAGACTCCGCCGACATTTGGGCGGTTAAGTGGGAGGGTGTCGTCGTGAATCCCTATGTGAATATGGGCGTGGGAGCCCTTCTGGCCTCGGTTTTTGTCCTGATGTCGGTTTCGATCGCATCGGAAGGGCTGTTCCATTCGCCAGCGCCGGAAAAGCCCGGTTTCGAGATCGTCGCGGAAGAAGCAGCGGCCGGAGGCGGCGGGG
Source organism: Endobacterium cereale (assembly GCF_009617585.1). Taxonomy (GTDB): domain Bacteria; phylum Pseudomonadota; class Alphaproteobacteria; order Rhizobiales; family Rhizobiaceae; genus Neorhizobium; species Neorhizobium cereale. Next base: position 466,596 of record NZ_WIXI01000022.1, on the reverse strand, counting down.
AGGCCGCACCAGCAGCCGTTCCGATCGCCCAGCTTATGGCCAGTGCCGATGCCAAGGCCGGCGAAACCGCCTTCAAGAAGTGTCAAAGCTGTCATGACGCGACCAAGGGAGGGCCCAACAAGGTTGGTCCCAATCTCTTCGGTCTCGTCAATCGTCCGATCGCCAAGCATGAGGGTTTCAGCTATTCGGCTGCCATGAAGGATTATTCCAAGGGCGGCGAGGAAAAGTGGACTTACGACCACCTCAGCCACTTCCTTGCCGGTCCGAAGGCTTACATTCCCGGCACCGCCATGGGCTTTGCAGGCGTGAAGAAGGATGAGGAACGCGCCAACCTGATCGCTTACCTGCGCACGCTGGCCGATACGCCTGAACCGCTGCCGGATCCGGCTGCACCGCCACCGGCCACCAACTGATCATTTCGCTGAATGCAAAAAGCCCGGCTCAAACCGGGCTTTTTTGATGTCTGCCGCGAAAAAATCAGCCCAGCAGCCACATCCAGAAACTGACGGTGAAGACGCCGAACAGCGTGGTGATGCTGATGGTCGAGGCCGCCATGCCCTGGCCGGCGCGAAACCGCATGGCGATCAGCCAGGCATTGATGCCGGTCGGCACCGAAGAGGTGATAACGATCGCCATCGTCCAGGCGGGAGAAAGCTCCAGAAGATGCGCCACCGCAAACACGCAGGCCGGCATCAGCATCAGTTTCAGCGATGCCGTCACGGTGGCAAGGCCCAGATTGCCGCGGATCGGATATTGCGTCAGCGTCATGCCGAGCGAGATCAATGCCAGCGGCGCGGTGGTGGAGGCGATCTGGTCGACAAGGTTCTTGGCCAGAGACGGCAATGTAAGGCCCAACCCGTTCATGATCAGACCTGCAAAAAGCGCGATGACAAGCGGGTTGCGGATCAGGTTGGAACCGACCTGTTTCAACACGGCCATGATGCTGCGGCGTCCGCCGCCATCCACCTTGGCAGCGGCACTTTCCATCAAAACCGTACCCACCACCATCATCAGCGGCAGGTGAATGGCAATTAGAATGGAGAGCGCAACGATACCGTCATTGCCGACCGACAGGCCGACCAGTGGCAGGCCGATGAACACGTTGTTGGCGAAGGCCGAAGACATGCCGGCGATCACCCCGATCTTGGCGTCGCGGGCAAACAGGTAACGGGCCACGAGGTGTCCGACCGTCCAGGTGATGGCGACGCCGGTAAAATAGGCGATCCAGAGCCGGAACGGCGAGGCGCCGTGAAAATCCGCCTCGGCCAGTGTGCGAAAAATCAAAAGTGGCAGCGGCAGCTTGAAGACGAATTCACCCAGGGCATCCCCCACTTTGGCACTGACGAATTTGGTTCGTGCCAGCGTCCAGCCCAGAAGAATGAGAAGGAAGACAGGGGCGACATTCAAAAAGACAGCTGACACGGAAAATGCTTTCGGGAGACGGGAGTATGATTGCGTCTAGCGCATATCGCTCAGCGCGACAAATGCATTGCCAACGATTCAGTGTCCCGTTCCGTTATTATCTGGTGCCGGCGTCATCTGGCCGCATCCAACAAAAAAGCGGGGGAAGCCCCCGCTTTCCGTCCCGATCCTGTCGGGTGTCCGGTTCAACTTCCGCCAGTACATCCGTGGTCGGGCGCAAAACCGGTAACGGCGGCTTTCGCCCTTCATGGCCGTGCGTCGCGGCCTCCGTTGAAAACAACACTATCCCTCTTCCATGACAGACATATGACCTTGGTCAACCATGGCATCAAACATCCGGTTTTCTGCTTTCCTTCGGGACAGAAATGGCTATGACGGGATAAATCCAATCGCGGAGAAAGCATCGGCATATGAGCAGGTTCGACGTCCTCACCATCGGTAACGCCATCGTGGACATCATCGCGCGTTGCGATGACAAGTTTCTCACCGACAACGGCATCACCAAGGCGGCCATGAACCTGATCGACGCCGAGCGCGCCGAACTGCTCTATTCGCTGATGGGCCCGGCCCACGAAGCGTCAGGCGGCAGCGCCGGCAATACGGCGGCGGGCATCGCCAATCTTGGCGGCAAGGCCGCGTATTTCGGCAAGGTCGCCGCCGACCAGCTCGGCGAAATCTTCCAGCACGATATCCGCGCCCAGGGCGTTCATTACGAGACAAAGCCGGATGGCACGTTTCCGCCGACCGCCCGCTCGATGATTTTCGTTACGCCCGACAGCGAGCGTTCGATGAACACCTATCTCGGCGCCTGCGTCGATCTCGGTCCCGAACATGTCGAGGAAGACGTGGTGAAGGACGCCAAGGTCACCTATTTCGAAGGTTACCTCTGGGATCCGCCGCGTGCGAAAGAAGCCATTCTCGAATGCAGCCGTATCGCCCATGAAGCCGGCCGCGAAGTCTCGATGACGCTGTCGGACACCTTTTGCGTCGGCCGTTACCGCGACGAATTCCTCGAGCTGATGCGTTCGGGCAAGGTCGATATCGTGTTCGCCAACGAACAGGAAGCGATGTCGCTTTACGAAACCGACGACTTTGAACTGGCGCTCGACAAGATCAGTGCCGATTGCAAGCTGGCGGCCGTCACCATGTCGGAAAAAGGCGCTGTCATCGTGCGCGGTGACGAGCGGGTAAAAGTCCCTGCCATGCTGATCGACAATCTGGTCGATACGACCGGTGCCGGCGATCTGTTCGCTGCCGGTTTCCTCGTGGCTTACACGCGCGGCAAGTCGCTGGAAGAATGTGGCAAGCTTGGTTGCCTGGCGGCCGGTATCGTCATCCAGCAGCTTGGGCCGCGGCCGCTCGAATCGATGCAGCCGCAGGCTTTGGCCGAAGGTCTTATTTAAAGGCTTCTCCGGGGTAGGCACCCCAGATTTCGCCCTGGTTTACCCAGCCCTCTGCCTCGCCCACCTCGGCGTGGCACCAGTCGCCATTGCATTCGCCGATGGTCAGAACCGCACCGGGCTCGATCTTGGCAATGAGCCCGCTCGAGCCTTCCGGCCCTCGGCGCATGTTGACGAACACGTCGTCACCCTTGCCGCGCATCCACGGGGCGGCCACGGCGGTGCGGGTGCCCGATAGCAGCGCCTGATTGACCCAGCCTTCGGTGCCGTCGGCGTCGCGCACACGGCGCCAGTTTTCGTATTCCTGAATGATTTCCATCGGCGTACCCGCTTTCATGTACATCCATGAAACGGCATAATCCGTGCTCGGACCGATGCGTATATTGACCTTGCGCGATTTCAGGCTGGCGAAGCGCGGCAGCGGCAGGCCGCTGGCGCCCTTGGCTGCTCCTTGAGCAAAAACGGGTCCTACAAAGACCGGCGCGCCGGCAGTGAGACACAGTGTCAGGGCGAGAATGGAGTTGCGGATGACGCGACGCATATGTTTTTTAGTCCTAGAAGTTCCGGCGATGATCCTGCCCCCGCGTCTTCCAGATTGCCACCAGATGAGCCGAAACGGCTTTTGCCAAACAGTTTCGTTTGTCTTCGCTGACGGGTCTGGTAGAAAACGCCTACCGAGATAGGATCACAAAACTTGGTTAAGGACCTCTGAACAAACCGTCGAAGGACCGCATGACTTCCCCAGCTACCGGTAAGAAAAAACCAAGGGTCTATCTCACACGCAAACTTCCGGATGCGGTGGAAACCCGCATGCGCGAGCTTTTCGACGCGGAACTGAATATCGACGACACGCCGCGCACCCGCGAACAGCTCGCGAGCGCGATGGCCGAAGTCGACGTTCTGGTGCCCACCGTCACCGACCGCATCGATGCAGACCTGATCGAAAAGGCCGGGCCGCAGCTGAAGCTGATCGCCGGTTTTTCCAATGGCACTGACCATATCGATGTTGATGCGGCGGCAAAACGCGGCATCACCGTCACCAACACGCCCAATGTTCTGACCGAAGACACCGCCGATATGACCATGGCGCTGATCTTTGCCGTCATGCGCCGCCTTGTCGAAGGCTCGCAGGTGCTGATGGACAAACCCGGCCAATGGGAGGGTTGGTCGCCCACCTGGATGCTCGGCCGGCGCATCGGCGGCAAACGCATCGGCATTATCGGCATGGGCCGCATCGGCACTGCCGTTGCCCGCCGCGCCAAGGCTTTTGGCCTCTCCGTGCATTACCACAATCGCGGCCCGATCAATCCGGCAACCGAAGCCGAGCTGGAAGCCACCCATTGGGACAGTCTGGATCAGATGCTGGCGCGCGTCGATATCGTCTCGGTCAACTGCCCGTCGACGCCCGCCACCTTCCATCTTTTGTCCGCCCGCCGCCTCGCGCTGATGCAGCCGTCCTCGATCATCGTCAACACCGCGCGTGGTGACGTGATCGACGAAGCAGCACTCATTCAGCTTCTGCGGGACGGAAAGATTGCCGGCGCCGGCCTCGACGTCTTTCAAAATGAGCCGGCTATCAATCCCAAGCTTTTGAAGCTCGCCAAGGAAGGCAAGGCGGTGCTGTTCCCGCATATGGGTTCGGCAACGCTCGAAGGCCGCATCGATATGGGCGACAAGGTGATCATCAACATTCGCGCCTATTTCGACGGACATCGCCCGCCGAACCGCGTGCTGCCCGGTCGGGATTAAGCCAGCCGCTTCTGCATCTCAATGGACGTCGTGCGGTCAAAACCCGCATGACGGTTTTCCGCAGTCTTCTCAAAACCCCAGCGGCCGAATGTGGCATGGTTGCCGACAAGCTCTATGCGGGTCTCCAGCCTGAGCGCCGGCAGACCCTTTTCGCGGGCCACCTCTTCGGCTTTCGCCAGCAGTTTTCGGCCCAGCCCATTGCCCTGAAGCGACGGTGCGATGGCCAGCTTGCCGATGTAGAGAAAACGTTCCTCCGGTTTGCAGAATACGCAACCCACCAGTTTTCCAGCCTCTATCGCCACGTATGCCACTTCCGTCTGCGCCTTGTAGGCAAGCGCCGCCAGCGTCAGCCGGTTGGCGGAAGAGGGCGGGTCGATCACCCCGTCCATGTAGGCGAAGGAGGAGAGGATCAACGCGAAAAGCTCGTCCCAGCGCTGGAAGCCGTTTTCGATACGGATGATCTCGGTCATGCGGCGGTATCTTTCGTCCGGCGGCGTTTGTATCTGATCGTGTCGAACCGGGCCGAGAGTGCGTCGTAGAGCATCAAACGGCCGATGAGTGGCTCTCCGGTGCCGGTAATCACCTTGATGGCTTCCATGGCCATCAGCGTGCCGATCACGCCGGTCAGCGCACCGATCACCCCGGTTTCGGCACAGGCGGGCACCAGCCCTTCCGGCGGTTTTTCCGGAAACAGGTCGCGATAGGTCGGCAGCAAAACGCCATCCGCCCCTTTCTCATAAGGTTTCAGCACCGTCACCGAACCATCGAACCGGCCAACGGCACCCGTCACCAGCGGAATGCGCGCCGCTTCCGCCGCATCGGCAGCCATGTATCGGGTGTCGAAATTGTCGGAGCCGTCGATCAGCAGATCGAATTTTTGGAGATGATCTGCCGCCCATACGCTTGAAAACCGCTCCTCGAACGTGATCACCCGCACATGCGGGTTCAGTCGCGCAATGGTTTTTCGCGCACTTGCCGTCTTTTCCTCGCCCACCGTGCCGGTGTCGTGGATCACCTGCCGTTGCAGGTTGGAAAGCGAAACATGGTCGTCATCGGCAAAGGCCAGCGTGCCGATACCGGCAGCGGCCAGATACAGCAAAACCGGCGCGCCGAGGCCGCCGGCACCAATCACCATCACCCGCGCATTTTTCAGCGCCTGCTGCCCGGTGCCGCCGATTTCCGGCAGCAGAATATGGCGGCGATAGCGTTCGATTTCGTCTTGGGTCAGGGCTTCCATAACACTATCCTAACACCGGCTCGCCATTTGAATAGCGGCTCATCCCGCAATACCGCCATGCTCGACGGTCAGGAACTGTGCGCGCTCACCAAGGGCTGAAAACATCTCGCGGTCAGTGCCGGTCATGAAGGATTGCCCGCCGAGATCATGTACCAGATCGAACAGTGCTGCCCGCCGTCCCTCGTCCAGATGCGCGGCAATCTCGTCCAGCAGCAGAACGGGCGCGTATCCGGTCATGTTGGCGGTCAGCCGCGCATGCGCCAGCACCAGACCCACGAGCAGCGCCTTCTGCTCGCCGGTGGAACAGCGGGCTGCGTCCATGTCCTTTTCGCGGTGGCGCACCATCAGGTCCACCCGGTGCGGCCCGGTCAATGTGCGGCCGGCGGCAGCATCGCGACGACGCCCCTCCTCCAGCATGAAGCAGAAATCCTCTTCGAGATCGGCGAACGGCCGGTCGGCTGCCTCATCCAGAAAACCGCTCAATTGCAGATCGGGCGAGGGGAAAGGTGAGGCATCGCTCTCGGCAATCAGGGCCGTCAGCAGGCCCAGCATTTCCCGCCGCGCTGCCGCCATCGAAATCCCGAGCTCGGCCATCTGCACCTCGATGGCCGAAAGCCATGCCGGATCGAACCGACCTTCGGAAAGCAGCCGGTTGCGGCTGCGCATGGCGCGCTCATAGTCGGCTGCGCGCCGCCCATGGGCGGGATCGAGCGACAGCACCAGCCGGTCGAGAAAACGCCGGCGGTCGGAGGAAGAGCCGGTAAACAGCCCGTCCATGGCCGGCGTCAGCCACAAAACATTGAGATGGTCGGTCAGTTCCTCGACGGAGCGCACCGGCGTGCCGTTGAGGCGCAGCCGCCGCGCCTGGCTTTCACCGTCGCCATCCAGCCCGGTGCCGATCGCCACCTCGCCCTCACGGCCTTCGACATCGGCAAACACGCTGAACCCGCCCGTCGCACCGACCCGCGTCACATCGGAAAGGGTGGCGCGCCGCAGGCCACGGCCGGGCGAGAGAAAGGAAACTGCTTCCAGGAGATTGGTCTTGCCGGCCCCGTTATTGCCGGTCAGCACCACGTGCCGCCCGTCGAGCGAAAGCGAGGCTTCAGCATAATTGCGGAAGTCGGTCAGCTTCAGGCGGGACAGGGAGGTTTTTTCAGCCATCGCGATTCGTGCTTGTCGTTGCACAGGAGCTAAGGATTTCGGGGGCGGATGGCAAGTTTTGAGTTGGGTACGGTGACTGCCTTCTTTCCATTCGCGCTTTTCCTGGGGCATCCCGCCATTCTCGCCCCCTTCTTCGTCATTCCTGTGCTTGTCACAGGAATCCCGCAGCCCCGCGTCTGCGGCGCGCAAGACTCGCTGACAGTCACAAGCGAAAGAAGAGTTCTCTCACCGCGCAGACGCGCGGTGGCTGGATTCCTGTGACAAGCACAGGAATGACGGAAGAGAAAAGAGCGCATCGCCCCCCAAATTACCCAGAACCCCGTGGACGTTTGAAGACCTCGATTCAACGATATCAACACGTTGACTCCGAGTTCATCCCCGTATTTCCAGCTTGTGCGATACTTCACGTGCCTTCGTTGCCGGAGTGTTTCGCGAGACGTTCGCGGGCAGGCGGAGGCCGGCGCCCTTGGTCGAACCGTAACGTGCGGCAAGATCAGGGGAGGTGAAACCCATGGGTGGCGGCGAAAATGCCAAGACCTTATCAAGCCTTCCCCCGGCAGCCATGCCGGGTTCGGTTTAGCCGTGCAAGTGGCAGGTCCGCCCGAAAGGCGGGCGCGAACAAAGCCACGCAGTGAGGCGAGGGAAGCACCTGTAGGGGCCGGAAGCCCCGAAAAGACGCCGAAGGCCACGCGAACGCGGAGCCACAGACTAAAACTAAAGTGAGGTTCCGCGTTCGCGTGGGCTCTCCGAGTGAATACCCCCGGTCAAGCCGGGCCATTGCAGGAAAGATCAAGCCACGGGCGGGTGCCGCCGCGTGCAGGCCTGTGTCTGCAAATACCTCGTGCTGCCGCCGGCAACTGGCGACAGAAAAAATCCAGTTCAGCTAAAACAACAAAAACTCATAATTAACGAAAAGTCAGTATGCATAGCTAACAACACGTTAATCAATCGCTCACAGAAATAGCGCCAGGGGCCGGCGCCTGGGAGAGGTTGCGCCAAACAGTCATTCGACGGGGGATTTTATGAGCGACAATAAATCGGCACTGAACGAACGTCTCGATTTCGTAGGTCTCGGTACCGCAGAACGTGGCCATCTGGCCAATGTTCGTCCGCTGGTAGCGCAGGCCGTTGATGGCGCGCTCGACAATTTCTACCGCAAGGCCAAGGCGCATCCGCATACCGCAAAGTTTTTCGCCAATGATGCGCATATCGCTCATGCCAAGGGCCGGCAGGCGAGCCACTGGGATGTCATCGCATCCGGCCGTTACGACGACAGCTATGTCGAAGCCGTCTCGACCATCGGCCGCACCCATGCCCGCCTCGGGCTAGAGCCGCGCTGGTATATCGGCGGCTATGCAATGATCCTCGACGGCATCATGCGTGCCGTCATCCAGAATGAGATGAAGGGTTTCTTCGTCGAGAAGAAAGCCAAGGTTCTGTCCGAACACCTGTCGGCTGTCGTCAAGGCAGCAATGGTGGATATGGATTACGCCATCTCGGTCTACCTGCAGGTCTTGAGCGACGAGCGGGCCAAGGCGGAAGCCGAGCGGGCGGTTGCCAAGGCGGAACAGGATGCCGCGCTGGATGCGCTCGATGCCTGTCTGAAAAGTCTCGCCGGTGGCGACCTGACCTCTGAAATCCGTCAGGAACTGGCCGCCAATTTCGCAGCCTTGCGCCAAAATTACAATTCTTCGGTCGCCTCGCTCGACACGGCCATGCGCGATATCGCCGGTTCGGTTGATCAGGTTCGTGCCGAGGTCGGCGACATCTCGTCGGCCGCCGACAATATGGCCAGACGCACCGAACAGCAGGCGGCGGCGCTCGAAGAAACGGCGGCGGCTCTGGAGGAAATCACCGCGCTGTCCGGTCAGTCGGCGAAGCGGACAAAGGAAGTCCAACAGATCATCCGTGAGTCGGCAGCCGAAACCCAGAAGAATGGTCAGGTGGTGGAAGAAGCCGTGACCGCCATGGGGGATATCGCCGAATCCTCGCAGAAGATGACGCAGATCATCGGCGCTATCGATGAAATTGCCTTCCAGACCAATCTCTTGGCGCTTAATGCCGGCGTCGAGGCCGCCCGTGCCGGTGAACAGGGCAAGGGGTTTGCCGTCGTCGCACAGGAAGTGCGTGAACTCGCGCAGCGTTCCGCTGCTGCCGCCAAGGAAATCAAGGAGCTTATCGACCGCTCCTCCGGCGATGTGCAGCGTGGTGTCAATCTCGTCAACCGCGCTGGTGAGGCGCTGACTGGCATAGGCACGCGCGTTAAGGCAATTGACGAACATATTGCCTCGATCGCGCAATCAGCACAGGAACAGGCGTCGGGTATCGATGAGATCAACGCCTCGGTGCGCTCGATGGATCAGATCACCCAACAGAATGCGGCGCTGATGGAAGAGACCAATGCGTCTGCCCAGAGCCTTGTCGGCATATCCAACACGCTCGCCGCGCTTGTTGGCCGTTTCCGCACCCGCTCGGCCCAGAACACGCATCAGGAACGACCCCGTCTGCGCGCCTGAATGCGCTTGAGAATACCCCATATGTCAAAACAAACCGATCAATAATCACGTATTGCGACATTGGACCGATAGGATCAAAGAAGGATGACCCCGCCGCATATCCGGCGCGGCGATAATTTCAGTACATTTGAAAAATACATCTTTCCGATCGGACCAATGTTTTGCGTGATTTTATGTCCAAGCGCAGCAGGATGTTTCTGTTGCAGTGTCTCGCCATGACCTATCGCACAGTTGTCGCCACGCTTCTCAAGCCGCTCCATTGGGTCGCCTGCGGGCTGGCCATGTGTCTCGCGGTCATTCTTGCCGGCATGCTGATTCTTATGGAGCAGCAGGTCGCCCGCAGCGGTCATGCCGGTCGGCACACGATTGCCTGATCCGGCCATTCCGGTTTTCGGACAGATGCGCTAACCTCGGCCAATCGTCTACTGGAGGTCGCGCCACATGTCGGAAAAGCAAAGACCGGACTGCATTTCCCACTGGACCGAAATCGAAAGCCCGGACGATAGCTGCTATCGTGGATATGACGAGCTTCTGGCGATCGGCGCCCCGCTGGCGCGTCATTTTGGCCTCACGCGCATCGGCATCCATCACGAACGTCTGCCGCCCGGCCGACGCACATCGTTTCCGCATGCCGAAAGCCTCGAGGAAGAATTCGTCTACGTCATCGAAGGCACGCCGGATGTCTGGCTGGATGGTGAACTGCATCGCCTTCAAGCGGGCGACTCCGTCGGTTTCCCCGCCGGAACGGGGCAGGCGCATACATTCATCAACAATTCCGATGCGGATGTGCGCCTTCTTATCGTCGGCGAGGTTTCCAAACCGGAAAACCGCATCTACTACCCAAAGCATGAAGAGATGCAGACGTCTCGTCCGGACTGGTGGAGCGATCCGCCGCAACGGCCGCTTGGAGATCACGATGGCTTGCCGGATACGTTGAGAGCGTCACAGGTGGCAGATACGAACCGGAAGGAATAGTCCGTGGGCAATGAAGAACGGCTGGTGAAGCTGGAAGAACTGGCGGCGCATCAGGCCAAGGTGATCGAGGAACTGTCGGACCAGCTTGCCGAACAATGGACAGTGGTCGAGCACACGCGTGCCAAGCTGGACCGGTTGACCGAGCGTTTTCTCTCGCTCGAGGAAACCTCGCTCGAAGCTCCGGCCATCACCCGCCCGCCGCATTATTGAGACGAATTCCGGTCAGGCGGCGTCGCGTCGCAGGTTCTTGAGCGCCAGATATTCCCAGATTGCGACCATCAGCAACGTCAGGCTCGCAAGAATCTGGATCAGGAAATTGGCCGTGAACGGCACGATCACAAAGCCTGCCATGAGAATGGCGATACCGGCGCAGTGCGACCACGGCATCATTCGCGATGATATGGTCTTCATCCACAATGTGCCGGCGAGGTAAAGCACCGGCCCGCCTAGCACGGCGATGGCGTGGTTGTAGCCGCCCTTTTCGAGCGGATGCGCCAGCGAAAAATCCTCACCGACAGCGGTCAGGATGATACCGGCTACGATAGGCAGATGTCCGTAGGTGAAGAGCTGGTGGCCGGTCGCCTGCGGCTCGGCATCCTCTTCCGCCTTGTCGGCGGCGCGTTCCTGGCCGTCATGGAAATACAGCCACCACATCAGCACCGTGGACAGGAAGGCGCATGTCAGCACGAGCGGCGTCATGGCGCTGTCGAAATGGCTGGATGCAGTCTTGCCGGTGGTCAAAATGGTTTCGCCGAGTGCGATGATCACGAACAGCGCACACCGTTCGGCCAGATGTTCGCCGTTTACATCAAGCGTCTCTTCTGGCGCCCGGCCAAGGCCCGGCAACCAGTAACGCAGCAAAGGTGCGATATATTCGATGGCGAGAGCTGCGATCCAGAGGATGACGCGCGTCTCCCTTTCCATCAGGCCACCGGCAATCCAGAACGCGCAGGATAAGATGAGCCAGAGCGTGATGCGCTGAAACGTGCGGTAGGACTCGTCATCGGTGCCGCGAAACGCATAAAGCGCAAACAGCGAGCGTGACAATTGCATGCCGGAATAGGCAAGCGCGAACACAAGCCCCAGATCGGCAAAAGCCTTAGGCAGCGCGATTGCCAACACCACGCCGAAAAACATCAGCACGAACAGCAGAATTCGCACCGGCTCGATTTCCGCATCCAGCAGATTGGTCACCCAGGTCGTATGGATCCACACCCACCAGAGTGCAAAGATGAACAACACGGCCTCGGCAGCGATGCCGAAGGAAAAATCTGAAGCCAGCGTTTCTGAAAGCTGGATCAGCGCGAACACAAAAACCAGATCGAAGAACAGTTCCGGAAAACTGGCCTTGGTCGAATCCTTGTCGTCCTTGCGGAGCCAGTGGTGCTTGCTTTCGGCCATGAATATTTTCCGGTGATGCGGCGGGCGCGGAAGGTGCAATCTAGCGCGTCCAGACAAAAGGGTAGGGGGAGAAGCCGCGATATCGTGCCGGCATGCAGATAATTCCGCGCCACGGAGGTGTTGACCGATGTCAAGGAAAGCAACGCGTGTCATGGTAGGTGTGAGGGCGCCGGCGGTTCCGGTGATTGTTTTCAGGATTTTCCTTGACGCCGCTTCAATTCACCCTCGCCATCCTTCTTTTGCTCTGCACTCCCGGCCCCACCAACACATTGATGGCACTTGGTGGTTATGCGCGTGGCTGGGCAAGGGCGTTGCCGCTGATCGGCGGCGAGCTCGGTGGTTATCTTCTGGTGATCGTGCCCGTAGCGACGCTGGCTGCACCGTTTTTCCAGGCTTATCCGCAGGCGTCGCTGATCGCCAAGATCGCGGCCGTGCTCTGGGTACTTTATCTCAGCATCCGCCTCTGGGCTTCGACGAAAAAAACGGATGAAGCCAGCGGTCAAATTTCCATACGGCAGGTCTTTGTCACGACAGTGCTTAATCCCAAGGCACTGATCATAGCCTTGGTGATCATGCCCCACGGAAACCTGATGACGCTGTCACCGTGGCTTCTGTTGTTTGCCGGCTTGGTCCTGTTTGCCGCCAATGGCTGGATCATCGTCGGTAGTCTGATGCGTGGCGCACGCGGTTTTGAAATCAAGCCGGTTGTGATCCGCCGTGTCGCCGCCGTCTGCCTGCTACTGTTCGCGATCATTCTCGCCAGCTCGTCGATCCAGTCACTGGCATAAATCATCCAACAAAAAAGCCGCCCTTGAGAGGCGGCTTTTTTACAGATCAGTGCTGATCGATCAGTTGTCGAAAAATTCCTTCATGCGGGCAAAAAAGCCCGTCGATTCCGGATTGTTTTCCTTCGACGATAGTTCCTCGAACTCCTGCAGCAGTTCGCGCTGGCGCTTGGTCAGCTTCTGCGGGGTTTCGATGCCGATCTGGATGTAGAGATCACCCGTCTGCGACGAACGCAGCACCGGCATGCCCTTGCCTTTCAGGCGGAACTGTTTGCCGGCCTGCGTGCCTTCCGGCACCGTCACGCGCGACTTGGTGCCATCGAGTGTGGTGACGTCGAACGTGCCGCCAAGCGCTGCCGTGGTCATCGAGATCGGCACGGCGCAATACAGGTCCGCTCCGTCACGCTGGAAGAACTGGTGCGGCGTCACAGACAGGAAGATGTAGAGGTCACCCGATGGGCCACCGCGAGCACCGGCTTCGCCTTCGCCCTGCAGGCGGATGCGTGTGCCGTCTTCAATGCCGGCCGGAATGTTGACCGACAGCGAACGCTCTTCCGTCACGCGGCCCTGACCGTGGCACTTGCCGCAGGGGTCGGTGATCGTCTGGCCGCGACCGTGGCAGGTCGGGCAGGTGCGTTCGACCGAGAAGAATCCCTGGGATGCACGCACACGACCGGAACCCTGACAGGTGCCGCAGGTCTTTGGCTGCGTGCCGGGCTTTGCGCCCGAACCGGAGCAGACATCGCAGGTAATCGAGGTCGGAACCCTGATCTGCGCCGTCTTGCCGGCATAGGCCTCTTCCAGGCTGATTTCCATATTATATCGAAGGTCGGCACCGCGTTCGCGACCGCCGGACGAACGGCGGGCACGGCCGCCCCCCATCATCTCGCCAAAAATGTCTTCAAAGATGTCGGAGAAACCGCCGGCGCCACCGCCCATGCCGCCACCGCCACCCATGCCGCCATGTTCGAAGGCTGCGTGGCCGAAACGGTCGTAGGCGGCCCGCTTCTGCGGGTCCTTCAAGGTTTCATAGGCTTCGCCGATCTCCTTGAACTTCTTTTCGGCTTCCGCGTCGCCCGGGTTCTTGTCGGGATGATATTTCATCGCAAGCTTGCGGAAGGCGCTTTTCAGCTCCTTCTCGTCGGCGGTCTTAGACACACCCAGCGTTTCGTAAAAGTCTGCTTTTGCCATGGAGATTTAACCGGCTCCCGAAAGTATTCCGGCTGCACGATGGCAGCCGGATTTGTATCAGCTATGCATGCTTGTCTGCCTATTGGCAAACACGCGATCAAGCCGACTTCTTGTCGTCCTTGACTTCTTCGTAGTCGGCATCGACGATATCGTCGTCCTTGCCGCCCTCGGAAGCGCCGCCTTCGGCCTGCTGAGCCTCATAGATGGCCTGACCGAGCTTCATGGACACTTCCATGAGGGTCTGGGTCTTGGCCTGGATGTCTTCGGCGTTCGGCTCGGAAGCTTCGACTGCACCCTTCAGGGCAGTGATGGCATCCTGAATGGCGGCGCGATCGCTCTCGCCAACCTTGTCGCCGTATTCGGCCAGCGACTTCTCGCTGGAGTGGATCAGGCTTTCAGCCTGGTTCTTGGCTTCCACGCCTTCGCGACGCTTCTTGTCGGCTTCGGCATTGGCTTCGGCGTCCTTGACCATCTTTTCGATGTCGGCGTCGGAGAGACCGCCAGATGCCTGGATGCGGATCTGCTGTTCCTTGCCGGTGCCCTTGTCCTTGGCCGAAACCTGCACGATGCCGTTGGCGTCGATATCGAAGGTGACTTCGATCTGCGGCATGCCGCGCGGTGCCGGCGGCAGGCCAACGAGGTCGAACTGGCCAAGCAGCTTGTTGTCCTGTGCCATTTCGCGCTCGCCCTGCGAGACGCGGATGGTGACGGCAGACTGGTTGTCGTCGGCGGTCGAGAAGGTCTGGCTCTTCTTGGTCGGGATCGTCGTGTTGCGATCGATCAAACGGGTGAAGACGCCACCGAGCGTTTCGATGCCGAGCGACAGCGGGGTTACGTCGAGAAGCAGAACGTCCTTGACGTCGCCCTGCAGAACGCCGGCCTGGATGGCGGCGCCGAGAGCGACGACTTCATCCGGGTTGACGCCCTTGTGCGGCTCCTTGCCGAACAGCTGCTTGACGACTTCCTGTACCTTCGGCATGCGGCTCATGCCGCCGACCAGAACCACTTCGTCGATTTCAGCTGCGGTGACGCCGGCATCCTTGAGGGCTGCCTTGCACGGTGCGATCGTGCGCTGGACGAGATCGTCGACAAGCGTTTCGAACTTGGCGCGGGTCAGCTTCAGCGTCAGGTGTTTTGGACCGGAAGCGTCAGCCGTGATGAACGGCAGGTTGATTTCGGTCTGCTGAGCGGAGGACAGTTCGATCTTGGCCTTTTCGGCAGCTTCCTTGAGGCGCTGCAGAGCGAGCTTGTCATTCTTCAGGTCGATGCCCTGGTCCTTCTTGAACTCGCCCGCAAGATATTCGACCAGACGCATGTCAAAGTCTTCACCGCCGAGGAAGGTGTCGCCATTGGTCGACTTCACTTCAAAGACGCCGTCGCCGATTTCCAGAACCGAGATATCGAAGGTACCACCACCCAAGTCGTAAACGGCGATCGTCTTGCCGTCCTTCTTGTCGAGGCCATAAGCGAGAGCAGCAGCAGTCGGCTCGTTGATGATGCGCAGAACTTCAAGACCTGCAATGCGGCCGGCATCCTTGGTTGCCTGGCGCTGCGCGTCGTTGAAGTAGGCCGGAACGGTGATGACGGCCTTCTCGACCTTTTCACCGAGGTAGGATTCGGCGGTTTCCTTCATCTTCTGAAGGATCATCGCGGAAATCTGGGCAGGCGAATAACCCTTGCCCTGTGCCTGTACCCATGCGTCGCCGTTATCGCCCTTGACGATTTCGAACGGCACGAGTGCCTTGTCCTTTTCAACTGCCGGTTCGTCCGCACGGCGGCCGATCAGGCGCTTGACGGCAAACAGGGTGTTGATCGGGTTGGTGACCGCCTGGCGCTTGGCCGGCTGGCCGACGAGGCGTTCGCCGTCGTCTGAAAATGCAACCATGGAAGGGGTCGTGCGAGCGCCTTCGGCGTTCTCGATTACCTTCGCGTCCTTGCCATCCATGATGGCGACGCAGGAGTTTGTGGTACCAAGGTCGATGCCAATAACTTTAGCCATGTTTTCTTCTCTCCTTTAAGCGAACCATCGGAACCCCGTTCAGGCATTCCACTGACAGTTCCTCGACTGGGATGGTTTTCCGCAGTCTGCGCTGCGGACATGCGGCGTATATAAGGACGGGTTTTTCCGACTGCAAGGCGGGAATTCACGCGAATGTCAGCAAAAATAGGAGTTTGCGGCACCTGTTGCTGATGGGGCCGCAAACAGCCGTCAGCCGCCCGTCAGGATGTCGAAAAGCGTGGTCCGGCGCGGCATCGGGTGAGGCTGCTCATAACCCCGGTTATCCGGCGGAATATAGCCGTCCCCGCCCACGTCACCGGGCGGGACATAATTTCCGTAGTCGCCGCCGACATCGCCCGGAGGTACGGGAGCGCCGCCTTGGCCATCGTAACCGCCGCGATATTCACGATAGTCCCGGACTTCGCGGTCTCGCGGGCGATACTCCGGTTCGTAACCGGGCTGATATTCGGGCCTGTATTCGCGCTGGTCGTAGCGATCTGCCGGGACATTGCCCGGGGGCGCATAACCGCGATCGCTCGGCCGCACATTGGCCGGAGCGGGTGCCTGCTGCCTGGGTAACTGCTGCTGCGGGCGTGGCTGTGTTTGCTGAACAGGCTGTTGCGGGCGAACCTGCTGCTGTGGCTGCGCTTGCATGGGCGGGTTCGGTGCCGGCTGGCTCTGCGGATATGGATTGAGGTCCTGCTGGTTTTGTGCGGGCTGGGCCGGCGTCGGTGCAGGCGGAAACTCACCGGTATCATCAATCGGTGCCGGATCACCGCCGGCGCCCGGCAGAACACCGGAGATCAGGTCGCCAAGCGTCGTCTGCTGCGGCGGCTGTTCTGCTGCGGGCGGAAGGATGAAGCCGGCACCGCTGCCATAAAGCGGCGTCGGCGTATAGCCGCTCATCGCCGCCGTCATGTATTCCTTCCAGGCCTTGGCGGGCAGGCCGCCGCCGGTCACCTTTTTCATCGGTGCGCCGTCGTCATTGCCGAACCAGATGCCGGTGGTCAGAATGCTGGTATAGCCAACGAAAAGCGCATCGCGGAAGGACTGGGTCGTGCCCGATTTTCCGGCTACCTGCCAGTTCTTCAGGCGCGCATTCTTGCCGGTGCCTTCCAACACGACGCGGCTCATCATGTTGTTCATCGTGGCCGCGACGGTTTCGCTCAGCACACGCGGTGGCTTCTGGAAATCTGACTGATAGAGAACTTTACCGTCCGGGTCGGTAATGCGGGTCACGATATGCGGGACCGCCTTGAAGCCGCCATTCATGAACGGCGCATAGGACGAAGTCAGCTCCAGAAGCGAGACTTCCGAGGTTCCCAGCGCGATCGAGGCGTTCGATTGAAGCTCCGAATCGATGCCGACACGATGAGCAAGCTGGATCACGTTGGCAGGACCGACCTGGTTCACCAGTTGCGCTGCAATCGTATTGAGCGAATTGGTCAGCGCCGTCGAAAGCGTGACAGGGCCACGATACTTCTGGTCAAAATTCTCCGGCGTCCAGTTGCCGATCTTTACCGGTCCATCGTTATAGACGGTATCCGGTCGCGCGCCGGCTTCGAGTGCTGCGGCATAAACGAAAGGCTTGAAGGCGGAACCGGGCTGGCGCTTGGCAGTGACTGCACGGTTGAACTGGCTTTCGGTGTAATCTCTTCCGCCGACCAAGGCGCGGATGGCGCCGGTGGCATCGACGGACACCAGTGCTGCCTGCGATGCATTCACCTTGCTGCCCTCTTTGGTGAGAACATCGGTCAGTGCCTTTTCAGCCTTTTCCTCCAGGGCCATGTCGATCGTGGTCTCGACATTGACGTCGGTCTTTATGTCGCCGATCAGGCGCTTCACTTCGTCGACAACCATATCAGCGGCATAGTGCTGCGCACCGGACCAGTAGCGTTTGGCCTTGGTTGGTGGCTGCGACATCGCGGTCTTCAGGTCGCTTTCGGTAATGTAGCCTTCCTGCTGCATCGTGCTGAGCACGATCTGCGCACGCGCTTCGGCGGCTTCGGGATCGCGTGCCGGAGAAAGGCGGGAAGGGGCTTTCAGCAGGCCTGCAAGGGTCGCCGCCTCGCCAAGGTTCACGTCGCGCGCAGATTTGTTGAAATAGCGCCGCGATGCTGCCTCCACGCCGTAGGCATTCGAACCGAGGAACACACGGTTCAGGTACATGGCAAGGATCTGGTCCTTGGTGAATTTCTGTTCAAGCCAGAAGGCGAGCAGCACTTCCTGGATCTTGCGCTCGAATGTGCGGTCCGGCGAAAGAAACAGATTCTTGGCCAACTGCTGGGTAATTGTCGAGCCGCCCTGGATCGGCTGTCCGGTCAGGTTATTGACAAAGGCGCGAGCGAGGCCAGCTGGATCTATACCGAAATGCGAATAGAAACGGCGATCCTCGATGGAGATGACAGCCTGCGGCAGATAGGGCGACATTTCTTCGAGCGCCAAAGCCTCGCCGCCGGTCGTGCCGCGGTTGGCGATCAATTGTCCGTCCAGTGCCGTAATCTTTATGTTTGGAGGCCTGTCGGGGATCGTCCACGAACTGGCGCTCGGCATTTTCGAGCCATAATAGATGACAATACCGCCAACGCCGATACCGGCCCAGATCCCGAGCACGATGCACCAGTAGACCATCGAACGGATGAAGCCGAAGAAGCCGCCGGTCTGGCGGGGGGGCTTGGTCTTACGGGAGGCTTTTGGGGAAGACGCGGCGGGTTTGGTTTTGCCCTTGCCGGGTTTGTTCCTGCCGGAAACGCGGTCGTCAGCTTCCAGACGGAAGTCGGAATCCTGCTCTGCTTCATCCTCGAAGGACGGCTCGACGCGTTCATTTGACTTTGATCTGGATGCCATGCGGACCGGTAATACCCCAATTGTGTCGGGCGCCTGCCGATGACTATGCGTCCGGCGGCGCGCACTGTTCCTCGCCCGATATTGCCAATGAATTGTAAATGCGGCGATTTAACGAGGCATTAAGGGTGTCCGGCCGGGTATTGGACGCGGCTTAACCGGCCGCGTCCGCTTTCGGGTGTGGTTCAGGCAGTCTTGGCGGTGCGGGCGCCAAAAAGCTTGGCATCGAGGCTGAAAGGGCCGGCGCCGGCCGCGACGAAATACAGGAAGACGAAGCAATAGACCGCTGCCGCGCCGCCGCCGTTTTCTGTCGGGAAGAAGCTCTTCGGAAAGTGGCCGATGAAATAGGCGGAAGCCATCAGGCCGGACAGAACGAAGGCGGCGATACGGGTCTGGAAGCCGACAAGGAACAGGAAGCCAAGCGTCAGTTCAAGAAGGCCGGCGATCCAGGGCAGGGAGCCGGTCGGCGGAGTGAAATTGCCGGCGTGAAAATGAAAGATCTTGGCCATGCCGTAGGAAAAGATGACGAGGCCGAGCGCGATGCGCAATGCGCTGAGAAGTGCGGGCTGCGCGCTGTTGAGATTATTCTGCATGAAGATGACTCCGGGAGGAAAAATGATAACGAATCCCTTTGTTTGCTGCACCTGCGAAAAGCAATGCAAATTGACAGCACGTCTTCGTGATAAATGGCCCAGGCGGCACTCCCGCCTCGGCAGAACCTTTCACTTTCATCTGGTTTTCGCTTTAAAAGTGATACATGATCTATTTCAGATCATTTTTCGTGGAACCGATCGACCGGTTCACGAGTTTAGGCTAGCCGTTTAAGGGGAATGTCCGATGCTCGACGTACAGATCAGCAAATCTCAATGGAAAAAGCCGGTCTGCATCACATTCGGTGATGCAGGTGAGCAGTTGGTCAAGGGGCCGCATGATGCGCTAGCCCTGATGACGGAACAGTGGCCATTTATTCGCGGGGCAGAATTCGTTCGTGCTCGCAGCCTTTGCCGCGCCGCTCTCGATGGCCGCAAAACGGTCGAAGAGGCGCGCGTACAGTTCGAGCAGGCCATCTGCGAAGCGCGGGTTTCGTCAAACTGATTTTTTAAAGGGGGGCGGTCGTCCCCTTTTTTATGGCTCACATTACAATTAAGAGTAAAATAATATGCTAAATCATCCATGATTAGTTGTAGTTGCATAGGCAATGATTTTGGCCTCAAGGTAATTCCCGTAGAGGCTGTGCTTTTGCACGAAGACTATCTCTGGTAAGTGGAGCGGAGATCAGTCCAATTGGTGCCTTTATTTCGGGGAAAGGTGACCACGCCTCGCAGACGTAAAGAACGTATGCACTGTAGCCAACGCCCGGCAGGGGAAGCCGGGAGCGATGGAGATTTTCATGCGCACACAAGTTCGACAGCCGGTCAATCCCGATCAGCTCAGCCTTCTTCAGCAGGTCTTCGATAATGCCTGCACGGAACATCGCATCAACAAGGATAGCCCGGACGGCGAGGCGCTTGCGCTGATTCTGGTCAATTCATTGCAGAAGGGTATGAGTGAAAAGGAGGCGCTTTCGCATCTGGCTGAAACTCTGGCCCAAAGCCGCTAGACAGAAAGCGCTTTGCGTTTTCCTGTGCGATACGGGTGCCGGCTGTTGAGCCGGCTTTTTCTTTGAACAAACAATCATCCTCCCGAATCAATTGCGGCGAAATCGTGATTGTTGTCGGAGTTACATGTGTTCTGGGAGGCATCAGCTTTATTGTTCATATCGGGAACCTATCTGCGGCTCGTCGGTTGACCGTGCTCCCATACGTTGAACACTAGCAAGTTGGAGGCACCCATGCCTGAGGCAATTGGAATAAAATCCGTTCGCACGGCCGACATCTCGGATGATCTGCCGAGCGCCGATGACATGAATGATACATTCAAGAGCGAAGTCGCCACTTTGCGTGCTGAAATCGCGACAATTCGCGAGAAGCTGGCGGAGAAAAGCGGTGAGGCTTACGAAAACGTATCGCGTCGCGCCAGCAATGCAGCGCACTACGTGCAGGATGAAGCGGTGTCGGCTGCAGGCGCCATCCGCGAGCACCCGGCGGCTGCGACAACCCTGTTCACGTTGATTGGTGCCATCGGCTTCGGCATCGGTTATCTCGTTGCCTCGACCACGGCCGAGCAGAAGCAGGCGTGGTACCGCCGCTATTACTGACCACATTAATCAGTAGGCTGCTTCGGCATGTCACAGACATCGACCCAGATGGCGGATACCAGTTCCGCCATCCTTAAGGGTGCAATGCGAACCGCCGAATTGGTGGCGCCTGCGGCCGGAACAACAACCGCGTGATCCCTGAGCGAAACATCGCAATAGACCGGAATCAGAGAGGGAAGCCCGAAAGGGCAGACCCCGCCTATGGGATGGCTGGTGATGTCCGTTACCTCTTCGCCACCGAGCATGCGCGGCTTTACTCCGAAATGATCTCGGAATTTACGGTTGTCGAGGCGACGCGTGCCGGCCGTCACCAGCAGCAGAATAGTGTCCCCGGCACGAAGGCATATCGTTTTGGCGATTTGGTCCGGCTCGACGCCGTGTACCTGCGCGGCAAGCGCCACCGTTGCCGAACTTGTTTCGGTTTCAATGACGCGAATGTCGGGAGCCTGGGTGGCGAAATACGCCTGAACGGATAATAGCGACATGAATGCAGCCTAATGTGAATGCATTGCAGCGACAAGCCATCAATAGATATGCGTTTGATGCATAGCTGCGCTGCGAAACTTTGTCTGTTTTTTGGGCTCATTTCACGTAAGTTAGAAACATCGAAGCGACGCACTCCTCCTCCCAGCGTCGCCCGATTGGACTGGCAACACCTCCTCCTCCCGGTTGCTAGTCAGTTTTAAGAACCCGGCGCACCTCCTCCCGCGCCGGGTTTCTTATTTTCGACTTTTGAGGAGAGAAAAGCCAGTTGATCAGGTGATGTTCGGTGCAATTTAAGATTGTGCCTGCGGCGCCACTCTATCTTGACATCCAGCCTGCTCAAAGATACCTGCCTTCGCATCGATATTTGTTTGCAAGCGGCACCTACGGCGTCACGACGCTACGAGACCTTTCCTTCAAATACGAGAATTCGACGCTCATTGTCTCTCTGAGGCGACGAGCATGCTTATATTTGCGAGTGAAAGGACTTCGTAATGGCTAGCGGTACTGTAAAGTGGTTCAACGCGACCAAGGGTTTCGGCTTCATCCAGCCTGATGACGGCGCACAGGACGTATTCGTGCACATCTCGGCTGTTGAGCGCGCCGGCATGAACGGTCTCAAGGACGGCCAGAAGATCAACTTCGAACTGGTCACCGACAAGCGTTCGGGCCGCGTTTCGGCTGACAATCTTCAGGCTGCCTGATTGGCGCCATCTCCGGCAGAGACCGAAGATCGACGAAATTGAAACGCGCTCCTCGTGGGCGCGTTTTGCATTTTGGAGCATGGCATGCCGCTGTCTGTATCGATCCAAAACGCTTTTTTAGTTGTTAACGAAATATTAACCATTTCAACCTAGGATCGCTTCATAGCCGCGGGTCAACAGCCCGTTGGATTGAGAAGTGCCGATCCCGTTCGTTTGACCACGGATGTAATGGCAGGCAGGAAACGGGATACGAAAGGTCGGGCTTGCCCGACCTTTTTGCTTTTGCGGCTCAATCTTAAATTCTGAAAATGGTGGTGGCTCCGGCGAGGAGTGCCGAAGCCGCAAAGGCCATCAGCGCTTGGCAAGTGCCTCGATGATGCGTGCCCACGAGCGGATACCCTTGTGGAACGACTTCAACTCGTACTTTTCGTTCGGCGAATGAATGCGGTCATCGTTAAGGCCAAAACCGACCAGCAGCGAATCCATGCCGAGCATGGTCTGGAAATCGCCAACGATCGGGATCGATCCGCCCATCCCGATCACGACGGCAGGCTTTGCCCATTCGTCCGAGAGCGCGTTCTTCGCCTTGGTCAGTGCGGGTGAATCGTAGGAGAGCTGGATCGCCGGCGAGGCGCCATGCTCATGGAACTCGACCGAGCAATCCGCCGGGATCAGCGAGCGGATGTAGGCGCGGAACGATTCGCGGACTTTTTGCGGGTCCTGCGTGCCAACGAGGCGGAACGAAATTTTCGCCGAGGCCTTGGCGGCGATGACGGTCTTGAAGCCGTCGCCAGTATAACCGCCCCAGATTCCGTTAACCTCGCAGGTCGGGCGCGCCCAGGTCAGTTCCAGAACCGAACGTCCCTTTTCCCCCGCCGGCTCCGACAGGCCGATCTCGCCGAGAAAGTTTGCCGAAGAACGCCCAAGCGTCTCCCAGCTTGCCTTGATGTTTTCCGGTGTTTCCTCAACGCCGTCATAGAAGCCCGGAAGAGTGATGCGGCCCGTCTCGTCACGCAGGCCGGCAATGGCCTTGGTGAGGATGTGGATCGGGTTGGCGGCAGCGCCGCCATAAAGGCCGGAATGCAGGTCGCGATCGGCAGCAATGATGGTGATCTCTTCACCTACGAGACCACGAAGTGCCGCAGCAATCGCCGGCGTATTGCTGTCCCACATGCCGGTATCGCAGACCAGTGCGAATTCGGCTTTCAGTTCCTCCGCATTGGCTTCGAGGAACGGTTTCAGCGACGGCGAGCCGGACTCTTCTTCGCCTTCGAACAGGATGGTGACGCTGATCGGCAGCGAGCCATGCACATCCTTGTAGGCGCGGCAGGCTTCGACAAAGGTCATCAACTGGCCCTTGTCATCGGCTGTGCCACGGCCTGTCAGAACCTTGCGGCCATTACCGAGGTCCTTGATGGCCGGATCGAACGGGTCGTTTTCCCAAAGCTCGATCGGATCGACCGGCTGCACGTCGTAATGGCCGTAAAACAGCACATGCGGTGCGTCCGGGGTGGAGGCGGCGTGATGGCCGACGACCATTGGATGGCCAGGTGTCGGGCGTACCGAGGCTTCGAAGCCGAGCGCCGTCAGTTCATTTGCCAGCCAGTCGGCTGCCTTGGCGCAATCGGCCTTGTAGGCCGGATCGGTGGAGATGGACTTGATACGGACGAGATCGAACAGGCGATCAAGTGCTGCCGGAAGGTTCTCGTCGGCGCGCGAAAGCACTGGGGAAAGATCGGTCATGGAAAAGATCCTGCATTCTGAAAGACTGGCCGGACCCTAATCCCTTTCACGCTGATTTGGAAACACCCTCAGCTATTGGAATGCTCTTCTCAGATCTTGCGGGCGTTCTCGACCGCCATGCGCATATATTCCAGCATCAACTGCCTTTCGAAACTGCGAAAGCCGCCGAGCAGGGCGTTTTCCGCATCGGAAGCCGCATCGATCGCTTCGCTTTCCAGCGCCCGGCTGCGTTCGGTCAGGGAAACGATTTGCGCGCGTCGGTCGGTTGGGTGCGGTGTGCGGGCAATCAGGCCGTCGCGCTCCATCCGCGAAAGCGTATTGGCAAGTGTCGCCTGTTCGACGTCGAGGCGATCAAGAATCTGTTTCTGCGTCAGCCCGTCTTCCTGCCAGAGTTCGACGAGAACGGGAAACTGGCCGGGCGAAAAGCCCAGCGTCGCGGCCCGCTGCTGCAGTGATCGTGCAAAGCCCTTGGCCAGTTGGCCTGCCAGGTAGGTCGCCGAATTCGAACGATCAAAGGCCATGGGAGAATCATCCTTCCGGATGCGAGGGCGCGGGACAGATCAATTGTATAGCCTGCCATGCTTTTGTGAAACCTGCGCAGGCAAGATATGTGAGTGAATTCGAAAATATGTCCGCATAAAGCGAAACCGCCATGACCGGGAGGGGGATCGGTCATGGCGGCTCTTATAAGCGGCAAAGGCCCGGAGAGGGGGAAAGGCCCTTGCCCGGTCTGAAGCGGCGGGGGACGAGCCGGCTTTCAGACGACGGCGTGATCAGGCGCCGTTGGTTCTGAAATGTGAGCCCGATTGCGGCTTTTCAAGGGAGAAAGAAATTACAAATCCGTAATAATACCTTGCTGCATGTTTGCGCAGGCGGTCTGCAAAGGCGGATATCCTGCCAAGTTTCATTGGACGCAACTCGCATCGCACGATATCTCATGACCATGAAAAAAGGCGATCATCTCTTCCTAGTCGACGGCTCCGGTTTCATTTTTCGGGCCTTTCACGCGCTTCCTCCGCTAACGCGCAAATCCGATGGCCTGCCGATCGGTGCGGTGTCGGGTTTCTGCAATATGTTGTGGAAGCTGCTGACCGATGCGCGCGATACCTCGGTCGGGGTGACGCCGACGCATTTCGCGGTCATCTTCGATTATTCTTCGAAGACGTTCCGCAAGGAAATCTATGACGCCTACAAGGCCAATCGCTCGGCGCCGCCGGAAGAACTGGTGCCGCAATTCGGGTTGATCCGCCAGGCGACACGCGCCTTCAACCTGCCCTGCATCGAGACCGAAGGTTTCGAAGCTGACGACATCATCGCCACCTATGCAAGGCAGGCGGAGGCGACCGGCGCCGATGTTACGATCGTCTCGTCGGACAAGGACCTGATGCAGCTCGTGACGCCCATGGTCCACATGTATGACAGCATGAAGGACAAGCAGATCGGTCTGGCGGAAGTTGTCGAGAAGTGGGGGGTGCCGCCGGAAAAGATGATCGACCTGCAGGCGCTGGTCGGCGATTCGGTCGATAACGTGCCGGGCATTCCGGGCATCGGTCCGAAAACGGCGGCGCAGCTGCTGGAAGAATACGGCGATCTCGAAACACTGCTGGCGCGTGCCGGCGAGATCAAGCAGGTCAAACGCCGCGAAAGCATCATCAATTTTGCTGATCAGGCGCGTCTGTCGCGCCAGTTGGTGGAACTGCGCACCGACGTGCCGCTGGACCTCGATCTCGATGCTCTCGTGCTGGAGCCTCAGAATGGGCCAAAGCTGATCGGCTTCCTCAAAGCCTTGCAGTTCGGCACGTTGACGCGTCGCGTGGCCTCTGCCTGCGATTGCAATGCCGATGAGATCGAGCCTGTCGAAGTAACCGTCGAGTGGGGTGAGGCTGCCCGTGGACCGGATCTGGATGCCGGTGCAGCAGCGCCTGATACCGGCGAGGCAGCAGCCGATGCGCCCACCAACCCGGCAAAGGCGGCGGTTGCCAAGGGCACGGGTGAAGCGACGCCGGTTTCGCTGGCCGAGGAGCGTATCGCTGCCTTCGGCAATGCCAAGATCGATACGACGGCTTACGTGACGATCCGCGATGTCGAAGTGCTCGACGACTGGATTGCGGCAGCCCGCGAAACCGGCTTGGTCGGATTCGACACGGAAACCAATTCGCTCGACCCTATGCAGGCCGAGCTTGTCGGCTTTTCGCTCGCCATTGCCGATAATGCCGAAAACCCATCGGGCCAGAAGATCCGCGCCGCCTATGTGCCGCTGACGCACAAGACCGGTGTCGGTGATCTTCTGGGTGGTGGTCTGGATGAAAACCAGATTGATCCGCGCAAGGCGCTCGATCGCCTGAAGGCGCTGCTGGAAGACCCTTCGGTCCTGAAGGTCGCGCAGAACCTGAAGTTCGATTATCTGCTGATGAAACGCCATGGCATTACCGTCGAGAATTACGACGATACGATGCTGATGTCCTATGTGCTGGAAGCCGGCAAGGCCAACCACGGCATGGACGGGCTTTCTGAACGCTGGCTGAACCACAAGCCGATCGCCTTCAAGGACGTTGCCGGTTCCGGCAAGAGCAGTGTTACCTTCGATTTTGTCGCTATCGACAAGGCAACTGCCTATGCGGCGGAAGATGCCGATGTGACCCTGCGTCTCTGGATGGTGCTGAAACCGCAGCTGGCCGCCGCCGGTCTCAATCGCGTTTATGAGCGGCTGGAGCGCCCGCTCGTGTCGGTTCTGGCCGATATGGAAGAACGTGGCATAACCGTCGACCGACAGATCCTGTCGCGTCTTTCCGGCGAGCTTGCCCAGAAGGCTGCGGCTTTCGAGGATGAAATCTATGAGTTGGCCGGCGAGCGCTTTAACGTCGGTTCACCAAAACAGCTCGGCGATATCCTGTTCGGCAAGATGGGCCTGCCCGGCGGTTCGAAAACCAAGACCGGCCAGTGGTCGACCTCAGCCAGCGTGCTCGAGGATCTTGCGGCCGAAGGCGCGGAGCTGCCGCGAAAAATCGTCGATTGGCGCCAGCTCACCAAGCTGAAATCCACCTATACCGACGCGCTGCCGGGATATGTTCACACCGAAACCAAGCGCGTGCACACGTCCTATTCGCTGGCATCGACAACGACGGGGCGCCTGTCCTCGTCTGAGCCAAACCTGCAAAACATTCCGGTGCGCAATGCTGAAGGCCGCAAAATCCGCACGGCCTTCATCGCCACGCCCGGCCACAAGTTGGTTTCCGCCGACTATAGCCAGATCGAACTGCGCGTGCTTGCCCACGTTGCTGAAATCCCGCAACTGACCAAGGCGTTCGAGGATGGCATCGACATCCATGCCATGACCGCATCCGAAATGTTCGGCGTGCCGGTGGAAGGCATGCCGGCCGAGGTGCGCCGTCGCGCCAAGGCGATCAATTTCGGCATCATCTACGGCATTTCCGCCTTCGGTCTTGCCAATCAGCTGTCGATCGAGCGTTCGGAAGCCGGGGACTACATCAAGAAATACTTTGAACGTTTTCCGGGCATCCGTGATTACATGGACAGCACCAAGGCGAAAGCGCGTGAAAACGGTTACGTCGAAACCATCTTTGGCCGGCGCATCAATTATCCGGAGATCAAGTCGTCCAACCCGTCGGTGCGGGCGTTCAATGAGCGTGCGGCCATCAATGCGCCGATCCAGGGATCTGCTGCCGATGTCATCCGTCGCGCCATGGTGCAGATGGAGCCGGCCCTTGAAAAGGCAGGCCTCGGCGAGCGCGTACGCATGCTTTTGCAGGTACATGACGAACTGATTTTCGAGGTTGAGGATGCGGATGTCGACAAGGCAATTCCGGTGGTCACCTCGGTGATGGAAAACGCCACCATGCCGGCGCTTTCCATGCGTGTGCCTCTGAAGGTGGATGCGCGTGCGGCCAGCAACTGGGATGAGGCGCATTGATGATCTGCATGCCGCGGTAAGGCCGGGCGGGTGCCGGTCAGTGTGTGTCCGGGTAAAGCGAGAGGAGAGCGGTCGACAGCAGTTGCTGGGCGTAACGTTCGGCCGATTGCGAAGCCATGCTCGATAGGCCCATCTCGGAGCAGCGTTGCTGTACGGTTTCGACAATCAAGCTCATGATGCCACGGGCCTGTTCGGTATTGCCGTTGTCGGACGTGTCGAGCGCCAAGGCAAGGCTCGTCATGGATACGATCTCGAGCACGACCATGCGTGCTTCCAGATCGAAGGCGGCATCCTCGGCGTTTCGCGTGGTTCTGGCTGTCTGTTTCATATTGCGTTCCCCTAATATGAAAGGGGAACTAGAGCGTTATCTGAAACTTTAAAGCGAAATGACCGAAGATTTTTGTTCTCGCGTGACTGTGAGAAAACGGTCATGACGTTTCATGCGACCCGCTTTCCCTGCCGCCACACAGCGCGGCAGACCGGGACGCCGCTTTCTCGATGAACACGCACGAGATCGGCGCGTAAGCCGGTTGCAATGCGGCCACGATCATCAAGGCCGATGGTGCGGGCCGGCGTGGCGCTGACCATGGCAATTGCCTTGGCCAAGCTGACAGTCTCGATTTCGTCCGAGAGAATGAATGGTGCGTGCAGCAGGCTGAAGGGCACGTAGTCTGACGACAGCACATCCAGCACACCGAGGCGGGCGAGGTCGCTGGCGGCGATATTGCCGGAATGCGACTGGCCGCGCACCACGTTCGGCGCACCCATCAGCACGGCAAGGCCGGCCTTGTGGGAGGCTTCGGCGGCGGCGATGCTGGTCGGGAATTCCGCCAGCTGCACACCATGACCGATAGATTCCTCGACATGATCGAGCGTGGCATCGTCATGGCTTGCCAGGGCAATACCTGCCTCGGCGCAATGAGCGGCCAGCGCATCGCGGTGAGGAGCGGCGAAACGCTCGGATGCTTCCAGCCGGCGTTGCACGAAAGCTTCGAACGCTTCGTCGCTCAGGCCGCGCTTGATCTTGTAGTAGAAAATGTACTGGTCCATCGTCTGGAACTGGCGCTGGCCGGGTGCGTGGTCCATCAGCGAAACCATCCGAACGGCCGGATCGCTTTCGAAGTCGGAAAACTGTTCGACTACGTCCGGTGTCGAAACTTCGCAACGCAGATGAAGCAGATGTTCGGCACGCAAACGCCCCTCGCGGCCGGCCCTCTCGATCGAGTTGGCCAGTTCACGCATCTCGCCACGCGCAAAGCCGCCTTCCTCGCCGGACCCCATCCGCAGGCAATCGAGCACGGTGGTAATACCGGAACCGGCCACCTGCGTGTCATGCGCCTGGATAGCGGCGATCGCATTCCATTTCAGCCCGGCGCGCGGCGAGAAATGGGTTTCAAGATGGTCGGTATGCAGTTCCACCAGGCCCGGCAGAAGGTAATCTCCTTCGAGGTCTTCGCCTGCGGTGGAAACTCCCTCGGAAACATCCGTGATCAGCCCGTTACGGATCTGCACGGACCCGTGCAGGATATCGTCTTCGAGAACGATGCGGGCATTGCTGAGAACCTTTTCCATCAGGCAAAAACCCTCCGCCCCAGATCATCCTTCAATGGCGCGCGATGCAGTACGGAAAATGGCGCGCCGCGCTGCGGTTCCACAAACACCGTCAAAGCGTCGACCCTGCGCGGCTTGCCGGCAAAGGTGGCGAAGCGCTCGGTCAGCAGCGCATGCATCGCCTCACGGCGCTCTTCAGGCACAGGGCCCGTCAGCGTCATGTGGAAGCGGAATTCCTCCATCACATACGGGTAGCCGTATCGATGCAGGTAGTTGCGCTGCGGTTCGCTGAGCTTTTCTGGCTTGCGCCGGACGATGTCGGCGTCAGAAAGTGGTGCGCGAAAAGGTTCGAAATGTTCAACGATGCTGCCGGCGAAATTCTGAAGTGTTGGATCGGGGGCGCCTGGAACCAGCGCGAAGAACGGCCCGAGACCTGCGACGATCAGTTCGCGAATGTCGAAGGCATCGGTCTTTTCTGCGAAAGCGTCCACGGTAGCGATAAGGCTGGCCTCATCCTTGCCCTCCGCAAGCGTGAAAGGCGCCTTCAGTGTAGCGTGAAAAGCGTAACGGCGTGGGTCGGCCGTCATCGTGCGCCACTCATCTTCGGCAAGGCCGGTATCTATGGGGACGGCAAGGTCGCGGCCTTCGTAGGCATCACGGCCGAGCCATATGGAGGCTGCCTGCGTTAGCGGATCATCCTTGGCGGGGGTGAAATAGATCGCGTAACGCATGATGGTGAGGTCCTCGAAATCGTTGCTTCGCCAAGGGTATAGGCGCTCAGGGCTTGGTTGTCTCGGCACCATTTCACAGGCTCGTGACACAACTGCGTCGCGCCCGATGAAACCTTTTCGGCTCTTTGCACGTTTCCACAGCGTAATAAGGAGACAGTACAATGGAAGAAGCAAGCATCATGATCGGCACCGTCATGGCAGTCTTTGCAGCCAGCGGTGTATTGTCGGCCTATTGGTATTCCCGTCATCACGATTGATTGCCGATTATTTGGCATATTGTTATTCATACAGAAAAGGCCGCGTCACTGACGCGGCTTTTTCTGTATTTATGCCCGTTCCGTGGCTCAGTGCGCTTTGGACATGTCGCCCAGAACGGCCTTGGAAGCGACGGTCGAATCGGCGTTGACCGTGTAGACGATCGGAACGCCGGTCGCGAGATTGACGTCAAGGATCTGTTCCTTCGTCAGGCGGTCCAAAACCATGATCAGCGAACGCAACGAATTGCCGTGCGCGGCAACCAGAACCTTCTCGCCCTTGAGCACGCGCGGCAAAATTTCCGTCAGGTAATAGGGCCAGACGCGGGCACCGGTGTCGCGCAGGCTTTCGCCGCCCGGAGGCGGTACATCGTAGGACCGGCGCCAGATATGTACCTGTTCCTCGCCCCACTTGGCACGGGCATCGTCCTTATTGAGGCCGGACAGATCGCCGTAATCGCGCTCATTGAGCGCTTGGTTGCGGATCGTTTCGAGACTGGACTGGCCGAGCTTGTCGAGTACGATCTTCAACGTGTTCTGGGCGCGCTTCAAGTCGGAGGTGAAGGCGATATCGAACTTGATGCCGGTTTCTGCGAGCGCCTTGCCGCCGGCTTCGGCTTCTTCGATGCCGAGCGGGGTCAGGTCCGGGTCGCGCCAGCCGGTGAACAGGTTCTTGA
Organism: Endobacterium cereale; assembly: GCF_009617585.1. GTDB lineage: Bacteria > Pseudomonadota > Alphaproteobacteria > Rhizobiales > Rhizobiaceae > Neorhizobium > Neorhizobium cereale. Next base: position 435,645 of record NZ_WIXI01000022.1, on the reverse strand, counting down.
GATTCCAGTCGCTCTGCCCGTGGCGAACGAGGACGAGGGTGCCGCTCATATGATCTTACCTCCAAGTATGTGTGTGTTTGTCAGTTTGAAAGTCCAAGCACGTCGAGCATGGAATAGAAACCCGGCTTCTTGTCGCGGGCCCAAAGTGCCGCAGCAACACCACCGCGTGCAAATATGCTGCGGTCGCGGGCGGTGTGAGAAAGGGTGAGCATTTCGCCTTCGCCGGCAAAAAGCACAGAATGATCACCGACAATGGAGCCGCCGCGCAGGGTGGCAAAGCCGATCTTGCCGGCTTCGCGTGCGCCAGTATGGCCATCACGCACCCGCACCGAATGGTTGGTAAGTGCGATGTCGCGGCCACGGGCGGCAAATTCGCCGAGCAGAAGGGCGGCACCTGAAGGTGCGTCGACCTTGTGCTTGTGGTGCATTTCCATGATTTCGATATCCCAGCCCGATGCCGGCAGAGCCTTTGCCGCCTGCTCGACGAGCACGCCGAGAAGATTGACGCCGAGACTTGTATTGGCGGATTTGACGACACGCGCATGACGGCCGGCCGCAATGATCTTTTCATTGTCTGCTTCGGAGCAACCGGTCGTGCCGCATACATGCACGATGCGCGCCTGAGCGGCGAGACCCGCATATTCGACGGAGGTTGCCGGCGTGGTGAAATCCAGAACGCCATCGGCATTCAGGAAGGCCTGCAAAGGATCGGCCGTCAGCGGAATGCCAAGAAAACCGACACCGGCCAGTTCTCCGGCATCCTTGCCGATAAACGACGAACCTTCACGGCCAATCGCTGCATGCAGGCGCACACCTTCTGTTTCCTGAATGATACGGATCAGCGATTGACCCATTCTGCCGGCTGCACCCACGACCACGAGCTTCATGTCTGTTTCGGTCTTGGGTGTCGCAGGCATTCAGGCAGGCTCCGTATTGATGCAGTCGATCAGTCTTCTTCCGCGGGCTTTTCGATCGGCGACGCCTGCAGATTGTTGAGGCGAGCGTAGAGCCCGTCCGGGCGCTTAGCAAGCTCCTCATGCGAGCCCTGTTCGATCACATGGCCGTCGCTCATGACGACGATCTTGTCGGCCTTGACGACGGTCGACAGGCGGTGCGCAACGACGACAACGGTGCGGCCCTTCATGGCGACATCAAGCGCCTTCTGTACGGCTGCTTCCGATTCGTTGTCGAGTGCAGAGGTTGCTTCATCGAGCAGGAGGATCGGTGCGTTGCGAACCAGAGCCCGTGCAATCGACAGTCGTTGGCGCTGGCCGCCGGAAAGCGTGATGCCGTTTTCACCGACAGGTGTGTCGTAACCCTTGGGCTGCGACAGGATGAAATCATGCGCATGGGCAAGACGGGCTGCTTCCTCGATCTCCACATCTGTCGCCTCGGGGCGTCCGTAGCGGATGTTGTCGCGGATCGAGCCCTCGAACAGATAAGGTTGTTGCGAAACGTAAGCGAGCTGGCGGCGCAGTGAGGACTTCGTGACCTTGGAAATATCCTGTCCGTCGATCAGGATCGCACCTTCGGTCGGATCGTAGAAACGCGGAACAAGCGCAATGATCGTCGATTTGCCTGCGCCGGATGGGCCGACCAGCGCGGTGGTCTTGCCGCCCTCGGCGACGATATCGACGCCTTTCAGAATGGGCACGCCTTCGCCATAGGCGAAACCGACGTTTCTGAGCTCGATCTTTGCTTCCGTCACGACGAGTTCAGCAGCGTCCGGCACTTCACGCTGCTGAGGCTGAAGATCGAGCAGCGCGTAGATCATGCGGGCGTTGACGACGGCACGTTCGATCTGCACCTGCAGTTTGGCAAGGCGACGTGCCGGGTCATAGGCCATCAACAGCGCTGTGACGAAGGAGAAAAAGGCACCTGGCGGAACATTGTCGTAGATCGAGCGGAAGGCGGCATAAGCGAGAACGCTGGCGATCGCGAGACCGGCAAAGGATTCTGTCAGCGGCGAGGTGCGTTCCGACAGGCGGGCAATGCGGTTCGCCCGCTTTTCCGCCGTCTCGATGATGTTTGTAACCTTGTCATCCAGTTGCCGTTCCATCGTAAACGCCTTGACGATGGCAATGCCCTGGATGGTTTCCTGCATGGCACCCAGCACGTGGCTGTTGACCTCGATCGCATCCTTGGTGGCCACACGCAGACGGCGTGACACATAACGCAGCGCATAAAGAAGCGGCGGTGCCACGGCAAAGACGATCAGTGACAGAACCCAATCCTTGCTGATCATCACGCCGATCAGGGCGATGAGGGTCAGAAAATCGCGTGCGGTCGAGGTCACGGTCAAGTTCAGCACGTCGCGGATACCGGTGACGTTCTGGCTGATCTGAGCGGCAAGGTGAGCCGAACGCGCCTCGCTGAAAAAACCGACCGAAAGGCCCATCAAATGCGTATAGAGGCGGCGCTGGTAGCGGGCGACGATATTGTTGCCGATCTTGGCAAGCGTGACGGCTTCGAAGTAGCTGGCGAAACCGCGTAGAACGAAGACACCGAAAATGGCACTGCAGATCAGGATGACGAGATCGGCGCGCTTGTTGGCAAAGGCTTCGTTGACAACGGCTTCCATGATCCAGGCGGTAAAGGCGGTGCTGGCGGCAACCAAGATCAGACAGCTAATCGCAAAGGCATAACCGCCGATATGATCACGCCCGTTTTCAGCGATGACGCGCTTCAGCGTGCCTGCCACCGTCGAGGAACTGACTTCGGATTTTCTGTTCTTGTGCGCTTTCAACAAGCCTTCCAATCACCAAAACTTTGACGCAAAAGCGCCCCTGTTGGACGCGCGTCTTAACCAGTTGGTAGCGTTTTGGCTAGCCGAGCCAAGAGATTCGAAAACCTTGTTGCATTTGTGCAGGCCGACCGGGCACGCTTAAACGTGCCAGCAGAAGCAGCCATTTACCGCTGCCAGCGGCGTTCGTCCATGGAAACACCATAGGCCGAAGGCTTGCGTGCAAAACTTGCAAGACCGGCCAGTGCTGCCTGTGGATGAGTGACGACGAAGGTTGGGATGGTGGCCAGCAGTTGATTATGCGGTGCCTTGTCCTCGAATGCGGTACGGAATTCCGGTTTCTTCAGTGCCGCAAGGATTTTCTGTGAGATGCCCCCGGCCAGATAGACGCCCCCGCGCGCCATGAAAATCAGCGCCATATCGCCAGCGACACGACCGAGATAGGTAGAAAAGAGCGACAGTGTCTCGACCGCCTGCGGATTGGAGCCGTCAAGACCGGCAGCCGTCACATCTGCAGGCTCCTTCAGTGATGCGTCAATATCATCAGCCTTGCAGATCGCTTGGTAGATGTTGACGACGCCGCGTCCGCTCAAGATCTCTTCAGCCGAAACACGGCCTTCGATGCGCTTGAGGTGCGGGAAGATGGCAAAATCGCGCTCCGACCGTGGTCCGACATCCACGTGTCCACCTTCACCCGGAACCGGGAACCACATGTCGCGGGCATGCAAGAGGCCGGCAACGCCAAGACCCGTGCCGGGGCCGAGAACCACGCGCGATGCCATGTGTGGCTGATCTTCAGGGCCGAGGGTTTCCCGGTGCTTCGGGCCGAGTTCGGAAGCCGCCAAAGCCTGGGCCTCGAAATCGTTGACGACCAGAACATCATCGAAACCGAGTTCGGAAATCATCTTCTTCGGCCGGACGATCCAGTCGCAATTGGTGAGATCGATCTCGTCGCCGTCGATCGGGCCGGCAATGGCGAGGATGGCCGAGCGCGGCTTCAGATCGTTGCCGTCCAGTACAACCTTCTGGATCGCGTCGTCGATCGTCGCATAATCCGCAGTCTTGACGCTGACGAAAGGTGTGGCTTCAGCCGTCGCATCGGCAAGAATGGAGAAACGGGCATTGGTGCCGCCGATATCGCCGAGAAGAATAGGGAAGGGCAGTGCTTCGGTTTTCATGCTGTCGGCCATAAGAAATGTCAGCCTTTCTGGAAGTCGATAAATTTTTCGGCGGACGCGCGGTTGAGCGCCATCGGGATGTCATAGACGGTGGCAAGACGGGTCAGTGCCTTCACGTCGACATCATGAGGTAGGGCGGAAAGCGGGTCGATGAAGAAGATCAACATGTCGACCTCGCCGGTCGCAATCATTGCGCCGATCTGCTGGTCACCGCCAAGCGGACCGCTTTTCAAACGTGTCACGTCGAGACCCGGTGCAGCCTCAAGAACCCTGCCGCCGGTCGTGCCTGTGGCGACGATCCTGAATTTCGCAAGTGATGCCTGATGAACGCGGGCGAAATCCGCCATGTCGTCCTTTTTCAGGTCATGCGCGATCAGCGCAATACATTGTGTGTCCGACATGATCTCTCCTCGCCCGTGGAACTTATAGGGCTTTTGCCTGCGATTTCCATAGCATCTGCCTGCTTTGGCAAGAGGCTATGGATTTCTAGACTGGAGATCAGGTTTTTGCCAACGGGCTTCGTCAGTTAGTTGGAAGGGCGTGCACGCGGTAGGGGGACGTCGGCAGGCGGTGCATTGACGATCGCCGCCGCATCATCATCCGGTTGAACGGCGGATGAGCGGGGGGCGACGCGCGTAATGCCGCTGGTAGCTGCCGTGATCGCCGGGTCATCCGGCGCCGAAAGCACGGCCGCGCAGGCCCTTGGCAGGTCCGACAGCATGACCTGACGCGGTTTGACCGGTTTTTCGCTCGGGTCCTTTTTGGGCTTGGCCCAGGGTTCGGGGGTGAACCACCAAGCGAGCGATTTGTCACAGCCGTCGCCAGCCGGTACTGATGCCTGCGGCCTGCAATTCGCATCGCCTGTCGGGCAGCGCATGCGGATATGAAAATGCTCGTCATGGCCATAGATCGGCCTGACCTTGCCAAGCAGCGATCGGTTGCCGGTCCAGGTGTCGCATAGCTTCTTTTTGATGGCAGGATTGACGAACACCCGCTCTACATCCGGGTAACTTGCTGCCTGCATGACGAGTTTGGCATGCGTGAAGGTCCAGCGGCGCTGATCGACTGTCAGGAACTTGCTCTTGTCGAGCATGGACGTGAAGGGCAGTTTTTCACGCTCCTGCGCGGTCATGTGGCGTTCAGGCATGGGCGTGAACCAGATATCAGCATCCAGACCGATCTGGTGCGAAGCATGGCCAAACAGCATTGGGCCGCCGCGTGGCTGGGAAATGTCGCCGATGAGGATACCCGAACCCCAGCCCAGCCGGGCCGCATCCATCGAAAAACGCTGAAGAAGTGCGACCAACTGTGGCTGGCCCCAGCGACGGTTGCGCGACAGCCGCATGGCCTGCCAGGTCGGCCCGTCCTCGGGCATCGCAACTGCGCCCATCTGGCAACCCTTGGCATAAGAGCCGATCGGGGTCGATGCGCCATCGGAAGGAAGGGCAACATTACCGAACAACTGTTTTGCCGGTGTTCCTTCCTGCGCCATGGTGGGGTCGGCAAGCGCCCCGCAAAGCATCGCTGCTGCCGTCAGGGCCAAAACACTTCGGGAAATCGTTGCCATGGTTATCCGTCGCAAATCACTCAGTTGATCCGTTTTTACCGTGAAACCGGATTTTGGTGAAATGGAGATGCGTGGTGGCGGCGATTATCTCGTCGATAATACGCTTGTGAGAGCCACGCTCCTGTTTTTCGCCCTGTTTTGCCCTATGCTTCGCCGCAACGCGATAATGCAGAAAGAGGTTTCGAATGGCTTGGTCCCGGCTGAAGGCAGGTTTGGCAATCGTTATGGCAACAACGGTCGCCACAGTGTCGGGAGTGCAGGCGCAGGATGCGGGGCAGGAGCAGAAATGGCGGCATGGTATGGCCGTGATCGGCGATCTGGAATTGCCGGCGGATTTCAAGCAGCTTCCTTACGTCGATGTGAATGCGCCCAAATCGGGTCAGTTGCGGCTGGCTGCGGAAGGCACATTCGACAACCTCAATCTGGTTATCGACCGGGGATCACCGGTGCTCGGTCTCGGCATGATCTACGACACGCTGATGAAACGTTCGGAAAACGAGGTTTTTGGCACCTACGGTCTTCTGGCCGAGGCGGTATCCTATCCGGATGACATGTCGTCGGCGACTTTTCGCCTGCGTGCCGAGGCAAAATGGGCAGATGGCCAGCCGGTGACACCGAATGACGTGATCTTCAGCATGGAAAAGCTCAAGGAATTGAGCGCGATGTATTCCGGGTACTATCGTCACGTTGCGAGCGTGGAAAAGACCGGCGAACTCGAGGTGACGTTCCGCTTCGATGAGAAGGACAACAAGGAACTGCCGTCGATCGTCGGCGATTTTCCGATCCTGCCCAAACACTGGTGGGAGGGTAAGGACGACAAGGGCCAACAGCGCGATATTTCCAAGACGACGCTGGCTGCCGTCATGGGGTCGGGGCCTTACAAGGTTGGTGCCATCCAGCCCGGATCCTCGATCCGGTACGAATTGCGCGACGATTATTGGGGCAAGGATCTGCCGATCAATCTTGGGCAGAACAATTTTCGCACGATCAGCTATTCCTATTTCTCCGACAGTGACGTGGCCTTCGAAGCATTTCGCGCGGGCACGATCGATTATCGCCGTGAAAACAGTTCCAGCCGCTGGGCAACCCGTTACGATTTCGATGCGGTGAAGGACGGGCGTGTAAAACGGGAAGCGCTGACCAATCCGTTCAAGGCGCTCGGTGTGATGCAAGCCTTCGTTCCGAATATGCGGCGTGACATCTTCAAGGACCCAAAAGTGCGCGAAGCACTCAACTACGCCTATGATTTCGAGGATCTCAACAAGAACCTCGCCTTTGGCGGCTTGAAGCGCGTCGACAGCTTTTTTTGGGGAACGGAACTGGCATCTTCCGGTCTGCCACAGGGGCGTGAACTTGAGCTTCTGCAGGAGTTGAAGGACAAGATCCCGGTGCGTGTCTTTACAGAACCCTACACGAACCCAGTGGGGGGGGATCCGAACAAGGTTCGCGATAACCTGCGAAAGGCAGTTGGTCTTTTGAAGGAGGCTGGCTGGGAGCTAAAGGGAAACCGCATGGTCAATTCTCGGACCGGCAAGCCATTGAGCTTTGAAATCCTGCTCAGCAACGCCGCGCAGGAGCGGACCGTCGTTCCCTATGTGGCTAGCCTCAAAAAGATCGGGATTGATGCCCGCATCCGCACGGTCGATTCATCGCAATACATCAACCGTGTTCGCAGCTTCGATTACGACATGCTCTATAGCGTTTGGGCACAGTCTATGAACCCCGGCAATGAGCAGACCGAATATTGGGGATCAGATTCCGTCAGTCGACAAGGATCGCGAAACTACGCCGGGATCGCCGACCCAGCGGTCGACATCCTGATCCGCAAGATCGTGTTCGCCCCCAATCGCGACGAGCAGGTGGCAGCGATCAAGGCCATGGACCGCGTCCTTCTCGCCAATCATTACGTCGTGCCGATGTTCTATTCGGGCGAGGAAAAGGTCGCCTATTGGGACCGCATCGCGCATCCTGCGACATTGCCGGAATATGAAATCGGCTTCCCGCAGATCTGGTTCGACAAACAGGCGGAGAAATGAGCTTTCGGTCCGGGGGCTTGCTTCATGCAAGCCCAACTGGTCCAAATGGCCGATGATTCGCATGCACGCCGCAATGCCGTTTTCACCCGCCTCTGGTGAAACGCACACAACGACGATCAGGGAGCGCTGATGGGCGCCTATATTCTCCGCCGCCTTCTGCTGATGATCCCGACGCTGGTCGGTATCATGGCGGTTTCCTTCATCGTCATCCAATTCGCGCCCGGTGGGCCGGTCGAGCAGGTCATTGCCCAGTTGCAAGGTTCCGATGCCGGCGATCGTCTGTCCGGTGGCGGCAATGATCTTGCCACGCAGGGTGGGGATGAAGGGCAATATCGCGGTGCACAGGGTCTCGATCCGGAATTCATCAAGAAACTCGAGCAGCAGTTCGGCTTCGACAAGCCGCCGCTGACGCGTTTCCTCGACATGATGTGGAACTATGCCCGTTTCGATTTCGGCGAGAGCTTCTTCCGCAATACGCCAGTCATCGATCTGATCCTCGACAAGCTTCCGGTCTCTTTGTCGCTGGGTGTGTGGATTTTGCTGTTTTCCTACATCATTTCCATCCCGCTCGGCATCCGCAAGGCCGTCACTGACGGATCGGCTTTCGATATCTGGACATCCGGCATCATTATCGTCGGTTATGCGGTGCCGAGCTTTCTGTTCGGCATCCTGTTGATCGTTCTGTTTGCCGGTGGTTCCTTCTTCGACTGGTTCCCGTTGCGTGGCCTCGTCTCCGACAATTTTGCCGACCTGTCCTGGTGGGAAAAGATACTCGACTACTTCTGGCACCTGACCCTGCCGCTGATCGCGCTGTCGCTGTCAGCCTTTGCCACCACCACGCTTCTGACCAAGAACTCATTCATCGATGAGATCAAGAAACAGTATGTCACGACCGCGCGTGCGAAGGGACTGAACGAGCGACAGGTGCTTTACGGTCACGTTTTTCGCAATGCGATGCTGATCGTCATCGCCGGTTTCCCGGGCGCCTTCATCTCGGCCTTTTTCACCGGCTCGCTGTTGATCGAAAACATCTTTTCGCTCGATGGTCTTGGGCGTCTGGGTTATCTCGCCATCATCAACCGTGATTATCCGATCGTGTTCGGCACGCTCTATATTTTCTCTCTGATGGGCCTCGTCATCAGTCTCGTATCCGACTTGATCTATACGTGGATCGACCCGCGCATCGATTTCGAGCGGAGGGACGTCTGATGGCTGACGCTTCCGTAACGACAGCCGCCGCAAACGCTTCGGCTCCACCGAAAGGTTTCTGGTCGCCCACCAGCCTGCGACGCTGGCAGAATTTTCGCGCCAATGGCCGAGGTTTCTGGTCCTTCTGGATTTTTCTCTTCCTGTTCTTTCTCGCTTTGATGGCAGAGTTCATTGCCAACGATCGGCCGATCATCGCCTCCTACAAAGGCGAAATTCTCTATCCCGTTCTGGTCGATTACCCGGAGGAAAAATTCGGCGGCTTTCTGGCTACCACCGATTACCGTTCCGAGTTCATCCAACAGGAGATCGAAGCCAACGGCTGGATGATCTGGCCGCCGATCCGCTATTCCTATCAGACGGTCAATTCGCAGATCCCGCATTCGGCGCCGACCGAGCCGTTCTGGCTGATGAACAAGGCTGATCGCTGCAGCGCCTATGCCCAAAAGGATGCCGATCCGAATTGCCACCTCGGCAACCTGAACTGGCTCGGCACGGATGATCAGGCACGCGATGTTGCGGCCCGACTGATCTACGGTTTCCGTATTTCCGTGTTGTTCGGGCTGGCGCTGACCTTTGCGTCTGCCGTCATCGGCGTACTCGCCGGTGCCGTGCAGGGGTATTTCGGCGGCTGGACCGATCTGCTGATGCAGCGCTTCATCGAGATCTGGTCGGCCATGCCGGTCTTCTACATCCTGCTCATTATTGCGGCCATCCTGCCTCCGGGTTTCTTCATCCTACTCGGCATTATGCTGCTGTTCTCCTGGGTCGGCTTTGTCGGCGTGGTGCGAGCCGAATTCCTGCGTGCTCGCAATTTCGAATATGTGCGGGCGGCAAGAGCGCTTGGTGTCGGCAACTGGACGATCATGATCCGCCACCTTCTGCCCAATGCCATGGTGGCGACACTGACATTTCTCCCCTTCATCCTATCCGGCTCGATTGCCACACTGACCTCGCTCGATTTCCTCGGCGTCGGCATGCCCCCTGGTTCGCCGTCGCTGGGTGAAATGATCGCGCAGGGCAAGAATAACCTGCAGGCGCCTTGGCTCGGCATCACCGCCTTCATGGCCATGTCGGTGATGATGTCACTGCTGATCTTCGTCGGCGAGGCCGTGCGCGATGCATTCGATCCGCGAAAGGCATTTAAATGAGCACCAGGATCGAACCGCTTCTCTCCGTCAAAGACCTGTCGGTTGCCTTCCATCAGGGCGGCAAGACATCGCTTGCTGTCGATCGCGTGTCCTTTGATATCGCGCCGGGCGAGGTAATGGCGCTGGTCGGTGAATCCGGCTCCGGAAAATCGGTGTCTGCCAATTCGATCCTGCGCCTTCTGCCCTATCCGGCGGCGAGCCATCCATCGGGAGAAATACTGTTCGGCGGAAAGGATATGCTGAAGGCCAGCGATACTGAGCTGCGGCATGTTCGTGGTGACGACATCACCATGATCTTCCAAGAGCCGATGACCTCGCTTAATCCGCTGCACTCGATCGAGCGGCAGATCGGTGAAATTCTGGCGCTGCATCAGGGCATGAATGTTGCCTCTGCCCGCGTTCGCACGCTGGAACTTCTCAATGAAGTTGGCATTCGCGAGCCGGAAAAGCGGCTGAAGGCTTTTCCGCACGAATTGTCCGGTGGCCAGCGCCAGCGTGTGATGATTGCCATGGCGCTCGCCAACCGTCCAAAACTGCTGATTGCCGATGAGCCGACGACGGCGCTTGATGTCACCGTGCAGGCGCAGATTCTCGAGCTTCTGAGCCGGTTGAAGGTCGATTACGGCATGTCGATCCTGTTCATCACCCATGATCTCGGCATTGTCCGCAAATTTGCCGATCGTGTCTGCGTGATGACCAAGGGCAAGATCGTCGAGACCGGCGCGGTTGAGGACGTTTTTGAAAATCCGAGCCATGAATACACCCGCCATCTGCTGGCTTCCGAGCCGCGTGGCGAGCCGCCGGTGACCGATCCGACCCGCCCGGTGGTGATGGAAGGCAAGGACATAAAAGTCTGGTTTCCGGTCAAGGCCGGTTTCTTCCGCAAGGTGGTCGATCATGTGAAGGCGGTGGATGGCGTCGACCTGACGCTGAGGGCGGGTGAGACGCTGGGTGTTGTCGGTGAATCCGGCTCCGGCAAGACGACGCTTGGCCTTGCTTTGGCGCGGTTGATCTCGTCCAAGGGGCGTATCAGCTTTATCGGCAACGAGATCGATGGCCTGTCCTTCAAGGGCATGCTGCCTTATCGCGACCGGCTGCAGGTAGTGTTTCAGGATCCTTACGGCTCGCTCAGCCCGCGTATGTCGGTGGGCGAAATCATTGCCGAGGGCCTGAAGGTGCACGAAAAGTCGCTTTCAGCAGCGGAACGCGACCACCGCGTCGCAGCGGCATTGGATGAAGTCGGCCTCGATCCGGCCACCCGCTGGCGGTATCCGCACGAATTTTCCGGCGGCCAGCGGCAGCGTATCGCCATTGCCCGCGCCATGGTGTTGAAGCCGCGTTTCGTCATGCTTGATGAGCCGACCTCGGCGCTGGATATGACCGTGCAGGCGCAGGTAGTCGACCTTCTGCGTGATCTGCAGCAGAAACATCAACTCGCTTACCTGTTCATCAGCCACGACCTGAAAGTGGTGAAGGCGCTGGCCAATGAAATGATCGTCATGCGGCTCGGAAAAGTCATGGAAGCCGGTCCATCGGAGCAGATTTTCAAGGCGCCACAGAATGATTACACGCGCGCACTGATGGCGGCTGCCTTCAAGATAGAGGCGGCCGAGGTGACGGTGGACAGTCAGTAGCGGCGTCATCAGCCCGGAACATTTGCGCGGATAATCGGTTCTCCTCTCATGATTGTCGTCGCTAGGCGGCAGATTTTTGAAGGAGGAGACGATGAACAGCCGTTTCGATCCAAAGGACGCTCGGCCGATCGATACAGTGCCACCACCTTTTGGCACGCGCGATACGGTCAAGGAAATCGAACAGCCCCTGACGCCGACGGATGCCCGCCAGGGCGCCAAGGGGAAGCCGGTTCTGAAAGTGCTGCTGGCCGGTATCGTTCTGGCGCTGCTGGGATGGGGTGGTGCGGAATGGTGGGGTGCCAAGACGGCGCCACCCGCCGAACAGACGGCGACACCACCTGCCGGCCCTGCTGAACCCGCAAAGCCGAGTGAAGCTCCGGCACCTGCCAACACTCCCTGACTCAAGGTTCAATCCAGATGCGGCACACATCAATCGATTTGATGCGCCCGCATCTGGACTTTGTCATATGTTTTGCCGATAAATTGTGCCGCGAGCGTGAAAACACGCTCTTACCTTAGGCAGGCAAGGGCGTTTTCTCCCGATTTCGGGGTGCGCCGCAGGGGCAGGCATGACGAAGACCGATATCGCAACCCGGGTCTATAACCACGCCTTCAAACTCGATCCGATCATTCGCAGTCTGATCGATACGGATTTCTACAAATTGCTGATGTTGCAGATGATTTGGAAACTGTATCCGCAAACGGATGCAACGTTCTCCCTGATCAACCGCACCACACGTGTGCGTCTGGCAGATGAAATCGATGAAGGTGAGCTGCGCGACCAGCTGGATTACGCCCGCTCGCTACGTCTTACCAAGAAGGAAATGATCTGGCTGGCGGGTAACACGTTTTATGGCCGCAAGCAGATCTTTGAACCCGAATTTCTGACCTGGCTCGCCGCATATCAGTTGCCAGAATACGAGCTTTCGAAACGTGATGGCCAATATGAGCTGACTTTCCACGGTCGGTGGGTTGATACCACGATGTGGGAAATTCCGGCGCTTGCCATCATCAACGAATTGCGCTCGCGTGCCGCCCTGCGCTCGCTGGGTTATTTCACGCTGGACGTGATCTATGCCCGCGCCAAGGCAAAAATGTGGGAAAAGGTGCAGCGCCTGCGCGAGCTCCCGGGATTGCGCATCTCTGATTTCGGCACCCGCAGACGCCACAGCTTTTTGTGGCAGCGCTGGTGCGTCGAGGCGCTGAAGGAAGGCATCGGTCCGGGCTTCACCGGCACTAGCAACGTTCTGCTCGCTATGGATTCCGATCTCGAAGCCGTCGGCACCAATGCGCATGAATTGCCCATGGTGATGGCAGCTCTCGCCGATACCGACGATGAGCTTCGCGCTGCGCCTTACAATATCATGAAGGACTGGAATCGGCTTTATGGCGGCAATCTGCTGATCGCGCTGCCGGATGCCTTCGGTACCGCAGCTTTCCTGCGTGATGCACCGGAATGGGTGGCCGACTGGACCGGTTTCCGCCCGGACAGCGCCCCGCCGATCGAAGGTGGTGAAAAGATCATCGAATGGTGGCAAAAGATGGGGCGCGATCCGCGCCAGAAACTGCTGATCTTCTCTGATGGTCTCGACGTCGATGCGATCATCGACACCTACCGCCATTTCGAAGGCCGCGTGCGCATGAGTTTTGGTTGGGGCACCAACCTCACCAACGATTTCATGGGCTGCGCGCCAACGGCAATCGATGGCCTCAACCCGATCTCGGTGGTCTGCAAGGTCAGCGATGCCAACGGTCGGCCGGCGGTAAAACTGTCCGACAATCCGCACAAGGCGACGGGCGAACCCTCGGAAGTTCAGCGTTACCTGAAGATTTTCGGTCAGGAAGACCGGGTCGAACAAGCCGTTCTGGTTTGATTTCCACCGAAGACAAAAAGGCCCCATGCGACTGTGCATGGGGCCTTTTCGCATAGGCGAATGTTTATTGGACGACCTGAACGACCGTGTGGGTGCCCGGATCCACGATAACCCGCTGTTCGTTGACGATGGCATAGCCGTAGCGTTCGTTGCTCGGCACCGGTGTCAGGATCACGGTTTCCGGAATACGTTTGCCGACAACCACTTCCTGCTGCACCATCACAGGTGCCGGGGCAGGCTGCTGTTGGACATAGGTAACAACCTCCGGCGGCGGCGGGTCGATGGCTGTACCGATGATGGCGCCGGCAACACCGCCGACTGCTGCACCAACCGGACCGCCAACAATGGCGCCGGTGACGGCGCCGCCGGCTGCGCCACTTGCGGTGCCTTCCTGGGCATAGGCGGCGGTAGCAAACACCGTGGCCAGCGCGGCCGCAGACGTCATGATGATCTTACGCATTGGTCTTCTCCTTTTGGGTTCACCAATGGCGAAAGAACACGGATGGCGGATTTCCGTTCCGGCTTGCTGATAACGAATCGTAAAAATCTGAAAACAGAAGACGACTGGATTTGCTTTTGAAGGGCGCTCAAGCTGTTGATTTTTATGGATTATAAGGTTGACTTTCGCAGATCACGTCGGAGCGCTTCAGGCTGGAAGCACGCGTCTGTGCCGCACAATCAAAGCCGGCTTTTTCCCGGCAGGGTGCGGGCAAATGTAAGGCCGGACTTGCGATCAAGTATGTCTGTCGCTCTTGTAAACATCTGTTGACATAATAGTCAAAAGTTTTAATGACGATGAAACAGGTTTCAAAAGGCTTCATGCATATGGACGAACTTGCACCACAGGAAGCGGCGGTTCTGGCAATCATCAAGGCTAATCCGTTTGTCGGCCAGCAGGAAGTCGCCGATCAGCTCGGTCTCGCCCGCTCCACCGTAGCTGCGCATATCGTTCAGCTGGTGCAGAAGGGTCATATCCTCGGTCGCGGTTATGTTCTGGCAAGCGGCCAGCGGGCCATCTGTGTCGGCGGCGCGGTGCTGGATCGCAAATACAATGCCCGTGCGCCGCTGGTGATGGAAACCTCCAACCCGGTTGATAGCGGTCGCTCCTTCGGTGGTGTTGCGCGCAATGTCGCGGAAAATCTGGCTCGGCTCGGCACTGCCACCGGCTTTGTCTCCATGGTCGGAGATGACGAGACAGGACGCGCCATTCTTCATGATTTGCAGGATTGCGGCGTCGATATTAGTCAGGTGGTGATGACGGCGGAGCGCCCCACGGCGGAATATGCGGCGATCCTCGATCCGGCCGGTGATCTCGTGCTCGGCATTTCCGACATGAGCATTTTCGATCTCATTCAACCCGCACAGGTCGAGAAGGCATGGTCGCATATGGCGGCAGCCAGCTGGGTGTTTGCCGATTGCAACCTGCCTGCGGAGACACTGGCCTTCCTGATTTCCAAACGTCGTGATGCCCGTTTTCGGTTGGCGATCGATGCCGTCTCGACACCCAAAGCGGCGCGTCTGCCGCGCGATTTGACCGGTATCGACCTGATCTTCATGAATATCGACGAAGCCAATGCGGTGCTGCGTCTCGATCAGGTGATCACGGATGCTGGCGAAGCAGCACTTGCACTGCAGGCTGCCGGCGCATCGGAAGCCGTAGTCACAATGGGTGGGCGCGGTATCGCCGTTGCAGCCCGCGAAGGCTTGAAATTTTTCCCGGCCGTCGAAGCGAGCCCGGTCGACATGACCGGCGCGGGCGACGCGATGATCGCCGGCACCCTGCATCGCCTGCTGGAAGGTGATGATCTCTATCGCGCCGCCCGCACCGGCGCGCTTCTTGGAACACTCACAACGGAAAGCCCGGCCAGCGTTCACACAGAACTGTCCGAACGTTTTCTCGCCGCCAACATGCATCGCCTCGATCGCTGAAAGGAATTCTCATGTCCCTCATCAAACCAAAGCTCAGCCAGGAAGTGGCCGATACGCTGGCTTCGGGTGGCCCGGTCGTGGCACTGGAATCCACCATCATCACTCATGGCATGCCTTTTCCGGACAATCTCGCAACCGCATTCGGCGTCGAACAGGTGATCCGTGAAAACGGTGCCGTGCCCGCGACCATCGCCGTTGTGAATGGCGAACTTCGCGTCGGTCTGGAGCCGGACGAGCTGGAGGCGCTGGCAAAGGCTGAAAATGTCGTCAAGGCCTCGGGCCGTGACCTTGCCGTTGCGATGGTGCGTGGCCAGTCGGCCGGCACGACCGTGTCCGCCACCATGCTGATGGCCGATCTTGCAGGCATCGACATTTTTGCCACCGGCGGCGTTGGCGGCGTACATCGCGGTGCCGAGCAGACCTTTGATATTTCCGCCGACCTGACCGAGCTTGGCCGTACGAAGACCGCCGTCGTCTGCGCCGGTGTGAAATCCATTCTCGATATTGCCAAGACTTTGGAATATCTCGAAACCCAGCGCGTGCCGGTCATTGCCTACGGAACGGAAGAGTTTCCGGCCTTCTTTACCCGTCAGAGCGGATTCAAGGCGGATCACCGTCTCGATACACCGGAAGAGATTGCCCGCGCCATGTTTCTGCACCATCAACTTGGCACCGGCACCGGCCTGCTGATCGCCAACCCGATCCCCGAAGCGGCAGCGCTGACGCATGAATTCATCGATGGCACGATTGCCGATGCGGTGAGGGAAGCCGATGAGCGCGGCATTGGCCGCAAGGAGCTGACGCCCTTCCTGCTTGCCCGCATCAACGAACTGTCGGGCGGCGAAAGCCTGAAGGCGAACATTCAGCTGGTGCGCAACAATGCAGCGCTTGCTGCACGCATGGCAGTTGCCTATGCACCTTTGAGGGCTGGACGTTAAGCTAGGTCCGTATACGGAAAAACAAAGGGCCGCTCGATGCGGCCCTTTTGCATTTCAGGAGCTTAGCGCAGTGTCGCAAGCCGTTCGGTCAGCAGCGCAAAAAAGCCGTCGGCATCGACCTTGCCCATGAACAGCGCGTTTTTCGGGCGATCCGTCACGCCCCACCAGTCGGCAACGGTCATGCCCTTGGTCAGTTCGGAGGCTGTCTCCACCTCGACATTGCACTGGCGGCCCGCATAAAGCTCGGGCTTCAGCAGATAGGCGATGACGTTCGGGTCATGCAGCGGCCCGCCTTCGCTGCCGTATTTCTCCACGTCGAAACGCTCGAAATATTCCAGCCACCCGGCGACCGCATCACCAACCGGCGTGCCGAAATCGCGGAATGCGGCGACGCGCGGCTTGGTGGTCAGCACCTTGTGGGTGACGTCCAGCGGTAGGATGACCACGGGCGCACCGCAACCGAAGGCGATCTTTGCAGCCTTCGGGTCGACATAGATGTTGAATTCGGCAGCCGGCGTGATGTTGCCGCCTTCGAACAAGCCGCCACCCATGGAGACGATACGGCGGATGCGTTTGGCGATCTCGGGCGCCTTTGTCAGAGCGGTGCCGAGATTGGTCAGCGGTCCGAGAGTGCAGATGGTGACGGTGCCTTCCGCCTCGGCCATCATCGTATCGATGATGAAATCGACGGCATGTTTTTCCTGCAGCGGCATGGTCGGATCAGGCAGCGTAGCGCCATCGATGCCGGTCCAGCCATGCACATATTCGGCGGTGACGAGTGCGCCTTCCATCGGCTTGTCGCAGCCGGCGAAAACCTTGATGTCGGTGCGCCCTGCCAGTTCGCAGATCTTGCGGATATTCTTTTCCGTCAGCGTCAGCGGCACATTGCCGGCGGCGGCGGTAATGCCGAGGATTTCCAGTTCCGGGCTGGCGAGTGCTAGCAGGATCGCCAAGGCATCGTCCTGGCCGGGATCGGTATCAATGATAATCTTTTCCGCCATGGGACACTCCTCCAAAACATGTGAAATGAAACGTGTCTCCGGGCTACGCGAAGCAGCGAGCCGACGCAAGCCTGCATTTATGGACTTGCGTCAGCGCAAATTGCGACCTTAAGTCATCGCCGCGAATGAAGCGGGCCATATATGCTTGCCGGTGAAAATTGCGATGGTTTTTCAAGCATCGCCAGCACAGGAAAGAGCGAGAAATGAGCGAAACCTTTACCGCCATGGTCATCGATACGGTCGACGGCAAGCCGAAAGGCGCCTTCCGCGAGATGACGATTTCCGACCTGCCGGATAACGGTGTGCTGGTCGAGGTCGCCTATTCGACGCTCAATTACAAGGACGGGCTCGCCGTCTCCGGCAAGGGCAAGATTGCTCGCCGCACGCCGCTCATCGGCGGTGTCGATCTCTGCGGCACGGTGGTGGAATCCCGTGTCCCTGAATGGAAGGCCGGCGATCGTGTCATGGTCAATGGCTGGGGCCTGTCTGAAACGGAATTCGGCGGTTATGCGCGGTTTGCGAAGCTGAAGCCGGAATGGCTGATCCGTCTGCCCGATGTGTTTTCGCCAGCGCAGGCCATGGCCATCGGCACGGCGGGTTATACCGCAGCGCTCTGCGTCGATGCGCTGGAAAAATGGGGCACGATCAAGCCGGGTGAAGGTGAGGTACTGGTGACCGGTGCGGCGGGCGGTGTCGGATCGGTGGCGATCGCATTGCTGGCGGCTGCCGGCTACAATGTCACTGCCTCCACCGGCCGGCCGGAGACGCATGATTACCTGCGCTCGCTTGGTGCCAGTGCCTTTATCGATCGTGCGGTGCTGCAGGAAAAGGGCGGACCGTTGCAGAAGGAGCGCTGGACGGGCGGCATCGATTCCGTCGGTTCGACAACGCTTGCCAATGCCCTCTCTCAAACTGTGCGGGGCGGTGTGATCGCCGCCTGCGGTCTTGCGGGCGGGGCGGATCTTCCGGCTACGGTCATTCCGCATATCCTGCGCTCGGTGGCTTTGATCGGCGTGGATTCGGTGATGGCGCCGCAGATGCAGCGTCAATCTGCCTGGGCGCGTTTGGCGCGTGATCTCGATCGCGCAAAACTCGACAGGATCACGCAGATGCAGCCGATGTCGAAACTGCCGGAACTGGCGGACGATATTCTGGCCGGAAAAATCCGCGGCCGTGTGGTGATCGACGTCTCGAAGTGATTTTTTGTCCGCTTAGGCGGTGCGGGCGTTTTGTGAAACGGTCGTGCCGTCGCGGCGGGGAAACACCTTGCGGATATAGGTCATGTAATAGTTGCCGGGGGAAGTGGCGGTCAGAAGGCCGCTGACGGTCTCCGTCGGCACGTCCGCCAATTGGCGGACCACACCATCCTGAAACGTCACGTCCAGATATTTCAGGTCCGGGTCATAGGCAATTTCGGCGATCAGGCGGGATGAAACGGCGATCCGGTGCATGGCAGCCTCCTTTTTCTTCGGAGGCAAGATGCCGGAGGCTCGTAAAATCAGGCCTCATTCAATCATTCGCATTTTACTGAAGTCGTACAAAAACGGCACGACTTCCGTTTTTCAGAAGCGGGTGCGGGTGCCGTCATTGGTGATCATGTGAAATTTCGAGCCGTCGGTCTTGATGTCGGCGCAGTCCGTTTGCTTGTTCTCAAACCGTATGCAGATCTTGCCCGTCGAGATCTTGTAACCGCGCTTGGAACCCTTGCGGTAGGTGTAACCGCTGCGGTCAGTCGTGGCTTCCTGCGAGCCCTCGTTCAGATGTGCGCGGATTTCTGCTGCCGTCGCATTGCGGATACGGCCCTTGTTTTCGGCTGAAAATGCAGGCGCAGCGCAGGCGATGAAGGAGGCTGTCAGGGCCAGATTCCGCAAGGTTCGGTGCATCGGTTTTCCTCGTTTCGATCGGCCGCCAAGATACGCGGTGGGCTTTTCGGGTCAATCCATTTGTCGGCGTGGTCATATCCTGCAGGTTGGTTTTGTTCCAATGCGGATGCGATCCTTCAAGACACGAGGTGTCTTATCCATATCCTTGATCTCTTCAATGTGATTGATGATCGCTTGTTGTGTCTTGTAGATCATATGTCGTGACCCACATGAAACTCATGGCCTTTGATCTACACCTTGCCACGAAGGAGAGCGTCGATGAATGCCGGAAACGATCTTGGAAACGGTTTGCGTGACGGCAAGGAAACTCTTCCCGAACCGGTTGATTTGCCGACGCCGGAACCGTCGGCCCATCCATCCGTTCATCCTCACGGCGCCCACAAGACTGAAGCGGATATCGATGAAAGTCTGGAGGAAAGTTTTCCGGCCAGCGATCCACCCGCTTCCGGTTTCACGACCTGACGCCACACGACAGAACGTTCCCCGCCGGCAGGCCATTCGCGTCTGCAGACCAACATGAATGGATGATTTTCCATGGACAATTCGACCAAATCCCATCGCGAAGCTCCGTTGAGGACGCCGAGCGGCATTTCCGAAGATGGTGTGCGCGACATTTCCGCAGGCATCACCAAGCTTCTGGCGGATGTTTTTGCCATCTATCTGAAGACCAAGAATTTTCACTGGCACATGTCCGGCGCCAATTTTCGCGATTACCACCTGCTTCTCGATGAGCACGGCGACCAGTTGTTTGAAATGACCGATCCGCTGGCCGAACGCGCCCGCAAGATCGGCGGCGGCACGCTGCGCTCGATCGGCGAAATTTCCCGTCTCCAGCGCATTTCGGACAATGATGCCGACTTCGTTCATCCCCATGAAATGCTGGCCGAGTTGCGCGACGACAACGGATCGCTGGTCGCCAGCATGCGTGAGCTGCATGACCTCTGCGACGAATATAACGATGTTGGTACTGCCAGCCTTCTGGAAAATTGGATCGATGAAGGCGAACGCCGCGTCTGGTTCCTGTTTGAGATCACGCGCAACACCAACCGTTGATCTCACAAAAGATATCAGGCCGCCCTTTTCAGGAGGGCGGCTTTTTGCTGCCGATCCCGCACCCCAACACGCGCTTGTGTGATCCTCTCACGCGGGTGCATGGTATCACCTGTGTTTCACCATTTTATTGGAGACTTTTCCCGTGAGCGCAACAAGACTGTTCTCGCCCGTCACGCTTGGCGAACTGACGCTCGGCAATCGCATCGTCATTGCACCGATGTGCACCTATTCTGCCGTGGACGGCTGCATGACCGACTGGCACATGATGCATCTCGGGATGCTGGCCACATCGGGTGCCGGCATCCTGACGATAGAGGCGACGGCGGTTTCGCCCGAGGGCCGAATTTCCTATGCGGATGTCGGTCTTTATTCTGACGAGAACGAACAGGCCATGGGCCGTGTTCTCGAAGGTATCAGGCGCATGTCCGATATGCCGATTGCCATTCAGCTGGCTCATGCCGGCCGCAAGGCATCGACCGAGGTTCCGTGGAAGGGTGGTTCGCAGATCGGGCCAGATGCAGAGGGGGGCTGGAAGACCGTTGCACCCAGTGCCGCGCCGTTCCAGCCGCATTATGATCGCCCGACGGCGCTTGATCGCGAAGGGATGATCCGTATTCGCGATGCCTTTGTAGATGCGGCGCGTCGATCGGCGCGGCTCGATATCGATGCCGTGCAGATCCACGCTGCCCACGGTTATCTGCTGCATCAATTCCTGTCCCCGCTTTCGAACCAGCGCACGGACGACTATGGCGGTTCACTGGAAAACCGCATGCGTTTTCCGCTGGAAGTATTCGATGCCGTGCGTGAGGCGTTCCCTGCCGAGCGGCCAGTGACAGTGCGTGTGTCCGCGACCGATTGGGCAGAAGGCGGATGGGATGTCGGTCAGACGATCGCTTTTGCCAAAGAACTGGAAAAGCGTGGCTGCGGCGCCATTCACGTGTCGAGCGGCGGCCTAGCGGCACATCAGAACATCACGCTTGGACCGAATTATCAGGTTCCGTTCGCACGCGCCATCAAGGCCGAGACCTCGGTACCGGTCATCGCCGTTGGTCTGATCACCGAATTCGAGCAGGCCGAAGCCATATTGGTGACTGGTGATGCCGATATGGTGGCGATCGCTCGGGCAGCTCTCTATGATCCGCGCTGGCCCTGGCATGCCGCCGCGCATTTTGGAGAAAGCGTACGGGCAGCGCCACAATATCTCAGGTGCCAGCCGCGCCAGTTCAAGATGCTGTTCAAATAGGCAATCAGAAGAGTAGGGCCGGGAATAATCCGACCTTACTCTCCTTTTTTCGTGTGTCTTCGCGACAGCAGAAGCTCCCGATATTTTTCCCTGAGATCAGCTATCTCGATATCGCCTTCGATCCAGTTCTCGATCCAGCCGATGAACCGGGCATCATCATCGATCGTCTGGCCGCTTTTTCGCGCCTTGTCGAAAATCCTTTCGACGAGCGCCCGCCTGGATTCGGGTGTCATGGGGCGGTGGTTCCTTGCGGCATTGCGGTCTGACGAAACACGCGAATCGTCGGAGATGAATTGTGATTGGTAATCAGAGGTAGATATGGCGAGCATGAGGCGAAGCATTCATTCGCGCAGGCAGAGCCATGCAAGACGACGCGCAGCAAAGCTGCCTGAATGTACCAGCCATGATAATCCCCAGAACCCAAAGCAAAGGCTTAAACGACAGGGGATCAGTTTTGTTCCGACTGAATATCAAAAAATGTGTTCGGTTAAGTTTGTCTTCAGCCGGTCCGCTATCGGACACTGGTTTTGGGTCCGCTTCCATTTGTTGGCCAAACGCTCTATTGCCGCCTCGCGCTTGAAACCTATCTTCGTTGGCGAGCATGGAGGACTTATCTTGGAATATCGTTTTCTGATCGTGGAAGACAGCTTGCTGGTCGCCATGGATATCGAGGATGCGGTGCAGCGCAGCGGCCACAAGGTTGTCGGCATCGCACCGGACATGAAGGTGGCGCTGAATTACAGTCGGGACGCCGATATCGCTTTTGTCGATGTGCGCCTTGCCGATGGCGAGACAGGCCCCGAGATTGCCCGCATGCTGGCCGATTCCGGTATCGTGGTGATCATGGTCACCGGCAATCCGGGTGTCGTCGTCCAAGGCGTCCCGGGCGTAGTCGGCGTCATGGCGAAACCGCTAACCGATCAGGCCTCGCGAGACCTGATCCAGTTTGCCGTGGATCGCAAGAGCGGCCGCACCGGCACACCTCCGGCACGGCTGAAACTGTTCGCCTGAGGCCGATGGGCATCAGGCCGCCGACCATTTGAGATAGATGGTCGAGAGCGGAGGCAATGTCAGCGTCACCGAATAGGGTCGGCCGTGTGACTGGTCTGCGCTTGTCCAGGCCTCGACATTGCCGAGGTTGGAGCCGCCATAGACGTCGGCATCGGTGTTCAAGACCTCCTGCCAACGTCCTTCCATCGGCACGCCGACCCGGTAGCCATGGCGTGGCAGCGGCGTCAGGTTTGATACCGCCAGAACCATGGACGATCCGTCGCGTGATTTGCGCAACATCCCAAGCACCGAGCTTTCGGCATCGTCCGATACCGCCCATTCGAAGCCGGCCGGATCGAGATCGCCGAACTGCAGAGCCGGTTCTGCCGAATAAAGCCGGTTGAGATCGCCGATCAGCCGCTGCATGCCGGCGTGATCGGGCCGGTCGAGCAGATCCCAGACGACGGAGCCGTCATGGTTCCATTCGCTTTCCTGGGCAATCTCGCAACCCATGAAAAGCAATTTTTTGCCTGGATGCGCCCACATGAACCCGAAATAGGCGCGCAGGTTGGCGAGTTTCTGCCAGTGGTCCCCCGGCATCTTTCCGAACAGCGATCCCTTACCGTGCACGACCTCGTCATGAGAAATCGGCAGCATGAACCGTTCGGAATAGGCGTAGATCATCCCGAAGGTCAGCATGCCGTGGTGGTATTTTCGGTAGACCGGATCGTCGGACATGTAATGCAGCGTGTCGTGCATCCAGCCCATGTTCCATTTGAAATCGAAACCCAATCCGCCGTCTTCCGGCGCCTTGGTGACACCCGGCCATGCGGTGGATTCCTCCGCCACCGTAAAGGCATGCGGGCAGCGGTCATGGATGATGCTGTTGAGGTGCTTGAAGAATTCGACGGCTTCCCAGTTTTCCCGGCCGCCATACTGGTTGGGGATCCATTCGCCTTCGTTGCGGCTGTAATCGCGGTAGAGCATGGAGGCGACTGCATCGACGCGCAGCGCATCGATATGGAAATGTTCGAGCCATTCCAGCGCCGAGGCGATCAGAAAACCTTTCACCTCGTTACGGCCGAGATTGTAGATCAGCGTGTTCCAGTCCTTGTGAAAACCTTCGCGAGGGTCTTCGTGTTCGTACAGCGCGGAGCCATCGAAACGGGCCAACCCCCAGACATCGGTCGGGAAATGTGCCGGCACCCAGTCGAGGATGACGCCGATGCCGCTCGCGTGGCAGCGGTCGATGAAATAGGCGAAATCCTCCGGCGTGCCGTAACGGCCGGTCGGTGCGAACAGGCCAAGCGGCTGGTAACCCCATGAGCCGCCGAACGGGTGCTCCATGATCGGCAACATTTCGATATGGGTGAAACCGAGGCTTTTGACGTAAGGCACGAGGCGCTGGCTGAGCTCGACCCAATCGAGCGAGCGGTTGCCTTCCTCGGCAATCCGCAGCCATGAGCCGAGATGCACTTCATAGACAGACATCGCGCCTTCGCCGGCGCGGGCGTCATGGCGCTGCATCCATGCATCGTCGGTCCAGGCAAAGGGACGCGACGAGGCCACCACAGACGCTGTCGACGGGGCGGCTTCGGAGGCGCGGGCAACCGGATCGGCCTTCTGGGCCAGCACATTGCCATGCGCATCGATGATCTCGAACTTGTAGCGTTCACCGGCGGTCAGGCGCGGCAGGAACAATTCCCAGACGCCGGCCTGCGGGCGTTGCCGCATCGGGTGGCGGCGGCCGTCCCAGGCGTTGAAATCACCGACCACTGAGACACGCCGCGCATTCGGTGCCCAGACAGCGAAACGGACGCCGGATATGCCATCGACCTCCATGGGGATGGCGCCGAGCGTGCGGCCAAGATCGTAATGGGTGCCTTGCGCAATCAGGTGCAGGTCGAGATCGCCGAGCAGAGGGGCGAAGCAATAGGGGTCTTCGGTTTCCTGCACTGCGTCCGGCCATTGGATGCGAAAGAGATAAGGCGTCGTCGAACCGACCACGCCGGCGAACAGGCCGCCGGCATGGATGTTGTCGAGGGTGGCGAGGATGCGGCCGCTGTCGCGCTCGACCACCTCCACGGAAACGGCGCCGGGCAGAAGCGCCCGCACCACGGTCAGTTCGCCATAATGATGGCGGCCGAGAATGGAAAACGGATCGCCGTGCCGGCCGTCGACAAGGGCGTTCAACCCTTCCGTGACGGTGCCGATGATCAGGTCGGTGCGCTCATATCTCATCGGTTGTTCTCCGCTCGGGATGTTTTGAGGAGACGATTGGCGATGGCCGAAAAGCCGGCCAGAGGCAGTGGCAGCCAATGCGGCCGACTGCGGACTTCATAGGCAATCTCGTAGGCTGCCTTTTCCAGAAGGAAGAGGTCGAGAATGTTTTCGCGCTGCGACTGGGGCATGCGCAGCAGTTCGCAGCCATCCGCCACTGTCAGGTAGGCGCGCAGGAAAGCCGGTTCCGCCAATTTCATGAAACGATCCACCAGTTCGCCATGGCGGGCATCGTCCACCTCGCTGACGATCTCGCGGTCGAGATCGGCGGAGGCGCCGAGATAACTCAGCGACCGCAGAAGGCCGGCAACGTCGCGCAGCGGATTGCTTTTGGCGCGGCGTTCTTCCAGATCGCGGGTCGGTTCGCCCTCGAAGTCGATGATGTAAGCATCGCTTTCGGCCACGAGGATCTGGCCGAGATGGAAATCGCCGTGATTGCGGGTCATCAGCGTGCCGTCGATGGAGGCGGCGAGTTTTTTGGTCAGATCCAGCAATTCGTCGCGGTGCTTGAGAAGATCGGAGACTTCGGCGGCGATATGCTCCTCGAAATCGTCGATGCCGGTTTCGAGAATGCGCAGACTGTCGCTGATCTGTTTGACCGTTGCATCGCGCCAGCGGGTGGCGTCGGTGCTATCGGCCTCGACCGGCTTGAAATCGGCATCATCGGTCGGCTGGGCCAGAGCCACATGCAATTCGCCGAGGCGCTGACCGACGGTCGCGACAAAATCCACCAGCGGCTGGAACTGGTCGTCGGCGGCATCGCCGTCCAGCCCCGTCACCACCACCTGATCGATGACGCGGCGCAGGTTGGAGAGCATCCATGTCCAGGCTTCACCCTGATTGCGGATGGCGCTCTGTACGATGATCAGCGTGAAGCGGTTGCCGTCCGGGTCGATGCGGGCGACTTCGCCAAGCAGCTGCGCCGTGTTGGCGTAACCGACCTTGGTCAGGTAACGGGTCATTTCCACTTCCGGGTGGATGCCCGGAAAGACGTGGCGGATGAGCTTTATCATCGCCAGATCGCCAAGGATAAGCGAGCTGTTCGACTGTTCCGCCGAAAGCCAGTGCACCGGCAGATCATCGGCAAAGGCCATGCAGTCGAGCTTGTCGGTGCCGACGAATTCCAGCGTGCCGGTGCGGCCGGAAATCGTCGTGCGTTCGCACAGGCCTTTTATGACGCCACGCCCCAGCGCTTCAGCCGAAAAACCATCGGTGAGGAAACCGACGCGGCGGCCCTGACGGATTCGCGCCAAGGCCAGTTGATGCGCCAGCGCACTCGGCTGCGTATCATCCCAGGCGATGGATAGCGGCAGGAGATAGGTGTCCTTGTGGCCGTCGAGATCGACTTCCAGTTCGCCAAGCACGACATTGTCGGCAAAGGCGACCGGCGTTGCGGTGACCAGTTGCGCCGAGTTGAGCACAGCACCTTTGGAGCCGAACCAGCGGCGCTTGCCGAGGTACGAGGGCAGCACGTCGTTGGAAAGAGCCGTCGCCAGCCGTGGCTGGTCGATCAGTTCCTGCAGGTCGTTGCGCAGAACCATGGTGACCATGTCCTGCATCTGCTCGGGCGGTGCGGTCCGCCATGCCGGGCCTTCGGATTCCGGCGCTAGCTGGAACCAGAAAAAGCCGTAGGGGGGCAGGGTGAGAAGATAGGTCAGCTGGCCGATCGGCGGAAAGGGCGACATGCCGGTGAGTTCGATCGGGACGCGGCCGTTGAATTCCGAGAGGTCGAGCTCAACCGCCTGCGGCAGGCGCGACAGGTTGAAGACGCACATCAGCGTCTCGCCCTGATATTCCCGCAGATAGGCGAGGATCTTGCGGTTGCCGGGGCTCAGAAAACGCTGCGATCCACGTCCGAAAGCCGGGTGCTTGTTGCGCAGTGCCAGCATACGACGCGTCCAGTTGAGAAGCGAATGCGCGTCGGCGCCCTGCGCTTCGACATTCAACGCCTCGTAACCGTAAAGCGGGTCCATGATCGGCGGCAGGACGAGCCGAGCCGGATCGGCTTTCGAAAATCCGCCATTGCGGTCGGGCGACCATTGCATCGGCGTGCGCACGCCGTCGCGGTCACCCAGATAGATATTGTCGCCCATGCCGATCTCGTCGCCGTAGTAGAGAACCGGCGTGCCGGGCATGGAGAGAAGCAGGCCGTTCATCAGCTCGACGCGGCGACGGTCGCGTTCCATCAGCGGCGCGAGGCGGCGGCGAATGCCGAGATTGATGCGGGCACGGCGATCGGCTGCATAGGTGTTCCAGAGGTAGTCACGCTCCTCGTCGGTCACCATTTCCAGCGTCAGTTCGTCGTGGTTTCGAAGAAAGATCGCCCATTGGCAGTTTTCGGGGATTTCCGGGGTCTGCCGCATGATGTCGGTGATCGGAAAACGGTCTTCCTTGGCGATCGCCATATACATGCGCGGCATCAGCGGGAAGTGGAACGCCATGTTGCATTCGTCGCCATCGCCAAAATAATCGCGCGTGTCCTCCGGCCATTGGTTGGCCTCGGCCAGCAGCATTTTGCCGGGATGTGTTTCATCGAGTGCCGCACGGATGCGCTTCAGGATATCGTGGGTTTCCGGCAGGTTTTCGTTGTTGGTGCCTTCCCGCTCGATGAGGTAGGGAATGGCGTCGAGGCGGAAACCATCGATGCCGGTTTCCAGCCAGAACCGCATGATCACCAGCAGTTCCTTCATCACTTCGGGATTGTCGAAGTTGAGATCCGGCTGGTGGGAATAGAAGCGGTGCCAATAATAGGCACCGGCCACCGGATCCCAGGTCCAGTTGGATTTTTCGGTATCGATGAAGATGATCCGGGTTTCGGGAAATTTCTGGTCGCTGTCGGACCAGACATAAAAATCGCGCTCCGGCGAGCCTTCCGGCGCATTGCGGGCGCGCTGAAACC
This sequence comes from Endobacterium cereale, assembly GCF_009617585.1. GTDB lineage: Bacteria > Pseudomonadota > Alphaproteobacteria > Rhizobiales > Rhizobiaceae > Neorhizobium > Neorhizobium cereale. The sequence continues at coordinate 408,040 of NZ_WIXI01000022.1, read as the reverse complement.
ACGGATGCTGGTCGGATGTGTGGTTGATGACCAGCTCGATGATGACCTTGATGCCACGCTCATGGGCGGCTTCGACGAAGTTCTGGAAATCCTCCATCGTGCCGTAGTCGGGGCTGACGTTGCTGTAATCGGCAATGTCATAACCGTCATCGCGGCGGGGCGAGGGGAAGAAGGGCAGGAGCCAGATGGCGGTGACGCCCAGCGAGGCGATATGGTCGAGCTTTTCATGCAGGCCATGAAAATCGCCGATGCCATCGCCATTGCCATCAAAGAAGGATTTGATGTGCAACTGGTAAATGACGGCATCCTTGTACCACAAGGGATCCGACGACACTGTTTCGGCTTCCGGCTGTGCTTCGTTTTTCATTTTCGCCTGCGTGCGTGAGATATCCATTGTTTTTCTCCTCCCATCGTCCCGGTTTATCGCACGCGCCAGATGGCGAATGGCCTGCCGGGTTCGAGCCGGATGTGCTGCCATTTTCCGGTCCAGCCGAATGACTGGCCGGTGATCAGGTCTTGCGTGTCGAGCGTGGCGTGGTCGGGCCGGCCAAAAGTCCAGAGCGGGATTTCGACATCGGCTTCCTGTGGCTGGTGCGGATCGAGGCTGATCGCCACCAGCACGACATTTTCATGCCCCGGGCTCGATTTCTCGAAAAACAGGATGTTGTCGTTCGAAGCGCTCAGAAGCTGCAGGCCGAGATGCGAATGCAGCGCCGGATTTTCGCGACGGATGCGGTTGAGAAGCGTGATCTCGGGCTTGATATTGCCGGGACGATCATAGTCCCAGGCACGGATCTCGTATTTTTCCGAGTCCGCATATTCCTTGCGTTTGACATCCGGTCGGCCTTCGCAAAGCTCAAAGCCGTTATAGACGCCCCAGAGACCGGACAGTGTTGCCGCCAGTGCCGCGCGGATCAGATAGGCCGGGCGCGGCGCGTTCTGCAGAAAATCCGGGTTGATATCGTGGGTATTGACGAAGAAATGCGGACGGAAGAAATCTTTTGGCGCTTCTGTGGTGATCTCGCGCATATATTCTTCGAGTTCCCACTTGGCGTTTCGCCAGGTGAAATAGGTATAGGACTGCGAGAAGCCGACTTTTGCCAGCCGGTACATGACCTTCGGTTTGGTGAAAGCTTCCGACAGGAACACCACGTCCGGGTGGCGTGAGCGGATATCGGCAATCAGCCATTCCCAGAAGGGAAACGGTTTGGTGTGCGGATTATCGACGCGAAACAGTTTGACGCCGTGATCGACCCATTTCTGCACCACGTCGCGCAGTTCCGTCCAAAGCGAGGGGATCGCTTCGCCGGCATAAAAATCGACGTTGACGATGTCCTCGTATTTTTTCGGCGGATTTTCGGCGTAACGGATCGTGCCGTCCGGCCGCCAGTCAAACCAGCCGGGATGTTCCTTTAGCCACGGATGATCAGGCGAGGCCTGAATGGCGAGGTCGAGCGCCAACTCAAGCCCGTGTTCGGCGGCCGCATCCACCAGCCGGTCGAAATCGTCGAATGTGCCGAGCTGCGGGTGGATGGCGTCATGGCCGCCGTCCGGCGAGCCGATGGCGTAGGGGCTGCCGGGATCGTCGGGACCTGGCGTCAGTGTGTTGTTTTTGCCCTTGCGATTGGTCGTGCCGATCGGGTGGATCGGCGGAAAATAAAGAACATCGAACCCCATGGCGCGGATCGCCGGCAGGCGGGCGATCACATCATCGAACGTGCCGTGACGGTTCGGATCACCGCTCTGGGAGCGCGGAAAGATCTGGTACCAGCTGGCAAAAGCGGCGGCGGTGCGTTCGGCATCGACCGGGATGGTGTTGGAGTGCACCTTGTGCGGACGCCGGTCGGCTTCCGCCATCAGGTCAGCGGTCTCCAGCGCCAGAAGGGTTTTGATGCGCTGTTCGTCCTCGGCCGCCGTCAGGTGATCGAAAAGCACTTTCAGCTCGGTCTTTAGGTTGCCGTCGGCATTGTCGAGAGCATCGAGAACGAGGTTGATACCTTCCTGGATTTCCAGCCGCAGATCGAGCCGCGCCTCGTGTTTCTTGGTGAACTCGTAGCGAAAGATCTGAAAGGGGTTGCGCCAGCCTTCGACCACGAATTCGTGGCGGCCCATGCGTTTCAGCGGAAATTCGGCCCGCCAGCGGTCGTTCAGCACCAGCGCCATCGGCACTTCGTTCCAGTTGTCGCTGTCGGCAGTGCGCCAGAGAAGGGCAGCGGAAAGCGGATCGTGGCCATCGCCGAACACATCGGCCTCGACAATGACGGTTTCGCCAACCACGCGCTTGACGACAAAACGCCCGTCATCGACCGCAGGGGTTACCTTTTCGATGGCGAGGCGAGGCGACAATGCGGCTTTGGCTGCCGGTTCGACCTTGGCGGTCGGCAGGATGGGATCGGAAACATGTCCCTCGAAAATCCTGAGTTCACCGGGTTTAAGCCGCAGCTTTTCCGTCAGCGGTTCACCGCGTGCGGACATGTCGGTGAGCGGCAGGAAGGCGGATGCCGCTTCGCTGATGGCGTGGAGGGGAGGGGTGGCGCTGCGGCGCAGGTCACGGTTGAACAGGATCACCCGCACGCTGTCGGAAATGCGGAGATCGCCACGATCGCCTTGCACGATGGCGGCAGCCGGCGAATGGCTGGAGGCGATCAGTCCGAGTGGCTGTTTTTCGAAATCGCCGGATTGTTTGAGGGTTTCGTTGGCCGTGCGGATCGCGCCGGACAGATCGAATGTCGGGCGATCGCGCAAGATGCGCAGACCGCCGCCATTGCCATAGGTCGGGTCGAGCGGCGTGGCGGCGCCATATTCGAAACCCATCGGCACCATCAACCCGCCGCCGAGCGAGGCTGCCAGTTTCAGGGCACGTTCGGCTCGGCGTTCCAGCACTTCGGCGCTGTCCGTGCCATGCGCCACGCGTTTCGAAAACGGACCTTCGGGAAAGGCGATCTCGCGGCCAAAGCCGATCTGGGCATCATATTCCTCGGCAAACCAGCCTTCCTGAAAATTCCACCATGCGAGCGACGAGAAGCTGGCATCGAAGCCGGCCTGCCCGAGCGCACGCCGTGTTTCGAAGGCGGTACCCGGCGTCCAGGCAAAGAAGCGCAGGTCCGGCTTTTGCTGTTTGACGCCCGAGATGAGGGAGCGCCATGCGTCGGCGGACAGGGTTTCGAGTTCCAGGCAACGAAAACCGGAAAGGCCGACTTCGCCGAGCCGGATCAGCCGCTGCCGCCATTCGTTGAGCTGCTCGGATGGATCGACGGCGCGGCTGCCGCGAAGGGTGGGCGTCTGGCGCGGGTCCGTTGCAGCGGTCGCGACGTTTGCCGTGTCCGTCATGCGTCCGGGCACAATATCCATCATCAGCGAAAGACCATTGTCCTTCGCCAGACGTGACAGTTGACCGATGGCGTCATCGATCCCGTCGCCAAGTTCGAATTGCGGATCGGCCTGCTCGTAATCGTCGGAAACGAAAACGCTCGCACCTTCCGCGCGGCGAAATAGCGGTGCCGTTAGGATCGTATCAAAGCCGAGCGTACGCGCATGTTCGAACACCTCGCGCCACGCTGAAATTCCCCGCAGCATCAGCGGATGGACGTAATAGATGCGCGCTGGTGGCAGGGTGGATGCGGCATCGGTGAAACGGGAATAGACGTTCATGGCAGATCCTGACGTGTCTACGGTGTTGGCGTAGTGCGTCGATCCGTTTCGGACCGTCGCTAATCGGCATGCGAAAATCGTCTGTTCGGGTCTTTTCGACCGCTCAGTGCAGCTGTGCTTCCTGAAGCGCCTCGGCAAATCGCGCCTTGGCATCTTCGGGGTCGGTGCGTTCATCCAGGGCTGCCAGACAGGCGAACCGGGCATCAACGAAGCGCGGCCCCTTGTGGTTCGGCCAGCCGTGGTCGAGGAAGGACAAGGCCTCGAAAGGCCCGGCGATCTCGACGGCTCCGATCGTGACGGCGCTGTTCCACATGGGCTTCTGCATGGCATTCCTCCATCACGGAAACGACGCATCGTCCCGGCGCCAAAAGGGCGCAGGCCAGATCTTCACCGGACATAGTGTTGGAGGTGTAACGAGCGTCGCTCGGATTTGTTTCCGCGAAAATTCGCTAAAATTGTAGCGATCCTGGTTTCTCAGGGGTTTCGTTCAACATTTGTGAAGAACTAGGCCCGATTCTGGCGACAGTTCCTGGGCGATTCGCCCGCGTCGCGTTGAGTGGAGACCGCATGACCCTCGTCCAATTTCCTGCCGACCGCCGCATGGCCGATATCCGCCGTTGCAGCGAAGCCCTGACCCATCTGCATGGAGAGGAAGCCAACCGCTTCTGGCGTCAGGAAATGGCAGGTTTTGCCTTGCGTCTGAAAACGCAGGGCGTGTCGGACGTGGAAATCTCGCATCAGGCGGCACTGTTCATGAATGCCGTGCAGATGGAATTGCAGGCCGCTTTCGCCGAGCAGGAAGAAGCTGGCGCTTGGGGCTGATTGAAGGCCTCATGCTTTCTGACGTCATGAACGTCGAACAAGGGGTGATCGATCATGGTCGCTCCTTGTTTGCGTCAAGGTACCGTCTGAGCCACCGCGCTTGAATTGTTAACCATTAACAATTAGCCTGAATATTCATTAAATTGCTATTGATTGGCCGTCTGGAGCATACCATGCCTGATCTCAGCAGGACAAAGTCCACACGCCAGCCCAATGCCGATGGGACAAAGGCAGAAGACAACCGCCAGCTGACCGAACTGCTTTTGCAAAACAAGGTCAGCCTCAAGCCGACGACGGCCGAGCCGGTCGATACGCATCTTCCGCAGCCATTCTTCTCGCGCATCAAAACATGGCTTTTGCTTTTTATAGCGTTGCCATTTGCCCTTCTGGCTTATTTTTCGACGAGAACTTCGGAAGACGATTTTTACGCCTGAGCGGTCGAGTTTCCGATGCGAAAAATGCGGGAACACGCGCATCGTGCTCGACGTATGATTGGTTGACGTTTTCGAATCTGGAGTAGGGAGAGATGGCGGACAGGGTGGGATTCGAACCCACGGTACGCTTTCACGCACACACGCGTTCCAGGCGTGCGCCTTAAACCACTCGGCCACCTGTCCTTCCGGGAAGGGCTGCTGGGGAAGTTCCCGAAGCAGCGGTCGGCGCGATATATACCTATGATTTTTTCAGGATCAACCGAAATCTGACGGTTGGATGACGGTTTGCAAAACTCTGTTCCGTTGCCAAGCCGCCAAGCGCCATTTACTCTAGGATTGTTGAAGCTTCTCAATCACTCCGGCGGCCATGTCTCTTATCTTTCATTTTCTCAGCCTGCTGACTTTGGTCGCTGCAATCGGAGCCGGCACGCTGGATTCCATTCAGTCCGTTGCTTCTTCGTCTGTCTCGTTGGCAAGCATGGGGGATCTTTGGATTGCGCTCAGTCCGGGAACGCTGGTCGCCGCCGAAGATATGGTGGAGCGCTACATCCATGCTGACGCCTGGCAGCAGGGCGCTGCCTTTTTGCTGACGCAGCCGGCATGTGCCGTATTTCTGGTGATGGCGCTTGTTCTCTGGATCGCCGGTTACCGGCGGCCAAAGCCATTTGGACGTTTTTCGGCTTAAGTCGAATCATCTCGATTTTTTTGCGCCACGATCAAGAAAATTGAAAAATATGTGTCACATTCGACGGTGTGAAAGATTTCCCGTGAAATTTTGCACCGGGCATGCAACTATAATTTTGCCGCAAGCCCAAAGATAAAGGCATCGGTGCCGCAGACTATCCGCCGTGTTCTGATCGGCAGGAAGTGCGGGGGGAACCATAAGAGATCAAAAACTTAAGAAAACAGGGCGCACGATGACGAAAACCCTTCTGACCCTCATTGCCACAGCCATGCTGTCGAGCACCGCGATTGCTGCGGAGATCAAGCCGGCGCTGGTTTATGGTACGGGCGGCAAATTCGACAAATCCTTCAATGAAGCAGCCTATAACGGCGCTGAAATGTACAAGAAGGAATTCGGCACCGAATACCGCGATTTCGAGCCGACCAGCGATACGCAGGGCGAGCAGGCGATCCGCAACTTCGCCAGCAAGGGTTTCAGTCCGGTCATCGCCGTGTCCTTCGCCTGGACCTCGGCCATGGAAAAGGTCGCTGCCGAATATCCTGACACCAAGTTCGTGATCGTCGACTCCGTTGTTGAGCTGCCGAACGTTCGCTCGGTCGTTTATAACGAAGCAGAAGGTTCCTACCTCGTTGGTCTTCTTGCCGGCATGGCATCCAAGACCGGCAAGGTCGGTTTCGTCGGCGGCATGGACATTCCGCTGATCCGCAAGTTCGGCTGCGGTTATGCCCAGGGCGCCAAGTCGGTGAAGTCCGACATGCAGGTGTTCCAGAACATGGTCGGCACGACCGGTGCCGCATGGAATGACCCGGTTCGCGCCGGCGAACTCACCAAGAACCAGATCGATCAGGGCGCCGACGTGATCTACGCGGCAGCCGGCGCATCCGGTCTCGGCGTTCTGCAGACCGCTGCCGATAACAAGAAGTTCTCGATCGGCGTGGATAGCAACCAGAACCACGTTCATCCGGGTTCGGTTCTGACTTCGATGGTCAAGCGCGTCGATCTGGCCGTCTACAACGCCTACAAGGACCTGGCTGAAGACAAGTTCACCGCCGGCGTTCAGTCAAACGGTATCAAGGATGGCGGCGTTGTTTACGCTGTCGACGACAACAACAAGGCGCTGATCACGCCGGAAATGAAGGCTGCTGCCGACAAGGCGACTGCTGACATTATTGCCGGTACCGTCAAGGTCCACGATTACATGACGGACAATAAGTGCCCGCTGTAATCTGAATATCCGGGGCGCATGGTGGAGACGCCATGCGCCCTAGTCGTATCTTGATTCCGCCCTTGTGCGAAGGAGAGGCTGCGCTTGACCCCGCATCCCGCGATCGAACTGGCGGGCATCGATAAAAGTTTCGGTGCCGTTCATGCCAATAAAAATATCAATCTGACCGTCGCCAAGGGCTCGATCCACGGCATTATCGGTGAAAACGGGGCCGGAAAGTCGACCCTGATGTCGATCCTCTACGGCTTTTACCAGGCAGATCGCGGCGAGATCCGTATCGATGGCAAGGCCGTGACGATCCGCGATAGCCAGACGGCGATCGCCTCGGGTATTGGCATGGTGCACCAGCATTTCATGTTGGTCGAAAATTTTACCGTGCTGGAAAACGTCATGCTCGGCGCTGAAGGCGGGCAGTTGCTGGCCAAGGGCGTGAGCGGTGCCCGCAAGGAATTGAAGCGTCTTGAGGCCGAATACGGGCTCGACGTCGATCCCGATGCGGTGATCGAGGAACTGCCGGTCGGCAAGCAGCAGCGTGTCGAAATTCTAAAAGCGCTCTATCGTGGCGCCGAAATCCTCATTCTTGACGAGCCGACGGGCGTGCTGACGCCGGCCGAGGCCGATCACCTGTTTCGCATCCTCAAAGTCCTGCGCGATCAGGGCAAGACGATCCTGCTGATCACCCACAAGCTGCGCGAGATCATGGCGATCACCGATGAAGTCTCGGTCATGCGCCGCGGTGAAATGGTGGCCACACGCAGGACGGCGGAAACGACGGTGGAAGAACTGGCCGAACTGATGGTTGGTCGCCGCGTTCTGCTCCGGGTCGAAAAGGGCGAGGCGCAGCCGGGCAAGGTGCTGCTGTCGGTGAAGAACCTGACGGTCAAGGACGGCCGTGGCGTCACCATGGTCGACAACGTATCCTTCGATGTGCGCGAAGGCGAGATCCTCGGTATTGCCGGTGTGGCGGGCAATGGTCAGTCCGAACTGCTGGAAGCGATAGCCGGTATCCGCAAGCCGACCTCGGGTGAAATCCTCATCGACGGCCAGCCGGTCGCCGGTCTCGATCCTGCGCAGCTGCGCCAGATCGGTTTGGCGCATATCCCGGAAGATCGGCACCATATGGGTCTCGTCCTCAAGTTCGAGGAATACGAAAATTCCGTGCTCGGTTATCACCGCGAGCCGCGTTACGGCCGTGGCGCTCTTCTCGATCTCGATGCCATCCGCAAGGATGCAGAGGAAAAGATCGCAAAATACGACATTCGCCCGCCGAACCCGCGTCTGAAGACGGCTAATTTTTCAGGCGGCAACCAGCAGAAGATCGTGGTGGCCCGCGAAATCGAGCGCGACCCAAAAATGCTGATCATCGGCCAGCCCACGCGTGGCGTCGATATTGGCGCCATCGAATTTATCCATCGGCGCATCATCGAGATGCGTGAAGCGCAGAAGGCCGTGTTGCTGGTATCGGTCGAACTAGACGAAATCCGCTCCCTGTCGGACCGCATCATCGTCATGTTCGCCGGCAAGGTGGTGGGTGAAGAAACGCCGGACGCCGGTGAACAGACGCTCGGTCTGATGATGGCCGGAGCGGTGTGAGGAAATCATGAGTACAGCGTCCGTGCCCCTACCCAACTGGATCAGTTACGGTGTTCTGCCGTTGCTGAATTTGGCTGTCGCATTTTTCATTTCCGGCCTTGTCGTCTGGTCGATAGGCGAAAATCCGTTCGAGGCGTTGAAACTCCTGATCGAGGGTGCGCTTGGTCGCGGTGAGGCCATCGGTTTCACACTGTTCTATACGACAAGCTTCATCTTCACCGGCCTGTCGGTCGCGGTTGCCTTCCATGCCGGTCTGTTCAACATCGGCTCCGAAGGCCAGGCCTATGTCGGTGGTCTCGGTGCTGCTCTCGTGGCATTGGCGCTCGATCATTACGTGCCATGGTACGTGACCATGCCGTTCGCGGTCATCGGTGCAGCGCTGTTCGGTGCCGGCTGGGCCTTCATTCCTGCTTGGCTGCAGGCCAAGCGTGGCAGCCACGTGGTCATCACCACGATCATGTTCAACTTCATCGCCGCCGGGCTGATGGTCTATCTGCTGGTCAACGTGTTCATCGTGCCCGGCAAGATGGCGCCGGAAACCCGGACATTCCTTCCCGGTGGACAATTGCCGAAGCTGGACTGGCTGATGGCCTTGTTCGGCATGAAGCTCGGTCCAGCACCGTTCAACGTGTCCTTCATCATCGCGCTTGTGATGTCTTATCTCGTCTGGCTGCTGATCTGGCGCAGCAAGCTCGGCTATGAAATGCGCACGCTCGGCATCTCGCCGTCGGCCGCCGCTTATGCCGGTATTCCCTATTCGCGCACGGTCATCATCGCCATGCTGATTTCCGGTGGTCTTGCCGGCATGATGGCGCTCAATCCGGTCATGGGGGCGTCTGCCCGCCTGCAGGTGGAGTTCGTGGCCGGTGCCGGTTTCGTCGGTATTGCCGTGTCATTGATGGGACGCAGCCATCCGCTCGGCATAATCTTTTCCGCGCTGCTGTTCGGTATTCTGTATCAGGGCGGTGCCGATCTTTCGTTTGAAATGCCCAATATCACCCGCGAAATGATCGTCGTGATCCAGGGTCTCGTCATCCTGTTTGCCGGTGCGCTCGAATATATGTTCCGCCCGGCCATGGTGCGGATCTACCAGCAGTTTGCGGGCCAGAAATCGGGGGGGAAGTGAGGCCATGGATTATTTCGATATCTTTGTCAGCATTCTCGGCTCCACCATCCGGCTGTCGATCCCGCTGATCTTTACGGCACTTGCAGGCCTGTTTTCCGAGCGGGCCGGCATTTTCGACATCGGTCTTGAAGGCAAGATGCTGGCCGCCGCTTTCGCTGCCGCCTGTCTCGCCTATGTCAGCGGCAATGCCTGGATCGGCCTGCTCGGCGGCATTGGCATTTCGATTGTGTTTTCGCTCATTCACGGCTTTGCTTCGATCACCAATCGCGGCAACCAGATCGTCTCCGGCGTGGCACTGAACTTCATCGCCGCAGGTTTGACGGTCGTTCTTGCCCAGGCCTGGTTTAATCAGGGGGGGCGCACACCGAGCCTTGCAGGTGAAGCGCGCTTTCTGCCGATCATTTTGCCCGGCGTTGATGTCATGAGAGATGTGCCGATCATTGGTCCGCTTTATGCCAATGTCATTTCGGGCAACAATATTCTCACTTATCTGGCTTTTGCCGCAGTCCCTCTGTCCTGGTGGGTGCTTTATCGCACGCGCTTCGGCTTGCGCCTGCGCGCCGTCGGCGAGAATCCGGCGGCGGTCGATACGGCCGGTATCTCGGTCATATGGCTGCGTTACCGCGCTCTGGTCGTTACCGGTTTTCTGGGTGGCTTTGCCGGCGCTTATCTTTCGATTGCCCAGTCCGCTGCTTTCATCAACAACATGTCGGCCGGCAAGGGTTATATCGCGCTCGCCGCTTTGGTCTTTGCCAAGTGGAAGCCGGTGCCGGTGATGTTCGCTTGCCTTCTGTTCGGTTTCCTCGATGCCGTTGGAAACTTCATGCAGGGCAAGCCGGTGCCGGGCATCGGCGAAGTTCCCGTGCAGGCCTTTCAGGTCATGCCGTATGTTCTCACCTGCGTTCTTCTGGCCGGTTTCATCGGCATCGCCCACCCGCCCAAGGCTGGTGGCGTGCCTTATGTGAAGGAGCGTTGATATGGCGCATGATCTGTTCGAAGCAGCACGCGATGCCATGGGCCGTGCCTACGCGCCCTATTCCAAATTTCCCGTCGGCGCGGCCATCCGCGCCGAGGACGGAAAGGTCTATGTCGGCGCCAATATCGAGAACCTGTCATTTCCCCAGGGCTGGTGCGCCGAACCGACGGCAATCGGTGCCATGGTCATGGGCGGTGGTCGCCGCATCAGGGAAATCGCCGTGATTGCCGAAAAACTGGCGCTCTGCCCGCCCTGCGGCGGTTGCCGTCAGAAGATCGCCGAATTTGCCGGTCCCGATACCCGCGTTTATCTCTGCGACGAACAGGGCGTGCAGAAGACCATGACGATGGAAGAACTGCTGCCCTTTTCCTTCAAGACCGACGTCATCGGTTGAAAGAGGGCAGGTAATGACCGAGGGTTTGAACAGCGTCATCGATCTTCTCGTCGAGCGCCTGAACGGCCTCGTGCCTCGCCATGCGATCGTGCTTGGGTCCGGCCTAGGGCCGATCGTCAATGAAGTGACGGATCCGATCCGCATTCCTTATGAGGATTTGGCTGGCTTTCCGAAGGGCGGCGTCAGCGGTCATGCGGGCGAACTGGTGGCCGGTTATCTCGGCCGCGAGCCTGTCATCATGCTGTCCGGTCGCACCCATTATTACGAACATGGCGATGCCAATGCCATGCGTGCGCCGATCGAGATTCTGGCGGGTCTCGGCGTGCAGGCGCTGATCCTCACCAATTCGGCAGGTTCGGTGCGCGAGGACATGCCGCCCGGTTCGGTCATGCAGATCACCGACCACATCAACTATTCCGGCATGAACCCGCTGATCGGTGAAGCCAGCGATCGCCGTTTCGTCGGCTTGACCAACGCCTATGATGCGGATTTGGCCACTGCCATGCGCAACGCTGCAATCCGCCGCGGTGCGCAATTGTTTTCCGGCGTTTATATGTGGTTTTCCGGCCCGAGTTTCGAAACACCGGCGGAAATCCGCATGGCGCGTATTCTGGGTGCGGATGCCGTGGGCATGTCCACCGTGCCGGAAGTCATTCTCGCGCGTTATTTCGGTTTGAAAGTTGCAGCCGCCTCCGTGGTCACCAACTTTGCGGCCGGCATGACGGGCGCCGAATTGAGCCATGAGGAAACCAAGGATACGGCACCGATCGGTGGTGCGCGCCTTGCATCCATCCTAGCCGAAATGTTTCAGCAACCGGTTTGATATTCCCAATCATTGATTGATTTCAACTGCTTGGAAATGGATGGCCTCACCGGGTTGCCAGCCGGCGATCGGGTGGTAAATATGGCTTCCCAACAGATTTCCGCCGTTTGCATTGCCATGCGTCATAAAGGACGCATCAACGCCGCTGTAAGACTTAGAATCTGCCTATCTCGCCGTCCGAAATCAGCTTCGATTTTCGGGCCCATGCATGAACTTCGGAGGTACTGACCATGGAGCTTAAAAGCCCACGCGAGGCGGCGTCTTTTGCGCTTTCGCTTCTCGACCTCACCAACCTGCGCGACGATTGCGACAATGCCGCAATCGAAAACCTGTGCCTGCGCGCGCAGACACCTTATGGTAACAGTGCCGCCATTTGCATCTGGCCGCGTTTTGTTGCGCATGCCCGCTCCATTCTGGGTGAAGGGCACATGGTGCGCATCGCCACCGTCGTGAATTTCCCGTCCGGTGCGTTGCCGGTCGCCGAAGTCGTGAAGGAAACCGAACAGGCCGTGGCCGATGGTGCCGACGAAATCGATCTGGTTATCCCTTATGGCGCCTTCGTCGCTGGCGATGAAGCTGCCGTGACAACCATGGTCGAGGCCGTGCGAAGTGCGTGCCCGAATTCTTGCCTGAAGGTAATCATCGAGACCGGCGAGTTGAAGGAACGTGCGCTCATCCGCCGGGCATCGGAACTGGCCATCGAGGCCGGTGCCGATTTCATCAAGACCTCGACCGGCAAGGTCGCCGTCAATGCCACGCTGGAAGCGGCCGATATCATGCTGCAGGTCATCCGCGATTCGAAAAAGCGCGTTGGCTTCAAGCCGGCCGGTGGTGTTGGCACGGTTGCCGATGCAGACCTTTATCTGCGTTCCGCCGAAACCATCATGGGTGCTAACTGGATCATGCCGTCGACCTTCCGGTTTGGCGCGTCCAGCCTGCTGGACGACATTCTCGCGGTTCTGTCGGGCAGTGGGTCGGCCCGCGTATCCGGCGGTTACTGAGCTGGCATGATCCCGCAGGAGATCATTCGTCGCAAGCGTGATGGCGAGGTGCTCTCGGCCAACGAGATCGCCGCCTTCATTCGCGCCATGAGCGAGGACCGCATCTCCGAGGGGCAGGTGGCGGCCTTTGCCATGGCCGTGTTCTTTCGCGGCATGACGCGGGATGAAACCATAGCGCTGACACTTGCCATGCGTGACAGCGGTGATGTGCTGTCCTGGGGTGATGTCACCCGGCCGATTGCCGACAAACACTCCACCGGCGGTGTCGGCGACAATGTCTCATTGATGCTGGCACCGATCGCTGCTGCCTGCGGCTTGGCGGTGCCGATGATTTCCGGCCGTGGCCTCGGTCATACCGGTGGCACGCTGGACAAGCTGGAATCCATACCCGGCTACAACATCATGCCGGATGAGAAGCTGCTGCGCCGTACGGTGGATGAGATCGGTTGCGCCATCATCGGCCAGACGTCCGATCTCGCCCCAGCCGATCGGCGGCTTTATGCCATTCGTGACGTCACGGCGACTGTAGAATCCGTACCATTGATCACCGCCTCCATTCTGTCCAAGAAGCTCGCGGCCGGGCTGCAGACGCTGGTGATGGACGTGAAAGTTGGTAGTGGCGCCTTCATGAGCAATTTGGCGAACGCCGAAAATCTTACCCGCTCCCTTGTCGATGTCGCCATTGGCGCAGGTGTCCCAACTTCAGCCTTGATCACCGACATGGATCAGCCGCTGGCGGATGCTGCCGGCAATGCGCTGGAAATCGTCAATTGTGTTGATTTCCTGAAGGGCTCCAAGGCGGGTACCCGACTGGAGACAGTGGTTCTCGCTTTTGCTGCGGAAATGCTGGTGCAGTCGGGTGCTGTAGCAAGCCTGTCCGACGGCGAGCAGGCCGCAAGGTCGGCGCTACAGAGCGGCCGCGCGGCAGAGGTGTTTGGCCGTATGGTCCATGCACTGGGTGGACCATCGGATTTTCTGGAGCGCTCACACAATTATCTCCCGGCTGCCCCGGTGAAGGTTTTTGTACCTGCAGTTCGCGACGGCTATCTTGCCCAGTGTCAGACGCGAGCGCTCGGCATGGCGGTGGTGGAACTGGGGGGAGGGCGTCGCCGCGCATCGGATGCAATAGATCACCGTGTCGGTCTTGATGGCCTTCTGCCGCTCGGGACGAAGGTTGTGAAAGGCCAACCCATCGCGTTTGTTCATGCCGCCAACGAAGAGGATGCGGAACGTATTGCGGGTGAGGTGGCGCGGCTATTCATGATCACGGATGACGCGCCGGCAGAAACGCAGACGGTTCTGAAGCGGATCGGCTGATCACTGCACCAGTGTCAGACCGCCATCCTGGACCTGATAGGATCGAAGCTTCGACAGAAAACTCATGCCGACAAGCGTGCCGCTCAGAGCCTTGTCACGCAGAACCATGGCTTCGACATTGCGCACACGAACCGTGCCGATCTCGACCCGGTCGAGGATGATCCTTGAAGCATCCGTCCGGCCATTGGCAGTATCGACTTTGTAACGGAAATCGAGCCCATTTCCGGTAAAGCCCAGCCGGCGCGCCGTCGTTTCATTGATAGCGATCGTCGAAGCACCGGTATCGACCAAACCCTCAATGGACTTGCCATTCATCTGAAATGTGCCGAAGAAATGCCCACGCCCGTCCGCCTTGAGGCTGATCCGGCCGTTGGGCAAGGCGGCTTTCTGCACTTGCGGCGTGACCACGTTCTGCTTGGCACTGATTTCCGGCTGGCGTTGCTGCATATGCTCGAACAGGCGCGGAACCTGCGTGGCGGCCACGACGGCGACGGAGGCAAATATAGTCGTACGCAGGAGCATGTCTGTTTCTGCCTGATCAAATTTGGTGTCGAGGATAGCGCTCGAAACAATAAAAAACGGCCCGCAGAATGATCTGCGAGCCGCCAATCTGGTAACGCGGTTAAGAAAACATGACGGCTTATTTGGTGCCGTACATACGGTCGCCGGCATCGCCGAGACCGGGCACGATATAGCCCTTCTCGTTAAGGTAGCTATCGATCGAGGCCGTATAGATTTTCACGTCCGGATGGGCTTCCTGGAAATTCTTGACGCCCTCTGGAGCGGCGAGAAGGCAAAGGAAACGGATGTTTTTCGCGCCGCGTTCCTTGAGCTTCTGGATCGCAGCGATGGCAGAATTGCCGGTCGCCAGCATGGGATCGACGACGATGATCAGGCGCTCGTCGAGACTGTCCGGTGCCTTGAAATAATATTCGACCGGCTGCAGCGTATCGTGGTCGCGATAAAGGCCGATATGCGAAACGCGGGCCGATGGCACCAGCTCGAGCATGCCTTCAAGCAGGCCGTTGCCGGCGCGCAGGATCGAAACGAAAACCAGTTTCTTGCCTTCGACGATCGGCGCCTGCATTTCTGTGATCGGCGTTTCGATGGTTTCGAGTGTCAGCTCGAGATCGCGCGTGACCTCGTAACACAGCAGCATGGAAATCTCGCGCAGCAACCGGCGGAAACCGGCCGTCGAGGTTTCCTTCTTGCGCATGATGGTGAGCTTGTGCTGGACGAGCGGATGGTCAATGACGGTGACGCCGTTCATGGGAGTGCCTTCCGGGAATGTTGGTGTTTTCCTCTTCTGTCACGGACGAAAACGGAATCCAAGCGTTCACGTGTCTTTCACCGCCGCTTTCACACCGGTTTGCACATATGCGTCAAAACGTGCCAGCAGGGCGTCACGTGTCGCGTCATCGACAAAGGCAGCCTCCAGCGACGTTCGGGTCATGGCATCGATCTCTTCGCGGCCAAAGCCCATTTCGTTCGATGCGATGTCGTATTCCCGCGCAAGCGAGGTTTTGAAGAATGGCGGATCATCGGAATTGATCGTCACCCGAACACCGGCATCCTTCAAGCGACGCAGCGGATGCGCCTGGAAATCGGGATAGACATCGAGAGCAATATTCGATCCCGGGCAGACCTCCAGTACGACACCGGTTTCCGCCAACCGCTCCACCAGGCTCTCGTCCTCGATGGCGCGCACGCCGTGTCCGATCCGCGATGGCTTGATGATGTTCAGGGCATCGCTGACGCTGAAGGCACCGCAGACCTCGCCGGCATGGATGGTCAGGCCAAGCCCGGCATCGCGGGCAATATCGAAGGCGCGCGCGTAGTCGGCGACCTTTCCCATGCGTTCCTCGCCGGCCATGTTGAACCCGGTCACCAGTGGATTTTTTGCCCGCATGGCATATTCAGCGGCACCGACCACCCGGTTGACGCCGAAATGGCGTTCGCCGGTCACGATGATACGCGCCTCGATCCCGGTCTTTTCCTTGGCGGCGAAAATGCCGTCGCAGATGCCGGCGATATAGGCGTCGGCGCCAAGGCCGATGCGGTCACCATGATCGGGCGAAACGATGATCTCGCTGTAGATCGTGTTGATGGAGGCAAGTTCGGTCATGTAGGTTTCTGTCAGCAGTGCATAATCCGCCTGCGTGCGAAACAGCGATGCCACTGCATCGTAACAGACGATAAACTCGGCAAAATCCGACCAGACATATTTGCCGTCACGCAGGATGTTGCTGATATCGACCACGTATTTTTGCGCCTGGCTCAAGGTCAGTTCCGGCGATGCCGCACCCTCGATATGGCAATGAATTTCCGCCTTCAGCATGTTCGCCGTCTCAAATACCATTACAGAAAACTCCGTCCGTATTTGCCGGATGCAATTCCAAGGTGGGCGGCAATCGTCTCACCGATATCGGCATAGGTGTGGCGAATGCCTATATCGCGGGCACGTATCCCGGGGCCGAGCGCCATCACCGGCACGCGTTCACGTGTATGGTCGGTGCCGCGCCATGTAGGGTCGCATCCATGGTCGGCGGTCATGATCAGCAGGTCGCCGGGTTTCATTCTGGCATGCACTTCCGGAAGTCGCCTGTCGAACTCTTCCAGCGCGGCCGCATAGCCTGCAACATCGCGGCGGTGTCCGTAGAGCATGTCGAAATCGACGAAATTGGTGAACACCAGATCCCCATGTCCGGCCCGGTCGATGGCTTCCAGCGTCCGGTCCATCAGTGCCTTATTGCCATTGGCCTTGATGACCTCGCTGACGCCGCGATGTGCAAAGATGTCGCCCACCTTGCCAACGGCCAGAACCTTGCGCTCGGCAGCGATAAGCCGGTCAAGAAGCGTGTCTTCCGGTGGAGGTACGGAAAAGTCGCGACGGTTTCCTGTACGCTCGAATGTCGAAGGCGTTTCACCGATGAAAGGTCGCGCGATGACCCTGCCGATATTGAGCGGATCGAGGAGCCTTCTGACGGTATTGCTCAGTTCCAGCAACCGCTCCAGGCCAAAGTATTTTTCATGTGCGGCGATCTGGAACACGGAGTCGGTTGAGGTGTAGCAGATCGGCTTGCCGGTGCGGATATGTTCCACGCCATGTTTGAGGATGATATCGGTGCCGGAGGCATGGCAATTTCCGAGAATGCCCGGTACGCGGCCTTCCTCGCAGATCGCCGTGACCAGTTCCTCGGAAAAAGCATCTCCCTCGGCTGGAAAATAGCCCCAGTCAAACATGACGGGCGTGCCGGCAATCTCCCAGTGACCGGATGGCGTATCTTTGCCGCGAGACACTTCACCTGCGGCACCATGCAGTCCAAAAACCCGCTCCGGGATGGGCATTCCAGCTGGAAACTCGCCGCTTGCCATCTTGGCGATATGCAGCAGGCCGAGAGAGGACATGTTCGGCAGTTTCAGGGGGCCTTCTCTCAGGCCGGCATGGTTGCCTGCACCTGCCGCGCAAAATTGCGCAATATGGCCAAGCGTGTTGGCGCCTTCGTCATTATATTTTGCGGCATCGCGGGCGCCGCCGACGCCAAAGGAATCCAGAACGAAAAGGAAAGCGCGCGCCAATCGATCCTCCGGCAGCTGTAGCACCGGACGCCTCGTCGGCGATCCGGTATGATTGTCGCTACATACAGCCTGACGTTCGAGTTGGCAAAGGCACGGGCCTTGTCCGTGATATCGGTCTGATCAGCAATCGCTGCAGGTAATCTTGTCACCCGTTCTCTGTTGGTAAAAAATCTCGCGGTTCATCGAGATCGCGCGGTTTTCGGGGGAGAAGGTCGTTGGCAGGAAAAGCATGAGGGGATAGGATGCCGTCAGCTCCGTGCGTATCAGAAATGTACCGGCGATCTTCAGTTCCTTCGGGACGGTAACGGAAGAGCCCGCCGTATAAGGAGCGGAGCCGGTTCGCTGCCAGGACCAAAGAGCCTTTGCAGTGCCGGCATCATCGATCTGAATACCGGTGATCTTAAGGTTCAGCGGATTTTTTGCGGTCGCCGTCAGTCCATCGACATCATAGGGCGCGAAAATACTTTTCGCGGCATTGGTCATGGTCGTGAGAAACGCTTTATTGACCGTGGACTGCTGCGCCACAAGGTCGCCGACCGTACCTGTTGCTCGAGCTGCGCGTTTTGCGAAGCTGAAGCCGATCGTCAACTCGAAACAGCTGAAATAGGTGGCGATGAGGATCGGTGCCAGAATGGCGAATTCAACGCCACCAACACCGCGCCGATCACGAAGATAATCGCGAAAACGCAGAAAAACGCCTGAATGCTTCATCTTCTTCGCGCAAATGGGAGGCGTGGCGTGATTGTGGTCAACTGCAGCCACCGGCAAGGTGTCGCTCACGGGTAATCCTCGTTCTGGAATGTTGCTGTTGCGACGATCAGGAAGTCACCGGTACCGTCTGAAGAGCGCACGCTCGTCAGCATGGGGCGCACGAGATCGGTCAGGACAGGCCAACGGTAATAGGCACGCAGCATATTGATGCTCTTGGCCCCGCCTGGAGAGTAGCCGAAGTCCGAAGTCTTCAGGTCAGCATATTGCGCCGAGGATTGTCTCGGTACCGCGGTTGGAATATCGGCATAACTGCTGAACGACCGAAGATCGATATAAAGCCTTTTGGGGGTGGCAATCTCTTCCGCCGAGCATGAGATCATAACTGAAATCTCGTTGCAGAACGCGGTCCGGAAAGTGGCCTTGAAAGCAGGGTCATTCGCAGAGGTGGACCGGATTTCACCGGTTCTCACCTTTCGGGCCATGACCTCGACGCCGTTGGAGACCACCTGTTCGCCGATGAAGGCGATAAATGTTTCCAGAATGGCAAAGACGATCAGGAAATAGGGAAGTGCCAGAATCGCAAATTCGATCGCGGCTGCACCATCCTGTGAACGTGCGAATCGGCGAAAGATAGGTCTTTTTCTTGATCGGGTCTTCGGAGGACCTTGTTCTTCGGTATGACGATCTGTGCACATGTCCACACGCAAAACATAATTCGGATGCGCGGGATGGTAAGGTTCTTGTGTTGAAATTTGGTTGCGGGTTTATGGACAGTTCGATCGATGTGTATCGACGTGAATCGCTGCCCTCATTGCGCTTCACTTCAGGTCCGGTCCTGCGCGGATCCATCAAGCACCATAACGGGACATTCGAATGTCCCGTTAGACTATATCAGGGTCGGCTGCTATTTGCCTTGAGGTCGGAGTGCTGCTCGCAATTGGGCGTGCAGGAAAGGATCGAGCGATCCGTCTGACGGAACATGCGAACCGTATTGCCTTCATCGATGGATACGAGAACGCGCTCGTCTGCGATCGCGGTGCCGTCCTTGTCCAGAAGGACGAGATTGGTCGTGCCGAAGCTGCGTCCTGTCAGGACAATTGTCTTCGGATCAGCCACGGTTGCATCAGCCACTGCGGAATTGCCGACAATAACCTTTGCCACCGGCCGGTCGAGTTTCAGCACGCGCGCGTGATTCATATAAACCCGCAGGATGTCGCCATCATCGGCTCGAACCAAAGGCGCCGAAGAAAGGGAAAAGGCAATTGATAAAACAAGGGTAGTAATGCGCGACATATTCAAAACCGCCTTTACGCGTGCGAGTTGGCGCAAGCATGATCGCGAATGGTGAATGGCCGGTTAATCTCGTGCCACTGTTGGAGCGATAGTATTACAAGGCGCGGGGCTTCACGGAAGTCTGCTTCAATATGATAGTATTTCGTAATATAGCGACCTGCCGAAAATGCATGTTCTCCTGGAATATAAGAGACCAAAATTCATGCGGCATCTTCACCGTTTTATTTCCGTGTTGTTTACCAAGCTGTTGGCATTGAAGAATTAATTGTCTGGTAACTGCTTTCGTTAAGCGGATTGAAATCGCCAGCGAGTAGTTTCTGCTCATCCGAACAGCGGACAACAGTTGTCGGTAGTGCTGAAGAACAACGTAGAATTAGGAGAGAAGAATGTCCAAGATTTTTGCTCGTTTCATGAAAGACGAATCTGGTGCGACCGCCATCGAGTATGGCCTGATCGCAGCCCTGATTTCCGTCGCCCTGATCGCTGGTGCAACCACCCTCGGTGGCGCTCTGAACACCACGTTCAGCAACATCTCGACGAAGATGAACACTGCAGCGGCCGGCGTCAAGTAAGCCACTGGCTTACTCTGCTCGCTGATATCTTCGCGAAGCCGCCTGAAAGGGCGGCTTCGTTTGTTTTTGAAAGCCGGTGATGCCGGCGTATCGCTCGGCCTGAGGGATGTTATGGCAAGCATGATTGTCGCGTATCTGGTTCTGTGCACCCTACCTGCAGGTCTGGCTCTGGCCGCGATCAGCGATCTGACGCGAATGACAATCCCCAACGCCATTCCGGCCATTCTCCTGGTCACGTTTTTCGTGCTGGCGCCGTTTATCGGCCTTGGCTGGCCGGAAATCGGTATGAGCCTTGTCGCCGGCTTGGCGGTCTTCGCAGTTTGCTTTTCGCTTTTTGCCGCCAATGTCATGGGTGGCGGCGACGCCAAGTTGCTGACGGCTGCTGCCTGCTGGTTCGGCTTCAACCAGTCACTGCTGATTTTTGTCGTCGCGACTGCTTTCCTTGGAGGTGTGCTGACGATTGCCATCCTCATGATCCGTGCCCACGCAAATTCGGTTTTGGCGATGGGTGTCGCTCTCCCGACGTCTTTGACCACCGCCAATAAGATCCCATACGGGATCGCGATCGCTGTGGCCGGTTTCATCACCTACGAATATGCACCTATCGTTGCAATCGCGATGCGTCAGGCGGGTTAACTTCGGTTTTACTTCAGAAACGGGACGTTAACCGAAATTGTAAGTCCCTCATTAACCATAATTACACCATTGGCGGCCATTCTTCGCGAAGACTTAAGTAGTCCTTCAGGAAACCGCCATGAAACCCGCCCGTATAATCATCCTCACAGTTGCTGTTGTCGCAGCCGGATTGGCCGGCTTGCTGGCCATGCAAATGGGCGGTGGTACCGTTCAGGAAATCGTCCGCCAGGCTCCAACCGTCAACGTTCTCGTTTCTGCGGCTAATCTTCCGGTCGGAAGCAGGCTGAACGAGGAATCGTTGCGATGGGCAGAATGGCCCGAGAGCGGCGTTGTCCAAGGACTTATCACGAATAGAGAGCGGCCCGAGGCCATCGCTGAGCTGAGCGGTTCCGTGGTGCGTCTGCCGCTGTTCGAAGGCGAGCCGGTCCGCGCTGAAAAAGTAGCTGATTCCTCCAGCCGTATCATGTCCTCGCTGCTGCCTGCCGGCAAGCGCGCTGTGGCAACGGAAATATCTGTTGCCACCGGCGCAGGCGGTTTCGTCCTGCCGAATGATCGCGTCGATGTCATCATGGTGCGCAAGGGCGATGACGACGCGTTCCGTACCGAAGAGATTCTCAGCAACGTCCGCGTGCTGGCGATCGATCAGCAGATTCAGGAAAACGAAGACGGTTCCAAGGCGGTGATCGGTACGACTGCAACGCTGGAACTCACGCCTGATCAGACCAAGGTGATTTCCGTTGCACAGCAGATGGCCAGCCGGTTGACCTTGGCTCTGCGCTCGGTTGCCGACGCACAGGAGCCGGATACGACGGTCCCCGATTATCTTCTCGCCGGCGGCGACAAAGGGCAGGTCCAGGTCATCAAATCCGGTCAGATCGTTACCGGCAAGCAGGCAGTACAACAATGAACAGGAACGCTCAGGTGGTTAGCTTCAAGAAAAAACTCCGCACATCTGCGGCGGCGGGCCTGTCATTCTGCATTGCCTTTTCAGGTTTTCCGATCGGCTCCGGCATGTCGGGCTTTACACCGGCTGCAGCTCAGAGTTCCAAGGATAGTATCATCCGCATCAGCAATACCGGCAAAGGGGCTCATCGCCGTCTGAAAGTCGGTCTCAACAAGGCTGTTGTCGTTGATCTCCCGACGGATGCACACGATATTCTGGTCGCAGACCCGACCGTATCCGATGCCGTCACCCGCACCTCGCGCCGTATTTACCTGTTCGGCAAGAAGGTCGGCCAGACGAATATCTTCATCTTCGGACCTAACGGAGAAGAGGTGGTCAGCCTGGACCTCGAAATCGAACGTGACATTTCCGGCCTTGAGCAAAATCTTCGTCGTTTCCTGCCGGATTCCAGCATCAAGGTCGAGATCATTTCCGACAACATCATCCTGACGGGGAATGTCAGAACGCCGCAGGATGCCGCAAAAGCGGCACAGCTTGCCGATATCTTCCTCAAGGGCGGCGAGGCCACAACACGTGACCGCGCGATCTTTTCGGAAGGCCGTCAGAATTCACAGATTCAGAACCTGCTCACCGTCGAAGGTGAGGATCAGGTGACACTGAAGATCACCGTTGCGGAAATCCGTCGCGAAGTGGTCAAGCAGCTTGGTTTCGACAATGTCTTTCAGCGTGATGCGTCGGCTTCCGGTTCCGGTCTGAACGTATTGCGGGCCGTGACTGATGCCGATGGCATTGTCGGAGGTGTCAGCGGCAATATAGGCAAGTTTAGCATCCAGATGGTTCTGAGCGCTCTGGAACGGGCCAACGCCATCCGTACGCTCGCAGAACCGACACTGACCGCCATTTCCGGTCAGTCTGCCACGTTCAATTCCGGTGGTGAGAAACTCTACACCACCACGGGCGTCGATGGCGTGACCACCGTTACCCCTTACGAATACGGTATCGGCCTTGGCTTTACGCCGACGGTCCTGTCGTCTGGTCGTATCAGCCTGCGTATTCAGACCACGGTGTCCGAGCCGATCGCGAATGCAACGGGTGGGGCGGAGTACCGCAAACGCAGAGCGGAAACCGTCTTGGAGCTTCCCTCCGGTGGTTCGATTGCGCTGGCCGGCCTGATCCGGGATGATATTCAACAGACCATGGACGGCACGCCGGGTGCGTCGAAAATTCCCGTCCTTGGTGCTGCTTTCCGCCAAAAGGCACTGGAGCGCACGGAGACGGAACTCGTCATCATCGCCACCCCCTATCTCGTTCGCCCGGTCGCGCGCAACGAACTCTCCCGTCCGGACGACAATTTCAATCCGGCGAGCGATGCCGCAAGCGTGTTTCTCGGCCACGTAAACAAGATCTACGGTCGCCGGGAGACGGCACCACCGAGCGAACCTTATCACGGCAATGTCGGGTTCATTTACAAATGACCGAGAAGCTTTTCACTCCAATCATCCCGGCAGGCAGCGCACAGGAAAGACGCCGATCCATGACCAAGGCCAGAACCTTTTCACCCGCAGCTTTTGCAGGCCGTCTTCCAGTTGTTGCCGCCGCTCTCGGCGTGGCGATCCTTGTGACCGGTTGCGCTGATCGCGTCGTCACGGGATCCGTACCTGATGACTATCGCACCCGTCATCCGATCGTGGTTGCCGAAGGCCAGAAGTCCATCGATATTCCGGTTGCCCGCAGCGACGACGGCCTGACGCGTGGACAGCGTGAGGTTATCGCCGGTTTCGTGGACGAGTATCGCCGCGCATCGACGGGGATCATTCAGATCATGACGCCGAAAGGCTCGATCAATGACGGCGCCGCAGCATCCGCAGCCGGTGAGGTCCGTCGCCTCATGGTCCGCATGGGCGTGCCGAAAAGCAAGATCCTGCATGTGAATTTCGCAGCGGGTCCGGGTGAGCCGGCGCCGCTTAGGCTGACTTACAGCGCCGTGACGGCTCAGACCAGCCCGTGCGGCGAATGGCCGGCGGACATGACGCTGAATACCAGCCAGAACGACAATTATTACAACTTCGGCTGCGCCAGCCAACGTAACCTCGCGGCTCAGATCGCCAACCCGCATGACCTTTTGGGACCGCGCCGCATGACGCCTCCGGATGCTGAGCAGCGGGGCAAGGCGATGGATCGCTATCGCGATGCCTATGTCGAGCTGAAGGATATGGGCGATTGATGACGAAGAGCGTCACGAGGGAGACCAAAATATGATTGGGTCCGTGGAATATCGCGTTAATTCGGCTTCGGCACAGGCCGAAGACGAGCCAACGCGCGAGTCTGAACTCGAAATGATGCGGCCGCTGCCGCGCATCTCCATCCATGTCTTTTGTGAAAGCGACGGCCTGCACCGTGTCATGGAGCGCCTCGCCAACGATCGCCGCATGGCAAAGGTCAATCTGCGCATCACCAGCGGCAGTGTCGATGCGGCGGCGCAGATGTTCTCGCAGGCACCCACGCCTAACCTCATCATTCTGGAAACCCAGGCGGAGCCTCGTAACCTTCTGCAGGAACTGGCTCCACTGGCCCAAGTCTGCGATCCGTCGACGCGTGTCATCCTGATTGGACGTTACAACGACATCAGCCTTTATCGCGATCTTATCCGCAACGGCATTTCGGAATACATGGTTGCGCCGGTTTCGATGGCAGACCTGTTGGGTGCGGTTTCGGCAATTTTTGTCGATCCGGATGCCGAGCCACTGGGAAAATCGATCGCTTTCATTGGTGCCAAGGGTGGTTCCGGTTCGTCGACCATTGCCCATAATTGCGCATTCGGCATCTCGTCGCTGTTTTCGACCGAAACCATTCTCGCCGACCTCGATCTGGCCTATGGCACCGCCAATATCGATTTCGACCAGGATCCGGCCCAGGGTATCGCCGAGGCAGTATTTGCGCCCGAGCGACTGGACGAGGTGTTTCTTGATCGTCTGTTGACCAAATGTTCGCAGCATCTGTCGCTATTGTCCGCGCCGTCGCTGCTTGATCGTGCCTATGATTTCGAAAGTGCGGCATTCCGCCCGGTCATGGAAGTCTTGCAGCGGACGGCTCCCGTTGCTGTTCTCGACGTACCGCATGCCTGGTCGGAGTGGACGCGTTCAGTATTGGCCGAGGCCGATGAAGTCGTCATCACGGCGGTTCCGGATCTTGCCAATCTGCGAAATACCAAGAACATGCTGGATGCGTTGAAGAAATTGCGGCCCAATGACCGCCCGCCGCATCTTGTCCTCAATCAGGTCGGCATGCTGAAGAGACCGGAAATCGCTCCGGCGGATTTTGTCGAGCCGCTCGAACTGCAGCCGATCGCCATCATTCCGTTCGATACGCAATTGTTCGGCAATGCAGCAAACAGTGGCCGCATGATTGCCGAGGTCGATCCCAAGTCGGCCGCAGCCGAAACCTTTTCCCAGATCTCCCACATCGTCACCGGCAGGGCTGCGGTCAAACGCGCCAAGAAAGGCGGCATTGGCAATGTGCTTGGCCGCTTCCGTCGCGGTTGATCTGTAACACGTCGTAACGACTGGATCGTAGAATGTTTGGAAAACGCGGAAACGAAGGCTTTGGCAAGGCGGGCAGCAGCCCGCCGCCGGTTGTGCCGCCACTTGTTGCTCAGTCGGAGCCGGCAGCCGTGCGCCCCAGCGTTCCCGAGGTTCTGGCCGAAAGCCCGACCAATACCATCACGCGTGCACCGGTCGCGCCGCCGCCTGCCGCCCGCAAGCGCCAAAACCGCACCGAGGGTTATTACGACACCAAGAGCCAGGTTTTCTCGGCCCTTATCGACACGATCGATCTGTCGCAGCTCGCAAAGCTGGATGGTGAGAGCGCACGCGAAGAAATCCGCGACATCGTCAACGACATCATCACCATCAAGAATTTTGCGATGTCGATCTCCGAGCAGGAGGAACTGCTCGAAGATATCTGCAACGATGTTCTCGGTTACGGCCCGCTGGAACCACTTCTGGCGCGTGACGACATCGCCGATATTATGGTCAATGGTTCCGGCCAGACCTTTATCGAAGTCGGCGGCAAGACAATTGAGTCGGAAATCCGCTTTCGTGACAACCAGCAGCTTTTGTCGATCTGCCAGCGCATCGTCAGCCAGGTTGGCCGTCGTGTTGATGAATCGTCGCCGATTTGCGACGCCCGTCTGCCGGACGGATCGCGTGTCAACGTCATCGCCCCACCGCTCGCCATCGATGGGCCGGCTCTTACCATTCGTAAATTCAAGAAGGACAAGCTCAAGCTCGATCAGCTGGTCAAGTTCGGCTCGATCAGCCCGGAAGGCGCCACTGTCCTGCAGATTATCGGCCGCGTCCGCTGCAACGTCGTCATTTCCGGCGGTACCGGTTCGGGTAAGACCACGCTTCTGAACTGCCTCACCGGTTATATCGATGTCGACGAGCGTGTCATCACTTGCGAGGATACGGCCGAACTTCAGCTGCAGCAGCCGCATGTCGTGCGTCTTGAAACCCGCCCGCCGAATATCGAAGGCGAAGGCGAGGTCACCATGCGTGATCTCGTCAAGAACTGCCTGCGTATGCGCCCTGAACGTATCATCGTAGGTGAAGTGCGCGGACCGGAGGTTTTTGACCTCTTGCAGGCCATGAACACCGGTCACGACGGTTCGATGGGTACGATCCACGCCAACACCCCGCGAGAATGCCTCAGCCGTATGGAATCGATGATCGCCATGGGCGGTTTCACGCTGCCGGCCAAGACCGTGCGCGAAATCATCGCCGGCTCGATCGACGTCATCGTGCAGGCCGCCCGTCTGCGTGACGGTTCGCGCCGTATTACCCACATCACCGAAGTGATCGGCATGGAAGGCGATGTCATCATCACCCAGGATCTGATGCGCTACGAGATCGAAGGCGAAGATGCGAATGGCCGCCTGATCGGCCGTCACATGTCGACCGGCATCGTCAAACCGCATTTCTGGGATCGTGCCCGCTATTTCAACGAGGATCGTCGTCTGGCCGCTGCGCTGGACGAGATGGAAAAGAAGTCGGCTTGATATGTTCGGTCTGGATCCCATGATGCTGGGCGTCGTCGCTCTTGTCGCCATCGCGGCGGGAGCGGTAGCCTACGGTGTTCTCTTCGGTCGACTCGAAGCGGAGAAAAAGACCGCCACCCGTCTCAATCGCGTCAAGGCGGCAGAGACGGACATGGGACGTGTCAAAGCCGCACGTGACCGGGTGCAGGAGATGTCGAAACGCCGCAAGTCGGTACAGGACTCTCTGAAAGAGCTGGAAAAGAAGCAGCAGGAAGATTCCCGCAAGAGAGCGGATAAGAGCGTTAAGAGCAGGCTGGCGCAATCCGGTCTGTCGCTGACTGTACCTCAGTTTTACATGATCAGCGTTGGTCTCGCCCTGTTTCTGTCGCTGATCATGATCGTCTTCGGCCTGCCGATCTACGCAGCGCTCGGTGCCGGTTTCGTGGCCGGTGCCGGCCTGCCGCGCTGGGTGGTAGGCTACGTCGTCAAACGCCGCCAGAACAAATTTCTTGAAGAGTTTCCAAATGCGCTTGATGTGATGGTCCGTTCCATCAAGTCCGGCCTGCCGCTCAACGATGCGATGCGCTTGATTGCCAGCGATGGCCAGGAGCCGGTCAAGGGCGAGTTCCGTCGCGTGATCGAATCGCAGCAGGTCGGCCTGAGCATTCCCGAAGCCTGCGCCCGCATGGCGCAGACAATGCCTCTGTCGGAGATCAACTTTTTCGCCATCGTTATTGCATTGCAGGGCCAGGCCGGCGGCAATCTTTCCGAAGCCATCGGCAACCTGTCGAAGGTCCTGCGCGAGCGCCGCAAGATGAGGGCCAAGGTCAGCGCCCTGTCCATGGAAGCCAAGGCATCGGCCGTCATTATCGGCGCCTTGCCGTTCATCGTGGCCACGCTCGTTTCCATAACCTCGCCGGATTACATGGCACATCTGTTCACCGATCCGCGCGGCCACCTGATCATGCTCGGTTCCGGCATCTGGATGTCGATCGGTATTTTCGTCATGCGCAACATGATCAACTTCGACATATGAGGTCGCGATAATGTCGTCGGAACTTGCAGCCACCCTGACAGACCCCACAATGCTGATCGCCGTGCTGGTGGCAGTGGCTGTCTTTGCGACATTCTATTCGCTGGCGGCCCCCTATCTCGAGGGTGACAATCTCAACAAGCGCATGAAGGCGGTCTCCACCGAACGCGAAATGATCCGCGCCCGCGAGCGTTCGCGCATGAATGCGGACCAGTCGCGCGGCAGTTTGCGTGCCCAGAACAACCAGCCTGTGCGGCAGATCGTCGAGCGTTTCAACCTGCGAAAGGCACTTGTTGACGACAATACCGTCAACAGGCTGAGGGCTGCGGGCTTGCGATCCGCCAATGCGCTGAACATGTTTCTCGTCGCGCGCTTTCTTCTGCCCTTCCTGTTTCTGGCCCTTGCCGCACTTTATATTTTCGGCCTGGACAAGTTGGCGGATTACTCTTTCGCCATCCGTATGCTGGCGGCAATCGTCGTCGGATATATCGGGTTTTATGCGCCGAACATCTACATCAGCAACAGGATCGGCAAGCGGCAGGCTTCCATCAAGCGCGCCTGGCCCGATGCGCTCGACCTCATGCTGATATGCGTGGAATCGGGAACATCGATCGAGGCCGCGATGCGCCGCGTTTCAGAGGAAATGGCGGCCCAGTCCCCTGAACTGGCAGAGGAAATGGTTTTGACCACGGCAGAACTATCCTTCCTGCCGGATCGCCGTGTGGCGCTCGAAAACCTCGGCATCCGTACCCAGCTCGATATCGTCAAGGCGGTGACGACGGCGCTGATCCAGGCCGAACGTTACGGTACGCCGTTGTCGCAGGCACTGCGTGTTCTGGCCCAGGAAGGCCGTGACGAACGCATGAACGCGGCCGAAAAGAAGGCTGCGGCCCTGCCGCCGAAACTGACCGTTCCGATGATCCTGTTCTTCCTGCCCGTCCTGATCGCCGTCATTCTCGGACCGGCCATGATGCAGGTCGCCGACCGCTTCTGACGCAAGTCAGAACAACGAAAAGCACAGGCTAACGAAATAACCCGGTTCCGTGATGGCGGAACCGGGTTATTTTGTATTGGTGTATCAGAGCTGTGTCTTCAGTTCGTCTGTTTTTTGGGCTTGCCGTCCTTGTCGGCGAGCTTCGCCCACGAATTCTGCTGGGACAGCATGGAGCGCAGATAGGCCACATTGGCATCGGCCTGGGTCTGCGAGAGCTCCTTGCGTGCAATGTCTTCCGCTTCCGAAAAGCGGCCCTGCAGCCCTACGACCAATGCGAGATTCTGGCGCACACGGCTGTCTGCGGTCGGCTGACCGGATGCATTGCGAAGATAATTCTCGGCTGTCTTCAGGTCCCCCGAAAGCACATAGGACATGCCCATGTTGGAGACCACGGTCGGTTCGTTCGGCTGAGCGCCCAGTGCATCGCGATATTTTGCACGGGCCTCTTCCGAGCGGCCCAGTTGATCAAGCACCGCGCCCTCGGCGGAATACAGTCGCCAGTCCGGCCGATCGGGAGTCTGGGCGCGGGCAAGGGTGTTAAGCGCCTGCTCCAGCTGGCCGGCTGCTGCCTGCGCCTTGCCATAGGCCGCGAGCACGTCGCGATCTGACGGGTTGGCGATCGCAACCTGTTGCATGACGGCGAGCGATTGCGTTCCCTTGCCGGTCATGCGCAGGATATTGGCGTAGTTCAGGCCGGTATTGCGATCCTTCGGGCTCTTTTCATAAGCCGCGCCGATGCGCTGTTCTGCTGCGGAAAGCTGAGCTGCATTCATGCCGTCGAAGGATTCGGAACGCGCCGTGCTCTGGCTTGATATCGAGCCCGTTGTCAGGCGGTCTGCGTTGCGGCCGGTGCTGTTGCAGCCGGCAACGGAAAGCGTGACGAGAACCAGCGCTGCTGTGCGGGCAAGGCGGTTTTTGTGGGTGGAAACGAACAGGCAAGCGGGCATGGCGATAATCTCTCGAGAACCGGCGCCCCTGCGACTGAAAGGGTTACGAACATGGGTGGCGCAATCTTGTCTCAAGCAATAGTCTGTTAACCCTAACAGACCGTTAAGCATCATCTGAAGGCAGTCATGTCCCCTTATCAATTCACCGATCGCCCCTCTCCCTTTGTCGCAAAAACCGCCGCCTCCCGCCCTGTCTACGCGGTAACCCCCGCTGATCTGGAAGCCGGTTCACTGCCGACGGAGGCGAGCAACTGGGCAAGGTCGGCAGGTTTCAAGGCAGAATCAGGTGCCTTCCTGCTGGTGCCCGGTGCATCCGGCGAACTGGCCTCGGCGCTGTTCGGCCTCGGCAGCGAGCCGGCCGATGCGCCCTACGCGACGGGCAAGCTGGCCCGTTCGCTGCCGGCAGGGGAGTGGTATATCGAATCGAGCGCACTTGCGGCCGAAAAGCTCGCTTTTGGTTTCGGTCTAGGGAGCTATTCCTTTAACCGCTACCTGAAGGACAAGCCGCAGGAGGCAAAGCTTGCCCTTGGACAGGATGTCGATGCCGCCGATCTCGATCGCCAGCTTGCAGCGGTCTTCCTTGCGCGCGATCTGATCAACACGCCGACCAACGACATGGGGCCGGAAAACCTCGAAGCGGCTTTCCGCGCGCTCGGCAAGCATTATGATGCGGAGGTCTCGGCCATCGTCGGTGAAGATCTGCTGGCCCGGAATTTTCCGCTGATCCACACGGTCGGTCGCGCCAGCGCGCAGGCTCCGCGCCTGCTCGAAATGCGCTGGGGCCGCAAGGGCGCCAAAACCATCACGCTGGTCGGCAAGGGTGTCTGCTTCGATACGGGTGGCCTCGATATCAAGCCGGCCGCTTCCATGCTGCTTATGAAGAAGGATATGGGCGGTGCCGCCAATGTTCTGGCGCTGGCGCTGATGATCATGGATGCCGGCCTCGATGTCGATCTGCACGTGCTGGTGCCGGCCGTCGAAAACTCCATCTCGGCAAATGCTTTTCGCCCGAGCGACATCTATCGCAGCCGCAAGGGTATTACGGTGCAGATAGACAATACCGATGCCGAAGGCCGCCTGGTTCTTGCCGATGCACTGGCCTATGCCGATGAGGACGCGCCGGACCTGATGATCGACATGGCGACGCTGACGGGTGCTGCCCGTGTGGCGCTCGGTCCCGATCTGCCGCCCTTCTTCACCGATGACGAGGCGCTGGCGTCTGCTCTCCCTGCGGCAAGTGCGCAAGCCGACGACCCGATCTGGCGCCTGCCGCTCTTCAAGGGCTATGAAAAGGATATCCGTTCCCGCGCAGCCGAAATCACCAATGCGCCGGGTGGTGGCATGGCCGGCGCCATTACCGCGGCCCTCTTCCTGAAGCGTTTTGTCTCGCAGGCCAAAAGCTGGGCACATTTCGATATCTATGGCTGGTGCCCGGCGGAGCGCCCGCATGCGCCCGTTGGCGGTGAAGCACAGGCTATTCGCGCGCTTTACACTCACATCCGTGAAATCGCCACAAAGGCCTGATTCGGAAAGAGAAGGCGATAAACCATGTGGACGGGCGCTCTCTTGCGCCCGTTTTCATTTGCGCGGAAAGTGGATGCCCTGAGGTCTGGAGTAGGCATGCCTGTAGAAATGACGGCCAGTGAGGCGCTGGGCCTGTGGCAGAATGTAACGCTGGAACAGGTGCGTCGTGACGAACCGGACCTGACGCTGCGGCAACTGTCGATCCTGTTGCACGTCTATATGGTGCCGCCGCCGCATACGGTGCGGGGGCTTGCGGCAACGCTTGGCGTCACCAAGCCGGTCATTACCCGCGCGCTCGATACGATGGGCGCGATGACGCTGATAGACCGCGTGCGTGATGACAGGGATCGTCGTAATGTCGTCATAAAGCGCACGCTGGCCGGGGCGCTTTATCTGGAAAAATTCGGCGACCTCGTCATTGGCGAGGGCCGCAAGCTCAATGTCTGAGGCACCATGACCAGCACGCTCGACCGTCGTCTCCATGCATTCCGTCCCGACCTCGCCGATGTGACCTTGCAGGGCCAGGTCGAGGCTGAACGGTTCGTTTCGGGTGAACCGGCACAGATCACCGTGCCGATAGCGGCGCTGCGCCCGGCACCCGATCCTGCGCGCGGCATCGATACCGAATTGCTGATTGGCGAAACCGTTCAGGTCTTCGATCGTGCTAACGGCTGGGCCTGGGTGAAGGCGGATGAAGATGGTTATGTCGGATACCTTCCCGAAACGCATATCGGACCGGTCGATGCCCCGACCCATCGCATCATCGTTCCGCGCAGTTTTCTCTATCCCGAGCCGGAACTGCGCAAGCCGCATGTCGCGGTCCTTTCCATGGGCAGTCGCCTGAAGATTGTCGGTAAGGCGGAAACCCGTGGCAATCATTACCATGTGCTCGCAGATGGCATGGCTGTGATGTCAAGCCACTGCCAGCCGATTGCAGAGGATCTTGATGACTATGTAGCCGCTGCCACACGCTTCATCGAAACGCCCTATCTCTGGGGCGGCCGTTCCGGCACCGGCATCGATTGTTCGGGCCTGACCCAGCTTGCGCTGATGATGGCGGGAAGGAAATTTCCGCGTGACACCGACATGCAGGCCAAGGTCGGTACCGCGATTACGCGTGAAGACTTGCGCCGTGGAGATCTCGTTTTCTGGAAAGGCCATGTCGGCATCATGGAGGATGCCGAAACGCTTCTGCATGCCAATGGCCACACGATGACGGTGGCGCGCGAAAACTTCGAGGCGGCCGTCAAACGTATCGGTTGGCTTTACGAACAGCCCACCGGTTATCGCCGCATTCTCTGATCGCCGGGCGGACAGCGATCACGTGAACGTGGCGCGACCGCTATGGCATCGATGACGATCCATCCTTATCTGTAGGGGCGGATACGGAGACTGATCATGTTTAAAGGTGCCTGGATATTGCCGCTTGTGATGGTGCTGGTTTTATTGCCGGCACTTGCGATGGCGCAGGACCGTTCGCCTGTTTTCAAAGATCTGCCGGGTGTCGTTCCGGAAAAAAGCCGTGTGACGGCGGATAATGGTGGTGAAGGCGACAGTGTTCGCTGCGAATCCGGGGTGGGTTATGTTCGTAACTATCGCGGCTGGCGCAACGACGCGTTTGGCCGCGACTTCCCGACTCAGGTCTATCGTTGCGAAAGCAACGGTTTCACCTACACGGGCACCGACCTGCCGCCCAACCGCCCTTGGGTGCCGGGTCTCAATCCGCAATTCCTGCCCGAAAACTGAAGAGTGGTATCTGCCTGCTCTACGCGCTCCTGAACTTGGGGCTAGATCGGTTGAGGATCGCGTAATAATGCCGTCATAAAGGGAACGTCAGCCGTAGACGCGGAACATCAAGCGCGTTCGTTGAGGCCTGCCGAAATTCTCGGTAAAACTATTGAAAAGATCAGAGAGGCGCCGTCAGATCGGTATTTACCGGTCTCGCGTCATATCGGCCAAGTGGCCGATAACTCTCTGATTTTCAATGGGAATGGTGCCCAGAAGAGGACTCGAACCTCCACACCCTTTCGGGTACCAGCACCTGAAGCTGGCGCGTCTACCAATTCCGCCATCTGGGCGACGAGGAGCGATGTACGGGGGCAGGCGGGGGAAGTCAACAGCGTTTTTGAAGTTTCTGTGTCAGTTGCGAAAAAAATTGTGCGGCGCGTCAGGCAGGGGTTTCGGAAGGCCCTTTTTCGTCGGGGATTTCCACATTCGAGGTCCGGTCGGTATGCCCGAGATCGCGCTCCGGCCAGATCCTGTCCCGCAGCCGCTGCTTCAATTCCTTCGGACCGGGAAAGCCGCCATCGCGTTTGCGTTCCCATATCAAGTCGCCGTTGCAGTGGATTTCGAAATGACCACCGGTGCCGGGAATGAGCGCCACTTCACCGATATCCTGCCCAAAGGTCTGCAGCAGTTCCTGTGCCATCCATGCGGCGCGCAGCAGCCAGTTGCACTGGGTGCAGTATAGGATGGTGATGCGCGGGCGGGCGGTTTGAGTCGGGGCAGTGGTTGAATCGGTCATGTCAAAAATCCTTGCCCATCAGCCGGTCAGAACAGATTGCCCTGCTTGGGCGGCTCCGAGGTTTTTTCATCCGCGATCGCAGGTTTGGTGGCGGATCGCTTCTTTTGCGGTGAACCACCTGTATCCGGAGGCCCGGCTTCGCCGGTCACGGCAGCAATACGGCCATCGGCGAATTCCACCGAGATCGCCTGGCCTGCCGTTATGCCGGCGGCGCGCGTCAGTGGCATGTCGTCCTCACCGCGGATCACCGCGTAACCGCGCTTGAGCACGTTCTTGTAGGAGAGCGATTGCAGCACACGGTCCTGTGCGGAAATTGCCGAATGACGACGCGCCATGGCATGGGTGACCGCAGAATCGGCCCTTTGCGAAAGCGTCAGCACTCGCTGGCCCTCGCGTTGCAGCTGGCCGCGCAGCTGGGCGGGAAGTGCTGCGAGCGAGGCAGACGCCCGCTGAATGCGGCCATGCTCTTTGAGCAGACGTCGCTCCAGCATGTTGTCGGCGCGCAAGGCCTGTTCGGCAATGTGTCGACGCTGCGTGGCGATCCGGTTGGTCAGGATGTCGAGGCGCAGGCCTGCACTTGCCTGCTCGAATGTGCGGCGCTTGGCGATCGCCGTGCGCTCCAGTCCCCGTCCAAGGCCGCTTGCCGCCTCATCGAACCGGCGGCGCGGCAGGGCAAGCAACTGGTCAATCGAGGGAAGGGCGCGCATCAGCGAGCGCAGGAACTGGCGGCGATTGTCCATCTGGCGTGAGGCACTTCCGCGCAACCGCGCGCCAAGCCCAGCAAGCTGCGCTTCCATGTCGGCTTTGACGGGCACAGCCATTTCGGCGGCACCTGTCGGCGTCGGCGCGCGCATATCGGCGGCGTAATCGAGCAGTGTCCAGTCGGTCTCGTGTCCGACGGCTGAAATCAACGGGATAACGCTTTCGGCAGCGGCGCGAACCACGGCCTCGTCGTTGAAACTCCAGAGATCTTCAAGGCTGCCGCCACCGCGCGCTACGATCAGCACGTCCGGCCGGCGCATCGGGCCATTCGGATCAACGGCGTTGAAGCCGCGGATGGCATTGGCCACCTCGTCGCCCGATCCCTCGCCCTGAACCTTCACGGGCCAGACGATGACATGCACCGGAAACCGATCGGTGATGCGGTGGAGAATGTCGCGGATGACGGCGCCAGTCGGCGAGGTCACAACGCCGATCACCTGCGGCATGAAGGGCAGGGGGCGTTTTCGCGCCTGATCGAACAGGCCCTCGGCGCCCAGCTTGCGCTTGCGCTCTTCCAGAAGCGCCATCAGCGCGCCGGCGCCTGCGGGCTCCATTGCCTCGATGACGATCTGGTATTTGGAGGAGCCCGGAAACGTGGTGATCTTGCCGGTGGCGATCACTTCCATGCCCTCTTCGGGCCGGAACTTTATCCGCGAGAACGAACCCTTCCAGATCACCGCATCGATGCGGGCGCGGTCATCCTTCAGCGAGAAATAGGCATGGCCGGAGGAGTGCGGGCCGCGATAGCCGGAAATTTCACCGCGCACGCGCACGTGATCGAATGCCGTCTCCACAGTCCGCTTGATCGAGCCGGACAGTTCGGAAACCGAAAACTCGGTGAGGTTGGAGGGCGAATCGCCAGCAGACATTCTGTTCATGCCGCGAAATTAGTGGGTTTTTAGCGCAAATCAAATCGCCGGGCGTATGGCAGGCGCATTGTAGGTCAGATGTTCGTGACCAAGTCTCGTGACCCCAGAGGATGACTGCCTAGAAATTGAAACGACCCGTTCAGCAATGATTAAACCTAGTTTCAATCGATGAGAAGTCGGACATTGTCTCGGTAATCTTTCTTAGCAAGTTCGCCTTACGCTTGAGGACATAAAAAGAAAGTAACAGGAGAAAATCGGTGCTGTTTCTGACCGCTGTAAGCTTGGGCCTTTGTGCAGCCATGCTGCGTTCGGCCTTCTCCATGGCACTCGTTGCCGTCCTGATCGTTGCCGCATTCGGCGCGGCGGCATTGACGGGCCCGGTGTCCTTCATCGATCTCGCCATTGTACTCGGTGGTTACAATATCGGGATTTTCGGGCTTGTTGCCGGAATGCTGGTGTTTTCACGCCGCAGTGCCGAAGCCTGAATTCGATATCACCCGCTGATCTGCGGGTGGAATTTGCCTCATACCGTTCGAAAGCCCGCAAACTGTAATCAGTTCGCGGGCTTTTCTGTTTGTCGATCATTGGCCGGCGTAGCGAAAGAACATGAAGCCTTTCGGATCTGGGGAGGGCAGTGGTTCGAGATAGGTTGGCACCTTGCCCGCGGCGAGGGCGGCGTAAAGCCCGTCGGGCTTCATCTCTATCAGGTTCTCCGTTTGCGGATCATTCTTGCAGAAGGCGAGGATCGAGGCATTGGAGCCGCGGAAAAATGCCTCGGCTTCAGAAGGGGTTGCAAGGCCGATGTGCAGTTCGGTCAGCATTCCGCCCTGATTGCGGTGATAGGGCGCGGAGATGGCCCGGTGATGTGTGAAGCGAAGGATTTCTGCGCCGCTGTTGGATGGCGATACGACGAGGCCCGCCGGAAGCATCGCCAGAGCCTGCCATTCGGCAGGGCTGCCGCATTCGCCCACCTCGGCGCTTGGCGTGCCGGATCTGGAAATGGCTGACAGATTGAAGGAATTGCGCACGCCTTCCTGAGCCACGATGCCGACAAAGCCCCAGATGACCGGCACGGAGGCCAGAACACCAAGAATATAGGCAACGCCGGCATTCATGTTTTCCGGCTCCTTGCCGGCATGATGCCTGAGCCCGGTAATCACCACGGCCAGCGGCAGGATGCTGAGCGCGTTGGAAAAGAATGACGAGCGCAGCTGGATCAGTGCCACTCCCCAGGCTGTCGCGATCAATGCCAGCATGATCAGGTGAAACTCGGTGCGTTCGCCACGCATGATTTCGAAACCGCAAACGGCGAGCGCAAACAGGCCGACGGCATAAAAATAGCCGAGCATGTAGGGTTCGCCGCGGATTTCCGCGAGGATGGATTGTGCCTCGGTCACATTGTTGAGCCAGAGCTTGACAAGCATGGGGTCGAGATTGGCGAGCGGGCTGCCAAGGCATTCCGGTGCAATCAGTTTCGTTGCGACCAGAACCAGCATGCCAAGCATGATCATGGCGCCAATACGCATGCGCAGGCCTGCCCGTTCCGGCAACAGGCTGCAGAGAAACAGCCCGGCGCCTCCCAGCGCTGTCGGAGCGAGGAAACCGAGGGAAAGATTATCGCAGGTGACGGCGGAATAAAGACGCGGCGGTACGGTTATCAGGAACGCTGCCGTAATCGCCATGGC
This sequence comes from Endobacterium cereale, assembly GCF_009617585.1. Lineage (GTDB taxonomy): Bacteria > Pseudomonadota > Alphaproteobacteria > Rhizobiales > Rhizobiaceae > Neorhizobium > Neorhizobium cereale. The sequence goes on along the minus strand of NZ_WIXI01000022.1, from coordinate 370,925 downwards.
CAGGGTCAGGCCGAAGGCGCGAGCGGCATATCGAAACGCATGACCGTGCCAGACCCATTGTAACGTCACGCACAGGCAGGCGATGGCGACCATCGGCACCGTTTCCGCGCCGATCGCGATGGCAAATGCTGCTGCAAGGCCGGCAATAATGTAGCTTCGCGACCGGTAAAGCGGATCGAGCAGCATGGCGGCCATCATCATGATCAGGGCGATCTGGACATTGTGGTGATCGATGGAGCCGGGGTGGAAGCGTATGGAGGTGTAGACGTAAAGCGAAGCAAGGCCGAGCGCGATATGCATGGTTGCGCCATTGCCCACGCGACGGGCGGCGATGCCGACAGCCGCAAGAAAGACAACGGCCATCAGCAGCGGCCAGATGGCAAGCGCAATCGCCTCTGCCTGCTGGTTGGCCGTGAAGAGCGAAAAGAAGCGGATCATCGCGCCGATCGGCAAGTCCACGAACCGTGACCAGTGCATCAATGTGCCGCCATCAAGCCCCAGACGGTATTGCTGCATGTCGAACCAGTGCTGACCGCCAAGCCAGTCCCGAATCTCCACCAGACGCATGATGTCGTCATTGTCCTGGCCGACATAGTCGACGGCATTCGGCAGTGTCGAGACCAGGATGGCGAGGACGACGGCAAGGCAATAGAACAGGAGAGGTCGCAACAGTGCTGGTCGCGCCGGCTGTCCTGTCAGGTCACCGCCGCCTTTGCTCGCCATCGAAGTCTTCATAGTCGTCCCGCATGTTTTTCACTTGCCGAAACCTAGATTTAACCTTCTCAAGAAATAGTAAAATCTCCGCCGTCGGAGCGTTTTTCCGATGATTTACCGTGTATCGAGTGGAAATCATGGACGAAGCCATCAGCAGTGACCTTGAGATCGCTGTTCTCTTGCCGTGTTACAATGAAGCAACCACGATCGCGTCGGTCGTCCGCGGTTTCCGCGAGGCGCTGCCGACCGCGAAAGTCTACGTCTATGATAACAATTCGACCGATGGCACGGCCCTGCAAGCCATGCTGGCGGGCGCGCATGTCATGCGTGAACGTCGTCAGGGAAAGGGTTACGTCGTACGCCGCATGTTTGCCGATATCGAGGCCGATATCTACATCATGGCCGACGGTGACGGCACCTACGCACCGTCCGATGCCGAAGAACTGATCCGCACCATGCTGACCGAGCGCGCCGACATGGTGGTCGGCACCCGCCGTGGTGTGCATGACGATGCGGGTCGCCAGGGGCATGCCGCCGGCAACCGCCTTTTCAACATTCTATACCGCTCGATGTTCGGCCGCGATTTCACCGACATCTTTTCCGGTTACCGCGTTTTCTCGCGCCGTTTCGTCAAAAGTTTTCCGGCTGTTTCCGGTGGTTTCGAAATCGAGACGGAAATGTCCGTCCACGCCTCGCGCCTCAAGCTTCCGGTGATCGAGCTGGAACTCGATTACGGACGTCGGCCGGAAGGTTCGCATTCGAAACTCTCCACCTATCGTGATGGCGCAAAAATCCTCTGGATGTTCGCCATGCTGATGAAGGAAACCCGGCCTTTCGCGTTTTTCGGCATCATCAGCGCCGCCATCTTCGGCGTCAGCCTTGCGTTCATGGCGCCGGTCCTGACCGAATATTTCGAGACCGGTCTCGTCAGCCGCATGCCCACATGGATGTTGTCCATGTCGCTTCTGATGGTGTCGCTTCTGGTCTTCACCGCTGGCATTATCCTTGATTCCGTATCGCGTGGTCGCGCCGAGCAGTTGCGTATCCATTACATGGGCCTGCACGCCCGCCCGCCGCGTTTTTATCGCGATGCGCCGGCCTTCGTGAAAGTGCCGGATGACGTGGTCGAGACCGAAAACAAGCGTTCGGGTGCATCGGCGGCATGACACGTTTTTTGCGGTTCATGATGGTTGGCGGCATCGGCTTTGTGGTCGATGCCGGTGTCACGCTCGGTCTCTTGGCAACGGGCTTTTTCGGCCCGTTCACGGCGCGTGCGGTGGCGATCGTGCTGGCGCTTATGTGCACGTGGTTCTGTAATCGCAATTTCACCTTCGGTAAGTCCGGCCATCATGTCGTGCGTGAAGGTGTGCTCTACGGTTCGGTTGGCATTACCTCGTCACTTCTGAACTATGCGATCTATTCCGGCCTGCTATTGAGCATGCCGATGCTGCGGCCGATCTTTGCGCTGATCCTCGCCTCGGCTTCGGCCACGCTCTACAGCTATTTCGGCTACGCCCGTTTCGTCTTCCGTCGTCGCCACTAGGCGACGGGTTTACACCGGTTCCCAGCCGTCCTTGTCGCTGGCCCGGTAGATGGCATCGATGAAACGCTGGTTGAGAAGAGAATTTTCCAACGTCACCACCTCGGCGCTCTCTCCCACGGCAGCGCGGGCAAAGCTTTCGGCCTGCCGCCGGTATTGCCTGCTGTCCTGAAAACGGAAGACCTGCGAAACCGTGTGTTTCTGGTTGGTCAGCTCGATTTCTTCCGCGCCCCAGCGATCAGCATTAAAGGGCGATTTCACTTCGATGAAACCTTCGGTGCCGTGGAACACCATGACCTGCCGGTTGCCCATCTGGGTGGCGATGTAGAAGGACATGTCGAACGAGCCGAAATCCGCCTTCACGCTGGAATAGATATCGGTGCCGAATTCCGGGTCGCGCTCGGTTGTCGCCTGCACCCTGACCGGCTCCTTGCCCGTCACCATGCGCGTCGCCATCGCCGGATAGACGCCGATATCGGGCAACCCGCCACCGCCGAGTTCGGGGATGTTGCGCATGTTGCCGGCGTCACGGTTGAAATAGGTGAATGCGCCCTGCACATGTTTCAGCGTGCCGATCGCGCCATCTGCCAGCAATTCGCGCACCTTATGCCAGACTGGCGCATAGGCGATCATGAAAGCTTCGCAGATCAGCACCTTGTTGGAATCGCGGGCGGCAATCAGGCGCTCGATATCCGCTGCCTTCAGAGCAATGGGCTTTTCGCACAAGACATGTTTGCCGGATTCCGCCGCCTTGGACGTCCATTCCACATGCTGGCTCGTCGGCAGTGGAATATAGACGGCGTCGATGAGATCGGATGTCAGCATCTCCTCGTAGGAGCCGAAGGCGTGCGGCACGGAGAAACGATCCGCCATCGCCCGCGCTTTTGATAGGTCGCGGCTGGCAATGGCTGTCACCACGCAGTTTTCGGCATCCTGAATGGCAGGCACCACGGCATCGCGGCCGATCTTGGCGGTGGACAGAATCCCGAAACGCAGCATTGATCTCTCCTCTTGAAATGCAAGGCGAAGATTAGGGTGGCGCTCTTTCGGCTTCAATGCGGCTTATCCGGTATTCTGGAAAAAGCATGATCCTGCTCAAACTAATGGATGGCATCCCATCGATATTCGGTTAGCCTGTAATTTCCACCCGAGAACAGACAATCCGCAAATCTGGAGAATGCCATGGCGTTGCGCACACTCGGCCGGACAGGCCTTTCCATTTCCCCCGTCGTGTTCGGCGGCAACGTGTTTGGCTGGACGGCGGATGAAAAGACGTCCTTCGATCTGCTCGACCGGTTTTTCGAGGCGGGTTTCAATACGATCGATACGGCGGATGTCTATTCGAAATGGGTGGACGGCCATTCCGGCGGCGAAAGCGAAACCGTCATAGGCAAATGGCTGAAGCGCGGTACCGTTGCGCGCGACAAGGCCGTCATCGTCACCAAGGTCGGCCATCCGAACATGGATGATCGCAAGCTCAAGGCTGCCTGGATTGCCGAGGCCGTCGACAGGTCTCTTTCTCGCCTGCAGACCGATTATATCGATCTCTATCTTTCGCATTTTCCCGACGACAGCACGCCGCATGAAGAAACGCTCGGCGCGTTCCAGAAACTGAAGGATGCGGGAAAAGTTCGGTCGATCGGCTGCTCAAATTTCAGCGCCGAGCAGCTGAAAGCCTCGCTCGAGGCCGCGGAGAAGAACGGCCTGCCGCGTTACGATGTGCTGCAACCGGAATACAATCTCTATACCCGTGAAAAATTCGAGGGCGCACTTGCTGATCTGTGCATTGCCGAGGATATCGGCGTGATCAGTTACTATGCGCTCGCCGCCGGGTTCCTGACGGGCAAATATCGCAAGCCGGAGGATGCTGAAGGCAAGGCACGTGGTTACCGCATCCCGGATTACATCAACGACAAGGGGCTGAAAATTCTTTCGGCACTCGATCAGGTATCGGCGGAAACCGGTGCCAGCCTCGCCGCGATTGCCATTGCCTGGGCCGGCAAACGGCCAGGCATCACCGCGCCGATCGCCAGCGCCACCAGCCTCAATCAGCTTGATGCCATCATCGCCGCCGGCAAGCTTGAGCTTTCCGATGCGCAGATGAAGCTGCTCAACGAAGCCGGCTGACGGTTCGGGCGACACATTGTTTTGAAGGACGGCGCGGTTTGACGCTCGCGTCGTCCTGCCTACATGAAAGCCAGTCGGCACTCGCCGGATTTTTCACGTTACCGATATTGGAGACCTTCATGGACAACCGCTCGCTCGGCCGCACCGGACTTTCCATCTCGCCCGTCGTTTTCGGGGGCAACGTGTTTGGCTGGACGGCTGATGAGAAAACGTCATTCGCATTGCTCGACAAGTTTTTTGACGCCGGTTTCAACACCATCGATACCGCCGATTGCTATTCCGGCTGGGTGTCGGGCAATGCAGGCGGAGAGTCCGAAGCCATCATCGGCAAATGGCTGAAGCAGTCAGGTCGTGCGCGCGACAAGGCAATCGTCATCACCAAGGTCGGCTCTACGCCGCAAGGTTCTGCCATGGAAGGCGGTCTCGCCAAGGCTCGCGTGATCGAAAAGGTCGAGGAGTCGCTGCGCCGCCTGCAGACCGATCATATCGATCTCTATCTCTCCCATTGGCCCGACCCAAAAACCCCTCACGAGGAAACGCTTGCTGCCTTCGCCACTCTGAAAGAGCAGGGAAAGATCCGTGCCATCGGCTGCTCGAATTATGACGCTACACAGTTGCAGGCGTCCTTCGACGCTGCCGAAAAGGCCGGCCTGCCGCGTTACGATGTGCTGGAACCGGAATACAATCTCTATGACCGCTCCGGTTTCGATGGTGCGCTTGCCGATCTCTGCAAGGCCAAGGATATCGGTGTCATTACCTATTTCAGCCTCGCTTCAGGCTTTTTAACCGGCAAATACAAAAGCAAGGCGGATGCCGAATCCAACAAAAATCGCGGCGGCATGGTCGCAAGGTATTTTGATGAGCGTGGCACCCGCATCCTGTCGGCGCTGGATGAGGTCGCAGCCGAAACCCATTCTCAGCCGGCTTCGGTCGCGCTTGCCTGGATCGCCCAGCGCCCCGGCGTTACCGCCCCGATCGCCAGCGCCACCAGTTTGCGCCAGCTGGATACGATGATTGCCGCCGGCAATCTGAAACTGTCGGATGATCAGATGAAGCAGTTGAACGACGCCAGCGCTTGATCAAGGCTCCGACGAAAGGCGCGAGACAACGCGTCTTTCGTCGGTCAGGTCTTAACGCGGAAAAAATCGACGAAGGCCCGCAGCGCCGGCCGCATCTGCTGACGCGAAGGGTAATAGATGTAGAAGCCGTCGAACGGCTCGCACCAGTCCTCCAGCACACGCACCAGTCGGCCTTGCCGCACATCCTGCATGATGCGTTCGTCGAAAATGAAAGCCAATCCGGCGCCATCCAGTGCGGCTGTCCTGATCAGCGTCTGATCGCTGAGGATCAACGGTCCGCGCACATCAACGACGACAGTCTTGCCCTGTTTTTCCAGTTCCCAGCGGTAGATGCGCCCGCTACCAAACCGCCGGCGAATACAGCGGTGGCTCAGAAGATCCTGCGGCTGGAGCGGGATCGGATGATCCTCGAAGTAACTCGGAGACGCTACAATGGCACCGCTCAGCGGTGGGCCGGCGCGCACGGCGATCATGTCCGGTTCCAGATGCTCGCCCAACCGCAGACCGGCATCGTAACCGCCGGCAACGACATCCTCGAAACGGTCGTCGGCCCTCAAATCCAGTTCGATTTCCGGGTAAAGCCGCAGGAATTCGCCTATCCGGGGGACGATCAGATCTTCCGCCGCCAACCGGGTCATCGTTACCCGCAACGGTCCGGCCGGACGGCCTGCCTTTTCGGCAAGGCTGCCCAGTGCCGCGCTGATATTGTCGAGCGCCGGCGCCAGCGTTTCCAGCAGTCGCTGGCCTTCCTCTGTCGGCGCCACGCTGCGTGTAGTGCGCGACAGAAGCCGCAGGTTGAGGCTTGCTTCCAATGAAGAAACGGCATGGCTGATCGCGGAGGGTGCTATGTTGAGTTCGCGCGCCGCACCGCGAAAGCTGCCGGCTTCGGCAACGGCGGCAAACACAGCAAGTTGGGAAAGCTTTGTTCTGTCCATTGTTCTAAATTTTAGAACAGGCTTGCTGGATTTGCAGCAGTTTTCTCCGGCTTAGCACCGTTCTATGTTTTTCAGGTTGCCGGTTCGCCCGGCTCTTCGATTTCAGCAAGGATGATGATCGTGAAAACACGCAAACTCGGAAAAGAACTCAGCGTCTCGGCCATCGGCCTCGGCTGCATGGGCATGAGCCACGCTTATGGCGGTCAGGATGAGGCAACCTCGATCAGAACATTGCATCACGCTGTCGAACTTGGCGTCAATTTCTTCGATACGGCTGAAGTTTATGGTCCTTTTGTCAACGAGGAATTGGTCGGCAAGGCGCTGAAACCGCACCGTGACAAGGTCGTCATCGCCACCAAATTCGGCTTCAAGATCGATCTCGAAAAACGTGACGCCAGCGCCATGTCAGGTCTCGACAGCCGCCCCGAACATGTTCGCGAGGTGGCCGAAGCCTCGCTCAAACGTCTAGGCATCGAGGTCATCGACCTGTTCTACCAACACCGTGTCGATCCGAACGTGCCGATCGAGGAGACGGTCGGCGCGATGGCGGATCTGGTGAAGGAAGGCAAGGTGCGTGCGCTCGGCCTCTCGGAAGCCTCTGCAGATATCCTCCGGCGTGCTCATGCGGTTCATCCCATTGCGGCTTTGCAAAGCGAATATTCGCTTTGGACCCGCGATCCGGAGGGCGACATCCTCGATACCTGCCGCGAGCTCGGTATCGGTTTCGTGCCATTCAGTCCGCTTGGTCGCGGTTTTCTGACGGGCAAGATCAAGAGCACGGCGGACATGTCGGAAGGCGACATGCGCCGCGGCCTGCCACGTTTCGAAGCGGAAAACATGGAGGCCAATCTGGCGCTCGTGCGATTGGTTGAAGAAATGGCCGAACAGAAGGGCATCGCCGCCGCGCAGCTGGCACTCGCCTGGGTTCTCGCCAAGGGCGATTTCATCGTGCCGATCCCTGGTGCGCGAAAGATCCCCAATCTGGAGCAGAATGCTGCCGCGGTTGATGTTGAGCTGACGGCGGACGAGGTGCAGAAGCTCGATGACATGCTGGCACCGGAAAAGATCGCCGGTGCCCGTTACGCGGCGCAGGCCATGGCCTGGACACCGAAGAAGTAACTAACGCCGCAAGTCCGGAAATCCCTGATACCGTTCGGAATGGTCACCTTCATTGTTGGCCATTCCGGCCTTCGTCAGCACGCCGCGTGGCGCCACATAGCTCATGATCCGTCGCGCCGGCCTTTCGTGCCACTGGATGTTGAACGCCCATAATTTGGGGAAGAAGCACAGCGAGGCATAGGGCAGGTGGTCGTGGATCCACCACGCCATTTTTTGCCAGTCGCCTTCGCGGTCGTGATTGTCGATCAACCAGGGCACAACGATACAGGCCGTCGCGCCGATAAAACCGTCGGCATCGCGCCGGTCCCAGATATGGTCGGCCGCGGTCGCCGCGTTGGTGGAGCAGTTGAGATTGTTGCGGTTGCCGAATTCGTTGACGTCTGGCGAGCGGTAACCGGAGCGGATATGCAGTCGCCCGAACGTGTCTTGCAGCGGCTCCAGCAATTCCTTGCACAGATGTTGTCCTGCTTCGATAGCGAGGTCCGGGTCCTCTGGAATATTCGGAATACAATAGAATTCGGCAATTTCGGAATGCAGAAAGTCGCGCAGGAAGAAGTTTTGGGACAGCCGCGCTCGGCCGAGATCTTCCAGACCCTTCATCGAATTCGGCTTGCGCATGATTGCCTCCGGCCACCGCAACGTTTTGGTGGTTGGAAGCGTAAGGCGGTGGACTGCAATAGAAAAGGCCCGGAACGCTATGCGGTCGGGCCTTTATCGTGCTCAGCGAATAAAGCTCAGAGCTTGCCGTTGCGCTGCTGGATCATCATGAACGTGTCGTAGCTGTATTCGGCGATCTGCGCCCACAGGTAACCGTCACGCTTGAAGGCCTGCTGGCTGTCAAAGATCTTCTTGAAGGCCGGGTTCTTGGCAGAGATTTCCGCGTAGGTATCCTGGGCTGCCTTGTAGCTGGCGTCGAGAATGTCCTGGCTGAACGGTTTTAGCACCGCGCCTTCGGCTACAAGCTGCTTCAATGCCTTGGCGTTATGAGCGTCGTATTTTGCCAGCATGTTCATGTTGGCATTTGCGCAGGCATCTTTCAGCATGCGCTGATAGGCTTTCGGAAGGCCGTTGAACTTGTTCAGGTTGAAGAAGGCGTGAACCGTCGGGCCGCCTTCCCACCATGCCGGGTAATAATAAAATTTTGCGACCTTCACGAAGCCAAGCTTCTGATCGTCATAAGGACCGACAAATTCGGTGGCGTCGATCGTGCCCTTCTCCAGTGCCGCATAAACGTCACCGCCGGCGATCTGCTGCGGGGTCACGCCGAGCTTGCTCATCACTTGGCCGGTGAGGCCGGCAATGCGCATCTTCAGGCCCTTGAGGTCGTCGATCGTCTTGATTTCCTTTCGGAACCAACCACCCATCTGAGCACCGGTATTGCCAGCCGGGAGCGCATAAAGACCGTGGCCGGACAGGAATTCGTTGAGCAGATCATTGCCGCCGCCGACCGTGAACCAGGAATTTGTCAGGCGGGCATTGAGACCGAAGGGAATGGCTGTGCCGAGCGCGAAGGTCGGATCCTTGCCGACATAGTAGTAGGAGCAGGTATGCGCCATCTCGACCGTGCCGGCCGCTACCGCATCGGCCGCCTGTAGAGCGGGCACAATTTCACCGGCCGCATAGCTGTCGATCCTGAACTTGCCGTCGGACGCCTCGTTGACGCTGGCGGCGATATCGGTCGCGGCACCGTAGATGATATCGAGGCTTTTCGGGAAGGACGAGGTCAGGCGCCAGGTTACCTGTGGGCTTTCCTGAGCAATCGCGGGCGCAGCAAGCGTGGCCGCCGCTGCCGCACCGGCGCCGGCAGCACCGGCCTTGCGGAAAAACGAGCGGCGGTCGAGGTGCGGTTTGTCGGTCGGTTGGGTCATGGGTTCGCATATCCTCCAGATGCTGATGCGCGCCATACTTGTTTGTTGCGCGCCATGCAAGTTTGGCTTTTTTGAACTTTCGCAAAACCTGATGTTTTGTTTCCGAAAGTTGCGCCAAAGCCGCTTTTCCGTTTTTCATGGTAATGTTTAGAGAAAGATGGTTGCTTTTTGATTGCACGAATTTAGAATTAGAATAATTCTAGATAAGGTGTCTTTCAGATGTTCTGGCGTCTCTCCTTCTCACGTAAGCGTAGCTTCAATTCCTTGAGCGAGGAAGAAATCCTCGCGCTTGCCATTGCCTCGGAAGAAGAGGATGCGCGCATCTATCTCGCCTATGCCGATGGTCTCAGGGACAACGCTCCGGCCTCGGCAAAGGTGTTCGAGGATATGGCGGAAGTCGAACAAAGCCATCGCAACATGCTGATCTCGCAGTTTCGCCAGCGCTTTGGCGAGCGCATACCGCTGATCAGGCGCGAACATGTCAGTGGTTTTTATGAACGCCAACCGGATTGGCTGGTGAAGAACCTGCCGCTGGACACGATCAGGGCGCAGGCCGAGGCGATGGAGGCGCAGGCCTTTCGCTTCTACACGGAGGCCACAAAGCGTGTCGGTGATGCCTCGACAAGGGCATTGCTGGGCGATCTGGCTCTGGCTGAACAGGGCCACAGCGATATCGCCGCCATGCTGGAGGAAAAGCATGTGCCGGAGAATGTGAAATCCGCTGAGGATGAAAACGCCCATCGCCAGTTCGTGCTGACCTATGTTCAGCCGGGCCTTGCCGGTTTGATGGATGGTTCCGTTTCGACGCTGGCGCCGATCTTTGCGGCCGCTTTCGCCACCGGCGATACATGGTCGACTTTCCTGATCGGACTATCGGCTTCTGTGGGGGCCGGCATCTCCATGGGCTTTACCGAGGCTGCTCATGACGACGGGAAAATTTCCGGGCGCGGCTCGCCGGTCAAGCGCGGCCTTGCGTCCGGCATCATGACGGCGGTCGGTGGCTTGGGGCATGCGCTGCCATACCTCATTCCCGATTTCTGGACGGCCACCGCCATTGCCGCCATCGTCGTTTTCGTCGAGCTCTGGGCGATTGCCTTCATCCAGAACCGTTACATGGAAACGCCGTTTCTGCGGGCAGTGTTTCAGGTCGTTCTGGGCGGATCGCTGGTCCTAGCCGCCGGTATTTTGATCGGTAATAGCTGAGGCGCGGTCGGGCAAAGCTGTAGTAGTCTATCCGGTCAATCGATCGCAGTCCGGAAAACGCTGAGCCAAAGAGAACGGGCGGGACAGGTGCTTCATATCGCAGCCTGGTCTCATCCTAAGTCGATGGGCTGGAATTGCTCAATGTGATCGAACAGGGCCCAGAGCAAGGTCTACAGCGCGTTTCATGGACGTTGGATCATCGAACAGAGCCAGATGCAGTGTTGCGCCTTCGAGACGAGCAAGATCGTCGGCTGCGATAATGGTCGCTGTTTCGCGTGGCATCGCCCTTGCCAGAATGTCGGTCATGCGGTCGAGGTGAGACCGGAAGAAATCGCGCACGGCCTGCTTCGCCAGTGGCGTGTCGTCTCCTATCCCGTAAGCGAGATGAAATCCGACGCAGCGATGCCGATCCGTCAATGCAGCGGCGATCGAACGGATCACGGCCTCATATGCGGTCTTCCAGTCAGGGCTGCTTATGCCCGGCTGGGAGAACGTCGTGTTCAACGTCATTTCCAGCACTTCGGGAACAAGCGCCTCCTTGTTCGGGAAGCGCATATAAAGGGAGGCCTTTCGCAAGCCCACCCGATCGGCAAGGTCTTGCATCGACGCGCCAGCATAGCCTTTTTCGCGAAAAAGCTCGCGTGCCGCCAAGATGATCTCGTCCTTGCTGACCTTCATCGCAGTCTCTCTATCTTGTTCGCTTTGATCCCATTCTGGAATGCGACAATTCGCAGTAACACGACTATGCACTATTTACAAACGACCGATCGGTAGTATTTTGTGATGCGAACCGGTGGCCCGTTTTTGTGCCGCCTTCCGCGGAAGGAAACGTCCAGGAGACTGTCCATGACAATCAGCTACAAATACCAGCAAGTGGGTAAGGTGAACGTATTTTACCGCGAAGCGGGACCCAAAAATGCACCTGTCCTGTTGCTTCTGCATGGCTTCCCATCATCCAGCCACATGTTTCGTGATCTGATCCCGCAGCTTGCAGGCACGTACCGTGTCATTGCTCCGGATTTGCCGGGATTCGGCTATACGCAGGCGCCCCCGCGTGGCGAATTCGATTACAGCTTCGATAATCTAGCCGCCGTCGTTGATGAATTTACGCAAGCCCTGTCGTTAAATAAATACGCGCTTTACGTTTTCGACTACGGCGCGCCGACGGGGTATCGTCTGGCGATGGCGCATCCTGAAAGGGTAACCGCCATCATCAGTCAGAACGGCAACGCGTATCTGGATGGCTTCAGCGATCAATGGACTGCGTGGGAGGAATATTGGCGCAATCCAAGCGCCGAAACGCGCGAAGCCTGCAGGGTCACGTTATCTGCCGATGTAATCGAAAACTGGCAATATCGGACGGGTGCGGATTCCACACGTCTCGGCCCGGATGGATACATGCTCGACATCGCCTTGATGTCGCGGCCGGGAGCGGAAGAGATCCAGCTCGATCTCATTCTCGATTATCGCAGCAACCTTGATCGCTATCCGGAATTCCAGGCCTATTTCCGCAAATATCAGCCGCCGTTACTCGCGGTTTGGGGGCGGCATGATCCGGCATTCATTCCTGCAGGTGCTGAAGCCTACAAGCGGGACCTGCCGGCCGCACATGTGCATCTGCTCGATACGGGGCACTTTGCTCTGGAAACACACTGCAGCGAAATCGCGCAGATGATCCGCAGTTTTCTCGAACAGCATCTGTAACGTCAGGATCGGTGTTGCTTTCCACCTGAATGCAGGAAAGCGGCTCGTTGGGAGCCGCTTTCAGATCCGTGCATGATCGATCAGCGCAGCGCGCCAACCACCAGATCGCGACCGTCTTCGATCGTCACCCAACGGCCGGTATCGAAAGATGCCTGGCGCTTGAGAAAGGTATAGTCGGTATCCGACCACAGCTTCACGTCGGAGTTCAGGTTGTCGAGAATGAAATCGCCTTTGGAGGTGCGCACGGTCAGAACCGCATGGCCTTCGCCGTCGGGCTTGCGCACCACGGTGATCAGCAGATCGGAAAGAGCAAAGCCGCGTTCTGAAAGTTCCTTGCGCTTCTGCAGGGCGTAGTCTTCGCAATCACCGGCATCGACCGGGTATTCCCAATATTCTTCGCGACCGTAAACCTGCATGTCTGTGCGGGCCATAATGCGGTTGTTGACGGAGGAATTGATGTCGTGAATGGCAGTCCAGCCGTATTCCGTCACCTTTGGTGCCGGAGCGGGACGTGTCTTGATACCACACTCGTCTTTATGCCTCTGGCAGAATTCGTAATGGCCGATCGGCTGGGAAGTGACCGAACCCGTGACCATGCTGGCAAGGGTTTTCGGCGCCGGAATGGCGGAGGTTGCCGACGCGAGGGTGACCCCGAGGATCACGGCCAGGAACCGTACCTTCACTGCAATCGTCATATGCCCGTCCTTCAAATTCTTAACGAAAGGTTAAGAGCGAGGCGGGCACAGAGTCAATTATTACCAATCCGTAAACATGTAACTATTGGCGCTTATGGTTAAGATCGGTGCATTTCAGCATCAGCTTATTTTCAGCCCTCATTTACGAGAGTGGCTATTACGGAGCGCATTTTCTGCAGGTCCTGTGGGCGCGACAGACGGTGGTCACCATCTCGGATGAGTGTCAGCACCACGTCGTCCGCCGGAAGGAATTCGACCAGCTTCAATGCGTGTTGATACGGTACGTCGGCGTCTTTCATACCCTGGAGGATATGTACGGGGCAGCCGGTCTCGATAATGCCGGTCAGAACGCGGTTGGTCCGACCGTCCTCAATCAGTTTGGCGGTAAAAATGTTCGGCTCCGGGCTGTATTCGGATATTTCCTCGAAATAGCCGCGTTCGGTCAAAGACTGGCGTTCCTTCTCGCTCAGTGCCGGTTCGATCAGGTCGTGGGTGAAATCCGGGGCAGGGGCGATGAGAACCAGTCCGTCGACCTTGGGAGTGTTCCCGCGTCTTGCCAGTTCCTGCACCATGCGCAGCGCGATCCAGCCCCCCATCGAAGAGCCGACAAGGATCACGCGCTGCGGCGCGACATGATCGATGACGGCAACCGACTCTTCCAGCCAGCGTGAAATCGTGCCGTCGTTGAAATCGCCGCCGGACTGGCCGTGGCCGGAATAATCCAGTCGCAGAGCGGCCACGCCCTGTGTCGCGGCCTGCGCTTCCATTTCCAGCGCCTTGGTGCCGCCCATGTCGGAGCGATAGCCACCAAGCCAGACGAGTGTCGGAGCATCCCTGTGCGCTGCCGCGCGGTGCACATAGGCAATCTCACGTGCGTGACTGCCGGTGCCGACCGTCAGTCGAGCCATCTCGCTGTGTGTCGTCGCGTCCATTGTCTGCTCCTTCGTTTATTCCTATCTATTGTACGGGGCTTATAGCTGCGCCGTCATAAAACATATAGCTGACATGCCAACGGCAGGTGATCTTTCCGGCGCGATATGCTATTGACTTCACCGCGTCGATGACGACATTGGCCCGCAATTGCAATTGCGACGCTTATGCTCGCCACCGCAAATTGAAAAAATTCAGGAGTACACGACCATTCGCAGACCTTTCAAAGCCGATGCCCCTGTCAAAGAGGGCCCGCGCTCAAACCGGGAAATCCGTGTTCCCAGGGTCCAGCTTATCGATGCCGAAGGCCAGAATCTCGGTAACATACCCACCGACCAGGCCCTCAAGATGGCCGAGGACGCGGGACTTGACCTCGTAGAGATCTCGCCCAACAACGATCCGCCGGTATGCAAGATCCTCGATCTGGGCAGGCTCAAATATGCCAACCAGAAGAAGGCGGCCGAAGCTCGCAAGAAGCAGAAGGTCGTCGAAATCAAAGAAATCAAGATGCGTCCGAACATCGACACCCATGACTATGAGGTGAAGATGAAGGCGATCCTGCGTTTCTTCGATGAGGGTGACAAGGTTCGCGTGACGCTGCGTTTCCGTGGCCGCGAAATGGCCCACCAGGAACTCGGCATGAAGCTGCTGCTTCAGGTCAAGGAAGACACGGCCGAGATCGCCAAGGTGGAAGCCGAGCCCAAGCTCGAAGGCCGCCAGATGATGATGGTGTTGGCGCCCCGTTAAGGCGCCGCCACTGCTCTTTTGCCGATGAGTGGGGTGTTTCTCGCCTCTCGTGCCCGCAAACGTGGGCTTTTCGGCAGTTTCCCCCATTGCGCTTTCAATCGGACTATGATTATAAGCGCGCGTCCGAACGGTCCGGCAGGGCATGCCGTGGCCGTTGTTAATGCTTGAAACAGCCTCGTCTGCTGTTTCGATACAAAACTGGAGTAGCAAAATGCCCAAGATGAAGACGAAATCCGCTGCTAAGAAGCGGTTCAAGGTTACGGCGACCGGCAAGGTTCTCGCAGCTGCCGCCGGCAAGCGCCACGGCATGATCAAGCGTTCCAACAAGTTCATCCGCGATGCACGCGGTACGATGGTTCTGGCCGAAGCTGACGGCAAGAAGGTTATCAAGAACTACCTGCCGAACGGTCTTTAAGACTAATCGACGACCTGGAACAGTTTTAAGGAGATCATGACATGGCACGCGTAAAACGTGGCGTAACTTCCCGCGCCAAGCACACCAAGACACTCAAGGCAGCCAAGGGCTTCTACGGCCGCCGCAAGAATACGATCCGCGCCGCAAAGGCTGCTGTTGATCGTTCGCGTCAGTTCGCTACCCGCGACCGCAAGGTCAAGAAGCGTAATTTCCGCGCTCTGTGGATTCAGCGTATCAACGCTGCCGTCCGCGAATCCGGCCTGACCTACGGCCGCTTCATCGACGGCCTCAACAAGGCTGGCATCGAAGTCGACCGCAAGGTTCTGTCCGACATGGCCATCCATGAGCCGGAAGCATTCGGCGCCCTGGTTGAAGCCTCGAAAAAGGCTCTGTCCTACCTCAAGGACGCCGGCACCAAGAACGAATTTGAAAGCGCCGTTAAGTAAGCGCTGGACTTTTTCTGAACCAAAAAAAGACCCGCGCGGCGTTGCTGCGCGGGTTTTTTCTTTTTTGGCTTATGGCCTATTATCGGAACCGGATCGGAACCCCAGAGGTGTTAAGGAGCGCTGAGGTGGCTGATGACGTTATCGACATGAGGAGCGGGCCGAACCTGCCCGCCGAAGATATCGCTCCGCTGCTGGCGGCACTTGTGTCGGATCGCGCGCGCGTGCAGGTGGTTTCTCTGTCCTGCGGCACGGTCTGGATCAAGCGGCATGGCGACAAGAGCCGCCGCGCGATCGTCGCGGTACAGGCGGCACTTGCGAGCGTATTGCGTCTATCCTTCATGCGCCCGTCACCGGCTGAAACCGGCGAGGGCATGGTGTCGCGCGATTTGCGCCGCATGGCGCGTTTTGCCGGCAGCAATATTCCGACGGCCGCAATCCTCTACACATGCGGCAATGCCATCGTGCTGAGCGATATTGCGCCGACAGTGGAGCGCCGCCTTCGGGAATTGAAAGAGCATGATCCGGCCGCGCATGACGATCTTCTCGTTTTCTGCAGCGCGGAACTCGGTCATCTTCACCGTGCAGGTCTGTGTCACGGCCGACCTTTCCCGCGCGATATTTTCGTGAACGACGGGCGCCTCGGCTATATCGATTTTGAGGAAGAACCGGAAGCGGTGATGCCGCTCGCCACGGCCCAGGCGCGCGATCTCTGGCTGCTGTTCCTGCAGTTGAGCGACCGCGCCATCGCGCGTGCCCAAGTGCAGGATCGTGCCTATGCGGCATGGGTCACATCGGCGCCGCAGGCCGCGATTGTCGAACTGCACGCCATGACGCGGCAGCTCGGGCGCTTTTTATGGCTTGCCCGGTTGATTGGCCGGATTCACATGGGTAGAGATTTGCGACAATTCATTCTGGCCACCGCCTATCTGACAACAGTATTTCCCGGCTGACGTGGCCGACAGAGCAGGACATCATGACGGAACTCGATACACTGAAGAGCGCTCTCCTTGCCGAGATCGCCGGTGCCGACGACGAAGCGGCCATCGAAGCTGTCCGCGTTTCGGCGCTTGGCAAGAAGGGGTCGGTTTCCGAGCTCCTGAAAACGCTGGGTTCGATGACGCCGGAAGAGCGCCAAAATCGTGGCGCGGCCATCAATGCGCTGAAGACCGAGATCACTGACGCCATTACCGAGCGCAAGACGCTTTTGAAGGATGCGGCGATCAATGCCCGCCTGAAAGCCGAAACGCTGGACGTATCACTGCCAGTGCGCTCGTCGCCGGCCGAGCGTGGCCGTATCCATCCGATCAGCCAGATCACCGACGAAATCACCGCCATCTTCGCCGATATGGGTTTCTCAATCGCCGAAGGGCCGGATGTCGAAACCGACTATTACAACTTCACCGCCCTGAATTTCCCCGAAGGCCACCCGGCCCGCGAAATGCACGATACCTTCTTCTTCCAGCCGGACGAGAAGGGCGAGCGCAAGGTGCTGCGCACCCATACCTCGCCGGTTCAGGTGCGCACGATGGAAGCGCAGGAACCGCCGATCCGTATCGTCATCCCCGGCAAGACCTACCGTCAAGACAGTGATGCCACCCATTCGCCGATGTTCCATCAGGTCGAAGGTCTCGTCATCGACAAGAAGGCGCATGTCGGAAATCTGCGCTGGGTTCTGGAAGAATTCTGCAAGACCTTCTTCGAGGTCGACAGCGTCGTCATGCGTTTCCGCCCGTCCTTCTTCCCGTTCACCGAGCCGTCCTTCGAAGTGGACATCCAGTGCGACCGTTCCGGCCCGATCGTCAAATTCGGCGAGGGCAGTGACTGGATGGAAATTCTCGGCTGCGGCATGGTTCATCCGAACGTGCTGCGCTCCGGCGGTCTCGATCCGGACGAATATCAGGGTTTTGCCTGGGGCATGGGCCTCGATCGTATCGCCATGCTGAAATACGGCATGCCGGACCTGCGCGATTTCTTCAACGCCGATGTGCGTTGGATGAACCACTATGGTTTCCGCCCGCTCGACATGCCGACGCTATTCGGTGGTTTGAGCCAGTAATTCGGAGCGCTTGCGAACAGGATCATCCATGAGCGAGATGGCAGTGCAGCAGCAAAATCTTCATCGGGGCGGATGTCGTTGCGGCGCCATCCGCTTCGAGGCGACGGCTGATCCAATCTATGCCAGCTATTGCCATTGCGGTGATTGCCGGCGTGCAAGCGGTGCTCCTGTTGCAGCTTTCGTGGGTTTTCATGCCGCAGATGTGACGTTTGAAGGAGCAAGCGCCGCCACTTACGGCGTAGCTCCCGTCAACCGCAGCTTTTGCGGCACTTGCGGTGCGCCGATCGCCTATACGGACGAACGGCTTTCCGACCGCATTTTCTTCATGCTCGGCGCCATGGATGCGCCGGAAAATTATCCGCCGCGCGTGCACGGCTATGTGCGCGAGCAGCTTCCCTTCTTCCATGTCGATGACGGCCTCCCACGGATGGAAACCATGACCGTGCCGAGGCCTTCAGGAGAAAACCAATGAAATTCACGCTTTCCTGGCTCAAGGATCATCTTGAGACCGACGCCACACTCGAGCAGATCTGCGAGCGCCTGACGGCGATCGGTCTCGAAGTCGAGGATGTCGACGATAAGGCGGCCTACAAGCCTTTCGTCATCGCAAAAGTTCTCTCGGCGGAAAAACACCCCGAGGCAGATCGCCTCAAGGTTCTGTCGGTCGATGCCGGTCCTGACGTCAATGGCGGCAAGCCGCTACAGATCGTCTGTGGCGCGCCGAATGCTCGCGCCGGTCTGGTCGGCGCATTGGCGCGTCCGGGCGATTATGTCCCGGGCATCGATGTGACGCTGTCGGTCGGAAAGATCCGCGGTGTCGAAAGCCATGGCATGATGTGCTCGGAAAAAGAGCTCAACATGTCGGAAGATCATAACGGCATCATCGATCTTCCGGCCGATGCGCCGATCGGCACGTCGTTTGCGGCCTATGCCGGCATCGACGATCCGATGATCGAGATCAACCTGACGCCGAACCGCCCGGACTGTACCTCGATCTACGGTATCGCCCGTGATCTGGCCGCTTCCGGTCTCGGCACGCTGAAGGCACCAGTTGCCCCGGCGCTGAAGCTTGAAGGCGAGACGTCTGTCAGCCTGACGATCGATCTCGATGACCAAAGACTTTGCCCCGGTTTCGGCCTGCGTCTTGTGCGCGGTGTCAAGAACGGCCCGAGCCCGGCATGGATGCAGACGCGCCTCAAGGCCATCGGCCTTCGCCCGATCAATGCGCTGGTCGATATCACCAATTACATGACCTTCGACCAGGGCCGCCCGATGCACGTCTTCGACGCGGCGAAGGTTAAGGGCGATCTCGTGGTTCGTCGCGCCACTGACGGTGAAACGGTGTTGGCGCTCGATACCCGCGAATACAAGCTGGGCCCGAACAATGTCGTCATCGCCGATGACAACGGCGTCGAGTCGATCGGCGGCATCATGGGTGGCGAACATTCCGGCTGCGACGAAAACACCGTCGACGTGTTGATTGAATCGGCGCTCTGGGACCCGATCAATATCGCCAAGTCGGGCCGCACGCTCGGCATCATCACCGATGCGCGTTATCGTTTCGAACGTGGCGTTGATCCGGAATACATGGTTCCCGGCCTCGACCGCACCACGCAGCTGGTTCTGGACCTCTGCGGCGGCACCCCGGCGGAAGCCAAGATTGTCGGTTACAAGGGTTACGAAGCCAAGTCGGTCGATTTCCCCTATGCCGAAGTCAAGCGCCTCACCGGCCTCGGCATCTCCACCGATGAAAGCCGCGACATCCTCACCCGCCTAGGCTTCACGGTCGAAGGTTCTGGCGAGCGTGTGTCCGTCAAGGTGCCGTCCTGGCGTCCTGACGTCGATGGCAAGGCCGATCTCGTCGAAGAGGTCATGCGTATCCACGGCGTCGACCAGATCAAGCCGGAACCGCTTGAAAAGCTGTCTGCTATCAACAGCCGTATTCTGACGACACTGCAGATCCGCACCCGCACTGCCAAGCGTGCGCTTGCCTCGCGCGGCATGCTGGAAGCCGTCACCTGGTCCTTCATCCCGGAAGATCAGGCAAAACTTTTTGGCGGCGGTTCGCCGTCGCTGAAGCTGGCCAACCCTATCGCGGCCGACATGTCCGACATGCGCCCGTCGCTTCTGCCGGGTCTGCTGACGGCTGCCCAGCGCAATGCCGACAAGGGTTTTGGCGATGTGGCAATCTTCGAAGTGTCGGGCACCTACGAGACCGATACGCCGGAAGGCCAGCGTCGTGTCGCCGGCGGCATTCGTCGCGGTACCGCCTCCATCAATGGTGCCGGCCGCATGTGGTCGAACACCGCCAAGGGCGGCGGCAAGCCGGTCGATGTTTATGATGCCAAGGCCGACGCGCTTGCCGTGATCGAAGCCTGCGGGCTGCCGATGGGCAATGTCCAGATCGAACAGGGCGGCCCCGCATGGTACCATCCGGGCCGTTCCGGCACGATCAAGATGGGTCCGAAAATCATTCTCGGCACGTTTGGCGAGTTCCATCCGAAGACGCTGGATACGCTCGATGTCTCCGGCGCGCTTTGCGGTTTCGAGATCTATCTCGATGCCATGGCCGAGCCGAAGAAGAAGGCCACCCGCACCAAGCCGGGTCTTGAGCTTTCGCCCTTCCAGGTGGTCAAGCGCGACTTTGCCTTCGTGGTCGGTTCGGACATCGAAGCCGGCGCCATCATCAAGGCGGCCCAGACCGCCGATCGCAAGCTGATCACCGGCGTCAACGTTTTTGACGTCTTTGCCGGCGCATCGCTTGGCGAGGACAAGAAGTCGGTCGCCATCGAAGTGCTGATCCAGCCGGTCGACAAGACACTGACTGACGAAGATTTCGAGGCGCTGACGAAGAAGATCGTCGCCAATGTTGAAAAGACCACCGGTGGCGTTCTGCGCGCCTGATCGGGCGATTGCCGAATAACGAAAGCCCGCCGTTTCATCAACGGCGGGCTTTTGTTTGAATGGACTTGCTGCGATCGGCGCTTACTCGGCGGCGTTCTGCACGATTTCCACCATCTCGTAGGAATAACCCTCCAGCATCGCATAAGCGCGTTCTATCGAGTCTATCTGTGCTTCGGACTTGGTGATGGCCTCGCCGATCGTATCGGTGCGGGCGCGGAACATGCGGCCGAGAATGTCAGCTTCTGGGCGCTTGCCGATACGGTCGAGATGGTTGCGGATGCGGCCGCGATGGCGCTCCATTTCAAGAATGTGGAAACGGGCGCTGACGATCTGGTCGGTCAGCTTGCGACGCATGGCTGCAACGGGATCGAAACTGCCCGGCTCGCGTTCATCGAGGATGAGTTCGTTCATCAGCGTTTCGAGGACCAGTACGCTTTCGAGATCTTTGGTATCGGCAAGGGCTGGGTCATAACCCGTATCGTCATAGACCTTGCGGCGGATCGGATCGATCAGCAGTTCGTAGGAATTGGTCAGTTTGCTGAAGGTTTCCACGTCGCCGCCTGCATCAGGATGTGAGGTCTTTGCCTGTTTGCGATAGGCGCCCTTGATGGCGGTGCCATCGGCATCACGGGTCACTCCAAGAATGTCGTAAGGGTCGATCATCAGTTCACATCTCTTGGTCGCGACGTAATCAAAGTCCTAATATAAACTTGTGGGTTGCCCCCTGGCGAAACCGCTCGCCTATCCGTCAAGCAGGCAGGCTGGGCGATTCTGTGGCGCAAATCGCACAAAACATGGCTGTGGTAGCCAAAGAACGTTAAAAAAAAGCCCCGCGCGGGAGCGGGGCTTTCGTTTGATCTTCAAAATGTTCGCAAGTCGCCAGTTCAAAGGTAGAAATACTAAATAGAACCTATGTGATTGCAACTTTTTCGCGCGTATTGTGCGCAAGCACACGAATGCAAACGCGACGTTATACCATCAGGTTCAGGTATTCGGGCGGTTGTCGCCGACCTTGCTGTTGGTTGACGACGTCTTGCCGTCCGCCTCCTGACCGTAATAGGTGCCGCCAAGGTGGCCGCCTGAACTGGTGTTTTCCACCTGGCGCTTTGCGCGTTTGATGGCTTTATCCACGTCACTCTTGCTCATGATCTGCCTCCATCTTTTGGGGTAGTGGCAGGAAATCAACCCATGTCGGCGGCATATGTTCCGAATTTTTCGAACAAACCGGTTGACCATGGCGGGTATCAGGCATATTTGGGAACGATCATTTCCGAATATGGTTTCGTCAATCATGACCGCCTTAGATGTAGCTCCGGCAACGCAGCGCCCCGTCGGTCGGCCGCGTGAATTCGACATGGATGCCGCGCTCGACAAGGCCATCGTCGTCTTTACCGAGCGCGGTTATCATGGCACTTCGATTGGTGATCTCAGTACCGCCATGGGCGTGACCTCCGGCAGCCTCTACAAGGCCTTCGCCGACAAGAAGGCGATCTTTCTCGCCGCCTTCGATCGTTACAAACTGGTGCGCAATGCCTGTCGTGACGAAGCGATCGCGCCCGGCAGAAACGGCCGTGAACGCATCCGTCTGCTGCTGCATTTTTATGCCGATGGCGCCCATGGCGAGATGGGCCGCCGTGGCTGCCTCGTCGTTGGTGCAGCCGTTGAACTCGCGCTGTTCGATGCCGAGGCCGATGCCCGCGTCGCCCGCTCGCAGGCCGGGTTCGAGACGCTGTTCGAACGTCTGGTTCGCGAGGGCCAGACCGATGGTTCGATCGGTGCACATATCGATCCGCCGATCACCGCCCGTCTTCTCTACGCCGTCATCCAGGGCATGCGTGTCATCGGCAAGGGCGGGCAGGATTTTGCCCGCGCCCTGTCGATCGCCGATGCCGCCCTGAAGATCCTCGATTGATTTTTATACCTCCAGCCTCCCGGGAGTTTTTATGACCCTCCAAGCCACCGAGGAAAACACCGCGTTTTCCGAACCGGACGAACAGCAAAAGTCGGCCGGCATTTCGACGGCCATGACCTTTCTCATGGCCGCAGCCGTGGGCCTCATCTGCGCCAATATCTATTATGCCCAACCGCTCGCCGGCCCGATCGCCGCCGCCATCGGTCTGCCGGCGGAAGCGACCGGTCTGATCGTCACGCTGACCCAGATCGGCTATGGCCTCGGGCTTCTCTTTGTCGTGCCGCTGGGTGATCTGGTGGAAAATCGCCGGCTGATCGTGATCATGATCGCCATCGTTACCGTGGCGCTTCTTGCCGCCGCCGTTTCCTCCACGCCCGCTCCATTCCTCGCCGCCTCGTTGATGATCGGCCTCGGTTCGGTTGCGGTGCAGATGATCGTGCCCTTCGCCGCCAGCCTTGCGCCGGATGAAAGCCGTGGTCGTGTCGTCGGCAATGTCGTCAGCGGCTTGATGCTCGGCATCATGTTGGCACGGCCGGTCTCCAGCTTCATCGCCCAGTTTTCCTCCTGGCACACGGTGTTTTATCTCTCCGCTGCCGTGATGGTCGTGCTCGGCGTCGTGCTGGCGATCAAACTGCCCAAACGCCGGCCGGAAACCAGTCTCAACTATCTGTCGCTGCTCGGCTCCATGGTTTCGCTCGCACTGACTCAGCCGATCTTGCGTCGGCGCGCCGCCTATCAGTTCGGCCAGTTCGCCAGCTTCAGCCTGTTCTGGACGGTTACCCCGCTCCTGCTGGCCGGCCCGGCCTTCGGGCTCAGCCAGGCCGGTATCGCGCTGTTTGCACTCGCCGGTGTTGCTGGCGCCATTGCCTCGCCAATTGCGGGACGTCTCGCCGATCGTGATCTCGGCCGTCCTGCCACGGCCCTCGGCATTGCCGCGCTGGTCGTGGGCTACCTGATCACGCATATCGCGCCGGAAGGGTCCTGGTTGGCGCTCGGGTTGCTCACGCTTGCCGCCATCCTGATCGATTTCGGGGTCTCCACCACCTTGGTCATCAGCCAGCGCGCTATCTATGGCCTCAACCCCAGCCTGCGCAGCCGCCTCAACGGCCTGTTCATGGCAGCCTTCTTCGTCGGCGGTGCGCTCGGTTCGGCCATCGGTGCCTGGGCTTATGCGAAGGGTGGCTGGTCGCTGGCATCATCGATCGGCATTGCCCTACCGATCGTCGCCTTCCTCTATTTCCTCACGGAAAAGCGGGCAAAGGCCTGATACTTCACGCAGCCGCCGGCACTGCCGGTGGCTGCGTGTTCCCCGGTTTGGGAAAGGCGAGTGCAATCGCCACCGCCGCCAGTCCAATCAGCGAAGAGCCTATGAACATCCATTCGTAACCGGCAAAATGGTCGAAGGCCCAACCGCCTGCCACCGGCCCGAGCGCCATGCCGGCCGAGGAAAACAGCGTGATGCCGCCGAGCACGGTGCCCATCACCTGCGGCGGAAAATAGTCATGCGCAAGCACCGCATACAGCGGCATGACGCCGCCATAGGCAGCGCCAAAAATGATGGCTAAAGCATAGAAGCCGGGAAGTGCGCTTGCCTGCGTATAGGCGGAAATCACCAACGCCTGCACCAGCAGCCCGCAGATCAAAACCGGTTTGGCCCCAAACCGGTCGCCGAGCAGCCCGAGAAGAACACGCCCACCAAGCCCGGCTGCGCCTTCCACGCTGTAAATGCTGACGGCTGCCATCGGCGCGATGCCGCAGGCCATGGCATAGCTGACCATATGAAAAATCGGCCCCGAATGAGCGGCGCAACAGGCGAAATAGGTGAAGGCGAGGACAAGGAATTTCGGTGAGCTGACGATTTTGGCCAGCGACCACTCCTGCCCGCCTGAACCAGTTTCCGCTGGTCGTTGCTCATCCGAGGCGGTCTTCGGCGCCGGCCGCATCAACAGCGCCAGAGGCGGCAGAATGATCCAGCAGCCGATACCGATCGCCAGCATGGCCGGGCGCCAGTCGCCATAATAGGAGACGAGAAAGCGAGCCAGCGGCGATATCGTCATCGGTGCCACGCCGATCCCGGCGGATACGAGCGACACGGCAATGCTGCGATGTTTGTCGAACCACGCCATGGTGAGCGCAATCAGCGGTGCAAAAAATGCACTGGTTGCAAGCCCCAGTATGCCGCCATAGATGAGTTGAAAGGCCGGAAGGCTGGTCGCCATAGAACCCAGAACCAGTGCTAGCCCCAGAAGCAGGCTGCCCGTCAAGACGACGATGCGTGCGCCAAAACGATCGCTCGCCATCCCCCACATGAAGCCGCCGAGCCCCATGACGATGAAATTCAGCGTCATCGCCAGGGAAACGCCTGCATGCGACCAGCCGGTCGTCGTTACTATCGGCTGCAGAAATATCGCCAGCGAAAACATGGCGCCGGCCGCCACGCAGCCCATGAGGCCGCCCGCGGCCACGATGACCCATTGATAGGATGTTTTCATGCCAAACCTCCCAAAGCGCCGCGATCGACGCTACTCCACGTTGTCGATACCGACAAGGACGCGCTTGCTGGACGGTTGCCGACAGGGGAGGCGAGATTTTTCAGAGGATTTTGCGGCATTTCTCCTCGGCCACGGTCGAACCATGCCATAACCATCCAGATATTTGCGGGGGCGCAAGTCTGATGAAAATCCTTATGGTCGATGTCGATGGTGTTCTGGTCAGCGGTCGTCCGTCCGA
Organism: Endobacterium cereale; assembly: GCF_009617585.1. Lineage (GTDB taxonomy): Bacteria > Pseudomonadota > Alphaproteobacteria > Rhizobiales > Rhizobiaceae > Neorhizobium > Neorhizobium cereale. The sequence continues at coordinate 345,801 of NZ_WIXI01000022.1, read as the reverse complement.
TGGCAAGCCGGCCTTTACCGATGCAGAACGCGATCTCGGTCTCGACATGAATAGACTGCAGCTGCATTTCTTCACGCCTTATTGGGCCGATATCGTCAGCGGTCGTGAGCCGATCGAACCACGCTTGCGAGCCGTGCTGTCGGAGGTGGCCCCACATCTGGATGTCGAAGAGGTGCTGCGCTACTGGTTCGAAAACGACAGTCGGCTGGATCGGCGCCTGCTCGATGATCTGGCAACGCTTCGGGCGGCGGGCACAAAACTCTACCTTGCCACCAATCAGGAGCATCGCCGCGCTGGCTGGCTGATGCAGCATCTGGGCTTCGTCGATCGTTTTGACGGAATCTTTTATTCGGCTGCACTCGGTCACAAGAAGCCGAGCGCCGCATTCTTCGAAATCGCCACTCGGCAGGCCGGCGTCGATCCTGCCGATATCGGTTTCATCGACGATGCCGGCAAAAATATCGAAGCCGCCCGGCAATGCGGCTGGGCAGCCGTGCAATGGCAGCCAAGCATGATGCTGGAAACAGCTTTGGCGGAAATCCGAAGCCAACGATAAGGTCGCATAAAGAAAAACGACCTCGATCGTGTTCGAGGTCGAATGCCACGCCCTGTCCGTTTCATCCTCGCCTCGTTCTTCAACCCGACGAGGTTTTCTATGAGACCGACAAAACTTCTTCTCACGCTTTCTCTTTGCGCTGTTGCTACTGCACTTCACGCCGCCGAACCGGTGGGGGTTCAGAAGATTAGCGTGGTTATGCAGGATTATCCGAGGCCATTGGCGGTTACAGTTTGGTATCCGTCAAAAGGAGACGGGCAGCCCGCCGTTTCCACCAGTGACAAGGTTTTTCAGGCATCGACCGCCAATACCGGTGCCACCATCCGCGAAGGCCATTTTCCGTTGATTCTGATGTCGCACGGTTCGGGTTCGCGTGGTGAAGGCATGGGCTGGATCGGCGTCGAACTGGCCAAGGCCGGTTACATCGTCGCCGCTCCCAACCATCCCGGTACGACCAGCGGCGATTCCCTGCCTGCCGCCACGCCAAAAATCTGGGAGCGGGCGCAGGATATGTCCGTGCTCATCACCGCCTTTTCCAGGAACCAGCGTTGGCAGAATTCGATTGATCAACGCCGTATCGGCATTCTCGGCTTTTCCCTTGGCGGCAGCACGGCGCTTGAGCTGGCAGGAGCGATACCGGACCTCGATGGCTTCATCCGTTATTGCGATGAACACCCGCCGGGCGCTCTGGATTGCAGCTGGTTCCGCGGCGGTCGTGGTTATGCGGACGGCGCCTTCGTCAAGGTCGAGCCATTCGATCTGCGCGAAATCGACCGTAAGCTTTTTGAGCAATCCAACCATGAGCCGCGTATCAACGCAGTGGTTGCCGTCGATCCGGGGCTCGGTACGCTGATGAAGCCTGAAAGTGTTGCGAAGGTGGGCGTTCCGGTCACGCTCATCAATCTTGGCAACGAGGGCAAGGTGCCGCTGGCGGTACAGGCCGAACAGTTGTCGAAGGAGCTTCCCAACGCCACGTTCCACCGCGTCACGGATTCCGATCACTACAGCTTTTTGCCGGTCTGCCAGCCGGACGCGGCTGCATTCCTGAAGTCTTTCGAAGAAAACGACCCGATCTGCGAGGAAACCGCCCGGCCGCGCGCGGAAATCCACGAAGAACTGAGCCGGCTCATTATCGACGCTTTCGAGCGCGATCTGAAGCCTGGCAACTGAAAAGGCGGGGCGGGAGGTGAAGACCTCCCGTCACCCTATCCGATGCGCTTGTAAAACAGCGTCGTGCCGCAATAGCCGCCCTGCGGCCATAGCGCATAGTCGGGAATGACACCGACACGTTCCCAGCCGAAGCGTGGATAGATCGCTTCGGCTTCGCTGCCCGTCGCAGTGTCCAGAACCAGCAGCGTGCGGCCACGTCTTGCGGCTTCTTCTTCCACTGCCGCCATCAATTTTCGCGACAGGCCAAGCCCGCGTGCCGAGCGATGCACCAGCAGTTTCATCAAGTCACCACGATGCGGCTGGTTCGGTTTCGAAGCCAGTCCCACCTGCACGGTGCCAACAATCCGGCCTTCATGTTCGGCAACCGCCAGGATGATGCTGCCCGCTGCCACCGCATCGGCAATCTCGCGCCAGTAAGTCACAGCGTTACCCGGCGTAAAGGGCAGCATGAAGCCAAGCGATGCGCCACTATTGATGCCGTCGGACAGAATTTCGCAGAGATCGGGAATGGCGGACCGGGCTGCCTCGGCGTCGAGAATGCGGATATCGGTCATCGAAAAATCCTCAGGAAAACAGGACAATATCTAGCGGCCGCGATCAAGGATCACTGCATAACGGGCAGGCTTGTCGGACGGATTGTGAAATTCGAAAGCGTCGCCGATATCCATGAACAGGCAGTCGCCCGGTTCCAGCCGGATCGTTTCGGTTTCAAACACCATTTCCAGCACGCCTTCGAACAGCCAGACATGCTGGGTCATCACCCGGCTTTCCTCGCGCGGCGGAAAGGCAACGCGCGCACCGGCCGGAAACTCCACCTCGACGATATCGACCTTCGATCGCGTGCCTGCCGGCGAGACCGAGCGGCGCAGGTAACCGGCATGCGGATCGCGCCACAGCCGTTGCCGCTCGCGCCGGGATATCGGGGAGGGGGCAGCATCGTCGGTTGCAAAAAAGGCGGAAAGCGAAAGTCCCAGCCCTTCACACAATCGTGCAAGAAGGGCGGCCGTCGGGCTTGCCTCGCCACGTTCTATGCGGGAGATCATTGCCCGGCTGACACCGGAGCGTCTCGCGAGTTCATCGAGCGTCAAACCCGCACCACTGCGCAGGGTTTTCGCCCGTTCGCCGACCTCGCCTTCAAACTGCTGATCACGAAATTCCATCATTTGAGAATACTTATCCCCTATAGAGGAATCAAGCGGTAAAGCGCGCGGAAGATTATTTCGAAATTGGCGCTGCGAATGCCGCTCACCGGATAGCTTTCCGTCGCAAGCCTGCGTTAATGTTTCCACAATCGCAAAGCAGTTTTCCGATATCACCCAGCTTTGTAAGGAGGCCGGCGACGGAGGGCTTCTGTCGAGATCATCCGGACATACCAAGCATGACGTTGCCTGCCCAAGGAATGAGCCAGAGCATGACTTCGAGCACGACTGCCAACACGACGGCAAGCGAAACGCCTGCCATAACCGCTTCGCCCTTCTCCATCGCCAGCATCGTAATATCCATGACCATTGCCGCTATCGGCAGCGGCATCATGGCCACCTACGTGCCCTTCGTGCTCACCAGCCAGGGTGCCACATGGGCCGCGAGGCTGGCGGTGCCGGCGCTTGCCTTCGGTGGCCTGCTCGGCTGTGTTCTGGCCGGGCCGCTCATCCGACGCGTCGGGCATGCGCGGCTGTTCGCCTGCTCCATGGCCATGGTCATCATCGGCGCCGTGCTGGTGGCGGCCGACCTGCCGCCGGTTTGGTGGGTGCTTGCCCGCGCTATCTATGGCGCCGCCTCCAACGTCAATTTCATCATCTGCCAGAGTTGGCTCAACCACGCTTCATCGAATGAATGGCGCGGCCGGGCCATGTCGTTTTTCTACATGTGCTTTATCCTCGGTCTGGGTTTTGGCGCATGGCTGTTCGGGCAGGTGCCGGCGGAGGGTAATCTCGCTCCACTGATCGTCGTTTTTGTTACGGCCCTTTCCATCATCCCGATCGGCTTGACCCGCCTGCCGAACCCGCCGCCGCCGGCCAGCGTCAGTGTTGATGTCAAAATGGCATGGCGCATCTCCCCCGTCGGCCTGATCGGCGTTCTCGCCTCGGGCGGCCTGTCCATGGTCGTGCAGGGGTTTACGCCGATCTATGCGACGCTGAACGGGGTCAGCCAGGGCGAAGTGGCACTGCTCATGCTTGTCATGCAGACGGGCCTGCTGTTCATCCAGTACCCGCTCGGCCTGATGTCCGATCGCATCGATCGCCGCGTCATCCTGCTGTTCACTTGCGGCCTCATCGTCGTTTCTGGCGTGGCGGCGCTGATGGTCTCCTTCACAACCTTCATGCTGCTGATGATCGTCTTTCTCGTCTTCGGCGGTGCCATCGAAACCGTTTATTCGGTCGCTAATGCCCATGCCAACGACCGTGCCGACCCCGGCGATTTCGTGCCGCTGTCATCGACGCTGCTGGTCGCATGGTCCACATCGGCGACGATCGTACCGCTCGGCATCACCTTTCTCGCCCCCGTTCTCGGCCAGCAGACGTTTATTTATGCCATCATTCTAGTGGCGTCCGCCTATGGCGGTTACGTCATCTGGCGCCTCAAGGAACGCGAGCCGGTGCCGATGGACGAGCGCGAAAACTTTGGCATGAAAACGGCCCAGATGCCGAACGCATCCATCATCACCGATCCCGAAGGCGGCATCACCCCGGAAACCAAGCTGCCATAGGCATAAATCCGGGCCTCATACTCAACGAAAGGTTATCGTCCCCCCTTTGCGGCGGGGATTGTCACTGATATATGCGCGAACCATGAGCACCAATTCCCGCACACCGCTTGACCATATCCGCAACTTCTCGATCGTGGCCCATATCGACCACGGCAAGTCAACGCTGGCCGACCGTCTGATCCAGACGACCGGCGGCCTTGCCGAACGCGACATGTCCGAGCAGGTCCTTGATTCGATGGATATCGAGCGCGAGCGCGGCATCACCATCAAGGCCCAGACCGTCCGCCTGCATTACAAGGCGAATAACGGCGAAACCTATGTGCTGAACCTCATCGACACGCCCGGCCACGTCGACTTCGCCTACGAAGTCTCGCGTTCGCTGTCGGCCTGCGAAGGTTCGCTTCTGGTCGTCGATGCGTCGCAGGGCGTCGAAGCCCAGACGCTCGCCAACGTCTATCAGGCGATCGACAACGACCACGAGATTGTCACGGTCCTGAACAAGATCGATTTGCCAGCGGCCGAACCGGAGCGCATCAAGGAACAGATCGAGGAAGTCATCGGCATCGATGCTTCGCAGGCCGTTCTGATCTCGGCGAAAACCGGTCTCGGCATCCCGGATGTTCTCGAAGCCATCGTCCACCAGCTGCCGGCTCCCAAGAGCGAAGCCGGCGACAAGGGTCCGCTTAAGGCTCTGCTGGTCGATAGCTGGTACGATACCTATCTCGGCGTCATGGTTCTGGTGCGTATCCTCGATGGCGTACTGACAAAGGGCCAGACCATCCGCATGATGGGCACGGACGCCAAATATCAGGTCGAGCGCGTCGGCGTGCTGACCCCGAAAATGCTGGCGGTCGACAGCCTTGGTCCGGGCGAAATCGGTTTCTTCACCGGTTCCATCAAGGAAGTGGCCGATACCCGCGTCGGTGACACGATCACCGAAGACAAGAAGCCGACAGCGAAAGCGCTGCCGGGCTTCAAGCCTGCTCAACCCGTTGTGTTCTGTGGTCTCTTCCCGGTCGATGCCGCGGATTTCGAAGACCTGCGCGCCGCCATGGGCAAGCTGCGTCTCAACGACGCCTCGTTCTCGTTCGAAATGGAATCGTCCGCCGCTCTCGGTTTTGGTTTCCGTTGCGGCTTCCTTGGCCTTCTGCATCTGGAAATCATCCAGGAGCGTCTGGAGCGCGAGTTCAACCTCGATCTCATCGCAACCGCCCCTTCGGTCGTTTATCAGCTGACCATGACCGACGGTTCGGAACGCGAGCTGCACAACCCGGCCGACATGCCGGATGTGGTGAAAATTTCCGAGATCCGCGAGCCGTGGATCAAGGCCACCATCCTGACGCCGGACGATTATCTCGGCGGTATTCTGAAACTTTGCCAGGATCGTCGTGGTATCCAGACGGAACTGACCTATGTCGGCAAGCGCGCCATGCTCACCTATGAGCTGCCGCTCAACGAAGTCGTGTTCGATTTCTACGACCGCCTGAAGTCGATCTCCAAGGGTTACGCTTCGTTCGATTACCACCTCGACGCTTACCGCGAGGGCAACCTCGTCAAGATGTCGATCATGGTCAATGGCGAGCCCGTGGACGCTCTCTCAATGCTGGTGCACCGCACGGCGGCCGAAAAGCGCGGCCGCGACATGTGCGAAAAGCTGAAGGACCTGATCCCGCGGCACATGTTCAAGATCCCGATCCAGGCCGCGATCGGCGGTAACGTGATTGCCCGCGAGACGATCTCGGCCATGCGTAAGGACGTGACGGCCAAGTGTTATGGTGGTGATGCCACCCGTAAGCGCAAGCTGCTCGACAAGCAGAAGGAAGGCAAGAAGCGCATGCGCCAGTTCGGCAAGGTGGATATTCCGCAGGAAGCGTTCATCGCCGCACTGAAGATGAAAGACGATTGATTGATGTGAGGCGGGCCAAGGAGCCCGCCTTTTTCTTTAGCGCACGCGTCTGCGCTCCGTCATCACCACCTGATAGTTCGACAGAACGATGATGCCGGCACCCAGGAAGACAAACAGGTCAATGGCTTCCGAATAGGCGTAATACCCGACGATCGCCGCCAGCGGCACGCGCAAAAAGTCGACCGGCATGACGATCGAGGCCTCCAGCCGTTTCAGCGCCTGCGCCAGGCAATAATGGGCGGTCAGCCCACCGATGCCGGAAACGAACATCCACGGCACGGACACCATCTGCACCGGCTGCCAGTCGGTGAGTGCGGCCACGAAGCCGAGCGGCAGCTGGATGAGGATCATCCAGACGACGATGACGCCCGGCGAGCAATGGCGCGTCAACTCCTTCACTACGATCAGCGCGATGGCGAAACCGGCGGCTGCGATCAGCACCAGTCCGGCGGCGGGATGGATCATCGCGAGACCCGGCCGCACGATAACTAACACGCCGATAAAACCGCCTATCGTGGCGATGATGCGCGGTGTCGTCAGCTTTTCCTTCAAAAAGATCCAGGCAAAGAAGGCGGCCCAGATCGGCATGGTGAATTCCAGCGCGAAGACGGAAGCCAGCGGCAGGAACACGATGCCCACCGTCCAAAGATATTGCGCTGTGAAATGCACCACATTGCGTAAGAGATGCAGTTTCAGCATCTTCATCTGACGCACTTCGGGAAAAAGTTTTCGCGCCACGATCAGAATGATCAGCAGCCCGACCAGCGCGCGAAAAAACATCACCTGCTGGATCGACATCGTCGCTGCCATTTCGCGCGAGCCGATCGACATGCCGATGAAGGATGCCATGCTGCCGGCCATCCATATCAAGCCGCGCCAAAACTCCGCCCGCCCTCCCGCCGAAGCGGTGAGACTGTTGTCTGCCATGAAATTTCAAACCTCCATCCCGATGCGCTCAGGTATGGGCCTTTTGGCGGGGCGAAGTCTACCGACATTATGTCGCTTATCCCGTCGTCTTACTCGAAGCCTATCACCTCCACCCAGTTCGGCTGCCGGCCGGTCGGGTAGGATGCTACCGCCTGTAGCGCGCCGGTTGCTGAACTGATCGAATAGATGGTCATTCGGTGCGATAGCTCACCCACAGCCAGCAGAAAGCGGCCGGTCGGGTCTATGGTAAAGCCACGCGGCTGTTTTTCGGTGACAATGCTTTCACGGGTTTGCAGTTTTCCGCTCGCCGCATCGAAATGCAGAAGCTTGAGCGTGCTGGACATGCGCTCGGAAGCGTAGATGAACCGGCTGTCCGGTGTGATATGGATGTCTGCGCTGGCACTGACTCCATCAAAATCTGCCGGAAGAATGCCGGCGGCATCCAGCTTTTTCCAGCTTCCGCCTGCCGCATCATAGGCGAAGGCGATCACCTCGGCGCTATACTCGGTAATCGCAAATGTGAACTGGCCATCCGGCGAGAAAACAAAATGGCGAGGACCGGATTTTGCCTCGAATGCAATCCTCTGAGGATCGCCATCTGAAATCACGCCGGTATTCTCGTTGAAGCGGAACACCAGGACCTGGTCGGAACCGAGATTGCTTGCAAACACGAAGCGATTGTCGGGCGAGGGGAGAATGGCATGGGCATTAAGCCCGGTTTCGATCACCTGCACTGGATCTTCGGCCACGCCATTGTCGTCTATCGAATTGACGGAAATCACGTTGCCGCCATAGGATGCGGAAAACAGAAATCTTCCGCTTCGGTCGGTGGAGAGATAGGCCATGCTGTCGGCCAGCGCCGCGCGGCCGATCTGCAGCAGATGCCCGGTTGCGGGATCGATCTCGAAGGCCAGGACTTTGAAGGGGGCGGCCCGGATACCGACATAAAGAAACTTCTGGTCCGGACTGACGGCAATCGGCGTGGCATTGCCCACCGCCGTGATCCCGGCGAAAGGCAGGGTCTGGACCAGTTCGGCATGGCCGTCCTCCGACAACAGAAACACGCTGATATCGTTGCTGGCGGCATTGCCGACATAGATGAAATTCCGCTTCACTCGAGACACCTCCTGCTCATGTTTGAAACGCAACCGTTCTCGCTCTCAACCAGTAGATCATCACCGACAGGCTTCCCTTGACTTAACCCCCGCCTGCATTACACCTTTCTGATACATGGCGACGACCGCCATGCGATTTACAGGTTTCATGACCAGATTCATGGGGAGTTGTCGCATGCACAGGTTCAAGATCGTGAAAGCTGCAAACGAGCAGTTCCGCGTCCAGTTCGTCTACAATGCCGAAGTGATGGTCTGGTCGGAAAATTACGCGTCCAAAGCCAGCGCCAAAAACTGCATCGAGTCCATCAAGAAAAATGCGCCGGACGCTGCAACTGTCGACCTCACCAAGGACGAGACCGGGTCGGGTTATCGTTTCGAGATCGTTGAAAGCAAGAATGGCGAACATTTCGTGAGGTTCAAGGCCGCCAATGGCGAGGCCATGGTGCGCTCCGAAACCTACGCGTCGAAGGCCAGTGCCAAGAACTGCATTGAATCGGTCAAAAAGAATGCCCCCGGCGCCGATACCGTGGACGAGACCGTTTCGGCCTGATTGTTCGATACTGTATCGCGAGAATGCCGCCATTTGGTTTGCAACTGATGGCGGTTGTCGCTTCTGTGTTCTATTTTTAGAATATAGAAAAGTGACAATAAGTTATAAACACAATGAATTCAAATGTTTACGCTACTTTAGAGAGTGCGCGATAGGCTGGCGGCAGTTTTAACGAATCAGTGTCCCGCCGATGCCGCAGCCCGTCGCCGATTATCTGAACCTTTCAACAGAGGTTCGCGCCCTCAATCAGCTCTTCGCCACGGTGAAGTATGATGTCGACGGCAAGATAACCGCCGCAAATCCGCATTTTCTGCGGATGATGGGCTATGATCTTGCCGATATTCTCGGCAATGCCGACACGATGTTCCTGTCAAAGGCAGTGGAGCGCGGGCGCCAGAAGGACCTTTGGGAAAGACTGCGCACGGGTGAATCGCGAGAGATGATCTCGCTGTGGATCGCCAAGCTTGGTGCGGAAATGTGGCTGCAATCACGTTATGTGCCGATCCAGTCCGAAGACGGTGTCGTGATCGAGATTCTGCAGATCGTCACAGACGTCACCCAGGAAAAGGCGCGTGAAGCGGATGAGCGGGGGCAGATTGCCGCCATCAATGCCAATCAGGCGGTCATCCATTTTTCGCTGGATGGGTTAGTGCTGGACGCCAATACCCAGTTCCTCGATGCAACCGGCTATGCGCTGCACGAGATCATCGGCTGCCACCATTCAATCTTCGTGCATGATCCCGATGCTGTCGAATATCGGGAATTCTGGCGTTCGCTCGCCCGCGGAGAACATAAGAGCGGTGAATATCGCCGCCGCCGCCGCGATGGCGAGGACGTCTGGCTGCAGGCCGTCTACAGTCCGATTTTTGATCCGGCCGGACGGCCGATGAAGATCGTCAAATATGCCAGCGATGTAACGGCCCAGAAGTTGCGTCAGGCTGATTACGAGTGGCAGATCAATGCCATTCACAAGTCGAACAGCGTCATCACCTTCGATATGCACGGCACCATTCTTGATGCCAACGAGCAGTTTCTCGAGGCCGTCGGTTACGCTCTGGAAGAGGTTCAGGGCCGACATCACAAGATGTTCGTCGAACGATCACATGCGCATGGCACGCAATATGCAACGTTCTGGAGTGACCTGCGCAAGGGCCGGCATCGTTCAGGCATGTTCAAGCGTTATGGCAAGGACGGTACTGAGATCTGGCTCCAGGCTACCTACAATCCGATCTTCGATGCCAATGGAAAACCGGTCAAGGTCGTCAAATACGCTTCCGTTGTGACCGACGAGCGTATCGTTCAGGCCGAACACGAGGGCCAGATTGCTGCCATTCACAATGCCCAGTGCGTTGTTTCCTTTGAGCTCGACGGCACGATCATCGAAGCCAACGAGAATTTCCTGACGGCAACCGGTTACAAATTCGTCGATGTTCGCGGCAAACATCACAGGATGTTCGTCGAGCAGGAGGAAGCCGACAGCGCAGAATATGCGAGTTTCTGGAATGATCTCGCCAATGGCCACTTCCGTGCCGGTGAATACAAGCGCATCGGCAAGAACGGTCATGAAGTGTGGTTGCAAGCCACCTACAATCCGATCAAGGATCCGAGCGGTCGTCCCTTCAAGGTGGTCAAATATGCGACCGATGTGACCGAGGCGAAGCTGCGCCAGGCCGATTATCAGGGACAGATCGAGGCGATCCACAAGTCGCAGGGCGTGGCCGTCTTCGATCTCGATGGCACTGTCATGGACCTCAATCCGAATTTCCTGCACATGCTCGGTTATGAGCTCGACGAGATAAGAGGTCGCCATCACTCCGTGCTGATCGCACGAGACGAGGCCGCCAGCGCCGATTATGTGGGTTTCTGGGATACACTGCGGTCCGGCAGCTACCATTCCGGCATGTACAAACGTGTCGGCAAGGATGGTCGCGAGATCTGGATTCAGGCCAGCTATAACCCGATCTTCGATCTCAACGGCAAACCGACCAAGGTCATCAAATATGCGACCGACGTCAGTTCCAACGTGGAACTGGCCGCTGCATTCGATGATGCCCGCCGCCAGGCCCAGCACGATTCTGCCACGTCTTTGCCGAACCGTGTGAAACTCTCGTCCTTCATGGAAAACTGCCTGGCCGGTCCCGCCGGCAGCATGGTCGTCTTCTATCTCGATCTCGACCGTTTCAAGCCGATCAACGATACTTACGGTCACCATGTCGGCGACCGTGTTCTGGGGGAAGTCGCTGATCGCATGCGCCGTGCGTTGCGGGACGATCAGATCGTCGCCCGTGTTGGCGGCGATGAGTTCGTCATTGCCGCGCCCGGTATGCCGACGGAAGCCATCGAACGTTTTTGTATGCATATTCATGACATCGTCACGGCACCTATCCGTCATGAAGGGGTCGAATTGTCGGTTGGCGTTTCTATCGGCGTGGCGATGTCGCCGTCTGATGGCATCACGCCGGACGAGTTGTTGCGCGCAGCCGATGCTGCTCTCTATCGCTCGAAGGAAAACGGCCGCGGACAGTTCAGTTTCTTCTCGACCGATATGAACTGCAAGATCGCAGTGCAGCGGCAGATGACCGAAGGCATGCGCAACAGCCTTGCGGCCGGCGAGTTCTATCTCGAATATCAGCCGCGGTTCGATACGCGTGCGCGGCGAATCCGCAGCGTCGAGGCGCTGGTGCGCTGGGCGCACCCGGAACGCGGCCGTATCAACCCTGCGGAATTCATTTCGCTTGCCGAGCAGAATGGCCTGATCGTGCCTCTGGGTGACTGGATCATGCGAACGGCCTGTGAAACAGCCACCCATTGGAATGGCATCGGCGTGTCCGTAAACGTGTCGCCGGTGCAGTTCCGGGATGCCGATTTCGTCCAAAAGGTCCGCGATTGCCTCGAGGAAACCGGGCTCGAACCGTCGCTGCTGGAGCTTGAAGTCACCGAAGGCATTCTTCTGGAAGATGCCGATCGCGCCATCAGTCTGCTGAAAGAACTAAAGGAAGTCGGCGTCACCCTTGCCATGGACGATTTCGGTACCGGTTATTCTTCGCTCAGCTATCTGCGCAACTTCCCGTTCGACGTCATCAAGATCGACCGCAGTTTCGTGTCCGATCTCGACCGGAAGGAAAGTGCGCGTCCGATCGTGCAGGCCATTCTCGGGCTTGGCCGTGCGCTTGGCATTTCCGTTACCGCCGAGGGTGTCGAGACCAACGAACAGCTGGCGATCCTCACTGCCGATCATTGCAACGAGGTGCAGGGTTTCCTGCTGGCGCGGCCATTGCGTGCTGAACAGGTGGCTGAGCTTCTTCAGGAAATGCCCGAACTGGCAGTTCGCAACAGGCCGACAAGGCTGGCGAGCTGAGCCGGCAGGTCAGGCATCGGATTTCATCTGCACAAACAAAAAGAGGCGCCTTGCGATATCGCAGGCGCCTCTTTTCGGTTGGCGGTTACCGCCAGCCGGTTTTATCGACTTGCAACGCCGCCCGAACCACGCTGACGGTTCAGCCAGTTGTGCCACTGCTGTTCGCTGCCGTTGAAGACATTAAGGTCGATCTTGCCCGTGACGCCATGCGACAGGCCCGAGCCGGAATATTGCCAGAAGACCCATTTGCGGTCGGGATAGACTTTTGACGGATGCTGGGCGACGGCGCGCAGCCAGAACGGATAATTCTCGAACTCGCCGCGCAGATTGTCCTTGTAGAAATCGGGAGCGGTATAGATCACCGGACGCTGGCCGTAATGGCGCTCGAGCTTGTCCATGAAAACCTGCATCTTTTCGATGACCTTGGCCTTTGAAAGCCGCATCTTGCAGGCGGATTCGCCATTGTATTCAACGTCGATCACGGGCGGCAGAGCGTCGGGCTCGCGCGGTACGTTGCGGATGAACCAGTCAGCTTGTTCGCCGGCGGTGCGGCACCAGTAGAAGAAGTGGTATGCACCGCGGCGAATACCGGCTTCCTTGGCGCGCCGCCAGTTGGTTCTGAACATCGGGTCCAGATGGTCGCCGCCATCAGTCGCCTTGATATAGGCGAAGTTGGCGCCCTGGGTTCTGAGTTTCGGCCAGTCGATTTCACCCTGCCAGCGCGAAACGTCCACACCGTGAACGGCAAAGTGGCGTGGTTGCACCTTGCCGAAATTGATCGGCTTGGCATCGCGGAACTGGCGGCTGTAGATGCGCGAGCGCGCTGCTGCACTCATCGTTCCGGATGAAAGTGCTGCGGTTTCAATCATGCCGGCCGGGCGCTGCAGGGGTAGCGGGGTTCCCGGCATGCCGACAGTCGTCTCGGATGCTGGAAGAGGGGCCGTTCTGGAGGCTGTCATGGTTTCCATTGGCGCAGGCGCCATGGAGGTATGGCCGCTCGGCGTCGGTCCGGCCCAGGCGAGAACTTCCTGATGTTGTTGAGGTTGTGACGCGGCGGCAATCGAAGGGCCGCCGACACTGGCTGCCGGAACCGGCGGTGCCTGCTGAATCGAACTGGTGAGTTCGCGGGATGGCCGTGTCGGCACCAGGGATTCCGGTGTCGTGCTCGATGAACAGCTGCTCAAGAGCAGCGCGGCCATGAAGAATGCAGGCTTGATCGCTTTATGCATCGGTATCCGTACGCATCACATGTCCGGCGCCTGACTGGAGCAAACCGGAACCATTGGAGACAGTGCTAACGGAAGATTACCGAAAAAGACTGAATGCAATCTTTACGAAGGCAGAATTCGGGTGCGCAAAATTTAGGTGTATTGCCAACGAAATTGACGGAGATCACTTCCAAAACTGTGCACCTGCAGCATATAGGCTGCTCATAGGGACAATCTGTCCCGCAGTGCAGCACGACATCGCGTCGCTGCTGACTGCTGATTGCGTTGAAAGGTTTCCCAAGTGGCTGGTTATACAGGCAACGGTGCCGATCTCGGAGGAGCCCGTTCTTCCGGCGTTTCGAGCACTGAAAACTACGGTTTTGCTCTTGTCGCTCTGACATCGCTGTTTTTCATGTGGGGTTTTATCACCTGCCTGAACGACATTCTCATTCCGCATCTGAAAAGCGTGTTCTCGCTGAATTACACGCAGTCCATGCTCATTCAATTGTGCTTTTTCGGTGCTTATTTCATCGTCTCGCTGCCGGCCGGCGCGCTGGTCAAGCGCATCAGCTATAAATGGGGCATCGTCGTCGGTCTGGTGATCGCGGCCATCGGCTGCGCGCTGTTTATCCCGGCAGCAAGCTACCGCGTTTATGCGCTGTTCCTCGGCGCGCTGTTTGTGCTTGCCGCGGGTGTCACCGTGCTGCAGGTTGCTGCCAACCCTTACGTCACCGTGCTCGGCAAGCCGGAAACGGCAGCCAGCCGCCTGACGCTGACACAAGCCTTCAACTCGCTTGGCACCACGCTTGCTCCGCTCTTCGGCGCCGTGCTGATCCTGTCTGCCGCAACCGCCGGCATGGAAAATGCCACGCCTGAGCAGGTCGAAGCCCTGCGCGTCGCCGAAGCCGGTGCCGTCCAGTTTCCCTACATGATCTTGGCCATTGCCTTCCTCGTGCTCGCTGCCATCTTTGCAGCACTGAAACTGCCACAGGTTCAGGAAGAAGAGACCGTCGAAACCGGTGCCCATGCGGGAGGCTCCGCCTGGGGTTATCGTCACCTCGTTCTCGGTGCTGTCGGCCTGTTCGTGTATGTCGGCGCTGAAGTCAGCATCGGCAGCTTTCTCGTCAACTTCCTGGCGGAGCCGACGATCGGCAACATTCCGGAAACCGACGCCGCGCATTACGTTGCCTATTTCTGGGGTGGCGCCATGATCGGTCGCTTCATCGGTGCTGCTGTCATGCGGTATGTCGATGACGGCAAGGCGCTGGCCTTCAATGCTGCCGCAGTCATCATCCTGTTGATCGTAACCATCATGTCTACCGGCGCCGTTGCCATGTGGGCGGTTCTGGCCATCGGCCTGTTCAACTCGATCATGTTCCCGACCATCTTCAGCCTTGCTCTGCATGGCCTTGGCCGTCACACCAGCCAGGGTTCGGGCATCCTGTGCCTCGCCATTGTCGGGGGCGCCATCCTGCCGCTGGTGCAGGGCGCGCTTGCCGATACGATCGGCATCCAGCTGGCTTTCGTCATGCCGATCGTCTGCTACGTCTACATTGCCTATTATGGCCTGAAGGGTCACAAGCCGGCCCGACAGGCGGCGTCTGATCAATGACATGAAAAAGGCCCGGTCCGCTTAAGCAGACCGGGCCTTTTCGCATTCAGTGGCAGCCTTCAAATCAGGCCCATTCGCCCTTGCGCATGACGGGTGTTACCGAACCATCGGCACGCACGCCGTCGATGTCCACCTTGTCGGAACCGATCATCCAGTCGATGTGGATCAGGCTGGAATTGCCGCCCTTGGCGGTGATCTGATCCTGGGTGAGCGATGCGCCGTCGAGGAAACATTTCGAATAGCACTGGCCGAGCGCAATATGGCAGGAGGCGTTTTCATCAAACAGCGTGTTGTAAAACAGGATGCCGCTGGCTGAGATCGGTGAGGAATGCGGCACCAGTGCCACTTCGCCGAGCCTGCGTGCGCCCTCGTCCGTATCCAGCACCTTGTTCAGCACTTCCTCACCCTTGGTGGCCTTTGCCTCGACAATGCGGCCACCCTCGAATTTCACCTGAATACCATCGATCAGCGTGCCCTGATGCGACAGCGGCTTGGTGCTCGACACGTACCCATCCACCTTCAGCGCATGTGGTGTGGTGAAAACTTCTTCGGTCGGGATGTTCGGGTTGCAGGTAATGCCGTTCTTGGCGGTGGATTCGCCGCCATGCCATTCGTGGTCGTCCGCAAGACCAATGGTCACATCCGTGCCGGGGCCGGTAAACTTGAGAGCCGAAAAACGCTCGCCGTTCAGCCAGGTCGAGCGCTTGCGCAGGTTGGCGTTGTGCTCAGTCCACGCCGCGACCGGATCGTCGAGATCGACACGTGAGGCGGCGAAGATCGCATCGGCAAGTTTTCTGATGGCTTCCTGCTCGCCAAGTTCCGGAAACACCTGTTTGGCCCAGGCTGGGTTGGGATAGGAGATGATGTTCCAGTTGATGTCGAAATTCGAGATCTTTTCGAGCGCCGGCTTGTAGGCCATCGAATTGGCCTTGTTGGCACGCGCCACCTTTGACGGGTCCTGACCGGCCAGCATCATCGGGTTATCGCCGGCAATCGCCAGACGCGCCGCATTGCCGGCGAACGCCTTGGCCATGCCCTCGTAAAGCCAGCCGGACGCCTTGTCGAAACTGGCATCGGGCGCATGGCGGTAACGCGACAGCGTCGTGTCCTCATCGGAGTAGAAGGTCGTCACCAATCCGGCGCCTGCCATATAGGCGTGGCGGGTGATCAGGCGGACCAACGGGATGGCGGCAAGCGGCGCCGTCATCACCAGATCCTGGCCGGCTTCCAGCCGCAGTCCCACTTTCACGGCCACTTCGGCAAGCTTTTCCAGCTTTTTCGGATCGATCGTGGCGATATCGGAATGGATGTTCATGGAGGTGCCTGCCTGTTTTCATAAAAAACGATGGGACAGACATAGACCCGCAGGCCTCGGATTTGAAGGTCAGTCAGCTATCAGGGCTGCAACAATTGCCTTCAGCGCGCGCTGAGCATCCTTCGGGTTCAGTCGAACCTGCAAGCCGCGCTGCCCGCCGTTCATGTAGACAAGTGGTTCATCCATTGCAGCCATCTCGATGGCCGTCGGCACGAGCTTCTTCTGACCGAAAGGGCTGATGCCGCCGACATGGTAACCGGTCAGACGTTCGGCATCGGCCGGCTTCATCATATGTGCCGATTTGCCGCCGAAAGCCGCCGCCAGTTTTTTCATCGACACTTCCCGGTCGGACGGCACGACCACACAGACCGCCTTGCCGTCCAGTTCGGCCATCAGGGTTTTCAGAACCCGGTGAGGCTGCTCGCCGATTGCTTCCGCTGCCTGCAGACCGACGCGCTCGGCATTGGGGTCATAGTCATAGGTCACGGTCTCAAAGCTGACACCGGCCTTGGCGAGCGTCTGGGTGGCGCGTGTCGTTTTGGACATCGTGGCTGTCCCTTATTTGCCGAAGGCTTCGGCGTAGAGTTCCGGCTTGAAGCCGACCAGCAGCGTGCCGTCCTTCTCCAGAACAGGACGCTTGATCATCGACGGCTGTTCCTGCATCAGGCCGATCGCCTTGTCGCGGGTCAAGTCCGCCTTGGCCTCGTCGGGCAGTTTTTTGAACGTCGTGCCAGCGCGGTTCAGCACCGTTTCCCATCCTGCCTTGTCCGTCCAGCTATCGAGATGAGCCAGATCAATGCCGGATGCCTTGTAATCATGGAAGGTGTAATCGATGCCGTGGTCGTCCAGCCAGGTGCGCGCCTTTTTCATCGTGTCGCAGTTCTTGATGCCGAAAATCGTGACGCTCATCTGTCTTCTCCCTGTCTAACTTCGATGTCTGGAATGCCTACAAAATCCTCGGGGAACAAGCGGAAACATAGGCAGGCAGCGTTGTTTTGCATGGCTCCCATCTTGCCTTGTGCATTGAATGCAAAGCGGCTCAGGAGCATATTCTAATCAACAAAAGGAGATGCACATGTCTACGAACCTCAAGAATATGCGCGGTGGTTTTATTGGCCGTGCAATCGCAGTTTTCGGTGCCGCTACCGCTGCTTCCGCAGCCGTTGAAGGTGGCCGCAAGCCGCAGGCCCGCGACCTTGCCACGCTCGGTATCGACCCGAAGGCATTTGACCGCGTACAGTTCTAATCAGAATCTTGATGATCTGACTGCCCCGGATCGAACAGGGGCAGTCCGGGGTGGCAGCATTCTCTAAATGCTGCTGCGCAAGCTGCCTCAGATAGCAGCAATGTTTCTTCCATCATCGCAATATGTCTGCCGCTACTCATCTCAACGAGAGATGAGCTTTGGCATGCGCTGCTGAAAATTCGTGACTGCTGAAAACTTCAGTGCGTCAGAAATTTGTAGCCGACATAACCGACGAGCAGCACGCCTGCGCCGATCGCAGTTATCAGGCCAAGACGGTGTTCGATGAAGTGGCGGATACCTTCGCCATGCCGCCGCAAAAGCCAAGCCAGCAGGTAAAAACGCGCCCCGCGCGCGACGATTGCCGAGCCGATGAACAACCAGATGTTTACATGCGCCGCCCCCGCCAGAATGGTGACGACCTTGATCGGCGGCAGGTGCGCCAGCCCCGACGTGACCAGGAATAGCACCACCATTTCGAATGTGATGCCGGACCGAAGTTCTTCGAACGTGTCCAGCTTGCCGTAGAATTCCAGGATGGGTTTGGCGATCGCGTCGAACGCATAATAACCGATCCACCAGCCGGCAATGCCCCCCAGAACGGAAGCGACTGTCGCGATCAGTGCGTAACGCCAGGCGCGCTGCGGTCGGGCCAAAGCCATCGGCAGGAACAGCACATCTGCCGGCACCAGAAAGATCGAACTCTCCACGAAAGCGATGACGGCAAGCCATGTCGAGGCAGCCTTGCGGGCGCTTAGCGCCATGGTCCAGTCGTAGAGTCTGCGCAGCATGCAATGGTCCCCGATCTGTCGTGCGTCGAGGTCTATCGACGTGAACTGAGCTTGTAAACTTGCTGCAGTGCAAAAATGGCCATTGTCTGGCCGTCAGATAGCGAATGCCTGAGGGGTGGCAGGCATTCGCAGAGGTTCGACGGAGACTGTTTTATCCTCCGAATGCCTCATTGGTGAAATAGCGCGCCATGTCCGGCTT
Organism: Endobacterium cereale; assembly: GCF_009617585.1. GTDB lineage: Bacteria > Pseudomonadota > Alphaproteobacteria > Rhizobiales > Rhizobiaceae > Neorhizobium > Neorhizobium cereale. The sequence continues at coordinate 327,144 of NZ_WIXI01000022.1, read as the reverse complement.
GGCTTCGAGCACCTTGCCGTCGCCGTCTTTCAGGATTTTCGCGTCGAAAAGATAGGTGCCGATCGCTTCCATCTTGGCCGGATCAATCTTTCCGACGACATCGCTTTCCGTACGCAGATAATGGCCGTCGATCAGCGCCTGCAGAGAGGCACGGATGAGCGCGCGATTGGTGAGCGCATCCTTGTTGGCGGAGATCAGCAGGTCGGTTGCCTCATCGGGGTTGTCGATGGCGAAGGCATAACCCTTCTGTGTGGCCTGCAGGAAAGTTTTGGCCACGTCCGGCTTGGCATCGAGAAACTTTCTGCTGGAACCGAGCAGGGCCGTATGTTCGTCCGGCACGCCATAATCGGCATACCGGAAAGCCTTCTGCTTCAGGCCTTCCAGTTCGGCCTGCACGCCTTCCCAAGTATAGACTTCCAGCGTGAAATCCACCGAGCCATTTGCCAGCGCCTGATAGGCCGATGTGCCGAGCGTCACCGTCTCGAATTCACCCTTGCCGCCATCATGGCGGATCATCGCGCTCAGCAGCGCATTTTCCCAGGCGCTGCCGAACCCGCCATAGGTCTTGCCATCGAGATCCTTGGGGCTCTTGATGTCGTCGCGACTGGCCTTGAAGACCACGCGTCCGGTCTCGTGCTGCACGATCGCATATGTCCCGATCAGGTCGGCACCGGCCGAGTGCTGGGTGAACAGGCCGATCGAACCGATCACGCCGAAATCGGCGACATGGTTGGCAACCAGCGTGCCGGCCGAGGTGTCGGTGTAGGGCAGGATTTCGACGTCCAGACCCGCCTCTTTATAAAAACCTTTATCCCGGGCCACGAACAGGCCGATATGGTTGGTGTTCGGCGTCCAGTCGAGCGCCACCTTTACCGTCTGGTTGCTCGCTCGTGCCGGAAGGCCCAGCAGTGGTGCTAAGGCAAGGCCGGCAGCGGACGCAAGAGCGGTGCGGCGGGTGAGCATGGTCATGGCGTTCAATCCTCCTGAAACGCGTGAATTTTTACTCGGCAGCGAATGACCGTGTCGGTGAACTGCCGGAATGATCTGGATCGGGCTTGAGAAGCGTCTCGAGAATGTCCGCCTCGATCGCCGCCGCCCGCACCTGCGTGGCGGCATCGCGCCCGCGCGGACGGGGCAGATCGATTTCGATCTCGCGGATCACCTTTGCCGGGCGAGGTGACAGCAAATAGATGCGGTCGGAAAGATGCACGGCCTCACGCACGTCATGAGTCACGAGCATTGCCGTCCAGCGGTGCTGTGCCCACATGCCCTCAAGCCAGCGCTGCATGCCGGCCCGCGTCAGCGCATCGAGCGCGCCAAAAGGTTCATCCAGCAGCAGCATCGGCTTGTCCTGCACGACGGTTCGCAACAGTGCCGCACGTTGCCGCATGCCACCGGAAAGTTCTGCCGGATAGTTCTGTTCGAAACCAGCAAGCCCGAACTCGGCAAACAGCGGTGCCACACGCTCGCGTGCCACGGCACGGCGCATCCCCTGAACCTCAAGGCCCAGTGTGGTGTTGTCGATGATCTTTCGCCACGGCATCAGCGCATCCCGTTGCGGCATGAAGGCGAAGGGGCGTCCGGCTTCCGCGAGAGGCTTGCCATCGAATGCTATCGCGCCGATGTCCGTGGTGATGGCGCAGGTCAACAGCCGAAACAGCGTGGATTTTCCGGAGCCGGATGGCCCGAGGATCGAGACGAACTCTCCCGGTTGCACGGCCATGGAAATGTTTTCGAGTACCGGCAGGTCGCCATACCGATAACCGATCTGATCAAGCGTCAACCTTGGCGCGCTCATCGGATTGGCCCTCCGGTGGAAGTCCGACGCGTCCATGGCATGGCCAGTCGTTCCGCCAGCACGGCTGCTGCGAACAAGCAAAGCGTCAGCGCGGCGCTCACCAACACGGCGGCTAGCACGAGGTCGGGGCGAAAATTGTTCTTGGCATTCAGCATGTAGATGCCGAGCCCTTTGGCCGCCCCCGCATATTCGGCAAAAATCGCGCCGACGACCGCATAGGTGATGGAAATTCTCAAGCCCGCGAAAAAGAAGGGCAGGGAAGAGGGTAGACGGGCCAGCCAGAACAGTTTCCAGCGCGGCGCGCCCATCGAGGCCAGTAACTGTTCAAGTTCCGGCTCTGTCGCCTCATAACCCTTGGATAACGCCACCAGCATGGGAAAGAAGGTGACCAGTGCCACGAGCAGGATCTTTGGCAGAAGCCCGAAGCCGAACCACAACACGATCAGCGGTGCGATCGCCACCAGCGGCAAGGTCTGGCTGATAATTAAGACGGGAAACAGCGCCCGTTTCAGGCGCGGTACGAAATCGACAATGATCGACAGAAGGAAGGCTGCGATCAGCGAAAGCGCAAAACCGGTCAACGTGGCGCGCAGTGTCGGTATGGCATTGTCGAGCAGCGCCTGCCGGTATTCGTACGCCTGCGCCAGAACTCGTGACGGTGCCGGTAGTGTCGTGGGCGAAACACCGGAAAAATGCGCATAGGCTTCCCAGATCAGCACAAGGCTACCGACCGCCAGAACGGCGGGCAGGGCGTGGCGGATATGGGAAATCATCTGGACGGCAATCCGCCCACTTTGGGACTGCGAAAACGACATGACGAGGCCTTGGCCGATCGAGAGAGCGCGTGAAAAATCAGCGCTTGGAAGGGCTGTTGGCGGAAACCGTCAGGTCGATCGTCACATGGCCGGCCGGCGGACCGAAACGCACCAGCGCTTCGTGCACGGTGGAGAAAACCGCGCCGGTATCGCCGCGCAGCTTCGTGCAGAAGTTTTTCGATTTTTCGAACGTGCCCGAGTTCTTCACGAAATCGATGCAGCCGTAGATTTCGTCCATATGGCCGTCGATGCCGAGCGTGTAGAGCGAGAACTGTGCCGCCGATTCCTGGCCGATGACCGGTGCGTCGGCGACAGCGGCATGTGCCTTCGCCTTGCGCTCGTCGAGCGGAGCCCAGGGCCCCAAAAATTCCGGCACCTGACACATCGGGTCATCCGGTTCACCGGGGCAGCCACGAGAAATGGTGGCATGCAGGACGCAATGTTTGCCGCTTGCCGCTGCCGCGGCAAAGAGGTCGCGCATGGCGGCGAACACGACATCAGGCGTGCCGACGAGCAGGGTGGAGATATCGTCCGTTTCGATCCGCAGTTTTTCACGATAGGGATCGAGCGCAGAGAGCGCATTGGTGATGACGCCGACGAAATCGTCGGTCATGGGATACAAAGAAATCTGCGCGCCGGAAAACATCGCTCTACCTCGCTCCGCTGGCATTATCCAGATCAGCTTGAGGGTCCATGGTCATGCGACCAAATCTCAGCCCCGGCCTTACGGAGCACCCCTGTGATGGCGCGTTCTTAGCGTGACGCCGGGTGGCTGGCAAGATGCTTTTCCGGCAAACGAAAAAAGGGAGAGCTTTCGCCCTCCCTTGCAATCTCAGTCAGAACGGATTGCTCCGCTTATTCCCACTCGATCGTGCCCGGCGGTTTCGACGTCACATCGTAAACCACGCGGTTGATACCGCGCACTTCGTTGATGATGCGGGTCGCTGCGCGGCCGAGAAAATTCATGTCGTAGGGATAAAAGTCCGCCGTCATGCCGTCGACCGAGGTGACGGCGCGAAGCGCGCAGACAAACTCGTAGGTGCGATAGTCACCCATCACGCCGACGGTCTGTACCGGCAGCAGCACGGCAAAAGCCTGCCAGATCGTGTCGTAGAGACCAGCCTTGCGGATTTCGTCGAGATAGATCGCATCCGCCTTGCGCAGGATGTCGAGTTTTTCTCGTGTTACTCCGCCCGGGCAACGGATGGCGAGGCCTGGACCAGGGAAGGGGTGACGGCCGATGAACGAGTCCGGCATGCCGAGTTCGCGACCCAATGCACGAACTTCGTCCTTGAACAGTTCGCGCAACGGCTCGACGAGCTGCATGTTCATGCGCTCGGGAAGGCCGCCGACATTGTGGTGGCTCTTGATCGTCACAGACGGGCCGCCGGAGAAGGAGACGCTTTCGATGACGTCAGGGTAGAGCGTACCCTGTGCGAGGAAACGCGGATCGCCCTTGCCGTCGGCAGCGATCTTTGCCGCTTCCGCTTCAAAAACCTCGATGAACAGACGGCCGATCGTCTTGCGCTTCACTTCCGGATCGCTTTCGCCGGCAAGCTGCGTCAGGAACATGTCGGATGCATCAACAGCCACGAGCGGGATGTTGTAATGATCACGGAACATGCCGACGACCTGTTCGGTCTCGCCCTGACGCATCAGGCCGTGATCGACATAGATGCAGGTCAGCTGGTCGCCGATCGCTTCGTGGATGAGGATTGCTGCAACCGAGCTATCCACGCCGCCGGACAGGCCGCAGATGACGCGCTCATTGCCGACCTGATCCTTGATCTTGCGGATCATTTCGGCGCGGTAAGCGGCCATGGTCCAGTCGGATTTCAGGCCGACGATCTTGTGCACGAAGTTGGAGAGCAGCTTTGCGCCATCCGGCGTGTGCACCACTTCAGGGTGGAACATCGTCGTGTAGTAGTGGCGGCTTTCATCGGCCGCGATGGCGAACGGGGCGTTCTCCGAGGTCGCGATGACTTCAAAGCCTTCCGGCAGTTTGGTCACGCGGTCGCCGTGGCTCATCCAGACCGGGTAACGGCCGCCCTGTTCCCAGAAACCGTCGAAAAGCGGGCTGGCTTTTTTCACTTCCACATCGGCGCGGCCGAATTCGGCGGCATGGCCACCTTCAACGACGCCGCCGAGCTGGGTGCAGAGTGTCTGCTGGCCGTAGCAGATGCCGAGGATCGGCACGCCGCTGTCGAACACCGCCTGCGGTGCACGCGGGCTGCCTTCGGTGGTGACCGAAGCCGGGCCGCCGGAGAAGATCACGCCCTTGGGCGCGAGCTTGTCAAAAGCTTCTGCGGCGCTCTGGAAAGGATGGATTTCGCAGTAGACGCCTGCTTCGCGCACGCGGCGCGCAATCAGCTGCGTTACCTGGCTGCCGAAATCGATGATGAGGATGCTGTCGGGATGAGCTATCTGGGTCATGGCGAGCCTTTAGAGAAACTTGGCATTTCTGGCAACCGGACAAAGGCAGAAAACCGCCAGCGCATAGCGGATTCTCGCTGGCTTCATAGCGGAAGCTGGCCGCTTTCGATCGCCTTTGTCAGTTTATCGACGGCGTCGGCCAGCTTTTCGTCGATCACATGAAGGTATTCGGTCCAGTTGCCGACATGTTTCAGCTCTTGCCTGCCATCGGAAATGCCGCGCAGGCCGATCAGCGGCACGTCGAAAAGCTGGCAGCAGCGCATGACCGCAAAGGTTTCCATATCCACCATGTCGGCAGCAATCAGGTCGTAGGCTGCGCCGGAAACGATATTGCCGCCGGTCGAAAGCGAGGCCCGCGGTATTCCCGGAACAGCGAGCGGCAAGGGAAGAATGGCGGGATGATCGAGAAACGGTGTTGCGCCTTTTTCGAAGCCGAGCGGTGATGCATCCATGTCGCGATAGGCAACAGAGGAAACCTGATAGACACCGGTCTGCTCGAGGTTGCGCGAACCGGCGGAGCCGAGCGAAACGACCAGATGTGGCAAGCCGCCAGCGGTTTCCAGTAGTGTCAGTTCGCGGGAAAGCACGACGGCTGCTTCCACCGGGCCGACGCCGGTCATCAGCGGCGTGATGCGGCTTTTGAGATGCGGTCCGTATTCGGCATCCACCGCCATCACGAAGAGGACGGATTTTCCGGCGACCTGTTTGGTGGGCGCAATCAAGAGCGGCGCGGTCATTCGGCAAGGTCCTCGCGGCCACGGATCACCATCATGCTGCCGCTCATCGAGGCGATCAGCTTGGCCGGCCCGTCGCCCAACGCATAAGCGCGCCCGTCGGCTACGATGATGGTGGAACCCGGCTTGGTGATTTCGCCGCGAAACAGAAAGCGCTCGCCACGGCCCGGTGACATCAGGTTGATCTTGAATTCGATAGTGAGAATGGATGCTTCCGGCTCGATCAGCGTATAGGCGGCATAACCGCAGGCGGAATCGAGGCCAGCGGCAATGACACCGGCATGCAGAAAGCCGTGCTGCTGGGTGAGTTTTGGGTCGAACGGCATCTCGATCTCGACGCTCCCCCGCTCGACCCGTGTCAGTTCGGCACCGAGCATGGCCATCGCGCCCTGGCTGGCAAAGCTTTTTTCGATGCGTGTCTGAAAGTCGCCGGGGTCGATCACTGTCATGTCTGCTCCTGTTGGTCACCGCGAACTTGCACGAGGCAGTCGGCGATCGCAAGCGGCGCCTCGTTCCACGATGTCTGAGGCGGGCATAGATCAGGGATTTAACAGCACGATGGCAAGATTGAGATAGGTGGCAAACGATACCCAGATGGCATAGGGCACGAAAAGAAGCGCCGCCTTGCGGTTGGGGTTCCAACTCATGGCGATGAAAAGAAGAATGAAAAACAGCATCGGCACGATGATGGCCAGACCCAAAACCGGGTTCTGCATGCCGAAAAAGGCGGGCGACCAGCAGATGTTGAAAATGCCCTGCAGACCGAACACGATCAACCGGTTGCGATTGTTCTCATCGAACCATGTTTCGGCGAGTGCTGTGCCGATCATCACGTAAAGCGCTGCCCAGACCGGGCCAAAGATCCAGTTCGGTGGATTGAGCGGCGGTTTCTCCAGCGCCTGATACCACTCGCCGGGCATGTTGGCGATGCCACTCAGAACGCCGATGGCGACGCATGCTGCAACAAATAAAATATAGGTTGTCAGTTTTCGCATAGACCTGACATAGGGCCGCCAAAAGCCAGAGTAAAGCTTATTTTAGGGAAATGATATGTTGGTCCCAGGCGACCGCATTCTCGGTCGCATTGAAGTGCCCATCATAGCTGGATACTGCGATGCCGGAGGGGGCAGGGGCAACGCCGGCAGCCTCGCGGACGATCTCTTCGCGCAGCACCGCGCCGGTCTTGGCATCCAGCGTTACCGCAGCCCCGCCCACAGGTGAGGTCAGGCCAACCAGTCCCTCGCGACGATTGACGGCGATGGCGCCGACATAATTGCCGAGGCGAACAGTCGTTTCCTCCGGCAGGTCGAGAAGCGAAATGTCTTCACCCTTGGAAATCCACCCCGCCAGCGGCGGCAGTTCGTTGCGCGCGCCTTCCCATTGGCAGGCAAACCAGATGCGACCATTGTCGCCGATATCGAGATGACGGGTGGAAAGTTGGGAAAGCGACGGCGGCAGGGCGTGTTTCTGGATCAGGGCACCGCTACGCGCATCCAGCAGAACCAGCGATGGCTCCATATGATCTAGATTGAGTTTGGTACGGCCGAAATCCGGATGGGTTTCGATGCCGCCATTGGCAATCACCAGCATTGAACCATCGTCGGACACGGTCATATCGTGCGTGCCCAGACCATGGGCATCGAACTCGCCGATACGCTGGAAACGGTCGGTGGCGTCATAAATGCCGATCATGCCGCGATTGCCTTCAAAGTCGTTTTCGCTGGCGTAGAGGCGCGAACCATCCGGCGAAAAATGGCCGTGGCCGTAAAAGTGGCGGCCTTCGGGTGCGGTGATGATCACCGGTTCGGCCTGTCGCAAGGCATCGAAAATCATCGCAAACGTGCCGGGCCGGCGCGCGAAAGCAACGATGCGGCCGGTCGCAGCGCTATGCGCGAGACCATGGGCGCGGGCGGGCAGAGCAACGCGGTCGATGATCTCGCCACGTTCGGACACGGTGGCGATGCCGAAAGAACCGTCCGGTGCGCGGAAACCGGAGGCATAGACCGCGTCCGTTCGCTCCAGCGCCTGTAACGAACCGGGTGCAAGCGCGGCGGTGAAGGCCACGCCGGCAGCTTTCAGGAATGCCCGTCGGTCGATTGTTTCACCGCGCCAGACCATGGATTAGTCGCCGTCAGCGAAGGAAAAACCGGAACTGAGGCCGATGGCGCCGCCATATCCATCGTTCAGCTTGGAGATAACGTCCTTGCCCTCGGCGAGCAGCGTATCGAGTTTTTGGCGCTCGCCTTCATCGGCCACGGCTTTTTCGAGATCTGGCGTCACGCTGCCAGCTGTCGTCGCCATTGCCGTCAATTGCGCATCGATTGTTGCGACCACCGGCTTGTCCTTTTCCGGCAGCAGATCGCCCATGTTGGAGGTGGCAAGCAGTGTTTTCAGCCCGTCGATATTGGCGATGACGGACGGCCAAGTGTTTTGCGAGCGCCAGAACAGCGCCTGTTTGGGAAACTTTGCCTTGTCTGGGCCTTTGTAAAACGTCTCGATGCGCTGGTCGCGCACGGCTTCCGCGCCATGGACAAGAATGCCGAGCAGCGCCGTCATCGCCTCACCGCCTGTGCGGAAGGCCGGGTTGTTCGGGCCGGGTTCTTCCCAGGCTTTCCGGATGCCATCGGGAGCATCCCAGATGCCCAACACTTCCTCGGCCACATTGGCGATATTGCCGGCAACGGCCTGAGCGTACCTGCAACGAAAACTGTCCTTCTCCGCTGTTGCCAGCATCTGGGCATCCGCGCCGAACAGCAGATATTCCAATGCGCCAAGGCCCTGGGTCGCAACGCTCTTGGTGCCGAGCGTTTTGGGATCGGTGGCGGACTCGTCGGATTTTGAAAGAACCGCCTGCACCTGTTTCAGGCCGGTGCTCTTGCGGTCGGGGTAAAACAGGATGCGCTCGAAGCGGTTCTGCTCGATGATTGGGCCGGTGCGGACGATTTCGATATGCGCCCAGCTTTTTGCCGTGTCTCGAAATGCGTCTTGCGCCGCCTCGTAATTTGCCTTGGAAGGCGAGGCGCAAAGCACACCAACCACTTTGGTCGTCGATGCCGCAGATGCCGCAAACGCATCGTAACCCGGCTTGATGAACCCATCGACCGCCGCCGTCATCACTGCCTTCACCTTGGCTTCGGGCAGGGTCACTGCCGGGGCGGGCTCCTGCGCCAAAACGGCGGCCGGCATCAGCAGAGCAAGGCTGGCGACGAAAAGTTTGCGCATTTTACAGCGACTCCAGAAAGGTGATGAGGGCTTGTCTGTCATCCTTGGGCAGGTCCGCAAAGGCGTCGCGCGCGGCCTGCGCCTCGCCGCCGTGCCAGAGAACCGCCTCGGTCAGGTTCCGGGCGCGGCCATCGTGAAGGAAGAAGGTGTGGTTGTTGACGGTTTTCGTCAAGCCGATGCCCCAGAGTGGCTGGGTGCGCCATTCGCGGCCATCGGCATCGCCAACCTGCTGGCCATCGGCAAGGCCTTCGCCCATGTCGTGCAGCAGGAAATCGGCATAGGGCCAGATCAGCTGGAACGCCTGCGCCTTGTTGCCGGCATCGCGCCGCGTCACAAATTTCGGGGTATGGCAGCTGGTGCAGCCGGATGTGTAGAACATTTCCTTGCCGCGCAGCACGGTAGGATTGTCGATGTCGCGGCGGGCCGGAACGGCCAGGTTTTCGGAATAGAAGGTGACGAGATCCATCACCGGATCGGGTGCTTCGGTCGGCCCCAAGCGCTCCTGCACGCCGGTCGGCAATGTCAGACATTTGGTCTGTGCCTGCGTGCAATCGCCGAAATCGCGCGGCGCATCCGGTGTCGAAATGCCGAGGTCACCGGCAAAGGCGGATGAACTCTGGTCGCGGATCGAGGCATTTTGGGCCTTGAAGCCGAAGCGGCCGAGTTTCAGCTCGCCGGTGCGGTGATCGCGCACGAATGCGGCCTTGCCGGAAATGCCGTCCTCGTTCTTGTCGTCCGGGTCGGCGTTCGCCAGAATATCGGCTTCGTGGATGGCCTGTACCAGTCCGAGCCCGATCATCGGCGGCGAGACCCGCGGCGACAGTGTCGTGTCGGGATGCATGGGTCCGTAACCAAGGTCGGAAATCGAATAGGTTGGCTTGCGCAGGGACGCCTTTTCGCCACCTGCCAGTTCCACCGGGATTTCCTCGTAAGTGACTTTCATCCGGCCTTCGATGGCCAGATCCTGCACGGCGAGATCCTGCAATTGTTCGCCGTAGACCGGATCGGGAAAGTTCAACACCCTGTGTTCTGCAACAGCCGCCTTTTCCGCATCCGTCTTGGCCGGACGTGCCAGCCGCAAAAACATCGAGGTGGCGTCGGGCGCGCCTTCCGGCGGATGGCCGCGGCCATCCTTCAGGTGACAGCTCTGACAGCCGCGCGCATTGAACAGCGGCCCGAGACCATCGGACGCCTGCGTCGACGACGGTGCGGCCACCCACAGCTTGGTGAAAAGCGCGTTGCCAAGCTTGAACGTCTCCTCCTCCTGAAAGGTCAGGTTGGTGGAGAAATGCGAAAAGATGTTGCCGTTGACGGTGGCTTTTGTGGTCGCCGCACCACCCTGCATGGTCTCGAACTGTTCGGGTTTGGAAAAATCATCGGTCGGGCGCGTGACACTGTCCACGCGTTTGCGATCTTTTGGTGTGAGATCTGTGCGTTCCTGCGGCATGACGGGGGTGTCGGCGGCAGGCACGTCCTGCGCCGAAACAGTCGAGGTCACCAGCGGCGGCATGAGAACAGGCACAGCGACAAGAACCGGCAGCACCAAAAGCAATGCCCTCGACGTCTTCATGGAACGAAACTCACATAACGGGGTGGATCGCGACGCAACGCGCATGGCGGCGAACAATTCGCCTCATGCGGGCACGATCCGACATTTTCATGGCATCCGCGACAAGCATCTTGTCGCGGATGCGCAGTTTTTAACGGCCTATTTGAAGACTGCGTCCGGGTTGTCAAGGCTGTCAGAGCCTTCGAGCGAAACCGAGCCGAGGTCGAGAGCGGTAATGACGCGTTCGATCGTCTTGGTCTGGTCGATCAGCCCGTCGATTGCCTTCTGCACGACGGCGTTGCCTTCCTTATTGCCGTCGCCGATCATCTGGTCATAGGCTTCGCCACCCTTGGCGCGGTCTGCCATGGCGTTCATGGCGGCCAGCGTCGCGTCGAGCTTGCCGGTCATCTCGGTGTCGATCTTTGCGTCCTTGACTTTCACCAGATCCGAGAGCGACGGGCCGGTCATCTTGGTGCCGTCAACGCGGGTGTAGTTGCCGGTATAGGCCGCAGCGATGCCGACGGCATCGTTCAGGTGCGAAGCATGGGTGTTGTCGGAGAAGCAATCATGCTCCTCTTCCGGATCATGCAGCAGCAGGCCGAGTTTCATGCGTTCGCCGGCGAGTTCGCCGTAGGAAAGCGAGCCCATGCCGGTGAGGATGGCGGTCAGGCCCGCCTTCGGATCAGCCTCGACGTTTTTCGTCGCTTCGCCGCCCGGTGCCCAGGCGTCGACCATTTCCTGCAGATCCTTGATCAGCAGTGTCGATGCTGCCTTCAAATATTCGCCGCGGCGGTCGCAATTGCCATTGGTGCAATTGGCCTTGTCATAGTCGGTGTAGGCGCGCTCGCCGGCGCCGGCTTCGGTGCCATGCAGATCCTGGCCCCAGAGCAGGAACTCGATGGCGTGGTAACCGGTCGCGACATTGGCCTCGACCTCGCCGGCTTCCTGCAGGCTTTCCAGCAGTTCCGGCGTGATTTTTTTTGCGTCGATCGTTTCACCGTTCACCGTCAGCGTCGGATGGCCGATGATGTTGGCGGTGTAATAGGCGTTGGAATCGCTTTCGGTGCCGTAGGAGGCATCGACATAGTCGATCAGGCCTTCATCCAGCGGCCAGGCATTCACCTTGCCTTCCCAGTCATCGACCAGCGGATTGCCGAAACGGTAAACTTCACTCTGCTGGTAGGGCACACGCGCTGCAATCCAGGCCGCGCGCGCCGCCTTCAGCGTGTCGGCGCTCGGCTTGGCGATCAGCGCGTCGATGGTGGTATCAAGCGCCTTGGCTGTCGTCAGCGAGTCTTCGTATTTGGCATGCGCCACATCGGCGTAATGCTTGATCACGGCCGCGGGTTCTGTCGCGGCAAAGGCCGCCGAGGCGGAAAGCAGCGCGAAGGTTGCGCCGAACAAGGTCTTGCGGATCATCGTCCCTCCTGATGCAGCCCGTTGATCTCGAGGCTGCGAGACGGATTTCATCGCGCTTTTGGTAACTTGTGTCAAATAATCTAGTTTGGAGTATTTCCAAACAACAGCATGTACTTGAACGGCCTATGTTATCGACCGTTCAAGCTGTGTTGCCAGGGCGAAATCAGGCCTTACGGCGCAGACGGCAGAAGAAGAAGCCGTCGGTATCGGTCGAAGCGGGCGTGAGCGTCAGCGTGGCGTTGTCACGCGAATGCGGACGTGGGGCGTTTTCGCCGAACAATGCATCCCAGGCAGGGGCCGCAGGCTCGATCGAAAATTCCGGATTGCTCTCGGCAAAACGACGTGCCTGCGCATCGTTTTCTTCCGGCAGCACCGAACAGGTGATGTAAATCAGCGTTCCACCCGGCTTCACATAAGCCGCAGCCTCGGTCAGCGCTTCCTGCTGCTGGCCGGTGCGCTCCTCGATATTCTTCTGCGTCAGACGCCATTTGGTGTCGGGGCGGCGCCGCCATGTGCCGGTGCCGGTGCAGGGCGCATCGACCAGCACGGTATCGAGCTTTTCTTTCAGGTTCTCCATGCGGCGCACATCGTCATGAACCTGCGCATTGCGCACGCCGGCACGCTTCAGGCGCTCGATGATCGGCGCCAGTCGCTTGCGATCGGTGTCATAGGCGTGGATCTGGCCCTTGTTGTGCATGGCAGCCGACATGGCGAGCGTCTTGCCGCCACCGCCAGCGCAATAGTCCAGCACCTGTGCGCCCTCGGCCGGCATGACAAGATCGGCAACGATCTGCGATCCCTCATCCTGAACCTCGAACCAGCCTTTCTGGAACGAAAGTTCGGCCGTGACGTTGGGTAGACGTGATGGACCTTCACCGGCGGCGATGCGGACGCCGTTGCGGGCGATCGGAGAGGCGGCAGCACCCGAGCGGTCCAGCGCCTTCACCACCTTGTCGCGCGACGCCTTCAATGTGTTGGCGCGCAGATCAAGGGTCGGGCGCCCGGCCAGCGCCTTGGCTTCCGCCAGCCAATTCTCGCCGAAACCGGCTTCGAAGGATGGCTGAACCCAGTCGGGAATGTCGCCCTGAATGTGGAGCGGCGCGTCAGCAAGGTCGCGGGAAAGAAGCGGCTCGAAGGAAGGCAGGGCCGGTGCGAACTTATCGTCTTCCAGTTCTGCGGCCAGTGTCTCGGGTGAAAAACCCCACTGGCGGATCAGAACGGCAAAGGCGAGGGCTGTCGGGCTTTCGTCTTCCATCAGCCAGGCATGCGACAGGCGCATGCGCAGCGCGTCATAAACGATATTGCCGATCGCGGCGCGGTCGCCTGATCCGGCAAACCGATGGGAAAGGCCCCAGTCCTTGAGAGCATCGGCGACAGGGCGCCTGCGCGCCTCGATATCTGCCAATACCTCGATTGCTCCGGCTACTCGTCCGCCCAGTCGCATGTCAAACTCCGTATCGGTTGAACCCGTATGGCCGGGGTCCTATCGGGGTTTCAGCGGCAGGGCAAGAGGTGGCGACGAAGCTGTCAGGCTGATCAGCCTTCCTTGGCGCCCTTGGCCGCGACCTTCTGGTTGCCGCCATCGACGACCTGATAGCAGACCTGTGCAGTGCCGGAAGAGACCATACCGATGTTCTTGGCGGCAGCCTTGGAAACATCAATGATGCGGCCGCGAATGAATGGGCCACGGTCGTTGATGCGGACGACGACGCTTTTGCCGTTGCGCTTGTTGGTGACCAGAACCTTGGTGCCAAACGGCAGCGAACGATGGGCTGCGGTCATCAGGCTGGCATTCATGCGTTCACCGGATGCGGTTTTGGAGGTCAGGGCATACCAGGAGGCATGTCCACAACCAGGCGCAGCATTTGCCTGCGCAGTACCGAGACAGCTGAGAGCAGCTACGGCAGCTGCGATGGAAAGTGAGCGTCGGACGAAGTTCAAATCGGAGTATCCCCAGTGGTCGAAGAGCCGCATTTGCGGTGGCCGACGCTAAGGCGGGGGCAAAAAAGGCGAAAAAGTGGGCTTTTCGATCACGGAATATTTCACGCGTTAACATGCGTGATGAATCTGCAGGTTGCTAAATCGTTAACGGACACGCAAGAATCGCAGTAAAATCAGTAAAAACCGCAAAACCATTCCGCTTGTCATGGCACTGTCACACTGATCACAAAAACCGCGAAAATAATTTTGCGCGGCAGTGATTTTTGCCGCCCAATTTGCGGAATTTTTGTGAGGCGCCGCCCATATTATTAAGAATTTATGACCTGACACATGGCCTTGGTAGGAAATTTCATCCGTTTTTGTGGCTTTTACGGTGCTGTTTCCAAGCCGGTGGATCAGCCTTTCCAGCGTCCGGAGGACCAGAGGTCGGCCAGCGATGTACGGTAATCCCGGTGTTGAAATTGAAATCCAAGGTTGCATATGGCCGTATTGTAGATGCGCTTGTTGTCGCCATAGAATGAGCGCGCCATCGGCCGCATCTCGGCTGTTTCGAACGCTTGTTCCGGTGGTGGATCCACGCCCATCAGGCGTGCCGCTTCCGTCACGACATCCTGCGGCGGTGCGGGTTCGTCATCGGTGATGTTGAAAATGCCGCCGGTCTTCGATGAGGCGAGGAACAGCGTTGCCGCTGCGATGTCCTCGACGCGAATGCGGTTAAAAACCTGATCCTTCTTGATGATGCGGTGTGCCGTGCCGCGGGCCAGGTTGACGAAGGCATTGCGACCGGGGCCGTATATGCCGGCCAGCCGCAAAATGGCGACCGGAATGCCGGCTGCTTGACCCGCTTCCTGCCATGCCCGTTCGGCTGCCACACGCTCGAGCGCGCGTGCCGATTTCGGATGGCACGGAGTTGTTTCGTCCACCCAGGCACCGTCGTGATTGCCGTAAACGCCGACGGTCGACAGATAACCGACCCAGGTCAGCGCCGGAAACCATTTTTTCAGATCGCGCCCGGTCAGACGCAAAACGCTGTCGCCTTCCGCGCCGGGTGGGATGGACTGCACGAGGTGGGTGATCGTGCGCATGGCGCGGTGCAGTTCGGGCGCAAAATTCTCGCCGCTATATATATAAGGTGTGATGCCGCGGCTGCCGAGTTCGGCAAGCTTGTCAGGGCCGCGCGTCGTGCCGCATGCCGCCTTGCCTCTGGCCAGGGTTTCCGCGCCGATTGCCTGCCCGGAATACCCAGCACCAAAGATCATGACCTGCATTATGCCGCTCCTGCCATTGCCCATTCCGCTTCGACCTCGCCATCCTCATCGATAACGCGAGCAGACGCAAACCGTTCGAATTCTTCGCGGCTCATCAATCGAGCAAGCGCCCATACCGCCATGCCGCGCACGGTGGCCGAAACATCACGAGATAGAGTGGTGCAGATCTCAATGAAACCGCGATCACCCGAATTGCCGGCAGCGATCAGTGTGTTGCGCACAAACCGGTCACGGCCGATGCGCTTCACCGGCGAGCCGCTGAAGAAGCTGCGGAACTGTGCGTCGTCCAGCGTCAGCAGGAAAGCGAGCGACGGCTCCTTCAGATCCTCGCGCGCTTGCAACTTCATCTCGCTGGCGCTTGCGGCAAACTTGTTCCACGGACAGGCGGCCAGACAGTCGTCGCAGCCATAGATGCGATTGCCGATCAGCGGCCGGAACTCGGGCGCGATCGGCCCCTTGTGCTCGATCGTCAGATAGGAAATGCACCGTCGTGCGTCGATCTGGTAGGGCGCCGGGAAGGCGTTGGTCGGACAGGCATCGAGGCAGGCGCGGCATTTACCGCAATGGTCACGCTCGGTATCGTCGAAATCCAGTTCGGCTGTCGTGAAAAGACTGCCGAGAAACAGCCATGATCCATGCGTGCGGCTGACGAGGTTGGTGTGTTTGCCCTGCCAGCCAAGACCGGCGGCTGCCGCCAGCGGCTTTTCCATCACCGGTGCCGTATCGACGAACACTTTCACATCGACGCTGTCGCGGGCGGCAAACCGCGTGGCGATCTCCTTCAACCGTCCCTTGATGACGTCGTGGTAATCACGGTTGCGGGCGTAGACGGAAATATTGCCCTTGTCCGGCTTTGCCAGCAGGCCACGGGGATCCTCGTCCGGCCCGTAATTTATGCCGAACATCACGATCGAGCGAACCTCGCTCCACAGCACCTTCGGGTCACCGCGACGTTCGCGCGTTTCTTCCATCCACGCCATCGTGCCGTGGCGACCGGCCTCAACGAACTCGACAAGGCGAGCAGGTGCGTGTGGAATACTGTCGGGCGAGGTGATGCGACAGAGATCAAAACCCTGGGCTTGCGCTTCCGCCTTGATCAGCGCCGTCAGTTTGCTGGTGCGCAGGCGGTCCTTTTCCGAGCGGGCAGCCGGCAGCAATGGGGCATCTGCCCGCGCAGCATCGGGCTCATTCTCAGAAGTCGAGATCCGCATAATGGGACACCGGGGTTAGGCCGCGGACACGTTCCGCCAGAAGCGGCCGGAAGGACGGCCGCGATTTCAGCCTCTGATACCATTCCTTGGCAATCGGTGTCTCCTGCCAATCGATCTCGCCGAGATAGTCGAGCACGGAGATCGAGGCGGCGGCCGCCAGATCCGCATAGGACAGCCGTTCGCCGGCAAGCCATGGGCGCGAACCGGCAAGCCATGACAGATATTTCATATGCTGGCGAATGTTGGCGCGCGATGTACGCAGCACTTTCGAATCCGGCGCGCCGCCACCATGGGCCGCGCTCATCTGCAGCTTGTAGGCGCGTTCGCGCGTCAGCGGCAGCGTCACGTCCCGTTCCATCTTCAGCAAAAACCATTCGGTCAGGCGGCGGATTTCCGCGCGCTGAAACGGGTCCTCGGCCAGAAGCCGGCGCTCGCGCTTCAATACGCCATGGGTTTCATCGAGAAATTCGAGCAGCACGTTCGGCCCGCTCAGCACCCGCATATTGTCGTCAACATAGACGGGAAGCGTGCCGGCCGGATTGAGGGCCAAAAATTCCCGACGCTTTTCCCAGGTCTGCTCTTCCACGAGGTCGGTCTGAAACCCGTATTCGGCCAGGATAAGCCGCACGAACCGGGAGGCAGACGACATGGGGTGATGATAGAGCGTGGGCATCTGGACTCGATTGTTGGTACTGCAATTATCAGCGGAAGTCGGAGAAGACCTCCAAGTCCCGAATGTGGCTGACATAAGGCGACACAGCCTAATTACCAGACCAAGCGGCCAGAACGACAATTCTCGGCATTTTAAGTTAATTTTTCTAACAAATGATCAAGAATGCCGTTCGGCCGTTAACCGTGCTGGGGCGCTCGCGTTTGCGCAAAGAAAAAGGGTGAGCGCCATGGCACTCACCCTCAATCATCAGAAATTGTCTTGTCTGCTCAGTGAGCGATCGAACCCGTGCTGCAGGGGTCGACGCCATAGGCCGGAGCGCAGGAACCCTTTCCGGCGGCAACCGTGCCGGGCGCCATGAACGAGCCTGCGAGAATGATCAGTGCCGCACACGCAAAAAACAGTGCGATGGACTTGCCCATGGAATTTGGCCTTTCGGAGGAAGGTACTTCTGTCACGGTGGGAATGTCTTTCCTGAAATCCTGAAGCCCGGGATTTATTCGGCGGATTTCAAAGATACAATAGGGGATTCTACTGAATCTGCGGTTAACGCGATGCTATTTCCTAGTGCGATGTTTGTGTCACACTGTGCCGCATCATAAATGTAAAAAAGCACGAGCATTGCCTGCTCGCGCTCATTATTTCGCCGTAATTCTAAAAGCTCAGGCGGCTTTGCCGGTGTTGGTGAACTGGCCCTGCGGGCGATAATGCACCACGTAAAGCGGAAGCACATTGCTCAGGAGCGTGGGCTGGATGCCGAGGCCGGAAAGCGTGCGGTCTTCGGTCTTGGCGGCGTCGGAAACAACGGTGTCCGTCTTCAGCAGCGTGACCTGATCCGATGTCAGCGGCGGGGTGATCAGCGGAACCGATTGCGCGATCTTGCCGATCAACGATGCGATGCCGAAGGGCAGCGACACCAAGCTGCGCTTGCGACAGGTGACGCGCAGAATGGTCTCGAGACAGTTGCGGAACGTCATGACCTCCGGGCCGCCGAGTTCATAGGTCTTGCCCGTTGCCACCTTGCCATCGACCGAGCGCGCCACGGCTTCCGCCACGTCGCCGACGAAAACCGGCTGGAATTTCGTCTTGCCGCCGCCGATCAGCGGCAGGAAAGGCAGGTTGCGGGCCATGGCGGCAAACTTGTTGAAGAAATTGTCTTCCTTGCCGAACACGATCGACGGGCGAAGGATGACCGCATCCGGCAGGGCTGCCAGAATGGCGGCTTCACCGCGGCCCTTCGAGCTTGCGTAGGTGGAGGCGGATTTCGGGTCGGCACCGATCGCGGAAATATGAGTGAGCTTCGCACCGGCCGCTGCTGCTGCTTCCGCCACGGTCTTTGCACCCAGATCCTGGATGGAATCGAACTTGTTCTTGCCGCTTTCGAACAGGATGCCGACGCAGTTGACCACATGCGAGGCGCCAGCAACGGCGCGTTCGACGGATTCCTTGTTGCGCAAGTTTGCCTGCATCAGAGCGATCTGGCCAGGATAACCGTCAGGGCGCAGGAAACCGGCGAGATCCGGACGGCGAACCGCGACACGAATGCGGTAACCACGCTTGGCCAATGCTCGCACCACGTATCGCCCGACAAAGCCCGAACCTCCAAAGACGGTAACGAGTGGCGGAAGATTGGACGCGGTCATGGCATGCTCCGGGAATGGGCCTGTGGCGGGTTGTCGCATTCTCTTAGCCGAAACGCAACGACAGGTGAAGTGGTTGCGTAGCGCGGGAGAACACAATGTCCGGCGCTCGCGATGATGCGGGTCCGATGGTCTTGCGCGTTGATCTTGCGCAAGAACGCAGCCGAATTTCGAACGGAAAAATCCGGACGATCAAACCCCTTCGACCACGAGCATGTCGGCGTCGGCCACTTCCTGGCGGATTTTTGCCGCGGCCTGATATTCCGGCGAATTATAGCAGTCGATTGCCGCCTGAACGGATGGAAACTCGATCACGACATTGCGGCTGCGAGCTTCGCCTTCTAGGTGGCTGACCGGCCCGCCGCGCGCGAGAAAATTCGCACCAAAACGTTCGAAGGCAGGTTTGGCTGTTGCCACATAATCCTTGTATCGCTCGGCATCGCGTACATCGACACGAGCGATCCAGTACCCTTTCGGCATTGTCTTCTCCTCCCCCTGTTCGACGCTCAGGCGTCGTTTGCAGGCCATAGCGCCTGCCGCATCTCTTCCAGAATGGCGTCCGCAGCCTGTTTCGGCTCGGTAGCTTTTACGATCGGGCGAGCGACCACGAGGTGCGTCGAGCCGGCCTTCAGGGCATCATAAGGTGTGACGACGCGTTTCTGGTCGCCGGCATCGGCGCCCTTGGGGCGAATGCCGGGCGTCACGACTGCCATGTTCGGGCCGACGATGTCGCGCACCACGGCAGATTCTTCCGCCGAGCAGACGATGCCGCCCATTCCGGCTTCGCGTGCCTGTGTTGCGCGGATGCGCACCAGTTCTTCCGGCGTGTGGGCATAACCGGCTTCCGTCAGGTCTGCCGCATCCATCGAGGTCAGCACCGTTACGCCCAGCAGGCAGAGGTCGGATCCCTTGGCTGCTTCGACTGCAGCGCGCATCGCCTTCGGGTATGCATGCAGCGTCAACATGGTCATGCCCATGCCGGCAATCGCTTCGACGCCCTTCGCCACCGTGTTGTCGATGTCGAGCAGCTTCATGTCGAGAAAGACTTTCTTGCCGTCTTTCGCGAGATCGCGGGCCAGTTCCAGGCCGCCGATAAAGGCCAGCTGGTGACCGATCTTGTAGAAGGAAACGCTGTCGCCGAGCGTCGCGACCATCGCTTCGGCCTCGGCAATCGTGGGAATGTCCAGGCCTACGATCAGTCGGTCACGTGCGCTCATGGTCTAAACTCCCTGCCAGATCTCGATAGGGGTCCAGTCGCATGAGATGGCGCGGTTCGCAAGATCAAAGCAGAAGAGATTGCCGCCGCCGGCAGGCTGGTCGCCATTGCGGGCAATGGGCTTGCCGGCCAGATGGCATTTCAGAAGTGTGCCGACACCGCCGTGGCCGACAAATGCGATCGGGACTTTCGGATCGTGATCGGAAAGAATGCGCTCCACGGCCGAAACGATGCGGGTCTGCGCATCGATTGCCCGTTCCCAACCGTGAAAACTTTCGTTCGGATGGGCGAAGAACCAGTCAGCGGCTTTTTCGAATTCAGGGGGTGTCAGAAAGCCGGTCGCCGACCGGTCGTTCTCGTGGGTGTCGCGGGCGATCGTGACCGGGAGGTCATTGGCGGCAGCCAATATCTCGGCTGTCTCGATGGCTTTGGTCTCGTCGCTGGAAACGATGCGGCCCAGCTGTCTTGCCCACTCGGAGCGCGCCGCCTGTTCCGCCCGTGCCCGCCCGATATCGGACATGCCCCATCGCGGCACCGGCACGGCCGGGTCGATCCGCACCTGCGGGTGAGTGATATAGAGCGCGAAACCCATGCGCGTCAGCCGCGCGTGTAAACCCAGAGCTGGGCCGGCGGGATGTTGCGGACGACAAAATCGTAATGCTTGATCTTGTAGCTGCTCGGCTTGGCGATGACCGGGGAGACCGGGCCATAGGTGATCTGGATCACCGGGCGACCGGCCGGCATGCGGTTCAGAAGGTCTTCGATCAGCGCGATGCGGCGCTCCATCGGAAAGCTTAAGAGCGGAATGGCGGAAATGACGCTGTCGAAGATCACATTGTTCTTGTCACCCAGCGTCTTGTCCAGATCGAAGGCGTCGCCATTGATGAAGTGCACGCCTTCGTAGGTCTTGACGAGGTTCTGGTAGAAATCCGTCGAGAACTCGATCGACACCAGGTTTTCCGGCGCGATGCCGCGCTCGATGATTGCCTTGGTGATGACGCCGGTGCCCGGGCCGAGTTCGAGAACCGGCAGGCCCGACGAAGGATTAATGACGCTTGCCATGCGCTTGGCGGTGACGGAGGAGGTTGGGCAGATCGCGCCAACGCTTTTCGGGCCATCCATCCAGCCTTTGAAGAAACGGATTTCCTCGTCAAATTTGCGGCCGAGCCGTTCCTTCAAGCGCAGTTCCATCCGTCAGTCTCCTCGCTGTTTCGCAGCGTTTTATGTGGGCTCAAATGTCGCCAAAACAAGGCAAAATGTCGCTGCCTCAAAATGCCATGAAAAAAGGCGGCTATTTCTAGCCGCCTTGTCCAATCCTAGACGCGCATCGGCATCAGGACATAAAGGGCGTCATCGCCCGCCGTATCGCGCACCAGTGTGGGAGAGCCGGCATCGGCCAGCATGAAGATGGCGTCGTCGCCGGAAAGCTGGGCGGTGATGTCCAGCAGGTATTTGGCGTTGAAGCCGATTTCCATCGCGTCGTTTTCGTAACCGACGGCGACTTCTTCCGTGGCGCTACCCGAATCCGGGTTGTTGACGGTGAGCGTCAGCTGGCCTTCGGAGATCGCGAGCTTCACGGCGCGGCCACGTTCCGACGAGATGGTCGAAACACGGTCAACGGCGCGCGTAAAACTCTGGCAATCGACGCGCATTTCCTTGTCGTTGCCGGTCGGAATGACGCGCTGGTAATCCGGGAACGTGCCGTCGATCAGCTTCGATGTCATGATGATCTCGCCGATCGTCAGGCGGATTTTTGCATCCGACAGCTCGACCGTGACGATGAGTTCCGGATTGTCGACCAGCTTCTGCAATTCGCCGACCGTCTTGCGGGGAATGATGATGCCCGGCATGCCTTCCGAACCGGACGGCGCTTCCACATCAGCGCGGGCCAGACGGTGACCGTCGGTGGCAACGGCGCGCAGCTTCAATGCGCCACCGGCTTCGATCGTGTGGAAGAAAATGCCGTTGAGGTAGTAACGCGTCTCTTCGGTCGAGATCGCAAACTGCGTGCGCTCGATCAGCATCTTGAGATCGGTCGCCTTCAGCTTGAACGTATGGCTGAATGTGCCGGCGGTCAGATCCGGGAAATCGGTTTCCGGCAGGCACTGCAGCGAAAATTTCGAGCGGCCCGACTGCACGGTCATCGAACCGCCATCCGGCGTGGTGGCCAGCATCACTTCCGAGCCGTCCGGCAGCTTGCGGACGATTTCGTAAAGAAGATGCGCCG
This sequence comes from Endobacterium cereale, assembly GCF_009617585.1. Lineage (GTDB taxonomy): Bacteria > Pseudomonadota > Alphaproteobacteria > Rhizobiales > Rhizobiaceae > Neorhizobium > Neorhizobium cereale. The sequence continues at coordinate 305,001 of NZ_WIXI01000022.1, read as the reverse complement.
GAACGGTGGTGGCACCGGCCTGCTCGACCATGGCCGGCACGCTCTCGGTGATTTCGAGATCAAGGTCGGTCGCCTTGAGTTCGAGATTGGCGCCGGATGCGCGCATCAGAACGTTCGACAGGATCGGGATCGTGTTCCGGCGCTCGACCACGCGGTGAACGTGGTTCAGCGACTTCAGAAGGTTGGATCGCTCAAGAGTAATACGCATGGACGCTATCGCTTTCGACCGTGCCGGGCCGGAGACCGGACCGTATGTTATTGTCGTCCGCCCGGAAGGCGGATGGATGTGGACGGGCAAAATGGCAGACATTTACGAGCAAACGCAAGAGGGTGGAGGCATCGCCTGCCCCAATTCGCTGTTCCGCATCGATGATGCGCACAGAAAAGCGATCATTGCCGTGGCTTGCCGAAGTCCTGCGCCTCGACCATAAAGGCGGAAAGACAGCATGAAAGCGAGAATAGAGTGACGGAAGAGACAAAAACGGCAACGCGCGGTTATCGGGTCGCAAACACGTTTGTGCCTGCCCGGCCGCTGGAGCCTGCGCTCTATCTGGTCGCAACGCCGATCGGTAATCTCGGCGATATCACGCTGCGCGCGCTGGAAACGCTCTCCGGTGCCGATGTTCTTGCCTGCGAAGATACCCGCGTCACCCGCGTGTTGCTCGACCGCTTTGGGATCGTCAACAAGCCTTATGCCTATCACGAACACAATGCCGATGAGGTTGGGCCAAAGCTGCTGGCGGCGCTGGAAGGCGGCAAGTCGGTGGCGCTCGTCTCGGATGCCGGCACGCCGCTGGTGTCCGATCCCGGTTACCGTCTGGGTCAGCTGGCGATCTCGGCCGGTTTTCGTGTTGTTCCCATTCCGGGTGCTTCAGCGCCGCTGGCGGCCCTCGTCGGTTCCGGCCAGCCGTCGGACGCGTTTCTGTTTGCCGGCTTTTTGCCGGTGAAGGAAAAAGGACGCCGTGACCGTCTCGCGGAACTGTCGAAAATACCCTCGACCCTGATCTTTTTCGAGAGCCCGCACCGCATCGCCGCAACGCTTGCCTCTGCCGCTGACGTATTGGGCCGGGAGCGTGAAGCCTGTGTCTGTCGCGAACTGACCAAGACATTCGAAGAGTTTCGCCGCGGCACGCTCGGCGAACTGGCCGATCATTATAATGGCGATGATATTACCGTGAAGGGCGAGATCGTCCTCGTCGTCGGGCCACCGGATTATGATGACGTCCCGGGCGCGGTCGAGGTCGATGTGCTTTTGCGTGAATTGGCGTCGACCATGCAGACCTCGAAGGCTGCAGCCGAGGCGGCACGCCTGACTGGCCTGTCGAAAAAAGACCTTTACCAGCGCCTCATTGCCCTGAAGGGAGAGGATGAGCCCGGCCAGACAGAAAGCTGATCGACGGGAAATTCGCCGTCGCGCCGAACGCCGGGGCCACTGGTCCGAATATCTGGCGGCCGCTTTTCTGTTGCTTAAGGGCTACCGTATTCTCGCCATGCGTTACAAAACCAAGAGCGGCGAGATCGATCTCATTGCCCGCAAGCGTAATCTCGTGGCCTTTGTTGAAGTCAAGGCGCGGCGAGAACAGGGCTTGGCTCTCGACGCTGTCGGCTACGAGACGCAAAAACGCATCCATTCCGCTTCCGAGCAATGGCTGTCACGCAGGCGTGATGCCCATCTTCTTTCACTTCGATATGATGTCATCGCCGTGCTTCCGGGCCGTTTTCCCAAACATTTTCAAGATGTATTCTGAAGCAATTGCAATGCTGTGCATGCCCGTTAAGTGACTGTAATCATTCCGTCACGAGTCTGTTACGTTGTTGTCACATAAGCCCACTATCCCTCCGTCACCATTAACTGGCGGAGAGGGGTGTACTCCCATGATGAAGAAGCTTGTTCTGGCTGCTGCTGCAGTCGCACTGTCTGCAACCACGTCGCTTGCCGCGACCGAAGTCACCTGGTGGCACGCCATGGGTGGCGAACTCGGCAAGAAGCTCGAGGAAGTCGCTCAGAAGTTCAACGAAAGCCAGTCCGAATACAAGGTCGTCCCGACCTACAAGGGCACCTACCCGGAAACCCTCAATGCAGCGATTGCCGCTTTCCGCGCCAAGCAGCAGCCGGCCATCGTTCAGGTTTTCGAAGTCGGCACCGGCACGATGATGGCCGCCAAGGGCGCCGTTTACCCGGTCTATAAGCTGATGGCTGACCAGGGCGAAGCGTTCGACACCAAGTCGTTCCTGACGCCGGTCACCGGCTATTATTCGGATACCGAAGGCAACATCCTGTCGCTGCCTTTCAACTCCTCCACGCCGATCATGTATTACAACAAGGACGTCTTCAAGAAGGCTGGCCTTGATCCGGAAGTTGCTCCAAAGACCTGGAAGGAAGTCGAGGAATTTTCGAAGAAGATCGTGACCTCGGGCGCTGCCAAGTGCGGCTTCACCTCTGCCTGGATCACCTGGGTTCAGACTGAAAACCTCTCCGCCATCCACGACAAGCCGTTCGGCTCGCTCGAAAACGGTTTTGGTGGCTTCGACACCAAGTTCGAATTCAATGGCGACCTGCAGGTCAAGCATTGGGCAAACCTGAAGAAGTGGCAGGATGAAGGCCTCTTCAAGTACGGCGGCCCGGTTGGCGGCGATCAGGCAGCCACCATGTTCTACGCCCAGGAATGCGCCATCACGATGAACTCGTCGGCCGGTCGCGCTGGCGTCATCAACAATGCCAAGAACTTTACCCCGGGCTTCGCTCCGCTGCCTTATTACGACGATGAAACCAAGGAGCCGAAAAACTCCATCATCGGTGGCGCAACGCTGTGGGTTCTGAACGGCAAGGACGATGCGACCTACAAGGGCGTTGCAAAGTTCTTCTCCTACCTGTCGAAGCCGGAAGTCCAGGCTGACTGGCACCAGTTCACCGGTTACCTGCCGATCACCAATGCTGCCTATGAGCTTGGCCAGAGCCAGGGGTATTACGCAAAGAACCCGGGCGCCGACGTTTCGATCAAGCAGATCATGCGCGGTACGCCGACTGCCAACTCCAAGGGCGTTCGCTTCGGCAACTTTGCCCAGGTCCGCACCGTTGTGGACGAAGAGTTCCAGTCGCTCCTGTCCGGCAAGAAGGACGCCAAGCAGGCTCTCGACGCTGCCGTCGAGCGCGGTAACACCATCCTGCGCGAGTTCCAGGCCGCCAACTAACCATTGGCTTTGAAATGAGGGAGGGGACCGGTATCTGCCGGTCCTTTCCTTGTTTGCAGGGCATCGCAACCTGGCGATGCAGCAACGGCGGACGGACATGATGGATACCAAACGAACGACATTCAACAACAAGCTGCTGCCTTACCTTCTTCTGGCGCCACAGCTGATCATCACCCTGGTGTTCTTCATCTGGCCGGCCGCGCAGGCGGTAAAATCCTCCGTCGAACGCGAGGACCCATTTGGTTTCTCGACGGTCTTCGTGGGACTGACACATTACAAGCGGCTTCTTGCCGATCCGAACTATCTCGACAGCCTTCTGCGCACCGGCGTTTTCGCCGTCGCCGTCACGCTCCTGTCTATGGGCCTTGGACTTGCCTTCGCCGCTGCTGTCGATCGGTTGGCGCGCACGTCGCGCATCTACACGACACTGCTCGTCTGGCCGTATGCGGTCGCCCCGGTCATTGCCGGCGTTCTCTGGTGGTTCCTGTTCAACACCTCGACCGGCATCATGCCCTATTTCCTGTCGCAGTTCGGCATCAAATGGGACCACGATCTCAATGGCACCCATGCGATGATCCTCATCATCATCGCGGCCGCATGGAAGCAGGTTTCCTACAATTTCCTGTTTTTCCTCGCCGGCCTGCAATCGGTGCCGCATGCGCTGATGGAGGCGGGAGCGATTGATGGCGCCGGCCCGGTCAAACGCTTTTTCACCATCGCATTGCCGCTGCTTTCGCCGACAACCTTTTTCCTGTTCATCATCAACGTGAACTACGCCATGTTCGACACGTTTCCGATCGTCGATGCGACGACCTCGGGTGGCCCGGCCCAGTCGACCAACATCCTGGTCTACAAGGTCTATCAGGATGGTTTTATCGGGCTGAACCTCGGCTCGTCATCGGCGCAGTCAGTACTCCTGATGCTGATCGTCATGGTGCTGACCTTCGTGCAGTTCCGCTACGTCGAACGTCGCGTTCAATATTGAGGATCGACCATGGTTGAAAACCGCCCATTCCTGACCTTTCTCACCCATGCCTTCCTGATCCTCGGTTTCGTGGTGGTGGCGTTTCCCGTCTATGTGGCCTTCGTTGCCTCCACGCATGACCTGCAGACGCTGTTGACCGGCGCTGTGCCGCTTCTTCCAGGATCGCACTTCATCGAGAACTATTCAGCCATCCTGACAAATGTATCGGCCGCCCATGGCCTGCCGAACTACTCGCATATGGCACTCAACTCGCTGGTGATGGCGGTCGTCATCACCATCGGAAAAATCCTGATCTCGATCACCTCGGCCTTTGCGATCGTTTATTTCCGCTTCCCCTTCCGGGTGCTGGCCTTCTGGATCATCTTCGTGACGCTGATGCTGCCGGTCGAGGTACGCATCATGCCGACATACAAGATCGTCGCCGATCTCGGCATGCTCAACTCCTGGGCGGGCCTCACCATCCCGCTCATTGCATCCGCCACCGCCACCTTCCTGTTCCGCCAGTTCTTCATGACTGTGCCGGACGAAATTCTGGAAGCGGCGCGTGTCGATGGTGCCGGCGCGATGAAATTTTTCTGGGATATCCTGCTGCCGCTGTCGCGCACCAATATCGGCGCGCTCTGCGTTATCCTCTTCATCTATGGCTGGGTGCAGTATCTCTGGCCGCTGCTGGTAACCACCGATACCAGTTATTACACGCTGATGATGGGTATGAAGCGCATGGTGACCGCTCAGGACGGCGTGATCGCCTGGAATTACGTGATGGCGGGCTCGGTTTTGGCCATGCTGCCCCCTATCCTGATCGTCATTTTCATGCAGCGGCTTTTCATCCGCGGCCTGACAGAAACGGAGAAGTAAAATGGCATCCATCGACGTCGAAAAAGTCGGAAAGATCTACACCGGCGGCGTTCGGGCTGTCACCGACATCAACCTTGAGATCAAGGACGGTGAATTCATCGTTCTGGTCGGCCCTTCCGGCTGTGGCAAATCCACGCTTTTGCGCATGCTCGCCGGTCTGGAGACAATCTCCGAAGGCCAGGTGAAGATCGGCTCACGTGTCGTCAACCGCGTCGAACCGGCCGACCGTGACATCGCCATGGTGTTCCAGAATTATGCGCTCTATCCGCATATGACGGTGCGCCAGAACCTCGAATATGGTCTGAAGAACCGCAAGACACCGAAGGCGGAGATCGACGCTCGCGTCACCGAAGCCGCCCGCATGCTGGAAATCACCCAGTATCTTGATCGCAAGCCGCGTGCGCTTTCCGGCGGTCAGCGCCAGCGCGTCGCCATGGGCCGTGCCATTGTGCGCAAGCCGGCCGTCTTCCTGTTCGATGAGCCGCTCTCCAACCTCGATGCCAAACTGCGCGTTTCCATGCGCGGCGAGATCAAGCGCCTGCAGCGCCGTCTCGGCACCACCTCGATCTATGTCACGCATGACCAGCTGGAGGCGATGACACTCGCCGATCGTCTGGTCGTGCTGAATGGCGGCCAGATCGAACAGGTCGGCTCGCCGCTCGATGTCTATCACACGCCGGCCTCCACCTTCGTTGCCAGCTTCATCGGCTCTCCCGCCATGAACCTCGTCAAGGGAGAGCTGCAGGGTGACAAGCTCGTCATCGGTCCGGCAATTATTGCCCTGGGTGCCTATGCTCCGACCCCGGGCGCCGTCACGGTCGGCATGCGCGCCGAAGACCTGCGGGTCGTGTCGGGCGATGAAGGCATGCCCTTTACCGTCGAATATGTCGAGGAACTCGGCTCGCAGCGTCTCGTTCACGGCCTGGTCGGCGATCAGTTGCTGACAATCGCGCTTTCCGGTGAAGCCGAAATAGCAGGCACGATGCGCATTGCGGTCGATCCCGCCAGGCTACACTTTTTCTCTGCTGACAATGGCAAGCGCATCGTCGGCACGAGTGAGGCGGCGATGGCTGTGGCCACACCCAGCCCGGCACCGGTCGGCTGACTTGTCACGGAATGAGGGCGATTTGAGCAATTCTAGTCAATTCTGAAATCGTCCTCTTACCCTTTTGGCCTATCGTTTCTCTCGGCTCTGAGGTCCGGGGACAAGATATGGCTTTGCATTACATCGCAATCGCTGCCGCAGCAGTTGGTTTTCGCTACAAAGGCAAGCCGCCTTTCGTTCGAATGTCGGCTCCCTTTGTCGGGGCAAGCTCCGCCACGGCGGAGATGAAAGCAGCACCGGTCGAGCCGAGCTGGATTATCAGTGGTGATCCGCAGGCGCGTGTCTCCGCGCATTCCGAAGCGGCTGACAAATTTGCTTCGACCGCCGTATGGGATTGCACGGCCGGCACATTCCGCTGGTTTTTCGGCTGGGATGAAACCGTTGTCATTCTTGAAGGTGAAGTTCATGTGACCGCCGAGGACGGCAGCGAACGCACGCTGAAGGCCGGCGATGTCGGCTATTTCCGTGGCGGCACCTGGGCCACCTGGCATATCGACAATTACGTCAAGAAGATTGCCTTCATCCGCAAGCCGATGCCCATGCCGCTTTCCTATGCCTACCGTGCCTGGGCGAAGTTCGGGCCGAAGCGCAAGGGCGGCCTTGCCGCCTGAAAAGGCGTAACGATAAGGCATCCGAAGCAGTTGCCATCCCGCGCCTGCCGTCCTACATCAGGCGGGCATTTTCAAAGGGTGGCTTATGGCAAAGATCAAGACAGTCGCGTTCCAGATGGATCATGTTTCCGGCATCAACATTGCCGGCGATTCAACCTTTGCCATGGCGCTGGAAGCCCAGACGCGCGGCTATCAGGTGTTTCATTACACGCCCGACCGGCTGACCATGCGCGACGGCAAGATTTTTGCCGCGCTGGAGCCGATGCAGCTGCGCGACGTCAAGGGCGATCATTATACGCTTGGCGACAAGGAGCGAGTCGACCTATCGACCATCGACGTGGTCCATCTGCGTCAGGACCCGCCCTTCGACATGGGATATATCACCTCGACGCATCTGCTCGAGCGCATTCACCCGAAGACACTGGTCGTCAACGATCCGGCCTGGGTGCGCAACTCGCCGGAAAAGATCTTTGTCACCGAGTTCGCCGACCTGATGCCGCCGACGCTGATCTCGCGCGATCCGGACGAGATTGCCGCTTTCAGGCAGGAACTCGGCGATATCATCCTCAAGCCGCTTTACGGCAATGGCGGCGCCGGCGTGTTCCACTCGACCCGCGACGACCGCAATTTCACGTCGCTTCTGGAAATGTTCGGTCAGATGTATCGCGGCGAACCCTATATCGCCCAAGGCTATCTGAAAGAAGTCCGCAAGGGCGACAAGCGCATCCTTCTGGTGGACGGTGAACCGGTAGGCGCCATCAACCGTGTGCCGGCCGAAACAGACAGCCGCTCCAACATGCATGTTGGTGGCCGCGCCGAACCGACAGAGCTGACGGCACGTGAACGGGAAATTTGCGCCCGCATCGGTCCCGCCCTGCGTGAACGCGGTTTCCTTTTCGTCGGCATCGATGTGATCGGTGACTACATGACCGAGATCAACGTCACCTCGCCGACCGGCATCCGCGAAGTGAAAAAATTCGGCGGCGCCGATGTCGCCAGCCTGCTCTGGGACGCGATCGAAGCCAAGCGCGGCGCCTGATTAATCACGGAAGTTGATGAACGGCCTGTCTCGCGAGAGACGGGCCGTTCTCTTTCGTTCCTGTCCTTTTTCGCCTTTGTTCTTCGAGTGCAACCTGAATCAATTGAAACTAACGGTATGCGGGAAAACGTTCTCTGATCGTTCTTGTTTTGCGCGAGCTTCTGTGCTTGATTGCAATCCGGGGTCGTTTACCGCGTGTATTTGCCCCGCACCGGCGTATTGGGGGCAATGGTCATGGTTGCGCGTGTCGGCACGGTTGCATTTCAGGGCATAGAAGGCGTTCCGGTCGATGTGCAGGTCATGATCGGGCCGGGCAAGATCAATATGCATATAGTCGGCCTGCCGGACAAAGCGGTGGCCGAAAGCAGGGAGCGGGTACAGGCGGCTCTGCACGCGTCTGGCCTCGCTTTGCCACCGAAGAAAATAACCATCAATCTTGCGCCTGCCGACCTGCCCAAGGAAGGTTCGCATTTTGATCTGCCCATCGCGCTTGGGCTGATGGCGGTGCTCGGTGCCATCCCCGCTGATGCACTAGGCGGCTATATCGTACTCGGGGAACTCAATCTCGATGGCACGCTGGCTCACGTTGCTGGCGCGCTGCCGGCTGCGATAGGTGCAAATGCCGTGGGAAAAGGTCTGATCTGTCCGGCAGACAGCGGTGCCGAAGCCGCCTGGGCTGGAAACGAGATCGATATTCTCGCACCGCGCAGCCTGATTGCGCTTGCCAACCATTTTCGCGGCACACAGGTTCTGGCGCGCCCGCAACCAGCCATCCGGGCGCCGGCAACCGATCTGCCCGATCTTGCAGATATCAAAGGGCAGGAAAGCGCCAAAAGGGCGTTGGAAGTGGCGGCCGCCGGCGGCCATAACCTGCTGATGATCGGGCCACCTGGCTCCGGCAAATCCATGCTGGCCGCGCGGCTTCCCTCCATCCTGCCGCCTTTGACTGCGCCGGAATTGCTGGAAGTATCGATGATTCATTCCATCGCCGGTCAGCTTTCAGGCGGAAAACTGTCGGATCGCCGACCCTATCGCGCTCCGCATCACTCCGCCACCATGGCGGCTCTGGTTGGCGGCGGGTTGCGAGCGAAACCGGGGGAAGCGTCACTTGCTCATCACGGCGTGCTGTTCCTCGACGAGTTTCCCGAGTTTTCGCCACAGGTGCTGGATGCCCTGCGTCAGCCGCTGGAAACGGCTGAATGCGTGATTGCCCGTGCCAATCATCGCGTCACCTATCCGGCCGGTATCCAGCTTGTTGCGGCCATGAACCCCTGCCGTTGCGGCATGGCGGGCGAACCCGGCCATACCTGCGCGCGTGGCCCGCGTTGTGCCGGTGATTATCAGGCCCGCATTTCCGGGCCACTGATGGATCGTATCGATATCCGCATCGATGTGCCGGCGGTTTCTGCCGTTGACCTCATCCGCCCGGTGGCCGCAGAAAGCAGCGCCGATGTTGCCCGGCGCGTCGCCCGTGCCCGCGCTCGCCAGCAGCACCGTTTCGAAGAGATGGGGCAGAGGGGCATCACCACCAATGCCCGCTGTTCGACGTCGATGATCGAAACATTTGCTGCACCGGATCAAGCCGGGTTGCAATTGCTGCGCGACGCTGCGGAGAAACTTAAGTTTTCGGCGCGGGGCTATCACCGCGTGCTCAAGGTTGCCCGCACGCTGGCCGATCTCGATGACAAGGATACGGTCGGGCGCATCCATTTGGCGGAAGCGATTTCCTACAGGATGGCCGGGGAGAGAATGGCGATGGCGTCTGCGTGACGACGGTCAGGAATAGCCGGGCCGCTTGCGCAGCCCGGCAAGACATGTGATGGCGTCAGCCGCCAAGGCCTTCGAACAGCGCCGTCGAAAGATAACGCTCGGCAAAGGACGGAATGATCACGACAACGTTCTTTCCCGCATTTTCCGGACGGCTGCCGATCTCGATTGCCGCCTTCAGTGCAGCACCGGAGGAGATGCCCACCGGCACGCCTTCCAGCCGCGCCACATGGCGGGCGGTCTCCAGCGCGTCAGCGCTGGCGACGGTGACGATCTCGTCATAGATATCCGTGTCGAGAATTTTCGGCGCAAAACCGGCGCCAATGCCCTGTATCTTGTGCGGGCCGGGTTCGCCGCCGGAAAGTACCGGTGATTCTTTTGGCTCGACGGCAATAACCTTGACGTTCGGATTTCGTGCCTTCAGCACTTGGCCGACACCCGTAATCGTGCCGCCGGTGCCGATGCCTGCCACAAAAATATCGACCTTGCCGTCGGTGTCGTTCCAGATCTCTTCCGCCGTCGTCTTGCGGTGGATTTCCGGGTTGGCCGGATTTTCGAACTGCTGGGGAATGATGGCGTCGGGTGTGGAGGCAGCCAGTTCCTCGGCCTTGGCGATCGCGCCCTTCATCCCCTTTGCGCCCTCCGTCAGCACCAGTTCGGCGCCAAGAAGTGCCAGCATCTTGCGGCGTTCAATCGACATCGTTTCCGGCATGGTGAGGATCAGGCGGTAACCCTTGGCGGCTGCGGCAAAGGCGAGCGCAATGCCGGTATTGCCGGAGGTCGGCTCGATCAGCGTGGTCTTGCCCGGCGCGATACGGCCGCTCGCTTCCGCAGCTTCCAGCATGGCAACCCCGATACGATCCTTAACGGATGCGATCGGATTGAAGAATTCCAGCTTGGCCAGAATGTTGGCCTTCACGCCGTTTTCACTGGCCAGCTTGTCCAGCCGCACCAGCGGCGTGTCTCCGATTGTGTCTGTGATGGAGGAATAGATGCGGCCGCGGCCGGGCTTCTTGTCGGACATTGTCGTTCTCCGTTCAGGCATGTGATCGGAAAATAAGTGTTCTTGTCCGCCTATGCGAGAACAGTCTGACGGAACCTTCCTGTGGCATGAGAAAAAAACTCTGTTTTTCCGCCGTTCCGGGTTAAATCTTTCGCCACAACAAAGCATGTTGATAAACAGCAACTTGACCCGTCGGGAGCCATGTCGTGACCACAGCCCTTCTCATCATCGATGTGCAGAACGCCATCCTCTCGGGTCTCGGAGCGGGAGATCGACAGGTCGTGATCGACAAGGCGCTTGATGACCTCTGCACCCGCCTTGGCGCACTCAAGCAATCAGCCCGCGCAGCCGGAATTCCGGTCATTCTGGTGCAGCACGACGGCAGCGAGACGCACCGGCTTGCGAAAGGATCGAAAGGCTGGAAACTTCGACCCGAAATTGCTGCCGACGAAGGAGATGTTGTCGTGAGCAAACGGGCTTGCGACAGCTTTTTCGAAACCGATCTCGAAACCCGCCTGCAGGAGCGTGGCATTACTGGTCTCGTGGTCGGCGGCTGCATGACGCAGTTCTGCGTCGATACGACGGTGCGTCGCGCGGTTTCCATAGGCTACGACGTGACCCTGCTCGCTGACGGCCATATGACGGCGGACATGGGTGACTTGTCCTTCGAGGCGATCATCGATCATCACAACATGGTGCTGGACGATTTCGATGCTGGTGTGCATCTCGTGACGGTTCAATCGGTCGCAGATATCCGTTTCTGACAATCAGAAATGCGCCAGTTCCGGCAAGCGGATCGGGTCGATTGGGCGGCGATTGTCAGGGCCGCGCATCATCAGGACCAGTGGGTGGTCATCTGCCGCGGTTGTAACGCCGCATCCAAGACGGTCGGGCACGAAATCGACCGCCACGCGGCTCGGCGTCCGACCCATCGCGGACAAGATGTCGGCGAGTGCCGGTATGTCTTGCGCCACGATGTCGAGCAGTTCGAACGTATTTTCCCGGTTGAAACGCCAGGCGATGATCGCGTCCAGCCTTACCAGATAATCGAGCCGGACATCGTCTGACAGCCAGGCGTTTAGGAGAAACATTTCGCTTTGGCTCGCAACTGCAAAATGCTTGGAAACGGGCGTTCTCGTCGCCAGCATCTTTCGGGTCAGGGCGAGGTCGCCGGGTTGGTGGAGATCAAGTCGACGGGCAGACCAGCCGGCTCCGCCGACTGCCGGCATCTCTGCAAGAAACCGGCTTTGCGGCAAAACCACAAACCCGTGCTTTTCGTAAAGCGCCGGTTTCTCCGTGTAGAGCAACACGGCCTCGAAAGCCTGCGCATCACACCATGCAAGGGCCTTTTCCGTTACGTCTCGAAACAGCCCGCGTCCACGAAATTCCGGCCGCACGGCACCGGATTGCAGGCCAGCGGCGCGCACTGACCGGCCATCGATCATTGTCGGCATAGTAAAGGCGGAAAGATTGGCAATCAGCCGGTCGTCATCATCGAACCAGCCGAAGGCCATGCTGCTGGCATCATGCCCGCCCAGATGGTCGAGCGGGGTAATGTCGATGCCAAAGATGTCGTAGAGAAGCGCGGTCAGTGCTGCCCGGCGGGCAGCATCATCAAGGTCATATTGCCGGAATGTCAGGCCGCTCGCCTGAAGGACAGCCGCGCGGCCGGTCATTATACGCCGGTCGAACCGAAACCGCCGGCGCCGCGAGCGGTTTCGGTCGTTTCGGAAATCTCGGTCACACGAACCTGCGTCACCGGCGCAATTACCATCTGCGCGATCCGCATGCCGCGGGTGATGACAAAGTCCTCGTCGCTGAGATTGGCCAGAATGACTTTCACTTCACCGCGGTAATCGCTGTCGATCGTGCCGGGAGAGTTGAGGCAGGTGATGCCGTTCTTGAGGGCAAGACCGGAGCGCGGGCGAATCTGCGCTTCAAAGCCATGCGGAATCTCGAACACGAAGCCGGTCGGCACAAGCGCTCGCTTGCCCGGCGCGAGTGTGATGGCGCCGTCTTCGGCAACGGCTGCGCGCAGGTCCATGCCGGCGGCACCGGATGTTTCATAGGATGGAAGTTCCAGTCCGTCGCCATTCGGCAGGCGGAGGAGTTTCAGTTCGGGCGGTGAGGATGCGTGAATGTTCATAATCCTATTAGCAGGGCGGCAACTGTCGGGGTCAAACACGAATTGAAAGTTATCCACTAAGCCGCTAGAAGGCGGCAACTCAAAGGATTTGACAAAAATGGCCGAAACATTGGCAGAGGCGGTTTCCCGCCGCCGCACTTTTGCGATCATCGCCCACCCGGATGCCGGTAAAACCACGCTCACCGAAAAGCTGCTGCTGTTCGGCGGCGCCATTCAGCTCGCCGGTGAGGTCAAGGCCAAGAAGGATCGCATCCAGACGCGGTCCGACTGGATGAAGATCGAACGCGAACGCGGCATCTCTGTCGTGACCTCGGTGATGACCTTCGAATATGCCGACAAGGTCTTCAATATCCTCGATACGCCCGGTCACGAAGACTTTGCCGATGACACCTATCGTACGCTGACAGCCGTCGATGCGGCGATCATGGTCATCGACGCCGCAAAAGGTATTGAACCGCGAACGCTAAAGCTGTTCGAAGTCTGCCGCATGCGCGACATTCCGATCATCACCTTCATCAACAAGATGGACCGCGAAAGCCGCGACATTTTCGAGATCCTCGATGAGGTGGAAGAAAAGCTGGCGCTGGATACGGCTCCGATCACCTGGCCGATCGGCCGCTCCAAGAGTTTTTGCGGATCTTATCAGCTGGCGACAAACAAGGTGCGCGGTCCAGACAGTGAAGAGGCTGTAACTGTCAACGGCCCGCAGGCCGTGGCTGATCGTCTGCCGGAAAACGAACGCGCTGCATTTGTCGATGAAGTCGAACTGGCGCGGGAGGCTTGCCGTCCTTTCGACCGACAGGCTTTTCTCGAGGGCCATATGACGCCGGTATTCTTCGGCTCGGCGCTGCGTAATTTCGGGGTGCGTGATCTGATCAACGCGCTTGCCGACTTTGCGCCTCCGCCGCGCGATCAGGTGGCCGATATCCGCACGGTGCATGCCGCAGAAGAAAAGATGACCGCCTTCGTCTTCAAGATCCAGGCGAACATGGACCCGAACCACCGCGACCGTATCGCCTTTGCGCGCATCTGCTCCGGCAAGCTGGAGCGCGGCATGAAGGCGCGTCTGGCGCGCACGGGCAAGCAGCTGGGCCTCACTGCGCCGCAGTTCTTCTTTGCCTCGCAGCGCCATATCGCAGATACCGCTTTTGCCGGCGACGTTGTCGGCATTCCCAACCACGGCACGCTTCGTATCGGTGATACGCTGACCGAAGGCGAAAACCTGGTTTTCCAGGGCGTCCCGAACTTTTCGCCCGAAATTCTGCGCCGTGTCCGTCTTGAAGATGCGATGAAGGCGAAAAAACTCAAGGAAGCCCTGCAGCAGATGGCCGAGGAAGGCGTCGTGCAGCTGTTTTCGCCTGAAGACGGTTCACCAGCCATCGTTGGCGTCGTCGGTGCGCTGCAGCTGGATGTTTTGAAGGAGCGTCTGTCGGCAGAATATTCGCTGCCGGTCTCGTTCGAAATGTCGCGCTTCTCCGTGTGCCGCTGGGTGTCGTGTGATGACAAGGCGGAGCTGGAAAAATTCGTCACCGTCAAGCGCGGCGATATTGCCCGCGATCTCGATGGCGATCCGGTGTTTCTGGCGCAGGACTCGTTTTCGCTGCGGTATGAATCGGAGCGTTATCCGGCCATCAAGATGGCTGCCATCAAGGAATATCACGTCGCCAAGGCGGCGTGATTTTCAAGGCTCGTCGAGCTTTAATTTGGCACGTCCACTGGTAAGGTCGGAGATCAGCCGTGAAACGGTTTCGGTCTCCGCTTCCGGTATGCGTAGAACAAGGTCGGCGCCCGTTGCGCTAAACTGTTCCTCCGAGATGGCGAGATCGGTGATGACCAGAAGTTTTGCCTTTACGCGGGCCAGATCGGAAAATTCGATCTCCACAACACCCTGAATGGCGGGTTTCACCTCTACCAGCGATGCCGTACGCAAACAGGCCGCCGCCGTGCCGCCATAGGCGCGCACCAGTCCGCCACTGCCCAAAAGAATGCCGCCGAACCAGCGGGTAACGATCACCAGAACCTGATCCAGCGACTGGCCGTCGATTGCGGCAAGGATCGGCTTGCCCGCCGTGCCGCTTGGCTCCCCATCATCGGAAAAACGATAGGCCGAACCGATCCGCCAAGCCCAGCAATTGTGGTTGGCGTCGGCAAAGCCGTGTTCGGCCAGTGCAGCCTTTGCCTCTTCCTCGCTGGCAACGGGAAGGGCGATAGCCGCAAACCGGCTGTTCTTGACGGTCTGTTCGAATGTGACGGCTTGCGCGAGTTGGAACATGAGTGAGCTTTATCGCCGCATTCTCGTGAATGGAAGAGTGCCATTCTCGTCTCGATTTTCCGGAATTTTGCGGCAGATATCCTTCGTATCGATGTGATATGTTTTAAAAGACATATCGAGCATATGTGATCGGGAGAGATGAATTTGGTACGCGAAAACGAAATCCGCGAAAATGAGGTTCAGATCACACCGCCCGAGCCGACAGATGCTGGTCTGACCTTCATCGGCCGGATTTCGACGCCGTGGACATCTCGTATGGAAACACCGCGCCAGGGCCGTCACGATGGACCGCTGTGCCGGATCGAGATTTATGAGCCATGGGTGCCGGCGCTGAAGGGTGTCGAAAACTTCGAGCGTCTGGAAATTCTTTATTGGCTGCACCAATCGCGACGCGACCTCGTGCTGCAGAGCCCGGCCAGCAACGGCAAGATCCACGGGACGTTTTCGCTGCGCTCGCCGGTACGGCCGAACCCGATCGGCACATCGATCGTCAAACTGGAAGGGGTCGACGGCCATGTGCTTCTGGTTCGCGGCCTCGATTGTCTCGATGGCACGCCGTTGATCGACCTGAAACCCGACCGCACGCTGTTCAAGCCGATCGCGCCGCCACAGCCGGGAGATTTTCAGACGGACGAAAATCTTCCGTGCGCATAGCGGCTGGTTGGGGTGTTCAGTCGATTGCGACCATCACGTCGGATGCTTTGATCACGGCATAGGCGTCGGAACCGACAGTCAGTTCAAGCTCGTCGACCGCCTCGTTGGTGATTGATGAGGTGACGACGAGGCCATTGCCGAGGTCGATGCGGACATGGGCTGTGGTGGCGCCCTTGGTCACCTCGACGACCTTGCCTTTGAAGCGGTTGCGTGCGCTGATCTTCATAGTGTTTTCCTCCAAATGGTCTGACGCTGCCAGACAGAGCCCTGTGAGAAGTGGCTGTCAAGCATCCCGGATATCTCAATCCGCCGTCAGGTCTTTCAAAAAGTCGTCGCACCAGCGGTTGATATCGTATTCCAGCAGATGGTCCATCATCTCGCTCCACCGCTGTTTGCGCTCTTCCAGCGACATGCTGAGACCTCGCGCGATGGCGTGCGCAGTGCCTTCGATATCGTAGGGGTTCACCAGCAGCGCACCCTTCAGTTCGCGGGCCGCACCGGCAAAGCGGGACAGCACCAGCACACCCGGATCTTCCGGGTCCTGTGCCGCAACATATTCCTTGGCGACGAGATTCATGCCGTCGCGCAGCGGCGTCACAAGGCCGATCTTGGCAAGCCTGTAGAGGCCAGCCAGCAGCGGTCGTGCGATGGAGCGGTTGACGTAGCGGATCGGTGTCCAGTCCACTTGCCCGAGTGCGCCGTTCACGCGTCCCGCCTGTTCGGCCACGGTGCGCTGCATCTGCTCATATTCCGGCACTTCAGAGCGCGATTTCGGCGTGACCTGAAGATAGGTCACCTTGTTCTGGTAGGCCGGGTTGAGTTTCACGAACTGTTCGAACGCGTCGATGCGCTGGGTAATGCCCTTGGAATAATCCAGCCGGTCGACGCCGATGATGAGATCGCGGCCCTCGATGCTGTCATGGGCCTTCTTGACCATGACATTGCGGGCCGCCTTCACCGCATACTGGGCAAAGGCCTTGGTTTCGATCGAGATCGGATAGGCGCCACCTTTGAAGGTGCGGCCATAGGTGGAGAATTTCTTGCCACCCTCCAGCCGCTCACCAATGCCCTCCCGCACCAACCCGCCGCCAAAATTGTCGAGGTCGAAATCGGTGTGGAAGCCGACGAGGTCGTATTGCGAAAGCCCGCGCATGATCTGTTCATGCACCGGCATGGCAAACAGCACGTCGGCCGGCGGCCACGGGATATGCAGGAAGAAGCCGATTTTGTTCTTGATGCCCATCTGACGCAGTTCGGCAGCCAGCGGGATCAGGTGATAGTCATGCACCCATATGATGTCGTCTTCTTTTAGGAGCGGCGCCAGCTTGTGAGCGAAGAAGCGGTTGACGCGAAAATAACCGGCCATTTCCTTGCGGGCATATTCGGCCAGATCCAGTCGGTAATGACAGATCGGCCAGAGCACGCGGTTGGCAAAACCGTGGTAATATTCCTCAACGTCGGTATCGGTCAGGTCGGTCAGCGCATAGGTGATATTGCCGCGCTCGATGATGTCGAGCTTTTCCGGCTCGCGATCGCCGCTGGAATTGCCGGACCAGCCCATCCAGATGCCGCCGCGTTCCTCCAGCGCTGCCTGCAGGGCAACGGCAAGACCGCCGGCCGGTGCGTCACCGGCTTTTTTCGGAATGGTGACGCGGTTCGAAACGACCACAAGGCGGCTCAAGGCAAATTCCTTTCAGAGATTATCGGTATGATAGGCCGCTTAGCGCGCGAGGCCAGCCAGAATATCGCGAAGCTCCTGTGCGGAGGAAAGCAGCAGGGTTGCAGCGGTGGGGCTGCCATCCGGCAGGGTCTTGTCACCGATGCGGATCGAATGGCCGCCGAGTTCGTTGGCGGCGCGAAACATCGCCTCGTCGGTCAGGTCGTCGCCCACAGTAATGGGCAGGCGTCCGGCAAAGGGCGTTTCGCTCAGGAAGCGCTTCACGGCCTCACCCTTGCTGGCGCGGGCCGGGCGCAGCTCGATCACCATCTTGCCGCGTTGCAGAGAGAATTCGCTACCAGCCTTTTGTGCAGCACGTTCCATCAGCGCATCCAGTTCGGCCTGCCGCTCCGGCGCCTGACGATAATGAGCACCGACGGCCGCGCCCTTGTCTTCGATCAGAACGCCGTCCCATCCGGCCGCATCGGAGGCGATCTCCGCCTTTAACGCTTCGAATTCCGGTGTCACCGTGATGCGATCCACCGTGCCGTCTGCCATGCGCTGCTCCGCGCCATGCAGACCGGCAATCGGAAAGCGGTGCGGTTCAAAAAGCCTGTCGGCGTAGGAGAGGGCACGACCCGTCACCAATGCCAGAGCGCCGCCGAATTTTTGCGAGGCGGCTGCGAGATTGGACGGCAGTTCCGGCGGCACCACAATGCCGTCAGGCGTGGCGGCCAGATCGATCAGGGTGCCATCGATATCGAAAAATACGGCGAAACGGTCGAAATCGCCAAGGAGGTCGGAAACGCCGGAAGAGGACGGTGAGAGACCGCCATCATGTGTGGCTTCACGAGACTTTGCTTGCTGAGACATGGGGTGATAACTAGTCCGCATCCGCAGACCGGCAACCCCGCCTGCCCGGAAATGGCCATATATCGGGCATTCAGTACGCTATCGTTCGATGTTGCAGTTAAGCAACATTGTCTATGTGCGTTGCAAAATGTGAAGCCTCAACCGTCGTAATTCTGTCACGAATGCTGCTAGGTTAAGCTTTCGTTATCCAAATGCGTCGACCCTTCCACAAATGCGCCGCGTCTTGTTCGCGGTCTTGATCGGAGCAGTGAACCCCATGTGCCGTTGGGCCGCCTACCGTGGTAACCCTCTTTATCTCGAAGAGCTTGTATCCTCGCCCGCACATTCGCTGATCGAACAGTCCCATTGCGCCAACCGCGCCAAGACCGCCACCAATGGCGATGGCTTTGGCATCGCCTGGTATGGTGATCACCCGGAACCCGGTCGTTACCGCGATATCCTGCCGGCATGGTCGGATTGTAATCTGCGCAGCCTCTCCCGTCAGATCCGCTCGCCGCTTTTCCTCGCGCATGTGCGCGCCGCCACCAATGGCGGCACACGTCGCGATAACTGTCACCCCTTCGTGCATGGTCGCTGGTCGTTCATGCACAATGGCCAGATTTCCGGGTTCGAGCGCATTCGCCGTCGTATGGAGGCGCTGCTGCCCGATACGCTGTTCGATGCCCGCGCAGGCACCACCGATTCCGAGCTTCTGTTCCTGCTCGCCCTGCATTTCGGTCTTGAGAACGATCCTTTTGGCGCCGTGGCGGAAGCCATCGCCACGGTCGAGGATTTTTCCCATCGCCATGGCGGCGATGCATTGGTACGCTTTACCGCAGCGTTTTCAGACGGAAATCAGCTTTACGCGGTGCGTTATGCTACCGACCACAAGCCGCCGACGCTGTATGCGGCGCCGATGGGCGGGAAATGCGGAAAGACGACGGGTTATTGCCTCGTATCTGAGCCGCTCAATGACGATGTCGATGCCTGGATGGAAATTCCGGATGGCAGCGCCATCACGCTTTGCGACGATGGCATGAAGCGGGAAGCCTTTCAGCCCAAGCTTATGTCGGAAGCTGCCTGATCATTTGCCAGGCAGGGTGATGCCTAGTTCCGTGCGGAGTTTTTTGGTCAGCCCCGCCGCAACCAGTTCGTAGGATCGGATCATGTAATGCGCCACCTCGTCCTGTGACAGCGGCGCGCCCGATCCGATCTGCACCCATTTGCGCTTGGCGAAATAGGGTGCCTGGCCGATACCCTCGAGCGCCGTCAGGATCTCAAAACTTTCTTCCGAACATTTGACGACGATACGCGCCTCATCGTCGCCCAGAAGCGCAAATGCCTTGTCGCCCACCTTGGCCACATGGCTGTCCCACTGGTCCACGAATGTCGTGCCGGGCAGCTTTTTCACAAAGGCATCAAAATCCTTTTTCGTGAACAGGCTCATATCCGCACCCCCGTGTTTCAGCCGGCAAACCGTGCCGCAATCAATGCCGCCAGACGTTCGGCCACATCATCCTTGGCAAGGTCGGGCCACACATCGATTCCATCGGCCGAGATGATGTTGACACGGTTGCGGTCACCGCCCATCACGCCGTTTTCAGGTGATACATCGTTGGCGACGATCATGTCAGCGCCCTTGCGCTCCAGCTTGGCGCGGCCGTTAGTTTCCACATTTTCGGTTTCGGCGGCAAACCCGACAACCAGCCTGGGCCGTTGTGCATGATGGCCGACAGTTTTCAGAATGTCCGGGTTTTCCGTCAGCGCCAGCGGCGCAGGTGCCTCGCCCGGCTGCTTTTTGATCTTCTGGTCCGCCGATGCCGCCACACGCCAGTCCGCCACTGCCGCGACCATCACGGCGATATCCGCCGGCAATTGCGCTTCCACGGCAGCCAGCATGTCGCGTGCCGATTCCACGCGCAGCACGGTCACGCCAGCCGGATCGGCGATTGTCACCGGGCCGGAAATCAGCATCACGTCCGCACCGAGTTTCGCCAAGGCCGCAGCAATCGCATGCCCCTGTTTGCCGGAGGAACGATTGGCGATGTAGCGCACCGGGTCGATCGGCTCATGTGTCGGTCCGGAGGTAACGATCACCTTGCGGCCTAGGAGCGGCTTCGGCCCGGTATCCAGTTTCGCGATGACGGCATCAACTATCTGTAGCGGCTCGGCCATTCGACCAACACCCGCCTCGTTGCTTTCGGCCATCTCGCCCGCCATCGGCCCGATGAAGGCAATGTCGTCTGCTTTCAGCGTTTCGACATTGCGTCGTGTCGCCTTCGCCTCCCACATTTTTGGGTTCATTGCCGGTGCGATCAGAACGGGCCGGTCGGTGGCAAGCAGCACGGCGCTGGCGAGATCATCAGCCAGACCATGCGCCATCTTTGCCATCAGGTTGGCCGTTGCTGGCGCCACCAGAACGAGATCGCAGTCGCGCGCCAGACGGATATGCCCGACATCCTGTTCGTCTTCGCGTGAAAACAGCTCGGTATAAACATGGCCGGAGGACAATGCGCCGACGGCAAGCGGCGTAACGAATTCCTGCGCTGCCTGTGTCATCACCGGCCGCACCTCGGCGCCGCGTTCGCGCAACCGGCGGATCAGGTCGAGGCTTTTATAGGCCGCGATGCCGCCGCTGATGATAAGAAGAATACGCTTGCCCGAAAGATCCATGGCTCTGCCCTAAAATGTTGGCCGGAAGCTAAGCCTTTGAGGCAGAAGTTGCAATCGTACGAAATGTACGGCGTGAGGTCTGGTCATCAGGGGCGACGTGCGGGGGTAGCAGCCGCAGCCGGCGTCACGCCCGGCGTGGTCAGCTTGAAATCCGCCAGTTCCTTCGGCGTCAGGTAATAAAGCCGATCCGGCGGTGTCTCTAGCGCCTTTAGCCAGACGCCGGCGCCAATGCCCATCTCTTCCAGATGCCGGGCAATCCGTGCCGTTGTGGATTGCGCCGCCGACATCGCCTCTTCCGGCGAAGGCCGCTCGCGGCTGCCGTTAAAAACCTGATGCACGCCGATCACGGCATCCTTTTCCGCAATCCGTATCACGCCGCCGGCAAACACGATCGGGCATGAAGACGCGCAGAGCGCCTTTTCCTTGACCCTCGTGACCAGCTTCTTTTCGCGGACCAGTTTCGACATGGCAATCGCGTCTTCCACCGAGCCACCCGGAGAATTAAGCGCCACCGTCTTCACATATTCGCCACGCGCTTCGATTTCCGTTTTGAAACGCTCGGCTGCACCGGGATCTATCGCTCCTTCAGCCAGCAGAACGCCGCCGCCGATCAGGTTAAACGTAATCGGCTTGCGCAGCACCTCGGCCGGGCTTGCCGGCTCCACCGGTGGTGCATGCGGTTTGCCCTCGGTCAGTGCCGGCGGCAGAACAGGCGCATCCGTCGTCAGCGGATCGTGACCGGGCAGGCTTGTATCCGTCTTGGTGGTGGCCACCTCATAGACATCGACGGCGAGAAAGGTCACCGCCGCACCCAGCAGCATGTAGAAGGCCGTGCGCATGATCGCGCCGTCATCGATCGACACCAGAACCTGTTTCAGGCTGCGACGCGGTTTTGGCTCGGCCGTGGCATTGGTGGCGACGGATCGGCTGAACTGGTTCACGGATCAAGGGCCCTTGCGCGGATTTTTCGCCGGATCGAAGCTCGCGACATTGGTGGCGTGATGGGTGTCGTCGCCTTCCGTTGTCCGCTGATGATGATCGTCGCGTGAAAAGTGCTCGTCATCCCGGTATTCGGTCCGGTTGTCAGCTTCGTGTTCTCGTTGCGCACGTGCGTCGGCTGCGGCCAGCGCTACCTCTTCAGCTGTCGCAGCCTCACTCACCTTCGCCTCAGCTCCTTTTTCCGAAATCGCCTTCTGCAGCGCCAGCGTTTCCATCAGTTCGGCCACCGTCAGTCGTTCGGCAAAAGACATGCCTTCTTCCTGCCGGCGAATGGAGCCGTGAACGATCGCAAGGATGAACACCATCACGCCGGGCAGAAGGTCGATGGAAATGGCGCCGGCCCATGCCGGAATGAAGTCATAGGCATATTGCAGCACGGCTTCGGCCGGTGACATAGGCACGAAACGGCGCTCGGCGGCGGGCGGTCGCTCTAGGATTTCGTCGGCTGCCTTGGCCAGCGCCTTCGATTGTGAGGCGACGGACGCCTTCACCGTCTCCATCACCTGGTTCTGGCGGTTGACGAGGTCGGGTGCCGCGCCGTCCGGAACCGGCGCGATGAAGCCGAGCGAAAGGTCGTCGGCGGCACGACGGATCGAGGGCGCAACGGACATCTGCGAAAGCTGCGTCATGACATTGGTGAGTGCCACCGCTTCCGCCGAAAACTGGTCGGCACGCGGCTCGATGGCGCCCGGTGTCGAGAGGATGGTGCGCATCGTCTCTAGCCGCTTCTGGCCCTGTTCCACCAGTTCGCTGACCTGCTCACGCGAGGCATTGATATTGCCTTCCAGCGATTTCATCTGCGCCGACATCTGGGTCAGCAACTGCACGACGCTGCCGGAACCGGTGGTGCCCGTCAGTGAACCGGACTGGCGCTCGACGCCGGCCAATTGGGAAAAGCGTTCGGAAGCGCGCTGGATATCAGGCAGTAGGCTTTGTGCGGCCAGCGCATTCTGGTGAGCGCGATCGAGGTCAGCGGAGTAATCTTCAACCGAACGGGCCAGATGCCGTTCCACCGCAGCGGAGCCGGCAAGGGCGGCGGCATTCAGCCAGCTCGACATCGCCATGATCATCGCGCAGCCTGCAGCCATCACGAACAAAAGGCCGGTGCGTCCGGTGCGGCTCGTCACATGCGGATAGAACCGCATCATGTAGGACCAGAAGGCATAGATGCCGACAGAGACCGAAACGGAATAGATGATGGCGGCGAAAAATACCGCCGTCGGTGATCCGTCGAGGATCGTGCGTGCGCCCAGATAGGTATAGACGCCGGAGGCCAGCGCTAGCACGGCCAGCGCAAAACGGGTCATGGTTTCGACGGCAGCGACGCCGTCAGTCAAGCGGTGCGAAGCGCCAAGCGCCATGAGGCCTCCAGAGGCAAAGAAAAAGGAATGTATTCCTTTAACAAAGAATGAAGATCAGGGCGGAATGATGGCTGTGCACCAGTGACGTCGTCAATGGTCGTCATAGGTTTTCTGGCGTGGCAGCAGACTTTCAAGATTTGCGGTTAATGGCGACCGCTGGTTTTTCAGT
This sequence comes from Endobacterium cereale, assembly GCF_009617585.1. GTDB lineage: Bacteria > Pseudomonadota > Alphaproteobacteria > Rhizobiales > Rhizobiaceae > Neorhizobium > Neorhizobium cereale. Next base: position 281,658 of record NZ_WIXI01000022.1, on the reverse strand, counting down.
ATCGCCAATGCCAGCCGCGCTACCAATGGTTCGCCTTCCAGAGGTCTGTAGGTCACGCCTTCCAGCCGAATCTGTGCCAGTGACGCCGGCACGACCGATATGCCGAGATCCGCGGCGACGAGGTTGACCACCGCCGTCATCTGTGGCGCTTCCTGCCGCACATTGAGTTCGAAGCCGGCGGCGCGGCAGGCAAGCACGATGTCGTTATAGAGGCTCAATCCCACCTGGCGCGGAAACACGACGAATGGTTCGCCGGCAAGTGCAGAAAGCGGCAGTCGGCGATGTGCTGCCAGCCGGTGTTGTATGGGTAAGGCCACCAGCATCGGTTCATCCGGTAGGCGTCGCAGCCTCACATCCTTCGGGTCCTCCAGTCCGGGGCGAATGAAAACGGCATCCAGTTCGCCACGCATCAATCGGTCCAACAGCAGATTGCTGTTCATTTCCGTGAGCGACAGGTCGACGTCGGGCCATGTGGCGCGATAACGGCGGATCACGCCGCTGACAACCGGCGTAAAGGCGGCGGAGGCGGTAAATCCCAGCATAAGCCGTCCCGTTTCGCCGCGGCTGGCACGCAGCGCCGCCAATTTTGCGCGCTCGGCGGCGGCAATGGCACCCTTCGCCTCCTGCAGAAACGCTGCGCCGGCCGCTGTCAATTCCGCCCCATGCGGCACGCGGTGAAACAGCTGCACACCAATTTCGTTTTCGAGATCGCGGATCTGCTGGCTAAGCGGCGGTTGACCGATGCCGAGCGCTTGTGCCGCGCGGGTAAAATTGCCGGCCTCGGCGACGGCTAGAAAATAGCGGATGTGCCGGAGTTCCATATGTCAGGCCATCTGTAAAACCTATCAAGATTGACTGTATCATATATTGGACTAATGGCGAGGGGCGGCGTAGATCGTTTTCCGGGAGGTATTTTGAAGGCAAGCAGACATGTTTCGCGTCGCGGAAAACACGCTCGATCAGCCCATTCCCCCACAGGCGCTTCAGCCGGCACCGGTTCTCGCTAATCCCATCGAGCCGGACTATTTGGCCAAAGGCAGTTGCGCCTATAATCGCGCCAGCATCGCGCTGTTCCTGTCCGGTTTCGCAACATTTTCGCTGCTATATTGCGTGCAGCCGCTGATGCCGTTGTTCTCGCATGATTTTGGTGTCACACCGGCCGCAAGCTCGCTGTCTCTGTCGCTCTGCACGGGTTTTCTCGCCTTCTCCATCTTTCTGGCCGCCGCCATTTCCGAACAGTTCGGCCGGCGCAGCCTGATGTTCGCATCGCTGCTCGGTTCGGCCATCTGTACCATCATCTGTTCCATGATCACGGACTGGAACCTGCTTCTGGTCATCCGGGCGCTGCAGGGTTTTCTGCTGGGTGGCGCTCCGGCTGTTGCCGTGGCCTATCTGGCGGAAGAGGTAGAGCCGCGCGGGCTTGGCGCTACGGTTGGGCTTTATATCGCAGGCACGGCCTTCGGGGGCATGTGCGGCCGCGTCGTCACCGGCACACTGGTGGAAATGTTCACCTGGCGACCGGCGCTTGCCATCATGGGCCTGCTTGGACTTGCAGCCGCTATCGGCTTCTTCAGGCTGCTGCCGCCCTCGCGCCATTTCACGCCGCATCGTGGTTTTGATCCAAAATTCCATCTCTCCGCGTGGCTTGGTCACATGCGCAATCCGGCTTTGCCATGCCTGTTTGCCGTCAGCTTTCTGGTGATGGGCGCCTTCGTCACCAGCTATAATTACATCGGCTACAGATTGGTCGCGGCACCATACAATCTCGGCCAGACGGCGCTGGGCATGATTTTCACGGTCTACGTCTTCGGTATCCTTGCTTCATGGGGCGCCGGTCGACTGGGTGATCGCTTTGGCGCGTTCAGGGTCATGCCGGTCGGCTTGCTGACGGCGGCCATTGGTTGCCTGCTGACGCTGTTTTCGCCGCTGCCGCTGATCATCGCCGGCATCGTGCTTCTGACCATCGGTTTTTTCATGAGCCATTCGCTTGCGAGCGCGCAAGTCGCAAAACTGGCGCGCGGCACCAAGGGCCATGCCTCCTCGCTTTATCTACTCGCCTATTACATGGGCTCCAGCATTGCCGGCACAGTTGGTGGGGTCTTCTTTGCCGCTGCCGGATGGCCTGCCATCGTCAGCTTCACCGTCGGCATGTTGGTGGTCGCCATCATCTGCGGCCTTGGCGCAAAAATGCTGGCGGCGCGGTAGTTTTGGAACGCGCGTTACCCCAGCTTGATATGCGGTACGCCCTTCCTCTCCACCTCGTCCAGCGCCTCGTCATAACCGGCATCGGCATACCGGATGACGCCCAGTGCCGTATCATTGGTCAGCGCATTGTCGAGCCTCTCTTCGGCTTCGGCCGTTCCATCGGCCACCACCGTTACGCCGCAACTGGTCATGTAACCGGCATAACCGCCTCCGCCGGAATGCACGACCACGAGGTCCGCCATTGAAGAACACAACATCATCGCATCCAGCAGCGGCCAGTCGGCAATCGCATCCGATCCGTCCTTCATCCGCTCGGTCATGATGTTTGGATGCGCCATGGCGCCGGCATCGAGATGATCGCGGGAAAAGGCGATCGGTCCGGCCAGTTCGCCTTTCGCCACCAGTGCGTTCACCTTGAGCGCCAAGGCTGTACGCTCGCCATGGCCCAGCCATGCGATGCGTGCCGGCAATCCCTCGAACGGGATGTTTTCACGGGCCAGCCGCACCCAGTTGGTGATGATTTTATTGTCCGGGAACATTTCTACCAGCAAATCATCAATGCGAGCGATGTCGCTGGCTTCGCCCGAGAGCGCCATCCAACGGAAGGGGCCGATGGCGCGGGCAAACAGTGGCCGAAGATAGGCTTCGGTGAAAATCGGGATGTCGAATGCGTTGGCCACGCCCCCCTCACGCGCCTGCGTGCGGATTAGGTTGCCATTGTCGAACACTTCCGAACCGGCCGTCTGGAAATCCAGCATGGCGTGAACATGGTCAACGATCGAGGCGCGGCTTGCCGCCATCAACTGGCCCTGACCATCCTTGCGCAGGCTTTTGACCGTTGCCAGATCCATGCCCTTCGGCACGTAGCCGTAAACTAGGTCATGTGCCGAGGTCTGGTCGGTGACGATATCCGGCACGATGCCGCGCTGATAAATTTCCGGGTAAAGTGCTGCCGCATTGCCGACGAGACCGATGGAGATGGCACGCCTCTCCTTCACCGCCGCATCGATCATCGCCAGTGCCGCATCGAGATCGGGGGCAATCTCGTCAAGATAACCGATCGCCTTGCGCTTGGCGGCGCGTTCCGGGTCGATATCGATGCACAGGATCGCCGCTCCTGCCATGCGGCCGGCGAGCGGTTGCGCGCCCCCCATGCCGCCAAGACCTGCGGTCAGGATAAAACGACCGGCCAGATCTCCACCGAACCGGCGCTCGGCGATCCGCATGAAAATTTCATACGTGCCCTGAATGACGCCCTGACTGCCGATATATTGCCAGGCGCCAGCAGTCAGCCCGCCCCAGCAGATCAGCCCCTTGCGCTCCAGCTCGTAAAAATACTCGGCCTTCGCCCATTGGCCGACGATGTTGCAATTGGCCATAATGACGAGCGGCGCCTTTGCATGGGTCTTCATCAGCCCCACCGGCTTGCCGGATTGAATCAGCAGTGTCTGGTCTTCGTGCATCGTCGTCAGTGTCTCGACAATGGCTTTATGCGCCGCCCAATTGCGCGCCGCCTTGCCGAGTGCGGCATAGACCACGAGATTGTCCGGGTCCTCGCCCACCGACAGCACGTTTTCCAGAAGCCGCAGCAGGGCCTCCTGCCGCCAGCCTTTGGCGCGCAGGTCCGGCCCGCCGGGAATGGGGAAGCTGGGGTGACGTGAATTGGGTTTGGGCATGCGGGTCTCCTCGTGTGGAAATTTGATCGGGCGGGGCCCTGCCGCAAACTCCGCTTTGCTATCGGCGCTCTGCCAGCGCATATTTCGCAATCTCGATTCCCATCGCCTTCTCCACGTAAGGATAAACGGTCGGATCAAGCACGCTGGAAGACAGCGGCAAAATCTCCATCGGCACATGCAGAACAAAAACCTTCATGCCGACCGATAGCTGGCCCACACTCAGCGGCTCGCCGTCGGGGGACAGCGTGGTGATCACGGAGGGAAAGGTTGCGACGCGATTGCCGCCGGCATCTTCCACCGCCATGTATTCGTTCATCACATGCAGCACCGCTGCCTTGTTGCCGGTACCGATTGTAATGGTGCCGATATCGAAGGCTTCCGGGGTGTAAACGACATCCTTGGCGGTAATCTCGCCCTCGGCAATGATTTCGCCACCGGTCGTCTTGCAGATCGCGTCGATCACGGCCGAACCAGTTCGTTTTTCCGCCTCGATGATCGCTTCGCCCAGTGTCAGTGCCAGTGAGATGCCGCCCAGCGCCGCGTGGCTGCGCACATAAGAAGCTCGCAACGGATTGCGGCAGGAGGCAATGAACCCGCCGGACTGATCGGCCGCCGTTCGCAGCACCGGCGAAATTTTTGCCGTCGCACCGCGCACGACAAGCTCGATATAACGGTGCTCCTCGCGGTTGCCGCCGACTGCCGTCTGGATCATCGGTTCGGGAGAACCCGCCATGCCGATCGAGCCCATGTCGCCGGTCGGGTGAGCACGAACGTCGCCCACCGCATCCACCACCTTCGTGCCGAGCACGGCGGAAGGCAGCCAGGCATTCAGCGTTGAGGATTTGCCGTTCTGGCCGATGATCAGGCCCGACAGCTTTTCGCCTAAGGTTTCCTGCAGGATCTGGACGGCGCGGATATAGTCGACACCGCGCATTTCCCAAGGCGTGGTCGAGGCGGGTGCGCCGATCGCGGCGGCGGTTGCCACCCAGTCGTCGTCCTTCAATTCGTCGATCGATACCAGTTCCGGCTTGCCCACGGCCACGGCCGCATAACCCAGCATGCGTCCATGATCCGCCCAGCCGCCGCCACCGGCGGCATAAACGGAACCGCCCTTTACCGCTGCCTCGACATCCTTCTCGACCAGTATGCGTCCCATCGTGTCAGCTCTCCTCAGACAATCTCCGGTCCATTTCCTGCACGGCTTCAAACAGCACGGCCGTTCCAAGCGCGATATCATTGGTTTCCGCCCATTCATCGGCGGAATGGCTGCGCCCGTCCTTGCAGGGCACAAAGATCATCGCTGCCGGTGCCACCTTGGCGATCCAGCCCGTGTCGTGACCGGCACCCGACGCCATGCGACGATGAGTGATGCCCGAACGGCCTGCAGTCTGTTCAAGGATGTCCAGCAGGCCGGCGTCACAAGGTGTGGCCACCACATGAGAAATCCGCTCCGGTGCAGCGATGGTCACACCCCAGCGTTCCGCCGTCTGTGTGGCGATCCGCTCAACCTGCGCAGAAAAAAGCTCCATGTCGCCGGCAAATTCGGCGCGCGCGTCAATCAGCATGCGCACCCGGGAGGGCACGACATTGGCGGCATTCGGCTCGATGGCGAATTCGCCAACAGTGGCTGTAAAATGTCCGGGCGTCTTCGAGAGTTCCAAGCCCGTTTCACGAATGGCCAGAACGATCTCGGAGGCTGCCACAAGCGCATCCTTGCGAAACGGCATCGTGGTCGTACCTGCGTGGTCCGCACGGCCTTCGATGATGATCTCGATACGGGTAATGCCGGAAATCGCCGTCACAACGCCTATATTGATGCCTTCACGCTCCAGCACCGTGCCCTGCTCGATATGCAGTTCGAGAAACCCCTTTATGTCGTCGCGGGCGGTCGCGGTCGTCACATCCCCACCCACTTCGGCGATGCCGTCAGCCAGGGTGCGGCCATCGGCCATGCGCTCCAGCCAGGCTTGCGGCCGTTGCCCGGTCATGCCGCGGCTGCCGATGCATGAGACACCGAACGGACTGACCTCTTCGGCCAGAAAGTCTACAACTTCCAGATCGTGATCGAGTTCGATGCCCCTGTCGGAAAGCGAGCGCGCCACTTCCAGAGCCGCAATCAACCCGGCAATGCCATCGAACCGCCCGCCTTCCGGTACCGTGTCCGAATGCGAACCGAGCATCAGCGTGCCAACGCCCTTCCTTCCGGGTCGGCGACCGATCAGATTGCCGGCATGGTCGATATGCGTTTCCAGCCCGGCATCTTTCATCCGTCGTTCCACATAGGCGCGACCCTCCAGAAACAGCGGTGAAAACGCCCTTCGTGTCCACGGTCGCCCCGGTTCGGTAATTTCGGAAAGCGCTTCGATATCCTGAGCAATACGGGTGGCATCGACCGGTAGATTGGACTTCATCAAATATCCCCTTTTAATATATGTCTCACTGGCGGCCGAATAAATTGGCCACGTCCCGGTTCCGCCATCACATGTCCCTCGCGGGCAGCCAGCCTGCCGCGCAGATAGGTCGCCTGCACGCTATAGGGCAGCCGAATGCCGTCATAGGGGCTCCAGCCGACGACATTGTTGCCATGCGCCGCTGCTTCATAAACGTTTTCTTCCGGTGTCAGCACCACGATATCGGCATCGCGCCCAACGGTCAGCGAACCCTTCACATGGTCAAGCGAAAATGCCTTGCCGGATTTTCCGCCATCAATTTTGCCGCCCATGTCAGCGAAATGCCGCGCTCCAGCGCACCTTTGACGAACAGCGGCACCATCACTTCCAGCCCCGGCACGCCGGAGGCATTTTTCAGCATGTCGGGATTGGTCTTGCGATCCTCCGACCAGCTTACATGGTCGGTCGAGACTAGCCACACCTTGCCGTCGGCGATCCTGCGCCAAAGCGCCTCCACCTCGGCGCGGGGACGAATGGGCGGGTTTATCTTGGCCTTGCCGCCAAGGCGTTTGACATCGTTTTCCTCATCCAGCGTCAGGTAATGGATGCAGCATTCGACGGTCGCTTCAAAACCATCGCGGCGATAGGCGGCCGCTATGTCGTAACCGCGGCCCAGCGAACAATGCACCACATGCGCCGGGCAGCCGGTCTGTGCGCCGGTTTCGAATATCGTGTGCATGGCCAGAAGCTCGGTAATCGGCGGGCGGGAAAGTCCATGCGCCCGCCAGTCGCTGATACTGCTGGCTTTGACGGTGGCCAGATAGGCCTGCACCGCCTCGTCATCTTCATTGTGCACACCGGCAGTCAATCCGGTCGGAGCAATGGCGGCAAAACAGGCGTCAAGCAGGGCAGGGGGAATGCGCGGAAACCGTTTTGGATCGGTGCCGAAAGTGGAGAACTTGAAGGCGGCGACACCTGCCTCGACCATTTCGGGAATACGGGCAGGACCCTCTTCGGGGTCGATCGTGCCGTAGAGTGCAAAATCCACACGTGCCTGTGGGGCTGCATGGTCGATCTTGCGTTTCACGGCCTCGGCCGAACAAACCAGATCGCCTTCGTCATAGGGCATGTCGACAATGGTGGTGACACCACCTGCTGCCGCCGAACGGGTGGACCAGACAAAATCCTCCTGATCCTTCTGGGACAGCGAGTGGACCTGCGCATCGATTGCGCCGGGCAGGATCAGCGCTCCATGACCGAGCAGATGTCGTTCGTGAGCTGCGGGCGGAACGCCGATGCCGATCTGGGCAATTTTACCCGCGTGCACGGCGACATAACCCTGATCGACAATACGGTCCGGCAGAACCACCGTTCCCTGCAGCACGAGATCGAAATCCGCCATTGCCCTGCCTCCCGGCTATCCTGCTTGACTTATGCTTCGTCTTTCATCGCCATTCATTCTGCCGCCTGAGCGCCAAAACTGCCCAGTGCGAAAAATCCATCGATAGCATGGATCGGCGAGATGGCGATAAGCTCGGTAAGGAACTCTTCCGAAGCAAGGTCTAACTCGATCGCCTCCACTTCTGCCGAAAGCGGCCGGTCGACGGTATAAAAATCCGCATGCCGGCGCACCACGTCGTAAACCAGTTTGGCTGCACCACCCGGCCTGTCGCTGCAGATATCCATCGCCTGTGCCGCGAGCAGCGCCTCCAGCGCCGCCAGACGTTTCAGCGCCTGCGTCTGCCGTTCAAACCGTTCGATCACCAGAGGCAGAAAAGCTGCCTCATCTTCCATACCGCCGGACACGACCAGCGACTGCGCCGAAACCGGATTGGTCATCGACAACACCCGCGAAAAGATTTCGCCGGCGAGCTTGATGATCGGCCCGAAACCGGTGGCGATGCGCCCGTGCGGCACGAGGTTCACCGGCAGGTCACGCCGTTGGCCATTACCGAGCAGAACACAGCGGTTGAAGGCATTCCGAGCCGCATGCGCCATGGTGAGCGAGGCGGATTCGAGCAGTACCGTTACGTCGAGAGGAAGGGAACCGCCGGAGGTCAGCACCCGGCCATCGACGATGACGGGATTGTCGTCCGAGCGTCCGGTCGCCGCCAGCACCTTGTGTCCCGCCGTCAGCACGGCTTCGAATACCGATCCGAAAACCTGCGCGATCATGCGCAAGCTAAGCGGATCCTGCACATGCGTGGCGGTCGGCCATTCCTGTCCGCCATCAGACCAGCCGCCGGATGCGTTGCACAGCCATTTGCCGATCATCGCCTCACGCGGGGTGCCGACATGGGTAACGGCAATCCATGGGTCACGCGAGCCACCCATTGCGGCAGATGCGGCAAGGCCTGTCGCCAGCATGGTGCGGATCGCACCGGCCGCCGCCCGCGTCGCCTCAGCGGCAGCGGCAAAACTGACGGAATTGACGCTGAGCGACGCAAGACTGTCACGCGGTGCCATCTTGAACGGTTTGAGACCGGCTTCATCGAAAGCCTGTGCGGCGGGGAGGCGGCGACCTCTATAATGCGCCTCACCAACACCGGTCAGCACCGCGCCGATCTGTCCCATCAGGCCGATATCGGCACAGCCGATCGAGCCCGTGCGGCGCACGACGGGAATGACGTCCGCCGCCAGCAGCGCCAGATAGGCTTCCACCAGATCGGTCGAGCAGCCGACATAACCGGTCAGCGCCGTGTTGACGCGCAGCGCCATGGCGTTGCGCACCACGGAAATCGGAAAGGGTTCGCCGGTGCCGAAATGGTGGGCGCGCACGAGGCCGAGATTAAACGCGTCGAGTTCTTCCGGCGACCATGCGACGTCTTTCATGGCTCCGACGCCGGTGGTGGCGCCATAGACGGGAATGCCGTCGTCTATCGCTTTTTCCAGCACTGCACGCGCCACTCGCACGCGGGCCAAACCTTCGGGATCTGCGGTGACTTGAACAGCGCCCTGACCAATGCGGATCAGTTCGGGAAAACCGAGCGGCTGGCCGGTCAGTTCGATGATGGTATGCGGGTCTGCGACGTCCTCTGCCGGACCCTGCTTTTCTGAATTCGTCATGTCATGCACGCTGTCGGATTTTTTCATCCTGTCTCCCCGTGCGCGGATTCTATCTGATCCGCAGCCCTCGCAACCGTGTCTGGCTGCGACAGGCCATGTCGTTCCTTCTTGTTCTGACCGTCAGGCCAGCATCACCGCAATCGCGACCAATGCGATCGCGATCACCCACAGAGCCAGTCGGCCGGAGCGGGTATGCCGCGCCTCGGCCTTGCCGATCGCTTCCGCTGTCTGGGCATCGAAGCGAATGCCGTGTTCGCTCATCTGCAACAGCTGGCCATGGAATTTCTCGGTCTTGGCGGCAATTTCCGGCAGGGCTTCCGCCAGTTTCACCGCAGCCGTCATGCCGTCCTTGAGGTCCGTCATGATCCTCTTTGGGCCGAGATTGTCACGGATCCATTGGCCGACGACCGGTTCGGATGCCTTCCACATGTTGAAACGCGGGTTGAGCATGCGCGACACGCCCTCGACCACGACCATGGTCTTTTGCAGCATGATCAGCTCGGGCCGCGTTTCCATCTCAAACAGGTCGGTCACTTCGAACAGCAGCGCCAGCAGACGCGCCATGGAAATGGTTTCGGCCGGCTGTCCGTGGATCGGCTCGCCGATCGCCCGGATCGCCTGCGCGAAGCTCGCAATATCATGGTGGCTCGGCACGTAACCGGCCTCGAAATGCACCTGCGCGACGCGCATGTAATCGCGGGTAATGAAGCCGTAGAGAATTTCGGCAAGGAAACGCCGTTCCTTTTTGCCAAGGCGTCCGACAATACCCATGTCTACGGCGACGATGATGCCTTTCGGATCGACGAACAGATTGCCGGGATGCATGTCGGCGTGGAAGAAACCGTCGCGCAGCGTATGGCGCAGGAAGGACTGGATCAGCGTTTCGGCAAGCTGGTCGAGATCGTGGCCGGCGGCGCGAAGAGCAGCCACGTCCGACATTTTCACGCCGTCGATCCACTCCATGGTGATGACGTCGCGGCCTGTGCGCTCCCAGTCCACGTTCGGCACGCGAAAACCGGGATCGTCCCTGGTGTTCTCGCCGATTTCCGAAAGCGCTGCTGCTTCCAGCCGCAGGTCCATTTCCAGCTTGGTGGTCTGTTCCAGCGTGCGTGTCACTTCAACGGGACGCAGGCGCCGAGAGGAGCGCATGAAGCGCTCCTGCATGTGTGCGACCAGATACATGCCCTCGATATCGTTGGCAAAGCGCTGACGCACGCCGGGGCGCACGACCTTCACGGCAACCTTCTTGCCCGCCACTTCGGCCGGATGCACCTGCGCGATGGAGGCTGCGGCAATCGGCTCACCGAAAGAGGTGTAAAGGTCATCGATCGGCCGACCGAGCGACGTTTCGATCTGGCCCTTGGAAATGGCGGTCGGGAAAAACGCCATCCGGTCCTGCAACAGCGCCAGATCGGCAGACCAGTCGACACCGACCACGTCCGGCCGGGTTGCCAGAAACTGGCCGATCTTCACATAGGAAGGTCCAAGCCGCGAGACGGCGCGGGCCAGCCGTTCGGCACGGCTTTCCTTGATGGAGCGCGGTTTGACAAAGATGCGGGTCAACGATTTGGCAAATGCCAGCATCGGCGGCATGCCTTGCGTTGGCAGTGCCGAGACCACGCCTTCGCGGACGAGAACCCAGCCCACGCGGCTCAGGCGGAAATAGGCGCCGATCGTGCTCATGCGATGCCCTTAAAGCTTCCAGCCGGAATGCAGGGCGGCAATGCCACCGGTGTAATTGGTGAAGCTGACACGCGAAAAACCGGCGGTGCGGATCATCGTCGCAAAGTTTTCCTGGTTGGGAAACTTGCGGATCGATTCCACCAGATATTGGTAGGGCTCGGCATCACCGGTGATCATCTTGCCGAACTGCGGGATGGCCTTGAACGACCACTCTTCATAAACGCGCTCCAGAAGCGGCAGGTCGACTTCCGAAAATTCCAAAACGAGAAGACGTCCACCACGCTTCAGCACGCGATAGGCTTCCGACAATGCTACGTCGATACGCGGCACGTTGCGAATGCCGAAGGCGATCGTATAGGCGTCGAAGGAATTGTTCTCGAAGGGCAGTTCTTCCGCGTTGGCTTCGACGAAGGTCAGGTTATCGGCGAGCTTCTTCTTGGTTGCGCGCTCGGCACCGACGCCCAGCATCGAACCGTTGATATCGAGAACCGTGCCCTTGGCCTGTTTGTCGGAGGCTTCGACGATACGGAAGGCGATATCGCCGGTGCCGCCTGCCACGTCGAGAAAGCGGTAACCGGCGTCCTTGCGCGGGTTCAAGGCATTGATCATCGCATCCTTCCAGATGCGGTGCATGCCGACCGACATGACGTCGTTCATCACGTCATAACGCTTGGCGACCTTGTGAAAGACGTCGTTGACGAGGCCCTGTTTCTCGCCAGTATTGACCTCGCGAAAACCGTAGGAGGTTTCCATGCCGCCGTCTGCCTGGGTTCGGGTCTCAGCCATGGAGTTGTCCTCTTTCTTGTCCCGCTTATGGGGCATGTGTCTGGTCGATCGGGCCATGGCGAATGGCCTGTCCGCACACTATGTGATGAAGTGCATGCGGCGTCTTATGCTTGGTCTATAGAGCAGTCCGCCGGACGTTGAAACAGGAAGTTAGGAAAGCCATGCCCGAATTGCCAGAGGTCGAAACCGTCCGTCGAGGCCTCTCGCCGGTCATGGAAGGCGCGACCGTCACAAAGCTGGAGCTTCGCCGCCCCGACCTGCGGTTTCCGTTTCCGGAAAATTTTGGTGATCGCATAGCAGGGCAGCGCATTGCTGCCTTGGGGCGCCGCGCCAAATATCTGCTGATCGACCTCGAAAACGGCATGACTGTGATTGCCCATCTCGGCATGTCCGGGTCCTTCCGAATAGAAGAAGGGGCAGGCGCTGAGCTGCCCGGCAATTTCCATCATGCCCGCTCCAAGGACGAAAAACACGATCACGTCATCTTTCATCTGACGACGCCGTCCGGCCCGATGCGTGTCATATATAACGACCCGCGTCGTTTCGGCTTCATGCATCTGTGGGCACGAACCGAACTCGATACCTATCCTGCCTTTGCCGAGCTTGGCCCGGAACCCACCGGCAATATTCTAGGGGCTGATCATCTGGCCAAACGCTTTGCCGGAAAGATCCAACCGCTCAAAAGCGCGCTCCTTGACCAGAGCAATATCGCGGGCCTGGGTAATATTTATGTCTGCGAGGCCTTGTGGCGTTCACATCTGTCGCCACTTCGGGCATCCGGCACCACCGTCACCCCGACCGGCAAACCGAAGAAAGAGCTGGTGGCTTTAACGCAAGCCATCCGTGAGGTCATCGCCGATGCCATCGCCGCCGGTGGCTCCTCGCTCAGGGATCATATCCAGACGGATGGCACGCTTGGTTACTTTCAGCATTCCTTCTCTGTGTATGATAGGGAAGGGCAGGCTTGCCGCACGCCGGAATGTACGGGCGTGATCCATCGCGTCACCCAGGCCGGGCGCTCGTCTTTTTATTGCCCGCAGTGCCAAAGGTGAGGTTGAGGTGGCGCGGCTTGCGAAAAGACTCGCAATCCGGGCAAAACCGGTGAAATTGCGCGTTGACGACTGGGCCCATTAAGGCTATACGCCCCTCCACAGTTGGGAAAGCCTGATCACGGCTTCCTCTATTGCTCCCGAATTGCTGAATGGTGAGGTCGCAACGACCCTTCGCGGCGATGGTGGAGTTTTGGTTCGAATTCGTAGAGAGGCATGAGATGGCCAATACAACTTCGGCGAAAAAGGCGACCCGCAAGATCGCTCGCCGTACCGCAGTCAACAAGGCTCGTCGTTCGCGCGTTCGTGGCTTCATCCGCAAGGTCGAAGAAGCTATCGCAACGGGTGACCTGACGGTCGCAGCAGCAGCCCTCAAGGCCGCTCAGCCGGAAATTCAGCGCGCCGCCACCAAGGGCGTCATGCATGGCAACACTGCAGACCGTAAGGTCTCGCGTCTTGCCAAGCGCGTTAAGGCCCTTTCGGCCTAATCAACGTCAAAATCGCTGTTATGAATAAAGCCTGGTCGTTGACCGGGCTTTTTCACGTTCCCGCTATGCGGGAATCCTTGTCCGGCTTATTTGACTAATTGATAACAAGTCAGTGACATAAAAATTCGTTGAAAATCAAATGCTTATGGAAGGAAAGGTTGCATTGCACTGATTTTTGGGGTGGGCTACCTGTCCGATTTTGAGTCAAGCGAATTTTTATTTTTTCGCTTATCGCGCGTCCAGTATTCCCCTCATTTTTGAATCCCGTTGATTCAAAAGAGATTCTCGAACAAGGACTTAAATCGATGCCGACTAGACCAGAAGAGTCAACGGGCGCCGTTTAATTTTGCGTAAAATTCGCTGTTGATCTTGTCAGGTGATCCTGCCTAAATGGCTCTCAACAAGAGGCGCGGGGAATTGTCGGGAACACTGACAAACGCCAAGTATAGAGTGGGCACTAAGACTCTCTAGACTCTTGTGACGGAAAGTTCAGTTTCCGTTTTTTCATATAACCAACGGTTGCACACCGTGAATTCGCAAGGATTCCGGCGCGGTTGGTTATTGCCGAATGCGTGGGGCCGGTGGCCGGCCCTATGGAGAGAAGAATTTGATGTCCCATGACGAGGATGGGGTGTCTCGGTCACATCGCGTATTGATGTGATCTGGAGCCGGGGAAAAGAGGGCTCCTGGTAAGTCGCGATCGGATCTTTGATCCGCGGGGCATTTAAAAAATTGCTGCGAGACGCAGGGCTCTTACGAGGAGAGACCGGCGGATCGCAATTTAACCAGTTCGACCTGGCGGTACAAAAGTATGGCCGCCGGGCGTGAGTAATATTGGAAGGCGGCACAGCAATGCAGATGAACACGGCTCCGATCCGGGCTTTTGGCGAAAGCGATACGGTACCGCAGACGTTGGATTCAGTTTGCTCCCAGGCGGCAGGGGAAAAATCTGAAATGCAGAATGATGCTCTTTTCGAGCGGTTCAGCGCGCGTCTGAAGGCGCAGGTTGGCCTTGAAGTCTACACGAGCTGGTTCGGACGTCTCAAACTTCATTCCGTTTCCAAGAGCGTTGTCCGGTTGAGCGTTCCCACGACCTTCCTGAAGTCGTGGATCAACAACCGTTATCTCGATCTCATCACCACCATCATTCAGGCCGAGGATTCCGAAGTCCTCAAGGTCGAGATTCTGGTGCGCACTGCCGGCCGTCCGGTCCGTGCCGGCGCTGAAGAGCGTCCGTCGGCCGCTGAGGCCGCACCGGCTTCCCAGCCTGCCCGTCGCCAGCCGCCGCGTGAAATCGGCCATATCGCGTCTTTCCCGACGCCAGTCCAGTCGGCTTCGGCATCTTCCACGCAGCGCCAGCCGTCCGCCGGCGGCCCGCTGTTCGGTTCGCCGCTCGATAGCCGCTACACGTTCGACACGTTTGTTGAAGGCCCGTCCAACCGCGTCGCCCTTGCTGCCGCCCGCACCATTGCGGATGCCGGTGCAAATGCCGTGCGTTTCAACCCGCTCTTCATCCATTCCGGCGTCGGTCTCGGCAAGACCCACCTTCTGCAGGCAATTGCCAACGCCGCCGTCAACAGCGACCGCAATCCGCGCGTCGTTTACCTGACAGCCGAATATTTCATGTGGCGTTTTGCCACCGCCATCCGCGACAACGATGCCCTGACACTCAAGGAATCGCTGCGCAATATCGATCTCCTGATCATCGATGACATGCAGTTCCTGCAGGGCAAGATGATCCAGAACGAGTTCTGTCACCTTCTCAACATGCTGCTCGACAGTGCCAAGCAGGTGGTTGTTGCTGCCGACCGCGCGCCTTGGGAACTGGAATCGCTCGATACCCGCGTTCGTTCGCGTCTGCAGGGCGGCGTCAACATCGAGATGGAAACACCGGACTACGAGATGCGCTTCGAAATGCTGAAGCGTCGCCTGGAAATCTCGCGTCAGGACGATCCGTCGCTGGATATTCCGGACGAGATCCTCAGCCACGTTGCTCGCAACGTTGCCAATAGCGGTCGCGAAATCGAAGGTGCGTTCAACCAGCTGATCTTCCGCCGCTCTTTCGAGCCGTCTCTGTCGCTTGAGCGCGTCGATGAGCTGCTGGCCCATCTGGTTGGCACCGGCGAAGCCAAGCGCGTCCGTATCGAGGACATTCAGCGCATCGTCGCCCGCCATTACAATGTTTCGCGCCAGGAACTGGTGTCGAACCGCCGCACCCGCGTCATTGTCAAGCCGCGCCAGATCGCCATGTATCTGGCAAAAACGCTGACGCCGCGTTCCTTCCCGGAAATCGGCCGTCGTTTTGGTGGCCGCGACCACACCACGGTTCTGCATGCCGTGCGCAAGATCGAGGATCTGATCGGCGGCGACACCAAGCTCGGCCAGGAAATCGAACTCCTGAAGCGCCTGATCAACGACAACAACGCCTGATCCTTAGCCGGATTCTTTCATCATGGCTCGGCCTGCCTCGCGCAGGGCGAGCCATAGATGTGTTATGGGGATTAAGAGCACCGCGCCGCTCAGAAACGGCAGCAGGGGCCATGACAAGGGGTCTCTTGAGGCGACTTGTGTTGAAATAATGAGCAGGAAAAGCAGTGGTAGGGCGGCGTATCCAAGGCCGAACTGGAAATCGCGCCTATAGTGGCTAAATCTCTCGATTGGTTCAAAAAGATAGGCCGTCGACAGTCTGCAAAAATTGATGATGGCCATCAGGCCGCTCAGGCATGTGAGCAGGGAGGTTATACCGATCAACGCGCTTTTGGGTGCGAAGCTCACTGCCGTAAAGAAAACAATGCCTACGATCGCTGAAAATCCCAGAAGTACGACGACGGGCAGACCAAGAATGATGAACTCGGCAAGATAGATGAGGCGGAACAGACGTCGGTTTCTCTTCGTCATGCCGCACACTTCCTTTCCTGAATTTCCGCATTTTTCCTCGCCTCGCTCAACCGCTGCCAGTTGCGCGCCGCATAACGATGCGCCTGCGCCAGTGCCAGCAGGAGCCCGATCTGCCGTACCGGCCAGAGCCAGCCGGCGGCGCGAAACTCCGTCATTCGCTCCACTTTCGTGCGGCCGTCTTCCAGCGGCGTCAGCGTAAATTCATCCTCCAGATGTCGCACCCAGTCGCGGCACCACACCGTGCTTGCGATCATCCTGTAGCGCAGCTTCCTGTTCTCCTCGAAGGTGACGATACGCTGATCGATCGTTCCGCGATCGGTCGTGCACTGGCGGGTACGCCCAAGCGCGCCTTCGCCCTCCAGCACTTTGCAGCTTACAGGCTTGGGAATGCCGAGGCGGAAAAGTAGTGGCTTCGTTTCATCCATGCGGGCCAGCAGGAAATTCGGCCAGATATGTTTCGGCTCGCTTTCAAAAATCCAGTGTGATCGGATCTGCATCTCGTCTCTCCTTTTTTGTTTGTATAATTAGGTAATCGTCTAAATGTTTTTCTGTCAACAATTAATTGATTGGCTAAATGACTTCTGGTAATGTGTGCCTATGTCGATGCAAATGATCTTCGAGGCGCTGTCCTCACCGGTGCGCCGGAAAATTCTTGCCTATGTCGCCCATCACGAGATGAATGCGGGCGATATCGCCGCGCGTTTCGACATGTCGAAACCGTCGATCTCGCAACATCTGCAATTGCTGGAGCATGCCGGTCTGGTGGCCAGCGAAAAGCGTGGCAAGTTCGTCTATTACAAGCAGGTGCCGGATACGTTGGCCTCGACGCTGACCGGTTTCGTCCAGGATGTCTGCCCGATCGGCGGGCCGATCAGGCGCGAAAGTGCCGAGCTTGCCCGCAAGGCCAAGGCAGGTGAGGCGGACAAACCGGCGGAATAGGGCGGGCATCACACACTGCACAATCTCCCCTTGACCACGAGCGATTGCAGGGCGCATGTCTTAGAAAACAAGACATGCCTGAGGGGCGAAAAAAGTGTTTCTTCTGTCCGTTGCCACCATCTGGGCGGTGGCCTGTATCACGCCCGGCCCAAGCACGTTGCTCGTCATGCGGTATGCACTCACTGCGCCGCGCCAAGTCGCGGTTGTCGCAGCTGCCGGCACCATAACCGGCACATTTTTCTGGGGGCTTGCCGGCTGGCTAGGCATCAATGCCTTGTTCCAGACAGCACCCTTTGCCTATCTGGTGCTAAAAATCGTCGGTGGACTTTATCTGGTCTATCTCGGTATCAAGATCCTTCGCGATCTGCGTCGCTCCGGGCCGATGGCGGAACTGGCGGATCGAAAGATCGACGTGCCGCTGAAAACTGCCTATCGCATGGGGCTTGCCACCAATCTCGCCAATCCCAAATCAGCTTTGTTCGTGGCATCGCTGTTTGCCGCCACTATGCCGGTCGGGACGCCATTCTTTTACGGGCTGGCGGCCATTGTGGTGATGATTACGATCTCGACCCTCTATTACACTTGCCTTGTTGGCCTCATTACCCATCCGCGCGTTGCCGCCGGTTATCTGAAAGCCAAAAAGAAGATCGATCTCGGCGTCGGCATGGTGTTTCTGGGTTTTGGCACCAAGCTGATGTTGTCGCGATAGGAGAGGGTCATGACGGAGCCGCAGGATCTCACCAGCCGGTTCTATGCGAACAATGCCAAAATCTATGTCGAACACGCTGATAGTCCTAGCCGCGAGCGTCTCGATCCCTTTCTCGCACGCCTGACAAAAGGCGCCAGAATTCTGGAGCTTGGCTGCGGCAACGGGCGCGACAGCGCGGAAATGCTGTCCCTAGGTTTTCGCGTGACACCCACCGACGGCATTGCCGAAATCGCTGCCGAGGCGTCACGTCGTCTGAAAATGCCGGTCTCGGTCCTGCCCTTTGATGAGATCGACGCAGTGTCCGCCTTCGATGGTGTCTGGGCCAATGCCTGCCTTCTGCATGTGCCGCGCGCGCAACTCGGTTCCGTGCTTGCCCGCATCCATCGGGCACTGCGCCCCGGTGGTGTTTTTTATGCCAGTTTCAAGGCTGGGCAGGCGGAAGGGCATGACGCTCTCGGTCGTTATTTCAACTACCCGTCCGAGCCTTGGCTGAAAGCGCTTTGCGAAACGCTGCCGTGGCAGATGCTTGGCTTCGACCTGAACCACGGCGGTGCCTATGACGGCCAACCAACCGACTGGCTGCATCTTCTGGCGGTCAAGGCGTGATGGTCAGCCAGCGCTGCGTGCGATCACGATGATTTCGCGGCTATCCGCCGCAAATGCCGATCCG
Source organism: Endobacterium cereale (assembly GCF_009617585.1). Classification (GTDB taxonomy): domain Bacteria; phylum Pseudomonadota; class Alphaproteobacteria; order Rhizobiales; family Rhizobiaceae; genus Neorhizobium; species Neorhizobium cereale. The sequence continues at coordinate 263,099 of NZ_WIXI01000022.1, read as the reverse complement.
TCCCAGTCGCCAAGCCAGGTCACGTCTGCAAACCCGGCGTCCGCCAGAAGCGTCGAAATCGTCTCCTGTGACGGAAAACGCAAGGTGCTGTCACTTGTCTCGCGTCTGGCGGTACCGATGAAGTCGAACACGCTTTCAAAAGTCACCCGTTCGTCGTCGACCGCAAGAAGCTGGTGATGGACGTCAACGTCACCTACGTCACCGACAGCGATCCGCCGTCGGGTTTTCTCCTCGGTCCAGTCAGCGAAAGTCCGAACCAGCGGGTTACGGCTATCAAACGCCAGACGGCCACCCGGTTTCAGATGCCGGCATATGTTTTCCAACGCGGCCAGCGTTTCGGCCCCGTCGAGAAAAACCTGGAACACATGTCCCGTCATCACCACGAGATCGAAACGCTTGTCGCTGACAAAGTCGGCCGCGGTTGCCGCAACCCATTCTACAAGACTGTCGGCATCGTTCTGTTGGGCGACCGTCAGCATGCCTTCTGCTGGCTCCACGCCTGTGACGTTATGTCCGGCCTCGGCGTAAAGCCGGGTCAACAGGCCGGTGCCGCAGCCGATATCGAGGATGGACGAGTGTCCGGCGACCAGCCGCAGATAAAAATCGGTATCCGGGCCGGCCGGATTGAGCACGTCGTAAAGTCGGGCAAGGTCGGTGCGGGCAAAAGCGTCATCGACCGGCATGTCAAAACCTCAAAAGGCCAGATCAGCCACCACGGCATCGAGGATCAACATGCCGGAGGGCGTGCAGCGAAGCCTTGAATTGCCGATGCGTTCGATAAACCCGTGTTCCAGTAAAGTCTGTTCGCGCTCCGGGTTGGGGTCGCGGCCGGAAAGCTGGCTCCAGCGGGCAAGGTCGACGCCCTCGGTCAGGCGCAGGCCCATCAGCAGCAGTTCGTCGGCCATCTCGTCGAAGCCAAGCTGTTCCTGTTCCACCATGCCATGGTCATGCGCTTCCACGAGGTCGAGCCAGGCTTCCGGCTTGCGCTCGGTGGCGGTGGCGATCTTGAACGAACCGCGCGACAGGCGACCATGCGCGCCGGGGCCGATGCCGGCATAATCGCCGTAACGCCAATAGGTCAGGTTATGGCGGCTTTCCGCGCCGGGCACGGCGTGGTTGGACACTTCATAGGCCGGCATGCCAAAACGCGCGGTAATTTCCTGCGTCGCCTCGTAAAGATCGGCGGACTGGTCACCATCCGGCACGATCAGCTTTCCGGCCTTGTGCAGGCCATAGAAGGGTGTGCCTTCCTCGATGGTCAGCTGGTAGAGCGACAGATGATCGACGGCAAAGTCGATGGCCTGATGCAGTTCCTTTTCCCACTCGGCCACGGTCTGTTTCGGACGGGCATAGATCAGGTCGAAGGACATGCGTGGAAAGATGTCGCGCGCCAACTTGATCGCCTTCAGCGCGTCTTCCACGTCATGCAGGCGGCCCAAAAATTTCAGGTCGCGGTCGTTCAGCGCCTGCACGCCCAGCGACACACGATTGACGCCACCGGCGCGGTAACCGCGAAAACGCTCGGCCTCGACGCTGGAAGGATTGGCTTCCATGGTGATCTCGATGCCATCGGGCATGTGCCAGTTTTTGGCAATGCCGTCGAGAATGGCCGACACCGTGTTCGGATGCATCAGCGACGGCGTGCCGCCGCCCAGAAACACGCTTGTCACGGTTTTCGGGCCGCTCATCTGCCGCATCCACGCCATTTCCTTCAGGAAAGCGGCGGTGAACCGTTCCTGATCGACCGGCTGGTGGCGGACATGGCTGTTGAAGTCGCAGTAGGGACACTTGGCGGCACAGAAGGGCCAATGCACATAGACCCCGAAACCGGGTTCACCGGTATCGGGCAGAAGTTTGGCATGGCGGTCGAGCACGGTGTCCATAGGGTGTTGTTTACGCTTCCAGGCAGGTTTCGACAAAAATCTTGAAGGCGCGCGCGCGGTGAGAAAGCGCTTCCGCATCGCCGGGCTTCCAGCCGTGCTTTTCTTCGGCCGTCATTTCGCCGAATGTGGTGTCAAAGCCCTGCGGCTGAAAGATAGGGTCATAACCAAAACCATCGGCGCCGCGCGGCGGCCAGGCGATCGTGCCCTCGACTTCGCCTCTAAACATCTCGGTGTGGCCGTCGGGCCAAGCAAGGCAGAGCACGCTGACGAAACGCGCGGTACGCTTGTCCGCCGTGGTCGCACCCTTGTCCTGCAAAGCGGTTTCCACCTTTTGCATCGCCCAAGGAAAATCGCGGCTGCCATCCTCGCGTTCGGTCCAGTTGGCGGTATAGACGCCCGGTGCGCCGTCGAGCGCGTCGATCACGAGACCGCTGTCGTCGGAAAGCGCAGGCAGGCCGGAAGCCTTGGCAGACGCCAGAGCCTTGATGGCTGCGTTTTCTTCAAACGTCGTGCCGGTCTCATCCGGCTCCTGGAATTTCAGTTCTGCCGCCGATTTTGCCGAAAAACCGAAGGGACCGATCAGGTCGGCGATCTCGCGGATTTTTCCGGCATTGTGGCTGGCAACGACAATGGTGCGGGTCTCGAGCTTGCGCATGGGCGGTCCTTCAAAGATTCCAGAGTTTGGGTTCGGCGCATTCCAGGCTGTTACCGGCCGGATCGCGGAAATAGATCGATCGCGCGCCGTTCGGCCAGCGAAAGTCGCTTTCGATGGAAACGCCCGCCTTGTTGAGCTTTTCGGCGATCAAGTCAATCGTTTCCGGGCTGACGCGGAAACAGGCATGGCCCGCACCCGTCGTGCCATGGACCGGAACCGGCAGACTTTCCGGCGAGGGTGGCTTGATGGTCTCTGTGCGGTTGAAGATCAGAAGGATGCCGGGGCCGCAACGGAAGAAGATGTGGCGGTTGTCGGCGCGTGAGATTTTTTCGAGGCCAAGAAGTGTGCCGTAAAAAGCTTCGGCGGTATCAAGATCATCGACATAGAGCGCAGTTTCGAGAATACCGTCGATCATGGCTATCCCATATCGGTTGCGTGCATCGATCAATCGGCATGCAGCGTATGGCCGTTTGGCTGCCAGTGCTTATCGGACTTGCAACGGGCATGTTTCTGATCGCCGCCAGTCTCTGGTGGGCGGTCCACCCTATTGGAGTGGGCCGGAAAGCGATCCTGCTAGAAGCCCGCGAAATCGGCCATGAGCCCGGTGACGCCGCAAACGTCTATGGTGCGGGCAGCGACGATAGCTGATCGCCGTCCGCCCATGATAGTCACTGGCCCGCGATGACCGCCTTCTGCATCGCCACCAGTTCGGCGGTGCCGGCGGTCGCCAGATCCAGCAGCGTCAAAAACTCTTCGCGGCTGAACGGCTTGCCTTCGGCCGTGCCCTGAACCTCGACGATGCCGCCGGAGCCGGTCATCACGAAATTGGCGTCGGTTTCGGCAGCGGAATCCTCGAGGTAGTCGAGGTCGATCACCGATTGGCCGGCAAAGATTCCGCAGGAAATGGCGGCGACATGGTCTTTCAGCACCTTGTCGACCTTCACCATGTTGCGGGCTTCCATCCACTTCAGGCAATCATGCAGGGCAATAAAGCCGCCGGTGATGGCTGCCGTGCGCGTGCCGCCATCCGCCTGGATGACGTCGCAATCGATGGTGATCTGCTTTTCGCCCAGTGCTTCCAGATCGACGACGGCGCGAAGGCTGCGGCCGATCAGGCGCTGGATTTCCTGCGTACGGCCGCCCTGCTTGCCAGTGGCAGCTTCGCGCCGCATACGGTCGCCGGTGGCGCGCGGCAGCATGCCGTATTCGGCCGTCACCCAGCCCTTGCCGGAATTGCGCAGCCACGGTGGCGTCTTTTCTTCGAGGCTTGCCGTGCACAGCACATGCGTCTCGCCGAATTTCACGAGGCACGAGCCTTCCGCGTGCTTGGAAAAATTGCGCTCGAAAGAGATCTTGCGCATCTGGTCGGTTTTTCTGCCTGAAGGCCGCATGCTTTACTCCATGAATATGGTGATCGCGTTTCTAGAACTGTGGGATCGCTTTTGCAAAGGAAAAGCCGAATGGTAAGCATAAGCGGCGAAGCTGCTTTTCCCTTTTGCCATGGCCGGCGCGGCATTATATTTGCATTGTCAGACGACGAAGGTTCGCAGGCAGGGTAAAGAGAAAAATGGCATTTTCGGCATCGACAGGCAGCGAATCCATCCTCGACGACCGTTCGCGCGAAATCTTTCGTCGCATCGTCGAAAGCTATCTGGAAAATGGTGAACCGCTCGGCTCGCGCAATCTGTCGCGGCTTCTGCCGATGTCGTTGTCGCCGGCCTCGGTGCGCAATGTCATGAGCGATCTCGAAGAGCTTGGCCTCATCTATTCGCCGCATATCAGCGCCGGCCGCCTGCCGACCCAGACGGGCCTGCGTTTCTTTGTCGATGCCTTCATGCAGGTAGGGGATCTTTCGCCGGAAGAACGCGCCAATATCGATCGTGAGGTGCGGGCGTCGGATCGCGGCCAGCCGATCGAGAGCATGTTGACCGAGGCGAGCCGCATGCTGTCGGGCGTTTCACGCGGTGCCGGTATCGTCATCACCTCGAAAAGCGATCCGGTCCTCAAACATGTGGAGTTCATCCGGCTTGAACCCACCAAGGCGCTCGCCATTCTCGTCGGCGAACACAATCAGGTGGAAAATCGAGTCATCGATCTGCCTGCGGGCATAACTTCGTCGCAGCTCACCGAGGCCGCCAATTACGTCAACGCGCATCTGACCGGCCAGACCCTGCCGGACCTGCGCAGCCAGATCACCAGGCTCCAGGAGCAGGTGAAGGGTGAGCTCGATGCGCTGTCGCAGGATCTGGTCGCGCGTGGCCTTGCCGTCTGGTCGGGCGATAATGGCGAAGGCAAGCCGGCGCAGCTGATCGTGCGCGGCCGCGCCAACCTCCTTCAGGGTTTGGAAGGGGCCGATGACATGGATCGTCTGCGGCTTTTGTTTGATGATCTCGAAAAGAAGGACAGTCTGATCGAGATCCTCAATCTTGCCGAAAGCGGGCCGGGTGTGCGCATCTTCATCGGTTCAGAAAACAAGCTGTTTTCGCTTTCCGGCTCGTCGCTCATTGTCGCACCCTATCGCGACGGCGAGGATCGTATCGTCGGCGCCGTCGGCGTCATCGGCCCGACACGGCTCAATTATTCGCGCATCGTGCCCATGGTGGATTACACAGCACAGCTTCTGGCCCGCATGTCGCGCACCCCTGTTTGACCGGCATTTTTGTCGGCTTGCCGCTTGATCGCCTCAAAGCCTTGATTTTTTCGGCTCAAACCCTGATATCGGGGCCACTTCACACGAACACCACCCGGAGACCGTCATGACCGACGAAACCAAGAACAACGGCACTGACGCGGCAGCCACCGAAAACACTGCCGAAGCCGTGGCGTCCGCGATGGACGATACTGCCGCAAACGAAGCCGACATCGCCGAGTTTGACCCGATCGCGGAACTGCAGGCGGAAAATGCCGATCTGCGCGACCGTTTCGTGCGCCTTGCCGCCGATATGGATAATCTGCGCCGCCGCACCGAGCGGGAACTGAAGGATGCCAAGGTTTACGGCGTCACCAGTTTTGCCCGCGACATGCTCGGCGTGTCCGACAATCTTCGCCGTGCTCTGGATGCCGTCCCGGCTGAAATGCGCGCTGCTGCGGATGCCGGCCTGACCACGCTTCTTGAAGGCGTGGAAATGACGGAACGCTCCATGCTGTCGACGCTTGAACGCCATGGCGTGAAAAAGATCGAGCCGGAAGGCGAAAAGTTCGACCCGAACTTCCATCAGGCCATGTTCGAAGTGCCAAACCCGGCGGTGCCGAACAACACCGTCGTGCAGGTCGTTCAGGACGGTTACAAGATCGGCGAGCGCGTGCTTCGTCCGGCCATGGTCGGCGTTGCCAAGGGCGGCCCGAAGGTCGAAGTGGCGGAAGCTGCGGACAAGGCCTGATCGCTTATATCCATTCAACAAAAAGCCCGGGTATGGATGATACCCGGGCTTTTTGTTTGTGAAATTGAAAAATGCCTCAGGCTGCGTTGGAAGCCTGTTCCTCGTTGAGGAAGGCATAGATGGCCGAGGCTGAATCGGTGGCGCGCAGCTTGGCCACCAGATCATGGTCGCGCAGCACGCGGGCAATGCGCGAAAGCGCCTTCAGGTGATCGGCACCGGCACCCTCAGGGGCAAGCAGCAGGAAAACCAGATCAACCGGTTCGTCGTCCAGGGCCTCGAAATCGACAGGTGCGTCGAGGCGGGCAAACAGGCCGACGATCTGCGAGATCGAGGTCAGCTTGCCGTGCGGAATGGCAATGCCATGGCCGACGCCGGTGGAGCCGAGACGCTCGCGCTGCACGATCACGTCAAAGATCTCTCGCTCATTGACGCCGGTCAGTTTGGCGGCTTTTGCAGCCAGTTCCTGCAGCAATTGCTTTTTGGAATTCACCTTCAAGCTGGGGATAATCGCATCTTGCTGCAGCAGATCTGCCAAAGCCATTCTTCTCATCCTTTTGCCACCCACCGGGGCGAGGGGAGCGGATTCTTAACCGCTCCCGACAAGTCTCTTATCCTTTGATATTGGCGGCGTCGACCCAGCCAATATTGCCGTCGTTACGGCGGTAAACGATGTTCAGTTCCTTGTCCGGGCTACGGAACAGAAGAACTGGTTCATCGGTCATATCGAGCGCCATCACAGCTGTGGCCACCGTCATGGTGCGCAGCTGCTTGGAGCTTTCGGCGACGATGGTCGGAGCAAAATCCTCCGCCACTTCCTGGTCGTCGTCAGGAATGGAATCCATGATCGCGTATGCGACGTCCTCAGAACTATTGCCGTTGGCATGATGGTCCTTAAGGCGACGCTTGTAGCGACGCAGACGCTTTTCGATCCGTTCTGCAGCAGCATCGAAGCTCAGCTGCGGATCGTTCGCCTCACCGGCTGCGTGGAAAACCACGCCCGAATCCAGGTGGATCTTGCAATCTGCCGAAAAGCGCGAAGAACCCGCCTTCTCGACGATCACCTGGCTGGAATATCCCCCGTCGAAGTATTTGGTAACCGCATCGCCGATATGGCTTTCGATCTTCTGACGGAACGAGTCGCCAATCTCCATATGCTTTCCAGATACACGCACACTCATGGATTGTTTCCTTCTTGTCGTGACTTGCACGAACCAGTTTACGCCAAGCCGCGGATGCATCCAAGCTCTTCACGCGGTGATGAGGCAAATTGCGCTGTCAGGTCATAATTGAGGGATCAAGGGTGCGGCGCATATCTCCAAGCCGATGCGGCGGGCTTCTAGCCGCAGAGGTATGGAAAGTCAACGGCAGGGAAAATTAGCATGTGGTGCAAGGCCCTGCGCCTGTGGGAAACTCGACGTTTCACAAGCCCCGAAACGGCTCAGCCAGCAGCGGAAACCTTTGCCATCGCGCGCTTCTCACGACGTCTCTGTACGGAGGAGGGAATGTTCATTGCTTCGCGATATTTTGCAACCGTGCGGCGAGCCAGGTCGACGCCACCCTTCTTCAGGCTGATAACAATATCGTCATCCGAAAGAACGGCGTCGGGTGATTCCTGCGCAATCATCTTGCGAATCTGATGGCGCACCGATTCCGCGGAATGATTGTCGCCCCCCTCGGCAGAACTGATCGAAACGGTGAAAAAATATTTCAGCTCGAACAGGCCTCGCGGTGTCAGCATGTATTTGTTCGAGGTGACTCTGCTCACCGTCGATTCGTGCATCTTGATCGCCTCGGCTACCGTTTTCAGGTTTAACGGTCGCAAATGGCTGATGCCATGGACAAGAAACGCGTCCTGCTGGCGCACGATTTCCGTCGCCACCTTCATGATCGTACGGGCTCGCTGGTCGAGGCTGCGTGTCAGCCAATTGGCGTTTTGCATGCACTCGGATAGAAAGGCTTGATCATTGCTCTGTTTCGCCACGGTTTTCGAAACCGTCTGGAAATAGGTCTGGTTGACCAGAACTTTTGGCAGGGTGTCGGGATTGAGCTCGATCGCCCAGCCGCCATCGGCGCCTGATCGCACCACAATATCGGGCACGATTGCTTCCGAAACGCCCGTGTCGAAACCGCTGCCAGGCTTGGGGTTGAGCTGACGGATTTCCGCCAGCATGTCGACCAGATCTTCCTCATCGACGCCGCACAGTTTTCTTAGGCTCGCGAAATCGCGCTTTGCCAGCAATTCCAGGTGATCGACCAGCGCCCGCATGGCCGGGTCGAACCGGTCCTTCTGGCGCAACTGGATACCCAGGCACTCGGACAGTGATCGTGCAAATATGCCGGGCGGATCAAGCGTTTGCAGGCGCTCAAGAACGGCCTCCACCTCCGCAAGGCTTGAGCCCAGTCGCTGGGAAATCTCGTTTGTATCGGCTTGCAGGTAACCGACATCGTCGAGCTGGTCGAGAAGATGCTGGGCGATCAGCCGCTCCGCGGAAGAGGCGACCAGTAGCGGTATCTGCTGGTTGATGTGGTCGTGCAGGCTCAAACGCCCGGCGACAAAATCGTCAAGATCGTAAGGTTCGCCGCTTTCGCCGCCGGGCATGGATTTCCATTGTCCCATCAGCTCAGGTGCATCGGGACGGGCCTGTGGCATGTCGTCGGGAAAGACGTTTTCGAAATTGGCGTCGATCTGATCGGAAATATGCCCGCCACCATCTGCCCGGCCGGTTTCGTACCAGTCGGCTTGGCCGTCACCATCGCCACGGCCATCATCGGAGCTGGCATGGTCCCGTTCATCGCCACCGGCCTCTGGCATGGCTTCATTGCCTGCGCCTTGGGCATCATTTGGCGAAAATTCGAGCAGTGGGTTTTTTTCCACTTCCTGTGCGATGAACTGGTTCAGCTCGAAATGCGTCATCTGAAGCAGCTGGATTGACTGCATCAGTTGCGGCGTCATGACGAGCGACTGGTTCTGTCGCAGCAAAAGGCTGGCAGCTAGGGCCATATTGGACGCGAAACTCCCCTGACGATCTCCCGGTCGTGGGTTTTTTCCCGTGCAGGAATGCGGGAAATCTCACTTGGCCCAAAAATTGCTTTTTATATGGGTTTGGTCAAGCGCCGACATGCAGCCGGCGCTATTTTGATGACGTGTATGCGTCAGAGGCTGAACTTGTCACCCAGATAAAGGCGGCGCACATCGGCATTGTTGACGATGTCGTCGGCGCGGCCGTGGGTCAGAACCTCACCGGCATGGATGATATAGGCACGATCGATGAGGCCAAGCGTCTCACGTACGTTATGGTCGGTGATCAGAACGCCGATGCCACGAGCCGTCAAGTGACGCACGAGATTCTGGATATCCGACACCGAAATTGGATCGACGCCTGCGAAAGGTTCGTCGAGCAGCATGAAGGCGGGGTCGGTTGCCAGCGCGCGCGCGATCTCGAGGCGACGGCGTTCGCCGCCCGAAAGCGCGACTGCCGGCGACTTGCGCAGCCGTTCGATGTGAAACTCTTCCAGCAATTCGTCCAGCTTGCGGGCGCGCAATTTCCTGTCCTTCTGGTGGACTTCCAGAACGGCAAGGATGTTTTCTTCCACCGTCAGGCCACGAAAGATCGAGGCTTCCTGTGGCAGGTAACCGACGCCAAGGCGTGCGCGCCGGTACATAGGCATGCGCGTCACGTCATAGCCGTTGATAGCGATCATGCCGAGGTCGACACCGACAAGGCCGGTGATCATGTAGAAACAGGTGGTCTTGCCGGCGCCGTTGGGGCCGAGCAGGCCGACAGCCTCGCCGCGACGCACGACCAGCGACACGCCGTTGACGACGCGTCGCGAGTCGTAGGTCTTGGTCAGACCATGCGCGATCAGCGTGCCTTCGTAACGCGCCTTGTCACGCGGGTCGAAGGGTTCCGGTTGGCCGGGCTTCGGCTGTTTGGCGAAAAAATTCTTCACTGTGCGCGTTTACTGCTGTGGCTTCGATTTCGGATCGAGCAGAATCTGCACGCGGGTGTTGGGGCAGGGCGTCAGCTTGGCTTCTCCTGTCTTCATCAGAACCGTCAGCTTGCAGCCGCGAAAAACGTTCGGCCCGTCGGACAGCACGACCTGCTTGCCGGTCAATACAAAGGTCTGCGAGGCCATGACGAACTCACCCTGATCAGCCGTCGCATTCTGCTGGCCAGATGTCAGGTGAACCGTGTCGTTCAGGAAAATCTTGTCGATCTGGGTGTTGCCGGATGTCACCGACGAACCTTCGCCGAGATAAACCACCGTCATCTTGCCGGCGCGCATCGTTGTCGCACCCTGCACGACACGGACGTTGCCAGTGAAATAGGCCTTTTTTTCCGTGTCCTGAATTTCCAGCTGGTCGCTTTCGATCTGGATCGGCTTGTCGTTGGAAAGCGCCATGCCCTCCATGCGGGTGGAGGACTGTGCCAGCGCATTGCCGGCCATCAAACAGGCAGCAAGGGCGGCCGGGACGGTCATCGGGGTCAGGAAACGGCGAAGGGTCATGGCCGGGCTCTATTTATCTTGGTTGTTGAGCGAGGCGGCTTCGAGATCGACCCGGACCCCGCCTGTGAAGGTAATGGTTTTTCCCTTATCCGTTATCTTCATCGAGTCTGCAACAATAGACGCTTCCGGCGTGGAGATTGTTATTGTGTCGGGCGTCTCTAGCGTGCCTGCCTTGACGTCCATGTTGGCCGACTGGAACTTCGCCGTCAGGCCATTGCTCAGGTTCACGTCGAAAGGGGCGGTCATCTGCATACGGTCCGTGGCACGGTCGAAAATGCCGGCGCTCGCCGCAACCCGGGCGATCACGTCCTTGCTCATCGGCATGGCTGCCTTCACGTTTTCAAGCGAGATCATGTTCGGATCGGCAATATCCTGCAATGCCCGCGTCGCCGTCATGGAATAGCTGACGCCATCGTCATTGCGGCCGGCGATGGCCGGGCTTTCCATGACGATCTTGCCGTCCTCGATCTTGGCGCTCTGGATCGTCAGGTTTTCCGGCAAAAAGGTGCGGATGAAGGATACACCGATAAAAAGAAGGGAAATGATCAGCGCGGCGACCGGCAAAAGCACCTTCAGCCTTTTTACGCGCGACGAATGCGCCTGAGCCAGCTTGTAGGCTCTGGTTTGTCGCATGGTGGCGTCGTTAACGGGACCGGATTGGGTCAGGGTCTGCAGCGGGTTTCTCCAGGCAGTCGTTTATGCGTCCGCATTTTCAATCGAATGGCCGCGGCGCTTGGGCAGCCGGCGTCCTGAACCTTGAATATGGCGATTAATCATCAACAAACAATAATGGACGACACAAATACGTGTACTCGCAATCGTTTGATCTGCCAAGCGTCACCCTCAGAGGTGTTTAGCGATTGGTTATGGTGCTGCGCACTCTTGATTTTTGTGGGGCCGGTTCCTTTTTCTCGGGAAAGGATTTAGGACCAGTGCAAGCCAAGCTGACGAGGGACAAAGACCAACATGGATCAAATGGCCTATGCCGACCGCAGGCGCCTGCGCCGCAAGCTGACCTTCTGGCGCATAGCCGCCTTCCTTCTGGTCATTGCCATTGGCTTTTCCCTTTATCGCTTCGCCGCCGGTGATCAGCGGGATACGGTGCGCCCGCATGTGGCACGTGTCGAAATTTCCGGCATGATCACCGATAATGCCGAGCTTTTCGAACGGCTGGATCGCATTGCCAACAACGATCAGGTCAAGGCGGTGATCGTGTCGATCTCCTCGCCGGGTGGTACCACCTATGGCGGCGAGCGCACTTTCAAGGCCATTCGCGCCATTGCGGAAAAGAAGCCCGTCGTTTCGGATATCCGCACGCTTGCCGCATCAGCCGGCTACATGATTGCCTCTGCCGGTGACATGATCATCGCGGGAGAAAGCTCGATCACCGGCTCGATCGGCGTGATTTTCCAGTATCCGCAGTTTGACGAGTTGATGAAGAAGCTCGGTGTCTCGCATCAGGAAATCAAGTCTGCGCCACTTAAGGCCGAACCCTCGCCGTTCCATCCGGCCAGCGAAGAAGCAACCGCGATGATCCGCTCGATGATTATGGACAGCTATGACTGGTTCGTCGACCTTGTGGCAGAACGTCGCGGCCTGTCGCGCGAGGAAACCCTGAAGCTCGCCGATGGCTCAATCTATACCGGTCGGCAGGCGCTGAAGGTCAAGTTGATCGACCAGCTCGGTGGCGATAAGGAAATTCGCGACTGGCTCGAAACCAAGGGTGTTGCAAAAGACTTGCCGGTGCTGGAATGGAAGAAGAAGGACGAAGGTTTGTTCTTATCACTTCCGATGGTCGTCGGCCATGCCGCGCGGCTGATGGGTATTGAAATGGATCTTTCGCCCGAATCGCTGCAGCGATGGGGCGCGGAGAAGTTGTTCCTTGACGGTCTCGTTTCCGTTTGGCAGGTTGGTAGTGACAGATAATTCAATGATTTCTGGGGGAAGATCGTGATCAAGTCGGAACTGGTGCAGATCGTCGCGGCCCGCAATCCGCATCTTTATCACCGTGACGTGGAAAATATCGTCAACGCCGTTCTCGATGAGATTACCGATGCGCTTGCCGGTGGCAATCGCGTGGAATTGCGCGGGTTCGGGGCGTTTTCGGTCAAAAACCGTCCGTCGCGCTCCGGCCGCAACCCGCGCACGGGTGAAACCGTGTTCGTCGAGGAAAAGTGGGTCCCTTTCTTCAAAACAGGCAAGGAACTCCGCGAGCGGCTGAACCCCGATCTTGCCGACGAAGAAGATGCCGACTGAGGCGATCACGACTCTTCGCTTCGCTTGAAAAGCGAATATTTGGACCTAGTTCAGTAGGGCGGCTGGAGTACCACGCCGCCAGCTGGCTTGCTGTTTGTTGAATACAGAAATGATGAGAGGGACCATGACAAAGGTCAGGAAAATCGCCAATCTCGTGATTTTTGTACCGCTCGGCATCCTGCTGATCGTGCTCTGTGTCGCCAACCGCCAAAGCGTCACGCTTGCGCTTAATCCCTTTCAGCCGCAGGACAGCGTACTTTCGGTTTCTGCGCCGCTCTTTGTTCTCCTCTTCCTGTCGGTGATCTTTGGCATGGGCGTCGGTTCGATGGTCACCTGGTGGAATCAGGGCCGCTATCGCAAGCAGGCCCGCACGGAAGCCCGCGAAGCCGTGAAATGGCAGCAGAACGGCAAGCCGTCGATCTCTCCTGTCGAGGCAAAGCAGTTGCGGATCAAATAAGCATCTCGTGCTGACCGAAGACGAGGCTATTGCAGGCATCGAGCGTCTCACATCTGCGCTTGAGCAGCGATCGTTGGAAACCAGGTCGATCCGCCAATTTTTCAATGTTGGCGAATGGTTGTTGGCTTTCGAAGGTCTGGAAGCCTGTGCCACATATTTTACGGATGCGGAGCGAAATGAGCTTGCCGCACTCAAGGACTATTTCGGTGCGCCGGCGTGATGTAACGTTTTCCGCCCACTCACAGCATCATTAAAATCCGAAAAGAACCGCGCAGCCAGTCGCTGTGTGGCGGCACCGATCAGTTTTGACCCGAGCTGTGCCAGTCGTCCGCCAAGTTCCGCCGCAGCCACGTAACGCAGGATCGTCTCGTCGCCATACTCGATCAGTTCCACATCGGCTGCTCCCTGTGCAAAACCGAGAATGCCACCCTTTCCCGCTGCAGAAAGCCGATAGCTTGCGGGGGCGTTCACGTTCGACAGTGTGATCGTGCCGGAAAAATTGCTGGCAATCGGCCCGAGCTTGATGCGGATAACGGCGACGAGTTCTCTGTCCGATTGCCAATCCAGGCTTTTGCAATGAGGAATGCAGTGCTTCAGGATTTCCGCGTTATTGAGCCCGGCCCATACCTTGTCACGGCTCGCTGCGATGCGTTCCTCGCCGGTCACGTCCATGGGCTTCTCCTTTTCTCGGTGCGGCAATGCCGCTTATTTCGTCTTTTGTCACCTATCTGCGAAAGGGAAAGCCCTTTGCCAAGGGGCGCGGCAATGCTATTTGCACGCCAGATAAAGGAAGGCCCGACCGGATCGGCCTGATCGTGCTCGGGAAAATGACCATGAAGAACAAGGAACGGCGCCCGGGATCGCGCCCCGCCGGAAAACCGGCCGGCAAGACAGTTGGCAAGGCTCCCGGCCAATCGGCGGGTAAATCGGCCGCCAAGCCAGCCCGTCCGTCCGGCAAGCCGGCCGGTGCGTCTCACAATGAGCGTTCATCGGCGAAGCCTTTCAAGGCTACTCGTCCGCAGGAACAGCGCGTCGAAGCAAAACCACGTCCGCAGCGTAGCGAACATGCGCAGTTCGGCAATTTGCGTGAGGCCGAAGCCCGGCAGGCGGCGAGTGCCGAACAGCGCCTGATGATCAAGCGCAGCGGCGAACGCCCACCCGAACGTATTCCGGTCATTCTCGAATCCACCGGCGCCGGTGATTTTCATCTGATCGATACCGGCAATGGGCTGAAGCTCGAGCAATACGGGCCTTACCGTATCGTGCGCCCGGAAGCGCAGGCGCTCTGGAAGCCGGCTCTGCCCGAACACATCTGGGACAATGCCGACGCCGTTTTCACCGGCGATACCGACGAGGACGGCATGGGCCGCTGGCGTTTCCCCAAGGATGCGCTCGGCGAAACATGGCCTCTGTCGCTGCTCGGCATCGATTTTCTCGGTCGTTTCACGTCCTTCCGCCATGTCGGTGTGTTCCCGGAACAGATCGTCCATTGGGCGTGGGTCAAGGAACAACAGGAAAAAGCCGATCGCCCGCTGAAGGTTCTGAACCTCTTCGGTTACACAGGCGTCGCTTCACTGGTGGCAGCAGGTGCCGGCGCCGAGGTCACCCATGTCGATGCCTCGAAAAAGGCGATCGGTTGGGCCCGTGAAAATCAGGCACTCGCTGGTCTTGAACGCGCTCCGATCCGCTGGATCTGCGAGGACGCCATGAAGTTCATCCAGCGCGAGGAACGGCGTGGCAGCAAATACGACATCATTCTCACCGATCCGCCGAAATTCGGGCGCGGGCCGAATGGCGAGGTCTGGCACCTGTTCGAGCATCTACCGAACATGCTGGATATCTGCCGCGAGCTTCTGTCGCCAAAAGCCGTCGGCCTCGTGTTGACCGCCTATTCCATCCGCGCCAGTTTTTACTCCATCCATGAGCTGATGCGCGAAACCATGCGTGGCGCCGGTGGCGTCGTCGAATCCGGCGAACTCGTCATCCGCGAAGCCGGTGTTGACGGCAAAAGCCATGAGCGCGCGCTTTCCACCTCCCTCTTTTCCCGCTGGGTGCCGAAATGACCGAAGAATATCGTTCCGATTTCAGGCGGGAAGGCCCGCGCCGCGTCGGCCAGGTGAAGGAAGTCACCAGCCTCGCCAACCCGATCGTCAAGGACATCAAGGCGCTGTCCGACAAGAAGACCCGCGAGGAAACCGGCACGTTTATGGCCGAGGGCCTGAAGCTGGTCATCGATGCGCTGGAACTCGGTTGGAAGATCCGCACGCTGGTTTATGCCAAGGCCGCCAAGGGTAAACCGCTGGTCGAACAGGTGGCGACAAAGACCGTCGCCAATGGCGGCCTTGTGCTGGAAGTCAGTGAGAAGGTTCTGTCGTCGATCACCCGCCGCGACAATCCGCAGATGGTTGTCGGCATCTTTGAAAGCCGCTGGACCCGCCTGTCGGACATCCGCCCGGAAAACGGCCAGACCTTTGTCGCGCTGGATCGGGTACGTGATCCCGGCAACCTCGGCACAATCATCCGCACCGCCGATGCCGCCGGCGCTTCCGGCGTCATTCTGGTTGGGGAATGCACCGACCCGTTTTCGCTGGAAACCGTGCGCGCTACCATGGGCTCGATCTTTGCTACACCTTTGATCCGCGCTTCGGTCGAAGAATTCCTGTCCTGGCAAAAACATGCCGGCGCGGAAATCGTCGCCACGCATCTGGCAGGTTCGGTTGATTACCGCACGGTCGATTATTCGAAAAAGCCGGTCGTGATCCTGATGGGCAACGAACAGTCGGGTCTGCCGGAAAATCTTGCCAAATCGGCCACGCGTCTGGTGCGTATTCCGCAGCAGGGTCTGGCAGACAGCCTCAATCTCGCGGTGGCAACGGCGGTCATGCTGTTCGAAGCCCGCCGCCATCTTCTGAAAATCTGAAAAGGACCGGCATGACGACCGAAACCGCCCCGCTTCGACCGACGCTTCTCTCGCGGCCGCTGCCGATCGCGATCTTCATCATCATTGCCCTCATCCTCGACCAGATCATCAAGATCGCGGTCGACAATTACCTGCCGCTGGAGGAGGCGGTGCATGTCGTGCCCATGCTGGCACTGTATCGCACCTATAATACCGGCGTTGCCTTCTCCATGCTCGATCATATGGATGGCTGGTTCATCGTTACCATGCGCCTCGCCATCTGCGCCTTCGTCATCTGGTTGTGGCGCCGAACCCCGGCGGATCGCACTTTTGCCCATGCCGGTTTCGCCTTCATCATAGCCGGTGCGCTCGGTAACCTGTTCGACCGTTTCCTTTATGGCCATGTGATCGATTACATTCTGTTCTATACATCCACCTGGTCCTTCGCCGTCTTCAACCTCGCCGACAGTTTCATCACCATCGGGGCCGGCTGTGTCATTCTGGATGAGATTCTGGGTTCGATCCGCAAGAAACCCGAACAGCCAAAAATCTAAACCATTAACCTTCGCCCGAAAGCATTCGGAAGGAAGCGCATGTTAGTTTTTAAACATGCGCAAGATAGCCGACATGCAAAATCGTCTGATCGCTGCCTTCGGTGCCCCGGCACCGTCCGAGGAGGAGCGCGCACGCGACGATGCTGCGGCTCCGATCGCCTTTCCAAAGCAGGCCGTTGCGGAAACACCGCCAAGTCCGGCCTGGCTGAACTTCTTTTCCCGTCTCGGCAGTCACCGCGGGGCGCCGGTTTCCGTCGCCGCTCCGCCCATCGATCCCGCCAATTTGGCCGATGCTCTCGGCGAGGTTGCCGTCACCCGCACGGTCGATGGTCGTATCGTCGATGCCAATGGCATCTTCCGGCGGCTGACCCGTTGCGACGCACCTGAAGGTCGCACGCTCGAAGGGCTTGGATTTCGTGCTCGTGCCCAGTCCGCCCAGCCGATCGATCTCGCAGAGCCGACACTCACGGGTCGCGATCTTGAAATCACCGGTCCATCCGGTTTTCGCATCTTCTGGTGGCGCGATGTTCCTGTCCGCGACGCCGACAGCAACGTTATGCTGCACGGTTTTGCTCGCGATGTCACCGAGGAACGTCTGGCACGCGAAGAACAGGAAGTTGCGCGGCTGAAAGCCGAAGCGCTCAATCTCACCAAATCCCGCCAGCTTGCTACGGTCGTGCACGAGTTGCGCACCCCGCTCAACGGCATTCTTGGCATGGGACAGCTTCTCGGCCGCACGCATCTGTCGCCGGAGCAGCAGAACTATATCGGCGGCATCCGCCAGGCCGGGCAGGCACTCGCCCAGCTGGTCGATGATCTTCTCGACTATTCCACCATGGAAGCCGGTCGCTTCAAGCTCAACACGCGCGCCGAGAACCTGCGCCAGTTGATCGAAAGCGTTATGGAAATGGTTGCCCCGCGCGCCCACGAAAAGCAGGTGGAAATCGGCGCAACCGTCATGTCCGACCTGCCGGATCTGCACGATTTCGATCCCGCCCGCCTGCGTCAGGTGCTGTTCAACGTTATCGGCAATGCGGTGAAGTTTACCCAGACAGGCGGTGTCCTCATCCGCGCCTGGCCGGAAACGGAAAACGTCGTCATCACCGTATCCGACACCGGCCCCGGCATGACAGCGGAAGAACAAGCGCGTATTTTCGGCGAATTCGAACAGGCAGGCACGGCCGAGGCCCGCAGTGGCGGAACCGGTCTCGGCATGGCGATTTCGCATCGTATCGTACAGGAATTCGGCGGCTCCCTTTCTGTGGAAAGCGAAAAGGGCGTCGGCTCCACCTTCACCATCCGCCTGCCGCTGGCGCCGACCGAAAGCGCCGCCGCTTTTGTTGAGGGCACTCGCGCTCAGCCGTCTGGCCGCGCCGAGGCTTTGCGCCCATCTCGCGTGCTGCTGCTTGCACCGCAAGGCCCGTCTTCTTCGGCCATCATCGGCCTGATCGAAACGCTGGGTGGCACATGCATTCAGGTTGGTAGCAATGCCGAGGCCGAAAGGCGGATCGAGGATGCGGGCAGAGGTGCGGATCGCTTCACCGATCTCATCGTTGATCACCGTCTCGCCGGTGGCCCCGCCGGTACGCTCGTTCATGATGGTCTGCGTCGTATTCTTCTGGTCAACCCCGAAGATCGTGGCAGCCAGCCACAGGAACTGTATGACGCCTGGCTCATCCGTCCTCTACGCGAACGCACGCTGATCGATGTCCTGCGTGGGCGTTTAGGCGGTCGCGAGCCAGCCGCCGCGACGTTGGTCGAAACGCCAGGCTCGGCGCCGACTATCGAGACCAGAGCGACGGCTCAACCGGGCCTGTCCATCGTGCTTGCCGAGGACGATGCCGTCAGCGCTATGCTTTATGCCACCATTCTGAAACGCTCCGGACATACGGTCACGCGTGTTGCGGATTTCCCTTCGCTCTTGTCTGCCGCCTGCGGCGATACGCCACCCGATCTTGTTATTTCGGACATGCATATGCCGGGCGGTGAGATCATTGAAGCCCTCGGCAACATCACGTCCGCATCAAGCCTCCGCGGCCAAAACCTGCCTGTCATAATTCTCACAGGCGAGAGCAGGGAAAGCCAGCATGCACAGGTCATCTCGGCCGGTGCCGCACATGTCATGGAAAAGCCGGTCACGCCAGACGCACTTCTGTCCTCGGTGCGGCAATTCGGAACGGCAGCCATGCGTCAGGCATCTTGACGTCGCCAGCCAATGTGACAAACACTGTCACGGCAATGTCGCATGGAAATGATTTATGACAGCCATCGAAGCGCTATTTACGGGCGAAAAAAATGACTGTCGAACTGCTGACTCGGGGCGTCGCCATCGAAACTAACCAGCTTGTCCCGCAGCCCCCTGCGGGCACGGACGTATTCGGCCGGATAGGCACTCTCGAAACCCGCCTTGCCAGATCTTCCCGCGAGATCGACGCTGCGCAGGCCGTCCGTTATCGTGTCTTTGTTGAGGAAATGGGCGCACAATTGCCGGCGGAAGCGATGCGACGGCAGCGCGATTTCGATGCATTCGACGATATTTGTGACCATCTTCTCGTTTTGGATCATGCCATCGAAGGTGACATTGAAGACCAGATCGTCGGCACCTATCGGTTGCTGCGCCAGGAAGTGGCGATGGCCCATGGCGGCTTCTATTCTTCGTCAGAATTCGATCTCGCGCCGCTTCTCGCCCGTCATTCGGGAAAACAGTTCATGGAGCTTGGCCGTTCCTGTGTCCTGCCTGACTATCGCACCAAGCGCACCGTCGAGCTTCTCTGGTTGGGCAACTGGGCCTATGCGCTGAAACACGGTATGGATGCCATGTTCGGTTGCGCTTCGTTCCCGGGCATCGATCCGCAGGAACACGCACTGGCGCTCTCCTTCCTCCACCACAATTCGCAGGTGAAGGACGAGTGGATGGTTTCGGCGCTACCGGAACTCTACAAAAACATGAACATGGTGCCTGCAGAAGAAATCAACCCGCGTCAGGCACTGTCGGCCATGCCGCCGCTCGTAAAGGGTTATCTGCGTCTCGGCGCCATGATCGGTGACGGCGCCGTGGTCGATCAGGCCTTCAACACCACGGACGTGCTGATCGTGCTCCCCATCGCCGTCATCTCCGGTCGCTATATCAATCATTTCGGCGCCGATGCCGGCCGGTTCGCGAGCTAACGCACCAGCCGGATCGGCCCTTCATATTGGGCAATCGTTTCGTCCGAGGTCATGAGCATCATGTCCTCGGAGATCGCCTGCGCGATGAGGATTCGGTCGAATGGGTCTTTGTGGATGGGCGGTAGTCTTTCCAGCGCAAAGGCGTGATCGCTTCTGATTTCGAGCTCCTGGAAATCGTTATATTGAAGTGAGCGATGCAAAACCTTTGGGTGAACCGGAATTTCGTCTCTGCCCAGTGTGTATTTGATCGTCAATTCCCAAATGCTCGCGGAACTTAAGAAAAGCGTATTACGATCGTCTTCAATGATTTGCCGAGCCGCCATAGGTAGTTTGGTCGTTTGCGCTGCCAGCCAGACCAACAGATGGGAGTCGAGCAGAAATCTCACTTACTCTTCCCGTAGAACATCTCCTCAATCTCCTCGGCGAACATCGTGTCGAAGTTGTCCGGCACCGAAAATTGCCCTTCGAGAAAACCGATCCGCCGTTTTTTCTTCGGAGCCTCGATAAGCTCAACTTCCTCCACCGTCACCACCTTCAGCGACGGTTTCCCTTCTTGGGCAACGACAAACGGCTCCCCCTTCGCGGCCTTTTCTAAAAGCCGCACCAGATCTTTCTGAGCTTCCTGAATATTGACGGTCTTCATGAGCGACATTCCGCGAGTGGACCTGTACTCCCAAGGTAATCCACTCGCGGTCGCCATTCAAGGAGAGCGCTGCCGGTTACATACCGGCGTTATAGGCCGCGATCGCCGCCATGTTGACGATGTCGCTGTCCTTGGCGCCCATCGGCGCGATCTGCACAGACTTGTCGAGACCGACCAGCAGTGGGCCGATCACGGTTGAGCCACCCAGTTCCTGCAGCATGCGTGTCGAAATCGCGGCCGAATGGATCGCCGGCATGACGAGAACATTGGCCGTGCCGGAAAGACGGCAGAACGGGTACTGCTGCTGCATGCGCTCCAGATTGAGCGCCACATCGGCACCCATTTCACCGTCATATTCGAAATCGACCCGCTGGCCGTCGAGGATTTTGACGGCCTCGCGAACCCGTTCCGAACGCTCGCCGATCGGCTGGCCGAAGGTGGAATAGGCCAGCATCGCCACGCGGGGCTCATGCCCCATGCGCTTGGCCAGCCGCGCCGCTTCGATGGCAATCTCAGCCAGATCGTCGGCCGTCGGCATGTCATGCACGGCGGTGTCGGCCACAAACACTGTGCGCCCGCGTGCCAGAATCATCGAAACGCCGATCACCTTGTGGCCCGGCTTGGCATCGATGCAGCGGCGCACGTCGGCCAGAGCCGTGGCATAGTTGCGGGTCGTGCCGGTCACCATCGCATCCGCATCACCCAGCGCCACCATGCAGGCGGCAAAGTGGTTACGGTCATTGTGGATGAGGCGCTGCACGTCGCGCAGTAGATAACCTTCGCGTTGCAGGCGTTCATAAAGATAGTCGATATACGCCTCGACGCGGGTCGAGATGCGCGCATTGACGATCTCGATACCGGGACGATCCAGCTCTATGCCGGCTTTTTCCGCTGTGGCGCGGATGACGTCGTCACGGCCGAGCAGAATGGCGGTGCCAAGCCCCTGCGCCATATAGGCGACAGCGGCGCGCATGACCTGTTCTTCTTCTGCTTCCGCAAACACCACGCGCTTCTGATACTGGCGTACGCGTTCAAAAATGTCCTGCGTGTTGGCAGCGATCGGATCGATACGGGCCGAAAGCTGGCGGCCGTAAAGCGCCAGATCAGTGATGTCGCGCCGCGCCACGCCGCTATCCATCGCAGCCTTGGCGACAGCCACCGGAATGGCAGAGATCAGGCGCGGATCGAACGGTACCGGAATGATGTATTGCGGCCCAAAACGTGGGCGAACACCCTGATAGGCGGCGGCCACGTCGTCCGGCACATCTTCACGGGCAAGATCGGCCAGCGCCTGCGCGGCGGCAATCTTCATCGCGTCGTTGATCTGCACGGCGCGCACATCCAGCGCCCCGCGAAAGATGTAGGGGAAGCCGAGCACGTTGTTGACCTGGTTCGGATAGTCCGAACGGCCGGTCGCCATGATCGCGTCGTCGCGGATCTGCGCTACTTCTTCCGGGGTGATTTCCGGGTCCGGGTTGGCCATCGCAAAAATGATCGGCTGATCCGCCATCGAGCGGATCATCTCGTCGGTGAACGCACCCTTCTGCGAAAGGCCGAACACCACGTCGGCGCCCTTCATGGCTTCTTCCAGAGAACGGCGGTCGGTCTTTGCCGCATGTGCCGATTTCCACTGGTTCATGCCCTCGGTACGGCCCTGATAGATCACGCCCTTGGTGTCGCAGAGAATGATGTTTTCCGGGTTGAAACCCATCGCCTTGATCAACTCGATACAGGCGATCGCGGCAGCACCGGCGCCATTGCAGACGAGCTTGGTCGTCTTCAGGTCACGGCCGGTCAGTTCCAGCGCATTGATCAGGCCGGCGGCGGCAATGATCGCCGTGCCGTGCTGGTCATCGTGGAAAACCGGGATGTCCATCAGCTCGCGCAACCGGCTTTCGATGATGAAACATTCCGGTGCTTTGATGTCCTCGAGGTTGATGCCGCCGAAGGAGGGGCCGAGGTAACGCACGCAGTTGATGAACTCGTCGACATTTTCAGTATCGACTTCAAGGTCGATACTGTCCACATCGGCAAAGCGCTTGAACAGGACCGACTTGCCTTCCATGACCGGCTTCGATGCCAGGGCGCCGAGATTGCCGAGGCCCAGGATGGCGGTGCCATTGGAAATCACGGCCACCATGTTGCCGCGCGTCGTGTAATCATAAGCCGTGGCAGGGTCAGCGGCGATCGCCTTCACCGGCACTGCAACGCCTGGGGAATAAGCCAGAGACAGGTCGCGCTGGGTTGCCATCGGCTTGGTGGGTGTGATCTCCAGCTTGCCGGGGCGGCCGTTGGCGTGAAAGTCGAGTGCCTCGCGATCGGTAACCGATGCACGGCCCTTGGGCGTCTTGTCTGCTGCCATGGTGTTTCCGTTTCCCTGTTTTTCTATCAGTATCATGTGGGCAGAAGGCCGGATTGCCGCCGCCATTGTTGTGTTTCCGGGTGCATCATCGATAAGGTCGCCTTTTCCCGGAAGCAACACAAAACGGACCATCGATTTGCAACGCCTGCCGACCGACACGCTCGATACAGCCCGCCTGATCACCGAGGAAAGCCGTAGCTCGGCCACCCCGATGATGGAACAATTCATCGAGATCAAGGCCAACAATCCTGGCTCGCTGCTGTTTTATCGCATGGGCGATTTCTACGAGCTGTTCTTCGATGATGCCGCTGAAGCGTCTCGTGCACTCGGCATCACGCTCACCAAGCGCGGCCAGCATATGGGCTATGATATCCCCATGTGCGGCGTGCCAGTCCATGCTGCCGACGATTACCTCCAAAAACTGATTTCGCTGGGGTATCGCGTCGCCGTTTGCGAACAGATCGAAGATCCGGCCGAGGCCAAGAAACGTGGCTCGAAATCGGTGGTGAAACGCGATGTCGTGCGCCTAGTCACGCCCGGCACGCTGACGGAAGAAAAGCTGCTCGTTGCTTCCGAATCCAACTACCTGATGACGCTTGCTCGCATCCGCGGCAATAGCGAACAGCAGATGGCGCTGGCCTGGATCGATATCTCCACCGGGGTTTTCCGCGTGGCCGAAACCGAGCATACGCGTCTGCTCGCCGATATCCTGCGCATCGAACCGCGCGAATTCATCCTTGCCGATGCCATTTTCCATGATCCCGAACTTAAGCCGGTGTTCGATGTGCTCGGCCGCGTTGCAGTGCCGCAGCCCGCCGTGCTGTTCGACAGCGCCATGGCCGAAAGCCGCATCACCCGTTATTTCGGCGTGGAAACGCTCGACGGTTTTGGCACGTTTTCGCGCGCGGAACTGACGGCCGCCGCTGCTGCCGTCGCCTATGTGGAAAAGACACAGATCGCCGAGCGCCCACCGCTTGGCAGGCCGGAGCGCGAAAGCGGCAATTCCACGCTGTTCATCGATCCCGCCACGCGCGGCAATCTGGAACTGACGAAAACGCTTTCTGGCAGCCGTGACGGTTCGCTGCTGAAAGCCATCGACCGCACCGTTACCGGCGGCGGCGGACGTCTGCTCGCCGAACGGCTGATGTCGCCGTTGACCGACCCCGAGGTTATCAACCACCGCCTCGATTCCATCTCCTTCCTGATCGATGAGCCTTCGCTCTGTGGCGATCTGCGCACTGGCCTCAAACACGTGCCGGACATGCCGCGCGCACTGTCGCGCCTCGCTCTAGACCGTGGTGGCCCACGTGATCTGGGCGCCATCCTCATAGGCCTGCAGGCCGCTCGCACAGTTGGTCAGAGCCTGTCGAAGGTCATGCTGCCGCCAGAACTGGAAGAGGCTATGGCCTCGCTCGCCGCCCTGCCGGATGATGTGGAAAACCTGCTGTCCGGCCTGCTGGCCGAAGAACTGCCGCTGCTGAAACGCGATGGCGGTTTTGTTGCCGATGGCGCTTATGCAGAACTCGATGAAGTCCGCGCGTTGCGTGACCAGTCGCGAAAAGTCATTGCCGGGCTGCAGCTGCAATATGCCGATGAGACCGGCATCAAGTCGCTGAAAATCAAGCACAACAACGTGCTTGGTTATTTCATCGAAGTCACCGCCGGCAATGCCGGCCCGATGACCGATACGCCGGAAGCAAAGGCCCGCTTCATCCATCGCCAGACCATGGCCAATGCCATGCGGTTCACCACGACGGAACTGGCCGATCTCGAAACCCGCATCGCCAATGCCGCAGGCCAAGCGCTGGTCATCGAGCTCGAAGCCTTTACCCACATGAACAACGCGGTCACGGAACAGGCCGAAGCCATCAAGGCCGGTGCCCGCGCGCTCGGCATCATCGATGTCGCTGCCGGCCTTGCCATGCTGGCGGAGGAATGGGGTTATCGCCGCCCGATCGTCGATGACAGCCGCATGTTCGCCATCGAAGGCGGCCGCCATCCGGTGGTCGAACAGGCGCTGCGCCGCCAGTCGGCCGGTGCCTTTATCGCCAACGAATGCGATCTTTCGCCCAAGGATGGCGGAGAATTCGGCGCGCTCTGGCTGCTCACCGGCCCCAACATGGGCGGTAAATCGACCTTTCTGCGCCAGAACGCCCTGATCGCCATCCTAGCTCAGATGGGCTCCTTCGTGCCCGCTGCCTCCGCTCATATCGGTGTTGTCGACCGGCTGTTCTCCCGCGTCGGCGCGTCGGACGATCTGGCACGTGGCCGCTCTACCTTCATGGTGGAAATGGTCGAAACCGCCGCAATTCTCAATCAGGCGACTGACCGCTCGCTGGTCATTCTCGATGAAATCGGCCGTGGCACCGCCACGTTCGATGGCCTGTCGATTGCTTGGGCTTCGGTCGAACACCTGCACGAGGCCAACCGCTGCCGTGGCCTGTTCGCCACCCACTTCCACGAACTCACCGTCCTGTCGGAAAAGCTGAACCGCCTCTCCAACGCCACCATGAAGGTGAAGGAATGGGATGGCGAGGTTATCTTCCTTCACGAAGTCGGCCCCGGTGCGGCCGATCGGTCCTACGGCATTCAGGTCGCCCGTCTCGCCGGCTTGCCGGATGCGGTGGTGGAGCGTGCCCGTGATGTGCTGACCAAGCTGGAAGACAGCGATCGCAAGAACCCGGCCAGCCAGCTGATCGACGACCTGCCGCTCTTCCAGATCGCCGTGCGCAAGGAAGAAACGCGACGTGGTCCGTCCAAGGTTGAGGAAGCGCTGAAAGCGCTTAACCCGGACGACATGACCCCACGCGAGGCAATGGACGCGCTTTATGCGCTGCGCAAGCAGCTAGCGGAGAAGTGACGCGCCCAAGGGTGCATTGGCAGATGATGCCATTCTGGTATGATGGACCTCGCAACCGCACCCGCGAGGTCCAGTCATGCCCACCCGCAATGTCGTCCTGACGGATCACGATGCAGACGTCATTGATCGTCTGGTGAAATCCGGCCGTTATCAGAATGCCAGCCAAGTTTTGGGCGAAGGGCTGCGGTTGGTGGAACGGCGTGAGGTGGCAGAAGCCGCCAAGCTGGAAGCTTTGCAAAAAGCCGCGCGACTGGGATTTGCGGATCTGGAAGAGGGTCGCTTTACCGATATTGCCGACGACGAACTGGAAGATGCGATCGCTGCTCTCGGCCGCGAAGCCGAAGCGAGGGTCCGCAAGGTCCACCCGTGACCAAGCGCGGCACGTATCGTCTGTCCGTGTGGGCGCGGGCCGATATCATCGATATTCTGGCGGAAACGGAAGACCGTTTCGGAGGTGCCGCGCGTGACCGCTACCAGAAACTTTTGGTGACGGCCCTGCGTGATCTGGCAGATGATCCCGAGCGGATCGGATGTCATTGGCGTCCCGAACTCGGCGATAGCGTGTCTAGTTATCACCTGCGTCACAGCGGGAAACGCGCCCGTCATGAAACCGGCATCGTGAAGCACCCCCGGCATCTGGTGCTTTATCGTGTTCTCAATCCCGAATTAATCAGTATCGGTCGCATTCTGCATGATGCCATGGAACTGGAACGGCATTTGCCGCCCGATTACGGAGCGTATTGATCGCGCGGCTTAACCCTCATCCTCGACAAATCGACCGAAATCGAAAGCGCCACCCGCTGCCATCGGCTTCTGCTCCACGGTTTCCGTTGCAGCACCCGGTTCGGTTTCCAGCGAACGTTTTACCAGAACCGGCGGTTTCATGGCGACACGTTGGCCAGGCGACAGCAGCGCCCAGTGCGCAAGAGACCGGATAGCGACAGGTTCGGCAGATGCGGTGCCAGTGGCTGGAGCAGCATCCTTCAGAACGCGAATCTTGGCGAGATCCTGACGGATGGCCGGATCGCCAAACGGCTTGGAGACGGGGGCGGGCAGAGTTGGTCGCTGCGCCGGGATCGGGCCGATCGACGCCACAACGATATTGTCTGGCGGCAGTTCTGTCGTCTCGACCGGCTTCGGTCGCGGTGAGGGAACCGGAATAGCGGCGGCCAGCAGCTCAACCTGCTTTTCCTCACGCTTCTCGGCAATCTCGGTCTTTTCCTTCGGGCTGCCTCCGAATTTGCTTTGCATGTCGAGCGCCGCCTGTGCCCGGCTTTTGGGGGTCGGCAGCATGGCAGTCACAAGGCCGCTGTCATCGGCGTCGCGCGAACGGCCGCGGGCGATGACAGGTGCTGCATCATCGTCATCCTCGGCGGTGGCTGCAATTTCGATCGAACGTGGGCCGATCCGGCGTTTGTAATCGGCAAGCGCCTGCTGATAGCCCGGCAGCGGCCGGCCATTGGTGGGCAGGTGCAGCGTGCGTCCGTTCGGGAAGAGGTTTGCAAGTTCTCGCTGCGACATGCGCGGCCATGCACGCACGCTGCCGACATCCAGATGCACAAAAGGCGAACCGGAGGTGGGGTAATAACCGACGCCACCGACCTGCATCTGCATGGCGGTGGCGCGCAGTGTCGAAATTTTTACACCCGGAATGAAGAAATCCATGGCCTTGCCCAGCATGTGCTGGCTTTTCTTGGCAACGCCGGTCGTGCGTGAGCGGCCACGCAGCATGTTGTTGGTTTTCGGCGAACGATAGGCCGAAACTACGTGAATGTAATCTCTTGCGCCGACGCGGCCATAGACTTCCCAGACGAGATCCAGCAGGCGCGGGTCCATCTTCGTCGGCTCGTTGCGGCGCCAGTCGCGCAGGATGCGGTTGATCTGGTTCAGGCCCTTCTGGTCGAAACGGCCATTGCGTTTGTAAACGATATTGGCGCGCTCGCCCGTATGGGTGAAATAGAGCTTGAGAGACCGCGTCTCTGCGGCCGCAAAACCACTGCTGGCCATCAGCAAGGGGAGGGCCAGCAGGGCCGCGGCCAAAGCCTTTGCCGGCCGCGTCGCAGAGCGGCACATTCGGGTTGCTGCATCTCGGCAAAAGGAAGTTACGACCGAAACGCCGTGCGGGAACTCGAACGCCACCATGACAACTGCAAACCCAGATTACGCGGGACATCTGACACTCCTCTGGAGCGCCGCGGATCAGCAATTATGGTCAATAATTTCCTAATAAGAGGTTAGCTCATTGCCAAACTGTCATATCGGCGAAATCCGAGTCTGTTTCGTTTGTGCTGGCTATTGCGGAAACGCGTGATTATTGTGCGTTGCAACAAGGCCTGCCGATCCTCTTCGCCACACGGAGAATTCGACCACTGTATGCGCAACATCCTGTCCATCGTGCCGACGGCCGGCTGGCTCTCCCCATCGAACAAGCGTGTCGCCACATCGCACATGAAAATGTTCGAAAATCATACAATCGTCACATTGCCGGTTCGAAAGACAGGCGCTTGAAAATGGCGTCGCGCCGCACTTGAGCTATTCAAAATCCGCCTATTTCCTTTCGCAAATCATACCCCCGTAAGACAGAACCCTGGAGTTGCCATGAGCGTGAGTTGGACCGATGCTGCCATCCTTGGACTTGTGCAGGGGTTGACCGAATTCCTGCCGGTGTCCTCGAGCGCGCACTTGCGCATACTCGGTGAATTCCTGCCATCGGGCACTGATCCGGGCGCGGCCTTCACCGCCATCACCCAGCTCGGTACGGAAGCCGCGGTTCTCGTCTATTTCTGGAAGGATATCATGGCGATTGCCACCGCTTGGCTGCGGCAGGTCTTTCGTCTGGGCGATTACGACAAGGATGCCGCCCGCATGGGCTGGCTGATCATTATCGGTTCGCTGCCGATCATCGTGCTTGGCCTCGCCTTCAAGGACGCGATCGAACACGGGCTTCGCAACCTTTACATCACCGCGATCATGCTGATCGTCTTCGGCCTCATCCTCGGCTGGGCCGATCATATC
This sequence comes from Endobacterium cereale, assembly GCF_009617585.1. Taxonomy (GTDB): domain Bacteria; phylum Pseudomonadota; class Alphaproteobacteria; order Rhizobiales; family Rhizobiaceae; genus Neorhizobium; species Neorhizobium cereale. The sequence goes on along the minus strand of NZ_WIXI01000022.1, from coordinate 234,458 downwards.
GGCAAGAAAAAATACGCGCTGAAACAACTGATCTGGCGCGATGGCATCATCTTCGGTTTCGCGCAGGCCATGGCGCTCATCCCCGGCGTTTCCCGCTCCGGCGGCACCATCACCGCCGGCCTGATCATGGGTTACACGCGTGAAGCGGCCGCCCGTTATTCCTTCCTTCTCGCCGTCCCTGCCGTGTTTGGTTCGGGTTTCTACCAGCTGTTCAAGACGATGGGCGAGGAAACCGCCGTCGCCGCCGGCCCGACGGCCGTTGCCACGCTGATCGCCTTCGTGGTCGGTTACGCGGTCATCGTCTGGTTCCTGAAACTGGTCTCGACCAAGAGCTACATGCCATTCGTGTGGTACCGTTTGCTCATTGGCGTCGTTCTGCTGGGCCTGTTGTTCACCGGTGTGCTCAGCCCGATCTGAGGTAAGTGAAGGCCCGGCTTTGGCCGGGCCTTTCAAATAGCGGTGCGGTCCGGCGCCGAAAGGTTTCGCATGAGCCGCTTTACGCATTGCTCAGCCTACAGCCTTTCTGAGACGATCAATGACAGGCAAACATGCACGAACAGGATCGCATACTCACGCCTCTTTTTCACGATCGTAGTGCTGATTGCCGCACTTTTTGAGAAAGGAGGGCTGACGACTTGCCACTCCCTTCGTCGCGCCCCGACCAACGTTATTGCCCGCCCCACCGCTTAACTCAGATCTCCGAGGCGCAGCCTTTTATCGCATTCCCCTGTAGTTTTGCGCAAACGCGGCATGTCTCGTCTCGAGATGGCCACGCTCACAAATTGCTCCACCTCATACCTCAGGTCTGCAACGCCCAATCCGCCACCTGCCAGCGCATCTGCCCGCCATCGGAAACGACACGCCCGAGGCCGGGGAAGGGCATGTGCGTGGCGGCAATGAGCGCGCCTTCCGCTGCGGCCTGCGGGAAGAAGCGATCACGCATTGCCTTGGCCGCCTCCCTGTCCTGTTCGAACAGGAAAAATACATCCGTCGCGCCGGGATGCACGACCGGAAAGATCATGTCCGACACCATGATCAGGCTGTGCCCGCCATCTTCCACCCGCACGCCGATATGGCCGGGTGTGTGGCCGGTCAGATCGACGATCGAGACGCCTCGCACGATCTCGCGTTCGCCGTCGATCGCCTGCAGTTTCGGGTAAAGGCGCACGACTTCTGCCGCCATGTCGAAACTGGTCTTTAGATAATCCGGCGCACCGCTGCGCTTGGCCGGGTCGGTCCAGTGCTTGACGTCGCGGCGATCGATATAGACCTCCGCCTTGGGGTAGTTGTTCTTGTCCCCCAGAATCAGGCCGCCCATATGGTCCTGGTGCATATGCGTGACGATCACCGCGTCGATCTGGTCGGGTCGCAGGCCAAGTGTTTCAAGCGCCTGCGGCAGCGCGCCGGTTTGCCCGATAGACCCCGCCGCACCGGCATCAATCAGGATACGGTGCTCACCATCATCGACAAGATACTGGTTGAAGAGAAAACGAACGCCACTCGGCCGGGCGGTGAATTGCGCGTTTGCCGCTTTTTCGACATCGGCCGGCGCGCGCCCTGGAAAATAGTCATAGGGCATGTCGGCATAACCGTCCGTCAGTGCGGTCACGGTGAAGCGGCCGATGCGGATCTGCGCCAGCGGCGTCACGCTGACCGGCTTTCCCGTTGCCATCGCGGTCGCCTGTGTTGCGGCAAGAGTGGGCGTCGCAACGCCACTGATCAGACCTGTCCCGAGAATGCCGAAAGGAAGGGTGCTGACAAAGGATCTGCGTGAAAATTGTGGCATGAAGCGGTCCCCCGGATCAATGAAAATGCGGGCGAAAGCCATCGCCCAAAGAGCGCGTGCAGGCTATGCCGTGCGGGAATGATCCGATACTCTGTCATTTTGAGAGATTTCCTCCCGTTTTTCGAAAGGATCGTCATGGATCGGTTCGAGGCAATGTCGGTATTGCTTGCCGTGGTCGAGGCCGGCAGCCTGTCCGCCGGAGCGCGGCGGCTGCGTTCGCCACTGGCGACCGTCAGCCGCAAGGTGGCCGAACTGGAAAAGCACCTTGGTGTAGGTCTGGTCCTGCGCACCCGCAGCGGTCTCGCCCTCACGGAAGAGGGCGTCGCCTTCGTCGCAGCATCGCGCCGCATTCTGGAGGAACTGGATGCGGCGGAGCGGCAGGTGAACGGCGGTACACTGCGAGGCGGGCTGCACGTTACCGCGCCGATTGCCTTCGGCGAACGCCATCTTCTGCCGATCGCGATGGAGTTTCTGAAAGAGCAGCCGGATATAAACCTGCGCCTGACATTGGCTGACCGACAGCTGAGCATGATGGATGAGCAGGTCGATGTGGCCCTTCGAATCGGGCATCTGGCCGATAGCGCACTGATTGCAACGCGTGTCGGCGCCGTTCGCCGGGTCATCTGCGCCAGTCCCGATTATCTTGCTCGCAAAGGCGTACCACGCATGCCCGAAGATCTCGCGCTGCATGACGGCATCAGTTTTCAAGGATTTGCAACATCGCCGGAATGGCGTTACCGCCGCGATGGTACCGCCTATGCCATCGAACCGCGCCAGAGACTGGCGGTCAATACAACTGAGGCAGCCATTCAGGCCGCACTTTCCGGTATCGGCATCATCCGCCTTCTGTCCTATCAGATCTCCGATCACCTGCGCTCCGGAGCATTGCAGGAATTGCTGACCGATTTTTCTCCGGAACCGCTGCCGGTCAACGTCATACACCAGCCGGCCGATCCCCTGCCGCAAAAGGTGAGGTGTTTTCTCGATTGGGTTGGGCCGCGCCTGCGCCTGCAGTTGGCGCATTAGGTTTCCGACCTCGATCGGGAAGCCGCCTCCCACCATCACGGGATGCATCACCCCGAGGGCGATGTTATAACCCGCCCCGACTGACCCACACTCACCGTCATTTCCGGGGCGCCGCCTTGCTCACCATCCCCCTACCATTTTTCGCCGGCCTTGTTTTCGTGCTGACGCTCCATCTCAGCCTCAAGGGTGTCGCGCTGCCAGGCACGCGAAAAATCTTCAATGTCTTTCTGGCGCTTTATGCGGCGCAGGGTATCGGCATCGGTCTGCGCTTCGGTTATGGCGTCGAAAGCCTCGTGCCCCTTCTGCCAGTCACGGCCGCGTGCATGCCGCCGCTCGCCTATCTCGCCTTTCGCAGTTTGACCGCCATGCCGGTCGAAAGGTTTTGGGTGCACATCCTGCCGCCGCTGGCTGTTGCCATTTCCGTTGCCTTTGCCCGGCAGTTTGTCGATCTGCTGCTGTTTCTCATCTTTGTCGGTTACAGTGTGGCGCTCTGGCGCATCACCCGCGCAGGCGGCGATGAGGTGATGGCCGAAGCCGCCTTGCAGCGCATGCGTCCGGCGTTTCGCGCCGCGCGGCTGACCGCTGCCCTCATGCTGTTTTTTGCGGTCAGCGATGGCGCGCTGGCCGTTTATGCGGAATTTTATGGCAATGCCGAAGTGCCGCTCGCCGTTTCGGTCATGAACCTTGCCGCCATCGTCGCGGTGATCGCCTATTATCTCTGGCCGGAGATGCCGACGTCGTTGCCTCGGTCGCGAGAGGAGAGAGTGCCTGACGCATCGCCGGAAGACGAGGCCATTCTGACCCTCGTCTCGGCGGCTCTCGAAACGCTGTTTGCCGATGAAAATCTCAGCCTTGCGCGGCTTGCCCGCAAGGCCAGTCTGCCGGCGCGCGATGTTTCGGCTGCCATCAATCGCGCCAGCGGCCTGAACGTCTCACAATTCGTCAACAACCGCCGTGTGGCCGAGGCATGCCGCCTGCTGGATGAAACGGGAAAATCGGCAACTACGATCCTGTTCGAGGTCGGTTTTTCGACCAAATCGAATTTCAATCGCGAATTCCGCCGTGTCACGGCCAAAAGCCCGCGTCAATGGAAGGCACGCGACAGAAACACATCTGCTCTGTCAGGTTATGGGGTTGATCTTGTTGCGGGAACGCAACAAGTTGGAAACATCCAGCAATCATAATCATGTGCAAGAAGGTGCGTGAAAAAGGTCGAAGCCCAGTCGGTTGGACAAGTGGCGACCTGGCACCGGTAGGAAGACATGGCCAGACCCGATACCGATTTTGAAGAACTGCTCGACGTCGCCAAACTGAAGGCCGATATCGAGGCGATCGCCACCATCCATGCCGGCAAGCCCGCCGATATGCGTGCGGCCCTTCTGCCGCTTTTGCGCACCGTCAACACGGATGGTCGCAACAAGGCGCGCGAACTGCTGGAAGCCACCAAGGGCGGCGGGATTCTGTGCGCGGAGCGGATCTCCTGGCTGCAGGATCAGTTGATCGTCGCCATCCATGATCTGGTCGACGCGCATGTCTATCCGCAGGCGGCCGGCGCCACCGCGATCGCTGCCGTCGGTGGGTATGGCCGCGCCACGCTGGCGCCGGGCTCGGATATCGATCTTCTGTTTCTGCTACCGTCCTCCAGCACCGATGCCATGCGCAAGTCGGTGGAGTTTCTGCTCTACGTACTGTGGGATCTCGGCTTCAAGGTCGGCCATGCCACCCGCACGGTGGAAGAATGTATCCGCCTGTCGCGTGAGGACATGACCATCCGCACCGCCATTCTGGAAACCCGCTTCATCTGCGGAAAACAGTCGCTGGCGGAAGAATTGGATCATCGTTTCGATCGCGAGATCGTCCACAATTCCGGCCCGGATTTTATTGCTGCAAAGCTCGCCGAGCGCGACATGCGCCACCAGAAGGCCGGCGATACCCGTTATCTGGTCGAGCCGAACGTCAAGGAAGGCAAGGGCGGTCTGCGCGATATCCAGACGCTGTTCTGGATCGCCAAATATCATTATGGCGTGCGCGATGCGGCCGCACTCGTCAAACGCGGCGTCCTGTCCCGCGCCGAGCTGCGCCTGTTCGAAAAGGCCGAGGATTTTCTCTGGGCCGTTCGCTGCCACATGCATTTCCTGACCGGCAAGGCGGAAGAGCGTCTGTCCTTCGATATCCAGCGCGAAGTGGCCGCCGCCATCGGTTATAACGCGCGTCCGGGCCTTTCGGCCGTCGAACGTTTCATGAAGCATTATTTCCTCGTCACAAAGGATGTCGGCGATCTCACCCGCATTCTCTGCGCGGCACTCGAGGAAGAGCAGGCCAAGCCAGCGCCGGGCCTGACCGGTGTGATCTCCCGTTTCCGCTACCGTACGCGAAAAATCCCCGGCAGCAGTGAGTTCGTGGAGGATCGCGGCCGTATCGCTCTTACCGATCCCGATGTGTTTCGCCGTGATCCGGTCAGCCTCATCCGCTTTTTCCATGTCGCTGATCTGGCCGGGCTGGAATATCACCCGGATGCGCTGAAACAAGTCAATCGCGGCCTGCGGCTGATCGACAACGACCTGCGTGAAAACGAAGAGGCGAACCGCCTCTTTCTCTCCATCCTCACTTCGCCGCGCACGCCGGGCATGACGCTGCGCCGCATGAACGAGGCTGGCGTTCTCGGCCGCTTCATTCCCGAATTCGGCAAGATCGTCGCCCTCATGCAGTTCAGCATGTACCACCATTACACGGTGGATGAGCATCTGATCCGCGCCGTCGATGCGTTGTCGGATATCGACAAGGGCAAATTCGGTGACGAACATCCGCTGATCAACAAGCTGATGCCGACCATCGAGGATCGCACGGCGCTTTATGTGGCTGTGCTGCTGCATGACATCGCCAAGGGCCGCCAAGAGGATCACTCCATCGCCGGCGCCCGCGTGGCGCGAAAACTCTGCCCGCGTTTCGGCCTCAATCCGAAACAGACGGAACTGGTTGTCTGGCTCATCGACCAGCATTTGCTGATGTCGATGACCGCCCAGACCCGCGATCTCAACGACCGCAAGACGATTACCGATTTTGCCGAACGTGTTCAGTCGATGGAGCGTCTGAAGGCGCTGCTCATCCTCACCGTCTGCGATATCCGTGCCGTCGGCCCGGGCGTGTGGAACGGCTGGAAGGGCCAGCTCCTGCGCACGCTCTATTATGAAACCGAACTTCTGCTGTCCGGCGGTTTTTCCGAAAGCTCGCGCAAGGAGCGCGCCAAGGCCTCGGAAGAAGCGCTCGTTGAGGCGCTCGAAAATGGCTGGACTGCAAAAGACAGAAAACTTTACGGCCGCATGCATTACCAGCCGTACCTGCTCTCGGTGCCGCTGGACGACCAGATCCGCCATGCGGAATTCATCCGCGATACCGACAAGGCCGGCAAGGCGCTCGCCACCATGGTGCGCACCGACAGTTTTCGCGCCATCACCGAAATCACGGTTCTGGCGCCCGACCATCCGCGCCTGCTGTCTATCATCGCCGGCGCCTGCGCGGCGGCCGGTTCCAACATCGCCGACGCGCAGATTTTTACCACCAATGACGGCCGCGCGCTGGATACCATTCTCGTCAGCCGCGAATTCACCGATGACGCGGACGAATTGCGCCGCGCCGGCACGATCGGCCGGATGATCGAGGATGTTCTTTCGGGCAAAAAACGCTTACCCGAAGTCATTGCCTCGCGCGCAAAATCCAAGAAGCGCAACAAGACGTTCTCCGTTCACCCGTCGGTGACGATCTCCAACGCGCTCTCGAACAAGTTCACCGTCATCGAGGTGGAATGCCTCGACCGCGTCGGCCTGCTGGCGGAAATCACTGCCGTGCTGTCGGACCTGTCGCTGGATATCAAGTCAGCCCATATCACCACATTCGGCGAAAAGGTCATCGATACGTTTTACGTCACCGATATCGTCGGCATGAAGATCACTAACGAAAACCGCCAGGCCAGCATTACCGCGCGGCTGAAACCGGTGATGAATGATCAGGACGACGAACTGCGGTCTCGCATGCCATCTGGTATTATCGCGCCGGAACCGGCGCCGTCGGAAGGATCGACGCCGGATCTTGGGCCGGGGAATGCACCGAGGTTGAAGGTGTAAAGGGAGGCGTTGGTGGATTGCTGATGGCGGCTTCGCGCCATTGGCGGTTATGCCGGAGAGCTGCCATGCAAATCATTTCGGGCATCGCTATGCCTGGAACATGGCCTGTGTCGCCGTAGCGGCAATCAGGTTCGTATGTGGGTCATTATTCCACGCCGAAACACAAGAAAAGAGCTGCAGAAAGATTGGCCGTTGTTGCCGGGATGGCAAATAGGCAGGCTCAAGCTTGGCTTTCAATCGTCTTGCCGGTCGCAATTCTTTGCCGCCATCAAATGCTTGCTTCTCCTCTCAGCGTGCTGATACGACCCTGGCTGGAAATGGAGCAATGAAATATGCGCATCAAATCACTCTTGGCTGTTACCGCGGCAATCGCCGCTTCCGTGATCGGGAGTGCTGTCGACGCCCAGGCACAAGAACCGGCCGCTTGCAAAACCGTAAGGTTTTCGGACGTCGGCTGGAGTGATATCTCGGCGACCACGGCGACCGCATCGGTTGTCCTTGAAGCCTTGGGTTACAAGCCCCAGACCAAACTTCTCTCTGTGCCGGTCACCTATAGCTCGATGAAGACCCGGGACATCGATGTGTTCCTCGGCAACTGGATGCCGACCATGGAAGCCGATATCCGTCCCTATCTTGAGGATAAAAGCGTGGAGACGCTCGGCGCCAATCTCGTTGGCGCCAAATACACACTGGCAACAAATGAAAAAGGCGCCGAACTCGGCATCAAGGACTTCAAGGATATCGTTGCCCATGCCGATGCGCTCGGCGGCAAGATCTACGCGATCGAGCCCGGCAATGACGGCAACCGTTTGATCCTTGGCATGATCGAGAAAAACCAGTTCGGCCTGGGTGCGCTCGAAGTCGTCGAATCGTCCGAGCAGGCGATGCTGGCTCAGGTGATGCGCGCCGACAGGGCAGGCGAACCCATTGTTTTCCTGGGGTGGGAGCCGCATCCGATGAATGCCAACTTGAAGTTGACCTACCTCACCGGCGGTGACGATGTCTTCGGCCCGAATTTGGGCGGCGCGGAAGTGCGTACCAACGTCCGTGCGGGGTATCTGCAGGAATGCCCGAATGTCGGTGCATTTCTCAAAAACCTAAAATTCTCGCTGCCGATGGAGAACGAAATCATGGGCGGCATTCTCAACGACGGTGAAGATGCCGAAGACGCAGCCACCAAATGGCTGAAGGCCAATGGTGCAGCAATCGAGCCATGGCTTGCCGGCGTCACCACGGTGGACGGCAAACCCGGACTTGAGGCCGTCAAGGCAGAACTCGACCTCTGATCTGGCGGGCCTGTAACATTTGGTCGCCGAGATAGGCCCGATGATTGTTTTCGTCGGCTCTCGGCGACCGTCTCAAGAAAAGACTGGCGGCGAAATCAGCCGCACATCACCACATTCTGCGAAAAGGTCATCGATACGTTTTACGTGACTGATATCGTCGGCATGAAGATCACCAACGAAAACCGCCGGGCAGATCTATGCTCCGAAGCTTCACCCGGCGCTTGGTGGGCAGATCACGGTCGATGAGTTTCATCGGGTAAACGCTCTGGCTGCTATGACAATCGCGGCGCAGGCGACGTCGTTTAGCCTGTATGATTCAACCAAACCCGGCGTACCGATGGTACGCAGGGTCGGTAACTGAACCCAGAGAAACGTTAGGGCCTTGTTTGCCTATGGTTTCTGGCGGTCGCTGGATGAAGCGTCCAGACAAACAATCCGGCATCATGCCGGGTTACCTGCTTCGATGATGACATTGTAAGCCTGACCTTGCGCAAGCCTATTTTCGTTTTCCACCCATCACGCAGCATCCGTCAGTGCTGATATGGCGTCTGCCAGTTGGTTAGCCATTTTCTGAAGATCGGCATTCAAATCAGCGAGGTCTTGCCGTGTGATCAAACCATTCGGTGCACGCTCTGCTGCCATTTTTTGGATGGCTGATCCTGCATCGCTTACGGCAACGACCATTATCTCGCCTGCATGGTCGAGATGGTCGCCTTCGCCGTCCAATGCTGGAAGGTCAAAAACTTCGAACCGGAAGGCATGTAATTTGAGTAACCCGTCAGTTCTCTGTTCTCCTGACCAGGCCAGTTGCTCGGCTTGAATATCCGGTCGGTTCGAAACCATAAAGTCCTCTCTTCTATGTCAGTCTGGCTACACTGCCAAAACGCATCCATACGGCGTCTCCGGCCTCACCTTTCCCGAAAAACGACCTGTTTTCAATTCAACTGATAGCAAGCCAAGACACGACCGGCCCAGTAAGACACGGTCAGCCTTCACTCCTTCCCACAAAAGATGGCCGTCCGCCGCACCTCCCGCTATAACACCCCCACGAATCGAACCTCCCGGTGAGCCCCCGCATGAGCCTTGTGAAAAAATTCGCCACCGTCGGCGGTGCCACGCTCGGCAGCCGTATCTTTGGTTTCGCCCGCGAAACCCTGATGGCGGCAGCGCTTGGCACCGGGCCGATGGCCGATGTGTTTTACGCGGCCTTCCGTTTCCCCAACCTCTTCCGTCGTCTGTTTGCGGAAGGCGCGTTCAACGCAGCCTTTGTGCCGCTGTTTTCGAAGGAGATCGAGGCCAATGGCGTCGAGGGCGCCAAGCGGTTTTCGGAGGAAGTGTTCGGCGTTCTCTTCTCGGCGCTGATGATCATCACCATCGCCATGGAACTGGCCATGCCGTGGCTGGTCACCTGGATCATCGCTCCCGGTTTCGCTGATGATCCGGAAAAGACATCGATCACCATCCGTTTGGCAGTGGTGATGTTCCCATACCTGATGTGCATGTCGCTGACGGCGATGATGAGCGGCATGCTCAATTCGCTGCATCACTTCTTTGCCGCTGCCATAGCACCGGTCTTTTTGAATGTGGTGATGATTGCCGCGCTGTTTTACGCGCTGTGGACCGGTGCCGATCCACTTTCAACCGCCTGGTATCTGTCGTGGAGCGTGTTGGTCGCCGGTGTTCTGCAGCTGGCCGTGGTCTATTTCGGCGTGCGCCATGCGGGCATAAAAATCGGCTTCCGCCGGCCGCGCATGACGCCCAACGTCAAGCGTCTGCTGGTGCTCGCCGTCCCCGCCGCCATCACCGGCGGCGTCACCCAGATCAACCAGATCATCGGCCAGGCCATCGCCTCGGGCAAGGAAGGCGCGATCGCCGCCCTGCAATATGCCGACCGTATCTATCAGCTGCCCTTGGGTGTGGTTGGTGTCGCCGTCGGTGTCGTGCTTCTGCCGGAACTGGCCCGTGCTTTGAAGGGTGGTAATCTCAAGGAAGCCGCCAATATCCAGAACCGTTCGATCGAGTTCGTGCTGTTCCTGACCTTGCCGGCCGCCGCTGGCCTCTGGGTTCTGTCGGATGCCATCATCCGTGTGCTGTATGAACGTGGTGCATTTTCCGCCGAAAACACTGCCGTCGTCGGCTCCATCCTCGCCATTTATGGCCTCGGCCTGCCCGGCTTCGTGCTGATCAAAGCGCTGCAGCCCGGTTTTTATGCCCGCGAGGATACCAAGACGCCGATGCGTTTCACCATGATGGCCGTCGTCGTCAATTCGGGCCTCGCCATCTCGCTGTTCCCGCTGATCGAGGAACGCGGCATCGCGACGGCCGAAGCCGCTGCCGGATGGATTAACACGATCTTCCTGTTTTCCACGCTGGTCTGGCGCGGCCATTTGAAATGGGAATGGGCGTTCGCCCGCCGCACAGCACTACTGCTGGTCTCGGCCGGCATCATGGCCGTGGCTTTGACCTACGCTCTGCGTTACGCCAGTCCTTGGCTTGCCTCCGGCTCACACTTCCTGCAGCAAGTCGCAGCACTCGGGTTGCTGATTGCCATATCCATGCTGGTCTATTTCTCAATCGCCTTTTTGATCGGCGGTGCCGATCTCGGCATGATCCGCCGCAATCTCAAGCGCAAGCCGAAGAAGGTGGCGACACCGGTGGATCCGGAAGTCTGATCAGCTTTTGCGGTGGTGACGCTTCAGGTTTGCCAAACCACCCTTGCCCTTGGATTTGCCGCCACAATGCGCCCAGCGGCGTTTTGGGCCGATATCGACATGCACGATGCCGTTGCAATACCGGCCGATGCCGCCAATGCCCGGTGCGCCGGCGGCAGCCGCCAGGATCGCCTTTTCCGAAACACCCGGCACCCGGATGTCTGCGGCGTAACAGCGGCTGTGCTGCGATGTGCCGGAACGAGGGCGGTGGCCGGATGTCACCATTGGCTTTTTGCCGGTCTTGGCGCGGATATGCGCCAGGATTGCCTCCAGCTTTTCCGGGAAACAGGCAGTGCGCACGCTGACGCGCTGAACCGTGTAGGCGGCTGAATAATCATGCTTGAAAGTCGTGCCACGGCGCTTGCCGCTTTTATCCGCCGCGTCTGCGGAAATGGCTGAAAAAACGACGCTGGCTGTCACAAGGCAGGCAAGCGCGACGCGGTAAAAAATGCGCATTCTGGACTCCGAAACCGTATCCGTCACTCATGGTGAACGGAAAGCTGATTTCGGGGTATTTCTTTTCTAAAAGTGACGGCAATAAGGGCAGAAATGCTCTAAATTAGTAAGTGAAGCGCCATAATGATGAACATTCGTTAAGAATTACGCATTTTTTTACTACTGATGTGGTATTCTAAGGTGCGTTTTCGGAATTGAGTTCGACGGGAAAACCTCAAAATGTCCGGCGCTTCAAGGCGCGTCATATTTTCTGTAAAAATCCTTCATAATCCGGCGGTTGACACCGCGCCAGCCTGCTCCAGTTTCCCCTGATACGCCGTGCATTTCACCGATGGATATGGCACCGATCGCACGGTGCCGGCTCCTCCTTCTGCATCGACCACGAAAAACATTCGAATTTTCGTAAAAAAACGTCGATGCGCCGATAGCAAGAGGCCGATATCGATGTTTGGTTTTTCTAAAGACGCGTCTTCCCTCAATCCTTTCAAGCGCAGTCCGCCATCGGTGAACAAGAATATTATCCCCTCCATGGCCGACAAGGTGCAGGCTGAGGGGGACAAGAAGGGCACATACGACAAGAAGGACGCGCCGCTCGCCATCACCGACGTCGTTAACACCTGTCTTGATGTCGCCTTCGGTTCGGCCAATGGCGGTGCCAGTTCCGGTTATGCAGGTCTGGCTCAGATGGTCGCCGATAGCGGACAGAAGAGCTACAAGGCGACCAAAAGCGTTTCGGCCCCACCCAATCCGCTTTTTGTCGGCCACGGTCACAGCCGGGGAGACCTGAACACCGAAAGCCCCGCCACGTTAAAATATCTGGAGCGTCGCCGGGTAAAGGAATTCGGTGGCAACGGTTTCAGCATTGCAGGCACGGTGGCAGTCGCCGCCTCGATGGGCACGCTGCCCGTCAACGCGCTGTCGATTGCGCGGCAGGCCAACACCACTGGCTCGACGGCTGCCCATCTGACCAAGCTGAAAATTCTCGCTCGTGAAATCGATGCGCTCGGCGGCGGTGCGGAACGTGGCGTCACCCTGTCGGAACTCGTGCGCGAGGTCATCAAGGTCAAGGCACACAAGTCGGGCATAGAGGGTGCAAAACTCGTAACCGGCTCCATTCCGGTTCTGGGTGAGATCGTTACCGCCAGCGTCAATGCCGGCATCAACGGCGCGACATCGGCGGCAAAGACGTTCGACAAGGCCTATCACGCCAAGAACTGCGCAAAGCTGGCGCTGGAAATCCACTGGCGTGCCTATCAGGAGCAGTTTTCCGCCTTCTGTCGCATGCACAAGCTCGATCCTGCCGACTTTTTCGCGCGTGAGGATTATCTTGCCCGCAAGCGTCCCCCCCGGCTCACCGGCATGGGATTGAAAAAGGCCAATGAAAAACTGCGAGAGACCGATCGCCCGCCGCGCCTGACCGGCATGGGGCTTTCCGCCGCCCGCGAGGCGCTGGAAGCGCATGATCCGCCGCAATCGCGTCTGCCGTCACGCGATTTCGACCGTGCGGTTCACGACGCCCGCCAGAGTTTTTACTTTCACCGCGACGCCGGCCCCGCCACCAGCCTCGTGACGGAACTCTATACCCGCCGCTCGGCCCTCGCCGTGCTGGGCAAATACGATATCGCAGCACTCATCATGGAACCCGGCGGGTGGGTGGCACTGACGGACAAGATCGCCTCATTGTGAGGGGGCGGGGCGGTTGTTTCAGCCTTCCGGTAGTAGCCGTTCCAAATCTTGTCCGGCTTGGCACATGGCTCATACATCACGTCAAAATGCATCTGACGGTGGTTGCAGCCCTCTTGATCCTGCCCCATCCGCCGTGCATAAGCCCGGCCGTTAGCAACATGGGCGACATGAGCGCCAAGGCCGGGTCTTCCGTCCTGCTCACCATGCCCTGGGGCCTTCCACAAGCCTGATGAGGACGACATGAATACGTTTAAGCCGCTCGTATTTTCCGGCGTACAGCCAACGGGCAATCTCCATCTCGGAAATTATCTCGGCGCCATCCGCAAGTTCGTGGCGCTGCAGGAAGACAACGACTGCATCTATTGCGTCGTCGATCTCCACGCCATTACCGCCCAGCTCGTCCATGACGACCTGAAGGGCCAGATCCGCTCTATCGCCGCAGCCTTCATCGCCTCGGGCATCGATCCGGTCAAACACATCGTGTTCAACCAGTCGGCCGTGCCGCAGCATGCGGAGCTCGCCTGGATCTTCAACTGTGTCGCGCGCATCGGCTGGATGAACCGCATGACGCAGTTCAAGGACAAGGCCGGCAAGGACCGCGAAAACGCCTCGCTTGGTCTGCTCGCCTATCCAAGCCTGATGGCTGCTGACATTCTCGTTTATCGCGCAACCCATGTGCCGGTTGGTGATGACCAGAAGCAGCATCTGGAACTGGCGCGCGATATCGCCCAGCGTTTCAACATCGATTTCGGCCCGAAAATCCGCGAGACCGGAACGGGTGTCGACATGATCGTCGGCGAAGAACCGATCCATGGCTATTTCCCGCTGGTCGAGCCGCTGATCGGTGGCCCGGCGCCGCGCGTCATGTCGCTCAAGGACGGCACCAAGAAGATGTCGAAATCGGATCCGTCGGATCTGTCGCGTATCAACCTGATGGACGATGCCGACACGATCTTGAAGAAGATCCGCAAGGCCAAGACCGATCCGGACGCTTTGCCGAGCGAAGTCGATGGTCTCGAAGGTCGCCCCGAAGCCGGCAACCTCGTCGGCATCTATGCGGCGCTTTCGGATCGTACTAAGGCTGATGTGCTTGCCGAATTCGGCGGCCAGCAGTTTTCGGTGTTCAAGCCGGCGCTTGCCGATCTGGCGGTCGAGGTGCTTGCCCCGATCACCACGGAAATGCGCCGCCTGATGGACGACACGACGCATATCGACGCGATCCTCAAGGATGGCGGCGAACGCGCCCGTGCCCGCGCCGAAAAGACCATGAACGAAGTTTCCGACATCATCGGTTTCCTGCGGTGACCCTGGCTGCCGGCCCGCAAGGGCCGGTGGTTTCCAAAAACACATCGTCATCCTAGGGCTTGTCCCTAGGATCTAATTACGTCAGCAATGGGCCTCAGCAGATCCTCGGCTCAAGGCCGAGGATGACGACGGAGAGGTGGGAGCGCCTCTCAAGCACCCTGCTTTTACATCCCTGCCGAATTGTATAATGTCCATCACGACCAGACAGGTCGTGTCAGCGCATCAGGGGGATCGGCATGGTTTCAACTCGGCTTTCGCGCCTTGAAGGGCACCGTCGAAAGTTCATGGCGGTCATCGATGGCACGCCGGAATGCGAAAAGGCCGTGCATTACGCCGGTCGCCGCGCCAAAAATTCCAACGGCGCGTTGCTGCTGCTCTATCTCATCCCTGAAGGTGATTTTCAGCAATGGCTTGGCGTCGAGGCGATCATGCGCGCCGAAGCTCGTGAAGAGGCCGAGGCTGTCATGGCCAAGGCGGCCCAGCGTGTGCGGGAGAGTATCGGCATCGATCCGGAAGTGGTGATCCGTGAGGGCAATGCCGCCGACGAGATCAATTCCCTGATCGAAGAGGATCAGGATATCGCCATTCTCGTGCTTGCCGCCGGTTCCGCAAAGGAGGGACCTGGCCCGCTCGTTACCTCGATTGCCGGTCGCACTGCAGCCTTCCCCATCCCCGTCACCGTACTCCCCAGCACGTTGACCGACGAGGAAATCGACGCGCTGGCCTGAGGTCGCTTTTGTTTCTTCGCTCTTGACCTTGTTTGTGCAAAGGCGCACTTGAACGCAAACCTGAACGGTCTTATCTTCTTTGGAAGAATTCTAAACGAGCGAACGCGTTTTCGCCGGGAGACATAAAATGTTCATTCAGACGGAAGCCACCCCGAACCCGGCCACCCTGAAATTCCTGCCGGGCAAGGTCGTGCTGGAAAACGGCACCGCCGAATTCCGCTCTGCCGCCGAGGCTGAAAAGTCTCCGCTTGCTGCCCGTCTGTTCGACGTGCCGGGCGTAACCGGCGTCTATTTCGGTTATGACTTCATCACCGTCAGCAAGAACGATGCCGAATGGCAGCATCTGAAGCCAGCCATCCTCGGTTCGATCATGGAACACTTCATGTCCGGCCAGCCGGTCATGGGCGGCGGTTCCGCCATGGCTGAGGCGACCGATGAAGAAGGCGAGTTTTTTGAGGAAGGTGACGAAACCGTCGTTGCCACCATCAAGGAATTGCTGGAAACCCGCGTCCGTCCGGCTGTTGCCCAGGATGGCGGCGATATCACCTTCAAGGGTTACAAGGACGGCACCGTCTACCTCAACATGAAGGGCGCCTGCGCCGGTTGCCCGTCTTCGACCGCCACGCTGAAGCATGGTGTGCAGAACCTGCTCAAGCACTTTGTGCCGGAAGTCCAGGCCGTCGAAGCTCTCTGATAAAACTGGCGCCGGCTTTGTCGGCGCACAAACTGCCGGTAGTCTCTTATGATCGTTCTTGCCCTCGACACCGCCGGCATCGACTGTTCTGTCGCGCTCTATGACGCGACGGCCGACAAAATCCTCTCCGTACAGACAGAGATGATCGGCAAGGGCCACGCTGAAAAGCTGATGGCGCAGATCGAGGCCGCGTTGGCAGAAGCCGGCATCACGCTGAAGGATGTGGGCCGCATCGCCGTCACCATCGGCCCCGGCTCGTTCACTGGCATTCGCGTCGGTGTTGCTGCCGCTCGCGGTTTTGCGCTCTCGCTCGGCATTGAGGCCGTCGGCATCACCACACTGGAAACCATGGCCGTCCACCAGTTGGCCAGCGCTGCCGGTCACCCGGTCATCGCCGCCATGGATGCCAAGCGCGGCGAGATTTACGCTCAGCCCTTTGGCGCCGATGGCTTGCCACTTGAAGAAGCGCAGGCACTGCCGCCGGAAGCCGTCACCGCTCTTGCCACACATCACAGCGCAACCATTTTTGGTACTGGCGCCGTCGCAATCGCTGCCGCAGCAACCGGTGAAATCAGCGAACCCGGCATCAAAACCGTGCCGGATCGCTTCGATATTGCCACTGTGGCAAAGCTCGGTGCGACAAAACCCTTCGGCAGTGCAAAACCGAAACCGCTTTACCTTCGCGGGCCGGATGCTAAACCTCAGATCGGATTCGCATTGGCCCGCTCCTGAGACGCGCATGAACGACGATTACCTGAGCCTGAAACCCACATTCGATATCGCCTTGATGAAGTCAGAGGATTGCCGGGCCGTATCCGAACTGCATGGCCTTCGTTTTGCCCGCCGCTGGAACGATGGTGAAGTCCACAGCCTTCTGTCGCAGGACAGTACATTCGGTTTCGTCGCTTATCAGACCAACGCCTTCTTCCGTCGGCCGCTTGGCGGTTTCGTTCTCGCCCGTGAAGTGGCCGGCGAAGCGGAGATCCTGACCATCGCCGTTTCGGAGAAGGTTGGTCGCACCGGCCTTGGCTGGCGTCTCATGCAATCGGCCATTCGGGAAGCGGCGGAACGTGGTGGAGAGACCATGTTTCTCGAGGTGGAAGATGGCAATGTTGCCGCAATCGGCCTCTACCGCAGGCTCGGATTTTTAACGGTCGCCACCCGGCCGGCCTATTATGAATCTGCCGATGGGAGCAAATCGGCGGCGCTTGTCATGCGCCGCGATCTTGGCTAGACCCGTCCTCTAATAAACGCATGAAGCAGGACCGAACGACGTGACAGATCTTACCAAATCTCTGGAGGAACTGTGTGCCGAGCGGGGTATGCGGATGACCGACCAGCGTCGCGTCATTGCCCGCACGCTGCAGGAATCGGACGATCATCCGGATGTCGAGGAGCTGTATCGCCGCTCCTCCAAGGTCGATCCGCGCATCTCCATCTCGACCGTATACCGCACGGTAAAACTGTTCGAGGATGAGGGTATCATCGAGCGCCACGATTTTCGCGATGGCCGCTCGCGGTATGAAACCGTGCCGGAAGAACACCACGATCACATGATCGACGTGCAATCGGGCACGGTCATCGAATTCCATTCGGCAGAGATCGAAGCCCTTCAGGAACGCATTGCCCGCGAGCACGGCTTTCGCCTCGTCGGCCACAGGCTCGAGCTTTACGGCATCCCGCTCGACAAGGACGATCCTTGATCACCTGGATACGGATCTTTTTCATCATCACGGGGCTCGTGTTGACGACACTGGTCCTTTTGCCGTTTCAGCTTGTCGGCCTTGCCTTTGACCTGAAAATCCGTCGTTACGTTCCCCGTATCTGGCACCGTATCGCCTGCTGGCTCATGGGCATCCGCATCCGCGTGCATGGCTCCGTCGAGCGTCGCCGCCCCGTCATGCTCTCGGCCAACCACGCATCGTGGAAAGATATTCTGGTTCTCGGCGCGGTCGCCGATGTCGCCTATATCGCCAAGATCGAAGTGGCGGACTGGCCGGTCTTCGGAACGCTGGCAAAACTCCAGAAGACCATTTTCGTGGTGCGCGAACAGAAACGCCGCACCGGTGAACAGGTCAATGAAATCGCCCAGCGCATGACCGGTGGCGAAATCGTCGTGTTGTTCCCGGAAGGCACCACATCGGACGGTAACCGCCTTCTCGATGTCAAATCATCGCTTTTCGGCGCCGCCACCGCCGCCGTGCCGCACACACCGGACAAGATCGTTTATGTGCAGCCGGTGACGATCGCCTATACCGGCATCTATGGCATGCCGATGGGCCGTTACCACCGTCCGATCGCCGCATGGCCCGGCAGTATCGAATTGCTACCGCATCTGATGGGCATTTTTCGCGCCGAAGCCATTGATGTGGATGTGGATTTCGGCGAGGCCATCCCGTTTCGTGAAGGCGATAATCGTAAGCACCTGAGCGCCGCCGTTATAGCCTCGATGAAGCGCATGTTGCGGGATCGGCTTTATGGTGTGCGCAAGACGACGCCGGATGTCGAAATCGCCGAAACGGGTTTGGAGCCGGCCGAAGAAGGGACGTCCTAACACAGCCCTTCAAATCCGGCCGATTTTGCGGTAGAGAGCGGCCATGAACCAGATCACCGTCATTTCCCCGGACGCGGCCGAAAAGGCCGATGTTGCCAGCAACGCCCGCAAGGTCTTCATCAAGACCTACGGCTGTCAGATGAACGTTTACGACAGCAATCGCATGAGCGATGCGCTGGCGAGCGAAGGCTACGTTCCGACCGAGGAAATGGGTGAGGCGGACCTGATCCTGCTCAATACCTGTCACATCCGCGAAAAGGCCGCCGACAAGGTCTATTCGGCGCTCGGACGTCTGCGCGACATGAAGCGCACCCGCGCCGAACATGGCCGCGAACTGATGATCGGCGTCACCGGCTGCGTCGCCCAGGCCGAAGGTGAGGAAATTCTGCGCCGTGCACCGGCAGTCGATGTCGTGGTTGGTCCGCAGACCTATCACCGTCTGCCGCAGGCGCTGGCTCGCGCACGTCAGGGTGAACGCGTGGTCGAGACGGATTATGCCGTCGAGGACAAGTTCGAACACCTGCCGAAGGTGGACAAGGCAAGGGCCCGCTCGCGCGGCGTCACCTCGTTCCTCACCGTGCAGGAAGGTTGCGACAAGTTCTGCACTTTCTGCGTCGTGCCTTACACGCGCGGTTCGGAAGTCTCTCGTTCGGTCTCGCAGATTATCGACGAAGCCATGCGTCTGGTGGATTCTGGCGTGCGCGAAATCACTCTGCTGGGCCAGAACGTCAATGCCTGGCGCGGTGAAAGCCCGAAGGGCGGTGAGTGGGGCCTTGGCGAGCTTCTCTATCGTCTCGCCGAAATTCCCGGACTTGCCCGCCTGCGTTACACGACCAGTCATCCACGCGACATGGATGACTGTCTTATCGAGGCGCATCGCGATCTGCGTGCGCTGATGCCTTACCTGCATCTGCCGGTTCAGGCCGGTTCGGACCGTATTCTGAAAGCCATGAACCGCCGCCACACCGGCGCCGAATACCTGCGCCTCATCGAGCGTATCCGCGCCGCCCGCGCCGATATCGCCATGTCGGGCGATTTCATTGTCGGTTTTCCGGGTGAAACCGATCAGGACTTTGAAGACACGCTGAAAATCGTCGAGGACGTGAAATACGCCTCGGCCTATTCGTTCAAATATTCCACCCGTCCGGGAACACCCGGCGCAGAGCTTGGTTCTCAGGTGGATGAAGCGGTGAAGACCGAAAGGCTGGAACGATTGCAGGCTCTGCTCCTGCGTCAGCAGCAGGAATTTGCGGAAGGTTGCGTCGGAAAGACCATCGATCTGCTCTTGGAAAAGCCGGGCCGCATGCCGGGTCAGCTGATTGGCCGGTCGCCGTGGCTTCAGTCTGTGAATGTTGATGCAAAAGAATCGCAAATCGGTGACATTATTCAGGTACGAATCACAGGAACGGGGCCGAACAGCTTGT
Organism: Endobacterium cereale; assembly: GCF_009617585.1. Lineage (GTDB taxonomy): Bacteria > Pseudomonadota > Alphaproteobacteria > Rhizobiales > Rhizobiaceae > Neorhizobium > Neorhizobium cereale. Next base: position 214,681 of record NZ_WIXI01000022.1, on the reverse strand, counting down.
TTGCCGAGCGGGCAGGGGCTTAAATAGGCACCATCAACAACAGGAGCCTGCCTATTGGTCGAACGTGAATTGGTTTCTTCATCAGCGCGCCAGCCACGCCCAGCCGCGACCGACGCAAATCACTTCATTCTGACGTTCGAGAACAACAGGCTCGCCAGCGAACTGTTTGGGCAGTTCGACCAGAACCTCAAACTTCTGGAACAGCGCCTCAACGTGGATGCCCGCGCCCGCGGCAATTCCGTGACGATCTCGGGCGAAGTGACGGCGACCAATCAGGCGCGTCGTGCTCTCGATACGCTTTACGAGCGACTTCAAAAGGGCGGATCGGTCGAAATCTCCGACGTCGAGGGCGCCATTCGCATGGCGCAGGCGGCCGACGATCAGCTGCAACTGCCGACGCTGGAAAAGAAGGCGCGGCTGTCGATGAGCCAGATTTCCACCAAGAAGAAGACCATTCAGGCCCGCACGCCGACGCAGGACGCGTATATGCGTGCCCTTGAGCGTACCGAGTTGGTTTTTGGCGTCGGCCCAGCCGGCACGGGCAAGACCTATCTCGCCTGCGCCCACGCCGCCCAGCTTCTGGAACGCGGCGCCGTCGACAAGATCATCCTCACGCGCCCCGCTGTCGAAGCAGGCGAGCGCCTTGGCTTCCTGCCGGGCGACATGAAGGAAAAGGTCGATCCCTATCTGCGTCCGCTTTACGATGCGCTTTACGACATGATCCCGGCCGACAAGGTGGATCGTGCGATCACCGCTGGTGTCATCGAAATCGCGCCACTGGCTTTCATGCGTGGCCGCACGCTGTCCAACGCCGCCATCATCCTCGACGAAGCGCAGAACACCACATCCATGCAGATGAAGATGTTTCTGACGCGTCTGGGTGAAAACGGTCGCATGATCATCACCGGTGACCCGAGCCAGGTCGATCTTCCGCGCGGCGTGAAATCCGGTCTGGTGGAGGCGCTGCATATCCTGAAGGGTGTCGAAGGGCTTTCCGTCATCCGCTTCCAGGATACGGATGTCGTGCGTCACCCGCTGGTTGGGCGCATCGTGCGTGCCTATGACGCGCAATATGCCGTCCATGAGGAAAGCGAGGATCTCGACCGCAGATAAGCGGTCGAGAATTTTTATGCCCGAACTCGATATACAGATCAGCGTCGAAGAAGGCGGCTGGCCGGACGAAGAAACCCTCTACGCAATCAGCGAAAAGGTGCTCCAGGCCGCCGCTACCTATCTTTCGGAACACGAAAAACAGCCTTTTCCGCCGCTGCCGATAGAAATTTCTCTCGTCTTTACCGACGACGAATCCATTCGGCAGATCAATGCCGAATGGCGGCAAAAAGATAAGCCGACCAATGTCTTGTCATTCCCTGCCTATCCGCTGCAACCGGGTGGTAAACCCGGCCCCATGCTGGGTGATATCGTGATTGCACGCGAAACCGTTGCACGCGAGGCGGTTGATCTCGACAAGGATTTCGACGATCATCTGACGCATCTGATGGTGCACGGGTTTCTGCATCTCTTCGGTTACGACCACCTCGAAAAGGAGGAGGCGGAAGAGATGGAGGGACTGGAGACTCGCATTTTGGCCACACTTGGCTTATCTGACCCTTATGCGGGACAAGACCCGATAATATAGTCTGGAACAATGAACGATCATTCGAGCAATGCTGCCGCCCGTGACGGCAATGCGGAATCGTCCTCCTCAGAAGAGGGCGGAAGTCCGGTACGTCACGAAAATTCCAACCGCACCCAGTCGTCCTTCTGGTCTCGCGCCGTCCGGCTGCTGAGGCCCTCGCAGGGCGAAAGACTGCGTGAGGACCTGGCCGACGCGCTGCTGACCGATGCGGCCGTCAGCAACGCGTTCTCGCCCGAAGAGCGGGCGATGCTGCACAACATCCTGCGCTTCCGCGAAGTCCGCGTTGAAGATGTGATGATCCCCCGCGCCGATATCGAAGCCGTCGACATGACGATGACACTCGGCGACCTTCTGATCCATTTCGAGGAAACCGGGCGTTCGCGCATGCCGGTCTATGCCGATACGCTGGATGATCCGCGCGGCATGGTGCATATCCGCGACCTTCTCTCCTATCTGGCCAAGCAGGCACGCAACAAGCGCCGTGGCGCTGCGCCGCGCACCGTGCAGGTGGATGTCGCAGCAGATGGCGACGTGGCCGAAAAGCCTGTGCGCACTGCCAAGGCCGCTTTCGATCTCGGCCGCGTCGATCTCACCAAGACGGTTGCCGATGCTGGCCTCGTGCGAAAAATCCTGTTTGTGCCACCGTCCATGCTCGCTTCCGAACTTTTGAGCAGCATGCAGGCCGCGCGCACGCAGATGGCGCTGGTCATCGATGAATATGGCGGTACCGACGGTCTCGTCAGCCACGAGGATATCGTCGAGATGGTCATCGGCGATGTCGAGGACGAACATGACGATGACGAAGTCATGTTCTCGCAGGTCAGCGACGATGTGTTCGTCGCCGATGCCCGCGTCGAGTTGGAAGAAATCTCCGAGGCGATCGGACCAGATTTCGATGTGCGTGTGCAGCTCGAAGACGTCGATACGCTCGGCGGCCTTATTTTCTCCGCGCTGGGTCGAATCCCGGTGCGTGGCGAAGTCGTGCAGGCAGTTCCGGGCTTTGAATTCCAGATCCTCGAGGCCGATCCGCGTCGCATCAAGCGCGTCCGCATCCTTCGCAAGCGTGCCGCTGCCCGTCGTCGTATCAAGAGTGATCTTGAGCACGGTCCGGAAGTCGATGTTTCCGCCGGATCCGACGTGACGCCGATCAACGGTATCGTGCCCCAGCAATCGCCGCGCGTGGAGCAGCCGCGCACCTGATGTGCCTGAACCAACAAACCAAAACGGCACGCCACGGCGTGCCGTTTTGCGTTCAAGGCCTTCGGAAAACTGCACGGACAAGCTGCACGACAAGAGGCGGTTTTTTTGGAACACTGCCGCGGGTTTGATTCGGGCGATATGAGGGTGTGAATGGAGCGGCTTGCAGGCAAGGTCATGCTTCTATGGGGCTGGCAAAGGGCGCTTTTGGCGATTGCGGCCGGTGCAATCGGTGCCCTGGCGCTGCCGCCGGTGGGCTTTTTTGCCGCCTTCTTCGTTTCCTTCACGCTTCTGGTCTGGCTGATGGATGGCTCGACTGCGGGCTCGGAAGGCGGGTTCTTCCGGCGTTTCCGCTCCACCTTCATTCTCGGCTGGCTGTTCGGCTTCGGGTATTTCGTGGCCGGCCTTTGGTGGCTCGGCAATGCGCTGCTGGTGGATTCCGATGAGTTTGCCTGGGCGCTGCCGCTCGCCGTTTTCGGTCTGCCTGCCTATCTTGCGCTTTTTTACGGGCTGGCGGCGGCGATTGCCGGCATCCTCTGGTCCGATGGTCTAGGCCGGCTGGCGGCACTGTCGCTTGGCTTCGGCATCGGTGAATGGCTGCGCAGCTTCATTCTCACCGGCTTTCCGTGGAACACGATCGCCTATGGCATCATGCCGATCCCCATGATGATGCAATCGGCCGGCATCGTCGGCATTGGCGGCCTCTCCATGCTCGCCGTCTTTATCTTTGCGGCTCCCGCATTGATCGGTACCCGCAAGGGGATGGTCGGTGGTCTGGCGATCGCCGTCCTGCTGTTTGCCGCTCATCTCGGTTATGGCGCATGGCGCTTGCATGGCGCGGATGCAATGATGGCAGCGCGGCCGCAGCAGGATGTCTCCGTGCGCCTCGTTCAGCCGGTCATCGACCAGGCCCGCAAGATGGACAATAGCGATCGTGTGGCGATCTTCGAGGAGCATCTGGCGCTCAGTTCTGCTCCACCGTCCGAGGGCGTCAAGCGGCCCGATGTGATCGTCTGGCCGGAAACGTCATTGCCCTTCATCCTCACACAGAACCAGGACGCCCTGGCGCGCATCGCCGATGTTCTGCAGGACGGCCAGGTGTTGATTGCCGGTGCCGTTCGCGCCGAAGATGCCGGGCCGGGGCGGCCGCCGCGTTATTACAATTCGGTCTACGCAATTGACAGTCAGGGCCAGATTATCGGCGCCAGCGACAAGGTGCATTTAACACCTTTCGGCGAGTACCTGCCCTACGAAGACTTCTTTAACTCTATCGGCGTCGGCAATGTCGTCGATATGCCGGGTGGTTATACGGCGGGTAGCCGTCGGTCGCTGATCACGCTGCCGTCCGGTGTCAGCTTCTATCCGCTGATCTGCTATGAGGCGATTTTTCCGGACGAAATTTCTCTTGAAGCCGAAAAGGCGAGTGTTATCCTCAATATAACAAACGATGCATGGTTCGGCATCACGCCGGGTCCATACCAGCATTTTCAGCAGGCGCGGGTGCGTGCAATCGAGACGGGTCTTCCGTTGATTCGGGATGCCAACAACGGCATATCGGCGGTGGTAGACCCCTTCGGACGTATATCAACAGGTTTAGATCTTAATCACAAAAGCGTGATTGATTCTACCATTGGTGGTGGAGCTGTCTCTCATTGGAACAATTTCAGCCGTCAAACGCACCTATGGTTGATTGCGGCTGCAATGTTTCTGATTGCAGCGATTTCCCGTCAGGGTTTTAAATCTCGCGTCAATTGACCAAAAACCCCCAAAATTGCATAGTGTTCGCAGCCTATCGTGTTGCCATATGCTTCCTCGTTTATGTTGCGTGCAGCTAAATTAGCAATGAGCCTATCTACACACGGGATACGGGTTATGGGGATTGATAGCAACCTAACTAGGACTGTGAGATGATTGAAAATAAGAAGAAGCCGAATCCGATTGACATTCATGTTGGTAGTCGTATTCGTCTTCGTCGCACGATGCTGGGTATGAGTCAGGAAAAGCTGGGCGAAAGCCTTGGCATTACTTTCCAGCAGATCCAGAAATACGAGAAGGGTACCAATCGTGTAGGTGCCAGCCGCCTGCAGAATATTTCGAGCATACTGAATGTACCGGTGTCGTTCTTCTTCGAAGATGCGCCCGGCGACCAGATCAATGGCCAGTCCGGAATGGCTGAAGCGTCCAGCTCGAACTATGTTGTCGACTTCCTGTCCTCCTCGGAAGGTCTGCAACTCAACCGCGCGTTCGTAAAGATTTCCGACCCGAAGGTTCGTCGCCGTCTGGTTGATCTGGTCAAGGCGCTCGCCGCCGAAGCAGATACCGAATAACGCTTTCCTCCCAAGACTGCGTATTTGAAAGCGGCCTCACGGCCGCTTTTTTATTGTCGGCCGACGATTCATGGCTTCCGACTGTCGCAAGCCTGCCTCATTTTCGCGAAATCATCGCATAAAGATATATTTATGTCGTTGTGTTCTTGTCTTCAAAGGACGAAGTCACTACACATTCGCCGAGTTGTTCTTGAGGGGAATCCCAACATGCGTGCCAACTACCTCTTCACCAGCGAATCCGTTGCTGAAGGCCATCCGGACAAGGTTTGCGATCGTATTTCCGACGAGATCGTCGATCTGGTCTATCGCGAAGCCGTAAAGACGGGGGTCAATCCCTGGACGGTGCGTGTTGCCTGCGAAACGCTGGCGACCACCAATCGCGTCGTGATTGCCGGTGAGGTTCGCCTGCCGCCCAGCCTGATGAAGAAGGACAAGAACGGCGACGACGTCATCAATCCGTCGAAGTTCAAGTCTGCCGCGCGCAAGGCCATTCGTGACATCGGTTACGAACAGGACGGTTTCCACTGGAAGACCGCCAAGATCGACGTACTTCTTCATTCTCAGTCGGCCGACATCGCGCAGGGCGTCGATAGCGCAGCCGACCAGCAGGGTGACGAGGGAGCCGGCGACCAGGGCATCATGTTCGGTTACGCCTGCAAGGAAACGCCGGATCTGATGCCGGCCCCTATCTATTACGCACACAAGATCCTCGCGCTGCTCGCCGCCGCCCGCAAGAAGGGCGAGGGCGATGCCGGCAAGCTTGGCCCGGACGCCAAGAGCCAGGTGACGGTGCGTTACGAAAACGGCATGCCGGCGGGTGTCGCCTCGATCGTTCTGTCCACGCAGCATCTCGATACCAGCTGGGATTCGAAGAAGGTTCGCCAGGTTGTCGAACCCTTTATCCGCGAAGCCATTGGCGACCTGCCGATCGATGCGGATTGCAAGTGGTACATCAATCCGACCGGCAAGTTCGTCATCGGTGGCCCGGATGGTGATGCAGGCCTCACTGGCCGCAAGATCATCGTCGACACCTATGGCGGTGCGGCCCCGCATGGCGGCGGCGCATTCTCCGGCAAGGACACGACCAAGGTCGACCGTTCGGCAGCCTATGCCGCCCGGTACCTTGCAAAGAACGTGGTCGCAGCCGGCTTTGCCGAGCGTTGCACGATCCAGATCTCCTACGCGATCGGCATTGCCCAGCCGCTGTCGATCTATGTCGATCTGCACGGCACCGGCAACAATGTCACCGAAGACCAGGTTGAAGCGGCCATCCGCAAGACCATGGACCTGTCGCCGGGCGGCATTCGTCGTCACCTCGACCTCAACAAGCCGATCTATGCCAAGACCGCATCCTACGGCCATTTCGGCCGCAAGAACGGCCGTGACGGTTCCTTCTCCTGGGAGAAGACCGATCTCGTGAAGCCGCTAAAGGAAGCCCTGAAGGTCGGCTGATCGGCCTTTACGGACCATCGCAAAAAACTGTAAAGCGGGTATCTCTTCGCGGAGATATCCGCTTTTTGATTTCGAAAGACCGACCATGACCGAACCATCGCATCCCACCCGCGCGACCGAAGCCTTTTTCGGCAGACGCAAGGGCAAGCCCTTGCGCGAACGCCAGGCGGAAACGATGGACACGGTCCTGCCGGCGCTTTCCGTCGATCTGAGTGCCGAGGCACCAAAGGATCTGGCTGAACTGTTTCCGTTCACGCCGGAACGTACCCGCCTGGAGATCGGCTTTGGCGGTGGCGAACATCTGGTGCACCGCGCGCAGGAAGAACCGACAACTGGCTTTATCGGCGTGGAACCCTTCGTCAATTCGATGGCAAAACTGCTTGGCCGCGTCGGCGAACTGGATCTGAATAATGTTCGCGTTTACGCCGATGATGCCACGCAGCTTCTGGACTGGATGCCGGAAGCCTGTGTGGATCGTATCGACCTTCTCTATCCGGACCCGTGGCCGAAGAAGAAGCACTGGAAGCGTCGGTTTGTTTCGCAGGTCAACCTGACCCGTTTTCACCGCGTGCTGAAGCCGGGCGGCATGTTCTGCTTCGCCTCGGATATCGATACCTATGTGAACTGGACGCTGACGCATTGCCACGATCACGGTGGCTTCGCCTGGACGGCGCAAGAGCCATCGGACTGGCTGACGCCCTTTGCCGGCTGGCCGGGCACGCGTTATGAGGCCAAGGCCAAGCGCGAAGGTCGTTCCTCGGCCTATCTCACCTTCAAACGCGTCTGACGCGCAATAAGGTTGGTAGAGACAATAATGGCGCGGTTGTTGTCAGACAGCCGCGCCAAAGTATTTTTAGTGAAGGCTGACGGTGCGCAATTCGTCTTCCGCGGCCTTGAAGAAGGTGCTGGAACGGTTGTCGCTCAAAAGGATCGGCGTGCCGTCGGCGCCGAACAGCGCCCAGAGGTCGAGTGCCGGATCGATATCGGGAGCTTCCGGAAAACAGCGCGACACTTCTTCTGAGCGCATCCTGCGGATATAGCCGACTTCACCGGCGCCGAGATCCACAAGTTCATTCTGCGTCAGGCGCGCAGTCGCTTCTTTAAGCAGCATTCCAGCCTCCGTCTTGAGGGCATTCCGGCATCGTCGCCGTTGACCTACTCTGAGACGGAAATATTAATTTTTCGCACCATGCGCTCCGGTTCCGGACGAATGAGATCGACCGAGAGCAATCCATTGCGCAATCCCGCGCCGCCAACCTGCATGCCATCTGCCAGCACGAACACCCGCTGGAACTGGCGCGCGGCAATGCCGCGATAGAGGTAATCACGGTCCGGTACGTCGATCTGGCGGCCGCGAATGATCAGCTGATTTTCCTCGACGGTAACCTCAAGTTCCTCTTCGGAAAAACCGGCCACGGCAATGGTGATTCGCAGGCGCTCCACGCCACACGCATCCGCAGCAATGCGCTCGATATTGTACGGCGGATACCCGTCATTCGCCTTGGCAAGGCGCTCGAGGGTCTTCTCCATCGCGTCGAAACCCAAAAAGAGAGGGCTTGCGAAGGTGGTGCTTCGGCTCATGTCGTTTCAGTCCTTGAATTCAAGCGACCATGCCCGCACCCGAAATTGGCATGCGGTTTCAGACATCATATGGGAAATAAGCCGCTCCGCTGCAAGCGCCGAAGAAGCCTGCAGCAAGGGAATTGCTCAAAGATGCGAGGCAACCTGTTCCGCCGTCGGGATCGACGGTTGGGCGCCGGCTTTCAGGCAGGCAAGCGAACCGGCGATGGCCGCACGGCGAAGCGCGTCGGGGAAATCCAGCCCCTGCTCCATGCCGGAAACCAGGTAGCCGCAGAAAGTGTCGCCAGCCCCGACTGTGTCGACCGGAGTGATGTCCAGCCCCTTTACCCTGTGCACGACACCGTTGCGGACTGCGATCGCACCGTCGCCACCAAGGGTCACGATCAGTGCCTGACCGCGTTCGGAATGCCATTCCCGCATGGCGGTTTCGCGCTCATCGGCCTGCGTTATCTGCCTGCCGACCAGAAGCGAAAATTCAGTCTCATTGGCGATCACGACATCCGCCAGTTTCGCCAGTTCGGCTGCTTCCGGCGTCAGCGGCGCGGTGTTGAGAATGCTGACGATATGCTGGGCACGGGCCGAAAGCAGAGCGCGTTCGACGCTTGCTGCCGGAATTTCAAGCTGCAGCATCAACAGGCTGCCGGCCCGCATCGTGCCAACCGCGATATGGGCCTGATCGTCATCGATGGTGCCATTGGCACCGGGCACCACAACGATCATGTTTTCGCCGTCGCCACCGACCAGGATCTGTGCCGTGCCGGTTGGCTCGCTGCTGCGGGCAACGGCGGAAAGATCGACACCGGCCTCTTCCAGCAATTCTAGTGCCGGCTTGGCAAACTCGTCTTTACCAACCGCACCTGCCATGCGCACGCCGCTGCCGGCGCGCCGGGCTGCTAGTGCCTGGTTGGCGCCCTTGCCGCCGGCTGCCGTGGAAAAGCCGGTGCCGGCAACGGTTTCGCCAGGCGCCGGCAGGCGTGGCGTGTTGGCGATGAGGTCCATGTTGATGGAGCCGAGGACAGTGATCATGAAAAACCTGTGAACGCGTTCGATGCCGATGTTTTGCGGGCGACACTGCCCGACAGTGTCAGTCCTCGTCAACCACCCTCAGTTTCAGCAGGCCGGTGCGGCTTTCGACGCCATGCGACGGCTGCGGCTTATGGTTTTCAATGCCGTTATTGTGTGGTGCGGGCGCCTCGAGCTCCAGCGCACCGATCTTGGCGCCGCGACGGTTCAGCTTGTCGGAGGAGGTCAGGATCTGCTCGACATCCTTCTGCGCTGCCAAAAAATGGCTCTGCAGTTTGCGGGTGCGATCATCCAGGCGGCCGAGATCGTCCATCAGCAGCGCCACCTCGCCCTGGATCAGATGAGCCTGTTCGCGCATGCGCTGGTCCTTCAGCACAGCCTGTATGACCTGGATGGACAGCATCAGCAGGGAAGGGGAGACGATGACGATACGGGCACGTTGCGCCTTCTGCACCACGCCCTCAAAATGCTCGTGAATTTCTGCAAAGATCGATTCCGACGGTACGAAAAGAAAGGCGGTTTCCTGTGTTTCGCCGTGAATCAGATATTTTTCGGCGATGTCCTTGATGTGCACTTCAAGGTCGCGGCGGAACTGCTGCCCGGCATTGCGGCGGAGATCCGGATCGGTCGCCTCGCGAAAAACGTTCCAGGCTTCCAGCGGAAACTTTGCGTCGATCACCAGTGGCGGCGCGCCGTTCGGCATTGATATCGTGCAGTCCGGTCGCGTGCCGTTGGAAAGCATTGTCTGAAAACCATAAGCCCCCTGCGGCAGCGCGTCGGCAACGATCGCCTCCATACGGCCCTGGCCGAAGGCGCCGCGTGTCTGCTTGTTGGAAAGGATCGCCTGCAAGCCGACAACATCTTTGGCAAGCGTCTGGATATTGTTCTGTGCTGCGTCGATGACGGCAAGCCGTTCCTGCAAAGCGCGCAGATTGTCGTGGGTGGATTTGGTCTGTTCGGTGATGGTCGCACCCAGCCGATGGCTCATGCCGTCGAGACGCTGACTGACGGCGCGGTTAAGTTCCGACTGGCGGCTGCTCAGCGCCTCACCCATCGCTGCCATGCGGCCCTGCATTTCTGACTGCAGCCTCAAGACTTCCGCAAGCCGGGCATCCGCTTCCGCCGCCCGGCGCGCCGCTTCGTCCTGCGCATAAGCGGCGGCACGTCTGCCCGACGCCATCATGACGAGGGCGAGCACAAACAGAAGAACGGCGATGCCGACAGCGGCAACAAGGATCGGATTGCCGGCCAGCGCAGCCAGAAGGGAGTTTTGGGTTTCCATATGGCAAGCCTAGCAGATTTATTCTCGTCGGAAAGATCAAAACAGGAACAAATTGCGATGGACTGCCAAAACAAGGTGCCATTCATCAGCTTTCACGCGTTGGCAAAGCCAAGGCTTCAATTTTTGTTTTCCCTGCCGAAAAGATGGGATAATGGGAGGCCATGACGATCAAGCCGCTTATTATCTTGCCCGATCCAGTGCTGCGCACGGTATCCGCCCCCATAGAACGCGTCGACGACGCGGTGTTGAAGCTCGCCGATGACATGCTTGAAACCATGTACGATGCTCCCGGCATCGGCCTTGCCGCGATCCAGATCGGTGTGCCGCGCCGCCTGTTGGTTATCGATGTCGCCAAGGAAGGTGATCCGGCCCAGCCGATGGTGTTCATCAATCCGGAAATCGTGAAGTCTTCCGACGAGCGTTCGGTTTACGAAGAGGGCTGTCTGTCGATCCCGGAATATTATGCCGAGGTCGAGCGTCCGGCGACGGTGACGGTCAAACATATCGGCCGCGACGGCAAGGAGCATACGCTGGAGGCCGATGGTCTTCTGGCCACCTGCTTCCAGCACGAACTGGATCACTTGAACGGCATTCTGTTCATCGACCATATTTCGCGTCTGAAACGCGAGATGGTGATCAAGAAATTCACCAAGGCCGCCAAGGCGAAGGTCTGACCTGAGTTGGCCTCTGATTGCGGCGCTTTCGGCCGCGATCTTTCCATGCCCATGAACAAGGACGGATCCGACCATGTCTCTTCGCATCATCTTCATGGGCACTCCGGATTTTTCAGTGCCGACGCTTCGGGCTTTGAAAGAGGCAGGTCATGAGATCGTCGCCGTCTACAGCCAGCCGCCGCGTCCGGCGGGACGGCGCGGGCTTGATCTGACCAAATCGCCCGTGCATCAGGCCGCCGAACTTCTCGGCATTCCGGTCCTGACGCCTCTCAACTTCAAGGCCGAGGAAGATCGCGAAACCTTTCGGGCCCTCAATGCTGATGTCGCTGTCGTTGTCGCTTATGGCTTGCTGCTACCGGTCGCCATTCTCGAAGGCACGAAGCTCGGCTGTTACAATGGCCATGCTTCTCTTCTGCCGCGCTGGCGCGGTGCCGCTCCCATCCAGCGTGCTATCATGGCCGGTGACGAAAAGACCGGCATAATCGTCATGAAGATGGAAAAGGGCCTCGATACCGGCCCGATGGCGCTGACGAAGGAAGTGGACATCAGCGAGGCGATGACGGCCGGCGAACTGCACGACAAGCTGATGCTGGTCGGTGCACGCGCCATGGTGGAGGCAATGGAAAAGCTGGAGGCGGACGACCTACCGCTGACGGTTCAGCCGGAAGAGGATGTGCTTTATGCCGCCAAAATCGACAAGAGCGAAACCCGCATCGATTTTTCAAGACCCGCGCGCGACGTGCACAACCACATTCGCGGTCTTTCGCCGTTTCCGGGGGCATGGTTTGAACTGGAAATCAACGGCAAGCCGGAACGTGTGAAGGTGCTGGCATCCGAAGTCTCCGGGGGACAGGGCGAGGCCGGTGAAGTGTTGGCAGATAGTGCCGTCCTGATTGCCTGTGCCGAAGGTGCGTTGCGTCTCACGCGCCTGCAGAAGGCGGGTGGAAAGCCGCTTGATGCTAGCGATTTCCTGCGTGGAACGCCGATTGCGGCCGGCACCATTCTGCCGTCGTCTGCCGGGGAAGCCTGATGCCGCGCTTTCGCATGGTCGTCGAATATGACGGCACCGCCTATGTCGGCTGGCAGCGTCAGGACAACGGTCACTCCGTTCAATCGGCCATCGAAAAGGCCATTCTCAAGCTGACCGGCGAAACCGTATCCATTCGTGGCGCCGGGCGCACCGATTCCGGCGTGCATGCGCGTGGTCAGGTGGTCCATGCCGATCTGTCGCGCGAATGGTTGCCGCACAAGCTGCGCAATGCCGTCAACGCCCATCTGATGATGGCGAATGAAGCCGTATCGATCGTCGAGGTCATGGCCGTCGATGACACGTTCGATGCCCGCTTTTCCGCGCTCAAGCGGCATTATCTCTATCGAATCCTAAATCGCCCGGCACCCTTGGCGCTGGAAAAGAACCGTGCCTGGTGGGTGGCTAAGGAACTCGACCATGAGGCCATGCATGCCGCCGCGCAGATGCTGGTCGGCCACCATGACTTTACCACCTTCCGTTCCACCCACTGTCAGGCGAAAAACCCGGTCCGCACGCTGGATCGTCTGGATGTAACCCGTGTCGGCGATCTGATCGAAATCCGCGCCAGCGCCCAGAGTTTTCTTCACAACCAGATCCGCTCCTTTGCAGGCACGCTGAAGATCGCGGGCGAAGGCAAGGTGACGCCGGATGACGTGCGCAAGGCGCTTGAAGCCCGTGACCGCAGGGAATGTGGACCGGTGGCGCCGCCGGAAGGGCTGTATTTCATGAAGGTCGAATATCCCGGCGATCCTTGCTACCAGGATGGAACCTGATTAGGGCGCCACGCCCAGAAATGACTGCAAGGCATCCGAGAGCAGTAACGACGGAATGATCAGCGTCATTGCCGTGGTGGCGACGATAAGCGGCTGCGGTCCAAGAATCATCCGCAGGATGCGCGACAGCGAAAACACCAGGCCGAGCAAGAGTGCCAGCCACAGCAGCGCGACAAAACCTTCACTGCCCGGCAGCAGGAAGGCGATGACGATCAGCACCGCATAACCGTAGGAAAACGGAACGGACAGCCAGTTCGAGATGGCCACGATGGCGGGAAAGCGACCACGCAAGCCGAGTGTCATGCAGAGCACGGCAACAAGGATCAGCGGCATGATCCAGTTCATGGCGTCGATCAGGCCTAGCTTGAAGAAGAATGGCAGCCCGAGTTTCGTGCCGGGCGGGCTGTCTTCCAGCACCGCCAGCCGCGCCCAGTTCCACGAGATCAACATGGGCGGCAGGCACCAGACGATCGCCCAGAAGGACCTGTTCATGCCTCGGTCTGTCAGGTCGAGACGGCGAAAACCCTGCGCGTCGCCTTTGACCAGCAACCACAGGCCGGAGATGTAATGCTGGAGTTCAGTAAACGATGGCACGGATAAACTCTCTACAGACTGCGGCTTGTTCAATAATCAATGTGTATGCCGGCTGCCTTTTCCAAGGTTACGGCAAGATAGTTCAGCAGTACGACACCGGGAATGGCCAAAGCGAGTGCCTTGAAGGGATATCCGCCTATCACGTTCCGGAACGCGCGCACGGTTGCAGCCAGTTCGAGAACGCCGAATATGAGAAAAATCGCAAGTTGACCAAGCCAGAACTGCATCGCGAACTCTTCATGTTGCAGTGGCAGAAGAAACAACAGGAGGACGATCGCGTTGATCACAAAGATCGGTAGCGTGCTCCAGTTGAACACAACGATCAGCACGCGCAGTTGCGGACGAAGCTTCAAAGCAAAACACAGCCAGGCGATGAGAACAGGCGGTATGATCCAGCGCATGGCCTCGATAGCCGCCAAAACGGTAACATACGGCAAGGTGGACATTTGGCCGTCCGGCCCCGTTGCGCTGACATAGTCCATGCGCTGTATCACGCAATAAACGGCAAAGGCCGGAAGGCACCAAAGGATCGCCCAGAAGGACTGCCACATGCCGCGTTCGGACGTATCCAACAAGTGAACGCCCCGTGGATCGCCCTTGATCAGCAGCCAGATGCCGTAGAGATAGCTGCGAACCTCATGAAACGACGGCATCGGCAAACCACCGGGTGATGAAGTCGCCATAGATAAGGGTCAGTGTTTCGAGATCGGCCACCGCCACGCGCTCGTCCACCATGTGCATGGTCTGGCCGACAAGGCCGAATTCCACCACCGGGCAATAATCCTTGATGAAACGGGCATCGGACGTGCCGCCTGTCGTGGAAAGCTGCGGACGCTTGCCCGTCACGCTTTCAACCGAGGCGGTGAGCGAACCGATCAACGCGTCGTTGCGGGTGAGGAAGACGTGGCTTGGGCGTTCGGCCCAGGTGATATCGTATCGGGTAGCGTCGCGGCCGGGGCGCAGCGGGTTGTTTGCGGCGGCCTCATCCAGACGGCGCAGGATTTCGGCTTTCACCGTATCGGCCGTCCATGTGTCGTTGAAGCGGATGTTGAAGGCGAACGTCGCCTTCTCCGGCACGACATTGGTGGCCGGATTGCCGACATCGAGTGTCGTCACTTCCAGATTGGTGGCCGGGAATTCCGGTGTGCCGGCATCGAATGGCGGGTCCATCAGCGCCGAGGCCAATGACAGCGCGCCACGCACGGCATTGTCGGCGAGATGCGGATAGGCGGCATGTCCCTGCACGCCGTGCACAGTCACCTTGCCGGACACGGAACCGCGACGACCAATCTTGATCATGTCGCCGAGCACGTCCGGATTGGTGGGCTCCCCGACGAGGCAGGCGTCCCAGTGCTCGCCCTTGTCTGTGGCCCATTTCAGCAGCTTTGTCGTGCCGTTGACGGCCGGGCCTTCCTCGTCACCGGTGATCAGGAACGAGATCGAGCCTTTTGGCGTACCATGCTGTTCGATGTGGCGGGCAACGGCGGCGACAAAGCAGGCAATGCCGCCCTTCATGTCGACTGCACCGCGGCCGAACAGTTCACCATCGGCGATCGCGGCGGCAAAGGGCGGGTGGCTCCACGAAGCCTCGTCACCGGGCGGCACGACATCCGTGTGCCCGGCAAACATGAGATGCGGCCCGTCGGTGCCGATGCGGGCATAGAGGTTTTCGATGTCCGGCATGCCCGGTTCGCTTGCCACCATGCGCTCGACGGTGAAACCGAGTGGTTTCAGCATGGCTTCGAGCGCGGTGAGCGCGCCGCCTTCCGCCGGGGTGACGGAAGGGCAACGGATCAGCGCCTGCAGGTTTGCGACCGGATCTGCAACGGACATGTATAAAACCTTGAGAAGAGTTGGGATCAGTCGCGCAGCAGCTCGTTGATGCCGGTCTTCGAACGGGTCTTTTCATCGACCGTCTTGACGATCACGGCGCAATAGAGATGCGGGGCGGCCAGACCATTCGGCATGGTGGCATTGCCCGACGGCATCGAGCCGGCAACGACGACCGAGTAAGGCGGCACTTCGCCGAAGGTGACTTCGCCGGTGGCGCGGTTGACGATTTTTGTCGACTTGCCGATGTAGACGCCCATGCCGAGGACAGAGCCTTCGCGGATGATGCAGCCTTCGACGACTTCCGAGCGGGCGCCGATGAAGCAATTGTCTTCGATGATGGTCGGGCCGGCCTGCATCGGCTCCAGAACGCCGCCAATGCCGACGCCGCCGGAAAGATGCACGTTCTTGCCGATCTGCGCGCAGGAGCCGACGGTCGCCCATGTGTCGACCATCGTGCCTTCATCGACATAGGCGCCGAGATTGACGAAGGACGGCATCAGCACGACGTTCTTGGCGATATAGGCCGAGCGGCGCACGACGGCGTTCGGCACGGCGCGGAAACCGGCAGAGCGGAATTCGCTTTCGCCCCAGTTTTCGAACTTGGACGGAACCTTGTCCCACCATGTGGAATTGCCCGGACCGTTCTTGACGACTTCCATGTCGTTGAGGCGGAAGGAGAGAAGCACGGCCTTCTTGAGCCACTGGTTGACTGTCCAGTTTCCGTCTTCGCCACGAACCGCGACGCGGGCCTGGCCAGAGTCCAGCAGGTTCAAAGAGGTCTCGACCGCATCGCTCACTTCACCTTTGGTCGAAACGTTGACGTTGTCGCGGTTGTCGAAGGCGGTCTCGATTGTCTTTTCGAGGGCGGCGAAGTCGAAGCTGCTCATGGGGAATCCTTAAACGTCACGCGATATCGTGAAGATGGAGATGGCCTTGCCGTCTGGCAAAAACATGGGCTTTGGTCTAAGCGACCACCGATCAGGCGTCAATGCGATTTGGTACTGAGGGAATGGAATGACAAAGACTGAAAACGAAGCCGCACGGCGTGCCGACGGTTCATGGGATCCTCTCAAGGATAGCGGCACCGACAAGCGCAAGGCGAAGGAAGTTCCCAAAACCCCGCAGACCTTGTCTCCTTCCTATCGCCTTGCCTATGCCGACGAGGACTTTCTCTGCAGCGAAGAACTGCGTCCCGTGCGCCTGCAGCTCGAACTTCTGAAGGTCGAGCTATCGCTTAAGGAAATGGGCATCAAGTCCACCGTCGTGTTGTTCGGTGGTGCCCGTATTCCAGCGCCCGGTGCCGAGCCATGGGCGGCGCGCAACGAGGTGCAGCGCAAGAACCTGACTGCCGCCTCGGTCTATTACGAGGAAGCCCGCAAATTCGCGGCGCTGTGCGCCGAACAGTCGCGGATTGACGATTTCAAGGAATATGTTGTGGTGACGGGCGGTGGTCCGGGCGTGATGGAGGCCGGCAATCGTGGCGCTTCGGAAGCCGGAGCCCCGACCATCGGTCTCAACATCGTTCTTCCGCACGAGCAGGCGCCTAACCGGTTCGTGACCCCGGAACTCAGCTTCAATTTCCACTACTTCGCCATCCGCAAGATGCATTTTCTGACGCGGGCAAAAGCCGTGGTGGTGTTCCCGGGCGGCTTTGGAACGCTGGACGAGATGTTCGAGGCGCTGACCCTGATCCAGACCAAGCGGATGGAGCCGATCCCCTTCATCCTGTTTTCCGAAAAATTCTGGCGCGGCATCATCAACTTCGATGCGCTCGCCGATTTCGGCACGATCGCACCGGAAGACCTGTCGCTGATCAATTTTGTCGAGACGGCGGACGAGGCCTGGAAGGTCGTTTCGGAGTTTTACGGGCTGTAGGCGAGTTCGATTGCGGCGTCTTTAAATTACAACTAGGATGAGCTGAGAGGTTTATCCCATGAGCCACGACGTCATCGATCTGAATTTCATCGCCAAGCTGCTTCAGCGCACGAACGAGGAGGTTCGTGGGCTGCGAAAAGATGTGGCCGATATTCGGACGCTTACTTTGCAGACCTACGATTTTTCATGCCGGTTGGAGCGCCGGGAAATCGAGCTGAAGGATGACCTGGAGGTCATGGTCAAGATGGAACTGACCGGCGCGCTGGCGCATCTTCAGTCGAAACTCGAAGGCACGCTTGGCCGTATCGAGGACAAGATGGACGGTTTGGTTGATCGCGTTGCCGATCTTGAAAGCCGGCCGATCTGATCATCGCCAGGTCTCGAAAAATAAAGAACCCGCCCCTCGGGGGAAAGGGGCGGGTTCTGCAACGCTCTGCCGGATATTAGAGGGGGCGGTCCGGCAGGTCGTCGATGCTGATGGCACCATCCTTGTTGGTGTCCATGAAGGCGAAGAATTTTTCCGTGGCGGCCGTGGCTTCGGCCTTGCTCACCTGACCGTTTTCATCGGTATCGGCAAAGCGGATGAAGCCCATGGCGGGACCACCCTTGCCATGACGGCCGGGGCCCTTGGCATGATGGCGTTTGCCTTCCTTGCCTTCGGCGCGCTCGCCGGACGGCTTCTTGTCTCCGTCGGCCTTGGCGTCCTCGCGCTCGGGGCGCGGATGGTCCTTGCGGAACGCTTCCATGGCGGCCTTGCGGTAGGCGCGGAATTCGCCCGGCGTCAGCGAGCCGTCCTTGTCGGCGTCGATCTCAGCAAATTTCTTTTCTTCGAATGCGGTCAGTTCCGCCTTCGTCACCTTGCCGTCCTTGTCAGCATCGGCGTTTTTCAGGAGGTAGATGAAGGCGCGTTCCTTCATCATCGGGCCGCCCATTTCATGGCGCGGGCCATGGCCATTCGGGCCGCGATCGCCCGGAGCCGCAAAGCTTGCGGGAGCGGTGGCGCCGAACACAAAAGCGGCTCCAAGGGCAGCAAGTGCGATCTTCTTGGCGTTCATGATGTTTCCTTCCTGATTGCTTCTTACAGCTTCAAGATAGGGGCCGGCTCCGGGGAGAACCACTTAAACATCGGTAAGGTGGATGAACTTTCGGTAAGGTGCCCAAGGGGCGGGTCGCTGCCCGCCAGCCTTCACTTCTGTTGAAGCGCCTGTAGGAAGCCCGTCAGATCCTGCGTCAGATAATCGATATGCACGTCTTCGTCGCTGATCTTTTCCCAGCGTTCGATCACGATATCGGCTGTCACCTCAGGGGCCAATAGCACGGTGCGCATGCCGAGTGCCTTTGGTGCGATGAGGTTGCGCGGCAGGTCCTCGAACATGGCCGCATGCTTCGTATCGACCTTGTTCAGCGCCGCGAACTTGTCATAGGTGGCGCTGGCCGGCTTCGGCAGGTAGTCGGCCGCGACGATATCAAAGATGTCGTCGAACTGGTCGAGAATGCCCATCGCACCGGCAGCCGCTTCCGCATGCGGGACGGTACCGTTGGTGAGGATGAATTTGCGGCCCGGCAACGCCTTGATCGCATCGCCCAGTTCCGGGTGCGGCTGCAGTAGCGAATAATCGATGGCATGCGCGCGCTCCAGAAAGGCAGCCGGATCGACGGCATGATTGAGCATCAGGCCTTTCAGCGTCGTGCCGTGTTCGTGGTAATATTTCTTCTGAAGCAGCTTTGCTTCCGCCGGTTCCATCTTCAGCAGTTCCGCCACGAAGGCGGTCATGTTGGTATCGATCTGTGCGAACAGATTGATGTGATGCGGATAGAGCGTATTGTCGAGATCGAACACCCATTCGGTGACATGGGCGAAATCGGCGGCGTCGGGAACTGTCTTCAGGTGAGGCATGGCGCGGTTATGCACTGCCGCTGAAATAAAGGCCAGCGCGAAAAGGCGGGAGAAGCGACGGGATGGAAGAGATCGGCCTGTTTGCAAAATGGTTCGAAACGCCGATCGGCCCAATCCTCGCCGCCACCAGCGAGACGCATCTCTACGCTGTCGAATTCCATGACGAGAAAACGCGGGTCAATGCGCTGTCACGGCTGGAGCGCAAGCTGAATGCGCACATTATTCCGGGCAGCAGCAATGCGCTTGAGCAGTTTTCGCAGGAATTTACAGACTATCTTGCGGGCAAAAACTTCGATTTCCGCGTGCCGCTTCACTACGAAGGCACGGAATTCGAACGGCGCGTGTGGCAGGCTCTTCAGGACGTGCAGCTAGGAGAAACCTGTTCTTACGGCGATCTGGCCCGCGCGATCGGAGAGCCGACGGCGTTTCGGGCGGTGGCTCAGGCCAACAATGCCAACCGCATCCCGGTTGTCATTCCGTGCCACCGGTGCATCGGTTCGGATGGCTCGCTGACCGGGTTCGGTGGTGGTCTGTGGCGCAAGAAATGGCTCCTGCGCCACGAAGGCGATATGCGGCCGGTCGGGCTATTCGCCCTGTCGTGACCTATGGGATGATCAGGGAACGATCAGCGTGCCGGCGCCGTGCTCGGTGAAGATTTCCAAGAGCACAGAATGGGCGGTCTTGCCGTTGAGGATGACGACGCCCTGAACGCCGGAGCGGATGGCATCGATGCAGGTCTCGACCTTGGGGATCATGCCGCCGGAAATCGTGCCGTCCTTGATCAGGGCCTGCGCCTGCGCCACGGTCAGTTCCTTGATCAGGTTCTTGTCGCGATCGAGCACGCCCGGAACATCGGTGAGGAAGAGAAGGCGGGTGGCATGCAGCGCACCGGCGATTGCGCCGGCAAACGTATCGGCATTGATGTTGTAGGTGGCGCCGTCACGACCTGGAGCGACCGGTGCGATGACCGGGATCATCTCGGACTTGGCCAGCAGGTCGAGCAGCGTGCGATCGACTTCGACCACTTCGCCGACGAAACCAAGATCGAGCACGCGCTCGATATTGCTGTCGGGATCGATCACGGTCTTCTTGGCCTTCTCGGCAAACACCATGTTGCCGTCCTTGCCGCAAAGGCCGATCGCCCATTCGCCGGTCTGGTTGATCAGCGCGACGATTTCCTTGTTGATCGAACCGGCGAGAACCATTTCGACGATCTCGACCGTCTTGGCATCGGTAACGCGAAGGCCGCCTTCGAATTTCGATTCGATGCCCATCTTGGTCAGCATCGCGCCGATCTGCGGGCCGCCGCCATGAACGACGATGGGGTTGACACCCGACTGTTTCAGTAAGGCGATATCGGCAGCAAAGGCCTTGCCCAGCGCGTTGTCGCCCATGGCATGGCCGCCGTATTTCACGACGATGGTCTTGTTCTCGTATCGCTGCATGTAGGGCAAAGCCTGTGCAAGCAACTGAGCCTGGAGTTCGCTTTCGGAAGCCGTCATGGAAAATTTCCCTACATGTGAAGTGCCGCCTTTTAACGCATGTTTTTGACGGTGAAAACAATTCCTGCGCAGATTTAGCGATTGGGTATATTGACATTGTGCACCATTGGCCAACCTTTGCGGGATAGGGACGCAAAGGGGATGCAAGCATGGCGGGTGAAGACCTCGCGGGGATGATTTCGCGCGTAAGCCTTGGCGACAGGGCGGCGTTTTCGGCGCTTTATAGTGCAACCTCGCCGAAACTTTTTTCCGTCTGCCTTCGTATTCTCAAAGACAGAACCGATGCCGAAGACGCCCTTCAGGAAATCTTCGTCAAGATCTGGCACCGCGCCGATCGTTTTGCGTCGAGCGGTATCAATCCGCTTGGCTGGCTGATGGCGATTGCCCGCAACCATTCGATCGATCTGCTGCGCGCCCGCAAACCGGTGGCCAGCAATATCGATGAAGAAGGGTGGGACATTGCCGACAGCGGTGCCGATCCCGAACAGGCTGCTGTGCTGAAAGGCGAAGGCAAGCGCATTGACACGTGCATGGAAGAGTTGGAATCTGACCGCGCAGGCGCCGTTCGAAGCGCCTATGTGGAGGGTTTGAGTTACCAGGAACTGGCAGACCGCCACGCCGTGCCGCTCAATACGATGCGCACCTGGCTGCGGCGGAGCCTATTGAAGCTGAGAGAGTGCTTGGACAGATGACAACGCGCGACCAGAGCGAAGGTGATAGAGCCCGCGACCAGGTGATTGCCGGGGAATATGTGCTCGGCGTATTGTCGCTGGAGGAGCGTCGCAACGTCGAGGCGCGCATGTCGCGCGACACGGCTTTTGCAGCCATGGTTGGCCGGTGGTCGGAAAACCTGTCGAGCTTCAATGACGAATACGAATTGTCGAACCCGCGTGCGGGCGTCTATCCCCGTATCGAGGCGCGGCTGTTTCCGAAGCCCGCGAAGGCTGGTTTTGCCGGCATCTGGAGTTCGGTGACGCTGTGGCGTTCGATGACAGTGCTTTCCATCATCCTTCTGGCCGGTACGGTTGTGCTGCAAAACGCGCCGTTCGGCCGCCAAGCGCCGGGTCAGCCGCTTGTGGCGCAGATGTCGGGTGAGGGTAATGCCATCAGCCTCGTCGCCAGCTATCAGGCCGATAGTGGCCGTCTTTCAGTGACGCCGGTGGCTGCTGGTCCCAGCGACCAGAAATCGCTCGAACTCTGGATGATTTCCGGCAACGATCCGGCTGTATCTCTGGGCGTTCTGCCGCAGAACGGCGACGGCGAGATCGAGATACCGGAAACCATGCGCAGTCGCATCGCGGCAGGCGTGACGCTCGCGGTCAGCCTCGAACCCTACGGTGGTTCGCCGACGGGCACGGCAACCGGCCCGGTCATCGCAGCCGGCCAGACGCGCGTTCCCTGACGCGTTAACGTCTCGCTTACGCAGTTGAAAAATCCGGCGCGCAATCGCCGGATTTTTTGTTTGAAGCACTCGTTCTGGATGAAACTCTTTTCACGTCCTGTCCGTCTCTTCTTATGTTCCGAGGATGAGGAACCAGCGCTCCGGCAGCCCGCCGCGACCGCCGGATCAATTGTGGAAGAGGACTTCTGAAATGCTGAAATCCGTTATTCGCGCGCTGGCAATTGTCGGCGTGGTGGCTGCTGCTGGCGCGGCGCAGGCCAAGAACCCCATGGTCGGTGGCGCCGCCATGTATGAAAACAAGAACATCGTCGAAAACGCAGTCAATTCGAAGGATCACACCACGCTGGTTGCTGCCGTCAAGGCTGCCGGTCTGGTCGATACGCTTTCGGGCAAGGGTCCTTTCACCGTCTTCGCACCGACGAACGAAGCCTTCGCAAAGCTGCCCAAGGGCACGGTCGACACGCTGCTGAAGCCGGAAAACAAGGCGCAGCTCACCAAGATCCTAACCTGCCATGTCGTTGCCGCCAATGCCATGTCCATGGCCATCGAAAAGATGATCAAGGACGACAAGGGCACGCATGACGTCAAGACCGTCGGCGGCTGCGTGCTGAAGGCCAAGCAGTCCATGGGCAAGATCACGCTGACCGATGAAAACGGCGGCGTTGCCCATGTCACCATCGCCGACGTCAAGCAGTCGAACGGCGTCATTCACGTCATCGACGCGGTGCTTCTGCCGAAGAAAATGTAACTGAGATATTTGGCATGGCGGGGGCCGTGAGGCGCACCTGCCATGTCACCAGAATAACGGCCGCTTCTGCCCCGAACTCGGCCGTTCAACCGGTCTGACGGTATTCCCCCTGCCGTCCCCACAGCAAACCGTCAGGCCGGTTTCCCCACGGCAACACCAATGGCGCGACGAAGATCGTCAATGCCACCCGCCTTTTCCGAAGAGGTTGCCAGAACCTCCGGGAAGGCTGCAGGACGCTTGCGAATCTTCTCCGTCGTTTCCTCAAGCAAGCGGCGCACGCCGGCTTCCTTGATCTTGTCCGTCTTGGTCAGAACGACCTGATAGGACACCGCTGCCTTGTCGAGCAGATCCAGCACTTCATCGTCGTTTTTCTTGATGCCGTGGCGGCTGTCGATCAGCACATAGACGCGTTTCAGCGTGGAGCGGCCACGCAGATAATCGAACACCAGCTTTGTCCAGTTATCGACCAGTTCCTTAGGAGCCTGCGCGTAGCCATAGCCGGGCATGTCGACGATCGCCATCGGCGGCATGTCGCCCTCCTGGCCGGAATAGCCGTCGGGAACGAAATAGTTGAGTTCCTGCGTACGGCCCGGCGTGTTCGATGTGCGGGCAAGCCCCTTCTTGGCCACCAGCGCATTGATCAGCGAAGACTTACCGACATTCGAGCGGCCGGCAAAGGCCACTTCCAGCGGGCCTTCCGGCGGCAGGAAATCCATCGAGGGCACGCCACGGATGAAAATCCAGGGGCGGCCGAACAGTGGCTTGGCGTCCATGTTTCCGTCTGCGGGCATTGGTCTTGGTGTCCTGTCTTTGATCTGAAGGTCCGGGCTTGGTGGTTTTGGCGGGCAATGTCAAGTTTTGCGGGGGAGGGGCAGTCTTTAACGCTCAAAGAAAAACCCCGCCGAAGCGGGGTTTGTCGATTTTATTTCTTGTCTTCCGCCGGTTTCTCCTCGGCGGGCTTTTTCTTGAAAATACTCGCCAGATTTCCGAACAGTTCGATCTTGGCGCCGTGACGCTTCATGATGATCGCCTGCTGGGTCACCGAGAGCGTGTTGTTCCATGCCCAGTAGATGACGAGACCAGCCGGGAAGCTTGCCAGCATGAAGGTGAACACGACCGGCATCCAGGTGAAGATCATTGCCTGCGTCGGATCCGGCGGGGTCGGGTTCATGCGCATCTGCACGAACATGGTGACACCCATGATCAGAGGCCAGACGCCGATCATCAGCGCGTGCGGCACATCGTACGGCAGGAGGCCGAACAGGTTGAACAGCGAGGTCGGGTCCGGAGCGGAAAGGTCCTGAATCCAGCCGAAGAACGGTGCGTGGCGCATTTCGATGGTCACGTAGATGACCTTGTAGAGCGCGAAGAACACCGGGATCTGCAGAAGAACCGGCCAGCAACCGGCGATCGGATTGATCTTTTCTTCCTTGTACAGCTCCATCATGCCCTTCTGAAGGGCCATGCGGTCGTCGCCGTGCTTCGCCTTCAGTTCTTCCATCCGCGGCTGAACACGCTTCATGTTGGCCATCGAAGCATACTGTTTGCTGGCCAGCGGGAAGAAGATCGCCTTGACGACAATGGTGGTGAGCAGGATGGCGACGCCAAAATTGCCGACGTGACGGAAGAAGAAGTCCATCAGCTGGAACATCGGCTTGGTGAAGAACCAGAACCAGCCCCAGTCGATCATGCGGTCGAACAGCGGGATCGAGAACTGCGTTTCATACTGCGCAATCAACGGCACTTCCTTGGCGCCGGCGAAAACCAGGTTCTTCAACTCGGTCGAGCCATTCGGCTGGATGGTGACGCTGTCGGTCTTGAAGTCGGCCTGATAACGCGGCTGACCATCGGTGAAATGCGAGAAACGCGACTCGTATGGAACGCCCTGAGGCGGCACGAGAGCGGAAGCCCAATACTTGTCAGTAATGCCGAGCCAGCCGCCGGTCGCCTTCGGATGCGTGACGTTTTCTTTTTCGATGTTGGAATAGGTGTTTTCGGACAAGCTGCCGTCAGCGCCTGCAACGCCGAGGAAACCTTCGTGGATGACCCAGACGGAAGGTGTTGCCGGCTTGTTGTAGCGGGTGACGCGGCCGTAGGAACCGATGTTGACGGCATCCGTGGTCGGGTTGTCGATCTTGTCGTCGATCGTCAGCATGTAATGCTCGTCGACGGAAATCTTGCGGGTGAAGACAACGCCCTTGTCGTTGGTCCAGGTGAGCGTCACCGGCGTCTGAACGGTCAGCTTGTCGCCGCTGGCGACGGTCCACTGTGTCTTGTCGTTCGGTACGGTGCCGGCCTCTGTGCTGACGAAGCCAATTTCAGAGTAATAGCCGTCCTTCGTGTCCGCCGGGGAGAAGAGGGTGATCAGCGGGCTCGAGTCATCCACGGTCTCGTGGTACTCGCGCAGCTTCAGGTCGTCGAAGCGCGCGCCTGTCAGGTTGATCGAGCCGGAAAGAGCAGGCGTGTCGATGGCGACGCGCGGCGACTTTGCAAGCGATTCTTCGCGGGTGGCGGTCGCCTGTGCCTGTGTTGCGCCCGGAAGGCCGGTCGTCGGCGAGGTCGCGCCCGGGCTTTCCGAAGTGATGGTCTGCTGCTGCGCCTGCTGAGCCAAACGGGCTTCTTCAGCGCGCTGCTGGGCTTCCATCCGTGGGCCCATGTATAGGAACTGCCAGGCAAGGACGATCACGACCGATAGGCCGATCGCGATGAAGTAATTACGGTTTTTTTCCATCATGCTTTCCTGGGGCGGAGTTCCTAGGGGTGCCATGTCTCGGGCGGCTCTCGATGCGCTGGGAAAGCGCGGCCTCCAGATCGGCAAATTTCGCCGTCAGCACTTCGCGTCGGGCGACAATGACATAATCGTGTCCGTCTTTCATTGCAATTGCGGCACTGTGCCCAACGGCTGCCTTCAGCCTGCGGCGCATGCGGTTTCGCTCGACCGCGTTGCCATGCTTCTTGGTGACGGTGAACCCGACGCGCGCACCGGTATCCGGTTCCTGGCGATCGAGTACTTCCAGAAGAAAGAATTTGCCCTTGCGGCGCTCTCCCTCCCGGACACGCAGAAACTGCGGACGGCTTTTCAGCCGCCCGACAGCATTTTTCTGAGGTTTGTCGTCTTTGGTCGCCCGGTTTGTCATCGGGCAGCCGGCCTTAGGCCGAAAGACGCTTGCGGCCGCGTGCGCGGCGAGCTGCCAGAACCTTCTGGCCGCCATTGGTGGCCATGCGCGAGCGGAAACCGTGACGACGCTTGCGAACAAGCTTGGACGGCTGGTAGGTACGCTTCATTTTTTTAATACCGCGGTGTGCGGCCCTTCTTGGGTTTGCTTCTAAGAGCAAGAGCGTTGCGAAAGAAACGTTCTGGCACAGGCTCGCTGTTACGCGAGACCGTTTGGCCGGACGTTGGCGGGCTTATAAGGGCAGAGGCGCTCGAAAGTCAATTGCCGAAGGGCTTAAAGCACACTTGTGAAGAGCATGATCAGATATTGCGCTGCAGCAGGTTTTTGCGGTTTTGTTGTGCGAAGCAATATTTTCTCTTCAGGGTTGATTTTTGAGTTCAAGTATATCTTGGGATGTATTTGATATTAAAGAATATATCCTGTCGATTTATTTATTCGCGAAAGTTTTTATTAAATTGCCGATGATAAACCTGCTGTCTCAGGTTCGAGTTGCCCAGATTTGTTCTGTGCCTTTCCGTAACCGTCGTGCCTTGTGGGGGAGGTTCCATGAAAATTCGTGGCAGAATTAATCTACTTGTAGGCCTGATGAGCCTCGTTGCCTTTGCAATCGGCGGCCTGTCGCTGTTCGCAATCCTGGAATATCAAAATCGCGTGGATATCTCCGAGGCGGCTTCTGACCGTGTTTATCATGGCGAGCATCTGAACCGTGTCGTGACCGCCGTCGTCATGGAAGCGCGCGGCATCTACGCCGCAGACAGCGCCGCCAGCGCCGAGCCTTTTGCGAAAGGGTTGCTTACCAATCTCGACGAAATGGCCAAGGTCATCACGGAATGGCAGTCGCTTGTTCCCGCTGCACAGCGTGCGGACTTCGACGCGATCGCCGCTCAGTCGCGCGGGTTCGTACAATTCCGTTCCGAAACGGTCCGTCTTGTGCGTGAGCAGGGACCGGCCGCCGCCGCAGTACAAGGTAACAACGAAGCCAACCGCGCAAACCGCAAGGCTTTTCAAGCAAGCATCGACAAGGTCGTTGCAGCGGATCAGGCAGAGCTGACCGCCATCGGTGAAGGCCTGCACATGTTCAGCGAGACGGTTCTCATCCTCGTCTCCGTCGTCACCATGCTGGGCGTCCTGATCGGCGCGGCATTTGGTCTGATTACCGGTCGCCGCCACCTCAGTAACCCGATCGTCGAGCTGACGGGCGCAATGACCCGCATCGCAGATGGCGATTTCAACACGCAGGTGCCATCCGTCGGCCGCAAGGACGAAATCGGCGACATGGCCGCCGCCGTCGAAGTGTTCAAGCGTAACGGCCTCGAAGTATCGCGCATGAATGCCAGCGAGGCGGATATGCGTGGCAAGAACGAAGAATTCCGCCGGCGCATGGCCGAGGTTGTGACCGCCGCCGTGGGTGGCGATTTTACCCGCCGCATCAATCATTCCTTCGGCGATCAGGGTCTCGATGCCTTTGGTCGTGATGTCGATCAGCTGGTCGGCAGTGTCGATACCGGCGTGTCGGAAGTCCGCCGTGTCGTCGCAAGTCTAGCTGAAGGTGATCTGACGCAATCCATGCGCGGCGAATTCCGGGGCAACTTTGCGGAACTGCAGCAGAATGTCGATGGCGCCATGGGCAACCTGCGCACCACGATGAAGGACGTGCGGAGCGCCACGACCTCGATCAACGACAATTCAAACGAATTGCGTGCGGCAACCGACGACCTTTCCAAGCGCACCGAACAGCAGGCGGCGGCGCTGGAACAAACCTCTGCCGCGCTGGACGAGATCATGGCCGTGGTGCGCAACTCCGCCGAACGCGCCCAGGAAGCCAGCACCATGGTGACGGAAGCCAAGCAGAGTGCTGCCCAGTCCGGCACGGTCGTGCGCAGTGCCGTCGAAGCCATGGGCCGCATCGAGCAGGCATCCGGTGAAATCAGCCAGATCATCAACGTCATTGACGAGATCGCCTTCCAGACCAATCTTCTGGCCTTGAATGCGGGTGTGGAAGCGGCGCGCGCAGGTGAAGCGGGCAAGGGGTTTGCCGTCGTGGCCCAGGAAGTCCGCGAACTTGCACAGCGCTCGGCCAATGCCGCCAAGGATATCAAGTCGTTGATCACCAAATCCGGCCAGGAAGTGTCGAGCGGCGTGACGCTGGTGCAGAAAACCGGAGAGTCGCTGACCGAGATCGAAAGCCGTGTCCATCGCATCAACGATCATATCCACTCGATTGCCACGGCTGCCCGCGAGCAGGCAACGGGTCTTCAGGAGGTCAACACGGCCGTCAACCAGATGGATCAGGTGACCCAGAAGAATGCTGCCATGGTGGAGGAAACCTCTGCCGCAACTCACAAGCTTTCGTCCGAAGCCAGCCATCTGTTCGGTCTCGTTTCCCGCTTCGATATCGGCACGGGAGCCGGTTCGGCTGCGACATCTGCGCCGCGTGCCGCAGTCTCAGGCGCCGTCCGTGCCGTGGCCACCGATGGTCATTCGGCCCCACGTGTTTCTCCGGCCCGCAAGATGGTCGGCACGCTTGCCCGTGCTTTCGGTGGCGGCGGTTCTGCCGCGGCAGTCGCGGCCCCGTCAGGAGACAGTTGGGAAGAGTTCTGAGTGTAAAATATCCATGTGAGAAAACCACGGCGGCCGATATAACGGCCGCCGTTTTTGCTTTGCGCAACGTGTTTGGGCAAAGGATTGGAAAAGTCGCGCCGTGCCGCTAATATGCGGCCTCTGCGGCGCAATGATTTTCGCCGATTTGCATGCCATGGAGAATTGCATGACAGACGACGCGGCTGTTCTGCCTCGGGAAGGCGAGACGCGATCGGCGGCCGATTTGCCGCTGGATCCGATGCCGCGCGTCTTCGGCGGCCTGTCGGGGCGCCTTCTGTGGCTCACGGTCATTTTCGTCATGCTCGCCGAAATCCTGATCTTTGTGCCGACCGTCGCCAATATGCGTGATGGCTGGCTGCGTGACAGGCTGGATACGGCAGCCGCTGCCGGCATCGTCATCGACGGCCTGCAGCCTGCCGAACTGCCGCGCGCGGTGCAGGATGATACGCTGCTGGCGACCGGCACCAAGGTCATCGCGTTGCGCAAGGACGGGACCTCGCGTCTTCTGGCGGCCATCGACGTGCCGCCCCAGGTCGATGAACAGATCGACCTTGCCGCCCAGACGCCACTCATCTCCATGCGTGACTCGCTCGAAACACTGGTCTTCGGCGGTAACCGCATCATGCGCGTTTACGGGCCGATCGGCGAAAGCGACATGATCATCGAACTGGTGATGAGCGACAAAGCCTTGCACAAGGCTATGCTGAGCTTTTCCCGCGACATGTTCATCCTGTCGCTGATGATCTCGCTGATCACCGCCTTCCTGATCTACGTTTCCATCAATCGCATGATGATCAAGCCGATTCGGCGACTGACACGCGGCATGCAGATTTTTTCCGAACACCCGGAGGATCCGGGGCGCCTGTTCAGTCCAGGCAAGGAAAAGGGCGAGCTTGCGGTTGCCGGCCGCCATTTGACCAGCATGCAGGTCGAGTTGCAGCGCACGCTGAAACAGCAGAAGAACCTCGCCGACCTTGGTCTGGCCGTTTCCAAGATCAATCACGACATGCGCAACATCCTCGCCTCCGCACAGCTGATGTCGGACAGGTTGGTGGATGTGGAGGATCCGATGGTGCGCAGTTTTGCGCCAAAACTTCTGCGCACGATCGACCGCGCCGTCGAGTATTCGACCGAGGTTCTGGCTTACGGCCAGGCGCGCGAAGCCGCGCCAAAACGTCGTCGTATTCGTCTCGGTGGCCTGTGTCAGGAAGTGCGCGATATGCTGGCGCTCGATCCAGATGGCGATATCGAATATCTCGACCAGATCCCCGCTGACCTCGAAGTGGATGCCGACAGCGAGCAAATGTTCCGCGTCATTCACAATCTCTGCCGTAACGCCGTGCAGGCGCTCGCCCAGTCCGATGACGTCGATCCGCTTCTCGGTCGCCGCGTAAGCGTCACGGCGCAGCGTGTCGGCAGTGTGGTGGGGATTACAATCGACGATACCGGTCCCGGCATGCCGCGCAAGGCTCGGGAAAATCTGTTCTCCGCATTTCGCGGTTCGGCCCGCTCCGGCGGCACTGGCCTTGGCCTCGTGATTGCCCGCGAACTGG
The DNA here is from genome assembly GCF_009617585.1 of Endobacterium cereale. GTDB lineage: Bacteria > Pseudomonadota > Alphaproteobacteria > Rhizobiales > Rhizobiaceae > Neorhizobium > Neorhizobium cereale. The sequence goes on along the minus strand of NZ_WIXI01000022.1, from coordinate 184,522 downwards.
TTCTGGCCCATGGCGGTACGATCGGTCTGGTGGAAAAGCCGGGACCGGGAACCCAGTTCCGTATCGAGATTCCGGATCGCCCGGTTTCCTTCGAAGACTATCGGGCCCGGGCCTGATACGTTTTTCGTAATGAATTCAATGCTACGCACGACTTATGTCGATAAAATGACAAATCGGGCGGCAAAATCGCTTGCATTCGTTTCCGGGACGTTTTAGAGGATCGCCACGCCAGCGGAACACGCCGCTGACGAGGCGGGACACACCGCCGACAGACGCACCCGTAGCTCAGCTGGATAGAGCACCAGACTACGAATCTGGGGGTCAGGAGTTCGAATCTCTTCGGGTGCGCCATTTCACTTCTCTTGAAATAACGCTGAAGTCGTAACCAAAGAAGCGCCCTGTTGCGCTCAACGTCGGTTGGCTTGTTATTTTCTACGCCATGCCGAACCGGCGACATATCCCAGCGCCAATGTCATCACCGCCACCGCGATACCTGCGCTGATCACCCCGGCAGGCGTGATTCGCGCGCTGGCCTGCATGGTGATGTGTTTTCCGAATCGCATTTCGAAATCCGACCTGATTTCTTCGGGATGAGGTCGTGGCGCCGGCAAAAGTGGTTCCTGAATCAAAGACATTGCGAAACTCCGATTCGAATGTGCCGCACAATTGGCGAACCTTGACTGGACCACAAAGCTTACATCATCGCGGGCGGTTTGGGGATGGCGGCGTAGACTTGATCGAAGTCAAGGAATTGTCCGCAAGGGTGGCATAATTTTAGGGCTGAAAAGGAGCCCTTCATGCACCCGGATCTCGTTGCCCGCTATGCCGCACCCGTACCCCGTTACACCAGCTATCCCACGGCGCCGCATTTCCATGCAGGCATCGGTCCGGACGACTATGCGGTCTGGCTTGGCGAACATGATGGCCCGCTCTCCCTTTATCTGCATATGCCCTTCTGCGATCGACTCTGTTGGTATTGCGGCTGTCACACCAAGCAGGTGAAGCGCTACGATCCGCTCGCGGCCTATCTCGATGCGCTGCTTCTGGAGATTGGCCTCGTAGCAGCGGCATTAAAAGAGCGGCGTGAAGTGATCGCCATCCATTTTGGCGGCGGCTCCCCGACCATGATTGCGCCCAAGGATTTGCAGCGCCTTCGCGAGGCGCTCGATGAGCATTTCGATATCATCGGAAATTGCGAAATCAGCGTCGAGATCGATCCCGGTTTCGTTGATGAGGAAAAACTCACCGCATGGCGCGATTTCGGCGTCACCCGCGCCAGCATCGGTGTGCAGGATTTCGATGAAGCGGTGCAGAAGGCTATAAATCGCCCTCAAAGCTTCGAGCAGACGGCCTTTGTCGTCGGGACGCTCCGCGAGCTCGGCATCGGCGGCGTTAATCTCGATATCGTCTATGGCCTGCCGAACCAGACGATGGAAAGCGTTGAGCGCACCATTGAATTGTCGCTTGCCATGAAGCCGGATCGTTTTGCCATTTTTGGTTATGCGCATGTGCCGTGGATGAAAAAGCACCAGACGCTGATCGATGAGCAGGCGCTGCCGGGTGTGCAGGATCGTTTCGCCATGGCAGGCCTCGTCAGTGAGCGCTTGGCGCAGGCCGGATATCTGGCGGTGGGTATCGACCATTTCGCAAAACCCGGCGACAGCCTTGCGGCAGCGCTGGAAGCCGGCGAGGTTCATCGCAATTTCCAGGGTTATACCACGGATGCCGCCCCCGGCCTCGTCGGGCTTGGCGCGTCTTCCATCGGCAAGGTCGGTCGCGGATATGTGCAGAACATCGTGGCGACCGGCGAATATATGCGTTCTGTGAAGGAAAGCCGCCTTCCGGTCCTGAGGGGCAAGGAGTTGACGGATATCGACCGTGTCGTCGGCGCCGCCATTGAGGACCTGATGTGCGCCTATGCCTTTTCCGTCAGCGATCTGGAGCGACGTTTCGGCCCTGCGGCCTCGGTGCTGCGGCCGGAGGCGGCTCAGGTGCACCAGCAGGATGGTGACGGCATGACAGCATTTGATGGAGACCTATTTTCGGTCACGCCGGAGGGGCAGGCCTTCGTGCGTACCATTGCATCACGTTTCGACCGTTATCTCGGGCAGGGCGCGGCACGTCATTCCGTTGCCGTGTGAGGGTCAGGCCGTTTCGGCGGCTCTTCCCCAGGCGATGAAGGAGGGGTTGGCGAAGTCGCTGTCATGCGCCTGGTTGCGCTTGCCGTAGAGGAGCGGCTTGCCGTCCAGCCCCAGCGTTCTGCCGCCTGCTGCCCTCAAGACGGCATCGCCTGCCGCGGTGTCCCATTCCATCGTGCGGGTGAAGCGCGGATAGACGTCAGCGCCACCCTCGGCGAGCATGCAGAATTTCAGCGACGAACCGATGCTGCGACATTCCTTGACCGCATGTTCGGCAACGAAAGCATGGGTTTTCGCATCGCAATGCGAGCGGCTGATCAGTCCGACAGGCGGGCTCACCACCGTGCGGCTTGTGATCGGCACACGAATGGTCACCTGGCCTTCGTCCGAAACAGCCATTTTCCAAGCTCTGTCGCCTTCGCCGGCATAGGCAACGCCAAGTGCCGGCGCATAAACGACGCCGGCCACCGGCACGCCCCCGTCGATCAGGGCGATATTGACGGTGAAATCGCTATTCTTGGTGATGAATTCTTTCGTTCCATCCAGAGGATCGACCAGAAAGAAGCGATCATCGATTTCGGGCGCATGGCCGGCAGCAACCGCCTCTTCGGCGATCACCGGGATGTTCGGAAAAGCCTCGCTCAACGCCGCAACGATGATCTCCTCCGCGATTTCATCGGCCTGCGTCACCGGGCTCGCATCGGCTTTCAGCGAGACGTCCATGCCATTGCGATAGACATCGAGAATAGCAGCGCCTGCAGACAAGGCGGCTTTTCCGAATATGGCGAGCATCCGACGCTTTTCCCTCGATTTGCGTTGCTGGACCGGTCTAGAACTATCCGCACTACTGCACCCGATCAGCGATGCAGACAATGGCAAAATAGACCTGCTCATATAAGGAAGACGTAAATGAGGTGGAAGCGTACGATCCAGCTGCTGGACGTCCACTGCGAAGGTGAAATAGGTCGCGTGGCGATCGGCGGCGTGCCAAAGATCCCGGGCGAGACGACAGCCGCCAAGCTGGCATGGCTCAACAGCGATCCCAAGGGACAGGAACTGCGCCGTTTTCTTTGCCTCGAACCGCGCGGCATGCCACTCGGCTCCGTCAATCTTCTTCTGCCACCAACCGACCCCGCCGCCGATGCCGCCTTTGTCATCCTGCAACCGGATCAGGCGCATGCAAGCTCGGGTTCGAACTCGATCTGCGTGACGACCGCGCTTCTGGAATCCGGTATTGTCGAGATGCAGGAGCCGGAAACCGTTGTGACGTTGGAAACGGCGGCCGGGCTTGTGCGGGCCGTTGCCACTTGCCGAGATGGTCGCTGCGAAAAGGTCAAGCTCACCATGGTGCCGTCCTTCGTGCACGTGCTTGACCAGAAGCTCTCGACGCCTGAATGGGGCGAGATCAGCCTCGACGTCTGTTACGGCGGCATTTTTTACGCGCTTGTGGATGTCGGCCAGATCGGGCTCACCATTTCCAAGGGCAATGCGGCGGCACTCGTCAGCGCCGGCATGGTCATCAAGCAGCTCGCCAATGACGCGTTGCCGGTCGTCCATCCGGAAATTCCCGCCATTTCGGGCATCGCTTATGTGATGTTCCGCGATGTGGATGCCGATGGCGCCGTGCGCACCTGCACCACCATGTGGCCGGGCAGAGCGGATCGCTCTCCTTGCGGCACCGGAAATTCTGCAAATCTTGCAGCACTGCATGCGCGCGGCAAGGTCAAGGTCGGCGACGTCTTCACGTCGCGCTCGATCATCGGCTCGGAATTCGAGGTCGGTCTCGAGCGGGAAACCACGATCGCCGGCAAGCCCGCCATCGTGCCGACCATCGCTGGCCGGGGTTTCACCTTCGGGCTACATCAGGTGGCGCTCGATCCATTCGATCCGCTCAGCGCGGGTTTTGCCATGACCGATGTGTGGGGGCCTTCCGCGGGCGATATACCAGACGCGTAAATAGAGAGAAGCCCGGACCGGCATGACCGGTCCGGGCTCTTGGAACGCTTGGGCCCGGGATGGAGCGGGCAGCGCTCCGGGGCCTTTAGATATCCTTGGGCTTGGCGCCAAAAGGCTCGACATCGCCCTGCTTGAGAACAAGCGTGCTGACGCTTTCGCCCAGTTGATCAGGCTGCTGTGGAACAGGCGGCGTCACGCCGTGATCTTGCAACTGCGCCAGCTTGTAGGCGCCGAACACATCACCCTTGTCGGCAGCGGCTCGGAACATTTCGGCAGCACGTTCAGGGTTGGCTGCAATGCCTTCGCCGTTTTCGTACATCAGGCCGAGATTGATCATGCCGTCCGTGGAACCGCGCTGTGCCGCCAGATCGTACCATGCGATAGCCGTCTGGTTGTCTTCCGGCACAAGCTTGCCCTCATCATAGATGGAGCCGATGTTGAAGGCGGCGGTATCATCGCCGCCGACGGCAGCTTCTTCGAACCAGTGCAGGGCCTGCTCGCCGCTCACCTGCGTACCGATCCCGTCGCGATAGGCCACACCAAGATTATACTGTGCGAGCACATTGCCGCTGGCGGCAGCCTCGTTGTAAAGGCGGAATTCGGATTGCGCATCGCCAAGGCGTCCCATCAGCATGCCAAAATTGACCTTAGCAGCGGAATATCCACCATCGACGGCGGCTTCATAGGCTGCCATGGCTTCATCCGGCTCCTGCGTCTTGTTCAGCGCGCGACCGAGCTGGTAAGCGAAACGCGGATTGCCAGTTGCCTCGAAGGCAGTGCGACAAACACCGACTGCCTGCACATCGATATCGTTGACATCGACAGGTGCAAATGTAGCGTTTCGGTCCTTGTCGTAGGCGCTGCCTGCCATGCGGTCACAATCGCTCTGTAGAGCGGCCGTGTGTTCGACCTTGGCGCGTTGCTCCGCGTTCAGGGAGACGGTCAGCATGCACAATGCGACCGCACTTCCTGTGGTCAGCATAATCATTCTATTGATTTTATTGGAACGGGAATTCATCCTCGCCTCCGACCTGTCATCACTTAAAGATTGATGAACGAACGTCGAAATTGGGCGTCGGTTCCGCCGAGAGGCGCGGATTTCATTGCGTATGTTAAAGCGAATCGAGGTGAAACGGGCTAAAAACGCTGGTTAGCGGTATGAAATGACTTCGTTTTCTTCGTAGTCGAGAATTTTAATCACGCTTTGGTGCGTGGTTGTTTCGCTCTAGCTTTCGGTGGTATGGCGAAGGTGATCTTCACGAAAAAGGCCGCTTCCCATGACCCGCATCAGCATCCGCCGCCCCGATGATTGGCACCTGCATCTGCGTGACGGCGATATGCTGAAAGGCGTGATTGGCGATAGCAGCCGGCATTTTGCCCGCGCCATCATCATGCCGAACCTCGTTCCGCCAGTGGTGACGACCAAGGACGCAGAAGCCTATCGCCAGCGCATCATGTCGGCCCTGCCGGCCGGCGATCGTTTCGAGCCGCTGATGACGCTTTATCTGACCGAGCATACCGATGCCGACGATGTCGAGGCGGGCAAGGCCAGCTGCCTTATTCATGCGGTCAAACTTTATCCCGCCGGTGCCACCACCAATTCGCATGGCGGTGTGCGCGACATGGACAAGGCCATGCCGGTGCTGGAGCGTATGGCAAAGATCGGCCTGCCACTCTGCGTACATGGCGAAGTTACCACGCCGGAGGTTGATATCTTCGACCGTGAAGCCGTGTTTATCGAAACCGTGCTCGATCCGCTGCGCAAGCGCTTACCCGAACTGAAGATCACCATGGAGCATGTCACTACCTCCAACGGTATCGATTACATCAAGTCCGCTGCGAGCAATCTGGCAGGCTCCATCACCACCCACCACCTGATCATCAACCGCAACGCCATTCTGGTCGGTGGCATTCGTCCGCATTATTACTGCCTGCCGGTTGCCAAGCGCGAAAGCCATCGCCTTGCCCTGCGTGCTGCAGCCACCTCGGGCGACAGCCGTTTCTTCCTGGGCACAGATTCGGCGCCGCATGTCGATCCGCTGAAGGAATGCGGTTGCGGCTGCGCCGGCATCTACACTTCGATCAACACCATGAGCTGCCTTGCGCATGTGTTCGAAGAGGATGGTGCGCTCGATCAACTCGAAGCGTTTGCCTCGCTGAATGGACCGGCATGGTACGGCCTTGCGCCGAACGAAGATCGCATCACGCTGGAAAAGCAGGCCGAGCCGGTTTCCTTTCCCGCCAAGATCGAAACAGGCGCCGGGCCGGTGACCGTGTTTGATCCGATGTTCCCGATACACTGGGCGGTTGTGTAAGATAGGGTAGAAATCCCCCCAGTAATGGTTGAAAATGACAGGCATTTTAGCAATGCCGGTAATATTTTGATCATGAATCAGGTCCTAAGTTACCGCCCAACGTGAGGGCGGATATTCGCCTTGGGGAATGGCGGGTCATGATGCCCGTCGGGGACACGGCGAGGCATGATGCTCGATTACAATTCACTTCTGCTTGCGCTGGGATTCTCGGCGATCTGCCTGCTGGTGGCGCTTTTCGCGACCTGGGCATCGCGTCGTAGTGACAGCTTCATGCTCACCTGGGTGGTCAGTCTGGCGCTAACCATCGTCGGCATTTTTTGCTACAGCGCCTATACGCTGGAGGCTGGGCTGGTCATCGGCGCCATCTCCTATTTCTTCATCATGGCGGGCTTTTCCGTCATGTATGCAGCCGGCTGCCAATTCCGCTCCGGGCGTTCGCCGTTGCGCGTCTCTCTGGTTGCAGGCTCCATCGTCATGCTGCTGGGCCTGCCGGCCATGCTGATGGGATATGACGGCATTTCGATCATCGTGATGAATGTCACCACCGCTGTTCTCCTGACCGCCGCGGCACGCGAATACTGGCTCGTTCGGCACGAAGCGCCGGGTCCGCTGGTCGGCATGGCCTCTTTATATGCGACGGCTGGTGTTTCCTTCGCCCTTTGCGCCTTCGTGCTGATCCGCGACCAGCAATGGGTGATCGGCCATGCGCCGCAGAACTGGGCGGAAAAGCTCAATATCGCCATCTGCATTGCCAGCATGACCGGCGTCGGTGCGTTTTCGCTGGCGTTGCACCAGTGGCGTCTCGCTGCCTTCCATCGCCGTGAAGCCCTGACCGATCCCCTGACCGGGCTGCTCAATCGCCGTGCCGTGTTCGAGGAATTTGGTACCGTCCGGATCGACCAGTCCACTGCCGTCATCGTCTTCGATATCGACCGGTTCAAATCGATCAATGACCAGCACGGCCATGCGGCAGGCGATATGGTCATCCGCGCCTTTGCCGAGGAGATGAAGGTGAAGGCCGAGCGGGATACCGTTGCGCGTCTCGGTGGCGAGGAATTCGTGGTCATCGTCCGAAATGTCCTGCCGGGGCGTGCCGAACGGATTGCCGAGCGGATCCGCCGCGGTTTTGCCGAACGGATGATTGCGGTCGGCGAAAAGTCCGTGTCCTGCACCGCCAGTGCCGGCGTTGCTTTTGGCGCCGCTGAAGGCCGCAGCTTCGATGCCGTGCTCAATCTCGCCGACGGCGCGCTTTACGAAGCCAAACGTGCCGGCCGAAATCGGGTGGAGGTCGCGGGCTTCCTGCATGCGATTGATCTCGATGAGGTCCGCACCAGCGCCTGACGTTCCCAGCAGTTTTAGGTTCTGAAGGCCGCGTTTCACTGGAAGCGCGGCCTTCTTGCTGCTATGCCGCCGCAACGGATCTAACGGAGCACGAGACATGCACACCACATTTACCGATCGCACGGTCATGGCAGAACTCATGGCAAAGATGCTGTGGGAAATCGGGGCGGTGCATTTCAATGCGGAAAAGCATTACAAGTTTGCCTCTGGCATGATGAGCCCGGTCTATATCGACTGCCGCAAGCTGCTTTCCTATCCGCGTGTTCGTTCCACCATCATGGATTTTGCGGTCGCCACGCTGCTGCGTGATGCCGGTTTTGAAAAGTTCGATTGTATTGCCGGTGGCGAAACGGCTGGCATTCCCTTCGCGGCACTGCTGGCGGACCGTCTCGGCCTTCCGATGATCTATGTCCGCAAACAGCCGAAGGGCCACGGCCGCAATGCCCAGATCGAAGGCAACATGCCGGAAGGTTCGCGCGTTCTCGTCATCGAGGACCTGACCACGGCCGGCGGTTCGATGTTCAAGTTCATCGACGCCATTCGCGCAGCCGGCGGCGTCGTCGATCACGGCATGGCGCTGTTCTATTACGGCATCTTCGATGAAGGCGCGCTGCGCTTTGCCGATGGCAAGGTGCAGTTCCACCACATCGCCACCTGGCGCAATGTTCTCGCCGTTGCGCGTGACCAGAAGCTGTTCGACGAAAAGACGCTGTCGGAAGTCGAAGCGTTTCTTGATGCGCCGCTGGCATGGTCCGCCCGCAACGGCGGCATCAGCGAACTGCCACGCTAACATGCATACTCAAAGCGAGCTTTTGCTCTGGTCAATTGTCAAAAGCTCGCTTATTCCTGTGCCAAACAGGTTATTCCTCGGGAGGGAAATCCATGATCTTGTGCTGCGGCGAAGCCCTTATCGACATGCTTCCGCGTGAAACGACGCTCGGCGAACCGGCGTTTTCGCCCTATGCCGGTGGTGCCGTGTTCAATACGGCAATCGCGCTAGGCCGCCTCGGCGTTGATACCGGGTTTTTCACCGGCCTCGCCGACGACATGATGGGTGACATTCTTCGCGACACGCTGCGCAAGAGCAATGTCGATTTCAGCTATTGCGCACTGGCATCCCGCCCCTCGACGATCGCCTTTGTGAAACTGGTCGACGGTCACGCGACTTATGCCTTTTATGACGAAGGCACGGCCGGCCGCATGATCACCGAAGCCGATTTGCCGGCACTCGGCGACGATTGCGAAGCGCTGCATTTTGGCGCGATCAGCCTGATCCCGGAACCCTGCGGTTCGACCTACGAAGCGCTGATGAAGCGCGAACATGAAACGCGCGTCATCTCCCTCGATCCCAACATCCGCCCCGGCTTCATCAAGGACAAGCCTGCCCATCTCGCCCGCATCAATCGCATGGCGGCGATGTCGGACATCGTCAAATTCTCCGACGAGGACCTTGCCTGGTTCGGCATGGAAGGCGACGAGGATACGCTCGCCCGCCATTGGCTGCATCACGGCGCAAAGCTGGTTGTCGTCACCCGTGGTGCTGAAGGCGCTGTCGGTTACACAGCCGCCCACAAGGTCACGGTGCCGAGCGAACGCGTGACGGTGGTCGATACGGTCGGTGCAGGCGACACGTTTGACGCTGGCATCCTTGCCTCGCTGAAGATGCAGAACCTGCTGACCAAGATGCAGGTGGCGAGCCTGACCGAAGACCAGATTGCGAGCGCGCTGGCGCTGGGTGCAAAGGCTGCTGCCGTCACCGTCTCGCGGGCAGGCGCCAATCCGCCGTTTGCGGAGGAAATCGGGTTGTAAGATCAGGCCCAGACGCCTGCGTCAGCTATGACGCAGGCGATAGAGAACGAGCAGTGCAATGACTAAAAGCACCGCTCCGCTGCCGGCATAAAGCGTGAGTGCATCCATTCACTTGTCTCCGAGCTTGAGCAGAAAAGCTTCGCCGATCATATGTAGCACGAAGCCCATTGTCAGCCAAATCAGGGTGGCGCCGAAAATCAACACCATTTCCGTATAGGTCTTGGGAATCGTCGGCCCGTTCTGAAATATGGGAGCGAATAGTGGCGCGACAACACCTGCCGCACCGACAGAAAAGCAGGCTGTTGAAAGCCTGTCGGCCGCAGATGCTCGAAGTTTCAGTATTTCGTTACGGATGAGTGTCGGCTGTTCAAGTGCAGAGCCGCCGATCAATTCACTCTCGATCCACCGCCCAAGTTTGCGGGCTGGAGCCGTCAGCACAGCGAATGCCTTGCCCCAAAATTTCATGATGATCCCGCCCGATATTTGACCTGACGGGACCATCTAAGCATAAAAGCGATTTTGTATCGCTTACTTCTTCAGCCCTGCCAGCGTCTTCACCAGACCTTGCGTCGAGGAATCATGGCCGGCAGCACTTTCCTTGCCTTCCACCACCGGCAGCAGACCGGTTGCCAGTTCCTTGCCGAGCTCCACGCCCCACTGGTCGAAGGAGTTGATGCGGAACAGCACGCCTTCCACGAAGACGCGGTGTTCGTAGAGCGCCACCAGACGGCCGAAGGCGAACGGCGTCAGCTTGTCGTAGACAAAGGTAATCGACGGGCGGTTGCCGGTAAACACGCGGTGCGGCGCGATGAAGTCGGCCTTCTTGTCGTCCATGCCCTTGTCGGTCAGCTGCTTTTTGGCTTCCTCGAAGGTGCGGCCCTTCATCAGTGCTTCCGACTGCGCCAGCACATTGGCGATCAGTAGATCGTGCTGATGGCGCAGTTCCGGCTCAAAGCTGTTGGCAGCGATCATGAACTCGGCCGGGATGATGCTCGTGCCCTGGTGGATCAGCTGGTAGAAGGCATGCTGGCCATTGGTGCCGGGTTCGCCCCAGACAACTGGGCCGGACTCACCCTCGACTGGTGTACCGTCGATGGTGACGCCCTTGCCGTTGGATTCCATGTCGAGCTGCTGCAGATAGGCCGGGAAACGCGACAGGCGCTGGTCATAGGGCAGGATGGCGCGGGTCGGGTATCCCAGCGCATTGCGATGATAAAAACCAATCAGGCCGAGCAGCATCGGCAGGTTCTTTTCCGTCGGCGCGGTGCGGAAATGCGTGTCCATCGCATGCGCGCCGTCGAGGAAATGCCCAAAATTTTCCGGGCCGATGGCAAGCATCAGCGGCAGGCCGATGGCCGACCAGATCGAGTAACGACCGCCAACCCAGTCCCAGAAGCCGAATACTCGCTCCTGATCGATGCCGAAGGCGGCAACCTTGTCGAGCGCTGTGGAAACGGCGCAGAAATGATGCTGAACGGCGTCGTCGCCCAGGGCGTCGGCCACGAATTTGCGGGCCGTCTGGGCATTGGTCATCGTTTCGATGGTGGTAAAAGTCTTGGAAGCGACGATGAACAGCGTCGTTTCCGGCTCGACCAGTTTCAGCGTGTCGGCAATGTGGGCGCCATCGATATTGGAGACGAAATGGGCGCGTGGGCCATCATGGAACGGGGCAAGCGCCAGCGTCGCCATGACCGGGCCGAGGTCGGAGCCGCCGATGCCGATATTGACCACATCGGTGATCGCCTTGCCGGTGGCGCCCTTCAGCGAACCGGAGCGGATGCCGTCGGCAAACTCGCCCATGGCGGCCAGCACGACATTGACGTCCGGCATCACATCCTTGCCGTCGACCAGAACAGGATTGTTGGTGCGGTTACGCAGCGCGGTGTGGAGGACGGCGCGGTCCTCGGTGAAATTGATGGCAACGCCGGAGAACATGTCTTCACGCTTCTCGGCCACGCCGCCGGCTTCCGCCAGTTCGACCAGAAGCGCCAGGATTTCGGCATTCACCGCAGTCTTTGAAAAATCCATGGTGAGGTCTTCGGCGGAAACGCTGAATTTCTCGAAACGCTGCGGATCGGCCGCGAAGGCCGCACGGATATCGGTGGCCTTGGTGGCGGCAGCGGTGGATTTCAGTTTTTCGACGATCGCCTGCATGGGCTTGCTCCTGACGGTGCGCACGGGGAGTGCGGAATGGGAGGTACGGATAGGACGAACGGGAACCTATTCGCTTTGCCGGGCAAATCAAGCCTTGTCGCGCCCGCCAAGGTGACCTAAGCGGGCGCGTTTAATGAGCCGGATAAAAGATATCGATCAGCGGCCGACGGCGGTCTCAACCGTATTGCCGACGGAGCGGCCGAGGCGATCGACCTGATCGCCGTAATTGCGGCGTGTGGCCGGATCGAAGATCGAGATCGGCGCATTGACGGCAACGCTTGCCGCCCCGCCCACCGTCTGGGCGGTACCAAGCGCCACGGCACCGATCCGGTCACCAAGCCCGACATCGTTGTCGGTCACCGTCTGACCGGCGATCAGGCGGTTGCCCAGCAGTTTGACCACTTCCGGGCTTTCGGCGAACTTGCCGTGGTTGAGGCGATCACCGCCCTTCAAGGCTGTCAGGTCGAGAACGACAATGCCCTGTTTCTCGAATTCGGATCGATAAGGCTCGACTGTCGGATCGACCTGCCCGAGCCTGTCGATATTGCCGGAAATACGGCGCGACAAGCCTAGTGCGCGGTCATCACGCGAAACGAACAGGGTGAAATGTGGACCCTTGGGGCCGATTTCGGCAATCTGGCGACCAAAAACATCGACGTCCAGATCGGGCGAGGCGAGGATGACGTTCTGGATTTTCGGTGACACTCTGCCATCGCGGATGGCCATCTGGCGCAAGGCCTCCACCGTCAGCCACGACCCCATCGAATGCGCCATCACGACGACTTCACCCACTTCCGGGTTGCGGGCAATGGTGCGCAACATGTCTTCCAGCGCATCGCGCGAAAAATTGGTGCTTTCCTTGTCGTAATTGTAAGCAAAGATGCTGCCGCGCGATGGCCAGGTGAACAGGATCGGCGCCACGTCTGCGCCACTGTCATGCACGATCTGCGCATAACGATAGATGGCATCTTCATACCGGTTGTTGAAACCGTGAACGAACACCATCACTCGTTTGCTTTTGGGCAGGTGATCGTGCAGCCAGCGATGCGCCTGCGGTTTCTGCATCGGGGTCACCGAAAGGGTGGCGAATTCCTTGTCCGGGTTGGCAGGCAGTTTTTTCGGCCACTGAACCTGGCCGACTTCACGCGCGCTGTCGGGCGGAATGGAAACGGCGATTTCGGTAATGGCCGGTTCGGCACCGCGCTCACCGGAATAAAGCACGCCGGGCGTTTCCGATGGGCGGCGAGTGGTGGCGACCAGAACATCGACCTTGGAGGTGCCGGAAACGGATGCGGCAGCCGTCGGGATCAGCACGCCTTCAGGCCGGCCGGCGCAGCTCGAAAGAACGCCGAGCACTGCCGCGACGGCAATGATCCGATGATAAGGGGTGATACGCACGCACGCTCCACGTTGCCAGCCAAGGGCTACAGCTAGTTCACCTTGGTGCGTGCGTCCATTGTTTTGGGCATGCGCCGGTTGGACTTGGTTCAGCGGTGTCGCAGTGATGCAACGCGGTTTCAGCCTACCCAAGTCGTTCGACCTGTCACTCCCGCAGCATGCGCCGCAGAATCTTGCCCACATTCGATTTCGGCAATTCCGTTCGAAACTCGATGAAACGCGGCCGCTTGTAGTTGGTGAGGTTGGTGATGCAATGCGCCTTCACGTCCGCTTCCGTCAGGTTCGGGTCCTTCTTCACCACGAAGATTTTCACCGCTTCGCCGGAATGCTCGTCGACCACGCCGACCGCTGCGCATTCCAACACGCCGGGATGCATGGCGACCACTTCCTCGACCTCGTTGGGATAAACATTGAAGCCGGAAACCAGGATCATGTCCTTCTTGCGGTCGACGATCTTGGTATAACCGCGCGCATCCATGTAACCCATGTCGCCGGTGCGGAAAAAGCCGTCCGCCGTCATCACCTTTGCGGTCTCGTCGGGCCTGTTCCAGTAACCGGCCATGACCTGCGGGCCACGGATGCAGATTTCGCCAACGCCACCCAGTTCGACGTCGTTGCCGTCATCGTCGCGGATGGCGAGGTCCGTCGAGGAGATCGGCAGGCCGATCATGCCGGAAAATTCGCGATTGTTGCAGCGGTTCGCCGTGGCAACCGGCGAGGTTTCCGAAAGGCCGTATCCCTCGGTAATCGGGCAACCCGTCATGGAGAGCCACCGTTCCGCCACCGGACGCTGCACCGACATGCCGCCACCGAAGACCAGCATCAGCGCTGAAAAATCGAGCTTCTGGAATTCGGCATTGTTCATCAGCGCGTTGAACAATGTGTTGAGACCCGGGAAAATGTGGATCGGATATTTTTTCAACTCGCCGACAAGAGCCGGCAGATCGCGCGGGTTCGGGATGAGGATATTGTTGCTGCCGGTCGCCATTCCCATCAGCGAATTCACGGTCAATGCGAAAATGTGATAAAGCGGCAGCGCGCAGAGAAACTGCAGCTGTTCCGGGCGCTGCTTGCCGATAAACGCAGAATCCAGCCAGACACCCATCTGCTCCTTGTTGGCCAGCAGATTGGCATGCGTCAGCGCAGCACCCTTTGAAATTCCGGTCGTGCCGCCGGTATATTGCAGGAAGGCGATATCACCGGGAGAAACCTCGACCGGTTGCAGCGACAGGCTTGCCCCTTTCGAAAGTGCCGACTTGAAGCGCAGGGCGGAGGGGATCGTCCAAACCGGCACCAGCTTTTTCACCCGGCGCACAACAAGATTGACGATATGGCCCTTGAGGCCCAGCATGTCGCCCATCGTGGTGACGACGACATGGCGCAGCGGCGTCTTGCCCAGAACCTGCTGAACCGTGTTGGCAAAATTTTCCAGAACGAAGATCACGGTCGCCCCGGAATCTGTGATCTGGTGTTCAAGTTCGCGCGGCGTATAGAGCGGGTTGACGTTGACCACGATCATGCCGGCGCGAAGAATGCCGTAAACAGTGACCGGGTTCTGCAGGATGTTGGGCATCATCACCGCAACACGGTCGCCCTTTTTCAACCCTTGCGCCTGCAGGAATGCAGCGATCTTGCGGCTTTCGCGTTCCATCGCCTCATAGGTGAGGCCTTTGCCCATGCTGGTGAAAGCGGTACGGTCGGAATAGCGCTTGCAGCTTTCCTCGAACAGCTCTCCCAGCGAGCTGTGATGCAGCGGCGGCAGTTCGGCCGGAACATTCGGCGGGTACGATGCCAGCCAGATTTTTTCAACAGGCGCCCGCGCCGGTGCGGCAGCAAGATCAGTCATTCATTCTCCCTCCCTTGTGTCGACGTTCCGTTTCCGGTCGCCCTTAGCTGGGAACCGGAAGCCATACTGCTTCAATGTGACAAGCGCAAAGGTCCTCCCACCTTTTCACCCAGTCGACAGTATCGCACGGACGTGGCCTGATCGGCCAATCACGAGAAGATTAGATAACCTTGACGTAAACGTCAATTGAACTTGGCAGCTGTCACTTCCGAAAGACCGTCAGTATTTTTCAGGAACCAAGCGGGCGGTGGCGGGTTTTGTCTGTGTAATTCGAAAGTGCAATCAACAACAAGAGGAGGTGCATCATGTTGCATCAGGAACCCCGCGCCGGTCAGGACCCTTACGTCAAGGACAGCCACTCGCTGATTGCCAGCGACAAGGTTGAAGGCACCAAGGTTTACGGCGCCGATAACAAGCATATCGGTTCGATCGAGCGTCTTCTTCTCGAAAAACGCGGCGGCCGTGTGGCTTATGCTGTTCTCAGCTTCGGCGGCTTCCTCGGCATCGGCGATGACTATTATCCGCTGCCTTGGGAAAAGCTGCGCTACGACGAACAGCTCGATGGTTACCGCATCGACCTGACCAAGGACCAGATCACCGGCGCGCCGCGTTATTCGGATCTCGATGACGACAGCTGGTACAGTGCCAATGACCGCAAGGTCTACGATTATTATGGCGTGCCGCCTTACTGGATGTAACGGCCGAGTAACACATTTGTAATTGTGGGAAGAGGCTCCGTTCGCGGGGCCTCTTTTCGTTTGTTTAAGCTTGTATTGGCACAATGCGCCGACATCAGATTTGGCCGTATCCCTTCCTGGACGGCCCGGCATTGCAGTGGCATCGGCATGAGCGGACAGACAACGGTCATACGGGACTTTGAAAAAGGCGATATCGAAGGTGTGGCGGGCATGTTCCAGCACACGTTTAGAGGTGTTGCCGGCAGCGGGAAAGCCGTGCCTCAGTCGTTGATAGCCAGTATAGAGCAATCTTTTTTCAGGCATCCCTGGAACGAGCCGGATCTGCATTCCAAGGTCGCTGTGGATGAGGCAGGCCGGGTCTGCGGTTTTATCGGCGTTACCCCCGCAAGGCTGGAATTCGAGGGCCGCTCCCTGCTTGCAGCCTTCGCGGGCTCCATGATGGTGGATGATCCCAAGGCCAATCCGCTGATCGGCGCTCGTCTCCTGCGCGCATTTCTGGCCGGTCCGCAGGATATTTCGCTCACCGAAACGGCAAACCACACGGCGCTTGGCATGTGGCAGAAGCTCGGCCATCCGCTTGATCCGGCCTATAGTCTCAATTGGATGTGTGTTCTGCGTCCTGCCTCGACTGCGGTTCAATTGATGGAACGACGGGTCACTGCGGCGCGTCTCATTCGACCGGTCGGCCGGATCGCGGATCGCTCGATTGCTGTTCTTCGCCGTCCGTCATTTGGAAATGGCGAGGCACGCAGGCTGGAGTTTCGCGACGTCACGGCCGGTGAATTCGGTCAGGCGTTGTTGGCCCTGAAGGATGTCTACCCGATGCGCCCCCAATGGGATGCGGGCAATATCGACTGGTTCATCCGGCAAGCCGAACAGAAACGCAGTTTTGGCTATCCCGAATGGCGGGTCGCTTACGGCCCGGATGGCAGACCGGCCGCCGCCTACGTCTATTTCGCAAAAGCCGGTGGCATCGGCTGGGTGCTGCAGGCACTCTCCATGCCGGCAAGGACAGGAGAGATGGTCGAGGACATGTTCGCTCACGCCTATAATTATGGGTGCGCCTCGGTTCGAGGCGCGGCCCATCCGTGGCTGACACCAGCTTTGCTGCAGCGCAAGGCTGTCTTTCTTGGCCGCAGCTTTTATGTGGCGCACGCAAAGGACAAGTCGCTGCTGGAGCCGATCAAGGCCGGGCAGGCCCTTATCAGCGGCATTGCCGGCGAACGCTGGATGCCGCTGGTCGGCGACACGTTCGACGACTGACGCAAATCAGTCGCCGAATGGCCGCAGATCTCAGTCGATCAGCTTTTTCGGCTCGGCATGCAGATATTCCGCCACCTTGCGCTTGGAAGCGATATTGCGCCACACGGCATCCACCTGATCCGGCGTCAGGCCGGTTACCTCGCCGGTTTCCTCCCGTGACACGCCGTTGTCGAGTGCATAGAGGCAGAGGTCCATGCGGTCATAGGGCAGGGAGAAATAATATTCGTCCTGACCCTGCGGCAGCGACCATGTGTCGGTGGTCGGCGGGCGCCGGCGGATTTCCTCCGGCACGCCAAGTGCCTCGGCCAGCTGGTAGACCTGGGTCTTGTAGAGATGCGCGATCGGCTTGAAATCGGCGGCGCCGTCGCCGTTTTTCACAAAGAAACCCTGGTCGTATTCCAGCCGATTCGGTGTGCCGGCAACCGCGTAGTTCAACCGGTCGGCATGGTAATATTCGATCTGCTTGCGGGTGCGCTGCTTCATGTTCGCGGCCGCGATCATGCCGAGATAAACTTCCAGCGGCATGCGGTGACGGCTCTGCTCGCCGGCCGGATTGGCAACGACCAGCCAGGAAATATTGTAACCACGGCCGGTCAGGGCGTCTTCCAACACCACCTTGCAGCCCCAGCCTTCGCCGAATTCCGGCACGACCTGACGAATGAAACCGTCGCGGCGGGTATAGCAACCGGCAGCCGCCAGCGCCGGGCCGATATCCTCCAGCACGGTTTCGACACCGGTCGTGGCGGCCAGCGCCTGCCCGAGCCGCAGGCTTTCCGGATCGCTATCATGTTCGGGCATAAAAATGCCGATGACTTTTTGCGGGCCGAAAGCTTTCGCGCAAAGCGCTGCAGTCACACTGGAATCGATGCCACCGGATATGCCGAGCACTGCACCGCGTTTGCGCAGGTCCTTCGCCACCGTTTCGCGCAGCCAGGCGCAGATGCGTTCGATCTCGGCTTCCGCATCGAGCTTCAGGCTGTCTGTGGAGAAACCCATGTTATTTGCCATCACGCTATCCTGCTCTCTCTGTTTTCCTTGGCCTCGGCTGCATCCGCAGCGTTGAGGCGAATTTTGCCCGTTGCCGTCTTCGGCAGGGCCTCGTGAAATTCCACCAGTTTGGGAACCATGAAATCTTCCAGATGCGTGGCGCAGTGGCGCTGGATCAGCCGTTCGCTCAGGCCGGCTGACGGATCGGCGGCCACATGCGCCTTGATCACCTGTCCGAAAACCGGATCGTCCACGCCCTCGACGGCAGCTTCCAGCACGCCCGGCAGGGCGTAGAGCACACGCTCCACTTCCTGCGGGCTGACCTTTTCCCCGCGTGTCTTGATGATGTCGTCGCGGCGGGAGACAAAGTGGAGGAAACCATCTTCATCGGTACGAAACAGGTCGCCGGTATGCAGGCGGGGGCCGTTGGGGCCTGGGCGCAGGGCAGCAGATGTCGCGACGTCGTCTCGCCAGTAACCGCCCATCACATGCGGGCCTTCCACAACCAGTTCGCCGGTTTCCCCTGACGCTACGAGCTGGCCGTTGTCGTCAACAATTGAAACACGCGTACCGGGAATGGCATGGCCAACCGAAAGCGGCCGACGCGCCACCTCGTGCGGCGCCAGATAGGCGGTGCGCAGGCATTCCGTCTGGCCATACATCAGGTAAAGCGACGTTTGCGGCAGGCATGCTTGAAGCCGTTCGGTCGTGGTTGGCGGCATGCCGGCAGCAGCATTCGTCATATAGCGCAGATGTGGCACGGCTTGCGCCGAAAGATCCGGCATGCCGGCAAACAGCGCCGCCATGGCCGGCACCAGCGGGAAGCCGGTCACGTTTTCAGTCTGCAGCCGTGACAGGATGACCCGCGGAAAGGCGAAACTCTTTTCGAGAACCAGCGTGCCGCCCACCATGGCCATGGTGACCATCTGGGTAATGCCGTAACCATGCGACAGCGGCAGGACGCTGAGGACGATATCGTTCTCGGTGTTTTCCAAATAACCTGCAATCGAGGTGCAGGCCGCCGCAATGTTGGCGTGGCTCAGCATCACACCTTTGGGGCGTCCGGTGGAGCCGGATGTGTGGATCAACAACGCCAGGTCGTTTTCGCCGAGGCCGACCGGCGGATCAAAACCCGCGTTGCTGGTGACTAGCTCGTTGAAGCGCAATACATTGCTGTTGTCGTCGGCACCTGCCTGTACGCCAATGACCATCGGACGTTGACCGTAAAGCGCGCAGGCGATTTCCACGACTGGCAGCAATCTGGCGTGCGCGATGATTGCGACCGGTTCGATGCTGCGAAAAATCTCTGTAAGCTTTTCGGCCTTGATGGATGGATGCAGCGGGCAGGCGATCCCACCGAGTTTCCATGCAGCGAAGAAAGAAACGACCGCTTCGCCGCAATTGTCGAGAAGAAGGACAATGCGGTCGCCGCGACCGGTGCAAGACCTCTGTAACTGTGCCGCAAGTTGCGATGAGTGGCGATCGACATCGCCGTAGGTCAGGCGCATGTCACCGCCCACCACCGCTGTCTTGTCAGCGCGGTCCGACCGGTTTTTTGCAGTGAGAGTTTCGATGCGCACGCCCGTTCCCCCGGCCGCGATCAGCCCTTTCAGGCGGCGATCTTCTTCGACGTCAGATAAGCGGTGACCTTCGAGATGCTGTCGAGGTTGTCGGGGATAATCTCTTCGTCGGCGACACGGATGCCATAGGTGCTTTCGAGATAGGCAATTAGCTCCAGAACACCTGTTGAATCCATGACGCCGCTATCGAGCAGGGATTGATCGTCTGCAATTTCGGCATCCGCGCGAAACAGAAAATTTTCTGCGATGAAGCTGCGTATGTTGTTCGCATAATCGGACATGTATAAAAATCCTTTCACTGGACCGTCATGGTCGTCACGCGGCGAGATTTTCTGCCCCCGGTCCGTCGATGACATCGGACCATATTCGTCATCGCTGAATCTTTCGCTAATTCGGACCGCGTCATTTGCAATAACGAACGTGAATACTTGATCACGGCGTGTTGACGTTACGCCCGATCCGTTCGCACAATTTTTAGGGAACTGTTTTCGCGCCGCCCAGTTTAATCTTCTTACCCAAAACGATGAAAGAGGGAGACAGTGAATCATGGCAACGCAATTTGACAACATTGTACCGCCCGACGAACATCTGCTGACGGTTCAGGAAGCGCTCGAACCGCTTTACCTCAAGCTGGAAGTTGAAGCGGAAGCCAAATTGCTTAACGCTGCAATCCGTGCCGGTTGGTCGGCGAACGAGGCCTTGTCCGCCATTGAGCAGTTGAAGCGCCATGATGCGCTTGCCGACGATCCCGGCATCCGGCACTAAAGAAGTCAAAAAACAACTCACAGTTATGTAGGTAAACATATGTATGTGATAGGTTGTTGAGATGGGTAGCTGATGTACATTCCGCTTGCGCTGACCGAGGCAGGGCACATCGCCCGCTGCTATGGCGGCATAAGAGGAGAAGACATGCGGTTCTCAACCTTGACGACCCACCGATCGCTGGCGGGATTGAATGCACTGGCCATAACCGTCAGCGTCCTTGGCGCCGGGGCAGCGGTCGTTGCCAGCCCTCGCCAGGCGATGGCATGTGGTCCTGAAAGCTATATCGGCTCCGTCTGCACTTTTGCATCCAGTTACTGCCCGCGCGATTTCCTTCCGGCCAATGGTGCCATTCTGGCAGTCAATACAAATACCGCGCTATTCGCCTTGCTCGGCACCACCTATGGCGGCAATGGCAGCACCACTTTCGGTTTGCCGAACCTGCAATCGCGCAGCGTGGTTGGCAGCGGCCAGGGACCGGGCCTTGATCCGGTCGCGCTTGGACAGGTATTTGGCCAATCGGCCGTTACGCTCGTTCCACAAAATCTGCCGCCGCACACGCATCCCGCCACCTTCACCGGCACCGGAGGCGGCGCTTCGCAAACGGTCACCATCCCCGCCAAGACAGGCGATCTGGCCGTGAACGCCAGTTTTGCGGGCAAGATGGCGAATGGTGCGGGTACCATCACCTCGGGCGCGTTTCTTGGCAATGGCGGCAGTGGCGGCGGAGGCGCCAACATCTATGTCCCCTCGACCTCGACCGCTGATGCCGTCCCTCTCGGTGGTGTATCAACCAACCTCACCGGCACGCCCGGTCATCCCGAAATCACGTTCAGTGTCAATTCCGGCATTACGGGTGGCACGGTGGCAGTAGGCCCCAACACTGGCGGCCCGGTGCCCTTGGTGACACAGTCGCCGGGACTGGGCCTGACGCAATGCATCCTCGTAAATGGGCTTTTCCCCCCACGACCGTGACACGTTCCGGCGGAAGCAGTTCAGGCCTTCCGCCGGTGACTGTTGCAATAAAGATATAAGGAAAAAATAATGTAACCAATGGATGTCGAGCGTATTTATGCGCGCATAGGATTATTATACCTTGGGTTGTGTTGAGGTGGTGATGCCTCGCCAGCGACAGGGTAACATATGCAGCGACATGACCGTGAAGTGCAGGGGCAAAACGCCATGGGAACGTGGCTGAGCCGCGTGATGACGGCGCTATGTATGTTGATCATGCTGCTCGCGGGCGCCCAGGCAGCGCGGGCATCGGCGGCATGCGATGCTTTGACTGCTTCTTGGGGAAATTGGCAGACGTTTGGACCGGATGAGGATGACGAATACGAGGCGACCGGTTTCGACCCTAACGAGGCGATGCGCTATGACGTGCAGACTTTCGGCAGTTCACCAGAGGAACTGGACCCGTCCTATCCGACACCCGCCGGTACGCAATTTTACAACAGCAACATAGGTGACACATACGTCAGGGCGATTGGTGCCGACATCAACATATCGGGCATCTTTGAGCTTCCATCAGGCGCAGATTACGAATTTTATGCTTTTGGTGGTTTCAGTAGTGGACCAACGATCGCCACGGGTTCGGTGCGTGTCAGATTGATCTGCTTTGGGGGCGTGACTTCTGTTTCATCCCTGTCCCCCGCGACAGGGTCTGTGCTCGGTGGGAACACCGTCACGATTACCGGGTCAGGCATGGCCGCCGTTGAAACCGTTGCGTTCGGCGGAAATGTGACGACGGACTTTACACTCGTCAGCCCCAACCAGATTTCAGTGCGTGTTCCGCCCGGTGCTGCAGGTGCAACCAGCGTTTCGGTGGCGCGAACCGGCGGAGGACAATCGCCGGCCGGATCCTACACCTATATCGCTTTGCCTGCGGTGACATCGGTTTCACCCGCCAGGTCATCGACGACAGGCAATGTGTCCGTCGTTATCACCGGTACGGCGTTCACCGGCGCCACGGGGCCTAACGGCGTATCTTTCGGCTCTACGGGGGCAGCCAGCTATCAGGTCAACAGCGATACGCAGATCACGGCCGTGGCACCGGCCGGATCCGCCGGCAATGTCCCTGTGACCGTGACCACTGTCGGCGGCACCAGCACGGCGGGCGCTGCCTCGATATTCACCTATGTCGGGTCGCCTGTCGTTTCGTCGCTGACGCCCGCGCGGGGGCCATTGGATGGCGGCGAGGACATTACCATTAGCGGCAACAATTTCATCGATGTCACCGGCGTGCAATTCGGCACCAGTGCGGTAACCGTCTATACTGTCACTGATGCCAACGAGATCGAAGCGCAAGTGCCGGCCGGCATGGCCGGCTCAGTCAGCGTTACCGTCACGGCGCTCGGTGGAACCGGTGGCGGTAGCTCATACACCTATGTCACAGCGCCTGAAGTCACCAATGTTACGCCGACAGAGGGGTCGGTTGGCGGCGGAAACAATGTCACCATTGCCGGCACCAATCTGTCAGACGCGTTGGTGACCTTTGACGGGACAACTGTCCCTGTCACGGTCAATACCGCAAACCAGATCACAATCACGGCGCCGCCGCACGCAGCGGGGGCGGTTCCCATCGTCGTCAAAACACCGGGCGGAAGCGTCCCGGCCGGTTCCTATATCTATCGTGGCGTGCCGGTCATCTCAGGCATTTCTCCGTCAACCGGGCCATTGGCCGGCAATAATAGTGTTGTCATAACTGGCTCCGGGCTCTCCGATCCCGTTTCGGTGACGTTTGCGGGGGCGCCGGGCACGGTGACAGCCAACAGCGACACGCAGATGACCGTGACCGTACCGGCCGGTAGCATTGCGGCACCTGTCGATGTCGTGGTCACGACTGCCGGAGGCGCCAGTATTACCGGCGCAGGTGCCTATACCTATCTCGCCGTTCCGACCGTCACTTCAATCATGCCTGCATCAGGACCCTTGGCAGCTGGTACGCCGGTTACGATTTCCGGCACCGGGTTCACTTCCGGTGCCACGGTCGCATTCGGTTCGGCGCCAGCCAGTAATGTCGTCGTCGTCGATGCCGATACGATTACGGCGCAATCCCCAGCAGGTACCGCCGGAGCAGTGGGTGTTGCTGTCACGACTTTGGGGGGAACCAGCGGTACCGCCATCCAGTTCACATATCTCGCCGCACCGGTCGCCAATCCCTCCGTTGCCACAGTAGCCGCAAACAGTGTGAACAACGGCATAACGCTGGATATCACCGGTACCGCGTTGACGGGCGTTGCCGTGGAAACCAATGGCGCCCATGGCAATGCCGTGGCATCCGGTACGTCGATCACCTATGCACCGACGGCGGGTTATTCGGGTTCCGACAGCTTTACATACAGGGCCATCAATGCCGGCGGAACATCCGACCCCGCCACCGTGACCATTACCGTGACGGCACCGGTGCTGGTTCTCAATCCGGTTACGGGTGCCTTGCCGAGCGGTGTCAACGGCATCTTCTACAATCAGTCCTTCACCGCAACAGGCGGCACGGACGCTTATTCCTTCATGATTTCAGGCGGCGCTCTGCCATCCGGCTTGACACTTTCGCCTGCGGGCGTTCTGAGCGGAACGCCGACTGCAGCAGGTTCGAGCACTTTCCAGGTCACGGCAACGGATATTTATGGTGCAAAGGGCACGGCCAGCTATACGCTGACAATCAACGAACAGAAGCCGGTCGCCAATCCTGCCTCCGCCACGGTTGCCATCGGCTCGACCAACAATCTCGTAGCACTCAACATCACGGGTGGCGTCGCTGCATCGGTCGCCGTGGATATGCAGGCGACGAATGGCACGGCCACAGCGAGCGGAACATCGATTACCTATACACCCGACGCGGCCTATTTCGGTCCGGACAGTTTTACGTATACCGCGACCAATAGCGCCGGCATCTCGGCGCCTGCCACCGTATCGGTGACGGTGGCAGTCCCGACATTCGTTTTTTCACCGGCAACCGGCAGCTTGCCTTTTGCCACGCTCAACAGTGCCTATTCGCAACAAATCACGGCCTCTGGTGGCAATGGCAGCTATTCCTATGCAGTCACCACGGGCGCGTTGCCTGCTGGTCTCAATCTGTCGACGGGTGGTCTTCTGTCCGGCACACCGACCGTGCTTGGGACGTCCTCCTTCACCATCACTGCGACCGATAGCGTCTCCGCTTTCGGTGCTGTCAGCTATACGCTTGAAGTGGTTCTGCCGCTGCCGCTGGCATCGGATTTGCCGTTCAGCATTGCGGCCAATTCGAGCGCGACAGCCGTTCCGCTTGCCCTGTCCGGCGGTGTGGCATCCTCTGTCGCCGTGTTCGACACGGCTTCCCATGGCACAGCAACGGCCGCTGGTACCGCCATCACCTATGAGCCAACGGCCGGTTATTCCGGCAGTGACACGTTTACCTATACCGCCACAAACTCGTCCGGCACGTCTGCACCCGCCACAGTCACAGTCACAGTCAGCGCGCCGACACTCTCCCTTTCTCCTGTGACCGGGGCTCTTCCCCTCGGTAAGGTGGGCAGTTTCTATAACCAGCCTTTTGTCGCATCCGCTGGAACCGCGCCCTATTCCTATGTGGTGACAGGCGGCACATTGCCGGCCGGTTTGGTGCTTGATCTTTCCACCGGTGCACTTGCCGGCACGCCGACCACCGCAGGGGTGAGTAACTTTACGGTAACCGCGACAGATTTTTATGGCGCAACGGGCAGCAGTGTCTATGCGCTTGATATCGCCGAACAGTCGCCAGTCGCCAATCCTGTGACGGCAAATGTTGTGCGTGGATCTGCCGACAACCCGATTGCGCTCAATATAACCGGTGGGACGGCCACCTCCGTTGCAGTTACCACGGCACCGTCAAATGGAACCTTTTCGGTTGCGGGAACGGCTATCACTTACACACCGTCATCAGGTTTTGTCGGCACTGATAGTTTTGCTTACACGGCCAGCAATATTTCGGGCACGTCCGCGCCTGCTACGGTCTCCATCATCGTAACCAATCCCATCATCACGCTGGCTCCGACAGCTGGCTCACTACCGGATGGAACGGTCGGAGACGCCTATGCTCAGATGTTCAGCGCCTCCGGGGGCACGGCGCCCTACGATTTTGCCGTGAGCAGCGGCAGCCTGCCGCCGGGCCTCGCGATTGCGCCGGGCAGCAACATGATCGCGGGCATGCCCACGGCAGCCGGCAGTTACAGCTTGTCTGTGACTGCCACCGATGCCGGCGGCGCGACCGGGACGGTTGCCTATTCCATGCGTGTTCTGGCTGCCGCGCTTGTTCTGTCACCTCCCACCGCCAGCGGCCTGCCGCCGGCGACAACCGGGCTGGCCTATTCCTACACCGGCATCACCGTGACAGGGGGCAGCGGGACCGCAAGTTTTGCCGCTGCCGGCCTGCCACCCGGTCTCGTCATGACGACCGGTGGCGCCATCAATGGTACGCCGACGGCCACAGGCAGCTATTCGCTTGAGGTGACGGCAACCGACACGGCCGGTGCTATTGCGATGGCTACTTACGAACTCACGGTCAATGCAGGCGCCGGCACCTTCGTTTTCTCTCCGGCCGGCGGCGCATTACCGCAGGCCATGGTGGGAGAGGCGTATAGTCAGGATATTTCCGCGAACGGTGGCACTGCTCCGCTGATATACCGTCTTGATGGTGGCAGTCTGCCGCCCGGCCTGGTGCTGAATGTTTCCAACGGTGATCTTAATGGCCCGCTGTCCACCGAAGCGGCGCCCGGTGCCTATAGTTTCACAATCGGCGTAAGTGATGCCGCGGGTGTAACAGGCTCGGCCAGCTTCACACTGCAGGTTCAGCCGAGATCCGTCAGCGTTGACAACAAGGAGGTGACGGTTCCCGTCGGTGGTACACCGCCCAATGTGTATCTGAATTCCGGCGCAACAGGCGGGCCTTTCGTCGATGCCATTCTTGGCACCGTCTTGCCGCCTTCAGCCGGTACCGCGGAAATTATCCGCGGCGAACTGGCTCAGGCGGGCCCGGTCGCTCCGAGCGGTTTTTACCTGCGCTTCACACCTAACCCCGCTTTTTCGGGTAGGGCTGTCGTCGGTTATCAGCTGATTAGCGCCTTCGGCGCCTCCAATGTTGGAACCGTCGCCTACAATCTCAATTTCAACGCCACCATGGTGGCGGACGATATCGATGAACTCGTCCATGATTTCGTGCGAACGCGGCAAAGCCTGCTGTCATCGACGATAAGGGTTCCCGGTCTTCTTGAACGGCGGCGCATGGAAAATGCCCGTGATCCTGTCACCCTGCGCATGTCGCCCCAGGAGGATGGCATGCGTGCCGCATTCTCGACCAGTCTGGCGCAAATGGAAGCAGCACGGGATCGTTCCGATGGACTGGAGGCTGCCGAGCCTCGCCGGTTCAATATCTGGCTGGATGGCGCCATCCGCGCCAATGGCCGCGGGAACAATGACAAGGAAGATGATCGCTGGGGCAGTTTTGCGCTTCTGTCGGTCGGCATGGACTATCTTCTCAGCGATCGAGCTCTGATCGGTGTTTCCGCCCATTTCGACAGGATGACCGATCCCGCCGACGAAGATGCAGAACTGACGGGCAATGGCTGGTTTGCCGGTCCTTATGTGTCGATGGAAATTGCCAAGGGCGTGTTTTTCGACACGAGCTTGCTTTATGGCGGCTCCTGGAACGATATTGATACACCGTTCTTCGACGGCAAGTTCGATACGACCCGCTGGATGTGGGATGGCTCCCTAAAGGGTGAGTGGTATCTCGACCAAGCGATGGTTGTTACGCCGAAATTGCGGGCAGTCTATCTAACCGAGACGGTGAAGGACTATGCCGTCAGCAACGATGCGGGCGACAGACTTCTGCTGGAAGGCTTTTCCATGGAGCAGTTGAGGGCCAGCATAGGTGCGGAAATCGAGCGCCGGATCGTGCTCAGCAACGGCATGGTATTGACGCCGCGTCTGGGAGGCACGGTCGGTTTCGCCGGGCTTGATGGCGAAGGAACGTTTGCCACAGTCACGGCCGGTGCCTCACTGCAGACCGAAACGGCATGGATGTTCGACTTCGCACTTCTCTTCGATATCGAAGGTGAGGGAGGTGTCAGTGTTGGTGCCCGCGCACGCATGTCGACACGTTTCTGAGACAATATGTCGGAGGCGGAAGCCGCCTCCGACACCAGCCATACTTATTGGCCGGGCAGGATACGCATCGAAAAGATATAGATCGGCATTTTGCCGCCGAGAACATCGCTATTGAGATAGATGCGGCCGGGCGTGTTGGGGGCGAGCGAGCGATCGAAATTCACTCTGAACAGCGCGTCGGTCTTTTCCTGCGTCGCCTTGAAACGATGTCGGGAACAGCCGCCCAGACTGCCGAAATCACAACGCACGGCCACTTCGACGGAACGATCGCCTGCTGTCTGCAACGTGACTGCGACCGTCGAAGTCTTGCCGGCCATCTCCCGGAGAATTGCCGCAGGCACCTCGATTGCGACCTCGCCGTCGGGGCCGGGTGTCTGCGAAGTTACACGCACCGCCTGGCCGCCTGATGCGTGGACAGCTTCCACACTGGCATTGCTCGCGGGCACGATACCTTGCGTGTCTTTCGGAATGAAAACTTCCGCCCATTCCTCGGAAAAACCACGGCCCGGCTCGAAACCTGCCGGTGCCTGGCTGTTGCTGCCACCATTGCTAACCGGCGTGTTGTTGAAGTCCGGCATGACGATCAGGCCATTGTTGCCAGCCCACCAAAGGCCCCAACCGGCCGCACCGAGCACGATGAGCGGCACGACCAGACTGGAAATCCAGCGCCGACGCTTGCGTGGTCGTCCTTCCTTTCCAGCGGCCACGTCCAGATGCGCCGCTTTCGGCGTCTGCGGCAGCGCTACCGGTTTGGCTGCGGGTGTCTTGCTTTTGCCTTGCCACCAGCTGCGTTTGGCTGGCTTTTCCGCCTCAATTTCACGCCGAGGACGCAGTTCTGCCGGCTGCTCACTGCCGCCGCGACGAGATACGCCCAGATCGCCAAGGCTGCCCGCATCGGTAGGCGAAGCGGTTTGGTTGTTCCGCCTGTTGCCACCCACGAACGCTGAAAGCTCGTCCAAAGACGAATCGGATGCCGAGCCATAAGCTGTCGCAGGCGGCGTGCGCATTTCGGCATGGTCGCCGTTTGCCACCGGACCCGGGTTTGCTGCTGGTGCCGTCGTCGGTGCACCTGGTACGGGTGCCGCGCTGACTGGCTGGCTCGCAGGCTGGCGATCGGGTTGATTGGCCGGCGGGATGGCGGGCGCCTGGGCGCGCTCGATGGCCAGACGCTGGCGTTCCTCGAACTCGATCTCGCGAATCTTGGATTCAAGCCGTTGCCGCTGCGCGTCGACGAGGTCGGGATCGGTCACATCCTGCTTGCGCAGTCCCGCTTCCAGCGCCTGTCGGGCGGAATGGTAGATGCGCGCCCGGATATCCGCATTGTTTCGTTCGGATTGCGCGAGCGCGTTCCTGATGGCTTTTTCCAAACCGCTCACTGCCGGGCCCTGATATCGATACGTCCGCTCATATTGCTCTTTCGGTAGACTTTTAGACAATGAACTGCAAGCGGTGCACGCCGCTATGCGGTGAATAAGGTCACGGCCACTGTCGGCAGAATGCATTCGCTCGCGGCATTTGCGTGGCAGGTTTGAACGCAAAAGATGGAAGTCGCGCGGCTTCAGTCCTGGCTGTGGATATCACTCTGTCGGAAATGAGTGCCCTCGCAAAAATCGCATCTTGAAATCCTTTCTCTTTGCCTGTATCAGCCCCTTCACATCGCAACCGGGTGCGCCCGGCAGGCGGGGGCCGCTTTAGCTCAGTTGGTAGAGCACGTCATTCGTAATGACGGGGTCACGTGTTCGAGTCACGTAAGCGGCACCATTTTTTCCAATTTCAACAACAACCAGCTTTTCCCATGCTTTTTGATGTTCATGATAAATGTCATCGCGTGGGCGCGAAATGTCTGGCGATAGGAGCAAAGTTGAAGGCGTGGTGGTTTGCCATCGCGTCACTGATGCCCCATATTCGCCTTCATCTCGCAACGAAGGCCGAGCGCCTGGAGACCTTATGACTGCCTCACATACTGCCGCCCCGCAGGCGACGTCGGAAACCCGCAAGTTCCTCGTCCTCCTGCTCGGGTCTATCGGCGTGGTCTACGGGGACATCGGCACGAGCCCGCTTTATGCGTTTCGCGAAGCACTGCGCCCGTTCGCCAAGAATGGCACCGTGCATCATGATGAAGTCATCGGCATGATCTCGCTGATGGTGTGGACGCTCACCATCCTTGTCACCTTCAAATACGTTCTTTTCCTGCTGCGCGCCGATAACGACGGCGAAGGCGGCACATTGTCCCTGCTGGCACTGCTGATGAAAAAGACCGGCAGCTATATGCCGGTGCTGTTTTTTGCGGGTCTCATCGGCTCGGCGCTGTTCATCGGCGACGCCATGATCACCCCGGCGCTGTCGGTCATGTCGGCGCTGGAAGGTCTCAAGCTCGTCACGCCCGCTTTTTCCGACTACGTGCTGCCGATGTCGGCTGCCATCATGGTCGGTGTTTTCGCCATCCAGTCCAAGGGAACGGCGGCCGTTTCCAATTTTTTCGGGCCAATCACTGTTCTCTGGTTCATCGTCATGGCTTGGGGCGGCGTCATCCATATCAGCGATGACTGGACGATTCTCGAAGCGCTCAATCCGCTCAACGCCTTGTGGTTCATTACCCATGCCGGCACCGTCGGACTGATCATTCTCGGCGCAGTGTTTCTGACGGTGACCGGGGCTGAGGCGCTTTATGCCGACCTCGGCCATTTTGGTCGCAAGCCGATCCAGACCGCCTGGTTCATCCTCGTATTTCCGGCATTGGCGCTGAATTATCTCGGACAGGGCGCGCTGGTGCTCACCAATCCCGAAACCATCGCCAATCCGTTCTATCTGCTTTATCCCGAATGGGCGCTGCTGCCAGTCGTCATTCTCGCCACCATGGCGACCATCATTGCTAGTCAGGCGGTCATCACCGGTGCCTTTTCGCTGGCTCGTCAGGCCGTTCACCTGGGCTTCCTGCCGCGTCTCGCCATCAAGTTCACCTCGGAAACCAATACCGGGCAGATCTATGTTCCGGCTGTCAACGCCATCCTGTTCATCGGCGTCATCGTTCTGATCTTTTCGTTCGGCGATTCGGAATCGCTCGCCACGGCCTACGGAATTTCCGTTACTGGCGCGATGGTGGTGACGACGCTGATGTCGTTCCAGTTCCTGCGCTCGGTGCGTGGTTATTCGGCCTTCGTCGCCGCGGCTCTGCTCTTGCCGCTGCTCATCATCGAAGCGGTCTTCCTTGCTGCCAATCTTTTGAAAATCCATGATGGCGGCTGGGTGCCGGTCGTCTTGGCGCTGGCCATCATGATGGTCATGTGGACATGGACCAAGGGTTCGAAATATCTGAAAGAGAAGACCGCGCGAAACGACATTCCGCTCGAAACGTTCATCAAGTCGGTGGAAAGCTCGATCGACCGTGAAAGCGACCATGCGCCGGTCACCGTACCTGGCACGGCGGTGTTTCTCACAAGTGTGCCGGATCGCACTCCGGGCGTGCTTCTGCACAACATCAAGCACAATCACGTCCTGCACGACCAGAACGTCATTCTTACCGTCTGGACTCAGGACAAGCCCTATGTGCCTGACAGCGAGCGGGTCGAGATGACACGGCTTTCGAAGCGTTTTCTCCGCCTCGACATCACGTTCGGATTCATGGATGAGCCGAACGTGACGAAGGCGCTGACGCTCTGCAAGAAAAAGGGCTTCAAGTTCGAGATCATGCAGACCTCGTTTTATCTCGGCCGGCGCAACCTGATCAGTACGCCAAACACCGGCCTCGCAGGCTGGCAGGAGCACCTTTACATCGGTCTTGCCGATTTCAGCATCGACCCCTCAGCCTATTTCAAGCTTCCGCCCAACCGTGTCGTCGAACTGGGAGAGCAGGTGGCGATCTGACGCCACCTTCCATTACCTCGATACCGGTGGAACAAATCGGTGTTCCCAACTGTTGCCTGCTCATCTGACGCTCGTTCACCCGGGAGCCCTTGATGAGCACATCGCCGTCCGCCCGAGATTCCGCCGCTTACCCGTATCAGGCGGTTTTCATTCCTTTTCCCTTTGTCTGCTTCACGCTGGCATTGTTGACTGATCTTGCCTATTGGCAGACGGCCAACCTGATGTGGACGAATTTTTCCGCGTGGCTTTTGTTTGCAGGTCTGGTCGGCGGCGCGGTCGGATTACTGGCCGGATTGCTCGATCTGGTGAGGCCGCGAACAAGGCCGTTGCGTCCGGGCCTCCTTGTCATCCTTCTTTATCTCGTCATTCTGGCGCTGGCGATCTTCAACAGCCTTCTGCACGCCGGCGATGGCTGGACGGCGATCGTACCTTATGGCCTCGCCACCTCGGCGGTCACCTTCGTGCTGATGCTTTTCACGGCGGCGCTGTCTTCTCGCAAATATGCTCGCCTGGCCTGGAGGATCTGACCCATGAAGAAGCGTCTCGCTTATACCGTCTTTCTGTCCGCCTCGTTGGGTCTCGCACTTTCCGCCTGCAGCGACAGCAATGATAATTTCGATCTGTCCCAGCAGGTCGGTCCCGATCCTGTTCTTCCGGAACCGATTTCACTGTTGCTGCCGGATCTGAAGGTCGCCGAAGTTGTCGGCTGGAAGGACAATGAAACGCCAGCCGTGGCTGAGGGACTGAAGGTCACGGCCTATGCGAAAGATCTCGTCAATCCGCGCACCCTGCATACACTGCCGAATGGCGATGTGCTTGTCGTCCAGTCCCGTGCGCCGGAAGGCAAGCCGCTTTCACGGCCCAAGGATTATATCCGTGGATTTATCATGTCGATGGCCAGCGGCGGCGGAGGTTCACCTCCGCCCAGCAATCTCATTACCCTGCTGCGCGATACCAATCGCGACGGAACTGTGGATGAACGCCATGACCTTTTGAAGGATCTGCATTCGCCCTTCGGTCTCGCCTGGATCGACGACACGCTTTATGTCGCTGCCGCCGATGCCATCGTCGCCTACCCGTATAAACTTGGACAGACAGAGATTTCCGGCGAACCACGGGTGCTGACGCCGCTTCCCGGCGGACCGCTCAACCACCACTGGACCAAGGATCTGGCACTCAGCCCGGATGGCCGCATGCTCTATGTATCTGTCGGCTCCAATTCCAACGCTGCTGAAAACGGCCTGGAAGCCGAAAAGGGGCGTGCCGCCATCTGGCAGGTTGACCGTCAGAGTGGAGCCGCGCGTGTCTTCGCGTCGGGCCTGCGCAATCCGAACGGCCTGACCTTCAACCCCGAAACCGGTGCACTATGGACCGTCGTCAACGAGCGTGACGAACTTGGCCCGAACCTGGTGCCGGACTACATGACGTCGGTGAAGGAAAACGCCTTTTACGGCTGGCCGTGGAGTTATTACGGCAACCATGTCGATGCCCGCGTTTATCCGCCGCGGCCGGATATGGTGGAGCGCGCCATCAAGCCGGACTATGCGCTTTCAAGTCATGTCGCGGCGCTCGGGCTGGCCTTCACGCAAGGGTCGGCCATGCCGGACACTTACGCGGCGGGCGCCTTTGTCGGCCAGCGCGGCAGCTGGAACCGCAATGCCTTCAATGGCTACAAGGTCGTTTATGTACCCTTCGAAAACGGCATGCCTTCCGGCAAGGCGCAGGATGTCGTAACCGGTTTCCTGCAAAACGAACAGGCGCGCGGTCGCCCGGTCGGTCTGGGCATTGATGGTACGGGCGCGCTGCTGGTGGCGGATGATGCCGGCAATACGGTCTGGCGTGTCGCTGCTGCCGATGGCAAGGTGACACCGCAACCGGTTGGCACCGATCAGGTATCGCCGGT
Source organism: Endobacterium cereale (assembly GCF_009617585.1). Lineage (GTDB taxonomy): Bacteria > Pseudomonadota > Alphaproteobacteria > Rhizobiales > Rhizobiaceae > Neorhizobium > Neorhizobium cereale. The sequence continues at coordinate 151,386 of NZ_WIXI01000022.1, read as the reverse complement.
TCAGCAAACGGCGACACCGGCGCAGGCAACTCCACCGCCGGCAAGTGGAACGACCCCGTCGCCGACGGAAATCGCACCCGCAACCCAACCGTAAACAATGCACTGAAACTGCCAAACGCCACACTGTTCTGCCGGATCGCATCCGGGCAACAGTGTGGCGAAAAAATGTTGGAACCAGACGCCGATTCCTTGACACATTCTTAACACGAAGGATACTTGACTTCAGAACTCCATTTTTGGAGCGCAAAGATTTTCGGATGGCGATTTTTGCGAAACTATTGGCTTGATTAGCTTTTCTGAAGAAAGGAAGCCCGCGTGGCGTCTCGTTCGAATATTGTCCCTGGCCGCTTCTCCTCCCTGCGCGCCGGTCGTTGCTCGCTGACGGTCCTGCTTTCCAGCTCAGCTATCCTGATCGCGTCGCAAGCGCTCGCGCAGAGCGACAGCGCGGCCGGCGCAACCGTTCTGCAGACCATTACCGTGACCGAAAGCGGAGATAAATCGATCGGTCCGGACGCGACCATTGTCGGAAAAAGCTCACGCACGTCTTCCAAGACCGACACGCCGCTGCTCGACGCGCCGGCTTCCGTCTCGGTCGTGACCCAGCGCGAAATGGATATCCGTGGTGTCAAGACACTGGATGAGGCGGTTGCTTACACCCCTGGCGTTTCCTCCGATATCTACGGTTCAGACAACCGCTACGACTATTTCCAGATCCGCGGCTTCTATTCCAGCGGACGAACCTTCCGTGATGGTTTGCCGATGCGTGTCAATGTCTTCACGGGCAGCAGGCTGGAGCCATACGGCGTGCAGCGCGTGGAGGTTCTGAAAGGCGCCAATTCGACACTGTTCGGCCTGTCGGAGCCGGGCGGCATCGTCAATGTCGTCACCAAGCGCCCGCAGGATGTGAAATTCGGCGAGGTTTATACGACGGTCGGCGAGGATCATGTCGAAACCGGCATCGATTTCGGCGGCCCGATCGATGCCGATGGCGTCTGGACCTACCGCCTGACTGCCAAGGGACAGGATGGAAGCTACGGCTACGATTTTCTTGATGACGACCGCATCTACATCGCGCCGGCGCTGACCTTTGCACCATCCGACGATACCGACTTCACCCTGCTGACCAATTACATGCGGCGCGACGGCTCGACCGCCCAATCCATTCCGGCCACTCTGCGTGGCCTGATCGATTCCGAAACCTATCTCGGCGAGCCGGGCTTCGATGCCATGGACACCGAGGAGTGGAACATCGGCTACGAGTTCCGCCACAATTTCGGCAATGGCCTCGAGTTCCGTCAGAACATGCGCTACACGGATTTGAGCCTGATCTACAAGCAGGTCTTCCTAGGTGGTGATACCGCCACTGATCCGCGCTCCGCTTATGGCGTCGACAGCAACGTGCAGCGTTTCGATATCGATAATCAGCTGCAATATGATGCCAGCTTCGGCGCCGTCGACAGCAAGACGCTGTTCGGCGTCAGCTATGCGCACGATGACGCATCGCAGGTGGCGCAGTACGGTATTGGCGTGGTGGCTCCGATCGATCCCTTCAATCCGGTCTATACGGGTGTCGATCTCAGTGGCGTCCCGCAGTCGTTCTCGCGTGGTTCCCAGGCAGCAAAGAGCGTTTATCTTCAGGAAGAACTGACGCTCAACAAGCAGTGGATCATCACCGCCGGCACGCGCTACGACTTCGTCAACAACAACGACAAACTGTCGAACACCCATACCGTCGACGAAGCCGTGACCTCGCGCCTCGGGCTGACATACAAGGCGACCGACGAGCTTTCCCTCTACGCCAGCTATCAGGAATCCTTCCAGCCCTTGAGCGTTGACCGCAGCACTTTGCTCGGCCAGCCGAAGCCGCAGGAAGGGACGCAATACGAGATCGGCGCAAAATACCAGCCGGCAGGCATGGACGCACTGTTTACCGTCGCCGTGTTTGATTTGACCCAGACGAACCTCGTCCAGTCGATCACCGGAACCCCATTCCAGAATCAGGTGGGCGAGGTCAACGTTCGCGGTCTCGAACTCGAAGCCAAGGTGGCGCTGACCAATCAGCTGAACCTGATCGCCGCCTATACCTATCTCGATGCCGAGATCAAGGTGGACGCCAATGCAGCCATCGTCGGCAATCGTCCGGAACAGGTTCCCACCCACATGGCTTCGGTCTGGGCAGACTATACCGTGCCCGGAAACGACGCTTTTGGCGATCTGACGCTGGGCATGGGCGCACGCCTTGTCGCCGGCATAGAGGCAAACAATCTGAACACGGAGACGCTCCCCTCCAGAACGGTTTTCGACTTCGCGGCCAAGTATATGGTGACGGATAACGTAGCCCTGTCACTCAATGTCGAGAACCTGTTCGACAAGGAATACCTGACGGCAGTCAATTCCGGGGCTTTCTACGGCAACCGCCGCGCCTATCGGGCAAGCCTGCGCTACACCTGGTAAACCGCCGATCCAGCCTGAAGCATTCCCCGGCCACCCGCCGTGGAATGCTTTTTTGTTGGTTCGGGTCTCGGCGCGGCCGGTTTGCCGTGCTAGGAGCGGATAAAACATGAGATATTGGGACCTGTTTATGAGCGACGTGTCATCCGAGCTGCAGAGCCGCAAATCGAAGATGGCGGATGTCAGCCGTCGGCAGGTGTTGCGCGGGCTCGGCAGCGGTCTGGCTCTCCCGGCAATGGCGGGTGCGGGCCTCGCGCTTCCGCCGCTGGCCGCACCGGCTCTGGCGCAGGCAGGCGAGATCCGTTTCGAGCACGCTTTTGGTACGACCATCCTCGAAAAGCCGGCAACGCGTGTCGTCTCCATCGGCTACAATACCCAGGATCCCCTGCTTGCGCTCGGCACACCGCCGGTTGGCATCCGCGAATGGTTCGGTGCCCGACCCTATGCCGTCTGGCCTTGGGCGGAAAGCTATCTCGGCGATGCAAAACCCACTGTCATTTCCGGCGAGGTGTCGATCGAAATCATCGCATCGCTGCAACCCGATCTGATCGTCGGTGTCGGATCCGGCATTTCCAAAGCCGAATATGACGTGCTCTCGCAGGTTGCCCCTGTACTGATGCAACCCGCCGACAATCCTTCCTATGGCACGCGATGGGATATCCAGACCGAGATGTACGGTCGCGCATTGGGCAACGTCGACAAGGCCAATGAGTTGATCGCGGCAAACAAAGCGCTTTTTGCCGCCGCCCGTGAACGTCATCCCGAATGGGCCGGCAAGACGGGCGTCTGCGCCTACAATTTCAATGGTGAGACCGGCGCCTTCATCGGCTCGGATACGCGTGCGACCTTCATGGGCGAACTGGGTTTCAAGCTGACGCCGAAGCTCGCCGAGACGAAAACGACACAAGGCTTTTACGCGCCGCTGTCGCCGGAAGACCTGTCGGCGCTCGATGCCGATCTCCTGGTCTGGATCTCGTCGTTCGATACGGTGCCGGATATCGTCAAACTCCCCATGCGCAAGACCTTGAAAGCACACAAGGAAGGCCGCGAAGTCATGGCCGGATCGCTGATTGCCGGGGCGCTTTCCTTCGGCAGCGTTCTGTCCTTGCCTTTCGCGCTCAAGGAGATGGAGAGCGATATCACGCTCGCCCTCGATGGTGATCCTGCAACCAAGGTCGCTTCCAGCGTCAAGGCAGGACTGGCGCCGTGAGGGCCATGGCGGTCGCAGTCCTGGCGCTCGTCCTTGCGGCAGTGCTGACTTTGACGGTCGGTGTGCGGGAAGGTGGTTTTTCGCTGGTCTGGCAAGCGCTCTCCGCTTTCGATCCGAACGATCCCGCCCATATCGCCATTCAGTCCGTCCGCATGCCGCGCCTGATCGCCGGCCTGATTGCCGGTGCGGCACTCGGCATGGCCGGCACGATCATGCAGGCGATCACCCGCAATCCGCTCGCCGATCCCGGTATTCTCGGCATCAATGCCGGCGCAGCCTTCGCTGTCGTCATTGGCTCACTGATCGCCGGCCGTGCTGATAACGGCCTGATGGCAGCACTTGCCTTTCCCGGTGCGGCCGCTGCCGCAGTTGCTGTTTTTGCGCTCGGCGGCGGGTTGAAAGGTGATGCGGGTCCGGTGCGCCTGACGCTGGCCGGCGTCGCGCTCAGCGCCATGCTGCTCTCCTTCGTGTCCGCCATCATCCTTGCCCGCAATGAGGCGCTGGAAGTGTTTCGGTTCTGGGTCACCGGTTCGCTGGCGCAGGCCGGTATGCGCCCGCTCGGCTATATGGCGATCGCCGCCGTGTTCGGAGCCTGCCTTGCCATCGCCATCGCGCCACGCATCGAGGCCCTGTCGCTGGGCTCGGCGCTCGCGCGTGGCCTTGGCACCAAGCCAGGCCGTATACAGCTCGGCGCGCTTGTCGCCGTTACGGCACTGACCGGTGCGGCCGTCGGCGTCGCCGGACCGGTCGCCTTTCTCGGTTTGCTCGTGCCGCGTCTTGCCCGCCGGGCCGGCGGCCATGTCCTGCGCCGTGAATTGATCGCGTCGGCCATATTGGGTGCAGCGATCCTGCTGTTTGCCGATACGATCGGCCGTATCGTGATCCCGCCGACGGAAATCCGGGTCGGTACCATGACCGCGCTGATCGGGGCACCGATGTTCATCTGGATGGCGCGCCGTCTGCGTGCGGGAGCGTCAGCATGAACGCGAAAACAATGGCCGGAATTCGCGGCAGCCTCATCCTTGCCGCGGCTCTGCTGATTGCTATCGTATTGTCGCTGATGATCGGCCAGATCAGGCTCTCTGCCGCAGACCTCTGGACCGGGCTTCTCACCGGCAAGGGGCCGGGCGCGCTCACGCTGCGTGTGTTGCGTGGCCCAGGCGTCGTTACCGCCATCGGCGCGGGTGCAGCCCTTGGTGCCTCGGGTGCCATCTTCCAGATCCTGCTGCGCAATCCGCTGGCGGCGCCTGACGTCATGGGGTTCACGTCCGGTGCGGGACTTGCCATTGTCTGCGGAGTACTGGCGGGCACGTCTTTGCCCATGCCGCTTCTGTCCGCCGCCGGTGGGCTCGCCGCCGCTTGCCTTGTTGCCATTCTGGCCATCAAGCGCGATGGCAGCCAGGTGCCGATCACGCTTATACTCGTCGGCCTCGGCATCGGCTTTCTCACGGCAGCCGCCAACAGTTTTGTCGTCACCCGCCTGCCGCCCGAACAGGCCGCCGAGGCGCAGCGCTGGCTCACCGGCTCGCTGGCCGCGCGCGACTGGGGTCATGCGGGCCAGGTGTTTGGCTGCGGCACGGTGCTGGCCGTCATCCTTGTTATTCAGGTGAGGGCGCTCAGCCTTCTGGAACTGGGCGATGATCTCGCCACCGGCCTTGGCCTCAAAAGTAACCGCGCGCGGCTGCAGCTGGCCGGTACCGGCGTGCTTCTGGCGGCAACCGGCGTGGCTGTCGCCGGGCCCGTTCCCTTTATCGCGCTGATGGCCGGGCCGCTCGGCATGCGCATCACCGGCGCAAAACAGCCGGGTGGTCGCATCCTGTCAGCGGCCGTCGCCGGCGCGATCATCACCGTGCTGGCCGATCTCGCTGCCCGGTCCATCGTGCCAGGCCTGCAACTGCCCGCCGGTGTCATGACCGGCATTTTTGGAGCGCCCTATCTGCTGTGGCTTCTGTCGCGCGAAATGGACGCCGGAGACATTTGATGATGCTTGAGAACGACAATGCGCTGAAGGCCGAAGGTCTGACGATCGGTTACGGTGAACGCACAGTCATCGACAATCTGTCACTGGATTTCCCGGCTGGCCGGATGACGGCGATCCTTGGCCCCAATGGCTGCGGCAAGTCCACACTCCTGCGGGCGCTTGCCCGCCTGATCACGCCGGGCAAGGGCAAGGTCACGCTCGGAAGCGACAATATCTTTTCCATGGATACGCGCGCCCTTGCACGCCGCCTCGCCATTCTGCCGCAGGCATCGAAGGCGCCGGAAGGCATCACGGTTGCCGATCTCGTCCGTCGTGGTCGCACGCCATGGCGCGGCCTGTTTTCCGCCTGGAGCGAGGCGGATGCTGCGGCTGTCGCGCGGGCGCTGAAGGAAGTCGGTCTGACGGACATGTCGGAACGGCCGATCGACCAGCTGTCCGGCGGCCAGCGCCAGCGCGCATGGGTCGCGCTCGTCCTAGCGCAGGACACGCCCTGCCTTCTGCTGGATGAGCCAACGACATGGCTCGATCTCACCCACCAGATCGAGGTCCTCTCGCTGATCCGTGAGCGCAACCGTGCGCAGGGCGTGACCGTCGTCACCGTACTGCACGATCTCAATCTGGCGGCGCGTTTCTATGACACGCTGGTTCTGCTGGGGCCGAACGGCATGGTCGCGGCGGGCGCGCCGCAGGATGTGCTGACGGAAGACAATCTGATGATCGGTTTTGGCCTGTCGGCGATGGTGGTGCCCGATCCGATCACCGGAACACCGATGGTCGTTCCGCGCTGAGCTTCTTCATGGGCCGACGAAGCCTTTTCAAAAAGCAGGCAGAGTCAACGCTTGGCGATCTTGAGATTTTCAAAAAACACCCGCGTTTTGCGGGGCATGTGGTCGGGGCACTGAAAGCTGCCTCGTAATTTAGTGAGTAATTGACACCTCTCAGTGCCCCGTTCGACGGTTTTTGCCCGCGACTTCGGTTCCTCTGCAAAAGCCATCCCGGTGATTTGCCGCCGACTGGCGATCATGTGTGCCGCACAGGCACGCCCGGCGCGCTCTTTCGGGCTTCAGAAACGGTTCGGTGTTTTATGACCTTGCCGTTTCCCCCGTGTCGCCGGAGGGGAACCAGTTCCGCGAACCCAGGACATGAGGTTTTGCGTCTCACCCTCATGCCCTGCGCCGGCTCCAACTCGCCGGGACGCCTCCCGGTGTATCCACGATGGAACACGAGAATTGTAGGGCATAGGTTTTGGGAGGGTAGACGAAGCCGTCTGCAACCATTTTACAAGCGATTGATTTAGCTTGGAGATATTTTGGATGCGGTGGAAATTTTGATCAAAAACGTTCTGTTCGCGACATGGTCGTCGTGAATGGAATGGATCAAATTCAGGAACTGGTTTGGCTTATTGTGCGCTTATCGAGCATTCCTGCGCGAGTGTCTGAACGCGCTCATCCGTCTGCGGATTGATCTTGCCCTCGTTCATCGGCACCAGCAGCGATTGTTGTGACAGGCGCTCGCCCGTGCAGGAACAGAAGCGTTGGCACATGCCGGCATCGCTGCCAGTGCCGTTACATCCACTCTCACACGTGCTCATGTAGCTCTGCATCGGGTCAGGCGCCGGGGCGGGGTAAACGGTCGAGAATACGTAGAGCAAGCCGATCAGCACCGGCTGGTGGATCAGGTAGAAGGCAAGGCTGTGTTGTCCGGCCAGTCCCAGAATGTTGGGCTTCGTCTGCATGGCCGCGAGCCGATTGAGCCACCCGCGATCCAGCGTCCATCGGCCGATAGCGATGCCAGCCAGCGGTGCCGCCAGCCACGGAAACAGCGGCACAAAGTCATTGGAACGCGGTGGCGTCGCAGCAAATCCCGTCCAGTTGAGGTAGCGCGGATCGAAAAATTCGCTGCTGAAGATGCCGGGATAAACATATCCGTTGACATAACCCGCCGCGGCAATGGCGATGGCGATCAGTGCCGTTATCAGCGGTGGCAGTTGCAGAAAGGCAAGCCCGATCAATCCCGTCAGCGCAATACTGTGCAGGATGCCGAAATGGATCCACTCGCCGGGCGTCGCGAAAAACGTACCGATGCTGATCACGAGTGCTGCAGCGGCCACCATGCCGAAACGCTTGGCGAACGATTGCCAGCGAATGGCGGGGATATGGGCCAGAACAAGGCTGAAACCGGCCAGGAACAGGAAGGAACTGGCGATACAGCGCGCATAAAACTTCCATGCGCCTTGGGTTGCGGTTTCCGGGTCGATATAACCGAAAAAGCCGAGGTCCCAGGTGAAATGGTAGGAAGCCATGGCGATCAGTGCCAGGCCGCGTAGCGTGTCGATCAGAAGGATGCGCGGCCTTTTGGACGCGGTAGACGTTGTTTCAGCAATGGCCACGAAAACTCTTTCAGGATCGATCTCTGGTTCAGGATTGCCCGTCTTCCATCACAGCCTGGCGCGCCTCTGAAAAATACTGGCGACGGGTCAGCGCGACGATGACGACGATGGTCATTGCCATGAACATATAGGGCCCGGCAAACCAACCGAGATAGCCGATCGATAGAAAAAATGCGCGAAGGCCCGAATTGAAGTGGCTGGCGGCGATCGTGTTCATGCGGATCACCTGATCGGCAGCGCGTTCGGCGGCTTCGCGGTTGCCGTTCGTCTCGTGCATCATCGGCAGTGCACCGAAGAGAATGGTGCAATAGTTGAACAGGCGATAGGACCAGCCGAACTTGAAGAAGGCATAACCGAAAATGACGGTCAGCCCCGCGACCTTCAGTTCGAACGAGGTGCGGCCGCCATAGGAGGCGATGGCGAGATCGCGAAACACGGCTTCGACCTGATCTGTGGCGCCGAGCAACGCAAAGCAACCGCCGATGGCAAGGATGGATGTCGAGGCGAAAAACGCCGTGCCGTTCTGAAGGCCCGCAAGGATCTGCGTGTCGATCATCTTCAGGTCGCGGCTCAGCGAATTGTAGATCCAGTTCCTGCGGCGCTCGGCCATCACCCGGTTGAGGCTCTGGCGCGGCAGGTATTTGCCACCGGAACCGGCAGAGAACCAGCTGTAGAGCGCCCAGAGGACGATGAAGAGGGCAAGCGCGATATAGTCCGCATTCGACATGGGTATGACCGGGTTGGAAAAGACCGAATTTCAACGAATTCTAGTGTAATGCGTCAGAATCAGCATGCCCGGCAAGATGGTTGCGCGATCACGATCTTCCTATCCACATTGCACGACAGGAATTTTGATCCTATGTCGCTGCGACAAAACCGGATGTCGGGCAATCGCCTTAGCTTGTGTTTCGTCAAGCGTAGCCTGATCTCATCTTACTCGCGATGTGGACTGCCATGTTTCTCTCCGTCTTTGACGTCTTCAAGATCGGTATCGGTCCTTCGAGTTCCCACACGATGGGACCAATGTCGGCCGCCAATCGGTTTCTCGACCTTATCCTCTCGGATGACTGGCCACGGCCGGCAGGCGCGCATGTGGCGGCGCTGAAGGTCAGCCTGCACGGCTCGCTCGCCTTTACCGGTATCGGCCACGGCACGGGCAGGGCGGTTGTCCTCGGCCTGATGGGCGAGGCGCCGCAAAGCGTCGATCCGGATGCTATGGATGGCATTATTGCCGAGGTGGAGCGCACGGGGCGTGTCACGCCGCCCGGCCATCCTGCCTATGACTTTCAGCCGAAGACGGACCTGATCTACGACAAGAAGGTACCGCTGCCGGGCCATGCCAACGGCATGGCGTTCGAGGCGCTCGACAAAGACGGCCGCCTGCTTTTGAAGCGTATCTATTATTCGATCGGCGGCGGTTTCGTGGTGACGGATACCGAACTCGAAGCCATGCGCGGTCACAAGAAGATCAGCTCCGATCGGGTGCCTTATCCCTTCGCATCAGCGAAGGAAATGCTCGAAATGGCGCGTGGCGCGGGCCTCAGCATTGCCGCGATGAAGCGTGCCAATGAAGAAACCAAGATGAGCAGCACCGAGTTGGACGAAGGGCTGGACCGCATCTGGGACGCGATGAGCCGCTGTATCGATCGCGGCCTGCAGGTGGACGGCATCATGCCGGGTGGCCTGAAGGTGAAGCGCCGTGCCCGCGCCATCCACGAAAAGCTGGAGGCCGAATGGCGCTCCAACCGGCTTAACCCGCTGCTCGCCAATGACTGGCTGTCCGTTTACGCGATGGCCGTCAACGAGGAAAATGCCGGTGGCGGCCGCGTCGTCACCGCGCCGACCAATGGTGCGGCCGGCGTCATCCCGGCAACAGTGCGTTATTTCTTGCATTTTCATGAGGATGCGACCCGCGAGGACATTCACACATTCCTCCTGACGGCGGCGGCTGTCGGAGGCATCATCAAACACAATGCCTCGATCTCCGGCGCCGAAGTCGGCTGTCAGGGCGAGGTGGGCTCTGCTGCCGCGATGGCGGCGGCAGGATTAGCGGCAGTGATGGATGGCTCGCCGGAGCAGATCGAGAACGCCGCCGAAATTGCTCTCGAACATCATCTCGGCATGACTTGCGATCCGATCGCCGGTCTGGTGCAGGTACCGTGTATCGAGCGCAATGCGCTGGGTGCCGTGAAGGCCGTGACAGCTGCCTCACTGGCCATCAAGGGCGACGGAACGCATTTTGTACCGCTCGACGCCTGTATCGAAACCATGCGACAGACCGGCAACGACATGAGCGAGAAATACAAGGAAACCTCCACCGGCGGCCTCGCCGTCAACGTCGTCGAATGTTGATCGCATGATCGCGGGCCTGTGGATGCAGGCCTGCCATGCCGCGACCGCGGCTTGACGCGGCGCGCGTATGGGTCTTGAAGCGGGACATGGCACTTCACATCGTCAAACTCTGCGTCGGCGCAGAATCCATTCAGGATCAAAGAGACTGGGTCGCCGAGCGCTGCCTGAGCGCGATCGCTGCCGGTCTCGAGCCGCATTCGGTACACACGACGCGAATGGTTCCCAAGCGTGTGGATGAACTTCTGGATGGCGGATCGCTCTACTGGGTGATCAAGGGGCAGGTCATGGCACGCCAGAAACTGTTGGGTATCGAAACCTTTACCGGCGGTGACGGCATAGGACGCTGCCATCTGATTCTCGGGCCGGAAGTGATCGAGACCATGCCGCAGCCGCGCCGGCCGTTTCAGGGCTGGCGGTATCTGACGCCGGAAGATGCGCCCGCCGATCTCGGCAGCCTTGGCGAAGACGTCATGGCGCTGCCGGAAGATCTGCGCCGTGAACTTGCAGAACTCGGCCTTCTCTGAAACGACAAAAGCGCGCCACAGGGACGCGCTTGTGAATTCTCAAGATTGATTTCGGTCGATCAGCGCAGACGCATATGGATCGGCGCGTTGCCTGAGCGGACGGAAATGTGGAGGTGGATCTTCGCTTCCGGCTGCGTGTAGCGCCAGGCGCGTGCCGCGTGGGTCAGAAGAAGCCCGACCAGATCACGCGTCTTTTCGCGCGGCCGGTTCATGCCCATGCCGGCAATCCGCATGGCAGCCTCGTGCAAAGGATGCAGCGACGGCCCACGCATCGGGCTCTTCAACGTCGTCGGAAATTCACGTTCGATGTTGTTTTCGTTCACTGCCATATCTGACCTCGTACGCTTTACTTTTCGAGGGCTGAAACGAAACCGGGACAAGAAACGCAGCCCGGCTGCCGCCGCCGGTTACCCGACGGCAGCGTCACCCATTTGCTTTACTGGAGCGAAGCCCAGCACTTGATGCCCTTTTTCTTCAGGGCGTTGCAGGCATTGACGGCCGTCTTCTGGTCGTCGAACCCGCCGAAACGGGCGCGATAAAGCTGGCTGCCGTTGGAGTTGACGGCGACCGTGAAGGGCTTTGCGCCGCGAAGTGCGCTGCCGCCCTTGTCCTGTGCGCTGGACAGCAGATCCATAGCCATGTCGCGGTTCGGCGAAACGCCGATCTGCACGACCCAGCCGGCAATCTGCTGTGCCGTTGCGGCCTGCCGATCGGATCGTGTCGATGCGGTGGTGACAGAATCCGTAACGGCTACGATCTTCTGATCCGATGCCGGTTCCTTCAGGTAGCCCGCTGCCGGCGCAAGGCCGCGCGGTGGAACCGGAGCGTTCGTTGCGATGACCGAAGAAACAGCATCACGAGCGCCTTGCGACTTCGGTTCGGCGGCATAGGCGTTGGCGCCCGGAACCTTCTGCTCGTAGCGGGTTTCCGGCATCGGGCCTGCGTTCGGCAGGTCCATCGAGGCAAGCTGGCGAACGTCGACCGAAGGTGTGCTGGGCTTCGGTGCATCGGTCACCGGAAGCGAAGGGGCCGGCGCTGTCTGGGCAATCAGGTTGCTGTTGCCGCCGCGTGATGCCTGCGGCAGATAGGTGGCGACGAGCTTGCGCATCTGCGCGTCACGGGCGGCACTACCCTTGGCGCCGAGGATGACGGCAACGATCGAGCGGCCGTCGAGCTGTGCGGATGTGGCAAGGTTGCTGCCGGCAGCCTGCGTATAGCCGGTCTTGATGCCGTCAACGCCCTTCACATTACCGACGAGACGGTTGTGATTGCCGATGACCTGTCTGCCGAACTTGAAGCTGCGGGTGTTGAAATAGCCGTAATACTGCGGAAAGTGCTGGCGCAGCGCGATGCCGAGGCGAGCCTGATCGCGGGCCGTTGTCATCTGCGCGGTGTTCGGCAGGCCGTGGGCGTTGCGATAGGTGGTGCGCGTCATGCCGAGCGCACGTGCCTTGTTGGTCATCATCTGCGCGAAACGCGCTTCCGAGCCGCCGAGGAATTCGCCCATGGCGGTGGACATATCGTTTGCCGAACGTGTGACCAGCGACAGGATGACCTGTTCGACATTGATCGAGCCGCCAGCGCGAACGCCGAGCTTCGACGGAGGCTCTGATGCGGCATGCGCCGACACCGGAACCTTGTCACTCAGAGAGATTTTGCCGGACTCGAGCGCTTCGAAGGTAAGATAAAGCGTCATCATCTTGGTGAGAGACGCCGGATAACGAAGGCCGTCGCCGTCTTCGTTATAAAGAACCTTGCCGGTTTTGGCATCGACGACGATGCCGGCATATTTCGCAGCAAGAGCGGGACTGACGAAAATCGTCGACGCTACGATCGCTGCAACGAACCGACCAGCAACCCGAGCGGTTTTCGATGTGCCATCCTTGGGGAGAGATGAACTGAAGAGGTTTTTCAACACGCCTGCACTCGCTACTTGCAACTCGATGGTAATGGGTCCGGTCGCGCCCCCGCAGCGTGCCGTTGCGGTGCACTTTAGGTCAGCAGCGTTACCAACTGGTTTATGATGAACCCGACGTTGCAGCGTTTGATCGAATTTTAGCGGCTTATTGCGCGGGTTTTCGCTTGGTTGCGCGCTCACGTACAAAACGAGCGATTGCGGCGTCAATGCGTTGCCAGTCGCGCAAAAGCGACGGAGAGAATCGATAAAGGACCGTCAGGTCCTGTCCCGCCCTTATGTCTCTCTGGCAACTCGCACTGTTGGCGGCGGCAGCCGACCTGGAGCTTGCTGCGGTGGATTGGGAGGGCATCAGGCAGCGAACGGCATAACTGCCGCCGTCGGCCATCGGTGCGGTCAGGATGACTTCCTGGCCATAACCGCTATCGGCACGAAGGTGATGGGCGGTGAGCCCATAGGGGCCGGGCAGGGGATCGCCGTCGAACAGGCGGGAATAGATCGGCTCCACGCGTCCGGACATGTCGCGCGACATGGTGCTCTGCGACAATTGCAGAAAGATCAGTCCGTCTGTGTTGTGAGAGCCGTCGAATCGGTTCTTGAGGCTGACGCTATAGCCCTGCATTTCCGGCCAGGTAAGATAAAGGTCGATGCGGTCACTGTCGCCGGAGCGCCGCTGTTCGCCGAAACGGATGGTGTTGACCGGCAGGCGCAACTCGTCCTGACCAATGCGGACGCTGACTTCTTCACGGCTGTCGGTATGGCTGCCGAGCGCCAGCCTTGGACCGATCCATTGGCCGCCCAGACTGATGGCGAAGGTTGCGGCAACCATGAGGCCAAGACCTGCCATCAGGCCGAATGCCATGCGATTGCTGATCAGTGGTTCCTGATAGTCGTCCTGTTGCGCCATTGTGACCTGCCTGCTGTCAGGCACGTCTTTCCATATGAGGCTTGTGCGGAGCAGGCAGGGCAAACGAAAAAGCCCGGCGCCACGTTTAAGTGGGCCGGGCAAGTTTTCAGTGAGGGTATTGCAAGAATTACTGGCTGACGCTGCCGACTGCGATGGTGCGGCCATCCTGCAACTTGACCCAGCGGCCCGGATCTTCGTTCGACTGGCGCTTGAGGTAGGTATATTCGGTATCGGCCCAGAGCATGACCTTGTTGCGCATGTTGTCGAGGATGAAATCGCCGCGATCGGTGCGCACGGTCAAGACGGCATGGCCTTCGCCATTCGGCTGCAGCACGACGGTGATCAGCAGGGCAGAGGCATCAAAACCCTTCTGCATGAGCATCTTGCGCTTCAGGAGGACAAAGTCCTCGCAGTCGCCGACCGTGGTCGGATAGGCCCACTTTTCCTCGACGCCGTAGATTTCCTGGTCGGTCATCGGCTGGATGGCGGTGTTGACGGTGTAGTTGACGTCGAGCAGCGTGCGCCACTTGTCTTCGGTCAGTGCGACTGCGCCGCGGTCACCATTGGTGCGAACGCATTCGCTGCGATAGGTCTTGCAGAATTCGTAATGACCGATCGGCGGGTTGGCCTGACCGATGACCTTCATCGTGCCGCTGGCAGCGGATGCCGCCTGTGGCTGAAATACTGCGATGAAGGTGGCGATAGCGGCGATCACCAGGGCTGTGCTCTTCGTCATTTTTCTTGTCTCCCCGTTGGTGAGGAGACAATCGCAGCAAGGTTTTGATCCGGCGGAAAATACCGTCGTAAAAACAAGTGCTTATTTGAATTCAATTCAGCTAAAACATGCCGAAAATTCGAATTGAATTCGACGAAAATTCGACGGGTATTTTCCGCAAATTTAGTTCAAATTTGAATCATCGACGCTTCGCGACGCTGGTATGGAGGCGTTATCCTACTGAATCTGCTTGGTTTTTAACGCTCTTGAGAAGGTCTTTGTCGGTCCCGTCACAAGGCCTGAGAATCGAGCCTCAACTCATGCTAAATGGCTCGTAAACCTTGTTTATCAGGCACTTTGTCACTGTTTCAGGCTGGCACGGGTCGGTTTTTGGTGTCAAAAAAATCGTCCCGAAACGAGATTTTTTTAGCGATACCCCGTATTTTTCTCGAAACTGTCCCGTTGCACCGTCGAAACGGCACAAAAAAGCCGGCGATTTTGGTCGCCGGCTTCGAAAGTGTAAAGATTGGGAGCGGTGGCGGCGGCTTAGAGAAAAGCCCGCAGCGACTCGCGGGACTGGACGGAGGCGAACTCGATCGCAACGCCCTCGATGAAATGACGCACGATGCGGCCACGCATGTTGCCGAGCATGACCGGTGTGCCGAGTGCCGGACGAATCTCGATATCGATGGCGGCGCCGGAAAGCGAGAGGTCGACGATCTTGCACGGATATTTGCGGCCGTCGTCCAGCACGATCTCTGTGCGGGTGATGCGAGGCGTCAGGCGATCGTGGCGACGATCTTCCGGCAGTCCGAGTTCATGCTTGTTGGCGAGCCAGGTGAGCTGGGCGGCCAGTTTCTCGCGCTTGCGGTCGGTCGCGTTGATCGACATGTAAAAGCCGTCGGCCGTGACGCCGATGACATTGCCTTCGATTCGCCCGAGATTTTCGATGTAGGCGATAACTCGTTCGCCGGCCGAGGGGCGCGCCTCGCATGAGAAGACAACGTCGCCCGGCGACATTTCCACTGCCGTGCAGGGAAATTCATCGTGGCTTTCCAGCATCAGCCGGCCGCTCATGCCGACCGTCACCCGCTGGAAGGAACGCTCCTGCGCGCCCTGCGGTGGTGTCGATGGTTGAGCTGGCTGGAAAGAGTACATGCTCGTTCTCTCAAGTCGCGATGCGTAAATTCTGAAATGTTATGATGCCCATTATGCGCCTGACGGTGCAAGGCGCTGTAATGGATATCGCATCGCGGTTAATAGAACGTTCTGACTGGCTTGTCAGCTTCTTCCCGAAAGTCCGTCATCTACTATTTCAACAGAAAGAAGACGTCGCATGAAGCGGGTAAAACGCTTACCTTCGGGGTGAATGTCCACGCTTTCCTCGGCGATACTGCGCGACTCACCGGCATAGAGGCAGGAAATGTGCTCCAGCAATGCGCTCGCGCGGGGCTGGCGGGGCAAGATTGCGCCCAGGATGCGATCCGCTTCCGATTCGCCCGAGCGCATTGGCAGAAGCATCATCTGATATTCATGATTGCTTTCCGCGCCCACGCCGGTCACATCGGTAACCATCGGGTTGCCTCGGGCAAGCATGGCCTGAATGCCGATGCCCGCTTGCCGGCGTTGGGACTTGTGCCAAAGGCATGTAAAGGGGCGCCCCCGAAGTTCATGCCCGAACAGCGCGCAAAGGCGGGTGCCGGCCAATCGAAACGACATGGTGCCGGCATCATTTTTGCCGAGAATAAAAAGGTCGGGCAGCATGTGGCGTACCCGCGCGGGTTCGAATTCCCGCTGCTGCGGGATCGTTCCATCGCGTTTCAGTTCAAGCCAGTAGCTGAATAATTCGTTTCCTGCGTCGGTCTGCATGGTACTCATGTGTTATATTTCGGAACAAGATTCATTCTTTCCCGAGCCCTTGTGACAGACGTAGCGAAAACCGTGCCAAGTCGCCGAGTGCTTCCGTTCGCACCCTTCGTCCGGTAAGGCTGAGGCAGAGAGAACAGCAGGTGATGAATGGCTGACAGACAGGATGTGCCGCCGCATTCAGAGGCGGATGAGGAACGGGCGCAACAGGCCGTGCTTGAAGAAGAAGACAATGGCAGGCAGCCAATCTTCAATCTGCCGACCTCACTGGTTGTGACGGTCGTTGTTCTGGCGGCCGTTTACCTTTTTCAGGCTTATGCGCCTTCCGAGCAGATCGAATACTGGTTTATGGTCCAGTTCGCCTTCAGTCCTGTGCGTTATGTCCACCCCTTGTCGGAACAGGGGTTGGAGTGGCTGTGGACGCCGGTCACATATTCCTTTCTGCACGGAAGCTTTCAGCACCTCATTTTCAATACCTTGTGGCTTCTGGCTTTCGGTGCGCCGGTGGTGCGTCGCATAGGTACCGCGCGCTATCTGCTGTTCTGGATTTTGTCGGCCGCTGCTTCGGCTTTTTTTCACGCAGCGATCAATTGGGGTGAGACGACGATTCTGATCGGTGCTTCCGGCGTGGTCTCCGCATTGATGGGCGCAGCCTGCAGGTTCGCATTTCCGAGGGATGGCGGCTATGACCGGACCTTCGGCCATCTTTACCCGCGCCAGACGATTACCGGCGCCATGCGCAGCCGGACCGTAAAGACATTCGTGATTCTCTGGTTCGCCGGGAACCTGCTGGCGGCGGTAGGCTTGCCCCTGATCGATGCCGGTTCCGACGCCATTGCCTGGGACGCGCATATAGGCGGTTTTCTGTTCGGTTATCTGCTGTTCGGCCTGTTTGATCGCGTGCGGTAAGTCTCGCTCTCTGACAAAACATTGCTTTTGGGTCTCTTAAGGGGCACCATCCTTCTGGTTGCAGCGCTGGCCGGGGAGGGCTTTTGGTGCTTCAGCCTTGTGGTGAGACGCAAAAGAAACGTGAGGAGAGAACCATGCCCCAAACCGTTAAGAGCATGCTGGATGCGAAAGGTCGGACTGTCGTTTCGGTCAGTCGGGAGCAGACGCTGAGCGAGGTTGCCGCCATCCTCAACGAAAAGCATATCGGCGCCGTCGTGGTGACAAGCCTCGAAGGTCGCATTGCCGGAATTTTTACGGAGCGGGATCTGGTGCGTGCCATTGCCCGTGAAGGAGCGGCGGTGCTGGAAAAGCCGGTGTCATCCTCGATGACTGCGAATGTGACCCATTGTCGCGAAGACAATACCAATGACGAGTTGATGGAAATGATGACGGCCGGTCGTTTCCGGCACGTGCCGGTGGAGGCCGATGGTGCGCTTGTCGGCATTATCTCGATCGGCGACGTGGTGAAATCGCGGATCAGCGAAATCGAACACGAAGCCGAACAGATCAAGGCCTATATCGCCGGCTGACCGCTGAAGCCGATTATCGGGCGCAGATTTCCTGCATGCGCTTCAACGCAACGATCTGCGCTTTGGTTTCCTCGTAGCCGCGCCGGATGGCTTCACCGGCGCGGTGAAATTCCGACAGGCCGATATCGCTGAGGCGCGGATGCAGCGCCAGATCCGGCGGATCACCGGCAAGACGCGCGCGTGAGATGCGCTCCTGGATGATGTTGAAGGCCTGCACCATCGTGCCGGTCATGCTGATACGGCTGGCGGCGCGTCCACCGGCATCGTCCATGCGCTGTCGCTGCTCGATTTCCTGAATGCTGGCATTGTGGCGCACCACGGCGGCCCGGCCAAAGATATCGTAGTTGAGATTGACGCCGACGACGAGCGGCTGCTCATAGGCACGACACACGGATGTCGGCACCGGATTGACCAGCGCGCCATCGACCAAAGTGCGATTGTTGCATTTGACAGGTTCGAAAATGCCGGGCAGGGCGTAGGAGGCGCGTAAGCCCGTGATCAGCGAGCCGCTGGCGATCCAGACTTCGTGGCCACTCTGCAATTCGGTCGCGACGGCAACGAAAGGACGGCTGAGGTCCTCGATCGCAATGCCTTCCATATGTTCCTGCATGCGTTTGGTCAGCCGCATGCCCCCAAAAAGACCACCGCCGCCGATCGTCAGATCCAGCAGGCCGGCGATACGGCGCATGGTGAGCGAGCGTGCAAATGTTTCCAGTTCATCGAGTTTGCCGGCAAGATAACAGCCGCCGACCAGCGCGCCGATCGAGGTGCCGGCGATCATGCCGACTTCGATACCTTCCTCGTCCAGCGCACGCAGCACGCCGATATGCGCCCAGCCGCGCGCAGCGCCGCCACCGAGGGCAAGCGCGATCTTGGCCTTGCGAGGTTCGGGATGATGTTTTTCAGGAGGGGATGGCGGAGCATCGAGAACAACCGCACCTCCGACGTCCGTAACGGGGGCGGGATGCGGGGCGTTTCTATTCCAAGTCCAGTTCATGTCTTCCGCGTCTCCTCCACGCCAGATCATCAACCCAGATGATCATTAGGCTCCCGAATGCGTTTCGAAAGTATTGATCAACGGCAAATGTGACAGGAAACGGGACGACGAGAAGATTCGTTCCTCAGCTCGCGTACACGGAATCGGGATCGAAATGGCGGTCATCATCGGCGATCTCGACGATGGCCTTGCCATCGGTTTCCTTTACCGTGCGATAGAAGCAGGAGCGGCGGCCGGTGTGGCAGCTGGCATCATGGCCGCCAACGCGGACTTTCAGCCAGACGGCATCCTGATCGCAATCCGTGCGAAGTTCCGCAACCGTCTGGAGGTTGCCGGAGGTCTCACCTTTTTTCCAGATTTTTGCGCGTGAACGACTGTAATAATGGGCGATGCCGGTTTCGATCGTCAGCGCCAGCGCCTCGGCATTCATATGCGCCACCATCAGCAATTCGCCATCGCGCACATCGGTCACGACGGCGGTGACGAGACCATGGGCGTCGAAGCGTGGCGTGAAATCGCCGCCCGCTTCGAGCGCGTGCTTGTCGGCGGACGGTGCGGCAAATGTCAGCGTCATGGCAATACCTGCGGATCGGCAGTTTTCAGGTGCGGATAAGGGTCAGGAAGCGCGCCTGCTCGGCGGCGTTGTCCTGGAATTCAGCGGTGAAGGTCGTCGTCAGGGTGGTCGAACCCTGCTTCTGGACACCGCGCATGGCCATGCACATATGCTCGGCATCGATCATCACGGCAACGCCGCGCGGTTCAAGCACGCTCTGAATGGCATCGGCAATCTGTGCCGTCAGTGCTTCCTGCGTCTGCAGGCGTCGGCCAAAGACCTCGACGAGGCGTGCGATCTTGGAAAGACCGAGAACGCGGCCCTTCGGCAGATAGGCGACATGCGCCTTGCCAATAATCGGCACCATGTGATGCTCACAGTGCGAATAGAACGGGATGTCGCGCACAAGAACCATGTCCTTGTAACCGGACACTTCCTCGAAGGTACGGCCAAGGATTTCCTCGGGCGACTGGTCATAGCCGGAAAACAGCTCGCGATAGGCGGCTGCAACACGCTTGGGCGTATCGAGCAAACCTTCGCGGGACGGATCGTCGCCGGTCCAGCGCAAAAGCACACGCACTGCATCCTCGGCCTCCTGCTGCGTCGGGCGAGCATTAGCGAGGCCTGTGGCCGGAAAGTTCTTCACAATGGCATCCATTTCAAGTCTCCTGATCCTGATGCGGGTCAAGGTCGCATCCGATCCTAGTACAGTGACGCCGGGCATTCGGCCACAAAACGCCATTTTGGCGCTATCTGACGCCGCGAGAGCCATTTTACAAGACATTGCATTCCGATTTTGATGATCGTCATGCAAAAGCTTACGTCTTGATGCGGGCTTTCTCCGCTAGCATATAATGATAAAACGAACGGTATGACAGGAGCATCTGCGAAGACGCAGTGTTCGACATGCGCTCTTCGGCGACGTGTGCGATAATCCGGAAACTGGTGATTATGGACGACATCTACAATAGCCGCATTCTCGAGCTTGCCGGCAATATCGGGCTTTCCGGTGAACTGGAAGACGCGGACGGTGCCTCGGAAAAACATTCGAAGCTGTGCGGGTCGAAGGTCAAGGTTTTCATAAAGCTCGAAGGCGGTATCGTCAGCGACTTTCGCCACAAGGTGCGAGCCTGCGCTCTGGGGCAGGCCTCATCGGCAGCGATGGCGAAACACGTGATCGGCGCGAGTGTGGAAGAGTTGCGGCAGGCGCGGATCGACATGCTGGCCATGCTGAAAGAGGACGGCGAAGGGCCGGTCGGTCGTTTCGAGGAAATGCGGGTGCTGAAACCCGTCAAGGACTACAAGGCCCGCCACGCCTCCACCATGCTGACCTTCGATGCCGTCGTTGATGCGATCGATCAGGCGGAAGCGAAGAGCGATACTGCCGTAGCGACGGGCTGACACATGTGCGGCGCCTGTGGCCAACCGGATGAAGACGAACCTGGTGACGTTAGAAAATATACCGGCCGCAACTGGAACGGCCCGTTCCGCAAAACGCCGGGCCGCCTCATGGGCATGAGTTTCATCCGTCTCTACCAGCTGACGCTTTCCGGTTTTATCGGCAATGGATGCCGTCATATCCCGACCTGTTCGGAATACGGTTATGAGGCCTTCGCACGCCACGGTTTCTGGTCCGGCTTCTGGTTGACCCTGTTCCGGGTTGGCCGCTGCGGCCCTGGCGGCACATCCGGTCTCGATCCGGTGCCGGAAGTGCTGGGTGAGGGAACCCGCCGCCTGATGCCATGGGCGCTCTGGCGCTTCGGCAAGAAGGCCTGAAACCTTTACTCAGTCGTGTTTTTTGACTATCACCGCGCCGTTCGTTGCTGCGTGAAAAAGTCTCGCAGCCCATTTTTGTCCACCCGCATTCGTTGGCGGGACTGGCTAGGAGAATTCAACATGTCCGTTTCCCTTACATTTCCCGATGGTTCCGTTCGCGCCTATGACGCGGGCACGACCGGCTTTGCCGTCGCCGAATCCATCTCCAAGTCGCTGGCCAAGAAGGCCGTGGCGATCACGCTGGATGGCGAGCTGCGCGATCTCTCCGATCCCGTCACCGATGGTAAGATCGAGATCGTCACCCGCACCGATCCGCGCGCGCTGGAACTGATCCGCCACGATGCCGCCCACGTCATGGCCGAGGCCGTACAGGATCTGTGGCCCGGCACGCAGGTGACGATCGGCCCGGTCATCGAGAACGGTTTTTATTACGACTTCAAGCGCATCCATCCGGATAGCAAGGAAGACTGGCCCTTCACTCCCGACGATCTGCCAAAGATCGAAAAGAAGATGAAGGAACTCGTCCAGAAGAACGCCGCCTTCACCAAGGAAATCTGGACGCGCGAAAAAGCCAAGCAGGTGTTTGCCGACAAGGGCGAGACCTACAAGGTCGAGCTGGTCGACATGATCCCGGAAGGTCAGGACCTGAAGATCTACAATCAGGGCGGCTGGTTCGACCTCTGCCGTGGACCGCATATGGCCTCGACGGGCCAGATCGGCACCGCCTTCAAGCTGATGAAGGTTGCCGGCGCCTACTGGCGTGGCGATTCGACCAAGCCGATGCTGACGCGCATCTACGGTACGGCATGGGCCACACAGGAAGAGCTCGACCAGTATCTGCACATTCTCGCCGAAGCCGAAAAGCGTGACCACCGCAAGCTCGGCCGCGAAATGGACCTTTTCCATTTCCAGGAAGAAGGTCCGGGCGTGGTGTTCTGGCACGGCAAGGGCTGGCGCATGTTCCAGACCCTGACCTCCTATATGCGCCGCCGTCTGGCCGGTACGTATGAGGAAGTCAACGCGCCGCAGGTTCTCGACAGCTCGCTCTGGGAAACCTCGGGTCACTGGGGCTGGTATCAGGACAACATGTTCGCCGTGAAATCGGCCTACGCGTTCACGCATCCTGACGACGAGGAAGCCGACAACCGCGTTTTCGCGCTGAAGCCGATGAACTGCCCGGGTCACGTGCAGATCTTCAAGCACGGCCTGAAATCCTATCGCGAACTGCCGATCCGTCTCGCCGAATTCGGCAACGTGCATCGTTACGAAGCCTCGGGCGCGCTCCATGGCCTGATGCGCGTGCGCGGTTTCACGCAGGACGATGCCCACGTGTTCTGCACCGACGAACAGTTGGCAGCGGAATGCCTGCGCATCAACGAACTGATCCTGTCGGTCTACGAAGATTTCGGTTTCCAGGAAGTCGTCGTCAAGCTTTCGACGCGTCCTGAAAAGCGCGTCGGCACCGACGATCTGTGGGATCGCGCCGAAAGCGTCATGACCGACGTGTTGAAGATGATCGAGGAACAGTCTGAAGGCCGCATCAAGACCGGCATCCTGCCGGGCGAGGGCGCTTTCTATGGTCCGAAATTCGAATACACGCTGAAGGACGCCATCGGCCGTGAATGGCAGTGCGGCACTACGCAGGTTGATTTCAACCTGCCGGAACGTTTTGGCGCCTTCTACATCGACCAGAACTCGGAAAAGACCCAGCCGGTGATGATCCACCGCGCCATCTGCGGTTCGATGGAACGTTTCCTCGGCATCCTGATCGAAAATTTTGCCGGTCACATGCCGCTGTGGTTTGCGCCGACGCAGGTCGTCGTCGCCACCATCACTTCGGATGCCGACGATTACGGTCGTGAAGTTGCTGAACAGCTGCGCGATGCCGGTCTGCAGGTCGAGACCGATTTCCGCAACGAGAAGATCAACTACAAGGTCCGCGAGCACTCTGTTGCCAAGGTGCCGGTGATCATCGTCTGCGGTCGTCAGGAAGCCGAACAGCGGTCGGTCAATATCCGTCGCCTCGGCTCGCAGGCACAGACAGCCATGTCGCTCGACGAAGCTGTCGCATCGCTGGTCGATGAGGCAACGCCGCCGGACGTCAAGCGCAAGCTTGCTGCCCGCAAGGCCAAGCTCTCGGCCTGATCTGACAAACAAACGGCGCCTGCGGAGAAATCCACAGGCGCCGTTTTCATTTCGTCATCGAACTGCAATGATAACCGGCGAAAATGTCTGATGGTCCGCGTGGAGGCCGCATTGCAGTTCAGGGAACTTTCATACGCCAACGAGCGCGATACGCGGCTGAAACGCTGGATCATCCGCTCGATCGAGGGCATGTCAGGCCGCAACCGGTATGCCCGGCTCTACGACATCTGGCGCAGTGATATCGTCGGCAAGAGCGACCGCGTTTTCGGCAAGATGCTCGATCTGATCGATGTCGGCATGGACGTGGCCGGCGAATGGCCGCCGCGCAATCTGCCGGAAGGGCCTTTGGTCATCCTTGCCAACCATCCCTTCGGCATCGGTGACGGTATCGCCAGTCTGGCACTGGCGGAGCAGCTTGGGCGTCCGTTCCGGGTGATGATCAATAACGAACTTCTAAAAGTGCCGGAAATGGCGCCCTATTCGCTGCCCGTCTCCTTCGAGGAAACCAGGGAGGCGCTGGCGCAGAACATGGCTATGCGCCACGAGGCGCTGAAGCTGCTGAAAGAGGGTGTCACCATCATCATCTTTCCTGCAGGCGGTGTCGCGACGGCAAGACGCGGCTTTGGCCGTGCTGAAGACCTGCCGTGGAAAATGTTTCCGGCCAAACTCATCCAGTCCGCCAAGGCGAATGTGCTGCCAATCTATTTCGAAGGGCAGAACGGTCCGCTCTTCCATTTTGCCAGCAAGATCTCGCTCGTGCTGCGCCTGTCGCTGCTGATCCGCGAGTTCAAGCGGCTTTCGGGCACCACCATTCGTGCCCGTATCGGTTCCGTCATTGCCTATGAGGAAATGGCAGCGACAACCGATCGGAAACTGCTGCTGGCCAAGCTCTATGATGCCGTCTTTGCCATGCGGCCATTGACGCGGCGTGAGGCACGCAAGGCTGCGAACCGCAGCGAAGCGGCTTGACGGGCCTGACAAAAACGACGCGGATTACTCGATATCGGCGTTGGCCGTCTGGGCGTGAGATGAAAGCAGAACGTCGACATCGGCGTTCTGGCCGGCTTTCACG
Source organism: Endobacterium cereale (assembly GCF_009617585.1). Classification (GTDB taxonomy): domain Bacteria; phylum Pseudomonadota; class Alphaproteobacteria; order Rhizobiales; family Rhizobiaceae; genus Neorhizobium; species Neorhizobium cereale. The sequence goes on along the minus strand of NZ_WIXI01000022.1, from coordinate 127,055 downwards.
GTAAATTCGCGCTGGTAGATCTTGTCCTTGTTACGGGCAACGGCGAGGTAGTCTCCCTCGGAGAGGATCATTGTCGAAAAGGCGCTGACGCTTTCGTTGACGACGTCGCCTGATCCCGTCAGAACCGACCAGGCGGTATCGGCAATCGCTTCGCCACCGGGTTGGGAGACAAGTTTCAGCGTGATCTGGGCGGCGCGATGTTGCAGCGTTGCTGTCGTCAGCTTGCCGGCTTCCACCTGGATATCGGCACGCGCCACGGCGTTGACGCTGCCATACTCGGATACGACATGATAGGTGCCGGCATTGAGCCGCACGATGCTGTTGGGCTTGACGTCTGCGATCACCAGACCGCGCTCGCCATCCTCGCGACTTTCCGAAGAATAGACCGAGAAACTCAGTTGTGCCGGCGGAATGCGGACGTCAGAGCCGGTTACCGCATTCAGTACGAAGCCACCGGCATCGAGAACCACCGTCTGCTTGTCGACCTGCCCCTGCTCGGGCACGGTGAGCTTGCGGGTGAGACCAGCGCGCCCGAACGCGACGTTGACGAAATAATCGCCGGGGGCCAGTTGAAAATCGGCGGTGCCGCCATCGGCGCTGGCCAGCAATGGCAGCTTGCCGTCAGCACCCGGGATGGGACCGAAGACGCGCCATGCCAGGCCATCCTTCATCGCTTCGCCGTCATTGGTCAGCTTTGCTTCGAAAGCAACGTTGCGGGCAAGAAGGCCAGCGGGAGCGCTGGGCGTTGCCGAAAAGGCGTTGAGCTTCGGCATCTTTGTGGAACCGCCGAGCTGCTTGAAATTCTGGAATGCATCCTGGGCAAAAGACGGTGATGCCGGCAGGGCAGCAAAAGCTGCACCGATCATCACATAAACGGCAATGGAGGTTCTGGTCATGTCGCCCGGATTGACTCTTCGTGTTGCAGACTTCACTTGAAAACCAACGCCAAGGCAAATTCAAGGCCTGTATCAAAAACAGGCCGAAATGCCGGACGCGTCCGTCATCGAACTGTCAAACATGCGAGTGTGACCATGGGCAATGATATCAAGCTGATCGACTACCTGCGCCAACGCCATTCCACCCCGGTGGCGCAATACAGAGAGCCCGGCCCCTCGCAGGAAGAATTGACGGAAATCCTGCGATTTGCTTCGCGCGTGCCCGATCACGGCAAGATCGCACCATGGCGCTTCATCGTTTATCGCGGTGATTCGCGGGTCAAACTCGGCGAAGAGTTCCTGCGCCTCTCGCTGGAAAAGACGCCTGACATGACCGAGGCAGCGCAGCAGGCGGAACTGGCGCGCTTTTCCCGTGCGCCTCTCGTCGTTGCCGTCGTCAGCACCGCTGCGCCTCATGCAAAAATTCCGGAATGGGAGCAGCTGCTGTCCGCTGGTGCGCTTTGCCTCAATCTGGTTATGGCCTGCGAGGCGCATGGTTATGTCGCGAATTGGCGGACAGAGTGGATCACCTATGACGAGCGCGTGCAGTCGGCGCTTGGCATTCATGAAGGCGAGAAGGCCGCGGGCTTCATCCATATCGGCTCAAGCGATTTCAATACCCCGGATCGGCCGCGGCCGGACCTGGCCGATATCGTCTCCTGGGTGGAATGACGATGTTTTACTCGACCGATGAAAACCGGCATGGTCTGGCGCACGATCCGTTCAAAGCGATCGTGTCGCCACGGCCGATCGGCTGGATCGGTACGAAGGGGCGGGATGGTTCTTTGAACCTGTCGCCCTATTCGTTCTTCAACGCGATCTGCGACAAGCCCAAGCTGGTCATGTTCGCGTCGAGCGGGCCGAAGGACAGTTTTCGCAATGCCCGCGAGACAGGCGTGTTCACGGCAAGCCTCGCCAGCCGGCACCTTGCCGAACAGATGAATGCTTCTTCGGTCAGCGTCGATTACGGCGTCGATGAATTCACCATTGCGGGCCTGACGGCAAAGCCCGGGACGCTCGTGGATGCGCCCTTCGTGGCCGAGGCCTATGCGGCGCTGGAATGCAGGGTGACCGACATCATCGAGCCGAAAACGATGGACGGCGGCAAGGCCGAGGCCATCGTCGTCTTCGGGCAGGTGGTCGGCATCCATCTCAGCGAAGACATTTTGCACGAGGGCAGGGTGGATATGGGCATTGCCCGCCCGCTCGGCCGCATGGGCTATCGCGATTATGCCGATGGCGGTGCAGACGTCTTTGAAATGACGCGGCCGACGACGCCCAAGGGCTGATGATCAATCGCTAAACACCGACTGAATGACCGGCACGTGCGAAGGAACGCCGGTCATTTTTCCGTAAAAACCTTGCGCCCTGGCGTGGAGGCAGGCGGCGCGGAACGATTCGTCGTCCGTGTTCGGTTCGACCGTATCGATTGCCGATACATTCGCAGCGGCTGCGGCGAGTAGCAGGGTGGCGCGGGCGGTGGCTGCAACCTCTGTGCCGAGCCCATGTCTGGACCCCATGGCCACAGCCAGAGCACCCGCATCCCATCCAAGCGCAATCAGGCGTTTGCTTTTTTCCGCAAAGCTGGCGGCCGCCAATAGCCCATGCGGGTTGTCTCCAGCCATGGCGATGATTCGGGTCGTCCCGGTCGATATGCCTGCGCGCGCCTCGGCGACCTGCAGCAGGACGTCCAGATGTTGAATCTCTGTGCCGTGACGCACGCCGGAGAGAATGACGAATGCGATCCTTTTCGCCACGCAAAGGTCGAGTAGTGCAGTTGTCGCATCAGTGGTGACGGCCGACAGAAGCGCACCGGTCGCGCCGGTGAGCACGAACGAGTCCGGGCCCGCCTGCATTTTGCGCAGGTCGGCGACGATGGTGCAAGACGCGGTTTCCCCCGCCGGGACAAGGTCTTCCGCGGGCGAAACGATCAGCCATGTTTTCGGCAGTAAAGCGGACAGAAATACTCTCCGTTCGTGGTTAAATCTTATGGTGAACCAATCTTAAACGATTTTTGCCTAAGCTGCATTTCGTAGGGTAAATGCGGGTAACGCTCCTTTTGTATTGGGGTTTCGGGGTGATCGTACAGGCTTTTCTTCGTTGGGCGGAAACCGCCAGGCCAGCAGACAGGGCAAAAGCTGCCCATGCATTGGCGCGGGGCTATCTTGCCTCGTCCGTGCAGGACGAAAAGCGGCAGGCGGCCGTACTGGCGCTGACGCATCTGCTGGACGATCCGTCTCCTGTGGTGCGCACAGCGCTCGCCGAGGCAGTTGCCGATTCGCCGGATGCTCCGCGCGGCATGATCATGTCGCTGGCCGAAGACCAGCCACTGATCGCCTCCTCCGTCATAACTCGTTCACCGGTGCTGACCGATATCGATCTTGTCGATCTGGTCGGGCGGGGAAGTGTCGTGACGCGGGCGCTTGTGGCTTCTCGACCGAACCTGTCGCGCGGCATTTCCGCAGCCATCGCCGAAGTGGCGGGCAAGGAGGAGGCGCTGCTGCTGCTTGAAAACGAAACGGCATCGATCACCCGTTTCACGCTGCGTCGTATTGCTGAGCGTCATGGCCACAATGCAGATATCCGTAACGTGCTGCTCGATCGTGAGGATCTGGCCGCCGATGCGCGCCATCTTCTGGTTAGCCATGTCAGCGAGGCATTGGCAGCCAGTGATCTGATGCGAACCACATTGACTGCGTCGCGTATCGATTATGTCACCCGAGAGGCCAGTGAAGCGGCAACCGTCGCCATTGCCGGCACGGTGCGGCATCACGATATTGCCGGCTTGGTCGAACATCTTCGCCAGAAAGGCCGCCTGACGCCGGCTTTCCTCATTCATGTCCTGTGCGGTGGCAAGGTGGATTTCTTCTCCGGTGCGATCTGCAACCTGTCAGGCCTCGACGACCAGCGTGTGCGATCCATCCTCGCCACCGGCCGAATGCATGCGGTGCGCGCGCTCTTCGAGGCGGCGGGCCTTGATCGGTCGATCGCCAATGTTTTTGTCGAGGCTGTCCTTTTATGGCGGGAGGCGGCGCGGTCGCCGATCGGCTTTTCACTGCAGAGCATTTGCCTGCCGCTGATCGAACGTTTCAGGGCCGAAGCGCAGCCGATGTCGCCATTGGCGGAAATGCTCGACATGATCGAGAAGCTGCATTTGATGGAAGAGCGCCTGCTGGCGCGCTCTTATGCCGGCGATCTTGCCTTCGCAGCGTAAGCCTCAGTCCCGGAATTTCTTCGCGACCCAGGAATAGCTGTTTTCCACCAGCCGTACCGGCTTGCCGAACAGTGTGCGAATACCGTCACTGCTCGGCAGGGCCGATGTTACGCGACTGATGGCACGGGCTGCCATGCCGCGTTCCTCTTGTCGTTTCTGCTCTTCGGTTTCCGGCGGCTTGGCCGCCGTTTCGGTGTCCGGCTGGTTTGGCTGCGGGGACGCGTTGTCGGCCGTCTCCGGTGCTCTGGGGTCCTGGCAGACGGCAATGACCACGGGGTAGGAGACATTGGCGAAGGAGGCCAGTTGCTGCTCCGACACCGAGTTACACATCTCGATCGACGGCCAGCGCTGCTGCAGCGTGGCGATATACTGGCAATCCTTCACGGCGTCGTCGCAGCCGAGAATGGTCATGGCGATGATGGCAGGGTTCATGGGCATCCCGGTTCTGTTTCCAGAACGAGTTTATGCCAAGGATCGTGACGCCAGCAAGGCAAGCCCGCCGGCGTCATTCAGGATCAGGAGGATGCGACCTCGCGGCGTGCGGCTGGCGTTTCCGTGGCGGGTATGTTTGCCGCTTCCGCTTCGCGCGGCTCCGACAGTTCCACTTCGCGCACCCACTCGCGCCATACGGCCACGAGCAACGCCATCAGTACAGGGCCGATGAACAGGCCGAGAAAGCCCATCGTCTTCACGCCGCCGACAAGACCAAAGAAGGTCGGCAGGAAAGGCAGCTTGATCGGGCCGCCGACAAGACGCGGGCGCACCGTCTTGTCGACGATGAAGAGTTCGACACTGCCCCACACCAGAAGTGCAATACCGGCGAACGGTGATCCGCTGGCAACGAGGTAGATGGAGACGAGGGTGAAGGAAAGCGGTGCGCCGCCGGGGATCAGCGCCATGACGCCGGTGATGACACCGAGCGTGACGGGCGAGGGCACGCCGGCAATCCAGTAGGCGATGCCGAGCACGATGCCTTCACCGATGGCGATCAGCGTCATGCCGGTAACGGTGGAGCTGATCGTGGCCGGTACGACGCGCGAAATGCGCTCCCAGCGCGACGGCAGGATGCGCTCGCCGAGCAGGTCGATCTGGCGCGAGAAGGATGCACCGTCACGGTAGACGAAAAACAGCGCGATCAGCATGAACAGCAGCGTCAGAACGAGGTGGAAGGCGCCGCCGCCAGCCGCGACGACCGCGCGATAGATGTTACCGATATTGGCGCCGCTGACGATCTGGATATACTCGCCGATCGCGCCGGGCACGCCGATATGACTGGTCCACTGGTTATCCAGCCATGAGCCGGCATAGGGCAGGGTGGCGATCCATTCCGGCGTGGGTGCGCCGATGCGGTTGACCTCAAGCGCCCAGCCCACCCATTCACGCACTTCTCCGGTCGTATAGGAAATGGCGATGCCGATCGGCACCAGCAGGAAAGTGATGATGAAGAGAATGGCAATCGTTGCGCCGAGCGTGGTGCTGCCGCCGATGCGGGCAAGGAGGCGTCTGTAGAGCGGCCAGCTGGCGAAACCGATGACGAGAGCCGCCAGAACCGGAACGATGAAGCCGTGGAAGAAATAAATGCCGGCAAAGACAACCAGCACCAACAGCCAGCGCGCCGCCGAAATGGAGGGAATCAAGGCAACGCTGGAAGACGCGACCGGTCCAAGCCAGCGCGGTTCCTTGGATGGTGTCTTTTTTTCAAATGCACTCACAGCCGGCTGCTCTTCCCTGAAATGTTGATCAGCATATGGGCCATGTGACCCCGCTGCGCAAGGGAACCCTTTGGCGGCCGGATCGCAACCCTCTCACTTGCGATTGGTCAAGTTTACGATAGAAATATGAAGATCGTGACAAAGTAGCTGTGTGGCAGCGATGCTGTTTAAGCCGATGCGTAAACGAAACCTTCGGCGTAATCTGGAAAATCTGAAGACTGTGCTCTATCTGCTCACGTGCTAAAGCGCTGATATCTGTGGTACATTGTCGGGTATCTCGCAGCGATGCCTTCGGGAGGGACACGAAACGCTCACGGCAAGCCGGCGGCGTCGGTCTGGTTTTCGGAGTTCTAGAGGATGAGGTTGCGCGGGAACCCTGTCGATTTCGATGGGTTGGCCGTATCGGAAGCAGTCGGATCTGCTTTCAGGGAAAGTATACATGCCTGACAAGATGACGGTCGATCTTACCAATTGCGACCGCGAACCGATCCATATTCCAGGCAGCATCCAGCCACATGGCTGCCTCCTGGCATGCGATGCCACAGGTGCCGTGGTCACCCGCCATTCCGCCAACGCTGCCGACATGCTGGGCGTTTCAGGTGAGGTCAACGGACTGCGCCTCGATGAAGTAATCGGCGGTGAGGCGGCCCATACGCTGCGCAATGCGTTGGCAACATCGGATGACCCGAGCCGGGCGGCCTTGCGCATGGGTGTGCATGTCAACGAGGCTGGCGCTTTCGACGTCTCCGTGCATCGTGTCGAGACCTCCGTCATTATCGAATTCCAGCCGGCTGCGGCCCATTCCGACCAGCCGCTCGAAACCGCGCGCATGCTGATCAGCCGCGTGCGCAGCATTTCCAGCATCAGTCAGTTGATCGAGAAGTCGACCCGCCTGATGTATGCCATGCTCGGTTACGACCGCGTCATGGTCTACCGGTTCGAGCAGGATGGCGCAGGCCAGGTGGTGAGCGAATACAAGCGCCGCGACCTCGAGAGCTTTAAGGGGCAGTATTTTCCGGCAAGCGACATCCCGAAACAGGCGCGAACCCTCTACCTGCGCAACACTATCCGCATCATTTCCGATGCCGAAGGCCATCGTGTTCCGGTTGTTCCGACGCTGGACGAGGCTGGCCTGCCGCTGGACCTCTCCTTCGCGCATCTGCGCAGCGTCTCGCCAATCCATTGCGAATATCTGCGCAACATGGGCGTCGGCGCTTCCATGTCGATCTCGATCGTCATCGATGGCGAACTCTGGGGCCTGATCGCCTGTCATCACTACAGCCCGAAAACCCTGTCGCTGACCCAGCGGGTTGCCGCCGAAATGTTCGGCGAGTTCCTGTCGATGCACCTCTCGGCACTCCAGCAGAAGCAGATCCTAGACACCACCAACGAAGCGCGTCGTTTTCTCGACCAGTTCCTGCAGACCGCGTCGCATCACACCGATCTCGGTGGACTGCTGCGCACATCGATCGCCGAATTCCGGGCGATGATTCCGAGCGACGGTATCGGCCTTTGGCTGGATGGCGAATGGACGCCCTCGGGCATGGCTCCACCGGTCGGCGCGGTTACTGCACTTGCAGATTTCATCGGTAGCGTTTCCAACAGCCGCACTTGGTCAACCCACAATCTCGTCGGCCAACTTCCCGAAGCCGTCGCTTATGCATCCGAGGTTTGCGGTGTGCTGGCCATCCCGCTGTCGCAGCGTCCACGCGATTACCTGTTCTTCTTCCGCCGCGAAGTGGTGCAGACGGTGAACTGGGCCGGAAATCCCGAAAAATCCTACGAGACGGGCCCGCTTGGCGACCGCCTGACACCACGCAAGAGTTTTGCGATCTGGAAGGAAACCGTGCATCTGCAATCGCAACCTTGGACGGTCGGCGAGGAGGAAATCGCGGAGGCCATTCGTTCCGTTCTGGTCGAAATCGTTCTGCACCATAACGAGTTGCTGGAGGACGAGCGCGGCAAGGCGGATGTGCGCCAGCGCATGCTCAACGAGGAGCTCAACCACCGCGTCAAGAACATCCTTGCCGTCATCAAGGCGCTGATCGGCCATCCCGTACAGGAAGGCCGCAACCTTCAGGATTATATCGCCACCCTGAAGGGACGCATCCAGGCGCTCGCTTTCGCCCACGATCAGGTGGTGCGCGGCGGCGACGGCGGTGCGCTTCATGAACTGCTCGAAGCCGAACTGAAACCCTACCGGGACGGCGCCCGCACCGTCACCCTGCTCGGTCCCTATGTCTGGCTCGACAGCCGGGCCTATTCCGTCATGGCGCTGGTCCTGCACGAACTGGCGACCAATGCCGCCAAATATGGCGCGCTGTCGGTGACAGGAGGCCTTCTGGAGATCAGATGGCAGCGGCTGGACAATGGCGATTGCGAACTGAACTGGAGCGAAAGCAAGGGACCTGCCGTCACACCGCCGTCGCGTGCGGGCTTCGGCACCGTGCTGATCGATCGCAGTGTACCGTTTGAACTCGGTGGCAAGAGCAAGGTTGAATACGCGTCGGATGGTGTCCAGGGACGGTTCCTGATCCCGGCGCAGCATATCCATATCGCCGAAACTGAAATCCTGCCGGAACTGGCGGAAAACACGGGACAGCCGCAGGATGCGGCCGTTTTGCTGATGTCGGAACTCGACCTGCTTCTCGTCGAGGACCAGATGCTGGTCGCCGCCGATGTGGAAACGATGCTGGCCGATCACGGTATCAGCAAGGTGACCACTGCCCCGTCCGCGTCGGAGGCACTGCGTCGCCTGCGCGATTTCACGCCCGACGTCGCCATCCTCGACGTCAATCTCGGGGCTGAAACCTCGCTACCGATCGCCGAGGAACTGACCAGGCGCAACGTGCCTTTCGTTTTCGCCACCGGTTACAGCGACCGCTCGATCATTCCCGCCAGTTTCGATGCGCCGGTCGTGCGCAAACCCTATGAAGCGGCGGCACTGATCTCTGCGGTCATGAAGGTCGTCGAAGAACGCGAAACGCCGCCCCAGCAGGACTGAGGCGGCGTAGAAAAGGCTTTGTCAGGCCTTGATCAGATATCGAGATTTTCCGCGAAGGCAGAGCGTTCCTGAATGAAGCGGAAGCGTGCTTCCGGCTTGGTACCCATCAGATTGTCCACCGCCTCACGCGTACCCTCGAAATCGACATCATCGATGAGAACGCGCAGAAGCGTGCGCTTCTTCGGGTCCATCGTGGTTTCCTTCAGCTGCGCCGGCATCATTTCGCCAAGGCCTTTGAAGCGGCCGATTTCGACCTTCTTGCCCTTGAACATGGTTTCCATCAGTTCCGCGCGGTGGGCATCATCGCGCGCGTAGGCGCTCTTGGCACCCTGGCGAATGACGTAGAGCGGCGGCACGGCCAGATAGAGGTGGTTACCGCGAATCAGCTCCGGCATTTCCTGATAGAAGAAGGTGATCAGCAGCGAGGCGATATGCGCGCCGTCAACGTCGGCATCGGTCATGATGATGACGCGCTCGTAACGAAGATCTTCCTCGCGGTATTTTGTACGCGTGCCGCAACCGAGCGCCTGGACGAGGTCGGCGATCTGCTGGTTGGCCGACAGCTTTTCACGGCTGGCCGAACCGACGTTGAGTATTTTACCACGCAGGGGCAGAATGGCCTGGTTGGCGCGGTTACGCCCCTGTTTTGCCGAGCCGCCGGCCGAGTCGCCCTCGACGATGAACAGTTCGGCGCCTTCAGCGGTATTCTGCGAGCAATCGGCCAGCTTGCCGGGCAGGCGCAATTTGCGCACCGCGGTCTTGCGGTTGACTTCCTTTTCCTTGCGGCGGCGCATGCGCTCTTCGGAGCGCTCGATCACCCATTCCAGCAGCTTGGCCGCTTCGTTCGGGTTGCCGGCAAGATAATGGTCGAACGGATCGCGCAGGGTGTTTTCAACGATGCGTTGGGCTTCGACGGTGGCGAGCTTGTCCTTCGTCTGGCCGACGAATTCCGGCTCGCGGATGAACACCGACAGCATGCCGACCGCAGAGATCATCACGTCGTCGGTGGTGATGTCCTTGGCGCGCTTGTTCTGTGTCAGCTCGGCGTAGTTCTTCAGGCCCTTGGTGAGCGCGATACGAAGGCCTGCCTCGTGCGTGCCGCCTTCCTGGGTCGGAATGGTGTTGCAGTAGGAATGCAGGGCAGGGTCGCCGCCATACCAGGTGATCGCCCATTCCATGGCGCCGTGGCCGCCGGTTTTTTCCGTGCGGCCGGCAAAGATCTCGCGGGTAACCGTAAATTCCTTGCCAAGCGTGGCTGCCAGATAATCCTTCAGGCCACCGGGAAAATGGAAGACTGCCTTTTCAGGAATGTCCCCGCCTTCCGGCACCATGCCGGGATCGCAGCTCCAGCGGATTTCAACGCCGCCGAACAGATAGGCCTTCGAACGGGCCATGCGAAAGATGCGGCCGGCTTCGAATTTTGCATGTTCGCCAAAAATCTGCGGATCGGGATGGAAGCGCACGCGGGTACCGCGACGATTATGAACATCACCGAGCTCCTGCAGCCCACCCTGCGGCATGCCACGGGAAAAGACCTGCTTGTAGAGTTTGCGATTGCGGGCAACCTCGACTTCGAGAACATCCGAAAGCGCGTTGACGACCGACACGCCGACGCCGTGAAGACCGCCGGAGGTCTCATAGGCATCGCCGTCGAATTTGCCGCCGGCATGCAGTTTGGTCATGATCACTTCGAGCGTCGACTTGCCCGGAACCTGCGGATGGTTTTCCACCGGGATGCCGCGACCGTTATCGCTGACGGTCAGAAATCCTTCGGTATCGAGATGCACTTCGATGAAATTCGCGTGGCCGGCCACCGCTTCGTCCATCGAGTTGTCGATGACTTCGGCGAACAGATGGTGCAGCGCCTTGGCATCGGTGCCGCCGATATACATGCCGGGACGCATGCGCACCGGCTCCAGACCTTCGAGAACGCGGATCGACGACGCGCCGTATTCCCCACCGGTCGCCGGCGTCGCCGGCTGAGCGCGAACGGGTTCCGGTGCTGGTTCTTTTGCCTCGGGCTTGGGCTGCGCGGGCATTGCGGCGAAGAGGTCGTTGTCATCCATGGGTGGCGTCGTTACTACCTGTCTGCGTGAGATGGGAGGCGCGATGCGCGGCCGTCCCGATCTTGTGCTGTTTCGAATCGCCCGCAATTCTGCCAGAAAGCGGGCCTTTTCGCGATGCCGCCCGAAAACGGTAACAAAGAACGGTCACAAAAGCGGCTTTTGGCGAAGTGATGCTTTGCCACTCGGTCGAAGGCAAGATTGAAAGGGTCACACTCACCATGAAACGCCGCATGTCCACAGCTCTTTTGTCGCGTGTCTCGCTGGTTCTGGCGGTTTCATTGGGAATAGCCTCACCTGTTGTCGCCGCCGACGGACCGCTGAAACCGTTCAAGGACGAGCTGTTTTCAAAGCAGACCGTGCTGGAAACCAAGGATGGCGGCGCCTTCAAGGTCATCGACTACCAGGAAATGCGTGACATCAACGGCCGTGACAGCGAGCCGGAACGGCGGGTGAAGTCGCCATACGTCTCGCTCGGCGTGCGCCGTTCACAGGAGAACGAAACGCTCTCCATCGGTAGCCGCGGCCTCGACGTCACCCGTGTCGGCAAACGCGATGGCGCGGCTTTTACCGTGATCTTCATCCACGGCCGGGGAGGGGATCGCCGCCTCGGTGCCAACGACTATTCCTTCGGCGGCAATTTCAACCGTCTGAAAAACCTCGCAGTCGAAAACGGCGGCACCTATTATTCGCCGAGCGTTCGAAGCTTCGATGACAAGGGCGTCGCGGATATCACCGCGCTGATCCGTCATGCTTCGGAAAAATCCGGTGGGCGACCGGTCATCCTGACCTGCGCTTCGATGGGCGGCTTCATCTGTGCCGGCATCACGCGCGACAAGGAGGCCGTGCGGTATCTGAGTGGCATGGCGGTGCTCGGCGGTCCGCCGGATCCGGATTTTCCGACGTCGCTTGCCGCAAAGGTACGTATCCCGGTGTTTTTCACCCATGGCAGCGTCGACAAGGTCTACAAGGCCGAAGATCAGATCAGCATTTTCCGCTCGCTGCTGGCCAAAAAATACCCCACTCGTTTCACGCTGTTCAATACCGGCGGCCACGGCACGCCGGTGCGCATGAGCGACTGGCGCGAAATTCTGAACTTTCTCCTGACAAACGCCAGGACCTGACGCCGGTAACCATGGTTTTGAACCGTGTTGACGTTTTCGAATACCAATTTTCTGCCGACTTGGCTAAGTACGGTTTAGTTGGATACGACCGGGCTTGCCGCGGACAAGTTTTTGCATCGGCAAACTGAAACGATAGGGATGAGGACAGGATTTTCATGACGCCAGACATTCGCCCGCTGATTGCCGGAAACTGGAAAATGAACGGCACCCGCGCCGAGCTTGATCAGATCAAGGCCATGGCGGAAGGCGTGAAGACGCCCCTGTCGGAAAAGGTCGAAACGCTTCTCTGCCCGCCCGCGACCCTTCTCTATGTGGCAACAGCACTCTGCGACGATAGCCCGCTGCTGATCGGCGCGCAGGATTGCCACCAGAAGGTTTCGGGCGCCCATACGGGCGATATTTCCGCGCAGATGATCGCAGACTGCTTTGGCACCCATGTCATCGTCGGCCATTCCGAACGTCGCGGTGATCACGCCGAAACCGACCATCTGGTGCGCGCCAAGGCGGAAGCGGCTCATGAAGCTGAATTGACCGCCATCGTCTGTATCGGCGAAACACTGGCCGAGCGCGATGCCTACCAGACGCTCGATGTGCTGAAGCGCCAGATCTTCAATTCCTTGCCGGAAGGCGCCACGGCGGAAAACACTGTGATTGCCTATGAGCCCGTCTGGGCGATCGGCACCGGACTGACGCCGACCAACAGCGATATCGAGGTTGCCCATGCCTTCATGCGCGCCGAACTCGTTGCGCGTTTGGGCGGGGAAGGCGCCGCCATGCGTATTCTTTATGGTGGTTCGGTGAAGCCGGGCAATGCTGGCGAAATCATGGCAATCGAAAACGTCGATGGCGTTCTTGTTGGTGGTGCGAGCTTGAAAGCCGACGACTTTCTTGCCATTTACGCCGCATGTGAACCGCTCGTTGCCGAGGTTGCCTGAGTTAAAGCGCGTAAAACGTGCCGTAAGGGCTTTTAAAGCGCGCGCGCCTCGGCTAAAGAGCCGCAAAGATTTGACTGGGCCTCGGCATCCGGGGCGGACTGGATTGTTATGCAGACCGTATTGATCGTCATCCATCTCCTGATCGTGCTCGCGCTTGTCGGCGTCGTGCTGATTCAGCGTTCCGAAGGCGGCGGCCTTGGCGTCGGCGGCGGCTCCGGCTTCATGTCGGCACGCGGCACGGCCAATGCGCTGACCCGCACCACCGCGATCCTGGCGACGCTGTTCTTCATCACCTCGCTCGGCCTCGGCATTCTCGCCCGTTACGAATCCCGTCCGACCGATATTCTCGATCGTATTCCGGAGCAGCAGCGCGGCACCGGCACCGGTATTCTCGACTCGCTCGGCCCGGCACCGGCAACTCCGCCGGCCAATAATGGCGTACCGTCCGGTGCGGCTCCCGCAGCCGGTAACGGCGCTGCAGCACCCGCTGCCCCGGCCACGCCGGCTCCGGCTCCTGCCGATCCGTCGGCTGTCCCGACCGGACAGTAATACCGGTCGAAAGTTTGAACCTCCGGCAGGCCAAAAGCCTGCCGGTTTTGTTTTGTGCTGATTCTCCCCTGTCGTTTTTCAACAGAAGAACGGACGATTAGGGCTGGCGGAATCATTCTTAAAAAGGTAACCGGTGACTCCCATGGCGCGATATGTATTCATCACAGGCGGCGTGGTTTCTTCCCTCGGGAAGGGAATTGCGGCCGCGGCCCTCGGAGCATTGCTTCAGGCGAGGGGTTACCGGGTTCGGCTTCGCAAGCTCGATCCTTATCTCAACGTTGATCCGGGCACGATGAGCCCGACCCAGCACGGCGAGGTGTTTGTCACCGACGACGGCGCTGAGACGGATCTCGATCTCGGTCACTACGAACGCTTTACCGGGCGCTCGGCGACCAAGACCGACAACATCACAACCGGTCGCATCTACAAGAACATCATCGACAAGGAACGTCGCGGCGATTACCTCGGCGCAACCGTTCAGGTCATTCCGCACGTGACAAACGAGATCAAGGATTTCGTCACCGAGGGCAATGACGACTACGATTTCGTTCTGTGCGAAGTCGGCGGCACGGTCGGCGACATCGAGGCGATGCCGTTCATGGAGGCGATCCGCCAGGTCAAGAACGACCTGCCGCGCGGAACCGCGATCTATCTGCATCTGACGCTGATGCCGTATATTGCTGCAGCCGGTGAATTGAAGACCAAGCCGACCCAGCATTCCGTCAAGGAGCTGCAGGCACTCGGCATCCATCCTGACATCCTGCTGGTGCGTGCCGACCGCGAAATCCCGGAGGCCGAGCGTCGCAAGCTTTCGTTGTTCTGCAACGTTCGCCCGTCGGCGGTCATTCAGGCACTCGATGTTGCCAACATCTATGACGTTCCGATCGCCTACCACAAGGAAGGCCTCGACAACGAGGTTCTGGCCGCCTTCGGCATCGAACCGGCTCCCAAGCCGCGTCTGGATGCATGGGAAGACGTCTCCAGCCGTATCCGTCAGCCGGAAGGCGAAGTCACGATCGCGATCGTCGGCAAGTACACCGGCCTCAAGGATGCCTACAAGTCGCTGATCGAAGCGCTGCATCACGGCGGCATCGCCAACCAGGTCAAGGTCAAGCTTGAGTGGATCGAGTCCGAAGTCTTCGAAAAGGAAGATCCGGCGCCTTACCTCGAGAAGGTCAACGGCATTCTCGTGCCGGGCGGTTTTGGCGAGCGTGGTTCGGAAGGCAAGATCAAGGCGGCGCAGTTCGCGCGCGAGCGTAACGTGCCCTATTTCGGCATCTGCTTCGGCATGCAGATGGCGGTTGTCGAAGCGGCGCGTAACCTCGCCGGCATCGAACAGGCATCCTCGACCGAATTTGGTCCGACCAGCGAGCCGGTCGTCGGCCTGATGACGGAATGGGTGAAGGGCAATGCGCTTGAAAAGCGCGCGGCTGCCGGCGATCTCGGCGGCACGATGCGTCTCGGCGCCTACAATGCCAGCCTGAAGAAGGACACGCGGATTGCCGAGATCTACGGATCGACCGACATTTCCGAGCGTCACCGCCACCGTTACGAAGTCAATGTCGACTACAAGGACAAGCTGGAAAGCTGCGGCCTGGTATTCTCCGGCATGTCGCCGGATGGCGTTCTGCCGGAAACGGTGGAATACCCGGATCATCCGTGGTTCATCGGCGTTCAGTACCACCCGGAACTGAAGAGCCGTCCGCTCGATCCGCATCCGCTGTTCAAGAGCTTTATCGAAGCGGCGCTGGAACAGAACCGCCTCGTCTGAGACGTCTCAGTTCAAAGATCAAAGAAAACCCGGCTCTACGCCGGGTTTTCTGTTTTCAGCTCTTCAAGCCTTTATACGTTGCAAGCGCTCGGTCTCGCGCCATGCCGTGATTGACGACCGGCTTGGGATACGTCTTGCCAAGCTCGACACCGGCATCGGCCAGAACATGGGCCGGCGCCTCGAACGGCTTGTGCATATATTTCTTCGGCAGTTTTTCCAGCTCCGGCACCCAGTGGCGGACGTAATCGCCGCCCGGATCGAATTTCTCGCCTTGCAGGATCGGGTTGAAAATGCGGAAGAACGGTGAGGCGTCGGCACCCGAACCCGCCACCCATTGCCAATTGGCGGTGTTGCTGGCTGGATCGGCATCCAGCAGCGTGTCGCGGAACCATTCTTCGCCGCGCCGCCAGTCGATCAACAGATCCTTGATCAGGAAGGATGCGGTGATCATCCGCACCCGGTTGTGCATATAGCCGGTCTGCCAGAGTTCGCGCATGCCGGCATCAACGATCGGATAACCGGTGAGCCCTTTGGTCCAGGCGGCAAAATCCTTCGCATCGAATTCCCATTCGAACGCATCGAACTTGTCGTCCCAGTTTTTCGTGCGCAACTCGGGAAACTCGATCAGCAGATTGTAGCAGAAATCCCGCCATGCCAGTTCCTTGCGAAAATGCACTAGATCATCCTTGTGGCGTTGCGCCAGCCCATTGGTGGCATGCCAGATGCGGGCAGGGGAGATTTCACCCAGCGCCAGGTGTGGAGACAGTTTTGATGTGGCGTCGGTGCCCGGAAAATCGCGGCCCTGTTTGTAATCGTGCAGATCGGCATCGATCAGGTCTTCGAGTTTTTCCTGCGCACCGGCCTCACCCGGGGTCCAGAATTCTGAAAAACCTGTAGCCCAGTTCGGTTTCGTCGGCAGCAGGTTCCAGCCGTCGAGCAATTCGGAGTGTGGATGCGTATCAGGCGCCGCGATCGTCTCCGGCGCGTCCGTCGGTTCGCCCGGCTCTCCAAGCTTCTGCATGGCGTTCCAGAACGGCGTATAGACCTTGAAGGCGTTGCCTGAGCCGGTCCGGATCGTTTTCGGATCATGCAGCAGCTGGCCATGGAAAGCCTTGATGCCGATGCCTGCGGCCTTCAACGCCAGCGCGATCTCGCGATCCACCGATGTCCGCTCATAGGCGCGATTGACGAACACGCATTCGGCACCGGATGTGCGGGCGATATCCTGCAGCACGTCTTCGGCCGAGCCTGTGCGAAGGCAGAGATCGTTGCCATGCGCCTTCAGGCTTTCCCGCAGCCCCATCAGCGAATGATGCAGCCACCACGCCTGCGCGCCGCCCAGCGGGCCGATATCGGGCTGTTCGGGCTCGCGGATATAGACGCATATGACCGGCCGGTCCGTCTCCACCGCCTCGTGAAGCGCGTGATTGTCGTCGAGCCTCAAATCACGGCGGAACCAGAGAATGACCGGCTTTTTGTCTTCAGCCACGCGGGCCTCCTTGATGTGGATGTCCGGGGCTAAACGCGTGAGCCGGCAAAAGGCTCACGGTGATTCTCAGGGCCGCAGAAGAATGACCGGGCAGGGGCTGCCTTCGGGCAGTTCCGGTGCATGCGGCGGGCGGATGACGAGGCAATCAGATTGGGCGAGGATTTTCATCATCGAAGAGTCCTGCTTGCCATAGGCATCGGCGACAAGCTTGCCGTCATCGTTACGCGACAGTTTTGCCCGCAGAAAATCCTGCCGCAGGTCGTTGCCAGCCAAGGTGCGGGAGGTCAACGCCTCGGCCTCGCGCTTCCGTTCGGGAAGATGCGCCAGCTTTCGCAAGGTCGGCTCGAGAAACAGCAGGCTGCAGACAAGGCTGGCGACCGGATTACCGGGCAGGCCAAGCACCTGCATGTCGCCCAGCGAACCAACCATCAGCGGTTTGCCGGGACGCATGGCGATGCGCCAGAAATCAAGCTCCATGCCGACGGATTTCAATACGCCCTGCACAAGGTCATGATCGCCAACGGAAGCGCCGCCGATCGTCACCAGCACATCGGCGCCAGCCAGACGCGCCATGGAGATAGCCTTTTCGATCTGCGCCTTGTCATCCGGAACAATGCCGAGATCGAGGACTTCGGCACCATTGTCGCGCGCGAGTGCCGCCACGCCAAACGTGTTAGAGGCTACAATCTGTGCGGGGCCGAGCACGGAGCCGGGCTGAACCAGTTCATCGCCGGTCGCGAGGATGGCAATGACGGGTTTTCGATAGACCGGCAGCTTGGCATTGTTGGTGGCCGCCGCAAGCGTCAGCGTTGAAAAATCGAGCTGCATCCCGGCCGACAACACGGCTTCACCCTGCGCAAAATCCTGACCACGGGGGCGGATATGGCGGCCGGGGGTAACGGCGAATGTCGTGCGGATACGGTTGCCGTCGAGCTTTTCCGCATCTTCCTGAATGAGGATCGTGTCCGCGCCTTCCGGTACCGGCGCGCCGGTGAAAATGCGCACGGCCTCGCCGGGACCGATTTCGCCGTCGAAGGCGTGTCCAGCGGAGGCGGTGCCGATCACCGTCAATTCGCTGCCTATCTCCGGCGTGTCGGTCGCGCGGATTGCGTACCCATCCATGGCAGATGCATTGAAGGGCGGCTGGGTCAGATGCGCTGCGACAGGACGCCCGAGAACACGTCCGGCAGCCTCAATCAGCGGCACCATCTCGATCTGGGTAACCGGCCTGGTCAGCGCCGCAAGCCGCGCCTTGGCATCCTCGACGGGAAGCAGACTTGGCTTGTTCATGATTCACGCCGCCAGTTGCCGGATTTGCCGCCGCTTTTGGTCAGAAGCTGAATGCCGCCGATTTCCATGCCCTTGTCCGCTGCCTTGGCCATATCGTAGATCGTCAGGCAGGCGACGGAAACGGCTGTCAGCGCTTCCATCTCGACCCCGGTCTTGCCGGACAATTTTGCGGTGGCCACGACCCGAAGGCCGGGCAGGGCGCCATCCTCCTCGATCTCCACCGAAACCTTGGTCAGCATAAGCGGATGGCAAAGCGGAATGAGGTCGGAGGTCTTCTTCGCGGCCATGATGCCGGCCAGCCGCGCCGTGCCGATCACGTCACCCTTCTTGGCATTGCCTTCGCGGATCAGCGCCAGTGTTTCCGGCAGCATGCGCACGAAACCTTCAGCGGTCGCGATGCGGGTTGTTTCGGCCTTGTCGCCGACATCCACCATATGCGCCTCGCCGGAGGCGCCGATATGGGTGAGAGTGGGCTTGCTGTCGCTCATCACTGCGCTGCCGCGGTGAGGGCGCCACCTTTCAGGAGCAAGCGGGTGGCAGCGGTCACGTCGTCTTTTCGCATCAGGCTTTCGCCGACGAGGAAGGTGGAGATGCGCGAATTCTGCAAACGCAGGCAATCATCATGGGTGAAGATACCGCTTTCGCCGACCAGAAGACGGTCATCGGACACCATCGAAGCCAGACGCTCGCTGACATCCAGACTGACTTCGAACGTGCGCAGATTGCGGTTGTTGACGCCGATCATAGGCGAGGCGAGCTTCAGCGCCCGCTCCATCTCGGCCTCGTCATGCACCTCGAGCAGAACATCCATGCCGAGTTCAAACGCCGTGTCTTCCAGCAGCCGCGCCTCGTCATCGGAGAGCGATGCCATGATGATCAGAATGCAATCGCCGCCCCAGGCGCGTGCTTCATGAACCTGATAGGGTTCGAACAGAAAGTCCTTGCGCAGCGCGGGCAGCGAGCAGGCGTCGCGGGCGGCGGCCAAGAATTCCGGCGCGCCCTGAAAGCTTGGGCCATCGGTCAGCACGGAAAGGCAGGCAGCGCCACCGGCCTCATAGGCTTTGGCCAGCGCCGGCGGATCGAAATCCGGCCGTATCAAGCCTTTCGAGGGGCTGGCTTTCTTGATTTCGGCGATCAGTCCGAATTCGCCGGCATCACGCTTGGCGACCAGAGACCTGTAAAAACCGCGCGGCGCGGACACGCCCTTGGTCATGGCCTTGAGGTCTTCAAGCGACGTCTTAGCCTTGGCTGCGGCGATTTCCTCGCGCTTGTAGGCTTCGATCTTGCGCAGGATGTCGGTCATGCGCCGGCTCCTTCCTTGTCTGCATTCTCGTTGGAAACGGCGATCAGCCTCTCGAGCACGGCTGTTGCCTTGCCGCTATCGAGTGATTCGGAGGCGATGGTCATGCCGTCCATGACATTGTCCGCCTTGCCGGCGATGACGAGCGCCGCCGCGGCATTGCAGAGAGCGATGTCGCGATAGGCATTGCGCGCACCAGCGAGAACGTCGCGCAGGGCCGCTGCGTTGACGACCCCGTCGCCGCCTTTCAGGTCGTCGATAACCGCAGGCTTCACGCCAAAATCTTCCGGCGTCAGCTCAAAGCTGCGGATATTGCCATCTTCCAGCGCCACGACCTGCGTCGCGCCTGTGGTGGTGATCTCGTCCATGCCGTCGCCATAAACGACCCAGACACGCTCGGAGCCGAGATCACGCAGCACTTCGGCGAGGGGCTGAAGCCATTGCGGTGAAAAAACGCCAAGCAACTGACGTTTGGCGCCGGCCGGGTTGGAAAGCGGCCCGAGCAGATTGAAGATCGTGCGTGTGCCAAGTTCGACGCGGCTCGCAGTTACATGCCGCATGGCAGCGTGATGTTTCTGCGCGAACATGAAGCCGATACCGGCTTCAGCGATACAGCGGCCGATCTGTTCCGGCCCGATCTCCAGATTGACTCCGAGCGTGCTCAGCGCATCCGCCGTGCCGGATTTGGAGCTTTGGGCACGGTTGCCGTGCTTGGCAACGGTCACGCCGGCGCCGGCCGTGATGATCGAGGCGAGGGTGGAGATGTTGTAGGTGCCGATACCATCGCCACCCGTGCCGACGATGTCGACGGCATCGGACGGGGCCGAAACCGGCACCATCTTGGCCCGCATGGTGGAAACGGCACCTGCGATCTCATCGACGGTTTCGCCGCGTACGCGCAACGCCATCAAAAAACCGCCGATCTGCGACGGCGTTGCCTCGCCCGACATCAGGATGGTGAAGGCTTCCAGTGCTTCCGGTCGACTGAGGCTCTCGCCGTTGGCGACCTTGGCGATGAACGGTTTCAGGACCGGCATGTGATTTCTCCTCGAGGTCCGCGTTCAGCGCATCGTGGCCAGAGCCTGCTCGGCTGCGGTCTGGTTGATCTGTACGCCAAAATCCTGCTGCAGGCGGGTCACCATCTGGTCGAGCATGTCGTCGCCCGCCGCACGGGCGATCTGCTGGGTCTGCTGGTCGTCGGCACCGCCACCGGCCGCCGGCTGATGGTCAACGGTTGTCACCTTCATCAGGATGCGGCTTTCGCTATCGGCAGCCAGCGCGCTGGCGATCGATTCGACTGGGCCTGCAAAAGCGGCCTGCACGGTGGCCTGGCCGAACACTGCGTCGGTGCTTGCGCGACGAAGTCCCTGCTTGTTTTCAACGGTAATGCCGATCTCGCCGGCAATCGTGGCAAGCTGTTCGCCGCTTTCGAGGCGTTTCTTGTATTCCTCGGCCTTGGCGGCAAGCGCTGCCTTCTGTTGCTCGCCGGTCCAGTCGGCCACGGCTTTTTCGCGCACCTCCGCCAGCGGGCGCTCACGCTCGTCGATCACGTCATCGACGTTGAACCAGACATAGCCGGTATTGCCGAGATTGACCGGCAGGTTGTCGGCACCCACTTCGGCGCGGAATGCCTCGGCGAGGAAATTGTCCGACTGAGGAAGCGTCGCAACGCGGTTGCCTGCCTCGTCATTACCGCTCTGGTCGATGGTGATCGCGGTTGTCTTCAACTTCAGTTCGTTGGCCGCTTCCTGCAGCGTGGCGCCGGTGCCGCGCAAATCGTCGAACTTGTCATGGCTTTCCACGAGGCCGCGCGAGGCAGCGGCAAGCGCCAGCTGGTTGCGGATTTCTTCTTTGACCTCGTCGAAGGTCTTGGTGGTGGCCGGCTTCACATTGGTAACGCGCAGGATGACGGCACCGAACGTGCCCTGGATTGCGGGGCTGGTGCCGCCGTCTGCCGGCAGCGCAAAGGCGGCGGCGCCGACCCTCGGGTCAGGAACCTGTTCCTTGGTGAATTCGCCAAGCAGAACGTCTGCAGGGGTTTTGCCCTGATCCGTCACCAGCTGGTCGAATGTGACAGCGCGCGACGTAAGTTGGCCGGCCGCAGCATCGGCCATTTCCTTGCTCGGGAAGGTCAGCTGTTCGATCGTGCGGGTTTCCGGGGTGCCGAACGTGTCCTTGCGTTTTTCATAATCGGCCTGAACCTGTTCGTCGGTGATCGTGGACGGATCGGCAACGTCGGAAGGCTGCAGCGTCACATAGGTGATCTTACGGTATTCCGGTGCGCGGTAACGCGCCTTGGCGCCCTCGAACCAGGCGGCCAGAACGTCGTCCGTCGGAGCCTTGACCGGCGGGATGTTGGCGTAGGACAGGATCAGGTAATCGAGCGTGCGGGTTTCGTCTGCATACTGACGCAGCGCATCGGTCATGACCGCCGGCGGCGTGAAGCCGTCCGACACCGCATCGACGATCTGGCTGCGCACCGCGATCTTCTTGCGTTCCATGATATATTCGTTCTCGTCGAAACCGACCGAACGCAGGCGCGATGAGAACAGCTGGCGGTCGAACTGGCCATTGCCATCCTTGAAGGCCGGATCCTCGGCAACAAGAAGAGCGAGGCGATCGTCCGACAGGCCAAGTCTCATGTCGGCGGCAAGCTGGTCCAGCGCTGCGCCGGCGGCGAGCTGGCTGAAGACCTGCTGGTCGAGACCGAAGGCACGCGCCTGTTCGGCGGTGAGCTGCGTGCCGAACTGGCGGCTGAGCTGCGACAGCTGACGCTGCATGGCGAGACGATATTCCTGAGGGCTGACCGTCTGGTCTCCGACGGTCATCACCGTGTTCCCGCCGGCCGGCGCCATGATCGAGGCCGAAACACCCCAGATGCCGAATGATACACCGAGCAGCACGAGAAGCGCTTTGGCAACCCAGGAGCGGGAGGCTGTTCTGAGGGAATCGAGCATGGACTACATCACCTTGCGAATTATTGTGCGCCGCCTTTCACGCGGCGGTCGTCTTCGAGAGATTGTCTCTAGAACAAACCGCTACGGAAATGAAGGCATTGCGTGCAAAAGCAATGCACAGGTGTGTTATGCATCATCTGCTGCGGTACCGAGACGGTCCGAGTGCTCAACGCGGCAGGAAATGTCTGCCAAGAAGCAGCCATTCAAAATGGTCTTGGGTTGCCGTGTGTCTGCTGCACGATCAGAAAATTATCCACCGTTGAATGCATGACGAAAGATGGCCTGCCGTCTTTACTCCATGATTGGTGCATAGCGCTTCTTTCGAAGATGCCTCTGAGTGCTCATGACCAGCCTTGCGTCGTTCAGCGTGCGTTAATGGGATTATGTGCATCTTAGCTAAATGTCGCAGGATTTCCTGGTTGGAAATCGCGAGGAAAACAGGACGTGTGCAATGAATAAGACAATTCGCGTCGCAATGATTTTGGCCGTGTCTGCCGGCAGTATTCTTGCGCATACCGCGCCGGCCAGCGCCCAGTGGCGCGATGGCCCGGCGCGCTGGGACGATCGCCGCGGCCCGCCCCCACCGCCGCCACGTCGTCATCACCGCGACCGCGACACCGGCAAGGTTATTGCCGGCGGCCTTGCTGCCGGCGTGATCGGTGGCCTGATCGGTGGCGCGCTTGCCAATGGCAACAACAATGGCCCGCGCTATATCGAGGAGCCGCCGCCGCCGCGTTGCTGGTTCGAGGATCGCCGTGTGCAGAACGCCTATGATGGCGGCTGGCATTACGAAAACGTCCGGGTCTGCAACTGATCGGACGATGATGGTTCTGAGAACAGCCGGCTTTCGAGTCGGCTGTTTTCGTTTGCGCAGCAGAAAGCCGAGTCGGTCGGGAAACAATGGTGTGATCTGGCGGGAATGGCGGAAGAGGTGGGATTCGAACCCACGGTACGGTCTCCCGCACGCCGGTTTTCAAGACCGGTTCCTTAAACCACTCGGACACTCTTCCAAAGAATGACAGGCAATAAAGGCCTGTTCGGCTCGCAGGGATGAAACCCGCTCATTCTTGTCGTCGGCTTTACAGTGTCGCGGGGCGGATCGTCAACTGCACCGGAAGGCCAGTCTGCTTGTCGTGGCAGCAAGAGAGGCTATTTCTCCGGTGTAAACACAATCAGGAGGGTATCGTGGGCATTTTTGACGGACTTCTCGGCCATGGTTCCGCTGTGGATCCTGCGGATCTTAACAAGCGCCTGAATGGCGTACTGATCGAAGGCGAGGCGCCGGAGCTTGCCTTCCGTGTCATCCGCGATTTTTTCGTATTCACCCAGTTTCGCGTCATTCTCGTCGACATTCAGGGCATGACCGGCACCAAGGTCGATTACATGTCGATACCATACCGCGCCGTCACGCGGTTTTCGGTTGAGACAGCCGGCACGTTCGACCTCGATTCGGAGCTGAAGATTTGGGTGTCCGGCAGCAGCGAGCCGATCGCAAGAACACTCAAGAAAGGTGCCGATGTCCGGGGTATCCAGCGCGCTCTGGCCACCGGCGTATTGCGCTGAACGAAAAATAAAGCCGCCGACAGGATATCCTGACGGCGGCGTTTGCGTCTCTATCAAACCTGCTGCGCCGCTTAATTTGCCGGAGCCGGCGCGGCGGGCGCTGGTGTTGCAGGAGCCGGCGTCGCCGGTGCCGGTGAGGCCGGGGCGGGCGATGACGGTGGGGTCGCTTCGCTTGAGGCCGGCGGGGTGGCAGGTGTGGTGGTCGGAGCGTTCGAGGCCGGCATGAAGAGCCAGACGGCAAGCGCGATGATGACGACAACGACCAAGCCTACGACGACGTTTTTATTCATGGGTCAGTTCCTCCTAAACTGTTTCGTCTCCCTACTTCTCAGCAAGTAGTTCAGCAGCAGAATTTGTCCATGACCCGTCGAGAAAAGCCGCATGGATGTGTCTTGTTTGCGTCAGGCCGGAACACATGTGCCGGTACGGCGCAATATGTCGGCGGCGGACCGCGTAAACCAATGCTTAACCATGTTGTTTGGTATTTTATCTAGTCCACAGAATTCATTCGCAATTTTGCCATCTTGCAGGCAAAAAACAATGGGCGATCAACAGGCGGGACCGCGCGCGGCGCGCGGAACGGCATGGGGACTGTCTCCAAACGGGATTGGAGGCGGCCCTGAAGCGGCGGGACTAGAAAATTGAATTCAGAATATAGCAGGCTTATTCTCGGCGCGAGATGGCTCGGTATCGTCATGGTATGCGCGAGTGTTGCTTCTTGCGCGACCTCCAAGCCGGAGCCGAAGAAGCAGCGCAGCAAGGAATATTTTTCCGAAAAGGAATACGGCGTCAAAGCAAGCCCGCGTGTGGTTGCCGATGGAAAGTCCGTTCCCAAGGGGGGCGGCCGCTTCATGGTCGGCAAGCCATATGAGGTTAAGGGCAAGACCTACGTTCCGAAAGAAGATCCGAACTACAACAAGAACGGTCTTGCTTCGTGGTACGGCTCGGCTTTCCATGGTCGCCTGACAGCCAATGGTGAAGTTTACGACTCCAGCCATCTTTCGGCCGCGCATCCGACTTTCCCGCTGCCGAGCTATGCGCGCGTGACCAATGTCGATACCGGTTCTTCCGTCATCGTTCGCGTCAACGACCGTGGTCCTTATCATCCCGGCCGCATTATCGACGTGTCCAGTCAGGCTGCCGACATGCTCGACATGAAGCGCACCGGCACCGGCAATGTGAATGTGCAATATGTCGGCCGTGCCCGCATGGACGGCCACGACATGCCGTTCCTGATGGCATCCTATGTTCGCAAGGGCGATCGCATTCCGGGCATCCGCCCGGACGGCCAGATCGCAAGCGGCGTTATGGTCGCGTCCAACGAGCGCTTCGGCGACCAGTTGCAGAGCTACGGTTCGGCTTTGCCGACGCCGAGCCCGATGGCGCTGGCGGGGCGCACGCCGAGTGGCCCTTCGTCCAGAGCTAACTCTGCTGTGGCCGCTGTTCAGGCGCAGGCCGCTTCGTCGCTACAGGGCGCAGCCTTTGCCGCAAGCGAGGAATTCGCCAATCTGCCTTTCGTTGGGCCTGTGCCGGCCGCTCGTCCAGGTTCGATGACCGCCCAGGCCGCTCCGGCATATTATGCGCCGGCGCCGCAGCAACAGTACACAGAGCACACGCTTGAGGCGCAGGCGCGCTCCTTTGGCGGCGTGGCAACGTCCAGGCCGGCACGACGCTGATTGTCGGCGCGAAAGGGCAGGGTGGTGCAAATGTGCCGCCCTCACCGACAAAACCCATGTCGAAAACGAACAGTTGATGGTCGTCCCAGATTGCGCAGGCTCCGCCGCCTTGTTAGCAATTCGGCATATCATCCGATGGTGCATTTCCGGGGAACGAGCATGCTGTCGCGTCTCGCCATGTTGGCGCTTTTGACCTTTTGCGTGGGCGCATCGTCTGCCCATGCTGCCGGACCCGGTGACGCTGCACCGATTTTTGCGACCAAGGCTCGCCAAGTCTATATGGTCGAGGCGAAGTCTGGCACAGTTCTGCTTGCCGATAACGAAAACCAGGCCTTCCCGCCGGCATCGCTGGCCAAGCTGATGACCATGGATCTGGTTTTCGATGCCCTGAAGAAGGGCGAGATAACACCGGATACGACCTACCGCGTTTCCGAAAATTCCTGGCGCAAGGGCGGCGCACCTTCGGGCACAGCGACCATGTTTGCAGCGCTAAAGTCGGAAATCCGCGTCGAGGACCTCATCAAGGGCGTCGTCATCCAGAATGCCAACGATGCCTGCATGATTCTGGCCGAGGGCATGGCCGGCTCCGATGCGCTTTTCGCATCCCGATTGACGGATCGTGCCAAGGATCTCGGCCTCAGCCGCAGCCTTTTCGGCAATTCCACCGGCATGCCGGACGCCGAAAGCCGGACGACCGCGCGCGACATGGTGGAGCTCGCACGCCACATCCAGACGGCCTATCCTGAATATTACGGCCTTTATGCCCAGCCGGACTTCACCTGGAACAAGATCTTTCAGCGTAACAAAAATCCGTTGCTCGGCCTGAATATCGGAGTCGATGGTTTGGGTGCCGGTTTTGCCGAGGGCTCAGGCTTTGCTATCGTCGTCTCTGTCGAGCGCAACGGCACGCGCCTGTTTCTCGCCATGGGCGGTCTTTCCAGTGACAAGGAACGCGCGGAAGAGGCCAAACGCGTGCTCGAATGGGGGCTGACCTCCTTCGAAAACAAGGTTGTTTTCACGGATGGTGAGCCGGTCGGTCAGGCAAGCGTTTATGGTGGCGACCAGGGTCGCGTCGATCTGGTGGCCAAGGGCCCGGTCGAGCTTTATGTGCCGACGAACAATCCCGAACGGCTGTCTGCCCGTATCGTCTATCGCTGGCCGTTGCGCGCGCCCGTTGTCGAAGGTCAGGATGTCGGCACTCTGAAAATCTATTCCGGCGAGCGGCTGCTGCGGGACGTTCCTCTCTACACGGCCGGCGCGGTCGGCACCGGCTCGCTGGTCTCGCAGGCAAGCGATGCGCTGATGGAGATGATGTTCTTCTGGCTCTAGGTGTGTTTTACGCCTGTTGATTGCCGTCGTTACGGTTCCACGCGGTCGATAGTTGAGGTAAGACGGCGCGAAGCACCAGGTGGTGCAAGGTAAGACGAGGCTTCATCGAGCCGCAACAGAGCGATCGCAGAGTGGCAGGATCAGCCGGAATTTTCATCAGTTTCGAAGGCGGTGAGGGGAGTGGAAAATCCACCCAGATTCGCCGGCTGGCCGATCATCTGCGCGGCTCTGGGCTCGAAGTGGTGGTGACGCGTGAACCCGGTGGTTCTGCGGGTGCGGAGGCCGTGCGCCATGTCATCCTCTCAGGTGCCGCCGAAGATTTTGGGGTGCGCATGGAGGCCATCCTGTTTGCGGCCGCGCGCAACGACCATGTCGAGGAAGTGATCCGTCCGGCGCTGAAACGCGGCGCTGCCGTTCTCTGCGACCGGTTTATTGATTCGTCGCGGGTCTATCAGGGTGTTACCGGCAATCTGGAGCCGGCCTTCATGGCGGCGCTGGAGCAGGCCGCCGTCGATGGCGTCATGCCCGACCTCACTATCCTTCTCGATCTGCCGGCCGAGATCGGTTTGGCGCGCGCCGGGCGTCGGCGGGGTGCGATCGACAAGACCGCCGAACCGGATCGTTTCGAACGCGAGCAGCAGGATACCCACGAAAAGCGTCGCGAGGCCTATCTGGAAATCGCTGAAAGCGAACCTGTGCGTTGCCGCGTCATCGATGCCGATCGACCGGAGCATGACATCGCCGCCGATATCGCCGATATCGCAGATGAAGCGCTGGCAGCGCATGCACCCGCAGCGGAGCCGGTGTCATGAGAGGACGCCTATTCATGAGCGGAGCCCTGTCATGAGCGGGGAAGGTGTCGGTGTTCTCGATGGCGCGATAGCGCCCCAGCGCAACACGAATCTGTTCGGCCACGCCGACGCGGAGGATTTTCTGGCGCGCGGTTACCGTTCGGGTAAAGGTCACCATGCCATTCTGATCGAAGGCCCTGAAGGTATCGGCAAGGCGACGCTCGCATTCCGTTTCGCCAACCATGTGCTGAGCCATCCCGAGCCGGGTGATGCGCCTGAGCGCCTGTCGATACCTGATCCGGATTCCATTGTCAGCCGCCAGATCATTGCCGGTGCCTCGCACAATCTTCTCCATCTGACCCGACCGGTGGACGAAAAGACGGGCAAGGTGAAATCGGCAATCACTGTCGATGAAGTGCGCCGCGCCGGCCATTTCTTTTCGCAGACATCCGGCTCCGGCAACTGGCGCATCGTCATCATCGACCCGGCGGACGATCTCAACCGCAATGCCGCCAATGCCATCTTGAAGATCCTCGAGGAGCCGCCGAAGCGCGCATTGTTTCTCGTGCTGTCGCACGCGCCGGGAAAGTTGCTGCCAACCATTCGCTCACGCTGCCTGCCGCTTCGTCTGCAACCGCTGTCCGACGACAATCTCGGCCGGGCGCTTGCCGCACTCGGCACGCCGCTGGATGGTGGGCGCATGGCCCAGGAAGTTCCGGGGCTTGCCAAGGGCAGCGTGGCGCAGGCGCTGAAACTGATGAATTACGGCGGTCACGATATCATCCAGTCCTTCGAGGATGTGCTGAAGGCACAAGGGGCAGGGGCTAGAAAGGCCATGCACCGCCTCGCCGATGTCCTGTCGGGCAAGGATAACGATGTGCTGTTCGGCTTTTTCATCGACCACCTGATGGAAAGTCTTGTTGATCGGGCACGCAGCGCCGCACTTGCGGGTGACCTTGTAGGAGCTGACCGTGCGGCAAAACTGTCGAGCGAAATCGGCGAGCGCATCGGCATCAGTCAGGCCTATAATCTCGACCGTAAGCAGACGATTATTACCATCCTCGAAGAAGTGCGCGGCTGACCGACAGGCGGGCGTCGGCAAAGTAGCTGTTTCGCATTGCGGAAACTTGCTTTAAGAGCGGCAGTCAAATCTGATCATTTGCAGAGTGCCGCCGCCATGTCCGATAAGACGCCGTATTACATCACCACCGCCATTTCCTACCCGAACGGCAAGCCGCATATCGGCCACGCCTATGAGCTGATCGCCACCGATGCGATGGCACGCTTCCAGCGCCTCGACGGCCGCGACGTGTTCTTCCTCACCGGTACGGACGAACACGGCCAGAAGATGCAGCAGACGGCCCGCAAGGAGGGCATTTCGCCGGAAGAATTGGCAGAGCGCAATTCGAATGAATTCCGCCAGATGGGCAAGCTGCTCAACGCCTCGAACGACGATTTCATCCGCACCACCGAGCCGCGCCACCACGAGGCGAGCCAGGCGATCTGGAACCTCATGGCCGATGCGGGCGACATCTACAAGGACAGCTATGCCGGCTGGTATTCGGTGCGCGACGAAGCCTATTACGGCGAAGACGAAACCGAAGTGCGCGCCGACGGCGTGCGTTACGGGCCGCAGGGCACGCCGGTCGAATGGGTGGAAGAGTCCAGCTACTTCTTCAAGCTGTCGGAATATCAGGACCGCCTGCTGAAACTCTATGAGGAACAGCCGGACTTCATCGGCCCAGCTGAGCGTCGCAACGAGATCATTTCCTTCGTCAAGTCGGGCCTGCGCGATCTGTCGATCTCGCGTACGACCTTCGACTGGGGTGTGAAGGTTCCTAACGACCCGGAACACGTCATGTATGTCTGGGTCGACGCCCTGACCAACTATCTGACGGCCACCGGCCTCCTGACCGACAGAAACGCCCCGCTTGCAAAATTCTGGCCGGCTGACGCGCATATCATCGGCAAGGACATCATCCGCTTCCACACGGTTTACTGGCCAGCCTTCCTGATGTCTGCCGGCCTGCCACTGCCCAAGCGCGTGTTCGCGCATGGTTTCGTCCTGGCCAAGGGCGGCGAGAAAATGTCGAAATCGCTCGGCAACGTGCTCGATCCGTTCGAATTGATCGAACATTTCGGCCTTGACCAGATCCGCTATTACCTGATGCGCGAAATCTCCTTCGGTCAGGACGGTTACTGCAGCGAGGAAGGCATCGGTATCCGTATCAATGCCGATCTCGCCAACGGCATCGGCAACCTTGCCAGCCGCTCGCTGTCGATGATCGTCAAGAACTGCGATGGCCAGATCCCGCAGCCGGGTGAATTGACCGAGGAAGACAAGGCGATGCTGACCGCAGCCGACGGTCTTTTGGCCGTCTGCCGCGAGGAAATGGGCAAGCAGGCGATCCATAAGGCCGTGGCGGCCATCATCGCCGTCGTGTCCGAGACCGACCGCTATTTCGCCGCACAAGAGCCTTGGGCACTGAAAAAGACCGATCTCGAGCGCATGGGCACCGTCCTTTACGTAACCGCCGAAGTTGTGCGCCAGATCGCCATCCTGCTGCAGCCGTACATGCCGGCATCGGCGACAAAGCTGCTCGACCTGGTGGCTGCACCGGCCGACAGCCGCAACTTTGCTGCTCTGGGTGAGGCCGGCCGTCTTGTGCCGGGCACGGTGCTGGAAGCGCCGACGCCGGTCTTCCCGCGTTATGTCGCTCCGGCTGCCAGCGCGTAAGGCGAAGAGCATGCTGATCGATACCCATTGCCATCTGGATTTCGCCGAATTCGAAGCGGAGCGCGACGATATCATCGCGCGTGCTCACGCTGCGGGCGTCAAGCAGATGGTCACCATCTCAACCCGCGTCCGCCGGCTCGAAACCCTGCTGGCGATCGCGGAAAAATATCCGTCCGTATTCTGCTCTGTCGGCACGCATCCCAACAATGCCGGCGAGGAACTGGAGATCCAGACGGACGACCTCGTGCGACTGGCCAATTCGCACGAAAAAATCGTGGCGATCGGCGAAGCGGGTCTCGATTATTTCTACGACACCCAGACGCCGGCGGACCAGAAAACCGGGCTTCTGCGCCATATCGCGGCGGCCCGGCAAACCGGTCTGCCGCTGGTCATCCACAGCCGCAGCGCCGATGAGGACATGGCGGAAGTCCTGAAGGCGGAAAGCGGGAAGGGGTCCTTCCCTTTCATTCTGCACTGCTTCTCCTCCGGCGCCGAACTTGCGCGTGTTGGTGTCGAACTCGGCGGCTACGTGTCTTTTTCCGGCATCCTGACCTTTCCAAAGTCGGAGGATATCCGCGAAATCGCCAAAACCGTGCCGCTCGATCGGCTGCTGGTCGAGACCGACGCGCCGTTTCTGGCGCCAAAGCGCTGGCGCGGCAAACGCAACGAGCCGTCCTACGTGGTCAACACGGCGGAGTTTCTGGCTGAGGTACATGGCCTGAGTTATGCCGAAATGGCCGAGATCACCACGGAAAATGCGTTTCGCTGTTTCTCCAAAATGCCGAGGCTCTGAGCGTGGCGGATTACAGGCGGCGCTTCACCATTCTCGGTTGTTCGTCATCGCCCGGCGTGCCGCGCCTGAATGGTGACTGGGGCGCCTGCAATCCCGACAACCCGAAGAACCGCCGCACACGCGCCAGCATGCTGGTCGAGCAGATCGGCCCCGATGGCGGCAGGACGACAGTCGTCATCGATACGGGTCCGGATTTCCGTGCCCAGATGATCGCTGCAAAGGTCGAAAATCTCGACGCTGTGCTGTACACGCACGCCCATGCCGACCATTTTCATGGGCTGGATGACCTGCGCGGTTACTTTCTCGTTCGGCATCACCGCGTGCCGATCCATGTCGATATCGAGACTTTGGAGCGCATTCGCGAAGGTTTTGGTTATTGCCTTGAGACGCCGTCTGGCAGCAGCTATCCGCCGATTGCCGTGGCGCGGATGATAGAACCGCCATATGGCGAGATCGTCATCGATGGCGCCGGCGGCCCGATATCCTTCATGCCGCATCGACAGGTGCACGGTGATATCCATTCGCTGGGCTTTCGCATCGGCGACGTGGCTTATTGCAGCGATGTCAGCGATTTCCCGGCTGAAAGCGTCGACAAGCTCTCTGGTCTCGACATGCTGATCATCGACGCGCTGCAATACAAGCCGCATCCGAGTCATCTGTCACTCGGGCAGGCACTTGAATGGATCGAGCGCCTGACACCACGGCGCGCCATTCTCACGCACATGCACACGCCGCTGGATTACGACGCGGTGATGAGCGCGACGCCGGACAATGTGGTGCCGGCGCATGATGGGCTGAGTTTCGAGATCGAGCTGGATATCGTCGGATAAGGTCTGAGACGATAAATAAGTTCTGCAATGCAAGTATCTGAGCATATACAGTAATCCATAAGTTCCATAAGATAGATTATCGAATATTTATGTGCCGCTGAACAACGCCTTTCCCAGCCTCGCCTCGTGGCCTCCCATCTGTCCTACCAAATTTGCGCTATGTCATTGAGCTGACATCGCGACGGGTCGATATGTCGTTTGTTGTTTTATCGATAAGCAGGATTGGAAGAGACAGATGACGAAACGTATTTTTGCATCACCCGGTCGTTATGTTCAGGGCAGCGGCGTGATTGCGGAACTCGGGACCTATCTGGCGGAGTTTGGTGACAATGCCTTCCTCGTGTCCGACGACATCGTCTGGGGCCTCATCGGCAAACAGGTCGAGGCTGCCGTTACCGGAAAGACCCAATATACGCGTGAAGGATTTGCAGGCGAAGCTTCGGTCAACGAGATCAAGCGGCTTGCCGATGCTGCGCGCAAAGCCGGTTCCAAGGTCGTGGTCGGTCTCGGCGGCGGCAAGACGCTCGACACGGTCAAGGCTGTCGCGGACGAACTGAAGCAGCCGGTCGTCATCGTCCCCACAATTGCGTCTACCGATGCGCCCTGCAGCGCGCTTTCCGTCATCTATTCCGATGAAGGTGTATTCGAGGAATATCGCTTCTATTCGAAGAACCCGGATCTCGTCCTCGTCGATACCTGGATCTGCGCACAGGCACCTGCGCGTCTCTTCGCTTCCGGTATCGCCGATGGTCTTGCAACTTACGTCGAGGCGCTTGCCGTACAGCGCTCGAATGCCAAGACCATGGTTGGCGGCGCGTCTTCGATCGCCGGCATGGCCATTGCAGAGGCCTGCGAAAAGACGCTGCTCACCTATGGCTTCAGCGCCTACAAGGCCGTGCAGCAGAAACTCGTCACGCCGGCTGTCGAAGCCGTCGTAGAAGCCTCCACGTTGCTATCCGGTCTCGGTTTCGAGAATGGCGGCCTTGCCGGTGCGCACGCCATCCATAATGGTTTTACTGCGCTTCACGGTGAAATCCATAACCTGACCCATGGTGAGAAGGTCGCCTACGGCACCCTCGCCCATATGGTTCTGGAACAGCGCCCGGATGACGAGATTGCCGGATATATCGACTTCTATCGCATGATCGACATGCCGACGACGCTGAAGGAACTGCATCTGGAAGGCGTCAGCCGCGAAGATCTGATCAAGGTTGGCGAACTCGCCAACAGCGAGGCGGATACGCTGCGCAATCTACGGTCGGATTTCACCGCGCAGGAAGTGGCGGACGCCATTCTGGCCGTCGACGCACTGAGCCAGTCGGTCTGATTGCCACGACTGGGCGCAAACAGGAATCGCGCGGTTTATACCGTAGATGAAGCACAAAGACGGGCACTCACAGGTGCCCGTTTTTTATGGCACCTGGTTACGGGAGAGCAGGTACGAGCACCCTACTCCATTTGCATGCTGATGACAGAC
Organism: Endobacterium cereale; assembly: GCF_009617585.1. GTDB lineage: Bacteria > Pseudomonadota > Alphaproteobacteria > Rhizobiales > Rhizobiaceae > Neorhizobium > Neorhizobium cereale. The sequence continues at coordinate 93,516 of NZ_WIXI01000022.1, read as the reverse complement.
GCCCATTTCTCCGGCGAATTGACGTTTTTCAATACTTTTCCGCCGTGCGGTTGATCAAAGGCGGTCGAAGGATCATAAGCGTCATTCCGCGGCCGCTCCAGAAAGTGGCACGTGCTCGTTTTCCTATTCGTTGCGGTGTTTGACGATCTCGCCGCCTGGCGGTTCCCATATTTTTGAAAGGTTTTCAGATGGATGGCGTGACGATCTCGCTGTTTCTGCTGCTGGCGGTTGTCGTAAGCGGGATGCTGGCGCGACTGTCTCCCGTCGCCATTCCGCTGCCGCTGGTGCAGATCGCTCTTGGTGCGCTGATCGCCATCGGCACCGGTTCGGCCGTCACGCTTGATCCGACCCTGTTCTTCCTGCTGTTTCTCCCACCGCTCCTGTTTCTCGATGGTTGGCGCATTCCCAAGGAAGGTCTGTTTCACGACCGCGGCACCATTCTGGAACTGGCGCTGGGTCTGGTGGTGTTCACGGTGCTCGGGATCGGTTTTTTCGTGCATTGGCTGGTGCCCGCCATCCCCCTGCCCGTCGCTTTCGCGCTGGCCGCCATCCTGTCGCCGACAGATCCGATCGCCGTCTCGGCCATTTCCGCCCGCGTGCCGATCCCAAAGCGTCTGATGCATATTCTCGAAGGCGAATCGCTTCTCAACGATGCGTCAGGCCTCGTCTGCATGCGTTTTGCCGTGGCGGCGGCTGTCAGCGGCACGTTTTCGGCTGGTGATGCGGTTCTGACCTTCATCTATGTCGCGCTCGGCGGCATTGCGATCGGCCTTGCCGTCACCTTGGCGGTGACGCGGTTCAAGGATCTTGTGTCTCGAAAACTCGGTGAGGAAACCGGCTCACAGATACTCATCAGCATCCTCATCCCGTTCGGTGCCTATCTGGCGGCCGAACATCTGCATTGTTCCGGCATTTTGGCCGCCGTCGCGGCTGGCATCGCCATGAGCTACGAGGAAGCCCGCGGCAAGGCTCTTGCCGTTACGCGGGTGCGCCGGACCGCTGTCTGGGACACGGTTCAGTTCACCATGAACGGAATCATCTTCGTGCTGCTCGGCGAACAGCTGCCGGGCATCATTTCGGGTGCAGCCAAGGTGGTCAGCGAAACCGGCCATCTCGATCCGATCTGGCTGGTCTTCTATGTCATTGCGATCAACGTCGCGCTCGCTGTTCTGCGCCTCGTCTGGGTGTGGGTATCGCTGCGCTTCACCCTGTTTCGGGCAGCGCGCAAGGGACAGGTGATCCAGAAACCCAGCTGGCGGCTGGTGGCGGCGACATCGCTGGCCGGTGTGCGTGGCGCCATCACGCTTGCAGGTATTTTGACACTCCCGCTGGTGGTGGACGATGGCTCACCCTTCCCTGCACGCGATCTTGTGATTTTCCTCGCCGCCGGCGTCATCATCGTTTCGCTAATCGTTGCAAGCGTCGGACTGCCCTTCCTCCTGAAGGACCTTGAACTACCGCCGGAGCCGTCGCATCAGCGCGAGGAGGACGAGGCACGCATCGCCGCGGCAGAGGCCGCCATCAAGGCAATCGAGGCCACCCAGCACCGCATGGGTGAAGGCCGCAGTGATGCCGATCTTTATTCAGATGTCGGCGCCCGCCTGATGGAGCTTTACCGCCAGCGTATCGACGGACGCTCGAATACGGAAGATGAGGGAAATCAGATGCGCAAGCTCGAGGAAATCGAACGGGTCCTGCGCCTTGCGGCGGCGCGTGCCGAGCGAGAGCAGATTTTCAAACTGGTGCGGGCGCGAAAAATTCCGGAAGAAACTGCACGAAAGATCGTGCGCGACATCGATCTGACCGAGGCAAGGCTGACCGCCGCAACGTGAGCAGGGCGTGCGGCGGCTGGAGGCGTGACGGGCAGGTTCCCCTGCCCGCCAAAGACGTCAGTCTTTGCGCTTCATGACGCCGTAGACGATATTGCGGTTCTTGCCGAAGAAAACGCTGGTTTCGTAGTCGTGGCCATCATCCTTGCAGGCATTGATGATGTTCCACATGTCGGCTTCCGAGCGCAGCAACAGCTGCCAGTTCATGAAGGTCTCGATATAACCGTCCACCACGATCGGGTAGGAATAGTTGGCGAACAGGAACGTGCCGCCCGGCTTCAGCATGTCGAGCGCACGCTGGGTGAGCTTGATAGCCACCTTGTCGACCAGATAATCGTAAAGACCGGATGCATAAACGAGATCGAACTGTCCCGGTTCGATACGCTTGGCCAGGATCTGGCGAACCGACCCGTCGATCGCTTCCACGCCCATTTTCGCGTAATCGCGAGTGATCGTGCCGATGCTGACGGGGTCTTGATCGAGCGCAACGTAACGCTTCAGGCCACCGCTCTTGGCAGCTTCGGAGCATTCCACTTCGCGCAGATGGCCGGCGGCAATGCTGAGCACTTCCGTTTCCGGTCCCTTCTCTGCCGCCACCTCATCGACGAAGCGCGCAAGAATGTCGCGACGGTCCCAGTTGGCCTGGGAGGACGGCGCGGTGCTGGTATATTCGAACAGCGCCTTGCCGCGTTCGGAAGCCGCGGCAATCATGTCCGAAACGCATTCATGGCGATAGATCAGGTCGAGCAGGCTCGCATCGCCGGAATAACCGCGCGGCTTGTCCCAGGACCAGCGCGTCACCGGATCTTCAAGGAAATAGGCGGTCACCGGATGGTTTTGAATCAGCGGTACCAGTTCCAGCCAGACGCTCTGATGCAGCCGCCCACGCAAATCGTGCAGCGACAGCGTGATCCTGTCGATAATGGCAGTCGGATTGTCGTTTCTGTCGAACTGCTGGCGAGCAAGCTCCAGCAGAAGCGCCACCTCGCCCTTCCCCGAGGCGAGCTGGCTGTCGAAATTGTCCGCCTTTTCGACCGAGATTTCATCGGCGATCTGTTTCGGCGTGATGAGACTATGGCCGTCGAATTGCAACTTGATCTGGTTCACGTGACATTACCCCACTGCTAACGTGAATGAATTATTAACGGCTCCAATCAAACACGATACATCTAAAAACGCACCATAGACTTGCATTAATGATTAACTATCAAATTCCATGCATGGCACATCCGTCGGGTTGACCGTTGAAGATTCAAGAAAAGTTAAGTGCCTTACCCGTAAATTTACGGGATGTAAGCTTGATGGCGGAACCCGATCTGCCGGCTTGCCGATGGTTCTGTTAGGGAGTTCGAATATCCCGAAACGGGCCGAGAAGAATAGGACAGTGCATGAAGCACACATTTGCCGATGCGATCGAGACAGACCTTCAGAAGTCGCTTGAGCGACCGACGTCGTCGGAGCTTCGTGGGCTTTATCGCGAAGCCGACGAGCAGGGGCGCGCGACGGCAACCCGCAAGGGTCTGTGGATCGCTGTTCTGTCCTATCTAGCCTATTCCGCTACCGATTTTCTGATGATTCCCGATGTCGCAATTCAGGCGGCAGGGGCACGTTTGATCGTGTCATTTCTGGCACTAGCAGCGCTCGAGTTGTTGGTGGCGTTGAAGGTGAAGGCGCGTTGGCTTGATCGCACAAGTGCCGTTGCACTGGTCGTCGCCTATGTCGGCTGGCTTGTGCCGGCGCTGCACACGACCCACGCGGAAAGCCTGTCCTATTACATGATTTTTGGTGCGATCTTCATGATGGGCGCCAATCTGTTCTTCAACTTCCCGTTCATGCTGTCTATTGCCTCATCGGGCGCGATATTATTCGCGTTTCTGGCATCGCTTCTGTTTTTCTTCCCGCCCGACAGCGCTTATGCGTTCGGATTCACAACGTTCTATCTGTCCTGCTTCGTGTTCACCTCCTATGTGAACTGGAAGCTGAACGTGGAGCGTTACCACGTCTTCCTGAATGCGCATGAAGCCAAACTGCGCCAGACGGAAGCGACGGAGCGAGGCGCCGCGCTCCTGCGGATGTCGAATACCGATTACCTGACAGGCCTCGACAACCGCCGCGCCGTCGACCAGCGACTCCGCACTTACTGGAACGCATGGCAAGGCGAAGGCCGCGGTTTTGCCGCCATTCTGGTCGATGTCGATTTCTTCAAGAAGTACAATGATGGCTACGGCCATATTCAGGGCGACCATTGCCTGATCACGGTCGCCAACACCATTCGTGAGGCGGTCGAACCACAAGGCGGCTCGATTGGCCGCTACGGTGGTGAGGAATTCATCGTGCTCGCTCGCGTGGACAGCCGTGCCGATGTGGCAGCGCTCGCCGAAAAGATCCGCTTTACCGTCGAAGCGCTTGGCGCGCCGCATATAGAGCGTCGTGATGGCACGGCCATCGTCACCGTCAGTGTCGGCGCCGCCTTTACACGCGATCATATCGGCGCCAAGCTGGAAAAGATCATCCACGAAGCCGATCGCGCGCTTTACAGCGCAAAGGCACATGGCCGCAATTGCGCCCGTGTGTTCGATCCGAACGATCCGCATACCAGCGACGAAAGCGAGAATATCGCTGCATTGCTGAAGATTGCCGTGACCCAGAATCTTGTCTCTATGGTCTATCAGCCTCTGGTGGATCTCAAGACCGGCAGTCAGGATGCCGCCGAAGCGCTGATGCGGCTGAAGACGCTGGACGGTGACAATATCTCGCCCACCCTTTTCATTCCGATAGCGGAACGAACCGGTATCATCCTCGAACTCGGAAAATGGGCTATCCGCACAGTCTGCCGCGAAATGCTTGCCACAAATCAGGCTGATGTCGTCAGCGTCAATGTCTCGCCGATCCAGCTGCGCACGCCCGGCTTTGCCGCAAGTATCGCCGCAGTTCTGGGCGAGACCGGCATTTCCGGCAACCGGCTGGCATTCGAGATCACTGAAGGTCTCGATATGGAGATCCATTCGGACGTCCTGCGCTGCATCAGCGACCTGAAGATGCTTGGTATCCGCATCTGGCTCGATGATTTCGGTACCGGTTTTGCCGGCCTGTCATGGCTGCGGCTGATCGATTTCGACACCGTCAAGATCGACCGCTCGTTCCTGCATGATATCGACACTGAGCGTGGCCGTCTCATGCTCGGCGACATCGTTGATCTGGTACGACATCGCGGCCCCAATATCCTCGTCGAAGGGGTCGAGAGTGAAGAGCAACTGCAATGCCTGCGTGACATGAATATCGATTTCGCGCAGGGCTATTATGTCGGCCGCCCTGCCCCGGCGGTCAGATCGACCGTTGGATCGCGCGTGCTATCGCGCTGATCGGCGCCAGCCAGGCCGAAAGCCTGGCCGTTGTCCCTGCGAGACTGGCGCCATGAAAAAGCTTAGTGCTGCGAACGGCAAAAGCACGGCAAAGCTCGCCAGCAGACCGAATGTTTCGGCAACGAAACCGAGCACCGGCGGCACGCCGATCGTTGACAGCATCAGCGTCAAGGACAGCGCAGCGAGGTTGTCGGCCGGCTTGCCCTTGCCGCGTTCGATCGTGGTGGCGACCGCCAGCGGATAACCCAGCGCGATACCGCAACCGATCACGAAAAACGCGACGCCGGTGAGGATAAGGCCAGGCGTCACCAGCATGCCGATCAGGCCGAGGATCACCATCAGAGCTGAACCGCGCACCAAGGTCATCGTGCCGTAACGCTGCCGTAACGAATCGCCGCACATCCGCATCAGGCCCATGCCGAGTGTGAAACAGGCGTAGATGATGCCCGCTGTGGCGGCGTTTGCACCGACGTGTTCCTGCAGGAAGAAGATGCCCCAATCATAAATGGCGCCTTCGGTGATGCATATGCCGAAAACCATGACGCAGATCAGCAGAATGGTGCGATCGGGCAGGACGAAAATCGTCGATCGTTTCGTAGCAGGTATTATTTCGGTTGCGGTATCGTCCTTTGGTGTGATGCGCAGGATGACGAGGCAGGCGATCATCACCAGAGCCGAAGCGGTGGCCTGATGGTAGAACGGCGACACGCCCCTCGCCGCCACGAAGCCGGATGCCAGCGAGCCGAGCAGCAATCCGACCGACCAGAAACCATGGCTGCGCGACAGAACCTTCACGCCGGTGCGTTTTTCGGTGCCGGTAGCGATCATGTTGGCGGCAACATCCATGATGGTGCGAAAGAAGCCGTATAAAATGAAAAGCAGGAAGAACGGCACTATTGGCGCGATGGTGATCAGCGGCATGATGATGGCGCATGTCGTCAGCATCAGAGGTGCGGTGATGCGAGGCGTCATCCGTTCGGTAATCCGCCCGGCTACAGATAGAGCCACCAGCGTTCCAATCGGAGCGCCAAGAAGTGACAAGCCCAGCACCGCCTTGTCGACCCCAAGCCCTGCCTGAATGGAGGGAAGCCGGGTAAACAGCGAAACGAACAGGATCGAATTGCAGAAAAAGATCAGCGCGGGCGGCGCAAGCGTGGTCATGTCATCATTCCGGGGAATCAGTTTTGCGGCTCCTCTTCGCACCACAAGATGAACGCGGCAAGACAGCGTTGGGCAGGGCTGCCATACGCAAAAGGCGGACAATGGTGAAATTTCGACTGAGAATCTTCAGTTCGGCATCTTCAATTTTTCTGAAATAGCGCTAGCCTTATTCAATCGCCATGGAGAACGCCGATGCACGTCCCCAGCCTGATCGTTGCAGTTTACGCGCTCTTCTCATCGGTTGTGCCGGCCCACGCCGAGGATCCGGTCGCAGATGCCCAGTCCATTATCAGCGAGCAGATCGCCGCCATGAAGGCACAGGATGCGGGAAGGGCCTATTCCTTCGCCTCCCCCGGCATTCGTGGGCTTTTCCCGGATGAAAAGCGTTTCTTCGAGATGGTGCAGAAAAACTACGACGCGATCTTTCACGCCGGCAACTATGCCTTCGGCCGCTCCAAACTGGTCGGCGGCGGTGAGATGGTACTGCAGGAAGTGATGATCACAGGCCCCGGCGGCAAGGACTGGACGGCGATTTACGAGATGCGGCTGATGGACGATGGCAGCTACAAGGTGAACGGCGTGCGCGTGCTGAAGAACACGGCCAGCACCGGCATCTAGACTTTGGGCACATGGCCGCTAGTGTCATGAGACACGGTTTTATTCAGAAGACATCCAAAAAAACGAGCCGACCCGCACAGTTGCTGGTCGGTCTTTGTTCTCTCGCCAAAGGCGATCCGGCGAGATCGTCTCACGTCAAACCGCCGAAATGCTTGAGAGGCTGAAGCACGATGTCGGCGATGGCTGCTTCCCCGACTTTGAAGGCAATCTGGTATTGTGGATCACCGACCATATCCCTGAATGAGGACCTGTGCGGATACTGAACCACCGTGACGGCATCCCATTGCTCTGCCTGACCCGCCGTCAGCAGCGGTAAACCATCGCCCGAGAACAGAATTTTCGCGCCGAACCGTGCCAGGCATGGCTTGGCCAAGTCGAGGTATTGTCGATACCGTTCCCGGCCGCCATCGGGTTCGAAACGTATCAGGTTCAACATGACGACAGCGGAATTGTCGTCCTCGGCGAAGAAGGCCTCAAGGGCGGTGGGTGACAACGCGACCATTTATCTTTCCTTTGACCATGCACCCAAAGTGAGTGCGCTAGCCAATTCCTAGCGCACAGCCTTGTCAGAAACTGTCAGGATCGAACGCCAATCACGGTCCTGTTGTTGCCACCGCGTTACGAGCGATTGGCGCCGCCCCGGGTAACGTTCCTCCGAAATCGCCGTCACCTGCAAGCGATCGACGCGGAAGTGGCGGAAGGCCGATCGCTTTTCGCACCAGGCCGCCAATACGCGCACGTGATCGAAATAAACGATGGCAATGGGCCAGATGGTGCGCTCCGACCACGAGCCCTGCGCGTCTTCATAATCGATCGCCACTTTTCGCTGACGACGGATCGCATCGCGCAACATGGCTGCCTGCGGGGAATCCCCGCGCTCAGACGCCGAGGCGGCGACGAGCGCCGGTGCTTCATTGGTCTGCGCAGGCCCGTCGCTTCGGGCGGAAAGAACCTTTGCCAGGGCGCTTTCGCTGGATCGCGCCAATGCAGGATCGGCGCGTTGTTGCACCCAGCCCAGGCCAAGCACCAACGCATCCAATTCCTCTGGTGAAAATGCGAACTGCGGAAGGAAAAAACCTTCGCTGAGGACGTATCCAACACCCGCCTGCCCATCGACGGGAGCACCCAGCGAGCGCAGTGTTTCGATATCGCGGTAAATGCTGCGCTCGGACACATCCAGTTCGCGCGCAAGTTCGATGGCGGTGACGGGCCTCCTGCGGGCGCGCAGGACGGCAATCATTTCAAACAGACGACTTGTTTTTGACATGCTCCGTCTCTTTCGCGCCAATCTAGCCCGGACAGACTCTAGAAGGTGGCCCCCACCATCATCTCGTCTGCTTCATCGCGATCAAGGGCGACAACCCGACGGCAGATCTCAAGGCTGAACCCTTGCCTCGCCAGTGAGGAAAGCTCTTTGGTGATCCGCTTCTCGTCCGCTTCGTCACGCCGATAAGGTCCAAAACCGCGCTTGCGGGCATAGGCCAAGGCAGCTCGCGGGTCATCTGCATCCTCAAGCGCTATCGAAGCGGTCTCGGCATCGATGCCCTTTTCCTGCAGTTTCCGCTGGATCATCCGTTTCGAACGCCCGCCGCGCACCCCGGATCGGACTTTCGTCTCGGCATAGTTCTGATCATTCAAGGCGCCAAGCGTCTTGCCGAATTCGAGGGCCGATGTGGCAAGCACCCGCAAATCTTCGTCGGAAATATCCTCGAATTTCTGCTTTGCCTTGCGCTTGATGGCGTCGGAAAGCTCGCGCTCAGACATCATCCGGCGCGACAGGCGATAGAGGGTGGAATTGCGTGACCAGGCCAGCATGCGCGGCGTCACGCCGGTCGGCTGTTCCTGTTCATCCTCATCGCCTTCTCCGTTCACGCCACCAAATCTCCTCAGAGCTTGTCGATATCGCCCTTGGCCCAGCTTTCCTGCGCCTCTGCATAGAAGTCTTCAAAGCGGCCTTCAGCGATCGACTGGCGGATGCCCTTCATCAGGTCCTGATAATAGTGAAGGTTGTTCCACGACAGCAGCATGCCGCCCAGCGCCTCATCCGAGCGGACGAGGTGGTGCAGATAGGCGCGCGAATAATCGCGGGCGGCAGGGCAGCTCGATTCCTCGTCGAGTGGGCGCATGTCCTCGGCGTGGCGGGCATTGCGGATATTGACGCGGCCACGGCGCGTGAAGGCAAGGCCATGGCGGCCGGAACGGGTCGGCATGACGCAGTCAAACATGTCGATGCCGCGCGCCACCGACTTCAGGATATCGTCCGGTGTGCCGACGCCCATCAGGTAACGTGGCTTTTCGGTCGGCAACACTGGCAGCGTAGTCTCCAGCATGGACAGCATCACATCCTGCGGTTCGCCGACAGCGAGACCGCCGACCGCGTAACCCTTGAGGTCCAGCTGCTTCAGGCCTTCGGCGGAGCGGATACGCAAAGCCGGAATGTCACCACCCTGCACGATGCCGAACATCGCCTTGCCGGCCTGCTCACCAAAGGCAACGCGGCAGCGCTCGGCCCAGCGCAACGACATTTCCATCGCCCGCTCGATCTCCTTCGGTTCCGCAGGCAGTGCCACGCACTCGTCGAGCTGCATCTGGATATCCGAGCCCAGCAAGCCCTGGATCTCGATCGAGCGCTCAGGCGACATGTGATGGAGTGAACCGTCGACATGGCTCTTGAAAGTCACGCCCTGCTCATCAAGCTTGCGAAGACCGGACAACGACATGACCTGAAACCCGCCCGAATCGGTGAGGATCGGACCATCCCAGCGGATCAGCTTGTGCAACCCGCCGAGGCGCGCCACGCGCTCCGCACCCGGTCGCAGCATCAGGTGATAGGTGTTGCCGAGAATGATATCGGCGCCGGTGTCCTTCACCTGATCCAGATACATCGCCTTGACGGTGCCGACCGTGCCGACCGGCATGAAGGCCGGCGTGCGGATCGTGCCTCTGGGCATAGAGACTTCGCCAAGACGGGCGCCGCCGTTGGTGGCCTTGAGGGTGAACTTAAAGTTTTCGGTCATCGGGGCATCCGGTGCAGCAGGCTGGAATCGCCATAGGAATAGAAACGGTAGCCGGTGTCGATCGCGTGGGCGTAAGCGCGCTGCATGGTTTCCAGCCCGGCAAAGGCGGAGACCAGCATCATCAGCGTCGATTTCGGCAGGTGGAAATTGGTCATCAACAGGTCGACTGCCTTGAAACGATAACCGGGCGTGATGAAGATACCCGTGGCGTCGCTCCAGGCATGAACGCGACCATCGTCGGAGGCAGCGCTTTCGATCAGCCGCAGCGACGTAGTGCCGACACAGACGATGCGCCCGCCCCTCGCCTTGACGTCATTAAGGGCTTTCGCGGTCTTGGCGCTAACATGGCCGATTTCAAGGTGCATCTTGTGGTCGTCGGTATCATCGGCCTTGACCGGCAAAAACGTGCCGGCGCCGACATGCAGCGTCACAAAATGCCGTTCGATCCCGGCAGCGTCGAGGCGCGCAGACAGGTCGGGAGTGAAATGCAGGCCGGCGGTGGGCGCTGCAACGGCGCCTTCCTCGCGGGCATAAATCGTCTGGTAGTCCTTGCGGTCCTGCTCGTCTTCCGGTCGTTTGGCGGCGATATAGGGCGGCAGCGGAATATGGCCCGATCCCATGATCGCCTCATCAAGCGCCGGGCCCGAGAGATCGAAGCGCAATGTAACTTCGCCGCCCTCGCCTTTTTCCTCGACCGTCGCCATCAGCGAACCGAGAAGGCAGGTATTGGCATCGGATTGCCCGAATTCGATCCGGTCGCCGATCTTGATGCGTTTTCCCGGCTTGGCAAACGCTTTCCATACATCCGGCTCGGTACGCATGTGCAGCGTGGCAGACACCTGCTGACCTCCGGCACCTTCGCGGTGGCGGATGCCTTCCAGCTGGGCCGGAATAACCTTCGTGTCGTTGAAAACAAGCGCGTCGCCGGGCTGCAGGAAATCCACGAGATCGCGCACGACATGGTCGGCAAGCTCCGGGTGGTTCCCCGGCTTGACGACAAGCAGCCGCGCGCTGTCACGCGGATTGGCAGGCCGCAATGCGATATTGTCGTCGGGGAGATCGAAATCGAACAGGTCTACACGCACCGTCCGGGGCCTTTCCGAAAAAGCGAAACGCCCCGATCCGTCGCCGGGGCGTTTCTGATAGATCTATCGTCTTGAAAAATCAGGCTGCAGCGTCGGCTGCAACGCGGACGGATACGATCGAGTCGGGATCCTGAACAGGCTCGCCCTTCTTGATCTGGTCGATGAAATCCATGCCTTCGATGACCTGGCCCCAGACGGAATACTGCTTGTTCAGCCACGGAGCGTCGGTGAAGCAGATGAAGAACTGCGAGTTGGCGGAGTTCGGGTTCTGCGAACGGGCCATCGAGCAGGTACCGCGCACGTGCGATACAGCCGAAAACTCAGCCTTCAGGTCCGGCTTTTCGGAGCCGCCCATGCCGGCGCGTGACGGGTTGAAGCTCTCGCCGCCCTTCTTGCCGAACTTGACGTCGCCGGTCTGGGCCATGAAGTCGGGAATGACGCGGTGGAAAACAACGCCGTCATAGGCCTTTTCGCGCGCAAGTTCCTTGATGCGTGCGACGTGCTCAGGTGCGAGATCCGGCAGAAGCTGGATGACGACCTTGCCCTTGGTGGTTTCCATGATGATGGTGTTTTCCGGATCTTTGATCTCGGCCATGTCTTTCTCCTTGGTTGGGGTTTTCACCCGATATGCATCTTTATTGGCGGATTTATTTGCCCACGGTGACCTTCAGCATGCGGTCGGGGTCGGTGACCTCGCCATTGCTGCCGGCGCCCTTCTTGATTTTGTCGACATTTTCCATGCCGGACACGACCTTGCCGACGACCGTGTATTGGCCGTCAAGGCTTGGGTATTTGGTGAACATGATGAAAAATTGCGAGTTCGCCGAATTCGGGCTCTGTGAACGGGCCATGCCGAGCACGCCACGCTCGAACGGCGTGCGCGAAAATTCGGCCGGGATATCCGGCAGTGCGGAACCACCCATGCCGGCGCGCGACGGTGCAAAGCTTTTTCCGCCCTGCTTGCCAAACTCGACGTCACCGGTCTGGGCCATGAAACCGTCGATCACGCGGTGAAACACGACATTGTCGTATTCGCCCTTGGATGCGAGTTCCTTGATCTGCTTGACGTGTTTCGGTGCCAGTTCCGGCATAAGTTGGACGACGACCGGGCCATCCTTCAGCTGGATGGTCATGGTGTTGGCATCGGCGGCAAGCGCGGATGTGGTCAGGACAGGCGCTGCGAAAGAAGCGGCCATCATGGCGCCGGCAAGGGCAAGGTGAAGAAGTTTCATCCTGGGCTCCGTTTGATAAACGATCAGCGTTTAAGCTTGGTATTCAGGGCTTCATGAACGGCTGCCGGCACGAAGGTGCTGACATCGCCGCCCATGGAGGCGATCTGTCGGACCAATGTGGCGGTTATGGGCCGCGATGCAATGCCGGCCGGCAGGAAAACCGTCTGCACGTCGGGCGCCATCTGCGCGTTCATGCCGGCCATCTGCATTTCATAATCGAGGTCCGTACCATCCCGCAGGCCGCGGATCAGCAGGCTGGCGCCATGGTCGCGTGCCGCGTTGATGACGAGACCATCGAAACTGACGACCGAAACACCATCGGCCTTTTCCGGCAGCGCCTGATCCAATGAGCGGCGGATCAGTTCCGCCCTCTCCTCGAACGTGAACAGCGGCGTCTTGCCCGGATGAACGCCGATACCGACGACGACCGTGCCGGCGACCTTCATCGCCTGCAAAAGCACATCGAGGTGGCCATTGGTCATCGGATCGAACGATCCCGGATAAAAAGCAGTGGTCATCGTGTCTTCAGCGTTTCAGTGCCAAAACCGTTATAAAGTCACCGCCTTTTGTCACGGTCGGCGGTCAATCGCAAGGCGGCCAGCGCCTGAACGGCAAATGAACGCGCTGTTCAAGGTGGTTTCAGGGCTCACATGTTTTTATCCACCCTGCAGAGACGGAGGGGAACGGTCCCCGGGTCCCGCAACAGGAGTAAATACATGCTGGTTGTTCTTGTCGCTATCGCCATCGGCCTCTCGCTTCTGGCCGAACTGGTCCTCACCGTGGACCTCGACGACGCCAGAGAGATTTGAATCCTGAACGCCAGATGAACGACCTCTTCAGGGAGGCTTCAGAGGGGGAGTGTTAAAACTTCCTCAACAATGCGGAACCAGCGTGCTCATCGCACGTTCAGAGAATAGAAGGAATTGCGGAGATGTTTGCGAAGAAAAATTCGGCCATGCCTGACAAGATCACCATGATCAGCATCGTATGGACCGCAATGATCGCAGTCATGATGACTGCAACTGTAACTCTCTACAACGACAAGTCCGATACGGCTCCGACCAATTACACGGAGATGACCGGTACTTACCAGGGCGTCTCCTACTACTGAGGCTTTTAAAGCCCGGGAAGGTATGAGATGTTCTTGACCATGACAGTTCTTGCCGGGCTGATCAGCACCATGTTTGTCGCCACAGTCGTGTCCTCGATTGCCGAGCTCGGTCGAGAGCGTGAGGATATCGAGGAATTCGCCCGCCGCCACAGGGCATTCTGAGGCTACAATTCTGAATAAAAAAGCCGGGTGATGAATTTCACCCGGCTTTTTTGCTGTTTGTAACATGAACAAAGCCACGCCTTTCAGATTTTTCCCGCTATCCAGACGACCATAAAAATCAATCCGCCGCCGGCCATGCCGAAGGATGCGATTGTGCCGAGAATGAGGGGCAGGAATTTTATCGCCGAAATATGCGGCGAAACTTCCAGCAGGAAACTGGAACGGATCTTGTCCGGATCCAGGCAGAGAACCTCATAGTCTCCGGGTGCTGTGCAATCGAAGCGTCCAAGCGCGATAGACTTGCGGCCACTCATGTCCGTTCGCTGGACCTGCATCATCGCCAACCTTGAGCCATGATAGTCGATCATTGCTCTTGATGACGCATCACGGATGGCGAAAAATGCGCGGTGCCCGGGATGACGGTGAACGGTGGCGCCACGACGCTGATGAGATAACGCCCTGCCCTCGGCAGCGTCACTCTCTTCGGTTCAGAGCCGGCCGGGAAGCGCTCTCGCACGTCAGGTGAGCCGAGCCGAACCAGACCGACTATGCACCGGACCAGCAGATAAAAGCCTCCAACGGTTCCGATCGGCGCCAAAAACTTGAGAAAAGTCTCCGGCGTCATTTGGCATGATCTTCAACGAAAAAGGCCGGGATTTCTCCCGGCCTTTGCTTCTTATTCTTCGCTCGGTGCGTCGCCCTCTGGGGCTCCGCCTTCCGGCGCCTCGGTGATGGCGCCGCCCTCGGTGGTGATTTCACCCGGCACGTCGCCCTCTTCCTCTTCGCCTTCCGGCTCGCTGATGCGCTCGACCGATACGACCTTCTCGCCCTTGCCGGTGGAGAAGATGGTGACGCCCTTGGTGGCGCGGCTGGCGATGCGGATACCGTCGACCGGTACTCGGATCAGAACGCCACCATCGGTGACGAGCATGATCTGGTCCTTGTCCTCGATCGGGAACAGAGCAACCTGTTCGCCGATTTCCGCGGTCTTCGAGGTGTCGGTGGCACGGATACCCTTACCGCCACGACCCGAGGTACGGAAGTCATAAGACGAAGAACGCTTGCCAAAGCCCTTTTCGGAAACGGTCAGAACGAACTGCTCGTGCTCCTTGAGGTATTCGTAGCGTTCGTCGGACAGCTGTCCTTCTTCCACCACTTCCTCGCCGACGAGAGCGATATCGTCCTCATCGACACCGGCGGCACGGCGCTCAGTGGCTGAACGCTTGAGGTAGGCAGCACGCTCCCACGGCTCGGCATCGACGTGGCCAACGATCGTCATCGAGATGATGCGGTCGCCATCAGCCATATTGATGCCGCGTACGCCGATCGAGTTGCGGCCGGCAAACACGCGGACCTCATCGACCGGGAAGCGGATCGCCTGACCGAGCGCGGTCGTCAGCAGCACGTCGTCGCCCGGAATTGCGAGATCGTGGTTGGGCGCCGTGCAGGTCTCGACGGAGAGGATTTCGTCACCCTCTTCCTCAAGCTTCATGGCAATCTTGCCGTTGCGGTTGACCTGCACGAAGTCCGACAGCTTGTTGCGGCGAACCGTGCCGCGTGTCGTTGCGAACATCACGTCGAGGTTTTCCCAGGTCGCTTCGTCCTCGGGCAGCGGCATGATCGTGGTAATGCGTTCGCCGGCTTCCAGCGGCAGCATGTTGATCAGGGCCTTGCCGCGAGACTGAGGCGTGCCGATCGGCAGACGGTAGACCTTTTCCTTGTAGACGATGCCACGCGAGGAGAAGAACAGCACCGGCGTATGCGTGTTGACCACGAACAGGCGCGATACAAAGTCCTCGTCGCGCGTCGCCATGCCGGAACGGCCCTTGCCGCCGCGACGCTGGGCGCGATACGTGGCAAGCGGTACGCGCTTGATATAGCCGAGATGCGAAACGGTAACGACCATGTCTTCGCGGGCGATGAGGTCTTCATCGTCCATGTCGAGGCCGGCATCCATGATCTGGGTGCGGCGTGGCGTGCCGAATTCGTCACGAACGGCAGCAAGCTCGGCCTTGACGATCGTCTGGATGCGAACACGCGAAGACAGGATATCGAGATAATCGCTGATCTCGGCGCCGATCTTGTTCAACTCGTCGGCGATTTCATCGCGGCCGAGTGCCGTCAGGCGGGCCAGACGCAGTTCAAGAATGGCGCGTGCCTGCTCTTCGGAAAGATTGTAGGTCGCATCATCGTTGATCTTGTGACGCGGGTCGTCGATCAGGCGGATCAGCGGCTCGACGTCATGGGCTGGCCAGCGGCGGGTCATCAGCTGCTCGCGGGCGGTCGCCGGATCAGGCGCACGACGGATCAGCGCGATGACTTCGTCGATGTTGGCGACAGCAATCGCCAGACCGACCAAGACGTGGGCGCGTTCGCGCGCCTTGCGCAGAAGATACTTTGTACGCCGGCTAACGACTTCCTCGCGGAAGGAAACGAAGGCGCGCAGCATGTCGAGCAGGATCATCTGCTCCGGCTTGCCGCCGTTCAGCGCCACCATGTTGCAGCCAAACGAGGTCTGCAGCGGCGTATAGCGATAAAGCTGGTTCAGGATGACGTCGGCATTGGCATCGCGCTTCAGCTCGATGACAACGCGATAACCCTGGCGGTCGGACTCGTCGCGCAGGTCGGAAATACCCTCGACGCGCTTCTCCTTGACCAGTTCGGCCATCTTTTCGATCATCGTCGCCTTGTTCACCTGATAGGGAACTTCGGTGATGATGATCTGCTCACGATCGCCGCGCATCGGCTCGATGGTGGCAAGGCCACGCATCATCACCGAACCACGGCCGGTTTCGTAGGCAGAACGAATGCCGTTCTTGCCCAGAATCATCGCGCCGGTCGGGAAGTCCGGACCGGGAATGATTTCCATCATTTCAGGCAGTTCGATAGCCGGGTTATCAATAAGCGCGATACAGCCGTTGATGACTTCGCTCAGATTGTGCGGCGGAATATTGGTGGCCATGCCAACCGCGATACCGCCCGCGCCATTTACCAGTAGGTTCGGGAATTTTGCCGGAACCACGACGGGCTCCGACATGGTGCCGTCGTAGTTGTCGCGGAAGTCGACGGTTTCCTTGTCAAGGTCATCGAGCAGCGCATGCGAGACCTTTTCCAGGCGGCACTCGGTATAGCGCTGTGCAGCCGGCGGATCACCGTCGATCGAGCCGAAATTGCCCTGACCATCGATCAGCGGCAACCGCAAAGACCAGTCCTGCGCCATACGGGCCAAGGCGTCATAGATCGCCGAGTCGCCGTGCGGATGGTACTTACCCATCACGTCACCGGTCACGCGGGCGCTCTTGACGTATTTCTTGTTCCAGTCGAGGCCCAGCTCGTTCATCCCGTAAAGGATACGACGATGCACCGGCTTGAGGCCGTCACGGACGTCGGGAAGCGCGCGGCTGACGATAACGCTCATCGCGTAATCGAGGTAGGACCGCTGCATTTCCTCCATGATCGAAATGGGTTCGATGCCTGGTGGCAGCTTTCCGCCGCCGGGTGTGCTTTGATCAGTCAAATCGATTAGGATCCTGTTCGGAATCAGTTGACGTTTTATAGCCGAAGGCTGCCGCCAACGCCAATTTTCGAACCTGTTGTGAACAGGCTTTTACGGCTTATAGGCGGCATATGCCGTCATCATCCAAGAAGATCGCCCGCGATCGGGGTTTTCTCCGTGCTGCGGTTGTCCTAACAAGGTTTCAGTTTAACGGCAAGCATGCGGGAATATTGCTGAAATGGTGACAATCGACACGATCCTGAATGCATTGACGACGCTGCTGGTCACGCTCGACCCACCGGGCCTGGCGCCGCTCTTCGTCGGCCTTACCGTCGGCATGGACGCGGCCCAGCGTCGCCATGTCGCCATGCTCGGCACGGTCACCGCTTTCGGCATTCTTGCCGGCTTTGCGCTGGTCGGCGCGCAATTGCTCGGTTTCCTCGGTATTTCCATGGGCGCTTTCCGCATCGCCGGCGGCATATTGTTGTTCTGGATCGCCTTCGAGATGATTTTCGAGCGCCGCAATGATCGCAAGGAAAAGACGTCCGAAACGGCCATGACGGTCGATCACATCCGCAATATCGCGATCTTTCCGCTGGCGCTGCCGCTGATTTCCGGTCCCGGTGCAATTTCCGCCACCGTGCTTCTGGCCGGTAGCTTCAGCGCGCCACTCGACCGCGCTATCTTGATAGGCATTCTCGCCGTCGCCATGGCCGCGGTGTTTGCAGCGCTTATGATCGCCCCTGCCCTCGACCGTTTTCTCGGCGTAACCGGCCGCGCGCTGCTGACCCGATTGCTCGGCGTCATTCTGGCAGCACTGTCGGTACAGTTCGCCGTCGACGGCATTCGCTCGGCCTTCGATCTGTGAGCGAACGGGCGTTCATCTGACGCGACGTCATGACGTTGCGTCAGGCATCAGCGGTCTGTCCGTTTGGCTCTGAGAATGCGCTTCCAGATCGTGCCGCCGAGATAGCGATTGAACACGACGAAATACGCGATCATCAGGGCAAAGCACAAAAGCGCCGGAAGGCCGTTCAGGCTGAAACCGTTTTCGGTCGTGCCACCTAAAACAAATGCCACACCAAGACCTGCGATCCAGAAGATTGTGAAAAAATCGAGGATGAAGGCCAGCACGATCCGCCATGTGGCCGGCGGCTTTCCAATCGTGCCGTTTGGTGGCTGCGGGCTTTGCGTCTCGGTCATCCGAACTTCTCCGTCTCAGTGTTTCGATATGAAAAAGGCGCCTCGCGGCGCCTTTCCAGATCAGAACGGAATATCATCATCCAGGTCGCGGGAGAAACCACCGCCGCCGCCGGAAGGCTGACCGCCGCCACGATTGCCGCCACCGCCCGACGGACGCCCGTAGTCATCGCCGCCGCCAAAATCGCCGCCGCCGCCGTAATCGTTGCCGCCGGCAGAGCTGCCACGGCCACCGCCGCCACCACCGCTGTAACCGCCACGATCGCCGCCGCCTTCGCCACGGCCGTCAAGCATGGTCAGGGTCGAGTTGAACCCCTGCAGCACGATTTCGGTCGAATAACGATCCGCACCCTGCTGGTCCTGCCATTTGCGGGTCTGCAACGCGCCTTCGATATAGAGCTTGGCACCCTTTTTCACATACTGTTCGACAACCTTGCACAGGCCTTCGTTAAAAACGACGACGCTGTGCCATTCGGTCTTTTCCTTGCGCTCGCCGGAATTGCGATCACGCCAGGTTTCCGACGTCGCAATGCGCAGATTGGCGATCGGACGACCATCCTGGGTCCGGCGGATTTCGGGATCGGCACCCACGTTGCCGATCAGGATCACCTTGTTGACGCTACCTGCCATGATATTCTCACTTTCTACGCCACGGGACGCGGCTTAAAAATCCAATGCCAGCACCATAGACTATAGGCGCGGCGCCTTGGGACCCTCACGATCCCTTAATCCACAAGGATTTCCCGAAATGTTGCCAAACATAGGCATTCGCGCAACATGAAGATTGTTCTTTATTTGTTCTATTTAATTCCTATAGTCATGTCAAACGAATCGGGAACGAGCGTCAACCCACGCCGTTTCCATCTCGACACAGACGAATCAATCACCATATAGGGAGCCTTCCCTCCCATCAGGCTTTGGTAATGAGCGAACTCAAGACGATCTCCATTCGTGGCGCGCGTGAACACAATCTCAAGGGCATCGACCTCGATCTTCCGCGAAATTCGCTGATCGTGATGACCGGACTGTCAGGGTCGGGCAAATCGTCGCTCGCCTTCGACACGATCTATGCTGAAGGCCAGCGCCGTTATGTCGAGAGCCTGTCGGCCTATGCCCGGCAGTTCCTCGAAATGATGCAGAAGCCGGATGTCGACCAGATTGAAGGTCTGTCGCCGGCCATCTCGATCGAGCAGAAGACGACCTCGCGCAACCCGCGCTCGACGGTCGGCACGGTCACCGAGATTTACGACTATATGCGCTTGCTGTTTGCGCGCGTCGGTGTGCCCTATTCGCCGGCCACCGGCCTGCCGATCGAAAGCCAGACCGTCAGCCAGATGGTCGATCGTATTCTGGCGTTCGAGGAAGGCACGCGCCTTTATATTCTGGCGCCAATGATCCGCGGTCGTAAGGGCGAGTATAAAAAGGAACTCGCCGAACTGATGAAAAAGGGCTTTCAGCGTGTGAAGGTCGATGGTCAGTTTTACGAGATTGCCGACGTGCCGCCGCTCGACAAGAAATACAAGCACGATATCGACGTCGTGGTGGACCGTCTTGTCGTCCGTTCCGACATTTCCGCACGTCTGGCAGACAGTCTTGAGACCTCGCTGAAACTGGCAGACGGCCTTGCCGTCGCCGAGTTTGCCGACAAGCCCCTGCCTGCCAATGAAACCGCAGCCGGTGGTTCCGCAAACAAGTCGCTCAACGAAACCCACGAGCGCGTGCTGTTTTCGGAAAAATTCGCCTGCCCCGTCTCCGGCTTCACCATTCCGGAAATCGAGCCGCGCCTGTTTTCGTTTAACAACCCTTTTGGCGCCTGCCCGACCTGTGACGGCCTTGGTTCGCAGCAGAAGGTGGATGAAAACCTCATCGTGCCGGAACCCGGCCGCACGCTGAAGGACGGCGCGCTCGCACCTTGGGCAAAATCCTCGTCGCCCTATTACAACCAGACGCTCGAAGGCCTCGGAAAGGTCTTTGGCTTCAAACTGTCCGACCGCTGGGAAAAGCTTTCCAAGGATGCGCAGACAGCGATCCTGAAGGGCACCGAAGAAAAGATCGAATTCAACTACGTCGACGGCGCTCGTTCCTATAAAACGACCAAGACGTTCGAAGGCATCGTGCCGAACCTCGAACGTCGCTGGAAGGAGACCGACAGCGCATGGGCGCGCGAGGAAATCGAGCGTTACATGTCGGCGGCACCCTGCCCGGCCTGCGCCGGTTATCGCCTCAAGCCGGAAGCATTGGCCGTCAAAATCAACAAGCTGCATATCGGCCAGACCACCGAAATGTCGATCAAGGTGGCGCGCGACTGGTTTTCGGCTCTGCCCGAGCACCTGAATGCCAAGCAGAACGAGATCGCCGTCCGCATCCTCAAGGAAATCCGCGAACGCCTGCAGTTTTTGAACGACGTCGGCCTCGATTATTTGAGCCTGTCGCGCAATTCCGGCACGCTTTCGGGCGGTGAAAGCCAGCGTATTCGGCTTGCCTCGCAGATCGGCTCCGGGCTGACCGGAGTGCTTTACGTACTGGACGAGCCGTCGATCGGCCTGCACCAGCGCGACAACGCACGCCTGCTCGACACGCTAAAACACCTGCGCGATATCGGTAATACCGTCATCGTTGTCGAACATGACGAGGACGCGATCCTGACCGCCGATTACGTCGTTGATATCGGCCCCGCCGCCGGCATCCATGGCGGCGAGGTGATCGCAGAAGGCACGCCGCAACAGGTCATGGCCAACCCGAAATCGATGACCGGCAAATATCTGTCGGGCGAACTCGGTGTGGCCGTGCCGGCGGAACGTCGCAAGCCCAAGAAGGGCAAGGAAATCAAGGTTGTCGGCGCACGCGGCAATAACCTCAAGAACGTGACCGCTTCTGTGCCGCTTGGTGTCTTTACCGCCGTGACCGGGGTGTCGGGCGGTGGCAAGTCAACCTTCCTGATCGAGACGCTCTATAAGTCTGCTGCCCGTCGCGTCATGGGCGCGCGAGAAATCCCGGCCGAGCACGACCGCATCGACGGTTTCGAGCATATCGACAAGGTCATCGATATCGACCAGTCGCCGATCGGCCGCACGCCGCGCTCCAACCCGGCCACCTATACCGGCGCCTTCACGCCGATCCGTGACTGGTTTGCCGGACTGCCGGAAGCCAAGGCGCGCGGTTATGCGCCGGGCCGCTTCTCCTTCAACGTCAAGGGCGGCCGCTGCGAAGCCTGCCAGGGCGATGGCGTCATCAAGATCGAAATGCACTTCCTGCCCGACGTCTACGTCACCTGCGATGTCTGCCACGGCAAACGCTACAATCGCGAAACGCTGGACGTGCACTTCAAGGGCAAGTCGATCGCCGACGTGCTCGACATGACGGTCGAGGAAGGCGTCGAGTTCTTCTCGGCGGTGCCTGCCGTGCGCGACAAACTGCAGGCGTTGTTTGAGGTTGGTCTTGGTTACATCAAGGTCGGCCAGCAGGCGAACACGCTTTCGGGTGGCGAGGCGCAGCGCGTCAAGCTAGCCAAGGAACTGTCAAAACGTTCCACCGGTCGCACGCTCTACATTCTCGACGAACCGACCACTGGCCTGCATTTCCACGACGTCGCAAAGCTTCTGGAAATGCTGCAGGAACTGGTCAACCAGGGCAATTCGGTCGTCGTCATCGAGCACAATCTCGAGGTCATCAAGACGGCCGACTGGATCATCGACATCGGTCCTGAAGGCGGCACCGGTGGCGGCGAGATCGTTGCGCAGGGCACGCCCGAACAGGTCGTCAAGGAAAAGCGGTCCTATACCGGTCAGTTCCTGAAGGAATTGCTGGAGCGTCGGCCGGCCAAGAAAGTTGAGGCGGCGGAGTAATCCGCCGTCACCAGACGCTATCGCGAGTAGATCTCAACGGGAGGCATGGATGAGCAAGTCGGGTACGATCCGCACCGGTATCGGCGGCTGGACGTTTGATGCCTGGGAGGGCACGTTTTATCCCGAAAAGCTGACGAAGAAACGCCAGCTTGAATATGCCTCCAGCAAGCTCTCGGTCATCGAGGTCAATGGCACCTATTACGGGTCGCAGAAACCGGAAACCTTCGCCAAATGGGCTTCGGAAGTGCCCGATGGCTTTATCTTTTCGCTGAAGGCCAGCCGCTTCACGACCAACCGCAAGATTCTTGGCGAGGCCGCTGAATCGATTGATAAATTCCTCAATCAGGGTCTGGTCGAACTGGGCGACCGTCTTGGCCCTCTGCTCTGGCAGTTCGCGCCCACCAAAAAGTTCGAGCCGGACGATTTCGAGGCGTTCTTGAAGCTGCTGCCAGAGAAGCTGGAAGGTCTGCCTCTGCGTCATGTCGTCGAAGTGCGCCACGACAGTTTTAAGGTCCCGGAATTCGTGGCGCTTCTCGAAAAATACAACATCGCTCCGGTCTGCGCCGACCATTTCGATTACCCGATGATTGCGGATGTCACTGCCGATTTCGTCTATGCTCGGCTGCAGAAGGGATCTGACGAGATCCCGACCTGTTATGCCGATGACGACATGAATACCTGGGCAAGCCGTCTGAAGACGTGGGCTGCCGGCGATGTGCCTGCCGACCTGCCGCTGGTGGACGACGGTCGCAAGGTGAAGAAGGAACCACGCGACGTGTTTGCCTTCTTCATCCATGAAGGCAAGGTCAATGCACCTCAGGGTGCTATGGCGATGGCGGAACTGCTGAAATAATTTTTATGCCCCTCAGGTCAGATCAATATTGGCATGTTGAGCCAGATCTTCGGCGGTCATGCCTGGTTCGGCCTTCAGTGCAGCCTCTCCATGCAGATAGGCGCCTGCTGCCGCCGCCTCGAATGCCGGGACGCCCTGCGCCAACAGGGCGCCGATCATTCCGGCCAATACGTCGCCGGAACCGGCGGTCGCAAGCCATGGTGGCGCGTTGGAATTGATATAGGCGCGACCGTCCGGCGAGGCGATGACGCTGTCCGCCCCCTTGTAGACAATGACTGCATTGGAACGTGCGGCCGCCGCCCTCGCCTTTTCCACCTTTCCGAGGTTTTCGTCGGCGGCGATGTCGGGAAACAGTCGTGCAAATTCGCCCTCATGCGGCGTTAGCACCAATTTCGTTTCCCCACCGGCGAATGCGTCGAATAGAAGTTTTGGCTCGTCGCGAAACGAGGTGATCCCGTCGGCATCCAGCACCAGCGGTTTTTCGGTCAGGACAGATACAAAATCACGCGCCCGTTCGCCGACGCCAAAACCTGGGCCGAGCACGCAGGCTGATATTTTTGCCGTATCCAGCCAGTTGGTTAGTTCGGCTTGTGTCTCCACCTGCCGCACCATTACCGCAGTCAGGGCGCCGGCATTCACGGCAACGGCATCCTGGGGCGACGCCACAGTCACGAGACCGGCGCCGCATTTCGATCCGGCAGTCGCCGCAAGGCGTGCCGCCCCCGTATGCGAGGCGCTACCGGAGAATACGACCAGATGGCCGCGTTTGTATTTGTGTGTTTCTCCTGCCAGTGCCGGCAAACGGGACGCCCAAAGTGACGGATGGTTTTTCCGGATATTGCCCACATGTGCGGCAAGGGTCCGATGCGGAATGCCGATATCGAAAACTTCAATCTCACCACAGAATGTCCGCCCGGGCATGAGCAGATGGCCCAGCTTCATGGCCATGAAGGTGATCGTGCGCGTAGCTTGCAGCGCGCTACCCAGAACCTTGCCGCGAAGACCGCATATACCGGACGGCAGATCGACCGCAATGACGGGCAGCCCGGCATCATTGATCGCGGCAATAAGCTGCTGAACGTCGCCCGACAGAATGCGCGACAGGCCCGCGCCGAAAAGCGCATCGATGATAACGTCACCCGCTTCGGGCCGATATTCGCTCAAGGGGCTCGGTTGCAGTGGGCAGGCCAAGGCCGCGCGGCGTGCATCACCCTTCAAGGCCGTGTCGCCTGCCATCTCTAAAACCGCGACGACTGCGCCAGCTTCGCAAAGCGCACGCGCCGCCACATATCCGTCACCACCGTTATTGCCGGGTCCGCATAACGCCACGAAACGCCGTGCTTGAGGATAGAGCCGCAGCGCTGAAGCCGCCACGGCTTGTCCTGCCCGCTCCATCAGGTCGAAGAACGGAATGCCTGATGCCACCGAGGCAGCGTCGACGGCGTTCATTTCCTGTGGCGTGAAGATATGCGTGCTGAGATCGATCATGCGATGATCTCACTCGACTTGCCCGGCGAACACAATCGATTTTTTTCGACTGGTTCGGCGCAAAAATAGTCAAATGCCTAAAATGACGCCAACCGATGAATTCGGTTTTCACTAATTCAGTGGGCAGAGATATCCGGCATCGGCCGATGCGCCATTTGTCGCAACCAAATGCATTCCCGGAGTGCCCAATAATAATGCCCTTGGCTCTCGCCCTCGCCTAAGGCTAGGATATTTAACACATCATGGGCCTTGGATTGGCATGATACCTGCATTATCAAGGCTAAGCGGGGAGTGCCTGCTCCAGGGAGAAGCGGAGAGATATTTTTTCATGAAGAAGATCGAAGCGATCATTAAGCCCTTCAAGCTCGACGAAGTGAAGGAAGCCCTTCAGGAAGTCGGCCTGCAAGGCATCACCGTGACGGAAGCGAAGGGTTTTGGCCGACAGAAGGGCCATACCGAGCTTTATCGCGGTGCGGAATACGTGGTGGATTTTCTGCCAAAGGTGAAAGTCGAGGTCGTGCTCGCGGACGAGAATGTCGAGGCGGTCATCGATGCCATTCGTAACGCGGCCCAGACTGGACGCATCGGCGATGGCAAGATATTCGTTTCGAACGTGGAAGAAGTGGTCCGTATCCGCACCGGTGAAACCGGCATCGACGCGATCTAATAACGCCCGGTCCATCCAAGGACCGGCACCTCATCATTCTCACACCCAAGGAAAGATTCCATGACGACCGCAAGCGACATCATGAAACAGATCAAGGAAAACGACGTCAAGTTCGTGGACCTGCGCTTTACCGATCCCAAGGGCAAGCTGCAGCACGTCACCATGGACGTTGTCGCCGTAGACGAAGACATGTTTGCCGATGGCGTCATGTTCGACGGTTCCTCGATCGGCGGCTGGAAGGCCATCAACGAATCGGACATGGTGCTGATGCCCGATCCGGCCACCGTCCACATGGACCCGTTCTTCGCGCAGTCGACCATGGTCGTCATCTGCGACATTCTCGATCCGGTCTCCGGCGAAGCCTATAACCGCGATCCGCGCGGTACCGCCAAGAAGGCCGAAGCCTACCTCAAGGCCTCCGGCGTGGGCGATACCGTTTTCGTCGGTCCCGAGCCTGAATTTTTCGTGTTCGACGACGTCAAGTACAAGGCCGACCCTTACAATACAGGCTTCAAGCTTGACGGTTCGGAACTGCCGTCCAACGACGATACCGACTATGAAACAGGCAACCTTGGTCACCGCCCGCGGGTCAAGGGTGGCTATTTCCCGGTTCCGCCGATCGACAGCCTGCAGGACATGCGTTCCGAAATGCTGACGGTTCTGTCGGAAATGGGCGTTGTCGTCGAAAAGCATCACCACGAAGTTGCGCCAGGCCAGCATGAGTTGGGCGTCAAATTCGATACGCTGGTGCGCAACGCCGACAAGGTGCAGATCTACAAATATGTGGTCCACCAGGTCGCCAATGCCTATGGCAAGACGGCAACCTTCATGCCGAAGCCGATCTTTGGCGACAACGGCTCGGGCATGCACGTGCACCAGTCGATCTGGAAAGACGGCAAGCCGACTTTTGCCGGCGACGAATATGCCGGCCTGTCTGAAAGCTGCCTGCACTACATCGGCGGTATCATCAAGCATGCCAAGGCGATCAACGCCTTCACCAACCCGACGACAAACTCCTACAAGCGTCTGGTTCCGGGTTATGAAGCACCGGTTCTGCTGGCCTATTCGGCTCGCAACCGCTCGGCTTCGTGCCGCATCCCGTTCGGCACCGGCCCGAAGTCGAAGCGCGTCGAAGTCCGCTTCCCTGATCCGCTGGCGAATCCCTACCTCGCCTTCGCCGCCATGCTGATGGCCGGCCTCGACGGCATCAAGAACAAGATCCATCCGGGCAAGGCCATGGACAAGGATTTGTACGACCTGCCGCCGAAGGAACTGAAGAAGATCCCGACCGTCTGCGCGTCGCTGCGTGAAGCGCTCGAAAACCTCGATCGCGATCGCAAGTTCCTGACCGCCGGCGGCGTCTTCGATGACGACCAGATCGACGCTTATATCGAACTGAAGATGGTCGAAGTGATGCGTTACGAAATGACGCCTCATCCAGTTGAGTTCGACATGTATTATTCGGCCTGATCTGCCGGATCCTATCGCGTGTGCGGTTCAAGCCGCATGCTGGAAACGGCGGGATGAAAATCCCGCCGTTTTTCGTTTCACCCGTCCAGAATACTTCCCATCAATTCATTTGCCGGTGCGCCATGCCCGATCAGACAAAGCCCAATGCGGCCCGCCCGCTCGACTGGGTCATTTTTGCTCTCGTTCCTTTTTTCTTTTCCACCAACATCATTTTCGGCCGGGGCATCATTGGCGATGTCGCGCCTTATACGACGGCCTTCCTACGCTGGACCGGATCGACGCTGGTCACCCTGCCCTTCATTTTTGCCGATCGTCGCGCCGCATGGTTCTTCGTCAGCCGGCATTTCTGGCTCTGGCTGGTGCTGGGCGGGCTTGGCATGGGCATTTGCGGCGGCGTGGTCTATTGGTCGCTGAACTACACGACGGCTGCCAATGGCACGCTGATCTACACGACTTCGTCGCTGTTCATCATTCTCTTCCAATGGATGTTTTCCGGACGCAGCATTGGCCTCCGAGAACTGGCAGGCATGGCGATCGCCTTTGCCGGCGTCATCGTCATCGTGTTGCGCGGTGACATCTCCGCGCTGCTGGATCTCGATTTCAACATCGGTGATTTCGGCATCCTGATCGCGGCGATTTCCTTTGCCATCTATTCGATCCTTCTGCGCCAACCCGCCCTGCAAAACCTGCAACCGCTGTCGCTATTCGGCGTGATCGCACTGTCGGGCGCTCTCGTGCTTCTGCCGCCAACCGTCTACGAAATCTTCACAGGCGGTCCCATGCCCGATGAGCCCATGGACTGGGCCAAGATCGCCGGCATGGTTGCCTTTGCTTCTCTTGCCGCCTTCTATTGCTTCCAACAGACGGTGCGCGTCTTTGGTCCGGCACAGGCAGGCGTCACGCTGTACCTCATGCCACCAGTCTCCATCGTCATGGCGATCATCTTCCTTGGCGAGAGTTTTGCCGCCTATCATGCCGTGGGAATTCTGCTTGTGGTTGGCGGCGTCGTGCTGGCCACGATGCCAAACAAGGGGAAAAGAAAGTAACGGTCCAAGAATTTCCACATTTTCGGGAGCTTTTTACCTGCTCGGGCATTGCCCTTGTAGCGTGGGAATGGAGTGACCACATAATGTTGCGAAAGGAAGTTCGCGCCATGAAACAACGCAACGCAAAATTCACCATCGGCGAAGTCGTTCGCCACAAGGTTTTCCCATTCCGCGGCGTCGTGTTCGATGTGGATGCCGAATTCGCCAACTCCGAAGAATGGTGGAACGCGATACCGGCAGATATCCGCCCCGACAGGGACCAGCCCTTTTATCACCTGCTCGCCGAAAATGACGACCAGGAATATGTGGCTTACGTCTCCGAACAGAACCTCATCCATGACGACAGCGAGCAGCCGCTTCGCAGCGACAATGTGATGCGCATCTTTGATCGCGCACCGTCAGGCGAACTGAAGCCGAAGTCGATATTGGCACACTGATAGCTGGCATTATTGCCAATGAAAAAAGGGCGCCTTGCGGCGCCCTTTTTTATGTCTGTCAGCGGTCGGCGATCATCTCTTGAGATGCTGCTCCAGCAGCTGAAGATATTCGTTGTTACCGACGTCATCGACCGTGTTTGTGCATGATACCTTATAAGTCGGATCAAGCCCCTTGCGGACACACATTCCGACTTCCCAACCCTTCGGTACCTCGGTGAGGTCGATGTCCTTCCACTTCGGGTGACCGGTCCGGCGCAGTTCGTCGATATTGTCGACAACCAGATTGGTAAAGTCGGCAACAGCCTTGCACGCCGTATTGTAATAGGCGTTCTTGCCGGTTCCGTATTCATAGGTCATCAGCAGGGTCTTGACCGCGACCGTCTGGACCGGCGATCTCTGGTAGGGATACATGCCGGCCGGAATCGTGACCTGCTTGTAGCTTGCCCGCAGCAATTCCTCAGTAATCGGCACAAGGTGGAAGGTGTCGTCGATCCTGCGGTCGGCCAAGGCCTCGACCGGCGCGCCGGCAACGCGGATCATCGCGTCGATTTCCCCCTGTCGCAGAAGCTCGATCATCTCGTCAGTCGTCCCTGTAACGCGTTCGGCGACTGGAATGCGGAGAATGTCGAACATCAGCTGTGAGGTGAGATAGGCCGTGCTGTCCTTTTCGCCAACGCCGATACGCTTGCCACGGAGATCCTGCAGGGTGCGGATATTCGCGGGCGCCAGAACGTGAACCTCGGCGTCGTAGAGCGGCAGCATGATACGCATGCCCTGCACTGCCGCGCGGACATCGGCACTCTCGGTTTTGTAGCTGTTCAGATAGTTCAGAAGATCGCTGTCAACGATGCCGAACTGGGTGTTGTGGCGATTTCGAACACCAAAGAAGCTTTCCAGCGCGCCCTTGGACGAGACCACGCTCAAAGGCAGGCCGCACCGGTCTCCGAGGCCGGCGATATCCTTGGCGATGAGGCCCTGAGTGGAGCCAGCCCCGGCGGCCATAATATGGCGTTCCGCCTCCTGGGCAGAAGCAGCTTGAGGCGCGAGTGCGCCGACAAACGACAGGGCGATGACGTTAAGTACCGCGAATTTCATAGTCTTTCCCGATGTAATGTGAGTTGTATTGTTTTTATATTGCGTATTCGATGTATATTTTCGCGGTAACTGGAGCGGCTCTCGCCTGATCCGTCAGATTTCCGACGCAACAGGCTCGAGTAGTAAAAGAGGAAGCGCAATAAGCGGCGCTCCCTCGATCTCTGATTTAAGCCATTCGCCTTACCGTTGCTTTAAACGCTCCTGCAGCAGGTTGAGGTATTGCTGGTTTTCAGCATTTCCGGCGGCCTGCGTGCAGGAAACCTTGTAGTTCGTATCCAGCCCCCTGCGCACGCACATGCCGACCTCCCAGCCTTTGGGCACTTCGGTCAGGTTTACGTCCTTCCATTTCTGGTGGCCGCTGCGCCGCAATTCGTCGATATTGTCCACGATCAGGCTGGTGAAATCGGCCACGGTTTTACAGGCATTGTCGTAATAGCTGTTTTTGCCCGTGCCATATTCGTAGGTCATCAACAGTGTCTTCACGCTGACCGTCTGCACCGCTGTTTTCTGGAAGGCGTAAATGCCAGCCGGCAAGGTTGCGTTCTTGTAGCTCGCATGCAGTACCTGATCGGTGATCGGCACGAGGTGGAAAGAATCGTCGATCCTGCCGTCGTTCAGCAGTGCCAGCGGCGCACCGCCGACACGCACCAGCGCGTCGATTTCACCCTGGCGCAGCAATTCGACCATATCGTTGCCGGAACCGCGAACCCGCTCGGCAACCTGTATGCGCAGGATGTCGAAAATCAGCTGAGAGGTCAGGTAAGCAGAACTGTCCGGCTCGCCCACACCAACCCGCTTGCCGCGAAGATCCTGCAGGGTCCTGATACCCTCGCGCGCCACAACGTGGACCTCTGCATCGTAGAGCGGAAACATGATGCGCATGCCCTGAATGGCCTGTCGCACATCACTGTTCTGGCCCTGGTAACTGTTCAGGTAAGTCAGGATGTCACCATCCACGATCCCGAACTGGGTGTTGTGACGGTTGCGTACGCCGAAGAAGTTTTCGAGTGAACCTTTTGAGCCAAC
This sequence comes from Endobacterium cereale, assembly GCF_009617585.1. Taxonomy (GTDB): domain Bacteria; phylum Pseudomonadota; class Alphaproteobacteria; order Rhizobiales; family Rhizobiaceae; genus Neorhizobium; species Neorhizobium cereale. The sequence continues at coordinate 63,316 of NZ_WIXI01000022.1, read as the reverse complement.
CACGTTTACCGGCATGCCGCACTTGTTGCCCAAGTCAGCAATGTCACGGGCGATCGCCAACTGAGTGCCGCCGCCACCGGATGCCATGATGTTGCGGTCGGCCTCGGCCGAAAACCCCGCCCGAGGCGCCCAAATGCTGCCGACAATGGCCAATGCAATCAGCCCCATAGCTCTCATATTCATCGAATTCTCCTCCAAATCCCAATCTCTCAGCCCCTCAGGCTGTCGCTCCAAATCTGCATTGCGGCGCGTGGAGGATTGCTCCGCCTTGCGCCAAATATCTCCATTTGCGGAGCCGCCCTCTCCGCCGTCACACTCATCCGCAAAGGCCGGCGATCCTCAGAGGTGCGCCGGCCCTGCCATTTCAAATTGAAAAACAGTTCTACTGACGAAGGCGATCGCGCAGCAGGTCCAGATACTGCTGATTATCGGCACTTTCAGTCTCGGTGCAGCTGACCTCGTAGGTCGGCTCGAGGCCTTTGCGCACACAGGCACCCACTTCCCAACCCTTTGGAATTTCCGTCAGGTTGAGGGTTTTCCATTTCGGATGGTGGCCGCTGCGTCGCAACTCATCGAGATTGCCGACGATCAAGTTGGTGAAATCCGACACAGCCTTGCACGAATTCCGGTAATAGGCGTTTTTCTCCGAACCATATTCGTAGGTCATCAGAAGTGTCTTGCTGGCAATCGTCTTGATTGGCTCACGCTGAAACGAATAGGTGCCTGCCGGCAGTGTTACCGGCTTGTAGCTGGCATGCAGCACGTCGTCGGTGATCGGCACCATGTGGAACGAACCGTCGACACGACCATCCGTGAACATGGGCATCGGCGCATTGCCCACCTTGAGCAGCGCATCGATTTCACCCTGACGCAGAAGTTCGATCATCTCATCGGCCGAACCGGTCACGCGTTCGCTCACCTGAATACGAAGAATGTCGAGGATGAGCTGCGAGGTGAGATAGGCGGTGCCGTCCTTCTGGCCGACGCCCAGGCGTTTGCCGCGAAGATCCTGCAGGCTGTTGATGCCGGCGCGCGCGACGACATGCACTTCGGCGTCATAGAGCGGCAGCATGATGCGCATGCCCTGAATGGCCTGCTTCACGTCCTCGTTGGAGCCGCGATATGCGGACAGGTAGTTGAGGATATCGCTGTCTACGATACCGAATTGTGTGTTGTGGCGGTTTCGAACACCGAAGAAGTTCTCCAGCGATCCGTGCGAGTCGACGACATGGAGCGGAAGACCGCACTTGTTGCCCAGTTCGGCGATATCGCGGGCGATCATTGTCTGACTGCCCCCTTCCATCGACGCCATGATGTTTCGATCGGCTTCCTGTGCCCGGACGACGCCAGGCAAAACGCTACCAATCAATGCCAATGCAAACAAATTAAGTGCTAAACGCTTCAAACATGCCCCCTAATTGATTTGGTGGATCAGCAATCGCTATCGAGATCACGAACCAGATTTCGTAGCGGTACAACCGGCACTGGATTGCCGAATACTTTTTCAAGGCTGACGGTTACGCATGCACCGGCAACCAGTTCATCCTTCAGGCCACCTCGCTGAGAAACCGAAAGTGTGTCGAGGCCCGTGGCCTTCTCAAGGGCCGATTCAACATCTGCCACGCTGCGTGAGGTGTTGGCGGGACGCATGTTCGATGTGCTCGAAGTGGCGTCACTCTCCATCTCGTCTCTGCGGTCGGACAGGGCTGCACTTCGGCTCGCCGTATCTTCGATGATCCGCTGCAGGGCAATGGAATCGTCATTGGCTCGCCCGCTTACCTGGTTGTTATCCGTGGAAGCTGAAACAGCACGCTCTGTCCGCTCGTCGGACGCCGACTGGGAACCGAATGCTGTGGAGCCAGACCCACCAGGGGCGGCATAGGACAATGCGCCCTGCGAAGGCTGAACCGGGTTGGACACGGCAACCGCAGTCGCCGGCTGATGTTGTTGCGAGGCTTTCTGTTCCTGCTGCACCTTTTCAAGCGTCGTGGCCGCCTGAGCGGCAGTCTGTTCGGCCTGTTGACGCCGGCGAGCCTCATCGCTCACCTGGTCACGAAGCGCCTCTACCTGCATCTGCAGTTCGGCAGCCTTGGTCGCCGCTTGCCGCGCCTCTTCTTCCCACCGGCCTTTATCGCTGCCCACGCGGGCACCGTTGACGGCTTTGGCGTGATCGCTGACAGCCGGAGCAGGTATTGTCAGCGACGTAGTATCAGGCTGCGACTGACCGAAAAAGCTCATGACAGCCGCGCCTGCAATCAACGCGACCGGCACTGCCATAGCCCAGGTTACCGCGCTAAAGCCCATAAAGCGGTGCGAGCCGCCATCCACATCTTCTACTTCGTCCCAACGAGTACGCAATTGCAGAACCCTTTTTCTAATTGGGCGTGTTGTACCGTTATGTTACTTATTCAGCAACTTTGAAATCCCACAATCTCTCGCAAACTACTTATTTAGGGTAAACAAGGTTAGCGCGCCCCTGTTGTTTCAGGGAAACTTAATGTAGCAGCAGTAAAGATTTAGAAATATTCTCGCAATGGTGAGATAGACTAAGGCAAAACAGCCATAGGTTGAGTATATAACTTAAAAAATGATGACCAAATCGACGCTACTACGTTTTCCTCGAAGGTCAATGCCGTTTTGCCAGCGGGTAACTTGAATTTCAGTTCAGACGTCTGGATAAAACAGAATCTGTGTTACAATAAGTCCCGCGTATACAAACATGGTTGCGATCCGGGTAAATCTACCTTGTTTTGGCTGTTTTATTCTTGCCGCCAAGCAGCAACCGACGTGTAGGACATCTGGCTCAATTGAAAACAAAAAAAGGGACGCCCGAAAGAGCGTCCCTTTTTCATCTTGTGAAACGGCATCACTGGATGCCGGAAAAATTACTGACCCTGCTTGGCCGCGTTCTGCGCGTCCTCAAGCTTCTTGCGGGTTTCTTCGGCCTTCTTCTGCATGCCTTCCTGCAGCGAACGCTGGCTTTCGGCAACCTGCGATTCCGAGATTGCCGGACCATCGTAAACGCCGGTGAAGCCGGACAGCGTGATCTTGATCGGGTTCGGCGCGCGACGGAAGTTGACCGAGGTGAAGACAACTTCAGTACCCTTCTTGAGGGCAGCGAGGTTGGCGTCCGTCAGCGGCGCTTCGGCGATGCACTTGTCCGGCAGGCAGACGGTGTAATCCATCTTCTGGCCCTTGCCGCCATCGATCTGCATGGTGATGCCCGGGGGCAGCAGACGTGCGGTCGGAACCGAAACCTGCATGATCTTGCGGGTTTCCTTGCCCTGAAGGGTCATCATGCCAACGGCGGTGATGAGCTGGCCGTTCTGGGCGAGCTGGACGTTCTGGACGACGCAAAGGTCGTTTTCGCCCTGCTTGGCGCAGGTCTTGTACCACTGGCCCGGCGCCGGGCCGGCCGGTGCTGCCTGCTGAGCGGAAGCGGCAAAAGGAACTGCGGCCGTGCCGACCGTCAGAGCCAGAGCCGACAGGGCTCGCGAAAGTTTGTTTGCGTTAAGCGTCATAACGAAATCCGTCTCCTGAAATCCGTCCGAGAGCGACGAGGCCGCTCGATATCGGGTTGTCTTCCTGCGTTCACCTGTCGGTCAAATGAGGCATTTGAATGACCCCCAGCGTTGAGCAATCTGTTACATCGCGGTTTCGCCGATATCCAGTGCCCGCGAGAATTTTCTTCGTATCAACCTTTATTTCTGCGGGGTTTGATTTGGTTTCCGCCGCATCCTTGGTCTATTTTGCGCAGAATCATAAAGCATAATCTTCGAATGAAAGCCGCCCATATGCGCAGACCGTCAGCCTTACTTCTTGTCTTCTTGGCAGCCGGAACAGCAGCGGCGGAACCGCTTCACGGCATTGCCATGCATGGCCAGCCGGCGCTCAGCGGCGATTATACTCATTTTCCCTACGTCAATCCAAACGTGAAAAAGGGCGGGCGCATCACTTATGGTGTCGTCGGCACGTTCGACAGCCTCAATGCATTCAATCTGAAAAGCATCCGCACCACCGCCCGCGGCATCTGGGATCCGGAATTCGGCAACCTCATCTACGAATCACTGATGACACGTTCGGCCGATGAACCGTTCACGCTCTACGGGTTCCTTGCGGAAAGCGTCGAATGGGATGACGACCGAACCTTTGTGCAATTCAATCTGAATCCCAAGGCAAAATGGTCGGACGGCCAACCCGTCACCCAGGACGACGTGATCTTTTCTTTTGAAGTGCTGCGCGACAAGGGCCGTATTCCCTTCTCGCAACGCCTGAACTCAGTGGAGAAGATGGAAAAGGTTGGCGAACACGGTGTTCGCTTTACCTTCAACGACAAGGCGACGCGCGAAACACCACTCATTCTCGCCACATCGACCCCGATCCTGCCTAAACACGCGATCGATGTGGAGACTTTCGAACAATCTACGCTGAAACCGCCGATCGGTTCAGGCCCTTATCGCATCAAGTCGGTCTCGCCGGGCGAGCGCATCGTTTATGAGCGCAATCCCGATTATTGGGGCAAGGACATTGCCTCAAAGGTCGGTTTCGATAACTACGACCAGATTGCCATCGAATATTTCCTGCAGGACAACACCCTGTTCGAAGCCTTCAAGAAGGGGGCAATCGACCTATACCCGGATGGCAGCCCGACACATTGGACCCGCGCCTACAATTTCCCTGCCGTCACCAATGGCAGCATCGTCAGGGATGCCTTTCAGCCGCAACTGCCGACCGGCATGCTCGGTTTCGTATTCAACGTCCGTCGGCCATTGTTTGCTGACGTGCGTGTCCGCGCTGCACTGTCGCTAGCCTTCGATTTCGAATGGGCCAACAAGAACCTGTTTGATGACGCTTACACCCGTACCGAAAGTTTCTGGCAGAACTCACCGCTCTCGGCGCTCGGAAACCCAGCCGATGAACGGGAACTGGCTGTGCTCGGCAAGGCCAGGGACCGCATCGAGCCGGACATCCTGAACGGCACCTATCGTCTGCCGAAAACAGACGGTACAGGCGGCGACCGGAAAGTGCTGAAAAAGGCCGTCGATCTGTTGGCGGAGGCCGGCTACACCATCCGCAATCGCCGCATGGTCGACAAGAAGGGTCGCCAGCTTGCCTTCGAGGTGATGACGCAGACGCAGGATCAGGAAAAATTGGCCATTGCCTATCAGCGTAGTCTTCGCCTGATCGGTGTTTCGATGAACATCCGCACCGTCGACGATTCGCAGTATCAGAGCCGCTCTGGTACTTTCGATTACGACATGATCGTCAAATCCTATCCGTCATCTTTGTCGCCGGGTATCGAACAGGTTGGTCGCTGGGGCTCCGTCGCTGCAAAGGCGCAGGGCAGCTTCAATTATGCCGGCACGGCAGACCCGGATCTCGACCGCATCATGGATGCGATGCGCCTTGCCCGCGACCGGGAGGATTTTCAGGCCTCCGTGCGCGCCTTTGACCGCCTGCTTCTATCGGGCCATTATGTCGTGCCGCTCTACCACGTGCCGCAAAAATGGGTGGCGCGCTGGAAACGCATCGATCACCCGCAAACCTTGCCGCTATATGGTCACCAGTTCTCCAGCTGGTGGGACGCCCGCGTACAATAATCTCATCCTGCCGCCTCCTCCCATGCGGCTGTTCTGACATAAGGAGTTCCAGATGGAACGGCTCACTATCGACCTCGTCTCGGACGTCGTCTGCCCCTGGTGTTATCTCGGCAAGGCCCGCCTCGAGCTTGCCATTGCCGAGGTGCAGGACGAAGTCGGCATCGACATCAACTGGCGCCCCTACCAGCTCAACCCGGACATCCCGGCCGAGGGCGTCGACCACCACAAGTATCTTGCGGAGAAGCTGGGCGGCGAGGATGCTGTCAGGGAGGGTCACGAACGCCTCACCGCTTTCGGCAAGGAAGTCGGTATCAATTTCGATTTCGCCGCCATCAAGATTGGCCCGAACACGCTGGATGCGCATCGCCTGATGCACTGGGCGATGATGGAAGGCCGCGAACTTCAGGACAAGGTGGCGACGGCGCTCTTCAAGGCCAATTTCGAAGACGGCAGAAATGTCGGCAATCACGCCGTGCTGCTCGATATCGCAGAACAGTCTGGTCTCGACACCAAGGTTATCGAAAACCTGCTCAAGTCAGATGCGGACAAGGATACGGTGCAGGCCGAAATCACTGCGGCCAAGGACATGGGCGTTACCGGCGTGCCTTTCTTTATCATCGATCAGCAATATGCGGTGAGCGGCGCCCAGACCCCAGATGTGCTCGCCAACGCATTCCGCGAAATCGCCGCCTCCAAGGCCGAAGCGCGCAAGGGCATGAACTAGGACCATGGCCAACGTCTCCGCAGACCATGCTCTCAAAGGCGTCCTGATCGCCTTCGTTTCCTTCGCCGCCTTTGCCTTCAGCGATGCCAGCGTCAAATTGCTGGAAGGCACACTCAGCCCCTATCAGGCCGCCTTCCTCGGTGCCATTTTCGGCGCCATGGCCCTGCCCTTCATCATGAAGCCCGGCGACCGCTGGACCGACATCTTCGCCACCACCAACCGCCCGCTCTGGATCCTGCGTTTTGCAGCGCAGGCCGGTGGCACCATCGGCAGCGTCACCGCCTTCACCCATCTGTCCATGGCGGAAGCCTTTGCGCTGATTTTTCTGCTGCCCTCCTTCGTCACCATCATGTCCGTTCTCTTCCTCAAGGAGAAGGTCGGGTTTCGCCGCTGGGGTGCCGTCATCATCGGCTTCGTCGGCGTGATGATCGTTCTGCGCCCGGGTTTTCGCGAGCTTTCCATCGGCCATCTCGGCGCCGTCTTCGGCGGCCTGAGCGGTGCGATCTCGATCGTCATTTTTCGCGCCATGGGCCCGTCGGAAAAGAACATCTCGCTTTATGGCGCAGGCGTTCTCGGCACATTGGTCGTCTGCGGAGCTCTTGCGATTCCGGGCTTCCAGGTGCCGACAATGATGCAATGGGTCTGGCTCGCGGGTTACGGCGGTTTTGCCGCCATCGCCGCCATCCTGCTGATGTATGCGGCGGCTTACGCGCCCGCCACTCTGATCGGGCCGACTCAATACAGCCAGATGTTATGGGCAGTGCTGTTCGGATATCTCGTTTTCGGCGATCACATCGACCTGCCGATGATGATCGGCATTCTGCTGATCGTCGGTTCCGGCCTTCTGACATTGATGCGCGAACGGGTGCGCGGCACACCGCTGCCGCCATCGATCGGCACCGATGCTCAGGCTGCCGCCATGGTCTCGCCGGAAGAACCGGCCGAGCATAAATAACGCAAGACACATCCGAAACGAAAAATCCCCGGGCTGCAAAACCCGGGGATTTTTTTATGTCTTTGCCAGTTCGGCCATCTGACCCATGATCTGAGCCGCCGTCACCAGCCGCTTTTCCGGCGTCGGCAGATCGCGGGTGAGGAACACGCTGTGGTCCGGCCGGATCTTGGCCATCGTGCCCTGCTTGGCAATGAAGCCGACGAGGTTGGCCGGGTTCGGGAACTGCTTGTCGCGGAACTGCAGCACGATCCCCTTCGGTCCTGCATCCACCTTCTCGACATTGGCCTTGCGGCACAGCGACTTGATGTAGACGACCTTGAGCAGGTTCTGCACTTCCTTCGGCATCGGGCCAAAGCGATCCATCATTTCGGCACCGAAACCGTCGATTTCAGCCAGTTCCGTCAACTCGCCTAGACGACGGTAAAGGCCCATGCGCAGATGCAGGTCCGGCACATAGTCTTCCGGGATCATCACGGTGATGCCGACGGAAATCTGTGGCGACCAGCCGGTATCGGTGATCTCGTCGTCGCCCTTCACCTCGGCGACCGCCTCTTCCAGCATCTGCTGGTAAAGCTCGAAACCGACTTCCTTGATATGACCCGACTGTTCTTCGCCGAGCAGATTGCCGGCGCCGCGGATATCGAGGTCGTGGCTGGCCAGCTGGAAACCTGCGCCAAGCGTATCGAGCGATTGCAGCACCTTCAGACGGCGCTCCGCCATGACCGTCAGCTGCTTGTTGACCGGCAGCGTGAACAGCGCAAACGCCCTCACTTTTGAGCGGCCGACACGACCTCGCAGCTGGTAAAGCTGGGCGAGACCAAACATGTCGGCACGATGCACGATCAGCGTGTTGGCGGTAGGCACATCAAGGCCGGACTCGACGATCGTGGTGGAGAGAAGCACATCATATTTGCCGTCATAGAAGGCGTTCATGATGTCTTCGAGGTCACCTGCCGCCATCTGGCCATGCGCGACGGCCACCTTCAGTTCCGGCACGTCGGAGCGCAAAAAGGCTTCGACTTCCGGCAGGTCGGCCAGACGCGGGCAGACATAAAAACTCTGGCCGCCACGGTAATGCTCGCGCATCAAGGTTTCGCGGATGACCAGCGCATCGAAAGGCGAGATGAATGTGCGCACCGCCATACGGTCCACCGGCGGCGTTGTGATCAGCGACAGTTCGCGAACGCCAGTCATGGCCAGCTGCAGCGTGCGCGGGATCGGTGTTGCCGAGAGCGTCAGCACATGCACGTCGCTTTTCAGCTCCTTCAGGCGCTCCTTGTGCTTCACGCCAAAATGCTGCTCCTCGTCGATGATGAGCAGCGCCAGATTGGCAAACTGGATGCCATTGCCGAGCAGCGCATGCGTGCCGACGACAATATCGACCTTGCCGTCCGCGACATCCTTTTTCGTCTGCGCCAGTTCCTTGGCCGTAACGAGACGCGAAGCCTGCGCCAGCTTGATCGGCAGGCCGCGAAAACGCTCGGTAAACGTCTTGTAATGCTGGCGGGCGAGCAGCGTGGTCGGCACGACGACCGCCACCTGCGCACCGTTCATGGCCGCGAAGAAGGCGGCGCGAAGCGCCACTTCCGTCTTGCCGAAACCGACGTCACCGCAGACAAGGCGATCCATCGGCCGTCCGGCGGCAAGATCCTCGCGCACGGATTCGATCGCGGTTTCCTGATCCTCGGTCTCGTCATAGGGGAAACGGGCGGCGAACTCGTCGTAAAGCCCTTCCGGCGTCGCCAGAACCGGCGCACGGCGGGTGATACGGGTGGCGGCAATGCGGATGAGCGCATCGGCCATGTCGAGCAGGCGTTTTTTCAGCTTGGCCTTGCGGGCCTGCCATGCGCCACCGCCCAGCTTGTCGAGATTGGCTTCCGCCGCATCCGAACCGTAGCGCGACAGGATGTCGATGTTTTCGACCGGCAGGAACAGCTTTGCCGCATCGGCATAATGCAGTTCCAGGCAGGCGCGCGGCGCACCGGCCGCTTCGATGGTGACGAGGCCGACGAACTTGCCGATACCATGTTCGGCATGCACGACCAGCGAACCTTCGTCGAGGCCCGCCACTTCGGTGAGGAAATCGGCTCCACGCTTGCGGCGCTTACCCCGGCGCACCATGCGATCGCCCAGAATGTCCTGCTCGCCGATGACGATCAGATCGCCCGTTTCGAAACCGGCTTCAAGGCTCATCACGGCTGCGGCCGCCTCACCCTTCTCCAGATTCTTCAGGTCATCGAGCTTTTCGATCAGGCGGATGCGTTTCAGCCCGCGCTCGTCCAGCACCTGCAACAGGCGATCCAGCGAACCGGCAGACCAGCCGGTGACCAGCACCTTGTCGCCCTCGGCGCGCTTGTCGGCGATGTGCTTGATGACCAGATCGAAAACATTGACGCGGCTGCTCTCGCTGTCGTCGCCGCGTTCCTGCTTTTCCGATTGCGTCTCGGCCTGGCTTTTGGCCCAGCGCGGCCCGGCATGCGCATCGAGAGCGATGACCTTGCGGCCTTCGGCGTCCATCTCGTTGAACGGCGTCAGGCGAATGGCACCGGCCTCATCGAGACCGGCGGCAAAACTCTTGCCGTCGAGATAAAGCTGGCCCGGAGACACAGGCTTGTAGGGCGTAGATTGAACGGCGCTCCCTTTGCCCTTCCCCTGAACACCGCTGTCACGGCGAGCCTCAAAATAATCGATCACCAGCTTGGAGCGTTCGACAGCCGCCTCGCGCGCCGTATGGTCGGTGACGATGCGAAAACCCTGCAGATAATCGAAAGCGGTTTCCAGCCTCTCGTAAAACAGCGGCAGCCAATGCTCCATGCCGGCATAACGGCGACCTTCGGAGACGGCCTGATACAGCGCGTCGTCACGATTGGCGGCGCCGAACAGAGACAAATAATTCTTGCGGAAACGGCTGATTGTATCGGGCGTCAGCGTCACTTCGCTCATCGGATTGAGATCGAGCGAACGCGCCTGCCCCGTGGTGCGCTGGCTGGCCGGATCGAATGAGCGGATCGTCTCCAGCGTATCGCCGAAAAAGTCGAGGCGCACCGGTCCTTCCGTACCCGGAACGAACACATCGAGAATGCCGCCACGCACCGCAAACTCGCCGACTTCACGCACGGTCGACACGCGGTCGAAACCGTTGCGCTCAAGCCGCGCGGCAATTTCGTCCATACGGATCTGGTTGCCGGGTTTGGCGGAAAAGGCGAGGCTTTCAATCACATCCGCCGGCGCGATCTTCTGCATCATCGCATTGACGGTGACGAGCACGATGGCCGGATGCGGCTTTTTCGCATGCGCGATCAGGCCGGACAAAGCCGCCAGACGGCGCGCGGACGTGTCGGCGCTCGGCGAAACGCGGTCATAAGGCAGACAGTCCCAGGCCGGCAGTGTCAGCACCGGAATTTCCGGCGCGACAAACCCCAGCATCTGTTCCAGATCGGCCATGCGCTGGCCATCCGAGATCACATAGGCAACCGATTGGCCGGCGCGCGCCATCTGCGCCAGAACCAGCGGCTCGATGCCGGCCGGCACATTGCCGATGATCAATGGTGTGGTGCTGGCAGCGATCTTCTTGACGTCAAAACCGGAAATCATCGAAACCCGTCACCCTTCGCATTGAGGCTTTCCCGCGTCACCAGATCGAAATCCGGGCGGTAGGATGCCAGACGTTCGAACAGTGGCGTGCAAAATCGTTCCGGAACCGCAACGGCCCCGGTAATCCAGCTGTTCAGGTCAGCATCTTCTTCCGCCATGATGATCTCGAATTCATCGAGTTCGGCATTGGAAAGCGTGGAAATCTGCTCTTCGGCGAACTGCCCGAAGACGAGATCCATCTCGCGAATGCCGCGGTGCCAGCAGCGATAGAGGATACGCCGGCGGCGTGGGTCGAGATCAGCGCTGGTGCGCGTCAGTCCAGTCATATGGGAAACCTTCGTGTTGCGCGCTCTCTATAAAGCATGGCTTCGCAAGGTGGAAACCGGTTTTTCCGGGAAAAGAGGATGTAATGTGCGGGAAGACGTTCACCGCCAGTGAATCGTTCCAAACCGACCTGCAACATCCCCGCAAAAAGAAAATGCGGAAGCCAAAAAGAGATATATAGTCATAAAATATCTGGCATATTGTTATTAGGGGATAACGGCTGTGATCCGCATATTCTGTCTGATTTCATTTCTAATGCTTACGCCCGAATTAGCCTTGTGCAAGGACGTTCCGCCTTCCTCTTACACCGCCGGCATTTCGCGCATGTCTGTCGCAGACGAGGACGGTGCCTTCGACACCATGATCTGGTATCCGACTGCTGGACCGGAGACGCCGTGGAGTGCTGGTCCCTTCACGCTGGCCGCGACACGCGATGCCGACATTGCGAGCGGTCAGCGGTTTCCTATCGTTCTTCTCTCCCATGGCAGCGGCGGTTCGCCCATGGGACATCGTGAGCTTTCTGCGAGCTTGGCACGTCGGGGCTTTGTCGTCGTATCTCCCGTGCATGTCGGCGACGCCTCGGGGCATCCGAGGTTCAAACCGCAATTGAAGATACTGAAGGCACGGCCGCGGCAGGCTGCCGCCGCGCTGAACGCCATCCTCACCGATCGTCGTTTTGCCGTGCACTTGGACGGCGATCGCGTGGCGGTAATCGGCTATTCAGCGGGTGGCTATACCGCCCTGGCGATCTCCGGCGCCCGCCCTGATTTGCAACTGGCATCGACATACTGCTCCGGTGATGGGCGAGAAGATGTCGGGGCATGCGGTCCGGTCAGAAGCGGGCCTCCTCCAGCCACCACGCTGCCCGATATATGGCCGCCGCCTACCGTGCCGCAGATCAAGGCCTTGGTCCTGATGGATCCGCTCAGCATGCTGTTTGACCGGTCTGGTTTGGCGTCGGTGACCATGCCGGCACTGTTGTTTCGGCCGCGGAACGATGCATATCTGCGGGCCACCGGTAATGCTCTTGGCTTGGCCCGCAATTTTCCTTCTGTGCCCGAGCAGATCGTCGTGCCCGGCAGTCATTTCGTTTTCATCGATCCCTGCCCCGCGGAGCTGATGCAGGAAGCCGCCGCCGTCTGCAGGGATGAGGACGGCGTTGACCGGGTGAAAATCCATCGCGACATCGAAAGCGATATTGCTGCATTTCTGCATCAAAATCTTTGAAGCGAATGGGCCGGAAAGCGCAGCCGACATGATCCGTTACGTTTATGCCGGTCAAACAACGCCGGCGCCATTGCCAATTTTCATTCGACATCGCATGTAAGTGCTCATGCGTCCCGCCATACTTGATCCGCTGTTTTCACCTGTTTCCACGCTCACCGGCGTCGGGCCAAAACTCGCCGACATGATCGCCAAGGTCACCGGTCGCGAGGATGCTGACGACTGCCGTGTCGTCGATCTGCTTTTCCACGCGCCGTTTTCGCTGATCGACCGTCGCAACCGGCCGGGCATCGCGCTGGCGCCGCAAGGGTCGATCGTCACCATCGAAGGCCGTGTCGACCGCCATGTGCCGCCACCGGCGCGCACCAACCAGCCTTATCGCGTTTATCTGCACGACGAGACGGGCGAGCTTGCCCTGACCTTTTTCCGCGCCAAGGGCAACTGGCTGGAAAAGACGCTGCCGATCGATGAGCAGGTGATGGTCAGCGGCAAGGTGGACTGGTTCAACGGCCGCGCCTCGATGATCCATCCGGATTTCATCGTAAAAGTGTCCGACGCCGAAAACCTGCCGCTGGTGGAGCCGGTCTATCCGCTCACCGCCGGCCTTTCGCCAAAAACGCTGCGCAAGGCGATCGAAGGCGGCGTTGCCCGCCTGCCGGAATTTGCAGAATGGATCGATCTCAGCCTTGCGCAACGTCAGTCCTTTCCATCCGTTTCGGATGCGTTTCGAGATCTGCATGACCCGCGCGATGCGGCGGACCTTGAACCGCAGGCACCGGCCCGCCGCCGTCTCGCTTATGACGAATTCTTGGCCGGCCAGGTGTCGCTGGCTCTGGTCCGCCAGAAAATCCGCAAAGTTCCGGGCGTTCCGATCCGGGTGAAGGGTGACGTTGCGGCAAAGATCGTCGCTGCCCTGCCCTTTTCTCTTACCGCCAGCCAGAAAAGTGCCGTCGAGGACATTTTGAAGGACATGGCCGGCGAGGATCGCATGCTTCGGCTGCTCCAAGGCGATGTCGGTGCCGGCAAGACGCTGGTGGCATTGCTCTCCATGGCGGCAGCCGTCGAAAGTGGCGGACAGGCGGTGTTGATGGCGCCGACCGAAATTCTCGCCCGCCAGCATTTTGCAACGATAGCGAAACTGGCCGATGCCGCCGGCATCACCGTCGATATCCTGACCGGCCGCACCAAGGGCAAGGAACGGGAGGCAATCAGCGAACGCATTGCGTCCGGTGAGGCGCAGATCATTATCGGCACGCATGCGCTCTTCCAGGATACGATCAGCTACCACAATCTGGCGCTGGCCGTGGTCGATGAGCAGCATCGTTTTGGCGTGCATCAACGCCTGCGGCTCACCTCCAAGGGCATCTCGCCGCATATGCTGGTGATGACGGCAACGCCGATCCCGCGCACGCTGGTTCTGGCTGCCTTTGGTGACATGGACGTATCAAAACTCACAGAAAAACCGGCGGGCCGCAAACCGATCCAGACCGTGACGGTTCCGACCGAACGCATCGGTGATATCGTCGGGCGCTTGCGAAGCGCCGTCGCCGAGGGCAAAAAGGCCTACTGGATCTGCCCGCTAGTGGAAGAATCCGACGTGGTGGAACTGATGTCAGCGGAAGAACGGTTTGCCGTTCTCGCCCGCGAACTCGGCGAAAAAAATGTCGGCCTCGTACATGGCCGCATGTCTGGCGCCGAAAAGGACGCCGTCATGGCCGCCTTCAAATCCGGCGAGATTCGGCTTCTTGTGGCGACGACCGTTGTGGAAGTTGGCGTCGACGTCCCGGATGCCACGATCATGGTCATTGAGCACGCCGAGCGTTTCGGTCTTGCCCAGCTGCACCAGTTGCGCGGCCGTGTCGGACGAGGCGCCGATGCCTCCACCTGCATCCTTCTTTACAAAGGTCCGCTCAGTGAAACCGGCCATGCCCGGCTTTCCATCCTGCGCGACAGCGAGGATGGCTTTCTGATCGCCGAGGAAGATTTGAAACTGCGCGGCGAAGGCGAATTGTTAGGGACACGCCAGTCTGGCACCCCCGGCTTCAAGCTTGCCAGTCTCGAAGCCCACGCCGACCTTCTGGAAATCGCCCGCAAGGACGCGAGCTATCTACTGGAAAAGGACCCGGACCTCACCAGCGAGCGCGGCGAGGCCATCCGGGTGCTGCTATACCTGCATCGCCGCGACGAGGCGATCAGGTTTTTGCGGGCGGGATAGGCGCGGAAAGAACCGGCACTTCGGGCGTCTTCGGCGTCCAGTCGGGAGCAATCAGGCCGCCGGAAATCAGCAGACGCGCACCCTCTTCAGGCGTCATGTCGAGCATGACGATCTTGCTCTTCGGCACGAACATCAGGAAACCGGCAGTCGGCACCGGCGTCGGTGGCAGGAACACACCGACCATTTCTTCGCCATCGCTGTTCAGACGAGCAGCAATCTCGCCCTGCACATCGCCGGAGATAAACACCAGCGCCCAGGTTCCGGGGCTCGGAAACTCGATCAGTCCACATTTCTTGAACGAGGTCGACTGTTCCTTCAATACCGTCTCAAAGATCTGCTTGAGGCTTTTATAGAGCGTGCGCACCAACGGCATGCGATGCAGCACCGACTCGCCAAAATTGACGATCGAGCGGCCGATCAGGTTCTTGCCGAGAAAGCCGATCATGGTGATCAGGATCATGGCAATCAGCAGGCCTGTGCCCGGAATGGTGACGTCGAAATAGTATTGCGGATTGTAGCGCTGCGGGATGTAGGGCGTCACCCAGCTGTCGGCCCAGTCGATGAAGGTGAAGGTCAGCCAGATGGTGATGGCCAGAGGCGCGCAGATGATCAGGCCGGTAAGAAAATTGTTTCTCAACCGACCGGCCAGCGACAGTTTTTCGAGGGGATCGGTCATAAAAGCCTGATTTTATTCTGAAGCAACGCCAAAAGCGTTGTGGAAGGAAAGAATGCCGGATGGTATCTGCCCCCGCAAGGGGAGCGCCATCAAATATTCCGGAGGCAGGCCCGGACTGGTGAGGCCTGTGTCCGTAAAGAAACCAAAACGCCTGTAATAAGCCGGCTCACCCAGCAGAACGCAGCCGGCCGCACCACGATTTCTGATCGCTTCAAGTCCATCGCGAATCAGCTGGGCTCCAGTGCCCTGCCCCTGATGCTCCGGCAGAACCGAAACGGGGCCGAGCGCAAACCAGCCATCCTCACCACTGGAAAACGTCACCGGCGAAAAGGCGACATGGCCGACGACAACACCATCGATCTCCGCGACCAATGAAACTGCCAGCGCACCGGCGTCTCGCAAGCGGTCGATGATGGCAGCCTCGTTGCCATCACTATATGGCATTCCGTCAAAAGCCGCCGCGGTGACGGCAGCAATTACCGCCGCGTCCCCCAGCTGCTCTTGCCGAAAAATCACTCGACGGTGACCGATTTTGCCAGGTTGCGCGGCTGGTCGACGTCGGTGCCCATGAAGACGGCCGTGTGGTAGGCCAGCAACTGGATCGGCAGGGCGTAGATCATCGGAGAGATCACTTCATCGACTTCCGGCAGCACGATGGTTGCCATGGTCGGCAGCTTGGTGGCAGCCGCGCCCTTTTCGTCGGTAATGAAGATGATCTTGCCGCCGCGCGCCGCCACTTCCTGCATGTTCGACACGGTCTTGTCGAAGAAGCGGTCGTAAGGGGCAATCACGATCACCGGCATATTCTCGTCGATCAGCGCGATCGGGCCATGCTTCAGCTCGCCAGCGGCATAACCTTCGGCGTGGATATAGGAGATTTCCTTGAGTTTCAGCGCACCTTCCAGCGCCAGTGGATAACTGGTGCCGCGGCCGAGATACAGCACGTCCTTGAAACGGGACAGGTCACGCGACAATGCCTCGACCTGCGGCTGCACGGCATTAAGGACGCGGCTCATGATGCGCGGCATCTCGATCAGGTGACCGATCATTTCCTTTTCAGCAGCCGCATCGATCGTGCCACGCGCGCGGGCAGCACCGATTGCGAGTGACGCCAGAACCGCCAGCTGGCAGGTGAACGCCTTGGTGGACGCAACGCCGATTTCCGGGCCGGCCAAGATCGGGAAGACCGCATCGGATTCACGCGCGATGGTCGATTCCTGCACGTTGACGATGGCGCCGATCTTCAGCCCCTGCTCCTTGGCATATCGCAGAGAAGCGAGCGTATCGGCAGTCTCGCCGGACTGCGAGATGAACAGCGCCGCCTGCGTTGGCGACAGTGGCAGTTCGCGGTAACGGAATTCCGAGGCTACATCGATCTCGACCGGCAGGCGTGCATAACGCTCGAACCAGTATTTGCCGACAAGGCCTGCAAGATAGGCCGTGCCGCAGGCGGAAATGGCAAGGCCCGACAGTTTTGAAAAGTCGATGGCATCGGCCTGCGGCTTCAGCGTTTTGGCGGCGAAATCCACGTAGTTGCCGAGCGCATGTGAAATGATCTCCGGCTGCTCGTAGATTTCCTTTTCCATGAAGTGGCGGTGGTTGCCCTTGTCCACCACATAGGCCGCCGCCTGGGAAATCTGGCTCTGGCGCTTTACCGGCTTGCCGGAATAATCGGTGACTTCGAGCTTGTCATGGGTGATGACGGCAAAATCGCCATCGACCAGATAGGTGATCTCGTTGGTGAATGGCGACAGCGCAATAGCGTCGGAACCGAGGAACATCTCGCCGCGACCGTGACCGATCGCCAGCGGCGGTCCAAAACGGGCCGACAGAATGGTGTCCGGCGCATCCTTGAACATCACCACCAGCGCATAGGCACCGTGCACGCGGTTCAGCATTTTCAGCATGGCAGCGCGATGGTCGAGACCTTCGCGTGTGTATTTCGCCAGCAGATGCGCAACGACTTCGGTATCCGTCTGGCTTTCGAACACGGCGCCTTCAGCGACCAGTTCGTCCTTCAGTTCGGAAAAATTCTCGATGATGCCGTTATGGACCACGGCAACGCCGTCGACGAAATGCGGATGCGCATTCAGCACGTTCGGCACGCCGTGGGTGGCCCAGCGGGTATGCGCGATGCCGATATTACCCGGCAGCGGTTCGCCGTCGAGCTTCTTTTCGAGGTTGAACAGTTTGCCTTCGGCACGGCGGCGATCCATTACGCCGTCATGGATGGTGGCGACACCGGCCGAATCGTAGCCGCGGTATTCGAGCCTGCGCAGCGCATCGACAAGACGCTCTGCCACCGGGCCTTTTCCGACGATCCCGACAATTCCACACATGTACGCTTTTTCCCAAGTTGGTTAGATCCGAGCGAATACCTAGCCGATCCAGTGACTTACGCAATCGGGCAGATGGTCACTTTCAATGTCGAAGCGTAACGCTCCACCGTTAACATTTAGAAATACGTAAAGAGCGAGTTTAAACACCCTGAAAACACAGGGAGCCCGGCATGCCGGGCTCCCTTTTAACTTCGCATCGTAACTGTTCTGTTATGTACCGCTGCACGCCTTCTTGAGCGCCAGTGCCCGCTCGCGGATCAGCTTTGCACGATTAGGCTTCACTTCCTGACGGGCCCGGCCAAACGCCAGCGCTTCGGCAGGTACATCGTCGGTGATGACGCTGCCGGACGCCACATAGGCACCATCGCCGATCGTCACCGGCGCCACCAGCGACGAGTTCGAACCGATAAAGGCGTCTGCGCCAATGCGGGTTTCGTGCTTGTTCACGCCGTCATAATTGCAGGTGATTGTGCCGGCCCCGATATTGGTATGGGCACCGATAAATGCGTCGCCGATATAGGTCAGGTGATTGACCTTGGCGCCCTCGCCGATCTCTGCCTTCTTCACCTCGCAGAAATTGCCGACCTTAGAACCGGCTCCGAGATTGGCACCCGGACGCAGGCGCGCATAAGGCCCGACGGTCGCACCGGCAGAAACATGAGCGCCTTCAAGATGCGAGAATGCATGGATGACGGCACCACTCTCGACGGTGACGCCGGGTCCGAAGACGACATTCGGCTCGATCAGCGCATCCTGGCCAATCTGCGTATCAAAGGACAAAAAGACGGTTTCCGGTGCAATCATCGTCACGCCGGACACCATGATCTCGTGGCGACGGCGCTCCTGCCAGAGCTTTTCGATATAGGCCAGTTCGGCGCGGTTGTTGCAGCCGGTCAGCTCGCTTTCCGGCGCATCGACGGCCACGACCTTGCCACCGGCAGCACGGGCGATTTCCACCAGATCGGTGAGATAATATTCACCCTTGGCATTCTTGTTGTCGATCTTGTCGAGCAGTGCCTGAGCCTTGGCACCATTGATCGCCATCAGGCCGCTATTGCACCAGGTGACCTTGCGCTCTTCGTCCGTCGCGTCCTTTTCCTCGCGGATGGCGATCAACTCGCCATTCTCGACGAGGAGGCGACCATAACCGGTCGGCTTGTCGGTATGGAAACCGATGACAACGATATCGGCGCCTTCGGCCAACTTTACACGTGCAGCCTCAAAGGGGGCCGGCGTGATCAACGGCACGTCGCCATAAGCGACGACCACATCGTCATAACCCTTGGCGATCGCTTCGCGGGCCGCCAGAACAGCGTGACCGGTGCCGAGCCGCTCCGTCTGCAAAAAGCTCGACGTGTTGATGCCGCCGATCTGCGCCGCCTTTTCCACCTTGTCCGCATCACGGCCAAGCACCAGCGCCGCATCGCCCATGCCGGCGCCGACGACTGCCTGCATCACATGCGCGATCATCGGACGGCCGGCGACCGGATGCAGCACTTTCGACATCGACGATTTCATGCGGGTGCTGTCGCCTGCGGCGAGGATCACGGCCAGACATGTGCGGCTCATCTTGAAACTCCTTGGGTCATCCTGCCCGTCATTTAGCGAAAGGCTGATGGAAACACTATCAACGGCTTGTAACGCAGCGATACAAAAAGGGCACTCCTTTCAGAGCGCCCTTTTCAAACTTCGTTACCTCAACGGCTTAAGGCCGATGAGCCAACATCACTTCGGCAGTTGGTCGTCCACGCCTTCGACGTAGAAATTCATGCCGAGCAGCGTGCCGTCCTCGGCCTTTTCACCGGCCTTCAACCATTCCGAACCGTCCTGCTTGTTGATCGGGCCGGTGAACGGATGCAGTTCACCCGACTTGATCTTGGCTTCGGTCTCTTCGGCCATCGCCTTCACGTCGTCCGGCATGTTGGTGTAGGGCGCCATGGTGAGAATGCCGTCCTTCAGGCCGTCCCAGATCTGCTCCGACTTCCAGGTGCCGTCCAGCATCGCCTTGGTGCGCTTGATGTAATACGGACCCCAGGTGTCGACGATTGCCGTCAGCTGTGTCTTCGGACCGGCCGCGATCATGTCGGAAGCCTGGCCGAAGGCCATGATGCCGCGCTCAGCCGCAACCTGGATCGGCGCGGTCGTGTCGGTGTGCTGGGTCAGGATGTCGACGCCTTGGTCGACCAGCGCCTTGGCGGCGTCAGCTTCCTTGCCCGGGTCGGCCCAGGTGTTTGCCCATACGACCTTGATCTTGAAATCCGGGTTGACCGACTTTGCGCCGAGTTCGAAGGCATTGATGCCCATGACCACTTCCGGGATCGGGAAGGATGCGATGTAGCCGGCAAGGCCCTTCTTCGACATCTTGGCAGCGATCTGGCCCTGGATGTAGCGACCTTCGTAGAAACGCGAATTGTAGGTGGCGACGTTTTCAGCTGCCTTGAAGCCTGTTGCGTGCTCGAACTTCACCTTCGGGAACTTTGCCGCGACCTTGACGGTCGCATCCATGAAGCCGAACGAGGTCGTGTAGATCATCGCGCAGTTGGAACGCGCCATGCGCTCGATGGCGCGCTCGGCATCCGGGCCTTCCGGCACGTTTTCGAGGAAGGCGGTCTCGATCTTGTCGCCCATTGCCTTTTCCAGCGCCATGCGACCGATGTCGTGAGCCTGCGTCCAGCCGCCATCGGTCTTCGGACCGACGTAGATGAAACATACCTTGGACTTTTCCTGTGCCTGGGCAGCACCGGACATACCACCGAGAACGGCAGCAGACGCAGCAAGTGCGATGATCAGCTTCTTCATTTTCAACCCCTGTTGGCTTGAAGTGTTTGTTCGTTTGTTATTGCGCGCTGTCATCGGTCCGGAACGAAAGGTTTTCCGAGCGAGGCCGGCGTGTTGATGAGTGTCGTGCGGCGATTATGCGAAATGATCACAAGAACGACAATAGTGGCGGCATAAGGAAGTGCCGAAAGGAATTGCGACGGAATGCCCACACCAAAGGCCTGAGCATGTAGCTGACCGATCGTTACGGCGCCGAAAAGATAACCGCCGGCGAGAATACGCCAAGGCCGCCACGAGGCGAACACGACAAGCGCCAGCGCGATCCAGCCACGGCCGGCCGACATGTTTTCCACCCATTGCGGCGTATAGACCAGCGACAGCTGCGCTCCGGCGAGACCGGCACAGGCGCCGCCGAACAGAACGGCCAGATAACGGGTGCGCACCACGTTGATGCCGAGTGCATGCGCCGAGCCGTGATTGTCGCCAATGGCCCGCATCTTCAAGCCCGTGCGGCTTTTGAACAGAAACCAGTTGACGCCGATGATCAGCGCGATCGACAGGTAGAAGATCAGGTCCTGCGCGAACAGAACACGGCCGATGAACGGAATGTCCGAGAGAACCGGAAACACGATCGGCTGCAGTTTCGTGCCGGCCAGGCCGACAAAACTTTCGCCCAGCTGGCCCGAGACCCCGAGGCCGAGAATGGTCAGCGCCAGACCGGTCGCCACCTGATTGGTAACGAGCGTCAGCGTCAGGAAACCGAACAGCAGCGAAAACAATGCACCGCCGCCGATGCCGGCCAGAACGCCGAGATAGGGTGAGCCGGTCATATGGGCCGTCGCAAAGGCGCAGACGGCGCCCATGATCATCATTCCCTCGACACCGAGGTTCAGCACGCCAGAACGTTCCGCCACCAGTTCGCCCATGGCGGCGATCACCAGCGGCGTTGCGGCGGTCATGACGGTCAGCAGGATTGCTTCAAACATTTTTTTGAGCTCCCGCCTCAGTCTTGTTGCCGGAAAACACCAGTCGGATGCGGTAGAGGATCAACGTGTCGCAGGAGAGCACGAAAAACAGCAGCAGGCCTTGGAAGACGCGCGAAATCTTGTCGGAAATGCCGATGGACAGCTGCGCCGCTTCACCGCCGAGATAGGTGAGCGCCAGAACCAGACCGGACGCGATAATGCCGAGCGGATTGAGGCGACCGAGGAAGGCGACGATGATGGCGGTAAAACCGTAACCCGGCGAGATCGACGGCTGCAGATGGCCGATCGAACCCGACACTTCGGAAATGCCGGCAAGCCCGGCAAGCGCGCCGGACAGCATCAGCGCGAACCACACCATCTTTTTTGAGGAGAAACCGGCAAACCGCCCTGCCCGTTCGGCCTGACCCAGAACAGAAACCTCAAACCCCTTGAGCATGAAGCGCATCATGAACCACAGCGCGACGGCCGCAACGATGGCGAATACGGCCGCCCAGTGGGCACGGCCGGAGTCCAATAGTTCCGGCAGGATCGCTTCAGGCGCAAAGCTTATGGTTTTCGGAAAATTGTAGCCCTGCGGATCGCGCCAGGGACCGCGCACCAGCCAATCGAGAAACAGCTGGGCGATATAGACCAGCATCAGACTGGTCAGGATTTCATTGGTGTTGAAACGCGTTTTCAACAGCGCCGGGATGCCGGCATAAAGCGCGCCGCCCAGCATGCCCATGATCAGCATGGCGGGTAGAAGCAGCACCGAATGCCATTGCGGCATCAGAACCGGCAGGATCGAACCGGTAATCGCACCGATGGTGAACTGCCCCTCGGCGCCGATATTCCAGTTGTTGGAGCGATAACAGATCGACAGGCCGACAGCGATCAGGATCAGCGGTGCCGCCTTGATGACCAGTTCATGCAGCGACCAGACATCGAACAGCGGTTCGACGAAAAAAGTGTAGAGCGTAGCGACCGGGTCCTTGCCCATCAGCCAGAACATCAGCCCGCCGAAAAACAGTGTGAGCACCAGCGCGAGCAGCGGCGAGATGGCGGCAAAGGCAGTGGAGGCACGTGGGCGCCGTTCGAGTTCAATGCGCATCGGCAGCCTCCCCGGCCATGGCTGCATCATGAGAAGCATGTTGGGTCGAATCGTGGATGCCGCCCATCAAAAGACCGATACGTTCCAGCGAAAGTTCCCCGGCCGGATAGGCTTGCGACAGCTTGCCTTCGGAAATCACCGCAATCGACGTCGCCACTTCAAAAATTTCGTCGAGATCCTGGCTGATCACCACCACGGCCGAACCGGCTTTGGCAAGATCGATCAGCGCCTGCCGGATACGACTTGCGGCTCCCGCATCCACGCCCCAGGTCGGCTGATTGACGACCAGCACGGAAGGCTGGCGGTCCAGTTCGCGCCCGACGATGAACTTTTGCAGGTTTCCGCCCGAGAGCGAACCGGCGGCCGGGTCCTCACCGCTCTTGCGCACATCCATGGCCTGACAGATGCGGGCAGCCGCACTGCGCACTGCACCATGACGGATGACGCTGGCAAACCCGCCGGACAAAAACGCCTTGCGATCGGAATGCGCACGCGCAAGCAGCAGATTGTCCGACAAGGACATCTGCGCCACGGCCGCATGGCCATGCCGCTCTTCCGGCACGAAACCGGCACCCAGCAGACGGCGGTCGTTGATACGCATACGCCCGACCGACCTGCCACGGATCTTGATGGCATCCTTGTCGCTCACCGGATATTCACCCGAAAGCGCGTCAAAGAGTTCGCCCTGACCGTTACCGGCAACGCCGGCGATCGCCAGCACTTCGCCGGCCCGCACGGCCAAGGCAACATCCTTCAGCGATACGGAAAACGGCGTACGTGCGGCAACCGACATGCCGGAAACCTCGAGCAGCGCCTCTCCCGGCGCGCCAAGCTCCTCGCGATGCACGGCGGCAACATCGCTGCCCACCATCATGCGGGCCAGCGAGGCCGGGGTTTCCTGCTTCGGATCGCAGGCGCCCGTCACCTTGCCATGCCGCAGCACGGTGGCGCGGTCGCAGATTTGCCGGACTTCATCCAGTCGGTGACTGATATAGAGGACCGATCGGCCCTCGGCTTTGAGCTTGAACAGCGTCTCGAAAAGGCGTTCCGCTTCCTGCGGCGTCAAGACCGAGGTCGGCTCATCGAGAATGATGAGTTTGGGGTTCTGAAGAAGAGCACGGACGATTTCGATGCGCTGGCGCTCGCCGACAGAAAGATCGGCCACATGCATGTTGGGATCGAGCGGCAGCCCATAGGCATGCGACAGCGCCGCCGCCTCTTGCGAGATCTTCGAAAGGGAAATCTTCGGATCGAGCGAGAGCGCGATATTCTCGCCAACGGTCAGGGCTTCAAACAGCGAAAAATGCTGAAAAACCATTCCTATGCCAAGATTTCTTGCCTGACCAGGTGAAGAGATGGAGACAGGCTTTCCCTGCCAGAAAATCTGCCCGGCGCTTGGCTGGAGAACCCCAAACAGCATCTTGACGAGCGTGGATTTTCCGGCACCATTTTCGCCCAGCAGCGCGTGGATTTCACCGGGAGCGATATCGAGGTCGATCCCGTCACATGCGGAAAAAGTGCCGAAAAGCTTCGTCAGCCCTCGAACCGAAAGAAGCGAAGGCTCTCCCTGATCCTGCGATGAAACCACTCAATTCCCCTCGTCCATCGCGGGCGGCTTTCTCTGAAACCTGATGCCCGGATGATGACATCTGCAAAGACTTCTCCGTATCAACGCCTAAAAAACATTCAAGCTCTTTTTTAAGCCATGCACAACTGCAAACAAGATACGGCCACAGATCTTATTTGGGCGCACCGAGTTTGGGGAACATCTGCAGCACGCCGCCGATGACGTAGAGATAAAGTCCGGTGATCACCACGCCCCAGACCAGCCACGGCGGGCTGTCGAAATGCAGCAGCAGCGCATAACCACTCAAGGCGCACCATACGAAAAAGATGCCGAGATTGAGCGGCCGCAGACGCTTGACGCGTACCGGATGCAGGAAATTAATCGGCAGAAAGGTCAGGAACACCGAGATCGCGACGATGATCATGGCCGTTACAGCGCTCGGCTGGATCACGAACAGCGTGAAAATCAGCATGTTCCAGACGACCGGAAAGCCCGAGAAGAAATATTCGTCGGTCTTCATGCCCATGTCGGCATAATAGATGGCACTCGACACGACGATCATGCCGGCCGCCACGAAGGACCATGGCTCGCCGATCATGCCGCTCTTGTAGAGCGCAAAAGCCGGCAGAAGCACATAGGTCACATAGTCGATAATATTGTCGAGCATATCGCCCGACCAGTTCGGCAGGACTTCACGCACCCGAACTTTTCGCGCGATCGGTCCGTCGATGCCATCGATGAAGAGTGCAAGGCCGAGCCACCACCACATATCGACAAAGCGTGATTCAGAAGCAGCTACAACGCCGAGAAATGCGAAGAACGATCCGGAAGCCGTGAGGATGTGCACGGAGAAAGCGCGGATTTCCGCGTAGGGAACCTTGCGATAGTTGAAGACGCGCCGGATCAAAAGGTATTCCCCATGTCTAATTCAAGCATGGCGGTATGCGGCCAATCGCCCGGCAATGCAACCTTCTGCTTGAGCGCACGGTTAAAACCAGCAAATCGCTTATGGATAAGTATGGCCGAAAGGCATAAATGAGCGCCATCAATCAAGGAGTTCTGCCATGCATGATGTCGAGATAGCCGTTGTCGGACACGGACTGGCCGGAAGCGTGGCAGCACTGGCGCTCGCCCGCAGCGGTCGCAAGGTGGCGCTGATCGGCCCGGTGAAAGCCGGCAATGACGAGCGCACCACCGCACTGATGGACCAGTCGATCCGCTTTATGGACCGCCTCGGCCTTTGGCAGCTGATCGAGCCGTCCTCCGCCGGCCTTCAGGTCATGCAGATCATCGATGGCACCGACCGTCTGTTGCGCGCGCCGCCGGCGCAGTTCCGCGCCGCCGAGCTCGGCCTTGCCGCCTTCGGCTACAACATCCCCAACAAGGCCCTGTCCGAGGTTCTGGAAAAAGCAGTCGCCGCCGAAACCAATATCCAGCGCATCGACAGCACGGTCGAAAAGGCCGAACCGTCCGCAGAACACGTGACGCTGACGCTCGGCAATGGCGAAACACTGATAGCGGCGCTCGCCGTCGGTGCCGATGGCCGCAACTCGATCCTGCGCAATGGCGCCGGCATCGACGTCAAAAAATGGGCCTATCCGCAATCGGCTGTCGTCCTGAATTTTTCGCACGAGCTGCCGCACGGCAATGTCTCCACCGAATTTCACACCGAGACCGGCCCGTTCACGCAGGTGCCGCTGCCGGGGCGCCGTTCCAGCCTTGTGTGGGTGGTAACGCCCGAAACCGCCGAACGTTTGCTGGCCCTGCCGCTCGATCAGCTGTCGCTTGAGGTGGAGCGCCGCATGCAGTCGATCCTCGGTAAGATTACGGTGGAAGCCGGTGCGCAAAGCTGGCCGCTTTCCAGCCTGATGGCAAAACGTTTCGGCAAGGGCCGCATCGCGCTGGTCGGTGAAGCCGCGCACGCCTTCCCTCCGATCGGCGCGCAGGGCCTCAATCTGTCGCTGCGGGATGTAATGGCGCTGGTCGACCTTGTCGGCAATGCCGACGGCCGTGACATTGCCGCAGACACCGGCGACCGTTTCGAGCGCCGCCGCCGTCCCGATATCATGACACGCACCTTTGGCGTCGATCTGCTCAACCGTTCGCTTCTTTCGGACTTTTTGCCGATGCAGTTGGCGCGCGCCGGTGGCCTGCATCTGCTTTCCGGCATCAGCCCTCTCAGAAACCTGCTGATGCGCGAAGGCGTGGAACCGGGCCGCGGCGTTCGCGACCTGCTGAACACGTTCAAGCCCTCATGGATGCGCAAAAGCGCCTGAGGGGCGGCCGTGTCAGCCGATCTGGCTGAGAATTGGAAAGGTCTGCTGGAACCAGATCGCCATGTCGGAAATGAAACCGAACAGGAAGGCGAGACCGGTCACCACCAGCAGGCCGCCCATGACCTTTTCCACCATGCCGAGATGGCGGCGGAAACGGCTGAGGAACCGCATGAAGGCACCGGAAAAGCCGGCAGCGATCCAGAACGGCACGGCAAGCCCGAGCGAATAGACGGACAGAAGTGCAACGCCCTCGCCCACCGTATCGCGCGAGGCGGCAACGCCGAGAATGGTGCCGAGGATCGGCCCGATACAGGGCGTCCAGCCGAATGCGAACGCAAGCCCCATCACATAGGCGCCGGAGAGCGTGGCAGGTTTGCCGCCGCCTTGGAATCGCGCCTCGCGTGCCAGCATGCCGATCCGGAACAGGCCTAAGAAATTCAGGCCCATGATGATGATGATCACGCCGCCGATCTTGGACAGGATATCCAGATGCTGGCGCAGCATCACGCCGATCGACGATGCGCCGGCCCCCAGCGCCACGAATACGGTGGCAAACCCCAGCGTGAAGCAGAATGCTGAAAACAGAATCGCCCGCTTGGTCTCGGAGCTGACGACAACCGGTCCATCCGCCTTGCCGCCACGGAACTGCTCCACGGAAACACCGGCCATATAACAGAGATAGGGCGGCACCAGCGGCAGAACGCAGGGAGACAGGAAAGACAGGGCGCCAGCGAACAGGGCGCTCAGCAGGGAAATTTCGGCAATCGACACGCAAACGGCTCCAGAACGGAAGACAGCGTTCTCCTAGCCCCGACGACATCCGCTTGCCAATCACCTTTTGCGGCGCAGGCGGCGATTGCATTCAGTCCGGGCCGGCTTGCCTGCTGCATCAACCGCATTAGTTTTGGGGGCATGAGCACAACGGAAGCCGCCGGAAGACCCGTTACGATGAACCTCACGCACATCTCCTTGAATACGGAATGGGCAGAGGCTTTTGGTTTCGTCATCAAGCTGGAATATGGTTTTCCCGATATCGAGCAGCCTGAATTGGAGATTTTTCGTGATAGCGAGGAGGCGCGGGCGAATGACTGGCGCATCTATGGCGTACCATCGAAGGCCGAAACGGATTTTGCCGAACATGTTAAATTTTCCGAGCCCGGCACCGTTCGTTATGTTCCGCTTGGCATTTCGGTTCTGCGTATCGAATTCGTGCGCTGTTACCACAGCATCTACGACTATCCGCGCGGCGGCCCGACGGTTGTGCCCCGCTACGATTTTATCGTTACCGAATTCGCCTGAGCGAAAAGGACCGGATGGTTGATGATAAGGGATTGGTGGAGCCGAGCGGGATCGAACCGCCGACCTCCGCAGTGCGATTGCGGCGCTCTCCCAGCTGAGCTACGGCCCCTGACAAGCGAAGGGATAGGCGACCGGAGATGGAGCGTGAATGCGGCAGGATGGCGCGGGTTGACGACTGCAAGTTCTGACTTGGAAAGCCCGGCTCTCCCAAAAAGCAACAAGCCCGCACATGGCGAGCTTGCTTCAAGACGCCTAAATGAGATCGCAACTCAATCCAGCAGATCTGCCGGCACCTTGCCGCCATTTTCCGACAGCTTCTTGAGCAGCGCCTTGTGCAGCCAGGTGTTCATTTCGGCGGAACCGTTCTTCTCGCCCGTATAGCCTAGTTCGTCTGCCAGTTCCTTGCGCTCCGCAAGGCTCGCATCCATGCCGAGCGCCTTCATCAGATCAACGATTGAATGTTTCCAATCGAGTTTCTGACCGCTGTTCTTGACGGCTGAATCGAGAATAGACGCGATATCGACAACCTGTCCTGACGCTGGTGTGGCCGAAGCCGCCGGCGTGGATGCTGTCGATGCGCCGGAGGTTGCGGGTGCGGCTGATGCCGTGCCACCAACGGGGTCAGTGCTGGTGACCGATGGCTCGGCAGAAGTGGCGCCGGGCGCAGATGCCGAAGGCGTCGCAGCCGCTGCAGGATGCCCCCAAATTGCGTTCTTGATCTTGCTGAAGATGCCCATGGCTTTCTCTCCTCGTGATGATTTTCGGACCAAAAGTCCGCGATCATCAACGAGTTTTACCGGGTTTGTGTTCCGCATTGGTCTCGGGCCAAAAGCACGACGCCAGATTCGACACAGACAATATCAGTCTGGATAAAATTCCGACTGCATTCCATGGCGATCGGAAACCGGTAAGGTGGTGAGAGCGCAGGGGTTCGAACCCTGGACCTACTGATTAAAAGTCAGACGGTAAACCCCTATTTTGCAGGACATGTAAGCAACCATGTGACTCCTATGTGCCATTCATGCCAGAGCCTCCGCGATCTTGTCAAATGCGATCTGATGATCGTCGCTTGGAAATAGATGACCGTAGCGGTTCATGGTGATCGCATATGAGGCGTGACCGGCCAGAGTCTGGACGGCTTTTGGTTGAAGGCCGGCTTCAATCCACGTCGACACAGCGAAGTGACGAAGTGCATGCCAACCGATTGGCTCTACGCCAGCCGCGACGATCGTAGGATCCCAGAACCGTTTCATCATATTCGTATGTCTGGTGAAATTTCCTCGGCTATCTGGAAAAACGAAATCGTCGTCCTTGGAGAACTTCGTTGCGGCTCGCCACTCGATCAGTCGTGTCAAGAGTGCTTTGCCCATGGGGACCGTCCTCTTGCCAGCAGCGCTTTTCGTTGTGTCGATGTTACCATATGCGTCAATGCGGCTATCGACGGTCACTTTTCCCAACTGCAGGTCTATGTTTCGCCAACGCAGAGCCCACTGCTCCGACGCCCTGAGACCAGTCGAGGCAGCAAAACGAATCTGCAGCTTAAAGGCAGCAGCAATCATCTGGTCGCGCACCTTACGTGCCCGCTTCACCGCAGCATCGTCCTGAAGGGCGACATCGACCTCCGCGGCCAAGAGAGTGGCCAGGTCATCCTTTGACGGCGGCGTCACTCGCTCGGAATCTTCGTCCCTCGTGCCGATGACCCGGATCCCTTTGGCGACATTCATTGTAACGAGATCTGTCTCGACCGCATGTTTCATAATGCGAGAAAGCGTCCCTAGGACACGGCGCGTCGTTACAACCCCTGCACCATGCCTGCGCATTTCATCTCGGAACTTGATGGTCCTTGCCGCGGTCAGGTCCGCCAACTTGATAGCCCCGAGCCCGCCTTTAAAACCAATCGAGTCCTTACGCACGAGACCGGGCCTGCGAACAACGTAATCGCCGGCGGGATCGATGTAATTCTCACAGTGCTGTCGCGTGGTGCGAAGGTAACTTTCAGTTACCTTCTCGCCACGGTTGCTCCTCTCGGTCATATATTTGCAAAACGCGGCACATGCCTGCGCAACATCAGCCTTGTCGGCAAGTGGCCGATACGTCCCCGACCTAGTCGAGCCCTGAAGCTCAGCGAGACGGTCCTCGGCATCTCGCTTGAGCTTGAATTGCTCACGGTGCCGCTTTCCAAACCGGTCGACAAAATCAATCTGCCAAGCCTCATGGTTTCCGCTGGCGTTCGACCACTTCCGCCTCTTAACCTTCGCCATATAGACCTCCTGATATTTTTGGCACAAAATCAGGTTGGCACATGAGATGCAAGATCGGAGACCAGTTTTGATAGGTCGCTTCCCCTGTGGAAAAACATAGTTGCACACTATAGATATGTGCGTCGGTGGTAGAAACGATTAGGGTTCGTGTGCCTTTAATCAGAGAGCAGAGTGTGGATAGCCAGCGCACAATCAAGCTACTTTCATCCCTCAATAGAAAAGCCATCGAACTTGACAGGTTCGTTGACGCGCTACCCGTGGCGCAGGACCTGCCAGGCCTTAAGCGCGCCGTTTATGTGCTGCGAACGGAAATCAGTGATAATCTTCGCACGCCAGACAGCATGGCCATGGACCGAGTAGAGCGTCTTCGGATCATGATCGGAGAGATAAGCGCGTTTTCTACCTCGATGGCGCTAAGAAATGATGTGCGTCCAGCGGAGGGTATGGCGACGCCCCTTAGCGCAGCGCAAATACTCGAGAGCAGATGCGTCTCGCTGAACAA
Source organism: Endobacterium cereale (assembly GCF_009617585.1). Lineage (GTDB taxonomy): Bacteria > Pseudomonadota > Alphaproteobacteria > Rhizobiales > Rhizobiaceae > Neorhizobium > Neorhizobium cereale. The sequence goes on along the minus strand of NZ_WIXI01000022.1, from coordinate 32,906 downwards.
CAACACGCTCGGGCTTGAAATTGGACTTAACAGAGTGGCGCCCGAGGATATCGCCAAGCATATACCGGGGCAGAAAATTGCGGCATTTCAGTTCGCTTTTGGCGATGGCAGATTGGTCCTCCAACCTCAAACTGATGCTACCTTGCCAGGCGACGAAGCGGTCGCTGCCAGCGCGCGTGAGCTTCTAATCGAGGAGGGTTTCCGCCTATTGGGCGAGCTTCAGACCTCGAACTGCGGGCCACGTTTGATATCCGCATTCTCCCTGCTCCAAGGCAAGATTGAAGCCGGCAATGACGTGGTCCAGATCGGCATGCGCGTCCGGACTGCTGATGCCGCTCTTCGAGCAAGTTCCGATGAGTTTGCCGCGTCGCAGTTCGCGATCCTCGCAGCACATCTGCTAAATATATCCCACTATCTGGCGCAGTTTCCTGCATGGCAGCGCTTTGCCGAGAACGCTGCAGGCGTAGCATTGTCTGATGAAGACCTTACCAGCCTCCGATCGACGTCCCGAGCTCTTGCATCCTATTTGAGAGAGAGGCCGAATCTAGCTGACGCCGCAGTCCCGGAAGCGCTCGAGACTGTAAGCGTATGGGCAGCCGACAGCGCTGAACTCGATGGCAAGGTAATCTTGGCACTCGCCCGAACTTTAGAAAACTTATGGTCACTTGTCGTCCGTGGAGTGGTTGCTGTCAGAGACGAGCTCGTCAAGGAAGGTCGCAAACGTGTTGCGGCCGGTATCATTGCGCTCGTCGTTTCAGCATGTGCAACTTTCGCGCCGTCTATGGCGCAGATCCCCGGTGCTGAATGGATCAATGCGACCTTTGACTACGTCCAGGCCCTGCTGCCCTGAGCCCCAGCGCTGTGCAGGTGTTCCCGCCCACTTGTGCACGGATAATGCACGGTTATGAAATCGTGCTACTGGGCAGTATCAGGGGTTGTGCGTCTTGTGCGAGCGGTTGCACTCACAACGTCGTAAAACTGGTTAGACCCAGAGGTCACGGGCGCGCAGTCGTAGACCCCGACGAGTTAGTTGTAGGTACGGGACCTCCTGTACCGCTCTGCGAGTGAGGCGTGCTATCCGTGGGAGCAGTGTTGCCAGACCCTGCAGTAGGGGCTTGTGGCGGAGCCTGCGGCGCACCTGGCTGCGGAGCGGCTGTGTTTTGCTCAGTAGGAGGATCTGTTGCCTCACGCCACCATTCGGCCCAGCCCCATGCTACCAGCGCCAAAATCAACCCTGCAGCCAAGACAAAAAGTACCGGCACGCCGGTACGCCCTTGCCTAGCGGCGGTCGCATTCTCAACAACAGCCGGATCGTCTTTTCTATCCATGACAGCGCGCTCCATTAGGTTGCGGAAAGAACCGGACCGCTTGACGATTGTTCCCCGACGCCAACTCTTGGGAAGCATTACTCGTGCGCGCACCACCTAAACCAGCGGCATCGGCTCATTGCTCGTGTCACAAATCAGGACTTTAACATTTTATATAGCGGCGCGGGATGTGCGTGGTACGGAGGGCAATGGTAGAACAAAACAAGACTGCGCTCGTCCTCGACGATGAGATGCTCATCGCGCTAGACGTTGAGGCGATGCTTTTCGACCTCGGATACAGTCAGGTGACATTGCTTCCGAGCGTACCCGAAGCCTTAGCTTTCTTACGCGAACACACGCCTGACGTAGCGGTAATCGATTACCATATCCGCGGGAGAAACTGCGAGGCGATAGCGGGCATTTTGCACCACTTGGGAGTACCAACGATTATCCATTCGGGCACGCCGTTCGAACGTGAATATCACGGCGAATTTTTATCCGCCTTCCCGTGGCTAGAGAAGCCGTCGTCCCGCAATGAGCTTGCTGAAGCGCTGGCTGCCGCCGTTAGTCAGTCGAAATTGACTACCGATTGAAACGGCACTTCCTCAATGGTCTCGCCCTCCTCAGAAACAATTTCAAAGGTCTCGTTGGCGAGAGGCTGGCCATGCCAGAGTCCATCTGAAACCATTTCTCTGGCAGCCCGCACGGCTTCCGATCTCGCTTCGGCGGACGTAGCAAACTCAGCTTCGAAAGACTCCTGGACTGAGCCATCGGGTAACTTCACTCGGAAGAAGTATTTCGTCATTTTCCGTACCACCCATGCGCTTCATCGACATGAAGAAAAGGGCCGTGACGAAACTTCGCCCGGCCCTAGCACTCGTTTTCATCCGCTCCAGTACATCCGTGGTAGCGGACGAAAACGAGGATTCGAAAATTACTTCTTCATCTTGTCGTAGTCGAACTTCGGCGCTGCGGTCAGCGTTTCCTTGTTCGTGTCGACATAGGCTTTCCAGGTGCCGTTGTCGTCAGCGATAGCCATGGACGCCGGATCGATAACGACGTAGCTGCTGCCGAGACCGAGGAAACCGCCAACACTTGCGATCACGCCGATGACCGACTTGCCATCGCCGATAACAACGTCGGAAATTTCACCGACTTCCTCATTTTCCTTGTTGTAAATGTTCATGCCGACCAGCTTGGAGGTCACGAGATCCGTGTCCTTGATCTCAACATACTTGAGCGGCATGGTTGCTGCCTTACCCATAGTGAGGCCGGGACCAACCATAGTTGCGTCGGCACCAGATGCGGCTGGCTGCTCAGCAGCGGGGGCTGCCGGTGCAGCAGGCTGCTGCGCATAGGCAGCAGTGCCCATCATCGCTACGGTCATGGCGGCGGCAATCATCTTCTTCATTAGTTTTTCCTCGTATGCATCTGTTATCACGACGTTTCGTGTCGGCCAGATAACGAGGTCGAGCGATATTGGTTCCCCACTAAATGGCAAAGAAAAACCCCGCCGAAGCGGGGTCCATCTTTACCAAGTCTGTCGACCATACCAGTCGTCAACGTCTTTCTTGGTCCGGTCTTTTTCATATCCGTAACGCTCTTGGATCTTGCCCTCGAGTTGGTCACGCTTGCCGGCGATGACATCGAGGTCGTCGTCAGTGAGTTTGCCCCACTGCTCTTTAACCTTGCCCTTCGCCTGCTTCCAATTTCCTTCGACGCGGTTCCAATCCATGGCATTTCCTCCATTGTTATCAGTGAAAAGACAATGATCAGGGCCGGTGATTTGTTCCGCCTGCCCCTATGCGGCGTCTCCGATTGCAGCGGCGCATAAACCGATCTATCCGGCTTTTCTCGCTGCCAAACTTGTCGAGAATGTTCACCGCTTGAGCTATGTTGAGCTCATAGGACTGCTGGAGTTCCTCGAGCGTGTACTTGGGAATTGGGCGTCCCATGTGCATTGGATCCTCCTTCGTTAACGAAACAATGCGACAGCAAGTCAGAAGTTCCTAAAGCACACCGGCTACCATCAGACTGATGAAGATCAGCGAGAAAAGCGCCGCGTTGAGACCGATGTAAAATGCCAAGTCGTGAGTGTTGCGCGATGTTCTATGCATGATTATCTCCTCCTGCATAACAACCTTCCCTGAGCTTGAATGTTCCCGGAATGTTTCGCGACGTACGGAGCAGTTCTCAACACCATAAGAAAGGCCGGCACGATCGCTCGCCCGGCCTCGTACAGAAATGGTTTCGCTTCTGGTTTAGTAGCTCGCTGCGCGGTCGACGCGTCTGCCAGCACTCTGAGTAGCGTCAACGGTATTTGCAGTGTCCTGCCCCATGCCGCGAATTGTGTTGCCGCACGACGCCAATGCTGCGGCAACGAAAGTCATTGCGAGAAAAGTGGTTACAGTTTTCTTCATGGAAATGTCCTCTCTCCGGATGTTCACCTCCACCACATAGTGCTCGTTTCCGCGACGGCCATCCCTTTCATGCCGCGAACACCGCCGTCTCCCGCCTATTGTTAAAGAGAAGGCGGCAAGCCATCATCGCGCCTTGCATCGGCGATGAGTTTACGGATCCGTTCAACCTCAGGCGGCTTCCGGATCCCTGCGTATTCGCGTTCACAACGATCAAGTATAGGCTTCATCACGTCGCCGTGCTCGTCGACGAGACGGGCTGCGAACAGAAGGTCCGACTCGATGTCGTCGCGAATTATCCCTTTAGACGTCACGCCGGCTCGCGCAGACGAACGCCCGGACCACCGCCGTTAGTAGGTATGAACTCAAGTCCGGCCTCCTCTAGCGCGCCTTTTAGTTTTTTGACGGTCGCACTGTTTAGACCGCCATGTTCTTTCTCGAACCGCATGATCGTCGCGGTCGCGACCCCAGCAATTTCTGCCAGTTCACGTACCCCTAGTTTGAGCGCAGCACGAGCCATTCGCAGCTGAACTGGATCCATATTGTCACCCTGTGTCAAATAGTTGCTACAGGGTGTTGACTCCTCAGTTAGCACCCTGTATCAAGTACCTGTCACGAGGTGATGAGTCAACGAGGGCCATAAATGAACACGTCAGCAGCACTTTCCGACAATTCCTCATCCGACAGAAGACTTCTCCCACGCAGCCAGGTTGGCAGACCCTGCTTCGATATCAACGGTAGGGTGGCTGGCATTCAAATCGACATGACATCACCAGTCGATCCAGAGCTCGCGCAGTTTCGTTTTCGTGTCGGACAGCAGGTTCAGTGGGACGGCGAAATTTGGGCAGTCCTCGGACGCCAACTCACCGAGGCAGGCAGAAGAATTTATATCGTCTATCGTGATGACGACCGACGCCCGACAAGGACGGTTCTGGAGAGAGTTCTGGCGCCACGATAATACCAGCGACGGGCAAAACCGCCTCGGCGCTGGTTCTGGGGAGGCCTTCTCCAGTGCGAGGATCCGCAATGTACGAATACAAGGTCGGCGAGATAGTGCAGCTTACGCCAGCCGATCCGCCCCTGATCTATCTTGGCCTGCAGATAAACGGCCGCGCCTCATGCCTGACAGATGACGGCAGGGTGGAGGATCACCGGATAGAGGACCTACAGCCATTTAAGCCCACGACGCCCAGTTTGGTTGTCGTTGGCGAAGTTTAATGCCGGCAACACCTCCGCCGGCCCTTAGCCGCCAAGCGCTTCGAGCCTTGGCGGCTTTTTTTTGCGCGCAGTCGTCTGCCGCGCGCAGTCGTCTGCCGCGCGGAACAGCTCCTCGCCCGGTGCGGAACATACCTATGCTGTGCTTGAGTGAGGGCGCCGCCAGAGCTTTGGCGGATTACGTCAATCGGTTCGGCGATTTGATCAGTACGCTGCATTGATGTGTCGAGCGACCAAGGCTGAAATCATCCACACGAATAAGGCCCGCTGTTAACGGGCCCCAAAGTCATGTCCATCGAAAACTTTCAGCCATGCATAAAAGCCGCTTTGCTTTCGTCCTTGGAAACAACAATCAATTGGCAGATGACGTTGTCCCGCCCAGAGATCTCGGCGGCGAGACGGACAATCTTTGATAGTTCCCGGCTCGATGGCACTGTTCCGTCGAGAACGATATACGGACCGTTTTCCTCAACCTGCACGTCGCTGCAATCCACGCCGTCCAAATATCGAAGTTCAGCTTCGATTGCCGGCTTACCGCAGGACGTACCTGTTTCGCGTGAAAACCCGAAAGCAGCGCCAGCATTGAATGTGTTGAGGAACATTGGAAACTCCATCTGAACATGAACGTCAGATGAATATAACATTCAAGTAGGGTTTAGGTTCCTCGCTCTCCCTCAGGAATCTACCTAGCAGAATTCTGCAATTGAGCGGTCCTTTTGGCGTGGCTAAGGTGCCGTCAAATCCAGGAGAGCGTTATGAAAATCATGCGAGAAGAACAGATCCCCGAATTCGTCGAGCGCGTCGCCGCGACCGGCTGTGACATCACGGCCGTAGCGGGCGGCTACATTGTCGGTGACTCAGATCTTTCCGATGGGGACTATGAAATAGCAGCACCCAAGCTCGAGGCGATCATGCAAGATCTGGGCAGCCGTGACCATTTGCTGCAAGAGATTGTCGACTATCTAGTGTCGACCGGCCGCGTCTACCCACCGCGGGTGGTGCATTGACCGAAAGATAGTGCGGCCATAGGTTAGATTTGCGGCCACCAACCGCGTCACCACACAGAGGAGACCTAGAATGAGACTTCGGCATGCTGCCGATCGCAAACCTATTCTTGTGAGGTGAGAAATGACTAACAAAGAGAAAATCGAAGAACTCGAAGCAAAGATTCAGCAAGCCTATCAGGTGATCGGAACACTCCTGGCTGGACCAGACAGTGATTGGGACGACTTCTTCCTCCCTGAAGGCCAGCGCGCGCTCGACTATTTTGCACACGAGGAATACGACGACAACTTCCTACCGTTCATTCATCCGCGGCTAAAGAAGTGAACTTGGATAAAAGGTGACGACTGTCAGGAGGCGATCGAAGACCATCTTCAGCAACTTGTTGCCGAGCAATCTCCGGCGGATGGAGCAAGGCCGAAACGCTAGCGGCGGTCATGGAGGTGGCTGAAAATCTGGCGACCGGACTCGGAGACGATGAGGAGCTTGCGGCCATCCTCAATGCAGTGAGGAAGATGAAGTGATAGGAACTTCCGATCATCTACTGAGTTTAACCTGCGACATAGTGCTTCCTCGGGAATCGCAGACTGTCCGAACCCGCTGGTGTGCAAGCCGGCGGGTTTTTCGTTGGAACCTCTGCTTACTTGGACAGTTGGTATAGTGCGCCGATCGATCTTGACGATGCGTCGGTTTGGCAGCGCCATTGCCCCACGTAAGACATGCGTGGGGCTTTGTGCGTTTGGGCTCTTTATATCTATCGCACGCTTCTAGAAGCTAGGTAAAATGCCGCGTTGTTCATTAATCGTTGTGAGAACGAAACATGAATATTCTGTCCGTTTTCCACTGTTCATCCACAGTTGCGCATGAACATTTGTTCGTTACTTATCAGCATCTTGATCGGCATTTCAGCGCAGGCAGTTGACTAAGGTCAGAAATGGAACATAATAAGAACAAAACACGCTCGCGAGTTCTTCATATGCCACGAAATCAAGCCGCTTTCGAAAAATGGTGGGCGTCTTTGCCCTTTGATGAGCGCGAGGCGCTGGACCAGGCCGCAAGCCGGAAGGTGTTCTGCGCAGGGTTCTCGACAGGCACCAAGCCAGAGAACAAGGTCTTCATGTTCTCGGTCGGCAAGCGCCGCGTCACCGTCCAAGCGCCGAACTACAGATCTGCCAAACACAAGGCAGAAATCACCATTGCCAAGAAATTCGAGGCTGAAGGCATATCGCCACCACGCTCCGGTTGGACGCTGCAGCCTTGTTCGCAGAGGCCGGTAAACCAATGAGCTTGCCAGCACTGAAAGATTTCCGAGGCGAGCAGATCGACATGACTTGCAGTCGTTGCGATCGGCACGGCGTCTATGATCGCAAGGCACTGGTGAAAAAGTTTGGATCGCACACCGAATTCGTGGAGCTCCGCCGCATAATGGCAATTGGATGCGATCGGCGCGGAACTGATGAGTGTGAAGCGAGGTTCCCATGCCTCTTAGCCGCGAACATTCTGATCGAGGGCGCGCGATGAGCGATGAGGGACGCACAGCCCAGCTAAATGGCACTGGCCCATATATGCACTTCTGCAGTGTGGAAGGATGCGGCAAGTGGGGTGGCTGGGGATTCCGCCTGGGTGCGGCCGAGCCACAGTGGTGGTGCTACGGACACTATCCGTACAAGCGCGAGACCGCGCAAGATGAAGCCGCGACGCTTGCCGATGAGTTGGGAAGTTTGAGATGACGACCAAGGGAAAATTGATCGTATTGGCGGCCTTCAACAAAAACGATGAAGGAGAGCTTGTGCCAGCCTTCGAGCCGCGTCAGGTTGACACAGAAGAGCGCGCGAAACGCGACGCGCGCCTGGTGGCGGACCAATATTCAGGCGTCGTCGCGTGGAGCCGGGAGGCAGACCCGGCAATCGGCGAATACGGTCCGCCCGTAGTGATCTTTCAGGCTGGCGAGGTGCCCGATTTGGAATGACGTCATTGACGCTGGAGTCCGAATCTTCCACGGTCCCAAGATGACTGATCAGGATAACGACCCGACCAAGTTGGGACCGATCGCTGGCGAACTTGCAAAATTGGCGCAAGAACTACGCGAGCTGGCAGAAACCCCTTTGTTCTCGTCAGAGGATGTTGCGAATGACGACCGGGGCCCGGTCGCTAGGCAGGCCCACACCCCGACCATCAAGTGATTCAATGTCGCTCAGAACCGCGGGAACATCTGCCCGACATGAGGGTTGGTCACGTGCGGCTTTAATCATTGGCTGCTGTTCCTTGGACCCGTCGGCGTTCGCAGCTGACGGGTCTTTTTATACGTCAATTAGGACGAAAAAAGCGCCCATGGCCGGCGGGCCATAGGCGCTATTCGTTCTACAAAACAGCTATTAGCAAGATGTGCCGACGGTGCCTGCACCTGGGTTGGTCTTGTCACCAGTCGAGTCAGCTTTACCCGCCTGCTCTGCACCCTGCGTGCCGCCCGGAGCGCCACAGTTGGACTGCGAGCTGCCAGCGGTATTGCCCTGGGAGCTGTCGGCGCCCGACGAGCTGTTGCCCGAGCCGCCGTTGGACGGATCAGAGCTACCGCTTCCGCTGTTCGCGCTGCTGCCATTGGAGCCGTCGCCACCAGAGCCACCGCTGGCACCCTGTGCCATAGCGGACGTAGCCAAACCGAGCGAAAGTGCAGCAACTGTGAGAAGCTTAATCATTGGGTGTTCCTCTTTGGTTTCTTTTGACCAAGTTAGAACATGCCGGGTTTCCAATGGTTCCTTTCACCGGAAACAAAAAAGCCCGCTGCCGGGTCAAGGCAGCGGGCACAGACTGGATATGCGTGATATCTAAAGTCTAGCGCGAAATTTAATACTGCGCTAGCCTTCGCCTCTCGACGCGGCCGGATCTGTCACGGTGCCGGCAAGGCGGTTTTCAGGCGCGTCAGACGCTGACGCTCGATGCGGTCCAATCTTTACCGAAGGTCGTGGAGGAACCTAACCACGCATTGCGCATTCTCCGCGCGAAAAACGGAGGAATGCATGTCGAGAGAAGCAGTTTATACGGTCGATGAGTTCCGCAAGGCTTACGATCTGAGTAGCCGAGAAGCTAACCGCTTATTTAACATCTCAGGGCCTTCCCGAACCAATCTGGACGTGTTCATGAAGGTCTACAAAAAATCTGAGGCAGCCGAGGATCTATTCTTAGTCGCAGATCGGTGACCTTCGTTTCAAAGTGCAGGATCGGTTGAGCCACATAAAAAAATGACCCGCAGCCAAGGTGGCGACGGGTCAAGCTTGGCAAATATATGTATCACTAGATAGCCAGCTGATTGCTACTAACCCACCTTGGGATTTGTGAAAATTCTAACGACCCCACGTCTCGGAGACGTGCTACGACGACGTATGCACTTGGGCCAAATAACGCGCCCTAGGATGGGGCATCGCTCGTCTGGGAGCGCACGAGCCATCCGATTTGATCAAATCAACCTCGCGTTTTTGCGACTTGATGAGAGCCATCACCGCGGATAAGTCGCGGCATGCAAAAATTTGAAAAATCAGAACGAGACTACGTCATGGCCGTGCTGAAGCTGGCTGGTGAGCCGATTTCACTTATAGCGTCCCGCTTTGGCGTCTCAGTTCAGCACGCTGGCAACATCGCACGAGAAAATGCATGGATGGTAGAGACAAGGGCAGGCAGGGCTGTTCCCTCGGGCCTCACCACTCGCGCAGCCGTAGTCATTGAACAAGCACTCGGAATTTGGCCCTCCGACGCGGACAAGGACATCGTCGAAAGCAGCGCAATGACAATACTACTCGCCGAAAAGGGGCGCCGCGTGGTCATGGCAGACATCGGTAGATGGCTTGATCCCGAGGCGCGTTAGGGCCGCGCGGCAGTTGGGGAGATGGAATGAGAATGCGCATACTGCTGGCGGCTGCCGCCCTGATGACTTGGACGGCGCCAGCCATGGCGATCGAGGAGTGCTCGGGTGGACACCGAGAAGCCCGCAAGCTCACCTGTATTGTTGATGGCGACACAGGCTGGCAAAACGGCAAGAAGTGGCGGATGCTGGATATCGATGCCCCGGAAACATTCGGCGCCCAGTGCGATCGAGAGAAAGCCATCGGCCACAAAGCCAAGAACCGCCTTATTGCCCTTATGTCAAAAGGCTACCGCCTCGCCGGCAACGGTGAGAAAGATCGGACTTCCGACAAGCGCGTTCTGGTTCGCGTTATCCTGCCGGACGGGAGAGATGCTGGTAAGGTTCTTATTCGTGAAGGCCTTGCTCAGCCTTGGCCGAACAAGGGCAATATGTGGTGTGAATAAAAAAACGCCCTCCCACCGGGAGGCAGAGAGCGTCGATAGTCAGAAGAAGTCATTCGTCGCCGAGCTTTACGCGATTGGCTATCCAATGCATCAGCCATCCGACACTTTGCACCGCCCAATCAACACCGAGACGCTGAGCGATGCCAATTAAGATAATGAGCGAAAGAAGAAAAAGAACGAGGAAAGCCCAAATGCTATCCATCGAAGCATAAACGTGTCCGGCCGAAAGAATGAAAACGACTGCGATCCATATGAATCGTTCCTCACATCGTTCTTCTCTCTCAGAAGCTAGGTCTGCCTCAAGTTTGGCCGCATTATCAGCCAAAGGACCTCGTGAAGAGGGTACGGCAAAGCCGCCCGACTGTCGAGGAACCGTTGGCGGGTCACTGGACGCGTCTTCGGTATTCTTCAATCATATCCCCCGTAGCGATCTTAACGCCCTTGGCTCCAGGCACGTAACGCTTCGCCCATGCGCCTTGATCCCAGTGCGTATTTTCGACCAGTTGTCCTGGAGACTGCGATTTTAGGTTTTCCCAAGCGGTATCGAGCATTTCGGCTTCTGGCCGTCCCGCAATTGAGCCCACTCCCCAGAAGACGTCCGGAACGGACTTCGACCCAAAAGATTTGCATCTGTGATAAAGCGATGGCAACACAGGACCATAATCCCAGGCTTCGAAATCTTCGTCCACTAGTCTTTCGCCGGTCGCACCGACAAAATTCATATCCGCGAGGTAAAGCAACTTTTGCAACTGAAGGTTCGAAAGCCTCCACCCGCTGATTTCGCAGAGATGCTTTGCCGCAAATGATGCTGGTATCATTGCAAAGACCTCCTTTTTTAAGCCGTAACGATTACGGCTAAGTTCCATTGTCAAGCCGTTAGATCACAGATAATGCGATTCTGCGACGCTTTCCACAGGCCTATACATTTTATTCGTTTCGGATTGTTTTCGGAAAATGCGTCGCGTCTTCCGTAAGCTAACTCGTCAGCGTCGCCCGTCGCGGCTGACCTTCCACCACTCGATCGATGCGAAGCGTCATGCCGTCGACCGCGCTTTTGACGCCACTGATTGCTTCCATGAGCTGCTCCGTGGTCTCGCGCATCCCCGCCTTGGTGATGTAGGTCTCAGCCACGTGGAGTCGATGCGCCGCCAGCTCGTCGCGGGCCATCGCCGCCAGTGCCTGCGCTGCCGTCGCCGTGCCGACAGCGGCGTCCTTTGCTTCCTTCACCCTGCCCTCAACCTTCCACCAGATGCCCCAGAGCGCGCCGGACACCATCACGAAAAAGCCGACGGCGGCCATGATTTCAGTCCCGGTCACGGCTTCACCCCGCAGAGCTTGGCGATTTTCTCGTTCTCAACGAGGATCTGCCGCTTGGTGCCTTCGCTCATCTGATCCTCGACGGAAGGACGTACCGGCCGCGCGATATCGCAATAATTACCGGTCACGCATCCACTCAGCGAGACGACGATCAACGTCAGCGCTGCCCATGTTCTGAACTTCATCTTCGACGCCCCTCGCCTTCTTGACGGCTTTTGCGTTGGCTTTAGCCTGTGCGGCTTCGGCATCTGATTTTCCATCGGACCGCCCATAGAGAAAGGCGCCCGCGACAAGCGCGAGCACCATTCCCAGTCCGGCAAGCCAGCCTTTCAGCTTTGCCAGGATCATACGACGACCTCATTACCGCGCCTGGTGTTCCACCAGCGCTGGATCACGTCACGATTTCGGTAAACTACGTAACCGACAACCGCGATTGCGACTCCTGCGGCTATCCAGCCCCAAGGCAGGCCAGCGGCGAATGCCAATGCGCCAGCGCCCACCGAACTCGATGCGCCCTTGGCGACGACTTCCTTGACGGCAGACGCGTCGCGTCGCAGCTGGCTGAGTGTTGCCGGCCCGAGAACGCCGTCGGCGGTGAGATGTGGATGCGCCTTCTGGTATTCCTTGACAGCAGCGGCGGTCTTGTCGCCCATCCAGCCGTCGATAGCGCCCGGGTCGAAGCCCTTGGCGGACAGGATCTGCTGCGCTTCCTTGACGTCGTCGTCAGGTGTGTCCGGAGCTACCGGCGTCGCCTCCTTGACGGCTTTCGTGCCGGCGTAGACGCCGTTGAGAAACATGTCTGCTTCTTCCTTACGGCGCCGGACGAGGCCGGGCAGCTTCTTGCCGGCGGCGGTGTTGTAGTGGCTGCCGAGATATTCAGCGGCGGCTCGGAGGCTGCCGGAGCGCCATAGCTTCGCCCACTGCCAGCCCATGGCGCCAGTGCCGAGGTTGAACACAACGCTCGTTGCTGCGTCCATCTGGTTTTGTTTCCGATCTGCCGGGCTACCCTTGACGGCTGCTGGCTCGAATTCCTCAGCGAGCACATCGAGAAGGATGGCGTCAGACTGCGCCGCGGTGATCTTTGTTTTGCCTGGCACCAGTTTGGTGATGCCCAGTCTTGCAAGGCTGGCCTTAACCGCCCTGCTCCGCATGGTGAAGCCCGTGCCGATCGTCGGCACCTTCACCGGATCGAGATAGCAGGTCAGCGGATTACCTTCGTGGCCACGCAGAAACGCGCGGCCACGGGGGGACGTGGTCGTGATCGGCATTTATTGCCCCTATGATTTTATGGGATTTGCGCTAATTTAGCGCCAGGCGATGATTGTTGTGCGTTCCGCCAAACAAACGGAGGCATCATGAATCAGGACGAATCGGAATCGCTATCCATTAGCGAGATAGCGCAACAGCTTGCGGCATTGGCCGCCACACTCCGTCAGTTGGCGGAGACGCCGATATTCGACGACCCGGCAAATGACGATACCCAGCGTGAACTCGCGAGTTAGTTCTCGTCCGTCCGACCATACCTGCGTTGACCAGTCCACTGAGACGGGGTCGCAGGTGTGCCCGCTGGTGCATTCGGCGCGACTTTATCCTCGCTCGGCGGCTCGGATGAAGAAGAACCCTGATCATTAAGGTTGGCGGCAGACTTTTTGGCGCTGCCAGACTTGCCGTCATAGAGCTTCGCGCTGATAGCCGTGCGATAACCTTCTGACTTCCTGTACGTATGGGTCGCGGTGTCGATGACATAAGGTACGCCATCTAGGCCCGGCCTGACCCTTTCAAAAAGCAGCGGTGCGCCTGCGATGATGGCAGTGTCGCCCACAACAGTGACGGATGCAGCGCCCTCGCCGCGTTTGAGCGCCTTTGCCTTTGACTGGGCAGCCTTGTCGGCCTCCTTGACGCTCGCAAATGGCTCAGGGATGCGGAAGACGCTGTCTCCGTCTGCATCGCCGTCGGCTTCGATCTCAACTCGCTGGGCCTTATCGCTGTCCTGATAGTAGGCGACGACCTTCGAGTATTTGGTGCGATCATTGGCCTCGAAACTGCAGGTGCCTTGGATGATTTTCGGTGGAGAGACGACGACCGATCCGATGAACTGACCTGACGCCGAATTGCCTGAGCCTTGCTTAGAGAAAATCACCCTGCCTTGTTTCACCGAGAAGAGGGCGTTATGCCGTTCTGCCAGCCTGCGCAGGAAGTGGATATTGGATTCATCCTGCTGTGAGAACCATTCATATTCGTGCTCACCGATCTCGGCATCCACCGAGGCTTCAAGACCGCTTTCTTTGGCGACCTCGTCGACGATGTCCTTGACCTTTTTCTTATCCCAATGACGCTCCTGCCTCTCCTTCAGCTTCTTGTTACGAAGGTCGGCAGATTTGCCCGAGATGGACATGCTGTAAGGCAGGCATTTAGGAGTAACTTTGTCGACCGTGAACTTGCCAAGACTTCTCATCTGCCCGTAGCCGAGCCTAACATCGACGATGGCGCCGGTACGAGGCAGGGCGAGGAAGTTCGGCGGACCATCATTCAACTCAATATCGACCGTATCAGCCTGAGCCCCTTCCTTGTCCGTCACCGTTATGGAAACCAGCCGCTCATAAAAAGCGCCAGCAACCGGCGTGCCGTCGATTGTAACCTCAATGCGCGGGTGCATAATCTACTCCCAAAGACTGGTGAGCTTTGCCGCCTGCTGACGGGACGGAGCCACCGGCATAAATACCTTAGTGCCCAACGGCAGAATGATCCCCACCGCGGCGAGGTCGGGGTTGGCTGCGAGGACCAGCTCTGTGACTTCGGCTGTGCGGCCGTAGTGCATGAGGCAGATCAAATCGACGGTCTGCCCCTGCTTTGCGGTTACGATCGTGCTCATCATCTATCCGAAAAGGTTCACAACGGGAGAAACGATCGATCCAATTGCGTCGGATAGCGAGAAACCTGCTGGGTCGCCGTCCGCATATCGTTTTAGGGAGATCGTGTAGGAGTTGCGCCGAGCGGTGCCCCGGCGGTCGTGGAACGAGCGATCTTCGTCTACCGACTGAATCGTGAAAGTCCCATGGATTAGTCCCTCGTTCTGATCCCCTGAAACGAGCATAAGAGGCGTGCCGGACATCGCGGCAGACACGATCCCGGAGAGCGAGCTTTGCCCACCGAACTCAGCAGGGAACAGAACGCCTTTGATCGAAATCTCTTCCGATGTCGGCCCGGTCCACTGCTGCTGATTGAGTGACTGTGCGACCTGAACGTCTGCCCATGGCGTCTGCACTTTGCGAGAGACGCCGTCGTAACCGAAGCCAATGGCCTCGAAGGCGAATGGCCCAAGGGCCATTGCAACCGGTCCGGACATCTAGACCTCCCTTAATCGCTATAGGTACTCTCGACCGCTGACTTCACCGAGCTGCCAAGTTGAGAAGCGGCCGAATTAGCGGCGGCCTGAGGGTCCGCGACGCCCGTGATGCTGATGGGCGCATGGACTGTGACGTTCGGTGGTTGAGGATTGGTGACGCGAACGTCCTGAGTGCCGGATGGTTGGATCATCGCTGCGATCGACGACGAGTCGATGCGAGTAGTCCGAACGATGCCTAGATCGTCGGCAGTCTTGCCAGGTAGCTGGTCTGTGGTCTGGCCGCCGGGACCGAAACCTCGAGCCGCGTCCATCGCTTGTTGGGCGCCGACGCCGGGCAATGTGGTCTGCCCGAAGTTGCGCTGCCAGCCTTCAGTGATTGACTGACGGTTAAGGCCGGTGATCCGTTCGAGGTCTTCACGGTGCTGCTTTTGCAGCCTGACTTGATCCTCAAACGTATCGCCGGGCGAAAACGACATCGCTTCCGACATCAGGCCGGGCGCACCAGCAACCGCGAATCCCTTGACCCACTGCCACCACGTGGGCGGGATTGGCGCTGGAGGTAGGTCGAGATCTACGCCTTTGTTACCACCCTTTGGCGGCTTCTTCCCACCCGGCATAGTTCCGCCAGAGAGAACGTCAGCGACGGTGCCGGCTGCCTTCAGCGCCGCGACGATCGTCGACGCTCCGCTGAGGAACATCATCGCAGCAGCGAGCTTGCGAACGGTACCAGCGAGGAAGGCAATTCCTGCCCCCCAAACCATGATTTGGAAGCCGTACGGCGCGAGATCCGCAAAGAACTTCGCGATCGGATTTTCCTTGATCGCGGCGCTCAGTTCACGGACGGATTGGCCCCATTCCTTCGCTTGCATGAACAACCGGCCGAGTTGGTCACCGGCGGTGCCATCGACCTTCCCGAATAGGAGGTCGCCGAGGTCCGCAATGACTTCCTTGACGCCGTTGTAGCCGAGCCCCTGAGCAAAGCCCATGATACTCGTTTCCATGCGGTCGAATATCGATACGCGGGAATCGAGACTGTCGATGACCTCGCCTATGGCAGCGATGCCTTCCTTCACGGTGGGCAACATGCGGTCGCCCATTTCCCAGAACCGATTTGAAATCTTGTTCTGGAGGAGCTCGATCGCATTACCCGTCGTTTTCGAGCGCTCGACGAACTCCCGGAATGCCGAGCCGGCGTATTTTGTCCGATCGCTGACGCTATCCAGCGCCTGGTCGAGCAGTGCGACGTTGCCAATCAGCGGCGCGAACGCCTTCGCTTCATCGCCGAAGAACTGCGAAAGGATAGCGATGTGCTGATCCTTCGGCGCTTTGGCGATGGCCTTCAGAACAGTTTTCAGCGCCTTGGGCGCGTCCTTCTGCATCTGTTTGGCGATCATCGGCAAATCTAGGCCGAGCGCCTTGGCGGCCTCCTGCTGATCTTTCTTGGCGAAATTGCCACGCGTCAGAGCCTTGACGACATTCTGCATCGCGGTGCCAGCGACTTCCGACGGTGCGCCTGCGGCGATCATTGCTGAACCAATGCCGGCGATCTGCTCCGCGGTGAAGCCACCCATCTTGCCGAGCGCCGAGACGCGAAGCATGAAGTCTGTAATGTCGCTGGCCTTCGAGGCCATGTTGTTCGACAGGTGATTGATCGCGTCGGCAAGAGACCCGACGTCAGCCACCGACATGCCTAGCTGCGTTTTCAGCTTTGCGAGATACTCGCCGGACTGGGCTGCGCCAATGTTGAATGCGATGCCAACGCGGGCAGCCATCTCCGAGAACTCTTTGAGTTCGTTGGTAGCAATGCCGGATTCGCCAGCAGCTGCGAACAGCGCGGCGATGTCGTTGGCCGTCATTGGGATTTCGGTCGACATCTGCCGGATAGTTCGGCGCATATTGTCGAACTGTTCATCGGATGCCTCGACGACCTTGCGGACGTCAGCAAAGGCAGATTCGAAGGAGATTGCCGCCCCGACGGTACTCTTGATGCCTTCGGTTACACCGATGTAGGCGCCGCCAAATGCAGCGATCTGTCCAAGAGCGCCACGCAGCGGGTTCGTGAACGCCATAGTCTGGCGCTGCAGGCCGCTGAGCGCGCCGGACACCTTGCGGATAGGCGCAGAGACCTGATCCAGCAGGGACAGGCGCAGCTGACTTTGAAGGACGGCCATCAGAGAGCCCTCGTCGCTTTATGAATTTCTGTGGCCGTGTCGAAGTAGGCCAGCGCCTTCTCAGGCGGCCATCGCTCGATCACGTCGAGCGATGTGTGGAGCACGCTTGCAACAAAACCCGCGACTATTCGCCAGTCGTGGGCTCCTGCTCGTTTCCCAGATCAATCGCCTTCGAGAACTTGGCGAACTCCTTGGCCTTGATCTTCTTGAGCGCTGGGATCGGCACGCCCGACATACTGGACAGCACAGCGAGCATCTGGTGCGTTTCGCCCTTCACGAGATCCGCAGCGGCAAGATCGCCTACCGTCGGTTCGTCGAAGGTGATTTCGGAATAGGTGACGCCGGAATGCTCAACGGGCGTGGAAAGCTTGATCGTGGTCATGCGACCCTCCTCTGTGGTAAAGAAAAGAGAAAGGCCGCTGGTGAGGCGACCTTTCTCGTTATGCTGTTGAATTCGATAGGCTTAGAGCAGCAGAGAGTTTCGCTGACCGCTGACCTGACTGACGCCGCCGATCAGGACGTCAAAGTCGTCCATTTCGTAAACGGGCTCGCCGTCGATCTCGAGCTTGTAGTAGTTGACCGAGACCGCGTAGTCGTTCTCCGCCTGATCGCCGGTTTTCCACGAGCCGTGGTCGGCCTGCTTTAGGAATCCGCGGATCGTCATGACGGCCGAATGGTCTGTGCCATCCTCGTCGACGAGCGCGCCGGTGATCATGAACGGATATTCGGAGCCGGGCTTAAGGCCGAAGAGTTTGAGAACCTGCGGATCGAGGCCAGGCATCTTGAAGCTGAATTCCAGCTTCTCGTAGCCCATATGCACCTCGCGCGGCTTGATCATGCCGGCATTGCGCATTTCTTCGGTCTTGATCTGTGGGACCGGCGGCGTGATGTCGCCGATCTGACCAAGCTGGGAAACGCTGTCTGCCCACAGCATGCAGTCGCGCATCAGAAAGCGCGGAAGACTTGTCGCCATTTAGGGATGCTCCTTAGGCGGCCAGCGTGAGCGGGCCGTTGTCGATCGCGCCACGGACCTCGTCCAGAAGGATCTGGTAATAGAGGATGTTGCGATACGTGGTGATTTTGATCTGCTCCATCAGGCCGACGGGCTCGAACTCGACATTCAGGTAAACCTGGCCGTTGGCGTTGACTGTCGGCTGGTTGATGTCCGACAGCCAGACTTTGCCGCCAAGGATGTCGTCGTTCTTTTTGAAGACGCGAAGTGCGGCATTGCCGTCCTCGATCATCATCTTCAGGTTGGCCTTCGTGAATTTCTTGTCGACCCACTTGAAGTAGATCTGCTCGAGGCTCTCGTTGATCATGTCGGCGGTGGCGCGGACACTGTCGAACTGCCAGAGGGCATCCGACGTCGCGAGGCGGGAACCCCAAGTGCGAAGGCCGTTCTCATTGATGACCGTCGCGACCTGCTTGTCATTCAGGTAGTTGCTGTCGGTCGGATAGGCGATCGTCCGTGCGACACCATCCAGAGTGCGGATTTCCTTGTTAGATACCGAACCGGAAACGCCCTCAGCAGATCCGACAACACGCGAGCGAATACCCGCGAAAACCGGAGCGATCGGCACGATGACCGGCACGCCGTCAACGTTTTTGATACCGGCCGGGTCGATCGGCAGGATGCGACCGCTGTTGATGGTGGAACGGAACCGCACAGCATCGGCGTTCGTCGTGTTCGGACCCGCAATGTAGGCGCGGGCCTTCACTTGCTCCGTGATGGTCGCCAGTGCCGAGACGAACGGGTTGCCGACGTCTCCGATGTTGGCGGTCGCCGTCGGGAGAACCTTGCCGACCTCAGCGCCGCCACCCGTGAACGCAACAACGGGTGCCTGTGTCATGCCCTTGCCAGCGCTGGTGACGGTGACGGACACGACCTTACCAGCATTGAGACCCGTTCCGAGCACCGCCACCGCAGTCGGGAGTACCTTGCCCGCATCGGATCCGCCGCCAGTGAAAGCGACAGTCGGAGCCTCAGTCAGAAGGCTGCCAGAGCCGGAGATGGCGACAGACAGAAGTCCACCCTCCACCCATGTGCCAGTGTTGCCGGCAGTGACAATCACGCGCGGCTGGTATCCGAGCAGTGCCTTTCCGCGGAGAGCCGAGTAAAGGCCCGTGCGTTGTCCGGCATCGCCGATCAGGTTGGCTTGGAGCGTAGCAGGCGTCTCGCTGTGTTCGACGCGGTTGACGATTACGATCGAGCCGCCCTCGCCGAAGATTGTGACCACGTCATTGTAGAGCGTGCCCTGCGTGCCGAGCAGCGCTGCCTGCGAGAGGCTCGTGATTAGCGTCGGCTTGTTCAGCGGAAACGTGGCAGCGTCGGCGCCCGGCGCAGTGCCGTTGACGAACGAAATACCGTAGTTGGTGACGCGCAGAAGCGACGGGCTATCAGGGCTTTCGAGCACCTGAACGCCATGGAAGTACGATAGGTCAGCCAATGCGGCCTCCTCTAAATGTGGTGTCGGTTTTGGTGGTGGCGCTTAAGCGCGGGTCTGGAAGCGCTGCGGTGACAGCTGGACCGCGAACGCGGCGTCAACTTCCTGCGGCATCGTAATCGCGCCGTCCGCGATGTCAGCAAGCACAGCGGCCTCGATCGAGAAGCAGTCGTTGACGTGATCGAGCACGGCGTCGCTAGCGAGGATGATGGTCGACGCATCGAGCGTCATGAAACCGCCATCGGGGCATTTCCACTGGGCGGTGAAGTCGGGATCCTTATCCGCTTTGATGCGAGCGCCTGAGATCATAATCTTGGACCGGTCGTCAGTCGCCACATCTAGGCCGCCGACGACGATGCCGCCGACCTCGCGCTCCCAACGCTTCGTTGCCGTGTAGACGGACAGGTCGATCGCGGGCGGTGCATAAGGCGGGATCGTATTGATCCGCACCCGCTCCCCCGTTTCTGGGTCTGGCAGCCCCATTTCCCATTCGTCCCAAATTTGGAAACGATGGCGGTTACCCATATCGTCGGGAACGCTGCTTTCGTTTTGATCACCGTCGAGGGTGACGCGGATTGAACGGAGGATTGAACCATCAGGTTGAGCGATACTTTCGGTGTAGCCGATAACATTCATGTCACAACCTCGCATCCGCCTTGAATCTAAAGTTGTTTTCTTGCATTGCGGTACCGGATGATCCGACAATGAAGAAGCTCCTTCCTGTCGCAATCAAATTGGAAGAGCCCAAAGACGTGTCGATCTGCACCGTTGGGGTAACCCTTTTCAGAACTTTAAATGGGTAAGAATACCGTTGAAGAACAGCACTGGCGCTGCCGGGCTGAGTCCACGATATTGTTCCGTCAGACTGCTCGTAATGCGCCTGACACAAAACCGTTTCCAGATCTTTCTGGCGAGGAGAAAAGGTCGCGAGATAGTCTTTCTCGAATTGCAATAGAGACAACGTCCCTACCCCCCACTCCACCACTACATTGGCGCTGCCATTGCAGATTGCCGATATATCACCTGACGAACCATAAGGGCCTGATGCTATACGGCCCTGAGACGTCCCTTCCCAACCGAGCACATATGAGCCAGGAGCACCGGCAAAGCTGCTTGCTTCGAGTACCTGCGTTAGTGTTCCTGACGTGATGTTATACGTCGTCACACCGTTGACAGTGCTGAAGGTGTACGTGCATCCCGCCGCTCCGCCCTTCATTCCGTCATGCCCGTACTGACCTGCACTCAAAACAACAGATCCCGAGACACCGAGCTGGTTTATCACTCCGGTAGGGTTGAGTACCTTGTTTCGATGGCCTGCAAGACCCCCGCCTCCGATGTTGGCGATGGCTTGCCCCTTTTCGGCGGCGCTGAAATTCTGCACAGCATCTACTTGGACACGCTTTCCTAGCGCGTTAGCCTGCGGGGTGCTTATAGGCTTGTCGGCATCTTTTGTGTTGTCGACATTGCCTAGTTCAACATCAGCCTTTTCCAGAACGATATCAGAGGTCAGCTCCTTGCCCGCCACTTTGCGGGCGGTCGGAACCCGGGCAGCCAACCCAGAGGCCAAAGCCGCCGCAGTGGCGTAATAAGCCGGCAGTTGCCCGCCGAGCTTAGCCGAGTTCGGTGAGATACCGTCGATAATGATCTTGTCGATCTGGTCCTGCGCGAGATCGATCGACACCTGAAGGTTGGCAATCTGCGGCGCGACGTTCGCCTGAATATAATCAAGCGAGGCCTGAATGCCCTCTTGCTGGAGCAACTCGAAGGATGCTTCCAGCCCTTCGCGGGCATCGAGCCGATCAGCGATGTCACCAAAGACGGTATTCCACAGGTCCCGATCGAAGGTCGTTTTCGGCCAGGACGGAAGCTGGTAGCGCTCAGAGCGGGTTGGCGTAGTCAATGGCTTCCTCCCCTTCCTGATCGACGATGTCCTTGATCATGGACCCGGCCATCGTGATTTCGTTCAAAGGCCGGTAGGTGAACGCCCCCCGCTTAACGCTCCGAGCCAGACGCACGTCGTAGGTCTTCTCGTTTTCAATGAGAGCCAAAGAGAAGGCTTTGTCCTGTTCCGTAGTCATAGGTGACCTCAAAGCGCGGAGATGAACACGTCCTGCACGAACGGCACGGACACGACATTGTTGGTATTGGCTGCCACTTTGATGCGGGCAGCGGTGGTCGCTGCACCAAGGACATAGGTGGACAGATAAGTCCTCCGCGTCGGACGCAACGGATCGATGGTGACTTGCGTCGTGGTAGGGGCGACGGTTGTTGCACCCACCATAATGGATGGAGTGAAGGTGTGTCGGGCAGCGTCAAACGCATCGACAGTGATCTGCGTCACGATCGATGTGGTCGATACACCAAAGGGGAAGCTCTTGGTCACCCCGACCATGGTGGCGCGGTTGCGCGAGGCACGCGATACCGCCTTTTCATCCAACTGGATCATAGGCTGAAGATCAGCCGTTCCCATCATTACCATGCGCAGCTCGACGGATGCCGGCAGACCAACAAGCGGATTGGTTGAAGGATCCCCATCATCGAGTTCAACCCAATGATCGGTCCCGGCCGGTCTGATTTCCCACGCAAGTTGGCAGCCACCAGGCACCCAGCCGGCATAGAGCATGTCGATCTGGGTCATGCCATCGGCGAGATTGAGCGCCTGCATAGGGATAACCGTACGCGGGCTGCGATAGCGAGCAGCATTCAGACGGAAGCAGATGTCAGTTTCCGTCGATCCCTGCGCGAACGCACCATCGGTCGTGATGAACTGGGTGCCGCCAGTGTATTTGTTCGCACCCGAGACATAGAGCGCATGCGCACCCGTCGTGATGGTGACGATCGCATACCGCTTGCCGCTCTCCAGCAGCGTAATCGGCATCACGCACTTGTTCCAGCCGACGACCAGATTGCCGTGCGGCAGAATGCCCTGTGCCAGAACAGCGTCGAACTTCGGCGTGCCGGCGTTCGTGGTCTCGACCACGAAAACATGCACATCACCATCGGCGCCGACACGAGCGAATGCGAGATCGATGCTGGTCAACTGCATCGGCTGCGCGACAAGGAATGACTGACCGTAGATCGAGCCGTTTACGCCGATATCTTCGGTGACGTACTCCCAGTAAGGGTCGGCATAGATTTCGTACCGGATCTGACGGACGCCATAGGTCTGATGACCAGGACCAATGTTTGCGTCCTGATAGACGATCTCGAAGGTCTCACCGCCGACATTCAGCATCTGGCCGGCACGCGCGTCACCTCCGAGACCTGCCCAGCCAGCCTGGTTCTCACAGGCCCACTGGGTCGGCCCATAGGTCATACGAATACGAGAGACTTCCTTGCGAACCAACGTCGTCTCAGTATGGACGAGCTGCGAGATATTGAGGGTTGCATCCATCGACGTGTTGGCGATGCGCGTCACCTCGTCGAAGGCCGGCACCATGCGACGGCCACGGAAGGCGACCTTCGGATCATCTTCCGCCAGCACCTCAAGTCGGGTCTGATTGGTAGCGGCGAAGCCGAAACGCACGCCTTCCTCGATTCGGGCAAGCCAATCGACATGGGCGTTATCCCACTGGGTCATGACGAGGCCCTGATCGTAGACATAGGCGCGAGCCTCATCAGGAAGCTCAATCTTCAGGCGAGCCGCGCCGATGTCGCGCTGCATCTGACGAATAATGACCGGACGTGGAATTTCGTCGAGCTTGCCCCAGATGTTGACGATCTGGGTTTCGATCGTTTCCGTGCGCAGGAAAAGACCGCTGAGATCGACCTCCAGCGAAGTCACGCGGCCTTCGACCTCATATAGCGTTTTCACGCGGCTGTCGTTGCCCGGCTCGATCGCCTCGATACCGGAGGAGGTCAGCAGCACATAGGCGATGCATGCGTCGGTCGGCGCGACAACAGGCTTCGTCGGAACTGGGTTGGCCTCACCAGCTTGGACGATCATCGAAACCTTGCGGTTGATTGTCTTCGGCGCCGTGCGCTGGACGATGACGCTGGTTTCAGGATCTTCGGATGTTTCGAAAGGCCGGTTTTCGCTTTCCTCGACCTCCTCGCCACGAAGCAGAATGGCAACCCAACGCTGGTCGGACGCCGCAGCCGGGATCCTCACCTGAAGGTTCAGGTCGATTGGAGCGGCCTGCTCATAGACGATCTCGCCAGCAACGTACCGGCCAGCAGAAACCGTGATTTCCTGCGCCGACTTCTGTGCGACGGTGAAGGCAGCCCAGTGCGCCGGATAGCCGATGGCATCGAGCCAGACCTTGTCGGTGGCTTCCTGACCGTAGAGGCCGATATTTTCGAAATCGCCATGGTCGGCAATCTCGGCATCAGAAAAAGCCACGCGCTTCATGATCTCTCCTTAGTCAAGGCATTTGCGGTCCATCCAGCCGGCGACGGCGTGACTGCCGTCGATTGGGATGCCGTCTTGAATTGTGATGGGACGTCGCCAGGCGAACGTGATCGAATATTGCGTGTCAGGTACTTTCGCGACCGACAGCGCGCGCTTGGCGCGACGGAGAGGCTCCAGATCGACAGGACGAAGAGCGCCACGACCAAAGCTCGAGCGCCCCACCTGAAAACGGCCTACCGGCGCTTCGAGCGTGACGCGCACCAGATAGTGCGCGGTGAAAGGCAAATGATTGATAGGTGTCCGGCCGAGTACAGCGCGACCAAATGTGAAGCGTGCCGGGTGCGAGACCAAATCCACAATGTCAGCATCGACGAAATCAAGATAGCGCTGCGCGCCAGCTCGCATCCCCTTCAGCTCACCGATCGGCGAAGCCGGATAGACAGTGGACACACCCGCCGCCTGCGCAATCATCTCGCGCTTGCGATCATCTGACCAATCGTCGAACCACAGATCGACCGAATGATGAGCGGCCAACCAGGGGAGAAAGCGGACCGGCGACGTGTAGGCATTCAGAACGGCCGCATAAGGGATCGGTAAATCATCCGAAACTCCGGCCGCGATTGCGTGCTCAAACGGGCCAGAACTGTCCCGTGGAAGCAGGTCACCCGCGTAACTCATCCGCGCACCGCCGTGGTGATGTTTAGAGCAGTCATGACAGGTACTTTGTATGGGTCAGCACTGATGGCCACCGGTGACAGATCGAGGACCTTAATCACGCCGGCGCCGTAAGCTGCGCCAGCAAGCAGTCCGTCGGGGATCTCGCCACCAATGATGGCGCGTTCTTTCGCCGCGGCCCTTACGCGAGCCTCAGCTTCCGTCCTTATGGTTTCGGCGGAGGGGCCGACCCCGGGCACGTCAAGGACGAGCGAAACAGAATACTCAGCGCGCGTCGCCGACATCACTGAAATTGCAACGGCTTCGGGCGACCTATTCACATTAGTAATTGCGTTCCGGACGACAGCAAGTTCCGAAACTGTGGGGAGGCGGCCGAATGGTCCAATCAGGACAACGTCAGTGTCACCCCGTCGACCGTGGACTGCTCGACCATTAACCCGGGCATCCCAAAGCCCTAAGGACTTGTCTTGCGACTGCGGCCAAGCTGCGAAAGCATCGTGAAGATACCGCCCCTCTGACCCTGCAGCCGGGACATCGAACGAATACAGGTATCTGCGCAGCAGAGATTCATCGCCTTCCATCACTGCTGCCACACCGGAACTAGCAGGTATCATGACCAGCCGCTGAATGTTTCGCGACGCAACGATTGAATCGAGGTTCGTACCCGCAGCCAACGGCGCCAGCAGTGCGCGGATGCCATCGTTAACCCGTTGCCTGTCGAGCAAGCGTAGATAGGACCACGCCTCGCCTACTATGCCCACCGCTTCTGTCTCGAGTGAAGTCGTCGTGTATTCTGGCAGATTAGGATTTTGCGTCCGGAGGTTACTCCAATAGCTGAGGAAGCGGGCCTTGAATGACGAAAACAGGGCTTCATAGTCGAGGGGCTCGATCGCGTTTGGCGCTGGTAGTCTCGACAAATCGATTGCTGTTGGCGCGTAAACCAAGGCTACACCTCAAAAATTATGCGCGTGCTGGCATCCTCGACAATCGAATAGTCGTTCAGATGGCCGCGCGGGTAATAGAGCCCGAAGAGCTCAAGAGTGACCTGGCCGCCAGCAGTCAAGTTGGTGACGCGGGCCACCCTCACTCGGTAGCGAGGCTCCCAGCGTTTGATCGCTGTCGCCGCAGCCGAGTAGACGGCGAGGACGTTTCGACCAATCATCTTGGCGTCGATGAGGTCAGGAAGTTCCGAGCCGAAATCACGACGCATGACGCGCGTGTTGAGCCGGGTCGTGAGGATTTTCCGTATTGACTGTTGGACGTGCTCCCAGTTCGTGAGCAGCTGTCCTGTTTCGGCGCTTGCACCGGCTGAATCGGACATTAGTCGCACTTCCACTTCGAGGCGCCAGAAATGAGCGTAGCACCGCAGGCCGTTGCATCACCGTGCCTGGCTATGTCAGCGTCTTCACATTTCCATTTCGACGAGCCGCCGACAATCGGGTTTGTTCCGTGGATCGGGCAAGCGTAGAGGTCGCCTTTGCGAGCGATCAACGCGCCTTCACATTTCCATTTCGACGCAGCACTTACGATCGAGCCGCCATGCGTCCCGCTGTCACCCAGCCGTGCAATGCGCGGCATCAGGCAAGGTGTCCGACGCCGGCTGTGATGGTGACGCCTTCGTTTGAAACAGCGAGGACGGTGTCGCCGATCTTGATGTGAAGCGGCGTGTCGTTGTTCTCACGCTTGTTGTCGTCGCTATAGGTGGAAAAATCGATCTGAGCGTCTGTCAGATCGCCGCTTTCAGATATGATGTCCACCTGCTCACCCTTGGTCAGCATGATGTCGATCTTGACCCCACCAGCGCCGAGCTGCCGCGTTTTAAGCCACCCAGTCAGAAACCGCTTGCCGTTTTGGTCGGATAGTTGCGCTCGATACTTGCCGGAATTTTCACCGGTGCCAACCTCAACGACCGTGCCTTTGCGCTTTCGGTTGCGCGCCCGTCTTTCAACTTCGGCGATGCGAAAATAAAGATCGGATATTTGATCGGGCAAAGTCGATGGGATCATACCGGGCCTCCCGCAATCTGCGCTGGCTGGGCGTTGACAGCAACGATAGGTAAACCGCCCTCGGCAACGGTTGCCGGCGTGATCAGCAACGAATCCGCTTCACTGTGAGCGATGCCGAATCGGCGCATTGACGCTTCCCACTCGAGGGGCGTGCCGATCAGTTGTTCACGCATAAGCGCGATGCGACCGGATAGTCCCGTCAGCTCTGCAGCCTTCGCGAAGAACAATGCCATAGGGCCTCGGGCGCTGAGTGGCTCCCCCTTTGGGGGGTCTGACACCAGCTCGACCGTGACCTTGACCTGATGGGCCGCTAGCCGAGTGCCGTCCTTGGCGCCGCTGCTTGTGCGGGATCGCTCAATGCGCACAATTGTATTGGTAAATTTGCGAAAGATTTCCGCCCATTCATTCTCTGGATCGGACAAGGCGTCGCCAATCTGGCGCGCAATCAGGTCCAGGTGAAATTCGAAAGCGGCGTCGGTATCTGGGACGCCAGGATAGAGCAGGCTGTCGCCAGTTTCAGTGTCGGTCTCCGCATGCGCAGCTGTTACGCCGGCTTCAAAGAGAAATTCAGTTCGGCCATTGCTGACCCACGCTCGCAACTGATTGTCATCTGCGCGAGCTTCATCTGTGTAAACCGAGATAAACGGCTTTGGCTTGGTACTGCGAAGGTTTCCGTCACCGTCGACGTCGAGCGCACCGATCTCGCTGTCGAGAACGTTGTCGCCGACTGACGTCTTCCCCTTGAGGGCCTGAACGGCTGCAATGCGAGCGGCAATTCGAACTAGCGACATGCCGTCCTCCTCATTTTTGGGTAAGCGACAGCACAATCAGGTTCGAGTGCCGGCTCGTGACCTCGGCAACTTCCCACCACGGCTGACCGGCGCGTTCAGTGGCGCGGACCTTGTCTTTAGGGAAGATATCGGATCCGGAATATGTCGACCGGTCGATAACCAAGACGCCTTGGCCTGCAGACACCATCGTGGTGAAGCCGGGACCGAGCATGGTCGGTATGTTGCCAGCAGTATAAAGCAATGCTCGAATGTCGGTGTCGGGGCGGCCGGAGTCGGCCACTCCGCTATTTTTGAAGGCCAGACGCACCTCTTCGCCGAAGGTGGCCGCCATCTTGCGATCCACTCCCGCCTCCAAGGCGCGCCAGTTGACCATTAGTTTGCCGAAAGGCGGACGATGCCGGTGGCAGACGGGTTGGCCGCAACTGCGAGCGTCTTTGCCACGAGCGTGTTGCCCGACGCGACCGTCGTGAATACCTTGTTGGTATCGTCCCAGTAAACGAGAGCTCCGAACGTCCACGCCTGCGCTGAAACCTTGGCGTGTTCATAGACGCCGTTCAGCTTAATTTCGAGGGATTCGCCGGCTTTGGCGTTGCCTGTGGCAATACCGAAGATCGTGCCAACAAGAACGCCACCACCAGACGCAACGTCGTAGGGAGCGGTTACCGTGACACTATTGCCCGGCTGAATGTAATTCTTCATGATTTTCTCCGAGAGGAAGTCGGGCGGCACTAGGCCGCCCTTTGAAGATTAGGCGCCGGCATTCTTGGCGAGGCCGCGGTGATCCATGGCCTTGGCACCAACATCGAGGCGAGCCTTGACTTCGAGGCCATCGACATCGAAGCCCTGACGGGTTTCGATGTAAACGCCGCGGTTGCCTTCGAGGTAGGCGAGCTCGACCGTGTCGACCTGTGCCGGCGATGCAGCCAGATACCAGGCAGTCGTCGAGCCAGCGATGGCGTTGGAAACAGCGGCTGGATTGCTGATGCCATTGTCGAGGCGAGCCTCAGCAATAATCTGCAACTTGCGCATCGATTCCGTAGCAACCTTGGAAGCGTCGTCAGCGTAAAAGACAGACTTCAGAACCTGCTCGGCAGTCGTTTCGAGTTCGACCGGCACCACGAGGAACTGCGGACGGATGTTGAGAACCGTTTTGCCATCGAGGCCAGTCTGCTTCGCCATCTGGGCGCGGCCCTTGCCCAGCGAGGCAACGCCGAATGCGGCGGCGGCGAGCACGTTCTTGTGCGGCACCGAGAAGAGCGTCTGGCCATCGCCCATAGTCGGATTGCCGAGAATCTGAGCCCAAACGAGGTCGCTCTCCAGCTGAGCGGCCGCGCCACCAAGAAGCTGCGGAACGCGTCCGAAAGCATTCATGTCATCGTTGATGATCACCTGGCGCGTAATGGCAACAACCTTGCCGAAGGTAGCAATCTTGTAGGATTCCTTGCCTTCTGCGAAGGTCCCACGCTTGTACTCACCGGACTCGTTGACCTTATCGAAGGCCGGGCCTTCACCGAGCTGAGCCCGATTGATCGCCTTGAAGTCGGCGACGGTCGTCTCGCGGATCAGCGGACGAAAAGTCTGGCCGGCAGCTTCATATCCCGCGCGCAGCGTGGTGTTGACGACATTGCCGAGGATAATCGGAAAGTCAGAAGCAGAGCCGTAGCCAGAGCGCTGAGCAAGGGCTGCACCAGCGATCTCGTCGCGGGACATGCCGCGCGTTTTAACGCCTCTGGTTTCCAGCGCCTCGCGGGCCATATCCATCAGCGAAAAACCACGGTATTCACGGCCAGCGGCGGTGAGCGCCTTTGACGGGTCAGCGCGGTGGTGCAGTGCCTCACTCATCGCGGATGCGCGTTTTTCGTGATGCTCTTCGCCGACGCTGGCCGGACTGTGGTTGTCAGTGGCTGGAGCTTCTCGGGCCATCATCTTTTCCAGAAGTGCGGAGCGGAATTGAACAACGGACGAGCCCCGCTCAATATGGTCGTCACCGATCTCCGGTTCGCCGGCCTCTTTTGCTACCATGCGGATCTCAGTGACGCGTCGGCGTTCGGCGATAACTCCCGTCCCGTCGTTGCTCGTCTGTGAATCAGCGGCTGCGATCTGCTTTCGGACTTCGGCAATCTCCGCCAGAATGCCTTCGTGATCCTTTTCGATCGCGCGGGCGGCGTCGGCTGCGGTGTCATCCTTGATTTCGGCAAGCTTGTCAGCGGCGCGCTTTTCCAGCAGGGCCAGCTTCTCGCGAAGTGTCATATTGTAATCCTTGTAAAGAGGGCCGTGCTTTAAGCCACGGACTGACGGTGACGCATCGCCATGCGGATTCGGCGAGCTTCGTTTCGGCCGGTGGCCTGTTCGCCTACAAACTCGCAGGGGATGAGCTTCTGCTCTTCTTTGCGGATCTGAGAGCCGGCGTCCGCTGGAACTGGCACCGCGCTTATTTCCAGCGGCTCCCAGTCAACGACGCGCCATTCTTCGTCGGTACCGTCGCCATCAGAGTCGGTTTTGACGACCTTGTGGATTGCGTATCCGACGCTGATGTTACGGATGATGCCATCCTTGATCTTGTCGACGATGGCAGCGTCTTCGGCTGCGCGCGAAAGCTTGACACGGGCGTAACCCTTGCCGCCTTCGATCTTGGCCGAGCCAGGCACGACGGATCCGATGACCGACCGGAGAGACCAGTCGTCGTGGGTATCAAGGAATGGTGCGCCTGCATTCAGCCGTTCCAGTCGGATCGCCTGCGGCGTGACCTCCAGAACTTCCGAATAGTAGCGCTCCGATCGCCAAGACCACCGGCGCACGGCGGCGCCAGTCGTCCAGATGACCTCGATGGTGTTGTCCGCTTCGTCGAACGAAGCAGAACGCACCTCGGCGTTCCTGCCGAATTTCGGCAGGTTCACATGTTTGTCTGTCATGAGGTGTCCTCATTGGAGGCGTCAGCCTTGTCGGCGTCCGCGTCCTGCTGTGTCTGGCCGGCCTGCGACATTCGCCGTGGGTCGGAATCAAAGATCAGCTTGTTATCGTCCAGCAAGGCGTTCCACTCGACGAAGCCAGCTATGACCTCTTCCGGCGTGAAGCCAGTCTCAGCGATAGCCACCAACGGGTTGAGAAGGCCGGATCGGACCGCTGCAACGCGTGCCGCGACATCCTTGGCCTCGTCGGCGCTCGGGAAGCGAGGCGGAGACCATTCGACAGCAACCTTGCGCGTCTTGATCTTGCCAGCCCAGAATGCAGCCTCGCAGAACCAGTCCCAAAGAGGCTGACAGATCATCGGGATGATCACCTGCCATTGCAGGTCATCGATGATCTTCTTGTAAGTCTCGAGGCCGATTTTGCTCGACGAGTAATTGACCTTGTCCAGCCTTCCCGAGAGGAAAGCGTGCGGCACATGAAAGCCGACGGCAATCGTGTGAAGCATGGACGTCTTGTAGGAATCGTAGTTCGCCGTGTTCGCCGGCTGCGTGAACTTGATGTCCTTGCCACCACGAGCATGGTAAAGCATGCCTGGCGCAAACTTCTCGACGATCTCGCCATCGGCGTTATAGACGCCTGGCACGTCGTCGTCGCCCATCGGCAGACCCACGCCACCTTCATCATCGCCGCCGGTAACAACGCCGACCATGCAGGATTCGAGGCGCTTGCGAACCAGTTCGGACTGTTCGTATCCGGCAAGGTCATAGACCGACGTGACGGCTGCATGCCCCCACGGAACCCCTTGTGACTGCCCTGCCCTCAGCTTTTTGAAGCCGAACACGATGTCCTCTGCGGGCACGGACACAGACGACAGCGAAGTCGTCGAGGTTATTGCTGTGCTGCCGGGATGATTCGGGAACAGCCAATAAGCCGTAGTCTTGCCGATCCCATTGTACTCGATACCGTAAGAGGCGCGCCGGCCGGTGGCCAACTCGCCGTGCCTGGTCGCGTCGAGGTGATCGACTTCCAAGACTTGAAGCTGCAGCGGAACAGCCAAGCCATCCTCAGCAAGGCGACGACGACGGCGAACCATGCCGGTTCCGGATTCAAGCATCTCGCGGGTAGCGAGCGAAATGATACCGTGAAAGTCGAGATGGCCATCGGCATCGCACTGCTTCATCCAGTCAGCAAAAAGTTTGTTGACCTTCTTGTCCTTCGACCGCGGTACAATACCGGCGCCAACAGCGTGGGTAACGAGGACGGCGAGAGCATTCGCAGCGTAAGGATTGTTGCGCACCAAATCACGCATTCGGTCCCGCAGGAGCGAGCCGGCGGCAGCGATCTCGGTGTCTGCACTCGTGTTATGCGAGCGCCAGCTATTGCGAAGGCGGTCACGGTTAGCACCGTCGTAGCCTCGCGACATGACATCGAACGCCCTACGAGCAGCGACACGACGCGCAGCAGTGCGCGGCGCCACTACCGCAATGGCGCGGTCAAGTAGATTTGCTGATCCCATGGTCTCAGAATGCCGCCAGCGTTACGCGCGACTTCCGGGACTGCTGCGCCTCAAGCCATTCCAGCGTATCCCGCATGTCTTTGAGCGAGTGATATTCCACCTCGCGGTGGGTGCCGCCGTCTCGAAAAACGACACGACGGGCACCTTGCGAGATGGCGTCTCGTAGAGCGGCAATCTGTGCAGAATTGTCAGCCATGATTGCCTCCTAAAGCCATGATGATGCGGCCTTCTTCGGCTTCCGTGCCGTAGGAGGTGCAGGGTTGTCGTTTGCTGGTGGTGGTGGCGGTGGATCTTCGCGCTTCGACTGGGGTACCGGTGCGGCAGTGATTGCCGGCCTTTCGGGTGGTTCGGCAGAGCCGCCGCATTGCACCTCGAGTTTGTACCACTGCGTATTCGACCAGCGGTCCGCACCAAGGAGCCAGACCATCGATCGTGCATAGACGCGGCAGTCCAGTGCCTCGTTGCGCTCTCTGGTCTTCACCCATTTGAGCTTGCCGAAGCCGGTGACCTTGTTTTTCTCGGTGACCAACTGCTCGGCAACGAGTTGTTCAACCCACTCGCCCGTCGCGCCCTGTGGGATATGGACATAACCGTCTGGGAAGCAGACGCCGACGGCCAGATCCTCATCTGTGGGTTTGTCGAGCCGCAGGTAGCGGTAAAGCTCCTGCTTGAAGAACGGGCCGGAGACCATGTACAGCGCCAAGCCGCGCTTGATCTTCTTGCCGCTGACTTTGACGTCCATCCACTTCGGGCCGTCGACCGGCGAAACAGCGTTGAGCTTTTCGCGGTCACCCTTGATGGCAACGACCTGGCCACGGCCTTGAAGCCGGCACCATTCATAAACGACTGAAGTCGTCAGACCGTCACCGGTATCGATAGCCGCCCGCATTATAGGCAGGTTAGCACCACCAGCATGTGGCCATGTACGTTTGAGCGCAGCCGCCAGATCCTTCCAGACCTGATGACCTATATCGGCGGTCACGCCTTCAAAGACGACAACGTCAACGAGCCACGATTCCAAACCGCGCCCCCAACCCCAGACATGCATCTCGATGCGGTCACGCTGGATGTCTATCCCTGCCGTCAGGAAGCATGCACCTCTCGGGATAGTCCCAAGACTGTGCTGATCTCGACGA
>NZ_WIXI01000045.1 GCF_009617585.1 Endobacterium cereale | reverse complement strand
GCATGGCGACCATATCGGTGGCCTGATGGAAAAGGGCGCGCCTGCCTTCCCGAATGCGCGTTATATCGCCGGCCAGGTCGAATACGATTTCTGGACCGATGAAGCCCGCGTCGGCACGCCGGCGGAAGGTGGCCACAAGGGCGTGCTCGCCAATGTCAAACCGCTCGCCGAAAAGACGACCTTCATTGGAGACGGTGCGGATGTCGTCACCGGCATCACCAGCATGGCAGCCTTTGGCCACTCGCCGGGCCACATGGTCTTCAATGTCGAATCCTCTGGCAAGCGTCTGGTGCTGACCGCCGATACCGCCAACCACTATGTGCTGTCGCTGCAGAAGCCCGACTGGCAGGTGCGTTTCGACATGGACAAGGCCAAGGCCGCCGCAAGCCGCCGCAAGGTCTTTGACATGATCGCCGCCGACAAGGTTGCCTTCCTCGGTTACCACATGCCGTTCCCGGCTGTCGGTTATGCCGAAAAATTCGAGGACGGTTATCGTTTCGTACCGAAGAGCTACCAGTTCGAGATCTGATCGCCGATTTCATGGCCTGAAACGACAAAAGCCACCCAGTTGGGTGGCTTTTGCTTATATGTCCCTTGCGGGAGGCGGTAACCTGTTGTCATGTTCCGCAGATTAGGTAGCTTTACTGAAATATCCGTATGAACTGGAGAAGCATCATGCGATCAATGATCGCGATTTTTTCTTTTTTGATTGTTGCGTTATTTTACATACTGTTTTTTGTCATCGACCATAATGCGATCAATAGTGCCATAAGGAATGTAAGGGTTTCATCAAAGGTAGAATCCGTTGAATTGATTTACCCGGTGAAAATCATTCCGGGGTCGATAGGTTTGACGAATGTAATTGATAAAACCGATGTTGAATTTGGAATTTCTGACGGATTTTATATGATGAGAACGTATATTCAAAATATGTACTCGATTTGTTGCACGAGACGAAAATACAAATCAAGTTATGTAGTGATTGACGTTATCGGTAAGGATGGGCAGCGTAAGTCGTATCGTTGGAGCGTGAGGCGGAAAGCATTTTTTGACGAGCACGGGAGCATTTACCCGTTCGGCGGGCCGTTAGTGAATTAGAGTGCGGCCAAATTCACCTGAAGATCTAGAAAGTGACATGGGTTACGGCCAAGGCATATTCGGCGCTTCGGAGTGCTGCGCCGGGCGGTCGTCTAAATTGCATCCAGTCGCGTCGTCTCCGCGTAGGCACGAGCTATGCAATCCCGGTGGGTCTCCCCTCCGGGATTTTTCTGTTCCCAATCTGTCATGAACGTGTTACCAGCCCTCGCCAACTTCCATGTATTTCATGCAGAAGAAACCGGACCGAGGATTTTCCTTTTTCTGGAGGATTCTGCCTATCCAACTGAAGGAACTGGCAATGGCACGCATCGTAATCTCGGCAACCGGCGCGGAAGCGCTTACCTTCGATGATGTGCTCCTGCAGCCGGGTCACTCGGAAGTCATGCCCGGCCAGACCAATATCGCCACCCGCATCGCCAAGGATATCGACCTGTCGCTGCCGATCCTGTCTTCGGCCATGGACACGGTCACCGAAAGCCGCCTCGCCATCGCCATGGCGCAGTCGGGCGGCATGGGCGTCATCCACCGCAACCTGACCCCGATCGAACAGGCCGAAGAAGTTCGTCAGGTCAAGAAATTCGAAAGCGGCATGGTCGTCAATCCGGTCACGATCGGCCCAGACGCCACGTTGGCCGATGCCCACGCGCTGATGAAGGCACACGGCATTTCCGGCATTCCGGTCGTGGAAAATGGCGGTCGTCCGGGCCGTCTGGTCGGTATCCTCACCAACCGCGACGTGCGTTTTGCCTCCGATCCGTCCCAGAAGATTTTTGAACTGATGACGCGCGACAACCTGATCACCGTCAAGGACGGTGTCGATCAGGCCGAAGCCAAGCGCCTTTTGCACACCAACCGCATCGAAAAGCTGCTGGTTGTCGACAATGAAGGCCGTTGCGTCGGTCTCATCACCGTCAAGGATATCGAAAAGTCGCAGCTCAACCCGAACGCCGCCAAGGATGCGCAGGGCCGTCTGCGCGTCGCTGCCGCCATCTCCACCGGTGATGATGGTGTCGAGCGCGCCGAGCGCCTGATCGATGCCGGCGTCGATGTCATCGTTGTCGATACCGCACACGGCCATTCCCAGAAGGTTCTGGATGCGGTTGCCCACGTCAAGAAGATGTCGAATGCCATCCGCATCATCGCCGGCAATGTCGCCACCTCGGAAGGCACCAAGGCGCTGATCGATGCCGGTGCGGACTGCATCAAGGTCGGTATCGGTCCGGGTTCGATCTGCACCACGCGTATCGTCGCCGGTGTCGGCGTGCCGCAGCTTGCAGCCGTCATGGCGGCCGTCGAGGAAGGCAACAAGCACGGCATCCCGGTCATCGCCGATGGCGGCCTGAAATTTTCCGGTGACGTCGCCAAGGCGATCGCCGCCGGTGCATCCGCCGTCATGATCGGTTCGCTTCTGGCCGGCACCGACGAAAGCCCGGGCGAAGTTTACCTCTACCAGGGCCGTTCGTTCAAAGCCTATCGCGGCATGGGTTCCGTCGGCGCCATGGCGCGCGGCTCGGCAGACCGTTATTTCCAGGCGGAAGTGCGCGACACGCTGAAACTGGTTCCGGAAGGCATCGAAGGTCAGGTTCCCTACAAGGGTCCGGTTTCGGCCGTGCTGCACCAGCTGGCCGGTGGCCTCAAGGCCGCCATGGGTTATGTCGGCGGCAAGGACATCAAGGATTTTCAGGAAAAGGCGACGTTTGTGCGCATTTCCGGCGCGGGCCTGCGCGAAAGCCACCCGCATGGCGTGACGATCACCCGCGAAAGCCCGAACTATCCGGGCGTCAGCTCCTAAAGCGAGCCGAAAAACTCTCCACCGATTTCAGGCGGGCCGGGCATTTTGCCCGGCCCGTTTTCGTGTCAGAACCAGCTCTTCAAAGCTGGAGGCCACGCCGATGACGTCAGATTTGCTGATGACCGATACCACCGCCATGTTCTGGCCGATGATCGCGCATGCGTTCCTCGTTTTCATTCTGTATTACATGCTGTCGAAGCGACGCATGGCCGCCATCCGCGACAAGGGTTTCGATCCCCGCCAGTTCAAGGAAAACCTGTCCGAACCGGCGGAAAGCGTGCTGGTACATAACAATCTGAAAAACCAGTTCGAACTGCCGATGCTGTTTCACGCCGGCGTGGTGGCGATCTTTATCTCCAATGCCGACAACATCATCACGATTGCACTGGCCTGGATCTTTGTGCTGTCGCGTTACGCCCATGCCTATGTGCATGTCACCAGCAACCGGCTGCTTTTGCGCCGCCCGCTGTTCATGGTCGGTTTTCTGGCGACCGTGCTGATGTGGGGCTGGCTGGCCATCTGGCTCGCAACCTCCTGATTGTTCTGAAACCGGCGCATCCGCCTCACGCATTCGTGTAGGGCGGCTGCAGCGGCATCCGTCGTTTTTGCCAAATGCCTGCTCTACCTCCGCTTCATCGTTTCACGAGAGGAGCAGGCATCATGGACAAGAAGCCGGAAGTCACTCAGGCGATGATCTCCGCCTATGACGAATACACGCATCTCCATCTCGACCGCCGCAAATTCATGGAGCGCCTGACGGTTCTGGCCGGATCGGGTGCGGCCGCTGCCGCCATCGCCCCCATGCTGGCCGCCAGCGGTGCACAGGCCGCCGTCGTCGCGGTCGATGACGATCGTCTCACCACCAAGAGCGTGGTTTTTCCCGGTGCGAACGGAGAGATGAAGGGCTACTGGGCACGGCCGAAATCGGCCAGCGGTCCGCTCGGCTCGATCATCGTCATCCATGAAAACCGCGGCCTCAACGAACATATCCGCGATGTCGCGCGCCGTGCGGCCCTCGAAGGGTTCAACGCGCTTGCCGTGGATTTTCTATCTCCGGTCGGTGGCACCCCACCGGATGAAGACAAGGCGCGCGAAATGTTTTCGACGCTCGATGCCGCGAAAACCGCCGCCGATGGTGAAGCCGCGCGTGTCTGGCTTGCAAAGCACGAAGGCGCAAACGGCAAGGTCGGCGCGGTCGGCTTCTGCTGGGGTGGCGGGCTGGTCAACCGCATGGCGGTGAACTCGCCGGAGCTCAATGCCGGCGTCGCCTATTATGGCCAGCAGGCGCCGGCCGCCGATGTGCCAAAAATCAAGGCGCCGCTGATGCTGCATTACGGCGGCCTCGACGAGCGCATCAATGCCGGCATCCCGGCCTATCGAGAGGCGCTGGAAAAGGACGGCAAGACATTCGAGATCTTTGTTTATGAAGGCGTCAACCACGCTTTCAACAACGATACGTCGTCGGCCCGTTACGACAAGGCGGCCGCCGATCTGGCATGGAGCCGCACGACGGAGTTCTTCAAAAAGAACCTTGGCTGAACAGGAGATCAGGTGGAGGCAGCGTTTCGCGCCTCCGCCGGCCGCACCAGATGGCAGAACAGCGCACCGCCGGCCAGAAGAACGGCGGTGCCGAAAAACACCGCCGGCATGCCGATATGCCCGCCGACAAAACCGCCCGACACCGGCCCCGCCACCTGTCCGACATATTGCGCCGAGATCGACAGACCGAGAATGGCACCGGTGGCGCTATCGGGCACATTGTGGCGGATGACGGCGGTGATGCAGGGCAAAAGCCCGCCCAGCGCCAGCCCCATCAAAAACCGCAGCAGGATCAGTTGCCAGCTTTCGGTGACAAAGGCCTGCGGGATGAGCAGCACCGCCGCCACCGCCAGCGTGCCGGTTATCACCCGCCAGTAACCGATGCGATCAGCCAGCCTGCCGAGCCGCGAAGCGGAGAGCACACTGCCGAGTGCCGCCGCCGACATGACGATCCCTGCGGTGATCGTCACATGCGCCGGATCGGCCACCAGTTGTGCCACATAAACAGTGATGATCGGCTCGATCGACATGTTGGCGAACATCAGCAGCATGCCGGTAAACAGCATGGCGAGAACCGGTCCCTTGTGCGGCAGCGAGCGCAATCCGCCACCACTCTTGGCCGCCTGTTTGCGCGCCGGCGATTTTTCCTCGCGGATCAGAAACAGCGTGGCGAGGAAGGCGAAAAAGATCGCAGCCCCGGCACACAGGAACGTGGCGCGGATGCCGATCAGTTGCGGCAGAACCCCGCCGATGAGAGGCCCGACCAGATTGCCGGCCATGATTCCGGCCGACAGTGTGCCGAGCGCCCAGGCGGAGCGATCCTTTGGCGTCTGTGCGGCCACCAGCACCATCGAGCCGGAGGCATAACCGCCGGCGAGGCCTACGACGAGCCGCAGCGCCACCAGCTGCCATACGGTCGTCGCCATGCCCATCAGCGAGATGGCGATCGTCATGCCGATCGCGGCGCGCACCAGCATCAGTTTTCGCCCGTAAATATCGCCGAGCCGGCCCCAGAGCGGTGCAACGATGGCGGCGGCAAAGAAGGTGGCGCCGTAAGCGATACCGGACCATTGCACGATGGCAGCATGATCGGTGAGCCCGAGTTCCTCGACATAAAGCGGCAGGAAGGGAAGCAGCAGCGTCATCGCCACGATGGTGGTGAATGAACCGGCAAGGCAAACAAAGAGGTTGCGTTTCGAGTGGATGGAGCCGAGGGAGGCGTCTGTCATGGGAGGCTCGCGAGGCGTGGTCGACGCGCCAGTTTTAAGCGCGGCGTCCATGCGCGCCAAGCGGGAATAGGGCGTGGGCGGTACGGTACGGGGCCTGTGATCAGACAAGCCCTCTTACTCGGCTTGCTGTAACCTGCCCGTTTCCAGATATTCCCGTAGCCCTCTGGTGACGAGCCATTCGCCAGTCTCGATCAGCTCACAGATGCCGGCCCAGTAAGAATTGGATAATTCCTCCTCGTTCAGGAACTTGCGGGCGTAGTCGAGGAAATAGTCACTTACGTTGTCCTCGATTTTGTCATGTCCGCCCTTGAATGAGGCTCGAACGCGAAAAATATAGGAGACGAACATGTTCATCAGTGAGACGAAATCGTCCAGACCGCGAGCGCAGAACTTAATGTCGATCTGATCCTTGAAGCCGCGCGCGACATAGAGGACTTCGCCGCTTTGCCCTGAAAGGCCGAAGACACCCTCGGTGTCCTGCCCGAAGATTCTCCAGGTTTCCCCGTTGCGTTCACATTGCTTGATCTGATCGTCGAACAGTACAAAGTCGAGAAAAAGAAGGTCGAGATTGTACAGGGCTCGGAGAGGATCGTTTTTGATTTCCTGCACGGAATATTTTCTCGGCGAAAAGGTGATTACATTCGAAAAACCCAGACCTTCTATCTTTTCGTCTGAAACCATTTCGTTCTCCATTGATGGCACCCAAAAATGGCAATGCGAGACATTGTCTGCTGCTGCCATCGTGCGACAAGTTTCAGTTCGGTCGCGCCCCGCAAGCCACAATCGCCCCCGCCAGCGCCTCCATGTCCTTCCCTCGCCCACTCGATCGCCGCCAGATCAGCCCGATCCGCCGTGATGGCATCGGTTCCGCAAAGGGGACGATGCGCAGGTCGTTGCGCGCCGCTTCGGTGGCGATCGCCATTTCCGGGATCAGCGTCATGCCCATGTCGTGCGAGACCATCTGCAGAAGCGTGGTCATCGAGGTGGCGCCAAAATTGACGAGGCTACGTTTTCCGGCCGTGCCACAGACGGCCAGCGCCTGATCGCGCAGGCAATGGCCTTCCTCCAGCAGCAGAAGCCGCTCGGCGTCCACCTGCGTTTCCGTCAAGGGAGAGGTCAGCACATCGCTGTCATTATTGGCCATGGCCATGAAAAACCGGTCGGCAAACAGCGGCAGGCTTTCCAGCCCGTCGCCGTCGATCGGCAAAGCCGCAATCACCGCGTCGATGCGGCCTTCGCTCAGGTCGGCGACCAGCCGGTCGGTGACGGCCTCACGCAATTCGATCTCGACCTCGGGATAGGTTTTGCGCAGATGCGGTACCAAAGCCGGCACGAGATAAGGGGCAACCGTCGGAATGATGCCGATCCGTGTCAGCCCCTGCAGCACACCGCCGCCA
This sequence comes from Endobacterium cereale, assembly GCF_009617585.1. GTDB lineage: Bacteria > Pseudomonadota > Alphaproteobacteria > Rhizobiales > Rhizobiaceae > Neorhizobium > Neorhizobium cereale. The sequence continues at coordinate 330,100 of NZ_WIXI01000045.1, read as the reverse complement.
TCACGCGAAAATTCTTCCAGCCCTGCCACATCCTCAAGAATACGGCGCACTCGCTGCAGCACGGCTTCGCCCTTCGGCGTCAGAAGCACGCCGGAACGATGGCGCTCTACGAGAAGGACGCCGAGATGGTCTTCCATCTCCATGATCTGCGCCGACAGAGCCGGCTGGCTGACATTGACCATCGCCGCCGCCTTGCCGAAGTGGCGGGCAGCAGCCAGCGCTTCAAAGTAGCGCATCTGGCGCAATGTCAGCATGATAGATTTTTCCGATCTCAGTTGATGTTCACGATTGGAAAATATCGTGAGCGATTAACCGGCGCAACTGTTCACTGGTAGATCGGGAAGGCTGTCACCAGCCCGGCATCACCTGCGCCATGCGTGGCCGCACCAGCCGTGTCACCGTCTTCATGTCGCCATCCACATCGTCCGAAACGGGGGCGGGCGAGATGTTGTCGAGACAGGCGGTGATGTGGTCGGTAATGGCATGCAGCAGAGAAGGCGACAGGCCGGGGCGCTTCATCAGGCCGATCTGCACCGGCGGCAGCGGCGGGAAACCGTCGGCTGCGGTCAGCACTTTCATGCCGGTGCGCAGTGCCGATTCCGGCAGGACGGAGACGGCAAGGCCGGTCAGCACGGCAGCGGCAACCACGGTCGCCGACCAGCTGGTGAACAGGACCTGATAATCGCGGCCATCGGCATCGAGCGCCGAACAAGCAAGTTGCCGCCACAGGCAGTCCCGCCGCCCGACCGCCAGCGGCACCGGCGCATCGTCCTTCAGCGGATGGTTGGCGGAGCCGACCCAGCACAGCGGTTCGGTGCGCACCACGTCGGAGACGCGCAGGCGCGGATTGTGGGTGACAAGCGCGATATCCAGCTCGCCGCGTGACATCTTTTCGGCAAGGCTCGGCGAGGGTTCGCAGACGATGTAAAGCTCGACATTCGGATGCGTCTTGGCAAATCGGCCGATGATTTCCGGCATGTAGCGGTCGGCATAATCGTCCGGCGTGCCGATGCGCAACATGCCCTCCAGCCGGTTGTCGTCGAAGGCGGCCATGGCCTCGTTGCTGAGGCGGATGATGCGTCGCGCGTAATTCAAAAGCTTGTCGCCTTCGGCGGTCAGCTTGTTGCCGCGCCCGTCCTTCATGAACAGCTGCTTGCCCACCCGTTCTTCCAGCCGACGCATCTGCATGGAAACCGCCGATTGCGTCTTGAACACCCGGTCCGCCGCCTTGGTGAAGCTGCCAGTGTCAACGATGGCGACAAAGGTGTGCAACTGGTCGATATCGAGCGGGGCGGACATGGGTGTGATCCATCAGGTTGGTTGATGATAACCATTAGAAACATTCGTTGGACTGATCAATAGTGATCTCGCATAACGAAACGCAATTCCAGAGCAACAACGCTTCGAAAGAGCGAAGTTCCCCTGACCGCTTGCCGGCCGTTTACAGCGTCGGAGCGGTCTTTCCCGTGCCTGACGAGAGGATAAGGCCATGCGCACGAATGAACGGATGACAGAACTTGGATTGGTTGGCGTAACCCGCGGCACCACGTTTCTTGGCCGTCTGAACGTGCGTTTTGCCAGCCTGTGGCGCGCCTTGAAAAATCGCGCCGCGCTCAATCCCTTGCTGGATTTCGACGATCAGCAACTGAGCGACCTCGGTTTGACACGCAGCGATGTCGAGCGGGCGCTCACCCAGTCCGGCGTGCTGGACGATCCCTATCGCCTTCTTTCCGCAGCAAGACAGCGCGGCCGTCGCGCCTATCTTCTGTCGCTGGAAAGATAAGTCAGAGTTTTCCCCGCAGGGTCATGCCAATAGCCCTGCCTCTTGCCCGGCCCGGTCCGCCCCGTGCCGGGCTTTTTCGTGTCTAAGGCTTTTCGGCAGGACCGAGATAATGGTCGAAGATCGCTTCCATGTTTTTCTGGTAGCTCTTCTGAACTTCAAGCCCGCTTTCGAACATGCTGATGAGCGCATCGACAAGTGGACTGGATAACGGCGTGGGCAATTGCGGTTTTTCCGGCCCTTCCAGTCCCCACATGGCCCGCATCGCCTGGGCATAAAGGTTGTCGAAGGCGGACTGGAAGGCTTCATTGCCGCTTGTCGTCGCCTTTGAGGCGGCCTGGCCGAACCCCATGATCTTCATCCAGTTCTGACTGATCGCCGCCATCGGATAGATCTCCGTATCGCCCAACTGACCGGTTGCCTGCTTGAACAGCCCGCCCATCATCGTGCCGGCGATCACCGGCAGCATGCGTTTGAGAACGTCCTGTCCGATGCCGGTAAACTGTTCGGCCTGTGCGGCAACGGCACGGGAAACTTCCTTGGAACCGAACAGGTGTTCGAGCACGACATTGCCGTCCGCCTTGCCCTGATCGCTAAAAGCCTTGCCGATGTTGTCGAAATACTTGCCGTAAGTGCCGGAAAACATCGCCGATATCAGCGGGCCGAGATCGTAGGGATTGGCGGTCGTGCGTTTCAGGCCGGACGAAAAGGCCGGCATCAATGCCTCGATCGCGTGTTCCGCTTGGCTCTGCGCCAGGCCGAACTGCTTTGCCAGCGCCTCGGTCACGGCACCATTCTGCGCCTTCAGCATCATCTCGAACAATGGCAGCATGTGCCACGACCTCCCCAACACATCTGCCGCGTCCCTGCGCCTATCGCGCTTCTGGACATGCAGCGTTTTGATCTCCCGCATCCGCCTGTCGAAAATCGAGAAGATTTTCGAGGCGATGCGAAAGATTATATCGGGAAAGATTTTGCGCGAAGCTTGGTTCCGAAATCGCGCAATAAGTGTTGCAAGATTTAGTACTGGTACTGTTCGAAAACAGGATCGACGCTGTTCAGCCAGCTGCCATTGTAAAGCGTCAGCAGTTCCTGGGCGAGCGTTGCCTTGTTCTTGAGGATGCCGTCCAGCGGTGCCAGATAGACACTCTCATCCGCGCCTTCCGCATTACGAAAATCACGGGCTTTCAGGCCGGCAGAAGAGATGTCGAGAATATCGCGGGCGACATCGAAGAGCGGCATGCCGCGCAGTTCTGCTGAAAGGCCGACCGTCGGCACGGCATCGCGCATCGACTGCACGTCCTCGAAAGTCCAGTTCGCCGTCATCGCCTCGGCGGCATCGAATGCCGCGTCATCATAAAGCAGGCCGACCCAGAAGGCCGGCAGCGCACAGATATGCGACAGCGGGCCACCATCGGCACCACGCATTTCAAGGTAACGCTTCAGGCGCACATCGGGGAAGAGCGTGGAAAGGTGGTTGGTCCAGTCGCCGAGCGTCGGCTCCCATTCCGCGATCTTGCCCTTCAGCGCGCCGTCCATGAACTGGCGGAAGGTAATGTCGGTGCAGTCGCGGTAACGGCCATCACGGACGATGAAATACATCGGCACGTCGAGCGCCCATTCCACGTAACTGTCGAAACCGAAACCTGGCTCGAAGGCGGCGCGCAACAGGCCGGAGCGCGCATTGTCGGTATCGCCCCAGATATTGCCGCGCCATGAGAGAAAACCGTTCGGGCGGTTTTCGGTAAAGGGCGAGGCGGCAAACAGCGCTGTTGCTAGCGGTTGCAGCTTCATCGACAGCGACAGTTTTCGCGCCATGTCGGTTTCGGAGGCGAAGTCCAGGTTCACCTGGATAGTGCAGGTGCGGTACATCATGTCGAGACCGCGTGTGCCGACCTTCGGCATGTAGCGGGTCATGATGTCATAGCGCGATTTTGGCATGCGCGGGGTTTCCGCCAGAGACCATTTCGGGCTGCCGCCGATGCCGAGGAAACGGATGCCCATCGGGTCGGCCACTTCCTTGAGGGCGGCCAGATGGTGTTCGGTCTCGGTCCTGGTTTCGTGCAGCGTCTCCAGCGGCGCGCCGGAAAGCTCGAATTGACCGCCCGGCTCGATCGAGATCGCGCCCATGCCGCTGGTATCGGAAAGGCCGATAATGTTGCCGGCATCGGTGATCGGCTCCCAGCCAAGCTTGTCCTGCATGCCCTTGAGAAGCGCGGAAATGCTGGCCTCGCCCTCGTAGGGAACGGGCGCGAGATTACTGGTGAAGAAGCCGAATTTTTCATGTTCCGTGCCAAGGCGAAACTTGTCCTTGGGCTTGGCGCCGCCAGCCAGATAGGCCGACAGTTCGGACACCGAAGTGAGGGGCGTATGATCGGTGGTGTCACGTGCCATTTAAAGTACCTTTTGGAGTGCCGTTTTGTCTCACGAACGTCCGGCTGCTTGAACCGCTTTCATGTGCGGTGCAAGTGAATTTGTTTCAACGAGCCTTCAGAAAATCAGGTAGTTGTGTGTCAAATCTGCCGCTGTGGCTTTACTGCCAGTCGCCAATGCTTGCCTGAATGACGGTTAAGGCTGCCACGGCCGCCGTATCTGCCCTCAGGATGCGAGGCCCGAGTGGGATCGCTGTGACGAAAGGAAGGCTCCGCAAAACCTGCCTTTCCTCATCGGAAAAGCCGCCTTCCGGTCCCACCAGCAGCGCCAGTTTGGTTTCCTTGATGGCGGAAAGGATCGGCAGCGGGTTCTGTCCCTGGTCGCCTTCGTCGCAAAAGATAATACGCCGATCCGCCGGCCAGTTCTCCAGAAGTTCGCCAAGTTTTTTAGGGGGTGTTACTTCAGGGATCGACAATATGCCGCACTGTTCGGCGGCCTCGATGACATTCGCAGCCAGCCGGTCCATGCTGTTGATCTTGCCCTGCACGTGCTGGGTCATGACAGGCTGCAGCAGGCCGGCGCCCATTTCCACCGCCTTCTGCACCAGATAATCCAGCCGTCCGGTCTTCAAGGGTGCGAACAGGTAGTGCAGGTCGGAAGCTTGCGGCTGCGGCCGTGTCTGCTCCACGGGCTCAAGCAGCAGTTTCTTGCGGCTGGGGAAGGTGAGGCGCGCCCGCCACTCGCCATCGCGGCCGTTGAAGATCAGCACCTCGGCATCCGCCACCATCCGCAGCACGTTGACGAGATAGTTGAACTGTTCCGATGTCGCCTCGATCGCAGTGCCTGAGGTGATGTCGTTTTCAACAAAAAGCCGCTGCATCCGGAAATTGGCGCGCATGATTTCAAAATCCCGTTTTGGCGATCAAAGGAAGATCGCGAACATGATCAGGCTCATAACGACCGAAAGGGCTGCTGCGCAAGGAAGCGTGATCGTCCATGCGGCAATGATGCTCAAGAAATGCGAGCGGCGTACCAGATATCGGTGACGAAACTCGTCGTCGTTACGCTCGATCGGTTCCGCCGCATCGGGTTCTTCGCCGGCGCGCACGCGCAGATATTCGTAACGCCTGCGGGAGTGGCGCGTGTACCATTCGCGAAAGAAACCGACACCGAAAACCGCGCCGACAGCAATATGGGTGGAGGACACCGGCACACCGATCCATGCCGCGGTCATCACCGTCATCGCAGTCGACAACGAGACACAATAAGCCCGCATCGGGTTAAGTTTGGTGATTTCCGAACCCACGAGCTTGACCAGTTTCGGGCCGTAAAGCACAAGCCCGAGCGAAATGCCGAGGCCGCCGATTACAAGTGCCCACATCGGCACCTGCACCTGACCGATAACACCATGGCGTGAGGCTGACACAATCGCTGCCAGTGGGCCGATGGCATTCGACACGTCATTGGCGCCATGCGCAAACGACATCAGCGCTGCGGCAAAAACCAACGGAATGCGAAACAGTTTTCGAAGCGACTGGTTGCGGTTCTCAAGTCCCTCCGCCTGTCTGGCGATGACAGGGATCAGCAGCCGCCATGAGATCAGTCCGGTGCCTACCGTGACGAGGGTCGCGTTCAGCGTCGAAACCTCGATCAACTGCCCCAGCCCCACCAGCGCAAGGTAACCGGCAAAGGTGCCGGTCATGATACCGATCAGCACCGGCACCCAGCGTTTCGCCCCGGCGATCTTGTCGCTGCGGTAGATGATGGTTTGCTTGATGAAATACAGAAAGGCAGCCGCGAACACGGCGCCCAGTAGCGGCGATATCATCCAGCTCAGGGTAATGCCGCCCACCGTCGTCCAGTCGATGGCGGAAATCCCGGCCGCAGCAATGCCAGAGCCCATCACGCTGCCGACGATCGAATGGGTGGTGGAGATCGGCCAGCCCAGCCAGGTGGCGATATTGATGAAAAGCGCGGCGGAAAGAAGGGCGGCCATCATCGCCCAGATCAATACGTCCGGGCCGGTGATCACGCCTTCGCGCATGATGCCGTTGGCTATCGTGTTTGCCACATGGCCACCACCGATCACTGCGCCGGCGATTTCGAAGACGGCCGCCAGCGCAAGGCCGAAACCCATGGTCATGGCGCGGGCACCGACCGCCGCGCCGATATTGTTGGTCACATCATTGGCGCCGATGTTCATCGCCATGTAGCCGGCAATCGCGGCCGCGCAAACGACGAGAATGACATCGCTACGCCCGGTGGCGAAGCTGCCGGCCATCGCCGCCATCAGCACCAGAAAGATCAATGCCGCGCCATGAATGGCGAAGCCACGCGTCAGGTAACGCGAGGCTTCCTCGATCGTCGAGATTTTGGCGAGATCCTTGTCCAGCGTAGGTTTCGCCAGACGGGGTCTGTTGGCGGACATTCCTGTTCATCCTGATGGGCAAAGCGCTCTCTTCCTGAGGCGCTACCGGTGGCTATCGAACGCAACCGATGCCGGCACCGTTCCATTGGCATCTGCGTGGGGATTAATTCAGGCTTCGGCCGTTTTTGTGATGGTCATCGGTGCGGAAGCGTTGTTGGTGTTGGAATGCATCCCTCCGCCAAACTGCATGAACAGGACTTTCAGTTCCGGCTCGTTGACGCGGTTGGCCGCTTCTTCGCAATTGACCCACTCGTATTTGCGGCTGCCCTTTTCGGGAAAGCTTTTCAGCATGTCCTCGACTTCGAGCGCGTGCACCTGCACGATGACCGGCACTTTCATGCCGTTGGACAGCGTTTTGCGGTAGTGGAAATAACCGAGGGGATCCTTCGAAACCTTGCCCTTCACGCCCGCCTCTTCATAAGCCTCGCGTTCGGCAACGGCATGCGCCTTCTTGCCTTCCATCGGCCAGCCCTTGGGGATCACCCAACGGCCCGTATCACGGCTGGTCATCACCAGCACTTCCAGTTGACCCGCCTGCTTCTTGCGAACGCGATAACACAGGGCCGCATATTGCTGTCGCGGCGGGCGCTTCAGCATCAGACGGACATTGGCGGTAACGCGGTCGATAAAGCCCAATTTCTGCGAATCTCCTAGTTTATATGATTCTAATATAGAATTTGCCTGTCACAATCGAGAGTATATCTCCTTCGGGTAAAGGAGAATCACATGCTCTCTCGTTGATTCGAGTGATTGTGATTAACGGTTTTAAAGCGTCAAGCGGCGCTTTGCACAGCTGTTCACTTATCCATACATTACGTCTGAATCTGTTCTTAATACGACGGAAATGTCGGATTTTGCCTTGCTGTATGACAGTTTTGAGATTTGGCTGTCAGCTTTGGCGCAGAGCGGGAGGCCCGGCAGCGTTTTCACGCTGACGGGCCGGTGGATTTAACCACCAAAAATGGTTCGGAAAATATCAACGCCACGATCCCTGAAGGCGACGTCGCCCGGCTTCGAGCCCGGGCCGATGACGACAACCTTGGCGCCAACGGCGGCGCGGGCATAGAGATGCTCGACATCCTTGTTCATCAGGCGGATGCAGCCCGACGACAGGTTGAGGCCGATCGACCATGGCTGATTGGTGCCGTGAATGCGGAAGATGGTATCTCGGCCGCCCTTGTAGAGATACATGGCGCGGGCGCCGAGCGGGTTTTCCGGGCCGCCCTTCATGACGACCGGTAGGTTGATGCCGCGGCGGGCTTCGCGGGCACGCATTTCGGCCGGCGGCGTCCATGTCGGCCACTCGGCCTTGCGACCGATCTTTACTTCGCCCGACCAGCCAAAACCTTCGCGGCCGACACCAATGCCGTAACGCGTCGCGCGGTTCTTGCCTTCAACGAGGTAGAGGAACTTGTTGTTGGTATCGACGATGATCGTGCCGGGCGCTTCATTGGTGGCGAAGCGCACCATGCGACGCTTGAACTTTTCCGGAACCGGCTTGTTGCGCACCGAAGGCGCGACATCGCTTGCCGTGGTCTGCGGCTGGCGCGACTGCGCGCTCGCCTGCGTGACCGGCAATGCCAGCGACATGCTCAAACCCATCGCCGCGATGGCGAACAACACTTTACTCGACTTCATCGAGACCCCCTTCAATATAAAAAACCGGGACAAGATGTCCCGGCCTACTGATCACGGCAAGATCAGGCATGACAAATGTGAGGAACCAAACAGCATTATACGCCTGCCATCGTGTCTATCTTGTCACAATCATGCGGGCAAAATACCGGATTACATAAGCTTGCTCAGATGACGATGACGCGTGTGCCGACATCGACGAGACCATAAAGGTCGGTCACATCCTCGTTGCGCATGCGGATGCAGCCGGAGGAAACGGCGCTGCCGATCGTCCATGGCGCGTTGGTGCCGTGGATGCGATAGAGCGTCGAGCCGAGATAAAGCGCACGCGCGCCAAGTGGGTTTTCCGGCCCGCCGTCCATGCGCGCCGGCAGGTAATGGCCCTTGGCGGCTTCACGGCTGATCATTTCCTGCGGCGGGATCCATGTCGGCCATTCGGCCTTGCGGGTCACCTTGTGTTCGCCGGCCCATTCGAAACCCGGCTTGCCGACGCCCACGCCGTAGCGTTTGGCCTGACCGCCGTCCATCACGAGATACAGGAAGCGGTTATTGGTATCGATGACGATCGTGCCGGCCGGGTATTTCGTCTCGTAGGAAACCATCTGTGGCAGGAATTGTGGCTCGATCCTGCCCTGAATGACCGGCAGATTGGGGCGGCGCATGGACACCTGTTGCGCACCCTGCTGCTGACGCGTTGGACGTGCATCGCGCGAAGGGGCTGGCGGAAAACCGTATTGACGGGCCTGCTGGCTGCGACGGGGCTGTGCCTGCGGGCGATAATATTGGGGCTGGCCGTATTGCTGCTGGGGAGCGGCGGTACGGTAACGCGGTGCAGCCTGACGCGGGGCTTCACCCAACTGCATCAGCCATGGCGCGGTCAGGTCGGGGCTGACGACGACCGGCGGGCGCTCGCGGTAGCGATCCTGCGCGTTCGCCGGGGCAAAGGACAAGGTGGTGGCAAGGCCGAGGGCCAGAAGACCCAAAAATCTGGCGGAAGGCAGGTTCTTCTTCATCGTCATCGGCTCCAACGCTTTTCACTGGCCGATTGCGGGAATTCTTCTTCCGCTTCCGGCTTTGATCTTGCGGAACCTTGGTCGCCAATTCACAAGCGAATGGTAAATTTGATCTCGGTTGAAGATATCACCGCGCGTAAAGCTTTCAGCAGGGTTACCGGGTGGTTGGAAGACGTGGTTGACGTGTTATGAATGCCGCCGAAATCGCGTTAACGGGCAGGAAGAACGGGCATGACGGGCATTATCGAGGGGCCGGACGGAAAATTTCGCTGCGCCTGGCATGGTGGGCTGGAGGACTACCGGCGTTATCATGACGAGGAATGGGGGCACCCCGTCACCAACGATTTTCGCCTGTTCGAAAAGATCTGCCTTGAAGGGTTTCAGTCCGGCCTTTCCTGGCTGACGATCCTGCGCAAGCGTGAGAATTTTCGTGCGGCCTTCGCCGGTTTCGATTTCGACAAGGTGGCGCTGTTCGGTGAGGACGATATCGCCCGCTGCCTTGCCGATGCCGGTATCATCCGCCACCGTGGCAAGATCGTTTCGACGATCAACAATGCCCGCCGCGCCATAACCTTGCGGGACGAGTTCGGTTCGCTGGCCAGATTTTTCTGGTCCTATGAGCCGCAGGGCCATGAACGCCCTGATGTGATGGATCTGGAGACGTTGCGCGCCAACCCGACCACGCCGGTTTCCACGCGCCTGTCAAAAGACCTGAAGAAACGCGGCTGGACCTTTGTCGGGCCGACCACCGTCTATGCCTTCATGCAGGCCATGGGCATGGTCAACGACCATCTGGAAGGGTGTTTCTGCCAGCCGGAAATCGATCGCCTGCGGAAAGATTTCAAGCGCCCGTGATCGCCTCGAGAATGTCCGGCAATTCGCCAAGATGTGCGATCTGGCGAAAGCGCGGCGCGTCCTGCGGCGGTTCCACCTGTTCCAGAACCCAGGTCAGTTCATGCGGCACGAACACGCCGTAAGCACCGGCGGCAATGGCCGGCACGATATCCGATTTCAGCGAGTTGCCGATCATCATCGCCCGTTCCGGCCCGTCCGCCACGCGTGAAAAGACGCGGCGATAGGTGGTGGCGGTCTTCTCCGAAACGATCTCGACGGCATCGAAAAAATCGCCAAGTCCCGATTGTGCCAGCTTGCGCTCCTGATCGAACAGATCGCCCTTGGTGATCAGCACCAGCATGTAATGGCCGGACAAGGCCTCAAGCGTCTCGCGCACATGCGGAAGAGTTTCCACCGGGTGCCGCAACATTTCGCGGCCGACATCGAGAATATCGCCGATCGTGCGCGCCTCGACCTTGCCATCGGTGATCTCGATCGCGGTTTCGATCATCGACAACATGAAACCCTTGATGCCGTAACCGTAGAAATCGAGATTACGTTTTTCCGCTTCCAGAAGTTTTTCGGAGACGATCTCGTGCTCGGCAAACTCTTTGAGCAGACCGGTAAAATGGCTTTCGGTCGATCGAAAGAACTGTTCGTTCTGCCATAGCGTATCGTCGGCATCGAAGCCGATCGCGGTAATCGGGCGCATCGTCATGACAAAAATCCTCCAGCCGGAATATGGGCAGACGCGGAAAATCCGGCAAGTCGGAAAGTTTTTAGAGAAGATCGGGGCGAAGTTTTGATGCCTCGCCCCGGCTGCTTCGCTGGCTTACTTGGCGTGCGCCTTCAGCCATGCCTTCATGTCGGCGATCTCGGCCGTCTGTGCCGATATCACCGCTTCCGCCAGTTTGCGGATTTCCGGGTCCTTGCCGTATTCGAGTTGCACCCTGGCCATGGCAATCGCGCCTTCATGATGCGGGATCATGCTCGCCACGAAATCCACATCGGCATCGCCGGTAAGTTCGATCGCCATATCCTTGTGCATGGTGTCATTGGCCTGCCAAAAGGCCTGCGAGGAGGGCGTTTTCGCCGCGTCGCCCTGCTGCGCCATCGGTCCATGATGGGCGCTGTGATCCTGTGCTGCGAGCGGCGTGGCGGCAACCAGCGCGAGAACAATGCAGGCGCCAAAGAGTTTCGGAGACATGGTTTATCCTTCCGTGTCCGAGAATAGGTTGAGTTCGAGTGTAGGCTTGAAACTCAGGCTCGGGGAGGCGGAAGATTGAGGGCGGGTGCATGCGGCACCAGTTCCGATGCCGGTGAAGGGGCAGGATAGGAAAAGGCGATACGGCTCAGTGGCTGGAAGGCCTGATCGGGCAAAATGACAAGGCAGGCGGCGCAGAACGGCGTGACGCAGCCTTGTGCACCATGCGGGCAGGGTTTTGCGCTTTTGCCGGAATGGTTCGCATGATCCGTCACCATGGCCGACATGTCATGACTGTCGTGGTCATGCACCATCGCGGCCATCTCCATTGACGGCACGGCAACCGTGCCCATCGGCGTGGCCCATACGGGCATGGCTGCATAAAGCAGGCAGGCAATGGCCATCAATGTTGCGGCGAAGCGGTTCATGACCGTCAACCTATCCACGGATTGTGGCAAAGCAATCTACGGTGCGGCGATCAGACGGAAAATCGCGACAAGGCGGATGTGGCAATCACGTCATGCACGACCTGATAATCCCGGCTCTCCTCGCCAAATGGCGCGACGGGCCACGACCAGGATTGCGCGGCAGGCGGCGGTGTGATGCCGCACAGAAGGTCCGTGTCTTCCAGCACCGCGCCGCTGCGTTCGCTTACCCGATAGCGCGTATCGGTCAGCAGTGCCACTGTGCAGGGCAGGCCGGCAAGACCATTGATATGCGCAGAGATCAGTTTTGGCACGACCTCGGTCGCGTCACCGCTTTTGTCCGTCTCAAGCCTGCGGGTCGCGCCGACACCGATCTGCGAAAGGATGTTGGCGGAGATGACGAGGTCGAGATACGGCACCTGCCGCAGGAAAGAGAGCGGCTCCGTTTCCCGTCCAGCCAGCACATCGTCGAGCCCGGAAAGATCGCGTGAGATCAGTCGAACATTTCGCGGCCTTTTGGCCGAGAGCCACAGCCTGACGCTCGCGAGATGGACGAGATCGACCAGCACCACCGTATCGAAAGTCTTGCTGAGAAACGCCAGCGGCACATCCCGCAGCAGGCCGGACCCCAGAACCACGACGGTGCGACGCTCCTTCATTCCGGATACGGTCTCGCGGACAAAGGTCTGGCACTGCGCCTCATGCGTCGCCCAGTCTTTTGCGCAACGCCCGGCGCGCGCCCACAGATTGACCGAGGAGCGGATGAACGGGCGAAATGGTTTGGGCGTGACCGGATAGGTCGCCGCGTATTGCAGGGCTTCGAGGATCATGGGTTAGCGGTAGATTTCACGGCGATGCCGCTGTCAATCGTGATGATCCTTCAAGGCAGTCACTCTATCCCATCGCGCGGCACTCTTCGCCAGCGCTCGCCCTTGCCGCCCAAGGCTTGATCCTCTAAGAAACCGCACAATAATCCGGTCTTTCCCGAAGGCCCGCAGGCAATGGATATCCGATCATGAGCGACAAGCAGAAGAAGCCCCAGAAACTCAAAGCCCGCCTGCCGCGCGGTTTTGTCGATCGCTCGGCCGCCGATATCCATGCCACCAACGAGATGACGGCAAAGATCCGTGAAGTTTACGAGCGTTACGGTTTCGATCCGGTCGAAACGCCGCTGTTCGAATATACCGATGCACTCGGCAAATTCCTGCCCGACAGCGACCGCCCCAACGAAGGCGTGTTTTCGCTGCAGGACGATGACGACCAGTGGATGTCGCTGCGTTATGATCTGACCGCGCCGCTTGCCCGCCACGTCGCGGAAAATTTCAACGAGATCCAGCTGCCGTTCCGCACCTATCGCGCTGGTTACGTGTTCCGCAATGAAAAGCCGGGTCCGGGCCGTTTCCGCCAGTTCATGCAGTTCGATGCCGATACGGTTGGCGCGCCAGGCGTGCAGGCCGATGCCGAAATGTGCATGATGATGGCCGACACGATGGAAGCGCTCGGCATCAAGCGCGGCGATTACGTGATCCGGGTGAACAACCGCAAGGTTTTGGATGGCGTCATGGAAGCCATCGGTCTGGGTGGTGACGACAAGGCCGGCCAGCGTCTGAACGTGCTGCGCGCCATCGACAAGCTCGACAAGTTCGGCCCGGAAGGCGTGACGCTGCTGCTCGGCGAAGGCCGCAAGGATGAATCGGGTGACTTCACCAAGGGCGCCGGCCTGAACGCTGAGCAGATCGAAAAGGTCCTGTTCTTCGTCGGCATCAAGGATTACGCGGAAAGTGCCGCCCAGCTCGCTGAACTGGTTGCCGGCACCGCCAATGGCGGCGAAGGCGTCGATGAGCTGAACACGATTGGCGCGTTGGCAACCAGCGCCGGTTACGGCTCTGACCGCGTCAAGATCGATCCTTCGGTCGTGCGCGGCCTCGAATATTACACCGGCCCCGTTTTTGAAGCCGAACTTACCTTCGACGTCACCAATGAAAAGGGCGAAAAGGTCGTCTTCGGCTCTGTCGGCGGTGGCGGCCGTTATGATGGTCTCGTCTCGCGTTTCATGGGCCAGCCGGTTCCGGCCACGGGCTTTTCTATCGGTGTCTCGCGTCTGATGACGGCGCTGAAAAACCTCGGCAAGCTCGGTCAGGATGACGTCGTTGCTCCGGTCCTCGTCACCGTCATGGATGGCGATGTGGACAGCATGGGCCGTTACCAGCGGTTTACGCAGGCACTGCGCGCCGAAGGCATCCGCGCCGAAATGTATCAGGGCAACTGGAAGAAGTTCGGCAACCAGCTGAAATATGCCGACCGTCGCGGCTGCCCGATCGCCATCATTCAGGGTGGTGACGAGCGCGCGGAAGGCGTGGTGCAGATTAAGGACCTGATCGAAGGCAAGCGCCTCTCCGGCGAGATCGAGGATAACGCTTCGTGGCGTGAAGCCCGCGTTGCGCAGGAAACCGTTGCCGAGGCCGATCTGGTCGCCAAGGTGAAGGAAATCCTCGCCGCACAGGCGGAAGATCGCGAGCACCGGTAAGGATCAAACCCGTGACGGCAGGCGAAGCAGACTTGCCCTGGGGCCGTTTCGCCTCGCCCGTCAGGATCGAGCATTTCTGCAAGTTCGGGGATCGCGGGACCGACGGGGCGTTCGGCTTCAGCTACAATTACCTCGACTATTTCTTTCTCGATGAAAACGGCGAGGAAAAGTATATGGCGCGCAGCTATCTCGACGAGATCGGGACGGTCTCTGTCAAGCGGTCAATGGCGGAACTGGCGTCTCCGGCGATGGAGGCCATCCTCTGCTATCTGGCTCTGCGCTTTTCGCGCATTCTGGCTCTGGGCGGCGAGGGGTATCGCGAACTGGATGGCCCGATTGCCGCATCCGTCGAAAAACGGGTGGAGGACTTTCTTTCCAATTCCGAAGAAACCGCCTAACCGATTTTACCCCGTGCCGCGCATACATCGGGCCGACGCGATCCATATGACAAAAAAGGCATGGACATCGTTGACTCCGGCGGCAAAGGGTGGTGTTCGCAGTGTGCCGATACACGACGTGTCGCGAAGAATACGAATTGCATAGGCCGGATCCCAGATGCCTCTGATCAACATGCCCGAATTTTCGGGCCGTCTGCTCGATGAATTTGCCGCTCGTGGCACGGCGCGCATCGATACGCCGGTCATCCAGCCGGCTGCACCGTTTCTCGACATGGCCGGCGAAGACCTGCGTCGCCGTATCTTTCTCACCGAAAGCGAAACCGGCGAGAGCCTGTGCCTGCGTCCGGAATTCACCATTCCCGTCTGCCTGCGCCATATCGAAAGCGCCACCGGCACGCCGCGCCGTTACGGTTATCTCGGCGAAGTGTTTCGCCAGCGCCGTGAAGGGGATAACGAGTTTTATCAGGCCGGTATCGAAGACCTAGGCGAAACCAATATCGCCTCGGCCGATGCCCGTGCCGTCAACGATGCTGTGCAGATCCTCGAAAGCCTGATCCCCGGCCGCAAGCTGGATATCACGCTCGGCGATCAGGCGGTGTTCGAAGCCGTGGTCAAGGCATTGGGCCTGCCCGGTGGCTGGCAGAAGCGCCTGATCCAGTCGTTCGGCAACAATGCGCATTTGGCGCAATTGCTGATGACGCTGGCAAGCCCGCAAACCCCGTCCGGCCTGTCGCCGCAGCTTTCCGAGCTGTTGGCCAAGGATGATGCGGCCCTGATTGCTCATATCGATCAGACGATGCAGGATACCGGCTATTCCACCAATGCCAGCCGTTCGCCGCGCGAAATTGCGGCCCGGCTGAAGGAAAAGCAGTCGCTGACACAAACCCGTTTGGATGGCTCGGCGCTGGCGCTTCTGACCGAATTCCTGTCCTTGGAAATACCGCTGTCGCAGGCACCGGCAGCACTGGCCGGTTTTGCCGATGCGGCGGGTCTGGCGCTCGGTGCAGCGCTGGTCACCTTCGAGGCGCGCACGGCGGCCATGGCCGATCTCGGCGTCGATCTCGACAAGGTTACGTATCGCGCCGCCTTCGGACGTCCGCTCGATTATTACACCGGCCTTGTGTTCGAGGTCAGCCGCGACAATGCGGTTCTGGCTGGCGGCGGCCGTTTCGACCGGCTGATGACGCTGCTCGGCGCCAATGAAGACATTCCGGCCGTGGGCTTTTCGCTCTGGCTTGACCGGATCGAACAGGCGAGGGCGCGCTGATGTCCATCATTACGATCGCACTGCCCTCCAAGGGCCGCATGAAGGAAGATGCGTCCGCTATTTTCGAACGCGCCGGCCTGCCGATTGTTGCCGTCGGCAATGAACGCTCCTATCGCGGCCGCATCGAAGGCCATGACGATATCGAGATCGCCTTCCTGTCTGCCTCGGAAATCGCCCGCGAAATCGGGGCTGGTACGGTCGATTTCGGCGTCACCGGCGAAGATTTGATCCGCGAAGGCCTGATCGATGCCGACGCCAAGATGGAGATCGCTGCCCGCCTCGGTTTCGGCCATGCGGATGTCGTGGTCGCCGTGCCGGAAATCTGGCTCGACGTCGATACGATGGCCGACCTTGGCGATGTCGCCGCCGACTTTCGCGCCCGCCACGGTCGCCGTTTGCAGATCGCCACCAAATACTGGCGGCTGACGCAGCAGCATTTTTCTTCGCAACACGGCATCCAGCTCTATCGCATCGTCGAAAGCCTCGGTGCCACCGAAGGTGCGCCGGCTGCGGGTCAGGCGGATATCATCGTCGATATCACCTCCACCGGCTCGACGCTGAAGGCCAACCATCTGAAAATCCTGTCGGATGGCGTGATCCTGAAATCGCAAGCCTGTCTGGTTCGCGCCCGCAAGAGCGAACACGAAAACGACCCACGCGTGAAGCGGATCGTCGAAGCGGTTCGTTCCGTTTTCTGATGGTGTCATTCTAATGGCTGGCGAAGACGCCGATATCATCGATCTCTATGAGCGGCATGCGCTGGGTTTCGACCAGTTGCGCGGCCGCACCCTGTTCGAAAAACCCTGGCTGGATCGTTTTCGGGCGCTGATGCCGGCGCGCGGCCATGTGCTCGATCTCGGTTGTGGGAGTGCAGAGCCGATTGCGGGGCACCTCATCCGTGACGGTTTTCGCCTCACCGGTGTCGACAGTTCGAAAACGCTGATCGGTCTGGCACGCGAACGTTTTCCAGGCGTCGCCTGGTATGAAGCGGACATGCGCCAGTTCTATATCCCGACCAAGTTCGACGGGATCATCGCCTGGCACAGCTTTTTCCATCTGAACCCGGATGACCAGCGGGAAATGTTCCGCCGTTTCGCGGTCATGACCGCGCCGGGGGGCGCGCTAATGTTCACGTCGGGCCATTTCGAAGGCGTTGCGATGGGCGAGTTCGGCGGTGAGCCGCTCTATCATGCTTCGCTTTCGGGTCGCGATTATGCGGAACTTCTGGGCAAGAACCGTTTTGAACTGGTGGGCCATCAAGCGCAGGATCCGCAATGCGGCGGCGCTACCGTCTGGCTCGCCCGTCGGCGAAACGCCTGAAATCAGACGCTTTTGCAAACAAATGCCCGCCGGATGACAATCCGGCGGGCTGATCTGTTCGGGCAGGGAATGAGGGAATATTACCCTGCGATTGCGACAGAACCGCGGCGGGCATCGAGCGAGTAGAGGCCCGGGCCGAATGTGGCGAGCAGGATATAGGCGCCGGTCAGCGTAAAGTTCTTCTGTAGCATGATGCCGTTTAGGGCGTTGATCCAGCCAAGGGCGGCATCCGGCCAGCCGGGAACGGCAACCGTACCCGAGTGGAACATGACGCCGGTGAAGATGCAGAAGACTGCAAGCGCCCAGCCGACGATGCGGGTCTGGAAGCCGACGAGAACGGCAAGGCCGGTCACGAATTCAAACAGGCCGGCGAGATAGGCAAGCGCGGTTGCTGCCGGCAGGCCGGCACCGGTGATCATGCCGGCTGTGGCGGACGGATCGGTCAGCTTGCCGAAGCCGGCAGTGATGAAGATGTAAGACAGTAGGATGCGGGCAACCAGAATGATGATGTTGCCGGTCTGCGTATTGGCGGACATTTTTGGGTCTCCAGATCGCGGCCATTGGTGGCGGCGTTTGTTTCTCTGGAGCCTTATGTGCGCCATCTTTTTCGTCTTCGATAGATGAACGAAAGTTGACGGATTGTCGTCAATTAATGAACATCACGTCGCCGTGAGAATCCGCTTCATGAACGGAACCTTCATCAGGGGTTCAGGGTTGAAGCGCCACTTTGGTTTCATCGAGAAAAGAAGATTCAAAGCGAAGAACATCGCGCGATCAAGGAGGATACCCATGAAAAAGATCATCATCAGCGCTCTCGCCCTGCTGACCATCACCTTTGCGGCCGCGCCGATGGCGCAGGCTCAAAGCTACCGCAGCGAAGCGCGTGAATCGCGCCAGGATTATCGTATTCACCGCAGCGCGCGCCGTGGCGACCTGACGCCGCGCGAATATCGTAACCTGCAGCGCCAGCAGCACCGCATCGATCGCGCCAAGCGCTCCGCTGCCCGCGATGGCCGTATAACCCGCAGCGAACACCGCCGGATCGAGCGCATGCAGGATCGTGCCAACCGCAATATCTACCGCAAGAGCCATAACGGTCGCGGTTATTACTGATCCGCGCTGACACGACAGGAATACAGCCGCCCGGTTCCGAAAGGACCCGGGCGTTTTTTGTCAGATTTCCTCGATCCGCCGCGCATCCGCCGGCAGCACCGAAAGCTCGCGCCAGTCGATCTCTTCCAGCAGAAAATTGTACTCCTCGACATTCACCAGATGTTTGGAGCGCAAATATTCGAGCTTTTCCCGCTGGGCGGCGATCGCCTTCAATGCCAGCTTGCGATAGGCATTGAGTGATTGTTCTGCCGTTTCGTCGGACACGGCCGTACGCTCTATGGAAAATTTGCTGCGCAGGAGTTCGGCTTCCGGCCCGGTTATATCCTTGAGCCGCGAGAGGCCTGCCTGAGCGATCTTTCCGCGCAGATGAATCATCTCGCCATGGCCCGCCTCACGCCGATCAAGGTTCAGCCAGCGAATGATCGGCGTCAGCGTCAGGCCCTGAACGACAAGTGTCGCCAGCACCACGGCAAAGGCGGTCAGCACCACGATATCCCGCTGAGGAAAATCAGCGGGCAGGGCGAATGCCGTTGCAAGCGTCACCAGTCCGCGCATACCACACCACCCGGCCAGCAGGGATTGCGTCACCGTTGCCGGTTCCGGCTCGCCGCGACGCACCACGAACCAGGCATGGATGCGGTTGAAGCCGAAGCAAATGACAAGGCGCACGACCACCACAACCGCGATCACGACAAGCGCAAAGCCGATGGCCTGGCCGAGATGCCCGGCTTCCATTTCCCGCACGATGTCGCGCACCTGCATGCCCATCAGCAGAAACGCCATGACATTGAGCACGAAGACGACCACTGTCCATACCGCATAGGATTGTACCCGCATGCGGGTGGAAGAGCGGCCGGGCGAGCTGCGCGCCATGGCCATTGCGAAGGTGACGATGGCAAGGACGGCTGACAGTTCCAGCCGTTCGGCGATGATCCAGAGCAGAAACGTCTGCACGAATTGCAGCACGATGCCGCCGAGCGTGCCGGCCACGAAACGGCGCAGCCGCTGTGCTGCCCAGGCCGCCGCCAGACCAAGCGCGATGCCGCCCGGCACCGCAAGGCCAAGGTGCAAGGCCACCTCGCGATCGACCCCTCCGGCCGACTGGATGGCGAGCGCCGCATCGAAGATCAGAAGTGCGGCAGCATCGTTGAACAGGCTCTCGCCGCGCAGGATCGTGTCGGTGTCGCGCGGGATCGTCATCGATGACAGCACCGCCGTGGCCGCTGCCGCATCCGGCGGGGCCACTATGGCACCCAGTACGAGGGCCGCAGCAAAAGGCAGGCCGGCGAAAGCCCAGCCGATCCAGGCCACGCAGGCGGCGGTGACGATGACGCCGCCGATCGCAAAGACAAGAAGCGGTAGCCAGAAACGTTTCGCTGTGCCGACCGGAAAATCGAAGGCCGCATCCATGAGCGCAGGGGCGATGAACAGGGCGAGCGCCACATGCGGATCGAGGGCAATATAGGGCATGCCCGGTACCAGCGCGACAGCGGCTCCCGCGATGGCGAGCATGGAAGGATAAGGGACGCCGAGCCGCCGGGAAAACTGCAAAAGCACGACGGCGACGAGCAGAAGGATAAGCAGGCTTTCAAAAAAGCTCATGCGGGGATCCTGACGGCAAATAGGGCAATGTGGCGGGGCGGATGCGGCATCGTGATAGACGTCAGATAGGCCGGATCGGCTGCTTGGCCAGCGCGCTCAGTCGTCAAACAGCCTGAAGGCCCAGTTGGTCTTTGCTGCCGTGACGGACATGGCAACGACATCGAATGGCCTCGCAAAGCCTGCCGACGTGTCTGCAAGGATCAGCGAAAGCCGCTTTTCCGATGCGAAGTCTCCGTCAGTGTGCCGGCGCTCATCTGGTTGCCAGTGTCGCCAAAACTGTTTTCACCGCAGCAGATCATCTGCGGCCCAGCGCACCGTTTTTCCCAGCGCGGCAGCATCGATATCCGCCAGCGGCACGAAACGCGACCTGCCATCCTTCACCACCAGCACGCCCTCGTAATTGCGCAGGCCGATCACGGTTTCGCAAGGCAGTGCTTCTCCAGATTTCAGCACGAGTGCGGCCTGACATTCCGTGCTCTCGTCCGTCATCGCCCGGCCAAACAGGTCGGCGCCCGTCCAGCCGATGGCAAACCACAGGGCCATGAGCGCAATGCGGCCAAGAGCGCCGAGCGGCAGGAACAGCGGACCGCAATACAACACGATCGCCGCCATCAGAACGGCGGCAAAGCCATGGCCTCCGAATGCGAACCATGCGGGCAGGAAGAACAGGGCAGGGGCAACGAGGAGCGTGATCAGCATCTTGTCGAGATCGCGCAGCCGGTGAAACACATGGCCCGGCGTCTTCCGTCCCGTCTCCGGTTCGAGCCCCACGGTTTTCACCGAAAGCTGGTCCCAGAACAGCAGAAAGACCAGTGCCAGCCCAGTCCGCTTCAGCGTCAGCCAACTCACGACGGCGTTTTCCACAAGCACGTCGCGGTTCTCCGGCATGGGGCGAAGGGAGCCGATAATGCCGACATGCATGCCTGCCACGAAGGCGATCGCGCATAAAAACACCAGCCACAGCGCAAACCGCGAGGGTGTCGAGCGGGTCACTGTCGGGTTTGCTGCCGTCATGGTTTTGTCCCTGAAAAAAGCGATGTGGTCAGTCATGTTCAAAACAGCAGATTGCCCATGCGCCCCACCGCCTCGATCACCGATTGCTGATCGAGTTCATCGATCGGCACGAAGGTCGATTTCGTTTCGCTGCGGATCAGCACGCCGTGATAGAGGCCGAGTTCCTGAATGGATGAGCAGGCAAGGGGCTCGCTACTTCTGAGCATGATCTGTGCACCGGGGCGACAGTCTTCATGAAGATCATAGGAGCGGCGCATCATGTCTTCGGACAGCATAGAGCCTGCCGTGACCCATGCAACCGCTAGAACGGCGTAACCGGCCACTCCCATATTGATCAGCAGCGCTCCGCCAAGGACGAGAAAACCGATGCCGATCAGAAGCTTGGGAAGAAACATGCTGGCGCCGATGAGCAGTGGCAGGCCAAAAATGGAAGTGCCGATCACGGCAGCGACATGTCGTCTGTCCAGCCCCTGCAGCCGATCCCGCGCGGCATCCATCAGGTCGGTCAGTGATCGGAACGCCTGAAGGCCGGCCAGCGTCACGGTCGCGAACAGCAGGAAAATGACGGTTCCGGCGCCGCGAAATACGCGCCCGCTGAAGGGCGCATTCCACAACAGCGCGTCCATGTTTTCCGGCCATGGACGTGCGATTGCTGCGATCTGGCCGATATGGATGCCGCAGATATAGAGAAGAAAGCAGCCGACGATAAACAGCAGGTACGGCCATCCGCCTTGCGCGATCTTCGTCTTCTCAGCCCTGTTCATGGCGTCTTTTGTCCCATCCTCGCCTGGTGGCAGATTTAGGGCGTGGGTGAGCAAACACAACCGGATATTCCGCGAAAACCATTGGTGTTATTACCCTTTTTAAGGAAGCATGAGGGTGAGGTAATATCCCGAAGCCCGGGCTTGGGCCCCGAAACACGGACCGCCTTTCAGGCACCGTTGCGCCCGGATCGAAACCGGCTACCATCCGGGTCCGATCAACGCATGGGAGTGTCAGGTCCGGATGGGTTTCGCGCGAAGATCCGTGTTGTTGACCGGCAGTGCCCTGCTGTTTCTGGCCGGAGTTTTCGGCCCGGCCGAGGCGGCGCAACCGACCGGACCGCCGGACAAGAACAAATGTCTCTACGAACGCCCCGATGCCTCGCCGACGCTCTGCATGAGGCGCGAAACATTCAACACCGATCTGTGCCGCACCATCGAACATTTCGCCCGCGCCCATGCTGTTCCGCCAGCCTTTTTCGCCCGGCTGATCTGGCGCGAAAGCCTGTTCCGGCCGGAAGCAGTCAGCCCAAAAGGCGCGGAGGGCATTGCCCAGTTCATGCCCGGCACGGCGCGCATGCGCGGGCTTTCCAACAGTTTCGATGCAATCGAGGCGCTCGATGCCTCGGCGAATTATCTGGGCGAGATGAAAACCCGTTTCGGCAATTTCGGCTATGCCGCCGCCGCCTATAATGCCGGAGAAAACGGTCTTGGGCGGTTTCTCTCGAATGAGCGCCTGCCGATCGAAACCCGCGATTACGTCTTTGCGATCACAGGTGCCACGATCGAGATGTGGCGGGACAAACCACCCGAAACGGCAGCACCGGAGCTGGATGAAAAGCGCCCGTTCCTTGAAGCCTGCACCGTGCTGGCCGACACACGGCGAATGAATGAACCGGTGTTTGCCGGCTCTGCCGATTGGGCGCCGTGGGGTGTGCAGCTTGCCGCGCATTATCGCCCGGCCATTGTCGACCAGCTGTTTACGCGCGCCATCCTCCGGTTGCCGGAGCCATTGAATGTCGAGCGTGCGCTGATCGTACGCCAGCGCGGCGGCAATTTCGGTTATCGCCCGCGTTATGCGGCACGCATCGGCCGCGAAACGCGCGAGGAAGCCGACAAGCTCTGCGCGGCGATCAAGGCGGTGTCGGTGCCATGCACGGTGTTCAGGAACCGGTGATGCATTTCGCCAGCAGATCATCAACCACAGATGCGAGCGGTCGTGTCGCGTTGATGGCCACTGCACTGGCGGGAATGTCTTCTTTTGTGGCGTGCAGGCGCAGGATCAGTGCCTGTTCGCCCGGATTGCTGCCGAATTCGCCGTCCGGTCTCTCGGCAAGCCGGCTCTTCAAGGTCTCGACATCGATATCTAGCACAAAAACGCCGTCGAACAGGCCGATGAATTGATGAAAATTCCTTGAGCCGCCGCAGAAGAACGAGACCGGATGGTTTTGGTCGACCAGCAAGGTTCGAACCTTGTTTATATCCCACACGTGATGTGCGTGAACGAAGCCGGGATCGTGACTGTTCGTGTGCCACGCGGTGTTTTCTAGTGGTTCACCGGTTCGTGGATCACCGCTATAAGCCAGCGTTCGATCGCCGTGGATGACATGGTAACCGCGCCGTTCGAGTTCCGTCGCAACCGAGGTTTTGCCGGCGCCGGAGATGCCCTCGATCAGATAGTTTCTGATAGCCATTTCATCTCCGCGCAGGTCATGACGCCGAGTATAGTCACCTAATATGATGTTTCGGACGTCATACGGGTTTTGTCAGCTCGACAGCTTTGCCACGATGCGCCGGGCCGCCTCGCGCGGTATCCCCTCGGGATACATGAAATTGTGGATCGTTGCGCCCTCGATTATGGCGTCAAGCGATGTGGCCACATCGGGCGAAAAATGTCGCTCGAGCGCCTCCCGGCTCTTGGCCATCCATCCGGTCATGACGTGGCGGATATCCGGCTTGCGCGCCACATAGGCGTATAGCTCCAGAATAAGGGTCATTTTCCGTTCGGTCATGGCGAACCAGCCGCACATGACGTCCACCACTGCCTCACGCGCTTCCTCTGCCGTTTGCGCCTTTTGAAACGCCGCGTCGAAGTGGTGGGCGATCTCCTGCGTGAGTTTGAGAAACGCCTGCTCGATCAGGTCGTCGAGGCTGGCGAAATGATAGGTCATCGAGCCCAGCGGCACGTCGGCCGCTTCCGCCACCCGCCGGTGTGTGGTGCCGGATACACCCTGAACGGCAATGACCTCCAGCGTCGCCTCGATGATCCGCGCCTTGCGGTCGGGATCATATCGCCTGTTGCCGCCCGAAGATCCTTCTGCCGCCATCTGTCTATTCCCTTCATTCACGCCTTGACGTCTTATGCGTACAAACGTACATAGCGCAAGTGTACATTTGTTCCTAACGTGGCCGATGGAGTTTTTCTTGACCACCTCAATTCAGAAACGCCGGTTGGCATTGTTTGCGTTCTTCTTCATTCCCGGCCTCTCCATGGCATCCTGGGTCACACGCACCCCGGCCATCCGTGACAGTCTCGGCGTGTCGATCGCCGAAATGGGAGCGGTGCTGTTCGGCCTGTCCGTCGGCTCGATGACAGGCATCCTGAGTGCCGGCGCGCTGGTCGGCCGTTTCGGCACACGCAAAGTGATGTTCACGGGGCTTTGTTTCATCATCTTGTCGCTGGCCACTTTGGCATTCGGCGTCACGATCGCATCGTCGCTGACGGTTGCCCTGGGCTTGGCGTTTTTCGGCCTTGGCGTCGGTGCGGCGGAAATCGCCGTCAATATCGATGGCGCAGACGTGGAGTGCATCACCGGCAAACATCTTCTCCATGCGCTGCATGGTTTTTTCAGCCTCGGCACGGTCTTTGGCGCCCTGATCAGTATCGCTCTCAATGCCCTGCATTTCCCGGTTGCATGGCACATGGCGGTGATCGCACTGATCTGCATCCCGGTCATCGCCACCGCGATCAGGCATATCCCGGTCACTTCCGTCGTTCAGGAAGGCGAGGGCACCCATACGGATGGTTCGGCCCGACACACCCCCGTCTGGAAAGAACCGGTCGTTCTGCTGATAGGCTTCATTGTTCTGGCGATGGCGCTCGCCGAAGGCGCTGCGAACGACTGGCTGCCCTTGCTGATGGTCGATGAATACGGTTTCAGCCCGACAGCCGGTTCGATGGTCTTTCTCGGTTTCGCCACCGCCATGACGGTCGGCCGTTTCGGCGGCGGCGTGCTTCTCAACCGTTATGGTCGGGCGGCCGTGGTGGCGGTCAGCGCCGTCACCGGGGCGGCGGGCATCGCCATCGTCATCTTCGCCAGCCATCCGGCTCTGGCGGCAGTGGCCGTGATCTTGTGGGGCCTCGGCGCATCGCTCGGTTTTCCTGTCGCGCTCTCGGCAGCCGGCGATTCCGGCCCTAACGGTGCGGCCCGCGTGAAAATCGTAGCCGTTGCGGGGTATGTCGCCTTCCTCGTCGGCCCGCCGCTTCTGGGTTTCGTGGGCGAGGAATACGGTCTGCGCAATGCGATGATCGTCGTGCTTGTTCTGGTCGCGCTGGCAACGTTTTGTGCCCCTGCCATCCAGCGTCGGGGTGCGGGAGCCAAGGTGGTCGAGGTGTAAACGGAAACCGCCGCAAGGCCTTGGAGCGATACCCACAATGCGAAAGGGCGGCACGAATGCCGCCCTTTCGTCGATCATTTTTCTGAACAAAGCATAGAGACAACATTCCGCGCCTTGTGGGGGAAATCTAGCGCCGACGTTTTGCCTCATCGGCGGTGATCGTCATGGCAGGCTCAGATTCAAGCACACTGCGTACGAGGTTCAAAACCGGGTTGGGTTCGATAGCGTTGCCCTTCAGATGGGCCACCTGCACCGCATGCCGTTGCGTTGCCTCGCTCTCGGTTTCAAAGTCGCAGGAGCAGACGACGAGATAACGGCCCCCCTCATGGCGGATCTCGAAATCCCATCCGTGGTCCTCTGCATAAGGCTCGCCGCAATTCAGCCCTTTCTCCACCAGCGCGGCCTGCAGCCAGGCCGCCATTTCATCGCCGCCGATCATCTCGTTGATCCCGCCCGGACGCGAAGCAGTGCCCTGAAACAGGGCGGTCTCGATTTCAAAGACGTGATGGAAATGCATGGACGTGTTCCTATTGGGAGATATGGACTGGCAACGGCCAGTATCTGGCGCGAATGCCGCTGGCCTGCAGCAACTCTCTCATCGGCTCGGTGACCATGAATTGATGCGGTCGTTTGAGATCGACGAACAGGCCGAGTGCCTGTGGCGGAAGCGCCGTGATGACATAATCTTCAAGCTTGAATGTCTTGAGTTTCGGCCAGAAGCGCATCGGGGTGAGGTTTTCGTCGATAATATCAACGATCCTGGGCCGGACGACGTAAAACCCCTCGATCTGGCCTCCCACCCATTCGAGCAGGTCTTCCTTGCCCCAGACAAGCCGCACTTGGTGAAACTCCACCGCCCCCGGCGCGAGTGCCTCGCAAGCCTGTTTGAAACGGGCGTTGAAGACCGGCACGCAAAAACTGTCGATGACGTCGGTGAAATGGAAATCGTCGCGGTTCATAGCATTCGCATCGAAATCCCCGACATGGATGTCGCCGCTATACATGGCCTCGCGGCACTCTTCGTCGCGAACAGCTTGAAGCCGGCCGAGCGGGTGGTCGTCACTTCCGGAAATGCTGTAAATCATATTGATGCCTTAACCTGGGAGCTCGAGGTTTTGTTGCCGGGCCTGCCGTCAATCCGGAATAAGCCGCCAGTCCAAACTCTCAAACAAGGCGGAAAAGCTTTTCGCCACGCAAACGAAATCAGCCTGCGTGATCGGCTCGTCCTCGCGATATTTGCGATGGGTCTCATAGGAGCTGAACAGAACCTCGCCGCGCCTTTCTCCATCGAGGCAGAGAAAATATTGGGCATTGCCCATCTGGCTTGCGATGGCAAGCAGTTCGGGCGGCATCTCCTTGAAGCGGAAAGCGTGTAATTCGGCAATATCACCATAGTCGCCCGGTTGGCGCAGAAGTCCGTAAAACGGCGCAATGTCCCAAAGATTGCCCGGGGCGTAATAGTCTATCTCGGCCAGTTCGGGGCTGATGGTTTCGCCCGGAAAACACAGCGCGATCCCCTGTTCAAGGGCATTCACCGGTTGGGGAAATCTGCCGCCATTATAGGTGAGCAGAAATTGCCGGTAGGCGTCCGGAAGGCGGTAGCCGATCGCCGTCTCAAAGGTCTGCAGGTCAGTCCCGGTCGGCAGGTTTTCATAAGGCAGGATTGTCAGTGACATGCGATGGGGGAGCTTCTGCTTGCGTCAATGCCATCAGGCATCTAGGGCACAATAACTTGCACTCAACCGGTTTTGCGCATCAAACACGAAAAAGGGCGGCCTTGCGACCGCCCTTTCCGTATTCTGAACCGGTTGGCTCAGACATAAGACCTTTCGGTCTTACATCATGTCCATACCGCCCATGCCGCCCATGCCGCCAGGCATGCCGCCGCCAGCCGATTCCTTCTTCGGAAGTTCGGCGATCATGGCTTCGGTGGTGATCAGCAGCGAAGCAACCGAAGCTGCATTCTGCAGAGCCGTGCGAACAACCTTGACCGGGTCGACGATGCCCATGGCGATCATGTCGCCATATTCAGACGTCTGGGCGTTGTAGCCGTAGTTGTCTTCGTTCTTCTCGAGGATCTTGCCGACCACGATCGAAGCTTCGTCACCTGCGTTTTCTGCGATCTGGCGAACCAGCGACTGCAGAGCGCGGCGAACGATGTTGACGCCAGCTTCCTGGTCGTCGTTCTCGCCCTTGACGGTGATCTTGGAAGCAGAACGGAGCAGGGCAACGCCGCCGCCCGGTACGATGCCTTCCTGAACGGCCGCGCGGGTCGCGTTCAGAGCGTCGTCGATGCGATCCTTGCGTTCCTTGACTTCGATTTCGGTCGAGCCACCAACGCGGATGACGGCAACGCCACCAGCGAGCTTGGCAAGACGTTCCTGCAGCTTTTCGCGGTCGTAGTCCGAAGTGGTTTCTTCGATCTGCGCCTTGATCTGGGCAACGCGGCCTTCGATGTCGGTCTTCTGGCCAGCACCATCAACGATGGTGGTGTTTTCCTTGGAGATCGAAACCTTCTTGGAACGGCCGAGCATGTCGAGCGTGACATTTTCGAGCTTGATGCCGAGGTCTTCGGAGATGACGGTGCCGCCCGTGAGGATGGCGATGTCTTCCAGCATGGCCTTGCGGCGATCGCCGAAGCCCGGAGCCTTGACGGCAGCAATCTTCAGGCCGCCACGCAGCTTGTTGACGACGAGGGTCGCAAGAGCTTCGCCTTCAACGTCTTCAGCAATGATGACGAGCGGCTTGCCGGTCTGAACGACGGCTTCCAGAACCGGAAGCATCGCCTGCAGGTTCGACAGCTTCTTCTCGTGAAGGAGAATGTAAGCGTCGTCGAGATCGGCGATCATCTTTTCCGGGTTGGTCACGAAGTAAGGCGACAGGTAGCCGCGGTCGAACTGCATGCCTTCGACGACTTCGAGTTCGGTTTCAGCGGTCTTGGCTTCTTCGACGGTGATAACACCTTCGTTGCCGACCTTCTGCATGGCTTCAGCAATGTCTGCACCGACCTGCTTGTCGCCGTTTGCGGAGATCGTGCCGACCTGGGCAACTTCAGCCGAGGTGGAGATCTTCTTGGCCTTCGCCTGCAGGTCCTTGACGACTTCTGCAACAGCGAGATCAACGCCGCGCTTCAGGTCCATCGGGTTCATGCCGGCAGCAACAGCCTTTGCACCTTCGCGAACGATCGCGCGGGCCAGAACGGTTGCAGTCGTGGTGCCGTCACCGGCGATGTCGTTGGTCTTCGAAGCAACTTCGCGGACCATCTGGGCGCCCATGTTTTCGAACTTGTCTTCAAGTTCGATTTCCTTGGCGACCGATACACCGTCCTTGGTGATGCGCGGAGCGCCGAAGGACTTGTCGATAACGACGTTACGACCCTTCGGGCCGAGCGTTACCTGCACTGCGTCAGCGAGGATGTCGACGCCGCGCAGCATCTTTTCGCGCGCAGAGCGGCCGAACTTTACTTCTTTAGCTGCCATTTTGAGAACTCCTAGAGCTTAAGCTCAATGGTGATTTCTGATTATCGAAAGGAAGGATCGACTGAAAATCAGCCGATAACGCCCATGATGTCGGATTCCTTCATGATCAGAAGGTCGACGCCATCGAGCTTGACTTCAGTGCCCGACCACTTGCCGAACAGAACGCGGTCGCCAACCTTGACGTCGAGAGCAACAAGCGTGCCCTTGTCGTCGCGTGCGCCAGCGCCGACAGCGATGATTTCGCCTTCAGCCGGCTTTTCCTTGGCGGTGTCAGGGATGATGATGCCACCCTTGGTCTTTTCTTCAGACTCGACGCGCTTGACGACAACGCGATCGTGCAGGGGGCGGAAAGTTGTGCTTGTCATTGTCTAATCCCTCGATCAAATGACATGGACGGGCCGGTGAGGCCCGCGTGATGATGTTAGCACTCCTCATATGTGAGTGCCAGCGCAACCGAGATAAGACCGGGTCAGAGCCGAGTCAAGGAAGCCCCGTAAAATTTCGCTACAGGCTGGCTGGGCTCGCCAAACAGCGTTAACGGCGCTGTGTGACAAGAGTTAACGCCTCGCGACGTGATTATGCCCCGCAGTGCAGCTGCGGCAGAAGCGAGCGGAAAACAGCCTCGGTGTTGGCCGAAATCTTTTCCCGGTCGGCCAGAGGCGCGGTCCCTCTCACGGTCAACACCTTGCCGCCGTTATACAAGGCGTATCGGCGCTGGACTTTTTCGCCAAACTTGTTTTCGAGCGTGTAACCGACAGACGGTCCTTCAACAAACGTCTTTGCGCTGCAATTGGGTCCGGTTTTCAGGCATTTCTCGGTGAGGGTATCAGCCGTCACAGTGCCGTCTCTCAAGCCCTGTTCCCGGTCATCGTTGGTGCCCAGAAAAATTGCGATCGTGCGAGTATCTGCGCAATCGGCGCATATGATCTGCGCAGAGCCGTCATCCATGGGATCGACGGTAAACCCTTCGCCCACAATGGCGGGGTCAAGCTTGAGATCTCGGACTTTTCCCGTGCAGAAGCCGGATTGTGCAGCCGCCTGGGTCGCTCCGAGCGCCAGAAAAAGTGAGAGACTCAACGCTGCTTTTGCAGATCTGCGCATATTTGTTCTTATCCGAATGTGTTTTGAAACTAACAATACTGGTTATATGACCGTAACGCTTGTGTCTGAACACAGGCTAGGAAGTGTAGCCGCGGCATGGTCACAACCCGTAAGCTTCGTCATACGGCCTTTACATGACGTTTTTAGGGAATGTTTTGTGGCCATAGTGTCGCAGGGCAAGGGGAACACATGACGGCATTCGACGGCGCAGACAGTCAGGTTGGCACGCGGCCCACACTTTCCGAACTGACCGGCGTTTTTGCCCGCATCGGGTGTTTGAGCTTTGGCGGTCCGGCCGGCCAGATCGGCATGATGCATCGCAGCCTGGTAGAAGAAAAACGCTGGATTTCCGAAGAGCGTTTTCTGCATGCGCTGAACTACTGCATGCTGCTGCCGGGGCCGGAAGCGCAGCAGCTTGCCACCTATATCGGCTGGCTGGTCGGCGGTATCAGAGGCGGCATCATCGCCGGTCTGCTGTTCATCCTCCCGGGTCTGTTCGTCATGATCGGCCTGTCTGCAGCTTATGCAATCTGGCAGGAAACAGCATGGCTGGATGGCCTGTTTTTCGGCCTGAAAGCGGCGGTGCTGGTGATCGTCGTCGAGGCGGTGATCCGGCTCGGCCGCAAAACTCTGAAAACCGGATTTTTGCGGGGCATCGCAGCTTTTGCTTTTGTTGCGCTGTTTTTCTTCGGTCTGCCGTTTCCGCTGGTCGTGCTCGGTGCCGGCATTGCCGGTTTCGTGGCCGCAAGGATGGGCGATAAGCCGGATTTGCCGCTGGCACAGTCGGCCGACCTGCCGGAGAAGCGTCGCCCTTTGCGCGCCGTCGCTTCGCTGCTGTTGTGGATCGCCGTCTGGCAGGCGCCGCTGTTGCTGCTCTGGGCACTTTCCGCGCCGGAAAGCCTGGCCGCAATGTTTTCGTTCTTCTCGCGCATGGCGCTGGTCACCTTTGGTGGTGCCTATGCGGTTCTGGCCTATGTGGCGCAGGTTGCGGTGGAAGATCACGGCTGGCTGCGTGCCGGTGAAATGGTCGATGGGCTGGCGCTCGCCGAAACGACGCCCGGCCCGCTGGTTCTCGTCCTTTCCTTTGTCGGCTTCCTCGTCGGTTTTCGTGAGGCATCGGGCTTGGGCGTCATCGCCGGCGGCGCTTTGGGCGCGGTTCTGGTGGCGTGGGCAACCTTTGTGCCCAGCTTCATTTTCATCTTCGCCGGTGCGCCCTTCATCGAGCGGCTGCGCGGCAACGCGGTCATGTCGGCGGCGCTGTCGGCCATTACCGCCGCCGTCGTTGGCGTCATTCTCAATCTGGCTTTGTGGTTCGGCCTGCACGTCCTTTTTGCCGAAGTCGTCAAACTTCCGATCGTGCCATCACTCGGCCTCACCGTCTCGTCGCCGGTACTCTCCAGTATCGATCTCGCCGCCGTCGCGCTGTTCATTTTGTCTGCTTTTCTGCTGTTTCGCTTCCGGCTTGGCCTGGTGCCGGTTCTCTTGTTCTGCGCCTTCGCCGGGCTGGCGCTGCGGCTATCAGGCCTTGTGTGAACCGCAGCTTTGCATGTGACGCAGAGGTGAAATATCGACAGCGAACAGCAAATGCCCTTGCCATCGTCATTGTGCTTTGCGACATGAACGCCTGATTTTTCTTAAAAGAACGGGCAGCAGGCATGACACAGCGTATCCAGAGCTTGAGCGAAGTGACCGGCGGCTATGACGTCGTTCTTTCCGATGTCTGGGGCGTCGTGCACAATGGCGTGGAAGCCTTTCCGCAGTCCTGCGAGGCGCTTGCGGCCGCCAGCAAGGCCGGCGCCACCGTCGTTCTGATCACCAATTCGCCACGCCGCTCCGCCGATGTCATCATCCAGATGCGGGCACTCAATGTTGCCGACGAAACCTATGACCGTATCGTCACATCGGGCGACGTCACCCGCAAATTGATCGCCGAAGGTCCGAAAAAGGTGTTTCTGCTCGGGCCTGAGCGCGACATCAACCTGCTCGATGATCTCGGCGTCACCGTCACCTCGGCCGAAGAGGCGGAGAGCATTGTCTGCACCGGCTTTTTCGATGACGAGAAGGAAGTGCCGGAAGATTACACCGACATGCTGAAGGCATGGGTCAAGCGCGACCTGCCGTTCATCTGCGCCAATCCGGACCTGATCGTCGAGCGCGGCCACAAGATGATCCCCTGCGCCGGCGCCGTTGCCGCCTATTACGAACAGCTCGGCGGCAAGAGCCAGATTGCCGGCAAACCGCATCACCCGATCTACGAAGCGGCGATTGCGCAAGCCGAACAGGCGCGCGGACCGGTGGAGCGCTCGAAAATCCTCGCGATCGGCGACGGCATGCCGACCGATGTGCGCGGTGCGCTTTCACAAGAACTCGACCTGCTTTATATCAGCGGCGGCATCCATGCTGCCGAATACACGGTGGACGGTCAGACGGACGAAGCGATCCTGAAGGCCTGGCTCGCCGGTGAAAATGCCACGCCAAAATTCTGGATGCCACGGCTGGCCTGAACGGAAATGTTTGCGCAATGACCGTCTTCCATCGCAATGAGAAAAAAGACCCGCTGCCCGAAAACCTCAAGGGCGGCGTCATCGCCATCGGCAATTTCGATGGTGTGCATCGCGGCCATCGCAGCGTGCTGGAACGGGCGCTTGAGCTGGCGAAAGAGCGCGGCGTGCCAGCCCTCGTTCTGACCTTCGAACCGCATCCGCGTACCGTCTTCAAACCGGATCAGCCGGTCTGCCGCCTGACGGCAGCCCCGCTGAAAGCCCGTATTCTCGAAGCGATGGGTTTTTCCGCCGTCATCGAATATCCGTTCGACCGCGAATTTGCCGGTCGCTCGGCGGAAGAATTCATCCAGACGATCCTGATCGACTGGCTGGGCGCAAGTGCCGTCGTCACCGGCTTCGATTTCCACTTTGGCAAGGGCCGCGAAGGTGGCCCGGCCTTCCTGATGGCATCGGGCGAGCGCCACGGTTTCACCGTCTCGCTGGTCGATGCCTTTCGGGATGAAAACGCTGATGTCGTCTCGTCCAGCCGCATCCGTGAGCTGATCGCTGAAGGCGACATGGTCGGTGCCGCCGGCCTGCTCGGATATCGTTATACGGTGGAAGCGGAAGTCATCGATGGCCAGAAGCTCGGCCGCCAAATCGGTTTCCCGACCGCCAACATGTCGCTGCCGGGCGAGGCCGAACTGCGCAACGGCATTTACGCCGTGCGTTTCCGCCGCCCCAATGGCGAGCTTTATGATGGTGTTGCCAGCTATGGCCGCCGCCCGACGGTGACGGAAAACGGTGTGGCGCTTCTGGAGACCTATCTGTTCGATTTTTCCGGCGATCTTTATGGCGAGGTTTGCGCCGTGTCCTTTTTCGGTTTTCTGCGCGACGAGGCGAAATTCGACGGGCTTGACCCGCTGATCGCCCAGATCAAGCGTGACGAGGAAGAGGCGAGGGCGCTTCTGTCAGGTGTTCAGCCGCTCGGCCCGGTGGACAGGGATATTGCTTTCGCGCAGACTGCGAAAAACGGAGAATAACCATGGCCACCACCCCGCGCCGCCCGACCAACCCGAAGGATGCCGCCGAAGCCCTGTTCGCACCGGTGAAGAAGGCGGCGGCTCCTGCCGTGGAAAAACGCGCTCCGCCTTCGGTGAAGGAACAGGTGGCGATCAAGCTCGACAGCGCGGTGATCGAGTATTTTCAGGAAGACGGCCCCGGCTGGCAGGATCGCATCAATGATGCGCTGCGGGCGGTGATGGAAGCCAATCCGAAGGATTGATCGTCAAAGCGGTCTAAGTGGAAAAAGTGCCAACTCGTCAGCCCATGGGTCGAATACCGCTGCCCCCGAGTTCAGGACGTCCTTCTTGTTCGGCGTGACAAGATAGAGGTCGTGTTCAAGCGCCGTCGCGGCGAGAAGCGTATCGATGACGGGCGGCGCATTACGTGTTGCCAGCTTGATCCGACCACTGATCTTCCCCCACCGTCGGACAACATTATCCGAAACCGATAGAGTACGGCCGGCAAAGCGCATCTCCAATCCATCTCGAGCGACCGTGTAACGATGGCGGTTCTCGTCGTCTGCTGGAAGTTTTTCGATACCCTTGTCATACTCGGCCAGCGTCAGCACGCTGATAAATACACGTGCTTCCGACTGTCCTGCCGCCCATCGTTTTACCGAGGGTGCGCCGTTCGGGTTGATCAGCGCAGAAATTACATTTGTGTCGAGCAGCCAGCCGTTCACAACTCGACATCCCGTCCACGATCGTCATCACGCGTGATGTTCAGGGTATGGAGGCCGAGGCTTTCCATGAACTCGACAAGAGGTTTTTCCGGCTTGGGCTGGGTCAGCTTTGCCAATTCTTCCGTACTAATGATGACGACGCTGTCTTGCCCGCGTACGGTTACATGTTGGGGACCTTCGCTGCGGGCGCGCCGTACGACTTCGCTGAAACGTGCCTTGGCATCCTCCAGCTTCCAGATGTTATCCTGAGCGGTAGCTTTTCCGGGCATGCGAACCTCCAACTGGTCAGATAGTCAGTTATATGCTCGGTCACCACAACAGTCCAGATTGCATCGTCGCCCAATTCCCCCTTCCTTTCCGCCATAAAACCCCGTAATAACCGCGGTCATGACAGATTTCCGGTCGGCCCAGATCAAGATGATCATACGAATTATCGGCCCGGCTTTCCGCGCGCTGTAAGCAGCGGCCGGAAGGTCCGGGATTTTGGCGCTTGTTCACGCGCCTCCGCCACCGACATTTTCCCGCACGCGCCCCCTTGTCGGCGCCAAGAGACGATTGCCCAAAATGACCGATAACGTTGAAAAGCTCGATTACTCGAAGACTCTCTATCTGCCGGAAACCGAATTCCCGATGCGCGCCGGCCTGCCGCAGAAGGAACCGGAAACCGTTGCCCGCTGGCGCGAGATGGATCTTTACAAGAAGCTGCGCGCTTCCGCCGCCGGTCGTGAAAAGTTCGTGCTGCACGATGGCCCTCCCTATGCCAACGGCAACATCCATATCGGCCACGCGCTCAACAAGATCCTGAAAGACGTCATCACCCGCTCGTTCCAGATGCGTGGCTACGACAGCAACTACGTTCCGGGCTGGGATTGCCATGGCCTGCCGATCGAATGGAAGATCGAGGAAGAAAACTACCGCGCCAAGGGCAAGGCCAAGCCGGACCTGAAGCAGCCGGACGCGATGATCGAATTCCGCAAGGAATGCCGCGCCTATGCCGAAAAGTGGATCAAGATCCAGGCGGAAGAATTCAAGCGCCTCGGCATCGTCGGTGATTTCGACAACCCGTATCTGACGATGAATTTTCACGCCGAAAGCCGCATCGCCGGCGAACTGCTGAAAATCGCCATGAGCGGCCAGCTGTATCGTGGTTCGAAGCCGATCATGTGGTCGGTCGTCGAGCGTACGGCGCTGGCGGAAGCCGAGGTCGAGTACCACGATTACGAGAGCGACACGATCTGGGTGAAGTTTCCGGTGGTTTCCGGTTCTGCGGAACTGGCTGACGCCCACGTCGTCATCTGGACGACCACCCCATGGACCATCCCCGGCAACCGCGCCATCGCGTTTTCGCCGCGCGTCGCCTACGGCCTCTACGAGGTCACCGAGGCTGCCAACGATTTTGGCCCGCAGCCGGGCGAAAAGCTGATCTTCGCCAATGGCCTGTCGGAAGAATCCGCTGCCAAGGCAAAGCTCGCCTTCAAGCGTCTGCGCGATGTTTCCGCCGAAGAACTCGGCGCCATCAATGCTGCGCATCCGTTGAAGGATCTCGGCTACGACTTCCCTGTCCCCCTGCTCGCCGGTGATCACGTCACCGACGATGCCGGTACCGGTTTTGTCCACACTGCACCGTCGCACGGTCGCGAAGACTTTGATGCATGGATGTCCAGCGTCAAGGAACTCGAAGCGCGTGGTGTCGATCCGCGCATCCCGT
Organism: Endobacterium cereale; assembly: GCF_009617585.1. Lineage (GTDB taxonomy): Bacteria > Pseudomonadota > Alphaproteobacteria > Rhizobiales > Rhizobiaceae > Neorhizobium > Neorhizobium cereale. Next base: position 294,270 of record NZ_WIXI01000045.1, on the reverse strand, counting down.
TCCCGGTTGATGACAGTGGCACTTACACCGCCGACGCCCCCGGTTTCGAGGGTGGCCGCGTCATGGATGATAACGGCAAGAAGGGTGATGCGAACGACCGCGTCATCAAGGCGCTGATCGAACGCAACGCACTGTTTGCCCGTGGCCGCCTGAAGCATCAGTATCCGCATTCCTGGCGTTCTAAAAAGCCGATCATCTTCCGTAATACGCCGCAATGGTTCGTCTATATGGACAAGGATCTGGCCGATGGCACGACGCTGCGCACCCGTGCGCTAAAGGCGATCGACGACACGCGTTTCGTGCCCATCAGCGGCCAGAACCGTCTGCGCGCCATGATCGAACAGCGCCCGGATTGGGTGCTTTCGCGTCAGCGCGCATGGGGCGTCCCGATCTGCGTGTTTGCCGATGAAGACGGCAATGTCCTGCAGGACGAAGCCGTCAACGCCCGCATCCTGGAAGCCTTCGACGCCGAAGGTGCCGACGCATGGTTTGCTGCCGGCGCCAAGGATCGTTTCCTCGGCAATGGTCACGACCACGCCAAGTGGACCCAGGTCATGGACATCCTCGATGTCTGGTTCGACAGCGGCTCCACTCACACGTTCACGCTGGAAGATCGTCCTGACCTGAAATGGCCGGCCGACGTCTATCTCGAAGGCTCCGACCAGCATCGCGGCTGGTTCCATTCCTCGCTTCTGGAATCGGCTGCCACCCGCGGCCGCGCCCCTTACGACACGGTCGTCACCCATGGTTTCACCATGGATGAAAAGGGCCAGAAGATGTCGAAATCGGTGGGCAACGTGGTAGCCCCGCAGGACGTGATGAAGGATGCCGGCGCCGATATCCTGCGTCTGTGGGTCATGACGTCGGACTATGCTGAAGACCTGCGTGTCGGCAAGACGATCATCCAGACCAATGTCGATGCCTATCGCAAGCTGCGCAACACCGTCCGCTGGATGCTTGGCACGCTGGCCCATGACGATGGCGAAGAGATCGCCTACGCGGAACTGCCTGAACTCGAAAAGCTGATGCTGCACCGTCTGTCCGAGTTGGATAAGGTCGTGCGCGAAGGGTATGACGCGTTCGAATTCAAGAAGATCGCCCGCGCGCTGATCGATTTCTGCAATATCGAACTGTCGGCCTTCTATTTCGATATCCGCAAGGATGCGCTCTATTGCGACGCCCCGTCGTCGTTGCGTCGCCGCGCGGCGCTCGCCGTCATCCGCAAGATTTTTGAATGCACGGTGACATGGCTTGCACCCATGCTGCCGTTCACCACGGAAGAAGCATGGCTTTCCTTGAAGCCGGATGCGGTGTCCGTTCACCTCGAACAGTTCCCCGATGTCCCGGCCGAGTGGAAAAACGAAGCCGTTGCCGAAAAGTGGGCAAAGATCCGCAAGGTACGCTCGGTTGTCACGGGCGCTCTCGAAATCGAGCGCAAGGACAAGCGTATCGGCTCGTCGCTGGAAGCGGCGCCTGTCGTTTACGTTGCCGATGCCGAATTGTTGAAGGCGCTGGAAGGTCTAGAGTTCGAGGAAACCTGCATCACCTCGGCCATCACGATCACGTCGGGCGAAGGCCCGGCTGACGCGTTCCGTCTGGCCGAAGTGGCAGGTGTTTCGGTCGAACCGAAGCTTGCGGAAGGCGTAAAATGCGCCCGTTCGTGGCGGGTGACGACCGATGTCGGTTCTGATGCCACTTATCCCGACGTTTCGGCGCGTGATGCCGAGGCATTGCATGAGCTGGCCAAGCTCGGCAAGCTGTAAGCTTCGCTGAAACAGGTACATTAAAAAGGGGTGCGGTCCATTGGATCGCGCTCTTTTTTGTTTTGGTCCAATATCCGACAAACCAGCCGCAACATTGCATGCAGATGCTTTTGAACTTTGGTGATCCATGACCGTAAGACATTTAATCGTGAGCGCTTTGATTTCGGTGTCTTTTGTCGGTTGCCTGTTCCTGATCTGGCTCAGTCCTTATCTGCTTCTCTCAAGGGTAGCGGAAGATCAGTTTGGAAGTGACTTCAGGTATGTCTTTCCCGATTACAGCGTGCGGAACTCGGTTGGAGAGCCGGAGTCGTTTTGCACAGGCAATGTGTATGATCTGAGCGCGCTGTCGTTTTTGCTGAGATCGGCCAACGCCGCCTTGAACATATCCCGCCCCGATACAATCCCGATCCATGCAGCCGTTTACAAAGGGGAGAATGTCTATCTCTGGAGCTTCAGGAACATGCGATATGTAGCCGTCGCGCATGGCACTATGGTTTACAACGGCGAGCGATATGCTTGCGAGCAGAGACCTTGGTAGGGGCGACGGTTGGGCGTGTCAGGCTTTCATGGAGAATTCAAATGCGACGGATGATTGCGCATCTGTGCATCATCCGTTAATCCTGCCTGAAATTGGCCGGATTTTTCCGTCAGGCCGAAAGCGATAGAGTTTTGCGTCAAGGACGGGCGCGGCTGGAAGGGTTTTGATGAAGACGTCACGGGTGTTTCGTTCCGGCCTTGGTGTAACGGCCATCGTCGCGGTGCTTGCAGGCCTGTCGGGATGCCAGAGCCCGACCTACGGAACCAGCAAGAGTGCGGCCGAACAACTGGCTGACGACCTTGGCAGCGCCGTTTCCATCGGCGGCGGCGACAAGAAGAAGGACGTGCGTTACAATCCGCGTCCGGGTCTCGTTGTCGCCGGTAAGGGGCCTGGCGATCTGCCGGCGCCGCAGCAGTCGATGGCGAACCGCGAAAACAATCCCAACTGGACGGAATCGCCGGAAGAAACCCGCCAGCGCTTGCGCGAGGAAGCGGCCGCCAACGAAAACAACCCGCGTTACGTCTCGCCGCTGACTGTCGGCAAGGGGCAGGGCGGTCAGTTGACCGAAAGCCAGAAATGGGAAGCCTTCCGCAAGGCCAAGGAAGACGCCAAGGCCGGTAATACGGTTGGTACTGGCCAGCGCCGTTTCCTTACCGATCCGCCGACTGAATACCGTCAGGCCGAAAATATGGATGACCTCGGCGAACCGGAACGCGTCAAGGAACGCCGTCGCAAGAAGGAAGCCGAATCCAACGGCAAGCAGAATTCGGCGTGGTGGAAACCGTTCCAGTAAGCATTTGATGGCCGGGATCTTTCCCGGCCATTTTCATTCGCGGGAGAGTGCGGATAATCTCTCCGTCGTCATCCTCGGCCTTGAGCCGAGGATCTAACCACGCAAGACATCGAAGCGCAGCAGATCCTCGGGACAGGCCCGGGGATGACGGGAGGAACGTTTTTCAATCCCGCCTTGCGCGAAAAAACTCCGTAAGAATTTCAGCCGACGCCGTTTCGCTCAGGCCCGCATAGACATCCGGCACATGATGGCAGGTCGGCGCCGCGTAAAACTGCACGCCATTTTCCACCGCGCCGCCCTTCGGATCATGTGCGCCGTAATACAGCCTACGAATGCGTGCGAAGGAAATGGCGGCGGCACACATGGTGCATGGCTCCAGCGTCACATAGAGATCGGCGCCAGTCAGTCGCTCCTGGCCGAGTTCCTCGCAGGCCATGCGGATGGCGACGATTTCGGCATGCGCGGTGACGTCGTTCAGTTCTCGCGTCCGGTTTCCGCCGCGCGAGACGATACGTCCATCCATGACCACAACGGCGCCGATCGGCACTTCGCCACGCTCTCCGGCGGCTTTTGCCTCGGCCAAAGCCTCGTCCATGAAACGATTTGTCCCGCTCATTGCGCGATTTCCTCTTAACCCGATCCGCACGAACTGGTAGGACGGGTTCAACCTGCGTCGCCCGAAGCACAAGGCAACGGGCAGGATGCGACCTAAACTCAACATGATATGTCCGGCATTTCGCCGGAGACACATCACGCTTCAGGCAAACAACAAATGAGCTTTAAAGACAAGCCGAAGCGCGGCGGGCAAAAACCCTTCGAGCGCGAAATCAAGCCCCGGTCCAACCCGAAGCCGAAAGCGGCAGAGGCGGCACCGGTGAAAAAAGCCCCCCGCAAGCTGCCGGCAGCCCCTGCCACGGTGGAAGCCGAGGGCAAGCCCGAGCGCATTTCCAAGATCCTTGCCCGCGTCGGCGTGGCATCGCGCCGCGATATCGAGCGGATGATCATGGAAGGCCGCGTCACCCTCAACGGCAAGCTGCTGGAAACCCCGGTCGTCAACGTTACCTTCGAAGACAAGATCGAAGTCGATGGCGTGCCGATCCGTGGCGTCGAGCGCACCCGCCTGTGGCTGTATCACAAGCCCGGCGGCCTGGTGACCACCAATTCCGATCCGGAAGGCCGCCCGACCGTTTTCGAAAACCTGCCGGAAGACCTGCCGCGCGTGCTGTCCATCGGCCGTCTCGACATCAACACCGAAGGCCTGCTGCTGCTCACCAATGACGGTGGCCTGTCGCGCGTTCTCGAACTGCCGACCACCGGCTGGCTGCGCCGTTACCGCGTGCGCGCCCATGGCGAAGTCGATCAGGCCAAGCTCGACGCGCTGAAGGACGGCATTGCCGTCGACGGCGTGCTCTACGGCTCGATCGAAGCCACGCTCGACCGCGCCCAAGGCCGCAACGTGTGGATCACCATGGGTCTTCGCGAAGGCAAGAACCGCGAAATCAAGAACGTGCTCGGCGCGCTCGGTCTCGAGGTCAACCGCCTGATCCGCGTCTCCTACGGTCCGTTCCAGCTCGGTGATCTGGAAGAAGGCCGCGTCATCGAGGTCAAGGGCCGCATGCTGCGTGATCAGCTCGGTCCGCGCCTCATCGCCGATGCCAAGGCCAATTTCGACGCGCCGATCTACGGCAACGCCGTCGATGCCGAAGAGGCACCGGCTCCGGCACGTGGTGCACGGCCTGAACGTTCGGAGCGCCCAGAGCGCGCTGAGCGTAATGAGCGCCCGGAACGTGCTGAACGCTCCGAGCGTAGCGGCTGGGGTCAGGAAAAGCCGGCTGAACGTCGCTCCGACGACCGTTTTGGCGACAAGCCGCGTGGCCCCAAGGCCGGTGGTGATCGTGGTCCAAAGAGCTTTGGCAACAAGGGTCCTGCGCGCGGCGGTTTTGCCGATCGTGGTCGTGATGGTGAAGGCGAGGAGCGTCCCAAGAAGCGTCCGGCACTCGGTACCAGCCGCACCGCAAACGTGTGGATGGCGCCCGGCGCGCGCCCGACCACCGATGAGCGTGGCCGCAAGATTTCCGCGCGTTCCGAGGCCGAGCAGCTGTTCAAGAAGCCGGCTCCGCAGAACGACCGCCCCATCGTGATCAACCGCGTCGAAGGCGACAGCGACTGGATCCGGGCCGACAGCCCGCCGGAACCGGAACGCGGCGACAAGCGCGGCGGTTTTGGTGATCGCGGCGACCGCGGAGACCGTGGTTTCGGTGATAAGCCACGCGGCGAGCGTTCGTTTGGCGACAAGCCGCGCGGCGACCGCAGCTTTGGCGATAAACCCCGTGGCGAGCGTTCCTTCGGTGACAAGCCTCGTGGTGATCGTCCGTTCAGTGATCGCCCGCGTGGCGACCGTCCGGCTCGTGATGGCGAGCGCTCGTTCGACAAACCCCGTGGTGACCGTTCCTTTGGCGATAAGCCGCGTGGCGACCGCCCCGCAGGAGATCGTCCTCGCTCCGACCGTCCTTATGGCGACAAGCCACGCGGCGAACGCTCCTTCGGCGACAAACCCCGTTTCGATCGCAAGCCGCGCGAAGAGGGTGACCGTCCGCGCAGCGACCGTCCGTATGGCGACCGCCCACAGGGTGATCGCCCCCGTGCTGAACGCCCGTTTGGTGACAAGCCACGTGGTGACCGCCCGTTCAGCGACCGCCCGCGCGGTGATCGCCCGGATCGTGGTGGCTCGGATCGTGGTGATCGTCCGGCACGTTCCTTCGGTGGTGAAGGCCGCTCCGAGCGTCCGGCCGGTGACCGTCCGTATGGCGACCGCCCGCAGGGTGATCGTCCCCGTGGCGGCAAGCCCGGCGGTTTTGGCGGCGGCAAGCCCGGTTTCGGCGGCAAGCCCTCCGGTGGCCGTGGCAAACCCGGTGGTGGTAAACCCGGCGGCGGAAAATCCTTCGGCGGCAAACCCAGTGGTGGAAAGCCGGGTGCTCCGCGTTCTGGTGGCCGTCCGGCGGGCGGCAAGCCGCGCACGCCGAGAGGGTAAGGCCACGTGCGGATTGTAGGTGGTGAATTCCGCGGCCGCGCATTGGCCGCTCCGAAAACGAACGATATCCGGCCGACCATCGACCGGACGCGCGAAAGCCTGTTCAACATCATCGGCCACGTCTATCCCGAGGCCATCGATCAGTGCCGCGTCCTCGACCTTTTCGCAGGCACCGGCGCGGTGGGGCTTGAAGCCCTGTCGCGCGGTTGCCGGTCGGCGCTGTTCGTAGAGAATGGCGTCGAAGGTCGTGGCCTGCTCTGGGAAAACATCGAGAGTCTGGGTCTGCACGGCCGCGCCCGCATCCTGCGGCGCGATGCCACAAAGCTTGGCACTGCCAACAATATCGAGCCTTTCCAGTTCGTTTTCGCCGATCCGCCTTATGGCAAGGGGCTTGGCGAAGCCGCTTTGTTGTCCGCCCATGAGGGCGGCTGGATCGCGCCGGGCGCGCTTGCAATTCTGGAAGAACGTACCGATGTAACGGTCACGGTGGATGCCTGTTTCAAGCCGCTCGAAAGCCGCAATTTCGGCGATACGCGGATCGATTTTTTCCGTTACCAGCCGGCCTGAGGAAACCTGTCCAAGATGAACACCCGCCTCTCCATCCCGCATGCTCCGGCATTTCAGTCGGGTGGAGAACCAAGGGTGGCGATCGCCTTTGGCGGCGGCGGCGCGCGCGGCATCTCGCATATCCCGATCATCGAGGCGCTGGACGAACTCGGCATCCGCCCGGTGGCAATCGCCGGCTCCTCGATCGGCGCCATCATGGGCGCCGGCATGGCGGCCGGCATGCGTGGCCGCGAAATCCGTGATTACACCAGGGCGACGGTCGGCAATCGCCGCCTGATCGCCAACCGGCTTTGGGCGCTGGGGCCGGCCAGCATGCGCGACCGTATCGGTGGTTTCAAGCTCGGCCATTTCAATCTCGAACCGATCCTCGGCGCGTTTCTCCCCGCCGCCATCCCTGAAAATTTCGACGCGCTGCATATCCCGCTGAAAGTGACCGCGACGGATTATTACGGCCAGAAGGAAGTCATTCTGGAAGAAGGCGAACTGCTTCCGGCGATTGCCGCTTCCGCTGCCATCCCGGCCTTGTTCATGCCGGTGCGGGTCAATGGTCGCATCATGGTCGATGGCGGTATTCTGAACCCGATCCCCTATGATCATCTTCTCGATCTTGCCGATATCGTCATCGCCGTCGATGTTGTCGGCGGCCCGGAAGGCGATGGGACCGACATGCCCAACCGCATCGACAGCCTGTTCGGCTCCAGCCAGTTGATGATGCAGGGCTGTATCGCGCTGAAACTGAAGCTGCACCCGCCGCACATTTTCCTGCGCCCCCGCGTCGCCCGTTTCGGCATTCTCGATTTCCACAAGGTCGGGGAAATTCTCGATGAGGCGAGCGAGATCAAGGATGAGCTGAAACGTTCGGTGGATGCCTTGTGGAAGGTGGCGGCGAGCGGGTAGGGCTTTGGGGTTTTACGCTACACACCCTGGAAATCTTGACTTTCGCGTGTAACTGCGTACTATCGCCAATGTCATAAAGAGCATGACGAGTGTGTGCCCCTGCGCCAGTGCCCACTCGCTAGGATGACCGGGCTTTGCGGGAAGCCTGCCGACAGGACACTTCGGGTGGTTTCCGAACCCTTGAGCTTAGGAAACGCTGCTACTGTCACATTTGCCTATCGATAATCGCTCACTGTGCCGATGCGGGTGCCGTGAGCGTTTCTTTGTGCGAATGCCGTCACCACCGAATAATGGAAATCGTTGCCGGCCTGCTTGTGTTCCAGGACGGCGATTCCAGTAGCTGTGCGAACAACGGTGATGCGAACATCCCGCAGTTGCGCGAATTCGCAAAAAATAGGCGAGCCGGGGCGGACGATCTCCGCGACATATCGTGCGACATCCTCAATGCGTGTGTATCCTCTGGCTCGTACTTCACGTTCATGCCTCGCCCATATGTGCCGGACGCCAAAGCCACCACGACCGCCGTGTTTGCCAAGCTTTAAAACGATCGGTGCGCCGGGAATGAGAAAGTCGCGCACACGCTTCTCTGGCACAATGCCGAAAAAATACGTCCCATTGGTTGGGTGAAGGATAAGCGTGTTGGGCATCGTCGCCTCGGATGAGAGAGGCGACGATATCGAAATGCAATCAGGAGTCGAGTGCCCTCACCACTTCCCGATCGCCACCTTTTTCGCATCCTCCTCGGCAATCTCTTCCCCCACACTGCCGCGTTTGGGTTTCATCAGCGGTTCCGGTCTGACCGGTTGATTGTGCAGCATGTCGCGGCCGGCGGCGATGCCTTCGACGGCCTGTAGCTGCAATCGCTGTTCGTCGCGCTTGCGGATGTCGTCGCCGATCGCCTCTGCATCCGTTTCCGGCATGCCCAGCGCCTCCAGCGTCCGGCGTCCGAACAGCAGGCCGGATTCCAGCGTTTCGCGCAGTTCGTATTCCACGCCCTTGCCACGCAGCTCGATCGTATGGATGCGGTCATAGGAGCGCACGAACAGGCGCGTATTCGGAAATTCCTTGGCGATGAGGTCAACGATACGGTCGGTGGTTTCGCGCTTCTGGGTCAGCACCGCGACGATCTTGGCCTTTTCGATACCCGCCGATTGCAGCACGTCACGGCGGGTGCCATCGCCAAAATAGATGCGAAAACCGAACAATGCGGCCTGACGGATACGATCCGGGCTGTCGTCTATGACGGTTACCGACCGGCCGCCGGCCAGCAGGATTTGCGAGGCGATCTGGCCAAAACGCGAAAAGCCTATGATCAGCACATCGGCGCCGGCGCCCTCGAAATCCTCTTCCAGTTCCTCGCGCTGCGCGTCTTCCTTGCCGATCAGCCTTTTACCTAAAAGCGAACCGAGCGGCGTCAGCGCCATGGAAATCGTCACGCTGGCGATCAGCAGCGACGTTGCGCTCTGCGACAGGAGACCGGCGGCGGTCGCGGTGGTGAACAGCACGAAACCGAATTCCCCGCCCTGCGGCAGCAGGAAGGCGATACGCACCGCATCCGCATGCGACGAACCCCATAGTCGCGAGATGCTGTAGAGAACCGCCGCCTTCACCAGCATGAACAGCGGTACGGCGGTGAGGATGATCGTCAGGTTATTGGCGATGGCGGAAAGATCGAGCGACAGGCCGACCGCCATGAAGAACAGTGCCAGCAGCAGGCCGCGAAATGGCTCGACATCCGCTTCCAGCTCGTGCCGGTAGGAGGATTCCGACAGCATGACGCCGGCCAGAAACGCGCCCATCGCCATGGAAAGGCCGACTGCCTGCATCGCGGCAGCCGATCCGAGCACGACGAGAAGGGCAGCGGCGATCATCACTTCGCGCGCGCCGGTACGCGCAATGATCTGGAACATCGGCGTCAGCAGGTAACGACCAGCCAGAACCACGGCGCCGATTGCGCCGATCGCCACGGCAAAATCCTGCGCGATCGGTGTCGTATCCTCGCTTGGGCCGCCAAGAATGGTGACGAGCGCCAGAAGCGGCACGATCGCCAGATCCTGAAACAGCAGGATGGAGAAGGCGCGTTGGCCATAGCGCGTATTCGTATCGCTGTTGTCGGCCAAAATCTGCAGCGCAAAGGCGGTCGAAGACAGCGCAAGACCGAAACCTGCTATCAGCCCGCCACGCCAGCCGGCCATGCCGGTGAGGTAAGCCAGACCCGAGAGTACCAGCCCGGTGATCATCACCTGCGCCGTGCCGAGCACAAAAACGTCGCCGCGCATCTGCCACAGGCGCGAAGGTTTCAGTTCCAGCCCGATGATGAACAGCAGGAACACCACGCCGAGTTCCGAGACATGCAGAACCTCGCCCGCGTCCGTAATGGTGTGCAGGATCGGGCCGATGACAACGCCGGCTGCCAGGTAACCGAGAACGGTGCCCAATCCCAGTTTGCGGAACAGCGGTGCGGCCAGCACCGCGCCGCCGAGCAGCAGCAGGGTTTCGGTAAACAGGGTTTCGGGCGCGGCCATGGCGGGCTCTTCATGCAGGAGTGAACGGGGCGGCCCTTAAGAATCGCTGGTACGCCCTTGATGCGTCATGTAGTGCACAATAAATGGATTCGGAACGAAAGGCCTGCACATGTCCGCTGAAATCGATTCCGAAAATCTTCTCTCCCGCGCCTCCGAACTGATCGACCTCGCCATCAAGGCGGGCGCGGACAAGGCCGATGCTGTCGTCATCCGCTCCAGTTCCCGCTCCGTCAGCGTTCGCCTCGGTAAGGTGGAGGGTACGGAAGCTTCGGAAAGCGACGATTTCGCCCTGCGCGTTTTTGTCGGCAACCGAGTGGCGAGCGTTTCCGCCAATCCAGGTTTCGATATCAAGGTTCTGGCCGAACGCGCCGTATCGATGGCCAAGGTTTCGCCGGAAGATCCTTATGCCTGTCTGGCGGACGAGGCCAATCTGGCCCAAACCTACCCCGATCTCGAATTGTATGATCCGACGGAGGTTTCGACCGACCAGTTGCGGGATGCGGCGCTTGCCGCCGAGCAGGCCGCCTTGGACGTGCAGGGCGTCACCAATTCGTCGGGCGCCGGTGCGTCTGCCGGAGCGGGCGGTCTCGTCCTCGTCACCTCGCACGGTTTTTCCGGCTCCTACATGGGTAGTCGTTTCGGCCATTCCGTCAGCGTCATTGCCGGCGAAGGTACGAAGATGGAGCGTGACTATGATTTCGACAGCCGCCTCTATTACGCCGACCTCGACGATGCCGCGCTGATCGGCCGCCGCGCCGGGGAACGGGTGGTCAAGCGCATCAATCCGCGCCAGGTCGATACCGGCAGCAACGTCACCGTTGTTTTTGATCCGCGCATCGCCCGCGGTTTCGTCGGCACCATTGCCGGCGCCATCAATGGCGCCTCTGTTGCCCGCAAAACCAGCTTTTTGCGCGACAAGATGGGGCAGCAGGTTCTGAAATCCGGCCTCCACATCACCGACGATCCGCTGATCGTGCGTGGCTCATCCTCGCGTCCCTTCGATGGCGAAGGTGTTTCGGGCGAGCGTATGGTGATGATCGAGGACGGTGTGCTGAAGCACTGGTTCCTCTCCACCTCCACCGGTCGTGAGCTTGGCCTGCAGACCAATGGCCGTGGCGTGCGCGGCGGCACGTCGGTAACGCCTGCCTCCACCAATCTGGCGCTGGAACCGGGTGACATCGACCCGCAGGACCTGATCCGTCAGATCGGTAACGGTTTTTACGTCACCGAACTGATCGGTCAGGGTACCAACATGATCACCGGCGAATATTCGCGCGGCGCCACCGGTTTCTGGATCGAGAATGGCGAACTTTCCTTTGCCGTCTCGGAAGTGACCATCGCCTCCAATCTCAAAGACATGTTCATGCGGCTGACGCCGGCAAACGATATCGACCGCAAGTTCGGTGTTGCTTCGCCGACCATCGCCATCGAGGGCATGACGCTGGCCGGACGCTGACATGATGGAAAGCGACCGCTGGAGCGCCGATCTCGATCTCATCCGTGATGCCGCAAGGCAGGCGGGTGCGGTTGCGCTTGGTTTCTTCGGCCAGTCGCCGGAAGTCTGGTGGAAGAACGAGGGCGCATCGCCCGTCAGCGCGGCCGATTTCGCCGCCAACGACCGCCTCCTCAGTGTGTTGAGGGCGGCCCGGCCCGATTATGGCTGGCTGTCGGAGGAAAACGACGACGATCCGGCACGGCTGTCGGCGGAAACTGTCTTCGTGGTCGATCCGATCGATGGCACGCGTGGGTTTATCCAGGGCGCCACCAACTGGTGTGTCAGCGTTGCCGTCGTGCACAAGGGCTCGCCGGTAGCAGGTGTTCTGTTTGCACCGGCCTTGTCGGAAGAATTTTATGCCGTCCTCGATGGTCCGGCACTGAAAAACGGGGAAGTCATTTCAGTTGCCGAACACCACCCGGACAAGGTGCTCAACATTGCCGCCTCCGCCGAGATGGTCAACAAGTTCGAGCCGGAATACCGCAAGCTGCTCAGCCGGGTGAAGCATGTGCCGTCGCTGGCCTATCGTCTTGCGATGGTCGCGGATGGCCGCATCGACGGAACGCTGGTCGCCCGCAACTCGCATGACTGGGATCTGGCGGCGGCCGACCTGATCCTTTTTCGCGCAGGTGGCAGGCTTGTGGAAACCGATGACAGCCGCCTCGTTTACAATCGCGAAACCGTGAAGCACGCAACGCTCTTTGCCGGTGGCGAATCAGTTATCAAAAGCCTGCTGCGTCAAGCCCATTCGGGTTGACCTTTGGGGTGAAATACCTCAATGACAGCCAAATAAGGCAGGCCTTTTGACCCACACGTCCTTGAGAGATTGACATGACCGGAACCACCGAAAAGAAACAGCTTCTGCACCTCGTTTTCGGAGGCGAATTGTCCGACCTCACCGACGTGCAGTTCCGCGATCTGTCGGCACTTGATATCGTCGGCATCTTCCCGGATTACGCCTCTGCTCTCACGGCCTGGAAGGCCAAGGCGCAGCAGACCGTAGACAACGCCCATATGCGTTATTTCATCGTGCATATGCACCGCCTGCTCGATCCGAAGGCGACCGGTCTCTAATACTGTCGTTTCGGCTGGGACCGATACCTGTGGTTATCGGTTCTTGTACTGCAGCCCCCCTTTTTTTGACGTATTTGTAAAGCAGAACGCGGGCGCTATAAGCAATATATGCTAAGGGTTGGGCAATTGACATCGATGGTGACGGATCAGGGGATGATGCGATGAGCAAAGGCTTGGCGCGCATCGCTTTGACGGGATACCGCGTTGTCGGTGTCCTCGCCTATCCGTTGACGGGCGGCTATCTGACCTATCGCGCCTTCAAGGGCAAGGAAGACCGACAGCGCCGGCTGGAGCGCTTCGGTTATGCCAGCCAGCCGCGCCCGTTCGGGCCGCTGGTCTGGATGCACGCTGCAAGCGTTGGTGAAACGCTTGCAGTCATTCCGCTCATCCGCGAATTCGGCCGCCGCGGCATTCATATTCTTCTGACGACGGGCACGGTCACCTCGGCCGCTCTGGTGGAAAACCGCCTCGGCAATGAGGTCATCCATCAATATGTACCGCTCGACGTCAAATTCGCCATCAAGCGTTTCATCCGTTACTGGCGTCCCGATGTGGCGATCACGGCGGAATCCGAAATCTGGCCGACCACGATCGCCGAACTCACCCGCCGCCACATTCCGCAGATCCGCGTCAATGCCCGCATTTCCGACCGGTCTTTCGATCGCTGGAAGGGTTTTGGCGGCATTGCCGAGCAGCTGTTCGGCAAAATGGCTCTGGTTGTGGCCCGTTCGGATGTCGATGCGGAACGTTTTCGCGATCTCGGTGCCTGGCCGGTGACGGTCTCGGGCAATCTGAAGGGCGATACCGATCCGCCGCCGGCTGATCAGTCTGCCGTCGACGCCTATCTGGCACAGATCGGCAACCGCAAGACATGGGCCGCCATCTGCACCTTCGATGGCGAGGAAACCGCCGCCGCCACCGTGCACAAGGCACTGAAACCCCGCAACGGCCAGCTCACCATCATCGTGCCGCGCCATCCCGAACGCGGTGACGAGATCGAGGCAGGACTTGTCGAGCAGGGGCTGAAGGTCGCGCGTCGTTCCCGGGGTGATGTTATTACGCCCGATACCGACATTTTCCTTGGCGACAGTATCGGTGAGATGGGCTTGTATCTGCGCCTCACCGAAGTCTCCTTTGTCGGCCGCTCGCTGACGGCCGAAGGCGGCCAGAACCCCATTGAGTCGGCCATGCTCGGCTGCGCGATACTGTCCGGCAGCAATGTCCAGAATTTTCGCGAAACCTATCAGCAGCTGATCCGCAAGGGCGGCGCTCGTATGATCCGCGATACCGAAATGCTGGCCAAGGCCGTGCATTACTTGCTGAACAACGATATCGCCCGCCGCAATATGATCGATGCGGGTCAGGAAGCCATTCAGGACATGCGTGGCGCGCTGTCGGCCACCGTCAAGGCGCTGGAACCCTATATCAATCCGCTCGCCGTGTCCGCCGCGCTTCAGCCCAAGACTGCCGCACAGTAATGACGGATCCAGATTTTTCGGCGATCAAGGCTATCCTGTTCGACAAGGACGGCACGCTTCTGCGTTATGACGAAAGCTGGGGCCCGGTAAACCGCGAGGCGGCCCATATTGCCGCCAACGGCGATGCCGCACTCGAAGCCCGCCTGCTCGATGTGGGCGGCATGGATGACGCCTCCGGCCACACGCGCGCTGACAGCCTGTTTGCAGCCGGAAGTGCTGCCGATATCGCCCGTGGTCTGATTGCCGTCGGCTCACCGCTGGATGCAGAAGACCTGACGCAAAAGCTCGATGCGCTTTTCCTGCGCGCCGCCGACTATTCCGTGCCGGCTGCCGATCTTGCCGGTTTTTTTGGAAAGCTGAAGGCGAGGGGGCTGAAACTGGGCGTTGCCTCAAGCGATAACGAAGCTGCCATCCGCGCCACGGCGGATCGGTTCGACTTCGCCCGATATCTCGATTTCGTCACCGGTTACGACAGCGGCCATGGCGTGAAGCCGGAACCCGGCATGTTGCTCGCCTTTGCCAGCGCCGTTGGGGTTGATCCGTCGGAGGTCGCCATGGTCGGCGACAACAGCCACGACATGCATGTCGGCCTCTCGGCAGGCGCGGGCCTCAGGATCGCGGTGCTGACCGGTACCGGCACGACCGAAACATTGTCGCCGCTCGCCGACATCGTACTTGCGGATATTACCCTGATTGAAGATCTCCTCCCGTAAAACCTTGCCTTTTTGTCGGTTCTGCCGTTTCTGAAGCAATTCCGGCAAAAGCGGCAACCGGTTTTGCGTTCGGAATTACGTAAAACCAGAAATCGAGAGCATTGCTGGCAATTGTTAAATCGCCAGCAATGCTCTCGCCGAAAATAGACAAGAGCAGAGACGAAAAATGGTTTCGGAAGCGCCGCCGTTCTGGTGGACAAAGGCCGATTGGCGCGCCTGGGGCCTGTCCCCGATTTCCTTCCTCTACGGCCGCATTGCCGGCCGCCGCATGCGCAACGCCAAGCGCGGCAGCGTCCCCGTTCCGGTCATCTGTATCGGCAATTTTACTGTCGGCGGCGCCGGCAAGACCCCGACTGCCATCGCCATTGCCCGCGCAGCGATTGCGCGTGGCCTCAAGCCCGGTTTCCTTAGCCGCGGTTACGGTGGCTCGCTCGATGTCGTCACCGTGGTCGATCCGCATCACCACCGCGCCGATGCGGTGGGCGACGAGGCGCTGCTTCTCGCCCGTGAAGCGATGACGGTGATTTCCCGTCGCCGCGTCGATGGCGCGAAAAGGCTGGTCTCGGAAGGCGCCGATATCATCATCATGGATGACGGTTTCCAGAGCGCGAGGCTGGAACTGGATTTTGCGCTTGTGGTGATCGACAGCAATCGCGGCATCGGCAACGGCCATCTCGTCCCCGGCGGCCCCGTGCGTGCGCCGATCTCCGAACAGATGCATCAACTGTCCGCCATCCTCAAGGTCGGCAACGGCCCTGCTGCCGATGCACTGGTCCGGCAGGCAGCGCGTGCAGGCAAGCAGATCCACGTGGCCTCGGTCGTGCCGCGCCCCGACCCGTCACTGGTCAACCGGCATGTGTTTGCCTATGTCGGCATTGCCGACCCGGAAAAATTCTATCGCACGGTGGTCAGCCTCGGGGCCGCCATCGTCGAGCGTCGCGCCTTTCCCGATCATCATTATTTCACCGAGGACGAGATCGCGGATCTTCTGAAGGACGCGGCGAAACAGGATCTCCTGCCGGTCACCACATCCAAGGACGCGGTGCGGCTGACGGGGCATTCCGGCAAGGCGAAGGAACTGGCGGATAAAACCACGGTTGTCGAAATCGACATGGTGTTCGACGATCCGCGCGCGGCCCATCACATCATCGATGCGGCGATTGCAAATTGCCGCCAACGGTTGCTCAAGGCCAGGTAAAAAAGATCAGGCGCGTTTCTGATTGGGCAGGATGCCGGCGCGTTTGTCGGCTTCCAGCGAGGCAGCGCAATCGGCATAGGGCTCCTGCCGCGCCACGCTCCAGTAGCGCAGTTCGTCGAGCGGAATATTGGCGCCGGTCATGGCGCAAATGACGAACGAACCGGAGGTGATGATCTGGTAATCGCCGTCGAGATAACGAAGTTTTGCCTCGCGAAAACCTGCGCCTTCAAAACGGTTCATCCTGCGTCTCCTGCCGAAAATCTTTGATCCGAAAATCATAAATGGTGATTACCGCGAAGGTGAGTGGATGGGAAGGGGTTGCGTGTCGTTGGAAGGTGCCGTCAGATTATCGGGGGTGTGGCGCACCGCCCTCATACAAATAGGACAGCACCGCTTCACGCGGCTTAAACACGCAAGCGGCACTGGCCAAAACACTCAACTGCGCCCGAACAATCTTTCGATATCCGTCAACTTCAGCTCGATATAGGTCGGGCGACCGTGGTTGCATTGGCCTGATCCCGGCGTCGCTTCCATTTCCCGCAGCAGCGCGTTCATCTCTTCCGGCTTCAGGCGCCGTCCCGAACGCACAGAACCATGGCAGGCCATCGTCGCCGCCACATGTTCCAGACGGCCCTTCAGTCCACCCGCCGTATTCCACTCGGCCACCTCGTCGGCGAGATCGCGGATCAGGTCGGAGGCATCGACTTCGCCCAGCATGGCCGGTGTTTCGCGCACGGCGATCGCGCCGGGGCCGAACCGTTCAATGGCCAGCCCCAGACGGTCTAGCCCATCGACATGCACCATCAACCGGTCGCAATCCTCTTCCGGCAGGTCGATGATCTCGGGGATCAGAAGAACCTGCGAGGGCAGCCGGTCGGCATCCAGCGCCTTGCGCATCGCCTCGAAGACAAGTCGTTCATGCGCCGCATGCTGGTCGACAATGACAAGCCCGTTCTCCGTCTGCGCAACGATATAGTTTTCATGCAGCTGTGCCCGTGCCGCGCCCAGACGATGGCGGATCGGTGCCTCTTCAGACACCGCCGCAGCCTCGAAATGGTCGGCCCGCGCGCTCGGCATGGTCATGGTGTCGAAACCCGCCTGCCGCTCGGCAAAACCGGCCTGCTGAAACGGGCGGGACGGTGATGTTGCGGCGTTCCACGGCTGGCTTGACGCGGAGGCATAACGCGATGCCGACCAGCCGCCGCCGAAACCGCTGCCAGCGCTACCCGTGCCCGATCCACCTAAGCCCGATCCTCCCGTGGCTGAGCCGCCATAGCCGCCGGAACTGCCATCGCCTTGCGCCGCAAACCCCTGCGGCTGATAGCCGCCCGGCGCTTCGGGCCGGAAGGCCCGCAGCAATCCGCTCGCCCCGGTCGTGGCTGCCCGGTCGCCCTCGCGTGCCAAGGCCTGCCGGATCGCCCCGACGATCAGGCCGCGCA
Organism: Endobacterium cereale; assembly: GCF_009617585.1. Lineage (GTDB taxonomy): Bacteria > Pseudomonadota > Alphaproteobacteria > Rhizobiales > Rhizobiaceae > Neorhizobium > Neorhizobium cereale. Next base: position 276,759 of record NZ_WIXI01000045.1, on the reverse strand, counting down.
CAAGGCCGGGATCGCGGAACCGCACGTCGGATTTGGCCGGGTGAACGTTGACATCCACCAGTGCCGGATCGAGCCCGATCGACAGAACCGCGATCGGGTACCGTCCCGACGGAATGGTTTCGGCATAGGCGCCACGGATGGCGGACAGGAGCAGCTTGTCCTGCACCGGTCGTCCGTTGACGAACATGTATTGATGGCCGGAATTGCCGCGGTTGAAGGTCGGCACGCCCGCAAAACCGGTCAGCGTCACATCTTCGCGCGCCGCATCGATCTCGATGGCATTGTCCTTGAACTCGGCGCCGAGGATCTGTGCCATGCGGGCAAGATGATCGTCGCCGGTGGCCGGCAGTTCCAGCGTCGAACGGTCAGGCCCCGACAGCACGAAGCGCACTTTTGGAAAGGCGATCGCCATGCGCTTCACCACTTCGGTAATCGCGCCGGCCTCGGCCTTTTCGGTTTTGAGGAATTTCAGGCGGGCAGGGGTGGCGAAAAAGATGTCGCGCACTTCCACCACCGTACCGGGGTTCGCGGCCGCCGGTTTGACGGCCGATGTCTTGCCGCCGACAACGCTGACTTCATAACCTTCCGATGCGCCCTGCTGGCGGCTGGTGATCGTCAGCCGCGCCACCGAACCGATCGACGGCAGCGCCTCGCCGCGAAAGCCGAGCGTGCGGATATCGTCGAGATGGACGTCGATCTTGGAGGTGCAGTGGCGGCGCACGGCAAGCTCCAGATCGGCCGCATTCATGCCCGATCCGTTGTCGGTGATGCGCATCAGGCTTTTGCCGCCACCGGCAGTGGCGATCTCGATACGGGTGGCGCCGGCATCGATGGCGTTTTCGATCAGCTCCTTGGCGGCGCTGGCCGGGCGTTCGATGACTTCGCCGGCGGCGATCTGGTTGATCAGCGTTTCTGAAAGAAGTTTGACTGGCATGTGGCCATTTTCCCGGATTCGAGCGGCGCTGCATAGGGGCCAGTTTCAGTGGAGGGTAGAAATCCGACGATTAATTCGACTTTAAGACAAAAGCGCTATTTCTGCGCTGGGTATAATGCCTGTCGATCGCTTTCTGAAGGTGCCGTGCACCGAATGGACATCCCGGCCGAAAACGCTGATCTGCGGAGTTTGAAAACCGCATTATCAGCAATCGGAGGCCGGAGCGGTTGGTTGTCAGGCTTGGCGGTCCGGTTTTCGCCGGGGCGTTTGTGGGGTGCAGGAGTCGATTTTGATGGATGATTTGACGTCCGAGGACGCAAACATTCAATCTGCCATGCTGGACGTCGTTGCCGAATCCGTTTCGGGCGCGTTCCTTGTCTATGACCGCAACGACCTCATCCTTTTCGCCAGCCCGCAACTGCGCAATTTTTTCCCCAAAATCATGCCGGCCGCCGGTGGCCGCATGCGCGACTTCTTCGGGTCGATCTACGATACGGGCAAACTTTCCGGACGTGACGCCCTGTCGCGGCCGCATCGTTCGCATCTGCCGCGCGAGGACTGGGTGGCCGAGCAGATCGCCAGCTTGTGGAAGGAGCGCTCGGAAACGCTGGAGCGTTGCGGGCCTGAGCGCTGGATTTCCTACACCAAGCGCCGCCTGCCGTCCGGTTACGGCGTTTGCCTCGTCCGGGACGTATCCGAGACCAAGAAACGCGAAGACCAGTGGCGCGCCGATCTGGAGCGCGTGCAGGTCACGGAGGATATTCTCGACAATCTGCCGGTGCCGATCCTAGTCAAGGACCGCAATTTCCAGTTCGTCGCGGTCAATAAGGCGGCCTGCGCGCTCTATGGCCTGCCGGCCACCGCCATCCTTGGCCGCCGGCTGTCCGATCTGCACAAGAACGATTTCGTCGAGCGGCTGGATGATCCCGCCCGCCAGGTGATGGAAAGCGGTAATTCGCTGGTCACGCCGGAACAGATGATCCGTGCCGATGGCCGCGAGGCCTCGATTGTCACCAGCCGGTATCGCATCGGCAAGCCGGGGCGCTATTTCGTAGTGTCCGTCATCAACGATATTTCCGCGCTCGCCGAAGCCGACTTTGCCGCGCCGTCGAGCGATCCGGTGCCGAGCCTCGATTTTTCCGCTTCCGGAATGAGCGACGAAGCTGCGGCCGCGGCCCTGCGGCCCGCGCCGCCCATGCCGGAAGGCCGCCGCGTCCTGCTGGTGACGGCGGATGAGGCCCTGGCATCGGATACGCTTGCCATCCTGCTCGAAGCCGGTATCGATTGCTCGCAGGTCGACGATGCAGCGGAGCTTGAAGTTTTTCTGGATATTGCCGCTGAGGCGGATGTTTCGGTCGATCTGGTTCTCTGCGAACCCGCCATGCAGGCAACCCTTTGTAAGGCGACCGAAGAATACGGCATCGATCTTCTGGCACTGGCGCCGTCCACGCTACGCGGCGATCTGATGGCGGCGCTCGCCCGCAATTTCGCCGAACGGTCGGGCCGGTCGCAAGCCGCCGCCGCCGACGACGACTGGCAGATCGAAGGTTCGTCGCAGATCGATGTGCTCGTGGCGGAAGACAATGCCGTCAACCAGATCGTCTTCTCGCAGATCCTTGAGGGGCTCGGTTATCGTTATATTGTGGCGGCTGATGGCGCAGAAGCGGTGCGCATCTGGCAGGAGCAGCGCCCGCGTGCTGTGCTGATGGATATCACGCTGCCAAGCTTGAACGGTTTCGAGGCAACCCGCCGCATTCGCGAGCTGGAGGGCGGTTCCGGCGCCACTGTTGTTATCGGCGTGCTGCAGCCGGCTTTCGAGAATGATCGCGAGCAATGCCAGCAGGCAGGCATGGATGCGGTTCTGATCAAGCCCGTCAGCAGCGATGCCGTGGAGGCCGTGTTCAACGCCCTCGGGCTGGGTGGCAATGATTCTGCCGAGGACGCGGATATTCTCGCCGTTTGATCAGCTGTGCATGCGCACGCTACGGTTTTCTTAATCTTTTCATCTCATCCTCCTTTGAGCCTAAAGGTGATACGGGATCATGAAATGAAATTGGCAGGCGCCCAGTTGCCTCAGGTCAGCCACAACGAGCTACAGGCTATGGCCTATAGCGATCCGTTGACGGGCTTGGGCAATCGTTACCGGATGCGCGACAAGGTGCGCATGCTGGCGGCTGAACGTGCCGACGATCCTGCTCCATTTGCCATCTGCATCGCCAATCTCGACGGTTTCAAACCCATTAACGATCTTTTCGGCGCCGAAGCGGGCGACGAGATCCTTTGTCAGGTCGGTCATCGCCTGAAAGCCTGCATTCCCGACGGCGCCACAGTCACCCGTCACGACGGCGACGAATTCGCCTTCGTTTTCCCGTTGGTCTTCGAAAAGAATGGTGCCGAACGCATCGGCCAGATGATCAAGGACGTGCTGTCAGCCCCTTATGATCTCGGCGACCGCAATGTGCGCCTGTCCTCCTCCTTCGGTTTTGCCATCTATCCCTTTGCCGGCGAGGAATTCGAGGAGCTTCTGAAAAGCGCCGAAACCGCGCTTTACCGCTCGAAACGTCGCGGTCGTGGCCAGATCACGGTCTATTCCCAGGAAATTGCGCAGGAGATGAAGCGCGCCACGCAGCTTGAACAGGCGCTGCGCAATGCCATCATCGCCGATGCGGTCGATGTCCATTTCCAGCCGATCGTGCGCCTGCGCGATGGCGCAGTCCTCGGTTTCGAGGCGCTCGCCCGTTGGATTGATGCCGATCTCGGTTTTGTGTCTCCCGCCGCTTTCGTGCCGCTGGCCGAAGAGCGCGGCTTCATCGATGCACTGTCGGAAACGCTTCTTCGCAAGGCGGCGGAAGCGGCCCTTGCATGGCCGCGAGAACTGTTTCTCTCGTTCAATCTCTCGTCGGCCCAGCTGATGGATCCGGGCACGGCGCAGTCCATGCTGCAAACACTTGCCCGTGTCGGTCTTGATCCCAACCGTGTCGAGCTGGAGATCACCGAAACGGCGGTGATGACCTCGGCCGATACGGCTCACCGCATCATCACCGAACTGCGCCAGGCCGGCGTGCGTATCTCGCTCGACGATTTTGGCACCGGTCAGTCGAGCCTCGGGCGGCTTCGCGATTTCACCTTCGACAAGGTGAAGATCGACCGCGCCTTCGTGTCGCGCATCACCACCGACCGTGCGTCCGAACACATCATCAAGGCGATCGTCGCCATGTGCGATGGTCTCGACCTGCAGGTGGTGGCGGAAGGCATCGAGCAGATCGAGGAAGCGGAAAAGCTGAAGGCGCTCGGCTGCGGCATGGGGCAGGGCTATTATTACGGAAAGCCGGCCGACAGCATGGCGACGCTCAGATATCTCGAAGCGCATTACCGCGAATTCGCCCGGATCGAACGCATTACCGCCTGATACGGTACAAAGGGCAATCGTTTGGGACACAAGAGCCAATGATGAATTCCTTTGATCGTTCCAAAATCTCAGTGAATCCAGCGAAGAGTGAAGCGTCTGAAGCAGGGTTCGAGGGCATTCGCAAACTTGGCGAATGGAGCAGTCTTCTCGAGAATGGCTCCGAGGAAGGCCGCCTTCTGGCTATCGCTTACGACTATACGAGTTCCCTCAGATGGATGAAAAAGAATCGTGGATGCTGGCATGGCCTAACCGTTGGAGGCCTCTGCGGGGTTTTCCTGTTTCGCATCGAAGCTTATAACAAAGTTCCGGAATATCACTGGGTCGTGGTTGGTCAGAAATGGCCTTATCCCAAATGGAACGATCAGAAAGTGGATGAAAACGCGGTTGCCAATGCAACATATGCCGGTTTGCCGCATGCCTATATTTGGACGGGTATGCCGCCGGAGTTTCCTGGGGCAGATTGCTCACCCGATCCGTTGACGGCACTGGAAGCTTATGTTGGCGTCATTCAGGATTGGATAGATGCGGTCAGGGCTGATGGCGATTTGACGGAAGTTTTCCCGGTTGAGGTTCCCGCCAATCGCAGTGCTGTTGAATATGCAGGGGATGTGGAGCGTTTGTTGCTTCGCATTCAGCGTGAGCTGATCGCCGGTTGATAACTGCCGGCATCGATCATTCCGACTGATGACAACCGGCATGCAATCGTCCGGCGACGACCAGCGCTTCGCCCTTCTTTCACAATCTGACGCTGCAAGAACATTTTGCGCCGCTGATGACGCTCGCCATATCCAAGCCTGTCCGTGATTATCTCCTCATCCGTGATGGTGAGGGGAGAATGGCATGCTTGCGTCCAACGATCCGCTGCTTCAACCATTTCAGCTGAAACACCTGACACTCAAAAACCGCGTCATGTCCACCGCGCACGAACCGGCCTATTCCGAAGGCGGCATGCCAACCGATCGTTACCGGCTGTATCACCGCGAAAAGGCAAAGGGCGGCATCGCGCTCACCATGACCGCAGGCTCCGCCATCGTCTCGCGTGACAGCCCGCCCGCCTTCGGCAACCTGCATGCCTATCGCGACGAGATCGTGCCTTGGATGAAAAAGCTCGCCGATGACTGTCACGAGTACGGCACGGCGGTGATGATCCAGCTGACGCATCTGGGTCGTCGCACCAACTGGAACAAGGGTGACTGGCTGCCGGTACTTGCACCGTCGCCGATCCGTGAACCGGCCCACCGTTCCTTTCCCAAGGAGATCGAGGATTGGGATATCGCGCGCATCGTTTCAGATTATGCCGATGCGGCACAAAGGATGCAGGCTGCGGGTCTGGATGGCATCGAACTCGAAGCCTACGGCCATCTGACCGACCACTTCTGGTCCCCGGCCACCAATCGGCGGGAGGATGAATATGGCGGCTCGCTGGAAAACCGGCTGCGTTTCACGCATCTGATCATTGATGCGGTGCGCAAGGTGGTCGGCCCGGATTTCATCGTCGGCATCCGCATGGTGGCGGATGAGGACTGGGATAAGGGGCTTTCGAAGGAAGAAGGTCTGGCGATCGCCCGATGTCTTGTCGATACGGGAAAGATCGATTTTCTCAATCTTATCCGTGGCCATCTCGAACATGACGCGGCGCTCAACGAGGTCATTCCGATCCAGGGCATGAGGGCCTCGCCGCATCTGGATTTTGTCGGTGAGGTGCGGGCGGCCACAAAATTCCCGGTCTTTCACGCTGCCCGCATCGCCGATGTCGCCACTGCCCGCCATGCCATAGCGGAAGGCAAACTCGACATGGTCGGCATGACCCGCGCCCATATCGCCGATCCGCATATCGTCGCCAAGGTGATGGCGGGGGAGGAGGCGCGCATCCGTCCCTGTGTCGGCGCCACCTACTGTCTCGACCGTATCTATGAAGGCGGCGAGGCGCTCTGCATCCACAATGCCGCCACCGGCCGCGAGGCAATGATGCCGCACCGGATCGACGAAGCGGCGGTGCCGCGCAAGGCCGTCGTCATCGGTGCCGGTCCGGCAGGGCTGGAGGCGGCACGGGTTCTGGCCGAACGCGGCCATGTCGTCACCGTGCTTGAGGCGACGGGGGAGGCGGGCGGACAGGTCAATCTTTTGACCCGCAACCCGCGTCGCCGCGAAATGGTCGGCATCATCGACTGGAGACTGAATGAGCTGGAACGGCTGGGGGTGACAATTTCCTACGACACCTATGCCGAAGCCGAGGATGTGACGGCGCTTGGCGCTGACCTCGTGATCGTCGCCACTGGCGGTTTGGCGCAGTTTCCGGAAATCGAAGCAGGCGAGGAGTTGTTGACCTCCAGCTGGGACATTCTCGCCGGTGCCGTCAAACCGGCTGAAACCGTGCTGCTGTTCGATGACAATGGCGGCCATCAGGGCATGAGCGCTGCGGAAGTGATTGCCCGCGCCGGTTCGGAACTGGAGGTCGTGTCGCCGGAGCGGTTTTTCGCACCGGAAATGGGCGGTATGAATCATGTGCCCTATGCCCGCATCTTTGCCGAAAAGAATGTGCGGGTGACGATCAACACCCGGCTCCATTCGGTGCGGCGTGATGGCAATGCGCTGGTGGCGGTGCTGTCGTCGGATTTCGCACCGGATGTGTATGTGCAGCGACGGGTGGCGCAAGTGGTGGCCGAACACGGCACCATGGCCAATGATGAACTGTACCGTGCGCTAAAACCGTTGTCGCGCAATCTTGGCGCAGTGGATTATCCGGCGTTGATCGAACGGCGGGCACCCTTGCCGCAAACCATGCCGGAAGCGGACTTCGATCTGATCCGTATCGGTGATGCGGTGTCGAGCCGCAATATTCATGCGGCGATCTATGATGCGCTGCGGATGTGTTCGTTGTTGTGAGGGGTGGGCTGCTAGTGTCGCCATGCGTCGTCCGCTGTCGAAGCTGATGCGGGAAACTTCTCCCGCGTCATCCAGCCCTCGGGTTAAATCCGAGGGTTGAGCCAGGATCCAGTCAGCCCAAGTCCTTGAGTTGAAAAGACACTTTCGCCGCGCAGACGCGCGTCGGCTGGTTTCCTGTGACGAGCACAAGGAATGACGGAGATAGGAGCCGCGCCCTTCTGCAAGTCACCGCGCTCAAACCCGGATAGGCAAAAACCACGAAAAAAGGGCGATGCCAAAAGCACCGCCCTTCGAATTGGACCTATAACGGGTCCCTCGGTCCAGCTTGCAAAACCGTTATGGCTTGGCAGGCGTTGCCGGGGTAGTGGCGTTATCGGCCGGAGCGGCAGGTGCCGCCGGGGTTGCAGGAGCCGCGGTCGACGACGTCGTCGTGGCATCCGTACCCGAGGTGGAAGCGGTCTGCTGTTCGGCCAGCGTCATGAATTTCGGAGCGGCCTGAAGCGATTCCGCGGTTTCCGTCGTGGTCAGGCGCACGCTGTTTTCTTCACGCGTCACCGTCAGCTTGTCCATCGGAATGGCGACATTCTTTTCACCGATGCCGAGGAAGCCGCCGACACCGACCACGGCTGCGACAACGCCGCCGTTTTCTTCCAGGATCAGGTCGTTCACATCGCCGATGCTCTTGTCTTCGGCATTATAGATCGACTTGCCCATGTAATCGCTGGCGGCGACCTGCGTGGCGGCCTGTTCGGTCAGATAGGTGCCAGCGGCACCGGCATCAGCCGATTTCATGGCAGGCGCTGCGGGTTTCGCCATCGTATCAGCGGGGGCCGTCTGTTCGGCGGGGGCCGCCGGGGCTGGCGCGGTCGTCTGGGCGAATGCCGGAGCAATCGCGGTGGATGCCATCAGAGCTGCGGCTGCCATCGTGCTAAGGATCTTGCTCATATCAAACCTGCCTTTCTTGTCGTGGATGACGCGGGTTCCGCCCTCTTCGTGAGGGAAGATTTCCCGTGCCGGATCGACAGGAGAATGGCTGGATCAGGCAATTGGTTCCGATTTTAATGACTAAAAAATAGGCGAAAACTTGCGGAACAATTCATCATCCCGCAAGTTAGGTCCCTTCGATTGATTCTACTTTAAGTAGAGTAAGCTAAAGTAGGTAGTCCGGCTCGAAACGGCCTCTGACGCTGATGCCGAGGTCGACGAGATTGCCTGCCTTAGCGTCTGTCTTGCGTGCATTTTCGTCCATGCCCTGCCATGCGGATGTGGTCAGCAGACGATCGGCATTCTCGCCGAAAAATGCCGGGCAACTCGGCTGTTTCACCGGCACTTCATAACGGCCAAGCAGCGTTCCGTCGGGTGCGTAACAATCCAACAAGCCGGCACCCCAGCGGGCATTCCAGATTTTTCCCTCGGCATCGCACACCGCGCCATCCATGCCGCCGGGCTCGCCCTTGTTGTCGATCAGCACGGATGGCTGGCCGGTCGGCAGTCCTGTTGCGGCATCAAGCGCCACCTGCATCAACTGATTGACCTTGGTATCGACGAAATAACCGATCGTGCCATCCGGCGAGAAGCAGATGGCATTGGTGATGCTGATATTGTCGAACAGTTTGGTCACCTGGCCCTTGGCGACATGGTAGATCGCGCCTGCGCCATCTTCCGCCTTGCGGCCCATCGTGCCGATCCAGAGCGCGCCCGATTGGTGAACGCGGCCGTCATTGGAACGGTTGCCCGGCTTATCGGCTTCCAGATCGACATAATGCGCAAACTCGCCGCTCACCGTATCGCGAATGAACAGGCCCTTGTCGGAGGCGATCAATTGCCGTCCGGCATCGATACGGGCAAGCACGCTGCCCATGAAGGGCAGCGGATGGACGCGGGTTTCTCCGCTCACCGTATCCAGTTCATGCAATTCCTGGCCAACGATGTTGAACCACCAGGCCTTGGCCGCGTGCGGATCGAAGGTCGGTCCTTCGCCGAGCTCGCTGGTGGCGGATGAGAGCACGGTGCCCTTGAACGGGATGTTTTGCGCCGTCATGCCTCAGCCTCCCTTTTTCGCCGCGATGGCCGCGTCATAGGCCGCGATCGTCACTTTTGCCCGCTCGCCCACGTCGTCGGCGCTCATGCCCGGCTTGTAAAGGCTGGAGCCGAGGCCGAAGGCAAGGATGTTGGCATCGACATATTCGCCGAAATTGGCATCGGACACGCCGCCAACGGCCGCGATCACCAGTTCCGGCGGCAATACGGCGCGGATGGCGTTGATGCCGGATGGGCCGAGCACGCTTGCCGGGAAAAATTTCAAGCCTGTCGCACCGGCTCGTGCCGCGGCCAGTGCTTCGGTCGCGGTGAAGACGCCGGGCAGGGTCACCATACCCTTGGCTGCCGCGGTTTCGATCACCGCCGGCTCCACATTCGGGCTCACCATCAGCCTGCCACCGGCGGCCTCAAGCGAATTCACCTGCTCGACGGTGAGAACGGTGCCGGCACCGATCAGCACATCGGCCGGGGCAATTTTCGCTGCCATCTCGATGGAGCGGAACGGATCGGGCGAATTGAGCGGGATTTCGATGGCGGTGAAACCGGCTTCGATCAGTGTGCCGACAACGGCGACGGCTTCGGTCGGCTTCAGGCCGCGCAGGATCGCCACCAGCGGGCGCTGCATTTCCGGAAAGGGGATACGGGTCATTGTCATGTCCTTAAGTGTTGCCGCCGAAAACGGTTTTTGCCGCCTGTGAAAGCCCGCGGCGCACCGCCTCGTCGGCGTCTATCGTGTTAAAGGGAAGGTTCAGGGCGTCGAACGCCGCTTCGTAAAGGTCTTGCAGGCGGCCGGAGGCAATCAGCTTGATCGGTGCGTCGAGTTCCTTGCGCTGCCAGCCATCCGCCATGCCGCCGGCAATTTCGGCGCCAATCAGCGTTCCGGAAAGACGGGCGGCGGCCCCGGTCGCGTCCAGCCCGTCCAGCAACTGGCCGGAACGCACGGTGAAGACCAGATTGGTGGCGCGCGCCGGATGGTCGAACGCGCTTTTGATCGCTGCCAGAAACACCGGGTGGCTGCCGTCGAAATCCCCGGCATCCTTGACCGCATGCTGGAGGATGGAGTTTTTCGAGATGACGTCGAAAAGTTCGCCGGTCATGAAACTGGCAAACCCGGTCACCGTTTCGCCAGAGAGCCGCACCCATTTCGAATGCGTACCGGGCATGCAGAACAGCTGTTCGCCGATAACCGACCCGTCGCGGGCGCCAAGCAACTGCGTTTCCTCGCCGCGCATCACATCGGGTGCCGTGCCGCGCTGGGCAATGCCGGGCAGGATGCGGATATCGCGTTTCGCGTCAGGCACCACGGCGGCAGCGGTCAGGACGGCGGGAAGGGCGGCAGGCACATCCACATAGCCGGCTTCCACCCAGCCCTGGCGCGCGCCGGCCATGCCGCAGATGATGACGGGTAAATCATCAGGTGCCGAAAAGGCGCTGAGGTGGCTTTCCAGAATGGTGGAAAACCCGGCCTTTGCCGCGGTAGTCATGCCTTCGCTGCTGCGGCTTTCTTCAAGAACCTGGCCTTCGGTATCGATCAGCCACAGGCGAAAACTGCTGGTGCCCCAGTCCACTGCGGCGTAAGCGGGAGATGTCGTCACAAAATTCCTCCGTCAACGATAATCCATTGGGCCGTCATGGCGGCGGATGCCGCCGAGGCCAGAAACAGGGTTGGTCCGGCCAGATCGTCAGCCACCAGCATGCGCTTCAGGCACTGGCGCTCGATCATCGCGGCAATCGATTGGTCCGTCAGCCACAGGCGCTTCTGCCTCTCGGTTACGATCATGCCGGGCAGAATGGCATTCACACGGATATTGTCCGGCCCCAGCCGGCCGGCAAGGCTTTTGGTCAGGCCGAGAATGCCGGCCTTGGCGGTTGCATATGCCGGCAGTTCACCCATGTTGAGCATGAAGGCGATCGACGAAAAGTTGACGATCGCGCCACCGCCCTGCTGCCGCATGAATGGCACCGCCGCCTGCGACACGAAGAAGACCGGCTTCAGGTTCACCGCGAGGTTTTGGTCCCAATAGTCGTCGCTGGCCGTCTCCAGATCATGCCGGTCATCGCGGGCGGCATTGTTGATCAGAATGTCCAGCCGCCCCAGCAGCCTTGCCGCTTCAGTCACCCCATCCTGCGCGGTGGCGACGTCGGAAAGATCGGCTTCGATGAAATGCACCGGATGCTGCGAGGTCGCCGTCAGGGCATTCGCCAGCGCCCGGCTTTCTTCCACCGCAATATCGATGAATGCCACCCGGCACCCCTGCGCGGCAAAGGCCGATGTCAGCGCCGCACCGATGCCGGTGCCGCCGCCGGTGATCAGCACGCCACGTCCGGCAAGGTCGGGATGAAGGGCAGGAAGTGCCGGCACGGTCTCCTCCAGAGCGGCATCTGAACAATAGAGTTCCGTTAATTGGAACACTGTTTGATTATTTGGAATAGTTCGGCTATGCAGGAAAAAATGTCAAGACGACAATGGGGGCGGCAGCACGGCGCAGCATGGCGGAACGGGAAGAGCATAAGGCAGTTTCCGGCGGCGATACCGGCACGCTCGGCAAGGCGATGGCGTTGGTCGAGCTGATTGCCGAAGCACCGCGGTCGCTTCGCTTTACCGATATCCTCAAAACATCGGGGCAACCCCGTGGAACGCTGCACCGGCAACTGAAGCATCTGGTCGAGGAAGGGTTGATCGAGACGGATGGCGATGGCGGCTATGTGCCGGGATTGCGTCTGCTGCGGCTTGCCTCGCGCAGCTGGTCGCGCAACGAGTTCCGGCAACTGGCGGCGGCGCATCTGCAAGTGTTGCACGAAGCGACAGGCGAGACCGTGCATCTCGCGCTTTTGCGCGGAGCGGAAGTCATTTATCTCGACAAGGTGGAAGCGCGGCAAGCGGTGCGCATGCATTCGCTGATTGGCAATGCCTCACCGGCCTATTGCACGGGTGTCGGCAAGGCGGCGCTTTCGGCTTTGGAGGATGCAGAGATCCGCGCGCGGCTCGAAGGCATACGCTTCGAGCGATTTACCGATAGCACGCATGAGAATGTCGCCTCGCTTCTTGCGGATATCCATGACATCCGCAAGCGCGGTTTTGCCTATGATCTGGAGGAACATCAGCCGGGCATTCGTTGTGTCGCCACATCCATCCACGTGGCGGAACAGAACATTCTGGCCGGTGTTTCCGTCACCGCTCCAGCCTATCGCATTGGTGATGGTGTTCTGGATTCGTGGTCAGGCCCGCTTCTTGTGGCGGCTGATGCGATCGCGCGGGATGTTCATATCGGTCTAGGTCCGCGGCAATAACCATGTCCGGTCAATTCCCCGTAATTTTACGGAGAAAACACAACAAATGTTTGCAAATCTAATCATGTGTCATCATTGTCGGGCGTATTGCGAATAGAGTGATAATCCTTTCGTGAACAGCCGACCGAAAGTCGAATGGGGGCGCTTGGGGTCTGGTCACAGGTTTTGTGTGGCCAAGCGACAGCGAAAAGACAAGAAATGAGACAAATCGATATGGAAAATCTGGGCGCATCTGCGGCCGAGGGCGTCGATATTACCGAAATTCCTGCGCTTAAGACACAATTTGACGTCTTCCGCTTTATGAAGCGGCTGGCGGAAACTTACCGTCAACGTGCTTTTATGGTGATGAACTTGCCGGCCGCGACTGCAACGGAACTGGCTGGCAACACCATCATCACCAATTGGCCGGCGGAACTGCTCACGGCCTTCGATCAGGCAAAGATGCTGACCAACAGCACATTGGTGCGCAAGCTGCGGCGCACCTCCGTTCCTTTCGCCTATGATCTCGAGCAGGTTGTCAAGGCAAGCGGCAACGCAGTTGCCAAAAACATGTTTGAGCGTTTCAATCTGGTGCGTGGTGGTTATTTCCCGGTCAGCGATATCGCCGGCCATCGTGGCGTCGTGTCGATCATCGGCGATGGCCCGGCCTTTTCCAGGCAGCAGATGATGGAACTGATGTATGTTTCCATCCACGTGTTCGAACGCCTGTCGGATATCCGCAGCCTTGATGTCCGCGTCACCGAGCAACTGAGCGACCGTGAGCTCGATTGTCTCAACTGGACCGCCGCCGGCAAAACCAGCAGCGAGATCGCCGGTATTCTCGGTCTGTCAGAGCATACCGTGAACCATTATCTCAACCGTGCAACCAAAAAGCTCGATACCGTCAACCGTACACAGGCAGTGGCAAAAGCATTGCGCGTCGGGCTGATCAAATAGTCATCTTTTGCACTGCAGCATTCCCTTTTTTCTGCTTAAAAAACAGACGCATCCCGCAGTGCATTATTTGCAATGCGCAAAAAGTAACGATCGATCATAATTAACTTTCTGATTTACAACGTTATTTTTGCTATTGAACAAACTGGCACGATCCCTGCATTATTGTCTGCAGGTCCAGAGGGGACTGGAAGCGCACCAAGAGGCGCGAAAGAAGAGAAGAACCGCCGTCGGTTGCCAGTGCGCCTCTCATGGCCCTGCACGGTAACCGGCGGCGGTTCTTTTTGTATTCCTGTTTATTTGCCGGTTCTCCTTTATTTGCTTCATGGCAATCACGACCTATAAGCGTCGCTGTAAATCTGCGCGGCGCACCGTTGCGCTTGGGAATGGATGAAGAGGTTGTTGGTCATGGCGGAAGTCACCAAGGAGCAGGTTCTCGAAACCCTTTCGAAGGTGCGCGGGCCGGATCTCGAAGGCGATATCGTTTCGCTCGGCATGGTCTCGGATGTCTTCATCTCCGATGCAAAAGTCTATTTTTCCGTCAGTGTGCCGGCAGAGCGCGCGCAGGAACTGGAGCCGCTGCGCGCCGCCGCCGAGCGGATCGTGAAAGCCATTCCCGGTGTAAAGGGCGTGCTGGCCACGCTGACCGCCGATCGCAAGGCAGGATCCGCCCCGTCGCCGCGGCCGCAGCCGTCTGCCCCTGCGGGCGGCCATGCGCATCCGCATCCGCCGGCGGGCGGCCCGCAAAGGCCTGCCAAATCGGGCGTGCCCGGTGTCGGTGCCATCATCGCGGTTGCCTCCGGCAAGGGTGGCGTCGGCAAATCCACCACTGCCGTGAATCTCGCGCTCGGGCTTCAGGCCAATGGCCTGCGCGTCGGCCTGCTCGATGCCGATATCTATGGGCCCTCCGTTCCGAGACTTCTGAAAATCTCCGGCCGTCCCGAACAGATCGATGGCAAATACATCAAGCCCATGGAGAATTACGGGCTGAAAGCCATGTCCATGGGTTTCCTCGTCGATGAGGAAACCGCGATGATCTGGCGCGGACCTATGGTCCAGTCGGCGCTTTTGCAGATGCTGCGCGAAGTCGCCTGGGGTGATCTCGATGTTCTCGTCGTCGACATGCCGCCCGGTACCGGTGATGTGCAGTTGACCATGGCGCAGCAGGTGCCGCTGGCCGGCGCCGTCATCGTCTCGACCCCTCAGGATCTGGCGCTGATCGACGCACGCAAGGCCGTGAACATGTTCCGCAAGGTGGAAATCCCGCTTCTCGGCATCGTCGAGAACATGAGCTATTTTCTCGCCCCCGATACCGGCAACCGTTACGACATCTTTGGCCATGGCGGCGCCAAGGCGGAAGCGGAGCGTATCGGTGTGCCCTTCCTCGGCGAAGTACCGCTGACCATGGAAATCCGCGAACGTTCCGACGCCGGCACGCCGGTCGTCGCTGCCGTGCCGGATGGTCCGTCGGCTGCCATCTACCGCGATATCGCCACGGCTGTCTGGGCACAGGTATCGGGGCGGCCACAGCGGAAGGCTCCGGCAATCGTCTTTGAATAAAGGCGTTTTTGAATAGAGGCGCTCGGGGGAGAGGTGGGAACCGTCTTCTCCCTTCGCCGTTTTTGCGATCGTATATGCGGGTGATGCCGTGGAGAGACTGTCGTGATCAATGCCTATCATTCCCACGGTTCGGTCACTGTTCTGACCGCCGAAGAAAATCCTCCCGCACTTGCCGAAGATATCGTCTGGCTCGATTTGGTCGATCCGACACCCGAAGAGGATCGTCATGTCGAACAGCTTCTCGGTATCGAAATCCCGACGCGTGCTGAACTGAAGGATTTCGAGCCTTCCAGCCGGCTCTATATCGAAAAGAACGCCGTGTTCATGACCGCCTCGCTGGTCTGGAAGGCGGATTCCGAAGCGCCCGAAATCACCGACATCGCCTTTATCCTCACCGCCGGCAAGCTGGTGACGGTGCGTTACGCCGATCCTAAATCGTTCAAGCTGTTCACCGCCGAATTGTGCCGCAAGCCCGCAGAGGCGCCGTGGGTGGGCAAGATGCTGCTCGCCCGCCTGCTCGAAACCATTGCCGACCGCACGGCGGAAATCCTCGAATCTGCCGTGGTGCATATCGATGAGTTGTCGAAGGAAGTCTTTCGGCCACGCTCCACGCGTCGCCCGCCGCAGTTTCTGGAGAACAAGCTCGCCGACATCGCCGCCCATCACCGGCTGATCAGCAAGGTGCGCGACAGTCTTGGTTCGCTGTCGCGGATGCTGACCTTCCTTTTGAACGTGCCGCAGATCCACCATCACCCGGAAATCGAAGACCTGTGCAAGACAGTGGCGCATGACATTGCCACGCTGTCGGAACATGCCGGCTTCGTTTCCAGCAATATCGGCTTTCTGCTCGATGCCTCGCTCGGCCTGATCAGTGTCGAGCAGAACGCGATCATCAAGATCTTCTCGATCGCCTCCGTTGTCTTCCTGCCGCCGACGCTGGTCGCCTCCATATACGGTATGAATTTCGAACACATGCCGGAGCTCAGCTGGACGATCGGTTACCCTCTGGCTTTGTTCGCCATGGTTCTGTCTGCCGTCATTCCGTTTTTCTTCTTCCGCTGGAAGGGCTGGCTGTAACGGCTTGCGCCAAACCCCGCCGAGCCGATAACCACACGGTTTTTCTTCACATTTTTGTCTCGTATGCGGCGTGGCCTAAAGGTCACGTCGCGCTGACGTTTGTGTGAAAACGCTAAAACGCCAGGGTTTGCAAGGCTTGAGCCCAAGGACGTTAACCGCTCATCAAGGTTAATGATTCATCTTCAGGGGCATCGATTTGCCTTCGCCTGCTTTGTGTTTTGCCAGCGGCCTGCCTTGTGGAGTACCCGGTTTTGCGTTCGATCAGCGTTTTGCGTCGCAAGTCCTCGTTCCGTATGGAAGGGTGGACATCCCCCGCCGTGTTCGGCCTTGCTGCATGGCTGGTGTTCCCCGCCGTTCCGTCGAATGGCGATCTCACCGATCTTCTGTCCGGCTTCGAGCGTGACGGCGCCCAGTGGCGCATGGTCATGACCAATTCCCCGGCGGGCTCCATCCACAATGCCGAACTGGCTTTTCCTAATGCGCGTGATGCCGGCATGCAGTTGCCGGATGGCCGCAAGGTCGCCTTTGTCGGCAACGGCAATACGAATGCGGAAAAGGATAATCCCGGCGACGGCACGACTGACGAGGAGCGCGTCAACCGCGGCGCCAAGAAGGGCCGTGTCATGGCGGTGGAGCGCATGCAGCCGCCCAAGGCGTTTACTGCCGGTTCTGTTCTGCAGCGCACCAGCTATCTCTTGAGCAAGCCGGAAAAGGGCGGGGAAAAAGTCGCCTTCGTAAAGCCGAAGAAGGGCGAAAAATCTGTCGAGCTTGCCGCCTTCTATTTCCGCAAGAAGGAAGACAAGCTTATCGATGGCGGCATGGACCCGATGATCGCCAAGCTGGTCACCAACACCAGCCCGGATATCCTCGCCACCGCCTATGCACCGGCCAAGCCCGATTATTCCCGCCAGTCACCGTTTGATGCCATCCTGACCGACCCGTCGAAATCCGATCCGAATGCCGGCCGTTTCGTTCCCGAGATCGGCCCCAAGGATCACGCCTGGGCGGCAACCGCGCTGCCGGCAGCGACGTTTTCGCCCAAGGAACAGCAGTGCCTTGCCTCCGGCATCTATTTCGAAGCACGCGGAGAATCGGTGAAAGGACAGGCGGCGGTCGCGCAGGTTATCCTCAACCGCGTGCGCAACCCGGCCTATCCCGACACGATCTGCGGTGTGGTTTACCAGAACGAGGATTGGCGCAACCGCTGCCAGTTCTCCTTCGCCTGCGACAATATCAAGGATCGCGTCCGCTCGGAAGAGCACTGGAAGATGGCCCGCGAGGTTGCCATGGCCGTCACTGCCGGCAAGATCTGGCTGACCGAAGTCGGTTCCGCCACCCATTATCATGCCGTCTACGTACGCCCCGGCTGGGCTCGTTCCATGCAGAAGGTCGGTCGCATCGGCCTGCATGTCTTCTACCGCACCTATGGCGGCGGCTGGAGTTGAGCGGTCGTCGATTTTCCCGCCAGTTTGGCGCGGACTCTCCCGAAAACACCTAAGTTCATGTTTTTCATCGGTTAATTTGTACTGGATGAAGCGCCTGCAACGCCTTGACTATAAGGGCGGGCAAAACTATGTTGCGGCGACTTCAAAACGGGCCGGAAGGCGCGATTTCCTCGGGCCCAGGCATCTCTGGACCGGCTTGCCGGGATGAGATGGGGAGAGGATGACGCGAATGACGGATGACCGGGACGAAGGTCTGGAGCAGCGCCGAAAGCGTTTGACCGCGGAACTTGCGGGAAAACGTACGGACGACGCGGCAGGGGTGGCGAGGGAAGAGCAGTCGGAGGCGAGCCGCAAAGGCATGGCCCTCGGACTGAAAATATCCTCCGAATTCATAGCTGCGATCGCGGTTGGCGCTATGCTGGGCTACGTCCTTGGACTGGTTTGGCCGGCGTCGAAGCCGTGGGGGCTGATTATCCTGCTCCTTCTTGGTTTCTGTGCCGGTGTACTGAACGTACTTCGTTCTGTCGGAATGGTGGCGCCGTCGCCGTTTTCCGAAAAGGATGAAGCGAACAAGGACTGATCGGCGAAAAGCCGTTTGGTTATACAAGAGAATACAAAGCGCGATATTCGCGGCGAAGGAAGAGGGCAAGCGGTGGCAAACGATCCGATCCATCAGTTCCAGATCTCCAAGATCGTTCCGATCGAGATCGGCGGCGTTGACCTGTCGTTCACCAATGCATCGCTGTTCATGGTTGCTACCGTCGCGGTCGCCACCGGCTTCCTGTATTTCGCATCCGCTTCCAAGAGCCTGATTCCGGGCCGTGCGCAGTCGGTTGCCGAAATGTCTTATGAATTCATCGCCAACATGCTGCGCGAAGGCGCCGGCAGCCACGGCATGAAGTTCTTCCCGCTGGTCTTTTCGCTGTTCATGTTCGTTCTGACCGCGAACCTGCTGGGCCTGTTCCCGTATTTCTACACGATCACCAGCCAGATCATCGTCACCTTCGCGCTCGCCGTTCTCGTTATCGGCACGGTCGTTGGTTACGGCTTCTACAAGCACGGTTTCCACTTCCTGAAAGTGTTCGTGCCGTCGGGCATTCCGGGCATTCTTCTGCCGCTGGTTGTCATGATCGAAATCATTTCCTTCCTGTCGCGTCCGATCTCGCTCTCCGTTCGTCTTTTCGCGAACATGCTCGCAGGTCACATCACGCTCAAGGTTTTCGCAGGCTTCATCGTCTCGCTCGCGGCTCTCGGCCCGATCGGTATCGGCGGCGCGATTCTGCCCCTCATCATGACCGTTGCTATCACCGGTCTCGAATTCCTCGTTGCCTTCCTCCAGGCCTACGTCTTCGCGGTACTGACTTGCATGTACCTCAATGACGCAGTTCACCCCGGCGGGCACTAAGGATAACTACCCATTGGCGTCCTGAAGGCGTCAGTCATCAGCCGCAACACCCATTCTAAGGAGATCATCATGGAAGCGGAAGCAGCAAAGTTCATCGGCGCAGGTCTCGCTTGCTTTGGTATGGCCGGCACGGCCCTCGGCCTCGGCAACATCTTCGGCAGCTACCTGTCTGGCGCCCTGCGCAACCCGTCTGCCGCTGACAGCCAGTTCGGCCGTCTGGTATTCGGCTTCGCCGTTACGGAAGCTCTGGGCATCTTCTCGCTGCTCATCGCGCTTCTGCTGCTTTTCGCAGTTTAATTCGCGGCGATTGATTGCATACGGATGGCGGCGGCCCCTTTGAGGGTGGCCGCCATCTTCGATATTCGAATTCCACCTGGAGGTGATGATGCTCGTGACACCGGCACATGCGCAGACCGCGCCGGACGCCACACAGACGCCGGTTGCACCGGGCGCCGCTCCCGCGGGCGAAGTGCATACCGAAACGGGTGTTGCTCATGATGGCGCCCATGCTGGCGGCGTATTCCCGCCCTTTGACAGCGCCCATTTTGCTTCGCAGCTTCTGTGGCTCGTCATCACTTTCGGCGTATTTTTCCTTCTGATCCAGAAGGTTCTCGGCCCCCGTCTGGCAGGCATCCTGTCGGATCGCCATGACCGCATCGCCGCCGACCTTTCCGAGGCAAACCGTTTGCAGGCCGAAGCCGATGCAGCCGTCGAGACCTACGAAAAGGAACTGGCAGCAGCACGCGCCAAGGGTGCCGGCATTGCCGACGCCGCCCGCGAAGCTGCCAAGACCAAGGCAGCGAACGATCGCGCCGCTATCGAGGCTGAACTGGCTGAAAAGCTGAAAGCCGCCGAAGCCAGCATTGGCGAGATCAAGGCAAAGGCTTTCGCAAACGTTGGCGACATCGCTTCGGAAACCGCTTCCGCCATCGTCGATCAGCTGATCGGTGGCAAAGCCACCGACGCCGAGATCAAGACCGCGGTCGCTGCCGCCAAGCAGGGAGCCTGATCCATGGCTTTTGATGCAACATTTTATGCTCTCGTCGGCCTGATCCTTTTCCTCGCGCTCGTTGCCTATCTTAAGGTTCCGGGCATGATGGGCCGCTCGCTCGACAAGCGCGCCGACAACATCCGCTCCGAACTGGACGAAGCCAAGCGTCTTCGTGAAGAAGCCCAGGCGCTGCTCGCTGAATACCAGAAGAAGCGCAAGGAAGCCGAAGAAGACGCCGCAAACATCGTGGCAGCTGCCGAACGCGAAGCCGCTGCGCTGACCGCCGAGGCAAAGCAGAAGACGGAAGAATTCGTTGCGCGCCGCAACGCGCTTTCGGAACAGAAGATCAAGCAGGCCGAAGCCGACGCGATCGGTTCCGTCCGCGCAGCTGCCGTCGATCTGGCTGTCGCTGCTGCCGAAAAGGTGATCGCCGCGAAGGCCGACGCAGCCACCCGCAACGCGCTGTTTTCCGACGCCGTTGCCCAGGTGAAGACGCGCCTGAACTGATCGATCGGTCAGATTGAAATTTGAAAAGCCGGGTGGTGACACCCGGCTTTTTTGTTGGTTTGGCTTCGGAAAAAATCCATTTCAGTCTGGCTTATGTCTGAACTCATCATGTTTTTCCTTGTTTCATTTCTGGTTCTGGCTGTGGTCAGCCCATTCCTGCCGTTGCGTTTCATGTGGCGAACGGCCGGCCTGTCGCTTCTCGCACTGGTGGCGTTCCGGCTGATGCAGGCGCCTGTGCCTGAAGTTGCTGAGGCCTTGGAACTGTTGCCCGTGGCGGGCTTTTTCGGTGTCGTTTTCACCGTCCGGCTCGGCATCGCGGCCTATTTCGGCTGGCTGAACGTGGATGCGCTCATCGGTGAAAAAACGGCCTGGCTGGATGTTCCCCTTCTGATTTTTGTTGGTGCGATCGGCGGTGTCGTGCTGACGATCTGCCTGGCTGACGTTCTTGGCGGAAGCGGCGGCGGCCGTGCGCTTGATCTGGGCGTGGGGTTGGCAGCGGGGTTATCCGCCGCGAGTGTTTTTTATATCGCAAGACGCCATCTTGCCGTCGGCATTCCTCTTGGCGCCGCCTTGTCGGTGCTGACGGTAATTTCATTCGTAGGCTCCGGGCAGTCTTTTCGTATTCTGGAAGAGGCAGAAAAACTGGCGCAGGGACGGCCATGGTGCATCAGTATCCCGATATGGCCAAAGCGGCAGGCGACGTCCGCCGATCTCGGCTTCTTTTCGCTGTCGAAGTACGACAGGCCATATCTCGCGTTTTCCCGCGACGGTCGCATAGAAACTTGGGCGCGTTGGTCGATACGCAGACAACGTTTTGTGGAACGCAAGAGGGACTGGGTCGCATGCGAACCGCAAGCGGATTTCAGGTCGCGTTTGAACTGATCGACGTGTCAGGATGAATTTCATAAAGCCGGGTGGTAACACCGACCTATTTGTTTGGTTGGCGTGACAGGCCGGCGTGTCGCTCGTCAATTGCGGCTCAGCCAGATCTTTGCAAGCTCGAAGAAGTTCAGCGACGGCCTTCTTCCTGTCGCATCCAATGGCATCTGTTTGTCGATGGCGCTCAAGGTGATCCTGCAATCCAAGGCGCCGGCGAGCACATCACTACAAATCATCTGCGCAGCTTGACGGCCTCCTGCGCAAATGCGGTCAAGCACGCATGTCTGATGATAGCGATAAGGCTCATGCCGAGGTTCGGCGGCTATCACATCGTTCAGATCATAATCCTTCCACAGGGCAGGCTTTCCATGGCAGTTCCGGGCAAACGAAAGCATCTGGGACGCGAGCGCTTCGGGAGAGCTGGTTCTGACAAAATCCATATGGTCGAGAGCCGGTGTGTCGCATGTGAATGCGCCGGTGAACCGAAAACTGGCAGGCAGTTTCTCATTGCCGTCAATCTGGAGGGTCGACCAGAGAAGATCGTCCCATGCCAATGGCTTGGCTCGGAACTCGAAGATATCGGGCGCGCCTCTGCGCGGATGTATAGCCAGAACCGAATTGTCGACCCGTCTGGTCAATAGATCACGTCTTGCCGTCCACCCGCTGCCCTTGGCCGATGCGCGAAGTGCGGAAGACAGTTTATCGCGCATTTTTCGTTCCATTACGCCGGGATGTCATCGCGGGTGTATGGGAATGAGTTTAAGAGGAGTTTTACAGTCGTGGGTAGTCAGCGCTGGTCTTGACGCGCTGTCGTGCCGTCGCGTGGTCACTCCACCACGACCCCATCCTTCTTCAGCGGCCGAAAACTCATCCGGTGCAGCACGCACGGGCCATGGCCCTCGATTGCCCCCCTGTGCTGCGCCGTTCCATACCCCGCATGGCCCTCGAAGCCGTAGACGGGATAGACGATGCCGGCACGCACCATCATACGGTCTCGTGTTACCTTGGCGACGATGGAGGCCGCGGCGATCGAGACGGAGCGGGCATCCCCCTTGATGACGGCACGGCCGTGGCAGGTGATGCCGGGCACGACGTCGCGACCATCCGACAGGACGAGGGCAGGGGGCGTGACGAGCCCCGCCACAGCGCGTCGCATGGCATCGAGACTGGCGCGCAGGATATTGCGCTGGTCGATCAGGCGGGGACCGGAGGAGGCGATCGACACTTCAGCGGTCTCGATGATCTCCTGGAACAGTTTTTCGCGCTGTTTCAGGCTGAGTTTTTTCGAATCGTTCAGGCCGGCCGGAATATTGTTAGGGTCGAGAATGACGGCAGCGGCCACCACCGGACCGGCCAGTGGGCCACGTCCGGCTTCGTCTGTACCGGCAATCGGCCACAGGCCTTCGCGGCGTGCGGCGTCCTCAATGCTGAAATCGGGTCTCAGCGGCAGGTCATCAAACAGTTTGGGAGAATCGGGCGGCGTGCTTTTTTTCATGGCGGCGAAAATCGCACGCCGACCCGATCTCCTGCAAGCCCCGGCTTGAACGGCGGCAACGTTCCCGCAAGGGGCAGCGGGAGCCGGGGTTTTTCGACACGGAAAGCGGCGGTGGACCGTGTCGAATTCTTTTGAACTTTTGAAAGGTCAGAGCAGCGACAGCTGCACGCCCCCTCCATCCGGGCGGACAAACAGATCGTCGCGCAGCGACATGCCGCGCCGGGCGAGACCCAGTCGCTTGGTTGCCATCTCGAAACGGCGGCCGATCTGCCAGGCATAGGGACCGGCGCCCTTCATGCGTTTGGTGAAGTCGGCATCGTAATCCTTGCCGCCGCGCATCGAGCGTACCAGGTTCATCACATGCCGGTAGCGGTCAGGGTAGTTCTGCAAGAGCCAGTCGCGAAACAACGGGCTCACTTCCAGCGGCAGACGCAACAGCACATAGCTTGCCTCGCGCGCGCCGCTCGCATGGCCCGCCTCGAGCACCCGTTCGATCTCGTGGTCGTTGAGCGCCGGAATGACCGGCGACATCATCACCGCTGTCGGAATCCCGGCTTCGGTCAGTGCCTTGATCGTTTCCAGCCGCCGCGACGGCGTGGCGGCACGCGGCTCCATGGAACGGGCCAGCTTGCGGTCGAGCGTCGTCACCGAAATTCCCACCTTGGCCAGCCCCTTGGTGGCCATGTCCGCAAGAATGTCGATGTCACGGGTGATCAGCGATCCTTTTGTGACGATCAGGACTGGGTGTCCTGCTTTCTGCAGCACTTCGAGAAGCTGACGCATGATGCGCCATTCCTTCTCGATCGGCTGGTAGGGGTCGGTATTGGTGCCGATGGCGATCGGCCGCACCTTGTAATCCGGACGGCTGAGCTCACGCTCCAGGAGGCGCGGCGCATCAGGCTTGGCAAACAGTTTTGCCTCGAAATCCAGCCCCGCCGACAGGCCCATATAGCTGTGGGTGGGGCGGGCAAAGCAGTAGATGCAGCCATGCTCGCAGCCGCGATAAGGGTTGATCGAACGGTCGAAGCCGATATCGGGTGAGTCATTGCGGGTGATCGCCGTGCGTGGCTTTTCGATCTGAACCTCGGTGCGGAACGGTTCCAGCTCTTCCAGCGACTGCCAGCCATCGTCGAAGGTTTCGCGGCGCTGTTCCTCGAAACGGCCGCTCGGGTTGATGCCCGCACCACGTCCGCGCCGGCGGTCTATCTCGATCCGAAGACCGGAAGCGCTCACCAGTGCGTTGGCAATATCTGCCGTATGGCCAGGTGCCAGCGCACCCTGCCTCAAGTCTGACAGCTCGTTCATCGGAATCTCCCGCAGCCGGCGAGGCGCCTCTGCAATGACAAAATTCCTATCCCACCAATGAGAACATTGCAAGAACAAAATTGCGAGAAACCGCGAGTGGCCTTTCATGCTGCAATGCGCTAACTGTCACAAATGCTGACTGTCCTTATGGAATGCCGTGATCAGGAAACCGAACTGGCACAGACACTGTCTGTGCTGGTGGCAGGTGCCGTGGAAGGGCTTGTGAGCGATGTCGTGGTGCTCGACCACGGTTCGCATGATGCCTCCGCGCGGGTG
Organism: Endobacterium cereale; assembly: GCF_009617585.1. Lineage (GTDB taxonomy): Bacteria > Pseudomonadota > Alphaproteobacteria > Rhizobiales > Rhizobiaceae > Neorhizobium > Neorhizobium cereale. Next base: position 252,326 of record NZ_WIXI01000045.1, on the reverse strand, counting down.
GCTGATGCCGCCGGTTGCCGGTTCCATACCCATTGGGATATCAAGGACATCGTTCGTTCCGTGCGAGGCGAATGGCTGTTGTTGATGCAAGCCGGTGCGCGTCCGCAGATCGGCTGGATCGACGAGCTTGGCGAGCATCTGGCCATGAACAGGCAGCCGGCAAAATTTTCGCCGTCACGCAATCATCGCCCTTCGCTTTTCAAGCGGCTCAGCCGTCGTGTGCCGCCGCTCGAATACGGTTTTGTCCTGCCGAAGAAACAGGCGATCGCGCTGGCCAAATCCGGCATGGCGTTGGAACAGCTGGCCCTGCACCAGAAGCCGTTCACGCTGATCAGCGAAATGGTGCCCGCCTGGGCGGCACGGGGATAGGCTCAGGCTTTTCCTGTGCCACGCTTCAGATGTTCGTCCAGCCGCGGCAATATCTCGATGAAATTGCAGGGCATGTGGCGATAGTCCAGCTGCGGTTTCAGGATGCCGTCCCAGGCATCCTTGCAGGCACCGGGAGAGCCGGGCAGCACAAAGATATAGGTGGCATTGGCGACGCCGCCGGTGGCGCGCGACTGGATGGTCGAGGTGCCGATCTTGTCGTAGGAAATCCGGTGAAACACTTCCGAAAAGCCGTCCATGCGCTTTTCGAACAGCGGCTCGATGGCCTCAGGTGTGACGTCGCGGCCGGTAAAGCCAGTGCCGCCGGTGGTGATGACGACGTCGATCGCGTCATCCTGCGTCCACGCCTTCACCTGCGCGGCGATCTGTTTCTTGTCGTCGGGCACGATGGCGCGGCCCTTGAGGACGTGGCCGGCCTCAGTGATGCGGGCAACCAGCGTGTCGCCGGAGCGGTCGTCTGCCAGCGTCCGCGTGTCGGACACGGTCAACACGGCAATGCCGACGGGAATGAAGGGGCGGCTTTCGTCGATCCGGTTCATGGGGTTTCTCCCTGCATGGCGTGTGGCGGTAGATGTGTAGCTGTGGCGAGGTCAGGCAGACATGGTACTGGTGGCGCAGAAATACCAGTCCGGCCGTTGGCGGCGCAGCTTTGCCGCCGCATCCTTTGCCTTTTCGATGGTCTCGAAAATGCCGAAACAGGTGGCGCCCGAGCCGGACATGCGTGACAGTAGCGCACCCTCGGCATCGAGCATGGCGCGCAGCGTGGCGATCTCCGGCACCAGCATTGTTGCCGCGGGTTCCATATCGTTGCGCAGGGCGGACAAACAGTCGATCCAGCCCCCGAGGTCTGACAAAGCAGGTAGCGCGCCGACAGGCGGGTTGTCGCGCCGTTCCAGCGCCTTGAAGATGGCGGGCGTCGAAACTCCGATCAGCGGGTTGCCAAGAACCAGCGCCATGGCCGGCATCTGCGGCAGGGGCGTGATGTCCTCGCCGATGCCACGTGCGGCAAGCGGCGTGCCGACAAAACACATGGGCACGTCGGCACCCAGAGACAGCAGAAGCGCCTTGCCCTCCTGCGGCTCCAGATCTGCCTTCCAGACGCGCAACAGTCCGTGCAGCGCGGCGGCTGCATCGGCAGAACCGCCACCGATGCCGGACGCGACGGGAAGGTTTTTTTCGAGATGGATAGCAACCGGGCCGGTGATGATACCGGCAGCAGCGAGGCGCTGACGCAGCCCGTCCCGCGCCTTTAGCACCAGATTATCGGTGGGCGCGCCCAGCGCTGCGGAAAAAGGGCCGGAAACGGAAAAGCTGTTTTCCTGCGCTTCAGCAATCTCCAGCCGGTCGCCGGTTTCGCAAAAGGTCACCAGACTGTCGAGCAGGTGATAACCATCGGCACGCCGGCCGGTGACATGCAGCGCGAGATTGATCTTGGCTCGCGCCACTTCGCTCGCCTGCGTCACCGGGGGCATTTCGGTCATGCTTTGCCTGCCGCGTCAGTTGCCGGCAGGTGCCGACGAAGGGTTAATGGCAGGGTCAGTGGCAGGGGCGGTAACACCCGGCAGGTCGAGAACCTGACCCGGAAAGATCCGGTTCGGGTTGCGGCGCAGACGCGGGTTTGCCTTGATCAGCTCGATGAACAGGTCGCCGTCGCCAAGTGCCTCATGCGCGATCTTCCACAGCGTGTCGCCGGGATTGACCGTGTAATTGGTCGGCTTGACCGCGCCATCGGCCGGAGGGGTGACAAGTGCGGTTTCCGTCGGTGGTGTGGCGGCCGGCGCCGTCTCTGAAGGCTTTTCCGCAGCGGCTGCCGCCTTTGCCTTCATCGCCGCCAGCTCTGCCGCGTCGAGCTCCGGCAGGCCGTTTTCGATCTTCGCCTTGATCTTTGGAATTTCCGCTTCTTCCGGCTCCAGCGTCAGCGCGCGCTTCCACTGGTAATTGGCTTCCAGCTTGCGGTCCACGCGCCAGTAGGCATCACCCAGGTGGTCGATGATGGCGGCGTCGCCTGCACGCAGCTGCGCGGCGCGCTCCAGTTCCGTCACGGCCTCGTCGAACTGGCCAAGCCGATAATGCGCCCAACCGAGCGAATCGACGATGTAACCGTCATCCGGCCGTGCATCCACGGCCTTGCGGATCATTGCCATGCCCTCATCGAGATTGCGGTTCATGTCGACGAAGGAATAACCGAGATAGTTGAGAACCTGCGGCTGTTCCGGGTTCAGCTCCAGCGACTTGCGGAAGGCAGGCTCGGCCTTGTCCCACTGTTTCAGGCGCTCATAGGCGATGCCCTGCTGGAAAAAGATCGTCCAGTCGGCTGGCCGGGCAATCGGGCCGATCACCTCGGCAGCCTTGTCGTAATTCTCCGCCATCGCCTTGTAGTCCTTGGCGTCGGAAAGAACCGCGCCATAGGCAAGATAGCTGCGCAGGTCCGTCGGGTCGGAGGTGATCAGGTTTTTCAGGTGCTCGCGGGCCTTGTCCACTTCACCGGTCTGCGCAAGCGTCAGGCCCAGCTGCAGTTCGGAAATGCGGCGCATCGGCGAATCCGCCGGCACCTTTTCATAAAGAGCGATCGCCTGTTTAGGCTGTTCCAGCTTTTCCGCAATACCGCCGAGCATGATCAGCGTGTCGGCGCTTTTCGGATCCAGCGCATGCGACATGTGCAGGTAGAGCGACACCATTTCTTCCGCGCCCTGGCGGTTCAGTGCACCGCCGACGGAAAACAGCACGGATGCAGCACCCTCGGTTGCGGTGGTCACCTGCTGGTCGGGTTTGTCGCCGGCCTCGATGCTCTGGCGCAAGGCCTTGAGCGGCGCGTAATTGCTGATCAGCCGGTCGCCGACCGCGATCGTGTCCAACGCCTTCTGCTTGTTGCCCTGCGATGCTTCAAGACGTGCGAGTGCCATGATCGCGCGCATGAACGTGTCGGGCGTGGTGGCGACGCCATCGTCATTGGTGATCGCCGCCGTCAGGCTGGAACGTGCCGCGCTGATGTCGCCGGCAACCAGCGCCATGGCGCCGAGATGGTAATCGGTAAACACCTTGAACCAGGCCGGGCCCTTGATGCCGCGCACCAGCGCCTGTGCTTCCTTGCCCTTGCCGGCACCGACACGCGCCCATGCTGCCAAAAGCGTGTGGGTGATGCGGTCGAGATCGTTGGTGCCCTTGTAGGTCAGAAGCTTTTCAGCTTCAGAAAATTTCTTGTTGCGGATATCGTCCAGCCCGCGAACGATGATGGTAATGCGCTCCACCGCCTCATCGGCCTTCAGGTCCTGCGCGATCGGAAGCGCCCCATCGAAATCACCGCTCATCAGCAGCGACAGCATCAGCCGCTCGCGGATTTCCGTATTGGCCGGCTCCAGTTCCAGAGCCTTGCGATACAGCGTGATGGCGTTGGGATAATCGTGATCCACATCGGCCGTGCGTGCGGCCAGGAATGCGCCGGAGAAGGTGTTGACCTTTCCGGCATTGAAGGTCTGGGCCTCTTCTGTCGCCGGCTTTTCATTGCCGGCGGCGGCAAGCGCCTGACCACCCAGCATGAGGGCTGCGGCGAAAGCCGCGCCGGAAAGCAGACGAAGGGCGAATTGCTGCCGCATAAAAGTGCCTCTCATGAAAAGCGCAGGGCGACAGAATGGCCGCCGAAGGTATCAGTGCCGATGATTCACGACAGAATGGCTTTTTTGAAGCAGGTCCGCAAGAATATCGCGGGACCTGCCTTGTCCGTTCAATCTGCCGACAGGTGTCAGTTTACCCGGTCGATACAGAAATCGATGACCTCGAGAAGCGCTGATTTGTAAGCGGAATCGGGCAACGGGGCGAGTGCGTCGCTGGCAATCGTGCCATAGTGCTTCGCTCTCGCAATCGTGTCCTTGAGACCGTTATATTTGGTGATCAGGGCCAGCGCCTTTTCGAGATTTTCCTCGGTGCTTTCGCCGTTCTCGATCGCCTGACGCCAGAAGGCGCGTTCCTCGGTCGTGCCGCGACGGTAGGAGAGGATGACCGGAAGGGTGATCTTGCCCTCGCGGAAATCGTCGCCGACATTCTTGCCGAGATCGGCAGCCTTGCCGCCGTAATCCAGCGCATCGTCGACCAGTTGGAAGGCAAGGCCGAGGTTCATGCCGTAGGAACGCAGCGCGCTGCGGGTCGCCTTGTCGGTGGCGGCAATGATCGGACCCACTTCGGCGGCCGCGGCAAACAGCGCCGCCGTCTTGGCGCGGATGACAGACAGATAGTCGTCCTCGGTGGTTTCCATGTTCTTGGCGACGGAAAGCTGCAGCACTTCGCCTTCGGCAATCACCGATGCGGCGGTGGCGAGCACATCGAGCGCTTCCATGGAGCCGACTTCGACCATCATCTTGAAGGCCTGGCCGAGCAGAAAATCGCCGACGAGAACGCTTGCCTGATTGCCCCAGATGGTGCGGGCTGTGGATTTGCCACGACGCAGGTCGCTTTCGTCGACCACGTCGTCATGCAAAAGCGTGGCAGTATGCATGAACTCGACCGAGGTCGCGAGCTTGATATGGCCTTCGCCTTCGTAACCGAACATGGCGGCGGAAGCGAGGGTGAGCATCGGCCGCAGACGCTTGCCGCCTGATGAAATCAGGTGGTTGGCAACCTCCGGGATCATCTGTACGTCGGAGCCGGCCTTCGACAGGATCAACTGGTTGACACGCTCCATGTCACCCTTTGTCAGATCGACGAGGGGCTTGACCGAAGCCTGTTTGTTCTTGCTCTCTTCGAGCGGAATGACGACGCCCAAGAATGCGTACTCCTGTTCAAATTTTGCCGGGGACCATAGAAAGGGCAGGGTGAACCGGCAAGGGGCAAAAGGCTCCGTACCGGTGATTTTGAGGGAATTGTGATGAAAGAACTGATCCGCACCAACGATGTCGTGCTTCTGTCCTTCGCGGAAAGCCTGATGAAGGACGCCGATATTCCCTGCATGATCGCCGATCAGTCGATGAGCGTGCTGGAAGGTTCGCTCGGATTGCTGCCGAAACGCCTGCTGGTGGCCGAGGATCTGGCTGATGAAGCGCGCCGGCTGCTGATCGATGCCGGGCTGGAAGCCGAATTGCGGGACGAAAAGCGGTGAGCAGCGACAAGCCGACCCTGAGGCCAGAAACCCTCGACGCCTTTCATCGCGGCAATTTCCATGTGCTGCAGCCGAAAGGCGAAGGGCATCGCTCCGGTGCCGATGCCATGCTGCTGGCCTCGCTGGTGGCACAGGAGGGGCCGATCACGGTTGCCGATCTTGGTGCCGGTGCAGGTGCTGCCGGCATGGCGGTCGCCTCGCGCCTGGCCGGTGCTCAGGTTACGCTGGTGGAGCGCTCGCCTCTGATGGCCGACTATGCGCGCCGCAGCGTGGCGCTTGCTGAAAACGCGCATCTTGCGGATCGGGTATCGGTGATGGAGGCGGATGTAACGCTGACGGGACGCGCGCGCGTCGCGGCGGGATTGCCCGATCACAGTTTCGACCACGTCATCATGAACCCACCCTTCAACAATGCCGATGACCGCACCACGCCCGACAGGCTGAAGGCGGAAGCCCATGCGATGACGGACGGCCTGTTCGAGGCGTGGCTGCGCACGGCAGGCGCCATCACGGTGTCCGGCGGGCAGTTGTCGCTGATCGCACGGCCGGAATCGGTTTCCGAGATCATCGCCGCCTGCGGCAAACGGTTTGGCGGCATCGAGATGACGCTTATTCATCCGCGCCCGGATGCCGATGCCACCCGCATTCTCGTCACCGCCATCAAGGGCTCGAAAGCGCGTCTCATTTTCCGTGCCCCGCTTTTCCTGCATGGCGAGGATGGTCATGCCTTCCTCGAACGAGCGGACAGCCTCAACAATGGCCGCACCGCTTACGCGCGTCGAACAAGCCGACAGGCACGTGTGACGGTAATTTGACATCCATATGGAACGCAGTGATTGCGCTGGCCGTTCAAATCCCTACATGAACAGCTGTTCGATTTGGAAGGATGACACATGGCCGGATTTCTGACACGCCTGCTGCCGAAACGCCTGCGCAAGAAGGGCGTGTCGATCCCCGTCGTGCGGCTGCACGGCACGATCATGGCAGGTGGCAGCCAGTTCCGGCCGGCTCTCAACATCGCAACCGTCGCGCCACTTCTGGAAAAGGCGTTCTCCAAGAAGGATGCGCCGGTTGTCGCCATCTCCATCAATTCGCCCGGCGGCTCGCCGGTGCAGTCGCGCCAGATCTTTCAGCGCATTCGCTCGCTTGCCGAAGAAAAGGACAAGCGCGTCCTGATGTTCGTCGAGGATGTCGCGGCATCGGGCGGCTACATGATCGCGCTGGCCGGTGACGAGATTTTTGTCGATCCGACCTCGATCGTCGGTTCGATCGGTGTCGTGTCCGGCGGTTTCGGTTTCCCGGAATTGCTCAAGAAGATCGGCGTCGAACGCCGCGTTTATACGGCCGGTGAAAACAAGGTCATTCTCGACCCCTTCCAGCCGGAAAAGGAAGGCGATATTGAATACCTGAAGACGCTGCAGCTGGAGATCCACAAGGTCTTCATCGAGATGGTGAAGATGCGCCGCGGCGAAAGGCTGGCCGATGAAGAGACGATTTTTTCAGGTCTGTTCTGGACCGGCCTGCGCGGCGTCGATCTCGGTCTTGTTGACGGCATCGGCGAGATGCGCGAAACGCTGAAACGTCGTTACGGCCCCGAGGCCAAACTGGAACTGATCGGCGGCGGGCGCAACCTGTTTGGTCGCCGCGTGCCGGGCGTGGTGTCGCAAGCCGGCGCGACGGAGTTGGCGGCGGGTGCCGCGTCAGGACTGGCGGCGACGCTGGAAGACAAGGCGATGTGGAGCCGTTACGGGCTCTGATAAACAGGGACGTCTGAGGGGACAATGGCGCAAATCATATTCCTGGCTATCCTCGTGGTGGGCGGCTGGATGATCTACAAGAAATTCGTCGGCGACGCGGAAAAGCTGACCGCGCGCTCGAAAAAGGCCGAACGCGAACGCCAGACCGGCGCCATGGGCACGCTGGAAAAGGACCCGGTGACGGGGGAATACCGGGTGAAGCGCGAAGAGGACGAATGAGGTTAGCAGCGGTCCTTGACGCGGGAGGACCAGTCGGAGCCAGCGTAGCTGAAACAGGTGGTGCGTACGGTGGCAGTGTCGTCATCCACGAGAAAACGGATCACCGCCTTTTCAGCCGCCACGAGGGTTCGCAGACGGGGCCTCGTTTCATAGCGAGGGGTGCTGACTTTCGGGTAATCCGCTAGCCGATAAACCGCTGCTTCGATCTCCGAAATCTTTCGGTCCGCAACAACGTCCCCCGCATAAGCGCGATAAATGCATGAATGTCGTCGAGTTCGATAACGGCTGCATCATGATATTCCAGCCGATACTGCGCCATCACTTCGCCTGCTGTCTGTCCGCGATCCGGGCTCTGACGCGGTCGAACAGATTATCCTCCTCCATGGAGATCCATTTGTCTCTGGGCCCATCCAGTCGCCGATTGATCTCATTGGCCATCGCCGTCACCGCATCATGATGCTCCTGCGTCATGCCGTCACCTGATCGCATCAACTCGTCGAGCCCTGCCTCGACGACCTTTTCCACGGATGGAAACTGTCCGTCTTCGACCTGCTGTTCGGCATAACGCATATAGCGATCCGAAAGGGTGATGGTGTTCTTGACGTTCATGGCGGTGGCTCCAGGATATGCGCAGAATATCCTGTGCAGCCGGGTTTTGACAACGTTCTTTCGCCACCACGCCACCGGTGATATAGATGCCGGTATCCAGTTTGGAGACATCCGATGCGCGTAACCCGATGGAATGATGCGCTTGCCGTTCAAATCCCTGCTGACGTTGCCAGGTCGCTCGATTTGAAGGAGGGCGACGAGGTGACAGTTGCGGTCGCCAATGAACCTTCGCAGGAGGCCGGGCGATTAAATGCGAAAAAACAGGCGCTTGAGCGTATCAAGGCGTTGAAGCTGGAACTGCCTAACAATTGGAAGTTTGATCGCGAAGAGGCAAATGCCCGCTGATGCCGGCGATTGCGAACTTCCTTGATACCAATGTTCTGGTTTATTCCACGACGAGCGAAACCAAGGCCGTCGTGGCTCAAAAGCTGATGAGCGAACCATTCGTCATCAGCGCTCAGGCTCTCAATGAATTTGCGAATGTTGGACGGCGCAAGCTTAGCTTGTCCTGGGAGCGGATAACTCAAATTGTCAGCGATCTGACGGAGGCTGCCGAGGTAGTAGTTTCCGTTGAACCAGGCATGACCAAGACGGCTCTGAGACTGGTTCAGCATTACAATCTCGCATTCTACGATGCCGTCATGATTTCGGCTGCGCTTAAGGCGAAATGTACGATTTATTATTCCGAAGACCTCCAGCACGGTCTCATCATCGACACCACATTGACCATCCAAAACCCCTTCCGCGAACCCAGCCCCTCATAAAACCTTGACCCCCGCCGCCTTGCATGGCACTCGTCCGCATCCTCAATCAACCGATGCCGATATGCCCATGACCGATCTGCCCGAACACATGGACCCCAAGCGCTCTTTCCAGGCGCTCATCCTGACGCTCCATAATTATTGGGCAGACAAGGGTTGCGCCGTTCTGCAGCCTTACGACATGGAAGTCGGCGCCGGCACGTTTCACCCTGCAACCACTTTGCGCGCCCTCGGCCCCAAGCCGTGGAAGGCCGCTTACGTGCAGCCGTCGCGCCGCCCGTCGGATGGTCGTTATGGTGAAAACCCCAACCGTCTGCAGCATTATTACCAGTATCAGGTCATCCTGAAACCGAACCCGTCCAACCTGCAAGAGCTTTATCTCGGCTCGCTCAAGGCGATCGGCCTCGATCCGCTTCTGCACGATGTGCGTTTTGTCGAGGACGATTGGGAAAGCCCAACTTTGGGCGCCTGGGGTCTCGGCTGGGAATGCTGGTGCGATGGCATGGAAGTCTCGCAGTTCACTTACTTCCAGCAGGTCTGCGGCATCGAATGTTCGCCGGTTGCCGGTGAGCTGACCTATGGTCTGGAGCGTCTTGCCATGTATGTGCAGGGCGTCGACAATGTCTACGACCTCAACTTCAACGGTCGCGAAGGCGAAGAGAAGATTTCCTACGGCGACGTCTTTTTGCAGGCCGAGCAGGAATATTCCCGCCACAATTTTGAATTCGCCAATACCGAAATGCTGCATCGCCATTTTATCGATGCGGAAAAGGAATGCCTGGCGCTTCTGGCCTTCGGTGCGCCGGTCGAAAATTCCAACCAGATGCTGCACAAATGCGTCTTCCCGGCCTATGATCAGTGCATCAAGGCATCCCACGTCTTCAACTTGCTTGATGCGCGTGGCGTGATTTCTGTCACCGAACGCCAGAGCTATATTCTGCGCGTCCGCACGCTGGCCAAGGCGTGTGGCGAGGCGTTTCTGTTGACGGATGCCGGTGGTGCGAACCTGGGTGAAAAGGCGGCCTGAGGCTATCATTGACCTGCCGGCAAGGGGTCAAATCTCTCGGTCGTCATCCTCGGGTTTGATCCGAGGATCTGCAACAGACTGATATTGTTGAGGTGGTTAGATCCTCGGCACAAGGCCGAGGATGACGGAGCCATCGAGTGGGAGCTTTGTCAGGCAGATGCGAGCGTCCAGACTATCTTGCCCATTCCTACCAAGTCTTTCCGCTATCCACTCTTCAATAAAGCGCAGATTGCGTTAGATATATCCTCGTAAACAGGGGACTATCCGCATGCTCTATATCATTCTCGGCATCATCGTCGTCGCCGCACTTTACGTCGTCATGATATATAACGGCCTCGTCAAATCCCGGCAGATGGCCGAGGAGGCATGGTCGGGCATCGATGTGCAGCTGAAGCGCCGCGCCGATCTCATTCCCAATCTCATCGAAACCGTCAAAGGTTATGCCGCCCACGAAAAGGGTACGTTCGAGGAAGTCGTGCGGCTTCGCAATCAGGCGCAGGCGGTGCCGGCGGGTGATGTGGAGGGCAGGGCTGTGGCCGAGGGCATGCTCTCCCAGGCGCTCGGAAAACTGTTCGCGCTGGCCGAAGCCTATCCCGACCTCAAGGCCAACCAGAATTTTCTGGAGTTGCAGACCTCGCTGGAAACGCTGGAAAGTGAAATCCAGATGTCGCGGCGGTATTACAACGGCGCGGCGCGTGACCTCAACGTCAAGGTCGAGAGTTTTCCGTCCAACATCGTGGCCGGCCAGTTCGGGTTCGCCAAAAAGCCGTTCTTCGAGATCACCAACGAAGCCGATCGCGCCGTCCCAAGCGTCAAGTTCTGATCGCTTCCGCCTCCGGTGCTTCCCCTTTGCGCAGCGACGGTCTATGACGCTGCCACACGATATTCTGGCCTGAAAACCCGGACGGCCTTTTGTGCCGCCGGGTGAGGAATGCAAAGACAATGCCCAAGGAAAAGCTGACCATCGTTCCCCATCCGGCGCCGCTTTCCGGCCGCGCCGTGCCGCCCGGCTCGAAGTCGATTACAAATCGCGCCCTGCTTCTGGCCGGTCTCGCCAAGGGCACCAGCCGGCTGACCGGCGCGTTGAAAAGCGATGACACGCGTTATATGGCCGAAGCCCTGCGCGCCATGGGCGTTGTGGTAGAGGAACCGGATGCGACCACCTTCGTGGTCACCGGCAATGGCGAACTCAAAGCCCCCGCCAACCCGCTCTTCCTCGGCAATGCCGGCACCGCGACCCGTTTCCTCACCGCAGCGCTCGCGCTCGGCCATGGCCGTTACGTGGTCGATGGCGACGAGCATATGCGCAAGCGGCCGATCAAGCCGCTGGTCGATGCACTGAAATCGCTGGGCGTGGCGATCGAAGCCCCGACCGGCTGCCCGCCGGTCACCATCGATGCCAATGGCACATTCGCCAGCAACAAGGTCGTCATCGATGCCGGCCTGTCGAGCCAATATGTCTCGGCCCTGCAAATGGCCGCCGCCTGTGGTTCCGAACCCTTCACCATCGAGCTTGCCGGTGCCGATATCGGTGCCCGCGGTTATATCGATCTGACGCTGGCGGCCATGCGCGCCTTTGGGGCAAAGGTCTCGCAGCCGACGCCATCTTGCTGGGTGATCGAGCCGACCGGTTACACCGCCACCGATTTCGTCGTCGAGCCGGATGCCTCCGCCGCCACCTATCTCTGGGCCGCCGAAGTGCTGACCGACGGCAAGATCGATCTCGGCGTCGCCAATGAAGAGTTCACCCAGCCGGACGCCAAGGCTTTTGACGTCATCCGCCAGTTCCCCAACCTGCCGGCCGAAATCGATGGTTCGCAGATGCAGGATGCGGTGCCGACGATCGCCGTGTTGGCTGCCTTCAATGAAACGCCGGTGCGTTTTGTCGGCATCGCCAACCTGCGCGTCAAGGAATGCGACCGTATCCGTGCCGTCTCGACGGGCTTGAACAGTATCCGCGAAGGTCTCGCCACCGAAGAGGGTGACGATCTCATCGTTGCCTCCGATCCGGCGCTGGCAGGGCAAACACTGCCGGCATCCATCGACACGTTTGCCGATCATCGCATCGCCATGAGCTTTGCGCTGGCCGGTCTGAAGATCGGCGGCATCACCATTCTCGATCCAGATTGCGTGGGCAAAACCTTCCCGGAATATTGGGATGTGCTGTCCTCGCTCGGCGTTTCCATCGAGGAATAAATCTGCACGTTGAGACGTTGCAAACGGAGAAGAGTTTTGATGCGGCGGATTTCCGGTTTTTGTCTTGCTCTCCTCCTCCTGCTGGCTCTGCCGCTTGCCGCGTTGGCGCGTGAGGAAATTCTCTCCTACCACTCGGATATCGTGGTGGAGCCGGATGGCGCCTTCACCGTCACGGAAACCATCCGGGTCAATGCCGAGGGCGTCAATATCCGCCGCGGCATCTTTCGCGATTTTCCGCTGCGCGCCCGCACCCAGTCCGACCGGCTGATCACCGCCGGTTTCGAGCTCCTGTCGGTGGCGCGTGATGGCCGGCCGGAAGCCTCGCATACGCAAAACATTTCCGGCGGCATCCGCATCTATGCCGGCAATGAAAATACCCGGCTGTCGCCGGGCGCTCATACCTACACGTTCCGTTATCGCACCGACCGCTGGATCCTGCGTTACGACGATCAGGACGAGGTATATTGGAACGTCAACGGCACCGGCTGGCAGTTCCCGATCCGAAAAGTCTCGGCCATGGTGCGTCTGCCCGGCGCGACCGCGCCCATCGCCACCGATTATTTCACCGGCGGCTATGGCGCAGAAGGCAAGGATGCCCGCGTCCGCATCGATGGCAACACCGCGTTTTTCGAAACGACGCGTCCTTTTGCTCCCGGTGAAAACCTGACGGTGCTCGTGGGCATGCCCAAGGGTGTCATTCCCGAACCGACGGCCATGGAAGCCTTCTGGTTGTTCGTGTCCGATAATGCCGGTTGGTTTGTCGGTGGTCTGGGTGTTGCCATTGTCGGCTTTTATTACTGGTGGGCATGGAACAAGGTCGGCCGCGATCCGCAAAAGGGCGTGGTCGTGCCGCGCTGGGATGCACCCGAAAACCTGTCGCCGGCTCTGGTCAATTATATCGAGAACAAGGGTTTTTTCGGTGCCGGCTGGACCGCCTTTTCCGCGACGCTTCTGCATCTTGCGGTCGGCGGCTACGTCGAACTCGATGATTTTTCGAGCGATATTGTGGTGCGACGCACGCAAAAGCCGGCACCGGCCGATCTGCCCTCCGGCCAGAAGGCCATCCTTGCCGCCGTCGGCCAGTCCGGCGAACAGCTGACCATCAACAAGGACACGGGTCCCGAAATCGAGCGCCTGGGTGTGCGTTTCCGCAGCGCCATCGAGAAGGAACATCGCGGCAAATATTACCTGACCAATATGGGCCATGTACTGGCCGGCATCGCGCTCAGCGTGGTGGTTCTGGTGCCGCTTTTCATGTTCGGCGGTTTTTCGGTAGAGACATTTGTGACGGTCGGAATACCGCTGCTGTTTGGCTCCATTGTCGCTTATGTCTTTGTCGCCGCCATGGGCAAGGGTTTGCGGCGCGGGGCATCGCTGCCCCAGCGCATTCTGTCCATCCTCGTTCTTGCCGTCGTCAGTTTCAGCATTCTGGTCACCATTCTCGGGTCCGGTGTTTTGCACCTGCTTGGAGAACTGTTGCACGGCGGCGATATCGGCGGGCCGGTGGCGATTGCCGCCATCGCATTGATCAACCTCGTGTTCTTTTTCCTGATGGGCGCGCCGACGCCGCTCGGACAGAAGCTGACCGACGGCATCGAAGGTTTGCGCCTTTACCTGACGGTCGCCGAAAAGGACCGCATGAACATGGCCGGCGCCCCCACCATGTCGCCGCAGCATTTCGAAAAACTGTTGCCCTATGCCGTGGCGCTGGGCGTCGAAAAACCGTGGTCCCAAGCCTTCGAGCGCTGGCTGGCAACGGCCGCTGCCGGTGCCGCCGCGGGGGCCGCCTTCTCCTATAGTCCCGGCTGGTATCACGGCGGTTCGATGGGCGATTTTTCCGGCCGCGTCAGCGACTTTTCCGCCTCCATGGCGTCCACCATTTCCTCCACCATTCCTGCGCCCAAGACCAGTTCCGGCGGTAGTGGCGGTTTTTCGGGCGGCGGCGGTTTTTCCGGTGGCGGGGGTGGTGGCGGCGGAGGCGGCGGTTGGTAATGCGCGCTTTCGCGCTTCACGGCGCTGTCATAACCTCAATCTAGGGTGGGCCTTCACCAAGGAGGGTGGACATCATGCGGGTTGAAAAAGACGGTATCAGTATCCGGCCGATCGCCGGTTCCCATACGGTGCTTTTCGGCTTCGATGCCACGGATAAGGCACGCAAGGGTCTGCTCGGTTTCGCTCTGGCGCGGCGGGATGGCAAGACCGGCGATCTCAAATGGATGCGCGGTTTCAAGTTCTTCGAGGAAACCAATCCCGACCCCAAACCCGGTGAACGTCGCTCCACCCGCGAGCACCCCATCCAGGATTTTCAATGGGGTGATTATTCCGCCGAACCGGCCACGACCTATGACTATGTGATCCAGGCGGTTTACGGCAAACCTTCGGCCCTGACATACGGCCCGGAAATCCCATTGACGGTGAAGACCGCCAATGACCGCAACGATGTGCACGGCGTCTATTTCAACCGTGGCGCCATTCCCAGCCAGTCCTTCGCCGATCGTTTCGGCAATGTCGGCCCGACGGCAGACGAGCAGAACGATCCGCAAAACGAAAAGGTCAAATGGCTGTCGCGCGGTCTTCTGGAAGCCGTGCTTGCGTATATCGCGCAGGCCGATGGCAAGCGGTTCGAACTGCATGTCGCGGCCTACGAGTTCTTTTATCCGCCCATTCTGGAAGCCCTGAAGGTCGCGGCCGGCAGCGGTGCGACGGTGCGTATCTGTTACGATGCCGGAGACCGCAAGCGTGATGGCACGGTGACGCTCGACGAGACCAGCACCGCCAATGTCGCGGCCATCGAAGCCGCCGGGCTTGCAAAGGTGAAGAACCTGACGCTGCACACACGCAGCAACTTTTCCAAAATCCCGCACAACAAGTTCATCGTGCTGCTGGAAGATGGCAACCCGCGACAGGTGCTGACCGGCTCGACCAATTTTACGCCCTCGGGTTTTCTCGGCCAGAGCAATGTCGCTCATATCGTTCGCGATCCGGCCCTGGCCTCGACCTATGACACCTATTGGCAGAAGCTGGCCATCGATCCGCAGACCACCGAGTTCAAGACGTTCAACGCCAAAACCTTTCCCGATCCGGCAGGCGAATTGACGCCGGATGCCATCAAGGCGGTGTTTTCGCCACGCAAGGAAGGGCTGCTGGAATGGGTGGCGGAGCGCATGGGGGCTGCCACATCTTCCGTCATGTTCACCGCCGCCTTCGGTGTGGCCGACCAGCTTGTGCAGAAGTTTGCCGAGGACAGGGATTTCATCCGTTTCATCCTGATGGAGCGCCCCTCGGCCAATGCGCAAACGCAGGCCATGCTGGAACTGGACCGCGACACCCGCATCGCGCTCGGCGCAAAACTCAACAGCGAAACCATCAAGCTGAAACTCAACGGTTACGCGCTCGACCAGTGGTTTCGCGAGGAAGAGCATTTTCGCGCCAAGGGTAATATTTTCTACATCCACACCAAGATCATGCTGATCGATGCGCTCTCCGACGATCCGCAAATCTTTTGCGGTTCGGCCAATTTTTCCAATCCGTCCGTCACCGGCAATGACGAGAACATGATGCTGATGCGCGGGCCGGGCATTCGCGCGGTCTCGGATATCTACGTCAACGAATATATGCGGCTGTTCAACCACCTCTATTTCCGCACGGTGGCCCTGAAGCTTGCCCGCGAAAAACGCGGCGATCCGCGCAAGGCCGCCATTCTGGAACCGTCCGACAAGTGGGTTGCCTCCTATTTCCGCGCCGGCAGCTATCACGAGCGCATGCGCTCGCTGTTCCGATAATCATCCTGTCCGGCGTGCTCTGCAGGCATGAGCGGGCTGGCGCGCTTTCGGCGCGGCAAATCCGCTTTCATGGATGACTTTTGCTCCCCGGCTTGCTAAGCCCGCCTCACTGTTTCCATTCGCAAAAGACATCATCATGCCCGATCTTCTGCTTGAACTCCGCTCGGAGCAAATCCCAGCACAGCCGCTCGCCCGCAGCGCCGCAGGCGCAAGGACGACCAAGCAGGAAAGCATGCGGGCCAAGGAACGCCTCAATGCCTGATCTCCTGCTAGAACTTCGCTCGGAAGAAATCCCCGCACGCATGCAGCGCAAGGCAGCGGGCGATCTGAAAAAGCTCGTCACCGACGCGCTGGTGGATGCGGGCCTCACCTATGAGGGTGCACGCGAATACTGGACGCCACGCCGTCTGACGCTGGATATCCGCGGCCTCACGGCCCGTTCCGCCGATCAGCGCGAAGAGATCAAGGGGCCGTCCACCAAGGCACCGGAACAGGCCATCGCCGGTTTTCTGCGCAAGGCGGGTCTTTCGGATGTTTCGGAAGCGCAGGTCGTCTCCGATCCGAAGAAGGGTGATTTTTACGTCGCCATCGTTTCCAAGCCCGGTCGTGCTGCGGAAGAGATCATTTCGGACGTGATGCCCGGCATCATCCGCAATTTCCCCTGGCCAAAATCCATGCGTTCGGGTTTCGCCTCCATGCCCAAGGGCATGACGTATGGCGGCATCGACGGCAAGGGTTCGGAAAGCATGCGCTGGGTGCGCCCGCTGCAATCCATCGTCTGCCTGTTCGGTCCCGAACATGACGAAACCCAGGTCATTCCGTTTGAGATCGACGGCATCGTCGCCGGCAATGTCACCTACGGTCACCGTTTTCACGCGCCGGAAGCCATCACCGTGCGTCGCTTCGACGATTACGTGGCGAGCCTGGAAAAGGCCAAGGTCATGCTCGATGCGGACCGCCGCAAGGACATGATCCTGCACGACGCCCGCGATATCGCTTTCGCCAACGGCCTTGAACTGGTCGAGGATGAAGGTCTGCTGGAAGAAGTGTCCGGCCTGGTCGAATGGCCGCATGTGCTGATGGGCACGTTCGAGGAGGATTACCTGCAAATCCCGGCGGAAATCATCCGTCTCACCATCAAGACAAACCAGAAATGTTTTGTCACGCGCCCGCAAGGTGCGGAAGAAGGCCTGTCCAACCGCTTCATCCTGATTTCCAACATCGACGCCAAGGATGGCGGCAAGGAAATCATGCATGGCAACGGCAAGGTTGTTCGCGCACGCCTGTCCGACGCCAAGCATTTCTGGACCCGCGACCAGGGCGACCTGCCGGATCTGGAAACGCTCAAGGCGTCTGCCGCAAAATTCGATCTCGACCTGAAAAAGCCGCTCGACCAGCGTATGGCCAAGCTCGATGCGCTCAACGTCACCTTCCATGCCAAGCTAGGCAGCCAGGGTGAACGCGTTGCCCGCATCCGCGCACTGGCAAAACAGCTTGCCGCGATCACCGGTGCTGACGCCGCTTTGGTGGATCGCGCCGTGGTGCTCGCCAAGGCCGATCTGCGCACCGAAGCCGTCGGCGAATTCCCCGAATTGCAAGGCCTGATGGGCCGTCGTTATGCGCTCTTGCAGGGCGAGGACGTCTCCGTGGCCGCAGCCATCGAAGACCACTGGAAGCCGAACGGCCCCTCCGACCGCCTGCCGGAAGACAAGGTGGGCCTGACGGTCGCCCTCGCCGACAAGCTCGACACGCTGACCGGCTTCTGGGCCATCGACGAAAAGCCGACCGGCTCGAAGGATCCGTATGCTCTGCGCCGCGCGGCTTTGGGTGTGGTGCGCATCATTCTGGAGCGGAAGGTGCGGTTGCCGCTGCTGAGCGTCGTCAAGGACGCCGATCTCCTCTCCTTCTTCCACGACCGCCTGAAAGTCTATCTGCGGGATATGGGCGCCCGTCACGACATCATCGATGCCGTGCTGACGCCCGAGGCCGACGATCTGCTGCTGGTCGCCCGCCGCGCCGAAGCGCTCACCGCTTTCGTAACCTCGGAAGACGGCAAGAACCTGCTGGCCGGCACCAAGCGCGCCACCCAGCTTCTCGCCGCTGAAGAAAAGAAGGGCACTGTCGTCGCCGATAGCGTGTCCGATGCGCTGCTGAAGCTCGATGCCGAAAAGGCGCTCTGGGCTGCCATCACCGCCGCTTCGAAGGACGCGTCGGAAGCCGTCGCCAAGGAAGACTTCATCGCCGCCATGGAAGCGCTGTCGAAGCTGCGTGCACCGGTCGATACATTCTTCGAGGACGTTCTGGTCAATGACGAGGACAATGCCATCCGCGCCAACCGTCTGGCTTTGCTGAAGGCCATCCGCGAGGCGACCGGAACAGTTGCGGATTTTTCCAAGATTTCGGGGTGAGGCAGGTTCGCACCCCGCTTGGACGTCATCCTCGGGCTTGACCCGAGGATCTGATCACACCCGCAAAATGAGCCGCAGTAGATGCTCGGGTCAAGCCCGAGCATGACGATGGTGGGTGGACTGCCGGCCTGACAAGACTGCCACGCCATGTTAATCTGCGTCTGAACGCCAGACCCGGAGCCGTCATGAACAAGCCTGTGCAAGTGACTGTCAGTGAGCATGCTGCAAGCTTTGTCGCGCGGGAGCTGGAAAGCGGGCGTTTCGGTACCGTTGACGAAGTCGTAGAGGCCGGCCTCAGAATGCTCGAAGAAGAGCAGATGCAGGTCGAGCGGCTGCGCGAGTTGTTGATCGAGGGGGAAAACAGCGGAGAGACTGTTCCTTTCGATCCCGAAGCGCTTATGGCTTCCGTCCGCGCGTCGTGGCAACGCCGTGGCTAATGTCCGGCTCCGCCCCAGCGCAGAACAAGACTTCGTCAAGATCGGCGACTATACGCGGGAAACATGGTCGGAAGAGCAAGCGCAGATTTATCTTCATAAGCTCCTGCAGACCATAAGGCAGATAGGTGAGCGCCCTCTGTCTGGAAGGCTATTGGGTGGTGTTCGTGCTGAATATCGCAGCCGGCGGTCAGGATCACATTTGATATTCTACGTTGCCAAACCAGATGGGCTTGTTGAAGTCGTGCGCATTCTCCACGAAAAGGTGGATATCCGCCGCCAGCTGCAAGACCCAGAATGACCGCCTCCAAAATCCTCGTCAGTGCCTGCCTGCTCGGCCATGCCGTCCGTTATGATGGCAAGGGCAAGCCGCTTGCGCATCCGCTGCTGGAACGCTGGAGGCAAGAGGGCAGGGTGGTGACGATCTGCCCGGAAATGGCGGCCGGCATGCCTGTGCCAAGGCCACCAGCGGAAATCGAAAACGGCATGTCGGGCGAGGATGTGCTTTCCGGCCGCGCAAGGGTGATGGAAATCACCGGCGGCGATGTCACCGCCGAATTCATTGCGGGTGCGGAAAAGGCGGTGGTCTTCGCGCAGGCAAACGGTTGCCGCCATGCGCTCTTGATCGATGGCAGCCCGTCCTGTGGCTCCGGTTTCATCTATGACGGATCGTTTGCGGGCAAAAAGCTGGCCGGTAATGGCGTCACAGCCGCTCTCATGGCTCGCGCCGGTATCGCGGTCTATTCCGATCGCCAGATCGAGGAACTGGCCAAATCACTCGGTTTCTGAAGACGTGCCGAGGGCCTGAAACGAAAAAGCCGCCAGCACCTTTCGGCACTGACGGCTTTCTCACCCCGCGTCCCCCGCGTAGCTCGTAATAAGACGTTAGCTTGCCCGGCGCATCTGGCCGGCCATGTGATGCAGGTTCGCACCTGCACCCGCATTGCCGATCTTGAAGCCGCGGATCAGGCCCAGCAACTCGCCGGTATCGGCGGCCAGCGTTTCCGCCGATGCCGTGGTTTCTTCGGCCATAGCCGCATTGCGCTGGGTTGCCGCATCCAGCTGGTTCAGCGAGGATGTGATCGAGCGCAGCGTCGTGTCCTGCTCGGCCGCCGAATGAGCGATCTTGCTGACTTCGTCGCTGGCCGCCTTCACCTGATCGGAAATCCGCTTCAAGGCCTCGCCGGCTTCACCCACAAGGCGAACGCCGTTCTGTACCTGGCCGGAGGAGCGGGAAATCTGGTCCTTGATTTCCTTGGCGGCGGCGGCCGAGCGCTGTGCCAGTTCGCGCACTTCCTGGGCGACGACGGCAAAACCCTTGCCGCTTTCGCCGGCACGCGCGGCCTCGACACCGGCGTTGAGCGCCAGAAGATTGGTCTGGAAGGCGATCTCGTCGATCACGGAAATGATCTTGGTGATCTCCACCGATGACTGTTCGATGCCGCCCATGGCGTCGATCGCCTGCGTTACCACCGCATCGCTGCGGGTGGCTTCGCTGCTGACCGAGGAGACACGCTGCGAAGCTTCCTTGGCGCCGGATGCGGTCTGGCGCACGGCAACGGCCAGTTCGTCCAGCGCTGCCGAGGTTTCTTCCAGGTTTGCCGCCTGGCGCTCTGTGCGCTGCGAAAGCTCGTTGGAGGCGCGGCGGATCTCTTCCTTGGAGCCGCCGATATCGACGCCCTTGGCATTGACCTTGGCCATCGCGGCTTCGAGGTGAGACAGCGCCTCGTTGAAATTGTCACGCAGATCGGCGTAACGCGAACCGAGATCGCCGCAACGAACGGTCAGGTCGCCCTGGGCAAGCGCTGCAAGCGAGGTGCCGATGGTGGAAACGACGCGGGCCTGAAGTTCTGCCTCGCTGCGCTGGTTGTTGAGGTTCTGCTGGCGTTCGCCGTCGAGCTCTTCTTGGCTGCGCTGCTGGCGTTCTTCCATGGCATGGCGCTCGCGCACCTTCTGCTGCAGGGCCTGCGTGGCGCGGGCCATCAGGCCCACTTCGTTCTTCATCCCGGTATGCGGAATGGCAAGATCGACATCCTCGTCTGCAACCGCGTTGAGCGCCGAGCGGATATCACCGAGCGGGCTGGAAATGTTGCGGATGACGACGAAGGCGAGCAGCGAGCCGAGCACGAGAATGACGGCGCCGATGCCGACGGCCTTGTAAACCTCGCCACGGATCTGCGCTTCCAGATCATCCACGTAAACGCCGGTGACCAGAACCAGCTGCCACGGCTCGAAGGACAGCGCGTAGGAACTCTTGCGGAAGCCGTCGCCCTGCTGGCCCGGCTTCGGGCCGAGGAAGTCTGCGGTGCCGCCGCCGTTGCGGCCGATCTTGACCAGTTCGTCGCGATACATGAAGCCGGTGACGTCAGGCTTGCCCTTGAAATTCTGGCCCAGACGCTTCGGGTCGGGATGAAGGCGCATGGTGATGTCGTAGTCATAGGCGTAGAGATAACCGTCCGGCTGGAAGGTCATGGCGGCGATGGCGGTGAAAGCCTGTTTCTGGGCGTCCTCGCGGCTCATCTCGCCCTTGGCCTCGCGGGCCTGGAAGGACTTCATGATGCCGATACCCGATTCCACCTGCGTGCGCAGCATGGCGTAGCGCTCGGCATAGATGGCATTGGTGGAAGCCTGGAGAATGAAATAGGTGCCGACCGCAAATCCGACCATCAGGGTCAGGACAAGCAGCACGAGCTGGTGGGAGATCTTCAGGTTCTTCATGGAGCCCTCAAGGTGGATCGGGCAGCAACGGATGCAGCCTCAACGTGTTTATGTATCGGGAAGAAAAGCGCATCCTGCGCCGGAACTATGCTGCATCGCACTCCCCTGCATTTATACGGGATACTTAAATAAAAATTTAATTACGACTCTTGCTCGCGTCGGGCGGCAATGTTTAGTTTTGCTGATCAAAGATGAGGTATGTCAGCGGTTGTGTTTTGCGCTGTCGATCGCGGAAAATCTCAAATAAATCTGTTTTTGTTACTTTTTGTGCGAAAGTAGAGCGACCACGGATGTCTGGTGTCGAGGCTTGAAAAGAAAAAGGCGCCACCGGGGTGACGCCTGCGCAAGCCATGGTCTGTTTCAAAAGGCTCACGAGGGCCTATTCGCCACGAATCTCGAACTGGTTGAAACTGCCCGGCTCTTTCTCGGAACCACCGGCGCGTTCGCTTGGCTGTTCGCCGACGGCTGCGGTCGTTGCATCAGTGTCGACACCGTCCGGGTTGGACGAGGGAAAGATGCGGGCGGTATTGAGCGGACCGCTGCGGACCGGAAGCGTGGCGTCGTTTTTCTGCTCGGGCGTGGTCATCCACCCGGGCATCTTGCTGATGAAGGTTACCGGCGAGCCGCCCCACCAGCCTTCGGTGCGCACCAGCTTTTCCTCGCCGTTGATGTCGCGGATTTCCGTGCGCTGCACATCTGCTCCAAGCGTCGGAACCTTGTAAATGCCGGCTCCATCATCTTCCTTGGCGACCGTCACCGCTCCGCATGCCGTGCACAGCTTCTCGACAATGCTGCCTTTCGCGCCGGTCGTGGCCAGTTCCGTAATGGACGACGCCAATGCGGGGCTGCCGATCGAAAGGATCGCCGCAGTCAGAACAAGGTGACGCATGACAAGTCTCCGGTGTGCTGCCGCGTATTGGCGGCTGGACGCAATTTTGCTGTCCGCAAGCTTACCCCCGGCTTCCTTGCCATCCGGTCACGAGATTTGGTAAATATTGAACGAATGCCGAATTGAGGCAGGGTAGGATAGGCTCAGCCCTGTTCGCGGGCCACGGCCCGCCAGCCGATATCACGGCGGCAGAAGCCGTTTTCCCACTCCACCCCTTCGACCAGCGCATAGGCGCGTGCCTGCGCCTCGGCGACACTCGGACCGGTCGCCGTCACGTTCAGCACGCGGCCGCCGGTTGCTACGAGCTGGCCATCCTTCAGCGCCGTGCCGGCATGAAAGACTTTTTCACCCTCGGTTGTATGCGGAAGCGCTGCGATCGGCGTGTTCTTCTCATAATTGGCCGGATAGCCCTTGGAAGCCATCACGACGGTCAGCGCCACGTCATCGCTCCATTCGGCGGAGACCTGATCGAGCGTGCCGGTGGAGGCCGCGTAGAGCAGGTCGAGAAGATCGCTTTTCAGGCGCATCAGCAGGACTTGGGTTTCCGGATCGCCGAAGCGCACATTGTATTCGATCAGCTCCGGGCCCTTCGGGGTGATCATCAGGCCGGCGAAAAACACGCCGGTAAACGGATAACCGCTTTCCGCCATGCCGCGGATGGTCGGCTCGATGATTTCCTTCATGGTGCGTTCCACCATGTCGGGCGTCATGACCGGGGCAGGGGAGTAAGCGCCCATGCCGCCCGTGTTCGGGCCGGTATCGGCATCGCCGACACGCTTGTGGTCCTGCGCGGTGGCGAGCGCAAGGGCGGTCTTGCCGTCGGACAGGCAGAAGAAACTGGCTTCCTCGCCGTCGAGATAGGCTTCCACCACCACTTCCGCGCCGGCTGCACCGAATGCGCCGTCAAAACAGTCGGTGATGGCGGCCAGCGCTTCCTCGATCGTCATGGCGACGGTCACGCCCTTGCCGGCGGCAAGGCCATCGGCCTTCACAACGATCGGTGCGCCCTGTTCGATCACATAGGCCTTGGCCGGTTCGGCGCTGGTAAACCGCTGGTAGGCGCCGGTCGGAATATCGTAGCGGGCGCAGATATCCTTGGTGAAGCCCTTGGAACCTTCGAGCTGGGCGGCTGCCATGGACGGGCCGAAAACGGCAAAACCTTCGGCACGCAGGAAATCGGCAATGCCGGCAACCAGCGGACCTTCCGGGCCGACGACGACAAAATCGATCGCCTTGCTCTTGCAGAAGTCGAGAATGCCGGCGTGATCATCGACACCGATATCGACCAGCGTGGCACTATCGGCCATGCCGGGATTGCCGGGAGCGACGAAAAGTTTGGTGAGGCGGGGCGACTGGGCCAACTTCCAGGCCAGCGCATGTTCGCGGCCACCGGAACCGATCAGGAGAACTTTCATATTCCGCCTCTTCTTATCGCTAGAAATTTAGCCCAGAAATGTAGCTAAGGGGCGGTTAATTCGGGGGGCGGGAAAGGTCAAGAGCCAGTTAACTCTAAGGGGCAAACTTGCCACCTTACCCTCAGATTTCGCCCCCCTGGAATCCCCGGCCGTGGGGCGGCCGGAGATGCATCATCATGGGGCAAACGGGTCGGTCCTTATCCTGAGTGTCGCTTCGAAAATCCGTCGATTTCGATAGGTCAGGAAGGGAACGGGTTCGCCGTTGATTTTTGCTAAGTACAACTTATTGTTGAGGTAATGGATAACTGCCTCCAGCTCCTCAGTGCCGACGGCGTCGTCGGCTGCAAGAATCCTGGCAACCTTCTTTGGCATGAACATCTCCACTTTTCATGTCGCATCATGCGACAGGGAGGAAGTATAGGAAGGCGCCCCAATATGAGAACCTGTCATTTAGCATGGCTGCCAATATGGTTAGGATACGGTAACGGTTTGTGCCGGAACGGTGCAGGCGGGCGGCAAAGCTGTGGAACCGCTTTTCATTGCCCCATCACTGCGTTGCCATGCCACAATGTTCGACTATGGTCGCCGCTCCGAATTTTGAACTGGGAACACCATGGCTGCTGATATCCGCTCCCTCGCCGTCACCATTGCTGCCGAGATCAACTCGAGGCCGGATCAGGCCGTCGCCGCGATCGGATTGCTGGATGAGGGCGCGACGGTGCCGTTCATCGCCCGATACCGCAAGGAAGTGACAGGCGGGCTCGACGATACGCAGCTGCGTAACCTCGCCGAGCGTCTCGTTTACCTGCGCGAACTGGAAGCCCGCCGCACATCGATCGTCGACAGCATCAACACTCAAGGCAAGATGACCGACGAACTGGCGGTCAAGCTCGCCAAGGCCGTCACCAAGGCGGAACTTGAAGACCTTTATCTTCCCTACAAGCCCAAGCGTCGCACCCGCGCCGAAATCGCTCGCGAGCGCGGTCTCGGCCCGCTGGCCGAAGCGATCTGGGCCGACCGTTCGTCGGATCCGGCCACACTTGCGCAGGCCTATATCACCGGTGAAGTGACCGACCTGAAGGTGGCGCTGGAAGGCGCACGCGATATCGTTGCCGAAACCATTTCCGAAAATGCCGACCTGCTCGGACGCTTGCGCAATCATATGCGCACCGGTGCCCAGCTGAAGGCCCGCGTGGTCGACGGCAAGCAGGAGGCGGGCGCCAAATTCGCCGACTATTTCGACCATACCGAACGCTGGGCAACCGCCCCCGGCCACCGCGCGCTGGCCATGCTGCGCGGCTGGAACGAGGAGTTTCTGACGCTCACCATCGAGGTCGATGCCGACGACACGTCGCCGATCAAACCTGCCCAGCGCATCATCGCCATGGCCTTCAACATTTCCGACAAGGGTGCGAGCGACCGCTGGCTGATGGAAGTCGCCGGCTGGACATGGCGCGTAAAACTGTCGATGTCGCTGTCACTGGACCTGATGCGCGAAATGCGTGAGCGCGCCGAAGAAGAGGCGATCCACGTTTTCGCCCGCAATCTCAAGGACCTGCTGCTGGCAGCGCCGGCCGGCGCACGCGCAACCATGGGCCTTGATCCGGGCATCCGCACCGGCGTGAAAGTGGCGATTGTCGATGCCACCGGCAAGGTGCTGGAGACATCGACCGTTTACCCGTTCCAGCCTCGCAATGACGTGCGCGGCGCGCAGACGGAACTGGCGGCGCTCATCCGCAAACACAATGTCGAACTGATCTCCATCGGCAACGGTACCGGCAGCCGCGAGACGGAAAAGCTGGTGGCCGATCTGCTCACCAATCTGCCGGGCACCAAGCCCACAAAAGTCATCGTGTCGGAAGCCGGCGCCTCGGTCTATTCCGCTTCGGAAACCGCAGCTCTTGAATTCCCCGGCCTCGACGTTTCCTTGCGCGGCGCCGTTTCCATCGCCCGCCGCCTGCAGGACCCGCTTGCCGAACTCGTAAAGATCGAGCCGAAGGCCATCGGCGTCGGCCAGTACCAGCACGATGTCGATCAGGGAAAACTTGCCCGCTCGCTCGATGCCGTCGTCGAAGACGCGGTGAATGCCGTTGGCGTCGATCTCAACATGGCCTCGGCACCGCTGCTGGCGCGCGTTTCGGGCCTCAGCAAATCGATCGCCGAAGCCATCGTGTCTCACCGCGATGCCAATGGCGCCTTCGCCAGCCGCAAGGATCTGCTGAAGGTCGCGCGCCTCGGCAACCGCACGTTTGAGCAGGCGGCCGGTTTCCTGCGCATCCCGAACGGCAAGGAGCCGCTCGATGCCTCTTCCGTCCACCCGGAAGCTTATGGCGTTGCGAAAAAGATCGTTGCCGCCTGCGGTCGTGATCTGCGCGCGCTGATGGGCGACAGTGCTGCGTTGAAAGCCGTCGATCCGCGCCAGTTCATCGATGAACAGTTTGGTCTGCCGACCGTCAAGGACATCATTTCCGAACTGGAAAAACCCGGCCGCGACCCGCGCCCCAGCTTCAAGACCGCGACCTTTGCCGATGGCGTTGACGAAATCACCGACCTGAAAATCGGTATGCTGCTGGAGGGCACCGTCACCAACGTTGCCGCTTTTGGCGCCTTCGTCGATATCGGCGTGCATCAGGACGGTCTCGTCCACGTCTCGCAGCTGGCCGACAAGTTCGTCAAGGACCCGCATGAGGTGGTGAAGGCCGGCGATGTGGTGAAGGTCCGCGTCGTCGAGGTGGATGTGAAACGCAAGCGCATAGCGCTCACCATGCGCAAAGATGGCGGCGAAGCGCCTGCACCCGGCCCACGTGGCGGCGATCGCGGCAAGCCGGTGAACCCGAAACTGATGAACACGGAAAAGCCGGCCAGTCAGGGCGCATTCGGCGCGGCTTTGGCGGAAGCGATGAAGAAGCGGTGAGGGGCGGTTGCCGATCTCTCCGGTTGAGAGAGATCGGTATGACCGGAAGGACATTCATCACGTGACCCGTATCCACGATGTGACGAGAACGGACGAAAAAGCCTGCTTCACGCTCATTCGCAACTCCGATGGATTTTATTCATTCGGTGAAGAACAGGAGTGTTGGGGTGAAGTGCCGGGGTTTGATCCTTACGCTTATTGGACAACGACCTATACGTCAGGGCTTTACGACGATCTTGCCGCAGCCGAACGTGACGCGAAAGCGGCGCTCGGCTGGTTGCGGGGCTCCGATGTAAAATGGTCGTCGGACGCCTGATCACAAGGCTCGCGACAGCCGCTGCGGATTGGCAAATTTTGCCGTCCGGCCGCGTCATTGCCGCCGTCTCCTCGCATGGACAAATGATCGAAAACGAAAAGTTGACATTTGGCGTCAGTGTATCTATCTAGGGTTTATCGATATTTTCTTGCCGAGATATTCTTACTGCGCGTGGTATCGCGTGTTGGACGACCCTCCCTCTAAAGCATCGTTATCATCATCCGCGACGTGTACGCGTGGCGGTCCCTCTTGTTGCTAAGAAAGGGTTCATCATGACCACTGGCACAGTAAAATGGTTTAACTCCACCAAGGGCTTCGGCTTCATCCAGCCTGACAACGGCGGCGCTGACGCGTTCGTTCACATCTCGGCTGTTGAGCGCGCTGGCATGCGCGAACTCGTAGAAGGCCAGAAGGTCTCCTTCGAGTTGGAGCAGGACAAGCGCTCCGGCAAGATGTCGGCCAGCAACCTCCAGGCCATCTAAGATCGGTTTTCCGCTTTCCTTTGACCACGGATGTACTGGCATTGTTGAAAGCGTGAGACCACGTGAAGGTCAGGTGAAAACCTGGCCTTTTTTGTTATTGTGGTCGGCAGAAGTGCCGCGACCGGCAAGGACAAAGTCATCACGGAATGCCGAAGCCTATCCAGCGCGGCATGACTGGAGGGCTGCATACGTGGCGTGCTTGTCAGGACGTCATGCCCGGCATATTTTACCAGCGGCAAACCTCACAGCTGGGGAAAGCATGTTCCTTGCCAGGGCATCACAAGCTGCCGCGACCATGAGAAGGAACACGATATTATGGAAAAAAACGCTGCCGCATCGCTTACGGTGGAACTGACCCCAACCCAGGTCAGGGGCTTGAAGCTTGCAAAGGATGGCGACCTGTTCCCGCAGGAAGGCAAAAAGTGGACGCATCTTGACGCCCAGGTGACCTATGCACCGTCGGACCGCTTCAAGGAACGCCCGCGCGCGGTGAAAACCGCAACGACTGTCACCGTCAACCAGCTGCGAGAGCACGGCCTCTTGCGCGAGCTGAACCCGGACGTTGATGCATCGGAATCTGCGCATGGAATTACCATGGCCGGCAAGATCTGGCTGCTGAAGCACAAATGACGTTTCTGGAAGCCGAGGTCACTTGGGATTGTCAGACATGCGGTGCATGTTGCTCGTACTCTTCCGAATGGCCCCGCTTCACCATGGAAACAGATGAAGCTCTGGATCTTATTCCGGAGAAACTGGTCGCAGCGGACGGGCGGGGCATGCGTTGCGAAGGCGAACGCTGTTCGGCCCTTTCAGGGCAGGTTGGCGTCGGCGCAGCCTGCCAGATCTACGAGGTCAGGCCCGATGTGTGCCGAGCCTGCAATCCCGGTGACGACGAATGCAGGACCGCCCGCGCGGCCTTCGGGCTGGATAGTGTGGGCCACGCGTAAAAGCGCGCCTCCATCCCACGCTTGACCAAATCATCCTCGCGGGGCAGAAACCGGGCATGACAAACAGCCCCGATGATACCGGCCGCGTGGCCGATGCGCCTTCCGACAACTGGGTCTATCATGTGCTGCCGCGCGCCGCCTGGCCCTATGCGCAGCTTGCCCGCTGGGACCGGCCGATCGGCTGGCAGCTTTTGATGTGGCCGTGTTTCTGGTCGGTCGGCCTCGCCGCCAATCACGATGTTGCCGATGGCCGTTTTTCGCTCGGCTGGGTGCTGTTCTACCTCTTCCTGTTTTTTGTCGGTTCGGTCGCCATGCGCGGTGCTGGCTGCACCTATAACGACCTGGTCGACCACGATATCGACATGGAAGTGGCGCGCACCCGCTCGCGTCCGCTGCCGTCGGGCCGGGTCAGCCGCTCCGAGGCAAAACTGTTTCTAGGCGCACAGGCGCTTGTCGGCCTTTGGGTGCTTTTGCAGTTCAACCTGTTTTCGATCGGCCTCGGGATCCTGTCGCTGGCGGTGGTTGCCATCTATCCCTTCGCCAAGCGCTTTACGGATTGGCCGCAATTCTTCCTCGGCCTTGCCTTTTCATGGGGCGCTCTGATGGGCTGGTCGGCGCTGTTTGCCGAAGTGTCATGGGCGTCGTTTTTCCTCTATGTCGCCGCTGTTCTGTGGACGATCGGTTACGACACGATCTACGCCCATCAGGACAAGGAGGATGACGCGCTGGTTGGCGTGCGCTCCACCGCCCGCCTGTTTGCAGAAAATACCAAGGCCTGGCTGATTGGTCTTTACGGAATGGCGCTGCTGTTCCTGATCCTGGCCTTTGCCGCAGCCGGCGTCGGTTTCCTCGGTTATTTCGGCCTTGCCGTGGCGGCGATCATGTTCGCCTGGCAGATTCTCATTCTGGAAATCGACAACCCGGATCACTGCCTGCGCCTGTTCAAGTCGAACGGCCGTGTCGGCGCGGTGATCTTTGTTGCACTTATGGCCTCGCTGGCATCGTTTGCCTGAAACGTTTTCATCGCTGAAACAGACAAAAGGCCCGGTCTCGCGACCGGGCCTTTTGCGTTTGAACCATGCCACCCTTAACGGCGGGCGATGATTTCCTTGCCTTCGATCTTCATCGTCACGCCAAGGCTGCCGGTCGAGCGGCGCACCAGGAAACGTGGGCGACGGGCGGCGAAATAGGAGTGGCGGCGGCGCTGGGTGGGCGCGCTCTGGCGCACTTCGCCAAGGTGGTTTTCAAGCGGGCGGGCAACGCCGTCGGCTTCCACCATCAGCATCGGGATGTGGAAGGCTTCCGACCACGAGCGCCAGTCGGCCGCGATATCGCAAAGATCATGGGCAACGAGAAGCGGTACGCACAGATCCGGATCTTCGTGATGCAGTTCGAGCGTCACCGTCACCTCACCGTCGCCATGGTCGATGGCGCGGGCGGCCACACCCTTGAAGGCGCGGGCCGGCAGGGCAAACGACATCGGCAGGCCGCTCTGTGGCAGGATCTTGCGCAGAACAGCGCCCCGCTCATCGATCGTGATGGAAACATCGCCGTCGGCGCCGCGCAGGCTGTAGCTGATCTGCTGGAGAATTCTTGCGGGGTCGAGCCGCAGAGCTGATCCGGCCCATGCGGGCTTCAGAACGGATTGTGTCATCTAATGCACCCTTGTTTTACCTGAGAGCCGTTTCCGACGTCTCACCGGGACTTTTGTCCTCTGATGGCTCCAACATAGGCGCGCCCCTTCCAGAACGACTTAAAAATCGCGGTTAAGAAATCCCTGCCGGTTCAGATGGTTAGCAAAACCGAATCTGTTACGGTTTCGGATTTATGAACATCGGCGGTTTTGTGCGGAGCTGAAACGCGGCGTATCAAGGCGGAACAGGGCAAGGCTGAGACAAGCCTAGGGTGAGAGAATTACGCAAGGAATTCCTTAAGCGGACCTGTGTAAAACATCAGGTGAACGACACCGCGAAGGCATGAGACGAGGGCATCCGCATGGTATCGACATATCTGAGCTACGATCTGGTCAACCGCGATCTGTCGACAAGTCTTAAGCGTGTGTCGAACCAGTCTGCCGTCAAGCGCGAGGCCGATTATTACGAGGCAAATATCGGCAAGATCACCAGCGTCGACGAATTCATGGACGATTACAGGCTTTATGCCTACGCCATGAAAGCCTACGGCCTGGAAGACATGACCTATGCCAAGGCCTTCATGCAGAAGATCCTGGAAAGCGACCTGTCCGACGATGACAGCTTTGCCAACAAGCTGGCGGACAGCCGCTACCGCGATTTTGCCACGGCCTTCAATTTTTCCGTACAGGGTGCCGCAGCCCAATCCGAGACCCAGATCGGAAACTTTACCGATCTCTACGGTACGACGATGGATGACAAGGGAGCCGGCGTTGCCACCGAAACGGGTTATTTCAACGCCATGATGAGCCAGGTGGGCAGTGCCGACGCGCTGCTCAACAATGAACGCCTGCGTTCTTATGTTTTTACCGCTTTCGGGGTCGACGAGAAATATTACAATCGCGCGGTGGTAAAGGGTGTCCTGTCCAGCGATACGACGGACCCGGACAGCTACATCAATACGACATTGGGCGTGCAGCGCGATGATCTCGGCAACAGGCTGACCGATGCGCAGGCCCGGTTCGAGGCCGCGACCACCACCGCCGACAAAAACCTGATACAAGCCGAGATCAACGGTTACGAATCGTCGCTCGACACGATCCAGACCTATTACGACATGGCCAATGCGTTCAATTTCAACGCTGATGGAACCATGCCCGCCGAAGGCGCGCAGTCTGCCGAGCAGCAGACGGCGGTTAACACGCTGTATCTCGCCAACCAGGAGCGGCTGTCATCGGCAACAGCTGCGGCCGAACGCGATTATGTGAATGCCAAGATGGCGACGGTGACCGATGTCAACGAGATCCTGACCGACAACAGGGTTTATAATTATATCAAGGTCGCCTTCGATCTGACCTCGGCAACGGTAGTGCGTTCCACCATCGAGCAGATTCTGACCAGCGATCTCAACGATCCCGGCAGTTATGCCAATATCTACGGCGCCACACGACCTGCCTATCTGGACTTGGCAAAGGCGTTCAATTTCGGAACCGATGGCAAGGTGGCTGCGGGCGCTGCGCAGACCACACAGCAGGCGGCAGAAGCCGCCAGCCGTTATTTCAGCCGTTACGACGACGCGCAGGATGCCGCTGATGAAAAGGCGGTCAGCCTCTACAAGACCGCGATTGCCGACGTGAAGACCGTCGATGAATTCCTGACGAAGCCTGACGTCTTCAATTTTGCCTTGAAGGCGGTCGGTCTCGACCCGGCTTCCGTCAGCAAATCCACCATCAAGCAGGTGCTGACCAGTGATCTTACCGACAGCAAGAGTTATGCCTACAAGCTCAATGACGAACGTTACCTGACACTCGCCCGTGCCTTCAACTTCACCAAGGATGGCGGCATTACCACGGCGCTTTCGGCGCAGACGGAGGGTACGGTCAAGTCCGTCGCGTCGGAATACATCATCAAGGTGACCCGTTTCATCGACGATGAAAAGCGGCTGGGCACCAAGGAAACGGAAAACGAGAGCGGCAAGAAGGTGCGTGAAAACATCACCGCGCGCACCAAGGCCAAGGAAGAAGCATCGGTCGAAACGAAATATTATTCGGAACAGATGCTGAAGATCAAAACAGCATCCGAATTTATCGACGACGACCGCCTGACCACGGTGCTGTTAACCGCTTACGATATCGATCCGAAATCGGTGGACAAGGATTTCCTCAAACAGGTCTTCGCCTCCGATCTCAGCGATCCCGAAAGCTTCGTGAACCAGCAGAAGAATTCGGTCTGGGCGGAAATCCTCGGTACATTCAATTTCGATACGAAGGGCAATCTCGCCAAGCGCGATGACGGCACCTCGATCCAGACGCAGGGCAAGGTTCTCGAAACTGAAAACCGCTACAACCGCCAGACTTTGGAAGAGGAGCAGGGCGAAAGCAATAACGGCGTGCGTCTTGCGCTTTATTTCGAACGCATGTCGAAATCGATCACTAGCGCCTACGACATCATCGGCGATACCGCACTTCTGGAATTTTTCCGCACCACTTATTCGCTGCCGGAGGAATTCAGCAACATGGATGTCGACAAGCAGGCGGAACTCGTCAAGAAATACATGAACCTGGAAGATCTGAAAGACCCGGAAAAAGTTCAGAAGGTCATCAACAAGTTCACCGCGCTTTACGATCTGGAAAACAGCAACGCATCCTCCTCCGCGCTGAGCATTCTCACGGGCAATATGTCCGGCGCGGGTATCAGCGCCGACCTGCTTTCGGCTATCAGCCAATATCGGTAACAGGGCTGGCCGCTAGTCGGCTGTGCCGGCCCTATGCCCTGATCACCTTGTCCGGGTTCATGATGCCGGCAGGATCGAAGGCATGTTTGATGCGACGCATCAGGTCCATTTCGATATCCGAGCGGATCGCGGCAAGCTCGTCGCGCTTCAGCTGGCCGATCCCGTGTTCGGCGGAAATGGAGCCGCCCGCTTTCAGGACCAGACCATGGACGATCTCGTTCACCTCGTGCCAGCGGGCAAGGAATTCCGCCTTGTCGGCGCCCACCGGCTGCGAGATGTTGTAATGGATATTGCCGTCTCCCAGATGCCCGAAGGCGCAAACGCGGGCGCCGGGTACGGCCGCCAGCACAGCCTGTTCGGCTTCCGCCATGAAGGCCGGGATCTTTGAGATCGGCACGGAAATGTCGTGCTTGATCGAGCCGCCCTCCGGCTTCTGTGAGGCCGACATGCTTTCGCGCATGTGCCACAGGGCCTGAGCCTGCGCCACCGACGAGGCAATCACCGCATCCTGCACCAGACCGGCCTCGAAACCCTGCTCCAGCAGGGCATGCACCATCGTCTCGGCGGTTTCAGCAGAATCCGACGTGGAAATGTCGATCAGCGCGTACCACGGGTGCGGGCTTTCGAGCGGATCGCGCACGCCGTCGATATGTTTTGTGGTGAACTCCACACCGATGCGCGGCATCAGTTCGAAACCGGTCAGCGCCGGCCCGCACAGGCTCGATGCCTTTTCGAACAGTTTGAGCGCATCCTCGGTGGAATTGAGGCCGGCAAAGGCCACCTGATGACCGACGGGGCGTGGGAAAAGTTTGAGGACTGCACAGGTGATGACGCCGAGCGTGCCTTCCGCACCGATGAACAGGTCGCGCAGATCATAGCCGGTATTGTCCTTTTTCAGCCGTCGCAGGCCGTCCCAGATCTCGCCGGTCGGCAGCACCACTTCAAGGCCGAGGCAAAGCTGGCGCATGTTGCCATAGGCAAGCACCGCCACGCCGCCGGCATTGGTGGAAAGATTGCCGCCGATACGGCACGACCCTTCCGAACCGAGCGACAACGGAAACAGCCGGTTGACCTCTTCCGCGGCGCGCTGCACTTCGGCAAGGATCACGCCGGCATCGCAGACCAGCACGTTCGCCACCGGATCGATATCGCGGATGCGGTTCATGCGTTCCAGCGAAAGAATGATGTCCGCCTTTCCCGCACGCGGCGTCTGTCCGCCAACCAGACCGGTATTGCCGGTCTGCGGCACGATTGCCGTGCCGGTCTCGCTGGCAAGTTTCATGATCGCCGCGACTTCCTGCGTCGAGCCGGGCTTCAGCAGCATCGGCGAGGTGCCGCGATAAAGGCCACGGTCTTCCGTCACGCGCAGGGCGAGATCGGCCTCATCGCGAAGCGCATTGTCGGGTCCGACGATGGCGGCAAAGCGGTCGAGCAGCGCGGTGTCGATCACCATTGCATCGGTCTGCGGAACATCCATCGGCATTTCTCCCAGAGGCTTGTGTCTTGTGTTTTATTCGCGAGGGGCGGCGGCGCGCACCAGCCGGTCGTTGATCGCTTCGCCGAGCCCATGTTGCGGAATGGCGGTCACGGCAATGCGGTCCGCGCCGGTGGCATCGGCTCTTTTCAGATAATCGAAAAGGTTGGCGGCGGCTTCTGCAAGGTCGCCGCTCGGGCTGAGGTCGAACACGGCCTTTGCCTTGTCGATGCCCTCGACGGCAACGCCGCCCAGCCGGATCAGCGCTTCGCCCGGTTCCACATGGATTGCGTCCAGACGCACGGCAGCCCCCGGCGCATAATGCGATGCCAGCATGCCCGGCGCCTCGATGATCGCCGCCGGTCCTTCGCGGCGCTCGACCGTCAGGCCGGTGGCAGCCTCGATATCCTCGACCGAAAGCCCGCCCGGCCGCAATAGCCGGATCGTTCCGTCCTCGACGCGCAAAATGGTGGATTCGACACCGACCGGCGCCGATCCGCCGTCGATGATCAGGGGAAGCTTTTCACCAAGATCGTCGGCGACGTGACGCGCACTGGTCGGGCTGATCTTTCCCGACGTGTTGGCGCTTGGCGCGGCCAGCGGCCTGTCCAGTGCGGCAATCAGATCAGCCGTAAAGCCTTTTGGAACGCGAATGCCCACGCTATCGAGACCCGCCGTTGCCAGCGGATGGATGCTGCGCCCGTCTTCCTTCAGCGGCAGGATCAGCGTCAGCGGTCCCGGCCAGAATTTTTCCGCCAGCTTTCTGGAGATCGGATCGAATTTCGCATGCCGCTCTGCCATCGCAAGATCCGACATATGGCAGATCAGCGGGTTGAAACGCGGCCGGCCCTTGGTCTCGTAGATACGGGTAATCGCTGCCGGATTGGTGGCGTCGGCTGCAAGCCCATAGACGGTTTCGGTGGGGATGGCAACCGGCTGCCCATCCTTGAGGATAGCCACAGCAGCGTCGATTGCCGCCTGCTTTTGCCCGATGCCGTCGATGATCTCAGCTGTCATGCACACGCTGTAGCGCGCGGCAGGGGGAGGGGCAATATTTTTTGCATTTGAAAACCGCCAGCTCGAACGAGCGCACGCATTGTCGGTGCCCCATACTTCGTCCAGACTGCAGGCCATGACCAATCCCCGAGACGCATCTGCCATTCTGTTCTGGACAAACGAAACCGATCCATCCCTGGCCGAGCCTGACAGTGCCCGGCGGCTATCGGACAGAAGCCGGAATCAGCGCGTCGTTCGGGTGATTGCCCGCAAGGATGGCTGGGCAGATATCCGCTTCGGCAGTGAAAAATTCAGTGTCAGCGAGACCTGTCTGACCGTCATCGAACCGCTGCAGATGGATGTCGGCGATACGGTGGCGTTTTCCGCTGGCCATGGCACCATTCGCGACATCCTCTGGCATTTCAAGGATGGCGTGCCGAACTATTATCTCGAACAGAGCGGAAAGAAACTGTCGAAACGTTATCTTACGGCCGATCTTGTCCGCGTTTGACTGCGGTCACGATCATCCCGGTCTTGAGTAGGGCGTTTTACATCTTCTGCAAAATCGCGCGAAACGCACTGTCAGGCGCGCCCAGCATCAGCACGTTTCGCAGCGCATCATGCGGATTGCTGGTTTGGAACAGCACGCCATTGCCTCGAATGCCGCGGTTGATGCGCATCTTTGCAGCCCCCGGCTCACCTTCGATGGCGACAGCAAAATACATGCGGCGTCTTTCGGCATTGATATGCTCGAAAAACTGCTCGCTCTCGCCAAGCTCGGCAAAAAAATTGCAGATGTAGAACGACCAGCTGACCGAGCGCTGCGCCATATAGGTGCTGGCCGCCGTCACATGGCAGTAACCGAGATGCGGCCGTTCCGGAAACGTGCGGTGAAACAGCACTTTCGGAAACTGGATGTCGTGGTGAAAGGCGTTCAGCCGTTCATGCGTGGTTTCGCCGGCGGTCTCCAGCTTCTTGCCGGTGCGTGTCGCCACTTCCTCATAGGTGAGGTAACGGCGCTCCTGCGGAAACCAGTCGTCGCGATGGCGCGAGATGCGGCCGGTGCGCAAAAATTCGGAATGCGCGGCCGGCTTGATCCGTGGCGCTACCGGGCGCCAGGCGCTGGCATCGTAATATCTGAGCTTGGGGCTTTCCACAGCGGTGCCACTCCGTTGATTGCGTGCAGATTAGCAATCGTTTGTTAACGGGGTGTTTCCACGATTTTATGTTTGTTAATAGCCTGTTTGCGCCAAAGCGGGATGGTCAGGCAGCGCGTGTGTTGCTGTAGCGGACTGATATCTAAGAGCAAAACCCGACATGTCGCTTTTGTGTCAGGCATGCGTTTTGTCGTCAATGCCGAAGAGCATGTCGCAATGTCGCTCTGCCGATGAAACCCGCTCGCGCTATAACGGTCTCATGTTCAGGTAAAAGCCGGCTTGGGGTGCGGATGGCGCACCCGGTCCAACCCACGATTTGAGGAGTGGAACATGGATATTCGCAATGACGTTCTGCGACAGCTGAAAAATCATCGTCCGGGCTACAGCCTGGAACAGCCGTTTTATATCGACAAGGATTACTTCCAGCTCGATATGGAAACCATCTGGTACCGCGACTGGCTGTTTGTCGGCCATGATTGCGAAATCCCCAAGGCCGGCAATTATTTCACGCTGCAGATCGGCGATTACCCCGTCGTCATCGTGCGCGGCAAGGACAAGCTGATCCGCGCCTTCCACAATACCTGTCGCCACCGTGGCCACCGCGTCTGCACGCAGGAACGCGGCGCATCGGCAAAGCTCGTCTGTCCCTATCACCAGTGGACCTACGATCTCGACGGTTCGCTGGTGTTTG
This sequence comes from Endobacterium cereale, assembly GCF_009617585.1. GTDB lineage: Bacteria > Pseudomonadota > Alphaproteobacteria > Rhizobiales > Rhizobiaceae > Neorhizobium > Neorhizobium cereale. Next base: position 215,293 of record NZ_WIXI01000045.1, on the reverse strand, counting down.
CCCGCCAGATGGACGAGAGTTTCGACAAGTCCAAGTTCGGCATGAAACACGTGCATTGCGAAACCGTCGGCGGTTACGTGTTCATCTGCCTTGCCAACGAGGCCCCGGATTTCGCACCCGTTCGCGAAAAGATCGAGCCTTACATGGCGCCGCATCGCCTTTGGGAAGCCAAGGTCGCGCACCAGAACACCATTGTCGAAAAGGGCAACTGGAAGCTCGTCTGGGAAAACAATCGCGAGTGCTACCACTGCGCCGCCAACCACCCGGAACTCTGCCGCACCTACCCGGAAGCGCCAAGCGCCACCGGCGTGCAGGGTGCCGCCGACGATCCGGTGATTTCCGAACACTGGGCGCGCTGCGAAGCCGCCAACCTGCCGAGCAAGTTCGATATGCACCCGGACGGCCAGTTCCGCGTTGCCCGGATGCCGCTGATCGAGGATGCCGAAAGTTACACGATGGACGGCAAGCGCGCCGTGCGCCGTGCGCTGTCGGATGACGTGACGATCTCGCATATCGGCACCATGCTTCTGTTCCACTACCCGACGACGTGGAACCACATGCTGGTCGACCACACGATTTCCTTCCGCGTGCTGCCGATCAGCGCCGAGGAAACCCAGGTCACCACCAAATGGCTGGTGCACAAGGATGCGGTGGAAGGCGTCGATTACGATATCGAACAACTCACCCACGTCTGGAACATGACCAACGACCAGGACCGCCAGATCGTCGAGGAAAACGCCTTCGGCATCCGCTCGCCGGCCTATGAACCGGGGCCGTATTCCGAACTGCATGAGGGCGGCGTCATGCAGTTCGTCGAGTGGTACACGAAATTCATGGTGGACCGCCTGCAGGGCGATCAGGCCAAACTTTCGGCCGTTGCCTGAACCATCCAGAACACCAGTGCTTGAACCTTCAATTCGTGAGATGAACATGGCGGCAGCTTATCCGCACCTCGACGAGATGCAGCCATGGAATGCAAGGCTGCAGCTTCTGGAATGCATTTCCGTCACGCCGGAAACGGCTGATGTGATGACGTTTATCTTCAAGCCGGAAAAACCGGGCTGGTTCCGCTACGTGCCGGGCCAGTTCGTGACGCTGGAACTGCCAGTCGGCCCGAACGGCGTGAAGGAACCGACGATGCGGACCTACACGCTGTCGTCCAGCCCCTCGCGTCCCTTCACCGTCGCCGTCACGGTGAAGGCGCAGAAGGACAGTATCGGCACCCGCTGGATGTTCGAGAACCTCAAGCCGGGCATGAAAATCCGTGCACTGGGGCCGCTGGGCGACTTCTCCTACGTCAAACATCCGGGTCAAAAGTATCTGTTTATCTCGGCAGGCTCCGGCATCACGCCAATGATGTCGATGACCAGAGATTTGAACGATCGCGCGCCATCGAGCGATGTCGTTTTCATCAACTGCTCGCGCACCCCCGCCGACATCATTTTTCGACGCGAGCTGGAAGACCTTGCCCGTCACATGCCAAAACTGACGCTCGGGCTGATCGTCGAAAACTCGCCGCGTCATGACGCCTGGGTCGGCTTGCAGGGCATTATCGACCGGGCCAAGATCACCATGTTCGCGTCCGATTTCATGGAGCGCACGGTGTTCTGCTGCGGCCCGGAACCGTTCATGACGGCGGTGCGCGGCCTGCTCGAAAGCCTCGGCTTCGACATGAAAAACTACCATCAGGAAAGTTTTGCGCCGGCCCTTCCGTCAATCGAGGAACTGCCCTCGACGGCGGCGGAAGGCGAGGTGCTCGCCAATGTCGCCTTCACCATGTCGGGCAAGGAATTCCCCTGCCAGCCGGGCCAGACGGTTTTAATGACGGCGCGCGCCAATGGCGTACGCATCGGCGCCGCCTGCGAATCCGGCCTTTGCGGCACCTGCCGGGTGTTGCTGGTGTCGGGCGAGGTGGACATGAACCACAATGGCGGCATTTTGGATGACGAGATCGAGGAAGGGTATATTTTGGCCTGCTGCTCGCGGCCGAAGGGGGATGTGGCTGTGGAGGCGTAAGGGAGCAGGCTGCACGATCTCAATTGCGTAGGTGGCAGCTCTGGCGCAGGCCCCGCTAGGTAAATGCTGCCGGGCCAGTTGCGGTCATTCAGTTCACAATCGTGCAACCCCAACCATCATACTCGCCGCCATTCTGTCGGGCATTGTTGAGGAGGTCGATCGTGACATCATCAATTTGATCGGGCCTATCGACCTTGTCGAATGCGATCTTGAACGTATCGTCGCCAGCATCGGTTGTTTCAGAAATCGCATAGCCCTCCAGTGTGAGGTGTCGAGCGAATGCGTCTCGTCCATCCGGTGTAACGAATACCGCAAAATGATCAATCTTTCGGGGGATATCGATTTGATCGTCATGGTCTAGCAGTTGGTTGACAACGTCACGGTTACCCATCCGCTGAAAATCCGCTGGCGAAGGGTAGAGGAACTGCCAGTAGGTGGACCAATCCTCATCGACTCGTTCTCCCGTCTGAAAAGCATAGTCGGGCCAATTTGCCATGATTTCCCGAAGAGTATCTTCGATGGAATGATCTCGGGTATAAAAATAAAAGTCCCGATTTCCGCTGGACGTGTTTCGACCAACGTAGATGGATTGGTCGCTGAGCTTGATTTGTTGGGCAACCCGATCTTCTATTTCAACAAGAGTATCAAATTCCTCTTGGCTGGAAAGCCCGTCAGGTCGCGGATTATTCATCCTGACCCGCAAATATGCCATGTTGGGGAACGAAGCCAGTGGAGCATCTTTGGCGATCCCAAGATCAACAAAAATCGAAGCTGGTTCATTGTCTACACGCAAAGCGTAGAAATTCCACAGGTCTGACACTTACATCTCCCGGTTCGGATCAATTCACAATAGCGAGGCATCCGGCACTTGCAATGCCGGTCAGGTCACAGCGTTGAGGTGACTTGCGCACTGACATTCTCAATGGGAACCAGTGGCGCGCCCCTGCCATCACGTAATAATTTGTGGCACCCGCTACCGAACTTGGCGAACCCTTCGTCCTCACCAGGCCTTTACCAACATTCATCTTTCGTGATGCCGCCTTGGGAACCCGAAGGCGGCATCATACGTTTCCAGTCCGATAATTCGAAAAGAATGATTTTGAGGAAACATCTATGATGAACGTCCGCAAGCGCATCGCGACAGTTGCCGTCGCCTTTACCGTCACGCTCACCGGCCTTGTCCCGGCCCAGGCTTTCCAGATGCCGGCACCCGTTGCCGCGCAGACCAGCACCGCCGCTCCGGTGACCGATGTGCAGTATCGCCCTTGGGAACGCCGCGCCGAGCGCCGTTGGGATCGTCGTGCGGAACGTCGTTTTGACCGCCGTGAGCGCCGCTTCGAGCGTAATGGCTATTACAACGGCCACCGCGGTTACCGCGAACGCCGTTCGGGCTATCGTTACCACAATGGTTACTGGTTCCCGTTGGCAGCGTTCGCCACCGGTGCAATCATCGGCGGCGCCATCAATCAGGGCAGCCCGCGCGTCAGCTCGTCTTCGGCCCACGTTCGTTGGTGCGAGCAGCGTTACCGCAGCTATCGCGCTTCGGATAACACCTATGTGCCACGCGCCGGCGTACGCGCCGTCTGCAATTCGCCTTACTGATCCTTGTCCCTTTGGGTCAGTAGGCAGCACGGCATGATGTCGTGACAACATGGCCCGGCAGGAGCATGATGCTCCGCCGGGCTGTCTCGTTGGGCACGACGTTTTGCGGCATGCAATTCGTTAATGCGCGGTTCAGGCAAACTTGCGCACATTCGGCAGCAACAAAAAATTCGACCAATCAGTGAATGGAGAAAGTCATGACCATGCTGATGAAGACTGTTTCGATTGTCGGGATGGCGACTGCTATGCTGGCCACGTCGATTGCGCCGAGCGCGGCCATGCCGATCGCCCCCGCAGCCTCATCTGTTCAGGCGCAACCGGCCGATGGCGGCAATGTCGTGCAGGTCCAGTATTATCGTGACCGTGGTGGTTATCGCGACGGCTGGTATGGCGGCCATCGCGGTTACCGCGATTATCGCCCGCGCCACCGTTATCATGACGGCTACTGGTATCCGCTGGCGGCCTTCGGTGCCGGCGCCATCATCGGCGGTGCGCTTGCCGCCCCGACCTATGACGAGCCGCGTTATGTCGAGCCGGTGCCGCAATATTACGAGCCGGCGCCGCGTTACGTCGCACCGCCGCCGCGCCGTTACGCAGCACCCGCCGGTGACATCAACCCGCAGCATACCGACTGGTGTTTCGCCCGGTATCGGTCCTACGACGCCTACTCCAACACGTTCCAGCCGAATTACGGCCCGCGCAAGCAGTGCTATTCGCCGTATTTCTAAAGCGACAGGCCAGCCTGTTTCCAGCCCGTCCGGATCAATCCGGGCGGGTTTTCTTTTGCCTCAAAGTATCCGCGCCCGCCGCAATACGAACCATGCAATCGCAATAGACAGCGCGATGAAGATGATGGCGAAGGTCGTGCCTGTCTCGCCGTGTTCGAACGGCATGCCTGACGTGTTCATGCCAAAGAAACCCGTTACCAGCGAGGGCGGCAGCAGGAAGGCGGTCATCAGCGACAGGATGTAGAGGTGGCGGTTGGTTTCCGAACTCTGCTTGGAATCGATTTCTTCATGCAGCAGCCGCGCGCGGTCCTGCAGCGCATAGACATCGTGATCCACCGCCTCCAGCCGGCTGGTTAGCCGTGCCGCGACATCATCAAACCCGAGCGGCATGTCGTCATCATCGGCGGCTGCCGCCCGCCGCATCAGGGCAAGCACGGTGCGCAAATGCCGGTGCAGCCGCACCACGGTTCTGCGCACCGGCGCCAGCCTCCGGCGTTCGTCGCGCTGCGCGCTGTCGTAGACGATATCCTCGATATGGTTCAGCTCTTCCGTCAGCTCCAGAACCAGCGTGATCAGCGTGCGCTGGAATTCGGCAACGATGGTTTCAAAAACGTCGATCGGCCGGCGATACCGTCCGGCATTCTTTTCCACCGCGGCCCGCACCCGGTCAATCGAGCGCAAGGGCTGCAGCCGTGTGGTGATGATCAGCTTTTCGGTGACGACAAAATGCAGCCAGCCGATATCGCGGGTCTCGCTGTCGAACTCGCGCTGGAAATCAACCAGCGTGCCGTAAACCATCTGCTCGTCGAGCGTGATCGAGGCATGCGTGTCATGGGTGGTCAGCGCCGAAACCACATCCGGCGGCAGGTCCTGAAAACCGTCGAGAAAGGCCGGCACACGCTGGTCGGCGAGGTTGAGGTGCAGCCACAAAAACCCGCCATCGTCTTCCACGGCAAGCTCTGCCCGCGTCGCTTCCGTCGCCAGCCGGGTACAAGGTCTTTTGTCAGGGTGAAACCGATAGGCCCAGACGAGGCCGGGAATGGCGGGGGTGAGAAGCGTCATGAGCAGTGTCCGGGCTTTGAGAGGCGCACTGCCTGTTAGACGCTGTTCGTGACATCTGTTGCAACAGGTTTTTCCGAAACGCTAAACGCGCTCCGCTGAAGCCCGCATGCCTGGAACGCGAAATCTTATCGGAGCCGTGATGACGACAAGGCAGAAAATGATCAGCACCACGCCGAGCCAACCGAGCGCCGGCAGGCGTTCACCGAGAATGATGACGGCCAGCATTGCCGCCACGACGGGTTCCAGCAGCGTGATTGTCGTCGCCATGCTGGCCGGAATGCGGGCAAGCCCCATGCCGAACGCGATATAACCGAGAAACATCGGCACCGATGCCATGTAGATGCCAACGGCGGCATTGTTCCAGGAGGCAAGGAATGGTCCGCCGGTCATGAACAGAACCGGCATCAGCAGCAGCCCGCCGACGCCGAACGTGGCGCCCATCGCGGCCCTCGACCGGATGCCGCGCAACATCAGCCCGCGCGCCGTAAAAGAATAGAGCGCATAGGTAAGGCCGCCCAGAAGGCCGAGCGCGATGCCCAGAATGGTGGCGTTGCCGGTGAGGATGGTGTCCGTATGCGAGCCTTCCGCCACACAGAGAAGCACCATGCCCACCAGCCCGATCAGCGCCCCGACAAGCCAGCGTTTCGACAGTTGCGCGCCATCGAAAACCTTTTCGATCAGTGCCGAAAGAAGCGGCGCCGAACCGATTGTGACGACCGTGCCGATGGTGACGCCGGCCAGCCGCATCGAGCCGTAAAAGGCAAGCGGATAGATCGCCACTGCCACGCCACCAACGACCAGCAGCAACCAGAACCGTTTCAGCTCCGCCGCTGCCCGGCCTATGGATTTCAGCGCGATCGCCGCCTGCAAAAGCCCGCCAATGCCCATGGCCGCAGCCCCGATCGCCGCGGCACTCACATCCGGCGCGAAGGCGGCTGCCGTGCCGGTCGTGCCCCAGACGAGCGAGGCAAACAGAACGCCGGCCACGCCGATGCGGAATTCGTTGTTGGTCGTGGTCATAATCTGTCCAGCATGTCGGAGGTTATCGCGCGGGCTTCGAGCACAAGCGTGCCGTTGCCCTCCAGCCCGGCGCGGGTAATCGCGCCTTCGAGGAGAAAGGCAAGCTGGCGGGCAAGCGCTTTTGCCCGCGCTGCGTCACCGTTCAAAAGTTCGGTCAGGTGCGTGGCGATCAGTCCCTCCACTTCTTCCTTGTGACGGCGCACGGCATCGCGGCCGATATCGCCCACCGTCAGTTCGGCGGCGGCATTGAGCAGCCCGCATCCGCGAAAACCGCGCTCATAGGCAAATTCGGCATGGTCCTGATAGGCATCGAATACCGCGAGCACCTTGTCCTTCGGTGTGCCGGCGGTGGCGAGGCGGCTCTGGTAAAACGCCAGCAATTCGGCGTGGCGTATGGTCAGATACTGGTGCACCAGATCCGCCTTGGAGGCAAAATTGTTGTAGAGGCTTTTCTTCGCCACGCCGGCACGGGCGATGATGGCGTCGATGCCGGTACCGGCTATGCCGTTTTCATAAAACAGCACCGCGGCCGCCTTAAGCAGTTTTTCACGCGCTGTTTCGTGTGCTGCAGGATCGATCTGGTCCATGGTGATCTCGGGAGTAGGTAGACTGGTCTACCTACTGTGTTCACAAAGGTCAATCTCTTCCCAGAATCATGATATGCGGGGCAAACTGCAAAAAGACATCAGGCCCGCATGGAAACCACGCTCTACCTCCCCGTCAAAACCTTTCTCGAAGCCGCCGGCTACACGGTGAAGGGGGAGATCGGCGGCTGCGATCTGGTGGGCTTGTCAGAGGGCGATCCAACGGTCGTGGTGATCTGCGAACTGAAACTCACCTTCAATCTCGAACTCATCCTGCAGGCGGTGGATCGCGCTGCCGTTTCCGATGAGGTGTGGATCGCCGCCCGCATCTCGGCCAAGGGCAGGGGGCGCGAAAGCGACAAGCGGTATCGTGATCTCTGCCGGCGGCTCGGCATCGGCATGCTCGGTGTGTCGGATCAGGGTGAGGTCAGCGTGCTGGTCTCCTCGGTGTCACCCATGCCGCGCACCAACCCGAAACGCCGCACACGGCTGGTGAAGGAACACAAGAAGCGCGTCGGCGACCCGGCGCTTGGTGGCTCGACAAAAGTGCCGATCATGACCGCCTATCGCCAGCAGGCGATCGCGATTGCTACGGCGCTCGTGGATGGCCCGCTTCGCCCGCGCGACCTGAAGGACACCGCGCCCAATGCCGGGGCGATGCTGCGCAACAATTATTACGGCTGGTTCGAGAAAGTCGAAAAAGGCGTTTATGCTCTGAGTGTTACCGGCCGCACCGCAATTGCAGCCCTGCCGGTCAAGGACTGATAACCAAGCCCGCAGACACAGCGTTGCTGTGCCTCTCCATCCATGCATAACGCGAACCGCGACGAGGGTAGGGCGTCGCAGACTTTTGGTTCGCATGCCGCAACCGGTCTAGGCCGGCCTTGCGGATGATTGCATTTCGAGTGGGGCATGAATTGAGCATTTCCAATATCTTTCTGAAGGTCGCGATCGTCGTCGCCGGCCTGACGCTTCTGGCCGGCTGCCAGACGCGTGATCCGCGTCTGGTCGAGGCGCTGAACGGCGCCAACGTCACCTCCGTCCGCGTCGAGGCAACACCGGACGTGTCCACCGGTCTTCCCATGCTGAACGGCATCACGCCGGAAGCGCAGGCGGCGATGATCGTGCGCGCGCTGGAGGCTGACGCCAGTGCAAAACTGAAGGGCCTGCCGGGTGGCCCCAAGGCTGCGCGTCTTGTCATCACGCTGCAACAGGCGGATCTCGCGTCGGCGCCGGGCCGCGTTCTGGGCGGCACGGATAGCTATATTACCGGCACCGTGCGCCTAGAAAATGTTGCCGATGGCAGCGTGATCGCCCAAAATCCACGGATCGTCGGCTCCGACCACGGCGTGAAGGGCAGCGGCAATGTCGGCTTCTTCGTGGCCATGGCCATCAATGCCGTTGCCACCAAGGATCAGAATGCGCTGGCCCAGAAACTGGCGGCATCCTTCACGCTCGAAATCCGCAAGTGGCTGACGGGCAAGTAAGAGAGTCAATAAGAGACAAGAACGGCGCACCCTGAAGCAGGGTGCGCCGGTTGAGAAAAAGGTCAGGCTGCCGGTGGCGTGGTCGGCACATCGAAATCCAGATGATCATCGCGCGCGACCAGATTGCGCCGAGTCAGCCAGCCATGGCCCCAGTCGCGCAGGCCAAGCAGGATCGGCGCCAGCGTGCGGCCTTCCTCGGTGATTGAATATTCCACTTTGGGCGGAATGACGGCAAACACCTTACGCTCCACCAGCCCGTCTTCCTCGAGCTCGCGCAGCTGCTTGATCAGCAGGCGCTGAGAGCAATCGCCCAGCTCCCGTTTCAGTGCATTGAAGCGCAATGTGCCGCGCAGCAGGTGATAGAGGATCATGCCTTTCCACTTGCCGCTGATCAGGTTGAGCGCCGCATACATCGTGCAGCCGGGCACGATGTCATAATTCAGATCCTTGTTCATGCCGGTCTCGCTTACAGTATACTTTTGAGCAGTATGTGCTTTCGAATACCGTATTTTCATTTTCGCGGCTACTCGCCAGATGTTTGCGACCGGACGCGTTCTCCCAAAACGCGTGACGGAAACATGCAAGGAGAATGAAGCATGACCAGAACTGTCCGTTTCCATGAATATGGCGAGGTCGACGTGCTGCGGTTCGATGATATCGAACTGGCCGCACCCGCCGCCGACGAAGTGCAGATCGATGTGCGCGCCATCGGCCTCAACCGCGCCGAAGTGATGTTCCGCCGTCACGCCTATCTGCAGGAAGCCGAATTTCCCTCAAGGCTCGGTTATGAAGCGGCCGGCACGGTGAAAGCGCTCGGCGGCCAGGTCGACGGCTTTGCCGAGGGTGATGCCGTCAGTGTCATCCCGACGCTGGATATGGCGCGCTGGGGCACCTATGGCGAAGTCATCAACGTGCCGGCCCGCCATGTCGTCAAACATCCGGCAAACCTGTCCTTCGAACAGGCGGCTGCATCATGGATGATGTATGTCACCGCATGGGGCGCGCTGATCGAGCAGGCAAAGCTGTCGTCGGGCGAATTCGTCATCGTGTCGGCGGCATCGAGCAGCGTCGGCACCGCCGCGTTCCAGATCGCCCGCAGCGTCGGCGCGACCGTCATTGCCACCACCCGCACAGGCGCCAAGGCGGAAGCCCTGCGCAAAGCAGGCGCGCATCACGTCATCGCCACCGGGGAAGAGGATCTGGCTGCCCGCGTGGCCGAAATCACCGGGGGCAAGGGCGCGCGTGTCGTGCTCGATCCGATCGGCGGGCCGGCGATTGCGCAATTGGCGCAATGCATGGCGGTGGGCGGTATCCTGCTGGAATATGGCGCGCTCAGCGCCGATGAAGGCTCGTTTCCGCAATTTGCCGTTCTCGGCAAAAGCCTGACGCTGAAAGGTTACCTCTATACCGAGATCGTTTCCGACGATGCCATTCTCGAACGGGCGAAAATTTTCATCAACGATGGCCTGCGCTCCGGCTCGCTTGATCCGCTGATCTCCCGCACCTTTGCCTTTGAAGACATCCGCGAGGCGACCCGCTTTCTCGAAAGCAACGAACAGATCGGCAAGATCGTCGTGACGCTCTGATCTGATGGCGCCCGCCGGTTCTCCGGCGGGCCTCATTGCGGCATGTGCTCGGGGCTGAAAACCGACGCTGCGGAAAAGACGGCTAGCAAATTGATGCAAAGCCAACAAATGTGACCGGCGAGCGACTAAGCGTACTTGACGTTTGCTTTTTCCGGTCCCTAGATCGTTTTTACACTGACGGCCTGCTGACCGCCGAATTTCACTCCATTCGCGCCGTATTGCAGGTGCTCCGGAACATCAGAATGACAGGTAAGAGCTCCCACCGCGGGCTCATCGTTGCGGCCGTCATGGCCTCGATGGCGATGATTTCAATCGAGGCGACGATCGTTTCCACGGCCATGCCGCAGATCGCAGCCCAGCTCGGCCAGCTCAATCTCTACAGCTGGGTGTTTTCTTCCTTCCTGCTCACCCAGACCGCCACCACGGTCGTGTTCGGAAAGCTGTCGGACATTTATGGCCGCAAGCCCATCCTGCTGTTCGGCATCGCCGTCTTCCTGATCTCGTCCATTCTCTGCGGCTTAGCATGGTCCATGCCGTCGATGATTGCCTTTCGCCTGTTGCAGGGCATTGGTGCCGGTGCAGTGCAGCCGGTGGCGATGACCATTGTCGGCGATCTGTTTCCCGGCAAGCAGCGCGGCAAGGTGCAGGGTTATCTCGCCAGCGTCTGGGCGATCTCGGCCGTCATCGGCCCGCTTGCCGGCAGCGTCATCATCCATAACCTGCCGTGGGCCTGGGTTTTCTGGATCAACATTCCAGTCGGCATCATCGCCGCTGCCGGTTTTGTTCTGTTCCTGCATGAGGAAAAGCAGACGCACCGCGTCTCCGTCGATGTGCTCGGCGCAATCCTGTTTGCCGTATCGATCTCGGCGCTGATGCTGGCGCTGACCGAGATGGAAGGTGCGACCTCCTCCTACGCCGTCATCGCCATCGTGATCTTCCTCGTCACCCTCGTCGCCTTCCTCTGGCAGGAAAGACGTGCGTCCGCGCCCATGGTGGCGCCGGATCTGTGGCTGCGCCGGCCAATCGCGGTCTCCAACATCGCCGTTTTCTTCGCGGCCATGGCCATCATGGGCCTCACCACTTTCCTGCCCATGTATGTGCAGACGGTGCTGGATCGTTCTCCGCTGGTGGCCGGTTTTGCGCTGACCGCACTTCTGGTCGGCTGGCCCTGCGGTGCCACCTTCGCATCACGCATGTTCCCACGTCTGGGCCTGCGGCCGATCATGCTCGCCGCCAGCCTGATCATCCCGCTCGGCGCTTTTCTGCTCGTGCTGCTCAACCCGCAAAGTTCGCCGGTTCAGGCCGGTGCCGGGTCGCTGCTGATGGGTATCGGCATGGGCCTCCTCAACATTTGTGCGCTCGTGATCACCCAGGAAAGCGTCGGCTGGTCGCAGCGTGGCAGCGCCACGGCCTCCAACGTGTTTTCGCGCAATCTCGGCAGCACGCTCGGCGCATCCATTCTCGGTGCCGTGCTGGGTTATGGCCTGGCGCATACCAGTGGCGCGGGATCGGTGACGCCGGAACAGCTGCGCGGTCTGCTGGACGGCACGGGTGCGGCCATGGCCTCGGGCGATGCGGTGCGTTTGTCGCTGCAATCGGCGCTGCACAGCAGTTTTGTCTCGATGTTCATCATCACGCTCATCATCATTCCGGTCTGCCTGTTCGTGCCCAAACAGATGACGCATGGCCAGGAAGCAGCAGAGGCCGAAGCCGCGCGCTGACGCAAAGACTTGCCGTCACCTCAAAAGCTTATAGGTTGCGCCCCGAAAGACAGTGATACCGGGGGCAGGCGATGGCACAGGAACTCGACGACGACATCAACGCGCGCATTGAAGCGCTGGCCGAAGAAGCCGACGCGCTGGCGGAGACGGAAGATTTCGAGGGTGCGCTCGACAAATACTGGGATGCGTTCGAGCTTCTGCCGGAGCCGAAAACGCAGTGGCAGCAGGGCACATGGTTGCTGTCCGCTATCGGCGAGGCCAATTTTTTCCAGAGCGATTTTGCCGCCGGCCTGGAAAATCTCAGCTCCGCCATGCATTACCCCGATGCGATCGGCAATCCGTTCCTGCATCTGCGGCTCGGCCAATGCCAGTTCGAACTGGGCAATCTCGACCGCGCCGCCGATGAGCTGATGCGCGCCTATATGGCCGAAGGCGCGGAGATTTTTGCGGAGGAAGATCCGAAATATCTGGCCTTTCTGACGACAAGGGCGGAGGGCGTGGATGTGGCGGGGGCGAAGAAGAGGCCGTTCTGGAAGGTTTGGTGAGGGAGCTGCCCGCGCCTGTGATTTCAGTAAATTAAGGTGGGTCGATTGAACCTGAAAACCGTTTTTCTTGCCTTCCTTGTATCTGTGCTTCTGGCCCTGCTGGCCGCATCGTTTCTGCTGCCCTATCCCGATACCATGCGGCATGATCTCGCCAATCGCCTCATACCGCCGGGGGCAGACCATATTTTCGGAACCGACGCGCTTGGCCGTGATCTCTTCTCGCGGTTTGTCATCGGCGGCCGGTTCACGATCCTCGCTGCGCTGGCGACCGCGCTGCTTGCTGCGGTCGCGGGGCTGCTGCTTACCACTGCAGCGAAAGCGGCGCCGAAAACGATCGGCCGTCTGGTCGTCGCGCTGGCCTATGGTGCGTTTGCCGTGCCGTCCTTCCTGTTGTCGCCGCGCTGGCAAAGCCGGGCGCTGATGTCGGCGCTGACCCTTGTCGGCCTGTTGCCCATGCTGATTATTGCGTTGTCCGCGATGTCGCTTGGCGGCTTCTTCGGATGGCCAGGCGTTTTCATTTCAGGGCCACTCTGGGGGATCGGCGTCGCTCACGTGTTGTTGCGTGGCACTTGGGGCGATGGGGATGATGCGCTTGCTGATAGCGCAAACCGGCGCCGTTGCGCTGCCGCCTTGGTCCCGGCGATTTTTACATGGTCCGCCTGGGTGCAGTTCGCGCTTGATTACCTTGGGCTTGGCGCACAGGCGCCTGTGCCGAGCTGGGGTGGCCTGTTGCTTGTTGCCGACAATGCCTCTGCGGCCATCTATCTCGCCTGTTTTTCCGGACTTCTCGCCATTGCGATTGTTGGTCTGGGTGTCAGCGCAGTGATCGCCCGGCCGGTAACCCTCGCGAGCGTGGCAGGCGGTTGATGTGGAACTCATCGTCATCGCGCCTATCTTCCCACCGTAACAGTGCGTTTTCAAAAAAACATACATTCGCCGGTCATTCGCGGCGACCGACAATGAGATCAGGACGTGATGAGACGCTCTTTCATTTCAGGCATTCTGGGCCTTTTGGGGCTGAGCAAGGCTGCGGCAGGGCAATCGCCCGCATCCGGGCCATCGTCCGCCATCATGAGCCTCGCTCCGGTGCGACGGCTTGCCGATGCCGAGGCGCGGGACTGGTTCTGGCAGATTGTCGATGCGTCTTCTGATAAGGATGAGGAGGCGCAGATCGCAAGGTTTCGCGGCACGCTGGATAAGCTGTCGGATCAGGATCTCGTCGATTTCATCAGCCTGTATTGGGCTGTCGATAGAGAACTCTATACAATGCGCCTATGGGCTGCCGCCTATCTGATCAATGGCGGGGCGAGCGATGACGGCTTTACCGATTTTCGTGCCTGGCTGATTGCACGGGGGCGCCTGATAACAGAGCGCGCACTGGCCGATCCCGACAGTCTCGCCGAACTTGGCGTCGAGTCCGACAGCGCGACATTCGAACTGTTCGGCTATGTCATGTACGGCGCCTTCAAGGCTCGTTCAGGCGACGCCAATCCCGCATTCCGAAACGATGCGGTTGCCCGGGAAGCGGAGGCGCCCGACTGGAAGTTCGACTTTGATGATGAAGCGCAGATGCGGCGGCGCCTGCCAAAACTGTCTGCACTGTATCTGTAACAGAGGTTCGCGCGCTGTCGGATTTGCAGTGGCGGGCCGAACAAGCTGTTCGGGAAGGTCCAACCGCGCTCACCCCTCCAGCGCATGCCTTTCGACACGCGCATCCAGCGCGTCTGTCGCCGCCTGCAGAAACGCGGTCCGGCGGCAGTCGGCTATGGCTGGTGTTCTCGGCCGAAGGTCGTCGCGGATGTTTTCCATGAACCCTCGATGATCAAAGGCGTCCGAAGCGATATTCACCTCGACCTCATCCAGATAATGCGAAATCAGCGGCTGGAGTGCGAGGTTCCGGTCCTTCTCGTATCTGAGTGCCATCTCGCGGCCGAGTTTGACCATTTGCACATAGGGGCCAAGTTTGGCACTCATCGAAATCTCCTTGCCTGTCGTTATTGCGGCCGGTTGCTTTCAAAGAACGCCGGCCGGTCGCATTTGTTTCTCATGTCGCACCGGATCAAGGGCCTGTCGTTCACGGATGGCGGTCGATCGATAACGGTTACGACAACGGTCACGCCTCGAAAATCTCCTCGATCGCCTTTTCCATCACCCGTGCAATGACGAAGGCGAGCGGCAGGCTTGGGTCGTAACGCTCGTTTTCGATGGCGTTGACGGTCTGGCGCGAGACACCGAGCCGCGTGGCAAGCTCGCCTTGCGACCAGCCCTTTTCGAGCCGCAGTTCCTTCACGCGGTTTTTCATCGGAAACGTCGGCCGCTGAGAAGGCTGCCGATGATCCAGAGCACTGCCATCAGTGGCCAGACGTAAAACATCGACAGTTTCGGATAACCGACATTTTCCAGAAAGCCGTAGCTGAAGGTGAAGAGTGCGGTGCCGGCAAAGGCAAGCGACAACGCCTCCAGCTGGATGCGGCGCTGCAATTCGTCCGAGGCGCGCAACTGCCGCATGACGGCGATCGCCACGCCAAGCGCGGGCAGCATGGGGATGAGCGAAATGACGGTCGCCCAGCCACCCGTCACCGTACCGCCGCCCAGAAGCAGGACCGAGCCGATCAATACAACGACATAAGCGGTCATGCTTGCGCCGAATTCCACCAGGAACCGTGCCTTGTTCATGAAAAAACCTCCTGTAAAGTCTGCTTTACATATGCCGGCGGCGTGAGAAGTGTCAAGCATGCTTTACACTTAGGCGTCGGTGAACGGGAGGCAGCAGGCAGGACCGGAACAAATCCGCGCGATTGCCGCAACCCATCCTTTACATATTAGCTTTTACAAATTGTCGGACCGATTATCTTTTGCGAGGTCCTGGATTGTTTCAAGTCAGCCGAACCGGTGTTCTGGCCGCCATTCTGGTCGGTACCCTCTTTCTTCTCCCGCCGTTCAATACATTGCCGGGCAAGGGAAAAGAGTTTCTCGAAGATCTGTTTGACGGCAGGCCGGAACAGACGGCGCTTTTTCTGGGAAACAGCCGGACATTTTATCACGACATGCCGCACATGGTGCGACTGATCGCCGATTCTGCCGGTTATGCTGAAAAGCTGCACATCACCATGGAGGCAAAGCCGAGCATCAGCCTTGCCAGCCATCTGGAAAATCCGAAGACCCGTGCATTGATTGCGCAGCGCTGGGATCATGTCGTCCTGCAGGTGCTGAGCAGCGAACAATACAGTGCTGAAACTGCCGGTCAGGCATGGGATGTCGCAGCCAACCTGATCCGCGATATCAAGGCCAATGGTGCAAGGCCCGCCATGTTCGTGACCTGGCGTTATACCGACCGGTGCAGCGACAATGCGGGCATGCCGGCATCGGCAGCAGGCCTGTCACCCGCCGGTTATCCCAACATGCATGTGAACATCCAGCAGCAGCATGCCCGGCTTGCCGCCCTGACCGGCGTCGATCTTGTCAATGTCGGCCTCGTCTGGGAGGCCTTGCTGGCACAGCCGATCGATTTCACTCTCTACAACGATTGCAACCATCCCTCCATCCACGGAAGTTATCTCGCAGCGCTGATGTTCTATGCCTATTTTTCCGGTCGCGACGTGACGGACGTCAGCTATACGCCGAATGGCGTTTCTCCGGAGGATGCCGCCATGCTGCGCGCGGCTGTTTCCCGCTATCTGGCGTCAAAATCAGCCTCCTGAGGGCCGGTCACGCTTCACGTTACGCCACACTTGCCGGACCGGCGTGCAATTTTCGCACGCGATTGCTCGAATTCAAGCAGTTCCGTTAACGTGATGGAAATCGCCTTCTGGTTGTATTTCGCCAAACGGGGCTTGGGGTCATGTCAGCGAATACGCAGAATGCGCGACGGCACGATATCGATGCGTTGCGGGTAATGAGTTTTGGGACGGTCATCATTTATCATGCGAGTCTTCTATACGGGACGAGGAACTGGCTGCTCAATTCGGACGAACCGAACCGGCTGGTCGATCTCATCCATATCGGCTCCCATCCCTGGCGGATGAGCCTTTTGTTCTTCATTTCTGGATTGGTCACGGCATCGCTCCTGAACAGGAGGTCCGTCGACGACATCCGCAGATCGCGCACGCGGCAGTTGATATTGCCGTTCCTGTTCGGCGTTCTTGTCGTTGTGCCACCGCAGGCCTATTTCTCGACGCTGCGCGTATCGCCGGACCTGTCCTATTGGGATTTCCTGAAGACCTATTTGGTATCCCAACTGACACTTCAGCACATGTGGTTTCTGGTCTATCTGTGGATCTATGTGTTCATCTGGTCGATCGCATTGTCCCGGCTGCAGGGGCGCTGGCCAAAAATATCTGCGGGCTTCGCGGCCCTGCTCAGGGGGCCGAACCTGTTTCTGGTGCCGATCCTGTTTCTGTCTATTCTCAGAATCTGGCTTTATCCGGCGTTTGGCGAGACACAGGACATTACCAGGGATGTCTATGCGCATTGCCTGTATCTTTCGATGTTCCTGGCTGGTGCGCTGCTGATGAACCAGCCAGCCTTCTGGCAGGAGATCGATCGCTGGAGGTGGGTCAGTTTCTCGCTTGCCCTGTCATCTTTCCTCGTCCTCGCGATTGTCTTTATCGCTGTGCCGCGTGAGCACTTGTCGGAGGTGCTGATTGCCGCACTGCGCGTCCTGCGGTCAACGTTTCAATGGTGTACCATTATCGCGCTGCTGGCCTTCGCCGCGCGATTTGCCAACCGGCCCAACCCGGTGGTGAAGTATCTCAACCGGTCCATCATGACCTATTACGTCATGCACCAGACCGTCATCATCATTGTCGCCTATTATTTCGCCGAGGCGGGCATGCTTGATCTCTGGTCGTTTGTCCCTATCGTGCTTCTCACGGCGCTGATCTGCGCGCTCCTTGCCGAAATGAAGAAGTTCGCTTCTGTTGCGGCCGGGATTGTCGTTTCAAAACTCGCCCCCCTGAGGGGAATGCCGTCAAAGCCGCCGTCATCTGAGGCGATCGGCTAGGCGTATGCGCTATCGCAATGGCGGCGAGGCACGGCTTGGCGACCGCGTGCGCATCAACGATGTTCAGAGCGTGGTGGTAGTGTCGGTGCATCGAACCCGATAAGGATCTTGAATTCCTATCGCGCGGGACCGTCTGGCACCGCCGCCCGCGACGCTCCGACATATTGGCGGCCTTCCGCCAAGGGCGCAACATTCCTTGCATGGCCCGCTGCCGCAATCGGTTTGCGCGCCATCCCCGCATTGACATTTACTTTGACGTTTACGTAAAAAGCATGTCGGGAGAAGACACGCGGCAGTTCGGGCGGCCGCGTGGCGACAAGAGGAGTGTTTTCGGATGTACAAGGCGCCGGTCGAAGAGATTGCTTTCACGCTCAACCATGTCGCCGGTCTCGGGGCCGCGCTGGAAGAGGGGAGGCTGGGCGATTTGAGCGGCGATCTGGTCGACGCCATCCTGGCGGAAGCGGGCCGTTTTGCCGGCGAGGAAATTGCGCCGCTGGGCGAAAGTGGAGACCGCGAAGGCGCGCGCCTCGTCGATGGCAAGGTGATCACCCCGAAAGGCTGGCCGGCGCTTTACAAGGCATGGTGCGAAGGTGGCTGGAACGGCCTGACCGGTCCGCAAGATTTTGGCGGGCAGGCTTTGCCGCACATGCTCAATGTTGCGGCGCTGGAAATGTGGAATGCCGCCTCCATGGCGTTTGCGCTTGCCCCGACACTCACCATGGGTGCCATCGAGGCCGTGTCGAAACATGGTAGCGACGAGCTCAAACAGACATTTCTGGAAAAGATGGTGTCGGGCGAATGGACCGGCACGATGAATTTGACCGAGCCGCATGCCGGCTCCGATCTCGGCGTGCTGAAAAGCCGGGCAGAGCGGGTGGGCGATGGCGCTTACCGCATCTTTGGCCAGAAGATTTTCATCACCTGGGGCGAGCATGATGCCGCCGACAATATCATCCATCTCGTGCTCGCCCGCCTGCCGGATGCGCCGGCCGGCACGCGCGGCATCTCGCTCTTTCTGGTTCCGAAATTTCTGGTGAATGCGGATGGTTCGCCCGGCGAGCGCAACGACGTGTTCTGCCATTCGATCGAGCACAAGCTTGGCATCCACGGCTCGCCCACCTGCACGATGATCTTTGGCGATGGCAAGTTCGGCGCGGAAAAAGGCGCGCTGGGTTATCTGGTCGGCGAGGAGAATAAGGGGCTGGCCTGCATGTTCACGATGATGAACAATGCTCGTCTCGCCGTCGGCATTCAGGGCGTGGCGATTGCCGAAGCCGCAACACAAAAGGCGGTCGCCTACGCAAAAGAGCGCACGCAGGGCAAGGCGCCGGGCTGGCAGGGAAGCGGCATGTCGCCGATCATCGAACACCCCGACATTGCTCGCACGCTGCTCACCATGAAGGCGCTGACGCAGGGCTCGCGCGCCATTTGTTACGCCTGCGCTCATGCCATCGATCTTTCGCATGTTACGGAAGGCGAGGAAGCGAAGGCATGGGCGGAACGTGCCGCATTGCTGACGCCGATTGCCAAATCCTTTTCCACCGATGCCGGTGTCGATGTCGCATCGATGGGCATTCAGGTGCATGGCGGCATGGGTTTCATCGAGGAAACCGGGGCTGCCCGTTACCTGCGTGATGCCCGCATCGCGCCGATCTACGAGGGCACCAACGGTATTCAGGCGATTGATCTCGTAACGCGCAAACTGCCGCTGTCGGATGGGGCTGCTGTGCGTGGTTTTATCGGCGAGTTGAGGGGCGTGGCGGAAAAGCTCGCCGCGTCCAACGATGCGGCTTTCGGTACCTCTGCAGAACGGCTGTCGGCGGCGATTGCCGATCTCGAAGCGGCGACCGACTGGCTGCTGGAAACGCTGGCTGCGGGTCGTCAGGCCGAGGCGCTGGCGGGTGCGACGCCCTATCAGCGGCTGTTCGGGCTGACGCTCACGGGCGCGTATCTCGCCACCGGCGCACTGGCTGCTGCCAGTGACGGCGCGGGTGAAAAGCGCGTGGCACTTTGCCGGTTTGCTGCGGAAAACCTGCTGGCCGAAACGGCGGCGTTGAAGGATGCCGTGGTTGGCGGGGCGGCGAGCCTTGAGGCGGCGCGGGTAGTGTTGGGGTAGCTGGCCCTTTGCTCGGTTTTGCTTGTGGGGTGAGAGGCTGCGCCCAGCCGATCTCCCCCTCAAGGGGGAGATCGTTGGGAGCAAGCCGCACTGTCTCGATTCCATTGTCATCCACCGCAGCGTCCGTACCACATCACCACCCCGGAGGAGGCCCCACCCATGACCGACCATATCCTGATTGAGCGCCCGCAAATGGCACCCGGCGTCCTCGTCATCCGCTTCAATCGGCCCGAGAAAAAAAACGCCATCACCTCGGCCATGTACCAGACGATGACGGCGGCCCTCTCGGAGGCAAACGCTGATCCGACCATTCGCGCCGTCGCCTTTCTCGGCACCGAAGGCTGCTTTTCCGCCGGCAACGACATGGGCGATTTCCTGACCTACGCCATGTCCGGTTCAAAAGAGCCGCCGGCCGGCGCCATTTTCATCAAGGCCCTGGCATTGTGCAAAAAGCCGATGGTCTCGGGCGTCGATGGCCTGGCAATCGGCATCGGCACGACGCTTAACATGCATTGCGACATGACTGTCGCCTCCGCCCGCAGCCTGTTCAAGACGCCGTTTGTCGATCTGGCACTGGTGCCGGAAGCCGCCTCCAGCCTTATCGCGCCAAAGATCATGGGTCATCAGCGCGCCTTTGCCATGCTGGTCGCCGGCCAAGGTTTTTCGGGGGAGGCTGCTTTGGCCGCCGGTCTGGTGTGGAAGGTGGTGGCGCCGGATGTGGTGGAAGCCGAAACCTTGGCTCTGGCCACAACGCTTGCAGCCAAACCACCGCAGGCGCTCAAAATCGCCCGCGAACTGGTGCGCGGCCCCCGTGAAGAGGTGTTGGCCCGTATCGACGAGGAGCTTGTTCACTTCACCGCACAGCTGAAAAGCCCCGAAGCGCGAGCTGCGTTCGAGGCTTTCATGAAGCGGTGACGGGCCGCCGCTCGATTTATTGCGGCACCGGGCCTACCGGATGCGTTTCACCGACAAAGCGCACGAGATCAGCCATGGTGAAGTGACCGGGGATCTTGCTGGGCAGTTCCGGCTTCCAGTCGGATCGCTGCCACAGAAAGGATTCGTGGTCGCCATGGACCATGCCGAGAAAAGTTTCGGCAACGATGGTGGATGCCATCGGCCCAAGCCGCTCACCCTTGTGATAATGCTGCGCTTCCTTCAGCACGTAATACCAAAGCGGTGTTTCTTCCCCGAAATTCTGCTCCACCGCTACCTTGCCGTCCGGTCCGGCGCCGATCTGCTTGGCCGTGAGCGGTGTCAGGCCCATGGCGCGACAGATGGCCTGGCCGGACGGAAGGCCGATCTGCACCCCGCGCCGCAGATTGCGAAAGGCAAGGTTGAATTCGCGCGCGGCAACTGAATTGTCACCAGGCCCGCCGGGCAGTGTATGCAGTTCCTTGGTGATGAACGGATCGAGGCGACGGCTGAAATTGAGCGCGAAATTCGCCTCCTTCTCGGCCTGCGGCGTTTCGAGGTCGTAGAAACGTCGCCAGTCGATAACCCAGTTGGAGGGGAGGGTCGGGAAACCCTGTCCCAGTTCTCCGTCTATCCGACCTGATTTGCCGGTGAAAAGGAAAAGGAGGTTGAGCGTTCCATTCGCCAATGCTCCGGGCATGGGGTTGAAAATGCGGTTGTGGCTGTATGTTTCGCGCACCATCGAGTGGCCGAGCCGGTAACAGGCCGCCGCAAATTCCGCGGGCATGTAGGGCCGCTGTCTGAACCTGTAGAAACGCCGTCCTTCCGCCTTGATCTTCCAGATCAGGCCCGGCTCCGTCAGGCGTTCGACGAAATCGAACAGCACGATCCACTGGTAATGCCAGGTGACGATACGGCGTGCTTCCTTGAAAAGGGCGATGCCTGTCAGGTCTGGCCGGTTGGCGGCCAGCCGGTCGAAAACCTTGTTGTGAAATTTCAGCATCAGCAGATGCGTCTGCGCCACCGCCAGATTTTCGTCGTTGCGTTCATCGAAGATCAGCGCGTGTCCGACCTGATTGCGTGGCAGGTCATTGTCCAGCGCGGGCACGGTGATGGGCGGTTCCGGTTTGCGAGGCGGCTGCACATCGGCGGATTCCGATGCGTGCCCGATCAGCAGCTTGCCGATGGTCTGCAGCGTGTCGGGATGGCGCTGGTAGAGATAGGGATGGATGCCGGGACCGTCGCCATAAAGCGAATCCAGATCGAGGGCGGGTGTGCGAAAGTTCGTCGTTGCCTTGGGGTCCGCCATCTGCTGATCCAGAGGCGTGGTGTCCAGAGTGATGTCGTGATCGATGAACTGGCCGAGATAGGTATATCCCGCCGGGATATTGTGATTGTCGCCTTTCGGATCCGGCTCGTCGCCATCAAGCGGTGCGTCAAGCATCGCCTTGGCCAGTGCCGCCAGCGCATCGTCGCTTGCCGACAGTGGCACGAGATGGGGAAACATGACCCCGAATTTTCCGGGGTCACCGATACCGTCGAAGGAATGTAATGTCTCAGGCTTCATTCCGCGGACACCGTGTCCGTGCTGCGCTATCTCTGCCATGACTTCCCCCTTACCACAGCGGCGACAAGTCATTTGCCGCCATCAGCTGCAAAGAGGGTAAATATACCTGCCGCGGTATATTTGGTAAATACGATAAACCGTCAATTTATGGGGTATTGCTTTCCGACGGTTTAGTGTTGCCGGCGCATTACTTCGTCAGCAACGCCACCGTTTCCACATGTGTCGACCACAGGAACTGGTCGATCGGCGTTACCGACTTGATACGGTAACCGGCATCCACCAGCAGCTTGAGATCACGCGCCAAGGTCAGCGGATTACAGCTGACGGCGGCGATTGTCTTCACATTGGCGCGCACCAGTTCGGCCACCTGTGCTTCCGCACCCGCACGCGGCGGATCGAACACGACGGCATCGTAATGTTTCAGTTCCAGCGGGATCATCGGCCGGCGGAACAGGTCGCGTTTTTCCACCGTCACCGGCTTCAACCCCTGCGTATTACGGGCAGCGTGATCCAGTGCCTTGATCGCCTTGTCGTCACCTTCGACGGCATGCACCTTGGTGGTCTTGGCGATGCGGAAGGTGAACGTGCCGGCGCCGGCAAACAGGTCGAGCACCTTTTTCGACTTGCCGACATGCTTTGCAACGATCTCGGACATCACCTCTTCGGCGCTCTTGGTGGCCTGCACAAAGGCACCCGGCGGCGGCGAAACGCGCACGCCGGAAAACTCGATGATCGGCTTTTGCGGTTCGATCAGGATCTCGCCATTGACGGAGACGCGGGCAATGCCCTTCAGCGTCAGCACGGTTTCGATGGCCGCGCGGCGCTGTTTGTCCTCCAGCTTCTTCAAGCCTTCGGCGGCGATATCCAGCCCCGAAAGGGTTTCGAGAACGGAGATACGGAAGGTATCGGCACCGATGGCAAGCGCGCGGCCGATCGTGCGGATCATCTCCAGCCGCGCCACGATGCCGGGCGCGGCGATGGGACATTCCACGATCGAAACGATGTGGTGGGTTTCCTCACGGTTGAAGCCGAGCAGAAACTCCTTTTCCGTGTTGCGGGCGGAAAACACCGTGCGCCGACGCTCACCTGGTTTTGCCGGAATGGTCTCCGCCACCTCGGGTGTCAAACCCTTGGATTTCAGCGCATCGACAACCAGCTGGCGCTTGAAGGCGAGATAGGGCGCTTCCGCCAGATGCTGCAGCGAACAGCCGCCACAGGCATCGCTGTCCGGGCCAAAATGCCGACAGGCCGGCTCGATACGATCCGGCGACGGCGCGCCGGTGGACATGACGGTGCCGTGGTCGCCATTGCGGGCGATTGCCAGCGTTTCACCCGGCAGCGCATAAGGCACGTAAACCGGCCCGTCCTCGCCATTGGCGATGCCGTGTCCCTGTGCGCCGATGCGGTTGATGGTGACGGTGACCGTGCTCATTGGTCGTCATCCTCGTCCAGCTGATCGGCGTCGAAATCGTCGCCGTCTTCGTCCCTGTCGCGATGCTGATAAGGCTCCGCATCCTCGGGCTTCTTGCCCGCCAGCAGAAATTCCTTGTTGCCGTCGCCGCCATCGATGGGCGAGGGGATGAGGCCGAGGCTTTCCCATTGCATGTCTTCGACCAGCCAGCGTTCCAGCTCGGCGGCCACATCCGGCGCCGTTTCCGGTTCCTTCAGAAGGCCGGCCTTGCTGATCGCATCGCGGCCCGCCTCGAACTGCGGCTTGACCAGAAGCACGCAGAGCGCGCCGGGTTCAGCCTGTTCCAGGGCCGGCACAAGCGCCAGTTTCAGCGAGATGAACGAAACGTCCGACACGATGAAGGTGATCGGCCGGTCTTCGTAATCGTCCGGCTCCATATAACGGGCGTTCAGGCCTTCGATATTGGTGACGCGCTCGTCGTCGATCAGGCGCTGGTGCATCTGGCCGTGGCCGACATCGATCGAGGTCACGTGCTCGGCGCCGCGCATGATCAGCACTTCGGTAAAGCCGCCGGTGGAGGCGCCGATATCGAGGCATTCATGGCCGGTCGGATCGAGCTTGAAGTGGTCGAGGCCAGCAACAAGTTTCAGCGCCGCGCGAGACACATAATCCTGCGCGGGGTCGTCGATGGTGACGGTGACGTCGGGCTTGAAGGTCAGGCTCGGCTTGGTGACGGTGCGGCCGTTGACGGTGACGGTGCCACGGCTGATCGCGTCGCGTGCACGCGCGCGGCTTGCCACGAGATTGAGCGAGACCAGAAGCTGGTCGAGACGTTGGGGTTCGGTGGATTTGGACATGGGCCTGTCAATGACGTTTGTCGGGCATTTGCGCAAGTCATACATGGCAACACGTCCATGACAAATGTTTACCCGCGACGATCTGGCTGATGGCAACGCAATCTTAAAGATCATGGTGCTTTGTCTCGTTAAGCACAATTCGAGCAAGTATCCGTTTTTTCGCGAGCGCGACCCATGTTGAAAAACCTGTCCATCAGCAAGAAGATCATCGTCACTTTCATGGCGGTCATGTCTGCCTGTTTCTTTGCCACCGCCGGGGTTTA
Source organism: Endobacterium cereale (assembly GCF_009617585.1). Lineage (GTDB taxonomy): Bacteria > Pseudomonadota > Alphaproteobacteria > Rhizobiales > Rhizobiaceae > Neorhizobium > Neorhizobium cereale. Next base: position 190,814 of record NZ_WIXI01000045.1, on the reverse strand, counting down.
CTGGCAGGTGCTGAAGTCGAATGCTGCCGCAGACGAGCAGGTTTCTGCGCAGGCGATCGTGGTCGGGGTCGATACCGCCGTCGAAGCCATGCTGGAACAGGTGGTTTACCAGCGCGATTACCTGCTGGGTGGCGCGGAAGCTTCCGCGACGGCGGCACTTTCCAGCCGCGCGAAGATGACGAAGGCTCTGGAAGAGACCCGCGCCGCCGCTTCCGGTCGCGCCGATCTTCTCGCCTCCATTGATACGCTTGATACGTCTGCCAAGGCAGTCAACACACAGTTGATCGATCCGCAGCTTGCAGCGCGCAAGGCCGGCCAGCAGGTGGCGCGTGGCGAAGGCGAAAAGTCTCTCGATGGCTTTCGCACTGCTGCCGGTGCGCTCAAGCAGCGGGCCATGACCCTTTCCACCAGCCTGACGGCTGCCCAGCACACCGCCGCCACCAACATTCTGTGGACGCTCGTCATCGCCGGCGGCATTGCCGGTGTTCTGGCGCTTGGCCTGATCTGGGCGCTGTGCAACGCCATCGTCAACCCGATCGTCGGCATGACGAAAACCATGACGGCACTGGCCGGCGGCAATAACGATATCGATGTGCCGGCGCTCGACCGGGGCGACGAAGTCGGCCGCATGGCGCAGGCGGTTGCCGTGTTCAAGCATGCGGCCATCGAAAAGCAGCGCCTGGAGCGCGACAGCGATCTGACCCGCGCCCGTGCCGAAACCGAGCGCCGCGTCAACGATGAACAGAAGGCGCATGATGCCGCCGATATCGAATTCGCCATCGATGGCCTTGCAACCGGTCTTTCCAAGCTGGCTGAAGGCGATGTCGCCTACCGCATCAATGAAAGCTTTGTCGGCCGTCTCGATCGCCTGCGCACCGATTTCAATACCGCGCTTGGCACGCTGCAGACGACGCTGACCATGGTCGGCGATAATGCCTCGGCCATCCACGCCAATGCCGACCAGATCCGTTCGGCAACCGACGATCTGGCCAAGCGCACCGAACAGCAGGCCGCCGCCGTCGAGCAGACCGCCGCTGCCGTCGAACAGGTAACGACCACCGTCAAGGATGCCGCCGCCCGCGCCGAAGATGTCGGCCAGCGTGTGGAGCGCACCCGCACCGGTGCCGAAAAATCCGGCGACGTCGTGCGCCGCGCCGTCTCGGCCATGGAAGGCATTTCGCATTCCAGCCACGAGATCAGCAACATTATCGGCGTGATCGACGAGATTGCCTTCCAGACCAATCTTCTGGCCCTCAACGCCGGCGTCGAAGCCGCGCGTGCGGGCGAGGCGGGCAAGGGCTTTGCCGTGGTGGCGCAGGAAGTGCGTGAGCTGGCGCAGCGTTCCGCCAATGCCGCCAAGGACATCAAGACGCTGATCACCACCTCCACGACCCAGGTGGATGCCGGCGTGTCGCTTGTGGGCGAAACCGGCCGTGCGCTGGAAGCCATCGTCGAGGAAGTGCGCGAGATCAACGAGCACGTCCGTGCCATCGTGGTTTCCACCCGTGAACAGGCAACGGGCCTGCAGGAAATCAACAATGCGGTCGGCACGATGGACCGCAACACCCAGCAGAACGCCGCCATGGTGGACCAGCAGACCAAGACCAGCCACACGCTGGCCAGCGAAGCCAATACGCTCAACGAGTTGCTAAAGCAGTTCAACCTCGGTGGTGACCGCAATTTCATGGGCAGCCGTTCGGGCTTCATCATCCCGCCGACCCCGACCGCTGCCGCCCCGCAATTCGCGCCGCTCAGCCGCCCGGTCAAGGCCCCAAAGATCCGCATGGCTGCCGAGGAAAAACCACGTCGCTCTCCGGCCGCAGCGCTGCATAACCAGCTGGCGCGGGCATTCGAGCCGGCACCTTCGGCAGCGAAGGACAATTGGGAAGAGTTTTGAGGCTGTTGGGCTGATGGTTTCGCCCTGAGCTTGATGGCAAAGGTTGAAAACCTCACCACCGTCATCCTCGGGCCTGTCCCGAGGATCTGCAGCGGCTAGATACCATTGGCGTGGTTAGATCCTAGGGACAAGCCCTAGGATGAAGAACTCAATGATTGCCAGGGTTTCCAGAAGTCTGGGGGGGCGGGACCATTGGTTCCGCCCTTTCTGTTTTGGGGGAGGGCATTTCCCCATCTCAACCTTTCCCGCTTCCGCGCGTCACATCCGCCACCTATGATGCGTGAACAACGGCGGAGAGAGACGGATGAGACGATCGAAAAACCCGGCACGGTCCATGGTGCTGGCCCTTGCCATCTGCGGCGCAACGACGACCGCAGCTCTCGCCAATGACACCACGGCAGAACTGAAGACCGGTGGCCTTGCCTATGTCCAGACCTCCGATATCGCCATGGAGGAGGAAGACCTGTTTCTGTCGCGTCAGGAAGTCCGCGTCGATTATCTTTTCCGCAATCTCGGGCAGGCCGACATCGAAAGCGTCGTCGCCTTCCCGATGCCGGATATCGTCGGCGGTTCGGAAAGCGACATGGCCTATGGTGATGCCGAGAGTGACAATTTTCTCGGCTTCTCGGTGGTGCAGGATGGCAAGGCCATCACGCCGCAATTGCAGCAGCGCGTCACGGCGCTCGGCATCGATCATACGCAGGCGCTGAAGGAGGCCGGCGTGCCACTGTTGCCCTATAGCGAAAAGACCGCGGCGGCGCTCCAGAAACTCTCACCCGAAACAAAAGCCGACTGGGCGGCCAAGGGCCTGCTGCGTATCGACGGATATGCCGGCGGTAACGACAACCCGGAGGTGACGCCGGTCTGGACACTGACCTCGGCCTATTGGTGGAAAACGAAGTTTCCGGCCGGAAAACCGGTCAAGGTTGCTCACCGCTACTCCCCGAGTGTCGGCGGCACGGTGGCGATGAGTTTTATTCAGGACGGCAAGCCGGCCTATTCCTACGAGGATTACGCCAGACGTTACTGCATCGATGCCGATTTCATGAAGACGGCAGCCAAGCTCGAAACGGCCGCCGCCAAATCCACCGGCCCGCATTACACCGAGCAATGGCTTTCCTACATCCTCACGACAGGCGGCAACTGGGCCGGCCCGATCAAGCGCTTTCGCCTGACCATCGACAAGGGGAATGCGAAGGATTTTGTCAGCTTCTGCGGCAAGGGCGTGAAGAAGGTGGGTCCGACGACGTTCGTGATGGAAGCGCAGGATTTTACGCCGGAGCGGGAGATGGATGTGCTGTTTCTGGTGGCGGGGGAGTGATGCCGACCTATGATCTTGCCAGCCTTTTCGAGCAATCTTCCGTGACGCGAACGGCCACGGACGAGGAGATCGCCGAGGCGGAACGGCAGATCGGGGCGCTGCCCGAATGCTACAAGCGTTTCGCGGCTACCTTCGGCTACGGCACCACAAACAACCTCTTCATCATCGAAATGCCCTTCGGCATGGACGCGAATAGTGGTCTGATCGCGCGGGGCGATATGCTGCGCGATCAGGTTCGCTGGCTCGTGGATGGCCATTGCGAGGATGGTTTGGAGATCGGCGAGGAAGACTGCCTCGAACCCTATGACGAGGAAAGCCGCGATGTTGCGGCCTTCGTCGATCGGCTGCAGTTCTTTGGAAAAAGCGTGAACGGCGAATATCTCTGCTGGCGGGCAACCGACGACGGCATGTTTCGCTTCCACGTCATCGACCGGGCCTGCCTGTCGATCCGATACGGGGGCGCTAGCCTGATCGACTTCATTCGTGCAAGCCAGACGGATGCGGTCAAGACGATGCTGGGGATGGGGTATGAGAGGTTGCCGAGGACGTTTGAGGGTGCATATCAAAGTCTGTCATAATTGCTGGTAATCTTGGGGCGATCACGACCCGCCACGAAAACTCCAACCGCACTGTGTGATGCCACACATTCAACCATCTCACCTCCTGCGATGCGGCTGAGATCGACATGATCAAAGGAAAATTGATCGCAGCATGTACCCACCGATATTGCAGTTTGGTTTTGCAAGAATCTGCTTCGCCGAAACCGCATTGCACTAAACAGGTTGCCAACCTGAAGTAGGTCATCATTCACAGCAACATGAGCATCTGACTTGGTGTGAAAAGCGGAAGAGATATGGATCTTTTGGTCATCAAGCGTGAAAGCCAAGCCTGTGGATCCGTCTGGCATGGAATATGTGAAGCGGTTGGAAATTACCGTGAAATCGCCGAGTTGTGCTGATCGAGCTACAAACTCATTTTCCTTGATTGCGCAAATAAGATTGCCTGTTTTGTCGCGAAAATGGCCGGATATTAAAAGCGGCTCTAAATCGTTATCCGTCTTCGTAAGCGTAAGAATGGGCTCGTCGTCAACCATGATCGAGTTATTGGATGCCGTGATAACGTTAGAGCCCCAGATAGTGAGAAAATCGTCTCGGATCAGTTCTAACTTGAAACGCGTTTCGCTATCGAGCGAACTTCTGTGCCGCTTAGCATCTAAAATTCGCTCTGCCGATAATATGCGGGCAGTCTTCTGCCTATGGTGCTTGTCGCATAGAAGAACGATGTCATCGGGGTCGTGTTCTTCTGCTACATTGAATTCGGTTTTTAGGTGGTCGTAGTCGTAGGGGATTGATCCACACACGACACAACCATAACCACAAGCTTTTCGGACAAGCTTCTTCGTTGGTTCAGGAATATGTCTGCTAAGGCCTTGTCTGTTTTGAGTCACATTGCCCCCGCGTCTAGCGGGAGGCTATAGAAAAACAGAGATGAAGCAACAACGCTGGGGGCAACGTCACCCCGCAGCGCCAACCCCAACCACCGGTTTCCCCAGCGCCCGGAACACCGTGCTCACAATCCCCGCGCGATCCAGCCCCGCCTTGGCATACATTGCATCCGGGCTTGCCTGTTCCATCCACACATCCGGCAGAACCAGCGAGCGGATTTTCAGGCCGTTGTCGAGCAGGCCTTCGCCGCTCATGAACTGCAGAACATGGCTGCCGAAACCGCCGACAGCGCCTTCCTCGATGGTGATCAGCACCTCGTGATGACGGGCCAGCTGGCGGATCAGGTCGTGGTCCAGCGGTTTTGCAAAACGCGCATCGGCAACCGTCGTCGAAAGACCGGCAGCGTCGAGATCTTCCGCAGCCAGCAGACAGTCCTTGAGCCGTGTACCAAACGAGAGGAGGGCGACTTTTGAGCCTTCCTTAACGATGCGGCCCTTGCCGATCTGCAGGATTTCGCCGCGTGCCGGCATTTCCACGCCTACGCCTTCGCCGCGCGGATACCGGAAGGAAATCGGGCCATCGTCATAGGCGGCGGCGGTGCGCACCATATGCTTCAGTTCCGCCTCGTCGGAAGCGGCCATCACCACCATGCCCGGCAGGGTGGCAAGGAATGTGGTGTCGAACGAACCGGCATGGGTCGGGCCATCGGCACCGACAAAACCGGCACGGTCGATCGGGAAACGCACCGGCAGGCCTTGAATGGCGACGTCATGCACGACCTGGTCGTAACCGCGCTGCAGGAAGGTCGAATAGATGGCGCAGAAGGGTTTGAACCCTTCCGTTGCAAGACCAGCTGCAAAGGTCACGGCATGCTGTTCGGCAATGCCGACGTCAAACGTACGGGTCGGAAACGCTTCCAGCATTTTGCCGAGCCCCGTGCCATCCGGCATGGCGGCGGTGATGCCGACGATCTTTTCGTCGAAACCGGCTTCCTGCACCAGCGCTTCACCAAACACGCTTGTGTAGCTCGGCGCATTCGGCTTGGCCTTGGCCTGCGCGCCGGTGATGACGTCGAACTTGTTGACGCCGTGGTATTTGTCGGCGGCGGCTTCGGCGGGCGGATAACCCTTGCCCTTCTGCGTCACCACATGGATCAGCACGGGGCCCTGCGCATGGTCGCGCACATTGCGCAGCACCGGCAGAAGATGTTCGAACGAATGGCCGTCGATCGGGCCGATATGGTAAAAACCCATTTCCTCGAACATGGTGCCGCCGGTCACGTAACCGCGTGCATGTTCGACGGCGCGGGTAATGGCGCGGTCGATCGATTTGCCGAGATAACCGGTCAGCTTTTTGCCCACTTCGCGCATGCCCATATAGGTGCGGCCGGAGGCAAGGCGGGCCAGATAGGCGCTCATGGCGCCGGTCGGCGGCGCGATCGACATGTCGTTGTCGTTGAGGATGACGATCAGCCGCGCATCGAGCGCACCGGCATTGTTGAGCGCTTCGTACGCCATGCCGGCCGACATCGAGCCGTCGCCGATGATCGAGATGACATTGCGCTTCGAACCGGCAAGCTCGGACGCGACGGCCATGCCGAGGCCGGCGGAAATCGAGGTGGAGGAATGGGCGGCGCCAAACGGGTCGTATTCGCTTTCGGCGCGGCGGGTGAAGCCTGAAAGCCCGTCTTCCTGGCGCAGCGTGCGGATGCGGTCCCGGCGGCCGGTCAGGATCTTGTGGGGGTAACACTGGTGGCCGACGTCAAAAATCAGGCGGTCGTCGGGTGTGTTGAAAACCTTGTGAATGGCAATCGTCAGTTCCACGACACCGAGACCCGCGCCCAGATGCCCGCCGGTCTTCGACACGGCATCAATCATCTCGTCGCGTACTTCGCGCGCCACTTGCGGCAGGTCGCGATCCTCGACGTTTCGCAGGTCGGCCGGCAGATTGATCTTGTCGAGCAACGGGGTGTCTGGTTTTGCTGTCAAGGAATCCGGCCTTTTCTCATGCAGTCTGTGGTTGTCGCAATCCAGCAAAGATGCGCTGGAAACCGCCTTTTTCAAGTCGAGTGCCACAGCTTCTATCGGAATTCGTGCTCAGGGCAAAGGCACAAACTCTTCCTCATCCCCCGGCACGATGTCGAAACGGCCGGTGCGCCACTCTTCCTTGGCCTGCTCGATCCGCTCCTTGGAAGAGGAAACGAAATTCCACCAGACGTAGCGGCGCGAGGTCATCGCCGCCCCGCCGAACAGCATGATGTGACAGCCGGTAGTGCCCGCTTCCAGCGTGATTTCGTCACCGGCGCGGAAGGCAAGCAGCTGATCGGCGGCAAAACGGTCGCCTGAAATGATCAGTTCGCCGGAGAGAATGTAGATCGCCCGTTCCTCATGTGCGGCGGAGAAGGGGAATTTTTTGCCCGGCTCAAGAGCAAGATCAACGTAGAGCGTATCGGTGAAGGTGGAGACGGGGGAGGAAATCCCGTCCAGCGCGCCGATCACCACCCGGCCGGATGCACCCTGCCAGTCGATAACCGGCATGTTTTCCCGCGCCGTATGGGCAAACACCGGGTCGATCTCTTCCTTGTCATCCGGCAAAGCCAGCCATGTCTGCAACCCGGACATCGCAAGCGGATGTCCACGCAGATTTTCCGGCGTGCGTTCGGAGTGCACGATACCGCGCCCCGCCGTCATCAGGTTGATGTCGCCAGGCTTGATGACGAGTTCGGTGCCGAGACTGTCGCGATGTTTGATCTCGCCATCGAACAGATAGGTGACGGTGGAAAGCCCGATATGCGGATGCGGCTTGACGTCGAGCGCCTCGTCGGCCCGCAGCACCGCTGGTCCCATGCGGTCGAAAAAGATGAAAGGCCCGACGAGGCGGCGCTGACGGGTGGGCAAGGCACGCCGTACGGAAAAACCGCCGATATCGCTGGAGCGCGGAATGATCAGGTTTTCGATCGCATCACAGGCAAAGGCATCGCCGGGGGCGGGATCGGTGCCGGGGAAAAAGGACATGGGGCCGGTCTCCATCTGGTGGTGGAGGAAATCTAGTGCGTTTCCCAGCCAAACGACAGTCGCGCCGCGCGCAACACACTGTTCCCTGAAGCGGCCCGCTTCACATTACTCGAACCGGTTGCCGATCATCGGGCTCCACTGTTCGCCGACAAAACCGTTCAGCAGCACGTCGCCTCGGGTGACGGCGGCGAGAATATCTGCGTCGCGGCTGTGCACCATGCTGGAGGCGGTGTTGGTAAAGCCGATGCGTCGGCCGAGCATGGCTTCCATCAACCAGGCTTCCGTGCGGCCGATCACGGCAGCCGCGCCTTTGTCGGCGGCATTGGTAATCAGCGCATCGAGAACCACGCCTTCCACACCCGGTGCGGCAAGCACCTGCAGCACCCGCGCCGTCGATCCCTTTTTCAGGTGGTAGAGAAAACAGCCGATCTCCGTGCCGTGCTGATCCGTGACCGCGCCGAAATGGGGCGTGCCGAATAGCCGCTTTTCCATCGCCTGCCGGGAAAGGGTGGTGATGTCTTCACAATCCCAGCGTGGCTGAAGCGCAAAGCGACGGGACAATGCGAGGAAAAGCGCGGCAAATTTTTCGGCACCGATATCCGTGGTCGCCGCGCCCTTGGCCGCGTTTTGCGCACCATGGGCAAACCAGCGTGGCCGGTTGGGGTGAATACGCCGGCGCAGCATGTCATCAGCCGCACCCGCCACTGGTGCCAGCAATCCAAAGGGCCGAAAACGTTGCGTGACCTGATCCGCAAGCCACTGGGTGGGGCGGATGATGCGCAGCCAGTTGAGGCTATGGCTTGGCAGCGGCGTGCAGCCCAGTCGCTGGCCGAGCGTGCGGGAAATGTCGCTTGTCGTATCGGCGAAAGAAAAATCCTGCGGTCCGGCCAGGGCCGCTTTCAGAAGCTTGGGGCCGATCAACGAATGACCGGCACCCTTGTCGGCCATGATGGTGCCGAACAGGGCACCGTTGACCGCGCGGCCGCCGATCTGCATCGGCAGGCGATGCCGGCTGATGAAGCCGGAAATTCCGGCTTTGCTTTCGTGCACAAGGCTCGGCAGGCTGTCGTGAACGAGTGGATGGTCGACATACAGCGTGCGCAGACAGGCGACGAAAGCATCGGATGGGGCGGCGTCTGTTCGCCTGAACGCTTTTTGAAAAAGCCCGGCCACCGCCGGAATATCCGCCGCTGCCAAGGCACGTATCTGACCCATGAAACCGCCACGCCCCCCGGCGCATAAACCCATCAATATTCAGGGGACGGATTAGGCGTAGGCGATGAAAACCGGTTCAAGATATTGGATGGCATTTGAGCGGTCTGCCCTTTTGCGGGTCAGGCAAAAGGTCACAAGGCCGTTATTCGCCGTCGAGCGGCTCCACGCCCTGCGGTTTGCCGGCGCGGTCGAGGCGGATCTTTTCGATGCGGTTTTCGGCGGCCGAAAGCAGCTTTTCGCAATGTTTCTTCAGGGCTTCGCCACGCTCGTAAATGGCGATGGATTCGTCCAGCGCCACATCGCCGCGTTCCAGACGGGCCACGATGCTTTCGAGTTCGGCGACAGCCTTCTCGAAGGAATAGGTGCTGACATCGTTGATCTCGACCTGGTCCGACATTTTAGCCCTTCATCAATCTGCTGATATGCAGGCCCGCCGATTCGGCCAGCCCTTCCAGATCATAACCACCTTCAAGCAGGCTGACGACCCGGTTGCCGGCATATTTGCCGGCGATCTCCATCAGCCGCCCCGTCGCCCAGTCGAAATCGTTGCCGACAAGGTTGATCTGCGCCAGCGGATCACGGTGGTGCGCATCGAAACCGGCCGAGATCAAAAGAAAATCGGGGCGAAAGTTTTCGAGTGCCGGCAGCACGCGGGATTTGAAGGCCTCGCGAAAATGTTCGCTGCCGTCATTGGTGGCAAGTGGCGCGTTGACGATGTTGTTCTTCGTGCCGGTTTCGTCGCGGGCACCGGTAAACGGGTAAAGCGGCATCTGGTGGGTGGAGCAGAACAGGATGGACGGATCGTCCCAAAAAATGTCCTGAGTACCGTTGCCGTGATGCACGTCCCAATCGACGATGGCGACCCGTTCGGCACCGTAAACCTTTTGCGCATGGCGGGCGGCGATCGCCACGTTGTTGAACAGGCAGAAGCCCATGGCCTTGGATTTTTCGGCATGGTGGCCGGGCGGACGGGCGGCGACAAAGGCATTGTCGACCTTGCCGGTCATCACATCATCGACGGCGGCCATTGCACCGCCGATGCCGGTCAATGCTGCCTGAAGGCTTTTGGGGCTGAGATAGGTGTCGGATTCCAGCTGGAAAATCGCGCCGTCTTCCTCCGGCACCTGCCGCATGACGGAGAAGAGATGGTCTTCCGGATGCGCCAGCAGCACCGCGTCCTCATTGGCCTGCGGCGCCGGTTTCCGGTCGAGATCGGCAAAATACGGGTGTTCGAGCGCAATCGCCAGCGAGCGCAGCCGGTCGGCGCGCTCCGGGTGTCCGGGCGGGGTGTTGTGCTCTAGAAAGATCTCGTGTTCGTAAAGGCGCGTGGTCATGGCGGGCCTCATTCTCCTTGGTGCCCGGTGATGGGCAATCGCCAAATGGCGCGGGGGCAGGCGCTTTTCAAGCTTGGGAAAATACCCCGTCCTATTTGGGAGGCAAGGGTGCTAAGGCCTCCCAACAATCTCCTCCTCAAGGGGGAGATCGGCGGGAGGCGTGACCTAAACCCCAATCACGCGCGTTGCGGCAACAACGGATACCCCACCATCACGGCGCGGCCGGCAAAGGCTGCAATCAGCGCCTTCAGCACATCACCCGGAACGAAGGCGAGCGTGCCCATGAAGGCGGCAGGCAGGCCGAGGCCGGTGACGAAGGCAAGCCACAGCACGCCGCAGAGATGGCAGGCGAACACACCGCCGGCCACGGCCGCGACGAAGAAATACGAGCCCTGCACGAGGCCGGTCTGGCGTGCCGTCACAAGACGCTCGGACATATAACCGGTGACGAAAGCGGCAACGATATAACCATAAAGATAACCGGAGGGCGGCGCCATGAACACGCCGAGGCCACCGCGACCACCCGAAAGCACCGGCAGGCCGATGGCGGCGAGCAGCATGAACAGTGCGACCGTCAGCGTGCCGCGTTTTGCACCCAGAACCACGCCAGCCAGCATGACGCCGAGCGACTGCGCATGCACCGGCACCGGAATGAAGCCGAGATTGACGGGCGGGATCAGGCCCAGCGCGACAATGATGGCGGCAAACAGGGCGACAAGAACGAGGTCTCTGGTACTCATGGCGGTAGATATCCCTAAAAACGTGGGGGCAAATTGCTAGCGAATGCCGCGCGCGTCAATGGCGGCGGCGATTTCATCGGCATTCTTCAGTGTGTGGATCATCAGCGGCACGATCAGCGTCACCGGCCGCACCTTCAACCCACGCGCCCGGTGTGCGTCGCGGATGGAGCGATACCGCAACGCCACTTCCGGCACGAAGCGGATGACGAGACCGACGGAAAGCCCGATATCGGCGGCCCGCACCAGTCCGATCCGCTCGAACGGCATGGCCGCCCAGGTGATCGTGTCGATGAATGCGCCGATCGTGGTGGTGGCGGTGATCGCCGCCGCCGCCAGCATCAGTGCGGTCAGGCGAAACAGGATGACAAGCGCCTCGACCGGCGGCTGAAACAGGAGGGCAAACAGCGTGACGGCGGCAATGGTGATGAAGGCGGGTCGCAGGCGGACAAGGCCGGTGCTCCAACCGATGCCGGTGGAGGCATAAGCAAGCGCGGCGACAAAGGCCGCAACGCCCAGAACCACCGGATTGTTGGCCATGAACAGCAACAGGCTGAACGCGGTCAGTCCGCCCAGTTTTGCCTTGGTCGGCAGCCGGTGCAGCAGGCTTTGTCCGTCAAGGTAAAGCGTGTTCATGCGCCGGCCAGCGTTCTGTATTGGGCGATCACATCATTCGGTTTTCCGTCGCCGATCAGTTTGCCGCCTGAAAACAGCAGCACCCGATCAAAGCCTTCGACCAGCGCCAGATCATGGCTGATGACGATCAGGTTTTCGTCCATTCCCGCCATGGTGCGTTCCACCAGATTGCGGTTTTTCAGGTCCAGCTGGTTGGTCGGTTCATCGAGAATGAGGATTTTGGGTTCGGTCACCAGAACCGAGGCAAAGGCGGAAAGCTGCAATTCTCCGCCGGACAGTTCGTGCGTGCGGCGATCGGCCAGATGCGGAATGCCGAACCGGGCAAGCACGGCCGAAACGGCCGCCTCAATCTCTGCGGCGGAAAGCTTTTTTCGCTTCAGCCCGAGCGCGATATCTTCCTTCAATATCGGCAGGATGATCTGGTTCTGCGGGTTCTGAAAAATGAAACCGGCTTCGGCGCGAACCGCTTCCGCGTCCTTCACCGTATCGAAACCGTTGACGACAACTTTTCCCGAAGACGGTATCACCAGTCCCTTGATCAGCCGCGCAAACGTCGTCTTGCCGGAACCGTTCAGCCCAATCACGCCGATACGCCGCTCGGTGAGCGTCACGGTCAGCGGTTCGAGCGCGGTGCGGCCCTCGTAGCGCACGCTGGCCTCTTCGAAATGGATGTCCAAGCCGGTCCCTCAATTCTGTCCGGCTCTATAAACTCTATCGGGATTGAGGGGAATGCGGAACGAAAAAAGAACATTGCAACCGGCGCGGCAAAAACATAGTCTCTTTTCCATGGCTATACTGATCTCGAATGAACAGGCACGGCGCATTTTTCTGGAGCGGCAGGGCCTGTGCGCCGCGCCCAACCGGGCACTCGACAAGGCGGGGCTATTGTCCCTGATCCAGGCGATCGGCTTCGTGCAGGTGGACAGTATCGCCACCGTCGAACGCGCCCATCACATGATCCTGTTTTCGCGCAACCAGACTTATCGGCGCGATCATCTGACCACGCTGCTGGAAAAGGATGGCGCGCTTTTCGAGCACTGGACGCATGATGCCTCCATTCTGCCGTCCGAATTTTTTCGCTACTGGAAACACCGCTTTCGCCGTCGCGAACCGTATCTGGCCGAACGCTGGAAAAAATGGCAGGGCGAAAACTACGATTCCGCCTTCGAGGACACGTTTCGGCATATCGAGGAAAACGGCGCGATCATGTCGCGTGACATGAAGGCCGAGGATCACAAATCCGGCGGCTGGTGGAACTGGCATCCCAACAAGACGGCGCTCGAATATTACTGGCATATCGGCAAGCTCTCGATCGCCGGCCGCCGCAATTTTCAAAAGATCTACGACCTCACCGAACGCGTGCTGCCGTTGCATCACCACGAACCGGAAGTGACGGAAGAGGTGTTTCTGGACTGGGCCTGCCGCAGTGCGCTGACACGTCTGGGGTTTGCCACATCCGGTGAAATCGCCGCCTTCTGGGATCTGGTAACGCCGCTTGAGGCAAAGCTCTGGGTCGAAACCCATCGCGACGAATTGGTTGAAATCCTCATCAGTCCCGCAAATGGCGGCCGCCCTCGCCCATCCTTCGCTTTCGCCGGTTTTCCTGAAAATCTCGGCGACATTACCGAGCCGCCCAACCGTATCCGTGTTCTCAGCCCTTTCGATCCGCTTTTGCGGGATCGTGACAGGGCCGAGCGGTTATTCAACTTCAACTATCGTATCGAAATCTTTGTACCCGAGCCTAAGCGCATCTACGGCTATTACGTGTTTCCGCTGATGGAAGGCGACCGCATGATCGGCCGTATCGACATGAAGGCCGACCGCAAGGCCGGTACGCTGGATGTCAAACGCCTGTGGCTGGAACCGGGCGTGCGCGCGTCAGCGGGACGTCTGGAAAGGCTGGAAGCGGAACTGGTGCGCATGGCGCGGTTCGCTGGTGTGGAGAGCGTGCGGTTTCTGGATGGATGGCGCGGGGAGTAATCACCGCCGGGCTTACAAACCCGCCGCCTTGCGCAGTTCGGCCGCCATGGTGGCGCGCCAGTCCTTGCCGCCGGCCTTGTATTTCTCCAGCACATCGGGATCGAGCCGCAGCGTAACCGCCACCTTTGGCGCCTCGACACGTGGGCGGCCACGGGCGGCAATCTCTTTTTCCATTTTGGCGGCAAGCTCGGGAAAGACTTCGCGGAAGGGGCGCATGTTCGCCAGTTCTTCCTTGGTCAGCGGCGGAGAATCGACGGCGTCCCATTCTTCCTTGGTGTAGCCACGACCGGGCTGAAATTCCTTGAGCGTCTTTCGCTTCAATGTCATCCGATCACATCCCTTTCGTCCCGTCTGGCCGGCCGCATGGAAATGACCGAGATCGCTTCCGAACCGAGCGCCAGAAATATTACGACGATGGTTCCATCCTTGAGGCGACCGACGGCTTTCGATCGGCCTTCTTTCGCCGGGCTGGTGACAGCCAGAATGAAAAATTCAAGATCAAGATCGGCGAAGTCCAAGCCGTGTTTAAGAAGGTTGAGTTGCCGCTTCCGCTCGTCCCAGACAATCCGCATTATTCGTACACGAAAAATCGCCCCCCAGCAACGAGCAACGATCTCTCATGTCCGCGTGCTCCGCAATCCTGCGGATCAAGGGGTCATTTCACTTTGGTCTTCTTGGCTTGAGGCCGGCGCATCGCGTCGAGCGAACGAAAGAACTCCGGCGGCAGCACTTCGCGGGCAGGGCGCATGCGGGCCAATTCCTCGTCGGTCAGTTCGGGGCTGTCGACGGCATCCCAATCTGCCTTCTTGTAGCCGCGACCCGGTTGAAATTCCTTCAGTGTCGGATGTCTGTCCTTCATGGCAGGCGTTTCCTTTCCTTCGGGCTGGCGTAGTGGAGACCGAAAACGAAAAATCGCCGCCCCACAAAGAGCGACGATCCATCATGTCCAGCACTGCAGCAATCCTCAAAACCGAGGGTAAACTCAGTCCAGCCGTCCGGTCTGCCCGCGATCGCGCAAGTAATGGTCGGCGATCGCGCAGGCGACCATGGCCTCGCCGATCGGCACGGCGCGAATGCCGACGCACGGATCGTGGCGACCCTTGGTGCGCACGTCGACATTCTTGCCGTCGGCATCGATCGACTGGCGTTCGGTCAGGATCGAGGAGGTCGGCTTGATGGCGAAACGCGCCACCAGCGGCTGGCCGGTCGAAATGCCGCCGAGAATGCCACCCGCGTGGTTGGAAAGGAAAAGCGGCTCGCCGTCATTGCCCATGCGCATCTGGTCGGCGTTTTCCTCGCCGGTCAGTTCGGCTGAGGCAAAACCGTCGCCGATCTCGACGCCCTTGACGGCGTTGATCGACATCAGCAGCGAGGCGATATCCTGATCAAGCTTGGCATAGATCGGGGCGCCAAGACCCGCCGGCACACCTTCGGCCACCACTTCGACCACCGCGCCGATCGAGGAGCCTGCCTTGCGGATGCCGTCGAGATAGTCCTCCCACACAGGCACCATCTCCGGGTCGGGGCAGAAGAACGGGTTTTCGTTCACCTGTGCCCAGTCCCAGTTGGCGCGGTTGATTTTATGCTTGCCGATCTGCACCAACGCGCCGCGCACGATCACACCCGGCACGACCAGACGGGCAATGCCGCCGGCCGCCACACGCGCCGCCGTTTCGCGGGCCGAGGAACGGCCACCGCCGCGATAGTCGCGGATTCCGTATTTAGTGTCATAGGTATAATCGGCGTGTCCCGGACGATACTGGCGGGCGATCTCGCCGTAATCCTTGGAGCGCTGGTCGGTGTTTTCGATCAGCATGGAAATCGGCGTGCCGGTCGAGATCATCGTCTCGCCGTCGGCATCGAACATCACGCCAGAAAGCACTTTTACCTCGTCGGCCTCGCGCCGCTGCGTCACGAAACGCGACTGGCCGGGCTTGCGCTTGTCCAGCCACTGCTGCAGGTCGGCCAGCGTGAAGCGCAGGCCGGGAGGGCAGCCGTCGACGACGCAGCCGAGCGCGGGCCCGTGGCTTTCGCCCCAGGTGGTGACACGGAAAAGATGACCGAAGGAATTATGCGACATGGGACCCCGCTAAAGCGCGGGATCCGTTCCCGCAGAAAAGCGGGTTTGTCTTAGTGTAAAACCACTGCCGGGGGAAAGCCTTTTATGCCGCCGTGCCGTTCGCCTGTTTGTCGACCAAGTTCCAGCCGCGTGCCGCTGCCTCGTTGAAGGCGTCGAAGGGCAGGGGGCGGGCGAAGGCATAACCCTGCAACAGGTCGCAGCCCAGTTCGCGCAGCATGGCGGCATGGGCCATGCTTTCCACGCCTTCCGCCACCGTTTCCACGCCGAGCGAGCGGGCGATATCGATGATCGAGCGCACCAGCGTGCGTTCCTGCGGCGAGTTGAGGATCGGCATGACCAGTTGGCGGTCGATCTTCAGGCGTTTCGGCTTCAGCTTCAAAAGGCTGACGATGGACGTGTGACCAGTGCCGAAATCATCGATCTCGATATCGATGCCGAGAGCCTTGATACGTTCGAGGTTGGAGGTCGCCGCATCCTCGCTTTCGTCGAGGAAGATCGATTCCACCAGCTCGAAGGAAATCTGGCCGGGCGTGATGGCGAGCGTCTTCAGCGTATCGATCAGCGCATCGTCATGCAGGCGCCTGGACGATACGTTGACGGAAACCTTTGGCACGTCGAGACCAAGTGCCGCCCAGCGCATCTTGTCCTTCAGCACGCTCTGCAACACGATCTGGTCAAGCGTGGCGGTGACATTCAACTCGTCGGCGATTTTCAGGAACCGGTCGGGTGCCAGAATGCCGTGCTGGGGGTGTTTCCAGCGCACCAGGGCCTCGGCACCGGTCAGCTTCATGGTGCGGGCATCGAATTGCGGCTGGTACCAGGCGACGAACTCGTCGTTTTCGATGCCGGCCAGAACCTCGTCGGCGGTGCGCTTGTGGCTGATGATTTCCGCCTGCAGGTTCTGGGTGAAGAACTCGAAGCGGTTCCGCCCTTGAGCCTTGGCGCGGTAAAGCGCGATGTCGGCATTCACCAGCATGCGCCTTGCATCGATATTGCGGCCGGTCGCCTGAGCGATGCCGATCGAAACGCCGAAACGGCAGGAAAAGCCCTCGAATTCCACCGGCTGGCGGATTTCGGCGATAATGCGGTTGGACAGCGCTGCCGTATGCGCGGTGCTGCAATCGTCCTTGACCAGAATGACGAATTCGTCGCCGCCGATACGGGCGACAAGATCACCGGGATTGACGCTGCGCAGGAGAATGCGGGCGGTATGCACCAGCATGGCGTCACCGGCGGCATGGCCGAGCGTATCGTTGATCTGCTTGAAACGGTCGAGATCGAGATGCAGGATCGACAGCTTCTGCCGTTCGCTCTCGCTTGCACGCGACAGTTCGTCGAGTGCGAGATCGAGGCTGCGGCGGTTGGCGAGCATGGTCAAAGGGTCGTGCAGCGAATTGTGCTCGATCCTGTTCTTGGCCATCTGCAATTCGATATTTTTCGCATCCGCTTCCTGCTTGGCTGCGCGCAGCTGCTCGGTCAGGATGGCGTCGTCGGTCACGTCGAAGGCAAGGCCGATCACCTTGCGGCGGCCATCGCGGCCGATATGAAGTTTGCCGACCGAGCGCACATAACGGATGCTGCCATCCGGTTGTGGCACGCGCACGACCAGCGGCTCATCGCTACCCTTGCCGAAATGCGCGGAAATGCGGCGTGCCTCGGCGCGGTCTTCGGGATGGATGGTTTCGATCCACTGTTCGGCGGTCACGTTGCGTTCGGAATAGGGCAGGCCGTGCAACTGATAAAGCCGCGCATCCCAATGTTCGATACGGCTGTCGGGCAGGGATTCCCAGATGCCGCAACGGTAGGATTCGAGCGCCATGCCCAGCTTGGCTGTCAGCTCTTCCAGCTGCTGTTCGCGGCTGTAAAGCTCGTCCAGAGCCAGTTCCAGCTCGGCATTCTTGATGTCGCTGTCTTCCTTGGCGGCACGCAGCGACTGGTTCAACGTCATGTCGGCGGAGACATCCCAGACGATGCCGGCCACACGCTGGCTTCCATCCGGGTTGCGGTAGGCGGCACCGGCCGAACGCAGATGGCGCAGACTGCCATCGGCCGTCATGACGCGGTAGTTGACGGAGGAGGCAACATTGACGCAGGCGCAGGCGAAGAAATAGGCTTCCACCGACGGCCGGTCTTCCGGGTGGATGGCGGCCAGCCATTCCTCAAGTCGGTTGTCGCCGTCGCTTGCCGTTGCGCCATGCAGGCTGGAGGCGCGGGCATCCCAGAACATCTCGTCGGTAAATTCCCACACGCCCATGCTGGAAGCTTCCATCGCCAGCGCAAACCGCTGCGACAGCTGCATCAGCGTGCCTTCGCGCAGGCGAAGTGCTGCAATATTGCGGTTGCGCTCGCCGATCAGCAGGCTGGCGATGAAGACCGGGATGATCATCGCAAGCCCGGCCAGCAGCAATTGCAGCCGGAACGCGGCCTGATTGTCGGGAATGCCGTTCCAGCCCGCCTTCGGCATGGCCTGCAATTCCCACTGCCCATCGGCAACATCGATCGTGTGGGAGAGCGGCTCATCCATAGACGTGCCGAAGAAGGTGGCATTGTCGGGCCGGGTCACATCCCTGATCGCCACTTTCAGCCAGCTGAGATCGATCATCGGCTTGGCATCGGGCTTGCGCGGCAGAAGCGAAATGCCGGCACTGTCGAACAGGTAGAGCTTGTCGATGACAACGGCGATGGCGCCCCACTTGCCATCGGCCCCACCCGGATTGGCGACCGGCATCAGGAGAACGACGGCGCGCGAGCGATCGCTGGTCAGAACGACCGGCTTTTCGATATCCCTATAGGCGCGGATTGCTTCGGCCAGTGTCGCCGTGCCATTGCCGCGCAGCACGACATTGCCTGCCACCTGTTCGGAAGAGCGGATGAAGACGCGGTCGAGTTCGAAATCCGGCGCCGTGACGATACCGGCAAAATGTTCATTGCGGTCGAGATACCGCGCGGCATCGGCGCGGAAGAGATCGGCATTGGCGCCCTTGTCGGTAACGAAGGCATGCGCCAGATTGTCGGTCGTATCGAGATCGGTTTGCAGGCGCGCTGCCATGCGCACGCCCAGAAGCGTCGAGACGCGCTCGGTCGTATGGCGCAGCTGCTCGCGAAAATTCGATGTGTTGCGATAATCGACAGCAATGCCGACGATGATCACGGCACCGGTAATGGCCAGCGCCGCAGCCAGTGCCGCGCGCCTGCTCATCAGTTTGCTGCCGAAATGGCGATGTGCCGAAACGCGAGCCACCAAGCTTTATTCACCCTTACGCACTACCCGGATCCTGGCTTGACCATATTCGCGCAAGGTTAATCTAGGATTGAAGAATATAGCCTGATTGCCGGTCGTGATATGTTGTGGATCGTGATGCGTGGGGGCTTGCCAGGATTTCGGCGGAAACCCTTGAATCACAGTTAATTTTCCAGTCATCATTAAGTCTAAAAATGTCACGATCCCGAGCAAATTCCGCCACAATCAGGAGGCTATCTGTGTACAAGTCAAAGTCACCGAACCGCTCCCTTAGGGCTCACACAATGCGCATCCTCATCGCCGCACTTCTGGCAACGGCCAGCATCCTCTCTCCCATCAACGGCTGGGCGCAGAGTGTCGATGTGGAAGCGACCATCAAGACGGTGGATGTGAGCAAGCTTTCCCTGACGCTGGATGACGGTAAGACCTACAAGGTGCCGGAGGAATTCAACTTCGATGGCCTGACGGCCGGCGTCAAGGTCGTGGTGTTCTACACCGTCGTTGACGGCAACCGCGTGGTCGACGATCTGGAAATCGTGCAGTAAAGCCATCGCGGTTTTCTGACGTTCTGCACGGGCCCCAAACCGAACCGGTTGTGGGGCCTTTCTGTCTCTTGGCTGCGGTGGTGGTTATCAACCCGGTTTCGTCTTGCTGTCGATCGCCAGGGCATGGTCCAGTGCCTTGCGGCCGTTGCCGCCAAGCCAGTCGCGCAAGGACCGCATTTCGGGATTGAGCCGCCGCAGGGAAAAGAGATCGGCATGCTGCGAAAGCGGTCCGTCCTCCATGCTTTTCGCCATCTCTGCCAGATCCGTATTGGCGGCAAGACTATCGTCGGTGAAGCGTGAATAGGTAATCGGCCGTCCGGCGGCTTCGGTAAAATCGGCACCCATCTGATCGCCTGTCAATGTGTCGCTGGCAATCTTCAGTACCGTGCCCGCAAAGCCGGATCTGTCGGCAAAAATGGCGGCAACAAATTTGCCGATATCCTCAACGGCGATCAGTTGCATCTTCTGATCCGGCCGCACCAGCGAAATCAGCCTGCCTTCCTCCAGCCCAAACCCTGGCCGCACCAGCATGTCCATAAAAATCATCGGTCGGACGATGGTGGCTGTAAGCGGCAATGTTCGGATATGCGCCTCGATCCGCGGCTTGGCATCGAAACGCGGCACGCCGGTCAGCTTGTCCCCGGCGCTTGCGCCGGACGAATAAACGAAATGTTCTATCCCGGCATCCGCCGCCATGTCGGCCATGGACATTCCATGGCGTACCTCATCCTCAGTGCTGAGATTGGCAGGCATGACGCTGAAGACGCCATGGGCACCTTCCATGGCCGAGCGGATGATGCCGCTATCCCCGAGTGATGCCCGCACCAGTTCGGCTCCGGCATCCGCGAGATCAGCAGCAGCCGTTGCGTCTGCATCACGCACGATGGCGCGCACGGGCCACTGCGCTTTCATCAATGCGGCTGCCACCGATCCGCCCTGCCGGCCGGTGGCGCCAAAAACGAGAATGGGACGTTTGTCATTCGGCATCGAAAAACCCTCATGTTGGAACGAGGGTTCTCCATATATACTGCCTGAAAACCGACGGAAGACGGCACATTTTTCAGCCTCAGGCACAAGGATGATACGCTTGAACCGGCCAACCGATCAGAGCCCGCAGGTCGCGCATCAAAAGGGCCGGGATTTCACGCCCTATCCCGACAACGGTATTTGCGCGCGACTGGGTGACAAATGGACGGTGCTGGTGATCTGGCAGCTGTCACGGGCGCCAACGGGCAGATTGCGTTTTTCCGCGCTGAAGAATGGCCTTGATGGCATTACCCAGCGCATGCTGACCCTGACGCTGCGCAATCTGGAGCGCGACGGTCTCGTGCTGCGCCATTATTTTCCGGAGGTGCCGCCGCGTGTCGAATACGAACTGACCGACATGGGGGCGGGCATCATCAAGGCGCTGGAGGGGGTC
The DNA here is from genome assembly GCF_009617585.1 of Endobacterium cereale. Lineage (GTDB taxonomy): Bacteria > Pseudomonadota > Alphaproteobacteria > Rhizobiales > Rhizobiaceae > Neorhizobium > Neorhizobium cereale. The sequence continues at coordinate 169,949 of NZ_WIXI01000045.1, read as the reverse complement.
AATGTCTGGGTCAGGGACAATCTGGCCGACGTGGAAAAATCCCGCCGCGCTTATGATGGACGCACTTAACAACGGGCGTAGGCAGGGCGCATCCTCATGGCCGCAGGTCTGTGCTGCAATCGGTCAGCGGCGTCTTTTCGGACGGAATGCAGTCGGCAGGCAGATGCGAGCAATATGATGAGATCGGTTGTTGAACACGACGTCTAGCGAAGAAGCCCGTCGACGTCGAATTCTTCCCAGCCTCGCAGTTCCGGTATCGCCTCATCCGGTTCACGGGCCGATTTTTTCGAGGCTTTTTTCGCCTTTTTGAGCGATCGCGTCAGTTTCGCCTGATAGGCGGCCCGGCGTCTTTTTTCCGCCTTCGCCTCGATATCCTCTTCCCGCCATTCATCAACGACACCCCGGTCGAGAAGGTCCTCCACGACCTTGAGGTCGAAGACATGAAAGGTTATGCGCCGGGCCCGGCCGTTCAGCCTGACTGTCCTCGTCCCCGCGCTGGGTAGTCGCCCATCTTCGAGCCATCGATGACGCTCGCTGGTCTTGATCGTCAGGATATCCTCGATTTCGCGGGGAATGACGGGCAATGTTTCAGCCTCCGCCATCGTCCTGGAGATGATGGCGACCGCCGCGGAGAAGGTGGCCTTTTCGCCGGCAGGCATCGCAAGTATGAGGTCGCTGCCTTCAAGGACGACCGACTTTTTCGAGGTTGCCGGAAGCCTTGCCTGGATTTCCTGCAAAATCCCCTTTGCGCGAACGGACGATCCCAAGGTGGCCGTTGGCGACAGCGTCCAGGTTTTGAGCAATTCGATATCGGTTTTGGCGATCTTCGGCATTGCGCTCAGATGGGGTTTGCCGGCCTTGAGGTCAACAATATCATTGGCAGGCGAGGCGGGCGATGCCGATGGGACTATGGTTTTCCGATGTGGATTTGCGCGAAGTGCGGTCATGATACCCACGCGTTGTGTGGGCCACCAAAGTCGCATTTTCTGCCAATAACGGTAGTGTATAGACTATCGATCTCGAAGCAATCGAGACCCTGCCCAAATAATGAGTGAAATCACGAGAAGAGGTAGATACACGATGGCGTAGATATAGGCCGGGTACCAGGCGATAATTTCTTGTGCCTCGCATGCCGATGGAGAGCAGTTGGCTATGCCATACAGCAGCAGAACAACGAAAACTCCAGTTGCTATCAGCAAAATTATTCCGAAGAACTTCAACATTCCGATGCCTGCAAATTCAGCGGTGATTATGAACGCGATGTAAGCAGATTTCCTGCGAGATAAAAGGCCCGCATCAAGCATTGCGTTTGTCTCACTGAGCCACGTGTGATGACGGTAATGCGCCAGAAACGTCATGCTCGAGCGGGTGATGACGATCGCTTTAGCCCTTTTCGCGCTATGTTCCAGCGCTACCAACTCGTCGGTTAGTCGCCGGAAACGGAAGAGCGACCGAATGATGGTTCATACTGCTCCAAAAGTTGAGAAACTTGTTCGAGGTTCTGCTGGAAAGTCGAGTTCGCCGTTCTGTCTTTTTCCGGGTTCCCGCTCCATACGTGGAATTCGTAAATACCGGGTGGGTTTCTCACAAACGACCACCAGGCGTGACCGACGGATGCGATGCGCTGCTCAGGGGCAATTGAGTCGTCGCGTATTTCGGCAATCAACCCTTCAATGAAGCGGGCTGAGCCATCTCGCGCCTGATGTAAGGTCTGCCATATGGCGATGAGGTTCTGGTCAAGTTGGTTTGCGGTCGTGCCGAAATTCATCACCTGCTCCAAGGAGTACCTTCGATCAGTATCATCGTTTGGTAGCTGGCAATACGAGACTTGACCCTTGGACGGTGAAGCAATCTATGAACCTCTTGGATGTAGAAACGCTCGGCAACACGCGGCCGGCGTGGGGCCGCAACTCACCTTTAGAAGGTTATGGACATGCTCCATCGATGCAGCAAATGCGACTCGGACATGGAGGAGGGCTTTTTGCTCGAAAAAGGAGACAGCGGCGTCTTGTCCCCTCAGGCCTGGGTTACCGGAAAACCGGAGAAGAGCTTTTTTTCCGGCGTGAGCATCAAGGGCAAGCAAATGTATGACGTAAAGACGTTTCGATGTAATGCATGCGGTTACCTCGAGTCATACGCATTAGGTGTTCAATAGGTCCCCGCCTTAAGCCAATAACGGGTTTGGACGAGCCGCCTTATGCACCGCCCCAACATCGATAGGGTAGGTAGTGAGCGCTTCGCGCCGGAAGCGGGCTTTGCGAGAGCCTGACAATCAAATGCCCAAGCCAGTCCGGTCTTGAAGTGAGTATTTAAAATGAAGTGGCTAAGGTGGATAATGTCGAAAGCTGGAACTGGGACGTCGCTCCCAACTCTTGCTGACGATAGAGGCTGGTGGGTTGTTGAGAGCCTGAAGATCAATAACAGAAGCCAGGAGCAGTTTCGCGTTTTCGAGGCAACCAGTGGCAGAACAGAAGAGGAAGCCGTTCTGCATGCAAATACTTCTGACGAACTGCTCGATGCCCAATTGATGGGTTCAGCAATTCGGCGAGGAGAGATTGTCGATCATTTCGAGTGGCAGCCGGTTAGTGACCTGATAAAACGCCTCTCCATAAAACGGGTCACTACCGAAGAAGAAATTTCTTCCTTGGACCCTATGCTTCTCGACATGTTGCGGGAGCATGAGTTTTTCCTGTCGGACATCGAGGAAAATTCTGCAACCGTCATTGGGGGCGGCACTTACCAGGTTTTATGAAACTGAATACAGCGACCATTCGATAGGTCGTCGGGGGGAGCTAAACTGCATGCGGCCGGTCTCCGTATTCTGCTTCGCGCCGGGAAGTGGTCACTACCTTGCCTGTCTGTCCTTTTCCGGTCAGTTTCCGAAAGACGACGTGAGGAAATATGCATAGCGATCTGATCGAGGAGCTTCAGGCTCTGACAGAAAGGCTTTGGGCCAGGGCAGGCCTTGGCGACTGCGTGCAGATCGCCAGAGAGCGTCACGACGATGGTTCTCCGCATATCGAAGTCGTGGCTGGTCGCTACGACATTGTGGTGAGGGAAAGAGGACGTGAGCTTCAGCGAATAGCGGGACTTTCCCTTTCCGACACGGCGAGATGGTTCTTGTTCGGTATGGCCGTGGCGCACGCTCAATCGGCAGAGCTGGGAAGTAGAAGCGCCCCCAAAAATGCTCCTGCGCTTGCCTCCGGCATCCAGGACGATGGCTATTCTCGTTGGAACTGGATGGCACCAACAGTCGACACAATGAGCCGAATCTCGTCTGATCTCGGTGACTGGACGCTTCAGGAATTCCGGAGGGTACTAAGCCGCACTCCGCTTGCAGAGCACGAAAAACGGAATGCGCGATATCCGTTGCTGCCAGCGCCCGAATGACTTTATTGGGCCGTCGCAAGACGGAACGGCCCATCGGTGGAGTGGCTACCAGCCAGGGGCCGAAAGCTGCTTGCGGCAATACCTTCAGATGGACTGATCGAAGGCATCTGCCTCACTTTGAGTAGCGAAGGTGAATGTGACGAGTTCACTGTCATCCTCCTGTCGGATACCAATTGCGGTCACGATCAAGCGGGCGATCTCGTCCTGCGCTTCGCTTCCCGACCGGGATGACTTCACCGCTTTTTCGATCGCCCCTGCAAAGACTTCGCTGATGACACCGAGGCGCATATTGTGTTTCATGATGATATCCCGGTCCTCGATGATCGCTGCCTGTTCAGCTTTCGGGATTGCGGCATTGTCCATCGCGCTGATCGTGGCATTCGTCGCGAGCTTGATCGGACCTTCTTCAAGCCACCGGTTCACCATCTGATTGAACTGACGCATACGCGCAGCGGGGATTGTTTTCTGGACAGTGATCGACATCTTCGTTCCTTTGTAGGCTTGCATGCACACCGATACGCGCTCCCTGTGTAGGGACCGGCTATCGCAATCATCAAGAACTTGCGCGAGCAGGGTGTATGAGGTCGAGCAACGAGCTTCAATCTATTTGTGTGAAAGGTCGGCTCGCGGAGAAAGGCGGTCAGGTGTAAAAACGACAATGTCGGGCGGCAATCGCCCTCATTTCAATCGACTGCACTTTCAATATCCCGAAAGATTGAAGCCCATTTATCATCATCGATTTCCATGCCGACAAGGTTGCGCAGCAGGAATGCGCCTTCCGCCGCCAGATAGGCAACGCGCTGCTTGCGGCTAGACAGATCATCCGCTTCCAGATCGTTGAGGCGAACCCGATACCAGTCTTTCATCACCGTGCTCGCGTTGCCTGTACTGGCCAGAATAGCCAGCAAAGCAGATACGGTCCTTCCAGCGGATTCATTTTCAGTTTGAGTTGCACGAAGGTGTGCTTTCAGCCGCGAGATGGGCCGGACATCGGTGCCAAGAAAGGTCTGATAGTGCTCGGCCTCACGCTTCATCGAACGGGAAAGCAGCGCTTCGATCAGTGCTTCGCGTGAGCCGAATGCCGTCTGCACACTTGCCTTCGAAAGGGACGCGGCATCCGCGAGTGCCCCAAAGGACAGTGCAGCAGCACCATCCCGGGCAACAATATGCTCGGCAAAATCCAGAAGCTTCTCCCGGTCGATCGATCGCGGCCTAACCATGCATGACCTCTTGCAATTGTTTTAATACGACCGTATGTAAATGAGTGTTGGCAGGCAGCAAGGCTTGCATTCGCAGTGGATCAAAAGAAATGTGTCTCTCCCCAGTAGCTCGCCGGATCACCTATGTAATCCTCTTCGAAGCGTTTGCGATCGCCCTCGCAACAGTTCTACTTACTGCGTTGAGCGGCGGCAACGCGCATGGCTCGCTTCCGGTCGCAGCCGCCAGCTCTCTCGCTGCTGTTATATGGAACTTCATATACAACACACTATTCGAACGCTGGGAGCAGGCCCGCAATATCCAGACCCGGACATTTGCTCTGCGGATAGCGCACACGATTGGCTTTGAGGGCGGATTGGTTGCCATCCTCATCCCGCTATTCATGTGGTGGTATGAAGTCGGGCCGATCGATGCGCTGAAGATGGAAGTCGCCTTGCTTGTGTTCTTCCTGGTGTTCACTTTCGTATTTACCTGGGCCTTCGACCGATTGGTGCCCATCACGCACAGGAACTGACTTCTGAACTGCAGGCCGTGGAAAACACCGGCTCGATCATGTCTGCTGACCGCTTTGTGCCGACAGCAGACTTCGACGGCTTTGCGCCAAAAGCGGTCATCCGCATTTCTCAGTGGGGATGCCGCAGCTGTTGACCTCTGGCATCATCTTCTGATGTGTTGTTACCTCGACTGTCTAATGGCGACCCGCTCCAAGAGCAGCCCGTAGGCAAGCTTGCTTCGCTCGAATGCCTCGAGCCTAAAAAACTCGTCTGGAGCATGAAGGTTTTCATCGGCGTGAGCGAAACCGAACATCGTCGCGTGCACGCCCGTCGCCTGCTTCAACGTCGTCATGACGGAGATCGAACCGCCCAACCTCGTGCGATAGGGCGCTTTGCCATATATCTCTTCCAGCACCTCTGCGGCGATCTCGGTGGATTCATGTCCCTTCGGGACAAGAAACGGCTCACCCCAACTACTGGTACGTTTAACTTCGGCAACGAGACCGACCGGGCAATGTGTCTCTACATGACGCCGGATTTTATCAAGGATTTCACCGGGCTCCTGTGCAGCCACAAGGCGACATGTCAGCTTTGCTTTCGCCTCAGCGGGAAGAACGGTCTTTCCTCCATCGCCTTGCCAGCCGGAGGTGAGGCCATTCACATCGATCGTCGGCCGCGCCCATAGCCGCTCGCGTGTGCTGTACCCGGGCTCTCCGGCAGTATCTCGGGCACCTGTCTCGGCGAGGTAACCACTCTCATCGTAAGGGATGCGCGCGATCTCGGTGCGATCGTCTTCCGACAGTGGAATGACACGCTCATAGAATCCCTCTACGGTCACCAGCCCTTCGGCGGATTTCATGGACGCAAGCAATTGCGCCAGCCCCATAGCGGGGTTCGCAATGCCGCCGCCATGAAGACCAGAATGCTGGTCCGAGACTGGGCCTCGCAGGATGATTTCGAAGGCGACTATGCCTTTAAGAGCTTCAACAAGTTGCGGTTGATCGGGAGCCCACTGCAGTCCATCTGCTGAGAAGATCATGTCACATGCGAACCGATCCGCATGCTGCTGAACAAATTTTGGCATATCGGGCGAGCCGATTTCCTCTTGGCCTTCGAACAGGAACTTGACGTTGACAGGCAGTCGGCCTTCCGTCCTGAGCATGGCTTCGACCGCTAGAATGGGCGCGAGCATATTGCCTTTGTCGTCGGTCGCGCCACGACCGTAGATACGACCGTCTCTTAGCTCAGGTTCAAACGGCGGAGTTGTCCAAAGCTCCAGAGGTTCGGCTGGCTGCACATCGAAATGACCGTAGATCAGCACAGTGGGTTTATCAGCCCCCGCATTCATCCACGAGCCGTAGACGACGGGATGGGCATCGGTCTCAAGGACTTCGACAGAATCGACCCCAGCAACTCGCAGACGATCTGCAACCCAAACTGCGGCACGGCGTACTTCGGGAAGACTATCGGCCTGCGCAGAGACTGAAGGAATTCGGATAAATTCCAAAAGCTCCTCAATCGCCTGCTGTTGCTGTCCATGCAGGTATGCTTGCCACTTCGATGGGTTGTTGAGCATGGGTCAGTCTCCTGTAGCAAATTGCGTTTGGGGCTTTTGACGAGTTGCCCACCAGCAGATCGTTGATCCAATACAGATCATCAACGCCCCCTGCCAGAAGCTCCACGACAAAGAAGTTTGGAGAACAAATGCCGCAAGACCTGCCGCGAGGACAGGGGTGAAGTAGGAGGCACTTGCCAGCACGGAGACATTGCCGTGTAGGATGCCAAAGTTCCACGCGGCATATCCTAGCCCCATCGCCGCGGACGTGATGATCAGCAGGCCGATAGGTACAGAGTCCGCAACGAGCGTGATATCCCGCGTGAACCCGAGCTTGATCCATAAAACAGCAGCAGTCGCGCCGAAGAATAGCACCACTCCATTATGACCGTTTGCGATGCGAGGTGTCACAAGGCAATAGGCTGCCCACACCACCGCGCCGGCGAGTGAAAGTCCAAAACTTAACGGGTTGTCGAACAAGCTCGCGGTGACGTTGGTGATTAAGTTACCCCCGTCTCCGCCAAGCACGGTAGCGATTCCGACCAATGAACATCCAAGCCCCAGATAAATCCATCGGCTGGCGCGCTGTTGCCTGAGCAGAACCGCGCCGATGACCGTGAAAGTCGGCCAAAGGTAGTTGACCATGGCCACTTCCACAGCCTGTTGTGGACTTGTGGAGTAACTGATCGATAAGGCCATGCAAATCTCGTAGGAGACAAAAAGCAAGCCGCCCCAAAGCAGATACGCACGCGGGATGTGCCTCGAACGCTTAACGCCGAACAAAGCGATCAAGATGGCGGTGGCGATCGTGTAGACCAGCGCTGGCCCGCCCGTCGCCCCGAAACTTTGGCTGATACTTTTGAGGAGGCCGACAACCGAACTCCAAAGAACGATCGCTGTGAGCCCTGCAAAGGTTGCTCTAACTTGGTTGGCATTGTTGGCCAAATCTGCATCATTTCATATCGGGCGCGTCGGATCACAAGATTTCCAAATGCGCGCTTTGTTCGTCATGTTTTCGCTAGGCTTGGATGAGCGATGGTTTGTTGCCCGATATACCGGACTTCCCTACCCAGAGAGCGTGCCTTCACTATCTTAGGATTGACGCGACGGATACGATCTATTTTGGCGAAACGTGCATCTTCTATAAAGCGGAGGTGTATGACCGCTTCGGGCCGACTGCCGTCTTCCACTTCGCGCCAACAGCAGTCATTCCGTGCGACGCAGCGCGGAGCTCTCATTATTGGAAAATCTTAGGTTGTAGCATCGACACTGGATCCCAATATTCTATCCGTCTACCACGAGGGAACTATCATGTTGGTTGTAGATTTTGTTCTTGAAGTCATTGGATACACGACTGCGCGGATATTGCTCCCAATCATCTCTCTAGGAAACGTGCGAGTTGAACAGGTTTCATCGAACGAGACGGATTTCAACTGGGCAGGGTTCAAGCGTGGCGAAAACGGTGGCTTTATGTGCCAAGCCCCAATGGCTGGGTGGATCGGATTGATCCCTTGGACAGTTCTTTTCGTTACATTGTTTGCAATCGCATGATCAAAGAAAGTCCGCTTTGGGCCGACTTCCGACTGCCGACTGCCGACTGACGTCTTCCGCTTCGCGCTGAGTTGCCCCCAATTGCGGATATTCAGTCGTGCACCTCAAGGTAATTCCTCTGATGCTTTAGGCGCGATACGTGTAAGCTAGTGATCATCGAAGAGTAGTGAGCTGGCCCATGCCCCGTTTCCTCGCGGTTTACACTATGAAGCAGGAGGATTTCGCATCTTTTCGAAGCCTGCCCAAATCCGAGCAGGACGCCATCGATACACTCGGCGTCAAACAATGGGCGGAGTGGCTGGAAACAAACGCCGCGTATATCGTTGATCATGGCGGCATGGTGGGGAAGACAACACGCATCACCAAAACCGGAATTGCTGACGCTGCAAATCCCATCTGCGGATATCTAGTGGTCGAGGCTGAAACCGCAGAGGCCGCTGCGGCGATTTTCCAGGATCATCCCCATATCACCGTCTTTCCCGGCGATGGCGTGGATATCATGCCGTTGGTGACCTGACTTCATGGGGGCTGCGCCGATAAGGACAATGCCCAGGCGGCGGATGACCGCGCGTGGCCGATTGCGGACTTCCGCTGTGCACCAATTGCAACCGTCGCGAAAATCCACAGAGTACCTATTCTAGTTCGCGCGGCTTACGTCCTTTGAGCGGAAATGCTTAATACCAGGAATGACAGAACCTACGCCCGAACAAATCGAAAAACTCGCTATCGCCTTCGAGCGCTTTACCCGCCGTTTCAAGGTCGCGGAGGCAGCGGCGGTCATGCAAAACGCGCTCAATGCCCTCGACATTCAGGCGCTCCTTTTCATCGATGACCATCCCGAGTGTAACCTCGGGGATGTTGCCCGGCACCTTCAGGTGGCGCTGACGACGATGTCGTCTTCGGCCGACCGGCTGGTACGTCGCGACATGATTGAACGGCATCGGCCAGAGGCGAACCGCAGGTCGGTCGCCCTGACGATCACGAACAAGGGGAGCCAAGCGGTTGCAGGCTATGTCGATGGATATCGAGCCTCCTGCAAAGCAATGCTTCAGGCTCTCGATCCCGTTGACCAAACCGAATTCCTGCGGCTAACCCAGCAGATTTCAGAATACGACGATTGAATATTACGAACTTCGTAGTATGTCTCTGCCATCGAAACGATCAGGGACCCCATCATGATCCAGACATCGCCCATCGCACTCGTCACCGGAGCAAACAAGGGCATCGGCCTCGCCATCGCGCGGCAGCTTGGCACAGCCGGACACACGGTCTGGCTGGGTTGCCGGGACATTTCACGGTGTGAGGTGGCAGCGCGCGAGCTGCGCGACAGGGGGATCGACGCGCATGCCGTGCTGCTCGATGTTACTGACGGTGCGAGCGTTTCCAACGCCGCCAACACCATCGAGAGCGAAGTGGGCCGTCTCGACGTTCTGGTCAACAACGCCGGGCTCATGTTCGGTCCGCCGCCCTCGCTTGCCGAGGAGTCCATCGACGAGATGCAGCGGATGTTCGACACCAACGTATTCGGGGTGATGCGTGTCACTCAAGCCTTCTTGCCATTGCTGCGCAAATCGAAGGCTGCCCGGATCGTGATGATGAGCAGCGGTCTGAGTTCGTTGACGGATGCTCTGGACATGCGCAGCGAAACATGGACTGTCGGTTTCGGCGGATACTGCGCTTCCAAGACTGCGCTGAACATGTTGACCGTCAAGCTCGCGAAGGAGCTGGATCGCTACGGGATCAAGGTGAACGCGGTAGACCCGGGCCTGACATCGACCGACATGACGGGCAACGGACCGGGTCATTCGCCTGAAGAAGGTGCGCGTCCTGCCGTTGCACTTGCAACGACTCACGCATATGGGCCCACGGCAGGGTTCTACGCTTGCGCTCCCTCTGGCGAGCTTGTGCTAAAAAGTTGGTGACACGCGTCCTGCGATGATCAGATGCGGAGCCGACCGGAGTTCCGCATCTCAATGTCTCCTTCGTGCCGAAAGGCGACAACGGCAACAATGCGCCAAAAGCGGTTTTGGATCAGACAACCTGCCATTCTGGAATTTAGCCGATTAGTGCGAAGACCCATCCCCCAACACGTTTAATGTGAAGCGAGTTTCCGTATCGTCAGACATGACTTCCAATGTTCCGCCATGCGCTCTTGCGATTTCCGAGGCGATAAACAGACCTAGCCCAAGTCCTTGAAGGCTGGAACGGCCTTCCCCACGCTGAAACGGTTGGAATAGGCGTTCTAATGTTTCTCGAGGAATTTGCGCCCCTCCATTCGAAACGGATAGTGTAAATCCTTGTTCGCTGGTGGCGGCTTTCACGCGGATAGGCTGATCTTCCGCCCCATGGGTAATCGCGTTGCCCAGTAGATTAGAAAGAAGTTGGCCGAGCCGCGCGTGATCGCCATCAAAAGAGTGATCGAGATCGAAGATTCTTTCGATTTTGCGATTAGGCCATGCCGAGCTGATTTCATCGATCACCGTAGCAATGATCGTCTCGGGGGATTTGTTTTCCTTGGTGAGGGTCAGTCCGCCACCAAGGCGACCACGGGCAAAATCCATAACGTTTTCAATCAGTCCGCTCATACGCTGAACGCTTGCCGTCATCATGAGCAGGATCGTTTTCGATTTTTCGTCCTCTGTCCGCCTGAGGAGCAAGCTTGTTCCGCCGCTGATAGCAGCAAGAGGATTTCGCAAGTCATGGCCTAAAACTGCGATGAATTGTTCTCGCAGTTCCGAGGCAGTGCGCTCGTCCATAAGCTCGTTTTGCGCTAGAGCCAGTTCGTCTTGCGAGGCTTCCCGTTTTTCTCTTTCGTCCGCTAGATTCTGCTGGGATGAAAGCATTTTCGACCTTGCGTCGATATGCACGGCGATTAGTTCGGCAAAGAGTTTGAACATGCCTACGGTTTCCGGCGTGTTCAATTTCATCAGTCGCGGATCGATAGCGCAAAGCGTTCCGAAAAAACTCCCATCAGCCAGAATGATAGGCATCGAGATGTAGCTTTGAAAGCCGTACATCGCGGGCGTATGGTGGCCACAAAATGCCGCATCTTCGGCAACATGATCGATGACCACAGCGTCACGGCTGTCACGTATCTCGTTGCAGATGGTGGTTTCTATGCGTAGTTCGCCGCCCGGTTTCAGTCCGAAATCGATGTTGTCGAGCACTTCGCAGGCGATCCATCTATCGTTGGTAACACGCGCGACAGCAGCGAAGCCCATGCCCGTTGCTCTACAAACCACATCGAGAATTGAAGGCACCGCCGGAATCTGGCGGATGACATCTACAAAATTTTCCTGTTCTAAACTCATATCCCTAAAGCCAAGTCTGTCCTGTACCTCCTTTAGCAGAGGAATTATTCGCGTGCGAGACGCCTGATTTTCTCAAATCCAAATCAGATAATATTGAATTGTGGAATGGGAGGTCTTTGAGGCCCTGTGGCTGAAGGCGGTGCAGTAATCCCGATTCCTGCAGTTTTTGCTGCCGGCAGTCAGGTTCGTTTCATGTCCGCGTCGGGCCGAATGCTGACGTGTTAACACCCGCGTACTATTGCCCACTTGGCGCGTCCAGTCAGTTAGCTGCCTCGATAGAAGCTATGATCTCAAGGTGCCGAGTATGGTCCATTCCCCGGCGCTGCTCCTCCGCAAGTTGGCTATCATCCTCGCTGGTGAGGCAGATGGTGGGGCGCTTAGACGCGGTTCCAAAATTGATTAGAACACCTTTGCCCAGGGACTGCGGATAACCGGGAATTTCGTTCGCCAGAAGACCCCTATGTGCAGGCTCTGCTGAACCGTCCACTTCGTAAAGGTCCAGATATCGCTCGAAGGTAGGCCAATCGACCTCCGCCCATACTCCCCAGCCGAACGCACCAGAGCAATCAGAAAATGGTACGCGCAGAACGCATCGCATGAAAAATCTTTCGCCCAACTGGCAAAGATCGCTGTCGAATTTTGCTTTTTGCGATCTCTCTGCCTCAGGAATGCTCCACACATCATCAGGAAGTTTGTAGGCACGATCGGTGATCAATCCCTCATGTCGGATGCCACATACCGAACAAATGAAGTGGTCTCTCATATTCCCCCCTGCACGCGAGCAACTGTTATGGCATCGGCTTGCTTGACGAACAATGACCGCTTCGGGCAAAAAACGGTCTTCCGCCTATCGCCGATTGCAGAGATCGGCATTCACTTTGGATCAAAAGGGTGACGCTGCTATCAGCGCGGCATCTCAAAGATGAAACGCGTTTCGTTCTCTGTGGATGTCACGGTCAAGGTGCCGCCATGCGCTTTTGCGATCTCATGCGCAATGTAAAGGCCAAGACCTAGACCCTCTCTGTACCCTCCGGACTGGCCGCGAACGAACGGGTCGAATAATTTGGTCAGTGCGTCTTGCGCGATGGGCGATCCACCGTTCGCCACCCAAAGTCGGAACTCTCCGCTTGTCGTTGTCTCTGCATGCACGCGTATGGGCTGGGCAGGGTCGCCATGCGAAAGCGCATTTCCAAGCAAATTGGAGGCAATCTGCCCGATTTTCGAAACATCGCATCGCACCGGATGCGTGATCGCATAGGACGTCTGCACCTGATGGTCCGGGCTCGACGCTCTCAGTTCCTGCACGACCTGATCGATCAGCGGTTCAAGCGATTCATGCGTCTGCAGATCGAGGCCGATGCCACTGCCAAGGCGAGCGCGCGCGAAATCCAGAACGTTATCGATGAGCCCGGACATCCTGAGCACACTGCCCTGCATCAACCCGATAACCTGCCGTCCACGGTCGCTGAGAGTTTCTTTGGCCAGCATGCGCGTGGCTGCCGACATAGACCCAAGCGGATTTCGAAGGTCATGGCCGAGGACGGCAATGAATTGCTCCCTGAGTTCACCATGGGCTTGTTGTTGCCTCAAGCCCTGTTCGGCATCATCGCGGGCGCTGAGAAGTTCACGTTCATAGAGGCGGCGTTCGCCCGCCTGAAGGAAAGCAATGCGCGTCATGTGTGGAAGCCCGGACGGATCGGCGACCATGGAGGCGCCCATGATGACCGGGATTGCTGTTCCATCGCTTCGCTTGAGGTCGAGGGTGACTTCGCTGATCGTCCGTTGAAGCCGAAGGAGCGGCGCGAGGTTGGTCTCGTAAAGTATCCGTCCGGACATGCCGAAGATGTCTCGCAGGCGTTTGCCGTCAATGCCACCTATAGGATAGCCCAGCAGGTCGGTAAGCCAAGTGTTCGCCCGTAGGATGATGCCGTCGGCGCTCACCAGCAAATGGCCGCAAGGCGCGTCGTCGAATAGTTGCTTGTAATCTACGTCCAATTTCTGTCCCGTTATCCGGTCTTCAGCCAAAATCTTTGATTGCCCTGGTAACCTCGGCTGGAGCGCTAAGGTTGGGGCAATGGCCTGTGGCGTCAAGAAGAACGAGCGTGCTGCCGTCGATATTCTGCCTGACATATTCGCCGACATTCTCCCCCGCGATGATGTCGTCGCGGCATTGGAGGATCAGCGTCCGCGCCGTGACTTTCGGCAGGTCGGCCCGGTTGTCGGAGGTGAAGGTCGCGCGGGCGAACTCATGTGCGATCCGCGGATCGGTGCGGCAGAAACTCTGAGTAAGCTCCTGGCCGAGTTCAGGCCGCTCCTGGTTTCCCATGATGGTCGGTGCCATGGCGGCCGACCATGCAAGCGGATTGTCGGCGAAGGATGCGAGCAACTCCTCGATGTCGGAAGCACCAAAGCCGCCGACATAGTCCCCATCGTCTATGTAACGCGGCGACGGACCGACCATGATCAGCGTGTCGAAGATTTCCGGCGCTTTGAGAGACGCAAGAACGCCGATCATGGCGCTCACTGAATGTCCCACGAATATCCCGTTTTGGATGCCAAGTTCGCGAGCGATTTCGACGATATCCGATGCATAGCCATCGAGGGATGCGTATTTTTCGCTGTCATATGCGTCGAGATCGGAGCCGCCTGCACCGACATGGTCCATGGAGACGACCTTGAAAGTCTTTTCGAAATGCGGGGCGACGAACCGCCACATCGCCTGATCGCAGCCAAATCCGTGCGCGAAAAGTATGGTGCGACTACCCGAGCCGGATACCTTGACGTTGTTTCTACTGAGCGACGACACTGTGCTTTCCAACAAGAGGTTTCTCGCCACCTCTTGCCCGACGGATGGAAAGTGTTGGCACCTTATGTCACCTCGATGCGGTCGTCTACTTACAGCCGCGTGTCCGCGAGAGCATGAATACTGACTGTAAGATTTCTAATGACCGGTTTGGGCCGGTAGGCGTCTTCCCGGTACGCGCTAATAGGAGACATTGCGGGCTTCCCGAAACTCCCTAGTCTGCGATGTCGCAAAAGTAAGGAAAACACGTGTCGCTCCAACTGGGACTTTTGCGAAAAGACGAGAGCCTGACTTGTTCCGAAGCGGAAACCCGGCGTAGACCAGATCCGGCCTTCTGCGACTTTCGCGCATCCTGCCGATATGCCAGAAAGGCTTTTCGGTCGAAGCGCAAGCGTGGTTGGAAGTGAGGTCAGGTGATGAGCCGGATACGTTTCCGCAGTGGATATGCCAAATATTCGGATCTGGCGATGTTCCTTGCCTACGTCGGGGAAAGCGATCCATTCGATTCGCCGACCAAGATCATCGTCCTCGACGATGCCCGGTCCGAGGCGGAATGGGGGCTGGAGGATTTCAACGACGTTTTCGTCGATGTCTGCAGCTTCCGCTCTGAAGCGATGGATCGGCCGGCCTTCGTCTGCATTTCGGAAGAGGGAAAGGTCTGGTTTCACCTCGAGAATCGCGTCATCGAGGATATCCCCGATGCTGGTCTCTCCAAGCCGACATCGCTGAAGCTCGGATATGTCGGCGGTATCCGCCAACTCGGCGGAGAGCTATACGCCTACGGTTATGCTGGCCAGATCTACCGGCGTACAGCGCCGGCGACATGGGAGCATTTCGACCAGGGGATCGTAGGCGCGCCCGGCGATGACTACGATATAACCGGCATGTGCTTGTCCGGCGGAATGTTCTATGCCGTTACCAGAATGGGGGGTGAGGGTCGTATCTATTCCCGCGCTTCCTACAATGGCGATATGTGGATGACCGCGTTCAACCCTTCGGGCGAATGGCTGAATGCAATCGAAGCGGATCAGGATGGAACCGTTTGGGTATGCGGCCGAAATGGCGCCCTGCTTAGGGGCAATGCCACAACCGGCTTCACGCAGGCAGGCGATCTCGAATGCGACGAGGAATTCCTCTCCGTCGCGCTGTTTCGCGGACAGGTCTGGCTGAGTTCGGCGACCTCACTATATAATTCGTCGGAGGGTCGCCTGTCCAAGGTCGACACTGGCCTATTGCCCGGCATCCGCGGCGCTCATCGCCTGCAGGTGGTGGACGATGTGCTCTGGTCGTTCGGATATGACGAGGTGCTTCGCTACAACGGGGATAGATGGATGCGCTTCGCGTGTCCTTGTGCATAGTCGGGTGGATTTGGAGAAATCTACCAGTTGGAGGTAGAGTGGCTGAGAAATTTCGACTTTTTGTTAGCAACCAGCAAGTCGCGGTATTCGACCCCGATGTCGATAGTCCCTTCAACGAATGGCGGCCGCGCCACGTTTCGCAAGGGTTCTCCTGGCGTGCCAAGAGCGTCTCTTTCCGTGTGCCTGATGGTGATATGTGTCTTGTGGAAGTGCTTCAGGGTACTGACCCAACGACACTTCTCGGCGAGCCTCGAAGGACGATCATGGCGCCCTTCGAGGTTGGCAAAGGAAGCTTGACTGTCGTTGGCTCAATCACTGAAGAGATAAACATTTCGGTGCCAAACGGTGTAAAATATCAGCTATTATTCGATCTGCTGCCGGCCGGCGTTGATGATGACCAGCCCTATGACTGCGCCGTCCGACTAAGATTCGTTAAACACGATGACCCCGTCTTCGAGATTTGCAAAGCGGATGATGCCATGGACACATCGTTGCCGATTGATCTGGAAGCCCAACCGGCCTCGTGATCGATCGCCGTTCCCCAAATCTCGTCGATAAGCCCTGTCGCAAAAGTCACAGCTTTGCGCTCGATTTTTGCGACAACCGATGACCGCTTTGGGCCGACGGCGGTCTTCCGCTTGGCGCCGAAGCAGCGACACCTCTTTCCAAGTGCATGCTTTACCCACACCATCGGCGATGAGGTTCATTATGCTTTCAATGACGTTCGGGCGTTGACGGGCGAGGGGGTGGGAAATGGACATTTGCCCGTGGAAGGCTCGACCTGCTGAGCGCTTGTGACGGGCTGTCATGATCTGCGTCAACATGGCCGATATTGCATTCGGCAATTTTGGGATAGGGCTGTCACGATAGACAAGTGTCAATTAACAGCCTGGAAATATCGACATGACGAATTGGGTAGACTGGTTCCCCTTGGTCTTCTTTCCGCTCAAGATTATCGTGCTCGGCACCGGCATGTATTTTGCCATCAAGTGGCACCGCGATCAGGCAAACAAGGAAAAATAGCGAGGCCGGCGGGCTGCCCCAGGACAACCAGACTGGAAAAACGGCAGTGTATATCGGCGCCCATAGGGGCGAAAGCAAAGTGGCCAGAAGCCTACGCAGCATGAGACAATCCTGAATTGGCGAGCATGACTTAGTAAGCATGACTTGGCTGCCGACGATAAAGCGCACCTCTGGATGATTCCGTAGTCTCAGTGCCTGCAATCTTGCGGTCAGGTCGGTCTGGGGCGCAGCCAGCGCGTTTGGCCAAGGCCGCCGCCTCACGCGATCCGCTTTTCATTGCGTTTGATCGCAAAGATCCGGTTTGCGAGACCGGTGTAAAGGCGGCGCTTGCCGGCCGCACTTGCACCGACAAAGGAAGGAGAGGTTTTTGCCACCCTGTCTCCGTCGCGAGGCTGCAGGATGGCGGGTGACCCAAAACAGCCATTCACACAGGTGCGTGGTTGGTGAGGTAACGAAAATGCTACCTTGAGTAGAAAATCACTTACAGCTGTGTCGATTTCTTGCTAAACAACCTCCGGTAGATTTTCTCTCATTTTGGAGGTTCCAATGTCTGCAAAGATGTTGATTCTATCGTCTGCCATTCTCGCCTTAAGCGGCACTGCGCATGCTCAGTATAACCCGGCTGCGAGCTGTTCCATCGGGCCTGCAGAATTTCAAGGCTGGTTTGCAAACAACAAAATCAGCAAGGATGGCCCGATCGTTTTCGCCAACAGCCTGGCATTCCCCCAGAACAATACCAAATGCGACTTCTATAAATGGGGTCAGCAGATGTTTCTCTGGCTGACATCCCCATCCGGCAGCGGGATCACGATAACATCTCCGCAAATCTATAACGTCAACTTCAACACACAGGGACAAGGCATCTATATCCAGGGCGACGACACCGGATTTTTGAGAAGCGACAAATCCGGCGAGATGACCGCGTTTCGCTCGACCGTCAATAACATGGTGGTGAAAGGTCTGGTGGCCGAGAATATTCAGCCGGGGGGCCAGGCCGGTGGCAACGATGCGCTCATGTCGCTGAACGGCTCGCTTGTCTATTATGCCGTTCATGCCAATGACGTTTATGCATGGTTCAACACCGCCGTTATCAATGGCGCTTTGCCGGAAACCTCGGAATTCCCGAATTCCGCGGCTGATCTGAATGCGCTGCTGACCTACGTGGCCAGCAAAGGTGCCTCCTTAAAAGACGCCGATGCGCTGACGATGGAGATCAAGACGTCCTGGATCGATGCCGCGAAAGTCAATGGCAGCGTGACGGACTATGTCACCATTACCGCCGATGTACCCAATTACCAGGGTGATGTAGGCGCAGCCAAATGGACAATCGGTACGCCTGCCACTGTCACCAAACAGCTTGCATTGGTCGGCATGCATGTCGTTGGAACGGTCCAGGGGCACCCGGAAATGGTCTGGGCAACCTTCGAACACAAATCAAATGCACCGAACAATACCTACTATCTGTCGTTTATGCCGCCGCTCAACCAGCCGATTGAACCACCGGCCATTCCTTTTCCCTATAACTCTGCCGGTCAGTGGAATTTCATGCAGCCCAACGGCTCGCAGGATGGGGCGCTGGTGCCGCAAATGACAGTCGACGGCGATGGCAACGTCGTCGCAACCGCGGGAAACGTCGTTGGTCCGAACAACAGCTACCGTGTGAACCCGTGGGGGAGTTTGCCTGAGCCCGCGTCAGCCAACAACAACACGCAGATTTTCACGTTGAATGCCAATATCGACTACATGCTCGCCAATACGCCAACCGGAAAGGACGTTCGCTCCAACTATATTCAGATTGGATCGGTGTGGACCCGCAACGGCTCGATACCTGCCGAACCGACCGACAAAAGTCAGCAGGTCGGCTCCTTGTTTCTCGCCAATACGACGATGGAAACCTACCATCAGAAACTAGGGCCAGACATAAAGCCGGCACATCAGAATGGCTGTTTTGGCTGTCATAATCTGGCTCCGACGCAGGGAAGTCCTACTCCGCCTCCAACATCGACCAGTCATCTGTTCTCGACGGACAACGTGCCCCTTGTCGGAAAATAGAGTGCTCTATTCGCTTGTTGTGGCAAGTCTCTCCCGAAGGTGCTGGCCTCGTTCGGGAGAGATGCCGTCGCCGAAAGCGGAAATTCGACCAATGCGGGACGGGGATCGCACCTTATCGGTCCTGAGCGTTAGCCGGTTGAGCTTGTAGAGGCCGATAGCGATCATGGCAGCCGAAGGCCGTCAGTCTGCTGCCCTGGCGTGCCTTACGCACACTCAAATCCAGCTGATCTGCTCCAGTTCCCGGTTGATCAGCAGGATCCGGTCCTGCGGGATCGGGATGCTCGCGGCATCATCCTCCGGCATATCGCCGACAAGACGAAACAGCGTGCGGATAACGCCGCCGTGGCAGACGCAGACGGTCGGCTGCGTCACCGATTGCAGCCATGCGCCAACCCGCCATGAGAGGATTTCATAACTTTCCGCGTCGTCGCCGGGGGGAATGAAACCCCATTTTTCGGCCTTGCGGGCGGCAAGCCGTTCCGGCTCGCTCTGGCGCACTTCTTTCAGCGTAAACCCTTCCCAGTCTCCGAAGGAAAGTTCGCGAAGGCGCTCGTCGGTGCGGTAGTCCTTGGGGGGCAGGCCCATGGCCTTGCGAGCCAGTTCCATGGTCTCGCGCGTGCGGGCCATCGGGCTCGACACGAAGTCGAATTCGGCGACCCGATCATCGATCAGGCCGCTGAGTTCCTCGCCGTTGGCGGTCGCCTGTGAGCGACCATAATCATTGAGATCGATATCCTTCTGGCCCTGAAGCCGGCCCTCGGCGTTCCAGTCGGTCTGGCCGTGGCGAATGACATAAATCAGCAATGCGGCATGCCTTTATAAAGTAGTCAGTCCTTGATGACCGAGATGTCAGGCGCGTCGACCGCCTTCATGCCGATCGTGTGGTAGCCGCTGTCGGCGTGATGCACTTCGCCGGTCACGGAGCGCGACAGGTCGGAGAGCATGTAGAGGCCGACATCACCGACTTCCTCGATGGTGACGGTGCGGCGCAGCGGTGCGTTATATTCGTTCCACTTGAGAATATAGCGGAAATCGCCGATGCCGGATGCGGCCAGCGTCTTGATCGGGCCGGCTGAAATGGCGTTGACGCGGATGTTCTTCGGGCCGAGGTCGACAGCGAGATACTTGACGCTGGCTTCGAGTGCTGCCTTGGCAACGCCCATGACGTTGTAGTTCGGCATGACCTTTTCGGCACCGTAATAGGTGAGGGTCAGCATCGAGCCGCCATCGGTCATCAGCTTTTCGGCGCGGCGTGCGATCGAGGTGAAGGAATAGACCGAGATCTGCATCGTCTTGGCAAAATTGTCGGCAGAGGTATCGACGTAACGGCCGGTCAGCTCGTCCTTGTCGGAAAAGCCGATGGCGTGAACGATGAAGTCGATCTTGCCCCACTTCTTCTCGACATTGGCGAAGACTTCGTCGATCGAAGCTTCGTCGGTCACGTCACAGTGGCCGGCCATGAAGGCGCCGATTTCGGTGGCCAGCGGCTCGACGCGCTTCTTCAGCGCATCACCCTGCCAGGTCAGAGCGATCTCGCCGCCCTGTGCGTGAATGGCCTTGGCAATGCCCCATGCGATCGAGCGGTTATTGGCGACGCCGAAGATGACGCCGCGTTTGCCTGCCATGAGGCCGGTAGCCTGAACCATGAATAGTCCCCTGAACTGCAATGGCGGATACCCGCCCAAATAGTCTTTTGCCTATGGCATAGGCGGACCGGTGGTTCAAGCTTGCGGCAGATCATCTCCTGTTAGAGACCGTAACAAAGGGTGCGCAACGAGGAAAACCGTTGCAAAAGCTTCATACATACAGGCCGTGGCGCATGTGTTTCATCAGGTCGGTCACCTTCTCGTCCGGCTTTTCCCACAGGACAACCCGTAATTCTACCACCAGCGCACCGCGTCCGCCGGCGCCATCGGCAAGGCCGAGGCCGTCAAGCGAAATGCTGCGGTCCGAGCCCGACCATGCCGGCACCGTGACCGGCACTTTTCCACCCGGCGTTTCCACTTCCGTCTCGGTGCCGAGCACGGCATCTTCCAGTGAAATGGCTAAAACGGTGTGGAGATCGAACCCTTCCAGACGGAAACGCTCGTGTCGGGCGACACGCACGGTGACGACCAGATCGCCACGGGCGATGGGGGAGGGCATCTTGATGCCCTGTCCCTTCATGCGCACGACATGGCCATCGGTCATGCCGGCTTCGAGCGGCAGGCGTACGTCACGTTCGTCTGCAAGGTGCATCGGCACGGTATTCTGGGCGATCAGGTCGTCGAGCGTGACGATCACTTCCGCCGTCAGGTCCGGTGCTTTTTCCGGGGCCACGCCACGCCAGCGGCGAACTAGGGCTGCTACCAGTTCGACTGCCTGCATGGGTAGCGGCGGCCTTGGCGCGGTGTCTGTCTTTGTATCGGTTTTGGCATCGGTTCTAGCAGCGTTGTCATCTGCGGTTTCCGTCGCATCGCTGGTGCTGCCGGTATTCTGTTCAGGCCTTGCCTCCGCCTTGGCTTGCGCCTGCTGTTGTGCCTGTGCCTGCTGCTGGGCCTTTGCCCTGGCCTGCGTAGCCGCCTTTTCGCGGGCGGCATCGGCGGCCTCGTCGCCGGAGCCGAAAATGCGCTCGATCATGTCCTCGGCATCTTCGCCGGCGGACTGTGTCTGGGCCTGAGCCTGAGATTGAGACTGGGCCTGAGATTGTGCCTTCGCCTGGGTCTGGCTCTGGTTCTGGGCGCGCTGCGCATTGGCGCGCGCCAGTTCCTCCATCACCTTTTCGGCGTTGGCACGGGCTGCCTTGGCGCGTTCTTCCGCCTGACGGGCGGATTCGCGCTGCTGCATGATGGTCTGGTGCATGTCGGCGGCCTTGTCGTAGCGGCGGCGTTTGTCCGGATCTTTCAACACGTCGTAGGCCTGCCCGACTTCGGCAAAACGGCCGGTCGCGCTCGGATCATCGAGGTTATGGTCCGGATGGACGGATTTCGCCTTCGTCCGCCATGCGGCCTTGATTTCGTCGGCGTCCGCGTTGCGTTTCACGCCGAGGACTGAATAGGGATCGCGCATCTTGCACCACCGGTTACGCTTGGGCGGCGGGTCCGCGATCATTCTGGACCCCCGAGACAGGAAACTCTTGCAGGGCGCCGTCGGTTCCTCATGTCCGGTCAGGCGTCTGCGTAATGGCAAGACGCTACCAGAGGAACCTCTAAAGAGAGGTTGAAAATCAAGGTAAACGGCAACCGTTCTAAAAGGTTACCGGAAGACGTTATTGTATCGGGAGAAGGTATTTTTACCGGCGGATTTTACTGACGGTCGAAGGCGGTCAGCATCCAGTCTCCGGAATTGGTCATGCAGGTCTGACCGTTAAATTGCGCAATACCTTCAAAGGAATGGCGCGTGGTGATAAAGTCACGGCAGACATGACCCTGATTGCGGCCTTCGCGAATGGAGGACACAACGCCGGCGCTGCCGGTCGAGGTATTGGCCCAGGGAAGCGGCGACATCGAAACCTTGGTCAGGTCGGCCGAGGATACGGCGTTCTGTACGGTGACTTCGTCGGACATGGTGGTCGGGTTGCGCTTGGCCTGTATTGTGCCCGTCGACATGCGATCAACCTTGTCGCCACCGAACAGGTCGAGCGAGCTGGTGCATCCCGAAAGGGTGGCAATCACGGCTGCGATAGCGAAACCTCTTGCCGCAAACGCGCGCGTCTGGCTTGTGCGGCTCTCTGTCTTTGCTATCAATGCCAACTTGCGTCCACTTCGAAACTGTTTCGGATGCACTTCATATATCGGGAGCATTTTCGTCAATATGACAGAAGTTGAGTTAACATCCGGTGACTTCACCGAGGAAAATGAACCATTTTCGCTCTTCGGCGCTTGGTTAAAGGATGCCACGGCTTCCGAGATCAACGATCCGAACGCCGTTGCGGTTGCAACAGTGGACGAATCGGGTCTGCCGAATGTGCGCATGGTTCTGTTGAAGGGTTATGACGAACGAGGTTTCGTCTTCTACACGAATTTCGAAAGCCAGAAAGGGCGTGAACTTCTCGGCCAAAAAAAGGCGGCCATGGTGTTTCACTGGAAATCGCTGCGCCGGCAGGTGCGTCTGCGCGGTGAAGTGGAGGTCGTGACCGATCAGGAAGCCGACGAATATTATGCGACGCGCCCACGCGGCAGCCGCATCGGCGCCTGGGCCTCAAAACAGTCGCGGCCGCTGGAAGGCCGGTTCGCGCTGGAAAAGTCGGTGGCCGAATATACCGCCCGTTATGCCATCGGCGAAATCCCGCGTCCGCCGCACTGGTCGGGTTTCCGCATAAAGCCGGTCTCTATCGAATTCTGGCACGACCGCCCCTTCAGGCTTCACGACCGCGTGGAATTCCGCCGCGACGCGCCCGAGGGTGATTGGCAAAAGGTGCGGATGTATCCGTGATGGGTGCGCTCTGCCGGTTTTGACCGGCTGGGCTTTTACCCCTCACCAAGCGCGGCCGGTAAGCGTCTTTTCCTCTCCCGCAAGCGGAGAGGAAAAGAAGTGGCGGACCTATCTCTCCTTTTGCGGGAGAGATCACGACCTCAACATGCGAGCTCCGGCCAGGTGTTGGAAATCGCCAGTAGGGGCTGATTTGCGCAGAGTGCGGGCAGGTGGGTATCACCCCACGACTTCCCCCGCCGGGCTCAGTTTCCCGTCTCCGGCAATGCGCGGTTTTGCCGAAAGCGCGAAGGGCAGGCCGGAAGCGAGAGCCGAAACATACCGCGGCACCTGATAATAACCGTTGAGCGAAATGCGCGGCAGCGCCGTCATGCGGTCACGCAAGGCCTCGCCGATCGTGCCCGGCCGCGTGGTGACAGCGAGATCGAAACCCAGTTCCCGCGCCAGATCCTTGTCGCGTTCGGAAACGGCATTGGCGGTGCCATAAGGATAGGCAAACGTTTTCGGACGGGTGCCGAACGTCGCCTCCATCCAATCGCGACAGGCAAGCATTTCCTGCCGAGCCTCCTGTCCGTCCAGTTGCGCGATCGAGCGGTGGCTGACCGTGTGGGCGCCAAGTGAAGCCAGCGGGTGTTGTGAAAGCGCCCGCAATTCTTCCACATCCATGGTCAATTGCGCGGTCATCGCCAGGGCATCGATGCCGTAACGGGCGGCCAGCGCATCAATGGCCGCCACCTGTTCTGTTTCGGGGCCTGAAGCGATGAAACGCGAGAAATGGTCGAATGCGTCGAGCTTGTCGGTGCCGGTTTCGAGCGGAAGCGTGATCTCGCCCGCACCGAAGTCGAACCGGATTTCGGCCATTACGTTCAAGAGAGCGGCCAGCGTTTCCCACCACATGCCGTGGGTGCGTGTCGCAAATCCCTTGGCAACGAAAACGGTGAAGGGCACGCCATGGCGCTCGAACACCGGCAGGGCGTATTCGACATTGTCGCGATAACCGTCATCCAGCGTGAAGGCGGCGAAAGGTTTTGTGCTGGCGGAACCCGGCAGTTTCATCCGCGCCGCGACATCGCAGAGCGACAGGAATTCATAACCATCGGCCTTCAACCGGCGGATGGCGCCATCGAGAAATTCGGGCGTGACATCGAGATGGGCATTCGGTTCGGCCGGGTGCCCCTCAGGGGGCCGCACATGATGCAGCGTGAAGATGGCACCGCAGCCACGCGCCGAGGGCATGATTTTGGCGCGCGCAGCGATAGCGGCGGCTTCAAGGCCGCCCAAGATCAGCGCGCGCTTGACGCTTCGGCGCCAGACTGCGTCAAACCTCCCCGTCATCGCGATTTTGCCACCCCGGATGTGATCATTTGAGGGAAACTAGCGCGGTTGTCTTAAGCGTTGTTAAAGAATGGTAGGCGGGGTTTTGGGGGAGGGTGATGTGCAGGCGAGATGTTGCACCCTTCCAGCTTCAACAAGGCGACTGGTCTCGATATATCAGGACACAGGCAATGAAATTGTTGATCAGGATCGACAGATAAACGGCTGTGGATCCCGGAAACTCGATGCCAAGCAGATACAGGACCAGAAACGTACAGGCCAGCAGGAACGAGCATGTGAGATACAACCGCTTCAAGGCAGCAGATTCTGCTGGATTTCAATCGTCTGTATCGACAGTTGAAGCGCTTTGCGGACTGTCGGACAGGTGTATTTCTCTCGATCGATCAATAAAAGCTCACTCCTTGATCAGTGGCTGGTCTCCGAAATCACCGTCCTGCCACCCATGAAAGCCCATGCACATCCCGTCGCCCTGTGCCATCAGGTCCACGGATTGTGTCACTTCGTCCTCGCATCCAGTCTTTCATCGATATTTTCGCGGGCATGATTGCGAATATCTTCGAACAGGATGAAGCCTGCAGCGTGCTGGAGCCAGAGATCGCGCGCCCGACCTGCCGGTGGCGGGGACGCAAGGTGATGATCCGAAATGGCCACGCCAAACTTTCCTGAATGTTCTTTGATCTGAGTGGTGGGCCAAGTGGATGCGCATTGCCACCCGCTTGAAGCGGCAATATCTACCTTGATAACATCTGCCTAACTCTCCGCTTCCGAGGCGACAAACTCGAGATCCTCATCGGGTTCGATACAGAGGATCAGGCCTATGCCCGCAAGGTCCACCATGATGCCCTCACCGTAATCCGCCCAATCCTCGCGAGGGAAACATTCGGAAAACTCGTCCGTATCGATGGAAAAGACGACAATGCCGTCTCTTCCGCCAAGCCTGACCCGATCGCCGAGCCTCGCCAGTCTGCCGTCCGGATAAAACATCGTCGATCTCCCTGTGGCATCACGATCGTTTCGATCTCGGTCTGTGCTCGCGGCAGGCCGCTTCAAGATCCGCGATTGTCTTTTCATCCGAATGATAGGCCATCAGCACCCGCCATGCTTGCACGTCCTGCGCTTTCATTATTTCGGGCAAGCGCGCCCGTATGCTTTTGTCCTCGGCAAGATGCTCAATGAAAGCATTGGCGACGGCGGTGGTGATGTCACGGTTTGCCGAAGCCATGCAGTCGCGGGCGTGATCCATGATCCGCCTGGCCTTGTCCATCTCGCCGGCTTTCACGACCGTTTCGAAATGCAGATGCAGTTCGATCCATGCCGCCATGGGCGACCATGCGCGCTCCAGGCAATCACGCAGGTCCGGCGCGGCTTCGATGGCCTTGCGGCGCCATGCACTCATGATCGGCTCCGTACCGGATTGCGTCGAGGGCGGTTCGGCAGCGGTTTACGCCGCCTTTTTCATTGCCTGGCGGAATGTCACCCAGAAGCTGAGGCGAACGATGAGGATCTGGATCACGGCAATGACCGCAAAAACGATCACCATGGTCAGGCCGGCGCCGCCCAGTTCGCTCCACAGGCGATCGTCGCCCGACAGGCCGAGAATGGCCAGCGTGGACGAAAGGATGGTGGCGATGACGCCGCACATCACCGAATGGCTCCAGGCGCGGCCGCTCGTCGGTGCTGCCTTTTCGCGCGAAAACCATAGATTGGCCGCCACGCCGCCGGCCGCAAAAACTACGATCAGGCCCATGGCCGGATTGTTGAAGGGCAGGAATGTGACAACAAGAACAAGAAGAACGATCAGTGCCAGAAATGTCGCGGTAAAAATACCCAGTATGAATGGTGTGGAGGCCGGGCGTGCATCTGCATTCTGCATGAAATTTCCCTTCATGGAAAACATTAGAACTCTTGTAACGAACGCAGATGTTGTGATGTTGCTGTCGGATCATCCGCATTGGTAATGGAATTCCAATTTGCAGAAATTTTGTGCACTCGCAATACATGGTCGCGATGTGTTTTACCGCCATGCATCGAACAACGGCAGGCCGATCAGCCCGGCCATGGCGATCAATCCGAAACAGATCCGCCGGAATGTCGTTTCGCTGGCAATACCGAAAAGATGCGAGCCGAGATAAAGCCCCGCCCCATAACCGGGGGCGATGACGGCGGCGAGGAGTACGACTTCAAGCGTCAGGATGCCGCTGACGATATAGGATGTGGCGGAAATCACCGTAGCCAGCGCAAAATAGACGACCAGATTGGCGCGCACCGTCTGCGGCGGGATCGCCCCGCCCAGCCAGTAGGCGACGACGGGCGGGCCGGACATCTGTGCCGCACCACCGAACAGCCCGGCCAGCCAGCCGACCCCAATCGTCAGCGGCACTTTTGGGCGGCCATGGTATCGCCAGCCGGACATCAGGAAGGCGAGCAAAAGCAGAACCACGATGGAAATGATCCAGCGCAAGGTGATCGGCGAGGCCAGCGCCAGAAGGGCAGTGCCGAGCGGCACGCCGAAAAGCGCGCCGATCAACATCGTGCCGACTTCGCGACGATTGGCCCTCTTCCAGCCTGCCGGCACCATGCCGAGCGTCATCGTGCCGTCGATCAGAAGCAGCAGCGCCGAGGCGATTTTCGGGCTCATCGCGGCACCGGCGAGCGGCACAAAGATCAGCGCGCCGCCAAAGCCGGAAAAACCGCGTGCAAGGCCTGCAACCGTGGCGGCGGCAAAAACGAAGGCGACCTGCGACCAGTTCTGACCGGGCAGCCAGGCATTGAGCGTGTCGAGAAGGTTTTCGAGGGACATGGTGGGCGGGTCGCTGCGGTGGGGGAAGGTGCAGAAGGTGGCGGGATTTTGGGGAGGCTGTCAAGCCGCAACCGGTCCGTTAATGCGGCTGGCCGTACCAGGGATGATCTGCCGTCGGCAGGTATGGCCAGTCCGTCGGTTTTTTTCGGCATTGAGCGTTTTGCCGCTTTCACTTCGTCGGTGGTCAGGAAGATGCCAAAGAGGTCGTTTCCGCCATTCAGCGCATAAAGCTGCGTGCCCGTATCCTTCAACTGATCGTTGACGATCTTGAAGAGCACGCAAGTGGCAATGCCCCAGCTCTGGTATTCGTCGTTGGGCATCTCGGGGCCATAGATCGGATAATTCGTGCCGGCGACCCTCACCGAATAGCGGGGCGCATCCGGATCGATGATCTCGGACAGATCGGCAGGCGATTGCACATAACTCTGCAGCTGCCGGCGAATTTTGCCATAGGCCTCGGCAATGCCGGTCTCAGCAAGTTCCTCCGCATCGAGATGAATGGCCCGACCGTAGTCGAGCCCCGTCACCGGTCCGGCGGCGGCAAAGACGGGCAGGAGGCCAACGAAAAGGCGGCGGAGGACGGCGGTTATCATGTGGCGGGTTTCCGGGATGAGGGTGGACGGGCAGCGGGCTTGACTGCGAGGTGCTCCAGGTGGCGGACTTTTTGGCGATGTGTCAAACGGCGGGTTTTGATGGGGATCGCTACAAATTGTGTATTGCTGCGGCTGTCGAAGGTTGTGCCATTCGTCCCCGAAAAATACCCTAAATGCGAGGTCCGATGCAAAAATCAGGCGTCGGTCATTGTCGTGGACGCAAATCGCTCCAATCTCCCGCGCAGCGGCGGTTAAGTTCGCCTTGCCCTGGAGATTGCATGTTGTCCGTATCCCGCGTCCTGTTCGCCGCCTCTTGTCTTTTTGCTCCACTGGCCGCCATCGCGCAGGAGCACCCTGCCGCTATTGAGCCCGCGACCGTCACGGATTGCGAAAGCTTCTTGAAGAGTTGGGGTTTTTTCATCGAGTTGACGAAGGGCGGCAAGATTGAGCCAATCGATGGCGGCTGCCATGGTACACATCTGTACTTTGTCTTAAATCCGAGCATGCGCTGGCTTTTCGAAGACATGCGTGTCACCGGGACGGACCTGTTCCTGTCCGCAACGGAGAATCGCCTGCCGGACGCGTTGGAGGCGACAGCAACAGGCATGCGTTTTTCGCAAACTGTCTCTTCTCCAAATCTCTCCTATCAACTGCGCGCCCTGCAGCGAACCAACGATATCCATCTGTCCTATCGGTGGGATCGACATAGCCGTGATCTGCTGCTGCACGATTTTAGTTGGGTCAACCGGCAATTCGGTTCGTTTTCCCTGAGCGGTGCAATGTCAAATCTCAGCGAGTTGCCGCCGCTTAAGGGAAAACGTGCGCAAGGCAGTGATCAGGCGACGATCAAAAATGTCTCTGCTCGCCTCGAAAGCCATGGGTTGTTCGAGATTCTGGTCGTACAGGCTCTCATCTCGAAACTGCCTTGGGATGAGGAGCCGCAGCCTTTGGTTGAGCGATATCAGCTGTCTGCCAAGGCCTCCATCGATGCATTGCCGGAAGCTGTTGCCAGTGCAGATAGCAAGGCTGCACTGAAAACATTTGTCGCGAGCTTTCCACATCCGGCGGGTCTTTATGAATTGAATGCCGAAACCCAGCCGCAAGTGAGCATCGCCGAACTTGCAAAAGCCAAGGATCCGGCGGCGCTGATGGAGCTTTTCAACCGGATCAGGATTTCGGTAACCCACAAGCGGCCGCAGGAATAACTCGTCAGGGTTCGGGTCAGTTCACCCCACGCCGGTAAAACCGCGTATCCACCTTCATGAACAGAAACGCTTCCGGCAGCTCCGCCTTCTCCACCTGCACAAAGCCGTGCTTTTCATAAAACCGGTGTGCGGCCAGGAATTTTTCGGTCGTGCCGAGAAAGATTTCACTTAGGCCCGCCGCTTGGGCATGGGTAAATAGCCGCTCCAGCAATTTTGCCGCCGTCCCATGTTCACGACCGCGCGCTTCCGCCGCCACGAACATCTTGCGCAGCGTGGCTTGATCATTGCCGATGTCTTTCAAGCCGATGGTGCCGACGATGACGCCATCCTGTTCCGCCACCCAGAACCCGCCTTTGCCGGTCTGGTAGAAGTCGGGAATGACGGCGAGGTCCGGCTGGTCTTGCGCCGTGATGGAAAAGCCGAATTCTTCGCGCTGGATCGGCAGGATGACGGAAACGACACCGTCCGCATCCCGTGGTTCGTAAGGGCGGACGGTGATCTCGCTCATCAAGAAATCCTCAGGCCTTGGTGCCGCCGACAGTGATCTGATCCATGCGCAGATGCGGCTGGCCGACGCCGACCGGCACCCACTGGCCGCCCTTGCCGCAATTGCCGACGCCGGTATCGAGCTTGCTGTCGTTGCCGACCATGGAAATGCGCTTCATCGCATCCGGGCCATTGCCGATCAGCATGGCGCCCTTGACCGGCGCGCCGAGCTTGCCGTTTTCGATCATGTAGGCCTCGGTGCAGCCGAACACGAATTTGCCCGAGGTGATATCCACCTGACCACCGCCGAATGACACGGCATAGATGCCCTTCTTGACCGACGCGATGATCTCTTCCGGGGTTTTGTCGCCTGACAGCATGTAGGTATTGGTCATGCGCGGCATCGGAATATGGGCATAACCCTGACGACGGCCGTTGCCGGTCGGCTTCATGCCCATCAGGCGTGCGTTCTGGCGGTCCTGCATGTAACCGACCAGACGGCCGTTTTCGATCAGCACGTTATAGGCGGATGGCGTGCCTTCGTCATCGACGGTGATCGAGCCGCGACGGTTGTCGATCGTGCCGTCATCGACGACGGTGACGCCGGGCGCGGCCACCATCTCGCCAAGCAGACCGGCGAAAGCCGAGGTTTTCTTGCGGTTGAAATCGCCTTCCAGACCGTGGCCGACAGCCTCATGCAGCATCACGCCCGGCCAGCCATTGCCAAGCACGATATCCATCGTGCCGGCCGGCGCATCGATCGCCTCGAGGTTGACCAGCGCCTGACGCAGCGCATCGTCGGCACCGCTCTTCCAGTTGCCTTCGCGTACGAACTCGCCAAAACCGACGCGACCACCAGTGCCAAATGAACCGCTTTCCTGCCGATCGCCTTCACCGACGACAACGGAAATGTTGATGCGGGTCATCGGGCGCACGTCCTGCACGCGGTGGCCATCGGCGCGCAGAATATCGACCACCTGCCAGGAAGCGGCGATCGAGGCGGAGACCTGCCGCACCTTCGGGTCCTTGTCGCGCAGATAGGCGTCGATTTCGGCCAGCAGCTTTGCCTTGGCCTCAAAGCTCGGTTCGCCGATCGGGTTTTCGTCGCCGTAATATTTCTTGTTGGTCCGCTGCGGGGCAGCCGCGTAGGAGCCGGAATAACCGGAGGTGACGGCGCGCACGGCATCCGCCGCACGCTTCAGCGCCGCTTCCGACATGTCGCCCGAATGGGCATAACCGACGGCTTCACCGGCCACGGCGCGCAGGCCAAAACCCTGATCGGTATTGAATGAACCACCTTTCAGTCGACCATTGTCGAAGGCCAGCGATTCCGCCTGCGCATGTTCGAGGTAAAGCTCGCCATCATCGGCGCCGGAAAGAGACTGCGACAGGATCTCGCGCAATCTGGTTTCATCGACGTCGAACAGGTTGAGAAGGTCGGTGTTCATGCATGCTCCTTGGCGGCTTGTCGCGCCTTCCGGTTCGGATGAGGGGCAAATCGCTGCGTCCAAACCGAAATATATCAGGAATCCGATGTAGGACCGTCATCGAACTGACGCAAGCCTTGCCTTGGATTCCCGTCGGTCGGCAAGGCGCACAACCCCCTCCGCAGTCATCCTCGTCCGCCGTGGTCATCCTCACCCACCGTGGTCATCCTCGGGCTTGACCCGAGGATCCATGCGGCACCCATGGAGGGCCTGGTTGTGGATCCTCGGGTCAAGCCCGAGGATGACCAGGAGAGGGAAACGAGCATGACTACGGAGAGCGAGGAAGCCGGAGAGAGAGGAGGCCGGAGGAAGAGGAGGCCGGAGAGAGAGGAAGCCGGAGGAAGAGGAGGGCGATGATGATGAGAATGATGGCGGAGAGCGGGGAGGCGGATGCCCAAGGAGAACGAATTGAGGATGACGAAGCAGCGTTTCATCGCAGAGCAAGCCTCAAGCCTCAAGCCTCAAGCCTCAAGCCTCAAGCCTCAAGCCTTACCCTTGCGCCACCACCATCTGCGCCGCACGCGCCCGCAAATGCGCCTGCACCACGTCCGGCATGCCATCCTTCGGAAACGTGTCGAACACGGTCGTATCGGTGAAGACCATGAAGGCGGCCGGCAGTTCCCAGATCTCGGTCACATCGCGCCACAGCATCTGGCCTTCGCCGATATCCGAAACCACGGCAATACCATCGGCATCCACCGTCACATCCGCCGTGCGGCGGTTGCGCTTCAGCGTGCGGGTGATCAGCATGCGCCGGAAAATGAGAACGCAGATGAAGGGGGCGATGGCGAGCAAAATCAGCACGGCGGCAAACACGTCATTGCCGCCCGCTCCAAAAAGATAGACGGAAAACGCCGCCATCAGCGCCGCCATCACCCACATCATCCGCTGTTCGGCAAAGGCCCGCCGCTGGATGAAGGCGCGAACGGCGTCTTTCAGGACGCCGTCGTCATAGGTGAGGGTAAAGCGCTGGGTCTCGAAAGAGGCCATCAGGGCAGGGCGTCGTAGCCGGGGCCAAAGCCGGTCAGTTCGATCGGAATACCGACGCGGTCCTGATCGACGCTTTCACGCAAAGCGAACACGGCGCTCTTGCCAGCGCGCAGAATGCGCATCAGCTCGTCGTCGATCTCCACCTCGACATAACAGCCCTCGTTGAAGCAACGGGTAAAGTAGGCCCGGCCGATATTGTTGTTGTCGACGTAAAGCTCCATGCCGTCCTTCAGGAGCACGCCGAGCGGCGCGAGGATGCGGAGAATTTTTGACTTGTTGTCGGCGGTCTTCAGCACGACGACGGACAGGCCCACTTCCGGGCGGTCATCGGCGATGACGTTCTGCATCAATGCACATTGTTCGGTAGCGGCACCCGCCGGCTTGTCGCAGAGGACGGACCATGCGCCGTGGCTGCCGCGCACGTTTCCGGGCTGCTGCGGCGTGGTGGCCTCGGCCCGCGGCTGCTTTTCGTTCGAGGTCGGCGGTGCCAGCTGCGCGGATGCCGAAAAGGCAAAGCCGGTGGCAAGCACTGCGACGCAGGCGGACAGAAGACGGTGGCGGATTAGGCGAAGCGCCATGAAAACCTCAAGATATCGAATCACGGCGTCATTGTCGTCGCCGAACCCAGGAATGAAAAGCCTCACAGCCTCTTTCCAGCCGAGTGCGGCGAAAGTGGGACTGCGGGCTTCAAGCGGACCGTGCCTGCTCTACCGGGGATAGGCCGTTGCCGCAAGGGTTTGAAACTGCGCGCAAAGATTGTGTGTGGGCGGGCTAAAATGCCGCAGTGCAGGGCAGGAGCGCATATTGCGACAAACCGCAAATTATGATTGAACCGAGGTGTGTAGCAGGGAAAACTGCATTGAGATTTGAGCCGGATCAAAATGTAAGGGAGGTGCATGATGATTTCTAGGGCTTTTGCGGGGGTCGGTGCGCTGATCTGTCTGCCCTTGGCGACCGTGGCCGTCGCCGACCAACCAAAACCCTGGCAACTGGATCTCCAGGAGCCGGTGACGCCGATCATGCATCAGATCAAGTG
Organism: Endobacterium cereale; assembly: GCF_009617585.1. Classification (GTDB taxonomy): domain Bacteria; phylum Pseudomonadota; class Alphaproteobacteria; order Rhizobiales; family Rhizobiaceae; genus Neorhizobium; species Neorhizobium cereale. The sequence goes on along the minus strand of NZ_WIXI01000045.1, from coordinate 136,852 downwards.
GTTCAATCACTACTCGCTCTGGTTTATCGTGCCGATCACGCTGTTCGTGCTGGCGCTGCTGATCGTCGTGGCGGTGAAATTTCACGCCGCGAAAAATCCGGTTGCCTCGCGCACCAGTCACAATACCGCGATCGAAATCGTCTGGACCGTCGCTCCGGTGCTGATCCTGCTGTTTCTCGCCATTCCCTCGTTCAATCTTTTGAACGCGCAGCTGACGATTCCGCAAAATCCGGACATCACGCTCAAGGCAACGGCCACCCAGTGGCAGTGGAATTATGAATATGAAGGCGGCGACAATCCGCTCGCCTTCGACAGCTACATGCTGAAGGAACCCGATCGTGCGGCAGCCGGCAAGGAAGACATGAAAGTCTATCCACGCCTTCTCGCCGTCGACAATGAAGTGGTGCTGCCGGTTAATAAGACCGTTCGCGTATTGGTGACGGCGGCGCCGACCGATGTCATCCACGCCTTTGCCATGCCCGCCTTCGGCGTCAAGATCGACGCCGTTCCCGGCCGCCTGAACGAAACATGGTTCAAACCTGAAAAGGAAGGCCTTTATTACGGCCAGTGTTCCGAGCTTTGCGGCAAGGACCACGCCTTCATGCCGATCGCCATCCGCGTCGTGTCGCAAGACAAATACGACACCTGGAAGGCTGCCGCCGCGGGAGATCTTCCCGGCGCCAACAAGGCATTGATGGCCGCAACCGATGTGACCGATGCATCCGTTGCAGTGGCTTCGAAGTAAGGGGAGGGACAATCATGGCCGGACATAACGATCATTCACATGATCACGCGCATTCTGATCATGGGCACGCTCATGATCATGGGCATTCGCACGACGATCACCCACATCATCATCACAAGCCGTCCTTCTTCACGCGCTGGTTCCTGTCGACCAACCACAAGGATATCGGCACGCTCTACCTGATCTTCGCGATCATGGCGGGCATTATCGGCGGCCTGATGTCGGTCGCCATGCGTATGGAGCTGCAGGAACCGGGCATCCAGATCTTTCACGGTCTGGCGGCGATGGTTTACGGTTTCGAAGGCGATGCCGCACTCGATGGCGGCAAGCACATGTTCAACGTGTTTACGACAGCGCACGCGCTGATCATGATCTTCTTCATGGTCATGCCGGCGATGATCGGCGGTTTCGCCAACTGGATGATCCCGATCATGATCGGTGCGCCGGACATGGCGTTCCCGCGTCTCAACAACATCTCGTTCTGGCTGATCGTGCCGGCCTTCCTTCTCTTGATGCTGTCGATGTTCGTCGAAGGCCCGGCAGGCGCTTATGGCGCAGGCGGCGGCTGGACCATGTATCCGCCGCTCGCAAGTTCCGGCCAGCCGGGACCGGCGGTCGATCTGGCGATCTTTGCGCTGCACGTGGCCGGTGCCTCGTCCATTCTGGGTGCCATCAACTTCATCACCACGATCTTGAACATGCGCGCACCGGGCATGACCATCCACAAGATGCCGCTGTTCGCATGGGCCGTTCTGGTCACGGCCTTCCTGCTGCTTCTGTCGCTGCCGGTTCTGGCGGGTGGCATCACCATGCTTCTGACCGACCGCAACTTTGGCACCAGCTTCTTTTCGCCGGAAGGCGGCGGTGATCCGATCCTTTACCAGCACCTGTTCTGGTTCTTTGGTCATCCGGAAGTCTATATCCTGATCCTGCCCGGTTTCGGCATTATCAGCCACATCATCTCCACCTTCTCCAAGAAGCCGGTTTTCGGTTATCTCGGCATGGCCTATGCCATGGTGGCGATCGGTGCGGTCGGCTTCATCGTCTGGGCCCACCACATGTATACGGTCGGCCTGTCACTGGATGCGCAGCGTTACTTCGTGTTCGCCACGATGGTTATCGCCGTGCCGACAGGGGTCAAAATCTTCTCGTGGATCGCGACGATGTGGGGTGGCTCGATCACCTTCGCGACGCCGATGGTCTGGGCGATCGGCTTCATCTTCCTGTTCACCGTCGGTGGCGTTACCGGCGTGCAGCTGGCCAATGCCGGCCTCGACCGCTCGCTGCACGATACCTATTACGTCGTCGCGCACTTCCATTACGTGCTGTCGCTCGGCGCCGTCTTCGCAATCTTCGCGGGCTGGTATTACTGGTTCCCGAAAATGACCGGCTACATGTATAACGAGTTCGTCGGAAAACTGCATTTCTGGGTGATGTTCATCGGTGTGAACCTTGTGTTCTTCCCGCAGCATTTCCTCGGTCTTGCTGGCATGCCGCGTCGTTATATCGACTACCCGGATGCGTTCGCAGGCTGGAACTATGTCTCCTCCGTCGGCTCCTACATTTCATTTGTGGGTGTACTGATCTTCCTCTTCGGCGTATGGGAAGCCTTCGCAAGGAAGCGCGTCGCGGGTGATAACCCGTGGGGAGAGGGCGCAACCACGCTGGAATGGCAGCTGTCTTCACCGCCGCCGGTCCACCAGTGGGAACAGCTGCCGCGCATCAGGTAAGCACACGACAATAAATGGGGGGAGGCAGCGCAGTGATTGCGCCGCCTTCGCCATACGATACGAGAACAGGACCACCGCATGACAGTCATTCAGGATCACGACACATTCGGCACCGAACAGGGCTCTGGCCTGTCGGAAGCCAATGCGCGCGATTTTTTCGAACTCCTGAAGCCGCGCGTCATGTCGCTGGTCGTGTTCACCGGTTTTGTCGGCATGGTTCTGGCACCGGGCCATATCAACCCGATCCTCGGCGCCATCGCCATTCTCTGTATCGCCGTCGGTGCTGGAGCATCCGGCGCCCTCAACATGTGGTATGACGCCGATATCGACAAGGTGATGACCCGCACCGCCAAACGCCCGATCCCGGATGGCCGCGTGCAGCCGCGCGAAGCCTTGGCTTTCGGCTTGACGCTGTCGGTGTTTTCCGTTGTGATCCTTGGCCTTGCCGTCAACTGGTTTGCCGCCGGACTTCTGGCCTTCACCATCTTCTTCTACGCCGTCGTCTACACGATGTGGCTGAAGCGCTCGACGCCGCAGAACATCGTTATCGGCGGTGCGGCCGGCGCATTCCCGCCCATGCTGGGCTGGGCCTGCGTCACCGGCGGCATCTCGCTCGACAGCACCATCCTGTTCATGATCACCTTCCTGTGGACCCCGCCGCATTTTTGGGCGCTCGCCCTCTTCAAGATGCGTGATTACGGTTCTGTCGGCATTCCGATGATGCCGAATGTCGTTGGCGAACGTTCCACCAAGCGCCAGATGTTCGTCTATACGCTGCTGACCATGGCGGTCGCGGTGGCACCGGCCTTCACCGGTCTTGCCAGCATCGGCTACGGCATCTTTGCCTTCGTGCTGAGCGCCATCTTCACCTTCTACTCCATCCTCGTGCTGCGCATGCCGGATGGCGATGAAAAGATGGTGCCGGCGAAAAAGATGTTCTTCTATTCCATCTTCTATCTGTTCGCCGTTTTCAGCGCGCTTCTGGCCGATCACTGGCTGGCCGGCGTCTGGGGTATGTTGGGAGTGAATGGATGATCGAAACGGTCAAGGTCACCGAGGCCCAGAAGAAATCCAGGCGAGGGCGCAATGTGGCGCTCGGTCTGGTTCTCGCCGGGCTGGTGGTGCTGTTCTATATCGTCACGCTGATCAAGATCGGTGGCGCCGCAAACTGACGGGAGGCAGGATTGACGGAGGAGACAGGGAGGAGAGAGCCGGGTTCGCCATCTGATGGCGGGGTTTCGGCTGGCCTGAAAACGCCCGCAAAGCGTATGAGCAATGGCTCGATCATGGCCTCCTGCTTCATCTTTGCCTTTGGCATGGTCGGTGCGGCCTATGCATCCGTGCCGCTTTACCGGCTGTTCTGCCAGGTGACCGGCTATAACGGCACCACCCAGCGCGTCGAACAATATTCCACCCGCATTCTCGACCAGACAATCCGTGTCACCTTCGACGCCAACACATCGAACGGTCTCAACTGGGATTTTCGCCCGGTCGATCGTTCGATCGAGCCAAGGCTCGGCGAGACGGTTCAGATTTCCTACAAGGCGACCAATCGTTCACCCTATGAGGTGACGGGCACGGCCGTGTTCAACGTCACGCCGATGGAAGCAGGCGCCTATTTCAACAAGGTGCAATGTTTCTGCTTTACCGAAACGACGCTGAAGCCGGGTGAAACGCTGGACATGCCGGTGGTCTTCTTTGTCGATCCGGATCTGGCGACCGCCGAAGAGACAAAACATATTCGCACGATCACGCTGTCCTACACATTCTATCCGAGCACGCCGGCGGCAAAGCCCGTTGCGGCACTGCCGGAGAAGAACGTGACGGACGGCAAGAAACTGTAAGAGGGTCCGCTTTCGGGCGGTTAGAGGTTCAGGTCAGGGGAGTGACGACATGGCCGATACGCATCAGAAGAATCACGATTACCATATCATAGACCCGAGCCCCTGGCCGTTTCTGGCCTCGATCGGCGCCTTTGTCCTCACCTTTGGCGGCGTCGGTTACATGCGGTATCTGCATGGCAGCGAGTTCAAGCTTTTTGGACTGAATTTTGCCACGCCATGGCTGTTCTTTATCGGCCTCGCCATCGTTCTTTACACCATGGTCGGCTGGTGGGCGGATACGATCAAGGAAGGCCGCGAAGGTCATCATACCCGCGTCGTGTCGCTGCATCTTCGTTACGGCATGATCATGTTCATCGCTTCGGAAGTGATGTTCTTCGTGGCGTGGTTCTGGGCTTTCTTCGACGCCAGCCTTTACCCGCATGAAGCCATTCAGGCCTCGCGTCTGGAATTCACCGGCGGGCAATGGCCACCCAAGGGCATCGAGGTTTTGGATCCCTGGCACCTGCCGATCTACAACACCGTCATCCTGCTGCTTTCCGGCACCTGCGTCACCTGGGCGCACCACGCGCTTCTGCATGGCGACCGCAAGGGCCTGATCAACGGTCTGGCATTGACCGTGCTGCTAGGCGTGCTGTTCTCCTTCGTGCAGGCTTACGAATACGCGCACGCGCCGTTCGACTTCAAGAATTCGATCTATGGCGCGACCTTCTTCATGTCGACCGGCTTCCACGGTTTCCATGTTTTTGTCGGCACAATCTTCCTTCTGGTCTGCCTCGTCCGCGCCATCCGCGGCGGGTTTACCCCGGAAAAACATTTCGGCTTCGAAGCGGCTGCCTGGTACTGGCACTTCGTCGACGTCGTCTGGCTGTTCCTGTTCTTCGCAATCTATATCTGGGGCGATTGGGGCGCGCCGCTGGCGCATTAGCCGGCTGGTGAAGACCGAACAGGAAACAGGGAAGGCGGGTGTTGGGAGGCGCCCGCCTTTTCTCTTTTTGACGAGTTTGTTGGGACAACATGGCTGGACGCATCATCGCTGGACGCATCATCGCGCCGGGTGACATGATTTGCGCCTCAGCAATTCGACATAGAACCCGCCATGACGATCCATCATTTCTACAGCACCGATTACGAACAGAGGACCGGCGGCTGGATCTATAACCGTCACCTGATCGATTGGCTCGACCGCAATCTGGGCGGTGTGCGTGAGATGACGGTGCCGATGTGTTTCCCGACGCCCGATGTGGCGGCGCTGGGAGAGATCGCGACGTTGTTCGATGGCATCGAGCCGGGCTCGGTTCTGGTGATGGACCACATCTACGGCTGCATGCTTTTGCCGATCCTGCGCAACCGAACATTCACATTGGTGCTGATCTATCATCACTCGATGACGGAAGAGCGGGGCGCGGGGGATGCCGTCACGCGGGGCGACACCACCGAACAATCCGCACTGCAACTGGCCGACGCCATCATCGTCACCTCGGATGAAAGCCGCGATTACGTCACCGGCCATTACGGCATCGACGAGCGAAAAATCATCACCGGCAGACCGGGTAACGACCCCGCACCGCAAAGTCCAATCCATGATGGCGGCCCATGGCGCATGCTGTCCGTCGGTGCCGTCATTCCTCGCAAACGTTACGAGTTTCTGGTCGAGGTTTTGGCCAAGGTTGAGCGATCCGACTGGTCCCTCACCATCGCCGGTAATACCGAGCGTTACCCCGATTACGTTGCGTCACTGCAAGATCTCATCAAGGCCCGCAGCCTCGCCAGCCACATCACGCTCGCGGGCGAACTGACCGCACCGGCATTAAACGCGCTCTGGGCCAAGACACACCTCTACATCGCCTCGTCCCTCTACGAAGGGTATGGCATGGCGATATCCGAAGCGATCTGCCGCGGCGTGCCCGTCATCTCCACGCCCTCCGGCGCGGTCGCCAGCTGGGCGGGGCAAGCAGCAACGCTGGTCGATGCCAATGATGTTAGCGAAATGGCGCGGCAGATCACGACTGTCCTGGACGATCAGGCCACCTATGAAGCGGCGCGAGAAAAGGCCGTACGTTTTGCGGATGCGCTGCCATCGTGGGAGGCAAATATGGCGCCGGTGGGGGAGGCGTGGAGGCGGTTGGTGTGAGCCATGATCATAGCAACCCGTTAGCACACTTGACTGGGGGACAAGTGGTCGTCGGTGTGCGCCGTTGATAATCCTGCCCACCCCGCCATCCGCCCGCCTTTTTCCTCTGAAATCGGTCTCCTTACCCGAGCCCGAAACAGGAGAGATGTCACGCATGCACCGGCCCTTCCACTGGCTTGCCCTGGCACTGCTCGTCTTCTTCTCAGCGGGCACCGCCGCCGCCCAATCCGTCTCCCATGTGCTGGTCAACAAGTCCGAGCGCCGCATGCAGATCATGGATGGCGAGACGGTGGTCAAAACCTATTCCATTGCGCTGGGTGGTTCGCCTGAAGGCCACAAGCAGAAGGAAGGCGATGAGCGCACGCCCGAAGGCACGTATACGCTCGATTGGCGCAATCCCGGCAGCGGTTATCACCGCTCCATCCATGTCTCCTATCCCAACGAAGCCGACACGGCACGCGCGGCCGCAGCCGGGGAAGATCCCGGCGGCATGATCATGATCCATGGCCAACGCAATTATCTCGGCTGGCTTTCGCCGCTTACCCAGTGGTTCGACTGGACCAATGGCTGTATCGCCGTTTCCAATGCGGAAATGGACGAGATCTGGGATCTCGTGAAAAACGGCACGCCCATCGAGATCAGGCCGTGATAGAACCTCCTCGGGAAGAGGAGAGCGGAATGAGCGAGCAGGTCAATGGTTCTGTTGTGAACGCGCAGGCGCAGGCAGGTCTGTCCCGCGCATCGTCGCGTGGCCGCACCACCCTTACCGCCAGCCTCGTTCTCGTCTGTCTCGCCATCCTTCTTTCGCTCGGCACATGGCAGGTGGAGCGCCTGCATTGGAAGGAAGGGCTGATCGCAAAGATCGCCGAGCGCCGGGATGCGACGCCTGTACAATTGACCGATATCGAGGCCGCGCAGGCGACGGGCGGCGACATCGAGTTTCTCCGCGTAACAATCTCCGGCACTTTCGATCATACGAAGGAACGGCATTTTTTCGCCACCCATCAGGGCCAGACCGGCTTTTATGTCTATACGCCGCTGACGCTGGAGGATGGCCGCACACTGCTCGTCAACCGCGGTTTCATTCCATACGAGCTGAAGGAACCGGCGAAACGCGAACAAGGACAGGTCATAGGCGAGGTGACGCTCACCGGTTATGCCCGCGCAAAACTTGGCAAAAAACCGTCATCGCTGGTGCCGGATAACGATCTTCCCAAAAACATCTTTTACTGGAAAGACATCGCCGCGATGACGACGAGTGCCGGGCTCGATCCGGCCCGCGTTCTGCCCTTCTTCGTTGATGTGGATGCGAGGTTAAAAAATCCGGGCGGCTTTCCGGTGGGTGGCGTCACGCAGTTCGATCTGCCCAACAATCACCTGCAATATGCCGTTACATGGTACGGGCTGGCGCTTGCACTGGCCGGTGTCGTCGCGGCCATGTGGTTGAAGCGCCGCCGCACATAGTCGCTATGAGCTTGCGTTTTGCCAGTTCCGGCAAATTTTGTTTGGCGCATTTGGTGCGTCTCGCCTATATGAGACCGCAAGAGGCCCTCTATCGCGGCTTGGCCCTTTAGGCCCGCCCCTTCGTGTGGAACGGAATGAATATTCAGGTGACTGAACAGGCCGATGCCCGGCCAATTGACGCAAAACCCGAACTGACGATCCGCCTGTGCGGCCCGCGTGGTTTCTGCGCCGGTGTCGATCGCGCCATCCAGATCGTCGTTCTGGCGCTGAAGGCCTATGGCGCGCCGGTCTATGTCCGCCACGAGATCGTTCATAACCGTTATGTCGTCGAAGGCCTGGAAGCCAAGGGCGCGATCTTTGTCGAGGAATTGAACGAGATTCCCGCCGAACATCGCCAGCAGCCGGTCGTCTTTTCCGCCCATGGCGTACCGAAATCGGTGCCGGAAGACGCACAGTCGCGCAATCTCTTTTATCTCGATGCCACATGCCCGCTGGTGTCCAAGGTTCACAAGCAGGCGATGCGTCATCAGCGTCTTGGCCGCCATGTCATCCTCATCGGCCATGCCGGCCACCCGGAAGTGATCGGCACGATGGGGCAATTGCCGGAGGGGACTGTCTCGCTGGTCGAAACCATCGCGGATGCCGATGTCTATGTGCCGATCGACCCGGACAATCTCGGTTACGTGACCCAGACGACCCTGTCGGTGGATGATACGGCCGGTGTGATCGCCCGTCTTCAGGAGCGGTTTCCGAACCTGACGGCGCCGTCGGCTGACAGTATCTGTTATGCCACCACCAACCGCCAGGAAGCGGTGAAGCAGGCGGCGGATGGCTGCGACCTGTTCATCACCGTCGGTGCGCCGAATTCCTCCAATTCCAAGCGGCTGGTCGAGGTTGCGCTCAGGGCAGGGGCCAAACGCTCCATGCTGGTGCAGCGCGCCTCCGAACTGAACTGGGACGAGATCGGCACCATCCGCACGCTCGGCATCTCCGCCGGTGCATCGGCCCCGGAAGTGATCGTCGACGAAATCATCGAGGCTTTTCGCGCCCGGTTCGATGCAAAGGTGGAGCTGGCTATCACCACGGAAGAGACCGAAAATTTCCTTGTTAATCGCGAACTGCGCGAAGTGCCGCTGACTCAGGAAGATATGGCCTGGGTGAACGGCGAACGGCCGCTTTCGGTGTGAGGCGGCTGTCCTGCAAGTGCTTGCGCATCTTGCGGATAGGTCCCTTTGCCCGGATATCTGGTTATACGGCCAGATATCCGGTGGCGTTCATCACCAAACGGATTAAAAAATCCCGGCAGACGATTCTGCCCTTAACGCGACACCCTGAGAGTTTCCCTTGGCCGTCTATACTGACATCACCGAAATCGACCTGAAGCAGTTCCTCAGCCAATATGACGTCGGCGAGCTGACCTCTTACAAGGGCATTGCCGAGGGTGTCGAAAACACCAATTTCCTGCTGCACACGACAAAGGATCCGCTGATCCTGACGCTCTATGAAAAGCGCGTCGAAAAATCCGACCTGCCGTTTTTCCTAGGGCTGATGCAGCATCTGGCCGATCGTGGCCTCAACTGCCCTTTGCCTTTGCCGCGTAACGACGGCGAATTGCTGGGCGAACTGTCGGGCCGTCCGGCGGCGCTGATTTCCTTCCTTGAAGGCATGTGGCTGCGCAAGCCGGAAGCAAAACATTGCCGTGAAGTCGGTGCGGCGCTGGCAAAGATGCACATTGCCGGAGAAGGTTTCGAGATCAAGCGGCCGAATGCGCTGTCACTGGAAGGCTGGGTGTCGCTCTGGCAGAAATCCGCTGACCGTGCGGATGAAGTCGAGACCGGATTGCAGGACGAGATTGCCGGCGAACTGGATTTCCTCACCACCCACTGGCCGAAAAACCTGCCCGCTGGCGTCATCCATGCCGATCTGTTTCAGGACAATGTGTTTTTCCTCGGCGACACGCTGTCGGGCCTGATCGATTTCTATTTCGCCTGCAACGACATGCTGGCTTATGACGTGTCGATCTGCCTCAACGCCTGGTGTTTCGAGAAGGACGGCGCCTACAATGTCACCAAGGGCAAGGCGCTTTTGGAAGGATACCAATCTGTGCGGCCACTCAGTGCAGATGAACTTGCCGCCCTGCCTGTCCTTGCACGCGGTTCGGCACTGCGGTTTTTCCTCACCCGGCTTTACGACTGGCTGACGACGCCGGAAGGTGCGCTGGTGGTGAAAAAGGATCCGCTCGAGTATCTGAAGAAATTGCGTTTCCATGCGCATGTGGAAAGCGTTGCGGATTATGGCATTTCGGGAGAGCCGGCATGAAACAGGTCGAGATTTTCACCGACGGCGCCTGCTCGGGCAATCCCGGCCCCGGCGGCTGGGGCGCCATTCTGCGGTATGGCGAAACCACCAAGGAACTGAACGGCGGCGAGGCGGAAACCACCAATAACCGCATGGAGCTTCTGGCGGCGATTTCGGCGCTGGATGCGCTGAAAAGCGAATGCGAGGTCGATCTTTATACCGACAGCAAATATGTCATGGACGGTATTTCGAAATGGATCTTTGGCTGGAAAAAGAACGGCTGGAAAACCGCCGACAAGAAGCCGGTCAAGAATGGTGAACTGTGGCAGCGGCTCGATGTCGCCAACCAGCGTCACAAGGTGAAATGGCACTGGGTCAAGGGCCATGCCGGCCATCCGGAAAACGAACGTGCCGATGAACTGGCGCGTCTGGGCATGGCGCCGTTCAAGAAATCCACATTCGGCCGTTCGCTGCTCGTCAAGTAACCACAAAAAAACATCGGCCCGGGGAATGCAGCCGGGCCGATGTTATGCGGGACGTTACGGTTTCGGCGTGTCGTCCCACCTCCTCCCGTATCCCGGCATTCAAATCCTCTTGCGCAAAGCCATGCAGCGGCTTTACGCCTGTGGAATGTTTGCCTGCGCGCACCCCATCGATGCGCGCAGGCACCCGGCCTTCGCCGCTTCGGTCGGCCATTGCAGCACCCTGCGCCAGCGGGCGCGGAAAGCCGCTCTAACAGCCTAGAGCCGGGCATCGTCCTTTCCGAAAACCGGGACCGGTTTCCGGGCGATACGCTACGGCGTGATCGCCACCTTCAACACGCCGTCACGCTGATTGGCGAAGAGGTCATAAGCCTCCTCGATCTGATCGAGCTTGAAGCGGTGGGTGACGAGACCGGACAGGTCGACGCGGCCGGAAGAAATGACATCCTGCATGCGGCGCATGCGTTCCTTGCCGCCGGGGCAAAGGGTGGTGCGGATGGATTTGTCGCCGAGCCCCGCGGAAAAGGCGTCGAGCGGAATGGTAAGGTCCGAGGAATAGACGCCGAGGCTGGAAAGCACGCCGCCCGGCCGCAGCACCCGCAAGGCTGCCTCGAAGGTGGTCTGGGTGCCGAGCGCCTCGATCGCCACATCGACGCCGCGCCCGTCGGTAATGCGCATGATCGCATCCACCGGGTTTTCCGCCCGGTAATCCACCACCACATCGGCGCCCATGCGTCTGGCCATGTCCAGCCGCGCCGGAAATGTGTCGACGGCAATGATTTTCGTCGCGCCCATCAGTTTTGCGCCGGCCGTGGCGCAGAGCCCGATCGGGCCTTGCGCGAAGACCGCCACGCAGTCACCGATCCTGATCTGCCCCGTTTCGGCGCCGGACAGGCCGGTGGACATGATGTCCGGGCACATCAGCACCTGTTCATCGGTGACGCCCTCATCGATCGGCGCCAGATTGGCCATGGCATCCGGCACGCAGAGATATTCGGCCTGCGCGCCATCGATCGTGTTGCCGAACCGCCAGCCGCCCATCGCCTTGAAACCGTGTTTGGTGCCCGCGCCATCCTGCGCGCCACAGCCGCACAGGCAGGCCGTGCTCCAGCCGGAGGGCGTGATCGCACCGGCAATCACCCGCTGACCTTCTTTCAGCCCCTTCACACCGGAGCCGAGCTTTTCGATGATGCCGACCGGCTCGTGGCCGATGGTCAGGCCCTTGGCGACGGGGTATTCGCCCTTCAGGATATGGACATCGGTGCCGCAGATGGTGGTGGTGGTGATCCTGATCAGCGCATCGAGCGGGCCGATCTCCGGAATAGGCTTCTCATCAAGGACGATGCGTCCTTTCTCGACGAATATCGCCGCCTTCATCTTCTGAGCCATGCCGAGTCCTCCCTCTCGTATGTCTTGTCGATGGCCCAGAGTGGACAGGGATGGAGAGCGGCTCAAGGTTGCATTTTGTCGCAGGTTACCGCTAAATTTCGCCTATAGGTGACAATCGTCAATTCCGTCGACATGCGGAAAGGCCGGCGGTTTGCCCACCGGCCTTTCGATTTTTGATCTTGCGTTTCCTGTCAGCGATGGTGGCGGAACGGGCGACCATGGCCGCGATAATAACGCGGGCCGTGGTGGCGATGGCGGTTGCTCATGGCGGCACCACCAATCACACCGGCTGCAAGGCCCAGCACGCCGAGCGCGATGGCCGCATCGGCGGCGCTGTTGTCATTGACGCGGCCGACCAGTTCGTCACCTGCGGCAGGACGGGCACGCTGGCGCACCTGCGCTGGGCGGGGTTTCGGCTGGGCGGCAAGCCAGCTCTGGTAAGGCTGTTCGGAATCCGTGCGCAGTCGTGCCAGCTGGTCATAGGACAGGTAACCGGTGGTCGGCGCATCGACAAAACCCTGCCATTGCATGATCGCGCTGCGGCTTTTTGCGCCCAATGCGCCATCGGCGCCCCCGGTTGAAAAACCGAGCGAGGTCAGGCGGCCCTGAACCTCGCGACGGGTGGCCTTCTGGCCCAGAAGCACCGCTTCGGTTTCCGGCGTGCCGAGCTGGAAGGCGGGCATCGGCGGCGCGGCCATCTCGACCGGTGCTGATACTGCCTCGACGACCGGTGTTTCGCTGGCGGCCAGCTTGACGATGCGCGCCTTGGCAATGGCTGCGAATTTTCCGGCCGGATAGGCGGTGAGATAGCTATTATATTCATCGACCGTATTACCGCTGGAGGCGGCCTGCCACAGGGCAAATTCCTGCTCCCAGCCATCGTTGGCGGCGGGCGCAGCGGCAGGGGCGGCAACCGTCGCGGCTATGGATGTGGCGGGAGCAACGGGTGTCGCCATTTCAGCCGCAGCAGGTGCCGAAGGTGTTTGCGGCGCAGCTGCTGCGCTTGCGGCCGCCGGTGCCTGGCTTTCAGCCGGCGTTTGCGCCGCCGTGACCGGAGCCGGAGCCGTGCTGTCGGTTGACGCTGGAACAGGTGCCACCGGTGGTGTCTGTGCGAAAACCTGACCGGTGACCAGCGAGAAGCTGACCACGCTTGCCATCAGGAATTTTGCGCGATGTATCTTGCCCATAACCCTATACCCTTATGGATGATGATCGATATGTCTGGAAAAAGCGGCACCTCCAGCCCGAAGGCGGCCGCCGAAGAGGAATGGCTGATCAGTCGCCGATCACGCCGTAGTAACCGTTGAGGTCGAGGCCGCAGGCAGAAATCGGCAGGCCCTTCATGTAGAGGCCGCTGTCCGGCGTCTGCCGCAGGACGAGGTGGATGCCTTTGCGGATTTCACCGTAAAGCCCTTCCGGCGCCGGCTGCAGCCGACCGGAAATCACGCAGCGCTTCTTGGCATAATCCATCCTGTCGGCGACCACGATCGCTACCTGAGCGCGATCGGTAATCTCGATGGCGCATTGCACGCGGTCATCATTGGCGCATCGGCCGGAATAATCGCCTGAAAGGTCGGTCGCATGCGCCACCGGAGCGCAGAAAAGAAGGGCAGCAAGCCCACTGATGCCATAACGCATTCACATCGCTTTCGAAATTCCGAAATTGCCGATGCCCCGGTTTAGCCATAATCGCCTTAAAGACGCCATAATGTACGCGGTAAACGCGCATTGAAGTGTTCTGGGTATATCTCCCCTCGCAGCGATATCATTCGGTGCGATCCCTTACAGACGCATGTTTTCGCACCTATCTATCCTGCACATAATCGTTGGGAGAGTTACACATGATCCTGCATACAGTTCTCATCCGCTTCAAATCCTCGGTTTCCGCGGAGGATAAAAAGGCGATCTTCGAAGCGATCGTTTCGCTGAAGGAAAAGCTGTCCGGCATCACCGAGGTCAAATACGGACCAAATGTCTCGCCGGAAGGGCTCGGCGGCGGTTTTGCCGATGCGCTGGTGGTGACATTTGAAAACGTCGAAGCACGCGATGCCTATCTCGTCCATGCCGATCATGTCGTGGTCGGCGAAAAGATCGTGGCGTCGGCCGAGGGCGGGCTGGCGGGGCTGCTGGTATTCGATCTGGAGATATGAAAAAGGGCGCCGTGAGCGCCCTTTGCCGTGTCGAGGAAAACCAGCCTTACAGCCGTTCCAGCATCGCCTGCGCGCTGGAAACGGTGGCCTGGCCGGGGCTTTCCTCGATGTCGAGCGATTTGACCACGCCGTCTTCCACCAGCATCGAATAACGCTTGGAGCGCACGCCGAGGCCACCGCCGGACAGGTCGATGTCGAGGCCGATCGCCTTGGTGAAGGCAGCGTCGAAATCGGCGAGGAAGTGGATCTTTCCGAGTCCGCCCGACTGTTGCGCCCAGGCGCCCATCACATGCCAGTCGTTGACGGCCACGACGGCGATGTCATCAATACCCTTGGCGACAAGCGCCTCGTGGTTTTCGAGATAACCCGGCAGGTGGTTGAGCGTGCAGGTGGGCGTGAAAGCACCTGGCACTGCAAACAGCACGACACGCTTGCCGGCAAACAGGTCCTGGGTGTTGACCTCGACCGGACCATCCGCCGTTTTTTCCTTGAAGGTTGCCTGCGGCAGCTTTTGGCCAATCGCAATCGTCATGCACGTCTCCTCATACCAGGCATGTCGCGCAAAAATGCCCAGCGGTTTTGCGAAAACGACATGCCAAAACAACAACCTAAAGCGCTGGAAGCAATCCCGAGGATCGCGACAAGCTTTGCCCCATTCCTGACAATCGTCAGGTTGGGCGACTATAGGTGGCGTAGGGATCAAGGCAAGGGGGAGAGCCGGATCAAAAGAGGTATCGCCGTCAATCGAAGGCCAGCGACGTCTCCATTGCGCGCGTGCCGGCAATCACCAGAATGTCCCAGCGTTTGCCCTTCATGTCATATTTGACCGGCAGTTTTTCGATCGGCATCTCGACCAGATAACTGTCGCCGTCACGCGTGCCGGATTGCTCGTCGAACAGGACATAACCCTCAGGTCCCGTCACCAGAACCTGCGGTTTGCTTTTTGTGTCCTGCGGCAGGCGCAGCGCCAGTTTCAGCACCTTGTCGGCATTGGTCAGCGAATAGTGGGTGACGGCGAAATCCATCGAAGGCGGATCGGGCAGGAAGGCGCCGGCCTTCTGCAGGATCATGAATTCCTCCGGCGGCGTCATGTCTTCCGGCTTGAGGTTCAAAACGAAATCCGCCTGGAAGGGAATGCAGATATCGCGACACAGGCCGATGAAGCCCGACAGCGTGACCGGCTTCGGCTCTTTCGGATCGCTCACCGTCAGATCGAAGGGCAGCGTCACCGGTTTGTCGTAACCGATGTCCAGAAGCTTGCCGTCGCCGACCCGTTTGGGCACGGGATAGGACAATTCTTCGATGGTTGCCGCACCGCCTTCGGCCACCGACAGTTTTGGCGGAATGCCGGCTTCACCGGGTTCGCGCCAATAGGTGATCCAGCCGGGTTTTGGCTCGATTTCCAGCCCGCCGCGCACATGCCCGCTGGCATCAGGCGGCAGCGTGACAATGCGCATGCGCCCGCCTTCGTTCTGCGCCCAGGGCGTGGTTTCGGCCACGGCGAGGCAGGGCAGGCACAACGCGGCGCCAAGACAAAGACCGGCGGTAACAAGGACAGCGGCCAATGGCCGGACACGATGATCGGTATCAGAATAGGGCAGGGTGATGCGCATGTTTAGGCAAGTATTGCATCTCTCCGGCATGAGCCAGTCAACAACCGAAAAAACGTAATCATTTTCGGTTGATTGACAGAGGGACGTGCCCCATGTTGCTCTTGGGGGAACGCAAACCGAGGCTGTTCGCCGGCACAGCCGGTTGGCAGCAGGCTGGAGGCACGATGGCATTTTCCACCCTTGCAGACAAACGTGAACGCGGCTTTCTCGATGGCCAGTTCCTGATTGCCATGCCGGGCATGGAGGATGGGAATTTTGCCCGTTCGGTCGTGTATATCTGCGCGCATTCGGCGGATGGCGCCATGGGCTTCATCATCAACCGTTCGCAGCAGATTTCCTTTGTCGATGTGCTGCTGCATCTGAAGATGCTGGACGAGCACGACGCCATTCTTCTGCCGGAAAAGACCCGTTCTTTCCCGATCCTCTCGGGTGGACCGGTGGAGACGGGACGCGGCTTCGTGCTGCATTCGGACGATTTCACCGGCGATAGCAGCATTCCGATCAGCGACGACATCTCGCTCACCGCAACGCTCGACGTGGTCAGAGCGATCAGCGAGGATCGCGGCCCGTCTCGCGCCACGATGATGCTCGGTTACGCCGGCTGGGGTGCCGGTCAGCTGGAAGCGGAAATCGCCGGCAATGGCTGGCTCAATTGCCCGGCAACCGAGGACATGATCTTCGACCATTGCCTTGAGGACAAATACGAGCGTGCGCTCGCCACCATGGGCATCAGTGCCGCCATGCTGTCCACCGATGCCGGGCATGCCTGAAATCGACGGTTGATTTTTAAAGTCCCGTTTTGCAACGCGGAACAAAAGCCAAAGCAGTTCGTTCTTTCTGCAGACACGATGCAAAGAATAAAGCATCGGTAACCAAGGAGAACGACAATGGGAAGCACCTCGGACAAAATGGCCGGTAAGGGTAACGAAGTCGCCGGCAAGGTTAAGCAGGCTGCTGGCAATGTAACCGACAACGATTCCCTGCGCGCCAAGGGCGCCGCACAGGAAGCCAAGGGCCATGCACAGCAGGCCAAGGGCAAGGCCAAGGAAGGCCTGAAGGACATCGTCGACCGCGCCTGATCGCGACCGACGCGTATAGAGTTTCGAAAACCTGTTTCGGTATCCGCCGGGGCAGGTTTTCTGTATCCGCCTTTCCTTCTCTCCATTTCCGGAAAATCCCATGCGTCTTTTCGACTGTGATCACTGCGGCCAGCCGATCCATTTCGACAATCGCGCTTGCGTCAATTGCGGCCACCGTCTCGGTTTCGTGCCCGAGCAACTGAGCATGCATGCGCTGACGGAAGATATGGAGGAGGGAGGCTGGCAACTGGTTTCCGATCCGCTCACCCGTGTGATGTTCTGCACCAATGCGGATAACGACATCTGCAACTGGACGGTGCCGGCCGGTAGCGGTGAGACGTTTTGCCAGGCCTGCCGTCACAACCGGCTCGTGCCGGACGCTTCGACCGAAGAAGGCTTGCTGCAATGGCGGCGTATCAGCCAGGCGCAACGGCACCTGTTCTATTCGCTTTTGAAATGGAACCTGCCGCGCACGACCCGAACGGAAGATCCCGACGGCGGATTGGTGTTCGATTTTCTGGTCGATGAATTGCAGCCGGACGGCACGGTGGTGGCGCCGCTGACCGGCCACGAGGACGGACTGATCGCCATCCGTGCGGCGGAGGCCGACGATGCCACCCGCGAAAAGATCAGGGTCGCGATGGACGAACCCTATCGCACCATGCTCGGCCATTTCCGCCACGAGGTGGGCCATTACATGTGGGACAAGCTGGTGCGCGACCGCGAGCGGCTGGACCCGTTCCGCCTCGCTTTCGGCGATGAACGGCAGGATTATTCGGAAGCCCTGAAGCGCAATTACGAGCAAGGCCCGCCGGCCAACTGGCAGGAGGATTTCATCAGCACCTATGCCAGCTCCCACCCCTGGGAGGATTTTGCCGAAAGCTTCGCCCATTACCTGCATATCGTCGACACGCTGGAAACGGCACGCGCGTTCGGCATGGTGGTGGAACCGCGCGGCCACGAGGAAATGGCAGCGGAAGTGGCGTTCAATCCCTATTTCGCGCAGGATGCCGAACAGCTGGTATCGGCCTGGATTCCGTTCAGCGTGGCGCTCAACGCCTTGCACCGCTCACTGGGCGTGCCGGATCTCTATCCGTTCATTCTGGGGCCGACCGTGGTGGCCAAGCTGGAATTCATCCACGGGCTGGTGCATCAGCGGCATTGAGCGCTGGTCGCCACGCGCGACTGCCGGGCGTGAGCCCGGCCGATCCAGCCTCCCGTGTGGGGGAAATTGTTTGCGCCAAGCCGGGCCGCATCGTCTTACGACAGATGCATTCGTGCCGCTAACGGGCAGGCGCCCCCGTCTCTGGCCCGATCACAGCAGAGATCTCAGTGATCCTGTTCGCCGGAAATCCACCAATTTCGGCATGGCGCTTGATGTCCTCGGCGCTTGGCGCTTCGTGGACGCAGTATATCTTGTCTCCAGCCACATAGCTGGTGATCCATTTATATGGCACGTCCAGTCCCGCAACGACCTCGTTGGATTTTGCGGAAATCTGGCAGAGATCATCGGACGACAATTTGTCGGCGCCCGGAATGTCTCGCTCTATGATGAAGGTTGGCATGACCGGCTCCTCTCCGTTTCTACCAGCCACATCAAGCGCCAGAAGTGACAGAGAGTCAAATTTTAGGGATACATCAATTGGGCGGATGGATCGCGTAGCAAGGGGCACACACCGACATGGTGATGGACCTGTGCGGTAACGCGGAGGCTCTATTTCGCCGATGAAGCCGAACAGCTGCTACCGCTCTGGATCCCGTTCATCCGGGTGCGACCGTGATGGCCAAGCTGGGATTTATCCGCCGTCTGGTGCATCAGCGGCGCTAATCGGGCTTGGCTCATCGATCTGATGGAACGATCCGGTTTGCAGGAAGCGGATCACCGCTGCCTGCACAACCGGGTTTTGCGGCATGAACGTGTGTGACACCGGCAGGATAAGCTGCTCTTTCATGCCTGCCATCCTTGTGCTTTCGACAGAAACCTTGCCGTCATTGGGGCGCCGCATGATCATCGAGCTGACCGGATCGATGGTCCGTGTGCCGGCGATGATGCCGAGTTCGTAATCACAGATATCGCCGATTTCGGGCAACGGTACACGGCCGGTGATCAGTTCCTGCCCGGCCGGACCGTAAAACCAGCGATAGGCGGCATTGCGCGCCAGAAAATCCGCGACCTCGCTGCCGTGATTGGGCGTGCCGAGCATGACGACGCGGCCCAATGTTTTAGGGCGATGCCGGTGCAGGAAGGATCGTGTGATGAGGCCGCCCATGGAATGCGGGACCATGTGTACGGCGCATTCATCATGCCAGCATGCGGGCAACGGCCGCGTCCGGAAAATTATCTGCTTTCTTTCGGAAGGGCGTAGATCGCGGTCAGCAGCGAACTGACGGCGCCAGAAGCGAAGATGACGGCTGGTTTCATGTCAAGCGGAACGAGGTGGCTCCACATCAGCGCGGTGAGGCCGCCAGCCAGACCTGTTATCGCGATGTGCTTGAAACATCTGTGCAATTCGAAGCAGGCATAGATGATGGAAAGGATAAGGGCCGGAACGCCATATAATATCAGGCCAAGGATGGCGGATGCGATTACCAGCCCCAATGTGCCGAAGACACCATCGGTGACGGCCGTGTTTTCGGCGGAAGAGAAAATCCCCATCGCGGCCAGATAGAGGGACAGGAAAATACCGGGCAAGACAGGCGCCAGCGTGAAAAAGATCACGGTTTTCTTGAAGGGATACACCGTCTGTTCGCGCCTTGCCTCGATAGCTTGCCTTGAGAGGTCGTGCGGATACGACCGGGTCCCGATGCGTGGGGTCAGATGCGGCAGCAGTTTCAACGCGGCCGCTCTGGCTTTGTTAAGCCGAAAATTTCACCGTCACGCCGCGCTGGCGAAAATAGGCCTGCATCAGCTTGCGGCCGGAGCGGTTGCTATGTGCGAGCTTTGCCGGATCGAAGACGGCTTCCTTCTGGCCTTCACGGCCAAGCGCTGCCTTGAGGGCGGCGATATGCAGATCGATATCGAGATTGTCGGCATTGATCGACTGGTAGATTTGGTCTGTTGCTTCCGCGACGGTCTTTTCGCTCACGATGATGCTCCTGTTGTTATGCCTGCGGCGTCTACCACGTTTTTCGGTCTGAGCGTATTGTGGGGAAATTGGCTGAGGTCAATGGGGGAGGGGATTAGAAGCGTCGAGAGGGATGTTGGTCACATTGCCTGGCCGCCCGCGTCTGAAGAAATTTTTCGATCCGGTGGGCTGGCTTTCGCGGCCTGTCGGCACGAGGTATAGGCCGGGCAAGACAGCTTTATTCTGAGACAGGCAACGGGACAGATATGGCAGGCAGTCGCAAGATTGATCCTCGACGCGGGATCAGCCCGGAAGGATCCGCTATCCGCGTCGATGCATCCGGTTTTTCGCTCGTCACATCCCAGGAACCTATCTTCCGTGTGGAATGGAGCAGCGTGTCCCAGATCGTCGGATATACGCGGTTTCGCTCGATGAAACCGGAACTGTGCCTCGCATTTGCGGGCTCTCGCCCCAATGACCAAGTGGTTGTCCATGATACCCTACAGGGTTGGGATGCGCTGTGTTCCGCCATGTTGCAGGTGTTTGCGCAGGCAGATCGTGATTGGCACCTGAGGGCGGCCCATGATGTCGAAAACCTCGATTCCTATTTGCCCGTTGCAGCCGTTGTGCCCAATTTCACGGTAAATCCCACAATTGTCTGGAGCCGGTGAGACCGTTATCCTCAGGAGCGTTTCTCTGAGCGAAATGCTCCTGTTCCCGTCACCCGTCATGGCCATGAAAAGCTATTATCTCGAAGACCTAGATGATGATGTTGCGGCCAGAGCGGCTCTGACGGAAATGCTGCCGCGGCAGTCTAAGCCATGGGTTCTGTTTAATGCTGCCGGAGATGATGCCATCGCTTGTTTCAATGTCGACGGAGGCAGTGAATTCGATCTGACCACAGGCCCATTTGTGATCTCAGCCGACATCAGCGGCCGGCACTATCATGAGGACGCGGTGGTTCTCGATCTGCTGCGCCGGCTCAGGCAAAAACTCGGTGGTACGATCCGTAACGACGATGGTAGGGTGGTTACGTGAGCCCACCCTCATGTCGGTCCGCTGCCCACCAGATTTCAAAGGTAAGCTTGCAAGCCGAGGACATTGTCAATGCAGCACTCGGATGATGACCGTCTTGTAACCGTCGCGATCGGTTACGGTTTTGCCGAAACGGCCACCACGGCCGCCTATCTTGAGGCTCACGGCGTGCCCGTTACGACCCTGCCATACCATCTGGCCTCGATATCATGGGATATGGTGGTAGCCCTCAAGGGCATGGAAATCCGGGTTCCCGCAAGGCTGGCGGGGGCAGCCTGTGTCCTGCTTGCTGAAATTGCACGGCCGAATGTGCCGGATGGCAGCACAACGGGTTGGGCCCAATGGGGCAGGCGGATCGCATTGGTGCTGATCTTCCTGATCACCTATGTGCCGCCGCCGCCAAGGGGCGTATTTTATCTTTCCCGAGCGGAGGTCGTCGGATCTCATCCGTGAGACCCGTTTTTCCAATCAAGCCCGTTTCGTCAGCGGAAACCGTTCCTTCAGCAACCTCTGCACCGAAGCCGCGTCCATTGGCGGGCCAAACAGGTAGCTCTGGCCGTAATGGCAGCCCATTTTCACCAGGTCGGCGGCATCGTCGTCGGTTTCGACGCCCTCGGCCACCACCACCATTTCCAGCGAACGCGCCATGGCGATCACCGAGCGCAACAGCAGCGCCCGCTTTTCCGCCGCACCAGCCACCAGCGCCTTGTCGAGCTTGATCGTGTCGAACGGGAATTGCGTGAGGTACGCGAGCGAAGAATGGCCCGTGCCAAAATCGTCGAGGGCGAGGCTGATGCCGGTTTCCTTGAGCTTGTTCAGCACGAGGCGGGCCTGTTCCGGGTTTTCCATCATGACCGACTCGGTTAGTTCCAGCTTGAACCGGCTCGGGGCGCAGTGGGTTTTCGCCAGGATCGAACGCACGTCGTTGCACAGATCGTTGTTGATCAGCTGCGCGCTCGACAGGTTGACCGACATGAAGATCGGCAGGTCGCCGGTCTGGGTTTCCCAGTCCTTCAGGTCGTTAGCGGAACGGTCGAGCGCGAACAGACCGAGCGGGCCGATCAGGTCCGACATTTCGGCGATCGGGATGAATTCGCTCGGCGGAATGGTGCCGCGTTTGGGGTGTTCCCAGCGCATGAGAGACTCAAAACCGGCGATCTCGCCATTGTCCAGCCGGATGATCGGCTGGTAGGCCATGGTCAGTTCCTTGCGGTCCAGCGCGCGGCGCAGGTCGGTTTCCAGAAGCAGACGGTCTGTGCCTGTCGAGCGGAAGGCCGGGCGGAAGGGTTCGACGCGGTTGCCGCCGGCACGCTTCGCCCGGTACATGGCAAGCTCGGCGTCGCTGAGCAGCCCTTGCGCGTTTTCCTGCTGGTCCACCCATGACGCCAGACCGATCGAGGCGGTGAGGATGATTTCGCGGTGGGCAAAGTTGATCGGCACCATGATCGCCTTCGACACGGCATCGGCAAAATCCGCCACCTTGGCCGGGTCGCGTTCGGACACCAGGATCAGGCCGAACTCGTCGCCGGAAAGGCGGGCCAGCGTATCCTGCGGTTTCAGGAGACGGCGCAGGCGGCGGGTCAGCGCGATCAGAATATTGTCGCCGGCGGCGATGCCTAGACTGTCGTTCACCTGCTTGTAACGGTCGATATCGATCGACAGCACGGTCGGGCGCACGCCGTCGCTCGAAGCGGCGATGGTCAGCACCGATTGCAGGCGGTCGAGAAACACCTGACGGTTCGGCAGGCCGGTCAGGTTGTCATGCATGGCATCCTGCAGCAGCCGCTCGACCGAGTTTTTCTGTTCGGTGACATCAACGACGGTGCCGACGCAGCGGATGATCTCGCCATTCGAGCCGAGAACCGGCCGGGCGCGAATTTGCAGCCAGTGGAAATGGCCGTCTTCGGCGCGTATGCGGAATTCGTGGTTGAGGCGGCCGCGGCGGTGTTCCAGCAACACGTCGAGCGTTGCCTTGAAGCGGTCGCGGTCATCCGGGTGCAGGCGCGGGATCCAGTTGCGCACCGGGCCGTGCATGGTGCCCGACGAAAGGCCGAGCTGCTGCGAAATGTCCGGCGTGGTGATGACACGGTCACGCGCCACGTCCCAGTCCCAGACGGTATCGCCGGAACCGGTCAGCGCCAGCGACTGCCGTTCCAGGTCGGAGAACAGACCCTGCTGGTAGGCACCGCCGGCAAAGGCGTGCTGCATGACCGTGAAGCCGATGAGGAGGACGATGAGGACAAGGCCGCCGCCGAGTGCCGGCTGGATGATATCGTTATCGAGACGTCCCGTCACCGTCAGCCAGCCGCCGAACAGCCAGACCAGCAGGATCGCCCAGGTTGGCACCAGCAGGATGGCGCGGTCAAAACGGTTGAGGCCGAGATAGATGATCAGCAGGATGCCGGCCGTGCCGGTCAGCGCGAAGGACAGGCGGGCAATGCCGGATGCGATCGACGGATCGTAGATGGCGACACCAAACAGCAGGCCGAGACCAATAATCCAGGCGAAGGTCGCGTAACCGAGATGCACGTGCCAGCGATTGAGGTTGAGATAGGTGAACAGGAAGATGACCAGTGAGGAGGCGAGCGCCACTTCCGCGCCGGCGCGCCATATTCGCTGGTCGCTTGATGTCACCAATATCAGCTTTTCGAGGAAGCCGAAGTCGATGCAGACATAAGCGAGAACCGCCCATGCAAGCGCCGCTGCGGCCGGCAGCATGGATGTGCCCTTGACCACGAAAAGGATGGTCAGGAACACGGCCAGCAGGCCGGCAATGCCGAGCACGATGCCCTTGTAGAGCGTGAACGAGTTGATCGAATCCTTGTAGGCATCCGGCTGCCAGAGATAGATCTGCGGCAGTTGCGGCGTCGAAAGTTCGGCCACGAAGGTGATGACGGCGCCGGGGTTCAGCGTGATGCGAAACACGTCGGCATCCGGGCTGGCGATACGGTCGAGCGCAAAGCCTTCAGATGGCGTGATGGAGATGATGCGCTGCGAGCCAAGATCGGGCCAGAACAGCTGTGATTTGGCGAGACGGAAATGCGGTGCGACGATGACGCGCTCCAGCTGTTCGTCGGTGACGTTGGCGAGCGCAAACACCGCCCAATCGCCCTGGTGGGCGTCGGAGGAGGCACGCACCTCGATACGGCGGCGGATACCGTCGGTGCCGGCGGCGGTCGATACCTGAAAGGCCTCGCCCTGGTTGGCATAGATTTCGGTGGTCGGCGTCAGGTCGAGCGCGGTGTCGTCACGCGACAGTTTTACCGGTTCGGCGGCAAACACGGACGTCGAAATGAAGGCGGTGACAATGAGGACCAGCGCCGCCGCGATGCGCTGCATGGTCGATATGGAGGCAGTGTTGGTCATGGTGTAAGCGTATTCCCGAATTCCGTCTTTCCGAACTCGGGCGTCTCGCCCGCCAGTCGTGAGAACATCAGGTGGTCACGCCACTCGCCGTTTATCTTCAGGTATTTTCGCAACAGACCTTCCCGTTCGAAACCGGCCTTCTCGAGAAGACGCACGCTTTTCCAGTTCTCCGGAATACAGGCTGCCTCGATACGGTGCAACTGAAGACCGCTGTGGATGTAGGGTACTGCGAGCTTGAGTGCGGCGAACATATGGCCATTGCCGGCATATTTTTCGCCCATCCAGTAACCGATCATGCAGCTTTGCGCCGCTCCCCGGCGGATCAGCCCGATCGTCAGCCCGCCCATCAGCGCCATGTCCTGCCGTCGAAACAGGAAAAACGGCACGGCAATACCCGATGAGAATTCCTGTGTATTGCGCTGCACACGCAGCCGAAAGGCGCTTTCGGTCAGCTCGTCAGCCCGCCATGTCGGCTCCCACGGCTGCAGGAAGGCGCGGCTGTCATCGCGTGCCGCATGCCATTGGCGGTAATCGGCAAAACGCGGCAGGCGCAACAGGTGGTGATCGCCGTAAAGCTCCGGCGTCTCCGGCTGTCGCGACAAAAACCGAAACACCGATCTCGTCATATCATGCGCACTCCGCCCGCCTTGCAGGTGGACATCGGCGGGAAGGCGTTGGCCGGAGCATGGGGCATGCACCGGCCGGGCCGGATCAGCCGGTGGCCTGTTGTGTCTTGATCTGCGGCGCCGAAAGCGCCGAGGTGATGTCTTCGAACGGCGCCAGTGTTTCCACCGGGCCGATGGCGGACAATGTCGGAACCGTATCGAAAAACAGACGTCCGGCAAGATCGGTCAGGCGCTGGGTGGTGATGCCTTCCAGGCGCTCCATCATTTCGCCGCTCGGGATCGGGCGACCGTAGAGCAGCATCTGGCGGGCAAGCTGGCCGGCACGGGCGCCGGGGCTTTCCTGGCCCATCAGAAGCTGGGCGCGGATCTGCGCACGGGCGCGGTCGATTTCCACCTGATGCATGATTTCGGACGACTTGCGCAACTCATCCAGAATGACCGGAACCAGCTGCGGCAGATCGTTCGCGCCTGTCGCGGCATGGATGCCAAAAATGCCGGTATCGGAAAAACCCCAATGGAAGGCATAGACAGAGTAACAGAGGCCGCGATGCTCACGCACCTCCTGGAACAGGCGCGAGGACATGCCGCCACCCAGGATGTTGGCGAGGATCTGCGAGCAATAGAAGTCCCGCATGTGGTAGGCCTTGCCCTCGAAACCGAGCAGCACCTGCGTATCCATCAGGTCGCGGGTGAGGCGCACGTCGCCGCCGATATATTTGGCGGCTTCCATGACCGGCGGTGCCGAAGGCGTCTGCGGCAGCGAAGCGAAACGCTGTTCCACCTGTTTGACGAAGACGTCGTGATCGACGGCGCCGGCTGCGACCACGAACATGCGGTCGGTGGTGTAATTGCGCGAAAGGTAGCCGCGAATATTGTCGGGCGTGAATGCCAGCACCGTTTCCGGTGTGCCGAGAATGGGGCGGCCGAGCGTCTGGCCGCGATAGGCGACTTCGGAAAACTGGTCGAAGACGATATCGTCGGGCGTATCGTTGGCCGCGCCGATTTCCTGCAGGATGACATTCTTCTCGCGCTGCAGCTCTTCTTCCTCGAAGGCGCTTTCGGTCAGGATGTCGGCAAGGATATCGACGGCCAGCGGCACGTGATCCTTCAGGACGCGGGCGTAATAGGATGTCGTTTCGGTCGAGGTGGCAGCGTTCAGTTCGCCGCCGACATTCTCGATTTCCTCGGCGATGTCGCGCGCACTGCGGCGCGCGGTGCCCTTGAAGGCCATGTGCTCAAGAAGGTGGGCAATGCCATGCTCATCTTCCATCTCGTTGCGCGAGCCGGATTTGATCCAGACGCCCAGTGCAACGCTTTCCAGATGCGGCATGTTTTCGGTGACGACGGTCAACCCGGACGCGAGCCGGGTGATATTAACATTCATTCTGTATCTCCGGCGTTTGTCGATCCCTTACGAGGTTGCCCGCGCATGTTTGCCGATGAAGCTTTCGACGGCTTTCAGGTCGGCATCCAAGAGATCGAAACGCTCCTCCCGTGTCATTAGATCAGCAAGCCATAGTGGAAGGGCTGGGGAAATTCCGCAAGCGCTTTCTACTGCAGCCGGGAACTTGGCCGGGTGCGCGGTCGACAGCGTCACCATTGGAACGCCGGGTTTTGCAAATTTTTTCGCTGCAAAAACAGCGGTCGCGGTATGTGGATCGATCAGGTAACCGGTCTCCGCCAGCGTCTCCTTGATGGTCGCAGCAACTTGGCGTTCGGTGGCGCGGGCAGCGCGGAACTCGCGGCGGATCGTTTTCAGCGCTTCCGCCTGGATCTCGAACGAACCGGACTGTTTCAGGCTCGCCATGGCATTACGCACGGTGCCTGAATCACGGCCATAGGCTTCGAACAGAAGACGTTCGAAATTGGACGAGATCTGGATATCCATCGACGGCGAGGTGGTGGCGTGCACGCCCTTCATCTCGTAACGACCGGTCTTCAGCGTGCGGGCCAAAATGTCGTTGTCATTGGTGGAGATGGCCAGACGCTCGATCGGCAGGCCCATCTTCTTGGCGACGTAACCCGCAAAGATATCGCCGAAATTGCCGGTCGGCACCGTGAACGAGACTTTGCGATCAGGTGCGCCGAGCGAGAGGGCGGAGGTGAAATAATAGACCACCTGCGCCATGATGCGCGCCCAGTTGATCGAGTTGACACCCGACAGACCGACCTTTTCGCGGAAGGAAACGTCGTTGAACATCTCTTTGACGAGGTTCTGGCAGTCGTCGAAATTGCCCTTCACGGCAACGGCGTAAACATTCGATGCACCCGAAGAGGTCATCTGGCGCTGCTGCACCGGCGACACTTTTCCGTGCGGGAAAAGGATGAAGACGTCGGTGCGCTCGCGGCCGGCAAAGGCGTCGATGGCGGCACCGCCGGTATCGCCCGAAGTGGCGCCGACGATGGTGGCGCGTTCGCCGCGCTCGGCCAGAACATGGTCCATCAGGCGGGCGAGCAGCTGCATCGCCACGTCCTTGAAGGCCAGCGTCGTGCCGTGGAAAAGCTCCAGCACAAAATCGTTCGGGCCGGTCTGCACCAGCGGCACGACGGCCGGATGGCGGAAGGTGGCGTAGGCTTCATCGATCATCGCTTGCAGCTTGTCGGCCGCGATCTCGTCACCGACGAAACGGCTGATCACCGCGAAGGCGACCTCCTGATAGGTCTTGCCGCGCAGGGCCTTGATGTCTTTTTTGGAGAAGGTCGGCCATTCGCGCGGAACGTAAAGGCCACCGTCGCGGGCAAGGCCGGCCATGAGTGCGTCGCGAAAGCTGAGCGCGGGTGCTTCGCCGCGTGTCGAGATGTATTCCACGAAGTTCATTCCCCAGAAGAAAGTAAGGCGTATAAAAGTTCGGCCTTCAATACAGAAAGCTGTTGGGGATTGCGAGCCCGGATTGCACGCCAGCGGTTCGACTGCGCGAATTTCGCCGCATTCACATGTGTTTCAACGTGCAGATGATTTTCGTCTCATAACGGATCGATTTTTGATTTTGCCGCTGCTATAGACCTTGGCTTGAAGAGGTGCCGGAGGGTTCCGGGCGCGCCAGAGATCAAGTCAGGATCGGCCATGCGGCAGATCAGATATGCAAAAGGGTTGAGTAACGTGTTTGGAAAAACATCCCTGACCACGGCATCTTTCAAGACGGTTTTGCGCGCCTCCGCCGGCGTTGCCATCGTCGCCGCTCTCGTCGGCTGCAACACGCCCGACCTTGGCGCTGCCGGTCGCGCCGAGGCGCAGGCCAATGTGACGCCTGTCGTGCAGGCCTATTGCCCGCAGGTGGTGATCCGCACCGATACCGGCTTCCACCGCGCTTATGCCGGCAAGGCGGCCGAAGGCGACGACAGCAAGCTGATCTATCAGGCCTCCTTCGCCGACGTGACCCGCTCCTGCACGGCGAACGAATCCACACTCACCATCAACGTGATGGCTCAAGGGCGCATCGTGGCTGGCGCTGCCGGTAAGACCGGCGACGTGACGCTGCCGGTTCTGGTGGAAGTGGTGGATGGCAACGATGTCATCTATTCGCAGAAGGTCGCCTTCAACGCCGCCATCCCGCCGGAAGGCAGCGGCCAGTTCATCTTCCAAAAGCCTGACGTTTCGATCCCCAACGCAGCCGGTGGCGCTTCGCGCTTCACCACGGTGCGCATTGGGTTTGACACAGGCAAGGCTGCACCGAAAAAGCCTGCGCGCAGGGGTTAAGGTTAAAAAAATCAGGAAAAAGCCCGGCCTCACGCAAGCGAGGCTGGGCTTTTTTGTTTTTCAAGCCATTTCAACGACCTGATATTTTGCGTGGAGCCTGAAATATGTCCGACGCCGACCGCGTGAAAAAAGTGCTGCAAGCCAATTTTCGCGAGCAGCGAGATCATGTCGCTGAATGGATGTCCGAGCCGGCCAATCGCGCGCGAATGCATGACAGACGAGTTGAAAAAATTCTCGAACCCTTTCTGGCGGATGGTTCTCAGAGAAAGCTTGTTCCGGCTGCGATGCGCGATATCCGATACTGGCATCTGATGCAGGCAATGCAGCAAAGCTTCAATCATGGCCCGTATCCGGCTGAACAGATCGCGCTCGCGGGCCTGCATGCCTTCTGGCACCTCGAATGTGCTCATGCGATCATGGAATCCAACGATCCTGCCGGTTACACACTCTATCTCGAAGATTTCGACACCGTGTCGCTGATGCTGGCGCTGGGCTGGCCGGATCATGCCATTCGCCTTGCCGATACGCTGCTCGACCGATGGGACGAACAGGAGGGCGGGGCCGGCAACATCGCCTGGGAGGCCTTGCCGCAATATGTGCCCTGGCTGTCGATCAAACTCTACCGGGCGTGGAGCGGTGATGAGATCGACCTTTACGCCGAACCCGAGGACGACCAGCTTGACGGGTTTTCCGGGCTTGCCAAACATGTGCTGCACGAGGACCCGGCGGTGTTTGCTCAAGCGCTGCGGAATGCCGCCGATTTCCACGTTCTCGGCAGCGGTGTCAATGATGACGATCCGGTGCGTGAGTATAATCACTGGTTCCTGCCGGTGGAACTGCTGGCGGCATGCCGTATTCGCGAGCTGAAAGGGCTGGCACTGCCGGATCTAGCGCATCCGCTATTCGAAGCCAGCGCGTTGTGCCGGCTGCACCCGCCTGTCGCTGTGCCGGAGGATGCGCTTTTGGCGAAGGTTCTGCCTGCCTTCGCGAAGGTGACCGGTACGCTCGATCTGGAGGTGTAGAACACGATGCGGCACTACGATGACGAAGCCCATCCGCCATTCGAACTGCCCGTAAGCTTTTATTATGAAGGCAATCCGGTCGGTGCTTTCGAAGACGGTGTTATGCCGACCGTGCCCGGCACTTACAGGTATATGCCTTTTCGAGGTGTCGGAAACTTCTGGATGGGGCAGGCGCTGGGCGAGGGCCGGACGGTGTTCTGCACCTATCCGCAAGGGGCCTCGACCATCCGTTTCCAATTGATCGCCCGTCATGCAGATCGCACGCTCGTCCTCGACAACTTTTCCGCTGTGGATGGCGAATAGCGCCTTTTGCATCCGAACAGTTTCCTTCACCGCATTCCGGACCATATGTCGTCTTTATCAACCGACCATGTCGTTTTCGCAGGCGTTCGAATGCGCCCTCGCATGGTCTCATGAAAGAGCAGAACGCATGGAAGGTAGCGCGCCCGTCCGAGGAGGGATGGCCGTGCAAAAGGTTCAACCAGGGAGGAAATGGTATGAGCAGGAACCGAGGCGTCGTTTATCTGAAACCCGGCAAGGTGGAAGTCCGCGATATCGATGATCCGAAGCTGGAGGCGCCGGATGGTCGGCGCATCGAGCACGGTGTCATCCTCAAAGTCATTTCCACAAACATCTGCGGTTCCGACCAGCACATGGTACGCGGTCGCACCACCGCCATGCCCGGCCTCGTGCTCGGCCATGAAATCACCGGCGAGGTGATCGAAAAGGGCGTCGATGTCGAGATGCTGGAAATCGGCGATATCGTCTCGGTCCCCTTCAACGTCGCCTGCGGCCGCTGCCGTTGCTGCAAGAGCCAGGACACAGGTGTGTGCCTGACGGTGAACCCGTCGCGTGCCGGTGGTGCCTATGGTTATGTCGACATGGGCGGCTGGATCGGCGGGCAGGCGAAATACGTCACCATCCCTTACGCCGATTTCAACCTGCTAAAGTTCCCGGATCGCGACCGGGCGATGTCAAAGATCCGCGACCTCACCATGCTCTCCGACATTTTGCCGACCGGTTTTCACGGCGCGGTGAAGGCGGGCGTCGGTGTAGGCTCGACGGTGTATGTTGCGGGTGCCGGCCCGGTCGGCATGGCAGCTGCGGCGTCGGCGCGCATTCTCGGGGCTGCCGTCGTCATGGTCGGCGATTTCAACAAGGAGCGTCTGGAGCATGCCAGAAAGGTCGGGTTCGAGCCGATCGATCTCTCACAGTCTGACCGCCTCGGCGACATGATTGCGCAGGTCGTCGGCACCGATGAGGTGGACAGCGCTATCGATGCGGTCGGTTTCGAGGCGCGCGGCCATGCGGGCGGCGAACAGCCGGCGATCGTCCTCAACCAGATGATGGAGATTACCCGCGCCGCCGGCTCCATCGGTATTCCGGGGCTTTATGTGACGGAAGATCCGGGCGCCGTGGATGCGGCGGCCAAGCAGGGCAGTCTGTCACTGCGGTTTGGTCTCGGCTGGGCGAAGGCGCAGTCTTTCCACACCGGCCAGACGCCGGTCTTGAAATACAACCGCCAGCTCATGCAGGCCATCCTGCACGACCGCCTGCCGATCGCCGATATCGTCAATGCCAAGGTGATTTCGCTGGAGGATGCCGCGCAGGGTTATGAGAGTTTTGACCAGGGTGCGGCGACAAAGTTTGTGCTCGACCCACATGGGGCGCTGGGCAAGGTGGCTTGATCGCCGGAAACGCATAAGACCAGCCGCGCCGCTTGCGCGGCTGGTCTTTTCCTCGGCAGGTTATGCCTGTTTTCGAAGAGCGAATGCGCCGGTCGAAATGGGCGCGTAACAAATCCTTTACATTGCGAGTGCTTGACGCTTTGCCGCCAGCCGGATCAAAGGCGCCTCATGGTGGCCCTGACGCTCGACGTCGCGGCAAGGTGATTCTGCCTCAAAGGCCAGAGCGTGTTCAGGAGACGATAATGAAGGCATTTCAGCTCGGTGACCGTAAAGGTCTAGGTTCATTGACGGCCACGACCCGGCCAGATCCCGTTGCCGCACCCGGCGTCGCCATTGTTGCCCCGCGCCTTGTCAGCCTGATCAGCCGCGATCTGCAAATCCTGCGTGGTACTTATGGCGGCGACCAGCCTCAGGAGCGCATTCCAGTGTCGGAAGGGGTCGGCGAAGTGGTCGCGGTCGGCGAAGGCGTTACAGAGGTTCAGCCCGGCGACCGGGTGATCTGCGGCCATTTCGCCAAGTGGCTGGATGGCAAGTTTCGGCCCGACATCGTGTTCGGGTACGATATCGGCGTCAATCAGGATGGCTGGTTGGCCGAAAAGGTGGCATTGCCGGCCGCCTCCTTGATCAAGGTGCCCGATGCTCTGGCCGACAAGGATGTGGCGGCGCTTGCTTCCGCGGCGCTGACGGCATGGAACGCACTTGTTGAAATGTGCCATGTAAAGGCTGGTGATACTGTGCTCTGCCTCGGCACTGGCGGTGTTTCGATGGCCGGGCTGAAGATCGCCAAACTGCATGGCGCGCGGGTGGCGATCACCTCTTCGAGTGATGACAAGCTGGCCATCGCCCGCGAGCTGGGTGCGGATATCACCATCAATTACCGCAGGCATCCTGACTGGGCGGCCGAGCTGATGGCGCAGACCGGCGATGCCGGCGCCGATATCATCCTCGAAACGGGTGGCGAAGACACGATGGGCCAGTCGATTGCCGCCGCCGCAGTCAATGGACGTATCGTCGTCATCGGCGTGACGCCGGGCAAGGGCCCGGCCATTCCTGATTATGTCGCCTTCATCGCCAAGAACATCACGATCAGGGGCATCGCCAATGGCAGCCGCGCCATGTTTGTCGATCTTCTACGCGCCATCGAGGCGAATGGCATGGAAACGCCTGTCAGCAAGGTGTTCAAATTCGATGACGCGCCACAAGCCTATGCCTATTTTGCAGCAGCAGAACATGTCGGCAAGGTGATGATCGAATTCTGATCCGTAACGAAATCAGGCACAGCCCCATCTCGATGTCGGGGCCGTGCCGCCCTTCAGTCGCTCATCGGCCGTCGGGCATCATCCGTTCGGAATAATTTCACACCACTTCCCACTCGGCCAGTGCCGCCACCATGGCGGGCAGTTCGCTCATGCGGGAAATCACTGTTTCCGCGCCGGCATCGGTCAGCTTGTCGGCATGGCTCGGATAGGTGTGCGAGGCACCGGTAAAACCGATCACCCGCATGCCGGCCGCACGTGCGCCATGCACGCCATGCGACGAATCCTCGATGACAAGGCAGCGTTCCGGCGCGACGCCGAACTGTTTTGCGCCGTGCAGAAAGATGTCCGGCTTGGGTTTGACCCGATCCGGCCCGAGATCTTTCGCAGAGTAGATATGGTTCTCGAAATAGGGTTTCAGACCGACCTTGGTCAGCATCATGTCCAGTCGTGCCGACGACGAATTGGAGCAGATGCAGCGCTGTGTGGTCAGCCGCGCAAGCGCGAATTTCACACCCTCGATTACCTTCACGTCACGCGCCAGGCGAGCGTCGAGCAGCTTTTCCGACTTGTCGAGCAGCGAGGCCGACAGCGGGATATCGGCTTCCTTTTCCACCTGCAGAAGAATGTCGCGCCAGGTCAGGCCGGCAAAACGTTCGCCCATCTCTTCGGCGCTGATCGGGTAACCGGCTTCGGTCAGAAGCCGGGATTCCACCTGTGCTGCGATGATTTCCGAATCGACCAGAACGCCGTCGCAGTCGAAGATGATGAGGTCGAAACCGCTCATGAGCAAAAT
Organism: Endobacterium cereale; assembly: GCF_009617585.1. GTDB lineage: Bacteria > Pseudomonadota > Alphaproteobacteria > Rhizobiales > Rhizobiaceae > Neorhizobium > Neorhizobium cereale. The sequence goes on along the minus strand of NZ_WIXI01000045.1, from coordinate 103,376 downwards.
TCTCTCAAGGTGTGTTTGGGTAAGGCGGCTCTACACGAGGCAGGCCGGACGAACAATGCGAAACGGCTCAATCGACCGGAAAAACGGCCATAAAACGGCGTTCGCCCTCCGGCGTGAAGTCGATGATGCGGCTATCCGCCACTCTTCGCGCCCAACCATTGTCGATGAAATGGCCAAGCAGTGCCCTGCCGAGCGAGCCGGCCAGATGCGAGCGCCTTTCGCTCCAGTCGAGGCAGGATTTGCACAATGGGCGACGGGGCGAGTGCAGGCTTTCGACATCGATGCCGAGTGCGGACACGCGAGCGTGGCCGGCCTTGGTCAGCGTCAGTTTCTCGCCCTCGGCCGCAATCACGCCCTCGCACAAAAAACTGTCGAGCATGCGCACGCCAAAATCGCCGGCCAGATGATCATAGCAGATACGCGCCTTGCGCAGAGCCGGGTCTTTGGGGCCGGGCTTGTGGCGCAAATGGCCACGGCTGGCGGCAAAACCCATGAGGCTTTCCAGCATCGCACCTGTCGCCGTGTCGGCCAGCGCGAAATAGCGATGCCGGCCCTGCTTGCGTTGAGACAAGAGCCCGCCATCCTCCAGCTTGGAGAGGTGCGAACTGGCAGTCGGCAGCGACACGCCGGCGGCCTGTGCAAGCTCGCTCGCGGTCAAGGCCTGCCCGCCCATCAGCGCGGTCAGCATGTTGGCGCGGGCGGGGTCGCCGATCAGCGTGCCCAGGCGGGCGATATCCGGTCCTTCTTTCATGACGAGACTTCTAGCACACAATTTCCTTTCATGCTTCGATCTGGACCGAAGCATTGACGGAAATCGACATGGCAGAAGGAGGCGTGCCAACAGAAGGAAATGCCCGATGATTACTTGTTTCATCCGCTACGAGATCGATCCGTTCAAACGCGAAGAGTTTGCCGAATATTCGCGCAACTGGGGTCAATGCATCCCGCGCAACGGCGCCGACCTGATCGGTTATTTTGGCCCGCACGAAGGATCTGCGACGACGGCCTACGGCGTCTACAACATCGAAAACCTCGCCGCCTATGAGGCTTATCGTCAAAACCTTGCGGCTGACCCGCTGGGGCGGCAGAATTACGAATTCGCCAAACGCGAACGGTTCATCCTCAAGGAGGATCGCATCTTTCTGAAGAACCTGTCGCTGCCGCATGGATTGGGAGGAAAACCATGATCGCCGTCATCTTTGAAGTTTTGCCCTTCATGGGCGAACGCCATCATTATCTCGATATCGCGGGGGAACTGCGCAAGGAACTGGAGACGATCGACGGCTTTGTGTCGATCGAACGGTTCGAGAGCCTCACCAACCGCGGCAAGATCCTGTCCCTGTCCTTCTGGCGCGACGAGGCGGCGGTGAAACAATGGCGCAATCTCGAAAGCCACCGCGCCGCCCAGAAGGCGGGAAGGGGCGGGATTTTCGCCGACTACCGGCTGAGGGTGGCGCATGTGCTGCGCGATTACGGCATGAACGAGCGGGAGGAGGTGCCGGAGGATAGCAACGCGGTGCATGCGGGGTGATCAGGCAGGTCCGGCGCTCTGTTGAATCGCTTCGATGGCAATGCGCAATCTTGGTAGTTCGTCCTCGATTACCGCCCAGATGATTCTGTCCGACAGCCCATGGTATTCGTGCCGAAGCACATTGCCGATACCACGGACCTTGGGCCACGGGATTTCCGGCCGGGTGGAACGGAGATGCTCGGGAATGTGACGGCTGGCTTCCGAGATGATTTCAACGGCGCGCTCCAGTCCCAGCTTTAGCATCGTGTCGTTCTGATAATCCTCAAACGACTTGCCGGCAATTGCTGTCTCGATGGCGGTGATTGCGTAGATAATGTCGTGAAGGAAATGTCGAAACTCCCGCGCCATCAAAACACCTGAGTGGCGGAAGCTTCTATCCGGTCTCTCAGGAGCGGGTGAAGGCTATCACGTGTCGTTATGTCGACATCAAGTGCGAGTTCTTCCTCAAGAAAAAGCTTGATCCCAACCAGATCGAAAGCGCTGAAACGGCTCTGCGGATCATAATCGATAAACAGGTCCAGATCGCTCGCAGGCCCGGCTTCGTTGCGGGCCACCGAACCGAAAAGGTAAAGAGAAGTGGCTCCGAGCGCGCGGATTGCGTCGGATTGGCTTTTCAGCTTCTCGATGGCCTCATTACGCTTCATGGGAGGTATTCTACCGCATTTCGTTATCCGCCACCACGCCAATTCTTTTCCCGAAATCATCCGCCCGTTCAGTGTTTGGTAACCAAAATCAGTAACCATACCAGTCACTAAACACGTATTCGAGTAAGCGTAGAGGCGAGTATCAAAATGGCGTTTGTATTCCCGCTGGCCGACATCACATCGACCCGGCAGCAGCCAAAGAACTGGCTCAACTCCATCATCAAGGGCGATTGCGTCGCTGCTCTGAACGCTCTGCCGGATCATTCGGTTGACGCGATCTTCGCCGACCCGCCGTATAACCTGCAGCTCGGCGGCGTGCTTCACCGTCCCGACCATTCCGTCGTCGATGCCGTCGATGACGAATGGGACCAGTTCGCCTCCTTCGAAATGTACGACGCCTTTACCCGCGCCTGGCTGCTCGCCTGCCGCCGCGTGTTGAAGCCGAATGGCACGATCTGGGTCATCGGCTCCTACCACAACATCTTTCGCGTCGGCGCGATCATGCAGGACCTGAATTTCTGGCTCCTCAACGACATCGTCTGGCGCAAGACCAACCCGATGCCCAACTTCAAAGGCCGCCGGTTCCAGAATGCCCATGAAACGATGATCTGGGCCAGCCGCGACGCCAAGTCCAAGGGCTATACGTTCAATTACGATGCGCTCAAGGCATCCAACGACGACGTGCAGATGCGCTCCGATTGGCTGTTTCCGATCTGCTCGGGTGGCGAACGCCTGAAGGGCGATGACGGCAAGAAGGTGCATCCGACCCAGAAGCCGGAAGCGCTCTTGGCCCGCATCATCATGTCCTGCACCAAGCCGGGCGATATCATCCTCGATCCGTTCTTCGGTTCGGGCACGACCGGCGCCGTCGCAAAGCGTCTCGGCCGCAACTTTGTCGGCATCGAACGCGAGCAGGATTACATCGATGCGGCCTCCGCCCGTATCGAAGCCGTCGAGCCGCTCGGTGGCGCAGAACTGACCGTCATGACCGGCAAGAAGGCCGAACCACGCGTTGCCTTCAACACGCTGGTCGAAAGCGGCCTCATCCGTCCCGGCCAGGTTTTGACCGATGCCAAGCGCAAATGGAGCGCCATCGTGCGTGCCGATGGCACGCTGGCATCCGGCGGATCCGCCGGCTCCATCCACCGCCTTGGCGCCAAGGTGCAGGGGTTTGATGCCTGCAACGGCTGGACCTTCTGGCACTACGAGGAAGACGGCGTTTTGAAACCCATCGACGATCTTCGGACCGTCATCAGAAACGATATGGCAAAGGCAGGCTGATCCACCAGCGGCACAAGGCCACCGGATGAACCGGCGGCTGCCAGATCGCGAGATTCCTCTCCGGTTTTGTACCTCTAGTCCCGGAAGAGGATCCTTGACGCCCGGTTTCGTCCGAGACCGGGCGTCTTTTATTTGTGATTTCTACCCTCGATTTCAGAGCGTTGGCCGGATAGTTGCGAACGGCATGCGGATTTCGGCGAAAGCCGGCTGCAACGCTGCCGCAAATCTGTGATGGCGGCTTATGTTCTGATCGTTCATCCTTCTGGGATGTGGGGGAAATATGCGTTTTGTTTCGACTGTTCCAACCTTGATTTTCGGCGCCGTTGCCATTGTCGCGCTCGGCATCGTATTCGGCTCCTGGTGCACGATCGATCAGGGTGAACGTGGCGTCGTGCTGCGTTACGGCGCGATTGCCGGCACGGCCGAGCCGGGCCTCGGTTTCAAACTGCCGGTCATCGACAGCATTGTGCGCATTTCCGTGCAGTCGCAGGCCGTGGTTTATGACCGCATGGACGCCTATAGCCGCGACCAGCAGCCGGCGACGATGAAGCTTTCCGTCAATTACCGCATCCCGGTCGATCAGGTCGCCACCGTTTACGAACAGTTCGGTTCGGAAGCCGGTCTGTTGAGCCGTCTGGTCGAGCGTCGCGTTTTTGAGGAAACCAAAACCGTGTTTGGCCGCTTCAACGCCGTCACCGCCATTCAGGAGCGCGGCCGCCTCAACCAGGAAATCGCCGATGCCATTCAGGCCGGCGTCAAGGGGCCGGTGATCGTTGACAGCGTGCAGATCGAAAACATCGATTTTTCCGACGCTTACGAAGCGAGCATCGAGCAGCGCATGCTGGCCGAGGTCGAGGTGCAGCGCCTGCGCCAGAATGCCGAGCGTGAAAAAGTGCAGGCGGAAATCACCGTGACGCGCGCCAATGCAAACGCCGATGCCCGCCGCGCCGATGCGCAGGCGCAGGCAGATGCGGTGCGCCTGCAGGCTCAGGCCGATGCCGAGGCGATCCGTGTGCGCGGCGAGGCGGAAGCCGATGCCATCAAGGCGCGCGGTGATGCGCTGAAGGACAATCCCGGCCTCGTGTCGCTGACGCAGGCCGAACGCTGGAACGGCCAATTGCCCTATACGATGGTGCCGAATGGCGCCGTGCCGATGATCGATGTGTTGGGCGGCGCCGGTCGCGCCAACGCTGCAGTGGAGCAGTGACGATGACGCGGCAAACGGTTTTTTCGCTTGCGCTGCTGATTGGCTTTTTCTCGGCGGCAACCATGGCACATTCGGCGGAAGATGGCTGTAGCGCGCGGCTGGCGGCGATCGCCGCCAAGGTCTATCCGGGGGCCAAGGCGTTGCCGGATAATGCTTTCGAGGTCGATGGCAAGACGCTGACCCTGCCCGAACAAGGCAGTATGGGCGATGATCCCCATGCGATGCTCTGCCGTATCTGGCCCGCCCGGCCGGAACTGATGCTGGTGGCCGTGCCACTGGTGGATAATCCACGCCAGCAGGACGGCAACGAGGGAGATCTCGATATGCTCGTGCTCGATCGTCAAAGTCTCGACGTGAAGGGCAGGTATCGCGTCGAGGGGCTGATGAGCGATGATGCGATATTCATTACCGAACTTGCCTTCGATACGGCGTTCTATCAACTGGCGCCCGGAAACGTAGCGTTCGGACTGCGCAAGGCGACGCGCGGCAGTTCCAGCCCCAATCCCTATAATGATACGACCCTGTGGCTGTTCGCCATCGAGGGGCAGCAGTTGAAGCCGGTGCTTGAAAATCTTGTCGTCGCCAAATTTGGCGGCGAATGGGACATGAGCTGCAATGGTGAGTTCGACAGCGTGAACCGCACGCTGACCATGGCACCTACAAAATCACCGATGGCCGATATCATTGTGTCGGATACGCTGGTTCACCGTCTCAGCGAGGGGACGGCCGAGGTGTGCAAGGATACCGAAAAAACAACGACCGCAAAGCACCGCTTACGCTTCAAGAATGGCTCCTATGAGGTGCCGAAAGCGCTAAGCGGATTTTAAGGGGAGGGGCACCTTTGTTGGTGCCCCGATAGTCTCAGTAAGCCACGCCCAACGCGTCCAGATCCTTCTTCAGCGTCTCTACATCTACAAAATGCACCGCCTGCCAGCCGGCCTTTCGCGCACCTTCGACATTCGGAAAACTGTCGTCGATGAACAGGGTGGCTTCCGGCTTCAGGCCAAAGTCGGCAGCGTGTTTTTCATAGATCCGCACATCCGGCTTGATCATGAAAATATCGCCGGACACCGTCACGCCGCGCGGCTTTTTCAGGAACGGAAACAATTCCTGTGCATGGCGAAACGTGTCCGATGCAAAATTGGTGAGCATGGTCACGTCGCGGCCCTTGTCGATCAGGCTTTCCATGATGGCGACCGTGTCATAGGCATGCGGCACCATTTCGTGCCAATGCTTGCGGAAGGCGCGAATCTCTTCGGCATGATCGGGATGTTCGGCAATCAGCAGGTTTTCGGCCTCTTCCCAGCTACGGCCGCGATCCTGCTCCAGGTTCCATTCATGGGTGCAGACGTTGAGGAAAAACCACTGGCGCTCTTCCACGCCCGGAATGATGCGCTCGTAGGGAATGTTCGGGTCGTAATGGATCAGCACCTTGCCGATGTCGAAGACGATGTGGTCGATTTGAGCGGCCATGAAACCTTCCTGATATCAGTATTACAGTTTTGAAAACGCAAGCGGTATCGCCTGCACGATTGCCTTTTTCATGACGGTCGGCAATGCCTGAGCTTCGAGATTGGTGACCGGTTCCCACCAGTCGCCGCCCTCGGTGTCGATCTTTTCGTGGCTCAATCGGTAGACCGCAAGCCGCAGTTCGAAATGGGTGAAGACGTGGACGATCTGGCCGCAAGCCTGCCAGTCTCCGGGGAAGGGGGCGTGGTCCGGCGTCGTGCCGCCGTCGATGCGCGCCGTCCATGCCGTGGTCGGCACTTCCGTCATGCCGCCCAGCAGGCCGGTCTCGATGCGGCGACGTAGCAGGATTTCGCCATCCGGTGTTACCGCCACAAAAGCGGCTCCGACGCGCACGGGTTTTGTCTTTTTCGGCGCCTTGACCGGAAAACGCTCGGGGTCATCTTTTGCCAGCGCCAGACAGTGGCTGTTGAACGGACAGAGCGCGCAGGCGGGGCGTTTGGGCGTGCAGATGGTCGCGCCGAGATCCATCATCGCCTGCGCGAAATCGCCGGGACGGTCTGATGGCGTCAGTTCCGCCACTTTTGCCTTCATCTGCGGCTTGGAGCCGGGAAGCGGTGCGTCGATCGTGAACAGGCGGGAAATCACCCGCTCGACATTGCCGTCCATCACGGCTGCCTGCCGGTTGAAGGCGATCGCCGCAACGGCGGCGGCCGTGTAATCACCGATGCCGGGCAGTGCCTTCAGGCCTGCTTCCGTATCGGGAAAGATGCCACCATGCTCATTTGCCACGGCTTCGGCGCATTTTTTCAGGTTGCGGGCGCGGGCGTAATAACCGAGCCCCGCCCATGCGGCCATCACATCGCCGGATGGAGCCGCGGCCAGATCTTCCACCTTTGGCCACAGTGACAGGAATTTCGCGAAATAGGGTTTGACCGCCTGAACGGTTGTCTGCTGCAGCATGACTTCCGACAACCAGACGTGATAGGGATTCGCAAAAAAGCCTGCTTTGGCTGCCACGGGCGTGATGCGCCAAGGCAGTTCGCGATGGTGGCGATCGTACCAATGCAACAATGTGACGCTGTAATAATTGGATGTTTTCATGCTGCCGTGCAAGATGCCGCTTTCCGTGGAGAATCATTCTCCTATGTCTTCCGTGTAAAATCGATCGATGAAAAGAGCTGGAATGAAACTGCCGTCGATGCAACGGAACAATGTTGCCTGTCTCGCCATCGTCAGTGGAGCCGCCGGTATCGCCGGTTCGATCATCACCATACTCCTCGGTATCTCGATGGGGTGGGCGCTGATTTCGCTGGCGCTCAAACGGTTTCCTGCACGCTTTCAACGCAGTGATCTGTATATCATCGGGCCGGCCTGGCTTTATGTGTCGGTCATTCTGCTTGCGGCGGCGATCAATTATGATCCGGCGACGGCGGACAATCTCCTAAGTCGCTGCGTCGCGCTTCTGCCGTTCATCTTTTTTCCGCTGGTCCTGCCGCGTCTGCGCGTCGCTTCCACTTCGGCGCTGATCGATGCTTTCGTCGTCGGTGCCGCAGTCTGTGGCATTCTGGCTCTGCCGGTCGCCTATGTGCAGGTGGAATTCTACGATACGCGTGCTTTCGGCGGCATGGGCAATGCCCTGCCATTCAGCATGGTCTGTTCGATGCTGGCCTCGATTTCCTTGCTCAACACCGTGTCGCCCCGGCCGCGCCGGCAGGCACTTGGCTGGCTTGGTTTCGTTGCCGGCATTCTCTGTGTCCTCCTGTCCCAGTCGCGCGGCGTGCTGCCCATTCCGGTTATCGCGATGGTCATGTTGTTCGTGCTGTTTCCGCAGAAACTGCGCCGGTTCTACAATTGGAAAGGTGCATTGCTGCTGATCGTGGCCATCGGCGTGGTCGTTGTCATCGGTTTGAAGCATTCCGACCGGCTGATCGGCATGCTGGGTTATTTCGCCAATGACAGCGCAGTCGACGAATCCTACACGGCGCGCATGCAGTTGTGGCAATATGCGAGCGGGCTTTTCATCGAAAACCCCTGGCTGGGCTATGGCGTGCAGAACCGCCAGGAATTCATCACCAAGCTGGGTTACAGTTTCACGCATTTCCACAACGGTTTCATCACCGTGACATTTGATGCCGGGCTTGCCGGGCTGAGTGCCATGCTGTTGTTGCTGGTTTCGCCGCTTCTGTGTGTGCTGCGCAATCCGACCACGGTGGCGCGCCGCAAGCGGTTGTTCATCGCGCTTCTCATCCTGTTCGGTTATGTGATTGCCGGCTCCACCAACATCCTGTTCTTTCAGGATATCTATGATAACTTCTTCCTGTGGCTTGCACTGGTTGTGGCCATGCCGCTGTCGCAGAAGGTTATCTTGCTGCCGCCCACACGGGACACCGAAGACCAGCCATGAGCGAGACCAGCAAGAAGCCATTCATCCGCCGCGGCGCGCACCAGATCGCCGAGGTGGCGAACGGTATTATTGATCCGGTTCTGGCCAAGCGTGCCGGCATTTCCACCGCTCTGCTCGGCTCCTGGGATGAAATCGCCGGTGAGGATTTTGCCGAGTGCACGCGGCCCGAAAAGATCGCCTGGCCGCGTCGCGAGCCGGGCACGGATAGTGGTTATCAGGCCGGTACGCTGACGATTGCCTGCGAAGGCGCACGCGCCCTGTTCCTTTCCCACGCGCAGGGCGAGTTGATCGGCCGCATCAACGCGTTTTTCGGCTTTCCGGCCATACGCCAGATCCGCATCGTGCAGAAGCCGGTGGTGCAGGCGCCGCGCCATCGTCCAAAACCGCCGCCGCTGAAGGGCGAGGCGGCGCGTAAACTGGACGAGATGATGGAGGGCATCGACAACGATGCGCTGAGGAATGCCGTGACACGGCTCGGCACGGCGGTGATGCAGAAGAAGCGGACAATCCGTCGCTGACGATGGCTTCGGCATGGTCGCGGTATGGCTGCGGCCTTGCGTCCTCTTGCGGCCGACGCGTATCTTGTCCATTCCTCGTCACAATTGTTTGAAAAGAGTAGTGAAAGCCGCGCTTGTCGGACGACAAACGGCAGGCTACGGAAATCTCGACAGTTTTTTACTTCCTCGCAACAGGTGTCTTCATGACCATTCAGACGATGACCAACGAGACTTTTGCCGCAGCCCTCAGCCGCCGCGCGCTTCTCGCCGGATCCGCTTCCACCGCGCTGGGCCTCACGCTCGCAGCGTCGATGACCTCCGCACAGGCGCAGGAAAAGCCGGAATCCGGTGGTAAGGTCGATATGGCCGAAGTGCTGAAGCCCGGCCCGCTGCCGGACATGCAGCTCGGCAAGGATGACGCTCCGGTCACCATCGTCGAATATATGTCGATGACCTGCCCGCATTGCGCCGCTTTCCATGCCAACACATTCGATCCGATCAAGGAAAAGTATATCGACACCGGCAAGGTGCGCTTCATCGTCCGCGAGTTCCCGTTCGACCCTGCAGCGACGGCCGCCTTCATGCTGGCCCGCTGCAACCCGTCCAAGCCGGCCGAGCTTGCAACGGCCGACCAGTATTTCCCGATGATCTCGATGCTGTTCAAGCAGCAGCGCGCCTGGGCGGCTCCGGCCGACGGCAATGTTCGCAATGGCTTGACGCAGGCAGTTAAAATTGCTGGTTTTTCACAGGAAAGCTTCAACGCCTGCTTGACCAACCAGAAGCTTCTCGATGATGTGAACGCAACGATGCAGCGCGGCGCCAAGGACTTTGGTGTCAACTCGACGCCGACCTTCATCATCAACGGCGAAAAGTATGCTGGAGACCTGTCGGTTGAGCAAATGTCGGCGGTCATCGACGCTCTGCTCTAGGACCCATCGCGAAATGATCGCGGGCGGGATTTTTGGCGCGTCCGCGATCATTGCTGCTGACAACGGGCAGGGGGCACTGAATTGAAGTTCAATCGCCTCCGCGTCGTCGGTTTCAAATCCTTTGTCGAACCCACCGAATTCATCATCGAGCCCGGCCTGACCGGCGTTGTCGGCCCGAACGGCTGCGGCAAGTCCAATCTTGTCGAGGCGCTCCGTTGGGTGATGGGCGAAAACTCCTACAAGAACATGCGCGCGTCCGGCATGGACGACGTCATCTTCTCCGGTTCCGGCAACCGCCCGGCCCGCAACACTGCCGAAGTCGGCCTTTATCTCGACAATTCCGACCGCACTGCACCGGCCGCCTTTAACGATGCTGACGAGATCCAGGTGTCGCGCCGTATCGAGCGCGAGCAGGGCTCGGTCTACCGCATCAACGGCAAGGAAGCGCGGGCCAAGGACGTGCAGCTTCTGTTCGCCGATGCTTCTACCGGCGCGCGCTCGCCCTCCATGGTGGGGCAGGGGCGTATCGGCGAGCTGATCTCGGCAAAACCGCAAGCGCGTCGGCAATTGCTGGAAGAGGCCGCCGGCATTTCCGGCCTGCATTCCCGCCGCCATGAGGCGGAACTGCGCCTGCGTGCCGCCGAAGGCAATCTCGAGCGTCTCGAAGACGTTGTCGCGCAGCTGGAAAGCCAGATCGAAAGCCTGAAACGTCAGGCGCGTCAGGCCAACCGCTTCAAGAGCCTGTCTGCCGATATCCGCGCCCGCGAAGCGATGCTTCTGCATATCCGCTGGGTGCAGGCCAAGGAGGCCGAGGGCGAGGCGATCAGCACGCTCAATCAGGCCACCGCCATCGTTGCTGAAAAAGCGCAGGCGCAGATGGAAGCGGCCAAAAATCAGGCGATCGTTGCCCACAAGTTGCCGGAACTGCGCGAGGCCGAAGCCGCCGCCGGTGCCGCCTTGCAACGCCTGCAGATCGCCCGTGGCCAGCTGGAGGAAGAGGCAGGCCGTCTGCTGCGTCGCCGCGACGAGCTGACCCGGCGCTTAGCGCAGCTGGCTGAAGATATTCGCCGTGAGGAACGGCTGGTTTCCGAAAACGCCGAGGTTTTGGCACGGCTCGATGCGGAAGAGGCGGAACTGGCCGAACTGCTGGCCGAAAGCGGTTCTGAAGCCGAGGAACTGCGCGAAGCTTTTGAAGGTGCCGCCGCCAGCCTTGCCGACAGCGAGCGCGTGTTTGCGCAAGTGACCGCCGAGCGCGCCGAAGCCGCCGCCGGTCGTCAGCAGCTGGAACGCGTCATCCGCGATCTGGCTGATCGTCGTGGGCGTCTGGAGCGTTCGCTGGGTGAGGCGCAGTCCGAACTGTCCGGCATCGATGAACGTCTGTCCGGTCTCGCCGATCCGTCCGAACGCCGCGAAGCGGTCGAGGCGGCTGAAATCGCTGTCGAGGATATCGCGGTTCTGATCGAGGACGTCGAGGAGGCGCTTGGCCTTGCCCGCCGCAGGGAGACAGACGCGCGCGCGCCGGTGGTGGCTGCCCGTTCGCATCTGGGCGGGCTGGAAACCGAGAGCAAGACGATCCGCCGCATGCTGGCGGCAGGTGATACATCCGGCACTTATCCGCCGGTTGCTGAGGTAATCCGTGTCGATCGCGGGTATGAAACGGCCGTGGGTGCCGTGCTGGGCGATGATCTCGAAAGCGCGCTGGATTCTTCAGCGCCGTCCTATTGGTCGGGTACCGGTGATGCGGCCGCCGATCCGGCGCTTCCGGATGGCGTCGAGGTGATGATCGCGCATGTGATTGCGCCGCCGCAGCTTGCCCGCCGCCTGTCGCAGATCGGCGTGACCGATCTCGACACCGCCAATCGCCTGATGCCGCAATTGAAACCCGGCCAGCGGCTGGTGACGCGCGAAGGCGCGGTTTTCCGCTGGGATGGCCATGTCACCGGCTCGGAAGCGCCAAGCGCCGCCGCTCTTCGCCTTGCCCAGAAAAATCGTCTGTCGGAACTGGAAGCCGAGATCGACGAGGCGCAGATTGCGCTGTCCGAAGCCGAAACGCTGGCCGCCGCCGCCATCGATGCGATTGCCACCGAGGAACTGCGCCTTCACGATGCGCGTGAGCGCAGCCGCATCGCCCAGCGTCAATTGGCCGAAGCGCGCGAGGCTCTGGCCGCCGCCGAACGGGCGTCCGGTGATCTGATGCGTCGCCGCGATGTTGTTTCGGCCGCTCTCGATCAGCTGCGCGAGCAGATCGAGGAAGTCTCGGAGCAGGACGAAGCCGCCCGCACCGAGCTTGAAGACGCCCCCAATGTCGACGAAGTCGATGCCCGCCTGCGCGAACAGCAGGCGACCGTTGCCACCGATCGTGGCCTGCTGGCCGAAGCCCGCGCCCGTTACGAGGGGCTTTCGCGCGAAACCGATGCGCGCCGCCGCCGTGTTGCCGCCATCGGTCAGGAACGTGGTACATGGCAGGGTCGTGCCGCCAGCGCCGAAGATCACATCGCCTCGCTGCGCGAACGCGAGGAAGAGGCGCGTGAGGAAATGGTCGACCTCGATCTTGCGCCCGAAGAATTCGACGACAAACGCCGGGCGCTGCTCAACGAATTGCAGAAGGCGGAGGAGGCCCGCAAGGCCGCATCCGACATTCTGGTCGAGGCAGAAACCCGCCAGCGCGAGGCCGACCGTATCGCCACCATCGCGCTATCGGAGCTGGCCGAAACCCGCGAGCGCCGCGGCCGCGCCGAGGAACGTCTGGTTTCCGCTGCCGAGCGTCGCAACGAAACCGAAAACCGTATCCGCGAGGCGCTGAATTGCGAACCGCACGAGGCATGGCGCCTGACGGGGCTTGGTCACGAAGCACCGCCGCCGGATATCGCGCAGGTGGAGCGTGAACTGGACCGCCTGAAGATCGAGCGCGAGCGGCTCGGCGCCGTCAACCTGCGCGCCGATGAGGAGCAGAAAGAACTTTCCGAAAAGCTCGAAGCGCTGACCCGCGAACGCGACGACGTTATCGACGCCATCAAGAAACTGCGCGGCGCCATCCAGAGTTTGAACCGCGAAGGCCGCGAACGCCTGATCGCCGCCTTCGATGTGGTCAACACCCAGTTCCAGCGGCTGTTCACCCACCTGTTCAATGGCGGCACGGCGGAACTGCAACTGATCGAAAGCGACGATCCGCTCGAAGCCGGTCTGGAAATTCTCGCCCGCCCGCCGGGCAAGAAACCGCAGACGATGACGCTGCTTTCGGGCGGCGAACAGGCGCTGACGGCGATGGCGCTGATCTTTGCCGTCTTCCTCACCAATCCGGCGCCGATCTGCGTTCTGGACGAAGTGGACGCGCCGCTCGACGACCACAATGTCGAGCGTTACTGCAACCTGATGGACGAAATGGCGGCCTCGACCGCAACCCGCTTCGTCATCATCACCCACAATCCCATCACCATGGCCCGCATGAACCGCCTCTTCGGCGTGACCATGGCGGAGCAGGGCGTGAGCCAGCTGGTGTCGGTGGATCTGCAGGTCGCCGAGCAACTGGCCGAGGCGGTGTGAGGAGCTGCTGAATTTGCGGTTTCCAACTTGGAAACCGAGACTTGTTTCCAGATTGGGAATTTGTTATATAGGGGGCAGTTGTGAACGTTATCGCAAAGTCGGCTCTGGTCAGTTTCTGGAATTCACTGCCGAAAGGCATGCCCAGAGAAACAGCTGAAGCTGCGATGACGGAATGGCATGCTGCTGCATCCAAGGCAAGCTGGGGTAATTTCAGCGAGCTGAAGAAGACCTTTAATTCGGCCGACATGGTTTCCGGCAACAAGGTGGTCTTTGATGTCGGTGGCAACAAGTATCGCATTGTCGGGCTGGTGGCATTTCGAACGAAACGGATTTTCGTTCTCTTCGTCGGAACGCATACCCAGTATGATGCGATAGATGTGGCAAAGCTCTGAAAGAAGGAGATCGACATGTTGAATCTGCAAGCGTTTCGAACCCTTCAGAACGAAGAGGAATATCAGGCCACGCTGACGGCGATACGCCCTTACTTCGAGAATGAACCGGACGAAGGCACCGATGCGGCCGCGCATTTCGATGCGCTCGCACTTCTGATCGAGGAATATGAAGCGCGGAATTATCCGATCCCGGGGGCAAGCCCGGTCGAGGTGGTGAAGTCGGTCATGGTAGCGAACAATTACAGCCGCGCCGATCTCGTGGCGGTCATAGGGTCAAAGGCGCGTGCGGCGGATCTTCTCAACGGCAAGCGCGAGATCAATCTCGATCAGATTCGCAAGCTCAGCAAGGCCTGGAATATTCCCGCGGGTTCTCTGATCGCGGATGTTGCCTGAAGGTGGTGCAGCGTCCATGACGAAACGTTTCGCAACGCTTCTTCTCGTTTCGGCCTCCATGCTCTCGCCCGCTCCGTTGGCGCTCGCAGCATCCGATGCGTCCCCGTCTGCGCAATCAACTCAGCCCGCGGCCATCGGCAATCGCGCGCTCAACCACGTTGTCGCCACCTCGCCCGAACACAAGAAGTCGCTGGTGGCGCTTCTGCGTGGCCGGCGGGACCTGCCGGATTGGGTGCGCACGCTAATCACCAGCGCGCGTTATGTCACCGGCATGTCCCGCGTCGTCACGTTGCCGGAGGGCGAGTTCGAATTGTTCGGCGCCTGCGATCCGCGCGACTGCCCGAACAGCCATATCCGCATCCTGTTCTCGCCGGATGGGAAACGGGTCTGGGCGCGGCTGATCGATCCGGCGGCTGGTCCGCAACTTTTGGGTGAGCCGAGCGCCGATCAGCTGCGGGCGCTGATAGCGCCGGGCATCTGAGCCTTTGTTATTTATGACGTTTTCGTGGCAGTGCTTAGGGCGTCAAGCGAAATCGAAAAGGTAAATCTACCCAGTTTTTCCGAATGTTACCAAATATGGTTTTTTGATTTGCGTCGTTTCACCCATTTGTGGGAGGACGAAAAGCCGTTAGAGGTTTATTAATGATTTCAACAAGGGCGGACCACCGGAGCGCGAATGAAACGCAACCGGTCTTGTCTGTAAGAACCCCCCGACCGGGTTTTCCTGTCCTGGTCGGAAGGCTTTGCGGGGCCGGAGCAGGCGGCCCCGCAAAGCCTATTTTTTGGCCGGGCCGGCCGTTTCCAACATCATTCTTGAAAAGACATAGGGTTTTCGGCGGCGGTTCTTACAGTCCCGGTCAAACGGGCACCAGCCGCAGGCCCGTGCCCCACGGGTCGGTCACCTCAAACCCCCTGCCATCGGCAATTGCCTTTGGGGCAAACCCTGCCGCTTCGAACCGGCTGCGTTGCGCCTCCAGCGTCTCATGATCGCTCACGGCCAGTGAAAACCATGCAAGCCCGGTCTGTCCGCTTCGCCGCGCGCCCGCGCCTTTGCTGTGCCACATGTTCATCGCCACGTGGTGGTGGTAACCGCCGGAGGACAGGAAGGCCGCGTCCTCGCGCCCCTTTCGCGTATGCACCAGCCCCGCCGCCGCCACGTAAAATGCGTCTCCCTTCTGAAGATCGCCGACCTTCAGATGCATGTGCCCGATGCGCAGGAGATCCGGTGCCGCCGTGAACGTGTCTTTCTTTGTGTCCGCCAGTGCCAGAATGCCGTCGATATCGAGCGGTTCGCTGCCCATCGTCACCACGCCCTCGTTCCACTGCCAGTTTTCGCGCGGGCGATCGGAATAGACCTCGATGCCGTTGCCTTCCGGGTCCATCAGATAGACAGCCTCGCTGACATTGTGATCGGCAAAACCGCTGACCGGCACTTTTGTCATGGCGATATGCACCAGCCAGCGCGCCAGCTCAGCCCGGTTCGGCATCAGATAGGCGACATGATAGAGGCCGGCGCTGGTAACGGGTTCGATCTTCGCGTCCGGGGTGGTGATGAGATGCAGCAGCGGCGTCCCGGCAACGCCAAGCGTTGCGCCATCCTTCGTGCTCGACAGTTCGGCAAGCCCGAGAACCGCGCGGTAATAGGCGACCATGTTGTCGAGATGACGCACCCGGATTGCCACTTCGCCGCAATGGATCGGTGTGGTCAGCGCAAACGGCAGGGTGGCTTTTGTGGGCGTCGTATCGGTGATGCCTTCGGCAGCCAGCGCGCCGGGAAGAGCGGCAGCGGCAGTCGTCACGCCGGCGAGGGTCAGGATGTGTCGTCTCGTCACAGGCATGGAAGGCTTCCAGTTTGATCTTGCTGCCTTTGCCTAAGGGTTTCCCCTGTAAGAAGCATATCACATCCTCGTATTTGCACTGTGGCGGGATGTTTTTTCCATTGCGGCGCAGCAATCGATGCCGCGCCCTGCGTTTCCTCTTCAAGGAAAATGCTGTAAGCCTTTGGCAAAAGACAAGAACAGGCCCGCGTCGGGTGGAGAGCAGGCATGGCGAAATGGGTATACCGCTTCGGCGGTGGCACGGCGGAGGGGAGAGCCGCCGATAGTGCGCTTCTCGGCGGCAAGGGGGCCAACCTTGCCGAGATGGCGGCGCTTGGCCTGCCGGTGCCGCCCGGCATGACCATCGTCACCGACGTCTGCGGCTGGTATTACGGCAACGGCAAGACCCTTCCGGATGATCTGCGTAAACAGGTGCTTGATGGCCTTGCCGCCATGGAGGAGGAAACCGGCCGCACCTTTGGCGGCGATACGCGCCCGCTGCTCCTGTCGGTGCGCTCCGGCGCCCGCGCTTCCATGCCGGGCATGATGGATACGGTCC
Organism: Endobacterium cereale; assembly: GCF_009617585.1. GTDB lineage: Bacteria > Pseudomonadota > Alphaproteobacteria > Rhizobiales > Rhizobiaceae > Neorhizobium > Neorhizobium cereale. The sequence continues at coordinate 86,709 of NZ_WIXI01000045.1, read as the reverse complement.
TCAATCTCGGCCTCAATGACGAGACGGTTCAGGCGCTTGGCCATGATGCCGGTGATGCGCGCTTTGCCTGGGATACCTATCGTCGTTTCATCCAGATGTATGCGGATGTGGTGATGGGCGTCGATCACGAGATTTTCGAGGAAATTCTGGAAGACGAAAAGGCCCAGTGCGGCCACGAATACGATACCGAAATGAGCGCCGTCGAATGGCAGCACGTCGTGTCGCGTTACAAGGAAATGATCGAGGAGGAATTTGGCGAGGTCTTTCCGCAGGATCCGCATGAGCAGCTGTGGAAGGCGATCGGGGCGGTGTTCGCCAGCTGGATGAACCCGCGCGCCGTCACCTTTCGCACCCTGCACAATATCCCGGCGGAGTGGGGCACGGCAGTCAGCGTGCAGGCCATGGTTTTTGGCAATCTCGGCTCCACCTCGGCCACTGGCGTGGCCTTTACCCGCAATCCCTCGACCGGCGAAAAATCGCTTTACGGCGAGTTTCTGGTGAATGCGCAGGGTGAGGATGTGGTGGCCGGCATCCGCACGCCGCAGTCGATCACCGAAGAGGGGCGCATTGCCACCGGCGGCGAAAAACCCTCGATGGAAAAGCTGATGCCGGAGGCGTTTGCAGAATTCAAAGCCGTCTGCACCACGCTGGAAGCGCATTTTCGCGACATGCAGGATATCGAGTTCACGGTGGAGCGCGGCAAGCTTTTCATGCTGCAGACCCGCAATGGCAAGCGCACCACCCGCGCCGCCATGAAGATCGCCGTCGACATGGTCGATGAAGGGGTGATTACCCACGAAGACGCCATCTGTCGTATCGAGCCGCCCTCGCTCGACCAGCTTTTGCACCCGACCATCGACCCGAAGGTGCAGCGCCGTGTCATCGGTTCCGGCCTGCCGGCCTCTCCGGGGGCGGCCAGCGGCGAGATCGTGTTTTCCTCGGAAGAGGCGATTGCTGCTGAAGCCGAAGGCCGCAAGGTCATTCTGGTGCGCACCGAAACCAGCCCGGAAGACATTCACGGCATGCATGCCGCCGAAGGCGTTCTGACCACGCGCGGCGGCATGACCAGCCATGCGGCTGTCGTGGCGCGGGGCATGGGTATTCCTTGCGTGGTCGGCGCCGGTTCGATCCGTGTCGATGCCCGCAACGACAAGCTGCTCGGCGTTGGTGGCGTCGTGCTGAAGCGCGGCGATATCATCACGCTGGATGGATCGGCGGGGCAGGTTCTGGCCGGCGTGGTGCCGATGATCCAGCCGGAGCTTTCCGGCGATTTCGGCCGTCTGATGGAATGGGCGGACAAGTGTCGGCGCATGGATGTGCGCACCAATGCCGATACGCCGCAGGATGCCCGCGCCGCCCGCGCTTTCGGGGCCGAGGGCATAGGTCTTTGCCGCACCGAGCACATGTTCTTTGAAGGCGAGCGCATCCATGTCATGCGCGAGATGATTTTGGCCGAAGACGAGGCCGGTCGGCGCGCCGCTCTCGACAAGCTGCTGCCGATGCAGCGCTCCGACTTTATCGAGCTGTTCTCGATCATGTCCGGCCTACCGGTGACGATCCGCCTGCTCGACCCCCCGCTGCACGAGTTTTTGCCGAAGACCGAAGCCGAGATCGCCGATGTGGCGGAAGCCATGGGCATGGAACCGGGCTTCCTTGCCCGCCGCATCGATGCCATCCACGAATTCAACCCGATGATGGGCCATCGCGGCTGTCGCTTGGCAATCTCTTATCCCGAGATCGCCGAAATGCAGGCCCGCGCCATCTTTGAAGCAGCCGATGCTGCCGCCGCCGAGACCGGCGCGCCGGTGGCCCTGGAAATCATGGTGCCGCTGGTCGGCCTGCGCGCCGAGCTGGATTACGTCAAGGGCGTGATCGATCGCGTCGCAGCATCCGTCGCCGAGGAAACGGGCAACGCAACCGCCTATTTGGCCGGTACGATGATCGAATTGCCGCGTGCCGCCCTGCGCGCCCATGTGATTGCCGAAACGGCGGAGTTTTTCTCCTTCGGCACCAACGATCTCACACAGACCACCTTCGGCATTTCGCGAGACGACGCCGCCACCTTCATACCGACCTATCAGCGAAAGGGTATCATCGAACACGATCCGTTCGTATCTCTCGATTTCGAAGGCGTGGGCGAACTGATCCAGCTTGCAGCGGAGCGCGGCAGGCGGACCCGTAGCGACCTGAAGCTGGGCATTTGCGGCGAACACGGCGGCGACCCGGCATCGATCAGCTTCTGCGAGGATGCGGGGCTGGATTACGTCTCCTGCTCACCGTTTCGCGTGCCGATCGCACGGCTTGCGGCGGCGCAGGCGGCGATCCGGGTGCGGGCCTCAACTTAAATGTTGCGGCCAGCGGCGGGAGGTATGGAGTATCGCAAGAATTTCGATGCGACCGTTGATGCGATAAAACGCAACATACGACGTTCCGGCAATCGTCAGTTTGCGCGTCGTTCCATCCGGCATCAAGCGGCCCAGCTTTGAGTGCCATGACAGAGTGGACACCGCGCCGACAATTCTGAAAATGACGGTTGCGGCAGCTGCGGGATTTTCTCGTGCAATGTAGGTGCCGATGGTCTCCAAGTCCGTCAAGGCTGTGTCCAGCCAGACGATCTCATCCATTGGGGACGAATTTTCGAATAACGGCCTTCACCGCGTCCGAAGAGGCAAAACGGCCTTCATCTGCTTCCCTGTGTCGCTGTTTCAGCTGCTCCATCTGCCACTCAAGAACATCCGCCGTCGGTTCGTCTTGAACCAATGAGATCGCTTCATCGAGAGTGATGGCTTCAGGTCGTGTCTTCATGGCGTAACAATAACATCAGCCGGCATGATTGTCACTGAAGAAAAGCAATCATTGGTTGTGTATTCACGGATTACCTCGGTCGCACCACGACCGGCTGCTGCACAATCACCGGACCATAAAAGCGGGGGCGGTTGTTGACCTCATCCTGCCATTGGCGCAGGTCCGCGCGGCGGTCGAGGTCGAGATCCAGCAGGCAGCGCGCCATGCCTTCCGTGCGCGGCTTGAAACCGTAATCAACGCATTTGCTCTCATTGGCCGCCCGCCGTTCTTCCGGTGTCATCGTCTGGCAGGAGGCGAGCGTGCCGGCAAGGGCGGTAAGAAGAACAAGGTGGTGGGGACGCATGAGGGGCACTCCGTGATGTTGTCGCCTGGCGACACAACGCCCGAGCGGTTGGTGGAGAATAACGCAAATCAGGGCCCGATGTGCAGTATTCCCCGATCAAATTGTCGCTCAAAGGTGCAAACATCGCTGCAATTGCGAATTGTCGGCAAATTCCGTATTCTACGGAAAAATGGAGATGCCCATGTCATCCAAGGTTACGGCCGCGACGGTCTCCAAGAATTTCGGAGCTTATCAGGATGCCGCCATTCGTGAACCGGTAATCATCACCAGGAATGGCCGCCCGAAAACGGTGCTCATGGCCTACGAAGATTATGTGCGTCTGATCAAACGCGACCGCCATGTGGAGTTGACCTCCAAGCTTGGCGCCGAAGACATTGCCGCCATCGAAGCTTCACAAATGACTCCGGGCAACGAGGATTTCGATACAGAACTGACGGCCGACAAGAATGCTGCCGGCTGAACCGAAGGTAGGCTGGATCTTTCGCTATTCCTACCTCTGGCATCGGCAGCATCTGCAGGGCCGCGAAGAGGGGGACAAGGATCGCCCGACACTGGTTCTGGCCATCGTTGCCACGCTGGCCGATGGCGTCCCGGTCGTGCGCGTTTTGCCCGTAACGCATACGCCGCCGACGGATGCGGATGACGCGATCGAGATTCCTTCGGCAACCAAACGACGCCTTGGATTGGATGACGAACGCTCATGGGTCGTGTTGACCGAAAGCAACCGTTTTGCCTGGCCGGGACCGGATATCCGCACTGTCGATAGCGACAGCGGTTATTACGGACCGCTGCCGCCGGCGCTGTTCGAGCAAATCAAAACGAAGTTCGTTGCTCTGGCGCGCGGACAAAAACATCGGGCAACTCCGCGCAGCCCGTGATTCCGGCCGATCAAGACTGGCCTCTACCCCTTCGCCGCCACATACGCCGCAAACCCGGCCACGAAATCGGCAAGCCGCTTGGCGATCGCCTCGTCGGTGATCTTTCCATCGGCATCGAACACCTTGGCAGCATTGCCGACCATCAGGCGCTTTCCCGACCACGCGTCGGCGCCGAGCGTGTGCAGTACGGTGAGCCATGCGTTTTGGCTCAAGAGCGTGCCAAAATTGCCCGGGGATGCGCCGGCGATGGCGAACGGGCGGCCTTTGAAGACGTCAGCGATCTCGGGATGTGGGCGCGAAACCCAGTCGATGGCATTCTTGAAGGTGCCGGGAATGGAATTGTTGTATTCCGGCGTGAACAGGATGACGCCGTCGGCTTCCGCCATCTGCCGTTTCAGCACGGTCACCGCTTCCGGAATGCCTTCGGCTGCTTCAAGGTCGCCGTCGTAAAGCGGGATGCCGGAAATCGTACCCTTTGTCAGCATCACGCCGTCCGGCAGGTGCTCCGATGCCGCATTCAAGAGCGAAGTGTTGAACGATCTGTTTCTGAGACTGCCCGAGATTCCGACAAGTTTGACCATGCGTCTTCGCTCCGATTGGTTATAACAACCGTCAAATAGAGAGACAGGAGGCGAGGGACAATGACCAGCGGCAAAAGCGGACTGCATCACATCACGGCGATCACCCGCAGCATTCAGGCCAATATCGATTTTTACGTCGGTTTTCTGGGCCTGCGGCTGGTCAAGCGCACGGCCGGTTTCGAGGATGCCACGCAGTTGCACCTGTTTTATGGCGATGCCATCTCCTCGCCCGGCTCGCTCGTCACCTTTCTCGCCTGGGAAGATGGTTCGCCCGGTCGTGTCGGCCATGGTGCGCCCTATGAAATCGGTCTGGCTGTCTCCTGCGATGCGATCGGTTTCTGGCTGACGCGCGCCCTGCAATTCGGCATTTCCACCCAAGGCCCGGCGCAGGAATTCGGCGAGCCGGTACTGCGCCTGAAAGATCCCGACGGCATCATCATCAAACTGATCGGTGTCGAGGATCTTTCCGTTTTCGGCGGCAAACCGTGGACGGGTGAGGGGGTCCCCGAAGAATATGCAATCGTGGCGCTGCGCAACGGCACCATCCTCACCGAAAAGCCGGCGGAAACCATTGCGTTTCTGACGACAAATTTCGGGCTGGAAACCGGACCGGTCGAGGGCAGCCAGACGCGGTTGACCTCAGCGACGGGCGGCGTTGTCGATGTCCGCGATGCGACCGGCTTCTGGACCGCCGCACCCGGCACCGGCACGATCGACCATATCGCGCTCAATGCACCGGATATCGACACCGTACACAGGGTGGCCGAGCGCATCGAGGCGGCGGACGGTTCGCCGACCAATGCGCATGACCGCAAATATTTCTATTCGCTCTACGCCCGCGAGCCGGGCGGTGCGCTGATCGAATTTGCGACGGACGAGCCGGGTTTCATGCTCGATGAAAGTGAAGAAGCGCTCGGCACGACGCTGTTCATTCCGCCGCATTGGCAGGATCGCGAGGCAGATAGCCGCGCCATGCTGCCGCAGTTCAGCCTGCCGGGAGAGCCGCGCATCCGTTACCGCGAACTGCCCTTCGTGCATCGCATCGTCATGCCCGAAACGCCGGACGACCAGACGCTGGTTCTGCTGCATGGCAGCGGTGGCAACGAAACCAGCCTTCTGCCATTTGCCCGCGTGGTGGCGCCCGATACGATGTTGCTGGCGGTGCGGGGGCGCGCCACCGAAGAGGGCGTACCGCGTTTCTTCCGCCGTTTCGAGGATGGTTCCTTCGACCAGAAGGATATCGCGTCGGAAGCCGAAGCCTTTGTTGAGATGGTCGGCCAGTTGAAACAGGCCTATGGCGTGGATCCGGAAAAGACGACCTTTGTCGGCCAGTCCAATGGCGCGAACTTTCTGGCCGCCGTGATGCTGCTGCATCCGGGTGTCATCCGCCGTGCCGTGCTGATGCGGCCGGTATTGGTATTAGGTGAGGTTCCGGCGGCGGATGTGTCGAATGCCGAAGCCGACGTGCTGATCGTTGCGGGCGACAAGGATTCGTATGCGGCGGAGGCCTTGAAGCTGATGGAAATCCTGGCGGCGCGGTCTGCGGACGTGACGATGATGACGGTCGATGCAGGGCACGATATCGTGGAAGCGGATCGTGGCGTGGTGGGCAAATGGCTGCGGACTGAAAAATGACCGCAGCCGATAGGGAGGCATGTCGATCCCACGCGCCTGTTGCTCGCCTGCGATTTCCTTGAAAGCCGGGATCGCTTATAAAGCCGACATGCCCGCAACCGGAAAGCCTGCATGACCGTCCGTTTCGTCCGCCCCGTTTCCCAGTCGGCCTTTGCTTCCCGGCGCATAGGTCTGGCGGCGCTTGTGCTGTTCCTGCTGGCTGTGATGGCGCACCGTTTCGGCCCGCTGACAGGGCCGGATTTCGCGGCCATCGTTCTGTTTTCCGCCGCGATCGCCATGGTCGCCGTGCTGTTTGCGGTGGTCGGCCTCATGCGTCTGTGGCAGGTGGGTGCGCAAGGCGGCGTTGCCGCGGCGCGGGCGCTGATCTATGCGGCACCGCCGATCATTCTGGTCGGTTTTGCCGCGAGCCTCTATTTCTCAACGCCGCCGCTTTATGATGTCGCGACCGATGTCGAGGATCCGCCGGTATGGATCCGCCAGCCGAGCGCCGAGCAGCAATGGCTGCAGCGCGCTTCGATGGTGACACCGAGCGACCGGCAATTGCAGTTGAGCGCCTATCCGGAACTGACCGGTCGTCGCTATGAAGGCGCTGCCGACCGCATCTACGAAGCCGTGGCCAAGGTTGCCAAATCGGAACGTATCACGCTCGATCGCCGCCATGGCATGGAGCTGGTGGAACCGGACATTACCGAAAAACCGGCGCCGAAGACGCGTGCTGAAACCGGCGCGGTGCCGGACAATATTCCGATCCCGCTGCCGCGCCCGGACCAGTTGCGGCCCGGCAAACCCATCGAGCCGGAAATAGGCCGACCCGGTGACGTGATCCTGCAGGGGCAGACGCGCACGCTGATCCTCGGCCTGCGTTTCGATGTGGTCATCCGGCTGCGCGAGGAAGCGGAAACCACCATGGTGGACCTGCGTGTCGCTTCGCGTTACGGCGGCCATGATCTCGGTTTGAGCGCCGATATCGCCCAGAGTTTTCTGCGCTCGCTGGATTCTGAATTGCTGGGTCTGGCGGTGGATTGAGGTTTTACGCCACCCGGTATTCGCCGATCAATGACGGCGGACCATCGGTGGCAACGAGACCCTTTTCGACGAGATCTTCAAGATGTGCCAGAACCGAAAGGGCGGCTGCGCCATGCAGGCGGATATCGGTGCGGGCGTAGATCACCTTCACCATGTCCGAGATCAGCCGGTCGCCGCCGCGGATGCGTTCCAGGATCGCCCGTTCGCGCATGCGCCGATGCGTGCGAAGCCCGCGCAGAAATGATTGTGGTTCCGTGACCGGGCCGCCATGGCCGGGGAAAAAGATGCGATCATCGCGCGAGAGCAGCTTTTCGACCGAGGCCATGAAATCGCCCATCGAGCCATCCGGCGGCGCAACGATGGTGGTGGCCCAGGCCATGACGTGATCGGCGGAAAAAAGGATGCCGGTGCCGTCCAGTGCGAAGGCGGCATGGTTGGCGGTGTGGCCGGGTGTGTGGACCGCTGTCAGCGACCAGCCGTCGCCTTCGATCGTGGCGCCATCGGCAAGGGCGATGTCGGGCACGAAATCCGTATCGGAGCTTTCGGCAAACGGGTTGACCTCGCCGGCATGCAGTGGCCGCGCTGCCCGGTGCGGCCCTTCCGCTACCATCAAAGCGCCGGTTGCATCCTTCACGCGCCGGGCAAGCGGGGAATGGTCGCGGTGGGTGTGACTGACAAGGATGTGCGAGAGTTTTCGGGGGCCGAGCGCGTTCATCAGCGCGTCGAAATGCGTCTCGTCCTGCGGGCCGGGGTCGATCATCGCGACGGTGGAACCGGTGCCGACGATATAGCTGTTGGTGCCGGTAAAGGTGAAGGGCGAGACATTGCCGCAGGTGATGCGCTGCACGCCCGCTGCCACGGTGACGGCGCTGCCATGGGCGGGCACGAATTCGCGGTCGAAGCTGACGTCGCCGGTATCTGCAGAGGTCTTGCCGTCCGTCCGGTTATCGTCCGCCATGGTTTTCTCCTTCATGCCTGATCTGCGGTCTAGCATGGCGGGATGGGGAGGGCGAGATGGTCAGGGCGAGGGTTGGGCGCGTGGCATCGGAACGCACAGGGCGTTGCAAAGAGGGAAGTTTTCCCCTGTCGACGCGGCGGACGCGCACGCTATCTACGCAGAGCCCGATCATCCATGAGGTCTTTTGATGCCGCCTGCCATTGCCAGTCATCCCTTCTTCGGCGAGGTGGTTTGCGAAGACTGGAACTTGCTTTTTCATCCGGCCGAGCTTCGCTCCGGTATGATTTGCAAGGCCATATTCGGTTGCGAACCATCCGCGCAGCATTTTCAGGCGCTGACACCGATCCTGCCGGCTTTTGAAGCGTTTTGCCGCAAGCTCGATGCCCATGACGCCACGGTTCGCCGTCATTTCCAAGCATGGCCGGCCTCCGCAGGCAAGTTTGCGCTTGTTGGCGCCATCATGGCCGGGGAAGGAGATTTGCCCTGGTCGGTGACCCCGGACTTTACGCAGGGTCAGCCCTTTGCCCTGCAATATCGCGCGCTCGACGAGGCGGCCTGGAACTATGCCGGTATCATGTTTTTTCCGCCGGTCTTTGCGGCGCTGTTCGATGCCGACGGGACGTTTCGCGGCATTGCGTATGAGGTCGAGAAGGGGCTGGGCAAGTTGCCAAAGAGCATTCCACAGCCAAAGGGCGGCAGTTGTCGCCATGCGTATTTCGGTCGCTTCAAGCCGGACGAGATAGCCCGACTTGCCACCACCACATCGGGCGGCCGAAAGATCCCGTTCGATCTCTTCATGGATGCGGCCGTTCTGGCCGAGTTCGAGCCGTCGATGCTGGACGGTTTCGTGCCGCTGGCCGAAACGCTGGAAGATCTGGATCGGACGGTGCGCCGGAGTTTTCCACCTGAACTGCGCGAGCAATGGCTGGAGGAGCGGCTCGAATATGGCAGCCCGACCTTGATGCTGGCGTTGGCCAAGGTTTTCCCGGATGCGACCCGGCCGGCGGATATTCCTCTCGAACGCTTTGCGGCGGCCCTCGTTCTCAGGCGAGGATGTTTCTCACTTTCCCCTGACCTGAGCGGCGGCGCGGCTTTGACGCTGGATTATACGATCCTGCCACCACGCATGGATGACGAACTGTTTGCTGCGAAATTCGCGTCTGATAGCACTCTTCTGTCGGTCGATATCGAGAGCTGAGCGGTGGTCTCGAAGGCCGGTCTCTTGGACGTCTGCCGCGGAATCAGCTAGGTCGTGATGGTCTTAAGATAAAAATGACAGGAAACGCCATGACCGCCAAGCATTCCACACTCGGCGTCAGTGATCGCGACCTTTCAGCCGATGACATGCGGGCCTGGTCACGCGATGGCCTGGCCGTTACGCTTAAAAACTGCACGCTGGATGGCGCCGATCTCGCCAGTCTCGATATGCCCGGCTGGAGTTTCGAAGACTGCCGGCTGGCGTCCACGGATTTTCGCAGTGCCGGTCTGGAAGGCGCAAGGTTTACCGGTTGCCGTGGCGCGAATGCGGATTTTGCCGGCGCCGACCTGACGGACGCAATATTTTCCGGCTGCGATTTCAACAATGCTTCCTTTGTCGAAGCGAAGGCCAATGACACGCGTTTCGAGGGCTGCAAGCTGACCGGCGCGGATTTTTCGCGCATCCGTCAACTCGGCCTGTCGTTTCGGGAAACCCTTCTTTCGGCAGCGCGCCTGCGCGGGCTTTCCTTCAACAACGAGCGGCTGGAAAAGCTCGATTTCGGCATGGCCGATCTGACCGGCTGCGATTTTCGCAAGGCGGTTTTTTCCGGTTGCAGTTTGCGGGATGCCGGGCTGGTGGATGCCCGTTTCGACGGCGCGGACCTGCGCGGTGCCGACCTCGGCGGCCTGCGGCTGATCGATGCCAAAAAGTTCAAGGGCGCGACGATTTCAAAGGATCAGGCGGGGCTGCTGCTGGCCGAACTGGGCTTGAAAGTGCGGTAAGGGCGGCGCCTGTCAGGCTGCGGCGCGTGGATCTGCGGGTCTGGCGAAACGCGTCATGGTTTTCGCCAGATGTTTTCCGTAGTCGCGAGCAGGTTTTTCGACGGCGATATGGATAAGCCATGCACACAGGATGGAGGCAAGAACAGTGCTGCCGGTGGCCAGCATGGCTGGCATGCCGACGTCAACGAGTGCCCGCATTAGAACATATCCCGCGATCGAATGAACGACATAAAGCGGATAGCTGATATCGGCGAGAAAACCGGTCAGTGCACCCGCTCTGAAACTTCGCCTGTAGCGGAAAGCCAAGGCGAAAATCAGGATCGCTATCGCGTAATTTATGAATGACGCGAATTCGCTGACCGCCGTATGTCTTAACGTTACTCCAGACAGCGCCAGCAGGCCGATCATGGGGATGACTGCGGCGTTTCGCGATATGCTGCCGACATGGACGTAATAGAACAACACGCCGCAGAACATGTAGGCAATATAGGCAAAACAGCGCGGCAAGCCCAGAAACAGAAAATAAAGGCTTCCGGCCGGCTTCACTGCTTCAGGAATGTTCCAGATCGCCATTCCGGCAAGGCACAGCACCACCGGCACGATGAAGATCGCCGGCGACAGACGGCGCAGAGGCCATGCACAGATGGCGAGGACGATGTAGAATTTCACCTCAATTTCCAGCGTCCATGAAATGCCGTCTATGGATCGCGACCACAGCAGGTCGCGCAGACCGGGGACATAGTGGATCGCAACTTCTGCGAAGGTGAACGGCCAGGGTTTGCCGAATGTACTTCCCGACCAGAAGATGGCGAGCAAGGTGATCGAGAAACCAACCATATAGACGGGCAGGATACGAAAAATGCGGCCCGTCAGAAACGCCGGAACACTATTCGAGCGCAGCGAAACCGGAATGACAAACCCGCTGATCAGGAAAAAGATGGCGACCCCCAGGGCGCCGGGCGCGATACCGGTATAGGCCATGGCTCGATTGACGAGCGAAATGACGAAGGGGGCCGAGTGCGTTTCGACCGGAAGGGGGATCGCATTGGTGAGAAAGGCAACAAAGGCGCGGTCTTTTTTATCCCAGAACATCAGAACGGTATGGGCTATCACGACCAGAAGAGCGGCAAGGCCGCGCAACGTGTTGGCAAATTCCAGTCTTTCCTGATTGGCTGCCATGCCGTCCACCTCGTGGGAGATGGCGGATTATTGACAAATGCTCGGAAAAATCAAACTTGCGCAGCAGGTGAAACGCTATTCTTTTTCAGAAAATATAGCTCTGTGGTTTTGGTGCTTCAGGTTGCGTATGGATGCGCACGTTCCCGCCTGCGTGGAATGGCGGTATGTTCCTATCGCTCGTTGCGCTTCCCCAGATGATCTTCCCAGGCGAGCGCCGTGCGGATGATGAAATCGAGATCGTCATGCACCGGTTTCCAGCCGAGTTCGTTGGCCGCCACCGAGGCGTCGGCGACAACGAAGGCGGCATCGCCCGGACGTCGGCCGACCGTTTCGACGGCAAGATCGCGGCCGGAAAGGCGGCGCACGCAGTCAACCACGTCAAGCACCGAAAAACCGCGACCATAACCGCAATTGGCGACAAGCGATTTCTCGCCGGCGCGCAGGCGCTGCAGGGCTTTCAGGTGGGCGTCGGTCAAGTCGCTGACATGGATGTAATCGCGGACGCAGGTACCATCCGGCGTGGGGTAGTCGTTGCCGAAAATCTGCAATTTGGAGCGGCGGCCCAAGGCCGTTTCGCAGGCGACCTTGATGAGGTGGGTGGCGCCCGCCGTCGACTGGCCGGTGCGGCCGCGCGGATCGGCGCCGGCGACGTTGAAATAACGCAGGGCCGTATAGGTGAAAGGGTGGGCGGCCGCCGTATCGCGCAGCATGATCTCGGTCATCAGCTTGGAGGAACCATAGGGCGATTCCGGCCTGAGTGGGGAATCCTCCAGAACCGGCGCGGCATCCTGCGGCGTGCCGTAGACGGCGGCAGTGGAGGAAAACACGAAATGCGGTACGCCGGCCTCGACGGCGGCAGAGATAAGCGCCTGCGATTTGACGGTGTTGTTTTCGTAATAGCTGAGCGGATCACGCACCGAATCCGGCACCACGACCGAGCCGGCGAAATGGATGATGGCGTCGATAGCGTGGGTTTCGAAGATTTTCCGAAGCAGCGTGCGGTCGGCGATATCGCCTTCGTAGAACTTTGCCTCGGGTGCCAAAGCCCAGCCAAAGCCGGTGGACAAACGATCGATGACGACCACGTCCTCGCCGTGGTCGAGCAGTGCCCAGACCATGTGGCTGCCGATATAACCCGCACCGCCGGTGACGAGAACCGCCATGCTTGCAAAACCCTTTTGCCGACCTTTTGGGGGCCTAGTGGAATATGTGGTGGTTTATACGTGCATTAGATTGATCGATTGTAAGCAAAACGGAGAAAAACTACCGATCCACCGCCGCCCTGCGATCCACTTCCTTAAGCGTATCGATAAAGGCCCTGAGCGGCGGCGGCACGTGGCGGTGGCCGGCGTAATAGAGCATCAGCCCGTCCATCCACGGACACCAGTCTTCCAGCGCGGGCAGAAGCGCGCCGCGTTCAAGATAGGGAGCGGCCACCAGTTGCGGCAGATAGGCGATGCCGAGGTTTCTGGTCGCCGCTTCCGCCATGGTTTCCAGATGGTCGAGTGTGAGCGCGCCCGGCACATCGATGACCACTTCCTGCCCGTGCCGTTCGAATTCCCAGCGAAAAAGTTTTCCGCTCGGCATGCGCAGGCGGATGCAGGAATGGTTCTTCAAATCGTCCGGGGTTTGCGGCGTGCCGCGCTTTTCAAGATATGCCGGTGAGGCCACCGTGACGAAGCGGGCGCGGCCGCCGAAGGGCACGCCGATCATGTCCTGCGGCACTGCATAACCGAGCCGTACGCCGGCATCGAAACCTTCGGCGACGATATCAGTGAAGCGGCCATCGGTGACGAGATCGAGGGCGATTTCCGGAAAACGCTCAAGAAACTCGGGCACGACGGTCTGGACCAGATAGCGGATGGCCGGTTCACCGCCGTTGATGCGCAACACGCCGCTCGGCCGGCTGCGAAAATCGTCGATCACGGCCAGTGCCCGATCAAGGCTCGACAGGGCCGGCCGCAATTGCGAGGCCAGCCGCTCACCGGCTTCGGTGGGGGCGACACTGCGGGTGGTGCGGTTCAGAAGCCGTACGCCGAGCGTGGTTTCCAGCCCGCGCATCATGTGGCTGAGCGTCGAGGGTGACAGACCGAGTTCGTCCGCAGCCTTGCGAAAACTGCGATGCGATACGATGGCCATAAAGGCGTCAAGATCGGAAAGGGACGGACGTTCAGGCATGGTGCTCATTCATGGGGAATTTTCACCGGTTCATGCAGGTTTGCGCGGATTATAACATCAATCACGAGGGTCTATCTATCCCTTGAAGGCGGCAATCACGTCGCAAACCAAGGATAAGATCATGACTGACATGAGCAAGACCGCGCAACGCACATGGTTCATCACCGGCACGTCCTCCGGCTTTGGCCGCATTCTGACCGAAAAACTGCTGGCGCGTGGCGATCGCGTGGCGGCCACGCTACGCAAGCCGGGCGTGCTGGACGATCTCAAGAACCGGTATGGCGACCGCCTGTGGATCGCTTCCATGGACCTGACGGATGTGACCGCCGTGAAGGCGACGGTGGATCGCGCCTTTACTGAGCTGGGGCATATCGACGTGGTGGTGAGCAATGCGGCCTACGGCCTGTTCTGCGCCGCGGAGGAAGCGAGCAGCGAGCAGATCCGCCACCAGATCGATACCAACCTGATTGGCTCGATCGAGCTGATCCGCGCGACCTTGCCGCATCTGCGCGGGCAGGGTGCGGGTCGCATTCTGCAAGTGTCGTCCGAGGGCGGGCAGATCGCCTATCCGAATTTCTCGCTCTATCACGCCACCAAATGGGGCATCGAGGGTTTTGTCGAATCCGTTGCGCAGGAAGTGGCGCCCTTCGGCATCGGCATCACGCTGGTTGAACCGGGGCCGACCAAGACAGATTTCGGCCGGGGCCTTGTGACGGCGCAGCCGATGGCGGTCTATGAGGATACGCCGGCGGGTGCCGTGCGCCGTGGCGTTTCCGACGGCAGTTTTGCCGTGACCGGCGACCCGGAGAAGATGGCCGATGCGATGATTGCAGTGGCCGGGCAGGAGAAGGCGCCGAAGCGGCTGGTGCTCGGTACCAGCAGCTATTTTGCGATCCGCGCGGCCCTGCAGGAAAGGCTCGAGGAACTGGAGGCGCAAAAGGCGGTGACGCTGGCGATGGAATAAGGGGGATAAAGTCCCCATCTGCTGTCGTTCCCATCGCCGTCCGGTGACGCTTTATGGTGTGGCCGCTGCGGCCGATGGCTCGACGGTAACGGAAGAGAAACCGGGATCGCCTTCGGGCAGTTTTATGTTTGCCGGAAAAATGAACGAGACAAAATCGACACTTTTCAGTTCAGCCGGAAACCGGGGAAATTCCTTGACGACACGATAGCGCCGTCGACCGGGGAGGTTTTGGTCGATGGGTTTGATCGACCCGTCCAGAAGCAGTTGCAGCATTCCGGCCTGCTGCGGCAGGACCTGATATCGTTCCGCCCGGCCCTGGGAAACGACCTGTGAGGGGTCGATATCGGCGATGCCTCCGGGACTGATACTCTGGAGAAAGGTCAGTGCAGGCTCGAGATCTTTTCCGTCGGTCGGTTGCCGTAATCCTTCAAGGGTGAAGTTCGGTGGGGCCTGGCCTTCCATGGCGATTTTGCTGTTTCGCTCCATAAAATCGTCCGGCAGGCTCAGGTGATCAGATCTGTGACTCGATACAATGCCTTCAGGCTCATTTCCGAAAAGTTCGGACATGCGTCGGATGCTGGCTTTTGGCGGGGTCATGCCGCCGTAGAAAAAGCATGGCCGGTCGTTGACCAGCGTGACTTTGTCTTTCGCGATGCCGGTGACGCCGACGCCATCGCTCGCCGACCCGAATAATCGGGCGACGCGGTCGGTTCGACCGGTAATGCGCCATATCATTGCGATCTGGGACGACACGGCAAGGTAGATGGGGTGGTCGCCATCGGCGATGTCGATGGTGGTGGTTTGCGTCTCCATGTCCTGTCCGGCAACGGAGGTGTTGGATAAGGTGCCGCTATCACGGGTGGAGACGACGTACAGTCTCTGATTGGCTTCGAGCTTCGGTGGGGTGCAACGTAGGTCCGCAGCCGGGTTCGAGGGGGCGGCCATGAAGTCGGCGTGGGCTGCCGCGCCGCGTTCCTGCTTGGTGACGATGCCGTCGCCGTCTTTGTCGACCTTGGCGAAGGATGCGAGCGCCAGAGCCTCCAGTTCATCAACCGTGAGCTTGCCATCCTTGTTCGGGTCAAGCGCCAGAAGCTGCCGGATGGCGACTGTGCTGTGCGCTGCCGAGGCATGCTCCAAAGCGGGCGTTTCGAGAAAATTGCTGGCCTCGATCAGGCTGATCATGCCGTCGCCGTCCGTATCCGCCGCCATGGTGTTGACGAGTAGGGAAGTGGTCGCCTCCGGCGGCGGCGTTTGCCGTTCTTGCCTCTCGAGCATGTTGTTACCGTTGAGATCGAGCATGAAGAAAGCGGTGAGAAGCTCTGCCTTGCGTGCGCCGCGCGTGCGGGCGGCCAGACGGTCGATATCGGCTTGGGTCAGCGTTTGTCGATCGGCGGCAGTGGACCTGAGCAGTTGCAGGATCGCCGAGACATGCGCTTCACGATAATCAAGCTCCACGCGCAGCGGATCGGCCGGCGATCTGATGGGTGGGGCGGGGCGGGGATTGGTTGCTGTGGGCTGAATGGACGACTGTGCACAAGCGATGCCGACGCTGGCCAGCATGATGACGCCCGCATAAGCAAGCCCGCGTAAAACCATGGTCTTTCCCCACCCAGAATATGCCGTCGCACGGCCATGTTTCCATGCCCGCAAGATCGCGTCGAGAGTGTGACAATCGAAAAGAAAAAACAATCCTGACGTGTCGCCAGCGTCGTGGTGCGACATCATGTCCGGCCAACCGCGGCTGCGTTACCCGCCGCCGCTTTGCGGCTTCAACGCCGCCAGTTCCTCTTGCGTCAGCGCCCGCACAGCGCCCTTCTCCAGTTCGCCGAGCAGCAGCTCGCCGATCGCCACGCGCACCAGCCTCAACGTCGAGATGTCGAGACTTTCCAGCATGCGGCGGATCTGGCGGTTTTTGCCCTCAATGAGTTCGATCTCCAGCCATGCGTTCCTGTCGCCCTCGCGCAGAAGCTCGACGCGGCGGGCGGAGAGGAACTCGCCGTCATGGGTGACGCCCTCGCGCAGCGCTTCCAGTGTTGCGGCGTCGGGCAGGCGGTCGATCTGCACGTGATAGGTCTTTGCCACATGGGTTTTCGGATCGAGCAGGGCGTTGGCGAATTGTGTGTCGTTGGAAAAGAGGAGCAGGCCCTCGCTTGCCTTGTCCAGCCGACCGACCGGCGAGAGGTGGGCGTTGTCGTGGTCCTTGAGGCAGTCATACACGGTTGGGCGGCCCTGCGGATCGTGGCGCGTGGTGACGAGGCCGCGGGGTTTGTTGAGCATGAGGTAGACGAATGTTTCCGCCGCCACCGCTTTGCCATCGACGCTGATTTTTGCGGTGGCGAGATCGATCCAGGCTTCCGTGTCGGTGATCGTCTTGCCACCGACCGCGACATGGCCGTTGCGGATCAGTTCCTCGGCTTGGGTGCGCGAACAGTAGCCGAGTTTGGAGAGGGCGCGGGGGAGCGTGACGCGCTGGCCGTCCGGTTTTTTGGCCGGGGCTTTCGCGGCGGGTCCTGGCGCCGGGTTTCGCTGCGGTCTCTGCCCTGATTTCGCTGCCGGTTTTGTGCCGGGACGGCGGCTGTTCTTCATGCGCTTTTATCCAAAATCCCGATCATAGGGCCGTCACAGGTTAGATCACCGGTTACATCACTCGTGGCAGTTTCGGTTGACCTTGCGGCCCTTGCCATTCTAATGCCGGTTCCGTCCAGCCTCCAATGGCGAAGGACGAGAAAACATTTGTCATTCCCCAACGAGAGACCGCGCTACCATGGCCGACATCACAACAGAACTCGTGACGCTGCGCGATTACTGGCGCTATGCGATCTCCCGCTTCAATGCCGCCGAGCTTGGGTTCGGCCATGGCACGACGACCGCCGGTGACGATGCCGCCTTCCTTCTGCTCGACAGTCTGAACCTGCCGATCGACACGCTCGATCCGTTTCTCGATGCCCGGGTTCTGCCGCATGAACGGCAATTGCTGGCCGAGCGCATCGATCTGCGCGTCACGAGCCGCAAGCCGACCTCCTACATCACCAATCACGCCTATATCCAGGGCGTGCGTTTCTTCGTCGACGAGCGGGTGATCGTGCCGCGTTCGCATATCGGCGAAATCCTGTTTTCCGAATATCTCGGCGAAAACGGCTCGTCCTTCCTGCCCGATCCGTTCCAGGTGACGAGCGCGGTGGATATCTGCACCGGTTCAGGCTGCCTTGCGGTGCTTGCCGCAAAATTTTTCCCGAATGCGGAAGTGGATGCCGTCGATCTTTCAAGCGAGGCGCTGGAAGTCGCCAAGATCAACGTGACCGATCACGAAGTGGCCGAGCAGGTATCGCTCTACAAGGGTGATCTTTTCGCGCCGCTGGCCGGCAAGACCTATGACCTGATCATCACCAACCCGCCCTATGTCGACCATGCCTCGATGGCTGGTTTCCCGGCCGAACATCAGGCCGAACCGGCGATGGCGCATGATGGCGGTGAGGATGGTCTCGATCTGGTTCGAAAAATCCTCGATGACGCGGCCAATTACCTCAATCCCGAGGGAGGCATGCTGTGCGAGATCGGCTCGGGCCGCGAAATCCTCGAGGAAGAATATCCGCATCTGGACTTCTTCTGGGTGGAGACGGCGGAATCGCAGGATGCGGTTTTCTGGATTTCCGCTGAAGCACTCGGCGTCGAATAAACATCACTTAAAAACGGCTCCATTAGGAGCCGTTTTCGTATCCTGTTCAAGCATCTCAAGCCTGTTCAAAAACCATCGAATGGCCGTTGATGCAGTAACGCAGACCGGTCGGCGGCGGGCCGTCCGGGAAAACGTGGCCGAGATGGCCGTTGCAATTGGCGCAACGGATCTCTGTGCGCACCATGCCATGCGAAGTATCGCGAAGCTCGATGACAGCATCGTCCTTCACCGGTGCAAAGTAACTCGGCCAGCCGCATCCGCTGTCGAACTTGGTATCGGAGATGAAGAGCGGCTCATCGCAGGCGGCGCAGCGATAAAGACCCTTTTCCTTGCTGTCCCAATAGGGGCCGGTAAACGGGCGTTCTGTGCCCGCCTGACGCAGGATGTAATATTGTTCCGGCGTCAGCTGCTCGCGCCATTCCGCCTCGCTTTTCTCAACTTTTCCGCCTTTGACATCGGACATGCCGGTTCCTTTCGTTTTGACTTTAGATAGGAACGGCAGGCGCTGTGGAAAAGTGCAGGCTGATGTTTGCTGTCAAGAAAATGCACCGCGCTGAAATGGCGCGCCCCGGCTGGCCGGGGAAAAGTGTCGAAAAATGGTGCATGTCTTTGCCGAATCAGTCACGTTTGAGCGGGGTAGGACGGCGTCTCGGGGAGAGTAAGGGCGCCCGTGGGAGTGGTTGCGCGCCTTTCGCATTGATTAATCACGATATTAAGCGAATTAACCAGAATTAATCGCGCCAATAGGACAGAATTTCGCCGCATTTCTATTGCTGGCGAATACGTGGTCATGTCTTTCTTTCAGTAAAGCCTAAAAAAACGAAGGATGACTTGGTTTGTAGTCAAAATTTGCAAAATGCAATTGGACTTCTCAAAAAACAGTGCTACTTCCTTCGTCAGTAGAGCGCTGAATTTGATTTAACTCTCGATTGCCCTCAGTATATTCGGATTATTACCGTTGTCTTTCTCGGATGGGCCGGTGATCTTCTACTCTGAAGGGAAAATCTGAGACATTGTCAATTTCAGGTGGCATGGCTTTATTGCCTGTTGGAGATCTAGGGGTGGATCTCAGTCCTTGCGGACACGGCATGCAATAACAAGCGGCCATCGCGTTCTACGAAGGCAGTTCGCTTGTCGCGGCTGTCTATGGATGGAACAGGAGACTAGTATGACAGAAACCCTATCCGACAAGGGCCAGGATCTTCTCGTGGAATTGACCGCGGATATCGTCTCGGCCTACGTCAGCAATCATGTTGTTCAGGTTGGTGATCTCACCGGTCTGATCACGGACGTGCATTCTGCTTTGAGCAACACGTCTTCGCCGGCACCCGTTGCTGCTGCGGTCGAAAAGCCGAAGCCGCCGGTTCCGATCAGGAAGTCTATCGAAGACGATTACCTGATCTGCCTGGAAGACGGCCAGAAGTTCAAGTCGCTGAAGCGTCACCTGATGACGCATTACAACATGACGCCGGAAGAATACCGCGAAAAGTGGGGCCTGCCGGCAGACTATCCGATGGTTGCACCGGCCTATGCCGAAGCGCGTTCGCGCCTCGCCAAGGAAATGGGCCTCGGACAGCGCCGCAAGCGCGCCAAATAAGACGCAATAAGCCTGTTGCGGGTTCGTGATCGCTGGGGTGCGATCCGGCCTGTGAGTTGCCTTTTGCATTTTTGCAGACAAGAACATGCCGGGCAGGATCCAACGATCCGAGCCCGGTTTTTTATTGACCAGAACTTTTATGAGGAAAATAATCCTTTATTTTTTATCGGAAATAGAAATATCCTAGGCAGATCAAAGGATGCGGTCAGAATCGTAGAATTTGCCTTTTTACGATTGCCTGTTATAGATATGTGAATATATTCCTATGTGTTGATGGGAGCTATTCATGCAGACGGAATTTTCCATTCGCATCACCGGCACATGCCCGGTTCAAACCCCTTTGCCGCCGCCAAGTTCGGCGTGGGTCGGGGTGTCGTTCAAGCGCATCTGCCGCGGCGTGCGCCTTCTGGTGTGGGAGGCGCTGGTGCTGGCGAGCGGCCAGATGGCGGAACTGCGCGACAGGAGGCGGATCGCCTGCCATGTGCGTCAGATCGCCATGTATGTGTGCCATGTGGCGCTGCGCATGCCGATGGGCGGTATCGCCGATGCCTGCGGGCGGGACCGCTCGACCGTCAGCCATGCATGCCATCTGACCGAGGACCGCCGCGACGATCCGTTGTTCGACGCGTTTGTCGCCTGTGTGGAGCGCATGGCGCTGGCGGCTTTCGGGCGCATGGAGGAGGTGGCTTATGCCTGATCATACGGAGAAAACGGGCGAAAAAGCCGGCCGAAAGGCGCTTTTGAAACTGTTGCGCATGCTGTTGCGCGGTGAGTGCCGGATCGTGGCCGAGAACATGAGGGCGGTGCGGCTTGAACGGCAGGGTGAGGGGGCGGATTTCAATCCCGCCATGCTGGCTTTTGGCGTGTCGCGCGGGCTGGTTATGCGCCGCGACCAAACCATTGCGGCAACACCTGCTGCCTCGGCGTTTCTGCGCCGGGCGCTCGCGGATGGCGAGGCGGAGTTTGCCGGCCAGCATCGCGACATGGTGGAAGAGACGGCGCTGGTGGAAGGAGCGCGGCAGAGGGTGAGCCGCAACCTGAAGGAATCGCCGCTGGCACCTCTGGCAAGGTTGAAGGATCGCGGCGGCGAGCCGTTCCTGTCCGTTGCAGCGTTTGATGCGGGCGAACGGCTGGCCGCCGACTTCACCCGCGCGCAGATGCAGCCACGGATCACCGCCTCCTGGGAGCCGCGGCTGGAGACCGGCGGTGGTAGGCGCGGGGCAGGCGGGACCGAGATCAGCGATAGCGCCATGGCCGCGCGTGACCGCTTTGCCCGGGCGGTGGAGGCGATGGGGCCGGAGCTTTCCGGCGTCGCGATGGATGTCTGCTGTTTTTCGAAAGGGCTGGAAGTGGTGGAGCGTGAAAGGTCTTGGCCGGCGCGGTCTGCCAAGCTGATGCTGAGGGCGGCGTTACTGGCACTTGCCCGGCACTACGCGCCGCCGGTGGCGGAGGGCAGGCGACGGCATCATTGGGGCGATGGCGATTTTCGGCCGCGGATGTGAGGTGATTGCTTCCCTGCGCATACGGCAAGCTATGGGCATGTAGATCCTTCTGCCCATTTGATGGGGGAGATGGTGTCAACACTCGGGTGGGAGACGGCGTATTGCCTACGATCTCGCCCCTTGGGGGGATTCGACCGAAAGGTGAGAGAGGGGATGAGCGATGGTGCGGCTGAGATGAGACAAGCGACATTTGCGCCAGGGGCCTCCGCTCTGTCCTGTCGGACTGGAGCCACGGGTCTCCACCCGCTCTTCGCGTCCCCTCAAGGGGGGAGGCCGGCTGGGTGCTCCCTCGCGGTTCCATATGCGGTAGCTTTGCGCTTGTAGGGGAGCTTTATTTCAATGCAATCGCCCTGCCGCACGCGTGAGGATAGGCGCTATCTCAAACCCCGCCTCAAGCGGGGGCCAGCGCCAAAGCTTCTTCCCGAATGCGCTTGACCATGGAGCGCAATCCGTTGGCGCGCTGGGAGGAGAGGTTTTCGACAAGGCCGATGCGGTCAAAGATTTCGATCGCGTCGGTTTTGGAAATCTCCGATGCTTTTTTGCCGGAATAGACGGCCAGCACGATGGCGACGAGGCCGCGCACGATATGGGCGTCGCTGTCGCCCTCGAAGGTCATGACCGGGTCTGCGGCATCATCGGCGACATGGCTGACGAGCCAGACCTGGCTGGCGCAGCCGTTGACCTTGTAACGGGCGTCGCGCTTCTCCTCGGGCAGGTCCGGCAGCGCCTTGCCGAGTTCGATGACGTAGCGGTAACGGTCTTCCCAATCGTCGAGAAAGGCAAAGTCGTCGATGATGGTTTCGAGGCTGGCCATATGCGCTCCTGCTTTTGACCGCTTCATATAGGGATGATCGGCGCCCGGCAAAGCCAAAATGGGCAAAACCAGGATGAGCCAAACCTGAATGCGGTTTTGGATGCCTGGCATGCGTGGTTGCGAAAGCCACGGCATTTCCCATATTCGGGAGAGCCGATCGATCGCGCCGGAGGTTTTTCATGTTCCATTTCGACAACAGCTATACCCGCCTGCCGGAACGGTTTTACGCCTCCGTTTATCCCGAAGCGGTGGAAGGGCCAAAGCTTCTGAAATTCAACGAGGATCTGGCGCGCGAGCTGCGGCTGGATGACGAGAGTTTTGGAGCCGGTGCCGATGAAAACCGGCTGGCGGCGATCTTTGGCGGCAATGTCCTGCCTCAGGGCGCCGAGCCGATCGCCATGGCTTATGCCGGCCACCAGTTCGGCAATTTCGTGCCGCAGCTGGGCGACGGACGCGCGATCCTGCTGGGCGAAGTGATCGACGTGAACGGCAAACGCCGCGACATCCAGCTGAAGGGCGCGGGGCCGACACCGTTTTCACGGCGGGGTGACGGGCGTGCGGCGCTTGGGCCGGTGCTCAGGGAATATATCGTTTCCGAAGCATTTGCGGCACTCGGCATTCCGGCAACACGGGCGCTGGCAGCGGTGGCGACCGGCGAGGCTGTCTATCGCGAGACGCCGCAGCAGGGCGCGGTTTTCGTGCGCGTGGCGGCGAGCCATGTGCGCATCGGCACGTTCCAATATCTTGCCGCGCGAGGTGACACGGACGGCATCAAGGTTTTGGCCGATTATGTGATCGAGCGGCATTATCCGGACCTGAAAACGCAGGAGAACCCGTATCTTGCGCTTTTGCAGCAGGTGGCGATCCGGCAGGCGCAGCTTGTGGCGCGTTGGCTCGGTGTCGGTTTTATCCATGGGGTGATGAACACCGACAACATGACGATCTCGGGCGAAACGATCGATTTCGGGCCTTGTGCCTTTCTCGACGAATATGACCCGACGAAAGTGTTTTCCTCGATCGATGCGCAGGGGCGATATGCCTATCGCAACCAGCCGGGCATCGCCCAGTGGAATATCGCGCGGCTGGCCGAATGCCTGCTGCCATTGCTGGATGCCGACGAGGAGAAGGCGGTGGAGGCCGCCAATGATATGCTGAAGGATTTTGGCGAACGGTTTCAGGCCGCGTGGCTTGCCGAGTTTTCAGAGAAGATCGGTTTGTCGGGCCACGAGGAAGGTGATGGCGAACTGGTGCAGGGGCTGCTTGCCGTCATGCACAAGGGCGAAGCGGATTTTACGCTGGCGTTTCGACGGCTGGCCGATGCGGTGACGCCGGAAGGTGATGCGGCGTTTCTGGATGGTTTTTCGGATGCGCCGATGGAGGCCGGTGTGACGGTCAAGGCGTCAGCAGTGGCATGGCTGGTGCAATGGCGGCAGAGGCTGGAGCGGGATGGGCGTGGTACGGAGACGCAGCGGGCGGCGATGCGCGCGAAAAACCCGGCGATCATTGCCCGTAACCACCGGATCGAAGAAGCGATCGCGGCGGGCAATTACGGCGATTTCAGCTTTTTCGAGCGGCTGACCAAGGCGTTGGAAAAGCCCTATGAGGACCAGCCGGAATTTGCCGACCTGATGGCGCCGCCGACTGTGGATCAGCGGGTGTTGCGGACGTTTTGCGGGACGTGAGTATTTCGCCGATCGATGCTTTGCGCGGCTTCGCGTTTGGTGGCGGTACATTGGTCGATTATGCGATCGATGACGCCATCATGATGCTTTCGACCGAAGTTCTGGCGCTGAACCAGCCGGATGCTGACTTGTGCCGGTTTGGTGATGTGCAACTGGGTATGCGCATTGCGATTGCGCTGGATGCGGGCGGTGTTGCGCCACCGTTCAGCGGTTTTGCTGCGGGGCAGGATGGCGAAATTTCACGTCTGGGGCCGAGTGGGACTGACTGCGATGTTTGGGAACTGGCGTTTTTCCTGCACGATTTTCGCGATGTCGGTCGCCAGAAGTTTGTCGTGCTGTCGTTTCGGCCGTTAGCGATCAGCGTGATGCCTACCGGTGTTGCGATCTCCGATTGATATTGCCAGTCGCACAGATGCGTCCGATCTGGAAACCTTCGAGGGTGCGGGCCTCACCCGAACCGAACTTGCCCGTCGTCTGGGCAAGGATGAAAAGCAGGTCCGCAGAATTCTGGACCCTATGCATGGCACCGATATTGCCACGCTTGAAGCCGCAATATCGGCGATGGGCAACCGGCTCGTCATCGGTCTTGAGGCCGCCGGATGAACGGGAGATCGCAGTCAGAACTGCAGTCTCCCGTCATGCTCTCTACCGCAGCCTTTTCCCATCCGCGCCGATCACCTCTTCCCCATCCTCTTTCGAAAACGGCCCCTTGTGGGTGTCCGGCAAAATATCCAGCACCAGCTCGGAGGGGCGGGCGAGGCGTGTGCCCAGCTCCGTCACCACGAAGGGGCGGTTGATGAGGATCGGGTTTTGCAGCATGGCGTCGAGAAGGGCATCGTCGGAGAGGACCGGGTCGCCGAGGCCGAGATCGGCATAGGGCGTGCCCTTTTCGCGGATCGCTTCGCGCACTGAAAGGCCGGCGTTCCAGATCATCTCCATCAGTTCGGCACGGGTCGGTGGCGTCTGCAGATATTCGATGATCTCGGGTTCGATGCCGGCATTGCGGATCAGCGCCAGCGTGTTGCGCGAGGTGCCGCAGGCCGGGTTGTGGTAGATTCTGGCGTGCATGGGTGTGTTTTCGCTCAAAAGGGTTTGTTTCACCGTTCCGGCAGGGCGGCGATCGCCTTTTCGATCTCCGGCAGGAGCGTGTCGGGCAGGGGAAGGATGGGGCGCGGTGGCCGGGCTTTGGTGAGGCCGAGAAGGTTGGCGGCGGCATAGATGACACGCAGGCTGCCATGCGCGCGAAACAGCACCCAGAGCGGTTCGAACATGGCATAGATGCGGGCGGTTTCGGCCTCGTTCCCTGCGAGCGCCGCCTTGGTGAGAGCGGCGGCCGGATGCGGCAACAGACCACCGACCACGCTGAACCAGGCATCGGCACCGGCAAGCAGGGCCGAGCCGGCGTGCCAGTCGCCGCTGTAACCGATCGCGAAATCCTCTTTCGCCTTTTCGCGCAGGCTCGTGATTTCGGCTGCGAAGGCAAGGTCCTTGGCCACCGGCATTTTCACCGCCTTTATGGTGCCGATCTTCGACAGGCGGGCAAGCAGATCTTCGCTGAAGCTGAAATGCGTGGTGGACGGGTTGTTGTAGATGCAAAGCGGAAGGTCGGTGGTGGCGGCGACCGTGGCGTAGTGCTGATACGCCTCTTCCTCCGTCAGCGGTGTATAGGAAACGGGGGCGAGAAGCAGCGCGTCGGCCCCGGCCTCTGCCGCATCCCGGGCAAGCGCCTGCACCGCGTCAGTGCGAATTGCGCCGATACCGGCAATGATCGGCAGTTTGCCGGAGACGGCTTCAACGGCGGCCGAAATGGCGCGGCGGCGTTCTTCACGGGTAAGATAGGCATAAACGCCGGTGCTGCCGAGAAGGCCGATGGAATTCGCCTTGCCATCAATGATACGGGCGAGAAGGGCCTGAAGGGCATCCGTATCGACGCGACCCGCTTCATCCGCAGGCGTGAGCGGGAAGGCGGAAAGGCCGGTAAACAGCGGCAGCGGCTTTGGCATGGGCGGCACCTTTTGCGGCGGAGACGAGGGCGAAGCAGGCAGGTGCGGCCACTATGCGGGATTGGGCGCGATGTGCAAGCGGCGGAAATCGAGGTGCCAGCCGTCAAAGGCTCGCGCTTCCACGCCTTTCAGGCAGCTTAATCCAGCAAGGACAGACAGGTGAGTGGACACGATCCGACGAAAAGACCAAGCAGAGCGCCGACGGGTGCAAAAGTCAGGGCGCCGAGCGGGCCGGCGAGTGCGAACCCGAGAAACAGGCCGCCGGCGAGACCCAGGGTGCTGAGGATGGTCGCCAGAATTGTCCTCGCTTTTTCCATGATCTGGATGTGTGCAGCGCGGTTTGGCTCTGCAAGGGGCGATGTATGGCGAGTGACAAAATAGAGCCGATAGGAAAATAATCCTTGACGGCGTGACGGTCGTTTGATAGGGTTTGTGCATGGTCGGAGAGTTGCGGTTTTGCACTCTCCGGCAGAAGAATTCCGGTTTTTGATGGGTTTGTGGGCGCTGGTCTTTTGGCCGGCGCGGAGGACGTTTGGCATGTCCGGTGATTTCCAGAGTTTCGATGTGAGCCTGTTCGGTACCTGGGGCGATGCGGATGACGCGTCGCTGCCGGAGGCGGCGCGCGGCGTGATGCTTGAGGTCAAATCGGCTGAAGCACGGCAGACGGAGGTGCAGACGGCGAGCGACATGCGGACGATCCTCAACGAGGCGACGCTGGAACTGCGCCAGCAGTTCGAGACGTTTCGCGGGCTTCGTACCGCGGCCGAAGGCATGCTGGCCGACGGCGACGAGGCGGCGCAGAAACTGGCCCGCGCAGACATCAAGGCGGCGATCGATGCCATGTCGCTGATCGTGCGCACGCTGGAAAAGATCGACACGCTGCAGCGGCAGTTTGCCCGCGACCGGCAGGCCGAGGCCGAGCGGGTGGCGGATGAGGGCGGGTATCAGGAGGCGTTGCTTGAAGTCGAGCGGCTTATCGATGAGCGGGCCGAGGAAAAGGCCGATGCGCGGTATCGCGAGCGGTGTCGCGTTGCCGGTCTTGATCCTGACGAGCCGGGCGGTGCGGGAGGGGATGGAGCGCGGCCGCCCGACACGGGCTGAGGAGCAGGTTGCTTCCACGGTTGCTGAATTCAAGGATGGCATCACGGTGATCAGGGAAACTCGGCGTGAGGTCGTGGCAGAAATCGGCGGTGCGCTGAACAGTGCGTCTGAATTCGGGAAGGAATTGGAGGCGGGGCAGGGCGCTTTGCGGGATGAGGCGGCGTTGGATATTTCACTTGTGGAGCCAACCCCCTCTGTCGCCTCTGGCGACATCTCCCCCGCAAGCGGAGAGACCAACCCGGGATGTCCCTCGACCTCCCCTCTGGCGGGGGAGATGGCCGGCAGTCCGGACGGGGATAAGGCTGGACGCTCTTCAGATATTGCCGACAACAATCTGCTGACGCCGCATATCCACGCGCTGGGGCGCGAGTGGCGGATCAGCGGTCGCGCCGCGCAAACACCGCCTTCGGGCGACTGGCGCACGTGGTTGATCATGGGCGGGCGTGGTTCCGGCAAGACGCGGGCAGGCGCCGAATGGGTGCATGCTTTGGCCTCTGCGGCTCCACGATGCGATCTCAGGATCGCGCTGGTGGCGGAAACGCTGGGGGATGCGCGTGAGGTGATGGTGGATGGCGCGTCCGGAATCTGCCGGATTGCGCGTGCCAATGTGCCGGATTTCGAGGTGACGCGGCGTCGGCTGGTGTGGCCGAACGGTGCGGTGGCGCAGATCTTTTCCTCGGAGGATCCTGAAAGTTTGCGCGGGCCGCAGTTTCATTTCGCCTGGTGCGACGAGCTGGCCAAGTGGAAGCATGCGCAGGAGACGTTTGACATGTTGCAGTTCGGTCTGCGGCTGGGGACCGATCCGCGTCAGCTGGTGACGACGACGCCAAGGCCGGTGCCGGTGCTGAAGGCTCTGATTACCGATCCGACGACGTATCTGGTGCGCATGTCGACGGCGGCGAACGCGAAAAATCTGGCGCCGGGTTTCATGGCCGTGCTGGAAAGCCGTTATGGCGGCACGCGGCTGGGGCGGCAGGAGATTGCCGGCGAGCTGATCGAGGACCGCGCCGACGCACTTTGGAAACGCACCGATCTGGAGGCCTGCGTGACGCGGGCTTATGGGCCGCTGAAACGCATCGTGGTGGCGGTGGACCCGCCATCCGGTTCTGGCGAGGAATCGTGCTGCGGTATCGTGGTGGCCGGCATCGAGGAGAATGCGCTGTCTTCGGGTGGCTTCGGGCGAGTGGTGGTTCTGGCCGATTGTTCGGTGGAAGGGATGACGCCCGCAGGCTGGGCGCAGGCGGTGGCAAAAGCCTATGCGCGTTTTGCTGCCGACCGGGTGGTGGCCGAGGTGAACCAGGGCGGTGACATGGTTCTGGCAATGCTGAAAAGCGTCGATGCCGGTCTGCCGGTGACGATGGTACGGGCGACACGCGGCAAATTTCTGCGGGCCGAGCCGGTGGCAGCACTCTACGAACAGGGGCGCGTTCTGCATGCCGGCACATTCGTCGAACTGGAAGACCAGATGTGCGATTTTGGGCCGGACGGGCTGTCATCAGGTCGTTCGCCGGACCGGCTGGATGCACTGGTCTGGGCGCTGACGGCGCTGGTTCTGGATGGGCAGGGGGAGCCGCGGGTGCGGGGAATTTGAGGCCGGCTAGAGGTTTCAGACCACCGGCACAAAACGTCCCGCATCGACAAGCGTGCGGGACGGAAGGGGATCAGCGCTTGGTGGTGACCGGCGCGGGGGCACTTTCGCGGACCTGACGCCACTCGGATTCGAGGCGCTCCGCAACATGCTGGGGGATCGGCTGCTTCACGGTCGCGGCAGAAGCTTGCTGGTGCATCATCATGATCTCCTTCGTTCAAAACCGACGTCCAACGCCTGATGACCCAGTTGGTTCCATATCCCAAACAGAAAGTAAATCGGGCGGTAAACCGTTAAAACGATTTAGTTTTTCTAAACCGATTGAAACTTGTCATTTAATTCGGGCGAGGCTTTGGCATGGCTGTGGACAGAGTGCGATTTTTCGAGCGGGTGCGGAAAAATCCATGCGGCGGCAGACTTTACGGCGCCCAGGTGACGGGCATGGAAGCCATTCTCGATCACTGGGGCCTGCATTCGAAAGCGGCGGATTCCTCGCTGGCCTACGTGCTGGCAACGGCTTTTCACGAAACGGCCGCAACTATGCAGCCGGTGCGCGAAACGCTGGCGAAAAGCGATGGCGAGGCGGTGGTGCGGCTGGACCGGGCCTTTGCGAGCGGCCGGCTGCCTACAGTGAAGACGCCGTATTGGCGGCCGGATGGTGAGGGCAAAAGCTGGTTGGGGCGCGGTTTCGTGCAACTGACTCACAGGCGCAATTACGAGGCGATGTCCGACCTGACGGGTGAGGATCTGGTGACCGATCCGGGTCTGGCGATGCGCATCGACATCGCCGCCAAAATCCTGATCGAGGGCATGCGGGTGGGGTTGTTTACCGGCTGGCGGCTGGGCTTCTTTTTCGGTCGCGACAAGGCGGATTGGGTCGGCGCGCGAAAAATCGTCAACGGCACGGACAGGGCGGAATTGGTGGCGGGTTATGGCAGAGCGTTTGCGGCGGCGTTGGGGTGAAGGTGGGCGGGGCGGTTGAGCTTGCCGGCGTGCACTCAAAAGCCGAATGCGCTGGTCTCGACATGGAGCAGGCAGGAGTCTGCCTTGCATTGTTGAGTGGCGTTGACCTGCATGCGCTTGCCATTCCACATGCCGCTGCAAATCGTATCGGGTTCGACGTCGAGCTGGTCGGCGCGCGGCTGATCCAGGCCGATATTTGCGCAGGCTTTTTTGAGCGCCGGGATCGGATCTGTGGCATCTGCGGCCATGGGGATCGCCTGCCGGGACATTTCGGGCATCGGGCCGTCCGGGTTGATAAATTCAATTTCGCCTTTGTGTGACTGTTTAAAACCGGCTTCTGTCACGAGACGATCGAGAAGATTGGTGCTGTCGGCACCGACGATGATGGTGAACCACAGGATGCCTGCCACGACCGGAGCGATGGCGGCGGCGAGGATTGCCAGCGTCATGAGGATGAGCGGGTATTTTTTGCCTGTTGTCTGCACGTGCTGTTTCGATCCTGCGGGTGCGGCTCGATATAGGCTGGCAGTGCCGGCGTTCAACGGTGTTCGCGGCAATGCCCGGTTCGTTGAACAGGGCTGGTTCGCGTGATAGCGAAACAGCGTTCGACATGCACATGCCCGCGGAGTTTTCGATGATACGCCATATCGTGTTTTTTACGGCCAAGCCCGAAAACCTCGACGACGTGCGGGCGGGGCTTTCGTTGCTGACAGCCAATCCGCATGCGCAGCTTTTGGAAATCGGCAGCAATGTGAAGACCGACCAGTGGGGCACCGAGATCGATCTGGTGGTGTATGGCGAATTTGAGGATGAGGCAGCGCTGGCAGCCTACAAGGCGCATCCGATCTATCAGCAGTCGATCGATGTGGTGAAGCCGATACGGGAAATGCGGATCGCGGCGGATTATGATGTGGGGACTGCGGTGACGACGCCGCTTCGATAAGCGCCGGGCGGTTTCGGCCAAACACAAGGATTTTCCAGGATGAAATCTCCTTTTCGCCTGCCGCGCTTTTTCGCGGGGGAAGGCAAGGCCGTGTCCGCTTCAGCGGTCGTCGAGGCAAAGGCCGTGGCTGGTGCGGGCGCGGGTTTTGCGGTGATTTCCGGTGAAGGGGCGGCGCATTGGTCCGGGCGTAATTATGCGGCCTTGGCGCGGGCGGGGTTCATGAAAAACCCGGTGGCGCACAGGGCGGTGCGGATGATCGCCGAGGCTGCGGCTGCGGTGCCATGGCTGGCTTATGAGGGCCGCGCCGAGGTGACGGATCATGCGGCGCTTTCGCTGCTGGCACGGCCGAACGGGCGGCAGGGCGGGGCAGATTTTCTTGAGGCGCTTTACGGGCATCTGCTGCTTTCCGGCAATGCTTATGTGGAGCCGCTGATCGTTGGCGGGAGAGTGCGCGAACTGCATCTTCTGCGGCCCGACCGCGTGGCGATCGTTGAGGGGCGGGATGGCTGGCCGGTGGCTTATGATTACCGTGCCGGGGGCGTGACGCGGCGTTTGCCGGCGGAAGTGGAGGGCGGTGGCCAGGGGGACGGCAGGCTGGCCGTGCTGCATATAAAGCTGTTTCATCCGCTGGATGACCATTCCGGCCTGTCGCCGCTTGTCGCGGCAGGTGCCGCACTCGATCTTTCCAATGCGGCTTCCGGCTGGAACAAGGCGCTGCTCGACAACTCGGCGCGGCCTTCCGGTGCGCTGGTCTATCAGCCCAAGGATGGCGGCAATCTTTCGCCAAACCAATATGACCGGCTGAAGGAACAGCTGGAGGAGGGATATGCGGGTGCGGTGAATGCCGGGCGACCGCTCATTCTGGAAGGCGGTCTGGACTGGAAGGCGATGGCGCTTTCACCCAAGGACATGGATTTCATGGAAGCGAAAAACGGGGCTGCGCGCGACATTGCGCTTGGTCTCGGTGTGCCACCGATGCTGCTCGGCATTCCCGGCGACAATACCTATGCCAATTACCAGGAGGCGCACCGGGCCTTTTATCGGCTGACCGTGCTGCCGATGATTTTTCGCATTGCCGGCAGTTTTTCCGCCTGGCTGGGCGGGGTGTTTGGCGAAAAATTACGTCTGGAGCCGGATCTCGATCGCATCGCGGGCCTTGCGACCGAGCGCGAGGCGCTTTGGGCGCGGGTGGGGGCGGCGAGCTTTTTGTCCGACGATGAGAAGCGGGAAGCGGTGGGATATTGAGGCCGCGAGCAAAGAGGCGTAGTTTGTAATACGGCGTATTACAAATGGAGGTTTTCATGGCCGACAAACCTGTCCTGTCCGATCCGATCACGTTGCGCGTGCCGATCGATATTCTCGAGGATATCGAAAAGATCGCCGAGGCAAGCGAACGCAGCCGCAGCTGGGTGATCGTGCGGGCGTTGAAGTATTACATGATCAACGAAGGAAGTGACATTCTTGATATCCGCAAGGGACTTGAAGATATCGAGGCAGGTCGTGTTCATGATGCCGAGGAGGTTTTTGCCGAGCTTGAGCGTCTCTCAAGAGACGACGCCGCGTGATGAAGATACAGCTTTCGGATCGCGCACTGGCATTTCTGAAGGCGGAACAGGCCTATCTGGCCAAGTTCGATAAGCGCACGGCACTAGCTGTGGTGCAGCAATTGCGCCGCTCCGTGAAACTGATTGGCGAGCACCCTCATATCGGTGCCGCCGTTGACGGTTTCGAGGGTGTACGACGGTTTGTGTCTGCGCCGTATCACGTGGATTATATCGAGAGCGACGGTATTCTTATAGTCGTCACCATTCGACATGGCCGGCAGGCGCCTCGGCAGGTCGATACAAATTATCCGCCCTTTGGCATTTGATTATTGGTGGTCAGACGGACCGCTGATGTCCTGGATGAAGATGTTCACTCAACCTCTCAGAGCGTGGACTCAATCTGCCAGAAGATCGTGCCAAGCGATTCTGATGACTCGCGAAAACGCCGGAAGTTAAAGTGGTTTCGAGGAGCGGAGCCGTGGATTCTGCAACCTTGATCGGGCGGATTTTCCGTCCCCGGTGCCGGTTCGGCGCCGTTATGGTCACACGTCTGCTGATCTTGCTTGACATGTGACAGGTCCTCACTCTCGCAGGGAATGGTTAACAATGACTGAACTCGGCACCGATCTGGGAGCCGGTATCGGAAACGATGCCGGCATGTGGGCCGCCAAGGTGGTGGGCGCGATTGCCGGTGCGGCGGTCTCGCTGATCTATCTCCTGCCCAAAAGCCGGCGCGAGGCATTAAGCCGTTTTGCGACCGGCGTCAGTTGCGGCCTGATCTTTGGCGGACCGGCGGGCATCTGGCTTTCCGAGCGGGCGGGGATTTCCGATGACGTTTCCACGACCGACCTGATGCTGGCAGGGTCTGCTGCGGCGAGCCTGTGCGCCTGGTGGGTGCTGGGGGCACTGTCGCGGCTGGCGGCGCGGTATGGCAGGAAATCGGGGTAGGCGTCAGCAGCTGCTGTCATTGCCCAAGGGGCCGGCATAGAACGCACCATTGGCATCGCCGCGCTTATCCGAGCGGCCGAGCGGTGCCGCGAGCCGTGGTTTTCGAAAAACGCCGGGTAGCCTGACGGCCGTATAGATGCAGCCGGCTAATATGGCCGAGCCGGATACGAAGCCGAGTGCGATCAGGAACAGCGTCTGCATGTCTTCCTCCCGCGCGGGGTTTGTCGGAGGAATTATAGCGTGGCTGTGGCCGCGGCTCAATTCGGGCTGGCTGGTCGCGCTCGTTTAGGGGGCCGTCATGACTTCCAGACTGCCGCCGTGGCCATGATAGGTTTCGGCGCTCAAAAGGTATTTTTGGCCGCATGCCGTACAGGCAAAGCGGTTCTCCACGATCTCGTGCCATGGGCCTTCGGCGTCGAGGGTGGAGAAGGCGGGCAGGGTGTAGGTGGCACTATAGGCCGGCAGGACGGTGAGCCGGCCTTGCGCCACGGCGGCCTGCAGCAGGAGGATTGCGCTTGTCAGATCCGCCGGTAGACGGATCGGGCGCGGCTGTGAAAAATCCTCGCAGGTGCTGCAGGTCATGAGGCGTTTCCCGATGCGATGGCACCTAGACATAACGGCTGAGATTGCCGGCACGCAAGGGATACATCTGTCCCGATCGGTGCGGTGAACAATCAGAAAATCGAGGAGAGTTTTCATGCACGCTTATCGCGGGCCGCGACCCCATGCGCGCAAATTCGCCAATCTGGAACTGGCGGGCATTACCGGCGACGGGGTGTTTTCCGGTTATGCCAGCGTGTTCGGTGAGGTCGATCTCGGCCGCGATACGATCGAGCGCGGGGCGTTTCGGCAGTCTTTGGTGGAGCGCGGGGCGGGGCAGGTGCGCATGCTTTACCAGCATGATCCTGCCGAGCCGATCGGCGCCTGGAAGACCATTCGCGAGGATGCGCGCGGGCTTTATGTCGAGGGTGTTTTGTCTCCCGGCGTGGCAAGGGCGCGCGAGGTGTTTTCGCTGATGAAAACGGGCGCTCTGGACGGTCTGTCGATCGGCTTTCGCAGTGTGAAGGCCCGCACTGATGCCAAAACCGGGGTGCGGCGCATTCTCGAAGCCGAGCTTTGGGAGATTTCCGTCGTGACCTTTCCGATGCTGCCTTCGGCTCGGGTATCCGATGTGAAACATGCGCGCTTCTTTCGGGACCGGGAAACCGAACTCGTCCGCCAGATGCGGCGGGCGGCGAAACTGATGTTTGCTTCAACTTTCAAGCCAACCTGAAAATCCAACCATTGGGGATGATCGAGATGACGGAACAGATGCGTGTGGCGCCTGAAGTGAAGGCCGTGCCGGATACGGTGACGGCGGCTTTCGAGGATTTCATGGAGGCGTTCGAAGCCTTCAAGGATGTGAACGACAAGCGGCTCGGCGAGATCGAGGAAAAGCTGTCCGCCGATGTGGTGACGCGGGACAAGATGGACCGCATCAACCGTGCCGTCGACGATAACAAGAAGTCGCTCGACCAGCTACTTTTGAAGAAGGCGCGGCCGGCACTTGGTTCTGGCCGTGATGTTGGACCTGAAGCGGCGGAGCACAAGGCGGCTTTCGATGCCTATATCCGCCGTGGCGACGAGCAGGGGCTGCGCGAGCTGGAAGCCAAGGCCTTTTCCGGTTCCGCCGGCGCGGATGGTGGCTATCTGGTGCCGCCGGAAACCGACAACGAGATCGGGCGGCGGGTTTCCGTTGTCTCGCCGATGCGTGCTCTTTCGACGGTGCGCATGGTTTCCGGGGCGGTGCTGAAAAAGCCGTTTGCGGCGGCGGGACTGGCGACCGGCTGGGTTTCAGAAACGGCGGCGCGGCCGCAGACCGACACGCCGCAGCTGTCCGAACTGACGTTTCCGACCATGGAACTTTACGCCATGCCGGCGGCAACGCAGGCGCTGCTGGATGACGCGGCGGTGGATATCGAGGCGTGGATTGCCGGCGAGGTGGATGTGGTGTTTGCAGAGCAGGAGGGAGACGCCTTTGTGCGCGGTGATGGCGTCAACAAACCGAAGGGCTTTCTGTCTTATCCGACCATCGCCGAGGAAGACTGGGCCTGGGGCAGTCTTGGCCATGTGGCGACCGGCGTGGCCGGAGCGTTCAAGGCGGCAAATCCCTCCGATACGCTGGTGGATGTGATCTATGCGCTGAAGGCGAAACACCGGCAGAATGCCACCTTCATGATGAATCGGCGCACGCAGGCCGAGGTTCGAAAGTTCAAGGATGCGGACGGCAATTACCTGTGGCGCCCGCCGGCATCTGCAGGCCAAGCGGCGTCGCTGATCGGTTTTCCCGTGGCGGAGGCGGAAGAGATGCCGGACATTGCCGCCAACGCGACGGCGATCGCGTTCGGGGATTTTCGTTCGGGTTATCTGGTGGTTGATCGGGCGGGGGTGCGGATCTTGCGCGATCCGTATTCGGCGAAACCGTATGTGCTGTTCTACACCACCAAACGCGTTGGCGGCGGCGTGCAGAACTTCGAGGCGATCAAGGTGGTGAAGTTCTCGGCCAATTGAGTTTGATAGGGCTCTCATTGTTCTCCGTCATCCCCGCCCTTGTGTCGGGGATCCTTCAGCGTCGTGTCCACGACGCTGAGGGACTTTTCAGACCTGCAAAGAGTCTCCCGCAGCGCAGACGCGCAGTGGCTGGGTTCCTGTGACAAGCACAGGAATGACGGGGCTTTTGCTTTTCCGACGAAAGCAAACCATGACCTATATTCTGACCACTCCGCCGACCGCGGAGCCGATCACGCTTGCCGAAACGAAAGCACATCTGCGTCTTGATGACGGCCATGAAGATGCGCTTCTGGCATCTCTCATCATCACCGCGCGTGAACATCTGGAGCGCGACACCGGCCTTTGCCTGATCGCGCAAACCTGGCGGCTGTGTCTCGATGCCTGGCCGCGCGACGGCATCTTGAAGATCGTCAAATATCCGGTGCAAGCCATTCAAAACGTGACCGTTTATGATCATGGCGGCGCGCCGGTTGAAGTGTCACTTGAAGAGCATCTGCTGGATGGCGAGGGACGGCCGGCGCGGCTTTGGCTGCGCGATCCGCCGACACCCGGGCAGGTGATGAACGGTATCGAGATCGTCTTTGTCGCCGGCTTCGGCGAGACTGCCGTCGAGGTGCCGGACGGGCTGAAAAGGGCGATGCTTCTGCATGTGGCGCACATGTTCGCCTTTCGGGGCGTGGTGGCACCGGAAGATCAGCCGGCCGGTATTCCGGACGGATATGAGCGGTTGATCGCTAGCTACCGGCTGCGGAGGCTCTGAAAAAATGCCGGTCACGTTTTTCGATCCCGGACAGATGACGGCGCGGCTGGATCTGGAAACGGCGGAGCCGCAGTCGGATGGGCAGGGTGGTGCGGTGCCGGTCTGGTCCGTTTTGTCGTCCATGTGGGCGCGGATCGAGCCGGTGTCATTCGTGGTTTCGGAGAAGGGCGCGGCGACGGAAACGGCTGTTGTGACGCACCGGATCTGGGTGCGTTTTCGCGACAGCATTCTGGGCGGACAGCGGTTTCGCAAGGGGGAGCGGCTGTTTGTCATCCGGGCGGTGCGCGACCCGGATGAGACGCGGCGTTACCTCGTCTGCCATTGCGAGGAGGAGGGGGCGTGATGGCGGCCAATGCTTTGGTGAAGGCGATGTTTGCGCGACTTTCGGGTGATGCCGGGCTGCAGGCGCTGGTGGGACCGGATGGTGTGCGGGATCGGATGGTGGCACGGGGAAAAATGCCGTGCATCGTGTTCGGCGAGATCGACAGCCGCGATGAGGACGGCGAGACGCTGCAGGTGCATCTGGTGACGCTGGAAGTGTGGTCACTGGCGGAAGGACGGCGTGAGGCGCAGGTGATTGCAGCGCGTGTGCGGGAACTTTTGCATGATGCGGCGCTGGCGTTGGAAGGTGCTGACCTGGTGAACCTCACGCATCGTGGCACGCACACAGGGCGTGAGACCAAGACAAAGTTTCAGCTGGCGGAGATGCGGTTCAGAGCCGTGACGGAGTGAGCGCGACTTTTGCCCGCACGCGCCGGACCAGCGAGATCAGCATGATGATGGCGGTGAGCGCGACGCCGGACAG
Source organism: Endobacterium cereale (assembly GCF_009617585.1). Lineage (GTDB taxonomy): Bacteria > Pseudomonadota > Alphaproteobacteria > Rhizobiales > Rhizobiaceae > Neorhizobium > Neorhizobium cereale. The sequence continues at coordinate 49,706 of NZ_WIXI01000045.1, read as the reverse complement.
TGCGATGGCGATGATGACCGCTGAGGTGATGCCGGTGCGGTCGATCAGTGCCGTAAAAATGACCGGTGCGAGCGCATTGGCGATGTTTTGCGGCATGGCGAGGCGGGTTGCCTGACGGCCGTATTCGCGCGGTGAAAACAGGGCGAGCGGCAGAAGCGCACGGGCGACCACGAGTATGCCGGAGCCAAAACCGTAAAGCGCGATGAAAAGCCAGAGCGTCGTGGTCGAGGCCGGTAGAAGGACGAGGCAGGCGAAGGCCGCAACCATGAGGCTGCAGCCGGTGACGGATGTGAGGAACGGATTACCGCGCTTGCCGAGCAGCATGTCGAAACCGCGTGCGGAAATGCCCAGCACGCCGCGTGCGGCGGCAAGTTGCAGGGCGAATTCGGGCGTGGCGCCGAACTGGTGCAGCACTTCCAGAAGCGACGGTGACATGCCGAATGTGACAAAGGAAGCGATGGATGCCGTGATCGCCATCAGCAGAAAGGCGTTTTTTCTGTCGTTTTCCGTCAGCGGAACCGGAGCGAGATCGGCGCTTTCGCCGGATTTTTCGAGAGCGACCGGTTTGGGCAGGCAGAACATATAAAGCGGCATGCAGACAAAGGCATGCAGGGCGGCTGCCATGAGGAGCGTGCTGCGCCAGCCGGCGAGATCCGACATGAGGCTGAGCAGGGGCCAGAAAATGGTGGCCGAGAGGCCGGTGAACAGCATGAGGATGGCAATGGTGCGCTTGCCGGCTGCCCCTTCGCGTTCAACGACGGCGGTAAAGGCTGGAGCGGACAGGACGAAGGCGCCGCCGAGGCCGAGAATGACCCAGGATGCGGCATAGGTGACCACATCGGCGGATGAGGCCAGCAGGCAGAGGCCAGCGGCGAAGAACAGCGAGCCGACTGCCATGACACGCGCGGCGCCGTGGCGATCGAGCAGTTTTCCGACGAGCGGGCTTGCAAGCGCGCTGACCATCATCATCACCGACAGGCCGGCATACACGACCTCGTTGGCAAGGCCGAGATCGGGCGCCAGCTTGCGGCCGAGCACACCGATGGATTCGAAGGTCGTGCCCCAGCCGATCAGCTGCGTGACGGCAAGGACGCCGATGGTCTGGGCCGAACGGGCGGAAAAGGGCATGGCGGGTGCGTGTCGGGTGAGGTGAAGGACGGGATTTTGACGCTACAGCATCACTTTGGAAATCGGAACCGGTTTTCGCAGAGCACGCTGCCGCGGATGCCCGGTATCAGCAGGCATTTCAATCGACGGGAAGCGCTCCGGTCGCGGCCAACAATTCGAACTCAAGAGCAAGGGAGTGCAGCATGGTGGCGCAGAAGGGCAAGGACCTGCTGTTGAAGCTGGAAGGCGGCAACGGGTTTCAGACTGTGGCGGGGCTGAGGAGCAAACGGCTGGCCTTCAATACCCAGACGGTCGATGTGACCGATGCGGAAAGTGCCGGGCGCTGGCGCGAACTGCTGGGCGGGGCAGGTGTGCAGCGCGCTTCGTTGACCGGTGCGGGGATTTTCAAGGATCAGGCGTCCGATGCGCTGGTGCGTTCGACGTATTTTGCCGGCGCCGTTGTGGCCTGGCAGGTTGTGATCCCGGATTTCGGCACGGTGAGCGGGCCGTTCCAGATCACTGCGCTGGAATATTCCGGCGAACATGATGGTGAGGTGCGGTTTGAACTGGCGCTGGAATCGGCCGGCAGCCTCGTTTTCGGGGCGCTGTGATGGAGACGCGGGTGATTGGGTATGCCAACCGGCGGCGAGGGGAAATAGAGGCGGTGCTGGATGGTCAGCGGCGCATTCTGTGCCTGACGCTGGGGGCGTTGGCCGAACTGGAAGCGGCGTTTTCCGTCGGTGACCTTTCCGGTCTGGCCGAACGATTTTCCTCGGGCCGGTTGAGGGCGGGCGACATGATCCGCCTGATCGGTGCCGGGCTGCGAGGTGGCGGCAACCTTCTGGCCGACGAGGACGTGGCGGCGATGAGCATCGACGGCGGCGTGGCTGGTTATGCGCGTATCGTTGGTGATCTGCTGGAGGCGACGTTTGGCGGGGTCGGTGCAGCGGAAACGGCAAATGGTGGTGAAAAGGCGGTGGCGGCAAACCCTTGAGGGCCGCAGCGGGCGGGCGCGTGCAGCCGTTTCCCTGGGAGGCGGTGATGCATGCCGGGCTTTGCCGGCTGCGGCTTGTGCCGGCAGTTTTCTGGGCGCTGACGCTGCGGGAGTTTTTCTGCGTTGCGGGTGGTTTTTCCGGCCGTGGTGCAAAGTTTTCAAGGGATCGGCTTGAAGGGATGATGGCGGCGTTTCCGGACGGGTGAGTGCGCCATCCCGAGCGCTGAGTTTGCAGCTTCGGCCCACCAAAACCAGCGGCATCGCATATGGAATGCAACGGGTGCCGCTTGCTCCAGATAATTTCGCCCTCAAGGGGGAGATTGTCTCAATTCCATATGTGACAGCGTTGCCATGGAAACGGCGAGAAGGGAGCAGGTCGCCTTCTCTTCAAGCCATCGCGCCGTTGCGGATTTTGACGTTGAGGGCAGAACTGAGGTTTCCATGGAAAACGGTGACGGCATAGTCGAGACGCTGAGCGGCGCGCAGGCGCTCTCCGATGTAATGGTCGATCTGGAGGGGCGCTCGCAGAGGTTTGGTGCTGCGCTGACCTCGGCGCTGCGATCCGCGACCGTCGGCGGGCGGGGGCTCGACGATGTCTTGAAGGGTTTGGGAAACCGGCTGACGGATATTGCGCTTTCGGCGGGTTTGAAGCCGCTGGAGGGCCTGTTGTCGGGAGCGATCGGCAATCTGATCGGTTCGGTGACTCCGTTTGCCGATGGTGGCGTGGTGCGTGCGCCAAGCTTTTTTCCGATGGGTGGCGGTGATCTGGGCCTGATGGGCGAGGCGGGGGCGGAGGCTATTCTGCCACTGAGGCGCGGGCCGGATGGATCGCTGGGCGTGGCGGCGGGTGGCGGCGGTCAGGCGGCGCAGATCGTGTTCAACGTAACGGCGACGGATGCTGCGAGCTTTCGCAAGAGCGAGGGCCAGATTTCGGCGATGCTGGCGCGCAGCGTGGCGCGCGGGCAGCGTGGCGTCTGAGACGGGCGTGGATTGGCCTCCTTGGCGGAACATTGGTCGATGCGGTGTGGCCGGTCTTCACAGGCGTGTCGGCATGGCTGTTCCGGCGTCCGTGACGGGCAATGCTGCGCGAAAATATCGGGGCTTTGGGAGTGATCTGTCATGAGCGGGTTTCATGAGGTGCGGTTTCCGTTGCGGCTGGCGCTGGGAGTGAGTGGTGGGCCGGTGCGCAAGACGGAGATCGTCAACCTGTCCAACGGGCGCGAGCAGCGTAATGGCCGCTGGCGCAATTCGCGGCGCAGCTATGATGCCGGATCGGGCGTGAAGTCGGTGGCCGATCTTTATGAGGTCCTGGCATTTTTCGAGGCGCGCGGCGGCCAGCTTTATGGTTTTCGGTTTCGTGACCCGGTGGATTTCAAATCCTGCGCACCGCTGGTGGCCGTGTCGGCGACCGATCAGGTGATTGGCTTGGGCGACGGGCTGCGCACGGTGTTTCAGCTGGTCAAAACCTATGCGGATGCCGGTGGTGGGTTCGAGCGGGTGATCGCCAAACCGGTGCCGGGATCGGTCGTGGTGGCCGTCGATGGTGCCCGGTTGGGCGAGGGCTGGCGCGTGGATGATGTCACCGGTGTTCTGACCTTTGCGGTGGCACCTGCGCCGGAAGCAGTCGTTGCGGCGGGGTATGAATTCGATGTGCCGGTGCGCTTCGATATCGACCGGATCGACGTCAGTCTCTCCGGTTTCGATGCCGGTCGCATTCCCACCATACCACTGACCGAGATACTGTCGTGAGAGGATGCCAGCATGAGAACGATACCGGCGGGACTGGCCGCTCATCTGAAGGGCGATGTCACCACCATCTGCCATTGCTGGCGGGTTTTTCGCCGTGATGGCGTGGTGCTGGGGTTCACCGACCATGACGGTGATCTGCTGGTGGATGGCGCGCATTTTCTGGCCTCGAGCGGGTTTTCTGCAAGCGAGGAAGAGGCCGAGGCTGGGCTTTCCGCCAGTGCCGGCATGGTGGCCGGCGGATTTTCGAGCGACGTGATTGCCGAGACTGATCTGGCGGCCGGCGTTTACGACGGAGCGCGGGTGGAATTGTTGGTCGTGAATTGGTGCGCGCCCGATCAGTTCATGCGGCTGAGCCTGCGCGAGATCGGCGAGGTGAGCCGGGCGGGAGGAGAGTTTACAGCCGAATTGCGCAGCCTGGCGCACCGGCTGGACCAGCCGCAGGGGCGGGTTTACGGGCGGCGTTGCGATGCCAGCCTGGGGGATGGTCGCTGCCGTGTGGATCTGGCCGCCTATCGGGGCCACGGCACGGTGCTTCTGGTGCGGGGCCGGTCGCGACTGGTGGTGGCCGGGCTGCAGGGTTTCGCGAGCGGCTTTTTCGCGCAAGGGGTGCTGCGCCTGGAGGCCGGTGGCGAGCTGGAAGCCGATGCGCATGTGCTGAACGCCGATGGCACGGCGGATCTGACGCTGTGGCTGCCGAGTGAACGCGACATTGCCGTCGGCCAGGTGTTCTCCGTGACGGCGGGCTGTGACAAGGCATTTGCCACCTGCAGGAAGAAATTCGGCAATCAGCTGAATTTTCAAGGGTTCCCGCATGTGCCGGGATCGGACTTCGCCTACTCCTTCGCAGACGGGGAGCGGCTGCATGACGGCAGCCCGATCTTTCCATGAGTGCGATTGGTGAGCGGGTTGTGCGACTGGCCGAGGCATGGATTGGCACGCCCTACCGCCATCAAGGCGCGACGCCGGGTGTCGGCTGCGATTGCATCGGGCTGATCCGCGGCGTTTGGCGGGGGCTTTATGGTGAGGAGCCGGAGGTGGTACCTCCCTATGCGGCCGACTGGGCCGAGCGCAGTGGCGACGATCGGCTGCTTGCTGCGGGGTTGCGATTGTTCGGACCGGCAGTGCCCTTGGCCGAGATGTCGCCGGGAGATGTGCTGCTGTTTCGCTGGCGGCCGGGTTGTGCGGCCAAGCACGCAGGCATCTTTTGCGGAGCGGATCGTTTTATCCATGCCTATGAGCAGGCGGCGGTGACGCGGTCGGTTCTGGTGCCCTCGTGGCGGCGGCGGATTGCGGCTGTGCACCGGTTTCGTGATGAGCGGAATGGTTGAGTTGGGTCGGCATTTCGTGTATGTGAAATGGAGTGGCGGGCGGTGTGTGACCACCGCCCGCCACAGACTTATCTTCGGATAATGACCCGGACGGTGGCTTGCCAGCTCGTCCGGGTCATCCGCAAGGTAAGCGTAACGCTAGTCGGCCAAAGCGTCATAGCACTACCTCCATGTTCGAGAGCAAGGCCCTTGCCTGGGCCGGTGTGGCCTGTCCTCACCGGCGCTCCGGCTGGCGCGGCGCATGCTGCTTCTGCCCCTGAACGGGGATAGGTTGTCACAATTTTTGCGTGTGTGAATTGAGCGCGCCACGGCTTGGTTGATCCCGCTTCGGCTGCTGCTGCGTGGTGGTGTCCTTGGTCTGAGGCTCACTGGCAAACCGTGTTGGCGGTGCTGCCGATACTCACGTTTTTCCGTCGAAATGTTTGAGGTTTTCTCTTGGCCACGATCCTGTTTCAGGCGGCGGGGGCCGCGCTTGGTGGTGTGTTCGGACCGATCGGGGCGATCATCGGGCGGGCTGCGGGTGCCTTGGCCGGAAGTGCGGTCGACCGGGCGCTGATCAATGGCAGCGGCAAGATTTCGGGTGCGCACCTGGCGACGGCGCGGATACCGGGGGCGGATGAAGGGACTGCGGTCAACCGGGTTTATGGCGCGGCAAGGGTGGGCGGCACTCTGATCTGGGCGACACGGTTCGAGGAAGAGGTGACGCGCGAGCGCACCGGCGGAAAGGCCGTGCGCGGGCCGACGGTGGAGACGTTTTCTTACTTTGGCAATCTGGCGGTGGGGATTTGCGAGGGGCCGATCGCCGGTGTGCGGCGGGTGTGGGCGGACGGCAAGGAACTGGATCTGACCGGCATAGAGATGCGGGTGCATGTCGGCTCCGAAGATCAACTGCCGGATCCGCTGATCGAGGCAAAGCAGGGCGAGGGCAAGGCGCCGGCCTATCGCGGACTGGCCTATGCGGTGTTCGAACATCTGCCGCTCGACATGTTTGGAAACCGGCTGCCGCTGCTGCAGTTCGAGGTGGTGCGGCCGGTGGGTGTGCTGGAGAGGCAAATTCGGGCGGTAACGATCATTCCCGGCGCGACCGAGCATGGGTATGCGACCGTTCAGGTGAAGGAAACCACAGGCGACGGCAGTGCGCGCATTCTCAACCGCAACACGCTGACGGCAACGACGGACTGGCAGGCTTCGATCGATGAGCTTGTTGCCGTGTGTCCGAACCTTGAGCGGGTAGCATTGGTTGTCTCGTGGTTCGGGACGGATCTGCGGGCGGGGGATTGCCGCATCCTGCCGGGGGTGGAGGTCAGGGCGCGCAGGGATGAGAGTTTGCGCTGGTCTGTTGCCGGTCTTTCGCGCGCGGATGCGCATCTGATCAGCCAAAATGGCGACGGACCGGCTTATGGCGGCACGCCGGGGGATGCCGATGTGCGCCAGGCGATCCTTGACCTCAGGGCGCGGGGCCTAAAAGTCTATCTCTATCCGTTCGTGATGATGGATGTGCCGCATGGCAACGGTTTGGCTGATCCGCATGGCGGCGCGGAACAGGCCGCTTATCCGTGGCGGGGGCGTATCACATGTCATCCGGCACCGGGGCAGCCGGGATCGCCGGACAGAAGTGTTTTGGCACGCGAGCACGTGGAGACATTCGCCAATGGTGCCGAGGGCTATCGGCGCATTCTTCTGCATTATGCCCATCTATGCGCCGATGCGGGTGGTGTCGACGGCTTGATCATCGGCTCGGAGCTGCGCGGCCTGACGCAGGTTCGCGATGAGGCGGGCGGCTTTCCTTTCGTGCGTGAACTTATGCGGTTGGCGGAGGATGTGCGGGCCGTGGTCGGGCCTGCGACGAAGCTGACCTATGGCGCCGACTGGAGCGAATATTTTGGCTACCATCCGCAGGACGGATCGGGGGATGTGTTCTTTCACCTCGATCCGCTGTGGGCGTCCGATGTCATCGACGCCATCGGCATCGACAATTACATGCCGCTGTCTGACTGGCGGGACGATGACCTTGGCGCGGACAATCCGGATGGGGCACGGCTGGCGGATGATGTGACGGCCCTGCGGGCGGCGATCACCGGCGGCGAAGGGTTTGACTGGTATTATGCAAGTGCGGCCGACCGGGCGGCGCGAAAGCGCTCGCCGATTGCCGATGGAATGGCGGGTAAACCGTGGACGTTCCGATACAAGGATCTGGCCGGTTGGTGGAGCAATCGGCATTTTAACCGGCTGGACGGGCGCGAAAGCGATGAGCCGACGGCGTGGGTGCCGGGCGCCAAGCCGATTTGGTTTACCGAGCTTGGCTGCGCGGCGATCGACAAGGGCGCCAATGAGCCCAACCTGTTTCTCGATCCAAAGTCCTCCGAAAGCAGGGCGCCGCATTATTCCAGCGGGGCGCGTTCCGACAGCATGCAGCGGCGATTCCTCGAAGCGCATCATGGCTGGTGGCAGGCGCCGGAGCGGGTGGCGGCCGGAATGATCGATCCCGGTCATGTTTTCGTCTGGAGTTGGGATGCGCGGCCGTTTCCGGCATTTCCGGGCGACCTGTCCGTCTGGAGCGATGGTGGCAACTGGCGCAGTGGTCATTGGCTGAATGGGCGGCTGGGGGCGACAACGCTGGCCGATACGATCGCGGCGATCCTGACCGAGCACGGTTTCGACGATTTCGACGTGTCGGAGGTGAGCGGAGACCTGACCGGTTATGTTCAGGGCGAACTGGCTTCGGCGCGGACGCTGATCGAACCCTTGCTGCTGGCATTTCGCGTCGATGTGGTCGAGGATAACGGACGTCTAAGATTTCGCTCAAGGGGGCGGATCAGTCTCCTGGCCACGCAGATCGATGTTTTGGCCGATCTCGATCAGCCGCTCTGGTCTGAAACGCGCGGGCATGACAGCGATTTTGCAGCGGAAGCGATCCTGACATCGTTCAACCCGGTGCTGGATTACGAACAGGCAAGCGCACGCTCGCGGCGGGTGACGGCGGAGAGCCAGCGGATCTTGCGCTGTGACCTGCCGGCGGTTCTGGCGGAAGAGACGGCGCAATCGGCGGCGGAAGATCTTTTACGGGATAACCGACTGGCACGGCGCAGCATTTCTTTCGCGCTTTCACCGGTGGAACTGGCTGTGGAAACCGGCGATGCCGTGCGTCTCGCCGGTGGGCCGGATGGCGTGTTTCTGGTCGAACGCATCGAGGATGGCGCGGTGCGGCGCATAGAGGCGCGGCGGTTCGCGTCGGCGGCTGCAACCGCCGTTTTGCCTCAGGAGGGCGGTGGGCGGCCTGTTGCCGGGCAGCCGTCGGCGTCCTTTGCGCCGGTGGTGCATTTTCTCGACCTGCCGCGTTTCGAGCCGGGCGAGGCGCGGAGTTTTGCGCGGGTGGCGGCATTCTGCCGACCCTGGAGGCGTATGGCCGTCTCGTCTTCCGCCTCCAGTGAAGGATTTCGGATACGCACCCTCGTTGAGCGGCCGGCGCGGATAGGTCGGTTGACGGCGATACTTGGCGCCGGTGTCAGCGGACGGTTCGATCGCGCCAATGTTCTGGAATGTGAACTGTTTTTCGATGGCGTGTCATCGGCGCAGGCGCTGGCGGTGCTGAACGGTGATAACCGGATTGCCGTGAAAGCCGTTTCGGGCAGTTGGGAAGTGATCGGCTTTGCCCGGGCGCAAGAGATTGCGTCGGGGCGCTGGCGGCTGGGCGATTTGTTGCGCGGATTGGGCGGCAGCGAGAATGCGATGCTGGCCGGAGCCGATGCAGGCGCTGCTGTCGTGATGCTGGATGCAGCGGTGATGCCGCTCGGCCTGTCATCGGAAGAGCGCGGTGTCGAAATGAACTGGCTGGTGGAGGCGGCGGGGTCGGCAGGTGGACGGGCGGGGCCGTTCGTGTTTGCCGGCGGTCTGCGTGCGGAAATGCCCCTTTCGCCCGTGCATCTGCGCGGCATGCGGCGCGCGGATGGCGCGATCGTGATGACGTGGGTGCGGCGCGGGCGCGTCGATGCCGACAGCTGGGAAGCGGCGGATGTTCCGCTGGACGAGCCGGATGAACGGTACCGGCTGGAGGTGTTGAACGGGGAAACCGTCTTGCGCGGCGTCGATGTGGCGACGCCTGCGCATGTCTACGGCGCGGCGGAACAGGTGGTGGATTTTGGCGCCTTGCCGACACGGATCGTGGTGCGGCTGCGTCAGCTTGGACGGGCGGTGCCGCTGGGCGTGCCGATAGTCGTGGATCTGAATTTCGAAGCGTGACGAAGGAGAACAGTCATGGATGGCATGAAGGCATGGTATCAATCGAAAACCGTTTGGGGCGCGCTGATCGCGGTCGGAGCGTCGCTGTTGCAGATCATGGGCGCGGAGGTGGATGCGGGAACGCAGGCGGAACTGGCTGACCTTGCAGTGACGACCGTTGGTGCCGTTGGCGGGCTGGTCGCGATCTATGGGCGGATTGCGGCGAGGAGCGAGATCGGCGGGTGACAGGCGCTGCCGACCGGGGCAGGGCTGTCACATGTTTGGTCGCGACGGCCGCTTGCTCCCGATGATCTTTACCCTTGAGGGGAAGATGTCACCGAAAGGTGACTGAGGCGTGAGCAATGGTGCGGCAGATTTTTGAAAGCTGCATTGGTGCTTGAAAACGCTTCCTCTGCTCTGCCTGCTGGCCAGGGTTGAGCCATGGGTCTCAACCCACTCTTCCATCCACCCTCAAGGGGGAATCGGCAGAAGCGCGCCTCATCAGTTCATGTGCGACAGGCTTCGTCATGTCGGCGAGAAGGGAGGCGGTGGCCGCGTCTATCCGCACCAAAAGCGTGCAAAACCGGGACTGCAGGAAAGCTGTAGTCCCCATTCATTTGCCATTCAGCCGCTGTTCGATACATAGTTCCTCAACGATTGGAACTCACTCTGTCCCTCTTGCGGGTGGAAATGGTGGCTATGAAGAAATCGATGATCGGTGCTGTTGTAACCTGCTTTCTGTTCGGCCTCGTGCCGATGCAGGCGACCGCGCGCGATTATTTGCTGCTGGTGGCAAGCGACTGTGGCGATGCCGCCAACAAGGTCATGCGCGATACCGGCGGGCAGCTTCTGTCGGCCCAACCTTCCAATGACGGTCGTACCTGCATCGTCACCGTACTGGTTCAGGGCAGCGGCGAGCGTCCACGCAAGGTTACCGTAAGGGTGCCGATGTAAGTTTCCTATCCGGCGGCATCCGCCACCGGGATATTCCGTTTGAAATGCTTTGAAGGACCGACATGCGCATTCTCGTGGTCGAGGACGACGTCAATCTCAACCGTCAGCTTGCCGACGCGCTGAAGGAAGCCGGTTATGTGGTCGATCAGGCCTTTGACGGCGAAGAAGGGCATTTTCTCGGCGATACCGAGCCGTATGATGCGGTGATCCTCGATATCGGTCTGCCGGAACTTGATGGCATTACGGTTGTCGAAAAATGGCGCAGCAACGGCAAGGTCATGCCGGTGATCATGCTGACGGCGCGTGACCGCTGGAGCGATAAGGTTGCGGGTATCGATGCCGGCGCCGATGATTATGTGGCCAAGCCCTTCCATGTCGAGGAAGTTTTGGCACGTGTGCGCGCCCTGATCCGTCGCGCGGCCGGGCATGCGTCGTCGGAGATTGCCTGCGGGCCGGTTCGGCTCGATACCAAGGCATCGAAGGCGACCGTCAATGGCATTGCTCTGAAGCTGACCTCGCACGAGTTCCGCCTTCTGTCCTATCTCATGCATCACATGGGTGAAGTCGTGTCGCGCACCGAGCTGATCGAGCACATGTACGACCAGGACTTTGACCGCGATTCAAACACGATCGAGGTTTTTGTCGGCCGTCTTCGCAAGAAGATCGGCGTCGACCTGATCGAAACCGTGCGTGGCCTCGGCTATCGCATGCAAGCGCCGACCGATGATCATTAGATCTGTCACCGCCCGCGTTCTTCTGCTGGCCACCGTGTGGTCTGCGGTGGCGCTTGTTGTGATCTCGATCGTCATCACCACGCTCTACCGGCAATCGGCTGAGCGCGCCTTTACCGATCTGTTGCGCGCGCAGCTTTACAACGTCATCAATTCCGTTTCGATCGGCGACGACAACAACATTGCCGGCAGCCCGCAACTGGGTGACCTCCGGTTCTCGCAGCCGGAAACCGGCTGGTACTGGATCATCGAGCCGCTCGGCACCTTTGCCTCGCAGCCGCTGTCGTCCTCCTCGCTCGGCGCTTCCAACATTGCCGTGCCGACGATCCTGAAAGTGCCGTTCAACAATCGTTATGAGCGTTTTTATCCGGCGACCGACGCTTATGAGAACAATGTGCTCGTGGCCGAAACCGAAGTCGTGCTTGACGGCGAGGGGCGCGCGGCGCGGTTTCGCGTGTCCGGCAACCTGAATGTGGTCGAGGAGGATACCGCCGCCTTCAACCGCAGCCTTTATATCGCGCTGGTGATTTTTGGCGTGTGCAGCCTTGTCGTCAATGGCGCGGCCATCCTGTTCGGCCTGCGGCCGCTGGATGAGGCACGCCGCGCGCTGGAAAAGGTGCGGCGCGGACAGGCGGAACGGCTGGAAGGCGAGTTTCCGCGCGAAATCCGGCCGCTGGCCGTCGAAACCAATGCACTGATTGAAAGCAACCGCCGTATCGTCGAGCGGGCGCGCATGCAGGTAGGCAATCTGGCGCATTCGCTGAAGACGCCGATCGCCGTGCTGCTGAACGAATCGCGACTGCTGGACAAGGGCCATTCCGAATTGGTGCGCGGCCAGGCGGAAGCCATGCAGGGGCAGGTGCAATCCTATCTCAACCGCGCCCGCATTGCCGCGCAGCGCGAGTCGTTGCTGGCGCGCACGGAAGTGGAGCCGGTGCTGGAACGGTTGGTGCGGGTGATGCGACGCCTCAATCCCGAAAAGGACTTCGAACTGATCGTGGCGCCGGGTGGGCTCGCGCTGGCCATGGAACAGCAGGACGTCGAGGAGACCATCGGCAATCTTCTGGAAAACGCCGCGCGCCATTCGGAACTGGCGGTGACGCTGACGGCTTCGACCGGCGAGGCTCCCGAAGGCGCGGAGCCGGGCAAGAAGAACTGGATCGAGATCATCGTGGAAGACGACGGGCCGGGACTGGAGCCGGACGAGATCAAGGAAGCGATGAAACGCGGCCGCCGGCTGGACGAAAGCAAGCCCGGCACGGGCCTGGGTCTTTCCATCGTGCGCGAAATTACCTCTGAATATCAGGGTCAGGTGGAGCTTTCGCGTGGCGTGCGGGGCGGCTTGCGGGCACGGCTGGTTCTGCCGGCCGTGGTCAAGGATGCGGCCTGACGGAAACCAAGGCTTTCATACTATGTGTTGCGCGATCCCCGCGCCTGTCGCGAAAGTGAGGTGGAAAGGGTAAATCTTCTGATTTTCCACCTCGACCGGCCGGGATAAAGCGCTAAATGATACACAACTGACAGGCGTTCCATAATGATGCACGATCCGAGAGGGGTCGGTATCTGGAAAGCCGTTTGATGATTGCCTAACCGGTTGGAGACGCATGCGCTTTCATTTTGCCCGAATTGCCGTTTCATCGCTTTTTTCGGCTGGTCTTCTGGCCGGCTGCTCGACCACAGGCAGCGGGGCACGCGTTTCTTCGGCATCCTATATCGCAGCCTTGCAGGGCGGTGTTGTCTCTCGCAGCGGCATCGAGGTGGATAACAGCGATAAGCAGCGGGCGCTGGAAGCCGAATACCGTGCGCTGGAAGGCTCTCCCGGCGGACAGCCGGTCGTCTGGGCCGGCAGCGGCATCAAGGGGCAGGTCGTGGCCAATGCGCCTTTCCAGGTCGGTGCGCAGAATTGCCGTCAGTACATGCATACGATCACGCCGGATGGCCGCGCCGAAGTGAAGACGCGTGGTACCGCCTGCCGCAACGCGGACGGCACCTGGACACCGTTGAACTGATCCGGCCTCCACGCCTTGCGTTCACCGCGACGAAGGCGTGGTCTATCCATTCAACTTTTCGTGCATAACCCGGAATTGGCGGCAATGATGTTTGTTGCCTGTCAATTTTGTTTGTCCCAGGTCAAAGGCGGGTATATTCGAACCATTCTATAAAGGCGCGGAGCCGGGACGCGAGGTCTCGAATTCGCGACACTGCGTGCCATGCTGTCTGATCGGCTGGCCGCTTGCGATAATGGGCGCATATGTTGCTTTGGATTATTTTTGCCTGTCTGACGGCGGCGGTGGCCGCCCTTCTGATTTTGCCTCTGGCGCGCGCCGGGGCGTCGGTTGACGATTCCGCGGAAGGGGAAGCGGCGGTCTATCGAGACCAGCTGCGTGAACTGGAACGCGACAAGGGGCTGGGGCTGATCGGCGAGGAAGAGGCCGAATATGCCCGCGCCGAAATCGGCCGCCGGCTGATCGCCACCGCCGACAAGGAGGCAAACGCCACTGCCTCTCCAGCGAAACGCCGTGCGTCTCTGGCCGTAGCCGGCGTGACGCTGGTCGTGCCCGCCATCGGGCTCTGTCTTTACTTGGCGCTGGGCAGCCCGTGGTTGCCGGCGCAGCCGCTGGCCGCACGGCTGGAAAATCCCGGCAACAATCTCGATCTGCTGGTTGCCAAGGCCGAGCGCCATCTGGCGCAGAACCCGCGTGACGGCGCGGGCTGGGATCTGCTGGCACCGATCTATTTTCGCACGCAACGCCTGGGTGACGCGGAGATGGCCTATCGCAATGCGATCCGTTTTCTGGGGGCAAGCCCCGAACGGCTGGCAGGGCTGGGCGAAACGCTGGTGGCGGCCAATGACGGTATCGTCATCGAGGATGCACGTTCCGCTTTCGAGGAAGCGATCAAGCTGAAACCCGACGACGCGCGGGTGCGCTTCTATCTGGCGCTGGCGCTGGAGCAGGCGGGCAAAAACGATGAGGCGCGGGTGGCCTTCGAAGCGCTTGCCAAGGATACGCCTCCCGGCGCGCCATGGCTTGCGCTGGTCAACGAACATATCGCCAAGACCGGTGGCACGGTGATCCCGGATCTCGACAACAATGACGAGGCGGTTGCGGCGATCCAGTCCATGGGCGCTGAAGACCAGCAGAGTGCTATCAAAGGCATGGTCGAGGCGCTGGCGACCCGTCTCGAGCAGGAGCCGAACAACATCGCCGGCTGGCTGCAACTGGTGCGCTCCTACGCCGTGCTCGGCGATCGCCTGAGGGCGCAGCAGGCACTGGACACGGGGTTGCAGACATTTGCGCCGACGACCGGCGAGGGCCGGCAACTGGTGGCCCTGGGCGTGGAAATGGGCCTTGAGCCGCAGCAGCCGATCGGCGGAGGAGCAAAACCATGACCCGCAAACAGAAACGCATGGCAGTGATTGCCGGTGGCGTCTCCTTCATCATGGTGGCGGTGCTGCTGGTGATGTTCGCCTTCAGCCAGTCGGTTGCCTATTTCTTCATGCCGGGTGACCTGAAGACCGCGCAGATTTCTCCGGGCACGCGTATCCGCCTCGGCGGGCTTGTCGAGGCCGGATCGGTGAAGCGCGGTACCGGTTCGACCGTATCCTTTACTGTGACGGATGGCACGAATACCGTGCCGGTGAGCTATACAGGCATCCTGCCCGATCTGTTTCGCGAGGGGCAGGGCGTGGTGACGGAAGGCTCGTTCGATGCCGCAAGCCATGCCTTCGTGGCAGATAGCGTTCTGGCCAAGCATGACGAGAACTACATGCCCAAAGAAGTCGCCGACCGCCTGAAGAAGGATGGTGTATGGGAAGATGGCACGGGCAAGGGCATGGCGCCGGCAAAAGAGCAGCCGGCAAAAGTAGAGACGACGGGAGCGACAAAGCCATGATCATCGAGATCGGTCATTTTGCTCTGGTGCTGGCGCTTGCCGTGGCGCTGATCCTGTCGGTCGTACCTGTGATCGGTGCCGCCCGTCGCGATGCGGCGATGATGGCGCTGGCGCCGGTCGCCTCGCTCGTCCTGTTCGGACTGGTGGCGTTTTCGTTCGGCGTTCTGACCTGGGCCTATGTGGCTTCCGATTTTTCGGTCAAAAACGTATGGGAGAATTCCCATTCGCTGATGCCGCTCCTCTATAAATATACCGGCGTATGGGGCAATCACGAAGGCTCGATGCTGTTGTGGCTGCTGATCGTCGTGCTGTTCAGCGCTCTGGTGGTGATGTTCGGCAAGAACCTGCCGGAAACGCTGAAAGCCAATGTTCTGGCCGTGCAGGCCTGGATCGCCTCGGCCTTCCTGTTCTTCATCCTGCTGACCTCCAATCCGTTCATCAGGCTCGATCCGGCTCCGGCGGAGGGGCAGGACCTCAACCCGATCCTGCAGGACTTTGGCCTCGCCATCCATCCGCCGCTTCTCTATCTCGGTTATGTAGGGTTTTCCGTCTGTTTCTCCTTTGCGGTCGCGGCGCTGATAGAGGGCCGCATCGATGCCGCCTGGGCGCGCTGGGTACGTCCGTGGACGCTGGCGGCCTGGACGTTTCTCACCGCCGGCATCGCCATGGGCTCCTACTGGGCCTATTACGAACTGGGCTGGGGCGGCTGGTGGTTCTGGGATCCGGTCGAAAACGCTTCTTTCATGCCTTGGCTGGCCGGCACCGCGCTTTTGCATTCGGCGCTTGTCATGGAGAAGCGCGAGGCGCTGAAAATCTGGACCGTGCTTCTGGCGATCATGACCTTTTCGCTGTCGCTGCTCGGCACTTTCCTCGTTCGTTCGGGCGTGCTGACCTCGGTTCATGCGTTTGCTACCGATCCGTCGCGCGGCATTTTTATCCTCGGTATTCTGACGCTGTTTATCGGCGGTGCTTTCACGCTGTTTGCATGGCGTGCGCCAAAACTGAAAAGCGGCGGCCTGTTTCAGCCGATCTCGCGTGAGGGCGCGCTGGTTCTCAACAACCTGATCCTGACGGTTTGCTGCGCCACGGTGCTGACCGGTACGCTGTATCCGCTGGTGCTGGAAACTATTACCGGCGAGAAGATTTCGGTCGGTGCGCCGTTCTTCAACCTGAGTTTTGGCCTGCTGATGATCCCGCTTTTGATCGCCGTGCCGTTCGGCCCGCTTCTGGCGTGGAAGCGTGCAGACCTGATGGGTGCGATGCAGCGGCTTTACGCGGTCATCGGCTTCGCCTTCGTGGCCGGGCTCGTTCTCTATTACATCGAAAACGGCGGGCCGGTGATGGCGGCCGCGGGTCTGGCCATGGCCTGTTACCTGATGCTCGGCGCACTGGCCGATCTCTGGTACCGCGCCAATTTCGGCAAGCTGGCGTTCAACGTTGCATGGCGGCGTCTGGCGGGCCTGCCGCGTTCGGCCTTCGGCACGGCGCTTGCGCATTTCGGACTTGGCGTGACGGTGCTCGGAATCATCATCGTCTCCACCTACGAGACGGAAACCGTGCTGGAGATGAAGCAGGGTGCAACGGCGGAGGCGGGGGGCTATAGCCTCGTTTTCGACGGTATGCGCCATGCGGTCGGGCCGAACTATACCGACGATCAGGGGCATTTCACCATCAGCAAGGATGGTGTCGTGGTTGCCGATACATGGTCGTCCAAGCGGCTTTATACCGCGCGTCGCATGCCGACCACCGAGGCCGGTATCGTCACTTTCTGGTTCAGCCAGCTTTACGTGTCGCTGGGCGATCCGATGGATGACGGTGGCATTGTCGTGCGCATCTGGTGGAAGCCGTTCATCCTGTGCATCTGGGGCGGCTGCCTGATCATGATGCTGGGTGGTTTCGTATCGCTTTCCGACCGTCGCCTGCGTGTGGGCGCGCCGAGCCGCAAGGCGAAGGTGGCAAAGCCGGTGACGCCGGTGATGGAGCCAGCCGAATGATGCGCCGTGTCCTGATTGCGATCATCATCCTTTTCAGTGCCTTGCCGGCGCTGGCCGTCAACCCGGACGAGGTGTTGAAAGACCCGGTTCTGGAACAGCGGGCGAGAGGTCTTTCGGCGCATCTGCGCTGCATGGTCTGCCAGAACCAGTCGATCGACGACAGCAATGCCGAGCTGGCCAAGGATCTGCGCGTGCTGGTGCGCGAACGCCTGACCGATGGCGACACCGATGAGCAGGTGTTGGATTACGTCGTGTCGCGTTATGGCGAGTTCGTGCTGCTGAAGCCGCGCCTGAGCGCCAAGACGGTGCTTTTGTGGGTGGCACCGATTGCGCTGCTTCTGATCGGCGCGCTGACGATGATCCTGTTCGTGCGCAGCCGTCCTCCGTTGAA
Organism: Endobacterium cereale; assembly: GCF_009617585.1. Lineage (GTDB taxonomy): Bacteria > Pseudomonadota > Alphaproteobacteria > Rhizobiales > Rhizobiaceae > Neorhizobium > Neorhizobium cereale. The sequence goes on along the minus strand of NZ_WIXI01000045.1, from coordinate 32,346 downwards.
GACGGTGACGCCGTTGTCCGATCAGGAGAGGGCGCGGATCGACGAGTTGTCTAAGGGGTGAGGCATTTTTACGATGCAGGCCGATCCAGTTATTGAAGAAGCATAAACTGCTGACATCATACAAATCCTACGGAGACGTGACGGCAATCAGCCGATAGTATCGGTAATGTTCTTTGGCTAAATTTGTAAGAAGCGAGAAATATTATGGAATATTATTTTGTTTCTGACAAAGATATTTTCTTCGCGGCCGAGATGGCCGATAAAAAATCTTCAAAAGGACAATGTGCTACATATTCCTGGGATCTGCAGTTCGATCCGGCCAAAGTCGATCTGCCAGAAAAACTCTTCATATTCCTGGATGCAGAATATCCGCTTGAGCCGTTCGACTTTGATGAACTACGCGGCGGGATTCTTTGTTCGCAAAAATTTGTGAACCTGCTCGATCGTTTTGCGGTAAAGTATAGAAAATCAGTGATTGAATATATCGATTGCGGTGGTGGCGGTATCGAGAATGCTCAGTCCACATTTTTCATCATTATTGACGATTTCATCAATTGTTTGGATCTGGAGCAATCCGAAATCGAATATTTTCCAGATCGTTCCGATTTCAATCGTGAAAATGTCAAATGCATAAACAAAATTGCTTTCAAGAACACCGGTCATGCTTTCTTCAAATCAGCCGACCTGCCAACCATGAATTGGATTGCCACTGAAAACTTCAAGCGTGCATGCGAACAAGCTGCTATCGTCAATATGAGTTTTTCGGCTCAAAATGACGTTGTAATCGCACGAGATAGCTTGGGATTACTGACGATGTCTTCCAGACCGGAAAGTCGTGAACAACTGGCAATGAAAGCTTTGGCGAAACGTCGAAAAGGCAGAAGCGGCAGTCCTGTGTGATCCGGTTCACGCAGCCAGCCGGTGTTAGTACTGCGAAGCCACTCTCCGCAGAGGAAAACGCGGATTTAAGAATTATCGAAGCGGTGATGGCACGGTCCGCATTACGGATGGAGCGCTTCCCAGATCACCTCCATCAGTGCCTTGCAGGCCTCTTCCGATTCCACCCAGATAACAAGGCTGGCTGCCTCGGTGTCATCCGTGTGAAGTCCGCCGGCATGGTCCGGTGCATGGTCTGCCATCGCCTCCACGATAAAATCCCGCCAGCCATAGGCATCGGGTGTCTTACCTGCGGCAGCGAGGCGCTTGTTTGCTTCCGAGAATTCCGGCCCACGCGGCGAAAATTCGATCTGCCAGGCCTGCGCGATTGGCCGGCCCTGATAGACCGTATCGCCCATCACCGTAAAAATGACCGGCTGCCAGTGGTCGCTTTCCCACATGCCTTCGTCTGCGATGATCGTGTCGAGGTTGTCGGGAATAGCCCAGTCCAGCATTTTGGGGTTCGATGGGGACATGTTCTGCCTGTTTTCTGAATGCGCTACCACTTGGACATGGTCAATTCGGTTGGCGTTGGCGGGCGAGAGAAGCATCCCGAATGCGCAAATCGCGATGATGCAGAACCGATGCTTCATATTTTCCCGGATTTCGCTTTGATGCCAACCTGAATATGGAGCGTACCGCGATCTGTCCAAGTCTGCGGGAAGATGATGAGCCACCTGAAATGCGACAGCACCGCGCGGTATTGTACCGGCGGTGCTGCAAATCGTTCAGGTCGGGATGGTGGTTCAGGCGGCCTTGATCATCGAGGCGGCAGCACCCGGCACTTCGGTGTGCGGCAGGTAGAGTGTCTGGCGACCAAAACCGCGCGAATCCGTGCCGCGAACGGCGGCGTCTGAGCCGGGTTCGCGCACCCATTTGCGGCGGTTGAGCTTGAAGCGCTTGACGAGCTGTTCGAGTTCGCTTGCGCCGTTGGCAAGGGTTCCGGCAATGGCGCTCATATTAGAGACCATGGCAGCGTTTTCCTGGGTCATCTTGTCGAGCGAGTTCACAGCCGAGTTGATTTCGAGAAGGCTGGTCGACTGTTCCGACGCGGCAACGGAAATCGCCTCGATATTGGTGTCGATCGACTGGACGTAACGTTCGATATCCTTCAAGGCATCGCCGGTGGCGCCGACAAGGCGCACGCCCTCCTGCACTTCGCGGGAGGAATTGAGGATGAGGCCCGAAATTTCCTTGGCGGCCGATGCGGAACGCTGCGCAAGTTCGCGCACTTCCTGGGCAACCACGGCAAAACCTTTGCCGGCTTCACCGGCGCGGGCGGCCTCGACGCCAGCATTGAGCGCCAGCAGGTTGGTCTGGAAGGCGATCTCGTCGATGACACCGATGATGTTGGAGATTTCCTTCGACGCTGCCTCGATACGGTCCATGGCGTTGACGGTGGAGGTGACCACTTCGACCGACTTGGTGGCGGCCGAGCGGGCATCGATGACGAGCTTGCGGGCTTCGGCGGTGCGTTCCGACGACTGGCCGACGGTGACGGTGATCTCTTCGAGTGCCGCGGATGCCTGCTCGAGTGCTGCTGCCTGCTGCTCGGAACGGTGAGCGATGCCGCTGGCGCTGTCGCTCATCTCGCCGCTCTTGGCAGACAGCATTGTCGTCTGGGCGAGAACCTGTTCCAGCGTCTGCTGGAACTTTGCCAGCGACTCATTGAAGTCATGGCGCAAGTGATCGAATTCCGGCACGAACGGATCGTCGATGGTGAAGCGAATATTGCATTCGGCGAGACGCTGCAGACCGGCGCCGATTTCCTGAAGCGCGCGCACGCGACCGGTCACGTCGGTCGCGAATTTGACGACCTTGAAGACCTTGCCGTCGTCATCGAGGATCGGGTTGTAGGTCGCCTGGATAAAGATGGCATTGCCCGACTTGTCGAAACGCTTGAATTCGTCGTTGAAGAATTCGCCGGCAGCCAGACGCGGCCAGAATTCCGCATATTGCTGGGTGGTGACATAGGCCGGTTCGCAGAACATGCTGTGGTGTTTGCCGACGATTTCGTCGAGTGTGTAGCCAAGCGCACCGAGGAAATTTTCGTTGGCATTGAGGATCTTGCCGTCGGGCGTGAACTCGATCATCGCCTGCGCGCGCTCGAGCGCCACCAGCTTGCCGTCGCTTTCAAGGCTGTGAACCTTCTCGGCGGTGATATCGCTGGCGATCTTGACGATCTTGACGACCTTGCTGCCGCGCACGACCGGATTGTAGGAAGCCTCGATCCAGATTTCCTGACCGGTTTTGGAAAAACGCTTGTACTGGCCGCGATCGAACTGGCCGGAGGAGAGCTTCTTCCAGAAGGCTGAATAAGCCGGCGACTGGGCCTCGCGCGGATCAACGAAGATTCGGTGATGCTTGCCGATGATTTCCTCGCGGGAATACCCGACGGCGGCACAGAAATTGTCGTTGGCATCGAGAATGGTGCCATCCGGCTTGAAAGAAATAATCGCCTGGGAGCGGTTGAAGGCGTCCAGAACATCCGACGCGTCACCGGCAATAAAGGACCTGAGGCTCACGAAAATCTCCGAGAAATAAAATTTTCTGAGAATATTGATAAAAGTAATTAATTCCGAGTTACGAATAGCACCGCCAAGCAACTATTTTATCTTTATATTTCTGTCACTTACATCGTTAAAACGTGTGGGTTGATCAGCTATTGCGGCTTTTAACGCGGCGCGTGCGCTGAATTCTTGCGGCGCAGTACTGTTCCTTAGGCAACCTGACGCTTGCCGCATCCATCCGGGCGTAGTTTGCCCGGTCCGGGGCTCCACTGCGACAAACGATCCCATTTTTGAAAAATCCGTGAAATCCTCTTGTCAAACAACGCGATATCAGTTTAGAATAATTCTAATATTATGAATGCGGGTCTCAAGTTTGAGCCCGATAACCAAGAGGAAAAGCGATATGTCGAACACTGCTGCTTGCAAGGCCTGCTCTTTTTATGAAGATCACATCGTAAACGCCGGCGCTTCTGCCGAGGACGCTGGTCTCTGTCGTTTCAACCCGCCGGTTTCGCAGCCGGATGCCAACGCCCGTGGCCTTTGGCCGGTCGTTGCTGCCAATGACTGGTGCGGTCAGTTCGACGAAGAAGGTGCTGCTGCCTGATCAGGCGCCGCCAGAAAAATTCCAGAATGGGCGGGTCATTGGCTCGCCCTTTTTGGTTCTGGGGCGAAAGATGCCCATGCGAACATTACCAAGAATTCATGCTGCGGACACGTGCAGTTAAGGTCGTGGCGCCTATATCTCTCTTCATCCACCGCAGCCGTCCCCTCCGGCGCACCCAAGAAGAGAAGAAGGTACCACACATGCTCAAGAGCACTTTCGGCCGTCCCTCGCTGAAGACCGTATTGAAGACGACGACTGTTGCCGGTCTCGCGGCGGTCATGCTTTCGACCGGTATCCCTGCCCAGGTCGTCAATTCCTTTGCAGCTCCGGTCACCGTTACCGCGCCGCAGGTTCCAAGCTTCGCCGATGTCGTATCGGCCGTTTCACCCGCAGTCGTTTCCGTCCGCGTCCAGTCCGACACCGAAACCGCTTCCAATGACGAGCGTGGCAGCGGCTTTTCCTTCGGTGGTCGCGGTTTTGAAAACCTCCCCGACGATCATCCGCTGAAGCGTTTTTTCCGTGAATTCGGTGGTCAAGAAGGACCTGGCGGTCCGCAGGCTGGTCCGCGTGGCCGTGATCGTGCCGAGCGCGGTGGCCCGCAGCGTCCGCATCACCTGCGTCCGACCGCACAGGGTTCCGGCTTCTTCATCTCCGAAGACGGTTACGTGGTCACCAACAATCACGTCGTTTCCGATGGTTCTGCCTATACGGTCGTGCTGAATGACGGCACCGAACTCGATGCCAAGCTGATCGGCAAGGACAGCCGCACCGATCTCGCCGTTCTCAAGGTCGACGCCGCAAGCCGCAAGTTCACCTATGTCAATTTTGCAGACGACAACAAGACGCGCGTCGGTGACTGGGTGGTTGCTGTCGGCAATCCGTTCGGTCTTGGCGGCACAGTAACCGCCGGTATCGTTTCGGCCCGTGGCCGTGACATCGGCTCCGGTCCTTATGACGACTTCATCCAGGTGGATGCCGCCGTCAACCGCGGCAACTCGGGTGGCCCGACCTTCAACCTCAACGGCGAAGTGGTCGGCATCAACACCGCGATCTTCTCGCCTTCGGGCGGCAATGTCGGCATCGCCTTCGCCATCCCGGCTTCCACTGCCAAGGATGTGGTTGCCGACCTGATGAAGGATGGCAAGGTGGAGCGCGGCTGGCTTGGCGTGCAAATCCAGCCTGTGAACAAGGATATCGCTGAAAGCCTCGGTCTCTCCGAGCCGAAGGGCGCGCTGGTTGTTGCTCCGCAGGAAGGGTCTCCGGGCCTGAAGGCCGGCATCAAGCAGGGTGACGTTATCACTGCCGTCAACGGCGATCCGATCAACGATGCCCGCGACCTCGCCAAGAAGGTTGCCGCTTTTGCGCCGAACACCAAGATCGACGTTTCGATCTGGCGCAATGGCAAGGCGCAGTCGATTGAAGTGACGCTGGGCAACATGGCGACCGACGAAACCACGACGACGGACAGCAGCGCCGGTGAGGAAGACAGCAAGCCTTCGACCGAGCAGGCGCTGGCCAGCCTCGGCATGAGCGTCCAGCCCTCCGAAGACGGTGCCGGCCTGACGATTACCGATGTCGATCCCGACTCCGAGGCCGCCGCCCGTGGCATCAAGGAAGGCGAGACGATTACCTCGGTGAACAACCAGGAAGTCTCTTCCGCTTCCGCGCTGAACAAGGTGATCGAGCAGGCCAAGAAGGACGGCCGCACCCGCGCGCTGTTCCAGGTCGAAGCCAATGGATCGAGCCGGTTCGTGGCGCTGCCGATCAACGAAGGCTGATTTTCTCTCAGTCCTGATGTGAAACGGGGGCGTCCGAGCTGAACAGGTTCGGGCGCCTTTCGCTTAATGGAGCTAAAGAGATGGACATCAAGCACGATCAGGGTGTGGGGACAGAGAAATCCGGTTTTACCGAAGCATCGGGCGAGGCTATTGTCCCGCACATGAAGATTCTGGTGATTGAAGACGATCTTGAAGCCGCCGCCTACATGACCAAGGCCTTTCGCGAGGCCGGTATCGTGGCGGACCATGCCAGCGATGGCGACAGCGGCCTGTTCATGGGCACGGAAAATGCCTATGACGTGCTGGTCATCGACCGCATGTTGCCGCGCCGCGACGGGCTGTCGGTGATTTCCGAACTGAGGAAGCGCGGCATCAACACGCCGGTGCTGATCCTTTCAGCGCTGGGCCAGGTGGACGACCGCGTAACGGGCCTGCGTGCCGGTGGTGATGATTACCTTCCCAAGCCTTATGCGTTTTCCGAACTGCTTGCCCGTGTCGAGGTTCTCGGTCGCCGCAAGGGCGCGCCGGAGCAGGACATGGTCTACCGGGTCGGCGATCTGGAGCTTGATCGCCTGAGCCACGAGGTGAAACGTGCCGGCAAGGAAATTCTGCTGCAGCCGCGCGAATTCCGCCTGCTCGAATATCTGATGAAGAATGCCGGTCAGGTCGTGACGCGCACCATGCTGCTCGAAAACGTCTGGGACTACCATTTCGACCCGCAGACGAACGTGATCGACGTACACGTCTCGCGGCTGCGCTCAAAAATCGAGAAGGATTTTGACAAGCCCTTGCTCAAGACCATCCGCGGCGCCGGCTACATGATCAAGGACGAGGCGTGAACCGCTTTTTGACGAGGCTTCGGCTGATGTTCCGTTCGACGGCGGTGCGGCTGTCTGGCCTCTACATCATCCTGTTCGCGCTCTGCGCCGCCTTTCTGGTTTTCTATGTGACGGCGATGTCGGAACGTCTGCTCGTGCAGCAGACCCAGCAGACCGTGCAGGAGGAAATTGCCGACATTCAACGCGCCTATAATCGGGGCGGCGTGAACCTGTTGTTGCGCATCATGGAACGGCGTGCCCGTCAGCCGGGGGCGAACCTTTATGTGATCGCCGGACCGAATGGCGAAATGCTGGCTGGCAATGTCCAGTCTGTGCAGCCCGGCGTGCTGGAAACGACCGGCTGGACCGACATGCCGTTCACCTACGAGCCCTATTCGGAATCGCCGCGGCCGGGCCGGCATATGGCCATCGCCAATGTGCAGCAGCTGGACAATGGTCTGCGCATGATGGTGGGGCGTGATCTCGGCGATCCCAGCCGTTTTCGATACATCGTGCGACAGGCGCTGATGGTGGCTTTGACCATCATGGGTGTCGGCGCTCTCATCATCTGGTTCGGCATCGGGCGCAATGCCCTGAAACGTATCGATCGCATGTCGGCGGCGAGCCAGAAGATAATGGCCGGTGATCTTTCGCAGCGCCTGCCGGTGGGCCGGTCCGGCGACGAGTTCGACCGGCTGTCGGATTCGCTGAATGCCATGCTGGGGCGGATCGAGAAGCTGAACGAGGGGCTGCGGCAGGTTTCCGATAACATTGCCCATGACCTGAAGACGCCTTTGACACGGCTGCGCAACAAGGCGGCTGATGCGCTGGGCGAAGAGGATGAAGTGGTGCGCCGCAATGCGCTGGAAGGCATTATCGGCGAGTCCGACCAACTGATCCGCACCTTCAATGCGCTGCTGATGATTTCGCGCGTCGAGGCAGGGTCGATTGCAGCTGAAATGACGCCGGTCGAGTTATCCGCCATTTCCGCCGACTGCGCCGAGCTTTATGAGCCTGTGGCCGACGAGGCAGGGCTGACGCTGACGACGGAGATCGAGCCGGGGCTGACCGTCAACGGCAATCGCGAGCTGATCGGACAGGCGATCTTCAATCTGATCGACAATGCCATCAAATATGCGGCCGAAGCCGATGGCGACAAGAAGATCGTTGTGAAGCTGGCAAAGGCTGCCGATGGCGTGCGGCTATCCGTTTGCGACAACGGGCCGGGCATTCCGGCGAACAAGCGCGACGAGGTGAAGAAACGCTTCGTGCGTCTGGACGAAAGCCGCACCAAGCCGGGCACCGGTCTCGGCCTTTCGCTGGTTGAGGCGGTGATGGAGCTGCATGGCGGTACACTGGAGCTTTCCGCCACCAATGGCGACGATGCCGCTGTTCCTGGCTTGACGGTGACGATGGTGTTTCCGCCGGTGAAGTGAGGTTTGTCGTACCCCTCACCAAGCGCGTCCAGCGTTCGGCTGCGCCTCACAAGGACTTGCTATCCTCTCCCGCAAGGGGAGAGGAAGGATTCTCACACCAGCGGCGGTGCGAGGTTCATCAGCAGAACCATGACCAGACCCACCACCGAGACGATCGACTGGATGACCGAGATGGTGGCGGTTGCCTCGCCCATTGACATGCCGAAGGATTCCTTCACCAGCCAGAAGCCGGCATGGTTGGCATAGTTGAAGAACAGCGAACCGCAGCCGATCGACAGGGCCAGAAGCGAGGCGTTGAGCGCGGTATCGGTGCCGGCAAGCGGCGCGAGCAGGCCGGAGGCGCCGACAATGCCGACCGTGGCGGAGCCGGTTGAAACTGAGAGCAGCATTGCGATGGACCAGCCGAGTATCAAAGGTGACAGTGAGAACTGCTGGCTCATGTGCATGATCGCATCGCCGACCTTGGCATCGGTCAGCACATGCTGGAAAGCGCCGCCACCGGCGATGATCAGCAGCACGTTGGCGATCGGCTTGACGCTGGCCGACATGGAATTGCGCAGCTTTTCGGTATCACCGCCGCGCGCATAGATCAGCACGCAGGCGGCAAACAACACGCCGATCAGCATGGCGATGGCCGGATCACCGAGAAAATCGGTGATGTTAAGGATCGTGGAGCCCTTGGCAAAGACCAGTTCGGCGATGGCATGGAACAGCATCAACACGGCGGGCAGAAGAGCCGTCAGCAGGCTGATGCCGAGGCCCGGCGGGGTTTGCGCTGGTGTCGTGTCTGTTGCCGCCGCGCTGGCGCTATCGACGGAAAACTGGTCGATCAGCGCCTGATCCGGTTTGACCTTGAGGCGTGGCGTGACGATCGCGCCATAAAGCGGGCCGCCGATGATGATGGCCGGAATGGCCGCAACGAAGCCGTACAGCATGGTGGCACCGATATTGGCATTGAGCGAGGCGATCGCCGTCAGCGGGCCGGGATGCGGCGGCACCATGCCGTGCATAGAGGCGAGCGCTGCGATGACCGGCACGCCGACATAGACATAGGCCGAACCATTGATGGCTTTCTGGGCCTCGAGCTTACGCGCGACGCTGAAAATCAGGGGCAGAAGAACGACGAGGCCAACCTCGAAGAACATCGGGATGCCGATGATAAAGGCGGCACCGGCCATCGCCCAGGGCAACATGCGCGTCGGGGTTTTTGCGATGATCAGGTTTGAAATGCCTTCGGTGACGCCACCTTCGGCGAGAATTTTGCCGAGCATTGCACCAAGTGCCACCACGAGGCCGACGGCGCCAAGTGTGTGACCGGCGCCGGCCTCGATGGACTTGATCAGCTTGTCGCCCGGCATGCCGGTGATGAGGCCGACGGCGATCGAGGTGATGATCAGCGCCAGAAGCGGATGAAACCTGACTTTCGAAACGATCAGCAGGACAAGAAAGGCAACACCGCCGATGGCGGTTGCCAGAAGCATATAGTCTGAAGAACTCATAATCTCTCCCGAAGGTATGGGACCGCGGAGGCTCCGAAATTCCAGATGTCTCCGTTCATCTGGAGGGAGGCGGGCGCGGTTGATGGAGCCGGGCGGCTCCATGGAAGTGGGGCCCTGATTAAATCTGCCGAAAGTGTGTTTCGTCAATAGTTGGCAAGTCATCTATTTAGATGTGCTTCCTCAAATCTGCGTGTCGGGTTAGAGCTTGCAGGCAAGACAGGTGAGGAGGAGTGACCATGACGAACGAAAAGCGGCTTGATGCCGTCAACGCGGATGTCATAAGGCCGTTCAACAAGACCGAGGCCAAGGCGGCCATGACGGCGCTGAAGGAGATGGCGGCGGCTGAGCCGGCCATCGCGACGCTGATGGCGGAGGAGACGCCGCTCAGGGATTTCGTGGTTTCGGTCTTCAGCCTGTCGCCTTATCTGCGCGAGACGGCGGTGATAACCCCCTCCATTCTCTCCGACGCCACCAGCGAACCGCTGGAGCCGCTTTTGGATAGCATTGTCGCGCGTGCTCGCAATTGCTGGCGTCCGGGTAAGGGGGGCACCGTTCCTTCCGAAGCCGAGGTGATGGTCGCATTGCGACGCGCCAAGCGCGAGGCGGCTTTTGTCATCGCAATCGCCGATCTGGCGCGGCTGTTCTCCGCCTTTGACACGACACGCTGGCTGACGGCACTGGCCGATGCGGCGGTGGCGGCGGCGATCGATCATCTTCTCCTGAATGCGCATGGCAGCGGCAAGCTGAAACTGGCCGATCCGAACGAACCGAGCGGTGGCAGCGGTCTTGCCGTGATCGGCATGGGCAAGCACGGTGCCGGCGAACTCAATTATTCCTCCGATATCGATGTCGTCGTGTTTTTCGACGTGGATAGCGGTACGCTGCCCGATCCGCTGGATGCGTCGGAAACCTATGGGCGGATGATGCGCCGGCTGGTGCGGATCCTGCAGGAGCGCACCGGCGAGGGATACGTCTTTCGCACCGACCTGCGGCTGCGGCCCGATCCAGGTTCGACGCCGTTGGCCGTCTCCATGGATGCGGCGATGATCTATTACGAGGGCCGGGGCCAGAACTGGGAACGTGCCGCCTATATCAAGGCGCGGCCGGTGGCCGGCGATATCGCGGCCGGTACGCTTTTTCTCAAACAGCTGCAGCCTTTTGTATTCCGCAAATATCTCGACTATGCGGCCATCGCCGACATTCACGGCATCAAGCGGCAGATCCATGCGCACAAGGGATATGGCGACATTGCCGTGAAGGGCCATGACGTAAAGCTCGGGCGTGGCGGCATTCGCGAGATCGAGTTTTTCGTGCAGACGCAGCAGTTGATCGCCGGTGGGCGGATGACGGATCTGCGCTCACGCCGCACCGACGAGACGCTTTCGGCACTGGCGCAGGCGCGCTGGATCACGCCGGTGGTAGAGCGCGAACTGACGGCAGCCTACTGGTTCCTGCGCGATGTGGAGCACCGTATCCAGATGGTGCGCGACGAACAGAGCCACAAACTGCCGACCACGGAAGCCGAGCTGAAGCGCATTGCGCTGATGATGGGGTTTGCCGACACGGCCGCGTTTTCCGCCCGCATGGACACGGTGCTGCGCACGGTCGAACGTTGTTATGCCCGCCTGTTCGAGAAGGAACCGGAAGGTGGCGAGGGCAAGGTTTCGCTGGTGTTTGCCGCCGGACAGGACGACGCGAAGACGCTGGACTATCTGGACAAACTCGGTTTCGAGCGACCATCCGTCATGTCCGGCGTGATCCGCGGCTGGTACGCCGGACGATATCGCGCCATGCAGTCGGCAGAGGCACGCGAACGGCTGACGGCGCTGATGCCCGACCTTTTGCAGGCCTTTGCTGCCGGCAAGAGACCGGATGATGTTCTCTTGCGCTTCGACAGCTTTCTGAGCGGCCTGCCTGCCGGCATCCAGCTGTTTTCGCTTCTGGGAAGCAATCCCGCCATTCTGTCGCTGCTCGTCACCATCCTGTCTTCCGCGCCGCGTCTGGCCGATATCATTGCCGCGCGCCCGCATGTGTTTGACGGCCTGCTCGATCCGCGGCTGATGACGGAAATGCCGACCAAGGCGGACATGAAGGGGCGTCTTGGAAACTTTCTGAGCAGTTCCAGCCATCATGAGGATGTGCTGGACCGGTTGCGCATCTTTGCAGCCGAACAGCGTTTTCTGATCGGCGTGCGGCTGTTGACCGGGGCGATTTCGGCGGAGGTGGCGGCGCGTGGTTTTTCCGAGCTGGCCGATCTTCTGATCGAACAGGCGCTGGCGGCGGTGATCCGTGAAATGGAGACGGCGCACGGACAATATCCGGGCGGTCGGGTGATCGTGCTCGGCATGGGCAAGCTCGGCAGCTTTGAACTGACTGCGGGCTCCGATGTCGATATCATTTTGCTCTATGATTACGACGACAGCGCCGAGGAATCGTCCGGACCGAAACCGCTCGATTCCATGCGCTATTTCTCGCGACTGACGCAGCGGTTGATCGCGGCCCTTTCGGCGCCGACAGCGGAAGGCATCGTCTTCGAAGTGGATTTGCGCCTGCGCCCCTCCGGGAACAAGGGGCCGGTGGCGACACGCATCAACGCATTCGGCAAATACCAGCGTGAGGAGGCCTGGACTTGGGAACATCTGGCTCTGACACGGGCGCGGGTGATCTGCGGCGACGACAGTTTGCGTGCCCAGGCGGATGTGGTCATGGACGAAGTGCTGGGGCAGAAACGCGATGTTGGCAAGGTGACATCGGAGGTGGCCGAGATGCGGGCGCTGATCACCCAGGAAAAACCGCCGAAGGATATCTGGGATTTCAAGCTGATTGCCGGCGGGCTCGTCGATATTGAGTTCATTGCGCAATATCTGCAGCTGATCGCGCTGGCGCGCGGTGTCGAGGTGGATACTGGTGGCATGAGCACGGCGCAGGCGCTGAAGGCGCTGGGCGATAAAATGATGGCGCCGGGCGATCTCGATACGGCACTGGAGGCGCTCATCCTGTTTACGGCTTTGTCGCAGACTGTGCGCCTGTGCATCGACGGCGATTTCAATCCGCGCGAGGCACCGCAGGGGTTGATTGAGCAGTTGTGCCGGGCGGGAGATTGCCCGGATCTGAAGACACTGGAGGGCGAGGTGAAGCGGTTGTCAAAGGCTGGGCGGGAGATTTTCGGGAGAGTGGTATCGGCCTGATCGGCTCATCCAGCCCGTTTCTGCATCGGCAATGCCGGCAGTTTCCGGTGCGGGATGAACAGGGATACGACCGTGCCCTTGGCCATGCGTGAGCGGATGCGCATGCGGCCGCCATGCAGGGCCACCAGCGAGCGGGAGATGGCAAGCCCGAGGCCCGAGCCGCCCTTGCTCTTCGCATACTGGCTCTGAACCTGTTCGAAGGGCTGGCCGATCTTGTTCATCGCCGCCTTGGGAATACCGATGCCGGTATCGGCGATCGTCAGCATCAGGCCCTTGTCGGTGCGATGCGCGCGCAGCTCCACATGGCCGCCCTTGTCGGTAAATTTCACCGCATTGGACAAAAGGTTGAGCAGGATCTGTTTCATGGCGCGGCGGTCGCCCACCATGGAGAGGCCGTCGGCGAGGCGGTGGTTGAAGCTGACGCCTTTTTCCTGGGCGAGAATGGCGGTCAGACGCAAGCTTTCCTCGATCAGCGGCGTCAGATCCATGCGCTCGGCCTGCACCATCATGTGACCCGCCTCGATCTTCGACATGTCGAGAATGTCGTTGATGACGTTCAGGAGGTGTTTGCCGCTGTCGTGGATGTCTCGGGCGTATTCGCTGTATTTCGGTGAACCGACAGGACCGAACATGCCGTTTACCAGAACCTCGGAGAAGCCGAGAATGGCGTTGAGCGGCGTGCGCAACTCGTGGCTCATATTGGCCAGGAATTCGGATTTCGCCTTGTTGGCGGCCTCGGCGCGGTCCTTTTCGGCCTGATAATTGCTGTTGGCCATGGAAAGCTCTGCTTTCTGGCGCTCCAGCTTCTTCTGCGAGGAGGAGAGGTCGCCGATCGTTGCCATCAGGCGGCGTTCGCTTTCGCGCAGGCGTTCCTGGTTGCGCTTGAGAAGCGAGATGTCGGTGCCGACCGAAACCATGCCGCCATCGCGGGTGCGGCGCTCGTTGATCTGTAGCCAGCGGCCATCTGCAAGCTGCACTTCGGTGGTGCGCGAAAAGCCGCTGATATCGGGATCGGCGACGCGACGCTCCACCACCGGGCGGGCGGCGGCAAGCATCAGCTTGCTGCGCTCGGTACCGGGCACGAGGACGTTGTCGGGAAGGCCGTAAGCCTGTTGGTAATGCTCGTTGCACATGACGAGACGGTCGTTCTTGTCCCACAAGACAAACGCTTCCGAAGTGCATTCGATCGCATCGGCCAGACGCTGGTCGGCCTCGGCATAACGCTGGGCAAGGCGATGCTGTTCGGTAACATCCATGGCGATGCCGATGACATGGGTTTTGCCCTGTCCGGTTTCCATGACCTGTGCACGTGCGCGCATCCAGACATAGTGCCCGGCGGCATGGCGCATGCGAAAAACCTGATCGATCTGCTTGGCATTGCCGCGGCCGACGGCGCGGGCGAGCGCAAACAGGTTGCCGTCTGCGGGATGCATCATGCGGGCGGCATCCGAGAAGGACAGCATGTTATCGCCGGGTGGCAGCCCGAGCATTTCATACATGGACCGCGACCAGTAGAGCCGACGATTGGGCAGGTCGAAATCCCACAGACCGCAGCGACCGCGGGACAGAGCGGTCTCGACGCGCAGGTTGGATTCGAGAAAGATATCGTCGGCATCGCGGGCGCGCTTGACCTGCATGTAATAGGCATACAGCACGATCAGCAGAATGGCGGAAATGCCGGCAAACAAAGTGACGTTGAGCGACACCTGCTGGCGCCACAGCGCATTGGCCTCGACCAGCGACTGGGCCGAGATGATCAGGCTCCCATCGGTGCCGACCGGGCGGATGGCGGCGTAAAGCGGCATGTCGTCGAAGACGGTCTCGATGATGCCGTCCTGATCGTCGAAACGGCGCACGGTCGCGGTTTCCGGCAGGAGCGTATCGAGACGACGACCGATATAGTGTGTCGCGCCTGCCGAGCCGCCGAAGATCGTGCCCGATGCATTGACGAACATGATAGAGGCGCCCGGCTCGAACCGATCCTTTGGCAGGAAGGCAAACAGCCGGGCTTCGGCAGCGGCGCGATCGCTGGCCGTAAAACTCTGGGCATTGCCGGCAAAGGCGGCGCTGGCGGTGGCCGCGACGAGTCGCGTGGTTTCGCGCGACGCACCCTGCAGACGGTCGTGTTCCGACACCAGGGCCAGCAGGCGCGAGGCGGCGATGACCATCAGGAAGGCCATGATCAAAAGCGGGATGGAGCGCTTCAGAAACAGCTCCGCGCGGGGAATACGACTGGAAAGAATGGGGCGCAGGGAAAGGCCACCGCCCGAAAGGGCGCTGCGGAGAGCCGCGAAAACAGGAAATTTGAGACGCAGCCGCTCATCGGCTGCGGTTGCCCGCTGCACGTTCGCCATAGTGACCGTTGGTTATCCCTCGTGGTGATTCGCAATGCCGCTTGCGAATGACGAGCAGTGAATCATTAGTGATTCTTCATGTCCAGAGGGTTGGTAACAAATTTTTAACGAATTGATTCCGTTGCGGTTTTGCGAGAATCAATCAGTTGCCGCGGCCGCGTCTTCAAGACGTGCCCGATGGGACGTGCAGATCGCCACAGGCGGCGGTCAGCGAGATCATCGCGAGAGCGAGGATCGCCGCGCCGTAGACATAAGCGGTCATCGGCAGGCCAAAAACCGGTGCCGCGAGGCCGGCGAGGATGGCTGGAATGGAAAAGGCGAGATAACTTTCCACCAGAAACGCGGCGAACAGACCGGCACGCTGATGTGCTTCGGCCAGCGGCATGACGATTTTCAGCACGTTGGAAAAGATCGATCCGAAGCCGAGACCGGCAATGGCGGTGCCGAGGAAGAGCAGCGGCACGGTCTGCTGTTCTATGCCGATAAGCGAGACGACGACACCGGCCATAAGACCGCTTGTTGCGATCAACAAAGCTCGTCGGGGTGCCAGCGCCCGAAACAGGAAGACCGAGGCGGTGGCGCTCAGCATCAGCGTCGATACGACCGCGGCGCCGACGAAAGGCGAGCGGATACCGGTGGTGACGGCGACCGGAGACGGCATCAGCGAAAGATAAAGCCCCCCGAGTGACCAGCAGGCAATATTGACCGGGCTGACCTTGAGGAGGGCGGTACGCGCCTGATGCGGGACATGCACATTGGGTGCCAGGGCAGCCACAGCGCCGGGCCGGCGTTGCGTGGTTTCCGGCATCAGGGCAAGGCCTGCCATGCCTGCAAGCGTCATCACCAGAAGCAGGAGATAGATGGCCTGCATGGGATGCGGCACATAGGTAACCATTGCCCCGCCGACGAGTGTGCCGAGGAAAAGCCCGATGAAGGCGGTGATGCTGTTGATAAGCGGCCCGTGCCGCGAGCCGCCATCCAGGATGGTGGCGCCGAAGGTCGGCAAGGCGATACCGGTGGCAAGACCCTGCACGATGCGTGCCGCAATCAACATGCCGGCATTGTCCGCCATGGCGAACAGGGCAAGAGCGGCAGCATTGAGCAGCAGCGACAGCAGGATCAGCGGGCGACGGCCGAGATGGTCGGAAAGGCTACCGAACACAAGCAGGGCGGCGAGAAGCGAAAAGGCGTAGACGCCGAAAATCAGTGTCACCGTGCCCGGCGAAAGCTGGAAAACCTGCTGATAGAGATGATAAAGCGGTGTCGGCGCGCTGCTGGTGGCGGAAATCACCACGGCGAAAACGAAGCTGTAGGCCGTCATGCGGGTCGAGGCGGGAAGCGGATCAGACATGGGATCACCTTAACGCTAATAATTTGCGTTAAGGTGACGTAGTGGAATTGTGGTCTTAATGCAATATATTTGCGTTAAGGTGAGATGCTGTCATGTGCAGCGGAGAATGTGATGGCCAAGGAAATGATCCGGCAGGGTGGACGCAGTGCCCGTATCCAGGGGGAGGTGCATCGCGCCGTGCAAGATCTGCTGACGGGCATGGACCGTGCCGACATCACCGTGCCGATGATTGCCGAAAAAGCGGGCGTAACGCCCTCGACCATCTATCGTCGTTGGGGTGATCTTGCCGATCTTCTGGCGGATGTGGCGGTGGCGCATATGAGACCGATATCGGATCCGGACGACACCGGCGCGATGAAAAGCGATCTCGAAGCTTTCATCCTGCAATATGCCGAGGAAATGTCGTCCAAAGTGGGCCGGGACATGCTGACCGATGTGCTGTCGGGCGGCAACACGGCGGCGATCAAGTGCTGCGGCTTCACCACCCAGCATCTGGAAACCCTGCGGGCGAGGGCCGCCGCACGTGGAGAGGCCGATCTCGATGTCGAGCTGGCGATCGACCTGATCATCGCGCCGATCGTCTACCATATCCTGTTCGGCGACCGTGAGCCGTCGGCGGACTATTGCCGCGGCCTGATCGCACGTTTCCTCAAGGCGTAGCGACAAATGAAAAACGCCGGGGACATGCCCCGGCGTCGATTTCATTCCGATCTGCTGGCCGATCAGGCCTTCAGCATGCGCTCGACGATGTCGCGGACATCGGTGGAGAGCTGCGGTGCGCGCTCGATTTCCATCAGGGCATCGCGGGCATGGTCGGCGCGGGCCGATTCCAGCGAGCGCCAGGAGCGCATCGAGGTGAGGATACGCGCCGCCAGCTGCGGGTTTTTCGGGTCGATCGCGAGGATCTGAGTGGCGAGGAAGCCATAACCCTCGCCATCGGCGCGATTGAAGCCGGTGGCGTTGGAGAAGGCGAATGCGCCGACCAGCGACCGCACGCGGTTCGGGTTGCTGGCGTTGAACCTCTCGTTCTCCATCAGTGCCTTGACGCGGGCAAGTGCGTCTTCGCCCGGGATGGTCGCCTGGATCAGGAACCATTTGTCGATGACAAGCGGATTGTCGGCAAAACGCTTGGCAAAGGTGTCGAGCGCGTCCTTGGCCTCGGTGGAATCCGGGAAGCGGTGAGCAAGCAGCGTCAACGCCTGGGCGAGGTCCGTCATGTTGTCGGCCTTGGCAAAGGCTTCGGCTGCACGGGCAGGAGTGTTTTCGGCGAGCGCAAGATAACCCAGCGCCGAATTGCGCAATGCACGCTTGCCGGCACTTGCCGCATCCGGCGTGAACGCGCCTTCGATGCGCATCTCTTCCGTCAGTGACAGGAAGGTGTCACGGCCGGCCTCGGCGATCAGAGCCAGCACGGCCTGACGACCGTCATGGATGGCGTCGGGATTGTTGTTGCAGCCGAGTTCGCGAGCGATATCGGATTCGCTTGGCAGCGCCAGCGCCTGAGCACGGAAGGCCGGCTCCAGCTTGGTGTCTGCGGTGGCTTCGAGAAGCGCTGCGATGAACGCCTGATCGCAGGTGACCGGCTTGCCGTCACGGGCGTCGCTGGTTGCCTTGATCAGGTTCGGCAGAGCGAGGTCGGTCAGTGCCTGCCAGCGCGAGAAGAGGTCGCTGTCGTGGCGGGCGATATGCACCAGATCTTCGGTCGTCTGATCGAAGGACAGGTTGATCGGCGCCGAGAAAGAGCGGTTGAGCGACAGGACCGGGCGCGAGGAAATGCCGGTAAAGACAAAAGTCTGGCTGCGTTCGGTGAGGTGCAGCACGTCGCCGGTCACTTCGCCGCCCGAAACCGATGCCGGTTCGGCAATCGAACCGTTGTCGAGGATCAGCGCAAACGAGAGCGGGATATGCATCGGCTCCTTGGTCGTCTGGCCGGGTGTGGCCGGGACCGTCTGTTCGAGCGTCAGCGTGAACTTGTCCGCTTCATAGGCGGTGGAAACGGACACGAGCGGTGTGCCGGCCTGATGGTACCAGCGCGAGAACTGCGACAGATCGCGACCGTTGGCATCCTCGAAGCATTTTACAAAATTTTCAACCGTGGCGGCATCGCCGTCATGACGTTCAAAATAGAGGTCCATGCCCGCCTTGAAGCCATCGGCGCCCAAGAGCGTTGCGATCATGCGGGTGACTTCCGATCCCTTTTCGTAGACGGTCGTCGTGTAGAAATTGTTGATCTCGCGATAGACCGTCGGGCGCACCGGATGGGCAAGCGGTCCTGCATCTTCCGGGAACTGTTCCGATTTCAGGTGGCGCACTTCGGCAATACGCTTGACTGGACGCGAACGCATGTCTGCGGAAAACTCGTGGTCGCGATAGACCGTGAGACCTTCCTTCAGGCACAGCTGGAACCAGTCGCGGCAGGTGATGCGGTTGCCGGTCCAGTTGTGAAAATATTCGTGGGCGATGATCGCCTCGATATTTGCGTAATCCTGGTCAGTGGCGGTTGCCGGATCGGCCAGAACGTATTTGTCGTTGAAGACGTTGAGGCCCTTGTTCTCCATGGCGCCCATGTTGAAGTCGGAGACGGCGACGATCTGAAAGATGTCGAGATCGTATTCGCGGCCAAAGCGTTCCTCGTCCCACTTCATGGAGCGCTTGAGCGCATCCATGGCATAAGACGCGCGGTCTTCCTTGCCGTGTTCGACATAGATCTTCAGCGTGACTTCACGCTCCGACATGGTGACGAACTTGTCTTCGATGACACCGAGATCACCGGCAACCAGCGCGAAGAGATAGCTCGGCTTCGGATGCGGATCGAACCATGCGGCAAAGGCGCGGCCTTCGTCGTAACCGGCGCCACCCAGAAAGTTGCCGTTGGACAGCATGACCGGGTTGGCCGCCTTGTCGCCGATGATGGTGATCGTATAGGGCGCCAGAACGTCCGGACGGTCCGGGAAATAGGTGATGCGACGAAAACCCTCGGCCTCGCACTGGGTGCAATAGATGCCGTTGGTGCGGTAAAGACCCATCAGCTGCGTATTGGCTTCCGGGTTGATATAGGTGGTGACGGTGATCTCGAACGGCGCTTCGGCCGGCAGGTCACGGATCGTCAGGAGTTCCGGGGTGGCATCATACTGGCTGGCCGGCACTTCGCGCTGGTCGAACAGCAGGCCCGACAGCTTCAGCTCGTCGCCATCGAGAACCAGCGGCGCCTTGAGATCGACGCCTTCGCGACGATGGAAGATCAGGCGCGCATCGACCTTGGTATTGGTCGGATCCAGTTCAAAGGTCAGATCGACGCGTTCAAGAACAAAGTCAGTGGGGCGGTAGTCTGCCAGATTGACGATCTGACCCGTGTCTGTGCGCATGATCTTTCCTGGAAATAGCAAATATTAAAAGGCGGGTTTCTTGGATTTAGCCAAGAGTTGCCGGGATAATGGCAGCCAAAGCTGAACGATTGCTAAAGTTCTGGAACATCGCGTCAAAATGTTACATGTCGCGTGTATTGCTACGCACTTGCTAATCTATGATGGCGCCCGGCTCCCGCTGCTGCGAGCCAAGGCTATATCTTGATGATCTGGCCGTTGTTCAACACCAATTCCGGTGTGTTGTAATGGGTCAATATCTCCGTCGCCCCATCCGGCCAATCATAGTCCGACGCCTCAAACAGCACGCGCTCACCAAAATCTTTTTTGATTTTTGTCATTAAAGCCCGGTGTGCCTGCGGATTTGCTTCGATCACCACGATCAGTGCCGGTTCGAGGGCATTCGAGAACAGCGGGATGGTTTTAACAATAACGCCATCCTTCCGTCCTTTGCAGTATAACTCAAGAACGGGACTCATGTTGACACTTATTCTTGTTTCCGAAGTCTGAATGCCGATGGCGTCGAACACCTCTGCGGACAGGCGAAGCCAATGATCGTATTTCCCGAAGGGGATCACCGCGTTCAGGTCAGCGTCCGGCTTCACAAATGATATTTCCCAAATATTGACTGCCGTTAGCTAGATCACGTTCTCGTAAGAAGATGTGAACTCTTTT
The DNA here is from genome assembly GCF_009617585.1 of Endobacterium cereale. GTDB lineage: Bacteria > Pseudomonadota > Alphaproteobacteria > Rhizobiales > Rhizobiaceae > Neorhizobium > Neorhizobium cereale. The sequence goes on along the minus strand of NZ_WIXI01000045.1, from coordinate 11,835 downwards.
TGGCCACATTGATTGGCATACCAACTGATATTTCAATTTCATGCAGGCGGTTTCTCCGGCTGCCTTCAAAACGAGTGCGAAATGGCGCCCGAAGCGGTCAATCCCCTCAAGGGGATCGCGTTGAAACTCTTTTCCGTTGTCGCCTTTCTCGGCATGCAGACGTGCATCAAGGCCGCTGGTCCCGACGTCGAGGCGGGGCAGGTGACGTTTTTCCGCTCCGCCTTCGCGCTGGTGCCGATCATGGCTTACCTTGCCATCAGCAGCGATCTGCGCGCCTCCTTCCACACCAACAATCTGTTCGGCCATTTCAAGCGCGGTTTTCTCGGTATCGCGTCAATGGGCTTCGGTTTCTACGGCCTTGTGTTGTTGCCGCTGCCGGATGCGATTGCCATCGGTTATGCCTCGCCGCTGATGGGCGTCATCTGCGCCGCCATTTTCCTGAAAGAGAAGGTGCGTGTCTATCGCTGGTCGGCGGTGGCCATCGGCATTTTCGGGGTGATGATCATTTCCTGGCCGAAACTGACAATGTTCGACGATGGCGGCTTCGGCAACGCGCAGGCGGTCGGGGCTGCTTCGGTTCTGATGTCGTCTTTCCTCGCCGGTTTCGCGATGATCCAGACGCGGCAGCTGGTCAGCACCGAAAAGACCTCCACCATCGTCCTTTATTTCTCGCTGTCGGGGGCGATTTTTTCGCTGGTGACCATTCCGTTCGGCTGGTCGGATTTGACGTTCTGGCCGGCGGTGTTTCTGATCGGCTCCGGCTTCTGTGGCGGGGTAGGCCAGTTGCTGCTGACCGAGGCCTATCGCAATGCCGATGTCTCCACCGTGGCGCCGTTCGACTACACGTCGATCCTGCTCGGCATCGTCATCGCCTTCATCCTGTTCGGCGATATTCCGACCATCACCATGCTGATCGGCACGGCGATCACGGTGTCGGCCGGCATTTTCATCATCTACCGCGAACACCAGTTGGGGCTGGAACGCAAGGCTGCCCGCAAGGCAACGCCGCCGTCGTGACAATCAGCGCGCCGGTATCCGCGGCAGTTCACCGGCGCCTTCCTGAAGCAGGGCGCGATGACGCATCTGGCTACCATGCAGGTGCCGGCGCATCGCCTCTTCGGCGGCTTGAGGGTCGCGCTGGGAGATCGCAAGAATGACCGCGTTGTGTTCGGTCGCAAGCAGCTCAAGATATTTGCGCTGCGCTTCGCCATTGTTCTCGGGTACGATTTTTACTCTCGGAATGGTCGCCTGGCCGAATTCCCGCAGGAAGCGGACAAATTGCGGATTGCCGGCGGCCTGCGCGATGGCAAGGTGCAGATGGTAATCCGCCTCGCGCGCAGGCGTGCCGTCGCGCATGCATGTGAGAAATTCCGCGTGCAGCTCGAATAGCTGTTCTTCCTGCGCTGGTGATCTACGCGCTGCTGCCAGCCCGGCCGCGGCAATTTCGACCGGCGTGCGGATCTCGAGGATTTCAAGCGACGAGGCCAGATGCAGGTGTTCGATGGCGGGCTTCGATGCGGCCGGCGGCGTATGCGCCACGACAAACACGCCGGCGCCCTGACGTGCTTCGACCAGCCCGGCCCGCCGAAGCGCCGCAAGCGCCTGACGCACGACTGTCCGGCTTGCGCAGAACGCCTCGGTCAGCTGCGCTTCGCTCGGCAGCTTGTCGCCAACCTGAAAGGTGCCGCCGGCAATCGCGCCGCGCAATTGGCTTTCGATACGCTCGGCCAATGTATCTCGTGGTCGCAGATCGAAATGGTCCATGTCATGTGCCTCAGGATGCGAACCGGACAAGCGTATAAGCAAACCGGCCGAAATTCGAGCGTTTCCACAACGGCATGATCGTGACTGCGGATGTTCTGCAACGGAAATCTGCAACCGATGGAGGATGACCTGCGCGCGCAGATGTGAAGCCGTGCCCGCCCAGTCCAGCTTGACAGCTTATCACAAGCATGTTGGTATTTCAGCAACAAGAAGATGACAAGTTTGACGCTTGTGTGGCTGCGGAGGAGGTGGTCAGCGCCGGTTGCGTTCTTATTGTTGAAAAATGACTGGGAGGGTCGTGAATGCGCAGATTTTCAATGGGTTTGCTTGCCGCCGTGATGGGCATGGCGCCGTTTTCCGCCGTGGCGCAGGAAAAGGTGACCTTGAACTGGGCGCTCTGGGATTGGTCCAGCGTCGCCTATTACAAGCCGTTGATCGAGGCCTATGAAAAGAAGAACCCGAACATCACGATAGAGCATACCGATCTCGGTTCTGCGGATTATGGCCAGATGGTCATGACCCAGCTTTCGGGTGGCGCCACCAATCTCGACATCATCCAGATTAAGGACGTGCCGAACTATATCCAGCTGGTGCGCGCCAACACGCTCGAAAATCTGACGACGGCGCTGAAGGAGCCTGTCGATACGCCGGACACAAAAGCGCTGACAGTGGATGGAAGTTTCTACGGATTGCCGTTCAGAACCGACCGGTGGCTGCTTTATTATAACAAGGACCTGTTCGACGCGGCCGGTGTCGACTATCCGACCAATGACATGACTTGGGACGCCTATTACAAAAAGGCCGAGGAACTGACGCAAGGGTTCGGCGTCAAGAAGGTGTATGGCGCGCATACCCATACCTGGGCGACACTTGTGCAGGTATTTGGAACGCTTGACGGAAAGAACTCGCTGGTCAGCGGCGACTTCAATTTTCTGGCGCCATGGTACGAGCAGGCACTGAAGATGCAGGAGGACGGTACCGTCCAGACCTATGCGGCATTAAAGACGTCGGCAACGCATTATTCCGGTCCGTTTTTCAACGGACAGGCAGCGATGATGCCGATGGGCTCCTGGTTCATCGCAACTCTGATCGAAAAGGTGAAGAACGGCGAGGCGCGCAGCAAAAGCTGGGCGATCGCATCTTTGCCGCATGCCGAGGGCGTCGAACCCGGAACTACCGCGTCGCAGATTACATCGCTTGGCATCAACCGGAATTCCCGCCACAAGCGGGAGGCACTGGATTTCGTCGAATGGGTGGCTGGGCCGGAAGGTGCCAGGATCATCGCTTCGACCGGCACCCTGCCGTCAGCGCTGGACAAGGCCATGGCCGAGCAGATCGCGGGCCTTGATGGTTTCCCGAAGGATGAAACCAGCCGTGGCGCGCTGCAATCGCCCAAGACCTATCTGCAGCTCCCAGTGGTGATGAACGCGCCGCAACTGAACCTGATCCTCGACCGCACGCATGATATGATCATGACGGAAAATGTCAGCATCGAGGACGGCCTGAAAGACATGCACGACGCTGCAGCCCGATTGAGCCAATAAGGCCCGCAACATCTGCTCGTATCGGAAACAGGGTGGCCACGATGGCCGCCCTGTTTCAGGAGGACGCTATCTGTGGCAGCCCGCCGTTGCCGGGCTTAGAAATGAATGCCGGCGTCGGATTGCGGGGCTCTTTTGCTGCGGGTCGAGCGCGTGTATTGGCGCGAGGCGTTGATGGCAGTGCCGATATCGCGCAGGCTTTCGCGCAGCGAACGCAGGGGATGAATGCTCATTTTCATCGTCATGACTCCCTAAAACGCGCCGGCGTCCAAAGGGGCGCAGGATGAACGCGCTGATATTCTAAATGTGCCGCACCGTTCCGCAGGGGAGAAGCTCGACCCTTGAAGCGGTAAGGCAGGGTATGCGTTCGCAACTATGACGCGTTGTTGAGAACGCGATATGCGCCAGATCAAAAGGACCTGACGCCATGACTGCGAACCAGAATTGATCGGCGGTCTGACCGCCACAAAAAATCAACGCTCGCGGAAATCCGCAAAAACGGCGGTCGGACGGGTCAGCATGCCACGGCGGGCAAAGCCGGCGGCCGTCAGCTGCTCGTTGGTAGCCGAGCCGAAATGATGGTAGCCCTCTGTCGTGCGAGCCGATAGGCCGGCAAACTGGAGGCTTTCAAAACCCGAATGGATCGGGCGGGTGTTCGTGGTCATTGCCTTGGTTCCTTAAACCAGATTTCCTCCCAAGACATGATCAATATATCGCAGTGCAGCGCGATTTTCGCAATGCACGCAAAAGCCGTGCAGCCATGCGACTTCTGCATGGCTTTTGTCATATTTCTTTAATCGATTGTATTTTTGACTAGATATCGGTCAGCCGTGCCTTGAAAACGAGCAGGTCTTGCCATGCAAGTGCCTTGTTTGCAGGGGCAGCCATGAGATCCTGCGGGTGCAGGCTGGTGAGCGCTGGGACGGTCGTGCCGCCGATGGTGACATCGCGCCACGAACCGCGCATGGAAAAGATCGACGCATCGCCACCGATCAGGCATTTAGCGGTAAAGTTGCCGAGTAAAAGCATCAGCTTAGGTTCGGCAAGGGCGATCTGGCGCTCGATGAAGGGGCGGCAGATTTCCATTTCGGCGGGCGAGGGTGTGCGGTTGCCCGGCGGCCGCCACGGAACGGCATTGGCCAAGAGCACAGTCTCGCGCGTGAGGCCGATGGCGGCCAGCATGCGATCGAGCATCTGCCCCTGGCGGCCCGAAAACGGCATGCCGTCGCGATCGTCGTCGGCATTCGGCATCGGACCGATGACCATGATGCCGGAGGAGGGGTTGCCGCTGGCAAAAACGGTCGAACGGGCGCCGTGTTTGAGATTGCAGCTGCCAAATGCTTCCATCGCCACCTTCAACTCATCGAGTGAACGGGCGCTGTCGGCGGCAAAACGGGCGGCGGCAATCGCCTGATCGTCGGGAATGGCGACCGGCGTGCTAGACGGACGCGGTGGCGGCGGCGCACGGCCGGGCAGGACCTTGCCCTGCGGAGAAGCCTGCTGAGGGGCGGCGATGCCGTCACCCTGTTGCTGTGGCTGTTGCGCTACGGCCGGTGCCTGTTGCGGCTGACGATTGGCGCGTGCCGCCTGCTGCTGCGCGAACTCGGCAATGCGATCGACCGGCTCGTCTTCCAGCATCCACTCGACGCCCGCATCCGCATAAAAATGCAGAAGGGCGGCAAGCTCTGCGGGATCGAGATGGCTGGCGCTGGCGTTCATGGCGTTACCCTATAGCATGATCGCCGCAGGTGGGAACCGCCCTGCCGGGGCTATACCCGGAATGTCCGGCTTTTACGCCGACCATTCTCCGACATCACCGCTTTCACCGATCAGTGCCAGGCCGTGGGCGATCGACAGGAGTTCGCCGCCGCTTTCGATCTTGGAAGCATCAAAACGCTGCGTGAAGATCTTGCGCACGGCCGGGACGAAGGATGTGCCGCCGGTCAGAAACACCTTGTCGACCTGATCGGCGGAGGTGTTGGTCTTGGTCAGCACGTCATCGAGCGCGCCTTCGATCTTGGAAAGGTCGTCGGCGATCCAGCTTTCGAAATCGCTGCGCTTGACCGTCTTGTGGCCGGCCTTGCCGAGTGGTGAGAAGTGGAACTCGGCTTCCTCTGCGGCGGACAGCGCCATCTTGGTGGCCGAGATCGCCTGATAGAGCGGATACCCTTCATCGTGCTCAACGAGGTCGATGAACAGTTCCAGCTTGTCCGGGTCGGTGGCCGAGCGCACCAGCGATTTCAGGTCGGTGAATTCGCGGGTGGTCTTGAAGATCGACAGCTGGTTCCAGCGCGAGAAATTGGCGTAATAACCGGCCGGCACGTCCAGCAGCTTGTCGAAACTCTTGAAATGCGTGCCCTTGCCGATTTCCGGGGCCACCAGCTGGTCGACCATCTTTGCGTCAAAATGGTCGCCGGCGATACCGACGCCGGAATGGCCGATCGGGGTGGCTTTCAGCTTGCCGGCGATGCGTTCGAACCGGATCAGTGAATAGTCGGTGGTGCCGCCGCCGAAGTCGGCGACCAGAACATTGGCATCGCTCTTCAGCGTCTGGGCAAAGTAATAAGCGGCCGCGACCGGTTCGTAGACGTAATGGATTTCCGGGAAACCCAGGCGAGTGAGTGCCGCGTTATAGCGCTCTGTCGCAAGCGCCGGATCCGGGTTGGCACCGGCGAAATGTACCGGACGGCCGGCGACGAGGCGGGAAATATCCGAGGGCCACTGACCGTCCGCATAAAACTTCAGACGGTTCAAAAACACTTCCATCAGGTCTTCGAAAGAATGACGGCGGGCAAAAACCAGCGTGCCCTGAAAGAGCGGGCTTGCGGCAAAGGTCTTGATCGACTGCAGGAAACGCGCGTCACCCGGGTTGTCGATGAACTGGCGGATGGCCGCCTGTCCGGCCTCTACCTTCAGCGCCTGCGCGCCAAGCTGCGCATCCTTCATGAAGGAGAGCGCGGTGCGCATCGAATCCGTCGTGCCGGCACTGCTGGTGAACGACATGGAATTGGTGGTGGCACCGTCCTCAGACAATGCGAGAACAGTATTGGTCGTGCCGAAATCAAGCCCGAGCGCCCGTGACATGGTCGTGCTCCTAAAAACCGTCAGAAATGAATGGAACGGGGATTTCCCCGAACGAAAAGGCCACGCCTTGGCGGCGGCCGAAAATCGAGAGCGCGCCTGATGCCACAGGGGCGGACGGATGGCAAGTCGCGACGGCAAGTTTGACGGTTGTCAGTTGGTCGCAGCGACGTGTTGCAGAAGCCATGTGCGAAACGCCTGCATGGCGGGCGTCACCATCCGGGATTTCAGCCGCGTCAGCCAGTATCTTCCACGCGATACGGTGATGTCGAAAGGCTGTACGAGATTGCCGGCGGTGATCTGGCGGGAAAACATCAGTGGCGGCGCCAAGGCCACGCCAAACCCCTGCATGGCGGCATCCACCATCAGGATCGAACTGTCGAAAACCGGGCCGCGGATCGGTGGAGCGGTGATGCCCGCTTGTGCAAACCAGCCTGGCCATTCGTCGGCGCGATAGGAACGCAAGAGCCGCTGCTGGATGATGTCTTCCGGGCCCTTCAGGTCCCGCGCGATGGAGGGAAGGCAGAGCGCCGAAAGCGGCGTTTCGAACAGCGGTTCGGCATCGATGTCATGCCACGCTCCATTGCCGAAGCGGATCGAATAATCCAGTCCTTCCGCGGCGATATCGACGCGGTTATTGTTGGTGGAAAGCCGGATGTCGATGAAGGGGTGGTGTTCGGCAAAATCATCGAGCCGGGCTAAAAGCCAGCCGACGGTGAAAGTGCCGACGGCGCCGACAGTCAGCACCTCGCGCAGATGGCCGCCTTCGAAACGGTCGAGCATGCCGGCCATCCGATCGAACGATTCCTGCAGGATCGGCAGCATGGCCAGCCCTTCCTCGGTGATCATCAATCCGCGCGGCAGGCGGCGGAAAAGCGTCACGCCGATACGTTCTTCCAGCAGCTTCACCTGATGGCTGACGGCGGCCTGCGTGACACACAGTTCAATGGCAGCGCGAGTAAAACTGAGGTGGCGGGCAGCGGCCTCGAAGGCACGCAGGGCGTTAAGCGGCAGATGCGGGCGAACCATGAGCAAGGCCTAGAAAAATTGATGGCTCGCAGCAGATATCATCGTTTGATTGGGGCTCGCAACGGATCGTAGAAATGCCACGAACAAAACGGAGACAGTTTTGATGACGATTTTCAGACGATCATGCCTTGTGGCCGCATCCCTCGGCCTCGCCGCTGCTTTGACCAGTTTTTCCAGTGCATCTGCCGCCGAAAAGGTGGAATGCACTCTTATCATCGATGCCAAGAGCGGCGAGACGATCCTGCGCAAGGGCACCTGCGACCAGCAATTTTATCCGCAATCGACCTTCAAGTTGCCTTTGGCCATGATGGGATATGACGCGGCTATCCTGAAGAATGCGAATGCCCCGCTATGGCAATATAAAGCCGAATACAATCGGTCCAAGCGTGAGCAGAAGGACACGATGCCAAGCATCTGGCTGTCGGATTCGATCGTCTGGTATTCGCAGGAGATTACCCGCAAGCTTGGCCGGGACGCTTTCGGCAAATACGTGCGCGATTTCGGTTATGGCAACATGGATGTGTCCGGCGGACCGGGCGGCACGGACGGCCTGACGGAATCCTGGCTGATGTCGTCTTTAAAAATTTCGCCTGACGAGCAGGTGGCGTTTCTGAAGCGTTTTCTCGACGGTCAATTGCCGATTTCGGCAGAGGCGGTTGAAAAGACGAAAAACGCCGCACCGACCTTCAAGGGCAATGCCGACTGGCATATCGTCGGCAAAACCGGCTCCGGCAGCATGCGCAACAGTACCGGAAAGTCGGATCCGAACCGCCCGATCGGCTGGTTCGTCGGCTGGGCGCATGGCCAGCAGCGATCGGTCATCTTCGCGCGCCTGCTGGTGGATACGAAACGTCACACCGATAAGCCGATCAGCTTTACCGTGCGCGACAGCATGATCCGCGATCTGCCGAAGATCGTCGACAAGCGCTAAGCCGCATCTCAGTTTCTGTTGGCGAGCTCGCGGTCGATTTCGGCCGCGATCTCGACGTTGCGCTTTCGCGTCATGCCGGGAATGAGAAAGAGATCAAGAATCACCCACAGGGTGGCGACCCACCAGGTCAGGGTCACGCTGTGTATGCCGATCATCGGTAGCAGAATGGCGCCGGCCGTGAGGCCCATCATCATCAGCGCTGTGCAATGATAACCGAGATAGAAACGGTGCAGGCCGAAGCCACCGGCGCCACCACACAGGGCAAGAAGATAGGCGGTCCACATCGACTTGTAGGCCCGTTCGTAGATTGGACCTTGCGGTGGCTGCGGCCGCTCTCCGGGTCTGGCGGCGTCTCGGCATTTTCGTCGTTCATCATGCCATCGTTTCCCGACGCTGAAAAACTGATGCCGTCCGGATTAAAATCGGCGACGTCAAAAATTGTCTGTCAGCGCAGCAGGCGCCGAGCCGCCCATACTATCGCGGCGCCGATGACCGCGACAATGGCGCCGCGCAGGATCCATGGCGATTGATTGATCATGAAGCTGGAAGCGGGGTAAGGGAAGATGCCCGTGCCCTGGCCGATCCAGATCAGGCCCATCAAAACCGCAAGCGCTCCGATGATTGTCAGCAACAGTCTGGCAAGGCGCATGGTCTTCTCCTTTATCAACAGGGCCGCATCGTATAATGCGGCCCTGTTTTCGTCATGCCTGAAATGAAGCGGGTCAGCGACCGGCCTCGGCATAATACTTGGTGATCAACGAGACCTGATCGGTCTCGGTATCTTCATCCAGCGGCGCGCGAGCTGCTTGGGCATCAGAGGCCGACAGATTGTCGATCAGGCTGGTGAGAACGCGGTTTTGCGCCAGTTCCATCGCACGTGTACGGGCTTCCCCGTTTTCATCTGCTGTGGGTTCCGACAGCAGCTTTTCATAAGTGGCAATCAGATCGGTGATGCGCGTGACGGGATCGGCCCTGGTCGCGGCCGGTGCTGCGGCGATGTCGTCAACGACCGCTTCCGGCTGAACGGGTGCAACGGTTTCGCTGTTGGAAGGCGCCGGCTGCGCAGGTGTCGTCGCAACCGGCGAGGGCGACACGCTGTCGTTCTCGTCATCCGTTTCCTCACCTTCGTCGGCGTTGACCGGTTCCGAGGCGACCGGCTCGTCGGCCGGCACTTCGCTCTCCACCTCTTCCGGGGTGTTTTCGTCGGTTACAGGAGCCGGAGAATAAGTGCCGTCATCATGATCGACCACCATGTCGTCTTCCGCCGTTTCGTCATCGACCGGTTCGGTCGTGCCCGATGTCGGTTCTGATGCAGTTGGTGGCGACGACGGCTGCGTTGTCGGCTGGGTATTGTTATTGTTGCTGGGCGGAGGAGAGGACTTTCCTCCTCCGAAGAGTTCTTCAAGCATAATCGTCTCCGATCGAATAATCGGAAAGCCATTAGATTATGCGGATTTAGCCATCATCAATTGACGAAGTGCAATTAAAGTAAAACTTGAAGTGTGCTTGTTTTGTATGGCGCCGAGCATGTTTTTTGTTCGGCGCCACAGTATTTCTCGGGGCGTTTCGATGTTTTTACGATAATCTATCGTAATTTACCTTCAGATAGATTTGGCCGCGCCGCCATCCACCCGTAGTGTCGTGCCGGTGATATAGCTTGCCGGTTCCGAGCACAGGAAGGCGCCGGCGGCTGCAAATTCCTCGACCTTGCCGAGGCGACCAGACGGGATCGTCCTCAGCGAAGCGGCGCGGATTTCCTCCACCGACTTGCCCTGACGTTTGGCATTGGCGCCGTCCAGCTCATCGATGCGATCGGTATGGATGCGGCCCGGCAGCAGCATGTTGGCGGTGACGCCGGTATTGGCGACTTCCGTGGACAGTGTCTTGTTCCAGCCAACCAGTGCCGAGCGCAGCGTGTTGGAAAGCGCGAGGTTCGGGATCGGCTCGAACACGCCGGATGAGGCGACGGTGAGGATGCGACCCCAGCCCTGTTCCTGCATTTGCGGCAGCAGTGCATTGGTGAGGGTAATTACCTTCAGGACCATGGTCTCGAAGAAGGTGGACAGCTTGTCGATGGTCATCTCGGTGGCGACGCCCGGCGTCGGGCCGCCGGTATTGTTGACGAGAATATCGATGCCACCGAGTTTTTCCCTGACGGCGGTGATCATGGCTTCTACGAAATTTTCATCCGACAGATCACCCCACACCCAGTCGGCCTTGCCCTTGCCCTCGGCGTTGATGGCCTTGCAGTTTTCCGCGAGCTTGTCACCCGAACGGCCGACCAGAAGAACATTCGCGCCTTCGCGCGCCAGAGCCGTTGCGATGCCCAGCCCAAGGCCGCGCGAGGAGGCGAGCACAAGGGCGCGCTTGCCGGAAATTCCGAGATCCATTTCGCTGTTCCTTTCGGTTCGCCTTCAAAGAGCGTGCTGCAGTTATAGGCAGGGGATCGGATCAGGCAAAGGGAACTTGGTCGCAGTCTCTTGAGTTTTGTATTACGTGAACGTAAACGTAATATGGTGTGATGCCGCATGCCGGAAAACGCACGGCCTGCGTCGCTTTCCTGGGTCGACAAGGCTTGCGGCTTTTGTCAAAGAAAACGACCACATACCATGTGGCGAATGAGAAAAAAGGGAACGAGACATGACCGATGCGACCGAGCTTCCCGAACGGGAGATGATGGAATTCGACGTTGTCATCGTCGGTGCCGGTCCGTCTGGCCTGTCGGCTGCGATCCGCCTGAAGCAGATCAACCCGGATCTGTCGGTTGTCGTTCTCGAAAAGGGCGCCGAGGTCGGCGCGCATATCCTGTCGGGTGCCGTGGTCGATCCTTCCGGCATCGATGCGCTTCTGCCCGGTTGGCGCGAGGAGGAGGGGCACCCCTTCAAGACCGAGGTCACCGCCGACCATTTCATGCTGCTCGGCCCCGCCGGTTCGATCCGCCTTCCCAACATGCTGATGCCGCCTTTGATGAATCGTGGTCGATCCTTCCGGCATCGATGCGCTTCTGCCCGGTTGGCGCGAGGAGGAGGGGCACCCCTTCAAGACCGAGGTGACCGCCGACCATTTCATGCTGCTCGGCCCCGCCGGTTCGATCCGCCTTCCCAACATGCTGATGCCGCCTTTGATGAACAATCACGGCAACTATATCGTTTCGCTCGGAAACGTCTGTCGCTGGTTGGCTGAAAAGGCGGAAAGCCTTGGCGTCGAGATCTATCCCGGTTTTGCCGCAGCCGAAGTTCTCTACGATGAAAACGGCGCGGTGCGTGGTGTTGCCACCGGCGACATGGGCATCGAGAAGGACGGCACGCCGGGGCCCAATTTTACCCGCGGCATGGAGCTTTTGGGCAAATACACGCTGATCGGCGAGGGTGTGCGGGGATCGCTCGCCAAACAGCTGATCGAAAAGTTTGACCTCTCCAGGGATCGCGATGTCCAGAAATTCGGCATCGGCATCAAGGAACTCTGGCAGGTCAAGCCGGAGAACCACAA
>NZ_WIXI01000008.1 GCF_009617585.1 Endobacterium cereale | reverse complement strand
TTGGTATTCCGAGGAGCATGCCTGTTCGAGTGTCATGTAACTCTCAAACCGCATCTTTCGTGGATGCGGGCTTGGACCTGGACGTTGCGGGATCCCTCGGGATTCGGCTCGTCTCAAATGCATTAGCCGAATTCGTTAGACTTTGGTTCTCGGTGTGATAATCATGTCTACGCCGAAGCCCCTCAAAAAGGCGCCGAGTCCGATAGAACGGCTTACGATCGTCTTCGGACAACATTCTGACATCTGGCCTCGAATCAGGTAGGACTACCCGCCGAACTTAAGCATATCAATAAGCGGAGGATCAGTCAGACT
>NZ_WIXI01000042.1 GCF_009617585.1 Endobacterium cereale | reverse complement strand
GTTCCGAAACTGACGTTTCCGGGCGGCGCGCTGATCGGCTGTTCCGCCGGTCTCGTCAATGTGCCGCGCATCAAGGGCAGCCACAACGCCGTGCTGTCGGGCATGCTGGCGGCCGACAAGCTGGCCGAGGCAATCGCGGCCGGCCGCGCCAATGATGAAGTGGTTGAGATCGAGAACGAATGGCGCGACGGCCCGATCGGCAAGGATTTGAAGAGCGTGCGCAACGTCAAACCGCTATGGTCGAAGCTCGGCACGGTGCTGGGTGTGTCGCTCGGTGGCCTCGACATGTGGACCAACCAGCTTTTGGGCTTCTCCTTCTTCGGCACGCTGAAACACGGCAAGACGGATGCGCAAAGCCTGGAGCCTGCAAAACTGCATAAGAAGATCGAGTATCCGAAGCCGGATGGTGTGCTGACCTTCGATCGCCTGTCCTCGGTGTTTTTGTCCAACACCAATCATGAGGAAGACCAGCCGGTTCATCTTCAGGTGAAGAATCGCGCAGAACTGCGTGCACTGCAAGACCTGCGACATCAAGGACCCCAACCAGAACATCAACTGGGTCCCGCCGCAGGGGGCCGAAGGCCCGGTTTATCAGAATATGTAACGTTCCGGACCCAAAGCATCGATGGTCATGCCGCGAGACCTCTCTCGCGGCAGTCGGGTTTTCCACGCTTTCCGAAATGGTTGCTGACGGGAACGCCCCGTCCATTGAAACTTCGTCTGACCCCATCAATCCACTGCCTATGTTACGACAATGACAGCGATCGTCGCCGCACGATCTCTGCGACGTCATGCGCCTAGCTCATCAGTGGACCGGGGAATGGATCTCTCAAAAATAGAAAAACTGATAGACTTTGTCGGTCGATCCAATGTCGCCGAGTTGACTGTCACCGAGAAGGGCACGACCGTCCGCATCTTCCGCGACAGATCGTCTGATCTCCCCTTGTCTTCCGATGTGACAGCCGCGCCGTCCGCTGCAGACGTACCGGCAACGAGTGTTGCCGCGGGACGGCAGAGGAGCGGAACCACGGTTTCCGCGCCGATTTTTGGCGTGCTTCATATCGCCCCGGCGCCCGACGATCCGCCCTTCGTATCGGTTGGTGACGCTGTAGACGAGGGGCAGACGCTTTTCATCATTGAGGCGATGAAGGTGTTCAACAAGATCGCTGCGCCGCGCGCCGGCAAGATCACCCGCCTGGCGGATGTGAATGGTGCGGAGGTCGAGGTTGGCGACGTGCTGGCGGAGATAGCGTGATGGTCTCACAGCAACGTTTCGATACGGTCCTGATTGCCAATCGCGGTGAAATCGCCTTGCGCGTTGTCCGTGCCTGCCACGAAATGGGATTGAAGGCCGTTGTCGTCTGTTCGGAGGCGGATAGGGATGCGGCCTATGCAAGAAGCGCGGATCAATCGATCTGCATCGGACCGTCTACTGTCTCGAAAAGCTATCTGAACCACAATGCGATCCTGCTGGCGGCGCGCCTTACTCGTGCAGGTGCCGTTCATCCGGGTTATGGATTTCTTTCCGAAAACAGCCGCTTCTCGGCGGCCGTGGAGGAGGCGGGCCTGATCTTTATTGGCCCTGATGCCGGCGCCATTGCCACAATGGGTGACAAAATTGCCGCCAAGAGCGCCATGGTGGCTGCTGGTGTGCCTTGCGTGCCGGGCCCTGATACCGAACTGCCGTCGGAACCCTCGGCAATCCGAACGGTTGCTGCCGACATAGGTTACCCCGTTATCGTCAAGGCAGCCGGCGGCGGTGGCGGACGCGGCATGCGCGTCGTGCTGCATGAGGGGGAGCTTCTGGAGGCGGTGTCACTGACGCGCGAAGAAGCGCGCAAGGCTTTCGGTACACCCGCGCTCTACATGGAAAAGTTCCTTCAGCATCCGCGCCATATCGAAATTCAGGTTCTCTGCGACACGCATAGCAACGCTGTCTGGCTTGGTCATCGTGACTGCTCGATGCAGCGCCGCCATCAGAAGGTGGTCGAAGAGGCGCCGGCTCCCGGCATTTCCGATGCACTGATCGGCCCGGTCGGCGCTGCTTGCGTCAAGGCTTGTAAACAGATCGGATATCGTGGCGTCGGAACGTTTGAATTCCTCTATGAAGACGGCGCTTTCTACTTCATCGAGATGAATACCCGTCTGCAGGTGGAACATCCGGTCACCGAAGAAACCAGCGGCGTTGATATCGTCCAGCAGCAATTGCGCGTCGCACAGGGCGAGGCGTTGTCGATGGGGCAGGGCGACGTTGCCTGCACGGGCCATGCGATCGAATGCCGCATCAATGCTGAAGACCCCGCGACCTTCATGCCGCAGGCAGGCGTCATCACTGCGCTTGAATTGCCGGTTGGCGAGGGCGTTCGTGTCGATACCCATGTGGAAGCCGGTTACAAGGTGTCGCCCTATTACGACTCCCTGATCGCCAAGCTGATCGTGCATGGTCACGACCGGTCCGATGCCATGCGGCGTATGAGGGCGGCTTTGGCGTCCTTCAAGCTGGAAGGCATTGCCACCAATCTGCCGCTGCTACGCGAACTCTTCGAAGATGCTGCCTTCGCCGAAGGTGAAACGGATATCCATTATCTGGAAAAATGGTTGACGACGCAGGGGGCAGCATGAGTAAACCGGATTTCAGCGATCCCGCCATCGTCGAACGATTGACTGCAGCGCTTGAAGCCGCCGGCGTCGACGGAATTGAAATCACCCGGCCCGACCAGAGCCTGCTGATCCGCCTTTCGGGATCTGCCAATGCTGCTGTGCGCCAGTTGCTCGCCCGCCGAACGGATGCTGAGGGCGTACTCGTGGTCGTCAAGGCGCCGATGGCTGGCGTGTTCTGGCCGACTGATCTGTCCCGCACCAGTGGACCCGCGACATCGGCGGCAAGCGATATGATCGGCCTCCTGCAGGTCGGCCCGATCCTGCTACCGGTGGCGGCAGGGCCGTCGCAACGCCTGCGTCGCCATCTCGTTGAAACCGGAACGGTCGTCGGTTTCGGCGATCCGATTGCAGAAGTCGAGCCAGAAGCATGAGTGCCTCAGCCGCCAAAATCGCCGCTCCCGTCGAATCGCTTGTGCTCGACCGCAATGGCGCTCGTGTTTCCCCTATCGGTTCGCGTGCCTTTCTTCTCGAAGCGACCGGCGCCTTCGACCTCGCTTCGCAACGACGGATCTGGGCTCTGTCCCGTGCGGTGGAACTGTGGAGCGAGACGCTCGAAATCGTGCCCGGCATGACCAATCTTCTTATCGTGTTGAAACAGACAGCCGAAGATCCGGAAGCCTTGGCCTCGCGCCTACTGGAGGCTTGGGAACAGGCCGAAAGCATCGATCTCACCGGCCGAAGGATTGAGATTGCCGTGACATATGGCGGCGATCACGCCACCGATCTTGCCGCACTTTGCGATCGCTCAGGCCTGTCAGACCGTGAGGTCGTCCGTATTCATTACGAAGGCACCTATCGGGTATTCGCACTCGGCAGTGCGCCTGGTTTCGGCTACCTCCATGGCCTTGATCCGCGCATCTACATGCCGCGCAAGACTGTCCCGTCGCTCAACATGGCCAGAGGCTGTGTCACCATCGGCGGCATGCAGACCGGCGTCGCGGTCTTGACCGGGCCCAATGGCTGGAATTCGATCGGTTTTGCCGAATTGCAGATGTTCGATCCGATGTCGTCCATGCCTGCCGTCATGGCGCCGGGCGATACGGTGCGTTTCGTGCCAGCGAGCATAGAGCTATGATAGAGATCATCCAGACAGGGCCGTTCAACACGGTGCAGGACCTTGGCCGACCCGGCTTTCGCAATATCGGCGTGACCACCAGCGGCGCCATGGACCCATTGGCACTCAAGATCGGTAACAGCCTGCTTGGTAACGAATCCGGCGCGGCCGCGTTGGAAATTCAGACCTATCCGTTCAAGCTCCGGTTTTCGAAAGCGACGGCTTTTGCCGTGACGGGGGCCGATTGCGGCGCTTCGATCGGCGGGCGAACCATCCAGCCGTGTTGTGCGCTCTCGGTGGAGGCCGGGCAGGTGTTGGAGCTTGGCCAGCCGCGCGTCGGTACACGCGCCTATATCTGCATAACCGGCGGTATCGATGTGGCGCCGGTCATGGGTTCGCGTAGCACATCGCTTCGCGGTGCATTCGGCGGCAGAGAGGGACGTCATCTGATGACAGGTGACACCCTGCAGCTTGGCGAGGTTTCCAATCCCCTGAACCTTCCAGCGGCGGGCCTCTCTGTCGTCGATCCGACCTATGCGCTTGCCGAGGTTTATCCCGCTCCGCAGGATGGTGTACTTCTTGTCCGCGCCATTCCGGCGGGAGAACATGCTCTTTTCGGCGCCGACGCCGAGCGTTTCTGGTCGCAGACCTGGAAGATCTCCACCCAGAGCGACCGAACCGGTTATCGCCTGATGGGTGATCCGATCAAGCCGACGACACCTGTCGAGATGCGTTCGCACGGTGTGGTGTCCGGTGTCGTGCAGGTGCCGCCCAGCGGCGAGCCGATCATCCAGATGGCCGATGCCAATACGGCTGGCGGTTATCCCAAGATTGCCGGTGTCATCGAGGCCGATCTCTGGCGGCTCGGTCAGGCGCGTATCGGCAGTCGTCTGCGCTTCGTTCGCGTGACGCATGCTCAGGCAGCCGAGGTCGAGAAGGCCGTGACCGGTTTTGTCGAGGATGTCCGCCTGACATCGCGCATGGTTTGCGGCGCATTGCAGGCAATGAGTTGAGGGAGGAAGGAATGAAGATCGATCTGAATTCCGACATGGGCGAGGGGTTCGGCCCTTACAGCCTGTGCGATGACGAAGCGATGATGAACGTCGTCACTTCCGCCAATATCGCCTGTGGTTTTCATGGCGGCGATCCCGATACGATGACGCGCATGGTGCGTCTGGCAAAGGCGAACGGCGTTGGTATCGGTGCGCATCCCGGTCTGCCGGACCGCGCCGGTTTCGGTCGTCGCGAAATTCCCTATTCGAACGATGAACTGCGTCAGCAGATGCTCTATCAACTGGGGGCGCTGAAGGCGATTGCCGCCAGCGAAGGCCAGCGCGTCGCCCATTTCAGCTTTCACGCGGCCATGGGCAACATGGTCAACCGCGACCCCAGGCTGGCCGATCTGATGATGGACGCGATCCGCACCGTCGATCCCGAATTGATCATCTTCGCCATGCCGGGCAGCGAGATCGAAGCGGCCGCCAGACGCGCCTCGCTCGATACATTGCTGCTGTTTCTGGCTGACCGCGCTTATGACGCACAGGGACGTCTCGTTGCCCGCGGGTTGCCGGGGGCGTTGGTGAAGGAGGAAGCGGCCGTGCGCGCCCGCGTGCGCCAGTTCCTTGTCGATGGCACCGTCACGACCATTGATGGCGTGACCATAAACATGCCCGCCAGATCTATTCTCGTCCACAGCGATACGCCGGGATCGCTCGAACTTGCACGGATCGTCCGCAGCGAAATAGAGACCGCCGGCGGTACCCTTGCATCTGCATCGGAGATTGTCGGCTGAAACCGCCGCAAATTCCTTTTCCACCTAGCAATCAAAACTGGAAGACCAGATCATGCCCGCCACTGCCGACCGTTTGAAAAACGTCTCCGTCTCCGCTTCTGCTGCCATGACGCAGCGCGCCCGCGAACTTGCCGCTCAGGGGATCAAGGTGGTCAGCCTGTCCTCCGGCGAACCGGACTTTCCGACGCCTGCCCATGCGATCGAAGCCGCGCATGCCGCAGCGCTTGCCGGCGACACCAAATATCCGACCATGGACGGTACCCCGGCCTTGAAAGCCGCCATCATCCGCAAGTTCAAGCGCGAAAACAACCTGACCTATGATCCGAACCAGATCGTGGTTTCCGGTGGCGGCAAGCAGGTGATCTTCAATGCCGTGCTGGCCACCTGCAATCCGGGCGATGAAGTCGTCATTCCGGCGCCTTCCTGGGTCAGTTATGCGGATATCGTGAAATTTGCCGGCGGTGTGCCGGTCTCGGTGCCTTGCCCGGAGAATGCCGGCTTCAAGCTGCGCGCCGAGGATCTGGAAGCCGCGATCACGCCGCGCACCAAGTGGCTTTTCCTGAATTTCCCAAACAACCCGACGGGCGCTGCCTGCTCACGCGCTGAAATGGCGGCGATCGCCGAAGTCATGCTACGCCATCCGCATGTGTGGATCCTCACCGACGATATCTACGAGCATCTCGTTTATGACGATTTCGAATTCTGCACGATCGCCGAGGTCGAACCGCGTCTTTACGACCGCGTGTTGACCATGAACGGCGTGTCCAAGGCCTATGCCATGACCGGCTGGCGTCTGGGCTACTGCGGCGGACCGAAAGATCTCATCGCGGCGATCAGCAATGTCAATGGCCAGAACAGCGGCGGAACCTCGACGTTGACGCAGGCCGCTGCTGTTGCCGCGCTCGACGGTCCGCAAGATCTGCTGAAAGAGCGGTCGTCCATCTACAAGACCCGCCGGGATTACGTACTCGGTCGCTTGGCGGAAATCGATGGCCTGCGCGCCCACAAACCTGAAGGCGCATTCTACGTCTTCCCGAACATGTCCGAACTGATCGGCAAGACCACCAAGGGCGGTCGCAAGATTGAAACCGATGTCGATTTCGTCATGGGCCTGGTCGAGGAACACCATGTCGCGACAGTGCAAGGCGCGGCTTACGGCATGAGCCCATATTTCCGCATTTCCTACGCGACCAGCATGGAAATGCTGGAGGAAGGCTTCAACCGCATTGCGCAGTACTGCAAGGACATGAAGTAACCGATTCTCATTTCGTTTGTGGCGGTCAGGTCTTCAGCCTGGCTGTCAACTCGACGAGAATGTCCCTGACCGCGACAGCCGGTTCCGAAAGCGGTGTCTGATCGGAAACACAGAGCGACAAGGTCTCCTCGATACGTGGAGAGACGAGGCGGCAGATCAGTTTTTCGCTGGATTCGGCAATCAGCCGGTCGGCAATTGCCTTGGGCATGATCGTCGCCCCGAGCCCCCGGTCGACCGAACGGCTGAGGGTCCTGACGATTTCCACTTCCGCCACCACCTTCAGCTCGACTTTGCTGCGCGAAAACGCCGTGTCGACGGCCCTGCGAACGAAATTGTAAGCTGGCGGCATCAGGAATGGCAGTCCTTCGAGCGATGTCACCGGTACCGGCGCATCGCTCGCTTCGATGGCGAAATCAGGATGCGCCACAATAAAAAATTCCTCTTTCAGCAACGGTTCGAAGCGGACGCCTTTGATCGGGCCGACGCCGTGAATGAGCGCCATTTCCAGACGGCCGTTCATGATCATCTGGCTGTATGTCTGGCCAACGCTTTCGGTCAGGTGCAGAAGGATGCCCGGATGACGCTTTCGCGTCTCCGCCAGCAATTCGACCGAAAGGGTGGCGGCGCTGCTGAATGGAACGAGGCCGACGGACACCCGGCCGGCCAGGGACCGTCCGGCGGTCGCGACATCGGACTGCGCCTGTTCCATTTGCCGCAAGATGATCTGTGCGTGGCGATAAACCGCCTGGCCGGCGTCGGTCATCGTGACGCCCTGCTGGCTGCGGATCAGAAGCTTTTGCCCGAAATGATCTTCCAGTGCTGCCAGCTGCTGGCTGAGCGCCGGCTGAGCCAGGTGCAGGATGTCAGCGGCACGTGTGATGCTGCCGCTATCGACAATGACGATGAAGGATTTGAGGCGTCGGATATCCATTATTGTCGATGCTGCCTGTGCTGTTGCCACCGGTTGGAGAGGTCGTCATCGGTGTTCGACCCAAGATCCGGCTGCCGAAGAGAAACCTAGCTGTTTGATTTATAAAGCGCAAATCAAGCCTTCGGCAACAGGAACGGACATCCATAACGCTTCCTTATTAGCCCAAAACTAATCGGTCTTAGGCAAGTGAAAAAAGCTTCGCTAGTCTCATCTCAACAAAGGGGATCTGAATGCCGTTTTCCGATTACAAGACCGCTCTTGTCACTGGTGCCTCGTCGGGAATCGGCGCCGCTGTTGTGGAAAGACTGTGCCGCGAGGGATTGGAAGTCCACGCCGTTGCCCGTAGCGCCGAGCCGCTGCGCGAACTCTCCGAACGGACCGGCTGCATCGCTCATGCTATCGACGTGACCAATCGCGACGCGCTTGCCGAACTAACCGGCCGAGTGGCATTCGACATCCTCATCAACAATGCCGGTGTCGATCGGCCGAAGAAGTTTCTGGAAGCGGAAGACGGCGATATCGATCTCCTGATCGACGTCAACCTGCGCGCTGTCCTGCATCTCTGCCGCATGGTCGTGCCGGGCATGACTGAGCGCGACCGCGGCCACGTCATCAACATTTCCTCGATTGCCGGAAACTACAATTTCGGCGGCAATTCGACGTACCATGCCGTCAAGGCTGGTGTTGCCATGCTGTCCAATCAGCTGCGCATCGACACTTTCGGAAAACGGGTGAGAGTGACGGAAATCTGCCCAGGCCGCGTGGCAACCGATATCTTCAACCATGTTCATGGCGATGATCCGTCGATCCGGGAACGTTTCATCGATGGTTTCGAGCTGCCGCAGGCCTCCGACATCGCCGATGCCATTGCCTTTGCGATTGCCGCGCCCGTTGCCGTCAATATCGGTCATATGGAAATTACCCCGACGCTTCAGGTCATGGGTGGTCTGCAGACGGCCAAGCCGCAGACCCCATCCGCCAGTTCCGAAGGGACCAAGCGGTGAACGGGTTTGATCTTTCGGCAATCCTGAGCAACCCGGACTATATCTCGATGCTTCTGCATGGCATCGAGATGACCTTCATCATCTATATCGGTTCATGGGTGCTGGCGATGACGCTGGCGATCCTGCTTCTTGCACTGCGTGTCTCGCCGCTGCGGATTGGTGAGCCGATCGTCGCTGCCTACGTGTCCTACCACCGTAACGTGCCGACACTTGTGCAGCTGATGCTCTGGTATTTCGGCATTTTCACGCTGATGCCGCAGGGCCTGTCGGACTGGCTCGCGAACAACAATGCCGAAGCGATCTTTGCAGTCATCGGCCTCGGCCTGTGTCAGGCGGCCTATTTCAGCGAGGACCTTCGTTCCGGTCTGCGCTCGGTCAGCCCCGGCCAGATGGAAGCGGCACAGGCGCTTGGCCACGGTTATGCCTCGGCGATGCGCTTCGTGATCATGCCGCAAGGCGTGCGCAATGCGCTGCCGCCGCTGATCAACCATAGTGTCTCGCTGTTCAAGAACAGCAGCCTTGCCATCGTCATCGGCGCGCCGGAACTGACCCATGCGGTGAAGGAAATCGAAAATATCAGTTTCCGCACGTTTGAAATCTATCTGGTCGGTACGGTGACCTATCTGTTCTTCTCGCTCATCATCATGGGGATCGGCGCCTATATCGCCACGCGAGCCGATCCGGCGCGGAGGGCACGCGCATGATCCACGATTTCATCACCATCATTCAGGATTATTGGCTGCTTCTTCTGATCGGTCAGTACCCGAACGGGCCGCTCGGCGGTCTCGCCAACACTCTGATCCTGTCGGCGCTTGCGATCGCATTCGCCTTCCCGGTCAGTATCCTGATGGCGCTGGCCCGCCTGTCGAAATGGTGGTTCCTGCGCTGGCCGATGACGGCGCTCGTCTACGTAACCCGCGGCGTGCCACTGCTGATGCTCATCCTGTGGTGCTATTTCGTCATCCCGTTGTGGACCGGCGCCGACGTGCCGAGCTTCCTGATCATGCTGGTGACGCTGGTCATCTATCAGGGGGCCTTTCTCAGCGAGGTCGTTCGCGCCGGTATCGTTTCGCTGGGGCAGGGACAGATGGATGCGGCGCGTGCTCTGGGCCACGGTTACATGGGGGCGATGCGCTTCGTGATCCTGCCGCAGGCGCTCTACAACATGATCCCGAGCATGATTTCCACCTTCGTCTCGACGATCAAGGACACGACGCTCGGTTACGTCATCAACGTGCCCGACCTCACATTCGCGGCAAGCCAGGTGAACAACCAGCTTCTGACCCAGCCTTTCCAGGTCTTCCTCATCCTCGCCGTGGTCTATTACATCCTCTGCTGGAGCCTGACTTTTGTCGCCAACAGCGTCGAGCGGCGTATCGCCCGCCGCCGCGCCGGGCCACGCAATGTCCGCCTGCCGGCCGAGGCCGCGCCTCTCAAAACCATCACGGAGCAGCTATGAGCACGTCAGTGTCCGAACCGCAGGCCACCCAGGCGATCCGCATTGCCGATGTCTGCAAGAGTTATGGCGATTATCCGGTCCTGAAGAACATCAATGCCGAAGTGGCGCGTGGCGAAGTGGTGGTCATCTGCGGCCCGTCCGGTTCCGGCAAGTCTACGCTGATCCGCACGGTCAACCGGTTGGAAGAGATCAACAGTGGCGGCATCAGTTTTGAGGGCCAGGATATCCACGCTCCTATGCGCGGCAGCGAACTCAACAAGCTGCGTAGCAGCATCGGCTTCGTGTTCCAGAGCTTCAACCTGTTTCCGCACCTTTCGGTCGTCGAAAACGTGTCGATGTCTCCGATCCGCGTGAAGGGCATTGCGGCGAATGTCGCTCATGATAAGGCGCTGAAACTCCTCGATCGCGTCGGTCTCGCCGATAAGGCGAATTCCTATCCCGGTCAGCTTTCCGGTGGCCAGCAGCAGCGCGTGGCGATTGCCCGTGCGCTCGCCATGGAGCCGCCTGTGATGTTGTTCGATGAACCGACCAGCGCGCTCGATCCGGAAATGGTGGGCGAGGTGCTGAGCGTCATGAAAAGCCTGGCGGCCGACGGCATGACCATGCTGTGCGTGACCCACGAAATGGGCTTTGCCCGTGATGTCGCGGACCGGATCTGGTTCATCGACGCCGGCGAGATCCTCGAAACCGCGCCTCCCGAAGACTTCTTCAAGAATCCACGACATCCGCGCGCTCAGCGTTTTCTTGCTGATCTGCGGCACTGACTGCCTTCCACATAAAATAACAATGGAGAACAGCAAATGAACTGGAAATTCGCAACTCTCGCAGCGCTCGTCGCCGGCACCGCTTCGGTCGCGCCTGCCAAGGCCGACCAGCTTGCCGACATCCTCTCGGCCAAGAAGCTGCGCTGCGCAACCTTTGCCGACGTGCCGCCATTCTCGGCGCCGGACCCGAAGACCCGCGAAATGGCCGGCTTCGACGTCGATCTTTGCAACGCCATCGCCAAGGAACTTGGCGTGACGGCGGAAGTGAAGCCGGTATCTGTCGAAGCCCGAGTGCCGGAAGTGAAACTTGGCCGCGTCGATATCACCGTTGCCAACCTTGCCTACACCCAGAGCCGCGCCGAACAGATCCAGTTCAGCGACCCCTATTATCTTGCCAAGGAAATGCTGATCGTTCCGACGACGGATGAAGGCAAGGCCAAGGCGGACTATGCCGGCCAGCGCATCGCCTCCGCAAAGGGCTCGACCTCGGAAATGTCGATCAAGCTCAACAAGTCCGAGCCGCTGACCTTCCAGGATACCGCGTCCGCCTATCTCGCCGTTCAGCAGGGCAAGGCACGCGGTATGGTCGCCAACACGATGACGACGACGAAGTTCGTCAACGAGTCGAAGAACCGCGGCAAGGAAATGCGCATGATCGAGGAGCCGATGCTGTACCAGCCGATCGGTATCGGCATGCAGAAGGACCAGCCGGCGCTGACCGCCAAGGTCAACGAAATCCTGCGCAAGCTCGATGCCGATGGCGAGATCAACAAGATCTGGGACAAGTGGCTCGGTCAGGGCACCGAATACAAGATGACCCGCACAGACAAGGTCGTTCCGCTGTCCGAACTGAAGTTCGACCCGATCCCGTAATCCGACGGCGCAGAGCGCTTTCCGATTTTAAACCAACCATCATCTGACAATTGCCGACGGCGGCAGTCTTGCCGCCGTGCGGTTTATCTATGGCCTTGAGGAGGGCCCTATGGCACACATCAAACACATCCCCGAACGTCCCTCCAAGGAGGATCTGGCGGCGCTTGCAAAGTTTTCGCCGGCAACCATTCACGAAGCGCAGGGGCGCCGCGGCGCCTTGTCGTCGCGCCTGAAGCCTGTCGATTATCGCATGAAACTGTGCGGTCCGGCCTTCACCGTCAAATCCTCGCCGCGTGACAACATCATGTTGCAGCTGGCGATCAACTACGCCAAGCCGGGTGACATCATCGTCGTTTCCGCCGGCGAATACGAAGAAGCCGGTTCGTTCGGCGATGTGCTGGCCAATGCCTGCCTCGCCAAGGGCATCGGCGGCTTGGTGACGGATACCGGCGTGCGCGACACGCTGCAGCTTCGCGAACTCGGTTTTCCGGTTTTCTCGCTCAGCACATGCATCAAGGGAACTGTTAAGGAAACGCTTGGCACGACTAACGACAGCATCATCGTCGGCGGTGAGATCATCAATCCGGGTGACGTGATTGTCGGTGATGCCGATGGGCTTGTCGTGGTCCGCCGTAACGAAGTCGCCGAAGCGGCAAAGCTCTCGCAGGCTCGTGAAGATGCGGAAGCCGGTTTCATCGAAGCCTATAAGGCGGGGGCTTCGGTGATCGAAGTCAGCAAGCTTGAAGAGGTGCTGAAGGCCAAGGGCCTGACGGTCGATATCTGAAAAGCGATAAAGGGAAGCATCGGCTTTCGATCGCTTCCCGTTATCGCCTGCCCACTCTGATCTTTCATGGCAGAAAATGAAAAGTAGGGCGGCCTCGCGGTCGCCCTTTCACTATCTGGTCTGGAGTTCGACAGAACTTTTGCCGCACCCGGCAATGCCCATCACGATGATGGGCCGCCGGACGATCTATGCCCTAGAGGCTGATTGTGATGCCGCCGTCGACATAAAGCGTGTGCCCGTTAACGAAAGAAGAGCCCTTGCCGGACAGGAAGACCGCTGCGCCGACCAGTTCGTCGACATTGCCCCAACGGGCAGCCGGCGTGCGCTTTTCCAGCCATGCGGAAAATTCCGGATTGTCGACGAGCGCCTGATTGAGCGGCGTCTTGAAATAGCCGGGTGCGATGGCGTTAACCTGCAGGCCATGCTTGGCCCAATCCGTGGACATGCCCTTGGTGAGGTTCTTTACGGCACCCTTGGTAGCCGTATAGGGGGCAATGCCCGGACGGGCGAGTTCGCTCTGTACCGAGGCGATGTTGATGATCTTGCCCTGCCCGCGGGCAATCATGTGGCGTGCCACAGCCTGACCAACATAAAACACGGTCGAAATGTTGGTGGTCAGAAGCTGCTCCCACTTGTCGGCTGGAAAATCCTCCAGCGGCGAACGGTGTTGCATGCCGGCATTGTTGACGAGAATGTCGATGGCACCGATTTCGGCTTCGATCCGTTCGATGCCGGCTGCGACGGATGCGTGGTCAGTTGCGTCAAAGGCAACGGAATGCACGGTAAATCCGTCAGCAATCAGCTGCTTCTTCGCGTTGTCCAGTTTCGCCTCATCGCGGCCGTTGAGAATGACGCTGGCGCCATGCTCGGCAAGCCCCCGCGCCAGCGCCAGGCCGATGCCCTGGCTCGAGCCGGTGATCAGCGCGGTTTTGCCCGTCAGATCGAACAGCGGAAACGACATCAGAAATTCCTCCCGGTCCATAAGTCTCTTTCGCGTTGACATAAATGTTATCGATAACATATGCAATCAAAAACCAAGCTCGGGAGTGAGAAATGAAGCCGCAAATCCTCGTTATCGGCCCTTATCCGGAATGGGATATGGTCGAGCTCGAAAAGAGCTATGACGTGAAAAAACTGTATGAAGCGCGCGATCGCGATTCCTTCATTGCAAACGAGGCGAGCAAGGTGACGGCGGTTGCCACGCGCGGCGAACTGGGGGCATCGGCCGAGCTGATCGCCAAGCTGCCAAATCTGCAGATTATTTCGGTCTACGGTGTCGGCTATGACGCGGTCAATCTGGACGCCTGCCGCGAGCGTGGCATTCGCGTCACCAACACGCCCGATGTTCTCACAAACGACGTCGCCGATCTTGGCGTCGCCATGATGCTTTGCCAGTCGCGGGGCATGATGGGTGCGGAGCAGTGGGTGAAAGATGGCAGTTGGGCTGCCAAGGGTTTGTATCCCTTAAAGCGCAAGGTCTGGGGCCGCAAGGCGGGCGTGCTCGGGCTCGGTCGCATCGGTTTCGAAGTCGCCAAGCGCCTGCGCGGCTTCGATATGGAGATCGCCTATAGCGACGTATCAGAAAAATCCTACGCAGAGGGTATGACCTTCATTGCTGATACGGTGGCATTGGCCGAGCATTCCGACTTCCTGTTCGTGACGCTGGCCGCTTCGACGGCCACCCGCCATATTGTTTCGAAGCGGGTTATCGAGGCGCTTGGCCCGGAAGGCATGTTGATCAACATCTCGCGCGCTTCCAATCTCGATGAAGCAGCGCTGCTTGACGCGCTTGAAAATGGCACGCTCGGCTCGGCTGCACTTGATGTGTTCGAGGGTGAACCAAAACTTGATCCGCGTTTCCTCAAGCTTGAAAACGTGCTGTTGCAACCGCATCATGCCTCAGGCACGATCGAGACTCGAAAGGCGATGGGCCAGCTTGTGCGTGACAATCTGGCAGCGCATTTTTCCGGCCAATCCCTTCCCACTCCGGTCATTTGAGGTCATGTCCATGAAAGCTGTCGTCATCCACTCTGCCAAGGATTTGCGTGTCGAGGAACGTGAAGCCGAGGCCGCCGGCCCAGGTCAGGTTGACATTGCCATCGAAGCCGGCGGTATCTGCGGCTCGGATCTTCATTATTACCATCATGGCGGCTTCGGCACGGTGCGCATACGCGAACCGATGATCCTCGGGCATGAGGTCGCCGGCCGTATTGTCGGGCTTGGGGAAGGCGTGTCCCATCTTGCTGTCGGCGATCATGTCGCCGTTTCACCGAGCCGGCCCTGCAATTCATGCGATTACTGCCTCAAGGGGCAACAGAACCATTGCCTGAATATGCGCTTCTACGGTAGCGCCATGCCCATGCCGCATATTCAGGGCGCCTTCCGTCAGCGGCTGGTCGCGCAGGCATGGCAGTGCCACAAGGTGAATGAAGGTATTTCCATCAACGAGGCTGCCTTCGCCGAGCCTTTTGCCGTGACCTTGCATGCCGTGTCGCGCGCGGGGTCCTTGCAGGGCAAGAGGGTGCTGGTGACCGGTTGCGGACCGATCGGCGTTCTGTCGATCATTGCCGCGCGCCTGCATGGTGCACGCGAGGTCGTCGCGACCGACGTGATGGATGCGGTGCTGCAAAAGGCGCGGACCATCGGCGCCGATCGCACCATCAACGTTGCATCCGAGCCGGACGCGCTCAACGCATATTCCGCCAACAAGGGTTATTTCGATGTCCATTTCGAGGCATCCGGCAACGAACGTGCCGTTCGCTCTGGTATCGAGGTGTTGAAACCGCGCGGCGTACTCGTTCAACTTGGACTTGGCGGCGATATATCGCTGCCGCAGAACACCATCGTTGCCAAGGAAATCGAGATAAAGGGCACCTTCCGTTTCCATGAGGAATTCGAGCAGGCGGTGGATCTCATCAATCAGAAACGTGTGGATTTCTCCCCGCTTCTGTCGGAAATCTATCCGGTTGCCGATGCCGTGAAGGCGTTCGAAATGGCTGGTGATCGTAGCCGGTCGATGAAGGTGCAGCTCAGCTTCTAGGCGGAATGAAAGCTATCACGTGCTGTCACGAAACAGCACGTGATACTCTGTTTTGATCGCAGTTGCTGCGTTGCGATTTTCCAGCATGGCGATCATCTGGCCGGCGGCCCGGGTGCCGATCCCATAGCTGTCGACATTCACCGTGGTGATGCCTGGTTCCGACACAGAGGCAATTTCGTAGTCACCAAAACCCGCGACTGCGATGTCGTCCGGCACGGCAAGTCCCATCCTCCTGCATTCCATGATTGCCCCGAAAGCGAGAAGGTCCGACACACAGATTGCGATATCCGTATCGGGAAACCGTTCCAGCACTCTCCGGATCGCGCCTCCGCCATGCGACATGCGGATCGGGACTGCGTCAATTTCGACCTTGCGCGACGCGTCGAGGCCGCGATTGGCCAGTGCCCGTTCAAAGCCGAGGCGGCGCTGATGGCCACGTGTATCGGCTTCCTCTGGCCCACCGATGAAGGCGAGCTTCGAATATCCCTTGTCGATCAATCCGCAGACAAGTGCTTCCATCGCGGCGAGATTGGAAAAGCCGACCACCGCATTCACTGGGTCTTCCGGCACATCCCATGTCTCGATGACAGGAATGTCAGCATTGACCAGCATTCCTCGTGCTTTGGCGGTATGCTTTCCACCGGTCAGGATGATACCTTCCGGCCGTCGGCGCAGCATGGCTTCGATCAGTTGTTCTTCCCTATCAACCGAATAGTTGGTGTAGCCCAGCAGAAGCTGCATGCTTGTTCGGGCAAGGGTGTCGGTAATGCCGCGTGCGGTATCGGCGAAATTCGAGTTATCGATCGATGGCATGATAGTGGCTATGAAACCGCTACGACGGGATGAAAGGCTGCCGGCGGACTGGTCGAGTACATAACCGAGTTGCTCGACCGCGGCCATGATGCGATTCAGTGTGTCCTTGGCGATATAGGAATTGCCTTTGAGGGCGCGCGATACCGTCATTGCGGATACGCCGGCCATCTTCCCGACATCTGCCATCGTCGCAGGGCCATTATATGCCTCGGGAGTAGGCGCCTCCTTTTCGATCGGCATCTTTTCTCCTGTCATTGGCTGACCTGATTGAAGTGCGCCTTTGGTCCCTTGTTGTCGCGCATGTCTTGATCCTGAAACCGCCGGTTATTTTCGGGAGGCAGACCTCACTCATATCCCAATATCCATCACACGATTTCGCGAATCGAGGATTTGGCTCGAATATATCATCACGTGAACAGGAAAGCCGAAAGGGGAGTTACGAGCCAAGGCGCGCTGATGGAGTTCAGCATGGCAAACATGATTTGCACCAGCAAAGGGTCTCGCTCGATGCAACAGATGTTATCATCAAATCGCGGCCCGACGAGTGGATATCAGCCCACGATTTCTTCCAATACCTCCCGCACCGGCAACGGTGCTAGGCGATTCGGCAACAACCTGTCGAGTTTTACCGCAGACCCAACCAGATGCCAAACCTCATTCGCACGCGTAAATTGCGGTACGGTTTCGATCTCGATCGTGTGGCCCGTGATGTCCGTCAGGTGCTGGATGAGCTCACGCAGAGAAGTCTCTCGGCCGGAGCAAAGATTGATGACCTCGTTGAAAGTCTGTGGCGTGTCGATCGCCTCTATAAGCACACTGCAAGCTGCGTCCAGATTTATGTAGTCGCGCGTGACGTCGATATTGCCCAGCTTAACGACGGGAGCTCGACGATGAAAATGATCCACCAATTTCGGAACAATGAAATTGCCTCGTTGTCCTTTGCCGATAACGTTAAATGGCCGGACGATCGTGATATCGTGCCTGTCGGCGGCCATGTGGGTAAGGCGTTCGGCGATAAACTTGCTGAAGCCGTAATGATGAACAGGCAGCGGTGACATTTCCTCGCTCAGAACGCTGGCATCCTGATTGCCATATACGCCGGCGGTACTGACAAGAATGAAGCGAGTACGTCGCCCAAGCTTGTCCATGGCGTCCAGCAATCTCTCGGTGCCAAGAGCATTGATGTCGTAATAAGCCTTAGGATCGGTTCCTGTAACCGTGCCAAGTGCAGCGAGGTGAATGATCACGTCTGGATCCGCACGCTCCACTGCTGTTTGAATAAGGTTGGCATCGGCAAGGTCGAACGGGCAGCTGTCGAAATTCTGAGAGATTTCCTTTGACGCTGCAAAAGCGCGATCCCCACGCTCCCGAAGCAACGTGCAAAGCCGTGTTCCAATAAATCCGGAGGCACCTGTTACCAAAATATTTGACAATGCCGCTTCCCATATCTGGCTGGATGTTCCGTTGCGGCCCACCGACTTAGTAACGCCACAAAACCTCGTGACGTCACTGCATCCCGCTTTCACCAATTCGACAGATGCACCGGATATTATCTCATTTTGGACGGGTCAATGTCTTCACTTCGACGAAGTCGGGCTAAATCCGCATCTACCATTTCGGCGATCATTTCCTCAAGCGTGATCTTCGCCTCCCAGCCAAGTTTCGCCTTGGCTTTTTCAGGATTTCCCTGAAGCACCTCAACTTCGGCGGGTCTGAAAAGGGAGGCATCAATCCTGACGAAATCAGCCGGGTTAAGGCCGATGTGATCGAATGCAATACGGATCATGTCGCGAACAGTCGTGGTGCGGCCCGTCGCCACGACATAGTCGTCGGGCTTGTCCTGTTGCAGCATCATCCACATAGCCTTAACGTAATCCTTGGCGTGCCCCCAATCGCGCTTTGCGTCGATATTTCCCATGGGAAGCTCGTCCTGCAGGCCAAGCTTGATCCGTGCGGCAGCGTCCGTCACCTTGCGGGTGACAAATTCTTTTCCACGTAGCGGTGACTCGTGATTGAAAAGAATGCCGGAAGACGCGTGCATTCCAAAGCTTTCACGATAATTGACTGTGATCCAATGCCCATAAAGCTTCGCAACGGCGTAAGGGGATCGTGGATAGAAGGGAGTCGTTTCGCTTTGGATCGTTTCCTGAATGAGGCCAAACATTTCTGATGACGAGGCCTGATAAAAACGAGCAGTCGGCGCCTCGATGCGAACCGCCTCAAGCACGTTGGTGACGCCGACCGCCGTTACTTGCGCTGTCAGAAGAGGCTGTTGCCAGGACGAGTGAACAAATGACTGGGCGCCGAGGTTATAAACCTCGTCCGGTTTGATAGTCTGCATGATGCGCATCAAGCAGGAAAGATCGTTCAGGTTGCCATCGATGAGCTTGACATCGTTTTCGATGCCAAGCCAACGCAACCTGTGACTGCTGACTTCGGCGTGACTGGAACGCCGTACAACACCGTGAACTTCATACCCTTTTCCTAGCAATAGTTGTGCGAGGTAGGCTCCGTCCTGTCCCGTAATCCCGGTAATCAATGCTTTGCGCAATTTGCGTGCCCTCATAGTGTCCCATAGGGAGAATATCGACGCGTTCGGCAGCATAAGGTTGTACCAGCTATTCACTTGCATAGGATGGGTGCCGGCTGCAAGGGACCGAAAGTGAATTTCTATCGTTTGTTGGTGGCGAGAGGATTGGCTTGCGCGATCTGTGCTCGGGCATGACGCCGGAGAGCGTGCTGCGGCGATGATGTCGTCAGCATCGAGGCCTGAAAAGACGGTTTTCTTCACGCTCAGCGGGCGTTTCAATCGAGATATGGCTCGGAGGAGCGGCCGGCGTCGCCAGCCACTCTGGAAATCGTTATTTCCCCGACGCCTGCGCCGCATACATGTAGCTGTCATAGCTGTATTCGGCGACGCGGAACCATTCGAAGGAGTCGTCGCGGAATTTCTTCCAGCCCGGATAGATCTTTGCCCATGCCGGGTGTTTGGCGCTGTATTCGGCGTAAAGCTCGAATGTCGTCTTGCATGCGGCATCCAGTGCCGCCTTGTAGGCATCCGGCAGGGCTTCATACTGTCCTTTGTTGATGAATAAGTGGATGGTCAGGCCACCTTCCCAATAGGCCGGGTAATAGTAGTTCGGCGCGATTTGGTAAAAGCCGAGACGTTCGTCGTCATAGGGGCCGATCCATTCGACCGCATCGATCGTACCGCGTTCGAGAATGGGATGGATATCGCGATCAGATTGACCGATTGCAGGCTAATGAAAGGTTGCCACCGTCAGGTTGGCGACGATGATCTGATGCCTGCTATTTATGGCGTCTCCTCCACGCATGACCTCGGGCCACATGGGCAAGGATTTTATTGTATCTCAAGTCGTTTCAGCGTTTTCCACGCGGTGCCTGCAATATTTGATGCGGCAAGACTGTAGAGCATTCCAGTAATGGGGCTCAGGAAAGCAGCAAAAGAAGAGCATTGCGCTTCCAATGACAGGGTCAACCGAATAATTCCACGCCGGTCACGCTGTGCAGAGCAGATTCCATGAGTGCATGCGTGCCGTTAAGACCGGCTATCAGATCCACGGTCGTCGAGTGCCGAGTCAGCATCAGGCAGGTTGAAGCTTCGCTTCTCGTGGCGTGCCATACGTTCGCACGCATGCAAACACCGCTTCCCGGCTCGACGCGAAATGCCCGCAAGCTATCGAGGTCGGGGGAGCCATCGGCTGCGGGCCGGGCGACGATCTGCGTGATCGCCCCGACCAGCGGCACGACGGCCTGATCCGTCAGAAGATGCCGTTCAAGCGTGCCGATGGTCTTGTCGTTGTTACGATAATTCACCCAGAGAACTTCGACCTCACCTGCTGAGCCGGGATCGAATATGTGCTCTTGCCAGAAATCCGTCGCGACATCGGAAAATGCCACGGCGCCTGCTGCCGTCGGATAAGGTTTTCCGAGAAACCAGCCATAGGGCGCAAAGGCAGTCTGCGAGAGCGGTTCAAGCTTCAGGAGACGATCGGTCGACATGCGTTTATCCCTCTCGCATCCTCAGGTTTATCAGATTGAAAGATTGGCGTTGACGAGATCCGTGACCAGCATGTGCCCTGGCGCATGGGTGATGGAAAATGCCGGCGCGACGCGCGCGATGGCGGCCTGGGGTGTCACACCGCAGGCCCAGAACACCGGCACTTCGCCCTCTTGGATCCGCACGGCATCGCCGTATTCCGGTTTCGCGATGTCGGCGATACCGATGGCGGCAGGGTTTCCGATATGCACAGGCGCACCGTGGACTGAGGGGAAACGGCTGGTGATCTGCACCGCCTTGATGGCGTCCTGCGGCTTCATCGGCCGCATCGAAACCACAAGCGGTCCGGAAAAGACGCCGGCCGGCACGGTTTCGATCGATGTTCGATACATCGGCACATTGGTATCGTCCTCGATATGACGGACCGGGACATTCGAGGCCAGCAGAGCCTCTTCGAAGGAAAAGGAACAGCCGATCGCAAAGGTCACGAGATCGTCACACCAGATGTCGGTGATATTCTCCGGTTCGCCGACCAGTTTGCCGTTTTCCCAGACGCGGTATCGCGGCACATCGGTGCGGATATCGAGATCGTGCCCCAGCGCCTCGATGATCGGCGCTCCGGCATCCGACACGCCAATCAGCGGGCAAGGTTTCGGGTTCCTCTGGCAGAACAACAGGAAGTCATAGGCAAGTGCGCGCGGCAGGATCGCCAGATTGGCCTGGACGAAGCCGGGAGCCAGATTGGCGGTCGGGCCGGAAAGCGCGCCAGAGCGCGCCTCAAGCCGCACCAGATGAGCGGCGGAACCGGGACCGAATTCCATCTTAACCGCCCCGCGTCTTCAAAGCCTGCTCGATCGACAGGCCGATCGACAGGATCTTTGCATCCGTCATCGGACCACTGGCGATCATCAGGCCGACAGGCGCCGTATCCCCTTCATGGCAGGGCACGGACAGACCACAGCCGTCGAGGAAATTAATCATCGTCGGGTTTCGCAGCATCAGGCCGTTGGTGGCAAAGAAAGTCGCATCGTCGGCCTGCAACGGCGCAACGGCGGGCGCGATCATCGGCACGGTTGGCATGATGACGGCGTCGAAACCGGAAAGCTTTTCGCTGACACCCTGCTGCCAGGCAAGCCGGGCGGCGAGCACGTCGAGATAATCGGCGGCGCTGATATCGCGCCCACGCAGGATGCGGCCGCGGACACGCTGGTCATAGGCGTCGCCATGGCTTTCCAGCAGGTCGCGATGCCAGTGCCAGGCTTCCGCCGCGATCAGCCCGCCCTTGGCGTTGATCGTCGCCAGTTGGGCAAATTCGGGCACATCGATCTCGGTGATAACGGCTCCTGCATCAGAGAGGAAGCGAAGAGTGGCTGCGAAGGTGGCGGCGACATGGTCGTCCATATCCGACAGGACGACGGTCTGCGGTACTGCCAGCCTGAGGCCAGTCAACGGCATGGGATTGATTACGCGCTGTGTCTCGCCGGAAATGATGCCATCGATTATGGCGCAGCAGGTAACGCTTGAGGCAATCGGGCCGATGGAATCGAGCGATGTGGAAAGCGGCAGAACCGCATCGCGGCTGACGCGTCTGGCCGTCGGCTTGAAGCCCGTCAAACCGCAAAGCGCTGCCGGAATACGGATCGAGCCTCCCGTATCCGTGCCGATCGCGGCAATCGCCATGCCATCGGTTACCGAAACCGCAGCACCCGAGGAAGATCCGCCGGGAATGCGACCGGTGGACCGGTCGAACGTGTTGAGCGGCGTGCCGTAATGCGGGTTGAGACCGAGGCCGGAAAAGGCGAACTCGCTCATATTGGTGGTGCCGGTAATGACGGCGCCGGCGCGGGCAAGCGCTGCCACGACCGGAGCGTCTGCCGTGGCCGGGGCCGCATCGCGCATGGCGACGCTGCCGGCCGTCGTCACTTCTCCGGCAAGGTCGAACAGGTCTTTTACCGATATGGCGACGCCTTCGAGAGGCGAGCGAACTTGGCCTACGCTGCGCATCAGGTCAGAGGCGTCCGCCATGGCGCGGGCGCGGGCATCGTTGCGGCGAATGAACGCCTTGGCGCCCTGACCGGCCGGATCGTCGATTGCCGCAAGTGCCGCATCGGCAAGCTTTCGGCTGGTCGTTTGCGCTGAGGCAAGTGAAGCGGAAACCTCGGCAATCGTCGGATAATGGGCCATTACTGAACCTCTGGCAGGGTTTCGATCGTGTAGCTGTGGCGGATGCTGCGGTTGAGGACCGGATCGAACAGTTCCATGGTGAAGCGACCCGACGGGCGGATGCCGCCGATGGCGCCGACCGTGCCGCAGATCATGCCGGTTTTTTCGGGCAGTACCGTCTCGCCACCGGTGAAGCCGGCAATCAAGTCCTGCGGGGTGCGCAGGCTCGACAACGGACCTTCCTGGTAGAGCGTTTCCGCGCCGTTTTCATCGATCCACGAACGGATGATCAACTGGTCCCAGTGATCGGCGACTTCTGCAAAAGGCCATGCGGTTTTGGCAATCGGCTTGGCGCAAATCTGTTTCGACAGCGCAACGCTGTGCGATTCAAGCTTGCGGTCGGTATGGTCGGAAGCGAGCGACACATAAAGTTCTTCGCCGGCGCGGAAGATGAAAGTCTCGACCTCGCCGGAGCTTTCGGTGCCGACCGACTGAATGGTGTCGGCCTGTACCGCCGAGTTCTCGGAGACGCGGTAAAACAACGGCACCGTGCTCGGGCGCGGCACACCGATCGCCGCCAGTTCCTCGATGTGATGTTCGATGGCGGCACGGTCTCGGCCGGCCCATCCGGCAACGACCAGCTGGTTGATCTCGATATCCAGTTCGGCGCGGGCGGAGGTGGTTTCGAGCGTGAAATGCAGTTTCATGAGATCTATTCCGGATTGAGTGATTTCGGGTGAGCGATCAGTTGGCCAGGCTCGGCAGGTAGAGCGCGATCGAAGGGAAGATCGATAGAAGCACGATCAGCACCGCCATGGCACCGACGAAGGGCAGGGCGCCGATGATCACCGGTGTCATCGAGCCGCTCTTGCGCAGGCTGTGCACGACGAAGAGGTTCAGGCCCACCGGAGGCGTAATCAGTGCCGCTTCGACCAGCACGATGATGAGAATGCCCGTCCAGATCGGATCGAAGCCGAGCGCCATCATGATCGGCGCGACGATCGGGATCGTGGTGATCATCATCGACAGCGATTCCATGAAGCAGCCGAGGATCAGGTAGAAGATGACCACGACCAGAACCATCACCATCGGCGAGAAACCAAGCCCGGAAATCGAGCTGGTGATGACATCGGTAATGCCTGTGGCCGACATGACGAAGTTGAGGAAACCCGAGGCAATGATGATCAGCAGGATCATCGCCGACGACTTCATCGTGCCTTCAATGGATTCCGCCAGCATGGCGAAGCTGAGCCGGCCAAAACAGGCGGCAAGAACCATCGCGCCGCTGACACCGAGCGCCGCCGCTTCCGTGGGGGTCGCGAGACCGGCATAGATGGAGCCGACGACGAGAAGGAAGATGCCGAGCGGCGGTGCGAGATGAATGAGACTGGCGAAACGCTTGCCCCATGTTGCGTTCACCCGCATGCCACCCCAGGCCGGCACGATCACGCATCCAAGGATGATGGTCAGCATGAACAGGGCCGTCAGCAGCAGGCCGGGGATGATGCCGGCGAGATAAAGTTTTGGAACGGACGTGTTGGTCAGGACCCCGTAGAGAACCATGTTGATGGACGGGGGAATGAGAATGCCGAGCGTTCCGCCGGCAGCAAGGCTGCCGAGGAACAGCGGTTCGTTATAGCCATGCTTCTTGATTTGCGGGATCGCAACGGTGCCGACGGTCGCAGCCGTTGCGACGCTGGAGCCGGAGGTTGCTGCAAACAGGGCGGATGCGCCGATATTGGCGTGCATCAGGCCGCCCGGAAGCCAGGAAAGCCACAGGCTCATGGCGCTGTACATCCGTTCCGCAAAACCGGCGCGCAGCAGGATTTCTCCCAGCAGAATGAAAAGCGGGATGGCGACCAGCAGGAATTCGTTGTTGGTGCTCCAGGCAAGCTCGCCGATGGCGCGGGTGAGTGGCAGCATAGAGAATGTCGGGTCGAGAACAAGGCCGAGCACACCGAGTGCTGCTGCGACCGGAACGGAAAGACCGATCAGGACGAGAAGAAGAACGAGGGTGGTGGCGATCATTTGCGTTCTCCTTCGATCAGCCGTTCGCCGGCCGCCGCTTCTTCTTCAGCCTCTTCCTGCGTGGAGCGCACGCCGGCGACAGCCTTGACGGTTTCGATGTCGCCGGTGACGAGCGCCACCGAGGCGCGGATCAGCATCAGGGCGAGGATCAGGCACATGAAGACGAGGCCTGCGAACCAGAGGCCCTGCGGGATGGCCAGCGGCGTACCGAGCGGGGTATTGGCCTGCGAATTGTTGCTAATCGATTCCGCAACGACGCCGTAGCCGTAATAGGTGACGAAGCCGATGAACACGCCGAGGCAGACCAGCGACAGCCAGTCCAGCACGGCCGAAACTCTCACCGGCAGATATTGATAGATCACGTCGACGCGGACATTGGCGCGCTGCAGCGTTGCATAGGCGAGCGACCATGTGGTGCTGATCGCGAAGGCGTAACTCGACAATTCATCCGAGCCGCCGACCGTCCAGCCGACAAATTTGCGCAGCAGAACGTCGACGGTGATCAGAAGCACGCTGGCGATGGTCAGTGCGCCGCTGGCGAGCACAGCCCATCGGGCGGCCCTTTCGGCAAAGCCGAACAGGGCTGTGAATAGAGGGATTGATCCTGTCATGGTCTTCGATCCGGCTGCTGGAGGAGGAGCACGGCCGCTTTTTCAAGCCACCGTGCACTGGGGTGGCTTACTTGGAAACGGTAAGTCCGAACGATGCGCCGATCGTGTCGTTGAAGCTCTTCACGCAATCGGCCGAGCAACGGGCAGCCCAGGTCGGCAGGATCTTGTCCTTCAGCGTCGTGTTGAGAAGCGCCTTGTCTTCTTCTGTCGGAACGACAAGCGTCATCTTGCCCTTGACGGCTTGCGTGCAGGCGGCCGCGCCGGTGTTGCAGTCGTAACCTTCCTGCGTCTGCGTACCGGCAGCCTTCCAGATATCATCGACCATAGTGTTGATGTTTTCCTGAAGGAAAGCCTGGACCTTCGGGTCAAGCTTGTCCCAGACCGACTGGTTGACGGCGTGGATCTGCTGGTTCCAGTTGATCGGCAGGGCCAGAAGATGCGTGGAAACCTCGTACCACTTGGCCGAATAACCCGACAGCGAACCGGTAATGGCGCAATCGACGACCTTGTTCTGCAGGGCAGGGACCACTTCGCCGAAGGCCATGGTGACGCTGGTGCCGCCAAAGGCCTCGACGAATTCCGCCTGCGTGCGGCCGGAGGTGCGAACTTTCTTGCCCTTCAGGTCGGCAAGGCCTTTGATGTCGGCATTGCAGAAAACCACCTGCGCCGGATAGGTCGAGATGCCGAGAAGCTTGACCTTGGAGCCTTCGCCGTAAAACTTTTCATAGACCGGCTTGAAAACGTCCGTCACCTTGCGGGCCGTGACGACATCCGGAGCGAGGCCGGGAAGGTCGATCGCTTCGTTGATCGGGTTGTCGCTGGCGAAATAGGACAGGGTCGCGGTGCCGAACGGCACGACACCCTGAGACATGAGGCGCATCAGTTCCGGGCCCTTGAGGCCCATTTCGTTAAAGCCCTTGACGGTGGCGGTGATCTGGCCGCCGGACTTTTCCGGAATGGTGTTCGTCCAGAAGGGCTGCTCGAACTGCTGGTAGGCGGTGAGATTGCTCAGGCCGCCAACGATCTGCAGCTGGGTTTTCGGCAGTTCCTGTGCACCGGCTGCGCCGGCAACAAGGAATGCGGTGGCGAAAGAAAGTAGCTTCATGTCGTTCCCTTTTTTCTTCTGCTCGATTGGGCATGACATGAGAAAAGGCAAACATAGGCTCAAGGCTAGATCGCTATCGGGCTATCGGCCCGATATACGCCAGCTGAATGCGTCAGTCAGTCTGTTCCCATGCATGCGATTTATATCGCTTTTATTGGATGGGATTAGACGACACGAAAAACAGCCTGTCCAATCGTATATTTGGAAGCGAGATATAAATTTTTCTTAAGTGTCAGCTTCGTCTGCTCGGCTGGCCAGCACATTGCCGGCGCTATTTTGGGCAATCTGCTGGGCCATGTGTGTCACCACCCGGGCGGCATGGCTGCCCGGCCCTTCGATCCAGCTGGCCGTGAAATGCAGATCCTTGAGCGGGCCTGCATCAACCTTCAGAATCTCCAGTTCGCCGCGATCCAGTTCGGCGCCGAGAAAGATCGGTGTGATGACGGCAGTGCCGATCCCATCCAGAGCCATTCGAGCGATCATCGACAATGAGGCGCTGCCATACATGCGCGGCGAGGAGATGCGATAGCGCTGCAACATGTCCCTCACCTGTCTGTAGGGCGTACTGTTGGAGCCGTAGGTGATCACCGGCAGGGCCGATATCGTGTCCAGCGAGATGTTTTCATTGGCGGGATAAAGGCCCGGTTTGGCAATCCAGGCCAGCGGATAGGTGCATAGGGGACG
Source organism: Endobacterium cereale (assembly GCF_009617585.1). Lineage (GTDB taxonomy): Bacteria > Pseudomonadota > Alphaproteobacteria > Rhizobiales > Rhizobiaceae > Neorhizobium > Neorhizobium cereale. The sequence goes on along the minus strand of NZ_WIXI01000042.1, from coordinate 214,102 downwards.
GTTCTCGACCCGAGGTTCCAGCACTGGCCCCATCAGAAAAGCCAGATCGATCTTGCGGCTCATCAGATGGGATTGCAGCATTTCGCTGGTATCGACTTCGATCTCCAGCGTCAGGTTTGGGTAGGCGCCGTGGATCTCGGCAATCAGCGTCGGCAGCCAGGTCTGTACGATCGTTTCTGCGACGCCGAGATTAAGACGGCCCGTCATGGCTGTGTGATCGCGGGCTGCCTGAATGAGATCGTTGCGGGCCTGGATCAACTGCTCGGCATGTGCGAGCAGTTCCTGACCTTTTGCTGTCAATCTGACGCCGCGGGCGGCCCGATCAAACAGCTTTACCCCCAGCGCAAGCTCCAATGCCGCAATGCGTTGTGAAACGGCGGGTTGAGTGGTGCCGAGCTTTTCCGAAGCAGCTCGCAGACTGCCGAGCGTGGCAGCCCAGAAAAACGTCTCTATGTTGCGCAAGTCGATCATGGCGCCAGATAAGCGCAATGGACGTCATTCGTCCATGTTTGGCGGTTTGCTAATGGCCATGATTTGCCGTGCCACGAAAAAAAACGGCGCGTGAGGCGCGCCGTTTTCGGATATTCCAACAACAGTATCGAATGATGGCCGGCGTCTTGCCGGCCATCATTTGCGCATCAAACGCCTGACTGATGTTCCGGTGCGCCGTGCACGAGCTGCAATTCGGGCGAATGGACGAGATGCAGGTAACGTTCGAACTGCGCCAGAACATCGCTGATCAGCTGGTCTCGCGTCATTCCCATCACGTCATAACCACGGTTACCGCTTGAGAAATAGGTTCGCGCCTCATAACGGAACTCGGCTTCTCCGGCGCGCACGGGTGTAAAGCTTGCGACCCGGTGATTGGTCAGCGTCACACCATAAACGAAGTCACGGACACCTTCGGCGGGCGACCGCAGGGCGATAGCGCCGTCCGCTTCTTCTACGACCTCCGACTGACGTCCCTTGGCACTGAGTTCCGCAGCCATCTGGTCGAGTGCCGGTCGCACCTGTGTGTCGATGAAGCGCCTGACATCCTTTTCCGTCGCATCCGTCAGCATCAGGGCGAGACGGCGTTGCCATGTCTGGCCGGAGGCCGGTTGCGCGGCGGGCAGCTGGTTTTGCCCATGCGCTTCCCTCTGGGCCAGATCCTCGCGCATGCCGAGATAAAGAGACAGGACAAGCGCAAGCATCACCACCGCAAACGGCAGGGCACTGGCGACCGTCGCCGATTGAAGTGCCGTCAGGCCGCCTGCGAGAAGCAGGCAACCCGCCACCACACCCTCCATGGCGCACCAGAAGACACGCTGGCCGGTCGTGGTCTGCGTCTCGCCGCCGGCGGCGATTGAATCCACAACGAGTGCGCCCGAATCCGCCGAGGTGATGAAGAAGATCGACACCAGTATAACGGCGAGCGTCGATGTGATCGCGGGCAGGGGAAGATATTCGAAAAACCTGAACAGCCCGACGGAAACGTCGTCGGCAATCGCGGTTCCCAGTGCACCGGCGGCAACACCCGTATCGATGAACATCGCCGTATTGCCGAACACCGTCATCCAGAAGAAGGTAAAGCCGGCCGGAATGAACAGTACGGCGGTGACGAATTCGCGAACCGTTCTGCCGCGCGAAATGCGGGCGATGAACATGCCCACGAACGGCGACCATGAAATCCACCAGGCCCAGTAGAACAGGGTCCAGGAGTCGATCCAGGGGGTCGGTTCATAAGCGTAGATGTTGAAGGTGCGCAGAACGAGCGTGTCGAAATACAGGCCGAGGTTCTGCACGAAATCCCGAAACAGCTGGCTTGTCGGGCCGACGACGAGAACGAACACCATCAGCAGGATGGCGACGATCAGGTTGGTTTCGGACAGGATGCGCACACCCTTGTCGAGGCCGGTGACCACGGACACGGTGGCCATTGCGGTGACGACGGCGATCAGCGGCAGTTGGACTTCAATGCCGATCGGTACGCCCAGAAGGTGGTTGAGGCCGGCATTGATCTGCGCAACGCCGACGCCGAGCGAGGTCGCTATGCCGAACATGGTGCCGACGATCGCAAAAATGTCCACTGCGTGGCCGATCGGTCCATCGATGCGGCTCTTCAGGAGCGGATAAAGTCCCGACCGGATCGTCAGCGGCAGATTGTAGCGATATCCGAAATAGGCAAGCGACAAGCCGACCACGGCATAGATGGCCCAGGCATGAATGCCCCAGTGAAAGAATGTCACCGTCATCGATTCACGCATGGCTTCGACCGAACGCGGCTCTGCGGTGGGCGGCGCCATGAAATGCGTCATCGGTTCGCCGACGGCATAAAACATCAGTCCGATGCCCATGCCGGCGGCAAAGAGCATGGCGATCCAGGAGACGAAACGGAAATCAGGGACGGAATCGTCAGGCCCCAGCTTCAATTGGCCGAACCTTCCGAAGCAGAGCAGAAGAACCGAAATCAGGAAAATACCGACGGAAAGAAGGTAGAACCAGCCGAACGCGCCCAGAATGTAAGTCTGGACCGCGCCAAACAGCGATCCCGCCTGACCGGGTAGAACCACGCCAACAGCCAGAAAAAGGCCGATGACGATGATGGAGCCATAAAAGACCGGAGGATTGATGATGAAGCTTTTCATGATCGAGAATCGTCTTTCATGTTTCGTGCGTTGAAATGATGCGGCCTCACCTGTGGGCGTCATCTCATTGGGATATCGTGCAAATTAGGTGGCAGTCATGCAAAGTCCACCTCCTGGCAACGGAACTGCCGCAACTTCGCTGATATTGCCGTCCGCGCTGTCCGGAAGCGCTTATCACGGTGTGGAAATGGGGCACGGCCGTGAGCCATGATCAGGTTGGTTGCGACCCGCCTTCAAGCTGAAGCGGAGGTGACCTGCCGGCTTTCTCGTCGCCCTTGTAAAGCGTGACATGCGGGTAGGGGATTTCGATGCCGCGGCGGTCGAAAACCTGCTTGACGAGTTCGTTATAGGCGCGTCCGGTGCCCCAATGGCCGCCGGCCACCGTCTTGATGCGGGCCCGCACGACAACGGCGCTTTCTCCCAGCGATGTGACGCCATGCATGTCGAGCTTGTCGATGATCTGGTCGCCCCATTCGGTCTGCATGAGCAGGTCGAAGGCTTCCTGCATGGCCTCCTTCACCTCTGCGATCTTTTCGCGATAGGCGACGCGGATTTCGGCCACGTGATAGCCGAAATCCTTGACGAGGTTGGAGACGGTATCGACAGACGAGAAGGGAATGAGGTGCAGCGTGCCATCGAGTGAACGGATCGATACGGAACGGATGGTCAGTTTCTCGACGACGCCACTGACGCTGCCAAGGGCCACGACATCGCCTTCGTTCATGACGTTTTCCAGCTGGATGAAGACGCCGGTGATGATGTCCTGCACCAGCTTTTGCGCGCCAAACCCGATGGCGAGGCCAAGCACGCCGGCACCGGCCAGCAGCGGTGCGATATTGACGCCGATCTGCGCCAGCGCCAGCATGGAAACCAGAACCACAAGCGCTATGGTGAATGCATTTCGGAACAGCGACAGCAGGGTCTTTTCCCGGCTTGTCGGGATCGAGCCGAATTCGGGATTGAGCCGGTATTCGACCCAGGAGGATACGGCGAGATAGGCGACAAAACCCAGCAATAGGATGATCAGCGCCGCAATGGCCGATCCGCTGATGCGCTGGCCGGCTTCCGACGACAACCAGCCGAGAAAATCGATCAGTCCCCACGCCTGGGCGACGGCAATCACGACGCCTACCGTGACGACGGTGCGAATGACCTGCATCACGCGTGGCACAAAAGCCTTCAACCGTCCTTCGAGCGCCGGCAGCCGAAGCCTCAAGTCATCGGGAAGCCGCAGTCCGGCATTGGCGAAGCGGCCGATGAATGCGATCACCAGTCCGCCGACGATGACCGCGGCCACGGATTTGAGCGTTGCCGAAATCATGAAGGGCAGGGCCGTCGTCGGGTTGACCAGCCAGACGACAAAGGCGGCGACGAGATAGGCAATCGCCAGCACGTGCCAGATGCCCGCCAGAAACGCACCGCTGCGGCTGATGAAATCTCCACGCCCATGGGATGCGCGGGACGACAGGACACGCCGCACCCGATCGCGGTTCTGCAGGATAACGATGATCGCAATGACGAGCGCTGTCAGCATGACCAGCACGCGGATGGCCTGGGCGGCGGTGTCTGAAACGTTCGTTGCGATGACAGGAGCAGCAAACATGAACGTGTAGCCGACAAGCGAGATGGCGCGCGCCAGCCAGAAATACCAATAGGCTGCAGTCGTGTCTGAGATCGACAGAAGCCGAAGGGCCGGAAAGCGCGGCTGCAGCACAAAACGTATGGCGACCTTCAGCATTTCTACCATCAGGAAGGCGTTGAGCAGAAGTGTCTGGTTGATGTCCATGCGGCCGCCTCCGGCGCCGATCACCTGCAGGGCGATCAGATATCCTGCACTCCAGGCCAATGCGACCGTTACGATGTCGGCGATTGTCGAAATGGCGGTCAGGATGATCCGCAGCGGCCATGGGCGACCAGCAGCGCGCCGGTCCAGACTGCGTTGCAGGACATAACTCAGCATGCGCAACACGAAAAAGGATGCAAACAGGCTGGCGCCGACAAGAACGACATTGAGCGCGAGTGTCTGAAGGAGGCCGTAATCCACCTCACCGGAGCCGGAAAAAACCGTCGCCACGGCCGCCACGCCGCTCCAGATCGCCGCACCGCCTTCCATGATCTGCTCGGCTGCGGCGCGGGTATGCTCGGCGATCTGCCTAGCAATCGTTTGATCTTCCGTCGGTGGCGCCTTGGCCTGATCGGTAGAAACCTCGCTTTTCAATCGCGTCAGAAGCGCGTTGCGGGCCTCGTCATTCTCCAAGATTCGAATAAGGTCGTCGATGCTGCTGGCAGATTTCGCAGCGGGCGGTGATGCTTCCTGCGCGCTCGACAGGGTGGGAGAGAAGATCAGGATCAGCAAGAAAAGCAGGCTGGCAGCAGCATTCCGGAGAGGCATAACATCCTTTCGGCGTTTGAGGTTCACCCAAAAGCATGCCGCTCATGGCGTGTCAGTCAACCCTTGCGCATGGAAAGTGTATCGAAAGCAAAATAATATGATGAAAAATGATAGATGATCGTGCCCGGGATGCTGGCTACTTTCCTTGTGTTCGCAATGTTTCAGAGCAGTAAATGCGATGGCTCCGAGTATTTTGGCTGAGTTCAAAAAAATATAGTGAGAACAATCGCGAAATCCACAGGTGGTATTTCCCTTGTTGTGTTTCGCATTTTCGATATTCTCTATCTGTCAGATAGGTTTCCACGATTTTGGATGTGCGTCCGCGAGGATTATTATGTCTTCGCGTTGAACTGATGGCGATCGGTCATAAATCTCATTGAGATTTTCGGAACCGGATATCGGCATCCTGCCGGCATAAATGTTCGCACAGCGCGTGCTGAGGGTTCTCCCCGCAATCCCCGGAGACTTTGATCAACCTTCCACCAAGGAAGCGCGAACCATGTTTTAGAGAATCAATCCGCTATCCGCCATTTTCTCAGCCTAGGGGCTTCAAGTGGTATCATCCTGCTGATCGTCGCTGTTCTGGCAGTCTTGACTGCGAATTCGCCGATGGCGTGAAAGTTACTTTCATGCTTTGCGCGTCTATCTCGAACCGCTGAGCCTTCAACACTGGATCAATAATGCGTTGATGGCAGTGTTCATGCCCAGCCGCCTCGCGAAATCGATGAGAAGCTGTTTGTTTTGCGTCCGCGTTCAGGTATCTCGGAGGATAATCGACTGCTCTTTGGCTTCAATCCAACAGGAGACTTATATCCTACCAAACCGCTCAGCAATATTGGTAGTGCTCGACCCTACTATTTCATAACGCAATTTATGCTGTAATTTCATTGGGTTGACATCGCCAGTCATCCTAGCTGATACCGCGGGTCACAAATGCATTTCTCATCAAGGTAAAAAGCAATCACATTGGTTCCGATCTCGCCTTTTCGACGAGACCGGAATTTTTTTCAGAGAACGCTAACGTTCTCAGCCTTCGACTTTCCCGTCTTCCGGTCTTGGCCGACGTCGTAGCTGACCTTCTGGCCATCGGTCAGGGACCCGCCGAAGCCTACAGCCGAGATGTGGACGAACACATCGGCTCCACCGTCATCCGGGGTGATGAAGCCGAAGCCCTTGTCCTGAGCGAAAAACTTTACGGTACCAGTTGCCATCTTATCCTCTTTGATTGGAAACGCCGAAAACCAATAGCGATCAGAGAGGCTCTCAGCAAGGCATGTTTGGTCCGCAGTCATGCGGGGCGCGCAGATTGAGAGCCTCGCTTCACCATTTTTATGACGATTTTAATGACGTAGACGGCGGTTCGGATCCCATGAAGGCCTGGAAGTCGCCGTTGAACCGTCCAATAGGGTGTAACATCGTCCTGACAGCTGCAGCAATCAGCAAGGATGCTAGGTCTGTTTGATTCCCGGCAATTCCACCCGCGCTTCGAACCCGCCCGTTCTTCCCGATGCCCGTGAAAACAGAATCAACTTACCGCCCATCTGTCCCAGCAGGCGTTCAACGATGGATAGGCCGAGGCCGGAACCTGCCGCCTCGGTCTTGCCGCGCGAAAACCGTTTGCGGATCGCGGCGAGTTCGGCGGCGGTCATCACGGCTGCATCGTTGACGATGCGCACCGGCCCGCCATCATCGAGAAACACGTCGACCGGCGTGCCCGGCTTTCCATGCACCAGCGCGTTCTCGATGAGATTGCGCAGCACAATGGCGAATGCGTCTTCGCTGAACGGGCCGCTGAGCTTTGCCCCCTTGGCGCGATGCAGGATGAGGCGCTGCGGATCGTTCATGCCGCGCCGGAAATCGGTCAGCACCATGTCCAGCACCAGCGTCAGATCGACGGGTTTTTCGGCGATACCGATGCCGGCTTCGGCGCGGGACAATTGCAGCAGTTTTTCGGCCAGATGGCTGAGGCTGGACAGCGACGATTCGATCTGGCCGGCGCGGTGGCGATTGGCCGGCTCCTTGAGTTCGGAAATCAGCATCTGTGTCTGCGCCAGCGCGCCGGCGATCGGTGTGCGCAGTTCGTGGGCGCTGTTGGAGGTGAATTCGCGCTCGGCATCCAGCGCCGTGCGCAACCGGGTCATCAGCAGGTTGACCGAGGTGGCGATCGGCTGCAATTCGCGCGGCAGGATTGCAGCATCGATCGGCTCCATATTGCCGCCGTCCTTGGTCTCGATCTGGCGGCGCAATTCGCCGACCGGCTGCACCGCGCGGCGCACGACCAGCCAGATCGCCATGCCGCTGACCGGGATCAGCAAAGCGAGCGGCAGGAAAAGAGCGATTGCGCCTTCGCGCAAGGCTTCCTCACGGTTTTCGAAAGCATCCGCGACCTGAATGAACACCTGCGCCTTGTCATCGGTGGCGGTGTAGAACTGGTAGGTGGCATTTTTCCAGAAACCGGGTTTCAGCGGCGTTTCAAATGCCGGTTCCGGCGCGTCATGCGAGCGGATCAGCACACGGCCGGCGGCGTCGCGCACCTGATAGATCAGGTATTCGCGGTCGCCGCTGGAATTGCCGGTCTGCAGCTGCTGCGGGGCAGCGCTCGGGCGGTTGTCGCCAAGGGCACCCAATGGGCCTCCCAACATGCCTCTGTGTTCGAGATCGTCGACCACCAGCGGCACCAGCCGTTCGGCGGTGTCCTGCAATGTGCCGTCGAACATTTCGGCATATTCCTCCTCCATCACCACGAGGCCGAGCCCGACGGCCAGCAGCCAGAGCAGCGCCATCATGGCGGTGATCGAAAAGATCAGCCGGCGCGTCATCGAAGGGCCGGGGAGGCGCGCAAATGGGTTCATTGCTCGCGTCCCAGCCGGTAACCGATGCCGCGCAGCGTGGCGATATGATCGCGCCCGAGTTTTTTGCGCAACCGGCTGACATAGACTTCGACGGTGTTACTCTCGATTTCGGAGCCGAAAGCGTAAAGTGCTTCCTCGATCTGGGCCTTGGAGACGACGGCATTGGGGCGTGCCGCGAGCGCATCGAGCACCGCCCATTCGCGGCCCGACAGGGTGATGGTTTCGCCGGATGCCGTCACGCGCCGGTCGGCGGCGTCGATTTCCAGCTCGCCGATTTTCACCAGCGTGACCGGGCGGCCGCTGTAACGGCGGCTGACGGCCAGCATGCGAGCGGTCAGTTCGCCGAGATTGAAGGGTTTGACAAGATAATCGTCGGCGCCGCTGTTCAAACCCTCGATCCGGTCGGAAATCTGGTCATGAGCGGTGAGGATGATGACCGGTGTTGTGCCGCCTTGGCCGCGAAACTTCTTCAGGAGATCGATGCCGCTGCCATCGGGCAGGCGAAGGTCAAGCAGCACGAGGCCATAGGATGTGGTGGCGAGCGCCGCGCCGCCGGTGTCGATGGTCTTCATCCAGTCGACGGCATGGTCGCCTGCCGCCACATGGTCACGCACCGCTTCGCCGAGTGTCGCATCGTCCTCGATCAGAAGAACTCTCAAACTGGCTGCTCCATCCCATCGCGATATCACCTTGTAACCGGTATCTAGCAGAGATGGGGCCGAAATTTCGAGGGGGGACGGAGCGATGGCCGGGTTCATGGGGATAGAAGTTTCGAGCCGATAACGAAAGCCGCCATCAATCCGTTGGCGGCGAGGAGGCAGAACACCGCAAACGAGCCAAGATCCTTGGCGTGTCTGCCGGTTTGCGACCATTCCGGCGAGATGCGGTCGATGATTTCCTCGATGGCCGTGTTGAGCGCCTCAGTGGCGATCAGCGCGAGGAAGAGAACGGCCATCGAGACGTAATCGGAAAGACCGGCACCGACAAAGGCGAAGGCCGCGAAAATGCCGACTGCTGCCAGCAATTCATGGCGGAAAGCGGTCTCTCCGAGCAACCTTGCGGCACCACCCAGCGAATAGCAGAGTGCTGCCGCAAGGTGCCGGCTGCCGGTCACCTTACCAATCGGCGGGTGGGTGCCGATGGGTGGTTTCGGAGACGCGGATCGGCTGGGGACTGGACCGTCGCTCCGTTCGGTGACCGGTTTCCTGACCTTTCCGATGGGGGCGCAATCGTGAAGGGTCATGAATTTGCTCCGCTTGCAGGTTTGCGGCAGGCGGACAGCACGTCGAGTTTTGGCGTGTAGGCCGAGGTGTTCACCGACATCAGCCCGAGCGCCGTGTGAAAAAGATTGTCATGCGAGGCTTCTTCGACGGCGCGTTTTGTCAGGCAGCCCGCATCGACCGAGGCTTTCATTTCCGCACCCTGCCACAGCACGAAGGGCACATGCGTCTGCTGCGACGGGGCGATGATGTAAGGCGCGCCGTGCAGGTAGAGGCCGTTTTCGCCGAGCGACTCGCCATGGTCCGACATGTAGATCATCGCCGGATCGATCTTGTCCTCGCGGGCTTTCAGCTTGTCGATGACCGAGGCGAGGATGTGGTCGGTGTAAAGGATGGTGTTGTCATAGGTGTTGATCACCGCCTGGCGGTCGCAGGTGCCGATTTCACCGGTGCTGCATTCGGGCGTGAAGCGGGCGAATTCCGGTGTGTAGCGCTGGTAATAGGCGGGGCCATGGCTGCCGAGCTGGTGCAGGACCAGCACGCTGTCACCCTTCACATTCGAAAGCCATGTGTCGAGCTGACCGACCATCACGTCGTCCAGGCATTCGTTGTCCTTGCAGAAACGCGGATCGTTGGCGTTGGAAAACGAATGCATCACGGTGCGGTCGGCAACGTTTTTGTCTCCGGTATTGTTTTCCCACCATTCGGTGGTGATGCCGGCATGGCCGAACACGTCGAGCAGGTTTTCGTTGGCGAGACCGGCGCGGTGCGAATAACCGCTGCGTTTCAGGTTGGAGAACATGCAGGGCACGGAAACGGCCGTCGCCGTGCCGCAGCTGGATGTTTGCGAAAAATAGGTGATGTCGCGTTTCTTGAGTTCCGGGTTGGTGTCGCGGGCATAACCGCTGAGCGAAAAGTTTTCGGCGCGCGCGGTTTCGCCGGTGACGATGATCAGCACGCGCGGCTTGCCCGAGGCGGTCGGGCCGGCGACTTTGGCATCGGTGCCGAGCGGTGCGGCGACGATGTTTTTATCGGCCTCGGATGCAAGCGCAAAACTAATGGCGCTGCCGACCGGCACAAACGGATTGAGCGTCAGGATAAGGTCCTTGTGCAGCCGGGTGACCGCCGCGATCGACCGCGCGCCGCTGACGCCGCAGGCGAGCGCCAAAAGCAGGAGTGGCACGATGGCGGTGAGGTTCCAGCGCAGTTTCGCGAAGAAATTGCGGTGTTTTATCTGCACGAAAGCGATCATCAGCGATGGCAGAATGCCGAACACTGTCATGTGCAGGATGTAAGCCGGAGTGATCAGGTGGCCGGCTTCCGACGTCGTGGTGGTAGCCGCATTGCGGATCATGTCGACGTCGATGATCGTGCCGAACCCGTCCATGAACCACGAAGCCGAGGCGGCGGAAAGAACCATCAGGATCAACACCGGCTTCATCAGGTATTTGACCGATATGGCGATGGTGAAGGCGGCAAACAGGCAGCTGAGCCCCAGCGAAAAGGCGGCAAGCGACAGGTGATTGTCGAAATATTCGAAAGACCGATTGAAGAATGTGCGGTTGGTGAAGGCAATCAAATAAAACGCGGTCAATGTCGCGAGCGTGATGCTGCCGACCTCTGGACGGACAAGCCTCGACGATGGACGGCGGGCGGAATGAGACAGATTATTTATGGACAAGGGAAAGCTCCCGGCAGTTTCGATTGCCGGCGAAATCGCACCCGATCCTGACAGTCACCTGAATGTCATAAAACTTCTGCCTGCCGGACCTCTTTCAGGTGCCTGTCAGCTTTATCGCCCATTCCTTCCATCATTACAGAAGGAGCTGGCGATCAGTGAATGTTTTGAAAGCTCACCTCGGCATGGTGTATGTCGCTATCCTCGTCATGATCGTTGCGTCCATTCCCATGCTGCGCGAGACTCGGCACATACGTTCGCTGGAGGGGTGGCCGACCGGCATCAATCAGCAGCATCGCGGTTTTTCCGGTTGAGCCATGCTGATACGGCCGGGTCGCGCTTCTTTAATCTACGCGGAGTGTTGATCATCGCGGGGTAGGCGATCAGTTCTCAAGCGATGGCGGTCATCGGTAACGCCCAAAACGGTCAGAAGAACTGCAGCGAATGTGCTCAACGTGCAGCAGGAGGAAAATCTGGTATTTGCCGGCCTAGAACGGATCTTGTCAGGCGAGAATCTGGCCGCGCACAACGATCCTATTGGACCTCGGGTTCTGATCCTTCAAGAGGTTAACGCGGCCTCTTCCACCATGTGTAGTTCTTCTCGAAGATAGTCGACGAGGGCGGTGAGGCGTCGGCTACTCCCGGTATGGACGGCGTAAAGATCGACTTGGCCGGCTACGAAATCATCGAGCACGGTTTCAAGAATGCCGGACCTGACGTCAGAAATGATGTCCCACTCGTTTTTTGCGATGACACCAATGCCGCGCACGGCCCAGTCCCGCAAGACGTCACCGTCACTGACCTGGCGATCTCCCCGGACCTTGATGCTGATCGCCTTGTCCCGATGCTTGAAAGGCCAGACCACCAATGGCGCCCCCGGCCGGTCCAGGATAAGGCAATTGTGCTTCAGAAGCTCATCGGGGTGTTTTGGCCTACCCACGCGATCCCAGTAGGCCGGAGCGGCGCAGATGCGCCTCGGCCCGCGCACCAGAAGCCTTGCCCGCAAAGTTGAATCAGGTAGCGGGCCGCTGCGGATCGCCAGGTCGATACGGTTCTCGAAGAGGTCGACGGCATTGTCTGATAGCATGAGGCTGATGTGCACGTTTGGATGCCGCACCTGAAACTCGTCCAGTAGTGGACGCAGCCTGGACCTGCCGAAGTCGTTCGTTGCAGTGATCCGAATAGGCCCGGTGAGAGACCCGTCCTCCCGCATTCCCGCCATTGCCGCGTCCCATTCGGCAACGATCCGCCGTGCGTCACTCAGAAACGTCTCCCCTTCATGGGTGAAGATCAGCTTGCGGGTAGAACGGGTCATCAGCTTCGTGCCGACCTCATCCTCCATCTGGTCGATCGCCAGCGATACGGTCGAAGTCGCCACGGATCGCTGTCTGGCAACGGCTGAGAAACTGCCGATCTCGGCAACGTCCAGAAGAAAGCGCAGCGCATCGATGCGATCCATTGTTTGACTTTCTCGAAAACACCTTGGTGTGATGACCTGATTATCCAGATTTGAAAGGGAGTTATATCGGGCACACACGTTTTGGAAAGGTGGCAACATGAATATCGACTTCACCGGAAAACGCATTCTGGTCACAGGGTCCACCGGCGGCATTGGCCTTGCGGCAGCCGAAGGGTTTGTCGCCGCCGGCGGGCAGGTCGTGATCAACGGGCGATCGGAGGAACGCGTGTCGCGTGCGCTGGCACGCCTCGAAGGCGCGCAAGGGTTTGCGGGCGACCTGTCTAACGCTGAGGATTGCGAGCGGCTGTTCTCAGCGTTTCCCGACTTCGACATTGTGGTCAATAATATCGGCATCTTTGGGCCACAGGACTTTTTCGAAACGACCGACGCCGAATGGACGCGCTTTTTCGATACCAACGTCTTGTCCGGCGTGCGCGTATCGCGCGCCTATGCGACGGGCATGGCCGCGCGCGGATGGGGCCGGGTCATCTTCATCGCTTCGGAATCGGCGTTAAACATTCCGGCCGACATGATCCATTACGGCATGACGAAAACCGCGCAGCTCGCTGTCTCACGGGGACTGGCAAAACGGCTGGCGGGCACGGGAGTGACTGTGAATGCAGTGCTGCCCGGACCTACGCTGTCTGAAGGAGTGGCCGGCATGCTGGCGCCGGACGGTGGGGACCTCGAAAAGATCGCTGCCGACTTCGTTGTCGCCCATCGCGGGTCTTCTATCATACGCCGCGCCTCTCGTGTCGATGAGGTGGCGAACATGATCCTGTACATCGCATCCGAGCAGGCCTCGGCCACCACGGGCGCATCGCTGCGCGTCGATGGTGGCGTGGTCGATATCATTTGAACAGAGGAAAGAACCAGATGACTAATCTTATCCTGAAGGCAATCGACGAGCGCCGCACGACCAATCTTTTCGACCCGTCATACGCGCTGGATGATGCACGGATCGTTGAACTCGTCAGGTTGGCGACCAAGGCGCCTACATCGTTCAATTTGCAGAACTGGCGGTTCATTGCTGTGCGCACGCCGGATCGAAAAGCAGAGCTACGCGCCGTCGCCTGGGACCAAGTCAAGATCACCGACTCGGCGGTCACCTTTATCGTCGTTGGCCAGATGGCGGACCATCGAACCTTGGCCGAACGGTTGGCCCCGCTGGTCGATGCCGGCATCATGTCGCCCCCAATGGTCGGTGGTTGGGAAGGGGCGGCCGCCAGTCTCTACGACGGTCAGCCGTGGCGCCAGCGCGACGAAGCCGTTCGTTCGGCGATCTTTGGCGCAACGACGCTGATCTATGCGGCGCAAGCCTTGGGGCTTGGTTCCGCCCCGATGATCGGCTTTGATCCGGAGGCGGTTTCTCGTCACTTCGAACTCGGCGAACACGAAATCCCGGTGCTGCTGCTGTCGGTCGGTCGCGCGACCGATGAGAACTGGCCGCAGAAGCCACGCCGTCCATTGCAGCAAGTGCTGGATCTCGTCTGATGCCGCATGTCATCGTGAAAATGTATGAGGGGAAGGGCCTGCCGGAAAAGCAGGCGCTTGCCCAGGCTGTCGCTGAGACCGTTGCTGGCTTCGGTTACGATATCCGGAAAGTCTCGGTTTCTATCGACGATATTCGGCCCGAGAACTGGATGGAGGCGGTCTATCACCCTGATATCATGAACCGGCGCGCATCACTTGTGAGGGCTCCCAGCTACGGGCCGGTTTCCGAGAAGTTTTAATGGATTCTCGATCGGTAAAACCCTGGTGCCCGAGCCAACGTCCTGTGTTCTGGGGACGGTTTGGCTTGTTTCCTTGAGCAGGGCTTCGTCACCTAGGTCGCGAGGCCTTGGCCTTCAACGTGATCCTGGTCAATTCTGCAGGCACGCCGAGCCTGATGGCGAAACCTGGCCAGAGCGCGGTGCCGTTGTTGACGTAAAGCGTCATGCCGCCGATCTCGTATCTGCCGGAGACGAAACCGTTGTTGGCGCGTGCCACCAGTCGGTCCAGACCCAAGACCATGCCTCCATGCGTGTGTCCAGACAACTGCAGCGCGACACCGGATTCCGCGGCCTTTCCGGCCATCATCGGCTGGTGGTCGAGAAGGATGACGGGAGGGTCGCTGGGTGCCCCCTGGATCGCCTTGTCGAGGTCGGGTGCCGGTGAGCCATGCTCGGCGGCGGAAACGTCTGTGACACCGGCAATCACCATTCTGGCATCGCCTCGCGTCAACACCACGTGGGTGTTTAGAAGCATCGTCATGTTCATGGTGCCGAGATGGCGCATCCATTGATCGTAGGCGAAGAAGTATTCGTGGTTTCCTGGGATCGCAAATACGCCGTCGCGAGCCCGCAATCCAGCAAGCGGCGCGACGTCTTCGCGACGGTTTTCGACACTGCCGTCGATGAAGTCTCCGGTGATAACGATGAGGTCGGCATTGAGCGCGTTGGTCTTCGCTACGACCTCTCTGGTCCACTGGGCGGGAAACAGGCGGCTGATATGAAGGTCGGTAAGTTGAACCAGCCTGTATCCGTCAAACTCGGGCGGGAGCCCCGCGATGGAAATTTCTATATCCTTGAGCGGCGGCACCCTGATCGCCTGGCTGACTCCGTAAGCGGACAGACAGAATGCTACGCCGCCGATAATGTACCTGATGGGGGCGGGTGCCAGAGGGAACTGCCCGTTAAACGGCGTCATAACCAGTGAGACGAGATCGAGTGCAATTTGGAACACAGCCAACAGAACAATCGTGCCGAACAGGACGTTGAACGCAATGATCAGTGGCCGTGGAAACTCCGGCGAGAAGACCGATCCGGACGAGAGACGGCTAAATAGATGATACTGTGAAGCGAGCAACAGAATAATAGCAGCAGCTGTTTTCGCCGACCAAAGCCATGGCAGCGGCTGGATAAAGCGTAGGACTACGACCAGCCACGGAATTCCGAAAATAATATGAAACATCAGTTGCTTTCAGGTTTTGGTGCAGCCAGCGCCACGACCAGCATCGCGATCTTGCGGGCTCTGGTCTCGGGTTTCTTCACCGTTACGATCGGGTGCAGCAGCATATAGTGCTTCGACCTCCCAATGCTTCAAATGCCATGCGAGCGGCCCCGTTGTCGGATAACGCTGCGGCCACGTCGTGGGGAATTCGGATCTGGCTCGGTGGAGCATAGGCGGCATCCCATCGTCCGTCGTTCTTGGCGGCCTCCACGTGCGTCAGGCCTTTGACGTCCATCCGGCCCGCTGCCGCCAGCTTCTCGATACGAAGGCGATTGGCCTGAGACCAAAGACTTCGAGCCAGACGCGGAGTGAACCGCATAAAGAAATGATCGACATCGTACTTTGCCGCCTGGCTGTCAATCCATCCGCGGCACAAGGCGAGTCGAGCGCCTGCTCCTTGTCGAACGCGACAACGCCGGCCTTTTTTCTGGCAAACTTGATCTAGAAACCTCGGGCATCAGGATTGCGTTCGATCCAGTTTTCCAAAGTGTGACCGGTGGCCGGCACTTCAATCGGGTTGCTGCATGAGGCAAAATTAGTGGATTCCCAATCGCTTATTAGATTTGTTGGTGTGGGCAGTCTCCTCGATCCTGTTCAAGGCATTTGTTTTCTGAACAACCAAACCGGAAACAAGCGTTCTATGACGCGCGTTTGACCAACGCCTTGACGGTTGGCTCTCGTCTGCGAGGAAGGCAAATCACCCAAAGGAAATAAGGCCCACCGATGAATGCCGCAATGACGCCGGCCGGTATCTCATACGGAAAATCGACTGTCCGGCCAAGCCAGTCTGCGCCGATCATCAAAGCGGTTCCCACGGCTGCCGACGTGAGAAGCGTGCCCACATGACCACGCGGCCCGATCGCCCGTGCGATATGCGGTGCCATCAAGCCGACGAAACTCAAGGGGCCGACGACCATCGTGGCGATACCGGTCATGGTGGCGGCAAACAGCAAGAGTGTTCCGCGCGCGAGCCCGGGGCGGATGCCCAGAGATTTGGCGATGCCGTCGCCAAGCGGCAGAACCTCGAGCCATCGCCGGAAAAGCGGCACGATGACCAGAGCAAGGCCTGCGATAGCAGCGGCGATGATGGCGACGAGACCGGTGGCGCGGAATGTCGGCCCCATCGTCCAGGCAAGAATGTAGCTGGCGCGTGGATCGCCGCTGGCGACGATCAGGGAAATCACGGCTGTTGTTAGCGCGCCGATGGCGATGCCGGTCAGCAGGACCGGGGCAGGTGCGTAATTGCGCCGTCTGGCCACGAGAATGATGAGGCAGAATGACAGAACTGATCCGGCAATGCCGCCGAGCAGCGGCGTTATCGGTGAAGCCATGCCGCCCAGAAAAAACGCAAGAATAATGCCGAGGCCAGCGCCGCCGCTGACGCCCAGCCCTTCGGGACTGGCAATCGGATTGCGCGTGATGGCTTGAGTGATGCTGCCGGCCAATGCCAGCATCATGCCGGCGGCGGCAGATGTCAGCACTCTCGGCCAGCGGACGGAGAACAGGATCGATGGATCGATGCCGCCCACATGGAAATGTTCTGTCAGCGAAAAACCTGCGGCAACAGCCGCGGCGAACACACAAAGCGGCAGCGCGAATCTTCGGCTCGATCCGCCGGGATGGCTTGCCTCGCCGGCGGATGTCTCCCGTATCGGCGAAGCAGGCATGGTTTTCAGAAACACCAGCATGAGAAGGGCGCCGGTGATTGCCGTGACTGTGCCGGTCGGAACCTCTCCGACGACGGGCGCACTGACGAGCACGAGGCCATCGGCCAGCAACAGAAGTGCGGCGCCGAACAGCGAGGCCCACAGAAGGCGTTGGCGCAATGTTCGCGCTCCCGCCAGCCGCGCGATGTTGGACGCACCGAGCCCGACAAATGCGATGACGCCGACTCGCGCCACCACGGCGGCGGAAAGGACGGTGGCGATCAGCAGGACCAGCAGCCGGAGAGACGCGGGCGAAAGGCCAAGGCTGCGGGCGCTTGCATCGTCCAGCCCGGCAATGGCAAGCGGCCTGACGAAGATGAGCAGCAGGGGCATGAGGACGATCATGCGCGCGGAGAGGGCTAAGGCATTGCCATAATCGTTCTGGATCAGTGAGCCGCTGCCCCAGATAAAAACGCTTCTGAGATATTCGTGGTGGAATAGAGACAGGATGACGGAAGCCGAACCGGCCGTAAAGCTGATGACCATGCCGCAAAGCAACAAGGTCATCGGCGCAAACCCGGTCCTTTTCGCAAGTCCGGCGACAAAGGCAACGGCCGCCAACCCACCCGCAAGACCTGCCAACTCCCGCTGGAAGCCTGAAACGCCGGCAATTGAGAGAGTGAGCAGGGTGATAGCCAACTGGGCGCCGGACATGATGCCGAGCGTGGATGGTTCTGCCAGCGGATTTTTCAGGACCTGCTGGAAAATCGCGCCAGTAAAGGCAAGCGCCGCACCGGCAAGAAGAGCGACGAGCATCCGGGGCAGCAGCGAGAAGTGGATATACACCTCCCCAAACGCACGCGTGTCGGGCTGCCATAGCGCTTGTGCGAGCCGCGTCATTGGAACATGACCAAGCATCGCCAGCATTTGCAAGCTAATGGCAGTCGCGACAATGAGGATGCAGGCGCGCGCCGGGGTCAGCCAACGGCGGGTCATGATATGCCAAGCCCGTGCCGCAAAACCTCGGCAAAACGCATGGCCGATGGAAAGGCGCCAAAAACCCATGTGGGCGGGATCATCGTCACGAGGCCTGCGCGAACAGCAGGTAACGATTGCCACAGTGCGCTTTCAAGCAGCGTTCCCGACGGTCCCGGCTCGATGATGATGACGCGCGCGTCCGGATAACGGCCGATCGCCTCCAGCCCTGCGGTGGCAAAACCCCAATTGTTGGTCGGCCCGTCCCAGGCATTGGCGATTCCGATGCGGTTTAAGACGTCGTCGAACAGGCCGCCGGGCCCATAGATGTCGATGACACGGTCATCTGCGAACTTGATGATCAGCACCGGCCGTCCGTCATAGGCTTTTGCCGCACGACCGACGGCGTCGAGGCGGGCATAGGAATGCTGTAGATAATCGGCGGCGGCCGTCTCCTTGCCAATGCGGGCCGCGATCTCTCGAATGGCGTCATCAGCCGCCTGCAACGGTTTTCGCTCGGTGCTGTAGAGTGGCAATGCCAGTGTCGGGGCGATTTCGTTCAACCGGGCTGCCGAAACGCCGTAACCGGCCTGTGCAAGGATCAGGTCCGGCTTGAGATCTCGCAACAGTTCCATGTTCGGCCAGGATCTGAGGCCAAGATCGATCGTATCGCCGGGCAGCGCCGGCACGACGACGCGGTCGCCATAAAGAGGGGCTTCCGCAACGGCGAGCGGCGCGACCTGCAAGGCAAGAAGACTTTCCGCCCAGCCCCAGTCCAAAACCGCAATTCTCGGCGTGGTGGCAGCCGCCATCGGGAATGCCGGCACCATGACGGCCGCCAACGCGGTGGCAAATTGCCGCCGCGTCAGTCTATGGTCGGTCATGCCCGTCTGAATGCCCGGCACGGATTTACCAGCTGTATTTCAGCGTGGCATAAACGCTGCGGCCTTCGCCCCAATAGCACCCCGTCGCCGCAATGCAGGTCGACACATATTTTTTGTCGAACAGGTTGCTGACATTGATCGAAGCTTTCAGGCCCTCGAGTTTCGGGTTTGCCTTGCCGAAATCGTACCGGACTGCGGCATCGAAAACGGTATAGGCCGGGATGTCGAACTTGTTGGCGTTGTCACCATAGGTCTGGCCGATGTAACGCGCACCGCCGCCCAGGCTCAGGCCATCCCATGCGGTCGAGGTCTGGAGCGTGTAGTCCAGCCATACGGATGCCTGATGACTTGGCACGAAGGCGAAACGCTTGCCTTTGTTGGCGCTGTCTTCTGTGATCTCGCTGTCCGTGTAGGCGTAGGATGCGAGGACCGACAGACTGTCGTTGATTTCGGCTTTGCCTTCCAACTCCAAGCCGCGCATGGTGACCTGGCCAGTCTGAATGCGATAGCTGGTGAAACCGGGTTCCGTCTCGGGTGTCAGCACATTGTCCTGTGTCAGGTGATAGGCCGATAGGGTGACGAAGCTGTTGCTGCCTTCAGGCTGGTATTTGACGCCAACTTCGAACTGCTCGCCCGTTGTGGGATCGAAAGCCTTCTTGTTGCGGTCGGTGCCGCTCGCCGGATTGAAGGATGTCGAATAACCAAGATAGGGCGAGATGCCGTTGTCGAAGTTGTAGACGAGACCGGTGCGCCAGGTGAATTGCCCGTCACGCTGATTGACGCTGACATCCGATCCGCCGCTGCGGATCCTCGTCCGGGTGTCGGTATTGGCCCAGTCATATCGCCCGCCAAGCGAAAACACGAAGTGGTCCCATTCCACCTGATCCTGCGCATACAGACCGACCTGGCTGCGCTGCTGATCGATGCGTGTGTTGACGGCCGGGCGGGTGATCGCGGTCGCGCCGTAGACTGGATTTTGGCCGTTGAACGGCGCGAAAATCGGAGATAGCGAGGATTCCTCGAAGCGGCTGCTTTCATAGGAGTAGTCGAGGCCGAATAGGGCTGTGTGGGACACGTCGCCAGTCGAGAAATGTGCCACGGCCTGATTGTCGAGCGTGACGGAGCGGGCGCTTTCCGGGAAGGCCCAGGCGTAACGGTCAAAGCCGGTCGAGCTGCAGCTGAATATGCAAGCCGGCTGGACGCGCTGGCTGTCAGTATCGATGTAGGAGAAGCGCAGGTTTTGTCGCACGGTCCAGGTTTCATCGAATTCATGTTCGAATTCGTAGCCGAGAGAAACCTGGTCGCTCTTGTAATGGTCGTATCCGGGTTCGCCGGGGAACGCGCCGCGTGGCAGTTCCGGATAGACACCCGTGTAAAGCGTTCCGTTGGCAGGCAGGGCAGGAGCACCGCCGCCGCCGGGCGAGTCGATGTGCTGGTAGCTTCCGTAAAGGGTGAAGGATGTCGCGTCATCCGGCTTGAAGGACAGGGATGGCGCGATATAGGCCTTTTTCTCTTCGACGAAATCATACTGCGTGTCAGTCAGGCGGCCGACGCCGACCACGCGGTAGAGAATGGTATCGTCTGCAGTGACGGCGCCGCCGACGTCAAATGCCGTCTGGACACGGCTGTCGGTCCCCAGCTGCAGTTCGACCTGATTTTTCGCCGTCGTGCTCGGGCGTTTCGAGACCATGTTGATCAGGCCGCCCGGCTCGCCCTGACCATATAAAACGGAGGATGGTCCTTTCAGGACCTCCGCACGCTCCAGGCTGAAAGGTTCGACACGTGGCTGCGCATAACCGCGCGAACCGAAGGGCAGGCGCAGGCCATCGAGATATCGGCCCGGGCGGAAACCACGGATCGTGAACCAGTCATAGCGGGAGTCATCGCCATACTGGCTGATGACGCCGGGCGTGTAACGGAACGCCTGCGTCAGGGTAGCGGACCCTTGGGCGGCCATCTGGTCTCTCGTCACCACGTTGATCGCCTGCGGGGTGTTCTTGAGGGAGGTGTCGGTTTTCGTCCCCGTTGCGCTTTGCGTCGCCACGAAACCCTGCACCGGCCCACGGGCCTGTTCTCCGACAACATTGATCGTCTGCAGAACGGTGGAGCCGTCGGCCGGTGCATTCGCAGCGGATGCCTTGGGGTTGACCAGCAGCACTGTTGTTGCGGTGGTGAAACGATAGGTCAGGCCGGTCCCTGCGAGCAGGCGTGAAAGCCCGTCCTCGGCGGCCAGATTGCCGTTCAGGCCGGTGGTGCGCAGATTTGACGGCAGCCGTCCATCGAATGCCACGTCGATGCCTGTAATCGACGAATAGCGGACCAACGCGCTCGACAGCGGCTGGCTGGTGATGGCGAACGTATAATTTCTGCCCGCCTGGGCCTCGGCGCTGGTCGGCAGGACAAATGGTGCAAAGCCCACACAGGCAGTCAGCAGCACGCCGCGCAACCGTTCAAGATGACCGCGATTGATCTGAGAATGTTTCACCACTCGTTTTGCCCCCTGCAAACGCATCCCGGCTCGAAATCTTTCGGGCCTCTTGAATAGGGGACGCCGCAGGCCCTGAAAAACCTCGGTCGATTCTAAAACTTTTTTACCGGGGATAGATCAGTGTCAGCCAGGGTGAATAGGTGTCGATACGGATCGGCAAGCCATTTTCCAGCGTTTCCAATATCTTGCCGGCACGTCTTATATCGACGATGATGCTGACGGGGCGTCGCGCCAGCGCCTTGTCCATGACGATTATCTTGCCGCGCCGCCATTTTGCCAGAGATGCGACTGCATGTTCGAACGGTGTGGAAATGAAAACGAGTTTGCCATCACGCCAGGAAAGCTGCGAGCCGACATCGGTTTCCGTCGGCATAGACAGGCGGTTATCGGCAAACAGAATAGATTGCCCCTCGAAAACATCCTGCTTCTCAAAGGGAGAGGTTACCCGCACGGAATGTTCAGCGACTGCGACCGATATGGCATTGTCGTGGATGGCGACCGAGAACTGAGTGCCCAAGGCGGTGGTTTCAAGTGCTCCCGCAACGACCGTGAATGGCCGCTGCGCATCGGCTGAAACAGTAAAATAGGCCTCGCCTTCATGCAACTGAACCGCTCTTCGGCTGGCAGTGAAGTCCACGGAGATGGCCGTCGCGGTCGAAAGTTCGGCTACTGATCCGTCCGGGAGAGTGATCCGGGTCGTTTCACCAACTGCGGTGCGATAGTCGCCCCGCGAGGAATTCAGATAGGAGATGCTACCAAGGCCCACGGTGCCGATGATGACTGCGGCACCACCGGCTTTTATGACGCGGCGGCGGGTGGGAGACGGAGGCGGGGCGACTTCAGGAAGGGCAGAAGAGCCCAGCCAGAGACGTTCGAGTTCGGCGTAAGCCTTGACATGTGCGGGGTCGCTTTCCAGCCATGTGCGAAAATCGGCGCGATCATTGGCGGTGGCATCGTCGTCCAGAAGTAAGGCGAACCACTCGGCAGCCCGCCTTGACAGGTCGGTCTCTTCGGCGGAACGGTTAGTGTGGTGGGATACGTTCTGCATCCGCCGCCTCATTGTTGAAAACCAGTCGCGCCAGACCTCAGTCGCCGGTCTTCATCTCCGCACGTAACCGGTCAAGCGCGACGACCATATGCCCGAAAACGGTTTTGGGAGATATGCCCAATTGTTCGCCGATTTGAACATATGTCAGACCTTCCAGGCGTGAAAGCATGAAGACCTGTCGCGCCTGCGGCGGAAGCTTTTCGATGCCGACCTGCAGACGGCGCAGTTCCTGCCTGTCCATTGTCGCTGTTTCGGCCGATGGCGTCGGGTCGGATATGGATTCCAAACCTTCGATGCCATCAACGAATGGCGCGATCTTCTTGCGGCGTTCGTGATCGAGAGCGAGATTTCGACCGGTCACCATGAAGTAACCGGCAAGGTCGGCGACATCCCGCAGCACATTGGGCCGTTCCCAGAACCGGAGGAAGGTATCTTGCATGAGGTCTGCGGTGGTCGCGGTGCAACGGACACGTCTGTAAATCACGCGTGTCAGGCGAGCACGCACGCCCATATAAGTCTGCAAAATTTCCGGGTGTTCGGCGCTTTCCATAACGCGCTGCTAACACCTTTAGGTTCTCGAGATCAAGATAAGCTGATAATGAAAGTCATCTTATCGAAATTTCAGGTGCCTGAATGACATCAGGTCAATAATACAAGTGTGCTAATGCAAGGAACTGTCATCATATGACATAAGGTCAAGCGGCTTGCGAGGTCGCAATCGGGGGAGAGAGTATAGAGTGCCTAACAAACGTATTGTCCTCGGGGATGATCACCCTGTCTTTCGAGACGGTCTTTCGCAACTCATACGCCAGATCTTTCCAGAAGCAGATATCGTGGAAGCAGGAACCCTGGATGAGGTTTTAGCGGCATCAAGATGTGGTTTGCCGCCATTCCTGATGGTGATCGATCTTCTGTTTCCCGGATTGAACATCGAACAATCTCTGTCGGATTTGCGACAGGAATTTCCGAAGTCATCCATAGTCGTTGTTTCCATGCTCAATGACCCGCGAACAATCCAGAATGTCATGGATACGGGAATGGACGGTTTCATCAACAAAAGCGTTTCCGCAAGCGATATACTCTCGGCGATCGCTTCCATTTGTGATGGCGATGTCGTGGTGAAGACCAGTTCGCAAGCCGATATTCTGATGGAAAGCGAAAAGCCTGTTCTCACACAACGTCAAAGCGATGTTCTGGGGCTTATAGTCGAAGGCAAGTCAAACAAGGAAATCGCCCTCATTCTCGGGATATCACCCTTTACTGTCCGCATTCATGTATCCGCACTTCTACGGGCGTTGGATGTGAACACCCGAACCGGTGCCGTTGCCAAAGCTTACAGTAACGGCATCCTCATGTCCTGACGGCCATGCCGTTGGAACGTTCCTGTCGGTTGCGAACACGCACGGATGCAAGGGTGGAACGAAGCTCCGCCGGGCGAACGGGTTTGCACAGTATCGGGATTGCATACTCGCCCATGTCTTCGCGAATTCGGTTTTCATCATGGCCCGTCATGACGATCGCCGGTATGTTTCGACCAGCGGCTGCGCGTACCTGGCGAATGCTGTCTGCACCGGTCGTCCCATATCCGAGGTCGTAGTCGGTAAGGATAACGTCGCATGAGACTGACGTCAGCGGTGGCGATGTTTCTGCCTGGACTATGCAACCCCAGCGTTGAAGCAGGGCGGCGGTGGCGCTGAGTACGTCCGTATTGTCTTCGATCAACAGGACCCGCAAACCTTCAAGAACCGAGCCAACACTCGTGCGATTGGCCATGGGCACGGGAGAGGGCGGTTCTGTGATGGTCAAACCACCAATGACGACCGTCGTCCCGTGTTTTTCTCGGGACTGTATTTCCACCGTGAGCCCCATGAGGTAGGCCATGCGCCTTACGATGGACAAGCCAAGGCCGACCCCCTCTATGTCCCGGTCTCCTCGCTCCCGAACCTGATAAAATTCGTCAAAAACCTGATCAAGATGTTCGCTGCTGATACCTTTGCCGCGATCATGGATCTCGATATCAAGGTTACCGCCGCGCCTTCGGCAGCCGATCAGAACCGGCCGACCAGGAGCATATTTGAAAGCGTTGGTCAGAATGTTCTGGAGCATCGTCGTCAGCATGGTCGGATCGGTGAAGACGTGCAGCCTGCAGTCGACTGATCGTAATTCTACGCCCGCCCAGTCGGCGCCCTGGGAATTTTGTTGGAGGATGTGCCCGACAAGGTCATGCATAGATGCGATCTCGGAGCGCAAGACGACCTTGCCGCTATCAAGTGTCGAAATATCCAGAAGAGAGCGGAAAAGCCCGGATACGCTCTGAAGCGACCGATCGATATTTTCAACCAATTGCCGCTGTCCTGGAAGGAGCCCGGCATCGCGAAGACATGCGGTGAAAAGGCTGATGGCGTGGATTGGTTGGCGCAGGTCGTGGCTGGCCTGGGCAAGGAAACGCGATTTTGCAGCACTCGCTTCCATTGCGAGCCGGTGAGATCGGTGGATTTCGCTCAACAGGCTGAAAAGATAGGTGGGCACAAGAATAGTGGTTAAGGTCAGTGTCAGCACCAGTAGAAGGTTTTCCTGCCAGTAGGTGTTGTTGACGAGAGTTACAGCCAAAGAGGCCAATGCACAGATGGAAGCGACAAGAAGGTAGCGCGAACCGTAACGCACACCGTAACCGACGGTGACCCACAAAAGCACTGCGAAGACAGGCAACGTGTATTGGCCGCCTACACTCATACCGAAAGTAATTCCGGAATAGTCGTGCAGGAGAGACAGGCTTCGGCGCAGCACCTTTGCACCGGGCCGTTTTAGGACGTCGATCAGCAACAGCAGGGAATAGGGTATATAAAAGAACGCCACCGCCAGGGTGAAATAGATGAAGGAACGTTCTGGATCGTTGCGGACGAAAAGTACGCCCGTCATGTAAATAAGGATGGTCGGTACCAGCACCATGCGAATGATAGCCTGGCCGCGTTCCGCATCATAATCAGCGGTACTCTTTTTCCTTCGCCAGCTTAGGGCATTTCCCAATATCGTAAACACTCATCCACCCCTGAATCACTCTGGCCGAACACGACTATTGTCGGGGCCGCTCCCGTAAGAAAGTCATTTAGACGAAGTGGAGAACACAAATGCCCATGGCGGCTGGAAAAGCCGCCATGGGCAGGATCGAATACACTGCACTGGTCAGAAGCGAACGTTCAGCTTGGCGTCGACCGAATTGACCGTACCGTCGCCGCTAAATTCACCATTGTAGTTGATGCCGAGCGTCGTGTTTTCTGCGATGTCCATGGCGAGCCCAAGTTGCAGAAGGAAAGCATCCTGCGAGATCGAGGAGCCCCGAATGGTGTAGCTGTCACTGCCCGCGAAGGCCAGGCGCGAAGCTGGGTCGATGTCGCCATAAGCGTGCCGCCAGCCGATCGTACCGCTTGCCACAGTGGCCATACCGCCCAGCACGAAATCGGATGAACCTCTCAGACCAAGCGTAGTGAACGTCGTGTTGGTCGTGTCGCCGCCCATCGTCAATGCTGCCGAGCCGCCGGTTTCAGAGAAACCATCGCTATGCAGACTGACATGTGCCAGATTGACGAAGGGTTCAAGTGCTGCACCTGTCAGATCGATCTTGTAGCCAAGTTCACCGTAGGCCTGGAATGATCCGGCATCGTAGTCGGAGGCGAGGGTTTGGGAAACACCCGGGAAGATGACCGAACGCTTGCTCGACAGTTCGTGCAGCGTGTAGGAAACGCCGGAGCGGAAGGCCAGGGCTCCCCACTCGGTCCCGCCGTAGAGGCCGATGTGGTAATTGTCGCTATCCGTGGATGACGTGCGATCATTCACCTTGAAGCTCGAGCGGCTGTATCCGGCAAACAGGCCGATACGTGTATCTTCACCAAAGAGTCTGTCGATACCGGTGATGATGCCCCCGGTCGAAACATCGGTGCCGGCAACGCCCCCCTGGCCGTTGATGTCGCTCCATGAGCCGAAGACTTGGCCCCAAGCCGACCAAACTGGCTCGCGCGGCCCCTTTAGGATGGCTGCCGTTGGGTCGTCCTTGGCCCAGCGCCCGTTGTCCCAATAATTGAGAGCCGCCGGCGGTTGGGATGCAACACCGCCCGAAGCGGATCTCATGCGCCCATTGAGGACATCACGGGTGATGCCGCTGCCGGTGATCAGTCCCGACTTTGCCGAGGCATGTGCTTCGCCCGACAACTGGTCGAACGCCGTGCGGGCCTCATCGGCACTCAGCAGCAGTAGCCTGTTGTAGAGAGCCAGTGATTCACCGCTCTGCTGCAAGCTATTCAGGGATCGCGCGACGGCGACCTGATTTGAGCTGTCTGCGACGCTGTCGAACAGTCCTGTTTCCGGATTGCCGGGATTCGTCGGCGGAGTGACTGGTGGTTGTGGAGTTACGGGCGGCTCCGGCGTCACCGGAGGCTCGGTAACGGGCGGCTCAGGTGTAACCGGTGGCTCTGTGACGGGCGGTTCGGGTGTAACCGGCGGCTCTGGATCGACTGGCGGCTGCGTGCCGCCATTCTTCACGGCGATTTTCAGATCGATCGCCTTTTCGCGCTGATCCAGCGCAACATTGAGAAATGCCGATTTGGAGATGGCGTCCGCGAATGAGCCGGTAATGCCGCCCTCGGAGGTCAGGATCGTATAGGACTGTCCAGTCTGATAGCTCGTGGCAGCATCGAGCGCGGTGACCTCTACGGATGTGTTGTTTCCGATAGTCGTGGTCCCGTAACCATCGATGAAGTTCTTGCTGCCGTCATCGTTGACGCTGACATATCGCTTGACTGTCTCGACAGCGATCGTGTCGCTTTGACCATTTCCGGCCACGTCCACGGCGTAGATCGAGCCGTCCTTGAAATCCAAGGCGCCACGCACGGTGACCTTGCCGAGCGGGCTGTCGATATCGCCGGGCGAAATCCGTGCACCTTTGTCGACAGTCGTTGAGCCGACGGTGCCGGATCCCGCAAGCGTGCCGTAAGCGTCGGTCGTCTGACGTTCAGCGTTCCTGTTCTCACCCCAGATATCGACACGGCTATTATAAATTTCGCTGCCCTGAAAATTGGTGACGATCTGACCCGTCTCGCCACCAATGGTCAATGTGCCGTTTTTAATCCGGAACGCAGTCGTTTCAGGACTTGTGTCGCTATCGCCCCTGATGGCCGTACCGAGATCACCCTTCAGCGCGAGCTTGCTGCCACCATCGACGATAACGCCGCCTTCATAAGAATCGTAGGAGGCAAAACCGGTCAGGTCGCCGCTGAGAACTGTCTCACCGGCCAGGCTGACAATGGAGCCGTCGCCTGCCAGCTTGTTGGAAAACAGATAAGCGGAATTGGTGTGGTTGAACACGATCCGACCAGTGCCGGAAGAATTGAAATTGATGATCGTTTTTGCATCGACACGACCGGCTGCCACCGTGGTAATGGCCTTCGCCTCTCCGGCCAGAGCATCTGTATTCACCTGTCCACCGAGAACGAGATAACCGTCCTTGCCCACATTGATGGCGCTGCCGCTGTCCACATTTGCACCGTTTGCCACAACCAGATGGCTGTTGCCTGCGATGAGCATGCCACCGCTTGCCGTCAGTGACGACTTGTCGCCGCTCACCAGCAATTCGGCGTCATCATTGATGGTCAGCGTATTCGTCCGTAATGTTCCGCCCTCTTCGACGCTCAGCAATCCTTCGAGATCGAAGTGACCTGTATTGATCCAGTTCGAACCCTCGCCCTTGATCTGGATATTGGTCTGGCCGTCAGTCGGCGCGTGTTGGCCGATCGAGGTCGTGTTCGTGAGAACCGAGCCGCTTTTCTCGATGGTGATGGCGCTCGGATTTGCCGCCCAAGCCAGCGCACCGAGGTAATCTGCCGACACTACCGATCCGGCACCGGTGACCAGCAGCTTTCCGCTGGATTTCTGCCCATCTGCCATCAGCACAGTCTTTGCATCGACCTTGCCGGCGCCTTCGACGATTAGGGTGCCGTCGCCGCCGGTGACGCAGGTCACAGAGTAGCCATTGCAGCCGCCGCCGATGGTCAACGTATTCCCGGGAATGATTGAGCTGCGGACCACGTTGAGTTCCGAACCTGGGCCGGAAACGGTCACCGTCGCCTGTGAGCCTTCGAGGCCGGCGATGATCGCCCGACGCGCGACTGAAACCTTTGCGCCGTCCAGGATAGATGCGGTAACACCGGCGTTGTTCAGTCCGATAATCCAGTCATCGGGAAAGCTCTGGCTTGTGCCCCAGGTGACATTGCCATTGTCATGAATATAATCATCTGCATCTTGCGCGACCGCCTGCGGCGAGAACGAAACAACGGCGGCAGTGAGCGATATGGCCGCGGTAAGGGTCGTGGAACTTGTCAGGGCGAGGTAATGGCCCGCTGAATTAAATCTCGTTTTCAAATGTATTTCCCTCCAGTGTCATTGCCGCCAGCCGGCAAATCACACCAGCGTTCAGAAAGACGACGAGGTATTGCATTGAGCACATGCAACAGGCTCAAACCACTAGTACGGGTGTACTGTTTTGTGTCTGCGCGACATCAGACGAGGCTGTTTTGGGCTCTGATAGAGTCGCGCGTTGCGGTGGGGCGCCAATTTTGAGTGATGGTCGACAGTCTAAGTAGGACTGACGATACGGTGATTGACTCCGGCACTAATGCTGGCGGCGTGACCGCGATCAACTTTGCCTGGGTCAACGCTAGCTGCAAGCGGCCGCACAACCGCAGACGGAGTTACCAATGACTGCGGAGCGAATAGCGAACAGTCGGATCGATCCAACGGAACAAAACAGACGGTCTACCGTTTCACGCGGCACTGGCTTTCATGGAGATTGGTCATGCGTTTCAAATTTGCGCTAATTATATCTGTCGGCGTCATTTCGGCAGCCACAGGGGCGCAGGCACGAACAAGTTGGCATCTCTACGGCGCAGTGCCGGTGAGTGGTGACCGTACACTGGAGCTTGCCTACAGCGACGCTCTTGCCCATTGCAGACTGGAAGGGTACCAGTCACGCCAGAGCGATCATGTCTTTGAGACCAGGTACGATGCACCGGAATGGCGTAGCTGCCTATCCCGCAAAGGTTTCATTTTCCAGGGTGGCGAACCCCATGCTTACCCGTTCCCCAAAGTGACCTACACACATAGATAGCGCATCGTTCGGTCGCTAGAACGGCCTATCTGAGCGGCTCGAATATTCAGGGCGCGAAAACACGATATAGATGACGGTTAAAGAGCAGTCCCTCGCGCCGCTTTTCCTCAGTCACCTTAATGACCATGTCGCGCAACTGATTGAAGAACCCGCCGAATTCAGTGCCTACATGGCCACGGTATCTGGCACGGTGTTTATCATGTCCGATCTCGGGAAGCGGATGAACAGCTGCGTTCCTGTTTAGTCTGGCCATGGCGAGCAGGCCATTTTGCCCGAAAACCATCAGTTCGCCAAATCGTTGAGCGCGAAGCTTGCTGCAAGAAAGAAAGAGTGGGCAAGCCATGGAACTTCACCGGTTGAAGTCTACTTCGCGATCAGCAATTCGATGCCGCGCTTTTCGAACTCTTTTGCATCCCGGTCGGAAATGCCGTCATCGGTGATGAAGGAGTGGATGACGTCCAGAGAGCCGAGACGGGTAAAGGACGAACGATTGATCTTGGTGGAATCGGCGACAAGATAGACATGCGCCGCCGCCTTGATCATCGCTTCCTTCAGCTGCAGATCGGCAAAGCTCGGATAGGTCAGGCCGGCATCGAGCGCCACGCCTGCCGTCGCCAGAAACAGTTTTCCGGCAAAGATGTTGCGAAAATATTCGACCGACTTGTCACCGGAAAGCGAAAGCGTCGGTGACTTGAACTGGCCGCCTGGCATGTGAACCGCAAAGCTCGGCACCGATCCCAGAATGATCGCGATATTCAGCGCATTGGTGATCAGCGTCAGGTCGCGGCGGCTGGTCAGCCTTGTGGCAATTTCGGTCGTCGTCGTGCCGGCATCGAGGATCAGCGTTTCCCCATCCTTGACCAGACTGGCCGCAAGCGCGCCGATCCGACGCTTCTTGTCCATGTTCTCCTGATGATGGAGCGTCATGGTGCCTGTCTGGGGGGCGATCGAATTCAGGTAGGCGCCGCCGTGCTCGCGGGTGATGAAACCGTCGTTTTCAAGCTTTTCGAGATCCTGGCGGATGGTGGCTTCCGATACCCTGAAGGCACCGGCCAGTTCCCTGACGCGGGCCGAACCTTCCTCCTGAAGCCATTCGAGAATGCGTCGGCGCCTGGGTTCGGACAAAAGTCCGACCATCGATTCCGACGCGTCCTGCTCGTCTTTCGCTTCCATCTGATCCTGCCTGAACCCGGAATTCGCAATCAATCGAAACTGATCGACTCTGTCTCCACCTCTTACAAGCATCGGTTGGCGTCATCAAACGCTCAGTTGGCGTTCTGCTGCAGCACCACACGGGCCTGCAGTTTCTGCTGCACCTGATCGACGACGACGGCGGCGATGATGACGAGACCCTTGATCACAGTCTGCCAGAAGGACGAGACGCCCATCATGATCAGGCCGTCGGCTAATATGCCTATGACGAAAGCGCCGACGATCGTGCCGGCAATCCGCCCCCGCCCACCGGACATCGACGTTCCGCCGAGAACGGCCGCCGCAATCGCGTTCAGCTCGAATGTTTCACCTGTTGCCGGATGGCTCGCCTGCAGTTGCGATGAGATGATCAGGCCGACGAAGGCGGCGCAGAGGCCGGAAAACATGTAGACGAACAGTTTGATGCGATCGACGCGCACACCGGAAAGGGCTGCCCCACGCTCGTTGCCGCCAACGGCGTAGATATGCCGTCCGAGCGGGGTGCGGGTTGCAAAATAGGCGGCCACTAGCGCTACCGCGACCATGATCCACACCGATACCGGCAGGCCGAGAAATGTGCCGGAGCCGATGATGCGAAACGTGTCCGAGCCGTATTCAGGGTTGCCGGAAAGATTGGGAAAGGTTCGCCCCTCGGAAAACAAGAGGGCGGCACCGCGCGCGACATAAAGCGTGCCGAGTGTCGCGATGAAGGGGGCGACATTCAGCTTGGTGATCAAAAGCCCGTTTATCCAGCCTATGAAAATGCCCACGACCAGCACGATCATGCAGATTTCGATCGTGTTGAACTGGATGCTGTAGGCGACACCGAGAAAGCCGAGATCGATGCCGTAAAGCACCAGATAACCCGCCACCATGGCGCACAGCCCGACAATCGAGCCGACAGACAGGTCGATGCCGCCGGCGATGATGACAAACGTCATGCCGATCGCGAGCAGCGCGTTCAGCGCCACATGTTTGGAAATGATCAGCATGTTGGCCATCGACAGAAAGTTCGGGGCCGCGATCGCAAAGAAGGTGAAGACGAGGATGAGAGCCACGAAAGTGCGCATGTGCAGGAGCAGCAATAGCGCCGATGTGCGGGATCTGTGCCCTCCGATAACGGTCTTGACGTTGCCTGCGGCGTCGATGCTGCTCATGTGAGTTCAACCTTCTTGAGATTGGGCGTTGCCGCAGAAACGACGTCCGCCGCACTGGCGCCGGCCGGAAACTGCCCGGTCAGCCGGCCATTCGCCATGACGAGAATGCGATCGGAAAGGGCCAGAACCTCTTCCAGATCGGAGGTGACGAAAAGAATGCCGAGGCCATCGGCAGCGAGGTGCCGCATGGTGCGAAAGATTTCCGCCTTGGCGCCGATATCGATGCCGCGCGACGGTTCGTCCATCAGCAGGATTTTTGGCTTCGTCATCAGCGCCTTGCCGATCACCACCTTCTGCTGGTTGCCGCCGGAAAGGCTGGAGACGGGATGTTCGAGGCTGGCGATCTTGATCGCCATGCGCTTGACGAATTCAGCCGCTCTTGCCGCCTCGGCCTTGAGGCTGAGGTGAAAACCACGGGTAAAATCGGCAAGCGACGACAAGGTCAGGTTTTCGCGGATGGTCATGATCTGCACAAGGCCATCACGCTTGCGATCCTCGGGGATCAACGCCAGTCCGCGCCGGATCCGCCCCGCCACACTTCTTTCCTTGAGCGGTTTGCCACCGATAAAAAGCTGGCCGGAGGAATTGGGGTGCTGGGCCATGATGCATTCCAGCAGTTCGGAACGGCCGGCGCCCATCAGCCCGTAAAGGCCGACGATCTCGCCCTCGCGCACGGAAAGCGACATGTGATCGACGGCATAACCGCCCGCAGGACTCGGCAGGCAGATGTTTTCCACCCGAAACACTTCTCCACCCATGTCGTGACCCACGGTTTTCGGAAAATCCTTCGACGCGCTGCCGATCATGTTGGCGACGATCCACGGAATATCGACGCCCTGCATGGAGCGTGATCCGGTAATGGCGCCATCGCGCAGAACGGTGATGTAATCGCCGATGCGGATCAGCTCTTCCAGCCGGTGCGAGATATAGACAATGCCGACGCCCTGTTTCTTGAGGTCGTTGATGACGCGAAACAGCACTTCGACTTCAGTGGCCGAAAGCGCCGATGTCGGCTCGTCAAGGATCAGGATGCGGGCGTTTTCCGCCAGCGCCTTGGCAATTTCGACGATCTGCTGCTGGCCGATCCGCAGGTTTCCAAGCGGCGCGTCGGGATCGATATCCTGTTCGAGCCGCTTCATCAGCGCCCGGGCTGCCGTCACCTGTGCCCGCCGGTCGATATGAATGCCACCGCGTGTCTTTTCGTGGCCGACAAAGATGTTTTCCGCCACCGTCAGGTTGGGAAAGAGGTTCAGTTCCTGGAATACGATGCCGACGCCATGTTTCGCCGCATCGGACTTGTCGGCAAAAGTCACCTCGGCGCCATCGAGTTCGATCGTGCCGCCATTCAATTGTTCGACGCCGGCGATCACCTTCATCAGCGTCGATTTTCCGGCGCCGTTTTCGCCGACCAGCACATTGACGGCACCCATTCGCAGGTCGAAGTCGACGTCTTTCAGTGCCTGCGTGCCGGGATAGATTTTCGATCCGTTGCGGATCTTCAGGCCGATCGGATGCGCTTCGGCAGGCGCGATGTCGCTCATGGCGCCACCTCTATCGAGACCGGCATGACAAGCGGCTTTTCGCTGGCGGAGCGGATCACCACCGCGCCAAGGAAATTCACGCGCTTGCCCTTAAGCGGGGTATCGGCGCCCGGAAGCTTGGATATGGCCTTGTCGTTCAGGGCGCGGCCGAGTTTTGCATATTCGATCTGATCGCGAAAAGTCGAGAAATCGTAGAGCGGTGTCGTGTCGCGCAGGGCCGTGCCCTTGATGACCGGGCCAAGCTGCAATGTCGCATCCGCCTGGCCGTCGCCATCGAGGTCGATATCGGCCGTCGCGGCTTTTGACGCGCGGTTTTCCTCGGTAACCGTCGCACTTCCCTTCACCGGGAAATTCCAGCCGCCACCGGCGCCGCCGACGCGGGTGCCATGGCTTTCGCCGGCCTTGTCCAGCCCGGTCTTGATGGCGTCCCTCAGGGTCGCAAGATCAACCGCCTTCTCGCTCAGGGCGGGAACGAGTTTGGTGTCGAAAGTCGTCTCGACGATTGCGGCAATGGGATCGGCAGCGGTGCCGCCGGCCTCAGCCGTATCGGTCTTGACCAGCTTGCAGCCGGAAAGGGACGCGGCAAGCAGGCTTGCCGCAAGCAGGCTCGTGATCTTCATGGGTATCCGCACTTTCTTGAAAGCAAGAGCCACCCGGAGGCTTTGCTCCGGGTGGAAAACGGCGGTTGCGTTATTGCTTGAGCGCGAATGTCTCGAGCTTGCCGGCATTGTCGGCGTTGATGAGAATGCAATCCATCAACTGCTTCTCTTCAAGGCCCGTCTTGCCGGTCTTGATGAATTTGTCGGCCTGCTCGACGGCGTTTTGGGCCTGCTGGTAGGCCGGCTGCAGCACGGTCGCCTTGATGCCACCCTTCTTGATCGAATCGCGCACGTCGTTCGATCCGTCGAAGCCGACGACGATGACATCCTTGCGGCCGGCAGCTTCGAGTGCCGCATAGGCGCCCATTGCCATCGTGTCATTGCCGGAGATCACGCCCTTGATGTCCGGGTGTGCCTGCAGCATGGATTCCATCACGGTATAGGCTTCCGTCTGCGACCAGTTCGCCGTCTGCTTGGCGACCAGCTTCATGTCGGAATACTGGTCGATGACGTCGTGATAGCCCTGCGAGCGGATGCCGGCATTGGTGTCGGATTCCTTGCCGATCAGTTCGGCATAATTGCCCTTCTCGCCCATCAGCTTGACGAACTCTTCAGCGCCCAGCTGCGCGCCCTGATAGTTGTTCGAAACGATCTGCGAGACGGCAACACCTGTGGTGGTGATTTCGCGGTCGATCAGGAAGGACGGAATGCCCTTGTCCTTGGCCTTCTGTACGGCGGCGACGGACGCATCCGCGCCGGCGTTGTCGAGGATGATCGCCTTCACGCCGGCTGCGATGGCGCTGTCGAACAGCTCGTTCTGCTTGTTGGCGTCGTCATCATGGACGAGCACCATGGTTGCGTAACCCAGTTCCTTGGCTTTCGCCGCCGCACCGTCGGCTTCCGCCTTGAAGAACGGATTGTCATGGCTGGGTGTAATGATTGCAATCGTATCTGCGGCAAGTGCCACGCCGGACATCGCACCGGCAATGCCGAGCGCAACGACAGACATCAAAAGACGCTTTGTCAGTTTCATCAGGACCTCCCATTGTCCGGGCCACCCTCCAGTAGCCCATGCGGAAACTATCGATCACTTTCGATTATTGTCAATATGGTTTTGAAACTTACGGTTTTATGAAATCGTGAGCGCGTCATTCTCGCAGATTGCTGCGTTGCCGCATGATTTTTGCGTTTGCGTTGTGGTTGAGGCAGAGAAATAATTCTTGAGCACCACTTCGACTTGTGCAAGCTTGGAGGCAATCGAAAGAGATCGAAAGCAAACAGCAGTGCTCTCGTTATTCTTTGCTGCGCCTGGGAGGGTGAGGTGGCAGATCCGTTTCTGAAGGATTTCATCGAGGACGTGTAGCGACACTGCGACAGCGGGTGCGAAGGTGCCTGTGCGCGGTATCCGTAAATTGGGAGGAAACCTATGACGACACAACGTTTTGGCGCCGGTATCTGGCATTTCGCGACTTATCTCGATCGCTACGCGACGGACGGTTATGGAACACCGCGCAGCGTTATAGACGCGATCGATCTTGCCGGTCAGGTCAGGGATCTGTCGGTGGTGGATATCAACTATCCCTTCTTCGGCGGTGATTTTTCGAACGCCCAGGTGAAGGAGGCGCTGGATCGCAACAAGCTCGGCGTTATCGGCATCACGCCGGAAATCTACACCCGCGAATTCGTCAAAGGCTCCTTCACCAACCCGGATGCCGGCGTGCGCCGCCGCACGCATGAAGTGGTCACGGAAGCTTGCGATCAGGTCCGTTATTTCGGTGCGGATTACGTAAAACTTTGGCCGGGTCAGGATGGTTGGGACTATCCGTTCCAGGTGGATTACGGCACGTTGTGGAAACATTCGCTGGATGGCGTCGGTCAGCTTGCCAGCGAAAACCCCGACCTCAAATTCGTCATCGAATACAAGCCGCGCGAACCGCGTGTGCGCATGAGTTTCGGTTCGGTCGCCCGCACCCTCCTCGGCATCGAAAAGATCGGCCTGCCCAATGTTGGCATCCTGCTCGATTTCGGCCATGCCATCATGGGTGGGGAATCGGCCGCCGACAGCGCCCAGCTCGCCATCGATTACGGTCGCCTGTTCGGCATGGACGTCAACGACAATTATCGTTCCTGGGATGACGACCTCGTCGCGGGCAGCCTGCACCCGATCGAGCTTTTCGAGTTCTTCTACGTGCTGCGCAAGAACAAGTGGGAAGGCGTCTGGCAACTCGACCAGTTTCCGTTCCGCGAAGACAGCGTCGAAACCGCCAATCATGCCATCGATTTCCTCAAGGCGGCGGACAAGGGGCTTGAGGCTCTCGATATCGACGCTCTACGCGAGGCGCAAAGCCGTCATGACGCCATCGGCGCCTTGAAAATTGCCCAGAAGGCTTTGTTCGGCGCGATGTAAATTGGCTCGCCAACAGGCAATTTGGCACTGAAAGGCTTTTCGCCATGTTGAAGAATGATATTGCCGGCGGCATCCGCGACAAAGCGTTGTGGATGCGCCGGAAGGCTTTCACGATGGTCTTCGATGCCCAACTCGGGCATCCCGGTGGAGACTTTTCGGCGATCGATATCGTCGCGACCCTTTATTTCGGGGTCATGCGCTATGATTCACAACAACCGGACATGGCGGAGCGGGATCGCTTCATCATGTCGAAGGGCCATGCCACCGGCGCGCTCTACACGGCTCTTTGCGCCGCAGGTTATTATCCGGAAGACTGGCTTGCGACCTATATGCAGCCGCAGTCCAAATTGAATGGCCACCCGAACCGCAATTATTTGCCCGGTGTCGAGACCAATACCGGGCCGCTCGGCCACGGAATGCCGGTTGCGGTCGGTATTGCGATTTCCGGCCAGTTGACGAACAGCGACTACAGGACATTCGTTTTGACCGGGGACGGCGAATTGCAGGAAGGCTCCAACTGGGAGGCGGCGATGACTGCCGGTCACCGCAAACTCGGCAAGCTGACGCTTATTGTCGATCGCAACCGGCTGCAGCAGGGAATGGGGACCGAAGAAACCAACGGCCTCGATCCGCTCGACGACAAGTTTCGTGCTTTCGGCTGGGATGTCGCAATGGTCGACGGGCACGACGTCGAAGCGCTCATGGCTGTCCTGTCCGAACCCGCGGGTGGGCGATCGAAGCCTTTGTGCGTCATCGCCAATACGATCAAGGGCAAAGGTGTTTCGTTCATGGAGAACAAGGCGTCCTGGCACCACGGCGTGCCAAATGCAGAGCAACTCGCCATTGCTATGGAGGAACTCGCCTGATGGCCGCTCCGGCAGCAAAACAGCAGGGCTTTCACGATTGCCGTGACGCCTGGGCACGCACAATCGAGGCGCTTGCCGCAGAAGATCCGCGCATCGTCGCCGTTGTGAACGATTCCGTCGGGTCCTCAAAGCTCGGAGGTTTTCAGAAGGCGTTTCCGGATCGGCTCATCAATGTTGGTATCGCCGAACAAACGATGGTTGGGGTCGGCGCGGGTCTTGCCAATGGTGGCCGCATTCCATTCGTGTCTGCCGCGTCGTGTTTTCTCACCGGTCGCGCGCTGGAACAGGTCAAGGCCGATATTGCCTACGCCAATTTCAACGTAAAACTTGTTGGCCAGTCCTCGGGCGTAGCCTATGGCGAACTGGGGCCGACGCATCACTCGATCGAGGACTTCGCCTGGCTGCGTCCGTTGAGCAATATCACGGTCATTGCTCCCGCGGACGCCTGGGAAACCGCCGAGGCGGTGAAATGGGCCGCTGCCCATGTGGGGCCGGTCTATATCCGCCTCAGCAGAATGCCAGTGCCCGATCTTTTGGTGGAGAATCGCAGGTTTCAACCTAGTAAGGCGGAGATGGTGCGCGAGGGTGGCGATGTCACTGTCATTGCATGCGGAACGATGGTGCATCTTGCCGTGAGCGCCGCTGAAGAGCTTGCTGCAGATGGCATTTCCGTGCGGGTTCTCAATATGGCGACCATCAGTCCGCTCGATGGCGTGGCGATTTCCCAAGCCGCAAGCGAGACTGGTGCAATCGTCACCGTCGAGGAGGCCAATATTCATGGCGGGCTCGGCGGTGCGGTGGCGGAGCATACGTCCGCGCACTTTCCGGTACCTGTCGAGCGCATGGGATTTCCGGGTTTTGTCCCGACGGGTGCCGTGGAATGGCTCTTCAAGCACTATGGCCTGACAGCTTCCGGAATTGCCAAATCGGCCCGCAAGGCGATCGCGCGCAAATCTGTGTGACACTTACAAATATTCTCGGAAAATTGAAAAAACCAAAGATACAAAAACATATGAAACTAATTGACAGAATTCGAAAATGATCTGACAGTATTGACAGAAGCATCAGCGATCTTTGGGAGGAGATCTTATGAGAACTTTCGCGAGATTTATGGCGGCGTCCGCTTTGGCGGCAATCGCAACATCTGCCCAGGCTGACGATCTGACGGTCTGGACCATCAGTTATTCTGCGGAATCGCAGGTAAAGGCGCTTCAGACCGCAGCTGATAATTTCGAAAAATCCCATCCCGGCGTGAACGTTGAAATCGTCATGCGTGGTGTCGATGAACACAAAACCGCATTGCGTGTCGCTGCCGGGTCCGACAAAGGTCCGGACGTCTATATGAGCTGGGCGGGCCTTGGCCTGGGTGGCGAGTATGTCAAGGCTGGGCTCAGCAAGGACATTACGGCCGATTACGCCAAATACGGATGGAACGACCGGCTTACGGCGCCGTCTCTGGCTTTCTCCAAGAGTTATGGGTCGGGGCAGCACGGCGTGCCGTTCCGCTTCTCAGGCGAAGGCGTCTATTATAACAAGGCGATGTTCGAGAAGGCCGGCATCACACAGGAACCAAAGACCTACGATGAGTTGGTCGCCGCCGCTAAAAAGCTGAAAGAGGCGGGCATTCCGGCTTTCACCTTTGGCGGTTCCGTCAATTGGCATCTGATGCGCCTGATGGATGAAATCCTGGAAACCACCTGCGGCGCTGACGTTCACGATCAGCTGAAATCGCTGAAGGCGGATTGGGGCAAGACGGAGTGCGCCACCAAGGCCTTCGCAGAGATGCAAATGTGGGGGCAGAACTACATCCTGTCACCGTTCATGGGCGTCGATCAGAAACAGTCCTTCACGCTGTTCCTTGCCAAGCGCGCAGCGATGATGCTCGAGGGCGACTGGCTGGTGTCGCAGATCAAGGAGGGTGGCAGCGTCGATGACTACGACGTCTTCCCATTCCCCAACGGCACGGATCGCCTCTACGGATTCGCGGAATATTTCTATGTTTCGTCGAAAACAAAGAAGGCAGAACTGGCGGCGGAATTCATCAATTCCTTCACATCTACCGAGTTCCAGACCGAGATCGCCGGGGTGTTCGGCGCGCTATCCGTCAATAAGGACGTGAAGTTGAAGGCCGATGCCTCTGCCATGCACAAGGAGTGGACCGAAATCTTCGCCAATGCGAAGGGCACTTTTGTGAACGGTGACCAGGCATTCCCGCTTGATGTGACAACCGAATACTTCCGTGTCATCAACGATGTCGCCGCAGCCAGGATAGAGCCCCAGGCAGCCGCAGCAGCGATGCAGACGTTTATAGGCAACCGCAAGAAGTAAGCCGCAAGGCACCCTGATCTCTCCGCGGCTTGAAGCCGCGGAGACCGTTGACCTGCACTCAGGTCAGGATTTGAACAGGCGGGTTTCCCATGTTGAATTCCAAAGTCATGCAGTCCTCGCGGACGCAAGCGCTTCTGCTGATTGGTCCCGCGCTCGTTGTCTATGCGACCTTCGCGATATGGCCAATGATCGAGGTGGTGTTTCTCAGCTTCCAGCACTGGAATGGTCTGGATCCGCAAAGAGAATGGGTTGGACTGGAGAACTACCAGTATATCCTGACGAAAGACCCGGTGTTCTGGATTGCCTTGCGCAACACCATAACATGGACCTTGCTTGCGGTTCTCTTTCCACCGACGATCGGCCTGCTTCTGGCGCTCGGCCTCAATGAGCAACTGTTCGGCCGAGTGCCGATGCGGGCGATCTATTATCTGCCGGTTATCATCGCTCCGATCGCCGTCGCGACAATGTGGAAGTGGATGTACGATCCGTTCTTCGGACTGTTCAATCAGGTTCTGACCAATATTGGCCTGCAGGCATGGATCAAGGACTGGCTTGGTGACCGTGAGATCGCCCTATATTCGATGTTCGTCGCCTATACCTGGCAATATGTGGGCTTCTCTATGGTGCTGTTTCTGGCGGGCCTACAGAGCGTCGATCGCTCGCTGGTCGAGGCTGCGCGCATCGATGGTGCCAACCGATGGCAGAGTTTCAAGCATGTGACGCTGCCGGCGCTACGCGTCACCATCGCCATTGTCTTGGTTCTGTCGACAATCTCCTCGCTGAAGGCATTCGACATCGTCTACGGCATGACCGGAGGCGGACCGGCGCAATCCACGCAGATGTTGGCTTTGTGGGCTTTCATGCAGTCAATGCAGATTTTCGATTTCGGCAGAGG
Organism: Endobacterium cereale; assembly: GCF_009617585.1. GTDB lineage: Bacteria > Pseudomonadota > Alphaproteobacteria > Rhizobiales > Rhizobiaceae > Neorhizobium > Neorhizobium cereale. Next base: position 173,702 of record NZ_WIXI01000042.1, on the reverse strand, counting down.
ATCCGCCATCTCGGTCATCCTCCTGCTTGTTACCCTGACCATTGTCGTACCTTACCTGCGCTGGTCGCAACGCGATGAAGGAGCCAGCGAATGACGGCCTCGGGGACACGCTTCGAAGACGATATGGTGCTGGTCAAACGGCGCAGGGACCCTTTCCTGATCCTTCTCTGGATCGTGCTTGTCACCTTCGCTCTGGTGTGGATCGCACCGGTCGTCCTCATCGCATTCACCGCCTTGAAATCCAATGCCGAGGTGATGGCGACGAGCGCCTTCGCACCGCCCGAAACGGTTGCTTGGAGCAATTTTTCAGGGGCTTGGGCGCGCGGCAATTTTGCGACGACCTTTACCAACAGTGCCATCATCACTGTCATCAAAGTGCCGCTCGGCCTGATATTTTCGGCGATGGCCGCTTATGCGCTTGCAAGGATCAGGCTGAAATTCGGAAAGCTGCTTCTGCTGTTTTTCCTGTTCGGCGCGATGATCCCGTTCCAGGTCATGCTGGCACCGATCTTCACGCTGGTGAACGGCTTTGGGCTGATCGATACCTATCCCGGCGTGATTCTTCCCTACCTCGCCTTCGGGGTGCCGTATCAGGTCTTCATCCTGCATGGTTTCTTCAAGGCGGTTCCGAAGGAGCTGTCGGAGGCGGCGCTTATCGATGGCGCTTCGCATGTGACGGTCTTTCGCCGAATATTCTTGCCGATCTCACTGCCGGTTCTGGCGGCGCTACTGATACTCGATTTCGTGTCCACCTGGAACGAGTTCGCGATGGCGCTGGTGCTTCTTCAGGACCGCCATATGTGGACACTGCCGCTCGGGCTGATGTCATTCCAGGGGCAGTTTTCCACCGACTACGGTCAATTGAATGCGGCGATCGCCATGACAGTCATCCCCGCCGTACTCGTCTACATGATCTTCCAGAGATACTTCGTCAGCGGACTGACATCAGGCGCGGTCAAAGGCTGAACAGCAATCATATCAAGGAGCCGAAAATGACAGAACAATCGAGCCGCTGGGACGTTTTCGAGTTTTCGGCAAATGGGCCGACAGAGGGAAACCCTTATCTCGAGGTATCCTTTGCTGCGACGTTCTCGCTCGACAATCGGCAGGTGACCGTTCCGGGCTTTTATGACGGCGAAGGTGTCTACAAGGTCCGTTTCTGCCCGGACACAGAAGGCGAATGGTCGTTCGCCACCACCTCCAGTGCCAAGCCGCTGGCGGGCCTTAAAGGCCGTTTGTCTGTCGGCCCCGCTCGTGCGAATGTCAATGGTCCGGTCAGGGTTCGCAACCAGTTCCATTTCGCCCATGCGGACGGCAAGCCATATCTGCCGTTCGGCACGACATGTTACGCCTGGACCCATCAGCCGGAGGCTCTTCAGGAGCAGACCTTGAAGACGTTGGCCGAAAGTCCGTTCAACAAGATCCGCATGGGCGTTTTCCCCAAGGACTACATCTACAATACCAACGAACCGCTCTACGACGTTTATGAAAAGCGCGCCGATGGCAGCCACGACATGGATCGGCCGAACTTCGAATGCTTCCGGCATTTCGAAACCCAGATCGGGCGGCTGATGGATATGGGGATCGAAGCCGATATCATCCTTTTCCATCCTTACGACCGCTGGGGCTACTGCACGATGACGGAGGAGCAGGATTTCCGCTATCTCCGCTATATCGTTGCCCGCATAGCAGCCTATCGGAACGTCTGGTGGTCACTCGCGAACGAGTACGATTTTCTTCTCGATACGAAGCCGATGGAGCGATGGGATCGCTTCTTCCACATCATCGAAGAGGGCGATCCGCTGCGCCATCCGAAATCCATCCACAATGGCGATGTTGACAAGAACTACGACCACCGCAAGCCATGGGTTGATCACGTCTGCATTCAGAATTGGGACGTCAAGAAGACGCTTGCCTGGAGGGAAGCCTCCGGCAAGCCGGTGATCAACGACGAGCCGGAATATGAAGGCAATATTGCCAAGGAATGGGGCAATATTTCCGGACATGAACTGGTCAATCGATATTGGCTGACCCTGTGCCGCGGCGGTTATATCGGCCACGGCGAAACCTTCCTGGACGATGCCGACGAACTCTGGTGGGCCAAGGGCGGGGTCCTGCGCGGCGAGGCGGTGAGCCGGATCGCTTTCCTGCGAAAGATCTTCGAAGAGGATGCCGCCAATGGACTGACCCCGCTGATGGAGCGCGGATCGACATTCAAGCGGGTGTCCGCCGTCGCGGACGGCGAGGTGCGTTATATCTATTTCTCCGAGCACCAGCCGGTGGAATGGGCGCTTGGCCTGCCTGAGAAGGACGGTGATTACGAGATCGATCTCATCGACGTCTGGAACATGACGGTCTCGCCGCTGGAAAAGGCGGCGCTTCCAAAAGTGCATCCACAACGTATCACCGGTGGGTCTCATATCACCAACCAGTTTGCTGCGGCGTTCGGGCTCAAACTGCCAGGCAGGCCATTTCTTGCCGTCCGCATACGACCGCGCAGAAAGCATTGAGGAGATAATATCATGGCGATGGTTCAGGTCTCCGGTCTGCGCAAGAGTTTCGGTGCGCTCGAAGTAGTCAAAGGTGTTTCAATCGATATCAGGGATGGCGAGTTCCTCATCCTTGTGGGGCCATCGGGTTGCGGAAAATCTACCCTGTTGCGCATGATTGCGGGGCTTGAGGACATATCGGGAGGGCGGATCGAAATCGCCGGTCGGGTCGTCAATGCGCTCTCGCCGAAGGAACGCAACATCGCGATGGTTTTCCAGAACTACGCGCTCTATCCGCAAATGACGGTCGCTCAAAACATGGGTTTTTCGCTGGAAATCTCCGGCATGAAAAAAGCCGAAATCGAGAAAAAGGTGGCGGATGCCTCCGAGATCCTCGGACTTAATCCGCTGCTTCAGCGCAAACCATCGCAGTTGTCCGGTGGTCAACGGCAGCGCGTTGCCATGGGGCGCGCCATCGTTCGCGATCCAGATGTTTTTCTCTTCGATGAACCGCTTTCCAATCTCGACGCCAAGCTGCGTGTACAGATGCGCGCTGAGATCAAGGCGCTTCACCAGAGGCTCGGCTCCACCATCGTTTACGTCACCCACGATCAGGTGGAAGCGATGACGATGGCCGACCGTATCGTGGTTCTGCGGGCAGGGCGCGTCGAACAGATCGGCACGCCGCTGGAGCTCTACGACCACCCGGAAAACATGTTCGTCGCGGGTTTCCTAGGCTCGCCGTCGATGAATTTTCTGCGCGGGACGATTGAGGGAGGTTCACTGCTCTTGTCAGGTGGAGAAAGATTGGTACTGCCATCTGTTCCGCGCAATGCCGGCGGTGAGCTGGTCGTTGGTATTCGACCACAAGGCTTTGCCATCGGCACACAGAACGGCGCAAAGGCCACTGTGAAAGTGGTGGAGCCGACCGGCGCCGACACGCATGTTCTGGCCGATATCGGCGGTACGGAAATCACCTGCGTGGTCAATGATCGTGTCGATTTCGCCGCTGGTCAGGAAATCCGCCTGTCAATCAGCGCAGCGCAAGTCCACTTTTTTGATCCAGTCAGTGAGGAACGGATTGACTGATATGCAGAGGGGCTGGCAATTGAAGGGGCAATGTAAAGTCACCGCGCTCCGGGCGAAAATGTCTTCGTCGCGTGCGCCTGTACTGCTTGCAAGCGTGCTATCTCATCACACATCTGCATGGCTGCGGCTCTCAGCTCGCGGAGACGAAATGTTGAAGATGTTTGGCTGACTAACCGGTCTCAGGTTCTTTCCTGCCGGCCATGATGGCCGGCATCCTTCCAGTGGAGATTGAGCGAGGTCTTGCCGATGCCGGGATTGAAGGCATTGGTCGGATCAAGTTCGCGATAAAATGCCTGCAGGCTTTCGGCCGCTTCATAAAGATGGCCGACATTGTGCTCGGCCGGGTATTGCGCACCGCGCGCTGTCAACAGTGCCAGAATATCGTGCTTGAGCGCCTCGCAATCCTCCCCCTTCTTCACCTGATATTCCTGATGCAGGACATGGCAGAAAAAATGCCCGCAATACATGGTGAACTCGATCTTCTGGGCGATTTCCGGCGGCAGGCGTTCGAACCAGTCGAGCGTGTTCCGTGGCAGTGCAATGTCGAGAGCGACGATATCCTCGACTGTTTTGGGATGCACGGCGCGGTATCGCACCATGGCCCCGCCGACGGAAAACCGGTTGAGCAGTGCCGCCTTGCCTTCCTTCTCGTCACACTCGAAATAGTCACCGCTCACAGACGGAAAGCGCCTTGCGAGATAGACACGCGCCTCATCGATGCCGGCATCCCCCATTTTCAAGAGGAGATGATGCTCGTAGCGGTCGCGGTAGTCGTTCATGCGGCGCGGCAGATGGTTCGGCATGCGATCGAAAATGAACTGCAGGACGCAATCGCTGACCGTGCCGCCGAGCCCGAGTTTTTCGGTAATGCCGTCGAAGCGGCTTTTGCATGAAAACGCCAGCGGGACCTTATCGGTGCCAAATGTCTGGATGTAGAGAAAGAGGTCCTTGCCGTACCGTTCACTGGCCTTGTAAGCGGAACGATGCATGTATTCACCGGCGATCGGCAGGTTGGTGAAACCGCCGAGAATATCACGCCGAATGGTTTCAAGCTCGGCTGGATCGTTACTTCCGATGTAAAAGACTTGGCTTTCTTCGTCCGCAGCAAAGGTATCAAGCCGCAGCGCGAAGACGGCGAGCTTTCCGGCTGAACCGGAAGCCTCGTACAGACGGCGCGGATCGGCATTGAACCGTGCCGGTGTGTCGGCGGAAATATCGCGCACATGATCGCAGTATTCATGGTCGGACGCGTGCGGGTTCGAGGCCTCGACGAGATCCGTCTCGCTGAAGCTGCCGCTATCCAGCCGCCGCAGAATATCTTCGGGAGCCTCACCCAGCGCCATGCCGAGATTGTTGACGAGCCGTAGTTCGCCATCCGCATCGATGCGCGCATAAAGCGCGAATTGCGTAAAGGCCGGACCTCGCCGGATGAGCGCGCCGCCGGAATTGTTGCAAACGCCTCCCGTAACGGAAGCCCCGATGCAACTGGAGCCGATTACCGAATGCGGCTCCCGGCCGATCGGTCGCAGCGCCTTTTCCAATTGGTCGAGCGTCACACCCGGATGCGACACGACCTGCTCACCACCCTTGACAAGATCGAGCCGTTTCAGTCGCATCGTATTGATCACAACGACGGACCGGTCATACCCTTCCGGCACCGGCGTCGAACCACCCGTCAGTCCCGTATTGGCCGCCTGCATGATGATGACGACACCGGCGCGGTGGCAGGCCTGCAGCGCCCGCCACATCTCCACGAGCGTACCCGGCCGCACGACGGCCAACGCCGCCCCGCCGCCATAACGATAGCCCTGACGGAACCGGCGGGTCTGGGTATCGCCCGTCAGCACATGCCGCCGACCCACCGCATCACGCAGTTTGTCGAGAAGATCGTCCATATTATTCACCTTCACCGGCCGCGACATCGACCGTCATCGTTCCGCAATCAATAGCTGGCGACCTTCGCCGGGCCGGCATCGACGTCCTTGTATCGGTTCGAAAGCGAAGCCAGGGTCGTCAGCAGGACCGTGACGTCGGCGCCGACCGCGACAAAACTTGCGCCCTTGTCGATAAAGCGGCGGTTCAGCTCCTCGTCGAAAGTAAGGATACCGGCCGGTTTGCCGGCGGCAACGATGGTTTCGATCGCCTGATCGATCATGGAGAGAACCTCGTCGCTTCTCAGCGGCTGGCCGATATCGGCGGAAAGATCGGCCGGCCCGATGAAAACGCCATCGACGCCATCCGTGCGGGCAATCGCATCGAGGTTTTCCAGGGCTTGCTTGGTCTCCACCTGAACCAGAAGGCAGATTTCGTCGCTTGCGTTTGCAGCGTAATCGGGAACCGTGCCGTAACGCGAGGCGCGGGCAACGATCGCCCCCATGCCGCGGTCGCCATTCGGAGGATAGCGGACGGAGCGCACGCACTCGGCAGCCTCTTCCGGCGTGTTGACCATAGGGATCAGCAGCGTTCGGGCGCCGATATCGAGCAATTGCTTGATCATCCATTTCGACCCGACTGGCGGGCGCACCACCGGCTCCACGGGAAGGCCATCCAGCACCTGCAATTGCCGCATGATGCTGCGCAGATCGTTCGGTCCATGTTCACCATCGATCACCAGCCAATCGAAACCGGTGCGCCCGACGATATCGGCAACAACGGCCTCACCGGTGTTGAGCCACAGGCCGATCTGCCGTTTGCCGTTGACTATGGCTTTTTTGAATTCATTCTCGCTCATGTCGCTCCCACATGCCTCCTAGAATTGCTGCGATCCGCTCGCTCTTGTCATGTCCAGCCCTGTTTCAGCCCGGTGATCGGTGGTTTGAAGACAATCGTTTTCGGGCCTGCTTCGCCGGAGCTTTTTTCGCCATCTTTCATGGCATCGGTGATCAACCTTGCCGCCGCTTCGCCCATCGCCCTGCGCGGCGATTTGCTGGTGGCGATTGGCGCCGGCAGGCTGTCCGTAAGATCCAGACCATTAAAGCCGGCGAGCACGATCTGCGACGGGACGATGATACCTGCCTCCATGCAGGCAAACAGGCCCCCGGCCGCCATATCGTCGTTGGAATAATAGATGCAGTCTATCTCGGGTTTCGCCGCCAACATGTGCGCCGTCAGCCGTTTTCCGAGTGCAATCGAGGAAAAACCATCATCCAGCTGCTCCGACACAAAGGACAGGCTCTGCGCCGCCAAAACACGCTGGAATGCCGCCTTGCGTTTTCCTGCCCGCAAATCCTTGTCGAGCGCGCTGCCGACATAGGCGATCTTTTTCCGTCCCGCCGCCAGCAGCGCCACGGCCATGTCGCGACCTGCATCGCCATGCGAGAGACCGACGTTGAAATCGATCGGCGTACCGTCGAGATCCATGACCTGAATGACCGGAATGCCGGCACTTTTCAGCATGCGCACCGTATCGTGCGGCTGGTCGAGCCCTGTGACGATGATCGCCGAGGGCTGCCAGGACAACATGTCGCGAATGATCTCGCGTTCCTTGACCTCGTCATAATCGGAAATGCCGAACACCGCCTGCATTCCCGTTCCGGCAAGCCCGGTCGTGATGCCGGAAAGCACTTCGGGGAACACGGTATTGGACATGCTGGGCACAACAACAGCCACGAGATTTGTGCGTTGCGAAGAGAGAGAAAGTGCCAGACGGTTGCCGACATAACTTAGCCGCTCCGCGGCCTGCTGGACGCGTCTGCGCGTCTCTTCTGCCACGTCGGAAGAACCGCGCAGCGCCCGTGAAGCTGTCATTTTGCTGACGCCCGCCAAAGCAGCGACTTCCTCCAGGGTGGACCTGCGCATCGACGATCAATTCCCTCCCGCACCCGGAGCATTCGATACCGGCGCAACCACAGTCATAGGACGTTTGCGATCGAAGGAAAACTGCCTCCTATTGACAATATCCAAAAAAATCGCCCATGTTATCGATACCGGTACCGTTATCACGGCATCGCAACTTGTGTGGCACCTGGGGAGGAAACGCCGTGCAGGACTTCAAGAATGTCGCGGTCATCGGTCTTGGATCGATGGGCTGGGGTGCTGCCTTATCGTTATTGAAAGCCGGTTTCACCGTACATGGATGTGACGTCCGTGCCGATGTGCGTGATCGATTTGCCGATGAAGGCGGGCATGGTTTCGCGACGCCCGCCGAAGCCTGCACCACGGCACAAATCGTCTTCGTCTATGTGGTGAATGCCCTACAGGTGGAAGACGTCCTGTTCGGTTCGAATGGCGCTCTCGAAACCGCTCAAGCCGGAACCGTTTTTCTGCTCTGCACCACCATGGCGCCCAGTGACGCCGTATCCATCGCCGGCAAACTCGAAGCCGCCAATATGCAGGTGATCGATGCGCCCGTATCGGGCGGCCACCTGAAGGCGCTGTCGGGCGAGATCACAGTCATGGCTTCCGGCAGGGCTGCGGCATTCGATGCTGCCGCATCCGCACTCGACGCCGTGTCGGCCAAGATTTTTCACCTGGGTGATGAAGTTGGTCCCGGTTCGCAGATCAAGATGATCAATCAGCTGCTGGCCGGTGTTCATATTGCCGCTGCCGCCGAAGCGATGACGCTGGCTGCCAGTGCCGGCATGGATCTGCAAACCGTCTATGACGTTCTGCGCGTCTCTGCCGGTTCTTCATGGATGTTCGAAAATCGCGGCGAGCACATCGTATCGGGTGATTATACGCCGCGATCGACGGTCAACATTTTCGTCAAGGACCTCGGTATCGTCACCTCGGAAGCGCAGAAAAGCGGGGCGGTGACGCCGCTTGCAAGCTTGGCACTCAGCCTGTTTGCCGATGCTTCGAATCAGGGGCTGGGTTTGGAGGACGACGCCGCCGTCGCAAAAATCCTCGCCTTTAGAAGCGGCACCACGCTGCCCGGCATGAAAGGCTGACGGATGGCCATCGTGCTCGGCTGCATCGCTGACGATTTTACTGGCGCCACCGACCTTGCCGCCCTTTTGGCGCGCAGTGGTTTTCCGGTGTCGTTGCGCATCGGCGTCCCGGATGCCGGCGAGCCTGCAACAGATGCCGCCGCATTTGAAGTGATTGCGCTTAAAATCCGCAATCTAGTTGCCGAAAATGCAATCGAGCAGGCAAACCATGCCCTGACCTGGCTGCAGGACGCAGGTGCCAAGAAAATCTTCTGGAAATATTGCTCCACCTTCGACAGCACGGAGAAAGGCAATATCGGTCCGGTCGCCGAGATGCTGATGGAAAAGCTTGGGGCGCAGCAGACGATCTACTGCCCGGCGTTCCCGCAGAACGGTCGCAGCGTCTATATGGGCCATCTGTTCGTCGGCCGGCAATTGCTTTCCGAAAGTCCGATGAAGGACCATCCGCTGACGCCTATGCGCCAGTCCGATCTTGTTCGCCTTCTTCAACCGCAAGTGCGCGGCAAAACCGGTGTGATCGACCGCAACACGGTTTTGCAAGGAGCCGGTTCTGTGACGCGGGAGCTGGAGAAACTTGCTGTCGATGGCGTTGCGCACGTCATAATCGATACGCTTAGCGACAACGATCTCGCCACCATTGCCGCGGCCGTGATGACCATGCCGCTCGTGACCGGTGGCAGCGCAATCGCGGGGCAATTGCCAAACCTCTACGTCAAACACGGCCTTATGGCGGCGCCTGAGCAAAACCGGCAAACCTTGCTGAAGGATGAGATTGGTCCCGGACAACTGGTGCTGTCCGGTAGCTGTTCTGCCATGACCCGCAGCCAGGTCACCCATTACAGTGCCAAAGCTGCCAGCCTGCGGCTGGATCCGGTTGCGATTGCCAATGAAGGCACCGAGGCCGCCCGCAACTGGCTGCGGCGGCAGCCGGTCGATCAGGCAAAGCTGATTTACGCCACCGCCGAACCGGACGAAGTGCGTCACGCCCAGGAGGTTTTGGGCTCGGAAAAAGCTGGGCTGGTTGTCGAACAGGCACTCGCGGAACTCGCCGACGAAGCATTTTCGCTCGGCATACGGCGTTTTGTGATTGCCGGTGGCGAAACATCCGGCGCCGTGACCGAGGCGCTCGGCATCTCGCGACTGCAGATCGGCCGTGAAATTGCTCCGGGTGTGCCGTGGACCTATACGACGGTTCAGGGAGAACGGATCGCGCTGGCGCTGAAATCCGGTAATTTCGGCGAAAAGACTTTCTTCGATGATGCCTTCACCACATTGGAGGCGGCATGAGCGAAGAGGCAAGACTGCGCGACGATATCTGCCTGATGGCCAAGTCTCTTTACGACCGCGGCCTGACGGCAGGCGCATCCGGAAATATTTCCGCCCGACTAAGCGACGGTCGCCTTCTGGTGACGCCGACCGGCAGTTCCTTCGGCCGGCTTGATCCATCGCGTCTTTCGTTATTCTCTGCCGATGGAAAGCTGACGGATGGCGACAAGCCCACAAAGGAAATGCCGCTTCACGCCGCCTTTTACGAAACGCGGCCGCAAAAGACGGGCGCGGTAGTACATCTGCATTCCTGCCATTCGGTGGCGTTGTCGCTGTTGTCCGAGGTCGATCCCGACAACATGCTGCCGCCGCTCACTGCCTATTCGGTGATGAAGCTCGGCAAGGTGAAACTGTTGCCCTATTTCATGCCCGGCGATCCGGCCATGGGCGACGCCATACGCGGCCTTGCCGGCAAACGCTCGGCCGTGATGCTGGCGGCCCACGGGCCTGTTGTGGCTGCAAAGGAACTGGAAGCAGCCGTTTATGCCATCGAGGAACTGGAGGAGACGGCCAAACTCGCCATGCTCACGCGCGGGGCCAACCCGAAACTTCTGAGCGATGCGCAAATCGCTGATCTCGTGAAAACCTATGATGTGGAGTGGGATTGATATGGCTCGCTTTTCCGCAAATCTCGGTTTTCTCTGGCAGGAGCTTTCGCTGCCCGATGCCATCCGTGCTGCCAGTGCGGCCGGCTTCGACGCGGTGGAATGCCATTGGCCTTACGATACACCACCGGAAGAAACGCGGCGCGCGCTCGACGAGACCGGCCTTGCCATGCTCGGTCTCAACACCAGCCGTGGCAACCCGCAGGCCGGCGACAACGGGCTGTCTGCGCTTCCAGATCGTCGGCAAGAGGCCGTCGAGGCGATCGACAAGGCAATCGACTACGCTGCCAGAACGGCTACGCGCAATGTGCATGTCATGGCCGGCAAGGCTGCTGGTGAGGAAGCTCGCAACACGTTCATTGACAACCTGCGTTATGCGGCAAAAAAGGCTGCAGAAGCAGGCATCGGAATCCTGATCGAGCCGCTGAACAGCCGCGATGCGCCAGGCTATTTCCTGCACACGACCGACCAGGCGCTCGACATCATCGCCGCCGTCGGCGCCACCAATGTCAGACTTATGTTCGATTGCTACCATGTGCAGATCATGCAAGGTGATCTGACGCGTAGATTGCAGGCTGCCATGGAGGTGATCGGCCATATCCAGATCGCCGCCGTGCCGGATCGCCGTGAACCGGATCATGGCGAAGTGGATTACGGCCACATTCTCGGCCATCTCGATGCGATTGGCTATGACCGCCCAATCGGTGCCGAATACCGGCCGGCGATATCCACCGAAGCCGGGCTGGGCTGGCTGAAGACATGCCGGGAGACACAACGGATGAAGACTGCGGAGAGCATTTTATATGTCTGAGTGACGTTTAGCGGTTCGAAGTGAGGAGCGAGCCGCCGAAGAAATAACATCCACGGCAACACTGGGAGGAGAAGCCGGAATGCATGTGATGATTTTGGGCGCGGCAGGCATGGTAGGTCGCAAGCTCACCGACCGGATTGCATCGAGCCCGCACATTCTGGGTGGAGAGATCACCCGGCTGACACTGGTGGATGCCTTTCAGCCGACTGTACCGGCAGCGCTGCAATCGATCACCACCGCGCAGACGGCGGATCTGGCCGATGCGACCGTTGCGCCAAAACTGATCGCAACGCGGCCCGACCTTATCTTTCATCTTGCCGCCATCGTTTCGGGCGAGGCGGAAGCCGATTTCGACAAGGGTTATTCGGTTAATCTCGACGGCACACGCGCTCTGTTCGAAACCATCCGCCATGAAGGCCTGAAGGACCGCTACGTTCCGCGCGTCCTGTTCGCCTCGTCGATCGCCGTTTTCGGCACGCCTTTCCCCGATATCATCCCTGACGATTTTTTCACCACGCCGCTCACCAGCTACGGCACGCAGAAGGCCATCGCCGAACTGCTGCTCGCCGATTATTCCCGCCGCGGCATTTTTGACGGCCTCGGCATCCGCCTGCCGACCATTTGCGTGCGACCGGGAGCGCCGAACAAGGCAGCGTCGGGTTTCTTTTCCAACATTCTGCGTGAGCCGCTGGTCGGCCAGCCGGCGATCTTGCCGGTCAGCGATCAGGTGCGCCACTGGTTTGCCAGCCCGCGTTCTGCCGTCGGCTTTTTCGTACATGCGGCAACGATCGACACCCAAAAGATCGGACCGCGCAGAAACCTTACCATGCCGGGCCTCTCTGCCCTCGTTGCCGACGAGATCGAGGCGCTGCGACGCGTTGCCGGCGACAGGGCCGTGGCGCTGATCCGCCGTGAACCGGACCCGGTGATCGAACGGATCGTGGCCGGCTGGGCAACGCAGTTCGATGCGCAACGGGCTTTGGCGCTGGGTTTCAAGGCGGAAACGAATTTCGAAGAGATAATACAGGCGCATATCGAGGACGAGTTGGAAGGTAAAATTGCATGACGCAGACGGATAACAGCGGACAGATCGCATTGGTCACGGGTGGCGGCACCGGTGTCGGGCGGGCTATTGCCAATGCGCTCGGAAGTGCCGGTTACAAGGTGGTGATTTCCGGTCGCCGTGAGGACGTGTTGAAATCTGCCGCTTCGGAACTGGCGAGTGAAACCGGAGCCGAGTTTCTGGCTGTTTCCGCCGATGTCGGCGATCCCGTTTCGGTGCGCACGCTGTTCGACAGGATCTCCGAACAATATGGCCGGCTCGATCTGCTGGTGAACAATGCCGGCATCAATGTGCCCAACGTGCCGATGGAGGAACTGTCCTTCGAGGATTGGAACGCCATCGTTGCCGCCAACCTCACCGGCGCTTTTCTCTGCACCCAGCAGGCTTTTCGACTGATGAAGGCACAGCAGCCGCAAGGCGGCCGCATCATCAACAACGGTTCGATCTCGGCCACGGCGCCGCGCCCGAACACGGCGCCCTATACCGCCACCAAACACGCCATTACCGGGCTGACCAAATCCACGGCGCTCGACGGCCGGCATTTCGATATCGCCTGCGGCCAGATCGATATCGGCAACGCCTCAACGGAAATGACGCGGAAAATGGCGAAAGGTGTGGCGCAGGCCAATGGCGAGATCGCCGTCGAGCCGACCATCGATGCCAGCCATATCGCCAATGCCGTCGCCTATATGGCGAGCCTGCCGCTCGATGCCAATGTGCTGACGATGACCGTGATGGCGACAAAGATGCCCTTTGTCGGGCGCGGCTAAGCATACCTATGACAATCGCATACGCAGAGAGACAAGACGGGACTTCATAAAAATACCCAGGGAGGGACCATGGCAGACGTTCAATTCACCGATGTTCGAAAATCGTTCGGCGCATTTCCGGTCATCAAGGGTGTGGACATCGAGATCGCCGATGGCGAGTTCGTCATCCTCGTCGGCCCCTCCGGCTGCGGAAAATCGACGCTGCTGCGCATGCTGGCGGGGCTGGAAAACATTTCCGGCGGCGAGATCAGCATCGGCGGCAAGGTGGTCAATACGCTGCCGCCGAAGGAACGCGATATTGCCATGGTGTTCCAGAATTATGCGCTTTATCCGCATATGACGGTTGAGCAGAACATGGCGTTCTCGCTAATGCTCAACAAGGCGCCGAAGGAAGAAGCCGACAAACGCGTCAAATATGCCGCTGGCATTCTCGGTCTCGACAAGCTGCTCGAACGGTATCCGCGCCAGCTTTCCGGTGGCCAGCGCCAGCGTGTCGCCATGGGCCGCGCCATCGTGCGCGATCCAAAAGTGTTCCTGTTCGACGAGCCGCTCTCCAACCTCGACGCCAAGCTGCGCGTTGCCATGCGTGCCGAGATCAAGGAACTGCATCAGCGGCTGAAAACCACCACCGTCTATGTCACGCACGACCAGATCGAGGCGATGACCATGGCCGACAAGATCGTCGTCATGCATGACGGCGTGGTCGAGCAGATCGGCAGCCCGCTGGAGCTTTACGATCGGCCGGCCAATCTGTTCGTCGCCGGTTTTATCGGCTCGCCTTCGATGAACATGATCAAGGGCAAGCTTGATCCGCAGGACCGCAACCGTTTCATCGCCACGGACGGCACCGTTCTGCCCGTTGCCAATGCCCCGGCGGAAGCGGTTGGCTGTGACCTCGTTTACGGTCTTCGCCCCGAATACATCACGCTCGATGCGGGCGGCATGCCGGTCGAGATCGTGGTGATCGAACCGACCGGTTACGAAACACATCTCATCGTCCGCCTTGGCGGCAGCGATGCCAATTGCGTGTTCCGCGAACGGATCAACGCGCGTCCGGGCGAAACGCTGAACGTCTCGATCGATGCTGCCCATGTGCATCTTTTCGATGTCGAAACCGGCAGGCGATTGACCGACTGATACCGCGAGGATGGCAACGGGCAGGAGGAGGAGCCTTCCCGTTTCACCATCCCCGTCGGCGCATTCCGCATGAACTTACAATGACGAGAATGCAAGGACCGCCATTCACCAAGCGGGGTGTGAATGCCGGGGAAACCTTTCCCGCATTTTGGAGGAGGAATATCATGACGATCAGAAGACGTGACTTTCTCGCAGTAACCGCTGCCACCGCCGGCGTCGCGGGCCTCGGCATCCGCCCGACTTTCGCGCAGGTCGAACCGGCCTACAAACCGGAAAGCGGCGCAAGCCTGAGGCTTCTGCGCTGGACGCCGTTTGTGAAGGGTGACGAAGAGGCCTGGCTTGCCAACACAAAAAAATTCACCGAGGCGACCGGCGTAGAAGTCCGGGTCGACAAGGAAAGCTGGGAGGATATTCGCCCCAAGGCAGCGGTTGCCGCCAATGTCGGGTCCGGTCCCGACCTCGTGATGTGCTGGTTCGACGACGCCCACCAGTATCCCGACAAGCTGGTGGATCTCACCGAACTCGCCAACTATCTCGGCGGCAAATATGGCGGCTGGTATGACGGCATGCGTGGTTACGCCGCCCGAGGCGACCAGTTCATCGCCATGCCGCTTGCCGCCATCGGCAATGCCGTCGTCTACCGCGACAGCCACGTCAAGGCCGCCGGTTTCAACGAGTTCCCAAAGGATACAGCCGGTTTCCTCGAACTGTGCAAGGCGATGAAGGCCAAGGGCACGCCCGCCGGCTTCCCGCATGGCAAGGCCGTCGGCGACGGCAACAACTATGCCCATTGGCTTTTGTGGAGCCACGGCGCACAGATGGTCGATGCCGAAGGCAAGGTGACGATCAACAGCCCGGAAACACTGGCGGCGATCAATTATGCCAAGGAGCTTTACGCCACCTTCATTCCCGGCACGGAAAGCTGGCAGGACGTCAATAACAACCGCGCCTTCCTCGCCGGTCAGGTGTCGCTGATCGCCAATGGCGTGTCTGTCTATTACACCGCCAAGGGCGATCCGAAACTGGCGGAAATCGCCGCCGATATCCGCACCACGAATTTTCCGATCGGCCCGGTCGGCAAGAGCGTGGAATTGCACCAGACCAGTTCGCTGCTGCTGTTCAAGCACACGAAATACCCGGAAGCTGCCAAGGCCTATATCAAGTTCATGATGGAAGCCGACCAGATGAATGCGTGGCTGACCGGCTCCAGCGCCTATTGCTGCCAGGCGCTCAAATCCTTCGCGAAAAACCCGATCTGGACCGCCGATCCGATTCACGCGCCCTACTCGCGCGCATCGGAAACGCTGCGCCCGAACGGGTATGCCGGCCCGCTCGGTTATGCATCGGCCGCCACCATGGCCGATTACGTTCTGGTCGACATGTTCGCCGCCGCCGTCACCGGCCAGCGTTCGCCGGAAGACGCCATGAAGGAGGCCGAACGCCGGGCCAACCGCTATTACCGCGTCTGACATGACCAAATGATTTCATGCGACACGCCGGTTACGGCGTGTCGCCATCGCTGATCTGGAGGCCCTATCAGGAGGTTTGTCATGGCGACGGTGATTACTAAGGAAACGCGAGGGCCGTTTTATTCGCTCTTGCAGAACAACAATGTGCTCGGCGCCCTGTTCATGCTGCCGGCGGCGATTTTTCTTTTGTGTTTTCTCACCTACCCGCTTGGATTGGGTGTCTGGCTCGGCTTCACCGACACCAAGATCGGCCGTGACGGCATTTTCATCGGGCTGGAAAACTACCAGTTCCTGATGGAAGACGACGTGTTCTGGCTGTCGGTGTTCAACACCGTGCTCTACACCTTTGTCGCCTCGGTGCTGAAATTCGCGCTCGGCCTCTGGCTGGCGCTGCTGCTCAACCAGCATCTGCCGTTCAAATCCTTCTTCCGCGCAATCATCCTCTTGCCATGGGTGGTGCCGACCGTGCTGTCGGCGCTGGCCTTCTGGTGGATCTACGATGCGCAGTTCTCGATCATCTCATGGTCGCTGATGCAGATGGGCCTGATCTCCAGCCCGATCAATTTCCTCGGCGATGCCACCAATGCCCGTATCTCGGTAATCCTGGCCAATGTCTGGCGCGGCATTCCCTTCGTGGCGATCTCGCTGCTCGCCGGCCTGCAGACCATTCCGGCCTCCCTACAGGAAGCCGCCTCACTCGACGGTGCCAGCGGCTGGCAACGCTTTCGCTATGTCACACTGCCTATGCTGACGCCCATCATCGCCGTGGTCATGACCTTTTCGGTGCTGTTCACCTTCACCGATTTCCAGCTCATCTACGTGCTGACCAAGGGCGGCCCGGTCAATGCCACGCATCTGATGGCGACCTTGTCTTTCCAGCGCGGCATTCCCGGCGGACAGCTGGGCGAAGGTGCGGCGATTGCCGTTGCCATGGTGCCCTTCCTGCTCGCCGCCATCATGTTCAGCTTCTTCGGACTGCAACGCCGCAAATGGCAGCAGGGCGGACAGGATTGAGGGGATAGACCAATGACCACACAAACCACGACCACCCGCCCGACTGACGCCGTCCTGACCGACAATGCCGAAGGCATGAGCTATCTCAACCGTCTGCCCCGCCGCGTCGTGATGCTGTACCTGCCGATGGCGGTCTTCATCTTCGTATTGCTTTTTCCGTTCTACTGGATGGCGATCACGGCGGTAAAACCCAATGATCAGTTGACCGACTACACCAATTACAGCCCGTTCTGGGTGGTCGGCCCAACGCTCGACCACATCAAATACCTGTTCTTCGAAACCTCCTATCCGGGCTGGCTCTGGAATACGATGCTGGTAGCGATCGGCTCCACTGCGCTGTCGCTGGTGGCCTCGGTGCTCGGCGCCTATGCCATCGAGCGCATCCGGTTCACCGGCTCGCGACAGGTCGGCCTTGTGATTTTCCTCGCCTATCTGATCCCGCCATCAATCCTGTTCATTCCACTGGCCTTCATCGTTTTCAAACTGGGCATCTATGACAGCCGGCTGGCGCTCATCTTCACGTACCCGACTTTCCTCATTCCCTTCTGCACATGGCTGCTGATGGGGTACTTTCGCTCGATCCCATTTGAACTGGAGGAAAGCGCGCTGGTGGATGGCGCAAGCCGCTGGCAGATTCTCATAAAAATCATCCTGCCGCTGGCGGTGCCGGGCCTGATCTCGGCCGGCATCTTTGCCTTCACCCTATCGTGGAACGAGTTCATCTACGCGCTCACCTTCATCCAGTCGTCGGAAAACAAGACGATCCCGGTCGGCGTCTTGACCGAACTGGTGCGCGGCGATGTGTTCGAGTGGGGCTCGCTGATGGCAGGCGCGCTGTTCGGCTCGCTGCCGGTGGTGATCCTCTATTCCTTCTTCGTCGATTATTACGTGTCGTCGATGACCGGTGCGGTTAAGGAGTAAAAATTGCTTCTTCGCAGCGAAAATGCCTGCGAGGAAGCAGATCCTGTAAAGTTCAGATGTCTGGCCGTTTCACCAAACTAGTGGCTAAAGATGTTGCACCAAACAAGATCCGCGATGCTCGTTTGACATGAGCTGTGATTCACTATGCCTGTGGAAGGAGAGACGCCAAGGGCAAGCCGCGTCCGATCGAGTCGTGTGAGCGTGGCGTTTGTCTACGACGGCAATAGTCACCGGAAATGCCGTGCGGCATCTCCGCGTTTCGCCACCTTGCGTCAACAACATGATGATCCTGCTGCGCTCTTGCGGCTCATTTCACCCAGAAAAGCAGGGGCATCCGCCTGGAGCAAAATCTCGCCCCCGGCGAAATGGCCTTGGACGAACTGTGTGTCGAGCTCGCCGCGCGCGGCGTTGAAGTCCACCGCTTAATAGCCAGCCGGTTTCTGCACCGGCTTGGCTGAGCAAAAAAGCCATACGGCACATGAACAGCGCAGTCCGAGATCGCAAGGGCGCGTGACCTATGGATGAACCGGAGAAAGCCGCTCTTCAACAAGACATTGTGGCCTCTCATCTTTATTGATGAGACCTTCCACGAACACGCCTGATAAAACGTACCGGATGGTCGCAAAAGGGCAGTCGGTTCAACGCCTATGCACCTTTCTGCCGCTGGAAAATCGAGACCTTCATTGGTCTTCTGTGCCATGGTCTGAGGGCGCCATGGATCTTCACTGCGCCGATGCACAGCCGCATAGTCGAAACATGGGTCGAGACGCAACTCGTACCGACACAGTAGCCCGGTAACGTTGCCATCCTCGACAATGTCGGTTTCCAAAAAAAGCGGGCGAGCCGCGCAACGGGTCAATGCGCAGGGAGCGTGGCTTTTGTGCCTGCCACCCTATTCGCCGAATCTGAACCCGATCTACATGGCGTTCTCGAAAATTAAGGCGCGGTTGCCAAAGTAAACGGAAAGAAGCTTCGATACGATCGCACAAGCATTCGGCGACATCATCAACCTTTTGCCAGTTGATGGATGAAGAAAATTCCTCAAAGCCTCAGGATATGAGGCTGAATAACTGCGATATGTTCAGTTCCATAACGGGCTTTTATGGCGTGAATTACGTATTGAATCTGTAAAGTAACACAAACTGCAATGGTTTATGCGTTGCGGAGCGTGGATCACTAGTTCGCATCCCATCAAGACAGGCAATCTGACACCAAATCCAAAAAAGTGCAAACATTGCCTGCGGGTGAGATCGCCGTTTACCAACGGAGTAATTGCCTTCCGAGCAGCATCCCGATCAGGCCGCATAACACGATGCCAAGCGTGTACCACAACGCCACAAACGTTAGGCCGTTCTCGATACAGCCCCAGCTGTAGACCCAGGCGCCGATGGAGCCGGCAGTGGCCCCTGCAATGAAGCCGGCAAGGCGTGGTTGGGTCGGCGCGGCGCGGCGCAGGAACCAGAAGGTTGCCGCCATCAGCGGTGCACCGGCAGCCAGAATGATCAATGGGCAGAACCAGTAGGAAATGCCCATGATCAGCCGATGGTGTTCATACGCTGAAGTTGCGGCATTCAGTTGCAGAAGTCCGAGAATGATCAAAAGGGCGTAGATAACCAACACTGGGGCTGCAGCGGCAACCGGCCGTCCGCCCGGACGTGCTACCTTGATGAGGGCAACCACTCCCACGATGGACAGCAATAGCGGATAAGCGGATTTTGCCCAGAATGCGGCCTGCGAGACGGCGGCAGCAATATCGGGGCGAAAGCCATGCCCCAGCAGGATAAATGCTGCCGAAAAGGCAATGCCCGGCATGAGTGAAAGCATCAACAGCCTGTGCAGTGCATGTTTGCGCACAGGTTGAAGATCCTTCGCCAACTCATCGATTATGTTATCCATCTTCGCCACGCTCGCCTCTCAATCTCGCAGCCAATGCCTTGATGCCGCGATGCACGCCGACCTTCACCATTGCTTCGGTGCGACCGCTACCTTTGGCCGTGTCCGCGACGGACCGCCCTTCCAGCCGCACTTGCCGGATCATCTCGCCCTGCCATGCAGGCAGGCTGGCCAGCAGCCGGGTGACGTCCATATTCGCCGCCACGGCATCCTCGCTGTAATCATCCGCCACCTCGCCGATTGCTTCCAGCCCGACATGCGCACGTCCACGTGAACGCCGGTGATGATCGACCAGCTTGTGCCGGGCGATCGTGAAGAACCACGCCGTGAACGGCCGATCGCGATCATAGGTGATACGGCGTTGATGCAGGGCGAGCAGCGTATCTTGAACCAGATCGTCGACATGTGCCGCCGCCGACCCTCCAAGCCGTCTTGCGTAATAGCTGACCAGCAGATGCCGCAGCATATCCAGCAGGCAGCGATAGGCAATCTCGTCCCCATCGAGGGACAAGAGCATCAGCGCTTTCAGTTCAAGTTCGGTCAAATGCTTCATGTCGTTTCCGCTTCATACGGCCTGACCGGAAAACGGTTACACGGCTGAAGAAAGAAAAGCGAGAAACGGCGGTGACCGATCATTCAATCACATCGCCGTGATGCCTGTAACCGATCCGTCAGCCCATCGAATGAGCTTCCTGTGAACCTTCGGCGCGACATGCGGCGAGCACATCCACTGGGAGAAACATCATGAGAGCGCGTCTTTTCAACACCACCTGCCTTGCAGCCCTTCTCGGCCTGTCGCTGGCTTCCGGCATCGCGCAGGCGCAGACCAGCAACGATTCCATGAAAAAGACCGATACGATGAAATCGGACACCATGAAAAAGGATGGCATGAAGGCCGACGCGACGAAGATGGGCGGCACCAAGGCCGACTGCATGCACAAGGCCGGCATGGAAAAGGACAGCATGAAGAAGGCGGACATGATGAAGTCCTGCGACGCGATGAAATAATCGCCTTCGCGCCCTTGCAGCCTGCAACTGTTGCAGGGGCGCCTTCGTCAATATGGTCACCCTGTTTCCGTGAGAAAAATCCATGGATGCTTCAGCCCAGCCTGCCGCCACCCGCACGCTTATTCGTCGCCATAGCCTGACTATTCGCCTGTCGCATTGGCTGAACGTGCTGTGCATGACCGTGCTGCTGTTCAGCGGCCTGCAGATCTTCAACGCTCATCCGAGCCTCTATTGGGGCCAGTATGGTGCCGACGAAGACCTGTCATTCATCGCCATGCAGGCGGTAGAGGATGGTGATACGGTCAAGGGTGTCACGCGCATCGGCAGTCTCTCTTTCGACACCACTGGCGTGCTTGGCGTTTCCGCTGTCGATGGCGAGCAGACGGCGCGCGGCTTTCCCGCTTGGGCAACATTGCCGAGCTATCAGGATCTTGCCACCGGCCGACGCTGGCATTTCTTTTTTGCCTGGCTGTTCGTCATCAACGGCCTGATCTACATGGCCTATGGCTTTGTCGCCCGGCATTTTCGCCGCGATCTGTTGCCCACGAAAAATGAACTGACGCCATCACATCTCGGCCACGAGATTGCCGACCATGCCCGCCTGCGTTTCCCGAAGGGCGAACAGGCGCGCCACTACAACGCTTTGCAGAAACTCACCTATCTGCTGGTGATCTTTGTGCTGTTGCCGCTGATGATCGCCACCGGCCTGACCATGTCGCCTGGCTTCAATGCCTTTGCACCATGGCTGCTCGATGTTTTCGGCGGTCGCCAGTCGGCCCGCACCCTGCATTTCATCACCGCCTTTTCGCTCGTTGCCTTCGTCATCGTGCATGTCGCCATGGTTCTGGCCTCCGGCGTCTTCAACAACATGCGCTCGATGATCACCGGCCGTTACGCCATCCATGTGCAGCCTCAAGGGGAGCCGAAACCATGAGCCGCCTGATCACCCGCCGCCGGTTCCTGATCGGCTCGACGCTCACGGCCTCGGCACTCGGCCTCAGCGGCTGCGATCTGCTGGTCGAAAACCCGACCATGCAGCAGGCATTACGGATGGCCGAGGGCTTGACCATGCGCACCCAGCGCCTGCTGATCGGCGACAAGACGCTGGCCCGCGAATTCAGCGTGGCCGACATCTCGCCGACCTTCCGCGCCAATGGCACCAGCATGCCGGACGGCGCCGAATATCAGACCCTGCTCTCGCAAAAATTCTCGCAATGGAACCTGGAGGTCGGCGGTCTGGTCGAACGCCCGACGAAACTGTCGCTTGCGGCGATCAAGGCGATGCCGTCACGTACCCAGATCACCCGGCATGACTGTGTCGAAGGCTGGAGCGCCATCGGGCAGTGGACCGGCGTTCCGCTTGCCGCCGTGCTCGACAAGGTGGGACTGAAACCGGAGGCACGATACATCGTTTTCCATTGCGCCGACGAATACGAGAAAAGCCTCGACGGCAGCGGCTGGTATTATGAAAGCATCGATCTGGTCGATGCCTATCACCCGCAAACGATCCTCGCCCATTCGATGAACGGCCATGATCTGGAAGTGCCGCACGGTGCGCCGCTGCGGCTGAGGGTCGAACGGCAACTTGGTTACAAACAGGCGAAGTACCTAATGCGCATCGAGGCAGTGGGAGATCTGGCGGGCCTCTATGGCGGCAATGGCGGCTTCTGGGAAGACCGCGGCTATGAGTGGTACGCCGGTATCTAATTTTCGCTGAATTTGGTTCACCGGCAGCCGCGATGGCTGCCGCTTGGGACACCGGCGGATTTCACCCGCATCCACCGGGGATTTGAGACGAGGGCTCTAAAAGGAACAAGATATGCTATCCATTTCCAAAATCATTTCTAGAACCGGGACATCGGTCATCGCCGGTACGCTGCTGGCCATGTCGGCCGGGTTCGCAGCGCATGCGGCTGATCAGGTTCGTGTCCGCGGCACCGTCGAAAGCCTCGACGGTCAGACCTTGTCGGTGAAGACCCGCGAGGGCACTGATGCGAAGATCATGCTCAAGGACGACTGGAAGGTATCGAGCGTCGCCAAGGCATCCGTCGATGATATCAAGCCGGGCGACTTCGTCGGCATCGCCTCCCTGCCGACCGCTGACGGCGGCGACGGCGCACTTGAAGTGCTGATTTTTCCGGCGGCCATGAAAGGCACCGGCGAGGGTAGCTATGCTTGGGATTTGAAACCCAACAGCTCGATGACCAATGCGACGGTCGCAGATGCGGTGAAATCGGTCGACGGACGAACCGTGACCGTGACCTACAAGGGAAAAGAAAAGAAGATCGCCATTCCGGACGGCACACCGGTCGTGACGTTCGCGCCTGCCACCGTCTCCGACATCAAGGCCGGCGCCACGGTGTTCGTACCGTCCGAAAAGGCACCTGACGGCTCTATGTCGAGCGGTCGCGTTGTCGTCGGCACCAATGGCGTCGTTCCGCCGATGTGATTCGCCGGCTACCGTACTGGTATTTCCGCCCTTAAAAATGCCCGCGAGATTGTCTCGCGGGCACGTAACTTTCAGGGTTTGGAGCCTTCAACGGACCCCTGACCGGGATCGCTCTTATTTCCCCGAAGCCTGCGCCGCATACATGTAGCTGTCATAGCTGTATTCGGCGACGCGGAACCATTCGAAGGACTCGTCGCGGAACTTCTTCCAGCCCGGATAGATCTTTGCCCATGCCGGGTGCTTGGCGCTGTATTCGGCGTAAAGCTCGAATGTCGTCTTGTAGGCGGCATCCATCACATCGCGCGGCAGCGGACGCAGTTTGACGCCCTTGCCGACGAGCGAGCGGATCGCCGTCGTGTTCTTGACGTCGTAAAGCGCCTGCATGTTGATGTTGGCGGCCTTGCATGCGGCATCGAGCGCCGCCTTGTAGGCATCCGGCAGGGCTTCATACTGGGCCTTGTTGATGAAGAAGTGGATGGTCAGGCCACCTTCCCAATAGGCCGGGTAATAATAGTTCGGGGCGATCTGGTAGAAGCCAAGGCGCTCGTCGTCATAGGGACCGATCCATTCGGCCGCATCAATCGTACCGCGCTCCAGCGCCGGATAGATATCGCCGCCCGGCAGCTGCTGCGGCACCACGCCGAGGCGCGACATAACTTCACCGGCCACGCCGGCAATACGCATCTTGACGCCCTTGAGATCGGCAAGCCCCTTGATCTCCTTGCGGAACCAGCCACCCATCTGGGCACCGGTGGCGCCGCCGGGGACGCCGATCACGCCGTAATCGGCCAGAAATTCGTTATAGGCTTCGTTGCCGCCGCCATGGTAAAGCCAGGCATTCTGCTGGCGACCGTTGAGGCCGAAGGGAATGGTCGAGCCGATTGCGAAGGTCGGATCCTTGCCGGTGAAATAATAACCGCAGGTATGGGCGATTTCCACCGTATTGGCCTTCACGGCATCGATGGCCTGCGGGCCGGGCACAATTTCGCCGGCCTGAAACACCTGGATTTCGAACTTGCCGCCGGTGATTTTCGATAGCGCCTGCGACATCACCACGGCGCCGCCATAGATCGTGTCGAGGTTGTTCGGGAAGCCCGACGTCAGGCGCCATTTGATGGTCGGCAGTTCCTGTGCCACGGCCGGTGCGGCTAGCGCTGCACCGGCAACGGTTGCCGCACCGCCGATGGCGCCTTTCGTCAGAAAGTTTCGTCTGTTGATCCTGTCCGTCATGGTGTCCTCCTCCTCAAGGTTGATATGTGGCTGCCGTGTGTAATGCGGCCGAAGATCATGGGTTCTGTTGTGCAGGTGTTTCCGATGGTGAGCCGAAACTCGGCGTCGGCGAGCCGAAATCCGGTGCAGGGCTGCCGAAGGATGGTGGTGCCGGATCGCCCGAAGACTGTTCCGGTGCGCCGAACGGCTGGGTCGGGGTGCCGAACGGGTTTTCCCCACCCGCACCGGGCATCGGCACGTTGAGCTGGATGGTCGACGGATCGACTGCGACGCTGCCGGATTTGTAGTGCGTCACGAGGCCGGGGAAGGTGATGACAACAGCCACCATGACCAGCTGGATGGCGAGGTAGGGCAGGGAACCCATATAGATCTGCCCGGAGGTGACGGGCTGGATCGTCGCCCCGGTTATTCGGTCCTTGTAGGCCCGCGTCGGCGCCACGGATCGCAGATAGAACAGCGAGAAACCGAAGGGCGGATGCATGAACGAGGTCTGCATGTTGATGGCAAGCATCACGCCGAACCAGATCAGGTCGATGCCGAGAGCATCGGCGACCGGTGCCAGCAGCGGGATGATGATGAAGGCCAGCTCGAAATAATCGAGGAAGAAGGCCAGAAAAAACACCAGAAGGTTGGCGACGATCAGGAAGCCGATCTCGCCGCCCGGAATGGAGGTCATCAGGTGCTCGACCCAGACATGGCCGTTGACGCCATAAAAGGTCAGCGAAAAGACGCGCGCGCCGAGCAGGATGAAGATCACGAAGGATGACAGTTTTACCGTGGCATAAAGCGCCGACTGGATCATCGCCAGATTGAGCTTGCGGTTCATGGCGGCAAGTGCGAGCGCGCCGACGGCACCCATCGCACCACCTTCGGTCGGCGTCGCCACGCCGATGAAGATCGTGCCGAGAACGAGGAAGATCAGCACAAGCGGCGGCACCAGTGAGGTGATCACCCTGCCGAACAGTTTCCAGCCACGCAGCGTACGAGCCTGCGGCGGCAGAGCCGGAACGCTGGCAGGCTGCAGGAACGACATCAATATGATGTAACCGGAATAGGCTGCAACGAGCAGCAGGCCGGGCACCAGCGCGCCCTTGTACATGTCGCCGACCGAGCGGCCGAGCTGGTCTGCGAGAATGATCAGCACAAGGCTCGGCGGGATGATCTGCGCCAGCGTGCCGGATGCGGCAATCGTGCCGGCTGCAACACGGCGATCATAGCCGTAACGCAGCATGATCGGCAGCGAAATCAGGCCCATCGAAATGACGGATGCGGCAACGACACCGGTGGTCGCGGCCAGAATGGCGCCCACGAAAATGACGGCAAAGGCAAGACCGCCGCGGATCGGGCCGAACAATTGCCCGATCGTGTCGAGCAGGGCCTCGGCCATGCCGCTTCGTTCAAGGATCAGGCCCATGAAGGTGAAGAAGGGGATGGCGAGCAGCGTCTCGTTGGACATCTGCCCGAAAATGCGGTCGGGGATGGCGCCGAACAGGTTGATGGGCAAAAGCCCCATCTCGATGCCGATAAAACCGAACACGAAGCCGACAAAGGCCAGCGCGAAGGCGACGGGATAACCGAGCAGCAAGACGACGATCAGCGACAGGAACATGATCGGCGCGAGATTTTCCGCGAAAAATGCAAACATGTGAACGTATCCTGCTGGGTTTAAAGCGTTTTTGCTTCGGCGTCGGCAAGCGCCACCGCATCGGGTATGGCGCCGCGAAGGATGGCGATACGCTTGATCAGTTCCGATACGCCCTGAAGCGCCAGAAAACCGAAGCCCAACGGGATCATTGCCCAGACAGGCCACAGCACGAGGCCGCCCGTGTTGTTGGAGACTTCGCCGCTCTGGAATTTGGACAGGACGATCGGCCAGGACAGGTAGATGGTGATCAGGCAGAATGGCAGCAGGAAGAAGATCGTGCCGAGAACCTCGATCCACAGCTGCGTGCGGCGCGACAGCTGGCCGTAAACCAGATCGACCTTCACATGTTCGCTGCTGAGCAGGGTCCAGGCGGCAGCCAGCAGAAAGGCTGCCGAAAACAGGTACCATTGCGCCTCGAGCCAGGCATTCGAGCTGAGATTGAAAAGCTTGCGAGTGACCGCATTGATGGCACTGATCAGCACGGCGGCCAGAAGCAGCCAGGAAACGGCTTTGCCCAATAGGGTATTCATCGCGTCTATCGCACGCGACACGCTCAGGAATGCGGTCATGTTTTCTCCTCCCCGTGACAGCCGGACCGAAGGCCTGCCATCCAGCAATTGCTATCGCCGCCTCGCCACGCCGACAAGAATGCCGTGGCGCTAAATTACCATCCCTACCCAGTAGTGGGTATGTCCGCTTCTTGCGCCGCCAGACCGTTGTCGATCGCGAAACGGACAAGCCCGGCCGTCGTTGTGATGCCGAGCTTTTTCTTGACCTTCTTGCGATGCGTCTCGGCCGTCGCTTCGGAGATCGCCAGTGCCTGCGCGATGTCGCGGTTGCTGCGGCCGCTGGCGATCAACAACAGGACATCGTGCTCGCGCGTTGTCAGCAGTGACGATGCGGCATTGTCCTTTTTATCGAGAAGCGCGGCGGATACGCCCGATGAAAAATAGGTGCCTCCGGCCGCGACCGCCTCGATGGCCGAAATGATCTCGTCGGTGGAAACGTCCTTCAGGATATAACCGGACGCGCCATGAAGAACCGAGGTGGAGATGTATTCCTTGCTGTCATGCATGGACAGCATCAGGATTTTTGTCTGCGGCAGGTTTTCCCGAAAAAGCTCGATCGCCTCGATCCCGCTCATCTGCGGCATGTTGATATCCATCAGCACGACATCGGGTCGGGTCTGCACAGCCCGTTCCAGTCCCACTCGTGCGGTGGCTGCCGTGCCGACGACTTCTATATGGTCGAAGGTTCGAAGCAGCGCCTCCAGTCCTTCCAGAACGAGCGGGTGATTGTCGATGAGAAGCACGCGGATGGTCATGCCGCATCCTTTGTCTTGATGGCGGCGAGCGAGGCCGATCGTGGCAACATCGCCGTCAGCGTCGTGCCGTCTTCCGCGGAGCGGATCAGCAGTACGCCGCCGAAATGGGCCATGCGCTCCTGCATGTTGCGGATGCCGAGCCCGCCTTCGCTGCTGGCATTGCGTTTCGCACTTTTTTCGAAACCGCCGCCGTTATCGGACACTGTCATCCGCACACGGCCGGTAACTGTCCAGACCTTGATGTCGCCGCGCGTCGCACCGGAATGTTTTTCGATATTGTGCAGAGCCTCCTGCGCCACACGGTAAAGCGCTGTCGCCGCTTCCGGCTTCAGCGTATCGCGAAAAGGCGCGGCATCGAGCGACATGGCGATGCCCGTTCTCTCGAAAAATTCCGATAGCAATGCCTGCAATGCCGCTGAAAGCCCGAGATCGTCCAATGCTCTGGGGCGTAGATCGTGTGAAAGGCGACGGACTTCCTTGATCGCACCGTTCAAGGCGTCGGCGCCCTTGCCGATGGCCTGCGCCGCGTCGTTGGCTCCGCTTTTCACCTTGCGGCTGGCGAGATCGATGGCGTAGCGCACGCCGACAAGGTTTTGCGAGATACCGTCATGCAGTTCGCGGGCAAGCCGGGCGCGTTCCTGTTCCTGCGCGCCGATGATGCGTTTGGTCAGTTCCTTCAGCTTTCCGTCCGCCATCCGCCGCTCGCGCAGCGTCACCAGAATGCAGGCCGCAAACACGAGAAGCACCGAGGGCAGTGCCGTCAGCGCCACGATGGTGAATGTTCGGCGGATATTGGCGCGCAGATCGGCTTTCGCGGCTGCGGTCTGCAGAAAGACGTCATCGAGATAGACGCCTGTTCCCAGCATCCACTTCCATTTGTCGAGGCCGACGGCAAAGGAGAGCTTGTCGGCCATTTCGCCAGACGAGGGTTTTTGCCACTTGTACTGATGCAGGCCACCGCCGGCCTTCGCCTTGCCGATCAGGTTGGCGATGACGTGATCGCCGTCGGGATCGGTGAGGTCCAGCCAGTTGCGGCCGGGCCGATAGGTCTGCCGCGGATGGACGATATTGTTGCCGTCATAATCATAGGCGAAGAAATAGCCATCCTGCCCGTAATCGAGCGATGTCAGGATCTCGCGAACCTTTTCCTTGGCCGCCTCGTCATCCGGGCCTGCGGCCTGATAGATGCCCTGGATGGCCGACAGCGCAAGGTTGGTCATGTTCAGCAGTTCGGTTTCCTTGGCCTTGAGCATGTTTCGCTCGAAGGTGCCGATACTGCTGCCGATCAGATTGGCGGATTGCAGGGTAATGAACGTCGTCACCGTCAGGATGGCGACGATGAGCGGTATCACCGTCAGCGCGATGATCTGGTGCCTGAGACTCATGGCGCTCCTCCACGCATGATCGTCATTTCATATGGCCAATAATTTTCGGGAATCTCAAGTCGTTTACCACTGTTTCGAACAGTTGCCGCAATAACGTCTGACAGACGACTGGCGGCTACGACAGTAAACGTCGGCGAAATAACGGAGGTAGTACGTGAATACCGCGCCGATTGTTGACGCAGTCGAACGCTGTCCCTGATATCAAGGTGATTCTCTTGCCGGTATCCCAGTCGATGACGAGTGCGGATAACCGATCGATGATGTCTCGCGCGACCGGGAAAGCATGCCGGCTATCCTTGGTGCGTTTGAAGCGCGGTTGCAACGGGCCCGCAGGCCGGTTTGTCAGATCCGTCAAGCGGAGGTTCGCTTCACGTTCCCCTAATCTGCTTCAATCGATCTGCCACGATAGACGAACTCGGGTGGTTCGGCGCGGCTGTCTGCGTCCGCCTGCTCAACGAGAAGCTGCCGCATCGGAGAACGTATGCAGACCGGATCCGTCGCCGATGCGTCACCGGCCAGCGCCATGGCCTGACAGCGGCAGCCACCCATATCGATTGCCTTGCGGTCACAGCTGCGGCAAAGGTCCGGCATCCAGCTGTCGCCGCGATAGGCGTTGAATGCGTCGCTATCGTACCAGATGTCTTCAAGCGACATGTCCCGTATCGTCTGGAAGTTTAGGGACGGGATACTCTCTGCCGCATGGCACGGCAAAACCTTGCCGGATGGCGTAACGTTGATACCGGTGCGCCCCCAGCCGCCCATACAGGCTTTCGGGTAGGTTGAATGATGGTCGGCCGGAACATAATCGATAACGATGATGCCTTCGAGCCGCTTGCGGGCTTCGTCGACAAAAGTATTGGTGCGCAGAACCTGCTCTTTCGTCGGCATCAGCGCCTTGCGGTTTCTTTCGGCCCAGCCATGGAACTGTACGGTGGCGATCTCGATGCGCCGTGCATCGAGCGTGACCGCCAGATCCAGCATGTCGCCGATCTGGTCCATGTTCTGCTTGTGGCAGACGGCATTGACCGTGAGCGGAATGCCCGCCGCATGGGTCCATTCGGCAACGGCGATCTTGCGGGCATATCCGCCCTTGTATCCACCCACCTTGTCAGCCAGCGCAGGTGTCGATCCCTGGATGGAAAGTTGCAGATGATCGAGGCCGGCATCCGACAATTCCGCGATGCGTTTTTCGGTGAGGCCGATGCCCGAGGTTATCAGGTTGGTATAGAGCCCGGCCTTTGCGGCAGCGATCGTCAGTTCGACCAGATCGCGCCGCGCGGCCGGCTCGCCGCCGGAAAGGTGAAGGTGCAACACGCCAAGGGCCGCCGCCTGCTGGAACACGGAAATCCATTCTTCTGTGGTGAGCTCTGATTTTACGCCATCCAGTTCCAGAGGGTTCGAGCAATAGGGGCAGGCAAGCGGACAGCGATGCGTCAATTCGGCAAGCAGGGCGATCGGCGCGGGGATACGAACACGTCCCCCGTTCCATTCGCTCGTGCGCGCAATGCTGACATGCTCGTTCACGACTTAAGCTCCAGCATCCTGCGTTTGGAAAACTCGTCGACGAAGGCGATCATGTCGGACAGGATCTGATCCTTCGGCGCTTCGAACCTGACCGAAAACTCCGCGGCAATGGCGTCCAGAGTGCGTTCACCATCCAGTGCGTTGACGATCATGACAGCAATCTCATCGAGCGCCAGCGCCCGCTCCGGCGCCAGAAGGACGGTCTGGCCACGAACAGGATCTTCCCGCAGCCGCACGCCGCGGGCAAGTTTGGCAATGGTCTGAGACGTTACGGTGACGGCGGAAGGCTCGCTCATGAAACTGCAACTCCCTTGATGTCCTGCTTCAGCGCCGGCTGATCGAGATCGCCGATCACGCCTTCCTTGCCATCCCAGCCGCCGGGCGGAAGAAGGGCAGGGGAAACATAGGCATGATGCAACGCATCAAGCTGCGCCCACAAGACATCGGTCTTGAAGGTCAGAGCGGCGGCGGCGGCATCCTGTTTTTCCTTCGTGTCGGCATGATC
The DNA here is from genome assembly GCF_009617585.1 of Endobacterium cereale. Lineage (GTDB taxonomy): Bacteria > Pseudomonadota > Alphaproteobacteria > Rhizobiales > Rhizobiaceae > Neorhizobium > Neorhizobium cereale. The sequence continues at coordinate 143,156 of NZ_WIXI01000042.1, read as the reverse complement.
CAGAACGTAGTTGAGGCCGAAGGCGACATCCACCGGCGCCTCATCGAGGCGTTTGCGGAAATAGGAAAGCGCCTCTTCATTGGCGAAGGCATAGTGTTCGATCAGGCCGGCAATGCGGTTCTTGTGAATGGTCGGCGCAAAGAGTTCTGTCAGTGAGGCGGCGACGGCGTCCAGCATCGGCATGTCGCGCACGAAACGCACATAGGCATCGCAGGCAAAGCGCGTGCCCGCCAGAACGCCGCGATTGGAGGCAACATAGTCGGGATCAAGGCCGACTGCTTCGGCCAGCTTCAGCCAGCGACGAATGCCGCCGCCTTCCTCGCGGCCGCCATCATGGTCCTCGATGCGCTTTCGCCATGCGCGGCGGATTGCGGCATCTTCGCAACGCGACATGAAGGCTGCATCCTTGAGCGGTATACGGCTCTGGTAATAGAAGCGGTTGATGACCCAGGCGCGAACCTGCGTGATCGTGCACTGACCGCCATGCAGCATGCCATGGAAGGGATGCTTGTCATGATAGCGGGCGTCGCCGATGGCGCGCAGCCGGGCTTCGAAATCGTTTCTGTTCCGTACTTCAGTCAAGGTCGATCTCCATCCCGTCATGTCCGACCTCGAAACCGGCGGCGTTGACGGCATCCCGTTCCGCGCCATTGCGCCAGATCGGGTTCGTATTGTTGATATGCACATAGACCATCCGGCCTATGTCGAGCTTCGACAGCGCCTCAAGGCTGCCGCCGTCGCCCGTAATGGGCATGTGACCCATTCTCTCGCCGGTCTTGATGCCGGTGCCAACGCGGATCATCTCATCATCGGTGAAGACCGTGCCATCGAAGAAGACCAGATCCGCACCGCGTATGCGCTCGCAAAGCCAGTCCGGCAATGTTGCACAACCTGGAATGTAATAGGCGCGCTTTCCTGCGGCAATGAACTCGATGCCGATTGTCTGCTCACCCTCAAGCCCCAGTTCCGGCTCGCCCTCTTCCAGGAAAAGCGCGACCTTTCCAGGTACGGCAAAAATGCGAGCTTCAAGCCCTTCAAGCGGCGAGAAATCCTCATCCAGACGGATCGCGTGGCGCTTGACAAAGGCCCGATCGAGCACCCGGAACACCGGATTGGCGTCGATGACGGCGCCGATCGCCGAGGTCGAGAAAAGATCGAAGGCCTGCTTTTCACGGATCGTCAGAAGCCCACCGATATGATCGACATCGGCATTGGTTATGATGACGCTCCTGATCGGGCTGTGGCGTAGTGCTTTCGGATGAAGCTGCGGCGTCTGCTGGATTTGCTGGCGAATGTCGGGTGAGGCGTTGAAGATCGCCCAGTTCTCACCATCAATGCTGACGGCAAGCGAAGACTGCGTCTGGGCGGCAAGTCCTGAAGACGGATCGCGGGCGGCGGCGCAATTGGAACAATTGCAGTTCCATTGCGGCAGTCCGCCGCCGGCGGCAGCGCCGAGCACGAGAAACCGGAGGCCGGTCATGAACCCCGTGCCCGTCATGATCAGAACAGAACCGGCTCGCTACCGTCTGCCGGTGCGTAACGGTTGATTTCCATGCCGCACGATACTTCAACAAACTTAGGTGCAGTCCATTTCATATTGATACTCCTTATTTCGAATAGGGGCCGAGGCCACCCGTTGAGGATATGGGGCCGAATTGCCAAATTGAAACAGCCCTCACGAACTCGTCAATGCTCACAAATGCCAAGTGTTCCTGAAGACATTGCCGAGGATATGCCGAAGTGGGACCTGGACGCTGGGGCCGCACGTGGTCAGCAAGCCTTTGACGACGAATAACGGTCGCGACGTGAACCGACATAATATGCTCGATTGTATCGAGATGTGCAGAAAAATCCGACATGGGGTGTCATTCGAGAACAGGCACTTGATCGGAACCCCTGCCGAATTGCCGCGTTGAAAATGATCTTTCCCATCATTTCAGCAGGGGCAAAACGTGGCTCAGGTCCAAGACACCGCACCGGACAACGGTACTGATCGCCAATCCGTTCTCAAAGACATTCGCGACAAGGACGCTACCGGCGATAAGCGAAAATCTGAGAAGGGTTCGGACGGAGAGAAACGAAAGTTTTCCTTCTTCAGGCGGCATCCCATTGCCACGCTCCTGACCGTCGTGGTGATCATTGCACTGGCGATCGTCACTTATTTTGTATGGCTAGTTTATTTCCATCCGTATGAGACCACCGATGATGCTTTCATCGATGCAAGAAGCTTCTCGATAGCCGCTAAGGTTTCCGGCTATCTCGAAGACGTCGCCGTGACCGACAACCAACATCTGGCCGCCGGAGCAGTGATCGCCAAAATCGTCCCCAGAGATTACCAGATCGCGCTTGACCAGGCCGACGGTCAGGTGGAAGCCGCCAAAGCCTCGATTGCCAGTGCCGATGCGCAGGTCGAGGTCAGCGATGCATCCATCGCCGAGGCTCAGGCGCAGCAATCTTCAGCCGAAGCTGCGCTTCAATTTGCCAGAGACGAGGCAAATCGCCAGCGCGAGCTCGTGCAAGGCGGTGCCGGCACCGTCCAGACCTCGCAGCAATCCGAATCCAACTTGAGGCAGGCGCAGGCCACGTTCAATCAGGCGGGAGCCAGCGTCACCTCGGCGACCAAGAACAAGGTTGCGGCGCAGGCGCAGCGGGCAAATGCGCTTGCGAGCCTCAAGCAGGCGCAAGCCCAGAGGGAAAGTGCACAGCAGAACCTGAACTATACCGAACTGCATGCGGAACAGCCCGGCCGCGTCGTTCAGCTCAGCGGGGCAAAGGGCCAGTTCGTGGAGGCCGGACAGGCGATCGCCATGTTCGTGCCGGACGATATGTGGATTTCGGCCAATTTCAAGGAAACCCAGCTGTCGGATATGCGTCCCGGCCAGTCTGTGGATCTCACCATTGATGCCTATCCCGCTCATGTCCTGCATGGCAGGGTGGCGTCGGTACAGCCCGGTTCGGGAACCGCTTTTTCTCTGTTGCCGGCGGAAAATGCGACCGGCAATTACGTGAAAGTGACGCAGCGCGTGCCGGTCAAGGTGACCATCGACGAATGGCCAAAGGACATCTCGATCGGCCCGGGAATGTCGGTCGTGCCGACCGTGACCGTTCGCCCGAGGAACTGAGATGGCGGGCGCAAGCGGGGTGGCGGCCAGCGCCGGGGGAGAGGGCGCTGGGGCCGGCCGCGTAACCAATCCGTGGATCGTGGCAATCGTAGTGGCGGTTGCCGCCTTCATGGAAGTGCTAGATACAACGATCGCCAACGTCGCCCTGCGCTACATTTCAGGCGGCCTCGCGATCAGTTCCGACGAAGCCAGTTGGGTGGTGACAACCTATCTGGTGTCCAATGCCATCGCGTTGATGGCCTCGAGTTTCATTGCACAACGTTACGGGCGAAAACGTTTCTACCTGATCTGCCTTGCCACGTTCACCATCTCGTCAGTTCTCTGCGGGCTTGCTTGGGATCTGCCGTCATTGCTGATCTTTCGCATGATCCAGGGTTTTGCAGGCGGCGGCATGGTGCCGGTATCGCAGTCGATCCTGACGGATTCGTTTCCGCCGGAAAAACGCGGGCAAGCCTTTGCGGTCTTTGGGATTGCTGTTGTTGTTGCGCCGGTCATCGGACCGACGCTCGGCGGCTATCTGTCCGACAATTTTTCCTGGCACTGGTGCTTTCTGATCAACGGACCGGTCGGCGTCCTGGCATTTTTCCTTGTTTACATGCTGGTTCAGGATCCGCCGTCTGCAGAGCAGGAACGCCAGAAGATGAAGCGTGATGGCATTCGCTTCGATATCGTCGGTTTCGCCCTGGTCGCTATCTTCCTTGGTGCGCTTGAGTTGGTGCTCGACCGCGGCCAGACCGAAGACTGGTTCGATTCAACGTTTATAATCGTTGCCACAGTCATCTGCATCGGGGCCTTCCTGGCCTCGATCCCATGGTTGATGACGGCGAAGAATCCCGCCGTCGATGTACGCCTGCTGGCGACACGACAATTCGGATCCTGTTTCATCGTCATGCTGGCAATCGGAGCGATCCTGATCGCTACGACACAGTTCGTACCGCAGGTACTCCAGGAAAATTACGGTTATACCGCAACCTGGGCCGGATTGGCGCTTTCACCGGGTGGTGTCGTCACCATGGTCATGATGTTCGTGACCGGGCGTCTGGTTACCAAGGTTCAGCCCAAATATCTGATTGCCACAGGTGCGGCGACCATCGCTTATTCGATGTGGTTCATGACCAGTCTTAATCCCGGGCTCAATTTCGGCTTCTTCGTGGAGTCGCGGTTTTTCCTCGGCATCGGTCTTCCACTGATTTTCATTCCCATAACCGCCGCATCCTATGACGGCCTCAAACCCGAACAGACAGATCAGGCCTCGGCATTGATCAATGCAGCACGAAACACTGGTGGCTCTATTGGCGTGTGTATTGCAACCAACGTTCTGGCGCACCGCGAACAATGGCATCAGAACATGCTGGTCGAGCACACCATACCTTCAGACCCTGCCTTCCAGCAGACGATGAAAACCGTAGAGGGCTATTTTACTCAACATGGCTCGACGCTTGCCGACGCCCAGAGCCGGGCGACCGGCTGGATCGGCGCTCAGGTGCAGACGCAGGCGAGTTTTCTCGCCTATATCGACGTATTCCATGTTCTTGCGCTGATTTCGATCGCCGTGGTGCCCTTGGCGCTCATCCTGCGCAACGTCAATCTGAAGGCGGAGAACACGAGCGCACATTAAAGCTGCCTTGTCTCGATCCTGCGACATGATGCCTCCGTTCAGGTCAATTTCTTGGCGTCGGCGATAGACGCCCTAATTCGGCTTCAGATAAGCGGGAGGTTGCAATGAAAGTTCAGAAATTCAGCCCATCTGATGCCGAATTTTCGCGGTCACCAGGTCAGACTGGAGATATCTATGTCGGAAATCTGGTGGACGAAAGGCACGGTGGGCCGATCACGATTGGCTATGGTCGCTACGCCGCAAACCAGAAGCTCACCGAGACGATGGCTGTCGATGACGTCATGATCGTGCTGGAGGGGCGAGTAGCTGTTTCGACAACAGCCGGCACACACATAGCTGGACCGGGAGATATCGTTTACATGCCGAAGGGCGAAACCGTAACGATCGTGACGGAAGGAGAGGGTGCTCTGACAGCCTATGTCACCTATCCGCATTGGTCGGAAGTTCATGAGGCATAGTGGCATCCACGGTGCTTGATACCAGCAGCGCGCAAGCCAAACTCAAAGCCTTCAGTTTGACTACACGCCCGAAAACCGATTTCCGGACGCTGCATGGTATTTCATCCTACCAGACTTGCTACTGTCACGCGGCAAGTCTGGTTTCTATTTCTTCATGTATGCGACCACGTGCTCCGAGCAGACGGTCAAGTTCGGTCCGGTCCGCCCCAAAACTGGTGATGAGCCTTTGCGCCTCACCCAGCTCGATCGAGTAACGGTCGCTAAGCTCAGAAGGCGTGTAGTTTTGAACAGTGTTGTCTTGCATAATAAACGAACTCCTTTCACTTAACCAACGACTGCCCCTTGGAGCAGTTCCTTCAAGTGTTGCAACAGCATGCAATCCTGCTTGAGCAGGTTCGGTGTTTCATGGTCAGGTCGGATTTTCCCGAAACGCGGCGGTGGCCGACGCTTTTTCTTTGTCAGACGCGTGCTTTAAATCAGTCTCGCGTCCTGCCGTTTTCCATTGTGGCTTTCGATGCTCTCTTTGCGACGACGGCTCCTGTCCATCCACCGCCCAGCGCTTTGTTCAGCGAGATATATGCGGTCGTTACGGCAAGCTGGCTATCAATCAGCGAAGCTTCGGCACTGTAAAGCTGACGCTGTCCGTCGAGCAGGTCGAGATAGTTCAGGACACCGGATTGATATTGCGCCGTAGAGGCGTTGTTTGCCCTGCGGTATGCATCGACGGCCACTGCAAGTTTTGCGGACCGGCGTCGCTGCTGCGACAGTGAGACGATGGCGTTTTCTACGTCTTCCATCGCGGTCAGTACCGAGGCTTCGTATGTCGCGAAGGATTCGTCACGGGCTGCTTTCGCCACCTCGAGCGCAGCCTTCAACTGCCCGCCACGGAACAGCGGCACCGTCACAGTGGGGCCGATCGCCCAGCCAATGGTCGAGCTCTTGGCAAGGTCACTGATGTGCAGCGCCGAGGATGCGATGTTGCCGGTGAGGCTGATCGCGGGATAACGCGCAGCGTCCGCGACACCGATTTTCGCTGTCGATTGCGCCAGCTGGCGCTCCGCCATACGCACGTCTGGTCGCGAAAGCAGAATTTCCGCCGGAATGCCAACTGGCATCGGGAATTGAGGTCGCGGAATTGGCCGGGATCGCGCCAGTTCAGTAGACAAACTGGCTGGCGGCAATCCCAGCAAGACACCAAGGCGGTTGACCGCCGTCGCCTTGGAAATTTCCTGGGTTGGCAGGTCAGCCTCCGTGGTCGCTGCCAATGCCTCGGCGCGTGCGACGTCGGCAGTCGTGCCAGATCCGGCTTCGAGTTTGGCGCGCGTCAGCGATGCGGACTGTCTCTGGGATTTTGCGGTGCGACTTGCGAGCGAGATTTTCGCCTGAGTGGCGCGGACCTGCACGTAATTTGCGGCAACATCGCCGATCAGGACAAGCATCGTATTGCGAAGTTCTTCCTCGGAGGCGTCGAGGCCGTATCTCGCAGCTTCCACGCTGCGACGTTTTCCGCCAAACAGGTCAAGTTCCCAACTTGCGTCAAACCCGCTTTTGTAAAGCGTCGAAATATTCTCTCCGTCAGCCGTTAACGCGTCCGCTGTCTTTGTCCGGGTGGCAGCCGTGGAAGTACCGATGGTGGGCGCGAGCGTACCGGCTTCCTGGTCCAGCGCGGCGCGTGCTTGACGCAGCCGCGCCTGAGCCATTGCTACGCTTCGGTTGTTTGCGATGGCGCGCTCAATCAGCGAATCGAGTTGAGGATCCCTGAGGTTCTTCCACCAGAATGCCAGTTCGGCAGGGCGAATAGCGTCCTTCGTTTTGGCGCCGTTCCATTCTGCGGGAACGAAAAGGGTGGGACGCTCATAATCCGGGCCAACCATGCATCCTGAAAGGAGGGCCACAATTGAAATGCAAAGGGACAGTTTGGCGAAGCGCTTGAACCGGCGGGGTTTGATCGTCGAGGCGTACATGGGAATTCCTGGAAGCAATATGTGAAGTGCCCCACTCCCGTAAGAATGGGAGAGGGGCTCCCGACCGACTGGGGATGATCGGTCAGTTTCGGTTCAGTGGCCGCTTTGACCTGAGGTCGAAGACGCCGCGCCGGCCTCGATTTCCTCCGTCTCCGGCCGCTTCGTCCGGGACAGCTTCAGGACGAAGACGAAGAAGGTGGGCACGAAGAACACGGCAAGCACCGTCGCCGAGATCATGCCACCAAGCACGGCTGTGCCGATGGCGTTCTGGCTGGCGGCACTTGCGCCCGATGCGATCACCAGCGGCACCACGCCGAGCGTGAACGCCAGCGAGGTCATGATGATCGGCCGGAACCGCAGCCGTGCCGCTTCCATGGCGGATTCCAGCAGCGGCTTGCCTTCGGCATAGTTGTCCTTGGCAAACTCGATGATCAGGATGGCGTTCTTCGCGGACAGGCCGATGATCGCGATCAGGCCGACCTTGAAGTAGATGTCGTTGGACATCCCGGCCGTCATGACGGCGAGAACGGTGCCGATCACGCCGAGCGGCACGACGAGGATGACCGACAGCGGGATAGACCAGCTTTCGTAAAGGCCCGCCAGCAGCAGGAAGACAAACAGCATGCTGATGCCGAACAGGAATGGTGCCTGCGAACCGGACTTGATCTCCTCGAGGGACTGACCTGTCCATTCGAAACCGATGCCGTCCGGCATCTCGCCCGCGAGGCGCTCCATCTCCGCGATTGCCGCACCGGAAGAGGTGCCGGGTGCCGGCTCGCCGGCAATACGCACAGTCGGATAGCCGTTATAGCCGACGATCTGCGGGGATCCTTTCTGCCACTGTGCGATAGCAAAGGAAGACAGGGGCACCATACCGCCGCTGGCGTTGCGCACGTTCAGCTTGAGCAGATCCTCGGTCTGCAGACGGTCGCGATCCTGAGCCTGTACGATGACACGCTGCATGCGACCTGCATTCGGGAAGTCGTTGATATAGGACGATCCGAGGTTTGCGGTGATCGTGTTGTTGATGTCGGCAAAGGTCACGCCGAACGTGTTCGCCTTCTCGCGGTCGATCACGAGCAGAACCTGTGCGGCATCCGGCAGTCCTTCGACGCGCATCCCGGTGAGGACGGGGCTCTGGCTTGCCTTCTCCATCAGCTCGGCACCCGCCGCCGACAGAGCTGCCTGTCCGATGCCATTTCGGTCCTGAAGGCGGAAGGCGAAACCGCCTGTCGCCCCAAAACCTTCGATGGCGGGCGGAGATAGCGCATAGCTGGTCGCATCCTTGAGGCCGAACAGGGCCATGTTGATGCGGTCGGCGATCTCCTGCGCGGAATTGCCTTCACCGCGTTCGCTCCAGTCCTTCAGCGTCACGAACATCAGGGCAGCGTTGGCGCCGCTTCCGGAGAAGCTGAAGCCCTGGATGGCGATGACATCCTTGACGGCAGGCTCCCCCTTGAAGATCTCTTCGATCTGTTCGACTGATGCCTGTGTGCGGTTGGCGCTGGCTTCCGGTGGTCCCTGGATGTCGACGATCAGATTGCCCTGGTCTTCGGCAGGAACGAAGCCCGAAGGCAGGTTCACGAACAGGTATCCGAGGCCGACGACGAGCGCGAGATAGATGACCATCATGCGGCCAGCGCGTCGCGTCATCCCGGTGGTGCTCTTCACATAGCCGTTGGTCAGACCATCGAACTTGCGGTTGAACCAGCCCGCCAGTCCCTTCTTCTCGTGATGGCCGCCCTTGATCGGCTTGAGGAAAGTCGCGCACAGAGCAGGCGTGAGCGACAGCGCCAGGAATGCCGAAAACAGGATCGACACGACCATGGTCAGCGAGAACTGACGATAGATGATGCCGGTGGAGCCGGGGAACATGGCCATGGGGATGAATACGCAGGAGAGCACAAGCGTGATCCCGAGGATCGCGCCGGTGATTTGCTTCATCGCCTTGCGGGTGGCGGCCCGCGGTGACAGGCCTTCCTCGGCCATGATGCGTTCCACATTCTCGACGACGACGATCGCGTCGTCGACCAGAATGCCGATGGCGAGAACCATGGCGAACATGGTCAGCACGTTGATGGAGAACCCGGTGGCGTACATGATCGCGCAGGTACCGAGCAGGGCGACCGGAACGACCAGCGTCGGGATGACGGTGTAGCGGAAGTTCTGCAGGAAGACGAACATGACGATGAAGACCAGCACGATGGCTTCAACGAGCGTGTGCAGAACCTTCTCGATCGATGCCGAGACGAACGGGCTGGTGTCGTAAGGCACGTCATACTTGACGCCAGTTGGGAAGAACTCGGACAGTTCCGCAAGCTTGGCCTGCACGGCAGCCGACGTCGAGACGGCGTTGCCGGTGGACGAAAGCTGGATGCCGACGGCAGCACTCGGCTGTCCGTTCAAGCGGCTGGAAAAATTGTAGTTTTCGGCACCCAGTTCGATGCGCGCCACATCCTTCAGCAGCACCGCGCTGCCGTCCGCATTGGCGCGCAGAATGATGTTGCCGAACGCCTTCGGATCGCTCAGCTGTCCCTGTACGAGGACCGTTGCCGTCAGATCCTGGTTGACCGGGTTGGGAGCCGCGCCGATCTGGCCGGCGGCGACCTGTGCATTCTGCGCGGTGATCGCAGCGTTTACGTCGGCGGCAGTCATGTTAAGGCCGACCAGCTTGTCAGGATCGATCCAGACGCGCATGGCGCGCTGGGCGGCGAACAACTGTGCGCGGCCGACACCACCGAGACGGCGGATTTCGCCCAGCACGTTGCGGTTCAGGTAGTCGCCGAGCGCGACCTCATCCATCTTTCCATCGGTCGAGGTGAGGGTGATCATCATCAGGAAGCCGGATGCGGCTTCCTCGACGGTCACGCCCTGCGAGGTCACGGCGGAGGGAAGGCGGGATTCGACACGACGGATCGCGTTCTGCACCTTGACCGAGGCCTGATCCAGATCGGTGCCGGCTTCGAATGTGGCGTTGATGCTGACCGAGCCGGACGTGTCGGAGGTCGACTCGAAATACATCATCCCGGTAACGCCGTTCAACTCCTCCTCGATCAGGCGTGTCACGCCCTGATAAATCTCCTGGGGCGATGCGCCCGGATAGGAGGTCGAGATGGTCAGCTGAGGCGGCGCAACCTTGGGGTACTGCGCAATCGACAGGAAGGGCAGGGCGATGATGCCTGCGATGGAGATGAACAGCGCAAAGACCCAGGCAAGGATCGGGCGGCTGATGAAGAACTGTGCCATTTGTCTTACCTTACTTGGCCGCTGCGGCTGGCTGCTGGTTGCCCGGTGCCCATGGTTCCGGCGCGACCTTTGCGTCCGGCTGCACCTTCTGCACGCCATCGACGACGACCTTCTCGCCTGCCTTGAGACCGCTTTCGACCACCCATTCCTGATCGAGCGCCTGACCGAGTTCGACATCGCGCAGCTTTGCCGTGTCGTCGGCCTCGACCACGTAGACCTGCGCCCGGCCATCCTGCGTGCGCAGCACTGAACGCTGCGGGATGGTGATCGCATTCTGACGGACCGCCTGCTCGACCTTGACCCGGACATACATGCCCGGCAGCAGGTCGCCATTCGGGTTCGGGAATTCGGCGCGCAATGTCACCTGACCCGTGGTGGAATCCACATTGGCGCTGGAGAACAGCAGCTTGCCCTTCTCGCCGTATGCGTCGCCGCCGTCGAAGAGGAGTTCGACGCTGGCTTGGCCCGGAGCGGGACTGGCGAGCTTGCCTTCGGTGACGGCGCGACGCAGGCTGAGAAGATCCTGGGCCGACTGGGTGAAATCAGCATAGACCGGGTCGATCTGCTGGATGAGCGCGAGGTTCGATGTGCCATCGGCCGTCACCAGGGCGCCTTCGGTGACGAGTGCGCCGCCGATGATCCCGGTGATCGGAGCCTTCACCTCGGTATATTCGAGATTGATCTTCGCTTCTTCGAGCGCGGCCTGCTGAAGGGCAACGTCTGCCTCGGCCTGCGCCAGATTGACGGCCGCGGTGTCGTATTCGATACCACTTGCGACATTGCGCTCACGCAGGGTCTTCTGGCGTTCGAGCTGGACCTTTGCGTTATCACGGGTGGCTTCGGCACGACGCAGTGTCGCTTCGGCACTCGCAACCCTGACTTTGAAAAGGCGCGGGTCGATGCGATAGAGAATGTCGCCTTCCTTCACCAGCGCCCCCTGTTCGAAGACGCGCTCCTGAAGGATTCCTGAGACCCGCGCACGGACTTCCGAGATTCGGGTGGCGGCGACACGTCCCGGCAGTTCGCTGACGACCGGGATGGGATGTGCCTTGAGATCGACGACACCAACGGAGGCAGGCGGCATCTCGCCCATATCCTGTGCAAGCGATGTGGTCGCCGTCAGGGCGATGATGGAGGTGGCAATAAGGCACGCCTTTAGGCGCGGCAGCTGGCTGCAGCGGTACATGATGTTTCCTTTGGATATTCGGATTAGGCCGTGTCGGCCAGCTTGTTACGTGTTGGGGTAGGTCGCGTAGATCGTTCGCACGCCCTCGAGGATTTTGGCCCGCTCGTCCTCGGTCCATTGATGGTAGGCAAAGAGTTCCGTGACGTAGATACCGGTCAGTGCGAGGTAGGCCATCAGGGCAGCCTCCGGTTTGGGGCCACCCGACATCGCCTCAAGGTCGACCAACGTCCAGTCGCGCATCAGCTTCTGAACCTTCTCGTCCTGTGAAACGGAAGCGCCGATCGCCATCGAGACCGCACGGTCGAGGTCAGTCATGCCTTGCTCCGCGGCTTTGATTCGGCCGAATAGTTCAGGATGCGGCGTATCCTTCGCTTTCTCCACCTCCTCCGCTTGCCGATCGATTTCGATCTTCATGCGACGGTCGATCAGTGCTTCGAGGAGCACACTCTTTGACTTGTGATCGTAGACAACGGTCGACTTGCTGACGCCTGCCTCTTGAGCCACGGCATCGATCGAAAGCCCGGCCGCGCCAAGCTTCATCACCACCCGTTCGGCTGCATCCAGGATGTCGTCCTTCATGATTTTGCGAATACGACCCACGTCACTCTCCACTTGCGTCACGTACGATTTACGAACGGTCGTATATAAAAGCAAGTAGAAAAACGATCGTTCGCATAAATTCAAATCAGCTGAAGGCAAGCTCTCCATCGACTGCCATGGGGCACTCGCCGCTCGTTTCGGCTATCGAAGGATCCTGTTTGTCAGCCTTTCGATGTTCGAGGACGATATCGGGAGCAATTAACGCGCTCCACCTCTGGATTGTCGTCGGCCCCGCCATCGATGGCATCTTGCACACGCGTTTCTAGCAGGGACCGGTCTTTATCGCCAACAGCCAAGTCTCGCTGTCATCATTCCCTTCGTGGGCGCTGGTGTCTCGCACCGTCGCTCTGCAGGCCTGCGAATGGAAGATCGGTCAGGCGGCCCTTCTCGTTCGCGGTCTCAACCTCAACACTCAGCCGATCGCCGGTATAGACATGAACGTCGGCCGACATCCGTCATCAAACCGTCGCATGGCCTTCACGAAACTGTCTCCTGCAATTGCTAGATCGCCGCCATTGCAATTGTGTTTGCACAGGAGATACGGATGTCACAGAAATTGCAGACTACCATCGCGGCGAGCATGATTGCCCTACTTGCCAGCGTGGGCGTGGCCGAAGCGGCGACGACGGTAAAGTTTTGGCACAGCTTCAACAAGTCCAACGGGGAAGCGCTCGACAAGATTATCGCCGGCTTTGAAACCGCCAATCCGGACATCGACATTGAGGCCGAATATGTCGGCAGTTATAATGACATCATCGCCAAACTGCAGGCCGCCATCCCGGCCCGCCGTGCTCCCGATGCCGTAATCCTCGAAGTCACGCGTTACGGCCTGTTTGCCAACAACAAGCTTTTGACCGATCTGACGCCCTATTTCGATGCCGATCCACTGAAGGCCGATCTGTACGATTATGCTCGCGAAGTCGGCGTTATCGACGGCAAGAATTATGTCGTGCCTTTCAATTCCTCGACGCCCGTCCTTTATTTCAACAAGGATATCTTCGCGCGCGCCGGCCTTTCCGCCGATACGCCGCTGAAGACGTTCGCCGACATCAGTGCTGCCGCCAAGACGATCAGCGAAAAGCTCGGTTCGGAAGGCATTTCCGGCATTGCTGCACCCGGCCAGTTCGCGCGGTGGGGCCTTGTCATGGCCAATGACAGTGAAATGGTGGACCCGAAGACCGGCGAAATCCTTCTCGATAAGCCGAACACGATCGAGGCCTATCAGTGGATGGCGTCGCTGGTGAAGGACGACAAGGTCGCTTCGCCCGACGGCGTGACGGAAGAAGACAATGGTCGTGACGCCTTCCTCGCCAAGAAGGTCGGCATCATGATGAATTCGACCGGCAATTATGTCGGCTCGAAAAAGGCACTTGGCGACAATCTCGCCGTCCGTCCGATGCCGTGCAACAAGACCTGCTCGGTTCCGATCGGCGGCGCCGGTATCGGCATCATGTCGACTTCTGACAAGGACGTGCAGGACGCGGCCTACAAGTTCATCAGCTATGCCGCATCGCCTGAGGCCAATGCGACCTGGTTTGCCGGCACCGGTTACCTGCCGATCAACAAGAAGAGCGCAGATCTCCCTGTCGCCAAGGAAGCGCTTGCCACCCAGCCGGGCATCGATGTCGCAATCGAATCCCTGCCGGTTGCCCATGGTCGTGCGCGCACCACCGTTGTCACCTGGATGCGCACCACCGAATACAAGATGTGGGAAGCAATGGCGCTCGGTCAGCGCAATGTCGAAGAGACGATGAAGGACTTTGCAGTGCAGACCCGCGCTGAAGAAAAGCGCGTCGGCCACTGATCCTCTCTGAAAAGGGCACCGGCAGACGCTTCAGGCGACTGTCGGTGCAATGATGACCATGCTTCGCAAACTCACGCCCTATCTTTTCGTGGCACCGCTGATGATCTTCATCGCGCTGTTCACCTACATCCCCATTCTCGCCAGCATCAATCTGAGCTTTCGCGAATGGAATTTTCTAACACCCGACATGCCCTTTGTCGGTTTTCGAAACTACGAGCAGTTGCTTGCCTCCCGCGACCTGTGGAACTCGCTCTGGGTGACGACACTGTTTGCGGTCCTGTCCGTGCCGCTGCGGCTCGGCCTTGCGCTGTTGATTGCCAACTATCTCGTGCGGGAAAGCATGCATGTGCGGCTGCTGCGCGGCGCGTTGTTTCTGCCTTCGGTCACGTCGACGGTGTCCATCGCGGTCGTGTTTTCGTGGGTCTTCTCGACGGATTACGGCATGGTCAACGCGTTGCTCGGCACGTTCGGCCTAGGGAAGGTTCAGTGGCTGCAAAATCCGCATCTGGCCCTCTGGGTGCTGATCTTCGTCAACACTTGGAAGCAGATCGGCTATGACATCGTCATCTATATCGCCGGCCTGCAGGCAATTCCCCGCGAACTCTATGACGCCGCAGCCGTCGATGGTGGCAAGCGCCTGCATGTGTTTCGCCGCATCACCATGCCGCTGGTAATGCCGACCACCTATTTCCTGCTGGTGATTTCGGTCATCGAGGCCTTCCAGGTTTTCACGATCGTCAACGTCATGACGAAAGGTGGTCCGGCGGGCGCAACCGACATGCTCGTCAACCTTCTCTACGAGATCGGCTTCGTGCTGTTCGATATCGGCCGTGGATCGGCCCTGGCGGTGCTGCTGTTCATCCTGCTGGTCGGTCTCGCCATCCTGAAATCGCGCATCATCGGCCGGAAGGTGCATTATGAAGCCTGAAAACCCCATTCTTGCCGGGCTGGCGCTGGTCGCCGGCCTGCTGTTCCTGTCGCCGGTGCTCTATTCCATCTGGATGTCGTTCCAGACGGTGGACGCATATTATGCCGGCGAACTCGGATTCACCCTCGACAATTATGCGCGGGCGGTCGGGCAGTACAATTTCGCCCGCTACCTGTTGAACAGCCTGATCGTCTCGGGACTTGTGACGCTTATCGGCATTACCTTCGCGACCATGGCAGCCTACGCGTTTGCCCGATATTCATTCCGGGGCGGCAATTTCCTGTTCGCGGCCACCGTCGCGACCTTGATGATCCCGAGCCATATCAGCCTCATTCCGAACTATCTGACACTGGCCAAGGTCGGGCTGCTGGACAGTTATGCCGGTCTCATCCTGCCGGCGATTTCCAACGGTTTTGCCGCCTTCTTCCTGCGCCAGTATATTCGCGGCATCCCGAAGGTGCTGGACGAGGCGGCCTATATGGATGGCGCGACATCGCTTCAGGTTCTATGGCGCATCATCGTGCCGTTGTCGCGCCCGGCCATTGCGTCCATGGCGCTCTACATCTTCATCACGGAATGGAACAATTACATCTGGCCGCTGGTCGCGGTCGGCAAGCAGGATCTCTACACGCTGCAGATCGGCCTTGCCCGCCTATACCGCATCAATCCTGGTGAAGGCCTGATCGACTGGCCGCTGGTCATGGCCGCGTCGACCATCACCATTCTTCCCGTTCTCCTCGGTTTCCTTCTGGTGGAGCGCCATCTCGTGCGCGGCATCACCATGGGCGCCGTCAAATAATCCAGGACATTTTTGATATGACACGCATTGCATCCCATCGCGGTGGTACGCTGGAATTCGGCGACAGCACGCCACACGGTTTTGCCGCAACCGCCGCCATGGCGCTCGAAGAAGTCGAGTTCGATCTTCACCCGACGGCCGATGGCGCCATCGTCGTCCATCATGACGCCACGCTCGATGCCACCACGGATATGACAGGCGCCATCGCCGACATGACGCTGGCCGAAGTCAAGGCGGCGACGATCCGTTATGGTGCCGGCAGCCACCCGATGACGCTTGAGGAGTTGTGTGCGCTTTATGCGGGCAGCCATGTGAATTTCCGCTGCGAGATCAAGCCGGGCACGGACGGGCTTCCATATGATGGTTTTGTGGCACCCGTAATTGCGGAACTAAAGCGTCATTCCATGCTGGAGCGCACCACGTTTTCATCCTTCCTTGTCGCCTCCATGGACGAGATCGGTGAGGCGAGCAGCCGTCCCAGACTTTGGCTCGTCAGTCCGTCGGTCCTGCGACAACTGGGGCCGGACGCTGTCATCGAGACGGCGATTGCCCACGGCATTCCCGAGATTGGCGTTCACATCGATACCGCCGATGCGGGCCTGATGGCGAAGGTGCAGGCTGCCGGCCTTGATTTCGGGTGCTGGGCGGCCCACAGCCGAGCGCAGATCAGCAAGGCGCTCGATCTCGGCGTGAAGGTCTTTACGACCGATCGCCCGACACTTGCGATCGCCGTCCGTGCCGAACATCGCGGGGAAGCCTCGGTATGAGCGGCATTTCCCTACGCGACATTCGCAAGGCTTATGTCAACGGTCCGCAGGTTCTACACGGCGTCTCACTCGATATTCAGCCGGGCGAATTCATCGTTATTGTCGGTCCGTCCGGCTGCGGCAAGTCCACGCTGTTGCGACTGATAGCGGGGCTTGACCGCTGCGAGGACGGCACGATCGAAATCGGCGGACGCCGCGCCAATGATCTGGCACCACAGGATCGCGACATCGCCATGATCTTCCAGAACTACGCGCTTTATCCGCATATGACGGTGCGCGAAAACATTGCGTTCGGACTGGAACTGCGCGGCATGAAAAAAGCGGAGCGCAATGAAAGGGCGCAGAGTGTTGCGAAAATTTTGCAACTCGAAAGCTATCTCGACCGCAAGCCGGCAGCCCTGTCCGGTGGTCAGCGTCAGCGCGTTGCGATGGGGCGGGCGATGGCCCGCAATGCCTCGATCTTCCTGATGGACGAGCCGCTCTCCAATCTCGACAACGCTCTCCGCATCACCATGCGCACCGAGATCAAGGAACTTCACCGGCAGCTCGGCGCGACCATGGTCTATGTCACCCACGATCAGACCGAGGCCCTGTCTCTGGCCGATCGTATTGCGGTCATGAAGGATGGTCATCTTCTGCAGTTTGATCGGCCTGACGTGATCTACGACCGGCCCGCCAATCGTTTTGTGGCAAGTTTTCTCGGCAGCCCTCCGATGAATTTTGTCGCCGCCGACATGCTGCCAGGCTGGACCGGGCCACATGGTCTGACGGCCGGGCTGCGTCCTGAAATCCTTTCCGTACATGCTGAAAAGCCGAGCAAGGCGGCACTCCCCGCGCGTATGCTTCTGTCCGAGATGACCGGTGCCGACATGCTTCTCCATTGCGAAAGCCCGGCTGGGCGTCTGACGGTCTCGGCTTCGCGTCAGGATATGCCGAAGGATAAAGAACAATTCTGGATTGCTTTCGATCTTGACCGCGCGCTGTTTTTCGATAGCGAGAATGGCGACCGTGTTGACCTTTCGGTTGCAATGCAGCCGTAACGATAGCCAAGCCTTGGGAAGCCGATGGACAAGCAGGATACACCGCTCGCACTGAGCGATCTCATCAGCCGTCATTCGACGCGACTGACCGACGCCGACACGCGCCTGCTTGATGTGCTGATACAGGATCCGATCCGTGCGGCGATGGAAAACGGCAAGGATGTTTCCTCGCGGGCAGGGGTCCATCCCGCCTCTGCGGTGCGGCTTGCACGGCGCCTGGGTTTCAAAGGATATCCGGAATTTCGTGGATTTCTGCAATCCAGCCTGACCGAAGGCGGCGGCGACTTCGAAAGCCCTGCCGCACGCATGGCCGCACGCCTAGTGAAGGCCGAAAGCGATGGCTTGCTGGCATCGGTACTGGACAGCGAGATTGCAGCTCTGCAGCAGGCGCGCAACAGTGTCTCCGATGCGGATATTCGCGCATTCTCGACAAGCCTGCGCGACAGTCGCCGGATTTTCGTCTTCGGGCGAGGGCATTTTGCAGCCCTGTCGTCTCTGATCGCCCTTCGCCTCAACCGATCCGGTTACGAAGCTGTGGATCTCAGCAGCCAGATGCACCAGCTGACCGAAATGCTGTCTACCTTATCTGCGCAGGATGTCGTCTGGCTGCTCGCTTTTAGAAGAGCGCCGCCGCTCATGCAGGAAGTGCGCGAGATTGCGGCACAACGGGGAGCAAAAACCCTGGCGGTGACGGATGTCGGCGGCACGCGCATCGATCCGGCACCGGACCATCAGATCCTCGTCTCTCGGGGTGACCCCGGTGAATCGCAGTCCCTGGTGGTGCCGATGACTGTCGCCAATGCCGTCATTCTCGACCTCGCGTCGATCGATGACGGGCGCTCGATACAGTCACTCAGTGATTTCAAGACCTTCAGGGCCTCTTCGCGTTTGACTGCTGGCTGACATCCTTGAAGGTCGTTCGGCGTGTCAGGCTTCAGGCCGAATACGCAGTCCGTCCATGATCAGACGAACGATCCTGTGCGCACGTGCCCGCCAGTCGGGGGTGTCCGGTGTCGAGTAGGTGCCGAACAGGGTATAAAGGACATCCGTCGTTTCGATGTCGCTTTTTATCGTGCCAGCCTCTGTCGCCGTGCGCAGAAGCTTGTCGAGTGTGGAATTCATCAGTGCCGAGCCCTCCGTGAAAAGAGCGGCGTTCGATGTGAACAGCAGTTTCAGACTGCTCGCCATCCCACGTTTGGCGGCCATGTAGCTGACGAACCGGTGCATCCATTCTGCAAGCGCAATATCGGGCGCGTTTTCTGCCATGAGTTCGGTTGCGGCGACGGCGAATAATTCCAGTTCGCGCCGATAGACGACCTCGACGAGATGTTCGCGGGTCGGAAAGTGCCGATAAAGCGTACCGATCCCCACCCCCGCCTGCCGGGCGATCTCTTCCAGCGAAGCATCTGCTCCACGTTCGGCAAAGGCGTCTGCTGCAACTTCGATCAGCTTTCCACGACTGCGCTGCGTATCTGCGCGTAACCTCGGCTGCTTCTGCGGTTGCCGCCTGTTCCCTGGTGGAAGGCCACGTGACAGTCTCGACCGCCGTGCACGGACATGGGCATGGGCACCGCGACGGCTCAGGCTCAGCATATCGCGGTTCGGCTCGGCGTACCGATTGAAAACGTCACTTTCGAATATGGCGACAGCAACCTGCCGCGTGGAGTGATCGCCGGCGGTTCGACCCAGACGGCTTCGATCGGCGGGGCCATAATCGCGGCGAGCGAAGTTTTTGTCGAGGAGTTGATCAAGCTGGCCGGCTTGTCGCTCGCGGATCTCGAGCCTCGGGATGGCGGTCTCGGCCATCGTGATGACCCTCATCGCTTTGAGAGCTATCAATCTATTCTGAGCCGGGCCGGCCGTGATGAGCTGGTTTGTCAGGCTGATGCACCTGCGCCTGCGGAAATGGAAGCGTTTTCCATGCACTCCTATGGCGTGCAGTTCTGTGAGGTGCGGGTCAGCGCATTGACGGGCGAAATCCGAGTATCGCGTTTCCTGGGTTCCTTCGATGCCGGCCAGATCCTCAATGCAAAAATGGCGACCAGCCAGTTCAAGGGTGGTATCGTCATGGGCATTGGTTTGGCCCTTACCGAAGAAACCAATTTCGACGAGCGGAGCGGCCGCGTTGTGAATGCTTCGCTGGCCGAATACCACGTGCCGGTGCAGATGGATGTTCCAGGGATTGATATCCTTTATACCAATGCACCCGATCCGCAGGCACCGATGGGCGCTCGCGGCATTGGCGAAATCGGCATTACCGGGGTCGGGGCAGCGGTTGCCAACGCCGTTTATAACGAAACAGGCATTCGGGTTCGTGACCTGCCCATGACGCTGGACAAGGTACTGTGGGAGGCTCCTGCCGACATCTAACAATGTGCAGGGTTCTGCTTTGCTTCTATGCCAAACAAAAACACAGGCAGCGCCCCTCGTGCCGCTGCCTGGACGCGCCGCGACAAGTCGGTGTTAATCTGGAAATTGGCAATGTTGAGCGGTTTGTTTAAAGACCTTGATCTGAAACCGTGCGGCACAGACGCCGAAAGAGTGGAAGCATGAAACTTCTCGCAATCTGTATCGGCAGCCCGGAAAAGCTTGCCGGCAAATCCTACAAGACCGGTATCAACAAGATTGGTGTCAGCATGCCCGTGATGATCGACCGGGAGGGAGTGTTGGGGGACGCCGTTTGTAACGGCAAATATCATGGCGGTCCGGAACAAGCCGTTCTCCTTGAAGGATCCTTGACCATTGACTGGTGGTCGGAACGGTTGGGTCGATCGCTCGCGCCCGGCGCCTTCGGCGAAAACCTGGTGATCGAGGGACTCGACAATCGTGACGTCAGTGCTGGAGACCGTTTCATCATCGGCGATGGTCTTGAGCTGCAGGCTACTTCCGCCCGTACGCCGTGTGGCACGCTGGCCGCACGCATGGGTGATCCGTCAATCGTGAAAACCTATCGGCAGGCAATGCGTCCCGGCATTTATTGCCGCGTGCTTACATCCGGTACGGCATGTGCGGGAGATGCGGTCCAACACATACGGCATGACGGTTCCGGCGTGCAGATTCCGGAAATGCTGGAAAAATTCGGAAAGCGGCTCAACGAGGCCGACACTGCTCGCTTCCTGCAGGCTCCGATCCACGTCGATATGCGCGCAGCCATCCTTGCCGGCAAACCTGCAAAGTTTTGAGCCCCGAAATCTCGGATATGGCACGCACCAGACCCGTCGATGCCTGCGTGTTGGGCGGAGCATCCCAACTTGGGTGACGGCGTCTTCGCAGCAATGGGGAGAGCAATGCTCAGTGGCCCGGGCCTCGATAGCAAATGGCCTTCGGATGATCTCCATGCTGATACCAAAGGGCATCATCGTTGCGATCGCTGCTGGTAGCATCGCGTCCATGTTTGCTCGTTATTGTCGCGGCTGATTATGCCGATCGAGGTTCAAGAGGCGGCTTGATCAAAAAAAGCCCGGCGCATTGGCCAGGCTTTTTCTTTCGTCGGGTCGATTTAGTGCCGGTGTTCCGGCATCTGTTTCAACTGGTCCTTGGTCCAGGTTGTCACGGCGTGAACGTCGCCGTCCTCATCGCGCATGAATTCGAGGTCGGTGAGCGGGACTGCGACAGGCTTCGCGCCGATGCCGAGAAAACCGCCGACATCAATGATCGCTGTACTACCGGCGCCAGCGCCGTGGATATGATCGACCTTGCCGACCTTGTGGTCATCGGCACCATAAATGGTTGCACCTTCCAGCGCGGCCGGAATGAGTTCAGCGGTGCTGAGACGAACGTGATTGGTATGATCCATCGGGTATCCTCCTTTTTTTGGATTGTTGTGAAAGCCAACCGTTCGTCTGCGATTTTGTTCCTGACAACGTTCATGTTTTCACCGCGGCGAGGATTAACCGTACGCGCTCACTTCCGCAGGAACCGCACTCCATTCTACGAGTTACAACAGGACTTCATGGAAGGATTTTTAATGTCAGACCGTTTGCAGATGCAGGATCCAAGAACCCAATATCCGTCTCCGCCTTTTGATGCCCAGCCACAGGCAATGCCCGGAATCGCGGGCAAGATGTCGCCGAAGCCGGATCATGGTGAGCAGTCTTACAGAGGATCAGGACGGTTAACCGGGCGTAAGGCGCTGGTGACCGGTGCGGATTCCGGTATCGGTCGCGCCGCAGCCATCGCCTTTGCGCGCGAAGGCGCTGATGTCGCCATCGCCTATCTGGCGGAAGAAGAAAAAGATGCCCGCGAGGTCATCGACATGATCACTGCCGCAGGTCGCAAGGGTGTCGCCTTGCCCGGCGACATCAAGCAGGAAAACTGGTGCCGGGAGATGGTATCCAAGGCCGTTCAGGAACTCGGCGGTCTCGACATTCTTGTCATCAACGCGGCCCGCCAGCAATACCGCGAGGATGTGTCGCAATTGTCCACGGACGATTTCGACGCGACCATGAAAACCAATCTTTACGCCTTGCACTGGATTGCGCAGGCCGCCGTTCCGCATCTGCCGGCAGGCGCATCGGTGATCACCACAGCCTCCATTCAGGCCTACCAGCCGTCGCCCATTCTTCTCGACTATGCCACGACCAAAGCGGGCATCGTTGCCTATACCAAAGCGCTAGCAAAGCAGCTTATCGAGAAGGGTGTTCGCGCCAATGTCGTTGCGCCGGGTCCGTTCTGGACGGTGTTGCAGCCGAGCGGTGGCCAGCCGGACGAAAAGGTGAAAAACTTTGGCAAGGATAGCGATTTCGGCAGGCCCGGTCAGCCGGTCGAACTGGCGCCTATTTATGTTCTGCTCGCCTCTCAGGAAGGCAGCTATCTCAATGGCGAGGTGTTTGGTGCCACCGGCGGCAAGGGCGTCGATTGACGGTAACGTGGGTGCGTTTCGATGGCTAACGACAAGCTCCGAACCTACAAACAAAAACGAGACTTCAAGCGCACCACCGAACCCGGTGGTTTGGTTGAGGTGAAACCGTCCAATCGTCTGCGCTTCGTCATCCAGAAGCATGATGCAACGCGCCTGCATTACGATCTGCGGCTGGAACTGGACGGCGTTTTCAAATCCTGGGCCGTGACGCGCGGTCCGTCGCTCGATCCGGCAGACAAGCGCCTCGCCGTGGAGGTGGAGGATCATCCGCTCGATTACGGGGATTTTGAAGGCACGATCCCGAATGGCGAATATGGCGGCGGCACTGTCATGTTGTGGGATCGCGGCACGTGGCAGCCGGAAGGTCATCTTGATCCGGAAGAGGCGCTTCGAAAAGGCGACCTGAAATTCGTTCTGAACGGTGCCCGGCTGCACGGTAGCTTTGTGCTGGTGCGCATGAAGAAAGATCGCGATGGCGGCAAGCGAACCAACTGGCTGCTGATTAAACATAGCGATGAGCATGCCGTGGCCAAGAATGGTGGAGCGATCCTTGGCGCGGAAAAAAACTCGGTCGCCTCCGGCCGCGATATGGCAACGATTGCGGCGGGCAGGGGGCGCAAACCAAGACCGTTCATGCTGAGCGAGCCGGTTGTGAGCGCCGACGCGGTGTGGGATAGCAGCGAAGGTCTTGCTGCAGAAAATCGGGCCACTCAAGGTAAGAAACGCGCTTCGAAGAGCAAGCCTTGTCATCAGAGTACGATGCCGGATTTCATTGCCCCGCAGCTTTGCAAGACGCAGGATCGCCCACCGCCCGGATCGGCATGGCTGCATGAAATCAAATTCGACGGCTATCGTACCCAGATGCGTATCGACGCGGGCAAGGTCTGTCTGAAAACGCGCAAGGGTCTGGATTGGACAAGCCGGTTTCAGCAGACCGCGATGGATGCCGCCGGTCTCCCTGATGCCATTGTCGATGGCGAAATCTGTGCCCTCGACGGCCATGGGGCTCCCGATTTTGCGGCCCTTCAGGCAGCGCTCTCAGAAGGTAGGACAAAGGCTCTCGTCTTCTTTGCATTTGATCTTCTGTTCGATGGAGAAGAGGACATGCGCGAACTGCCCTTGAGCGACCGCAAGAACCGCCTCAAAAACCTGCTGGCCGATAACAAGGGCGGTCCTCTTATCCGATATGTCGACCATTTCGAGACCGGCGGTGATGCCGTGCTTCGTTCGGCCTGCAAATTGTCGCTCGAGGGCATCGTCTCCAAAAAGCTGGACGCACCTTATAAGTCCGGTCGCAGCGATAGCTGGATAAAATCCAAATGCAGGGCAGGGCATGAGGTAGTTATCGGCGGTTATGCCACGAATGGGAGTCAGTTCCGATCGCTGCTGGTCGGCGTCTATCGCGACGATCATTTTGTCTATCTCGGCCGCGTTGGCACAGGCTTTGGCGCCGGCAGATCCAGATTGTTGCTGGAGACTTTGCAGCCTCTGACAGTGTCCCATTCGCCTTTCACGGGCATAGGCGCACCAAAAAAGGAAGCCGGCGTTCACTGGGTGAAGCCGGAAAAGGTCGCCGAGATCGAATTTGCCGGATGGGGAGCCAACGGACTTGTGCGTCAGGCGGCTTTCAAGGGATTGCGGGAGGACAAACCTGCCGACGAGGTGACGACGGATGAACCGGCTTCGCCCTCCCCATCGAAAGCTGCTAAACCCGTTGTTCGCAAGTCTGCGTCTGCCGGATCGCTATCCAGTTCGGGCAAGGCGGAGGTTATGGGCGTTCTCCTTTCCCACCCCGACAAGGTGCTCTGGCCGGACGGGGAAAATCCGGTCACCAAGGAAGATCTCGCACATTATCACGAGGCCGTTGGCACGTGGTTGATCGAGCATGTGCGTGGTCGTCCCTGTTCCGTCATCCGCGCGCCGGATGGAATTGAGGGTGAGCAGTTCTTCCAGCGTCACGCCATGCCAGGCACGTCGAACCTTCTGGAACTGGTAAAGGTGACCGGCGACAAGAAACCCTACCTGCAGGTCGATCGCATCGAGGGACTGGCAGCGCTGGCTCAAGTGGCGGCTCTTGAACTGCATCCCTGGAACTGCCAGCCGAATGAGCTGGAGGTTCCCGGTCGACTTGTTTTCGATCTTGATCCCGGCCCGGATGTGGCGTTCTCGACCGTGGTCGACACGGCAAGGGAACTTCGGGACCGCCTGGATGCTCTTGGCCTGCTTGGCTTCTGCAAGACGACAGGCGGCAAGGGGCTGCATGTGGTGACCCCGCTCAAGACGGAGAAAGGCAAATCGCCAAGCTGGGACAACGCCAAGGATTTTGCCCGGCGTGTATGCGAGCAGATGGTCGAGGAACAGCCGGATCTCTACCTGACCAAAATGGCAAAGAAGCTGCGAAATGGGCGCATCTTTCTCGACTATCTGCGTAATGACCGCATGGCCACGGCCGTTGCTCCTCTTTCACCGAGAGCAAGGCCAGGGGCGACGGTGTCCATGCCTTTGACATGGGGGCAGGTGAAAACCGATCTGGATCCGGCCCGCTTCACGATCCGAACGGTGCCGGGGCTGATCAGCAAGAGCGATGCCTGGAAGGATTATTGCCAATCGGAACGACCACTTGGCGAAGCCATCCGCCGGCTCTACAAAACGCGGTAAGCTGTTGGTCAATCTTTCCTCTACTTCTTCTTCGAACGTTTGTTGTCCGCCTCGATAGACTTGCGCAGCGCATCCATGATGTTGATGACATTGCTCGGCTTGTCGTTGTCGGAAGGCGCGGCTTTCTTCGGCGCAGGTGCCCGGCGATGTTTCTTCTTCGACTTGATGATGTCGAGAAGGTTTTCCTGCACGGGGTCGGACACCATTTTTGCATCCCAGTGCCGGGTCTGTTTCTTGATGAGCTTGCGGATCAGTGGCAACGCGGCTTTCTCCGGCTTTTCCTCATCCAGCCCCTTGAAATAGTCCGCTTCATCCCGCACCTCGTCACCATATCGGAGTGTCCACAAAACGATGCCTTTGCCACGGGGCTCCAGCATCACAGCCCGCTCGCGACGCCCCAGCACCAGCCGGGAAATGCCGACCATCTTCTGCTTTTCCATCGCAGCGCGGATGACAGCGAACGCTTCGTCGCTGATCTTATCGTTCGGCGTCAGGTAATAGGGATTGTCGAGCCAGATCCAATCGATTTCGTCACGCGGCGCAAAGGTCGAGATGTCGATCGTCTTGGTGCTTTCGAGAGCCACGTGGTCGAGATCATCGTCTTCCAGCATGACGTAATCGTCTTCGCCGCGCTGATAACCTTTGACCTCGTCCTTGTCGCGGACAGGTTTGCCCGTGACAGAATCCACATACTGGCTTAGCACCCGATTGCCGGTGTCGCGATTGAGCGTATGAAACTTGACCCTGTCGCTATCCGATGTCGCAGGCGTCATCTCGACCGAACAGGTGACCAGCGAAAGTTTCAGATAACCTTTCCAATAGGGGCGCAATGCCATTTGGTGACCTCCCGCCTATCCGGCCTTCCGCCTTGATGATGAACTGCCTGCCGACGATTTGGCGACTTTCTTTCGAGCGCTGTTGGAATTGGCGGATCTGGGCTTGCCGGCCGATTTTTTTGTCGCTCCGGCGCTGTCCTTCAGCGCCTGTAACAAATCGCTGGGCTTCGAGGCCTTGACGGTTTTTATCTTCTTGAACGGCTTTCCTTCGACCTTCGCCTTCACCAGTTCGGCCAGTGCCTCCTCATATTGATCGTCGAATTTGGATGCGTCATAACGGCTCTTTTTCGTGCCGATGATGTGAGCTGCAAGATCGAGCATCTCCTCGTCGATCTTGACGTCGGGCATATCGTCGAACGCTTCTTCGGCGGAACGGACCTCATAGTCAAAATTCAATGTCGTGCCGATCAGACCGTCGCCATACGGGCAGATCAGGACGGTTCGCAGGCGTCGAAACAGGACAGTGCTGGCAATCGCCGCAACCTTGGCTTCCTTCATTCCGTCACGTAGCAGTGCAAACGCTTCCTCGCCGGATTTCTGGGGTGCCAGATAGTAGGGTTTGTCAAAGTAGACATCGTCGATCTCAACGCAGGGTATGAACGCATCGATGGTGAGCGTCTTGTCGCTATCGGGAATGGCCGCCGCGATTTCTTCCGGCTCGAGAACGACATATCGGCCATTGCCGGTCTCGTATCCCTTGACCTGATCGTCGTGCCCGATTGTATCGCCTGTCTCGCTATCGACAAATTCGCGGCGGACGCGGTTGCCCGTCTTGCGATTGAGGATATTGAAGCTGATCCGTTCTGAAGAAGAGGCGGCGGTATAAAGCGCGACGGGGCAGGTGACCTCGCCGAAGGTGATATGACCTTTCCAATTCGCACGCGGCGCATTCATGTCGGCTTACTCCAGCGATAGTCGTCCCGATAAACCGACTGGAATAGGGAATCGTTCCGTCATCCTGGCGTCAAGTCGTGCGTGGGCTTGCTTCGACCTATTCCGGCGGCCAGACGGAGCGACGCACAGCGCACGTACGGCGTTTCCGCCAACCTCATCCAGTGACGGCTGCTGCAGTTCGATCGCGGCGAACTGAACGATCAGGAGACTGAAGGGCATATCGACTGGAAGAACCAGATTTACGAGCCACGAAAGCTGGGAAGGCTGATGACTATCAATTAGAATTCCAAACACAGCTGCGCCAACAGCGGCAGATGATCTGAAGCTATTTTGGCATCTCCGCTGTCAATCGCTGCAATCGCGGTCATTTCCAGATCCTGCGAATGAAAAATATGGTCCAGTCGCAGAAGGGGATATCGCGAGGGAAAGGTTGGACTGTAACGGCGCCACCGTGAATTCGAACAGATCTGCGTCTGCAGCTTCACGTTCCTGAATGCCTGTGATGAGGGAACCGCATTAAGATCTCCGCCAAAAATGGTCGGATTTTGCTGGCAACGATCGTTGCCCAGCCAATCTGGTCCATGAAGTTCACGTATCTGCGCCAGCCGCTCGCTACGCCGTAATCCCAGATGCGTATTGATCACGTTGAGTGTTTGATCGCCAACGGTCACTTCGACCCAGATTGCGCCGCGCGTCTCGCCGACTGATGACAGATGGCCGGCGCGGATAAGCTCCATCGGATGGCGGGTCAGAATTGCGTCACCATACTGTTCGCTCTCGATGTGAAGGGCGGCATTGAAATGATAGGCCATCTCCAATCGTGCGGCCAATTCATGGGCCTGGTCCGCCCCCCCTGAGCGTTGGCGGCCGACGTCGAGCTCTTGCAGCATCACGATATCAGCATCGGTGGCCTGTATGACCGCGGCAACGCGGTCGATATCAAGCTGCCGGTCCGTGCCCACGCATCCATGGACATTGTAGGTGAGTACCGAAAATTCTTTCTTGCGCTTTTCAATCATGGCATGGGAACCCGACCGTGTGTGTTTTCGTTCCAGCACGTTGCAACGAGAGCCGGCAGATGATCCTGAGATACCTGTTCAAGATACTGATAATCCTGGCAATAGCCGGCGCGTGTTATCTTCTGTGGAAGACGCTGAGCCAATACACGTTCGACGAGATATATCGGACAGTCCTGCAGATCCCCGGCGACCATCTGGCGCTCGGACTTGCGTTTGCCTTGGCTTCCTATCTCTGCCTTTCACTGTTTGATGCTCTGGCCATTCGCTATATCGGCAAGGTTCTGCCGCTCTGGCAGACGACGCTGACATCATTCGTTGCCTTGTCCTTGGGGCACAATATCGGTGTCGCCGCACTGAGCAGCGGCGCAATCCGCTATCGTTATTATTCTCGTTGGGGGCTGAGCGCGGCCGAGGTCGGGCTTGTGATCACGTTTTGCGGCGTGACGGTCGCGCTTGGATTGTCGACACTGGGCAGCGCTTCGCTCTTCCTGAGGGCTACAGAAGCCTCGGAGCTGACCGGGCTCGGGCACAGCGGCATAATGGCACTGGCTTGTGCCGGCATTCTGTTGCCGATCGGATATCTTTGTGCTGCCGCTTTTTCGCGCCGCTCCATCACCATTCGCGGGCAGGTTCTCAAATTGCCCAATCTGAAGCTCGCTTGCCTGCAACTCCTTGTGGGGACGGTCAACTTCGCGCTTGTTGCGGCCAGCCTGCATCAGATGCTGTCGGCCTTCTCCGACGCCAATTACCTGAAAGTTGCCGCCGTATCCATCATCGCAAACGTTGCCGCAATCATCAGCCACGTTCCGGGAGGAGTGGGGGTTCTGGAGGCAACAGTGGCGGCCATCATGCCGGGTGTCCACGCCGTTGCAGCAGTCATCGCATTCCGGGTGGTTTATTATTTCCTTCCGCTAGCGGGAGGCCTTCTCCTTCTTGCCGCAAGCGAGTTCGCGATTCCGGCCAAAAAAGCGAAAGACGTAACGTCCGCGGGCTAACGTCTTTCGCCAGACGCCCTGCACCAGACTGCGAAACAGAGACCTTTCCGAAGGATCGACAACAGGCGTTGCAAGGGCGGGTGAAACTGAGCCCTGCTGGAGATCGACATCGAAATGTCGAAGGCCACGTGACAAGCTGTTGTTTGCGCGAATGACCGCCTGCAGCGAGCCTGTCTTGCGGAATACTGCGGAAATCACCTCGGGAGAACTGCCAAGATGCTCCGCCATCAGCCTGTTGCGTAACCCGGCTATGGCCTTCTTGTCCCTGGCATTCGTCGCGACAAGCGACAGATCGGCTTCCGTGTCAAAACGTTCTGATCGGTTGTTCAGGTTCGAAGAGCCGATCCGCAAAAACGCGTCATCGACAATCATAAGCTTCGAATGGATGAGAATGTCCTGGCTGTTGGCGCTGTCTTCATCCGCAACAACGGCATACATTACCCAGAGACGATCATAGAGGTCCTGACGTTTCAGCTTGCGGATGATCCGGGTTCGGTTACGGCCCATGATCTGTCGTTCGATAAAGCCATGCGATATGCGGGTGACGATGATTACGATCTCGGGGGCATCCATGCTCTGCAACCGGGCTGCAAGAGCCCGGGCGACCCGAAAGGACGCAAGATACTGAGCCTCGATGTAGATATGCGATTTTGCGGCGGCAATGGCGTCCAGCGCAAGAGCCAGGGACTGGAACTTGCCACCTCTCGCTTGAGGATCGGTCAGGGAGAGGGCAATCGTCGCATCGGACAGATCGGCGGGTCTGTTCACAGGCCACGGTGAGGCCGCGGTGTTACGTTCGGCATTCGCCACCTGCTCGCGGGTTGCCCGCAGCCACCGCTGACGCGCTATATCCTGAACTGCGGTTGCGGCCTCGCCCGTCACCCGCACCTGAACATCGTGGACCGGCTCATATGGTATTCCGTCTCGTTTGACCCGCAGTGGATTGCGTGCGAGGTGGCGGCTGTCGTCCCAGCGCCCCTCCGTCAGGTCGATGCCGCCCATGAATGCGACCTCGCTGTCGATCGAAACGATCTTCTGGTGATGAGACGCCATAAACGGGTGCTTGAAATCAAAACAGATCTTGACGCGAGGGTGGCTCAAAAAGCCTTCTCTGCGGAAAATTTTTAGGGATTTTCCAGAATATATTGGTCCCATTCCCCAGACCAGAATGTGGATGACGAGATCATCCGAAGCTTCGAGTTGCGCGAGCAGAAGCTCATCGAGCCATGTCGGATCTTCTCGATCGGGAGTGAGCGCAAGATGCGCATGAAAATCCCAGCCGACGATCCAGATCTGCTTCTTTGCGGATCGTATGGCGCAGGCCAATTCCGAGTAGTAGTCGGCCGCATCGATCAGGAATGAAACGCTTTCGGCTTTTGCTGTTGTTGAGACGTTGTTACCGATCCTGAAGATGTGCTGGTCCATGGTTCCGCGCAAATGCCCCCTAAAGAATGGAAAGAATTCGATTGCGCGATAAAAGTTCCGCCGGAACTCCTTTTGGGGCAATCAACACGATTGCTATCTTGCGATTTTCGTCTCGCTTTCGAATTCACCGAGACCGCGGCAGAAGCCGTGACAATACCGTCCGTTTTCTGACATGTGGAATGAGGTCGATGTCGCTCACCAGCCGCGCTCCGCCCTCACGTTTTTCGAGCGTGATCTTGCGGCTATGGAATGCTTCCAGTTCTGTCCGGTGTCCGACGCTGACGATGGTCACATCAGGCAACTCGTCGATCAGCATCTGCATGATCTTGTCCTGGCTTTTGTCATCGAGGGCTGAAGTTGCCTCGTCCATGATGACAATTTCGGGATGATGGAGCAATAACCGTGCGAAAGCCAGACGCTGCTTTTCTCCACCCGATAATGTGTGGTCCCATGGCGCATCTTCCTCAAGCTTGTCGGCAAGATGACCGAGCCCGACCTTTTCGAGTGCGGTCGTCATGGTCTCCGTATCCCACTCGTCTGCCCCGTGGGGGTAGGCAACGGCCCGTTTGAGTGTCCCGGATGGAATGTATGGTTTTTGCGGCAGCATGAAGAGATTTGCACCATCGCGAAAATTGACGCTTCCATCGCCCCATGGCCAAAGCCCGGCAATGGCGCGAACCAGAGTGCTTTTGCCCGAACCGGACTCTCCGGCAACGAGGACCCGCTCACCCGGCTCAATCTCGACCTCTGTTTCCTTGACCACGGCGGTGCCGTCGCCGAGCGAGACGGATAGGTCATTGAGGCTGAGAATGGTGTTCCCCTCAGTCCCTCCACGCTTGATGCGTCCGACCGTTTCGCTCTCTTCGGCTTTCTCCAGCCCATCAAGCGACATCATCAGTGATGCGACGCGCCGGGCACAGGCATTCCAGTCGGCAAGGCGCGGATAGTTGTCGACAAGCCAGCCAAAGGCCGTCTGCACGATGGTAAATGCGGATGCTGCCTGCATCACCTCGCCAAGCGACATGCTGCCATCAAGGAATTTGGGAGCGCACAACAGGACGGGCACGACGGGCGCAATCAGCAGGGAGCCATGGGAGACAACCGTCGTCCGCATGTACTGATGCGCGAGCAGACGCCATTGTTTGCGAACGGTCTTGAAGGAGCGGTCGAGTTCGTTGCGTTCTTCCTCTTCGCCGCCCAGCAGCGCGATACTCTCGCCGTTTTCCCGCACGCGTGTCAGCGAATAACGAAACTCTGCCTCGACCTGATTCTTTACCTCGGACACCTGGACAAAGTGACGAGCGATAAAGGCAATCGATCCCGATGTAACTGTGGCATAGATGACTGCGGCGATGACGAGAAAACCGGGGATGGTGACATATGACCCGGCAATGGGCAGGGTCAGTGCGCCGCCGATTGTCCAGAGCACGACGATGAACGTCGATGCGGATACGAAAGCCGAGATCACACCTGAAACGAAATCGACCGGGGCCTCGGTTGCGATCCGCATATCCTCCGAGATGCGGGCCTCCGGGTTTTGATGATCACCGCCGATGAGGTTTAATTGATAATAGCGTCCGTGGTCGAGCCAGCGTGCAATCAGCGCCTTGGTCAACCACGACCGCCAACGCCGCTGAATCATCATGCGGCCAAAAACCTGGGTGGTAACAAGCGTCACGCTGCCAAGCACAAGCAACGGAAAAACGGTGCCCAGATAGTAGACCGTCGATGCATTGCGTTGTTCGATAGCGTCGAAGAGTTCGCGGTTCCAGACATTGATGCCGTATTGGAAGGCAACGTTGATGCCGATCAGAACGAGAAGCGCAATGGTGCAGGGCCAGGCGAGCCGGTCCCCCTTGCGGCTCCAGTAACCACGCGCGCTTATCCAGAAGCGTTTTAGCAGATAGCGCTTGCGAGCACGTTCAGCCTCTTCGGGTGTCATGTCGGTCTTGCTGTCGAGAGCTTCGGGTGACGTTTCTGTGGCGGACATCAACGTGCTCTCCTGATCGGAAAATACATGGGGGCCGCATTGAGCGAGCTGAAGCAGAAGCAGGCCAGTTGGTGGTGTGGGCGCTGGCTGACGGAGTTTTGCAGGGTAGTGCGAACTGATGGCATCAAGTGCATCCAGAAACTGGCCCACGCTGTTGTGGGTGGCGCAACAACGCGCCGCATGACGCTGTGTTCCGCTTTGGTCATGCCTGTTTGCAGAGATGTTTGGGCGCGGAACAATAGGCGATCGCGTCCGTTACCCGGCAAAATCAGCCAATCTCCATTCCCATCTGGAATTTTCACTTGAACAATCCCCAAAGCCTGACCCATAAACAGAAGCTGCGACAGGATCAGCCTTTGTGGCTGACCGGAACGCGAACTTCGATTGTCACGCGCAAGAGCCCGTCTGCGCGGACATATGACGTTATCATCGTCGGAGCCGGCATCAGCGGTGCACTCATGGCGCATGCATTGTCGGGAACAAATCTGAGCGTGCTCATCATAGATCGCAGAATGCCGGTGCGAGGCAGCAGCGCCGCAAGCACCGCCATGATCCAGCATGAAATCGACATTCCCCTCCATCGCCTTGAGCGACAGATGGGAGCCGAAAAATCAGCGCGGGTCTGGCGGCGGTCCGCGCGCGCGGTCGAGGAGCTTTCAGGCATCGTGCGCGACCTCGACATTCAATGTTCCTTCGAACGCCGGCGCAGCCTGTTTCTCGCGGGCGAGAGCTACGGTGCTCGCGCTTTGAAAAAAGAAGTGGAGGCGCGCAAGAGCGCCGGTATCAAGGCCGAATTTGTTGATCATGTGGCACTTGAAGAACGATATGGCATCGCGTCGCGAAAAGCTGCGATCGTTAGCGCCATATCCGCATCGGCGAATCCCGTGCAACTGACAGCCGGCTTGTTGCGTCAGGCTCGGCAAAAAGGTGTCGAGATCGTCTCCGATGTCGAAATCACGGATGTGCGTGAACATAGCGGTGCGGCTTTCGTCGCGACGTCGCAGGGGCAGATAATCTCGGCGCGCAATATCGTGTTCTGCACGGGCTATGAGTTCCTCGAAGGCGTCGCCAATCGGAAACACACCATCATTTCGACCTGGGCTTTGGCGAGCCGCCCGCACCTGAAGCGACCCGAATGGCTGGACGACTATCTCGTCTGGGAGGGAGCTGACCCATATCTCTATTTCCGCTCAACGCCCGACGGTCGCGTGATCGCCGGAGGTGAAGATGAGGATAGCCCGGAGGCCTATAAGGACGCCGGTAAGACCGAGGGGAAGGTGAGGGCGCTTACGGAAAAGCTTCACGACCTCACCGGCATATCAATCGGCAGACCCGACTTCGTATGGTCGGCAGCTTTCGGGGTGACCCCAAACGGCCTTCCGATTATCGATCATGCGCCGGGCATGCGCAACGTGTTCGTGACCATGGGCTACGGCGGAAATGGCATCACCTTCTCGCAAATTGCGGCAAGTCTCATATCTTCGGCCATTCTCGGCGCCAAGGATTCAGATTGGGACCTTTTCCCCGCGGAATAGGCTTTTCCGATGCTTGGGAGCAACGTGCATTCAATGCCCGACCATCCATTTGGACTGTCGCTATTGCCAATGCGCATATACCTCAAAATTCATGGGAACTGATTGCTACTCACGGAATTATGTCGACGGAACGAAAAAACAGTTTCGAGGTCGGGGTAATGCGTAAGGTTGCAGTCACAGTTATGGCCGGCACAAGAACCTTGGCTGAAGATTTTGTACCAGCGCTTGCGCTGTTTGCCGCTGTTTTTTCGGCAGGCATCTACGCAAAGGGATTTTTGAACGTTTCCTATGCGGCAGGCTCATTCTGAAGTCGGCTGTCTGGAACGGAGCTGAGGCTGGTTAGGCCGCGCTGCTCGCCCGTACATATGAATGATTGGAATAACAAATGACCGAATTCTGGGAACATCCCGTGCAAGTCCTGAGCGACGTTTCAGGTGGACCCCGCTGCGTGCGAAACAGCCGGGACGCGCTTGTGTCCTTGTCTCATGATTTCCCCAAGGAGTGTACCGAGGCCGGCAAAGCCCGGAAGGTCTGCATCAAGGCGACAGAAGGACAAGTCGACTCCGAAGTGGCTGCTGCTGTCTTCCGAAGTGCCGCAAAAAATGCCGGTCTTCTGCGCGGTTGACATCTTCAGCCTAAAACAATGGCCGGACCTCGAAACCATGTGTGCTTGTCGGCGTTTGGTTACTGTAACCAAAGGAGATTGTAATGGCTGACACCAGCACGATGACAATTCGGGCCACTTTCGAGACGCGAGCGGATGCTGATATCGCCGTCGAGCATCTCGTGCAGCAACACGGTGTGCCGAGGTCGGACATTTTTATCCAGGCTGCCGATAAAAAAAATACCGTAGGCACGCGTCCATCAGGTGGCGACGCCGGTGAGAGCCGTCTCGGCGATGCACCAATTAAAGGTGAAATCGAAGTCTCTGCAGACATCACCTCAAATCAGTATTCGGCCGTTCAGAGAAGTCTTGGAGACGCCGGAGCGCTCCACATCACCAGCCGGTAACGGCATGATCGGGTTTTGCTGTCCGCGAAGCGGTAGTGAAGGCCGGTTAGGAATTACCCAGCAATGGAGACTGTCATGACAGAAGCAAAAGCATTGGACCTTGCCAAGGAATATAAAAAGCTCGGCGGAACAAGGCTGGCAAAGATGGACGACAACGTCGTCTCCACGCGTCAATGGGAAGACGAGCCAGATGCAGCCTCGGCCTTTTGGAAGGAAAAGGTCGAGATTCTCGATGACAAAAAACAGGCGGAAGTCGTCAGTCATCTGAAATCGATGAACTCTTGAAACGACAGCAGCGAGATCGGGGCCATGGCACAAAAACCGGCAGTTGCCCGTATCTGGCGGGGCCGAACCCGGCCAGACCGAGCCGATGAATACGAAGCATATAACCGCGCTTATGGCGTTCCGCCCCTTGAAAAGGCGGCGCTGGGTGTTCAGCTTTTGCGGGAGGATCGTGAGGAGGAGACGTGGTTTACGACCATCTCCTATTGGGCCGACATCGATTCAATGACCAGCTTTACCAAGGGCGATCCGGTGGCGGTTCATCATCTGCCGCGTGATGCAGAATTGCTGATCGAATTGCCGGCGCGTATCCAGATCCATCGAATCCTGGTGGATCTTCAGCATCTTCGCTGAGTTTCCTCCGACTTAACATTCGCGCTGGTTTACGGTTCTGGATCAGATGATGCCGCGAAGCGCGACGTTGCCCGGCGTTGAAAGGCGACCGGACACAATGGCCGGTCGCCTTGTTTGTCAAGAAAACGAAACAGTAAGGCTGATCGGCACGGCCGCCAATGCCTTTGAAACAGGGCATCCGGCTTTCGCCTTTTCTGCCAGTTCCTTGAATGTCGCCTCATCTGTGCCGGGAACGGTGCCGGTGAGATCGAGCTTGATGGCTGTGATGCCGAACCCATCTCCGACCTTGTCCAGCGTGACCGTTGCTTTGGTATCGAGTGCGGTTGCCGTAAAGCCGGCTTCACCGAGAATTTTCGACAGCGCCATGGTGAAGCAGGCGGCGTGCGCTGCGCCGATCAGTTCCTCCGGATTGCTGCCCGGCACGCCCTCGAAACGGGTGTTGAAGCCGTAAGGCTGCGCTTTCAGCGCGCCGCTCTCGGTCGAAATTTCGCCCTTGCCGTCCTTGATGCCGCCGACCCAGTGCGCGGAACCGCTTTTATTGATCGCCATGATTATCTCCTCGTTTGTCGTTGGAGATGGTTCAACGGAAGAGGGCGAGGGATCGTTCCACCTCTCCTTTGGTGTTCTTCACGGGATATCAGCGGGGCCGCCCTGAAGCGTCATTCATGAATGAGGCGCATATGGCCTTGCTGACATCCTTGCCTGATCGTTTCGGAACGAAGCCCTCGCTTGAACCGTATTGTTTGATGTGAGACGCCCGCAATGCTGCGCGGGCCTGACTTCAGCACGGAGGTGAACGTGACAAGCCCGCTTCATTTGGAACTTTCACGCCGAGACCTGCTTATCTCATCAGCCGCGACAGTCGCGGTAAGCGGACACGCCGCCAGTCCCGTGGCGGCACAATCGATGGGGAGCGATATGGATTACAGCACCAGTACGGATTACAAAACCCAGGTCTCCTTTACGGTGAATGGAGAGCAACAGCAGTTGAACGTCGACAACCGTACGACGCTTCTCGATGCGCTGCGTGAACATCTTCACATGACCGGTACCAAAAAGGGCTGCGACCACGGGCAGTGTGGCGCCTGCACCGTTCTCGTCGATGGTCGGCGCATCAATGCCTGTCTGACGCTCGCTGTCATGCATGAAGGCGACAATGTCACGACGATCGAAGGATTGGGCGCGCCCGGTAATCTGCATCCGATGCAGGCAGCATTCGTCAAGCATGACGGGTTTCAGTGCGGTTATTGCACGCCCGGCCAGATCTGTTCCTCCCTGGCGGTCCTGGAGGAGATCAGGGCCAATATTCCCAGCCACGCCACATCCGATCTGACCCAACAGGCAAAAATTTCGGAGGCCGAAATTCGCGAGCGCATGAGCGGCAATCTCTGTCGATGCGGGGCGTACTCCAACATCCTCGACGCCATTGTCGAGGTTGCGGAGGCACGCCCATGAAAGCCTTCACCTATGAACGCGCCTCGACAGCGGAAGCGGCAGCAAGGGCCGCAGCCGAAAATCCCGGCGCCAAATATATTGCTGGCGGCACCAACCTTCTCGATTTGATGAAGCTGGAGATCGAAACGCCGCAGCATCTCATCGACGTAAACGGTACCGGCTTGGATAAAATTGCGGCAACGCCCGAAGGTGGGCTACGTATCGGCGCGCTGGTGCGCAATACCGATCTGGCCGCAAACGAAACTGTCCGGCGGGATTACGGACTTCTGTCGCGTGCGCTCGTGGCCGGCGCTTCCGGTCAGCTTCGCAACAAGGCGACGACAGCCGGTAATCTGTTGCAGCGGACGCGATGTCCCTACTTTTACGATCCCAACCAGCCCTGCAACAAAAGGCTGGCGGGGTCCGGCTGTTCCGCCATTGGCGGCGTGACGCGCCAGCTCGGCGTGATCGGCACGAGCGATGCCTGTATCGCAACGCATCCTAGCGATATGGCCGTCGCCATGCGCGCGCTCGATGCCGAGATCGAAACCGTGAAAAGCGATGGTGCGACGCGCTCGATACCGATTGCTGATTTCCATCGCCTGCCGGGTGATGCGCCGCATATCGAGACGGCGCTTGAAGACGGCGAATTTATCACGGCCGTCGTTTTGCCGAAGCCGATCGGCGGCAAACAGATCTACCGAAAGGTGCGCGACCGGGCATCCTACGCTTTTGCACTCGTTTCCATCGCTGCCGTGGTCCAGCCTGACGGGAGAGGGCGCGTGGCGGTGGGAGGCGTGGCGCCGAAACCGTGGCGCTTGGAGGCAGCAGACGCTGAACTGTCCAATGGTGCGAGAGCAACGTCCGGCATTCTGCTCGAGGGCGCTCGTCCCACCGACGATAACCGGTTCAAGATCGATCTGGTCGAGCGCACGCTCGGTGCCGTGATCGCAGAAGCAAGGGGGTAAGGCCATGCAGTTCGACACACCGGCAACTACCAATCCGATCGACCGGATGAAGGTCGTGGGCAAACCGATCCACCGCATCGATGGGCAACTCAAAACCACCGGGCGCGCCAAATATGCGTATGAGTGGCATGATGCGGATGTCGCCTATGCCTATGGTTATGGTTATCCCGTCGGCTCCGCCATCGCCAAGGGCCGCATCACATCGATGGATACGTCTGCCGCGAAGGCTGCACCCGGCGTTTTGGCGGTCGTGACAACGCTTGACGTTGGGGACCTGAAGAAAGGGCAGTTCAACACAGCAAACCTTTTTGGTGGAACCCAGATCCAGCATTATCATCAGGCGATCGCGGTGGTTGTTGCCGAAACGTTTGAGGAGGCCCGATCCGCAGCGTCTCTGATCAAGGTCGACTACGCTGAGGAAAAGGGCGTTTTCGATCTCGAAACGGCGGCAGAGAAGGCTGTCAAACCGGATGAATCACAACAGCCCGACAGCGCTGCCGGTGATTTCGATGCAGCTTTCCGGGCCGCTCCGGTCACGCTAGACGCGAGATACGCCACCCCGGACCAGTCGCATGCAATGATGGAACCGCACGCGTCCATCGCCGCCTGGAATGGCGACGAGGTGACATTGTGGACATCAAGCCAGATGATCGACTGGTGGCGCGGCGATTTTGCGCAGACGCTCGGCATTGATAAGGAAAAGGTGCATCTGATGTCGCCCTTCATCGGCGGAGGGTTTGGCGGAAAGCTGTTTCTGCGTGTCGATGCGGTTCTGGCTGCCTTTGGAGCGAAGGCCTGTGGGCGGCCCGTCAAGGTCGCACTGCCGCGGCCATTCATTGCAAACAACACGACGCATCGCCCGGCAACGCTGCAACGTATCCGCATAGGCGCGCAGCGGGATGGAAAAATCACCGCCATCGGGCATGAAAGCTGGTCAGGCAATCTTCCGGACGGATCATTGGAAACCGCCGTCATGCAGACCCGGCTTCTGTATGCCGGGGAAAACCGTATGACAGCGATGCGGCTTGCCGCGCTGGATCTGCCGGAAGGCAATGCCATGCGTGCGCCGGGCGAGGCTCCGGGGCTGATGGCGCTGGAAATCGCCGTTGACGAGATGGCAGAGAAACTTGGGATCGACCCGATCGCATTTCGTATCATCAACGACACCCAGGTCGACCCGGAAAACCCTGAACGGCCATTTTCGCACCGCGATCTCATTGGCTGTCTCAAGTTGGGTGCCGAACGTTTCGGATGGCATGCACGCAAGGCGCCTGCCGCGCGTCGCGAAGGAAACTGGATGATAGGTCTCGGTGTGGCCGCTGCATTCCGCAACAACCTCGTTCTGCCATCCGGTGCACGTGTGCGGTTGGATGGCGATGGGATTGTCACGGTCGAAACCGACATGACTGATATCGGCACCGGCAGCTACACGATCATTGCCCAGACCGCCGCCGAAATGATGGGCGTCGGTATCGACAGGGTCGCCGTGCAGCTTGGGGATTCCCGTTTTCCCGTCTCGGCCGGTTCCGGCGGCCAGTTCGGTGCCAACTCCTCGACCTCCGGTGTTTATGCGGCCTGCATCAAGCTGCGCGAAGCGGTTGCTCGCAAGCTCGGCTTCAATTCGGTGGACGTTATTTTCGAGGACGGCAGTGTCAGGTCGGGCAACAGGACCGTGCCCCTTGCGGAGGCCGCAGGCGCGGATGGTCTCGTAGGCGAGGATACGATGACCTGGGGCGATCTGACCGAGACCCATCAGCAATCGACATTCGGCGGGCATTTTGTCGAGGTCGGAGTTGATGTTGCAACGGGCGAGACCCGTATCCGTCGCATGTTGGCCGTCTGCGCTGCCGGTCGCATCCTCAATCCGATCACGGCCCGCAGCCAGATGATCGGCGCGATGACGATGGGTGCGGGCGGTGCGCTTTCGGAAGAACTTGCCGTGGATACCCGTCGCGGCTTTTTCGTCAATCATGATCTCGCCGGTTACGAAGTGCCGGTCCACGCCGACATTCCGCATCAGGAGGTCATCTTTATGGATGAGACGGATCCCTATTCGTCGCCGATGAAGGCGAAGGGCGTGGGTGAACTTGGTCTGTGTGGCGTGGCAGCCGCGATCGCCAACGCGATCTACAATGCGACGGGCGTGCGGGTGCGGGATTATCCGATTACGCTCGACAAGCTGATTGGAGGACTGCCTGATGTCGCTTGACGGAGCCATGATGGCAAAACCTCCATCGCAATTCGACAATGACAGTGGGGGCAGACCAACGCCGGTTCGAATTGATGGTGGAGATCAGCCTGCCGACATCCTGAGGTTTGCTGTCGACGCTTTTGGTGAGGGGGGAGTTGCACTGGCGACGCTGGTGGACATTCGGGGCGGTGCGGCGAGGGCACTCGGCTCGCATATCGCCATCGCCGCCGATGGACGTTTCTGCGGGTATGTTTCAGGCGGTTGTGTTGAGGCCGCTGTGGCGTCGGAAGCCATGCAGGCGATTGCCAAAGGCAAGGACCGCAGCGTCACCTATGGTGAAGGCTCGCCATTCTTCGATATCGTGCTGCCTTGCGGTGGCGGAATAACGGTGGCGATCCATGTGCTGCGGAACGCTGAACCGCTGCGCGCCATTCTCGATGGCGTTGCCGACAGAATGCCGATGGCTCTGCGATATTCTCCCGAGGCCCAGTTGCTCCAGCTTTCTGAATGTCCTCAACGCCCCTGTTGGCAAGGTGCCGAATTCGTCACGGTCTACCGCCCGGTGACGCGTGTCGTTATTTCGGGAGCTAACATGGAGGCCGACGCGGTTGCCCGGCTCGCTACGACCTCTCGTTGGGATGTCATTTTACAGAATGGTCTTCAACAAGATCTCGCCAGCACGATGGATGCTTTTACGGCCGTTGTGCTGTTGCACCATGACCTCGATGCCGAGGAGCGTCTCCTGGACGCTGCCATGGTGTCTTCAGCCTTCTATGTCGGAGCTTTGGGCAGCGCTCGTACTCACCACCAACGCTCGGAGCGCATGCAACGACGGGGTTTCTCCCGACAGGACATCGATCGGATCAAGGCGCCGATTGGGATCTTTGGGCCAACTCGGGATGCGACGGCATTGGCACTTTCGGTTGTCGCGGATATCGCAGCCAGTCGGTTGGCTTTATATGGATGACATTATGCAAACGGTCGAGAATACCGAACGGAACACATCTCCGTCCGTCAGCATCGTTATGCTGGCGGCCGGTCGGTCTAGCCGTATGAAACAAGCGGGGCATAAGCTCCTGTCAGGTTTTAACGGCGTGCCGCTTCTCAGAAAATCGGTCCTGTCTGCCATCGGAAGTGACCGCCTGGCCGTAGTGGTCGTCATAGGCGAGGGACACAACGCGTTGAAGGATACCATCGGAGATCTGGATGTGCGCGTGGTTGAAAATCCTGATGACGCCTCCGGCATGGCATCCTCCATTCGTGTTGGGGTGATGGCGGCGCAGGAAAACAAGCCGGATGGCGTTTTGATCGCTCTTGCCGATATGCCGGGGATCGAAGCCTCGCAACTGGATCAGCTTATGGCGGCCTTTCGCAAGCAGCAAGGCGCATGCGTTATACGTGCCACGGGCAATAGGAAGCCCGGCAACCCGGTTGTTTTTCCCTCCACATGGTTCGAGCGCCTTAAAGGTCTTTCCGGGGATGTGGGAGCGCGAGCACTACTGAAGGATAGCGCGGCTGTCATTGTCGATGTCGAAATCGGCGAGGCGGCCTTGCTGGATGTCGACACACCGGAAGACCTGAGCGCGGCAGGCGGCATGCCGTCTGCGCGGAATGCTCAGGGAACTGTTTGGTCATCTGCGAGTTAAGTACCGAATGGACAGGCGCGAAACCGAGATTCGCGCACCGGCAGGGGTGCTGACATAGATGACGGATGAGCGATTGACCGACCGATGTCGGCCAACCCGAAACAGAAGATTTTCGGCGCCGCTCTGTCCGATCGCACTCCTCTTGGCTACCTGTCTCGTCAGTTCCTGCTCCGGCAACCATTCCACGCTCGATCCTGC
Organism: Endobacterium cereale; assembly: GCF_009617585.1. Lineage (GTDB taxonomy): Bacteria > Pseudomonadota > Alphaproteobacteria > Rhizobiales > Rhizobiaceae > Neorhizobium > Neorhizobium cereale. Next base: position 101,327 of record NZ_WIXI01000042.1, on the reverse strand, counting down.
CGGGCCGGAGGCGGCTAAAGTCGCGCAGCTATTTTACGTAATGCTGGTTGGTGGCGCGGTGATCTGGATCGGGCTTGTGTCTGCCCTCATCTATTCCGCACGCAAGAAACATCAGCATAGTGAACAGACCGCCGGGCGTGTCATTCTCTGGTGCGGCGCGATCATTCCGACGGTCATTCTCTGCGCTCTTCTTTCCTATGGCATGTGGCTGATGCCGGCGATCCGGCCATGGGTGCCGGACGACCAGCAGGTGCGTCGTGTCGAGGTGACCGGCGAACAGTTCTGGTGGCGGGTACGCTATCTGGATGAAGCAGGCAGCGTGGTGTTCGAGACGGCCAACGAGGTGCGTATACCGGTCGGCCAACCCACACATTTTTCGCTCAAGGCAGCGGACGTTATCCATTCCTTCTGGGTCCCCTCGCTCGGAGGGAAAATGGATATGATCCCGGGTCGCACCAACCCGCTGACGCTGACGGCAGACCGAGAGGGGACCTATCGCGGTGTCTGTGCCGAATTCTGCGGCGAGTCCCATGCGCTGATGGCTTTCACTGTCCGGGCAGTCGCGCCTGCGGAGCATGAGGCATGGCTTGCCGAGCGCCGGACATCAGATCCGCAGGATGCTGAAGGGCTGGCCGTTTTTCTCAACAACGGCTGCGGTGCCTGTCACGCGATCTCCGGCACGGCAGCCAGTGGCCGTATAGGCCCGGACCTGACGGCGTTCGGCGAGCGCGGCACGCTGGCCGCCGGAACATTGCCGCATACCGCAGAAGACATCGCGCGCTTCGTTGCCCATCCAGGCAGGATCAAGCCGGGTGTAAAGATGCCGCATTTCGGCATGCTTCCCGAACACGACATCAAGAAAATCGCAGCCTTTCTGAAGGAGCTCAGGTGATGGTGGAGCTCGGCAATTTTTCGCCCGAAGAGCGGGCCGCACAGGAAGAGCGCTTACGCAAGGTCTGGAAGACACCGGGCGGCTGGCGATACTGGACCTCGGTCAACAATAGCGAGATCGGCCTCTGGTACGGTGTCACCGCCTTCGTATTCATGCTGTTTGCCGGCGCGCTCGGGCTTCTCATGCGCGCCCAGCTCGCCACTCCCAACAACAACCTCATCTCGGCTGAGCTCTACAATCAGGCCTTTACCCTGCACGGCACGGTGATGATGTTTCTGTTTGCCGTGCCGATCTTCGAGGCGGTGGCGATCTTTCTCCTGCCTTCCATGCTCGGCGCACGCGAATTGCCGTTTCCGCGTCTCTCGGCCTTCGGTTTCTGGAGCTTTCTGCTCGGCGGCATCTTTGTCTGCGGCTCGATCTTTTTCAACGCCGCTCCCAATGCCGGATGGTTCATGTATCCGCCGCTCGCAACCGACAAGGAATATGCTGGCATCGGCGCGGATATCTGGCTGCTCGGTCTTTCCTTCATCGAGGTGGCGTCTATTGCGGCGGCCGTCGAGATCATTGTCGGCATCATGAAATGCCGCGCGCCGGGCATGCGTATCAACATGATGCCGATGTTCGCCTGGTATCTGCTGATCGTCGCCGGCATGATCCTTTTCGCTTTTCCACCGCTGATCGCCGGCGACATCCTTTTCGAAATGGAGCGGATGTTCGACTGGCCGTTTTTCGACGTTTCGCGTGGCGGCGATCCGCTTTTGTGGCAGCACCTGTTCTGGATTTTTGGCCACCCGGAAGTCTACATCATCTTCCTGCCGGCCATCGCCCTGATGGCGATGATCGTGCCAACCTTTTCGCAGCGACCGATCGTTGGTTATTCGTGGATCGTGCTGGCCGCCGTCGGAACGGGTTTCCTCAGTTTCGGTCTGTGGGTGCATCACATGTTCACCACAGGTCTGCCGCAGATCTCACTCGCATTCTTCTCCGCCGCATCGGAAGCGGTGGCGATCCCGACAGGCGTGCAGATTTTTGTCTTTGTCGCCACCATGCTGGCGGGCCGTGTGATCTTTTCCGTGCCGATGCTGTTCGGGGCAGGGGGGCTGGCGATTTTCACCATCGGCGGCCTCACCGGCGTCATGGTGGCGCTCGCGCCCTTCGACTGGCAGGCGCATGATACCTATTTCATCGTCGCCCACCTGCATTACGTGCTGATCGGCGGCATGTTCTTCCCGATCGTGGCGGGCATCTATTATTACTTCCCCTTCGTGACGGGAAAGAAGCTGTCGGATGCTTGGGGTAAGGTTGCCTTCTGGTTGATGTTTGTCGGCTTCAACATCGCGTTCTTCCCCATGCATTTTTCCGGCCTGCGCGGCATGCCGCGCCGTGTCTTCACCTATCCGGAAGAGTTTGGCTGGGACCTGTTCAATCTCGTCTCGACGATCGGTGCTTTCATCTTCGCCGCCGGGGTTTTGACCTTCGTCATCGACATTTTCCGCCCGAAGCCCGAGCCGGAGACACGCAACCTCAACCCATGGAATGCCGGAACGCTGGAATGGACCAATGATCCATCAGAGGACTGGGGCATGCGTTCGGTGCCGATTATCACCAGCCGTTATCCGCTCTGGGAACAGGAAAACCTGCAGGCCGATATCGAGGCAGGGCGCTATTACCTGCCGGACGCCAAATCCGGCAAACGCGAAACCCTCGTCACGTCCGTTCTCGATGCCGAACCTATCCAATGCCTGCGTGTCGGCGGCGTATCTTACGTGCCGATGATTTCGGCGATGGCGCTCGGTGGCGTGTTTATTGCACTCACCTTCCACTGGTGGATACCTACCATCATCTGCGCCGTTATCACCTTCATTGCCATCATCTGGTGGCTATGGACCGGTACTGCACAGATCCCCGAGGCGGAGGAAGTCGATGTCGGGCTCGGACAAAAACTCCCCGCCTATGTGTCCGGTCCCGCCTCCGTTGGCTGGTGGGCAATGTTCATCACCATGGTCGGCGACGGCACCGCCTTTGCCAGCCTGATCTTCGGTTATTTCTTCTACTGGACGGTGCATGACGATTTTACAGCCGGCTCTGCTGGACCGGGTGCGTTCTGGCCGATGGTGGCGCTCGTCCTGTTCGTTATCGCGTGGCTTCTGACCATTGCCGCACGGGCGCTCAACGAGAAGGGGCCGGCGGGCTGCCGCATCGCGCTGGTTGCCGGCATCATCGTCACGATCGCCGCCTGCCTCGCAGGTCTCGCAGGACCATATCTCCAAGGCATGGATCCGACATCCAACGTCTATCCCGCCACGGTCTGGGTGATCGCGATCTGGACGGTTGTTCACGGTGCAGTGGGCGTTGTGATGCTGGCCTATTGTCTGGCCCGCAGTTTCGCAGGTTGCATGACGGCTGAGCATGATCAGGATATCCGCAACGTCACGCTCTACTGGCATTTCATGGCCTTTACTGCCGTGGTTACCTTCGCCGTTCTCGGCCTCTTCCCGATGGTGAGCACATGAAAAGCTTTATTCCGCGCGAGGTGGAGAGCCTCTGGACCCTGTTCACGGCTCCGACAGTCTGGGCAATGCATTTCATCGGCTGTTATGCCGCCGTCGCCGTCTATTGCGCCAAGGCCGCCACGCTTGATATCAGCTTCGACACGGTACGGCTGGCATTGGGTGGCTTCACGATCATCGCGCTTGCTGTCATCGTGCTCTCGGCTTATCTCGCATGGCGGCAATGGGGTTTCGGTTCCGGCGATCCGCCGCATGACGAGCCGACGCGCAAGGATCGCGCGCTTTTTCAGGGCTTTGCAACGCTTCTTCTGTCCGGCCTCAGCTTCGTGGCCGTCGTTTATGCGGCGATCCCGCTGATCTTCATTGCGGAGTGCCAGCGATGAGACGAGCGACATTCCTCGCAGGTCTGATCCTGCTTGCGATCTTATGGGGTGTGGTGCTGCCCTTTGCGGATCGGTCTTCCTTCACCGTGCATATGCTCGTCCATATGGGTGTGGTCGCGTGTGCTGCGCCTCTGATCGCCGTCAGTCTGTCAGGGACGCGTTTCGATTTTCCGGCACGCTTGCCGTGGTTCTCGCCGATCCTGGCTTCAATCATCGAGCTTATTGCGGTCTGGGCATGGCATATCCCTGTTTTGCGAGCGCTATCGGAAAAATCAGCACCGGTTGCGGGACTGGAGCAGATAACGTTTCTTCTCGCTGGCCTGATGCTCTGGCTGTCCTGCCTCGGCGGGCTGAAAACAGGAAGAGACGCGCGGCGTCTGGCAGGTGCGGTCGGCCTATTGTTCACTTCCATGCACATGACGCTTCTCGGTGCGCTTCTCGCCCTTTCACCACGCGCTCTTTATGGATCAGATGAGGTGACCTGTTTCGGCATTCCGCTCAGCCCGGTCGTCGACCAACAGGCCGGAGGTGTCATCATGCTGCTGGTGGGAGCCGCAGTCTACCTTGCCGGTGGCGTCTCATTGCTGGCCACGACACTCAATACCGGGATCCCCGAGGTTTCGAGAGGGAGAGGCGAATGAGCATCCGCTGGAAGCACCTGATTGTGCTTGCTATCCTTGCGCCACTTCTGGGTCTTGCCTTCGGCTGGTCCGGCCTGATGAGCGTACGCGCCTCCACCGGTCACTGGGCCGTCACTGACTGGTTCCTGCATTGGGTGATGCGCAATTCCGTTTCCGCGCGCGCTGTCACGACTGAAAAGGCGCCGCCTCTGGATGACCTCGCCCTGATACCCGGCGCCGCGGGGCATTTCGAGACCGGCTGTGCCATCTGTCACGGTTCGCCAGCGCAAGGCCGGCCGGCTTCGGTGATGGCCATGCTGCCGCCGCCGCCGGACTTGAAGACGGTCGTGCCTGAATGGTCTGACGGCGAACTGTTCGAAATCGTCAAGCATGGTGTGCGTTTTACCGGCATGCCGGCATGGCCTGCACAGTCACGCGACGACGAGGTCTGGTCGATGGTGGCCTTTCTGAAAAAACTGCCGGAGATGAATGCCGAGGACTACATCAAGGCTTCCGGTTTGCACGGCATTGGCCATTCTGGCGAAGTGTCCCCCTTGCCGATCACCTGCGAAAGCTGCCACGCCGAAAGTAAGCTAAACGACGGCAGCCACATTCCAAGGCTTGCGGGGCAGTCGGAACTCTATCTTCTCAACGCCTTGAAGTCATACACGGCCAAGGAGCGACCAAGCGGCATCATGCAGGTGGCGGTCGGCACATTGCCTGTAGAAAGTCTTCCCGAACTCGCTGCCTATTACGCCGGGCAAGCACCGGCCGTTCGACAAAAGACGGCTCAAGATCCTGCGCTGATCGAAAAGGGCAGGGTGCTTGCCGAGAGCGGGCGGGTATCGGACAAAGTGCCGGCTTGCTTGAGTTGTCACGACAGGGCAGGTGCCAATCCGGCCTATCCAAAGCTGTCCGGCCAGAATGCCGCTTATCTGCGTCAGCAACTGGCATTGTTTCAGGCCGGGACACGGGGCGGATCATCCTATGGACACCTGATGATCGATGCGGCAAAGGGGCTTGCACCGGAAGATATCGACGCGCTGTCTGCCTATTTCAGCCAAAGGTAGAGCCTCGTAATTTAATTGCGGAATGGTATCGCGCTCTCAACATCATGTTTTGTCGGTCCACGGACGGTCCGGTATCGTGCTTCGATGAGATTGTAGACGCCGAATGCCGCCAGCCCGACTGCGATCACGACATAGATCACCGAACCGAACGGAAGCTGGCTCAACCAATCCAGCGCATCGGACATGCTCCCCGCTCTGTTCGGATCGACCCGGAAGCCCGCATAGGCAAATAGAAGGCCGGTAACGGCAAACACCACGCCGCGCGCAACAAGGCCATAGATGCAGATCGTCGTTAGAATACCTTTTTGATCGGGAATGCGGATGTATTTCTCGAACTTGCGCATGACACCCTTGGAAGCTGTGACTACGCCACCAACGATAAAGCCAAGTCCGATGGCAATCGCAAGGTAGGATCCAAAGGGCTGCGCCATGATCCATTCCGCAAGGCCACGCTCACCTGATCCCTCGTTGCCGCCGCCCATGTTCACGGCATGGCCGAGTGCGTAACCGGCCAAACCGAGATATGTCACTGCGCTCCCCAACAGCGCGCCACGAATGACGACGCCTTTCGCATCCCTGCCATGACCGTCACTATCAGTAAGAGCCTGAGCGAGCCGCCAGGCCACAAAACCAAGAAGTCCAAGGCCAATCAGACCAACCCAGACGCGACCAAAGGGTTGGTCGAGAAGCGTCGAGAGTGCCGATTTTGTTTCCGGTTTTCCTCCGGACACACCGGAAAACAGCGCTAGGCCCGCTATCAGCAAAAAGACGACGCCGCGTGCGGTGTATCCGGCTTTGGCGAGCCATTCGAAACGAGGTTTTGTCGGCACTGGTTTGCTCCGCAAATCTGGAATTTGCATGACAACGCGCCAGAAACGGGAAGGTTGTCGTCACTGTGATCACTGGGGGATATCTGCCCGGAGTGGAGCTCCGCCGGCGATTGGCTACGGTCAGCTTATGGTCCGATGTAACTTTTCGACCCGTCGAACGTTTGGCAACGCAGCCACAGTCGAGGTCAAGAATGGAAAACCTGGTGCATATGCTGATGGAAAAGCTCGGGCCTGTGGGCATCGCGCTTCTCATGTTTCTCGAGAATGTCTTCCCCCCCATTCCGTCAGAACTGATAATGCCACTTGCGGGCTATCTTGCGACGCGGGGGGACATGAATATTTTTGTCGTTATCTCGGCCGGAACCATCGGGTCGATGCTCGGCATACTTCCCTGGTATTTTCTGGGGCGAAAGCTCGGTCACGATGGCGTGCGGAAATTTGCCGCGCGCCACGGCCGATGGCTGACCATGACTGCGTCCGATGTGGATGCGGCTGCCGACCGCTTCAAGCGACATGGTGCGGTTTCGGTGCTTGTTGGCAGGCTGATCCCGACAGTTCGCACACTGATCTCTGTGCCAGCGGGTGTCGCGAACATGCCGATTGGCCAGTTTCTGGCACTATCCTTTGTCGGCACGCTTGTCTGGACAGCAGCACTCGCAGTCGCCGGATACCTTTTGGGGCAGGCCTACAGTGTTGTCGCAGATTATGTCGATCCGGTCTCCACTGGTGTGCTCGTCGTTCTGGTCGCCGTCTACATCTACCGCGTCATCACCTACAAGGAGGAACGCGCGTGAGCACGTGGCAAGGACATGGAGAGAAATGAACGCAGCAATAGCTGCTGATCTGCCGTCGTCGCGATCGTGGCCTACGGTTTATTGAGATTGCGGCTGTCAGCCTGTGGAAGGCCGGCGCAATAGGTGCATCCGCTTTCGTCTTGTCGATTGTGAATTTTGCAACGGCACAAAGTAATGCCGAACTTCAAATTTTCCGCGCCGGAAAGTGAAGGGTATTCCTTAAAATATCAATTTTTAATGAGGTAGGAGGGGGCGACCCCAAACAGAAAGGCCCGGTGTTAAGCCGGGCCTTTCTGCCAATTGTTTGCCGCCTGATCAGTGTTTGTGCTCAGGCATCTGCTTCAGCTGATCTTTTGTCCAACTCGTAACGGCATGAACGTCGCCATCTTCATCTCGCATGAATTCCAGATCGGTGGGGGGTACTGCGACCGGCTTTACCCCGATACCCAAAAAGCCGCCCACATCAATAATCGCGGTGCTGCCAGCACCGGCGCCGTGGATATGATCAACCTTGCCGACCTTATGGTCGTCCGCACCGTAAATGGTCGCACCTTCAAGCGTGCCGGGAATGAGTTCAGCGGTGCTGAGGCGAACGTGATTGGTATGGTCCATGGGAAATCCTCCTTTTCGATTTGTTCTGAAAAACCAACCTCCTGCCTCAGGTTTTGTTCCAGATATTTTTTGGAGACATCGAAGCTCAGTCACTGTGAAGCAGACGTGGCATGAGTTCGGAGCCTCGAAATTTGCAAGGGGCGATCGGCTCGACCGGTCCCTGACCGTCACCTTCTGGAACCGATCCAGCATTTTGCGGTTGCATCCGAAGAATGCTGCTAGGTTATGCCGGACGCGCTGCCATTGAGCGTATACCTGAAAATCCATGGGTTTTTAGCAGAGTGCCTGCAGCTACGCCCTTTTCCGTCCCTCGATAAAATGTTATAGCGCCGCCGAAATTCAGATGACGACGCCTATGCATTGCACGAGGCGTAAATATGCGTTGCCAGAAGACCAGTATGAAAACAGCGCAAGCGTGAATGGATGATGCGTAATTACGCGTGATCAAAACCCATGAAATGCTGAAATATCATGCACTCTTCGCCTCCCTTACTGACCGTGTCGATCGTCATTTACAAGCCAGATCTTTCCGAACTGAATTGGACACTTGAGAGCCTTCAAAGAGCGCTCTCCAATAACGATCATCGATAATTCTGAGCAGAATACGCTTTCTGATTTCTTGCAACCTGCATTGTCGGAATGGAATTTTTCGCTCATTCACGGGCAGGGGAACATCGGCTTTGCTCGCGGGCATAATCTCGCGCTCGCGGGCTCGGAGAATATCATCTTGTTCTTAATCCCGATGTCGAAATGGCGCCCGAGGCTTTAGAACTCGCACTAGACTTCATGCGAAAAATCCGTCGTGCGCCCAGTTGTCGCCTCATGCGGTTTGGCCCGACGGAGAGCGACAATATTTGTGCAAGCGCTATCCAGCCGCCTTTGATCTTTTCATCCGAGGCTATGCGCCGCAGAAGATAGGGAATCTCTTCAGGAGGCGACTGGCCCGTTATGAAATGCAGGGCGAAACGCAAGCTGACGTACTCTGGAACCCACCGATAGCTAGCGGCTGCTTCATGTTGTTTCGCAGCTCAATGCTTCGCGAGTTGAAGGAGTTTGATCCAGAATATTTTCTCTATTTCGAGGATTTCTATCTATCAATCAGATGCGGGGAAGTTGCGGATATAGCCTATGTGCCCGGCATAAAAACTGTTCATGCGGGTGGGTATGCCTCTCGCAAGGGGCCATGGCACGTTCGGGAATTCATAAAGAGTGCGACACGCTTCTATGCAACACACGGAATAAAACTCCTGTATGGCATGTCTGGTGATCAATGAATGGCTTGCGACATTTTTACGCGTCCACCGTGTGCTTGCTCTGGGACCAAGTCCAGGATCGCCGGGAATTGGCGTTTTCCGGCTCCTATCATGATGACGTGCTGGTTGCGCCACCGGGATTATGCATGGCAATCGGGACCTAGCCATTTGCCGAGTGAGGACGATCCTACTTTGTAGTATCGACGCCAAGTCTTCGAATTTTCGGGCGAATCCGCAAGGGTCAAGAACCAATGGGCGTTCAGGCACTCGGGACGCAGCTTGCTGTTGAATACGTGTGTCGGCGACAATATTCTTCAAGCGGTTATTCTCGTCCTCCAATACCTTTAATCGGCGCATCTCGTCCGGCAGTAGGGCCGCATATTTCTTACTCCAGCTGAAATAGGTCGCTTGGCTGATCCCTGCCTTCCGGCAGATCTGGGCAACCGGCACGCCATCATCGCCCTGCTTCAAAATGAACGCTTTCTGGGCGGGCGAGAGGCCTTCATGCTTCCGCTCCTTTTCCCTGCCGGGAAATTACCGTGGAAACTCCAGCTATGAACGGTCCAGTTTTGTGGGGTCAGAGCAATCAGTAAGCAACTTGAATGCCGTGCGATACCGTCGAATAGGAGAATACCAATATGGGTTCGACATCCGACAGCGTTTCGGGAAAGGTGAACGAGTTGGCCGGCAAGGCCAAGCAAGCGGTCGGCGACACCACCGACAGCCGCGGCATGGAAGCCAAAGGTGCTGCACAAGGCGTAAAGGGTGATGCTCAGCAGGCCAAGGGCCATGCCAAGGACGTCGTCGACAAAACTTAAACTCGAGGCATTCCTGTAGACAGAAAGTCCGCTTATTAGCGGGCCTTTTTATGTCCGATCCCGAAGTAGAACCTGCCAGCCGATGGTTCCTGTGTGAGATTACGCAGTCGAAATGCTACTCCAAGGTAGTACTGCTGCTCAAAGGCTAAAGAAACACAGCAGGCGAACCTGCAAATAAACCGGTCCTGGCTCTTAGACGTGCGTGCTATAGGAATGTGGTGTAATCAAATGTGCCGAGTTATCTTGACGAGGAATAGTACCGCATGGGTAGGAGAACACCGAAATTCGAATACGTCAACGATTACAAGATCGTCGAGATCGATGGCCCGACCTTCCAGTTTACGAAGGAACCAACCAGGTTGGTGATGATTTCCCCTACTCAGGTGAGGCCGCCGCTTTTGCAAACTCGCTTCCGCAGCCAGACGATACCCGCCCGGTAAACCTTGGACCGCGCTTTTGAACCTGCATCTTACGCGCAGAATATCGCGCGTGACAACGTTATCAGAAACCTTCGCTTGCATATGAGATACGAAGCAAAAAACACAACGTATTCGCTAGCCGTCGCGCTCGAAAAAAACTAAAAGTTGACATTTCGCGTTGTCCGACCTACTTTTGTCTCATCGATCTTTTGCTTTCTGAGCTTTGCTTATTGCGCCTTAGCACCGCGTCTTGAACGAACTTCCCTCTTCAGAACATCGGTTTCACCACTCGCGTGACCTTGGGTTCCGCGATCGATCAACGTTGCTTTGAAAGGGTTCATCATGACCACAGGCACTGTAAAATGGTTCAATTCCACCAAGGGTTTCGGTTTCATCGAGCCTGACAATGGCGGCGCTGACGCGTTCGTCCACATCTCCGCTGTCGAGCGCGCCGGGATGCGCGAGCTCATCGAAGGCCAGAAGATCGGCTTCGAACTCGAGCGTGACGCAAAGTCGGGCAAAATGTCCGCTTGCAACTTGCAGGCAGCCTGATCGGTATCTGCTTCCCTTTGACCACGGATGTACTGGCACTGCCGGAAGCACGTTTTCGATCTCGGGCCAGGCATTCTGCCTGGCCTTTTCATTTTGGTTCACGGCGTGGACCCGTCAGGATTTTTCGATGACACAAAGCCATAGCAAATCACGCCAGACGGCGGAGATTGCCTTCAACAGTCTCCAGGCTCCTTTTTTCGCCAAAAATCACGCAATGGACGAACTGGAAGCAATCACCCAGTCTCGAGACGCCAAGACGCAACGTTTGCGGGAGGCACGACAGGCCAAAGAATTGGCTGACCAGGCCGCTGCAACATCGGCTTTGCTCGCCAAACGCAATCCGATGCGCTGATTACCCCTCTCGACTTTTAGGAAGTCAATTTGAAGAACGTTAGACAAAACGACCTTGCCGACCGAAGATCTGCAGCTGCGGATGCAAAGGCCTCTCTTCTGAACGCCTATCAGGCTGCCAACCAGACGGCGGAGATTGCCTTCAACAGTCTCCAGGCTCCTTTTTTCGCCAAAAATCACGCAATGGACGAACTGGAAGCGATCACCCAGTCTCGAGACGCCAAGACGCAACGTTTGCGGGAGGCACGGCACGCCAAAGAACAGGCTGACCAGGCCGCTGCAACATCTGCTTTGCTCGCCAAACGCTATCCGATGCGTTGATTACCCCTCTCAACTTTTAGGAAGTCAATTTGAAGAACGTTAGACAAAACGAACTTGCCGACCGCAGATCTGCAGCTGCGGATGCAAAGGCCTCTCTTTTGAAAGCCTATCAGGCTGCCAGGACGGTGGCAGCGCCGTTGCAGGCGGCGAAGCAAGCCGAGCGGGCTTCGCTCATTGAAGCGCGCGAAGCCCGCCGCGTCGAGAGAGACCGTTTGAAGCACGAGGAGCGCGTACTCCATGAGACAAAGGCGGCTGAAGAGCAGGCGGCAGCTGAGCACGCTGCGACAGCAGATGCCAGAGCGCGCGCGTCGGCCGAGAACACTCGCATTTCCCGTGTAATCGAAGATGAAGCTGCTCGCAAAGCCGAACGAGACAAGCGCTATGCGAACCGCAAGGCAAGGCAGGCCTGAGCCCCCCGTGCCTGTTCGTTGACTGAGAAAGTCGAGAAATGGCGCAGATCAGGTACTGTTTTACACCCTGATCAATCTCGGCTTTTCCTGCCTATCACCCTACCTTGGTAATGGAACCTTTCAAGATTGAAGAGCGTCGGGCAGGCGGTGTCCATACGCCGATCCGGAGCATCGGTCGCGCGCGTCGGCCGAGAACACTCGCATTTCCCGTGTAATCGAAGATGAAGCTGCTCGCAAAGCCGAACGAGACAAGCGGTATGCGAACCGCAAGGCAAGGCAGGCGTGAACACCTCGCGCCTGTTCGTTGATTGAGAAAGTCGAGAAATGGCGCATATCAGGTACTGTTTTACACCCTGATCAATCTCGGCTTTTCCCGCCTGTCACCCGAACCTAGCAATGGAACCCTTCAAGATTGAAGAGCATTGGGCAGGCGGTATCCGTCCGCCGATCCTGAGCATCGGTTTTCTCGACCAAGGTGTATTACTGCCGCGGGAATTCGAGCTTTCGAACATCGTAACCAAGCTCGCTCGCCTTGCGCACCATCGTTTTAAGCTTTGTTTTCGATGGAACGGACCGCGCGTAGATCCATAAGTTTTTCATGTCTGGATCGGCGCTGATGAACCACGATCTGTCCGGCGACTTGTAGAGGACCCAGTAGTTGAACGTGACGAACAAGGGATAGCGCACCCGCATCTTGGCATTGGTTTTTCCGAAATCCAGAATACGTCCTGTGCCGGTCACCGTCTTCAAGCGGCCCTTCGGTGTATCGACACGGCATCCATCCTCGACGTTGATTTCGCCTGCCGTCTTGCCAGGCTTATAGGTGGAATATCCTGCAACGCAGCCGTCGGTCAGCCACATCGGGGTGCGGCCGATCTCCAGCCACGTTCCGCGGTAGTGCTCTTTGCCGACGGCGACGACACTGGGCTCGGCGGATACTACGGCGGCAGTGCCGAACAGCGTCATTGTCGCAAAAGCTCCCACACCGCACAGTTTCGAAAAGATCCTCATCGCCTTCCTCCCTATTAAGTCTTCTGGCCAAGCTAACAATTGTCCGGTGTTTTAGGTCCCACGGTCTCTGCTGCCTGCGTACCGTAAGGCGATGAAGGTCATCAGGCTCGCAGCTGCAAAAGTGTTCAGATTGAAGAATGCAGCAAGATCGTGCTCTGACCAGTGATACAGGGGCGATGCTGCGAAGCTACGCGAAATCACGAAGACGCCGAACACCAAAACGGCAACGCCGCGCTGCCACCATCTTTCCTGGTCCCGAAAGGAAAGCGCTGCCAGCATGATGCAGGCCGCAAATAACAGTTCCGTGCCGGACCCCTGACCAAACAGTTTTGTCTCGAACAGCGTGTCCAGCGTTCCGATAACGGGAAGGGCGACCCGTGCAGCAAGTGACGAACGATGGGCGATGAGAGGGATCGCGAGATAGAATGGAGCGGCGATCAAAGTGGCGAGCGAAGCGATCACGCCGTTGCCAGCGAGATACCAGACATAGAGTGGGTAGAATGGCTTGTTCAGCAGAATGACCCAGGCGATCGTAACCGAAGCCTGGGTCAGTGGGTCGATAACTGCCCGTTCGCCGCTCATGCGCAAACCAGCGAGGTTGTACGGCTTCCAATCCTATTGTAATTATTTTTGCGGATCATAGCTGCACCTTGCAAATCCATCCCTCCGGCTGGATAGCCGCGATAGCGGTCTCTTTCCTCGTCCAAAGTCCACTTTGCGGACGATGCAGCATCTCTTGAACCGCTCCCGTTCGCTGGCCTTACGCAGATTACGCGTTCACGACGCTAATAGTTTCATGCTGGAACATCTGCTTTGCGTCCGCATAATCTCCAGTTTCCACGACCAGGGTCGTGATCTCAGCCAATGGGACGATCCGGTAAGGAGATGCTGCACCAAGCTTCTCACGGGTTGCGAGGACGACTGTTTCGGCAGACTGGCAAGCGATCAACCGTTTGATTGCAGCTTCTTCACCATCGCCTGTGGTCGCTCCGGTTTCGGGGTGGAGGCCCGTTACGCCCATGAAAAACAGATCAGCGCGAATGCGCGAGATTGCCTCCGCACTGATCGATCCCATCGTGACGATCGAATGCTTGAAAATTCTGCCGCCAATCAGCTCCACGTCTACCAGTGGATGTTGTGCCAACTCCACGGCGATGCTGGGACTGTGGGTGATGATCGTCGCTTTCAGACCGGGAGGCAGTTGCCGCGCGAGTTGCACATTCGTCGTGCCGCCATCCAGAAAGGCGATTTGGCCCGGTTGGATCATGCGAGCGGCCGCAAGCCCAAGGGCGTTCTTGGCCGACGACGCAGTCGTCTGGCGTGATGGAAAATCCGCGGTGGCTCCTGACGCAGGAAGGGCGCCGCCATGCACTCTTTGCAACAACCCCTCAGTCGCCAGTTCACGCAAGTCTCGGCGGATCGTATCTTCGGATACGCCGAGTTCGTGGGCGAATGATTTGGCGATCAATCGTCCGTCGCGGCGAAGGACCTGTTGAATCAACGCTTTTCGTTCGGTCGTCAGCATAAATCACTCACTGCAGGAAATTTCTTGACTCTGCACGATATTGCACGAATGCTCGCGCTAATCCAGAGCCCGCCTGACGCGCGCTCGTTTAAATGGAGCCAGCCATGAGCATTGCCGATCGCATTCGCGTTGAAAACGTGACTATCCTCTCCGATGATTGGTACGTGCTGAGAAAGACGATCTTCTCATTTCGCCGGACAGACGGCAGCTGGCAAAAGCAATCGCGCGAAACATATGACCGTGGAAACGGCGCGACTATCCTGCTCTACGATCTTGCCCGACGGACTGTGATCCTGACGCGGCAGTTCCGCTATCCGGCTTTCGTGAACGGCCATGATGATCTGCTGATCGAAGCACCCGCGGGGCTTCTCGACAATGCAGAGCCGGACGTGCGGATCCGGGCGGAGGTCGAGGAAGAGACGGGGTTTCAGGTTCGCGACGTCCGCCAGATATTCGATGCCTTCATGAGCCCAGGCTCGGTCACGGAGCGGTTGCATTTCTTTGTTGGTGAATACGAACCTGACGATCGCAGGTCACAGGGCGGTGGAAATGAGGATGAGGGCGAAGATATTGCTGTGATGGAGACGACGATCGAGGAAGCGCTGGCGATGATCGCAGCCGGCGCCATTCGAGACGCGAAGACGATCATGCTGCTGCAGTATGCTGCGCTCAACATTTTTCCTGCACGGGTGTTGCCGGCGCCGGTCGCGACGTGATTCCGGATGTTTCTTGCTGTCCGATGAGATCTTCAGGCAATCGCGTGTTGCGGTATTGCCGCTCTGTTGTCGTCGAGGTCCTCCAAGATTTTTTGGTGCCGTCCGTCGCCAAAAACTTGAATTGTACGCTATCAGACCAATCTTATATTGAATGCCCTGACGGGATTTCATTGATATAACCCGTTCAGATATCGAGCGGAGTAGATAATGACAGAAGGGCGTAAAGCCAAAGCTAGGACAGGCGTCGCCGGTCTTGATGAAATCCTGGCGGGTGGACTGACCCGGAAGCATGTTTTTCTATTGGAAGGTGCTCCCGGTTCGGGAAAGACCACGATTGCGCTTCAGTTTCTTATGGAAGGTGTAAATCTGGGCGAGCCGTGCCTTTACATTACGCTTTCGGAAACAGAGGAGGAGCTAAGGGATACTGCCGTCTCCCATGACTTCGAACTGGGTGATAATCTCAAGATATTCGAGCTTGTTCCGCCTGAAAGTCTTCTTGACGCGGATCAGCAACAAAGCCTTCTCTATTCGTCAGACCTCGAGCTCGGCGAAACGACAAAACTGATATTTGAATCCTTCGAGCGCTTGAAGCCAAGTCGGGTTGTTATCGACAGCCTGTCTGAAATCCGTCTGCTGGCACAGAGTTCATTGCGTTATCGGCGCCAGATACTTGCCCTGAAACACTTCTTCGCGCGGTCAGGTGCCACCGTTCTGCTCCTTGATGACATGACGTCCGACGTTCTGGATAAAACGGTCCATAGCGTGGTGCACGGTGTCATTCACCTCGAGCAACTTGCGCCCGACTACGGCTCCGAGCGTCGGCGCGTACGTGTCGTCAAATATCGCGGTCAGGCGTTTCGCGGCGGCTTTCATGATTTCATCATTCGCACAGGAGGCGTGGACGTCTTTCCGCGGCTGCGTGCCATCGAGCACAAGACGAGTTTTACCAGAGAGCCGGTGGGAAGTGGCGTCCCGGCTCTCGATGGTCTGCTGGGTGGTGGCCTCGAGCGCGGCTCCAGCACGTTGCTGATCGGCCCGGCGGGCACTGGCAAAAGCCTTTTTGCTTTGCAGTTTGTCGATGCGGCGGTTCGGCGCGGCGAGAAAGCGGCGGTCTTTGTATTCGACGAAGAACTCGGATTGCTGTTCGACAGGATGAAAGCCCTGGGCTTCGATTTCGAGCGACTTCGCGACGAAGGAAAGCTCCACATCGAGCAGCTTGACGCTGCTGAGTTGTCGCCGGGTGAGTTTGCACAACGCGTCCGCGATCGCGTTGCAGTGTTCGAGGCAAAGACGGTGGTGATCGACAGCATCAACGGCTATCAGGCATCGATGCCGGAAGAAAACGCCCTCATCCTGCACATGCACGAGCTTTTGCAATTCCTGAACCGTCAAGGGGCGACCACTTTCTTGACGGTTGCGCAACATGGCCTCGTCGGAGACATGAAGTCGCCGGTAGATGTCACCTATCTTGCCGATACCGTCATTTTGCTTCGCTACTTCGAAGCTCTCGGCAAGGTTCGAAGAGCGGTCTCGGTCATCAAAAAACGAACAGGAAAACACGAGGATACTATCCGCGAATTCACTATCGGTGGTAACGGTCTGACACTTGGCGAACCGCTTTCGTCCTTCCAGGGTGTTCTGCGCGGCGTTCCGACATTTGTCGGAGGCGACAAGACACTCATGGTTGCGTCCGAAGAGGGTGACGGCAATTCCTGACAGCGGCATTCTCAATCTTGTCCTCGCGCCGACCGGGCGCGATTCTCAGATCGCTTGTTCGCTTCTGCTTGAGGCGGGGTACAAGGCGGCCGTTGTTCGAGATCTGCCGGATCTGCTCAGGCAGATGAACGAGGATGTCGGTCTCGTCGTGGTCACTGAAGAGGCTGTGCGTAGTGCCGACCTTCGACCGCTTTCGCAGTGGGTCAAGAACCAACCGAGCTGGTCGGATATACCGTTCATCGTCCTGACTCAGCGCGGCGGAGGGCCGGAGCGAAATCCGGCCGCAGCGCGGCTTTTGGAAGTTTTGGGCAATGTGAACTTTATCGAACGGCCGTTTCACGCAACGACCTTCGTCAGCGTCGCGCGCACGGCCATGCGCGGGCGACGCCGCCAATATGAAGCGCGTTCGAGAATTGAAGCTCTCGACGAGGGCGAGCGCCGATTGGCGACAGCGCTGGAAGCCGGCCGGCTCGGTGCCTGGGAACTTGATCTCGATAGTCTGGTCCTGACGACCTCGACCACATGTCGATCAATATTCGGCCGCAGCGCAGACGATGGTTTCACCTACGGTGATCTTATCGCCAGCATCCATCCGGAAGACCAGGAGCGCATGCAGACTGCCGTTGCGGCGACAATCGAAACGGGTATCGACTACGCGATCGAATATCGGACGATCTGGCCGGATGGTAGCGTTCATTGGGCGGAAATCAGGGCACAACTCTACCGAAATCGGGCAGGGCAGGCTGTAAAACTTGTTGGAGTGTCCGCCAATATTACTGAAAGGCGAAACGCCGAAGAACACCAGAGACGGCTGAATGAAGTCCTTGAAGAGCGGGTTGCTGCCCGAACTGCCGAACTGGAGGATGCACATTCGGTCGTGCTTGCGGAGGTCGCTCAACGACAAAAGGCGGAGGATCAGCTCAGGCAGTCACAGAAACTCGAAGCGATCGGCCAGTTGACGGGTGGCGTCGCTCACGATTTCAACAACCTCCTCATGGCTGTGCTTGGCAATCTCGAGATGCTCAGGAAATCGGTTGCCGATGATCCGCGGCTTGTCCGGTTGACCGACGGCGCGTTGCAAGGCGCGCGGCGGGGTGCGTCTTTGACCCAGCGATTGCTGGCATTCGCCCGCCGGCAAGACCTTCAGGTCAAGCCGGTAGACCTTCGCCAACTCGTTGAGGGCATGCAGGAATTGCTCAGCCGGTCTGTCGGGCCTGAGGTCTCTCTCGAAACCGAATTTTCCGACAACCTGCCGCCTGTACTTGCCGATGCCAACCAGGTGGAGTTGGCGCTGCTCAATCTCGCCGTCAATTCACGCGATGCCATGCCGGATGGTGGTGCCATCCGGATACGATTGTCGGAGAAGATGGTCGAAGGCGACCAAAGCGATCTGGTCGACGGGCGTTATAATGTTTTGGCGCTCACGGATACCGGGAACGGGATGGATAGCGCCACACTCGCTAAGGCCGTTGAACCGTTCTTTTCGACCAAGGAATTGGGCAAAGGGACGGGGCTCGGCCTTTCGATGATCCATGGCCTAGCCTTGCAGCTTGGAGGCAAATTTGTTCTCGAAAGTGCTGTCGGTGTCGGCACGACTGCGGAATTATGGATTCCGGTGGCTGCGGCAGACGTCATTCAGGCTTTGGACCTCACCCCAGTGCCGATAACGCCAATCATCAATCAGGGGCCGAAACGGATACTTCTGGTCGACGACGATGTGCTTATCGCCATGAGTTCTGCAGATATGATCATGGATCTCGGCCACGAGGTCGTCGAGGTTCACTCGGGTGCGGAAGCGCTCGATGTCCTCCAGACGGGCGAGGCGTTCGATCTGATGATTACGGATTATTCGATGCCGGGCATGAACGGCGGAGAGTTGGTAAGGCACACGAAACAATTGCGGCCCAATCTTCCAGTCCTCTTGGCCACCGGTTATGCGGATTTGCCAGCGGGAGTGGATGTGGATGCCGCGCGGCTTTCAAAGCCATATACGCAGGATCAACTGGCGAACGAGATCGCCAAGATATGACTGGCGTGGCTTTCACGTATAAATTCCGTCTGCATTGAAGAGGCATTCTCGTATTTTGTTGTGACATTTGATCCCACCGGCACCCAATGCCAACCCGTGGCGCGATAAAAACGTTGCGCGCAAACGTATGTTGATTGGCGATTCTATGGTTGGTTAGCGCCGAATGGACGGGGATTACTTGTTTAATCACAATATCTTACGGGTCGCGATGCCATATATGTTCTAGAGCTTGATCCTTCATGTGTCGCTCGACGCTTGATCTGAGCGCCACAACCTGTTCCAGATTTTGGGGATCAGAGTAGGATCGGCGGATTTGTCGGATCGGGCGTACCGTCAAAGAAGAGATAGACCGCGGCGATGTTTCCGTCCCTTGCGATGATGAAGTCGGTCCCGCCTTGTCGTGGAGCACGTCCGCTGCCGCGATGGTCGTGTACCGGAAAGTCGGATGCAGGGCGCGGATGACGCCGTCAACGCGGACAATCTCGTCACGGCCGCGATAGATCCCCATGGGGTTCCACAAAGACTGCGTCTTCGTAAAGAATCTCGCCGGCGACCTTGCGGCGGAGGGCGTCGTCGCCCTCCGCGAAGATCTCCTGCAGGTTTCGCTCCAGCAATGTGGCGATGTCTGCCAGCGTCGTGCTCCTTTCAATCAAGGGCGATCAGATCTGCACCTGCCCACCATCGACGAAGAGTTCGACGCCGTTGACGAATGAAGCCTCGTCTGAGGCGAGGAAGAGCACGGCCTTCGCGATCTCTTCCGGCTGGCCGATCCGGCCGGCGGGAATGAGGCTGGCGAGATAGGCCTTGGTGTTCTCGGCGCTCTCGCCATTGCCGAACAGCTCGTTGAGGCCGGCCGTATCGGTGACGCCAGGGCTGACGGCGTTGACGCGGATATGGCGGTCCTTCAGGTCGAGAATCCAGTTGCGGGCAAAGTTCCGCACGGCCGCCTTCGTCGCCGAATAGACGCTGAAGGCCGGCGTACCCGAAATGCTGGTCGTAGACGAGGTGAGAATGATCGACGCACCGTCGCGCAGCAGCGGTAATGCCTTCTGGACGGTAAAGAGCGTGCCTTTGACATTGGTGTCGAATGTCTTCTGGAAATGCTCTTCCGTGATCGCTCCGAGGACCGCCATCTCGCCGCCGCCGGCATTGGCGAAGATGACGTCGATCTGGGCGTGCTGCTGCTGTACGGCGTCATAGAGACGGTCGATATCGGAAAGCTTGCTCATATCGGCCTGTACGCCGGTCACGCGTCCACCAATCTCCCTGACGGCGGCGTCGAGTGCTTCCTTGCGGCGGCCGGTGATGAAGACGAAGGCGCCTTGGCTGGAGAAGGCCTTTGCGGTTGCGAGGCCGATACCGCTTGTTCCGCCGGTGACGACGACGACTTTGTTTTCAAACTTACCGGTCATTGTTCTGCTCCTTGTTGACGGCCCGTTGCCGCTGAAGGAGAACATGAATGTAGAACGCTGAAAGCAATAGTCAGCAATTTCATCACCTAGCGTTCCATATGGAGAACGATTATGCGGTCCGATCTCAACGATCTGGTCTATTTCGCCGAGGTGGTGTCGCATGGCGGCTTTGCGGCGGCAGGACGCGCGCTGAGGGAGCCGAAGTCGAAGCTGAGCAGGCGGATTGCCGGGTTGGAGGCGCGTCTCGGCGTCAGGCTGATCGAACGGTCGAGCCGGCGTTTCCGGGTCACGGATGTCGGCCAATCCTTCTACGAACGCTGCAAGGCGATGCTGGCGGAGGCCGAGCGGGCCGAGGGGCTGGTTGCGGAGGCGCAGTCGGAGCCGCATGGCCTGATCCGGATGAGCTGTCCGACCGGCCTGGTTGAGCCGATCTCCGGGCTTGTGACACGGTTCCTTTCGCAATATCCGAAAGTTCGCCTGCAGCTCGTCGCGATTGACCGGCCCGTCGACCTGATCGAGGAGCAGATCGATATCGCGCTGCGCGTGCGCACATCGCTGGATGGGGATGCCTCGCTCACCATGCGCTCGCTCGGACATTCGATCCGCATTCTTGTCGCAAGCCCGCAGATTGCAAGTCGGATCGGTAGCATCAAGGACCTTGCCGATCATCCAACACTGTCGACGGTCGACGACCAAGGCGAGATCGACTGGTTTTTGGAAACGGAGGACGGTCTTACCCACAGCCTGCGTCACGAGCCGAGGATGGGCTGCGCGGATTTCACCGCAGTGAGAGCCGCGGCAATCGCCGGGATCGGCGTGGCGCTGCTACCGGATCACACCTGCCGGCAGGCGCTTGAAGAAGGCAAGCTCGTCCGCGTCTTGCCCTCATGGCGCGGCATGAAGGGGCTGGTCCATCTCGTGTTCACGACCCGCCGCGGCCTTCCGCCTGCCGTGCGAAAATTCATCGACCGGCTTGCAGCCGAATTCCCAAAGGATGCTTTAGGCGGAAAGATCTGAACTTCTGTCTTGGAATTCCGCAGAAAAATCGCTGTGATAATTCCCCTTTTTGAATAAGAACATTATTTCAGTGCTTGATAAGGTGCGATACAGGCGCCAATGGTTAGAATCCTTCCAAGGCTAGAGGCATATAGAGCCTAAGTTGCTAAAGCACTTTCATATCCTGGCATTGAACCAATTCGACATATGCAAGGAGATGATCCAGCAGATTGGCAGCATAGCTGGGCAGATGAGATCTGTTTCGCACGCAAAGATACAATTCTCTCTCTGCCCACGGTTCATCGATCTGGAGAACCCGGAAATTCATTGCCAGCCCATATCGAAGTGCGGCGGACTGGGGCACGATGCCGATCCCCACCCCTCTTTCTACCATGCGGCTCATGGATTCGAAGTTTTCACACCGAAGCCGAACGTTTGGCCTGCGACCGAGTTCATTGGCCTGACGACGAAGGAACTGTGACAGCGCCACTTTCTCCGGGAGGCTGATCAGCGGGTAGTCGAGAATGGTCGAAAAACGGGTTGCCTCCGATAGTGGCGACAAGGCGGGCACGATCAGCACGAGCCGATCGCGGACAAATTTCCAGCGCTCGAGACCACTCATGTCGGCCGATGCGGCAACCACACCGATGTCCGCATCACCGTTGCGAAGCAGATTGACCACCTCGTGGCTGGGTTTGTCGATCATCGATACGAATATATCCGGGTGGTCTTTCAGGAATGGCGCGAGTGCCTGCGGCATGTGCTCCGACAACATGTTCGTGTTGGAAAGAACCCGGACAGTGCCGCTGCGCCCCTCGGCAAAAGCCTCGAGATTGACCTCGAGCTTGCGGGCGTCGTCGAGTATCGTGCGGGCGTGCCGGGCGAACATGTGACCCGCGAGCGTCGGCCTTATGCCACGTCCCGTTCGCTCGAAAAAAATGAGATTGAAAGCGCGTTCCAGCCGCTTCAGCCGGGTGCTCAAAGCAGCAACGACGAGGTTGTTCTCCTCGGCTGCTGCCGAAAGGCTTCCGCGGTCGAGCGCAGAGACGAATATCTTGAGATCGGTAAAATCGAATTTTTGCATTGCTTTCACCTGATGTGAAAGCTGCTTCTACGACAAATTGATATTCAAAGCCATCATGCCGGCGATATGACCCAGATCAAGTCGCCACCGCGACACATCGACACGCCGTTCGGCCCGGTTGCGGGCAACCACAGATGTTTCTGATAAAAGAAGCGCTTGAGTAGGTTTGGCATCTGATCCGGTGTGGCGCCGGACTGGTGATGACACGGAACAGTCTTGCTCGTGGGAGGAGAAGCTGGATCTGGCGCCAATCCTTCATGCTTGATGAAAGCACGTTGCCCATGCCCAAGCTCCTTCCCGCAGTGCGGCCACTCCTTCTCTGTCTCACCGCGCTTGCCGCCACATCCGGCATGGCGCTGGCCGAAGATACCGACACAGCCGATCTTGTAGCCCGCGGGCGTTATCTCGCCACCGCGGCCGATTGCGCCGCCTGTCACACCGCGCCGCATGGCGGCACGCCGTTTGCTGGCGGTTATGCGATCGATACGCCTCTAGGCCAGATTTTCTCGACCAATATCACGCCTTCGAAAACTGCAGGCATCGGTGATTATAGCGAAGCGGATTTTTCCCGCGCTGTGCGCGATGGCGTCGCCAAGGATGGCAGCCACCTTTATCCGGCCATGCCCTATACTGCCTATGCCAAGATCACGGATGCCGACATGAAGGCGCTCTATGCGTATTTCATGAACGAGGTGAAGCCGGACGATCATAAGCCGCAGCAGACCGAACTGCCGTTCCCGTTCTCCATCCGCACGTCGATGGCGGCGTGGAACCTGCTTTTCCTCGACAAGACTCGCTTCGAGCCGAATCCTGCCAAGTCTGCCGAATGGAATCGTGGCGCCTATCTTGCCGAAGCGCTTACGCATTGCGCGACCTGTCATACGCCACGCAACGGTCTGATGGCGGAAGACGGCAGCCAGCCGTTGGCCGGCGGCGCTGTCGGCCCGTGGTTTGCACCCAACATCACCTCGGACAAGATTGCCGGCATCGGTGACTGGTCGGATGAAGACCTCACGCAATACCTCAAGACCGGCAACGTACCGGGCAAGGCGCAGGCAGCAGGACCGATGGCCGAGGCCATCGAGCAAAGCTTCCAGCATCTGCCCGACGGTGACATCAAGGCGATCGTCACCTATCTCAGGGACGTTCCGCCGGTTGGCTCTGGCGACAAAAAGGCTCGGGATACTTTTGGGGAGCCGTCCACGGAGATCGAGGCCTCCTTGCGTGGACTGCCGGGACAGGCGCCGAATGAGAACGGCTTCCATGTCTTCAGCGGCAGCTGCGCTGCCTGTCACCAGCCTGAAGGACAGGGCAATCTACATTATCCGTCGCTGTTCAAGAACACCGCGACAGGTGGCGACCGTCCCGACAACCTGATTGCCACAATTCTTTACGGGCTGCACCGCACGGTCGGCGAAAACGTTGCCTTCATGCCGGCATTCGGACCGGATGCATCCTATACCGACCGCCTGTCGGACAAGGATATCGCCGATGTCAGCAATTACGTTCTGGCCAATTACGGCAATCCTGCCGTCAAGGTCAGTGCGGCGGATGTCGCGATCATTCGTGAAGGTGGTGAAAAGCCGCTGATCGTCCGGCTGGCGCCGCTGGCAGCACCTGCCGCGATTGCGGGTGCCGTCATCGTCGTCGCGTTGATCGCTTGGCTTTTGCTGCGCCGTCGCCGCTCACCTCAGGCTACCGCCTGAAGCACCCTTCCTTTCCCGCATTGAACGCTCCCCCGGAGATCCTGATGCCTATCGATCGTTCCTCCCCGGCCATGTTTGGCCAGCACGTCTCGCGCCGCGGTTTGCTGCGCACCACAGTCGCCATTGCGGGCCTTGCCCTCTTGGCCGATCTTGCCGGTCCTCTTTCTGCTGTCGCGGCAGATGATGGCGTCGCTTCCTTCACCCAACTGTCTGAATTCCTGACCGGCTACACGCTCGATCCGGTCCTCGGCGGCCGCTTTCTGGCGGCGCTGAAAAAACGAGATGCCGATCTCGATGCCAGCATGGCAGCGCTTTCGAGCCTGATCAAACAGTCCGGCGTGCCGAACATGGACGGTTTTCTCGCCCTTTCCGGTACCGATCCGGCTCTGATGAAGACCGCCACCAAGATCGTTTCCGCCTGGTATCTCGGCGTCGTCGGCGAGCCGGAAGATGCCGAGCTCATCACCTATGCCGATTCGCTGATGTACCGCCCGACCAAGGGCCTCCTCACCATCCCGTCTTATGGACCCGGCCCCAACGCCTGGGGACCAAAACCCGGCAGCAAGATCTGACAGGAATCACGAAAATGGCTAACACATCCTATGATGCCGACCTGATTGTCATCGGCTCGGGCGTCATGGGCGGCATCGTCGCCGCCAATCTCGCCAAGGCCGGCAAGAAGGTCATCGTGCTGGAGGCCGGTCCGCGGGTCAATCGCCGCGAGATCGTCGAAACCTACCGTAACGCACCGGTCAAACTGTCGCTTGCCAATGCCAAGCTGCAGGGTGCCGGTTCTCCATTCCCGAGCTTGCCGCATGCGCCATCGACCTATGGCGATTATCTGCAGTTCGAAGGTCCGGTGAAATACAACACCTCGTATCTGCGCGTCGTCGGCGGCACGACATGGCATTTCGGCTCTGCCCTGTGGCGGATGATCCCCAACGACTTCAAGATCCAGACGCTCTACGGTCGCGGCCGCGACTGGCCGATCGGCTATGACGACCTGGAGCAGTATTACAACAAGGCTGAACTGGAACTCGGCGTCACCGGCACCGACGGCCAAGACGAAAGCGGACAGGGTGGCGAACCAATGCCGCCTCGCACCATGCCTTTCCCGATGAAGCAGCTGAACTCCAGCTACATGTTCGATACGCTTTCGGAAAAGCTTCTCGTCGGCGGCTTCAATCCCGTCCTGGAGCCGCATGGCCGCGCCTCGCGCCCATATGGCAACCGCCCGGTCTGCGCCGGCAACAACAACTGCAATCCGGTCTGTCCGATCGGCGCCAAATATGACGGGTCGATGCATATCGACGAAGCCGAACGCCACGGCGCCAAGCTTTTGGACAATTCGCCCGTCTACAAGATCGAAGCCGGCGACGACGGCAAGATCACCGCGATCTGGTACAAAAAACCGGACAATTCCGAACACCGGCTGACGGCCAAATATTTCGTGCTTGCCGCCTACGGCATCGAATCGGCCAAACTTTTGCTGATCTCCACCTCGGAAAAATATCCGAACGGCATCGCCAACTCATCGGATCAGGTCGGCCGAAACCTCATGGACCATACGGGCATCAGCATGAACATGCTGACCAAAGAGGACATGTGGCCGGGTGAAGGCCCGACCGAGCTTCTGGTCTACCTCAACCAGCGCGACGGCGAATTCCGCAAGGACTATCCGAGCTACAAGATCAAGGTTCGCAACACCGTGCCGACCGCGCAGATGACCGAAGGGTTCATCAAGAAAGGTATTCTCGGCTCCAAGCTGGACGAGCAGATCCGCAAATATTCGGCTCGCTCGCTCAACTGGGCGATCGATTTCGAACCGCTACCTCTGGCGGAAAACCGCGTGACGCCGTCGAAGACCAAGTTCGATGCGCTCGGCATCCCCGTTCCGGTCCTCTATTACAGCGTCACTGATTACTGGAACGCCGGTCGTGACCGCGGTTTGCAGGATCTGAACAAGATCGCCGAACTGCTCGATGCCGAGGTCCTTTCCACCGACGTCAAATGGCAGAACCGCCAGCATGTCATGGGCACAACCAGGATGGGCGATGATCCAAGGGACTCTGTTGTGGATCGCGATTGCCGCACACATGACCATTCGAATATGTTCATCGCCGGCACCAGCGTGATGCCGTCAGCCTCTTGTATGAACCCGACATTGACGGGGGCGGCGCTCAGCGTGCGCATCGCCGAGCAGTTGATCAAGGAGATTTGACGGTCGAATATGGACACGCCCCTCAGTTGCGCAATGTGAAATCCATGGGGTGCAACTGTGGGGCTAATCGGCTTTTCTGGCAGTTTGCATATTATCGCGTTACGATGATGCAGATGG
Source organism: Endobacterium cereale (assembly GCF_009617585.1). GTDB lineage: Bacteria > Pseudomonadota > Alphaproteobacteria > Rhizobiales > Rhizobiaceae > Neorhizobium > Neorhizobium cereale. The sequence goes on along the minus strand of NZ_WIXI01000042.1, from coordinate 74,959 downwards.
CCCAAGGTCGAGATCTGTTTGGCTTATAAAACGCGTGACATTTCTTTCTGAGCTTGGGCAACCGGTTCATATCGCGAGCGCGCTCGTCAGCCAGAGATCGCTTTCACTATTTCATAATCCGCAATAAACTCGAAATTATTCCCGCAATTGTGAGCGGATGCATCTGACGGCAATATCAGCCCGTCAGACGAACACAGCGTCGCCTGAAGTTTTCAATAACGAAACCGCAGGACGCAAGATGACCCAGAACATTTCTTCCATGACACGCAGAGGAGCGCTGCTTTCCGCAGGCGCTGCCGCAGCGGCTGTCGCAATTTCATCCACTTTCAGCTTCGCAGCCAAGGCTGCCTCTACTGCAAATCCAATCGAAGGAAACAAGACCATGGCTTACGTGACCACAACGGACGGCGTCGAAATCTTCTACAAGGACTGGGGTCCGAAGGACGCGCAGCCGATCGTGTTCCACCACGGCTGGCCGCTCTCGTCTGACGATTGGGATGCACAGATGCTGTTCTTCCTCTCCAAGGGTTACCGGGTTGTCGCACATGACCGCCGTGGCCATGGCCGCTCGGCTCAGGTGGCGGATGGTCACGACATGGACCACTATGCGGCCGATGCCTTCGCTGTCGTTGAAGCGCTGGACCTGAAGAATGCAGTCCATATCGGCCATTCGACGGGCGGCGGTGAGGTGGCCCGTTATGTCGCCAAGCATGGTCAGCCCTCCGGTCGCGTCGCCAAGGCCGTCCTGGTCTCCGCCGTTCCGCCGCTGATGCTGAAGACTGCTTCCAACCCGGAAGGGCTGCCGATGGAAGTATTCGATGGTTTCCGTTCAGCGCTCGCCGCCAACCGCGCGCAATTCTTCCGCGACGTTCCTGCAGGTCCGTTCTACGGCTTCAACCGTGACGGCGCAAAGGTCCAGGAAGGCGTGATCCAGAACTGGTGGCGGCAGGGCATGATGGGCGGCGCTAAAGCCCATTACGATGGCATCAAGGCCTTCTCCGAAACCGATCAGACGGATGATCTGAGGGCGATCACTGTTCCTACGCTGGTGTTGCATGGCGAGGACGACCAGATCGTACCGATTGCGGATTCGGCGCTGAAGTCAGCGAAGCTTTTGAAGAACGGCACGCTCAAGACCTATCCCGGCTTCTCGCATGGCATGCTCACCGTCAATGCCGATGTCCTCAACGCCGATCTGCTGGCCTTCGTAAAGGCTTGATCGGCACCGACGACGGGTACGGCCTCCCACGCACCCGTCGCCAGTCGGACCACAAATTCATATGTGCTTGAAGCGCCTCTGTCTGACGCGAAGGAAAATATCATGACAAACACTCAATCTGCCAAGAAGGTTGCCAATCTCGGTGTGGCCTGGGAACGCGCATTCGGTTACGTGCAGGCCGTAAAGGTTAAGGACACGATCTACATATCGGGACAGTTGAGCCACGATGGCGACGGCAAGCTCATTGCCCCGGCCGCTCTCGATGCGGACGGTCGACCTGCCGATTTCTCGCAGATGGAAGCGCAGATCCGCCAGACCTATGTCAACGCCAAGACACTGCTTGCCGAATACGGAGCGACGCTTGACGATGTGGTCGAAGAAACTCTTTTCGTTCTCGATGTCCCGAGTGCGTTTGCCGCTGGCTCGAAGGTGCGCAAGGAAATGTACGGGACGGACATGCCGCAATGCGCCAGCAACCTGATCGGAGTTACATCGCTGGCATTCCCGGAACAGATCGTGGAGATCACGTTCCGCGCCGTGATCGACGGTTCTGCGGACTGATCCGATAGCAGTCATATCATAACCCGCCGGACCTACACGCTCCGGCGGTATCCTCGTTGAAGCAGGTATCACGATGCTTAAGACACCCGTAGCCAAGACACGTGCACCTGTTGCCATGCAGCTGACGACAGATCTTGTTGAGAGAACCATCAGGGTTGTCGAAGACGAAGGCCCGGAACCCAACTGGACCCCAATATCATCCCGCCAACTCGATGAACTCGTCAGCAGCGTCGAGCAGGGGGGCGGTGACGAGGAGATCTGGGTGTTCGCTTACGGATCCCTGATGTGGAATCCGGGGTTCGACGTGTCGGCCAGCGAGGAAGCGGTCGCCCACGGATGGCACCGTGCATTCTCGCTGAGGATAGAACGCCTTAGGGCTACTTCGGATGCGCCGGGCCTCATGCTGGCGCTTCGGCCGGGAGGGAGTTGTACAGGGCTTATCCTCAAACTTCCGTGTGCGACCAAGAAGCAGGATCTGCGCACTCTTCTCGCGCGCGAGATCCGATATTCGGAAGTGTGCGACATGGTTCGTTGGGTCACGGTCAGGACCGCTACGGGCACACGCCGCGCCCTGACCTTCTGGGCAAGCACGAAACAATCCCAGCTCACGGAGAAAATCTCGCTCGATGATGCTGCGGTGCTGATCGCTCAGGCCTGCGGACCTGCCGGCTCGTGTGCGGAATATCTGCACCGAACGGTTTCGGATCTGGTGGATCGTAACATCCACGATCGAAACTTGTGGCAGCTTCAGGAAATGGTTGCCAGCAAGCTTCGCGACATGCCTGAAGACTGAGATCAGTCTTCAGAAGCACATCAGTCCAGCATCACCATGTGAGCCGCAACCTGTTCCTCGAAGAATTTCGAGAATGATGCGATGCGGGGCGGCAGCGCCTGATAGGGCGGATAGAACAGCGTCAGCCAGAGATCCGGCGGTGACCATCCCTTGAAGACATGGACGAGACGTCCGCTCCGGATGTGATCGGCGATGTTGAACCCCGGCAGCAGTGCAACGCCTGCGCCATCGGCCGCCATGTCTGCCAGAACCTCGCCACTGTTGGCGCTGAATGCCCGGCCCGCAGCGATATTCATGCTCGAGCCACCATCGGACAGGACCCAGTTCTCGCGACGGCTTTCACCACTATAGGCGAGGCAGTCGTCCGGTTTCAGCTCATTCGGATGCTGCATGTCGGCAAAACGACTGCCTGGTGCAGCGACGAGGATACGCGGTACGACACGGATCTTGCGCCAGATCGTGAACTTGTCGGATGGTTGCGACGAGATGCGGATCGCAAGGTCGTAATCGTCATCGACGATGTTCACCAGTCCGTCGGACAACGAGATCTCGAAACTCATCTTCGGATAACGTTCCTTGAACCCTGACAGGATCGGCGGCAGCACGGTCTTGCCGAACCATGTCGGCGCGCTGATCCGAAGCCGTCCTTCGTCACTCTTGTGCGCATTCATCACTTCGCGACGTGCGTCTTCCAGCGTTTTCACCGCAGGCTGGATCTGCGCGGCGAAAATCGCACCGTCGGTGGTTAGCGACACCTGCCGCGTGGTGCGCACGAAAAGCTGAACACCGAGCTCTGCCTCGAGTGCCGCGATGGCACGGGTGACGGCTGCGGGTGTCATGTCCAGTTCGCGCGCTACCTGGGCAAAGTTTCGCTTCTCAGCAGCGAGGAGGAAGGTACGGAGGGCTTTGTAATCGTTCATGGCATTATTTCAAATATTGCAACTCATTCGCAATTAATATTGCAATTCCGGCAGGTGATCAACAGGCGTAGTTTCATTTCAACAGATCAAATAACGCCAAGGAAGGCTTCGTCATGATCAAGGATATCAAGGGACTGCATCACGTGACCTCGATGGCATCGGATGCCGGTCAGAACAACCGCTTCTTCACGGAAACGCTCGGGCTGCGCCGCGTCAAGCAGACGGTCAATTTTGACGATCCAAGCGTCTACCATCTGTATTACGGTGACGAGAACGGTTCTGCTGGAACGGTCATGACCTATTTCCCATTCCAGAACATGATGTTGGGCCGTCCGGGGGTAGGTGAGGTCGGCGAGACGCAGTTCTCCGTTCCAAAGGGTTCTCTGAAGTTCTGGCAGGATCGCTTTGTTGCTCAGGGTGTCGATGGTCTTGAAACCGATACCGTGTTTGGAGCCGAGCGTCTCTGCTTCATGGGACCAGACGGCGACAGTCTTTCCCTGATCGAATCCGCAGGCGACAAACGCGCTCCGTGGCTTTCGCAGGGCATCCCTGATGATGCTGCCATCCGCGGTTTCGCCGGGGCACGATTTAGCCTGCACGATACCGCCGCAACCGAGGAGCTGCTTGGCTTCATGGGCTATCAGAAGGCCGATAAGGAAGGGGATGTCACCCGCTTCATCATTCCAAATGGTAACGGAGCGGACACGATCGATCTTGCATCGCTTCCCAAGACGGCATTCGCTCGCCCAGGTGCAGGCTCCGTCCACCACATCGCGTTCGCTGTCGACAATCGCGAGAAGCAGCTCGAAGTGCGCAAGGCACTGATGGATACCGGATATCAGGTCACTCCCGTTATCGATCGCGACTATTTCTGGGCGATCTACTTTCGCACGCCGGGCGGCGTTCTTTTCGAGGTCGCCACGCACGAACCTGGCTTCAACAGGGATGAAGACACCGCACATCTTGGCGAAGCGCTCAAGCTCCCTAGCCGATATGAGGAGTTCCGGGATGAGATCCAGGCAAACCTCGCGCCTCTAGCGGATTGATCGAAGCACCAACGTCAATATGTAGCAACGTCGCGATCTTCGGATCGCGGCGTGTCAATGCGTGCTGCGCGATCGGCCATAACGATGAACCAGATGGGCGTTGAGCGCGAGCGCGATATGGTTGACCAGAGAGCCATCGGAATGATCCTGATCGATGAGGGGGAGGAGGGCCGCGCCGATATCACGCACCGTCGGGTCATCCATCCCACGGCATGTTGCCAGATCATCGACGCAGGGCTCTCCGGTGTGTTCAGCCAGTTCGGACAGGTGGCTGCGCGGAAGGTGGATCACCAGCGCCTCCAGCGAGCCACGAACAGCAATCGCCGCCCCACGTGCGAGGCTGATCAGGCAGATGGATCCTTCAGGATACATCTTCAGAGGCGCGGCAGGCTTGTCCGGCCATATGTCGGAATGCTCGACATCGGTCAGATACAACATGATAAGGAAAGCGTCGCAGGCCGGAATTACCACGGCAGGGTCTTGAGCGTCGTAGTCGCGGACGACATAGCCAACCGTCACTTCGGCAAATCCCAGCGGCCTTGTTACGATTGTGGGGACACTGCCAGCCTGAAACCAGCCCCCCATGTTTTCGGCTGCAGCCGATGTTTCAATCACAATAATCTCGTATGAAATGGTATCGGAATGTCAAAGTGTCCGAGCCGTTGCGTTGCAAATTCGTTCAATCCGCCGTTGTGGCGCTTGTTGCCGTGTTGGGGTAGTGAAGTGTCGCGGATATCCCGGATAGGTACGGGTTCCGAGGTTTCCTGCTGGCTCGTTCAAACTGGAAGGTAGCGTATTTGTTGAGGAAAGATACCACTGCCTCGAAAAATCCTGCCGACGAATCGACCGATAGCTACGGCTGCCCGTTTGATAAACTCTATAAGAACCAGATGATCCGCGGGGCGGGCCTGACCGTCTTGCGTAAAGGTTCTCGCGACGCGTTTCTGCAGCAGGTGGAGAGCCCAGCTAGCGATCGTGGATTCGTCGTTGGAGTTTCAACGCTTCCAGGCCATACGCGACGCATCTTCCATGCACATCACGTTACGACCCACGTTTTCCTGCACGACACCGTCTACATCCGCGGCCTGGCCGAGGACTACAAAGCCGATCTCGATGGTCCGTTTGATTTCCTGCTCCTGGAACTCTCGCATTCCTCTCTCGAGACCATCGCGCAGGAAGCCGATCTGCCAACAATATCCGCACTGAAGACCATCACCGCGCAGCCCGATCCCGTCCTCGCCAATCTGGCGCGGGCACTGATCCCGGCTCTCGACCATCCGGAAGAGGCAAGCAAGCTATTTGTCGATCAACTGACGGCGGCGATCGGAACCCATGTCGTTCAGCAGTACGGGGATCGCTCTCTCGTAAGGGCCTCCAAACCACGGAGGCTATCGCGACTACAGGAAAACACTGCGAAGTCGATGATTCTTGAAAATCTTCAAGGTGCGGTGTCGGTGGCAGAGCTTGCGCAGGCATGCAATCTATCGCGCGGCTACTTCATTCATGCCTTCCGCGAGACGACAGGGATGACCCCTTACCAATGGCTGCTGCGAGAGCGGATAAGCCGTGCCCGGACGCTTCTTCTTGCAAGTGACGCCTCCCTTTCCGACGTGGCGATCGCATGCGGCTTCTCGGATCAGAGCCATTTCACGCGGGTCTTTTCAACGGTTGTCGGCGTCACTCCCGGCACGTGGAGGCGCACGTCCTGAGCATCGGTTGCTCACACCCTTGTTACAGACAACCAAGATTTGCCTGCCTTTCATCCTATAGATCTGACTAATCGACAAGACCTCGCCGGATAGTTCAAGCGACAAGCGTGACGACTATCCGCATGCCACCGGGGAACATCGATCGATTATTGCAAAATGTGGAATTCATTCGCAATGAATATTGCAATTCTACACCTAAGTCAGACGCGATAGTTTTCTTATCAGCAGCCAAGACAACGGGTGAACGGCTCCCTCAAGGAACCGGAAAACCTCAAGGATTGAAGAGCGAACGCCGTACTGCGGCGTCCGATCGAGTGCGGCTACCCATTTCATGACGCCACAATGATGGCCAACACGTTACGAGGAACCAGATCATGTCCAAGCTCCAAGTCCTGACCCCGGTAAACAGCCAGCTCATCTTTATCGACCAGCAGCCGCAGATGGCTTTCGGTGTTCAGTCGATCGACCGTCAGACGCTGAAGAACAACGTCGTCGGTCTCGCCAAGGCCGCCAAGATCTTCGACATTCCGACCACGATCACCACGGTCGAAACCGACAGTTTTTCCGGCAACACTTTTCCCGAGTTGCTCGCCGTATACCCGGAAAACGATATTCTCGAGCGCACCTCGATGAACTCCTGGGACGACCAGAACGTTCGCGACGCGCTGGCGAAAAATGCCGCCGAAGGCCGCAAGAAAATCGTGGTCGCCGGTCTGTGGACGGAAGTCTGCAATACGACCTTCGCGCTTTCGGCTCTTCATGATGTTGCAGACTACGAGATCTACATGGTCGCCGACGCATCCGGCGGCACGTCGCTCGAGGCTCACAATCGCGCGATGGATCGCATGGTTCAGGCAGGTGTTATCCCGGTCACCTGGCAGCAGGTTCTGCTTGAATGGCAGCGCGATTGGGCCCGCAAGGAAACCTACGATGCGGTCACCACTCTGGTGAAGGAGCATTCCGGCGCCTACGGCATGGGTATCGACTATGCCTATACCCATGTCCACAAGGCCGCCGAGCGCGTCACCCACGGCAAGCGCATCGGTCCGAACCCCGCCCAGAACAGCGGCAAGTAAGGACCGGAACAGACCACTCCGATCACCCCGTCGGAGTGGTCTTTCTCTATCCCGTGGAGGATCTCCAAATGAAAATCTACCTTCTGTCTCTCGGCGCAGGCCTGCTTGTCGGCATTGTCTACAGCCTCCTGAACGTTCGCTCTCCGGCGCCGCCCGTCATCGCACTGGTCGGTCTTCTCGGCATTCTGGTCGGCGAACAGATCATTCCACTCGCAAAGACCCTGTGGAGCAAGGAGCCGGCAGCCGTCTCATGGCTTCATCAGATCAAGCCTCACATGTTCGGTCACATGCCGAAGGGTGGCGATCATGTGAAGGTTGCTCATCGCGACGAGCACCGCACCGAGGAGAGGGGCTGATGACCACGCGCCGCACCTTTCTCGGAGGCGCTTCGAGCCTGGCGTTCTCGAACCTCTTCGCAACGGCAAATGCCGCCGATCCCAACCAGACCAGAATAGACACGATGCATCCCGACCTGATCCTTCATAACGGCCGCCTCACCACACTTGACCGGAGCAACCCGAACGCAACCGCTGTCGCCATCAAGGACGGCCTGTTTCAGGAAGCCGGCTCGGGCAGCGAGATCATGGCGCTGGCCGGGCCAGAGACAAAGATCGTCGACCTTAGGGGCCGCCGCGTCCTGCCGGGACTGATCGACAACCACACCCACGTCGTCCGTGGTGGCCTGAATTACAATATGGAACTCCGCTGGGATGGTGTCCGTTCGCTGGCCGACGCGATGGACATGCTCAAGCGTCAGGTGGCGATCACGCCCGCCCCACAATGGGTGCGCGTCGTCGGCGGCTTTACAGAACATCAGTTTGCGGAAAAACGCCTGCCGACGATCGAGGAGATCAACGCGGTCGCCCCCGATACGCCCGTTTTCCTGCTCCACCTTTATGATCGTGCTTTGCTGAATGGTGCAGCCCTTCGTGCCGTCGGTTATACACGCGACACGCCAAACCCGCCGGGCGGCGAGATTACCCGTGATGCCAATGGCAACCCCACTGGTCTGCTGCTGGCCACACCAAATGCAGGCATTCTGTATTCGACACTGGGCAAGGGACCAAAACTTCCACTTGATTACCAGGTCAACTCGACCCGCCACTTCATGCGGGAACTGAACCGTCTGGGCATTACCGGTGTTATCGATGCCGGCGGCGGCTCCCAGAACTATCCTGACGATTACGAGGTGATCCAGAAGCTGTCCGACGAGAACCAGATGACGGTGCGTCTGGCCTACAATCTGTTCACCCAGAAGCCGAAGGAAGAGAAGCAGGATTTCCTCAACTGGACGCAGTCGGTCAAATACAAGCAGGGCAACGACTACTTCCGACATAACGGTGCGGGCGAGATGCTGGTCTTTTCGGCCGCTGACTTCGAGGATTTCCGCCAGCCACGGCCGGAAATGGCCCCGGAGATGGAAGGCGAACTGGAAGAGGTCGTCCGAGTCCTCGCCGAGAACCGCTGGCCCTGGCGTATGCATGCGACCTATGACGAGACGATCTCGCGTTCGCTCGATGTGTTCGAGAAGGTCAACAAGGATATTCCGCTTGAAGGGCTCAACTGGTTCTTCGACCATGCGGAAACCATTTCCGAACGCTCCATCGACCGTATCGCGGCACTCGGCGGCGGCATCGCCACCCAGCACCGCATGGCCTATCAGGGCGAATATTTCGTCGAACGTTACGGCCACGGTGTTGCTGAAGCCACGCCGCCGATCAAACGCATGCTCGACAAGGGTGTCAACGTTTCGGCCGGCACGGATGCTACCCGCGTCGCCTCCTACAATCCGTGGGTTTCGCTTTCATGGATGGTAACCGGCAAGACCGTCGGCGGCATGCAGCTTTATCCGCGCGCCAACTGCCTCGACCGCGAGACGGCGCTGCGCATGTGGACGGAAAAAGTCACATGGTTTTCCAATGAGGAGGGCAAGAAGGGCCGCATCGAAAAGGGCCAGTTCGCCGATCTCGTCGTGCCGGACAAGGACTTTTTCTCCTGCGCCGAGGACGAGATCTCCTTCCTCGTATCGGAACTCACCATGGTCGGCGGCAAGATCGTTTATGGCGCTGGTGACTTCAAGGCGCTGGACGAGAGTGACTTGGCTCCCGCGATGCCCGACTGGTCTCCGGTGCGTAAGTTCGGTGGGTACGCTGCTTGGGGCGAGCCGGACGGTGCGGGCGCCCGCTCGTTGCGCCGTACGGCAATCTCGACGTGCGGATGCGCCAGCGATTGCGGCGTGCATGGTCACGATCACGCGGGAGCCTGGACATCCAAGCTGCCGATCGCCGACCTCAAGGGTTTCTTCGGCGCTCTCGGTTGCTCCTGCTGGGCAGTCTGATCTCGGCATCACTTTCGGGCGGTCACGTGATCGCCCGAAAGACCGTTACGATAATTTCATATTTCGCAATTAAATCGAAACTATTGCTGCAATTGTTGGCGAGGTAATGACCAGCCAATATTGCTCCATCAAACGCAGCCGCTCGATCTGATCGGCGATCATGCAGGAGCAGTCATGACCTACCAATCTCACAGTTTGAACCCCATCAGAAGCAGTCTGGCGCGCATCGTCGGTTCCCCGGTCATTCGAACGGTTTCGCTGCTGGCGCTTTGCGCAGCCTATATCCAGGGACCGCTCACCAAGATCTTCGATTTCAACGGCGCGCTGGCCGAGATGGATCATTTCGGTCTTCATCCCGCGGCGTTCTTTGCTGTCGCCGTCATCGCCTTCGAACTGACAGCTTCGGCCTTGGTGGTCTCCGGCTTCTTCCGCTGGGCCGGCGCCCTGGCGCTTGCAGGGTTCACGCTTCTGGCAACTGTCCTCGCTCTCCGGTTCTGGGAAATGGCTCCCGGTATGGATCGCATGATGGCAACCAACGCCTTTTTTGAGCATCTCGGCTTGGCAGGCGCATTCATCTTCGTCGCAGCAATTGACCTCACGAAGGGAGCAGGCAAATGAGTGCCGCAAAGTCCTCCGGGGGCAGCTTCGCGCCTCTCGCACAACCTGTCTTCGCGGTTCTCTGGATTGCCACGGTTCTTGGTAACACCGGAAGCTTCATGCGCGATGTCGCCAGCTCCTGGCTGATGACGGATCTGTCTGCGTCACCTGCCGCGGTTGCCATGGTTCAGGCCGCCGGCACGCTGCCGATCTTCCTGCTTGCTATCCCGGCAGGCGTGCTCACCGACATCCTCGACCGCCGCAAGTTCCTGATTGCTGTCCAGCTTCTGCTGGCATCCGTCAGTATCTCGCTGATGGTTCTGTCCCAGACGGGCATGCTGTCCGTCAGTGCGCTGATCGGCCTGACCTTCCTTGGTGGCATCGGTGCGGCTCTGATGGGGCCGACCTGGCAGGCGATCGTGCCTGAACTGGTGAAGCGGGAGGACGTGAAAAGTGCTGTCGCTTTAAACTCGCTCGGCATCAATATCGCCCGCTCCATCGGACCGGCCGCGGGTGGCTTGCTGCTTGCCGCCTTCGGTGCGGGCATCACCTATGGTGCGGACGTTGCCAGCTACATCTTCGTGATTGCTGCCCTGGTTTGGTGGCCACGTGCGAAAAACGCCAATGATGCGCTTCAGGAAAACTTCTTCGGCGCGTTCCGTGCCGGGCTTCGCTACACCCGCTCAAGCCGCCCCCTCCATGTCGTTCTTCTTCGTGCGGCCATCTTCTTCGCCTTTGCCAGTGCTGTCTGGGCGCTGCTTCCACTCGTTGCCCGCCAACTGCTCGGTGGCGATGCCAGCTTCTACGGCATTCTGCTTGGTGCCGTTGGTGCCGGTGCAATCGGTGGGGCTTTGGTCATGCCGAAACTGCGTGAACGCCTGAGCGCTGACGGCCTGCTTCTTGGCGCGGCTCTGATTACCGCAACCGTCATGGGCGTGCTGTCGCTTGCCCCGCCAAAGATAGTCGCCATCATTGCGCTTCTCTTCCTTGGCGGTGCGTGGATCACGGCTCTTACCACGCTGAATGGCACGGCGCAGGCTGTGCTCCCGAACTGGGTGCGTGGTCGTGGTCTTGCCGTCTATCTAACCGTCTTCAACGGTGCGATGACGGCCGGAAGCCTCGGCTGGGGTGCTGTCGGTACGGCCGTTGGCATCCAGTCGACCCTGCTCATCGGTGCCGCCGGACTGCTCGTTGCAGGATTCATCATGCACCGCATCAAACTCCCGGCTGGTGATGCCGACATGGTGCCGTCCAACCATTGGCCAGAACCGCTTGTCGCCGAACCCGTTGCCCACGATCGTGGTCCGGTTCTGATCCTGATCGAATACAAGGTAGAAAAGCAACACCGCGCCGCGTTCCTGCACGCCATCGATCATCTGTCCAAGGAACGCCGCCGTGATGGTGCCTATGGATGGGGTGTGACCGAAGACAGTGCCGATCCGGAAAAGATCGTCGAATGGTTCATGGTGGAATCCTGGGCGGAGCATCTTCGCCAACACAAGCGGGTTTCCAATGCCGATGCCGACCTGCAGGGCAAGGTTCTGACCTACCATGTCGGTCCCGAAAAGCCGGTGGTTCGCCACTTCCTTACCATCAACCGGCCCGGGGCGGCATAAAGCGAAACGGGCAGGGCGGCTTTGGCCGCCCTTTCCATTATGTCGTCTGGCGCAATGATTCTAAATAGTTGATGCAATTGCACATGCGAGCTGTGAGCGGCAAAACTCGAGATAACAGTAGCGTCGACAGAGAGCACGACCATGAAACTTCCCTCGCTTCCTACCCTCCTCAGTTTCAACGGCGGTTATGTCGACACGCTTGGCTTCCTTTCGCTTTCCGGGTTGTTCACCGCACACATCACAGGGAACTTCGTCACACTCGGTGCAACCATGGCTCATGGTCTGGATGGCGCGTGGTCGTAACTTCTGGCGCTTCCGATGTTCTACGTGATCGTCTTCGTGTCACGACTGATCTGCCTGAAGCTCCAAAGCCGGGACCGCTCACCGATCCGCCCCATGCTGGTGGTCAAGCTGATCCTGCTGGCGGCGGTGGCGGTGATGGCTTTCGCATACGGCCCGTTCAACGGCGATAACAGCCTGATAACTCTGGTGGTTGCGCTGACCCTCGTGTCGGCGATGGCGATCCAGAACGGCCTGCACAAGGCGCATCTGGCGAAAGCGCCGCCATCCACGCTGATGACAGGAACAACCACACAGATCATGCTCGATCTTGCCGACATTCTGGCCAACGCGAAAACCGAAGAGGTTGCGGCCGCCAAGGCGCGGGCGAAGAAAATGGGAGCCGCAGTCATTACGTTTGCATTTGGCTGCGGGCTTGGCGCTGCCGGTTTCATGTTCGCGCCTGTGGCCGCCTTCAGCTTGCCGGCCCTCCTTGCCGTCATCGCGCTCTTCGCGAGCAGTGCAGGCGCTGAGTCCTGATAGTGGCCGAGAGCCCAAAAATTACCTCTCACCCGTTGTTTAAGAGGACATCCAATGGATATCGGACATGATCCGAGCGGTCTCTCCAGCCTGATCGCTCCCGTTTTGAAGCCGCTCGCAATCGGCCTCGAATTTTTTGGCGTCGGCGTGATTCTGGTTGGAGTGTTGATCGCAACGATAGCCTACGGGCGTGACCTGTTTTCGGTTGGTGGTCGGGAGGCCTATGAGAATTACCGCGCCAATCTCGGGCGAGGTATCCTGTTGGGGCTGGAAATCCTGATCGGTGCGGACATTATCGCCACGATCATCTCACCGCTGACCTGGGAAAGCGTGGGCCTGCTCGGTCTCATCGTGCTGATCCGGACGTTCCTCAGTTTCTCGCTGGAAGGCGAGATCGACGGGCAATGGCCGTGGACGAAGAGGTCGAACCCGCCAGCACACGTGCGCGTGCCGTAATTTGTCTACGGAAACGGAAATCACCGCTTTACAATCGATCGGACTACATCATGACGAAAATCATTGAATTTGGCATGGATACCTTCTGTGATGTCACCATCGGTTCAGACGGTGAAATGCTTCCGCAGCCGCGGGTTATCCGCAATGTCGTAGAAGAAGCAGTTCTCGCAGACCAGCACGGGATCGACTTCTTCGGTGTCGGAGAACATCACGCAAGGACTTTGCCATTTCCGCTCCTGAAGTGGTGCTGGCCGCCATCGCGGCGCGTACCAGCAGGATTCGGCCTCGGCTCAGCCGTAACCGTTTTAAGTTCCGACGATCCGATCCGTGTGTTTCAGAGGTTCTCGACGATTGATGCAAGTTGAAACGGGCGCGCGGAGGTCATTCCCGGGCGAGGGGCCTTCATCGAATCCTTCCCGCTCTTCGGCTACGATCTTTCGAGATATGAGGAACTGTTTGAAGTGAGACTCGACCTGTTCTCGCAGATCGTGGCGTAGGACGTGGTCACCTACCGCGGCGACTGGCGTGCGCCACTCGAAGACCAGCCTATCTATCCGCCGATCGCCGGCGGGAGGCTGAAGACTTGGACCGGTGTCGGCGGCAGCCTGGAAACTGTGATTTCTGCCGTCCGTCATGACATGAACCTGATGATGGCTATCATCGGCAGTGATCCGGCGTGGTTCGCGCCTTACGTCGAGCTTTATCAAAAGCATCCGAGCAGGCGGGTCGAGTGTTAGGTGATATCGACGTCCACTAGCGGGGTTACGTTGCCGAGAGTGACGGACGGGCTCGCAGCGACCTCTTCCCACATTTCGAGAAGATCCGGGACCGCTTTGGCAAGGAGCGTGGTTGGCCGCCGGTAACCGGGCAGGATTTTGAAAACGAGATCGAGCACGGCTCGCTCTATGCGGGATCGCCCGAGACCGTCGCAAGGAAGATCGCCAACACAGCACGGACGCTTGGCATTTCACGGTTCCAGATGAAGTACTCAACTGGACCGATGGCGCACAAGCACCTTATGAAGAGTATCGAACTCTAAGGGGCAAAGGTCATCCCGTTGGTTCGAGATATGATGGCGAGCTGATGTTTCGATAAACGCACTAACCTAAATGGCTCAATAAATAATTGTTCGGCAGCATTCACCTATCTTCGCTCAACCTGAAGCAGGCGTCCGCTATACCGGTTTGAGGCATCTGGGATTTTGGATGGTGGGGCAAAAGAACGGCGGCCTGCAGTATTCCAAGATCGCGTAGCTGATACGGCGTTCCGTGACCAAATTCGAGGTGTCCTCGACCAATGATGCCAACGACGAGTGGGTCTGCGTACTTGACGCGCGCAGCGGCGATTCCGCAGGCAAAGGCGCGGTCCCAGGTTTGCTGAGCGCGGACAAAACGATCGAATTCGGCATCTTTCGGGCATCGGGCCTTGCGATCGGGATGAGCGCCGCCAGTGATCTCGAAAAGGTAATTTCGATATTCGGGTGTGGCCGGAGCCGATGGCGTCAGGCCATCCCGCTCCTCCGGCGCAATGCCTTCCCAACCCAGTTCGCCGACCTCGGTCACCAAGGACCGCCGGCAGTTGAGCGCAATCATCGGCAGCCGAAACTGCCGGCAGAAATGGAAGATCGGCAGATAGAGCGCCGGATCGAACCGCCAGATTTCGGCCCATTTTGCCTCCGCCAAAAACGTGTCCACGTCGGTTTCACCTTCCACCCAACGATCTAGCGCCGGCTGGACGCTACGCGGAAACATTTCGAAACCTACGACGATATCGTCCCGCAGCGCATGCAGGCTGGCCATCACATGCAGTTGCCAGCGGTGGATTTCATAAGAATCGTGGGTTTCACCCAGCAGCACGGCCGATCTTTTCGCCATCGCTTGCATGAGTGTCGTGTGCCGGACAACAGAACCGGTTGCCGAATCAATCCAGCAACCGTGTCCGTGGGAAACCTTGCCGATCATGCCTGTTCACTGGCGACAAACGCCGTCGCGTCGGCTGCGGAGAGGGTGAGGCCGGTCACATTGTTGTCGGCGTCGAGTGCCGCCAGCCGCACGCCATTCTCGGTCACCTCCTCGAGCCATGCCGAGACAGTGCCGCCGAGCAGGTGCAGATGGAAATCGGGGCGCATAATGTTGATGAACCCCATGCCCATGGAAAGCTTTTCGACAATGCCGGTCCAGCTCTGAACAAAGCCGCGGCTTTCGAAGGCGATGGTCATGGGCGGCGTGGTGCCAATGGCCGCCTTGAGCGGGGCTGCGCCGGGGTCGTTTTGGGCAACGTCCGGCCTCTGTGGGCGTTCGGCCTGCGTCGGCTCGAGTTCGGTGCGGGCGAGATCGGCGAGTGCTGCCTCGAAGGGCGCCTCGCCGGCAAAGCCGACAAACGCGAACAGGGTCTTGCCTTCGCCATCTTGAAAATCGAGACGCGGATAGACCTGGTTCTGCATGATGCTCGATGTGTCGAGGATAACCTGACAGACGAGAGATGGGTCCATCCTGCTGGCGTGATGTTCGCCGGTTGCGGCTAGCCAGCCGTCGGTTTCGTCGATCCGTTCGACCGGGCCGATGCGCTCGTGGGTTGCGCCGTTCGCCTTGCCGATGATCATCAGGTTGCCTAGCGCCGGCAGTTTGCGAATAATCGTGGCGGCCTCAGCCTCGATGATGCATCGGGTCTTCTTTTCCGGTTGTTGGTCCATCTTGTCGCTCATGTCCTTGTTCATTTGAAACTTCAGGCGAGGGTGGGTGTGCATGCCGAAGGTGCTGTCGGCATGATGGTGACGGTGCGCAGCCTTTCCTGACCGGTCGGCCGCCGATGGGCGATGATGACGAAGGTCGATGTCGGCAATTGGCGGCGCAGGGTGGCGAGCAGCATTGTCTCGGCTTGCGGGTCGAGGGCGCTCGTCGCTTCGTCGAGAATGACTGTTTCGGGACGGTGCAGCAGCACGCGGGCCAGCACCAGACGCTGCATTTCTCCTCCCGACAGGATGGTCGAACCATCATCCGATGCAAGTGGATGATCGACCGGCAGGCCGGCAAGTCCGACATCGTCGATTGCCGCCCGCAGGTCGTCGACCGCGATATCGGCGGCAAGGTGTGGATAGGCGACGGCATCGGCCAGCGTGCCGATCGGGCAATAGGCTTTCTGCGAGAGAAACATCGTTTGCTCGCGGGGCCAGAACACCTCGCCATCGGCATGCGGCCAGAGGCCGGCCAGCGTTTTTGCGAGTGTCGTCTTGCCGGTGCCGGAAGGCGCCTGCAGCCAGACGGTTTCACCGGGTTCGATGTCGAGACGATCGAGCGCCAGCAGTTCGCGTCCATGCGGCGTGCGCACGCGAAGACGGTGCAGTGCCATGCGGCGCCCTTGCGGCCTTATCGCGATGGCGCCATCCGCCGCATGGGCTCCCGCACGCTCGGCGGCGCGCAGAAACGTATCGAGACGGGCGGATGTGGCGACTAGATCGGCAAGGTCTCGATAAGAAAAAATGAACCAGGACAGTGTGGTGACGACATTGGAAAAGGCCATGCTCAGCTGCATCAGCCCGCCAAAGGCGACATGGCCGGCAAGATAACCGGGCAATGCCACGAATAGAGGAATGCGCAGAACCGAATGCCGGAACGGATATGTGAAACATCCGAGAATCAGTTCGCGGCGAATGAGCTTGCGCCAATTGCCGACAACGGCTTCGAAACGCTGCTCGAAGATGCGGCGCTCCGCCGCCTCGCCACCGGCCAGCGCCACCTCGTCAAACGATGTGCGCCAGCGCGCCATGGAAAAGCGGAAACTGGCTTCGCGCTTCTGCTGTCCGGACATCAGGCCTTGCAGCGGCTTGCCAAGGATATGGGTGATGGCGCTGCTGATGGCCACGTAGATGAAGGCCGCCCAGACCATGTAGCGCGGGATTTCCATATCCAGCCCGGCGAAGGCGAGCGATAGCGGAAAGCTTGCAAGGCTCCACAGCAGTGCGACATAGGAAAACAGGCCGACGACCTCACCGATCAGGTCGAGTGCTTCCCCGAGGAGGCCCTTGGTGAACAGTCGGCAGTCGTCGGCGATGCGCTGGTCGGGATTGTCGACGCGCTCGCTGCCGGAATTGGCCAGATGCCAATAGGCCTTGTTTCGTGTCCAGATTTCGATGGCGTGCTGGGTCAACGAGCGCCGCCAGCGTATCTCGATCACCTTGCGAAGGTATTCGTGCGCAAGGCCCCTGCAGGAATTCAGCGCTACGATGATCGCGAATATGCCGATCTGCCTCACGACCTCGGGGGCGTTGACCTTTTCGACGGCCGAGTAAAATTCACCGGTCCATTTAGTCAACCGCAGGCTGGCATAAACGGACCCGAGATTGAGGGCGATTGCAAGCGCGACCAAGGTCAGCGTGGCTTTGCCACCCGGAGCCTTGACGCAGGGTCGCAGCAACCTGACGAATTGAGCGAGTATCTTGACCATCGTGTCTCACAAGATTGAACCGGCGAAGCTGATCCGCCGGTCATGCCGTCGAAGCGATCAGAACTTGACCGTGGCGCTGACCTTGAACACACGGCCGGCACCGGTTTGCAGTTCCAGCGGATTGACGTTGGCGACGGCAGCCGATCCTGGCACATTGGCATACGTGCTGAGCGTGTTGGGGAAGTAGCGGCGATCGAGAATGTTTTCGACGCCGACGCTTAGCTCGAAATTCGTGCGCGGCGTCCATTTGGCGTAAGCGTCGAAGAGAGCGTAGCCGGATGCAAGATAATCAGTGGCTGCAGCATTTTCCGTGCGGCCGGCAGCCAGCGTAGCAAATGCCTGCAGCTGCAGATCATAATCCGGCAGCTCCTGAGTGACACCGAAAACTGCGGTAAACGGCACGGCGCCGTCAAACGCCGTCCGGGCAGCGCCCGCTGCAATGCGTTGGCGACCTTTCGACCAGCTCATATTTGCCGAAAGCGTGGTGTTTTCGAACGCGCGGTACTCACCGCCGAACTCGATGCCCCACAGTTGCACGTCCTGAACGTTCTGTGACTGATAACCGAAGACCGTACCGCCGCCGGGGGGGGTGAGCGGTGTCGGCTGCAGGGAGCGGATGAAATCGGTGTAATCCGCGTAGAACGCACCGAGCGAGAACCAGCCATCGGCGAATTCACCACGCAGGCCGGCTTCGTAGCTCTGTACCGATTCCGGCCGGAGGTCTGGATTGGGAACGATCGAAGTTCCGGAGAATGGATCGGTGCTTGACTGGAACAGCTGGGCAGACGTCGGCATTTTGAAGCCTTCACCATAGGAGGCATAGACCGAATAGGTGTCATCCAGCTTATAGGTGGCGCCGATCCGCTTAAGGAGTTCGGTTTTGCTCTGTTCAGCAGGGGCATAACCCGGCAGGCCCGGATAGCTCGAGTCGCCCGTCGGATCGACCGAATAATAGGCCAGGCGCATGCCGGGCGTCAGCGTCAGGCGGTCATCGAGGAGCTTGATCTCGTCCTGAACATAGAGGTCTGCCCGCTCTGTGACGACACGTGGAAAACTGAAGCCCTGGTTGATGGCTGTCACGGTCGTGTTGGTATTCGAGCTGTATGTGGTGTTGATCCCGGCATAATCGCCTTTGGTGCGATCGCCATCGAAACCATAGATCAGCGTATGGCTGGAGCTTCCAAGGTCAAAGCTCGACTGTAACTGGATGTCAGCCTCGAAGAAATCCTCGCTATAGTCGCGATACTGGTTCACCAACTGGTAGCGATTGGAATAGACACGGCGCTGGTTGCTGTTGGTCGTGCGGCTCTGCGGCGAGTAGGAAACGCGCCACTTGACGTTGTCTAGCCAATCGGTCGCAACATCCCAGTCGTGTTCCAGCGCGATCCGCTTGCGGCTCATTTCCAGATCGCGGGTATAGGGATCGTTGTTATAGGCCGTCGTCGACGGCACGCCTGTGGCGGATGCCGACATGTCGTAAAGCTGCAGGATGTTGGTGTCTCGTCCGAACAGTTCACCCGTCAGCTTGATCGTATGATCGGCAGTCGGTGTCCAGACGGCTTTCAGCAGAACATTGTCGACATCGGTATCGGCCGGAAACAGCTCATTGCAGCCGATGAAGAGACGTGTGCAGCCCCAGATACCGCCATCGGCGCGGGCGTTGCGCAGTTTTGCCTCGTGCGAGGATGCCTGACCGTAGCTTCCAAGCACTTCGAGGTCGCCGAAATCGTAGGCGCCGATGATCTGCTTGCGCCATGTGCCGTCATAACTGTCGAAGCCGGTCTTCAGTTCGAGCGCCCACGGCTTGCTCGGGTCGCGCTTTAGAAGGTCCGACGGATCGAGCGTCTGGAACATCACCGCGCCGCCAAGTGCGTCCGCGCCCCAGAGAACGGAGTTCGGTCCACGCACGATTTCGACGGCCTTGAAGTTGCCGAAATCAAAGAAATCGCGGCTGCCGTCGGTGATGCTTTCCTGCACGCGTGAGCCGTCGACGCTCAATTGCACACGATTGCCGCCCATGCCGCGGATCTGGAAGCCGCTCAGCTGTCCCCATGGATTGGTGATGGAGGTCTGACGATTGACCGAAATGCCGGGTTCATGCCGAACCAGATCCTGAATGTCGCGCACATTGCGGTCTTCCAGTTCCTGGCGGCCAATGACACTGACTGTCTGCGGTACATCGAGAAGGCGTTTTCCTCCTCGGGTGGACAGGACGACGATCTGTTCGAGAACTGTCTCTGCCTCTTTCGGGGCCGGTTTTCCCTGCTTTTCCTGGGCGGTCGCTGTCGTGGCCATGGCCAGACCAGCCCATGCCGAAAGCCAAAAAGTGGACACAAGATAGGCGCGACGGAGCACCGGCGCGCGCGACGCCGCTGACGAATTGCAGAACATGAAAACCCCCACGAATTAACTGGTGCAGGAGTTATAAAACATGACATTAAAAATCAAGTTCAAACATGAGTCGTCGGGTCATATTTTTGGATGAGAAGGCGTTTATCGCCAACCTACTGTTTCCTATGGTGAAATTTAATAGCGCATCCTCTTAATGCGGTAATCTGTTTAGGCCGTTGCGGCATTTTCCAAATCTGCCATTCGATCAGCTCGTTTAGGCAAGATTGAAACGCACGCGTTCCACTGAATGATCAATCCAGCCCCTCGCTTTTACAAGAGCGAAGGCCCCGGACGTCGCCGGGGCCAATTGAAATGCTTAATATGCTTTGGCGGAAGGTGCGGGCAAAAGCAGCTGTTCTCCTGAACCGCCGGGCGCCATCAGCTGCTTGAGAATATCATCGGCAGACTGGCTGGAACCACCGATGCCGGCTTCGCGCAGCTGGCGGTCGAGATCGTTGCCGTTTTCGAGTGCGGCGAGTTCGGCACCTGCTTCGATGCGGCCAGCCGTCATCTCTTGGCGCTTCTTGATACGCTCAAGGCTTTCGACAGCACTGCCGAGGCGGGTGTTGATGCCCGACTGGCTGTGGGCAATTGCAGACTGCGCCTTGAGCAGAGACTCGTTGGCTTTGACGTTTTCGACCTCGCGCTTCATCTGCGTGATGCGCGCTTCGGTGTCCTGGATGGTGCGCAGCATCTGCTGCTGGCGCGGCAACAGACGGTCGAGTTCCTCCTGATCGCGCTGAACTTCGCTGCGGATCGTCGCGATACGTTGCGCCAGGCCCTGCGCGAGATCCATGCGGCCGGCAGAAACCGCGGAACGGGCGCTGTCGCTGTCCTTGGTTTCCTTGGCGCGGTTTTCCTCCAAACGGCGGGCAACGCTTTTGTTGGAGGCCATGATGCCGGCGAGGTCAGAGCGTGCCTGACGCAGCGACTGTTCGGCATCGCGGATTTCCTGGTCGAGGATGCGCATGGCCTGATTGTCGGCAACGGATTCCGCTGCCTCGTTGACGCCGCCGCGGATGGCTGTGAAAATCTTGCTCCAGGTGCTCATGCCTCAAACTCCCCATTCTTCCATTCGGCAATCATGTCGGCCGCATCGACAGCATTGGCCGCCAGAACGGCAACTTCTTCAACGATGATTTCAGCACGTGAACGGGCGGAGAGCGAGCCGAACAGCTCGTACCATTCCTCGCCGTTGACGGTGGTGATGCCAAAACTGGAAAGCGGGACGAACTTGTGCGTCTTCAGCACCATGCGCTCGAAAGCCTCGCGGTTCGGCACGTCCTTGCAAGGTGCAAGAATGACGCTAACCAGTATGTCGCGTTCACCGCTCAGCGCGACGAAGACATCGAGGTCGCCTTTTTCCTTGAGTGTGACGCAGAGAACGTCGCCATGCGCGGGTACGCTAACATCGACGTCACCGAGCGCTTCCGGGTCGGCGGCAAATAGGCGCGTCAGGGTGGTAAGGGTCCAGGTCTCCAAAAGAGTCCTCCATCGGTTAAAAGGGCGAAAGGTATTTGGGTATTCAGGTCTATACTTAAAGGTGTTCTGCACTATTTAATTGCGCGTGGATTATCCACAGGGGACGGGGACTGTCGATTGCTGTTTATCGCGACTTTTTTGCGGCGTGTATATCTGTCGCTGGGCGAGCTGGCTTGGTCGGCACTTCTGCTCATTTTAGCAATTCATGTTTTTGTTTCCTATCTGCTTTTCTTTGTGGCAGGCGAAAGCGATCTGGTCTCCAATCCGATCGATTTTCTCTATTATTACATGGTAACGGCAACGACTGTCGGCTATGGGGACCTTTCCCCCAAATCGGGTTTGGGCCGTATCATTGCCATCGTTTTTGTCCTTCCCGGCGGCATCGCCATATTCACCGCCGTTCTTGGCAAACTGTTGACAGGGATCGGCACGGTCTGGAGAAATCGCATGCGTGGACTGGGTGATTACACGGACCGTACGGGTCACATCGTCGTGCTGGGCTGGCAGGATGGGCAAACCCACCAGACATTGCGGCTGCTCAATGCCGAGCGGTTGGCGAAAGAACCGATGAGTGTGCTCATCGCGAAGGATATTTCCGAAAATCCGGCAGCCGATTGCGCCGATTATATCCGCACCGAAAGGCTGGCGGATGCCGAGGTGCTGACTAGGGCCGGTGGATCGGGAGCACGCACGATCATAGTGCGCGGTGCCAATGACGACGAAACGCTGGCCGCGGTCCTGATCGCCGAGGATCATGCTCCCCATGCACATATAGTCGCTTACTTTTCCGATGATCGCACGGCGCAGATGGTCAAGCAATTGCGGCCTCGCGTTGAAGCCGTCGGATCGCTGGCTGAAGAATTGCTGTCGCGCTCGGCGCGTGATCCGGGTTCTTCCGAGGTTGCCGCGCGTCTTCTGTCCGTCGCGTCAAAGGATACGGCATTTTCACTGCCGGTCCCTGCCTTGCAGGCGCCACTGCGTTACGGCGATATTTTCCTGAACCTCAAGCGCCGTCATAATGTGACGCTGGTTGGCATGCTTAGCAACGGTGTGACTGACCTAAACTGCCGTGATGCAGCGATGCTTCAGGGTGGCGAAACGCTTTATTACATCAGCGGAATGCGGCTGGATCCCGCTGCGATCGGCTGGGCACTTCTCGGAGAAACATCATGATCGGCTGGTTCGGAAAAAGTAAACACGAGGCCGCGCTGCCGAAGGAGCTTGGTCCGCTGGGTGCCGGGATCGGTGGAGCGCTGGAAATCGATTTTCTTTCGCTTGAAGCGGATGTGCTGGGCGGCGAACCTGCCATGGCGCTGCCGAAAAGCGGACCGTTCATCATTGCTGCTTATGGCGAGGTCGAGCTCGATGCGTCGACGATACTGTCGCGTTATTACGATGAAGATCACCGCCTGATCCAGGTAATTTCGACCACGGGAAAGCCGGGTGATCCCATCGACGACATCAGCTTTTATCACCCATGGGACAGTGTCGTGCCCGCCGGTCCCGGCGATTGGAACCGCTGGACGGGCCCCGACGGCATAATCGGCCAGCCGCGTTATGATGCCGACGGCGTTGTCTACCACCGTTTCTGGAGCGAGGGGCAGGGGAGGGCCGATCTTGTACAGTTCGTGGAGACTGTCGATGACGGCGAGGCGCAGCGAGAAATCCACCAGACCTGCATGCTCTATTATCGCCCGCTTGGCACCGCCCGCGAAATGCTGCTCATCAATGTCGAGCGCGATCTCAATTATACGCAGGCACAGGCTGGCAGTTCCATCGAATTCCTGATCGGTTACGGGCTTGGGGCTGCCGATGTCCGCCGCGTCTGACGATCCATTTTTTCAAGAGGGGAATTTCATGTTCGATTACGTCGCGGGCCTGCCCGCTTTCCTGGGGTATTTTTTTATCGGCCTTCTCGCCTACGGTGCCTTCTCTGCCATCTACACGCGGCTGACACCCCATAAGGAAGCCAAGTTGATCCGCGAGGGCAATCTCGCCGCGGTGACCGCCTTCCTCGGTGCTTTGATTGGCTTCAGCCTGCCGCTGGCTTCGGCGGCGGCTCATTCGGTCAGCATCGTCGACTTTATCATCTGGGCCGTGATCGGCCTTCTGGCGCAGGTTCTGGCTTTTTATATTGCCAATTTCACCATGAAAGACCTGCATGAGAAGATTACCGATGGCAATGTGGCTGCAGGCCTGTGGGGTGGGGGTATCGCGCTCGTGGTCGGCATTCTCAACGCCGCCTGCATGACCTATTGAAGGAGGGCACGATGCGCAGACGTCTCAGCGGTCGCAGGCCGCCCATTCTTGCACTCGGCACCATTGCCGCATCCAGCCTCATCCTTGCAGGTTGCGGCGAGGATGCGCCTTCGGATGTCATGTACTCTTCTCCCGACCAATGCATCTCCGCAGGTTTGGACCGTCAATTGTGCCAGACGGCCTACGAGGATGCCATGAAGGCGCATGTCGAAAATGCGCCACGCTTCAACGTCAAGGGCGAATGCGAAACGGTTTACGGCGATAACCAGTGCAGCGAACAGCGTTCGAACGGCGGTTCGTTTTTCACGCCGTTCATGACCGGCTATCTTCTGTCTTCGACGATCAACAATATCACCGATTACTACAGCTACCGCCGGCAGCAGCAAGGCGGCTCGTCCTACGGCTCTTCCGGTTCCTATTGGGGCTCGTCGCCAATCTACCGCAACCGTTCCGGCCAGACGGTGACAACGGTCGGCACCGGAAACAGCAGGGATGCCGCGATCACCACGACGCGCCCGACCAAGCCCGTCAACGTCAATACCCGCAGCGTTTCACGATCGGGATTCGGCGGCCGTTCATCTTTCGGTTTCGGCGGCTAAGATGAAGCGTATCAGCATTGCGGCACGCCACGACTGGCGCGACAAGGCGCGCGCCGTCGGCTTTGGTTTTCACGAAATGTATGGCGAGCCCTATTGGGTTGACGATGCGGCCTATACGTTCTCGCTAGAGGAAATCGAGACGATGATCGAGGCGCCGAGCCAGGAATTGCACGACATGTGCATGGACATGGTTGGCGACATTGTTGGTAATGAAGAGCTGCTGGATCGCCTGGCCATCCCGCAGGATCTGCGCGATGTAGTGTTGCGATCCTGGCAACGTGGCGACCGCCATCTTTATGGTCGTTTCGATCTTGCATATGACGGAACCGGTCCGGCCAAGCTTTTGGAATACAATGCCGATACGCCGACCTCCGTCTTCGAGACGGCATATTTCCAATACAATTGGCTGACAGACCAGATTCTTGCAGGGCATCTGCCTGAGGACGCGGACCAATACAACCTGCTGCAGGAAAGTCTGGTCGAGGCATTCGATGCCTTTCCTAAGGATCCGATCTTCCACTTCGCGGCCATGACCGACAACGAAGAGGATCGCGGCACTACGGTCTATCTGATGGACTGTGCGTTACAGGCCGGCCATCGTGTCGATCTTCTGGATGTTCGCGATATCGGTATCGACGAAAAGGGGCGTTATACTGATCTGCAGGACCGCGTCATAGATCGCTGCTTCAAGCTCTATCCCTGGGAGAATATGCTGCGAGAGCCGTATGCGCGGCAGCTTGCAGGTTCCGGTGATGTCTTTATCGAGCCGGCGTGGAAAGCGGTGCTGTCCAACAAAGGACTGTTGCCACTTTTGTGGCAACGTCACCGCGACCACCCTAATCTGCTCGCCAGCTTTTTCGCTGATGATACTGAAGCCTCCGGTCTGAGTGACTATGTGCGCAAACCGCTACTGTCGCGCGAAGGCGAAAACGTCACCATTTTCCGGGCAGGCGAGGAACTGGTATCGGCTCCGGGGGAGTACGGCGAGGAAGGTTTTGTCGTGCAGGCCTACGCCCCGCTTTTCGAAAGCGAGGCCGGTCATGCCGTGCTCGGCAGCTGGGTCGTGGGTGATCGAGCATGCGCTCTGGGTATCCGCGAGGATCGCTCGCGCATTACCGCCAATCTATCGCGCTTCGTAGCTCACGTGATACTGGATTGATAGGTGCCGACGATCGGCGCCTTTGTCTTCATACTTCTTGACGAACACCCGCAAAGTTCAGCTTGGGCCGTTTTCCAACACGTTAGATCCAGCCGGAGCGCTTGGAACGATAGCAGAAGGATGCCGCACATGGTGACGATTGCCGCCAACACTATGTAGTATCCGTATTCGGATTCGGATTTCAGTTCCGGCATGTCTCAAAGTTCATTCCATAGATACCGGCAACCGTCTTGGGAACGGCTAGGACGTAATCAAGTCACCGTGTTTTCGGTCCGAAATGCGCCCGCTCGGATTTACATTTACACCGAATAGGGACATTATGTATCCGTAATTCGTGACCGGGCATTCCGCATGATCCTCAAAAGCCAAGTCGAGTGGGCGCTGCACTGTTGCGCCATTCTCTCGGGCCTCCCAGAAGGCCGATACCTGTCAACAAAGGCACTCGCAGAGCTGCATGGGCTTCCGAAGGAATATCTGTCGAAAGCTTTGCAAAGCTTGTCGCAGGCAGGTCTTGTTCACACCACGCTTGGTCCATCCGGCGGATATCGCCTTGCCAAGGCCGCGAACGAGCTGAGCTTTCTCGACGTGGTTGAGGCCGTAGAAGGCAGTGGCCGGACGTTTGTCTGCCAGAATATCCGAGCCAACAATCCATGCCGCCCGAAAGGGTATTGCGAGAGTGGTCCATGTGCTATCGCTCGCATCATGTGGGAAGCAGACGAGGCCTGGCGCGCGGCTCTTCGAAAGGTGACGTTTGCGGATCTCGGCAAGATCCTTCATCAGGAGATTAGCCCGGAGATCTGGTCCGGAACCTTCGATTGGGTTCTCAAGCGCGCCGGATAAGCTCAGGCGGCGGGCTTTTTCCCCAACGAATTTCCGGCATTCCCAAGATAAATCTGCGCAGGCAGAGCCAATGACAGGCCGTGAGTTGAACAACACTGATGGACCATGTCGATGACCTCGTTGCGTGCCGGCGTTCGGGCTGCGGGGGCTGTGACCCGAAACTGAAGCTCCATGTCGATGGCGATCGCGTCAATGCCTTTGAGTGCGACAATCGGAGCCGGTGACTGGACAATACACTGGCACGTCTGCAACTCCGACTTCAGGATTGCCTCGACCTCGGCCGGTCGACTGTCGGAGGTGATGCGGATCGGCAGGATAACGAGATGGCTTTCGTCAGGTTTGGTCAGGTTGGTTAGGCCGACTTTGGCGAGCGTGCTGTTAGGAAGCACGACGAGATTGTTGGCGGGTGTCAGCACCTGCGTTGATCGCCAGTTGTTCTGAACGACACGCCCCTCGGTGCCATCGGCCAGCTGAATCCAGTCTCCGATCGAAAAAGGCCGCCCGAGCGTTAGTGCGATCCCCGAAAACAGGTCGCCGAGTGTGTTTTGCAGCGCCAGACCCAGAATGATCGCCACGACACCCGATGTGGCAACCAGCGTGCCGATCGGCGCGCCGAACACAAAGCCGACAATCGAGAGGGTGACCCCGAGATAGACCGCGGCTACGATGAGGTCCTGGATCAGCCGCGCTTCCTGCGGACGGCGATCCAGGACGATATAAAGACGGATGAAGCCAATGGTCGCCCAGGCAAGATGAACCCACCACAGGACGCGCGCCGCAGTGCCCATATAGACAGCGAACCCGTTGGTTTCTCCGGCGATCACGCGGTGCGGCGGGATGCCGCTGACGATCAAAACGGCCGTCATGGAGGAGAAGAACAGGATCTGGACGATCAGGCGGGCCGTTGGCCTATGTTGTCCCTGCATATGCCACACGAGGATCCCAAGCAGGCCGAGGACGTCGACGGTCAGAAAGGCTGGCATCAGCGAAGTGTAGGTCATTGTGGTCTCTGGCCCTGAAAAGAGGAAGGACCGGGGGCTGCGTTTGCACCCGGTCCCTGGCTGGTCTCACTTCTTGATCGGATAGGTCAGTTCCGTTTGGGCTGTGTCGACCACGAACACGGCGAGAAGTTTGGCCGGGTTTGTGTCGCTGCCGTTTTTGCTGACCCCGTGGCGGTCGCCCGGATATTCCGAAAAGCTCTCGCCTGCCTTGTATTCCTTCACCGGTCCTTCGTTGACCTGGCTCAAGACGGAGCCTTCCAGCACGGTGGCATAGATGAAGGCCGAATCCGGATGGGTATGCGCATCGGAGAAGCCGCCTGGGCCGTATTCGACGAGTACGCCTTTCATGCTTTTGCCGGGCACGTTCGGCAATTCGTGTTCGTAGACGAGTGTCACCTTCGATGCGGAGCCGCCAGAGGTGTCGTGAGCACCGGCAGTGCCGGCAAGGAGAAACAATGCGGCGAAGGGCGCAAGGTTGAGCTTGATCATTATCGTGTCCTTTTTCGAACTTGCAGGGTTTGGCTGCCTTACCGGCGCGGTGCCGTTGCGAACCATTGGTCGAAGCCGATCTTGCCGAGTCCGGGCTTGTTGTCGGTGACCAGCGATCCGTCCTCGAGACGTGCCCCGAAATATTTCGCTTCGGGATCGGCGACGACCTGGCGGCTGTCTCCGGTGAAGTCCAGATAGCGGGCGACGAGTTCATTGAGACGGAAGCGATCCGGGCCGGCGATTTCGACAATCCCGGCTGCCGGTGCACCAAGCGCAACATCCGCCATTATATCTGCGACGTCATCGGAGGCGATCGGCTGAACGAAGGCCGGCGACAGGTGAACCTTGTCTCCAACCATGCTCGATTGCACGATGCCGCCGACGAATTCCATGAACTGTGTTGAATGGACGATCGTGAAGGGAATGCCGCTTTCCCTGATCAGCTTCTCCTGTGCGAGCTTTGCCCGGAAGTAGCCGCTCTCCTGCAGTCGCTCGGTCCCGACAACGGAAAGCGCGACATGATGCTTGACGCCTGCGACCTTTTCCGCCGTCAGGAGATTGCGGCCGGAGGTCTCGAAAAACTCCATCACCGCCTTGTCTTCAAAGGATGGCGAGTTTGCAAGGTCGAGGACGACGTCGGTGCCTTGCAGGGCTTCGGCAAGGCCTTCACCGGTGATGGTATTGACACCGGTGTTCGGGGAGGCGGCGATTACCTCATGGCCCCTGGCGCGAAGGCGCTCTGTCGTCTTCGAACCGATGAGGCCGGTTCCGCCGATAATCACGATCTTCATGTCTGTTCTCCTTTTAGGATGCGTGCCGAATGGATCTGGAATGGCTGACGCCGTGGAAGGGCAACTCAGCTGAGGCCGGCTTTTTCCAGGCCGTAGAGCTTGTCGGCCGAGCCGAGCACGGCCTTGAATGCGATGCTGACACGGTTCCAGGCATTGATGGTCATGATCGAGAAGGTCAGATCGGAGACTTCCTTCTCAGACAACTGACCGCGAACCCGCTCGTAAAGCTCGTCGGGAATGCCGCCTTCAGCCAGCTTGGTAACGGCTTCTGTCCAGGCAAGAGCTGCGCGCTCGCGCGGAGCGAACAGGTTCGACTCCCGCCAGATGGCGACATGGTAAAGGCGAAGCTCGCTCTCTCCGTGGATCTTGGCTTCCTTGACATGCATGTCGAGGCAGAAGCCGCAGCCATTGATCTGTGAAGCGCGGATGTTCACCAGATCGCGGATCGACTGCTCGATGACGCTGTCCCTGAGTGACTGGCTAAGGTCAGACAGCTTCTTGAAAAATTCCGGGGATTGGGCTGCGTAGTTCAGGCGCTGTGTCATGTCTCTCTCCATCTATTAAGGATGTTAAATATCCTTATGGATATAAAATATCCGTAATAGATGGACGTGCAACCAAAACCGGTCTAAGTTTCCCGCATAAGCTTTATGCGGGGAAGTATGAGGGGGAAGACAAATGGATGTGGTCGCCGCTTTGCGAACCTTCTTGCGGGTTGCCGAAACGGGTTCGTTTTCGAGCGCGGCGCTGGACCTCGGCCTGACGCAGCCAGCGGTCTCTCGGCAAATCTCATCGCTTGAGGCGCACTATAGCACCAGGCTCCTGCATCGAAGCACCAATGGCTTGTCGCTGACAGTGGAAGGCGAGCAGATGATCCCGATGGCGCGCAAGGTCATCGATGCCATGGAGGCACTGGGTGATACGACGGCGGCCGAAAGCGTAACAACGTCCGGCAGGGTAAGGATGAGCCTTCCGGCTCCGCTCGGCTTGCATATCAGTGAGCGGCTGCCTGCACTTTTGAAACGTCATCCCCGCCTGACGATCGAGACCGTGTTTCGCGAGGAACCGTCAGACCTCGTCGGCGAGGGGATAGACATCGAGGTTCGTCTCGGCGACGTTTCCGACAGCAGTCTGATCTGCCGTCGACTTGGATGGACCACGGCCTTCCTCGTTGCATCACCCGGCTATGTTTGCGAGCGGGGTATGCCCAGCGGGCCAGATGAAATCGCACAGCACGACTGCATCTGTTACGGCCGTGGGGGAGAAACACGGGCCTGGATGTTCGTCGACGGCGCCGATCAGGTGCGTGCAGCGATCGCTCCACGAATGGTGTTCAACAATGCGACCGCCGTCTATAGAGCGACCATCGCTGGCGGAGGGCTAGCCATCCTTTCTCATATCCTCGTGGCTGAAGACATTGCATCGGGCAGGCTCATCAATGTTCTGCCTTATCTACCGCCGGCACGGCTGCCGATCACCGCAGTTTATGCCTCGCGCCGAAACTTGCCGCTCCGGGTTCGCATGGTCCTCGATTTTCTTGCCGACGCGGTTAAGGAGGACCCGTTGATGACGGGGGCGGCCTCTTAGCCGGCAGCTTTGCCCGGGCTTGACCAGTCGCTGGTCGCAAATTGCCCGGCTGGCGGTTCATAGTGGTTCAGGGTGCAGAAGAAGGTTCATCACGCGGTCTAACCGCGATTATGAAGCGTCCTTCTAAATTGATGTTTATCGTGCATGAGGACTGACGTCGGCACGACATGTCGTGGCTGAAAAATCTCATGGAATATGAAATGTCATTTAAAGGAGCAAAGACCCGCTGACCAGCACGCAGGCCATCACCTCTTCGATATGCACGCTGACTGTACGAAATGCCTTGGCGCGACAATGCCTTCAGTATCTCTTCGGTTTTGAGTTCCTGTTATCTCGTGTCCTGCCAAGCACCGGCGTCCTTTCGCGGTTTTCAGAAGACAGGGTTCGCCAGCGATCCAGGCGATCGGCGGCAAGTGCTCCACTCATTACGGCTTCCTGCACCGCACAGCCGGGCTCATGGACATGGCTGCAATCGCGAAACCGGCAATGCGATGCGCGTTCGGTTATGTCGGAGAAAAAACTATCGATACCGTCGGCCACATCACTGACGTACAGCGTCCTTATACCCGGCGTGTCGATCACCCAGCCACCGCCCTGAATCCGGTGCAGCGATCGTGCTGTCGTGGTATGACGACCTTGAGCATCATATTCCCGGATGGTCCCGGTCTTTTGGGTCGTTTCCGCGTCAGGCCCGACGAGGGTGTTTACCAAGGTCGATTTTCCCACACCGGAGGAACCCACCAGCGCAGCCGTGCGGCCAATGCCGCACCATGGCGCCAGGAGATCGCGCGCCTCTGACGAGCGTCCGTTCAAAAGTATGACGGGAAGATCCGGCTGCAACTTTTCGGCTTGTTGCTGGAAGGTAACAGCATCCTCGGTGGTATCTGCCTTGGTCAGCACGATGACGGGATTACTCCCAGCCTCATTGGCCATGATCAGATAACGTTCCAGCCGCGGGAGGTTGAAATCGGCGTTGCACGAGGTGACGATAAACAGAGTATCGACGTTGGCCGCAACCAGTTGCTGGGCTCTTCCGTTTTCGGGGCGCCTTTGAAATACGGTTTTTCGTTCTAGGCACCGGATGAACATGTCGTCGCTCGGATCGGCAAGCACCCAGTCGCCGACCGCGAAATTGGCCGTATTGATATTGGCCGGAAGTTCCAGACCGGCCGGACCAAGGGCATCGATCGCCTCGATGCGGGCTCGATGAACCGATGAAATGCGCCTCGGTGCGAACCCAGCCTCTTCCGGTTTCACCTGCTCTGCAAAGAAATCCGACCAACCGAGCTGCTCAAGCGGTGATAGAAGTGGGGTATGGGTCAAGCGCGCTTCGCAATCTTTGAAACTGTCATGAGTGGTGGCGACCCATCATGCTCTGGTTGCCTGCCTCAGCCATAGATTGCTCTCGTTTGGGCAAGGACTTCGCATATGCGATGGCTTCGCCTGAGTAGGGAAAATCGTCCCCTAGCTGGCGGTCCCCGTCATAGACTTTAAAGGTTGGCTCATCTGTCTCAACGACCTTGTAACCGTTGACGTATTCGAATTTCGGTGTTTTCCAGCCCATTGAAGCCCTCCAGTGCCTGTGCGAAGTTCCGGGATGTGAACTTGATGATCGACGGCTTAACTCAACAGTTCATTGGTCTACCAGCTCCCTGCACAAAATACGAACTGCATTGTCCAGCTCATTCCATTTCGGAAAGGATGCGGCCTCACTAACGGTTCGTAATACCCGCACATCGACGCCTCTTCCACTCAGCGCGCAGTTTCATTTACATTGCTTGGGTGCTGGCTTTGTGTTTCGGCATCGCTCGGAGCAAAATTTCACCTCGTCCCAGTTTTTCGCCCACTTGCGCCGCCACGTGAATGGCAAGCCGCATGCGATGCAGAGCTTGGCCGGCAGGTCGGCTTTCTTGACATGCTTCGGCATGAACGTTCCCTATACGGTCATAATATGGACCGGTGTCGCGGCCTGGTCATTTCAGCTCAGCCAGAAACCGCGAGGCCTGCCGACGCAGATCATGTTGAGTGCCTTCATCCATCCGGTCCCAAGTGGCATAGGCCTGCGCCAGCCGCCTGTTTGAGCGCAACTTAGCGCGATTGCGCGCCAGAAAATCCCAATAAAGCGCGTTGAAGGGACAAGCGTCGTCGCCAATCCGCTTTTTGGGATCGAAGCGGCAGGTGCCGCAGTAATCGGACATCCGGTTGATGTAGTTTCGACTTGCCGCGTAGGGCTTGGTTCCGAGAAATCCGCCATCGGCGAACTGGCTCATGCCGACGACATTCGGCAATTCCACCCATTCATAGGCGTCGGCATACACTTCGAGATACCATATATGCACGGCCTTCGGATCGATGCCGGCAAGAAGCGCAAAGTTTCCGGTGATCATCAAACGCTGGATATGATGGGCATAGGCGTGCTGGATGGTCTCGTTGATCACGGTGGACAGACAGTTCATGTCCGTTTGCCGGACCAGTAGAACCACGGCAGGGGTCGTGCGTTCTCGAAGAAGTTTCTGTCCACGTAATCCGGCCCGGCATGCCAGTAGATGCCGCGCATATATTCGCGCCAGCCGATGATCTGGCGGATGAAACCTTCGACGGCATTGATCGGCGCGCGGCCATCAAAATAGGCGCGCTCGGCTGCGCGACATACGGCAAGGGCATCAAGCAAACCGGCATTGATATAGAAAGAGAGAAGGGAGTGATTGAGAAAGGGGTCATCCTGCAGCATCGCATCCTGGGTTTCGCCAAAGGCAGGCAAGAAGTCTGCGATGAAGCTCTCCAGAACATTTTGCGCATCCGCGCGTGTCACCGCAAAGCCAAAGCCGTCGAGCTTTCCAAAGTTGTCAGGAAACAGCCTTTCGACAATGGCGAGAACATCGCGGGTTATCTCGTCGGGTGAAAAGCGCGGATGCCGCGGCCTAAACAGGTCCGGCTTGGCGGGGTTTCTGTTCTCCTCGTCGAAATTCCAGCGGCCACCGACCGGTTCTTCGCCTTGCATCAGCAGGCCGGTTCTGCGCCGCATGTCGCGATAGAAAAATTCCATCGTCAGAGATTTCCGGCCAGCTGACCAGGTCTTGAAATCCTCGTGTGAAGCGAGAAAACGATCGTCGGGCCGCATATCGACCGGTATTGCAAAAGCTTCTGACCAGAGCTTCATCCCCTCGAGCACGCGCCACTCTCCGGGCTCGGTCACGCAGATCGACTGAGGCTTCAGGTCGTCGATGGCGCGCTTCAACTCTCCGGTAAAGGAGCCCGCGTTGTTTTCATCGTCGATCCGGGTGTAACGCACCGTATATCCCGCCTTTCGCAGTTCTTCCGCGAAATGGCGCATCGCGGAAAAGACGAAGGCGATCTTTTTCTTGTGGTGGCCGACATAGGTGGCTTCTGCCATCACCTCGCACATCAGCACGGTGTCACGGTTTTTGATGGCGCCATTCAGCGAGGAAATCTGCGGACAGAGCTGGTCGCCGAGTATCAATATCAGTTTCGTCAAATGCGAACCTCCCCGCCTTGCCGGTTCAGCTGGCCACAAGCGGCTACATGGCAGCGGACATTGATGGGCTGGAAGCCATCAATGTCGCTATTGCGCCTGTGGTTCCACACTTCCGAGCGGTATTGACGACATGCGCGTTCACACGCCGACTTATGGTGGTGTCGCGCCGGCGTGTGTTCAGCGGGTTCGGTGACGACGTTATTTTTTCTTTTTCTTTTTCCCGGAGGAAACGACGAGATCGCGGTACTCGTCCATGTCGCCTTCGAATGTGGTGACGGTACCATTGTTGACCAGCCACAGGCGGTCGACGGTCGCTTCGATCAGGTGGCGGTCATGCGAAATCAGGATCACAGCACCATCGTAATCGTTCAACGCCTCGATCAGCGCATGACGGCTGTCGATGTCGAGATGGTTTGTCGGTTCATCGAGGATCAACAGGTTGGGCGCATGGAATGCGGCAAGCCCCATCAGCAGACGCGCCTTTTCACCACCTGAAAGATCCTTGGCAGCGGTTGCCATCTTTTCGGTGGCAAGACCCATCTGCGCCACGCGGGCGCGAACCTTGGCTTCCGGCGCCTGCGGCATCAGCTTGCGCACGTGCTCGACAGCAGATTCGTCCGGCACCAGGTCATCGAGCTGGTGCTGGGCAAAAAAGCCGACCTTCAGCGTGGAGGCTATGCGCAGATCACCGGTTTCCGGCGCAAGGCGACCGGAGATGAATTTCGCGAATGTCGATTTGCCATTGCCGTTGGAACCCAGCAGCGCGATCCGGTCGTCGGCATCGATGCGCAGGTCCAGGCTGTCGAGAATAGGAGTGCCTGGCTCGTAACCGACAGAGCCACCATCGATGGCGATGATCGGTGAGGCAGGCTGCTTTTCCGGTGTCGGAAAGGTTATGGGCTGCACGTGATCTTCGATGACCGAAGAGACGGTGCCCATGCGTTCCAGCGCCTTGACGCGTGATTGCGCCTGCTTTGCCTTGGATGCCTTGGCCTTGAAGCGGTCGATGAAACTTTGCAGGTGCTTGCGCGCTGCATCGTTCTTGACCTTGGCCTTGTTCTGCAACTCGTCGTTTTCGGCCTTCTGGCGCACGAACTGGTCGTAACCGCCGCGATAGAAGGTCAGTTTTTTCTGGTCGAGATGCACAATGGCATTGACGGCATTGTTCAAAAGATCGCGGTCGTGGCTGATGATGATGACCGTGTAGGGATAACGGCGGATGTAATCCTCAAGCCAGAGCGATCCTTCGAGGTCGAGATAGTTCGTCGGTTCGTCGAGCAGAAGCAGGTCTGGCTCGGAAAACAACACCGATGCCAGCGCGACGCGCATGCGCCAGCCGCCGGAGAAAGACGAAGCCGGACGGAGCTGGGCTTCCTGATTGAATCCCAGACCGGCGAGAATGCTGGATGCACGCGCTTCTGCCGAATGCGCGTCGATATCGACGAGCCGCATCTGGATATCGGCAATGCGATCGGGGTCGGTCGCTGTTTCCGATTCCGCCATCAGTGCCGCGCGTTCCTTGTCGGCCGCCATGACGATTTCGATAAGACTGTCTTCGGTGCCGGGGGCTTCCTGCGCGACCTGTCCGATCCTGGCGTTTTTGGGGATTGATACAGCGCCGCTTTCTGGGCCGTGATCACCAGTAATGACCTTGAACAGCGTGGATTTGCCGGCGCCGTTGCGGCCGACAAGGCCGGCCTTGGTGCCAGTTGGAAGCGTCACGTTGGCTTTGTCGAGGAGGAGGCGACCGGCGATGCGGGTGGAAAGATCGGAAATTGATATCATGGCGCCGTTGTGGAGAAAGTCTTGTTGAATGGCAAGCGTTGTAGATGTTTAGCCCATTCGGCCGCCACGGGACATGTTTTCAGCCATATCTCGATATGGACAATTTGGAGATCAATAAGGTTGATCCCATCAAGGTGAAAAGGACGGGTGAGATGGCGTTCCTAGACCGAAAGTGGACCGAAGATGGGCACCGTCTGATTTCAAGCGCCTTTTGAATAAGCGAAAGCGCCCCGAAGCCCAACGGCGAGGATGCCTCCGATGACCGAGTACTCTTCGACTGGTCTCCAAGGTTGATCGGGTGAAAAGAGGCTCGCGTTTCGCAAGATCACTTGCGAGAGAGCCAGCCCGTAACCTGCTCCAGCGTCCGCCTCTCCTGATCGGCTTCCATCGTGAAGGCTGGGGCCAATTCGGCACCGGTGGCGAACGATTGCAGGATTTCCGTGCTGTTGCCGATCCCATATCCACCATGCGTGATGAACGGAACCACAGTCTTGCCCGACAAATCGTGAGCACGCAAGAACGACCTAACGACCGGTGGCACGGTCATGCCCCATATGGGGAAACCGAGATAGATCGTCCGGTATCGGCCGATATCGGCGACCACCTGCGCTAGCGGCGGAAGATAGCCTGATTGGGTTTCGCTTCTCGCCTGGGCCACCGTCAGTGCGTAATCCTCGGGATAGGGCGTGGCAGGCTCTATTCTGAACAACGATGCTTCCTGCGCCCGACGGATCTGGCGCGCAATGACTTCGGTATTTCCCGTTCGGGTAAAATAGGCGACGAGGACACGCTGCGAGCCGTTAGGCCGTTGCTGCGCTACACCCTCCTTCGCCGCCAGCAGAAGGCCGGCGGCGGTCAGGGGCAAAGCCCTCAAAAGATGACGTCTTTGCAGATCATGCGGCATCGTTGTTTCCCTGGAAGCATCCCGATCAGTCGATCGCGACCCCTTGTGCGTAATCTTCGTCGGAAACCTTTTCCAGCCAGGTGACGACGCTGCCGCTCTCGGCTTCAGCCACTGCGAAATGCGACATTGCTTGATCGGCAGAGGCGCCGTGCCAGTGCTTGACGTGCGGAGGGATCCACACGACGTCGCCCGGAGCAATCGCTTCCACCGGGCCGCCTTCCTTCTGGACCCAGCCCTTGCCGGACACGATGAATAGCGTCTGACCTAGCGGATGGGTGTGCCATGCTGTCCGCGCGCCAGCCGTGAAGGATACGGTCGCGCCACTGATGCGGGCGGGCTCATTGCCCTTGTAAGGCGTGGAAACATGCACTTCGCCAGTGAAATAATCGGCGGATCCCTGTGTGGCTGAGGTATTGGCGCGGGTGATTTGAATGTTCATTTCTGTTCCTTGGGAGGCTTTGTTCTGAGGGGTTGCCGCCTTGTCGGCGCGGGCTTCGAAGACGCGCTTCAGCACGGGCACCGCCGACATGGCGCGCGGCCAGCCTGCATAAAACGCGACATGGGTGATAACCTCCGAGGCTTCGGTGTTGCTCAACCCGTTGTCCATCGCCCTGTTGGCATGGAAAGGCAGCTGTTCCGGCTGGCCGACGGCGATCAGTGCGGCCATGGTGATCAGGCTGCGGTCGCGGGCGGAAAGATCCGGTCGCTGCCACAGTTCACCGAACAGGACACGGTTGGTCAGATCGGCAAGGGCGGCAGCCGTTGGGGCGACAGTTGTGTTGACGGTTGCGGTTCGGGCTGCTTCTGCCGTGGCTTCGAGTTCGATCCTGGCCGCATCGCTGCTGACCACGGGCGCAATATTGCGTTCGTCGAACACCTCTTTGACTTCGGCAACAGCAGAAATCGCGTTCGGCCAGCCGGTATAGAAGGCGAGCTGGGTGATCAGTTCGCCGATCTCTTCTGACTTGACACCGTTATCGAGAGCGCGACGCACATGTCCGCCGATCTGTGCCGTTTTGCCCGTCGAGACGATCGCGGAGACGGTCACAAGACTGCGGTCGCGCGGTTTCAGTTCTGCGCGTTCCCAGACCTCGCCAAACAGCACGTCATCGGTGAAATGACCAAGCCCCGGCGCCACGTCATAAACGGCGGGTGGAGCCACACGACGACGCTCTTCCTGTGCTTCCACGCCGGTCGCGGCGAGAGTGGACATGGCGATACTGGCGGCGATGTTTTTCATCCTGTGTTCCTCTTTGGGCGCGAAATGGCGAGGGAGTAGGGCAGTCACAACCACCAGATCCCGGATATGAGATGGGTTGCGGCAGGCGGTGACATTAGATGGCGCAAACCGATTGGGCCTATGCGCCCTGTTCATGAATGGCGAATGGAAGGATACGCCATAGGCGCTACGGCGTATCCATGACGTTCTCAGAAACGCAGCAGCGTCTTGATGGCGCGGCGTTCGTCCATGGCGCGATACCCTTCCGCGACATCCGCCAGCGGCAATTCGAGATCAAAAACCTTGCCGGGATTGATCTCGCGGTCGAGAACCAGATCCATCAGGTAGGGCAGGTAACGGCGAACCGGGGCCGGGCCTCCCAGCAGGCTCTTCTGCTGGAAGAACAGTTGCTGGCCATCGAAGGTCACGCCATGCGGCACGCCGACGAAACCGATCTTGCCGCCGGGGCGGGCACAATTGATGGCCTGCGACATGGATTCTTCCATACCGACGCATTCCAGCACGCTTTCGGCGCCCACACCATTGGTCAGTTCCTTGACGCGCGCAATGCCTGCCTCGCCGCGCTCGGAGACGATGTCGGTCGCGCCGAATTCCAGCGCCAGGTCCTGACGGCTCTTGTGACGGCTCATGGCGATGATGCGGGCAGCGCCCATCTGCTTGGCGGCCAGCACGCCCATCAGGCCGACGGCGCCGTCGCCGACGACAACAGCCGTCGAGCCTTCCGTCACGCCCGCAGCGTCCGCCGCATACCAGCCGGTGCCGAGCACGTCGGAAACGGCAAGCAGGCTCGGAATGAGGTCGTCGGACGGCAGTTCGGCGGTTGCCACCAGCGACCCGTCGGCCAATGGAACGCGTGCATAGGGTGCCTGGGCGCCGGTCATGAATTCACGCTGCTCGCAGGAGGACTGGAAACCAAAACGGCAATGCGGGCAAGTGTTGTCGGACAGGCAGAACGAGCCGACGACGAACTGGCCCGGCTTGACGGTTTTGACCGCGCTGCCGACTTCAACGACGATGCCGCAATATTCGTGTCCCATGGCCATGGGCGCGGTGACTTCGTTTGCGCCACGGTACGGCCAAAGGTCGGAACCGCATATGCACGAGGCCGACAGCTTGATGATCGCATCCGTCGGGTGGAGAATTTTCGCCTCAGAAACTTCTTCGCATCGGATGTCGCCGGGGCCGTAAAGCATTGTCGCCAACATGGGCAAATTTCCTTTGTTTTGGTGTGGTGAGTGAATGGCGGGGGGCTGGTTTCAGGATGATGCCGTTGCGGCGCGGCGTGCGCGGGCAGACGCCAGATCGGCGACAACGCGCTCGGGCTCCGCGTCGATCGGCATGTTGGCCTGGTCGCGGATGGCATCGGGTTCGTTCGCGGCGTCTGCGCACATGGCCGCAAACAGCGGATTAAGATCGCGTTGCGCTGTTCCCCTTTCGGCAACCAGTTCGAACGTCTTGTTCGTGGCCTCATGCGAGGTGAGGCTCTCCACCAGCACCTGGGCGATCTGCCGGCGGGCGATCACGCCGTCGCGCGGCGTTCCCGACTGGCGCGTGTCGCCCTGCAGGAAAACGAGCTTCTGCTGGTCGGCATCGTTGTAGTCGAACCAGCCGGGGCGCACGATCGTGTAGGGCAGGCCACTGGCCCGCACCAGCCGCTCGCCGCGCCGTTTCCAGTCATGTGCCTCGGTCGACTGATTGTAGCTGCCGCTGCGGTTGGTGACACCGATCGCGGTCATCAGCGCGATCCGCGCCTTGCGATCGCCCAGCGCCTCGAGTGTATTGCGGACGCCGCCATAATCCACCCGCTCCGAGCCGAGTTTTCCTCCGCCATTCGAACCATGGGTGAAGACGATCGCATCGACGCCTTCCAGCGCCATCCCGATACTGTCTGTTTCGGCGAGGTCTCCAAGGCAAATTTCGACCTTGTCGCCGAGCATGCGGCCCTTGCGGATATCACGCACAAGCGCGCGCACCGCATGGCCACGGACAAGGGCTTCTTTCACGACAAGACGACCAACGCTGCCGGTCGCGCCGATGACAAGGATGTTCAGGCGTTTTGCGGACATGCTGCTTTTTGCTCGCCGTTGCGCGGAGATGTGGAGGTGACGAGGCCGGCGCAAAGGACGCTGCCGATGCCCATCAGGCCGATCACCCAGCCCATCGGCCATGGTGTGCCGTCGGCAAAGGCACCGACGAGGCCCGAGCCGGCGATGCCGCTGCCGTATTGGATGGCGCCAACGAGAGCGGAAACCGCGCCGGCCTGTTCGGGGAAGTCGGACATGGCGCCGGCTATGGAATTGGCGACGATGAAGCCCGTCATCGAAACGAAGACGAAAAGCGGAATGAACAATCCCCACAGCCTCCCCAATCCGTATAGGCGGCAACCGCAAGCGCCAGCCCGGCAATCATGCCGACGATCGTGCCGGTGGACAGCATGCGGTCCATGCCGAAGCGGTGAACGAGGCGGGTGTTGAGAAGGTTGGTGGTGACGATGCCGACGATACCGGCGCCGAACAGCAATCCGTAATACTGTGCCGGCACCTGATGGTAGGTGATGAAGGCAAACGGCGTCCCGGCGATATAGGCATATATGCCGGAAAAGAAAAAGGCGCCGGAACCGGCATAGCCAAGTATCCGCTTGTGGCGCAGAAGCAGGCCGTAACGCCTGAGGGCGCCACTCAGAGGCGCCGGATTGCGTTTTTCGGGCGCGAGCGTTTCCGGCAGCGTAGACAGCGCGGCAAGCATTGCTATACCGAGAACGACCAGCGTCCAGAAGATCGCCCGCCAGCCGGCGAATGCGTCGATCTGGCCGCCGAGGATCGGGCCGAGCAGTGGCGCAATGGCCATCACGGCAATCAGCGTCGACAGCATCTGGGCGGCGCGCGGACCCTGATACAGGTCGCGGACCATGGCACGCGACAGCACGACGCCCGCGCAGGCGCCGAATGCCTGCACGATGCGCCAGACGATGATCGCCTCGATGCTCTGGGACATGGCGCAGCCGGCCGAACCGATGATGAAGAGCACGAGGCCGGTCGCCACCGGAATGCGGCGCCCGTATTTGTCGCTGACGGCACCCCAGAACAGTTGTCCGAGGCTGAACCCGATCAGGAAGCTCGATATCGTATATTCCACGCTGCCGGCCGTCACACCAAGCGCATCGGCCATGGCCGGCATGGCGGGCAGATAAAAATCCGTCGAGATGGAGGCAAAACCCATCAGTGCGCTGAGGACAGCGAGGACCTGCCAGCGCGCTGCGGGAGAATTAGCCGCGCCATCGGGCTTTGCCTGATGAGACTGAGGCTTGGACTGGGAGGACATGGAGAATAAGGTCCTTCAAGGGTTGACCGGGAACGCCAACGTTCCCGGTCTTTTGGGAGGCTCGAGTCTGGACGCTGGTGCGCGCCGTCAGAGGCCGGTGGTTTTCATCAGTTGCTCCGGATAACGCTCGCCTTCGATCTGGATCGCGGCGGCTGCCGTCTCGATCTCGGCAAGGTCTGACGCGGTCAGTTCCACTTCGGCCGCGCCAATGTTTTCTTCCAGGCGATGAAGCTTGGTGGTGCCGGGGATCGGAACGATCCATGGCTTTTGCGCCAGCAGCCAGGCCAGTGCGATCTGCGCGGTCGTGGCGCCCTTGCCGTCAGCGATCTTTTTCAGAAGGTCGATCAGCGCCTGGTTCTTTTCCATCGCTTCCGGCGTGAAGCGCGGCAGGATCTTGCGGAAATCGCCTTCACCGATCTTGGTATCCTTGCTCATGGCGCCGGTGAGAAATCCCTTGCCGAGCGGGCTGTAAGGCACAAGGCCGATGCCGAGTTCCTCGCAGGTTTCGAGAATGCCGTTGGTTTCCGGCCCGCGCGTCCAAAGCGAATATTCGTTCTGCAGAGTGGTGATCGGCTGTACCGCATGGGCGCGACGGACGGTTTGGGCGCCGGGCTCCGACATGCCGAAATGGCGAACCTTGCCGGCTGCGATCAGGTCCTTCACGGCGCCGGCGACGTCTTCGATCGGAACGTTCGGATCGACGCGATGCTGGTAGAAGAGGTCGATGACATCGGTGCCGAGGCGCTTCAGTGAGGCGTCGGCGACCGCCCGGATTTGTTCGGGCCGGCTGTTGGTGCTCGCCATCTTTCCATCCACGATATTGAAGCCGAACTTGGTGGCGATCACCACCTGATCGCGAACGGGTTTCAGGGCTTCACCGACAATTTCCTCGTTGGTGAAGGGGCCGTAGACCTCGGCCGTATCGAAGAAGGTTACGCTGCGCTCGACCGCCTGTCGGATGAGCGTGATGCCGTCCTGCTTCGTGAGCTTGTGGGCATAGCTGAAATCGAGCCCCATGCATCCGAAGCCGAGTGCGGAAACTTCCAGGCCTGCTTTTCCGAGAGTACGTTTTTTCATTTTCTGTCTCCGTTCACGATGATTGGTGATCACATGCGATCAACTCGTCGTTGGATGGAGATTTAGTCCTGGCAGGTCCATTCGATTAGATGCTAAGTCACGCATGAACCTATACTCTGGATTCATGAATGAAGCGCGATGAACTGGGCGACCTGGTCGCATTCCTGACGGTAGCGGAAGAGCGGAGTTTTACCCGCGCAGCGGCTCAGTTGGGCACGTCGCAGTCGTCCTTGAGCCATACGGTGAAGCGGCTGGAGGAGCGGATGGGCGTGCGTCTGCTGGTGAGGACGACACGCAACGTTGTGCCGACCGAAGCCGGCGAGCGGCTGATGGAAACATTGCGCCCCGCCTTCAACGATATTCGCGGCCAGATCGATGCGCTGAGCGCCATGCGGCAGCAACCCGGCGGCACCGTGCGGATAACTTCCAGCCGCCATGCTGCCGAAACGATCCTCATGCCGGCCGTCAAGCGGTTGATGTGTGATTATCCGGATGTGAATGTCGAGATCTCGATCGAACAGCGTTTCGTCGATCTGGTTGCCGAACGGTATGACGCCGGCGTGCGCCTCGGCGAGAGCATCGAAAAGGACATGATCGCGGTTCGGATCGGACCGGAACTCAGGATGGTGGTCGCCGGTTCGCCGGACTATTTCGAGCGAAATCAGAAGCCCAACACACCGCACGATCTGACGCAGCACAGATGCATCAACCTGCGCTTGCCCACACTTGGTGGTTTGTATGCATGGGAATTCGAGCGTGACGGGCGCCCGCTGAATGTTCGCGTCGATGGTCAGTTTATCTGCAACGACGTGCCGATGATCATTGATGCCGCGCTTGATGGATTAGGTCTGGCCTGCTTGCCCGATGATCATCTCGGACCTCTGGTCGAGGAGGGGAGGTTGGTACGGGTGCTGGAAGACTGGTGTCCGCCATTCCCCGGCTATCATCTCTACTACCCCAGCCGACGCCTTGCGTCCCCCGCATTTGCCTTGCTTGTCGAGCACTTGCGCTTCCGGGGAGCGGTTTAGGCCAGGCGGGAAAAATCGCCTACTCAGGGATGATCGGGCTGTCCGCGGACCGCCGCCTGCGTCGGCTGCATCCCCCTTACGCACAGGACCTATCAGCCTGGCTTATAACGAGACCGAAGTATCAATCTAAAAAAATGTCATGCATCAACTCTTTAGAACTGCGGAGTGTTGGTCGAACGTTCATGTCAGTTTATCGGCTTGGCTAAGAGCCGCTGCGTGTCTTAAGGGGGCAGTTGTTTCGGCTTCGGACGCTTCCGGTCAGAGAATTGGTTGTCAGGTCGCCGACGGAAACAGACCTGCTACCTCGGCTCGCGTAGAAATCGACTCAATAATTTCTTGGATTTTCGGTTTCGCTCGCATCTCGGACAGAACATAGAAACCCATCACCGCCTGACGACGCGGACTTGGTCTATCGATCTTCACCTCTTGCAGCCCCTTTTTGCTAAAGTATCCCCTCAGGACGTCACTGTGTATGAGCACCGCGTCGGTGTTGAGGGCGAAC
Organism: Endobacterium cereale; assembly: GCF_009617585.1. Classification (GTDB taxonomy): domain Bacteria; phylum Pseudomonadota; class Alphaproteobacteria; order Rhizobiales; family Rhizobiaceae; genus Neorhizobium; species Neorhizobium cereale. The sequence continues at coordinate 31,415 of NZ_WIXI01000042.1, read as the reverse complement.
TCAATGCATGCGCTCATGGAATTGCACGCGAATGCATGCCCGCTAACGTCGAGGTCCTGTGCTCCCGAACCTAAGGTCAGGCGTTTCTGCCTAGCGTCGGTGGGGTTGGCCATTGTCGTCGGATAAGAACGTATTTCATCAATCGACCGCGTGCGGCCGAGAAGTGGGTGCCCATTGCGGACGTAATATCCATCCGTCGCGTGGCCCAATGGAATAAAATCCACAGCCAGCCCCGGCTTTAAATGATCGATACGGTGCCCCATAAAGAGTGCAATGTCGCCAGCAATCAGCTGATCCATACATCGCATCATGTTGCCGATGCTGACATTGATTGGAGCGGCCGGATGCGCATTGAAATGCGCGATTACATAGTCCTTCAAAAGCAGTATCCATGTGGAATAACCGGTGCCGATGCTGATGCCTTCCTCCAGCTCGGCTTTCTGCCTCGCGATTGCGGCCAGCGCGTTGGTGTGCAGGCGGGACATGAAGATGGCGCTGTTATAAAGCGTCTCGCCATAGGGCGTCAGTTCGACGCCGCGGACCGACCGAATGAACAGGTCGACGCCAAGTGACTGTTCCAGGCGCTTGATGTTGTAACTCAGGGCCGGCTGGGAAATGTGCAGAATTTCCGCTGCCGCCATGAAGCTGCCGGCCTCTGCCACCGCCACGAAATGTTCCAACCCCTTATCCATCCCGACCTCCTCAAGTCATAAAGGATTTTAATGATTGAGCCGAAATATTCTATTTGTCCATATGGCCGGTGACGGCTAGTCTTTGAATCGTCAGCACGCTCAAGGAGGGGTTTTGCTGGCAGCAACTGTCTCGTCCGCCTGTCGGACATGATGGATATCATCTCGGGAGGATGACATGAATATGAGCCATTTTGGTCGGCGTCGGTTCATCGGCGCCGGGTTGGCAGCCATGACTCTGCCACTGCTTGCCGGTACCCGTGCTTCTGCACAGGATGCCGCAAATATCCGCATGATCTGGTGGGGTGGCGATGAGCGCGCCCGCCGTACCAATGCCGCGATCGACCTGTTCAAAAAGGCCAATCCGCAGACCGCTATCCAGGCCGAATTCATGGGCTGGGATGATTACTGGGCGCGTCTGGCCACGCAGGTTGCCGGTGGCAATGCGCCGGATTTCATCCAGATGGATTACCGCTACATGTTCGAATACGCGCGTCGTGGCGCGATCCGGCCTCTGGATGAATATCTTGGTAACCAGTTGAAGCTCGAGGATTTCGGCAAGGTCAATCTCGACAGCTGCTCGGTCGATGGAAAGCTCTATGGTGGCAATGTCGGCGTCAACGCTTTTGCCCTGGTGTTCGACGCCAAGGCATGGGGCGAGGCGGGTGCTACGCCGCCGGATCTGAAAACCACATGGGATGGTTTTGCCGAAAAATGTGCGGCTTTCATGAAGGGCAACAAGAACAAGCGCGTGAGCGCCACGGCAGACGGCAGCGGTCAGGAAACCCTGTTCGAAATCTGGCTGCGCACGCAGGGCAAGGCGCTTTACAATCCCGATGGCACGCTGGCCTATGACGCTGCCGATGCCGGCCGCTGGTTTGCCTATTGGGCAGAGATGCGAAAGGCAGGTAGCTGCGTTGCGGCCGATGTGCAGGCCCTGCACAAGCAGTCGCCCGAAACGACACCAATCGTAAACGGCCGCTCGGCAATCGATTTCGTGCACTCCAACCAGTTCGAAGGCTGCCAGAAACTCGTTCAGTTCGAGTTGACAGCAACGGGCACCCCGGTACAGGACGGCGGAAAGCCCGGCCAGTATCTCAAGCCTTCGCAGCTGTTTGCGATATCGGCGGCTTCGAAAAACCCGGCTGCGACGGCCCGGCTGATCAACTTCCTGATTGCCGAACCGGAAGGCGCAAAACTTCTTGGGCTCGACCGCGGCGTGCCGGCATCGCCGGCAATTCGCGACGCCATCGCGGCTGACCTGAACCCGAATGCCCGGAAGGTGGTCGATCTGATCTCGAGTATCACGCCGCTGGTTGGAGCCCTGCCGCCAGCACCGCCGCGTGGTGCCGGGGAAATCAACGAAGTTCAAATCCGCATCAGCCAAGAGGCCGCGTTCGAGGCGGTGACGCCTGAGCAGGCCGGTGCCAATCTGGTCGATGAGGCAACCGCCATCCTGAAGCGGGCCGGATGATGGCAGTGCAGGATTTACATGAAACGAGCATAGTGAGGCGGCCGGAGGGCCGCTTCATGGGGGCGATCAGGCGAAACGGCGCGGGATACATGTTCCTTGCGCCATGGCTGATCGGCTTCTTCTGCCTGACGCTGGGGCCGGCGCTCGCATCGCTTTATCTGTCGTTCACACGCTTCGACTTATTGAATGCGCCGGAATTCATCGGTGCGCAGAACTATGTCCGCATGGTCACGGCTGATCCGAAATTCCTGGCATCCATGAAGGTGACGCTGATTTACGTCGTGCTCTCGGTGCCGCTGAAACTGGCCTTTGCGCTGGCCGTTGCCATGGTGTTGAACCGTGGCATGCGCGGATTGCCGATCTACCGGGCGATCTTCTATCTACCCTCGCTGCTCGGAACGTCCGTTGCCATCGCCGTCCTGTGGCGTCAGCTGTTTGCGGCCGATGGCATGGTCAACGGTATTCTGGCGCAGTTCGGCATTATCGGGCCGAGCTGGATCTCGAACCCCAATTATTCGATCTACACGCTCGTGGTTCTATCCGTGTGGCAGTTCGGTTCGCCGATGATCATTTTTCTGGCGGGTCTGCGCCAGATCCCGACGGATATGTACGAAGCCGCAAGTCTCGACGGCGCGTCACCGTCACGGCAGTTCTGGCGCATCACGCTGCCGCTGCTGTCGCCGGTGATCTTCTTCAATCTGGTCATTCAGGTGATCGAGGCATTCAAGGCCTTTACCCCTGCCTTCGTCATCTCCGGCGGCTCGGGTGGACCGATCAATTCGACGCTGTTTTATACGCTTTATCTCTATCAGGAAGGGTTCAGCTATTTCCGCATGGGTTACGCCTCGGCGCTGGCCTGGGTGCTGGTGGCGATCATCGCCGTGTTCACCGCGATCTCTTTCCTGACGACAAAATACTGGGTGCATTACGATGACTGATGCTGTGCAGCAAATGCCGGGGCGCGGCTCCGCGCATCCAAGACTGTCGGGCACCGTCCGCCATGTGATCCTGATCGCGATCTGTTTCGTGATGATCTACCCGATCCTGTGGATGCTGTCCGGTTCTCTGCGGCCGGCCTCGGAATTGTTCGGCGGCGATGCCGGGCTCATTCCATCGCAAGTGACGGTCGAGGCCTATCCAAAGGGCTGGTTCGGGCTGCAGATCAATTTTGGCCAGTTTTTTCTCAACTCGCTGGTCATCGCCGTGCTGGCAACGATCGGCAACGTGCTGGCGGCGTCACTGGTGGCCTATGCCTTTGCACGGCTGCAGTTCTGGGGGCGCAGCTTCTGGTTTGCGCTGATGCTCGGCACGCTGATGTTGCCCTACCACGTGACGCTGATCCCGCAATATGTGCTGTTCCGCAGTCTGGATTGGGTCAATACATGGTGGCCGCTGATCCTGCCCAAATATTTTGCCGTGGATGCCTTCTTCATCTTCCTGATGGTGCAGTTCTTTCGCGGCATCCCCAAGGAACTGGATGAAGCGGCGCGTATGGATGGATGCAGCGCATGGCGCATCTACTGGAAGATCATCCTGCCGCTTTCCATGCCGGTTCTGGCAACGGCTGCGATCTTCTCGTTCATCTGGACCTGGGAGGATTTCTTTGGGCCGCTGATCTACATCAGCGAGATGCGCAACTACACGGTTCAGCTCGGCCTGCGCTCGTTCATCGACTCGAGCGGCACATCCAGCTGGAACGAGCTGTTTGCCATGTCGGTCCTGTCTCTGGTGCCGATCTTCCTGATCTTCCTGTTTTTCCAGCGCCTGCTGATCGAAGGTATCGCCACGACCGGCATGAAACGCTGAAACCCTTTTGGTCAGCCCTTGGCGGCTGAAGCTTGGACACGCGAATGGTTACGACTATCAAACTCAACAATGTCGAAAAACGTTATGGCGCACTGGATGTCATCCGCGGCATCGATCTTGAAATCAAGCCGGGCGCATTCACGGTTTTCGTCGGCCCCTCCGGTTGCGGAAAATCCACGCTGCTGCGGATGATCGCGGGGCTGGAAACGATCTCGGCCGGTGACCTTCTCATCGACGGCGAACGTATGAACGATGTCGCCGCCTCCAAGCGCGGCATCGCCATGGTGTTCCAATCCTATGCGCTTTACCCGCATATGTCGGTCTACAAGAACCTCGCCTTCGGTCTGGAAACGGCGGGTTACAAGCGCGAGGAAATCGATCGCCGCGTTCGTGAAGCGGCTGCGACATTGCAGATCACCGATTATCTGGAGCGCAAACCCAAGGCGCTGTCCGGCGGTCAGCGTCAGCGCGTTGCCATCGGCCGATCCATCGTGCGCGACCCGAAGATTTTCCTGTTCGACGAACCGCTTTCCAATCTCGATGCCGAACTGCGTGTGCAGATGCGTGTCGAGATCACCAAGCTGCACGAGCGCCTCGGCAACACGATGATCTATGTCACCCATGATCAGGTCGAGGCGATGACCATGGCCGACCAGATCGTCGTGCTGAAGGCCGGCAAGGTCATGCAGGCGGGTTCACCGCTGGAGCTTTACAACAATCCTGCCAACCAGTTTGTCGCTGGCTTTATCGGTTCGCCGAAGATGAATTTTGCCAACGTGAGCGTTGCAGGTGCCACCGGTGTTACCCTGAATGGTAACCGGATCGAGACCGGCAGACAGCTGCAGGGCAAGACACTGACGCTCGGCATCCGGCCGGAACATATCGATATCGGCGATGGTCCCGGCCAGGTGATCTGTGATGCGCGGATCGAGCTGGTCGAACATCTTGGCGGCAGCACTGTTCTGCATGTCCTTCCACCCTTTCAGCAGGAGACGATTACCGTCATGCTGTCCGGTCAGCGATCGTGCCGGTCGGGCGAGGATGTCGCATTGCGGATCGATCCGAAAAACATTCACCTGTTCGATACAGAAGGCCGCGCCTTGCCGCGATAAGGCGACGCGTTCTTCCCATGAAATGAAAACAAACGTGTGGTTCCGCCGGATCGGCATCGTCGATCGGAACGGTTTGGCGTGAACGGAAGAGGAGATATTCGATGAGCAAGAAAAAATACGTCCTTGTCGGGACCGGCGCCCGTGCCCGCATGTTCTATGAGGCTTTGGCGCGCGATTACCGCGAGCATGGCGAACTGGTGGCGCTGTGCGATACCAACCAGACCCGTATGGATTACACCAACAAGGTGCTGGTCGAAGAGTTCGGCCTCGAGCAGTTGCCGACCTACAAGGCCGAGGATTTTGGCCGCATGCTCGATGAAACCGGTGCGGATGTCGTCATCGTCACCTCGATCGATCGCACCCATCATCTCTATATCATCGCGGCACTCGAAGCCGGTCGTGATGTCATCACCGAAAAGCCGATGACGACGGATGTGGTGAAATGCCAGCAGATCATTGATACCGCCAAGCGTACCGGTCGCTCGGTACGGGTGACGTTCAATTACCGTTACGCGCCGCACAATGCGGCGGTTCATGACATCATCGCTTCGGGTGGCATCGGCGAGGTGTTCTCCGTGCATTTCGAGTGGCTGCTCGACACCAAACACGGCGCCGATTATTTCCGCCGTTGGCACCGCGACAAGCGCAACAGCGGCGGCCTGATGGTGCATAAATCCACCCATCATTTCGACCTGGTGAATTTCTGGCTGCAAAGCCAGCCGCAGACCGTGTTCGGCATGGGTGACCTGCGTTTCTATGGCCGTGCCAATGCCGAAGAACGCGGCCTGTTCACGCCCTATACCCGAACGACCGAGGTTCAGGCGGCCAAGGCCGACCCCTTCGCCATCGACCTCACCGACAGCCCGGTGCAGAAATCTCTCTATTGGGACGCCGAACATGAGGATGGTTATCAGCGCGACCAGAACGTTTTCGGCGATGGCATCAGCATCGAAGATACGATGCAGGTGATGGTGCGCTACCAGAACCGCACGGTGATGACCTATTCGCTCAACACCTACGCGCCCTGGGAAGGTTTTAACGTTGCTTTCAACGGATCGAAGGGACGCATCGAGCTGATGGTGCGCGAAACGTCCTACATCAATGCCGGTGGTGCTTCAGATGCGGAAGGGGCAGCCAAGGGCATCCAGCTTTATCATTTCCCGCTGCATGGCGAGCCGCGTATCGTGCCGGTCGTCATGGGCGAGGGCGGTCATGGCGGTGGTGACAACCGCATGCTGGCGGATATTTTTGGCGCAGCGAATTCGGGCGCTGCCTTTGCTGCGGATTTTCGCGATGGCGCCATGTCGATCCTGACCGGCCTTGCCGCCAACCGTTCGTTCCAGACCGGCCTGCCGGTGAACGTGTCCGAACTGGTCAATTTCTGACCCGCCCCGTTGAGACACATTGAGGAAAGGCAATTCCCATGAAACTGCTGGATGATGATCGCCTGCTGCCGACTGAAGAACGTCCGCGGCGTCTGGCGCGAGACCTTTACGAGCAGGTGCGCGACCTGCCGATCATCAGCCCGCATGGGCATACCGATCCACGCTGGTACGCGGAGGATGCGGCGTTCCCTGATCCGGCGCAGTTGATCGTGACGCCGGATCACTATGTCTTTCGCATGCTGGTCTCGCAGGGTGTCAGCATGGCGGATCTCGGCGTGCCGCGTGCCGATGGCGGGCCTGTCGAAACAGACGGCCGAAAGATCTGGAGACTGTTTGCACAAAACTACCATCTCTTTAGCGGCACGCCATCGCGCCTCTGGCTGGATCACTCCTTCCAGGAGGTCTTTGGCATAGACCGGCGATTGAACGCCGAGACGGCCGACTGGTATTACGACCATATCTCAGAGCGCCTTTCGCAGCCGGAATACCGCCCCCGTGCCCTGTTCAAGCGTTTTAACATCGAGGCGATCGCTACGACGGAAGCCGCGACCGATGACCTGCGCTGGCACAAGATGATCCGCGACAGCGGCTGGGACGGGCGGGTCGTGACCGCTTACCGGCCCGACAATGTCGTCGATCCAGAGATGGCGGGCTTTGCCGATAACATCATGCTGATGGGTGAGCAGACTGGTTTCGATACCGCCACCTGGCCCGGCTATCTCGATGCTCATCGCGCCCGTCGCGCCTATTTCAAACAGTTTGGTGCGACATCCTCCGATCACGGCCATGCCTCCGCCCGCACCGAGGATTTGCCACAACATGAGGCTGCCGCTTTGTTCCAAAAGGCGTTGCGCGGCGAATGCTCACCGGCCGAGGCGGATGCATTCCGTGGCCAGATGTTGACCGAGATGGCGCGGATGAGCCTCGAAGACGGCCTGGTTCTCCAGATTCACCCGGGGTCGCGCCGCAATCATTCCGCTCAGGTGATGGCGATGTACGGGCGCGACAAGGGCTTCGATATCCCCGGTCGTACCGATTATGTGACGGCGTTGAAGCCGCTGCTGGATGCGGTGGGCATGCGACCGGACTTGACGGTGATCCTTTTCACGCTGGACGAAACGGCTTATTCGCGCGAGCTTGCGCCACTGGCCGGCGCCTACCCGTGCCTGCGGATAGGCCCTGCCTGGTGGTTCTATGACAGCCCGGAAGGAATGCGGCGCTACCGCGAAGCGGTCACCGAAACGGCAGGCTTCTACAATACCGCAGGCTTCAACGATGACACCCGCGCCTTCTGCTCGATACCGGCGCGCCATGACGTCGCGCGGCGCGTGGATTGCAGCTTCCTGGCTAGCCTGATCGTCTCTGGTCGGCTCGGGGAAGATGAGGCTCCAGATGTTGCCTGCGATCTTGCTTATGGGTTGGCCAAGCGGTCCTATAAAATGTGAGGGCCGTCTACTATGCCGACCACAGTCGCGATAACACGCCGTAACATTCGGGCAACGCAGGTAAGCATTCCTCTTGTCCCGAGAAATAGCTGTCATTTGGCTCATGGTTAACCTGCCGATTTAGCGTTTCACAACGCGAAATGTGATTGGCGCAGTATACGCGTTCGCGTTCCTGCCCTTTGTGTTCCTCGACCCAGGTCCGGCACGCATTGAGGCTGAGGCAGGGCGAAAGCGCTCAGTCCGTATGAGCATTGATTCGCCATATCTTGCGGGAAGCACAACGTGCAAGTAGCGCTTCGGAGCATATGAATTCCTAAGCAAATTTGCCAGCGTTACGGCGATGGTATCGACAAACGATCGTTTGCGACAGCCGACTGATGGATCGGGGTTTCAGTTCCCATCAAGGTTAAAGGACTGCGAAGCCTCAGGCGCCGGCCTGTAGGCGTGAACGCACCGCGTCAAGTCCGCAAATCATGGCCCCTCAGTGAGAGGCGGCTCATCTGCAGCCGAGGTCCAGCGATTAGGCCCACCCGCCAAAACCTGCCTCTGCGACCTAGGTTTGCAATTTCCCGTGTCGCAGGGGATACCACACAACGCCTGAAGCCTCTCGCCCCATTCGCACATGCTGACCAGCAATGGCTCCAATGATAGCCCGAGTTCCGTGAGCTCGTATTCTACCTTGGGCGGCACCTCGGGATAGATCGTCCGGCTGATAATGCCGTCGGCCTCCAATTCCCGCAATTGAAGCGTAATCATTCGTGGCGTCGCAGCAGGAGTGAGGCGACAAATCGCGTTGAATCTCATTTTGCCCTCGAGCAAATGAAATAGAATGACCGGTTTCCAGACGCCACCAACAACCGAGATCGTCGCCTCCACAGCGCATCCCGTTTTCGATGCTGCGCGGCGCGTCCGCTTCATGGGGGTACTATCATTCATGATACTACATGCGCTCTTTGTACGTACTTATCGAGCAAGCAGCTTACCCTTATGTAGTTCGCTTGGAAAGACGGTGCACCAAAACCAGCGTGCCCGTTTCCAATGACTGAACCCACACAAGGAACTGAGTTCTGATGCCTCAAGAATTAAAACCGCTCATCTCGGTTGTCGGCGCAACCAGCAAACAGGGCCAAAGCGTTGCGGTGACGCTCCTCAAAAGCAATCGATATCGGGTCCGCGCTCTGACCAGAAACCCCGTTTCAGCGGCAGCCCGTCGTTTGGCTGATTTGGGGGCGGAAATCGTTGTCGCGCCACTCGGTCTCGGGCATCAGAAGGAACTGGTTACGGCATTTCAGGGTGCCGACGGTGCCTATCTGATGACCCCCCAGCTCGTACCGCAGGACAATGTCGAATTTGCGCTTGGCAAACAGCTTGCCGATGCGGCAGTCGAGGCCGGCGTAGGCCACATTGTTTTTTCCACTCTGGACAATGTCGACAAAATTACCGCAGGTAGAAAATTTACGCCGCACTTTACCGATAAGGCACTGGTTGCTGACTATATTCGCACTCTGCCCGTCACGCATTCGTTCGTGTCGCTCGCATTCTTCTATACAAACCTGTTGGAATATTACGTTCCCATGATGGAAGCGGATACGCTTCTCATGCCAATCTACCTGCCGGAAGACTTCCGCGCACCGTTTGTCGATCCGACAACGGCGACCGGACCGGCCGTCCTTTCGGTATTGTCAGACCCAGACACCTTTAGGGGCAAGACGCTACCGATTGTTGGCGACATCATTTCCCCTCGCGAGATGGTAGAAACGTTTCAGCGTGTAACAGGTATCAAGGCCGAGTACCGCAGCGCCTTCAAGCGTGACGAATTGCTGCATTACTTCCCTGGGTTCGGCGCCAACGACCTCCTTGTGCAGGAGCTAATCGGAATGGTCGAATATGCCGTCGAATATGGCTATTTCGGCAGGGAACACGATCTGGAATGGAGCCGGCGCTTGGACCCGGAAACGCTCTCTTGGGAACAGTTCCTTCAAACCTCGGGCTGGCGCGGCGGTAAGCATCAGCTTGGTCTTTGACAAACCTTGTTACCCAACATGGGGAAGTCTTAGAAAGTTCGGCCCTCCCGCAATTCTCGCCGCCAGCCGGCCTCTACTTAAACTCAGAAATCAGCTCCAACCAAAGATTGCGAAACGAAATGAGCGTTGAAGACAACAAGCGCGTCGTGCGCGAGTTCTGCGACCACTTCAAGAAATCGAACGCCGACGGTCTGATCAATGCAATGACAGACGATGCCACCTGGTGGGTCAACGGCAAGCCGCACCTCTTTCCGTCGTCGGGCATGAAAACCAAAGAGGAGGCAGCAAAAATGTTCCGCAACATGCTTTCAGCCTATACCGACGGCCTCGATATGCGGATCGTCAGCATCATCGGCGAAGGCGACATCGTGGCCACCGAAACTCGCTCACACGCTACGACCAGAACCGGGAAAGTGTACGAAAACGAATACGCGCTGCTTTTCACCATCAGGGACGGTAGGATCGCAAAGGTAAGGGAGTACACCGACTTGCTGCACGTCCTGGAAGTGTTCGGGTGATCAAGCCGCGCGCGCTTATGCTAGATCAGCGGACAAGTTAGGCGGCGTTAGCCCTAAGCTGCGGTTTTGGCCACGCCAAACCGTGGAAGCGCGTCTGCGGTTGGGGCGCTCGAACGAACGAGAGAGAAGCTGGAAAAGCCTGGCCGAGAACTGGCGTATGTCGATGACAAGCATGGCACGAGGCGCGCAAGGCCGCGAAAATGCTGCGTTACGCTTCTAAATTCTTCTGTTCGCTATTTTCGCATAAGAGTGGGCTCGGCGCCACAAGCGTGCCGCGGGATCAGTGGAAACGCGCAGATGAACTCGGCAGGCTTAACGACCTAGCAACGGCCCCGAAAGTTCTGGAGACGCAAGGTCTGGCCGATCTTCCAAGGGCTGATGATTTGGTTTCACACGCCGACTAGTTAAACCTCATCTGAAGAGCATAAGCGCGCTCGACGATCTGTTAGATGCAAAGCGGTTTTGGCGCTGGTGAGACTGGCCTCACGAGAGGTTCAGATCCAAGCCCAGCATCCTGCTGACGACGAAGGCGATGAGCCCGACGACGATCAGCGTCAACAGGAACGCTGCGATCATCTTGCCGCCAGCGCGTAGCGACGCTCGCCAATCCCTCTTATCCCCTTGATCGTAGTGCCATTTGACGGCGAAATACATCGCCACCCCTAACGCGACAACCTTGAAGGTAGCGAAGACTATAGGCACCCAATTCATATCGAAAACTTTCAAGCGTGAAGGCAGTCAAGGGCCCCGACCAATACAGCCGAGGCCCTCACATATCTAGGTGTTACTGGAGGCGGGTGCCAACATTCTCGATCGCTTTGTTTGCACACACTTCGTCCAGATTGCCACCCGGTGCGCCGGCAACACCTATCGCGCCGATCGTGTCCTTGCCGACCTTGATCGGAACGCCACCGGCCAGGACGAGGAAGCCCGGAATATCAGCGAGACCAGCCGCGCCGGGGTTCTTGGCCACGTTATCGGCCATTGCGCTCGTAGGGTTGCGCGATGACGCCGAGGTGAACGCCTTCTGCGTGGATGCGTTGGCGGTATGTGCACCTGCGTTTTCGGAGCGCACCAGCGCAAGCAGAACGCCGGACCGGTCAGTCACCGCTGCCGACACGTTGTAGCCGTCGCCGGTGCATGCCGAGACTGCCGCCTGGGCAATATCAACCGCGAGCGTGGTTGCGAGGCTGGTCTGCTGCACAGTGTCCTTAGCAAACGAGGGAGCCGTGACGAGCGCGCTGGCGGCAAGAGCAATCAGGAGAGTTTTCATTTTCGCAACTTTCATTCCGTTTTTGATGGCTCACAGTTTACAGGCCGCCACGACGGGGTGAATTCGCGCCGTCACCGAGAGGGATCGGTAGAATTACCGATGCGCCATGAGCCACATGCGCGTTTGCTCCGCGGCCGCCGAGGTTCCGAGTTTCGTGGCAATGCTCGCCCGATGGCTGTCGATGGTTCGAACGGACACATCGAGCGCCACGGCGATGTCCTTGCTTCCAAAGCCTTTGGACACCAGTTCGATCACTTCCAGTTCCCGCGAGGTAAGATGGTCAAGCAGCCGACTGTTCTCATGACGGACGAGAAGCTCGTCGAGTGCTGCTTCGCAGGTTGCGATCGTTTCCATCAACACATGTTCATCGACTGGCTTGGCGAGGAAATCGACCACGCCCGCTTTGAATGCACGGCGACATGCCTCGACGTCGCCGTGCCCTGTAATCATGATCGCCGGCCAGCGGATATCAAGCTCCTCAAGCTTCTTCAAAAGCTGCAGGCCACTGATGGCAGGCATCCTGAGATCGAGGAGCATGACGCCCGGTTTTGCCTTTTTCACATGGGCAAGAAGGTGAGCCGCATCGGGAAAGGTTGTAACCTCTTTTCCATAGGTAGCGAGCAGAAGCGTCATGGCCTCACGCACCGCGAGGTCGTCGTCGACGAGGTAGATCACGAGAGCTCTCCCAGTGGCAGGCGGATGGTGAAAGTGGCGCCGCCGTCATTGTGTGCTTCCAGACTGCCATCCATCCGCTCGATCAGCCTCGAAGACAGAGGCAGACCAAGTCCCATTCCGTTCGCCTTTGTGGTGAAGAACGGTTCAAATATCCGGTGGAGTGAACCCGTTTCGATGCCCGGACCATTGTCCGATACCACGATGGCAACGCCGTCACCCTCCCGCCGGGCCTTCAGGGTGATGAGAGGAGAGGGGCATCCGGCGACCGCATCCGCAGCGTTCCGGACAAGGTTGTGAATGACCTGCTGAAAGGAAACCACATCAATCGGCACGGCGGGCAGGCCCGGGGGTACGATCATGTTGAGGCCGATTGCCCGCGCGTTGATATCCGCTTCCACAAGGCGCATGGCCTCGGTGATCGCCTCATGGAGAGGGACCATTTGGATGTCGGCCGGCGCACCTGAAATATACGCCCGCATGCGCCCGAGGATATCGCCGGCGCGTTTTGCTTCGCGAACATTGGCGTCGAGTGCTTTTTCCAGGATGTCCTGGCGCCCCATGGCCAATGCTCGTCTGGCGGCCTGACTCTGGCTGAGCAATGCCGCCACCGGCTGGGCCAATTCATGGGCAATGCCGGATGCCATTTCGCCAAGGGCGTTCACCCGTCCGGCATGCGCCAGTGTCGCTTCCTGCTTCAACAGAGCCGCACGTTGTTCATGACGACGGCGCTCGGCCTTGGTTTCCAGATAAGACATGGCCAGCCAGATGACGGCTGCCCAGCCCAGGATCGGCGGGACGGCCAATCGCAACGGAACCAGTTCACCAAGGCCGAAGTTGCGGCTGACCTCCAACTGGAGTGGTTGGGTATGGCTGGTCATGGCGACCGTTGTCGTCGCGGCAAACAGCGCCTTGCCAGTGGCGCCATGCGCTGCAAGCGTTTCGTTGTCCAGTGTCAGCTTCGTGGAATAGTCGTGGGACGCCTTCTCGCCGTCCAGCAGTGCATTCGCGTCGATGCGCAGACGCAGGATGCGGCCGGGCTCGACAAGCTTGAAGAGATCGTATGCTTGCCCGTCGGGCAGGGCGCGCGTTGTAATTTCGCCGACATTGGAAAGCTTTGGCAATTCTTTGAGCGGTCGCCCGTCTTCCTCGATGGGGCCGCCAGTCTGGCCGTACCGGAAAGGTTTCGCTGCGCCGGCATCAAGACGGAACGCGGCGATGTCGATAATTCGAGGGTATCGGATCAGGATGTTTTCCGAGAGGCCCTGAAGGCTCGGCGACGGCTCGACGGGAGACATCCGAACGATCGCGCCCAATGCGCTCAGATGCGCATCGTGTTGTGCCAGTTTCTCGGCGAGAAGGGTTTCGGCGCTGCTCGCCCTTTCTGAAAGACCCTGCCGGCCCGATCGATATTCGAACGCCGCCAGCGTCAAGATCGATAGCCAACTGATCGCGATCCATATGATGGCGGCTCTGACAAGGTGAGGTTGCTCGTTTGGAAAAAGTCTCATGACACAGGATGCCGAGAGACACCCGCTCCGTGCGTGGTTGATGATTGTCAAAGCAATACTCATTGGGTGGGAGGCGGCAATCGGTAATCCTACTGTCCCCGGCTTCGGCGGGTTTGCCTCAATCACGTCACCTCGGGTCCGGATCTGTTTCGCTATATTGCTCTGATTGCTCTGATCCCCAAAAACTGGATCGTTTTTGATTGGAGTTTTTCGCACTATTTTCCCGGCTGGGAACAGGAGCGGAAACGATGAAAGCATCGAATTTTTCGGACGCCCAGAAGGCGTTCATCTTGAAGCAGGGTGATGACGGTGTGCCTGTAGCGGAGATATGCCGCAAGGCGGGGATCAGCCAGGCGACCTATTTCAATTGGCGCAAGAAGTATGCGGGCCTGCTGCCCGACGAGATGCGCCGACTGAAGGCACTGGAGGATGAGAACAGTCGGCTGAAGAAGATTGTCGCCGACCTGACACTCGACCGTGAGATGCTTCAGGACGTCATCCGCCGAAAGCTCTGAGGCCTGTCCGCAAGCGCAAGCTGATCGACGGGATGTTGGTGGATTGGGGCATATCGATCCGACGGGCCTGCCAGGCGCTGAAGTTCGACACGTCGACCTACCACTACAAGTCCCGAAGAACCGGGCAGGCCCCTCTCGAAATACGGATCAAGGAGATTTGCGAGACACGCGTGCGGTATGGCTACCGGCGTGTCCATGTCCACTTGCGCCGTAATGGATGGAAGATCAATATGAAGAAGACACGCAGGATTTACAGCGAGTTAGGTCTACAGTTGCGCAACAAGCATCCCAAGCGGCGCGTAAAGGCAAAGCTCAGGGATGACCGCCAGACAGCGGTTGGGCCAAACGATGTCTGGGCTATGGATTTCGTTCACGACCAGCTCGCAACAGGCAAAAAACTGCGTATCCTGACGGTCGTGGATACCCATTCTCGCTACTGCCCCGCCACCGACGCACGGTTCACCTATCGGGGTGAGGATGTGGTTCAGACGCTGGAGAGTATCTGCAAGGGAACTGGCTACCCCAAAACGATCAGGGTCGATAATGGCAGCGAGTTCATCTCTCGCGACCTTGACCTTTGGGCCTATGCCAACAACGTCACCCTGGACTTCTCTCGGCCCGGAAACCGGCCGATAACGGCTTCATCGAGGCCTTCAACAGCAAGCTTCGGGCCGAATGCCTGAACGCGCATTGGTTCCTGACCTTTGCGGATTCACGCGAAAAGTTGGAGACTTGGCGTCGATACTACAATGAGGATCGCCCTCATTCAGCAATCGGGTATAAGGTCCCGATTGCGATGCATAATACCGGTGGCGCAACCAGCCCGTCATCGTGATAAGAGCCGGAAAACTCCAGTTCCCGGTGATCCAAAGTTGGGGCTCAGTGCAGATCAGAGCAGTTGAAACAGACGAGGGTGCGGTAGCCGTCTTCGCCTATATCGAGGGATACATTCGCGAAACGCTGAACACCTATCCCGCGCCGGAAGCGCTACCATCGATTTGACCGTGGCGCTCGCGATCAGCTCAGCAGCCGCGCCGCCTTCCCACTGCGCCGTGTCGCACTGTTATAATAGCTCGACGCCTGCTGCACAAGACCTATGCCTCGACTGCTCCATCGCTTCCGGCAGCGGTATGCCGCGATTGGCAGCCTCGGTCAGATAACCTGACCGCAACCCGTGTGCCGAAAACTCCCCAGGCTCAAGCCCAGCAAGTTTTGCCCGCTGCTTGACGATGTCGTTGACGGATTGCGGATCGATCGTGCGTTTGGACACATTGCCCCAGCGGTCGATGGCGCGGAATATGCTGCCCGTAATGATGCGGGCCGCTTCAAGCCAGGCGTTGAGTGCCTCGACGGGCCGGCCGGTGAGATAGACAACCTCATCGTGGTCGGCATCGGATGTCTTTGTGCGTCCGAGATGAATCGTAAGAGAGAGCAGAGTGGTGCCGTCCTCGGTGGTGATCGGTGGCTCATTGGTGAGCTGTTCTTTTCGCAGTCCGGCAATCTCGCTACGCCGGCGGCCACCGGAGGCAAAGGCCACCATCAGGATAGCCCGGTCGCGGATATCGCGAAGGCTGTCGCTGCCACAGGTCGCCAACAGCTTGGCCAGAACATCACCTGTGACAGCCTTGGCACTCTTGCGTTTACGTGGTCGCGGCGTGGCCCGCACGGCAAGGCGGATTGCCGACTTGAGGGCAGGGGAGGCGAAGGCACCGGTAAGACCGCGCCATCTGCTCAGCGTCGACCACGAGGCAAGCCGCCGGCGCACGGTGTCGGGTGCGTGAGGACCGGTGGATTTCAGAAAGCGTTGGGCGCGGAGGTTTTGCTCAACGGAAACCGGCATGCCGTGATCGGGATCGGTGTTGCGTTTGTTCGGATCCCACAGGTGATGGGCGACAAATTTTAAGAGCAACGCTTCCGGCGCCGGCCAGGGCAGGGATGCGCCTGTTGCCGCCAATGACCACGCTTGCAGATAGGCAAGATCGGAGGTGAGGGCACGCAGTGTATTGTCACCCATGCCTTCATTGACCAGATGGCGAAGTGTTTCGACATCCTGATCGGTCAGCAGCTCGGCGAGTTCATCACGGCGATCGATTGGCAGGACTGCCGCAATCGTATCAAGCTCGGCCGCGCGACGGACAACGGAGGAGAGGGAGGCTGCCGGTTTGCGTTGCTGCGGCATCAGCGGATCAGCTCCACCGGCACCCAGACGGTGACGTTGAAGCCGACGGCAGGATCAAAGCTCTCCGGCGCCAGCAGGGCGTTACCATGCTCCTTTGCAAACCAGCGGGCGACGTCAGCGTTGTAGATCTCCTCGACGACCTCCCGAACCTTGCCGGCAGCGGCCAGCGCGCCACCATGCATCATCTTCACCGTGTTGACGTGTGCCAGTTTACGTTTTGCAGGAGAGCCGCCATCAGAGACGGCGACGGCCAGCCGTGCCGGCCCATAGCTTTTGACACGCACTTTCAGGCGGGGAGGGCGGTAAACATCAAAGCGCGCGTTGATCTCAGCGATGCGGGCAACGACCTCCTCCTCGCTGATTTGCACCTGCGGCGCCACATCGGCAACGACATCCAGCTGGTGGTCAAAATTCTGGCGTGTGATCTCTTCGGCATGATGGGCATAGGCCAGATGTTTGACCGGCAGCGCCTTTAGCCAGCGCATGCGCTGGGCAATCGCCATCGACTTGGCAGCCTCTTCTCCATACCGACCAATGGAAAAGCTCTCGCGTTTCTGACCCTCATTGGTCATCAGCGTTGCCTGCCAGACATCACCCTCTTCGGTCTCGACCCGGCGAACACCTGAGATGCCGCTCTTGTTATTCTTACGGATCTTAACCGCCTGCTCGAGATTGGTCGGCGGGGGCAGGGCGGTGATGACGGCATCACGATAGGCACGTGCCTGGGCGTAAGCCGCTTCGGACGATCCGTAGATGCTATCCTTGAACAGCCGCACGATCTTTTTGGCCCTTCGGCGGATCGCCACTGTCCAGCCGCCGCCTCGCCGCTCGTTTGGTTCCTCACGGTTCAGCGCATAGGTGTCGGCATCATCTGCGGGTGGCGCGATCGTTTGCCTGTCGTCTTTTTTCCTGGCCAACTGTTCGCCCGCCTGTCTGCCTTGCCTCATGCCGCACCCCAAGCCGATCCCGGATCGATCGAGGCACGGCACCAAAGATGCCGGTCTTGCCGATTTTTGCAACAGACAATGCCCTCTTTCTCCAGCCGCTTTTGCAACTGCAGGGCCCCGTAAATTCCCCCTATCTGCAAAACCATGCCCATTCAGGGTTGACCTCACGGATCCGGGCTCTAGTTTTTGCCGCGATTAAGACGTGCATTTTTTTGCATCACCGGATCCAGCCTTTGCTTCCTGTGGTGCTTTTCTTGGTTTTCAGATTGCCGGAGCCGACCATGGACAACGCATCTTCCGCCGCTGATTTCATCCAGGCGAGCCGTATCCTGAAAATCAACTCCCCGCTGGGTGAAGACCAGCTTCTGCCCGAGCGCGTGACGATCGAGGAAGGCATATCCTCGCTGTTCGAGATCCGCCTCGTTGCACGCACAAAAAAAGTGCAGATCAAGCCAGAAGAGCTGATCGGCCGGCTGCTAGACGTCTCGGTGGAGGTCCAGCAGGGTGACGGCGAAGAGGGATCGGCTGTCCGCCGTCCGTTCAACGGTCTTGTTACCCAGTTGAACGAAGGCCCACCGATCACCCGTGGCCTGCGC
Source organism: Endobacterium cereale (assembly GCF_009617585.1). Classification (GTDB taxonomy): domain Bacteria; phylum Pseudomonadota; class Alphaproteobacteria; order Rhizobiales; family Rhizobiaceae; genus Neorhizobium; species Neorhizobium cereale. The sequence goes on along the minus strand of NZ_WIXI01000042.1, from coordinate 13,269 downwards.
TCCTATGCGATGGTGCTGCGCCCGCAGATGTGGCTGCTGACCCGTCGTTCCGACTGCCGCATCTGGATGGACAAGACGGCGGTGGAGATCGCCGAGGCTTTGTTTTCCGAACACGGCATTCCGGCACCGGACACATCGGGCGTGATTACATCGCCAGCCAAACAGCATTACTCCGTTCAATGGAACGAGACGGATTTCGCTTATTTATCAAGGCGTTTCGAGGAGGACGGGCTGTTCTACTGGTTCAGCCACGAGGACGGCAAACACAAGCTGCACGTGGCCGACACTGCCAATGGCTGGCTTGGACCGTCGCTGTCTGCACAAGGCGAGGGCAGGGTGCGCCTGGCACAGGGTTCGTCCGATCGCAACCATATTAACGAATGGGCACGACAGTTTTCTTACGTACCGGGCCAGCGCGCAGGTGCCGACTGGAATTTTGAAACGCCCCGTCTGGTGCCGGGCACGATGACACCGTCGCTGGTGCAGATGCCGGATGCAACAAAGCGCGAGCTTTACGAATACCCGGCTCGCATCTCCTCTGTGGCAGAGGCAGAGCGTGCGCAAAAACTCAGGTCGCAGGCGTCTGAAGCCGACCATGACCGGGTTTACGGTGCTTCGACATCCCGCATCATCGAGACCGGCCGACGCTTCACGCCCTACGAGGTCGCTCATCCTGATCATGCCTACGATGAGCACGTCGTCATTAAGTTGGTGCAGACGGTGGTGGATCGTTCCTACGAGACCAATAGCAACGAGCCGGAATATCGCAACGAGTTCGAAGCCGTTCCCTCCCGAGTGCCGATGACACCCCATCGCGAAACCAAGCGCCCGCGTATCGAAGGCACGCAGGTGGCGATCGTTGCCGGACCTGAGGGTGAAGAAATCCACCCAGACCAGTATGGCCGCATCAAGGTATGGTTCCCATGGGACCGCAAGGCCAAGAAAGACGGTTCCGATACCTGCTGGGTGCGCGTGGCACAAAGCTGGGGTGGCGGCACCTGGGGTGCACAGGTCATTCCTCGCATCGGCATGGAGGTGATGATCGCCTATGTCGATGGTGATCCGGACCGGCCGCTGGTGACAGGCGTCGTGCCGAATCCTAGCAATTCTGTTCCTTACGACCTGCCAGCCAACAAGACGCGCATGGTCATGCGCTCGAACACGCACAAGGGCCAGGGCTTCAACGAAATGACGTTTGAGGACGAGGCGGGCCAAGAGAATATGTTCTTCCACGCTCAGAAGGACCAGACGACGCGGGTTCTGAACGACCGGACCAAGCGCATCGACCGGCACGAAGTATCGGCAATTGGCTCGAACCGCACGGTGGAGGTCGGTGGCAACCAGAAGCATGAAGTCGGTGGTTCCATGAACACCGTTGTCGGCGGAACTGGACCGATGGCGATGGCACTGATGGGAGCCGTGCAAAGCATGGCGGGGCAGACTTCCGGTTTGCTCTCGCAAGCGGCTCAACTCGCAGGCGGCGGCGGTCCGGGGGTCGCAGCCTTCGCTGGCACGCTTGCATCATCTGCTCTCGGCTTTCTCGGCGCAGGCGGTCTCGGCAGCCGGCAAGGTGTTGTTGCTGGTTCCAGCCCGCGTGCGGATGCCGGCACCGCGCTTGCCGGATCTGGCACCGGTGTTGGCGACGCTGCATCCGGCCTCTTCCCATTGCCAGGCATCATGAACACCATTGTCGGCTCATTCCAGTCCACCAGCGTCGGGGTCGCCAAGGCCGAGCAGATCGGCGTGAGCAAGGTAACCAATATCGGCCAGACCGAAATGAGACAGGTCGGCAAGGAACAGCATGTTTCTGTCGGCGAAAAAATTTCCGTCGATGTCGGCAAACTTTACAACCTCGTCTCCGGCGAAAAATACCACGGCGAGGCAAAGGTGTGGGAAATCTTTGCCGATGAGGAGATCAGGCTGTCCGCGCCGGGAGGGTACATTTCTATAACGAAGAAGGGGATAAAACTTTACGCTCTTAAGATCGACGTCGAAGGAAACCGCATCAATTTCAAGAAGGGCGGACCGGGTAAAGGCGCGTCTTGCCTGAAAAAGATGTCGCAATCGTCCACACCATTCGTACGCGTGTGATTGCCATGCAGGACACTGACATCGATTGCACTGAGAGAGAGCTCGACTTGGGCGCGTTTCTGGAGGCGCTCAATACGCTTTCCGGGCCTCTTTTCGCGGTGATGGACGGCGGCCATTTCGATGACCTGGAAGATGAACTGGCCGATCTCGGCATTCACAGCCGGTCGCTGTTTTTGCGCGGTGGCAGCGAGGAGATGCGGCGTGACGGCCCATGGCTCGTGGATCTTGATGAGGAAAAGATACGCTCGCACGTCGCTGAACTGGCCATGGCAAAACCCTGTGCCGTCTTTTGGTCGTGCGCAGCTGGCGGTAATGTTCTCTGGCAGCATCTACGCACGATTAACCAGATACTGGTTCCCGACAGTCGTATTGCCCGCAACACAGGTGAAGGCGATAGGTCGATTTACTATGAACGGGTGTTGTTCCGGCACTGGGACCCGAATGTTGTGGGAACCTTCATATCGAAATTTGACGGTCCGCAACTCGCGCGGTTTTTTGGCCCTGGCGATGCAATCATCGTCAATGCGGTGAACTACGGTGGTTTCAAGCGCGCCGTTCGTCCGGCCAATCTGCCGCCGACCGAAAAGGGGGCATTGCGGATAGATCCGGAGACACTTCGCTCCATCGAGAGCGGTCGTCATGATCACCATGTGCATCGTATTTCAAATTATCTGCGAAGTGCTGCACCCGATCGCACTCGGCAAATACCCGATCCGGAACTCCACAGGCTCACACACTCCTACATGCAGGAAGCCAAAGCTTATGGCGTCTTGTCAGAAGCGAACATTGGTCGATGGTGCTACATGCAGGTCGTAGCAGGGGGCAAGCTTAAGCATAATGCCGACGTCATTTCTTTCATGACGGTGCGCGACCCCTCGTTTACGCCTGACATGCGGGTGAGAATTCTTCTCCGTGAAGCTCAGAAACATGCGCGAGGGGCCTCCTGATGGTTGCTTTTGCTGCATTCGCCATACCGCCTGCCGTGGTAGCTCTGGGAAAGGCTGTCGCCTTTGTCGGTTCAGCGATGGGGTTTGCCTATGGAGTAAGCGAAGGCATCAATGCGATGTCCTCAGACGATCAGAACGCCGATAAAAAGGCGGAGGAACAGCTTAGCTCAGGCCCAATTGCCGATACATGTCCGACCGGCGATTGCCCAATTCCACCGGAAGACGATGATGATGAGCAGAAGGGGAAAGACGCCAAGCGGATGTCTAAAAAGGAGCTGGATCGAGCTGCCAAAAATAACGATTTCAAAGATGCGCATGACTTGAAGAACGAATACGGCCTAGACTCGAAATACGACATTTTCGTCGACAGGAAGGGCGATATGTATTTTGGACCGAGGCAAGGGACGGGGACCCCACAATCAATGGGAATAAACATCAATGGCTTCTAGTATCAGAATTGATTTCAGCCTTTTCGATACCGCTCAACACCCGAGAGAAGTGACACAACTCTTGGGCATCAAGCCAGACAAGGAGGTGGGCAAAGGCGAAAGAAATGAAAAACTGTCATTGCCCAGGCAGAGCATATGGTCGCTGATGTCAAGCGAAGGTGATATGGATGTCGAGCACTATTGGAAAGAAATATATTCGAAGCTTGGTCCTGTTGTTGAAGATGTCGAAGCCGTATCTGCGTCCGCGACTTCGAGAATAACGATAATAATAAACGTCGATGGACGTCTTCCTTCTGTAATAATACCGCCTTCTATGTCTTTTTTTGCTTCAAAAATTGGCGCGAATATCGATATAGATTATTACGAGTGAGAGAGGAGTGCTCCTCTTGCAGGATGATGAATACGCCAATTCACAAGTTTCAGAAGCCTTTGTGCTTGGCTTCAGTGCAAATCTTGACAGGCTGCCCGCACCGCTTTTTGCGGTCCTTGACGGCGGCTGTTTCGAGGATCTGGAAGACGATCTCGAGCAGGCGGGTATCGCCTGTCAGTCTCTGTTTCTAAGCGGTGGCGACCGCGAGATGCGTCGGGATGGTCCCTGGCTTGTCATGCTCCGCGATCGCAGAATTCGCGAACATATCGAATCGCTGGCACTTGAGGCGCCGTGTGCGGTGTTCTGGTCCTGTCCCGATGGCGAGCAGAAACTCTTGCGGCACCTGAGAGCGATCAACCAAATACGCATTCCCGACCAGAATGCGACGGATAAAGATGAGCGCCACGGAAAACCGTTGAGATACGAACGCGTTCTTTTCCGTCACTGGGATCCAACCGTGTTGTCGCATCTGCTTCCGATCCTGTCGCCCGAACAACTCGCACGCTTTTTCGGTCCGGCCCCTGCGATCCTGTTCAACACCGGGGAAGAGAGAGTGAAACGCGCGGTGCGTTCAGTTTCGCTGCCGCCGCCTCTGCCCGGGCCGTTGACGCTGACAATAGAGCAGATCGATCAGCTTCAGCAGGCAATCGACAACAGTAGCACTTCTGCCATCGCGAACTATCTGCGTGATGCGGCGCCGGATGTGGTCAGCGATCTCGATGACATCGAACTCCAGGCGCAAATCGATAAGGCCCGTAAATCCGGCAACCGGATCGGCCTGCATACGGATGAGGATCTTGGTGACTGGGCCTTCCTTTATGTGGCCAGCAAGGGAGAGGTAACACTCGACCGTAAGCTCATAAACTACGTCAGGTCGGGGGAAGGTGGAGATCGCCGTGATCTGAAACGTACACCGGCGCAGCGGCTTCGCAAGGCGATAGAAGCTGCCGCAGCAACCGAGGGATAGAGATACCAATGGCTGCACCTGTTGTTATTGTCGGCGCGATACTTGTGCGCCTCGCGGCAAAAAAAGTGCTCAAGCAGTATCTGAAGAACCAATCCAAGCAGACGTTGAAACGTCTCGGCAAAAGGGGCGGGAAGATCTGCAAAAATTGCAAGCAGCGGGTTAAATGCTTCAAAAAAGGCAAGAAAGGCACAGATGAAGAGCTGGATCGTCAGCTCGAAATGCAGGAAGCCGCGCTCAATAACCTGACGCCTGATGAACTGGAAACCGCGCTCAAGAATTTTAAGGGCAGACCAAGTGACGGTAATGCTCGCGCCGGGGAAAGAGCGAAGGCGAGTCGCGAGCTGGAACGCATGCTGGATAACGAATTGCGCCAAGGAGGAGTGGGCGCTGCAGAGCGTGACCGGGTTGTCAAAAGCGAGGTCAGCCGGATGATGAAAGGCATGGATGCCCTGCATACGCTCGACTGGGCTGGTGGCGGCGACGGCTCCATGTCGGGTGTCGGGCCTAAAAGTGAAAACCGCTCCATAGGCGGCAGCTGGTCCAGTCGCCGGCAAGAATTGCTGGACATGGCGCAGGATGCGAAGAAAAGTGGGGCGGAAAACATGAGTATCAAATTGCAGCGGTGCAAGCCGGGAGTCTGATGAATATGCATGAGGATTTTGAGTACCTTCTTTCCAAAAACGGTGCGTTTTCCGACCAGCGGTCGGTCGACGATGACACCTTGGCTTCGCTGCAGAGTGCATTCCCGGAGGAATTCCTGCAGTTCTGGAGAGAGGCAGGTCTAGGAGTCTGGCGGCAGGGCCGATTCCAATTCTGCAATCCTCATGACATGGCCGAGCTCAGCGAAAAGATTTTCGCTGGAGATCCAGATTTCACACCGGATCGAACATTTATTTATGGCTATGGCGCAACGGGGCGACTGTTTGTCTGGAATGCGGATTGGAATGAGACGTTTGAAATCGATCTTCCGCGCCTTGAGGCGACGGGCCTGATAAACAGAAACAAGAAATCAGAAGGCATGGGGGTGCTGGTTAGTTCGGTCCTCTACCTTGACAATGACTTCTACGATCTTCTCGACCCGGCAACCGAAAAATTTGTCCTTTCGAAATTCCTGAAGACACATGGGGCGTTGAAGTTCGGCGAAGTTTATGGCTACTTTCCTGCGCTTGCGATGGGCGGCAGCGGCGCTCTTGATAGTTTGAAAAAAGTCTCGGCGATTGAGCATTTTCATCTCCTTGCCGATTTGGGCCCAATCCGTCTTAGCCGTGTAGAAGACGGTGGCAGCGAGTTTGTGCGTGAACTCGGTCGCCAATAACGCGTGATCTTCCAGGAGGCTGGTTATGGGCAGTTTTGTCACACTCAAAGGCCACATGCATATCTGCCCGATGGTGGCCCCCGGACCACGTCCGCATGTGGGCGGTCCGGTTGTCTCGACGGCACAGAATTTCGTCTGTGTCGAAGGCGTGCCGGTAGCGACTGTCAACGACAAGTGCATTTGCACTGGCGTGCCGACCACGGCCGGCATTACCGGTGGTTCTTCAATCGCAAAGATCAATGGCAAGAAGGTAGCGCGGATAGGGGACGCCTGTGAACATGGCGGGCGGCTCGTTCAGGGCGTGCCATGGATCACATTTGAGTAGGTGTTGAACGGGTGCCATCAAACGCTACGATGGAGGTCAACCAAACTGAAGCGGGAATTAGCTGACCACCGATAAGCAGTGCTTATCGGTGGTTAAACCCCAACCCGCAATCATACTATTTGGCTGGAGTGCCCCCCATTTTGCCGGACAAATCGGCTAGTTTGATTTAGCCCTGATGAACTGCCGAGGGGAAGCCATCTTGAGCGCGGAATGGGGATGGATTTCGTTGTAGTCTTCGATCCATCCGTCGATGAGTCGGAGCGCCGTTTCGGCGTCTGGCAGAGCTGATATGCGCACGTAATCCCCTTTCAGGGTTTTGACGAATGCCTCTGACATTCCGTTCGACTGGGGGCTGGCGACCGGCGTGAAGCATGGCGTCAGATTGAGCGCCTGGGCAAACAGCCTCGTGTCCCGCGCTGTGTAGGCTGAACCATTGTCAAAGAGATGCTCGATAGCATGCGGGACTCGGGTTGCATGGAAGCGCTTCTCGACTGCTTCCAGCATCATGTCGCGCACATCCGAGCCGGAGATGCCTGCATTTGCGACTGCCGCCCAAGCGATGATCTCGCGGTCGAAGGTGTCGAGATGAAGGCGAGACGAATGACCTCGCCATCCCAGCAGGTGAACTCCAGACCGTCCGAGCACCAGCGCAAGTTGGAGCGCATGACCATGACCTTGCCGTTGTCGAGGCGGCCATTGCGAACGGCCGTATGCTTCTCCAGCAGCATGGCGTGGTTGCCCATGATGCGATGAACCCGTTTTGCGTTGACGACAGGCTTATCGGCGGATCGCCTTTCGCGATTGAGGAGCACGGCGATCCGCCGATAGCCATAGGTTGACCTCTGATCCACCAGCCTGCGAATGATCGGCAAAAGGTCTGCATCCTCGACCTTGTTGTATGGCCCACGCGACTTTGATTTATCTTTCAGCCGCTCGATGAGGTTGGATCGGGAGATGCCCAACGTCTCTGCGACGGTCTTCATCGGGAACCATCCTTCGGCAACAAGATCGGCCGCGATATCCGTTTTTTTGAGTCCGCTTTGGAAAGTGCTTCACGGAGGATTTCGACCTCCATCGTCTTGCGGCCGAGCATACGCTCCAACTCGCGGACGCGATCCTCCAGCTTCTTTACTTCCGAATTGCCGACAACCGGCTCGTCAGAATCCACGGCTGCAGCACCTCCCTCGCTCAAAAGCCTGCGCCACCAGTAAAGCAGTTGGGCGCAACGCCGTGACGATGAGCGGTCGAAGATACCGTCTCGCCTGGTTCGAAACTCTGTTCGATGATCGTCACCTTTTGCTCGGTTGTCCAACGCCTGCGGCGAACATCACCAATCAGCAATTCAACGCGTCGATACGCGTTGGATATAAACCTGTCCTCAAGCCTGTGCTTGAGCCTTTCTGCTTATGCCGACTGTCCGGGTGAAAGTGCGGCCAGTTCATTGGCGAACCACAACATTCAGATAGAGTTCCTGCAAGAAGTCGTTTACCATAAAATTTCAGAATATCCCGCTCCTGACGCAAAACCTCGTTCTCGCGCCGCAGCCGTTTGAGTTCATCTGCCATATCCTCATCGCCTTCGCGACGGCGGGTTCATCCATGATGGCATCCCGGTTGCAGCTGAGCCGCCACGTCAACGTCGACAATCCCATCCCCAGATCATCAGCAATCTAGCGCCGCGTGCGGCCGCTAGTTTCGGCAAGGCGAACGGCTTCGCGCTCGAAGTCCTTCGTAAAGGGCACTCTCTTCATCATTACGGCTTCCCTTCAACTGAAGCAAACCTCTCCACTTTTCCGAAGCAAGTCCAGATTGGGCGCAACGCCATGGCGGCTAGCGGTCGAAGATACCGTCTCGCCTGGTTCGAAACTCTGATCAATAATTGTCAGCTTCTGCTCGGTTGTCCACCGCCTACGGCGAACATCACCCGTCAGCAATTCAAACGTGTCGATACGCGTGAGACATAAGCCTGTGCTGATGCCGACTGTCCGGGTGAAATGGGGGGCAGTTCAGGTTCTGATCAATGACGGTTGGTATTAGCCGGTTGGTGCAATAGCCAGAACACCCTTTCCGCCACCCTTGCCATGCAGTCAAGATTGTCTGATGTATAGGCCGCTCCTAGATCTGTCGGAGTGTTCGAACCTCGAGCGGCAGCTTCCAGTTATGCTTCGGGCACCCGCTGGGATTGAATGTCGGTCCGATCGCGCAGCTTAACTCTCTAATTGGCCCAAGCTATTCGATCAATTCCAAAGACCGATTGCTGCTTTTCGGCGAGTACTTTTCATCTATGTTCAATCGCTCGCGCTCTACGACCAAAGGGCGCTTTCGGACTTGCGAGTGTATTGAGGTGACGTATTCTCCCAGCATACCGATAAATGCTAATTGTATTCCCGAGAGGAAAAATATTGATGCTATGATTGTCGCTGTCCCTCTTGGTGCAGGAGTGGGAAAGAACAGGAACATTGAAATAGAGAATAATGCGTATGCGATGCATATCGCTGCAATCGTGAAACCCAGATAGATGCACAATCGCATGGGTGCATTCGTGAACGAAAATATCCCATTGAGGGCTTGATCGATAAGGCGAGGAAAGTTGTTTTTCGAAATGCCTCGTTTACGTTCGCCCCACGTATAAGGAACAATAAGACGCTTGAACCCGACAGAGGCAATGATCCCTCGCACATAGGGGTAGTGGTCATCATATTGCATGATGGCATCCCAAACCTTGCGGTCTATTAACTGGAACTCGCCCACATTTGGCGTTATTTCGAAATCGGACAGCGAATTGACGAGATGATAGAACACAGATCGGCACTTGCGTAGCAGCCAGGTCTCTTCCCGCACGGCCCTTGCGCCCGCAACGACTTCAATTCCCTGCTCCCAATAGCGCACGAATTCTGGAATGAGTTCCGGCGGGTCCTGCATATCCACCGGCATGAACACGACCACCGCATCGCCCGTAGCGTATCGCAATCCGTTGAAGAGAGACCGAAAGGGGCCAAAGTTGCGAGAGTTCAAAATGACCTTCACGCTCGCATCGGCCGCAGCAATTTCCCGTAATATGTCGACTGTCCCGTCGCTGGAGGCGTTATCCGCAAAAATATGCTCCAAACGATAATCGGGCAAATGCTCCGCAAAGATCGCTTTCAGACGTTCATAGCAAAGACGGACATTCTCTACTTCATTATAAGCAGGTGAAATCACCGAAATGGTTTTCATGGCTGTGCTTCCCGAAAGACATAAATCCGCATGATGGCAAACGCGCCCAGCGTGGTAAATGGAAGAATGGCGGCTTGAGACAGAAATGGATCTGCGCCAGTGGCGATCAGCAGTCTCAATACAAGAGCATTGACAAGATAGATGATTACATAGGTCAAAGCAAAACGGCCGATCAAACGATTGTCTCTGTTACGAAAGACAAGTCGAGCCGTTGTAAAAAAATTAAACACGACTCCGAGAACCGTTGCACCAAGGAGGGCAAGTTCTGGCAACATCCCGACATATACGAGCAGGAAATAGAAGCCATAACCGAACACCGTGTTAAGCACTCCGACAAAGCCGAAACGCACCAAGCGAACTAGGCGTAAAGGCTTCACAGAAAACATGGCAGCCTCACGGTAGGCGCGCTTTGTGCCAATCGGCTGTCAGACGCAAGCCCTCATCAATACTGACACTTGGCGAAAACCCTGTCAAAGACGTGAGCCGTGTTATATCGGCCTCCATATGCCAGACTTGGTTGGCACTATGTGGAACTTCCCCAAATACCAGATTCATGTCTGGAGCGATGATATTCCGAATGGTTTCTACGATGGTCCTGACCGAAACGGGGCGACCGGAACCAAGATTGAAGATCCCCTGGGCCGCGGCATGTTCGGCGACAGAAAGAACGGCTTGGCCGACATCGTCTATAAATAGATAGTCCGCGAGCTGACGGCCGCTTGTTGTTTGGGGCCTGTCGCCGCGAATCATCTTCTCAATTAGCGACGGGATGAGCCAATTTGTGAGAGCGGCGGTGCAAAAGTCTGCCACGGTAACGGCGCGATAATCACGCCGTAGGGGCGGAGTAAAATCCGGCCACCTATCTTCCTTCTGCATTGGAAGCAGGAGGGACAAGGGGATCTACACCGTGGAATTGTATCTCAAGGTTCGCTTGGCCGTGTCGGAGGGGATGACCCGGCGTCAGGCTGCAAAGCATTTCAACATATCTCGCGACAGCGTTGCTAAGATGTTGTCGTATTCGACGCCGCCGGGCTATCAGCGTCAGTTGCCGATCCGGCGGCCGAAGCTGGATGCGTTCGTCTCGACAATTGATCATTGGCTCGATGAGGACGTGAAGGTGCCGCGCAAGCAGCGCCACACGGCCAAGCGGGTGTTCGACCGGCTCCGGGACGAGCGCGGCTTCACCGGTGGCTACACGATCATCAAGGATTACATGCGCGAGCGGGATCAGCGTCGCCAGGAAGTGTTCGTGCCGCTGGCTCACCCGCCGGGCCATGGGCAGGCCGACTTCGGTGAGGCGATGGTGGTGATCGGCGGCGTGGAGCGGAAAGCCCACTTCTTTGTGCTGGATCTGCCGCATAGCGACGGCTGCTATGTCCGGGCTTATCCCGCGGCAGTATCGGAGGCCTGGGTCGACGGCCACATCCATGCGTTCGCGTTCTTCGGGGCCGTGCCGCAGTCGATCGTCTACGACAACGATCGCTGCCTCGTGGCAAAGATCCTGCCTGATGGAACACGCAAGCGCGCGGCGCTGTTCAGCGGCTTCTTGTCCCATTACCTGATCCGGGATCGTTATGGTCGTCCGGGAAAGGGCAACGATAAAGGGAATGTCGAGGGTCTCGTCGGCTATAGCAGGCGCAACTTTATGGTCCCGATCCCACAGTTTCCAACATGGGAGGCGTTCAACGTCTGGCTGGAAGAGCAATGCCGCAAGCGCCAGAGCGACAGGCTACGCGGCGAGAGCGGGACGATCGGGGAGCGGCTACAACGGGATCTGGCTGCCATGCGCATGTTACCGGCATCGCCTTTCGATGCGTGCGACCAGGCCGGCGTCAAGGTAACAGCCCAGTCGCTCGTTCGCTACAAGACCAACGACTATTCCGTGCCGGTCGCCTACGGCCATCAGGATGTCTGGGTCCGGGGTTATGTCGACGAAGTGGTGATTGGCTGCCGTGGCGAGATCATCGCCCGCCATCCCCGGAGCTGGGAACGGGAAGACGTCATCTTCGATCCTGTGCATTACCTGCCGCTGATCGAGCAAAAGATCAATTCGCTGGATCAGGCAGCGCCTCTCCAGGGGTGGGACTTGCCAGAGGAATTCGCCACGCTGCGCCGGCTGATGGAAGGCCGCATGGCAAAGCATGGCCGACGTGAGTACGTGCAGGTTCTCCGTCTTCTGGAGAGTTTCGACCTTACGGACCTGCATGCGGCGGTGAAGCAGGCCCTGCAGCTCGGAGCTATCGGCTTCGACGCCGTCAAGCACCTGATCCTATGCCGGGTGGAGCGCCGGCCGCCTCGACTGGACCTGTCTATCTATCCCTACCTGCCGAAGGCGACGGTCGAGACGACATCGGCGAAGGCGTACATGCGCCTCCTGTCATCGGATGCGGGAGAAGCGGCATGAGTACCGAAGCACCAGAGATCCTGCTTGCCCACTATCTCAAGACGCTTAAGCTGCCGACCTTCCAACGCGAGTACCAGAAGCTGGCCCGGCTATGCGCCACAGAGGGTGCCGATCATGTCGGATACCTGTTCCGGCTTTCCGAAAGGGAGATGATCGAACGGGATCGCCGCAAGGTCGAGCGCCGCATCAAGGCGGCCAAATTCCCCGTCGTCAAAAGCTTGGACAGCTTCGACTTCGCCGCCATCCCCAAGGAAGGCGACGGTCGAGACGACATCGGCGAAGGCGTACATGCGCCTCCTGTCATCGGATGCGGGAGAAGCGGCATGAGTGACGAAGTGCCCGAGATCCTGCTCTCCCATTATCTCAAAACCCTCAAGCTCCCGACCTTCCAGCGCGAGTACCAGAAGCTGGCCCGGCTATGTGCCACCGACGGCGTCGATCATGTCGAATACCTGTTCCGGCTTTCCGAAAGAGAGATGATCGAACGGGACCGCCGCAAGGTCGAGCGCCGTATCAAGGCGGCCAAATTCCCCGTCGTCAAAAGCCTCGACAGCTTCGACTTCGTAGCCATCCCCAAACTCAACAAGATGCAGGTGCTGGAACTGGCCCGATGTGAGTGGATCGAGCGACGCGAGAACGTCATCGCTCTCGGGCCAAGTGGCACGGGCAAGACGCATGTCGCACTCGGTCTCGGCTTGGCCGCATGCCAGAAGGGCATGTCCGTCGGCTTCACCACGGCCGCCGCCCTGGTCAGCGAGATGATGGAGGCACGTGATGAGCGGCGTCTTCTTCGCTTCCAGAAGCAAATGGCTGCATACCAGCTTCTCATCATCGATGAGCTGGGCTTCGTGCCGCTGTCGAAGACCGGCGCGGAGTTGCTGTTCGAGCTAATCTCGCAACGATACGAACGCGGAGCCACCCTGATCACCAGCAATCTACCGTTTGACGAATGGACGGAAACCTTGGGTTCCGAGCGTTTGACGGGCGCACTGCTCGATCGCATCACCCACCACGTAAACATCCTCGAGATGAACGGCGACAGCTATCGTCTCGCCCAAAGCCGCGCCAGAAAGGCCGGCTAAACCCTCCGTGAAAATCGCCACGCACGCATGAGACCCCCGCTCGGGCTACGCCCTCCCGGAGGTCTCATGCGTGCGCCGATAGTGGCCTGGTTTTACTCCGCCGC
>NZ_WIXI01000048.1 GCF_009617585.1 Endobacterium cereale | reverse complement strand
GCCGATTGGTTTGTCTTCGATCGTGATATCGACGGCGCTCTTTCCGCATCGATCGGCAACGATACCGTGACCGGCTTCAGTGCAGGCGTCGACCTTATCGATCTGTCTGGACTGCAGAGCACGGCCTTCGACACGTTCGCGGAAGTCTATGCGGCCTCGTCGCAGAGCGGTGCCAACACGCTGATCAATTTCGGCGCGCTCGGCACGATCACGCTGCAGGGCGTAGAGCTTTCCAGCCTGACCGCTGACGACTTCTACTTCGGTTCTGCCGCGCTCGCAGACGTCGCCTGAGGAACCTGCTGTAGTGTTGGTAGCCCCACAGCAAACGCCGCCGCAGCCAAGGGCTGCGGCGGTCGTTTCCTCCCTCAGGCGAGCGTTTGTCGGCGTAGCGCTGATCAGCGGCATGGTCAACATACTGGCGCTCAACGCGCCGTTGTTCATGCTGCAGGTCTATGATCGTGTCCTCTCCAGCGGCAGCATGCCGACACTCGTCGGTCTGTGTGTTCTCGCCGGCTTCGTTTATCTCTTCCAGTCGCTGCTCGACATTATTCGCGCACGTGTGCTCCTGCGTATCGGCGAGCGCTTCGATGAGCAGATTTCGGGGGCTGCGCATGACGCCGTCATCCGGCTGCCACTGGTAAACCGCATGCCCGGCGATGGCCTGCAGCCATTGCGTGATCTTGATAATGTCCGCGCTTTCATGTCCGGCAACGGGCTGACCGCCCTGTTCGATCTGCCCTGGATGCCATTTTATCTGGGCATATGTTTTCTCTTCCATTTCTGGATCGGCATGACGGCCCTGATCGGTGCGATCGTGCTCGCTGCCCTGACCCTGCTCACCAACCTGATGTCGAAAAAGCCGATCCGCGACGCCGTGGCCCACAACATGGCCCGCAACGCGCTTCTGGAATCGGCGCGACGAAACGCGGAAATCGTCCAGGCGCTTGGTCTCGGAGATCGGGTGCGGACGCGCTGGCAGAAGGTCAATCTCGATTATCTTCTGGCAAACCGCCGTGCGGGCGACGTGGCGAACGGCTTGGGCGGCATTTCGCGATCACTGCGCATGATGCTGCAATCGGCCATTCTGGCGGTGGGTGCCTATCTTGTCCTGTCGCAGGAAGCGAGCGGTGGTGTGATGATTGCAAGCTCGATCATGATGGGCAGGGCGTTGGCGCCGGTGGACCAGGCTATCGCCGGATGGAAGCCCTTCCTCATGGCCCGCCAAAGCTGGTCGCGGTTAAAGGAACTGCTGGCGGCCTTGCCTGCAGCAGCGCAGCCAATGGCCCTGCCTGCGCCGGAGCGCGATCTGAGGGTTGAAGGGGTGACGATCATTCCGCCCGGGGGAAAAAGACCGACTGTTGTCGGCGTGGCCTTTTCGATCGCTGCAGGTCAGGCACTGGGTGTCATCGGGCCGTCCGGCTCTGGAAAATCAACCCTGTCACGTGTTCTTGTTGGGGCATGGGCGCCGACGCAGGGCAAGGTTCGCATTGACGGCGCCGGCCTTGATCAATGGGGATCGGCGCAACTCGGCCGACATATCGGATATCTGCCGCAGGGCGTCGAACTGTTCGATGGAACGATTGCCGAAAACATTGCCAGGCTTGATGCTTCCCCCGACGCTGCCGCTGTTGTCACGGCGGCAAAGGCGGCTGGGGCCCATGAGCTGATCCTTCGTTTCGAGCAGGGATATGAAACACCTGTGGGTGAAGCGGGAATGGCCCTATCAGCCGGCCAGCGGCAGCGGATCGGTCTTGCCCGCGCGCTTTACGGCAATCCGTTTCTGATCGTCCTTGATGAGCCCAACGCCAATCTCGATACCGAAGGCGAAATTGCCGTTGTCAACGCGATCACTGCCGTGCGTCAACGCGGAGGTATCGTTGTCGTTATCGCACATCGCCCCAGCGCCATCGGCGCGGTTGATCAGGTGCTGATGCTGGATGGCGGACGACAGATTGCTTGTGGCCCTCGTGAGGAAGTGCTTTTGAAAGTGCTGAAGGCAAAAAGCGGGAACCTCACCAAACCATCGGCATTCCAGGCAACCGGTCTAGGGGTGACGTCGCTGCGTGTCGTGACGGGTGCCGCGTCGCAGGCGCAAACGAACGATCAGGTTCAACCTGCCGGCGTATGTGAGGGGGAGGTCAAGGATGAGGGGAAATAGCCTCGACAGCAGTGTGAGCCGGTCGATCCGATTGCACCTGAGCGCCGGATTGATCGGCACGTTCGTGCTTGCCGGCGGGGCGGGCGCATGGGCCTCGATGACCCGTTTGGCCGGCGCTGTCGTGGCACCCGGACATTTCGTGGTCGAGTCTTATGTCAAAAAGGTCCAGCATCCCAAGGGTGGTGTTGTCGGCGAAATCCGCGTCGAGGAAGGTGACCGGGTAAAGGGTGGCGATATCGTCATGCGTCTCGATGCAACGCAGACCCGCGCCAATCTCGGTATCGTGAACCGGAGATTGGACGAATTGAATGCTCGCCTAGCGCGTCTGGAGGCGGAACGAGACGACCTGCGTGAAATCACCTTTCCATCCGAACTGACCGAACGCGCCGGTGACGTTGCTGTCGCGTCCGTGATCCACAGTGAAACGCGCTTGTTCGAATTCCGGCGCGAGGCACGAGAGGGCAGGAAGGCACAGCTCGTCGAGCGCATCAGCCAATACCAGCACGAGATCGATGGATTGAAAGCGCAGGAAGAGGCGTTCTCGGAAGGCATGCATGTTCTCAAAACCGAGATAGAGACGCTCAGCTCGCTGCGGCAGCAGGGCATCGTCTCAGATCAACGTCTCAATGGCCTCAAGACGCAGGTCGCCACGTTTGGTGGCGAACGCGGCGAAAAGATAGCCTATCAGGCCCAGACGGCAGGTCGTGTCGCCGAGACACGCATGCAGATTCTGCAGGTCGATCAGGACATAAGGACGGAAGTCGGCAGTGAGTTGAGGGAGGTGCAGGCACAGATCGGTGAATATACGGAGCGCAGGGTCGCAGCTGAAGACGAACTGCGCCGCATCGATATCGTCGCGCCGCAATCGGGCACCGTTCACCAGCTGGCCGTACACACGGTTGGCGGTGTCGTAGCCGCGGCTGATCCGATCATGCTGATTGTCCCCGGGGGCGAAGATCTGGCGCTGGAGGTGCAGATCGCTCCCAAGGACATAGACCAGATCAGGCCCGGGCAGAAGGCGATGCTGCGCATGTCGGCCTTCAATCTGCGCATGACGCCTGAACTCGTCGGTCACGTCAGCCGGATTGCAGCCGACCTCACATCCGATCAGCGGACCGGGCAATCCTATTATCTCGTGCGTTTATCATTACCGCCGTCAGAACTGGCCAAGCTGGAAGGGCTGGTCCTTTTGCCGGGCATGCCGGCCGAGGCGATGATCCAGACCGGCGATCGCACGGCGCTGTCTTATCTCGTCAAGCCTTTGTCGGACCAGATCGCACGAGCGTTCCGGGAGGAATGACATGACACGTTTTTAAGCAAGGGGACCAAGACATGACGACGATAGAGGCCGAGCGGATCGCTTCCGAAACCGAAAGCCGGACCAAAAGGCTGAAAGCGGCAACCCATGCCGCGCATGAAACGCTGGACCGCTTCATCATGCGAGCCAATCCGTTTCGGGACCGTCAGTCTTATGGCCGCTTTCTGCGCATGCAGCATGCACTGCATCGAGATTTAGACGCACTGTTCTTTGACGAGGCCATGAGCCGGCTTCTTCCCGATCTGCAGGGCCGAAGGCGGCTTGATCTGGTCGAGCAGGATCTTGTGGATCTGGGCGTGGCGCCTGTGGCATCGGTTGCCCCCTTGTTTGAAAGAGGGGCAGCACTGCCGCGGCCGAAAGGGCTCGGTTGGCTTTACGTGATCGAAGGCTCCAATCTCGGCGCTGCATTTCTCCTGAAATATGCGGCGGCCCTCGGGTTCAATGAGGCACATGGCGCGCGGCATCTGGCTGGCGCACCCGAAGGACGCGGGCTTCATTGGAAAACCTTTACGGCGGCGCTAGATCAGGTGGCCCTGACGGCTGAAGATGAACAGCAGGTCATTGGGGAGGCATCAGCTGCCTTCAATCATGTTCAGAAACTTGCAAAAGACTGTTTTCCCGAAATCGAGTGACCGTCGGTCCTTGCCGCCAGGCTTCCAGGTCCTGTACGTCAGCCATCGGGTGCGATGGAAAAGCTGGCATTCTCCCCGCGCGAATTCGCATGGCGTCGCGCGGGCCGAAGTGCCCTATGCCCAAATATGAACCGGAAACACCACTTTTTTTACTGGTCTGCGGTATCTTGTCACACGGCGCTGGTTGACGTACTCCAGACCCTGAAGGCCTCGGGCCGATTAATGGTGCCGTTGGTGGTGCTGCGTTTCAGCACCATGAAACTCATGATGTTGGGACTGCAATGAACCTGTACTTGGATTACCTGGCTGAGATCGAAAGCAGAAAAACTCAAGGGCTTGCTCCCAAGCCTATTGATGACGGTGCTCTCACCGGCGAAATCATCGAAATCCTCAATGATGCCGGCAGCGAATATCGTGCCGACGCGCTGAAATTCTTCATTTACAATACGCTTCCCGGCACCACCAGCGCCGCCGGTGCGAAGGCCGCGTTTCTGAAGAAGATCATTCTCGGCGAAACGGCCGTTCCGGAAATCACGCCGGCTTTTGCGCTGGAACTGCTGTCGCACATGAAGGGCGGTCCCTCGGTCGAAGTGCTGCTCGACGTCGCGCTCGCCGATGACGCAGCGATCGCGAAGGAAGCCGGTGAGGTCCTGAAGACGCAGGTCTTCCTCTACGACGCCGACATGTTCCGTCTGCGTGATGCCTACAAGGCTGGCAATGCCATCGCCAAGGACGTTCTTGAAAGCTATTCGAAAGCGGAATTCTTCACCAAGCTTCCTGACGTCGAAGACGAGATCAAGGTTGTGACCTTCATCGCCGCCGAAGGCGATATCTCCACCGACCTTCTGTCGCCGGGCAACCAGGCGCATTCGCGCTCCGACCGCGAATTGCATGGCCAGTGTATGATCACGCCGGAAGCGCAGGCGGAAATCGTCGCGCTTCAGCAGCAGCATCCTGACAAGCGCGTGATGTTGATTGCCGAAAAGGGCACGATGGGCGTCGGCTCGTCACGCATGTCCGGCGTCAACAACGTCGCGCTCTGGGCCGGCAAGCAGGCCAGCCCCTATGTGCCTTTCGTCAATTTCGCACCGGTTGTTGCCGGTACCAACGGCATTTCGCCGATCTTCGCGACCACTGTAGACGTGACCGGCGGCATCGGCATCAACCTGAAGAACTGGGTCAAGAAGCTCGGCGAAGACGGCAAGCCGATCCTCAACAACGATGGCAACCCGATCCTCGAGCAGAAATATTCGGTCGAGACCGGCACAGTCCTCAAGATCGACGCCAAGAACAAGAAACTCACGGACGAGAGCGGCCAGGAGCTGGTCGATGTCGCCAGCGCCTTCACGCCCCAAAAAATGGAGTTCATGAAGGCGGGCTCGTCCTACGCCATCGTGTTCGGCAAGAAGCTGCAGACCTTTGCCGCCCAGACTTTGGGTGTCGAGGCGACGCCGGTCTTTGCGCCAAACAAGGAAATCGCCATCGAAGGCCAGGGACTGACCGCGGTCGAAAAGATCTTCAACCGCAATGCCGTCGGCGTAACGCCGGGCAAGGTTTTGCATGCCGGTTCTGACGTCCGCGTCACCGTGAACATCGTCGGTTCGCAGGACACCACCGGCCTGATGACCGCGCAGGAGCTGGAAGCGATGGCGGCCACCGTCATTTCGCCGCTGGTCGATGGCGCTTATCAGTCGGGTTGCCACACGGCATCCGTCTGGGACAAGAAGGCTCAGGTCAACATCCCGAAGCTGATGTCCTTCATGAACAATTTTGGCGTCATCACCGCGCGTGACCCGAAGGGCGTCTACCATTCGATGACGGACGTCATCCACAAGGTCCTGAACGACATCACCGTGGACGACTGGGACATCATCATCGGCGGCGACAGCCATACGCGCATGTCGAAGGGCGTTGCCTTCGGTGCCGACAGTGGCACCGTGGCGCTGGCGCTTGCCACCGGCGAAGCCACCATGCCGATCCCGCAATCGGTCAAGGTCACCTTCAAGGGCACGATGCAGCCCTATATGGATTTCCGCGACGTGGTGCATGCCACGCAGGCGCAGATGCTCAAGCAGCACGGCGACAACGTCTTCCAGGGCCGTATCATCGAAGTCCATATCGGCACGCTGCTGGCCGACCAGGCCTTCACCTTCACCGACTGGACGGCCGAGATGAAGGCCAAGGCGTCGATCTGCATCTCTGAAGACGAGACGCTGATCGAGAGCCTGGAAATCGCCAAGTCGCGCATGCAGATCATGATCGACAAGGGCATGGACAATGCCACGCAGACGCTGCAGGGCCTGATCGACAAGGCTGATCGCCGTATCGCGGAAATCCGCTCGGGCGAAAAGCCGGCGCTGACCCCGGACGACAATGCGAAATATTTTGCTGAAGTCGTTGTCGACCTCGATCTCATCGACGAGCCGATGATCGCCGACCCGGACGTCAACAATGCCGACGTCTCGCGTCGTTACACCCACGACACGATCCGCCCGGTTTCCTATTACGGCGGCACCAAGAAGGTCGACCTCGGTTTTGTCGGCTCCTGCATGGTGCACAAGGGCGACATGAAGATCGTTGCCCAGATGCTGAAGAACATCGAAAAGACCGAGGGCAAGGTCGAGTTCAAGGCGCCGCTCGTCGTCGCCGCCCCGACCTACAACATCATCGATGAGCTGAAGGCCGAAGGCGACTGGGAAATCCTCCAGAAATATTCGGGCTTCGAATTCGACGACCTGAAGCCGAAAACCTCTAACCGCACCGAATACGAGAACATTCTCTATCTCGAGCGTCCGGGCTGCAACCTGTGCATGGGCAACCAGGAAAAGGCGGAGAAGGGCGACACCGTTCTTGCCACCTCGACCCGCCTGTTCCAGGGCCGCGTGGTGGAAGATACGGCGGAAAAGAAGGGCGAATCTCTGCTCGCTTCCACGCCGCTGGTGGTGCTGTCGGCGATCCTCGGTCGTACGCCCAACATGGAAGAGTATCGCTCTGCCGTTGAAGGCATCAACCTGACGAAGTTCGCGCCTCCGAAGACGACACCTATCGACAGCCTGTCTGTTCACTACTGAAGCTCTTGAGCTTTTTACGATACCCCGGGGAGGCAAATCCTCCCCCGGGGTATCGTCATGTCTCGAAAGACGTGATGGTCGAGATCAGAATTCCGACCAGACCAATTGGTGGCCAAGCGATTGCTCGCGTCACGCTTCTGCGATGGCGCGGACATGGCGGTTGACCTCATGCACTTTGGAGACGATCGCTTCCAGCATCGTTCCCGTTTCTCCGACCAGATTGCCCCCTTGCTCCACATGGCTGCCGGATGTGATCAGGACCTTGATCTCCTTGATCTCCTTGGCCGCATTGGCCGAGCGCTGGGCGAGTTCACGCACCTCGTGCGCCACGACGGCAAATCCCTTGCCGGCGTCTCCTGTGCGTGCGGCTTCCACGCCGGCATTGAAAGCCAGAAGTTTGGTCTAGAACGCGATATCGCCGATGATGTTGCTCATCTCACCGGATGAATGCTCGATCTGCTGCATGGCGTCGCCGCTCTGGCAATTTCCACCTCGCTCAGTCGCGACCGAGGCTGCATCCCCCAAGAACACAACCGAAGGGGATTTCCGTTCCGAAGCTGGTGCTGCACGGGCAAGACGACCAGATCGTTCCGATTGCGGATTCAGCGAGGAAATCGGCCAAACATCTGAAAACGGCCAGCTAAAGACCTATCTAGGCTTCTCCCATGGCATGCTCACCGTCAATGCCAATGTGCAGAATGCCGATCTTCTGGCATTTGTTGAAGCATAATCAGAAGAATTCAGGTGCGGCGTGACAATTGCCGCACCCTTTGTAACTGCGGCATGTGCGCCAAGCTGCATGCATACATGCCGAAAACAACGACATTGTATATTACAAACTGCTGAAAATACTTTGAAATAGTCGATTTTCCGCATTCTGGAGACGTTGTTTTAATAACTTCCCTCTAGCGATTGTTGCACAACCGCATGGGGGCGTAGCGGCTTTGAAACGATCGCGTGTTATTCTCGAAGCCACGATCCTGGCCCTTCTCGGTGCATTGCTTCCGTTGTGTTTGACAATCTATTCCGCCTGGTCCTTCTCGTTACGCGTAGAAGAAGATCGGCTGATGACTATCGCCGCCCAGGCTGCGACACGCGCCGAGCGGTCGTTTACAGATGCCGCGTCGACCCTGAGAACATTGGGAGGCCGCAGGTTTATATCCTGCACGGATGCGCATATCGGCGAAATGCGCCGCCTGGTGATCAATTCCCGCACGGTTGAGGAAATCGGCTATATCGAGGATGGTGCTCTCAAATGCACGTCCTGGGGGAGCGAAAGCCGGGTCGTCAAGGAATTGACGCCGGATTTCGTCATAGACAAGGATATCAAGGCCTGGGTCGATGTGGTGCCGCTCGTCACCGGTGCCAATCCGATGAGTGTTGTGCAGGTCGGACCCTATAATGCTTTGGTTGACGCTGGCCGTCTGGTAGAGGTGCTGGCCGATCAGAGCGCCTCGGTTGTGATTACCGCCCCCAATGGCGCGGTTACCGCCACCCTGAATACACCGGATACGGATTTTACCGACAAGCTGGGCCGCGAGACAGCCAAAGGCACCGAGGGTGAAAGCATCTATGCTGTTCACAGCAAGGATGGCTGGACCGCTGTCGCCGTCAGTTCCACCAATGGTCTGTTCGGCCTGTTTACCCAGGAGCACTGGCTATTCCTGGCATTCGGCTCATTTGCAACAATTGTCATCATCGCCCTGGTCATCCGTATGTCGCGCAAGCGCCTGTCGCCATTGGGCGAGTTGGCGATTGCCGTGCGCAAACGTGAGTTTGTCGTTCACTATCAGCCGATCATCGAGCTTTCATCCGGTCTTTGCGTCGGTGCGGAAGCACTTGTACGCTGGCAGCGGCCTGATGGCACGCTTGTGCGCCCCGATCTTTTCATTCCGCTCGCCGAGCAAAGCGGCCTCATTCGTCCGATCACCGATCAGGTTATCGACGCGATTGGTCGGGAACTGGGACCGCTGTTTCGCAAGCACCGTTCCCTGCATGTTGCCATCAATTTTGCGGCCGACGATTTCAAGACCGGTCGCGTACTTGAAACGGTCGGGCATCGTCTTGGAAACCACGGTTTCGCCAATGATCAGATCTGGCTGGAAGCGACCGAGCGTGGCCTGATGGATATCGACGAAGCCCGCAAGACAATCGCCGAGGCGCGTACCCGCGGTTATTCGGTGGCGATCGACGATTTCGGCACCGGTTATTCCAGCCTGCAATATCTGCAGAGCCTGCCGCTCGATGCGCTGAAGATCGACAAATCCTTCGTCGATGCGATCAATCGCCAGACCGCTACCAGCGCGGTGATTGCGCATATCATCGAAATGGCGAAATCGCTCAGCCTGTCGATCATTGCAGAAGGCGTCGAGACCCGCGAGCAGGCCGAATACCTGCTCGATCATGGTGTCGAATTCTGCCAGGGCTGGTTCTATGCCAAGCCGATGCCGGCCGCCGATTTTATCGACTATGTCGAGACCAGCCTGCAGCGCCATGATAGCGGCGTGGTGATGCTGAGCCGCGCCAAGGCCTGAAATCGCGCACTTATCCCTGCCAAAAGGGGCGCAGCGCCAGTTCCGCGCCAAGCAGGCCTATACATATCAGAAAACCGCGGCGGAAGGCGACGGGACTGATGCGGTGTCGCAGTGTCTGCCCGGCCCACATGCCGACAAGTGCGGGTGCGATCGCCACCGCCGACAGGGCAAGATTGCCAAAACCAATGCTTCCATGCGCGGCAAGCCCAATGGACAGCCCAATGGTCGAGACGGTGAAGGACAGACCAAGTGCCTGCACGAGATCATCACGGGAAAGACCGAGCGACTGCAGATACGGCACTGCCGGCACCACGAAAACGCCGGTTGCGCCGGTGACAAGGCCGGTTAACAGGCCGACCATCGGCGACGCCCAGCGCTCGCTGGCGGGTGAGACCGAAAGCTGGCGACCGAACAGGGTATAGAGTGCATAGGCGATCAGCACGCAGCCGAGCGCACTGCCCGTCCAGGCGGTGTCGGCGCTGAGCAATTCGCTGGTCGGGATCGTGCCAATCAGGATAGCGACCATCATCGGCCAAAGGCGCCGTATGACAGTCGAAAGGTTTGGTCCAGAAACCAGTTGCCAGACATTGGTGACGAACGAGGGGATGAGCAGCAATCCGGCTGCCGCCACCGGCGAAATCAGCGCGCCCAGCAGGCCCATTGCAACCGTCGGCAGCCCCATGCCGGTGACACCCTTGACTAGGCCGGCGATCAGGAATGTGCCGGTGAAGGCGGCGAGAAAGGCAAGGGTCAGGTCGCTCATGCCTACTTATCTCACGCTGGCGCATCAGGGCTCAAGCCCGCTTAGCCATCCAACAGTTTGAGAAGGATCGAAGCATGTCGGTTTTCATGACCATCACGCCCGAAACCGTTTCACGCGGCTCTAGCGCCTTTGTGATCCGATGTTGACGTGATGTGTGCGCTGAAACCTTATTGCCGTCCGTTTCGTCTTCCAAATGTGGCGCATTGAAATTCATCGCGCGCCCCATGGAGAGGCACATGCTCGTGTTACGTCGAGTGTTAGATCAATTCTGCGAACAGAACCAGGTGTCGCTGGATGACCCTCTGGCGATCGTCGCTGCGCAGGAACTGCTGCGCATGTGGCAGGCCGGAGATCCGAGCGAAGCGGAGCTGGCGTCAGATCTGGCGCATCTGGTTGCTGCCCGCCATGCTGGTTCCATGCGGACATCAGCTGAAATGCAGTTCTAAAATGCCGATCCGGAACAAATATGCTTTGAGATCATTGTCTATTTAAGCACTTCGGTCGGCAAACAACATCAGTCAACGAAGGCTCCGGCACCCTGACCGAATTTACGGGGTTTTCACTTCAGCACAATTCTTTCGGCCCGCTTCTGGCGGGCCATTTCTTTTTGCACTCGTCTTTCATGGCTGGCTGGAAGTGCCTCTTGATGACAATCGCGTCACTTGCTAATTTGCGGAAAAATACCCTCGTTCCTTGGGGGCGTGTTTCGCGGAGGAGGACCCGATGCACGGTTTGAAGGCCATTTTTGGCCAGAACAGGGTGCGCCTATGACGTTGCAACCGATGGCGCATGCCGACCACGTCTATTCCAGTGCCGCCGGCAACGCGGCCGCTGCAAGTTCTCCCGTTGTCGCCTCATGGCGGCGCTGCATGGTCATGCACCATCTGGCACCGGAGGATGACCGTCGGCCGGTGCGACTAACCGAAACGCAGTTCCTGCGTGCCCGGCAGGCATCAGAGCGGCTGATTGCCGAGGCAACTGATGAACTCGACCGGCTGTTTTCCACGGTCGGCCGATCCGGCTGCTGCCTCCTTCTGACCGACAGAAACGGTGTGGCGTTGGAACGCCGGGGTGCCGCCGGTGACGACAAGGCTTTTCACGATCTCGGCCTGTGGACCTCTTCCGTTTGGACCGAAGCCAGTATCGGCACCAATGGCATCGGCACGGCGCTCGCCGACGAACGTGCCGTTTCGATTTTTCGCGACCAGCATTTCTTCTCGTCGAACATTCGCCTGAGTTGCACCACGGCGCCGATCCGCGATCATCGCGGGGAACTGGCCGCCGCACTCGATATTTCCACCTGCCGCGAAGACGTCAACGAAACGGTGTTGTCGATCATTTCGCAAACAGTGCGCGATGCGGCTTTACGGATCGAGCTCAATCTTTTTCGCTCCGCGTTTCCCGGCGCCCGTTTTCTTATGGTGCCGCAGGCCGCCCACAATGCCGCAGCGCTCATCGCGGTCGATCGCAACGACATGGTGATCGGCGCCACGCGCGCCGCGCGGATTGCGCTGAAGCTTGACGATATCCGCATCGCCGCCGGCATCCCGGCCGCCGATGCGCTGGACGAGAATGCGGCTGATGGCGCGCGCGACCTCGTGGAGGCAGAACGTGCCGCTCTCACGCGTGCGCTTTCGCGTGCCAACGGCAACGTCTCGCAGGCCGCCATAGCACTCGGCATGAGCCGCGCGACCCTTCACCGCAAGATGAAGCGTTTCGGCCTGCATTGACCTGAACGCCAATTGCCGCATTGCGGCAGGGTTTGTGCGGAGCGACTGTCGCAGGCGTGCGACACTGTGCGCCGCCATATCGGTTTGCCTTGCTTTTCGTCAGGCATGACGGAGCGCAAGTTTCCTCCCAAGCGCGGCCCTTGTGGTCGGTCGCGATTGTGAAGCTGGATATCAGGGAGGATAATTCCATGCTGCATCAGAAAATCGTAGAGTCGCCGTTCAAGCTGAAATACGGCAATTATATCGGCGGTGAATGGAAAGAGCCGATTGGCGGCAAATATTTCGACAACATTACCCCGGTGACCGGTGGCAAATTGTGCGAAATCCCGCGCTCCGACGAAAAGGACATCAACGCCGCGCTCGACGCTGCCCATGCGGCGAAGGACAAATGGGGCCGCACCGCGCCGGCGGAACGCTCCAACATCCTGATGAAAATCGCGCAGCGGATGGAGGACAAGCTTGAGGTTCTGGCGCAGGCTGAAACCTGGGACAACGGTAAGCCAATCCGCGAAACGATGGCGGCCGACATTCCTCTCGCCATCGACCATTTCCGTTATTTTGCCTCCTGCATTCGCGCTCAGGAAGGTTCGATCGGTGAGATCGACAACGACACTGTCGCCTATCATTTCCATGAGCCGCTCGGCGTCGTTGGCCAGATCATTCCGTGGAATTTTCCGATCCTGATGGCTGCCTGGAAACTGGCGCCCGCCCTTGCCGCCGGCAATTGCGTCGTCATCAAGCCGGCCGAACAGACACCGGCCTCGCTGCTGGTCTGGGCTGAAATCATCGGTGATCTCCTGCCGCCG
The DNA here is from genome assembly GCF_009617585.1 of Endobacterium cereale. Lineage (GTDB taxonomy): Bacteria > Pseudomonadota > Alphaproteobacteria > Rhizobiales > Rhizobiaceae > Neorhizobium > Neorhizobium cereale. Next base: position 337,577 of record NZ_WIXI01000048.1, on the reverse strand, counting down.
GGCGTCTTGAACATCGTCAACGGTTTTGGTCTTGAGGCCGGTAAGCCGCTGGCATCCAGCCCGCGCATCGCCAAGATTGCCTTTACCGGTGAGACGACGACAGGCCGGCTGATCATGCAATATGCCAGCCAGAACCTCATTCCCGTCACGCTGGAACTGGGCGGCAAGTCGCCGAACATCTTTTTTGCCGATGTGGCCAACGAGGACGACGACTTCTTCGACAAGGCGCTGGAAGGCTTTGCGATGTTCGCGCTCAACCAGGGCGAGGTCTGCACATGCCCGAGCCGCGCGCTGGTGCATGAAAGCATTTACGACCGCTTTATGGAGCGGGCAGTGAAACGCGTCGAAGCCATCGTGCAGGGTAATCCGCTGGATAGCGCCACCATGATCGGTGCTCAGGCATCCACCGAACAGATGGAAAAGATCCTCGCCTATCTCGACATCGGCAAACAGGAAGGCGCGGAAGTGCTGACCGGCGGCACGCGCAACGATCTCGGTGGCGAACTTGCCAATGGTTATTACATCAAGCCGACCGTATTTGCCGGTCACAACAAGATGCGCGTCTTCCAGGAAGAAATTTTCGGGCCGGTCGTTTCCGTGGCCAAGTTCAAGGACGATGCGGAAGCGCTCTCCATCGCCAATGACACGCTTTATGGCCTCGGTGCCGGTGTGTGGACGCGTGATGGCAACCGCGCCTATCGCTTCGGCCGCGAGATACAGGCCGGCCGCGTGTGGACCAATTGCTATCATGCCTATCCGGCGCATGCGGCGTTTGGCGGCTACAAGCAGTCTGGTATCGGTCGCGAGACCCACAAGATGATGCTCGACCATTACCAGCAGACCAAGAATATGCTGGTGAGCTACAGCCCGAAAAAGCTCGGCTTCTTCTGACGATCGGCCTGAATTTGTCCTGCCGGGCTGCAAATGGCGTCTTCTGCGCTTCCGGTGCTCATGGACTTCAAGTCCACTCCGCTCCGGTTCTCGAAGCCACCATTTTCGCCACGGCGGGGCAAATTCCGGGCTCGATCGTCGGCGATCTGCTCCGACCCAGAGCCGCTGGCGGGGAAAAGGTGGCGGAGCGAAAGCGAGCCAGATGAGGTGCTGCGGCACCCGAAAGGCCTGTTGCCGCCCCGTCATCCAGAAAGGATTCTTATGGAAACCACCATCAACGGCGAACCGCGCGTCACCGCCACGCATGCAGCACTTGCTTTCATTACCGAAATCCAGGCGGATTACCCGGAGATCCTGTTTCACCAGTCTGGTGGCTGTTGCGACGGGTCTTCACCCATGTGTTATCCGGCGGATGATTTCATCGTAGGCGATCATGACGTGAAGCTGGGCGAGATCGGTGGCGTGCCGGTCTTCATTAGCGCCAGCCAATTCGAAGCCTGGAAACACACACAGCTGATCATCGACGTGGTGCCGGGCAGAGGTGGCATGTTTTCGCTGGATAACGGTCGCGAAAAACGGTTCCTCACCCGCTCGCGCATGTTCGGCGGTGGGGAGGCATGTACTGTGCCGGCCTTCCGGGCTTGATCGATACGACGACCCGGGGCGCCTCCTGACCCGGGCGGGACGACCGCAACGGAAAAGACAGCGGTTGATCGACATGCGGCTTCAGCGGGGGCCGTGTGGATGGCCCCGCTTATACCCGTTGCCGGTCGTCCCACGGCGTTCTAGTGCCCTGGATCGGGGTAGGGCTCAGCGCTTTCCCGCTGACAGGCAGAAGAATGCGCCTTGCGGATCAAGGGCCTGCACGATCCAGCTGCCGCCGGGCACTTCCACCGGTCCATTGACGATCTGGCCGCCGCCGGCCGTCACGCGCTCGATTGCCGCGTCGATCGCATCGACGATGAAATAATAACACCAGCAGGACATCGGCACGCCTTCCGGCTTCGTCATCATGCCGCCGGTCATATCACCGCCATGGGCGAACACACGATAAGTACCCATCGGGCCCATGTCGTAGTCGTTGTCCTTCGTCCAGCCGAAGATTTTTGAGTAGAATTCAAACGCCTCCTCACCGTTTCCGGCATAAAGCTCGCGCCAGCCAACATTGCCGGGATCGTAGGGGCCGAGTTCACGCGGCGGGTTTTCCGGCGGGATCGGTTTCATGATGCACAGAACCGCGCAGGACGGGTCCGCCACCACGGCAAAACGGCCAATGCCGGGAATATCTTCCGGTTCGCGCTGCACGCGTCCACCATTGGCGAGATAATCGCGGCAGGTCTCGTCAACATCATCGACAGCGACGTAACCCGTCCAGTTCGGAGGAATCTGGCCCTCCAGTTCCGGCGGGAAATGCATCATGCCGCCAATGCCGGGGCAATTGTCGCCCTCCCCCATCTCGAACAGGAAATAGGAAGGCAGATCGGGCATGGGAACCTGCGTCACCTTCCAGCCGATGACGGCGGAATAAAATTCACCGGCAGCACTCGTGTCCGATGTCATCAGTTCGGTCCAGATGAACTTGCCGTGCGTCTCGGATCTTGTCTTGGTAGCGGTCTGCAACATTGATCTCTCCTCCCGTCTGTCTGCGGGTCATCTTCGGTTCAAGCTCAGCGTATGCGCGTGTAATCCAGATTCTGAAATGTCTTCCAGCTGCCGTCCGGCTGTTTTGTTGCCGAGGTGAAAAGGCGGTGGTCGTCGTCCTGAAACACGATCTGCTCGCGATAATCGGCGGTTTTGCCTTCGATCTCGCAATCCGGGCCGGTCGTGTAGAGGCTGAGCGTCTTGCCGTCGGCTGAAAACTCGCCTTCATAGGTCCACAACATGCCCATCATCGAACCGAGCCATGTGCCGACATATTTTCCCTTGTCCGGGTCATAACCGACGGTGAGGATGGTCTTGGCGGTGCCGCCTGGCACATCACCTTCGCCTTCGGCAATATACCACATGCCATCCAGCGAACGGCATGTCTCGGTCCAGCGCGCATCGGGACCCGTGACCGATGATTTGACATCCCAGATGCCGACCATGCGGGCGAGTGCCAGATGTTCGGCCTGCGGTTTATACATGTAGGTTTCGCTCATCGTTCTCTCCTTTTTGTGGTTCGAGCAGGTGGGCGGTGTATCGGTGGGTTTTCAGGCCTTGCGGTGATAATGGGCTTCCATGAAATATTTCCAGGTGCCATCGGGTTGCTTTGCACTGGAGGTGAAGGTGCGGTGATCATCGGTCAGAAAAGTGATCTGCTCGCGATAGTCGGCCAAACCTTCGCCGCTCATCGACGGGCCGGTGGTGTAAAGGCTGAGCGTCCGGCCATCCGGCTCGACCTCGCCGTCATAGACCCAAAGATTGTCCATCATCGATCCCAGCCATGTGCCGACATATCTGTCCTTGGTGGCATCAAAGCCGAGGGTGAGCACTGTGGTGGCCGGGCCTCCGCCGCCCGGCATGTCGCCACGGCCTTCTGCAATTACCCAAATTCCGGAGAGTGAGCGGACAGTCTCCACCGACGGCGTATCGCCACTCATTTCCGAAGTGACGTCCCAGGTGCCGACCAGTCTTTCCAGAAACGCGTGTTCGGCGCGGGGCTTTGCCATGATCATGGTCATGTTTCTTCTCCCTTTTGTCCAGACTTTAAGCCGCCTCAATGGCAGCAGGATGAAGCCGTCGTGTCGGGTTTCTGCTCGTATTCGTCGTGGCGTTTGACGAAATTCATCGTCTGCGCTTCGTTGCGCCCGAGCGGGGCGCGGTCGAGCAGCATCAGCGTGCCGATTGTTTCTTCTGAACCACGGGCATAGGTGGAATAGGTGTGGAAGACGTCGCCGTTTTCGTTTTTGTAGAATGCCGACAGCCCCGGCAATTCTTCGTAACCTTCGCTCGGGGGGATTTCACGGAAATTATAGGTGATCTTATCCCCCTTCATGTCGTCTTCGGTGAAGGAGACATGATAGTCGAAATTGAAGTCGCTTCCGTTGGACGACAGCCAGGGAAAATGCCAGCCCATGCGTTTCTTGTAGTTTTCGATCTCGGCAAGCGTGCCGCGCGAGATCGCCACCAATGTGACATCGTGATTGCTGAGATGTGGCAGGGTGCCGTCAAAATGGTCGGCCATGAAGGAGCAGCCGACGCAGCCTTCTTTCCAGCCCGGACCAAACATGAAGTGATAAACGAGCAGCTGGCTGCGCCCATCGAACAGATCCGCAAGGTTTCGTTTTCCTGAAGGCGTATCGAAGGTGTAATCCTTGTCCACCTTCACCCAGGGCAGGGCCTGACGAGCGGCGCGTACCTTGTCACGCAGGTGTGTTTCTTCCTTTTCCAGTTCCAGCAGTTTCAGCCGCGCATCGTGCCATTCGTCGCGTGTCACCACGGCATTGTCGGGTTCGGTCTTTACGGAAACGGTCGCATCCATCATCGGGCCTCCTCTTCCTTGACAGATTACGTTGATATCAACATGATTATGCCATGCTGTCAAATATCGATTCGATCCCGTTCTCCACCACGCTGCATGTGCGCGACACCTGCCTGTGTCTTCATGTGCAAAGAGCGGCGCGGGCGCTGGCCCGCCGTTTCGATGTGGCGATGAAGCCGATCGGGCTGAACAACGGCCAGTTTTCGCTGATGATGTCGCTCAACCGGCCGGTGCCGGCGACGATGAAATCCGTCTGCGACCTGCTGGCGATGGACCGTACGACGCTGACGGCGGCGCTGAAAATTCTCGAACGGCGTGGGCTGGTGAAAAGCGAGGCCGATCCGAAGGACAGGCGCGGGCGGCTTCTCACCCTCACCGATAACGGCATGGCGATGCTGACGGCGGCGCTGCCGATCTGGACGCGGGTGCATGGTGAAATCGATTTGGAACTGGGAGAAGGCGGCGCCGATACGATCCGCCGTACACTTCTGCCAATCCGCTGAAAACACTGAAATAGCAGCATGTTCGCAGGTTCGCAGAAACTGTGAACAGTTTGTGTACGAAATAGTACATACATTCTCTTGCAATTTTGTCGCAGGCGGCATTATACCGCATGCGCGGGCTTCAATCTGCTCGCCGTTATTTGCGCAGGGGAGGGTGCAATTGGCGTCCACGAAGTCCTCGCAAGGACGCTCCCGACCCGCCGCTCGCTCAGTGAGCCGGCAAGCCGCCGGCGCTCCTTCGACTGAAGCAACGGTTAAGTGCAATTGATCCTGTTTCCCGCTCCTGATGCCGCCGAGGGCTTCGTTTGTAGACTCTGTCCTATCCAAAACTGGAGCTAGAGATAAAATGAAAGCCTCTCAGGGCGCCCTGTCCGCGATAGCCAAGGTCTGGCTGTTCGTGCTCGGTGCCGTTCTCGTTCTTGCGGGCCTGTTTTTCGCCGTTGGCGGAACTAAGCTCCTTTCACTCGGCGGCAGCTGGTATTTTCTGCTGGCCGGCCTCGGCCTCATCCTTTCCGGTGCGCTGACCATTTTGCGCAAGCCATCCGGCGCGCTTCTGTTCGGTGTCGTCACCATCGCCACGGTAATCTGGGCGGTCTGGGATGCCGGGCTTGATTTCTGGCCGCTGATCTCGCGCCTTCTCGCCTTCGGTGTCGGTGCAACCGTGATCGCGCTGTCCTTCCCGCTGCTGCGCAAGGCGGCCGGCAAGACACCCGCCACTCTGCCGTCCTTCGCCCTCGCGGCCGTCCTCGCTGTTGCGTCCGCTGCCGGTTTTGCCAGCATGATGGTGCCGCATCCGACCGTCGCCTTCACCGGCACGCCGGCCGCGCTGACGCCCGTCGATCCGGCGAAAGAGCAGAAGAACTGGGAAGCCTATGGCAATACGCCCGGTGGTTCGCGTTTTGCGGCACTTGATCAAATCACCCGCGACAATGTCGCCAATCTTCAGGTCGCCTGGACCTACAATACCGGTGATACGCCGATCAGCCCCGGCGGTAATGGCGCCGAAGATCAGCTGACACCGCTTCAGGTAGGCGACCGCGTGTTCCTGTGCACGCCGCACAACAATGTCATCGCCATCGATGCCGATACTGGCAAGGAAATCTGGAAAAACGAGATCAACGCCAAGTCGTCGGTGTGGATGCGTTGCCGTGGCCTTGCCTATTTCGATGCCACGCAGCCGCTCGTCCAGCCGACCGCTGACGGCTCGACACCGGTCACCCCGGCGATCGTTGCCGAAGGTGCGCTTTGCCAGCGCCGCATCCTGATGAACACAATCACTGCAGAGCTGATCGCGCTCGATGCCGACACCGGCGCTTTCTGCCCGGATTTCGGTATCAATGGCCGTGCCGATCTGAAGGTTGGTCTGGGGGAAGCCGCTGATCCGAGCTACGTTCTGACATCCGCGCCGACACTTGCCGGCACAACGGTTGTCGTTGGCGGTCGTATTGCCGATAACGTCCAGGTCGACATGCCGGGCGGTGTCATGCGCGGTTTCGACGTCATTACCGGCCAGCTGCGCTGGGCCTTTGATCCGGGCAACCCGGACATCACCAGCCTGCCGCCGGAAGGCCAGACCTATACGCGTTCGACGCCGAATGTCTGGGCCGCGATGTCCTATGATGCCGCGTCCAACACCGTGTTCATGCCGGTCGGCAGCCCGTCGGTGGATCTTTACGGCAAGACCCGCAGTGATCTCGACCACAAATATGGTGCGTCCATGCTGGCGCTCGATGCCACGACCGGTCGCGAAAAATGGGTCTACCAGACCGTTCACAACGATCTGCAGGACTTTGACGTGCCGATGCAGCCGTCCTTCATCGATTTTTCGAAACCGGATGGCACGACGGTTGCGGCACTGGTGTTCGGCACCAAGGCCGGCCAGATCTTTGTTCTCGACCGCGCCACCGGCAAGCCGCTGACGCAGGTGGATGAGGTTCCGGTCAAGCCGGCTAACATTCCGAGCGAAAAATACTCCCCGACCCAGCCGATGTCGGTCGGCATGCCGCAGATCGGCGCGCAGACGCTGACCGAAAGCGACATGTGGGGTGCAACGCCCTTCGACCAGCTTCTGTGCCGCATTGCCTTCAAGGGCATGCGTTATGATGGCGTCTTCACCGCGCCGGGTACCGATCTGGCACTGAACTTTCCTGGCTCGCTCGGCGGCTTGAACTGGGGCGGTATCTCCACCGATCCGACCACCAACACCATTTTCCTCAACGACATGCGCCTCGGCCTGTGGGTGCAGATGACGGAAGCAGCACCGACTAACGCCGTTTCCAACGGTGGCGAAGCGGTCAATACCGGCATGGGCGTGGTGCCGATGAAGGGCACGCCTTATGCGGTCAACAAGAACCGTTTCCTGTCGGCGCTGGGCATTCCCTGCCAGGAACCGCCTTTCGGCTCGCTGACCGCCGTCGACATGAAGACGCAGAAGATCAAGTGGCAGGTGCCGCTCGGCACGGTGCAGGATACCGGCCCGTTCGGAATCAAGATGGGCGTTCCGATCCCGATCGGCATGCCGACCATCGGCGGTTCGCTGGCCACCCAGGGCGGTCTCGTGTTCTTCGCGGCCACCCAGGATTATTACCTGCGTGCCTTCGACAGTGCGACAGGCAAGGAAGTCTGGAAAGCCCGCATGCCGGTCGGCAGCCAGGGCACGCCGATGACCTACAAGTCGCCGAAGACCGGCAAGCAATATGTGGTCATCTCGGCCGGCGGTGCCCGCCAGTCGCCGGATCGCGGCGATTACGTGATCGCCTACGCTCTGCCGAACTAAGTCTCGGTCGAAGTCGTGAAAAACAGATGCCCGGTGATGAGCCGGGCATTTTTCGTTGGGCGCTTACCGGGCCGGTGTCGCCACCTTGTGAACATCCTCGAATTTCAGCCCGAAACGCGCCAGATACTTTTTGAGCCGATCGGCATCGTTGGAGCTTTTTTTCTCCAGCCGGGAAATGGCAAAAAGCGCACGTCCGGCAGCGCTTGCGGAGGAGTGCTCCCGGCAGGTTTTCAGAACGGATGCCAGTTGCGCCATCTCGAACAGATCGAGATTGGCCACACGGTCGGACCCAAGAATGTCGAGCAGCAATGCGTCTGACGCTTCTTGTGGCATATCGAGCCCCCAGGCTGTTTTCAGGCGCAAAACCTCGTCACTGACCACGTCGACAGTGATGCGGCCCTGCGGCGCAAGCGTCGCCATGCGGGTGACGGAGGCGGAAAGATCGCGGAAATTGGCGCTCCATGCCGCTTCCGGTCCGGTGGCGAAGGTGAGGTAACGCTCGCGGGCCTCCTTGTTGAACGTCACATTCTGGCCCTCGCGTTCAAGAAAACGCTTCAGTTCGAAATCGAGATTGGGCTCGAGGTCTTCCTTGCGTTCACGAAGGGCGGGCAGCTGAAAGGTCCAGAGGTTTAGGCGCGCGTAGAGGTCCTCGCGAAAACGGCCCTTTTGCACTTCCACACGCAGGTCCCGGTTGGTGCCGGCGATCAGCTGAAAGTCGGCGGATGCCTCCCTGTCGGCGCCGACGGGTAGGAAGCGCTTTTCCTCGATGGCGCGCAGGCACATGGCCTGTTCGTCAAGGCCGAGTTCGCCGATCTCGTCGAGGAAAAGCACGCCCTTGTCGGCGGATTTCAACAATCCTGCTCGTTCGCCCGAGGAGCCGGTAAAGGCGCCCTTCACATGGCCGAATAAAGCCGACATGGCCTGATCGCCGCGTAACGTGGCGCAGTTCACTTCCACGAAGGGGCCGGTGACCTTTCGCTGCGCCTTTTTTAGCTCGTAAATCCGTTTAGCCAGTTGCGATTTTCCGGCACCCGTCGGACCGGTCAGGAAGACGGGGGCGGTGGAGCGCATCGCCACGCGTTCGATCTCGTCGATCATGCGGTTGAAGGCCGGATTGCGGGTGGAGATGCCGGATTTCAGGAAGGATGTTGCTTCGTCGCGCTCGGAGGCAAAACGGGTGGCGATCTCGTCGTATCGCGACAGGTCGAGATCGATGATGGCATGCGTGCCGGCATAATCCTGACCCGGCTCGCGATCCCGCGGCGGCGACAGCTGCAGCAGCCGCCCGGGGATGATGCGGGCTTCCGTCAGCAGAAACCAGCAGATCTGCGCCACATGCGTGCCGGTGGTGATGTTGACGAGATAATCTTCCGCATCCGGATCGAAATCATAGGCACGGGCGAAATCGCGTAGTTTTGTATAGACCTCGGAGAAATCCCAGGGGTCGGAAAAATCGATAGTGTTCAGGCGCACCTCGGTGGCGGGAGAAATGGTTTCGATATCGCCGACGACCGTTTGCGCCAGTCGATCGAAATTTGTGTCGTGGATCAGTTCGACGCGATCGAAAAACAGGCCTGGCTGTTGGGTAAGGCCGACATTCGGCCGCCAGCGGTTCCAGCGATCCTCGCGTTTGCCGATATCGAGGTTGCTTCCGAGAATGCTGATGGCGACACGGCGCTTCATGACTTATCCAAATTTATAAAATGTATATTCAGAGATAAGATACGGTGCATTGTGGAAATTGGCAATTTTTGTATATGTCGATAATGTCGATTTTTTATTCGATTTAAAATCAATGGGATAATAAGAATTTTTGGCTTGTTTCTCTGCTCTGACATCAAACTGGCACGCGTCTTGAAATGTATCTGGCAGAACCGAAACAAAGAGGTGCTGCCATGGTCAACAAGGCAATCTTCAAATCCTATCTCGGCAAGCTCTTGCCTGTCGCGAACACCGTCAACCACGAAGCTGCACCGGCCTATGCGCTGAGCGCTCGTGAGGCGCTCGCTCAGTACGCCGTCACCGGCACGTTCAACGACACCTTTTATGCCGGTGCCGGCGAGCAGTTGGATGGCGTGGTGAAGCTGGCAGCCGAAGTCGAGCCGGAGTTTCTGGCAAAGCTTGCGATCTATGCCGCCGAAAAGGGTCATATGAAGGACATGCCGGTCATGCTGCTGGCCATGCTTTCCGGCCTTGAAAGCGATGCCTTTGCCCGCGCCTTCCCGCGTGTGGTGAAGAGCGGCAAGATGCTGCGCGGCTTCGTGGCTGTCATGCGGTCCGGCACGACCGGGCGTAAATCGCTCGGGACGCGGCCGAAAAAGATGGTGCAGGCATGGCTGGAAAGCCGCACGGTGGGACAGCTTTTGCAGGCCATGGTCGGTAACGACCCGTCTTTGGCCGATGTGATCCGCATGGTGCACCCGAAGCCGAAGGATGTTGAGCGCGCGGCGTTTTACGCCTGGGCGATCGGCAAGCCTTATGACGTGGCGGCGTTGCCGGCCGAGGTGAAGGCGTTCGAAGCGTTCAAGCGGGATACGACATTGGCCTTGCCGCCGGTGCCGTTCCAGATGCTGACCTCGCTCGACCTGAGCAAGGAACAGTGGGCCGAGGTTGCGCTGAAAGGCTCGTGGCAGATGGTGCGCCAGAACCTCAACACATTTGCCCGAAAGGGCGTGTTCGAGGTGCCGGGTGTGGCTGAAAAGCTGGCGGCAAAGCTTTCCGACCCGGAAACGGTGCGGAAGGCCCGCGTGTTTCCCTATCAGTTGCTGGTCGCCTGGCAGATGACGGGGCACACGATCCCGTCGGTCGTTGCCGATGCGCTGCAGGATGCGATGGAGGCCGCAATCTCTACCGTGCCGACCTTCGGCGGCAATGTCGTGGTCTGCCCGGACGTCTCCGGCTCCATGGGTTCGCCCGTGACCGGTTATCGTCCAGGCGCGACCTCGATGGTGCGATGCATCGATGTTGCGGCACTCGTGGCCGCCTCCTTCCTGCGGCGCAACCGTTTTGCGCGGGTGTTGCCGTTCGAGAACCACGTGGTGCGCGTGCAGCTTAACGGTCGCGACAGCGTCATGACCAATGCCGCAAAGCTGGCAGCCGTCGGTGGCGGTGGAACGAATTGTTCCGCTCCGCTGAAGCTGTTGGCCGATGAAAAGGCCAAGGTCGATCTCGTCGTTTTCGTCTCGGACAACCAGTCCTGGATGGATGCGCGGGGCGGTGGCCAAGCCACCGGCATGATGAGCGAATGGGCGCGGATCAAGAGGCTGAACCCGGCTGCAAAGCTGGTCTGCCTTGATATCCAGCCCTATGTCCAGACCCCTGCAAAGGGCGCGGATGTGCTCAACATCGGCGGTTTCTCCGATGCCGTTTATGGTGCGATCACCAGCTTCGCGGCCGGAAAATCCGGCCCGGACGAGTGGCTGCGCCGGATCGAGGCGATCGATCTTTAAAAACGTCCTGCGCCTTTGTGAAAGGCGCAGGACACCGTGACGAATGCCGGATGGAACTACAGACTCCTAATCTCCATGTCGCGGGTTCGAATCCCGCCGGGTCCTCCAATTCATGGTCCCGTAGCTCAGCGGTAGAGCAGGCGTTCCACCACCTTTCGTCGTCACGGACGAATCTGAAATCGCATGGCGAATGCCGGAAGAAACTACATCGCTTTGATCCGAAAATGTTTCTTCTGATTTTTTAGTCGCCATGACCGGAATGAAAGAAATGAAGCGGCGAATGCCTGCGAAACTACAGCCCGTTACGCTTGGGCGGAGACATCCGCCTCACGTTTCGCAAAACCTCGTCGCCGCACTGATAAGGACAGAAATGGAAATGCATGGCGAATGCCTTGGGAACTACAGTCAATCCATAGGTCGCGGGTTCAAATCCCGCCCGGTTCGACATGATCGGCCGGTAGCTCAGCGGATAGAGCGGTGGAAAATGTTTCCAAAACACCTTGTCGCCATGACCTGATTTGAAAATACCGTGGCGAATGCCGGGGAAACTACAGTGGTAACCCGTAAGGGTCGCGGGTTCGAGGCCCGCACCGCAGATGCGCCGCAAGGCGTAGACGCGGAAGTTTCCTCAACACTGGTCGCCACGACCGGAATGCAGCGGCGAATGCCGGACGAAATTACAGCCGTCTACTCTACCGGGGTGGTCTGATGGGTTCGACTCCCTCATTGGCAGCGCTCTCTGGCACGAGCGGGGCCCCCCAACTTTTCGTCCAAACTCGTCGCCGCTGCTGGTTTTTTGAAGAAAAGTGTCGGGCGGAATATCCCGCCCGACAACGATGAATGAGATGAACAGAAGGACTGCAAACGCAGAAAAGAAGATGATTGAGATCGTAAGCGGACAGGATTTGATCGATGCAGGCATGCCGCAGGGCAAGTGGTTTCGCCCGGCGCTCGATGCCGCCAACAAGGTGCTGAGTGAAGGTGGTTCGATGGATGTGGCGATCGCCGCAGCACGCGCTTTCCAGCCGGCGCCAACTGTGCCGCTGCGACGGGAAGGCGATATCAAGATCTATTCGAACATCCGTGCCGAAAATGCCTTCGAGCACGAGAATGTCGAGAAGGTGAATGCGACTATGCGCGCGCTTGCTCGCACGCCTGTGGTGCGCGCCGCCGCCATCATGCCCGATGCCTGCCCGGCCGGTCCGGTCGGGACCATTCCGGTCGGCGGTGTCGTCGCCTCGGAAGCCATCCATCCGGGCATGCATTCGGCCGATATCTGCTGCTCGATGGCGATTTCCGTGTTTCCGGGTGTCGACCCGAAGGCACTACTCGACGCCATCCATTCCGTGACCCACTTTGGGCCGGGCGGACGCGCAGTTGGTCAGCAGATCAAGCCGTCGGAAGCGACGCTCGCTGCCTTCCATCAGAACCCGTATCTCACCGGTGCGGCGCTGAATGTCGGGATCGAGCATTTTGGAACGCAGGGTGACGGCAACCATTTCGCCTATGTCGGCACGATGAAATCGACCGGCGAGACGGCGCTTGTGACCCATCACGGTTCGCGTGCGCCGGGTGCCCGGCTTTATGAGCGTGGCATGAAGGTGGCGAACAAGTTCCGCGAGCTGCTTTCGCCGGAAACGCATCGCGAGAACGCCTGGATCCCGGCGGATACCGAGGAAGGCGACCAGTATTGGTCGGCTCTGCAGACCATCCGCCAGTGGACCAAGGAGAACCACTATATTCTGCACGACATGGCGGCGGAAAAACTGTCGGCGAAAGTGTCGGACCGTTTCTGGAACGAGCATAATTTCGTGTTCCGGAAGTCGGATGGTCTCTTCTATCACGGCAAGGGTGCCACACCGGCCTTCGATGGCTGGGCGGACGATGCGACCGATCTGACGATCATTCCGCTCAACATGGCGGAACCGATCCTGATCGTTCGTGGTTCGAATGCCGCACATGGCCTCGGCTTCTCGCCGCATGGGGCGGGCCGCAATTTTTCGCGTAGCGCCCATATGCGTCGCCTTGGTGAGGAATATGGTGCGGACCAGCGTGGATTGAGCCCGAACAACATGGCCGACATCATGGCGAAGGAAACCGCGGGTCTCGATGCGCGCTTCTTCTCCGGCAATGCGGACATGTCGGAACTGCCGAGCGCCTATAAGTCGGCTGCCAATGTGCGGGCGCAGATCGAACATTACGGCTTGGCCGAAGTGGTCGATGAGGTGATCCCGTTCGGCAGCATCATGGCCGGCGATTGGCAGCGTGATGCACCGTGGCGCAAGAAGAAGCGCCGTTGAAAGACAGGGCAGGGGGCTTACGCTCCCTGCTTTCCGTTTTGCGTATTTTAGAATTTGGAATTCTTCTAAAACATCCGCGTTGACCCTTTCATACCCCGTTCATTAAGTGGACTTGTTTTGTCATATTAATGTCGGGGGACATGATGCAGTATATCGTTGAGCCGGGGCCCCAGCTCGATCGTCACGCCGTGACGCGCAACGCAAAAGCCAGCATTTCACGTCGCACTATCGCTCTGGCCCTTGCCGGAACGGCCATCGGTTTTTCTCCTGCCGCCCATGCGCAGGAAGAGGAAGGAACCGTTCTTGAACAGATCGTTGTCACGGCCTCCGGCTTTGCCCAGAACGTCAAGGAAGCACCGGCCAGCATTACCGTCGTTTCGCGTGAGGATCTCGAAAAGGGCGCCTATCGCGACCTGACAGATGCGCTGCGCGAAGTTCAGGGTGTTGCCGTGACCGGCGTTGCCAATGAAAAGGATATCTTTATCCGTGGCTTGCCGGGCTCCTACACGCTGATCCTCGTCGATGGAAAACGGCAAAGCACGCGTGACGCTCGCACCAACGGCAATTCCGGCTATGAGCAGAATTTCATGCCGCCAGCCGCCGCCATCGAGCGCATCGAAGTCGTGCGCGGACCGATGTCATCGCTTTACGGCTCCGATGCCATGGGCGGTGTCATCAACATCATCACCCGCAAGGTTTCCGATGTCTGGTCGGGCAGTGTTTCGACCGATGCAACGATCCAGCAGCATTCGAAATTCGGCAATTCCGGCCAGGCGTCGTTTTATGCCAATGGTCCGGTCATTCAGGATACGCTGGGCCTGCAGATCTGGGGACGCGGCCTGACCCGCTCCGAAGACAGGTTCCTGAGCGGCACGACGTCGGCCAAGGAATTCGATCTCACCGGTCGCCTGTCACTGACGCCCAACGAATATCACGACATTATCCTCGAAGCCGGTCGCCAGAACGTGCGCCGCGAGGCCTCCGCTCCCAACACGCTGGCCGCCGGAGCGAATGGCACCTATAACCAGAACGGTCGCGATCACTGGTCGCTGTCGCATACCGGCCGCTGGGGACCGACGACCTCGGAATTCTCCATCCTGCAGGAATGGGCACAGCGCGAAAACTACACATTCAATCCTTCTCGTGATGCCTTCGTTCGCAATGCACGTGCGCCGGAAATTCGCAACACCGTCATCGACGGCAAGTTCACCACGCCGTTCGAAATGCTTGGTTCGCACACGCTGGTGACAGGTGGGCAGTATTTCGAAGCGCATCTACGTGACCAGAATCCCGGTCGTCGCACCGGCATGACGGAATCATTCTCCGCGACGCAATGGGCGATCTTTGCCGAAGACGAATGGCGCATCTGGGATGATTTTGCGCTGACGGCGGGCTTGAGAAGCGACCATCATGAGGAATACGGTTATCACCTCAGCCCGCGTCTTTACGGTGTCTGGAACGCCACCAACGACCTGACTATCAAGGGCGGCATTTCCACCGGTTTCCGGGCACCGGATATCCGCAGCATCGCACCGGGTTATGCCTATACGACAGGTGGCGGCGGTTGCTCCTATGGTCCGACCGGCACATGCGGCGTCATCATCGCCGACCCGAGCCTGAAGGCCGAAACCAGCACGAGTTATGAGATCGGTGCGCTTTGGGAGAATGGCGATATCAGCCTCGGTGCCACCTATTTCTACACCGATTTCAAGGACAAGATCGCCAATGCTCTCGTCACCGATGGCGCCGGCAATCCGGTGCGCTGGAGCGAGGATCCGAATTATCGCCTCTGGTATAACTACAATATCGATGACGCGATCATTCAGGGGCTGGAGCTGACCGCCACCTGGCATGCGACTGGAGATCTCTCCTTCCGCGGCAGCTATACCTATACCCATTCGGAACAGCAGACCGGTGCCTATGCCGGTTTCCCGCTGGCCCGCACACCGGAACATATCGCCAATGTCCGCGCCGACTGGATCACCCCGGTCGAAGGACTGGAGGCTTGGGTTTCGGTCAATTATCACGGCGAGGAAATCGCTTCGGGCGCGCGTATCGGCAGCAACGGCACGCCGGTGACCATCAATGGTGCTGCCGGCCGCAAATACGATCCTTACACGATGGTCGATTTCGGCGCGAAATACGCGGTCAACGACAGTGTCACGGTGAATGGCGCCATCTACAACGTCTTCGACAAGAAGGTGGAGCAGACCGACTTCAACACCACGATGGAAGGTCGCCGTTTCTGGTTGAGCGTCACCAAGACGTTCTGATTTTTCAAGTCAAAGCAAACGCGGAAAATGCTCCGCGTTTGCTTTTCCTGTAAGGCGTGCCGTTATCGCTGGCGGGCCGCCCAAAGTTCGACCGCCTGCGGCAGGCAATCTTCGAACTTCGCCTGCGGGTCACCCGTAAGCGCCAGGAACGCCACTGCCGCCGTCTTCTGAATGACGGCTTCGGCCCATTCGTCACGCGCTGCGCCGGACCAGATCGCCTGCCAATATTCACGCTGGGTCAGCATGCCGCTCGTGCCGGGCCTAAGCTTTTTTCCGGCCGGCACGGTAATGTCCGCATCGACGCCGGATGCCATGCGAAAAATCTTGACCATGCGACCGGGCGTATACTCCGCCACATCACGCACCGAACCGATCAGCGCAATATTGGGCAGGTCGAGATGCCGCGCCACATCGCGGTAGAGATCGCGGCGGGATGATTGCGAGGCGCCAAGGATCGAAGCCTTTGCGCCCAGCGGATTGATCAGGTGAATGGCGGAATGCAGCGGATTGCGCATTTCGAACATGGCATGCAGTCCAAGCAGGCTGCGCGTCTGCGGCGCCAGTGAACCGAGCGGCGTGAAGGCAATACCGCCTGCGGTCAGCGCCGCACTTGCGTCTGCAAGCGTCAGGCAAACCGGAATGCCCGCATCCTCTGCCGCCATTTCCATCTTTCCGCTTTCCGGACCGCTGCCGTAATGGCCATGCAGAAGCACTTTATGGCCGGCCATCGCCACCAGTCGCGCCGCGTGCAGAAACCATGGCGCGGTGCGCACCTTTGGCGAAACATAGGCCGGCCAGTCCAGGTCCGGTCGCGTGAATTTTGCGGGGATTGCCATCGTGTTGCGGATGGCCTCGGCAAAACCGGCCAGTTCGCTGGCGCTGGCGCCGCGATAGTGGATCGTCATCAGCAGCGCACCGACCTGCAAGGGATCAGCCTGACCATCAAGGATGAGGGCAAGCGCATCGCGCGCCTCATCCTGTGTCAGCGGTCGGCTGCGTCCGGGGCCGGGTGCCGTCGTGGCAATGTAACGCGCCAAACGCCGGTGCGGATCGGCGTTGTCGCCAATCGTCGCGATACGGACAGCAAAGTGGCGGGGGGTCGGTGCCGCTTCGAGCTGATCGGCGGGCGTAACGGACAGAGGCACGATGTTTGCTCGGGTTTCGACTGCCCATTCATCAGGGGAGGGCGGAGACGCTACTGTCGCAGGCTCGGGCGGGGTCGCAGCAAGGTTGAACGCTGGCTCCAATGGCGTGCTGCCGTTCGCGGCCAGCAATAATTCCGTTTCGGATGCGTGGCCTCTCACACGCAGGCGCAGGGATTCGGCAAAAGGTGTCGGGCGCATGCCCTGGCCGGTGCGGATGAAGATCGGATCGTCATACAGCTTGCGCAGTTCCGCAAGCATGCGGCTGACGGCAGAGACCTGCAATTTCAGGCTTGCGGCGGCACGGCTGACACTGCCCTCTCGCAGCAATGCATCAAAGGCGACCAGCAGCTTGACCTGGTTGAATGCGCCCGCGCCGCTGTCATCCACTTTTCTACCGAGGCTGCGCTTGTCGCCTGCCATGCCTTTTGCCCCGCCATGCCTGCCGTTTTGCACGATGCGCAATTTAGACCGTTTCTAAATGACATCGATTGACCCGTCAGCTCTCCCTACATAAGTGTACATAATTACTCAACTTAGATTTTAACCGATAACAGAGCCTTGATCCGCACTGACATCGGCCACGACAGGGGAACCTTGATGACGACGATGAAGCGGCCTTTCCGGCTTGCCATGGCCTTGATGGCCACGGCCATTTCCTTCGGATTTGCAGGCGAAAGCGCCAGAGCTGCCGACGTCACCATCAAACATGCCAAGGGCGAGGCGACATTTTCCGAAGTGCCCAAGAAGGTTCTGACCTTCGATCTTGCGGCACTCGATACGCTGACGGCTTTAGGCATCGAGGTGTCCGGCGTGCCGGCGGGCAACAAGCCGGCTTATCTTTCGAAATATGCCAGTGAGAATGTTGCCAAGATCGGTACCTTCTTCGAACCGGATTATGAGGCCGTCAACGCCGCCGAGCCGGATCTGATCATCGTCGCCGGTCGCTCCAGCGCCAAGTTCGACGATCTTGCCAAGATCGCCCCGACGATCGACCTGACCGTCAGCGCAGAACAGTTCTTGCCGCAGGCACAGGAGAATGTTCGCACTCTCGGCAAGATTTTTGGCAAGGAAAAGGAAGCCGAAGCCCTGCTTGAAAAGCTGGCTTCTTCGACGGCTGACCTCAAGGCAAAGGCCGGCCAGCAGGGCAAGGCGCTGCTGGTGCTGACCACCGGCGGCAAGATGAGCAGTTATGGCCCCGGCTCGCGTTTCGGCATGCTGTTTTCCGATTACGGTTTCGTGCCGGCCGAGGAAACCGGAGCCAAGGGCACGCACGGCAATCCGAGCTCCTATGAATACATTTTGGAAAAGAACCCGGACTGGCTGTTCGTGATTGATCGCGATGCCGCCATCGGTCGCGACGGCGCTGCCAGGAAGATGCTCGATAACGAAGTTGTCGGCCAGACGACAGCCTCGAAGAACAATCACGTCGTTTATCTGGATCCGGTTGCCTGGTATCTCGTTGGCGGCGGCATCACGGCGATGCAAAACACCGTCGATGACCTTTCAAAGGCAATCAGCACCAACTGACGTTTCATCCATCCACGCCAGCCGCTGAGTGAACCGCGCTGCCCCGCGCGGTTCAACCTTTTCCGGATTGCTCGATTTGCCGCCAAAACTGTTTCTGCCCGCTCTGCTTCTGACTGTCCTTCTGGCCTTGGTGAGCCTTTTCGTCGGCGTGCGTGATGTTTCGCCGTTCGACCTGTTCTCCGGCGCCGCGGATCAGCGGGACCTGATGGTGCTTCTGGCAAGCCGGGTACCGCGCACCATTGCTTTGGTGCTTGCCGGTTCCGGCATGGCCATTGCCGGCACGATCATGCAGATGCTGGCCCGCAACCGTTTTGTCGAACCGTCCACCGCCGGTACCGTGGAATCCGCAGGCCTCGGCATGCTGACGGTTCTGCTGATCGCACCGGATATGCCGGTGATCGCAAAAATGCTGGTGGCGGCGGCCTTTTCCATGGCCGGCACTGCGCTGTTTCTTTCCATCCTGCGTGCCATTCCGCTGCGCTCGATCCTGATGGTGCCGCTGGTCGGCATCATGCTCGGTGGCATGATCAGCGCGGTCACCACCTTCTTCGCCTACCGTTTCGATCTCCTGCAATCCATGGGCGCCTGGGCAAGCGGCGATTTTTCCGTCGTTCTGCGCGGGCGTTATGAAATCCTCTGGGTCGCGTTTGCCCTGACCATCGCCGCCTATGTCGCGGCCGATCGCTTCACGGTTGCCGGCATGGGCGAGGCTTTTTCCAGCAATCTCGGCCTCAACTATCGCAAGGTGATGACCTTGGGCCTGATCATCGTGTCGATGGTGACCGCCTGTGTCGTCGTCACCGCCGGTGTCGTGCCGTTTCTGGGCCTGATCGTCCCCAACGTCGTCAGCATGATCATGGGCGACAACCTGCGTCGCAGCCTGCCGTGGATCGGCCTGTGCGGTGCGGCGCTGGTGCTCGTCTGCGACATCATCGGCCGGGTCATCAATGCGCCTTTCGAAATCCCGGTCGGCGCGGTGCTCGGTATCGTCGGTAGCCTGTTCTTCCTCTATCTGCTGATCGGGAGGCGCAATCGTGTCGCCTGAAGCCTTGCGTAAAACCTCACTGGTCACGCTGGCCGTTCTTGCGGCGCTTTCGCTTGTCGCCGCGATTGCCTTCATGACATGGGGTGCGCGCGGAAGCTGGTCATTCGTGCTGAGTTTCCGCGGTACGCGCCTGATGGCCATCCTTGTCGTTGCTTATGCGATCTCGGTTTCGACAGTGCTGTTCCAGACCATTACCGGCAACCGCATCCTGACGCCGTCGATCATGGGTTTTGACGCGCTTTACGTCCTGCTCCAAACTGTGCTGGTTTTCACGCTCGGCGCGGCCGCCACCTCCGCCATCGATCCGCGTTTGATGTTCATCATAGAAGTCGCCGCCATGGTCGGCTTTTCACTTCTGCTGTTTCGTTCTCTTTTCTCAGGCCACGCGCAGAACCTGCATCTTCTGGTTCTGGTGGGCATCGTGCTCGGCGTGCTGTTTCGCAGCCTGTCCGGTTTCCTGCAGCGGATCATCAATCCGGATGATTTCGTGGTGCTGCAGGACCGGATGTTTGCCAGTTTCAACGTCACCGATGGCACGCTCGTCGGCGTTTCGGCGGCGCTGGTTGCCGTCGTGACGGTCTTCATCTGGCGCATGCGCGATACGTTCGATGTCGTGGCGCTCGGCCGGGACATGGCGATTTCGCTGGGGCTCGATTATCAGGCGGCCACAACAAGAATCCTGATCCTTGTCGCCATCCTGATCTCGGTCTCGACGGCACTTGTCGGGCCGGTGACCTTCTTCGGCCTTCTCGTCGCCAATCTCGCCTATCTGATCATTCCGGCCAGCCGGCACCGCTACACGTTACCGGCGGCGGTTCTGATTTCCGTCCTTTGTCTGGTCGGCGGCCAGACCGTTCTGGAACGGCTCTTTGCCTTCGACACGGCGCTGTCGATCATCATCGAATTTGCCGGTGGCCTGTTCTTCATCCTCTTCCTTCTGAAAGGACGCAACCGATGATCGAGGTTTCCGGCGTCAGCAAATCCTATGGCAAGACTCTTGTGGTCGATGGCGTCACGCTCGCTTTGCCGAAAGGCGGGCTGACGTCGATCATTGGTCCCAACGGCGCCGGCAAATCGACGCTGATGTCGATGATTGCCCGCCTGCTGCCGATGGATGCGGGCACGGTGATAGTGGACGGTCTGGATGTCACCAAGGTGTCGGGGGACGTGCTGGCAAAGCGGCTTTCCATCCTGCGCCAGGACAATCATCTGACCGCCCGCCTGACGGTGACCGATCTCGTGACCTTTGGACGTTACCCTTACAGCAAGGGCCGCCCGACGCTGCAAGATCGGGAGCATGTCGAGCGGGCCATCGATTATCTGGGGCTTGGCGATTTCCGCCACCGTTTTCTGGATGAGCTGTCCGGCGGCCAACGCCAGCGCGCCTTTGTCGCCATGGTCCTGTGTCAGGACACGGATTACATGCTGTTCGACGAACCGCTCAACAATCTCGATATCAGCCATTCGGTGGCGATGATGAAACTGATGCGCAAGTCGGCCCGCGAACTCGGCAAGACCGTCGTTGTGGTCCTGCACGATATCAATTTCGCGTCCTGTTATTCCGACCACATCGTCGTCATGCGCGATGGCAGGCTTTTCCTGCAAGGGTCGCCGACGGATATCGTCCGACAGGAAGTCCTGTCGGAGATATATGCCACCGAGTTTCGGGTGCACGAACTCGACGGCAATCGCATCGCCACATTTTATTAGGGTCGCTCAGCTTTCCTCATCGGATTTGCGAGCCTGCATCAGTCTTGCCTGTCGCAGCTTTTCGGTCTTCTGCTCGCGTGCAGTTGCTTCCGCCTCGATGATTCCGAATGCGACCTGGTTGGTCTGTTCGAATTTGGCAAGTCTATCAGCCAGTGCCATTTCCATACCTCATTTTTGCCGCCCACTCATTAACTAGGGCAGATATGCGGCAGGCCAACCCAAAATTTTCGATGGTACGGTACCGTGCAGCTGCTGAAATGGGGCGCGGGTCAATCCATAGCGCCCGAAACGCTCCACTATTCTCCGATGCGGCACTCGAGGCTGCGCCGCTTGAGCGAATGGTCTTGCTTAAGCCGATGCCAGTCCATATTCCAAATGCTGGCTTTTCAGACCGGATAACAAGTACGCATGAAAGTTCTGATCGTTGATGACGAAGCGCTGGCGCGCGACGAGTTGAAATCCGTCCTCGCAGATCAGGCCGATATCGAAATCGTCGGCGAGTGTGCCAATGCCATCGAAGGCATCGCCGCCATTAACCGCCTGTCGCCAACCGTCATGTTCCTCGATATCCAGATGCCGCAGGTCAGCGGTCTGGAAATGGTCGGCATGATCGACCCGGAAAAGATGCCGCAGATCGTTTTCCTCACGGCTTACGAGGAATATGCGGTTCGGGCATTTGAGGAAAACGCCTTCGATTATCTGCTGAAGCCCATTCAGGAGGAGCGGCTGCAAAAGACGCTTGACCGGTTGCGCAAGGCAAAAGCGGTGCACCAGGATCGGTTGCTCGAAATCGTGCCGCCACTGCGCCACATTCCCTGCACCGGCCTCAACCGCATTCGTCTGATGAAGATCGAGGATGTCGAGGCAATCTTTTCGCGGCCGGGCGGCATCTATGTCATCGGTAATGACGGCGCCGAGCATTTCACCGAACTGACTTTGCGCACGCTCGAGGAACGCACACGGTTGATCCGCTGCCATCGGCAATACATGATCAATCCCGAGCATATTCAGGATATCGCGCTGGCCGAAAACGGTGCCGCCAATATCCTAACCATCGGTGGGCGCTCCATTCCCGTCAGCCGCCGTTTTCTCGGGCCATTGAAAGAACAACTCGGCATTCTCTGACATTGCCAAAAACGAAACCCGGCGCATGTGTGAAACATGCGCCGGGTTTTGAGGCTTAGGGAGGAATGTCAGCCTCAGGGAAGCTGGTTACTCCGCGGGTGAAAGTGCGAGCCTTTCAGCCTCGCCGTTCCGGCCCGTGCGCAGCATGTCCTTCCATTTGAACATTGCGGCAACCAGAACGATCACACCGAGAACCATCATGATGATCGACAGGATGGCGTTGACCGGGTTGTAGCCCTTGGCTGCTTCGTTGAGGTAGACGTTGGCGATCATCCAGTAGCCGGCATAGTTCACCGTGACGAACAGGTAGGCGAGCGGGATGAGGCAGGTCAGCATGTAGATGCGCTTGGCCGAGATGCGCAGGATGATCGTTGCGCCGATGGTGAGGCCAAGCGAGGCCATCATCTGGTTCGAGACACCGAACAGGGCCCAGACCGAGTTGATATCGCCCGAGTTGAGGAGATAACCCCAGAGAAGGCAGGCGACGATGCTGGCGAAGATCGAGCCGGGTAGCCAGTTGATCTGCTTCATCGGAGCCCAGAGGTCACCAAGAATGTCCTGGATCAGGTAACGGGCAACACGGGTTCCCGAGTCGATGGCGGTCAGAATGAAGACGGCCTCGAACATGATGACGAACTGGAAGAAGTAGGCGGCCAGCGTCTTGAACCAGGGAATGCTGGTGAAGATCTCGGTCATGCCGACGGCGAGCGTTACGGCGCCACCGGTGCGGCCTGCGAGATCCATGCCGATTGCCTGTTCGAGACGCGGCAGATCCTGAACCGTCATGCCGAGCGTGGCAAAAACCTCCGGCGATGCGTTGATGGCAAAATAGTCGGCCATCGGAAGTGCCGTTGCGGCGATAAGGGCTAGCACGGCGACGAGGCATTCGACCAGCATCATGCCGAAGGCGACGGGGCGGATATCGCTCCACTTGTCGACCAGCTTTGGCGTGGTGCCCGAGCCGATGAAGGCGTGGAAACCCGAGATAGCACCACAGGCGATCGTGATCGAGATGAACGGCCAGACAGGGCCGGCCAGAACCGGGCCGCCGCCATGGATGAAGTCGGTGAGGGCCGGCATCTTGATTTCGGGGTTGATGATGACGACGCCGACGACGAGAGCGGCAAACACGCCGATCTTGAGGAAGCTCGACAGATAACCGCGCGGGGTGAGCAGCAGCCAGACGGGCAGGGCGCTGGCGAGAAAAGCGTAGATCGGCAGCATGATGCCGAGCGAGCTATACTGGAAGGTAAACCACTGGCCGAGCGCCGATTCCTGCACGTAAGGGCCGGCGAAAACCGAGGCGAGGATGGCGAAGAGGCCGACATAGGTGCCGATCTTCGCATTGCCGCCCATCTTTTCATACAGGCCGACAGCCATGGCGATCGGGATCGTCATGAAGACGGCGAATGTGCCCCAGGGGTTGCGTTCCAGCGCATGCACCACGACCATCGACAGGCCTGCCATGGTGATGGTGATGATGAACAGCATGGCAAGGCCGGTGCACCAGCCGGCGACGGGCCCAAGCTCTGCCTTGGCGACTTCCGACAGCGACGAACCCTTGTGTTTCATCGAGGCGAACAGCACGACCGTGTCATGCACCGCGCCGCCGATGACGCAACCGACCAGCAGCCAGATCAGGCCGGGCAGGTAACCGTATTGGGCGGCGAGAACCGGGCCGACCAGCGGGCCGGCGGCGGCGATGGCCGCAAAATGCTGGCCGGCATTCACCCACTTCTTGGTGGGCACGTAATTACGTCCGTCGGCAAGCGTGTGCGACGGGGTGACTTCGGTATCGCTGACGCCGAGAACCTTGCGAACGAAGAAGATACCGTAGAACCGGTAGCAGATCGCGAGGATGCAGGCGGTGCCGATGACCATTGTCAGGGCGTTTGCCATGGTCTTGTCCCTCCTTAGGATGAGAGGAGGCTACTCTCGAGGCGAAAAGGCGGGAGGGGGTGTTTGGCTGAGTGGCGCTATCACGGCGTGAGCGGTCGATAATCCGGGGTGAGCGGTGGAGCGTTTTTGCAGCCGGCCGGGCTATCCCCAACCGGACATGACACAGGTCAAATTTCGCTGGAAACGCAGGGCATTAAACGATTAGATTTTTGTCAATTCCAGCACGGATTCGTAGGGCGTATGATGGTGCGTATCGACCATTGGCACGCGCAGGCTGATGCGGGTGAATACATCGCGCTCCACATCGACATGCATGCCATAGGCATCGCCGAAATAACCCTTGGTGCGCCGGTGGACGATATTCATGCCAAGCCCGCCATCGCCGCCCGGCTTGCGCTTAAACAGGCCGGCATTGTCGGTAACGGAAACCAGCATGTCGTCGCCTTCGCGCCGCGCCGAAATGGTGATCCGTCCTTCGCCGATCAGCTGCGATGTGCCGTGCTTGATGGCGTTTTCGACAAGTGGCTGCAGCGAAAAGGCCTGCAGATGCACCTGGGCCAGCTCATCCGGCACATCGATCTCTATCTGCAGGCGCTCCTGAAAGCGCGCCTTTTCGATCTGCAGATAGGCGTTGACGTGTTCGATCTCGTCGGAAAGCGCCACCACGTCGCTGGTGCGCTTCAGGTTCTTGCGGAAGAACGTGGAGAGGTTCTGCACCAGTTTGCGCGCCTCGGCCGGATCGATGCGGATGATGGCTGACAGGGTGTTCAGCGTGTTGAACAGGAAATGCGGATTGACCTGCGCATGCAGGAGCTTGATTTCCGACTGCGACAGCATTTGTTTCTGGCGCTCATAGCGACCTGCGAGAATCTGCGCCGACAGCAGCCGCGCGACACCTTCGCCGAGCGCGCGATTGAAGGTGGAAAACAGTTTTGTCTTCGGCTCGTAGAGCTTGATCGTGCCGATCACGGTGTCGTCCTCTCCCTTCAGCGGAATGACCAGCGAGGCACCCAGCCGGCAGTTCGGATCGATCGAGCATTGATAGCTGACCTCATTGCCATCGGCATACATGACCTTGTTTTCGGCAATCGCCTCAAGCGTCTGAGCCGAGGTGATCTCGCGGCCGGGCAGGTGGTGATCGGCGCCGATGCCGATGAAGGCGAGGATCTTTTCGCGGTCGGTGATGGCGACGGCCCCGACATTCGCTTCCTCATACAGAATGCGGGCCACTTTGGTGCTGTTTTCGGCGTTGAAGCCGTTGCGCAAGACACCTTCGGCGCGTTCTGCGATCTTGAGCGCCTTGCCGGAAAAGATAGTCGAATGGGTTTCGAATAGTTTTCGCCGGTCGCCGAGGATGTTCATGAACATGGCCGCACCAACCGTGTTGGCGACGATCATCGGTAAGGCGATGGTCTCCACCAGATGCATGGAGTTCACGAATGGCTGGGCGACGACCAGAATGATCGACATCTGCACGATTTCGGCAAACAAGGTTACGCCCGCAATCAGCAACGGCTTGAACAACAGGTCTGTCCGGCGATGACGCAGCAGATAGCTATGCACCAAACCGCCAATCAGACCTTCAGCGGTGGTGGAAATGGCGCAGGCGAGAGCGGTATAACCGCCCAGCGAATACCGGTGCATGCCACCCGTCAGCCCCACCGCCAGCCCGACCAGCGGCCCGCCAAAAATGCCGCCGAGCACGGCGCCGATGGCACGTGTATTGGCGATCGCTTCATCGATGTGGAGGCCAAAATAGGTGCCCATGATGCAGAACATCGAGAAGATGACGTAACAGGCCACTTTGCGCCAAGGACGCACCGTCACCTGCATCAGCGGCAGGAAAAGCGGTGTCTTGCTGAACAGATAGGCGATCACGAGATAGACGCACATCTGCTGCAAAAGGCCGATGACGAGATTGGTCCAGCCGAAGCTCATGATCTGCCTTTACCCCATAGGGAAACGAGAAGGCCGAACGGCCATTCGATCAGCTCGCCCGCAGCGTCGATGACCCGCAACATCGCCACCGAGATGCCGACGGGTGCGCAGCAGCTTCCGCGGGCCTCAAGGCAGTCTTGCAGTTGCAAAGATCGGGCGGAGTTTTGCTTTCCGTTCGCGATGTCTGTTTGCTTCTTTGGTCGCACGCCTCTGTCTCGATTTGTTGCCACATGGACTGTCATGATATCGCCGTTCGGCTCCAGACATAGCGCATATCCGTCAAATCGCGCATGTGGCAATCCGTCTGCCGTTCCATCGATCGCAAGGAAGGGTGGAAGAGGCGCTTGACCCATCGATCCTGCTGTCATAGCCTCATCGCATTCACCAGGGGTGTCCCGTCAAGGGGCTGAGATTCTGCTATCGCGCGCAGTGACCCGTTGAACCTGATCCAGTTCATACTGGCGTAGGGACGGTGCAAAACGCTGCGAATGCAATGAATCCATCTCCCGGATTCCGTTGATCGGCGTTCTTCCATCTTTCCGGCTCTAGGACTGGGTCTCCAACCTTAACACTTGGAGCCTCACGATGAATATTGCCGCCAAACCGCAAAGCCCGACCGTCACTTCGGGTCCTTTTCAGGCCTCCACCAAAATCCATGTTGCGGGACAGGCCTATCCCGATCTGCGCGTGCCGATGCGCGACATTGCCCTGCATCCGACCGCCGGCGAACCGCCGGTGACCGTTTATGACAGTTCCGGCCCATACACCGATCCGAACCATGTCGTTGCCATCGACAACGGCCTGCCGCGCCTTCGCGAAAGCTGGATCGCGGCCCGTGGCGATGTCGTCCGGTATGATGGTCGCCACGTCAAACCGGAGGATAACGGTTTTGCCACCGGCGAACGGCTGACGCCGGAGTTTCCGGTTCGTAATGCGCCATTGAAGGCGAACGCGGGCCAGGCCGTCACCCAGCTTGCCTATGCCCGCGCTGGCATCATCACGCCGGAAATGGAATTTATCGCCATCCGCGAAAACATTGGCAGGCAGGCGGCGAAGGAGGCATTGCTGAGGGACGGCGAGAGTTTTGGCGCGCACACGCCGGATTATATCACGCCGGAATTCGTGCGCCGCGAAGTGGCCGAAGGCCGCGCCGTCATCCCGGCCAATATCAACCATCCCGAAATCGAACCGATGATCATCGGCCGCAATTTTCTGGTCAAGATCAACGCCAATATCGGAAATTCGGCCGTCACCTCTTCCATGGCGGAGGAGGTCGAAAAGATGGTCTGGGCGATCCGCTGGGGTGCCGACACGGTGATGGACCTGTCGACCGGCCGCAACATCCACAACATCCGCGACTGGATCATCCGCAATGCGCCGGTGCCGATCGGCACGGTGCCGCTTTACCAGGCGCTGGAAAAGGTCAACGGCATTGCCGAGGACCTTTCCTGGGAGGTCTATCGCGATACGCTGATCGAACAGGCCGAACAGGGCGTGGATTATTTCACCATCCATGCCGGCGTGCGGCTTTCCTATATCCACCTCACCGTCAACCGCGTGACCGGCATCGTTTCACGCGGCGGCTCGATCATGGCCAAGTGGTGTCTGCATCATCACCGCGAGAGCTTTCTCTACGAACACTTTGACGAGATCTGCGACATTGCGCGTGCCTATGACGTGACGTTTTCGCTGGGTGACGGCCTGCGCCCCGGCTCGATTGCCGATGCCAATGATGCCGCCCAGTTCGCAGAGCTGGAGACGCTCGGGGAGCTGACCAAGATCGCCTGGGAAAAGGATTGCCAGGTGATGATCGAGGGGCCGGGTCATGTGCCGATGCACAAGATCAAGGAGAACATGGACAAGCAGCTGAAAACCTGCGGCGAGGCGCCGTTCTATACGCTTGGTCCGCTCACCACCGATATCGCGCCGGGTTACGATCACATCACCTCCGCAATAGGTGCTGCGATGATCGGCTGGTTCGGCACCGCCATGCTGTGTTACGTCACGCCAAAAGAACATCTCGGCCTGCCCGACCGGGATGACGTGAAGACCGGCGTCATCACCTACAAGATCGCTGCCCATGCCGCCGATCTCGCCAAGGGGCATCCGGGCGCGCAGATGCGTGACGATGCCTTGTCTCGTGCGCGCTTCGAATTCCGTTGGGAGGACCAGTTCAACCTCTCGCTCGACCCCGACACGGCGCGTAGTTTCCACGACGAAACCCTGCCCAAGGATGCGCACAAGGTCGCGCATTTCTGCTCCATGTGCGGCCCAAAATTCTGCTCGATGCGGATCTCGCACGATATCCGCGCCGAGGCCCAGAAGGAGGGGCTGGAGGCGATGGCTGCAAAATACCGTGATGGTGGCGATCTCTACATGCCGGTGGCGAATGTGGCGGGAGAAGCCTGATGTCTCTCTTTCTCGTTAAAGGGGCCGGCGTTGCCGGCCTTGCCGTCGCCTATGAACTTCTCCGTCGCGGCGAAGATGTTGATATCGTCGATTATCAGGACACGGTGGGGCAGGGTGCTTCTTTTTTCGCCGGCGGCATGCTCGCTCCCTATTGCGAACGGGAGGCGGCGGAAGAGGTCGTGCTGACACTCGGGCTCGATGCCGCTGACTGGTGGGATCAGGTCGTGCCGGGTGCGGTTATTCGAAATGGCACGCTGGTGGTGACGCAGCCGCGCGACATCACCGATCTTACCCGTTTTGCCAGTCGTACGACGGGTCATGTCTGGCTTGATCGAAACGAGATTACCGATCTCGAACCCTCGCTTTCCGGTCGTTTCGAAAAGGCGCTTTTCTTTGAAAACGAGGCGCATCTCGATCCGCGCCGGGCTTTGACGGGGCTGGCCAAGACGATCCGCAACCTGGGTGGCCTCTTCCACTTGGGCTGGGGGCCGTCGCCGAAAAAGAACTATACCGCCGTGCTGGATTGCACCGGCCCGGCGGCGATCCCGCATATTCCCGGCCTGCGGGGCGTGCGTGGCGAAATGCTCTATCTGGAAACCGGCGAGGTTACGCTGTCGCGACCGGTGCGCATGCTGCATCCACGCCACCCGATCTATGTCGTGCCGCGTGACGATCACCGTTTCATGGTCGGCGCAACGATGATCGAGACGGAGGATGACGGCCCGATTTCGGCACGCTCGCTGATGGAACTCTTGAATGCTGCCTATGCGCTGCATCCGGCGTTTGGCGAGGCGCGGGTGGTGGAAACCGGTGTCGGCATCCGCCCGGCCTTTGCCGACAATTTTCCGCGCGTTGTGGAGACCGGTGATGGGCTGGCGATCGCCGGCATGTATCGCCACGGTTTTCTGCTCGCCCCCGCCATGGCGAAACAAGCCGCAATCCGCCTTTCCAACGGTGCCGCTCTCCGCGAGGAGATGATCGCATGAATTTTATCGTCAACGGAGAAGCGCAGGTTCTGGAGACCGTTACGCTCGCCGACCTGCTTGAAGCGCTGGAATACGAGGGCGAATGGCTGGCCACCGCCGTCAATGGAGACCTCGTTCATCGCGAGGATCGTGCCGATACGCACCTCGCAGACGGTGACCGGATCGAAATTCTTTCCCCCATGCAGGGAGGCTGAGCCATGTTGAAACTCTACGAAACCGAATTGTCCTCGCGCCTGCTGCTTGGCACGGCGCGTTATCCGTCACCCGCTGTTTTGTCCGAAGCGGTGAGAAGGTCCGGCGCGGGCATCGTCACCGTCTCGCTCCGTCGGGAAACCTCGGGCGGCAAGGCCGGTGGTGCGTTTTTTGAACTCATTCGAAATCTCGGCGTTCGCATTCTACCGAACACGGCCGGTTGCCACAGCGCATCGGAAGCCATCCTGACAGCCAAGATGGCGCGCGAAGTTTTCGGTACGAACTGGATCAAGCTCGAAGTCATTGGTCATCACGACAGCCTCCAGCCGGATGTTTTTGAACTGGTGGAAGCGGCGCGTATTCTCACCGACGAAGGCTTTTCCGTTTTCCCCTACACGACCGACGATCTGATCGTGGCCGAAAAACTGCTGGCTGCAGGTTGCCGGGTGCTGATGCCCTGGTGCGCGCCGATCGGTTCGGCGGCGGGCCCGCGTAACCCGTCAGCGCTGACCGCCATGCGGGCAGCCTTTCCCGACATTCCGCTGATCGTCGATGCTGGTCTTGGCCGCCCGTCGCATGCGGCCACGGTGATGGAACTGGGATACGACGCCGTTTTGCTCAACACGGCCGTCGCCAATGCGGGCGATCCGCCCGCCATGGCCGAGGCTTTCGCCAAGGCGACGGACGCGGGAAGGCTCGCCTATCTCGCCGGCATGCTGGAACCGCGCGACATGGCGGTGCCCTCGACGCCGGTCATCGGCAAGGCGGTGTTTTCATGAAGCTCGATCCTTTTTACCTCATCGTCGATAGTGCGGACTGGATCGAGCGGCTGGTGCCGCTGGGTGTCAAGCTGGTGCAGTTGCGCATCAAGGACATATCGGAAACCGAACTCAGGCAGCAAATCCGCAGGGCAAGGGCAGTGTGCCTTGCCTATGGCTGCCAGTTGATCGTCAACGATTACTGGCGGCTCGCGATCGACGAGGGATGTGATTTCATCCATCTCGGTCAGGAGGATCTTGTTGACGCCGATCTTGACGCAATTCGGCGCGCGGACCTGAAGCTCGGCGTCTCCACTCATGATGTTTCCGAACTGGAGACGGCGCTTGGCGCAAAGCCGGATTATGTGGCGCTCGGTCCCGTCTGGCCGACGATCCTCAAAAAGATGAAATGGCAGCCGCAAGGTATCGAGCGGGTGTCCGACTGGAAACGGCGCATCGGTGCTCTTCCACTTGTTGCGATTGGTGGTATCACCGCCGAACGCGCGCTGCTGGTTCTCGATGAAGGGGCGGCAAGCGCTGCAGTCGTTACCGACATTACTCTTAACGCCGATCCCGAGGCCCGAACCCGGCAATGGCTGGCCGCGACCGCGCCATGGCGAAACCGGCAAGAGGTGCCGGCATGACGGCGATCGCACTCACTATTGCCGGTTCGGATAGCGGCGGCGGTGCCGGCATCCAGGCGGATTTGAAGACGTTTTCAGCGCTTGGTGTCTATGGCGCAAGCGTGCTGACGGCGATCACGGCGCAGAGCACGCTGGGTGTCTCTGCCGTAGAGGATGTGTCCGCGTCGATGATTGATGCGCAGATGAAGGCGGTGCTGAGCGATCTTGATGTGAATGCCATCAAGATCGGCATGCTGTCACGAGAAGATACGATCCGAACCGTTGCCGATGGCCTGCAGCAATATGCGGGGCCGGTGGTGCTCGATCCGGTGATGGTGGCGACATCGGGAGACCGTTTGCTGCGCGATGATGCCGTGGCGGCGCTGAAATCACTGCTGATGCCGAGGGTGACGCTGATCACGCCAAACCTGTTCGAAGCGGCGATCCTGACCGGTTTGCCGGTGGCGGAAACGCATGCGGATGTCGTGTGGCAGGCGGAACAGTTGCGGATAGAAGGCGCGGCTGCCGTGCTGATCAAGGGCGGGCATGGTGGTGGCATCGATTGTGTCGATGTGTTGCTGACGGATCGGAACACGTTCCACGAGTTCCGATATCCGCGACTTCAAACGATCAACGATCACGGTACCGGCTGCACGCTTTCAGCCGCGATTGCCGCACAGCTGGCGCATGGCCATGACCTGCTGACGTCTGTCGCTATCGCAAAGGACTACCTGCATGAGGCACTGGCGGCAGGGCGGTTTTTGGCGGTCGGACATGGGCACGGTCCGGTCCATCATTTTTTCGCGCAGTGGCCGGCTCCGCGGGACCTTTCTCTGCAGACCGATCGCGTAAGCATGGGCTCGAAGGAACAGGCGGGAACAAAAGCCGGCTAAGCGCGGTTTCGTCGGGGTTCATGGAGATGTCCCGATATGCGTGTCGTAAGCCTAACCGCCGTCGCTCTGATCCTGTGCCTACCCGCTATCTCGCAGGCTGCAGAAGCCGATTACCTGAGGTCGATCGCCGGCAGCTGGAGTGGCAAGGGACTGGTGCTGACAAAGATCGGTGGGAGCAAGGTCAATGTTTCCTGCAGCCTGCAGGTGGGCTCCACGCCGGCCTCGCTCTCAATGAAAGGCCGTTGCCGCGGCCTGCTGGTTTCGCGCGGATTTTCCGCAGATGTCAAAACATCGGGCAGCCGTTATTCCGGCACCTATGTCGGACCAGCGGGACAGTCGTCCAGCCTGAGCGGCAGCCGGCATGGCGATACGGTCAATCTTGCCGTCACCTGGGCGCGGGTGGTGAATGGTGATCGGAGTGCCGGCATGACCATCGAAAAGCTGGGCACAAACGGCCTTCGCCTGCGCACCATCGACAAGGATGTGGCGACGGGTCGCTCCGTCGCCACCAGCAGTATCGAGTTCACACGGCGCTGAGTGCTTAAAGCGCCGGGCGCGACAGGCCCAGATGATCGCGCAGTGTCGAGCCGGTGTATTCGGTGCGGAACAGGCCGCGCTCCTGCAGGATCGGCACGACGAGCTGGGTAAAGTCCTCGAGACCTTCCGGGAAGAAAGGCGGCATGACATTGAAGCCGTCGGCGGCGCGACCGTCGAACCATTCCTGCATGCGGTCGGCGATTTCCACCGGTGTGCCGAGCACGATATGGTGGCCACGGCCGGCGGCGACGCGCAAGGCCAACTGGCGGATCGTCAGGTTTTCGCGGCGGGCGGCGGCCGTCAGCAGTTCGGCGCGGCTGCGCAGCTGGTCGGAAATCGGCAGGTCCGGCAGCGGGCCATCCGGATCGTAATCGGCAAGGCTGTGGCCCATGCGCTCTTCAAGAAGCGGCATGGCACTCTTCAGGTCGGTCCACTTGTCGAGTTCGGCCAGCTTTTCCGCAGCTTCCTTTTGCGTGCGGCCGATCACCGGCAGGAAGCCCGGCATGACGGCGACGCTGTCGGCGTGACGACCAAACTTTTCGACACGTGCCTTCAGGCTTTTGTAGAAGGCCTGTGCCTCGGGAAGGCTCTGTTGGGCGGTGAACACCACATCGGCAGTTCGGGCAGCGAGGTCCTGACCGGGGCCGGACGAACCGGCCTGGATGAGGATCGGATGGCCCTGCGGCGAACGCGGAATATTGAGTGGGCCTTTTACGGAATAATATTTGCCGTTGTGATCGAGCACATGAACCTTGGATGGGTCAGCATAGACGCCACTGTCCTTGTTCTTGATGAAGGCGTCGTCGTCCCAGCTATCCCAGAGGCCACGGACCACATCGACGAATTCTTCCGCCACGGCGTAACGTTCGTCATGTTCGGGATGCGATTTTGAAAAATTGTTGGCCGTGCGGGCGTAGGATGTGGTTACGATGTTCCAGGCGGCGCGGCCATGGCTCAGATGGTCGATCGAGGAGAAGGCGCGCGCCGTGTGATAGGGTTCGCCATAGGTGGTGGAAGCGGTGGCGGCGAGACCGATCTTGTCCGTCACCATGGCGAGCGCCGAGAGCAGCGTCAGCGGCTCGAAACGGGCGATCATCGACGGATGTGCATCAACCGCGCTGGTCAGGCCATCGGCCAGAAACACCATGTCGAATTTCGCCTGTTCGGCGATCTGCGAGACGCGGCGCAGAAGGTCGAAATTTTCGCTGCCGGCTTCCGCTTTCGGGTGACGCCAGCCGGACACGTGATGGCCGGCACCCTGCAGGAACAGGCCGAGATGGATTTGTCGCTTATCGCTCATGATAAAATCTTTCGTCAAATCGGGTTCTGGTTGAGCAGGGAGAGGAGCCGGGAAAGGTCGGCTTCGGTCTTCATGCTGCGGACAACGTCGGGGATATCGGCAAAGGCCGCATTGGCAGCGGTCGCGTCGCGGAATTTGTCGGTCGGATCGGTCACGCCCGGCAGGCCGTCGAAACGGCGGTTGATGGTGGTGCCGTCCTTGAGCGCGATATCCAGCACCACAAAGCGGGTTGTCGGGTCCGTCGACATGCGTGGTGCCGTCTCGTCATGGCGGCGGCCGGCGCGGGCGGCGAGCGCCATGATGCGGTCTTTGACCGGGCGTTCGTCAAAATGGTCGAGCCGGAGCGCGCCATCGATCAGGGCGGCGGAAAACACGTATTCCGGGCTGAAACGGGCCTCGATGCCGTTGGTCGGCTTGGTCACAACCAGTGCCGCGTCGGCACCGGGCGGATAGGTGAAGGTGATCGTTTCGATCTGCTCGGCGGTCAAACCTTCGCGGTGAAGGTCGATACCGAGAGAGGCGACCGGGTGACTGGCGGTGCAGCAGGGATAGGCTTTCAGCGTCAGGCCGGGCGATACGATCTGCCACGGTGCGCCCCAATCCTTGGCTGTCAGTTCCGGTTTACCTGCGTCGAAGGCATAAGCCGAATGAAAGCCGACCGGATTGTCGAGGAAATCCGGTGCGCCGCCAAAACCGGCCGCGGCCAGCCGTGCGGCCAGAAGGCCGGAGCGGGCGGCCATGCCGGCGTGATAGGGTTTCGTGTCGTAACCGAATTGCAGTCTGAGGCCCGATGCCTGCGTGGCGGCGATGCCGAGTGCGACGGCCGTTTCTTCCACCGATGCACCGGTGAGATGGCAGATCGCGGCGGCGACGCCGATCGGGCCAAGCGTTGCGGTGGCGTGAAAGCCGTTTTCGTAATGTTTGGATCCGAGCGAGAGGCCAAGCCGTGCCATCGCCTCAAGGCCGACGACGTGGGAGGCGACAAAGGCTTCGGCCGAAAATTCTCGTTCTGCGGCAAGAGCCAGCAGGGCTGGAATGATCACCGTCGTGGGATGGCCGCGCACGCTGGCGTGTACATCATCATAATCCAGCACATGGCCGGCATAGGCATTGATCACGGCTGCGACGAGTGCATCGGTTTTCCTGTCGCTGCCGACGAGAATGGCGTCGCCCGGCAGATCGGCGCCCACCGCCTTGGCGAGGACGCCGGTCGTGCGATCAGCCGCACCGGCAATCGTGCAGGCGAGAAAATCGATGATCGCGGTTCGTGCCGCTTCCATGGCCGCAGCGTCGCGGGTCGGATCGGAATTGACGATCGCGCTGGCGAAAGCGGTGGTGAGTGGTGCCTTGGCCATGGTCAGATACCCTCGCCGTCGCGCACCGCACCACGTCCGCCACCCGAAAGGCCGCCGACGAACTGGCGGATGCGCGGATTGTTGGTGGAGTGAAAGATCTGCTGCGGTGAGCCGTGGTCGACGATGCGGCCGTTTTCGGTGAAAACGACGGTGTCGCTGATCTCTTCGGCAAAGCGCATTTCGTGGGTGACGAGAATGCTGGTCATGCCGTCACGGATGAGGTCGCGGATGACCCAGAGAACCTCACCCACGGTTTCCGGGTCAAGCGCGGAGGTCACTTCGTCGAACAGGACGAGTTCCGGTTTCATGGCGAGCGCGCGGGCAATCGCCACGCGCTGCTGCTGGCCGCCAGAGAGCTGGCCGGGATAGGCGTCAGCCTTTTCCGACAGCCGCACCTTTTCGAGAAGCTCGCGGGCCAGTTTCACGGTCGCCGTCTTGTCGGCGCCGAGAATCTTTATCGGGGCCAGCACGATATTGTCGAGAACCGTCAGGTGTGGAAACAGATTGTATTGCTGGAAAACGATGCCGACGCGCTTGCGCAGCTGGATGCGTTCGCTTTCCTTGGTCAATTGGTCGACGCGGGTGCCGGCCACGGTGATCTTGCCGCTCTGCGGCGTCACCAGCGCGTTGATGCAGCGCAGGATGGTGGATTTGCCGGAGCCGGACGGACCGATGATCGAAACGGCGTCACCCTTGTTGATGGTGAGGTCGATACCTTTCAGCACTTGCGTCTGGCCGAAGGACAGATGCACGTCTTCCAGTTTCACGATCGCGGCGTCGGTAGATGCAGTCATGTCAAAAAATCCTTCAGCCCGCGTTGAAACGCTGTTCGAGGCGACGGGTCAGGCGGGCAATCGGGTAGCAGAGCGTGAAAAAGGCGGCCATCACCACGACATAGGCGATGATGGTGAAATCGAGCCGGCGCACGGCGGTGCTGGCATCGGTTGCCGCATGCATGAGTTCATGCACGCCCACCAGCGAGGCGAGCGACGTCCCCATGGCCATCGACGAGGCGACGTTCATCCATGGCGGCAGCGAGCGGCGCACGCATTGCGGCAGGATCACGTAACGCAGCGCCTGCAGGCGTGAAAACCCGAGGCCCTTTGTGGCTTCCCATTGCGTGGTGGGGATGGAGAGAACCGCGCCGCGGGTGATTTCGGCGATATAGGCGCTGGAGAGAATGGCAAGGCCGATCACCGCCTTCACCCAGTCCGGGAAAGGCAGGTAGTTGCCGAACAGCACGATCTCGAATGGAAAAATGTAAGTGGTGGCAAAGATCAGTACCAGCGCCGGTGCATTGCGAAAGATCTGCACATAGATCTGCGCCGGCAGGCGGACGAACCAGAACGGCGCCAGCTGCATCAGGCCGAGAAGCACGCCGGCCGTGGTGCCGAGTGTGACCGCGCAGAGGGTGATGAGGATGTTCATCGAAAAGCCGGAGGCGAGGTAGGGAATCCATTCCACCAGCTCCTTGCCGAGCGACAGATCGACCAGCGACCAGACGACTACCAGAAGCGGCATGGCCACGAACCCGACGTAACGCAGCACGCGGCTGCTCGTTTTTGTGGTCTTGGGTGTTTGTGTCACTGCCATGCTCATAGCCCATACCCCGGAATGGCGAGCCTGCGCTCCACCCATGAGCCGACGCGGGCGACGACAAAGTTGATCAGGCTGAAGAAGGCGAGAAGCACGATCATCATTTCAACGACATTGTCGCGCTGCGTCCACACCATGATCGAGGCATAGGTGATTTCACTGACCGCGATGGCATTGCCGACGGTAGTCGATTTGACGAGGCTGATCAGCCCGTTGACGATGGCCGGTAGTGATGACCGGAAGGCGAGCGGGATCTGCACGTAACGCAAAATCTCGAACTGGCTGAAACCCATGCCGCGCGCCGCCTCGATCATCGAGGAGGGGACTGCTTCGATGCCGCCGCGGATGGCTTCGGCATGCAGTGCGGCCACATGCAGGCCAACGACGGCAACGACCCAGAAAAACGGCGAGAGCGGATTGTTCTGCGCGCCGCCCACCATGTTGGAAACGACGGTGTTCAGCACCAGAAAGCTGAACATCAACTGCACGAGTGTGGGCGTGTTGCGGGTGAGTTCGACAAAACCGCGCACGGGCGCGGAAAGCCAAAGCCTGCCCGAGGTCAGGCAGGCTGCAAAGATCAGGCCGACAATCAGGCTAACGGGAATGGTAACGGCGACCAGATAGAGCGTGGTGATGAAACCGTCACGCCAGATCTGCGCCTCGTAACCCGTCGCCAGAAATTCGTAATTGAGACCCAGCCTGCCCATCAGATCGATGAACAGGCCGGTCAGGTTCATGTCCTGCATATGGCTTTACCGCTGCTTTCCGCTTACTTGGCGGAAAGCTTCTTGTTTTCTTCCTCGAGATATTTGGTGTTGAGCAGACGGTTTGCCTTGGCCAGCTCAAGCATCTTGCCGGAAGCGTGCAGCTTCTTGACGCTCTCGTCGATCGCCTTCTGGGTGTCCGCTTCGCCCTTGCGCAGCCAGATGACGCTGTCCGACGGGATCAGTTCGGTCGGGAACGGAATGGCGAAATCCTTCCACTCGTCGGCGCGGTCGACCAGCAGCAGGCCGACGGTTGCGCCGACATGGACAGCGGCGACGCAATTGCCGCCCTGCAGGGCAAGCAGCGATTCCGGCTGGCTCGGCAGGCCCTTGACGATGGCGCCATATTCTTCGGCGAGCGGCTGCGCATAGTTGGAGCCCTGCGAAATGCAGACCGGCTTGCCCTTGAGGTCAGCCCAATCCTTCAGGCCGCTATCCTTGCGCACCACGGCAGCACCACCAGCGCGGTCATAAGGGGTTGGGACGTAGTCCAGAACCTTGGCGCGCTCTTCCGTGTACTGCATGTTGGCAATGAGGATATCGACCTTGCCCTGCTGCAGGAACTGCACGCGGTTCGGCGGGGTCACCGTCACGCTCTCCAGTTCGACACCGAGATCGGCGGCCAGCGCCTTGGCGATGTCGACGTTATAACCCTTCTGCTCCTGCGTTTTCGGATCGATGAAGCCGAATGGCGCACCCGACAGGATCAGGCCGACGGTGAGTTTGCCGCGGCCTTTGATACGGTCCAGCGTGGCATCGGCAGACGCCTGTGTGGCGGCCAGCGTGGCGACCGAAAGGGCAAGTCCGAAAACGGTTTTGGTGATGGTCTTGGCAAACATCAGAAGGCTCCTTGTGTGGCCGTGACACTATGGGAGCGATGGGGGACTCACGAGCAAACCCATGCTTTCTTTCAGCCCTGTTTGAGAGCAGTGTTTTGTCAATTTGGGCGAAATTGGAAAAAATCAATTCCCTGTCGAGCATTTGGTGTGATGGTGTGCCGCGCCTGCAACCCTCGATATGGCACAAAAAACGCCCGGCTTTCGAGGGCCGGGCGCTGTCGTTTTTAAAGGGTTTCTGGCCTCAGTGCATCAGCAGGCGCGGCAGCCACATGGAGAACATCGGCACATAGGTTACCAATGCCATGGCGAGGAACAGCGCGCTGTAGAAGGGCAGGATCGATTTCATCACCTCGCCCACCGAGATTTCGCCGATGGCGCAGCCGATGAACTGCGTGGTGCCGACCGGCGGGGTGTTGAGGCCGAGCGCGCAGTTCAAGAGCATGACGATGCCGAACTGCACCGGGTCCATGCCGTATTGCATCGCGATCGGCAGGAAGATCGGCGTGCAGATCAGGATCGTGCTGGCCATATCCATGAACGTGCCGAGCAGGAACAGGATGATGTTGATCATCAGGAAGATGACGATCGGGTTGGTGGAAATATGCGCCATCAACTCGCCGGTCATGTCGGCGACGCCATAAAGACCCATGAGATACTGGAACATGGTCGACACGCCGATCAGGAGCAGCACGATGCCGGTCGTTTTCACCGTCTTGGCGGCCGCTTCCAGAAATGCCTTTAAGGTCATGGTGCGGTAGATGAAGAAGGTGAGCAGCAGCGTGTAGATGACGGCGATCGATGCCGATTCCGTCGCGGTGAAAATGCCGGAAATGATGCCGGCAAGAATGATCACGACGATCAGCATGCCGGGTGCCGCAGCGGCCAACGAGCGGGCCACGATGCGCCAGCCGGGGAACGTGCCGGCCGGATAACCGCGTTTGCGGGCGACATAATAGGCGGCGCCGAGATTGCAGACCATCAGGAGAAGAGCAGGCATGATGCCGGCGGCGATCAATGCTCCGATCGAAGCCTTGCCGCTGGCGGCCAGCGCATAGATGATCATGTTGTGGCTGGTCGGCATCAGTGCGCCGACAAGCGCCGCATGGGTGGTGACGTTGACCGCGTAGTCGGCGTCATACCCTTCCTTCTTCATCATCGGGATCATCACGGCGCCCATGGCCGAAACGTCGGCAACGGGTGAACCGGCGACGCCGCCGAACAGGGTGCAGGCGACGACGTTGGACATGCCGAGACCGCCGCGCACATGGCCGACCATGGCTTTCGCCGCGTTGACGATCTTGTCGGCGACACCGCCATGCAGCATCAACTCACCGGAAAAGATGAAGAAGGGGATGGCGAGGAACGAAAACACGTTCATGCCCGCCATCATCTGCTGGAAGCCGACCGCGACCGGCAGGCCTTCATAAAGAATGGTGCAGAGTGCCGAAAGGCCGATCGCGAATGCGACGGGAATGCCCATGACGAGAAAGGCGACAAAGGTGATGCAGAGAATTGTTAGTGCCATGACGGTACGACCTCCGCGCCACGGAAAATTGCAAAAATATGTTCGATGGAAAACATCACGATCAGCACGCCGGCAGCTGAGAGCGGGATGTAACGCACCGCTTCGGTGACATGCAGATTGGGCATCAGGTAGGGCGCCACCGACCAGCCCAGCCGCCAGCCGTTATAGGCCATGGCGGCGCCGAACACGCAGATGGTGCAATAGATGATAAGTTCCATGACGCGCTGCCAGCGATAGGGCAGCAGGACCGTCAGGGAATCGAGGGCGATATGCCCGGCGTCGCGCACGCCGACGGCCGCGCCGATCATTGTGACGTAGAGAATCAGCACGATGGCCATATTCTCCGTCCAGCTGGGACTGTCGTTCAGCACATAACGGCCGAACACCTGGTAGAAAACGATGGCCACAAGGGCCAGAAGGCCTGAAATGGCCAGTATCATGCCGGCCTTGGCAAGCGGCGCGTTAACACGCGTCAGCCATCCGGTCATGGGCGGCAGATGCACCGCGCCCGGTTCGATTTGAGCGTTCATGACATTCCTCGGAAGGGGAAGCAGCGCCCGGCTTTGGCGGGGCTGCTTCCGGTAGGAGCTATTTCGTTGCCTGGATCCGCTTGACGAGATCCTGCAGCTCGGGCGTCTTGGCGAACTGGTCGTAGACGGGCTTCATCGCGTCGATGAATTCCTGCTTGTCGGCAACGTCCTCGATGATGGCGCCGGCCTTTTCGACGACTTCTCTCGACTTGGTTTCGCGTTCATCCCACAGACGGCGTTGCTCGATGACCGAATCCTTGGCGGCCTTGCGGATGATCGCCTGATCTTCCGGTTTCAGCGTGTCCCAGATCGGTTTGGAGAACAGCAGCAGTTCTGGCACCATGGCATGTTCGGTGCGAGTGAAATATTTGGCCGCCTCGAAATGGTGCGAGGATTCGTAGGAGGGATAGTTGTTTTCCGCCGCATCGATGATGCCGGTTTTCAGGCCCGTATAAACTTCGCCCATTGGCATCGGCGTGGCGTTGGCATCCAGTGCCTGCACCATGGCGACGAACATGTCCGACTGCTGTACGCGGATCTTCATGTTCTTGAGGTCGGCCAGCGTCCTGATCGGCTTCTTGGTGTACATCGAGCGCGAGCCGCTGTCGTAGAAGGCAAGGCCGACCATGCCCTGTTTTTCCAGGGCCTTCAGCACTTCCTCGCCGATCGGACCATCGAGAACCTTGCGTTCATGCTCGGTGGAGCGGAAGATGAACGGCAGCGAGATGACGATGGTTTCCGGCACCATGTTGTTGACCACGGCGGCGCTGATGCGCAGCATGTCGAGGCCGCCGATGCGCAGCTGTTCGATCGTGCCGCGTTCGTCACCCAGCGCGCCGTTCGGGAACACTTTCACGCCCATCTTGCCGCCGGTGCGCTCCGACAGCAGCTTGCCCATGTACATGGCGCCTTGCACGGTCGGATAGTCGTTCGGGTGAATGTCAGCGGAGCGGAAATCGCGCGCCATGGCCGTCGAGCTCATCAGAATGCCGGCGGCACCGGCCGCGAGAAACAGCGAGCGAATGGTCTTCAAATTTACTTTCATTGTATTTCCTCCAGTACGATTTAAGTGCGACTTGAAATCTTCTGACCGGCCTTCCCGATTGCCGGATTACAGTCTCCCCATGTGAAGGCGCGCGACGCGCCAGTCAGCGCCGGCCGATCGAAAGAGCACCGGTCCGCGCCGGGGTGACGACATCGATTTTGATGGAAAAATTCATGTGGGCGTCGCTCCTCGTTCGACGTTCACATGGCTAGGACTGCGGTTTTTTATCGTCAATGTACAAGACGTCGCATCGGGACTGGCTAATATTGGAAAATATTTCCGCCATTTTTCGTTGTATGATGGCACCATCCATAAAAATCATGATGATGATTGTGATCGGTATGGTGCAGATGTTGTGATGATCATGCGTGATATCATCTCGAAATGAGTATGACGGTGAAATTGTCGCAGTTATATTGATGTAAATCTTGATTCTATATTTGATGAATGCCAAAACTGTTGTTGGGAAAGACATTCGCGCGTGAAGCCTGTTTTGCGCTTTAGCAAGACTTTTCGCGTGCTCGCGCCCGGACCTTGAACACACGTCATCGTGCTTCGTCTGCCCAGAATTCACGGCTGCCACGGCTTCTTTCGGCCCGGTTGCGCACTAGCTATAGAATGGCACCGGAACAGGTGCCGCGATAATGACCCAGACAGGAGGACATCGGTGTCGGATAACAAGGTGAAGACGAACGCATCCGAAGACGTATCGTTTACGGCGCCGCAGGACTGGCAGGTCCTTGCCGAAAAGGAACTGAAGGGATCTGCGGAAAAGCTCGTCTGGCACACTGCTGAAGGCATCGATATCAAGCCGCTTTATACGGCGGAAGATCTGCAAGGCGTCGACCATCTCGACACGCTGCCGGGGATCAAACCCTTCGTGCGTGGTCCACGCGCGACCATGTATGCGGGGCGTCCCTGGACGATCCGCCAGTATGCGGGGTTTTCGACTGCGCAGGAGAGCAACGCCTTTTATCGTCGCAACCTCGCGGCCGGACAGAAGGGCTTGTCCGTCGCCTTCGATCTCGCCACCCATCGCGGGTACGATAGCGATCACCCGCGCGTCGAAGGCGATGTCGGCAAGGCGGGTGTGGCGATCGATAGCGTCGAGGACATGAAAATCCTGTTCGACGGCATTCCGTTGAAGGACATGTCGGTGTCGATGACCATGAACGGCGCGGTCATTCCGATCCTTGCCTCCTTCATCGTCGCCGGCGAGGAACAGGGCTGTTCGCGGGCGGAGCTTTCCGGCACCATTCAGAACGACATTTTGAAGGAGTTCATGGTCCGCAACACCTATATCTATCCGCCGGAACCTTCGATGCGGATCGTTGCCGACATCATCGAATACACGGCAAAGGAAATGCCGCGTTTCAACTCCATCTCGATCTCCGGCTATCACATGCAGGAGGCCGGTGCGACGCTGGTGCAGGAACTGGCCTTCACGCTGGCCGACGGGCGTGAATATGTGCGTGCAGCACTTGCCAAAGGTCTGAATGTCGATGATTTCGCCGGCCGTCTGTCGTTCTTCTTCGCGATCGGCATGAATTTTTTCATGGAGGCGGCAAAGCTGCGCGCCGCCCGCCTTCTGTGGTCAAAAATCATGGAAGAGTTCGAGCCCAAAAAGCCCGGTTCGCTGATGTTGCGCACCCACTGCCAGACCTCCGGTGTTTCGCTGCAGGAACAGGACCCGTACAACAACGTCATCCGCACGGCTTATGAGGCGCTGTCGGCCGTGCTCGGCGGCACCCAGTCGCTGCACACCAATGCGCTGGATGAGGCGATGGCGCTGCCGACCGATTTTTCCGCCCGCATCGCCCGCAATACCCAGCTGATCCTGCAGCATGAGACGGGCGTTACCAAGGTGGTCGATCCTTTGGCCGGCTCCTATTATGTCGAGAGCCTGACCAGCGAGCTGGCCGAAAAGGCATGGGCGCTGATCGAGGACGTCGAAAGCCTTGGCGGCATGACCAAGGCGGTGGCCGATGGCCTGCCGAAACGGTTGATCGAGGAGGCGGCGACGCTGCGTCAGGCCAAGGTCGACCGCGGCGAAGAGGTCATCGTCGGCGTCAACAAATACCGTCTGGAAAACGAGGATGATATCGACATCCTCGCCATCGACAATACGACCGTGCGCAATGCCCAGATCAAACGGCTGGAAGAGGTGCGCCGCCAGCGTGATCCGAAGACGGTGGAACAGGCGCTTGCAGCCCTGTCCGAAGTCGCGCAATCCGGCAAGGGCAACCTTTTGGAAGCGGCGGTCGAGGCGGCACGGGCGCGCGCCACCGTCGGCGAAATTTCAGACGCGATGCGCCAGTCGTTTGGCGATCATGCGGCCGTGCCGGAGGTTGTCGGCGATATCTATGGTCCAGCCTATGCCGATGACCCGGAATACAAGATGATCGTCTCGCGTCTTGCCGATTACGGCAAAAGTGCCGGCAAGCCAAAAATCATGGTCGCCAAGCTTGGGCAGGATGGGCACGATCGTGGTGCCAAGGTGATTGCGTCGGCTTTTGGCGATATCGGTTTC
Organism: Endobacterium cereale; assembly: GCF_009617585.1. Taxonomy (GTDB): domain Bacteria; phylum Pseudomonadota; class Alphaproteobacteria; order Rhizobiales; family Rhizobiaceae; genus Neorhizobium; species Neorhizobium cereale. The sequence goes on along the minus strand of NZ_WIXI01000048.1, from coordinate 293,651 downwards.
GAGGTGCTTGCTGGTCCGTTGTTCCAGACGCCGGAAGAGGCGGCGGACATGGCGATTGCACAAAAGGTGCAGGTGGTCGGCATGTCGTCGCTGGCGGCGGGCCACAAGACGTTGGCGCCGCAGCTTGTCGAGGCGCTGAGAGCCAAGGGCGCTGAAAACGTCATCGTCGTGGTCGGTGGCGTCATTCCGCGACAGGATTACGATTATCTGATCGAAAACGGTGTCGCGGCCGTGTTCGGGCCGGGCACCAATGTGCTGGATGCGGCCCGCGCCATCATCGATCTGATGGAAGGCCGCTTGCGCAACCAGTAACTTTTGGCAGTGAGTTTTGGCCGGGCAGGCGCTACCGCCGCCCGGCCAACATTCCCGTCAGGTCAGCGAGAAATTGAAGGCAGGCGCGCCCGCCATGTCGATATCGAACTGGCCACCTTGCTTGAGCGGGATCGCGCCGCACAGCGTGCCGGTGGTGACCAACGTGCCTGCCTTGAGCAGGTCAGCCGGCCGCTCAGTCAGATTGGCGTAATCCAGCAGCCAGGTCAGCACATCGCCGGTCGCATGTTTTGCCGGGGCATCAAAGATACTGTCCGAACCCGAGCGGATCGAAAGCGCTGGCGTGCTGGAAGGTTCGAGAAATTCACGGCCGAGGTCCGGCCCGAGCACATAACCGTCATTGCCCAGGCGATCGACCATATAAAGCGGAAATGACACTTTTCCGGCCTCGAGCAGAACGGTCCAGACCATTTCCGCGCCGAGATGAACGGTGGCGATCGCGTCGAGGATGTCGCTTCGCTGGTAGGGTGTAGCTTTGACCGGCAGTTCCTTGCCGAGCCTGACCGCGATCTCGATTTCGAGCAGCATGTCCTTGCGCCACGACAGGGCCGCACCGGCGCTTTGTTCGATCAGCGGATGCAGGCGGGCCACGACCGGAACGCCGTCGGGTGAACGCGCCACCTTCCAGGCATTTTGCTTGTTGCCGTCCAGGGACACCCGTTCCTGCAGGTCCATCATCTGCGCCATAACGGGGAAACGAGCAAAGCTGCTTGTGGCAACTCGTTCACCGCTTTTCCGCAGTCGTTCCAGTTCGCGGATCACGCTATCGGCGTCCGCATCGGTCAGCTGTTCATTCGTCATCAAAGCACTCCCATAGCGGCGCCATGATTGCGGAGCCTGCCGCCAAGGTAAAGCCTTGCTTTGCCATCAACGGTACGCCGCTCAAGCCGTCAGGTGTTCAGATGTGATGGCACCGTCCCTGTCAGCGCGGTGATCCGGCGGCACGATTGCCTTGCGGCCGAGCATGAAGGTGGCAATCGCCAGGGCCGCGACGCTACCATGCACCCAATAGGCAAGGCTGTAGCCGCCAAGATCCGTCAGCCAACCTGCGGCGATATTGCTGGTTGATGCGCCGATCCCCTGAATGGTCATCACCGAAGCCAGCCCGACATTGAAACGGCCGGTGCCTGCCATGATCCGTTCGACCGCGAGCGGCGTGGCAATGCCGATCAGGCCGGCACCCACGCCATCGAGAATCTGAACCGGAAAGATCCAGTCAAAGCTGGTGAATGTTCCCGCAATCGCACCCCGTATCGGCAATGCGGTCAAGGCGACGATAAACACAAAGGATAGGCCGAACCGGCGGATGAGAAAGGGAGTGGCCAGCGCCACGGCGATCATCGACACCTGCGCCACGCCGGTGGTGATGGCCGTGGTGCGGAAAGGCGTACCGAGCTGCACGGAAAAATCCTGAGCGATCAGACGGCTGATCGGCGCATTGCCGAAATGAAAGATCATCAGGGTGATGGCGAGCATGATCAATCCGCGACTGGCGAAGACGACCGAAAAACCGGAAGGCCCGGGCGCGCCATCGTCCTGCTCAAGCCCGCGCGCCGCCTTGTGATCAATCGCACCGGGATCGATCATGAACACGGCGATCAGTGTCGCTACTGCGGTGATGATCATCAGGCCAATACTGCCGGCCATGCCGAACAGCACGGTTGCGGCATAGATGGCCGCCAGCGAGGCGACATTGCCCGCATGGTTCCAGAACTCGTTGGCGGATACCTGCCGTGTAAACCGTTTTTCGCCCACGAGCCCGAGCGTCAGCCCCATCAGGGCAGGGCCTATGATGGCGCCGACAATGGCGGTGGCCGATTGTCCGCCGAAGACGGAGAAATTGCCGGGTGCCATCAGGGTCCAAAGCGCTGCGGCCGTGACCAGCACGACCGGAATGCAGATCAGCATCCGTTTGTGGCGTGAACTGTCCACCCAGGCGCCGAACAGCGGCGTGGCGATCATGCCCAGCACGCCGCCGAGCGTGGCGACCATGCCGAGTGTCATCGGCGACCAGCCACGTGTGGCGAGAAAGCCGTCCAGAAACGGACCCAGTCCGTCACGGGCATCGGCGAGAAAGAAGTTTAGGAAAGCGAGGGCGATGATGGAGCGGCTGCCAAGGTTGGCGGTGGTGGTGGTCATGCCGAGAAATCCGGTGGCGAGGGTGCGCCTTAACGGCGCAAAACGCCTCCGGTTCCGGTGATATTCGGCGCTCTCCGCTTTTATCTGGCTTAAGCTATTCGGGGCGTCTAATTTGCGCTCCGATTCGCTGCCAGAGAAGGCGGCACAACCAAGCGCGCCGAAGGAGAATACGATGACGGACGCAAAGAGCGGCATTACGGGCCTGCGGCCGCATATCTCGGTCGTCGGCGTCGGCGGCGGCGGCGGCAATGCCATCAACAACATGATTTCGGAAAACCTCAGCGGCGTCGAGTTCATCGCCGCCAATACCGACGCTCAGGTTCTGGCAACCTCAAAGGCATCGCGCCGCATCCAGCTCGGTGCCCAGATTACCGAAGGTCTCGGTGCAGGCTCGCTGCCGGATGTCGGTCGTGCTGCAGCGGAAGAATCGATCGATGAGATCATGGATCATCTGGCAGGCTCGCATATGTGCTTCGTCACCGCCGGCATGGGCGGCGGCACCGGCACGGGCGCGGCTCCGGTGATCGCCCATGCGGCGCGCTCCGCCGGCATTCTGACCGTCGGCGTTGTCACCAAGCCGTTCACCTTCGAAGGTAACCGTCGCATGAAGACGGCCGATGCTGGTATCGAGGCGCTGCGTCAGGCCGCCGATACGGTCATCGTGATTCCGAACCAGAACCTGTTCCGCATCGCCAATGCCAATACCAGCTTTGCCGATGCCTTCATGACCGCCGACCGCGTTCTTTTCTCCGGTGTCGGCTGCATCACCGACCTGATCGTCAAGGAAGGCCTGATCAACCTCGATTTTGCCGATGTGAAATCGGTAATGAAGGGCATGGGCCGCGCCATGATGGGCACTGGCGAGGCATCTGGCGAAGGCCGTGCGCTGGCTGCCGCGGAAGCTGCGATCGCCAACCCGCTGCTCGACGATATTTCCATGAAGGGTGCACGCGGCGTTCTGATTTCGATTTCCGGCGGCTCCGACATGACGCTGTTCGAAGTCGACGAGGCGGCAAGCCGCATCCGCGACGAAGTGCAGGCCGAAGCCGATATCGTCGTTGGCGCGATATTCGATCGCAATCTCGATGGCCGTTTCCGTGTGTCGGTCGTTGCGACAGGGCTGGAAGGCGGCTTGCGATAACGCGGTTCCTGAACTTCTCAAATGACGGCGGCGCGAAAAATCGTGCCGCCGTTTTTTTGTCACATCTGGCCCGCGCAAACGCCTTTTTGTGTGGCTATTGAAGAGGTTTTTAATTGGCGCCGTTTACTGCGAAATAGGCATAAAATTCTCAAGCGTGACAAAAAATCATCAAATCGCTTGAGGTAAATTAAAATTGCAGGTATCCGTTTTCACGCAAATCGTTTTTCTGAAATTTTTGATGATGGCATGCCTATGATAAATTTCCGCGGTTCTTATTGGGCGCCGGCGTTGATCCTGTCTGCAGCATGTCTGTCAGGTTGTAACACGACCAAGGTCGAAGCCCCTGCTGTGGAGACCAAAAAAGCCGCGCCGACCCCGGCAAAGCAGGTCTATCACTACACCTCAAAAGACCGCGAATGCCTCAAGCGCGCTATGTATTTCGAATCGAAACGCACCAGCCGCAAGGGTTTCATGGCTGTCGGCACGGTCGTCATGAACCGCATGACCTCTGGAGCTTATCCCGATACGATTTGTGGCGTGGTTGCCCAGAGAAATCAGTTCGCACCGGGCGTGATGACGCGGACCATGGACGAAGCGACCGCACCGGATCTGGAAGGCGCCAGCGAGGCCATTCTGGCCGGCGAACGCCACCCGGACGTGAAGGATGCGATGTTCTTCCACACCAACGGTCTCAAGTTCCCTTACAAAAATATGAGCTATGTCACGGTTGCCGGTGGCAATGCCTTTTATGAGAAGCGCGGCCGTGACGGTGAATTGCAAACACCCGAACCTTTGCCAACCGGGAGCTACATGCTGGCGATGGCTGGCCAGAGCCTGGCCGCTCCTCAAATGGCATTGACCGAGCTTGCAAATGCTCCGGTGATGCAGAAGGCGCCGGTTCAAACCTCTGTTGAGGCGGCACCGAACGAAATTGCCGTACCGCAGGCTGCCGCACTTCAGGGCGATGTTTCCGCCTCGCCGGTGGCGCAAGATGCCGTGCCTGTTCCACGACCAGCCATGGCGACATCCGAACCGCTTCCGATGATCATTCCCGTGCCGGCGCCCAAGCCGCTTGCCGACAGCCAGCAAGCGGCATTGGCGCAACGGATGATGATATATCGCTGATCCGGTCAATCTCGACGCCGATAGCATGGATCGCGTTCTGCGGCCTGTCGTAGAACGACTTGTCTGTCCATTCGTCTGAGTTTTACCGACATGATCGCGTGCCGTCAGGTCAGGATCCGTCGGGGCATTCAGTCAGGTTTTCCGTCCGGGTATACGGATCCGCTCGCGGCTGTCACCTTATCCATGTCATACGTTTGTTGCACACGCTTGCATAAAAACGATTAGAGAGATGTGGAGTGGCAGGACGTGAGTCGGAAAGTTTTCGTCAGCGCGAAGGATGTTGCCGAACGAGCGGGTGTGTCGCGCTCCGCAGTGTCACGCACATTCACGCCGGGGGCTAGCGTCGCTGACGAAACGCGCAAGCGCGTCGTAGAGGCCGCGGAAGCGCTCGGCTATCATGTCAACCATCTTGCACGTGGACTGATGCGCAACGAAAGCGGGTTGGTCTGCCTGATCGTTTCCGAAATCGATACCCCCTATCGCGCCAATCTTATCCGCGAGCTCTCACGACAGCTTCAGAACGTTTCGAAGATCGCCATGCTGATCAATACGGATCGCGCCGATAAAAATGTCGATGATGCCTTGAGATTGGCCATCAGCTATCGTGCCGATGCCTCAATCGTCCTGTCGGGCATGCCGGACAAATCCATTACCGATCTTTGCGTCAAGAGCGGTCAGCGTCTCGTTCTGATCAATCGCGACGAACAGCGCGAAGGCGCTTTGATGATCAACCTGAATGATCGTGATGCGGCGCGCAGGGCATTCATCGCATTTCTTCGTGCCGGCTGCCGCAGCATGGCCTTTGCGAATTCCGATGCAGGGACACCGAGCCTTGTGGCGCGTGAGCAGGGATTTTGCGAGGCCGCCCGCGAGCATGGGGTCGAGGTCGTGATAGAACGCTTCGGGCCAACGCGGTATCAAAGTGGGGTCACATTGGCTCAACGGCTGCTCACCCGAGAAAAACGCCCGGATGCGATATTCTGCGCCAATGATCTGTTGGCCTGCGGGGTGATGGATACCGCGCGTCATCAGTTCAAGCTTTCGGTACCGGACGATCTTTGTGTGCTCGGATTCGATGATATCGAGCAATCCTCCTGGTCGTCCTATCACCTCACCACATTCGCACAGCCGGTCGAGAAAATTGCCCAAAAGGCTGTTTCATGGCTGGCCCAGCCAAGCCTGACCGATGATCATTCGTGCAAGCTCACTGCTGAACTGATCTGGCGCGGTTCCGTGAGGGGCGGATGAAGCAGACGAGGCCATTCCTCCGGTCTCGTCCTCTGTTTACGATATCATTGGATGCCTGATGGTGCGCGGATACCGGCAAGGATACCGGTATCCGCATCGACCACCCGGTGTCCGGGTTAAAAATCCCAGTCTTCGTCCTCCGTCGCCACCGCCTTGCCAATGACATAGGAAGAGCCGGAGCCGGAGAAGAAGTCGTGGTTCTCATCGGCATTGGGTGAGAGCGCCGAAAGGATTGCCGGATTGACCTTGCAGGCGTCGGCCGGGAACAGCGCTTCGTAACCGAGATTCATCAGCGCCTTGTTGGCGTTGTAATGCAGGAACTTTTTGACGTCCTCGGTCAGGCCGACGCCGTCATAGAGGTCTTCGGTGTATCTGGCCTCGTTGTCGTAGAGCTCCAGCAGCAGGTCGAAAGCAAAATCCTTGATCTCCTGACGTTTTGACTCCGGCAGAAGTTCCACGGCGCGCTGGAACTTGTAGCCGATGTAATAGCCATGCACGGCCTCGTCGCGAATGATCAGGCGGATCAAGTCGGCGGTGTTCGTAAGCCTTGCGCGGCTCGACCAGTACATCGGCAGATAGAAGCCGGAATAGAACAGGAAACTTTCGAGGAAGACCGAGGCGATCTTCTTCTTCAGAGGATCGCCACTTTCATACTGCTTCATGATCAGCGCCGACTTCCTCTGCAGGAATTCGTTTTCCTCCGACCAGCGATAGGCATCATCGACATCTGGCGTCGAGCACAGAGTGGAGAAAATGGAGGAATAGGAGCGCGCATGCACCGCTTCCATGAAGGAGACGTTGGAAAGCACGGCTTCTTCGTGTGGGGTGATGGCATCTTGCATGAGCCGCACGGCGCCAACGCCGTTCTGGATGGTGTCGAGCAGCGTGAGACCGGTGAAAACGCGGATAGTGAGCTGTTGCTCGTTCGGTTTCAGCGCCGCCCATGAGGGAATGTCGTTTGACAGCGGCACCTTTTCCGGCAGCCAGAAATTGCTGGTGAGCCGGTTCCAGACTTCAAGGTCCTTGTCGTCCTCGATACGGTTCCAGTTGATGGCACGAATGGCGGCGGCGGGCTTGACGGCGATGTTCATGGGATCGATTTCCTGAAGGATCACAGCGCACACGATACGCAGCCCTGCACTTCCGTGCCGGTCAGCGCCATCTGGCGAAGGCGGATGTAGTAGATGGTCTTGATGCCCTTCTTCCAGGCATAGATCTGCGCCTTGTTGATATCGCGGGTCGTGGCGGTATCGCGGAAGAACAGCGTCAGCGACAGGCCCTGATCGACATGCTGCGTTGCCGCCGCATAGGTGTCGATGATCTTCTCCGGCCCGATCTCGTAGGCATCCTGATAATAATCGAGATTGTCATTGGTCATGAAGGCCGCCGGGTAATAAACGCGGCCGATCTTGCCTTCCTTGCGGATCTCGATCTTGGACACGATCGGGTGGATCGATGAGGTCGAGTGGTTGATGTAGGAGATGGATCCGGTCGGCGGAACGGCCTGCAGGTTCTGGTTATAAAGCCCGCCTTCCATCACAGCGGCCTTCAGGTCCCGCCAATCGTCCTGTGTCGGAATATGGATGCCGGCGGTTTCGAAAAGTTCTGCGACACGCCCGGTTGCCGGCAGCCATTCGGCCTCGGTGTATTTGTCGAAATATTCGCCGGTGGCGTATTTCGAGTTTTCGAAACCTTTGAAGCTCTTGCCCTTCTCGACCGCTATCCGGTTGGAGGCGCGCACCGCGTGATAGGCAACCGTGTAGAAATAGATATTGGTGAAGTCGACGCCTTCTTCCGAACCATAAAAAATCCGTTCGCGGGCGAGATAGCCGTGCAGGTTCATCTGGCCGAGACCGATGGCGTGGCTGTCGTCATTGCCCTTGGCGACCGACGGCACCGAGGTGATGTTGCTCATCTCGGATACGGCGGTCAGCGCCCGGATCGAGGTTTCGATTGTCTGGCCGAAATCGCTGCTGTCCATGGCGTTGGCAATATTGAGCGAACCGAGATTGCAGGAAATGTCCTTGCCCATCTTGGCGTAGGAGAGGTCATCGTTGAATTCGCTTGCATCGCTGACCTGCAGGATTTCCGAGCAGAGATTGCTCATGGTGATGCGGCCGGCGATCGGGTTGGCGCGGTTCACCGTGTCCTCGAACATGATGTAGGGATAACCGCTTTCGAACTGGATTTCGGCGATGACCTGGAAGAACTCGCGCGCCTTGATCTTCTTTTTGCGGATGCGGCCGTCCTCGACCATTTCCTGATATTTCTCCGTCACCGAAATCTCGGTAAACGGCACGCCATAGACGCGCTCCACATCATGCGGCGAGAACAGGTACATGTCCTCGTTGTTGCGGGCGAGTTCGAAAGTGATGTCGGGTATGACGACGCCGAGTGACAGCGTTTTGATACGGATTTTTTCATCCGCATTCTCGCGCTTGGTGTCGAGGAAACGCATGATATCCGGGTGATGGGCATGCAGGTAGACGGCCCCGGCCCCCTGGCGCGCACCGAGCTGATTGGCGTAGGAGAAACTGTCTTCAAGCAGTTTCATCACCGGAATGACACCGGAGGACTGGTTTTCGATCTGCTTGATCGGCGCCCCCATTTCGCGAAGGTTGGTGAGCGACAGAGCCACGCCACCGCCGCGCTTGGAAAGCTGCAGCGCCGAATCATGTTGTCTTCGACGCGCAGGAGAAAGCAGGAGACGAGCTCGCCGCGCTGTTTTTTGCCGGCGTTGAGGAAGGTCGGTGTTGCCGGCTGAAAACGGCCGGATATGATCTCATCGACGAGATCGTGGGCGAGCTTCTCGTCGCCGCGGGCAAGCGCCAGCGCCACCATGCAGACACGGTCCTCGTAGCGCTCGAGGTAACGCTTTCCGTCAAAAGTCTTCAGCGTGTAGCTGGTGTAATATTTGAAGGCGCCGAGGAAGGTCGGGAAGCGGAATTTTTTATCATAGGCGTGGTCGAACAGGTCGCGGACGAAATTGAACGAATACTGATCCAGAACCTCCTGCTCGTAGTAGCCTTCGACGGTAAGGTAATCGAGTTTTTCTCGCAGGTTGTGAAAGAACACCGTGTTCTGGTTGACGTGCTGGAGAAAGTATTGCTTGGCCGCCTGCCGGTCACGGTCGAGCTGGATTTTGCCGCGCTCGTCGTAAAGGTTCAACATGGCGTTGAGGGCGTGGTAATCCAGCCCCGTTTCGGCCGGCTTGAGGGGCTTGTCGAGCACTAGCGTGTCCAAAATCGTTCCAATCCGTGTCTGACGTTATCGACATCTTGCTGCGTGCCCAGAAGCTCGAACCTGTAGAGAAAAGGCACTTGGCACTTTGCGGAAATAATGTCCCCGGCGATGCAATAAGCCGCGCCGAAATTGGTGTTTCCCGCGGCAATCACACCGCGAATGTTGGATCTGTTGTCCGCATCGTTAAGGAAGCGGATCACCTGTTTCGGCACGGCGCCCTTCTGTTCGCCGCCGCCATAGGTCGGAACGATCAGGACAAAGGGATTTGGCGCGCAAAGCATCTCGTCGCTGCTAATCGGAATGCGCCGGGCGGTCAGACCCAGCTTTGCCACGAACCGGTGGGTGTTTTCCGATTTCGTGGAGAAATAGACGATCTCACCCTCGGCCATGGTGCATCAGGCAAGTGCGCTGATCATGTCCGGCCGAAAGCCTGCCCAATGCTGCTCACCGGCAACCACCACCGGCACCTGCCGGTAGCCGAGGCCCTGCACCAGTTCATAAGCGTCGGCGTCGGTCGATACGTCGATGACGCTGTAATGAATACCCTGACGGTCGAGAGCGCGGGTGGTCGCGGTGCACTGGACGCAAGCGGGCTTGCTGTAGACTGTGATGGTCATGGTCGTTCCTTATGAAAAATGGGCATGGGTAAGCGTTCGGAGATCAGCCGATATCCGGGCGAAAACGATGGGAAATGAAGGTGTCGCTGATGATGGCTGAGCGTCAGACGCCCGTCATGCCAGCCCGTGCAGAAATGGCCCAGACCAGCATGGGGCTGCGGGCCGACGCGCCGACATTTTACCGAAACTCAAAAACATTAGACTTCACCCCGAAGCATTGAATACGGAGCATTGGGGGAAGCGCACACGCAGGATCATCCCGCACATATACGCGACCTTCCGGACACCCCGCCCGTGGACGTTTCGTGCAAGGCAGGTCTCCTGGCTTACGGGTCACGACATTCGCTCCGCCTTCCCAACGCTTTTGGCGTCAGTGGCCTGATTGATCGAATGCTCGCCGCTTACAGTTGCGGGGGCAGCTCCGGCATTGTGGCGCCCATCATGGGCTTCACGCACCGTATTCCCGTCTTAGCTTCCAAAGCGAATCGGAAGAACCTTGAACACTATATATAGTAGATGTGTTGAAAATTTCGTCAACAACTATGTCGCTCCGCCCCGGACAAAAGGCGGGGGGAATCTATGGCCGAGCTCCCGCATTGCTTTTTGGGCGAACTTTTTCACGCAAATTTATTTACGTATGAATCTTTAAATATTGACGCGCGTAAAATTTAGAACATATGATAATGCATCTGCCGGCAAGAGGAGGCCCGCTGGTGGATGTGTGCTCATAAGGCCTCAAGGACGGGGAGGAATGAATATGACCCTCAAGAATTTCGCAAAGACCCTGCTGGTTTCCGCCAGCCTTTCGCTTGCCGCCGTTGCGGCTCACGCCGAAGGCATCGGCGCTTCGCTGCTCACGCAGCAGCATCCTTTCTATAACGAGCTTGCCAAGGCGATCACCGCCGAAGCCAAGGCCAAGAACGTGTCGGTCGAAATCTCGATCGCCAACCAGGACCTGAACAAGCAGCTCGCCGACATCGAAGACTTCATCGTCAAGGGCGTCGACGTCATCATCATGTCGCCGGTCGACAGCAAGGGCGCTCTCGCAGCCGTTGCCCGCGCAGAAGCTGCCGGCATCAAGGTCATCACCGTCGACGTGCCGGTCGAAGGCGCCAAGGTTGCTTCCTATATCGGCACCGACAACTATGCCGGTGGCGTCAAGGCCGGTGAACTGATGGCCGAACAGCTCGGTGGCAAGGGCGAAGTCGCGATCATCGATTATCCGCTCGTGCAGTCGGTAGTGAACCGCGTCAACGGCTTCAAGGAAGCCATTGCCAAGCACCCGGACATCAAGATCGTATCGATCCAGACCGGCATTACCCGCGCCGAAGCGCTGGCCGTTGCCCAGAACATGCTGCAGGCCAACCCGGATATCGGCGGCATTTTCGGTTTCGGCGATGATGCGGCTCTCGCTGCTGCCGTTGCCGTCAAGTCGTCCGGCCTGACCGGCAAGGTCAAGGTCATCGGTTTCGACGGCATGCCGGAAGCCATCAAGGCAGTTGATGCCGATCCGGATTTCGTTGGCGTCATCCAGCAGTTCCCGGACCAGATGGGCAAGCTCGCCGTCGAAACCGCGATCAAGCTGAAGGCAGGCGAGGAAGTGCCGGCCGAACAGCCGATCGTACCCGGCGTCTACACCAAGAAGCAGTAAGTCCTCCCAAGACGCTCTGCGCATGAGGCGGTCTCCGTGTCGAGACTGCCTCCTCCGGTGGTCCGCTCCCCCAGGTGGGCCACCGGAAATCTGCAGGTCTTTCGAAGCTCTGCATGATCAGGAATAAGGAGCAGCTTGCGGCGCGATGATCGCGCGCGGCGCTCGTAGATAAGGTGACGCCATGGCAATTTCAGGCGACAACGTGATCCTCGAAATCAGCGACATGTCGAAGGAATTCGGCGCGGTCAAGGCACTGAAGAGCATGCAGCTCAAGGTTCGTCCCGGCCGTGTTCACACGATCCTCGGCGAAAACGGCGCCGGCAAATCGACACTGATGAAGATCCTGGCCGGCGTTTATCAGCCGACGACGGGATCGATCCTGCTCGATGGCCAGCCTTATGCGCCGACCAATCCGCAGGATGCCGCCAGGGCCGGCCTCACCATCGTGTTTCAGGAGCTCAGCCTCTGCAACAACATGACGGTTGCGGAGAACATTCTGGCGACGCGCGAGCCGTCTCGCGGCGGATTCATCAACGACAAGCTTTTGGTGCGCAAGGCGGCCGAACTGGTGAAGGAACTCGGCCTGCCGGTCTCGGTGACGGATCAGGTTGGCGATCTTTCGATCGCTCAGCGCCAGCTGGTCGAGATCGCCAAGGGTTTGAGCATCGACGCCAAGGTCGTCATTCTCGACGAGCCGACCTCCTCGCTCAGCGACAGTGAAGCCGAAATCCTGTTTCAGATCATTGGCCGCCTGAAGGAAAAGGGCGTCGCCATCATCTACATTTCCCACCGCATGGAAGAGATCATGCGGCTGAGCGACGACATCACCGTCGTGCGCGATGGCAGCTATATCACCACGCGCGACAAGACCGAGGTGACGATCGCGGAACTGATCGCGCTGATGGTCGGCCGCGACATGAACGAGATCTATCCGCCGCGTGACGTGGCCGCCCCCGCCAGCACGGAAAGGCCGGTTCTTTCCGTCAACGGCCTGTCACGTGGCGAGGAATTCGAAAACGTTTCCTTCGACGTGCGTCCCGGCGAAATTCTCGGCTTTTTTGGCCTTATCGGTTCCGGGCGCTCGGAAGTGATGAACACGCTGTTCGGCATGGCCCACGCCTTCGCCGGGACCGTTGCCATCGACGGCGCGCAGGTAAAAATCACCTCGCCGGTCGAGGCCATCGAACGCCGCATCGGTTTCGTCACCGAAAACCGTAAGGAAGAGGGCCTCGTTCTCAGTCACAGCGTCGAGAGCAATATTTCCATGGTGGCGCTGGATGGGTTTTCGAGCCTGTTCGGTTTCCTCAAGCGAAAGCGCGAGCGGGAAGCCGCCAAGGCCGAAGTTGCGCGCCTTTCCATCAAGACGGCCTCGCTCGATACCATTGCCGGCTCGCTGTCGGGCGGCAACCAGCAAAAAATCGTGCTGGCCAAATGGCTGCTGACCAAACCAAAGATGCTCATCCTCGATGAGCCTACGCGTGGCGTCGATGTCGGCGCCAAATTCGAAATCTACAAGATCATCCGCCAACTGGCGGCGGAAGGCACGGCAATCCTGCTGGTGTCCTCCGAACTTCCGGAAGTTATCGGCATGAGCGACCGCGTCGTCGTGATGAGCGAAGGCAAGGTGACGGCGATTGCCGATCCTGACCAGATGACACCGGAAAAGATCATGCACTTTGCCACGGGATTTGCATCATGAGTGACAAGAGCGCAGCCAGCGCCGCCTTCAAACAGGTCATGAAACAGTATGGCGGTATCTTTTTATCGCTGATCGTTCTGTGCGTGATCTTCTCCGTCACCAACGGACGTTTCATGTCGGTGGCGAACTTCTTGAACATCCTGCAGCAGGTGTCGGTCATCGCCATTGCCGCCTTCGGCATGACCTGGGTCATCCTGCTCGGTGAAATCGACTTGTCGATCGGCTCGATCATCGCCGTTGCCGGCATGGTCGGGGCGCAATGTTTCGCCTTCGGCATGAGTTTTGTGCCGGCGCTGATCCTGACGATTGCAGCCGGTGCCGTTCTTGGCCTCGCCAACGGCGTGCTGACGGCAAAATTCCTGCTGCCGTCCTTCATCGTCACGGTGGCGACCATGGGCATCTATCGCGGCATGGTCAGCTTGCCGACAAACGGCGCACCGGCGATGATCATGGAACCGAGCTGGACCGCCATCGGCACCCAGAGCTTTATCGGCATCCCGATCGTGATCTGGGTCGTCGCCGTGCTCTTCCTGTTCAACCATATCCTCTTGAGCAAGACAAAATTCGGTCGCCGCGCCTATCTGACCGGCGGCAACCGCGAGGCAGCGCTTTATTCCGGCATCAAGGTGGATCGCCTGAAGATCATCATCTTCATGATTTCCGGCGTCATGGCGGCAATCAGCGGTGTGCTGCTTTCCTCGCGCCTGTTCTCGGCGCAAACCAATGCCGGCATGAGCTATGAGCTTGATGCCATCGCCGCGGCCGTTCTCGGCGGCACCAGCCTTGCCGGCGGCGTCGGCACCATGATCGGCACGCTGATCGGCGCCCTTATCATCGGCGTCCTCAACAACGGCATGAACATGCTGTCGGTGCCTTACTTCTACCAGCTCATCGTCAAGGGCCTCGTCATCCTCGTCGCCGTCTATCTCGACGTGCGTTCGAAGCGCGCCAAGCAGTAATCAGCAGAGCAAAACAGCCATGTCGAAAATTCTCACCATCGGCGAAATCCTGGTCGAAATTGTCGCCACCAATCGCGGCAACGGTTTTCGCGAAGCCGTGCCGCTGATCGGCCCGTTTCCTTCGGGCGCTCCGGCCATCTTCATCGATCAGGTCGGTAAACTCGGCCAGGAATGCGCCATCATTTCGCGCGTTGGCGATGACGATTTCGGTTGGGTCAACATCAACCGCCTGACGGAAGATGGCGTCGATGTCTCCGGCATCGAAGTGTTAGCCATGGGCACGACCGGCAGCGCCTTCGTGCGCTACCGCGAAGACGGCGGCCGCAACTTTGTTTTCAACATCCGCAACAGCGCCTGCGGGGAAATCGAACTGTCGGACAAGACGCTCGCGCTCATCGACACCTGCACGCATATGCACGTCATGGGCACGGCATTGTACGCGCCAAGTGTCGTTACAAGCATCCTGACAGCCGTCGAGCGTATCAAGGCCGCCGGTGGCACCGTTTCCTTCGACCCCAACCTGCGTCCGGAAATTTTGGACAGTCCCGGCATGCGCGAAGCGTTGCAGACGGTTCTTTCCAAGACCGATCTGTTCATGCCGAGCGGCGAGGAACTGTTTCTGTTCGCCGAGGCGAAGACGGAAAAGGAAGCGGTTGCCGAACTGCTGGCCAAGGGCATCAAGGCCATCGTCGTCAAGCGCGGCGACAAGGGCGCCAGCTATTTCGACAAGGACACCCAGGTCGACCTTTCCAGCTACAAGGTCGAGGAAATCGACCCGACCGGTGCAGGCGATTGTTTTGGCGCCACCTTCGTCACCTTCTGGCTGAAGGGCATGCACCCGGCCGAAGTGCTGCGTTATGCCAATGCCTCGGGCGCCCGCGCGGTTACCAAGGCCGGCCCGATGGAAGGGGCTTCTACCCGCGCCGAACTCGACGCACTCATTCAAGCGCAAGGAAATGCCTGACATGCAACAGAGCTACCTCACCGACATCGCCGACTGGTACAATGGTTCTGGCGTCAAGGGCATTCCGTCGATCTGCTCGGCGCATCCGCTGGTCATCGAGGCCTCCATGCTGCATGCCATGAAGCAGGATGCCTATCTGCTGGTCGAAGCCACCTGCAATCAGGTCAACCAGGATGGCGGCTACACCGGCATGACGCCGGCCGATTTCCGCGCCTTCGCGGAAGAGATCGCGAAGAAGGTCGGTTTCCCGATCGAAAAGCTCATCCTCGGCGGCGACCATCTCGGCCCCAATCCGTGGAAGAACTTAGCTGCCGAAGAGGCGATGGCTAAGGCCTGCGTGATGATCGAGGCGTTTGCGCTGGCCGGCTTCACCAAACTGCATCTCGACACCAGCATGGGCTGCGCCGGCGAACCGGTCGCCCTGCCGGATGCTCTGACCGCAGAACGCGCCGCACGTCTTGCCGCCGTGGCTGAAGCCGCGCTGAAGGGCTCGGATGGCGTCAAGCCGGTCTATATCGTCGGCACAGAAGTGCCGATCCCCGGCGGCGCCATGGAAGAGCTTGATGTGCTCGAAGTCACCAAGCCGGAATCCGCCCGCGAAACCATCACCATCCACGCCAAGGCTTTTGAAGCTGCCGGCGTAACCGACGCCTTCTCTCGTGTCGTTGGCGCCGTCGTGCAGCCGGGCGTCGAATATGGCAACGAGAATGTCATCCCCTACGAGCCGGAAAAGGCCAAGGCGCTCAGCGCCACGCTGTCCGACATGCCGGGCATGGTGTTCGAGGCGCATTCCACCGATTACCAGACCCGCGAAATGCTGCGCCAGCTGGTGCTGGATGGTTTCGCCATCCTGAAGGTCGGTCCCGGCCTCACCTTTGCGCTGCGCGAAGCCTTTTACGGCCTCGACCAGATCGCCGAATTCCTGTTTGCCGGAAAACGTTCGGAAACGCTGATTGCCACCGTCGAACGTGTGCTGACGGCGGATCCGAAGAACTGGGACAAATATTACCACGGTTCGGAAGCCGAAAAGCATATCCAGCGCCATTTTAGCTACAGCGACCGCGTCCGTTATTACTGGCCGCAGCCGGAGATCGACGCTGCCGTCAAAACGCTATTCGACCTGCTGGATGGCGTCGAAATCCCCGAGACGCTGATCAGCCAGTATCTGACCGGCGCCTATGTACCGGTGCGCGACGGCAAGGTTCAGCCGAAGGCTCGTGAGCTCGCTCTTGCCGCCGTTGACCGCGTGCTGGAAGATTATTTCGAAGCCTGCCGCGCGTAAACGCGCGGCTTGCACCGGCGCAGGAGTTTTGATTGAACTGCGTCGATAATTTCAATCGATTAGCAATGCGGGTGGGACGCCAATGTCAGATAAACCCATCGGGGAGTCCATCAAGACGCCCATCAAGACGATGGAGGACTTTTCCGAGTTTGTCGGATTGTCCCGCCCGACTGTGTCCAAATTTTTCAACGACCCGAATTCGGTGCGCCCGAAGACGCGCGGCCTGATAGAGGCGGCGCTGAAGGAAAGCGGTTTCCGGCCGAACATGTTCGCCGTCAACCTCAATCGCCGTCGCAGCAATATCATCGGGATCATCATTCCAAATTCGACCGACCCATTCTACATGGCGCTGACACGCCGCGTCGAACTGATCGCCAACGCGGCGGGCTTCCTTGCCTTCGTGCTGTCTTCGGACGGCAATGCCGAAATCGAAGCGCGGGCCATCGAAACGCTGAAGTCGATGAATGTTGCCGGTGCTATCATCGCGCCGCTTGGCGTTCAGTCACAACATGAAACCCTGAAGGCGCTCGGAGAATCCATCGCGCTGGTTTACGTGGACTCTCCGCTCGACGAGACCTCGCCGTTTGTCGGGACCAATAACCGCCAGAGCTTTCAGCTGATCGTCGATTATCTCGTTCGCTCCGGTGAACCGCCCTGTTACCTCGGCATGCCGCCGGTCAACACCAATGCCGCAACCCGCGAAACCGCCTATGTGGAGGCGATGCGGCAATTGAAGATGGAGCCGATCCTTCTGGACACGGCCCATGACGGCAGCTGGGATTTCGAGCGTTTCGGCTATGAGGAAACAGCGCGGTTCCTCAACGCTGGCGGTTTTCCGACGAAAACCATCCTCTGCGCCAATGACCGCGTTGCCTTCGGTGCTATTTCGGCCGCCTATCAGCACGGCTTGAAGATCGGCCAGTCTGCCGGCAGCGATATCCGCATCGCCGGCCACGACGACCATCCGCTGTCGCGTTACGCCTGTCCGCCGATCACCACAGTTGCACAGAATTATAACGAGATCGGCCGTCTGGCGATGGATCTCCTGTTTCGCAAGCTGGATGAGTTGGAGGGCGCGGAAACAACGAAGGAGAGCGAACGTATCCTGCTCAACGCCGAAATCATGCTGCGGGAATCGGCCTGACGTTATCGACAGGCCGTTTGCAGTTACGGTGGCGTGCCGATCAGCCGCTCATATTCCTTTTCGCATTCGCCATAGACATCATGGGCAAAGGCTTCTAGCGCGACGCGGTCACGCACGATTATGACGCCGCGCTCGGAATAGATCAGCTTCTTGCCTTCCAGCATGTGAAGCGCGGTCGTCACGCTTGGACGGCGCACTGCCAGCATGATCGACAGGAATTCATGGGTCAGACTGATCTCGTTGCCATCAGTGCGATCGTGACACATCAAAATCCAGCGGGCCAGACGCTCATCGATATGGTGGACGGCGTTGGAGAGAGCAGTATAGGCGCTCTGCACCAGCAGGGACTGCGCGTAACGCGCCAGAAACGCATGCAGGATGCGGTCTTCCTCGAGGATTTTCTGGAAGGCTTCGCAAGGAATGCGATAGGCCTCGCCCTGAACCTGCATGAAGATCGAGTAAGGGTCCTGGCCAGCATCGAGCACCAGTGATGCGGGCGTCATGCCATCGCGACCGATCACGCCGATCTCGGTTTGCTGGCCTTCGGGTGACCGCGCCACGATGGAAGCGATACCGGCTTCCGGGAAATAGGCAAAAGGACAGGCTTCGTTGGGTTTTGAAAGCTCGAAAGCGCGCGGCAGATCCACCAGTTCCAGTTGATCGCGCAGCCGTCCAAAACTGTCGGCAGACATCAATCGGAGCAGGTTGTTCCGAACCATGTCTTGCCGAATCTCACCCATCAAACATTCCCGAATGCAGTGCTCTTTCGAAACGGCGACTGCCCTTCGTTGGTTCCATCTATGGTCATCGAATCCGGCAGGCAACCCGCTGGAACAGCTCGGTACGGTATCGGACACAAACAGATTATCCGCATTGAGAACGTTACATTAGTTCTCAACCTCAAATCGGCCGAGCTTATGCATGTTCCCCTGAACCGACCTGTCCTGCTTCTCGAAGATCAGCCGCTGATCGCACTCGATCTCGAAGATCTACTGCTGCAGGCCGGAATGCGGGAAGTGATATGCCTTCGGTCGGTGGAAGAGGGGCTTTCCTGGCTCGAGACTGCAAATCCCTCCGTGATCATTGTCGATTATCACCTGAGCGATGGCGCTAGTCTTTCCATTCTTGCATTGGCAAAAGAACGGCATATTCCCTGCGTCGTTCATTCGGCCGTGCCATTGCCGGATGATGGCGATCGAAATCTGATCGCAGGCATGCCATGGCTGGACAAGCCAAGTGATCCGGACGTTTTTGTCGAGACGGTGCTGGCCACGGCGCAATTGCAACACGTATAAGACGCTCAGCGGGAGCGAAAATCACCCAGCAGTCGAGCATACTCGTGTTCGCTCACTCCATATGCATCATTGGCGAAAGCTTCCAGGCCCTCACGATCGCGTACAATAATCGTGGCGCGCTGCGAATAGATCAGTTTTTCCCCTTCGAGAACATGCAACGCCGTCGTCACGCTCGGGCGGCGTACAGCCAGCATGATAGACAGAAATTCATGGGTCAGGGACATCACGTCGCCGCCCAGCCGGTCGTGGCACATCAGCACCCAGCGCGCCAGACGTTCGTTGACGGAATGCACGGCGTTGGACAATGCCGTTGTTGCTGCCTGCGCGCCAAAGACCTGCGCCCAGCGTAACAAAAGCGCATGCAGATGCGGGCGTTCAGCCATGAGTTCGTCGAGCTTTGTACGCAAAATCCGATAGCCGCGCCCATCCACCTGCATGACGACGCGATAGGGATTGCTGTCAGCGCCCAATACCGCAGATGCTGGGCTCATTCCCTCACGGCCAAAAACGCCGATCTCAGTCTGTTGTCCTGCGGGTGAAACAATGACGGTGGAGCCGATGCCATCCGTTGGAAAATAACAATAGACGGTTTCTTCTCCCGGAAGCGACAGTTCCAACTTCTGCGGCAACGCGATTTCCTCCAGCCAAGGCTGGAGAGCGGCGAGATCGTCGGCGTGAAGCGACGCCAGAAGGCGATTGGGCTTGGACATGGGATCAGTCCTTGTTTCGGTTCAGCCGGCCGGCAGATGGTTGTTCAATTCATATAACGCGGCAGGTTCGTATCGGTGCCATTGGTGGACGACGTGGGGGAGTTGTTTCCCAAGCCAAAACCATGGAAATCCGCAAAACTGCGATTTGCAAATGTTGCAGCATTTTCAGGTGGATCTGGTGCTCCGGTCGGTGTTTCTCCATCTTGCCCGTCCCATGGAAGAAATTTCTCGGTACGTGCGATCGAAGGAATGATTTGCGCTTCGACATATGCTGCCATGGGAGAATATTTTAAGCTGCGCTGCAGCATAATCTTGTGGCGCGTCTAATTTTCAAGGTTTGGCCGCCACTGTGTATCATCCCCGCGACCGACAGATTTCAGGATCCCGATGACCCACGTACTTGACCAGAAAGCGCTCGACACGCTGTTTGTTTCCGCGCGCTCACAGAACGGCTGGCTGCCCGGCGATGTGTCCGATGAAACGCTGAAAGAACTCTACGAACTGGTCAAGATGGGCCCGACGTCGGCCAATTGCTCGCCGGCTCGTTTCGTTTTCGTCAAAGGACCTCAAGCCAAGGAGAAGCTCAGGCCCGCTCTGTCTTCAGGCAATCTCGAAAAGACGATGGCTGCACCGGTAACGGTAATTGCAGCCTACGATGCCGAATTCTACGAAAAGCTGCCACAGCTTTTCCCGCATGCGGATGCGCGCAGCTGGTTCACATCCAGCCCGGCCGCCGCAGAAGAAACCGCTTTTCGTAACGGCACCTTGCAGGCCGCGTACCTCATTCTTGCCGCCCGCTCGCTCGGTCTCGATGCCGGGCCGATGTCCGGTTTCGACAAGCCGAAGGTGGATGCCGAGTTTTTCTCTGGCACAACCTGGAAATCGAACTTTTTGATCAATCTCGGACATGGCGATCCGGCAAAAGTCTTTGCCCGTCTGCCGCGCCTCGATTTTGCCGATGCCTGCCAGATTTTGGGAGAATGAGGGTGCAGGGACAGGCTATCTCACACGCCGTTGAAAACACAGAAGAGGCCCGCCGCGTGGAATATCGCGATGCCATGGCAAGGCTCGGCGCTGCGGTCCACATCGTCACGACATCCGGTGCTGCCGGCCGCGCCGGTTTTGCCGCTACCGCGGTCTGCAGCGTTTCCGATAGCCCGCCGACCTTGCTCGTCTGCCTCAACAAGACTTCAAGCGCCTATTGGCCGGTCAAGGGCAATGGCACGCTCTGCGTCAATGTCCTTGCCGATGAACATCGCGAGCTCAGCCGCCTGTTCGGTGGCAAAACGCCGGTGGAAGAGCGTTTTGCGGGCGCCAGCTGGACGGAACTGCCAAGCGGTGGTCTGGCGCTCGACGGCGCGCTCGCATGCTTCGATTGCGAGATCATCTCGGTGGCTGATGGTCACAGTCACGATATCCTGATCTGCCGCGTCATGGAGACGCAGATGCGTGAGGGCGGGAAGTCGCTGATTTACCTCGATCGTGATTATCGCATCGTCTGATCAGCCATCGAAGCCGAGGCTTTTCGATGCCGTCTGACCCGCGTCCAGCAGGATTCGCACATAGGTCGATTTACGGGCAGGATCGAAGCGGAACAGTGGAAAGGAAATGCTGATCGCCGCGATCGATCTGCCGAGATGGTCGCGTATCGGCACGGCCATGCACCGCACGCCAGCCTCGCTTTCCTCCACCTCTTCCGAATAACCGTCCTCGCGGATACGATTCAACTGGTCGCGAAGAGCGCCGACATCGGTGATCGTTTTCGGCGCCATCTTTTCAAAGCTCATCTTCGAAAGCCTGTCGGCAATCTCGGTTTCGTCTCGAAAGGCCAGAAGTGCCTTGCCGAGCGAGGTGCTGTGCAGCGGATTGCGTTTGCCGAGCGGCGAATTCATCGAGAGATTATAGGCGCTGTCGTATTTGTGGATATAGGCGACGCGCTGTTCGCGTTCGTCCATTACGCCGAGATTGATGGCCTCGCCGGTCTCGCGTGACAAAAATCCCATGGCGCGGTCGGCCACCTGCAGCAGATGTGTCTGGCCGCGCAAAGTGCGCGCGCCAAGCCCGAACAGCTTCAGCGTCAGACGATATTTATCGGTCTCTTCCTCCTGTTCCACATAACCGAGATCGACCATGGTCTGCAGCAGGCGGTGGGTGGTGGCCTTGGATGTCATTGCATGCTGGGCGATATCGGCCAAGCTCGATCGACCGTCATCCGCCAGTGTTTCCAACACCGAAAAGACTTTCAGCACCGCAGCCACATTATCGGGTTTGTTGCGAGAAGCGTCAGACATCACTCGTTCCAAAAAATATGAAATCGTATTCTGAAATTGTTTGAATGCGCTGTCAAGTCGCACCGTTTCTATCGAAAATGCCCTAATTGTCAGTGGTTTCGCGGACGAGAAATAGAAAATACGAAGGGCTATTGCATTTCATTTTTTTGTATGGTTCCTTTTTAAAAATGAAATCGCGTTTCGATTTCTTTGCTGGACGAGGAGGTCCGGCCACCTGGAGGGGTACTGCTTTGACGATGCATGCGCTGTTGCGACAGAAGGATTATGTGGCGCCGCGGAAAGAGGTGATGAGCCTGATCCAGCGGCTTGCCGACAATCTCGTCGCAATCGAGGACAAGACGGGCGAGTTCCTGCTGCGGCTGGACGATGGCCGGGTGATCGACACCAAGGGCTGGGCCGGCTGGGAATGGACCCATGGCATCGGCCTCTACGGCCTCTTCAATTACTGGCAGCAGACCGGCGACCAAAAGACGCTCGATATCATCACGTCATGGTTCGATGCCCGGCTTGCCGAAGGTACGCCGACCAAAAACGTCAACACCGTGTGCCCCTTCCTGACGCTCGCCTGCCTTTATGAGCTCAACCCCAATCCGGCGTGGAAACCCTATCTGGAGACCTGGGCGGAGTGGGTGATGCATGAAATGCCGCGCACGAGCGAAGGCGGTTTGCAGCACATCGTTTATAACAACGTCAACCATCAGCAGATGTGGGACGACACGCTGATGATGAGCGTCATGCCGCTCGCCAAGATCGGCCTGCTTCTCAACCGCCCGGATTATGTGGAGGAAGCAAAATATCAGTTCCTCATCCACACCCAGTATCTGGCGGACCGCAAGACCGGCCTGTGGTTCCACGGCTGGACCTTTGACGGCAACCATAATTTCGCAGACGCGCTATGGGCCCGGGGTAATTCCTGGATCACCATCGCCATCCCGGAGTTTCTCGACCTGCTCGACCTGCCGGAAGGTGATGCCTTCCGTCGCCACCTGATTTCCACGCTTAAGCGTCAGGCGGAAACGCTGGCGGAGTTGCAGTCGTCGTCGGGCCTCTGGCACACCTTGATTAATGACCCGCAGAGTTATCTGGAATCCTCGGCCGCTGCCGGATTCGGTTATGGGCTGATGAAGGCCGTTCGCAAGCGATATCTCGGCCCGGAATACCTGCCCGTTGCCCAAAAAGCGGTTCAGGGTGTCATCGGCCATATCGATGCGGCAGGTGAATTGCAGAATACGTCTTTCGGCACCGCCATGGGATCGGATCTCGACTATTATCGCCAGATCAAGCTGACGGCGATGCCTTACGGACAGGCGATGGCGATCCTCTGCCTGTCGGAATACCTGCGTTCCTACATCTGACGACTGGCCCGGTTTGCCGGGTTTCTCATGACCTTTGAAACGTCCTGGCTATCACGCCGGGCCGAAGCAATTTGCCTTATTCGGGAGAATTGGCCATGTCCGCGCAGTCCGTATCCGAAATCACACTGGCCTATGTCGGCGGCGGTTCGCTGAACTGGGCGCAGGTGCTGATGGCCGATCTTGTGCATGACGGGACGGTTTCGGGTGAAATCCGGCTGTTCGACCTCAATCTCGAAGCTGCCAGACGCAATGCGGCGATCGGCAACCGGTTGTCGGAGGCACATGGTCTTTCCATCCGTTACACGGCAAGCGAAACGATCGCTTCGGCGCTGACGGGTGCGGATTTCGTGGTCGTCTCCATCCTGCCGGGATCGTTTGACGATATGGCAAAGGATCTAGAACTGCCCGAAGCGGAGGGCGTCCTCCAGTCGGTCGGCGATACGGTCGGTCCGGGCGGTTTGGTCCGCGCCATGCGGGCCATTCCGACAATGGCGGAAATTGCCGAAGCCATTCGCGCCTATGCGCCCAAAGCCTATGTCTGCAATCTCACCAATCCGATGTCGGTGCTGACAGGCGCGCTTTATGCCGCTTTCCCGGATATCAAGGCTTGGGGCGAATGCCATGAAGTCACCAAGCTCCGACACATCATTGCATGGCTCGCCAACCGTGCGGAAGGCTCGATCCGTTACGGTTTTCGCGACGTGCAGGTCAACGTCCTGGGCATCAACCATTTCACCTGGATTGATCGCGCCTTTGTCGGTGGCCGCGACTGGCTGCAGGATTATCTGCGTTTTGCCGCTGAAAACCGTGAAAAGGGCTGGCGGGCAAAACCTCTCGACCCGGCTGACGAATTCCAGCGCTATTTCGAGGATATCAATCGGGTCAAGTTCGACCTTGCTGCCCGTTTCGGGATTGCCGCTGCCGCCGGCGACCGGCACCTCGCCGAATTCCTGCCGTCTAGCTGGTATCTTGCCCGCGCCAGTGAATGGGGATTTGGCCTGACGCCCGTGGATTGGCGTCGGCGTGATCAGGCGAAACGCCGCGAAGATGCCCGTATTGCCGAAGCCGCCAACGGCGTTCCCCCGCTGCGCCCCGCATCGGAAGAAGCACTGGTGGCGCAAATCCGTGCGCTTACCCGCGGCGAAACATTTGTGGTCAATGCCAACATGCCGAACACCGGGCAGATGCAGGGTTTTGCGCCGGGCACAATCGTCGAGACCAATGTCCTCTTCTCCGGACACGGCGTGCGCCCGGTTCATGCCGGCCGCCTGCCGGCCGCAGTCGAGGCGTTGGTGAGACCGCATGCGGAGCGCCAGAATGCCGTTCTGAAGGCGGTGCTTGCCGGTGACGTCACAGCGCTGGAAGGTCTGTTTCTATCCGACCCGCTGGTAACGCCTCTCGGGCAGGATCGTGCTGCGAACCTGTTCCGCGCCATGGTTGCCGCCACCGCTGAGCGCCTGCCGGACAATTTGAAGAGGTTGTCAGCATGAGTGGCGACGGTCGTCTTCTTGGCTTCTGGTATGTTCTTCCATACCTGATCGGCCTCATGGTCTTTACCGCCATCCCGTTTCTCGGGTCGCTCTACCTGTCATTCACCGATTACCGGCTGATGCAGGGCGCCAGCTTTATCGGGCTGGAAAACTATGCGGACATCCTGACCAGTGACCGCACATTCCGGCGCTCGTTCAATGTGACGATGCTCTATGTGCTGATCACCGTGCCGCTGAAGCTGGCCTTTGCGCTCTTCATCGCCGGCATCCTGAATTCCAAGCTCAAGGGTATCGGCTTTTTTCGGACCGCCTATTACGTGCCCTCCATTCTCGGCGGCTCAATCGCGGTGGCGGTGCTCTGGCGCTACATGTTCGCCGACACCGGCCTCATCAACATGATGCTGACCTCGATCGGTTTTGAAGCCATCAACTGGTTCGGCAATCCAGGAACTGCTCTCTTCACCATCACACTTTTGCGCCTTTGGCAGTTCGGCTCGGCCATGGTGATCTTTCTCGCCGCGCTGCAGTCCATCGACAAATCGCTTTATGAGGCTGCCGCCATCGATGGCGCAAAGCCGTGGCGTTCTTTCTTCGCCATTACCCTGCCGCTGCTGACCCCGGTCATTTTCTTCAACCTGATCATGCAGATGGTCCAGGCATTCCAGGAGTTCAACGGGCCTTATGTCATCACCCAGGGCGGGCCGCTGAAATCCACCTATCTGCTGCCGCTGTATATTTACGAAATGGCCTTCAAGAAATTCGACATGGGTTATGCCTCGGCCATCGCCTGGGTGCTGTTCGTTGTCATCATGGTGCTGACACTCGTCGCCTTCTGGTCGTCGAAACACTGGGTCTATTACGCCGGCGACAAGAGGAGCTGACCATGAGCGACAGTAACATTCACTCCGACAAGGCGATCGAGGATGCGGAAAAGTTTCTGGCCGTACAGAAGCGTCGCGAAACCGTAACGCTCGCCATTCGCTACACGATCCTGACTGTTGTTGGTTTGATCATGTTGTATCCGCTGATCTGGCTGATCGGTGCGAGCTTCAAGACCAATACGGAAATCTTCGCCGGTGCCGGCTTCATGCCTGTTAACCCGACGATCGACGGCTATGCCGAAGGCTGGCAGACCTCGACGCCCTATACGTTCGGCCGGTTCTTCTGGAATACGTTCCTGATCATCGCGCCAAAGACGATCTTCACAGTGATATCGTGCACGCTGGTTGCCTATGGCTTCGCCCGGTTCGAGTTTCCCGGCAAAAAAATACTGTTCGTGACGGTTATCGGCACGCTGCTTCTGCCCAATGTCGTCACCCGCATTCCGCAATATCTGCTGTTTCGTGATCTCGGCTGGCTGGACACCTACCTGCCGCTCTGGGTTCCTTCGGCGCTTGCCGGTGATGCCTTTTTCGTTTTCATGCTGCTGCAGTTCCTGCGCGCCATTCCGCGTGACATGGAAGAGGCGGCCCGGGTCGATGGCGCCAACAGTTTCCAGACACTGATCTATGTGGTCGTGCCGATGCTGGTGCCGGCGATGATCTCGGTGGCATTGTTCCAGTTCATGTGGACGATGAACGATTTTCTCGGACCGTTGATCTACGTCTCCTCGGTCGAAAAATTCCCTGTTTCACTGGCGTTGAAGCTGTCGATCGATACGGCCGAATCCTTCGAGTGGAACCGTATCCTTGCCATGTCGGTGCTGACGCTTCTGCCGTCGCTGGTCGTGTTTTTCGTGTCACAGAAATACTTCGTCGAAGGCATCTCTGCCGGCGGCGTTAAGGGGTAATACAATGGCTCAACTTTCCATCCGCAACCTCGAAAAGGTTTATAGCGGCACGCTGAAAGCCCTTCACGGCATCAATCTCGACGTCAAGGATGGGGAATTCATGGTTCTGGTCGGCCCGTCTGGCTGCGCCAAATCCACGACATTGCGCATGATCGCCGGCCTCGAAACAGTTTCGGGTGGGCACATTTCCATCGGCGACAAGGTGGTGAACAATCTCCCGCCGGGCGAACGCGGCATTGCCATGGTGTTCCAGAATTATGCGCTTTATCCGCATATGAAAGTGCGCAAGAACCTCTCCTTCGGCCTGAAACTTGCCGGTGAGAAGAAGGATGAGATCGCCCGCCGCGTGCAGGAGGTGGCGGAGGTTCTGGAGATCGAGCCGCTGCTCGATCGTCTGCCGAAACAGCTGTCGGGTGGTCAGGCGCAACGCGTGGCGCTGGGACGCGCGCTGATAAAAAAGCCGGAAGTTTTCTTGTTCGACGAGCCGCTCTCCAACCTCGATGCCAAGCTGCGTGCATCCATGCGCGTGCGCATCACCGATCTGCATCGCCGGCTCAAGGAGCAGGGCCAGTCTTCGACGGTGGTTTACGTCACCCACGATCAGGTCGAGGCGATGACCATGGGCGACCGTATCTGCGTCATGAAGGACGGGCGCATCATGCAGGTAGCCGATCCTGAAACGCTCTATGCAAGGCCGGACAATGCTTTCGTCGCGGGTTTCATCGGCATGCCGGAAATGAACCTTGTGGATGCCCGCGTAAGTCAGGGCGGAAGCGGGCCTGTCGTCACCTTCGGTGACCAGTCGATCCAGTTCGGCGCCAATCTTGCCGGACGGTTGGCCGCCGGTACGGATGGCGACGTCACGTTCGGAGTTCGCCCGCAGCATTTTCGCTTGGCCGTTCCGGAAGAGGATGCGCTTGCAGCCAAAGTCATCAAGGCGGATTTCCTCGGCCACGAGGTCGACGTGCATATCACTATCGGTGGCGAGCGCTTCACAGTCGTGTTGCCGGTGGAGGATTTCCGCAAGGCGGCCGTGGATGGCGCCCTTCGCATTCGCCCGGAAGAGGAACGGGTTTTCATTTTCGATCGCGCAAGCGGTCAGAACGTCAGCCTCGCCTGAGGGCGCTGCGGACGAATATGTCACCGATGCAGTGTTTCAGGAGGGAAACGCATCATGAGCAAGAAATCGATACTGGCAGCATTGTCTCTTTCACTCGCGACTTCCGTGGTCGCCACGAATGTCGCCTCGGCGGCGGACCTACGCATGTCATGGTGGGGAGGCGATGGGCGCCATGTCGCCACCCAGAAGGCGCTGGAATATTGCAGCTCGAAGACCGGCCACAAGGTCAAGGCCGAGTTTGCCGGTTTTGAAGGCTATCTCGAAAAGCTGACAACGCAGATGGCGGGCAGTACCGAGGCGGATATCATTCAGGTGGATTGGCCGTGGCTGTTCCAGTTTTCCAAGGAAGGTGAGGGTTTCGCCGACCTCAGGCAGTTCGCCGGAGAACTGGATCTGACCCAGTGGAACGAAAGTCAGCTGGCGCCCGCGATGATTAAGGGCAAACTCAACGGCGTGCCGGTGTCCGTCACGGGGGCAACCTATTATTTCAACGACGAAATCTACAAGAAGGCAGGATTGGAGCAGCCGAAAAGCTGGGATGATCTGGCCGCTGCCGCCAAGAAACTGAACCCGGAGGGGCTTTATCCGTTCGATAGCACTCGCGTCATCCTGATGCTGATGATCGAAGCCTTTGCGGCGCAGATTTCCGGCCAGGAATTCGTCAAGCCCGGCACCAATGAACTGGCCTGGACCGCTGATGATATTGCTGGTGCACTCAAGCATTACCAGTGGATGGTCGACAATGGCATCGTGCGTTCGGCCAAGGATGCGGCCGGCGTCGGCAATGTCGAAATTTTCGATGATCCGGCCTGGGTCTCCGGCAGGGTCGGAGGAACCTATTTCTGGGATTCGACCTATTCTAAATATGACGATCCGCTCACGGTCGGCAAGCTTATCCCCGCGGCTCCGTTGAAGATCGCGGGCGCGAAATCGGATGGTGTCTACAAGAAGCCATCCATGGTCTTTTCGATATCCAGACATTCGAAAGACCCAAAGGCGGCGGCGCAGGTCATCAATTGCCTGCTGAATGACAAGGATGCGATCCTGATCCTCGGAGATAGTCGCGGTCTGCCGGCCTCCGCCATGGCCAAGGCCACTCTGGAAGAAGCCGGAAAGCTTACGCCCGAGCGCCTGGAAGGGGCGAAAATCGTTGCTGATTCCACCGGTCCTGTCATGTCGCCGCTGATCGAGCATCCTTCCGTGCAGGAACTGTTCAAGGACGTTATCGAGCAGTTCGCCTATGGCCAGTTGACGGCCGAAGAGGCCGGCGAGGAAATCGTCGATGGCTTGACCAAGGCGCTGCGTCGTCTGTGATCAACACAATGGCCCATGTTTTCGGCATGGGCCATTGTCGCGTCGTCAGGAGCGTTGATCGCTTTGGTAGCGGGTGCGACGCTCGAACAGGCGCTGCCGATACCGTTCCTGGCTGGCGGCCAGGTGCGCCCGCATGGCATCACGCGCGGCTGGTGCATCACCGGCGGAAATCGCGTTCAGGATCGCCAGATGCTCGCGTTGAAGCCCAGCCTGATAGGTGAAGGACAGCACGTCTTCCGTGGCATAGGGTGAGGTCACGTCACAGGGAATGGTGCGGCTGCCGAGCGAATCCAGCACTTCTACGTAAAAAGCGTTATTTGTCGCCTCGGCAATCGCCCGGTGAAACGCGAAATCGGCGGTGCCGGTGGGCTGAGCCAGTTTCAGCAGGTGTTCGAATTCGAAAAACCGCTCCTGGATCTGCGCCTCCTGCGAGGCGCTGCGGCGGGTGGCGGCCAGTGCTGCGCTTTCCATTTCCAGTGCAATGCGCACCTCCAGCACATTCAGCGCATGCGAAATATTGCCCGACATATCCTTGACCGCGATCGACACGGCTGTTGACGAAGGTTGGTGTCCAAGCACGAAAATACCGGCTCCCTGCCGTGTCTCCACCAATCCGTCCGCCACCAGCGTCGCGATCGCCTCTCGAACGACCGTGCGGCTGACGTCGAAATTTTCCGACAACTGCGTTTCCGTTGGAAGTTTTCGGCCGATTTCCACCTGACCTGACAGAAAATCCTGTCGCAAAGACAGGACTATCCGATCGGACAGTTTTGGCCGGCGTGCCGTGCCCGGTTCTTTACCGCCAGATGTCGTATCAGAGTTTTTCATTTGGCCTGCTTCAAACGAAATTAGACAAATTCATGACAGTGATAGCATGACTTGTTTGCGAAAGCTCATATCGTTCCCGGATTTTTTCTGATCACCAATGAGACTGTAACGCAAGGTTTTTATAGAAAAACCAATATGGCAAACGGCAATTTTTCTTTTCTGACCGTTGTATGCGTTTCGTCAATATGTATGATGACTTCAACTTGAGGAGTTTTGGGAGATAACATGAGTCACACCGATTACACCAATCGCTTCGCCATCGACCCGATGACAGCTGCCGGCTTCAATACCGCGCAGCTGCGTGACCACTTTCTGCTGCCGCCGCTTTTCGTCGATGGCCGCATCCAGCTGCATTACACCAATTACGATCGCATGATCGTCGGCGGCGCCACTCCGACGTCGTCGCCGCTTGAATTGGAAACCATCAAGCCGGCCGGCACCGACAAGCTGCTCGCTCGCCGTGAACTGATCGCCGTCAATATCGGCGGCGCGGGCTCGGTTACGGTCGACGGCGAAAAGTTTGCCGCCGGCACGCGCGACATGGTCTATGCCGGTCTCGGTTCCTCGGTCACGTTCGCGTCCGACGATGCCGGCAACCCGGCAAAATTCTACCTGCTCAGCGCCCCGGCGCATTTCAAGCATCCGGCCACCAGCAATGAACGTTCGATCTTCCAGTTCATCCACCCGGAAGGCGCAAAGACCTGCCAGCTCGTCGTCGGCATGACAACGCTTGCCGAAGGTTCGGTCTGGAACACCATGCCCTGCCATATCCATGACCGCCGCATGGAAGCCTATCTCTATTTCGACCTGCCGGAAAAGGCGCGCGTCATCCACCTGATGGGTGAGCCGGATGAAACCCGCCACCTGATCGTCCAGAACGAAGAAGCGATCCTGTCGCCGGGCTGGTCGATCCATTCGGGGGCTGGCACATCCAGCTACACGTTCATCTGGGCCATGGCCGGCGACAATGTCGATTATACCGATGTCGATCCGGTCGCCATCGAAGACCTGAAGTGAGGAACGATCATGTCATCCAGTGATCTGTTCGTTTCGGCCGAAGGTGCCGAATGGGTGAACCCCGAGCCGGGCGTCACCCGTCGCATCATGTCCTATCTGCCGGAAATGATGATGGTGGAGGTGGTGTTCGAGGCCGGTGCGATCGGTGCGAAACATAACCACCCGCATATCCAGGCAAGTTATGTCGCAGAGGGTTCGTTTGAAGTCACCATCGACGGGCGTACCGAAACGCTCGTCAAGGGCGGCAGCTTCATCGTGCCGCCGGATCTGGTACATGGCGTGAAAGCGCTCGAAGCCGGCCGGCTGATCGACGTCTTCACCCCGCATCGCGCCGAATTCCTGAAGTGAGATAGTTGATGACCTTGTTCGATCTTTCCGGCCAGGTGGCCGTTGTTACCGGCGCCAACACCGGCATCGGCCAGGCGATCGCAATTGCGCTCGCCGAGGCCGGGGCCTCCATCGTTGCCGTCGGCCGCTCGTCGATGGATGAAACCGAGGCGGCGGTCAAAACTGCCGGCAGCGGTTTTCATGTCATCAAGGCGGATCTCGGCACGATCGAGCCTGTAAAGGGCATCGTCGCCGAAACGATTTCCACCTTTGGAAAGCTCGATATCCTGGTCAACAATGCCGGCATCATCCGCAGGGCTGATGCCGTCGATTTTACCGAGGAAGACTGGGACGCCGTCATCGACGTCAATCTGAAGACGGCGTTCTTCCTATCGCAAGCGGCTGGCCGCCACATGCTGGAGCGCGGCAGCGGCAAGATCATCAACATCGCGTCGTTGTTGTCCTTCCAGGGCGGTATCCGCATTCCGTCCTACACCGCCTCGAAAAGCGGCTTGGCGGGTTTGACGAAACTGCTGGCCTGCGAATGGGCGGGCAAGGGCGTCAATGTCAACGCGATCGCGCCGGGTTATTTCTCGACCAACAACACGACGGCATTGCGGGAAGACCCGGATCGCAACGAGGCCATTCTGGCGCGTATCCCGGCTGGTCGCTGGGGCACGCCGTCGGAGCTTGGCGGTGCTGCCGTGTTCCTGGCCTCGAAGGCTTCGGATTACGTACATGGCACGGTTCTGCCGGTTGATGGCGGCTGGTTGGCGCGCTGATTTTTTTAAGCGGTAAATCTCTATCTTCCGTCATTCCTGTGCTCGTCACGGGAATCCCGCCAGCCCAAGGCCTTGGGCTGGAAAGACTCTTTTGTCGCGCAGACGCGCGCCTGTTGGATCCCCGCCACAAGGGCGAGGATGACGGAGGAGAGGGGGAGTGTCTCAAAACGCTCCCGTTTCGTCGTTCAAGACGCCTGCAAATTCCGCGCTCGTGCCACCCATGCCGCACCCTCGCGGGCATGATGAAAACCGTTGGAAAGCGGTGCCGCCGGGTAAATCTTTTGCAAACCCGCAATCGCTTCATCCGCACCCATCACACCATCCAGCACAGCGCGATAAAGCCTTGCGACTTCCACCATGTTACAATCCTGAGGAGACAGGCGGAACGAGCGGATGCCGGCGGCAACCAGATCATCCAGTTCGCCGAGCAAAGACTGGCAGGCATGCGACACGGTCTGCACCCCGTTCAGCGTCAGGAATGACTGCCGGTCTA
Organism: Endobacterium cereale; assembly: GCF_009617585.1. Lineage (GTDB taxonomy): Bacteria > Pseudomonadota > Alphaproteobacteria > Rhizobiales > Rhizobiaceae > Neorhizobium > Neorhizobium cereale. The sequence goes on along the minus strand of NZ_WIXI01000048.1, from coordinate 261,298 downwards.
GCGTCTTCACTGGCAATCCGTCCGGCTCTTCGCCGCAGACGAACAGGCAGTTATCCTTGATCCGTCCCTTGGAGCGCGCATGTGCACAGCGCGCCGAAATGGCCAGCGGCATGCGGCCGAAGGCGAACACTTCGAAATCGATATCGGGACAGTTTTCGGCAATCTCCTGCACCGAAGCGAAGGGCAGTTCCGGCGGCAGACAGATCGTTTTGGCACCACGGCTGGCCAGAAGCCGCGCGGTCGGCGCGTTATAGACATTGATCAACGGGCTAATCGTATGCGGTTTGTCCTTCAGCACGGCCAGTGCCGAAAGATCATTGCCCTCCAGCATGTGGTCGCTCTCGGCAGCCATCTCGCGGATCTGCTTGCTTTCGCGCGCCAGCGTCACCAGTGACAGGGTGGAAAACACCACCTCCTTGCCCGCAGCTTCCAGCCGCTCCACCACTTCGGCGAGATGTGGCTCGATGAAATGCTGGCGTTTGGAACAGACGGTCTCACCGATCAACACGCGCTCGACCGGCGCTTCATCGGCAATGCGAAAATGGAAATCGCGCCACTTCGCGGCGTCCCACAGGTAGTAGACCGGGCCAAGTGTCAGGCCCGGACGTGTTCTCTCCGGCATCGCATTATCTCCAGCGTTTCTCGTAGGCGCCGGACGTGGTCTTTTGTCCTTCGCTCATGCTGCGCAACCGCGACAGAAGCGCGCCGCGCTGTTCCGGCGGGCTGTTCACAGCAGCCTTCATCACCTTCACCACTTCGGCCACATAAGCCTTGCCCCGCTGGCGCCCCTCGATCTTCAGCGCGCTGACGCCAGCCGCTTTCAGCGCTTCCAACTCGCCCATTACATCCAGTGAAACCGGGTCCTCGAAAGCGTAACCGCTGCTGTCGGCGATATCGAAACGACCCTTGCAAAGCGTCGGATAACCGGCCGCTTCGCCTTCCGGAAAACGGTTGATGGTGAATGCGCCAAGTTCCGACACAAGATCGCGGCCATCCTTGCGGTAGCGCACATGGCTTGCCGGTGAACAGACGCCGTTCATGTTGGGCGATTTGCCGGTGGCATAGGAGGAGAGCGAACAGCGTCCTTCCGCCATCACGCACAGGCCGCCGAACACGAACACTTCCATCTCGCAGCGGATGGATTTGCCGATGCGGGCAATATCGGCAATCGTCAGCGTGCGCGGCAGAACCACGCGTTTGGCATTAAATGTGTCGACGAGAAAATTGATGGCATCCGGGTTGGAGGCGGAAGCCTGCACCGAGACATGCAGCCGTTGCTCGGGATATTTTTCCGCCACATGTGCCATCAACCCGAAATCGGCAAGGATCAGCGCATCCGCCCCGCAGGCGATGGCATCGGCCGCGCCCCGGTACCAGATGTCTTCGGCACCTGCCCGCATAAACGTGTTGAGGGCAACAAAGGTCTCGCAACCCTTCTTTCTGGCGTAGGCGATGGCCTGCTTCAATTCCTCGCGCGAAAAGTTGAGGCCCGGAAAATTGCGGGCATTGGTTTCATCGCGAAAACCGCAATAAACGGCATCGGCGCCGGCATCCACGGCTTCGTGGAAGGCAGCCGGCGTGCCGGCGGGACAGATCAGTTCCATGCGGTAGCTTCTCCGCCAAGAGCGCGATTGCGGATTTCACCGATCACCCGGCCGGCCAGCGGCGCGAATGGGCCAGCAAGCCGGGCGAGATCCTTTGAAAGATCGATAGTGCTGGCATCGAGCGCGTTGCGCATGGCAAGCATCGCCTCCATGTCGCCGGTGACGGAAAGATCCCGCGAAAAGAACAGCGCATCGGCATCGCAACGCCCCTCCATCAAAGCCAGCAGCATGAACAGCGGTGCCTCGGTCACTGCGTCTGCGGCCAGCTCAGCTGTCTTGCGGGAAACGAAGATGGTTTCGCTGGCGGGTTCCACAACGAAGGCCAGTGGCACATCGGTGGGCAGAAAAGCGTAACGCTTTGCCTTGTGCTCACCCAGCCGCTCGAAAAGCCCTGGATGGGCCGTGCCGATGCGTTTGAACATCAGGCGACAGATGCGTTCAATGACGACAAGCGGAACGACGCCGAGCGGGCGAGTGAGGAGGGGAGGGATGAGTTGCATTGGGGGCGGACGTCTCCGGATCATTTCGCGCAAAAGCTAACGACCGTCGCGCAACATGTTTTTGAGCTAGGACAAAGACGGCACCAAAATCCGCCGCCAAAGAAGGGCGATGGCTCAGAACCCCGCTCCGCCCCGTTATCGCGACCTGCAGCATTTCGCCCTGGAACTGGAAAGTCGCGGCCTCCTGCAACGCATTTCCAGGCCGGTCAGTCTCGTGCACGAGGTAACGGAAATCCATCGCCGCGTACTGCATGCCGGCGGTCCGGCCCTGTGGTTCGAAAAGCCGGTGGATGCCGATGGAAGCATCTCCACCATTCCGCTGCTTGCCAATCTTTTCGGCACACGCGAGCGTATCGAGCTTGGTTTCGGGCTGGAGCCGGGAAAGATCGGCGATCTGGCGGAACTGCTGGGCGAGTTGAGAGAGCCACGTCCGCCTGCCTCGCTGAAGGAGGCGCTCGGCAAGTTGCCACTGCTGCAATCGGCTTTGTCGCTGGGCGTTCGGCAGGTCGCCTCTGCGGCCTGTCAGGATGTGGTGCTGCGCGGCCACGATATCGATCTGGCAAAGCTGCCGATCCAGTGGTGCTGGCCGGGTGAGCCAGCGCCGCTGGTGACATGGCCGTTGATCGTCACCCGCAGCCATGATGACCCTTCGGACGTCAATCTCGGCGTCTATCGCATGCAGAAGCTTGGGAGAAACCAGCTGATCATGCGCTGGCTTGCTCATCGCGGCGGCGCCAAACATCATCGCGAATGGCAAAGGCAGGGCAAGGATACGCCGGTCGCCGTGGTCATAGGCTCGGACCCGCAGACCATTCTGTCGGCCGTCATGCCGCTGCCGGAAGGCATGAGCGAACTCGGCTTTGCGGGTGTTTTGCGCCGCCGCCGCTCGCGCGTGGTAAAAGCCGTCAGCCAGCCGCTTCTGGTGCCCGCCAATGCGGAGATCGTCATCGAGGGCACGGTATCGGCCACCGAACTGGCGGATGAAGGGCCTTATGGCGATCACACCGGTTATTACAATTCCATCGATCGCTTTCCCGTCATGACCGTCACCGCCATCACCATGCGGCAAAAGCCGGCCTATCTCTCCACTTACACAGGTCGCCCGCCGGATGAGCCTTCGGTACTGGGCGAGGCGATGAACGAGCTTTTTGTGCCGCTGGTCAAAAAGCAGTTTCCTGAAATAGTCGATCTGTTTCTGCCGCCGGAAGCCTGTTCCTACCGCGCAATCGTGGTGTCGATCGACAAACGTTATGCCGGTCAGGCACGGCGTATCATGCTTGGCCTATGGTCCATGCTGCCGCAGTTTTCCTACACCAAACTGATCATCGCCGTTGATCCCGACGTCGATGTCCGCAGCTGGCCGGATGTGATGTGGGCGCTCGCCACCCGTTTCGACGCCTCGCGCGACATGGTGGTCTTGACCGACACGCCGATCGATTACCTCGATTTCGCCTCACCGAAACCGGGCCTCGGCGGCAAGCTGGGGCTGGATGCCACCAACAAGATAGGCCCGGAAACCGACCGCGAATGGGGCAAGGTTCTGACCATGGCGCCGGAGGTCGAACAGAGCGTCTCGGCCATGTGGAACGAGCTTGGCCTGGATATGCCGTGATGAGCGAACCGAAAAAACGTGTCGTCCTCGGAGTCTCCGGTGCATCCGGTGCGGCGATCGCGTTGCGGATTGGCGAACTTTTGGCAAGGCTGCCGACAGTCGAATTGCATCTCGTCGTCTCGGAAGCGGCAACCCGCACTTTTCTGCAGGAGGTGGGGCCGGATGCGCTGGTTCGTTTGATAGACCTCTGCCACCATCACCACCCGATCGAGGATATCGGCGCCTCCATCGCCAGCGGTTCGTTTCGCACGGCGGGCATGATCGTCGCCCCCTGTTCCATGCGCACGCTGGCCGGCATCGCTTCCGGTCTGTCGGATAATCTCCTCATCCGCGCCGCCGATGTGCATCTGAAGGAGCGCCGTCCGCTCATCCTGCTGACCCGCGAAACGCCGCTGCATCTCGGCCACCTGCGCAACATGGTTTCTGTCACCGAAATGGGGGCGACAGTCATGCCGCCGGTACCGGCGTTTTATCATCGGCCGCAGTCGGTTGGTGATATCGTCGATCACATTGCCCGGCGTGCCATCGATATGCTTCGCCTCGAAGAACTGCTGCTGGCAAGGGAATGGCAGGGCTGAACGTTATTCTTCCTGTCTGACCTGCGCATATTTTGCCCGCTGGTGGGCAATGAAGGCGCGTACGGCTGCCGAGCCTTCCGTCTTGCGATAAGCAACCGCCAGATCCGAACTTACACGGTTACGCAAAAGCTGCAGATACCTTACACCGGGCGATTGCAGACATGAGAGTGACTGCGGTCCGACCGCTGCGCCAAGCCCCACCGCCACCATGCTGGCAATGGTGGTGAAATCCCGGCCGGTCGCGCTGATATTCGGCTCGAACCCGGCCGCCTGACAGGCATCAAGCGTATTGAAATGAAAACCCACATCGGCCGGCTGGCGCGGGGTTATGAATGTTTCTGCCGAAAGCGCGGCAAGATCCACCTCCTCGACCGAGGCGAGCGGATGGTTTTCCGGCAGGGCGACCACAAGTGGCTCGCGCAGCACCGTCATCGTTACCACGCCGGCAGGCACGGAAACGGGCGGGCGGATATAGCCGAAATCCAGTTCGCCTTCGGCAATCTTGTTCAGCTGCATGCGCATTTCCATCTCGACCAGTTGCAGTTCGATATCGGGAAAGGCATTGCGGAAGGAGGAAAGCGATTCCGTCAGCACGCCGGCATAGGCGACGGACGCGACATAACCGATCGAAATTTTTCCCGTCTGCCCGCGGCCAACGCGGCGCAACTGCGCCAGCGCCGCATCTGTCTGCGCCACGATCTTGCGTGCCTCGTCAAACAGCATCTGGCCGGAAGGTGTCAGTTGCACCGCCCGTTTTCTGCGGTCCAGCAGAGGCAGGCCCACCAGCGTTTCGAGGTTACGGATCTGCTGGCTCAGACCCGGCTGGGCGATGCCGAGCCTTATCGCTGCCCGCTCGAAATTCCTCTCCTCCACCAGCGCTATGAAATACCGCAGATGCCGCAGTTCGAACTGTGCTGCCCGCGGCGTCTTCGGTGCTGCCATCTGTGAAATCTCCAGGGAATAAGCGGAACTTATACGACTGGAAAATTTCATAAGAGATAGTTCTGAAAAATGCACCTCCCGATTATTGGATCAAAGCGTCTCCGCGCTATAAAGGTGACAAAATAAGTCCAGATTGATGGTCCGGGCGCGCAGGCGCATGCGGACAATGTTTGCGGGGGCGCGCAATGATTCTTTCGAAAACCCACATGGTGCTCGCCGCATCCGTCGCTTTCGCCGGTTGCCTGAGTGCGGATGCCGCATTGGCGCAGGATGCCGCCGGCGCCACCACGCTGGCGCCAATCGTCGTCACCGGCAATGCCGGTGAAAACCCGAAAGGTGCCGTCAAGGGCTATGTGGCAAAGTCCAGTTCCACCGCCTCCAAGACCGGCACGCCGCTGATCGAGACCCAGCAATCCGTTTCGGTGATCACCCGTGACCAGATCGAGGCTCAGAATGCCCAGACCCTGGGCGAGGTACTGAATTATTCGCCGGGTGTCGTCGGCCAGCCTTATGGTTCCGATCCGCGTTTCGATTCACCGAGCATTCGCGGTTTCGATGGCCGCCAGTCACAGTTCCTCAACGGTCTGCGCCTGATGCGCACCTTCGGCGCTTCCTCTTTCGAAGTTTACGGTCTCGAGCGCGTCGAAGTGCTGCGCGGGCCCGCATCGGTCATGTACGGTCAGGGCAATCCCGGCGGCATGATCAACATGATCAGCAAGCGCCCTACCTTCGACAGCTTTGGTGAAGTGGGCGTGCAGGTCGGCAGCCATGAATATTACGGCACGTTCTTCGATGTCGGTGGCCCGGTCGCGGGTAGCGATACCTTTGCCTATCGCCTGACCGGCATGGGCCGCAAGGCTGGTGAGCAGACCGATTTTCTCGACAACGACCGTTATTTCATCGCGCCGGCGCTGACCTGGAAGCCGGATGAGGATACGTCGCTGACCATTCTCACCAGCCTGCAGCACGATAATCCGAGCACGCCTTCAGGCCTGCCGGCCGCGCTGACGTTGAATGCGACAAACTACAAGCTGCCGCGTGATTTTTATGTGGGCGACAAGGGTTTTGACCGCTCCAGCCGCACGCTTGCCAATATCGGCTACGAGTTCGAGCATCGTTTTGACGAAACATGGACGTTCCGCCAGAATTTCCGCTACTCCCATTTCGATTGGGAATATCAGGCGCTCAGCCTGTCACGCACTAACATGCTTGATCCGCAGACGATCAACCGCACCTCGCTCATGCAGGACGAGATGCTCAACACCTTCAACATGGATAACCAGCTGCAGGCCGAGTTCGCCACCGGTGGCCTGGAACATACGGTGTTGTTCGGTCTCGACACCCGTTATTTCGATAACAACACCCTTTCGGTTTTCGGTACGGCACCGGGTCTGAACATCTTCAATCCCGATTACAACCAGAGTTTCGTCATTACCCCGACATCGCGGACCGATGTTCATTCCGACATGACGCAGATCGGTCTCTACGTTCAGGATGAGATCGCTTATGAAAACTGGCACGCCACCTTCGGTCTGCGCCAGGATTGGGCACGTACGGACAGCCGTTCCACCAATCTCGCCGGGGTTACCACTGCCTATGACCAGCGTGACAGCAAGCTGACCGGTCGCGCCGGCCTGAGCTATCTCTTCGATAACGGCATCTCGCCCTATATCAGCTATGCCACCTCGTTCGAGCCGATCGGCCCGATCAACAGGGGCACCTCGGGTGGCGTGGTCGTGACCGCGCCGGGTGAGCCGACCACGGGTGAACAGGTCGAACTCGGCGTCAAATATCAGCCGGAAGGTTTTGACGGCTTCTTCACGGCAGCCGTTTATGATCTCAAGCAGCAGAACCTCGTCAGGACGGTTTCCCCCGGCGTGCAGGAACAGATCGGCGAAGTCCATGTACGCGGTCTGGAGCTGGAGGCTGTTGCCAGCCTTGCCGAAGGGCTCGATCTGCGCGCTGCCTATACCTACATGGATTCAGAGGTGAGCGACACGGAACTGCGCCCTGAAACCGTACCGGAAAATGCCGCCAGCTTGTGGCTCAACTACACGTTCCAGCCGGACACGGCGCTTGAAGGTCTCGGCATCGGCGTTGGCATGCGTTATGTCGGAAGCCGTTATGGCAATGCCGCGAATACGATCAAGATGGGTGCGAATATCCTGTTCGATGCGGCGCTGACTTATCAAAAGAACGGCTATAAGGCCTCGCTCAACATTCAGAACATTGCCGATGAAGAATACCTTTCCAGTTGCGGCACCTTTGGTTGCTATTATGGCGAAGGCAGATCGGTTATGGGGAAGCTCAGCTTCACCTGGTGAAAATTTGATGGCATGCCGATCTGATATGATGTCTTTCAACCGCCGCGGTGTCCTTCTGGGCAGCGCGGCGTTGCTGCTTGCCGGCCATGCAAAGGCTGCCGGAGCACCACAGCGCATTGCCGCCATCGACTGGGCCATGCTGGAAACCTCGGTGGCACTCGGCATCATGCCGGTTGCTGCCACCGAACTCATCCAGTTCCGCAAGGATGCGGTCGAGCCGGCAATTCCTGATGACGTCATCGATCTGGGCTTGCGCGGCTCGGTCAATCTCGAGCTTCTGCATCTCGTCAAACCGGACCTGATCCTGATCTCGCCTTTTTACACACGCCAAGAAGGGACGTTGTCCGCCATCGCGCCGACCATGTCGTTACCCTTTTATATCAAGGGTGAGCCGCCGTTCGAAAAGGCGTTGAACGCCGTGAGGGCACTTGGCGAAAGGCTGGGTCGCAGCGAAGAGGCAATGAGTGTCGAAGCGGATGTTCAGAAACAACTCGCAACCATGCGGCAGTCTCTGGCGGGTTTCGCCGATCGCCCGACCTATCTCGTCAATGTCGGCGATTCCAGGCATGTGCGTGTCTTCGGTTCCGACAGCATGTTCGGCGATATCCTTGTGCGCCTCGGTTTCAGAAATGCCTGGCCGGATCGTTCGCGTTTCACTTTCGCGGCGCCGGTGCCGATCGAAAAGCTCGCCGCTGAAAAGGATGCCCGTATCGTCATCATCTCAGATGTTCCGGTCGAGGCGCGCAGCGGCCTGCGTTCCAGCATGATCTGGAATGCTCTGGAGCCTGTGCGACAGGGGCGTGTGCTGCAATTGCCCAATATCGCGCCCTATGGTGGCGTCACGGCGGGCATGCGGTTTGCCCGCCTTTTCGCCGAGGCACTTCAGGCCGAAGGCGCGGCCCGATGAAACGTTTTGCCTGGATCTTTCCGGCCATCGTGGCCCTGTTCGCTGTCGCCCTTTTTGTGCATGAGGCAAGTTTGCGCCTGCCTTTGGCCTTGTGGGGCAAGATGTTCCTGTCGTCGGCATCGCTGTCGATGGACGAGATCATTCTGTTCTACGGTATCTTCCCGCGTGCGGGCGTGGCGCTTGTCGCCGGTGCCGCACTCGGCTTGTCCGGCGCGCTTTTGCAGCAATTGCTGCGCAACCCGATAGCCGATCCCTCCACGCTCGGCATTTCCGCCGGTGCGCAACTGGCCATCGTTGTCGCCACGCTGTTCTTTCCGGAGTTTCTGGATGGGCAGCGCACCTTCGTGGCGCTGTTCGGCGCTGGCACCGCTGCGGCAATCGTGTTCGCGCTCGCAGCGCGACGTGCCTTCGAACCGGTCACCATGGTCGTTTCGGGCCTCCTTGTCGGCGTTACCGCGGCGGCGCTTTCCGCCGCGCTGACGCTGGCACAAGGCGAATATCTGATGTCGCTCGTCACCTGGAACGGTGGTTCGCTTTCGCAGCAGGACTGGTCGGTGTTCCAGTCGTTGTCGATCGAATTCGTCATCGCGGCCGTTCTTTCCGCCTTGCTGCTGCGTCCGCTGCTCCTGCTTGGCCTGGGGGATGCCGGCGCCCGTTCGCTCGGTGTCAATCTCGTCGGCATCCGTTTCGCGGTAGCCACCGTCGCCACTGCCCTTGCCGGTTTTGTCGCGGCCGGGGTCGGGCTTGTCAGCTTTGTCGGTCTTGCCGCCCCGGCTCTGGTGCGCGGCATGGGTATCCGGCGGCCGGCCATGGTCGTCGCCGTGTCACCCGTTGCCGGTGCCTTGCTGTTGTTTCTGTGTGATGGCCTCGTGCAGTTCCTCGCATCCAGTGCCGGAGAAACCTTTCCGACCGGCGCCGTCACGGCCTTGATCGGCGGTCCGCTACTGTTGTGGCTGCTGCCGCGTGTGCGCACCGCCGATCTGCATGAAAAGTCGGCCTTGATCCCCAAGCCCCGGGTGCTCCGGCAGTCTTTGCCTTTTCTTCTGCTGGCAGGGCTCACGATCGTGGTTCTGGCGCTTGCCGTTGCCCGCGACGGAACGAGCTGGATGGTGCTGGACCTGACGCAAATCCGCGATCTCGCGTCATTGCGCTGGCCGCGCCTGCTGGCGGCCTCGGCTGCCGGTGGCCTGCTGGCGCTGACCGGCGCCATACTGCAACGCATGACGGGCAATGCCATGGCAAGCCCGGAAGTGATCGGTGTCAGCGGTGGCGCAGGTCTCGGCTTTGCCACTGCACTCACCTTCTGGCCCACGGGCGGGGCGCTGACGCAGCTTGGCGGAGCAGGGGCGGGTGCGCTTCTCGTCATGGTGCTGATGCTCGCTTTTGCCAGCCGTCGGCATCTTCCTGCCGACAAGCTGCTGCTCGCCGGTATTGCCATCGGCTCGCTCAGTTCGTCGGTGCTCGCCGCCCTGATGGCCATCGGCGATCAACGCTCCTGGCAAATTCTGGCCTGGCTTGGCGGTTCTGCTTCCACGGCAACGGCCGGTACCGCTATGCTGCTGGGGGGCATTGCCCTGGTCGGCCTTGTCGTTTCGCTGTTCTTCACCCGTTGGCTAACGGTCCTGCCGCTTGGCGCACCTGTTGCGCGTTCGCTCGGGGTCTCGGTGCCAATCAGCCGTGTCGTTCTTCTGCTCATCTGCGGCATGGCAACAGGCGCGGCTTCGCTGCTTGTCGGCCCCTTGAGTTTCGTCGGGCTGATCGCGCCGCATATCGCTCTTCGCGCCGGTTTCGTTCGCGCGGGTGATCACATGGCGGCCTCGTTCGTGCTTGGCGCTATCGTCATGGCCTTTGCCGATTTTGGCGCCCGCACCGCCACGTTTCCATATGAACTGCCGCTCGGCCTGTTCGCGGCACTGGTGGGGGCGCCCTATTTGATCTGGCTGGTGGCGCGCGGCGAGCGGTAAAGCGGCGCACTTCCGGTGACTAGCTAGCGATCGACGACCTTGTGTGCCGCACAGGCACGTCCGGATGATGAAGGGACGGTATGCGCGAAGGTCCGCTCTCCCCCTGATCCTGACGACAGTCCCGTAGCATTGAGGCAATCGTTATGATCTTGTTGCGCATCTGCGCCATGGCGGTCGTTGGCTCGACAAATCTTTCAAGCTGCCTCACGCGACAAGGCTGTTTTCCATCACTCCGATCAGGGCTCGCCGTTCACCAGTATGGACTGGGCATTGTTCCTGAAGCACCACAATCTGGTTCATTCCATGAGCCGACGCGGTAACTGCCATGATAATGCGGTGGCCGAGAGCTTCTTCTGAAGCGAGAGCGGATACGCCGCAAGGTCTACCGTTCGCGCGATGAAGCTCGCCTGGATGTGTTCGATTCCATCGAGATGTTCTACCGCCCAAGGTATAAACCCGTCAGGGACGGGATGCTGTCGCCCATCGAGTTCGAGAAGCAGCAGAAAATATAACCCGGGGGTGTCTATGAAACGCGTGGCTATTCAATTTTTTTGCTGTCGTCGCGCCAATGTGAATGACGATGCCCACATATGGTGTATGAGGCACCATGACCTCTGATTCCAAAATCTTTGTCGGCCTCAAGCCGATCCGCAAGAAAGCGGGACCCGCGCCAGCTACTACGGGGCCACGATGCCAATGGGACGGATGCGAAAAGGCCGGGACACATCGCGCGCCCGTCGGGCGTGATGGCGAGGGCCTCTATTTGCTTTTCTGTGTTGAGCATGTGCGGCTCTATAATGCCGGGTACAACTACGCGACTGGACAATCCGAGGGACCGACAGCGCGTTATCAGAAGGAAGCGGTGTCGGGTGCGCGCGTCACGCAAGGGCAGGCTGCCCGCGCGGCTACGGAAATGCCGCTGCCCTCGACGCAACGCTCGGGATCGGCCAAGGCAGTGAATGCTCGCAAAAACGCAGCAGAGCGCCAAGCGCAGAAAGCAGATCTGCAAAAACGCAAACTGAAGGTTCTGGAAGCGCGCGCGTTCGAAACGCTGGGTCTTGCCGAAGACGCGAGCGCAGAAGATATCCGCCGTCGCTACAAGGAAAAGCTCAAGATGCATCATCCCGATGCAAACCAGGGTGAGCGAGATACCGAGGGTCAGCTCCAGGCATCGATCGAAGCTTACAGGATCCTCAAGCTGAATGGTTTCTGCTGAACCTCACAGCGACGGCTGAGCGGTCCGCACATTTGGATTCCGATGGCGTATGCGGCGGTCGAGCCGGATAAGAAATCGCTGATGGCCAGAGCGGCTTCTCCGACATCCATCAAGGCCGTCGGCAAAGTCATCATCGAATGCATTTTTAAAGACATCGGACCACCCCGTTTGAAGGTCGAACGCAATTTTCGGTTGGGATGATCGCCCGGCGATAAAAAGACCGCTAGGTATCGCCACACTGGCTATCAACGTTGTCAAGGCGACCTCGGATGATCTGTCCGAAGCTGAACATATGCCCCAGGTATGAACCAAAGTTAATGGAGAGACAGGCGCTCGTTTGGCCGTGACTGGCCAAACTGATTGGCCAATTTCCGCTTCGCATCAGCGTGGTAACTCGGTGGGACGTCGCACACTTATTGGGGTCAAATCGCTCAATTCATGGGTAATAGAAACGACGCAACGGTTGTTTTTCAGCGGCCCGTGACGACATATGACGATTTTCAAAAAAAAGCGGTTCACAAAAATTCTAGATGCACTAATATTTCAGTGGAGACCTTCGCTGAGCGAATGCGGCTTGTCCGTCACTGGAGGGTGACAGACCAAGCCCATGTCGGCGGGAAAATGGAAACGGGGTGTCACAGCCCGCATGCAATCACCCGGGAGGAGTGGCATGAAGAGTTTCATCGGCAAACGAGCGATCGCCAGTGGCGTATCCCTCATCGTGCTTATCGTCATCGTGTTTTTCCTGTCGCGCCTGACGGGTGACCCCACCAATCTTTACCTGCCCATCGATGCCACACAGGAAATGCGCGACCAGTTCCGCCAGATGCACGGGTTCAACGATCCCCTTATCGTGCAGTTCGGCCGTTATGTGATGGACCTCGTGCAGGGCAATTTCGGCAATTCCCTGCGGCAGGCACGTCCCGCCATGGATGTCGTGCTGGAAGCTTTTACCTGGACGCTTTGGCTGGCCGTCATCACCATGGTGCTGGTCACCATTGCCGCCATCGTCATCGGATCGCTGGCCGCGTTCCGTGTCGGTGGCGTGTTCGATCGTATCGCCACCTTCTTTTCGCTGATCGGCGCCGCTGCCCCGGATTTTTGGGTGGCGATCGTCGCCATCGTCATCTTTGCCGTCAACCTGCATGTTCTGCCAACATCCGGCACCGGCAGTGTCTGGCACTGGGTGCTGCCGGTTGCCGTGTTGTTCATTCGCCCCTTCGGCCTCATCCTGCAGGTCGTGCGCGGTTCGATGATCAGCGTGTTGTCCTCGGCTTATGTGAAGACGGCGCGGGCCAAGGGCGTGCAATCCCGCTCCATCATCTTTGTGCATGGTCTGCGCAATGCCATGTTGCCGGTGATTACCGTCATCGGTGATCAGGCGGCCGCCATCCTCAATGGTGCCGTCGTGGTGGAAACCGTGTTCGGTTTTCCGGGCATCGGCAAGCTGATGATCGACAGCATTCTTCTTCGCGATTTCGCCGTCGTGCTGGCCGTCATCATGGTCTCGGCACTGGCGATTTTTATCATGAACCTGTTGATCGACCTTGCTTATGCGCTGCTCGATCCGCGTATCCGGTATTGAGCGATGACGATGACAGACACCCAGACTCTCACTGAGCGCAAGAAATCGAACGGACCCATCGCCCGCTGGTTCGCCATGCTGTGGGCTGACAAGTTCGCCTTTTTTGCCGCGCTCTTCCTGTTGATCGTCGTGCTCTGTGCGCTGTTCGGTCCGCTGCTGCTCGATGCGGTGGCGACGAAACAGAACCTGCGTGGCCGCAACGCACCGCCCTTCGATATCACGCGTGGCTGGCTTTATGTCCTCGGCGCCGATGCGCTCGGGCGTCCGCTGCTTGCCCGCGTCGTGGTGGCAGCACAAAACACCATGCTGGTGGCCGCTGCTGCCGTGCTTGCATCTTCGGTCGTCGGCACGGCACTCGGCCTGATTGCCGGGTATAGCCGGGCATCGGCTGCGCAATGGATCATGCGCCTCGGCGATGTCATCATGTCGTTTCCGTCGCTGCTCTTGGCGGTGATCGTGCTCTACATGCTGGAGCCGTCGGTCGCCAATATCGTGCTGGTTCTCGCCATTACCCGTATCCCGATCTACCTGCGCACCACACGCGCCGAAGTGCTGGAAGTGCGCGAGCGCATGTTCGTGCAGGCCGCAAAGGTGATGGGCGCGTCGCACTGGCGCATCGTCTTCTGTCACATCCTGCCGGTGATCTTTCCGACGCTGGTGACGATCGCAACGCTCGATTTCGCCTTCGTCATGCTGGCGGAATCCTCGCTGTCGTTTCTCGGCATCGGCATTCAGGCACCGCAGATCACCTGGGGCCTGATGGTGGCGCAGGGTAGGCCCTACCTCACCAATGCCTGGTGGCTGTCGTTCTGGCCGGGTCTGGCGATCATCCTCACCACCCTGTCGCTCAATCTTCTGTCCAACTGGCTGCGCATTGCGCTCGATCCGACGCAGCGCTGGCGCCTTGAAATGGGAGGTCGCAAACATGGCTGAACATCTGCTTGAAGTCCGTGACCTTTCGGTCGAATTCCACACGCTGGCCGGCACGGTAAAGGCCGTGCAGAATGTCAGCTGGTATCTGGATCGCGGCGAAACGCTCGCCATTCTCGGCGAAAGCGGTTCGGGCAAATCCGTGTCGGCGTCGGCGATCATGAACCTGATCGACATGCCGCCGGGAAAAATCACCAGCGGCACGATCCTCTTCAACGGTCGCGACATGCTGAAGATGACGGCGGAGGAAAGGCGGGCGATCAACGGCGCTAAGATCGCAATGATCTTTCAGGATCCGCTTGCTCATCTCAACCCGGTCTATCCGGTCGGCTGGCAGATCGCCGAAATGATGACAACACACGGCAAGCCGGGTGCGGAATCATCGGCGCGCGCACTTGAGCTTCTGAAACGTGTCGGCATTCCCGAGCCGGAAGCGGCAATGCGCAAATATCCGTTCCAGTTTTCCGGCGGACAACGGCAACGCCTGATGATCGCCATGGCGATCGCCTGCAAACCCGACATTCTCATCGCCGACGAACCGACGACGGCGCTGGATGTCACCGTACAGGCGCAGGTTCTGGCCCTGCTGGAAGAATTGCAGCGCGAAACCGGAATGGGTCTTCTGCTCATCACCCACGATCTCGGTGTCGTCGCCGAAATCGCCGATCGGGTGGTGGTGATGAATTCCGGCCATATCGTCGAGACCGGCAATGCCGCTGAAGTCTATCGCAATCCGCAACACGCCTATACGAAAAAGCTTATCGATGCCGCGCCCGGCAAGGGTGATATTCCGGCCGAGCGCGAACGGCAGGGCGAACCGCTTTTGAAGGCGGTCGGTCTGAAAAAGACCTATGGTGCTTTCCACGCCCTGAAGGGCGTCGATTTTTCGATCATGCCCGGCGAAACCGTCGCCGTGGTCGGCGAAAGCGGCTCGGGCAAATCGACTTTGGCGCGTGCCATCGTTCGTCTTGATGATCCGCAGGAGGGGCAGGTTTTCTATCGCGGCAACGATCTTCTGGCCATGTCGCCGAGAGAAGTGTTCGGCCTGCGCCGCGATCTGCAGATGGTGTTTCAGGACCCGACGCAATCGCTCAATCCGCGCATGAGCGTGTTCCGGCTGATCTCGGAGGCCTGGGTCATCCATCCCGATATCCTGCCCAAGGCCAAGTGGAAGGAGCGGGTGGCCGAGCTACTGGTTAAGGTCGGTCTCAAGCCGGATATGGCAGAGCGTTATCCGCACCAGTTCTCCGGTGGCCAGCGCCAGCGCATCGCCATTGCCCGGGCGCTTGCCATGGAGCCAAAGCTGATCGTTTGCGACGAGGCGGTCTCGGCGCTCGATGTTTCCATTCAGGCACAGGTGATTGCGCTCTTGGATGGCTTGCGCCGGGAGTTCGGCCTGTCCTATCTTTTCATTGCGCACGACCTGCCGGTGGTTCGCGATTTTGCCGATCGGGTCATCGTCATGAAGGCGGGCGAGATCGTCGAGGAAGGCACCGTCCGGCAGATTTTCGATGCGCCGCGCCATCCCTATACACAGGCGCTGCTTGCCGCGAGCCTCGATCCCGACCCCGAGGTTCAGGCCGCCCGCCGCAGCGCTCGTCGCATCAATGAAGGATTAGTTCCCGCATGAAACCCGATGTTCTCGTCGCCTATCCGCTCCGCAGCCAACAGATGGACATGCTGGAAGAGCGCTACACGCTGCACCGTCTGGACCTTGCCAAGGGGGAGGAGCGTGAGGCGGTTTTCGAAAAGGCCGGACCGGTTTGCACGGCGATGGTGGTAAATGGCCACGTCACGGTCGATGACACTTTCCTCTCGAAACTGCCGGCGCTGAAAATCGCCTCGTGTTCATCCGCCGGGTATGACCAGATGGATGTCGATGCGATGACGCGGCGTGGGATCAAGCTCACCAACACATCGGAAGTGTTGCT
This sequence comes from Endobacterium cereale, assembly GCF_009617585.1. GTDB lineage: Bacteria > Pseudomonadota > Alphaproteobacteria > Rhizobiales > Rhizobiaceae > Neorhizobium > Neorhizobium cereale. The sequence goes on along the minus strand of NZ_WIXI01000048.1, from coordinate 245,205 downwards.
CGACGATGTCGCCGACATGGCGCTGCTGTTGATGCTGGCGGCCCGCCGGCGTCTGCCGCAGGGCGATGCCTATGTCCGCTCGGGTCAGTGGGGAGAGAAGGGCATGATGCCGCTGACCTCTTCCACCTATGGCAAGAAGGCAGGCATTGTCGGCCTCGGGCAGATCGGGCTTGCTATTGCAAAACGCTGCGAGGCGGTGGGCCTGACGATCGGTTATCACACCCGCAGCCCGAAATCCGGCAATGATTACGCCTATTTCGACGATCCGGTGAAGCTGGCTGAATGGGCTGATGTGCTGATCGCGGCAACACCGGGCGGGGCTGCGACCGAAGGCCTGATTTCCGCCGAGGTTCTCGATGCGCTTGGCCCGGCCGGCAGTTTCGTCAACATCGCGCGTGGTACGGTGGTTGATGAACCGGCTTTGATCAAGGCGCTGGAAGAGGGCCGCATCGCCTCGGCCGGTCTCGATGTCTATCTCAACGAGCCGAACCCGGATCCGCGTTTCGCCAAGCTCGATAACGTCGTGCTCTATCCGCACCACGCCAGTGGCACGGAAGAAACCCGCGAACGGATGGCGCAGCTGGCGGTCGATAATCTCGATGCGTTTTTTGCCGGCAAGCCGCTGCTGACCCCGGTGAATTGATCGGGCTATCGCGGAGGAAAGAAAGACCCCTCCCAACCCTCCCCACAAGGGGGAGGGCTTACCGCAGCCGTTCTGCCTAGATCCAATTGAGGCAGATGAGTGCTACAAATTTTCTCCCCCCTTGTGGGGGAGATGGCCGGCAGGCCAGAGGGGGACTTTGCTTCACGTTCATTATTCCCGGAGGCGGGGCAGGTAAATTCTTGCCTCAGATAAAGTAATGCGGAAATTCTTTCCGCATGTCTTCCACCTTGGCGACCGTGCGGCTCAGGTGTTGGCGGATCGCTTCAACCGCTGCCCGTTCGTCGCGGGCGGCAATCGCTTCGACAATCGCGTTGTGGCCATCGAGAATGCTGACGATTTTGCCCGTTTCCGGCAGGTGCAGGCGGCGAATACGCTCCAGATGGCCGGAGCGTTCGCGCACCAGCTGGTGCAGGTTGCTGCGCTTGACGCCGGCAAACAGGGTCTGGTGGAAAAGCTCGTCCAGTTCCTGAAAAATGGTGATCTGTTCGGGATCGTCCGCGACGGCGCGCTGCATCTTGATGATCGAACGGGCGCGCGTGATGATGGCCGGGTCGAGTTCGGGATCGCCGGCAAGGCGGCGGCAAACCTCGGTCTCCAGCGCCACGCGCAAAAAATGGGCTTCGTAAATCTGCAGCACATCGATGCGGGTGACGACGGTGCGTGACTGCGGATAGATGCGCACAAGCCCTTCCTGCTTGAGGAGTTGCAGCGCCTCGCGGATCGGCGTCTGGCTGACTTCGTAGGTCTCGGTCAGTTCGCCGCGCGACAGGGTTGTGTCCGGCGGCAGCTGGATGGTGATGATACGCTTGCGCAGGTCGTCATAGACGCGCTGCACCGTGCCGCCGACGGCAACGGGAAAACCGGGTGCTGGAAGGCCAAAGGTCGCGGCAAGCTGCGAATTCATGGGGCAAATCCTTTTCCGGCATTCTTACCGATGGCGGTGCTAATACACAAGAATGCAAAATTGCGATTGATATATGAGTCTAACTGAAATATTAGTTTGAAAAAAGGGTGCTGGCGGTCGTCTGTCGTTGCAACTTTGCGGCAGATGTCCGAACCGGCGAACAGCGGAGGAGGAAGCCATGTTCAATCCCGATAAACGTCTGATCCCTGCCCAGCCGCCCAAGGCTGGTTTCGCGGCCGGGCCGTCCAAACTGGATGCGATCCGCTCGGTCACACTCTCGCTTGCCTATTTGCCCCTGGCGCGTCCGATCAGCGACGCAAAAGTGCTGACGGGCCGGCAGAAGCCACTGACGCAGGTGGCTTTCCTGTTCTGCGAAATCACAACGGAGGCCGGCCATAGCGGTCTCGGTTTCAGTTATTCCAAGCGCGCCGGTGGTCCGGGGCTTTATGCGCATGCCTGCGAAATCGCCGACAATCTGATTGGCGAGGACCCGAACGACAATGCCCGCATCTGGGACAAGCTCTGCTGGGCCGGCGCTTCGGTCGGCCGCTCCGGCATCGCCACGCAGGCAATTGCCGCCATCGATATCTGCCTGTGGGACCTGAAGGCCAAACGTGCAGGTCTGCCGCTGTCCAAACTGCTTGGCGCCCATCGCGACAGCGTTGCCTGTTACAACACCTCGGGCGGTTTTCTGTCGTCGAGCGTTGAGGAAATCCGCGACGCCATCGATCATTCGCTGGCATCGGGCATTGGCGGCATCAAGATCAAGGTCGGTCAGCCTGACCCGATGGTCGATATCCGCCGCCTCGATGCGATTACCACCCATCTCGATGGCCGCGTGCCGCTGATGGTCGATGCCAACCAGCAATGGGATCGCACCACCGCGCTGCGTTTTGGCCGGCTGGTCGAGCCGCTCAATCTCGAATGGATCGAGGAACCGCTCGACGCCTACGACGCCGAAGGTCATGCGGCACTTGCGCGCGAACTGGCAACACCGATTGCAACAGGTGAAATGCTGGCCAGCGCCGAAGAGCATATGGCGCTGATCCGCGCCGATGCGGTCGATTTCATCCAGCCGGATGCGCCGCGCGTCGGCGGCATCACGCCGTTCATGCGCATCTGCACGCAGGCGGAAGCCAAGCGCATGCGGCTTGCGCCGCATTTCGCCATGGAAATCCATGTTCATCTCGCCGCCGCTTACGCCCATGAGCCATGGGTCGAACATTTCGACTGGCTGGCGCCGCTCTTTAATGAAGAGCTGGAAATCAAGGATGGCCGCATGATCGTGCCGGGCCGTTCCGGTCTTGGCTGCAGCCTGACAGGTCAGGCGCGCGACTGGACGGTCGAGACCCAAACTTTCGGTGGCTGACGGCCGGTTTTTTCCAAGGGCGCTGTAAGTGTTTCTTGGCATGGATGAAGGCGCGTCCGCATGCTAGGCCTTCGTCCGCACAATACAGAGGAAACCGAAGCCCAGTCTTCGGAAGGAGAGCATTGATGACCTGGACCCCAACGGGCAAACATTTTATCGCCGGCCAGTGGACGCCCGGCACCTCGACATTCAAGTCGGAACCTGCGCACGGCCCCGCGCATGATTTTGCCGTCGGCACCGTCGATCTCGTCGATCAGGCCTGCCGCGCCGCCGAAGCAGCCTTTGCCGCCTATTCGGCAAAATCGCGTGAAGAACGCGCCGTTTTCCTCGAAGCCATTGCCGAAGAAATCGACAAGCGCGGCGAGGCCGTCACCCTGATCGGTACGCAGGAGACCGGTCTGCCGGAAGGTCGCCTGAACGGCGAACGTGGCCGCACCACCGGCCAGCTGAAACTGTTTGCCGACCATATCCGCAAGGGTGCCCATCTCGATGCCCGCTTCGATGCCGCTCAGCCGGATCGCCAGCCGGCGGCTCGCCCGGAAATCCGTCTCGTTCAGCGTCCGATCGGCCCGGTCGCCGTGTTCGGCGCGTCCAATTTCCCGCTCGCCTTCTCCACGGCCGGTGGTGATACGGCTGCCGCTCTCGCCGCCGGTTGCCCGGTCGTCGTCAAGGGCCACTCCGCCCATCCCGGCACCGGTGAAATCATCGCCGAAGCCATTGCCGCCGCCATCGAGCGGACGGGCATGCCGGCCGGTGTGTTCAGCCTCATCCAGGGCGGTCGCCGTGATGTCGGCACCGGTCTCGTGACCCATCCGGCCATCAAGGCCGTCGGTTTCACCGGCTCGCTTGCCGGTGGTCGCGCGCTGTTCGACCTTTGCGCCCAGCGTCCTGAACCGATCCCGTTCTTTGGTGAACTCGGCAGCGTCAACCCGATGTTCCTGCTGCCTGCCGCCACCTCGGCGCGCGGTGAAGCGATCGGCAGCGGTTGGGCCGGTTCGCTCACCATGGGTGCCGGCCAGTTCTGCACCAATCCCGGCATCGCAGTTGTCGTCGAAGGTCCGGAAGCCGATAAATTCGTTGCCGCCGCCAAGGCCGGTCTTGAAAAGGTCGCGGCCCAGACCATGCTGACCGACGGCATCGCTTCGGCCTATCACGAAGGCGTCGAGCGCATGCGTTCCAGCAATGCCGTGTCGCCGGTTCTCAATGTCGAAAGCAATGGTCGTCAGGCCAGCCCGAACCTGTTCGAAACCACCGGTGCGACCTGGCTTGCCGATCATGCTCTTGGCGAAGAAGTGTTCGGTCCGCTCGGTCTCGTCGTGCGTGTCGGCTCGACCGAAGAGATGGTCAATCTGGCGGAAAAATTCGCCGGCCAGCTCACCGCCACCATGCACATGGACGACAGCGACCTCGGTCTCGCACAGGCGCTTCTTCCCGTTCTGGAACGCAAGGCCGGCCGCGTGCTGGTCAACGGTTTCCCGACCGGTGTCGAGGTGGTGGATTCCATGGTGCATGGCGGCCCTTACCCGGCTTCCACCAACTTTGGCGCCACCAGCGTCGGCACGATGTCGATCCGCCGCTTCCTGCGCCCGGTATCCTACCAGAATTTCCCGGAGGCCCTGCTGCCGGCAGATCTGAGAGACTGAACTTTTTGAGGAGGAGACAACCATGATTGCCCCGAACGACCTGCGAGAAATCATACGCAACGGCCTTCTATCCTTCCCCGTCACATCTTTCGACGCGGAAGACCGGTTTGCCGCAAAACCGTTCTCGGCACATCTTGAATGGTTGTCTTCTTACCCCGTCGCCGGCCTGATCGTGGCCGGCGGTACGGGGGAACTGTTTTCGCTGACGCCGGGTGAGGTCGTGGATGTGGTGAAGACCGCCCGCGCCGTTTCCGGTGATGCACCTGTCATCGCCGGTTGCGGTTATGGCACGCGGATCGCCTGTGATATGGCGAAGGAAATCGAAAAGGCCGGCGGTGACGGCATTCTGCTTCTGCCGCATTACCTCACTGAAGCACCGGCCGAAGGCATCGCCGCCCGCGTGCGCGCAGTGTGCAAATCCACCAATATGGGCGTCATCGTTTATAATCGCGGTCAGGCCCGCGTTTCCGCCGAACAGCTGGCGCAACTCGCCGACGAATGCCCCAACCTGATCGGTTTCAAGGATGGCACCGGCGACATCGACACCGTGCGCCGTGTCACCGTCGCGCTTGGCGACCGGCTTTCCTATATCGGCGGCATGCCCACACATGAACTGTTCGCGCAGGCCTATCGCGGGGCCGGCATGCCCACCTATTCGTCGGCTGTCTTCAATTTTGTGCCGGAAACGGCGCTGAAATTCCACGCCGCCTTTACCGCCGGTGACGATGCCACCTGCGAGCAGTTGCTGCGGGATTTCTATTACCCGTTTGCCCGCATTCGTGACCGCAAGGCCGGTTATGCGGTCTCCGCCATCAAGGCGGGGGTTCGCCTGCGCGGCTTCGAAGCCGGCCCGGTGCGCGCGCCGCTGGTCGATCTCACCGAGGAAGAGGTCGAAATGATGCGCGAACTGATCGCCTCGGCGAACTGAATTTTCGAATTGCCGGGCGGGTTCGTTTGCCCGCCCGGCCAATGCTGCGGGCGTCATGCAAAACACGCTCATGCATTAGTGTTTATGTGCCGTAATCGGGATTGCTGGCGAAGAGGAGCCGCCAGCAGGCCGTTGACAAAAAGGAATGCCATTCACTGCAAACCGCGCTTAACGCGCTTGGGAGGAGACTGACATGAAACTGCCCATCACAACTGCCTGCCTGTCCACGGCAATGATCGCCCTGGCCTGTAGCCCCGCCTTGGCGCAGGACGCCAAGAAGAACGTCACCGTCGTTCTGGCCGAAACCGTGGATGTGGTCGAGCCCTGTATGGCCGCCCGCCAGGACGTCGGCCGCGTTATCTCGCAGAACGTCAACGAAATGCTGGTCGAGTTCGATTACGCCAACAGCCAGCTCAAACCGCGTCTTGCCACCGAGTGGAAACAGATCAACGACGCGACCTGGGAATTCAAGCTGCGGCCGAATGTGAAATGGCATGACGGCAAGCCGTTCACCGCCAAGGATGTGCAGTTCACGCTGGAGCGCAACAAGAACAAGAAGATCACCTGCGAAGTCGGTGGCAAATATCTCGGCGGCACCGAATTCTCCTTCGAAAGCCCGGATGAAAACACCATCCGCATCACCACAAAACCCGCCCAGCCGATCCTGCCGCTGCTGATGACCGTCATCCCGATGGAATCCGCTGAGGCAACGCCTGCGGATGAATACACACGCAAGCCCATCGGCACCGGACCTTATACGTTCGATCAATGGACTGTCGGCCAGAATATCGTGCTGAAGCGCAACCCGAACTATTGGGGCGAGAAGCCGCAGGTGGAGCAGGCAACCTATCTGTTCCGTTCCGACAGCGCCGTTGCCGCAGCCATGGTTGAAGCGGGTGAGGCCGATATCGTGCCGGCCGTCGCCGTGCAGGATGCCACCAACAAGGAAACCGATTTCGCCTATCCGAACTCGGAAACAACATCGCTGCGCATCGATACGCGTGAAGCGCCCACCAATGATCGCCGCATTCGCGAGGCGATGAACCTTGCCATCGATCGGCAGGCCATGCTCGGAACGCTGTTCCCGGCCGAGGCCAAGATCGCCACCCATCTCGTGGTGCCGACCACGATCGGTTACAATCCGGATATCCCGGCCTGGCCTTACGATCCGGAAAAGGCAAAGGAACTGGTGGGAGCGGCAAAGGCCGATGGCGTGCCGGTCGACCGCGAGATCCGTATCATCGGGCGCAACGGGCAATATCCGAATGCCACCGAGACCATGGAAGCGATCATGGCGATGCTTCAGGAGGTCGGGCTCAACGTCAAGCTCGATATGTATGACGTATCCGTCTGGAACGGTTATTTTGTCGCGCCTTTCGTCAAGGACTCCGGTCCGACGCTGACCCAGTCGCAGCATGACAATGCCACCGGTGACCCGGTCTTTACCGCCTTCGTCAAATACGCGTCCGGCGGTTCGCACTCGATGGTGCGTGATCCGGCGGTCGATGACCTGATCTCCAAGGCAACCGCTGCCACCGGCGACGAGCGTGCAAAACTTTGGAAAGAGCTGTTTGCCAAGGTCAATACCGAGATCATCGCCGATATCCCGATGTTCCACATGGTCGGTTTTACCCGCGTTTCCAAGCGTCTGGATTTCAAACCGACGATCGCGACCAATTCGGAACTGCAGCTTTCGCAGATCCGCTTCAAGTGATCATGACCTGAATGAAGTGGGCCGCGTTTTTGCGCGCGGTCCGTTCCACTTCCGCAAACAGACCATGGATGTACCGATGCCGCTGATCGAACGCGCCGCCCTGACCGATTTTGCCCAAAACATGCTAACCCGCGCCGGCATGGAAGCCGACAAGGCGAAAGCCACCGCTGCCATTCTAGTGGAGGGCGACATGATCGGCCACGAAACCCATGGCGTCAGCCTTCTGCATTGGTATGTCGAGGCGCTGGAAGACGGTTCGCTTGCAAAAAGCGGCGATTATGAAGTGGTCAACGACCGCGGTGCCGCTTTCGTCTGGGACGGCAAGTCGTTGCCGGGGGCATGGCTTTTATCCGAAGCGCTGGATCAGGCCTGTGATCGTGTCGGCCAATATGGCGTCGTCACCGCCGCTATCCGCAACTGTCACCATACCTGCGCGCTCTCCGCCTTCATGCGGCAGGTAACGGAGCGCGGGCTGATCGTACAGATCTCGGTGTCGCACCCCGCTGCAAGCCGCGTTGCACCTTATGGCGGCACGAAACCGCTTTTGACGCCAAACCCGATGGCTGCAGGTTTTCCGACATCTGCCGACCCGATCCTGATCGATGTCTCTGCTTCGATCACCACAACGACAATGACGCAGACGCTGGCCAAAGCTGGTCAAAAATTTCCGGAGGCCTGGGCACTGACAGCCTCTGGCGAACCGACCGACGATCCGCGTGAGGTGACGGAGCATGGCGGCACGATGATGCCGCTTGGCGGGCAGTTGAAGGGTCACAAGGGTTTTGGCCTTGCACTGATCGTCGAACTGCTGGGGCAGGGGCTTTCCGGCAAGGGCCGCGCCAATGCGCCTGCCGGCATCTTTTCGCAAAGTGCCTTCCTGCAGGTCATCGATCCCGAATTTTTTGCAGGCCTCGATGCCTTCACAGCTCAATCGGACTTTCTGAGCGATGCCTGCCGCACCAATCCGCCGGCGGCATGGAACAATGGCCCGGTGCGCATGCCGGGAGACAGTGCCGCCCGCAAGCGCCGCGTCGCCCTTGAAAAGGGTGTGCCGGTGGGTGATGTCGCCTGGGAAAAACTGGGTCGCGACGCGCAGCGTCTGGACATCGATATTCCATCAGTATTTGCTTGAAAACATTCCGGAAAACGGATGGTCCGTCTGGTACAGGGTAAAACTATTGCGGCTTTTACCCTGCTTATCCTCTGGCGCGTTGCGGATAAGTCACAACCCCGGCCGCGAAACGGTCACAATTGGTTTTTTCCCGCTTGAAGTGTTGCCGCGTCAAACCTCGCTGATACTTATCGTTGAACCGATTCTTTTATTCAAGGATACGTGATGCGGAAGCTTGCGCCCTTCGTTGTTTTAGCTCTTTTGACCGCATGCGCCAGTCCTTCCGATGGCCCGGGCGCTGGCGCTTTTTACAATACCGTTGATCCCGTTACCAAAGAACGTGTCCCTGTCACCCGTCTGGCCGATGCGCCGATGGCGCCGCCGATCACGCAGCCGATGTCCTACGCGCCAACCGATCTCGGTCTCGCGGGCATGCGCTCGGGTGGTTATGTCGATCAGCGACTGCGTCGTGGCGATGTCATCGAGGTCACCATCCTTGATACCGGTGAAGAGGGCATGTTCTCCTCCACCCAGAGCAAGACGCTCAATCTCGGCAAGTTCACGGTCGATTCCGCCGGCACGGTCACGATGCCGTTTGTCGGCCGCCAGCGCGTGCTGGAATCCTCGCCGGAAGCGCTGCAATCGCGCATCGTCAGCGGCCTCAAGGGCTCTGCCGTTAATCCGCAGGCCGTCGTCACCGTGGTCGACAAGCCGTCGACCGGCTTCACTGTCAATGGCGATGTCCGCTCAGCTGGTCGTTTCCCGCTGACGGCCCGCAAGGAACGCGTGCTCGATGCTATCGCCCTTGCCGGCGGTTCGTCCTCGGCCCCGGGTTCTGCCACGGTCACGCTTATTCGCGGCGGCCAGCAGGCCAGCGCGCCGATCCAGCGCCTGATGAACGACAATGCCCAGAACGTCTATCTTCTGCCGGAAGATCAGATTTTTGTCGGCAAGGATTCTCCGACCTTCACCGCATTCGGCGCCTTCAAGAGCGTTGGCGAGTTCGAATTCGAGCCGGGCAAGCTGACGCTGGCGCAGGCATTCGGCCGCGCCGGTGGTCTTCTGGATGATCGCGCCAATGCCCGCAACGTTTATCTGCTGCGCAACGAAACGGTTTACAAGCCGCTGCCGAGCGCTGCTGAAAAGCAGAAGCTTGTCACCACCTACAGCGTTGCGAACAAGCCTGCCGTCTACCGCATCGACATGAAGGACATTTCCAATCTGGCGCTGATGCAGCGTTTCCAGATGGCAAAGGGTGACATGCTTTATGCCACCAATGCCGGCATGGTCGATTTCGCAAAACTCTTCACCATCTACCAGAAGAGTGTGGCAACTGCGGCTGCGCCGCTGCCGGGTGCGAACTGATCAAGACCAAACGACGCTGATTTCAAAGGCCGCCAAGCATCTGCAAGGCGGCCTTTGCATTTTCAGGCCTGTCTTGCGGTAGTGGCTGGGAAAGACGGCCGGCGAGGGCGTGAAGGTCGATCGCATCGGCATCGCCGCAGTTTCGCAGCATGAGAGACAGGATACGGCCTGCTGCAAACAGATCGGCGCGGTGATCGATCGCCACACCATCCTTCTGCTCCGGTGCCGCAAAGTCGGGATGACCGGCAAAGGCGATATCCAGATTTCGATGCGCCTCCCCGATACGCAGTGCGACGCCGAAATCGGCTATTCTCAAGTCTTCAGGCATTGGCCCTGTGAACAGGATGTTGGCGGGGGAAAGATCGCAATGCACGATGCCGCGATCATGGACGGCCGAAAGGCCGTCCAGCATGGCTGTCATGATCCGGCGGACGTCGTCGAGCGAGTTTATGGTCGATCGAAGTCGATCTGCGAGATTGTGTTCGCACCATTCCAGCACCAGGGCCGGGCGACCATCGTCCAGCCGCAACAGCGCCTGCGTGTGGACGATATGCGGATGACGCAAGGCCAGCCCGATTTCCGCTTCCTGCAACAGCATGCGTCGAGCGATCGGATCGTCCGAATGGTTGGAATGAACCGTCTTCACGGCATGCAGTGAGCCCAGATCACGATGGCGGGTGCGGGAAACTTCAGCCAATCTGCCACCAGCCGACCGTTCTTCGATAACGAACGTATTGCCGACGATCTCGACCGATGCTTCACGCAGGCGGCTGTCACCGCGATCCAGTGCGTCGCGCACGCGATCGGTAAGCATGCGACGATCCTCGTCGCTGCGTCGTCCGCCGTCATCGTGGACAAGGCTCTGCCAGAGGTCGGCAAAACGCTTTTGGATGTCGGCGAAACCCGGATTACCGGCCATTGCCATCCTTCACATCGATCACGACGGCGCTGAGGTTTTCGCGGCAATCGGCGATCAGGCCTTCCTGGATCAGCGTGTTGGCAATGTCGTCGATATCGCCGGACAGCAGGATTTCGGCGATACCCCGTTCGGGTATGACCCGCGACAGCGAATGGCTGCAAAGAAGAAAACGATCACCGGCCTGTAATTCATCCTGCAGAACTTCGGGTGAAAGCTGTGCCGCAAGCCCGATGGCGCGCGCAAGGGAGCGGCGAAGACCAACCGACACATGGTCGCGTGTGAGGCAGCGCATCATGCCGTCGCGCAGCAGATAGGCGCGCGCATCACCGGCCCAGATCAGCGCAAAACGATCCTCGACAATCCCGAGCGAGACAAGGCTGGCGCTCGGCGACTTGCGTCCCCAGGAGCCGCCGGTCGATTGCAGAACGCCATTGGCGCGGCCGAGCTTGCCTTTCATTTCCTGCACAAGGCTTTCGATCGTGTCCTGCGGTGCGGTATCGGCCAGCATGGCGATGGTCTGGCGGCTTGCCTCGACAGCCTCGTTGCCATCACCGACACCATCGGCCACTGCAAACAGGAAGGGTGTATGCTGTGCCAGAACGGCGTCGGCATTCAGGCTCAGACGCGTGCCGACATGGCTGGCCTTGTCGTGTCGCAGTCGAAAGTTACGATGTTCAGCAACCGGCTGGGGCGAAGGCTCTGGTTCTATCCTGTTGACATTGGCAGCGGCAGGCGGTTGCGGCTGCACCGAAGCGACCGCCGGCTCCCCCATTGGCTCGGCGAGCGGTTCGGCTTGCGAAGGTCCCGACGCTTCCATGCCTGCCATCAAGAGTTCCAGAAAATCGGTCGGCTGCGGTGCGCCACCACTGCGGAACCCCTTGTTCTGTCGATCAACGGGGTCCAAACGCCACCAGAGTGTGTCCGGTCGTTGACTTCTGCCGGCGCGCTGTTCGAAATGCTGGTCCGACGGGCGCAGGTGCCGAAGGCGTTTCAGACTGGCGGTAAACGTGTCCAGCTCAAAGTCGCGGCGGGAAACCGTTTCGGCAAGTGCTTCCAGCGCCAAAAACCATGTCTCATCCAGGCAGAGTTTTCGCGTGTCATCGGCAAATTCGTGCAATTGCGCGGTGATGACCAGCGGAAAACTTCTGCCCACCCGGTCGCGACTGGGCACGATGACGCCGGCAACCGTGACCGGCCCCCATACGCCACGCTCTGCAACAAACCGCCATGCGGGCATGTTGCGAAAAATCTGCTCCCAGTTTTCGCCGGCATGATGGTGTGCCTTGGCGATGCCGGCCTGCAACCAGGCATCAAGCGCATCCTGAACCGAGCGGCGAAGGCCGGTCGAGACAAAATCTCCGTGGCTTGGAAGCTTTCCAAAAAAGCCGATCCGGTCGGCCTCCATACTGACCGGATCGAGAGCGGAACGTGGCGGCATGATCGGCGTCCTCAGAACTGTGTCGGGCAGGAAAACGCGTTAAGCGCTTCCAGCCGGAACGGGTTGAGCACGGAGCCGAACTGCACTTCGAACTCGGCGGTTTTTCCTGCCTGCGTGAAGCGGGCGCGGAACAGGTCGTCACCTTCGGAGGTAACGTTCGCGCTGTCAAACAGACGGAACGGCGACCAGTCGCCATTCTCGGTGATCGCCTGCTGCCAGCCGCCGGGCTGGAAGGCAATGCGTGACAGATTGCTGGCGTCCGTCGAGGGCCATGCTATCGACTTTGCCTGCACCGGGCCGTGGAAATAGACGAGACGTTCCGCCTCGATTTCCAGCATCACGGCATTGGCATTGTCCGACAGCGAGACCGGCTTCACGTTGATGGCGATCGACGGGCCTTCGCTGCCAGCGGGGAAAAAGGCGCGGTGGATCTTGTCAGCGTTTTCGAACTGGGCGATCGCCTCGCTCGGAATGCTGGCCGCGCCAAACGTGCCCTTCCAGCCCCATGGCGACGAACTGGTGTCGACAAAGGCGGAAAGGCGCGTGTCGAAGAAGCTCTTGAACAGACCTTTCGGACCAAACAGGCGCACGAAATCCGTCATTGCCACATCGCGCGGCGATTCCCGCTCGAACGGGTAACGGCCGGTGATCACGTTCGAGCAATAGCTGGCACCTTCCGCCGCCCAGGCATCATTGATGCGGGCGCGTGCGGATTTCACCGCAAGTGAACCGACATCGGCGGCGACGCCGGCCATCCAGGCATCCACCGGATTGGGCAGGCGGCGGGCCTGCTGCAACAGGTCCTGGTTGGCATCGGTCAGTTGGCTGTCGACATCGAAGACCTTGGCGACTTCAGCTGAGGACGTGGTGGCGCGGAAGAGCTGATCCGCAACCTTCTGCAGCGCGGGCTGAAGCTGGCCGATCTGCGATTTCGGGCCATCGGCGGGTTGGCCGGGGATCGCGGCGGCAGCACCATCTGTCGGTTCGGCCAAGGCTTCGCGAAGGCCGGCATAAGGATCCGGCGCATTCGTGACACCCGCCAGTGCGGTAGATGAAACGGCGCTGCTTGTGGCAGCCGAGGCGATCTCGGTACCGGCATTGCGCAGATCCGTATTTTCCGCGATCGACCGTGCTAGCATTTCGACCGGGCTGACAGGCTTTGTGGCCAGCGTCTTGGTCGTCTCGGCGGCATCGTTGATTGTCTGCGAGGGTTTCACCCGCATATCGGTCAGAATGGTGGACCAGCGCTTTTCGAAATTGTCGAAATAGAGCTGCATCGTCGACTGGGTGATGGCCTCGATCGTGCTGCCCGCCGGGTTTTCCTCGTTGCGGACCCAGGTCTCCTCGATGGCGGTGCGGGCGGCATCCGACACTTTCGGCAGGACGACGCTGCGATAACCATTGCTGGAAAACAGGCCGGGAATGCCTTCACGAAGCGGCGCGCCGGAACTACGCTCGAAAGCCTGTTCACCGACCGGACCGAGTGACGTTCCCGGGTTCCAGGCCGGCAGCGCGCGTGACGCGCGATAATCGTTGAGGATATCGTAGGCGCGGTTGGCAAGGCTCTGGCTGCGGATGGTTTCACGCGCCTTGGCGATCAGATAGGGATCCAGAGCGATTGGCGGCAGAGTGCCGCGTGCCATGGCCGCCGCGTGGGCATTCAGCGATCTGCGGGCATTGGCACGACCATCGCCCGGATAAAGCGCGTTGAACATGTCCTGCGTTTCAAGCTCAACGAATTCCCGGTCCATCTGTCCAAGGCCGCCCAGCATGCCGTAGAGCTTGAGGGCGTTGAAGGTTTTCGCCACATCGCCAGTGCCGGCCATGTCCTTCTGCAACTGCACGAGAACACGTGGCAGAAGCAGCGCATTCAGCGCGCGCTGATAGGCATCGCGATGACGGCCGGCCACCTTGTCTTCCTGATCGAGACCAAAACTGACAGGCCAGACACGATCCTTGGAAAAATCGCCGGTGACCGCGGCCAGATTGTCCAGCGCCGGCATGATGCGCAGGAAATCCGCATCGGCAACATCACGCACATTGATGCCCTGCGCGAGTTTCTCATAGGCATCGATATGGTCTTCGGCGGCGGCAAGCGCGGCCTTGTTCTGGAAATATGTCGCTGTCCAGCTGGTCAGGACCACTGCGAGCACCAGCACAGCGACGGCATAGGACGCACGGCGGAACAGCAGCTGACGGCCAGACAGGCGTCGGTCGCGGGAGACAAGAGACGCCTCGTCGAAGATGACATCCTTGAACAGGCGCGAGAGGAAATAACTGCGGCGCGCACGGCCGGAGGTCGAAACCGCCGTTTCGTTCACCTGCGTGCCGGATGCGAAATAGATGCCGCGCAACAGCGGCGGCTCCACCAGCTTCGAGCCGGTGCACAGCTCGCTCATCACATCGTGCAGGCGTTCCTTCAGCGCCGCCAGTTCCGCCGGGAAACGGAAGATGCGGCCACGCAGTTCTGGATTCGGTTCCTGCTGCAGGCGCTCGATCAGCATCGAGCCGACACGTTCCTGCAGAAGCGTGAATTCTTCGGTGAAACGATCAGGAAGGTCGATCGTCTTGTAGCTCTCGTCGAGGCCGAATGTCGTGCCCCAGACCTGTTCGCGGTCCGACTTGTTGAAGCCGTCGAAAAATTCGACGAAACCGGTCAGGAGGTCCGCCTTGGTCAGCACCAGATAGACCGGCACGCGTGCCTGCAGCTTCTCGTCCAGTTCCGACAGACGCTGGCGGATAACGCGGATTTCCTCGCGCTGTGCTTCCGGGTCGCGGGTCAGGAGGTCGCCGATGGAAAGCGTGACCAGTGCACCATTGATCGGCTGCGAGCGACGGTACTTTCGCAGCAGGCCCAAAAAGCCTTCCCAGCCTGCCTTGGCTGATCCGTTCAGATCGTCCTGCGTAGTATATCGGCCAGCGGTATCAATGAGAATCGCTTCGTCGGTGAACCACCAGTTACAGTTACGCGTGCCGCCGATGCCCTGCACGGAATTGCTGCCCAGCGCATCACCAAGCGGGAATTTCAGGCCGGAATTGGTCAGCGCCGTCGTCTTGCCGGAGCCGGGGGCGCCGAAGATGACGTACCAGGGAAGTTCGTAGATATAACCGAACCGCTTCTTGCTGACGCGGCGAAGAAGCTGCAGCGCTTCCTTCAGGCGGTTGTGGATGTCGTTAACTTCAGCCTGCTGGCTGGCAGCGGCTTCCGATTCCGCATCGCGCTCGATGCCTTCGACAAGCTGCTTGTCGCGACGGCGGTCACGAATGACCGAATAGACCAGATAGGCAAGCCATGCGGCGATGATGGCGCCGATCAGGATGATGCGGTTGGTGGGGCTCGCCAGCGGCTTGAAGTCGCCATAGGCCGCCAGATAGCCATAGAACCAGATGACGATGCAGATCGCCGCCACCCAGATGACCGAGATGAACCTCCGCCCGACAAGGCCCGCATAGGCCTCGACATAGGAGCGGAGCGTGTAAAACATGCCGATCGGGTTCATGGCGAAAGGCCCCCTGCTGCCGGGTTGACCGGCATATTTCGAATATCAACTTCAAGAGGCGGCGAGGTGGCGCCCGCGCCGGTCAACTCTTCCTCGGGATCGGCCAGAACAAGAATTTCCGTGCGACGGTTCTTTTCACGGCCTTCCGGCGTGGAATTGCTGGCGATCGGATCCGCTTCGCCGCGGCCTTCGGCAATGATGGCGCCGGGTCCGGTAAAGGCGGCCAGAATGTCGGCCACGGATTTTGCACGCGCTTGAGACAGATGCCAGTTCGACGGGAACTGGATGGTTTTGATCGGCACATTGTCGGTATAGCCGACAACAACCGCGCGGAAATTTTCCTGTGCCAGCGCACCACCGATACGGGCGATCAGCAGGTTGAACTCGTCGCTGACCTCGGCGCTGCCGACATCGAAGAGACCGGCATTGTTGATGCGCACCAGTACACGGTTCTTGGCGGTTTCACGCAGCGACACGAGGTTCTGTTCGACTTCCGGCTGCAGGAAACGCATGAAGTTTTCGAGCTTGGTCGGTTTCGCCGGCACCAGTTCCGGCTTGACCGGCGGCGCCTTGATTTCCGCGATGATCTTCGGCGGTGCCTCTGGCGGCGGCGGATTGATGAGAATGCTGGGTGCGTCAGCTGGCGAAAGTTGCGCGAGTTGCTGGAAGGTATTGTCCGACGCGTTGTTCAGCGAGAAGGTGAAGAACAGATAGCCGAGGGCAAACACCAGCGCGAGCAGCGAAAGAAGCGTCCATAGCGCCACGGCGGTTCTGAGCGGCTTGTGTTTTGCCGAGACGCCCTTCCAGTGTGGTGAAAGCTCACGTTCGAACACGCCATACTGGCCAAGCAGTGTTTTATAGAGACTGTCGCGAATACGGCCGAGTTCGAGATTGCCGCGTGCGGACACACGCGTGCGGCCCTCGAAGGCAAGTGATAGCGACAGATAGATCAGCAGCAGCAGGTCCTTGTTAGCACCCGGGCTCTGGTGAAAATGGTCGAGAAGATCGAAAACGCGGTCGCCGCCCGTCACATCCATGTGGAAGGTGGAAACGAGGCCGGAGCGGGCCCAGCCGGCGCGCACGCCCCAGGGCTTGCTCAGCACAACGTCATCGACAGTCGCGCAGATGATGTAATGGGCGGCACGTGCGCGTTCCGGGCTGATGCGCGAACCGGCAAGATCGCGCTCATAACGGCCGACGGCTTCCACCGCCACACGGCGCAGTTGTTCCATGTCAGGCTGTTCGTCGGTGTAACGCAGCGCATGGGCGAGGTTCAGCAACGGCGCGGCCGAGCGCACCAGCGTCGGCACTTCCTCGCCGCCGAAGCGGAAATCGCGTACCAGCGTCTCCACTGACCAGCCGCCTTTCGGCAGCGGTTTCGGTGCAAGGTCGTCGATGCCGGGCGTGTCGAGCACGTCGTCCAGCATTTCCGCCATGCGAGCGGCAGATTGCTTTTTCTTTATCCCGTCTTCGGTCAGTTCGACGACGGTCGGCAGGTTCTGCCATTTTGATGCGGGTTCGTTGGTCATTCTCTAAGGGCCCACATTTCCATTTCGAGACCAGGGAAGTCGCCTGCAAGATGCAAGGCGATGGCGCCCGAGGTTTCAAGCTGCTTCCAGAGCGGATTTTTTGTATCGAGTTCGAAATAGATCGTGCCGGAACGGTAAGGCAGCTGACGCGGCAGAACCGGCAGCGGGCGTACCGGAATGCCCGGCAGCGCGACGTTGACGAGTTCGGCAATACGCTCGACCGGGCCAACCTTGATCTGCGAAGGCAGCTTGCGGCGAACATCTTCCGCCGACATTTCGGCGCGCACAGCCAGAACAAAACCGGCATCCTTGAGCAGCGAACGGTCGTTGATCGTGCCGACGCGTACGCCGTGACGACGCTCCGCGAGCTCGATCGAAACGGCCGCCTGTTCGAGAACCGAGGAGAGCGAGGCGCGCAGGTCTTCATAGACCGCCGCAAAGGTCGCCTTCAGGTCGTCGTGGCGATAGGGCGGAAAATCGGTGGCCCGCTTGCGCTCGGTGGTGAAGGTCGCGAGTTCGCCGGCCAGCTGGATGCAGGTCTCGTAGAAATCGATCGGATGAATGCGCGTCGCGTTCGCCGAAATATGCTTCAGCATAGGGTCGGCGCGATTGAGGATCTGCAACAGAAAATAGTCGCCAACCTCGGCCGTACCACGAATAGTCGGGTCGCCGATACGCTCCGCAATCGCCTCGGCGCGGTGGCGCACGATACCGAGCAATTCGGTCATCAGCTCGGAGAGCCTTGGTTCCGCGGCGCAGTTGAGGCTTGGCGCGATAAAATCAGGGTCGAGAATGACGGCGCGGTCGGAGCGCACCTCGATGACGCGAGCCAGGCCGATCAGTTCGTAACCCGCAAGGTCGTCACCGGTCTTCAGGTAACGCAGGCTCAGCCGGCTCACATCGATCGGCGCCATGAAATCGGTTTCGACATTGGCGTCCGGCGCTTCGTAATTGGAAGCCGTCATGCGCACGCTGTTGAAACGTGCGCCACCATTCAGCGCCACATCCGGCTTGCCCGGCTGGCGGGCCGGGAGAGCCAGATAGATGATGGCGTTCTTGACGCTTTCATCGAGATCGACAGCCGGCGGCAGGTCGGTATCAAGCGGCGCTTCGAATGGCGTGCCGTCGGGCAGGATACCGCGCAGGTTGGCGAGCGCGAACTGGCCGATGGCCAGCGCGCTGCGATCGATGCCGATTTCGGCAACGCCCCACGGATAGGCGGAAAGGCCGCGCGTCGTCGTGCGCACCAGCCTTTCCGTCCAGCGGTCCGCCTGCTGGAAATGCTGGACACGAAGGAACATGCCTTCGCTCCAGGCGACCCGGTTCTCATTTCTCATCGTTGAGGTCTTCTCTCTCTGCTCTCGGCAGGCTGGCCATGCGGTTCCCGTGTTCCGTTCGCATCATGGCGTCGCGGAAAACGTCCTGAACCGACAGCGTCCTGCCGTCTTTTTCGAATTGATTTTTGTAGGCCTGCCAGTAGTCGCGGCCGCGCAGAAAGCCGAAGGACGTCATCGATCCTGCCGCATCGATGCGGGATTCGATGATGCGCGGCTCCATTTCCTGGGCGACGTGATGCACGAGATTTTCCAGCGCCGCCTGCAGCCTGGCCTGCCGGTTCGCGAGTTCCTCGATCCGGGTCGCCAGCGTGTCCGAGTTTCCGCTGTTGAAGAAATCCTGTTCGATTTCCGGCGCCGGAAGATCCAGACCGAACGCGGCAAAGCTTGCCTCGAGCGCATCTTCCACCCGTTGCAATAGCGGGTTGAGTTTAGCTTCAATATCGACATTCCGAGCCGGCGCAGCGGGTTGCGGCGGTGCCCTGACGGGTTCGATATCTGCCTGCGGTGCATTGTCGTTGACGGTCTGCAAAGCTTCGACCGGCCGAGCCTTGGCGACCGGAATGGTCACATGCGTTGCCGAATTGTGCTCAAGGTAATTGCCGTAGTCGGAGTGTTCCGACTTGTCTGCCTCGAGGTTCCAGTCGTCCGGCAGGAGATTGCCGGAGGAGCGGATTTCCGGCGGGCCGTTCCAGCCGATATCGACATTGCGCGAAGGCGAGGGGCCTTCCTTTTTGGCAATCGGCTCAAACCAATCCTCGGACATCTTGTTGCCGAGAACTCCGGTCGCCGTGCGGCCGCCCGGGGCGATATCGGCGAGGATTGCGGAAATCGTCAGATGCTCGTCGCTCATTGCGTAATTCGTATCCGGGTCCTCAACATCGCGGTGGACCTCACCGGTGATGACCACGGAAAAGGCTATGGGGCCGACTTCCAGTCGCGACTGGTCGGAAAGCCGCGCCGTCTCGCCCTCATGAACCACCACACCATCGACGCGCGAACCATTGGCGCTCTGGTCACGCAACACAAAACCGCGAGCATCGCGCTCGATCGTGCAATGCAGTTTCGAGATTGATCGCTGGTCCTCCGGCAATTGCCAGTCGCAATCCGGCGAACGGCCCAGCGTGCGCTTGCCCTGCTCAAAAAACCACTTTGTCCGGCTGGCGGGCAGGATGTTGGCACCTGCGATCGCTTTCAGTTCAAGCCGCATGTTCGCCTCCTAAAACCGACGCCGGTCGGGGTTCGACGATCACGGCATCGTCACTGTCCTTGGCGGCCGGTGCGACGCGAGCCCAGCTGTTCCAGCCCAGCCGCGGCTGATCGCCGGAGCCGGCAGCGTCACCTTGTCCAAGCTGACAGAACGGCACGTCTTCTTTCCTCAGGATGACCTGAATATCGAAATCGAGCGCCGAGCCGACATAAAGCCGTGTCAGCGCAAACAATTCGGTGATGTTGCGGCCGCCGGGTGTCAGCGACAGGTAGTCCCGATAGGCCAATGGTCCGACGATGACGCGAAAACCGCCGCTGAAATCGTGAATGGCATTGCCGGCGGATGCATTGACGCCAAGCTGGACGCCCTGCGGTGCGCCCATCTTGCTGCGCTCCTTCATCGGAATGGTCAGCCAGCGCGGACGGAACAGCTCGATTTCCACCGGCAGGCCGCTGAACTCGCCCAGCATGGCACGCAGGCTAGCGGGATTGCGGTTGCGCGATGCGAAAAAACCGGAAAAACGCAGCACGACATCCTCGTCGATGCCGCTGGTTTCCTTCAGCTTGCGGGTGCCGAAGCCGGTCAGCGCAAACAGCGTGGTGATAAAGCCGTTGTCCTCACGGCGCTGGCCCCAGCGCAGGCGTCGCGCGATGCGGTATTTTTCGGAAGCGTCGGCAAAAAGCTCTGCCATGCGTGCGCTGAACAAGTCGAAAAAGGCCGCCAGCCCCTTCGACTTGTTCCGCTCCTCGCGCATGATCAGTTCATTATAGTTGGCCGGCATCGAGCCGAGCGGCCCGGTTAGTCCTGCCAGCGCGCTGCGGATCGAGGCGCGCGCACCCTTCTGGCGAAAACCGCTGACAGCCAGCGGTGCCGGCGAAACACCCATGTGCGAGGCGATCTCCAGCTCTCCGCTCGCCTCACCCGTACCGGCAGCCGTCTGCGCGACGCGGAAAGCCGTCACCGGTTCGAAGCGGCCGGGGTCGCGTTCGAGCAGGTCGACAAGCGTGTCGCGTGGTGCATCGGGTTGACGAAGCGTCGAGAGATCCATGGGGTGAAACGCAATCCTTTCTTTCAGAGCAACGGGCGTTCGGCCGCGCGGGCCGGCCAGTGGGCAATCGGTTTAGACTGACCTTTCATGGAAATGGTCAGTCGTGTGAAACTGTTGACTGATGTGTAGAGGCTGAAGAACCGGTCGAGCACGGCACCGAACAGGTAGGCGGACGGACGGTCGATCGCGGCCGGATCGAATTCCAGCGCAATTTCAGTGCCCGGCACCATGCCGCCGCTTCCGAGACGCGCGGTAGAACTTTCGGCACGAATCTTGATCAGTGCATCGACCAGCTGTTTGGTTTCCGGGCTGTCGCGGAAGGCATAAAGCGAGAGCACATCCTTCAGCGCCGCACCTTCATTGTCGAACAGCGACAGGTGGTTGAGCAGAAGATGCGAGACGAGGCGCCAGTTGCGGCCGTCCTGATCGTTCATGCGTACCGATGGCGTCGGCGGCATCAGCGCTTCCACGCCCGACACCGCTTCATGGCCCGACGCCAGCTGCAGGAATGGATGGCCGCCGCCGAAGGGCAGCTGTTCCGGCAATTCGCGGTTGAGGCACAAGGTATCGACACCGGCAACCGCATCGATCGGCCCGGAGAAACGCCGGTCGCGATCGACAAAGGCAATGTCCATGTCGCTTGTGCCATCTTCCTCATCGAAGCGGCGATAGGCCTGCCAATAGGCCGTGCTGTTGCCGGCGCGCTGGCTGCGGCCGAAAAACGGCTGGCAATGCTCTTCCTGCCCGCGCGAGCCGGTCAGAAGAACCCGTTCGACCGAGTAGATTTCGCGGGTCTTCTGGCGCCGTGCGTCCGGCAGAAGCCGATATTCGGAACGAGTCCCATCGACCGTAATCGGCTCGCAGGTCTGCCGGAACAGGTTGACGACCGGGGTCGCATTCAAGACGAAATCGCGGGCTGAAACCGTGCGCTCCAGCTTGGCGTCGGTTTCCTTGAGATAGATGAAGATCTCCAGCGCCTGATCTTTCCACGCGCTCAGTCCCTCGATATCGAGGAAGAGATATTTCTGCGGCAGGGCAAAAAATTCGGTCAGCAGCCGGTAACCGATGAAGCTCGGCGCCGGGTAGGGAAGCATGGCTTCCTTCTCTTCGAACCCGACGGACTTCAGATTGCGCGCCGGCAGGAATACCGGGTTGCGATCGTCGCCATGACGGGCAAGCGCGATGCCGATCGTGTGGTTGGCCAGCAGTTCGTAGATTGCCACCGCCTGGCCCCAGGCGGACGGGATGTGCAGGCGCAGGCGATCAATGCCCAGTTCGCCGAACGGCTTTCTGGCATCGAGGGTGCGCAGTGACAACCGCAGGCAACCGGCAACACCGTTAAAGGGCGAAAGCGGCGCGTTGATCGGCTGGCCCTGAAGCGTTGCGCCGGTGATCTCTATCGGCGCCATTTCCACGTCCTGCGTGGTGCGAAAACGGCAGGATTCCCCGCCGATCGGCTCGGCCAGAATTTCCGTATGACGCGGTACGGTCTGCACAGAGGCCAGCGTGTCGCTCGGGTTGAAGCGCACGATGCTCATCGATGGCAGCGGTGCGAGATAATGCGGGTAAAGCGTTTCCAGCAGGCCGTCGGTCAGTTCCGGAAACTCGTCATCGAGTTTTTGACGCACGCGGGCGGCGGAGAAGGCAAAGCTCTGTATCAGTCGCTCGACATGCGGATCGTCGGCGACATCGCCGGTCATGCGCAGGCGCCCGGCGATCTTTGGAAAGGCATCGGCAAAACGGGCCGCACGTTTGCGCAGCGCACCGAGTTCCTCGTTGTAACGATGGAGAAAACCGTCAGCCATTCGCCGCCTCCACGAGGAAACGCTGCGTCGACGGATCGATGGTGGATTCAAAACTGATCGGCGGCATGCCTTCATGCAGACGGAAAGACGCCTGGATGCGCATGCGCAACGCCCGCTCGGTCATCGTCCGGCTTTTCAGGATGGTCACCCGCACGTCCGACAGCCGTGTTTCGAACATGGAAATGCGGCGCTCGATCATGCGGGCCAAAGACAGTTTTGCCTCGTCCGTCACCAGATTAGCCGACACCATGCCATCGACACCATAGCTCACCAGCGCATCCTTCAACTCGGAGAGTTCCGAAGGCGGCGCCGATGGACAACGGCGGGTATTGAGGAGCGATTCCAGATCGCGACGGATCGCCTCGCGCATTTCGCGGGTCTGGTCCGTCACGCTTTTTGGCGGATCGAAGTCGCGATCGGGCGCGTCGTCTATCAGCCGGTCCAGAATGGACCGGGACAGAACGCGGTCACGCGGCCGATAGCGCTCCAGCGGGTCAACCATGCGCAACCTCGCGGGCAGCATCAGCCGTCACCGTTTCCAGGCTTTCCGTATCATGGAAGGACGCAAGATCGTCACCGGCGAGGAACGAACGCTGGCCGCGGCCGGTGGTGATGCCGGTCGGCTCTTCCACCCATTCGGTTTCGCGACCAAGCCGCAGGCGGTCATCCGTACCCGTGCTGTGATAGATGGCCGGCAGCAGAACCGGGGCCACCGCGCCGTCGATCAACGACAGTTCGGCGCGGCGGAAGGCGAGATCGCGCGGCCGGGCGATCGGCTCGACGGTCAATTCCGCGATCTTGGCAAAATCGATCCACAGATAGGCGCCGCCAGTCATGATCACTTCCAGCGCATGCGGCGTGCGGTCGTCGAGATCGCGGAAATCGTCAATACGCTTGCCGTTCAGCAGAATGGCACGTTCGCCGCGCAGCTCTTCAAGGCGCTGCAGCTCTTCGACGGCTTCCGCGCCATTGCCTTCACGATGGGCGATGCCGACCTTGACGGCCAGCTTGTCGAGTTCGCTTGGGCCTTGCGGAAATTCTGGCACGGCGCCGTTTTCATACCATGCATTGCGGGCGGCCATACCGCGCAGTTCATTGCGCAGCAGCGCAAAGCCCATTGTCGCATCCGGCGCGAAGGTGACGGCCAGACCGCACTGGTTGTCGGCGCGCTCATAGTCGCCGGCCAGAACCAGCAGGTCGATATAGAGATTGCGGGCCTCCTGATCAGACGGTTTTGCTTTCAGGTGCGCCTTGGCTGCATCGAGTGCCTCATCAAGAGCGTTTTCGCTGAGCAGGCGGGCGATGCTTTCGGACAGCGTCATGCGGACATCCTTTTGGGTAGCGAACCTTCATTCGCGGAAGCGGTACGGCTGCCAGTCATCGTTTCGGCGATGAGGTGGAAGCTGGTGGAAACGTCGTCGAGCTGGAAATGCGGCTGCAGACGAACGGTACAGGAGAAGGTGCCGGGCTTGCCGGGGATCTCGGCAACGGTAATGCCAGCAGAACGCAGCGGAAAACGGGTGCGCAGCGCCAGATCGGCATCATCATTGCCGAGCGTATAGGCGGTCAGCCAGTCTTCCAGTTTGCGCTCGATCGAGCGGGCGTCGGACAGTTGGCCGATTTCGTCGCGCATGATCACCTTGAGATAATGCGAGAAACGCGAGGCGCAGAGCACATATTGCAGCATGGCGGCGATGCGCGCGTTCTGGCGGGCATTTTCGTTGGAATAATGCTGTGGCGCATGCATCGACTGGTTGGAATTGAAGATGGCCGAAGCCGAAAGATAGGTGGTGGCGACCGGCACGATGCCGAGATCGCAGAACTGCTGTTCCTGGCCGGTCGTCAGGCGAATTTCCACGGGTGCCTGAGCGGACAAGCCGTTGCTCTCGGTGCCGAAATCGTAGGGCGCCAGTTCCATCGTGCTCAGCATGCCGCCATCCACGGCATCCTGCGTGACGCCACGGATATCGGCAAACCAGCCTGAATCGATGAAATTGCGGATGACGACAGTCGCGAAGGCAAAGGCCGCATTGCCCCAGAGCAGCGAACTGCCATCCTCGGAGATTTCTTCGCGAAACGGAAAACGGTCATCCCGACGACGGGCAAAGGGTTCGAATGGTGCACGCATCAGGATACGCGGTGCGACGAGTCCGAGGAAACGCGAATCCTCGCGGGCGCGAAGACCGTTCCAGCGAATGCGGGCCGGATCACTTGCCAGCCATGAGAAGTCCTGAACGCGGCCCAGTTCCTGAAAATCCTCAAGCCCCAGCGCACCGGCCGAAGCGCCCGCCACGAACGGGCAGAATGCGGCAGCCGCGACCATGCCCACCTGCGTGAGTGTGCTGACGGCATCGCCGCCCTTCGGATCGTCGGGCGAGATGTGATAATCGCCGACCAGCAGGCCATAAGGCTCGCCGCCGGGCATGCCGAATTCGCGGCTGTAGATCAGTTCGAAAAGGTGGCTCTGGTCGAAATCCGAGGCGCGTTCCATGCTGCGCGCCAGTTCTTTCCAGCTCAGGCTCAGAACCTTGATTTTGACGTCGCCGCCACGTGTGGATTCACGCACGAGCATGGCAATGCCGCGCCATCTTGCTTCCATCGCCTGAAATTCAGGGTGGTGCAGGATAGCGTTGACCTGGCCGTTCAGCGCCTCGTCTATCAACGAGATCAACTGGTCCGCCCGGCGCCGCCATTCTGTGCTGGAACCCATGGTCATAATATTTGCCGAAATATCGAATGAAAAAAGGAAAGGGCGCGCGGCGAAATTCGCCGCGCGTGTGGCCGGGTATTAAGACTTGGAAGGAATGCGGGCGACCATGCGCAGCGAGGTCGTCAATTCTTCCATCTGCAGCCACGGACGCATCCAGGCAACGGCGTTATAGGAACCCGGCTTGCCCGGAATTTCCTGCACGGTCACCTTGGCATCGCGCAGCGGATATTTCGCACGCGACTCTTCGCCGGCATCGTCGTTTGCGTTGACGTAGTTGGAGATCCAGCGGTTCAGCCAGTTTTGGCAATCTTCCGCTTCCATGAAGGAGCCGATCTTGTCGCGACCCATGACCTTCAGGTAGTGGGCGAAACGCGAGGTGGCCATCATGTAGGGCAGACGTGCCGAAACGGCGGCGTTGGCCGTTGCTTCCGGACGGTCGTAAAGTTTTGGCTTGTGCGTGGTCTGCGCACCGAAGAACACGGCATAGTCGGTGTTCTTGTAGTGGCACAGCGGCAGGAAGCCGAGCTTGCCGAGTTCGGCATCGCGACGGTCGGTAATGCCGACTTCGGTCGGGCATTTCAGATCCAGATCGCCGTCATCGCTGGCGAAAACATGCATCGGCAGGTTTTCTACCTTGCCGCCATTCTCCGCGCCACGGATGGCCGTGCACCAGCCGCTCTTGGCAAAAGCGTCGGTCAGGCGCGTGCCCATCACATAGGCCGCGTTCATCCAGCAATAATTTTCGTGCGGCAGTTCGCCGGTCTTCGAGCCACCGGTTTCGTCATAGTTGAACTCGTCGACCGGGTTGGTCGTCGGGCCGTAAGGCATGCGCGACAGAACGCGCGGCATGGCAAGAGTGACAAAGCGGGAATCGTCGCTATCACGGAGGCCACGCCACTTGGCGTATTCGACGGTTTCAAAGATCTTTTCGAGATCGCGCGGCTTGGAAAGCTCGCGGTAATCGTCGAAGCCGAACATGCGCGGGCTGGCGGCCGAGATGAACGGCGCGAAGGCTGCCGCTGCAATCATCGAAACGCCCTGCAGCGTCTGCACGTCGTCGAACGAGTTGTCGAACTCGTAGTCACCAATGATGGCGCCCATCGGTTCGCCGCCTGGCGTGCCGAATTCATCTTCATAGATCGACTTGAACAGGCGCGACTGGTCGAATTCCACCGCCTTGGAAAGGTCACGGCTGATGTCACGCTTGGAAGCGTTCAGCACGCGGATCTTCAGGTTGACGCTGGTTTCGGAATTCTTGACCAGATAGTTCAGCCCGCGCCAGGTGCCCTCGAGCTTGACGAATTCCGGTGCCTGCATGATGGCTGCAAGCTGGGTGGAAATCGTCTTGTCGAGTTCGGCGATCGCGTTGTTGAGCGTGATCGTCAGGTTGCGGTCATAGGTGACCGTGCCCTTGAGGGCTTGGTCGGTCAGCGTGCGAAGCAGATCCTGCGCACGGTTCGGTTCGGTCTGGCGGGTCGCCGCGACGACCTGGGAAAGGAGGTTCTGTTCCTCGGAGAAACCGGCCTCTTCCTTCCTTTGCACTTGCGTGTCAGCGCTCATGTCTCAAATCCTTCTTTATGAGCAGCGCGTCGGAAAAACTGTTCCGGGGCAGGCGATACTCAAAACAAACAGACGGGGCATTCAGGATGCGCGACCGGCGTTCCGCCAGTTGCCGCGCACGCTGGCACTCAGTTGACGGCGTCCTTCTTGTCGCCGCCAAGCTGGGCAACGAGCTGGGATAGGTCAGCCTTGTTCTGCAGAATGTCTTCGAGCAGGCGTTCCAGTTCTTCCGAACGGTCGGCCTTGCTCATCAGGTCGCGTAATTCGTTGCGGGCATCGAGAAGCGCCTTCAGAGCCGGAACCTGATTGACCACCGAGCCCGGCTCGAAATCATCCATGCTTTCGAATTTCAGCGAAACCGGCAGCTGGGTGCCGTCGTTCTGCAGCGTATTATCGACCGAAATCGTCAGGCCCGGCGTCATGCGGCGCATCACGTCATCGAAATTGTCGCGGTCGATCTGCACGAACTTGCGTTCGCCGAACGGTTTCAGAGGCTGGGTCGGGTTGCCGGAAAAATCGCCGAGAACGCCAACGACGAAGGGAAGTTCCTTCACCACCATGGCGCCTTCTGTTTCCACTTCGTACTTGATGTGGACGCGGGGCTTGCGAACCCGTTCCAGCTTTTCATGTACACTTGCCATCAAGAGTCTCCTTCATGCCATCGGCAAATTACGAATTCAGATTGTTGCGGAAGCCAATCGGACAAGGCCCGATTGCAATTAAATCTTGTCAGCCCCCTCTGTTTTCGGTGGAGGGTTGAATGCCGGCGGCCGTCAGCACCGCGTGACGCGCGTGCTGTTCGGGCAAAAGCTCGGCAAGAAGTTCGGAAAAATCCATGCGGCCGCGCCGGACAAGCGTCTCGATCGACATGGAAATCGGAGAATGCGGCTCGGTGCGCCGGAAATAGCGCGACACAGCGATCAGAAGCTCGAAGGCTTCTTCGCGAGAGCGAATGCTGTCAGCGGTCACAGGGCGTGTACGGGCAGGTTCTTCCGCCGTCGCCACGGTGCCGGCATCCGACGATGCAGATTCGGGCGCGATTTCAGCAACTTGCACCGGCTCAGCATCACTTATTCCGGCCAGAACGCGGATGGCGGAGGCAGCTTCTTGCAACACATTGCGTGTATTGGAACTCGGTGGAGCCTGTCTGCCGCAGCGTTCGTCAAGTATTTCTACCATTCGGTCAAAAGCTGAAATGCACTCCATGAGAACGTGCAAATGCGCTGACATATTCGCGACACCGGCTTCCAACGCCGCCTGCTGCAGATCCTCGCGACGATCGTCTTCGCCCGGACGCTGGCCAAGCTGGAAATCCCACAGCGAAAACTGTGCGAATTTTCCCTCCGGTATCAATGAACTCAGGCGAATAGCCTGAATGATCGTGCCTTCCGAACCGACACCGTTCAGTCCTGCAAAAGGGCTGAACCGCTCTTCGAAATCCTCGTCGCCGATGGAATGCAGGTCGTCGAAATGGTTTTCCAAAAGCGACACGATGGACTGGTAGACATCGCGCAGGCCTTCGAAGCCGCGCAGTCGCACCTGGGCTTCTGCAACCCATGCTAATACTTCTACATCCTTACTCTCTGAAGTAAGAATCTGCAATCCAAGGTTGCTTACGTCTTGCCAGATAGGTGACAAGCCAATATTCTCACCCGGCGTTATTCCTCGCTCGGCAGCTCTCGCGGCATTGCGAGCATCTTTAATTCTATAGTATATTGGACGCGCAGAAGTACTTTCCCTGACGTTTTCTCCGCAGGGGCGCGTTTCATCAAGTGGATCTACGATCTGGCGCACATTCACGCGACGATTATCTCCGTTTATATAAGGTATTTCGTAACTAAGGTTATAATGTTGGGCGATATAACGTCTTGTCAACCTCATACAAGAGGTGTCAATTTTATGACGAAGACATGAGATACTTTTTCGAAAAATAGGGGATTTTTACGACTGGACAAGGTGGTTTGATCGCCCTAGTTGTCGCCGGACATCTCGAAAAGAGCACCGTACGGCCAACAGCAAACAGGACTTGCCTGATGTCGCATATCGATCTCAACCGTCTGATCAGAACGCTTGAGCCTAATTTGCGTGTCGGTCTTGAGACAGCGGCATCGCTTGCCGCGCGTCACCAGCATGCTGCCGTCGATATTGCCCATTGGTTGCGTGCGCTGCTCGACCAACCGGCGTTTTCCGCCGTGTTCGAAGAGCTTGACGTGGCATCCGAAGCTTTGCGCACGGAACTCGATGCATCCATCTCCGATATCAGGCGGGAAGACGGCGCTTCACTTGCGCTGTCCCAGAATTTGCTGTCGCTGGCGCGTGAAGCCTGGCTTTCTGCTTCGCTGCAGTCCGGCCGTTCCATCGTTATTCTTGCCGATCTTCTGTCCGCATTGAATGCCGATCAGTCGCTGCGCGTCGCCGCCCGCGGTATCGCGCCGTCGCTGCGTTCGCTGAACCGAGCGAAGCTCGACGGCCTCTTGGAAAAGGCACAGACGGAACCGGGCGGCCAGTCGGAGCCGGCGTTGAATGCGCCGGCTTCTGCGTCCCAGGGCAACGAATTCCTGCGTCTTTATACCCGCGACATGACCGAGGACGCCCGATCTGGCAAGATCGATCCGGTCATCGGCCGTGATGCCGAGTTGCGCCAGGTCGTCGATATCCTGATGCGTCGTCGTCAGAACAATCCGATCCTCGTTGGCGAAGCCGGCGTCGGCAAGACAGCCGTCGCCGAAGCCTTTGCGCTTGAAATCGTTGCCGGAAACGTGCCGGAGCGTCTGAAGGACGTCAAACTTTTGCTGCTCGATCTCAGCCTCTTGCAGGCGGGTGCGGGCGTAAAGGGTGAGTTTGAACGTCGTCTTCATGGTGTCGTTGATGCCGTCAAGGCGTCCGACAAGCCGATCATCCTTTTCATCGACGAGGCGCATGGCCTGATCGGAGCCGGCGGGCAGGCGGGCAATGGTGATGCCGCCAATATTTTGAAGCCGGCGCTGGCGCGTGGCGAGTTGCGCACGATCGCAGCCACCACCTGGAGCGAATACAAGCGTTATATCGAAAAGGACGCGGCGCTCACCCGTCGTTTCCAGACGGTTCTCGTCAACGAGCCGGATGAAAAGACCGCCGTGCGGATGCTGCGTGGCGTGGCCGGAAACCTGAAGCTTCACCACAAGGTCCGCATTCGCGATGAAGCGATCGTCGCCGCAGTGCAGCTTTCGGCCCGCTATCTGCCGGCACGCCAGCTGCCGGACAAGGCGATCAGCATTCTCGATACGGCCGCGGCCGCTGTCGCATTGGCACGCCAGACCGTGCCGGAAGCGCTGAAAAACCTGAAAAGCGAAAGCGAAATGCTGGAGGCGGAAGCCACCTGGCTGGAAGCCGAGCCACAGACGGATGAGACCGCCGCGCGCCTTGTCGAGATCAAGGCCGAGCGCGAGGATATCGCCCGCGAAATCGAGGCGTTGACCGGAAAATACGACAAGGAAATGCAGCTGGCCCGCGAGGCGGACCGCCTGGAAGAAGCGTTTTCCGAAGACAATGCCGTGGCTCCGCTGTTGGCAGATGAGGCTGCGACAGACGGCGCCGCCAATGTCGCGCCGTTCCCGTCGCAGGCGATGACGCCGGAAAGTGCGCGTGCAGCGCTGGTATCTGCCGAGCGCAGCCTTGCTGCCGCTGCCGGCGAAGCGCCGCTCATTCCGCGCGTGGTCGATCGCGATGTGGTCGCCACCATCATTGCCCGCTGGACCGGCATTCCTGTCGGCAAGCTGCTGACCGACCAGGTCGAAACGGTGAAGACACTGGATGCGCGCCTGAAAGAGCGTGTGCTCGGTCAGGACGCCGCAATCGATCGTATCGCCGCCGCCATGCGCGCCGCGCGTGCTGGCTTGAACGATCCGCGTCGCCCACCGGCGGTTTTCCTGCTGGTCGGCATGTCCGGCACCGGCAAGACCGAGACCGCGCTGACGCTGGCCGACATGTTCTATGGCGGCAGCCAGCATCTCACCACGATCAACATGTCGGAGTTCAAGGAGGAGCATAAGATTTCCATGCTTCTCGGTTCACCGGCCGGTTACGTCGGTTATGGCGAAGGCGGGGTGCTGACAGAAGCTGTTCGCCGCCGGCCTTATGGCGTGCTGCTGCTCGACGAGATCGACAAGGCGCATCCGGGCGTTCAGGAAATTTTCTATCAGGTGTTCGACAAGGGAACGCTGCGCGACGGCGAAGGCCGCGACATCGATTTCAAGAACACCACGATTTTCATGACGGCCAATACCGGCTCGGAACTTTTGACATCGCTGGCGGCAGATCCGGACACGATGCCGGAAGGCGAGGCGCTGGAGCAATTGCTGCTGCCGGAATTGCAGAAACATTTCAAACCGGCATTCGTTGGCCGCACCACGGTTCTGCCCTTCATGCCGCTCACCGCGGAAACGCTGTCGGGCATTATCGATATCCAGATCGATCGCATCCGCCAGCGTGTGGCAAGCACTTACGGTTCTGCCGTGACGCTGTCGCCGGAAGCGCGGGACGCATTGGTCTCGCGTGCGAAAAGCAGCGAGATGGGTGCGCGTGCCATCGAGGTAATGATCGCTCGCGATCTTCTGCCGGTGCTGTCGACCTTCTTCCTCGATGTCATCACCGAGGGACGCAAGATCAAGCATATTACAATCAATTTTGACGGCCTGCACTTTGGCATCAATGCCGAAGACGCAAAGCCGCAACAGGAATTCGCTGCGCCGGACGGGGGTCGGGGTCGGCAGGCGGATGAAGAAGCCGGGGGACGCAAGCGCGCCCCAGGACGATCGCGAAAGGCAACGACGCCTTAGACGCAACTAGGCCTTAGACCTTTAAACAGGAGTGATAGCATGCCGATTTATCTCCAGATCGACGGTATCCAGGGTGACGCAACGCACGAGCAGCACCGCAAGTGGATGGACATCGAAGCCATTCACTGGAACGTGTCGCGTAACCTGAACACCGCTGCCGGTTCGGCAGCAAACCGCGAAGCTTCCGAGCCGACCATTTCGGAAGTCATCCTCACCAAGGTCAGCGATTCCTCGTCGACCAAGCTGTTCCAGGAAGCGTGCTCGGGCCGTAACGGCAAGCGCGCCACCATCCACCTGGTCACGACCGGCAACCCGGGCGAAACCTACATCGAATACCTGCTGACCAACACTCTGATCGCCAGCTATTCGATCGACTCGAACGGTGACCGTCCGGTCGAAACCATCAAGCTGAACTTCACCAAGCTTGAAGTGAAGTACACGCCGTTCGACGAACAGCAGAACCCGCAGTCGCCGATGATCGCTTCTTACGATCTCGCGACCACCAAGGCTGCTTAAGCCTTTTCGATACGGCTGGCGTCGGCGGTTTTCCGCCGACGCCTTCCATTTCCCCGATCCGGTCTTCACGCTTTGAAGGAAACTTCCCATGAGCACTTCGGATATCGATAAGGTAGCATTGACGGACTACAATCTGATCATCGAGGAAGTCTCCGACGAGAGCGTTTTCGGGATGATCTCTCCGACCCAGAAGATCAAAGGCATCAAGGTGGTAACTACCAGCCATCTTCAAGTCGTTCGCCGCGTCTATACGCTGACGATCGGCGAAGATGTTTATTTCAAGGGTCAGAAAATTCAGGGCATGCCCGGCGCACGGGAATTGCTTTCGGAATTTCTGGAGCCCGGCAAGCAGATTACAACTCGGCCAAATGGCAAGGTTGGCATTCTCAATCGTTATGTCGGCAAGAAGAATATCTTCAGCGGCAGCGTGGTGCAGAAATATAGCGGATCGGTGACCATACCTTTCCTGCGCCAATATGGCGAAGACCCTGCGCCGACACGTCTGCTGCATGGCAATCCGGCGGTGACCTTCCTGCAGAAGGGTGAGGAAAACCCGATGGCGGCCGCCTATTACAATACGCGCACGCACAAACTCGAGCTGCTGCATTATTTCGAGCGCCACAAGCTGCTCGACAATTTCAAGGCGCATTTCGCCGACGCGACGCTCGCAGCGACAGGCTGATCGCAGTCAGGTTCGGTCTCAGCGATGATAAGAGCGCATTTCAGTTTTGAGATGCGCTTTCGTCGTTTGAAGCATTTGCGGATGATGAGAAATATCTCGCGATTTCAGGGCGGTTGGCGCGCGTTTATTTTCCACCGATCGCGCAATTGAGAACGCCCGAACTCCTTTCCGAACCGGTTTTGCGATCTATTTGTCTGCAAAACAGGAGAGCCGAGATGAGCCTACGTATCAACGATATCGCACCGGATTTTCAGGCCGACACCAGCCAGGGGCCGATCTCTTTTCATGAATGGATCGGCGACAACTGGGCGGTGCTGTTTTCGCACCCGAAAAATTTCACGCCGGTCTGCACGACCGAACTCGGCACGATGGCGGGCCTTGAAGGCGAATTCCAGAAACGCGGCGTCAAGATCATCGGCATTTCCGTTGATCCGGTCGAAAGCCATGCCAAGTGGAAGGGCGATATCCGCACCGCCACCGGTTATGATGTCGAATATCCGCTGATCGGCGACAAGGATCTCAAGGTCGCCAAGCTCTATGACATGCTGCCGGCCAGCGTCGGCGAAAGCTCGGAAGGTCGCACACCGGCGGACAATGCCACGGTGCGTTCGGTCTTCGTCATCGGCCCCGACAAGAAGATCAAGCTGGTCCTCACCTACCCGATGACGACGGGCCGCAATTTCGATGAAATCCTGCGCGCCATCGACAGCATCCAGCTGACCGCAAAACATCAGGTGGCGACGCCCGCCAACTGGAAACAGGGCGATGACGTCATCATCACCGCCGCGGTTTCCAACGAAGACGCTATCCAGCGTTTCGGTTCGTTCGATACGGTTCTGCCGTATCTGCGCAAGACTAAACAGCCGGTTTGATTAGGAACCTTCCATCATACGTTTTCGTCATCCTCGGGCTTGTCCCGAGGATCTAATCACGTCGATGATCAGCCGACAGCAGATCCTCGGCTCAAGGCCGAGGATGACGGAGGAGAGGTTTGCGGCCTTTGTCATCTGTCGGCCTCAGTAGCGTGGAGAGAACTTTTTCTCTTGTTTTACCCTCACGGAACGTGCCGCAGCCATTCCTCGGTCGAAAACTTTTCCGCCGCCAGCTTTTCCGCCGCCGCATATTCTTCCGGCGAGATGCTACCGGCCGTGCCGCCGTTGAGTGACGCGAACGTTTCCTTCATGCGCCGAATGATCTCTTCCCGCGGCAGACCCGTCTGGCTGCGCAGCGGGTCGACGCGCTTGACGGCGCTTGTGGTGCCCTTGTCGGACAGCTTTTCGCGGCCGATGCGCAGCACCTGCACCATCTTCTGGGCATCCATGTCGTAGGACATGGTGACATGATGCAGCACCGCGCCGGACGAGAATCGCTTCTGCGCCGCGCCGCCAATCTTGCCCTTGGAACTCGAAATGTCATTGAGCGGCTTGTAAAAGGCGTCGATGCCGAGTTCGTTCAGCGCCTTCAAAACCCAGTCGTCAAGAAAGGCGTAGGAGTCCGCAAAACTCATGTCGCGCACAAGTTCGGCCGGAGCATAGAGTGAATAGGTGACGGCGCTGCCCGGTTCGACGAACATCGCCCCACCTCCGGTGACGCGCCGCACGGTCTCGACGCCGAACCGGTTTGCCGCTTCCAGATCCACCTCGTTACGCAGCGATTGAAAGCCGCCGATGATGATGGCCGGGCGTTCCCATTCCCAGAAACGCAGGCAGGGGCCGCGCCGGCCGGCCGCCACTTCGCGGGCCAACACTTCGTCCAGTGCCAGATGCATGGCCGGGCGCTGCGGCGGCGCCTCGATGATCTGCCATTCATAATCTCGCCATGTGCCGGTGACGCCCAGCGCACGGCGCACTGCAATCGCCACCGCCTCCGGGCTGAACCCGATCATTTCGGCACCGGGGCGAAGCTTTGAACGGATCGCCAGCGTGATGTCTTCCACCTTGACGGTGATGGGCAGGCCTTCCAGCGCGCCGGAAATATCGGCCAGCGCTTCGGCGGGCTCCAGAAAGAAATCGCCTGAAACCTGCACGTTGGAAAGGCGTTCGTCGCGTGTATCGAAATCGACGACAACGAGCTTGCCGCCCTGGACCTTGTATTCACCATGCATGGCGTTTTTCCTGTTCAAATATCTTCTTACGGGAATGAAACCATCGACCCGTAGAGCGACCGCAGCTTGTCCTTAACCGCCGGCGAGTTGCGATAAATCTCCACAAAACGTCGCAGCCTTTTGTCCTCACGCATATCGGGCCGCGTCACGAACTGGAAGGCGTAGATCGGGTCATTTTCGAAAATCAGCCCGGAAGAGGCATCGAGACCGGCGAGCTTGGCAAAGGTCGGATAGGTCGCTGCCGCATCCACGTCATCCAGCGCACGGGCAATCTGCGGGCCATCGAGCAGCGTGATTTTTAGCGGCTTGATCCATTTCACCACGTCTTCCAGCGTCGCATTGGTGCCGACGCCGGGTTTCAGCTCGATCAGCTTGGCCTGCTGCAGAAGAAGCAGCGAACGGGCCGTGTTTACGGCATCGCCGGAGAAAACGATCTCGGCATTGTCCGGCAGTTCGGGGAGCGTCTTCACCTTCTTGGAATAGAGGCCGAAAGGCGTACTGAAGGCTGGCGCGATGGCAACAAGATCATTGCCGGTATTGGCATTGGTGAATTGCAGATAGGGCACGTGCTGAAACAAGTTGGCATCGACCTCGCGGTCCGCCACGGCGCGGTTCGGCGTGTTCCAGTCGTTGAACTCGATCAGCTCGACCTTCAGCCCCTCGGCCTCTGCCTCCTCGGCCGCGATTTCTGCCGCCTGATTGGAAATGCTGGTGGCAAGCGCGATGCGCAGCGGTTTTGTCTCCTGCGCGGTGACTGCGGGGGCAGTGACGGCTATAGTGAGCGTCGTCAGCAGGCCCGCGAAAAATGCACTGAAACGGCCAGCTTTTGCTGAGTGAAAAGAGATTTTTGATGCCATTGCCATTCTCGCTCCCGTAAAGGCGGGAAACGGGTTTGCCAAGGCCCGTCTCACATTCGCGAGTGGCTTTCTACGAGATAGAACAAAAGTCAACCTGATTTATCAAGTTTGGCTTTTGTCATGTTGGGGTGTGTTCAGGCCTTTGCCGTCAATCTGGCGAAATGTCGGGGCGAGACCTCGATCAGGTCGCCATCCGTTCTGGCTGAAAGGTTGCGCACCGCATCCACATGGTCCGGCTGCATGTCACTGCCACCATCTTCGAAACGCAGGTCCGGGTTCGGCACGGCGGATAGCAACAGCCGCGTATAAGGATGCTGCGGATTATCGATCACCTCCGCCGTCGCGCCCCATTCGACGATCTGCCCGCCATACATGACCGCAATATCCTCGGCCACGAAACGCGCCGTTGCGATATCGTGAGTGATATACAGCATCGCAAGGTTCATCTCGCGCTTCATGTCGTTCAACAGGTTCAGCACACCGAGCCGCACCGAAACGTCGAGCATCGAGGTCGGCTCGTCGGCAACGATCACTTCAGGTTTGACTGCCAGAGCCCGCGCAATATTGACGCGCTGGCGTTGACCACCGGAAAGCTCGTGCGGATATTTTGGAGCCACGAGATCCGGGTCGAGTTTTACCCGTTGCAGCAGTTCGCGAATGGTCGCGTCGATCTCGGCCTTGCCGATTTCGGGCCGGTGCAGCTGCAGCGGCCGTTTCAGGTGATAGGCAATCGTCTGGGCCGGATTTAGCGAGGCGAACGGATCCTGAAAGATCATCTGCACCGAGCGCCGATAGGCGGCAATCTCCTTTGCCGCCGCATCCTGCATCGGCTGGCCCCTGAACAGAACCCTGCCGGCATTGGGCAGATATTCCAGCATCGCCAGGCGCGCGCATGTAGTCTTGCCGCTGCCGGATTCGCCCACCAGAGCCAGCGCCCGGCCGGTTCTCAGTGCGATCGAGATGTTGCGTGCGGCGTAAACGGTGGCTGCACCGTGGCCAAAGGTCTTGGTGGCATCGTCCAGCGCCAGAATGGTCTCGCTCATGCCAAAACACCTCCATGCAGCGACGGGAAGGATGCCCAGAGTTTTTTGGTATAGTCGTGCTGTGGCGTCCGGTAGATCGCCTGCGCCGTGTTCTGTTCGACAAGCTTGCCGCCCAGCATGATGCCGATGCGGTCGCAGAACTGCACCATCAGGCCGAGATCGTGGGTGATGAACAGCACGGAAAAGCCGAGTTTTCGGCGTAGTTCGTTGATGCGCTGCAGGATTTCCCGCTGCACCACGACATCGAGTGCCGTCGTCGGCTCGTCCATCACGACCAGCTTTGGTCCGAGCGCCAAACAGATGGCGATGACGATGCGCTGGCGCATGCCGCCGGAAAACTGGTGCGGATAATCGCGCATGCGGTCGGGATTGATATCGACCAGTCGCAGCATTTCCGCTGTGCGCTCACGGGCCTGAACCTTCGTCATTCCGAGATGGGTTTTCAGCACATCGTAAAACTGTGCTTCGACACGCAGCACCGGATTGAGCGAGTTCATGGCGCTCTGAAACACCATCGCGACCTCGCGCCAGCGAAACGCGGCCAGCTCCTTCTGGTCGAGATCCAGAACATCGCGACCATCGAGCAGTATTTCGCTACCCGTGCGGATCAGCGCCGGTGGGCGATGCAGACGGCTGATGGCAAAGGCGATCGTGCTCTTGCCACAGCCGGATTCACCTGCGAGGCCAAAAACTTCGCCGGGTGCGACATCAAAACTGACATTGTCGACGGCGCGGAAATCGGTTTCGTCGCCGATATAGTCGATCGTCAGGTTTTTCACGGACAGCAATGGCTCACTCACAGTCGGCCCTCCCCATTGCGCACGAGCAGTGACCAGCGGCCGAGCCGGTTGCCGGTGCGCAGGCGCGGATTGGCGATTTCGTCGACGGCAAAATTCAGCAATGACATGCCGATGCCGAGAAAGGCGAGGGCAAAACACGGCGTGAGAATTTCCCACCATGCACCGACCGAAAGCGCCGACGCTTTCTGCGCGGCAAACAGCATATTGCCCCACGAGATCGCGCGCGGATCGCCAAGGCCGAGAAACTCCAGCGTCGCCTGCGTGATGATCGCAAAAATCACGCTGCCGATAAAATTGATGCCGACGATGGAGATGACGTTCGGAAAGATCTCGAAGGCCATGATGCGCCATTGCCGTTCGCCCATCATCTCGGCGGATTTGACAAAATCCTTCTGCTTGACCGACAGCGTTTCCGCCCGCGTCACCCGCGCGCCCCATGCCCATGAAGTGGCGCCAAGGATAAGTGCGATGACGACTGGGCTTGCCTGACCGATAAAAGCGGCCAACACCAGCAGCAGCGGCAGGTTCGGCACGACGAGCACCATGTTGGTGAAAAAGCTGATCACCTCGTCGGTCTTGCCGCCGCGATAACCGGCGACGATGCCGAGCACGGTGCCAACCAGCGTGATCAGCAGGCCTGCGCCAAACCCCACCATCAACGAGGTGCGCGCGCCATAAAGCACACGCGCAAACACATCCTGCCCGATGCGCGTCGTGCCAAGAATATGATCCATGGACGGCGCCTGATGCGGGCGGCCGGTGCGGGCGGCGGGATTGTATTCGGTCAAAAGCGGCGCGGCGATCGCCAGAATGGCAATGGTGGCGATGATCGCCAGGCCCACAAGCGCCTTGCGGTTTCGAAGCAAAGTCTTCATTTCACGCCGCCTTCAGTCGCGGGTCGAGCAGGACATAACTGACATCGACGATAAAATTGGCGACCAGCATGGTAGCGGTCATGATCAGCAACTGCCCCTGAATGACGGGGTAGTCGCGCGCCAGAATGGCCTGATACAGCACATTGCCGAGGCCGGGATAATTGAACACCACCTCGGTCACCAGCGAGCCACCGAGAATGGTGCCGATGGCAATCGCTAGGCTCGAAACAGTCGGCAGCAGCGCGTTGCGGGCGGCATACCAGAGCATGACGCGGCGGTCGGAAAGACCTTTCGCACGCGCCATGACGATATAATCCTCGCCCAGCAGGTTGATCATGTTGTTGCGCATGGTGACGGTAAAGCCGCCGATCAGCACGGTACACAGCGTCACCATCGGCAGCACGCCGTGATAGGCGACGCTTGCAATATATTGCAGCGTGAAGGCCGGATCGAGCGAGGGGTCGGCGGCGTATCCGTTGGGGAACCAGTCGAGCGTGAAACCGAACACGAAGAGCACGATCAGCGACGTGACAACGGCCGGCACCGAGGTCGCGAAAATCGATGTCACCGACACGATCACATCGAACCGGCTTCCACGTTTCCACGCCGCCATTACACCCAGCCATGTGCCGAGGATAAAACTGATGACCGTCGCCGTGCCCATCAGCACTAGCGTCCAGATCAGCGCGTGGCCGAGAACCGAGGTGACGGGCAGCGGGAAATATTTGATCGAGCGGCCAAGGTCGCCGGTAAAGATACTGCCGAGATAGGTCAGATACTGCTTCCACAGCGGCCCATCGACAAACCCAAACGTGAGTTTCAGCGCTTCCAGACTTTCCGGCGGCAGTTCTGCGCCAGCGCTGGAAAACATCAGCTGGATCGGGTCACCCGGCATCAGCCGTGGCAGAAAAAAATTGATGGTCGCCGCCGCCAGAAAGGCTGCGAGATAAAACGCCAGGCGGCGAAACAGAAAGGCCATGACCGGCTCCCTCAGGCCGGCAGCAGCATTTTTTCGCAATGCGGCTGCCGTCGGATTGATGACCTCAGCCGGCTGGCTTGAGCGCCAGAAGATGCAGGATGCGGGCCGGGTTGGTGCGCGAGATCGACGGGTTCACGAACGGGTTCTCCTCCGTCGACCAGCCGGTGAAGCGCTTGGTATTGTACTGGTACCAGTTCGGATTGTTGAAGACCGGGATCATCGGCATGTTTTCAGCCACGATCCGCTGCGCCTTCGCCATCGCGTCCTTCTGTTTTGCCGGGTCGGCGGTGTGAGTGAATTCCACCACCAGCGCTTCCAGTTCCGGGTTGAACCAGCGCTGTGCGGTAAAGCGGGTCTTGCCCTTGTCGGCGACGCTGAAGGCGCGCTTGTAGGGGTAATAAGGTGAGGCCGATGCCGGCAGGCTGTTGATCGCCGCGTCGAATTTGCCGGAGATCAGGCTGGAGGTCCACACCGCCTCTTCCGGCGTCTCGATCTTGGCATCGACGCCCGCCGCCTGCATGCCTTCGATGGCGATGTTGACGGTATCGACCCAATCGGTCCACGAGCTTGGCACAACGATTGAGAAGGACAGCTTTGTGCCATCCGGGTTTTCGCGAAAACCGTCGCCATCCTTGTCGGCGTAGCCTGCCTCGTCTAGTAGCGCCTTGGCGGCTTCGGCATCGTATTTGCCGAATTTGCCGAGATCGGCCGCGACCTTTTCATCCGCCCAGCTCTTGTAAAGCTCGCCCATCAGGCCGGGGTCTTCGTTGAGCGTCGGATAACCGTAACCGGCAATGTCAATCATGGCAGCGCGGTCGAGCGCCATGCTCATCGCTTGGCGGAATTTCAGGTCGTTGAAGGCCTTTTTGTTGTTCTCGCTGGCGGTTTCCAGATTGAACAGGAAGGCCACCATGCTGCTCGGCGAAT
Source organism: Endobacterium cereale (assembly GCF_009617585.1). Classification (GTDB taxonomy): domain Bacteria; phylum Pseudomonadota; class Alphaproteobacteria; order Rhizobiales; family Rhizobiaceae; genus Neorhizobium; species Neorhizobium cereale. The sequence continues at coordinate 204,854 of NZ_WIXI01000048.1, read as the reverse complement.
ACCAGAAATGATAATGTTCCGGGTCCTTGGCGACATAGACGTTTTCGATGTCGGGAATGAAGGACACGCCCCAGTCGAGTGTGCCGTCAGCGGTGGCGGTCAGGATCTGGTTGTTGTCGGCCAGCTGCGGAAAGCGCAGGCAATCGACCTTCAGGCTGGCGGCATCCCAGTAATTCGGGTTGCGGCACTGGTCATAGGTCTGGCCGGTAAAACGCGGGATTTCGGTCAGCGCACCGCTCGCCACCGGGTTTTCATTGGCAAAGGTCACCGGATCGGCGATGTCCTTCCAGATATGCTCGGGCACGATAGGCAGCTGCGACAGCTGTTCGGCGGCAATCGAGCTCGGTTCCTTCAGGGTGAAACGAACCGTCTGGCCATCAACGGCTTCGACGCCGGTGATGAAGGTCCAGATACTGACGAAATCGAGTGCCGGGAATTTCTTGATATGGTCATAGGTGAATTTCACGTCGGCGGCCGTGAGTGGCTTGCCGTCCGACCACTTGAGACCTGCCCGCAGCTTGAAATCGATGCTCTTCAGGTCGTCCGCGAGTTTGTAGCTTTCGGCCAGACGGTAGACCGGCTTGTTGCTGTCAAACCGGTTGAAGATGATCAGCGGCTCATACATGAAGTCGAGCGTCGATTGACGCGCCGATGTCTGGTTGAACGGGTTGAAGTTGCGCACCCATGTGGTGGCCGGCTCGATATTGGCGGTCAGAACGGTCTGGGCGGAGGCCGTGCCGGCGAGAAGCGCCAGCGCGGTCGCAATGAAAACGGTATTCCTCATGTCGGTTCCCCTTGTTTTTATCGTGGGTATGCGTCGTGTCAGGCGGCGAGTTTTTCCGCAAAGATGGCTTCGATTTCCTCTTGCGCGCGGCGGTAATCGATCTTGAGATTGCCGAGACGGGCATTGCCGGCGGCGATGCGATCAAGCGTTGCCTGCGTCACCGGACGTGCGGCTTTGGCTGCCGCTTCGCTTTCGGCAAGGGTGCCATGGCTGTGCAGGGCGATATCGGAACCGGCATCGAGCACCTGTTTGACGCGCTCGGGCAGGGTACCTTGCAGGGATTCCATAAAAATGCAGTCGGAAATCAGCACGCCCTCATAGCCCAGATCCTTGCGGATCACCTCATGCATGGTCGGCGATATAGAGGCCGGCAGTTCGGGGTCGTAAGCGGAATAAACCACATGCGCCACCATCGCCCAGGGCGTATCCTTCAAGGCAACGAAGGGTGCAAAATCGGTCATCGTCAGGATCTCCTTCGATGCATCGACGACCGGGCGCTCCTTGTGGGAATCCAGCGTTGCGCGGCCATGGCCGGGAATGTGCTTCATCACTGGCATGTTGCCGGTTTCAAGCAAGCCATCGACCACTTCGCGGCCGAGCGCTGCAATAAATTCCGGGTCTGGACCGAAGGAACGGGCGCCGATGACGTCGCTTGTCGTCTCAAACACCAGATCGAGAACCGGCGAACAGCCGCTCGACAGGCCGAGTTCCGCCATCATCGAGCCCATCGCCTGCGACGACAGTCGCAGCGCCTTGCGGCCTGCCTCGAAATCCTTGCGAGCCAGTTTTGCGAACTCGCCAAAACTGCGAAACAGCGGCCATGGCCCGCCATCGAGATGCTGCACGCGGCCGCCTTCCTGATCGGTGAAAACAGGCGCATCGTCGCGACCGACAGCCTCACGAAAACGTTCGATCAGGATTTTTGCTTGTTCGGGATTGCGCAGGTTGCGGCGTCCGACAAACAGGCCAAGCGGGTTGGTGTCGCGAAACAGCTTGAATTCGTCATCCGAAAGGGTCGGGTTGGGCAGGCCGACGAACAGTGCCGATGGTGTCGAGGACATAGATTTCTCCCGTATTCATGATTGTTTTTTCGGGCGCCGCAGCATGCCCTCGTAAAGACCCTTGTCGCGGGCCGGAATTTCGATCGCGTCGACAGCGCTTTTATAAAAATCGACAGGCCCGGCATCGCCGATGAACGCATAAGCATGGCCGATCGTCTTCATCGTCTGCAGGCAATCGGAAAACAGGGCGAGACCGATGCCGCGACCGCGCGCCTCTTCCGCCACACCGGTCGGGCCGAAAAAGCCGCGTGCCGTCGTGTCATAGCAGGCAAAACCGAGCAATTGGCCATTATCGACTGCGATCAGGCAAGCAATCGGCTGACGGGAAAAGGCGACGGAGACCTCGCTTGCCCAGTTGTCGCTGAAATGCTTTCGCACCCACTCGACGACCACATGCATTTCCGGGGCAAGCGCCGTGCGAATGATCGCAGAACCGCCATTGGCCTTCTCCGCCAACGCGCTACATTCGGACGCATACAGGTTTACCAGCATATCCGGCATCGCACCTCCTGCTTCCATAAAAATGGAATAGACGCCATTATTTTGATCTAGGTTTGATCATGGAGGATGTGTTGTCAAGTGGACAGGTTGTCGTGTTCGCGAGGCGGCACGTTCAGCCGCTTATGACGAAAGGGACGTCAGGATCCTGCGATACCTGTCGATCGGTGGCTGAAGATAGGAATATCGATGGAGCGACGGTTCTGCGGGTTTAACCGTGCGCGATGTTCAGTGGCCACCGGATGCACAGAAACCGTTTTGCGCAAAAAAATATCCCGGCGGGTTTTTCACTCCACCGGGATAGCGTCACGTGATTGGAGGCTTGCCGATCAGGCGGCAACATCGACCTTTGCAGTCGTGCTGAGATAGGCGATTAGATCTTCGATGGTCACGACCAGAAGACCGTGCTTTTCTGCAAACACTTCGAGTTGCGGCAGGCGCGACATGGTGCCGTCGTCATTGGCGACTTCGCAGATCACGCCTGATGGAGCGCGGCCGGCAAGGCGTGCCAGTTCGACGGCGGCTTCGGTGTGGCCCGGACGGCCACGAACGCCTTCGGGATGCGCGCGTAGCGGAAAGATATGGCCGGGACGGGCAAAATCGTCTGGCTTGGCATCGCCAGTTGCCAGCGCGCGCACGGTTGCCGCGCGGTCTCCAGCAGAAATGCCGGTGGTGGTGCCGGGAATGTAATCCACCGAAACCGTGAAGGCGGTCTTCAGCGATTCCGTGTTGCGCGCCACCATCAGCGGAATGTCGAGTGCGTCGAGACGCTCGCCTTCCATGGCGATGCAGATCAGGCCACGGGCATGGTTCATCATGAAGGCGATGTCTTTCGGGTCAGCCGCATCGGCAGCGATGACCAGATCGCCTTCGTTTTCACGATCTTCGTTATCAACGACAACCACGATCTCGCCACGGCGAATGGCTTCGATCGCATCTTCAATTTTTGAAATAGTCATTTTCAAGCCTTTCAAGGGTTATGCCGGCGAACCGACATCCAACTCGCGACCGTTTCCAAGTGAAACGGGCACAAACATCCCTTGGGCGAACAAGCGTCGCACACCCGGTCAAGGGTGGTCTTCGCGTTGTCCTCTTCCATCCGGACTATACCGTCGGCTCCGGCATCTCACCGGATCTGCTGACCCTTCAGTTTCCTGAAGGCGCTCGCGGGCTCCGGAATTTCTTCCGATACCGCCGGTGGGGAATTGCACCCCGCCCTGAGAACAGTTTCAACATAAGTTTCTAACCTAGCAAATTGCAAGGGGCAGTTTGCCGATTTTGCGTATTCGAACGGTCCGTTGCGGTGAACGGACCGTTCGAAATCGTATCAGGACATGATCAGTCCGCCATCGACATTGATGGTTTGGCCGGTGATGTAGGCGGCATCGTCGCTGGCAAGGAAGGTAACGAGACCGGCGACGTCCTCGCCAGAACCGGCCCGCTTCATCGGGATTCCTTCCACCCATTCCTTCATCAGTTCGCCGGGAGCATACGTGCCGAGCAGCTTGCCCCAGACTTCATCATTGTAGGCCCACATGTCGGTTTCGATGATGCCGGGGCAAAAGGCGTTGACGGTGATGTTGTCGACCGCAACTTCCTTGGCAAGGCTCTGGGTAATGCCGACAACGCCCATCTTGGACGCGGCATAATGCGGCGTGTAGATGAAGCCGTCACGGGCCTGGCCGGAGGCGGTGTTGATGATGCGGCCGCTCTTGCCGTGCTTGCGGATGCGGGCAATGGCTTCCTGGGCGCACAGGAACACGCCCTTGGTGTTGACGGCCATGACCTTGTCCCATTCGTTTTCGGTCATGTCCTCGATCTTGGCGATGGTGATGACGCCGGCATTCTGGATCGATACGTCGATCGAGCCGAATTCCTTTTCGGCTGCGTCATAGAGAGCAACGACGCTTGCCTTGTCCGTCACGTCGCCGACGAAGGAGAACGCCTTGCCGCCATCGGCGCGGATCTGCTCGGCCACGGCATGCACCGATTCCTCGTTCGCAGAGACGACGAGATTGGCGCCTTCGCGGGCAAAACGCTTGGCGATGGCTGCGCCGATACCGCGGCTTGCGCCGGTGATGACGACGGTCTTGTTGGTGAAGCGAGACATGGGACCTCCCTGATATGGTTTGCTTCTAGGTTAATTCGCTCAGCCGTTCCGCCGTGAAGCGGTCGGTGATGAGGACGTCGATCAGCTTGCCGCGCAGCGCGCCGGCGATGGACGCCGTCTTGCGCTTGCCTCCGGCAGTGCCGATCACACGGGGTACGGCCTGCAGCTCTTCCAGCGTCATGCCGACCACGCGTTCATAGATTTCGCCGGCCAGCGGCTCGCCATCGGCGGTGTAGAACCGCAGACAGATGTCGCCGACAGCACCTCGGCGGGCCAGTTCCTCCAGCTCAGCCTGGGTAAAGGTGTTGCCGGAGTAGATGAGGTTCTGGGACGGTGCCATGGCGCCGATGCCGACAAAGGCGGTGGTCACGCGCTTGAACTGGTCCACCGTCGCCTTCACGTGTGGATCGGACACGAGAATGCGCTTGGATTCCGGTGAGCCGGTCACGCAAGGGGCCGGCAGAAGCTGCGGTTCGCCGTTGATCAGATGGGCCAGACGCGTCGTCAGCTGCGTGGCATGGATCTGCGCGCTCGGCACGCCGATGCCGCCGAGCAGCTGAATGACACGTTCTGCGCGCACCCGTTTGATCGGGTGAATGTTGTCCAGCATCTGCTGCAGCGTCGCGCTCCAGCTGGACACACCGATGACATCGCCATCCTCCAGCGTCTGCTCGAGAAGGTGGGCGGCCGCGACGCCGATCGCGGAAAACACCGCGTCGTCATTGTCTTCGCGGCAATCGGCGACGATGACTTCGCTGATGCCGAATTTTTCGCGGATGGCGGATTCGAGATCGGGATAGGTGCCGCTGGGGGCAACGATCGATACGCGCACGATGCCTTCCGCCTCAGCACGCTTCAGAAGCCGCGAAACGGATGCCTGCGAAATCCGCAGCACTTCGGATATGTCGCTCTGCTTCAACCCTTCCAGATGATACATCTGGGCGACACGCGTGATCATGCGCAATTCGTTGGTGCGGCTCATGGCTGGCTGGCTCCTGTCTCGAATGCGTGAGACTCAACCTCTGCGGGCCGCCCGACGCATGTCCGAGGCATAGAAAATAAACGCCGCCATTGGAATGCGCGGCGCGCGATTGCCGGCTGCAACTGCAGATTTTCATCCATGCGCGGCGGCATCGCGAAGCACCTGCTTCCCGAACCCTGGCGTTTCCAGATTTTCAAAACCGCGCTTGACATGGTTCGATCCTGCCGTATCATGAATATTAAATCAAGCGTGAATAAATATTCATGCGGAGGAAAACAGGAGGAGACGCCGTGACCATCTCAGTCTGGCCAGACAACAAGCCGCTCGACGTCGCGGCGATCCGCGACCTGCCGGAAGGCGAGCGTGCCGAACAGCTCAAGCTCGTTGCCAAACAGGTTCGCCGCCTTATCGTCCAGATGATCGACACTGCCCGCGCCGGCCATATCGGCGGCGACCTGTCGGTGACCGACGCGCTGGTGACGGCTGCTTTCGGCGTCCTCAACATCTCGCCGGAAACGGCTGACGATCCGGGCCGCGACCGCCTCATTCTTTCCAAGGGCCACTGTGCTGCGGCCCTGTATTCGGTTCTGGCACTGCGCGGCTTTTTCCCGGTCGACGATCTCGAAACCTTCATGAAGCCGCTCTCGAAGCTCAACGGTCACCCGAACCGTCTCAAGGTCAAGGGTGTCGAAGCCAATACCGGTCCGCTCGGCCACGGCCTGCCGATCGGCGTCGGCTCTGCCGTCGCGTCAAAACTGTCGGGCAAGAACTGGCAGACTTTTGTTTTCACCGGTGACGGCGAATTGCAGGAAGGCTCCAACTGGGAAGCGGCGATGACTGCAGCCCATCGCAAGCTCGACAATCTGGTCGTCATCGTCGACCGTAACCGCCTGCAGCAGGGCGCGCGCACGGAAGACACCGCCTCGCTTGACCCGCTTCCCGAAAAATGGGCGTCATTCGGTTGGGAAGTCGCCGAAATCGACGGCAATGATACCGCAGCACTGCTCAAGGCCTTTACCCAGAATCGCAACGGCAAGCCGCTCGCCGTGATCGCCAACACGCTCAAGGGCAAGGGTGTCTCGTTCATCGAGGACCGTGTCGAATGGCATCACAAGGTTCCGTCCAAGGAGCAGGTCGAACTCGCATTGAAGGAACTTGCCTGATGAACGCCCATAGCAGTGTTTCCAACGAAACCTTCGATTGCCGCGTCGCTTTTTCCGAAAAGCTGATCGCCCTTGCCGAAGCCGATCCCCGCATCGTTGCCGTCTGCAACGACTCGGTCGGCTCCAGCAACCTCAATGCCTTCCGCGACCGTTTTCCGGATCGCCTGATCAATGTCGGCATTGCCGAACAGAACATGGTCGGTGTTGCCGCCGGTCTCGCCAATGCCGGTTTCATTCCTTTCGTCTGCGCCGCAGGTCCGTTCCTGTCCGGTCGCGCCACCGAACAGGTCAAGGCCGACGTTGCCTATTCCAACTACGGCATCGTGCTCTGCGCCATGAGCCCGGGCATGGCTTACGGCGAACTTGGCCCGACCCACCACTCGATCGAGGATCTGAGCTGGATGCGGGCGATCGACAATCTCGACGTTCTCGTTCCGGCCGACCCGGAGCAGACCAAGGCCGCCATGGACTGGGCCGTCGCCTCCGGCCGTCCGATCTATATGCGCGTCGGTCGCCACAAGGTTCCGTCGGTGACCCCGGCTGATCGCGAAACCGCCTTCACCTTCGGCAAGATCGACGTGACCGGTGATGGCAACGATGTCGCCCTCGTTGCGACCGGCACGCTGGTATCCCGCGCCATCGAAGCGCAGGCCATTCTCGCCGCCGAAGGCATTTTGGCCCGCGTTCTCAACGTTTCCACCATCAAGCCGCTTGATGCCGAGACGATCATCAAGGCAGCGAAGGAAACCAAGGGTCTGGTCGTTGCGGAAGAAGGCGTTCTGGAAGGTGGCCTCGGCGCTGCGGTCTCGATGACGCTGTCCGAAAACCATCCTGCAAAGGCAAAATTCCTCGGCGTCACCAGCTTTGCGCCGACCGGCTCCAACGATTTTCTGCTCGAGCATTTTGGCCTGACGGCCAAGGGCATTGCAGATGCAGCCCGCAAGCTGGTGGGCTGAGCCATGAGTGGCCCCTTCGTCCTCGCAATCGATCAGGGTACGGGCTCCACAAAAGCCCTGCTCGTCGACCGCGACAGCAAGGTCGTTGCCCGCGGCCAGCATCCGCTCGGCCTGTCGACGCCCCAGCCGGGCTGGGTCGAGCAGGATGCCGAAGAGATCTGGCAGAGCGTGCTGGCCGCCATCCGCGAAGCCGTGTCGCCCGAGACTGCTGGCGATATCATCGCCATCGGTTTTTCGACGCAGCGCGAAAGCTGCCTGTTGTGGGATCGTAGCTCCGGCAAACCGCTGTCGCCGCTTCTCTCCTGGCAGGACCAGCGCACGCTGAGCCTTTGCGAAGCCGTGCCTGAAGCAACGCAAGCGATGATCCGGGCCAAAACCGGCCTGCCGCTCGATCCGATGTTTTCCGCCGTCAAGGCACAGTGGCTGCTGGATCGTGTCGATCCAGACCGGTCGCGCTCGAAAGCCGGAGAGATTTGCGTTGGCACGATCGACAGCTACCTGATTTTCCGCCTTGGCGGCGAACATGTGGTGGAGATCGGCAATTCGTCGCGCATGCAGCTCGTCGATCTGGAGAAGGGCGATTACGACGCCGATCTCCTCGCGCTTTTCAATATTCCGCGGGCTTCCCTTCCGCGCATCGTGCCGTCGCGTTACGACTTCGCCAAGGTCAGCGGCATCGCTCCGCTCGTCGACGGCACGCCAGTTACTGCGGTTCTCGCCGACAGCCATGCCGCCCTGTTTGCCCACGGCGCTTTCCAGCCGGGCAAGGTGAAAGCCACGCAGGGCACAGGCTCATCGGTCATGGGGCTTTACGATAGCGCCATTCCGGCCGACCAGATCGATCTCGGCGTCTGCCGCACGATCGCCTGGCAGGTGGATGACATCGCTTATGCTTTCGAGGGCAATATCCGCTCGGTCGGCTCGACCCTCGTCTGGCTGGCAGAATTCCTCGGCATCAGCACGGCTGAACTCGCAACGCTTGCTGCAAGCGTGTCGGACAGCAACGGCGTCACCATCGTGCCGGCCTTCGGCGGCCTCGGCGCTCCCTATTGGGATGCCAATGCGGTGGGCATCATCGGCGGCGTCGCACTTGGCACCTCGCGGGCACAAGTGGCGCGGGCGGCGGTGGGTTCCATCGCCCACCAGATCGTCGATGTGCTCGACCGCGTGCTGCTCTCCGGCCTCAGGGTCGATCAGCTGTATGTCGATGGTGGGCCGACGAAGAACGAACTGCTGATGCAGCTGGAAACGGACCTGGCTGGTGTGCCGGTCGTGCGTCCGCAGACGGCGGAGCTGTCGGCCATGGGCGCTGCCCATCTGGCGGGCCTCGGTGCCGGAATCTGGACACTGGACGATCTCGCGGCTCTGCCGCGTGAAGGAAACGTCTTCGAGCCCCGGATGGACGATCTCGCCCGTCAGCGGCAGCGACAGGAATGGAGACGGATGGTGGCGCGCTCTCGCGGCCTGTCCGTTCACGAGCGCCCGGAAAACCGCAAGGCGGAGCGTTCGGGTACCTACTGATAATTTAATGATCGCACGCAGGAGAAGGTGTGCGGCAGGGAGGCTTTTATGAGTGAGATCACGGAACAGGTGGCGCCGAAGACGGGCTTCATCAGCATGTCCTTCGTGAAGAAGATGTCGGGACCGCTGGTCGGCCTCATCCTGTTATGCGTCTTCTTCTCGGTGACGTCGGAATTTTTCCTGTCGGCGAGAAACGGCCTCAACATTCTTGATCAGGTCACCGTGCTCGGCATTCTCGCCATTGGCATGACACTGGTCATTGTCATCGGTGGCATCGATCTTTCGGTCGGCTCCGTGCTTGCCTTCTCGATGATGATGATGGGCGTGATGCAGCGGCAGCTTGGCCTGCCGCTGGAGCTTGCGATCGTCGTCGGCATCGCGACCGGTGCGATCTGCGGCCTCGTTTCCGGCCTGCTGATCACGATTGCCAAACTGCCGCCGTTCATCGCCACGCTGGCTGTCATGTCGGTGACCAGAGGCCTTGCCAACATTCTTACCGAAGGTAAGCAGATCGTTGGTTATCCCGACTGGTTCACCTCGCTTGCCACGGTTCGCCAGTTCGGCTTCCTGTCGATGACGGTTGCCACCTTCATCGTGCTCGCCATCATTGCCGCGATCATCCTCAAGTATCGCCCGGCCGGCCGTAACCTGTTTGCCATCGGTGGCAATCCGGAAGTGGCGCGCCTTGCCGGCATCAACGTCAATCTCAATACCTGCATTGTCTATGCGCTCAGCGGCGCGCTGGCAGGCCTTGCCGCCGTCGCCTTTGCCGCCCGCCTCGATAGCTCCCAGCCCAGTGCAGGTCTTGGCTACGAACTCGACACCATCGCAGCTGTCGTGATCGGTGGCGCATCGCTCTCGGGCGGCGTCGGCTCGATCTTCGGCACTGTGGTCGGCGTCTTCATCATCGGTGTCCTGCGTAACGGTCTCAACCTTCTCGGTGTCTCGCCCTTCATTCAGCAGGTGCTGATCGGCGTCGTGATCGCTGCCGCCGTTACCTTCGACACGCTCGGAAGAAAGAGGAGATAACCGGCACCGGGGGAGGGTGCTCTCCAGTTCTCGCATACCCAGCATACCTTAGAAGCAGACCATAGAAATTGTCGTCAATTCAGTGGAGGAACACATGACGAAGACTTTCCGTATGCTCGCAGCCACCGTCGCCTTCTCGGCCATGGCTTTCGCGGCACAAGCCCAGGAAAAGGTAACGATCGGCCTCGCCGTCGCCAACCTGCAGGCCGACTTCTTCAACCAGATCAAGGAATCGGTTGAAAAGGCTGCCAAGGAACAGGGCATTGAAGTCGTCACCGTCGACGCCAAGGGCGATAGCGCCACGCAGGTCAGCCAGATCCAGGATCTGATCACCCGCCAGGTCAAGGCGCTGATCTACATCCCGGCCGGCGCGACCGCCGCAACCGTTCCGGTCAAGGCCGCCAAGGAAGCCAAGATCCCGGTTGTGACAGTCGACCGTAACCCGGAAGGCGCACCCGGCGACACGTTCATCGCCACCGACAGCGTTGCCGCTGCCAAGGAACTCGGCGATTACGTCTGCAAGGTTTCCGGTGGCAAGGGCACGCTCGCCGTCATCCAGGGCCAGCTCGGCACCACGCCGGAGCAGGATCGCGACAAGGGTTTTGCCGAAGCCATGAAGGCATGCCCCGGCATCAAGGAAGCCGGCCGTCAGGCATCGAACGCCTGGATGCAGGACGAAGGTTTTGCCATCGCTCAGGACATGCTGCAGCGTAACCCGACGATCAACATCTTCTTCGGCCGCGCAGATGCGCTCGCACTCGGTGCCGCACAGGCTGCCAAGGTCGGTGGCATTTCCGATGCCATCATCGTCGGTTTCGACGGTGACCGCGCCGGGCTCGAAGCCGTCAAGGCCGGTACGCTGAAGGCCACCATGACCCAGCAGACGCAAGGCATGGGCCGTCTTGCTCTGAAGTCAGCGCTTGAGCTGATCAAGGGCGAGAAGCCGCCGGCAGAACAGCTGCAGCCGGCAACCCTGACCACGGCAGACAATGCCGAAGCCTTCATCAAGGAACATCCCTGATCGAAACACTGCGCCCCGGTTTTCTCCGGGGCGCAGGTCCCATGCTCGGAAAGGAGGCCGACATGCCTACTGAAAACCACAGCGCCGAAAACACGGACCAAACCATTCTGTCGGTTCGCAACCTGTCGAAAACCTACGGCAAGATCACCGTTCTCAAGAATGTCAGCTTTGACATCAAGCGCGGTGAAGTCGTGGCGCTTCTGGGTGAGAACGGTGCCGGCAAGTCGACGCTCTCCTCCATCATCGCAGGTCTGGTCACCCCGACCGACGGCAGCATGAAATGGCAGGGCGCAGCGTATTCCCCGGCGACGCCATCCGATGCGCTGAATGCCGGTCTTGGCTTGATCCATCAGGAAATGCGGCTTCTTCCCGAGCTTTCCATTGCGGAAAACATCTTTGTCGGTCGCCTGCCGACCCGTTCCGGCCGCATCGACAATTTCGAAATGTACCGTCGCGCCGACGAGCAGCTGAAGCGCCTCGGCCTCAATGTTTCCCCGGCCACCAAGGTCAAATATCTGCGCGTCGCCGCCCAGCAGCAGGTGGAAATCGCCAAGGCGCTGACGCTCAACGCCCGTTTCCTCATTCTCGACGAGCCGACTGCGGCCCTCGGCGGTGAAGAGACCGACAAGCTGTTCGAGCAGATCGAGCGGCTGAGACAAGAAGGCGTGTCCTTCATCTATATCTCGCACCGTCTCGAAGAGATCGCCCGTATCGCCGACCGCGTCATCGTCATGCGTGATGGTGAACTGGTGGCCAATTTCGATAGCGCCAAGGTGCCGGTTTCCAATCTGGTCGAGGCCATGGTCGGCCGCCAGCTGGACCGTATCTTTCCGCATCTGCCGGCCCCGACCCACAAGCCGTTGATCGAGGTGAAAAACCTCTCGTCGGCCGAAGGCGATTTCCATGATGTCAGCTTCACGGTGTCTGCCGGTGAGGTGATGGGCATTGCCGGCATTGTCGGCGCGGGCCGCACCGAACTGGTGCGCGCCATTGCCGGTGCCGATCCGGTCAAAACCGGTTCCGTCACTGTTGATGGAAAGGTTCTGACCCTCAAAAGCCCGGGGGATGCCATGGCGGCCGGCATCGCACTGGTGCCGGAGGATCGCAAGCTGCAGGGCCTCGTGCTCGATCACACGATCGGCAACAATATCGCGCTCGGCAATTATCCGCGCATCACACCGCGCAGTTGGGTCACGCCGACCGAGATCCGCAACTTTGCCACCACCGCCATCAAGCGTTTCGGCATCAAGGGCAGCGCCGACCAGCGCGCCAATGAATTGTCCGGCGGCAACCAGCAGAAGATCGTCATCGCTCGCGCCATTTCGTCGGGACCCAAGATCGTCATTCTCGATGAACCGACGCGCGGCATCGATGTGGGAGCCCGTTCGGCCATTTACGACGTAATTGCCGAACTCGCCAAACAGGGCATGGCCGTCATCGTCGTCAGCTCCGACCTCGATGAGGTTCTGGGGCTCTCCCACAAGGTTCTGGTCATGGCCCGTGGCCGTAACCAAGGCATTCTTTCCGGCGCCGAAGCGACGCGCCACGCCGTCATGGAACGGGCAACCGCCTAACATTCTGAATTTCAGGAGACTGTCATGAAACTCTTCTCTCTCGCCGGCGATGTTGCCTTTGTCACCGGTGCCGGCAGCGGCATCGGTCAGGCGATTGCCATCGGTCTGGCGGAAGCCGGCGCAGACGTGGCGCTGTTCGATCTTTCGGCAAAGGGTCTCGGCGAGACGCTGGATGCGGTTAAGGCACATGGCCGCAAGGGCTTTGTGTTTGAAGGCAGCGTGTCGGACGAAACACATTTGGCTGCAGCCGTTGAAGGCGCCGAAAAGGAGCTAGGTGCTCTCACGGTTGCGGTCAACTCGGCCGGCATCGCCAACGCCATGCCGGCCGAGGAAATGCCGCGCGAACGCTGGCAGCAGATGATGGACGTCAACCTCACCGGCGTCTTCCTCTCCTGCCAGGCGCAGGCACGGGTGATGCTGCCGCGCGGCAAGGGATCAATTGTCAACATTGCGTCCATGTCCGGCTCGATCGTCAATCGCGGCCTGTCGCAGGCGCATTACAACACGTCGAAGGCTGGTGTGATCCACCTGTCGAAGAGCCTTGCTATGGAGTGGGTGGAAAAGGGTTTGCGCGTCAACGCCATCAGCCCCGGCTACACGCTGTCGCCGATGAACAAGCGCCCTGAAGTCGCTGATCAGCTGAAGATCTTCGCCAATGAGACGCCGATGGCGCGCATTGCCACGGTTGACGAAATGGTCGGTCCGGCGGTGTTCCTGTCCAGCGCTGCGGCTTCCTTCATCACTGGCCACGACCTTCTGGTCGATGGCGGTTTCTCGGCCTGGTAAATGCCATGAGTGAAAAAATTCGTCCGCTTATCGCGGGAAACTGGAAGATGAACGGGCTTGTCCATTCGCTGTCCGAAATCGCGCTCATCGCCGAGGGCGTCGAGGGACACAGCCAACGCCTCGACACGCTCATCTGCCCGCCGGCAACGCTGCTAATGTCTGCCGGCGCCAAAACGGCAGGCACGACGCTTGCCATCGGCGCACAGGATTGCAGCAGCGAAACGCACGGTGCCTATACCGGTGACGTGTCGGCTGCCATGGTGGCCGATAGCGGTGGCCGCGCCGTCATCGTCGGTCATTCCGAGCGCCGTCAGGGCCGTGGTGAAACCAGCGCGGATGTGAAGCGCAAGGCGGAGCGCGCCGTCGAAGCCGGTCTGCAGGCAATCATCTGCATCGGCGAGACCGAAGAGGAAATGTTGAAGGGCGCCACGCAGGATGTTCTGCTGCGGCAATTGCAGGAATCCGTTCCTGCTGCCGCGAAATCTGGCGCCGTTGTCATCGCCTATGAACCCGTCTGGGCCATTGGTACCGGACGCACGCCGAGCATCGACAATATTGCCGGCCTGCACGCCTTCATCCGCACGTCCCTGATCGATCTGCTCGGGGAAGAGGGCAGGGGCATGCGCATCCTTTATGGCGGTTCGGTGAAGCCCGATAACGCCGCCGAGATTGCCTTTATCGATAATGTCAACGGCGCGCTTATCGGTGGCGCCAGCCTCAAGGCCAACGATTTTCTGGCCATCGTCAAAGCATTCTGACGATTTTACGGGTGCTGCGCGATGGTTGCGGCACCCGCTTTTCCGCATGTGATCCGATTTTTTGCCGGGGCCAGTGCGCTGCCGGCGATTGACACGCGCCATCGGCCAAATACCTGCCGGCGCTTGCGAATTCCCATCTTATTTTTCAGAAGCCTCCCGCCGGATTTGTAGATTTTCGATCCACTCCGCATGCGGCATTCGCTCGCACGTGAGGTACGTAAGTCAAAAACTCTTTGCAACCATCGAGAGTCGTCGTATCAATCTCACAAGAGGACGGTGACCAGTCACATTTTTGGCTGGTTACGTGAGGTGGCGTCAGCCGCTTTTGGGAGACAGCGAGTGCTGCTGGCACCGTGCGATGTATCACGCACAGGGTCATCGGCATGAACGTTGGGAGCGCGCCAATCACGGCGGGCGATTAGAGGAGGGTAGGATATGAAGAAGTTTCTGTTCACGTGCGCGGCAATCAGCCTTGCCGTCGGTGCTTTCGCCGGCACCGCAACCGCATCGCCGGACAAGCCGGTCATCGGTTTCTCCATCGACGATCTGCGCGTAGAGCGCTGGGTCCGCGACCGCGACTATTTTATCGCAGCGGCCGAACAGCTGGGCGCAAAGGTCAGCGTGCAGTCGGCTGATGGCAATGAGGAAAAGCAGGTCAAGCAGGTCGAGAACCTGATCGCGCAGGGCGTCGATGCCATCGTCATCGTGCCGATGAACTCGAAAGTGTTCGATGCGGTTGTGGCCGATGCCAAGGCATCCGGCATCAAGGTCCTGTCATATGACCGCCTGATCCTCAATGCCGATGTCGACGCCTATATCTCGTTCGACAACGAGCGCGTTGGCTTCATGCAGGCGGAAAACGTGCTGAAGGCGAAGCCGGAAGGCAATTATTATCTGCTCGGCGGCTCCCCGACCGACAATAACGCAAAATATCTGCGTGCCGGTCAGGAGAAGGCACTCAAAGCTGCGGTTGACGCCGGCAAGGTAAAAATCGTCGGCTCGCAATGGGTCAAGGAATGGAGCCCGACCGAAGCGCTCTCCATCATGGAAAACGCCCTGACGGCGGCCGACAACAAGATCGACGCTGTCGTCGCCTCCAATGACGGCACCGCCGGTGGCGCCATCCAGGCACTCGCGGCACAGGGTCTTGCCGGCAAGACTGCGGTTTCCGGTCAGGATTCCGATCTTGCCGCCGTCAAGCGCCTGGTCGATGGCACACAGACCGTTACCGTCTACAAGCCGCTGAAGCTGATCGCCTCGGAAGCCGCCAAGCTGACGGTGCAGCTGGTGAAGGGCGAAAAGCCTGCCTTTACCTCCAAGATCAACAACGGCACCAAGGATGTCGATACGGTTCTGCTGACGCCGACGGCCGTCACCAAGGAAAACATCGATATCTACGTGAAAGACGGCTTCTACACCAAGGAACAGATTGGCCTGAAGTAACCCGGCCGGTTGGCCCCGGAGCCTGAACGGTTCCGGGGCTTGTTTTCATGTGCGAGGTGTCATGAGCGAATCTTTTCTTCTCGAGATGAAAAACATCTCCAAGAGCTTTTCCGGCGTAAAAGCTCTGGATGGCATTCATCTGCAGGTCCGTCCCGGCGAATGTGTTGGCCTTTGCGGCGAAAACGGTGCGGGCAAATCCACCCTGATGAAGGTCCTATCCGCCGTTTACCCCTACGGCACTTGGGAAGGTGAAATTTTCTGGGAAGGTCGCGAGCTGAAGGCAACGTCCATTCGCGAAACCGAAAAGGCCGGCATTGCCATCATTCATCAGGAACTGATGATGGTGCCGCATCTGTCGGTGGCGGAAAACATCTTTCTCGGCAACGAGATCAGCAGCCATGGTTTTCTCGATTACGACGCGATGAATGCGCGGGCTCAGGAACTGCTGGCCAAGCTGAATGTCCATGACATCAATCCGGCGCTGCCTGTCCTGAACTATTCCGGCGGCAAACAGCAGCTCATCGAAATCGCCAAGGCGCTCAACAAGAACGCCAAGCTGCTGATCCTCGATGAACCGACCTCGGCGCTGACCTCGTCGGAAATCCGCACGCTTCTTGATCTCATCAAGCAGTTCAAGGCGGAGGGCATGGCCTGCGTCTATATTTCCCACAAGCTGGAGGAAGTGGCGGAGATTGCCGATACGGTTACCGTGATCCGCGACGGTGCCCATATCGGCACGAAACCGATGGCGGAACTCAACACGGCCAGCATCGTGACGATGATGGTCGGGCGCGAGATGAAAAACCTCTATCCGAAGGAAGACCACGCGATCGGCGAGGTCATTCTCGAGGCGCGCAACATCACCTGCTGGGATGTCACCAATCCCAACCGCAAGGTGGTCGACAATGTTTCGCTCAAAATCCGCAAGGGTGAGATTCTTGGTATCGCCGGCCTTGTCGGCGCGGGCCGTACCGAGCTGGTCTCCACCCTCTTTGGCGCCTATCCAACCGCGCATCAGGGCACAATCCATCTCGATGGTCGTGAAGTGTCGATCAGGACACCACGCGATGCCGTCAGGGCCGGCATCTGCATGGTGCCGGAGGATCGCAAGAAGAGCGGTATTCTTCCCATCATCGGTGTCGGCCACAACATGACGGTGTCGGTGCTCAGCCGTTTCGCGCGTTTCGGCCTGATCGACGAACATCAGGAACTGGCGCAGATCCAGGCGGAGATTTTGCGGCTGAAAATCAAGACCGCCGATCCGATGCTGCCGATTGCCTCGCTTTCGGGTGGCAATCAGCAAAAGGCGGTATTGTCAAAGATGATGCTGCCGGAGCCGCGCGTGCTGATCCTCGACGAACCGACGCGCGGCGTCGATGTCGGGGCCAAATACGAGATCTACAAGCTGATCTTCGCGCTCGCCAAGACCGGCGTTGCGGTGCTGATGGTCTCCTCCGAACTGCCGGAGGTTCTGGGCATTTCCGATCGTGTCCTCGTGATCGGCGAGGGGCAGCTGCGCGGCGATTTCGTCAACGACAATCTCACCCAGGAACAGGTGCTGGCGGCCGCGATCGGCCATGCCGCACAGGTCGCCTGATCCTTATGGCATGGCTGGTGAAGGTTTTGATATGACTGGCATAGTTTTGAGAAAATTCCTGTCCGAAAACAAGATCGTCGCGCTGCTGATCGTGGTGGCGCTGATCTGGGCGCTGTTCGGATATCTCACCTACAATACCGATACCGGCGTCTCAGGCTTCCTGACGGCCCGCAATTTTTCTAACCTCCTGCGCCAGATGGCGATTACCGGCATGCTGGCTGCAGCCATGGTGTTTGTCATCGTGGCCGGTGAAATCGATCTCTCGGTCGGTTCGCTGCTGGGGCTGCTGGGCGGAATCGCGGCCATTCTCGATGCTGTTTATGGCTGGCCGCTGGCGGGCACGATCGCCTTCGTGCTGCTTGCCGGTGCCGCTCTCGGCCTGATGAACGGCTGGTTGACCTCCTATCTCGGCATTCCTTCCTTCATCGTCACGCTTGGCGGGCAGCTCGCCTTTCGCGGTGCTGTCCTGGGCTTGACTGGCGGCATCACCATTGCGCCGGTTTCTCCGGGCCTGAAATATCTGGGGCAGGGGTATCTGCCCGGCTGGCTCGGCAATGGTTGCGCGATCCTGCTGTTTGCCGTTTTGCTGTTCATGGCCATCAGAACCCGGCGCAAACGGCTTCAGCACAATCTGAAAGTGCCGACACCCGTTGCGGAAGCGGCAAAACTGTTCGGCACCGGGCTGCTTATCCTCGGTTTCGTGCTGGTGCTGAATTCCTATCAGGGCATTCCAGTGCCGGTTCTGCTGCTGCTCTTCGTGCTGGCCGTCTTCACGGTCATCGCCAAGGGCACGGTGTTCGGCCGTTATATCTATGCCGCCGGCTCCAATTCCGAGGCTACGCGCCTCTCCGGCGTCAACGTCAATCTGGTGAAAATGTCGGTGTTCGGCCTGATGGGGCTGATGGCGGCGCTTGCCGGCCTCACCACTACGGCACGCCTTGCCGCCGGCACGCCTTCGGCCGGTTTCGGTGGTGAACTCGATGCCATCGCCTCCTGCTTTATCGGCGGCACGTCCATGCGCGGCGGTGTCGGCTCGGTTATCGGTGCGCTGGTTGGGGCGCTGATCATGGCAAGTCTGGATAACGGCATGTCGATGATGGGCGTCGACACTTTTTGGCAGCAGATCATCAAGGGCATCATCCTCGTCATCGCCGTTTATCTCGACATCATCTCGTCGGGTGTGAAACGGCTCTGATCGTTTCCGGTTGCCGGCGAAAAATTACGCGCCGGCAACCAGTTCCTCCGCCGCCTGCCGGATCGTCTGCATCAGGATCGTCAGCGGCAGGGATGGTGTCGCATCGGCGCGGATGGTCAGGCCCACCGGCCCGCGCGTCTCCGATGTATCGATCGGCAGAGCCGCCAGAAACCCGTCGGCCAGATCGGTGGCGATCACGCCCTTCGAAATGATCCAGATCGCATCGCTCTGGCGCACGAAGGCGCGGCCAAAGGCGTCGGAAACCGTTTCCACCTGTGTCGGCAGGTTGGCGACACCGTTGGCGATCAGAAACTGTTCCACATAAGGCCGGATGATCGAGCCGCGCGTCGGCATCAGGACGGGATAATCGGCAAAACCCTCGAATATGGATGTGCCGGCCGCGAGCAGGGGATGGCTGGCGCGCACCGCGAACACCACTTGTTCGGAATAGAGGTGTTCGAAGGAGAAGCCGGCCATCTTTTCCGGCGCGGCCAGCCGTCCGACCACGAGATCGAGATCGCCGACCCGCAACTGTTCCAGGAGAACGGCATTGTCGCCGGTGACGATCTTGATGCGGCTGCCGGTCTTTTCCTTCAGAAACATCGACATGGCGCGCGGCATGATACGCGTCGAAACGGTCGGCAGCGCACCGACCCGCACCGGCGGAGCTGCATCGAACAGTTCCTGCGAAACACTGTCGACGCCCTGCCGCAACGCCGTCAGCGCCGCACCGGCATGGCGCAGAAAAACGTCGCCATAGCGCGTCAGGCGAATGCCGCGGCCGTCGCGTTCGACAACGGCGACGCCGAGTGCTTCCTCCAGTTCGCGGATGGTTTTGGTCACGGCCGGCTGGCTGACGCTGAGAATATCGGCCGCTTTCGCCACGCTTTTCTGGCGCGCAACCTCCACAAAAGTCTGCAAATGACGGAATTTGACGCGATTGGCTTTCAATTCATAATCCCCCGGTTAATGAAATGCGCCCAAAAATCATTTTACCTAACCATTTGATCGCTGCAATCTCCTTCGTGGAGGAGAATTTCGCATGCAGTTCGTTTCGATCAACGACGTGGTCATCCGCTATGACGTGGCGGGCGCGGGAGACCGCAAGCCGGTCATCGTGTTCATCAACTCTCTGGGCACCGATGCACGCATCTGGGATCTCGTCCTGCCGAAATTGTCCGAGGATTTTACACTCGTCAGCTATGACAAGCGCGGCCATGGCCTCTCCGATCTCGGCAAGCCGCCTTACAGGATCGAAGACCACGCCGCCGATCTCGCCGGCGTCATCGACCATCTGGGTTATGCGAACGTCATCATCTGCGGCCTGTCGGTCGGCGGTCTGATCGCGCAGTCGCTCTATGCGACGCGGCCGGATCTGGTGCGCGCGCTGATCCTCTCCAACACCGCCCACAAAATCGGCACCGCCGACATGTGGAATGAGCGTATCGCCAAGGTGGAGGCGGAAGGTCTCGGCCCCATGGTCGATGGCATCATGGGGCGCTGGTTCACCGCCGCCCATCGTGTGCCGGAAAACGCCGCTTATCGCGGGTATTGCAACATGCTGCTGCGCCAGCCAGTTGCCGGTTACAGTGGCACCTGCGCCGCCATTCGGGATGCGGATTTCACCGAAGTCGCAAAGAACATTGCTGTTCCGACGCTCTGCATCGCCGGCGCCGAGGATGGCTCGACCCCGCCTGAACTGGTGCGCTCGCTGGCCGATCTCGTGCCCGGCAGCCGCTACCACGTCATCGAAAACGCCGCGCATATTCCGTGTGTCGAGGCACCCGCAGCTTATGCCGCCGTCATCCGCGAGTTTCTCGCCCAATTGCCCGGAGAGTGAACCATGGCCAACACCCCGCAAACCTCCGAGCGTTATAGCAAAGGCCTCGCGACACGACGCGCCGTTCTGGGTGATGCCCATGTCGACCGGGCGCTGGCCAACGAAACCCCGTTCGACCAGCCGTTTCAGGAGTTGATCACCGAAACCGCCTGGGGCAATGTCTGGTCGAGGGAGACCTGGTCGAAACGCGAACGCTCGATCGTCACGATCGCGCTGCTTGCGGCACTCGGCCAGCATGAGGAAGTGGCGATGCATGTGCGCGCCACCAAGAATACCGGCGCGAGCCGGGAGGATCTCTGCGAGGCGCTGTTGCATGTGGCGATCTATGCCGGCGTGCCGGCCGCCAATCATGCATTCAAGATCGTCAAGGCAGCTTATGCCGAAATGGATGCCGCCGGCAAAGTCGCCGGGGAGGAGGCGGAGTGAAGAACGAGAGACCTGAAACCGGCGCGTTTTTCGCACGCGACCGCTCCATCCATCCGCCGGCCTATACGCCGGGTTACAAGACCTCCGTGCTGCGCTCGCCGCAAAAGGCGCTGATCTCGCTGGATGGTACGAAAAGCGAAATCACCGGCCCGGTCTTCGGCCACAACATTCTCGGCGAGTTCGATAACGACCTGATCGTCAATTACGCACGCCCCGGTGAAATGGCGATCGGCCAGCGCATTCTCGTGCATGGCCGCGTGCTGGATGAACGCGGGCGCGGCGTCGATGGCGCGCTGGTGGAATTCTGGCAGGCCAATGCCGGCGGGCGGTATCGCCACAAGAAGGAGACCTATCTCGCCGCCATCGATCCGAATTTCGGCGGTTTCGGCCGCACGATCACCGATGAAAACGGGTATTACTGGTTCAAGACGATCAAGCCCGGTGCCTATCCCTGGCCGAACGGCGTCAACGACTGGCGCCCGGCGCATATCCATTTTTCCGTGTTCGGGCATGGTTTTTCGCAGCGCCTGATCACCCAGATGTATTTTGAGGGCGATCCGATGATCTGGCTGTGTCCGATCGTAAAAACCATTCCGGACGAGCAGGCGATCCACCAGCTGATCGCGCCTTTGGACATGAACGCGACCATCCCTATGGATATGCGCGCCTACAAGTTCGACATCATCTTGCGTGGCCGCCGCTCGACCTTTTTCGAGAACCGCAAGGAGGGTAACTGATATGCCTCAGCCTCTCGGTTACCTGAAGGAGTCAGCCTCGCAGACTGCCGGTCCTTACGTGCATATCGGCTGCACACCGAATTTTACCGGCATTGAAGGTGTTTATGAAACCGATCTCGGTTCCGGCCCGCTCGCCAATGACAAGACCCGTGGCGAACGCATCACCATTCGCGGCCGTGTTCTCGATGGCATCGGCACGCCGCTCAAGGATGCGATGATCGAGATCTGGCAGGCCGATAGCGACGGTTTTTACAACAGCCCGTCCGAAACGCGTGGCAAGGCCGACCCGAACTTTTTGGGCTGGGGGCGTTGTCCGGCCGACATGACAACCGGCGAGTTCGTGTTTGAAACGATCAAGCCCGGCCGCGTGCCCTTCAACGACGGCCGCATGATGGCGCCGCATGTGACGTTGTGGATTGTCGCGCGCGGCATCAATATCGGCCTGCATACCCGCATGTATTTTTCCGATGAGGAAGAGGCCAATGCGCAAGACCCGATCCTGATGCGCCTGGAACACCGCAGCCGGGTGAAAACCTTGATCGGCAGCCGCGAAGGTGACACGGTGTCTTTCGACATCCATCTTCAGGGCGAAGACGAGACCGTGTTCTTCGATATCTGAGAAGCGTAAGGCATCGGTTTTCATGAGCGTATCCGCCTTCGATCATCCTTTCCTGTCCGGCCTCGTCGGCGACACGGAAACGGCTGCATTTTTTACCGCCAATGCCGATATCAAGGCCATGCTGGATTTCGAGATGGCGCTCGCCTCCAGCGAGGCGGCGGAAGGCTCTATCCCTGTTTTGGCGGCAGAGCGTATCGCCGAAGTCTGCGCGCATTTCGCCCCGGATATGGAAAAGCTGCGGATCGCCACTGCGCGTGATGGCGTTGTGGTGCCGGAATTGATACGCCAGTTGCGAGAAGCCTGCGGGCCGGAAGTCGGCCGGCATGTTCATAAAGGTGCCACCAGCCAGGACGTGGTCGATACCAGCCTGATGTTGCGGCTGCGCGGGGTTGCAGCGCTTCTCGAAGATCGTATGGAAAAGCTTGATTCCGCTTTTGCCGATCTCGACAAGAGTTTTGGCCATCACGTGATGATGGGCCATACCCGCATGCAGGCGGCGATCGAGATAAAAGTGTCCGATCGCATCCGTGCATGGTGCGAACCGCTCGCCCGTCACCGTGCAAGACTGGAAGCTTTTGCCGAAAGCGCTTTGGTCCTGCAGTTCGGCGGCGCCGCCGGTACGCTGGATGCGCTGGGTGAGGAAGGCGTGGTCGTGCGTGAAGCACTCGCGGAGGACCTTGGGCTTGGCAACCATGCGCAATGGCAGAGCCAGCGTGACCGTCTTGGCGAGCTTGCCGGGCTTCTGTCTTTGATAACCGGAAGCCTCGGAAAATTCGGGCAGGACATTGCGCTTCTGGCCGAAGCCGGATCCGAGATCGTGCTGGCCGGCGGTGGTGCTTCGTCGGCGATGGCGCACAAGCAGAACCCGGTGGCGGCGGAAGTTCTTGTATCTCTCGCCCGCTTTAACGCAGCCCAGCTTTCCGGCATGCATCAGGCACTTGTGCATGAACAGGAACGTTCGGGGGCCGCCTGGACGCTGGAATGGCTGACCTTGCCGCAGATGGCGGTTTCGACCGGCGCCTCCTTGCGCTTGGCGCTGGAACTGGCCGGTAATATCCGTTCAATCGGCCGGGATTAGTCCCGTCCGACATTGCCTTGAATCATAACCTTTTGCATATGGGTCATCTCGGCCAATTCATTTTACTTGGCCACACCTTATGACAAACTGCAATTTGAATGCGGAACGGGAGGCCCGAAGGGCTTTCGCATCAGGGAGGGTAACATGAAGAGATTTTTGGGCGCCGCCATCGCGGCTCTTGCAATGAGTGTCAGCGCTGAAGCGGCCACCATCAAGGTTGGCGTCGTCGGACCGTTTTCCGGTCCGTTCGCGCTGCAGGGCAAAAACTTCAAGGCCGGTATCGATGCCTATATGGCGGTCAACGGTGCCAAGGTCGGCGATAACGATGTCGAGATCATCTATCGCGACGTGCCGCAGGCCGATCCGGCACAATCCAAGGCGCTGGCGCAGGAACTGATCGTCAAGGAAGGCGTGCAATATCTCGCCGGCTTCTATTTCACCCCGGATGCGATGGCGGCAACGCCGATCCTTCAGCAGGGCAATGTGCCGATGGTGGTGATGAATGCCGCCACCTCGGCCATCGTCACCAAGAGCCCGTATGTGGTGCGCACGTCCTTCACCACATGGCAGACGTCCACGCCGATCGCGCAGGTCGCCAAGGATGCCGGCGTCGACAAGGTGATCACCGTGGTCAGCGATTACGGTCCGGGCGTCGATGCTGAAAACGCCTTCAAGGCCGGTTTTGAAAAGGCCGGCGGCAAGGTTGTCGAGGCCATCCGCATGCCGCTGTCGACCAATGATTTTTCGCCGATCATGCAGCGCATCAAGGATTCCGGCGCAGGTGCGGTTTTCGCCTTCCTGCCGTCGGGCCCGACCACGCTTGGTTTCGTGAAAGCCTATAACCAGAATGGCCTGAAAACCGCCGGCATCAAGATTTTTTCGCCGGGCGACCTGACGCAGGAATCCGACCTTCCGGCATTGGGCGAAGCGGCTGCGGGCGTGCAGACCACGTTCCATTATGCTGTCAGCCACGATTCACCGGAAAACAAGGCGTTTGTCGAAGCCGCATCCAAGGCGATCGGCAATCCGGCGGAACTGTCCTTCCCGGCCGTCGGCGCTTATGACGGCATGCATGTCATCTACAAGATGATCGAGGCGACCGGTGGTAAGCAGGATGCCAAAAAGGCTGTCGATGCGGTCAAGGGTCTGTCATGGACCAGCCCGCGCGGCCCGGTTTCGATCGACGCCGAAAGCCGCCACATCACCCAGAACATTTATCTGCGTGAAGTGACCAAGGGGCCGGATGGCGCTTATATCAACAAGGAAATCAAGACGTTTGAACGTCAGGGCGATCCGGGTCTGGCGGCGGCGAAGTAAGGTTTGAGGATGTCTTTCCCGGCAGGTTGGACCCAAATTTAAGGGGCCAGCCAGCCGATCTGCTTCTTGAGGGCAGGCTGCTGCGTGTTGAATGCATGGTGTGCCGTTCTGCCGATCTCCTCCCTTGAGGGGGAGATGCCCGGCAGGGCAGAGGGGCTGGCGCCAATGCCGACTGGGATCCATCTGCCGCACCGTTACCCCTTCTGTCACCTATCGGTGGCGTCTCGCCCTCACGGTGGAGATCAGAGGAAGCAGGCCACGCCGTTCTCATTCATCTGCAATCGGTCTTCCTGCAACAAAATGGCAGGTCGGCTGAAATATACACCGCCGCAAACACGTTGATTTTAGGACCCATAATCACGCATGCAGACTGTTTTGAGCATAGCCATCGACGCCCTTGCCTATGGCATGGTGCTGTTCGTGATCTCGATCGGGCTGTCGGTGACGATGGGCCTGATGCGGGTCGTCAATCTTGCCCATGGCGCTTTTGCCATGATCGGCGGTTATCTCGCCTCCTATGCCACGCGTGACCTTGGCTTCGGTTATGCCCCGGCCATCCTGATCGCCGTCATCGCCACCGCCATCATCGCCGTGCCGATCGAACGGCTGCTTTACCGTCGCATCTATGGCGCGCCGGAACTGACACAGGTGCTGATGACCATCGGCATCACCTTCTGTGTCATCGGTCTCGCCAACTATGCCTTTGGCCCGACACTGAAAACCATCCCGCTGCCGGAAACGCTCTCCGGTTCGATCGATCTCGGTTTCCGCGCCATTGCCACGCATCGTATCTTCGCCATCGTCTGCGGCCTCGTTGTCGCCGGTGGCCTGTGGTTCCTGATCGAGCGCACCGCCTTTGGCATCCGCCTGCGCGCCGCCGTCGATAATGCGCCGATGGCCGCAGCGTTGGGGGTGCGCACGCAGCTGGTGTATGCGGTCAGCTTTGCCGTCGCCGTGGGACTTGCCGCTTTCGGGGGTGTCGTTGGTGCCGAACTGCTGCCGGTCGAACCCTATTACGCGCTGCGCTACATGGTGACCTTCCTCGTCGCCGTCTCGATCGGCGGCGCCGGTTCCATTCCCGGCGCGC
The DNA here is from genome assembly GCF_009617585.1 of Endobacterium cereale. GTDB lineage: Bacteria > Pseudomonadota > Alphaproteobacteria > Rhizobiales > Rhizobiaceae > Neorhizobium > Neorhizobium cereale. The sequence continues at coordinate 179,272 of NZ_WIXI01000048.1, read as the reverse complement.
TTATCGCCTGTCTTCTGCTCGGCGCGATCGATACTACTGGGCGCTATCTTGCGCCGGAATATGGTGAGTTCTTTTTCTATCTCGCGGTGATCGTCATCGTCACCTTGTTCCCGCGCGGTCTTGCGGGGCGGTTCAAATAATGGCGGCTCTGATGGATAGCACTCTTCCCACACGCCGCCGGCCACTCGGAACGCTGATCGGCATCGCCGTCATCGTTGCGGCGAGCGTCATCGGTTATTTTCTGTTCCCCAACAATCTGGCGCTGCTCACCCGCATCATTGCCACCATGCTTTTGGTGCTGTCGATCGATCTCGTCACCGGTTATTGCGGTGTCGCCACGCTCGGCCATGCGGCCTTGTTCGGGGCAGGGGCCTATGGCGCCGGCATCGTGTCCGCCCATTTCGGCATTACCGAACCGCTGACCATGACGCTGATCGGCGCTGCCGCCGGGGCGTTGGCGGGCCTCGTTTCCGGCCTCGTGATTTTGCGCGCGCATGGACTGCCGCAACTGGTGCTGTCGATCGCCGTCGTTCACCTCTTTCACGAAGTCGCCAACAAGGCGTCGGGCTGGACCGGCGGCAGCGACGGTCTCTCCGGCATCACCACGGATGCGCTGCTCGGCCTGTTCGAATTCGATCTCTGGGGCCGCACGGCCTATGTCTACGGCATCATCCTGCTGCTGATCGTCTTCGTGCTCCTCCGCGTACTCGTGCAGTCGCCCTTCGGTATGCTGGCGCGCGGCGTGCGGGAAGATCCGGTGCGTGTTGCCGCAATGGGTGCATCCGTGCATTCGGTCATGCTGCGCATGTATGTGATATCGGGTGCAGTCGCCGGTATCGGTGGCGCGCTCAACGCCATCTCCACGCAAGTGGTCGGCCTCGACAGCCTGTCGTTTACGATGTCGGCGGAAGCGTTGGTCATGCTGGTGCTGGGTGGTACTGGTTCGCTTTATGGCGCCATGGTCGGCACGGTCAGTTTCATGTGGTTCGAGGATGTCGTCTCCGCCGCCAACCCGTTCCATTGGCTGACTATTGTCGGCGCGCTTCTGATCGTGGTCGTGCTGTTTGCGCCAAAGGGTCTCTATGGCGCCGCCGCCGCCTTCCTTTCGCGCCGTCGCGGAGGTGGCAAATGAGCTTGTTCGAGGTCAAAAATCTGCGCAAGAATTTTGGCGGCCTCGCGGTCACCGATAACGTGTCACTGTCGCTTGCGCCGGGTGATCGCCTTGCCCTGATCGGCCCGAACGGCGCGGGAAAAACCACGTTCGTCAATCTCGTCACCGGCCATATCAAGCCGGATGGCGGGTCGATTGCGCTGGCGGGAGAAGATGTCACCGGCCTCAAGGCACGCCAGCGTGTGAGCCGCGGCCTCGTCCGTTCGTTTCAGGTCACGCGGCTTTTTGCCGACATGACACCGCAGGAACATGTCGCACTCGCCATCCTGCAGCGTGATGGCAAATCCACCCGCATGTTCGGCCGTCATGATGCCATGCGTCCTGTCGTGGAAGAGGTCGGCGAAATCCTCAACCTTCTTGGGCTGAACGAACTCGCTCATCTAAAAGTGCGCGAGATTGCCTATGGCCAGCAGCGTCTTCTGGAAATCGCGCTCGCCATGGCGCTGCGGCCAAAGGTTCTGCTGCTGGATGAACCGGCCGCCGGGGTGCCGCAGGCCGAAACCGCCCGCATCGAACGCGCGCTCGACATGTTGCCGCCGGATCTCGCGGTGCTGATGATCGAACACGACATGGATCTGGTTTTCCGTTTCGCCAAACGGGTCATGGTGCTGGCCGCCGGTACAGTCATCTTCGATGGTTCGCCGCAGGATGTGAAGCAGGATGTGGCTGTGCGCGAAGCTTATCTGGGGAGTTACGCCAATGCCGGCAGCGTCGCTTGAGGTGATCAACCTGTCGGCCGGTTACGGCCCGACGCGGGTGATCGAGGATGTCTCATTTTCGGTGCCGGCCGGCGAACGCCTCGCCGTGCTCGGCCGCAACGGCATGGGCAAGACCAGCCTGTTCGCCACCATCGCCGGCCAGACGCGGCGTTACGCCGGCGAAATCCGTCTTGGTGGTCAAGATATTGCCTCTCAGCCCAGTGCTGCCCGTGCGCTGTCGGGGCTTGGTTATGTGCCGCAGACGCGCGATGTTTTTCCCAGCCTGACGGTTGAGGAAAACCTGTTTGTCGGCCTGAAGGCGCGTCCAAAATCGGCAGTCGAGGAAGCCTACACAATGTTTCCGCGGTTGAAGGAGAGGCGCACCAATCTCGGCAGCCAGCTATCGGGCGGCGAACAGCAGATGTTGTCGACCGCCCGCACCATTCTCGGCCAGCCGAGCGTGCTCTTGCTGGATGAGCCGCTGGAAGGCCTTGCTCCGGTCATCTGCGAAGAACTGATGGCGGCTTTTTCATTGCTGGCACAGTCGGGCGAAACCACCATCCTGCTTGTCGAGCAGCGTATTCAGAGTGCACTGGAATTCGCCGATCGGGTGATGATCATGGAGCGCGGCCGTATTGCCTGGACCGGCACACCACAGGCGCTGTCCGGGGATCACGACGTGATAGACCGCCTGCTGGGTGTTGGTGGATTGCATTGATCGGGGTTCACCGCACCGATCGGCGGTTGATTGCCCCCCTTGCCGAGAGATGATAACGCTGATCAACTTTTGAGGCTTTTGCCCCGCCATATACGGGTTCCTAGGTGTCCTACATCCCATCCATGACTGCCTATACGCAAGGCATCACGCCGACGGCGCCGGTCAAATGGCGTTGCCTCGACGGGGCGGTCGGCGTCTTTTGGGAGGCAAGCTGCAAGGTCGGCGCCAAGGGATATTACGTTTCGACCGATCCTCGTGTGATGATCTTCTTCAACGACATCTCTGCCCAGTTCAACATGTCGAACCAAAGTGAAGGCCCGGGCCTGGATCTCCGCGCCATGTGCCGCGCCATCTATGTGCCGGCTGGAGTTCCCATGTGGACTTCTGCCTGTGCAGACCACCGCTTTTCGCATCTCGATGTGCATATTCATCGTGACCGCCTCTTGAAGTTTTTAACGCCGTCGCTCGGCACGTCGGCGGCGAGAGCGGCACTGGTGCGGCCTGTGGAAATGCATGATATCGGTTCCATCGAACCCCTTGCGAACCTGCTGGTCCATGAGGTGGATAAGCCGAGCCGGCACCTGGTCTATGCCGAAAGTCTGGTCGGTAGCCTCGTCACCGGGCTCCTCGATATTCCGATCGATGATGACGAAGGGTGGAAATACAAGCTTTCGCAGGCACAGCTGAACAAGCTTGTTTCTCGCGCGGCAATGGATGGCGGCCTTCGGCTGACTGTTGCGGAAATGGCCGCCACTGTCGGATTGTCGGAAAGCTGGTTCAACAAGGTTTTCAAGAACACGACCGGCCAGACACCGCTGCAGTGGCAACTGGGCCGTCGGGTTGAACTCGCCCAGCAGATCATGCTCGAAAGCGACATGACGGTGACGGATGTGGCCGCGAAACTCGGCTTTACCGATCAGGCGCATCTGACCAAGACATTCAAGCAGGTGGTCGGAGATACCCCGGCCTCTTGGCGACGCATGCATAAGGCGCGCTAAAGGCGACCTCGATCCGATCTGAACGAAAAACCCCGCCCGGAAATATCGGGGCGGGGTTTTGTTATTTTACCAGCTCTGGCGCAGTGTCGCCATGATGGTACGGCCCGCGTTGTAGAACTTGACGCCAGCAGCATCGTCGCGCTGGGCAATGTGCTTTTCGTCAAACAGGTTGCTGACATTCAGCTGGAATGTCGTGTTCTCGCGCACCTTGTAGGTAAAGGCGGCATCGAACAGGATCGATTCCTCGCCGTAAGTGGTGTTCTCGATATTGGTGAAATATTCGCCCATGTATCGTGCGCCGAGACCGAATGTCATGTCGCCACGCGCGCCATCGCCCTGCAGCGTATAGGTGCCCCAGACGGATGCCACATGCTCCGGCACGCGCATGAGGCGGTTGCCATCATTGTCGCCACCGGGTTCATCGATCTTGGAGTCGATGTAGCTGTAGGCGGCGATCAGGTTGATATTGTCCGTGACTTCAGCCTTGGCCTCAAGCTCGATACCGCGATTGCGGACCTTCGCGACCGTGGTCGGCAGATAGGTGACGTAATCGTAGGTTGTGATGTTTTCCTTCGTCAGATCATAAAATGATGCCGTGAACAGCGCCGGAAACGCGTCCGGCTTGTATTTCAAGCCGACTTCATACTGTTTTCCGGTTGTTGGTTCGGCTCCTGTCGTTGGCGGTGCCACCGATTCACCGTAGCTGGCAAAGGCTGCCAGTTCTGGGGTGATCTTGTAGCTTGCGCCGATACGCTTGGTGAATTCGCTGTGGTCGTCGGAGGTCGTGCCGCTCGTCAGATCAAGCCAATCGTTGCGGAGGCCAAGGCTCACTGTCAGCCTATCGGCAAACGTCAACTCTTCTTGCAGATAAAGCGCCTTTGTCGTCTGCTCGTCGGTTTCCAACGACAGTGCTGTGCCGGCCGCCGGGCCACCGGAATAGATCGGGTTCAGCCAGTTGATCGGGGCCGCGTCCGTGTAGAGCGTATAGTTGTCCGATTGGTAGTCGTTGTATTCGACACCAACAAGCGTGCGGCTGTCCACGCTGTCGAAATTCGCCTCATAGGTCAGGTTCGCGTCGACGATGAACTGATCATAGGATTTATTGCTGCCGTAGAAATAGCGTGTGGCCGTGTTCGTGGCATTGTCGGTCGCCAAGAGATAGGCGCTGGCAGCATTCACCTGCGAACTGCTGTAGCGCGCCTTGGAGCCGAAGGTCAGACCATTGCCGAAGTCATGGTCGAACATCAGGCTGTAGCTGTTGCGGTTCACGTTGTTGAAGTAATAGTCCGGCTCGCCGAAAAATGCGGATCGGTCAAAATCGCCTTCCAGCGGATAGCCGCCGCTGCCCGGAACGCCCTTCTTGTCCAGATGGTCGTAGACGAAGGTCAGGCTGGTTGCGTCAGTCGGGCGCCAGGTCAGGCCACCCATGAAGAAGTTTTCGTCGTCACGCGAAAAATCGTATTCCGCATCGGCGCGCTGCAGCTTGCCGGTCAGACGGTAGGAAAGCGTGTCGTCCTGCGTGATGTTGTCGCCGAAATCGAAGCCGACTTCCTTGTGCGCATAAGAGCCGCCGGTCGTATAGACCTCGCCGAAACGCTCGCTCTTGGGCGTCTTGCTGACGTAGTTCACGGAGCCACCCGGTTCGGCTACGCCAAAGCCCGCCGAGCTGACGCCCTTTAGGACTTCGAGACGCTCGTAGGCATAGGGCTCTTCCTTGACGCCGCCAAACGTTCTGCCGATCGCCAGACCGTCGCGGTAGGTGTAAGGCGTGAAGCCGCGAATGTCGAAATAATCGAAGCGGTCATCGGCACCGTAGAAATCGGTGACTACGCCGGCCGTATATTGAACGACCTGTTCGACGCTGGTTGCGCCGCGTTCCTGGATTTCCTTGGCGGTGACGACGGACACAGAAGCAGGCGTGGTCAGCACTTCGCCTGGCAGCTTGCCCGCACCGGTCGTGCGATTGGCAACGATCGTCTTCGAATCGTCATCGCCGCCATTGCCCTGAACGGTAATGGTCTGGAGAACAGTTGTGGAGCCTGAATCCGCCTCCTGTGCAACCACCAGTCCGGGCGTCAGTGCGATGATCGCTGTGCAACTCAGAAGAACCGTGTTGACTCGGCGTGTGAGGATACGTCGCTTGGTTCGGCCGGTTCTTTTGCTGTTCATGTTTCACGTTCCAAAGATTAATTAGACACTGAAGGACCTTGGCCCGGAAGCGCCGCTTTCCTTTTACGGGAGATGTCGCATGAAACGAGGACTGCCATGTTCCGGAGAGGAACTGACAGGTAACGCCGATGTGATGTCCCGGAAATTTACTAACCTGAGTTAGCTTCTCAGGTATTGTAGCTTCCAGACAATTTGTAAAAAACCGTGGAATTTTGCAGCCAGTTTTTCCGCAAGCGTCCATATTCGCTCATGGTGTGGCCGCATTGCACAAAACCGGCCCGACGGATGGGACACGCAGCAGGTTAAAAACTGCCGCCCATAAGCTGTCATTCGAAGGTGCAAGGCTCGCCGCAATCAGTTATGTCGGCTGAGATAGGATTGAACCGGGAAGCCCCATGCCGAACATGCGCTCTGCTCCGCTGGCCGCCATCGTGCTGCCAAAGGGCACCTCCGCCGAACCGCTGTTCGATTCGCTCATCAAAACGCTGATGGCGGATGGGGTGCGTGTCGCCGGTCACGTGCAGCGGGAATATCCCGTGCCGGCCGGCCATGATGCCGAGGTTGTCGCGAAGGATATCGAGACTGGTGAAACCTTTACCATCATGCAGCCACGGGGTGGTCCCGGTTCTGGCTGTCGTCTGGACACAGGTGTTCTTGCCGATCTGGCAGGCAGAACGCTTGCTCGGATGAATAAGCAGATGGAAGTTCTCGTTCTTAATCGTTTCGGTCGCACGGAAACCGAGGGTAACGGTCTGCGTGCGGTCTACGAAAAGGCCCTTGAACTGGACGTGCCAGTGTTGACCTCCGTCAAGCCGGAGCATGTCGAAGGCTGGAATGCCTATACGGGCGATATGTCGGTGCTGCTGCCTTTTGATGAAGAGGCCGTTCTCACCTGGTGCCGCTCTGTCCTTGGGCGTGGTGGTACCGGAATGTAACCGGCCTCAGTCCGGCGCGTCGATGATCGGCGCGAATGTCGTGGCATTGAACACTTCCAGCCGCGGTTCGCCTCTCGGAAAGGCAAGAATTGTCAGGCTGGCCGGTCCGACCGGGATGATGCGCGCCGGAGACAGGCCGAGTGCACCATCGAGGGCGGCGCGGATGACGCCACCATGGCAGACCATCAGAACCGTCTCGGCTTCGGCAGTGATTGCCCGGTCCAGTGCCTGACGGATACGGGCGCGAAAATCGGCCCAGATCTCACCGTTCTCCGGGGCAAACGTGCCGGCCCGCCAGCCGGCATAGGCGCTCGGCGCGTCCGCTACCAGCTGGGCGATTTCCATGCCCGTCCATGCGCCGACATTCTGTTCGCGAAGAAGAGGTTCGCGCACCGCATCCGCATGGCCGAGAAGAGCCGCCGTATCGGCCGCACGCTTGAGATCGGAGGTCAGCACAAGGCCGGGATTGAAGCTCGCCACCATCGGTGCCAAGGCGCTGGCCTGCTGTTTGCCGCGTGTCGAAAGTTCGATATCGGCCTGTCCCTGCAGGCGGCGGATGGCGTTCCATTCGCTTTCGCCGTGGCGAACCAGAAGGATGCGTTTCATGAAATGCGTGTTCCCTGTTTATCAAAAATTGCCGCTGGCGCGGATGGAAGGCGGAAGCGCAGTTTCCCCGACGGGCGTGCCACCTGATCGGAGACAGCGGTGATGCGAATGCCGTGGGCGATGCCGGTCACCAGAAAACGGCCGGCCATTGGCACGACTTCGGCCAGAACCGCCTCGAATGTGCGTGGGCCGTCCTCGTCGGCCACCGTGATCTGTTCGGCGCGCACCATGGCGTGGCCGGATTGATCGCGCAGCAGTGGATCGGGCATGGTGCCGAACCATTTTCCGTTTTCGATCGGGATGAGGTTTGCCGCCGGCGTGCCGACGAATCCGGCGACGAAGGCCGAGGCCGGTTCGGCCAGCAGCCTGTCCGGCGCGTCGAACTGTTCGATACGGCCATTATTCATCACCGCGACATGCGTCGCCATGGTCATGGCCTCCACCTGATCGTGGGTGACGTAGACGGCGGTGGCACCTGTCGCCGCGTGAACCTTCAGCAGTTCGAACCGCATTTCCACGCGCAAGGTGGCGTCCAGATTGGAAAGCGGCTCATCGAACAACATCACTTTTGGCCGCGGTGCGATCATGCGGGCCAGCGCCACGCGCTGCTGCTGGCCGCCGGAAATTTCACCGGGATAACGGTTGGCGAGTTTTTCGATGCCGAGCATTTCCATGACTTCCAACACGCGTGCGCGCCGTTCTTCTGTCGGCAGCTTTGCCACCTTCAGCGGCCATTCGATATTGCCGGCCACCGTCATATGCGGCCATAGCGCATAGGACTGGAACACCAGGCCGGCATTGCGATCGGCGGGCGGCAGCGAATGGCCAGTGTTGCCATCGGCCACCAAAGTATCGCCGAACTGCATTTTGCCGGATGTCGGCTGGTCAAGTCCCGCCAGCATGCGTAGCATGGTGCTCTTGCCGCAGCCGGAGGGGCCAAGCAGGACCAGAAACGAACCTTCCGGCACGGAAAAGCTCACATTTGAAACGGCATTGGAGTTGCCAAAGGATTTTGTGATGTTTTCGAGGGAAATCACGGCGTGACCTCAAGTGAAGGACTGGCGACGGCGGCCGCGCAGAAGCGTGGCGGCGCCGGTGGCCAGCATGGAAATGATCAGGATGACCAGCGTCACCGCATTGGCGAACTGGTGGAACCCGTCGGATGCATAGGAATAGGACAGCACGGCCAGAAGCGGTGAGGTCGGCGTGTAGAGAAGAATGGTGATTGCCAGATCGCCGATGACGTTGACGAAGGTGATCAGCAGGCCTGCCGCCAGACCACGCGCGGCAAGCGGCAGCGTGATGGCGCCTAACCTGCGGAAGAAACCGGCTCCGGTCATGCGCGCCGCCTCGTCGATATCGCCCGAAATCTGCGAGACTGTGGCGCGGCCCGTCTGCACCGCGAAGGGCAACATGGCGGCGGTGAGTGCCAGCGCCAGCAGCAGCTTGGTACCGTAAAGCGCCGGTAACGGGCCAATCGGCGCGCCGTAAAGCGCGATATAGGCGGCGGCAAAGGCGATGCCGGGCAACAGCATGGGCAGAAAGCTGAGCTGCGAAACGAGGTTGCTCAGCACCGGCACTTTTTGCCGCGTGAGGGCCACGGCGATCAGGATGCCGATGATGTTTGCGGCCAATGCAACCGAGGCGCCGAGGATCAGCGTCGTCGTCAGCGCCGAGAGAAGCAGCGGATTATGAAAAATGCCGGGCTGGCCACGGGCAAAGGCGGGGTCGGAAGAGCCGATCCAGTAATGCAGCGTCCAGTCGGAAAACAGCGAGAGCGAGGACGGTGCAAGGCTTGCCGCGACGAGCAGCAGGATCGGCAGGATGGTGGTGAGAATACAGATCACCCATGCTGCCATGGTCAGTGGCAGACGCGCGCCACCAAGCGCGAAGCAGCGCGGTTTTGCCCCTTTGCCGCCGATGGTCGCAAAGCTGCGGCGGCCGGAGAGCATGCGGTTGCCAAGCCCGAGGAAAATCGCGGAAATGCCGATCAGCAGAATAGCGAGAACATAACCGCGCTCCGTCTGGCCGATCTCGATCATGCCGAACAGGCGGGTGGAAAGCGTCTGCATGCGCACCGGCAGGCCAAGCAGGGCAGGGGCGGCAAAATTGGAAACGGCACCGGCAAAGGCCAGCGACCCACCGGCGATGATGGCGGGCGTGACGACGGGCAGCACGATGCCGAACAGGATACGTTTGCGCGAGGCGCCGGTCATCTGCGCGGCTTCGACGAGATCACCGTTGACGGTGGCAAGGGCTGCGGCAATGACGGTGAAGGCCAGCGAATAATAATGGGCGATCAACACGACGATGGTCGGTGTCATGCCCCATGACAGCCAGTCGGGCACGGCAAAGCCGAGGCCTTCCAGCAGGCCGCCTCCGCCGCCGACACGGCCGTTGCGGAAGACGGTTCCCCAGGCAAGTGCCGTGGCAAAACTCGGGATCATGAAGGGCAGCGTTGCCATGAATGCGATCGCAGGGCGGCCGGGAATGTCGGTCATGACGACCAGCCAGGCGAGAAAGCCACCCAGCAACACGCATCCGGCAGCCACGCCGAGCCCGATGATCATGGTGTTGATGGTCGGGCGCCAGAAGAGGTTTTGCGAAAGGCGGCTGGCCAGCACATCGCCCCAGGCGGCTGAGGATGGGTAAAGCGTCTGCACGAGAATGGTGGCAAGCGGTGCCGCCACCAGCACGACGAGCGCCAGCGCCATGGCAAGCGTCAGGCCGCGTTTGTTGAGTGCTGAACCGATCGGCCCGAGCAGGGTGGTCATGTGGTACTCCGGATAACGAGGGCAGGGTTTCGCCGCTCGCCATGTTGTGTTGCTTGTATCTGGATCCTTGGGTTTAAACCGAGGATCCAGATACAAGCGCTTCAGCATCGAGAACGATTGGTGCCGCGTCTGGAGAGACAGGCGCACAAAGCCGCCCGTCTCCACTTGAAAAACTCACTGCAGTGCGAGAATGAAATCCGCCACTTCGGCGCGGATTTTTGCCGTCTCTTCCGGCGCCATCTGCCAGCCCTTGAAGTCGGCAAGCGGAATGGCATCCTTGTGCGGCTTGATGTCGGAGCGGGTCGCCCAGTCGCCGGCAACGTAGAAGGGCTTGAATCCGTCGCCACCGGTTTCGCTGTCGTCACCCATCATGAAATCGACAGCGAGGCGGGCGGCAGCAGGGTTTGCCGGCTTCGAGTTCAGCGCCAGAAGCGCCGGGAAAACGATACCGTTCGACGGCGCAACGTCGTTGGCCACCTGCAGCGCCCAGCCTTCATCCTCGTTGTCGCGACGGTCGGAATAGCTGGTGAAGCCGATCGGCGGCTTTTCCTGACCCTTGGCGCCGATCGCCTTGTTGACGTCGTCGGTCGAGCCGACCAGAACGAGGTCATTGGCAAACAGGTTGGTGATGAACTGCTGGCCGGCATTTTCATTGCCGTCCGTCAGTTCGATCTTCTTGCCGAAAGCGGCTTCGTAAGCCGTCGCCATCTCGTCGGATTTTAGCACGATTTCCGTCATCAGGTCGAGGTAATCGCCGCGCTGCAGCGGATCGACCATGATCACGCGGCCCTTCCATTCCGGTTTGGTCAGGTCCCAGAGGTTCTTGACCGGCGAACCTTGCGGATGCGCTTCCTCGTTATACATCAGAACCTTGGTGGACAGGCGCTGGGCCAGAAGCGGCGACTTGAACCCTTCGGCAAGATCACCGGCAACACGCGGCGGCACGTAAGGCGCAACCAGCTTATTGGCGAAAAGCTCGGTCAGAACAACCGGCGCATCGGAAATGTAGATCACGTCGGCACCGGCCAAGCCTGCCTGCGCCTCGCTCTTGATGCGGGCGATCTGCTCGGTGGAGGACATGTCGAAGGTCACCATGTCGATGCCCGGGTAGGCCGCTTCAAACGCCTTTTCGACACGGCCGATACGGCTGGTAAAGGCATAGACCGTGACCTTGCCTTCCTGTTTTGCCTGCGGCAGCAGGTCGGCAGCGGACTTGCTGTCGAGGTCTTGTGCGAAAGCAGCGGTGGTCATCAGAAATGCAGCGGTGGCAGTGAGGATGCGGCGCATGGAAGTGGCTCCGTTGAAGGGTTCGGAGTGCCGTGTAAGGTATTCTTGCTACAGTTTTATGACGTGCAAGTTTTCTTGCAAATCAGTTTTCGAATTTTGCAATCAGGTCGCCCAACCGGTCGAGCGTGGCCAGCGCATCCGGGCCTCTGCGTTCCGCTAGCGCCAGAACGACGGCGTTGCAGATCGCCATCGGCACGGTCAGTGTCTGAAAGCTGTCGGGCATGCCGGCGCGGGGGGCGGAAAGCAGCACATCCGGGTTCGGCGTCAGCGACGGACCGATCGTGCCGGAAATCACCACGGTCTTCGCTCTGCTCTCTGCCGCCACCTGCATCAGCCGCTCATAATCAGGCGGCTGACGGCGGAAGGCGAAGAGGAGAAGTGCGTCATCTGCGGACAGTGTCAGCATCTGTTCGGCGAGATCGCGCGGGTTGCCGGATAGCGGATGGCTGTCTATGCCCAGCCGCCGCAACCGGCGTTCCATCAGCACGGAAAGGACCTCGGCATTGCCATGTCCATAAATGAACACACGACGGCAATCGAGTTTTTCCGCAGCTTCGAGAATGCGCGCATCGGAAATGTGGTCGGTCATGGCCGTCAGCGCCGCCAACTCGCTGGCCACCAGAAGCGGCAGGAAACCCTGTGCTCTCGCATCATTGAGCGTTGCGGAAATGCGCTCGGCCGGATCGGCAACTTTCAAAAATTCGCGGCGCAATTCGTCGCGAAATTCTCCGTAGGAGGCAAAGCCCAGTTTGCGGGCAAGGCGTGAGGTAGTTGCCTCATGCACACCGAGCCGGGCGGCGAATTCGCTGGACGTGCCGATCGCCACGTCGCGCGGCGCCCGCATCAGCTCTGAAATCAGCTTCTGTTCGGTCGCAGTCAGGCTGCCGGCGACAGCCTGCACACGCTCGACCAGTGTTTTCTGAACGCGCTCTTTAGCCATATTCCGCACCTGCCGTTGATCCGATGACCGGGCTAGCCCGGCACGCTTGCAAAATCAACGGCAAGCGCGACCTGCCGCTTACTGATGCACGACGATCCGGGCGTGATAGGGCACGCGGCTGTAGAGATCGATGACATCCTGGTTGATCAGGCGCACGCAGCCGGAAGAGGTTGCCTTGCCGATCGACTGCCATTCCGGTGAACCGTGCAGGCGGTAGAGCGTGTCCTGATTGTTCTGGAAAATGTAGAGCGCACGGGCGCCGAGCGGGTTCTTGATGCCCGGATCCATGCCGCCGTTTTCGACCGAGAAGCGGGAGAGGCCCGGCTGGCGGGCGATCATGTCAGCCGGTGGCTTCCAACGCGGCCAAGGCTGGCGCCAGTGAATGACACCTTCGCCCTGCCAGGCAAAACCGTCACGGCCGATGCCGACACCGTAACGCATGGCGGTGCCACCCGGTTCGACCACGTAGAGAAAACGATCCGGTGTGTTCACGACCACCGTACCGGGCGTCTCGCCAGTCGGATCGATTACACGCTGGCGATAATATTTGGGGTCGATCTGCTGGTAAGGAATGGCAGGAATCTGGTGCCCACCATCGGAAACGGCGGCATAACGTTCCTGCAGTTCTGCTTCCGTGGCCGGAACGATCGGGCGGCGCACCTGTTCTGGAACGGGCACATTTTTCGGGCCTGTGCTGGTGGCGCAGCCGGCAAGGGTAGCGGTCATGGCGACAGAGCCGATGACGAAGGCGCGTCGCGACAATTGAAGTTCGCTGGTCATGTGGGGGTACGGAATCTCTTCGAAACAATGATGATCCGTTCTGAACCGGCGCTTTCCGGCGGACAAGCTAGCGGCCATCACATTGGCGGCATTTCCACACTGTCGTGGAAAAGCTCGGCAAATATGCCACGTTTGCAGCTGTCGCGACAAAAAGGCTGTGTGAGAAAGGCCTGTTTGTCGCCGGGTTGTGGCATGTGCCATCAAGCCGGTATATCTCAAGCATTCACGGCGTGAAGAGATGAAACCCATGGAAGACGATATGACGAACGAACACGACGAACCCGAGATGGAGCGTTCCGAACTGGCGGGCGAGTTCACCGAGGATGACGTGACCGTCCTGGTGGATATCTATCGTCCGGCCGGCACGCAGAACGACTGGATTCTCGAGGTCATCACCGAAGAAGACGACTTGACGAGCTGGGAAGAGCCTTTTGCCACCGATCGCGAGGCTTTCGAGGAATTTCTCGCCACGGTGGAGCGCGACGGTATCCGTTCATTCTTCGGCGGCGAGGATCCCGAGCCGGCTGTTCACTGATGAAGAAGGTCGAAGACCTGACCCATTCAGCGAAAACCGTGCATGACCGTTATGCGGCCGGTCGCATGGATCGCGAGATCGTCCGTCAATGGGCGATCGGGCTCGGCGGTTATCCCGAGCCACACGCCACGGCGGTGAGCGACGCGATCACATGGTTCAAGCCTCCGCGGGATGGCGCCGATCCGGTGGAACTGAAGATCGCCGATCTGGCGCGTCTGCAGGCAATTTACAGTGCCTGATGCTGAAAAGGCCTCTCCCGACAGAGAGGCCTTGCCTCTTTCGTGAAAACTCAGGCCGCCTTGATCGCGGCCACGCCATCCAGCTCGACCATCACCGCGTCCGACAGTTCCACTTCCGTAACCGCGAGATTTTCCCGCAGGTGCCCGACAGAAGACGTGCCGGGGATCAGCAGAATGTTCGGCGAGCGCTTCAATAGCCATGCCAGCGCCACCTGCATCGGCGTCGCGCCAAGCCGCACTGCCACATCCGACAGCGTAGAGGATTGCAGCGGGCTGAAACCACCGAGCGGGAAGAACGGCACATAGGCAATGCCGTCGCGGGCGAGATCGTCGATCAGCGTGTCGTCATCGCGATGCGCCAGATTGTACATGTTCTGCACGCAGACGATGTCGGCGATCTTGCGTCCCTCGGCAAGCTGTGTCGGCGTGACGTTGCTGAGGCCGATATGGCGAACCAGTCCCTTGCGCTGCAATTCCGCCAGTGCTGTCAGCGGTGCCTCCAGCGAACCTTCCGCCGGACCATGCACGCCGAACATCAGCCGCAGGTTCACGACATCGATAACGTCGAGGCCGAGATTTTTGAGGTTGTCGTGCACTGCCTGCTCTAGGTCCTGCGCAGAAAAGGCCGGCAGCCAGGATGCATCTTCGCCACGCCGTGCGCCGATCTTGGTGACGATGACGAGATCGTCGGTGTAGGGATGCAGCGCTTCCTTGATCAGCTTGTTGGTGACATGCGGGCCATAAAAATCGCTGGTGTCGATATGGTTCACACCGCTTTCGATGACTGCCCGCAGCACGGCAATCGCGGCGTCATGATCCTTCGGCGGGCCGAATACGCCTTTGCCGGCGAGCTGCATCGCGCCGTAGCCGAGGCGCTTGACCGTGTGGTCTCCGAGTTTGAACGTACCGGCTTTGTCGATATTGGCCATGATCAGTCTCCTTCGCTTCTGATGACAACGAAGATAGGCCCTGTCGGTTCGCACGATAATCGGATATAATCGGCACGAGTTGTGCGGAATTTCGAACAATGGGACGGGGCATGAAAACCGATCTGGGAGATCTCAATGCATTCGTGGCCGTTGCCCGTGCTGGCGGTTTTCGCGATGCGGCCCGCAGCAGTGCCTATAGCGCATCGGGTCTGAGCGAAGCGGTGCGGCGGCTGGAAACGCAACTCGGCGTGCGGCTTCTCAACCGAACTACCCGCAGCGTGGTGCCGACCGAAGCGGGCAGGGGGCTTCTGGAGCGTCTTGGCCCGGCACTGTCGGAAGTGGAGGCCGCGCTCGATGTCGTCAACGGCTATCGCGATACGCCGACCGGCGTGCTGCGCATCAATGTTCCGGTCAGTGCGGCGCGTCTGGTTCTGCCGGCTATCGTTCCGGGTTTTCTGGCTGCCTATCCCGATATCACGCTTGAAATTGTCAGCGATGACAGTTTTGTCGATATCATCGCGGCCGGTTGTGATGCCGGTATCCGCTACGACGAACGGCTGGAGCAGGACATGATCGCGGTGCCGATCGGCCCGCGCATCCAGCGTTTCGTGACTGCCGCCTCGCCCGCCTATTTCGAGCGTCACGGTCGGCCGCAGCATCCGCGCGATCTGCTCGATCACGCCTGTATGCGTGGGCGTTTTGCCAGTGGCGCGATGATGGGGCCATGGGAATTCGAACAGGGGGAAGAAATCGTTCGCGTCGATCCAACCGGTCCGTTGATCGTCCAGCCCGGTGCAGCGATAGAACTGGCAATCGAGGCGGCGATTGCCGGCAGTGGCATCATCTACATATTCGACGGCTGGCTGAAGCCGCATCTCGACAGCGGTGCGCTGGAGGAGGTTCTGGAGCCTTGGAGCCAGCGGTTTCCCGGCCCGTTCCTTTATTATTCGGGCCGGCGGCTGGTGCCGGCCCCATTGCGGGCCTTCATCGATTTCATCAAGGCGCAGGCGGCTCGGCCCGCGCCTTGAAATGCTTCAGATCGGTTTCGGCATCGCGACACCCAGCCGCTCTGCATGCGGCTCAATCGAGCCTATGATGGTTGGATAAAGCTGGACGCCGTCTGCGAGCGCCGTCTTCTTACGGCCAAGTGCTGCCTCGCCGGGCAGGCGCACGCGGCTGACGCCGGGCCGTGGCGGGGTGGCGTGGCAGGCATCGGCCAGCCAGCCGGTCTGCCGCAAAAACGCATCGCGACCACCAAAGGCTTCCGGGTCCCACACCTGCACGGTCACGGCTGCATTGGTGCCCTTGGGCGCATCGGCACGGCCGTAACCGGCAAGGCCCTGTGTGATCGCCTCCACCTGCAATGCCATGCCATAACCCTTCTGGCCATGGTCGAAACCACCCGTCGGCAGCAGGGAACCACCCTGATCCAGCACCTTGGGGTCACGCGAAGGATTGCCCTCAGCATCCATCAGCCAGTCATGCTCATACTGGCGGCCTTCGCGGATCAGCCGTTGCGACATGTTGTTGGTGGTGATCGAGGCGGAGATGTCGATCAGCATCGGTCCGTCGGGTGTCGGGATGCCATAGGCGACCGGGTTGGGCGTATAAACGCCCTTCAAGCCGCCGAATGGCGCCACCTGTCCGCCAGACGGTGAAGACGACGCGACCGAGACCATCATGTTCTTCGATGTCGCCAATTCCAGATAGGCGGCAAGCGCGCCGATATGGTGGCTGTTGGCGATGACGACCGTGGCGGTGCCGAATTTTGTCGCGCGTTCGGTGGCAAGTTTTACGGCTTTCGATGTGAGCCAAGCGCCGGGCAGGCGATTGCCTTGCCAGCATACGGCCGGTCCCTTGTCGCTGACGACTTCATAGGTGCCGGTCCTGGTGACCACGCCATCGGCGATGCCCTGCAGATACCAGCCGGCCAAGGCCAATCCGTGCGTGCTGTGACCCATGAGATCGGCTTCGACGAGGTAGGTGGCGACGGCTTCGGCCTTGTCGGCCTCAAGGCCGGCGTTTGTGAACAGCGCACGGGCGAGTGCCAAAAGATCGGCGGCGGCGTAACGTGGTTCGGTCATCGCTCATAAACCTCCTTGTTGAGCACGCGGGCAGGGCGGTTGCCGGCAATGAAATCCTTTATGTCGCTGATAACCATCAGGCCGACATTTTCAAAAGCTTCGAGACTGTCGGCACCGCTATGCGGTGTGAAAACCACGCCTGGCAGCTTGAACAGCGGATGCGACACATCCGGTGGCTCGGTGACGAACGCATCGATGCCCGCACCCTTCAGCCTGCCGGCTTCGATGGCGGTGGCCAGCGCATCATTGTCCACCACCTCGCCACGCGCGAGATTGAGCAGGCAGGCGGACGGTTTCATCAGTGCCAGCTTTTCGGCATTGATCAGCGCCGAATTATCGGCGCCGCCGAACACATGCAGCGAAACATAGTCGGAGCGCGCCAGCAGTGCGTCGAGGTCCAGCAGTTCGATGCCGTTTTCGGCCATGAACGCCCGATCCGGGTAGAGGTCGGAGGCGACAACGCTCATGCCGAGGCCGATCGCCTTTGTCGCCAAAAGCCTGCCGATATTGCCAAGCCCTACGATGCCGAGGGTCTTGCCGGAAATTTCCACGCCGGGCTTGCGGTCCCAGCCGCCGGAGACGACGCTCATATGACCCTGCGCAATGTTGCGGGCGAGCGAAAACATCAGGCCGACTGCTAGTTCCGCCACCGCATTGGCATTGGCCGCCGGTGTATTGGTGACCGGCAGGCCGCGCTCTGTGCAGGCGGCGATATCGACACTGTCTGTGCCGACCCCGTGTTTCAACACGGCGCGCAGTTTTGGCGCATTGGCAATGCTGTCCGATGTCACCGAGGTCAGGCCGGCGACAAGAAAATCGGCGCGTTCGATATGTTTTGAAAGTCCGCCATCCGGCAGGCTCGTGTCAACGCAGCGGATGATTTCCCAGCCGGTCTCTTCCAGCATTTGCGGCAGGCGGCCATGGCGGCCAAAACCGGGCGAGGTGGTGGCGACGACGATGCTCATGCGCTCACCTGCGGCAGGACCTTGGTCG
Source organism: Endobacterium cereale (assembly GCF_009617585.1). Taxonomy (GTDB): domain Bacteria; phylum Pseudomonadota; class Alphaproteobacteria; order Rhizobiales; family Rhizobiaceae; genus Neorhizobium; species Neorhizobium cereale. The sequence goes on along the minus strand of NZ_WIXI01000048.1, from coordinate 161,416 downwards.
TTAAAACATGCATGCTGTCGTTCATGGCGCTCCCGATCGTTCCTGCATCCGCCGATGTGGGCGGACGTGAATCCATGCGGGAGAAAAATCTGTGCGTGGCGTGATCAGCCGTCATGACGCATCAGGTGCGCCCTTATCTCCCGCAGGTCGGCTACGAGACTCCTCCCCGTCACCGATTGCTGTTCAAGACATTGCGCGTTGAGAGATAGTTGTCAATTGATGTGAGTATGAAAATTTATGTTCGCGTTGATTTTGACTGACGAAAGTCAAATTAGGAATGAGGTAAAATAAACTATCTATATGTTTAAAAATAAAAATATTAAATTTCATTGTCCGCGAAATCATCGATGAAAACACGATTATCCGCAATAAGTCTCGATGAAATGACAACTAAATTATTTACAACTATGTCTTGATGCGGGCATGTGTCGTTTCATTGTGATCGCTGAAAGAAAAGTCGCCGACCAGAGGCCGGCGATGTGATCGTTCAATTGCATTCCAAAACCGGCGCGCTGTTCACTCCGTCGCCTTCGGTTCATAAAAGGCGCGGGCATCCGCCGCCATCGCCTGCCGTGAAGGGATCTGGGTGTAAAACATGTGCCCGCCACGATAGACTTTTAGCGATGTCCGGCCGTTGGCAAGCTCCGTTGGCATATGGTCGATCACATATCGGCTGACACCATAAGGCGTCAGCGCATCGCTATAGCCATGCGCGATCATCAGCCTGAAAGACGGAATAACCGAAAGAAGATCGCGCAGGTCGGTGGAAGCGCTGGCGAGTGCCCGTGCATCGCCGCCGCGATTGCCGTTCCATTCCCAGCGACGGTTAACCTCGGTGTTTAACAGCGAATAAGTCATATCCGTTCTGAAGCCGAGCTCGTTGCGGGCATAGGTCGCGAAAGCCGAACCGTAAGCGCGCGTATAACCATCGAGGATCGGGTCGTCGTTCTGGCTGTACGGTACTTCCGGATAGGCATCCGGCACCGCGTAAGACGCGTCATAGGGACTTACCACCTTGCCGGGGCCGGCCATCTGTTTGGCATAGATATCGCCGAGAAAACCACGGCTGCGGGAAATCGCATCCTTCGGCATGCCGGTCATGCCCGCCAGCCGGCTATACAGCCCGTCGGCGGCGCTGCCGCTCGGTCGCGCACCGGCGAGCGAGGTGAGGTAGGCACCCATGGCAAAACTTTCCGCCTCTTTCATGCCGCCCGGTGTAAATGTTCCGCGTCGCTCCATCTCTGCGGCCGCCAGCGAAGGCAGCTGCAGCGCTGACGTCAACGGATCGTCGGAATTGCCTAGAAAACGACCTTCCAGAAATGGTGATAGCATGACGACGCCGGAGACCAGCATGCTCTGGCTGTCCTTCAATGCCGCCGCCACTTTCGCCGCGCGAAACCCGCCGTAACTTTCACCCAGCAGATATTTTGTCGCATCCAGTCGGTCGTTGCGCTGGGTGTAGAGCGCGATCGCCTTGGCAAGGCTTTCGGCATCCTGTCGCACCTTGTAGAAATTGCTGGCCGCCTCATCGCTGGCGGCCCGGCTCCAGCCGGTGCCGACCGGATCGATCAGCACGAGGTCCGTAAAGGCCAGCCAACTGTCGGGATTGTCTTTCAGGCTCGGCGTCGTTCCGTTGTCACCCGTCTCACCGAATTCCAGCACTTTTGGCCCGACCAGTCCCATATGCAGATAGGCCGAGGCCGCTCCCGGACCGCCATTGAAAGCAAAGGTCAGCGGGCGGCCCGGTTTGCGGTCCTTCGCCACATAGGCGGTGTAGAAGATTTTGGCCGTGCGGTTGCCGTCCTGGCCGATCAGGTCCAGCATACCGGCCGTCGCCGTATAGGGCAGGTCGGTGTCGCCGACCTTCAGCACATGATCCGTCGTCGAGTCGGCCGGGATCAGGCTGAAAATGCCGGGTGATGATCCCTCTTTTTCCTGTGTCGTTTCCACCTGATCACTTTGCGGCGGCTGCTCCTGCGCCCACACCGGTGAAGAGAGGCTCATCATCACGGCAGTGGCGGAAGCGGCAAAACGAATGGCAAGGTTACGGGGCACGGACACTCTCCAGCATTTCCTGTCGGTCACCGCCAATGTAGGTCGCCGCTCGCGCAAGGAAACTCAACTCGGCTTGATCATGGCGTCATGACGCACCGCCAAAAGCGCATTGAAAGCCTCAGGTGAGGGGTATAGTCATCGATGAAAGACCGGGAAATAGAAGAGGCGGAACAATGTATCTGACACCAGCGGAATTCGAGGATTTGCGGGCATTTCGCCATCGTTTGCATCGCCAGCCGGAGCTTTCAGGCGAAGAAATCGAAACCGCCAAACTGATCGTCGAAGCGCTGTCGGTGACAAGCCCGGACGAGATTGTCACGGGTATCGGTGGACACGGCGTTGCCGCCGTCTATGCCGGTCAGGAAGAAGGCCCGACCGTACTCGTGCGCTGCGAACTCGATGCACTGCCGATCGAGGAGTTGACCGATCTGCCCTACAAGTCGGAAATTATCGGCAAGGGGCACCTCTGCGGCCATGACGGCCACATGACGACACTTGTCGCCGTTGCTCGTGATCTCGCCCGCCAGCGTCCGCAAAAGGGTCGCGTCGTGCTGATGTTCCAGCCGGCCGAGGAAAACGGTGCTGGAGCCGCTGCCGTCATTGCCGACGAAAAGTTTGCCGCGCTGAAGCCGGATTTTTCGTTCTCGCTGCACAATATGCCGGGCCGTCCGCTCGGTCACGTGGCGCTGATGGCGGGTCACGTCAATTGCGCGTCACGAGGCATGCGCATCGAACTCACAGGCAAGACGGCACACGCTTCCTGCCCGGAAGACGGAATCTCGCCGGCACCGGCGGCGTCAAAACTGATCGCCGAGCTGCCCGGCCTCGGTGCCAACCGCAGCACGCATGTCGGCCTGGATTTTTCGCTGGTCACGCTCACCCATGCCCGTATCGGTGAACCCGCCTTCGGCATCGCGCCGGGTTACGCGGAAATCTGGGTGACCTTGCGCACGTTGCACGATGCACGCATGGCGGCGCTCGTCGCCCAGGCGGAAGAACTGGCGGAAAGCGTAGCCTTGCCGGCCGGCCTTCACCTCGGCATCACCTACCACGACGTCTTTCACCATTGCGAAAACGACGAAACGGCCGTTGCGCACCTGAAGGCAGCCATGGATGCAGAAGGTGTGACCTATGACGACGGCGACGGATTTGTGCCGATGAAGGGTTCGGAAGATTTCGGCCTGTTCGGCCATGTCTCGAAATCGGCGATGTTCTTTCTCGGCGCAGGCGAAAACCATCCGCGCCTGCACAATCCGGATTACGATTTCCCCGATGAATTGATCGACACCGGGTCTCGTGTTTTCCTGCGTACTATTCGCGACATGCTGGGCTGAGTGTGGGGGGCGGCGGCATATATAAAATTCCTATATGTTTGCCGCCGCAGTCCACTCGATTTCCTATCGCGTCCAAGCCATCTATGTTTGTTGAAACAGCATTTCACGCAGTCGGGAAAATGGCGACTGCGTGCCCGGAGACATGTGATGGCCCTCGATGACGGCGACCGACGCCCGTCCCCGGATGCGCTTCTTGAGCGCGCCGCGCAGGAGGGGCGTGGCCGCCTGAAAATCTTTCTCGGCGCTGCGCCCGGCGTCGGCAAGACCTATGAAATGCTGATGTCCGGTCGTGCCCGGCAGGCCGATGGTATCGATGTCGTCATCGGGGTCGTCGAAACACATGGTCGTCGCGAAACCATGGCGCTGGTAGACGGTTTTGAAATCATTCCGCGCCGTATCATCGATTATCGCGGCCAGACACTCGACGAGATGGATCTCGATGCCGTCCTGGCCCGGCGTCCTTCGCTGGTTCTGGTCGATGAACTGGCCCACACCAACGCACCAGAAAGCCGGCATCCAAAACGTTATCTCGATGTTCTGGAACTGCTGTCCCGTGGCATCGACGTCTATACCACGCTCAATGTCCAGCATGTCGAAAGCCTCAATGATGTGGTGGCCCAGATCACTCGTATCCGTGTGCGCGAAACCGTGCCGGATTCCGTGATCGACCGGGCCGACGATATCGAGATCATCGACATCACGCCCGACGACCTGATCAAGCGGCTTCATGACGGCAAGGTCTATATGCCGAAGACGGCCAGGCGGGCGACGGAGAACTATTTTTCTCCCGGTAATCTCACGGCGCTGCGAGAACTGGCATTGCGCCGCACGGCCGAGCGCGTCGATGACCAGCTGCTCAACCATATGCGTGCGCATGCCATTTCGGGTCCGTGGGCGGCCGGCGAGCGTGTTCTGGTCTGTCTCGATCATGACGGAGATGGGCCCGGTCTGGTGCGTTATGCCCGCCGACAGGCCGATCGACTGCGTGCTCCATGGGCAGCACTCCATCTGGAAACGCCGCGTGACGCGATGCGCAGCGAGGAAGAAAAAAACCGTCTGGCGGCTACCATGCGGCTTGCCGAGCAGCTCGGGGCGGAAACCATCACGCTGCCGGGTTCGCGGGTGGCGGCTGAAATCATCGCTTATGCCGGTGCCAACAATTTCACGCATATCGTCACTGGTCGTTCGGGCAAGTCGCGATTGCTGGAACTGTGGCAAGGCTCAGTCACGCAGGATCTGGTCCGTTATGCCGGCGATATCAGCCTGCATGTGATCTCCGGGCAGCAGGTCCATCCGGCGGCAACCGGCGTGCGCACGGCAACGCCGCCAGCACCGTTTCGCTGGCTCTCCTATCTTGGCGGCACTGCATTTGTGGCGCTCGCCGTGGGTGTCGGCACGTTGCTGGACAAGATTCTGGCGGTTCAGAATCTCGCCCTGGTCTTTCTTATGGCCGTGCTGGCTGCGGCCGTTCAAGGCGGCCTGGCGGCAGGCATCTATGCCTCGGTTCTGGCAGCGCTCTGCTTCAACTTCTTCTTCCTCGAGCCGCGCTACAATTTCACCGTCCGCGATCCTGAAAGTGTCGTCGCGCTGGTCTTCTTTCTGGGTGTGGCGCTCGTCGCGAGCAACCTCGCGGCCGCCGTGCAACGACAGGCCCGCGCGGCCCGTCAGAGGGCAAAGACGACCGAAGACCTTTACCTGTTTTCCCGAAAACTGGCGGGTACCGGCACGCTGGACGATGTGTTGTGGGCCACCGCCTTTCAGATTGCCTCGATGCTGAAAGTTCGGGTGGTCATCCTGCTGCCGGACGCCGGCGAGATCGTCGTCAAGGCCGGCTATCCGCCGGATGACACGCTGGTGGATGCGGATATCGCGGCTGCCAAATGGGCGTGGGAACACAATCGCCCCGCTGGCCGCGCGGCCGATACCTTGCCGGGGGCAAAGCGCCTTTATCTGCCGCTCGCCACCGGCCGGGGCGCGGTCGGCGTGATCGGGCTCGATAATGACCGGCAGGGGCCGTTGTTGACACCGGAACAGCAGCGCCTGTTCGATGCGCTGTCGGATCAGGCGGCCTTGGCCATAGAGCGTGTGCAACTCGTTTCGGATGTCGATCGCGCCCGGCTGGCCGCGGAGACCGACCGGCTGCGTGGCGCGCTCTTGAGCTCCATCTCGCATGACCTCAAAACGCCGCTCGCCTCAATCATGGGGTCGGCCGGTACGCTCAAAGATTTTCATGCCAATCTGGATGACGAGGCACGGCTGGAACTGCTTTCGACGGTGATCGATGAATCCGAACGGCTGAACCGCTTCATCGTCAATCTTCTGGACATGACGCGGCTGGGATCCGGCACGATGGAACCGAATTACGCCCTGCATTTTGCCGGAGATATTGTCGGAACGGCGTTGAACCGCGCCGGCAAAATCACTGCCGGCCACAAAACGAAAACCTCTATTCCGCCTGATCTGCCCATGGTCAGGGTCGATGCCGTCCTGCTCGAGCAGGTTCTGTTCAACCTCATCGATAACGCCGCCAAATACGCGCCGGAAGACACCATGATCGAAATTCGCGGCTGGTCGGATGGCGATCATGTCAAGCTTGCGGTCATCGATGAAGGTCCGGGCATTCCTTCGGATGATCTCGAGCGTATCTTCGACAGTTTTTACCGGGTCCGCAAAGGCGACTTTGTGCGGGCCGGCACCGGCCTTGGTCTGTCCATCTGCCGTGGTTTTGTCGAGGCCGTGGGCGGGCGCATCAAGGCTGCCAATCGCACGGATCGTTCCGGCGCCATTTTTACCGTCAGCCTGCCGATTGCCGCGCAGCCGCCGATTTCAGAGGAGATCAAATGATGCAGTCGAGCGTGCGCATCCTCATCGTCGATGACGAGCCGCCGATCCGCAAATTATTGCGCGTCGGTCTGTCGACGCAGGATTATGCGATCAGCGAAGCCATGAATGCCAAGGTGGCGATCGAACTTGCCAAGACCGACAAGCCGGATCTGATCCTGCTCGATCTTGGCCTGCCGGATATGTCCGGTCACGACCTTCTGGCAAAATGGCGAGCCGAGGGTTTGGACCTGCCGATCGTCATCCTGTCGAGCCGCACCGATGAGGCCGGCATCGTCAAGGCACTTGAACTGGGGGCGGACGATTACATCACCAAGCCGTTCGGAATGAATGAGCTTGTCGCGCGCATCCGCGTGGCACTGCGCCACCGGCTGCAGACACAGGGCGAAAAACCTGTCTTCCAGACCGGCGATTTGATGGTCGATCTGGTCAAGCGCATCGTCAGGGTGGCGGGCAACGAAGTAAAGCTGTCGCCGAAGGAATACGATATTCTGCGCGTTCTGGTGCAGCATGCGGGCAAGGTGCTGACCCATCGTTTCCTGCTGGAACACGTATGGGGCGAGCCGACCGATGTGCAATATCTGCGAGTTTATGTCCGTCAGCTGCGCCAGAAGATCGAAGAGATGCCGGACCAGCCGAAATATATTCTTACCGAAACCGGTGTCGGATACCGCTTAAAGGAAGGGCTTTGACTGGTTGATGCATGTGTTTATCGCAAAACTGCCGCACAGTTTGCGCACCATGCTTATAAGCCTGCCTCGCGCAACACGACCGTAACAACCCGCCGCCATACGCTTGCGGCAAAGCTCTCTCCGGTGGCATCCAGTACCATCACACCCTGAAGCGAACGCTCCGGCAATTCAGCCTCTCCAAGCACCGCGGCCGTCACACCGTATTCAGCCGTCACCGGCGCCAGCGTCTGCCGCCGTCCGCCACTTGGCGGATGCACGGCAATCGCACCGCCAAAATGTGAGGTCAGCTGCGGAATATCGATCTCGCGCGCGCCGGATTGCGCCAGGGCCGTCAACGCAATTGGTAGTCGCGGTTCGCTCACATCGTCGGGAACGAACCAGCCGCTTGCCTCCTGCGCCAGTCGCCGGCCTTCGTTGCCACCCACGTAACCGCGCACCACTGTGCCGGCACTGGAGGAAAGAAAGGCAAGCTGGTCTGAGCGCGACACCCATTGCCCCTCGTGAACATCCGGGTTGAGGTCATTGATCCGGCCATCGAACGGCGCACGCACCGTCAACTGTCCCTCACGCTCCTGAAGACCCTTGGCGCGAGCGGAAAGCCCGCCAAGCTCGCTTTCAAGCACACTCCGGGCGGCAAGGTCTTCCGCGTTGGCGCCGACACGCGCCAGCCTTCTTTGCGCAAGCTTTATCTCTTCTGCGACGATCCGCATTTCCTGATCGACTGCCGGTGCATCGATCACGAACATCACGTCGCCTTCCTTGACCGACTGTCCCTTGATGACGGCGATTTTTTCCACCCGGCCGGGCTCTTGCGGGTAGAGCCGCACGAATTCGCGCGGCAGCACCATGGCAGGGGCGCTCACCTGAGTGGAAAGCGGCAGGAAGGCGAGGAGGATGAGGCCGGCAAATATGCCGAAGCTGACATAGGTGCGCCGGCTGGCGAGGATGTCGTTACGCATGGACCACCATTCTTTCATTTCCATCCACACGGGACGGATGAGAAAAAAGCCGATTTCGACGGCAAACAGCATGATACCCACGATCTTGACCGCGAAGTGATAGACCAGAAGAGCAATGCCGAGATAGAGCACGATCCGGTAGATGGCGGTCGCCACCGCATAGATCGTCAGGGTCGCATCGAGCCGCCTTGGAAAGGCTTCCGGCGGTGCATAATTCACTCCGAACAGGAATTCGCGCAGGCGCCAGCGCATGTGGCGAAAGGCCCGCGGTTGCAGGTTTTCGACGCCGAGAAGGTCGGCGAACATGTAATAACCGTCGAACCGCATGAACGGGTTGAGATTGACGATCAGGCTCATGATCCAGCCGGCCGCAGCCAGCACGAACACGGCGCTGCGCAACACGCCATCTGGAAGAAACGCCCAGAGCAACAAAGCGAAAGAAGCGACCGCGAGTTCCACCATGATGCCGGCAGAATCGATCCGCAGCCGCGAACGCCGTGACGTCAGTTTCCAGGCATCGCTGACATCGGTGTAAAGCAGCGGCACCATGACCATGAAGGCAATGCCGATGGTCGGCACGCGGCAGCCGTGGCGATGCGCCACGTAGGCATGGCCCAGTTCATGCAGACACTTGATCAGAATGACCGAGACCAGTGAAACGGCCGCCCCTTCAAGGGAAAAGATGTAGGGGAAGGTGCCGACGAAATCTTCCCACTGCCGTGACACCAGATAGATGCCGATCGCCGCTGCGATGAGTGTCACAATGCCGAAACCGCGGCTGAACAGCAGCGATACCGAAGGCCATGTGGCGCGGATGAAGCGATCGGGGCGCACCAGCGGGATCTTGAAAAACAGATAGTTGTGGATCACCCGCATGAACAGCGAGTGTTTCTTGTTGGCGCGCTCATGCAGGCTGCGCCAAGAACTCGTTGCAGGCTGCGACAGCAGCATGTTCTGTTCCAGCATGCGGATGATGGAGACGATGTCTTCTCCGGTCAGCGTATTGGCGAAACGTGTATCGACCGCCTTGATCAGGTTCGAGACGGTGCGCGCCGCATTCCAGAGGGAAAGAATCTGGAACATTTCATAGGTGATGCGAAAAAACTTGTTGCGCAACGGATCGAGCACGACCCAGGTCGGTGCGCCGGAATAGCTGACGCCACCGCGGGTAATCTGCAGGTCCTCGCGGATCGGCGGCAGCGGAATATCTTTTGGCGCAGCCGGGCCACCCGTCGCTTTGCCGCCAGCCATTTTCTGCACGCCGGCCGGCAGCGAAAGCGTTTGCGTGGCGCCCGTCATAATCCGAATTTCTGCCGCATCAGAGCGATCGGCTTGCGGAACAGGTAATAACCGAGGAAGACGCGATCACCATAAACCTGCGCGGTGCCGCGAATGCCGAGCCTCATGCCCTGCGGCAATTCTTCCAGTTCGGCATAGATGCGATAGGCCAGCTTGTCGCCTTCCACCATGCGAGCCTCGAAAGACGCGGACACCACTGTCGCTTTCGCCGGGCGTAGCGGGTCGGAATCGAGAAAGGCGCGCACGCTGGCGCCCGGCGCAACGGCAATCGCGTCGGCGACCGGCACGTCTATGCGCAACTGCATGCGCGACGGGTCGGCGACTTCCATGATGCGCTCGCCGGTCGTGACCGGCCGACCGATCCAGTCGCGCTTGTCCGTATAGATCGCGACGCCATCCACCGGGGAGCGGATGTCGGAACGTTCCAGCATGTCGCCGGCATAATCACGTTTTGCCGATGCGACGGCGAGTTCGCTACGTGTCACCGCCAGTTCGGCGCGCAGGCGCGGGTCTGATACTGCGCCCTGCGTTACCTGCATCAGCTTGGCCTGCGCCACCCGCACATCCTGTTCGGCGATCGCCAGCTCGTTGCGCAGCACCACGTCGGACATCTGCACCAGTCGCTGGCCCTTCGTCACGCGCTGGTCCGGGTTGACGAGAATGGTATCGATCACGCCATCAAGCGGTGCGGCAATCACGGCCGGTCCGATCGGTGCCACGGCGGCAGGTGCCAGAACCGTCATCGGCACGGGCACGAAAGCCAGCGCCACGGTTGCGATGGCGGCTGCCGCCAGAGGCGGCTTGATCTTCAGACGTCGCCGCAACTTTCGCTCACCGGTCAGTGCCGCCCAGGCATGCGCATAGGTGTCGGCCAGGCGGCGGGAAATCAGCGTGTCGACCTCGCTCCAGGCTGTTTCGCGGGCGAGCAGCATGCCGCCGAAAACCTTGCCGTCCCGAAGTGCAAACTGCTGCCAGTTCATGAACCGATAGGGAAAACTTTTGTGCTCTGTATCTCCGGGCGGGCAATGTGCCGGAAGGGTGAAGGCATTGGGAGCTTGCAGACCCTTCACCGCCTGCAGGTCGGCAATGATCGCCTCCACCCAACGGATGCGTGGCGCATTGCGGTCGACGGCACCGATCGAGCTTGCCGCCCGCACGGTAAAAACGTCGGATCGCCCCTGCATCACAAAAACCTGCCGGCAGCGGGTCAGGCGCATGGTTTCGTTGGCGATGAGAAACGCCAGCTCACCCACGGTTTGCGCCTGTCGCGCTTCCGCTTCGACCTTTAGAAGCAAATCGAGCGCTTTGGCTGTGCCATCGGCCGCAGCCTGTGTCTGTCCGCGTGCATTGGGATTGCCGGCCGGGCGCGGCGCTGCACTACCTGTCTGCGACAGTGGCTGGGCGCCGCCGGACTGGTCCGGGCTCGGGGTGATCTTGAACTCCATGGGCCTACTCGCTCGCCGGCACGTCTTCGAACGTGGTTGCGCCGCTCATGCCGGGCAACACGCCCTCGGCGCCATTCCAGAAACGTCCGGTTACTTTCACGGTTTGACTGACGGGATCGACCACGGCGGCGATGCGCACGATTTCCGCACCGAGGCTTTTTCCCGTTTCATCGATGCGGATGCTGAAACGGCTGCGCGGTTTCAGCCAGCGAAGCCAGTCGGAAGGCAGCAGGATTTCGATCTCCAGATCCGACTGGCTGACGATCTGCATCATCGGCTGGTTCGGCTCGGGGATTTCATGCGCATGCGCGCGCATTACGGCGATGCGTCCGTCATAGGGCGCACGGATCACGCAGCGTGACATTTTTGAGCGAAAGCCTTCCAGTTCGGCGGCGGCCTGATCTGCCTTGGCGCGCGAAAGATCGACCTCGAAATTGCCGACCGCACGGGATTTGGCCAGGCGCTGGTTGTTTTCCAGCGTGATCTGCTCGGCGCGAAACATTGCTTCCGCCGATTTTACCTGTGCGGCCAGATCACCGCATTCGAATTCCACCAGCGTATCGCCCTTGGCAAAACTCTGGCCTTCGCGAAAAGGCAGGGAACGGATCGGAAACGTCAGGTCAGAGGCGATCATCGCCTCGTTAACCGGCTTGACGATGCCGCGAAGCGTCTCGTTTCCGGCCTGCGCCAGTGCGGAACCTATCGCCGAAAATGACCCGAAAAGACAAACGGCGAAAATCGCACCGCAAAACTGCTGGCGCGATCCGATGTTCGAAAAATACGTTCGATCGGTCATGATCGACCTCTGCCCGGTTACTGGATACCTGCTGTTTGTGCGCTCACATGGATGACGGCTGCGCCGCCGCCCTCGTTCCACAACGCCTTCATGCGGGTGGAAATCTCGGCGACGCTTTCCTTGGTGGTCAGGCCGCGTGGAAATGGATCGACGCCAAGAGATGCATAGACATTGGCGTAGGCGTTCTGCATGTCGGCATAGGCCATATCGAGCTTGGCGTCGGCCACCAGCGCGTTCATTTCCTCGCGGATGAGGATCTGCTCGCTGGTCTTCTGCGCCTTGGTTTCCGCCCGCACCTGGTTGAGAATCCGGTGCGAGACGTTGGAAAGGGCTGCCGCCGTCGAATAGGATTTGTTGAGATGGGTAAAGCGAGCGCGGCTGATATGGACCTGCGTCATCACGGCCATGGCAACCGACAAGGCACGTGCATCCAGCACTTCCTTTTCCGCCTCGATCTTCCTGTTCGTAGCCGGCAGCGCAAACAGTTTCATCGCGTTGAAGCTTACCTTGGCACCCCATGATGCCCAGTTCGCATCGGTGATGAAGTCGTTGCTGTCGTAATTGTTTCCGGCATAGACACTGAACCCCGGCAGGATGTCGAGCAGGGCGGCATTGACCTCCTGCTCGTTGATGCGCATGCGATAGGCAACCTCGCGCATTTCCGGACGGTTGGCGGCGGCGATGCGGTACATTGCCGAAAGATCGTTAGGAACGCTCAGCTTCGGATTGTTGCGCTTGGGTAGTGACAGCGTGAATTCGGTGCCGGGTGTGATGTTCATCAGTGCCGCCAACTGGCTCTTGGCAACCTTCAATTCGCCTTCGAGCTGCTCCACTTCACGTTTCACTTCAATGAGTTCGCGCTCATACGTCAAAGCAACGAGCGGCGAAGCCTCGCCGCTGCCGGAAAGTCCGCGTGTCTCGCGCAGGGCCCGCGCCACCCGCCCCTCGAGTGCCCGCATGCGGCCGACAAGCCGCTGATAGCTGGCAGCTCGCCAGTAGGCGGTGCGCACATCCTCGATCACCTTGTTGACGATGCGGCGTTTCATCTCCTCCTGAATGAGTGCCTGATCGGCTGCCTGCTTGGCGCGGACATAGGAGAGCCCGAAATCGAGAACGTTCCAGGAGAAGGTCAGGTCGCCTGTACGCACATTTGGATCGCGGGTCGAAGGTGTCGAAGGGTCGCCCTCATCACGACCGGCATATCCGGCGCCGGCCACCAGTTTCGGCAGCGCGCTGTAGCTCACGAGATCGGCTTCACGAAGCTTCAGCGAAGCCTCCATGATTTCGACCTTCGTATCCAGGTTGTATTTCAGCGCCCGCGCCATGGCCTCGTAAAGATCTATCGAACCGGTGATGGGCTCCTGATAGGCGGTGGCCCTCACCAGCTTGTCATCGGCGAAGGAGACATTGGCTTCTGCCTTGAGTGGATCGGTTTTCACCGAGCAACCAACTGCAATCAAACTGACCGGGACAATCCATAAATACGGAAACTTCACCACTGCACCTCAATTACGACCCGCAAAAATCCCCATCTTCAAATCTTGACGGGTGCCGCGCGCATCATCTCCAACGACAAGTCAACCTAGACGCGGTCGAAGGTGAAGAGTGAAAACCCAGGGCTGATTTAAGATTTACGAATATGATTAATAAGACGCTAACATATTAGAGAATATGAACGTGTGGACATGAAAAATCCTCCCGTGAAGGATGAGAGCTTGAGGTTCCCATTTGCGTGATGTGCCAGAAAAATACGGGTTTTCTAAAACATCATGTATTGCTAAAATTAATAGTAGCTGTTTGTAATTTGGTAAACAACTGAATCCTAATATTCGGATCAGGTTAATGCGATCGCTGATGTCAGGCGGGCTCACGGGCCCGCCGGCGCAAAACCCGGACGTTGTATCCGGACCATTTCTGCGCGGGAAGGTAAGTCATGAACGAGCATTTCACTCGCCCTAAAAAGCCTCTTCCCAAGAAGAAGGCAAAAACACAAAAGGCGAGGGGGCAGGATCGCATAGGCTCCATGCTGATGGAGCTTGAGCAGCGCATTGCGTTTGATGCGGCTGGCGCGGCGACTGTCGAACATGCTCAGGACAAGGACCAATCCGCAGCGCATGAAGCCACCGAAAGGGCGGCGTCCGACACGCGCGACAGCGATGCGCTCGCACGCGCGCTGGCGGCTGCGGCCGAAGGCGCGCATGTGGGCGCACAACCCACGGAGGCGCCCGGCTCTGCCGCCGGCCGGCAGGTCGTGGTGGTCGATAGTTCCGTTCCGGATTACGAATCACTTCTGGGCAGCATCGAAGGCGATTTCGACGTCATCGTGCTGGAGCAGGGCCGCGATGGGGTGGACCAGCTTGCCGAAGCGCTGCGTGGCATGGACAATATCCAGTCCATCCACATCATCTCCCATGGTGACGAGGGCAGGCTCTATCTCGGCACCGCGACGCTCACGGTCGAATCGATGGCCGATGAGTATGCCGAAGACCTTCAGAGCTTGCGGTCCTCGCTTGCCGAAGATGCCGATATCCTGATCTACGGCTGTGATTTTGCTCGAGGCGAACTCGGTGAGAGCGCCGCGCGGATGATGAGCTATCAGACCGGCGCCGACATCGCGGCATCGGACGATGCGACAGGGTCAGCATACAAGGGCGGTGACTGGACGCTGGAATATCGCTACGGCGAAGTCACGACCCGATCGGTGGTGTCTGCGGACGCGCAGGAACACTATGCCGAACTGCTCAACGTTCAGGCCTCTGTCGGCAACGGCGCCGTGCTCGTCTCTTCCGAACGGACCATCTACAGCGTCGACCTTGCCACCGGCAAGGCGACGGCAATTACCATCGTTCCCGCTACCGTCGGCGGTATAAGCATGTCCGACACGATCAACTCGCTGGCTGTCGATCAGACCAACGGCTTAATTTATTATACGGATTCGGCTTCCGTTGGCACCAATAGGGCGTTGTTCGCCTACGATTTCATCAACAACACCCATATTCTCATCGACAACGATCTGGCGAGCAACGGCTCTATCGCCAATGTCACCATCGGCACGCGCGGCGTCGGCAGCGGTGCGGCCGCATTTTACAACGGCTCGCTTTATCTCGGCATCGAGTCCGGAGCCGGTGACGCCCAGATCTGGCGTCTGACATTTTCGGCGGATGGCAAGAGCCTTGCCGGTGTTGCGACTTTCGGCTCCAATCTGGCCAGCACCGACTGGGGTGATTTCGCCATCGACGCCGCCAACGGTAACCTGCTCAGCGTCACCACTGCCGGAATCAACCGTTACAGCCTTGCCACGGGTGTGCAGGTCGGGACGACCTACGCCAACCCGGGCGCGTCACAGGGTGCCAATGATTCGGCGGGCAATTCCTATGTGGTCGGTGCGATCAACACCGGCAGCGCACCAATCATCCAGCGTTTCAACCCCACGACGGGTGCGACCATCGGTTCGGCGTTGACGATCACCACCAACGGTTCGACGGCGCTGTCGACGCCGATCGCCGATGCCGCCAGCTGGACACCGCCGACAGGCTCCATCGGAGACATCGTCTTCGATGACAACAACGGTAACGGCACGTTCGAAACCGGCATTGATGGCGGCATTTCCGGTGTCACCGTGCAATTGGTCGATGACCTCAACAATAACGGTGTTGCCGATGCCGGCGAACGTGTTCTCGCCACGGATACGACCGATATCAATGGCGCCTATCTTTTCACCGGCGTTCTGCCCGGCCGTTATGTCGTGCGGGTGACCGATACAAACGCTGCTCTCGGCACCGCACCGGCGACGACCGCAACGACCCAGGCGATCAATGCCAGCGCTGTCGGAACAACGGTGCTTAGCGCAGATTTCGGCTATAACGCCGTTGGTCCCATCATCGATCTGAACTCCGGCACGGTCTCGCAGGAAATCGTCGGCAATGGTGCCAACCCCGGCGGAACCGGATGGACGGTGTCCGGTACCGGCAGCATCGTCAACAACGGCTTCGCCTGGCAGAATTCCGGGGCGACAGGCACGATCACGCAGACGGGCCTTTCCGGCTGGAATGACGGGCTTGCACCTTCGGGCGCGACACAGCTGACGTTTGATGTTGGCTGGAGCAACAACTCGGTGGCGGGTCTTTCGACCGACAACACTACGCCGGCCACGCTGGAAATCTCCATCGGAGGCGTGGTCTATGCCCGTATTTCTACCGGTGTTGTTGGTGGGAACCCCAATACCGCGACGATCACCTATCTGAACGGCGCAAGTGGCTCACCGGCGACCGTTGCCGCTTCGGCGGTCAATACGACCGCATGGACACGGACACCCGTGACCATCAACCTGCCGTCGACGGTCAGTGCGTCGGGCGCTTTGGTGTTCAGTTACGTTTCCACCGGCGGCCTGCTCGGCCTTGCGCCGAGCACGGATGACATTTTCGTCGACACGATCAGCGCCTTGACGAATGTCGATGCTCTTTCCGGCAACAATTATTCGGCCACCTACACCGAGAATGGCGCGGGCGTGAATATCGCGGCCGCCGCCGCCAGCGTGCGTGATCTCGACAGCGCCAACATGCGCGCCGCCAGTATCGTGCTCACCAATGCGCAGGCCGGAGACCTGCTTGCGCTGGGCAGCCTGCCGGCCGGAATTACCGGCAGCATCGATACGTCGACGCCCGGCCAGATCACCATCAACCTGACGGGAAATGCCACCAAGGCCGCATATGCGACGGCAATCCGCAACATCACCTTTTCCAATTCCGGCGACAATCCGTCGACGACTGCCCGCGTCATCAACGTCACGGTGAACGACGGCGCGATTTCCTCGCCCATCGCGACATCCACGATCAGCGTCATTGCCGTCAATGACGACCCGGTCAACACGCTGCCGGCCGCGGGCTGGACGACCAATGAAGATACCAATGTCACGCTGACCGGCCTGTCTATCGCTGATCCCGATGCCGGTACGGGCTCAATGACGGTCACGCTCTCGGTCGGCACCGGCACGCTTCTGGCAACCAGCAGCGGTGGCGTCACCGTCAGCGGTTCGGGCAATTCGATCACGCTCACGGGCACGCTCACCGCCATCAACGCCTACCTCGCCGGTGCATCGGCACCCGTCTATGTGCCCGTCGCCGATGCGAACGGTGCGGTGACATTGACCATGGTCACCAGCGATCTCGGCAACACCGGCACGGGCGGCACCAAGACCGATACCGACACGCGCACGATCACCATCAATCCGGTCAACGACGCCCCGATCCTCGATCTCGATGGTTCGGCGGCCGGCACAGGTTTTGCCGCGTCCTATACCGAAAACGCCACCGGCGTCGCCATTACATCGGCCGCCAATACCAGCGTCATCGATATCGACAATGCCAATATCGCCTCGGCCACGGTAGTCATCTCCAACGGTCAGGTGGGCGATGTTCTCGCCATGGCGTCGGCCCTGCCGGGCAATATCACCGTTTCCTACAACGCCGCCACGTTTACGCTGACGCTGACCGGATCCGACACCAAGGCCAATTACCAGAACTATCTGGCACAGATCCGTTATTCCAGCACATCCGATAATCCGACCAATGGCGGCAGCGCCACCAGCCGTTCAATCAACGTCAGCGTCAGCGATGGCGCGCTCAATTCCAATACGGCTGTTGCCACCGTTGCCGTCACGGCCGTCAACGATGCCCCGGTCAACACCATACCGGCCGGCTGGACAACGAATGAAGATACCAGCGTCGCGCTGACAGGCCTTGCCGTCACCGATCTCGATGCTGCCTCCGGCACGATCACCGTCCGCCTGTCGGTGCCCACGGGCACGCTGACCGCCACCGCAGGCGGCAGCGTCGCAGTGACCGGTTCGGGCACGGGCATCCTCACGCTGACCGGCACGCTTGCCAATATCAATGTCTATCTCGCGAGCGCTTCGGCGCCCGTCTATGTGCCGGTGGCCGATGCCAATGGCAGCGTCACCCTGACCATGACCACCAATGATGGTGGCAATACCGGTGGCGGCGCACTGACCGATACCGACACCGCAACCATCACCATCAATCCGGTCAATGATGCTCCGACCCTTGATCTGAGTGCAGCCGGCTCCGGCACCGGCTATTCCACCAGCTACACGGAAAACGGCACGGGCATTGCCATCGCTGCAGCTGACACGGTCATCACCGATGTCGACAACGCCACCATGGCGTCACTCAGGGTGCAGATCACCAATGGCCAGGCGGGAGACCTTCTTTCCGTCGCCGGGACATTGCCAAGCGGTATCACCATCCAGAGCTACGACCCCGCGACTTTCACGCTGGTGCTTTCCGGTTCCGCCTCCAATGCCGCCTACCAGGCAGCCCTGCTACAGATCCGCTATTCGTCTGGGTCCGAAAATCCATCGACGGTGACCCGCAATATCAGCGTGACCGTCAATGACGGTGGGCTGAATTCCAACACGGCGATTGCTTCCGTCAACGTCATTGCCGTCAACGATGCGCCGGTCAACACCGTGCCGGGCGCGCAGTCTGTCCTCGAAGACACGATGACGGCGATCCCTGGTGTGCAGGTCGGTGATGTCGACAGCACCAATGTCACCGTGACGCTGACGGTCGGCAACGGCATCCTGTCGCCCACCGTCACCAATTCCGGCACGGTGACCGGTGTCGGTACCGCCAATCTCACGCTGTCGGGCACGCTGGCGCAGGTCAATGCCGTGCTCGCCTCGCTGCGTTATCAGGGCAATGCCGATTTCAACGGTTCCGACACGCTGACCATCGTCACTTCGGACGGTGCCCTCAGCGATACGGATACCGTTGCTATTACCGTTACGCCGGTGGCCGACGCCACCAACGACACGATTGCGGCGACTGAAGATACGCCTCTCTCCTTCAACGTGCTGACCGGAACCGGCGGCGCCACCGCCGACACCTTTGCCAACCCGGCCCGGTTCGTCAGCGCCGTCACCCAGCCACCGGCAGGCCAGGGCACTGTCACCTTCAATGCCGACGGCACGATCACCTATACGCCGACTGCCAATTTCAATGGCCAGACGACGTTCACCTACACGGTCAATTCCGGCGGCGTGCTCGAAACCGCGACCGTCACCATCAATGTCGCAGCCGTCAACGATGCGCCGGTCAATACATTGCCGGGTGCTGGCTGGAATACAAACGAGGATGTTGCGGTCGCGCTGAGCGGACTGTCGGTTGCCGATGTCGATGCCGGCAGCGGCACGATGACAATCACGTTGTCCGTCGGTAGCGGCACGATCAGCGCCGCCAATGCGGGCGGCGTCACGGTCTCCAGCTCCGGTACGGCGACCATCACGCTGACCGGCACGCTCGCCAATCTCAACGCTTACCTCGCTTCGGCATCAGTGCCGCTCTATAACCCGGCCGCCAATGCCAACGGTTCCGTCACCCTGACGATGACCACCAATGACGGCGGCAATTCGGGTTCCGGCGGTCAGCTCACCGATATCGATACGCGCACGATTACCATCGCGGCGGTCAACGATGCGCCGGTCAACACCCTGCCGCCCACCTTCTCGGTGGCGGAAGACACGGCGCTCAGCCTCGCCGGTCTGTCCATTACAGATGTCGATGCCGCCAGCGGCACGATGACGGTGGTGCTCTCCGTCAATTCCGGCCTTCTGTCTGCTACGGCGGGTGGCAGCGTCACCGTCACCGGTTCGGGCACGGCGACACTGACGCTTACGGGCACACTCGCCAATATCAATGCCTATCTTGCCGGCGCCGTCACGCGTCCGGCCTTCACGCCAGTCGCCGATTTCAACGGCAATGTCACGTTGACCATGACCACCAGTGATGGCGGCAATACCGGCTCCGGCGGTACGCTTTCGGATGTCGATACCAGCATCATCACCGTCACCCCGGTCAACGACGCGCCGGTGCTCGATCTCGATGCGTCCGGTGCCGGCACCGGTTTTGCCACCAGCTATACGGAAAAGGGCGCGGGCGTATCCGTTGTCGATACCGACGTGTCGATCATCGATATCGACAATGCCAACATGGCGTCGGCGGTGATCACCATCACCAATGCAGTGGCAGGCGACGTCCTTTTTGTGAACGGTTCGCTGCCGTCCGGTATCACCGCCAGCTACGATTCCGTCAATTCCCGCCTGACCCTGTCCGGTTCCGCCAGCAAGGCGGATTACCAGACGGCGCTCCAGCAGGTTCTCTATCGCTCAGCCTCCAGCGATCCTGGTTCCACCCCGCGCAGCATTTCTGTGACGGTCAATGACGGTGCGCTCAATTCCAATACGGCCATCACGACAGTGTCTGTCGTTCCGGTCAATGACGCACCGGTCAACGGCCTGCCGGCGACCTTCAGCGTCAACGAAGATACGCAACTGACGCTGTCCGGCATCACGCTCGCCGATCCCGATGTCGGTTCGGGCACGATGACGGTCACGTTCGCGGTCAATTCCGGCACTCTGTCTGCCGCCACAGCCGGCGGCGTAACCGTCTCGGGCACGGGCAGCGCCACGATCACGCTGACCGGCACGCTTGCCAACATCAACGCCTATCTTGCCTCAGCATCCGCGCCAAAATACAATCCGGTTGCCGATTTCAACGGTTCGGTCACGCTGTCCATGACCAGCAGCGATGGCAGCCTGACGGATGTCGATACCAGCACTATTACCGTTGTGCCGGTCGCCGATATCGTTGCCGACACGGCGACGACTGCGGAAGATTCCGCCGTCAATATCAACGTTGCCGCCAATGACACTTTCACCAACGCCAATCGCACCATTTCCGCCATCAACGGCACGTCGATCGCCGTCAACGGCATGGTTGCCGTGTCGAACGGTACGGTTCGCCTCAACGCTAACGGCACGCTGACCTTTACGCCGGCCGCCGATTACAACGGCACGGCCATATTCAATTACACCGTCACCTCCGGCGGCGTCAGCGAAACCGCCAATGTCACTGTCACAGTCACGGCGGTCAACGACGCACCGGTGAACACGGTGCCGGGCGCGCAGACGACGGCCGAAGACACCTCACTTGCCATTGGCGGCATTTCCGTTACCGACATCGATGGCGACACGCTGACGACAACGGTCAGCGTCACCCGAGGCACGATTTCCGTCACCGCTGCTGGTGGCGCGACGATCGGCAACAACAACAGCGGCACGGTCACCATCAGCGGCAGCGCCGCTGCAGTGAATGCCGTCCTCGCCAGCCTTCGTTACAATCCGAACGCCGATTATAACGGCGCCGACACGATCACCGTCGTCACCTCGGACGGCACCACCAGCGATACCGATACGATCGGTGTGACCATTACGCCGGTTGCCGATATCGTCGCTGATACCGTAACCACGCTCGAAGATACGCCGATCACCTTCAACGCCATTACCGGTCTCGGCGGCGGTTCGGCCGACAATTTTGAAGGCACACCCGTCCTCACATCTGTCACTCAGCCACCGGTCGGGCAGGGCACGGTCACCTTCAATGCCAATGGCACGATCACCTATACGCCGGCGCAGGATTTCAACGGCCAGACCTCGTTCACCTACACGGTCACGTCTGGCGGCGTCACCGAAACGGCGACTGTCACCGTCAATGTAACGCCGGTCAACGATGCGCCGGTCAATACCGTGCCGGGCAGCCAGACGATGACCGAGGACGGCACGCTGGTCTTTTCCTCCGGAGCGGGCAACGCCATTGCCGTCGGCGATGTCGATGATACCAACCTGACGGTCACCATCACCGCGGCAAACGGTACCTTCTCTCTGTCGGGCATTGCCGGTCTGACCTTCACCACCGGCACCGGCACGTCAAATACGACGATGACCTTCACCGGCACCAAGGCGGCCATCAACGCAGCCCTTGCAGGCGCGAGCTACGCCCCGACCGCCGATTATTACGGCGCGGCCGGCGGCATCACCATTTCCACCACCGACGGCAAGGTCGGATCCGCGACTGTTTCCAATATCGCGGTCACGGTCACCGGCGTCGCCGATATCGTCGATGACACGGCCTCCACGGCCGAAAATACGGCTGTCGCGATTTCCGTGCTCGCCAATGACAGTTTTGAAAATGCCGGGCGCACCGTCACCGCCGTCAATGGACTTGCCATCACCGTCGGTGGCGCACCCGTCACCGTGGCCAATGGGCAGGTGCAGCTGACAGCCGGCGGCCAGCTCATTTTCACGCCGAACACCGCTTATGCCGGTGTCACGACCTTCAGTTATACCGTCACCTCCGGCGGCGCGACGGAAACGGCCACCGTCACGGTCGCGGTCGCTGCCGTCAACAAGCCGCCGGTGAACACCCTGCCGGCCGGTTTCACCGTCCTGGAAGACAATGCGCTTTCTCTCGGTGGCCTGCAGATCGCCGATCCCGATGCTGGTACGGGCGATGTTACGGTCACGCTTTCGGTCGGTTCCGGCATACTGACCGCGACCTCGGCGAATGGCGTCACGGTCGGCGGCAGCACGACCGGCACGATCACGCTGTCCGGCACGCTGACCGCGATAAACAACTATCTGAGCAACGCCACAAATCGCCCAAGCTTCACACCAGCGGCAAATTCGGTCGCCAGCGTCACGCTGACGATGACCACCAATGACAACGGCAATACCGGCGGCCCGGCGCTGACCGATATCGATACCGCCACCATCACCATCACGCCGGTCAACGACGCACCTTCCGGCGCCGACAAGACGGTGACGATCGCGGAAGACGGCAGCTACACATTCAGCACCGCCGATTTCGGCTTTTCCGATCCGAACGACAATCCGGCCAATGCGCTTGCCGGCGTGGTAATCACCACCCTGCCGGCGAACGGCACGCTGACGTTGGGTGGCAATGCCGTCACCGCCGGCCAGTTCATCGCCGCGGGCAGCCTCGGCAATCTTGTCTTCACGCCGGCTGCCAATGCCAACGGTACGGCGCTTTCCGCCTTCACTTTCCAGGTGCGCGACAATGGCGGCACCGCGAATGGCGGCATCGACACCGACCAGTCGCCCAATACGATCACTTTCAACGTCACGGCGGTCAACGATGCGCCGGTCAACAACCTGCCGGGCACATTCGTTACCGATGAGGATACATCCTTCGCGCTGACCGGTATTTCGGTCTCGGATGTCGATGCCGGCTCCGGCCAGATCACCGTGACGCTGAGTGTGTCTTCCGGCACGCTAGCGGCCAATACGGCAGGTGGCGTTTCTGTTACGGGCACCGGTACCGCGTCGATCACGCTCACCGGCACGCTTGCCAACATCAACACATATCTGGCTTCCGCCAATCGTCCGCTGTTCTCGCCGGCGCTCAATGCCAATGGCAGTGTCACGCTGACCATGGTCACCAACGATAGCGGCAATGCCGGTTCCGGCGGTGCGCTTAGCGATACCGACACGTCTGTCATCACCGTCAATCCGGTCAACGACGCGCCTGTCGGTTCCAATGCCAGCTACACGACCAACGAGGATACGGCCCTCAACGGAACATTGCCGACGGCAACGGATGTCGATGGCGATACGCTGACCTATTCCGCAGGTGGCACCGCGCCCGCTCACGGCACTGTCACCATCAATTCCAACGGCACGTTCACCTACGCGCCGGCCGCCAATTACAACGGATCCGACACGTTCACCTACCGCGTCAGCGACGGCAAGGTGTCCGTCGAATATACGGTCACGGTCGGCGTCACTCCGGTCAACGATGCGCCGGTCGCCGCCAATGATGCGGCCAGCATCCTTGCCAACGGCACGGCCTCCATCAACGTTCTCGCCAACGATACCGACGTCGATGGCGACACGCTCTCCGTCGTGCAGGTCAACGGGTCGGCTTCCGGTGTTGCGCAGGCGGTTGCCGGCAGCGGCGGCGGCACGTTCACGATCGGCGCAAACGGTCAGGCCGTCTTTAATCCCGGCACTGCTTTTGTGGATCTTGCCGCGGGCCAGACCCGCACCTCGTCGGTTACCTATCAGGTGTCGGATGGCAAGGGCGGCACGTCCTTTGCCACCTTTACCGTCACCGTCACCGGCATCAACGACGCCCCAGTATCGACGCCGATCGCAAACCAGTCCGGCGCCGATGCGCAGTTCGTGTCCTTCAACGTCGCCGGCAATTTCTCCGATCCCGATAGCGGCGATACGCTCACCTTCACCCAGACCGACCTGCCGCCGGGCCTGTCCATCAACGCCGCCGGTGTCATCTCCGGGACGATGGACCGCAGCGCCAGCATCGGTAGCCCCTATTCCGTCACCATTACCGCCACCGATGGTGGTGGCGCACAGGTCAGCCGCACCTTCACCTGGACGGTCACCAATCCCGCACCGGTTGCCGTAAACGATGCAGCGGTGACCACCGAAAACGCCAATGCTTCCGGCAATGTCATCCTGGGCGATATCAACGGTGTCGGCGCCGACAGTGATCCCGATGGCGATCCGATCGTGGTCTCGGCGGTTGGTGGCTCGGCCGCCGGTATCGGCACGGCCGTTACCGGTTCGAACGGCGGCACGTTCACCATCGGTGCCAACGGTGCTTATGTCTTCATTCCCGGTACGGCCTTTGACAATCTGGCGCAGGGCCAGAGCCGCACCACATCCGTCACCTACACGATTTCCGACGGGCAGGGCGGCACCGCCACGGCAACGCTGACGGTCACCGTCAACGGCACAAATGATGCGCCCGTCGCCGCCAACGACACGTTTACCACCAATGAAGACCAGCCAGTCACCTTCGATGTCCGCACCAATGACAGCGATATCGATGGCGGAACGCTCAGCGTCACGCAGATCAACGGCACCAATATCACCGTCGGAAACAGCGTTGTGCTTTCCAACGGAACGATCACGCTCAATGCCAACGGCACGCTGACATTCACGCCCAACGCCAATGCCAATGGCGCTGTCAGCTTCACCTACACACTGTCCGACGGGCAGGGCGCCACTGCCAACGCGACCGTCAACGGCACGATCGTTCCGGTTCAGGACCCGCCGGTTGCCAGCAACGACACGTTCACGACCTTGGAAGATACGCCCACGACATTCGACGTGCGCACCAATGACAGCGACCCGGACAATGATCCGCTCACCGTCACGCAGATCAACGGCAGCGCAATTTCCGTCGGTGGCAGTGTCACCGTCACCGGTGGCCGTATCACGCTTAACGCCAACGGCACGCTCACGTTCACGCCGAATGCCAATTACAATGGCAATCCGTCCTTCATCTATACGATTTCGGACGGCAACGGGAACACGGCCAGCGCGACCGTCAATGGCACCGTTACGCCGGTGCAGGATCCGCCGGTTGCCGCCAACGATACGTTCTCGACGGCCGAAGATACTGCCGTCACCTTCGATGTGAGAACCAATGACAGCGATCCGGACAATGATCCTCTGACCGTTACGCAGATCAACGGCACAAACATCGCTGCCGGCAACAGCATTGCCATTACCGGCGGCTCGGTCACGCTCAATGCCAATGGCACGCTGACCTTCACGCCCACGGCGAATTATTACGGCAATCCCTCCTTCACCTACACCATCTCCGATGGGCAGGGAAACACGGCAACCGCCACCGTCAACGGTACGGTCACCCCGGTCAACGATGCGCCGGTCGCCAATAACGACACGTTCTCGACCAGTGAGGACAATGCGGTCGATATTTCCGTCGTCACGAACGACACGGATATCGACAACGACACACTTACGGTCACGCAGGTGAATGGCAGTGCCATCGCTGTCGGCTCTTCCATCGCCGTCACCAATGGCAGCGTGCGCCTGAATGCCAATGGCACGCTGACCTTCACGCCAGCGCCCAATTACAATGGCCCGATCTCGTTCAACTACACGGTTTCGGATGGCAATGGCGGCACCGCGACCGCCACTGTCTCCGGCACCGTCTCCCCGGTCAACGATGCGCCTACCGTCATCGATGACACGTTCACGACCAACGAAGACACGGCGGTCACCTTCGATCCGCGCGCCAATGACAGTGATGTCGACGGCAATGCCATTTCGATCACCGCGATCAACGGCACGGCGATCGCGGTCAACGGTTCGGTCACTGTTCCAGGTGGTACGGTCACGCTCGATGCCGATGGTCGCCTGACCTTCACGCCGAATGCCGATTACAACGGCAATGTCAGTTTTACCTACACGGTCTCCGACGGTCTTCTGAGCACCACTGGCACGATCAACGGAACCATCACGCCGGTCAACGATGCGCCTGTCTCTTCGGATGTCACTGTCGGCGTCAATGAAGATGCGGTTCTGTCCGGCAGCCTGCCGGCTGCAAGCGATGTCGATACCGGTGACGTCGTCACCTATGCTGCAGGCGCCACGGCGCCGGCCAGCGGCACCGTCGTCATCAATTCGGATGGCACCTACACCTACACGCCGAATGCCAATTTCAACGGTCGTGATGCTTTCACCTTCATCGTCAGCGATGGCAAGGGCGGCACCAACGAATATACCGTCACCGTCGATGTCGCACCGATCAACGATGCACCGACCGCCGGCACGCTGCCCAACCGCGCCTCCACCGACAGCGCCGGCATCAACCTCAATGTGTCCGGTTTCTTCAGCGATCCGGATGGCGATACGCTGATCTACAGCCAGACCGGCCTGCCGTCCGGCCTCTCCATCACCGCGGCCGGCCTCATTACCGGCACGATCGACCGTCAGGCCAGTATCGGCGGGCCGAACGCCAATGGCGTCTATACGGTGACGGTCACTGCCAATGACGGTAATGGCGGCACCGTGTCTCGTAGCTTCACCTATACCGTCACCAACCCCGCGCCGATCGCCGTTGCGGACAGCTTTACCACGCCGGAAGACACGCCCTACACGATCAATGTCCTTGCCAATGACAGCGATCCGGATGGCGATCCTCTGGTCGTCACCGGTGCTACCGCAGTCAACGGTACGGTCACGATCGGTTCGAACGGTCAGATCACCTATCAGCCGAACCTCAACTTCAACGGCACCGACACGATCGTCTACACGATCTCCGACGGCAATGGCGGCACGGCGACGGCCACCGTCGCTGTCACCGTTACAGCGGTCAACGATGCGCCCGCCGGCGGCACGATCCCCGATCGCACCCGCAATGACGGCGATACGGATTCGCTCGACGTGCGCGGCTTCTTCAGCGATCCCGATGGCGACGCTCTCACCTACACTGTCACAGGCCTGCCTGCCGGTCTCAGCTTCAACGGTACGGCCATCACCGGGACTATCGCGTCGGGCGCTTCCGGCCCAACCGGCGAAACCGTATTCACGGTCATCGTCACGGCCAGAGACGGCAATGGCGGCGTCACACCGGTTACGTTCCGCTACACCGTGCTCAATCTGCCGCCGACGGCAGCCGATGACACCGTCACTACAGCCGAAGATACGCCGGTCGATATTTTAGTCCTTGGCAATGACAATGATCCCGACCGCGACACGCTGTCCATCATCAATATCGACAACAAGGAACTGAAACTCGACAGCCCGGTGGCCACGGCGCACGGCGTCGTCACGCTCATGATCGGCCAGGATGGCAAGCCCTACCTGCGCTTTACGCCGAATGCCAATTACAACGGTTCGGAAAGCTTCACCTACACGATTGCTGACGGCAATGGCGGCGTCGCAACGGCGACCGTCCGAATCAATGTCACGTCCGTACCGGACGCACCTGTCGTTACCAAGCCGCTTCCCTATATCGTGCGCGCCGATGGTCAGTCGCTGGCGCTCGATACGGGTGATTTCTTCACCGACCCGGATGGCGACGACCTCAATTTCACCGCCACCGGCCTGCCTGCCGGCCTGACCATCGATCCCGCCACCGGTGTCATCCTGGGATCGATAGACAGGAATGCCAGCGCCCTGAACGGCGGCATCTACACTATTCGGATTACCGCCTTCGACGGGCCGAACGGCACAGGCAACAGCACCTATCAGGAATTCACGCTGGAAGTGACCAATCCCGGTCCAACTGCGGTCAATGATGCGCTGACGATTGCGGAAGACACGACGATCCGGTTCAATCCGATGACGGGCGCGGGATTCCCCGGTTCCGGTAGCCAGGTCGGCATCGATATCGATCCTGATGGTGATCCGCTGACGATCACATCCGTCTCGGCCGGGCATGGCAGTGCGACGATCGGCCCGGATGGTGTCACCATCATCTATACCCCGAATGCGAACTTCAATGGCACAGACACGATCGTCTACACGATCGATGACGGCAATGGTGGTGTGTCGACGGCCACGGTCACTGTCACGATCACCGCCGTCAACGACGCGCCGATCGCCTCGCCCATTCCGGATCGTACGGATGGTGATACGCAGCCGGTCGATTTCAACGTCGCGACCTATTTCAGCGATGTCGATTCCACCACGCTCACATTCACGGCGTCCAATCTGCCACCCGGGCTGACCATCGATAATGCGACGGGCCGCATCACGGGTGATCTGACCGCCAGCGCTTCCGATGGCGGACCCTATCAGGTCACGATCACGGCGACCGATAACGCCGGCGCCGCGACCAGCCAGACCATCACCTGGAACGTCACGGACGAACCACCCTATGCCGTCAATGACCAGTTGCCCGGGCCTATCCAGGAAGGCGGCAGCGGCAGTGGCAACTGGAAGCTTAACGATATCGACGACGATCCGATCTTCCTGTCGCAGGTGAACGGTTCTGCCGCCAATATCGGATTGGCCGTGACGGGTTCGCAGGGCGGCTCCTTCACCGTGAATGCGGACGGTACCTATTCCTTTACGGCAGGAAATGACTTCAGGGATCTTGCCGCGGGCCAGACCCGCACGACCTCCATCCATTATACCATCCGGGATGCCGGCGGTTTATCAAGCACGGCCACGATCGCCGTCACGGTAACCGGCGTCAACACGGCACCCGATCGGCCCGCGTCACTGCCGCCGGTCACCATGGCGGAAAATCAGCTGCTTGCCGGCAACCAGCTTGCCTATGGCATGCTGTTTACCGATCCCGACAACGGCGACACGCTGACCTTTGCGGCGACCAACCTGCCGACCGGGCTTACGATGAATGCTGACGGCACCATCACCGGCAGGATCACAAACGATGCCGCCGGACCGACCGGCAGCCGCACCTATAGCGTCACCGTCACGGCAACGGATTCCGCCGGCGCGGCGATCTCGCAGACCTTTGATTTCACCGTCACCAATCCAGCGCCGGTTGCCGGCAATTACAGCTACAGCACGCCGGAAGACACGCCCGTCGACAATATTGATGTCATCGGCCCGAACGACGATCCTGACGGTGACACGCTCGTGCTCGATCCGGATTTCACGCCGATCGCCGCCAATGGCAAGGTCACCATCAATCCGGATGGCACGCTGCGTTATGTCCCGAACCTCGATTTCAACGGCACGGATACGATCGTGTATCGCCTCAGCGATGGCCAGGGCGGCCTTTCCACGGGGCTGGTGACCATCAGCGTCAATGCGCAGAACGATGCACCGATCACCTCGCCTATCGCCGACATGCAGCGCAATGACTACGACATCATCAGCTTCGATACTGCGTCGCATTTCGTGGACCCTGAAGGCGACACGCTGACCTATGCGATGACCGGCCTGCCGCCGGGCCTCACCTTCAGTACCACGACCGGTATCATCTCCGGTCGTATTGCCAGCGATGCCTCCGGTCCGATGGGTAGCCGCAGCTATGTCGTGTCGGTCACCGCGACAGATCCGTCCGGTCTCAGCAGTTCGATCCAGTTCGTTTACATCATCAACAATGTCGCGCCTGATGCGCGCGATGACGTGGCGACCACGAACGAAGATACGCCCGTCGACATCGATATCCTTGCAAACGACGTCGACCTCGATAACGACACCCGCACGGTCATCTTCGTCAACGGCGTCAATCTCACGCTGAACGGCCCAGCCGTCGGCACCACCAATGGTACCGTACAACTCGTCCTGAACGCCACGAATGAGGCAGTGTTGCGTTTCACTCCGGCCACCAATTTCAACGGCACGGAATCCTTTTCGTATACGATCAGCGACGGCAATGGCGGCAGCGATACGGCCAGCGTCACCATCACGGTCAACCCGGTCAATGATGCCCCCACCGCGTCGCCGGTGCCGAACCAGACACAGGCGGACGGTTCGAGCTTCAACCTTGATGTCTCAACCTATTTCAACGACGTGGATGGCGACGACCTCGATTATGTCGTTTCCAACCTGCCGCCCGGTCTCAGCTACGATGCCGAAACCGGCATTATCAGTGGCCGTCTTGCCGCGAATGCGTCCGTCGGCAGTCCCTATACGGTGACGATCACCGCCTATGACCGGTTTGGTCAGCCGGCGCCAACCGGTCCCGGCCTATTTGCATCGACAAGTTTCCAGTTCACCGTCACCAATCCGCCACCGGTTGCCGTCGATGACAGCTACACGACGGTTGAAGACACACCGATCACGTTCAATCCGGTGACGGACACCCCCGGCGCCGACAGCGATCCCGATGGCGATCCGCTGACGCTGGTATCCATCGACGGCCAGTCGATTGCGCCGAATGGCAGTGTCACCGTATCGAACGGCGTGATCGCCATGGATGCGTTCGGCAACCTTACCTTCACGCCTGCCGCCAATTTCAACGGCAATGTCGCGATCTCCTATCGCATCAGCGATGGCAATGGCGGTTTCGACGATGGCCTGATCTCCATCACCGTCACGCCTGTCAACGATCCGGCCATCATCGATCTCAACGGTGCCGGCGCCGGTGTCGACCGTACCGTCGATTTCGTCGAAGGCGGCCCGGCCGTCGCGATCGCCACCCCGGATGCTTCTGTCTTTGATGTCGAAGGCAGCATCGTCTCCATGGACGTTGTGTTCGGCGGCTTCACTGGAAATGGCGTTCTCGAGGTCGCTCATCTGAACGGCGTCGTCGATATTGCCTATGGCACTGCTTCTAGTGGCACGCTTATCTTTGGCGGCACCACCTTCCGCTACACTTATAGCGGCAACAATCTGCACATCGAAAATGCGGCCGGCCCCAATGTCATCGTTCCTGATGCGGACCTGAGCGCCTTCCTGCGCGCCATCGCGTACGAAAACCGCAGCGACAATCCTGCGCCGGGCGTACGCACGCTATCCTTTACTGTCACCGACACGCTCGGTGCGGTATCAGCCGCTTCCGTGACCAGCATCAATGTCATCGCGGTCAACGATGCACCTGTCGCTCTCGATGACACCGGCACAACTACGGAAAACGCCATTCTCAACGGCTCTTCGGTGCTCGACAATGACAGCGATCCGGAAGGTCAGTCCTTCACTATCGTTCGTGTGGGTGCGGCAGGCGGACTCAACGCGCCGGTGACGGGCAGCAATGGCGGCAGTTTCGTTTTTGCCGCCGATGGCACTTACACGTTCAATCCGGGCGCGTCCTTCGACGACCTGCAGATCGGCGAAAGCCGTACGACCTCGGTCACCTACACCATCCGCGATACGGACGGTGCGGAAACCACCGCCACGCTCACCATCACTGTCAACGGTGAAAATGATGCGCCGACCGGCGGTACATCGACCATTGCGGTCACCGAAGATATTGTGGCGACCGGCACGCTCACAGCCGTCGATGTCGATGGCGATACGCTCAGCTTCGCGGTTGCCTCGCAACCGTCGCGCGGCACTGTCACCATCAGCCCGAACGGCAATTACACCTATACTCCTGCCCCCAATTACAACGGCCCAGACAGCTTTACCTATACGGTCAGCGATGGCCGCACGACGGTCACCTTCACCGTGGCGGTCAATGTCACGGCAACGCCGGATGCTCCGGTCGCATCGCCGATCCCGCCGCAGTCGTATAACGACAGCGATCCGGTCTTGATCAATGTCTCCGGCTATTTCTCCGATCCGGACGGTGATGCGCTGACCTTCACCGAGAGCGGCTTGCCGACTGGCCTGTTCATCAATGCGCAAGGCCTGATTACCGGCACGCTTGCATCCGATGCATCGGTGACCGGTCCTTATACGATCACCGTTACCGCGCGTGATCCGGCCGGGAACACTGTTGCCCAGAATTTCACGATCAACGTCGCCAATCCCGCCCCCATCGCGCGTGACGATCTCATACAAACCGGCGAAAACCAGCCGAGCACCGGCTCGGTGTTTGATGACCACGGTGCCGGTGAAGACATCGATCCGGATGGCGACGCGCTCACCGTATCCGCCGTCAACGGCGTTGCCGGCAGTGTCGGCGCAGTTGTCACCGGCTCGGCCGGTGGCACGTTCCGCATCGGATCGGACGGTCAGTACGAGTTCATCCCCGGCACGGCCTTCGATGCCTTGCGCGCTGGTGAAACCCGCGCGACCGCGGTCACCTATACGATCTCGGATGGACAGGGCGGTTTCTCCACCGCCACGCTGACCGTGGTCGTCACTGGCGAAAATGATGCGCCGGTCGGCTCTAATGGTACTGGCACGGTTGCCGAGGATGGCGTGCTCAACGCTCCACTCCCGGCCGTCAGCGATGCCGAAGGTGATACACTGAGTTATGCGGTGGGCACGGGGCCGGCCAATGGCGCGGTGATCATCCGTCAGGACGGTACCTATACCTATACGCCGAACCCGAATTTCAACGGCACCGACACCTTCACCTACATGGTCGGCGACGGCACCGACACGGTGACCTACACGATGACGATCACCGTCATGGCGGTGAACGACGCACCGGTCATGCAGGATGTCGCGGTTTCGATCAACGAGGACACCGCCTACATCGGCCAGATCGTGGCCGTCGATGTCGACAATGCACCGGCCTCGCTGGTCTATGCAGCCTATGCGCAACCGGCCAGGGGCACGGTGACCGTCAACCCGAATGGCACCTATACCTACACACCGGCGCTGAATTTCTACGGCGCCGACAGTTTCCAGGTCATCGTCACCGATCCGGGTGGCCTGACCGACATCGCGACTGTCACCATCACCGTCAACCCGGTCAATGACGCGCCGGTCGCAGTCAACGACAACGCCACGACGACGCAGGACATTGCCATCACCGGCAATGTCATCGTCGGCAGCGACAGCGATCCGGATGGCGATGCCATCCTGGTTACCGCCGTCAATGGTGCGGCATCAGTCGGAGTGCCGGTTGCCGGCAGTAATGGCGGTACATTTGTCATCGGTGCAGACGGCGCCTATTCCTTCGATCCGGGCACCGCTTTCGACGATCTGCAGGCCGGCGAAACCCGGACCACGACGATTACCTATCAGATCTCCGATCCGGGCGGTCTTACCTCGACGGCCGTGCTGACCGTGACCGTTTCCGGCGCCAATGATGCGCCGGTCGGTGGCCCACTGCCCGATCAGACATGGAGCGATGGCCAGGCAATCACCTATCCGGTGGCCGCCAATTTCTCCGATCCCGACAGCGATACGCTGACCTACGCGGTTTCAGGCCTGCCGGACGGTCTCGATATCGATCCGGGCACCGGCGAAATTTCCGGCACGATCGATCGGTCCGCTTCGGGCCAGACCGGACGCTTTGAATACACGGTCACCGTCACCGCCAGTGATGGCAATGGCGGCAGTGTTTCGCAAACTTTCGTTCTGACGGTCACCAACCCGACCCCGACCGCCGTTGCGGACAATTTCACCGTCGCCGAAGGTGCCATCCTTGGCGGCAATGTGCTGACCGGTGGCGGCAATGGGCCCGATACGGATCCGGATGGCGACGATCTCGAGGTCTCGCTGGTCAGTCAGCCTGCCCATGGCACGCTGACGCTCAATGCCGACGGCACCTTCACCTATGTACCGACCGCCTTCTTCAACGGCACGGACACATTCATCTACCAGATCGATGACGGAAATGGCGGCATCTCGTCGGCGACGGTCACGATCACCGTCAAGCCGGTCAACGACGCGCCGGTCGCGGCCGATGACACGTTCGCGATAGATGAGGACGGTTCGGCAACCATCAACGTTATCGCCAATGATAGCGACATAGATCGCGATACGCTTTTCGTCAGCCAGATCAATGGCCAGGCGATCTCGGTCGGCAATCCGGTCGCGGTCACCGGCGGTACCGTGTCGCTCAACGCCAACGGCACGATCACGTTCACCGCTGCGCCGAACTACAACGGCTCGCCCTCCTTCACCTATACGGTCTCGGATGGTGCGCTGACGGCACAGGCCACCGTGACCGGCCTTGTCCGGCCCATCAACGATGCGCCGGTCAACACGCTGCCGGCCAATTATTCCATGCTGGAAGACGGCACGCTGACGCTCGCCAACATGTCCGTCAGCGATGTCGATGCCGGCAACGGCCCGATGACGGTAACCCTGAATGTCAGCGGCGGCACGCTTTCTGCCTTCTCCGGCGGAAATGTCACTGTCACCGGGGGTGGCACGGGCACGATTGTGCTCACCGGCACGCTTGCCAATATCAATGCCTATCTCGCCAGTGCCGTAGCCCCGGTCTTCCGGCCGATCGAAAACAGCAGCGCTGCCGTTACACTCACCATGACGACCAGCGACGGCGGCAATAGCGGCGCCGGCGGCGAGCTGATCGCTACCAGCCAATCGACCATCTTCATCCAGCCGGTCAACGATGTGCCAGTCGCGGAAGACCAGTCCGTCACCACAGCCGAGGACACGCCGGTTTCCGGCACCATCGCCGCAAGCGATGCCGATGGTGATCCGCTGACATTTGTCATCTCCACCCAGCCACTGCACGGCACGGTCTCGATCGATAATACCGGCCGTTACGTCTATACGCCGGCTCTCGATTACAACGGCAATGACAGTTTCCGCGTCGATATCAACGACGGGCAGGGCGGTGTTCGCACCGTGACGGTCTCAATCGCCATTTCGCCGGTCAACGATGCGCCGACGGCAGCTGATGCCGCCTTCTCGATGGATGAGGACGGCGCTCCGGCCACCGGTACCCTGCCGGTCGCGACAGATCGTGAAGGCACGCCGGTCACCTATGCGGTCGGCAGCCAGCCGGCGAACGGTACGGTGTCGGTCACGCCAACGGGCGGCTACACGTACACGCCGCGCGCTGATTTCAACGGCACGGATACCTTTACCTATACGGTGAGCGACGGTCAGGCGAGTTCCAGCTACACCGTCACGGTGACAGTTCGCCCGGTGAATGATGCGCCCGTGGCAGCCGATGTAGAAACGACCACACCGAGAAACCAGACGGTCGGCGGTCAGCTGACGGCGGTCGATATCGACAATGATCCGCTCACCTTCGCGCTTGGTAGCCCGGCGTCCTTTGGTACCGCCACTGTCGATGAGTTCGGAAATTACACCTACACGCCGAACGCCGACTATTTTGGTATCGATAGTTTCACCTACACCGTAACAGACGGAACGATCACGATCACCCGGACGGTCACGATCGATGTCGGGTCGAACAACGCGCCGCCTGTGGCCGGCAATTACAATCTGAGCACCAATGAAGACACGGCGCTGATTGGCAAGGTCGAAGCGAGTGATCCGAATGATGACACGCTTGCCTTCTCTGTTGCAACCGGCCCGACGCACGGCGCGATCATCATGGATGCGCGGGGCAATTTCACCTACACCCCCACCGGCAACTATTTCGGTACGGATCAGTTCACCTACCGCATCTCCGATGGACAGACGAGCATCATCCGCACCGTCGCGATCACGATCATTCCGGTCAACGATGCCCCGGTCGGCTCCGATGCCACCATCTCCGTCACCGAAGATGTGACGACCACCGGCACCCTGCCACGTGCGACCGATCCTGAAGGTTCGCCCGTCACCTATGCGCTCGGCTTGATAGTGCCGGTTAACGGGCAGGTGACGATCGCGCCCAACGGCACCTATACCTACGTGCCCGATCCGGATTTCTACGGCACCGACAGGTTCACTTACACGGTGAGCGATGGCGCGGCGACCGCCACCTATGAGGTGGTGGTCAATGTCATTGGCGTCAACGACGCACCACGTGCCGGCAATTATGCCGACGCCACCGCCGAGGATACGCCCAGGACCGGCCAGTTGCCGACCGCGACCGACCCGGACGGCAACAATCCGACGATCACATATACCGTCGGCAGCCAGCCGGCCAATGGCACGGTAACGATCACCACGACCGGTGAGTACACCTACATTCCGGCCACCAATTTCTACGGTACCGACACGTTCACCTACACGGTGAGCGACGGTCTGGCATCGAACACCTATACGGTCACCATGACCGTGACGCCGGTCAATGACGCGCCGGTTGGCTCCGATGCGTCGATCACCGTCACGGAGGATACGGCCTACGCGGACCGGCTGCCGGCCGCGACAGATCCGGAAGGTTCCGCCGTCGCTTATGGTCTGGCGTCAGGGCCGGCCAACGGCACGGTAACCGTCAATATCGACGGCACCTACACCTATATCCCGCGCCAGGATTATTTCGGGCAGGACAGCTTCCAGTATACCGTCAGCGATGGCGTCGATTCCCGTATCTATACGGT
Source organism: Endobacterium cereale (assembly GCF_009617585.1). Taxonomy (GTDB): domain Bacteria; phylum Pseudomonadota; class Alphaproteobacteria; order Rhizobiales; family Rhizobiaceae; genus Neorhizobium; species Neorhizobium cereale. The sequence continues at coordinate 125,557 of NZ_WIXI01000048.1, read as the reverse complement.
CACCATCAATGTCACGCCGGTCAACGATGCACCGCGCGGAAGCGATTTGACCTTGCCGGCAACGGAAGACCTGCCGCTCAACGGTCAGTTCCCCATGGCTGTCGATCCTGAGGGCGACACAGTCACCTATGCTCTCGGCCCGCAGCCTGCCAACGGCGTCGTCACGCTCGGTGGCGGACGAAACTTTACTTACACACCCAACGCCAATTTCTCGGGCACAGACACGTTCACCTATACGGTGAGCGATGGCACGGCGAGCGCGACCTATACGATCACCCTCAATGTCGCGCCGGTCAACGATGCGCCGGTCGGCTCAAATGGTGCGATCACCGTCACCGAGGATACGCCCTATAACGACGTCCTACCGGTCGCGACCGATGTCGACAGCGACACACTGACTTATGCGCTGGCCGGGCAGGCCGGCCATGGCACGGTGACCGTACTCGGCAACGGACGCTACACCTACGTCCCGGCGGCCGATTATTTCGGCCCGGATTTCTTCACCTATACAGTCACCGATGGGCTTTTGACGACGATCGAGTACCGTATCGATATTACCGTCACCAACGTCAACGATGCGCCGCGCGGATCCGATCTCGCGGTCACGATGCCGGAAGACGGCTTCTCCAGCGGAAGCCTGCCGGTCGCGACCGATCCGGAAGGCTCTGCCGTGGCTTATGCGCTCGTGGGCCAGGCCGCGAACGGCATCGCCACGGTCGATGCGTTCGGCAATTATACCTACCGTCCAAACCTCGATTTCTTCGGGCAGGACAGGTTCACCTACACGGTGAGCGATGGTTCCGCATCCACGACCTATACGGTCACTATCAACGTCACGCCGGTCAATGACGCACCGCGTGCATCCGACATCACGATCAACGCCACGGAAGACGAGACCTATTCCGGCACATTGCCGACGGCTGTCGATCCGGAAGGTCAGCCCTTCACCTACGGCATCGGCTCGCAACCGGCGAACGGTACCGTCACGGTTTCGGCCAACGGCGATTTCACCTATACGCCAAACCCGGATTACGATGGCCTGGACAGCTTCACCTATAAGGTGACGGACGGTTTCGCGACCTCGACCTACACGGTGACGGTCAACGTCCTGGGTGAGAACGATCCGCCGCGCGGCAGTGATGTCACCATAAACGTCACCGAGGATCAGGCTTATCCCGGCCGCCTGCCACAGGCATTCGATCCGGAAGGTCAGCCATTGCAGTACGGTGCCGGGGTCGTTACCCCAGCGCACGGTACGGTTTCGATCCTTTCCAATGGCGATTACGTCTACACGCCGGATGCGGACTATTACGGCGCCGACAGTTTCACCTACACGGTCACGGACGGCGTCAACACCGTCACCTACACCGTCACGGTCAATGTCGCCAACGTCAACGATGCGCCTCGCTCCAACGGTATGTCGTTCAATGTCGGCGAGGACCAGACCTATAATGGCAGCCTGCCGCCGGCCATCGATCCGGAAGGCCAGACCTTTACCTATGGTCTCGGATCGCAGCCGGCACACGGTGCCGTCAGCATCAACCCGGACGGCACCTTCTCCTACACGCCGGCCGCCGATTACAGCGGCACCGACACGTTCCAGTTCGCCGTCAGCGACGGCACGGCCACAAATATCTACACGGTCACCGTCAATGTCGGCGGGGTCAATGATCCGCCGCGTGGCAGCGATGATTTTGTCACCGCCATCGAGGATCAGAATTATATCGGCCAACTGCCATTGGCGGTTGATCCGGAAGGCGACGACTTCACCTATGCAGTGGGAGCCCAGCCGACGCATGGCACGGTTACCATCGGGGTCTACGGCGATTACGTCTACACGCCCTATCCGGATTATTATGGCGCCGACAGCTTCACCTATACGGTGAGTGACGGCAACGCGACCTCGACCTATACCGTCTTCATCACGGTGACGGGCGTCAATGACGCACCGCGCGCCAACAATACGGAGATCAGCGTCGTTGAGGATGTGGCCTATAACGGCCGCCTGCCGGTAGCCATCGATCCGGAGGGACAGCCCTATACCTACGGACCCGGTCTGTTGCAGCCTGCGCATGGCACGGTTGTCATCTCGGCCAATGGCGATTTCGTCTATACGCCTGCCAGTGACTACAACGGTCCCGACAGTTTCGAATACACGGTCACGGATGGTACCGGAACGTCTACCTACCGCGTCGACGTCACGGTCGGGCCGGAGAACGATGCGCCGGTCGGCAGCAATATCACCATCGCTCCTGTCGAGGATCAGGTCTATAACGGCGTGTTTCCCCTGGCGACGGATGCGGACGGTGATCAGCTCACCTATGGCATCGGTGCGCAACCGGTCAACGGCACGGTCACGGGCGGCCCCGGCCGAAACTTCACCTACACGCCTTATCCGGATTACTCGGGGCCCGACAGCTTCACCTATACCGTCACCGATGGTGACGCGATGCAGACCTATACGGTCACCGTCAATGTCCAGGCCGTCAACGACGCGCCGCGTGGCAGCGATGCAGCCATCGTCGCGGTCGAGGACGAAACCTATAGCGGCGCCTTGCCACCGGCCATCGATCCTGAAGGCCAGCCCGTTTTTTATGACATCGGCCCGCAAGGTCCGTTGCACGGTTCGGTAACGATTTCGGCCAATGGCGATTTCGTCTATACGCCGGATGCCGATTATTCAGGCCCCGATAGCTTCACCTATACGGTCAGCGACGGTGACGAGACGTCGACCTACACGATCACGATCTCGGTGACTGCGGTCAACGACGCGCCACGCGGTTCGGATTATTCCTTCTCGGTGGAGGAAGACGAAACGGCCAGCGGCACCCTGCCGGTGGCAACGGACCCCGACAATGTGAACCTGACCTATGGTCTCGGTGTTGCGCCGCTGCACGGCACGGCAACAGTCGGTCCGAATGGCACTTACACTTATGTGCCGAACTCGGATTACAACGGTCCGGACACATTTACCTACACGGTCACAGACGGTGCCGCGATCTCCACCTACACGGTGACGATCAACGTGACGCCGCAAAATGACCCGCCGGTCGGTTCCGACGGCACGGCCACCGTGACCGAAGACGTGCCTTACGATGGTGTTCTGCCGCAGGCGACCGATCCGGAAGGCGAGCCGCTGACTTACGCGCTGGCTGGTCCGGCCGCTCACGGCACGGTCATCGTGTCCGCCGATGGCACCTACCGTTATGTGCCGGCTGCCAACTATTTCGGCGCCGACAGTTTTACCTACAGCGTCAGCGATGGCGTCAACACCATCGTTCGCACGATCACCATCAATGTTCTTCCCGTCGATGACGGGCCGGTCGGCTCGGATTATGCGTTCAGTGTCGGCGAAGATGCGTCGGCAACAGGCACGCTGCCTGCCGCAAACGATCCGGAAGGCCTGCCGGTCACCTATGGTCTCGGAGCGGCGCCGACCCACGGCACGGTAACCATCGGCCAGAACGGCACCTATACCTATGTTCCTGATCCGAACTACAACGGCACCGACACGTTTACCTATGTCGTGACCGACGGAGCAGTGACGTCGATCTACACGGTTACCGTCACGGTTACCGCATCGCCCGATGCACCCGTCGGTTCGAACGGGAACATCAATGTCGTCGAGGACGTGCCTTTTGACGGTACGCTTCCGGTGGCGATAGATGCCGATAACGATCCGCTCACCTATGCGCTGGTCGGTCAGGCCGGGCACGGCACGGTGACGATCCTGCCCAACGGCACCTATCGTTATGTTCCGGCGCTGGATTATTTCGGCCCCGACAGCTTCAGCTACAGCGTCACCGACGGCCTGTTCACCCGGCAATATACGATCAGCATCACGGTCGTGCCGGTCGATGACGCGCCACAGGGCACGGATGCCACCGTCGCCACCCAGGAAGATGATGGCAGCTTCACATACACGCCGCCGCGCAATTTCAACGGCACCGATACGTTCACTTACACGATCAAGGACGGCACCTCGACTTCGACCTACACGGCAACCGTCTATGTTGCGCCGGTCAACGATGCGCCGGAGGGATCGGATCTTTCGATCTCGGTCGGCCCGAACGTCACCACGCAGGGAGCCCTGCCGGTCGCGCTGGATGTCGAAGGCTCGCCGGTTTCCTATGCCCTTGCTGGTGCCGCCGCAAATGGCACGGTCACGGTTTCGGCCGACGGTCGTTATACCTATACGCCTGCCGCCGGCTACAGTGGTCCCGACAGCTTCACCTATACGGTGAGTGACGGCTCGGCCACCACGACCTACACGGTGACGATCTCCGTCAGCGCTCCCAACGCGCCGCCGGTCGGTTCCAACCTTTCCGTCACCACGGCGGAAGATACGGCCATTGCCGGACCACTGCCGGCTGCGACCGATCCCGAGGGTGCGCCGGTGCGCTATTTCCTCGGTGTCGATGCCGCCCATGGAAGCGTCACCGTCGATCCCAACGGCTTTTACCGTTACACGCCGGATCGTAATTACAATGGCCCGGACAGATTCACCTATATCGTCAGCGATGGTGTGACGACGTCGACCTACACTGTCACCGTCGGCGTGACGCCGGTCAACGATGCACCCCTCGGTTCCGGCGCGTCCATCTCGGTTCCGCGCGATACGGTCTCGGCCGGTACGTTGCCGCCGGCGATCGATGTCGAGGGCCAGCCTCTTACCTATGGGGTCGGCCAGCAGCCGGCGCATGGCACGCTCGTCATCCTCGCGGATGGCACCTATCGTTACCAGCCGTTCCCCGGCTATTCCGGTCGCGACAGGTTCGTCTACACGGTCAGCGACGGCGAAACCGTGTCGTCCTTCACAGTCACCATCAACGTGGTGGCGCCAGTCGTACCGGGCACCAACGAATACCTGCCACCGGAACCCGACCTCGGTGAGGAAGGGTCTGCGGTGACGTGGACGCCGCAGGATGGCAGCGCCTCCGGCAGCGCGCTTGCGACTGCCAGCGGCACCATCATGGAAAGCCTCAACGGCATCGCCGGCGATATCGGCGAGAGCGGCCCGATCAACAGCGTCACCAATTCGATCCGCTCGCTCAACGGCATCGGCTCGCTGCCGGATGAAGGTGCGGTACTTCATGCCGCACGCCAGATCAGCGAATGGATCGAGAGCGGCCGCCGCATCGACGAGTTCACGGTCGGTTTCTACAAGGGCGGCTCGAACACACGCCTGTTTGACGGCCGGGAGTCGCTCACCTGGTTCAGCGTCGATACGATGATCTATGCGGGCCAGCTCTATATCATGCCGTCCCCCGGTTATGGCGATGGCGCATCCTTCACGGTCACGCTGGCAGATGGTTCGCCACTGCCCGACTGGTTGCGCGCTACCCGCCAAGGTGTGGTCATCGGTCATCCGCCGGCCGGTCTGCCGTTCATCGATATCCGCATCAGCGGCATCTCGCCGGAAGGCGAGCCGGTGGCCGACGATGTCCGCATCGATCTGATGAACGGCTCGATCATGAACCATGAAAGCGACCGAGAGGCACTTCTGATCCCCAGCCTCTTCTCGGACGAACTGCAGTATCAGCTGACCATGGGCGAGGATGCTGCGTCCGACCTGTCGCGGGCACTGGCCGAATGGCGGGAATAGTGTCGGGCTGATTGCCTTCTAAGGGAAGCATGGCGGCTCGTCCGCCATGCTCATGTACTTATCCGTTTCAAAGCCGATGCAGACCGTGGACGAAACGCCGACTGTGCCCGCGTGTCTCCCTCCCTGTCGCCAGTTCTTTTTCGTCGTCGATCTTCCCGCCATGCCTGACGACCTGTCCCGGCACCTCGTGCTGCTGCGTATCATTCGCATCTCAGAGGCGACGACGTTGCGGGTGTCCACAACTCGAAATGGGGGTTTATACCCTTGAAAGCACCAAAGTGGTGCTTTACCTATTTAAGCATGCCACAAAGTACACACACATCGACTTTGCGCTACGATCTTGCTCCCGACGAGCAGGCGAAACAGGCTTTCGAAGATACCTTCGAGGCCTATGCGGCCATGTTGGCCATGCTGGATGATCTCGCCTCGGAAAAGGGCGGTGCCAATCTCGTCACCCTGCATGAGCTTGCTTATGAAACGGTGCGGGAGCGAACCCACCTGCCGGCCCGGCTGGTTACGCTCGGCCTGCGCGATTTCGCCTCCAACCGCAATCATGCGGCAAAGCCCGACCGCTTGCCGCTGGATGACAAGCTTTTCGCCATCAAGGGACCATCGACGCTGACCATTGCCACCGTGCAGGGGCGCGTCTCCGTCCCTTACGACGTGGCGGGGTATTCCGCCGGCGTTTCCGGCATCTTTCCCGCGCAACTCGTTGCGCAGAACGGCAGCTACCAGATCCATATCGGCGTCACCACGCACGCGAACAGAACGGAGAAGACGATCATGACGAACGAAGGCATTCTTTCCCGCATGGGCCGCCTGATCGCCGGAATGGCGAATGCAGCCGTCGATAAGGCCGAGGGCGCCAACAAGGTCGCCATTGTGGAACAGGCGCTGCGCGAAATCGATACCGCTGCGGAAGAAGCGCGTACCGATCTCGGCAAGTCGCGCGCCGAGGAATATCGCATCCTCACCCGCCGCAACGAAATCGGCACCGATCTGCAGGCGCTGGATGAAAAGATCCGTACAGCGGTTTCCGCCGGCCGCGACGATCTCGCCAAGGCCGGTGTCGCCCGCCAGATTGATCTGGAGGCACAGCTTGCCGCGCTCGACAAGGCGCTTGCCAATGCCCGCGAACAACTTGCCGAGGGGCAGCAGGCACTGCAGGCTGTTCTCGCCACCCGCCGCGAAGCCGAGGAGAAGCTCGCTGCTCTGAAGCGCAGCCTCGAACAGTTCCCGGAAGCCGGTGAGGGCGCGCAGGCGCGCAAGAACCCGGCCGATGGCGCCGCCCGTGCTGCGGCCACCGTCTCACGCCTGACCGGCGTGGCATCGGGGGATCACAAGGCCTCCGCGGAACTGGACGAACTTGACCGCCTGCACCGCGAACAGGCCATCGAGACGCGTCTCGCACAGTTCAAATCTGGCCAGAACTGACGCCCATGGACCTGTTCCTCGCCCCTCAGGCAGCACCGTTTGCCGTGGCCAGCATCATTCTCGTGACCATCACGGTTCTCGAAATGGGCTGCCTGCTGATCGGTGTCTCGCTCAGCGAACTGGTGGACAAGGCGATGCCGGAAGGGCAGGGCGGCGGGCTTTCGGGCCTGATGTCCTGGGTCAACCGTGGCGGCGTGCCGGTTCTTGTCCTCGTCATGCTGTTGCTCGGCTTCTTTGCCGTGAACGGTTTTGTGCTGCAGGCGGTCGCGCGCGCCGTCTTTATGCCATTGCCGGCAGTGCTTGCCTCCATACCGGCTTTTGTCGTCGCGGTCCCGCAGGCGCGTTGGGCGACAGGCCTGATCTCGCGCATTATCCCGCGCGATGAAACTTATGTCATCGATCCCGCCGACTTCGTCGGTCGCCTTGCCGAAGTCACTGTCGGCCCGCTCGATCAGGGTCTGCCCGGCAGGGTGCGTATCAAGGACCGCCACGGCAACTGGCACACGCTGCGCGCCCGCGCCGCAGCCGATGCCGCAGCTATTCCGATCGGGGCGGAAGTCCTCCTCGTCGATACCGTTTCAAACGTTTTCATTGCCATCGCTGCACCGTCGGACCTGACCGCGGAGCCGAACCCAACCTCTACGGAGCTTCCATGATATACGATCTGTTGTTGCCCGCCGGCATCGGCCTTGTCGCGATCTTCGGCATCGCCTTTGTCGTCGCCTCGCTCTATACCCGCTCCAGCCGTGACGAGGCCTATGTCCGTACTGGTCTCGGTGGTCAGAAGGTCGTGCTCGACGGCGGTTCCGTCGTGCTGCCGATCTTCCATTCCATCGCCCGCGTCAACCTGAAAACCCTGCGTCTGGAAGTGCGCCGAGGCGAAAGCGATGCACTGATCACCAAGGATCGCATGCGCGTCGATATCGGCGCCGAGTTTTATGTCCGCGTCAAGCCGGATGCTTCCTCGATTGCGCTGGCTGCCCAGACGCTGGGTGATCGCACCAACGATGCGGAACAGCTGCGTATCCTCATCGAAGCCAAGTTCGTGGACGGTCTGCGTTCGGTTGCTGCGACCATGAACCTTGATGCCCTGCAGGAGCAGCGCATGGATTTCGTGAAAGCCGTTCAGGAAGCCGTCGGTGCCGACTTGCAGTCCAACGGTCTTGAACTGGAATCGGTGTCGCTGACCCGCCTCGACCAGACCGATATCAAGCATTTCAACGCCAATAACTTCTTCGACGCCCAAGGCCTTGCAACGCTCACCCGCATTACCGAGGCACGCAAGAAGGAACGTAACGAGATTGTCCGCGATACGGAAGTTGCGATCGCCCAGAAGGATCTGGAGGCCCGCCAGCAGTCGCTGACCATCGAGCGCACCAAGCGCGAGGCAGAACTGAACCAGGAACGCGACGTCGCCAACAAATCGGCCGCCACCCGCGCCGAAACCGCCCAGCAGGAGCAGGCGGCCAAGCGCGCCGAGGAAGAAGCCCGTATTGGTGCCGAGCAGGCAATCGCCGAACGCGAGGCGCTCGCCAAGCAGGCCCGCGAAAGCGCCAATATCGATGCCACTCGCGCCGTCCAGCAGCGCGACACGGAAGCCCGCCGCGACCTGCAGATCGTTTCGCAGGAAAGCGCCATCGCGGTCGCCAACAAGAGCCGCGAAGAGTCTGAATCCAAGGCCCGCGCTGAAGAAGCCCGCGCGCTTGCGATTGCGGCTGAAGAAAAGGTATCGACTGCCAAGGCCGTCGAGATCGCCGAACGCGAACGCCAGATCGCCATCATCGACGCCCGCAAGAAGGCCGAGACAGAAGCAACCGCAGTCACCGTCGGTGCCGAAGCCGAAAAACAGGCCGCCGTCGACCAGGCCGATGCCATCAAGACGCTTGCCAACGCTGAGGCCGATGCCGCCATCATTCGTGCCAAGGGTGTGCTCGAGACCGGCAAGGCGGAGGCCGAAAGCAAAGCTCTGCTCAACGATGCGCATAATCGACTGAGTGCCGCCATCATCGACTACGAAATCCTGCGCGAGCGCATCCGCGTTATTCCGCTGGCACTGGCGGAAGCGGTCAAGCCGATCGAGAAGATTTCCGACATTCGCATTTTCGACACCGGTGGCATGCTGGGTCGCGGCGGCGAAGGCGGCGGTTCGGGTGTCGGCCTTGGCGAAGGTCTGGCCGGCCAGCTTCTGAGCTATCAGGCCAACAAGCCGGTGCTTGATCAGTTGCTGAAAGAAGCCGGGTTTACAGGTGAGAACGCCATCGCCTCGCTGATGGGCGATCTGCAGGCGCCGGCAAAGCCGAAGCCGGAAACCCCTGCTCCGATTGCCAAACCGGCCATAGATAGTGCACCGAAAGGACCGCAGCCCGATAAAGGCTGATTATATATGAAAGAGAAAGGGCGGGCTCCCGCCCTTTCCGGTCGACCAAGCACCGGCCATGAGGAGCAGGTTATGTCCTTCATATGCATCGGATTCACGTTTCCACGTCGAACCAGCATCAGGATTTGGCTGGTGCTCGTTTCCCTGCTGTCGGGCCTGTTTCCCGCGCAAAACACAGGAGCGAAAATGCCAGCCGAGGAATACAAAGACATCATCGCATTCGCGTCCGATTTTTCGAATAACGACACGTCAATCGTGGATCGTGTCCGGCAAATGGCGGCCGATCCGCCGACCGATATCGAAAGCATCGGCTTTTACGGCGCAGAGGACTATCCGCCACGACACCGGCTGTTTCTTGCCACGGTCAGCCTGCTCGACAATAATCAGAAGCTGTATTCGGTCGAAGACAAATATACCGCCGAGATTTTTTCCATCTGGCAGGATGACGGTATTATCGACGAGAAGACGCTGCCTGCGGCGGCGAAAGCTGTGTTCGGCCCGCTGATCACCGGTGTGGAACCGCCTGGCGGCGTGCAGCAGTATCACGGCCTCGTCTGGGAAAAATATGACGAGGCGACAAAGGAGCTGGAAAAAGCTCTTGCGGACAATGGTCGGGTTCTCCTGTCCATCGACGCCACGGATGGCGACACGATGTTGTTTGCTCTCGTGTCGCCAGAGATCGCCGATCGCTGGCGCGACAAGGCGCTGAGTGAGCATCAAGGCTATTATTCCGGCGCGCGCTCTCCGATGTGGGACCGCTTCTGGCTCTACCTGAATTATTCCACCCGCGGCATGATGGCGGCCGAAGATCGCAAGGGCATTCCTCCGGGCACCTCCGAACGTCCTGATGCGATCCCATTCGCAAAGTGACACCTTCCAACACGAGCGAAGGTCACTCAGACATTCGTCAAAACAAAAAAAGCCTCCTGTGACACGTGTCACAGGAGGCTTTTTATTGTGTTGTCGGAAATCGGTCCGCTTACGCGTCGAGATAACGCTCGGCCAGACGCGCCCACATGGCCGAACCGGTCGTCAGACTGCCGTCGTTGAAATCATATTTCGACGAATGCAGGATGGCTGAATCCTTGCCGTTGCCCAGACGCAGGAAACTGCCGGGGCGGTGGTGGAGGAAATAGGCAAAATCCTCGCTGCCCGGCAGAGGCGGGCAGGTGGAGACGTTTTCCTCGCCAACCAGTTCCCGCGCCACTTCATTCGCAAACGCCGTTTCGGCTTCCGAGTTGAGGACCACTGGATAGCCGTATTCGTATTCGATTTCCGCCGTCGCGCCATGGCCTTCCGCCACGCTGTGGGTCAGCTTGCGGATACGCTCTTCCAGCAGTTCGGCCACGGCCGGATCGAAATAGCGCACGCTCATCGAAATTTCGGCGGTGTTCGGTATGACGTTCGATGCCTTGCCCGCATGGATGGTGCTGACGGTCACGACCGCCGTCTGGGTCGGATCGACATTGCGCGACACGATCGATTGCAGCGTCACGACGAGATTGCAGGCGATCAGCACCGGGTCGACGGTCAGGTGCGGACGCGAGGCATGGCCACCCTTGCCGATGATGGTGATCTTCACCGTATTGCCGCCCGCCATGATGGCGCCAGGACGAGTCAGAAGCGCGCCGGCCGGCATGCCCGGATGGTTGTGCAGGCCAAAGATGGCATCGATCGGAAAGCGATCGAACAGGCCGTCCTCGATCATTTTCTGCGCGCCACTGTTCTTGCCGGCTTCCTCCGCAGGCTGAAAAATCAGCGTCACGGTGCCGTTGAAACGCTTTGTGCGGGCCAGATATTCGGCAGCGCCGAGCAGCATGGTCGTGTGGCCGTCGTGACCGCAGGCATGCATCTTGCCGGGCACCGTGCTGGCATAGGCCACACCGGTTTCCTCGGCGATCGGCAGCGCGTCCATGTCGGCGCGGATGCCGATGCTTTTCGTGCCGGTGCCGTTCTTCATCGTCGCAACAACGCCATGGCCACCGACATTGCGGGTCACGTCAAAACCCCAGCCTTCCAGCTTGTCGGCCACGTAACGGGCGGTTTCGGCCTCTTCGAAGGAGAGTTCCGGATTTGCGTGCAGGTGCTGGCGGGTCGCCTTCAGTTCGGCTTCCATCGCATCGAAATCGGCAACGCGGGCGTAAAGATTGTCTTGAGTTGGCATGATCTATCCAGACTTCTTGAATTTCAAAGAAAAAGGCCCCGGCCTTTCGGCCGGGGCTAGTCGGGGAGGATGGTTTATAGGAAACGCGACAGAAAAGCTTGTGTGCGCGGATGCTGCGGGTTGCCGATCACATCTTCCGGCTTGCCCTGTTCGACGATGACACCGCCATCCATGAAGACAACGCGGTCGGCAGCTTCCTTGGCAAAACCGATCTCGTGGGTGACGACGATCATGGTCAGTCCCTGTTTCGCCAGATCCTTCATCGTCGCCAGCACTTCGCCGACGAGTTCCGGATCGAGCGCCGAGGTCGGTTCATCGAAAAGCATTAGTTTCGGCTTGATCGCCAAGGCTCGGGCAATCGCCACGCGCTGTTGCTGGCCGCCGGAAAGCTGGCGCGGATAATTGCCTTCTTTTTCCGACAGGCCGACGCGCTTCAGAAGCTGCCGCGCGTTTTCGATCGCGTCCTTGCGGCTTTCACCGTGAACGCCGACCGGCGCTTCGATGATGTTCTGCAGCACCGTCATGTGCGGGTAGAGATTGAACTGCTGGAACACCATGCCGATCTTGCGGCGCTGCTTGGCAATGCCGTTATCGGTCAGCTTTTCCAGCCGGTCGTTCTTCACCCGGTAGCCGATCTGCTCGCCATCCACCTCGATAAAGCCCTGCTGGATGCTTTCGAGGTGGTTGATACAGCGCAGAAAGGTCGATTTGCCGGAGCCGGACGGCCCAAGAACAACCACGACCTCGCCGGGCGCGACATCGAGGTCGATACCCTTTAGGACTTCGAGCTGGTCGAAAGCCTTGTGGACATTGCGGGCCTGAACGAGGGGTTTTGCATCAACAGCAACTTCTTTGACAAGAGCGGTCAATGGCTTGCCTCCTCTGTAACAACGGCCGGTTTGGCGGCAGCCGTTGCATTGCGGCGGTCGCTGCGGCCGTAATAGGCTTCGATATAGCTCTGACCGATGTTCAGGACGGAGGTGATCAGCAGGTACCAGATGACCGCAACCATCAGCATCGGAACGATCTCGAACGTGCGGTTATAGATCGACTGAACCGAATAGAGCAGGTCGGCCATGGCGATGACGCTGACGAGCGAGGTCGCCTTGATCATGCTGATCAGCTGATTGCCGGTCGGCGGCACGATGGAACGCATCGCCTGCGGGATGATGATGCGGCGAAGCGCGCGGGCCTTGGTCATGCCAAAAGCCTGTGCGGTTTCCGCCTGTCCGCGCTCGACGGACAGAAGGCCGCCACGGATGATTTCCGCCATATAGGCCGCTTCGTTGAGCGCGAGGCCGACAATCGCCGCCGTCATCGGCGTGATCACCGAATTGGTGTCCCAGCTGGCAAGCGTCGGGCCAAACGGGATGGCGATCGACAGGTTCGGAAACAGTGTCGACATGTTGTACCAGAAGATCAGCTGGACCAAGAGCGGCGTGCCGCGGAAGAACCAGATGAACAACGAGGCAAAACCGCTCGCCAGCCTGTCGTCGGACATGCGCATGATGGCGATGATCAGGCCGAGCGCCACGCCAAGGATCATGGCGATCACGGTGAGGCCAAGGCTGACGTAAAGCCCGCTCAGCACGGTCGGGTCGAAGAAATACTGGGCAACGACCGGCCAGCCGAAATTCTCGTTATTGGCAACGATCCAGCCGAAATCGACGACGACGATCGTTACGATCAGCCAGAGCGCAAGACGCCCGTAACGGAATGGCGCGTGGGCGGTCGCCACATCGCGGAAATCCGCAGCGCCCGAAGGCGCTGCTCGTGGTGAAGTGTTGGTGCTCATTTCGGCAGCTGTCCACCGAGGTTGATGCCCGGCTCCTTGAGCATGTTGTTCTCAAGGCCCCACTTTTTCATGATCGTCGCATAGGTGCCGTTGTCGATCAGAACCTTGACGGCATCCTTCAGGAGCGGACCGAGCGGCGAACCTTTTGGCACGACGGCGCCCTGATACAGGCTGTCGAAACCGTTCTTTTCACCAACGCCGGTCAGTTCCAGCTGGCCGTTTGCCTGGGAAACGAAATAGGTCAGCGGTGCCTGCGAGGAGAAGAAGGCATCGGCGCGCTTGGAGCGGACAGACAGGATCGAGGCCGGCTGGTCGGTGTAGGACTGCACGGCAACGGCTTCCTTGCCATCGGTCTTGCACTTTTCCGACTGCGCCTGGATCACGCGCTCGGCGGAGCCGCCGGCCATGACGGCAATGCGCTGGCCACAGGCGGTGTCGAGCGAGGTGATGCCCTTCGGATTGCCCTTCTGAACGGCGAAGACCACGAATTCCTGAACCCAATCCACGAAGTCATTGGCTTCTTCGCGGCTCTTGAAGTCACCGACCGGGCCGAAAGCGAACTGGTAGCGGTTGGAGTTGACGCCGGCGAGCAGCGCCGGCAGGCCGCCGACGGTTGCGTGGTCGATCTTGACGCCGAGAACCTGGCCGAGCGCGTCGGTGAGGTCGGCGCTGGCGCCGGTCATTTCTGTGCCGGTGACGATTTCATAAGGAGGGAAGGAGCCGTTGTTGACTGAGGTCATCTTGCCGGCGGCCTTGATGTCGGCCGGCAGGCGGTCGTTCAGTTCCTTGACCATTTCCAGTTTGATGGCGGCGTCCTGTGCTTTCGCAACGCCGGCAAGGGCAACGCCCACCAATGCAAGAGCGATGAGTTTCTTATGCGACATGTTCATTCCCCTTTGTTTTACAAAGCTACGTTTCTTGAGAGGCTAAGGTTTCAGAATTCCGCTCAGCCGATGCGGCTGCCGTCGGTATCGTATGCAAAAAGCTCTTCCGGCGTCATGTGACGTTTCATGATGCCTTGCGCATGCAGTTCCTTGGCAAAATCGTCAATCATCTTGCGGTTGATGGCAAAGCCGCTGGCGTCCCAACCCTTGGGCAGTTCGCGAGATGTCTTCAGCACTTCGTCGAACATCCAAGGCGTGGTCTCGGCATATTTGCGGCGCTTCTCGGTCCACATCTTCTGCGACTCGTCCACCAACCGGCTGACCTCGGCGATTACCCACGGATTTTCGGCGACGATTTCGGCCTTGATGCCGATCAGATGCATGCCGGGAACATAGCCGACACCATCGAAATAACGGCGCTCTTCCGAACGGAAGTCCGATAGAACCTGACGGAAGGGTGAACCTGGTTCGAAATAACCGTTCGGCATGAACGGTGTAAAAATCGCATCCAGTCCGCCGTCGCGCAACAAATCGACCATCGGCTTCTCACCGGGGCAGGCCTCGATCAGGCCGGGCTGGCCAAATCCGTCCAGACGGTCAGTGATCGGATGAGCTTCGGTGAGGCGGCCAGCATACCACATGGCATCCTTGACCTCGACACCTTCGCGGCGCACTGCCGCGCGTGTCCAGGTGTTGCCACTGTCGCGCCAGCCGGTCACGCCGATGCGCTTGCCTTTCAGCTGGCCAAGCGTGGTGATGTCGCTACTGCCCATGGTCATGATGCAGCGATGACGAAAACCGCGCATGATGAAGTTGGGGATACCGACGACTGTGTCATCGCCATCGTGACGAAGCTGGGTATAGCGGCTGAAGGAAATTTCCGCGGCGTCATGGTCGGGGTCTTTGCCGAGATGGGAAACCAGCGTGCCGATGCGGTCAACCTGAAGATCGAGCTTGTCGGACGTGACGTCGCCGAGAACCAGCGGTGTCATGTAATCCCAGTCACGAAGTGCAATTCGAAGGCGCAGTGTCATTTGAGCTACTCATTCAGAAAATGCTGATGGACGTAGATTAAAATGTTCATTTTGGATTGATCAAATGTTATTACGTTATTGAACATTAAATTTGGTGAGAAAATGAGCGACGCCTACAATTCAACCTGGTTTGCCGAAAAATTGAGCGACCGCACAATTCGCGGAATCGCTTTGGAAACCAGTGCCTTGATCCGCGCGGGCGCGCTGCCGGTTGGCGCAAAACTGCCTCCAATCCGCGACCTCGCTTTTTCGCTGGGGGTCAGCCCCGCGACGATTTCCGAGGCGTGGAGCGAGCTCCGAAAGCAGAAAATCATCACGGGCAGGGGTCGAAACGGTACCTGGGTAAGCGGTGATCGTTTCATCGCCAAGCCGGAACGGCTGGCCAGCTCCGGTCGTTATGGCCCTGATGCACTCGATCTGACCATGGCCGTGCCGGATCAAAAACTGCTGCCGCCGCTTGCAAAGGCGCTCGCCTATGGTGCCTCGGCGGAGGATCTCAACAGCTATGAGCGCAGCCGGATACTGCCGGAACTGGAAACGGAAGTCCGCAAGCAATGGCCTTACGAGGCTGAGGCATTTTTGACCATGAACGGTGGTTACAACGCCGTCTACACCGCCATTCAGGCGCTGGTTACACCGGGTGCGCCTGTCGCCATCGAAGAGCCGACGGCCATGCGCCTTCTGGATATTCTCGAACATCAGGGTGCACGAATCATCCCGGTGAAATGCGATCAGGACGGGCCTATCCCATCGTCACTTCAGGAGGCGATGCGCTACAAGCCGGTGGCCTTCCTGTTCCAGCCGCGCCTCCATTCGGTAACCGGTCGCACCGTGACTGCAGGGCGAATGTGGGAACTGGCGGACATTTTGCGCGGCAGCGATACGCTGATCATCGAGGATGATGGTGTCGCCGACATTGCCGAAAGCGGGCGTCATTCACTCGGCAACGAATTCCCCGATCGCGTTATCCACATCCTGTCCTTTTCGAAAACCCACGGGCCGGACCTGCGCCTCGCAGTGCTTTCGAGCACAAAGGCGATCGTCGAACAGATACAGTCCTATCGCAGCTTCAGCGCCGCCTGGACGAGCCGCATTCTGCAGGCCGCCGGCGCCTGGCTGCTGCGCGACGAGACAACAGCCGAGATGATTACGACAGCGCGTGGCATCTACAAGACGCGGCGCGACGGGCTGACGGAGAAACTCGCTGCGCGCGGTGTCGAGGCGACGGTCGGCAGCGGCCTCTGCGCATGGGTGAAGGTCGAAAGCGAGCCGTTTGCCATGGTCACGCTCGCGGCGCGCGGCATTGCTGTGCAGCCGGGCAACAAGTTCTCCTTCCTTCCCAGCCATCATCTGCGTGTCGCCACCAGCACGCTGGAAGATCGCGCCGATGAGGTGGCGGATGCGATCGCTCTTGCAGCACGAGGGGGGTGAGGGGGCGGCGCTTCTTGCGCCCGTCTCCCCGCTCTCAGCTCCGCGGCTTCAAGTTCTCCGGGTCGTAGATCGGCTTGTAACCGACACTCACAACTTCCACCGGATAGCTTTCCGCAAAATATTCGACATTGAGCTTGCGCCCGACTTGGGCATGCGACCACGGCAGATAGGCAAGCGCGATGTTCTTGCCCACCGTCGGACCATAGGCGATTGAGGTCGTGTAGGAGCGCCGACCGAGCTCATCGACCAGAACCGCGCCCGTATCCGGGTCCATGACCGGCAGGTTGCCGACCGGATATCGTTTGATACCCGAGGCATCGGTGTTTTCGGTCATCACCAGCGTGCACAGCATGGCCGGCTGGTTTTCCCGCGCCTTGTATTCCAGGTGTTTTGCCTTGCCGCGGAAATCCGCTTCCTTCACCTTCGGGCGCGCCAGATCGGCTTCGATCAGGTTGTATTGGGTCAGTAGATCGCCGTTCTGCAGGCGCAGCGATTTTTCCATGCGGCGCGAATTGGCATAGGTCTCGACACCAAATGCCATCACGCCGGTAGCGCGCAGCGCGTCCCAGACGGCTAGGCCGTCCTCGTATTTCATGTGCAGTTCCCAGCCCTGTTCGCCGACATAGGAAATGCGGAAGGCGGAGACCTGCTTGCCGGCGATCTCGATCGGCTTGATGGCCGCGAATGTGAAGTTCTCGATGTTCAGACCATCCGGATCGGCAACCACTTTCTTCAGCGTCTCGCGGGCATTCGGACCCCAGATGCCGATGGTGATGAATTTTTCGGAGACGTCGGTAATGGTGACATCGAGGCCGCGATCCGCCGCCACGCGCTTCATGTAATGATAATCGCGCGGGCCGGCATCTGCGCCGTTCACCAGACGGCCACGGTCTTCCATGCGGAACACGGTAAAGTCGGCGCGCACCATGCCCTCGTCATCGAGGAAGTGGGTGTAGATGCCCTTGCCGATATTGCCGTCACCACCGATCTTTGCCGCGCACAGCCACTCCAGCAGCTCGACATGATCGGGCCCTTCGATATCGACCATATGGAAGTGGCTGAGGTTGACGATGCCGACATCCTCGCTCATCGCCAGATGTTCGGCATTCGAAACGCGCCAGAAATGGCGGCTGTCCCATTCGTTCTCGCGCTCCGGCACCTGATTGCCGTATTTTTCCAAGAGGTGCTCGTTGGCGGCGTAACCGTGGGCACGCTCCCAGCCGCCAAGTTCCATGAAATGACCGCCGAGTTCTTTTTCACGCTCATGGAACGGCGATTTTTTCGCGCCGCGACCGGTCGCGTAAGGCTCGCGGGGATGCACGGCCGGGAAGTAGATCTTTTGGGCAGCCTCATAGGTGCGGCCCTCGATGAACTTTTCTTCCAGCTGATGCGGATAGAACCGTGCGTAATCGATCGAATTGTGGTCGACCTCGGTGCGGCCGTCGGTCATCCAGTCGGCAATCAGCTTGCCGTAGGCCGGGCCGTCTTTCACCCAGATCGCCACGCAATACCACAGTCCACGCACCTTCTGGCTTTCGCCGCAGGAAGCACCACCGCCGGCCGATACCTGCAGCAGGCCATTGAAGGAATGGCCTTCGTTATAACCAAGCTCGCCGAGAATGGGCGTCAGCTCGATCGCCTTTTCCAGCGGCTCGAGGATCTGTTCCATGTCGAGGTCGCGCTGCGACGGCGACAGGCGTGCTTCGTGTTTTTCCAAAATGTCGCGGGGGTGGCAGAGGCGCGGATTGGTGGTTTCGTAATAACCCCACTCGATCTGGCCACCCTCGGTCGTTTTCGGATCGCCGGTATCGCGCATGTAAGCCGAATTGCCCTGGTCGCGCAGCAGCGGAAAACCGATCTCCTTGCCCGTGCCTTCGAATTCGTTATAGGGGCCGAAAAAGGTCAGCGGATGATCGACCGGCATGACGGGCAGGTCTTCGCCGACCATTTCGGCGATCAGGCGGCCCCAGATGCCGGCGCAGACGATGACGTGATCGGCCATGATCGTGCCGCGATGAGTGACGACGCCCTTGATCCGGCCGCCTTCGACGATCAGCGATGTTGCCGGCGTATTGCCGAAAACCTTTAGCTTGCCCGCCTTTTCACCGGCATCGACAAGCTTGCCGGCAACGGTCTGGCTGCGCGGAATGACGAGACCGGCGTCGGGATCGAACATGCCACCCTGAACCTGATCCTCCTCGATCAGCGGGAACATTTCCTTGATTTCGGACGGCGTGACGAGGCGGACATTGGTGCCAAAAGCCTTGCCCGAGGTGACCTTGCGCTTGATCTCCTCCATCCACGTGTCGTCGCCGGTGCGCGCCACTTCCAGACCGCCGATGCGGGCGTAATGTCCCATCTTCTCGTAGAAATCGATCGAATACTGGGTGGTCCAGA
Organism: Endobacterium cereale; assembly: GCF_009617585.1. Classification (GTDB taxonomy): domain Bacteria; phylum Pseudomonadota; class Alphaproteobacteria; order Rhizobiales; family Rhizobiaceae; genus Neorhizobium; species Neorhizobium cereale. The sequence continues at coordinate 106,436 of NZ_WIXI01000048.1, read as the reverse complement.
CCGACAGGTAATCGTGGCTGGTCGTGTAACAGAAATCCGAGGCGTGGGCGGTGGAGCCGATATCGGTCGGGATGCCCGACTTGTCGATGCCGACGATGTCGTCCCATCCGCGCTCGATCAGGTGATGGGCGATCGAGGCGCCGACGATACCGCCGAGCCCGATGATGACGACTTTAGCCTTGCTCGGAAATTCTGCCATTGCATGCCTCGTGCTTCGAAATGTCCGGCGATCTTATGAGGAGTAACATGCGCCACCTCTTCAGAATACGACATGCACGAACAACGATGCGCCATGGCGCAACTGGCGACGGATGTCGCAAACGAAAACGGCCGGGCGTTGAACCCGGCCATTCTGTTCTGTGGGCTGACTGCTTCAGGATGCCCGCTTCTTTTCGATTTCCTGCGGCACGATCGCCGGATCATTGAAACCGGCAATCGGTTTGCCGGCAAGATCGCGCGCCACGGCAAGCAGAAACGGCCAGGACGACACAAAATACCGCTTGGCCAGACGGCGTGGCTCGCTGGCCACCCGCCAGAGGAATTCGAAACCGAGTTTCGACACGATCCAGGGGGCCCGGCGTTTGGTGCCGGCGTAAAACTGCAGGGCGGCACCAAAGGCCATGCCGTAGCAATCCGGCAGGTCGTGTCGATGCTGCGCCATCCATTTTTCCGATTTCGGCGCGCCGAGGCCAAGGAAAAGATGCGTCGTCTGCTGCTTGCGGGCAAGAGAGGTCAGCCAGGTGCCGAAGGCCTCGTTTTTCTCAAATCCCATCGGCGCGGTAATGGATAGATGGTCCGTAAAGCCCAGTTCGCGAATACGCTCGTTCAGCTTGATGGCGGTCTCTTCATCCGGGCAGACGAAAAGCAGGCGATGTTGTCCCGGAGACAGGCGACGCAGAATTTTAGGAAACAGGTCGGAGCCTGAAAGGCGGCCGGGAATGGGGGCGCCACGCAGACGGGCATAGATCATGACGGGCATGCCATCGACCACGGCCTTCCAGGCGGAGCGATAGGCCGCGCGAAATTCGGCATCCTTGGTCAGGCGCACGATATGATCGACATTGGCCGTGACAAGCAGTTGCAGGCCTTCCGCGCGCGGAGCGGGCGTTGCCAGCGCCGCCAGCATGACCTCTTCATTCCACGTGGTGAAGTTGAACCCCAGAAGGTTGTGCTCAGCGGATGTGTGGTTGTTATCATTATCCCATTGCGATGGGACGCCTCGGGGCGAAAGCTCTGTCATGAACTGTCCCAGACTCCGTATCTCTGACGATGCTGCAGCGAGCCTGGTAAGCCAAGCCGAACATTGCTGCGGACAACGTGAACCAAAATGGGCCGGATCGCGCCAAGAAGACACTCTCCAAGCAGGCCAGAAAGATACCGTAGAGCCAAATTCTTAAGAACAACCGGGAAATATTGTTAGAATTGTTCCGATCACTTTGAATATTAAAGCTTCTTAGCGGGACGTAAAGTAGACAAGCTATCAGAATAAAGAGGCCTGGTAATCCCATGTTAACCATGGCGTCTACGTAGGCATTGTGTGCATCTACTGCTTTTACGGCCCAGGTGAAGGCTCCGAGGTCACTGTTCACCAGTGTGTTAGTACCCCAGAAACTATCAAACCCATATCCGAAGACCGGATTTTCGGCGATTGCTGCGAGTGCGAGATTCCAGATGTCGGCGCGCGCGGTAAACGTTGCGTCGATGCCGAGTGAGGTTACGAACTCGCGCACGGCCGGCAGGGCAACCACCCCGACAGTGGAAAAGTTGATAAGACCGACACCGCCGAAAACGATGGGCACCCGTGCCCAGCGAAAGCGCTCGAAGACAAATGCCAGAACCAGAATGACCGGCATCAGTGCCGTCGATGTCTTGGCGCCGGTCTTGAGCAGGAAGAGCGCGGAGCCGGCAAAGATGGCAAGTCCGATCACGCGGGACCAGGAGCGCGCCAGATAGAGCCCGAAAAAGCAGAACATGGCCATCACGCCGCCTGCCTCGTTCTTCTGAACGTAGAGGCCACGCCACAGCCCGGCATGTTCCGGCTCCAGAAAGTCGTTGGGCTGATGGATCGAGAGATAGGGCACGAAAATCACGCCGAAATAGCAAAGCCCCAGCACGATCAGTACGCTCTTGCCCAGCAGTCGCGCAAATTCCTCTTCGCTTGCGGGCAAGAGCAGAAGGATGCCGGCGCTGAGTGTGACCATGATGGCGATGATCGAGCGTTTGAGGGCGCCGGCTGGATCGACAGACAGAATGGCGGTCAGCAGCAGCCAGAAGAACAGCGTGCCGAACACGAGGCGGGGCTGTAAGACGAGTTTGCGGGCCTGCGCATTGGTCGCGGCAAAGGCAACCAGCATCAGGGTCAAAAGCACCATGATACCTTGCGTCCAGCCCGGCGGCTTTGACGTGGAAGGGTCGACGCTCAGGTCGGTAAACGGCGTCAGCGTGACCCAGTAGAGCAGGAATACGCCGATGAACAGCAGTCGCGCGGCAAGGCTTGCCCGCGGGGCGGCCGGTCTGCCGGTGGCGATTTCGCTGTCTGTCGGCACTGGCTGGGCTCCATCTTGTCGATGCCCGATAGGCACCTTTCCGTCAGGCTGATTAGATTAGAGATGTCGCATTAAGAATTTGCCAAGGCTGAATGGCGGCGGTTTGCGGCGGCTTAACCACGAAGGGTGAAGCGTCGCCGCGGGGCGCGGGTTTCATGTATCATGTGGGTCATATCTGTTGCGCCAGAAGGGTGAGACGCTTGAAATTTCAACTGTTTTCGTTGCGTCAGGGTCTCGCCGTCTGCCTGCTGCTGCTTCTTGGCGACACCGTTGCCGCCCAATCTCCGCGCACCGCGGAAGAACAGACCGCAGCCCTCGGTCGTGGCGTCAATTTTGGCGGCATTCTGGAAGCCCCCGATGCCGTCGATCGCGCAAAGCACCTCGATCGCACGCTTTTCAAGGCCGTAAGGGACGGCGGGTTTGCCACAGTTCGCCTGCCGGTTCGATTCAGCAATCACGCCGGCTTGACGGTGCCCTATGCACTGGACGAAGCCTTCATGCGTCATGTCGATGACGCGGTGGAATCGGCGTTGGCGGAAGATCTCACAATCATTATCGATTTTCACCATTACCGGCAGATGGATGGCGATCCGCTGGATGAAGGCGAGAGGCGAGCCGACCTTTCCGACGAGAGCCTGCGCGAACGTTTCACGCTCATCTGGCAACAGATCGCCGAGCGGTATCGTTCGCAGCCGGTCGAAAAAGTTCTGTTCGAGATTTATAACGAGCCGCACGGCAATACCGATGGCGATGTCTGGAACCAGCTGGTCGCTGACACGCTTGCCGTGATCCGCAAGAGCAATCCGGAGCGGTTTGTCATCGTCGATGCCGGCAACTGGGCGACGGCCTGGGGTTTGGAAACGCTGGAACTGCCGAAAGACGACCGCCGCCTGATCGTGTCGGTCCACAATTACGCGCCGTTCGATTTTACCATGCAGGGCGCAAGCTGGATCGAAAATTCGGCAAAGTGGGTCGGCACACCCTGCTGCTCCAAGGCACAGATCGCCAAGATCAACGAGCCTCTGGATATCGCCGTGGAATGGTCACGCGAGAACAAGCGCCCGATCTTTCTCGGCGAATTCGGAGCCAATTCCATTGCCGGTTACGAGGATCGTGTGCGTTATACCCGCATCATGCGCGACGAAGCCGAAAGACGCGGCTTCACATGGGCGTATTGGGATTTCTCATCCGACGAGTTCGGCCCGTGGGATTATCTCGGCAAGAAATGGCGCGTCGAACTGCGTGACGCGCTCACCGGGAAATAATCCTAGGCAATTCCCAGACGGTTCACCGTATCGATCACGGTTTCAACCTTCATGCCGCGCTTGCGCACCTTCTCCACCACTTCGGAGAAGAAGCGCGGCGTGCAGCCGATATTGGTCGGGTCGGGGCGCACGTCGTGGGTATAAAAGATCAGCCAGCCCTTGCGGCGTTGGGCATCGTCCAGCATGGCGTCGATAGAGCCTGAATCCTGCGAACAATCATAAAGCTCCTGCGCCTGCAGATGCGCGAGGTCGATAATGCCGTGATTGGTGCCGACCTTGATGCCCCGCAGCACCGGATAGCGGTTCATCAGGGTCAGCTTTGACATGACCGAAATCATGCCGAACGGATAGGCGAAGGAGACCGGTTTCGAATGGCCGACGATCTCGGAAATGATCCGGTCGTTGCGACGAACGTCTTCCTTCAGGTCGGAAAGCGGGGTGCGCTGCACATTGACATGGTCATGGGTATGGCCGCCGATTTCGTGCCCCTTGTCGGAGAGGTCGCGCACCATTGCTTCATCGACAATCAACTGGCCGTTTTCGTAGCGCCCCATCAAGCCGCTTGCCAGATAGAAGGTCCCGCGCATACCGGCGTCTTCCAGAGCTGGTGCCGCGTTCTGATAGCAGGACACGGGAAAGTCGTCGAAAGTAAAAGCAACGACAGCCTCATCCAGTTTCAGACTATATGGCCTGAAATGTACGTGCCTGCCGATCTTGCGGGAAAATCCATAGAGAATTTCCTGCGGTGAGTTTGACCGCATGCCGCGGTCTGCACCATTATCCGTCATACCGCCCCCGATAGATTGATGCCGTTTCTTTAATCCAGATTGCGGCATCGGGTAAGTATCGTTCTGTGTTAATGGTTACTTCGAAGCGGAAGCCTCATTTTCAAAAGCACGTCTTCGAATGCTTGTGACGCGCGCTCGACCGAAAACTGCATCGCGCGTTCCCGCAGCGCATTGATATCGGTCGGCTTGTCGAGAACATCCGCCATGGCGCCAGCCAGTTCCTTCGCATCGCCCACCGGCACCAGAGGCCCGAGTGCGCCACCCTGCAATATTTCGCGCGGCCCATGCGGTGCGTCCGTACATGCTACCGGAATACCGCAGGCCATCGCCTCGATAATCGCATTGCCCAGTCCCTCATGGCTCGAGGAGGAAACGAACAGCGATGCTCTTGAAAGCGCTTCGATCGGATGGGGATGGTGGCCGGGAAGATCGACATCGCTGGTCACGCCCAGTTCGACGATTTTTGCTTCGAGGTTCGGCCTTTCCGATCCCTCGCCGACAATTGTCAGTTTCGCCGGCCGTTGCTTTCGCAGCAACGCAAACGCCTCGATCAGCGTCACAAATCCTTTCTCCGGCGAAAGTCGCCCTACGGAAAAGATATGGCCCGGCTCGGGCGCACGCAGGCTGCCGTCGATCTCAGCGCGGATCGCCGGTGTGATCACCGCATTGGTGCCAAGATTGACGATCTTTTGCCGAGGCACGGAAAACTGTTCGATCAGGTCGTTGCGAGCGCCCTCCGTCAGCGTCATCACCACATCCGCCATCGGATAGAGTTTTGGTGCCATCCGATAGGCCAGCCGGTTCTGCCAGTAGGGATCGTTCAGTCGTGCCTGAACCGGGCTTGCCGCCTCACGCAGGATGATCCAGGGGCGCGATGCTTTCGGAACGAAACGCGATGCCATCGCTAAAAGCGCATTGGGTGCGGCTTCGGCCGAAACCACGCCTTTTGGCCGCCCTTTTACCATCAGCCTGCGGATCGCTGGTCCGGCGAAGGCGAGCCGTATTTTGGTGCCATCGCCCAAGTCGATGACCGGCACATCCGGGCTGATCAGTGCGTTCAGCGGGCCTGAACTCTGCAGCGTGACAATCGCCGTGTCTATGCCATTTCTCTGCAACTCATTGGCGAGGAGAATGGCATCGCGCTGCGCGCCGCCACCATCCAGGCCCCGAACCAGAAAACACAAGCGTCCGTTAGCATTCTCGATACCACGAGAGGGATTGGTAACCATTGATCCGCCATTATCAGCTTTGAGCTTTCCTCGGAGGAGGGTATCCATCCAGGATCGCAGCCCGCGTATTTTAGGCGGCAATCATTAATGCGAGGCGAATGGCCGACACATCGGGAAAAACGCAATCGGGCGAGAGCGACGTTCTCGTCTACCTGCTCTGCCGGGTGGCCGCCGCGATTTTCAACATCGTGGCCGTGGCGCTGTTTACCCGTCTGTCCGATGCGCATCTCTATGGTGAATATCTGATCGGTTTCTCGATCTGCTTCATCGTCTACAGCCTGACGGTTCAATGGGCCGTGTTTGCGCATTTCGGTACCTATACGCAGGAGGCCGCCGATCGTTTTGCCGGCTCGCTGCTGGTGATTTCCGCTGTGATGACCATACCGGCCCTGTCCGTTATTGCTGTCCTGGCCGCGACTGATACGCTGGAAATCCACATCGCCTGGGGTTCTGCTTTTCTAGCCGTCTGCTTCACCGCCTATTTCGCTTCCACCGAAATCGCCCGCGCACGGCTGCGGCCCGGTCTCGTCGCCATCGCCACCATCCTGCGCAGCGCACTGTCCATGCTGCTCGGTTGCGCCGCACTTTATCTCTTCGACAGCCCGACGGCACTTTTGATGGCGATCGGCATCGGTTATGCACTGGGCGCCATCCCGATTTTCGTCTTTCTCGCGCGCACCAGTTGGGCCAAGGGCTTTGTCTGGCCGCTGAAAAGCGATGTTTGGGGCATGCTGCGTTACGGCTGGCCGCTGATCTTTGCCTTCGGGGCTTCCGCCGGCGCGCTCAACATCGACCGTATCGTGCTGGAGCATTACACCAATGCAGCTTCAGTCGCACCCTATGGTGCGGTGATGGACCTGATGAAGCAGACATTTCTGGTTCTCGCCGAGGCCATCAGCGCGGGGTATATCGCCCATGCCCGCAAGCATATGCTGAACAAGGATGAACACGAAGTCGGGCAGGTACTGCGCCGCAGCTTTATCTCGCAGGTTTTTATCGTTGTGTTCGGTACCACGGCTTTTCTCGTGCTTGGCCGTCTTGTCTTCGGCATCATTCTGGCGCCGAGCTATGTCGATACGGCACTGGAAATCATGCCTTTCCTGCTGATCGGCAATGCCATCCTTATCCTGCGTGCCCATTATTTCGGGCAGATCATCTATCTCGGCGCGTCCTCGATGCTTGAACTGATTGCCTCCGTGGCGATGGTTGCCGCCGCCGTCGTCGCCGCCTTCATGCTGGTGCCGGACATGGGGCCGAAAGGCGCAGCTTTCTCCTTCGCCATCGGTCAGATGGTGGCACTCGTGATCCTGATCGTCGGCGCGCCGAAAGCCGCCCGCATGCCGATCGACTGGGTGAGTGCCGGCATGCTTCTCGCGGCCGGTTTCAGTCTCACTGTGATTGGCTTGGAACTGCAGGTGCTGATCGGCCATCTCTGGGCCAACACCATCAGCATCCTGCTGATCGGTATCGTCAGCGCCTTCTTCGCCATCCGCTGGAATATTTTCAATATCGGCGAGGTCGCCGGCAAACTGATGGGTAAAATGTCGCGAGCCTAGTTCGCCTTTTTCACTTTTGTCGCCGGCACGAAAACGGTCCATCCTTCCGGGTCGCCCCAGTCTCTGGGTTTCGCACAGCTCACGACAACGTTGTCGCCTGAGGCGCCATGGCTTTTCGGCAGCCATTGTACCGTCAGCGCCACGTCACAGCGCGGGGCGACCACTTTCAGGTTCGGATCAAGCGCTTGCCAGTCATCACCCGTCGTCTTGTTATGGGCGTCCAGAAAGCGAACGGCTTCCTGCCGGATTTCGTAAAGGCCGTGAAGCGTGTCCGTATTTCGGAACTGCTCCACACAACAGGCAAGAGCTTCGCCATCCGTCACGAATATAAATGCAGCGATCATGGACCCGGAGAGAGTCCGCCTCATCAGGATTGCTTATGCTTGACCGCCGTCTTCAGCGGCGCCAGCAGATTTCCGTAAAGCTCGAGCATATGAGCGCGTCCATGCCGCTCCACCTGCATGCGCCCATAATTCGCGCGCGTTTCGGCGGATGGGTAATGGGCCACCATGTCCTGTACGGCGAGCGCGAGTTCGTCGGCATTGCGCACGTCGTGAAACCGCGTCATCGCCTGCACGCCGACCGGCTCTCCGGTGGAAAGCACTTCGCGCAACACCGCCAGATCGGCTGCCACAATCGGTAAACCCGCCATGGTCGCTTCCACGCCGGCAAGGCCGAACGTTTCCCAGATGGACGGGAACACGTAGATATTGCCGGCAGCGAGCACGTCCCCGAGGTCCGCGCGATCGATGGCACCGATCAGGTGCAGGCGATCGAACACGCCAAGACGTTGCGCCTGGTTTTCCAGCGCTGCCTGATCCGGTCCGTCACCTGCGATGATTAGGTGCACGCCTGGCAAGAGTGCCAGCGCGCCGATGGCCGTACCATGGTTTTTTTGCCCGACAAGCCGCCCGGTCGCGACCAGAACTGTCGCGTCTTGCGGAATTTTGCGTTTCTCTCGCCAGTCGGTGCGCCCGGTCGCTTGCGGCAACGGATCGACGCCGTGGATGATGTCGATGAAATGTTTCTTATACGCCTTGGGCCAGCTGCCGAAGGCATCGCGCGTAGCATTCGAATTCATCACCATATGCGTATAGATGCCGAACGTGCCGAACAGCTTGTCGATCGCTCGCCAGTGCGGCCGAAGTCCTTCCGGAGAGGCTGTGTGATGCGACACCCGCATCGGCACGCGCGCCAGCCAGCCGAAAAAATTGCCGTAGATGGAGGCGGCGATCTGGTAGGTGAGGATCGCCTGATAGCGACCTTTGAGAATGTCGCGCGCCAGCAACGCCATGTTTTTCACGGTATCTACCGCGCCGCCCTGCCTCAGGCCCCGGCTTTCCACGGCAAAGCCACGCTCTTCAAGGCCGGCCGTCACCATGTCCACCAATGTGCGCACGCCGCCCATCTTGTCGTGGGTGACGAGTTGCAGCACGCGCGGCTGGTTTTCTTTTTGGTCGGTCATGCTTTTCAAGGCCCGGCAAATCGTTCCGTTTGCCGAACATGAAGAGCATTTTTGTGCAGTGCTCACAAATGCAAGCCGCCACAAGGGCGGCGATCAAAGCAAGAACACCGACGATGTGCGGCTTTTAGATCACAATTTTCTAACGCAGACCGCTCCTGCAATCCCTTCAACCAGGCTTGCTGGCACAGATAGCGTATCGATGCTGCAGCCCGCGGGCCGTCGCCTTGAAGAAGCTCAGATGTTTCGCCTGCGCGCGGTGAATTGTCTTCAGGTCGTGATCGATGATCACGCTCGCGAAACCGGCTTGCCGCAGCAGCGCTGCCACATCGTCGGCTCGGGCGCCGCCCGAAAAATGGACTTGGCTGAGGATCTCCTGGTGCTTGCCGGCCAGTTCCGCCGGCGCATGCAAAATTTCGGCCTTGATCAGCCCGATCCGCTCCGCCCACGCCGCCAACCGCTTCACCAGCCTTTCCGCAAAACCGACATTGACGAAATCGCCATCGACGATCAGCAGTTTTCCGCCCGGTTTCAGAACACGCATCCATTCGGCAAAACAGGCAACCGGATCCACAAGTGTCCAGACCAGATGCCGGGTCACGATGACATCGTAGGCTTCATCCGGCTCCATCGTGTTTTCCGCATCCGCCATGCGGAAGGTGATGTCGCGCCCGCGCTGTCTGGCCTTGCTCCGGGCCAGCGCCAGCATGGTCTCCGACCAGTCCAGCCCGGTCACTTTGAAACCGGCATCATCCATCATATGCGAGACGACCGCAGTCCCCGAAGCCAGATCGAGGGCAGGGCGGCCATCACCCTTGCCCAGGTGTTTTTCGATCAAGGCCTGCCAGGCCTTCCGCTCGTCTTCGGAGAAAATCTCATGCCCCGGAGACAGGTCGAATTTTTCGGCGCGGGCCGACCAATAGGCTTTGATCTCATCCCGCAGATTGTAGTTTTTGCCGTGTGTTTCAGTCATTGCAGTCTTTGGTTGTCCGCTGCTTACATAGTCGAGAATTGCTCTAAAAGATAAAACTTGACCAATCTAGTCATAAAAACATAGAGCGCCCTCGGTTTCCACGGGAGAGAGCATTCATGCCTCGCAATATCAAGGTCGCCGCGCTGTCGGCAGCACTTCTTTTTTCAGCCGTCTTCCCGGCTCTGGCCGACAAGGTCACGGTCAAGGACGTCACAGGCCGTGACGTCGAGGTCGAAGCGCCGGTCAAGCACGTGATCCTCGGCGAAGGCCGCCAGATCTATTTCCTTGCCGCACTCGACAAGGAAAATCCGTTTCAGCACGTCGTCGGCTGGCGCGATGACCTGCCGAAGGCCGACCCGGAAACCTATGATGCCTATCTGGCAAAATACCCGGATATCGCAAAAATCCCGACATTCGGCGGCATGAAGGACGGCACGTTCAACATCGAGCAGGCTGTTGCGCTGAAGCCCGATGTCATCCTGATGAACGTCGACGCCAAGACCGCGACGGAAGAAGCCGGTTATATCGAAAAGCTCGCCAAGGTCGGCATTCCGCTGGTCTATGTCGACTTCCGCGAAAAGCCGATGGAAAACACCGAGCCGAGCATGCGCGTCATGGGCAAGCTGATGGGCAAGGAACAGCTGGCCGAGGACTTCATCAAGTTCCGTTCGGATGCGATCAAGGTCGTTACAGACAAGCTCGCCGCTGAAAAGCCGAAGGCACCGGTTGTCTTCGTCGAGCGCGCCGGCGGTTATTCCGATGATTGCTGCATGTCCTTCGGTAACGAGAATTTCGGCAAGATGGTCGAGATCGCCGGCGGCAAGAACATGGCCAACGGCATTATCCCGGGCACGTTCGGCACGGTCAATCCGGAGCAGGTCATCGCCTCCAATCCTGACCAGATCATCGTCACCGGCGGCATGTGGGAAGCGTTCGTTCCCGGCGGCGCCTGGGTCGGCGTCGGTTATGGCGCGGACATGAAGGAAGCCAAGGTCAAGCTCGAAGCGCTGACCAAGCGTCCGGCCTTCACCGGCGTCAAGGCGGTTGAGGACAGACAAGTCCACGCCATCTGGCACCAGTTTTACAACAACCCCTACCAGTTCGTCGCCATCCAGGAGATCGCCAAGTGGCTGCACCCCGATCTTTTCGAGGATCTCGATCCGGAAGCGACCTTCAAGGAACTGCATGAACGTTTCCTGCCGCTTCCATACAAGCAGGGTTTCTTCGTATCCCTGAAGGACGAATGATCGGATGACCAACATGGCTCTGGAGCAATCCACAGTCGCCGGTTCCACGACAGCAGGGCGGGAGCGCTATCGCGCTCTCGCCTTCCGGCGCATCCTTATCCTCTGTTTTCTGACGGCAGCGTTGGCCTTCAGCATCGCCGCCGACATGGCGCTCGGCCCGGCCAACTACACCATCTCGGAAGTGCTGCAGGCGATCTTTTCGCCGTCGACAGCCAGCAACCAGCTGCGCGTCGTCATCTGGGATATCCGCATGCCGATCGCGCTGATGGCGGTCACCGTCGGTGCAGCCCTGTCGGTCGCCGGTGCGCAGATGCAGACCATTCTTGCCAACCCGCTGGCCAGCCCCTTTACATTAGGCATTTCCGCCGCTGCCAGTTTTGGCGCAGCCTTGGCGCTTGTCGCAGGCGTCGCCATCTTTCCGGCTGCCGTGCAATATATGGTGCCGATCAACGCCTTTCTGATGGCGATGGCCGCCTCGCTGTTCATCTATTTCGCCTCCACCATGCGCGGCGTCAGCGTCGAAACCATTGTGCTGCTCGGCATCGCGCTGGTCTTCACCTTCAATGCCGCACTGTCGCTGCTCGAATACCTGGCCTCCGAACAGGCGCTGGCCGCCGTGGTCTTCTGGACCATGGGCAGCCTCACCAAAGCAACCTGGGCCAAGGTCGCGGTCACCGCCGCGGTACTCGTCGTCACCGTGCCGCTGTTCATGCGCAAGGCATGGGCGCTGACGGCGCTGCGTCTGGGCGATGACAAGGCCGCCAGCATGGGCGTCAATGTCCGCAGGCTGCGGCTTGAAACCATGCTGATCGTCAGCTTGCTCGCCGCCATTCCGGTCTCCTTCGTCGGCACGATCGGTTTCATCGGCCTTGTCGGCCCACATATCGCCCGCATGGTGGTGGGCGAAGACCAGCGGTTCTTCCTGCCCGGCTCGGTCATTTGCGGCGCGCTGCTGCTGTCGGTCACGTCGGTGGTCAGCAAGGTCATCATTCCCGGCGCCATCCTGCCAATCGGCGTGATCACCGCACTTGTCGGCGTGCCGTTCTTCTTCGCCCTCATTTTCGGCAACAGGAGGCGCTCATGGTAAGCCTCGCCCTCAAGGACGTTGGTGCGAGCTACGGCCGCGTCACCGTTCTTGCGAATATCGGCATCGACACGCTGGAAAGCGGTAGCCTGACCGCCGTTATCGGCCCCAACGCCGCCGGTAAGTCGACTCTGTTCAAACGCATCGCTTCGCTGATCTCAGGTCCCGGCCTCGTGCAGCTGTCGAATAGCGAACGCGGCGACCGTTCCATCTGCTACATGCCGCAGGATACCGGCGCCAACGCCGTGCTGACCGTCTACGAATCCGTGCTCCTGTCTGCCAAGCAGGGCGGCGGCTGGCGGGTGCAGGATGACGAGTTGAACGAGATCGACGAGATCCTGAAGGCGCTGCGTATTGAAGACCTTGCCTTCCGGGGCTTGGGCGAATTGTCTGGCGGCCAGCGTCAGCTCGTGTCACTGGCGCAGGCGCTGGTGCGCAAGCCGGAAGTGCTTTTGATGGACGAGCCGACTTCGGCGCTCGACCTGCACCGTCAGATCGAGGTTCTGGCCTTCGTCAGCCAGCTGGCTGCCAAAAACGGCATGATCGTGCTGATCGCGCTGCATGATCTCAATCACGCGCTGCGCTATTGCCACAACACGATCGTCATCGCCGGGGGCACGATGATCGTCAGCGGCACGACGGCGGATGTCATCACGCCGGACATGCTGCGCGATGTCTATAAGGTCGAAGCTCGCATCGAGACCTGCTCGCGTGGAGAGCCTTATCTGCTGGTGGATGGAGTGGCGTAAAGAGGCGGTTTGTCGCTTGGCTGCATGCGGCGCGATCATGTCGTTTATTTTGCTCTGACCGCCGGTACGCGCCTCCCTCTTCGGAAACATCAGACACCCTCCCCCGCACCATCCCGGTTTTAGAGCCGGGATGACGGCAACGCCGCGTCTGCGGCGCGCTAGGGCCGCTGAAATCGGCACGTCCTGCGCCACTATAAAACTATACCAGAAGGCAAAGGACGTGCCCCGGCCGCATGGCCCGGAAACGACACCGGGCAAAAATCGAAAATCTCAGATCGCCAAGGCCGGGTTCTGGCTTGCCAAAAGCAGTTCTAAAATGCCCTTGCCATTCACCTGGCAAAGCGCAAGCATGCAGGTAGCACGGGGCAGCCATGGCTAAAAAGGCTTGCCATTCAGCGTGTGACATGGTTTGACCCGGCCAATTCGCGGCGCGCGTGCGTCGCCTTCATTATCAGGACATCGCAAATGCCTACGGAAAACCCTCATCTTCTGATCGTCGAGGCGCGTTTTTACGACGACATGGCCGATGCGCTTCTCGATGGCGCAACGACAGCCATCACCGCTGCCGGCGCAACCTTTGATGTCATCACCGTTCCCGGTGCGCTCGAAATCCCGCCGGCGATTGCCATGGCGCTGGATGGCGCCGACAATGGCGGTACACATTACGATGGTTTTGTCGCGCTCGGCATGGTCATCCGTGGCGAGACCTACCACTTCGATATCGTTGCCAACGAATCCTCGCGTGCGCTGATGGATATGGCCGTCTCGGAATCGCTTGCCATCGGCAACGGCATCATGACCGTCGAAAACGACGAACAGGCTTGGGCCCGTGTGCGTCGTTCGGACAAGGACAAGGGTGGTTTTGCCGCCCGCGCCGCGCTCACCATGATCGCCCTTCGCGAAAAGCTGGCGGGCTGACATCATGACACGTGAGAACGAACATCCGGTCAAGCCGGCAAACCAGCGTGGTGCCGCCCGTCTCGCCGCCGTTCAGGCGCTTTACCAGATGGATATCGGCGGCACCGGAGTGCTCGAAGTCGTCGCCGAATACGAAGCGCATCGTCTGGGCCAGGAACTCGATGGCGATACCTATCTGAAGGCAGATGCCTCGTGGTTTCGTTCGATCGTCTCGGGCGTCGTGCGCGATCAGGAGAAGATCGACCCGATGCTGCGCTCGGCACTGCAGGAAGACTGGCCGCTGTCGCGCCTCGATTCGACGCTACGCGCCACCTTGCGTGCCGGCACGTTTGAATTGATCGAACGCAAGGACGTGCCCGTCGCCGTCATCGTAACGGAATATGTCGAGATTGCCCGCGCCTTCTTCGAGGGTGAGGAGCCCAAGATCGTCAACGCAGTTCTCGATCGCCTGGCAAAGCAGCTCCGGGGCGACCCAAAGAAGTAAACAGGGAAGAAGACAATGGATGCGTCTGGGGCAACCGGTAGTTCTCATGGCCTCGACGGCCAGTTGAAAACCGCCAGACGCAACGTCCTCATTCTCTCCGGCGCACAGGCCATTCTTGGCTCGGTCGCGCCGCTCACCATCTCGATCGGCTCTTTGGCCGGTTACCAACTCTTGAGCCTCGATAAATCACTGGCGACTTTGCCGGTCACCGGTTTCAACGCCGGGACCTTGGCCGGCGCGGTACTGATCGCCTTTCTCGCGCGAATGCTCGGCCGTCCGCAAGCCTTTATGCTCGGCGCAGTCATCGGCGCGCTCGGCGGCGCACTGGCGACCATCGCTTTGTTTCGCGGCGATTTCTGGTTGTTTGCCGCAGCGCTCACGCTGATCGGCACCTGCAGCGGCTTTACCCAAAAAATCCGGTTTGCGGCAGCCGATGCCTCGCCGTCGTTTTTCAAGGCGAAAGCAATCTCCTGGATTCTTGGGGCAGGGGTGGTATCGGCCGTCATCGGTCCGCAGCTGGCCATCTGGGCCAAGGATCTTTTCGAGCCCTTCACCTTCGCCGGCACGTTTCTCGCCATCGTGCCGCTGGCGATTCTGGCGATCGGCATCCTGTTTTTCCTGAAACTTCCGAAACCTTCCGCCGCCGCCGACCATGCCGAGCCGGCCCGGCCCCTGCGGCAGATCGTCGCCACGCCACGTTTCCTCACCGGCATGATCTGTGGCATCGGCACCTATTCGCTGATGAGTTTCGTGATGATCGGCGCGCCGCTCGCCATGGTCATCGGCTGCGGGTTCCCGACAGAAATGGCAACGCTTGGCATCCAGTGGCATGTGCTTGCCATGTTCGCGCCAAGCTTTTTCACCGGCATGCTGATCACCCGTTTCGGGGCGGAAAAGCTGGTTGTCGCCGGGCTTTTCATCCTCATGGCCTGCGCCGTCGTCGCGCATATGGGGATCGAGCTATGGAATTTCTGGGGTGCGCTGGTGCTACTCGGTATCGGCTGGAACTTCGGTTTCATCGGCGCCACCGCCATCGTCGCCTCCAGTTACCGCCCGGCGGAAGCCGACAAGGTGCAGGGTTTTCACGATATCATCCTGTTCGCCTGCGTGGCGGTCTCGTCTTTCTCGTCGGGCAAGGTTTTTACCGCCTATGGCTGGTCGGTCATGAACCTCGTTATCTGGCCGGTGGCGATTGTTTGCCTGCTCCTCGTGCTCAATCTCCTTCGCCTGCAGCGCCGCCGGCTAGCGGCTTGAGCCTCACTGTCGCAGGACGAAAAATCCTGACGATCGTCAACGACACTGTCCCATGGTGAAACTAGCATCGCACGTCCGTTGCCGGACGGTTGTGAGGCGGGGCTTGACGCACCAACGCGCGCACCGCAATCTCGCGCTCGCGCCGCACGGCCTTCCTTGGGAGGGGAGGGCTTTGGCGCTGGCCTTTTCGGCCCATACCTAATGCATATTTGGCGTTGCGTTTTTTGGAGAGGAAAAACGAATGACAGTGCTTACAGGGGTAATCATCTGCGGACTTCTGTCGATCGTCTACGCCGTCTGGGCGACACGATCGGTTCTCGCCGCGGATCAGGGCAATGCCCGCATGCAGGAAATCGCAGGCTACATTCGCGAAGGCGCTCAAGCCTATCTCACCCGTCAGTATATCACCATCGGCATTGTCGGCGCCGTCGTCACGGTCGTCGTCTGGCTGCTGCTGACTGGCCTTGCCGCTTTCGGCTTCGTCATCGGAGCCGTTCTGTCCGGTGTTGCCGGCTTTATCGGCATGCATGTGTCGGTGCGTGCCAACGTCCGCACCGCACAGGCATCCTCGGTCAGCCTTGCTGCCGGCCTCGATATCGCTTTCAAGTCCGGTGCCATCACCGGCATGCTGGTGGCCGGTCTCGCCCTTCTCGGTGTCTCCATCTATTACGCTATCCTGACGAGCGGCCTGGGGCATGAACCCGGCTCGCGCACGGTCATCGATGCCCTTGTATCGCTTGGTTTCGGCGCCTCGTTGATCTCCATCTTTGCCCGCCTCGGCGGCGGCATCTTCACGAAGGGTGCGGATGTGGGCGGCGATCTCGTCGGCAAGGTCGAGGCCGGCATTCCCGAAGATGATCCGCGCAATCCGGCAACCATTGCCGATAATGTCGGCGACAATGTTGGCGATTGTGCCGGCATGGCGGCCGACCTGTTCGAGACCTATGCGGTCACTGTCGTCGCAACCATGGTTCTGGCAGCGATCTTCTTCACCGGCACGCCGACGCTTGCCGCCGCCATGCTTTATCCGCTCGCCATCTGCGCGGTCTGCATCCTCACCTCCATCGTCGGAACGTTCTTCGTGCGCCTCGGCGCCAACGGCTCGATCATGGGCGCGCTTTACAAGGGGCTGATCGCAACCGGCGTGTTGTCCGTTGCCGGCCTTGCAGCGGCCACCGCCTTCACCATCGGCTGGGGCCCGATCGGCACCGTTGCGGGCAAGGAGATCACCGGCGGCAACCTGTTCATCTGCGGTATCGTCGGCCTGATTGTCACGGCGCTGATCGTGGTGATTACCGAATATTACACCGGCACCAACAAGCGTCCGGTCAATTCGATTTCGCAGGCTTCCGTCACCGGTCACGGCACCAACGTCATTCAGGGACTTGCCGTCTCGCTCGAATCGACCGCTCTGCCAGCCATCGTCATCTGCGGCGGCATCATCGCCACCTACCAGTTCGGCGGCCTGTTCGGCACCGGCATTGCCGTGACCACCATGCTTGGTTTGGCGGGCATGATTGTTGCGCTCGATGCTTTCGGCCCGGTCACCGACAATGCCGGCGGCATTGCCGAAATGTCGGGACTTCCACCGGAAGTGCGAAAAGCCACCGATGCGCTTGATGCGGTCGGCAACACCACGAAGGCCGTCACCAAGGGGTATGCCATCGGTTCAGCCGGTCTCGGCGCGCTCGTGCTCTTCGCGGCATATTCCAACGATCTTGAATATTTTGCCGCCAATGCCGCCCAATACCCCTATTTCGAAGGTGTTGGTGCCATCTCCTTCAGCCTGTCCAATCCCTATGTTGTCGCCGGCCTGATCTTCGGTGGCCTCATTCCCTACCTGTTCGGCGGTATAGCCATGACGGCTGTGGGCAAGGCGGCAAGCTCGATCGTGGAGGAGGTGCGCCGCCAGTTCCGCGAAAAACCCGGCATTATGCAGGGCACGGAGCGGCCGGATTACGGTCGTGCCGTCGACATGCTGACGCGTGCGGCGATCAAGGAAATGATACTGCCCTCGCTTCTGCCGGTTCTGGCGCCCGTCGTCGTCTATTTCGGTGTGCTGCTGATTTCCGGCTCCAAGGCATCGGCATTTGCGGCCCTCGGTGCATCACTGCTGGGCGTCATCGTCAACGGCCTGTTCGTGGCGATTTCGATGACATCGGGCGGCGGTGCCTGGGACAATGCCAAAAAGAGCTTCGAGGACGGTTTTGTCGACAAGGACGGTCAGCGTCATCTGAAAGGCTCTGACGCCCACAAGGCCTCCGTTACCGGAGATACCGTCGGTGACCCTTACAAGGATACGGCCGGTCCTGCTGTGAACCCGGCGATCAAGATCACCAATATCGTAGCCCTGCTGCTGCTGGCGATCCTCGCCCACTGAGCTGTAAATCGATGCCAGCAAAAAGCCCGCGAGACCAATCGGTTTCGCGGGCTTTCGTTTGAATGATCAACTGCCTTACGGCTGTGCCTGCTGGAACATGTTGCGTGCCGCGGCCGCCGCTGCGCCCGGGCCGGAACCGCCCGACAGCAGCTGTTGCAGGAAGGTGAGGTCCTTGCCGCCGGTCGGCGTGGTGCGCGAGATCGTATCGAATACCTTGCCGTCCTGCAGGGTATAGCTGGCGCGACGATCAACAACGCCGTCCTTGTTGAAGTACACGGCAACAACGGTCTGATCGACGACGCGCGGCTTCATGAAGGCGGCGCTGCGGCGGCGAACCTGGGAAATGTAATAGAACACTTCGTTGTCGAAGGTTGCTGTCGTCGAGGGGGTTCCCATGCTGAGCATGACCTGCTCGCGGCTGGAGCCGACGGGGATGAGGTCGAGCGACTGTTTGTCGACGACATAACCGCTATAGATCGTGTCGCCCACGCCTGTGGTGCAGCCGGAAAGGCCCAGTGTCGCGATGACCAGCGCGATTGCGGTCTTGTTCATCAGTTTCATGTCAGGCCCGTAAACGCGCTTATTCACACCAGTCCTCATGTCTTCCACCTCGCCGCAAACCGCCACCCCTCTGCACACAGCATTGTGGCTATTCCGCGAACAGGATCGAAAAGCTGATCCTTCACGGCCACTTGGGCGTCGGTTTGCCGCGTTCCGCTGAACGGCGTTGCAATTCGTGCCTGCTTCGGTAAACCAGCTTTCGTTTGCATGCAACACGGCCGCCATCCGGACGGGCGCTTTTGCTGGCGATGTTTGACGGGATTTCTCATGTTTTTCGGTCTGTTCGGCAAAAAAAACCAGAACCGCGCAATTGTCGACCGGCAATATGCAACGCTGACGGCCATGGCCCGCGAGCCGTATTTCTATACGGATCTTGGTGTGCCGGACACGGTCATGGGCCGTTTCGAAATGCTGTCGATCGTGATGATCCTTTTCTTTCGGCGTACCCGAACGTCGCCACGCAGCGGTCAGGAAATTGCACAGGAAATCGTCGATGCCTTCTTTCAGGATATCGATCATTCCATCCGCGAGCTTGGCATTGGCGACCAGGGCGTGCCCAAGCGTATGAAGAAACTGGCCGGCATGTTCTATGGCCGACTGGAAACCTATGCGACCGCGCTTGATGCAAAAGACGAGGTGGCATTGGCGGAAGCGCTCAGACGGAATATATACCCGGAAAAGCAGGAGGGCATACCGGCCGTCGATGGTCTGGCGCGCTGGATGACAGAAGCGGATGCCGATCTTGCTGCACTGGATGAAGACAATATTTCCCGAGGCGTTGCGCAATTGCGCAAGCCGGGAAGCGAGGCATGATGCAGAACCACGTCGACGAAGAAAAACCGCCGTTCTCCTATGGCGTTAAAGTTGGGCACGTTTCGACCAATGCCTTTTCCGTGCATGTCGAGGCAGACGCGCGCGAACTGGTGGAGCTTGCCAGGGCCTGGAAGGTCGAGGCGGTCGAAAGCCTTTCCGCCGAGTTGCAGATCAACCGCTGGAAGCGCGATGGCATTCGCGTCAAGGGTACTGTTTCGGCCAAGCTGACGCAGGCCTGCGTCGTGACGCTGGAGCCTATCGAAACAAAGGTCAATGAAGAGTTCGAGCAGATTTTTGTGCCGGAAGGTTCAAAGCTCGCTCGCGTTGCGACAGGCTCGACGGCCGAGATGGTGCTTGACCCGGATGGCCCGGATCTGCCGGAAACATTTTCCGGCGATACGCTTGATGTAGGCCCGATTATCAGCGAGTTCGTGGCGCTTGCAATCGACCCTTATCCGCGCAAGCCGGGTGCCGAATTTGCCGATCATATCGAGCTGGACGATGAACAGGCAGCGAAGCGCCCATCGCCCTTTGCAGCGCTGAAAGACTGGAAAAGCGGGCAGTAGCGTTTCGCTTTCGTCATAATTGAGTTGTATGCGGTCCGGAAAACATTATTTTGGCCGCGATTTCGCCTGAAGGCGAAACAGAAGGAAAAGAACCAGCGTGATCAGAATCTCTATCGATGCCATGGGTGGTGATGCCGGCCCCTCGGTCGTCATACCGGGCGCCGCCAAGGCGCTTGAGCGTCATCCCGATGCGACGTTTCTGATCTTCGGCCAGAAGGATGTCTGTGAACCTCTGCTGGCCCAGCATCCGAAGCTGCGCGAAAAATCGGTCTTCCATCACTGCGATGTTGCAGTCGGCATGGATGAGAAGCCGTCGGCAGCTCTGCGCCGCGGCCGTAACGTCTCCAGCATGTGGCGCGCCATCGATGCCGTGAAGCAGGGTGAAGCGGATGTCGCCGTCTCGGCCGGCAATACCGGCGCGCTGATGGCCATGGCAAAGCTCTGCCTGCGCATGCTCGAAGGTGTTGATCGCCCGGCCATCGCCGGCATCTGGCCGACTTTGCGCGGTGAAAGCATCGTGCTCGATATCGGTGCCACCATCGGTGCCGATGCCCAGCAGCTTCTCGATTTCTCGGTTATGGGTGGCGCCATGGCGCGCGCGCTCTTTGAAATCGAACGTCCGACCGTCGGCCTGCTCAATGTCGGCGTTGAGGAAGTGAAGGGTCAGGAAGAGGTCAAGGAAGCCGGCCGCCTGATTCGCGAGGCAAATTTCTCCACTATTGATTATCGCGGTTTCGTCGAAGGCAATGATATCGGCAAGGGCACGGTCGACGTCGTCGTCACCGAAGGCTTTACCGGCAATATCGCGCTGAAGACCGCCGAAGGCACCGCCCGGCAGATCGCCGAGCTGCTGCGCGCCGCCATGTCGCGCACGCTGCTTGCCAAGATCGGCTATCTGTTTGCCAAGGGCGCGTTCGACGCCCTGCGGGAAAAGATGGACCCGCGCAAGGTGAACGGCGGTGTCTTCCTTGGCCTGAACGGCATCGTCATCAAAAGCCATGGCGGTACCGATGCGGTCGGTTATGCCGCCGCAATCGACGTCGGTTATGACATGGTTCGCAATGCGCTGAACGAAAAGATCGCGCATGACTTGAAAACATATCACGCCAATCATCAGCCCAACCAGGGCCCTGAAGAAGCGGCGTGAGGACAGGACAAAAAAGCATGATCCGTTCAGTAGTACGCGGTTTCGGGGCAGCGCTTCCGAAACGGGTTGTCACCAATGCCGAAATGGAAGGCATGGTCGAGACGTCGGACGAGTGGATCGTCCAGCGTACCGGCATCAAGCAGCGCTACATTGCCGGCGAAGGCGAAACGACAGCCTCGCTCGGTGAAGCCGCAGCCCGCGCCGCACTCGAGCGCGCCGGCCTGACGGCAGACGATATCGATCTCGTCATCGTCGCCACGTCCACGCCGGACAACACATTCCCGGCTACCGCCGTCAACATCCAGCATCGTCTCGGCATGACCAAGGGGTATGCGTTTGACGTACAGGCGGTCTGTACCGGCTTCGTTTACGCCATGGCGACGGCAGACGCGCACCTGCGCGCTGGTCTTGCCAAGCGTGCGCTTGTCATCGGCGCCGAAACGTTTTCCCGCATTCTCGACTGGAATGACCGCACCACCTGCGTTCTGTTCGGTGACGGCGCCGGTGCGCTGGTGCTGGAAGCGCAGGAAGGCGAGGGCACCATTTCTGATCGCGGCATGCTGACGGCGCATCTGCGCTCGGACGGTTCGCACAAGGACAAGCTCTATGTCGATGGGGGCGTGTCCTCGACCGGTACGGTCGGTCATCTGCGCATGGAAGGCCGCGAAGTCTTCAAATATGCGGTTGGCATGATTACCGACGTCATCGAGGCCGCTTTCGAGGCGACCGGCACGACGGCGGAAACGCTCGACTGGCTGGTGCCGCACCAGGCCAACCGCCGCATCATCGACGGTTCGGCCAAAAAGCTCGGCATCCCGAGTGAAAAGGTCGTGGTCACGGTCGACATGCACGGCAATACGTCTGCTGCATCGATCCCTCTGGCGCTGTCCGTTGCCGCTGGCGACGGTCGTATCAAGCAGGGCGATCTCGTCATGCTGGAAGCCATGGGCGGCGGCTTTACCTGGGGCGCGCTTCTCGTCCGCTGGTAATCCGCAAACACTGCACCATATCCGGTAACGGAAACGGGAAGTTTTAAAGCCAAGCGGCGGATAAGCGAATGGAAGCAGACGCTTGACCGCCGCCGCCAAGAAACATAAGCTCCTTTCTGCTTTGATAACAATAATTCTGATGGGCGGGGGTCATGGCCGGTAAGACAGTGACGCGAGCAGATTTGGCGGAGTCGGTTTTTCGCAAAGTCGGGCTTTCTCGAACGGAATCCGCTGAACTTGTCGAAACCGTCATCGACGAAATCTGCAATGCGATCGTGCGCGGAGAGATGGTAAAACTGTCTTCGTTCGCGACCTTCCAGGTCCGCGCCAAGAACGAGCGCATCGGCCGCAACCCGAAGACGGGTGAGGAAGTGCCGATCTCGCCGCGCCGCGTGATGACCTTCAAGGCGTCGAATGTGCTCAAACAGCGCATCCTGAAGGCCCATACCCAGCGCAAGAACAAGCAGAAACCTGCCAATCCGGCGGCCTGAGGAAGACCTGCCTTCCGCATCTCCTGTGGAAACGCGAGCGGGCGCTTGAAACCGTGCGCCCGAACCGTTGATATATGACGTATTGTGAATCTGCCGTTTGGCCTTAAACGGCAAGCAGCAAGCCGCCGGAGACGAGATCTTGGACAAGAGCCCTGATGCATTTCGCACCATCAGCGAAGTCGCGGACGATCTCGATCTGCCGCAGCATGTGCTGCGCTTCTGGGAAACACGCTTTCCGCAGATCAAGCCGATGAAGCGGGGCGGCGGACGCCGCTATTATCGCCCGGACGACATCGATCTGCTCAAGGGTATCCGCCATCTGCTCTATGATCACGGCTACACGATCAAAGGTGTCCAGAAACTTCTGAAGACCAATGGCAACAAGTTTGTTGCTGCCATCGCATCCGGCGATCTCGCCACCATGGAAGCGATCATGGCGGCCAACAGCGAAAAGCCGTCGGCGGAGCCACGCGTTTCCAACCCGGATGAAGACCAGATCGTAGGACGCCCGAAGGCAAGGCCAAGCGGCCGTTTCTTCGGTTTCGGCGGCGGAGGCGATGATGCGCCGGAAATTTCGGTCGGAAAAAGTTCTATCGGCAAGGAAGATCGAGCGCTTCTCCAGGAAGCTCTGTTCGATCTTCTGGAGTGCAAGCGCCTGCTCGATCAGGTTCGCTGACCGGTCATGGGTATATTTACCGTAGTGCTTGTAGTCTAAATTCGGGATCACGATAGGTTCCCGAAAGCGTGAACACGTTTTTTTGTCCGTTCACCGCTGGTTCATCGATAAAAAGAGACCATATCCTCATTATATAGCTAGGTGAGGAAGTTCATAATGAAGAAACTCGCGATCATCGCCCTGTCTCTTGCAACGGCATTTATGGGCGTTGCGCCCGCACAGGCATTTCCATCCGCCGCATCTGCGCCCAGGGTAGAGCAGACGCAGGCGAGCGGTGTTCAGAATGTTCAATATCGTCGCGAATGGCGCCGTGACCGCTGGCGTGGAGGCGATCGTCGCTGGGACCGCGGGCGTCACTGGGATCGTGGTCGCTATTACGGTGACCGCCGCTACTATCGCCGCCACCATCGTAACAATGCCGGTGCTGTGATCGGTGGTCTGGCGCTGGGCGCCATCGTCGGCGGCGCGATCGCCAATTCGCAGCCACGTTACGCCCCGGCTCCGCGTTATTATCGTGGTGCAAGCTCCCATACACAGTGGTGCGTCAATCGCTACCGTTCGTATCGCGCATATGACAACACGTTCCAGCCTTATAACGGCCCGCGTCAGCGGTGCTACTCGCCTTACTGAGGCGCTGGCAATATTGGACTTTAAAACGGCCCGCGATGCGGGCCGTTTGCGTTTGTTGGCGGCTTTGACGACGGGCATACGAATTGCGACAATGAAAGTTGCGCCTTCGAATACAATCAGTTTTCGCCCGTACGATACCGTACCCAATGGAACCTTGAAGCATCTGGCTTGTTCACTTTTCAGGCGGGCAATAAATCCGACAAAGAGGAACACCCAATGATTAAGCTTCTTACGGTAGCGGCACTTTCCCTCGGTCTTGCGACCTCTGCAATGGCGCAGGGCGCCAGCGGTGGTAGTGGCGGCGACGGCTCCAATAGCAGCGGCGCGAACAGCGATAATTCCGGTGCTTCGAGCGGTAGCTCCACCGGGGGCAGCGCGGCCGGCTCCAGCGAGAGCAAATCGGAAGGCAGCTCCCAGTCAAACTGTGGCGCACCGGGTGGTACGCAGGGTGCTACGCAGTCCGAGCAGAATAACAATGGTAGCACCAATCCCGGCGCCGGCAATGCTGGTACCTCGTGCTAATCACGTAAGTCATCAAGAGAAAGCCCCGCGCCTTTTTGGCCGGGGCTTTTTCATGGGTTGCGATTGTGAGCTTTGCCCGCCTTTGGGCTTTTGGAAAAGCTGACCTGCCGGTATCGCTTTAATGATCGTCGGCATGGCAGACGACGTATTCGTCAAGGCATCCGGTTAGGCGGTTCTCATGCCTAGGTGTATAGCTGTGGGTAATGCTTCATCCAATCAGGGGCAAACTGCACCTTATCGGGGGCAAATAGTGAACCGCAGCGACTTTTCGGGAGTTTGTGCTCCGCGACGACCTGCCGGACATATCCAATTCCACTCATGCTCATGGCAGCGTAGATAAGATAAGGCTGGTTGCTATATCGCGAGGGGATTTTGGTCGGAATGGCGGGATTCGAACCCACGACCCCTTGACCCCCAGTCAAGTGCGCTACCGGGCTGCGCTACATTCCGACCTGCCCCTTGCGAAGCAGAACCTCCATAAATGCTCGGCACGGTGCGCGCAAGAGCAAATGTCGGAGATTGAAAAGAGTTCAGCGGTAAAGTGGTGCGCGGCTGGCGTTCATAAGCAGCTCATGCTCGGCAGCGAACTGCCCGAGAAGACGCACGAGGCGTGTTTCTTCCTTCTCATCAAGCCGATATCGTTTAGCAAATTCGCTGACATTCCAAACTTTGCGGACTGCACTGCTTTCGATAGATTGTCCGGACAGATGCGTGCTCATGAGTTCCCGCTCTTTTTTGCTTGATGTGCGGCATCAACGACGGTCCGCACATTTTGTTCCGGGCAAACTACAGGCTTTTTCGTAAAATGCCGATGACGGTCGTTGCTCGCGATCCGCGATCAGTTTTCCTCGACCTTCACGCCGTCCTGGCCGATGCTGAGCTCAACACCTTTCGGTTTGCTTTGCTCGTTGTAGACATAGGCGCCGAGCCCGACCACGACGACAACCAGTGCGCCGATGATGAGGTAGAGGCCATTGTTGCGGTTCATGCGATTACTCCTTTGGCACCGACGCAACAGGATGGCGGCGGCATGCGTGATACGATTGCCCGCGACAACGACGATCGTGCCAAAATGTTCCAGCGAAAAGGAAAAACCGGTTCAGACGCGCATCAATCGTCGTTTGTGGCGTTCAGCCGTTCCGGCCGCAGTCCCTCGTCCTGCTGGCCACTACGCAGACGTATGCCCGGCCCGATCGATGCGTCTTCCTGGCCTGCTGCCAAAAATACGATGCCGCGGCTTTCCAGTGCACCTTGCAGCCGGCTGGCAAGCAGCGCGTCAGAAAATGCCTCGCCTTTTTCGGCATCGTGAATATCGGAGGAGGACAGACCGGTGAGAGTGGCAAGCTCGTCCACCGTCAGAGCGATCATGGCGCGCGCGGCGCGGAGTTGGGATACTGTCAACATGCTTGAGAAACTGGAGGCCACCAACGCGAAGTCAAGGCCGGCAACGGTTCAGTAGTCCAGCAAGGAACGATCGGCTTGTGCAGGTGGCGGCGGTGCAGGATGCAGACGTTTCTCGCGTTCTGCACGCTGGTGGCGGCTCTCCAGCGCGGCACAGCCCCAGACGATGCCGAACAGAAGATAGACATGGCGCCAGTGATCGATGTCGATGACATTGCCGATCAGCGCATGACCGGCCACCATTACCCAGGCGATCATCAGATAGGGCTGCCACGGACGGTCGCGCAAAAGATTGCGAAAGCCGATGATCAGAGTCCACCAGATCAGGATGATGTAACAGACGAAGCCCAGCCACCCGTAGGTGGTCAACGATTTCAGCCAGATGTTGTGTTCATCCTCGCCAAACATTTTCCCGAGCATCATGGGACCGAGACCGAGAGGGCGTTCCATCGACATGAGAAAACCCATCTTGTGACGCTCGAAGCGGCCGAGACGGGCACCATCATATTCCTGCACCAGCTTGGCGCGGCTTTCGAACAGGTCGTAGACCTTTTTCGACTGCATGGCGGCAGCCATGCCGAGCATCATCACCAGAATGGCGGCAATCGAAAGCGACAGAATCTTCAATCGGAATGCGCCTGTGCGTTCCTTCAGCAACATGATTGCCACCAGCGCGATGGCGGAGAAAGCAAACAGCGCCCAGGCAGCACGCGAGAAGGACAGGAGCACGCCGAGCGACAGCACCATCAGGCCGGCAATGGCGAGCGGCGCTTCTGAAAGCTTGCCGTTCAACAGGCGGTAGATCAGGTAGAGGGCAGGGGGCACCAGATAGGGGCCAAAGACATTGGGGTCCTGAAACGCACCCTTGGCGCGGTCATAAAGCGTGAAGACGTCGAAACCCGGCAAGACATGGAAATAGCCAATAATACCGAGCATGGAGGTGATGACGGCGGCCGCCACCCAGGCCTTGAAGATTAGTGCCAAACGGCGATGCTCGTCCTCGATGATCGCCGCATAGAAAACGGAACTCAGCGCCAGGAATAGCGACACTGCCACATACATCGGCCCACCGGACATGTCCTTCATCACTGTCAGCGAAAACATGCCGCCGACATTGAACAGAAGGAGCAGGACCAGAAGTGGCGCATTGGCGCGCGAGATTTTCAGTCCCAACAGAAACCACAGGCCGATCTGGGCGGCCATCACCAGTTCATAAGGTGCCGGTTCCGAAATCACGAAGCCGGACAGGAAAACGCCGAAGGCGACCATGGCCGAGCCGCAGATCCGCAGCGCCGCAAGCTGCGGGCGAAAGGTGTACGGTGAACTGTCGGCGGTCGTGCTCAATAGGCGTTGTCCGTATTGAGCAATCGGATCGGCGTCAGGAAAAGGATTTTCAGATCGAACAGCAGCGACCAGTTCTCGATATAGTCGAGATCGTAGGTGATGCGGGCGCGGATCTTTTCATCCGTATCGATCTCACCGCGCAGACCGTTAATCTGTGCCCAGCCGGTCACGCCCGGTTTTACACGGTGGCGTGCAAAATAGCTCTCGACGACATCGACATATTTGCGGTCACCAGTCTGTGCCTGCACGGCATGCGGGCGCGGGCCGACCAGCGAGAGATTGCCACGCAGCACGTTGAAAAACTGTGGCAGTTCATCGAGCGAGGATTTGCGGATGAACCTGCCGACCGGGGTCACGCGTGCGTCGCCTTTGGTTACAGCGAGCTTCGCGGTCGGGTCGCTCAGATGCGTATACATTGAGCGGAATTTCAGGACGTTGATGATCTCGTTGTTGAAACCGTGACGTTTCTGCACGAACAGGATCGGGCCCGGTGAGGTAAATTTCACGGCCAGCGCCACGCCTAGCATGATCGGCCACAGGAAGAAGATGGCGAGCAGCGAGAAAAAGATGTCGAAGGCGCGCTTCGCCACCGAATCCCAGTCGCGGATCGGCTTGTCGAAAATATCGAACATCGGCACGGAGCCGACATGACTGTAGGCGCGGGGACGGAAACGCAGGCGATTGGCATGCGCGGCGAGGCGGATATCGACCGGCAGGACCCAGAGCTTGCGGATCAGCTGCAGGATGCGATCCTCTGCTGTTGGCGGCAATGCAATGATCAGCATGTCGATGCGGGCCAGGCGCGAAAATTCCACCAGTTCGGCAAAGGTGCCAAGTTTCGGATAACCGGCAACGACTTCCGGCGAGCGGTCGTTTCCTCGGTCATCGAAGATGCCGCAGATGCGGATATCGTTGTCGGGTTGCCGCTCCAGGGCACGCGCCAGTTCCTTGGCCGGCTGGCCGCCGCCGACAATGACGGCCCGGCGTTCCATGATGCCGTTGCGTGACCAGTTGCGGATGCCGAAGGCAATCAGAAAACGTTCGACAAGGAGAACGGCGGCGCCACCGAAAACCCAGAGGATCAGACCTGTCGTAGTCGGAGCACCGTCAGCGGCCATAAGCAGACCGACACTAATGGCAATGCCAAGCAGCCAGCTTCCAACAAGGCGCTTGCGTGTACGTGACGGTGCGCGGATGCTCGGAATCTGATAGGCATCGGCCAGTTGCAGCAGAAGAACGACGAGGGCGGACCCGGCTCCAATGATGCAAAAACGGACGGCAAGCGAACGTTCTGACGGCCCGAAGAACAGTTCAGTTGCAAGGCCGACCGCCAGCATCAGCAGAAACTCGATGAGGCGGTACTGGCCGATCAGCATGGCGGGTGAATAATTTTCGTCGCGGAACTGCTCTGCCACCTGCCGGGCGAGCGGGTTGAGTTCCACCGGCTCATGCGGGTCGGGTGTGGAGGCAACGCCATCCGAAACGCGGCGGCGAAATGCCTCGATATCGAACTGCTCCTGTCCTTCGAGCTTGCTCATCATGCGCGATCTCGTCCTCACTGGCGCAAGGATGTATCACGACATTTGGTAAGAAATCGTTTAGATGTTGCTTATGCGCCCCGTCAGCTCACGATAGAGCGACAGCATTTGTTCCGCCATCGCCGAGGCTGAAAACACCGCCTTGAAAGCATCCGGTGCCGGCATCATATCCTCGCACCACGTGGGATTGGTCATGGCATCGACCATGACATGGGCAAGATCTGCCGGGTCGCCCGGCACTGCCAGCGCCGGGCTGTCTGCGCCGAGGATTTCGGGAACGCCCCCCACGCGCGTTGCGATCACCGGTTTTCCGGCGGCCAGCGCCTCTATGACGATATAGGGCATGGCTTCCGCCCGCGACGGTACGACGACATTGCGGGCAAGTGCGAAGGCCTGTCGCGCCGGCATGGCTTCCAGCATATGGATACGCCGCCCAAGGCCACGCTCGGCCATCATCCGGTGGTAGCGATCACGATCCGGCCCGTCGCCGACCATGACGGCTGAAAGCGGATGACCGATTGCCCGTTCCGTGCGACCGAAAGCATCAATGAACTTGTCCGGGCCTTTCAGGTCCCGCAGCATGCCGATGTAAAGAAAGTCGGCGCAATCCTCCACCGGCGTGACCGGCTCGAATTCGCTGTCACGCACGCCATTGTAGATCACCTGCGAACGGGTGGTAATCTTCCCGACCTTGGTCTCATAGGCATTGCGCTCGAATTCGCACACGAAAACGAGGCTGTCGGTGAAGCGTTCCTGAAGCCGCTCAAGTTTCAGCACGATCCGCCCGGACAGTTTTGCCCGGTCGTAATGCAGGCTGCCCCCGTGAGGCGAATAGAGGCGGGCTACGCGATACCTGTTGACCCGCAGGGCTGAGCCGATGAGCCGTGCCAGAACGCCACCCTTGGCGCCATGACCGTGCAATACATCCGGCTGCAAACTCTTGATGTGCTTGTAGCTATTGTAGAGCGCATTCAGGTCCGACGGCGCAACGGAACGCCGGATCGGAATGCGGATGAGACCGAGCGAAAGCTGCGGCCTGATAGCGTCGAACAGCCGCTCTTCGTGAGCGCCGCCCGTGGAACTGTCGCAGAGAATGCCGACCTCGTGGCCGGCCGCCCGATGTTCCTCCACCAGATCGCGGACATGGCGGAAAATGCCGCCAACCGGTGATCTGAAGCAGTGGATGATCCTTAAGGGGCGCGTCCCTGGCGTCATGTGCGTGCGATCAGAAAAGACGCTCGCGGACATAGATCGTGTCGCCGGCGAGCATGGCGCTGGAGATCGAGGTCCGGCCGGTGATGCTGCGCCCGTTGATCTTGCGGGTCACGTCGATATCGCGCTGGTTGCCGCGCGGTGTAAAGCCGCCGGCAATGGCAATCGCGTTTTGTGCGGTCATGCCCGGTACATAGGAATACTGGCCGGGCCGGCCGACTTCGCCCATCACGAAGACAGGGCGATAACGATCCATCTCGATCGTCACGTCTGGATCGCGCAGGTAACCCTGTTTGAGTTTTGCGGCGATCGCACCTTCCAGCGCCACCATGGTCTGGCCACGCGCGGCGACCTGTCCGATCAGCGGGAAGGAGATATACCCGGCCTGATCGACCGTATAGGTGTTGGAAAGGCCGGTCTGCTCGAACACGCTGACGCGCAACCGGTCGCCGCTGTCCAGTCTGTAAGGCTGGATCGTTGCTTCCTGAAAGCTTTTGGGGGCCGGCTGATAGGTGGAGCAGGCGCCAAGCATGGTTGCGGCGGCAAGTGCTGCGACCAATGCAATCTTTGATCTCGAACGGGCGAACGACATTTCGCGACAAGGCTCCGGCAGTCAAACTATGACATCCGTTATCGGTCCATTAGGGTTAATGCATAGTAAAGAGAAGCGGAAATTCGTGTATTGCGGAAGTTTTTATCGTCCCACAACCGCGTGTGGTGGCGCATTAACTGTCGAGTTACCATGATCCTTTAGGCTGCGGAGCTTGTTACCCAATCGGCAGTCCCTGAGTACGGAGTGTGGCATGTCAGCAAGCAATGGCAATCAGGACGTGGATATCGACCTCGGGCAGTTGTTTGCGGCCGTCTGGGAGCGCAAGAAAACGATTCTGACCGCGACGGCGCTGGCCGCGGTGCTCGCCTTTGTCGGGGCAAGCCTTATGACGCCTGCCTACAAGGCGGAAAGCCGCGTGCTGATCGAAAATCGCGCGCCCTCCTTGAATGGCCTGCCTGATCCTTCCGGTGCAAATGATCCGGTACTCGACGCGCTCAATATCCAGAGCCAGGCGCAGCTTCTGCAATCGACAGATTTGATAAAGCAGGTTGCGCGCGAGATGAAGCTGAGCGAGCGCAAGGAATTCGATCCGGCCGCACATTCGTCTTTGCCAAACCCTTTGGTCATGCTCGGCTTGCAGCAGAACCCGCTCGATCTGCCGCCTGAAGACCGCGTCATGAAAACTTTTCGCGAAAAGCTGCAGGTCTACCCCGTCGAAGGGTCACGCGTGATCGCAATCGAGTTCAGCTCCGAAGATGCAAAACTTGCCGCCGCGATCCCGAACCGCATGGCTGAAGTTTATCTCAGCATGCAGAGCGGCGCGAAACTGGACAGTCATGCGGAAGCCGCAAAATGGCTGGAACCGGAAATCGCCACCTTGACGAAACGCGTCAGCGAGGCGGAAAAAAAGGTCGCCGACTATCGTTCGTCCTCCGGCCTGTTCCGCACCAGCGATACCAACAACCTCACCAACCAGCAGCTTAACGATATTTCCGCCGAGCTTGCGCGGGTAAGGGGCGAACGCGCCAACGCCGACGCCCGCGGGCAGAATGTCCGCAATGCAATTGAGGCCGGTCGTCCTTCCGACACACTGAGCGACGTCGTCGGGTCCGCGATGATTCAGCGGCTGAAAGAAACCGAGGCCAGCCTGCAGGGGCAGATTTCCGATCTCTCCACCTCGCTGATGGAAGGCCATCCGCGCCTGAAAGGACTGCGTGCCCAGCTTTCCGGCATCCGCCAGCAGATCCAGGGGGAAACGCGCAAGATCCTTGCCAGTATCGAAGGCGAGGCCAATGTAGCGCGGCTGCGTGAGACGCAGCTTGTACAGCAATTGAATGGTCTGAAGGCTGACACCGCCCGCGCCGGCGAGGAGGAAGTGGGCCTGCGCGCGCTGGAACGCGAAGCGACCGCCCAGCGCCAGTTGCTGGAAACCTATCTTGCCCGTTACCGCGAGGCGACGTCGAGGATCGATCGGAATTCGACGCCAGCCGATGCGCGCGTGATCTCGACGGCAGGTGAACCAGCCGAACCCTATTTCCCGAAAATCCTGCCCATTACGATTGTTGTGACACTTGCAACGCTGGTGATCAGCACCATCGTCGTGCTTTTGATCGCGCTGTTCGGCGGCCGGGGCTTGCGGCCGAGCAATGCCGAAGCAATCGAAACGGCTGCGCAGGCCAAAGCTATCGAGCCACCTAAGCCCGTCACAAAACCTGCCGTCACCTCGAATGCGGTCGTGGCTGAGCCGGCAGTGAAGACCGCTGTCGTTGCCGAAACGGTCACCACCCCGGTCGAAGCGGTTGTCGCCAGCGAAGTCGTCAAGGCGCAGGACGACGCCTTCAGCATCGAGGCCGTGCGCGATTATATCATTGGTCGAAAAGTGCAGGTGGCCGTGGCCGTCTCTCCGGGTGGCGACGAAGGCTCGACGGCAACCGTCATGCTGGCGCGCGAAATCGCCGAGGCCGGCCGCGCCGTGGTCCTTGTTGATATGACCGGCTCGTCATGCCCAACACGTCTTATGGCAAACGGCAAGTCGTTGCCGGGCATCACTGATCTTCTTACTGGCGCCGCTGCCTTCGCCGATACGATCCATCCCGATCGGCTCTCGGACGCGCATATCGTCCCGCGCGGGATCGCCGATGGTGCAACTGCCATGCGTGGTGCCGATCGTCTTGGCATTATCATCGACGGGCTTGCCGGTGCATATGATGTGGTTCTGGTGGAATGTGGGCCTGCGGGCATTGGCAATCTCGCGCGCGTGGCACGGAGCAAGGACGCCGATATCGTCATCTCGGCCCCCGGTTACGACGAAAAACGTCTGGCCGAGGCTGCAGAAGTATTCGAAACCGCCGGTTATACCAACCTGATGATCATGGCTGGCACGTCGCTAATGCCACCGACCAATCGGGATAGCGCCGGCAACCGGCGTCGTGCGGCATAAGCCAGCTCAATCTTTCTCGGTGGATGCAGTAAATTGCGATGCCTGCCGCCCGGCGCGCAATCTCTGCACCCATCCATAGAGGACAGGATTGCGCTTGATCACGCCTTTTGCCCGATTTTTCGCGGTCAGTAGATACACCATCAACCGTCCGCGCAACGTCACCGGCAACAGCAGTTCGTGCGTGACCGTTTCCTGTGTGCACCAGCTGCGTTTGTAAGGCTGGTCACCGATGCCGAAATCAAAGATCGCAGCGCCTTGCTCGCAGGCGCGTTCAATCATCAGCCAGAAAAGCAGTTCCCCGGGGCTCGCGTCGGGAACGAGCCTGTCATCTATTGAGCCGAACTGGCAGATGACGTGGTCGCCTTTGCGTGACAGCCCGGCTATGGCAGCGATCCCGCTGCAATATTCCCCCTTCAGTCGGATCGCGTGCAGTTCAAGCGGCGTATTGACGCCTTGGGTGCAAACTTTCGTGAGGTTGCGAAAAAATGCCTTCTTCTCCGCAGGCTGGAAGACATCCGGCAGGCCGTGAAGACGAAACCGGGCAGCCTTCTGCTCGAAGAAAATATCGAGCAGTGCCGCTTTCTGTTCCGACGTTTCGGCGATGACATAGTCGTAACCGCCTTTCTCCTGGAGGCGCCGTTCCTGTACGCGAAATTTCTTGCGTCGCCGCTTGGCATTCACCTGCGCCAGCGTCTGTTCGAAACTGCCCAAGAGAGGCAGCTGAAATGTGTGATTGGCATCCGCTATGGCGTAAAGGCCATTGAAGGGGTGCGCCACATCTCGCCATATCAGCGGTACCGTTCCAAGCGCAAGCAGGTCGACCTTGGCCTTCAGCAGCGCTATCAGCCTGCTCTTGATAATCTCCAGCGCTTCAGCATCCAGAAAGCGAAAATCTTCATCCAGAAGGCCGCTGTTGAAGTTATTGAAACGAGTGGCGATGAAGCGGGCGATGGTGGCTCCACTCTCCCGAACCGCCTCCAGCGGCAGGATCATGATCGTGCGATCCGCGATGCGGCCGCGAACCAGCAGTAATGGATTTTGGTGTGCCTGATGCCAGGCGTGACACCAGTCATAGGCTTGGTGAAGAGAGTTTCGGGGCAGTGCTTCCAGCCTCTGCCAGTCGGCCCTGATCTCCTCCATGCTGGCAACGAGATCAAGCTGCAACTGTTCGACAGGAAAGGGCGTCGGCGCGGGCATGCTATTCGCCGGCGCTGCTACAGCGTCCATTACCGTTTTGAAATCGGGTTGCGGCTTCTGCACGCCCATCTCCGCCATCACATTCGCGTGCGATCATAAAGGCGGAGTTGCAACAATCGGTTTATAGGCGGCCCCTTCGTGAGAAGATCCGGCCTGCTTGGTTAAGGCGTCGTCAACGCAAAAAAAAGTCAGGCGCGCGGCGGTCTCGGACCTGCCATCCACTTGATGATGAGCATGGCTGGCAGGATCCACAACAGGCCGGTGAGCAGGAAATACAGGAGATGCACCCACCATGCCGAGGTGGCAAGGAGGGCTGAGGCGACCGTGGTGGCAATGTCGGCATAAACGATCACCAGAATGATGATGAGGATCGTGCCGATGAAGCTTTTGAGGCGCGGATGCATTTTTTCGTCAAGCTCTCCCGTCAAGCCGCGACCGCATGCCGCAAAGCTGAAGGACTTGTTTTGCACGGGGGCATCGGGCAAAGCAACGGACAAAAGCGCGCAGCAAGACGCTAATGGACGCAGTCAGCAGGGATGAAACGGATGTCGGTCATGCATTCGACAGCAGCAGATTTTTCCGCAAGCACGAAGAAGGCGACGCGCAATCGCAAGGCCGTGCGCCTCTGGCTCGGTTTTGTCATCCTCACGCTTTTCTGTCTGGTTCTTGTCGGCGGCGCCACGCGCCTGACCGACAGCGGGCTTTCGATCACCGAGTGGAAGCCGATCCACGGGGTCATACCACCGCTCAATGCCGCTGAGTGGGAAGAGGAATTCC
This sequence comes from Endobacterium cereale, assembly GCF_009617585.1. Taxonomy (GTDB): domain Bacteria; phylum Pseudomonadota; class Alphaproteobacteria; order Rhizobiales; family Rhizobiaceae; genus Neorhizobium; species Neorhizobium cereale. The sequence continues at coordinate 71,644 of NZ_WIXI01000048.1, read as the reverse complement.
AACTCTACCAGCGTATTCCGCAATATGAACAGCTCAACAGCCATATGACGGTCGAGGATTTCAAGTCGATTTTCTGGTGGGAATGGGCGCACCGGTTCCTTGCCCGTGCCATCGGCATGATTTTTGCGCTGCCGCTCCTGTTTTTCTGGCTGACCGGCCGCATCGAAAAACAGGTGCGCTGGCCGCTGGTCGGCACCCTGGCGCTCGGCGGGTTTCAAGGCTTTATCGGATGGTGGATGGTCTCGTCCGGCCTCACCAAGCTCGTCAGCGTCTCGCAATACCGTTTGGCGACCCATTTGGTCATTGCCTGTCTGATCTTTGCCGCCTGTGTGTGGATCATGCGCGGGTTGACGTCACAACGTCGCGACGCCGCGCCTACCCGCTATTCCGTCTGGGCGGCGGGTGGTATCGCCTTCCTGGCACTGTTCCAGATTTATCTCGGCGCACTGGTGGCCGGCCTCGATGCGGGCCTGAGCTACAATACCTGGCCGCTGATGGACGGCGCCTTTATCCCGGCCGACCTGTTCATCCGCGATCCGTGGTGGATCAACCTCTTTGAAAACCACAAGACGGTGCAATTCGTGCACCGCTGCGGGGCCTATCTGATCCTTGCTGCCACGCTTGTGCACATGCTGATCACGCTCTCGAAGGCGGCGGGCAGCGTTTACGCCACGCGCTCGATCACCCTGTTTGCGCTGGTCTGTGGGCAGGCGGTGATCGGCATCCTGACACTGCTATGGCAGGTGCCTCTCGATCTAGCGCTGGCGCATCAGGGCGGCGCTCTGATCGTGCTGGGTTATGCGGTCGCCCATTGGCGTGGCTATGTCGGAGAATATCCGGTTGAGGCGTCGCAAGCCGTTACACGCTGACGGCTCCGGCTTCCAGCAAGCGTCTCGCCACCTTGAAGAAGGCAAGCCGTTCGCTTGCGTTGCCGCCGGCGGAAATTCTGTCGTTGCCTTCAAATGACCAGCAGATCGACACACCCGCATGGGCTATGGCGTAACGCAGGATTTTTTCCTTACTGCAGCCAATCGTCTTTGCGAAAAGCAGGGTGAGGGTGATGATCCGGGCCGGATCAACGATATCGGCAAAGGCGCCGTCTGGGTTCCCGAAAATGTTCGCCACGTCATAGGCCGGGTCGCCGATCAGCCCCTGCGGATCAATTGCACGCCAGACGCCACCGTCGTCCGAGATAATATTTTCATGGTGCAGGTCGCCATGCAGCGGCCGGATGTTCGCCTGCGTGGCTAACAGGTCGTCAGCGATCACCGTGCAGTAGGAAAAGACGTCAAAAAGCGGATCGCTGGTGTCCGCTGCCCGGACATATAGCGATTGAAAATGACGTTTCAGCGGGGTGAGTTCGGCAGGCTGTGGCGAGGATGAGCCGGAATGCAGCTTGTTGACCAGATCGACCACGACACTGTTCGACGCATCCTCGCCATGCAGCAGGCGATAGTCGCGCAGCAGGATCGTTCCGGCATCTTCCAGCAGCGCCGCCGTTTCCGTGCGGTCCAGCAGTCGCACGGCGCCGTTGCCGTCGCGCCAGCTGAGAAAATCGAGGCCAGGCAGTTCATGCAGGCCGCTCGGCTTCAACTGTTTGACGATCGCATCCGGCTGGTCATCGCATTGAACGCGATAAACCAGACTGCTGCGCGTATCTGCGATCAGGCGGGAAGAGCGGATACGCCAGCGTTTAACCAGCGCGTCCGAAAGGGTGGGCTTCGCTTCCGCAATCACGCGGACAACATCAGATCCATGTTCTGAACGGCAGCACCGGAAGCGCCCTTGCCGAGATTGTCGAGCAGCGCCACCAGGTTGACATGGGCGCCGCCCGGCGTACCGAACACAAACAGCTTCATGCGGTCGGTGTTGACCAGTTCTTCCGCATCGACGCGCGGCAGTTTTGCGCTTTCGTCGAGTGATACGACCGACACGATGTCCTGACCGGCATAATGTTCGACGAGCGTTGCGTGGATTTTTTCCACTGTTGCACCGTCCTGAAGGTCTTCCAGGAAAAGCGGAACCTGCACGATCATGCCCTGCGCAAAACGACCAACGGACGGCGAGAAGAGGGGCGCGCGGTCGAGCAGACCATGCGTCTTCATCTCTGGCACATGCTTGTGCTTGAGCGTCAGGCCATAGAGAAAATTGTTGGCGGAAAGCGCATCCTCGCGAGACGCATCTTCCATCTGGCCGATCAACTGCTTGCCGCCGCCGGTATAACCGGAAACCGCATTGACCGAGACGGGGTAACCATCCGGCAGCAGTCTGGCGTTGCGCAGCGGACGCAGAAGCGAGACCGCGCCGGTCGGATAGCAGCCCGGATTGGACACGTGACGGGCAGAGCGGATTTTTTCGGCCTGGCCCTTGTCCAGTTCGGCAAAACCATAGGCCCAGTCGGGTGCAACGCGGTAAGCGGTCGAGGTGTCGATGATGCGCACATTGTTGTTGCCGGCCAACATCGAGACGGCTTCCTTGGAAGCATCGTCGGGCAGGCAAAGGATGGCGATATCGGCGCTGTTGAGCAGATCCTCCCGCATCGCGGCATTGCGGCGCTCGGCTTCAGGGATCGACAAAAGCTCGACGTCGCGGCGGCCGGCCATGCGGGTGCGGATCTGCAGCCCCGTCGTGCCATGTTCGCCGTCGATGAAGATCTTTGCTGCCATTGTCGTCATCCCATAATTTCGGTGGCTGAAGCTCTGGCCGGCAATGCTCTTCCTGCCGGCTATTGAACTGTTTTAACGCTGAGCGAGGCGCTCGGCTGTAAGGCCGAGCATATACATTGCTACCGTCGCTCCGGCAATGGCGGTGATGTCGGCATGGTCGTATGCCGGGGCAACCTCCACCACGTCCGCGCCACGAATATCGAGCGGGCCAAGTTTGCGCAGCACCGACAGGATTTTGGCGCTGGATGGGCCCCCGGCAACCGGCGTGCCGGTGCCAGGCGCGAAAGCGGGGTCGAGGCAGTCGATATCGAAGGTCAGATAGACGGGCCGGTTGCCGACATGGGCAAGGATCGTTTCGGTTATGGCCTGTGCACTCAAATCCTCGACTTCATGACCATGCAGGATTTTTATACCAAAATCCTCCGGCGCATGGGTGCGGATGCCGATCTGGATCGAATGATCGGCGTCGATCACGCCTTCGCGGACGGCGCGGGCCACGAAGGAGCCGTGGTCGATGCGCTCGTCGTCATCGTCCCATGTGTCCTGATGGGCATCGAAATGGACGAGGGCAAGCGGGCCGTGTTTGGCTGCGTGGGCTTTCAGAAGCGGCCATGTGACGAAATGGTCGCCGCCGAGAGACAGAAGAAAGGCGCCGGAAGAAATGATTTTTGCGGCCTCCGCCTCGATCAGGCCAGGCGTCTTTTGATGATTGCCGTAATCCAGCAGCACATCACCATAATCCACCACCGCCATCGCTTCGAAAAGGTCGCGGGAAAACGGGTATTGCGGGTCGTTGTCGAAAATCGCCGAGGCGCGGCGGATAGCCTGTGGCCCGAACCGCGCACCAGGTCGATTGGAAACGGCCGCATCGAACGGAATGCCGAGAATGACCGCATCTGCGTCGTCAATCTCCTTGCTGTAGCGGCGGCGCATGAAGGACAGCGCGCCGGCATAGGTGGGGTCTGTGGCTGCGCCGCGCACCGTTCTTGCGGTAAAGGCATTGTCGATGGATTTGCTTGCCATGATCTGTCCTATCTGTCGAAACCGTATGCGCGCTCTACCCGTGCGATGCGTACCTGATACTCTTCATACCAACGCTCCCGCCCTAGCCTTTGCGCCGCCGCGTGAGAAACCACGGCCTTCCAGGCCTTGATACTCTCCTCGTCGGCCCAATAGGAATTGGTGATGCCAAAACCATCGTCACCGCGGGCGCTTTCCACGCCGAGATAGCCCGGTTGCCGGCTGGCCAATTCCACCATTGCATCGGCCATATTTCCATAGCCATTGTCGCCATCGGTGCGACAGGAGGAAAAGGCAACAATGTAATAAGGTGGTGCGGGCAGTTTTGCGAATGGGGTTGGGGAGGAGGATGACATGGTGATTCCCTGCGCGATCAGATGTCGTCATGGTGGCGTGTGCAACGTGATGCGCCAATTCGAAATTGTGATGGTTTAAGGCCATTTCATGTTTCATGCAGGTTTTCTGTTAAACGCATGGTGCCCATGGGCAGCTATTGTTGCACCGCAGCGATGGTGATGATACCTGCAGCCGCAAAGCAATATCTGAGTGCCGCATTGCATGACCATGTACAGGCCGGAAATTGACGGCCTGCGTGCGATCGCAGTGCTGTCGGTTGTCCTCTCCCACGCCAATTTCGCAGCTTTCAGCGGTGGATTTATTGGTGTCGATGTCTTTTTCGTCATCAGCGGTTACCTGATTACCCGCATTATTCTCGGTGAATACGAACGTGGTCGTTTTTCGCTCGTTCGTTTTTACGAGCGTCGCGCGAAGCGCATTTTGCCGGCGCTGTTTTTTGTTGCGCTGGTCTGCCTGCCATTCGCATGGCTTTTGCTCATGCCGTCGGCATACGAGGATTTTTCGAAAAGCCTGATAGCGACGGCTTTTTCCGTCTCGAATTTTTACTTTTGGAAAAAGACGGACTATTTCGCCACCGAATCCGGCGAGGTGCCGTTGCTGCACACATGGAGCCTCGGTGTCGAGGAGCAGTATTACATGCTCTTCCCGCTGCTGTTCCTCTGGCGCTTCAGGGTTTCAACGATCTTTCGCATCGTCGCGGTGATGGCGGTCTGCAGTCTTGCTTTCAGCGAGTGGGGCGCGCGCGCCATTCCGTCTGCAAACTATTATCTTCTGCCCGGTCGCGCATGGGAAATCCTTGCGGGCTCGCTCTGCGCATTTTACGCCATCTTGGGTTTTCGCAAGCCGAATGGTCTGTTGGCCATGCTGGGGCTGGTCATGATCGTCGTTGCGATCTTTCTTTTTGAACCCTCGACACGCATACCGTCCCTTATGGCTTTGCTGCCCGTCGTGGGTGCGGCGCTCGTCCTGCTGTTTTCCTCACGTGATAATGTCGCAGGAAAGATCCTGTCGCAGCCGGCTTTGGTCTTTGTCGGCAAGATCAGCTTCAGCGCCTACCTCTGGCACCAGCCGGTCTTCGCGTTTTGGCGCATCAATAGCCTCGAGCCGCCGGGGCCGATGGTTATGATCGGCCTGATCATGCTCGTGTTCGTTTTGGCCATGGCGACCTGGACGCTGATCGAGCAACCCTTCAGACATAACAAAGCTTCCGTTTTTCGTGTCGCAACGGCGGTCATCGGCGGCGCGCTGGCCTTTGTGGCGATCGGCCTGTTCGGCGTCATCAAGGATGGCGTGCCGTCTCGTCTCGATCCGAAGCTTTTCGCCTTTATTGATACCACGACCTGGAGCAGTCGCTGCCTTATCCAGGTGGAGAACGGGCTGCCGACGCTGCCGTGGAAAGGCTGCATGTTTGACCGGGACGGAAATCCGGAAGTGGCGATCTGGGGCGATTCCATTGGTTCATCAATCACACCGGCCATGGTCAAGGAATTGGGTGCCCGCGGTGACGGCATCGTTCAACTGACCCACGGACATTGTGCGCCGATACTTGCAGTCTCGATCGCACGCTCTGGCGGGGCCGCCAATTGCGACGTCTTTAACCAGCAGGCCTTCGATTATCTTCTAAAAAGTGATGTGAAGACGGTCGTTCTTGCCGCCTCATGGGTCGGGTTCTTCAATGAGGATTATCTCAATGTCGATGGCCGCGAGCAGTCGCGCGATTCGATTGCCATTGAAAGCGTGCGCGAAAATCTGAGCGAGACCATTGGCCGCCTGCAGCAGGACGGCAAAAAAGTGCTGCTGCTTTATCCGGGACCAAGGTTCAGCAAGGGTGTCGCCGATCAGATGGCAGCGATCATGCTGAAGGGCGACGATACGCCGACAGTCGTCTACAGCCATGCCGATTTCAGGCAGAACACGGCGCGGGCCTACGCGTTTCTGGATGCGGTCGAGGTCGAAGGACTGGAACGGGTCTGGCCGGAAAAGATATTTTGTGACACCGCCGCTAGCTGCACGTTTGGCAGGGACGGCACGGCATATGTTGCCGATCGCTCGCATTTTACCCGTGCCGGAGCATCGCTGGTGGCAACCCGGATTTCCGGCGAGTTGTTCCCGTCCAAGATCGGCGGTAGCGGTCAGCGGCAAGATATCCAGTAAGCTGAGTTTCTGCGAGTCTTGGAGAAGTCCCGGCATTAACAGATCGCGGGAGATCTGTTCGCGACGGCAAGGTCATTGTCGGAAATGCCTGCGGTCAATTTCTTCAATTCGTTTAGCTGTGCCCCTGACTTCGTGCTGGCTGGTTCGTGTAGAGCCCATCTGCCGATGCGTTTCGGGCTTTCTAGGAGAAGGTTTGGTTCTCTACTGCCGTGAACGAAAAAAGGCGGAGCCAAAACTCCGCCTTTCCAAAAGTCCGTAGATCCTGAAACGATTAACGCTTCGAGAACTGGAACGAACGGCGGGCCTTGGCCTTACCGTACTTCTTACGCTCAACGACGCGGCTGTCGCGGGTCAGGAAGCCACCCTTCTTCAGGACCGGACGCAGACCCGGTTCGAAGTAGGTGAGAGCCTTGGAAACGCCGTGACGAACAGCACCGGCCTGACCGGACAGACCACCACCGGTAACGGTAGCGATGATGTCGAACTGACCCGAACGAGCTGCTGCGACCAGCGGCTGCTGCAGGATCATCTGCAGAACCGGACGGGCGAAGTAGGTCGTGAAGTCACGGCCGTTGATGATGATCTTGCCGGAACCAGCCTTAACCCATACGCGGGCGATGGCGTTCTTGCGCTTGCCGGTGGCGTAGGAGCGGCCCTGTGCATCGACCTTGCGGACGTGAACCGGTGCAGCTGCCTGACCTTCGGCCGGAGCGAGGTCCTTCAGGGAGGAGAGATCGGCCATTATCAGGCGCTCCTTGTGTTCTTGCTGTTCAGCGAAGCCACGTCGAGAGCGACCGGCTGCTGTGCTTCATGAGGATGGTTCGAGCCGGCGTAAACGCGCAGGTTCTTGAGCTGGCGACGGCCGAGCGGGCCGCGCGGGATCATGCGCTCGATAGCCTTCTCGAGAACGCGCTCCGGGAAGCGGCCTTCGATGATGGCGCGTGCAGTGCGCTCCTTGATACCGCCCGGGTGACCGGTGTGCCAGTAGTACTTCTTGTCGGAATACTTCTTGCCGGTGAAGACGCACTTTTCCGCGTTGATGATGATGACATTGTCACCGTCGTCGACGTGCGGGGTGAAAGTGGCCTTATGCTTGCCGCGAAGGCGCATGGCAACGAGGGTGGCGAGGCGACCGACAACGAGCCCTTCGGCGTCGATGATGATCCACTTCTTCTCCACCTCTGCAGGCTTCTGAACGAAGGTCGACATGGTGTTACTCTTTCTTTTGGACCCGTGTCCGTGGATGAAATCCGTCGGATGGGCGTTTCTTGTTGCTTGGTTTGGTCACCTTGCGGCGCCAAAAAGAAAGCGGGCCACGAGGGTCCGCATTTCTGCTGCGGCTTATAAGCGCGAGGCCGCAGAGCGTCAAGGCGACGGAGTTTGTGCCACCGAAAATTACCTCAGTAAAAACAATAGTTTAAATATGTGGTATTTAAAAACCACACAAAAGATCGGCGAATCCCTGTGGTTTCGCCGCCGATGCGACCGCATATAACCGTGAGACACATTCAGTGGAGACCCTGAGATGAACCACGACGCTTATGAACCCGCCTACATTTCCGGCATCCTGAAGGGCACCAAAACCATCGCGCTGCTCGGGGCCTCGCCCAATCCGGAGCGTCCCAGCAATCGCGTCATGGCATTCCTTGTGTCCAAGGGATATCAAGTCTTTCCTGTCAATCCGGGGCAGACGGGCAAGCAGATCCTCGGCCAGACCGTTTACGCCAAACTGGCCGATGTGCCGCAGCCGGTCGATCTGGTCGACGTGTTTCGCGCGGCCGAATATCTGGATAGTGTCGTGGATGAGGCGATTGCGCTCGACGCCAAACCCAAGGTCATCTGGGGCCAGCTTTCGGTGCGCGACGACAAGGCGGCGGCAAAGGCAGAGGCTGCCGGCATCAATGTCGTCATGGACCGCTGCCCGGCTATCGAATATCCGCGCCTTGGCCTCTGATCTTTTCGCGCTGGCGCACCTTCCGTCTTCACGCTAATCTTGGCGCCAAGGCCGGAGGCGGCCGGCAGCCCGCGCTTGAAAGAGCATGGCGAACGCCTCCAGACACCGATCCTGAACGTTTCCCGTCAGGCGAAGGCGTTGGCAATGCGGGCACCGACGACAAGATTCGCCGTCTGACGAAGGAACGGATCATGCGCGATCATCGCGATGCAAAGGCTTTTGCCAAAACACTGCGGGAGGAACTCGGCTCCCGCGACATCTCTATAACTCACTCCGAAGCTCTGGAAATCGTCGCCCGGCAATTCGGGCTGGCAAATTGGAATATATTGAGTGCGAAACTGGAGCCGGGAGAAAAGGAAAGCCTCATCGCCTTTGAAAGGGCAGTGCCGATCGTGCGCATCTTCGATGTCGCCAAGGCCCACGAATTCTATCTGGGCTTTCTCGGTTTCAGTGTCGATTGGGAGCATCGTTACGGCGAGGATTTCCCGCTCTACACGCAGGTCTCGCGCGGCGGACTGCAATTGCATCTTTCCGAACATGCAGGCGACGCCACGCCCGGCGGCACGACGGTCGTTTACATGAAGGGTGCGCGTGCCTTCCAGAAGGAACTGATCGACAAGAAATACCGCTACATGAAGCCGGGTCTGGAAGAGGTGGATGGCCGGCTGGAAGTGACGGTGACCGATCCGTTCAACAACCGCATCCGCTTCATGGAGATCGTGGAGGAGTAGTCGCTTCCAAGGCCGGGCTTGCGCATCGACCGGAAACTGACAACGGTTTCCGTGGGAGTGATGCGTAGACTGTACTAGTCCTATGGCGTGGATTGCGCACCTTATCCCTGCGCGGCGCCATATGCCCGGCCAGCGTCTTCCTCCTCGAATATCCGGCGTCAATCCAGCATCAGGTTCGGCTGCGTCCGCATCGCATTCAGCTCGTCTGAATTGCCGCAATAGTGGCCGAACTGTTTGCCGGCATTGCTGTTGCTCAGATCGCGCCGACAGCGCGACTTGGCGGAACACTTTGCGCAGCGCAGCTGCATGTCGCGAAAGAGGGCCGGGTGCTGCAACAGAACCTCCACCGGATCGATGCCGAGATGGCGCATCATGGCCAGCATTTCGTCTGCCGCCTCCGGCCCCGCCCGCGCCAACCGCACCAGATCCTGCGGCGAGATGCTGCAATCGCGGGCGATCTCGGAAATCATCCGCTCGTCCATCGTCGCGATCACCTCCGCTTCGGAAGCGGCGCTGTAAGCTTTGGCGCACCAGCGCAGGAACCGGCCGGCGAAACCCGGTTCATATGGGGTGGCGGCATCCGGTCTGGCGATCTCGGTCACGGCCATATCTCCTCTCTTTCCAAGGAGATTAGCTATGTTGAAAATATATGCCTTGATCACAATCAACTACGGAGATTTTCTGTGTATCGCCGCCCGCACGGGTTGGTAAAACTATGCCGGAAATGGGACGAAGCGGGCTGTAGGCCTAAAACAGGTGAGGACGAAGATATGCCGAAACGCGACCCCGGATTTTCGACGCTTGCGGTCCATGCCGGTGCGGCACCCGATCCGACTACGGGCGCGCGCGCCACGCCGATCTACCAGACGACTTCCTTCGTCTTCCAGGACAGCGATCATGCCGCCGCCCTGTTTGGTTTGCAGCAATTCGGCAATATCTATACCCGCATCATGAACCCCACCCAGGCGGTGCTGGAAGAGCGTGTTGCGGCACTCGAAGGCGGCACGGCGGCGCTGGCAGTTGCTTCCGGCCACGCGGCGCAGATGCTGGTGTTTCACACGATCATGCAGCCGGGCGACAATTTTATCGCGGCCAAGCGACTTTACGGCGGCTCGATCAACCAGTTCGGTCATGCCTTCAAGAATTTTGACTGGCACGTCCGCTGGGCCGACGTTTTTGATCCGCAGACTTTCGAGGCCCAGATCGACGAACGCACCAAGGGCATCTTCATCGAAAGCCTCGCCAATCCGAACGGCACATTCGTCGATATCGCCGCGATTGCCGAAGTGGCCCGCCGCCACGATCTGCCGCTGATCGTCGACAACACCATGGCCAGCCCCTACCTGGTCCGCCCGCTCGAACATGGTGCCGATATCGTCATCCATTCCCTGACCAAATTTTTAGGGGGCCACGGCAATTCCATGGGCGGCATCATTGTCGACGGCGGCACGTTCGACTGGTCGCAATCCGGCAAATATCCCATGCTATCTGAGCCGCGTCCGGAATATGCGGGCATCGTGCTGCACCAGGCGTTTGGCAATTTTGCCTTTGCCATCGCAGCCCGCGTTCTCGGCCTGCGCGATCTCGGGCCCGCCATCTCGCCCTTCAACGCCTTTATGATCATTACCGGCATCGAAACCCTGCCGCTCCGGATGCAGAAGCATTGCGACAATGCTGCTGCGGTCGCCGAGTGGTTGAAGGGCGAGGAGAAGGTCGGCTGGGTCAGCTATGCCGGCCTTGCCGATGATCCCAACAATGCGCTGCAGAAACGGTATTCGCCCAAGGGTGCCGGCTCGGTCTTCACCTTCGGCCTCAAGGGCGGGTACGAGGCGGGCAAGACGCTGGTGGAAAATCTAAAGCTGTTTTCGCATCTGGCGAATATCGGCGACACCCGCTCGCTGGTCATCCACCCGGCCTCCACCACGCACCGTCAGTTGTCAGAAGAACAGCAGACGGCAGCCGGTGCCGGGCCGGATGTTGTGCGCCTGTCCATCGGCATCGAGGATGCGGCAGACATCATCGCCGACCTTCGGCAGGCTCTGGCAAAAGTCAACTGACGCTTCTATAGAAGCCGCTCATGTAATCATTTCTACACAGTCGGCCGTTATCGGCTGGCTGTGGCGGTCGCGGCCCCAAGGCGCGAAGACCGAGAAAAATCAGAGAAGGGGCAGGGGCGAACGCCCCCGTTCCAGTGGAGAATTTCCGTGAGCGAGCAGTCACTCCTTCGGCTGTCCATCGTCGTCACGGCCGCATTGGCCGCATTCGGCATCATCGTCGGCCTGTGGTCCGGCTCTTTCGCCATCGTTTTCGACGGCTTTTATTCCCTGACCGATGCGTTCATGACTCTGCTGGCGCTATTGGTGTCGAAACTCATCGTCACCTCTGCCCAACCGACCGCAAAAGGCAAGCTGATCGATCGTTTCAGCGTTGGTTTCTGGCATCTGGAGCCGATGGTGCTCGGCCTCAACGGCACACTTTTGATGGGCGCCGCGATCTACGCATTCATCAGCGCCGTCGAAAGCCTGATGTCCGGTGGTCGGCCGATCGATTTCGGCCCGGCGGTCATTTTTACGGTGGTCACCGTCACTGTGTCGCTTGTCATGTGGCTGTTCTGCCGCCGCGCCAATCGCAAGCTCAATTCCAATTTCGTTGCGCTCGATACCCAGGCCTGGTTGATGACGGCGGCGCTGACCTCCGCCCTGCTGGTTGCCTTCGGGTTGGGGCATGCCATCGAGGGCACGCAATACGCCTGGGCGACGCCCTATATCGATCCGGGCGCGCTGGCGATCATCTGCCTGATCATTGCGCCGGTGCCGCTTGCCCATGTGCGCCAGGCGGTGGCCGATATTCTGTTGGTGACGCCGGTCGAGCTGAAAAACCATGTCGATGCGGTGGCGGAGGCTATTGTCGAACGTCACGGTTTTCTCTCCTACCGCGCCTATGTCGCACGCGTCGGTCGCGGCAAGCAGATCGAACTGTTTTTTATTGCGCCCAGTGAATGGCCGGCGCGACACCTGTCCGAATGGGATGCCATCCGCGACGAGATTGGTGATGCGATCGGCGACGAAGGGCCGGACCGTTGGCTGACCATCGTCTTCACCAGCGATCCGGAATGGGCCGATTGACCCTCAGCCGGGTTTCAATTCAACCCGGCCGGTTCTCGTGAAAATGGTTGTAAACCTGTTTGGCAACGGCCTCGGAAATCCCTTCCACCGCCATCAGATCGTTCAGTCCCGCGCGTGAGACTGCCTTTGCCGTACCAAAATGCTGCAGAAGCTTGCGTTTGCGGCCCGGCCCGATACCGGCAATCTCATCCAGCGGGTTTTTGATCATTTCCTTCTTGCGTCTTGCCCGGTGCGAACCGATGGCAAAGCGGTGCGCCTCGTCGCGCATGCGCTGCACGAAATAGAGAACCGGATCACGCGGCGGCAGCGAGAAATCGCTTTTACCGTCGGCAAAGAAGCGTTCGCGGCCGGCATCGCGGTCGACGCCCTTGGCAACGCCGATTGCCGTCACCACGTCGCGAATGCCGAGTTCGTCGAGAATGGCGCGCACCGCCGTCATCTGACCCTGACCGCCGTCGATCAGGATCACGTCCGGCCAAGCCGGGAAGGCGGCATCGTTGATATCGTCGCTTGTCGTCTCAGTTGGGGCTTCGGCATTGGCTGGGGCCGAAATGCTGCGGTTCGGAATGCCTTCCTCCTTGATCAGGCGGGAGAAGCGGCGCGTCATCACTTCCTTCATCATGCCAAAGTCATCGCCGGGCGTGATGTCGGTCGATTTGATGTTGAATTTTCGGTACTGGCCTTTGACGAAACCCTCCGGCCCCGCAACGACCATGCCGCCCACGGCATTCGTGCCCATGATATGGGAGTTGTCGTAAATTTCGATGCGCTGCGGCACGTAAGGCAGCTTGAAGGTTTCGGCCAAGCCGGCCAGCAGACGCGTCTGGGAAGAGGTTTCCGCCAACTTGCGACCATGCGCTTCACGGGCATTGGCCGCAACGTGATCGACCAGATCTCGTTTTTCGCCACGCTGCGGCACGTTGATCAAAACCTTGTGGCCGACCTTTTCGGAAAAGGCGAGCGCCAGCAGCTCCTGTTCCTCGACGGTTTCCGAAAGCAGGATCTGTTTCGGCACCGGCTTGTCGTCGTAGAACTGCGCCAGAAACGCATTCAATACTTCGGCGCCGGTCATCTGCGGATCGGCTTTTGGGAAATAGGCGCGGTTGCCCCAGTTCTGGCCGGTGCGGAAGAAGAAGACCTGAATACAGGTCAGGCCGCCCTCGTGATGGATGGCAAAGATATCCGCTTCCTCGACGCCGGCCGGATTGATGCCCTGATGGCTCTGGACGTGGGAAAGTGCCGCCAAGCGATCGCGATAGATCGCTGCGCGCTCGAAATCGAGATCTTCGGACGCCTCAGTCATCTGTTTGGCGATGACGGTTTTGACGTTCTGGCTCTGGCCGGAGAGGAAGTCCGAGGCTTCCTTGACGAGTTCCGCATACCCCGCATCGCTGACTTCATGCGTGCAGGGGCCGGAACAGCGCTTGATTTGATAGAGAAGACAGGGGCGCGTGCGGGTTTCGAACACGCTGTCGGTGCAGGTGCGCAACAGGAAGGCGCGCTGCAGCGAGTTGATGGTGCGGCCGACGGCCGAGGCAGATGCGAAAGGCCCGAAATATTGTCCCTTGCGCGCCCGCGCACCACGATGCTTCAGAAGGGCAGGCGCGCGATGATCGCCGCTGATGAGGATATAGGGAAACGACTTGTCGTCGCGCAAAAGCACGTTGAAGCGCGGGCGCAGGCGCTTGATCAGGTTGGCTTCGAGCAGCAGCGCTTCGGTTTCCGTCCGCGTCGTGACGAATTCCATATGCGTGGTTTCGCGCACCATGCGCGTCAGGCGGTTGGAATGCAGCCGCCCCTGCGCATAATTGCTCACCCGCTTTTTCAGGCTGCGTGCCTTGCCGACATACATCACGTCGCCGGCCTCGTTGAACATGCGGTAGACGCCCGGCGCATTCGGCAGGTGTTTGACGAATTCGGCGATCAGGTCGGCGCCCTTGAGGCCGGTATCGTGCTTGACGGCCTCGTTCCAGTCGATCGCCGTCGTCAGGCGCGCGACATCACCTTCCGGCGCTGCCGAATCCAGCACGGAATCGTCGTCGTCTTCGTCGGTCTCGTCATAGAGCACACCGCCGTCGGGCAGTTTTGCAGAATTCATTCATTGATCTCCGCCACATCCGGTGTTTGCCACGCCAGATGCTGGCCGCCGTCGAGCGCGACCATTTGGCCGGTGATCGAGGGCGCATTGAACAGAAAGCGAATCGTCGCGCCGAATTCCTCCGGCGCCGGTCCCTGCTTCAATATAAGGGCGGAGAGTTGCGTCTGAAAGTCCTCGTCGCTCTGACGTGGACTTTTGAAACTCGGACCGGGTCCGATCGCGTTGACGCGCACTCGCGGACCATAGGCCTGAGCGAGCGTCTGTGTTGCCGTCCACAGTGCTGATTTCGACAGCGTGTAGGAATAAAAGCGCGGTGTCAGCGCCCAGACCCGCTGGTCGATCACATTGACAATGAGGCCCGATGCCGCTTGCGGCAGTTGTGCCAGAAAGGCGGAAGAGAGGATCGATGGCGCTTTGACATGGATGGAGAAATGCTGCTCGAAGGCTTCCGCGTCGAACTGATCGGCGTTGTCTTCGCGAAAGATCGAGGCATTGTTGACCAGCAGGTCGAGCGGGCCGAGATCGGCTGCGACTCGGCCAATCAAATCAGCTGTTTCTGACGGGTCCAAAAGGTTTGCCCGGAGCGCGATGGCCTGCGCGCCGTCCTGCCGCAATCGCGCCGCCAGAGATTCGGCCTCGGCGATCGCCTCATTCGCATGGATGGCAACGGCAAATCCGTGCGCTGCCAGATCGCTGCAAATCGCAGCACCGATCCGTCGGGCTGCTCCGGTCACAAGTACGGTTCTGGGGGATTTCACAGGTAAATCTACGCTTTTTCTGCTGATACGGGCTGTATGCTCCATATAAACATGGGAGACGTCAAGCGGAAGGCGTGCCAAAATGATGCTTGCCTGCGCTGTTCTGTTGTTTTATTGATGGCGCTCGATGTATTGCTGAAGATTAAAATTAATATACTTGTTTAAACTTTTAGGTAAGGTTAACAAACTGCGTGTTGCGATGAAGCAACATCAAACTTCAGCCGTCTCGCTGCCACAAACAATTCACATTTCGGCTCTTTCATCTCCGCAATTGACCTCCAATTTCATCTCCAACGGGCGACGAACGAAAAAATGTTTTGGAACCGCACGGGTTCCGCAACGTTCACTGACCCGAGTACAAGGAGATTAAGTATGCGTACCATTATCGCTTCCATCATCGTTTCCGGCGTAAGCCTCATCGCAGTTTCGGCTGCCCAGGCCGCTGATGCCGTCGAGCAGATCCCGGAAGCTCCGGTTGCCGTTGAACAGCCGGCTCCTGCTGCCAACTGGTCTGGTTACTACCTCGGCGCGACCGGCAACTACGATTTCGCCGGCAAGGCAAGCGGCGGTGACGGCGACAGCAAGGCAGACGGTTGGGGCGGTTCGCTCTACACGGGTTACAACTGGCAGAGCGGTCAGATCGTTTACGGTGTTGAAGCAGACGTCGGTTATTCCGACCAGAAGGGTTACGCCGGTAACGGCGTCGACATGAAGGAAGGCTGGAATGGCTCCGTTCGTGGCCGCCTGGGTTACGACCTCAGCCCGGTTCTTCTGTACGGCACAGCCGGTGTTGCCGCCGCCAACAACAAGGTGTCCAACGCTGCCGGTTCTGACGACAAGACCGCAGTTGGTTACACGGTTGGTGCCGGTGCCGAAACGATGGTGACCGACAACATCACCGCTCGCGTCGAGTACCGCTACACCGACTACCAGGACAAGGACTTCAACGTCGGCGGCACCACCTACTCGCGTGGTTTCGACGATCAGAGCGTCAAGGTCGGTATCGGCATGAAGTTCTAATCCGGATTTCGGATTATCGAGAAAGGCCGGAAGCGAAAGCTTCCGGCCTTTTTTGTTTTGGGGTGGGATGGCTTCAATCCATCTGAATATTGGCGTCCTTCACCACCGGTCCCCATTTGGCCAGTTCCGCGGTGACGTGTTTGCCGAGATCCTCCGGCGTCGAGCCGACGATGGTGGCGCTGAACTCCTTCATTCGCTCCACCACTTTCGGATCCTTCATCGCCGCATTGGCCGCTTCGTTCAGTTTGGTGATGGCTTCGGGCGGCGTGCCGGCCGGGGCAAACAAGGCATTCCACGAATAGGTTTCGTAGCCTGGCACTGTCTCGCCTATCGTTGGAACATCGGGGAAGGATGGCGCGCGTTCCTTGGTGGTGACGCCCAACGCCTTCAGGGTTTTGCCCTTGATATGGCCGGAGGAGGAGGGCAGGTTGTCGAACATGATCGATATCTGGTTGCCGATCAGGTCGTTCAAGGCAGGGCCGGCCCCCTTGTAAGGCACATGCTGCATGGTCGTGCCGGTCATCGACTTGAATAGCTCACCGGACAGGTGCAGTGGCGTGCCGTTGCCTGATGAGGCATAGGAATATTTGTCCGGTTCCTTTTTCAGGAGATCGATCAGTTCCTGTACGGAATTGACCGGCAGTTGCGGATTGACCACCAGCACATTCGGCACCACGACCAGCAATGATACGGGCGAAAAATCCTTTTCCGGGTCATAAGGCTTTGTCTTGAGGATCAATGGGTTAAGTGCGTGTGTCGCGACCGTTCCCATCAGGATCGTGTAGCCGTCCGGCTCGGCACGGGCCACACGGTCCGCACCCAGATTGCCGCCGGCGCCTGCCACGTTTTCGACCACCACCTGCTGGCCGAGAATGTCACCCATCTTCTGGGCGATGACACGCCCGACGACATCGGTGGAGCCTCCGGCCGCAAACGGCACGACCAGCGTGATGGTGTTGTTGGGAAAATTCTGGGCCTGGGCTGCCGATCCGAGCGACATAAGGGCAAGAGCCGAGCCCGCCAACGCGAGCGCAGCCCGCCGCGTGAACGCAGTGTGTTTCATGAGTTTCTCCTCCGCGGCCTCCCGCCGCTCACGCGATAGTAGCGGAGGAAGAGGTGAGAGCAAGCGTTTGCAGCCTGCTCTCAGCCAAAGGTCTTATGAACGCCTCGCAGGCAGAAGTCACGGCCTCAGCCGGCAGATTTCATCTCGTTATAGTCTCCAAAACGCTTGGCAAAGGTTTCACGCCACGCGGCGAGGAAAGGGCGGTCCTCTTCCCACTGGCCTGCAAAGCGCAGGTCGAGATAACCGAGAAGTGCGGCCAGCGAAAAATGTCCGCCATTGAGCTTCTTGCCGGTCTTCGGCAGGTTCCTTTCCAGATGGTCGAGGCCACGCATCGCCTTGCCCCACTGTTTGTCGATCCACGGCTGATGGACCTTTTCTTCGGGACGGAACCGGCGTTCGTAGATGACGGCCAGCAGAGAGTCTGTAATGCCGTCGCACAGGGCTTCCAGCACCTCCGCGTCGGTGCGCTTTTCATGCTTCTTCGGATACAGCCGGTTGCCGGACAGGCGGTCGAGATAGGACATGATGGCGACGCTGTCATACACGGCGCGGCCGTCATCCGCGATCAGGACCGGGATTTTTCCGAGAGGATTGTTTTCTAACAATTCGGCAGGTTCCTGATTGGCATCCGTCTTCACCTCTTCGACCTCAAGTCCGAGGTAACGAGCGGCCATGCGGCACTTGGCCGAATAGGGAGAGGCGGGGGAATAGAGGATTTTCATTGCGAGAATACCATGTTGCGGATCAAAAAATCATTGTGCCGGGGGCAAGCTGACGCGAGAGAGTGAACAACTGCGCCTGTCGACCTCCGGGCAGGTGCGGAAACCGAAATCCTTGGTCATGCAGATGCGAACCTCTTCCAGCTTGTCGCGCTCGCAGGTGACCGCGATGCCCTGTGGCTGCATGCCGGGATTATCCTTGATGAAGGCGTCCTCGATGGCGCGGGCTGATAGCGTCTGAGGCGTTGCCTGATCGGCAAGGCCTGACGGCATCTTCACGCGATCATAGGCCGTGCGGATCGCCTTCAGGTAATCGCGCTGCGAAAGGCCGCTGCAGGCGCCATGCTTGCGCCATTGATGGCCGATCAGCCCCATCGACGGCATGATGTCGAACAGCGGTTCGCCCAGTTCGTTCGGCACCCGGCCCGGCTCCCCGGTCGTGCAGAATTCTGGGTAGCTGCGTTCATGCTGCGGCCATAGCCCGTGCACGATGAAGCCAAAATCCTTGTCGCTCCCACATTGCTGGGCGTTGCGGCCGCCTCTTTGCGTGTCGCAGAAGGTCGGCGACCAGGATAGCGACAGAACGTAGAAATCGAACACGCCGGACTGACCGCGCGGACGGTTACGCTCCTGTGACGAAACGTCCGTTACCAGTATCAGAACGGTGCAGACGGCCAGCAAAGCGGCGGTTGCGATCCTGATGGCGGAGAAATAGTTCCTCGTCATGGTCGAAAAATCCCGGTCTCTGGAACACGAAAGCTATGGAAAGGTTGAATGGTTAGGAGTTTGGCGGCTAAGCTGCTGCTTCGCGAGCGGCCGCACACTGTGGCCGTGGTGAGGAGTGAAGAGCGAAACGGCTTAATGACATTCAAGAAATACCTTTGGCCGACTGTAGGCGCACTGACGATAGCGCTTTCGGCATGGCTTCTCTACAAGGAATTGCGTGGCCTGTCTCTGGACGATCTGGGGGACAGTTTTTCGGCCATCCCGATGACGCATTGGCTGCTCGCAGCGCTGTCAACACTGGTCGCCTATGCGGCGCTCGCCGGTTATGACCGTATCGCGCTGATGCATCTCGGCAAGAAGATCGACTGGTGGTTCATCACCATCTGCTCGTTTACCACCTATGCGCTGTCGCACAATGTCGGGGCTTCCGTAGTTTCGGGCGCAGTGGTGCGTTACCGGGCCTATTCGACACGCGGCCTGACGCCGGCGGAAATCGGCGTGCTGATCGCCACCTGTTCCTTCACCTTCATCCTCGGTACGCTGCTTCTGGCCGGCATGGTTCTGGTCTACGAACCGGAACTGATCGAGCGTTTTGGTGATCTCGTACCGGTCGAGGCATCCGCTGCGACAGGCGTGCTGATCCTGGCGCTGATCGGGCTTTACGTCGTGGCAAGCTTCATGAAGCTGAAGCCGCTGAAACTCGGCTCCATTCACATTTCCTATCCGGCCCCGAAAGTGGTGCTGCCGCAATTGCTGATCGCCCCAATCGAGCTGATCGGCGCTGCCGGCATCATCTATTTCGCACTGCCGGAAGCCGGCAATCCGGGCTTCATGATCGTGCTCGGCATCTTTCTGATTTCATTTTCGGCAGCCCTTCTGTCGCATGCGCCGGGCGGCCTCGGCGTGCTGGAACTGGTGTTCCTGATGGGCCTGCCGGACATGAACCAGGCCGATGTCATCGCCGCCCTTCTGGTGTTCCGTCTGTTCTACCTGATCATCCCGTTCGTGATGGCGCTGGTGGTGATCCTCGTATTCGAGCGTTCGCAGTTCAAGCTGAACAATCCGCCGGATCTCCGACGCGGCGAGCAGCACGAAGGCTGACAAAAAGGCGAGTCCGAGGGCGCCTTTTTAATTTATTCCTCTTCGCGCTCGACCATTTCTTCGCCGCGCAGCCAGAATGCGCGCTGCGAAGCATAGCGGTCTTTCGCCATGACATCCTTCAGGGCCGGCAGAACCAGATGCAGCTCGTCCTTCAGCGTGAAGGGTGGGTTGACGACGATGACGCCCGAACCGTTGAGGCCGGTTGCTTCACGGTCGCTCTGCACCGTCAGTTCGGCGCACAGCATCTTTGGGATGTTCAGCGCCTGCAGCTGCTCGTGAAACATCTTTATCGGCGCGCCCTTTTTTAGCGGGTACCACAGGCAATAGGTGCCACCGGAAAAACGCTTGTAAGCTGTCGCCAGCCCCTTCACGAGGCGATCATATTCGCCCTCGATCTCGAAGGGCGGATCGACCAGCACGACGCCGCGCTTTTCCTTCGGCGGCAGATGCGCGCCGAGCGCTAGCCAGCCGTCGAGTTCGGTCACGCGGGTCTGAAAGTCACCCTCGAACAGGCGCGACAGGCGATTATAGTCGTCGGGATGCAGTTCCATCGCCGCCAGCCGGTCCTGCGGACGAAACAGCATGCGCGAAAGCTTTGGCGAGCCCGGATAGAGTTTTAGCGCGCCATCGGCTTCGAAACCCGGATTGAGCTCGCGGACGGCATCCAGATAGGGTTTCAGCACGGCGGCGACTTGCGGCGAAAACTCCGCCGCCATCACCTTGCCAATGCCGTCGCGCCATTCGCCGGTCTTTTGTGCTTCCTCCGAGGAAAGGTCGTAAAGGCCGATGCCCGCATGCGTATCAAGCACGCGAAAAGCCTTGTCCTTCTTCTGCATGTAAAGAACGAGCTGCGCCAGCACCGCATGCTTCAGGACGTCGGCAAAATTGCCGGCATGGTAGATGTGGCGGTAGTTCATGGCAGCTCCGGATGAATAAAATTGATGGGTCGCAAATCTGACTTTTTGCGCGCCTGTCCATGCCATATAGAAATCCGATGAACATTGCGACGCCCATCTCTGCCCGAAACCTGCCCGGCCACAATTCCGTGGCCCACACCGTCTGTCCGCACGACTGTCCCTCCGCCTGCGCGCTCGATATCGATATCGCCGCCGACGGCAAGATCGGAAGGGTACGCGGCTCGGCCGACAACAGCTACACGGCCGGTGTCATCTGCGCCAAGGTCGCGCGTTATGCCGAGCGCCTCTATCATCCCGGCCGTCTTATGGTGCCGCAGCGCCGGGCAGGGGCCAAGGGCGACGGTAATTGGCAGGAGCTTTCCTGGGAGGCGGCGCTCGACGAGATCGTCTGGCCGTATTTTTATGCCGGCACGATGGGGCAGGTGCAGCGCGACAGCATTGAGCGCCTGCGCCACGCCAAAAAATATTCCGGATTTTTCGGCACGATCTGCACCAACATGGCCTGGACCGGTTACGTGATGGGCACGGGTGACCTGCGCGGTCCCGATCCGCGCGAGATCGCCAAGGCGGATTGCGTGGTGATCTGGGGCTCGAACGTGGTTTCGACGCAGGTCAACGTTATGACCCACGCGATAAAAGCCCGCAAGGAACGCGGCGCAAAGATCGTGGTGGTCGATATCTATGACAACCCGACCATGAAACAGGCGGACATGGCGCTGACCGTGCGTCCCGGCACCGATGCCGCGCTCGCCTGCGCCGTGATGCATGTCGCCTTCCGTGACGGTTATGCCGACCGTGCCTATATGGCAAAGTTCGCCGATGATCCGGCCGGCCTCGAAGCGCATCTGAAAACCCGCACGCCGGAATGGGCATCTGCCATCACCGGTCTGTCGGTCGACGAGATCGAAGCCTTCGCCCGACTGGTGGGCACGACGAAAAAGACGTTCTTCCGCCTCGGTTACGGTTTTGCCCGCCAGCGCAACGGCACCGCCGCCATGCATGCGGCGCTGTCCATCTCCACCGTGCTCGGCTCCTGGCAATACGAAGGTGGCGGCGCGTTCCACAATAACGGCGCGATCTATCACCTCGACAAATCGCATCTGATGGGTACGGCATTTGTCGATCCCGACATCCGTATGCTCGACCAGTCGCAGATCGGCCGCGTGCTGACCGGTGATGCCGAGGCGCTGCGCTACCGCGGTCCGGTCGATGCGTTGCTGATCCAGAACACCAACCCGATGAATGTCGCGCCCGAACAGCGCCTCGTCCGCGACGGTTTTATGCGCGACGACCTGTTTGTCGCGGTGCACGAGCATTTCATGACCGATACCGCTCAGGTCGCCGATATCGTGCTGCCGGCCACCATGTTTGTGGAGCATGACGACCTTTATCGTGGCGGCGGCCACATGCACATTCTGCTGGGTCCGAAAATCGTCGAGCCGCCGCCAACGGTACGCACCAACCTGTTTGTCATCGAGGAACTGGCAAAACGCCTCGGCATCGACCACTGTTCCGGCTTCGGCGAGGATGAGCGCAGCCATATCGACCGCATCCTTTCAGACAGCGGCTGGCCGGGTTATGACGATCTCGCGCGAGACAAATGGATCGATGCCCAGCCGGATTTCGACACCGCGCATTATCTCAACGGTTTCGGTTACGACGATGGCAAATTCCGCTTCAGCCCGGATTGGGCAAACGGCCCGTCGCCGGACAAGCCGCCGGAAAATGTCGGCACACTTGGTCCCTTCGCCAATCTGCCGGTCTTCCCGGATCATGTCGACCTGATCGAGATGCCGGACGAAGACCATCCTTTCCGTCTGGCGACATCGCCGGCCCGCAGCTTTCTCAACTCCTCTTTCACCGAAACCAAGGGCTCGGTGCAGAAGGAGGGCAGACCGGACGTGATGATAGAGCCATCCGATGCCGAGCGTCTGGGCATTTCCGATGGCGATATCGTGCGCATAGGAAACTGTCGCGGCGATATCCGGCTGCATGCCCGCATCGTTGCGGGTGCGCGGTCCGGCGTGCTGGTGGCGGAAGGTCTCTGGCCGAATTCGGCGCATCTCGATGGCGAAGGCATCAATGTCTTGACCGGCGCCGATGCGGTGGCACCTTACGGCGGCGCCGCTTTCCACGACAATCGGGTCTGGCTCCAAAAAGCCTGATCCGGCATCATCCCCGAAATGGAATCACAGGCCCGAAATGGGATAACAGGAACGGACATGATCGACATCGACACTTCCGAAGCGGAACGCGTGCGCCTAGTTGGCCGGGAAATGATCTACAAGGGCTTTTTGACGCTGGAAAGGCTCACTTTCGAGCAGCGCATGCCCGATGGCAGCCTGGTGACGATCCATCGCGAGATTCATGACCACGGTAGCGCCGCTGCCATCCTTCTGCATAACCCGGATGATGATACGGTTGTGTTGGTGCGCCAGTTCCGCGCCGGTGCGTTTGCCAATGGCGATGCCGCTTTCCTGCTGGAATTGCCGGCCGGTCTGATCGATGAGGGCGAAGCTCCGGCCGAGGCCGTCATTCGCGAGGCCATGGAAGAGACAGGTTATGACATCACGACGGCGCATCACATCTGCGACATGCACCCGACGCCCGGCACACTGACGGAAAAGCTGTCCCTGTTTGCCGCCAGCGTCGATACCGGCAAAAAAACTGGGCAGGGCGGCGGTCTCGTCGGCGAAGGCGAGGATATCGAGGTCGTCACGCTTCCGCTAGAGGAAGCCTATCGCATGATCGCGACCGGCGAGATCACCGATGCTAAAACGATCATTGCCCTTCAATGGGCCATGATCAATCGTAACAAACTTTCGTCCGGGAACTTCGACTGAAGCTGTCGCGTTGGGTGACGCTGCCAGAGCCGAAACGCCGATGTCAGCAAGTCAGCAGCGGCACCCCTTCCCGTGCCGCTGCTGCGCTCAAATGTTTGTCGAGTGTAGCGGGTGGGAGTGTCAAACAGAAAACCGCGAGATGGAAATCTCATTTCCAGCGACGCTTAAAATCTCTCTTTTTTTGCGCCCGATCTGTTTCCGGCGATCTCTTCGTGGGTGATCGACGAACGACCTTTCACGTTCGCGAAGAATTGTTTGAATGAGTTCCGTTTTGCTGTTGATCGAGATCAGCATCGCCGTCGTTGGGCGTGATCGTCACCGCTCCGCTCCACCTGCAACGGTCTTTCAGCAGGAAAGAGCCGTCAATCGGCGCTCAGAGCCCAGCGGAAACGATGCGCTGGTCGGCTAGGCTGGCATCCGTGCCGGGCGCGGAAATTGCCTTCCCGCCTTCCATCCGCACCTGGCCTTCGGCCAGCGCCTTCAGCGCCAGCGGATAGAGCTTGTGCTCGACGGTTAGCACCCGTGCCGCCAACGTATCAGATGTATCATCGGCAAGAACCGGCACGGCCGCCTGTGCCACGATCGGGCCTTCATCCATGCCTTCGGTGACGAAGTGTACGCTGCAGCCGGCGATTTTCATGCCGGCGTCGATGGCGCGCTGGTGGGTGTGCAGGCCGGCAAACAGCGGCAGCAGCGAAGGGTGGATGTTGATGATCCGGCCTTCGTAACGAGAAATGAAATCACCCGAGATCAGCCGCATGTAACCGGCAAGGCAGATAATGTCCGGCTTGATCACCTCGAGCGCGTCGAGGATCGCCATCTCATGCTCGATCTTGCTGCCATAAGCCTTGCGTTCGAACACGCGGGTTATGATGCCGCGCGCAGCGGCCTTGGCAAGGCCGCCGGCATCCGGCTTGTCGGAAATGACGGCAACGATCTCGGCCGGAAAATCTTCTGACGCACAGGCATCGGCCAGCGACACCATGTTGGAGCCGCCGCCGGAGATGAACACGACGACGCGCTTGCGATCAGATGCCGCCGGAAGGGATGTCATAGGCCAAGCGTGCCCTTGTAGACGGTGCCGGCGCCGCCTTCTTCGCGGGCAATGATGCGGCCAAGCTGCACGACGGTCTCGCCTTCGGCAGCGAGCGCATCGGTCACGGTCTTGGCGTTCTCTGCCGAAACGACGACGATCATGCCGACGCCGCAGTTGAAGGTGCGCAGCATCTCGTTCGGCGCAACGCCGCCCGTCTTGGCCAGCCACGAAAACACGGCCGGAACCGGGATGTTGGACAGTTCGATTTCAGCGGCCAGATGGTCAGGCAGGACGCGCGGAATATTGTCCGGGAAACCGCCACCGGTGATGTGGGCGAGCGCCTTCAGTGCACCGGTGTTGCGGATCGCGGCCAGAAGCGGCTTTACATAGATGCGGGTCGGCGTCAGCAGCGCCTCGCCCAGCGTCTTGCCGTCGGCGAACGGGGCAGGGGCATCCCAACCGAGGCCGGAGAGGGTAACAATCTTGCGCACCAGCGAAAAACCGTTGGAGTGAACGCCGGAAGAGGTGAGGCCGAGAATGACATCGCCTTCGGCCAGATCGCCAGCCGGCAAAAGCTTGCCGCGTTCGGCTGCACCCACGGCAAAGCCGGCGAGGTCGTAATCGCCCTCGGAATACATGCCCGGCATTTCGGCGGTTTCGCCGCCGATCAGCGCGCATCCGGCCTGACGGCAACCTTCGGCGATGCCGAGAACGATCGCCGCACCCTGTTCCGGATCGAGCTTGCCGGTGGCGTAATAGTCGAGGAAGAGCAGCGGCTCGGCGCCCTGTACGACGAGATCGTTGACGCACATGGCGACAAGGTCGATGCCCACGGTGTCGTGACGGTTGGCGTCGATGGCGATCTTCAGCTTGGTGCCGACGCCGTCATTGGCGGCCACCAAGATAGGATCGTTGAAACCGGCCGCCTTGAGGTCGAACAGGCCGCCGAAACCGCCGATTTCGCCATCAGCGCCGGGGCGGCGCGTCGAGCGCACGGCCGGCTTGATCTTTTCCACCATCAGATTGCCCGCATCGATATCGACGCCCGCATCGCTATAGGTGAGACCGTTCTTGCCCGCCTCGCTCATCGCATGTTCTCCACTGAAGCCGTCGCATGTCTGCCGGAAACGCCCACGGAAAGCAAAGCGAAACCCGGTCAGGGGCATGCATGAATAATTAGGCTCGCAATTGCACGATGGGCCTTCGGATGCAAGCGCCACCACGGTTTGGGCGCGGTTTTACAGTCCGTTCACAGGCTTTTCATGAGGATGATCCACAGCTCACCCCTCATGCCCGCCCTCAAGCTTGACGTTGAGAAGCGGCACCTTCATATCCCAAGAGACAAAAACGCAGCCGAGAGGATACCTTATGGCCTATCATATCAGCGGCACCACCCTCCGGCGCCATATCTATTTCTGGCTCGCCGTGTTCGTGCTGTTCGTGGGCTTCCTGTGGTTCTTCCGCACCATCCTTCTGCCCTTCGTGGCTGGCATGGCGCTCGCCTATTTCCTCGATCCGGTCGCCGACTGGCTGGAACGCCGAGGCCTCAGCCGCATGATGGCCTCGGTGCTCATCCTTGTCGGCTTCGTGCTGATCTTTGCGCTTTCGCTGATGCTGGTCATCCCGGTCATCGTCAACCAGTTCGCCCAGTTTGCCGCCGCCATGCCGGGTTACATCACCCAGTTGCAGCAGATCCTGTCCAGTCCGGAAACCTCGTTCCTGCCCGGTTGGGTGACGAGCCAGATCGACACGGTGAAGCAGAACTTTTCCGAAGTCCTGAGCCAGGGCGCCGGTTTCATCGGCACGCTGTTCGCGCAGGTCTGGAATTCCGGCAAGGCGATCGTCGATGTCGTGTCGCTGCTGATCGTCACCCCGGTCGTCGCCTTCTACCTGCTGCTGGACTGGGACCGCATGGTCAACAAGGTCGATAGCTGGGTGCCGCGCGACCAAGTGCAGGTGGTGCGCCAGCTTGCCCGCGAGATGGATCGGTCCGTGGCCGGCTTCATCCGTGGCCAGGGCTCGCTCTGCCTCATCCTCGGCATCTTTTATGCGGTTGGCCTGTCGCTGGTCGGCCTGAATTTCGGTCTGCTGATCGGCTTCGTCGCGGGCATGATCTCGTTCATTCCCTATATCGGCTCGCTGATCGGCCTCGTGTTGTCGGTCGGAGTGGCACTCGTACAGTTCTGGCCGGAATATACCTGGATCATCGCCACTGCGGGCGTGTTCTTCCTCGGCCAGTTCCTCGAGGGCAACATCCTGCAGCCGAAACTGGTCGGCTCCAGCGTCGGCCTGCATCCGGTCTGGCTGATGTTCGCGCTGTTTGCCTTCGGCGCCATGTTCGGTTTCGTCGGCCTTCTGGTCGCTGTGCCGGCTGCTGCCATGGTTGGTGTGCTTGTCCGCTTCGTGCTGTCGCGATACCTTGATAGCGATATCTATTACGGGCGCTCCGAAACACTGCCGTGGGAAGAGGGAAAACCTCACGCGGTGGATCATGCGGGAACCACCCAGATTACCGTCCAGAAATCAGAATGACCGAAAACGACCGGCAGACGCCTAAGCGCAGCGAGCAGCTGGCGCTATCCTTTTCCCACGATCCGGCAACGGGCCGCGACGACCTGCTGGTCTCCGGCCCGGTCAGCGCAGCCGTGGCGATTGTCGATAGTTGGCCGGCATGGCCGTCGCCGGTCATCGTGCTGGCCGGTCCCGCCGGTTCCGGCAAGACACATCTCGCCAGCATCTGGCGCGAGAAGAGCGGCGCCAGGGACATCCATCCGATCCCCGGCGAACACGCCAATCTGGCGGCAGCCGCAGGCCCAGTCCTGTTCGAGGATGCCGACCGTCGTGATTTCGATGACACCGAACTCTTTCACGTCATCAACAGCGTGCGCGAAAACGGCTCCAGCCTGCTGATGACCTCGCGCACATGGCCGTCCGCATGGGGTGTCACCCTGCCGGATTTGCGCTCGCGCCTCAAGGCGGTAACCATCGTCGAGATCGGCGAACCGGACGAAGACCTCCTGGCGCAGGTGATCGTCAAATTGTTTGCCGATCGTCAGCTTAATATCGATGACAAGATTGTCGGGTATATCGTGGCACGCATGGAGCGGTCACTGGAAGCAGCCCAGCGCGTGGTGGATCAGATCGATCGTCTGGCGCTGGCGCGAGGCACCCGCATCAGCCGCAATATTGCCGCCGAAGTGCTGGAAACCTTCGGCGAAGAAGGCGCTCGCGACGACGGGGACGGTTGACTGTCACAGTTCCGTCGTCAAAACGTTATACCGCCGCAAGGCTAACATATGAGGGACGGGGCATGGACCAGATCGCCGATACGCATGAAGCCAACGAAGTTGAGGCGGCCCCGAGCTTCGAGGAGCTGATGGCCAGCCCCGAGCGCTTTATCAACCGCGAATTTTCCTGGTTGCAGTTCAACCGCCGCGTCCTTGAAGAAACGCTCAATACCGATCATCCGCTGCTGGAGCGCATCCGCTTCCTGTCGATTTCCGCCGCCAACCTCGATGAATTTTTCATGGTTCGCGTCGCCGGCCTAGAAGGCCAGGTGCGCCAGAACATTCTGGTGCGCAGCCCTGACGGCAAGACGCCGGCCGAGCAGCTGGAAGAAATCCTCAAGGAAATCGACAACCTGCAGATGGAGCAGCAGGCTTCGCTTGCCGTCCTGCAGCAGTACCTCGCCAAGGAAGACATCCTCATCGTCCGACCGGCGTCTTTGACCGAAGAAGATCGCAACTGGCTGGCCACTGATTTCGAGGAGGACCTGTTCCCGGTCTTGACGCCGCTTGCCATCGATCCCGCCCATCCGTTCCCGTTCATTCCGAACCTCGGCTTCACCATGGGCCTGCAGCTCGACAGCAAGCACGGCAAGGAGCCGATGACGGGTCTCTTGCGCCTGCCCACGACGCTCGATCGCTTCATTCGCCTGCCCGATGCTGGCGCCACCGTCCGCTACATCACGTTGGAAGACGTGGTGAGCATGTTCACCGACCGCCTTTTCCCCGGTTACGAGGTCAGAGGCGCCGGTACCTTCCGCCTCATCCGCGACAGCGACCTTGAAGTCGAGGAAGAAGCCGAAGACTTGGTGCGCTTCTTCGAAACCGCGCTGAAACGCCGCCGTCGCGGAAAGGTCATCCGTATCGAGACCGATTCGGAAATGCCGGCCTCGCTGCGCCAGTTCGTAGTGCAGGAATTGGGCGTGCCGGACAACCGCGTCGCGGTTCTGCCGGGCCTGCTCGCCCTCAACACGATTTCCGAGATCGCCAAGGCTCCGCGTGATGACTTGCGATTTCCGCCCTACAATGCGCGATTTCCCGAACGCGTCCGTGAACACGCCGGAGACTGCCTCGCCGCCATCCGCGAAAAGGACATGGTGGTCCATCATCCGTACGAAAGTTTTGACGTGGTGGTGCAGTTCCTTCTGCAGGCGGCCCGCGACCCCGACGTCCTCGCCATCAAGCAAACCCTCTACAGAACCTCCAACGACAGCCCCATCGTCCGAGCCCTGATCGATGCCGCTGAAGCCGGCAAGTCGGTGACGGCACTGGTCGAGTTGAAGGCGCGTTTCGACGAAGAAGCCAACATCCGTTGGGCCCGCGACCTCGAGCGCGCCGGCGTACAGGTCGTGTTCGGTTTCATCGAACTCAAGACTCATGCCAAAATGTCGATGGTCGTGCGCCGTGAAGACGGCAAGTTGCGCACCTATTGCCACCTCGGCACCGGCAACTATCACCCGATCACGGCGAAGATCTACACGGACCTGTCCTTCTTTACCTGTAATCCGAAGATCGGTCATGACATGGCCAACATCTTCAACTTCATCACCGGTTACGGCGAGCCGACCGAAAGCATGAAGCTGGCCGTGTCGCCTTATACGCTGCGTCCGCGTATTCTCCGTCATATCGAGGAGGAGATCGTCCACGCCAAGCAGGGCCGCCCGGCTGCCATCTGGATGAAGATGAATTCGCTGGTCGATCCCGAAATCATCGATGCTCTTTATCGCGCTGGCCATGCCGGCGTCGATGTCGATCTTGTCATCCGCGGCATCTGCTGCCTGCGTCCGCAGGTTCCGGGTCTGTCCGACAATATCCGCGTCAAATCGATCGTCGGCCGTTTCCTCGAACACAGCCGCATCTTCTGCTTCGGCAACGGTTTCGGCCTGCCGTCGGAAAAGGCGCTCGTCTATATCGGCTCGGCCGACATGATGCCGCGCAACCTCGATCGCCGCGTCGAAACCCTGGTGCCTTTGCTCAATCCTACCGTGCATGAACAGGTTCTTTCACAGATCATGCTGGGCAATCTCATTGACAACCAGCAGAGCTACGAGATATTGCCCGACGGCACATCGCGGCGGATGGAGGTTCGTCATGGAGAGGAACCTTTCAACGCCCAGCAGTATTTCATGACCAACCCGTCACTGTCTGGACGTGGTGAAGCCTTGAAATCGAGTGCGCCGAAACTGATCGCGGGCGTCATGTCCGGACGAAAGAAATAAGGCCCAACTTGTAGGCTCGCATGGTACGAACAGAAGCTCAGGGGCGCGTCCAAGGTAGCGCTCCTGTTTCCGTTATCGACATCGGCTCGAATTCCGTTCGCGTCGTCATCTACGAAGGCCTTTCCCGCGCCCCAACCACCCTTTTCAACGAGAAGGTGTTATGTGGTCTCGGCAAGGGATTAGGCTCGAGCGGTCGCATGGACCCCGAGGCGGTTGATCGTGCGCTCGCGGCACTGCGTCGTTTCAGGGCCTTGTCTGTGCAGGCAGGTGCCACGGAAATCTACGTCCTGGCCACCGCCGCAGCCCGCGAAGCCTCTAATGGCCCGGATTTCATCCGCAATGTCGAAGGAATTCTCGGCCAGGAAGCGCACGTCCTTTCCGGCGAGGAAGAAGCGTATTATTCGGCGCTCGGTGTCACCAGCGGGTTTCATCATGCCGATGGCATTGCCGGCGATCTCGGCGGCGGTTCTCTGGAATTGATCGATATTCACGACCATGAACTCGGCAAGGGCATAACGCTGCCGCTTGGTGGCTTGCGCCTGTCCGAATATTCAGGCGGCTCTATTGCCAAGGCGCGCGCTTTTGCGCGGCAGCAGGTGAAGTCCGCGAAACTGCTGTCCAAGGGCGAGGGACGTACCTTTTACGCGGTTGGCGGCACGTGGCGCAATGTTGCCAAGCTGCATATGGAAATGCGCGGTTACCCCCTGCATATGATGCAGGGTTATGAGTTGCCACTAGCCGAAATGCAGGCCTTTCTGAAGGAAATTGTCGACGGCACGGCGGCAAAGAACCCGGCCTGGCAGGCGGTCTCGAAAAACCGCCGCGCTCTTTTGCCCTTCGGCGCCGTCGCCATGCAGGAAGTGCTGGCGGTGATGAAGCCGTCGCGCATCATCGTTTCGGCGCAGGGCGTACGCGAAGGCTACCTCTATTCAAAACTGTCGCCTAAAGACAAGGCATCCGACCCGCTTCTGGTGGCTGCCGACCAGCTTGCCATTCTGCGCGCCCGTTCGCCCGAACATGCACGTGAACTGGCGGAATGGACCGGCCGCATGGTGCCGGTGTTCGGTATAGATGAAAGCGACGAGGAAAGCCGCTATCGCCGCGCCGCCTGCCTTCTGGCGGATATCAGCTGGCGCGCCCATCCGGATTACCGTGGCCTGCAGGCACTCAACATCATCGCGCATTCTTCGTTTACCGGCATCACCCATGCCGGCCGCGCTTATATCGCGCTTGCCAACTATTACCGGTTCGAAGGC
Source organism: Endobacterium cereale (assembly GCF_009617585.1). GTDB lineage: Bacteria > Pseudomonadota > Alphaproteobacteria > Rhizobiales > Rhizobiaceae > Neorhizobium > Neorhizobium cereale. The sequence continues at coordinate 40,597 of NZ_WIXI01000048.1, read as the reverse complement.
CTGAGCGACAATGGTGCCACCGGCCCCTTGGCCGCCATTGGTACCCCGCGCCTGCTGGAACTGGCAAAGCTTCTGGGTGGTCTTCTGCGGGTGGTGTATTTGTTCTCTGCATCCATGCCGGGCATCGTCAACCACCTGAGTTTCCGTCCGTCCGTTCAGCCGGATATCGATCTCGAATTCGTGGTGCCGCCAGCCTATCGCGACTTTTCCGGGGAACGTCTGGATGGTCGTTTGCAACAACTGGCAAAGCTGACCGGAAAGCGGCTGGCCTTCCGTTACGAATAAGGACGGGCCGCCCATGGCAAAACGGAGGCTTGTGACGGCGCTGAAGATCATCGGCGTCGTTCTCGTCGTGCTTGTTGCCATTGCGGTCGGCCTCTTCATCTACGCCGTGCATGTGGCCGGCAAGGTCTGGGAAAGTATGGCCGCGTCGGATGACTATGCAATCTCCGGTGATCAATTGACGGAAAAGGCATTCAAGGATGCGTCCGTGGCCACAGTTCGCGGGATGACCTTGCGTCTCGTCCGTTATCGCGCCCATCCCTTTATGGCGGAGTACCGCATGGTGATCGAAGTGACGGCCGGCAATAGCCGGTCTTCGCGCGAGCTGGAACCGGATAGCGGTGGCATGAGCACCGTCAAGCTCTGCAACAATACTGACGGCAGTCTGTTGCTGGAGGACAATGCCTCCATTCTCGAAATAAGCTCTGCCGGTGACATCAGGAAGGTGGAGGACACGACTTCGCAAGTCGCGCGCTGTGCCTGGCCGGTTGGCAAATTCGGTTATGGAGATGTTGGAGGCTACGGCTTCCAGCCCGCAGCCCCTGATCGACCATGAGAAATTCATCTCGCACGCTAATATAATGTGTGATATTGTCACATTTGTTTTCTCAAGGATGCATGTGACATGGTGCTGGTGCTGCGGGGAGCAGACTGGCGCGCGATATTCCCGCGGGCCTCGAATGCAATCCTCCAAGCCTTTATCGACGGAGCGCCGCTTTTAGCCGCTGCGGGCATCACCATGAGCCGTACACGGCTGGCCTATGCCTTGGCCAACGTTAAGCACGAGTGCGATGGTTTCAGTCTCAAGAATCTGACGGAAGACATCTATTATTCCTCGGAAGGGGTGGCCAAGACCTGGCCAGCGAGGTTTTCTGACGCCGCTGCCGTGCGCAAGGCCTATGGTTCGGGCTACGGTTGGCAGAAAAAGGCGATCGACGACATTTATGGCGACTGCATGGGCAATGGGCGCGGCACTACGGATGGCTCACGCTTCATCGGCCGTGGCGGCCCCCAGATCATCGGTCGGGAAGAGTATTGGGAAGTTGGCCAGCGCTGCGGCCTTGATCTGATAAATCGCCCGGAACTCGCTGCGGAGGCAAGGTTTCAGCCAGCCATTCTGGCCGCCTTCTGGAGTTGGAAGGGACTGAATGCTCAAGCCGACGCCGGCAATTTTCACGGGCTTGTGGAAAAATGGAAAGGGCATCGCGTAAGCGTTGCCGATCACGAAGCGCGAATGGCGGGCCATGATCCGATGCTGAGCCGTCTGAACAATGTCGCGGCGCTGATGCCTGTTCTGGAGCCGATCCGTTTTGCGGCACCCGTACCAAGGACATTGGTGGGCCAGCGGCGCTCGGTTTGACGGGATTGACCTGTCGTTCTCAACGCAGCATGTTCTCCGCGGCCACTTCACACTGGCGATGTATGCGCGGGCTTGGCCACAGCGCAGATCGGCAAGTGAATGATGGTGTCGTGGCTGGATTGGAGGGGTAGATGAGGCTTGGCGCAAAGAGGATCGTGCTCGTTTGCCTTCTGTCCATCGCCGTGATTCCGGTCCTGACGATTGCCGGTCCTATTCTGTATGACGGCTGGCGCATCAGCCGCGGCGATTATCCGCTGGCGGACAGGGTCGAGGCCAGGGTCGGCACGCTATCGATGACCTTGGAACGATACGTCATCCATCCCTATCTTGCCGAATATCGTCGTGTTCTGACGGTCGTCACGGCGGATGGCAGCAAACGTGTAAGCGAGCTTTCCACCGACACCGGTGGAGCATCGCGCATCGACGTCTGTGAACTCGGTGACGGTGATCTGCGCCTGAGCGACCGCTTCGGGCATTATCGCCTCGATCACGCGGGTAACATGCTTCCTCTTCAGAGCGCTTCCGTTTCGCAAGGTGGGTCCGGTGGTCTGGTCATATCGGCCGGTATTTCGGGAGAGGTTCCGGAATGCGTGCGAAAGCTGGGACGTTTCGACAGCGATGCCGAGGGCGGTTACATGTTCCAGCCCACCGCGATCTGAGCACAAGCGCGATCATCATTCCTGCCATTGATGGGAATAGGTCCGGGCTACACTTCCGATATGCGGCCCGGATAAACCATGGCCTATCAGACCGGCAGCGGTGCCTCAGGATTGACAAGTCCTGTCGTGCGCAATTCCTGCCAGAAATCGGCCGGAATTTTTTCCCGAAAGGCAGCGCCATCCTCGGCAATGCGTGACGGTTGGCTGGCACCCGGAATGACGGCAGCAACGGCTGGGTTGGCCAGCGAAAATTGCAGGCCTGCCGCCTTCATGCTGACACCGTGGCGATCGGCAATCGCCTTGATCTTCGCGATTTTCGCCGCCATTTCCGGCTTGATCGGCGCGTATTCGAAATTCGGTCCTCCGACCAGCGCGCCCGAACTGTAAGGTCCGCCGACCACCACGCCGAGGCCACGCTCGACCACCATCGGCATCACCCGCTGCAGCGCCTTGTCATGGTCGAGCAGTGTGTAGCGCCCGGCGAGGAGAAAAGCGTCTGGCTTCGGCTCATCCAGTTCCAGCACCAGTTCAATTGGCTCGACGCGATTGACACCGAGGCCCCAAGCCTTGATCACCCCTTCATCGCGCAATCGGTCGAGCGCCTTGAAGGCGCCATTGCGCGCTTCCTCGAACTTTTCGAGCCACCGGTCGCCCCAGAAATCCTGTGCCAGATCGTGCACGAAAGCGATTTCGATATGGTCGGTCTTCAGGCGCTTGAGGCTGTCTTCGATGGAACGCAGTGTCGCGTCGTGACTGTAGTCGTTGACAACCTTGTTGGGCAGGCCATGGCTGAAGACGCCACCCTTTTCACCCTGATCGCGGGCGCTGACATCCTCGACCTCATCAAGGATCACCCGGCCAACCTTGGTAGAGATCACATATTCTTCACGCGGCTTGCCTGCCAGTGCCTCGCCCATACGGATTTCGGCAAGCCCTGCGCCGTAGAATGGGGCATTGTCGTAATAGCGAATGCCATCAGTCCAGGCGGCTTCGACGGTGGCCAACGCCTCGTCGTCGGGAATGTCGCGAAACATGTTGCCGAGCGGTGCCGAGCCGAAACCGATCCGGCTCGGAAGAATATCCTTGAGTGCCATTAGCCTGTCCTCGCTGTGAAATTGTTCACGATGGAAATCCAAGTGCTCAAAAACTCGCGAGGAGGCACGACACGCCGTACAGACGGTCGAGGCAGTTCTCACGCGTCAGGACCTGTTCGGATCGTCAATTCGATCCTAGCCCTGACGCGGATATAAAAATGCACCGCCCTGCCTTCAAGCTCGGGCTATGGTCTTTCTCATTCCGGCATCACGCCATTATTCGCTGATTTCCGGTTCCACCAGCCTGTGCAGGTTCGCCAGGCATTCCTGCCAGCCGAGATAGCAGGATTCGGCGGGTATGACGTCCGGCACGCCGGCCTGGGTGATGTGCATCTCGGTGCCGCAGGATACAGCCTTCAAGGTCACGGTAACTTCCATCACGCCCGGAAGGTTTGGGTCTTCAAAACTGTCGGTGTAACGCAGGCGTTCACCCGGTACGAGTTCCAGAAACTCGCCGCCGAAGGAATGGCTGTCGCCGGTCGTGAAATTTCTGAACGACATTTTGAACGTGCCCCCCACCTTGGCATCGAAATGATGCACCGCGCACGTAAAGCCGTTCGGCGGAAACCATTTGGTCAGTGCGTCCGCTTCGATAAAGGCGCGATAGACCTTTTCCGGCTTGGTGGCGAGAACGCGGTGCAGCTTGATCGTGCTTGGCATGGCTTTTCCTCCTGTTGAACCATTGCTGTGACACAAGGACGGAGAATAGGCCGCGCAACCGACATGCGGCAGTAAATTATTTCGAAAAAATGGAAACGCCCGGCTTTCACAGGGCGCTTCTTACTGGGGCCGTAGCTTACTTCGCCGACAAAAACTCGCCGACTTCCAGCAGGCTGAACTCGTTGTCGTCAGCCTTGTCGACGGCGCGACCGGCCGAGAAGGGCAGGTTATTGTCATTGCCGATGACGATATGGGTGGCATCGACCACGTCGACATTCTCGATGGTCACGAACGGCATGTCGTAGACACCATCCTTCGAGCCGGCCTTCTTCTTGTTGTCCGGGTCCTTGATGTTCATCAGGTCGATATAACCGATCTTACGAACGGCCTTGCCCACATTGGCGTCGCTCATCTCGATCTTGTAAACGCGCTTCAGTTCCGCCGGGGCATCGAAGCAATCAGGCTTCGGCTGTTTCGGATCGGCGCAAGCCTTGTCCTTGGTGCCGGCGCCATTGTCGCGTTCGATCACCAGAGCCGTCGTGTCGTCAATCATGTTGAAATCGCCGATCGCAACACCCTTTTCGGCCAGCGGATAAAGCCAGGACCGTCCGGTCCAGTTTTTCGAAGCGATGTCGAATTCGATGACGCGCAGTGCGGTCGCGGCATCCGCCTGCTCGACCTTGCCGTCTTCTAGGAATAGCGGGCCTTCCAGCAGGCCATAAAGCTTGGAACCGTCCTTCGACATCGCCATGCCTTCATATCCGCCCGAACGCTTGAGGTTGAACACCGGCAGCTTTGCAGTCGGGTTGGCCGGCATGACAAGTGTCGGATTGTCAGGTGACTTCACCGGCTTGCCGTCTACCATGGTCGGCACCACATCGGTCAGCTGGCCGAGTGCATCGACCTTGATCAGGTAGGGGCCGAACTCCTCGCCAAGCCAGAAACCGTCGGCCACAGGCTGGATAGACTCGATGTCGAAATCCGCACCCGTCAGGTAACGTTTGTCAGACCCTTCCATGACGATCGGGAAGGGGGCTATGCGGTTCGGGTCGGAAAGGAAGAGGTTCTTGACCACTTCGACCTTGTTGCCGGCCCAGTCGAACTTGACCTGATGCAGGAAAAGCATGGCGTCCGACGAATTGGACTTTGAGCCGAAACCGTTGTCGGACAGCGTCCAGAACGTGCCATCAGCCATGGTCTTGATGCCCGAAAAACCCTGGATCGGCTGGCCGTCGAACGGCAGTTTCACATCGGTGACGCGCGCGCCATCCTTGCCGTCCACGGTGCCGAGCTTTTCGGTACGCTTGCCCGGAGCGGTAAATTTGCCGGAGGTTTTCAAAAACTCCGGTGCATCGGAAGGAGCCGGGGTTACGGTATTGGCTGGCAGGATCGCTTGTCTGGCGAGCTTTGCCGGGAATTCCCTGTCTTCGGCGTGGGCAGCGCCGGCAAAAAATGCGGCAAAGGCAACGGTGCTGAGAAGAAGTCGGTTCATGGATCACCTGTGGTTTTTGGTCTCGGACACAGGATCGGATTAGAGGCCTCACATGACGCTCAGGTGATCGTCATTTGACAGATCGATGAAGGTTTGATGGCAGGGTTTTTGGAAGCTTATAAAGGGTTTGCGCAGCGATGGCGGATTCTGGACCCGGCTATCGCGCATTCTTCCGCAATGCAATCCACCGTCCCGGTGTCATGCCGAAGGTTTTGCGAAAATGCCGCGTGAAATGTGCCTGGTCGGCAAAACCGGCATCGGCGGCCACATCCGCCAACCTGCCACTGGCGGCCATGAGTTGCTTCGCGCGGTCCAGCCGCCGCATGACCAGGTAATGATGCGGGCTTGTACCCAATAGACGACGGAACTGTCGGGCCAGTTCATAGCGGTCGAGGCCCGTCGCTGCCTCCAATGCCTCGGAGCGGATCTCTTCGCGACAGCAATCTTCGAGGATATCGCGTGCGTACAAGACGGCCGTGCGGGCAGCCGCCTGCACCGTGGTGACGCGGCTGCTCGCCCGTCGCCGAAGCCCGGCTTCCACGCGCATCACTACGTCGTCCAGAGCGAGGTCGCCCGGTTCATGCTCGAGGTCGCACAGAATATCGGCCAGCGCCTGCCACAGCCTCATGTCGCGCACTACCGGATCGGCGACGAAAGGCAGGGACGTGCGATGCCCGTTAACTGCGCCGATCAGGTCCGGCGGCAGATAGATCATCCGGTAGATCAATCCCTCCTCGGTGCCGGCTGCACCATCATGCACTTCGTCGGGATGCAGAACGATGACATTGCCGGGATTGCTGAATCGTCCGGCGCCACGATAGCGAAAGGTCTGCACGCCGTGCAGCGTCAGCCCCAGCGCATAGGTATCGTGTCGGTGTGGCGAAAACCCGTTGCCGTGAAAACGCGCCTCAATGCGCTCGATCCCACGCGAGGGGGGCGCGATGTGCATGCCATCGGCAAATCCAGTCTTGCACGAACGTTCAAGACTGCTGACGGCGTGCCGCGCTAATGGTTCTGTTTCCTGAAAACCGCGAACGGAGTTCTTCTGCATGTTCGACACCAAGATCGCCATCGTCATTCGTGATGATCTCGCCACTTGGCAAAAGCTCAACGTCACCGCCTTTCTGACGAGCGGTATCGTCGCCCAGACGCCGGCGATCATCGGCGAACCATACCGGGATGCGGCCGGTCATGTCTACAATCCGCTCAGTGTCCAGCCTGTCGTGGTGCTGGGCGCCGATCAGGAGACTTTGCGTATCATCCACCGACGTTCGCTGGAGCGTGAGGTGATGACCTCCGCCTACATCGAGGAGATGTTTTCGACGGGCCACGACACAGCCAATCGAGAAGTGTTTGGGCAATTCTCGCCGGATGATGCCAAGCTTGTCGGAATTGCGCTAAGGGCCGAAAAGAAGGTGGTCGGCAAGATCACCAAGGGAGCAAAGATGCATCCTTAGTAAGCAATCGGTGGTCGGCCTTAAAGCTCGACCGCTTCCACCTTCTTGTCGACGAAGCGCAGGGCAACGCTGCCATTGATCAGACGCAGTGCCGTGTCGCCGAAAAGATCACGACGCCAGCCGGACAATGCGCCGACCTGCGCATTCTCGCCTTCTGCCGCGATCTTTTCCAGATCGTCGGTATTGGCGATGATCTTGGCTGCGACGCCCTGACGGTCGGCGACAAGCTTCAGGAGAACTTTCAGCAGCTCAACGGCAGCGGCGGTGCCTTCCGGCACATGCACATGTTTTGGCGCATGTGGCATGTCAGTCTTCGGCAGCGCCAGTGCGGCGTTCACTGCCTCGATGATGGCGGCACCCGAAGCCGAGCGTTCCCAGCCTTTTGGAATGGTGCGAAGGCGGCCAAGCGCCTCGGTATCCTTCGGTTGCTGCTGGGCGATCTCGAACAGACCGTCATCCTTCAGCACGCGCGAGCGTGGCACATTGCGGCTGCGCGCCTCACGTTCGCGCCATGCCGCCACGAATTTCAGGATGGCGAGTTCGGTCGGCTTGCGCAGGCGCGATTTCAGACGCAGCCAGGCGTCGTCCGGGTGCATGTCGTAGGTGGAGGCGCTTTCCAGCACCGCCATTTCCTCGCTCACCCAGAGCGCGCGACCTTCGCGCTCGAGCTGTTCCTTCAGCGACAGATAGGCGTCGCGCAGGTGCGTGACGTCGGCAGCAGCATAGTCCAGCTGCTTGTCGGTCAGCGGGCGACGGCTCCAGTCGGTGAACCGCGACGACTTGTCGATCTGCACGCCCTTGATACGGTTGACGAGCTGGTCATAGGAAATGCTGTCGCCAAAACCGCAGACCATGGCGGCGACCTGCGTGTCGAAGATCGGCTGCGGAATGAGATTGCCGAGATGATGGATGATCTCGATATCCTGACGCGCCGCATGAAAAACCTTCACCACCGAGGTGTCGGCCATCAACGCGAAGAAGGGGGCAAGGTCGATGCCCTTGGCCAGCGGATCGACGATCACTTCCAGGTCCGGGCTCGCCATCTGGATCAGGCACAGTTCCGGCCAGAACGTCGTTTCACGGAGAAACTCCGTGTCGATGGTGATGAATTCCGACTTTGCCAGCTGGATGCAGGCTTCTTTTAGGGCAGCAGTGGTTTCGATCATGATCTTCGTCAGGCGGGGAAATAAAGGTTCAACCTTCCTTTCCCTTTCAATCGCTTATGTCAACCGGAAGGAGCCGTGATGCGACACGAAAGCACCGCAAAGCTGCAAGATTCCGGTTTGTACCGCGTCAATCCTTGTTTTTATCCTCTGGAGGCGCCGCCAGCCGGTTGAAATAGGCGGATGTCCGCAGGAGTGCACGGAAACCTCCGGAACGCTCGGATGGCGGCACTGGCGCGCGCGAACCCATGCGCGCCATCGTATAGATCATGAAGCCGATGAAAATGAACGACGTGTAAGCGAAGAAGGCGCGTGGTCCGAAATTTTCGAGAAGCACGGAGGCAAGCAGCGGCCCGATGGTTGCACCGAGCGACCAGAAAAACAAAAGGCCTGCAGCCACCAGCGCATGTTCTCCCGGTTTTGCGTGGTCGTTGCCATGCGCCGAACACAGCGAATAAAGCGGCATCGAAAAGGCGCCGAACAGGAATACGCCGATGATGTTGGCAATTTCATTCGTGCCCGCCCCGAAGGAGAGGTAGGCACCTGTTATGACCGAACCGAACGTTGCCCACAGGATGACGCGACGACGATCGAGCCGGTCGGAATAGTTCCCCAGCGGATATTGCAGAACCACGCCACCAATGATGCCGGCGCTCATGAAAGTGGCGATCGAGGTGATGCTCATGCCGAGCTCTTCTGCATAGATCGGCCCGATATTGCGGAAGGCGGCCATGGACAGGCCGACGGCAATGACGCCGATCACCGAAAGCGGCGAAATCCGCCACACCGCGCGAATGTCGAAGGACAACGCTTCCGGTGGAGACGGGCTGGATTTGTCGGCGAGCGAAATCGGCACCAGCGACAGGCTCATGGCGATCGCGACGATGCTGAACACCAGCGGCCCATCGATACCGGCGATCGGGATCACGTATTGCGCAAGCGTGACCGAGGAGAGATCAACGACACGATAGACCGACAGCGTTCTCGCCCGGTTCTCGTTGGTCACCTTGGCATTGATCCAGCTTTCCACGGTGGCGAATAGACTGGCCACGGTCATGCCGATGACAAAGCGCATCACGAACCAGAACCACGCCTCAGTCACCAGTGGTAATAGGATCGAGCAGCAGGCGGTGATCGCCGCCATCGCCGAAAAGGTGCGGATATGGCCGATTTGCCGCAATATGCGGGTGACGTAGAGACAGCCGATGGCAAAGCCGATGCTGTAACCGGCGCCGATCAGCCCGATTGTCGAGGTGGCAAAGCCTTCGGCCGAACCGCGCAGGGCAATATAGGTTCCCTGCAATCCGTTGCCGCCGATCAGAATACCGGCCGTGACGAGAAGCGGAACGAGAGGGCGGATATGGGACATCGGGGACCGAAAGAATCGCTGCGCGAGAGATTGACGAATCTCTAGCCCGGCGTGCACTGGAACGACAGGCCATAAAAGACGGAAAGCGGTGCCTGATTTGATTTATCAGCACATTTGAATGCGAGTTTGCCCTTTGTTGATCGCCCTGTAAGCTTGCGACTTGCGAAAAGCAGCAAACATGATAGTTCCGGTCATGATATGGGGTCGACGGGATAGTTCTGTCGATCCTACTCGAAATATTCGGGCAACTGCGGACGGCTCTCTGTTTTGAACTATCTCCATTCGATGAAGTCGCGCACGGAAGGCCTTCGCGCCACGGCTCCGGTCAAATGGCTGGGGCTGGACGGTGCCGTTGGTTGCTTCTGGCAGATGGAAAGCCGGGCGGGAGCGAATTGCCACTTCGTGTCGCCTGATCCGCGCATCCTCGTCTATTTCAATGACGTCTCGACGCGCATCCGCATGTCTAACCGCGGCAAGGGGCAGATGAGCGATCGCCGCGCGATGGCGCGCGCTGTCTATGTGCCGCCGGGAACGCCGATGTGGACCGAAACCAGTTCGCAGCATCGTTTCACCCATCTCGATCTGCATGTTCATCGCGACCGGATGCTGCGGCTTTTGTCCGCGTCGATCGGCACCTCGGCAGCGATGGCAACGATGCGCCGGCCTTCGGAGATAGAGGATATCGGCGCCATCGAGCCGCTCGCAAATCTTCTTGCGGAAGAGATCGTCAATCCGGCGAAGCCGTCGCTTTACGCGGAAAGCCTCATCAACGGTATTGTTGGCGGCTTGCTGGATGTGTCCGGTCGCCCCTGTGAGGAAATTGGCGGCAGGCTGAGCGAGATGCAGATGAAAATGCTGAGCGCTACGGTGGATGCCCGCGAGGATGGCCGTCTGAGCGTTGCAGAAATGGCGGATATGGTTGGCCTGTCCGAAAGCTGGTTCACCAATGTCTTCAAGCAGACAACGGGCAGCACGCCGCTGCAATGGCAGCTTGCCCGACGCATCGAAACGGCGAAAGTCATGCTGTCGGCGGGTGATATGAGTGTCGCAGATATCGCCGCCCGTCTAGGTTTTTCCGATCAGGCGCATCTGACCCGCGTTTTCCGTCAGGCTGTGGGCGGCACACCTGCCGCATGGCGGCGCTTGCAGAACGCATAATCGACAAAGCCCAGACTGAGCTCTGGACATTCCTGCAACAGTGGCGGAAAAGTGGCGCACAGACACAGTGGCTTTTTTCAAAAAAGCGGAATTTTTCTATAACGCAATTGCTGTCCCACCTAGTGGACCGGTCAGTTTACATATCTGCACCGGAGACCAGTCTTGTCGAAGCGGCCACATTTTCTTCTTCTCGGCGCCCTGTCCTGCGCCACCGCCCTGATCATCCCGTCGATCGCGATGGCGCAGTCCGCGCTTTCTGACGCGCAGGCCAATGGCGGTTCCACGGTTCTCGAAACCATCGTCGTGCAGGATGCCAATGCCATCGGTCCGGAAAAGGGTGTCGTTGCCAGCCGCACCAAGGCCGCCAGCAAGACCGATACGCCGATCATCGACGCGCCGGCTGCCGTTTCGGTCGTGACGCAGGACGAGATCAAGAACCGTTCGGCCAGCGACCTGCAGCAGGTCATCGCCTACACGTCCGGCGTCACGGTCGATGAATACGGCTCCGACAACCGCTATGACTTTTTCCGCATCCGCGGTTTTGGCGCGCAGGGCAATGGCGTCTATCGGGATGGCCTGCCGAGCCGCAACATGAGCTTTACCAGCGCGCGTATCGAACCTTACGCCTATCAGCGCGCGGAGGTGCTGAAAGGCTCCACCTCGACGCTCTACGGTCTCAATGCGCCGGGTGGTCTCGTCAATCTCGTCACCAAGCGCCCGCAGGATGTCGCTTTTGGTGAAGTTTATACGACGCTTGGCGAGGATCACGCCGAAGTCGGCGCCGATTTCGGCGGTCCGATCGACGATGCCGGCATATGGACCTATCGCCTGACCACCAAGGGCCAGAACGCCGATGTCGACAGCGAATACCTGCCGGACGACCGTCGTTATGTCGGCCTTGCCATCGGCTTCAACCCGACCGATGCGACGAGCTTCACGCTGCTCACCAATTTCAACAAGCGTGAAGGCAATACCGGCATGAGCATCCCGGTCGGCCGTGGCATCGATCCGCGCACCTATCTCGGCGAGCCCGAGTGGAACGACATGGATTCGATCGAGCGCAATATCGGTTACGAATTCTCGCATGATTTCGGCAACGGCCTGACCTTCCGTCAGAACCTGCGTTACGGCACGCTCGACATGGTCTATCAGCAGGTCTACGGCACATTCACCGGTGTCGGCGCGCCGGCCGGCAGCCGCATCGCCTATGGAGTCGATGGCCATATCGAACGTTTTGGCGTCGACAATCAGCTTGAATACCAGGCGAGTTTCGGCCGCTTCGACAGCAAGACCCTGCTCGGTACCGATTTCGTGCGCGACAATGCCCGCGAAAGCACCAAGCGCGGTTATGCCCTGCCGCTCGCCGATTACAACAACCCGGTTTACGTCGGCACGGATGGCATTTTCATCCGCACCATTACCCCAAGCTCGCTCGACCAAAAATCCACGGGCGTCTACGCGCAGGAAGAATTGACGCTCGATGATCGCTGGATCTTCACCTTCGGTGGCCGTTACGACCATGTCGATACGCTGCAATATAACGGCACACGTTATTTCGACGCGACCGACGAGGCGCTTACCGGCCGTGTCGGCGTCACCTACAAGTTCAACCCGAACCTGTCGGTTTACGCCAACTATTCGGAATCCTTCCAGCCGGTCGGCGCCAACCGCACGACCTATGTCGGCGAAGTCAACCCGATGGAAGGCACCCAATACGAGATTGGAGCCAAGTACCAGCCGGAAGGCATCGACGCGCTGTTCACTGCGTCTCTGTTCGACCTCACCCAGACCAATGTTGCCTATAGCATCGGCAACGGACTTTTCAGCCAGGCTGGTGAAGTGAATGTCCGCGGCCTTGAACTCGAAGGCAAGGTGGCGCTGACGGACCAGATGAACCTGACAGCCGCCTACACGTTCTGGGACGCGGAAATCACAAAAGATGCCACGGCCGCCAATGTCGGCAAGGTGCCGCAGTTGACTCCCCGCCACTCGGCTTCGCTGTGGGTTGATTACACCATTCCAGATATCGCCGATGCCGGCGATCTGACGTTTGGTCTCGGCGCGCGCTTCACCGGCAAACGTTTTGCCGATAACCCCAATACCGTGCCGCTGGCCTCCAACATCGTGTTCGATGCCATGGCAAAGTACCAGATCAACGAAAAGACCGATCTGCAGCTCAACGTCACCAATCTGTTTGATCGCGAATATATTTCGCAGCTCAGCGTGTTCGACAACACGGCGTTTTACGGCAATGGTCGTGAGGTGAAGCTGACCCTGCGCCGGACCTGGTAATCCGCGATCCCCATCGAATGTGATCTCGCCGGCCATCCTTAAATTGGGTGGCCGGCTTTCTTATGCGTGTCTGCACATCGGAAGGCGCGAGACAACCTCGTGATGTCCTGATGGTTGTCGCGCTGATTGGTTCCGCGCGTGCCGCTCACTTCTTCATAACAGCGAATTTAATCGTAATGCTGCATCGCACCTCGATTTTGCTGCATTGCACCTTAAGTTCGAACATCCGAATGTACCGTCGGTGAATGAGGAAGCTTTTCATGGTCTTGCCCCAATCCGCCCGTCTGCATCGAATGCTTGGTTACATCGGCTGGCCACTGGCGCTATTATTTTTTTGGGACATCGCAGTCACGCTCGCTTATGTCTATCTGCCGCATCCTTGGCTAAATCTGCCAGTTCTACCTATGAGCCTTCTGGGCTCGGCGCTTGCCCTGTTTCTCGGCTTTCGCAACAACAATGCCTATAATCGCTGGTGGGAAGGGCGCACGTTGTGGGGCGCCATGGTCAATGCCTCGCGCTCTTATGGTCGTGAGGTCATGCATCTGATCGATGACCGGCCGGAAAGCCAGCGGCTGCGCCACGATCTGGTACTGCGCCAGATTGCCTATGTTCAGGCGCTGCGGTGTCATCTGCGCGGCCAGCCTGTCGGGGAAGAGATTTGCGACTTTCTGCCCGATGGCGAATGCGACGCATTGCAGAACTTTTCCAACATCCCGAATGCCATCCTCAACGGCACCGGCGCCATGCTGGCGGAAGCGGAAAGAAACGGCTGGATCGACACCTTCCGCCGCGTCCAGATCGAGCGCGTGCTGGTGGACATGAGCAATGCGCAGGGCGGCATGGAGCGTATCAAGAACACGCCACTGCCGCGCGAATACGGTTATTACCCGACGCTGTTCGTGCATTTTTTCTGTATTCTTCTGCCGATTGGGCTGGTCGACAGCCTGACCATTTTTACTCCGCTCGCCTCCACCGTCGTCGGTTTCATGCTGTTGGCCATGGATCGCATTGGCGCCGATCTGCAGAACCCGTTTGCCAACCGGGCTCACGACGTGCCGCTGACCTCGATCACTCGCACCATCCAGATCGATCTGGAGCAGTTGCTGGGCAAGACGGAGGCGGCAAAACCGGTGCAGCCGGTCGAACATGTTCTGTGGTAGAAACGCAGATGCCGGACAGGCAAGGGCACACCATGCCTGTCCATATCGCGCCTCCGGTCGCAACAACCACTGGCCAAGCTGCCTCACTGGGGCCGCAACCCTTGACAAATCGGCCTGCCCATGCGCTTTTCGCGCCGATTTTCCATGATTTCGGCCGGGCTGCTTCGCGCGCCCGCAACAGGCCGTTTCCAAGCATCAGTCCAGGATAAAAGACATGCATCGTTACCGTAGCCATACCTGCGCAGCCCTCCGCAAGTCGGATGTCGGCTCCAATGTCCGCATTTCCGGCTGGGTCCATCGCGTGCGAGATCACGGCGGCGTGCTGTTCGTCGACCTGCGCGACCATTACGGCATGACCCAGGTCGTCTGCGACCCGGATAGCCCGGCCTTCAAGTCGGCCGAAATCGTCCGTGGCGAATGGGTGATCCGCATCGACGGCGTGGTCAAGGCGCGTTCGGACGAGACCGTCAACAAGACCATGGCGACCGGCGAGATCGAACTTTACGCCAAGGAAATCGAAGTTCTTTCGGCTGCCAAGGAATTGCCGCTGCCGGTCTTCGGCGAGCCGGAATATCCGGAAGACGTGCGCCTGAAGTACCGCTTCCTCGACCTGCGCCGCGAAACGCTGCACAAGAACATCGTCAAGCGCACCCAGATCATCGCCGCCATGCGCCGCGAAATGACCTCGGGGGGCTTCACCGAATATTCGACGCCGATCCTGACGGCTTCCTCGCCGGAAGGCGCACGCGACTTCCTCGTGCCGTCGCGTATCCATCCCGGCAAATTTTTTGCCCTGCCGCAGGCGCCGCAGCAGTACAAGCAGCTGATGATGGTTGCCGGTTTCGACCGCTACTTCCAGATCGCACCCTGCTTCCGTGATGAAGACCCGCGCGCCGACCGTCTGCCGGGCGAGTTCTACCAGCTCGACCTCGAAATGAGCTTTGTCACCCAGGAAGAAGTCTGGGAGACGATGGAACCGGTGATGCGCGGCATCTTCGAAGAGTTTGCCGAAGGCAAGCCGGTCACCAAGGAATTCCCGCGCATCCCGTACGATGTCGCGATCCGCAAATACGGCTCCGACAAGCCGGACCTGCGTAACCCGATCGAGATGCAGGCTGTCACCGAGCATTTTGCCGGCTCCGGCTTCAAGGTATTTGCCGGCATGATCGCGTCCAGCCCGAAGGTCGAAGTCTGGGCGATCCCGGCCAAGACCGGCGGTAGCCGCGCATTCTGCGACCGCATGAACGCATGGGCACAGCAGCAGGGTCAGCCGGGTCTCGGCTACATCTTCTGGAAGGAAGAAGAGGGCAAGGTTGCCGGCTCCGGTCCGCTTGCCAAGAACATCGGCGAAGAGCGCACCGCAGCGATTGCCGCACAGCTCGGCCTCGAAGCTGGCGATGCCTGCTTCTTCGTCGCCGGCGAACCGGAAAAGTTCTACAAGTTCGCAGGCGAAGCGCGTAACCGCGCTGCCGACGAACTGGGTCTCGCCAACAAGGACCAGTTCGCCCTGTGCTGGATCGTCGACTTCCCGTTCTTCGAATATAACGAAGAAGACAAGAAGATCGATTTCGCCCACAACCCGTTCTCGATGCCGCAGGGTGGCCTCGACGCACTGGAAAACCAGGATCCGCTGACGATCAAGGCCTACCAGTACGACATGGTCTGCAACGGCTTTGAAATCGCCTCGGGCTCGATCCGTAACCAGCTGCCGGAAGTCATGGTCAAGGCGTTCGAGATGGTCGGCCTGTCCCAGCAGGACGTGGAAGACCGCTTTGGCGGCCTCTACCGCGCCTTCCAGTACGGTGCGCCTCCGCACGGCGGCATGGCAGCCGGCGTCGACCGCGTCGTCATGTTGTTGACCGGTGCGAAGAACCTGCGCGAAATCACGCTGTTCCCGATGAACCAGCAGGCACAGGATCTTTTGATGGGTGCGCCTTCGGAAGCCCAGCCGGCGCAGCTGCGCGAACTGGCGATCCGCCCGATCCCGCCAGTCAAAAAGGACTGATCGCCAGTAAAAGTGATCATCTGTCAAGTATTGCAGCGGCGGCCTTCGGGTCGCCGTTTGTGTATAGACAATCCCCGTTATCCACTGTCATGAAATTGTCATTGTAATTTCATCTCAGTTTTGAAGGTTCGTTAAAGCCTGGCAGGTCAGAACACCGGCAAAGTTCAGTTGCCTCGGGGATTTTGCTCTTGTCGTTCTTTTCAAATCTTCGGATTTCCCATCGCGTAATGCTTCTGGCCGTATTGGCTTTTGCAGGCATCATCGCCATCGCCGCCATTTTTCTGGGCCAGCGCCAGATCGAGGCAGGTTATAGAACGACGGCCGATGCACTGTCGCAGCGTCAGGCCGAAGTGGCGGGCATGTCGGCCAGCGTACGTGACAGCCTGTTGTGGGAACAGTATTTCCTGCTGCATAAGGACATGGCCGCGACCGAAAAATTCCAGGCTGCGATCGCGGATATCCGCACCGCTCTTGCCGGTTTGCAGACTGGGGCAAGCCCGGAACTTGCCGGTCAACTCGATCAACTGGGCAAGGGGCTTGTGACCTATGAAGCCGCCTTTGCCACGCTGGTGAAGAACGATCAGGAGCTTGGCCTTGACCAGAACAGCGGCCTGCAGGGCGCCATGCGCTCGGCCGTGCATTCGATCGAGAACCGCCTCGAAGCGGTCGAGGAAGCCGGCATTCGCGCCAGCATGCTGATGCTGCGCCGCCATGAGAAGGATTTCATGCTGCGCGGTGACGCTTCCTATCTGGAAAAGCACGCCGCCGAGGCCGAAACCTTCGCCGCGCTGATCAAGGAAGCCTTTCGCCCCGGTGCACAGCGCAGCCGCGTCATGGACGCGCTGGAAGTTTACCGTTCGGCTTTCCGTTTTTATGCGGAAGCAAGCCTGACGGAAGCGCAGAGCCAGAAGGATGTGTCCGCCGCCTATCAGGCGCTGGAGCCGCAGGTTCAAGCCGTCAGCGCCGCCTATGAAGCCAAGCGCGATGCGACGCTCGCCGAAAACGCCAGCGTTGCTCAGCGTAACCTGATGATTGCCGCTGGTCTCGTCCTTGCCGCCATCATCGCGCTCGGCCTTGGCGTCTGGCTGATCGGCCGTTCCATCACCCGCCCGGTCGTTGCCATGACTGCCGCCATGCGTGAACTCGCCGGTGGCCAGACGGATCTCACCATTCCATCGCTCAACTGTCGCAACGAATTCGGCGCCATGGCCGGCGCGCTCGATACGTTTCGCGAAGCCGCCATTGCCAATCGTCGTCTGGAGGAAGAGGCTGCCGAAGCGCGTGCCAATGCCGAGGGCGAACGTCTTCACCTGCAGCGTCAGGCAGAAGCCGAGGCGCGTGTCCGCCTGATGCAGGCGACCGAAGGTCTGGCGGAAGGCCTGCGCCGTCTCGCTAGTGGCGATCTTGCCTTCGAGCTGAGCGAACCTTTTGCGCCCGACTTTGAAAACCTGCGCGGCGATCTCAACCAGACCGTGGCCCGTCTCGGCGAAGTGATGGCGTCGATCGCCCATGCGGCCCACGCGATTGATGGCGGAAGCCGTGAAATCGCCGGCAGCGCAAATGATCTTTCCAGCCGCACCGAACAGCAGGCGGCCTCGCTGGAAGAAACGGCGTCGGCGCTGGAACAGATCACCGCCAATGTCCGCAATTCCTCGAAACGTTCGCAGGATGCCAACCGCATGGCCGGTGAGGCCAATGTCTCTGCCGGCCAGACCCGTATCCTCGTCAACGGCGCACTGGAGGCCATGGGCCGCATCGAAGCCTCGTCTTCGCGCATCGCCGGCATTCTCGGCGTCATGGATGAGATCGCCTTCCAGACCAACCTGCTGGCGCTCAATGCTGGTGTCGAGGCGGCACGGGCAGGGGAGGCCGGTCGTGGTTTCGCCGTCGTCGCGCAGGAAGTGCGCTCGCTTGCCGGCCGTTCCGCCGATGCCGCGCGCGAGATCAAGGAGCTGATCCGCGTCTCCGGCGTGGAAGTGAAGGACGGCGTGCGTTCTGTGCGTGAGACCGGCGAGGCACTCACCGGTATCGGCAGCCGGGTTGAGGCCATCAATGTGGAGGTCGAGGCGATTGCGATTTCCGCCCGTGAACAGTCTGTCGGCCTGGGCGAGATCAACACCGCCGTCAACCTGCTTGACCAGAACACCCAGCACAACGCCGCGATGGTGGAAGAGAACAATGCGGCCAGCGCACTTCTTATGAGCGAGGCCCAGCGCCTGCGCGATCTGGTCGGCATGTTCACGCTGGCGGATGGCGAGGTGCAGGAGTTCCGCAACAGCCGCGCGGCCTGAACGCAGCCCTCTTAAAAAGAACGGAGCCGCCCGCAAGTAAACCGGGCGGCTCTTTTGTATTGTGGCACTTCTGCCTTGATATTTGTCCAAATGGGGCAGGTGAAAAAGCGGAACCATCTTAACCCAAGCGTGTTTCTACCCCAGCAATTCGCTCAAGGGAGAAGCAATATGCGTAAGTTTACGATGGCTGCCACCGCAGCATTTCTCGCTCTTTCGGCTTCGGCCTATGCACAGAGCACCGTCATCATCGAGCAACCGGCTGATCCGGTCGTGACGCAATCGACCACCCGCGTCCTGCCCGGCGAGGTCCGCACCTATGTGATGGAGCAGGAGCCGATGGACTCGATCCCATATGAAGGCGATGTGCTTGTCGGTCGTGTTCTGCCTGAAAGCGTTCAGGTTCGCCCTGTCGAAGGTTATAGCGATTACGGCTATACGATCGTCAATGAGCGCCGCGTAATCGTCGATCCGCAGACCCACACGGTCATCCAGGTTCTGGAATGATCTGACAGCAGGTCAGAATTGAAGAAGAAGGTCGGGATCGTCTCAGCGATTCCGGCCTTTTCCACGTCTGGCGATCGATCAGCCGAATTTGCGGTGCCACCAATAAAGTAAAATAAGGCAAAAGATCACCTTGCCAATCGATGGCAACGGAAGCAGGAAGAAGTCGATATCGGTCATGTGGCCTGCTTAAGCGGCGATCAGTCCCGATAGCCGGGGCCGAATTTGCGATTGACGATATACAACGCCACTGCCACGAACAGCAAGCCGGACACCGGCACCAAAAGCATCGAAGCGATTTGCCACACGGTCATGGTACGAGCTTTCTGAGAAGCAAACTTCCCCAGTAATGTAAGATGAATGCCGCTAGAATACAAACTGTACTTGTAAGCACGACGGCACGCTTACGCCGGTAGGCCCGTAAAAATTCGTCATCATTGGGGCTATCCGTCCGACGGCGAACATCGCGATTGCGATCCCATTCATAAACGTCGCCAGCAGCTTCGGCCGCTCGTTATTCACCAGCTTGCTTCGGTCATCCATCAACCCATCCCCAAAAGCCCCACCACAGCTTATCCGCAAACCCTTCCGCCTCAAGAGCTAAATCCCGCACTTGGCATTTGCCCAGTTCGCCGATATAGCTCCTTCATCACAAGGACTCGGGTGAGACTCCCGGGTGGCTCTTCCGGCCGCCGATCCGCCGGACAACGCAAAGCATCAGCCTAATCCAAGACATAAGTCACACCAGGATATCCTCCCGGCGGATGCGCTCCCTTTTGCGAAAAATCCAACCCATGATCTCTTTAACCACCTACCGTCGTGAATGGTTCTCCAACATTCGTGGCGATATTCTTTCCGGCATCGTCGTCGCACTGGCACTTATCCCGGAAGCCGTCGGCTTTTCGGTCATCGCCGGTGTCGATCCCGCCGTCGGGCTCTTCGCCTCGGTGCTGATCGCCTGCGTCACCGCCATTTGCGGCGGCCGTCCGGCAATGATTTCGGCCGCAACCGCCGCCACCGCCGTTCTGATGGCGCCGCTGGTGCGCGATCACGGCATCCAGTACCTATTCGCCGCCACCATCCTGATGGGTGTGTTGCAGATCATCGCGGGGCTTCTGAAACTCGGCCGCCTGATGCGTTACGTCTCGAAGTCGGTGATGACCGGTTTCGTCAATGCGCTCGCTATCCTCATTTTCATGGCGCAGCTGCCGGAACTGACCAACGTCCCGCATATCACCTACGCGCTGATCGCCGTCGGTCTCGCAATCATCTATCTCTTCCCTTACGTCACCAAGGCCGTGCCATCGCCGCTGGTCGCCATTGCGGTCGTCACCATCGGGGTCCTCCTCTTCGGCGTGGAAGTGAAGACAGTCGCCGATCTCGGTGCCATGCCGACATCGCTGCCGGGTTTTGCCTTCCCGATGGTGCCTTTTACCTTCGAAACGCTGAAAATCATCTTTCCGTATTCGCTGGCTCTCGCCGCCGTTGGTCTGCTGGAATCGCTGCTGACGGCCCAGATCGTTGACGACATGACGGATACGACGAGCAGCAAAACCCGCGAATGTTTCGGTCAGGGCGCAGGCAATATCGTTTCGGCCATGTTCGGCGGCATGGGCGGCTGCGCCATGATCGGCCAGTCGGTCATCAACGTTTCGTCCGGCGGGCGTGGACGTCTTTCCACCTTCGTCGCCGGCGCCTTCCTGCTCATCCTGCTTCTGGTGCTGGATGATATCCTGCGTGTCGTGCCGGTCGCGGCGCTGGTGGCGGTGATGATCATGGTGTCGGTCAACACGTTTTCATGGAAATCGATCATCGACCTGAAGCGGCACCCCGGCACGTCTTCCATCGTTATGCTGGCGACTGTCGCCGTAGTGCTTGCCACACATGACCTGTCGAAGGGTGTCATCGTCGGCGTGCTCCTGTCGGGCGTGTTTTTTGCCGGAAAGGTGGCGCGCATGTTCCGTGTCTCCTCAGAACTTTCCGAAGACGGCAAGCTGCGCACCTATCGGGTCGAAGGGGAAATCTTTTTCGCCTCGGCGCAAGCCTTTGTCGGCGGTTTCGATTTCACGGAGACGCCTGAGCGTATCGTCATTGATGTCACACGCGCACATCTGTGGGATATTTCCGCCGTCGGAGCGCTCGATCAGGTCGTGCTGAAATTCCGCCATCGCGGTGTTGATGTGGATGTCGTCGGCGTCAACGAGGCAAGTGCCGGCATGATCGACCGTTTTGCGCTGCACGACAAGGAACATGCATCTTTCAGCGCATCGGCGGCTCACTGAAACGCAAAAGCCCGGCAGTCACCTGCCGGGCTCTTCAATTGGTCTATGAAACCAGAAGCTTAGTCGTTGGCGGTCACGTTGACGCCGAGAATCTGCGGGATCGTGTTCGGAGCTGCCATGGCGGCGCCCATGATTGTTGGGACCGCAACGGACTTTTCCGGCTTGGCGCTGATCGTGAAGCTGCCCGGATCGTCGAGATAGGCGTTGAGCGCATCGGTGAGCGACTTCTGCAGTTCCGGCATGTTGTACTGGGCCAGCATCATCGGCGCCATGGCCTTGATCATCTGTGCCAGCTGGTCGCCGGTCGTGCCCTGCTTCTTGGCGGTGACATCGAGTGCCTTGGTGGTGATGCCATCGTCATCGAAACGGATTTCGGCGCTGTTGAAGCTGAGCTGCTGGATCAGTCCGAGCATGGCAAGACCCGCGGCCTGCTGTGCCTGTTCGTCATTGGCGTTGGCTTCAGCCTTCTTTGCTGCTTCATTGAGCGAACGCAGAAAGTCCAACGTGTAACCCGACAGGCTGAAGGCCATGTTCAAGCGGCCAATATTGCCGAAATCGAAGGCATATTCTTCAATTGCAAGAGTGCCCGGCACAACATCCCAGCTGCCGACCATGCTGATATTGCCGCTGATGTCGCTGATGCCGAGATCGGCAACGGTCTGGCGTGCCTGCGGCTCTTCTATGGTGCTGAGATCTGCCTTGATATCCGCAACGCGCACATCGAACTTCATCGACTTCTTGTCGTCGGAGAGTTCGCTGGTCATTTTGGAAGAACCGATGGACGCAGCGGTCTTGCCGTCGAACTTCACTTCCATCGCGCCCGCGGTGGCTTCTTCGTAGAACATCAGCGCGTCGAGAGTATCACCGTTTGGATCGGCTGGAATGCGCATGCCGGAAACGGACAGGTCCTGTGCGGTGATGGCGATGCCGTCCTTGGCAAAGTCGATGTTGTCGAAGGACATGGTTTCGACGGTATAGGCGCCAGCGTCTTCCTCAACGCCTTCCAGTTCGATCGTGCCCAGCGGCAGGCTTTCCTGGCCATTGCCCATTTCGAACCGGCTGTCGGCCAGGGTCACGTCGGATCCGTCCACGGTAATCGAGCCGGCAACGATACCCATGCCGTTCTGGGCATTGAGGGCGGCATTGAGTTTCTTGACGAGATCATTGCCATCCAGCGCCAGCGCCGGGGAGGAAAAAGCAAACAGGGCAGTTCCGGCCGCAAACAACTTGGCCGAGGCAGTGTAACGCATGAATAGTCTCCTCACGAGGCAGGTGATCCGCCTGAAAAATAAATGGAATTTATAAGCTACGCCAATAAGGCGCTGAATTCTCTCTGTGAAGTCTATCTGGACCTTTTTGTGGCAAGGCTTAATGAGAGATGACTGAAGCGCGAGGTTCTCCACAGTCTGATTCCCCTGCTTTGTTGCCGGGAATCGGGCTTTCCGCTAGTCAAACCCCATGGGAAAAAGTCTGACTCCGCCGCCAGAAGATGGCGACGACCACATTCTGCCGGTCGACCTGAAGGCGGCGCTGGAAGAGCGCTACCTTGCTTATGCGTTGTCGACCATCATGCACCGCGCGCTGCCGGACGTCCGCGACGGCCTGAAACCTGTGCATCGCCGCATCATCCACGCGATGAGCGAAATGGGTATCCGGCCGAATTCGGCGTTCAAGAAATGCGCCCGTATCGTCGGTGACGTGATCGGTAAGTTCCACCCGCACGGCGACCAGTCGGTCTATGATGCGCTGGTGCGCCTGGCCCAGGATTTCTCGCAGCGTTACCCGATCGTCGATGGCCAGGGCAACTTTGGCAATATCGACGGCGATGGCGCCGCCGCCTATCGTTACACCGAAGCGCGCATGACTGAGGTCGCGGCGCTGCTTCTGGAAGGCATCGATCAGGACTCGGTCGATTTCCGTCCCACCTATAACGAGGAAGACAGCGAACCGGTCGTCATGCCCGGCGCTTTCCCGAACCTGCTCGCTAATGGCTCATCCGGCATCGCCGTCGGCATGGCGACGTCCATCCCGCCGCATAACGCGCACGAACTCTGCGACGCGGCGCTGCATCTGATCAAACATCCGGATGCGACGGTCGAAAAGCTGGTCGAATTCATTCCCGGCCCGGACCTGCCGACCGGCGGCATCATCATCGACAGCCGTGAATCGATCATCGAATCCTATCGCACCGGTCGCGGCGGTTTTCGCGTACGTGCGAAATGGGAGACAGAAGATCTCGGTCGCGGCGGTTACCAGATCGTCATCACCGAAATTCCCTACCAGGTCCAGAAGTCGCGCCTGATCGAAAAGATCGCCGAACTGCTGATCGCCCGCAAACTGCCGCTTTTGGAAGACGTGCGCGACGAGTCAGCCGAAGACGTCCGCGTCGTGCTGGTGCCAAAAAACCGCACCGTCGATGCGACGCTCCTGATGGAATCGCTGTTCAAGCTGACGGATCTGGAAAACCGGTTCCCGCTCAACATGAACGTGCTGTCCATGGGCAAGGTGCCCCGGGTCATGGCGCTCAACGAAGTGCTGACGGAATGGCTGGCGCACCGCAAGGAAGTGCTGGTTCGCCGCTCGAATTTCCGCTTGGCCGCCATCGAGCGCCGGTTGGAACTGCTCGGCGGTTACCTGATCGCCTACCTCAATATCGATGAGGTGATCCGTATCATCCGCGAGGAGGATGAGCCGAAACAGGCGATGATCGCCCGCTTCGGGCTGACCGACATCCAGGCCGAGGCCATCCTCAACATGCGCCTGCGCTCCTTGCGCAAGCTGGAAGAGTTCGAAATCCGCAAGGAATTCGATGAGCTGACCGCTGAAAAGGCCGATCTCGAAGCGCTACTGGCCTCTGACGAAAAGCAGTGGAAGGTCGTCGAGACCGAAATCCAGAAGGTTCGCAAGGATTTTGCCAAGGGCAAGGGCAAGCCGTTCGCGCGCATGACGCAATTCGCCGATGCGCCGGAGGCCGATCTCGAAGCCATCCAGCAGGCGATGATCGAAAAAGAACCGGTCACCGTCGTCATCTCGAAGAAGGGCTGGATCCGCGCACTCAAGGGCCATATTGCCGACACCTCGACGCTCACCTTCAAGGAAGGCGACGGCCTGAGCCTGGCATTCCCGGCCCAGACGACAGACAAGCTGCTGCTGATCACCACCGGTGGTAAGGTTTATACGCTTGGCGCGGACAAGCTGCCGGGCGGCCGTGGCCATGGCGAACCGATCCGCATCATGGTCGACATGGAAAATGATCAGGACATCCTGACCGCGTTCGTGCACGACGCGACGCGCAAACATATTCTCGCATCGACGGCCGGCAACGGTTTTGTTGTTGCGGAAAGCGAAATGACCGCCAATACCCGCAAGGGCAAGCAGATCATGAATGTCGGCATGCCCGATGAGGCCAAGCTGGTCATCCCGGTCTCGGGCGATTATGTCGCGGTCGTCGGTGAAAACCGCAAGATGCTGGTCTTCCCGCTGGCGCAGCTGCCGGAAATGACGCGCGGCAAAGGCGTTCGCCTGCAGCGCTACAAGGATGGCGGCATTTCCGACATCAAGTGTTTTGCGATCGAAACGGGCCTCACCTGGGAAGACAGCGCCGGCCGCCAGTTCACGAAGACCAAGGATGAGCTGATTGAATGGCAAGGCGATCGCGCTTCGGCAGGCCGCACGGTGCCGAAAGGCTTTCCGCGCAGCGGGAAGTTTGCTGGGTAATCAGGGGTAGGGGACGGTGTGATCACGCAGGAAGCGTGTCAGGCCGTCCTCATCAATTTCTCCAGCGGCGACACCCAATATGAGGATTACGATCTGCGCCTGCGTTGCTTCAATCAAGTAACCGTTCATCAGGAGAAAGGTGAAGGCTGCCAGATACGCAGTGCGTTTATTTCCATCTGAGAATGGATGGTTTCTCGCAAGTTTATACACGTAGGCTGCAGCAAGAACGAAGATATCTTCCTCGCCATACGTGTTCTTGTGGAGCGGACGGACAAGGGCAGATTCGAGAGCATTTTCATCCGTTATGCCGACCAGTCCCCCATGTTCGGCTAGCTGTTCGCTATGGATGATCTCAATGGCCGGGCGTGACAGCCATTTGATGGCTGTCACTTGGCAAGTTCCCGCAGAGCGATTCGGTATTTTTCCATACCAAGACGTGCCGCTTTGAGCTGCTCAGCGAGATCGGCTTGCTCAGGCACGAGGGCAATGTTGCCATTTTCCTCACGAATTTCGAGCGTGTCGCCAGCCTTCAGCCCCATGCGATCAAGAACATCCTTGGGAATGATAATGCCTTCGGAATTACCTATTTTACGAATGGTCGCGTTCATGGTTTAAATCTCTGTTATAATCATGTTATAACACCATTGCTCGATGCGGGCAATATTCTCTAATGAAGGGCTTGGGATCCAGAAGGCTCAGGCCTCGTCCTCACCCGTATACAATTCCCAGCCCCGCGCCGTCAGATGCTCCTGCGGCTGGTAGCGGGTCTTGTATCCCATCTTCGCCGAACCCTTCACCCAATAGCCGAGATAGACATGCGGCAGGCCGAGCGTGCGGGTCCGGTTGATGTGGTCTAGGATCATGAACGTTCCGAAGGAACGTTTTTCCAGTTCCGGGTTGAAAAACGAATAGACCATCGAAAGCCCATCGCTCATCATGTCGGTCAGAGCCACACCCACCAGTTCGCCCTTGGCGGCGCCGATGCCGGAACCTTCCACGCGACGGCGGTATTCGATGATGCGGGTGTTCACATGCGTGTCTTCCACCATGATCGCATAATCGAGCGCCGACATGTCTGACATGCCGCCGCGCTGATGGCGGCTATCGAGATAAGTGCGGAACAGCGAAAACTGCTCGGTCGAAGGCTGTGCCGGATAGATCTCGGCGGTGATGTCGCTGTTGGCGTTGAGTACCCGGCGCATCGTCCGGCTCGGCTCAAACTGATCGACGAGGATGCGCACCGAAACGCAGGCGCGGCAGGCTTCGCAGGCCGGACGATAGGCGATGTTCTGCGAACGACGGAAACCGCCCTGTGTCAGGAGGTCGTTCATCTCGGCTGCGCGCGGGCCGACAAGGTGGGTGAACACCTTTCGCTCATATTCGCCCGGAAGATAGGGACACGCTGCCGGAGCCGTCAGATAGAACTGCGGTGATGGCGAAATTTGCGAGTTCATCCCGGGTTGGAGCCTTGCGTTCGACGAGTGTGCGTTGCGACAATTTCTATTAGCATGACCTAAGTTCGCAAAACGTCAACATGCGGGCAGAGACTGCCCGCATGTGTGGTCATCAAATGTTTTCATTCAGGCGCGGTTGCAGCTTCAGCTGGAGCGCGCAACCACGGTGCCGAGCAGGAAGTCGTGCACCAGGCGCGAACGGTCGGTGAACAGACCAGCCAGCAGGATCAGCGGTGTCAGCACCGAGTTGATCACCCAGAACAGCACTGTGTGCACCATCGCAGTCAGGAAATCCATGCGGCGGCCATCGAGGCGCAGCATGGTAATGCCGGCAGCGCGCATGCCAGGAGACGCCTGGCTCGGGCCACCCAGCGTCATTCCGAAATAGAGAAGCGCGACGATCACGAACAGAGCCGGGTAGAGCATGAAGCCGAGGCCGAGCGTCAAAACGCCGAGGAAGAATACGATGATGGCCGCCGGTATGCACAGCAGCAGCACAATCAGGTAGTCGAGAATGAAGGCAAATGAGCGCCGCATCAGCACGCCGCTATAGGCGCGCCAGTCTTCAGGTGCGACGACGGCTGTGTTGGGGTCGAGGCTCATGGTATTGTGTTCTCCTTTTCCCGAAACGGGATTTTACCCATTCAATATGGTGGAGAAATCCGGCGGCACAAGGCCGCCGGAAAATGCCGCTTCTTTATAGCGTGCGGAAAAGCGCGCTCAGGCCTTGGCCAGTTTCTTTGCCACATCCACGGCAAAGTAGGTCAGGATGCCATCGCAGCCGGCGCGCTTGAAACAGAGAAGCGTTTCCATCATCACCCGTTCCTCGTCGATCCAGCCCTGCATGGCGGCGGCCTTGATCTGCGAATATTCGCCGGACACCTGATAGGCATAGGTCGGAAGCCCGAAAGCTTCCTTCACGCGCCAACAGATATCGAGATAGGGCAGGCCGGGCTTGACCATCAGCATGTCGGCGCCTTCCTCGACATCGAGCGCGGCATCGCGCAGCGCCTCGGTGCCGTTGGCGGGCGAGACATAATAGGTGTTTTTATCGCCCTTCAGAAGTCCGCCGGTATTGATCGCCTCGCGATAAGGACCATAGAAGCCGGACGAAAATTTTGCCGCATAGGACATGATGCCGACATCCTGGTGCCCGGCGGCATCGAGACCACGACGGATGGCGCCGATGCGGCCATCCATCATTTCGGACGGCGAGATGATGTCGGCGCCGGCATCGGCTTGCAGAACGGCGGCTTTCACCACCTGATCCACCGTCTCGTCATTGAGGATCACGCCGTCGCGCAGGATGCCGTCATGACCGTGGCTGGTGAACGGGTCGAGCGCCACATCGCTGATCACGCCGATATTGGAGACCGACTTCTTGACCGCGCTGGTAAAGCGGTTGATCAGGTTGTTAGGGTCGAGAATGCCGGAGCCGGTCGCGTCCCGCAGGTTCATTTCAATATCGGGGAATGGGGCAACGGCCGGAATGCCAAGATCGGCCGCCTCTTTCACCGCTTCCACCGCCTTGTCCACGCTGAGGCGGTAAACACCCGGCATGGCCTTTATGGGGTCGACGATGTTTTCGCCGGGCACGATGAAGATCGGCCAGATCAGGTCGTCCACCGTCACACGGTTCTCCTGAACCATGCGGCGTGTCCAATCGGCCTTGCGGTTGCGCCGCATGCGGCGGTGTCCGGTGATCTCGTCCACCAGGTGCGTCTTGTCGGACATGGTATGCCTCTGTCACTCTTCTTTATAATAGAGCTGATCCAATATCACGCGACCTGCGTTTTGCGAATTGATCTGACACCGCATCTTGTATGCACTGAGGTCATAGGGGCGGCGCCCTCTGGCGAATGGCATGAACCACCGCTATCGTCCGCTCCATGGCTCCTGATTCTCTCAAACGCCCGAAACGCTCCATGACGCAGTTGCTCTACGTCATCTTTCTGCGTCTCGTTGCCGTCTCCTGTTTCTGGTTTGGCCTGCAATATTGGGGAATGATCACAGGTTACAGTTTTGGCGGGCGCGGCCGGTTCGATCTGTTGAGCTTTCCATGGCGCGCAGCGGCCTCCACTTTGGCCGTGCTTTTCCCGGTCGCCTCGCTTGGCCTCTGGCTTGCGGTGTCGTGGGGACCCGTGCTTTGGGCGCTCGCAGCCGGCACCCAGCTTCTGATGTATCAAGTCTGGCCGGAAATCTTTGGGCACAGCCTGTTGATAACCCTCATGCACGGCCTCGTCGCCGCCATTTATGTGCTCTTTCGCGTCGCGATTTACCTCGAAAACCGCAAAAATGCCGAGCGGGTAACCACTGATTAACCAGGTTTCCCAAGCAGTTTTCGTTAAAATTCGAACGAAAATTTCCGCTAAATCATTGAAATAAATAGGGCCGATTTGCTTAACGCGGCCGTTGCCTCAACCGCGCCACAATGGAGAAACGGGCGTTTACCGGCTGTTAGCCGTGTGTTTTAAGTCGAATTTTATGCGCATTCGATAGTGTCTCTCACAAGGCGGGAACAAACAAACACACCGCCAAACAAAACAGTGAGGCAAAAAATGTTGAACGCAAAAGTTAAGCCGCAGGCTGCGGCAGTCGCCAATCCCCACGAAGACCAGATCCGTGGTCTTTACATGGAATCCCTGCATCTCGTCGAGCGTCTTCACCGTCGCCTTCTCGATGTCATCAAGGACGAGTTCGACCGTCAGGGTCGTGACGATGTCAACGCCGTCCAGGCACTTCTCCTGTTCAACATCGGCAATTCAGAACTGACCGCCGGCGAGCTGCGCTCGCGTGGTTATTACCTCGGCTCCAACGTTTCCTACAACGTCAAGAAGCTGGTCGACCTCGGTTTCATCAACCACCAGCGTTCGCGCATCGACCGTCGCTCGGTCCGCATCAGCCTGACCAAGGAAGGCCAGGAAATAGCTGAAACGGTTGCCAAGCTTTATGATCGCCACATCGGCTCGATCGAAAAGGTCGGCGGCATCGGCGAAGGCGAATTTTCGCAGATGAACAAGCTGCTGCAGCGCCTCGACCGTTTCTGGAACGATAGCATCGCTTACCGGATGTAATCGATCCCTTCAGGGACATCATGTCATGCCTCCGCGCGGCCAGGCCCATCCACGGGCCGGCCACCGGCAAGAACAACAAAACACCTCCAGAAGCGATCAATACCGGATGGCGCCTGCGCCTCCGGTTTTTCGCGTGGTGAAGAGCTTAAAAAGTCGCCGCCCTGATGCGCGCTTTGACATCCATCAGCGCAAAGCCCAGCAAATTCTCACCACGCCACTGTGTCGGATTGGCTGCTGCCGCATCGTCGGCTGCAAGCCCGATACCCCAGACCGGATCGACCGGGCTCGCCTCGACCAGCACCTTGTCGCCGGTCGACAGAAGAAACTCGCGCAGGTCTTCATTCTGCAGGAATTTCTGAAAACTGCCCTCGCGGACGATCGCAAACTTTTCACGGTCCCAGGCCTCCGCATCAAAACCGCGCGCCTTGCGGCCGAGTGCCTTGACCGCCTTCGGATCGGTCGCCGCCAGAATGTGCTCGGCCGTCTGGTGATCTCCGAAAAGCCGGGC
The DNA here is from genome assembly GCF_009617585.1 of Endobacterium cereale. Lineage (GTDB taxonomy): Bacteria > Pseudomonadota > Alphaproteobacteria > Rhizobiales > Rhizobiaceae > Neorhizobium > Neorhizobium cereale. The sequence goes on along the minus strand of NZ_WIXI01000048.1, from coordinate 10,619 downwards.
CTTGGCGGCCATCATCCAGTGTTCGGCAGTCTGATAGATGACACCGTCCACCGTGAATGGAGAGGGCCACCATTGGCTTAGGCACGAAGCAGTGATCCTCCCATCCTTCGAGGGCCGGTGCCCCCAGAAGAACAGGAAATCGATGGAGGCATTTGATAGAAATGCGGTTTCGAGCGCGGTGCGATTGTCGTACATGGGGTTATAGAGCGTGTCCGTTGCTGACCTGTCAATTCGGAACGGGCGTAAAAAGGCGATGTTTTCAATGTGGTGTTTTATGAAAAAAACTACCCGGCATGAAACGTCGCACGCCTTTCGGATGATCGCCGCAGCAGTGACAATCTTTGTGATGGCGCCATCGGTGCGGGCCGAACCAATCATGCAGGTAGTGCAACTGGTTGAAAACCTCACGATCGATACCGTGCGCAATCGGCATTCGCTGGAAAATGCCTTTTCATTCCGGCTGAAGCCAGATGAGGGGACAAGCGTGTTTTCGTTCTGGATCGCCGATGATCTCGTCATAGACGGCCTGCCGGTCGAGAGCATTTCTTATCGCCAGCCCCGCCCTGGTGCGGGTGCAACCGCCGGGCCGCTTCTTATTCTCTTGCTCGGCAAGGGCGTCTGTGTCGATAGGGAAGCATTGCTTGCACGGTTCCCGGCCATGCAGCCGGCTGCGCCGTCATCGCCTCACGATCCCAATCCGATGCTATCCTACTCACGGCAGACGGAAGACGCGACACTCACCCTCGGCTTCCCGCTCCTCCAACAGGATTGCCTAAGCAAAATCATCTATTCGCTGGCAAATTCGTAGCGCCACGCATTATGCGGTCCGTCGTCTGAAAGATCGCGAGACACCCCGCGCGGTTATGGAAGCGCGGCTCTCAGCAAAGCCGTGTTCGTTGCGGTAAATTCTCCGTCCGTCAAAAGCAATTGCTTAACGATATAATTGAATGCCTGCTGTCCAACGACGCATTCATTTCATTTTTTCATCCGGGTCTGGCAATTCGTTACTGTTTTCCGGGAAGAATTACTCGCATCGATGCTGTCGAAGGCGGAAGTATGCAAGTGGAGCAGGAGCCAGAATGTCATTCGGACGAAAACCGTCCCACGATCGTGAACCGGCGGAGCCGGCAGCGCGCCCGTGGCGCTCGCTCGGGATGATCGCCAACAGCATGCTTATTCTTCTGTTCGTCTTGCCGATCGTAACCTCGGCCAGCATTTTTCTGGCGGTTAATTTCCAACTCTGGAAGGGCTTCGGCAGCTTCGATCCGTTGAGCTGGCGCATTGAGCGTGCGCACAATGAAAATGGCGTCGTATCCGGCGATGATCCTGAACAGCTGAAGGCGCTTTACCGCAAACTTCAGTCCATGACGGCTTCGCGTGATGCCGCCCAGCGTTCGGATGCCGTGCATATCGTGTTCCAGTTTTTTGAGGACCGCGCTCCCCATCGTCGCGTCAATCTCGATCTGTCCGACATCGGCGATGCGGCTGCCGTCTTCGTCAGCGATCGGCCCGTTATGTGGGGGATCGAAGGGGCTGCAGGCATACGCGCGAAGATCGGGTTCGAAGGACCTTTCGCATTCGATCTCGACAATGCGCATGACGGATTGCTGGCAGGGTTCCGTGTCGGCGTGTTCGGCGCCGGCGGAACGGCCAGCCCGCAAGATTATCTCGAATTCAGGAAGGGACGCGCACAGATGCATACCGTCTGCTCCGCGGTTCTTCGCTGGCAACGTTATTTTGGCGTCGATAAGACGAGGGTTTTCGTGTGGTCGGTCAGGAATGCACAGCAGATCGTGGTCAAGGATCGTTCGGTGCTCGTGGATGGTCGCTCCAATCCGGACTTCAGGGGAATTGCAAGAACATGCACGCGATGGAATTGACTTTATTCAAGGGCGGGTCGGGAAGATGACATTCGGTAAACTGGGATCATCGGATCCAGATAGAAAAGGCGACGTCAATCTCCTGCTGCAGAGCAACGGTTCGGACAAGTGGGGCTTCTCGCTTGCCGATGTCGGCATCGGGCTTTCTGCGATGCTCGTTGTTTTTTCCGGTACCTATTTCTTCGCCGATGACATGATCGCGGTCGTCAAGCCAGCGCAGGCAGCTAGGCAGTCCCACGCTATCTTTGCCTATGAACCGGAGCCGAGGGCGCGCGCTTACAGGAAAGATGTACGCGTCGATCCTATTTTTCCCAGCCCGTTCAATATGGTTCTCAAGATGAATGTGACGGCGGAAGGTTTCGACGCCGTCGACAGCGAACTGCACGAGCGTTGCTTGAAACGAATCGACGAGCGATCCGCCCGATATGCGGAGGTTCATGGCAAGGTACCTGTGGCGACGCAGACAGCGGCACAGTTTATTGCCTGTTCCATGCGGAACCTCAAAAGCCGTTTCTGCGAAAAACCGCACAAGGATCGCCTCGTTGCCCGGCTTGGGGAATTCATTCGTGTGCAAAGAGCCTTTGCCGCGGAAATAAAGAAGATCGCCCAGACGCCTCAAGGCCAGATGATGATGAACGTCGCGGAGATGAGCGCACGCAACGGAAAGGGGGCGCTCAAGTCCGGCCGTCTGCAGGGGCCGATTGTACCGCCGGTTCTCGCAGAGCAGTTGCAAGCACTCTCGGAGGTCGCATTGCTGTCGCAGGCCGACTTCAACAAGTGGCCAATCGGTGAAGTGCCCGAAGAACTGAAGCCCTATCTGAAAGCCGAGGCCGGCCCGTCACCTTGCGTCTGAGGGTATGGGCCGCACAGCGCTTCATGGCTTGAGAAAATACGAAAACGCCGCAGGTCGGACATGACCTGCGGCGTTTTCGTAAGGTGCGTAGGCAGTTCCAGCCCGTTTATTTGGGCAGTTTCAGCGCGCTTTTATGCGTTTTGGAAAAGTGCTGCATGGTCATGCGCAGCGTGCCGCGCTCGAACACTGCATCCTTTGCCGACACAGCCTGTTTGCCCTCGAACGGGCCAAAAGCCGCGCGTGGCAATTGCCAGAGCGGCGGGTTGCCGATACGCAGGCGCTGGCGATTGAAGGCAGCGACGCTCTGGTCGAAATTGATCGACTGCTGTTTGGTAAAGCCAAGACGGTTAGATGTGTAGAAACCGGCGCGCCAGCGCTCGGTGATATCCTTGCACATGTCGAAAAATTCGCGGTCGGAGGTCACGTAGTCGGCCGCTGTGGGATAAAGGTCGACACCGGAAAGAGCTTCGATCAGTATCCAAGAGGCGGTCGCCATTTCGCATGTCGGTTGCCGGATGATCCAGCGCAGCACGTCGACGCCTGATTCCCAGTGCCATGTCAGCGCCGTCTCGTGCCAGAAATCAGGATCGCTGCCGCGCTTTTCCAACCAACAGATCACCTCGTGGTCGGCGCATAGTTTAGAATTTTCGTAATAGATGTCCAGAAAATCAAAGAAGTTCTTGGATTCTTCGCTGCTTGCAAAGCTCATCGAAATGCTTGGTCCATATTCATCTACAATCGCTACACAGAAATACGTGTGCCGCCATAATTTACGATTATGAACGAATATAAAAATTCAGCTTTTATCTAGTCGGGAATTGGCTCATTTCGAGGCGCATGGATGTCCTGTAATCATGCAGATTGGGCCGCCTAGTGTCGAGGCTAAGCCCCCTATAATCGCTGATAACAACATAAAAGCAATATTTTACAGATGGTTGTGGATTTCTTTGGTGTTTGCATGCGGGCTGTCCGGCAACGTGACTAGCCACGCTAGGTCTGCCGCTGGCGGCCTTGCTGAAAAGGTCGGCAAAGTAAAAAGGGTAATAATACCTCAGGCGACACCGAGGCTGCATACGGATTAACATTGCGCGCCGGTCAGCTTGCAAGATCTGCTGTCAGGTAATTAACGAGCTTGCGCGCATGCACCGGCAAAGCAGCAAAACTGCGCGCGCAAATCAGCAGGTGACGTAGCGCCCAAGGGTCGGACAGCGGGATGATCGCAAGCTCCATGTCGTCGCGGAATTTCTGCGCATAGATTTCCGGCACGATCGCCAAGCCGACACCATTGCCGGCCATCGAACAGATGTCCTCGAAACTGTCGAGGCGGATGCGCAGCTTGAACGGCTTGCCCTCGCGTGCCGCATGCGTGGCCAGATGTCCCTGCAGGGCGCTGTCGGCTGGCAATCCCACGAAAGGTTCGTCGAGAACATCTCGCAGGGCCACCGACTGTTGCGTGGAAAGCGGGTTTAGACGAGGTGCGATCAAAACCAGCCGGTCCGTCTCGAAGGGCCTTGTTTCCAGTGATCCGGTATCGGTCGTATCGGCCGAAATGCCCAGATCGGCCAGTCCGCCGGCCACCGCCGCCACCACATCCACGCTCTGCCGTTCCTCGAGATCGATATCGATGGCCGGATGATCGACAAGAAAACGGTGTAGCGCGCCCGGCAGATGTGCCATGGCGGCGCGGCCGGACCAAAGCCGGATATGGCCGCGCAGACCACGCGCATAGAGTTGCAGGTCGCCGCGCATCTGTTCCATCTGGCCGAGCATGATGCGGGCATGGTGGGCCAGCGCTTCGCCGGGTGGGGTTGGGCGCACACCGCGCGGGCCACGATCCAGCAGAGAAATGCCGCTGGCCTCCTCCATGCCCCGTATGCGCGCGCTGGCAGACGCCAGCGCCATGCCGGCCCGATCCGCGCCCTGTGTGATGCTTTCCGCCTCCACAACATGCAGAAACAGCCGCAGATCCGTCAGATCGAAGCGCATAAATTCCCTCCCGTCACGGTCCATTTCGTGACCCTTCGGATTATCCGAAGTCTGTCCTTGTATCTTCCGCATTGTGCAAAGTCGCGGCCCGCAGACAATGGCATCAGCTTTTTACCGAAAGGATATGATCATGAACGCCACGGAAGGGCTTTTGCGCGGCATTGCATGGAGGCTGGCATTTCTGGTCGCGCTGGTTTTTATAGCCCAGAATGTGCCGGATAATCGCCCGCAGATGGTGGCCGATGCGACGCAGGCGGTGGCCTCCAGCGCTCATGCCGAGGGGCACTGACGTTCTGAAGCCTCACCTGGCAAGCGAGCTTCTGCCAGTTGACGAGGAAGCGAAAACCGCGCGCCGCCGCGCTTCGCGGTTCTCAAGAATCGGTCTTGATGACTGAACGCCCTGCGTTCATTTCCATCAATCCGTGTCGTTTAGCCGAAGATTTCCTGGGTCGTATAACCGTCGCTGCCCGGACGGTTGACGTAAAAACGCCATGAGCCGCCGCGTTTCATTCCAAAAAAGCGGGCCGTGCCACCATATTGCTGCACACCCAGCATCTTTCCCGAGGTGAGGCCGGGTGTCGAAGCCACGATGTTTTGCAGCATGAGGTACAGGCTGTCGGTGCGTGCGCGGCCGACCGCTGCCGCCTCGCGGACCATTTTTTTCGCATTGCTCTCGAAAAGGTTCTGAAAAAATGTCGGTCCGGGTGGAGTGACCTGGATATTGTGATGCACGAGAACCGTCTTGCCGGCACCGCTCAACACGATGATGCCGCATCCCGTCAGTTCGGCAGTAAAGAAAAGCTGCGCCTCGAAGCCCAGTTCCACGGCATAGGCGCTGTCTGGCCCCCATTGCAGATAATAAGCGCGGTCCTTTTGGTAATCGCCGCTCGAGGGCTTGCGCTGGCTGACCCAGATTGCCGACGTTTGTGGAATAGGGGTGTCGTCATAGCGAACGAAAACCGGGCTGACCGAGGCCTTTTCATATTGGTAATGCAGCGGTACCGCGCCCGGCGCGCTGACCGTGCGGGCAACGGAGTTGGCTCTTGTTCTCCCCATGCTGCTATCCAGCCGGAGATGTCGCACATTGCCTTCATTCAATATATCGCAAGGATTATTCAAAAATGCCGAATATCGCTGTTGATCCATAAGGTTACCTTTCCTTTGGTTCTAAAGACGTTCCGACCTATTATGATTGTGGGTCGCAAATATGGCTGCTGAGCGGCCCCTTGCCGAGCCCGGTCCTGTCAACGAAGGCGCCCGATGCAGTCGAGTATATCCGTTTCGCAGACCGGCACGTCCTTTCGGACTGCGGCATCCTCCAGCCAACGATGATAGGCACCGCGAATTTCGACATCCTTGTAATGATAGATTTTTGCCTTCTTGCCGCTGCGGCTTTTTTCCAATGCCTGCGGCGTCACTACCATGTGGAAGGCAAGTTCCTTGAAACGCCAAGGCTCCGAGCCGCGTTTATGCTCGAAAACCCGGACATGGACATAGGGATCGTCGGCGCGTTCGGGCATGGCCTTGTAGACGGCCGCCCAGCGCACCGTCCCGCCGGATACGGATAGAATGACGTCTTCTGCGTGCATTTGCTGAGCCAGCGCTGGCAGGCTACCAAGCAGCCAGAACACGGCGAGAGCAGGTGCCATTCGTGCCTTTTGCAAAAATCCCGGCATCATCTTCCCCCGTAAAAATGCGCTCATCCGCCACCCGTTGATATGACGGGACCGGCGTCTATATCAACAGCCATGCCACCGCTCAAACGCCCGCTTGGTCACAGCTGATTTTTGCGTTGACGGCTGCAAGGCTCATTCGACAGCCGAAAGCGTCCACTCTGGGAGGAACCGGAATGCCTGCTCCAAAAATCTCTTATCCCCGCATCCTGCTGAATACCGTCCGCATCGCCCCGGCTTTCACGGCCATCGCGTTGCTGGCCGGTGCGCAGACTGCCGGTGCCGAAGAAGCCTATCCGCATGCCAAGGAAAAGATCGGCACAGTGGAGCAGATTTATGACGGTGCGCTGACACCTGATCTCGCCGTCAGCACATTCCGCAATGTCGACCGGCTGTTCCCGACCCGCACCATCAAGGCCGGCGGCAGGGCATCCGAATTGTCGAAATCGGAGAATGAACTCGGCAAGGTCAGCCTGGAGGTTGATGACGAAACCTATGACCTTTACGACTATCTCGCCCTCAATCAGGTGAGCGGCCTGATCGTGCTGAAGAATGGCAAGGTCGTTTACGAAACCTACCAGCGCGGCAACACGGAAAAAACCCGGTGGATGTCGATGTCCGTCGCCAAGTCGATTTCCTCCACGCTGGTGGGAGCTGCCATCAAGGACGGGTTGATCAAAAGCCTCGACGACAATGTCGTCACCTATGTGCCGCGGCTGAAGGGCACGGCTTATGACGGCGTCAGCGTGCGTGACGTGTTGATGATGTCGTCCGGCGTCAAATGGAATGAGAAATACACCGACCCGGCATCCGATCGCCGAGCGCTTCTGAAAGCGCAGATCGCCCAGAAGGCGGGTGGTGCGATGGATGTGATGGCCAAACTGCCGCGCACCGCCGATCCCGGCACGGTCAATAATTACAGCACCGGCGAAACACAGGTTCTGGCAGAAATCCTGCACGGCGCCATCAAGAAGCCGCTGGCCGATTACCTCTCCGAAAAGATCTGGACGCCTTACGGCATGGAAGCCGATGCAAAATGGTGGCTGGAATCACCGGATGGTATCGAGATCGGTGGCAGCGGTCTGAGCGCCACGCTGCGCGATTTCGCCCGCTTCGGCCAGTTCGTGCTGGAGGATGGCAAGGCAGGCGACAAGGCTGTGCTGCCGGAGGGCTGGGTGAAGGAAGCGAGCACGCCAAAGACGCTGAAGGGCGCCGAGGCACTGGAATACGGTTACATGTGGTGGACCGGCTGGACCGATGCCGCCAAGAAGGACGGCGCCTTCAGCGCGGTCGGCATCCAAGGCCAATATGTCTATATCAATCCCGCCCATAACGTGGTGATTGCCCAGACGGCGGCGGAACCCAAGCCGACCGACAAGGAAGCGATCGACCCGATGGCGTTTTTTGACGCGATTGTCGCCGCTGTGAAGTGAGGGCAGGGCCGGTACGAGGTCTTTCCGCGGTGGAGACCTCGATCGGCCGCTTGCTTCACCCCAACTCGAAACGTTTGCACACCGCGCCTTCGGCCAGCCGGTACGTCACAAAACCCATCTTCTCGTAATAGGCCTGCCCCTCGGCATTCTTCTCGCCGATAAAGGCTTCGATCTTTGCAAGGCCTGCCTCGGCGGCGGCCCGTTTCGTCACCTCGAACAGTTGCCGCCCCACGCCGCGCCGGGCAGCGAGAGGTGAAACATGCGTGCCGATAATGCCCCAGCCGACCGGCGTTTCGTAGCGGTTGCCATCGCGGGCAAAAATCAGCGACTGGAGACCGAGAACCGAACCGCCGTCATCTATCGCCAGCGAACAGCGGATGCCGTCCGGGTTGCTGATGTATTGGGAAAGCACGAAGGCTTCATCGGCAGGGGAAATGCGTTTGCCCGCCTGCACAAGCAGTTGCAGCATGGCGCTCATGGCCGGCGCATCGGCCGGTATCGCGGTTCTGATTTGCATGACGCCACTGTCGGATGATCGCAGGCGAATGGTCAAGAGATGAACCGGCCGGATTTTTTGACTCCGGCCGGAAAACGCAGGCAAGCTTGGCTATTGCAGCGGTATGTTGGCGGCCTTGATCACCTCGGCCCATTTGCTCGTTTCGCTGGCGATAAATGTCTTGAACTCGGCCGAGGTATTGCCGACCGGGGTGGCGCCCATGCCCTTGATCTTGGCCACCATGTCCGGATCGGCCATGATCGCCTGCACTTCCTTGCTGAGTTTTTCCACGATCTCTGGCGGCGTGTCGGCCGGTGCAAACAGGCCGTGCCACGACGTTGCCTCGAAGCCCGGGAAGGTTTCCGCCATGGTCGGCACGTCGGGCAGGAGTTCTGCCTTGTCTAGACTGGTGACGGCGAGCGCCCGCACCTTGCCGGCCTTCACCTGTTGGGCGGCGGTTGGAATATTGTCGAACATCATGTCCACATGGCCCGCCACCACATCCATGATTGCCTGGCTCGACCCCTTGTAGGGCACATGGTTCATGGTCACGCCCGCCTTGGTGGACAGAAGCTCGCCCGCGAGATGGATCGAGGTGCCCGTGCCGGATGAGGCATAACTGATCTCGCCCGGTTTGGTTTTCAGGAATTCGATCAGCTCCGGAACGCTCTTGGCGGAAATCCGCTCCGGGTTGACCACCAGTACATTCGGCAGTGTGGCGATCAACGAAATGGGCGCGAACCCTTTCGCCTTGTCATAGGGCAGTTCCTTGTAGAGCGTCTGGTTGATCGCGTTGGAACTGACCGTGCCCATGCTGATCGTGTAGCCGTCAGGCTCGGCGCGGGCGAGTTCCCCAAGCCCGATATTGCCGCCGGCGCCTGGCTTGTTTTCCACGATGAAGCGTTGCCCCAGCCGCTGGTCCAGCCGCTCCCCGACAAGCCGCGCAAAGGCGTCGGTATTGCCGCCGGCCGCGAATGGCACGAGGATCGTCACTGTCTTCGAAGGATAATCCTGAGCCGCCGCAAAGGTGGAAAACACGGCGGCGACCGTTGCCAGCAAAAAAACGCGCGAAAATTTCATGAAACATCCCTCCCGTTTGATGGTCATGTGCGAAACGCCGGCCTCCTCGAACTCCTCTCCGGGAGTGCTGACGCGAATACACTCTCCGCGAGAATGTCTGACAATGCAAGCATGAGTCATATTATCTCGATGTGATCACTCACAGATGTGGACGCGTCTTGTTTGCAGATTGAGATCAGGGGCGGGTGGCACTATCACTTCGTCGGCGATCTGCGCTGGCGCAGCGCTTGGGAGGTCGCCCTTGTGCGGGTTTTGGGAAAACATGCCGTCAGTTTCATCCTGGTCGTTCAGGCCACGTCTGCTGTCTTCGTCGCAATTGGCGCTCGCCTGTGCACTTGCTTTTTCCGTTCTGTCCGACCGGGCACAGGCCGCCGCGATTGATGTCGCGGTCAATCCCGCCACGGCGGAAACCTGCGTCGCGGTCTTCTCGGTCATGGCCTATGCCTATGCCGACGATGATCTGAAAGAGCGGCAACTCGAAGAAAAGAAGGTTCTGGCACGCGCTGATATCGTGCCGCAGCAGAGTGTTGTTTCTGCACAGCCTCAGGCCTCGGAAATTCAGACGGCGGACATCCAGTCCCCGGAAACCCCGGCCCCGCAGGAGCAGTCGTCGGAAGACCGCATCCAGCACATTATGGATGTGCTGACGGAGATGATGCTCGACGAGCCGACAAAGGCACAGGGCATAGCCAGCGAGTGCTTTCGAAAGTACCCGCCGGAGATCGAGCTGAATTGATCCGTCGAACCCCGTTGCACTGCAGCAAATCTGTGTCCTTCCGGTCACGTCTCAACACGCCCGCGTGAGTGCGAGTTTTGCTGACACGAATCGGCCATATTGCTATGTGACCGCCAAGCTACACAAAGCCGTCTTGCGTCTTTATTTCCGCGCTTATCCGCTGCGGCGCACGCAACGATTTTTAACCATATCCGTTTAGGTGTGTTGCCTTATGCCTACGGATGAGATGGACAGGAAAATGTCGAAGAAGATTGGATCTGAACTGATTTCCCGCCGCACGATGCTTCGCACGGCGGTTTCCGCCGGTGCCGCGGCACTCGCTGCGCCAGCCCTTGCGCAATCGGCAATCGATGATCTGATCAATGCGCCACGCCGCGGCGGCTGGGACGACCAGTTCGACGCCCGCTCGTCATCCAGCGCCAGCGTCAGCACTAACAACCCTGTTCTCGGTCCGTCCGGCCCTGGCAACATCCAGACGGCGA
>NZ_WIXI01000029.1 GCF_009617585.1 Endobacterium cereale | reverse complement strand
GTGTCCACCTCTTTTTAAGTGGACACCACATGCCAAAGCTCAATCAATTGCAGAAGGTGCGGAGAAATTCGCGCTTACGAAACTCCCGTCCTTCATCCATGGAACGTCGATCACAGATCAGGCGACGGCGGACAATATGGGGGCAGAACACCGGTTACACTCCGTCGCTGTTCTTCTTCGAAATACGCAACATTCTTGCCATGTCCGAGCGTCGCGGTCGGATTGCTGCCGGAGGTGCGCTCGTCGACATGGAGCGGGTTCGCCGGCTGCCGCTTGATGATGCCGGCCTTGGCGCAGACAGCTACGTTTTGCTGCTGTCCGCCAACCACGGCCTGAGCGCCTATGATGCCGCTTATCTGGAGCTCGCCCTCAATCGCGACACTCCGCTTGCCACGCTTGATCGCAAACTGGCCGCCGCTGCCCGCAAGGAAGGCCTGACGGTGCTTGGACCGTTTTCCGATGGCAGCTAAACGCCCATCCGGCGATCGCCACGGTCCTGCCGCTGGAGCGCCGCGACAAGCGAAACGCTTCGCTGCCACAGCATCACGAAAAGATGGCCCAAATCATCGCAATCAATAAAAAGGAGACGGTTGCAATCATGACAGGGCGAAAAATATAAAATCTTTGCCAGTTTGTGAGGTTCAGATCATAAATCTGGATTCTGGTGTCGATTTTGAGACGATCCAATCTGCTATCGAGAGAGAAATTCCAAGCATTCGATCTGTAAAATTGGTACTCGAGAAACTGTACCATGGCTTGATGGATTAAAAGGCCTGTCACCGCTGCAACAGTCGCGAATACAGCTGCGAACTCGAGAAAAATCATGTCATCTCCAGACAAAGGTTAATTTTTCCTAATCGGAATCGCGTTTTTGGCTGTCTTTTGGTTCACATGAAATTTCATCCGACGTCGTCAATATTTCTTGAGTTAAGTCTAATAATTTCGGTCGGATTTAGGATTTATGCTATCGTACAAGATATCCGATCACATCAATCGGGCTGCTGCTGGCATTTGATGGGGGTTACGTACCATCGCCTATGTATACGTCCGGAGAGCCCGTTTGCGCAGTTCCTCCACAGTCGATGGCATCGCCGATACGGCCAGCAGGCTTGCCATTGATGTATACGGTTGACGAGCCGGCAGCTAAAGCGCGCGAATGGGAGGGCTGGGGGCAAGATGGACATCCGTGCGCTACGTAAGCATCTCCAACCCGCATTACCGAGCGATTATTGGCAAACACATTGGAGCTACCACCGGTCGCTTGCGTTGCAGGGAAGTGGCATGAGTGCGCAGAGCCGATGTCTGCTTGCCGGTGAGCACTAGGCATTTATTCATCACTCTTCAGTTGGAACAGAAGCTTCAAGTACGGAGCTCCAAGATCTGTCGTACCAATGGGCCAAGCAAGGATCGGTCGCGTTCATCGAACTCTGGAGCAGTTGCTGCTGGCCGCGATGCCACGACGAGAGCGATCGCAAAATCATCCCAACCTGCACGCAACAATGCAGACAGGCTCGCGCTAGGTATGGCAGCTGGATTAATCATCAAAGCCGCGAAATCGCCACCGATCTCAGGGCTGATTTTCCAGTCAATAATTTTCGCACGTTCAACAATTTCGCCGAGATTGACCGTGCTCCCGCACCATGAAAGCGCACTACATCCAAGTGGCGTCCAACCTTGACCATCGCATAACTGACGCCAGCGTTCGGCCGGAAAGCCGGAGAGATTCGACAACACCGCGTGTTGAGATGCTATGGCGCGCAAAGCTATCTCAGGGTTCGACGCAGGATTATTCAAAAAATCCAGATAAGTATTTCTCCACTGTCTCTCGGACGAGTGAAGTTCCAACCATATACCGACCGGATTCGAGCCGTCCGAAAATGTGATAGGAGTTGATAGCATGTTCTACCGCCCCTCATAGAAGATGTGCTGCTTATCAAAATCCACCCAAGGAAGAAATGGGTTGGTCTCGGGCGCTCGTTGACCTGCGTAAAACTCTTGGGTCATTTCCACGGAACGTTGCAGAGCATAATTCTTGTCCGGAAATCCGTAATGTTCTGGCCGTTTCTGCATATCGTCCGTAATACCGTTAATGATTTTGTCCTGTTTTTCTACGATTTCCATGCGTTTGTAATAGCTGTATTCCTCTGATTTCAACTCCCGGAAATACGGATGAACATTGTAGGCTTGGAATGGATATTCTTCCTTTCTGGATTGGTAGAGCTCAGTCCAGAGTGAGTACCACTTCTTAACTCGCCAGAATCCCATCATTGAACCAAGAGACGCTCCGATAAGGGTTTCGCCACCTTTGATATTCAGGGCGGTAGCGCCTTTAAAGAGATTACGTGCGTCTGCTATATAGTACGTTCCGGTGCCAATCGCCGCATCGACGGAAGCACCAGAGACCCAACCAAATGTGTAATCCAAATCCATCAGTGAAAACGGCTTAAGAGCGCTCATCCCATTATGCTGAGCGGACAACGACCGATAGATTTTCTCTGCTGAGTCAAACTCATCGCCCGCCCTCGGAATTTCCGATAGATCTTTATAATCTTTCACTTTCTCGAGACGCTCGAGTTGCTCTGATGCACCGCCCGAGGGTCCAATCCGGTTTGATTGCCCCCCTCCCCTTTCAACCTTCTTCGCTGCTTTCGACATCCCGTAGCCGGCAGTAATCCCTGCACCGTAGAACGTTGCCACACAGGCACAAAGATTCTCTCTTCCGAACAGCAGAAATGTGTGTGCGCCGAGGATTAATGACGCTCCGCTATCGTATCCGATCAGCCAAGACTGGGATTTGGTGCTGTACAACCCGGCCCATGCATTCGGATTTTTCAGGTCGTTGCCATAGGGGAACAAATCATCGCTCATCGGCTGTCTTGGTCTTTTTGAAATGGAACATAAGGGACGAATGGCTTTTTAGGATCGAAGTTACTTTGTCCAGGATATAGGAGGCAGTACAATTTACTCTCATAAGCGACTGCCAGCGGGTAGCAGGTGTCTTCCTTTGTCATTCCTCCGGAATTACACTTTTGAAGACCTTTAAGGATGTCGGTGGATTGGCATCTTTTACTGGGGCATTCGTGCTCGACGATGCGGTGATGACCTTTAGAGTAGAAAATAGTGGTTTTGCTATACTCTCCAAGCGGCTTGATCGCTTCTGATAGCGCTTGATAGGAGCGATCTACCTCTTTCATTTCTCCCATGTTGAAAGTCGACGGGCTGTCCGATGTGAAGTCGAATTTTGCCGCGTCAACTTCGCAGGTCAAGGCGTGGGATATCGAAGAAGTTAGTGTGAGTGACACACATGTCGCCGCGAGGAGTTTGAAAGCCGAGTATGTCAATTTAGGTCGATCCTTCCACCATTGATGACAACTCGCTGCTCTCCGTTGATTTCGGCTTCATCGAAATCAAGGAACAATTTGCTGCCACTGATTACGACAGTGCCATCCTCATGCATCAATATATTAGACTTCCCGCATGTCAGATGGAGCTCGCCCCCGCTATGGACTGTTGTACTATTCTGTGCGGTAAATGACATCGTGTCATTACTCATCAAATTTACGCGCGTCCCCGCGTTGACGCTGTATGACTTACCAACATTGGTCGCCATTCCAACACCGACGTTGACGCCATTGAATATTCCAACACTTTCGGTTTTGTTCTTCTCTACGATAAGCGACAGGTTGCCCTCGCCGGGATTGAGCAGCCCAGGAAAGCCGAGATTTTTGGCAACATCACCGATGCCGGATACAAGGGAAGTCAAGAGCGAGTTCACGACGCGCCCGATTCCACTTGGACCAACGGTAACCATCATATTACCACCGACAACCTCGTGATGGTTGTTTCGAACCTCGATCGATTTGTTGTGTCCAATGGATTGAACCCAATTGTTGTCGATCTGCTCAGTGTGATTGTTCCGGATCTTTTCATTTCGATCCTTCTGGCCATGGATGTAGATTTCTTCCCTGCCCTTGTCATCCTCAAAGCTCAATTCATTGAACCCGACACCTTTATGGGTATTGGTCCGGAACGTGCTCTTCGTCTTGTTCGCCGGAAGCTCATATGGCACCTGTTGCATCGCATTTGGCACCACCCCCGTCACCAGCGGCCGGTCGGGGTCACCGTCCACATAGGCGATCATCACTTCCATGCCGATGCGCGGGATAACCTGACCGCCCCAGGTAGAGCCGGCCCAGTTTTGCGCTACACGTACCCAGCAGGTATCCGATCCGTCCTTCTTCGCCTTGCGGTCCCATGGAAACCACACCTTGATGCGGCCATACTGGTCCGGATGGATCTCTTCGCCCTCGGGACCGGCAACGATCGCCACCTGCGTGCCTTCGATGCGCGGGCGTTTGGTTTCCCGGTGTGGCGTCATCGGCACGCGAGAGGGAACTGCTTCGAACTCGTTGCGATATTCTGGTTCGTTGCTGTTGGTCTCGTAGGAGCGATCCACCACCGTCTGGATCGACTTGATGATCACATGCTCTTCGTAGGCGTGATCGGGATGCGCGACCTCATAGGGCGTAAAACGACGACCGGTCTCGATGATGCGGCTGGTGGAGGCGCCGAACACGCGGTCATGGTCGGCTTCCGATGCTTGGGCACGCAGTTTTTGCGCACGTTCGGCTTCCGCCACCGATGAGATGCGGGCCGGGTATTCGTAAAGCTCGCGTTTCGTGGCATCCGGCATCTGCACCAGAGACGGTGTCATCGTGCCCGGCACCATGCGCGGGGTCTCAAAATTCCAGTCGGCGCCGGCGCGCTGGCCCGGCACGTAGGAGAAACGGCGCGCCCATTCGTTGATATGGTTGCGGTCGGACGAGCCTTGGGCGAGGCGCACTCTCTTTTCGCCCTGCGCCGACGCTGACGGTCCGAGCCAGCCATTGGCCGTATCGGCGACGTGGAGTTTGTGTTCCCCGTCTTCGTGGCTGAACCAGTAGAACAGGCCGTCTTCTTCAAAACGGCGGCAGAGATAGTCGAGGTCTCGTTCGTTGAACTGAACCGAATAATGCTGTTTTGGCGGAGCTGTGATCACACCCGATGTATCGGGGGCCGGAATGCCGTGTTCGGAAAACAGGATTTCGGCGATCTCGATCGAGGTCTTGTCCATCCAGATGCGGCAGTCGGAACGGCGGGTCAGCAGCCACATCTGCGGACGCAGCACCATCGCATAGGAGCGCAGGCCGCGGGTGATCGGCGGACCTTCGTTGAGTTCGGTGACGAGACCGTTGAACGGGCGGCGGATGGCCGGCACGTCTTCGCCATCACCCTGCTGCACTTCGACCGAAACATCGAGCAGACGGCCGATCAGCTCTTCCGGCTTGATCTGCTCCTTCTTGGTGCGGGCGACGAGGCGGATCTCGAACAGCGAGGAAATGCCTTCCTCGATCGTCACGCGCTCGGGCAGGAGCTGGTCTTCACCGAGCGGGGAATTGATTTTCAGGATGCGGCTCGCCTGGATGAAATCGGCGGCGGAAGATGCATTGTCCATAAGTGGCTCCGGCAATCTGAAAACCAAGAAAAGCACAACGGGAACCAGAAAGCGGACACCGGTGATGCCAAAAAATGCACGTCTTGATCGCGGCGAAAACTAGAGCCGCGATCCGTCAGGTCAACCCTGAATGGGCAGGGGTTTGCAGATAGGGGGAATTTACGGGACCCAGCGGTTGCATAAGCTGCCGCGGAAAGCGGGCATTGTCTGTTGCAAAAATCGATGAGACCGGCATCTTTGGTGCCGCGCTTCGATCGAACGGAATTCGGCTTGGGGTGCGGCATGAGGCAAGGCAGACAGGCGGGCGAACAGTTGGCTAGGAAAAAAGACGACAAGGAAGTTATCGCTCCGCCTGCAGACGATGCCGACACCTATGCGCTCAATCGCGAAAAGCCGAACGAACGGCGAGGCGGCGGCTGGACGGTCGCGCTGCGTCGCCGTGGAAAGAAGATCGTGCGGCTGTTCAAGGACAGTATCTACGGATCGTCCGAAGCGGCTTACGCCCAGGCACGTGCCTATCGCGATGCCATCATCACCGCCCTGCCCCCCCCGACCAATCTCGAGCAGGCGGTGAAAATCCGCAAGAACAACAAGAGTGGCATCTCAGGTGTCCGTCGGGTCGAGACAGAAGAGGGTGACGTCTGGCAGGCGACGCTGATGACCAGTGAAGGGCAGAAGCGTGAGAGTTTCTCCATCGGCCGGCTGGGCGAGGAAGCTGCGAAGTCAATGGCGATCGCGCAGCGCATGCGCTGGCTGAAGGCGTTGCCGGTCAAGCACCTCGCTTATGCCCATCATGCCGAAGAGATCACACGCCAGAACTTTGATCACCAATTGGATGTCGTTGCCGATGTCGCACCGCAGGTGCAGATGAGCGAGGAGGAGGTCGTTTCTCGCATCGCTGCGATCAATGCTCGTTTTGATGCCTACCGCCCTCCCCGGCTGAAGGTTCGCGTCAAAAGCTACGGTCGTGGGCTATTGGCGGTGGCTGTCTCTGATGGCGGTTCGCCGGCCAAGCGGAAATTGGTCACGCTTAACACGGTGAAGCTGATGCATGGCGGAGCATTAGCCGCTGCCGCCACAATCAGAGACGTCATCGAACAGTTCTACAGCCCCGGTGTAGCTCATTGGTTTGCCACTGAGCACGGCAATGCGCTGCTCGCGCCGAAGAGCTTTGATCCAGTGATCGGGTTCAACGTCACCGTATGGGTTCCGGAGAAGCTTCTCCATCAAGCCTGAAGCGGCTGCCTCAATCAACGCCCTATCGTCAAACCTTTGCCGAGCCTCCGCGTCAAATCATACCGGCGCGACAGTTCCTGCTGGTGAGTATGATCGGCTATGCGTGCCACTTTGACGATCCGCCCGATGCGGTCGACAAGATTCTGATCCAGACGCTCTGTATTCCTGATCAGATCCCGCGGATCGGAACTGCCAAACCGCTGCCGCAGCGCCGATGTGATCGTTTCCGCTTCGTTCAGCGCCTGCCTCCCCTCCGGCGCGTCCATGATTTTCGCGAGAAACACGTTCTTTTCCTCGTGCGGCTTGGCCTCGAGCTCGCTGAGGATGCGTTGGCTACGAGGCGTCAGCCCCGGTACCTCGATCACATCCTGCTTTTCCCGTTTCCAGGTTTCACTCTCCCTCTCTCGATCAAGATGCCGTGCCCAGGCCTCGACGGCAAATCCAACGTGAGCACCAAGCGCGATGGCCGCATGGCGAGCCTCCTTGCGCTGGCCGTCGTCACCGAACATGCCGGTCTTCCCGAGGAGTGGCCCGAACTGTTCCGGCATTTCCGCCGTGGCACGGCCGAGCAACTGGATATCGCCCCCCTGCCCGATGATCATCGACTTCAGGACGGCGGACACGACGGCCGGATCGGCGTAGACCTTGCCGGCCATCTGCCGCACCGTTTCCATCTTTCGGTCCAAGTGCGTAATAGCCTTCGCCTGAGCAACCTCCTCGATGGTCTTGGCGTAATGCGTAACCGCCGGCACCAGCGGCTCGACCTTCTCGACGCTCGCCTTTGTCTCCTGCCGACTGGTCGGATCAAGCCGCACATCGATCTCGCTGCGGATGATGCCTTCCAGCAGACCGCGCCGGTCGGCAAACGCCTTGGTGTAATCGAGCGTCGTTTCCTTGGCGCCCGAGCGGCCAAGGCTGGCGCCAAGCGCTTTCATATCCTTCAGCTCATCCTGGCCAGCATAGAGGCGGACCTCGTCGCGATGGCGGCTCATGGCAACGTAGGTCAGATGCCGGTCCATGGTGGCCGATGCCATGACGAATGCCCTGTCGACGGTGGCGCCTTGGGATTTGTGGATGGTGGTCGCATATCCGTGGTCAAAGGCCTGGTAACTTTTGACCGGTAGGGTGACGTCACGGGTCCTGTTCAGCCCGTTGCCGTCGAGCCGCATCTGTATTGCGTCTGGCTCGACGGCCAGGACCGTCCCCAGCATGCCATTCTTCACGCCAAGATCGCGATTGTTCTCCAGAAGAACGATACGGTCACCGGGCGCGAATGAACGCTCGCCGTCATTGGTCTGGTAGGCGCGCTCTGACCCTAGCTTGTTATCCAGCCCCCACTGCCCATCCTCTCCACGCGCCAGCTTCCCCTTCTCCTGCAGCGCCTGGCGGATGTCGGCATTGATTGCTCTGACATCGATACGACGATGCGCCAATGCGATGCGAGAACCGGACGGACGCTGATCGAGATCGGCGAGATAGTCGACTACGAGATCTACGCGCGCTGCATCCCTATCGACAAGGAAACGCACGTCGCCGCGCTCGGCATATTTTGCCAGCCCGTCTCCCGTCCGATGAGTGGCAAATGCGGTTGATGCCTCTCGTTGCCACTCCTGTTTCTGTCGCCGGATTTCTGACAGCTCGACTGCGCCAACCTGCTCGACGATT
Source organism: Endobacterium cereale (assembly GCF_009617585.1). Classification (GTDB taxonomy): domain Bacteria; phylum Pseudomonadota; class Alphaproteobacteria; order Rhizobiales; family Rhizobiaceae; genus Neorhizobium; species Neorhizobium cereale. The sequence goes on along the minus strand of NZ_WIXI01000029.1, from coordinate 26,883 downwards.
GCCCGGAATGGCGAACCGGCGCCGATCGCCTGTAATTGTTCATGATCGCCGACCAGAACGAGCTTGGCACCCTTCGCCTGCACCTCGCCGACGAACATCGCCAACTGCCGGCTGCTCACCATACCGGCCTCATCGATGACAAAAATATCCTGCGTGCCAAGCTCGCCCCAGTCCCGCTGCCAGCCGTAATCCCATGAGGCCAATGTCCGTGAGGCAATGCCGGACGATTCTTCCAAGCCCTCGGCCGCCTTGCCGGCCAGTGCCGCACCGTGGACGCGATATCCCTGACGCTCCCAGGCATCACGCGCTGCTGCCAGCATGGTGGATTTACCGGCACCGGCAAAGCCGACGACGGCCGCGATCTGCTCCGGCCCGGTGATGTGCGCGATCGCGGCACGCTGCTCCTGGCTCAGGCCGGCACTGGCGACTTGGAGATCGCGATCCTGTTCGGACATGCGCCCATCGTTCACGCTCTGTTGAAGCGACGTGACAACGCTCGCCTTGATTGCATCATCCTGTACGCCCAGAGCAGCCGCGACGTTTTCGACGTTGACGCCATGGCGTTGTGCACCCCCCATCTCAGATGCGCGCGACGCCATGGTGTGTTCGATCTCCACCATCTCCTTTGTCGAATAGCGCGCCAGTTCGCCATAGTGTTCCGGTCGCAGCTCGACCAGTGCAGGCGACGCCATGACGGCTGCAAAGGCATTCTGGAATTCCTGACCATCGTCGATGTAACGATGCAGCGTACGGGCCACGTCGTGCCGATCGAACACGCTCTTTTCGCCGGTGATCAGTGTCAGCGCCTGCTCCGGCTTTTCCCGGATCAGTGCCGCGTTCTTCTTTGCCGCCGCTGCCTCGTTGCGGGCGCGCGATACGCCAAGCCCGCGCCGGTCCATCTGTGAGGCATGCACGCCCATATGCTCGGTCGGTTCGATCTCGAGGCCGCGCTCCTGGTGCGAGCGATGATCGACACGGATATCGAGGCCAGCCCGCGCCATTTCGCGATTGGTATGGTTCTCCCAGGACTGTCTGATATCGCGCAACTGCATATGCGAGGTGGGCTGATTGTTGTTGAGCAGCCACTTGTTCTCACGCTCGATCAAGGTCTTTTCGCCGAGGCCGTCGGCCGTCACCTCCCGCGTCGTCATCATCACATGCGCATGCACATTGCGGATGTCGGTGTCACCGGTCGGGCGGTGAATGGCAAAGTCGACGGCAGCGCCGTAACGGTCAGCGATATCCTGCGCGAAGGCGCGGGTCAGCGCGATCTGCCGCTCTCTCGACAGTTCATGTGGAAGCGCCAGTTCGAATTCGCGGGCAACACGAGCATCCTTGCGTTTTTCCGCCTGCTCCACCGCATTCCACAATGTGGCCCGGTCCTTTGCCCATTCCGCTTCCACCCCTTCCGGAGCCAAGATCTCGCAATGATCGACGCCACGCTTGGCGGTAAAATCATGCACAAGGCCGTCGCGCTCGTTCAACAGGCGGCTGGCGGTGCGGTAGGCGACCGCCGCCACGGCACTGCGGCCGCCGCTGCGCGCCACCGGCTTCATGCTGCAATGGTAAATTGCCATCACTGCCTCCGGACGAGGAAAGAGCGTTTTTTGAGCCTGAGTTGCGCAGCAACTCGTAAGTGCGCCCTTCGAACTCCTTTCGCTTCGCTCTCATCGTTACGGGACTTCCCGCTGCGCGGACACTGTAGGATTCACAGTATTGCGACAAATTCTGAGCGTCGTAGCCTCAGTGCGTACCAAAGGAGGTAAGCATGACCAACTCGGATATTACGACAATGGCGTTGATGATCGACGCTAACACCACGTCGCCAAAAATTGCTCCGGCACTTCTTTCGGAGATCACCCAATACGGAGCGGTCGGTGTTCGGCGCATCTATACCGACTGGACAATTGCAACGCCGAACGGTTGGAAGGAATTCTTTGCGCTCTACGCCATTCAACCTGTGCAGCAGTACGCTGACAGCCCCGGCAGGAATGCCGCCGATGGTGCGTTGATCATCGATGCGATGGACCTGTTGCATACGGGACGCTTCTCCGGCTTCCTCCTCGTATCCAGCGATAACTCCCTCGCCCGACTGGCCCTACGCATCCGACAGCAGGGTGTCATGGTCTACGGCTTTGGCGAGCGACATACGCCCCGCTCATTCATCACCGCTTGCGACCGGTTCGTCTACCTCGACACACGGGAATCATCATCTTCTGAGCCGGAAAGTGTAGAGCCGCAGGACGCAGTCCGCAGTCCGCTTCGCGCGCTAATCGACAAGCGCGTGATGACGAAAATGAAGGAGGTATGCCCGCCCCCCGGCCAGCAGAGGCTGGCAAAACAACGGTGCAGGTTTGACGACCCGGTCTTCGACGAAATCGCGCACGCGGTCTACGCCATTGCCGACCAGGACGGCCGAGCGACACTGGGCGCTGTGGGTACGCAGATCCTCAAGCAGATGCCAGGTTTCGATGTCCGCGACTATGGCTATGCCAAGCTGAGCGATCTTGCGGAGGACTGCTTCTTCCTGGAGGTCGAACGGGTCGGCGACATCATGCAGGCGATCACCGTCAGGCTCGTATCGATCCATTCGGACGTGCCGATACCGGTGGACGATCACGGGAGGCATGAAGATCGTCGGCAAAGTGGCGGCCAATGACCCGCAAGCCTATCCCGCAAAGGATTGCCGAACTCGAAGAGCGGCGGCGGGTGCTGATGACACGCCTGGGCAAACAGGAGCGCGCCCGCGACACGCGACGAAAGATCCTCATCGGCGCTCTTGTTCTCCACCGGCTGGAGAATGCCAGGGATCCGTCCTTTTCGATGCGGTTGCGCGACTGGTTGCGCGCCGAGCTTCCCGGGTTTCTCACCCGGGAAGGCGACAGCCAGCTGTTTGACGACATTCTCGGTTCTGCATCGGCTCAACCGAGCAGCGATCGGGCGGAAGATCGATGAGCTTTTCCCATATCGTCAAGTCGTTGTTGGCCGCGCCATTCTTCGCGCTCATCTGCATCATCATCGGAACGGTGGTTTCCGGGCTGATCCTGCTGATCAATTCTGCCGTCCTGGTCATCGGTGACGTCTCACCAGGACGGATCAGCGAAACGATTGCGTTGGTCGCCCAGTATGTCCCGATGGTCTTTGGCATTCTCGGCGCCCTCTCCGCCTTCATGGCGGACGGGCCAATCCCTGCCGTGTTCGGGACCGCGCGATGGGCGGACAGGAAGGAGAGGAAACAGCTCGCGGCCGGGAACGATGGCCTCCTGATCGGCCGCGATCCACAGACAGGCGAACTCCTCCGTTATGATGGACCGGCGCATTTGCTGACCATGGCTCCGACCCGAACCGGCAAGGGCGTCGGCACCATCATTCCCAATCTGCTGACGGCAAATCGATCGGTGATCTGTATCGACCCCAAGGGCGAGAATGCCAAGGTCACCGGCCGCGCACGGCAGATGTTTGGGCCTGTCTTCTACCTCGATCCGTTCGAGGTCACCGGGCGGCAGGGCTCGGCATTCAATCCGCTTGATGGTTTAAATGCCAGCGGATTGGATGTTGCCGAAGATGTCGGAATGCTGGCCGATGCGCTTGTGGTCGATGATCCCGGCATGTCTGGCGATGCGCATTGGAACGAGGAAGCCAAGGCACTGATTGCCGGCCTGCTGCTCCACATCATCGCGGCCGAGCCACCCAGCGAGCGACATCTCGGCACGCTGCGAAGACACCTGACTTTGGCACCGCAGGCGTTTGCAGGATTGCTGGCCGACATGCAGGTCATGCCGGACTGCAATGGGCTGGTCGCGCGTGCGGCCAACCGGCATTTCGGCAAATCGGACCGCGAGGCCTCCGGCGTGTTGTCGGCTGCCCAAAGGCACACGCATTTCCTCGATAGCCCACGCATGACGGCAGTGATGGCGCGGTCGGATTTTGCGTTCTCGGATCTCAAGCGACGGAACGCATCGGTGTTTCTCGTGCTGCCGCCGGATCGGCTTTCGACCTATTCGCGATGGCTGCGGCTGCTCATCACCCAGAGCCTGACCGACATGGCACGCAATGCCACCACGCCCCGCCAGCCGGTGCTTTATCTTCTCGACGAGTTTGCCGCTCTCGGCCACCTCGCCTCGGTCGAGCGTGCTATGGGCCTGATGGCCGGTTACGGCGTGCAGCTCTGGCCGATCCTGCAGGATATCCATCAGCTACGGGCAGCCTATGGGAAGCGCGCCGGCACGTTTCTATCGAATGCGGCCGTGTGCCAAGTGTTCGGGGTCAATGACGTGGAAACGGCCGAGCTCGTCGGCAAAGCGATCGGCAAGACGGATGCGGTGTATACGACGCAATCCTGGGGCGAAGGAAAGACCTCGACATCGCAGCATATTTCGGCGCGGGATCTGATCAACCCGGATGAGATCATGAGGTTGCCGGGCGATCGGATGATCCTTCTACGGCAAGGGCTACGACCGGTTTGGGCGAAGAAACTGAGATATTTTGAGGACTGCGACTTCAGCGGATTGTTTACGAATATAGCCGGATCGGAGTGACCATTAGCTTGCTCAACTCGGTACACGTTTCTTGTAAATCTTCTATATTCAATGAGTGTTTTGTGCCGTCTGGTGCAACGCAGACTATGACCGCGCTGTTAGCAGTCCATGGGTCGGCGGAAAGCGAATAGATACAGTGAGCGAGAAGATTTCTTACACGAGCCACTTTTTCAATCGGCTTGAGAAGCTCTTCAGCTCGGTCTGGATATGTGCGCCAGTGAACGATCACAGGCCCCTTCATAATCTTCTTTTGAAGACCAGCTCGCTTCAACTGCCCTCGCATCGTGTTTTCAAGAAACGACCAGCCGACCAGCACCTGCCCAATCTCGAACTTCAGGTCTTTCAGCGTCGGATGGGTCAGTTCAGGAGCACTCATGCTGCCGTTCTAGCCGATATTCAGATCCCCGAAAAGTCACCGGCGAAAACCAAGTCCCTCTGCAGAATTGCTAGAGCCTTATCCTAACCCACCCGCGCTAGATCTTGCGCGAAAAGGCTGCAGCTAGCTTCCGCCAGACGTAGGCTTGGAGAACCGCACCCCTGCACCTCCGCCATTCTCCTCTATAAATTCTAATCCAGCCGCCTCAAAAGCTACTCGGATAGCGTCCAAGGTGCCGGCAAATGCAGGTTTACCCGCCTCGATACGGGATACCGTAGTCGCGGTAACATCAGCGTTTTTCGCCAAGTCTCTGACACCCCACCGAAGCGCCGCGCGGGCCATACGAACCTGATCAGACGTTATCAAATTAATACCTTGACTTAATTTTGTTTTGATTCAGACTTCCTCAACTGGCTCACAGCCCGGAATGCGGTCAAGCAGGATGCTGTAACATCCTCGCCTGACCTGACCACACACAAGCTATTGGGAGCTCGGATCATGGCTGATTCTGAGGATAGCAGAAATTTGCCTTCAAATACCCGCACAAATCGCAAATCCTCCAATAGGCGCGATACCGATTTTCCATCCCGTATCACCCGCAAAAACCTTTTGAGTGCAACCGCGCAAGTATTGCTGTCGCTCACGTACGATTTGGAGAAGGCACCGGAGCGCAACGTGCCAGGTCCAACGTCAACGGCACGTCTTTGGCTGAATTGGTACGAGGCCCACCAGCGGCTGGCTCGCATTACAAAATACCAACAGCAGATTGAATCCAAGGTGCTTGCTATGGCGGGGGCATTCCCTGTCGTGCAAATGAATGTCTCTGCGGACGAGCCGGCTGTCACGGTTTATTCGCTGGCCGACATCGACCGGCTAAAATCGCGCGTAGACGCGACAAAACTGGCAGCAGCACGATCACTCTTGCGGAAACGCCGCGAGAGTTGGAATTCGGCAGATCGAGAGCTGGGCTACAGTCCTGCCCTAGCTTTCGAGCACGATTTGGCGGAACAGGAACGACGGCTGTCGCGTGTGCTTTCCTTATCGAGACCGAAAACGACAGTCGAGATTGCGGCGAAATTGCATTGCCTTCTGAGTATGGAGGATCCCGGCAATAAATTTACTGATGCCCCGTGGGCTGATCTGAGAAGAATATTGCTCGACCTCATCGAGGTTATGCGTTCCCGTGCCCTGTAAGAACCCTCTGCCAATCCTCGCCGTTGGTCGCGGACAGGTGCCAATTTGGCTGTAGAGCGGGAACGTTCCTTTCCAGCTCCGCCTTGCTGCATGTCTTTTGAAGTCGTGATGCTCGCGGCTTCAAATTTCGTGGATTGTGCTTGGCACTGCTTCAAGCAACCGAACGATATCGGGCAACAGAACCACTTCACGGTTAGCCGCACCAAGGTCGCGGAAGCCTCGGGCATTGGTGAAAGCAGATGCCTGCGCAGCGAGAATATATGCGCTGAAACCCGCCAGGTTTACGCCGACCCCAATCGAGAATGCCGTAGTGCCTGTCGCGAGTAGCGCCAGCGCCGCCTTGTCTCCGGAGGCAAGGGCATTGCGCGTGGTCTCGTCTCGAAGTTCGGGCGGCAGGCTTTTGATGTGTTCGCGGATGCGTTCGTCGAGTTCCCGTTGCTGTTCCTCAGACAACTCGCCAGACCCCGCAGCTTCCGCGACAGCCATGGCTACGAGTTCCGCCTGCGTGGCAACGAGTAACGCGAAATCTTGATGCTGGCGGCCAGCGACAGACTTAACTGTCCGCAAGGCTTTCTGAAATGCCGTCTGCGTACCGTCGGTATCGTAATCAATCGGAGCTGCCATGATGGCCGCCACCTTAAATGCGACACCTGCGCCGAGCGAGTTTGCTCTCCTACTAGACAACGGGATTACAGGGTCTAGGTCGAGGGCCTCAGCCATCCTTATCCAAAGACAAATAAGCAGTGTCCGTTCAGAGACGGAGGAATCGAACAGCTGGTCCGCGGCTTCTTTCAAACGCCGAGCGAAAGCTTTCATATCGCCGTCGCGGCCGTCTTTCTGGAAGCGAGCGACGCTCACCCTGTCGATCGACATCAATAGCAATGTCGTGGCCTCGAAACTAGCGATCAGATTGCAGAGCTCGCGCCGTTCCAGCGCGCCTAATCCAGCGAAGATTGTCCACGGCGGTACGTACAACTCGGCCCCCATCAAATGCTCAGGAGTTCATGCCGGATCGCCTGCTGGTTGTCTAATGTCTTCCGTGATTTACAGCACTTTGCTGCGAGCTTGGTCAGCGGCTCTTCAACGAACCACGACAACTTTCTCTGCTCGCCAGTGCGTTCGACATCTAGAGTTTCGGATACCTTTGTCAGATTGCTTACCTGCCAGCTACACTTACCCAAATGGACATTTATCCGACTGACAGAGACACCAGAATAGCGCGTTTCTGGACCGATTCATTCACTTTTGCGGTAGCAGCTAGATCACCCCGCACGATCGCTGAGGCAACCCCTCCGTGCTTCATGACAGCCCCGCATAGTTCGAAAATACGCCGGCGAACCAGAGCAAAACCGATCCCGGCATCTTTCGCAAATGCCTTCCATCCATCGGCATCCATCTCGGCCAAGGTCGCTCGTTTCCCAATCCTCATGGCCATTTTTGACGACAAGTCAGGGTAGGCTACCGTCGAAAGCAAATCATACAGCGGTGCCATTCTCGGCCCCTGGTCGTCGTATAGAATCGAGTAATTCTTACCGTGAGCATCGGCATTTCCGACAAGCAGATTGAAAATTGCTGCATCCAGCAGCTTGGCGATATCCGTCGCCGGCCGCGCCGACACACGCCGCAGCAGCTCAAAGCAATCCTTGAAGGTCGGCCCGCCTTCGCTGGCATATTTGCTTTCCGGTGGCACCCCGAGCGCCTGACAAAAATCCTCCTGGTGGATACGGTGCATGACGCCGAGATCATTGCGCACGCGATCATATCGCTCGACCAAGAGGAATGGACGGCCCTCCGCAGTCCTTGCCTCTACCGGGGCAACGTCAAGGCCTATCGCGGCGGCGAGGCTCATCACGAATGCTTCGTTTTCGGTCGTGCCTTTAAAACGCGCTATCGGCGGCTTGAGAATGTGCGTGGTCGGTTGCCCCGGCAATGGAAGGGCAATCCGCCCATTAATGACCACAACAGGCACCTTCGATTGCGCGCCAGCCAAAGATAGCCTCAACCCCTCCTCCCCGGCTAGTAGAGGCCTGTTAGGAAGAGCGTCCAGTATTCGGACGATCCCGGCATCATCCAGTGGTGTCGGCTGAGTCCCGGCATTCACCGTTACATCAGGCGGCAACTCACCTTCCGGCAGCAGCTGAAGCGCACCGGCAACGTCGCCGCCTAAACGATCGAGAAGCGCGAAGTCGTTCCCTGGCGAAACGCCCAGAGCCTGTGCAGCAACCAGGCGCTGGCTCTCTTCAGGGAGAAGCCCACCGAAAAATGGGCGGCATTCGCGACGAGAGAATTGTTCCGGCCGCTTCGGCAAAGAGGCGGAAAGCGGCGGCGTCGTCTGATCGCCAAGCCATGCGTCTGCATACTGAAAAGCGATATCACCGTGTTTGTCCTGGGTAAACTGGCCGACGACACGGCTATCCCACCATACGTTGAGAACCTTTGTCGTCATCGCCTGCGCTCACCAGGTTCCAAAATGTCGATCGAACAACCGAGCGTTTGCAGAACTTGCAATACTTTTCCGATCTGCGCTGTCGGCTTGCCGGCTTCGAGATCGACAATGAACCGCAGGCCAACCCCCGCGACACCGGCAAGCTCGTCCTGCCGCAAGTTTTGCTCCTTGCGTGCGGTTCTAACCAGGGCGCCGATATCGGCTGGACTTTTCACTTGTTTTGCCATTTTAATTTCCCGATCGGGAAAATAACAGCGTATGCGCCGGATTGTCCAGAAAATTTTCCCGATCGGGAAAACACCCGAAGTGAACGAGAAAACATCCACCAGAATTCCCGAACGGGAATATTTTCGTTTAGTAAAAGTGGTGGGCCAAAAACTTTTCACGCTCTGGCGTCTTATCAATTGAGTTACCTGAGCGCCAACGTGGCTGCATAGCGGTAACGTTTTTGTCTGATTCCGCGTCCTGCAAATCTTTGGGCCGTCAAGCATCAAGTCCGTGATGTTGCGAACCCGTTCTTCTCAACGAGAGGGCGAGTGTATCTAGAGGAATTGCCCTTCACGGGTCTCCTCCTCAGCGGCCGCGAGCAACCGGCGCCTCAGAATCGGACCCTGCGCGTAGAAATGTATCATTGCTAAAATCATGCCTGAAACAAATGCGACGCCACCAGCAAGCAGATGGCTGGATACTCCCATCGCAGATCTATCTCCACATTTTTCAATTGCATCTTTCAACGCAAACACCAGACCTAACTTCCAATCTGCCGACCCTCGACGTCCAAATAGCCGAATAGAATACTCCCAATCAGCGCAGCTTAGGAGCACTGAATGTTTGGGTGGTTTGTAGAGCGGCGAGCAGATGAGGCATTATCGGACACACCCGTTGTTTTGATAATTGGACCACGTCGGGCCGGCAAAACAACACTCGTCAGAAAAATGGCGACTTCGGAGCGTTCCTACATAACGCTAGACGATCGGACGGCACCGCTGTCCTGTTTGTGGGATTGAGATGATGACCATAAACAACAACTCGCAATTGCTGCAAGACGATCAAAAGGCGACCTCTCGCGGTACGCGGGTCAAAATGAGGCTTCCTGCTTTCTGATTGACGCTTTCAAATCGATCGACGGAAAACTCTCAACGAACTCCTGAACCGGTTTGGTGCTCTGCAAACCAAAAGCGAGCGTTAACGTTGACGCATCAACGTTGATCTTAACGCATCATGACGCTTTACGCAGAATACTCAGACGCCCGCTCGATCCATCAACTCTTTCAATGCTTCAGGGTAAGACATCCTGTTCTGGTCGCAGAACTGCAAGAACCGGTTGAAGGTCGTCACTGGCGGTCGGATATTGAGATTGGCAGACGGTTCAGACGGCTTTCGCCGTGTCAGCTTTTGTATAGGCTCTCGAGCAACGAACCCGTGTCGATCACCGATCGCGTCGACCTTGGCATCGGTGACGCCAAGACTGTCGTCTTTGTCAGGGGTGATATTGGCAAGCCTGCCGCCAAATCCTAAATTTTTCCCGCTCATGCCGCTTCCTTCGCGCCAATTACCAGATTGACCAGTTCCTCAGCCAGCCGGAACGCATTGTCACGCGCTGCCGGCAAACCATTGACATCGCGGCTATCGAGCTCATTCAAATCGAGTTGGTAGAAAAACATAGCTTTGTAAGCTGAGCGCTCATTCAGGTGGTTGCGAAACATTGGCACTTCGCTCGCTTTAAGCTGGGATGTAATCTGCCGCTCCAATTTAGTTGCGATTGCAGGCGACGTCCGTGTGAACAGGATTTGATAGGGTATGATCTTCTCAAATGCCTGCTCTTCTTCCTGAATGAGGTTGATCGCACGCGCGGCGAGCTCAGCATCCGTTGGGCTTGCTTGAATAGGTATGACGACCAGTTGAGCTCTAGCGAGCGCCCTGGACATAAGCCGGCTTGCTGTTCCCTCTAGATCGACAAAAACGAACTGGAACTTTTTACGATACTCATCGAGCTTTGCTGTGATCGAACTCTCGGTGACGTCGCCATCGACAAGCACCGGATTTCGGGAAGAACCCGCCCTCCAACCCTTGATCGCTCTATTGGGATCGCAATCCAAAATAACTACGCTAGCCCCCTGCTCCGCCAGAGAGGTTGCAAGAACTAGTGTAGCGGTCGATTTCCCTGCCCCGCCTTTAGGATTCGCTACGGTGATGACAGGCATATCCGATCCCCATTTCCGGTTTAACGTTGACGCATTACCACGCATCATGATGCCTTACAACGCTTCACCGTCAACGCGCGTCAATCATAACGCAATTATGTGTTGCCAACCAAATTTGCAACGGTCTGAATTGATGCCGCTTTTCTAGTTAGCCAATGTTTTTCATATGACCCGGCACACCCCCGTAAACCTCGATTATCCCGCTCAAAAGAGCGCCCATTAAGCTGATTACTGGTCGGATCTCAGGCCGAACAATACCGACATGCTTGGCTTCTGTTAGATGGCATTCCGCTGAGCAAATCCTGATCCGCGGTATTCAAGAATCAAAAAATGAGTTTGATTGATCAAACGCCCCGCCATGTTCTTCTTTCGTTCTACGTAGAATTCTACAGTTTCCAGAACTCATGGAATCGTAGTCCAATGGACCACATGAAAACATTTCGGAGAGAGCGGCGCACCTTCGTTAGTCGTCAAATGGTGTCAAACCAATGGTGCACTGGTTTCCGTAGAACCTTGAAGCGATCGCATAAACAATCTGCCCCAAGCCGAAACTACAAACTAGCAAAAGGAAAAAACGCAATGGCGAATGCACTTTTGAATATCCGCATCGTTCAGCCGCGAATGATTTCATTGAAGCAAGCAGCAGACTATGTCGGCCTGCCACTGAAACGATTTCCAAGGATCTGCTCGGTCCGACCAGTCGAAATGCCTGAAAGCGAGAAGCGGTATGATATCCGCGATCTCGATCAGTGGCTCGATCAACTCAAATCGGGCGACACCGAAGCCGATCAGGACATCTTGGAGCGACTGGGATGACAAAGGCGGAACGGAGACGATCCAACAAATACAAGGGCTGGCAGATCTTCCGGGATAGGAATGGTGACTGGCGCTGCTATCACCGCAAAACTAGAGCTACGATTGATTGCCGAAAGTTCGAAACTTACTCGCTCGCATTTGACATGGAGATCCACCGGATCAACGAGACGATGATCGAGAGACAAAGCAAGCCGGGAACGCTTGGCATGCTAATAACAAAGTATCGTGCCGGCACAAGATTCCAAAAAGAACTCGCACCGCGCACCCAATCTGACTACCAAAAATGCTTCGATTACCTCCAGGCTATAGAGGACACGCCGCTGGACCGGTTCACGCCGCCGCTTGTCGCGAAAATTCGAGACAAGGCACTTGAGAAGCGCCAGTTCAGGTTTGCCAACTATGTACGCTCCGTACTCTCGGTCATTTTTGATTGGGGCCTTGAATACGGGTACACGACGGACAATCCCGCTGCGAAAGTCAAGCCAGCGAGACGACCCAAAACCCTGCCGGACGCCAACCGTCCATGGACGGACGCAGAGCGCGAAACAGTGCTGGCAGCACTTCCGGCACATATGGAGCTCGCAATCGCACTCATGATGTTCTACGCGCTGGATCCTCAGGATGCATTGGCACTCCCGAGATCAGCGATAAGCGAGAAAGGACTCGACACGCGCCGCAACAAAACTGGCCGCCCGATCTATCTTCCTCTATTTGAGCCGGTCGCATCTGCCATGGCGCGTGCCCCGAAACATGATGCAGTTACAATCTGCGCTAACAGCTGGGGCCGCCCTTGGACCTACAGCGGTTTCAGCTCAAGCTGGATCACGTTGAAAGGAAAGATGGAAGCAGAGGGGCTCATCCAGCCCGGACTGACACTTAAAGGGCTGAGGCACACGGTGGCGACCATCTTGGCCGAAATGGGCAAGGACCACGGCACGATCGCGCTGGTACTTGGCCATGCGACCGAAGCAATGGCAAAACATTATTCGAGACGCGCGGACATGACCCGGCGAGCAACATCGGCAGTCAACGATTTTGAGGCCGAATTGAACAAACGGAAAACGAACTCTGTCAAACACACAGTTTGAAACTGTCAAACCGTTAAACTCAGAAGGTAATGAGAACGTGGAAAACCCAATATATAATAGGGGCATAGAATGGTGCCCGGAGGCGGATTTGAACCACCGACACGCGGATTTTCAATCCGCTGCTCTACCAACTGAGCTATCCGGGCATCTCGGCTTTTGTGCAAGCCTATCAGCCGTTTCCGGCTGACCGAGGGTTGTTTTCCCCGGGAGCGAGCGGGGTTATAACATCTTGTTCGGCCATGGCAAGCGCCCCATTGCACTTTTTTGACAGTTCCGCGATTTTATCGAAATCCGCCTGTGCAGAAACGATGAAAACGCCTGATTATCAGGCGCTTACATCAATTTTCGTCGAAACCGTCTGCCTTCGCCTCATCGTCCGCGACCGGGATCGCATAGGACCCGTTCAGCCATTTCGACAGATCGAGGTGGCGGCAACGGTCGGAACAGAAGGGATAATGCTCGCGCACCGACGCCTTGTTGCAGACCGGGCATGGCATGGTCTTGCGCAGCGGCTCCACCTTGCCGCCGGTCTTGATCGGATCAGACATCTCTTGTCCTTTCGATATTTTTGAGGCTGCAGGCGCGATCTCGAAAAAAACCGGCCCACTTTGGGACCGGCCATCGCGCCAAACGGGTTTTAGCCCTCAGCCCAGCCGGCCGTTACGTCAAAACCTTCGCCGGACAAGAGCCCGAGCGTCTCGAACAGCGGCAGGCCGACAACATTCGTATAGGAACCCACCAGCTTCTGCACGAAGCCACCGGCAATACCCTGAATGGCATAAGCGCCGGCCTTGCCCCGCCACTGGTCGGAGGCGAGGTAATGGTTGATCTCGAGGTCGGACAGGCGCTTGAAGCGCACCTTGGTTTCGACGACGCGGATACGCGCCTGGCCACCGGGGGTGACGAGGCAGATGCCGGTATAGACCTTGTGGCCGCGACCGGAGAGAAGATGCAGCGCCGATGAGGCCTCATCCGAATATTCCGTCTTCGACAGAATACGCCGCCCGACGGCGACAACCGTGTCGGCAGACAGGATGTAACTGTGGCGCCATTCGAGATCGCCCTTCAGCAGGGTCATCGCGGCCTCTGCCTTTTCCGTCGCAAGACGGCGGGCGAGCGAGCGCGGATGCTCGGACTTTTTCGGGGTCTCGTCGATATCCATCGGCAGCAATCGAGCCGGCTTGATGCCGGCCTGATTGAGCAGATCCAACCTGCGCGGAGACCCGGAGGCCAGGATAAGCTTCTGTTCCTGCGCCATGGAAACCGCTTACTTGAAGCGGTAGGTGATCCGACCCTTGGTCAGATCGTACGGAGTCATTTCCACCAGCACCTTGTCGCCGGCGAGAACGCGGATGCGGTTCTTGCGCATGCGGCCGGCGGTGTGGGCGATGATCTCGTGTTCGTTTTCCAGTTTCACGCGGAATGTCGCGTTCGGCAACAGTTCCGTCACGACGCCCGGGAATTCGAGAACTTCTTCTTTAGCCATCTAGAGCTTGTCTTCCTGTTTTCTTGAATGCGGAATAGGCCACCGAACCGGCAGCCTTGGAATTTGCGCGGAAACTACACAATCAGCGCGGCTTTGTGAACATTGATTCTCGGTCTTGTTGAGAAGGGCCGAAATCAAGGCTTTTAGGGCACCCGTCAGGGCGTTTGCGCACGGCGGCGCAGGCGACGGGCGAGACGTTCGTCGATCAGCGCCCAGAGACGGTCGCGGACACCGCGATAGGCTTCGAGCCGCTGCTCACGCGAACCGGTTTCTACAGTCGGATCGGGTGTCGGCCAGTAGATCACCTCTACCGCGTTGGAGCGCGTCAGTTCCAGTGCGGCATGATGCGCTTCCGGCGCCAGCGTGATGATCAGGTCGAAAAAATCGTCTTCCAGATCTTCCATCGTGCGCGGTACATGGCGTTTTTTCGTTTCAAGGCCGAGTTCTTCCAGTACAACGCCGACAAACGGATCAGGCTCGCCAGCACGCACCCCACCCGACTGGATATAGATATCGGGAGGCAGAAGGTGTTTTGCAATGACTTCGGCCATCGGCGAACGGATGGCGTTCATGCCGCAGACGAACAGGATCGCGTTGGGCCGCTCGATATGGGTTTCGAAAGGGAGGTGATCCATGGTTTCCATGGAGATCATCCCTTCCAATAGAGCACGCTGACCAGCGTGAACAGTCGGCGGGCGGTGTCGAAATCCACCTCGATCTTGCCCTTCAGCCTGTCCTGCAGGGTTTCCGATCCCTCATTGTGGACACCACGGCGACCCATGTCGATCGCCTCGATCTGGCTCGGCGTAGAGGAGCGGATCGCCTCGTAATAACTTTCGCAGATCAGAAAGTAATCCTTGATGATGCGGCGAAATGGCGTCAGCGACAGGATATGGGTGGCAACTTCGCCCCCCTCTTGCGTGGTGATTGCAAAGACAAGACGCGGACCGGCGACCGAGATGCTGAGGCGATATGGACCGCCATCATGGCCGATCGGGCAAAAACTGTTTTCCTCGACCAGATCGAAAATGGCGACGGCGCGCTCATGCTCGACATCCGGCGTCGACCGGCCGACGCTGTCGTCGAGCACGATGTCGCAGAGCCGGAAGTCACCAGCCGCCATGGCTCAACTCTCCTGGTTGAGCCGGATGGCGACGGAACGGGCATGGGCATCCAGCCCCTCGGAATGGGCAAGCGTGATGGCTGCAGGGCCGAGCGCCCGCAGCTGTTCCGGGCCGAGCCGCAGGATCGATGTGCGCTTGACGAAATCGAGCACGCCGAGGCCTGACGAAAAACGCGCCGAGCGCGCCGTCGGCAGGACGTGGTTGGAACCGCCGACATAATCGCCGATCACTTCCGGCGTGTGGCGACCGACGAAGATTGCACCGGCATTGGTGATTTTTGCCATCAGCGCATCGGGATCGGCCACGGCCAGTTCCAGATGTTCGGCGGCGATGCGATTGGCGAGCGGGATGGATGCCTGCAAATCGTCGACAAGGATGATCGCACCAAAATCGCGCCAGCTGGCGGCAGCGGTTTCGGATCGCGACAGTGTTTTCAGCTGGCGTTCGACGGCGGCTTCAACGGCACGGCCGAACTCGGCATTGTCGGTGATGACGATCGACTGCGCACCGGCATCATGTTCGGCCTGAGCCAGGAGATCGGCGGCAATCCAGTCGGGATCGTTTTCAGCGTCGGCAATGACCAACACTTCCGACGGCCCGGCGATCATGTCGATGCCAACAGTGCCAAAAACCTGGCGTTTTGCCGCCGCGACATAGGCATTGCCGGGGCCGACGATCTTTGCCACTGGCGCAATGGTTTCCGTGCCATAGGCAAGGGCTGCGACAGCCTGTGCGCCACCAACGCGGTAAATCTCAGTCACACCGGCAATACGGGCAGCGGCCAGAACGGCAGGATTGATCGAACCGCCACCGGCGGGCACGACCATGACCATGCGCGGCACACCGGCCACACGGGCCGGCACCGCATTCATCAGCACCGAGCTTGGGTAACTCGCGGTGCCGCCCGGCACGTAAAGGCCGACGGCTTCGATGGCCGTCCAGCGCGAACCGAGGCCGACGCCGATCGCGTCTTCATAGATATCGTCCTTCGGCATCTGGCGGGCATGGTGTTTTTCGATGCGTTCGGCTGCCAGTTTCAGCGCGTCCAGAACTTTTGGATCGGTGACAGCGACCGCAGCATCGATCTCGGCTTCCGTGACCTGCAGGCCAACCGTGTTGAGATCGACCTTCTCGAAACGAAGCGTATAATCGGCGAGCGCAGCATCACCACGGGTCTGCACATCCTTGATGATATCGCGCACCACGGCGTTGACGTCTTCCGACACTTCCCGCTTGGTCGTCAGAAAAGCCTTGAATTGCGCCTCGAAATCGGCCGCCTGCTGTTCAAGCCAGATCGCCACTGTTTGTCCCCTTACACATTCACCCTGTAGCGCCGCGCATCACCCAAGGTGCGCACAGGACGCTGCAACATCCTAAATCCTGCCGTCGCCCGTTCAGGCGTGATCCGGCCTGTTGGTGGTTTCCCAGGCGCCACCGGTATCCGCCAACTGCGCCTCGATGCATTCGACATCGAGGCTGATGGCGGCATCACCGGCCAGCGTCAGTTCGATCGTGCCATCGGGGCCCTCGCCCTTTTGTTCGAAGCGCACGGCCAGCAGCGCATGCACCACCTCGTCATTGCCGCGGCTGACGCCGAGCGAACGCACGGCCTGCACGCGCTTGAACACGAGCAACGCGCGGCGGCGCTCATGCCCCTTGGCACGACGGTCGCTCTTTTCCCAGACGAAGCGGTTGACGGCGACAGAGAACTGCTGGTGCTTGGCATCCCAGGCGATATCCGGTGCCTTGAACACGCTGTCCTGCATATGCGCCGAGACGATATCCAGATCGTCCTTGTCCATGGCCAGCAGCCTGAGATCGCTCATCGCAGTTTCCATCCTTGGCGCCCCCAAAAGGCGCGTCTTCACATGGTTCTCGAAATAGGATGGCACGAGACGAGAAGCAACAGCAATGCGCAAAGCTGGCGGCTGCGAAGACTGCCGGGCGCGATTTTGCAAAACCCGCCCGGCAGATGTCACGTTACGATGGGAAATCGGCGCCGAGGCTCGCGTCCTTCAGGCTCTCCACCTGCGCCAGCCTTTCCTTCAGCTTGCCGGTAATGCCGTCATAGGCAAGCTTACCCAGAACGAGATGGCGTGGCGGCTTTTCACTTTCGACCACCGCGATCATCGTCTCGCCTGCCCGCACCGGATCTCCCGGCTGCTGGCCGCTGATATTGGCAGTGCCCTTGATGCGCGCCCCGGCGGTCGCTTCATACTCGGCGATCTGCACCTGCGTCTGTTTCAGCGAACGACCGGCCCAATCGGTGCGGAATGGTCCCGGTGCCACGCAGGTGACCTTGATGCCGACAGGTGCCCCTTCGGCCGCCAGCGCATCCGAAAAACCTTCGACGGCATGTTTGCTGGCCGCATAATAACCCGATCCGGGAAAACCGATAAATCCCGCCTGCGAGGTGATGTTGAGCACATGTCCCTGACGGCGCGTGCGCATGCCCGGCAGCACGGCTCGCGTGATCGCGAACAGGCCAAAAACATTGGCATCGAACATGGCGCGGATTTCCGTGTCATCGCCCTCCTCGATAGAGGCCTGATACCCATACCCGGCATTGTTGACGAGAACATCGATGCGGCCGAAACGATCCTCGGCAGCTTTTACCGCGGCATCGATCTGGGCCTGATCGGTGACATCGAGATCGAGCGCCAGCACATTATCGCCGCTGGCAGCCAGATCGACGAGACGCGCCTTGTCTCGGGCGGTGACGACGGTCGGCCAGCCGCGGGCGATGGTGAGCTTTGCCAGTTCCTTGCCGAAACCGGTCGAGCAACCGGTGATGAACCAGACGGGATTGGTCAGTGTGGTCATGAAAAACTCCGTGTGAAACCAATGGCGGTGATGGCCAATGTCGACAGCAGAAAGCCGTCGGCACGTGGGAGAGGATCGTTCGATGGGAACGGACAAGAGATAGGGTCAACGAAAACGGGCGGCAAGGAAAACCCTGCCGCCCGTTTCGAAATGTCGCAAATGCTTGAAGAAGCTTATTCGCTTACGCGCTCGACGACCGCGCCGCAGCGTGTGAGCTTTTCTTCCAGACGCTCGAAACCGCGATCGAGATGATAGACGCGGTTGACCATGGTTTCGCCTTCGGCGGCAAGACCGGCGATCACCAGCGATACGGAAGCGCGCAGGTCAGTCGCCATGACCGGTGCGCCCTTCAGCTTGGACACGCCTTCGATGCGCGCCATCTGGCCCGACAGCGAAATTTTTGCACCCAGACGTGCCAGTTCCTGCACGTGCATGAAGCGGTTTTCGAAAATGGTCTCGGTGATATGTGCCACGCCCGAAGAGCGCGTCATCAGTGCCATGAACTGCGCCTGCAGGTCGGTCGGGAAACCCGGGAAAGGTTCGGTGACGACATCGACCGGCTGGATGCCGTTACCATTGCGCACGACGCGCAGGCCGGTTTCCGTTTCGGTGATGGTGGCGCCAGCCTGACGCAGGGCATCGAGTGCGTTTTCGAGCAGCGCGCCATTGGTGCCTTCGAGCGTCACGTCACCGCCGGTCATGGCAACGGCCATGGCATAGGTGCCGGTTTCGATACGGTCGGGCAGGACGCGGTGGCGAGCGCCGTGCAGCGACGACACGCCTTCGATGGTGATGGTCTTTGTGCCGGCGCCTTCGATCTTGGCGCCCATGGCTGTGAGGCAGGCGGCGAGATCGACGACTTCGGGCTCGCGGGCGGCGTTTTCGATGACCGTCGTGCCCTTGGCAAGTGTTGCCGCCATCAACATCACATGCGTGGCGCCGACCGAGACTTTCGGGAAGGTGTAATGGGCGCCGATCAGGCCGCCTTTCGGCGCCGTCACTTCGACATAACCGCCATCGATCTCGATCGTGGCGCCGAGCGCCTGCAGGCTTTCGAGGAACAGATCGACCGGACGCGTGCCGATGGCGCAACCGCCCGGCAGCGAGACGCGAGCCTTGCCTTCACGGGCAAGCAGCGGGCCGATGACCCAGAACGAGGCGCGCATCTTCGAGACCAGCTCGTAAGGCGCCACCGTATCGACGACGGTGCGGCAGGTGAACTGGATGGTGCGGGCATAGGTCTCAGTCTGGCCTTCGCGGCGGCCATTGACGGAAAGGTCAACGCCGTGATTGCCGAGAATGCGCATGAGCTGCTCGACATCGGCCAGATGCGGCACGTTTTCGAGCGTCAGCGTATCGCTTGTCAGCAACGATGCGATCATCAGCGGCAGGGCCGCATTCTTGGCGCCCGAAATCGGGATGATGCCGTTCAGCTGATTGCCGCCGATAACTCTGATGCGATCCATCTTTTATAACGGGCCGGGCCCGCCTTTCTTTTAATGCGCGAAAGCGGGCGTCTTAGACGATATCCCGCGCGGCTTCAATTATTTGCAAAAGGCACCCGGAGAAACCGGGAGAATGAGAATGCCGGACACAATCACGATGATTCGTCCGTTTTTGCGGCAGGAAGGCCGATCGTTTGATCTTCTTCGCCGGCACGGCGGGCGCGGGCCTGCTGCTTGCGACGCTGAAGATTTTCGCGCAGTTTTGCCGCCGCCCGAAGTTTGCGCTCCGCTTCCGCGCGCTCACCCCGTTTCAGGCGCTGCTCTTCCCCCGCATCCACAGGCATTCCGCCGCTGGTCTCAAGATCTTTTTCGTTCATGAAATCGACATAGAACAAAAGCGGCGAGACCGGAAGCCACCCCAACTTTTCCACGCAAATGTCACGAAGTCGTTTTTTGTCGCTTGCGCTGACGAAAAACCTATGGCAATAGGCCGCCATCCCAACGCGCCGGGGACATCAACCGGTTGCCAGATGCTGCTATAGCTCAGGGGTAGAGCACTCCCTTGGTAAGGGAGAGGCCGAGAGTTCAAATCTCTCTAGCAGCACCATTTTCTTTCCTTTGATATTGTCTTGCTCCAACCCCTGACGGCAAACGTCATGCGGTGATTTCCGCTTGATGAAAATATTTCACCGATCATCGCGTCTCTGCGGAACCTCAGGCGGGTCATCGGCATTATCGGCCGCCAACCTTCATTCATCCCCGAGGCATTCATGAAAAATCTCGTTCTCGCCGCTGCCATCGCGGTGTCTTCCATCCTGCCTTTTGCCACCGCTTCGCAAGCAGCAAGCGTGACCGTGCGCACCGTCGAGCGCGTTGATCACCGTCACGGCCATCACGCGCGCCCGCGGCATCACCGCGAAAAATGCGTCGTCAAGAAAGTGCGCACGCACCACCATGGCCGCACTGTTGTGCGCACCACCCGCGTCTGCCGCTAAGCTCGATGAAAGTTGTTAGCGCGGCCGCTGCCTTAGCAGATGCAGCCGCGCTTTCGGCCACTCAAAGCGATCCGTTCTTCAAGGCTGGGCGCTCTCCGGTGCAGCTTCGGGATTGCTTTGCTCTTCGGGCATCACATCAGGCTCCCTGACCTTGGAAACGGCGATGAAATTGAAACGCGAAGTGTCGTTCCCCTCAGGCCGGAAACTCATTCGATAATCACCGATCTCGGTGCGAAACGCCTGCCGCTCCGTCATCTTGCCCCGCAGATAGGCACGATCGTCTTCGCTGATAGGCATCAGCATGCTCTGCGCCATGTCGTCCGCCCTTTCGACAAGCGCTCCCGTCTTGCCGTCCTCGCCAAAATTGAGCTTCATGCGCAAGCTGGCAACGTTGCCGCCGGATGCCCTGATCTGCAGGAACAGGGAACTGGCTTTTTCCGCCTCACTCAGCGCAACCAGCACCGTGCATTCCGAACGACCGTCCGGGGCTGCGAGAAACACCGGCTTTTCACCCGTCACGCCCGGCTGCAGCGCGTTGCAGCTCTCTTCAGGCTTCCAGGCATCCACAGGGCGCAGCAGATGTGATGGAGGGCTGTCGAGGGCTGGTGCCGGTATGTGACGCTGACCAGATACCGCCGTATTGTCCACCACCGGCGGCTCTAAGCCTTGGGGTGGCTTCGGCAGGTCCACCCGATCGGTCTTGCCTCGCCACCAGTCATTTAATGGCAGACCGAGGCGATCGCCCAGCATTTCGAGATTGCGGCCGTTATTGGCGAGAAGCACGGGAATAGTGACGGCGCAGATGGCGACACAGACGAACAGCATCATCACGATACGACGACCGGGATGCCTCTGCGGATAACGTTCAACCGCCTTGGCGAGCATCAGCCCGTCCGACCGCCTATCATTGTCATCCTTATCCTGCGCCATGACGGGGCCATATCCTGCCGATTGCGTCCGACGTCGTGTCCCGCCTCAACACACGCATCGCCGCATACCCAAACACCGCCCCCGGCGAAAAATCACTTGTTTTCCTGATAATATTCGGAATAGCGCGAATAATAATATTCGCTCGATCCATAGGTCCGGTAGAGCTTCATCTTCTCGTGGTCGACCTTGTTGAGGATGACGCCGAGCGTCTTGTCGCGCACCTGCGGTTCGTTACCGATCGTCTGGCGCACGGCGCGCCGCGCGGTCTTGCCCCATTCGACGACGTAAATGAAGCTATCGATGCGGTTGGCTGCGGCACGGGCATCGACCACGGCGCCGAGTGGCGGCAGGTCGACGATGATGTAATCCGCTTCGGCAGACAGGCTGGTGAGGATATCGCGCATGGCGAGCGAGCCGATCAGCTCGGCCGAATGCGGCACGCGCCGCTTGATCACCGCCGGCAGGAAAGCAAGCTTGGTCTCGGGATTGTAGAGCAGCAGATCACCGACCGGCTTCTTTTCGAGGATCGCTTCCAGGATCCCCTCTTCGGCATGCAGGCCAATGGCACGCGTTGCCCCAGGGTTACGAAGGTCGCCGTCGATCAGCACCGTGCGCGCACCCTGGCTGGCTAGAAGCTCGGCGAAATTGATCGCCGTGGTCGACTTGCCCTCGCCGGGCAGGGTCGAGACGATGCCGATGATCTTGCAGTCCTTGCCGGCCAGCGTCAGGTCGGCGGCGATCTTGGCGCTGCGCAGCGTTTCGGCAAAGGACGACAGCGGGTGATCGATCACGTAGTTGGAAGCGACATTGCTCTTGCGCAGCGCCCTTGGGCTTTGTCCGGCCTGCACTTCCGGCACCTTGCCGGCGCTTTCGTCGATCATCGGCGCCGTGCCGATAAATTCGAGATCAAGCACGTCGCGCACCTGATCGCCGGTGCGGAAGAAACGATCGCGGAATTCGCGGAAGGCGCCGATGCCGGCTCCGGCAAAACCACCGAGGAAACAAAAGGCCAGAAGCATGATCAGCTTCTTCGGGTGGCTTGCGCCATCCGGCTCGGTCGCCTTGGTGATGACACGGGCTTCCGTCAGCGGAAAGCTCTGCTGCTGCAGGGCTTCCTGATGTTTCTGCAGAAAATTCTGGTAGAGGTTCTTGTAGGTATCGGCCTCGCGCTCCAGTTCGCGCAGCTGTACCTGCGTCTCATTGGCGCTGAAGGTCACGCCCATCGCTTTCTGGACGCTGTCCTCCAGGCTTTTCTGACGCGCCTGCGCCACTTCCAGTTCGCTCTGGTAGCTCTGGGCGATACGGCTCAGTTCCTCGAACATCTGACGGCGATATTCCGCCATCTCGCCGCGCAGGCGCACGGCCTGCACGTGGTCGGCACCGAGACGTGCCGAAATGTCGGCCTCAGTCTTGGAGGCTTCGAGATATTTCTGGCGCAGGTCATTGGAGATCGAGCTGTCGAGCACGTCATTGACGATGGCATCGCCCTGCCCTGCATCGATAATCTTCTGGATGCGCTCGTGCTTAGCGCGTGCCTGCGCGGTTTCCGACTGGGCAACGATGAGAGCGCTGTTGAGTTCTGTCAGCTGCTGGTCGGACATCAGCGTCTGGCCGGCGGAAACAAGGCCATTCTCGGAACGGAATTTCTGAACCGCCAGATCGGCTTCCAGCGCCTTCTGGCGCAATTCGGCGATACGGCCTTCCAGCCAGCTGCCGGCGCGACGGGTGGCCTCGTAGCGGGATTCCAGCTTGTCATCAAGATAGGCATCGCCGATGCCATTTGCGATGCGCGCCGACAAGGCGGCCGATGGCGACGTATAGGCGACGCCGATCACATAGCTTCGCCCTGCACGCGCCACGCTCATGCCGCGTCCGAGTTGCTCGATCGCTGCCTGGCGACGCGCGGCACTGTCGACCTGCGCCTCCTTCGGCGAATAAAGGCCGGTGAGGCTGATCAGCGACTTGATGCCGTTCTTGACGGTGGCGACAGCCGACGGTGTGCCGACAAATTCCGGATCATTGGTAAGGTCGAGCTTGTCCACGACGGCGCCGATAACCGCCTGTGACTGCAAAAGCGCGATCTGGCTGACGATCATCGCTTCCTCCTCGCCCGGCGCGGGGCCTGCGGTGGAAAGCTGGGCGACGACCTGGCTGGTATCGCCACGGTCGATCATGACGCTGGTGCCGGCCGTATAAAGCGGCGTTGCCGTCATCACATAGGCGATGCCGAGCATGGCGCCGACGGTGGCGCAAAGAGCCACGACCACCCACTGGCGCCGCGCGATGCCCATGATGGCTTCGACATCGATCAACTGGCGGCGGACAGGAGGCGCGCTCAGCTTTTCCAGCAAGGCACCACTCGGCAAGTCCCTATTATACAGTTGCAAATTCTTGACCTCGACGTCGGGAGCGAAACGTTAAGCACTTCGGGTGCCCACGGCAAAAATAGGGCGGGGCGCACGGCTGTCGAGTATCGAGCAAGCGCCCGAAGACCGTTCCAACCTCCTCCCAAGGCTTTTTTATGGAACGATCGGATTTCGACCTGCCGGGAAAACGTGGCACATGATCGGACAATGATCAAGTTTTAGACGAAATCTATCGCATTTAAAACTTTGGGAGGCACCGAGGCACCTCCCGAAGGAAACGATCATTAGAGATCCTGGATCGCGTTGCGCGTATCCACCACGTCCTTGCTGACGCCGGATGCGGTCGATGTGACGTTGTTCAGGATATCCAGGAACTTGGTCAGCTCGACGGACTTCGAGTTCGTCACGTAAAGAATGTCCTTGTCCTGCATCGGGAACTTCTGGACCGCGAAGAACATGGCCGGATCGCGCAGGTTGGCGCGGAAGATCACAGGCACAGTCTGACCCTTGAAACGGGACGTATCGACGCCGAGCTTGACCAGAAGATCACGGCTGACGGTGCGATAGAGTAGAACCTGCTGCGGATCGGCACGCTGGTCGAGAAGACCGCCTGCCTGGCCAAGTGCTTCACCCAGCGTGAGCGAGGACTCTTCGAAGTTGAAGCGACCATTGAGACCCGAGGCGCCGAATGCGAGGTAGGTGCGGCGTTCACGCTTGACGACGACCGTATCGCCTGGTGCAACAAAGATGTTTTCACGTGGGTTCTTGACGAGGTCCTCGTAATAAACCTTGCCGGTGCGGCTGCCGCGCTGGAGGGTGATATAGGTTTCCTCGCCCGGTACACTGAGGCCACCGGCCTGCGAGACGACGTCGAGAATACGATCACCGGCTTCGGTGAGTTCGATCTTGGTCGGCTCGTTGACGTCACCGAGAACGGCGACCTGCGCGGAGCGGCTGTTGATCTTGGTGATGATCGCCTGCGGCTCGATGGCGCGGTTGGCGAGCTTTTCCTCGATCTCGCGCTGAACCTGCTCGACCGTGCGGCCATTGGCGCGGATACGACCGGCATAAGGCACGCTGATCATGCCGTCGCGACCGATCGTGTAGTTCGGCAGGGAAACGAAGTTACCGGAACGGCTGCCGGCATCGGCCGGAATGAAGAGACCGCCGGACTGGGATTCGAATACCGTGACCTGAACGACATCCCCGACGCCAAGCGGCAGGTTCGGAGCGCCGCCGCGGCCCGTGCCGAAACCGCTGGCAAAGGATGGCGTGACCGTATCACCCACATACGCCAGCAGCGTCTTGTTGAGGTCGACCAGCGCATAATCGATGCCGGCTGTCTTTGCCTTGGAGGCTGAGGTGACCTTGACTGCCGCCTGGGACTCGACCGCCTCCGACAAGGGACCGGAATTGGGGAGTGCCGTGCAACCAGCCAAACCCAGGGCGGTTACTGTCAGCAGCATTACGGAGCAACGCATGATCACTCGGATCTCCTTCAGTCGTGCAGACATATGCTGCAATGCAATAGTCAAAAAGAACCGGACGTACCACCAGGACACGTCCGAAACGCTACTCCTGCGAGTCATCTGGCAACTGGGGTGTTGCGTTTGTATCACAGAGACTTAACGCCCATTAACCACCATTGATTGCATTAATGTTTTTTGGGCCGGATTGGCAGAAACATGGTTACCGAACAGTTAAAGTCAACGCCAGTCGGACAACGCGGCCACTTTGTTAAAATTGAATCTTTTCCGTCTTATGCCACTGCAATGTCAGATATTATCGTTTGTCAGATCTTGACGCGCAGAAGGTGTATTCATGTCACCTCTGTGGCAACACCAAGACGGGATCAACACAATTCCCGCCAAAGTTGAATTCAACAACATTAGAGAATGCTTTCTCAGGCAAATACAACGCGTGGGCGGCCCATGTGGAAAACTAGGAATCGGATGGATGTCGTCCTCGAAATGGCGGAGCGCGAGATTGCTCGAACCGAGTTGGATGTCGCCCCGCGGATGGTCAGTCGCAACTTATTGAGTGGATCACGCATAGTTCCAAGTGGACTGCAAACCGAGAAAGCCTCATGCTTGCCTCGGGTGAACGGGCTACAGTCACGCCCGGCCGCTGACCCGCGGTCGGCGTATTTTTTGAAAAGCATGACCGCATGAAATCTCTCCTGCAACGGTTCCTCCGGCAGGGCGGGCCGACACAGGCTACGCCACCGCGGCGGCGTTTTGCGCTCGGCCAGCCCGGACCGGCCTACCCTCTCTATGCGGTGGGAGACGTGCATGGCTGCATGGACCAGTTGCTGGATGCGGAACGCCGCATACGCAATGATGCGCGGCAATACGAAAAGCAGGGTTTGACGATCCTGCTGGGAGACTATGTCGATCGCGGACCGCGATCCGCCGCCGTGCTTGAGCACCTGGCGCGACCTCCGGACACGACGCTGCGGCGCGTGCCGCTTTGCGGCAACCACGACGATGTTTTCCTGCAGTTTCTGCGGGATCCGAGCCAGATCGACCGCTGGCTGGAATTCGGTGGCCGTCAGACGCTGCTTTCCTATGGTATGGATGCCGAACATCTGGTCAGCCGCAGCGGCGGTGATCCGGCGCTGATGCGCTCGATCCTGAAAGACATTGTGCCGGCGCATCATGTCGAATTTCTCGAAAGCCTGCCGGTCATGCTGGAAGTGGGCGATTATGTTTTCGTGCATGCGGGCATTCGCCCGGAAGTGCCGCTGGAGGAGCAGCGCGACGAGGACCTGATGTGGATACGTCAGTCGTTTCTGTCAAAAGGACCGATGCTGCCGAAGATTGTCATCCATGGCCATACGCCGGTCGAGAAGCCGGAATTCGCCGCCGGGAGGATCGGCATCGATACCGGCGCCTATTACAGCGGTCACCTTGCCGTGCTGAAAATCATCGACGGCAAGGCGAGCATTCTCTGATCGAAGGATAGAGGATCAGCTGACCTCAAAAACCCTTGCCGCCGCGCAGTTCGGACACCACGGTGCCGACCATGATGCGGATATCGAACCAGACGGAAA
>NZ_WIXI01000033.1 GCF_009617585.1 Endobacterium cereale | reverse complement strand
CCTATGCCGATAACCGCGCGCCCCGCGCCGAAAGCCGTCCGCTGCCGCCCGTTGCGCAGAACCGCCCGCTGGCATCCGCCGTGGCGGCCCGCGCGGCGGCGCCTGCCGTGCTGCCTGATGCGATCATGAACGATATTGCCGAGGCGCTGGTCAGCCTTCGGCAGGACCTGAAGCAGGATATTTCGCAGGGCGTTGCCCGCGAGATGGACGGACTGCGCACGGAAATCCGCTCCATCCGGGCGATCGCCGAGGACCGTCATTTTGCCGACGACATGCGCAATGACCTTGCCCGGCTGGCAGACAGCATCGGCAGTCTCAACCATCGCGGCGCGCCCGAAACGGACGATCTGCGCGAAGAATTCGAAGGCCTGCGCGCCGCCATGCAGGGACTGGCCCGCGAAGATACCGTACAGCGCATGGAAACCCAGTTTCTGGGTCTGGAAGAGCGCGTGCTCGATGCCGACCCGCAGGCGCTGCGCCAGGAACTGGTGGCGCTGGCCTACCGGATCGACGACATCAAGACGCAGCTGGGCGCCGTTGGCGACAACAGGTCGATCCTTGCGCTGGAAGACAAGCTGCTGACGCTGGCGGCAGCCGTCGAACAACTCGGCAACAACATGGTGCCGCATAACGACCCGATGATCGTCGAGCAGTTTTCCGTGCTCGACCGGCGCCTGGACGAGATCAGCCGTGCGCTGGCCGCAAGCAGCCGTGCTTCTGCCGATGCCGCACTCGACCATGGCATGATCGGACGGTTGGAAAGCCGGCTCGAAGGCCTTGCCGACCAGATCGACGCCATGCACCGCGATGCCCTGCAGTCCGCCATTCCTGCCTCCAGCTCCGTGGACGACGAGATGGGCGTGCGCATCGAGGCGCTGGCCCGCAAGATCGACGACTTTTCCCGCGAACAGGGCGCGATGCGTCTGGACGAACGTCTGGAAGACCTCGCCATCCTGATGGAACGCGTGCAGCAGCCGGCCCAGCCGGCCGAACTGACCGGCTATCTGTCCGACATTTCCCGCAAGATCGACGCTTTGGAACAGGGTTCGGTCAACGACGCGCTGGCCGAGCGTCTGGACTATATTTCGCGCCGTATCGAGGAAATCGAGGTCGCCCAGCCCACGGCGCCAGTCGACAACGCCTTGTTCGGCCGTCTGGAAGGTCGTTTGAGCGATATCGCCGCGCGTCTGGACGATGCGGCCGCGGCTCCTTCGGGCGACAACGATGCGCTGCGCAATCTCGAAGACCAGATCGCCAATCTTTCGCGCTTGATCAGCGAACCGAAGCCTGCCGCGGAAGCCTTCGAATTGCCCGCCGCCTTCGAGGAGCGCATGTCGGCCATCGAAGGATATATGGCGACCAGCGACGAATATGTGATCGAGGCAGCACGCCAGGCCGCCGAGGCCGTGGTGGAAGCCTATGCCCGCAACGGCGTGGCGTCAGGCGGTGCGGCGCCGGACATGGGCGCGCTTACGGCTCTTGCCGAAGACCTGCGCCATCTGGAAGACCTGACCCGCGGTTCGGAAGAACGCACACACCAGACGTTTGAAATGCTGCACCGGACGCTGGTCAGCATTGCCGACCGGCTGGATACGATGGAAGGCAGCATTGCGCGCCAAGGCAGCAACCAGGCGGTTTACGAGCCGGCGCGCCCGGCTCCCGCGCCCGCGCCCGCGCCGGGCAGAACGTCCATGCAGGCTGCCCCTGTTGCCCATGCGCCTGCCGCTCCTGCCATGCCGAAGGCGACTGTGCCAATGTTTGCCGGCTGTGAAGACCTGCATAGTTCCGTTGCCCTGCCGACCGATGATCGGCTGGATGAACGCGCTCTGTTTGCCGACGATCTGGAAAGCGGGCTGTTGGACAATGGCGACGCCAGCGACGATCTGGAAAACGCCCAGCGCACCGCCGACAAGGAAGGTCGTGAGATCGCGGCCGGTGACAAATCCCGCAGCAGCCTGCTGGGTGGCATGAAACGTTTTCTGTCCGGTCATCGGGAAGCGGAGCCGACGGCAAGCGGCCGCGCGCTGGTCGAGCCGACGCCTTCAATCGACCCTGCAGACATGCTGCTGCCGGAACAGCAGAACATACCGCTGGAACCGGGCTCCGGCATGCCGGACGTGAAGAAAATTCTTGAACGTGTGCGTGCAAGCCAGACAGGTCAGGCGGCCAACACTGCGACGGCCGATGGCGAGAGCGTCGATTACATCGCCGCTGCCCGACGTGCCGCCAAGGCGGCCGCCATGGAAACCGACCCGACGCTTGCTGTTTCCGCCGGTTCGCGCGGCAAGGACAAGCAGGCCAAGAAAAATGCCGTGAAGGCCGGGCGTGCAGCGGCGCTGAAACCGCAGGCCTCCAGTGGACTGGCCAGCGCGTTTTCCAGGCACCGCAAGCCGATCTTGCTGGCAGTCGGCGCCGTTCTTCTGGCGCTGATGGCAATGCCGCTCGTCAACACCCTGACGCGGGGCGACGATGCCCCCGCAGCCCCGCCGGAAGTGGGCATGGTGGAACCCGGTGAAAACCGGGCCGAGGGAGAGCCGTCAATTGGCATGGCGGCCAGCGAGGCGGATACATCCTTGCAGGATACAACCGCCGCCACATCGCAGAGCGCTGCCCCGACGGAAGGTGACGAGGCATCTGCGCCCGTGCCCGGCGTGGCGCAGGCGCCACTGGATGACACGCAGCAGGAAACACAGCTTGGTGCGGCAGCGTCTGGTGTCTCCTCTTTTGCAGAGACTGCACCGGCAACCGCTGCGCCGCAGGCAACAATCGAGATTCCGGCCACGATGGGGCCGAAATCGCTTGCCGATGCGGCTGCGGACGGTGATGCGCTGGCCCTGTTCGAGATCGGCGCGCGTTATCAGGATGGTCGCGGTGTTGCGACAAACCTGCCGGAAGCCGTGCGTTGGTATGAGATGGCCGCGCAGCGCGGTCTGGCACCAGCGCAATACCGTGTCGCCAACCTTTACGAAAAGGGCACCGGCGTCAGCCGAGACTTCGGCAAGGCGATGACCTTCTACGAGCAGGCCGCGAATGCCGGCAATGCCAGCGCCATGCACAATCTCGCCGTGCTTTACGCATCGGGTGCCGCCGGCACGCCGGATTATGCCAAGGCCGTCAGCTGGTTCGAAAGGGCCGCCGATCTCGGCGTTTCCGACAGCCAGTTCAACCTCGCCATCCTCTATGCACGCGGAAACGGCGTGCCACAGAACCTCGATGCGTCCTACAAGTGGTTTTCAGTTGCGGCCCGTGGCGGCGATCAGGATGCGGCGCAGAAGCGCGACGAAGTGGGCAATGCCATGTCTCCGACACAGCTGGAAGCCGCCAAGGCGGCTGCCGCACAGTGGCAGGTCAAGCCGGTGGATCCGAATGCCAACAGTGTGAACCTGCCGGACGAATGGGTCGGCAAGGGCGAAAAGACCGCTTCGGTCGACATGGAAAAGGCGATCCGCAACATCCAGGCCATCCTGAACAAGAATGGCTTCGATGCCGGTGCGCCGGATGGCAAGATGGGCAACAAGACCGTTGCCGCCATCCGTTCGTTCCAGAAGGCCAATGGCATGGAGGCGGACGGCAAGGTCAGCGAACCGCTGGTGCGCAAGCTTCTGGCCACCAATCAGGGCTGATCAGGCATCAATGATTTTGAAAAGGCGCGCGGCCGAAAGGTTCGCGCGCCTTTGCACATCATGAGCCCCTTCATTGAACGGAAAAATGCCGTATTAATCCAAGCTTATGGATTGACCTGTTTAATGAGCGGGCGCATGACAATCGGGCCCGGCCGCGTCTTACCAGACGTTTGGCCGGCATTGTTTTTTCATCGCCGCAACGGGCGGTTACCGAACGCGACCACCGCCCGCGACGGCGAAGCCGTTCGAGGTTGACCGTGACTGTCTATCTGCCGATTGCAGAGCTTTCGGTGAACATTTTCATCATCCTCGGCATGGGTGCGGCGGTCGGCTTTCTGTCCGGCATGTTCGGCGTCGGCGGCGGTTTTCTGATCACGCCTCTTTTGATCTTCTACAACATCCCGCCGGTCGTGGCGGTTGCCACCGGCGCCAACCAGGTCGTGGCTTCCTCGGTCTCCGGCGCGATCACCCATTTTAGGCGTGGCACGCTCGATATCAAGCTCGGTACGGTGCTTTTGGTCGGCGGTCTGTTGGGGGCGACGGCGGGTATCTGGGTTTTCTCCTGGCTGCGCAGCATCGGCCAGCTCGATCTCATCATCGCCATTCTTTACGTTCTTCTGCTCGGCACCGTCGGCACGCTGATGCTGAATGAAAGTGTGCGCGCCTTGCGCCGCGCCGCCAGACAAGAACAGGTGACGCTGAAGCGGCCCGGTCACCACAGCTGGGTGCATCGCCTGCCCTTCAAGATGCGCTTCAAGAAATCAAAGATTTATCTGTCGGCCATTCCGGTCGTGGCGCTGGGTTTTGCCATCGGCGTGCTGACATCGGTGATGGGTGTCGGCGGCGGCTTCATCATGGTGCCGGCGATGATCTATCTGTTGCGTATCCCGACCAATGTGGTTGTCGGCACATCGCTGTTCCAGATCATCTTCGTCACCGCCTATACGACCATGGTGCAGGCGGCGACCAACTATTCCGTCGACATCGTGCTTGCCACCATCCTGATGGTGGCCGGCGTGATCGGCGCGCAATATGGCGTGCGGGTCGGCCAGAAACTGCGCGGCGAACAGCTGCGCGCGCTGCTGGCCCTTCTGGTTCTCGCTGTGGCCCTGCGCCTTGCCGTGACGCTGGTGGTAACGCCGGCCGATCTCTATTCCGTCAGCATCGGAGCCTTCTGATGCTGACTGGTTCTGTTCTTCGTCGTTTCGCCTTCGCCGCCGCCCTTACCTTCATCGCCGCCCTTGCCTTCATTGTCCAGCCGGTCGCAGCACAGGTGCCGTTTGGAGAAGCGACGACGGCCAAGGAAGGGCTGGAGATCGGCACTTCGACCAACGAAATCGCCATCGCCTCCGACTTTCGCGGCGCGGACCTCACCATTTTCGGCGCGCTGACCAATGCCGACGAACTGCTGCTCGCCATCGGACAGTATGATGTGGTGGTGACGCTGGAAGGTCCGCTGGATTATGCCACGGTGCGCAAGAAAAGCCGTGTGCTCGGCATCTGGGTCAATACGGAATCCATGACCTTCGAACAGGTGCCGGCATCCTATTCGGTGGCGGCGACCCGGCAGATCGACGACATCCTTTCGAGCGAAGGCGGATTGCCGATCGGCACCGACCATATGCGCCTGTCGCCGACTGGCTATGTCGGCAATGCCGGCAACCTGACCGAATTTCGCGAGGCCTATCGTCGCCTGAAACTTGCGGGCGGACTCTACCAGCACGACTTTGGCGGTGTTCGCTTCGTCTCTTCCAGCCTGTTTCGCGCCAGCCTGCGCCTGCCGGCCAACGTGCCGGATGGTGTCCACATGGTGCGCGCCTATCTGTTCAAGAGCGGCACGCTGCTGGCAGAACGCGAGTTGCCGCTGCGCGTCAACAAGACCGGCATCGAACAGCAGATCACCGACGCCGCCCACAACCAGCCAATCGCCTACGGCATTTTATGCGTGATGATCGCGCTGGTGACGGGCTGGGGCGCGAGTTTGATGTTCCGGAAGAAGTGAGTGGTGGCGGGTGGCTAGGCGCCATGAACGGTCATGCGGATGTCGTTGGTGACAAGGCTCACTTCCCTTATCTGAGCGCTATGCTCAACTCCATCACGCATGGTCACAAACAGACGCAGGTCAACGAACTTCTACGATGTGGAACCGACCGTCCTGACAAACGAATATCCTTGCACGGCCGTATTTCGTTCCAACATCGCCGTAGACGGAGGCGCGTCGGATTACGGGAAGATCGCCTCTTCCTCGCGCCTCGTGGTGCTGAGTGGTCAGTCTGCCTTGACGGCTGCGGGCGGCGTCCACCCACCGGAATTCACCTCGGGCTTGGGCCAATATGTCCGTAGCGTCATGTCAAACTCACTGGCTGGTGCCGGCAACCAGTTCGCCTCCTTGTCCTTTCCCGGAGAGTTGTGCTGGATATAGACCGTCAGCGAACCATCCGCGTTCATCTTCATGTCCTTGACGTTCTTTGTGCCAACTGAATAGCGCTTTAGATCATTGCTCTCGAAGAAGTGCTCGGGACCATACATGGTCAATGACCAAAAGCCGTTGACTGGCGGCGTCTTCCCCTTCGGGAAGGTGATTGTGTAATTGCTGTCACCCTTCAAACGATCGCCACTGTCGTCGACTTCAAGAAAAAAATACCGGGTCTCGGAGGGTTGATTGGTGTACATATTCGACTTCGCAGTCGCCGCACGGGTCAGGTAGTCGTAACCCCATGCAGCCCCATTCGGCGGTGTGTTCCAACCTCCGTTGAGTGCGACGCCATTCGTGCGGAAGTTCTGCAATGGCCCTATCAGGTCTTTCTCAGCGTCATTGGCAGCTTGCTTGATGGCTGCCGCGATTTTGGGGTCCTTCTTCGCCGCCGCCAACACCGCGTCGATCATAGCATACCGCGCTTCCTCACCAGGTAGCGGTGGCACATCCTTTAGGACGAC
Organism: Endobacterium cereale; assembly: GCF_009617585.1. Classification (GTDB taxonomy): domain Bacteria; phylum Pseudomonadota; class Alphaproteobacteria; order Rhizobiales; family Rhizobiaceae; genus Neorhizobium; species Neorhizobium cereale. The sequence continues at coordinate 43,909 of NZ_WIXI01000033.1, read as the reverse complement.
AGGCAACTCATCGAAGAACGTGTTCGGATCAACGTACTGGGTTTCAGCTGAGGAATTGTTGTCATCGCTCTTGAACTTCGGAATGTTCTTCCAGTCCATAGTGACTGGCTTTCCAGTGTATTTGCTCAGAGGATAAATGACGACGTGTTTTAAGACCTTCTGGATGGCCGCACGATCTTCGTCAGTGTCATTCATAAAGATGCGCGGGCCCATGGCGACAAGGTCGGTCGGCGAGTGGATCACCCCGGTGATGCCTTTGGGAATCTTGCCCTTCCATTTCGGACCGACGACCAGATACGTGCCCGGCTTGGTTTTATATTGTTTGCCGAGGTTGGAAAATTCAGAACTGCGCGCATCGTAAAGAGCATAAACCCAGAAGCGGTCGCCGAAGTCCGGAACCTGCACGACCACCGGGTCCTTGTCGACCGCTGCGAAGCCAAACCCATACGTCACGTCCTGATTGGGATGAGCCACCCAGCGCTGTTCAGGTGCGATGTAGTCCGTCAGCATCGAGACATAGCCAGTTGGGGCGATGGGCACGATGCCGTCCTTCAGACCCGGCTCTGGCACAGTGGCAAAACCAGAACGCCTGTGGAAGGCATTCACAATCGGCCAGCCCCAGACGTAGATATCCTTGGCCGCAACGGAAGCGAATTCCTGAGTCATCACAGTGCCATCGGGGATGCCACTGATGTCGTCGGCTGACTTCACCCTTGGGTTCTGAAGTGCTTGAGCGCTGGCAAAATCTCCAGTGCAAACCAAGGTCAGCAACGCTGCTGCTAAAACGGTTTTCATAATGTCCTGCCTTTCGGTGCCGCGAAGTGTCAGAGGACTAACGCGTCAGCAGCTTGCCGCGACATGGGGACTTCCAGAAGTACGTTACGGTAAATCGCCATCCCGGACGTAAATTTTTTGGCGTCCGACGCAGGGCGGTCTCACCATCGGGAAAATAGTTAGGTGTGCCCACCAGCATGCTGCCTTGTAAGCCGACGCGAGGGCTTGTTCATCCGATGGCCGCTGTTGACACCGTTGCTGCTCCGGTCGCAGAGCGGCAGCCACCGAAATGACAGAAGCATCTTGATAAACGCGTGACTGGGGCAGCGCTTACTGCGGACAGGTTCTGGTTCCGAATACCTCCTACGTTTACTGTAACGTACTTCCATCGCCCGACTTGATTGCATCCAATATCCACTCACCCTTCACGGTGAAGATGCTGATGCATGGCTGTGTGTAGCATCCGAAAGCGTGTCGATGACGGCTGATAAAAGCCAAGGCTCGCCTTGGAATGTTTGCGGTCGCGGCGCGGGGCTCGCCGCAAGGCCGCTGTGACAACAAAGAGAACGCTGCATGTAAATTCAACACCTGTAGAGGACGATCTCATGAGCACTCGACGTTCCGCCGTACATACGCTTCTTTCCGCGTTGACCGCGTTGATACCAGCGACCTGCGCTCTCGCCCAAGGTGCTGACAGCGCGAACCAGCGGCAGGTCATCCTTCCCCCTGCCGAACACAAGTTCGACGGAAACATCGGCACAACCTACAAGAACTCTGATCAGGCTCAATTTCCCAAGCGCCTTCAAGCTCCGGATGGTGCCCCGAACGTCTTGCTCGTCCTGCTGGACGATGTAGGCTTTGGGCAGTTCTCTGTCGCTGGTGGAGGCGTGCCTTCGCCTGCCATGGAAGCGCTGGCCAAGGACGGGCTTCTTTACACTCGATTCCACACGACTGCGCTCTGCTCGCCCACCCGTGCCGCTCTCCTGACGGGACGTAACCATCAGGTCGCGGGCACGGGCATCATCACCGAACTGGCAACCGGGTATGACGGCTATACCGGGATCATTCCCAAGGATACGGCAACCGTAGCGGAAATCCTTCGCCAGAACGGCTACAACACGGCATGGATTGGCAAGAACCACAACACGCCGATCTACGAAACGAGTATGCAGGGGCCATTTGATCATTGGCCGAACGGTCTAGGCTTCAACTACTTCTATGGTTTCATGGCGGGAGATACCAATCAGGTCAGGCCCTATATCTTCGAGAACCAGACCCCGCTGGGTACGCCCAATAAAGATGACTACTTTCTGAGCGTCGATCTTGCCGATCACACCATCCAATGGCTCAAGGATGCTGAGGCTATCGAACCGGAAAGGAGCTGGTTCTGCTATTTCGCTCCCGCCGCCACCCATGCCCCGCATCAGGCTCCCAAGGAACTGATCGAAATGTTCAAGGGCAAGTTCGACAGGGGGTGGGACGAATACCGCAAACAGACCTTCGAACGGCAGAAGAAGATGGGCGTCGTTCCGCAGGATGCGGTCCTTACCGAACGGCCGCAAAGCCTCCCGGCATGGGACAGCCTCAACAGCGACCAGAAAAAGCTCTATGCGCGGATGATGGAGGTTTTCGCCGCCTACGGATATCATGTCGACCAACAGGTGGGCCGTGTCCTCGACTATGTCGAGACGCTGCCTGACGCCGATAACACGATGATTATCTATATCGTGGGCGACAACGGCTCCTCGGCGGAGGGTGGCTTCGACGGAACGTTGAATGAGAACGCGTTCTTCAATAACTACCTGATGAACCACAAGGAAATGCTCGCCCATATCGATGAGATCGGCACGGAAAAACATTTCAATCACTTTCCGGCGGGATGGGCCTGGGCGATGGACACGCCGTTCCAGTGGACCAAGCAAGTGGCAAGCCATCTGGGTGGCGTACGCAACCCCATGATTGTCCGCTGGCCTGAGAAGTACAGGCAGGGCGGCGAAATTCGAACCCAGTTCGAGCACGTCATCGACATCGCACCGACCATCCTCGATGCGGCCCGTATTCCCGAGCCGCGTAGCGTCAACGGAACCGAACAGGTTCCGATTCAGGGCAAGAGTTTCCTCAGCACCCTGACCGACCCCAAGGCGAAGGAGACGCGCACCAGCCAGTATTTTGAAATGTTTGCCAATCGCGGCATGTACAAGGACGGATGGTGGGCAGCCTCGCTGGCTTCTGAGCCCTGGGTCGCGGAACGCGGCGAGTTCGATCCGTTCAAGGCGACGTGGGAACTTTACAATCTGGACGACGATTTCACCCAGGCAAAGAACGTCGCCGAACAACACCCCGAGAAGCTGCAGGAGCTTAGCGCCCTGTGGTGGGCCGAAGCATCGGTCAACAAGGCCCTGCCGCTTGACTGGCGCGGTGCGGAGCGGTTCAGCGGTGAATTGACCGGAAAGCCCAATCTTGCAGGCGGAAGAAGCAAGTTCGTCTATCAAGGCGTGCTTGCAGGACTACCTGAGGCTTCGGCACCCGACTTGAAGAACAAGTCGTTCTCCGTCGGAGCTAAGGTCGAGATCGGTGACAATGCCAACGGCATGATTTTCACGCAAGGCGGCAACACCGGAGGCTGGGCGTTCTACCTCAAAAACGGAAAGCTCGTCACGGCCCACAACTATATCGATGCCGAGCATTACTCGGTGTCCAGCGACACGGCGATCCCCTCGGGAAAGCACGACCTGAAGATGGATTTCGCCTACGAGGGAGGCAAAGAGTTCGGACGGGCCGGAACCGTGACCTTGTTGCTGAACGGTAAACAGATCGGCGCTGGCAAAATAGAAAAGACAACGCCGTTCAAATACTCGCTCTCGGAGAACCAGGATGTAGGAATCGATACGGGCACTCCCGTGACCTACGACTACACGACCCCGTTCGATTTCAGCGGCAAGCTCGAAGAGGTCACGGTGGAAATCAAACCGTAGCAGGCCCACCCGCCTTGTGACGGCCGGTGATCTCCATCGACCGTCATTTCGGCTTGTAAGTCCAGTTCTGCCGTAGTTCTTTCGAACGCGACCATCTTATTTCGAGTTGAGGTGTAAGCGGTGCGGCTCTCGAAGAGATGGGAATATTCTGTGCGTTAATGCCGCCGTCCTCTGTTTTTATGTCCGCTTCGGCCCGCCGGCCGTCACCTTCCCCATCCGCAACGTCGCCGCTGCGGATGGGGCATTTTAGGCGAAAATTACATCGCCGGCAGGATGGCGATGTCGCGGACTTCCTTGTCCGTGCCGGTGATTGCACCGACTTCCGTGGCTGCACCGGTTTCCAGATTGACCGTGTAGAGCATCTTGCCGGCAGCCAGATAAGCGGTGTTCTTGCCGCCCTCTTCACCCTGGATGTCAAAGGCGTAGGTAGCCGGCTTGTCCTTGATGCCGAGCTTGCCGATCGCCTTCAGCGTGCCGTCATTCGGCTTGGTCTGCTGGATCAGCGCGCCGATCGTGGCGTCGATATTGTACATCGCCGTCTTTTCCGGCTTGCCGATCGAGTTCGTGTAGGCAGCAGCGACGATGTTCGGGGTTTCGCCCTTGTGCATGTCGCCTTCTTCAAATGCCAGAACGCCATCGACGGTCACGGCACCGGTATCCGGGTGAACACGGTGGTTGGTCGTGCCGCTCATGAAACGCAGACGGTCGGCCATCGGGTTGAAGTCGACGACGACAGGCGCTTCCGTCATGGTCAGCATCTTGTCCATCTTGGCGACTTCGGTGGCAGCACCGGTTTCGAGATTGATGGAAACGATCGTATGCTCCGGCGTAACGCCGATCACGGTCTTGTTGCCGGGGCGGAAATCGATGCCGACCAGCTTTTCGACGCCGGTCACGTCCATCGTCTTGGTAACTTCCGGCTTTGCCGTGTCGAACATGACCAGTGTCTTGTCACCAGCAAGGCCGAGCACCGGTGCCGCGGACGCGGTGACGGCCGAGGCGGCGAGCATGGTGGATGCGATCAGAGCGGTGCGAGCGATATTCATGGCTTTCTCCCGTTTGTTTCGATCTCGTCGAGAGCGCTTTTGGCACACGGCCTTTTCAAGTCTCTCGATGGGTAGACACACGAGAGGGGGCGTCTGGATGCAGACCGCAAAAATATTTTTTCGAATGCATCCGTTTTCGTCTGCGGCGTGTCTGGACCATACGGCACCCTTGCCGCCGATCACCCTTTCGAGACTGGACGAAGGCATGTTCGCCATGGCAACAGCAGAGTTGGAATATTCGCATCCACGCGAATGCTCACGAGGAGAGAGCGGCTTGGCCTTGGCGACAGACCAGACGACGGATTTGGCAATAGCACTTGCGGCCTGTGCCTCCGGTGACCGAAACGGACTGCGCTCGATCTTCGACCATGAGGCCGGAAAGCTGGTGGCGGTGGCGCAACGCATCGTCAGACGGCGCGACCTGGCCGAGGAAGTGGTGCAGGAAGCCTTTATCCGCATCTGGACCCATGCCCATCAATACGCACCTGAACGCGGCTCGGCACGTGGCTGGATCTATGCGATCGTGCGCAACCGCGCGCTCAACATGCTGCGCGACGGCAAACGCGAGGATCTTGTCGGCGAAGACCGGCTGGAAGCGCTACAGGACAGCGAACAGCAGGAAGAGATCATGGCGGCCTGGCACCGGCTGGACCGCGACAGCCGCCTGAAGGAATGCCTTGGCGGGCTGGATGACACAAAGCGGCGCGGCATCCTGATGGCCTATGTCGGCGGTTATACCCATGGCGAAATCGCCGGCCGGCTGAAACTGCCGCTCGGAACAGCGAAATCTTGGATACGGCGCGGGCTGCTGTCGCTGCGGGAGTGCATGGCATGAAGATCGGCCCCGCCCACATTCCGACAATCGCCGATGAATACGTGCTGGGTCTTCTGGACGAGGCAGAGGCTGCCCGTATTGATGCGGAAATCGAGAGCAATGCTGCGCTTGCCGATGCCATTGCAAAGGCCCGGGACCGCTTTCTGCCTCTCGATACCAACATCGAGCCGACAAGCGTTTCACCCGCACTTTGGGATGCGATCGACAGGCAGTTGCCGAAAAATGCCGACAGCGCTTCCATCCGCTCGGTTTCGCCGCGCCTGCCTTCTGCCGGCAATGACAACACCCGCTCCGGTTGGCGTGCCGCCGCGATTTCAGCGATGGCCGCATCGTTGATACTGGCGGGCGGACTGATCTGGAGCGTGACGCGCACGGTCGAGCCACTGGTGGTGGCGGTGCTCGTCAACGAGGCGGGCGACGTGCAGGCCGTGGTCGAGGATTTCGGCAATGACACGGCCAGTGTCAAGCTGTTGACCGATTTTGCGGTGCCGGCCGACAAGACGATGCAGGTCTGGACCCTGCCTTCGCGAGAGATGGGGCCGATGTCGCTTGGGCTTCTGGATGACAGGCATTCGGCAAGGCTCAGCGGCTCTGCCCTGCCAAAGCCGCAGGATACGCAGCTTTACGAAATCACACTGGAACAGGCCGGCGGCTCACCGACCGGACGGCCAACCGGGCCGATCCTTGCCAAGGGTTTTGCGAAGCTGGCGCGCTGAGACCGTATCGGCGGCCTCAGCTACCTTCTCTGGAGGCGACAACCGCCTGATAGGCAGCCTGTAATTGTCCGAACACCGACGGTGTTTGCGGATCGCGGATGGCGCCCAGATGCAGCACGCGCAGTTCCTGCATGAAATCATTCCAGAGCGGACGGCCGCCCTCTTCCAGCAATTGCGCGCGGATGGAGAGTTCTTCCGAAACCGGCAGAAAGCGGTTTCCCCACGCTCCCATTTCGGCGAAGATCGGGATCAGGCTTATCGACATTTCGGTGAGGCTGTAGATGCCTTTCTGCTTGTGGCTGGGATCATCCACGCGTGTGAGCAAGCCATGCTCGAGAAGGCGTTTCAGCCGGCTGGCCAGAATATTGGAGGCAATGCCTTCCTCGGAATTCTGCAGAAGTTCGCGAAAATGCCGGCGATTGCCGAACATGATGTCGCGGATGACGATCAGGCTCCAGCGATCGCCCAGAACCTCCAGCGTCAGGTTAATCGGGCAGCCTGAGCGAAATCCGTCTTCCATACCATTCTCCAAAACCGCTTGCATATTACAATCGGTCAAACTAGCCTTCAACCAATTTCAAGCTGCAATCGGTTTACCTGCGATGGAGGATGATGGCATGCGCAAGCTGGTGGTGTGGAATTTGATGACGCTGGACGGTTATTTCGAGGGCGAAAAGCCCTGGGACCTTTCCTTCCATGAGCAGGCCTGGGGACCGGAGCTCGAAAAACTTTCGGAAAAATTTGGTGAGGAAGGCGATCTGCTCGTTTTCGGCCGAAAAACCTATGAGGGCATGGCCGCCTATTGGCCTGAAGCGCAGGAGCCCGGCCGCATCAAGGACATGATGAACTCGATTGCCAAGCTGGCCGTCTCCAAAACGCTGACGGATGCGGCTTGGAACAACACCCGCGTCGTCACCGATCCGGTGGCGGAACTGACGCGGCTGAAGCAGGAGGACGGCAAAACCATATTTGTCTTCGGCAGCGCCGAACTGGTGGCCTCTCTGCTGGAGGCCGACCTTATCGACGAATACCGGCTGTGTATCGTGCCGGTTCTTCTCGGCAAGGGCAATCCGTTGTTCAAAAACGCCGATGCGCATCGGAAACTGACGCTTGTCTCCTCCGACAGGACCGGGAAGGGTGCGGTGCTTTTAACCTACACGGTCGGCTGAGGCGGTGCCGCATCCTTCTTTGGTCTGATTGCACCAAAAACGTCTGCGGTTATCTTCTGCCGTGCCTGAAAAGGTTTGGGGAGGAGACCAATGGCAGACATGCGGCCAAGGGAGGTGCGGCCTCGCCCCGTTGGTGAACCTGTGACGCTGCGATGTCGCGACGGGCTCGAACTCGGCGGGCATCTGTGGCCAGCGAAAGAGCAAGCCACCGCGAGCGTCATCATCAATCCAGCGACCGGTGTGCTTGCCCGTTATTATCATTATTACGCCGATTTCCTTTCCGCCGAAGGATTTGACGTGCTCACCTATGATTACCGTGGCATCGGCCTTTCCCGGCCGGAGCGGTTGCGCGGCTGCGGTTATCGCTGGCGGGACTGGGGCGAGCAGGATTTTGACGCCGCGCTGCGGTTCATGACCGGGCGACGGCCGGACCTGCCGCTTTACGTGGTGGGTCACAGCATCGGTGGTTACCTGCCTGGCCTGTCCCCCATGGCCAGCCGGATCGACCGCATGCTGACCATGGGCGCGCAATATGCCTATTGGCGCGATTATGCCGCCGCGCATCGGCCACGGCTTTTCCTAAAATGGCACGTCGCCATGCCGGCACTAACAGCGCTTTTCGGCTACTTTCCCGGCAAACAGCTGCAATGGCTGGAGGACCTGCCGGCCGGTGTGGCCAACGAATGGAGTTTTCGGCATGCCCGGATGGAGGATACGCATCCGCCCCATCAACGGCGCGAGGTGCTTGCACGCTTCGCAGCGATGACAGCGCCGATCCTTGCGGTGGCGGTCAGCGATGATGAACTCGGCACACCTGCCGCCGTTCGGCGGACACTTGCCTATTATACCGGTGCCAAACAGATGGAAGTTCTACTGGAGCCTTCGTTTTACGGCTTGGACGCCATCGGCCATTTCAGCCTGTTTCATTCCCGCCATGCCGATGGTTTCTGGCGTGATACGCTGCGGTGGCTGAAACATGGTGAAGATCCATGGGCGCGTGCCACTTGAGCAATGTCAATGAGCATCCGTCGCCACAGGATCATGCTGCTATCCAAACCAGGAGAGCGACACGATGTACAAACATATCCTGATCCCCACCGACGGTTCGGAACTGGCGACAGAAGCGCTGGAAAAGGCGCTCGACCTCGCCGTCGAGATGAATGCAAGGGCCACCGTTCTGGTGGTGGTGGAGCCGCTTCAGGCAATCACCCTCAATCCGTCCGGCCTCGAAATCGCCTATGCCGAATATGACAGGCAGGTGGATCAGGCGGCGGACGGCATTCTGGCGGAAGCAAAAGCGGCCGCCGAACAACGCGGCGTAAGCGTCGACGTGGAAAAGATCACCAACACCAACCCGGCCCAGGTGATCGTCGATGTTTCGGCCAAACACGCCTGCGACCTGATCGCCATCGGCTCGCGCGGGCGTTCGGGTATTTCGGCCTTCATGCTGGGCAGCGTGACGCTGAAAGTTCTGGCGCTGACGAAGACGCCGGTTCTGGTTTATCGGTGACGATCATGAGGACGGCGGCGGATCGAGCTTGAAACCGATCCGCATCAGCCGTTCGTCTTCCGCCCTTTCCTCGTCTGTCTGGCTGTTGTGGTAGACGTTATACAGCGCCTCCAGATCGGCGAGATCGTCGGCGAGGTAGGAATTGCTCTCGCTGGCGGCCATCCATTTTTTCAGGAGGAACGGGCGGTCGACCAGTTGGAACACTTCGGTACGGGTGCGCCGATGCAGGGTGGCCACGGCCTCGCGCATGGGCTCCTCATCCGCCTTGTCGTCAAGCGCGTAATAGCTTTCCTTTTCGATGAAAAAACTGCCCTGCTGAAAAAGCTCCCAGACGACACTCCAGGCTTCATTGCGATCGCTATCCAGAAAAACCTTGAGGACGTCGCTCGGCTCGGTCCGCAACATGATCAGGATGACAAAGATATCGACGGTGATGCTCTGCCGGTGCCAGAAGGGCAGACCGGCGTCATCCATCTCGGCCTGCACGCCGAGCGGCGCATAATCGAAATTCTGCAGCCAGTTGAGGGCGATCCGGCAAAACAGCCGGCGCAATGCATGCAGTTCCTGCTCGGGCAAGGCCGCAAGCCCGACGCGGATCATCTGCTGCGGAAATGGCGCGGAGCCGAGATCGCCGAAAAAGCTTAGTTCCAGCCCACGCGGCAGCCAGTGCCAAAACGTATCCGGGCCGCCCGAACAATTGGGGTGCTCGAAATAGATCATGTCGAAGACTTTGGCGTCGGCCCTGCGAGTATCCCGTGAAAGCAGCATCACCCTTTCCTGCTCCGGCTCGAAACACTGGCGGCAGAAGGGCGCGGCGATCGTATAGTGGTCGAATGCTTCATAGACGGCATCGAGGCACGCTTCGGCTGAAGGTGGCGTGTGATCGAACGGATAAAAGAGCGGTTTTGCTTTGACGGGCGCGGGTTTCGATTTCGACATGGGAGGCGATGTATTGCACCGGAGGGAGCCGACAAGGGTGGCTCTGCAATGTCTCGGGTCTCTGCGCTGCGCTGCCCGGCCCTTCGCTTTGGCTCAGGGCGTTCGGCACCTTAATCGATTCACTGGATCGATCAATCAGGCTTCGCCTGATCGTGCCTCACCCCATAAGATTACCATAGCGGACCGAATAGATCCGGTCGCGGCCAAGCAGGTGTGCGACCAGTGTATCGCGTGCAAAAATGCCCTGCATGGCCTTGTGGTTTAGATCCAGACCACCGGTCAGAACCCCGAAGGCCGGCATCAGCAGACGGTGGCCGTCGGTCGCAAAGCAGGGGCGGCGCACGTATTTTTCGCGGCGACGCACGGTCGCCGATGGATGCAGGTGACCAGCGACTTCTCCCCTGCCCGATATCAGGCTCGGTTCGTGACGGAAAACGAGCCCGCCATAAACGAGTTCGTCGGTGCTGATGCCGGGCAGATCGGTGGTGCCGTCGGGATCATGGTTGCCGTTGATCCAGATCCAGTCGCGACCGCGCGCCATCTCGGCGATCATCGCGCGCAGGTCGGCGGGCAGGAATTCCGAGCCGCGGCGATCGTGAAAATTGTCGCCGAGCGAGACGACCACTTTGGGATCATAGCGAGCGATGACGGCGGCGAGGATGTTGAGCGTGGCGATCGTGTCATAGGGCGGCAGCATCATGCCGCGACGGGCAAAGGCGGCGCCCTTTTCCAGATGCAGATCGGAGACGATCAGCATGCCGGTTTCGGGCAGGTAGAGACCGCCGAGCGGATCGCACACGGCCGCAATTCCGTGGACGAGAATGTCCTCGGTGGCGGGTGGTGTGGTGATCGTGGTGTGGGCGAGAAGCCCGAGGCGGTTCATCACGGCTGGTTCGTCTTTCGGTTTCGGTCGATCTCGTGTGCTTGGGTTTGGATCCTCGGGTCAAGCCCGAGGATGACGACGGGAAGGGAAATAGATTTACCCAAAGAACTGCTGCGGCTTACCGAAACATTTGGATGCTGTGCTCCCTCGCAGTCTCCATATTAGGCACTCCCTCTCTTTGGTCATCCTCGGGCTTGACCCGAGGACCCAGGCACAAGCCTTCAAGACATCGCCTCAGCAATCAACTCATCCGCGGCTTCCTGCAGCACCGCATCCTGCGCTTCGCCGGGCACGCTTTCCTTGCCGATTTCCAGCATGATCGGCACCGCTAAGGGCGATACACGATCGAGGTCACGGTGAGTGATGTGGCCCTTGATTCGTCCCAGCATATCGCCCAAACGGCCGATATCCAAAAGCCCCGTCGCCGCATCGCGCCGCGTTGCCTCCAGAAGCACGTGATCCGGCTCGTGGGAACGCAGCACGTCGTAGATCAGATCGGTCGACACCGTCACCTGTCTGCCGGTCTTTTCCTTGCCCGGATGGCGGCGTTCGATCAGGCCGGAAATGACGGCGCAATTGCGAAAAGTGCGTTTGAGCATGTAGCTCTCGTCCAGCCAGGCTTCCAGATCGTCGCCCAGCATGTCCTCGTCGAACAGGTCCGACAGGCTCAATGAACCATCCGCGATCATCGCGCCCAGATCGTTCAACCCCCAGATGGCCAGTGAATAATCGGTGGCTACAAACCCGAGCGGGCGCGCGCCGGCGCGTTCCAGACGGCGGGTGAGCAGCATGCCGAGTGTCTGGTGCGCCAACCGCCCCTCGAAACAATAGGCGATCATGAAAAAGCGTTTTCCGCGCGGGAATGTTTCGATCAGCAACTCGTCCTGTTTGGGCAGCATGGAGCGTTCGAGCTGGATATTTAGCCAGTCGCGGACCTGATCCGGCAGGGCCACACGACGATCGGGATCAGCCAGCATGGCGCGCACCTGATCGGCCAGATAGGTGGTGAGCGGAAACCTGCCGCCAGCATAGGCCGGGATCTTTGGGTCGAGCGAAAAGGCATTGGAAACCAGACATTCGTTTTCGCGAATACCTTCGAAACGCAGCACTTTGCCGGCGAACAGAAACGTGTCGCCCTGCACCAGCTGTTCCAGAAAATACTCTTCCACCTTGCCGAGCGACATGCCGCCCCGGCCCAAAGTGCCTTTGGCATTACGCTTGACGAGGCGAACATTGAGTTCGGCGGCCTCGACAATCGTGCCGAGGTTCATGCGGTATTGCTGGGCGATCTGCGGATTGGAGACACGCCAACGGCCGTCTTCCATTTTCCTGATCTTGGCGTACCGTTCATAGGTGCGCAGCGCATAACCGCCGGTGGCGACGAAATCGACGATACGCTCGTACATTTCCCATGTGAGGGTGGCATAAGGCGAGGCCGAGGTGATCTCGTCATAGAGTTCCATCGGATCGAAGGGTTCGGCGCAGGCCATGCCGAGCACATGCTGGGCCAGCACATCAAGCGCACCCTCGCCCACCGGCGGTGTATCCTGCGCGCCGTGATAATTGGCATCGAGTGCCGCCTGACATTCCATCACCTCGAAACGGTTGGCCGGCACGAGGATCGCCTTGGACGGTTCATCCATGCGGTGATTGGCGCGGCCGATCCGCTGGGCAAGGCGTGAAGCCCCTTTCGGCGCGCCGACATGCACGACGAGATCGATATCGCCCCAGTCGATACCCATATCGAGCGTCGAGGTGGCGACAACGGCGCGCAGCTTGTTGTCCGCCATCGCCGCTTCCACCTTGCGGCGCTGGCCGGCATCGAGCGAGCCGTGATGCAGCGCGATCGGCAGATTGTCCTCGTTGATGGTCCAGAGCGTCTGGAACAGCAGTTCGGCCTGAAAGCGGGTATTGACGAAGATCAGTGTCGTCTTGTGACGCCTGATCTCCTCATAAACCTCCGGGATGGCATAGGTGGAGACATGGCCGGACCAGGGGATGCGGCTATCGGTGCCCAGAATGGTGATGTCGGGGGCGGCCCCTCCCGTGACATGAACAAGGCCTGCCGGCGGCGCGGGCGTTTCACCTTGCGGAACTAGCCAGCGCTGCAGGTCCAGCGGATCGGCGACGGTCGCAGACAGCCCGATCGTCTGCATTTTTGGCGCATGTTTGCGCAGACGCGCGAGGCCGAGCGAAAGGAGATGGCCGCGTTTTGAGGTGACCAGCGAATGCAGCTCGTCGAGAACGACGTATTTCAGGTCCTTGAAGAAACGTGTCGCTTCCTTGTTGGCGAGCAGCAGCGCCACCTGTTCCGGCGTGGTGAGCAGGATATCCGGCGGATTGAGTTTTTGACGCTGGCGTTTGGCCTGCGGTGTATCGCCAGTGCGGTTTTCGACCGTCACCGCCAGTCCCATCTCGGTGACCGGCTTCATCAGGTTGCGTTCGATATCGACCGTCAACGCCTTCAAAGGCGAAATGTAGAGCGTGTGGATACCGGTAAAGGCTGAGCCGGGCGGGATTTTTCCACGTGCCACGAGATCGGTGAGCGACGGCAAGAAACCGGCCAGCGTCTTGCCCGCACCGGTGGGCGCAATCAGCAGCATGTTTTCGCCGGCTTGTGCGCGGGCCAAAAGCTCCAGCTGGTGGGCGCGCGGTTGCCAACCCTTTTCCGAAAACCATTTTACGAATGGCCGGGGCAGCGTGACGGCCTGATTGCCGGATGATTTCGGTTCGATGCGATCCACGAGATGAAAGATAAGCTTTCACTTGCGGAAATGAAGGGCAGTTACCGAACGATATAGCGATCCGTACGGTGATTGATGGCCAGCGTCAGATTGAGCGCCAGTGCGGCCAGAACAGAGCAGGCGATGACGAAAGGGCTAGCGACGAAGAAGGACAGGATCAGCACGACGCAATCGAGACCGAGCTGCACAAAACCGGCGCGCCAGCCGAAATGATCCTGCAGATACAGAGCCAGAATGCCGAAACCGCCAAGCGAAGCGCGGTGGCGAAACAAGACGAGCATGCCACAACCGATCAGCAAGCCGCCGAACAGGGCGGCGGTGATCGGATCAATCGTCGAAAAACCGATCAGCTTTGGCAGCAGTCCGGACAGAACTGAGGTCAGCGCCACGGCGGAGAACGTCTTGATGGTGAAGACGAGGCCGAGGCGTTTGTAGGCCAGCCAGTAGAATGGCAGGTTGAGCAGGAAGAAGGCGGCGCCAAAGCTGATATCGACCGAATACCGCAAAAGGAAACCGAGGCCGGCAGTGCCGCCGATCATAAGGTGGGCTGCCGACAGCATGGTGACGCCGAGCGCCGCCAGCATGGAACCGGCGACCACGCCCTGCACATCCTCGATAATCGAGTGTTTTTCCGAGGTTGAGGCCCAGAAGCCGATCGGGCTTTTCTTGTCGGTCGCGTTTGCCATGGTCAGCGCACCGCGATGTATCGATCGGAACGGTGGTTGATGGTGAGCAGCAGGTTGAGGACAACCGCGCTCAAGAGCGACCAGAGAACCGTCATCGGGCTGACCACGAAAAAGGCGGCGGCCATGACGCAGAGATCGAAAGCAAGCTGCACCAGACCGGCGGGGATCTTGAAACGATCCTGAATGTAGATGGCAAGAATGCCGATGCCGCCGAGCGAGGCGCGATGACGATAAAGGCCGAGCAGACCAAAGCCGATCAGGATGCCGCCGAGAAGTGCCGCCCAGAACGGATCTAGATGCTGGATGACGATGAACTTCTTCTCAAGCTCTGTCAGGAAAGAAACCATCAGGATGGCGACAAACGTCTTGAAGGAGAACCCGAGGCCGAGGCGTTTGAACGACAGGTAATAGAAGGGCAGGTTGACGACGAAAAACAGCACGCCAAAAGGAATGTCGAAAGCGTAATGCAGCAGGAAGGCGACGCCGGCTGTGCCGCTGGTCAGAAAGCCGGCCTGGCTGAGAAGATAAAGACCGAGCGCCGCCACCATCGAACTGATGAACAATCCTTGCGCATCTTCCAGCTTGGTGTGACGTGCCGGATCGAGGCTATAAAAGCCCAGCCGGCGTTTTTGCACGCTCTGTTCTTCGGCCAAGATAGTCCCCTTGTTTTGCGGTGAGTGTGCATCGCGATAGCGCCTTCATCAAGCGCCATCAACAGGGCGTGATCGTCAGTGAGCAAAACGCAAGAAAGCGCCGTTCAGCCAGCCTTGCGCGACAGAAACAGAATGCCGTGGATAGCATTGCCGCCATCCATGCGAATGACGGTTTTTTCGCTTTCGATCAGATCATAACCGTAGGTCTGCAAAAGGCCGAAAATGTAATCCTCGGCATGCGCATAACGCATCGATTCCCGCAGAACAAAACCGTTGCCGCCACCGGCATCCTCGACCGAAAACGCAAACAGGCCGGCAGGCGCCAGAAGCTCGGTCACCAGCGGAAACACGGTTTCCAGCGAACCGAGATACATCAGCACATCGGCAGCGGAAACGAGGTCGGCGCGGTGGTTTTGCAGCCCCTCGAACAGGCCGGATTGGTCGGCAGGCAGCGTCAGGTCGGATTGGCCGAGATGATCATAGATCTGCTTGCGTTCGGCACGGGCCAACATGTTGGCGGAAATATCGAACCCTTCTAGACGGGTCGCCACGTCACGGATTTCCGCGCCAAAAAGGCCGGTGCCGCAGCCGAGATCGACCACACTGGCAAAAGGTGCATGCGGCCGAACCAGTGCCGCCAGCTTACCGGGCACGGAATAATCCAGCTTTTCCACCAGTGCCGTATCGAAACGATCGGCATAATCGTCGAACAGGCTTTCGACATACCGGCTCGGCGGCTGTTCCGGCACATCTGCCGCGCCCAGAAGCGCCAGTTTCAGCGTGGCGGCAAACACGTCTTCCGGATCGAGCGCCAGCGTTTGCCGATAGGCGCTGATCGCCGGTTCGGTGAGGCCTGCCTTTTCGCGATATTCGCCGAGGCGAAACCAGCCGGCTGCCCATTGCGGGGTAATTTCCAGTGCCTGTTCCATTAGTTCGGCGGCGGCTGCAAATTCATCGCTCTCGCCGAGCATGCGGGCATAATCGGCACGGCGGTCGGCAATCACATCGCCGGAAGAGAACTGGCTCGCACTCATGGGCGGCGTGACTTTCATTGGAGTTGCGCCATCTCGCGCAAGTCATAAAAAAACTCAAGTTCTATCTGAGGAGGAGCCCCACATGCTTGCGGTGCACCAACAGGGCCATTATGTCTGTCGCACTCCCGCAGATGAACAAGCCAGATGAACAAGGATGACCGCTTCCGTGAACAGTTTCCTCGGTGACTCCCCCGGCCGCACAGCCATCAAGCTCGTTGTCGTCTGCCTGATCGTCGGCGTCGTTCTCGCCTGGCTCGGGTATACGCCCGACAATATCGTCGGCAGCATCCGCTATCATTTCCTCGATATCTGGTACAACGGCTTTGAGGCGCTCGGCACTGTCGGCAATTACCTTCTGCTCGGCGCGATCGTGGTCATCCCGATCTTTGTCGTGCTGCGACTGATGAGTTTCCGGCGCTGACATGACGACATTTCTGACGCCTTCCCGGCGGGGTTTTCTCGTCCTTTCCGGCATGGGCCTTGCCTTGGCTGGCTGTTCCACCGTCAGCGTTCTGGCGCCGACGCCGGGCGCCACCGACCAGACGGCGGCAGCGCTGCCGCTGGTCAACGAGCTTCGCAAGAAAAACGGCCTGTCGACGCTTTCGAGCGTCAACGCGTCGCGTAAGGCGGCTGCTGTTCAGGCCGTACGCATGGCCAAGGCCGACGAGATGCAGCACCTGATCGGCCTCGGCGACAGTTTTTACAATCGCATGAAGGCCAGCGACGTGACGCTGCCGGCAGCGGAAAACATCGCCAGTGGCCAGAACGAGGTCGAACGTGCCGTTCAGGCCTGGATCGATAGCCCAAAACACCTCAAAAATATGCTGGGCTCCTATAGCGGACTTGGTGTTGCCGTGGCCTATGCCAAGGATGGACGGCCTTACTGGTCGATGATCCTCTCCAGCTAAAAAGTTACAACTGCGCGGGGGCGCTGGAAACATGGGGCAGCAGGGCACCGGACAATCCGTAGAGGACGCCCCCGTGCGACCCTTCGATGTCACGCATAAAAGCGTGCTTTCCATCGCCGTGCCGATGACGCTCGGTTTCCTGACCGCGCCGCTGATCGGACTGACCGACACCGGTGTGGTTGGCCGTCTCGGAGATCCGGCGGCACTGGCGGGCTTGGCCATTGGCGCCATCCTGTTCGACCTGATCTTTGGCAGCCTCAGCTTTTTCCGCACCTCGACGACGGGCCTGACCGCACAGGCTTTCGGCCGCGGCGACGCCCGTGAAGAACAGGCGGTGTTCTGGCGTGCCTTCATCAGCGCCATCGGGCTTGGCTTGTTGATGCTGATGGCAACGCCGCTGATCCTCGCCTATGCGCCCGGCCTGATGACCGACGATGCCGCCGTTGCAGATGTCACCCGCCACTACTTTGGCATTCGCGTGCTGAGCAGCCCGGCAACCTTTATCAACTTCGCAATTCTCGGTTATGTTCTGGGCCGCGGCCAGGGCACGCTCGGCCTGTTGCTGCAGGTCATCATCAACGGCAGTAATGTCATCCTCTCCATCTATCTCGGGCTGCATCTGGGCTGGGGGGTGGATGGCGTGGCATGGGGCACGGCCTGTGCGGAAGTGATCGGTGCGGTGGCCGGCCTCACCGTCATCTTCCGGCAATTCGCCAAAATGCCGGGCCATCGGCCCAGCCGTACAGACGTTTTCGACCGTGATCGGCTGAAGGCGCTGTTTCACCTCAATGCGGACATTCTCGTCCGCTCGCTGGTGCTCAACATCGCCTTTGCCTTGATGACGCGAGTGGGCTCTTCCTTCGGTGCGGTGACGCTGGCCGCAAACGCCGTTCTGATGAACATTTTCATGCTCTGCTCGTTCTTTCTCGACGGGCTGGCGGGTGCGGCCGAACAGCTGGCAGGGCGCTCGATCGGCGCGCGTTACCGCCCGGCCTTCGACCGTGCACTTAAGTTGACGGCCCTGTGGTCACTGGCGATGGGGTGTCTGTTGGCACTGTTCTTCTTCGCCTTCGGCTCATCGCTGATAGATATTTTGACAACCTCCCCAGCAGTGCGTGCAGAGGCCATGAGCCATCTTGCCTGGGCGGCGCTGACCGGCGTTACCGGGGCATTGGCTTTCCAGCTCGACGGTGTTTTTATCGGCGCCACATGGTCGCGGGCGATGCGCAACATGATGCTGGCATCGCTCGCCGGTTTCTGTGTGGCCGTGGCCATTCTGGTGCCGGCCTACGGCAATCACGGCCTGTGGCTGGCACTCAATCTGTTCATGGGCATGCGCGGCCTGTTTCTGGCCGCCATGCTGCCGTCAAAGGCGCGTCAGAGCTTTGCCGCCGCCCAGTGATCGACACGGCTGTCGCGCAGGTCGCGCACCGAATTGACCTGCTCGCGATCGAGCAGTTTCGACAGACCGGAAACGACCCGGCCGGCAAGGGCCGGACCTTCATAGACCATGCAGGAATAAAGCTGCACGAGATCGGCCCCTGCTCTGATCTTTTCCAGGGCCGTATCGGCAGAGGACACACCGCCGACACCGATGATCGGCAATTCCTTGCCAACCTTCTGGCGCATTTTTGCCAGAACCGCGGTGGAGCGCGCAAACAGCGGCTTGCCGGACAGGCCGCCGGCCTCGCCCGCTTGCGCCTGATCGATCAGGTCGTCGCGTGACAGCGTGGTGTTGGAAACGATCAGGCCATCCAGCTGATGTGCCAGCACTTCGGCGGCGATGTCGTCCATGCCCTCTTCGGTCAGATCCGGCGCGATCTTCAGGAAAACCGGAACCTTGCGGCCCGACTTTTGGGCCTCTTCATTTCGCGCCGCGATGACGGCCGACAACAGTGCTGCCAGGCTTTCACGCGCCTGCAGGTCGCGCAGACCGGGCGTGTTGGGCGAGGAAATGTTGGCGGTGAAATAGGTGGCCACCGAATTGAAGCGGCGGATGCCGGCGACGTAATCGGCGATGCGATCGACGCTGTCCTTGTTGGCACCGATATTGACGCCGATAATGCCGCTGCGGCGAATGCCGGAAAGGCGCGCAAAGGCCGGATCATGGCCTTCGTTGTTGAAACCGAAACGGTTGATGACGGCTTCATCCTCGACCAGACGGAAAAGGCGCGGTTTCGGGTTGCCGGCCTGTGCCTTCGGGGTGAGCGTACCGACCTCGACATGGCCGAAACCGAGTTTCAACAGCGCTTCCGGCACTTCGGCGTTCTTGTCGTAACCGGCGGCAAGACCTACCGGATTGGGAAAATCGAGACCGGCGAGGTTGACGCGCAGGCGCGGATCAGGTCTGGCCGCACAGGAGGGCACGAGACCGGTCTTCAGCGCCGTGATCGACATGCCGTGCGCGGCTTCGGGATCGAGAAGGAAAAGACCGCGGCGGGTCGCGCTTTTCAAAAAGCCCATCATGTTCACATCTCCGGAAACTGGTGGCGGCCATCGGCGCCGAGGGCCAAAGGTTTTTCCCACAACACGGCATTCAATGGTAGCGGGGCGTAAAGATGCGGGAACAGCGCGCCGCCACGTGACGGCTCCCAGACGAGCTTGTCGCCCAGTTGGTCGATATCCACCGCCAGCAGAAGCAGGCCCGTCTGACCGGCAAAATGCCTGTCCGCGGTTTCCTGTGCCTGGGCTGCGGTGGAAAAATGAATGTAGCCATCGGCAAGATCGACCGGGGCGCCATCAAAAACGCCTTTTCCCCTGGCATCAAGCCACAGGTCTTCCGTCACGATCTTGTAGATTACGTCGCTCATTATTCGTTCCCGGCCATGATTGTTTGCCGAGGCTTTGCCGCAACGGCAGCGGTTTGTCCATGGCGAAGGTCAATCCATCGGCAAACTGCGTTAGAAAAACAGGAGACAGACATGTTTCGATACACAACGACATGGGCCGCCCTTGGCATGGCTGCGGCGTTTGCCCTGCCTGCTGCCTTGCCTGCCTTCGCGCAGGATGGCAGCCAGAACCGGTTCCGGCTGGAAAAGACCGAAAGCGGTTTCGTGCGGCTGGACACGGAAACCGGCGCGCTGACGCTGTGCCGCGACGAAGGCGGGCAACTGACCTGCCGCATGGCCGCCGATGAGCGTGCGGCCTACGAAAAGGAACTCGAGCTTCTGGAAAAACGCGTGACCGCGCTGGAGGGCCGACAGGGCACGACCGCCGCCAAACCGGGCCTGCCTTCGGAAGACGAGATAGAGAGCTCGCTGTCGATCATGGAGCGTTTCATGCGGCGGTTCTTTGGGCTCGTGCAGGAGTTTCAGGAAGAAGAACGACAGCAGACAGCACCGAACCGAACCTGACCTGTGTCAGGTTCGGTTCGGATTGGAACTGACAGTTGTGAAGTCTGACGGCACAAGCCCTTGTGCTGAACGGCTGGCAGTATTAGAAATATGGCGAGGAGATTAGGCAGACTATGCTGTTGGGAGGCGGCGTGGGCATGCAGACACTCACACTGACAATGATCATTGCGGATGACCATCCCCTGTTTCGCGGCGCGCTGCGACAGGCGGTGAACGATATCGGCTATATACAGACAATCATCGAAGCCGGCGATTTCGAAGCGGCCCGCAAGGCGGCAGGCGATCAACCGGACACCGACCTGATGCTGCTCGACCTCAACATGCCCGGCGTTTCCGGTTTTTCAGGTCTGACGGCCCTGCGCTCCGAATTTCCGGGCCTGCCGGTGATCGTCGTATCAGCCAGCGACGACAGCACAACGATCAGCCGGGCGCTTGAACTTGGCGCATCCGGGTTCATCTCCAAATCCGCAGGGCTGGACGATATCCGCATGGCAGTCGATACCGTGCTCGATGGGGGTATCTGGACAGGCGCTGCAGGATCCACACAAAAGCACTGTTCGGACCCGGCCATGACCGAGCTGATGGAGCGGATGAAAACGCTGACGCCGCAGCAGAGCAAGGTACTCACCATGCTCGGAAAGGGCTTGCTTAACAAACAGATCGCCTACGCGCTCGGCGTATCGGAAGCGACGATCAAGGCCCATGTCTCGGCGATCCTGTTAAAGCTTAATGTCGACAGCCGAACACAGGCTGTGATCAAACTCGGCCAGGTTAATCTTGCCATGGTCGCGTGATCACGTCGATCACACGCACCGAAGACAGGATTTTATTCCTTTCCACCTTTACTCCGGTCCCGGTTTTGGCTAGGTTCGGAAGCGTCTGGCTGTGCTTGCGTGTTCCAGGCATTCGAGGCCTTTCCGGCGCTGCGGAAAGGCGGAACCTCAGACAAGCCGTATCGCGCTGCCATGGCCATCGGGCATATGTCGTGCGGACCTGGCACGGCAGGATTTGAAAAACGATGCTGTCACACGAGACGATCTGGAGTGCGCTCGACGCCTTGGCTGAGCGCCACCAACTGACCCCTTCCGGTCTTGCCCGGCGGGCGGGTCTCGACCCGACATCCTTCAACAAGTCCAAACGGCAGGGGCCGGATGGCCGCATGCGCTGGCCTTCGACGGAATCGATCGCCAAGGTGCTGGAAGCCACCGGCTCCAGCATCGATCAGTTTCTGGCTTTCCTTGGCCCCGAACCGGTTCATACGCCGCAACCGGCAACGACATCCGAAGTGACCTATCCGCCCCGTGCGAGTGGCATTCCGCTTCTGGGGTTTGCGCAGGCCGGTGCCGGCGGCTTTTTCGATGATGGCGGTTTTCCCGCCGGTCAGGGCTGGGACGTGGTCGATTTTCCAGCTGCCCCGACAAGCGGAGCGGTTTATGCGCTGGAGGTGCAGGGCGATTCCATGCTTCCGCTTTACCGCGACGGTGACCGGCTGATCGTGGAACCCGGCGCGCAGGTGCGGCGCGGTGACCGCGTGGTGGTAAAAACCCGCGAGGGTGAAGTGATGGCCAAGGTTCTGCTGCGACAGAGCGCCAAATCCATCGAACTCAACTCGCTCAATCCGGCGCATCCCAACCGCACGTTCGAGATGACCGAGGTCGAGTGGATCGCGCGCATCATCTGGGCGAGCCAGTAATTTCAGCCGCGGCTCAATAAAGCCCGTTCGGAAAATAACGCTGATAAATTTCCTGCAGGCGACCGTTGCGCGACAGCGCGGCGACGGCACTGTCGAAAGCTGCCGGCAGAACCGTGTCATTATGGCGGAACATCGCCGACAGGCCCTCGCCCAGATAACGCTGCGACATGTAGGGACCATCGAACAGCGCGCAACATCCGCCCGACGCTTCGCTTGCCACCCAGAAAGGCAGACGCAGGCCATCCGCAAACACGGCATCGACACTGCCATGTTTCAGCGCATCGAGCATGGCATCCGGGTTTTCAAACGGACGCATCTGCACCTTCGCAAAGAAGTTCTTCAGCATTGTTTCATGCACCGTTCCGGCTACGACACCGACCGGCCGACCCGATAACGCAACCGAAGCGTGCTCGGTCAACCCGATCCGTTTGCTGACCGCAAAACGTGCAGGTAAGAGCATGTAGGGCCGCGAGAAGGAGAACCTGCGGCGCAGATCCGGTGTGACGGCCACGCCTGCCAGAACGAGTTCGGCACCGCTCTTTTCCAGCGCCGGCTCAAGATCTGCATAGGGCATGGCCTGAATCTGGCACTTGGCCTCAACTTTCAACTCGGCGCAGATTTCGCGAATGAAATCCACGTGGAATCCGGTGAGCCGTCCCGTCTGATCGATAAAGCTGAAGGGTGGAAAATCGACCGTGGTCAGTGCCCGAATGCGTGGCACATTGGAAAGGTCCGGGCGCGGCAAGCGCTCGCGCGCATCGAACATGACAGGAAGATCGCCGCTTGCAGCCTGTTGCGCAGCGACAGGAAGGGCCGGGATAACCGTCAGCGCAAGCGCCGCGATGAACCCGGACAGCAGGCTTACGAGCTGCCCCCGGCTTTTTGGGGATGTAACCAGTGCGTGCATCTGTATGATCCGAAACGAGACATGCCGGGGCTTATTGTTATGTGGGGTTTAGCAGAAGCATGCGTGTCGGGGAATATTTTCATGGGCCGCCGGTGCGGCATACCACAACGGCTGCCAGCGCGCCCGCTTCCTCCTCGTTTCACGATGGTTCCAGAGGCGAAGAAATTGCCGCCTTGAGCGGTCTCGGTTTCGGCAAACCGATGATCCAGCGATGGATCAAGCGAGCGGATGCCCACGGCACCAGCGTCGAGGCCGAGCTTCTGGCCGACGGGTCGATCCGCGAGGACGCCTATTTTTCCGCGATGGCACGTTTCCTGCGGCTGCCTTTCATTGCCAAAATAGACCCCGCCAGCATTGTCGATATGGATCATCTGGATATCCAGCTGCTGCATCCCAACCAGATTCGCCTGACGCATGCGAAAAAGGCGCCGCAAGTGGCAATCGTGCCTGAGGCGGCAAAGCTTTCTGCGCTCGCCGCACTTCTCGATCGCCTGCCGGGGCTGCGGCAAGGGCTTGCCGTTACCACACCGTCACAGATCCGCTCGGGCGTTTGGCTGGCAGGGGCCGCCCGGCGATCGAGGATAGCGGTCAGCGACCTTTTCGAGACCCATGCGCATGGCTCCGCCCGTATCGTTCTTTCCGGCGCCCAAGGCTTCATGGCAGGTGGCCTGATTGTTGCGCTGGCTGTCATGCTGTTGTTTGCGCCTGGACCTAGCCTGTCGGCGCTGCACATCGTTCTGTCGCTGCTTTACCTCTCTTCGTTATTGCTGCGCATCGCAGCGCTTTTGCATCTGAAGCGCTGCCGGCGGCCGGCCACGCGAACCACGAATATCGATCGACCGGATTTGCCTGTCTATACGGTCATGGTAGCGCTTTACCGGGAAGCCGACGTCGTCGGGCAACTAGTGAATAGCCTTGAGAGACTGGACTGGCCTCCGGCCCTGCTCGACATCAAGCTCATCTGTGAGGCAGATGACACGGAGACGATAACAGCGCTGCTTGCCCTGCCGCTCAAGCCGCATTTCGAAATCGTCCATGTGCCAGCGTGCCAGCCAAGGACAAAACCGAAGGCGCTGACCTATGCGCTGCCGGCTGCACGCGGCGAATTTCTCACCATCTACGATGCCGAGGACCGTCCACATTCGCAGCAATTGCGCGAGGCATTCCAGCGTTTCCGTGAAAGCGACGACGATATTGCCTGCCTGCAGGCGCCGCTTGTCATCACCAATGCACAGCAATCCGCCTTCAGTGCCATTTTCGCGCTTGAATATTCCGGCCTGTTTCGTGCTCTGTTACCGATGCTGGCGGCTTATCGTCTGCCGCTGCCGCTTGGGGGCACATCCAATCACTTCCGTACCAAAACGCTGATCGATGCGGGCGGCTGGGACCCTTTCAACGTAACCGAGGATGCAGATCTTGGCTTGCGACTTTACCGGCGCGGATACCGCACCGCCACCATAGATCGGCAGACACTTGAGGACGCACCGACATCACTGCGCGTGTGGCTGGGACAGCGAACACGCTGGTACAAGGGCTGGATGCAGACATGGCTGGTAACGACCCGCAATCCTGCCGACCACCTGCGGCAAATGGGATGGCGCGGCGCGCTCGCATTTCATCTTCTGATCGGTGGCATGCTGGTATCGGCGCTGCTGCATCCGCTCCTGCTCGTCGCATTTGCTGCCGGACTTTACGCCATTCTTTACACGCCTTCTGCTCTGGCCGGGCTTTTGCACCACCCGATGACCATTATCGACAGCGTCAACATTCTGGGCAGCTATATCCTGCTCGTTCAACTGGGCCTGCGGTCGATGACCTCACACGAACGGCGACTTGTCGGCTGGCGGTGGACGGCTGTGCCGCTCTACTGGATGATGACCTCCGTTGCCGCCTGGAAAGCACTCAACGAATTGAGGACAAAACCTTTTTTCTGGAACAAAACGCCGCATCGCCCCGTTGATGCGACCATCGGGACGAAGAAATAGAACACCCGCTCAACTCCTTGCTGCATCCCATGCAAAATGGTGGTTAGCCGGTTATCTATTTACCACTCCTGCGTCACCGCTCGGGACGGGCGGTTCAATTTGGAGAGAAAAAGTTCATGTCGGTACTTATCAGTATTCTGATCACCTTCCTCGTCATCTTCCTGGTGCTGTATCTTGTCCAGCGCCTTCCGATCGACGGCCGCGCACGACAGATCGTGCAGGTCATCGTGATCATCATCGGCATCATCTCGCTGCTGCGCTATCTGGCGGTGTTCTAAGACGCCGATCGGCAACGGAGTCCCGGCCCGCCTGATAAAGGCGGGCATTTTCGGGCAACAAAAAAGGCCGGGGCGAAACCGCACCGACCTTCCTCATCATCGCTTACCAACCCTGCCAGTACATCCGTGGTCAAATGTCTAAAGCGACGCGGCTATTGCGAGCGGCGAATGTTTTTCAGCGCTCATCAGCAATGCCGATGACGGATGTCTATAGAGTGAATGTGTTTATAATAAGTTTGCAATGGAAATGGAGCGGGTGAAGGGAATCGAACCCTCGTATTCAGCTTGGGAAGCTGCTGCTCTACCATTGAGCTACACCCGCCTGCCCTTCCAGCCTTCCAACAGAAGACTGCAACTGTCAAGCGCTATGACCGCGACAATCAGGCGCGAAAATGTTTCGACAGTTTCAGCCCCTGCGCCTGATAGTTCGACCCGAGGCCTGAGCCGTAAAGGCCTTCCGGCGCTTCCAGCATGTGTTCGTAGACAAGACGGCCGACGATCTGCGCGTCTTCAAGAATGAACGGCACTTCGTGGCTGCGCACTTCCAGTACCGCACGACTGCCGCGGCCACCGGCCGCCTCATGGCCGAACCCGGGATCGAAGAAACCGGCATAATGCACACGAAATTCGCCGACCAGCGGATCGAACGGGGTCATCTCGGCGGCATAAAGCGGCGGCACATGCACGGCTTCGCGCGATACGAGAATGTAGAACTCGTCCGGATCGAGGATCAGTTCGTTGCGGCCACGGCTGTAGATCGGTTCCCAGAAATCGAAAATGTCGTGCTGGGCTTTCTTGTCGACATCGACCACCGCCGTGTGATGTTTGCCGCGATAACCGATCAGGCCATCCTTGTCGCCGCGCAGATCAATCGACAGCGCGATGCCGCCGCCGGATACGTTGGGCTGCTGCGAGGCAACCAGCGTTTCGTCTTCGTGCAGCTTTGCCAGTTCCGGTTCACCAAGCAACGCATTGCCGATGCGGAAACGGATCTGTGACAGGCGCGAGCCCTGACGCACGACGATCGGGAAGGTTCGCGGCGAGATTTCCAGATAGAGCGGGCCGGAGTAACCGGCCGGGATCTTGTCGAATTCCTGGGCGTAATCGGTGATGACGCGGGTAAATATATCGAGGCGGCCGGTCGAGCTTTTTGGATTGGCCGAGGCCGACATGTCCGCCGGCAGATCGACGCGTTCCATCAGCGGCACGATATAGACACAGCCGGTTTCCAGAACCGCACCTTCCGAGAGATCGACCACGTGCAGCTTCAGGCGATCCAGCTTGTCGGACACAAGACTGTTCGGACCCGGCATGAAGGAGGCGCGGACGCGAAAAGCCTTGGCGCCGAGACGCAGGTCGAGGCTGGCCGGCTGTATCTGATCACTGTCGAGCGGGCGCTCTGAGATCAGACGTTTCGTCTCGAACAGCGCCGCGATTGCGCGGTCAGCCAGAATTCCCGTCGTCCTGATCATCTCAAAAAGCCCCTGTCTCGAATGGCGGACAAAACCAAATCAAAGCCATTGACGCAAGCGCGCAGCGGGATTAAGCCAATTTTATCCCGTGGTGATTTGGCCGGTCGGCTTGCAGCCACGTTAAACAAGTGGCTAAAAAGACCGGGTTGAAAACCGGTCTGCATATGCGGCCGGTTTTTTTTGTATCACGAAGGTGGTCAGTACATGAGCAAAACTCCGAACAAGAATTGGCGCCCTGCAACGACACTCGTGCATGGCGGAACGCTGCGCTCGCAATATGGCGAGATGTCCGAAGCGATCTACCTGACGCAGGGCTTTACCTACGACAGTTCAGAAGCCGCGGAAGCGCGTTTCAAGGGCGAGGAAGAGGGCTATATCTACGCCCGCTACGGCAGCCCCACCAACGACATGTTCGAGAAGCGCATGTGCGCACTTGAAGGCGCCGAAGAAGCCCGCGCGACCGCCTCCGGCATGGCCGCCATCACCGCCGCCCTTCTCTGCCAGCTGAAGGCCGGCGATCATATCGTTGCCGCCCGCGCCCTGTTCGGTTCCTGCCGCTGGGTCGTCGAGACGCTGGCACCGCGTTACGGCATCGAATGCACACTGGTCGATGGCCGCTATCTCGAAAACTGGGAAAAGGCGATCCAGCCCAACACCAAGGTTTTCTTCCTCGAAAGCCCGACCAACCCGACGCTGGAAGTGATCGACATTGCCGGCGTGGCCGCTCTCGCCAACCAGGTCGGTGCCCGCGTCGTGGTCGATAACGTGTTTGCCACCCCGCTTTTCCAGAAGCCGCTGGAACTGGGCGCGCATGTGGTCGTCTATTCCGCCACCAAGCATATCGACGGACAGGGCCGCAGCCTTGCCGGCGTCATTCTTTCCGACAAGGAATGGGTGACCGAGCATCTGCAGGATTATTATCGCCACACCGGCCCGGCCATGTCGCCGTTCACCGCCTGGACGCTGATCAAGGGTCTCGAAACCCTGCCGATCCGAGTCAAGCAGCAGACGGAAAATGCCGGCCGCATCGCCGATTTCCTGGCCGATAGCGACAAGGTTGCCAAGGTCATCTATCCGGGCCGCAAGGACCATCCGCAGGCCGACATCATCGCCAAGCAGATGACCGGCGGCTCGACGCTGGTGGCGTTCGAATTGAAGGGCGGCAAGGAAGCGGCCTTCAAGCTGCAGAACGCCATGGAAGTGGTCACCATTTCCAACAATCTCGGCGATACGCGCTCGATCATCACCCATCCGGCGACGACGACGCACAAGAACCTCACCGACGAGGCACGCGCCGAACTCGGCATCTCGGCCGGCACGGTGCGCTTCTCCGCCGGCATCGAGGATCCGGAAGATCTGCTTGAGGATTTTGCGCAGGCGTTGGCGAAAATTTCCGCGTAACTATCACGTATCACCCAAATATGCTGCCATTTACCATGGCAGTTATCCCTAATATATAGAATCCCGGTCGCAAAAGCCCTATGTGGCCGGGATTTCTTGACGTGAGCCACACTCTATACGATACCGATAACATCAGTATGAGGTGTATCGGGCATGTATAGTGCGCGAACGAAAGATATCGAAGTCGAAGTCGAGCCCTATTATCTGGAGGAGCAATCCGATCCGGACGAGAGCCGCTATGTCTGGGGATATCGTATCGTTATTTCCAACCATTCGTCCCGGCCCGTGCGGCTGGTTCAGCGTTATTGGCACATTACCGACGAAAACGGTCTGGTCGATGAGGTCGAGGGTCTCGGCGTGGTCGGCGAACAGCCGCACCTGCAGCCCGGCGACAGCTACGAATATTCCTCCGGCTGCCCTCTGGACACGCCGTCGGGCATGATGTTCGGCCATTACCAGATGGAAACCGATGACGGCGAGACGATGATCGTCGATATCCCGGCGTTTTCTCTGGATTCACCGGGGCAGCTGCGCATCCTAAATTAAGTGCACTGTCGATCCGCATGAAAAAAGCCGGCATCACAGCCGGCTTTTTCGTTGCATTCCGCGCCTGGGTTAGGCCGCCGCGAATTCCGCCACGTCGTAATGATAGGTGGTCGAGCAGAACTCGCAGGAGACAGCGATCTGGCCGTTCTCCTCGCTGGCCGCGATTTCCTCAGCCGTGAAGCCCGAAAGCACGCCCTTGATCTTGTCGCGCGAGCAGCTGCAACGATCGAAAACCGTCTGCGGATCGTAGATGCGCACGCCGCGCTCGTGGAACAGGCGGTAGAGCAGCCGTTCGATGCCAACCTGCGGGTCGGTCAGTTCGTCGGTATCCACCGTTTCGACCAGCATGCGGGCTTCCGACCATGCGTCGTCGCCGGCGTGCGTTTCTTCGCGCTCGTCGCCGTCACCGCCATGCAGGTCCGGCTGGCGCATGCGCTCGGGCGCCTGCGGCAGGAACTGCGCGACAATGCCGCCAGCCCGCCAGTTGTGGCGTGGATTGCCGTCTTCATCACGATCGATCAGTTCGGCGACACCTAGGCGTACCTTGGTGGGGATCTGTTCCGACTGGCGGAAATAGACGCCGGCGATTTCTTCGAGCGTTGAACCATCGAGCGGCACGATGCCCTGATAAGGCTGCATACCCATGCCCTGGTCGATGGTGAAGGCAAGAATGCCTTCGCCCAGCAGTTCCTGCGGCTGCGTCTTGCCGGCCTCGACGGCGGCGGCCAGCGCGTCTTCATCATAACGGGCATAGGCACGCAGCGCATCCGGCGTCGAAAAATCGGCGACCAGAAGATCAACCGGGCCATCGCCCTTGGTCTGCACGGTGAACTTGCCGGAGAATTTCAGCGATGTGCCCAGCAGAGCCGTCAGCACGAGCGATTCCGCCAGCAGGCGCGCAACCGGCGCCGGATAATCATGGCGGGCAAGGATGGTGTTCAACAGCGGCCCGAGCTGAACCGCACGACCACGCACATCGAGACCTTCGACCTGAAAAGGCACGACGCGATCGTCACCGGCAAGGCTGAGATCGTTCAGTTCAACGGTTGCTTCTGCCATTTTCCGCTCCTTCTGCGCCGGTCTTTTTGGCCAATCTGACATATGCACCCGCCGAGCGGAACCGCTGGCCGGGCAAAAAGACGACGCTCATATATATTGAAACGCCGGCGCGACCCTGGCCGCCCGGCGTGCTTGAAGTGCCACAGATGGTGTGGGCCGCTGCCGGTTTCAAGCATGCGGCCATTGCTCTCGATAGACCGGCCTCAGACGGCGCCGAAGCACCATGCGAGGATCGATTTTTGTGCGTGCAGACGGTTTTCCGCCTCGTCGAAGACCACCGACTGCGGGCCGTCGATGACGGCGTCAGTGACTTCCTCGCCGCGGTGGGCGGGCAGGCAGTGCATGAACAGCGCATCGTCCTTGGCGCGCTTCATCAGCGCGTCATTGACCTGATAGGGCTGAAAGATGTTGTGGCCGCGCGCCTTGTGCTCCTGGTTCATGGAAACCCAGGTATCGGTGACGACCATGTCCACACCGGCAACCGCCTGTTCGGCATCATGATAGAGTTTGACGTTGCCGCCATTGTTGCGCGCCCAGTTCATGAACTTGTCGTGCGGCTCGGAGCCCATGGGAACGGCCATGTTCATCGTGTAACCGAAACGGGCAGCCCCTTCGACGAAGGAGTGCAGCACATTGTTGCCGTCACCGGTCCAGGCGAAGGTCTTGCCTTCAACGGAGCCGCGATGTTCCTCGAAGGTCATCAGGTCGGCCATGATCTGGCAGGGATGCGTGTCGTCGGTCAAGGCGTTGATGACTGGCACGGTGGCGTGTTCGGCCAACTCGATGAGGCGCTTGTGATCGGTGGTGCGGATCATGATCGCATCGACGTAGCGCGACAGCACCTTGGCGGTATCGCCAATCGTCTCGGCGCGGCCGAGCTGCATTTCCGTGCCCGACAGGAACAGCGTCTCGCCGCCGAGCTGGCGCATGCCGACATCGAAGGAAACGCGGGTGCGGGTGGATGGCTTTTCAAAAATCATGGCCAGCATCTTGCCGGCCAGCGGCTTGTCGGCCGTGCCGTCCTTGGTGGCGGCTTTGCGAACCTTGGCGTCGTCGAGGATCGTGCGCAGATCCTGCTTCGAGACTGCAGAAAGATCCAGAAAATGCTTGGGAGATGCCATTTCAAATATTCCCTTCACGAGGGAACCCGAAACGGCGTCCCCTCTCCTGCCCCTCAGGCCGATTTTTTCATACGTTCTGCGGAAATCTTTTCCGCGGCGCGTTCGATGCGTGCGAGCCCTTCACGGGCCTCTTCCGCGGTCACCACCAGCGGCGGCAGCAGACGGACAACGTTATCGCCAGCCGGCACGGCCAGCATGTGTTCATCGCGCATGCCGGTGACGAGATCGCCGGCAGGCACCTTGGCCTTGATGCCGAGCAACAGGCCTTCGCCGCGGACGTCCTCGATGACCTCAGGGAAACGATCCTTCAGGCTTGCAAGCCCCTGACGGAAGACCAGCGCGACATCACGGACATTGTCGAGAAAGCCGTCGGCCAGCACGATATCGAGCACGGCGTTGCCGCAGGCCATGGCCAGCGGATTGCCGCCATAGGTCGTGCCGTGGATGCCGGGCTTCATGCCGGACGCAGCTTCCGCCGTCGCAAGGCAGGCGCCGAACGGAAAACCACCACCGATACCCTTGGCGATCGCCATGATGTCCGGCGTGATGCCCGACCATTCATGGGCAAAAAACTTGCCGGTACGGCCGACGCCGGTCTGAACCTCGTCGAGGATCAGCAGCAGGCCCTTTTCATCGCAGATGCGACGCAGCTCGCGCATGAATTCTTTTGGAACGGAACGCACGCCACCTTCACCCTGGATCGGCTCGATCAACAGGGCACCGGTGTTTTCGTTGATGGCGGCATTGAGCGCATCGAGGTCACCGAACGGCACCTGATCAAAACCTTGAGCCTTGGGGCCGAAACCTTCCATGTACTTTTCCTGGCCACCGGCAGCGATCGTCGCGATCGTGCGGCCATGGAAGGCACCTTCGAAGGTGATGATGTGGAATTTTTCCGGATTGCCCTTGGAATAATGATAACGGCGCGCCGTCTTGATAGCGCATTCCAGCGCTTCCGCACCCGAATTGGTGAAAAAGGCCTTGTCTGCGAATGTGGCTTCCGTCAGCCGACGCGCAAGGCGCTCCTGCTCCGGGATTTCGTAAAGGTTGGAGAGATGCCAGACCTTTTCGGCCTGCGACTTCAGCGCGTCGACCAGATGCGGATTGGAATGGCCGCAGGAGGTGACCGCGACGCCTGCGCCGAAATCGAGATATCGCTCGCCGCTTTCCGTCACAAGCCAAACGCCTTCGCCGCGCTCGAAGCGCAGCGGAGCTCTAGCAAAGGTGTCGAAAAGCGCGGCTTCAGCCATGACGAATTCACTCCTTGAGACTGACCGAAATCAGACGGCGACCCATGTCGCCGAAATTAAAAATGCCGCCTTTGAGGGCGGCGCGGGCACTATCGGCATTTCGCTGTGTGCTGTCAACAAAACAGCTTTCAATGCCTTGGAAAGGTCTTTATTGCGCGCGACGGTCACTCGCCCAAAAGCTGTGACAAATATGACTCTCCCCATGAGCAAGTTGGGGAAAACCGGGAAATCGATTCGCGGTGATTCGCCCGACTCTTGCCACGGAGTCAGCCCCACACTAGGTTAATCGTCAATTACTAGGCTGCATGCGGCGGACTTAGTCACCAAAAGTATAGATATAGTATTTTCTGGCGGATTCATTCGCCGGATCGGTGACCGATTCAAGCCACGTTCAGCACCTCACGGCGGAGAGATAGCATGAACTGGACAGACGAGCGCGTCGAGCGCCTTACGAAATTATGGGCCGAGGGTTTGAGCGCCAGCCAGATTGCCGCTCAACTTGGAGGCGTAAGCCGTAACGCGGTGATTGGCAAAGTCCATCGCCTGAACCTGCCCGGCCGAGCGAAAGCCGGCGGCAGCACCAGCGCTGCGCCACGTCCGGCCAAGCGCGCAGCAACGACCGCACCGCGTCCGCAGAGCAATTTCGCAGCCCGTCCGCAGACCCGTACCGTGCAGCGTCCGGTCGGCGCCAACATGGTGCGTGAAGAGATGGACATGGACGCGACGCAGGAAGTCGCTGTCTACAAGCCTGCCGGCAACATCGTCGTTCCGATCAACCGCAAGCTGGCGCTGACCGAACTGACCGAGCGCACCTGCAAGTGGCCGATGGGTGACCCCCTCAAGGACGACTTCCACTTCTGCGGCGCTGAATCCCCGGACAACTCGCCTTACTGCAAGTACCATGGCCGCATGGCCTACCAGCCGGTCAACGAGCGCCGCAACAAGTCGGTTGCCCGCGCTTCCTGATCGGCCCGCGCTTCCTGATCGGAAAGAGCACACACGAGGACGAAATCGAAAAGCGGGTTTATGACCCGCTTTTTTTGCGCCTACCGATCCGGCAATTGCCTATATGCAAGGCAGGTTTGCTGTAACGCCGCTTGCCAATAGATGGGCAAACACCTATTTACTGCTCGCGAGGACGACCTCCCCCGTATTGGGCATGAAACACCGGGACGGCCCGGCCAAAACCCAAGGGGTTGACCATGCGCACCACACGCGATCGTATTCGTCACGCCATCAGCTTTGAAATCATCGGGCTTGCGCTCTTCACGCCGCTCGCGTCCTTCGTTTTCCACCTTCCTGTCGAACATGTCGGTGTCGTCGGCATCGTTTCGGCAACCGTCGCTACGGCTTGGAACTATGTCTACAATCTCGGTTTCGATCACCTGATGCAGAAATTCCGCGGCAGCACGCTGAAGACACTACCCCTGCGCGTCGCCCACACGTTCCTGTTCGAACTGGGCCTGCTGATCGTGCTCCTGCCGTTCATCGCCTGGTATCTTGGTGTTACCATCTGGCAGGCGCTGGTGATGGATATCTCGTTTGCGACCTTCTACCTGGTCTACGCCTTCGTCTTCAACATGGCCTATGACAGGATCTTCCCGCTGCCGGAATGGCGCGAAGCGCAAGCTCCTGCCGAATAACGGCACTTGCTGAATATGCTGCCTGCACAATGACAAACGACCCGGATGCAAACGCATTCGGGTCGTTTTCATTCAGTATCGTTGAAACCAATCAGGCTTCCATGGAATACCCGGCACCGCGAACGGTGCGGATAACATCCTGCATGTTGGAGAAGTTCAACGCCTTGCGCAGGCGACCGACATGCACGTCGACGGTTCGTTCATCGACATAGATGTCATGGCCCCAGACACCATCCAGCAATTGCGAGCGCGAAAAGACGCGGCCCGGAGACACCATGAGGAATTCCAGCAGGCGGAACTCTGTCGGGCCGAGGCGCACTTCACGGCTCTTGCGGTGAACGCGATGGGTCTCGCGATCCAGCTCAATGTCACCGCATTTCAGGACGCTGGAGAGAACTTCCGGGCGTGCACGGCGCAACATCGCCTTGACGCGGGCCATCAGCTCCGGCGTGGAAAACGGTTTTACGACGTAATCGTCGGCACCGGTTGCCAGGCCCCGAACACGTTCGCTTTCCTCGCCGCGCGCCGTCAGCATGATGATCGGCAGACGCTCGGTCTCGGGACGCATGCGCAGGCGACGGCAGAGTTCGATGCCGGAAACGCCGGGCAACATCCAGTCGAGGATGAGGAGGTCAGGAACGCGTTCCTGAAGTCGGATTTCAGCCTCGTCACCGCGCAGAACGGTTTCGACCTCATATCCTTCGGCTTCGAGATTGTAGCGAAGAAGCACGCTCAGCGCTTCTTCGTCTTCAACGACCGCGATCTTGGGTAGCATATTTTACTGCTCCGTTTCGCCCGTCACTCGACGAGCGCACCAACCGTGTTTGCCGTATCGTCCTTCGGACGTTCGCCTTCGAGCTGGGCACCGGTCTTGATGTAATAGATGGTCTCGGCGATGTTGGTGGCGTGGTCACCGATACGCTCGATGTTCTTGGCGCAGAACAGGAGATGCGTGCACGAGGTGATGTTGCGCGGATCTTCCATCATGTAGGTGAGGAGTTCGCGGAACAGCGACGTGTACATCGCGTCGATTTCCTCGTCGCGCTGACGGATGATTTCCGCCTTTTCAGCCGAACGGCTGGCAAACACGTCGAGAACGTCCTTGAGCTGCACCAGAGCCAGTTCGGAGAGATGCTCCAGGCCACGGGCCAGCTTGCGTGGAACGCCGGTGCCCTGCACGGCGATGACGCGCTTGGCCGTGTTCTTGCCAAGGTCGCCAACGCGCTCGAGGTCGGCTGCGATACGCAGCGTGCCGATGATTTCGCGAAGGTCGGCGGCAACCGGCTGGCGACGGGCGATGGTGACGATCGCCTTGTCCTGGATCTCGCGCTCGGCGTGATCGAGGATCACGTCGTCGGAAATGATCTTCTGGGCCAGAGCCGTATCCGAGTTGACGAGCGCGCGAACCGCGTCGCCGCACATCTGCTCAGCCAGACCGCCCATTTCGGAAATGCGGCGGTTCAAATATTTCAGTTCTTCGTCGTAGGCCGAAAGAATATGGGTCGATACCATTTTTCTGATCCTTGATGTCGTAAGTCAGGCAATCCGGGTCGAGAGACCCAAATCAGCCGAAACGGCCCATGATGTAGTCCTGCGTACGCTGGTCATCAGGGTTGGTGAACATCTTGTCGGTGTCGTTTTCCTCGACCAGCTGGCCGAGGTGGAACATGGCCGTGCGCTGCGACACGCGGGCCGCCTGCTGCATGGAGTGCGTGACGATAACGATCGTGTAATTGGCGCGCAGTTCGTGGATGAGTTCCTCGACCTTTGCGGTTGCGATGGGGTCAAGCGCCGAACAGGGCTCGTCCATCAGGATGACTTCCGGCGAAACGGCAACGGCACGTGCAATGCACAGACGCTGCTGCTGACCACCGGACAGGCCGGTGCCGCCTTCATGCAGACGATCCTTGACTTCGGTCCACAGGCCGGCGCGCTGAAGGCTGGCTTCAACGATCTGGTCCATGTCGGCCTTGTTGCGGGCCAGACCGTGGATGCGCGGACCGTAGGCGATGTTTTCGTAGATCGACTTCGGGAACGGGTTCGGCTTCTGGAACACCATGCCGACACGGGCACGCAGTTCCACGACGTCGATTTCCTTGTCGTAGACATCGTCGCCATCGAGCGTGATCTTGCCCGTGACGCGGCAGCCTTCGATCGTATCGTTCATGCGGTTCAGTGTGCGCAGGAAGGTCGACTTGCCGCAGCCCGACGGACCGATGAGAGCCGTTACCGTGTTTTCGCGGACGTTGAGGTTGACGTCGAACAGGGCGCGCTTCTCGCCGTAATAGACGGATACGTCGCTGCCGATCATCTTGTAGGACATGTCATTCATTTTCTTGTCTAGCGCCTTTTCCACTGCTGCTTCAGACATCATGTTCATAACAGAGCTCCTTCTACCAGCGCCGTTCGAAGCGACGGCGCAACAGGATGGCACCGACGTTCATGACAATGAGGAACAGGAGCAGGATGATGATTGCTCCCGAGGTTCTTTCGACGAAGGCGCGTTCCGCCTCGTTTGCCCACATGTAGATCTGCACCGGCAGGGCCGTGGACGGATCCATCGGGGTGGTCGGATAGTTGGCGACGAAGGCGACCATGCCGATCAGAAGAAGCGGCGCGGTTTCACCGAGCGCGTGCGCCAGGCCGATAATGGTACCGGTCAGAATGCCCGGCATGGCAAGCGGCAGGACGTGGTGGAAGATGGTCTGCATCTTCGAGGCGCCCAGCCCGAGTGCTGCCGCGCGGATCGAAGGCGGTACCGCCTTCAGGGCCGCGCGGGTGGCGATGATGATGGTCGGCAGGGTCATCAGCGTCAGGACGAGACCGCCAACCAGCGAGGCCGAGCGCGGCAGATCCATGAAGTTGATGAACACGGCAAGACCAAGAAGACCATAAACGATCGAGGGAACGGCCGCGAGGTTGTTGATGTTCACTTCAATCAGGTCTGTGAGCCTGTTCTTCGGCGCGAACTCTTCGAGGTAGATCGAGGCGGCGACACCGATCGGCAGCGACAGCACCAGCACGATCAGCATCATGTAGAACGAACCGATCAGCGCGACACCAACGCCGGCCGCTTCCGGACGGCTTGAATTGCCGTTGACGAAAATGCCACCATTGAGATGCTTGCCGAGTGCGCCGGCTTCCGCCAGCTGCTTCATCCAGCCGACCTGCTGGTCGGAGATCTTGCGGTTGTCTTCCGACACATCGAGATTGATCTGGCCTTTCCAGGCGCTGTCGATGTCACCGGCGGCGAGCAGCGAAACCGTCTGGGTGGTACCGATGATCTGCGGGTTGGCGACGACCATGTCACGCAGCTGACCGCGAACACCGTTCGAAATCATCTGGTTGACGGCACGAAGGCCGGCGGTGTCGTTTTCGGCAACACCGAGTGCCTTGGCAACCGCATTGCGGGCGACGATCGGGTAGTTCGCCGTCATCAGCTTCTGCGGATCGGTGGCGCGCTCATTATCCTTGTCGATGATCTGCTCGGAGAACTCGACCGGAACGGTGATCATCGTCTGCTGGAAGGCGGTGTAACCCTTGGAAACGACCGACCACAGCAGCAGAGCCAGGAACAGCAGGCCGAAAGAAAGGGCGGCGATGCCATAGGCGCGGAAGCGGCGCTCTGCACGGTAACGGCGCTTGATGCCGATATCGCGGCGGGCGGGCTTGTCGAGCACGCCGGCGGGGGAAGAAACCACGTCGGTCATTCGTACTGCTCCCGGTATTTGCGCACAATGAAGAGCGCGTAGATGTTGAGGCAAAGCGTGATCGCAAACAGCGTAATGCCGAGCGCGAAAGCCACGAGCGTCTGCGGCGAGGTGAATTCAAGGTCACCCGTCAGCTGGCTGACGATCTTGACGGTCACCGTGGTCATCGGCTCGAACGGATTGAGCTGCATGCGGGCGGCAACGCCGGCGGCAAGAACCACGATCATGGTTTCGCCGATGGCGCGCGAGGCGGTCATCAGAAGCGCGCCGACGACGCCCGGCAGAGCTGCCGGCATGACGACCTTCTTGATGGTTTCCGACTTGGTGGCACCGAGACCGAGCGAACCGTCACGCAGCGCACGGGGTACTGCGGTGATGATATCGTCCGACAGCGAGGAAACGTAGGGGATCAGCATGATGCCCATGACGAAACCAGCCGTCAGAACCGACTGCGCCTGGATGAAGTTGGCGTACTCGCCGGTAGCGATCCCCTGGATCTGCGCAGAAATGTCACGCAGGAACGGACCGACCGAGGTGAGCGCGAAGAAGCCGTAGACGATGGTCGGGATGCCGGCGAGAACTTCCAGCAGTGGCTTGGCAATCGAGCGCACGCGTGGCGATGCGTATTCCGACATGTAGATGGCGGAGAACAGGCCGACCGGAACGGCGACAAGCATGGCGACGAAGCCGATATAGAGCGTGCCGGCCAGAAGCGGAATGAGACCGAACTGACCATCCGACGCAGCGCCTGCACCAGCAGCCGCAAAGCGCGGATCCCACACGGTACCGAAGAAGAATTCCCAGGCCGGGACGCGGCCGAAGAAGTGACCGGCTTCCGTCAGCATCGACATGACGATGCCGATCGTGGTGACGATGGCGATCGACGATGCGAGGACCAGCGCGGAAAGGATGACCTTTTCAACGCGGTTACGGGCGCGGAAACGCGGGGCGATGCGAACATAGGAGAGGCCGGCACCGGCCAGCGCCACCATCAGCACGATCGCGGTCATGACGCGATTGCTGATCTTCTGCATGGCATTCAGATCACCGGCGGACGCAACCATCCAAGGTTCCGGATCGCCAGCCAGCGGCACGCCCTTGGCACCGAGCGCTGCGCGCAGTTCGGCAGGGTTGGCGCCGACGGCATCGATTTCCTCGAGCGTCAGCACATCCATGCCGCGCGCCAGCGAGTTGACCATGCCGAAGCTGAGGCCCTGCTGCGCTTCCGACTGGGCCTTCACCTCTTCGGGAAAACCGTCATGGATGGTGGAATTGATATAAAGGGGGCTGGCAATCAGCCAGATCACAAGAACAGCCGCAGCCGGCACAGTGGCGCATATGGCAACAAAAGCGCCATAATAACCCTGACGGGAATGCAGCCTCGAGGACAATCCGCCGGCAATGGCCAAGGCGCGCCGTGTCCCGACGACGTAACAGACGATCGCAAAGATCGCCAGTACCAACAAAATCAATGGTGTGCTCATCACAATCCCCCGGCCTACCGCCATCGGCGGCACGCTTACCGCACAATTCCAACCATCGGAACCGATTTATTCGCGGTTACACAACGCAGTCATCACTGCGGGTCCGCTCCAAGACCGCCCCTGATCGGGCGACCAAAAGGCCAAAGAAGAAGAAGTCGGCGCCGCTTTTTTCAAAGCGGCGCCGGGTCGTTCAATTACATGGTCTTGCCGGATTCGAAGGCCTTGCGGGCTTCTTCGCGCTGATCGTCCGGAGCAGCAACCAAGCCGTATTCAGCCAGCGGGCTGTCCGGGCCAACCATGTCGTCAGACAGGAAGAATTCTACGTATTCCTTCAGGCCCGGGATAACGCCCAGGTGAGCCTTCTTGACGTAGAAGAACAGCGGACGGGAAACCGGGTACTTGCCGGAAGAGATGGTTTCGGTCGACGGAACGACTTCCGAAACGGTCGCAACCTTCAGCTTGTCCATGTTGTTTTCGTAGAAGGCCAGACCGAATACGCCGAGGCCGGTCTTGTTGGCAGCGATACGAGCGAGTGTTTCGGTGTAGTCGCCGTCGATGTCGACTGCAGCGCCGTCCTTACGAACAGCAACGCAAGCAGCGGCTGCTGCCTTGGCATCGGTGATCGAAGCCTTGATGACGTCGGTGGCGCCGGCTTCCTTGCAGCCTTCAGCCATGATCTTCTCTTCGAAGACTTCGCGGGTGCCGTGCTTGGAGCCCGGAATGTAGGCAGCGATCGGGCCCTTCGGCAGAGTTGCGTTGACGTCCGACCAGTTCTTGTGCGGGTTGGCGACGAGCTTGCCGTCAACAACAACCTGGGCAGCCAGAGCCGTGTAGAGGTCCTTCGGGGTGATCTTCATGTCGCCGTTGGAAGAGTCGGCAGCGAAGACGATACCGTCGTAACCGATGCGAACTTCCTGAACGTCGTTGACGCCGGCAGCCTTACAAGCAGCCAGTTCGTCCTTCTTGATGGCGCGCGAAGCGTTGGCGATGTCGATGGTGCCTTCACCAACGCCCGAGCAGAATGCCTTCAGACCGCCGCCCGTGCCGCCAGACTCGATGACCGGAGCCTTGAAGTTCGGGAAGGTTTCGGCAAAAGTTTCAGCAACGATCTTTGCGTAAGGCAGAACGGTGGAGGAGCCGGCAACCTGAACCTGGTCGCGAGCAACGGCTGCGCCAGCAAAGGCAACAGAAGCCACCAGGGCTGCTGCGGAAAGTTTCAACATGTTCATCGATGTTCTCCCGGTATGGGTTTGTAAAAGCGTTTGGAGCCGGTAATTTTCGCGCTTCCCGGCTTTCGGCCAGCACGTCTTAGCTGCCCTTGGCCTCAGCTTTTATGTCACTTCGATGAAACAATTGTGACAATCCATCCTATTGATTTATATAGATTATTTTTACCGTGTGAATCTCACATCGGGTTTTTATGTCAAAAACGCACGGTAAACGTGGTTCCCTTGCCGATTTCCGACTTCACGATCAGCCGTGCACGGTGGCGCGTGAGAATATGCTTAACGATGGCGAGCCCCAGACCGGTCCCTTTTTTGGAGCGACTGTCGGCCACGCTGACCCGATAAAAACGCTCGGTGAGGCGCGGAACATGCTCGGCCGGTATGCCCGGGCCACGATCGACGACGCTGAATTCGACCGGCTGCCCTTCCTGCTTGGTGAGATGAACATCGACCACCTCACCTTCCTGACCGTATTTGCAGGCGTTCTCGATGAGGTTTTCCACGACCTGCACGAGTTCGTCGCGATCGCCGATGACGTCGACCTTGCCTTCCGGCAGATGCAGGCGGATATCGACGCCGAGATCGTTTGCCAGTGGCAGAAGCGCATCGCGCACATGAGCCACGACCGGGACGAGATCGACACGTTGATCAGGAGCGATATGAGATTTCAGTTCCAGCCGCGACAACGACAGGAGATCATCCACCAGCCGGCTCATGCGGGTGGCCTGATCGAGCATGATGCCGAGGAATTTTTCCTGCGCCTTGGCATCGCCCTTGGCCGGCCCCTGAATGGTTTCGATAAAACCGCGCAGCGAGGCGAGCGGCGTGCGCAATTCGTGGCTGGCATTGGCCACGAAATCCGAACGCATGCGATCGAGGCGGCGCAGTTCTGAAATATCGCGGAATGACAGGACGTAGAAACGTGACGAGCCGACGGGCGCGCCCTCTTCCAGAAGCGGTGCGATGCGCAGAATATAGACCCGCTCGGATGGCAGCCTTTCGGAATGCTCCATCTGGTTCGGTTCGCCGGTCGCCACCGTATCGCGCACCATGTCGAGAATTCCGGGCGAACGCAGGCGGGCCGAAAGGTGCGATCCCACCTCGAACTCACCCAGCGCCCTTTCCGCCGCCGGATTGTGATAAAGCACGGTCGCATCGCTGGACAGAATGAGGATCGGAATATCGAGCGCACGATAAGCGGTCACCACCTCGTCGAGTGGCTGCTCATCCGCCTCTTCCGCGACAACCTCTTTCGCGGGCGCATTGGCAACGGCCGCAGAGCCGATACGGATGGCGAAGATGGACAAAACCAGCAGCAGCCAGCCGGCCGCGACCATCAGCCCATCGACCTGCGAGAGCCAGGCAATGATCGCCAGAAGCGTGGCGACAACGAAGATCGGCCAGCCGCGTCGGAATTTCGAAGCCATCTGCATGCCTGTCTGTCTGCCGTCTTTACTCACCGCTTCCACCACGCTCATACGCGCGCTCCCAAATCGCCACCCTCAAAACGATAACCGGTGGTCTTATAGCGCTATCATGACAGATATGCATCGATACGCCGTTGCCTCGTGATTTTGCACAGCTTTGCAACAGAACGATGAAGGCGCCTGTGCGTTTGCCAACTGGCATTAAGCCATGCACTGCACTAGCTTTGTTTTCAAAATCGAAAACCACAGATCAAGAGGATGGAACAGATGGATATTGACCAGAGCCGCGCTGTCGAACTCGACATCAAGGGCAAGAAGCGCATCTTCAATATCGATGACCCCGAACTGCCCGACTGGGTGGAGGAAAAGGCGCTGTCCTCCGGCGGTTACCCTTACGAAGACAAGCTGAAGCGCGAGACTTACGACAAGCAGATGCACGCGCTGCAGGTCGAGATGGTCAAGCTGCAGTATTCACTGCAATCCACCGGCAAGCGCATGATGGCGCTGTTCGAGGGGCGCGACGCAGCCGGCAAGGGCGGCACGATCTTCAACCTGCATTCCTATCTCAACCCGCGTTCCGCCCATATCGTCGCGCTGGCCAAGCCGACCGACAAGGAAACCGGGCAATGGTATTTCCAGCGCTATGTCACCCATTTTCCTAGTGCCGGCGAAATCACCCTGTTCGACCGCTCCTGGTATAACCGTGCCGTGGTTGAGCCGGTCATGGGTTTCTGCACGATCGAGCAATATCGCGACTTCATCAAGACGGTGCCGCATATCGAGCAGATGATCGTCGATGATGGCATCCACTTCTTCAAGTTCTGGCTGGATATCGGCCACGAAATGCAGCTGAAGCGCTTTCACGATCGCCGCCACGATCCATTGAAGACATGGAAGCTGTCGCCGATGGATATTGCCGGCCTGCCGAAATGGGACGATTACACCGCCAAGCGTGACGCCATGCTGGACAAGACCCACAAGGACGAGAGCCCCTGGACTGTTGTGCTCTCCAACGACAAGCGCCGCGCCCGCATCAACGTGCTGCGGCATATCCTGCGCTCGATCGATTATGTCGGGCGTGACCTCGATGCGATCGGCGAAATCGACGACAAGGTTCTGGGCGGACCAAAAATGCTGCGCTGATCACTTTCCGGTCAGCTTACATGCGATGTG
Organism: Endobacterium cereale; assembly: GCF_009617585.1. Lineage (GTDB taxonomy): Bacteria > Pseudomonadota > Alphaproteobacteria > Rhizobiales > Rhizobiaceae > Neorhizobium > Neorhizobium cereale. Next base: position 1,309 of record NZ_WIXI01000033.1, on the reverse strand, counting down.
ATCGGGCGCATTCTTGACATTTACAGTCAGGAATGCACATGACACCTGCAACGGACAGTCCGGGCAGAGATCATGGCAGCGACATATCAGACCGAAGGCCGCATCGTCGGAACAGGGGCAGCAGCACTGGAAGCTCTCAAGGCACGCGCTGTGCTGTGGGATATGGCGCTGGAAGACGATGGCACCTCGCTTTGCGTCTGGAACTCCAAAGCCCAGATCTGCCTCGAAGGCGAAGGCGGCACATTCAAACTGACCTCCCCGGAAGAACGACTTTTGCGCACGCTGCAAGACAGTGTGACCGAAATGCTGGAAAGCAGTGGTCTTTCGATCCAGTGGGACAAGGTGGAAGAAGGTGCCCTGGCGCCCGGCCTGTCACTGATGACGGTGACTTCGGTATCACGCCGCTCTCCCGGTTATCTGCGCGTTCGCCTTGAAGGCTCGGACGCCGAGCGGTTTGCCACGGGCAGCCTGCATTTCCGTATCCTGATCGGCCCGCGCGGGCGCAATCCCATCTGGCCGCGCACCGCCGCCAATGGTCGTACGGTTTGGCCGGAAGGCGAGGATGCGCTGCACAAGCCGGTCTACACGACCATTGCGGCCGAAGACAACTGGCTGGAATTCGACATCTTTCGCCATCAGGGCAGCCCAACATCCGACTGGGCCGACAGCAATCCGATCGGCGAGACCGTCGGCCTGATGGGCCCCGGCGGCGGCGGATGCCCGGCTTCGAGCGAGCTGCTTCTGTTTGGCGACGAGACAGCGATGCCGGCGATTTCGCGCATGCTGGCCGCAGCTCCCGGCAAGGTGAAAGCTTATCTGCAGGTTTCCAAGGAAAATCTCTGCGAGCTTGCCGGCGACGACCGTGTCGTGCCGGTGGACAATCTGGTGGAAGCGCTGGAATGCTGCGAAACGCCGGCCACCTGCCACGTCTGGTTTGCCGGCCATTGCGACGCCGCCAAGGCCGCCCGCACCTGCCTTCTGGCCCGCGGTTTCGGCAAACGCGATTTTACCGCCGTTTCCTACTGGAGCTGAGGCAGCGAAGTTTCTCTCCCGCTGAACCGCTGTGTCGCATGAAATGCGGAGCATCCAGGTCGGATCCTGCTTGCGACCACGGTGTCGTAAATGGAACATTTTGCCGCAATGTTTACGGCGCCCTGAAAATAGATCGAAGCCAAATCAATAGCTTGGAAAATAGTTGGATCCGGCTTCGTCCACCCTCCCAAAACCCGTGCCTACAATTCTCGTGTTCCATCGTGGATACACCGGGAGGCGTCCCGGCGAGTTGGAGCCGGCGCAGGGCATGAGGGTG
>NZ_WIXI01000019.1 GCF_009617585.1 Endobacterium cereale | reverse complement strand
TCAGATTACAGGCCTGTCCGCACCTACGGTCAACGCTGCTCTTGCCGATCTGGAGCGATTGGGCATCGTTGATGAGGTGACTGGCCGCAAGCGCGGCCGCGTGTTTAGCTATCGACGATATCTTGCAATTCTAAGCGAGGGCACCGATCCCCTGCCTCTCAGTTCATGAAAAATAGGTGGGCCAAAGGTTCGACCTTCATCAAGGTGAAAAAGGACGGCTTGGTGCCAGGCTCCTGAGCAGCGATGCGCTGACCACGCCGGACAGATGCTAAAAATGGCTCTTCAGAAAACCAATAAATGCGCGATACGCTAAGAGGCGGATTTCTCACGGCGGCGACAGCGCGATTATGGCAACGCTAATGGGCCACGCCGGGCAGAAAACGAAACGCCGCCACGGCGGGTCGGAAAATAGTTTCACAATTGTCGATAGTGCACGGGAACGAACGGCGCTTGCGGCTATTTGGTACGGTATTGGACATTCTAAGACTGAGGGCTTGAAGCAGAGCCAAACCGCTCCAACAGCAAAGACATGGCTCATGCATTCTCAGAAAATAACCGTCCTTGTCGTCGAAGACGAGGCCCTCATTCGGCTCGGAATCGTAGATGAGCTTCAGTTTGCTGGCTTCGAGATTTTTGAAGCCGATAGTGCTGACAGCGCGATCGCCATGATTGAGGGCCACCCCGAGATCAGGCTCATATTCACCGACATTGATATGCCTGGGACAATGGATGGGCTGAAGCTTGCCGCATTTGTCCGGGATCGATGGCCTCCGATCAGCATCATCGTTACCTCGGGCAGGGGCACCCCCGACGCTGCGGCCTTGCCCGCAGGCGTTCCTTTTCTCCCCAAACCCTATGAAATCGACCGCGTCGTGGCAATTATACGAACGCTTGTGGCGGCTTAGGAGGCAGTCGCGGGAAGTCGACGTCGTCCACCTGCGTCAGCAGCTTCCTCATTACTGCCCCGTGTACCCGCTGCTATCTCTTGCGATCTCCCGGCGATGGCTTGTCGGCTTCGGCGCCTGCGGTAGAGCGTGCAACCTCATTTTCTGCCTTCTCGCTACTTTCGGAACCGCCAGGATCATCCGTTCGTGCCAAATCCCGCTCAATCACCTCCCGAGAACCTTCTGCAGGGTCTTGCTCCGGATGATTATCCGAACCCTCTGACTGATCGCCTCGTAAGGCCTCCTCGATGCCTCTTTCGGCCTGTTTCGCGAGATCGTTTCGTGCAGCGTCGGCGTTGTCGGGGTCACTTCTCACTTGCATCACTCCTTTGATCTTTTTTGTCTTCTGACATGGTGTTCTCCTGTTCTGTTCACCGATCGCTAATGGAAGGCAGATGAAGGGCGATTTCTTGCCGCTTCCCGTGATCTAACGGTTCGACATGCGTTTGCCAGAATGCTTCGGCCTCAGTCGGGTCATCCTCCCAGGCCCGCACGCTGACGATATTGTCGTCAACCTTCGCGAGACGCCGACCACCGAGCCGCAGATACTCCACCGCTGTCTTGTGCGAGGGCGTCTCCGTCTTATCTGGGTGCAGCTGTTGTTCGACTTCCTCGTGGGATTGTCCAAGGACCTGGAGGAGTGCGGCATGTTCGGGTTTGCCGACGTTTTGTTCAAGAAAGACCCCAAGAGGCGTGCGGGTTTGATGTCCACCCGATGGCTCGTTGCCCACGTGAACGACGACGGTCTCACCGTCAGTCGTGTCCAATGACCACCGATCGCCGTTGGTGCTGCCCGAAAATTGTTTGATCTCACTCATAGGGATTGACCTTCTTTGGAGCAGGAGAAGTCCTCATCCGAGGCAATGCGATCAGCGCGGTTGTCCCGATGAGGCCGGTTTATAATAATCTCGTCTGCTGAAAGTTGCTGGCTGGTCGGCTCACGTAGCTGTACCGTGTTTGATCAACCCGCACGGGGCCCTTTCGTTCCGCGGTGTCAGAGTAGGCTACAGTTGCCCCAGATGGCAGAAGCGACAGCCACTTGGAACGATCGCGGATGGGATGAGTTTGATACTCAAGCGGTTCGTTGAACGGCCTAAGATGGACTTACCCGGCGTCTGACCGGATAGCGACTTGAAGTCCGTGCGATACCGTCAAGCAGGAGAATAAGATTATGGGTTCGACATCCGATAAGGTTTCCGGCAAGGCCAATGAACTCGCTGGCAAGGCAAAACAGGCCGTGGGCGATGCCACCGACAATCGCAGCATGGAAGCGAAAGGCGCGGCTCAGGAGGCCAAGGGCGATGCGCAACAGGCCAAGGGCCATGCCAAGGATGCAGTCAAGAGCGTCGTGGACAAGACCTGAACCTGAATTCCTTGAAATACGCAAGGCCCGCTTTCGAGCGGGCCTTTTTGCTGCCGATTGATCCCACCGCGCTTTTGCGGGACGCTGCGTGAAATGCTCTGCCATCCTCTAGTGGGCATGTTAGATGATGGTGGGTCTGTCGGTCGCATTTGATGTGGAGCGCTTTCTATGGGTTGGAAAACCCCTAAAATCGAGATCGTGAACGGTTACAAGATCGTTGAAGTGGATGGACCGACCTTCAAGGTCTTCGACGGCACTTTGCAGCTGGGGACCGATTTTCAATATTCCGGAGAGGCAAGCACATTCGCAAAGTCGCTACCGAAAGGGAACGCTGCGCTGCCCAAAGGACTCGGACCTCGTTTTTGATCTGCGTCGGCCCTTCCTACATGGCATCCAGCTACCGCGTAGAGAAGAGGTCTGAATGGCGCATGCCTTGGTGGAAGCACAACCAAAAGAGATGGTCGCTTCCGAGCTGGAAACTAAAAGTTGACTTTCGAGCGTGAACGACCTATCTATTGATTATCGATTTTTTGCTTTCTGAGCTTTGCTTATTGCGCGTTAGCACCGCGTCTTGAACGAACTTCCCTCTTCAGAACATCGGTTTCACCACTCGCGTGACCTTCGGTTCCGCGATCGATCAACTTTGCTTTGAAAGGGCTCATCATGACCACAGACACTGTAAAATGGTTCAATTCCACCAAGGGTTTCGGTTTCATCCAGCCTGACAATGGCGGCGCTGACGCGTTCGTCCATATCTCCGCTGTCGAGCGCGCCGGGATGCGCGAGCTCATCGAAGGCCAGAAGATCGGCTTCGAACTCGAGCGTGACGCGAAGTCGGGCAAAATGTCCGCTTGCAACTTGCAGGCAGCCTGATCGGTATCTGCTTCCCTTTGACCACGGATGTACTGG
>NZ_WIXI01000041.1 GCF_009617585.1 Endobacterium cereale | reverse complement strand
CCCGGAGGTCTCATGCGTGCGCCGATAGTGGCCTGGTTTTACTCCGCCGCCTGGCCTTAATTTGCTCCGGCGTTGACAGTGCACACCGTCAACGAGGAGATCGAAGCCGGCATTGTTCGACGTCTCAGGGAAGCTGACGACATGGCCTATCTCTGTCAGGCGTGCCGCGACCAGTTGCTCGGAAACATACCCTCGAAGATTGCTGGCCGCCCCGACCGCAGAGGCCGAAGCCATAGAGCCGATACGCTCGGCGAACGCACCAAACTGGAAGATGTCACCGATGTCTTCCGACCGCGAGAAATCTGCGGCGGCGAGCACCATTGGATCGATTGACACAGCATTGTAGAGCATGTCGCCGGCCGTAAGTCCGGCAACTGTTGCCACCTCCGCTGCATCTCCACGCTGCCTTGATAATACTCCGTCCAGCAGAGCGCTCCTGCGGACCGAAGTATCTATCCTCTCTTTTAGATCACCCATCGCAGAAGGCAGCCGCCTGCCCGTTGTGCTGGCGACTGCTGCGGAGCGGGACAAAGCTTCGGCTCGGAGCCCCGTCGAGAGTGAAGCAAAATCTACCTCAGTCGCGTGCCTGAAATCATTCAGCACCACCGCCAATCCTGCCCGTTCGGCGGTCAGGCCACGTAACGCCAACTGAACTGCAGAAATTGCAGCCAGTCTGGCGGCTTGACCTCCGTTGACATGACGGTTCGCGAGATAGCCGATACCGGCAACGGCCGGAATACTGAACAGCGGGTTGGCGAGAATGAAAAGCGTCGACACGACTGCAGGCCCACTCATGAAGGGAATGAATGCGGAAGCCTGTGCAGCGAGGATGTATGCGCTGAACCCCGCTAAGTTTACTCCGACTCCAATTGAGAAGGCTGTGGTTCCCGTGGCCAACAGCGCCAAGGCTGCCTTGTCGCCGGAGGCTAATGCATTGCGCATCGCCTCATCCCGCAGTGCGGGCGGCAGGCTTCTGATATGTTCGCGGATGCGTTGGTCAAGTTCGCGTTTCTGTTGTTCAGAGAGCTCGCCAGACCCAACCGCTTCCGCCATCGCCTTGGCGACGAGCTCTGCCTGTGCCGCGACGAGGAGAGCGAAGTCCTGATGCTTGCGGCCACCAATGGACTTCACCGTTTGCCAGGCTTTCCGGAACTTCGTCTGGCTACCTGCGGCTTCGTCATCCACCGGAGTTGCCATGATGGCTGCCGCTTTGAATGCGGCACTTGCACCTATCGAGTTAGCTCTCCTCGTGGACAGCGGAAATACCGGGTCCAGATCGAGAGCTTCAGACATCCTGACCCAGAGACGGATGCGCAGTCCCCGTTCAACGATGGGGGAATCGAACAAATTGTCCGCCGCGTCTTTTAACCGCCGAGCGAAAGCATTCATCTCACCGTCGCGGCCGTCTTTCTGAAATCGAGCGACAACATCGCTCACCCTGTCGATCGACATCGACAGCAACGTCGTGACCTCGAAATTAGCAATAAGATTGCAGAGTTCGCGCCTTCCAAGCGCTCCCAGGCCAGCGAAGATTGTCCACGGCGATACGTACAAGTCTGCCCCCATCAAATGCTCCGGTTTTCGTCTGGATAACCGACGACAACCGGTTCCTATATGAGGATGGTTTCTGTCAACTGAAGGCGAGATTTTTAGACGCATGCTGTGTTTTTTGGCGTTTAAGAACCTTTGATCCGACAGTCCGACCTTTCCGCTTCAGAAATTGAAGCCGCTTCAATACCAGGGTTCAAAGCATGACCAATGCCGTACATCCGACCCTGCTGAGAAACCGCCGCAGCCATTGGCTGAAGATCTGGAGTGCAGAAACATCATCCAGGCAGAAAAAGCATTCATTGCAAACTGTCAGAAAATTGCGTATATTTCTGACAGGAGAACTGCCATGCAGCGACTGACAACACAGATCATGGCTCATGCCGAACAGCTGCCGGAAGGAACGGCGCTGTCCGCGAAGGCCTTCCTGCATTTGGGAAACCGTGCCGCGGTAGACCAGGCATTGTCGCGTCTCTATGAACGGGGCGAGCTCGTCCGGGCCGGTCGGGGGATCTACCTCAAGGCAATCAAGAGCCGTTTCGGAAGCCGGCCGCCGACGGTCGAGCAGGCCGTCGAAGCGGTTGCGCACCAGCGCGGCGAGGTGATCGTTTCTAATGGTGCTGCAGCTGCAAACTCGCTGGGCCTGTCCACTCAGGTGCCGATCCGGTCGATCTATCTCACATCCGGCCGCAGCCGAACCATGACTGTCGGTAGCCAAACGGTCGAACTGAAGCACGTGCCGCGCTGGCAGCTCGCCTTGGCGAACAAGCCTGCCGGCCTGGCAGTCCGCGCGCTGGCATGGCTCGGTCCGGAAAAGGCCGAGGAAGCACTTCCGAGCATCAAGCGGAAGCTTTCCGCCGAAGCGTTCGGCGAACTCGTTGCCGCCGCCCCTCAGTTTCCCAGCTGGCTTGCCCGCAGTGTAGGAAAGGCCGCTTATGGCTGAACAGTTTTTGCAGCTGTCCCGGGACGATCGGAGAGATGTTCTTGCGATCGCCGCGGAGAAGACCGGGCGGCCGATCCATCTTCTGGAAAAGGACGTCTGGGTCGTCTGGGCGCTTCAAACCCTTTATGGAACGGCGCTCGGTGACCACCTCGTTTTCAAAGGGGGCACGTCGCTCTCGAAAGCCTACAACGCCATCCGCAGGTTTTCGGAAGATGTCGACCTGACCTACGATATCCGCGAACTCGCTCATGATCTGGTGGGCGAGAACGAGGAGGCACTGCCGAAAACAAGAAGCGAGGAAAGGCGCTGGTCGAGCGAGGTCCGCAAGCGCTTGCCGAATTGGGTATCGGAAACCGTGAGCCCGCTCATTGTCGATGCGATCAGCGCCCAGTCGCTTCCGGCCACCATCCGTGTCGACGCCGACAAGCTCTTCATCGACTATGAAGCAGTTGCCGGAGGATCCGGCTACGTCGCTCCGAGCGTCATGCTGGAGTTTGGGGCACGATCGACGGGAGAACCTGCGAGCGTTCGAGACATTTCCTGCGATGCTGCGAGCCTTGTGGATGGCATCGAGTTTCCCACCGCGAAACCGCGGGTCATGCACGCCGAACGCACATTCTGGGAAAAGGCGACGGCAATCCACGTCTTTTGCCTGCAGGAGCGGCTCCGCGGAGAGCGCTTTTCACGCCACTGGCACGATATCGTTCGTCTTGACGATATCGGCATCGCCGACAGCGCAATCGCCGATCGAGACTTGGCCAATTCGGTGGCGCAGCACAAGTCAATGTTTTTCGCCGAGAAAGCCGCGGACAGAACGCCGATCAACTATGAAGTCGCTGTGGGCGGTGGGTTGCAACTTACACCTTCCGGCGAAGGAAGGACGGCTCTCGATCAGGACTACGCCCGGATGCTGGAAGACGGTCTTCTTCTCGATGAGGCCGAGACCTTCGACGAACTCCTCGCTCGATGCGCGAAAATCCCAGACAAGGCCAATGCCGGCGGCTGAAGAAAGCGTTCATGGTCCGGGGAAGCCAACTGAGATGACAATTCACGCGATGGCCGACCCGTGATTTTCAATCGCTACACCACCTATCGGCCCGGCCTTTTCGCCCGTCTGCTTCCTTCCGGCAGATGGAAGCTCCGGCTACCGACGGCGACCGCTAGCTCCGTCGAGCTCTTCATGGGAACGCGGGCAGAGCTTTGCTGTCTGGACATTACCGACATCAAGATCAAAAAAGCGCTGCTTTGGCACACGGTCGAAGTTCGCATGCGCAGTCATGTCGAAACTCTGTCGTGCCTGGGCGAAGACGCTGCGAACCGGCTCGCGAACGACCTCCACAGGTTCGTCAATCGCTACCTGCTCGAACTGATCGGATCGGATCAGGAGGCCTTGAAAGTGGTCGATGCGAAACTCGAGCCGTTGATCGAGGGAAAGCGACAATACCTGGCACAGGCGGATCTGGCGCAAGCCATCGCGAGTGTTTCAGGCCTGGCTGCCGCAGCGCTTTCCCACCCCTTGTTTGACGCCGATGGCATAACCGAGGCCATGGAACCCAATCTTCCACGGTCCCTGTCTTTCCTGACCGACCCCGACCGGCGCCATCGGTATAATAATGAATTTGTTGCGGCCGAGCTCACCAGGTACGCCCCATTCTTCGACCATCTCGATAACCGATCGTTGTCGGACCAAAAGAGGGAATCCTGTATTCGGCTTGAGGACAGCAATCTCCTAATCGCGTCCGCAGGATCAGGCAAGTCGGCGACGATGGTCGGCAAGGTTGCCTATGTGCTGGACAAGGGACTGTATCAGCCAGAGGAAATCCTCGTTCTCGCCTATAACAGGACCGCCGCTGAAGAGCTAAAGGAGCGAATTGCACGTCAGCTTGGCGTCCAGCCAGCGAACCTGCAGTGCAAGGTCACAACGTTCCACGCTCTCGGTCGGGGTATCATCGAACTGGTAGAGGCCAAGCCACCGCAATTGGCGAATTGGGTGGACCATCCTGCTGGCGAAGCAAGGGTCATCGCCAAGATCATCGAAGACTTGATGCAATTGGACGCGGGCTTTGCCAAGGTCTGGATTGAGCTTCTGGTGCTCTACCCGCAAGCCGACATTCCAGCGTCAGTCTTTGATAGCGATGCGGACTATCACCGCTATATCTCAGCACGCCGTCGGGGTCGTGATGTGTCGATTGGCACACTCAGCGGAGTGTATGTCAAATCACTGCAGGAGCAGACCATAGCAAACTGGCTATGGCTCAATACAGTCGAGTTTGAGTATGAGCGCCAAATCGCCACGGAAGACGAAGACGGGACGACTAGGCACGTGCATCCCGACTTCTATTATCCGGCAAGCAAAACCATCCATGAACACCTTGCTATCGATAGCGGCGGGTCCTCGCCATTTGCCAACTATGTGGAACATGCCGATAGCAAGATGGCGGCCTACAGCCGTACAAAACTGGACGCATTCGCCACGAAATCAGCTCAGGCTAACGACGGGACGCTTCTCCTTCAACTCGAGACCGAGCTTTCAAAACGAAAAATTCAGTTCCAACAACGAAGCCTTCAGGAAATCCTGAAGGAGGTCGAACCGGTCGTCATCGAACACTTTCTGAAGCTGATTGCCGTCTGCATCAAGCATATCCGTGCTGGCGATCTGACATTGGAAATGCTCCTGGAGCGCGCAAACTCCCTGCACGACAAGAAGCGTGCCAAGGCGTTTGCGCAGGCAATCTGGAAGATTACCGAAGCCTATTCGAAAAAACTCATAGATGACAAACGCATCGACTTTGATGCCATGATCGCCAACGCCACCCGTCTGGTGGAGGAGGCCCGTTATAAGAGCCCCTACTCCCTCCTCCTCCTCGATGAATTCCAGGACATCTCGGATTCGCGCGCCAATCTGATCAAGGCACTGAAGCACCAGAAGCCATTCTCGAAGATCTTTGCGGTCGGAGACGACTGGCAATCTATATATCGCTTCGCCGGCTCCGACATCAGCATATTCACGCAATTCGAGGCGAATTTCGGCGCAAGCTGGCAGGGCCGGCTTGAGACGACCTACCGATGCAATCAGGTGATCGCCGATGCTGCTGCAAACTTCATACAGCGGAACCCCGCTCAGTTGCGAAAGGCAGTTCGCTCGGTCAGGCCGGCAATCGCGCGGTCCATCAGGGCCATTCCGATAACCGGAGAGCAAGGCAAGCCCGACTTCAGTCAGGCAAGCCTGCGGCTCCTGGAACGGCTCGACCGGTTCCTCGGCGGAATAGCAAGCCAATGGCGCACGAGCAGTCCTACCAAGCTGAAAGTCATGGTGCTCTGGCGGTATAACCTGCTTGATCCATTCGCCGGTGGCCTTCCCGTGTTCGAGAACATCGAAGTGTCGGGCTTGTCATTCCATCGCGCCAAGGGGCTGGAGGCGGATTACACGATCCTGCTGGATGTCAGCGAGGGCGACTACGGCGTTCCCAGCCGAATTGAAGATGACGAGCTTCTAAACCTCGTGATGCCGCAACCGGAGACCTTCGAATACGCCGAGGAGCGGCGCCTGTTTTACGTCGCTTTGACGCGGGCAAGCCGAGGTGTCTTCCTGCTGATGAATGGCCGGCAGCCATCACGATACATCCACGAGCTGGCGAACATCGCTGGCAGCAACTTCCGGCTGGAGACGATCGATGGCGCGGCGCTGCCTCAATGTCCGACCTGTCATGTAGGCCATCTTGTCGAAAGAGAGAGCAAGAACGGAGACCGCTTTCTAGGCTGCACGCAGTATCCTGAGTGCAACCACACAGCGCGACCTAAAGCAGGGCAAGCAGGCATCACAGCGGTCTCCTCCGGTTCAGAACCCGTATTATCGGTTTCCAACAGGCGCAAGTGGCGGAAATAATGGCTCGACACATTGCGCTTTATCTCACGGCCCGCGTGCGCGGTGCCGTTGTCGCGTTCGCCTTGATGGGATGTGAACCATAAATACCTGCGAAGGCGGCGCCCAAGCCGTTGAGATCGCTTACCATTGGCAATCGGACGCCATCTAACAGGCATCCTCGGCACGCTAAATGCCAACCGATCGAACTACTTGGCCAACAGCGACGCATCTTTCAACCGTTTGCGATCTGCATCAACGTGTAGTGCCTTGTCTGCCCGATCGAGCGCTTCCTGAGAATGCCGTCGGGCGTGTCGCCGATATTCAACACCGAGATCTGCAGCGAGAGCTAGCGTTTTCTGCAGGCGCAGCCCCACCTCGACGAGGCCTGCGCCGTCTCTCGCAATCGGCGTGTATAGATCATCGAAGAGGTCCGAAACATCGATGCTCGTGACATGGAGCGCGGGATAAGGCACCTTGGCTTCTCGCCGGGCGGCCGCATCTCGCCACGTGACAAGAATACGAAGGGTTCGGGACAGAACATCGATCGCGGTCCCTGGATCATTGACGGCTGGTGAAAGCGCACGTGACGCGATTTCTGTCAGAACGGAAGCTCCGAAGCGAGGATCCTGGTCGAACGACCTCGTATCGTCGATCGCGAAACATCCCAGGATTTTCGCACGAACCTGGTCGTCGATGACCTTGGCTGTCCAAGCGACCGTACGACCCGGTCCGACAACCGTTCCCGGTATAGCAGAGACGAAAATGTCCATGCCGATGTCGTCAGCTATGGCTGCCAAGGCATCGCTGTCGACACGCTGGACATATCCGACCTTGTCACTCTGGACCAGTTTCCCGCTGTCCTTTGGCGGCGCAGTATCCTTGGGTAACGCTTTGCCTCCCAGATTGGGCGCTGCTTGCCATTTCTCGATTGCGTTAATCGTTGCCTGCTCAACGCGTCTTGTTGTCTCTGTTACGCGGCCGAGCCGAGACAGATGGTCGATCCAGCGAAGTAATGTGACGACGATCAGAGCGATCACACCGATCGTTACGATAAACAGCACGACCCTGCCCTGCTCGCCGTAGGCGCCCGTAGTCAGCGCGATAATACCGACCAGGCTGAACAGGAACGAGCCTATGAAGGTCGCCAAAACATTCTGCGTTGTGCTGTCTTCCATGACGAGGCGTGTTGCTCTCGGAGTCACATTGCTGGTTGCCGCAGAGAACGCCGACACCATGGTGCTGAGCGAAAATGTCGTGACTGTCAGCATGCTCGACGCGATGATCCCGAGGATGCGGTCAACCGAATCTGCTCCGATCCGGGTCGATAGATTTGCCGGAAGGTAGGGAGAGATAAGGATTGCCATAAGGGCTGTTGCGATCGCGGCGATGCAAAACAGAGTGGCCCGGAACCAGATCTGGCGGGCAAGCAGCGAGATCTGCCAAATCAGTTTCGAGCTCATGCATCTATCTCCTTTTCATGGGAGATAGATGATGGCGGGAACAAAACAATCCGAACCCGTTGAGGTCTTGTATCCGAGATCACCGCCGTTCAGTGGCCTGTCACTCGTTCGGAAGAACGCTTGCCTCGCAAAAATCGGATTTCGTATTCGACGGAAGCAGGGCCGGGCGGACAAACGGCGATCAGCACTTTATTGTCAAGCTGGACGACGACCTTCGAGACGCCGTTATCGCCTGTCGCTTCAGCCACCCTGATTTTGATAATTCCAAGTCCGGTGTATCGCGAGAACTCCGCGGCAGACAGTCCAAGCCTTCAGGCCATTTCATCGACCGACACACCCGCATGTGCCGCCTGGATGACGGCGTCTTCGTATTTTGATGATATACGCTCTCTCATCGCGGCGAATTTGTTCCCTCTTTATATCGCCAAGATGAAGGCTTAATGTTCGCGCGCGCTGCAGCGACGTTCAGCCTTGTGGCTTATGTCCAGCCCGTTCGCCACGCGCACGCGAACAGTCCTCCCAGTGCGGACTGGAGAATAATATATCACGACATGACATATTGAAAGGTTATTTGATGGCGGTGGAAGAAGAGTTGATCAAGGAAACAGATCTGCCGTCAGCCCTTTACGACGGACTTGCCGGGTTTCGTCTTGTCATGCGCCGATTTTTGTCGCTTAGCGGCGCAGCACTCGAACAGGCCGACGTCACCTCACAGCAATACCAGGCAATGCTGGTCATCAGGACGGCGCCTGGCGGGCAGATCAGAATGCGCGAGCTTTCGGAACAGATGCTGATGCGCGCCCACGGGGCGGTCCAACTGGTCGACCGTCTCGCCGCCGCTGGCCTTGTCGAACGCAAGCCATCCCGAACCGACAAGCGCAGCATCCTTATCGAGCTGACGCCGGATGGCCGACGCCTGCTGCAGGACTTGGCACGGATTCATGTGAAGGGTCTCCTGGAAAATCAGGCGCTGTTGGTGGAGTCACTCGGCAAGCTCGGCGACCTTCGCGAACTCGCCTAGCCACGAGAACGGCAGCTTCTCGTTTGCTTATCATATACCGCGGATGAACATTGCCATCTGATTGACGATGAACGCAAACGGCACGGCCCATAACACTGTCAAAATCAGTCCAGTGACCCAGAACAGCGCCCCGATCTCGCGTTGCGGCTCGAACGGTAGCTCGCGAGCTGTCGTGGATATGCTGGATAGCTTCCACGTCAAACCCGCGAAAAACAGAGTGCTGAAGAACCCACCGATTGTGACGACGAAGCAATTTCCGGTGACCACCAGCCCGGCCAGAAAGCGTAGGCCGAATGAACTGGACGAGGCATCGAAGCCTGCAACGACAACTGCGCCGCTGATCAGGATGACCGGCACAAGTGGCAGCCAAAGAACGAGCCATCCATAAGCATCATCGAGCGCCTGGGCGGTCATTCTCACCGCTACAGTCAGCCGCGTCGAGCTTGTCGAGAAACCGATCATCCGAGCCTCCTCCCAATCGTGCATTAATATCATGCCGTGATATATTGTGCCATTGACGCGCTATCCATTTTGGACACAATTCGGTCACAATGAGTTGTGCCGAAAATGTTGGAACGATGCCGCTTCAGTGCTGTTGCCCATTCGTAACCAACAACGAACCTGGAGGCATCCATATGAAAAAGCTTACCCTTTCCGCCATCATTCTCTCCGCCGCCATTCCGGCCACCGTCCTTGCACAGACAAGTGCGACGACACCGGCGCCCACGACCGAAGCTCCTGCTGCTACCAATCAGAACAAAGCCCCCAACGCCATGTCCGATCAGAAGCCGATGGACATGGCCAGTGACCAGAGCGCCGAAACGGCAGGGCCGTTTATTACCGTGCCAGAAATGGGCGCATGGCGGGTGACCGACCTCGAAGGCAAGGCCGTTTATGGAGCGGAGACCGAGAGCATTGGTGAGATCAACGATGTCCTGGTCAGCCAAGACGGCAGCATCAATGCTGTTATCATCGGGGTCGGTGGTTTTCTCGGTATCGGCGAAAAGAACGTTGCGGTCGATATGAGCGCGCTTCAGCTCGGCCCGGGTGCTAACCAGCAGGAGGCGGATGCGGCGAGCACTACCGCACCATCAGAGACCCCCGCCTCAACAACAAATGGAAATACGGCAGGCACCCCGCCCGCAACCACGCCGGCTCCAGGAGGGACAACGGTACCGCCGTCTCAGGCGCCTGCGGCCGATGAACGGGCAAGCGCTGACAACAACATTAAGATCGGCGAGGATGGCTTGCCGGAACGCATCGTACTGAATGTCACGCGCCAGCAGTTGGAAGAGGCCACCGCGTTTGAAGGCGTGGAGTCCGCGCCTAAGCAGTAAAGACCAAAGCTCACCCCCTTCGCGCTATCGCGCGGAGGGGTATTGGAGGAAATCATGTTACACAGTTCCAACGGGTATAAGCCGTCCGCACTCTTAGTCACTGGTCGAGCGCGAGAATGGCAAAGCCATCCGCAGATTGTAGAGTGGCGTATTCGATCGACAGTCCACGGCGGTTCAAGAGCCCGGTCAGGGCATCCGAGCGCGCTGTCTCTTCCAGTATCTCGATCCGGCGCCGCTCTTCGGTAAAGTCGATTGCCATGCCGACGATTTTGACCGGCCGACCCCCGCTGTCACGTAAAAGCCGCCGATCACACCGCATCCAGCGTTCACCATGAACGGTATCGAGACGATACTCTGCGACATTCTGATCGAGCTTTCCGGCGATCAGCGGGGTCAGATCGGCCTGGGCGCCATCGTTCACGTTGACCCTATTGACGTAGCGCTCAAGGTCGAGCCGCGCCGCCGTCGGCCCACCGATGAACTGCGCCAGTCGATCCGACGTCTCAAACTTGCCTGTCAAAATATCCATTTGCCAGAAGCCGCCTCTGACCGCTTCAAGCGCCAGCTCAAGCTGCGCCGCACGCTCGGCGAGCTGACGCTCGTGGTCCTTGTTGCGGGTGATGTCCTCGATTTGCGATATGAAGCGTACGACCTTGCCCTGACGATCGCGCATCGCAGCGATGTGGATCAAGACGTTCACGATATCTCCGAACGGCCGCAGGTAACGCTTTTCGATCGTGTATCCGTCCCGCCTTCCCTCCAATACCTGCTGGAACAAAATCAGGTCCGCTTCGATATCGTCCGGGTGGGTGAAATCCTTGAAATGGGTTCCAACCACCTTGTGGAGAGGAAGCGCCAGCAGCTTAGCAAAGGCGGCGTTGCCGCGAATGATGCGGCCCTCAAGATCGACCAGGGCAATCCCTATAGGCGCGTTCTCGAAGGCAAAGTCGAAAAGCGCCAAGCGGGTTTCAGGATCGTCGGCCGTGTAGGGTTCCGCTACCATCTTTCCTCCAAAGATAAGAGCTTCACCGCGTTAGGTGTGCTTTAGAGGATGATAATCAAGGTGCCGGTTTAGTACCGGCACCAGTAAGCTAAGCCGGCAACCTACATTCCGCCGATCTTGGCGCCAGTGTCACGCAGGAGATGCCGTGGGACATCTTCGAGTTCGGCAAGTTTGTCATTCTGCTTCAGAAACACACGAAAGTTTTCGCGAACCGCGTCGATGGGCCAGCGACCGTTTGCCGCCTCGCGACAGTAGCGGATAAGGGTCTCATAGGCGAGGTTGCGCCTCTCGTGTGGCCACTCGTCGAGAAAATCGAACACGTCATCCAGACCAGTGATTTCCTGCACAAAATACCGGCGCTGCGCATAGATTGGTTTATCGAACAGAGCGAGTAACATCGGAGCCTCCTTCTTTGCTCTGCATATGTTGGGGAGCCGGCCCCGATGAGGCCGGCCGTACTGTGGTTGATCCAAGACCTTTTGGTCGAACGTGACCCGGTCACGACCTGAGGGCTATCAAGCGAATGCCCTCGCCGACTGCCAGGTCTTTGCTCAGGCAACCTGACGGTCGGTTTCCAACCGAAGCGGCTCGTTAGACGATGCAACGCCGATCTCGATCTTGCGTGGCTTCATCACTTCCGGCACCTCGCGCTTGAGAGCGATCGTCAGCAGACCGTGGCGCAGATCGGCACCTTCCACCCTGACGTGATCAGCAAGCTCAAACTTCCGCTCGAACGAACGACCAGCAATGCCGCGGTGGAGATATTCGCCCTGGGGCTCTTCGGCTTTGCCGCCTTTGACGAAAAGGACATTGCGCTCCTGGGTGATATCCAGATCGCCGTCGCCGAAGCCGGCCACAGCCATCGTGATGCGATAGTCGTCTTCACCGGTCTTTACGATGTCATAGGCGGGCCAGGTGTCGATTGCATTCAGGCGCTGCGTATTACTCAGCAGGTTGAACACACGGTCGAAGCCGACGCTCGAGCGGTACAGCGGGGCAAAATCAAGTTCAGTTCTCATAACCATATCCTCCATAAAGCAACATGGAAGGAAGCGGTTTATCCGCTCCCTCGGTCAACCGACCCCCTTATTGGGCCGTCGGCGCCGATCGATTTGGTTTCTCAGACTTCTCGGTTCAAGGCCTCACGGAGAAATTTTCGAGCGAGTTTGATGGCGTCTTGTTCGTCGCAAATCCCATCCTATTTCGATGCCCAATCCTCGACTTGAGAGCATCGAGATGGACGACTTAGCCAGCGACGGATTTTTGGACGCTGATGTGGAAATTTTACCGCCGGAGCCTATCACTGACTGCGAGACGGCCATCTGCGCTTGTTGTTGTCGCCAGCGCCCGCGCTCCATGATGGACGAAGATGGCTGCGGCATTTGCGATGAATGTCTGGCACCTTGACCCTCCCAGCATCCGCCTGGGACCTTTGTCAGAAAGGAAAAGAACATCGCTGGCATCGCTGATGGGCTGGGCGATCGAGTACAGGAAATCATTCGCTCCCCGGGCTTGCATGACGACAAGGCCGATTTCCGCGACCAGGCGAAAGTCTTGGTAGAGAGCGCCGGATCCGAAGGTTTCACCGTCGCCGAGATCAAGGAGGCTTGCGGCGGCGACGTGGAGCTATATCTCTTGAATCAACAGAACGCGATGACCGATGTGCGCCGGCAACAAAGACTGGTAGACGACGAATAGCGAAGCCGGCCAGAGCCCATCGTCCTCCCGCGAAACGAAAGTCCTCAAGAAGTCTCAATGCCCGGAGCCTTGTCTCGATCTAAGTCATGGCCTTCCTACCGCACGTTGACTTTGGCACGCCGGGAGACGACTGCTGCCTCCCGGCAATCAGCATGGCTTACTTGTCGAGATCCTGGGCCATCTTATAGTGATGCTCAAGAGCCGGAAGCGTCTTGGCGGCCCAAGCCTTCAGGTCGGCGTTTTCGCCTTCTTCGCCGTAGCGCTTGAAGAGATCGACGGCGTCCTCATGAGCTTCGACCTGATCGTCGATATATTCCTCGTTGAACTCTGCGCCCTCGAGCTTGGCGAGATCGTCGACTTCTTCCTTGTGATCGTCTGTCAGCGCCGTAACAGGGTTACCCTGGACTTTGCCGCTCGTTAGCAACGCCTTAAGCTCTGCGGTGGTCTTCTCGTGATCAGTGATCATCTGCTGAGCGAACGCCTTCGTGGCATCGTCGCCCTTTTGCAGCGCGAGCTTGCTGGACTCGATCTCGAACACGTCGCTGGCCGACGTCTGAAGGATAAAGTCTTCCGTTTTCGGTGCAACGCCGAGTGCGGAGTTGACGCCAGTGGACTCAGTGGCCGACTGGGCAAGAACGGCGGATGCGCTCATGACGAGTGCAGCAGTGAGTAGGGTCTTTTTCATCGGGGTGTTTCCTCATTTGCCGACCTCCAGACGGTGTCCGTGGGTCGCATTCCAGTCATTGGCACGCAAGCTTCAAAGGGCTGTGGCCGTCGTTTCGAACCAGGTGCGATGCCGCACTTCGTCCTGATGCGCTTTCATGAAAAATGCCTTGGTCTCCGGGCGCGCGTCTTCGTGCTGCGATGCCCGCTCATAGGCCGTCACAGTGTCATCCTCGTTGGTCCTCATTGCCTTGAGGATCGTCCCGTCGCCCATCAGATCGGCCAGCGCAATCTTACCGGTGGTCAGCATCTGCTTCATGTCGCCCTTGATCGGCGCTTCGATCCCCGCTTCCGTTGCGATCTCGTTCAAAGTGGCGAGGTGATGCAGGTGATCTTCGCGAAAGGACGCAACTTGAGCGCTCAACGTCTTGTCGTCCAGACGCTCGATCGTCGACTCGTAAGCGGCTATCGCATCGTACTCTAGATAGATCAAATCCTTGATCAGTTTGTCGAACGTGCTCTCGTTTCCAACCATGGTGACCATCGGTCTATCCTCCTGTGATTGTTGGCAATCAGTAACGGAACGTGCCGTCGGAAGTTCCCCATATCTGTCAAACTGGAGCCACCGATTCCGGGTTTGTACGGCATCGTACGGTCGGGCAAACCGAGGTCTTTGAACGCTTCTCGGTAGGAACCGCGCAGGAGACAATCCGTTGTGACGGGGCACCGCAAGTTGCGCAGTGCGGATCAAACCCTTTACGAGGAGAATGACCATGGCAGAGAAGACTTTGGACGACCTGTTTCTCGATACGCTCAAGGACATCTACTACGCCGAGAAGCAGATCCTGAAGGCGCTTCCGAAAATGGCGCGTGCGTCGCAATCGGAAGAAGGCAAGGCCGCGTTCTTGAAGCACAAGGAGCAGACCGAAGGTCAGATTGAGCGCTTGCAGCAGGTGTTCGAGCTGATCGGTAAGCCTGCACGCGGCAAGACCTGTGAGGCCATCCAGGGGATCATCTCTGAAGCCGAAGAAATCATCGACGAATTCAAGGGCTCCGTTGCACTTGATGCCGGCCTGATTTCGTCAGCGCAGGCGGTGGAACACTACGAAATCGCTCGTTACGGCACGTTGAAGAGCTGGGCTGGGCAGCTCGGCCTCAAGGAGGCGGTCGCGCTGCTCGACGCGAACCTCCAGGAAGAACTGGAAACTGATGAGCTCCTCACGAAACTTGGCGAGACGTCGGCGAATCCGAAGGGCGCCAAGCAGGCCGCATAACGGCTTAAGGTCCGGGCCTCTTGTCCGGACCTTGTTCGGTTCGTAGTTATGGGAGGATTAGATGAACAATGATCGAGAAGAATGGATCACCCGCCGCGCGTATGAACTTTGGGACCAAGCCGGCCGTCCCGATGGACAAGATCATGAGCATTGGAGGCAGGCGAGTGCCGAGTGGGAAGAGGAACAGGGCAAAGCGAGCCAACTCGACCCGTGGGAAGAAGAGACCTGATGCAGGGATCTGACATTATTGAATCGATCAGCCATTCCGGCTCGCACTGCGGAGGAACTCCTCCGTTGAAACAACCTCAAGCTGGATAGAAAACCGGTCTCCCAAAAGCTTGAGAGCGGCGTCATGCGTGTCATCGGCGCCGCTGCAGACCGCGTCAGACAGTATCGCCACCTTATAGCCGAGATCGACTGCACCAAGCACGGTTGCCATTACACAGACATCGGTTTCGCCACCGGATATGACAAGCGTTTCGACACCGTGGCGACTTAGATCTTCATGTAGTCGTCCACCGATCCAGGGACTGTATGTCGCCTTATCGAAAACCATCGCTGGCGGCACGAAGCGTTTAAGCTCAGGGATCAGATCGATCAACCCGATGTCCATTCGCTCCAGCGTCATGTCCTCCCATTTGTGGTAGTATTTCCTCCAGGCTCCGGCGACCTGAGCGGCGTTCTGCGGCGGCATGAAGCGCGTGAATACTGTCTTGTCCGGCGACCACTCTACCGCCGCCTCGACCTGCGGAAGCACCCGGTTCATCCACTCCACATGCCAGAGCGTATCCTCAGCAAACATTCGTTGCATATCGATGCAGAGGTGTCGCCATATGCCCATCATGATGTCACCATCTAAAGAGAAGGGGCGCGGTAACCCGCGCCCTCGAAATCACCGAGATTTCTTGTAGAGCTTTTCGGCGATCTCGAACATCTCCTCCGGAGCGTAATCCGGGGTGAATGCCGCAGGCACACCAACGAGCTGCTGGATCTTTCCGCCATCGGGCATCCCGTCGACGACCTCAAGCTCGCCCGGCGGATCTCCAGGGAGTGCTACTTCGTCGTTGCTCCAGATCCCGGCGATTTCCTTGTAGTCGTTCGGGCTCCAAGTGTAGAGCCGGCGATGGGAACCCTCATCGAGGTATTTCTGGCACTCTGGTATTTTGTCGAGCGGGATGTTGGGTGTCGGCAGGAACTTCTTGATGTCGACGCCGGTGATTTTCTGCAGGGCGAGCGCATAAGCATGCGCGTGCACAGAACCGCGCACCAAGAGGTAGCCGCACACTTCCCGCCCAGTCGGATCAGTCACCGTCTCATAGACGCGCAGTTTGTGAAGGCGTGCGCCGCATTCGAGATGAAAATTGTGAAGCAGGTCGATAACCACGTTGCCTGTGGTGGTGATGAAGTCGTTGTTCCAGGAGGCGCCGTTGCTGTTGACTGGCATTGCACCTCCGCCGCCCGACAAAAACGCCGCCGCGAGTCTGATATCCTTCATATCCTCGAAGGGCGGGCCGGAGATGTCTCCGCCGTCACCGGCGTCGCCATCGGGAATATCGGGCCCGTTATTCAGCATCGCAACGCCGTTGCTCACGAGCTCCACATGTCCAAGCTCTTCAGCCGTAATGCTGGCGACGAGGCTATAGAAGGGCTTCAGTTTCGACTTGGACCTAAAATTGAACGACTGAAACATGTAGTTGCCGAGCGTCGACATCTCGCCGTATTTTCCGCCGAGCAGTTCCTGAAGGGCTGCGGCGGCATTCGGATCGGCCTGTTTCGGCGCTGGTAGCTCCGCCTGCAGTTCGTCTACTCTCATAAACACGGACGTGCCTTTCGGTTGGAGACGTTAGCCCAACCACAGGATGAGATGATAGTTCCTCAAGTTTTGAGCCTGTCCGATACCGTACGAGGGATGTCCTATGCCAACCGCATGACATCCCTGAACTTGACAATGTCAGCTACCACCCCGTCATCGCTGGTCAACTCAAAGGATTCACCATTGACCAGGTCTCCACGTAGCACGCGTTGCGACAATAGTTCCCGAGCGGATTTGATGGCTTCAGCTCTGGCTAGATCAAGAGTTGCGAATTCTGCGCCTTCAGGATCCCGGGCGAGATCTTCGCCGTTGCGGATGTGAAAATAGTATCGCGGCATCGACCTCTCCTTTTGCAGATATCGGACCGAACTCCGCGTGATGGAATAAGTTTCCTTCCAGTCACAAAGCTTGCAAAGCGTGGAAGTTGCCAAGCGTTGCCATATATTCATTTGCTAGCGAAAACCGAGGACAAACACCGGAGCGCCAAATGGCCTGGACCAAGAACAAGCTTTTATCGATGCTTCCAGAAAGCGACACAGCGACCCTGCGTCAACACTTTGAGACTGTCATGTTGACCAAAGGGGAAACGCTGTTCGGCTCGTACGAGCCGTTCCGCCATGTGTTCTTTTTCGAGGGCGGATTGTCTTCCGAGATCGCTGGTGGCGATGGCACCAAGCGCACCGAGGTCGGGTGCATAGGATTGGAAGGCTTTTCGGCAGTCCCGGCAATACTCGGTGTCGACAGCACACCTCACTATGCCTTCATGCAATGCGGCGGCCCAGCCCTTCGGATCGAGATCTCAGTACTCCGCGCGGCAATCGACAGCAGTCGCTCTCTCCGGGACATTCTGCTGAAATATGCCCACGTCTTCCTGATCCAGGCTGCGGCGACGGCCTTGGCAAACAGCCGCTACGAAATCGAACCACGTCTGGCACGTTGGGTTCTCATGAGCCAGGATCGTCTGGGCGACCAACTGCCACTGACCCACGATTTCCTCTCGCTCATGCTTGGTGTTCGCCGTCCAAGCGTGACTGACGCGCTCCACAAGCTTGAGGGAACAGGGGCAATCAAAGCGGAGCGTAGCTTGATCGTTGTGCGCGACCGGCAAAAGCTGGAGGATATTGCCGGTCAGGCTTATGGCATTCCCGAGCTAGAATATGAGAGACAACTCGGACGAGACTGGAGGGCATAGTCGTCGAAATATTGAAGAACCATCGGGAGCGACGTCGGCGGCGAATTGTTGACCCCGTAAGCACTATTCGATTGTTTCGACTGCCATCCCCCCGACACCCGGATTGCTCCGCCCGCGCCCAGGCGCCGCTGGACTGCACGGGTCTGGCGACCGTCGATGTCCGCCGAGACTTCGATCTCGCCTTCCAACGGGGCGTCCTGGCGCCCGCCCAATTCATGAGACACACGTCACCGCCAAACGGCACTGAACCCACTGTGTTTCCTGCAAAGGCGGACTGAACGAAGATATCCGCTGTCGAATTTCGTGCTGCTGAACGAGATGTCTCGACGGCGAGGTCTGCCCCCTGCAGGTATCCAACGTGTCGCGGATCGTTGTGGTGCTATTGCCGGCCGTAGGCTCTGTCTGGGTTGATCGGAAGGATGATAACGGCTGAAGGCAGTGGCAGGTGCATGCTAGATCTGGTCTTCTGGCAGATCGCCGGATGCATCTTTCAAACCTTGTTCAGCTTTTTTTCTGAGTTCCTCGCGCTCGCGATCCGCAACCTTTGGATCAGTTCGCGCAGCATCGCTGGTTGGGTCAGGCTTCTTATCTGTCATAGTCGGCTCTCCTTCTGAAATCTGTTCTCTACCGGTACGCCCTTGGCTTGAAATCTTCGCCCCGCACCGCCCTTGCGGTCAGCCGTTCGGCCGGATGACGACCTTCACACAGCCGTCTTCCTTGTCGCGGAACTTTTTGTAGGCGTCCGGCCCTTCCTCAAGTCCGATCCGATGGGTGATAATGAATGAAGGATCGATCTTTCCCTCAGCGATCATGTTCATCAGCGGCTCGAGATAGCGCTGCACATGCGTCTGGCCCGTTTTCAGCGTTAGGCCCTTGCCCACAAATGCTCCGAGCGGTGCTGGAACGGCCGGGCCGACGAACACGCCCGGAAGCGAGACAGTACCGCCCGGCCTGCAGGCGAGGATCGCCTGGCTCAATGCATAGGGACGCTCGGTCGATGTGAGCTTTGACTGCATCGTCTCCATCATACCGCCCACACCATGGCTCTCCATCCCTACGGCCTCGATTACAGCGTCCGGACCTTTGCCGCTGGTCATGTCAAGGATCCGCTGCTGGAGGTCCTCGTCAGTATAATCTAGAGTTTCCGCACCCGAGGCCTGCGCTAAGGCCAGCCGTTCCGGAACACAGTCCATGGCGATCACGCGTTCAGCGCCGAGCAAAAAAGCCGACTTGATCGCGAACAGGCCAACTGGGCCGCAACCGAATACGGCGATCGTTTGGCCCTGCTTGATGTCGCAATTTTCAGCCGCCATGTAGCCTGTCGGAAAAATGTCCGACAAGAACAGGACCTGCTCGTCGCTCAAACCATCCGGAACCTTGATCGGGCCGACGTCGGCGTAAGGCACGCGAAGATACTGGGCCTGGCCACCGGGAAAGCGGCCGTACATTTCCGAATAGCCGAACAGTCCGGCGGTAGGGTAGCCGATCTGCTTGGCCTGCATAGCGCCCGAAGGGTTTGATCGTTCGCAAAGCGAGAAATGCCTCCATTTGCACTGACGGCACTCACCGCAGGAAATCGTGAATGGCACCACGACACGATCGCCGACCTTGAGCTTGGAATTGCCACGTCCCACCTCGACGACCTCACCCATCGTTTCATGCCCCATGACGTCACCTGCGTGCATGCCTGGCACGAATCCACCGTAGAGATGGAGATCTGATCCGCAGATTGCGCAGCTCGTCACTTTGATGATTGCGTCACGATCGTCCTGAATAATCGGATCGTCTACGGATTCGCAGCGAATGTCTCCACTACCATGCCAGGTTAGAGCTTTCATAAAGGTCTCCTCGTCGATTGAACGTGACGGCTGAACGAATGAACAGCCGCGAGTGACAAGACCGCAGCTGGACAGGTTGGGTGCTCGCCTGGCGCTTCGTTGCCCGCATCGAGAAACCGGAAAAACCGATGCGTCCACCATCCCTGTCGCGTCCGGTTGACACAGCCGCGATCTCGAAAGCTGAACCTTGCTCGGCGAGCTTTGTTCCCGGCTAACCACTCTCACCCTTGCGATCGATCGTGAGGAACTGCTGATCGTCTGCGTACAGACGGAAAAAAGTCTCGGCACCAGTCTTGGCATGGCCATCACGGCCGAGGGCGTCGAAACTGCCGAGCAATTGGCTCGTATCCGCGGAGAGCGTTGCACGCACGTGCAGGGATACCTTACCGGCCGGTCGATGGACACTGATCAAATCCCTGTCTTCCTGGCGGGAAACGATTTGGACAAAAGGATTTAACAATGGCTGTTAGCATGTACCGGCTCGTTTATTACAGCCGCGACCATATCGCTCACGATCAAGCGCTCTTCGCCTCGAATGTGGAGGAAATCCAGCTAGGAGCCGGATAAACAACCGACGCGACGGAATAACCGGGGCGCTCCTCTTCAACGCCGGGTGCTTTGCCCAGGTGCTGGAGGGCCCCCTCGACAAGGTCGAGGCCGCGTTCGAGCGCATACAGCAAGACGAGCGCCACGGGGATGTGTCGTTGCTTGCGCTAGATCCGATCAATCACCGGTCTTTCTCGAACTGGGCAATGGGCTTTATCGGCACCTCGGACTTCCACGCGAGGCGGTTTGCCGGTATTGGTGCATCAAGCGGATTCGACCCTTCCCGGCTGAGTGGCGACGAAATCCATTCGCTGCTGAAAGAACTCGCGATCGAAGAGGAGGCAGCCTGAGATAAATGATGAACGACCGGCTTGTACACGCTGGCTCCGCCCATAGAGCCTCGCAAAGCCCTCGCTCTCGAACTCCATATCTTTTATGTCAGCATTGTAGACGGTGCTCACAATGAACTTCCCACCTACTTCGATAATCTCGACGTTCCACACCACAGATTCTCCTATTCACACGCGCACGCGCACCTTCGATAAAGTGCCGATCAAGACTGGCCAGGAATAGGTCTCAGCCCATTCCCTTACTGTGGAGCTCTTTGAGCGCCTTTTCGGACTTGGGCAGGTGAAGGCCCATGCCGCGCAGAACATCAGGTGCTTTGGTGAACTGCAAATCGTCGTACTCGACCACCTCGATCCGGTTACCCCAGGGGTCGAGGAAGTCGAGAAAATCTCCATCCAGCATTTTGGCGCCCGCTTTGATCGCGAGATCACGCACAGCACTCCGATCATCGACGACAAGACCGAAATGCCGATCCTGATCCGGACGCTGATGGCGTCCTCGGCTCAGAGCAATGAACTGATCGCCCAGATCGATAAATGCCATCACCACCCGACCGTCGCCATCCTTGTGTGACCCTCTCAGGTCGAAAAAAAAATGCTGCCGTAAAAGTGCAGCGCCTCTTCGATATCGCCAACCTCGAGCGCGATATGGTTCAACCCGACCAGCCGGGGCTTGCCTCCAGACATCCGATCAATCCTTCTGTTCGCCGGGATACTGGCTGGCTTTCAGCAAGCCCGCCAGATGAACCGTGTTGCGTACCAGCATATCGACCATGGTGGTGACGGTGTCAGGGACCGCTTTCAGGTCCACGAAATTCGTGCTGCCCATTGCCTCGCCGACCCAGTAAGCCACGGCGTTTGCCGGGATCGTGAAGCCGACATCATTCAGGGCCTGATAGACGTCCGCGGAGACGTTGTGGGCACCGTCCTCGTTTCCGACGACCGCTACCGCCGCCACCCGGCCATAGGAGACCATCCTACCCAGATCGTCGGTTTCCGAAAGGAAAGCATCCATGCGCTCAAGCGCACGCTTGGTGACCGATGACGTCTGGCCCATCCAGATTGGCGTGCCGACGATCAGGATATCGGCCGCAAGCAGTTTTTCGCGGATGGCCGGCCATGCGTCCCCCTCCCCTTCATCCGAGGTAACGCCGGGCAAAATGTTGTGGTCGGCCAGTCGGATGACATCGGTGTCGATACCATGCTTCTTCAGTCCGTCGGCGATCAATGCGAGCAGACGATCGGTGGAAGAGGGGTCGCCACCAGATGATTTCAGCGTTCCGTTGAATGCGATTGCCTTGAGGGTCATGGTTCTCTCCGACTTTGAGCCATCGGCTGAACCCGCAATTCACGGCCAGGTTCCCGAAGAGGGGGCTGCCAGAGACCGATTGCCTCTCCCTGCTGTGCTGAAGCTAGCGAATAGCCGCCTCGATTTTCGCAGACAGATCGAGCTCGGAATAAGGCTTGCTGAGGAACTGTGTCCCCTCCTCAAACCCTTCTGGCAATTCCGCATAGCCGGTGGAGACCATGACGGCGAGTTCAGGTTTGATCAGACGCGCCTCACGCACCAGGTCTGCGCCTGACATCCCGGGCATCGAATGGTCTGTGATCAACAGGTCGATCTTCTGCCCATTGACAAGGATTTCGAGGGCCTCGGCTCCCGAATGCGCTTCGATTGCCTCGTATCCCAGCGCCTCCACCATATCGACCGCGGTCAGCGCGATTAGAGGCTCGTCGTCGACGATCAGGATGCGTGTTGTCACCGGGTCCTCCATTCGTTGTCCGAAAACACGTTTCGGCCAATAATTTAGGACGCTTCCCGGTTATGTCACGGCCTCTTTGAAGACGCTTGGAACATTCCGCTTGCGCCGTCGGTTTTCCACATTCTGAAACGGGTCTGCGACCCGTCCGCGATCACGCCATTTCAAACGCCGGACTAAGAGTGCTGATCGCCGGTTACGATTGGAAGGTGCTTACAGGAAGGAAAAGCGATGACGAACTACCCGACTCCCCCGTTTGATACCCCTCGTCAGCCAATGCCCGGCTCAACACGTGCCATGTCGCCGCTGCCGGATCACGGCGAAGAAACCTACAAAGGTTCAGGGCGCCTTGCCGGCAAGAAGGCAGTCATTACCGGTGGCGATAGCGGGATCGGCCGGGCCGTTGCCATCGCCTATGCGCGCGAAGGCGCCGATGTCCTGATCTCCTATCTGGACGAAGACGAAGATGCCGAGGAGACCAAGGCCTGGGTCGAGAAGGCCGGCCGCAAGGCGATCCTGGTCCCGGGTGATATCCAGTACGCGCCGCACTGCAAGGAAATCATCGATAGGGCCGTCTCGCAGCTCGGAGGGATCGATATCCTTGTCAACAATGCTGCACACCAGGCGAGCTTCTCCGACATTGGCGATATCAGCGACGAGGAATGGGAGCTGACTTTCCGGACGAACATCCACGCGATGTTCTACCTGACGAAGGCTGCCGTTCCCCACATGAAGCCGGGCAGCTCGATCATCAATACCGCATCTATCAATGCCGATAGCCCAAGCCCCCATCTTCTCGCATACGCGACGACAAAAGGCGCGATCCAGAACTTTACGGCAGGCCTTGCACAGATGCTGGCCGACAAGGGCATCCGTGCGAACGCTGTCGCGCCCGGCCCGATCTGGACGCCGCTCATTCCATCGACCATGCCGGATGAGAAGGTGAAGAACTTTGGCAAGCAGGTCCCGATGCAGAGGCCGGGCCAGCCGGCGGAGCTCGCAACATCTTATGTGATGCTCGCCGATCCGCTCTCCAGTTACGTGTCCGGCGCGACCATTGCCGTCACGGGCGGCAAGCCGATTCTCTGATCAGCAATCCAGCAACAGGAGGAGACCATGAGCAAACCGGAAGATGATGCAAAGGGCCAATACGCGCCGTCGCAAGCGGACCGGAAGGCCACTGGCGTTCATAGTGCCAAGCCGACTGTCGTGACGGGATCCGAGGATGCGACCGTCAATCGCACTCCGCCCGGCCAGAAAAAAGAAAAAGACTTCGATCTGAACTATGATCCCACCGAGACCAGCGGCGCGAATGAAAGCTCACGATAGTTTGTCGGCAAGCCACTTTGTACCAGCATCCGCCCGACATGTCGCTGCCGGGCGGATGGCTCGTGAATTCGCTGCGGCTATATAACACTCGCCTGATCGCTAGGTTTTGGTTTGCCGCCATTGCGGCCTGGCTTTGCCGGTTTGCTTTTCGAGACTTTCGTCTTTGGCGATATCCCTCCAGCATGGTCGGAAGACCAGGACTGCGGCAGGGCGTTCGATTGCGTAGCCTCCTCAGCTTCACGCCAGTGACGCTCATGCTGACCATCCGGCCGGCCCTCCGCCTCCCAACGTGAATAGGCCTGTCTGCTGATTTCCTCTTTACTCATCAGATCTCCTCCTGACTTTGGCTGGCGAATTGTCTCGAAGTAAATTAGGGCGTCCTTTTGTTGCGCCCAGGATCGCATTTGATCCTGCTTGCTCAGGCTCTCATCGCGGAACTTCGTATGGCTTTCGCAGTTAGTTTTGCGTTTGATGAACTTAAGGAGATGTTCCATGCCTCGTGGCGACAAGTCCGCTTACACAGACAAGCAAAAACGAAAAGCTGAACACGTCGAGGAAGGCTATGAGGATCGCGGCGTCCCGGAGAAAGAGGCCGAACGGCGGGCTTGGGCGACCGTGAACAAGGAGAGCGGTGGCGGCAACAAGTCCGGTTCCGTTCGCGGTCATGCCGAAAGCCATACGTCCTCGGAAAAAGGCGGCCGCAAAGGAGGCCAGGCATCTGCTGCACGGACGAAGGAAGAGCGATCCGCCTCGGCGAAGAAAGCTGCTGCAACGCGAAAGCGTAACGAGCACCATGCGCATCATTGATAAAACCGGTGGCGCTGATACACCTCGGCGCCCATTTGTCCAATCACAGCCCGAACGACGACACCAATGAAATTCTTCGACGAGCTGATGCCAATCACACCCACTTGGCCGGATATTGGCTTGCGGATTGCCGCCACTTTGGTTGCTGGCGTCCTTATCGGCATCAACCGGGAGCGGGGAGGCCATGCAGCAGGCCTCAGGACCACGGTATTGGTCGGGCTGGCGGCGTGCATCTCGATGATTCAGGCCAATCTGCTTTTGTCGACAAGTCAGACAGCGAATGGGTCGATGGACGCGCTGAGATTACCGCTTGGCATTTTGACCGGCGTTGGCTTCATCGGTGGCGGTGCGATCCTCCGGCGTGGCGATGTCGCGACGGGCGTCACGACTGCAGCCACGTTATGGCTGATGACGGCCGTCGGTCTGTGTTTCGGCGGTGGGCAGCTGATCGTCGGCGCTATAGCCTCGGCGATCGCTTTTGTCACGCTTTCTCCGCTTAAGGCGTTCGGTCTTTGGTTATCCAGCGAGCAGAAGGGATCGGTCGGTATAAAAGTCCCGGCGGGCGACAAGCTCCCTGACATTGCTCCGTCGCTGCCGCCCGGCGCCGAGGCCTGTTTTATCGCTATTCGTCCGATCGATACGCATCACGAGGAAGTCGTGTTCGAACTGCGCTGGAAGACGACTGCGGGGAAGCCGACGTCGACCGAGCTCGTGAGTGCCATTCGCGCTCATCATTACGTTAAAAGCTTCGAACACCGAACAACCGTGACCTGACATAAACCGATAGCGCAGCTTGCAAGATAATGACCGGGGCAGGCTTACTGGTCATGGAACTTTTCACTTATCCTCTCCCGATCAATCGGTGGCATATTTTGGCGCGGGCACGGCTCTGAAAGGCCTTTCTGCAATGAGATCAGCGTGAGATGCCATCGGGGCCGTAAAGTTCCTCCTCCGATTACCGGCTGTAATTGGTCTTGACCCCGCACGCCTCATTTCCCATATCGACGCCGCAAAGAAGGGGAAGGCTATGCGCGCGTTTCTGGAAACGGCATTCGGACCGAAAGAGTTCGAGACAATCGATGGGGCTTTCCAACATTGGCTGGACGCGCACCAAGTCTTAAAAGGTAGCCCGGAAGCCGAGCTCGCCGCAGCGATCATAATCACACTTCATCGAGAGGGCCATGACACCCGGCCCGCGCTGGAGACTGCCATGTCTAAGCATCGCGGGCTGAGTGATCTTGCTGGTTAGCACCAAGGTCTTGAACGAATTAGAACCGCCGACCGGCGCATCCAGTTAAATAAACTGCTGACAATGCGCGGTTTTGCGACTTTCAGGTAAAATGCCTCCCGGCCACCAGCTGCAGCGCTTTTTTGCCTCGCTTTCGAACTTGGATGCCGCTCCATGCTGGACTAGGACTTCCGTCCACTCATCCGTGCGTCGAAGCCTCAGATCAGTGTAGATACTGTCGACGGCAGCTTCTTCGATCCGTTTGATATGCGTTTTGAACGCCGCCTCGCCTCCCGCCTGATACATGTCCATGGATGGGTCCTGCAGTTTGAGTAAACCTCAACATGAGCCGTCATGCCGTTGGGTCTGAGCGGTTTCATGAGATTGAATGGTCGACCAAATTCGGGGAAGACTTCGGCGTTATCGTCAGGAGGTACGGAAGTTCGTGGGCTTTCCCCGGCAAAGGCGTGGACCGCTGTTGACTGTCTCCGTCCGCATACCTCGAACACAATGGAACGCTACCATTCTACGGGTATGAGGTCGTTTTGACTGTTACCTCCATGCTGTCGAAATCCTCAGGTTTTCCGACATATCCGCCTGTCACAGGCATGATCTGAGATAGATGATTTGACAAACCGGGGTCTTGGGAAAGATGGTTCCGGAACTCCTCTTCAGTCATCCGGCCCGTCCGGAAAGCAGCGATTATTTCTTGCTGATCGACTGTCAGAGCTTCGTCGCTACTCCCCTCGGGTCGAAGGACGCCTAGCTCTGTCAAAATGCTGCTCATAACGCCTTTGTTTTTGCCTTGGTCTTGCATAGAAATCCTCCTGATCAGAAGCAAACCCGTAGCGTGCCGCACAGTTCCCGCTAATCGGCCACGTTGCAGGTGACATATTTAAAAAGATCTACGATCCTTGAAGCCGCAACGCCCGTGTTCGCGCCAACGGACCTCAGCGATAATAGCGCTCAGCACTCTCTCCATCCCGCGCGACGGCGACAACAATGCTGTGCATCGTCTCGGCCACCGCTTGCTCCACCGGCTTGTCAAAGAAAACTTCCGGCCGCGCCGCCAACGCCATGAACGTTCTCTCGATAAGGTCATCTTTCTCAGCTCCGGCAAGGTGATAGCGCAAGGCATATCGCCCGAGCAGTGACCGCAATACGCGTTTGTCGTTATCCGAAAGGTTACGTTCGGACCTATTCATTGTCATTCCTCCTCGGCGGTGATCCTCCCTGATCCGCCGCATTTTTCAATGCTCATCTTGCACCGACACCCAAGCACCAGATGCGATCGCTATCGCGAAAGCTTGCCGCCCATTGGCTGACATTGGAGCTGGACAAGAGCGGCACGAGCTCGTCCAGCTTATCCAGGCTCGAAAGTCCGCAGCAGCTATAGAAGCGAGGCACGCCGCTGGTCGCTGGTCATCGCGAGCCCTCATATCAGCTCAGGTGACCTACAATACAGGCTTGTGATCGCGCGTCAGGTTTAGTGCGAAATCGCACAAAGGCGGGGATGGCGAGCGGCGACCTTTGGGTACCAGAGGCTGCAATGGACCCCGTGCCTTCATCCCGACTTAAACACGGCGCATAGTCACAGCATCGTCCGCCATGTTCCGGCGCGGGCGACTGAGAGATGCTACGCGCTCTTGCCACAGGCAGGAGCAAGGCGATGCCTCGATATTTCTTCCATCTACATGACGGGCAAGATCTTCCGGATCTCATCGGTTCGGATCACCCCGATGTGGCTGGCGCCAGGGCTGAGGCCGTGGAATCGATCGCCGAGCGCCTGCGCGGCCGGCTGCTGGAGGGCAGCGATGTGTCGGCATGGATCATAAACGTGACCGATGAGCTAGGTATTACGGTCCTTATCCTGTCTTTCGCTGCCACCGTACACATCGTCACTCCGATGGCGTCTCATGCTGAAGAGCCATGACCCGCGCTCGGCTCTGTCTACATTTCCGCCGTCCTCCCATGAAATGTCAAAACCGCACAAAACTTTGTCGGCGCTTGGCGAACGAGCCTTATCTGTCGCATAAGCTTGTGATTACCTCCGTCGTTGGGACCTACGGTATGAGAGCGGGCTCCTTCCCGGCGGGAGGATGCAATGTCTCAGCCTGAACAAAGTACCGTTCGCAACCTCCTGCTCAAGTCACTGAGCGCTGAAGCGTTTGCCTTGCTACAGCCGTCCATGGAGACAGCTGACTTTCCTCTGAGGTTCGAACTCATCGCCCCAGATGTACCGACCACGCACGTCTGGTTCATTGAAAGCGGTCTTGGGTCGGTCGTCGCAACGAGCTCAGACGATGAGGCAGTTGAAGTCGGGCATGTCGGCTTTGAAGGCATGGCGGGAACCCACATTGTCCTCAAGACGGATCGGACACCAAACAAGACCTTCATGCAGGTTGCTGGTCATGGTATCAGCGTCCCGGTGCCAGTGCTCCAACAGGCGATGCAACAGTTTCCCGCGGTCAATGACCTTTGGTTGAATTACGTGCACTGCACGGAACTGCAGCTTGCCCATTCTGCGCTCGCTAACGCCCGATACAACATGCACGAGCGTCTCGCCCGCTGGCTGTTGATGTGCCACGACAGGCTTATCGGCGACGACCTGCCCCTGACACATGAGTTTTTGTCTTTGATGCTTGGTGTTCGTCGCTCCGGCGTGACGAACGAGCTTCATGTCATCGAGGGCATGAAAGCGATTAAGGCCACCCGCGCCAATCTGCGGATCCTGGATCGCGAGAAGCTCGAGGAAATCGCTGGTGGCTGCTACGGGTTGCCTGAACGAGAATACGATCGCCTTATCGGGTTACCGATCCGTCGGCACTGACTACTTCTCTTTGGTTAACGCCTCGGAAAACGGTACGGTTATCTACGGCCCTCTGCTCGTCTAGGATCTGGACTGATCTCCCCGATATATCCCTGCACGTGAGGATAGCCGCACTCATGAGTGCCCGAGCGTCATAAATCGCTTCCTGGCGTGCCAGCTCGACGTTATCAAGCTCTGTTCCTTCCAAGTCCTCGATCAGGGCCCCGTCGGAAACGGTGTTGAAGTAAAACAATGGCATCGCAACGCTCTCAGTGTGGTGGCCTTTCGTTGGCCGGGCGTCATCTTCTTCTAGCCGGTCAAGGCCAGTCGTATTCAAGCCTAAAGCGGATTAGCATCGACAGGTTCCGGCGAGAGATCAACACCCCTCGTGCTTGTGCAGAAGAATTGTGCGGTTTCCGACCATCCGAGATCCAATCGGCAAGCCATGCTAACATGGGCCTCATGGACGCGGAATAAGAACCCGATCGCAACGAGCCTCGATGGAGGTTCGAAAGCCTGTGGCGTCCATTGCCTTGAATCGCAGTAAGGGAGGGCCAGAACATGCTCAACAGTATTGAAATCCTGCCGATCGATGGAAAGTTCGTCGTTCGCATCTACGAAGACGGTGAAAAGACAGAAATTGAGTTCAGTCACGAAGATCATGCGCGCTCGTGGGCGAGTGGCCAGAATCTAAGGCTCGTAAACACTGTTGATCTCGCATCGCATGATCTTGCACAGGCTTACAGCAAGCCGGCCACAATCCACCCTCATGCGACCCATCGCTGACAAGAACTCCGCCTCGTCCGCCATCTGATGGTGCGCATTATAAGTTCTCGTCGAGGCGTTCAATCGTGAGCACCAAACGCGCATCGGGGTTTGAACACGCCGTTTGCCGCCCTAGATTGAGCGAGACTCCTCGTTACCATAGCAGGTGAGATTGGGCGGGAATGGCAGACTATGTATTTGGCGGACAGAACAATTCCGCCAAGGTTATAGACGAGTTTGATTGGTCCCGTACCTCACTTGGTCCGATTGAAACATGGCCAATCTCTCTGCGCACGGTCGTAGACATGATGCTGGCGTCACAGTTTCCTCAGGCCGTCGTCTGGGGCCCCGAACTCATTACTATTCATAATGACGCCTTCGTCCCTATTCTTGGCGACAAAGCCTCTGCAATAGGTCGCTCTTTTAGGGACGTCTGGGCAGAAGCGTGGTCGCTGATCGGCCCTATCGCAGAACGTGCTTATGCCGGCGAATCCACCTTTATCGAAAACTATCCCCTTCTCATCGATCGGCACGGATACGAAGAGCAGACGTATTTCCCGTTCTGCTACAGCCCGCTTAAAGGCGACGACGGTAAGATCGTGGGTATGATCGATACGGTCGTCGAAACGACGGAAACGGTCCTCGGCCAGCAGCGACTGCGTGAAAGCGAGCAGCGATTTCGGGCTTTCACTGCCGCCACCAACGACATGATCTTTCGAATGAGCTCCGATCTGAAGGAGATGCAACAGCTTGACGGGCGACGCTTATCAACCCCTCTGGATCAGCCGAGCATCGACTGGAGAAACGAATACCTTCTCCCCGATGACATGCCTCAGATCGAAGCGGTCATTGCCAAAGCAATCGCTGATAAGAAACCATTCGAATTCGAGCATCGGGTAAGAAGAAAAGAGCGCACGGTAGGCTTCATGCTGTCACGTGCGGTTCCAGTGCTTGATGGCGACGGCGAAGTTACCGAGTGGTTCGGTGCTGCAACCGACATTACCGATCGAAAGACCACAGAGCAGCTGCAGGGCGTTATCAACCGTGAGATGAGCCATCGCTTAAAGAACACGTTGGCCATGGTCCAGGCAATCGCTGTGCAGACATTGCGGCCGGTGCAGGACCGTGAACCTGTCGAAGCGCTAGAGAAGCGAATACAGGCTCTCAGCTCGGCCCATGACATTCTGTTCGACCGATATTGGCAGACTGCGCCCATCAAGTCGCTGATCGCCTCGACGCTGCAACGCCTTGTGCCGAGCGAGCGACTGGATGCAGAGGGGCCAGACATTCAGATTGGGCCCAAAGGCGCGCTCTCGCTTTCGCTAGTGCTGCATGAGCTGGCAACAAACGCCGTCAAATATGGCGCTCTGTCCAATGACGTAGGCAGGGTCAAGCTCTCTTGGCACGTTGACAATCTTGGAGAGGAAAAACACTTTCGCTTTATCTGGAAGGAATGCGACGGCCCCCCCGTAAAGCCGCCATCCCAGAAAGGATTCGGTTCCAAGCTCATTCGCATGGGGTTGATTGGAACAGGTGGAGTAGAAACAAGTTATGAGGCTGACGGGTTTCGAGCCGAGATGACGGCGGGCCTGCATCAGATACAGCATACGGAATAAACCGATGGGACAGTTGAAGCAGCCCAATCGCCAGGCTGTTCTCGTCGTTGAAGACGAACCGCTGCTGCGAATGATGGCAATGGATGTCGTTGAGGACGCGGGCTTCGAACCCGTCGAAGCGCGGGATGCCGATGAGGCAATCAAGATCCTCGAGGCGCGTACAGACATCACCATTGTATTTACGGATGTCGATATACCCGGTTCGATGAATGGATTGAAGCTTGCCGCCGCCATCGGCGACCGATGGCCCCCGATCGAGATAATCATCACCTCGGGGCACTTTCGGCTCAATGATAGCAGTATTCCAGCGCGCACGGTATTTTTCCCAAAGCCCTACGATCATGCGGAAATCGTTGTAACGCTGAGGTGGATGGCCACTCAGTCACCGTAGCCTGGCATGCCTGACGGCGCACAAGTCGGTCGGCTAACACCAGTTGATCTCGGCCAAACTGGTTGCTCCCGAATAAAATTGACTCTCGATCACTTTAGGCAGTGTCCCCATAAACGTGGTTCATCTTATTGACGGTGTGTGATTCATATGTGGAACGGCCCGGTTAGCAAGGTATTTTCCTCGTAGTTCACCATCGGACGGTGCATTCATATGTTCGGCCTGTTGATGCGGTATTGCCCGCTGGCCACGATGAAGTCCGCAATGTCGATCGCCTAATCAATCTCACGCGCTCCACGGCGCCCTGAATCACACGGTCTGATCGATATTGAGGTTGCGTTCCGTTGGTTCATCACGCTGTTGTACCTTGCCGCTATCCCGACGCCTGTCGCCGAGAATTCTGTCTATGCCTTCGTCATGATAGTTGGAGCCTGATAAGTCCCTCCTTTGACAAGAAGCGCCCATATTGTACGCGCTATCTTGTTAGCCAGCGCTACCGCAGCGACCTTATAGGGTCTCCGCTCCAGCACAGAGGCGATCCAGGCTGGTAGTTTCGCGCCTCTTCGGGCCTGCTTCAGGATTGAAGTCGCGCCAACGACTAACAAAGTCCTCAACTGCTTGTTGCCACGTTTCGATATTTTACCAAGCCGCTCTTTTCCTCCACTAGAGTTCGCCCGCGGTGTAATGCCGATCCAGGCGGCCAAATCACGCCCGGTCCGAAAGCCAGCGGGATCTGGAACTGAAGCGCGGACAGTCGCTGCAATGATGGGCCCGACGCCGGGAATCGTTGTCAGACGGCGCGCGGCATCATCAGCCTTCACTGCGGTGACAATCTTGCAATCGAGCTTTTCGATCCTCTCGGTCAGGATTTCGATTTGCTCAGCCATTTCCAGAAGCGCCGCCCGAGCTGAAGGGGGAAGTCGATGATCTTCTTCGTCACGTACTATGACAACGAGCTTGGCGATGCTGGGCATCCCGGTTGCGGCAATGATGCCAAGTTCGGCCATGTGGGAGCGCATGGCATTTGACATCTGGCTGCGCTGCCGAACAAGCAACTCTCGTGTCTTCAAAACCATTCCTGCAGATTGTTCTTCTGCGGATTTAACAGGTACGAAGCGCATTGTTGGACGCGTTACCGCCTCACATATGGCCTCTGCGTCTGCGGCGTCCGTTTTATTCCTTTTCACGTAAGCTTTCACATAGGCAGGCGGCATCAGACGGACCGTATGACCGAATTCTCCAATCGCGTTGGCCCAATAGTGGGCAGTACCACAAGCTTCGATACCGATCAGGCAAGGCTCGAGGGAGCGGAAAAAATCAAGCACCTGCGAACGCCTCAACGAACGGCGAACTGCGACTTTTCCATCTCCGGTTACGGCATGGACCTGAAAGATCGACTTGGCTAAATCAAAACCGATTGTGGTAATCTTCTCCATGGAACGGTTCCTTCAAAAGTGTGGTGATTGGCGTCCCCACAATAGGCATCCTTGATGCCGGTTCGAAGGGCCGTTCCACACCAAGTGTGGTGATTGGCGTCCCCACAATAGGCATCCTTGATGCCGGTTCGAAGGGCCGTTCCACACCATCAATCTCCGTGGAGGGAGATTGCCATGCGCCGTCACGAACTGAGCGACGAAGAATGGGCTATCATCGCACCTCTTTTGCCGAACAATAGCCGTGGAATTGAACGTGTCGACGGCCGCCGGGTGATCAACGGCATTCTTTGGCGTTTCAGAACTGGTTCGTTCTGGCGAGATGTGCAGGAGCGTTATGGTCCACGCACGACGCTTTACAATCGGTCCTCCCGTCGGCGCCATGCCGGGGTTTGGGATCGTCTTCTGGACACCATTACGATGGAGACATCGTGATGATCGACAGTTCTTGTGTTGGCGTTCACCAGCATGGTGCCAACGCTAAAAAGGGGGCTCTGCCGATCCTTGCATGGGCCGTTCTCGCGGCGGCCTGCCGACAAAAAATCATGCTCTTGTCGATGCAGATGGCAGACCGCGTTGGCTGGAACTCACCGCAGGCCAAGCCGCCGAGGCATTCATGGGTGAAAAGCTGTTGAGCGACCTGCAGCCCGGAGCGACGATCCTTGCCGACAAGGCGTACGACACCGATGCAATTCGTAACCTTGCCAAGCAACGCAAATGCTGGGCGAATATCCCTGCAAAGGCTAATAGAAAGCAGACATTCAGCTTCATCCGCTGGGGCTACCGTCAGCGCAATCTCGTGGAACGGTTCTTCTACCGTATCAAGCACATGCGGGGCCTAGCGACGCGACACGACCGACGTACCGACAACTATCACGCCGCCCTCAAGATTGCAGCGACGAGGATATGGATTGCCTCAGCTAATGAGCCCGCGTCCTAATGACGTGCTTTTTGATCTAGGTTGAGTTGCGTCACCCCAAAGAACTTTGGTGTTCGCCGGACCACGTGTCGGGCCTCCTTGAGCCCGGTGCATCAATGAGACTAGAGCGGCACCAGAGTGTCGGAACAACATCGAAATAATGAGACAGCTTTAATGAACCGTGTGTCGTCAGGTTTTCATCTAGGTTGGAAGGAGCAACGTTTTCTCGGAAAGGATGACCAGTCTGAGTCGGCAAGAGGTTTCGAGGGTGCGAAAGCGGTGGAGATGCCAGCATTATGACGAACTCGCCACTATCCTAAAAACTGATTCCCATTAGGTTGCTGACATCAGAATCACGAGCTCGTTTCCGTTGCGCCGCCTAGTCACGCTTTCCATCGCACTTCTCACTCTGACTTCATGTGCCCGTCCCGGTCCTGAGACTTTGACGATTGTGACACCTGTCGCAACCGCGACGGCCGTTTCTATCCTTGTGGCGACGGACCGCGTCCCCGATCACAGCGGAGCAGGCGCGTACACGGCGGGCAGGGGAGACACATTACGCTATGCGGAAGTTACTGTTTCGATCCCCCCAGGTCACCGCCCTTCTAAGATCGAGTGGCCGACATCCAAGCCAGATCCACGAACCACTTTTGCTGTTGTTGCAAGGCGGGAACTGACGGCGCCGGAGTTTGTAGTCCTGGCTCGCGGTTCCGCAAAGTCTCCCGCTTACGGTCACGCCGGCATATTCGTTCATGGCTACAATTACAGCCATCAGGAGGCCCTGTTCAGGCTTGCACAGATGACGGCGGACTCCAAGGTAGGAGAGCGCGCGATCCTGTTCGATTGGCCTTCGCAGGCAGAGGTGACCGGCTACGTCGCCGACAAGGATTCGGCTGCCTTTGCCCGGGACGACCTGGCCACGGTTCTGTCGAACCTTTCCGTAGGTGGGGTGAGGTCAACCATTCTCGCCCACAGTATGGGGGCTTGGCTTGCCGTGGAATCTGTTCGACAGCTGTCGCTGACTGGAAATACGAAGGCAGTGCGGTCTATTGATCAGATGGTTCTCGCTGCGCCCGACATCGATATAGACCTGTTGCGCAAGCAGTTGTCCGTCACCGGAAAACTTTCGAAACCGATTGTCGTGCTGGCATCCAAGGACGATCTTGCGCTGGCACTTTCAAAACGCCTTGCCGGCTCAGCCGCCACTGCCGGATCTCTCGATATTGACGATCCACGTACGCGAGAGCTCGCGGTCAAGGAGAACATTGAAGTGGTCGATATCTCGAGCATCCCATCACTCAACGGCACCAACCACGATCGATTTGCATCTCTCGCTGCAATTTATCCGCAACTGCGTCAGGGGTTCAGCAATCCGGTTGCCGGGACTGGGGCGCTGGTGCTTAACGGTGTTGGCGGAGCGATCTCGGCGCCTTTCCGGCTGGGCGGTGCGATCCTTGCACAGTGATGCTC
The DNA here is from genome assembly GCF_009617585.1 of Endobacterium cereale. Lineage (GTDB taxonomy): Bacteria > Pseudomonadota > Alphaproteobacteria > Rhizobiales > Rhizobiaceae > Neorhizobium > Neorhizobium cereale. Next base: position 198,500 of record NZ_WIXI01000041.1, on the reverse strand, counting down.
GTGACCCCTCAAAGATGCTTCAGATCTATAGCGATGGCTCTTTTAACGCAGCATCGCGAATCGGAGGGTGGGCATTTATTGTCTTCGAAGACGGGGATCAGCTCCATGAGGCGAATGGGTGTGAGCCGGGAATGGACAACAATCGCTTTGAGTTGCTCGCGGTTACGAAAGCTGTGAAGTGGGTCGAGGAAAACGCCAAAAGCAGGGAGGTCTGGCTCTGGACGGATTCATTCCACGTCGTCGAGGGCTGCTATCGGTGGCGCAAAATCTGGCGAAACAACGGGTGGCACCGGATAACTGCCAACGCGCATGCAAGGCGCAGGAGCATTCCAAATGCTCTCCTATGGCAAGAGCTCGACACGCTTCTCATGCATAATGCGAATGTGGAAATCCAATGGTGCAAGGGGCATGCGGAAACACCCGGCAATATCAGGGCTGACATGCTTGCAAGGCAGTTTACGTAACTGATCGTGCCATTCACTCCGCTGAGCGGTCGGTGTGCTCCAGACAGCGCCTATGATCCCGCAACGACCAGGGGCAATGATGGCGATATATAAAGGAGGACAGCCCGCCAAATGGCAGGCTGTCTGTTCCGTGTGGAATTGCGGGATTCTCAGTTATACGGCGAATTGCAGTAGGCCCGAACGCCAGCGCGCGGCACATAGGTATTATCCGATGCGCGATAGGTGCGATAACGGTTCGAGCACCACTGGGCGTGGCTGCTGCCATACGACTGGCGTGGGGCCGCAAGCGCTCCGCCAATGATCGCGCCTGCTGCAAGTCCCCCGATCACAGCGCCGGCACTCGGGCCGCGGTGGTGGCGGCGATGCCGGTAGTAGCCGCGATCGCCACGATGATGGCGCCACTCACGATGGTGACGGCGATGATGGCGATACTGCACCTGTTCAACGTTCTGGATCTGCGGCGCCGATACGGCAGGGACAGGCATCGCAGACGCTGCTCCTAGCGACGTGAAGGTCATCAAGGTGGACAAGGAAATCGCGCTGACAATCTTTGTGATGGTTCTCATGAAGGTCTCCTGAAATCAGGTTCGGGAAACGGGCATTTCACCGATAAGTTCCTTGTCGCCGTTACAAAACAAGCGTGACTGCTAAGCCGTGAACTCGGCGAACTGAAGCTTGTGGAGCTCCCCGAAAGAGCGTAGGCGGACCATCATGAATACGCATGTACTCCGCTCAATTGCTTCGGCGCTCCTCATTTTCGCTACCCTGGTTCTGATCTCAGCATACCCGCTTGCGATCTCACTCCCGACTTGGTGGGGGCATGAAAACCAACCGGTCGAGAATGCTCAAGTCGTGCTTCTTTTCGTCGGGTTGGTCACCTCCTTTTGGTTTTCGTATCGGTCGAGATCCGCGGGGCGATGGTTTGGTCTTGCGGTCGCACCGATCCTTCTGATCGTCATCGGACGGGAGCTGAGCTGGGGCGCCGTTCTCCTTGAACCAACGAGCATGGGGGAGCATGGTCCTCTCTATGCGTCACAATGTCTTTGGTATAAGCCGATGGTGGCCCCAGTCGTAACCGGACTGATTACCCTCTGCATCGCAGTGGTCTCGTTCACGCCCACAGCAAAAGCAGGTATCAGACTTCTCAAGCATCGCCGGATACCGATCTGGTCGCTCATGATCACCCTGACGGCAATGCTGGTATCAACGGCTGCCGAGGGTCACCTGCCGCTCGTGCCTCTCCACTATGTCCTTGAAGGTGGTGTCGCGCAGCTCGTCGAGGAAATCGCCGAACTCAGCGCCTACGCGGCAATGGTTGCCGGGCTCCTATTCATCATGACCGATCTCGACAGCCTAAGCAGGGTCTAAGTTCAAGCGATTACATGACGCTGCGGAAGTGTCGCACTTTCAGTCAGTCGTCTCGCCCTCAAACGGCAAGAATGGGCCGAAGACAAGGGACCATCGTTTGAAGTCGATTTCGACGAAGGCTGACATCCGATGCGGGCGCTTCATTTCAACTGCTTTCCAGTGAAGTAACATGGTCGGTACAGGTTGCCTTTACCAACTCAAGTAGCATGTCGGTCCGCTCTTGAAGCCACAGGAGGGCTTCTTCGCTGATCTCGTAATGCTTGGAGTACCGCGCTTTCACATAGGCTTCGTTGAGCGTGTTGAACCAGGCCCTATCCCTGTGCTGGTCGCGAGGAAACGCGGCGGCCAACCGCCTGTCTTGCTCCTCTGCGAGCGACCTCAGAAACTTAATGTTGTGAGACGGTGGGCCATAATTGGTCAGCGTGAGAAGTACGCAGGAATAGGCCTGCTCGAGTGACTAGTGAAGCTCGAATGCGGCTACCGATACATGACCTTCGGCCAGATAGAACCTTGAGCCTTTCAGGAAGGTGTTTGCAATTGAGAATCTCGCTTCGAGGTGTAATCGCGCAATACGGAGTCGATCCTGCGCTGTCAGAAGTTTGGGCTCAGGGAGTTCCTCGTCATCGAGCTCGTAAAGCACGACGCCTTCCTTGCGGATATCGGAGAAGAAATACTGTCCTTCCTTCAAGTAGGTGTTCACCTCACGGCGCGAATGCACGATGAAGCTGACCGGCGTCTGGATGCCGGGTCGCGGATCAGCCGGTCGGCCGCCTTGTACCAGTATTCGGCAAAGTCGCAGAGCTTGCGATTGTTGACGATGACGAGCAGATCGAAATCCGAGCGGTAGCCTTTCATCGTGAAGGGCTCGTCGACCCAGCCGCCCTTGGCATAGGAGCCGAATAGGATGATCTTCAGGATACGCCCGCGCTTCTTGAACTCGGCCGTGCCATCCTTCAATGCATCCTCGAACTCCTCATGCAGGATCTCCAACGCACGCGAAAGCTCGCGCTGTTTCTGCGGTGGCATGTGGTCGAGCGAGGATTTCATCATCGGTCGGAAGGGTCCTGCAAAGTATGCTCATCATCAACGTTTGGGTTGATATCGCGTCTTCCTGAATGGACGGTTGCTGGTCGGTCCGGGATCGTTGCGATACCGGCGGTATCCAGACGTTATTGGAATCGATTGGCGACTGTCTTGCAACCGGTAAATTTGATAGTGCAGGGCCAACGGCTTGAAATCGTTTGGGCCCGGTTGCCTCTTTCAAGCGGAAGATGGCATGATCGAGTGTGTGAATGGCCACACCCTGCATCCGACTCCGCTGTGTCGAAGCGGGGGGCTATCCGAACCATTGCGGGCATACGTGGATTGCGAGACTGACAATGCGTGCTTTCTTTGAAACGACGTTCGGGCCGAACGAACTGGAGGTTCTGGAAAGTGCCCTGACGCAATGGCGCCAGACCCATTGCGTCAACAAGGATGACCCGGAGAGCGAACTTGCGGCAGCGATCATGATCAGCCTGTTTCGGGAGGGTTACAGATCATTGCCTAATCTTCTCGATGCTGTAGGCAAGCACAAGGGTCTATGTGATCTGACGGCTCCTTCCAGGGAGCTGTGAACGCAGCGGGACGTTTTCGCGGTTCCGGTGCGAAGGTTTGCGAGCCGGCATGTTTCGTCACGTTGTGCAGATGAAAAAGCGGAAACAGGCGCGCAATCGCTGAGACGATCCAGCACGATCCTTGGCCAGCTGGCTCAATTGTCCATTTGCATTGGGCGACCGGGAGCCATAGCGTGTTCCATGCGAAGAAGATTACCAGCAGATGCCGCACTTCGTCTGGACGACTAGGCAAAACTCGGAAGAGTGTTTGCGCAGGTGATCTGCCTCTTTCAGGATGGTATCGACGACGAGCGCGGATTGCTTGCCGCCGCTGAGAAGTGGTTCCGGTAATATTGATCATCCTATCGTCGCGAAATCCTATGATCCCACGCAGTCGCCCCGAGTATTGCACGAGGAAGCCCTGTCTCAAGCGCTCAGGTGCCGAGATTTTCTGGATGTGATGATCTCCGCCACGCGCATGGGCTTCAATCCGCGAGCATCAACGCCGACATCGAACTGTCGAGGAACGGGTTTGAGCCTCCCGTGCGAGTGTCCGTGCAGGTTGATCGACCCTTTGCCCATCTGGTTCCAAGTCCGGAATGCGTAATGACAAAGGATAAGATGGCGACCTTCGTCATGAATTTCTGCGTAGTGCTGGACGCTGGCCCATCCCTTTGAGCGAGTGGTCGTTTCCGGATCATTATTGCCAATGATGAGGTGTTTGCGTCCGTTAAGCTGGCTAAGTAACGCTCCACCGTCTCCAGCTCTGGCCGACATGAAGTCGCCCAGATGCCATACCTCATCATCTTGACCAACCACCTCGTTCCAGTTCCCGACGAGTGCAGCGTCATGCTCAGCTATCGTCGCAAAGGGTCGGCGGTCGATCCTAAGGACACGGGGATCTCCGAAATGCGTATCGCCAGTGAAGAAATTCATGCCGATCAGCCGAATTGACGGACCGCTGCATAACCGCAAGCACTTGCCGCTGCGGTCAGCACCGTTCCCCATACCATGTCAACGATGCTCAGAGTCACTGGCCAACCTTTGAGGGTCGAGAGGTTCGTCATGTCATATGTGCCGTAGGCAGCAAGTCCGAGAAGGGCGCCATATCCTATAGTCGTCCAGAGCGATCCCACTTCCAGGCCTGGGCGCACCGCGAGTACGACGATTGCGGCTGCGAAGAACAGATAGAATATCGCGGCAACCGCGAAATTTGGAGAAGGTAGCATCAGGTCGCCAAGCTGGTCTCGGTAGAAGTTCTTGGCGATCAATCCCAGCCAGACTGCGTCGATCAATAGAAATGAGAGCAGCGTTCCAGCGTATACGATGCCAAGTGTTTTCATCGGGCGAGAAATCCTTGTTGGGCTACTGATGTCGGACTGAACACGGGAATGTCTGCGTTGTTCCCTACCGCGGAAAACCAAGGATCGGATCGGGGACCGCGCTCTCAGCAGTGTGGGCCAAATGCACCGCCGCCACCAACCAGTGGCCAAGCCCGCGGCGACAACCAAATGCATCTTTTGAACGGAACAAAATCAATCGTGGGAGGTTCTCCCAACGCAACCAAACCGGGTGCAGGAATTTGGAGTAAGACTATGAAAAAGATTGCTTTTGGCGTTGCCGCCGCCCTTCTTTCCGCGAGCGCCGCCTTTGCGCAGACCGAAGCCCCGAAGACCTCGCAGACGACACCTGCAGTATCGACTTCGGGTGAGCAGAATCCGGGTGCGCCTGTGGCTGGCAAGAACAGCTTTACTGAAGCTCAGGCGAAATCACGCATCGAGGAAGCCGGTTACACCGACGTATCGGGTCTTAAGCTCGACGATCAGGGCGTTTGGCGCGCGATGGGCTCCAAGGATGGCAAGCACGGCAACGTCGCGCTCGATTTCCAGGGCAACATCACGATGGCTCAGTAAACCAGTTTCGAACAACAAGAACAAAACTACGAGGAAATCCCCATGCGTACGATTACAGGTCTCTACGATTCCTACGACGATGCCCGTGATGCCGTGAAGGCTCTCGAAGATGCGGGTGTTCCGTCCGATCACATCAGCATCATCTCGAACCAGGATGGTAAGGAAGATATCGAAGGGCAGGGTAATAACGCTGCCGAAGGTGCAGGCACTGGCGCTGGTATCGGCGCGGTAGCTGGCGGCGCCGGCGGTCTCCTGACAGGCCTCGGCATCATGGCTATCCCCGGCGTAGGCCCTGTCGTTGCCGCAGGCTGGCTTGCCGCCACCGCTGTTGGCGCTGTTGCCGGCGCTGTCGCTGGTGGTGCTGTCGGCGGTATCGTCGGGGCGATGATCGAATCCGGTGTGAAGGAAGAAGACGCTCACGTTTATGCTGAAGGTGTTCGCCGCGGCGGCGCGGTTGTTGCCGCGAAGGTGGAGGAGGATAAGGTTGCCGCTTCCGAGGCTATCCTTCGCAGCACGCGCTCGGTCGACCTGACTGCTCGCCGCCAGGCCTACACCACAGAAGGTTGGTCGCGTTTCGACGATGCCGCTGATCCCTACACGGCCGATCAGATCGCAGCGGAGCGTGGCCGTTACCGCACTGACCCGCGCGTCTGACATAGACTGACATTGCGAAGCTTGAGGGCCACTCAAAAGAGTGGCCTTTTTGCATCTAACGTCTCTGGAAGTCATCTGCACGGAAGTCGATTGCTCGAAGAGCCGGAACATTGTGACTCCCGTTCTGTTTGCTTTTCAGTGGTCCCGGAAAACGGAGTATTTGATGAAGCACGCTATCGTAGAAGTTTCGGTCACGAGCGCCGACGGAGATCGAGTTCCTGTTGGTCTCATGAATACGCAGCAAGCGCTGTCACTTCCATCTCACATCGACATCGAAGTCTCCCATCCGGCTCACCAGGCTGGCAGCACCGATATCTTCATGGACAGGGCAGCGCTTCAGGATCATGTCGACATCACACCTTGAAGGTACGATCAGTCTGTGACCAGCCAGCTCAGATGAGGCTCGAGATTAGAAGTAGGATGATCGGCCCCATCGCGGCTCGGAAGTGCTCCCATGGAAATGTTCTTGCAATCGTTGGGCCTATCGACCAGTTTCGACGTCGTCTGACCAAATCGATCAGCCCCCATGCCGCCATCGAGGGGCCGTAGAGAATTGTCGCCAGATATCTTGAACATCCACGAGTTCTCGAACTCCTGCGAGGGTGGCATTGCCAAAAAAACCAGCCGCCCAAGGTGCCGATCTTGCGCTTATGCGGACGCTCACCATCTGAAGTGGATCCTCGATTGGAGCCCGAGATGGACGAACTGACCGATACAGCCTATCTAGACGACTTGATAGAAATTCTGCCACCTGAGCCGCGCGCCGACGGATTGGATCTGCGTGCCTGCCTCTGTTGTTGCTTACCGTGCAATGCGTCCGCCATGGATGAGGACGGATGCGGGATCTGCGACCAGTGCCTTGCGCCTTAGAACGGCATCACCTCTGAGACGGGTGCCACGCAACGATTGCCAGTGATAGGGCGACCCGGCCGCGGCACGAGCTTGTGCTCACCAGCCGGATTATTTGAGAACGCCCTCGATGCGCCCGACGTGATTGGCCAAACCTCGGCCTTCCTCGGTCGAAGTGATCTCTTCCACTGTCAGGCCCGTGGCTATCGCAAGATCGTCTAGACTGTAGCCCTTGGCGAGGCGGCGGGAGGTGAGGCTGGTATGAGCTTCTGCATGCTGGGGATTGGAAACGTGATCCATATCGGAATCCTTGGTTGGTGATCGTGAACTCGGAAGGAAAGGGCTGGTTCCGGACAATGCCGGACTAATCCGGCGTGGCCCCGCTGCCGGCTGCAAGCCGGAGTGCCCGAAGCTTGGCACTTTTCTCTTCGCGGTGCCGGCGTTCCTCTTCGGACGCGTCCTGCGCCATCTTGTTCGTATGCTCGAATGCTGCCGCGCGTTCTTCCACGGTCAGAGTCCTGCGGATCCTGGTCACCATGAGGCCATCTTCGTTGTTGGTGAGGGTTTTCTCATAAGTGGTTGGCGAAGCGATCGCTTTCAACGGCATTGCTGCGATGGCAGGAATCCTGCCAGTGCATAGCTTCGCCCTTGTGCGTACGGTCTGCAAGCACCATCTAATCAATGCCGCCCCGCAATCAGCGCAGCCTCCGTAGCGACCTCTCCGTCGCGCGTCGATGTTCGTGCGCGGGGTTTGAGGGTGCTCCCGGCGATGGTCGAGCGCCCTCGGCTTGTCTTTCATCAACCGCAGGATCGGTATGCCAGCACAGGATAGTCTCGTTATCTTCTTCCACGGCATCGGTGCTTCCGGAGCACAGTTGATGCCGCTGGCTACTTCCTGGCGTGCGGCCCTTCCGAATAGCCGTTTCGTCGCTCCGGATGCTCCGTTCACGCATTGGCGGGGACATCAGTGGTTCCGTATCGACGGCAATCCCCTGGCTCCCGAGAGCATCAAGTCAGCCCGCGAGGGGTTCGACCGAACCGTCTCCGAGATCATTCGTCGAGAACGGTTCGAGGCGAGGCTTGACCGTGTCGCTTTCGTCGGGGTCTCACAGGGTGCCATCGTCGCGCTCGATGGGGTTGCATCCGGCCGCTGGCAGGTGGGCGCACTTGTCTCGTTTGCGGGTCTTCTTGCGCTTATGCAGGTTTCATCGCGGAGCAACGAGACTCCTGTCCTTCTGGTGCACGGCAAAGACGACCGGACTATACCACCCGTGGCATCGACGATGGCAGCTAGCCAGCTTGGAGCCGCAGGTTTCCGTGTCGAAGTCGATATCCTTCCCGCCGTTGGGCATACGATCTCGCCGGGCGGTGCGGCAAGAGCGCTCGAATTCCTTGAAAAGTCGCTTGAATGATGGAAACCACTACGTCCGCGGGACGTTCGGCGACAATGGAAAGCAACTCCGAAAAAGCCGAAGGATCCCGAGCGGAACCAGAGACGTTGTCATTCGAATTCGACCGGATGACCGTGGCTCGGTTCCGCGAGGCATTCCCCCGCGCTCGATGGAACGATGCCCTTCAGGCTTGGACCGTGCCCGGAATTACCGCCCGTCACCGCATTGATCGGTGGCTGGAAACCGAAGCTGCTCGAAGGGCTCCTTTCGAGGAGGAACGCGGTCGCGATCCTACGAGTTCGAACCCATTCTCAGCCCATATTTATCCGTCTACGACCGGGGTTTCCGGGTCAGCACGCCCTACTCGAAGACCGTCGTAGATGAACTGAGGCAGATCCCATTCGCGCGATGGAATGGTGACGAGAAGGTTTGGGAGGTTCCATACGCGTCCTACGACGAGCTGCAGCACCGATGGGAGATTATCGAGGAAGCTGCAAAACGAAGCGAGCCGGAAGAGCGACGAAAACGTGCCGAGGCCAGGAAGGGAACTGAGGAGGAAGCGCAAGCGAAGCGTCGATCCACGGAACGTCGCAAGAAGCGACTTCCCGTGCCCAGCGGGGACCTGCCTCCGCCCGATCGTCCTGTCGCGATCATCCAGTACGGGATCGTGGTCTTTACCGAAGTAACAGGCGAACTCGTGGATCTGGATGAGATTGGCGAGTTCTATCCGCACGCCGACGACGAACACGTCTGGGCTACATGGCGCGCGCCGACCATCGATGAACTCGTTCACACGTGGCCCTCACGAACCGAGCCAGGAGAGCACGAGCAGGCGCGCGGCTGGTGGAACCCAACGCAGGAAGAGCTTAGGGAGGCTCGACGAAAAGCGAAAGGTCGACGGCGCGGTAAAGTCCGTGTCGGGTGATTAATCAGTTTCCAGTGTCAAGGGAACGGAGCGCTTGAGAACGAGATATGTCGCTATCCCCACCGTCGGCCTTGTGTTTCTTAATCATCCCATCGATAAAGGCCTTGGCTCGGCTCAGGCATATATCCGGTCCTGCCACCACGGAAACCGTCGGCTTTTCTTCGTCGAATTCGATCACCCGGTTCCTGCCAGGTGGCGTCACGACAGCATAGTGCCAGTTAGGGCTGTAGATGGCGATCCTGTATCTGCGTGTATTCATGAACCGAGCTGGGCATGGTTTGCCTTCCAGCCAGTTGAAGATGATACTCCGGAAGGAGGCGACGCGAGCACACTCGCTTCCGTCACTCACACCTTGCCTTTGATGCCATCGCCTTGGCGGATCGCGGCGGCGACCAGCTCACGGTCGTATTCCGCGTAACGGAGAAGGCGGCCTAGGGACCTCTCCGCCAGCTGAGCTGTCGCCTTCATTGCTCAAGGTCGAGGATCTCGTGGCCGAATTCGTGGTCCAAGGTGTGGCGCACGAAGAGGTGATTAGGGCTTTGAGTGACCATGCGTAGCGGCAATCTAGATGAGATTCAGCGTCAATCAGGATGAGACTCGCGCCGGGGTGTGACGAAGTGAGGGCGTAGCCCGATCGTAGTCATACCCCGGCGTGGCGCAGATTTTCGGCGTCTCAAGATCGCGGTCGGTTCGGTACATTTGCGGTTTTCTGGATTGGAGAACCAGTTTGTGCCGGGTCGCCATGTAACCGATCATCAGATGAGACTCTTCATGAAGTATCGACAAACGCATTCCGTCGAGGTCGCCGCGGCAAAAGCGTCGATCAGCCGAGCCACTGCGTACCGCCTCGACAAGGAGGTACACCTACCATCTCAGAGCAAAGCGCCGCGTGGACGCCGCCGCCCTGATCCTTTGGAGCCAATATTCGAGACTGAGGTCGTCCCGCTGCTGAAGGCCGCCCCCGGCATCCGTGCCGTCGCTGTCTACAACGAGATGCTGCGCCGACATCCAGAACTCTCTGAAGGTATCCGCCGCACGCTTGAACGACGCATCCGGTCGTGGCGTGCTGTCAATGGCGAAGCGCAGGAGGTCATCTTCCGCCAGACGCACGAGCCAGGCCGACTGGGCCTTTCGGATTTTACCGACGCCAGCGGCCTTGGTGTAACGATCGCCGGCCAGCCGCTTGATCACCTGTTCTATCACTTCCGGCTTGTCTGGTCAGGGTTCGAACACGCCCATGTCATTCTCGGCGGGGAAAGCTTCGTTGCGCTGGCCGAAGGACTTCAAAATGCGCTGTGGTCCGTGGGTGGTACGCCGCTTTATCATCGGAGCGACAGTCTGTCGGCGGCATTCCGCAACCTCGACGCCGATGCCAAGGTCGATCTCACGCACCGTTACGACCAGCTTTGCTCCCATTATCGTATGACCCCGACGCGCAATAACAAGGGCGTCGCGCATGAGAACGGCTCGATCGAAAGCTCCCATGGCCATCTCAAGAACGCTGTCCATGATGCCCTGCTGATGCGAGGGACGAAAGAATTCGACGATCTCGGCTCTTACCGCGCCTTTGTCGACGAGATCGTCAGCCGTCGCAATGCCGCCCATGGTAAGCGTATCGATGCAGAGCGCTCTTATTTACAGGCGCTGCCCGAGCGCCGGACCACGGACTTCGAAGAGATTGTCGTCACGGTGTCCCGGACGGGCGGCTTCACCTTGCGTAAGGTCTTCTACTCCGTGCCATCCCGCCTGATCGGCCACAGGTTACGAGTTCGCCTGTTCGACGATCGGCTGGATGTCTTCGTCGGCGGTACGCATCTGATGACGTTGCGCCGGGGCCGCGGCTGCGAACGCGAACTTGCCGAAGAATTGGCCAGGATACTCGACGCCGGTGACCTACCCGATCTAGCCGCCATGCGAACACTGTTCGGCCCGGATCCAACAAAGCTGCCGACCGTCCATGTGCAGCTCGCATCGCTCAACGGTTATGAGGCCCTGATCGGGACGGGAGAAGCCGCATGAAGAACGCCCACGTCATCGATGAAGCACGGCTCGGTATCATGCTCAACGAACTTCGGTTGCCGACAATCAAAACGCTGTGGCCGCAATTTGCCGAGCAGGCAGACCGAGAAGGATGGCCAGCAGCTCGCTTCCTGTCGGCTATTGCCGAGCACGAGCTGGCAGAGCGTGCCAATCGCCGAATTGAACGGCATCTCGCCGAAGCGCACCTGCCGCCCGGAAAGACCTTGGACAGCTTCGCCTTTGACGCTGTCCCCATGATCTCGAAGGCGCAGGTCATGGCAATTACCGCTGGCGACAGTTGGCTCGCCAAGGGAGCTAACATCCTCATGTTCGGTCCGCCCGGCGGAGGAAAGAGCCATCTTGCTGCTGCTATCGGTCTTGCGCTGATCGAGAACGGATGGCGGGTCATGTTCACCCGGACCACCGATCTTGTGCAGAAGCTGCAGGTCGCCCGCCGGGAACTACAGCTTGAGTCTGCAATCGACAAACTCAACAAGTACGACCTGCTCATCCTCGATGATCTCGCCTATGTCACCAAGGATCAGGCGGAAACGAGCGTGCTATTCGAGCTGATATCGGCACGATATGAGCATAGATCGATCCTGATCACGGCAAACCAGCCTTTTGGAGAATGGAACCGGGTCTTTCCGGATCCCGCCATGACACTCGCAGCGGTCGACCGGCTCGTACATCACGCCACGATCTTCGAGATGAATGTCGAGAGTTATCGGCGCAGAGCAGCCCTTGAGGAAAAACGCAACGCGGCAGACCGGCCTCGTTCGCGACAATCAGGACCTCAGCCTTGCCTGTCGCGTAGCGGCAATCAGAAAACGACGAAGATCTTGTCAGCGGCAATCAGCATGATAACTTCATCCCGACCGCGACCTAAGAATCTCATCCGGATTGTCGCCAGCGTCTCATCCTGATCGCCGCGCCATAGACCAGCTCGGCCGCCCTCGAAGCGCGCATGAGAAGGATCCCGACCCCGTGGATGATGCTACCGTCTTCGATGAGCCTGCAAATGACTGGCCCGCCGCCAATTGATCATTCGCATTTTATTAAACTTGTTCGCAAAGAATTTCGGCGAGGGGACGATCTTAATCTGGACAGCCGAGTTGTACTCGTGCTTGCAGCCAGGAGACGGCCATGTACCAGCGTACCGTACTTATCGTCGAAGACGAGCCATTGATCCGGATGATACTTGCCGACAGCCTTGAAGACGAGGGCTATGCAGTTGTCGAGGCCGGGACCGCGCTTGAAGCAATCGGGCTTCTGGGGACGCGGACAATCGATGCGGTGATAACCGATATAGACATGCCCGGTGGACTTAACGGCCTTGATGTCGCTCGCTATGTCGCGTCGTGCAAAAAGGACGTTCCAGTCATCGTGACATCCGGCGGACATGTGATCGATGATGGCGAACTGGTGGGAAACGCTCGTTTCATAGCGAAGCCGTATGATCTGAGATGCGTTCTGAACATGATGGTTGAAATGGGATCCTGTAGCCACCGAAACCCGCTCCGTGAAATTAGGGTGGCATAGTTCCAAACGCTTAAAACCGTCGTCGCAACGACTTACGCGGTCTTCTACTGCAATTGATCACGAGCACAGAAAAGTTGGCTGTCACTGAGTCAGAATGTTTTCCGGAAAATTCCATGCCTTGTAAAGATCACCCCCGGCCGACCTGATCGTTGCGGTTAATTGGCTGGGTCGTTTCAGCGGCGATGAGGTACGGGAGCATCTTTATCCTAGCATCGCCACTATCAGCGACATGCCCACTGTGGTCGGGGCAGCAGGCAATGGCACCAAGAGCGACGCGATTATTGCTCTCCTCGAAGAGGCAAATTAAGCCGATATGCTTCCCAAAGCCGAACTTCGATCGGCACTTCTTCAGGCCGCGGAGAATGGTTGGATAAGTCCGGCGCTCGACAATCGGTGGCGGCTCAAAAAATTCAAGAGCTTGCTTTTGAGAACATATGGTCACCGGTTATGATGCCATAAAGAGCTTACCGCTCGTTCCTTGCTTGTAGGCAGCGTCGGCGATGGAACCCGTGAAACCGATAACATGAACTCTACCCTATCTTACGAGTTCACACTAACATCCAACGAGCGGCTGGCGTGCTAAACGATTCACCGCGATATTTCGGCTTTTTCATTCGATCCCGTTCGGCCTAGAGCCCGGCAAATACCTTTTGGAGCTGTTCTAGGGGAACCGGTTTTGTCAGGTGGAAATCAAACCCGGCCTCCGTCGCCAACTCCTTGTCCCGATCCTGACCCCAGCCGGTCTGTGCGATGATCGGTGTATGTTCGAACTCGGGCTCGCCGCGAAAGGCCTTGCAGACCTCGTAACCATTCATGCCCGGCAAACCGATATCGAGCAGAATCACATCCGGACGATAGTGCCGTGCGGCATCCAGAGCCTCACGGCCATCATGGACTGCTTCGAACTCGTGGCCGATGTCTTCCAGCATCATGCCCAGCGTGTCGGCGATAATTGGATTGTCATCGACCACAAGCACTTTAAGCGATCGGAAGGATGCCATTTCCTGGTTCTGGTGTAGCGCCACCTGAGGCTGTTCTGGCGCAGCCGCCATGGGGAGCCTGATCGTAAATCGGCTGCCCTTGCCGGGTCCGGAACTGTAGGCGTCGACCGAACCGCCGTGCATTTCGACAAGTTGCCGGACCAGTGCAAGACCGATACCCAAACCGCCCTGCGATCGCTGCAAGTGATCGTCGATCTGCGTGAACATATGAAAGACCTTTGATTGCATGTCTGACGGAATGCCGACGCCGTTGTCAGTGACCCGAATAGCCACCTGCTCCCCGTCATGGCTCACATGGAGATCGATTAGCCCATCTTCGGGTGTGTATTTGGCTGCATTGTTCAAAAGGTTCGAGATTGCTTGCGACAATCGCACCTGATCACCGTCCACCCACAGGACATCGCTTGGCATCGCGATTGTCAGCTTGTGGCCGCCACCATCAATCAGGGGGCGGCTGGATTCCACGGCGGTCCTGATGATGTCATCCATGCGCACCGTGTTTTTCCGAAGTTCGATTTTACCCTGGCTGACACGCGATACATCGAGAAGGTCATCGATAAGTCTGACCAGATGGACGAGCTGTCGATCCATCATGTTGCGGATCTCCGCGGCATTCGCGCCACCGGGATTGCGTTGTAAAATGTCGAGTCCATTCCGCAGCGGTGCCAGCGGGTTGCGCAATTCGTGCGCCAGCGTGGCCAGAAACTCGTCCTTGCGACGATCGGCATCCTTCAGCGCCTCGGCTTGCTGTTGCAGTTCGTCACGCTGCGCTGCGATCTGCTGGCGCTGGCGATAAAGCTCGAAAAAAACCTCCGCCTTGCTGCGCAGGACATCCGGCTCGATCGGCTTTTGAATGAAATCGACGGCGCCCGCCTCGTAGCCCTGAAACCGCCACCGGCTATCGCTTGTATTGCCAGCCGTGACGAAAATGATCGGCACCCGACGCGTGCGTTCATTTCCACGCATCAATTCGGCCAGTTCGAAGCCATTGAGCCCCGGCATCTGAACGTCGATCAGGGCGAGCGCCACGTCATGTTCCAGGAGAAGCTCCAGCGCCTGGTCGCCGGAGCGGGCCTTGAGCAGGTTGAGACCATCACGACGAAGCAGGGCTTCGAGAGAGATCAGGTTCTCCTCGAGATCGTCCACCAAAAGAAACGAAACCTTGCTCATATCAGCCGATCCTCCTCAAATATTCTGATATGCCGTCGAGCGACAGGACTGTCGCATCAGGGCATGAAGCCAGACCCGCTTCTGGCATTGCAGAGGCAAAGGCACTCCGCGGATCCTGGATGATAACATGGCCGCCAACCCTGGCGATCGCACTAGCGCCCTTGGCGCCATCGTGATTGGCGCCCGTCAAAAGCACGGCGACGGCCCCGGCTCCATAGACATCTGCAGCGCTTTCAAACAGCACATCGATGGAAGGTCTGGAGAACAGAACCGGCTCCTCATTGGTGAGGCCCAGGGTTTCTTGGTCCTCAATGAGAAGATGGTAATCAGGTGGCGCGAAATACGCAGTGCCCGGCCGGATCGGCTCCTTGTCTTCAACCTCGATGACCTCGACGCTGGATTTGGCGCGAAACAGCTCCGCCAGCACACTGCGCTTGTCGGGTGGGATATGTACGACGATCATGATGGGGAGGCGAAAATCCTTCGACAGCGTCGGCAGGATGCTCGTCAAAGCTTCCAGCGCACCGGCAGACGCTCCGATCACCACCGCTTTTGGATCAGCTGGTATCATTTGCCGATCCTCTGATATATTTTTTCCTGACGGACAAATTCGCTGAAGTCGTCTGCATGTGCCGAAAAACGAAGGCTTTCCTTGGCGCCGATGCCCAGAAAGCCCTTACGGGCAAGGGAATCGCGAAACAAACCGACCGCGCGATCTTGCAGCGCCTTGTCGAAATAGATCATGACGTTGCGGCATGAGATCAGGTTCATTTCACCAAAGACCGCGTCGGTCACAAGACTATGATCGGAAAACACCACGCGGTCGCGCAATGTCCGGTCAAACGACACCCGCCCATAACCGGCGCTGTAATAGTCGGACAGGGATGACCTTCCCCCGGATTTGCGGTGGTTTTCGGTAAACAGCTGGATGCGATCGACATCGTAGACGCCGGCTTCGGCGATCTGCAATGCATCCTGATTGATATCTGTGGCGTAAAAGATCGTCCGATCTTCCAGCCCTTCCTCCCGAAACAGGATTACCAGTGAATAGAGTTCCTCGCCGGCGCTGCAGCCGGCAATCCAGATCTTGAGGGAGGGATAGGTCCTCAGATGCGGCACGACGATCTCGCGGATCGCCCGGAAGTAGCCCGGATCCCGGAACATTTCGCTGACCTGGACGGTCAGATAGCCGAGCAGCCGCGGCAACATGGTTTCGTCATGCAGCGCGCGTTCCTGCATCGCCGAGATCGTTGCAAAGCCCAGTTGTTCCCGCGCCTGGCGCAAACGGCGTTTGATCGATCCCGTGGCATAATTCCGGAAGTCGTAGTGATACCGCAGGTAAAGCGCTTCAAGCAGCAGCCGGATTTCGATGTCCTCAACCTTTTCAAATGTCTCGATCACCGGGGCATCCATACGCGTACGAGGGAGAGCAGCTTTTCCACGTCGAGCGGCTTTGCCATGTAATCGTTGGCGCCGGCCTCGATGCAGCGCTGCTGATCATCCGGCATGGCCTTGGCGGTCAGGGTGATGATCGGAAGTTTTTTCCATTCAGGATTCTTGCGGATGGCGCGGGTTGCCGTCAGTCCATCCATGACCGGCATCATCACATCCATCAGCACAAGGTCGACGGTCTTTTCCGGCTCACCTTGGGCCTGCTCAAGCTTGTCGAGGGCCTCCTGGCCGTTACGGGCGATCTCGATGATAGCGCCACGCGGTTCGAGGATGTTGGTCAGTGCGTAGACATTGCGGACGTCATCCTCAACGATGAGGATTCGTCTGCCTTCCATGAGCGCATCGCGGTTACGCGCCTTACGGATCATCTTCTGCTGCTCGTCGGGCAATTCGGACACGACCTGATGCAGGAATAGTGACACTTCGTCGAGAAGGCGTTCCGGCGACTTGGCGCCCTTTATGATGATGGACTTGGAATAACGGCGTAGCCGTTGCTCCTCGTCAGCGGAGAGGACCCGCCCCGTATAGACGATGACCGGCGGGAAGGAATGGCTGCTGTCACCGCTGATCGTTTCCAAAAGGGAATAGCCGGATGCGTCGGGCAGGGACAGGTCGAGTACCATGCAGTCGAATGTCTGCTCCTTGAGAAGCGTCAGGCATTCGGCCGCAGTTCCGGCGCTTACCGTCTCCACATCGTGGGAGGTCAGGAGCTTGGCCACCGCCTCTCGCTGGACTTCGTTGTCTTCGACGATCAGGACGCGATGAACGCCCTGCGACAGTTTTGCGTCGAGCTTGTGCAGCACCTCGACCAGTTGCTCGCGCTGGACCGGCTTCATGATGTAGCCGACGGCACCGAGCGAAAGCGCGGTCTCCGTGTAGTCGTCTGCCGAAACGATGTGGATGGGAATATGCCGCGTGCGGACATCGCGCTTCAGGCGGTCCAGGACCGACAGGCCCGATTGGTCGGGCAACCCGACATCAAGCACGATCGCGTGCGGCATATGTTGTTTGGCAAGCTCCAGCGCCTCATGCGCCGTTCCCGCGACAAGCGCCCGGAACCCCATCTCGCGGGCGAGATCACGCAGGATCGATGAAAATGTGTCGTCGTCTTCGATGACAAGCAGAGTACGTCGACCGTCGCTTGCGATCGCCCTGTCGTCTTCGACGATCTGATGGCTGTGTGCGTTTGCAGCCGGCTTTTCTTCCGTGACCTCCGGCTGATGCGTGGCGACCGGATCGGCGGTGCGGATATCGCGCGACACGACATGCGACGGGTCATAAGAGACTGGAATGACCACGGTGAAGGTGCTGCCATGATTGTGTCGACTTGTCAGATGGATGGCGCCACCCAGCAACCGAACCAATTCCCTGGAAATCGAAAGGCCGAGCCCGGTCCCACCGAACCTGCGACTGATTGTGCCATCGGCCTGATGGAAGGCTTCGAAAATATTGCGTTGCTGATCCTCTGCGATACCGATGCCGGAATCCGTGACCGCCAGTGCCAGCTGATCGTTGGCGGCACTGCGGAGCGACAGGACGACCTTGCCGTTTTCAGTGAATTTGAATGCGTTCGACAAAAGGTTCTTGATAACCTGCTCAAGACGTTGCGGATCGGTCTCGATAATCGGCGGGATTTCGGGAGCGATTTCGATCTCGAAGCCAAGCCCCTTCGATTTTGCAACAGGATCGAACAGCTGATTCAAACTTCCGACCAGCCTTTGGAGCGACACGGGTTCCGGTCTGATATCGACATGGCCTGCCTCGATCTTGGAGAGATCGAGAATGTCGTTGATCAGGTTGAGGAGATCATTGCCTGACGACTGGATGGTCTGGGCGTATTTGACCTGCTCGCTTGTCAGATTTTCGTCTGGGTTGTCGGCCAGAAGTTTTGCCAGAATGAGAGACGAATTGAGCGGTGTGCGCAGCTCATGCGACATGTTGGCCAGAAAATCGGATTTGTACCGGCTTGCCTGTTCGAGCTCGCGTGCCTTGAGCTGGACGGAGGCGTTGACCCGCTCGAGGTCATCGCGCTGGCCTTCGAGCTGCTGGGCCTGTTCTTCGAGCTGCGAATTCGTCTGCTCGAGCTCGACCTGCTGCTGCTCCAGTCGCGCCTGTGATTCCTTCAGTGCCCGGCCTTGTTCCTCAAGCTCCTCGTTGGAGACCCGCAATTCTTCGCCCTGAACCTGCAACTGCTCGGCCTGCCGCTGCGTTTCTCGCAGGAGGTTCTGAAGATCGCTACGATATTTCGCCGATCGTACGGCCGTGGCAATCGAGGCGGATGCCTGGTCAAGCAGGGTAAGGATGGTGTCGTCGACCGGACGAAGGAAGCCAAGCTCGATGACCGAGTTCACCGCGCCATCAATGCTGCCGGGTGATATCATTAGATGACGCGGCTTGTCGGCGCCAAGCGCCGATCCGAACGCAAGATATCCATCCGGCAGGTGTTCGATGATGATCGGCTTGCCAGCTGTAACCGCCTCGCCGAGCAAGCCTTCTTTCGCCTTGAAATGGTCCGGTATGCTTGCGCTATTGGGAACGCCCCAGGTCGAGATGCGCTGGAATTGATCATCGTCTTTCACAAAGATGGCGCCGGCAACAGCGCCGGTATAGCGGGTGAGGAAATCGAGAATGCTGTCGCCAAGGTCTTCGGTTCGCCGATCGCCCGTCACGGCAGTGTTCAATGCGACTTCACCGGACTGCAGCCAGTTCTGCCGTCGCCTTGATAGTGTCGCCTGACGCACCAGGACTGCGATTGCGATCGTCAGCAGGACGCCGAGCAGACCAGCGAGAATGCTGCTGGCGAAAGCTGTCGTGTATGCGCTCTCCATCTCGCTGAGCCGCAATCCGCGGAGGCGAGCCTCTTCCTGCCGCATCGCGGTTAGTTGCGCGCGCACGGCATCCATCTCAACCTTGCCGCGGTCCGAATTGACGACCGCAAGCGCAGCCTCCGTGCCTTGCATGCGCCGAAGCTCAATGGTCTCACGCAACTCGGACAGTTTGCCATCGACATGCGATCTGAGCGTCACGAGCCTTTGCTGTTGCGAAGCATTGTCGCTGATCAAGCCTGCGAGCGCCTCCAGGCGCCTTGGAATGGTATTGATCGCCGTGTTGTAAGGCTCAAGGTATCGGTCGCTGTTTGTCAGCAGAAAGCCGCGTTGGCCTGTTTCGGCGTCCTGGATGAATGACAGGAGGTCCGATAGCCCGACGATGACCTCATGCGAGTGAACGACACGCTGATTGTTCGCGCGCAGGGTTTGAACATTGTACCAGGAAACCCCGGCGCTTATGACGAAAAACGCCAGAGCGGTCAGTAGGCTGAAGGAGACCGACGGGTCGAGTCCGAGGGTCCGCCTGGAAGGCGCCGCAGCATTGGACGTTTTCATGAAAATCTCTAAAGAGGAGGAGTGTAGGAGAGGGCAATATCGTTAGCTGGAATATGCCGTCGGTGCAACGACAGGTATCATAGGCGGCGGTTGGTCGGTCCGCTGACAGAGAACGCCCGTGTGTCAGCGGCAAACTGCCGTCGATCGCTGACGCAGCAGCACCCATCAGCGCTAAAGCTTGCTAGAGAAAATTCCCCATAAATCGGGTAGATTGGAAGAAATCCGAACTCATTCATTTTTGATAGTGCCTCACATTCAGCCGCGTAACGCTTTTCCGCATAGAATGTTCCATGGGGGAGGCTATTTTTTCGCGTTGTCCTTCTACTATGGGCGACGGCTGTTTTGGAGAGCGCTTCCCGAAGGATTTGTCTCTAATGATTACCTCGTACACGCTGACTTTTAGTCTGTGATAAAATGGAATGGCTAAAGATATTAATTGGCAGGGATGTCGAGCAGGAAAGTCGTTTGGTAAACTGCGATTGAATAGGAATCTAAGGACCTGTGCAACCAGTCGCAACTGGGAACTGACGAGAACTTTGCGGGTTCGGGGGGTGGAGGATTTCAGAATGAAAAATCGACGCTCAGAACCGCACGTCTACGCTCACTATCTCGGACTGAATGTCGGGTTGGCCATTATCATAGCGATGGGCTTATGGTTTTCCTGGTCGCCCTTTTGATTGATGAAAAGATGTCCGCGCGGCGCACAAAGCCCCGCGTATGTCGGTACGCGGGGCAATGGCGCTGCCAGCTGACGCATCGTCAAGATCAACCGGCGCTAAGTAAAGAACCATGATCATTGCGACATGTTCCAACGTTATTTAACTATGGCTGGAGACGCGTCACTGCTTCATTCACTGGGAATTGCTGCCTCTCCTCATCGGTGCCCGTTTCCAAGGCTTGTGCCGGTAATCACAGGGAGGTCGCATGCCCGGTACGATTTCAGCATCCGCACCGCTGTTTCTCGAAGTAGACAACGATGGGTCAGAATTTGACAGCGACGAACACGCCTAGGAAGAGGCCATTCGCTCCGCTTGCGAGATAGTAGGTGAGTTGATTATCGCAGGTATTGTCTTGGGCGAGCTTTCAAAATTGCCAACGAGGCCGGCGAAAGCTTGGCACTCTGCTCATGGGGTCCGATGTCCGCTTTGAATAGCGCCTGCCTATGTGTTTGCGGCAGTTGAAGCTTTGACGGTGGTCGATTCTGTAGCAAACGCACCAAGGGTGTCGCCGGCGAATGCCACGCTGTTTGACGTTGCCGAGGGGGAGAGGAGTTGAAAGATACTCTCGCCCAACTGCGGCTATGCCCGCCCCATCGCCTGGCCGCACTTTTGTGGCGGCTGAGTAACCGGGGCAACTCCAGCCGATCAGCGAAAACCGAAGAAGCTGAGCACGGCGAGAATGATGACGACGGCGCCTACGAGCCAAACGATGCTGTTCATAATGATTTCCTCTCTGGAAGTGAGCTTGTGACGGATCAGAATGCATCACGGGACCGTGAGTTCCATGTCAAGATGAGAACATTGCGCCAGCCGCCTTATATCATTCATCACGCAACGGCTTCAGTGCAAGCTTATGTTTGCAGTTCTTCTGGCTTCCGTCGAATTCACGCTGCTACCCGGTTGGCAAAAGGATCAAGTCTGCTCTGTCGCTTCGGCGCCTGTACGCCGCTTCCACGCCATCAAGACGAGAAAATTAACGGACGGTATTCAGGGATGGTCCTGGAGATTGAAGGTAAGATAAAAGCGTCGCCAAGAATGCGCGGATCAATCGCGCCATGATCGGGCGTTTTAAAAGAGAGCCTCGCCATGGAATTTCGGATCTGCCGAACATGGGCGCGATGACGCAATCCTGCTGTTTCGCGCGAAAATACTCCATGATTTGATCGCTCGTGGGGCCGGTGGTCACAAAGTCAGTTTTCTAATTCAACTTGATAAATGGCAAAGGCGAGCCATTAATATCATTCGTCGTAGGGGAAACGGCGCGAATTGAATGAACGTTAGGGGCACTCGTTCCGCACTGCGGCACATAGGCGGGTAACGTCCTAACAGCTCAACGGGAACTGCGTAGCATGCTCGCGGGTTTGCCCTTGAGGTGGGAGGAATTTCCATACAGGACCAAGGCAAAGACAAAGGCGTTATGAGCAGCGTGCTGACCGAGTTGGGCGTCGTTCTTCGGCCCGAAGGGAGTAGCGACGGAGTTAAGACAGTCGACCATCAGGAAATCATCGCCGATTTCCAGGCTGGTCGGATGACGGAAAATGAATTTCGGACACATCTTGCCCAAGATGCGGCTCGGTCAGATCACCGATCTCATTCCGACGAGTGACCGGCAGGTCGAGCTCAGAAAGTTGAAGATCAACCCCTTGCTACCGCCTGGAGATGTTGAGGTGAGGAACGGATAAATTGGAAGATTTTGTTCAGTCGATGATGGAACGGCTCGGTCCCTTTGGGATCGGTTTGCTGATGTTTGTGGAAAATGTCTTCGCGCCAATTCCTTCCGAGCTGATAATGCCGCTTGCGGGCTATCTGGCCACCCAAGGTGACATGAACATCGTATGGGTGATCCTAGCCGGCACGGTCGGTTCGTTGATCGGGACATTGCCGTGGTACTATCTCGGCCGACGGTTAGGGCACGAAGGGGTTCGGCGCTTGGCCTCCAGGCACGGGCGTTGGCTCACCATGACACCCTCAGACGTCGATGGTGCATCCGAACGGTTCAAGCGGCATGGTAAGGCCTCAGTTCTCGTCGGACGGCTCATCCCAACGGTAAGGACACTTATCTCAGTCCCAGCCGGCGTCGCGAACATGCCGATCGGATCGTTCCTGTTGTTTTCCGCGGTGGGAACTTTGCTATGGACCGCAGCGCTGGCTTTGGCCGGTTTCTTGTTGGGGCAGGCCTACGACGTTATTGAACGATACGTTGATCCGATCTCAACTGCAGTCCTTGTCATCCTGGTTGCGCTCTACATCTATCGTGTCGCAACTTACAAGGAGGACCGCGCTTGAACGAATGGCTTGCTTCGCTGGGCGTGGAACTGGACATCGTTCCGCACCTCATTGCTTTGCTTGTGGCCTATGTATTGGCGTTGCCGATCGCGTGGGATCGCGAGCGTAACGAGAGGAGCGCAGGGTTGCGCACCTTTCCTTTGGTCGCGATCGCAGCTTGCGGGTTCATCCAGGCTACCGAGTCGGTCACCGTCGGGAATGCCGAGGCCACTGCCCGGATCGTAGAGGGCATAATCAACGGTGTTGGTTTCATCGGTGGTGGAGCAATCCTCGTCGGCAAGCTCGGTACCCGCGGCACTGCGACAGCCGCGAGCATCTGGGCAACAGGAGCAATTGGAACCGCGGTCGGTTTGGGGGCTTACGATACTGCTATCGTGCTCTCCATCGTGACCTTCGCAACACTGAGAGTGATGGCGAATTTCAAGTCAGCGCGGAATCTGCCGGATAATGGTGAAAAGTAACAGCCAAAGCAGCCTCGCATCCAGGCAAAAGATAAGCTCGAGCTGACTGAACAGCAATCGGACGACGTGCCCAAGGTCAAACAAGGGCCGACGAAGGGTCGACAAGTTCCGCAAAAACGAAAACGCATGTCGATATTTATCCTCTGTCGGCAATCAACCGCGGTGGATAAACAGCGCTTCCTGTTGAGGAGCGTGAAACTTCTGTAGTGCCTTGATACCCGAGCCCCTGCCGCCTTGCACAGACGGCATAAATTCCTAATATACAAATCATCTAAAACAATGCATAGAGCGCGGGTGCTCCATGCATTTTCATCCTCAGCGAGATCCAGATGCCCGTCTTTACAAATCCCGATAGTTCGCGACCGTTCGACCCACGTTTGGAGGACTTGGCCACCTATCTTGCCCGGATAAGGGGAGCAAAGGTCGACAGGGGTGAGGAACAGTCGTTTCGAAAGACGACAAACGCGGGCGTCTTGGCCGTCCTTAAAGCGCTGGAGGACATTTACAGTCGTGATTGAATCACGCCGGTCAGATCTTCGAACCCTCAGTCATTGAATGCCAAAATGCTTTATCATGCAGCCTAGCAGGAGAAATGATGCGTCCCAGTCTCGACCTTGTTTTCAAATCGGCTCTGATGACCGAAAGCGTGCCGGATGCCGGTTTTTACACTTGGGACTTGCCTGAGAATATTCTTTATGCCGATGGTGCCCTGTCAGCGCTCTTTGGGCTGGATCCAAGCGCCGCTGAAACGGGTCTTCCAATTGAGGCATACCTGGAGCGCGTGCATCCAGACGATCGTCCCCGCTTGGCAAAAACGATTAGCGACAGCATTGTAGGACATCATCCTCAGCAGGAAACCTACCGTGTCATGAGCGCGCTGGGGTATTACACAACGGTAGCCTCCTACGGGCGGGTCTTTAGGGACGCGAGCGGTAACCCTTGCCGATATGTCGGAATTGTCATCCCGGCAGAAGCCGACCATACGGATAAGCCGCATTGAGCTGCGGCTTTCCATAGGCCATCTAAATTGCGGCAAAACTTCTAGACCGCGACTGAGAAACTCTAGCTCCAGCTCGTGGAGCGACCGACACCTTGATTATCATCTTATGAAATACACCTATGGCGGTAATGCAACTATCTTCGGAGGATAGATAGTAGCGGAACCCTACACGGCTGACGATCCCGGCTCGCGTCTGGCGCTTTTCGACTTCGCGTTCGAAAACGCCCCAATCGGCATCGCTTTGGTCGATCTGGAGGGGCGTATCATCCGAGGCAACATGGCCTTCGTCCGGCTGCTGGCGCTTCCTCCCGAGAAAGTACTCGGGACGCACTTCAAGGACTTTACCCATCCTGATGATATCGAGGCGGATCTGATCCTGTTTCGACAGGTGCTTGAAGGTAGGCGGGATGGTTACACGATCGAAAAGTGGTACCTACGACCATTGGGAGAAATTGTTCATGTCCTCATCCACGTTGCCGCTATGCGCAACGCCGATGGCGAAGTCGTGCGGTTCATATCACAGATCGAGGACATCACGCGACACAAGGTGCATGAGCGACAGCTTGCGGAGCGGGCAGCGCAGCTTGAGCTGGCACTCGAAGCCGTTCGGGGCGGCTTCTGGCAGATGGACATCCTGACCGGCATGTTTGAGACGTCGGACCGGCTGGCACAGTTCATCGGTGGGCCGGCCGCGGCCCGCCTTGATCTGGAGCGCTACGTGAACCGGATCAATGTTATCGATGGTGCCCAAGCCGACCTGACACCCCTGATCGCTGGAGACATTGATCAGAATGTTGCGGAGTACCGTCTCGATACCATTCATGGCGAACGCTGGATGCGCTGCGATCGCCGGCTTCTACGCGACAGTGACGGCCGGCCGGTCATAATCGTCGGAATGGCGATCGACTTCACCGAAGAAAGACGCCGGATCGAATTGCTCGAGGAGACTGCGCGTACCGACGTGCTGACAGGGCTCTTGAACCGTCGCGGACTATCGATTGAATTCGCCAGCTTGCAGTCTGCAGAAGGTTTTTCCGTGCTCGCACTCGACCTAGATGGATTCAAGGACGTCAACGATGTCCACGGTCATGCCGTGGGAGATCTTGTTCTGCAGACTGCCGCTACCAAAATTCGCTCGGCGGTCAGGGACCGGGATCTCGTTTCACGGACCGGCGGAGATGAATTCGTCGTGGTTATTGCAGGGAGTCGATCTACAGGGGAGGCGGCTGCCGAACGGATCATTGAGCGGATGAGAGAGCCTATTCCAATCGCCGACCAGGTCGCGATTGTCCACACCAGCATCGGCGGGGTGTGGACTGCCGCCAAACAAGATATGTTCAGCCTACTGCAAGAGGCTGACGCCCTTCTTTATGAAGCGAAAGCAGCTGGCAAAGACGCGGTCAGATTTTAGTCGTCATCGCGCAAGGCAGTTGGGCTACGCTTGACGTCGAAGATCACACCGCCACATACAAGCCGACCATAATCAGGACAACCACGAGAAGACCCACGAAAGCTTTTGCCGCAACGCGGATGACGTTCTTTTCAGTGCTCATTATAATATCCAACCTCCCTGTGGATTAGTTGCTTTGGTCTCGAAACGTAACGGCTGAGCAGATCGCATTCCACGCAAAAGGCGGCGGCAAGGTTACGAGCATAACATCAGTGTGGCGGAGCCATCTCATCATTCGATGCGTACCGGGATCGCCTTTGAGGCGGGCGTCTTTGAAAGCTCGTCGTGATGATCGATCGCGTTTAAAACATTGCATTCCGGGTAATAGGCCCCGACTGTTCCACGCGGAAGTTTGTGCGCGACCACGCTTAGACCGGGTAACACACGACGTTTGCCATCTCCAAAGTCACTAACCAGAGAGACAGACTGCCCCGGTGTGAGCCCGGCGCGCGCTATATCATCCTCGCACATCAGCACCACGTCTCTGGTGCCCTCTATGCCGCGAAATCTGTCGGAATAGCCGTAAATAGTCGTGTTGAATTGATCGTTGGAACGCATCGTCACCAATCTGAAACGCCCTTCCGCATCATCGAAGGACAGTGCGTTCATCCGGTCCGGCGTCGTAAATACCGCTTTCCCTTCATCGGTATTCCAGACGCGCTGATGGGCATCGTTGCCACGATAAAAGCCGCCGGGCTCGAACATGCGACGATTGTAGTCCTTGAAATCATCGGGATACGTCGCCTCGATCAGTTCACGCACGAGACCGTAATCGCCCGTCCATTCATCCCAGCGCAGGCTTGGATTGTCTGCAAGCGTCGCCTTTGCAATGCCCGTCACAATCGCCAACTCGCTCTTCAGATATTTCGAAGCCGGAGTGCGTTTTCCCAGCGATCCGGAGATGTGCGAAAAACTGTCTTCGGTCGTTACCGCTTGCGGGCCTGTTGCCTGCTCATCGATCTCGAGCCGTGACAGGCAAGGCAGGATATAGGCGTGTCTGCCGGGGAAAAGATGGCTGCGATTGAGTTTGGTCGAGACCATCACCGTGAGATCCTGGCTTGCCCAACCGGTCTCCATCTCGCCCTGCTCGGGAACCGCGCGCAACAGATTTCCGCCAAGACAGATGGTCGCCTTGATGTCTCCGGCGATCATCCCCTTGACGGCATCCACGATGGTCAGGCCGTCTTCGGTCGGCGGATTGAAATCGAAGAGCTCCTTGAGCTTTTCCATCGGGATCAGTTTGGTTTTTTCGGCAACGCCGACGGTTCTTTGTCCTTGAACATTGGAATGGCCGCGAACCGGACAGCAGCCGGCGCCTTCGCGACCGATATTGCCGCGCAAGAGAAGCAGGTTGACGAGCATGGCAACGTTGAGGGCGCCCTGGGCATGTTGTGTCAGGCCCATGCCGTAGACGCCGATCACACGTTCGGCACGAATATAAACGTCCGCCGCATCGCGGATCGCTGTCTCGGTCAGTCCGCTTTCGCGTTCGATATCATGCCACGCACTCTGACGCACGCAGCCGATGAAACTGGAAAAACCGGTCGTATGGGCGTCGATAAATTCGACATCGATGACCCGGTTTGTGCCGGATGCCACAGCTTCGTCGTCCGCCTCGATCACGGTCTTGCAAAGGCCGAGAATTGCGGCGATATCGCCACCTGCCTTGACCTGCAGATAATGGTCGGAAATCGCCGTTTCGTTGCCGGTCAGCATATCGAAAGGGTTTTGCGGGTTGACGAACGAGACCAGGCCCTGCTCGATCACGGGATTGAACGTAACGATCTTTGCTCCACGTTTTTTGGCATCCTGCAAAGGATGCAGGAAACGTGGACTGTTCGAGCCCGGATTCTGGCCAAAGAAAAAGAAGGCGTCGGCTTTCTCCAGATCTTCCCAAACCACTGTGCCCACCGGCGATCCGATGACCTTGTTCAATCCGACGGAGGTCGTTTCGTGGCACATGTTCGAGCTTTGCGGCAGATTGTTTGTTCCATAGCTCCGCGCGAGCAGCGCATAAAGATAGGCTGCCTCCAGCCCAGCGTGCCCGGAGGAATAGAAGACCGCGGAATCGGGATGCAGTTGCTTCAGGGTTGCTCCGATCCGGGTAAAGGCCTCTTCCCAAGTCACCTCGACGTAGCGGTCCGTCCCTGCGTCGTAACGCATCGGATGCGTCAACCGGCCGGTCATTTCCAGATCGTGGTCTTTCCAGGACCTCAGCTCGGAAACCGTGTGGTCATTCCAGAAATCCGGCGTGCAACGGGCATTGGTAAGATCCCACATCGTCGCCTTTGCGCCATTCTCGCAAAATTCGAATGGATGATAGTTGACGGGTTTCGGCCAAGCGCAGGAAACGCACATGAAGCCATGCGGCTTATTTTGGCGGGCAAGCGATTCAATCGCTGCGGGCGTCGGCCACGTCTCGCCGTAGATGCGGGCGAGTGATTTCAGCGAACCCCATCCGCCGGCAGGGCCTTCCGATTCCGGATTTGCGATATGATCCGCCATGAAAATTTCTCCTGTTTGACTTCCATATCGGGCTGCGCAGCCAGCCGCGCATGCACCGATGCCGGATGGGCTCAAGCCTTGGCGCTATTGCCGTAGGCAGCGTGATAGGCGAGGGCGATAAAGGCGCCTCCTAGAATGTTTCCGATTGTTGCGGGCAAAAGATTGGCTGCAATCGCGCTAAGCGACACCAAGGTGGCTCCCTGGTCGATCAGTCCCTGTGCCAGATAGGCATAGGAAAGAAGGTACATGTTGGCGATCGAATGCTCCAACCCGGCCGCCACGAACGCCGTCACCGGCAGTACGAGCCCGATGATCTTGCCGGCCGCGCTCTGAGCCGCGTAGGCAAGCCATACCGCGAGGCAGACCAGCAGATTGGCAAGTACGCCGCTTGCGACGGTTGTTGCAAAATTTTTTGCCGTTTTTGTTTCGGCAAGTTCCAGGGCGGCGCGCCCGACGGCGCCGTCACCAGCTTCGTGAAGCCCAGAAACCGCCGCAACGCCGGCAAGCAGGATTGCGCCTGCAAAGTTTGCGACATAGACAACGGAAAGTGCGGAGATCGCCCGCGTCAACGGTATCCGCTTCGCAGCGACCGGCCCCAGCATCAGTGTATTACCGGTAAACAGTTCCGCACCTGCAATCAGCACGAGCGCAAGCCCGAGCGAGAACACCATCCCGGACAGAACCTGACCTGCGCCGAAGGCAATCTCCCCTGCTCCTGCGAGAGCGACCGTCGCGAAAAGCCCACCCAGGCCTATGTAGATGCCGGCGAGCGTGCCCAGCACCACCATCTTTGAGAATGGAAGGTTCGCCTTGTCCTGACAGGCATCGAAGATGTTGCCATACAATTCGTCCGGTTGTGGCAACGATGCTGTGCCGGTCATGGGCTCTCCCTTTTGGATGCAACTGCTCCCCCGTGCCGTCAATGACACATGGTTCGCAACGATCCGGCGGGCAGAAGGCTCAATAGCAATTGAACACGTTTATGTGAGTACCACTCAGCCAGCGGTCAGCCCGCGCCATATGGCGCGACATTGCTTTGAGCGTATTGGCGGGATTCAGGCCGCGCACAAAGTGAGCCAGAAGACGCCACTGAAACAAAAAGCCGTCGAAAAGAGAGCCGCGACCGACACGCGTGTCGTGACGCCTTTCAGGAAATCGGCGGTTCTGGTCTCGCCCGATAGTTCGGGCGACTGTCGCTGAAACCGGTAGACGGCAATCACCGCCACAATGGCCGCCAGGACAATCCCGATCAAGACAAGCCGGAGTGCGCCTGCAGAAGCGTGGAGGAATTGGTTCTGCATGGCAAGGCTGCAGGCGGTTGCCTGGGTGAAGTAGATCCCGAGGAAGGCGCCGCTCCATACGACAAAACCCAAAACCATGAGCAGGACAGGATGGCGCATCATGGCGCACTTCCTGCGATCAGGATTTGCAGGTTCCAGCAAAAGCCGACAGCGCATATGGCTGCTGCCGCCGAATAATCATGCCAAAGCCGTCCGATCCTCAAGTCGAGTGACCGCACCGATTCATCATGGCCGCACAAGGCCCTCCATATGGCATGGGCGGCGAAGATGGCGCCGATCATGCCGTGAAGCGCGGCATAGATCATGACGACAAACAGGGAAGCGATTGCGGCATGACCGGAAGGTGCAGGCAACGTCAGAAAGGCGACCCAAAGAAACAGCGATGCCGATAGAAGATGCGCGCAGAGCGACAGAGCATTTCCGACCGTAGCCAGGTTCGTCCTGCGGCTTGCCAGACGGTTGCCAACGCAAGTCAGGACAGAAGCGACAGCAGCGAGGACGAGAAGCGGCATGTCGAGCGAGACATGTTTCGGTGGCCAGTTGGGCGCGGAGACCCACAGAAAAAGACAGCCGAAAAGCAGCGAGATGTAAAGCGTTGCGTTGGCGACCAGCGTCAGCACCATGGCGAGATGGGATGGCGGGATCTGTGCCCTGATATGCACCGGTACCTTCAGGCCGTGCCCAATCGAGACCGGCTCCCGGTCGATCGGAGAACCATCACAAACAGTCCAAAGCCAGAAGCATCCGATCACGACGGCAAGCGCCAAGGGAATAAGCCAGTAGAGCTTGAAGAGCATGAGCAGGAAGAAGGCGCCCGTCGCCAGCGCAGTCCAGAGTGGCAGATAGGTCTGACGGGGAAGCTCCACGACCTGGTCCGGCTCTCCGCTTATGGGATCCACGCCCAGCACTTCCATCCGATCGTGCCGCGGAATGCCGAGATAGCCGTCGCCGGCAGCAAGGCGCGGCCCGATCCTGTCGGGATCGAGGAGGTCCGCACGGTTGTCGATGCGGGCAATGGAGGCGAAGTTGTAGGAGGGCGGCGGTGTCGGCATGGCCCATTCCAGCGTGCCTGCGCGCCAGGGGTTGCGCCTGAACGGTCGACCGAACTTGAACAGCAGGATGAAATCGAGGGCAACCAGGGCGAAACCCATTGCCATCAGAAAGCTTCCCATCGAGGAAATGAAGTTCAGGGTTTCCCAGCCAAAGCCAGCGGGATATTCGAATATGCGCCGGGGCATGCCGAGCAATCCGGTCAGGTGCATGAAAAAGAAGGTGACGTTGAATCCGATGAACACCATCCAGAACGCCGCATGCGAAAGATGCTGGACGGGTTGTTTTCCGCTAAGGTGCGGAACCCAGTAATAAGCCATTGCCAGCATGGGAAAAACGAAGCCGCCAACCAGGACATAGTGCAGATGAGCGACGACGAAATGTGTGTCGTGGGCCTGCCAGTCGAACGGCACCATGGCGAGCATGACGCCGGTCAGACCTCCGATAACGAATACGAAGAAGAACCCGAAAATATGCAGCATGGGAATGGAAAAGCGCGGTCGCCCATGCGCAATCGTTGCGAGCCAGGCAAAGGTCTGGATTGCTGTCGGCACGGCGACGAGAGCGCTTGCCGCTGAAAAAAAGGACAGCGCCACATGCGGAATGCCCACCGTGTACATGTGATGCACCCACAATCCGAACGACAGAAATGCCATGGAGACGATCGCCGCAACGATCATGCGGTAGCCGGCAAGAGGGGTGCCTGCGAGGACAGGCAGAATAGTGGAAATCGCGCCGGCCGCCGGCAGGAAGATGATGTAAACCTCCGGGTGCCCAAACAGCCAGAAGAGATGTTGCCACAGTAACGGATCGCCGCCGCGCGTGGGGTCGAAGAACGGCAGGTCGAATGCGCGCTCGACCTCAAGCAGGATGGAACCGAGAATGAGGGGCGGGAAACCGACCAGCATCATGGTTGCGACCACGAGCATGTACCAGGCGAAGATCGGGATACGATCGATCGACATGCCGGCGGCTCGGATCTTCATGATCGTCACGATGATCTCGACAGCAGCGGAAAGAGCCGAGATTTCGACAAAGGTGATCCCGAGCAGCCATATATCGGAATTGATGCCGGGTGCATAGACCGACGATGACAGGGGCGTGTACATGAACCAGCCGCTGTCTGGCGCGACGCCACCGATCAGCGCTCCGATCAGGATCAGTCCGCCGAACAGATAGCACCAGTAGCCATAAGCCCCGAGACGGGGAAAGGCGAGATCGCGGGTGCCGAGCAGTTTCGGCAGGAGATAGATCGCCATGCCCTCGAAGAAAGGTATGGCGAACAGAAACATCATGATGGACCCATGCATGGTGAAAACCTGCGCATAGGTTTCGGCATCCATGAACACGCTCTCGGCTGACGCCAGCTGCGTACGGATCAGCATTGCCAGAATGCCGCCGATCGCGAAAAATACCAAAGCCGTGAGCATGAAGCGGACGCCGATGACATTGTGGTTGACGGCGGCGAGGCGCCCCCAACCCGGTCTCGTCCCCCATATGCGTTCCAGTGCTCGATGCAGTGCGATCGGATTGTGGTCTGACGTGATTTTCTCGCTCATTGACCTGTCCTTGCGGAGACCGCATTCAGAAAACCGTCATTGTCATGAGCACGAACCTCGAAACGCATGCCGGCATGTCCTGTGCCGCAATATTCCGAACAGATGCCGCCATATCGGCCGGGTTGATCGGCGCGAATGCGCAGGCGGTTCGCATGTCCCGGAACAGCATCGATCTTGCCGCCGAGGCGGGGTACCCAGAAACTGTGAATGACATCCTCGCTTTCGGCGACGATTTCGATCGTTCTGCCGGCCGGTATATGCAGGACCCCTGCTTCTGCAACGCTGCCGGGCAGGGTCGGATAGGAAAAGTGCCACTGCCACATCCGCCCAATCGCGCGAACTTGGAGGGCGTCTTCGGTGTCTTTCGTGGCGCCCTTGAGGAGGAATTCACCCTGGGTGAAGGCGTAGAGGGTCAGTGCGATCAGAACAGGCAAGGGAAGGGCGAGGCCGCCCCATAAAATCCATCGATCCGGCGGGAGACGGCGTCCGAAAGTTGGAACGAACCATGTCGCCAGAAACAGACCGAGGACAAGGGTGAACAATGCACATGCCCCCCATAACATGGCCCACCACAGATCCGCGATGGATGCCGCAGATGGCCCGGCAGGATCGAGCGCCGAAAGCTCGCCGCTGCATCCGCTGAGAAGCGAGACCAGACCGAGCGCGCCGAAAATGCGGAACCAACTCCACCCTCCATGACTTTGCCGAGAAAGCGGAGATCCCTGATGGAAGACAAAACCGAAACGGCCAATCCTGTCATTGCGGAGGTTGCGGAAAAGGATGCCAGCTCCATGATCGCGGTTGCCGGCCACCCGCTTCATGCCATGAGCGTGCATTTCCCCATCGCTCTCGCATTCCTGACGCTTGCCGTCGATATGCTGTTCTGGTGGTCCGCCGATGCATTCTGGACACGCGTAGGCGTGTGGAGTTCGGGCGGCGCCTTCTCTTTTGGCGTGGCTGCCGGTCTCGTCGGTACGATTGAGTTGCTGTCCGTGCCCGGCATTCGCGAACGGGTGGCAAGCTGGGCGCACGCGATTTCCGCCGTCACGCTTATCGCATGTGCCGGCCTCAACTGGGGCCTGCGGGTAACTGGGGCAGGCGAAGTTCTGCCACATGGAATTCTTGTCTCTTTGCTGACCTGCATCATGACGGGAATGGCCGGGTGGCATGGCGGCAAACTGATTTTCGATCATGGTGTCGGCCTCATGGTATCGGCCAAGGACTGAAACGCTCGACAAGAGTTCGCAACCCTCCGGGTCGCATCAGTTCGTCCGCAAATTCCGTTTCGATGAGGGGTTTGGCAAGCGCCAGGAACACGATCACTGCTGCGACGACCGCAGTGATCGCTGTCGCCATGACGAAACGCCAGACGGGATAGAACTCGCCCTCCTTGAACAGTCTGATGATGATCAGACCTGTGAGGACATGCAGGACGACAAGCACACCGACGAAAAGCAATTTGATTGAGAACCATGGCGCATAGGTCTGCTGGCCAAAGATGAGGGCCGTGCCAGTTGCCACCGCGATGAAGGCTGAAGGGGAAATGATCGTCACATAGGCGTAGCGCACCATCATCTGCAGGCGGTAGAGCGCATCCTTGTCCTTCACATGTGCGCGCTGAACATAAAGCCCAGGCAGACTGATCAGGCCGGCGGCCCAAATCGCGATCATGGTGATATGGACGAATTTCAGAAGCGCGATGAGCAAACTTTGCCTGTTTTTATGGGGAGAAACGTAAGAGTTTTGGTAGATGGAGCTTGAGTCGCACGTGTCTAGGGCACGAATGCGTGAAACCGGTAACGGAGACATGTCCGTGAAGATGCAAGGCGGCCCCGAAACCGAGCGCATCTGTCGCCGTTGTTCTCGGGTGAAGCTGGGCCGTCCAAAAGATATGCATGGGTGAAACTTGGGAGAAAAGTGCGAGGAAAAAGGGTTTTCGGATCTTGTTGCACGGTTGGCAGCGCTCGCAGACTCCTCCGACAAGATAAAAGTTCACGATATCCGCGAGGAAATTGGAGAGCGGAGTTTTGGGCCTTTTCTCATCATCCCCGCAGTTATCGAAATCAGTCCGCTTGGCGGTATTCCCGGTGTGCCCACAGCCATTGCTATTGTTATCAGCCTTTTTGCCGTGCAGATCTTGTTCGGGCGCAAGCATCTCTGGCTCCCCCAAGCCTTGGAGAGGCGTAGCCTTAACGGTCACAAGTTGAAGAAGGGATTGGAGAAGATAACGTCGATAGCACGCTATACCGAAAAGATTTTCCGACCGCGCATGAAGTGGGCAACAAAGCCACCATATCTGCAGTTCCTATCCCTAGTGGTCATATTGCTTTGTGTTTCCGTTCCGCCCCTTGAGCTAATCCCTTTCGCAAGCACCGTTCCAATGCTGGCGATCATCATGGTCGGAATGGCTTTGCTCGTGCGTGACGGTCTCGCTGCCGTCGTCGCCGCTGTTATTGCTGCCGCCAGTGGATATCTCGTCCATTCCGCGCTTGCAGCCTAGCAGTTGGCCCGTAGCGGATGTCTCAAGAACCAGCGCCCCTCGTAAAGATACTGCGGCCACAGTGCGACTTCAGAAATGCGCTTCAAATTGGTATCCTGCAGATAGCAATAGCCGGTCGCGAAGCGAGCTTCTGCACCACGATTGATGAGCTATCGCGCCGAGTTCGGCTATGAAGGCGTCGGATCGCGCGGCTGCGGAGGAGATGTTGACTGATGCGATGGTCCAGGTGTGAGAACGAGTGTTTTGCGCTCAGTTCGAGCGGCCTGCTCAATCCAAAGGCATTCTCGCGCGAGCGGATTCCATTAAAGAAATCAAAATTCTGGTTTTGCAGTATCACGGTCGGCGGTACGGGTCTCCTGAAGATCAACTCTATAAGCTTGTGTCTCCTTGGGTGAAAAAAGCGCGGCGTTCATGGCTTCGTCCCGAATATTGTGCCGGTGAAATCTCAGCGGTCGCGAGTTCCGGCCCATTCACAGGCCGGAACTTTGGCATCGTTACTAGGCCGCCTGTCGTGAGGCCCGATCAGGCGCCCTTGGAACGGCGCTTGGTTTATCGAGGGAAAAGAAGGACAAGAGAGCAGTTAGCGATTGGGCGTCGTTTGCAAGGCTACGGCTGGCGGCCGTCGATTGCTCCACCATTGCAGCATTCTGCTGAGTACCTTGATCGATCGAGTTCACAGCGTTGTTGACCTCGTTGAGGCCGATCGCCTGCTCTCGCGATGACTCTGCGATGGCGCTGACATTCCGGCTGATGTCTTGTACGCCCTCGACTATCTTGCGCAGCGCAGCTCCAGTCTTGTCCACCAGGTCCACGCCGATCCTGACCTGCTGGCTCGATCCATCAATCAACACCTTGATTTCCTTCGCTGCGGTCGCAGACCTTTGGGCCAGCTCCCGGACCTCCTGGGCCACGACCGCAAAACCCTTGCCGGCTTCACCGGCACGGGCTGCCTCAACACCGGCATTGAGCGCCAGCAAGTTCGTCTGGAATGCAATGTCGTCGATGGCTGTGATGATATGGGTCATCTTGCTGGAGGAGTCCGCAATCTTGTTCATGGCCACGACCGCCTCCCCAACGATCTGGCCCGATTGTTCAGCGCCGGCTCTAGTGTCGTTGACAAGCGTTTGCGATTCTTCGGCACGTCTCGCCGCGTCGCGGACCGTTGTCGTGATCTGCTCGAGCGCAGCAGCGGTTTCCTCAACAGAGGCTGCTTGCTGCTCGGTGCGGCGAGAAAGATCGTCGGCTGCAGATCTCACTTCGCCGGCGCTGCCGGATATTCCGCTTGCGCGTTCGCCGACCTCGGCGAGAGTTTGCTGCAGCTTTTGGAGGCTGTCATTGAAATTCCGGCGCAACTCGTCCAGATCGGAAACAAAAGGTATTGTAATGCGGTGGACGATGTTGCCCTGTGACAACGCGCTCAAGCCTGCCGCGAGTTCGCTCACTGCAAACTGAACATCGCCAGCATCTTTAGCCTTTCGTTCTTCATTCTCGGAGCGCTCGCGATCGGCGTGGAGACGGGTCTCCGCCGCCTCGACCTCTAGGGCGGCCTGCTCAATCGCGTTCGTCCTGAAGACGGCTACTGCAGTGGCCATGTCCCCGATTTCGTCTTTCCGATGGACGCCGGCGATCGCAGTGGTTGTCTCTCCATCCGCGAGTGCCAGCATGCGAACCCGTAAAGCTTCGATGGGTGATGAGATGCCACGCGAGGTGACCCACAGGCTTAGTACCGAGAGAAGCGCAGTCAGACAGCCAAGAGCGAGAACCGAATGGAGTATTGTCTCATGGGCTTGCTTATCCAGCTCAAGCGTCTTGTCGTGGATGGCTTTGAGGTTCGCATTGATCCACTCCCGCATGTCCGGAAGAACGACCGCGACCAGTTTGTCAGCGCTCGAAAGATGGGCTTTGGCAGTGTCCGCGTCGCCAGCACCTGTTGCCGCAACGCCGAGCTCGACCATCCGGATGATTTCGTCGGACGAGGATTTCATTCGATCTATCGTGCGACGTTCATGCGGCATTTTCGATGCAATTTGCTCGAACAATCCAGATAGGCGGCCGGTGCTTTCTGCAATGTCAGCATAAGCCGCATCCCACGAAGCTGAACCCTTGACGTCATTCAGCATCTTGTATCCATCATAGACGATTGCGACCAATCGCTGGCTTGCGATCGCGAGATCGATCTCGGCTTCGCCGTCATTAATGATGAAAGCTGAGTAGGTTTCGACCGCATGGCGATAGTTGACGGAAAGATAGGTCACAGCGCCGATGGACATCAAAACGAATGGCAGGATGAGCGCCATGATCTTCGTTCGGATCCGCGTATTCTCGAGTAGTCTCACAGATGTGTTCCGTCGCTTGAGGGGATGCCACAATAAAATCAGATGGCAAAATCGATCCCCTTGCTGACGTTGAGATCCTAATCTTTCATGATTTAATGGGAGTGAGCACTTTATTGTGAATAATTAACGAATTTGCGTGATATCGTACATTACCTAGGGTGATGTTAGTGATGTGAGTTGTATTATTGGTTGTCTTCAGAAAAATACTGACGAAATGTCGTATTTCAAGGATATAGCCGCCAACATACTGGCATGATCGTTGTGAATTCTGAGAGCGAAGCATGGCCTCGCCCAATTTCATGGATTCGCTAGAAAGACGCCATGACTATCTCGATGCTCGGTGCATCTCCCGAGCTTCCTTGAATATAGCGAGTATCCGAAGCCATCGAAATGCTGAGGACACACTTCGAGATCCGGGGTACTTTGATCAAGCAGCAGCCATAAGCCTCGGCGAGCGAAGCAACTGCAAGCTTATACGCGATGACACGATTCCGGTTGCGACTGCTGTCTTGGAACAGATGAACGTTCCGACAATCTCATCAGGATCGCAGCTTGTACACCACCGTCCTCGTAGGCTTCACGGGTCCAGCGGTTTTATGCGAACCTCACCGAAGTCCATAGACCTTTTGGCAACCCCATCTGTCATTCCGCCAGCTACCGACCATGAGGACTTCAGTGACGCCTTCACCATTCTTGCGAAGACCGAGAGCTCCCGGCTGGCCAATGGCTGCGGGCTCCGGAAATAAAGCTCTGATTTTTTGCCGCCGCGCTTTGTATTGCCTCCCAACCGAATATGCCGCGCGTGCTAACGGCCATACCTGTTCCAAGACAGTGAACTAAATCGGAGCGAACTGCGTTCAGTCGGGTGATAGTAAAAAAAGGAATACAGGCTCGTCCAAGATCGAACTGAAACTCGAAATTCTTCCCGGTGATATCGATCGCTTGCGTGTGTTTGATCTTTTTGGCACCTCGTCCCCGAGCGGCTCTGAGCCTGCGATACGTCGAACAATCCCTTATCCTCCAGCTTTACCATATCGATGAAAGTTGCTCAGCGAAGTATCGCATCTCTCAAATCTCATTTCGATTAAGTTCCAAAAGGTAGCTATGCTAGAAACATTGCTGAAAATCGCTCCAATCATCTCGGCTGCTGCCAGCATCGGCACCTTATGTATCTGGGC
Organism: Endobacterium cereale; assembly: GCF_009617585.1. GTDB lineage: Bacteria > Pseudomonadota > Alphaproteobacteria > Rhizobiales > Rhizobiaceae > Neorhizobium > Neorhizobium cereale. The sequence goes on along the minus strand of NZ_WIXI01000041.1, from coordinate 160,429 downwards.
GGTTTATCTTCAGATATTCGTGGGGGGACATCGTCGGCAAATAAAGCCGATGCTGGTCATCAATCACGGGGAAGGGCGAGCTTTGAACGCACATTGCCTCGTAACCAACATGAGCAAAGAACCCGTCCATATCCAGAGCGTCGTGGCGAAGGTCCTTGCCGACGGGAAGACGCACACCGCTTATATCACTGACGCAGAAGATATCCGTCGATCAGGTGTTGCGACCGGTTGGCAGCGCATGACACGCCAGGGTCCGCTTCAACCCGGTACAATGGTCGATATGGGAACCTTCGACTGTATCTTGGAATATGCGGAGTCGACCGCCATCGAAAACGGCGGCGAACTGCACCGGAAGCTCGATGAGCAAGCAGAGGCTATCGAGATAATCATATTGGGAATCTACGGGTCTGAGGATTTGCTCATCGGGGCGTCGCGCAAATTCGATCTCGCTAAGGCCGCAAATGGAGCAGGCCTACGAGCATCCGAAGCCTTAACCCGTCAGATAACGCGCAGGCAGGAGCGTAAAAAGCTTCTGAGAGAGCTAAACGAGCAGCTTTGAAGAGGTTCCTTCTGAGCGAATTTACGCCGCGCAGGCAGAACGTCTCATGAGCAGGTCCATGGTTCGATTCCGCTCAAAAAACATGACCATCACCTTTGCTTGACTTTCTGATCAAGGTTGGCGAAAAATTCGCTCGAATAGCGACAGCCGCTCATCAGCAGTTTGGGGCGGAACCTCAACGATCACTCTATCGTTGCGACGAATGCCTCCGGTCTTCTTGATCAGAGCAGCGACCACGCGTGCTGATGTCGCGCCGGTAACTGTGATCGCAATAGCTTTTGGTCCTGCTTCGAGTTTAGCAATACCAAGCCGGCCTGCAGCGAGCTGCAAACGTTGCCGCCGCAGGAGGCGCGTAGCATCATGCGGTGGATTTCCAAACCGATCTTCGAATTCTTCTTCCAGATCATTAATCTCCTGAAAAGTGGAAGCTCTTAACAACTTGGCGTAGAGGTTGAGCCGTACAGAAGGGTCAGCAACATAATCCGCGGGTATCACGCCCGCTATACCAAGGTGAAAAACGGGACGATGAAACGCCTTGTGAGACTGTTTGCGAAGTTTCGCGACCGCACCCGCAAGCATTGTCTGATATAATCCAGTGCCTATGACCCTCATATGACCAGCTTGGTCATCGCCAGTGAGATCGCCTCCACCTCGCAAGTCGAAATCTCGAAGGCTAATGGCGAAACCGGCGCCTAGACGGTCGTTATCAACGAGGGTCGCCAGCCGCCGTTGGGTGTCTTCAGCCTGTTCCTTGGTTTCCTCCATAAGGAGATAAGCCATGCCCTGCGCGGCCGCGCGCCCGACCCTTCCGCGCAACTGGTGGAGCTGTGCCAGGCCAAACCGTTCCGCTTGCAATATGAATATCGAATTTGCTCGCGGCACGTCGATGCCGGTCTCGATGATGTTCGTCGCCAGCAGAATGTCACCATGGCCTTCCGCAAAGTCCACGATCGTTTCATCGATGGCCGCGGCTTGCATCTTGCCATGAGCTACTTTGATCGAAAGTTCCGGAACAATCTCGCGCAACATCGCCTCGATACCCTCGATGTCTTCAATGCGCGGTACGACAACGAAGCTTTGTCCTCCGCGTCGATATTCGCGCATCAACCCGGTGCGCATGGATGCGCGGTCAACTGTGGAAAGAGAGGTTCGAACCGGCCGGCGTTTAAGAGGCGGCGTCGTAAGAAGACTGACTTCTTGAATACCGACCATGGCTGACTGCAACGTTCTTGGGATAGGTGTCGCTGACATCGCCAGAGTATGAAGCGAGGGCGCGAGACTAGCCATCGCGCGTTTTTCCTTCAGGCCGAAGCGGTGCTCTTCGTCAACGACCAACAGTGAGAGACGGGAAAAGCGAACGTCCTTAGAGAGGATTGCCTGAGTAGCAATGATGATATCTATATCGCCCTCGGCCAACGTCGCTTTAACGCGTTTCGTCTCGCTCGGTTTGAGCAGGCGGGACAACATAGCGACCTTGATACCCGTTCCTGCAAATCGACGCTCAAAGGTGGCAAAATGCTGCCGCGCCAGGAGGGTCGTAGGAGCGACTACGGCGACCTGTCCACCAGAGAGTGATACTGCCGCTGCGGCACGCAGCGCGATCTCGGTCTTCCCGAAGCCGACATCGCCGCAGATGAGCCGGTTCATAACCTTTCCCGACGCCAGATCTCCCAATACAGACACTATTGCTTCTGACTGATCAGCGGTTTCGGCGTACGGAAAGCGCCGAACGAATGCGGAAAATTTGGCACGTGGGGGGACAAATTTCTCGGCTTGAGAGCTCTGCCTTTGCCGGGCAATTTTCAAAAGGTGACGCGCTGTGGAATGGATGTCTGAAGCGATCTGTTCACGCTTTTTTTGCCAGGCGTCGGTGTGCAGACGATCGAGCGTCACAGCCTCCGGCTCAGAGCCATAACGCCATAACTTATCGAATTCTTCCATTGGCACGAGTACGGAGCTTTCATCGCGATATTCTAAGCGGGCCGCGTCATTGGGTATGCCGTCAACGACTATGGTCTCTAGATTTTTGAGAACGCCCACGCCGTAGTTCTCGTGGACAACGACATCGCCAATCCGGAGCTCCGGTTCGGCCAGGAGTGTAATCGGCTCGCTCCTTATCTCAGTTCGGTCCGAGACAGCGATCAACGCTACCTTTGCCGCGTCATCGATAAAGCTTTCCTCCAGCTCGCAATGCAATCTCAGCAGAGATCCAGGGGCGGCCTCCTTTCCCGCTTCCCACCTTTCAATCAAAAGAGGCATGATCCCGCTTCGCTTCACCACTCGCCGAGTTAGCGCTTCAGGTCTCTTGCCGTTTCCGGATATGACGACCGTCTGCCCTTGCTGCAGCTCGTTGTGGATGAAATTGACCAAAGCTTCTTGTCGGTGGACCTCCGCTATTTCGGCGGGTAGATGACGACTACCTTGAAGATCGATCGCATCGGCGGATCGTTTGCCGATGTATTGCTGCCACTCTTCGTGAGAGAGATAAAGTGACCGGGCAGGCATAGGGTTGGTGCCGCTATATCCATGGCGGAATTGGCGAGCATCATCTACGATTTCCAGGTATCGCGTGACCCGCTCATGCGCCCCAGCAGCCAGATGGAGGGCAGTATCGCCAATAAAGTCGAACACGGTGGGCATGTCTTGATAAAGCCGTTGAAGCAAGCGCTCCATAGTATCCGCTCCTGGCGCGGTATTCTCCGTCGCTGTTTGCCGTGACACAGCTTCAGACGCGGGACCGAAAATCACGCGTTCGAGATAACTTTCCGTTCGTTGCGACACTCGGTCAAAGCCTCTTAATTCTTCGACCAAACCCTCTTCCGAAATGACGATCCGCATCGGACCGGGTGCCCCAGCCGGATAGATGTCTATCACGCCTTCGCGAATTGCGACCTCGCCTGGATCGTCAGCGACAGATTCCTCGAGATACCCAGTTTGCCGAATGAACGCGGAAAATGCGTCCTGATCAAATTGCGTACCCACCACGAGCTCGAGCTGGCTTTTCATGATGACCGCCAAGGGTGGGATGCGTTGCAGAATAGCTTCGACAGAGGTTAGCAACAGTTTTGCCGAGTTTTGGGACGTGGACCAGATCCGCAACGCGTCCATTCGCCTGCCCATGCAGTGCGCAGAAGGTGGTACACGATCATAAGGGAGACAATCCCAAGGGGGCAGAATGACAAGTTCGATGTCCGGGAAAAGAGCAACCATAGCCCCCGCAAGCTCATCCAGACGCCGTTCGCTAAGAGCAACATAGCAAAACGGCTTTTTGGTATTTTGCAGTTCGGCAGCGAGCCTGCTTGCCACAAACCCAGCAGGTAAATCGGTGCCTTCAGCGTTGTCATAGGGCTTGAGAGGTTTGGCTTTTACGTCGATCCCCATGAGGCTTGTTTGCTCCTGTCGTCTTTCGTCCCATGACGATGGCATTGTGCGACTGTCGAAACACATGAGGACAAAGCCCAGTTGCATCGCTGAACCCTCGGTACGATAGCGGACAGATATCCATCTTGATCGGCTTTTTCATTTTCCTTAGCAGTCCATTAGCTGGGCATCCCACATTTTGCGAAATAGAGGTGTCAATATGCGAAATGGTTGTGAAGGTTGTCGGCAGGAAGAATCGTTTAAGCTGCCGTTTTCGATGGCGTTTCAGCCAATCGTCGACATTCGTGTGGGTCACGTCTTTGCTTTCGAGGCATTGGTGCGAGGCGTTAACGGTGAGGGCGCCGCAAGTGTCCTGAGCCAAATCGATCCGGTCAACCGCTACGCTTTTGATCAGCAGTGCCGCGTCAAGGCAATCGAATTGGCAGCCTCGTTGCTCAAACACGATGACACCGCGAAACTATCGATAAATTTTATGCCAAACGCTGTTTACGAGCCGCGAGCCTGTATCAGGCTGACTTTGGCCACAGCAGAACGGGTCGGCTTTCCCCTCGATCGGATCATTTTCGAGTTCACCGAAAACGAACAGCTTGATACAGGGCATGTCTTGAAAATTCTCGAGACGTATCGGCAAATCGGTTTCAAGACAGCCATCGACGATTTCGGCGCCGGGCATGCCGGCTTGGGCCTGTTGACCAAATTTCAGCCGGACTTGGTCAAACTTGACATGGATCTTATCCGGGACATCGACACCGACCGGGTGAAGCGTGTCGTCGTGGAACACACGCTACGAATGCTCGCCGAGCTTGAGATAACGCCCCTGTGCGAAGGGGTCGAGACGGATGGAGAGCTTGCGGTATTGAGGGATTTGGGCGTCGCTCTTGTTCAAGGTTACCGCATTGCGAAGCCAAGCTTCGAAGCGGCGACCGCCCCCGAGGGATATCGAAGAGCAGCATGATTACACGCGACATTAAGACAGCAGCAGTAGCGTGCCCCAATTGTATACTTATCTAACGAATTTACGTTCAAGCCAAGATATGGCGCGCAGTGTCGGCCGATGCAGGCACTTGCTGTCCTGTGCCAATATGATCAGACCAAGTGGTGCCATCCAAAACCTGAGGATAGGGAGGAAGCCGACGAAACCGAAAGGAGCGAGCAAGATACCCGCTATCAGGCATAGCCATCGCAACTCCGGCATCTCAAGTTGATGAAATAACCCAGTGGGCGCGGCGGCTTGTGACTATCGGTCTAGACAATAGCGTCAGGCTTTTCCGCGTCTGTGCGTTCTTCAATATCGTCTTTTGTCCGCGGCGCTGGACTGAAAGGGGATGTTGCCCATTCCGGCGAAAAAGTCCGTCGCCCCGAGTTCATTGCGTCTGATACGGATTTCTGCCAGAGGAAGCACTGAGAGGCTTTCGAGAGGGACGAAAAGTTTCGGCGGCCAGTTGTAATAGCTTCTCCGCGTCCCCCGATAAGTTGTCGGCCCTTTCTCATCGGTCAAATCCGAGGGACGGACGGCGGCAAGCATACTGGGCGTTCCGGCTAAGAAGCGATGCGCCAGGATGGTTAGGTCATTGAAATCGGATTGCGAGAGTGCATCTGCTGCGATATCCGCAGCGCCACTTGTGCGGGCCAGCTGCCGGCTTTCCTTTTGACGATCGGCGGCGTGCTTTTTGTCAGATCCTGCGAAACAATATCGTGCTCGCAGCGCTGGTCGATATCGAAACCCTGCGTTTAACCTGCCATTGGCCCGGTCACCTTGCGCCTCTGGATATGCAGCAACATCTGCCAGGTCCATCAATTTCGTTTTTGAGCATGATAAATAGACAGCGAGCGATTACAGAGGCTGAATTCAGTACTTCGCTCTGGCCGGCAACCGAGCCAACGCTCTAGAAGCCTGAATGCAGTCATACGAGTATGACTGTTTTTGAGGAACAATCGGATTTCCCTTGTGTTGAGTAGGCTTCATCAACAAGCCAAACCTTGGGAGAGTCTCATGATCAATCCTGAAGAAAACGGATCCGGATCACCAACCTCAGATCTAAAGCAGAAAATCAGTGAGGATATTCAATCGGCATCTGATTACGCGGGCCAAGCGGCAACAAAGATATCAGACGACGCAAAAGATGCTGCATCCGAACAAAAGAATGTTCTGGCTAATAAACTCGGCGGTGTCGCCGACGCTTTGGAAAAGGTCGCCTCTGAACTTGAAAGCGGAGACCAGCGCGACATCGGCAAACTTACGCGCAATCTTGGAACAAATCTACGCGGCGCATCCCGAAGCATTGAGGACCGCAGCTTGAGCGAAATCGCTGGTATGGCCGAGGACTTTGGCCGCAAACAGCCCCTGGCATTTCTAAGCATGGCTGCCATTGCTGGTCTCGCCGCCAGCCGCTTCCTGACGTCTTCGGCTCCCAAATCAAGCGCGTCGAAACGTGATGGCGCTGTCTCCGGCCAACTGCCTGTGTCGAGGGCTCCATCGACGTCTGTCGCACCCACCAGCCTGACCACCACGGAGGGCCGCGCCTATGACTAACTCAACAGATAACCGTTCCCTTCCGGAGCTGGTCACCGGCCTGGTTGGCGACATCTCCGGCCTTTTCCGCAAAGAAGTTGAGCTTGCAAAGACAGAAGCGTCCGAGAAAGTGTCTCATGCATTGACAGGCGTGGAAGCCTTCGCTGCAGGCATCGTTCTAGCAATTTGTGCGGTGGGCGTCTTGTTGGCCGCGCTGGTCAACGGGATCGCCGCGCTGCTTGTCTCTCAGGGCATGACGGAACCGAACGCTGATGCGCTGTCATCGGTTGTTGTTGGGGTCGCCGTCGCACTTATTGCCTGGGGCCTCGCTTCGCGCGGACTTAAAGTTCTCAAGGGCGAAAATCTCAAGCTCGAGCGCACGTCCGCCTCGCTTCAGCGCGACGCCCAGATCGTAAAGGATAGAACCTAATGGCCTACACGTCAGACAACTCGCGATCTGCAGAGATCGAACAGGAAATCGCACAGGACCGCCAGCGCATCGAGGAGCGACTCGACGCAATTCAACAACGAATGTCGCCGGGACAACTTGTGGACGAAGGACTCGCTTACCTTAAGTCGAGCGGCGGCGGCGAATATGCATCAAACTTCGGAGCTGCTATTAAAAACAACCCGATCCCGCTGGCCCTCATGGGTGTCAGCCTGGCGTGGCTGATGGCGGGACCGAAGACCAGCGTGGCTTCTTATGCTCAAAGCTCGGAGGAGACTTATCCTCTCGCCACCACCACCGGCAATCTGCGTCGCATCGGTCCGCCGGAAGCAGAAGGCGATGCCCATTATAGCCACTTTAGCGACGCCGGCGGAAGCCGCTTCAAAGCCCTGACCGACAAGACGGGCCGTCGCGCGGGACACTTTATTGATGCCAGCGGAAAAACCTACCGCGGCTTTGCAGATGCGACCGGTCGCCAGATCCATGATATCCGTGACGAGGCCGGGAACCTTTTTGATGATGCTTCGGGGTGGGTATCCGGTACCTGGCAATCAATCACCGACACCGCTGACAAAGCCAGACAGCAACTGTCCAATGCAGGCAGCAGCGCGACCGACATGGGCGCGCAGCTCAATGAAGCCGTGCTGAAGCACTTCAAGGATCAGCCGCTCGTCGGCGGCGCGCTCGCTTTTGCTCTCGGCGCAGCTATCGGAGCCGCTCTGCCTCACACGCAAACTGAAGACGATGCCCTCGGTGAGACCTCCGATCGGCTGAAAGACTCGGTCTCGGCTGAAGTCTCGAAAACAGTCGACAGAGTCGGAGAGGCGGCGGCGGACATGTATCAGAAAGCTGTAAGTGTGGCGTCTGACGTTCACGATACGGCTCGCGATAGAATTGCCGAAGAAGCCGGTTCTGTGGCCGCGAACCGCCCAGCCACGCCTTGATCCAAGTGTGTCAGATACCTGCCCGGTATATGTCGGGCAGGTATCTCGAATGCTGCCGCGCGTTCTTCCACGGTCAGAATCCTGCGGATACTGGTCACCATGAGGCCATCGTCGTCGTTGTTGAGGGTTTTTCCATCATTGGTCAACGAAGCGGTTGCTTTCAACGGCGACGCCGCGATGGCAGACATCCTGCCAGCACGTGGCTACGCTCTTGCGCGTAGGGTCTGCAAGCACCATCTAATCCATGCCGCCCCGCAATCAGCGCTGCCTCCTTAGCGACCTCTCCGTCGCGCGTCGATGTTCGTGCGCGGGGTTTGAGGGTGCTCCCGGCGATGGTCGAGCGCCCTCGGCTTGTCTTTCATCAACCGCAGGATCGGTATGGCCCCCCAGGATAGTCTCATCATCTTCTTTCACGGCATCGGTGCTTCCGGAGCCCAGCTGATGCCGCTCGCCACGTCGTGGCGCGAAGCCCTTCCGAATAGTCGCTTCGCTGCTCCGGATGCTCCGTTCCCGCATTGGCGGGGACATCAGTGGTTCCGTATCGACGGCAATCCCCTCGCGCCCGAAAACATCCAATCGGCACGAGATGGGTTCAACAAAACCGTCTCCGACATCATTCGTCGAGAAGGGTTCGAGGCCAGGCTTGACCGTGTCGCTTTCGTCGGGGTCTCACAGGGTGCCATCGTCGCGCTTGATGGCGTCGCTTCCGGCCGATGGCAGGTCGGCGCGCTTGTTTCGTTCGCGGGTCTCCTTGCACCGATGCAGGTTTCCTCAAAGAGCATCGAGACGCCTGTTCTTCTGGTGCATGGGCAAGACGATCGGACGATACCTTCCTTGGCATCGACGATAGCCGCCGGTCAACTAAGAGCGGCAGGCTTCAATGTCGAAATCGGTATCCTCCCAGCAGTCGGGCACACGATCTCGCCGGGCGGTTCGGAGAGAGGTCTTCTATTCCTGCGGAAGTCACTCGCATGATGGAAACCGCCGTGGCAGCCGGATGTTTCCTCGCAGTGGAAAGCGAACCGACGAAGACGAAGATTACCATAGGGAGCCGGAAACGGTGTCTTGCGCGTTCAGCAGGACAATCGCCGCACGTTGGCGACCCTGTCGGAATGGATCTCCTATAGACTGAGGATTGCCGTAAGCGCGGGCCTTTTGAACGGAGGGTATTCGTAGGTACGTTAACATACTGACCAATATGCCAAATGTTATATCGACGGTAGCTGTAATAAGGTAGTGGCTGTTATCCTACCTAAAGAACAGGGTTTTTATTATTGCCGCACAGGGGTTTCAGGTGGCTTCAGCCGCCGGGGTCGGACCGGTGGTTCGGCTTCTACGAGGGCGATAAGCGCGCCGAGGTCTGGCCAGATGGCACCAATGGCAATTATGTTGCGACGTGGTGCTGGTCAGTGCCAGATTTCAGGATCAGGGGCTCGATCGCTGGAACGGGAAATGAGGACGCAGATCGCTATTCTGCGCAAGTCATAGCCTCACACGCCTTCCTTGATGCGTGGGAGCAGACGTAATTTCACCATTCGGTTTCGAATGAAAGGCGACCCTTGCCGACATGGTTGCCTTGCTCGTCACGCGCCCTGACGATGATCCTAGCGCTGTGAGTCCCCGGAATTTCATCACGGGCGATGTCGGTCAGGATTTTTCCGATGTGCAGGCCCACACTCTCCAAAGTTTGATGTTCGGAACCAATGTCGTCGCTTTCGTGTCCATGACCGTTTTCGACGTCAAAGTAGTATTTGGGCATGCAGTCCTCCATTTTTTTGGAGAACCCGTTTCGCAATAAAACGTTCCGGCGGCATTTGAAGTGTAATCGCCGATGCCGTTAGTGAGCAGACTTTCCGCTCATGAACACGCGGTGCATCGTCTCAGCGATTGCCTGTTCAACCGGCTTTTCGGGAATGGTCTCCGGCTCGTTCGCCAGTTCGATAAACGTATGTTCCACAAGACGGTCTCTTTCCGCTCCTGACAGATGATAGCGAACCGCATAAGAGTTCAGTTGCCCCCATAGAGCATCCATCTCTGGTTTCAGAGCTTGGACATTGGCCGGATCCGTCATTCCACTTTCTCCTCGATTTCATAAAGTGCAGGGGTGTCTCTTGGAAGGTTAAACTCTCTCAAGGCAAGCCGATGCATGAGGTGGCATAGCGCCTCTTCAATCGGCTCATCAAATTCTAGGAGTGGCCCATCAATCGCTGCTGAAATAGTCATTTCAACGAGCATATCGCTACGCGCGTTATCCGTCGTATAATGGGACGCCCAGCGTTTCAGAAGTGGCCTTAAGTGGCAGTGCGATGGCGTTGCATAAGCATTGGGGAACACCACGGCTCCTCCTTTGCGTTCAGCAGGCGGGAGCACGTGGAAAACTCGCAGTCGTCGACGCCTACGTGTAAATGGCCGACGATAATCTGAGCATACTCTCATATGGCCCCCGAGTCGACCCAACCGGCGTTATGGATGGCTAGCGGCGATCTGGTCGAAAGCTTAGGGGCCGTCGACGCAGTCCTATTCCCCGAAACTCGTGGACACTCGCGTAAAGCAGGCGGCGTCACCGAGAGCCACGGAGCAACACGGTCACCTGAACAATCTCTCGAAAGTGGGCATCTACCCTCTACCGGGCCCCTATGACGCTGCAAAGAAGAAGCGACAACTCCCGCCGCCGAGGCGCGGCTTTTTCCTTACATGATCCGCCTCCCATTGCCTTATTTTTGTTCTTATTTTGTTCAAATGGATCATCGGGTATTTGGTTCAGGGACGGTAATGATCGACGCAGTTACACTGGATTTTCTGTCGCAGGCAGCACGAAATTCCGAACATGACTGGCTGCAAGAAAACCGCGGCCAACTCGCGCTTGCGCGGAGCAACCTGGTCGAATTTGCAGCGCGGCTGATCGCAGATGCCGGCGCAGTCGATAGCCGCATTCGAGACGCTAACCCGGATCCGCGAAAGTGCCTCTCACCCTCAATGCCTAAGGGCTATGGTGCGATCACCTTTCGCGTCTCGCCACTGAAAAATGCCGCTGCAACGTACTTCGTTAAACTTGCGCCGCAAGGTTCGTTTAGCGGAGGCGGCGCGCTGATACCGCCACCGAGGCTCGCCCGTATTTTGATGCAGACTATTGCGAGCCATACCGGAAAATGGCGAGCGATCGTGGAAGGCCCGGAATTCAGGAAATATTTTCCAAACGGCCTGAGTGATGGCCGAGACATGACCTCTAAAGGCTATGTCAAAAACCATGACGCGCTCGATTTCTTTAATCTAAGGCACTTCGGAGCGTGCCGAACGATTCCGGACGACTTACTGATATCTGCGCATCTCGTGGAAGAAATCGTGAGGTCTTTTGTGGCAGCGCGTCCTTTGGTCGATTACATCAACCGCTCTACGACAAGGCTGGCCTAGCCGTAGATGAAATTGGCATCCTCAAGATATCCAAGCACTTCGATTTTTTCGCGCGCTGACAAAGGAACCATCGGCGCAATTTTGATACTCGAGGATGTTGATGTAGATATCTGACGTCACCCCAATACAGCGGTCATGTCGCGTCTTAAGGTCTCCAGCAGCAGCAATGAAAAAGCCTCAGCGAAATTTCGTCATCGAATACAAATCCGGCCGTCGCAAAACCGAAGCCAAGGCACCGAGCTCCATCTGGGGCGATCTGGATCTGAAGTCCGTGGCTCGCGATGTTGAAACAGTTTTGCCGGACGAGTTATCCGGCGATGCGAAGACAGTGGAGAGTGAGCATGCCAAGCCGCCGGAAGGGCCGGCACCGGCGATCAGCATCCTCGATCATCATGCCCCGATCTCGACAGGCGTCGAAGTGGGAGAACCCTCTCAGTATGAGGATACAGCCACCGACGATGTCGGCAAAACGCCGGATGAGAATGATGCGCGAGAGATCGCCGACCATGCAGCGCCGGAACTGCAGGCGCGTAAGCCGAGGAAAACATCAAAAGGGCGACGAGCAGTTGAAATCCGGCCTCTTCCAAAAACTGGCAATAACACACCGGTTGAGCACGATACTGAACCGGATGATCTTGAGCAGTTAGAGGCAGAGAACCGCTTTCTGAAGACGATGCTGGCCGCCAAACTCCGCAAGGAAAATGCGTGGCTTCGCGAGCGACTATACCTATAGCGGAGACCGGATGTAACGCGCAGGATGCCAAAGTTTGCGTCGCAACGAGAGATGTGGACGAGGCAGAGGTGGTTTGGCTAGCCTCGGCGGAGTGGTTCCTTGATGCGCAACAAGACGGTCGTCATTCGATGCTCGCGGAACGTTCGATAAGGTCACGACAGTCGATGACCTCTTCAATTGCCAGCCCGATCATCTCAACGAGATTGGCACACGCGCCTCTTGTGGGATCAACAAAGTCCCCGACGAACAGGATCACATTGTCCACGGTCAGTGGGAAACCAGCAATTTTGCATTTGAGAATCGCCTGATTGGCTATCGCGGTCGCACCAATGCGTTCAAACAAGCGCAGACCTTCTTCTTCTGTCATCCCTGGCAGCAAAGCAATTTTCCGATATTTGAGGGTTGGCTCCGCAGACACATCACCAATGCGGACGACTATTCTTAAATAGGATCATATTCCGTTTATTAGTAGAGCGAGATTTAAATGTCAGAGTTGCGCTGAGCGCTTACCTCGCCGCTGTTGACTTACCGGTAGTCCGTGCGCCCAACTAATCGGTTACCGCTTCAAGACAGGGAAACCGTGTTTGGCATCGGTCACCCCGTTCGCCATTCAGGCGATCGCAGCCCATCGCCGCCATCCGGCGCAGCCGCGCGAACGTCATTCCGGCACCATGTTTGCGAACGAGGATTTTACGCTGTAGGGCATCTGAGCGCCCGCAGGCCCGGCATTCTATCGTGATGATGGGAACCTTCACCTCTCTGAGGGTCGTGGTGAGCTCGAAAACCGCTGGCCTGTCGTGTTTCACCTGTGCTGCCCGTCCAAGCTCAAAGCTGAAACCGCATTCAAAATTTTTTCTTTCAACCTTTATCCCCCTTGCGGCCAATCCTAGCGTTCTGATTCCACAGAGAGAATCCTCGAACCTGCTAAAATTATGAGACTGTATTCCTATTTTTGACCCGCTTGACTCTTTCTCGGTAACGGAACAGATACGGAACATCAAGTGTTTTGGCGGCATGAGGCTGTCCTTTCCAACCACCGCGAACCGGAAGGATTCCGCGAACGATGTCGGCTGTCCGCACCCAAGTCCTGGCAGATCTGCGTGACCGCATTTCTTCGATTGAGGGGGAGAGCGCCCGAAAGTCCGGCCATCTTCCATTTGGCGTTGCGGAAATCGATGCCATCCTACCCGGCGGTGGACTGGCCCATGGTGCCCTGCATGAATTCGCAGGCGGCGGGTCTGGAACTGTCGATGGCGCAGCAGCCGCGTTGTTTGCCGCCGGTATCGCAGCACGGACCAAGGGGCCGATCGTCTGGTGTCTGACACGACCGGATCTGTTCTTTCCGGCGCTGGCTCAGGTCGGCCTGCTTCCCAAGCGGGTGATCTTCGTCGAGTCCGATCAGGAGGAAGATGTTGCCGGCAATATGGAGGAAGCCATCTCCTATGGCGGCTGTGGCGCCGTTATCGGCGAGATGGTGCGGTTGCCGATGGTGGTGAGCCGCAGGCTCCAGCTCGTTGCAGAGAAAACCGGCACCATTGCTCTCGCCGTGCGCCGATGGCGACGACAGACGGAGGCCAATGATTTTGGTCAGCCGACGGCGTCGACGACACGCTGGAGGGTGAGTGTCTTGCCATCGCAGGAGCTGCCGGTGCCAGGCGTCGGCCGCCCGCGATGGTTTTTGGAATTGATGAGATCGCGTGCAGGCGAGTGTGCTGAGTTTTACGTCGGAGCGTGTGATGGCCAGGGTCGTATCGATATTTCTACCGGATCTGCCGACCGACAGGATCAGACGGGACGATCCCGCTATTCCGGATGAGCAGCCGATCGCTGTTATCGCCAGGAGCGGGGCAAAACGCTGGGTGTCATCCGCCGACGCATCCGCTAAAAGGATCGGCGTGCGCGTGGGAATGCCGGCGGCAAAGGCGCAGGCTATTTTCCAAGGTTTGATGCTGGTCGATGCTGACCCCGTCGCGGATGCCCTGGCACTGGATCGCCTCGGTTTATGGGCACTCGGACATTATTCTCCGATCGTCGCGGTTGATGGCATCGACGGTCTCGTTCTCGATACCGAAGGCGCCGATCATCTGCAGGGGGGCGAGATGCCGATGATTACCGGCATCGTTAATCTGTTCCGCGCCAGGAAGCTCACTGCCAGGGTCGCGATCGCCGACACGTGGGGTGCCGCGCATGCCTGTGTGCGCGCTATCAATCGAGATACGGTCATCGTGCCACGCGGCGAGATCGTGCGCGCCGTCGAAAAACTGCCGATCTCGCTCTTACGTTTGCCGGCAAAGGTCGTTCAGGATCTGAGGATCCTCGGCTTCCAGTCTATCGGCGAACTGTCTGCGGCACCGAGAGCGCCGCTTGCGCTCCGCTTCGGGCCTGAAGTCGGTCGCCGCCTCGACCAGATGTTCGCCCGCATGAATGAACCCATCGATCCGATCCGGACCGCTGACCTCGTCGAGGTATCCCGATCGTTTCAGGAGCCGATCGGGGCTGCCGAGACGATCGACAAATATGTCGGCAGGCTTGTCGTTCAGCTTGTCGCTGAGCTGGAAAAGCGCGGCCTTGGCGCGCGGCGCACCGATTTGGTCGTCCATAAGGTCGATAATACCCTCAAGGCTATCCGGGCGGGCACTGCCAAGCCCGCCCGCGATGTCGCCTGGCTGACCAAGCTCTTCAAAGATCGCACGGAAAAGATTGAGCCAGGCTTCGGGATTGAAAAACTCGTGCTCGTCGCCGTATCGGCCGAGCCGCTCGTTGAGGAACAGAAGGTCTCATCACTTGTCGAGGAAGAGACCAGCGACATCACCCCGTTGATCGATATCTTTGGAAACCGGGGCCAGCGTGTGTACTGCATGGCGCCGTATGCCTCCGACGTGCCGGAACGCAGTGTCCAACGGATCTCGGCCGTCGCGGAGGCCGTCGACGAAACCTGGGTCGGTCATTGGCGGCGGCCGGTGCGTTTGTTCGATCGGCCTGAGCAGATCCAGGCGATTGCGATGATGCCGGACTATCCTCCCGCCACCATCACTTGGCGGGGCAAACGTCACCGGGTGAAGCGCGCCGATGGCCCGGAACGCATTTTTGGCGAGTGGTGGAGGCGACCGAACGAGTTGGATGCCGTCCGCGATTATTTCGTCATCGAAAACGACGATGGCGAGCGCTTCTGGATCTTTCGTTCCGGCGACGGAGTGGATCCGCAAACGGGATCGCACAAATGGTTCATGCATGGGATTTTTGCATGAAATACGCGGAACTCCAGGTCACGAGCCATTTCAGCTTCCTTCGGGGAGCATCATCTGCGCAAGAGCTGTTCGTGGCAGCCAAGGAACTCGGTATTGAGGCGCTTGGTGTGGTGGACCGTAATTCCCTAGCAGGTATCGTGCGCGCGCTCGAGGCATCGCGGGACACGGGTCTGCGTCTCGTTGTCGGTTGTCGGCTGGATCTGCAGGACGGCATGTCGATTCTTGTCTACCCGACCGACAAAGCGGCCTATTCCCGCCTGACCCGGCTCATCACGCTGGGCAAGAGCAGGGGCGGCAAGAACAACTGCATTCTGCATCTGGACGATGTGGCCCTCTATTCCGATGGCCTGATCGGCATCCTCGTTCCCGATCTCGCAGATGATGCCTGCGCCGTCCAACTCCGCAAAATGACGGAGATCTTTGGACGCCGCGCCTACCTCTCGCTTTGCCTGCGCCGCCGGCCAAATGATCAGCTGCGGCTGCACGATCTGTCGAACATGGCAACACGGTTCAACGCGAAGACGGTCGTGACCAACGACGTGTTGTTTCATGAGCCGTCACGCCGGCAGCTGCAGGATATCGTCACCTGCATTCGCACCGGCACTACGATCGACAGTGTCGGCTTTGATCGGGAACGTTTCGCCGATCGCTATCTGAAACCGCCTGCGGAAATGGAGCGCCTATTCCCCAGGTATCCGGAGGCGCTGGCGCGGACGATGGAAATCGTCAATCAGTGCAGGTTTTCGCTCGAGGAGCTGACCTACGAATATCCGGAGGAGGCGCTGGTCGAAGGATTGGACGCGCAGCAGTCACTGGAGCAGTGCGTCCGCGACTGCATCCCGATCCGGTACCCCGAAGGACTGCCCCAAAAAGTGTTGCGATCAGTCCGTCATGAGCTCGATCTCATCAAGGAGATGGACTACGCACCATATTTCCTTACCGTCTACAGCATCGTCCGTTTCGCGCGCAGCCAGGGCATCCTGTGTCAAGGCAGGGGGTCAGCGGCGAACTCCGCCATCTGCTATATTCTCGGCGTTACCAGCATCGATCCCGAGACCAACGACCTGCTGTTCGAGCGGTTCGTGTCCAAAGAGCGCAATGAGCCTCCGGATATCGACGTCGACTTCGAGCACCAGCGCCGTGAGGAGGTGATTCAGTGGATTTATAAAACCTATGGCCGCGAGCGGGCAGCGCTTGTGTGCACTGTGATCCGTTACCGCGCAAAGGGCGCCATCAAGGATGTCGGCAAGGCCATGGGTCTGCCGGAGGATGTTACGAAGGCACTGTCATCAGGGCTTTGGTCGTGGTCGGAAGAGATTACCGAGCGCAATGTGCGCGAGCTGAACCTCAACCCCGACGACTATCGCCTTGTCATGACCCTGCGTCTTGCGCGTGAGCTGATGGGAGCCCCGCGCCATCTTGGACAGCATGTCGGTGGCTTTGTCCTCACACGCTCGCGGCTGGATGACCTTGTTCCAATCGAACCGGCTGCCATGGAAGACCGTCAGATCATCGAGTGGGACAAGGATGACGTCGAGGCTTTGAAGATGATGAAGGTCGATGTGCTCGCGCTTGGCATGCTGACCTGCATGCAAAAGGCTTTCGACCTGATCCGCGACCATAAGGGAGAAGATCTGGATCTCGCCAGGGTCAAGCAGGAGGACAGCGCCACCTATGCCATGATCCGCAAGGCCGATACGCTTGGTACCTTCCAGGTAGAAAGCCGGGCACAGATGGCGATGTTGCCGCGCCTCAAGCCGCGGACGTTTTACGACTTGGTGGTTCAGGTGGCGATCGTCCGGCCAGGACCAATCCAGGGCGACATGGTGCATCCCTATCTGCGCCGCCGGGAAGGCAAAGAGCCGGTGGAATATCCAACCGAGGAGCTGAGAGAAGTGCTCGGCAAGACGTTGGGTGTGCCTCTGTTTCAGGAATCGGCGATGAAGGTTGCCATGGTCTGTGCCGGTTTTACGGCCGGCGAAGCCGATCAACTGCGCAAGTCGATGGCGACCTTCAAGTTCACGGGCGGCGTCTCGCGCTTCCAGACCAAGCTGATCGAGGGAATGGTCAACAATGGCTATTCCAGAGAGTTTGCGGAAAAGACGTTCAAGCAGCTTGAGGGCTTTGGATCCTACGGTTTCCCGGAAAGTCACGCGGCATCGTTTGCCCTGATCGCCTATGCATCCTGCTTCATCAAATGCCATTTTCCCGATGCCTTCGGCGCGGCGCTGATGAATTCGCTGCCCATGGGGTTTTATGCGCCGGCGCAGATCATTGGCGACGCGCAAAGGCACGGCGTGGAAGTGCGGCCAATCTCGGTTCAACATTCACGGTGGGACTGCACGCTGGAGGTAATATCCGGGTCTGATCGTCATGCCATTCGGCTCGGCATGCGCCAGGTGGCGGGGCTGGCGGTCCGCGATGCTGCCCGTATCGTGGCGGCCCGTATCGAGCGCCCGTTCGAAAGCGTCGATGATGTCTGGCGCAGATCGGAAGTGCCGGCTGAGGCGCTGGTTCAATTGGCAGAGGCCGATGCGTTTCGGCCTGCGTTCGGCCTTGAGCGCCGTGACGCTCTCTGGGCGATCAAGGCGCTGCGCGATGAGCCACTTCCGCTGTTCGTTGCGGCCGCCGAACGTGAGATGAAGACCGTTGCCGAGCAGCAGGAACCTGAGGTCGCACTGCGTCAGATGACGGAAGGGCATAACGTCGTGGAGGACTATGCGCATTTCGGTCTGACACTGCGCGCCCATCCGCTGTCGTTTCTGCGCCGGGACCTGACAGCGCGCCGGATCGTCACCTGCACTGAGGCGATGAATGCGCGCGACAAGAGCTGGCTCTGTGTTGCCGGTCTCGTGCTCGTTCGGCAGAAGCCCGGTTCGGCGAAGGGTGTCATGTTCATCACCATCGAGGACGAAACCGGGCCTGCAAACATCGTCGTCTGGCCGTCGCTGTTCGAAAAACGCCGCCGCGTGGTTCTCGGAGCATCTATGATGGCAATCCAAGGGAAAATTCAGCGCGAGGGTGATGTCGTGCATCTGATTGCACGGCAGCTTGAGGATCTATCCGGAGATCTTGCCGCTCTTTCCGACCGCGATGCCGAGTTCAGGCATCCGACCGGACGCGGTGACGAGTTCGCCCACGGCTCGCCGGGCGGCGGTGATGCCCGTGACCGGCCGTCAACGAACAAGGTTCGAGACATCTTCATCCCGGATTTGCATATCGACACGTTGAAAGTGAAGAGCCGGAATTTTCATTGAGAGAGCGGAGTGTTGGTGGAACCTATCCACCCCCGTGCGGTTAGGAAATCGGAGATTGCGGCGTGCCAATCGGACACGACTGAGATGGTGAACGCATCGGTTTTTCCGATTTCTCGATGGGCAACGAAACGCCAGGCGAGCACCTTTACCTGTCCGCCGCGATCTTCATTTTATGAGATGGCTTGCGGCATTCGAACCTGTGTTCTCACTTATAGCGGGTTGACGTCGGGTTTCCCTTGAAACCGCGAGGAATTTACGTCTCGCGAAACCCGATGAAACTCCAGCGCTCCGTCCAAGTTCTGCTTTTGGAGAAGCTCTTTCGCCTGTGCGCCGCTCGTGGAGGGATTAAGCCACTCCTGATAGGCCGCAGGATCGAGGATAGCCGGTTGCCTGTCGTGCAGCCTGGTCATCGGGTCTCCCGCCGGCATGGTGACGATCGTGCAGCTCGTGATGCCGAGCTTCTCATTATGTGCCCACAGCCCGGCAAAAGAGAAAGGCGCGCCACCCGGCTGGTAGATCAGCCACGGGTCCTTTTTGCCGTCGTCCTGATTGAAGGTCCATTCGTAGAAGCCGTCAGCCGGGATCAGACATCGTTTCGACTTGAAGGCATCCCGAAAGGCTGGCGACGTCCCGATCGTTTCAATACGAGCGTTGAACATTGCGCCTTTCGGTAGTTCTTTCGCCCAGAAGGGCACCAGCCACCAGCGAGCGGTCTCCGCCATCTGATGGCCGTCGGCGTTGTTATGGACGATCAGGACATCCTGTGTCGGGGCGATATTGAAGCGAGCCTGCGTATTTCGCCCGCGTTCCTCAGCAGACAATTCATAAAGATCGAGGAAGGCCGGCCACTCATGTTCAAACGTAAACCTTCCACACATCCGGTCATCGTCTCCTGAGGACTGATAGGTCTTCAGTGAGGTCGCGGTTGGCGATCATGCCGAGCATCATATGATCGGCCAGTTCGACCAGGGCCGAGGCAACTTCTTCGGGATTCCAACCGGCTTTGACTGCCTGGAGGGCAACATCAGTAAAGGCGCCGGCCATCGCTTCCTGGCACTGCAGAAATCGATCGGGATGCCGGTCGGTCGTGGGCGGAAATATTCGGTTCATGTCCATGAAATGTCGTCTGCCAGCCGGCAGTCAAGGACTGAAAACAACGAATTGGTTGAGTGTGCTGTGGCGGAACTTTTGCACCGTGGAAGGGGTTCGGCAAAGACAGAGGAGATCCGAAGATGACCGACCTAAAAGACCATCCTGAGCAGGATCCTGCGGAAGGCTCGCGCGAGACGATCGAGCGCGATTTGCAGCGGCAAGGAGACAAGAGCGGCGGCGCCAAGACAGTGCCCTGCGAAGGCGAGCCAAAAACCGGACTGGCCGGCGCAGAGGCAGCCGAGCCATCGCCCGGAAGTTAAGACAGAAGCAACGTGCCAGCAGCGGTAGGGATAACTGTGATAGGATGAGTGATAACAACCGATCGAACAAGCGGATGACGCGCATTGGAGCGACCGCTGTCATCGTCGTGATCGCGGCCATTGCCACAAGCTATCTCATCGGGCCAGCGACAAATCCTCGGACCACGTCTTCCGTGTCGGCGCCAGCGCAAGGCGAGCCCGAGAACCTTGCGGCACCCGCCAACCCGTCGAGCGGTTCCAAACCCTAAGGCGGAGCGCTCAATTTTCCAAACCAATCGCGGTAGAGCGTGTTTTTCGCGAGTTTTCGATTATAGTCCGGCTCGCCGTCGGTCCACCAAACGGGCCCACGTTCCCCGAGGCCGATCTTCGCGGCGTCCACGCGCTGGCGAGCAAGCTTGATGCTATCGACGTCGCCCTTGGCATCCTTAACTGCCCTACGTGCATCCATCAACTCACTGACCAGAGCTTGCCGTTCGGGTTCCGCAAGCTGAGGATTGCTGAGCCTCCAGAGCCGACCCCGCACGACCATATAGCGGGCCGTCCGGCGTCCGCGGGAGTGGATGTGGTTCACCGCTCAAACGCGATTCAACGTATGGGTGGTCTGGCCTGGGGCGCAACGTGAGGCTTGAGCGGCGATAACATCGCTCTCGCGCAACCACACTTTCCCATCCACATCCTCACCTTGTCGAATGCTGGCTGCCGCAAGATCGCGATAAAATTCGGCGTAGCGGACAAGCCGCCGTAGCGTTTTTTCGGGAGGAGAGGCGGTCGCCTTCATCGCTTCACAGGTGACGATGACCAGCCACACGGACGATCCGTCGGTGACGGCGATTTGCCCATCCTCGAAATAGAGAAATGGTGCCGGTTCGCACAGATGGATCTCTGTTTCTTCCCGCATATCAGCTTGCTTTCTTCTTTTTGAGATCCGCTTCAACGCTTTTGCGTAGCGCGTCCATGATGTTCACGACATTGGAGGCTGGTGCAGCCTCCGCCTTTTTGCCCCTTGTGGTCTTCTTCGGCTTGAGCTGCTTTTTCTTCTGCGCGATCAGTTTAAGCAGTGCATCCTGGATAGGATCGGTGACCATGTCTGGTGACCACCGCGCCATCTTCTGCTGGATCAGCTTTTGGACAAGGGGAATGAGTTCTTTGTCGGCTTCAGCTTCAATGTCCTCGAAGTAGTTCTGCTCCGGTCGTACCTCGTCGCCAAAACGAAGCGACCAGAGCACAATACCGTCGTCGCGTGGCTCAAGCACGACTGCTCGCTCGCGGCGTCCGATCACCAGCTTCGAGATTCCGACGACCTTGTCGGCCCTCATCGCATCTCGGATCACGGCAAAGGCCTCGTGTCCGACGGGATCGTCCGGCATCAGGTAGTGCGGTTTTTCCAGGTACACCCATTCGATACTGTCGGAGGGTGCAAACTTTTCGATGTCGATGGTCTTCACCGTGTCGAGTGCCACGTCATCGAGATCATCGTCGGTGAGGATGACGTAGTCGTTTTCGCCACGAGCATAACCCTTGGCCTCGTTGTCGTCTTTCACCGGCTTTCCGGTCACCGAGTCGATGTACTGTGAGACAACACGATTGCCGGTCTCCTTGTTCAATGTATGGAACCGGACTTTCTCAGCTTCCGACGTCGCCGGCATCATTGAGACCGGGCAGGTGACGAGCGAAAGTTTCAGATAACCCTTCCAATAGGGGCGAAGCGCCATGATCTTGTTCCCTCACCCTGCTTTGCGCTGCGGGGCAGCTTTTGAAGCGGCGGACCCCTTGGCCGCCCCGCGCGCGCCGCGCTGCCTGCCAGCACCTTTAATGGCGTTGGCTGCAGTGCGTTTTGGTTTGTCGTCCTTGGTTTTGCCGAGGCCGGCGCTTTCGCGCAGTGCCGCAAGCAGATCGTTCGGCTTCGATACCTCGACCTTTTTGCGCTTCGGTAATGCCTTGCCCTCGATTTTGGCTTTGACGAGTTCGGCGAGCGCTGCCTCGTACCGGTCATCGAAGGCAGCCGGATCGAAGTCGCCCTTCTTCGTCGAGATGATATGCTTGGCAAGATCAAGCATCTCGCCCTGGACCTTGATCTTCGGCATGTCCTCAAAGGCCCCCTTCGAGGAGCGAACTTCGTAATCGTAGTTCAGTGTGGTGGCGATCAGGCCTTTGCCATAGGGACGGATGAGAACGGTGCGCATCCGGCGAAAGAGTACGGTCCTGGCGATCGCGGCAACCTTGGACTTGCGCATGCCATCTCTCAACGCTGCGAACGCATCCACGCCCATCTTGTCCGGGGTGAGGTAATACGGTTTGTCGAAGTAGACATCATCGACGTCGGAGCAGGGAATAAAGGCTACAACCTCCAGCGTCTTGTTGCTTTCGGGAATGGTGGCGGCCACCTCGTCAGGATCGATGATAAGGTATTGACCATTTTCGATCTCAAAGCCCTTGGTCTGGGCTTCCTTCGGGACTGCCTCTTCCGTGTCACTGTCGATGAACACGCGGTTGACGCGGTTTCCGGTTGCCTTGTTGATGGTGTTGAAGGTGATCCGCTCAGAAGTTGAAGCGGCGGTATAGAGCGCGACCCCACACGACACCTCGCCGAACTTGATGAAGCCTTTCCATTGAGCACGCTGACCGGCCATATCGAACTCCTCACACAAAACGCAACCTACGCGATTCAACTACGTAATCCGCGACTCGGTTCCGATTCGAAAAACGAATCATTTTCAATGGCTTGATTCAATTTTCGGCTGCAACCGTGAGATTCAAATCAAGCCTCTGGATTTGATGCATCTTTTCGGCGGCGCACGATTAATCCCGCTTATTGCAACCGAAGGAGAATTTAGATGTCGAAGAGTGAGTTGGTCGATACGCTACCACGTCCGTCGCGATGAAAGGGGCCAATTATAGGACAGCGTAGATGTCGTCCGATCGGTTTCCGCCGCCGCGGCAAAGGCAAAGACTGTCGCAAGCCGTGGGAAGCCGATTAGGGCAATCACCTCGGCCGAGTATCGAGGGTGACACCATGACCAGTATGGCTGGCGACCTCCGCCTTGCATCGTTTTAGCGATGCCTGCTCAACTTCTCGGCGGTCACCTGGCACTACAAATGTTCCATAATATAGATTACCACATATCCAATAAGTGGATGAAATTAAACGCTTATTTCGGAAGCTATTATGATGCAGATCTCGCCTGCGCGTTCCAAGCGTGGCTGTCTCGTCCGCCAAAATAAGCGTCCGGAGATTTTATCGTCAGCAATTCGTCCGATTGAAGGTTAAGTTCGCGCAAACGAATCGCAGCCTGGCACGTCATACCGAACCTCATCCAATCGGCAGGCTCCAACCTTTTTCGTCAGGCGGCTCGCCCGGACACTTTTTGTAACCGTTTTATGGCCTGCTCAAGCGGACGCTGTCCATCGCGGTAATCCTGCCATGCTGTGCTGTCCTTCATGAGAGCTGGCACAGACCTGATCGTAAAGCGCTTCGGGTCGAGACCTTTTTTCACCTGTGTCCAGCTAAGGGGCATCGACACGGTAGCGCCCGGTCGTGCTCGCGGCGAAAGTGGCGCAACCGCCGTGGAAGTGCGGTCATTGCGCAGGTAATCTAGGAATATGCGGCCATCTCGCTGGGCCTTGGACATCTTGATAAGATATAAGTCCGGGTTATCACGCGCCATAGCTTGGCAAACGTCGTGGGCAAACGCCTTGCCCTGATCCCAGTTCAGTTTCTTGCCCTTCGGCACCGAAAGCGGCGTCACCACATGGAGACCCTTGCCTCCAGTTGTCTTGCAGAAGCTCACCAGACCGAGTTCCTCCAGGCGATCTCGGATCTCGCGTGCACCTTCGATAACGGTGTCGAAATCGACATTGGGGCCTGGATCTAAGTCGAAGACCAGGCGCCCTGGGACTTCCGGCTGATAGGGCTCGCAATTCCACGGGTGGAGTTCTGCTCCGCCAATCTGTGCGACCGCCGCAAGTCCCTCCACGCGGTCGATCTGCAGGTAGGGTTGCTTATCGCCGGAGACCTTGACCTGTTCGATCAGGTTAGAGGTTCCCTGCATCGCGTGGCGTTGAAAGAACTGCTCGCCGCCGATGCCGTCAGGTGTCCGGATGATAGAGCAGGGCCGCCCTTTGATATGATCGAGAAGCCAAGGTCCGACTGCTTCATAATACTGAGCGAGGTCCACTTTGGTAACAGGCTCGTCGTCGAGCGCGTCCGGCCAAAGCTCCTTATCCGGGCTGGAAATCAACACACCCATAACGTCCACTTTCGCGCCCTTCCGCAGGCGAGCAGTCGTTTTACGAGCAGGGGCAGGTTTCGCGCTCTTTTCGGGCTCGGGTGTATCGACTTCATCCGGCTCTGCGGGTTTTTCGGCTTCAACCTCTTTTGCAGGCTTGTCCTCACGCAGGCCTTTGAAGGAAGCCTGTCTCACCTGCCCGTCGGCGGTCCAGCCAGCAAACTCGATTTCGGCGACCAGTTCCGGCTTCAGCCAAACAATATCGGCGGACTTCTTTGGAGCCCCGATTCCGGTAAACGCAGAATTCGAAGACTTCAACGCCTTGAGCTTCGGCAGGATCTGATCGACTACCTTTGCCCCGTAGCCCGTTCCTACCCTTCCGACATACACGAAGTGGTTACCCCGATAGACCCCCACCAAGAGCGAGCGAAATAAACCGTTGGTCAACGCATAAGCGCCGATCACGACTTCATGCCCTGCCCGGCACTTCGATTTCGCCCAGCTGTCGCTTCGGCCAGACTGATAAGGGGCTTCGCCTTTTTTTGATACGATACCTTCCAGAGACAGACGACACGCCGATTTCAGAACGGCATCTCCACCTGTTTCGAAGTGCTCTACAAATCGCAAGCGGGGATCATCTCCGGAGTCGGCCAGCAGTTCGGCCAGACGTGTCTTGCGCTCGGTCAGTGGCAAATCCCTGAGGTCTGCCTCGCCTTGAAAGAGCAAATCGAATGCAAAGAACACGAGGTCATCGGTCTTACCTTCCGATAGCGCGGCCTGAAGAGCGGCAAAGTCGGGCGCTCCGTTTTCGTCCAGTGCGCATATCTCGCCGTCGACGATAACGTCAGGCAATCCTGCTGCCACCTCAGCGATCGCGGGATATTTTGCAGTCCAGTTCAACCCCTTGCGTGTCTTCAGCGTCACTTCACCGCCCTCGACCCGCATCTGGATGCGATAACCATCAAACTTGATCTCGTGGATCCAGCCTTTCGCTGACGGTGGCCGCTGCAAAGTCTCGCACAGCTGGGGTGGGATGAAGTCCGGCATCGACACTGTCGATCCAGATCGTTTCGATTGGGAGGAAGCACCTCTTTTCTTCCGGCCGCCACGAGTTTTGTTTTCAGCTGCGCGTTCCTCCGCAGCCAGACCTTCTCTGCTATCCCACACCGCATCGGCTTGTATCGTGTCTGCGGTCGTCATGAACGGCTTAGGCTTCCTGCCCTTGCCTGAGGCGATCGCTTCCATCGTTCGACCGGACGCGACGGAGATGTCGTTCTTTTCGAGGACCGCTGCACCATTCTCGTCGACCGCAAATTCATCGTCATGTTTGATCAACAGCCAGTTCGTGCGTTTTTCGCCCTCGCGGCCGCGCATACGCACAAGTACGAAGCTTCCTTGTAAGCGATCACCATCAAGCGAGAACTTGAAATCACCGCTGCTCAGAGCTTGCTCCGGGGTCATGGTTCCTTCGGGTTCCCAATAGCCTCGGTCCCACAGCATGACCGTGCCTCCGCCATACTGTCCCTTGGGGATAGTGCCTTCGAAATCGCCGTAGTCTAATGGATGATCCTCCACCTCGACCGCCAGTCGTTTGTCCTGGGGATCAAGCGAAGGACCTTTGGTGACTGCCCATGACTTAAACACGCCGTCCATTTCGATACGCAGATCATAATGGAGACGGGTCGCATCGTGTTTCTGGATGACGAAGCGACGGCGATTCGATGATTTTATAGCCAACTCTCCGCTCGGCTCCGCGGTCTTTTTGAAGTCGCGCTTGGCGCGGTATTTGCTCAGGTTATCCGCCATAACCGAACCTCATCTGTTCTCTAGAGACCCTACGCCGATAGCGACCGCCACGTTTTCAAATGGTCGCTGTCAGCTAGGACACAGACTCATTAGCTGAGGCGATCCATATCCTCGTCGCTGCAAGCTTGAGGGCGGCCATATAATTATCAGCGCGCCGGTCGTATCGCGTCGCAAGGCCGCGCATCTGCTTGATACGGTTGAAGAACCGTTCCACGAGATTGCGCTGACGGTAGACCCAGCGGCTGAAGCTGAATGTCTGTTTCCGATTGGCCTTTGCAGGGATATTCGCCCAGCATTTGCGTTGCTTGGCAAAGTTACGAATTGCGTCGGTATCATATGCCTTGTCGGCGAGGATCGTCGCGCCGGGCTGCAGGTCGCTCAACAGCTTTTCAGCCATCGGTGCATCGGCGGCTTGTCCGGCGGTGAGTTCCAGCCGGACCGGTCTGCCATCTGCATCGACAAGAGCATGGATCTTTGTCGTCAGGCCGCCGCGCGAACGTCCCATGCAAGGATCGGCAGATCCCCCTTTTTAGCGTTGGCACCATGCTGGTGAACGCGAACACAGGAACTGTCGATCATCACAATGTCTCCATTGTAACGCTTTGAAACGGCGTCCAGAAGGCGATCCCAGACGCCCGCCTTGCGCCAGCGGGAGAACCGATTGTAAAGCGTCGTGCGCGGGCCATAACGTTCCGGCACATCTCGCCAAGACGAACCAGTCCTGAAACGCCACAGGATGCCATTGATCACCCGGCGGTCATCGACACGTTCAATTCCACGGCTCTTGTTCGGCAAAAGAGGTGCAATAATAGCCCATTCTTCGTCGCTCAATTCGTGACGGCGCATGGCAATCTCCTTTCAAGGGGATTGACTCACACACCGTCAATAAGATGAACCACGTTTATGGGGACACTGCCTAGAGGAAAGCTCGGTAGCGCCGAGATCACCGAAAGCGGCGCGAACGGCGTCCTCATGGCTTGACGCGATGTCGGCAGAAACTTCGATTTCAGACCCGAGTGGAGCGTCGCCCCGCCCGTCCTCGTCGACCGTCGGCGCGTCGCCACCGCTGATATCCACGCCGGACGAGTTGTCCGAACCGCTTGTCTGCACAAAGATATCCGTCCGATCGATATTGAGCTTTTGGACGAGATGTTCGACTGCGAGGTACGCAGCCTCACGGGTCGCGAACTTTGCGGTGACGGTTTTCGTGCTCACATCAGACATTGAAATTCCTTCATTTTTGATGGGAGACAGACCGCTGCTGTTGGAGCAGAGCAGTTTTGTTGCCCGGTTCTTCTGCCCTCAACATCCTCAGCCGACCCATTGTTCCAAAGGGTGATAGCAACCGAGTAGCGACTTGAGGAACAGAACAGGGCGGGAGGGGTTACAGAATCACAATGGAGGATGACGAAATGGGAAACACTACCCCGCGCGATGGCGCCCCCGGCACCACCGACCAATCCCCGAGATGGGAAGGACCACAAGAAAACGCGCCTCGCGGTTATCTCAAAGCCAAGGATGATCCGGACCGCGACCAAGATGCGGTTGGCGAGACAAACGCCAATCCGCAGAAGAAGAACCTGTCCGACTCTCTGAAAACCAAAGAGGTCTGAGATGTCGCACCCCGAAGACGACGCAAAAGGCCAATACGCCCCTTCGCAGGCAGATCGCAAAGCCTCAGGGGTTCACAGTGCAAAGCCAACTGTGATCACGGGCTCTGAAGACGCGACAGTGAACCGCGAACCTCCCGGTAAAAAAGCGTGCAAGGACTGGGACATTAGCTACGATCCCTCGGACCAGGACGAGGGAAAATTCAGCGGTTGAACCAATTCGCTTGCTGTAAGAATTTGCCAGACTTGACACAAGCAGCTCGGATCCAAGATGACGATGGAATTTTGTAACCGCGACGATTTTCAAGAAACAGTGCAAGAACTTTCCGCGGTACTGGCAAAGCCGGAGCATTACAGCCAAGTCGTTTGGAAGCTCGAGTATCTCAGTCGAACTGACTGGTACCATTTTTTCGGCATGATACGAAGCGGTGTGGGCTCCGGCGTCGGTCATGTTTACGATCGAGTTGACGGTCAAGCTTCCAACATCCCATACGATGAGTGTGTTTCGATCGCGCTCGGCCTTCACACCAACGCGTGCATTTCGACATACTCGGGTAAGCGCTCGGTCACCACAGACATCCTGGAGGAAGTTGAGACGAGAGGCTGCATCGATGCAGAGGTCGTGAGGTTCGGGATCGAAGCGAGGACCACAGAAATGGGTGGCCGGAAAGTGATGGCGGTTACTGACATTGCATTCATGGGACTAAGCGATGTTGCGCAACGGAAGCACATAACCGGTATCACCTCGGATGCGCCGTCTCTGAAATGGTGTAGAAATCGGCGGTTCATCAGTGCACTGCCGATAGTATCGCCTACAGCTGACTTCGGCTTTGCAGGATTGTAGGTGGTTCAAGGAGTTCAGCTTAAATCATGGAGACCCGTCGTTTTTGCGGGTGTTATCGAAAATTCAGAAAACTGCACCACCAGATGACCGCCCTCCGGAGAGCACGTCATGGGGCCGACCATGCAGGCTTCTGATGTGGGAAATGGCGCAAGACGCAAAAGTGGCCAAGATTTCCCATCAGTAGAAGTCTGAACTCTAATCGACTCTTTGGCGAGCGTAATCCGAACAAAAAAGTCACTGGTGGCAATAGCCTGACCTAGTGACCAATCCGATTTTTCATTGGTTACAACAGCACTGAAATAAGCCTGGCCGTCAGTGAACTCAACACCCGCTTTAACCCAGTGGCGATCGTCGGCCCGCACCATAAGCCCAGCTTGGTCGTAGAGATTGCGAAACTCACCCCTCACCCGAATTTGCACGGTAAATCCATCGCTAGCAGAAACTCCCAGAAAGTGACCACTATCGCGGATGAAGCCGTAATGTGTTTCGCGCCAGAAATCCGTCCCCGGGTCTGTCGTAACATTTAGGGCTCCGCCACAGACGGACCAGGTTGATGGCTCATGCCCATAGCGCGATTGGGATTTTCTCGCCAGCTTTGATGTCCCTGTGGGCGATAAAATAGCCGCGTAGGTCAGGAGCGGTTTCGTGTCCGACTTATTCATTTTCGAAGAGATTGATCTCGCCTGGTTTAGCGCTATACCGCATTCAAAGCCTTTATTTCGCAGCGGATAAGGTAGCTGCCAGCATGTTTCGGCGATCGCGTCGCCTGTGATTGGCCACAATAAGTCACCTACTCGGATCGGAAGGCCAATCGTTGGCGGGGCGTGGTAACTCGGGCTCGTTCCCCACAGCGATCGCCGAGAGCCTTGCGCTGGCAGACTCGAGGATGGCAGCCAAAAACTCGCTTCGCTGCCATCCGGCCAAATGTGCCTCCTCCACAAGCGACTGGACAGCGTAGTCGGCAATCTGTTCTGCCTCATCCTTGCGGCCCAGTTGCCCGGAACCAATGACCGGCGGATCAATCATAACAATCCCCTGTGACATGAAAGGTCGCCGCGGACAGATAAAGGTGCTCGCTTGGCATTTTATTGCCCGCAGCGAGACATCGTGAAAACCACAGCGTTTACCGTCTCCGTCACGCTCGATTGGTACCGGTGACCTCATGTGGCTAAACCTGGAAACATGTATTCGGTTCCCGTGGCTGCATTCGAACCTTCTGCGCATCTCCTAGCGTATCGCCCTAAGTACCTCCTCATGTGCGCGCCTTTGTCGAGGAATTTGTCTACCAAATTGTCCCTCTCATTAACTGCAGCTTGCCATTGGTTAGTCATCTCTCCGTTTGATTGCGCTCTCAGAAAGTTCGATCCACACAGGGGCATGGTCGCTCGTGTGCTCCCAGCCCCGGACACGCTTGTCGACCTCCGCCTTGGTAAGTCGTTTGGCGAGGCCGGGACTAAGTAGGAGGTGGTCGAGCCTGAGACCAGCATCGCGGCCGTATGCATTTCGGAAATAGTCCCAGAACGTGTAAATGCGTTCACCTGGATGAAGCTCTCGAACGGCGTCAGCCCACCCCTGCCCCACCAGCTTTCGGTAGGATTCGCGCACCTCGGCCCGAAAGAGCGCATCATTCCGCCAGCGTTCTGGCTTGTATACATCGAGTTCGGTCGGGATGACGTTGAAGTCGCCAGCAAGTATCACGGGCACATCGAGTTCGAGGAGTTCCGCCGCATAGTCCTGCAGACGCTGTAGCCATCGCAGTTTGTAGTCGAACTTGGGGCCGGGATAGGGATTTCCGTTTGGCAGATACAGCCCTCCGATGACGATGCCATCAACGATCGCTTCGATGTAACGGCTTTGCTCATCCTTTGGCTCGCCGGGGAGCCCTTTGCGCGTCAGAAGTGGCTCCTGATCGCGCGCGAGTATTGCCACGCCGTTCCAGGATTTCTGGCCGTGCCAGACGGCACCGTATCCGGCCCTTTCGATTTCCTGGACTGGGAACCGGGCATCGGGACCCTTCAATTCCTGAAGCGCGACGACATCTGGCCGCGCTTCCTCCAGCCATCTCAGCAGCACTTTGAGGCGACCGTTCACGCCGTTGACGTTATAGGTGGCGATCTTCACTTGCGCTTGTGGTCGCCCTTGTCGCCTTCGCCCGGCTTCGCTTTGTGCTGGGCCTCATGACGCTTGTCGGCAGACAGGGATCGGCTGACGTCGACAGACTCCTTGAACTGACCCTGCTCGTCACGGCGGATGTAGCGCTTGTCCGTCCCTGTATCGATGAGTTCACGTTTGCTCATGGCTATCTCCTCTGGGTGCAACACACGGTCAACTCGCGACTCTGCAAAAAGATGCACCGTTTGAAGCGGCCCGATCTGGCTCTTCCGGTTGTGGTGAAAAGCTGACGCAAGACCCTGAAATTGGTTCTGCCATTCCGGGGTCTGCTCCTAGAAAAACGTCTCCAAACCGAACGATCTGCTTACCGCTCTTTTCGGGAGAGCGCCGATGTGGCCAGAGGAACCGACGACAACCCGAAACGCGCTGCCGCTAACGCGAATGTCCTGTCCCACACCTCGCTAGACACCGGCACGGGACAAATCCATTTCGGGATCTTTGAATGTACGACACACGCTCCAGCTATTGGACGACCTGCAGACAAGCGTCTCCAAAGTCGACTGCAAGGGTTTTGTCATGGCCGGTCAGGGTGGTACGCACGAACAGCACTTGATGCCGGCGAACAAAGCCACAAGAAACAGCCATTGATCAAGAATTGGCCCGCTGCCAGCCGGGCCTTTTCCTTATCGCGAACGATGCACAAACAGTTCGCTGATTACCCGCGATAGATCTTCTGGCGAATAGGGTTTGGTGATCAGCTGGGCGCCGTCAGGAATATCAACCGTCCCTCGCGCGTGGCCGCTCGCCAGGATTACCTCAAACACCCGCCCCGCCGTGCGAAGCTCTTCGACCAGTTGTTGTCCCGAAATATCCGGCAATCCGATATCCGTCACCAGAAGATCAAAGCTATCCTGCGCAAGCGTGATTGCCTCCTGACCGGATGCTGCTTCCGTTACCGAATGACCAAGGTCACGCAACGTTTCTGCCGTATTCGCGCGAATAAGTCCGTCATCCTCCGCCAGCAAGACGTTGAGAGCCTGTGATGAATGCGGGGGAATCTCGACGGGCAAGCTCTTTTGCGGGCATCGTAAACTTAACGGCAATGAGGCCATACCATGACGCCGGCCGGGTTTGTCGGTCACGCCCGGGCGATTTTCGCCCACAGGTTCATCGCCGCTGAACGCAATTCGCGATGATGGCTGGAGGAGATGTCGTGGCGGGGGATGTAAAACAGGTTGGCAATCGGGTCATGGATGGAGACGAAGCGTTGTAGATGTCGGCTCGTCTTGAAGCGTTTCATGATCCGCTCTCGCCGCCGGATCGGCTGATGGGAATTCTCCGCCCGATTGTTCAAGCCCTTGTGGGAGCGATGCTCGACACCGGGCATGATCTCCCGCTTTGCGGCGTCGTAGGAACGAAGCTTATCGGTGATCATCACCCGCGGCGATCGTCCCTGGCCCTTCAAGAGCTTGCGCATCAGGCGCTTGGCCGCATTGGCGTTTCGGCGGCTTTGCACCAGAACCTCCAGGACGAAGCCGTCCTGATCCACAGCGCGCCAGAGCCAGTGCTTCTTGCCACGGATCGAAACGACGGCCTCATCGAGATGCCACTTGTCGCCGAGCCGACCGGATGAACGGCTGCGGATCTCGTTGGCGAAGGCACGTCCGAATTTCTCCGCCCAAAGCCGGACCGTTTGATGCGAGACGACGACCCCTCGAGCAGCCAGCAAGTCCTCCACCATTCGCAGGCTCAGAGGGAACCGGAGAGCCACACGGCGTGGGAAATGATTTCAGGGGGAAAGCGATGGCGGCGATATAATGGATCACGGTCTGTCATGCCTTGTCATCGCACAGCGAATTCCACATTCCGTTAAGTTGACGATGCCCTTTTGCGAACGGACCAGCACGCGTTGTGCACGGTTGGCCATGACGTGCCGCACCTTTCTCGCAAGCGCTTCGCGGGTGTAGGGCTTCGAGAGCAGCTCGACCCCGGCGTCAAGCCTGCCGCCGTGAACGATCGAATTTTCGGTATAGCCCGAAGTGTAGAGAACGGCGATATCAGGCTGTCGTTCCTTGGCCCGCTTTGCAAGCTCTGTGCTTTTCATGGTGCCGGGCATAACGACATCGGTAAACAGGAGATCAATGGGTATTCCTGCCTCGACGATTACGAGCGCAGCGTCGGGATTTGGTGCCTTCAGAACCGTGTAACCCAAGTCGGTCAACGTCTCGACAACCGTGTTGCGCACTTCATCGTCGTCCTCGGCGACCAGGATCGTCTCCGTGCCACCGATGATTGGTCCGGACGCAATTGCTATCTCTCTGTCCTCGGTGGCGTGGGCGCGAGGAAGATACATTCGAACGGTCGTGCCGTGCCGGACTTCGGAATAGATTTTGACGTGCCCGCCGGATTGTTTGACAAAACCGAATACCATGGAAAGGCCAAGGCCGGTGCCCTTGCCTTCCGGTTTCGTCGAAAAGAACGGCTCGAAAACCTGATCGAGCATCTCCGCCGGAATGCCCGCGCCGGTATCCGTCACCGAGATCATGACATATTGGCCGGTGTCGACTTCATCATGCTTGTCTGCATAGTCCTGATCGAGGAAGGCATTGCAAACCTCGATGGTCAGCTTGCCTTGCCCTTCCATCGCATCGCGCGCGTTGATCGCGAGATTAAGGACTGCATTTTCGACTTGGGCAGGATCGGCCAAGCAGTTCCAAAGCCCTCCTCCGATAATGGTTTCAATCTCGACAGCTTCACCGATCGATCTTCTTAGCATGTCATCCATGTCGCGAAGGAAACGGCCTACATTGATCACCTTTGGATCGAGTGCTTGGCGTCGACCAAAAGCAAGCAATTGATTGGCGAGTTTGGCGCCGCGGCTCACTCCGGCCATCGCATTGGTGAGACGCCGTTCGGCCTTTTCATTTCCAACAAGGTCCTTTTGCAGGAGCTGAAGGTTTCCTGCCACGACCTGAAGCAAGTTGTTGAAGTCATGGGCGACGCCACCCGTCAGCTTGCCAATGGTTTCAAGCTTCTGGCTTTGGCGGAGACGCTCTTCCGAGGAGCGCAGTTCCTCGGTCCGTTGGATGACTTTCTGTTCGAGAGTTTCGGTCAGGAGAAGTAGGTCGTTTTCGGCGCGTCGACGCTCCACGGCATTGCGGAGTCGAACAGACATATCTTTCAGGAAGGTGAGCTCGTCATCGCTCCAGTCCGTCGGAGCTGAATTGTTGACGAACAGGACGGCTACCAGCCCGTCCAGTTCTCGCAAGGGAATGTTGATGCTTGATCGCGCGGAAATGCCCTCCAATGCCACAGCGCGGTCGGTCGTTCTCGGATCGATGAAAGCATCTCGAATGACGACCGTATCGCCTCTCTTGAGGTCCTCCACGAACATGCCATAGTCGCGAAACCGCCTCAGACCACTCAAAGAGCTGACGCCGCCGGCCGTCCAGTCATGGTCTATCAGAACGGTTTCTCGGGTCTCATCGATCGTGCCGTATCCTGCTCGGCTGACCTTTAACAGGCTGCCGATCGTCCGAACGGCCGTCTTCACGATATCGCTTGGGTGACGCAGATCGGCGACTTGCTCGTCGAAGGCGATGATCGCGGTTCGTTGCATTTCCGCGGTTTTCAGCTCATGAACGTCGGTACATGTTCCATACCAGCGCAAAATCTTGCCCGTGGCATCCAGAATAGGATTGGCCCGACCAATCACCCAGCGATAGCGCCCTGAATGATGACGCAGGCGATATTCGATGTGATAGGGCTGACCGCTCTCCAGACAGACCCTCCAGATCGACCAAGCACGATCGCGGTCGTCCGGGTGGAATATGTCGTTCCAACCAGCACCATCGGTCGAGCCACGCTCAACGCCGGTGAAATCGTACCAACGCTCATTATAGAAGTCGTGGAATCCGTCTGGACGGGTTGACCAAACCATCTGGTCAATCGAATTTGTCAACGCCCGCAGGCCGTTCTCACTCTCCCATAGCTTCCGCTCCATCTCATGGCGCTCATCGATGTCGATGACCGAGCCGATATATCCAAGGAAGATACCTTCAGGCGAAAAACGAGGCTCAGCTGCGTCGATCGCCCATCGATAGGTCCCGTCGTGGCGTCTTAACCGATACTCGAGACGAAAGCCCTGACGACGGGCAAGCGCCTCCAGGAATGTTTTGGTCGCCGCCTCTTTATCGTCAGGATGTGTAACGTCTAGCCAGCCAAAGCCTTGAGCCTCTTCCTGGCTTTGACCTGTGAACTCGTACCACTTTGTATTGAGATATGTGCAGGCCCCTGTCTCATCGACGACCCACATCATGACAGGCGCATGGTCGGCCATATTGCGGAACCGCGCTTCACTTTCCTTAAGCCGTTGTTCCCCCTGAGTGCGCTCGGTCGTCTCGCTAACGATGCAGAGAACGCCCCCGACCGACCCGTCAGACTTCGGGACTGCTGAATAGGCAATATCGAAGGTTACGGTTTCGGGATGGCCGTGCCTTTCGATGTAAAACGGGCGGTCTTTGAGATAGACAGGCTGGCCTCCTTCTCGCACCTGTTCAAGAAGGGGTTTCAGGTCGTCCCATAGCTCGCTCCAATAATCGGCCGCTGGGCGACCGAACGCGTCTGGATGTTTCAAACCAATCGTCGGGGCATAAGCTTCGTTATAGAGCGCCAGATATTCCGGTCCCCAGAACAGAACGATCTGGTGAGGCGATGCCCTCATGGTGCGAAACGTCGTTTGCAGATCTGCCGGCCAGTGCTCGAATTCGTCGAGGTTTACTGTCGGCAATCGGCCAAGCATATCCACGACCCAAGCTGTGTCAGCGCCGGCAGATGTATTCATTCGTCTTGAAACTCCAAAGAAATCCAACGCTGCCGACCGAAGCGGGGATTTGTCGTAAAGATCGTCAGCGTACGCGGGCGCGCACTAAGGTGATTAAACAGGGTATTGCAGGCAATCAACACTTGATCATGCTTTGGCGCCCAACGAAGCCGTGATATGTTCCGGCAGATTACCTGGAGGAGGACGTAAATGGCTAGATCTGTCGAGAGTTGCGATCTTGACGCGCTTTTGGAATGGCAGAGGCGCGGTATGGCTGCCCGGACCTTGGGCATAGATCAGCGGGAGTGTCCCGTTTTGCGGACAACCCTGACTGTGGACCGGCAGTCCGACATAGGTTTGAAATCCGAAGCCTGGCTTTTCGGCTGGCGGATCGAGGACGCCAGCCGATCTAATTGTCGCGCTCCTGAAGCAATCAGGTGAGTTTCCCGACCAGCTCGGCGTAATCCGTGAATGTGAATCTCTCCTTCCGCTGGGCAGCCTGATTGGCCAGATGCAGCACCCTTATCGGAAACAGCTTGGCCGCCTGGTTCGCATCGGAGAGGTTCGACGGCTCGGCTATTTGGACGCCATCTTCCGCACGAGTTAAAGCAACAGTGACCTCCTGATGTGTGAACAGCCCCTTGTCGACAGCCATGTTGGTAAGCTCGGCAACTGCCATCACCAGACCGTCAAGCTGCAGGTTCGCCGTATTCAACTTGTCCTCCGCATTCAATGAGGCTTAGCGCGCCGCGATCAGCATTTTGACATGGGCCATGTGCGTTTCGAGGCTGGGCAAGGTTTCCTTTGCGAAACCGACGACCGATTGGTCATCGCCAGTTCCAGCATAGGTCCGGAAAATGCTGATCGCCTCCATGTGTGCCTGGGCCTGCATATCAAGGTAAAGGGTATCAAAGTCCTTGCCGCTGGCTGTCTGAAGCTGATCCAACATCTTTTGATGCTTCGGCGCCAAGACCACAGGCTCGGCAAGGTCAACGGCTTTTCCCTTGAGCACTGCCTTGAGCTTGTCACCCGCCTTTTTATGGTCGGCGATGATCATCTTTGCCGCATCTTTCAGATCCGATGCCTTGGCTTTTTCGAGGGCCAGTTCACTGGACTTAATCTCGAACTCGTTGGCGCTGGGTACGACGCTGACGAAAGTCGCGCGGTCCAGCACCATCATGGGGGCCGCATCACCCGCAGGTTTCGGTTTCACGGCATCAGCGAGTGCTGGCTGGCCTCCAAGCACGAGTGACAAGGTTGCAAGTGTATAGAAGGTCGTTCTCATCGACTGTTTCCTTAGTCAGAGTTACTTCGCGGCGCCAAATGCGGTAACGAGATCGGCATTGGCTGCATCCACGGCGGCTTTTGCCTTGTCGAGCACCTTGACCATTCCGAAGAATTCATGGGTCACGCCGTCAACGTGAATGAGATTAACGTCTACACCGGCTGCTTTCATCTTTTCCGCATAGGCTTGTCCCTCGGACCGAAGGGGATCGATCTGCGCGGTGACCACCGTGGCAGGGGGAAGGCCTTGCAGATCCGATCGGCCGACAAGATTGATACGAGGGTCCGCTGTTTCGTCCTTGGATTTGAAGACATGCGAGACAAACCACTCCATATCGGCCTTGCCCAGCGGCGCCGCATTCGCATTTTCCTGGTAGGAGGCGCTGTTCATGTCATTGCCGGCGATCGGATAAACGAGAAGCTGGTGGACCGGCATCATCGTTTTTTTCTCTTTCGCCATCAGCGCAATGTTCGCCGCAAGATTGGCGCCCGCGCTCTCACCGGCGACGGCAATCCGCTTGGAATCGCCGTTGAGGGTGTGGATGTTCTCGACAGTCCAGGTATAAGCTGACCACGCATCATCGTGCTGTGCGGGGAACTTGCTTTCCGGAGCGTGATGGTAGTCGGCGGAGACAACAATTGCCTTTGAACCGAGCGCAAGGGCACGGGGCGTGGCATCGTATGCGTTGATGTCACCGACCACCCAGCCGCCGCCATGGAAGTAGAGAACAACCGGGAAAGGCCCCTCGCCCTCGGGAGTGTAAACGCGAGCGGGCAATGCGCCGGCCGGGCTCGGGATGGCGATGTCTTTCGTCGCGACCTTTGCTTCAGGGAATGGCGAGATCTTCTTATCCCGTTGCACGGCCCGCGCCGCGTCGGCAGCGCTTGCCTGCGTGCGCGCTTCCGGCACCTTCAGCGTTGCGAAGGGTTTTGCTTGAAGCGCTTTCAGGGCATCAAGGACAGACTGCATCTGCGCGTCGGGTTCGGCCGGCTGTTGCTCCCCGAGTTGCGGTGTCGATGTCGCGGGTTGCGATTTAGCGGGCTGTTGCGCCGAAGCGATACCAGCGGACGACGACAGAAGGAGAAGAGCAACGCTACTGGCGCGCAGGGTTGAGTTCGATATACGCATTCTGTATTCCTCAGATTGAACGGGGATCTTTTCGGCGTCACTGCTTCGGCGGTTCGGTTTTCTGCTGGTACAGACCCATCAGCTCCCCCTTGCCAATCACGTGCCCGGAAATGGCTGCGAGCAACGCGTCCCGATCCGAGGTTGGCGGGATATCAACCAACGAATCGAGAGCAAGAACCTGGAAATGGTAACGGTGTGCCTTGTCGCCGACGGGAGGCTTTGGCCCGAAATAGCCATGAGTACCGGAGCTGTTGCGTCCCTGAAGAACGCCTTCTGGCTCGACCAGTCGTAGCTGCTCCTGCAGACCCTCTGGAAGGCTGGTCACCGTGCCGGGAATATTCCAGGCAAGCCAGTGGACGAATGGCTTGATCGGTGAGGAATCCGGATCCTCCATGATGATTGCGTAGGATACGGCGTCAGGGACTGCGTTCCAACGGATGGCAGGAGACACGCCGTCGGCATATTCGCTGTGTTTCAGCGGAATGGAAGCGCCGGTGTCGAATGCTTCCGACTGCACCGTGATTTTGCCTTGGCCATCGGTCTCAGGTCGATCAAGCGCCAGCGGAACACCGACGCCCTTCTTTGCCTGGGCCTCCATGACGCTGGCAGGCGCGCTCTTTGCGGACGCGGCTTTTTGCGCATTTCCGGAATAGGCAATCCGGTAGATCACGCCGTTTGCGTCGTCGGCCATGAGGAGCGAGCCGTCCTTGGCGATCGCCAAGCCAACCGGACGCGCGAAATGGGTTTTGCCGCTGTCGGTCAGGAAGCCGGTGAGGAACGGTTCAATCGTTTTGGGCTGACCATCTTCAAAGTGGACCCGAACGATCTCGTAACCCGAGGCTGGGTTGCGGTTCCATGATCCACGCATTGTGGAGAACGCATCGCCGGCATACTCGGCCGGAAATGATGATCCTGTATAGAATTTGAGCTGCATCGGCGCGGCGTGAGCCGTATAGCCGATCACCATTGGCTCGCTCTGATCGCGCCACTGCTCCTTCGTCAGACCGCCAACCGGGGTGGACTGAGGGTAGATGTCCCCCGAACCGAAGACGTGTGGCCACCCATATTGCTTGCCCTGCTCGAGCCGATTGAGCTCCTCGGCCTGGACTTCGTCGCCCAGCAAATCGATCCCATGGTCGAGACCCCAGAGTTCACCGGTTTCTGGTTGCCAGTCAAAACCGATTGTGTTGCGCAAGCCCGAGGCGAAGATAGTACGGCTCTTCCCATCCGGCGTTGCTCGCAAAACCGTGGCATTCTCTGCATTGCTTTCGTTACATGCATTACAAGTCGATCCGACACTGATGTACAGCATCCCATCAGGGCCGAAGGCCATAACCCGGTTTGGATGCTGGCCAGAGTCTGGCAGGTCGCCGATGATCATCTCAAGCGGGCCAAGTGTACCGTCATCTTTGATGTCGGCGACGAAAACCTCTTTGACCGTAACGAGATACAGCTTGCCATCCTTGATCGCCAGGCCATGGGTCTGCGCGCGCGCTGCAACCTGAACCGGGGCCGCGTCAGCCTTTCCATCACCATCCTCATCTTTCAGAAGGAGAACGTCGCCCTCTTCGCGCCGGCTGACATAGACGAAGCCCTTGTCGGAAACAGCGATGATGCGACTATTTCCAAGTCCCTGGGCGAAAGGCTCGACGGAAAAGCCTTCCGGGAGCTTAAGTTGACCGATACGGTCGCTGGTCGGCGCCAGTTTGTTCGGCTTGAATATGTTCGTGGTGATCTGAACTTCGGAACCGTCACCCTGCTGAGCGAAAGCAACGCCGCACGAAAGCATAGCTGCCGCGACGGATGCCGCGCGAACTAATTTCTGGACCATGTATGAAAACCTCCACTTGGTTGGTCCGCAACCATTGGAAAGTCGAATAGTTCCTCCGAGAGACAGATTAATCATCTCGCCGGAGCGACACCTGCTTTACGATGCCTTGGCTCAGGGGAGTGGAACTCAGGCTTCCGGGCACCGTTAGATTTCCGCGCCCCCGAGAGCACTTCAAGCCAGAAGAGTCATGAATGGATTATGCACTTGTCATCGGTTACCTCGCTTCGGCCTGCTCCGTCACGAGTTTCATCCCCCAGGTGATGAAAGTGGTAAGATCCGGCGATACCGCGGCGATTTCAGCGCGCATGTACACGGTGACGGTGATCGGCTTTGCCCTGTGGTCGATATTCGGAATCCTTCGGCAAGAATGGCCCATCATCCTCACCAATTCTACGTGCTTTTTCCTGGCAGGCTACATTCTTTACAGGAAGCTGCGATCGCATCTGAGGTAGCAGTTTTCGACTACGAAACCTGCGACACCATCGACGACTCGGGACCGCCTCGTGACTGACACCTAAATCGCCACCTGACGACACGCCCAAAAACTGGCCTTGCCTCATCAGGAACCACCGATGCGGTTGAAAGGTTAACAATCGATCAGAAGCGAGGAGATAGCGATGAGCGATCAAACAAACTATCCGAAGCCACCCTACCCTGCGCAGCCCGCCTGGGAAGACCGCCGCAATGACGCCTGTCCCTGATCATGGGGAGCACACCTATCGCGGTGATGGCAAACTCGATGGAAAGGTCGCGGTTATCACCGGCGCCGATTCCGGCATTGGACGTGCAGTCGCGATCGCCTTTGCAAGAGAAGGAGCCGACGTCGTGCTGTCTTATCTCGATGAGCACGAGGACGCCGAAGACACGGCTAGCTGGGTGCAAAAGGCGGGGCGACGAGCCCTCGTACTCCCCGGCGATATCAAGTCAGAAGATCACTGCATCGATATCGTAGACCGCACTGTCAGCGAACTAGGTGGCGTCGATATTCTGGTCAACAACGCAGCATTCCAGCGGACCTACGCCGACATTGCCGATATCACAGCCGAACAGTGGGACGAGACGTTTCGCACGAATATCTATGCGCCGTTCTTTCTGTCAAAGGCGGCCATTCCGCACATGAAACCCGGCAGCTCGATCATCAACACAACATCCATTCAGTCGAGACAACCGTCACCTCAGCTTCTTGCTTACGCCTCGACGAAAGGTGCGATTTCGAACTTCACGGCAGGCTTGGCGGAAATGGTCGCGGAAAAGGGTATTCGCGTCAATGCAGTTGCCCCCGGTCCGATCTGGACACCGCTTATCCCCTCCACCATGCCGGCCGAAAAGGCGGCGAAGTTCGGCGAGCAGACACTGATTGGACGCGCCGGTCAGCCCGCTGAACTTGCAGGGGCATACGTTCTTCTTGCATCTAATTTGGGTAGCTACATGACCGGTGCAGTCATCCCGGTAACGGGCGGCGAAATCATGATCTGAGGCTTTTTTGACCTCCCGCTCCAGCAGCGAACCTCCGTTGAAAAAAGGGTTTGCAGGCTGGGGCGCAACTGCTACGTCCCCACTTTCCAATCATCCATCGTTTGGTAGAGGGTACCGTGCGACGAACACGCGCCCCGCGTCTGGCGCCTGCTTACGTTCTTCTTCGGTCAGGCCATCATAGGCTGTTGTGACGTACAGATTGGAACCAACGAGAACGCAACTTGTCGGATTTGACACCGGCAGATCGATTTGCGCTTTTTCATCGCCTCTGAAGGAATAAACCTTGAGGCAACCGTCGCCGTACA
This sequence comes from Endobacterium cereale, assembly GCF_009617585.1. Classification (GTDB taxonomy): domain Bacteria; phylum Pseudomonadota; class Alphaproteobacteria; order Rhizobiales; family Rhizobiaceae; genus Neorhizobium; species Neorhizobium cereale. The sequence goes on along the minus strand of NZ_WIXI01000041.1, from coordinate 119,079 downwards.
TGGCAGCGATGATGTTCCCATTTTGGTCGGTGCATAGGCCGTCTGGATTTCCTTCCGGAATTTTGACCAGCACGCGTTTGCCGGTAACGGTGCCGGTCTCGCCATCATAATCATATTGCCAGATCGTGCCGCGATCGGTATCCGCGTGGTACATCACCTTGCCGTCGGGACTCCATGCTTTCCCGTTGGCGTTAACATAGCCACTCTCGACCTCTTCCAGAACGTCACCTCTCAAGACGTAAAGCGCGGCAGTCTCAGCAGGATCCTCACTCGTATTGATCGTGCCGAGCCACAGCCGTCCAAATGGATCGAGTTTCCCATCATTAAGGCGGTAATCGTTTGGCAGGTTGAGTACTGCAATCGGGGTCTCGATGCCGGTTTCCGGATCGAAACGATAAACGCCATCCGCCAAACATAGTATGAGATGGCCGTCCTGTGGGTAGGCAAAGCTCACGTGCTTTGACAGTTTCCAGCTTTGATGCGCAGCGGTCTCAACATAGTAGCGATGGACGACGTATCTCTCGATATCCACCCAATAGAGGGCGCCAGCCTCGCCGTCCCAAAAGGCACCCTCTCCGAGTTGATCCGGAGGCAGGCGATCGTCGAGGACTTTTATATCGGTCATGATCGATTTTCCTGTAAAGAGTAGATGGCGTGCAGAAGAGCCAAATGGCTTAGTCCCTGCGGAAGGTTGCCGAGAGCCTCGCCTGTTTCGGCATCCATCTCCTCTGACAGAATGCCGAAATTGTTGCCGAGTTTGTTGAGAAGGGACTTCAGCAATTCTTCGGCGTGATCGACTTCGCCGAGGAAGGCGTAGGCTTCGACCAGCCAGCAAGCACAGGCAACGAACGTGCCCTCCTCTTCGGCGGCTTCGCTGTAGCGATAGACCAAAGGACCGACGGCGAGTTCACTTTCAATCGCATCGCGCGTACGTTTGAGCCGATCATCATGCTCGAAACCAAAGCGTGTCGTCAGGAGCAGCGAGGCATCCAGCTTTTCAGTGCCGGCGTAGAAAGTATATGCCTGACGTTTATCGGACCAACAGTTGGCGTCGATCCAGGCTGAGACCTGATCGCGTTCTGCATCCCATCGGGATGCATCTCCGTCGATATGGCCCTCTCGGGCGAGATGAGCTGCCCGATCAAGTGCCAGCCAGCATCCGATTTTAGAAAACGTGTAGTGCTGCTGATCCTCAAGCTCCCAGATGCCCGCATCTTTCTCCTGCCAGCGATCAACAACCTGATCCGCCAGCCGCTCAAGCAGACGACCTGTTCTCGGATCAAGCACATGGCCTTTGTCGGCAAAAAGCGAAGCTGTCTCCAGAACGTCTCCGTAGCAGCTGAGCTGGACCTGTTCCTTGGCGCGGTTGCCGCGCCGCACGGGCGTCGATCCCTTATACCCTGGAACATCGATGACCTCTTCATCGGGAACTTCGCCGCCGTCTAGCGTATAGACCACCGATGGTGTTGGCCCGTCCTCATCGATCGTCCGCACCAGCCAGCCGAAGGCAGCGATCGCTTCCGACAGCCCGCCGGCGCGAAGCAGCGCCTTGATGGTGTAGGCGGCATCGCGGATCCATGCGAAGCGATAGTCATAATTTTTATCCCCGCCCAATCGTTCGGGTAGTCCCGACGTGGCCGCCGCCGCGATGGCACCGGTTTTCGAATAAAGGAGAAACTTCAGCGATAAAGCGCAGCGTACCAGATCATCGCGGAATGGCCCCTCGTAGGAGAGCTTGCTGGCCCAGCGCCGCCACTCCTCGTCACTGAAGTCGATCCTCGCGTCGATCTCAGGCAATTCCGGTATTGCGAGGGGCGCCTTGTCAGCAACCAGATAGGCAATGCAGATCCGGGTGCCCGCTTCCGCGCGATATCGGGCCGACGTTTTGTGATACTCATCCTCGATGACCACAACCGCGTCTGGATGGCAAAACGTCGTGGTCAGTTCGCCGATATAGCGGATGGCAGCGTTCGGATGGTTGACGCGACGCACCTTTCCCTGGGCGCAGATCGGGTTGATTACGATCTCGAATTCAACGGTGCCGGAAAGTCCTTCGATGCGACGAGCAAGTTCGCACCAGGGCAAACGTCCACCTGCCCCGCTATTGAGCGATTCCGTCACGCGGGCGCGACCATTGTCAGTTATGAAAACTGTTTCAAGAACGTTGCTGTCTTCACGATACCGTCGTTCGACTTTGAAGGGGCCGATCGGAGTCAGTGAGAAACGACCACCATCGGCATCATGCATTCGGTTGAACAGTGGGGGCGAATCCATATCGGGCGCGCACCACCAATCGATAGAGCCGTCGGCTCCGACCAGCGCAACCGAGCGTCCTTCTCCGATCGCAGCATAATGTTCGAGTGGCAAACAGCCGCTCGAACGTTCGGGTGTGAGAGCATTCAGCATCAGGGCAGCGTATTGCCGCCGGTGACACCAAAAACTTCCCCGGTGATATAGCCGGATTCCTGCGAGGCCAGGAAAACGTAGAGTGGCGCACATTCGGCCGGCTGGCCCGGACGCTTCATCGGCACCTGGCTTCCGAACTTGACAATTGCTTCCTGTGGTTGCCCACCGGACGTCTGAAGAGGTGTCCAGACGGGGCCGGGTGCTACGACGTTGACGCGAATACCCTTTTCGATCACCTGCTTCGATAGCGCTTTGCTGAATGCCACGATCGACGACTTGGTCGGAGCGTAGTCAAGCAGGCTTGCCGACGGTTCATAGGCCTGAATGGATGATGTGTTGATGATTGTAGCGCCTTCAGGAAGAAGAGGCAGGGCTGCCTTGCACACCCAGAACAGCGCGTAGACATTGGTCTTGAATGTCTCGTCGAACTGCTCGGTGGTCAGTTCCGCTATGCTCTCGACAGCTTTTTGCCGGCCTGCGACGTTGGCGACGAGATCAAGGCCGCCCAATTCGCGGTGCGCCGTTTCGACCAGTGTCTTGCAAAATTCTTCGCTTTTGAGGTCACCAGGAATGGCGACCGCCTTTCGGCCTTCGGCCTCAACCAGCTTGACGACTTCATCGGCATCCGACTGCTCTTCAGGCAGATAGTTGATCGCGACATCGGCGCCTTCACGGGCAAACGCGATCGCAGCGGCTCTGCCAATGCCTGAATCTCCTCCGGTGATCAGGGCTTTGCGGCCATTGAGACGACCTGAGCCCATATAGCTCGTTTCGCCATGATCGGGGACCGGCTGCATCTTGCTGGCAAGACCCGGGACCGGCTGTGGCTGTTTGGGGAATTCCGGCTGGGGATACTGGGTAAGTGGGTTCTGCATATCGAACTGGTTGGCATTCGCCATGTGTATTTTTCCTTGTCTTCGAAGATTTGAGAAATTGGATTTCGACGTCAGTCGTCGCCTGGAAAGGGGTTCTCAACAGTCAGCTTCGCCAGATGCACGGTGTTGCGAGCCAGCATGTCCACTGCGGTGGTCACAGTCTCGGGGACATCCTCGAGATCGACAAAGTTCGTCGATCCCATGGCCTCGCCAACCCAATAGGCCACGGCGTTCGGCGCAATGGTGAACCCGACATCGTTCAAAGCCTGATAGATCTCGGCTGAGACATGATGGGCACCGTCTTCGTTGCCGACGACCGCGACAGCTGCGACCCGACCGTAGGATACCATCCTGCCCTGCTCATCGGTTTCCTCGAGGAATGCGTCCATTCGCTCGAGTGCACGCTTCGAAACACTGCTGGGTTGCCCCAGCCAGATCGGGGTACCGAGAATGAGGATATTGGCATCCAGGATCTTCTGACGAATAGACGGCCAGTCGTCTCCCTCCCCCTCGTCAGAGGTGACGCCCGGCTTGATGTTAAAGTCGGCAAGACGGATTGTTTCGGTCTCGACACCGTCCTTCGCCATGGCATCCGCTATCAGCGAAAGCATGCGGTCGGTCGATGACGGCTCGCCGCCGGACGCCTTCAGGGTTGCGTTGAGCGCAATCGCTTTCAGTCCCATCGAGGAGCTCCTTCATGCTTGGGGTGTAATGAGTAACCTTGAAACGCGCGGCATGTTCCGTGCCGATAGCCGGTTTGCCGCGCCTAAGGCAGACGACATCTGCTTTCCGCCTATTTCGACTGCGGAACGATGTTGATCATTTCGTCTTCCGCAGGCTGTTTGGCAGGCTTCAATTTCAATGCCTGGCCGGCATCCACATGCCTGCTTCGGGAGGCCGGAGGGAGGGTTACCGTTTCGCCGGTTCGCAGGGATGTTTCGACCGCGGCAAGCACCCGCATGTCCATCAGCCCTTCTTCGCCGTTGGCTTCGGGCTCGCGATCGTTGAGGATGCAGTCTGAAAAATATTGCGTTTCATTGCCGAACTGCTCGACCGGCTGGAACGTATGTTCTTTTTCACCCTCGTCGGTGATCTCCTTGTAGGCGATGCCGATGGACGGTCCGAACATGAAACAGGGCGAAGCTTCGATAGTTGCATCGGTGCCGACCAACGAGAAGTTCTCAGCGGAAGCCGTCGCGTAGCTCACCGTAAACTGAGCTGTCCGTTCCGCGGGGAACAGCAAAGTCACAGCCACCGTGTCATGGAAGTTGAATCCACGGTCCCCGGTCTTGGTTCCCACCGCATGAACAGCGGTTGGCTCAGCGCCAAAAAGGTTGCGGACGGCATTCAACGGATAGGTGCCCATGTCCGGCACGGGCCCACACCAGTAACCATTGTGGCCGCGTGAGTTTTCCTCCGCGACGTTTTGGGCAAAGACGGACGTAAATGTTCTAAGATCGCCGAAATCCCCTGCTCGGGCGCGAGTGAACATCTCGACATTGCCCGGCTCGTGGTGGAGGCGGTAGGCAATCATCAGTCTGGCGCCGCTCTTCTTCTGGGCGGCGAGGATCTCCTGCGCCTCCTCGACACTGGAAGCCATTGGTTTTTCCAAGAGGACGTGGATGCCCGCTTCCAAAGCGGCGACCGCGAATGGGGTGTGCATGAAGTTCGGCGTCGCCACATAGACTGCGTCGATTTCGCCGGACTTGAGCAATTCGTCATACTGCTCGTAAGACCAGGCCTTGATGCCATAAAGCCCGGCAAGCTTGTCGGCTTTGACCGGATCGCCGGTGACCAGCGCAGCCAACTCGGAGTTGTTGGTCTGTCTGATGCCGGGCATGAAGGCTTGCTGGGAAATTTGACCGCCAGCGACGACGGCATAACGAATCTTCTTCTCGGGTGTCGGCATTGTGCTCTCGGATATTGCTTGTCTGGGGGAGCAATGCTGCCGAATGCTGCATTGCACAGAGGAAATGCGACAGTGAGAGCGATGTTCCGTTACCGCAGCGTACCCGCACAATGCGATTTGCCGAATTCAACTTGCTACGCGATCGGGATGATACTGACAGCACCATCAGCTTCGAGCACGGCGTATTTGATCTGGTCTAGACGCTCAAGCCCCTGGTTCTGGCGCGCGGCTGTCAAGACGTCGTCAAGGCTTACGCGCGCGCGATGGAAGGCGCGAAAGTCGACTTTGCCGTCGGAAATCAAAACGGTGGGAGCACCATCCATATATCTCGCGGCGCCCGGCGCCCATTGCTTGAAGTAGGAGAGGCCGATGTCGATCCCGAACAGAACGATCATGAGGACGACGGCATTGGTGATGGAGAAATCATCGCCCAGCAAAGCCTGCTGCGTAGTTTCCGAGACTACCAGCAAGAGAACGAGATCAAATGGCGTCATTTGCGCGACGGTGCGGCGACCGGACAACCGCAGAATGACGAGAAGGATGAAATAGATCGAAGCGCCGCGGATCACGGTTTCCATAGTGGCCTCAGGGTAAGACGTAAGTCGTGAGAGCGTTTGGCATACCGCCGTCTATAGTGATGGTGAAAGACCTTCGCCCGACAGATTGCGCCCGGATATGCATGGTTATCTGGCCGCCCTGCGTGTCAGGATTGTCGAAGACAAGGATCTGGCCCAGGTCGCTGACTGTGCTCTTGCTGGGTCGCGGCTGTACATCTTCCAGCTGAAAACTTTTTGCGAACTCAGGCGCAAGCATCACTCTTCGCTCGGTAGCGCCAGCTCGCGGCTGTAAGGCGATCTGTAGTTCGTCTGCAGTCTCCCACCGTGCCACCCGGGGATACGATATAAGCGCATCCGCACTTTCAATCGACACAGTAGCCAAAGGCCCTCCTCCTCCGGTTAAACCCAAGAGCGCGCTGACTGTAACGACAGCAAAGGCGATCCAGGCGACACGCTCGAATTTCCAGAACCGCTCCTGAAATTGACGATGTTCATTAAGTTGGAGCCCATCCGATCGAATTTGCGGTCTTTCCATGAGGTCCTCCCTACTTCGTCAGAGACTTAGCGCCCTCGACTTAATCATCCAGATGGAGGCGGATGGAACATCCTGGTCTGCTCGGCCTTCTAACCAGAAACCAAAGGAGATCTGATATGAGCGCTCGTCCTGACAGTTTGCGTAATCTGGTAGTGGTAGTCGTTGGAGCCTCCAGTGGCTTCGGCCGGGGTGCAGCCATCAAACTGGCCGCGGAAGGCGCGTCTGTCGTTATCGCTGCACGGCGCAAGTCCATGCTCGATGAGATGGTCTCTGAGATCGGTAGCCGAGGCGGGAGCGCCCTTGCGGTAGAGGCAGACGTCTCTGATCCTGCGCAGGTTTCGGCTATCGCTGAGGCAGCTATCGCTCGGTTCGGGAGCATCGATGTCTGGATCAATAATGTCGGTATCGGGGCGATCGGCTATTTCTGGGATATTCCGATCGAGGATCACTCCCGTCTCGTGGACGTCAATCTGAAAGGTCTGATCTATGGAGCACATGCTGCCCTTCGCCAGTTCGCTGAACAGGGATATGGCACCTTGATCAATACTGGCTCGATCGACAGCGAGGTCCCGCTCGCTCTTCAAAACACTTACGCGGCGACAAAAGCCGGCGTGCTCAGCCTAAGCCGATCGCTCAATGAGGAGCTGCGGTTGGCAGGATTGGACGACATTAAAGTCGGCACGATCATGCCGTGGGCGGTCGACACGCCGTGGTGGACCCATGCCGCCAACTATACCGGCCACGAGCCACGTATGGCGATGATGGACGACCCTGAAATTGTCGTCGATGCTATCGTAAGATCCTGCCTCACACCAAAAGAAGAGCGTCCAGTCGGATGGAAGGCGAAAGCCTCCGACATGTCGCATCATTTGATGCCGGACCTAACGGAGCGGATGTCTGCAGATATCGCGAAAAAGGAATCTGAGCGAGGCGACGACAAAGCGTCCCACACTGGCGCAATCTATCACCCCATTCTCGACGGCATGGGGGTAGACGGTGGGATAAGAGCCCGCATGAAGCGAGAAGACTTGGCAGACTAGCATCTATCACTTTTTCCGGAACATTCCGTGAAGCTGTGGAGTTCTCTCACTGTTCGTCAAGCGGGGGCTTGTCATGGCCGCATCCGAGACTCTGGCCGATCTTACAGACGTCTCTTGCGCTTGACCTGCTCTCTTTTCCAGCAAGGCCGCCTTACGGGCGGCTTTTTCTCATCTTAACCGTTCCAGGAGAGAACAATGGCCAAGAAGTCGACGACGCCAAAAAGTTCAACAGCCGCCAATCCTTCTGCTTCGCTCGAAACTGTCACTATTCACGATCAGCAGCTCCATCGGGGTCAGGGCGGTGAACTGCACCAGATCGCGGAGGATGGCCACGACATTCTCACGACGGCGCAGGGCGGGCCAGTTTCAGACGATCAAAACACTCTGCGGGTAGGCGCGCGCGGTCCGGCCTTAATGGACGACTTCCATTACCGGGAGAAGATGTTCCATTTCGACCATGAACGCATTCCTGAACGGGTTGTTCACGCACGCGGCTACGGTGCCCACGGCTTCTTCGAAACCTACGAATCTCTTGCTGCCTATACTCGTGCCGATATTTTTCAGCGCGCAGGGGAAAAAACCCCCGTTTTCGTCCGCTTCTCGACCGTCGCCGGCAACAAGGGGTCAGCCGACCTCGCCCGCGATGTCCGCGGTTTTGCCGTGAAGATGTATACACAGGAAGGAAACTGGGACCTCGTCGGCAACAATATTCCGGTGTTCTTCATTCAGGACGCAATCAAGTTTCCTGACATCATCCATGCTGCGAAACAGGAGCCGGATCGGGCATTTCCACAGGCTCAGACTGCCCATGACAATTTTTGGGACTTCATCAGCCTGACGCCCGAAAGCATGAACATGGTCATGTGGATCATGTCAGACCGCACGATCCCTCGCTCATTCCGGTTTATGGAAGGCTTCGGCGTCCACACCTTCCGCTTCGTCAACGCCAAGGATGAATCCACATTCGTCAAATTCCACTGGAAGCCGAAGCTTGGTCTCCAGTCTGTCGCATGGAACGAGGCCGTCAAGATCAATGGCGCTGACCCGGACTTTCACCGTCGTGATCTTTGGCAATCAATCCAATCGGGCAATTTTCCGGAATGGGAGCTTTGCGTTCAGCTTTTCGACCAGGAATTTGCCGATAATTTCGATTTCGACATTCTCGATCCAACGAAAATCATTCCAGAAGAAATCCTGCCAGTCCAACCAATTGGCCGATTGGTTCTCGACCGCATGCCCGATAACTTTTTCGCCGAGACCGAGCAAGTCGCGTTTATGACCCAGAACGTGCCCCCTGGCATCGATTTCAGCAATGACCCGCTGCTGCAGGGCCGGAATTTCTCTTATCTTGATACACAACTAAAACGGCTAGGTGGGCCAAACTTTACCCACCTTCCGATCAATGCGCCAAAGTGTCCTTTTCATAATTTCCAGCAGGACGGCCATATGGCGATGCGCAACCCTGTGGGTCGCACGAATTACCAGCCGAACTCTCGTGGCGAGGGTCCAAGGGAATCGCCCACACGTGGATACCGTCATTTCCCATCTGAGGAACAGGGCCAAAAGGTTCGACTGCGTCCTGAGAGTTTTGCAGATCACTACAGTCAAGCGCGGCAGTTCTTCATCAGTCAGACCCCGCCTGAACAACGGCATATTGCCATGGCTCTGACATTTGAACTCAGCAAGGTCGAGAACCCTGTCATTCGCGAACGCATGGTGTCACACCTGCTGAACATTGATGAGACACTTGCAACAACCGTAGCCCAGAAACTCGGCATTCAGTCGATGCCAAAGCCGGCAGACGCGGCTATGCCTACCCGTCAAGATCTTGAGCCCTCGCCTGCCCTGAGCATTGTCGAGCGCGGCCCCAAGCGTTTTGAGGGACGTAAACTTGGTATCCTCGTGACGGACGGCGTCGATGCCAAGCTGCTCAAGGGTCTGGTAAGTGCCGTGATTGCCGACAAAGGTGTTGCGGAATTGATCGCCCCAAAAGTAGGGGGTGTAGTGGCCTCCGACGGCAAACTTGTCAAAGCCCACCACATGATCGACGGCGGACCGTCTGTCTTGTTCGACGCTGTCGCGTTACTGACTTCTCCGGAAGGCGTCGAGGATCTGATCATTGAGGCCACCGCACGCGATTTTGTGGCCGATGCTTTCCAGCACTGCAAGTTCATTGGTTACGACGCATCCGCGCTCCCGCTGCTCGAGAAGGCCGGAATTGCCGCTTCCCTTGACGAGGGAACGATTGCCCTGCCTGGAGAGGAAGGCTTGGCCGGGTTTGTATTGGAGCTCGGCAAGCTGCGGGTCTGGGGACGTGAGCCGTCAATCAAGCTCGGTAAAGCCTCACCGCCGCTGGAGAAGTGATCCCAAGAGAGGGCGCTATGCGCCCTCCCCCACCCAACCGTGTCAGGAGACGTCAGATCGGACAACTTATTCACCCAATTGAAGCGTTGGGACTGTGCCTCGGCACTTCGGCCTGAAACAGCAAGGAATTTCGAAAGTGCGCGTGGGGTGGAGGATCCGGGACGTCAAACGCCACGCCCTCGACCATGTCGTAGTGATCTCTTCCGCCTTGAGCTTGTCGCGGGTGATCGCAATGATCCGCTTATTCCTGGCAAAGCGTGCTCACGACCTGTTTTCCGATATGCCCCGTGCCTCCCAGTATGGCGTACAAGTTAACGAGCGGTAATCTGGACGCGCTATTGTCGAACCGTTCACTGGATATGCCAGGCTGCCACACGGCAGTCGCACGGGGATCGCGCATGAGGGAAAAGAAGCTCCAGGAGATCGAGGCGATGGCTGCCACGATCAGAGAGCTGGCAGTCCGGGGATGAAGCCGAAGGCGCTGATCGAGGCCGTGAAGGAAAAGCATCCGAAGGCCTCCAAGAAAGAGATCGTGCGGGAGTTGCATTCCTAAGCGTGATACTTTTAGCAGAGTATGATCCCGAAGATACGCAATCTCTGCCCGATCTGGCGATGGATACCCGAGACGACCCGACCATCTTAGCGCAGAAGTTTTGATCGTCTTTGGTCGGTGCGGCGAACTTTGCACTACCGGCCCGTCGTTGCCGGGCGACCATCCGGGAACCTTAGGCATCACGTCACCGTTTCGACCTGAGGGTATGAGGAAGCCGCGATGTCAGCTCAGCTAGAATGTCCGTCGAACGATTTCGGCTCGCAAACCAAAATCATCACCTTCGACTGCTATGGAACTCTTGTTGATTGGTACGAGGTACTGACACGGGAAGCAACAATCATCCTCGATGCCCACGATGCGAGCGACGTATCGGCCGAGTCGATCGTTGAGAGGTTTTCCATTCACAGCAAGAGGCTGACCGCAGACAAGCCCCATCGGATGTTCAAGAATATTTTGCGTATTGGTTTCGATGACGCTTTCGGCGAATGGGGGATTGCCGCCAATCGCGATGAGCTGGATCGTATGGCGACGGCGCCCGCGAACATGGAGCCCCATCGAGATGTCCCGGAGGCTCTCCGACTGTTGAAAACTCGATACAAGCTGGCGATCTTCACGAACTCGGACGATGATCTGATCAAACCTACTGTGGAGCGTATCGGTGTGACGTTCGACTACGTCATCACAGCAGAGCAGGCTCGTTCTTACAAGCCTTCCAGGGAGATCTTCGAATACGGATACAGACAGATGGGTGTCACGCCTGAGGAAACGGTACACGTAGCCATGGGCATGTATACCGACATGAAGGCTTGTCATGAACTCGGACTACGCGCGATTTGGGTTAACCGTAGAGGTGAGAATGGCAATCCGGACTGGCGACCGTATACGGAAGTTCGGGACCTGCGCGGTGCCACCGATCTTTTGATGGCATAACCGCGCACTGCTTGATCTTCTCAAAGCGCGTAGGCCGCACCTATTGCGCGTTGAGAGAATTGACCCGCCAACGCCCGTCGCCTTCAGCGCATGCCTGCCCGTTCAAAGTGTCACCACCGTCTAAGGATTGACGGCTGCTGAGAAAGGCACGGCATGTGCGACCATCGGCGCTGCGGCTTTCAGTATAGCTCAAAACCCCTGCGCTACCGGTCGTAGGGCTCGCCCAAGGCACGCTGTTCGTTTGCTGCTGCGGGGCCGCAGCCATAGCCCGCTCGATCGCCACAACGTCCGGCGCGGCCGCATTGGTGCTCTGTCCTGACGGAGCAGATTGTGTTTCTTGTAGAATATCGTCGTCTTGGTTGCAGGACGCGAGGATTAGTGCAGCAATGACCGCTGTAGCCATCTGACACTTTCGCCCAAAGTCTTTTTGCAAGACGATATCCTCAAGTTCAACGGATGCGGGAGGAGCTTAGAAAGCCACACCTCCCGCTAATTCATCAGAACTGCTTGCGCAGGCCGAAGGTCACCGCATGGCTTCTGAAGTCGGTGCTGGATGCCGAGCCATCGCGTGCTACGAAGTCGAAGTCATCGGCCGCCGTGAAGCGGTAGCCGATATCGAGCGTAGTGTTATCGAACAACGACATGTCGGAGAAGAGACCGATGCCCTGCAAGTTGATGCCGACGCCCGCGTCCAGATGGTAGGCAAACTGGGTATCGCTATCATCGATGTACGTCGCGGCTCCCGCAACGCCCTGCTTCCGCAATTCCAGGTTCATAAAGCCGACACCGCCGCCGACGAATGGCGTGACGGCACTGAAGAAGCCATCGTTCGTGAGGGGAATGTCGAGGTATCCGTTGACGTATCCCTGAAACGATCGTGCGTCGCCGAACGAGTCGATGCCCGGCACGCCTGCACCATTGACGGAATGGGCGTCAACCGATGCGCTTCCGTAACCGAGTTCGAGTTCGACGCGCGGGGAGATGAAGCCCATGGAGCCAAAATTGTAACCTGCGCGGATCGAGCTGTAGAAGCCAGTGTCATAGTCCGTCGAGATAGCGTCGCCGCCCGTCGTAAATGTAGTGTCATCGAGAAAGCTGACTGAGCTCAGCGAGCCGATGTAGAATCCGGATGTCAACGGCACCACGACCGGAGCCTCTTCGACAGCCATGTCGGCAGCGCTGGCGGCACTGATCATTGCGGCTGAGAGTGCACAGGTCAGAAGAACTCGTTTGAAATTATTCATGTCAGGGATCCTGGTTGGAAGGCTTCAAGCGCCATCATAGGACTTAGGTGACAGATCTCAGAATTCATCATTTCGACACAAACAATCCATCGTCGTGCCGTCCGTCGCGATGATTTGTGGCAGATTAGGTACAGAGTCTCACTCCGTACCCCAATGAGGGCTAACCATCCTAACTGACCGCTAAACTGCCTTGATTATTCACCGCCCCGGAAATCGCTCAGCGCTGGTGCCTTCGAATCTCGACTGGGAGCGGAACTCGCAGCAAAGTCGCTGGTTCTGTCAGACAGAAACAGGAGGACGACATGAGCAATGAAGATGAAATCCGCGCTGCCGCTCACGCCAAATGGGAGGCGGAAGGAAAGCCGGACGGGCAGCACGTTCGGCACTGGAGCGACGCTGAAAGAGAAATCGGCGGTAACGCGACTGGCGCTGCCCAGACTTGGTCCGGCGATCATCATGGCGGCGTTTCGCCTCCGACCAGCACAGGTTCCGTGGAACACGAACAGGTTCAGGAGCCGTCAAACGACTGGCCTGCTGCCGCTCCTCCTTCGGATACAGAAAATTCGGCCCCGTCCCCAGTAGACAAGTTCAATCCTCTTGATGCGGATCGAAGAACATTTGGAAATGGCGACACCGACCGATCGTGATAGGCGCGACCAGAAACCCCACGAGTTAAAGGAACCCTATGGCTCAGATCACACACGACTTGATCGACGCGCTGCATCGACTTTAGGGACCCCGAGTTGTCGATGTCATAGTGAGTCTGTTTACCGACAAGGCGGAGCTTTCAACCCCTTTGGTCCTGCACGGATCCGACGAGGAAAACGCAGCGAAAGAATTCTGGGCTTCCTGCCACGCAGTGTTGGGCGAAGCCACGTCGGAGTTCGTGAACGTCATCGACGATGAGGGGAACGCCGTCCTCGAGTGGCGCACAACCGCTGATATCTTTCGATCCGCGACAACTTACAGCTCGGACTACCGGACATGGCAATTCGAACGACGAGAGTAGTATCGGGCACGACACGTCAGACGCCTCGGCCGATGCCCAGCGAGATGCGGCGAAAGCCCGGGCCGCGGGCGGCTACAGTTGAGCACAGTAATCGACAACGAGCCTAACGAGGAGCCAGCATATGCGACAACAAGGAAAGGACCCGTTTGGATCAGTCGATCCTACCACGGAATATGAACGGGAGGGAAAACCGGGAGGAAAGGCAGGCTCTTCCAAAACAAAGCTGGCAGTCGGGGTGGCAGCATTCGCCCTGACACTGTTTTTGTCATGGCTGTATATGACGCCATTCGACGCCGACCCGGCCCCGGAAGGTGCAGCTCCTGTCGCGACTCCCGCTGCGAATGCACCTTGAGATAGGCTTTACCAATGCCGTTGTGTGCCACCGTACATTACCCGAATACGCACTGACCTGCCGAGCCGATGTCTGCAACTGCTGATTGACTGACCTCGCCCTCTGGAGATCTGGCAACATCACGCACGCTAAAACCATCGGTGTTTAAGCGGCAATGACTGAGTTGCTTCCTGCATGCTTCCTGCACACCGGAATTCGCCCGCCGCTTTTCTGGGGGGAACGCTCACATCGGTACTACCGCGATCCGGACGGTAGCCTCATTGAGATCGGCTCCTACGAAAATTGGCTGATTGGAACATCAGCCGGTCCTCGCTGTTCAAGCATGGTACCTTATTCTAGGAGGAACCGGATGACCACAATGACGATGGAAGAGCTTTCGAAGAAGCTGAGCAAGATCGACTTTTGTATGTTTAACACAAACGGCGGCTCCGGTAGGATCAACAGCCGCCCCATGAGCAATAACGGAGATGTCGAATACGACGGCGACTCCTGGTTTTTCTCTTACGAGGAGACGGAAAAGGTCAGCGAGATCGGCCGCGATACCGGTGTCGGCCTGACATTCACCGCACCGCCGAGCATACTTGGAAAGCCTGGCATTTTCATCGCCGTCGAGGGGAAAGCCAGTCTGATCCGAGATAAGGCGCTGTTTGAAGAACACTGGGTGAAGGACCTGGATCGGTGGTTTCCCGATGGGGTCGACACGCCCGGCATCCTCCTGATCAAGGTCACCGCTCAGGCTATCGAGTATTGGGACGGCGAGGAAAATGGCCGCATCGAGCTACCCGCCGCCGACGCCGTCGCAGGCGGTGCCGTATGAGCGAGCTTGATCGCGAAAACATATGGGGCGAGTTCCGCGAGGCCGTAAACATGACACCGTCGTCACTGGCAAAGTGGCTTAAGACCGACGACAGCAAGTCGGCGGGCTGGACCGACGGTAGTGGCGGCGAAACCGTAGGCCATCATTCAGGTCGTAGGATCGTTGAGATCAAGAAAAAGTCGAAGACCGATCTGACCGACGACGACTTTGTTCACATGCGTAAGGTGGTGGGTTACGTCCACCGCCATCTTGCGCAGGGAGGCCCCAAGAAAGACGTCGAGGGCTCCACATGGCGGCATTCGCTTATGAACTGGGGTCATGATCCGCTCGAGGACTGACGCAGCCAAGCCGTATTCAAGACCTCGATCCTCAGCCGACGAGACCGCTTACGATAGCGAATGATCGCTGCCGTTTTCCGAAGTGAACCATCGCGTGTCGAACGAAACCGCATCAGCGGAGTTCTTGTCCAGACAGCACGAAGGGCATCATCACATCTTCATTCACCGCGGCGAAGCAGAGAGAAATCCAGGAACAGTTCGCCGAGAGAAGTTTGCGAAATCCCACTGGAGAGCTGCTCCGGAAAATCCTTTCAACGACCGGATCTCATCCTTTTGTTACCTTGCCCGTCTCAGGCCACATGGTCTCGGCTCGAGAGCACGTCGGCGAGCGTGCTCGAACTGTAGCGAGTGTCACCGGTGATTTCACTCCCTGCCCACAAGGGCTTCTCAAACGAGTAGTTCTCGGACGGAAGCTCGACTTCACATGTTACCAAACCCTCCAAGTGGCCTCCGAATTCGTCGACTTGCCAGACAAGGCCTCCGTGTTCGATGTCGTGTCTGGTTTTCGACAGTGCAGGCCCCGAGGCGAACTCGGCTACCATCGACTGAGCGTCTTCCTCCTTCAGGTCCACATGGAACTCGTTTCGCGAGAAACCTCGACGAGGTCCCTTGATGGTCAGCATCGCCGCGCCGTCACATATCCGGACACGCGCTTTGCCATTCTCGTTTTCGAATCGCGCTATGAGGTGGTCAGAGATGCTGCGACGCTTGAGGCTTTGGGATCGCCAGCTATTGTCTACGACCAAGAATTTACGTTCGATTTCTACCGCCATCCTTCGACTGTCCCGATTAATGGACTTGGCCGCGCGGAGGCAGTGCCTCGGCGACCCCGTCAGCAATCGCCGCAACTGAGGCCGAACTGTGGAGCTTTGATTTCAGCTCGCTCGATATCGACGGCGCTTTTCCGTCGTCCTTGTCGTCTTCGACAGTGTCTTCCTCGACACCTAGAGACGAGAGGCGATATTTGATAGCTAGATCAAAGATTGCTTCGAGCACATACCGCTTCCTAACGTCGGGATCGGTCAAGGCCATAAGTGAGGCCTTCACGATACGCTTGCTTGACGTCTTGAGACACTTGTCCGTCACGAAGTCGTGGAGATCGGTTCCGGCCCGTCCATCGGCCGCGCCTTTGATCAAAGCTTTGTAAACGCGGTTCAGCTTCTTGTCCATCTTGTTCTCCCATTCACGACGGTCGAACGCGCCGTCTCATGAAATGGTTGCACCAAGTCGCGGTGCGCCCTACGCGGTTTCATCGAACAGGCCAGGTTCGGGTCGGTCGAGTTCGTGATCCGCTTCCAGGAAACGAATGATGTGGGCGTTCGTCCACTCCGGCTCCTCGAGATGAACCCAATGCGTCGCACTCCGATGTACGCACATCCGGCCGTTGGCACACTGGATCAGGCTTTCCTTGGCAAGCCTGAAAGCCAAGGCGCGATCCTTGCAACCCCATAAGATAAGGACCGGGGGCACGATCCGGCCGAGCGCTGGGCGGGGTTCCCTTACCAGGGCCCGGTAGTAGTTCAGCATCGCCTTCAGGCGACCCTCGGGCTGCCATTGCTGTCGATACTGCTCCAACTCATCGTCGGTAAAGATGCCTGGGCGCGCCGTCTTCGTCAGGGAATCGGCCAGCAACTTGAAGCGACCTGCACGCAAGAGTGTCTCCGGAAGCGACGGCAACTGGAAGAATGCGATGTAAGCACTTCGGATCATTTGCGACGGCATCTTGCGCATAACGTCCGCCATGACATCGAGGTGTGGCGCATTGAGCACGACCAAACGCTTTACGCGCATTGGATGGAAAGAAGCGACGACCCACGCAACTATGCCGCCCCAATCGTGGCCAATGATATTGAAGCTCTGCCACCCGAGATATGACGCAAGTCGCTCCACGTCATCGACCAGATTGGCGATGCGGTAGTCGGAAACATCAGGCGGTGCGCTGCTCTGACCGTACCCGCGCATATCGATCATCACGACCCGAAACCCGGCCTCGGCCAAGGTGGATGACTGGTTTCTCCAAGCTCGCCAGTATTCTGGAAAACCATGGAGCAGCAGGACCGGCTCTCCGTCGGGAGGCCCCTCCTCGACGATGTGAAGAGAAATGTTTTCGAGATCGACAATGCGTGAGGTCTGCGAACTTTTCATGTCGTGGCCTCGGATCACTGGAGGGCGATCCCCTACGAACAGCCCGTCGATGCTGATGTTCCCTGTGCGCGGACGCCGAAACAGACAGAATGTCGGAGTGTGGCGGCTCTACAACAAAATCGGGTGCGTGGAAGCGGCTCAGCGTGGGGTTATTGGAGGCCCGTGGCTTTTCGAGCCGAGGGTGCAGGCCTCCGCCATGCGGCAACGAGCTAATAGCTCAGACATGAGGAAATGCGAATATACGGATGCACTTCTCCACAGGATGTGGTTCAGGGCTGACGGTCGATTCCTTCCCCGGCGACCTCAACCCATTCATGCCTGCGCTTTTCGAAAATCGATCTTGTGGGCGGCGGGAAGTCTGGCTCTGCGAAGGCACCGACCGGGATCGCGAATGCGTCAGGAACGTCCTGGTTTTCGTAGAATACCGTCGACCCGCAATCGGGACAAAAGTGATACCTCGCCCACAGTCCTCCCTCGCCTACGCGTTCATAAGTTTTGAAAGTCCCTTCGACTGTCACGGCTGTTCCTGGGAACCGAGCTTGGACACCAAATGCGCTTCCGGTACGACGCTGGCACTCCAGGCAGTGGCACACCGAAACCCGCATTGGCTCCCCGTCACAGGTAACGGTTAAGCGGGCGCATCTGCATGTTGCCAGTCGCATGGCGATGTCTCCTTTTACGGTCCATATTTGCGCGACGCTCAGATTACCGTTTCGAGGTACTGTCCAAGAGACATGTCGCCGCCGATGAAATCCCTTGGATGCCCTGGTGCATCGATTGTGGCCAACGTCATGCTTTTATACGCTCGGGCGGTCGACGTGTAAAAACCAAGGTCTCTGAAACTTTGCTCGATTCCGTCTCCTGGAATGCGGTGGAGGCTGATCGCCAATCCAACAGGCTTCGAGATGATATCGGCGACATCCTTCATCGTATGGCGGCTCGGTCCTTCAACGTATCGGATTCTGATGTCCTCGACAGGACTTAACAGGCGCCTGACCGCGGCCTTTGCCAGATCGACGGGAGACACCATCGGGATTGCGAGGTCATCGGGAGAGGGCGTCGGCAAATTGCCTTGCGTCGCAGGCTCAATCAGAACGTCAAGGCTCGTGAAGTAATAGGCTCATCATTTGATTGCGCACGGTTCTCCTGTCGCCTCGACGCTGCGTTCTAAATCGAAAAGCACGGACAGGTCGCTAGGCTTTCCTGAGGGCCTCGGGTTTATGCGCCGCCCTCTTTCCGGACTTGCTACTCTCCACGATGACTTGCGGATCGTTCTTCGAGGCCCTGACCGTGTGTCCCTTGATCTTCGTGTCGGAGGTCTGTTTCTTGACGACCTTTCCCTTGGTTTCACCCTGGCTGGTTTCCCAAGTCACCTTGTCGCCTTTTTTCACATCGGTCATGGCGTCCTCCTCAATCCGGGCTGACAGCCGACGGTGGCTTGATATCGGCGGCGTTCTCAGAAACCCGGTCATCCTTGGCGAACTTGTCATCGGCCTCCTGATTGACCTTCGTCACGTCGTCCGATTGCTGTTCGACCAGCGCATGCTGGTCTTCCGCGCGCTCCCAATGGTCATCGTGGGCGCCCTTTGGGCGGCCTTCGTCTTCCCACAGTTTATACGCCCGTTCGCGGCTCTGCTGTTCTCTGTTGTCCATGGTCGTCTCCTCCTGATGGAATAAACCAACTCCCGCTGGAGCGACTCGTTCCACCCATCTCATCCGCATAGAAGTCATGAGACTGCGGCCCATGCGCGGATAACGGGCCGTCATCTGGACGCGCTATTGTCGAACCATTCACTGAATACGCCAGGCTGCCGCACGGAGATTGCGCATGAGAGAAAAGAAGCTCAAGGAAATCGAGGCGATGGCTGCCACCATCAGAGAGCTGGCCGTTCCGGGGATGAAACCGAAGGCGCTGATCGAGGCCGTGAAGGAAAAGCATCCGAAGGCCTCCAATAAGGAGATCGCGCGAGCTGCATTCCTAAGCGTGATACTTTCAGCAGAGTATGATGCCGAAGATACGCAAGCTCTCCACGATCTTGCGATGGAGACCCGAGACGACCCGACCAGCTAATACAACGATCAGCTACTTTTTAACGGGTCGAAGCTGAGCGCACTGCGGTAATTTTGAATTGGATCGTGCGCTTACGGCTTAAACGGATCGGGAGAAGTGAATGCGTAGAGTTTTGGCTGTCGATGACGAGGCATCGATCCGTCTTCCGGTTATCGACGCACGCGAGGATGCTGGCTTCGAGATCGACGAGGCGAACACGACTAACGAGGCGCTAGACATCATTCGCCGACGACACGGGAAATCAGTCAAGCAGGACGAGAGGTGCTTCGTCGGGCGATATGTAAGAGAGAGCTAAACAGAGGGCTTGCCTCCCTCGAGAAAGAGAGCATTCGCAGCAAGTGAGAATGATGAAAGCCGCTCCGGTGACGGAGCGGCTTTTTTGCGTTTTTGAGTTTCGGGTGCGATAAGATTGGCATGAAAACACGCTTCTCTCCTGCCCTTCTTTGGGGTCTCGTCACCGTGAGCTCTCCTGCCGCCGCTGCCCCGTACGAAAGCGACTACAGAGACATGTTGTGCCGTGGCATGCGTACGGAAGTTTCCTTGCCGAACGGAACGCGCGCGGACTGCATCGGGCGGAAATATGCCGTCGAGGTAGAATACTCGAACAAATGGGCCGAGGCGATCGGCCAGGCGCTGTCGTACTCTGCCGCAACGGGCAAAAAGCCTGGCATCATTCTTGTTTGCCGGCAGAACATGGGAGAGGCAAAATGCCAGTCGCATGAACTGCTGATCCGTGAGACGGCTGCGCGTTGGCGTCTTCCGATCGCCGTGTGGGCTTGTGCAGCGGATGCGCGCAGGCTTGAGGATTGCCGCCAGCATCAGCTGGCTGATGGCTGGTAAAGAAGAGCCGCTCCAGAAACGGCGGCTTTTTGTGTTTCAGGATCCTGACATACTTCTGGTCATGACTTTTGGCGTACATGGGCGGGGTACGATCGCTCTCGATCTTCGTCTAGCCGTTTTCTGTGATGTCTGCAGTCGAAGCGCCGGGGTCGCCCTGACCAGATGGCGGATTCTTGTTTGCTCCTTAGCAGGAACCATTGGTAAGTCTACATGTTCTCTCAGGGTCAAAAAAATACCAAAGAGGAACACCTGATGATTAAAATTCTCACAGTCGCGGCTCTCTCTGTCGGTCTGGCAACCTCAGCTATGGCACAGGGTGCGAGCGGCGGTTCGGGTGGCGACGGTTCAAATAGTGGTAGCGCGAACAGCGGCAATTCCAGCTCTTCGAACAACGGATCGACCGACAACGGCGCGGGCGGCAATGGCAACTCCGGCGCTTCGCAGGGTAATACAGCCGGCAGCTCGCAGTCCAACTGTGGCGCTCCAGGCGGCACGCAGGGCGCAGCACAGGCTGGCAAAGCTGACACCGCTGGTGATAAGTCCAATCCTGGCGCAGGCACCGTCGGCACGTCCTGCTAATTACTTGCAATCCTATTAAACGCCTCCTGCCGGTGGCAGGGGGCATTTTTCGTCATGAAAAGAAAAAGAGGTCCGCAAACCCTTTTGCTCAACCGGCGATAATGAATACATCCAGCCATTAAGCTGCGCTGTCGGAATGAACAAGAGACCATACTGCAACGTGTCTCAAGTACGCTTACCTCCAATCGTGGAACGTCGGCGTCTGAGGGCTGTCAGGCCGACGTCGTAAAAAAGGTGCCTCATGCACGATGCACTCATAATCTTTCTCCGCACCTCCATACTCGCTTTTTTCATTGCTTCCATTGAGATGTGGATGGCGCGGGACTGAGAGGTCCATCAGTTTTTTATCCTGATCGGTTTTTAAGTTGCGGTGCAAGAGCCACGGGCGAAAATGCAAGAAGAAGGAGCCGGCCGCTTACCTACTCGCGCGAACCCATCCCCTGATTTCGGCTAGAACCGCTTTTCTGACCGGCCAACGCAGCATGCTATCCCACCGGTCGGATACTTCCGGGATGTCGGCGGCTGTCGGCCAAATCCCCAAGACATCCTCAATCTTTACGGCGGCCCTCGCAGTAAGGCCGCTTGGCAGAGGGCGACCACCGCGGCGCTGGACGTAGATAGCGTTATCCTGCGCGATCCGCCCGATCGAGTTGACGTGCAGTCCATATCTGTCCGCGATTGAGCTCAGCCGCTCTCCAGCAGCGCGGGCGGCTGCGATGTCGTAGTTGCGGTTGGTGATCTCGATCATTGGTGCGATTTATGTGGCAGGTTTAACGCTGTACGGATCCAAAAAGAACTGTTCTGCCGCTTTAGGTTTTTTGTAGACCTTCATAAACACTTCTAGGTTGGCCCTAGACGGCCCCGAGAGGGAAAAAATCCGCTCCGCCTCTTTAGCATCCAAAGAGTATGCCTCTGTAAATTCAGGAAGGGTATAAGACTTTTCGGCCATTTGCATCTCCGCGTTCTGCGGCGAAAAATGCAATGACCAAGACTTGGTTCCGCAATCCTGCCTGCCTATTCAAGGTCCGGCACTTCGCCAGCCTGAAAAATAATGACAGGTAAGCCCTATTCGCCGATGGCCGGGTAGGCTTCTCTGCTCCAGGCGACACACCGGCTTCTTGAACGGCAATCAAGCGAGCTTCACGCTTCGCTCTTTCCTCTGTTTCTGCCTGGTGCGGATAAAATGCCGGGACTAGGTCGCATTCACCGTTTTTGTTGAACGCGGCCAGCACAATCAATTTCCCTTGTTGCTCATATCGGCGTCTCCGGCGCGTAGAAACTGTCTGTCAACGAACTTCGTTTTCGCGCCAAACCTTTTACGGCGACAGGCAATCTTATCCGTGACCTCGCGCTCTTCAGGGCGCAGTCAAGCCCACCAATTATTGAAAGCTGATCTGTTTCGTCTCGGAAAACGCAATCACTAGATGTAGTCCTTAGTATCTTCTTGTTGTTTCAGGAAACAATCATTCTCTTGCCCTTCGGTTCAGCTCTGTGAAGGCTGCGCTTCAAGCTGCAGCCATCTGCCGATGTCTTCCATGATGACCCGGCGCCCATTCTCAGAGCGAAGCAGAATCATTGCGCTGCCCTCGACGAAAGCCTTACTGGTGTCTGATGGCCATATGCCGAGGGTTTTCTCGATCGCGACCGCGGCGCGTGTGGTCAGGCCGGGAGCGACCTGTCTTCCAGCCCTTGTTTCCACCATCCAAGCATTACCCCGCGCGACATTGCTGGCATGCTGAACAGATATGCCGAAGCGATCCGCAATGATGGCAATTGGTTCCCCTGCCAGCTTCAGCACGGCAATGAGGTAGTTTCGCTCTGCTCTTTCGAATTTGTTCATGCCGCGATCTAATCCCGACACGGTCATCCATCAAGTCGCAAAGCTGCGAGGGATATTTGATCAGGTCAATTGGCTCGCAAGCTTTCGGGCCGGCGGCGCATCGTCATTGGCGACATCTTCTGCTTTGAAGAGCGGTGTGTCCGCCAATTCTCGCAGTTCATCGGCGAGCTTCATGAGTTCCCGGGCGATGGGCCCGAGTTCGGCCAGCTTGTTGTCCTGATCTGTCATGGCCGGAAACGTGTAAGATTCGTTTGCAAACGTCAATCACCGTGGCACGGTGGTTTGGCTCGCGCGGGAGCAGGATAGTTCCTTGGAACACATCTCCGTGGCAGGCATTTGATCATGACAAACTTAACAATGATCAGGGAGAACGCTCATGAGTATTTTCAGCAAGATCAAGAACGCAATTTTCGGTCATCCTGCAGCTGCGGCGGAACAGGCTTCCACTTCGCCTTCACCTTCGGCCGGGCTGCAGGTCGAGCCGTCAGCCACGACCGCTGCTCCGATCGGCGGAACGGCGCCCGTGACGCCTGCCACATCAGGCGCGGCGCCGGCAGCTTCCGCAAACACGCGCACGGCGTCACAGCCCGTCGATATTGCGCCGATCCTCGATTCAGCCGTGAAACAGAGCGGCCAAAAGCTCGACTGGAAACACTCCATCGTGGATCTGATGAAGGCGCTGGGCATGGATGCAAGCCTTGCCGAACGGAAGGAGCTCGCTGACGAACTTGGCTATCCCGGCGAAAAGGATGGCTCGGCAGCGATGAATACTTGGCTGCATAAAGCGCTGCTGAAAAAGTTGTCGGAGAATGGCGGCAAGGTACCGGCTGAACTGCTGGACTAAGGCACTCCGCTCTTTCGAGGGGCGGCGCGCAGCCGTCAGTGATCGGATGATATCATCTGATCAGTAGTTTACGGGCCATTGGAACGTGACGGCAATTTACGGTCACTTCAGGGCCCGTTTTACATCAATGTGGTTGATTTTGCGGCCAAGGGAACAAGCTTCCCAAACTCGGCTCCACTCTCTCAGAAGTTGGAGCCTCCAGCAAAACCCGGTGCGTTTCAATGTCTCTCTCCTTGTTATTGTAGAGGGAGTGAAAAAAAGGGCAGCTTGGATGTTCCTAGGCACGGAGGCTGATTTTAAGGAACGCGCGACTTCAGGTAGCCCTTATGACGCCAATGCTTGATGGCGAAACCATCATCGGCAACTCGCTCTCCTCGCAAGAGCGCTTTGTTACCACGTTCGAGATTACGCTTGGCCGCCGCAAACATGCGTAAGGCTGTGTCGAGAGCGTCTCCTCCTGCAAGCCATGGGTATGTGTATTCCTCCTCGTCGAGGTCATCCATGTGTTTGATCAAGACGCATTCCGAGCCATCTGCCATTTGGACGATCTCGAAGAACACGAGATCGGTGTCATCCTCGCTCGCCGTTACGCGCAACATTTGGGTGTCGCCCGGCTTGGCGTCGGCCTGTCGAAAAGAACAGTAGAGGCTACCCACCCACAATCCGTTTCGGTCGTCGTCGTAGAAGTCGTCATAAGGTTCAGCCAATGGCAACGCCAGCAGTCCACGCAGAGTGCCAGGATCGAGGTCTTTGCGGACACGCCGACGGTTGACAACCGATTGCATCGCGGTATCCCATCCACGTTGCACGAGGTCGTGGACTTCTGCGGGAGCAGATGTGTCGAGATATGCCCATGTCCCCTCATCCTCCACGTTCCGCCAGAGCTTGATAAGATGCTGTTCACGCGGTTGGCCAACCAGTGATTTGATCGCCGCAGTCACGCGCCCAAGAAAGGTTGGAGGCCTGTTGAACAGTCCAACAAGCACTGCGATCTTCTCATCGAGCTGGAAATAAAGCTTCCGTTCCGGCGCATTCTTGCCGTCGGGAAGCAGCATCAGCCGGATGAACAGGTCGTCCGACCAGAACTCGAGGCTACCAAGCGCATCGTCGTCACCGCCCGCGACAAGGTTATCCGCCGCCGCTACACGTCGAATGTTATCGGGGATGACGTTTTGATCTGGGAAGATATCATGGACGGTGCTGCCGCTTTCTGCCTGTTGTGGAGCCTGGATGACAACTTGTCCTGCTCGCAAGGCTGACAAAATCTCGTCTCTCGCCAGCGGCGCGGAGTCATCGTCATCGGTGATGAAGGTGCTGTCGATGAAATCTCCAAGCGCATCCGGATCGTCCAGCCGCCAGCCCTCGTCGCCATCTCGGTCAAAAATCCAGCGTTCGAAGTTGCTCACCCCACTGATCGAGAAGCTGTACTGTTCTGTCGTAAGGAACAGGCGGGCGCTGGCGTTGCCTTTAACCAGCAGTTCGCCGTGATTGTAGTCGCCCCAGAACAGGTCTTGGACATTGAAGTTTCCAGAGACATAGATCTGCTGGCCGCCCACGACCGCGTTTCGGCACGTGAGGTTGCCGTCGACGATCAAGCCGGAGGCGCCTTCGGTATCTTGGTTTCTGATGGTTCCGTCGACCGTGAGCGCACCGCGAATGAAGACAAGAAAGACGTGGTCATCGGTTCCGAGAGGATCATCGAGATCGAGACTGGCAAGTCTGTGGTCGCCTTCGAGCATGAGAACCGTTTCGTTCTCAAACTCCCGTCCCGCGCGCTCGCTCTTGATAGCCCAGCAGTCTTGCGGCAGCAGATGCCTCACCTCGGAGAACTGGACCCGCGTTGCGATACCCAAACTGCTTGCCATCGATCAACCATCACTTGAGGAACCCGTCTGCAACGTATGGCGGCGTTGAGAAGTGGAAAGTGCCGACGACGGATCTGGCCCGTGGTCTACGCCACTTGTTGGCGTGCTGCGGCGCGATTGCAACAAGAGTGCGGACTTACAACAAGTTTATCCATCGACGACCCAAACAGGCTCGCGTGACCGGGGCTGACACGGTTGGCTACGCAGACGGAACCAGATGTTCATTGGAGATTGAGAGCTCGTGCGCGGTCAATCTCGCGCTCAAGGTCAAGCGAGCTTCATTATGCGTGTCGAGGCAAGTTTAAACTGGGATTTGTCGGGCCGCAAAACGTTTGCCAGCAAGGCGGGGAGCGCCTTGTTTCGATTTCTCGCGATCTTTTTAGTGGTTTGGGCCATCCGCTCTAATCGCGGAGCGCGCTCTATGCCTGCGGCGGCACTGAACCGGCCTCTGGCTGTCTCAGCCGATCCCGGTGACGATCGTTTGGCTGACGGCAGCTCACGCAGCCGGAATGGAGGCCCGTCCCGGGCCGACTTGCATGTTTTCGCCCCTGACATCGCCAGCCACCCGGTTCAAGGGGCGGGCGCGACATAGCCGCTTGTCGCGTCGGAAAAAAGCGGCTTTCCGCCTGCGGCCGAACCTTCCGTTTTTTGCCGCCACGACCCCTTGACCCGAACACCTACCGCCGAGGAGCGGGCATTCGCCCTCCCCCCTCTGTCCGGGGGAATGTGAGAGGCCATTCCCCCGGACAGACCGGGGTGGCTTCGCCCGAGGGGGCTTACCCCGTCGGGGTAGCAACCAAAACCGCGGAGACACACCATGACCGTTTATACCGAGACCGCACGTTTCGACACTGGCCGGGCTCTCACCGAGACCGAAATGCGCCGCATTGCTCCATCCATCTTTGCCGTGACCGCTCACGAAAGCCGTTCGGAGCGCTTCATGCCTATTCCAACAATCGAGGTTTTGCGCGGTCTGATCCGTGAAGGTTTTATGCCGGTCGGCGCCAAGCAATCGCGTAGCCGCACGGAGGGAAAGGCCGACTTTACCAAACATCTCATCCGTATGCGCCGCGTCGATTACGGCAAGATCTACAATGTGGGTGATACCGTCTGCGAAATCCTTCTCAAAAACGCCAATGACGGCACCAGTGCCTACGAACTTATGGCGGGGCTGTTTCGCATCCGTTGCCTCAATTCTCTTGTCACGCAGACCGGCACAATCGATGCAATCAAGGTGCGTCATTCCGGCGACGTGCAGGCTAAGGTCATCGAAGGCACATACCGCGTGCTCGGAGAGGCTGAACGCACGCTCGCGGCTCCTCAGGACTGGGCGACAATGCGGCTCAACCGCGACGAGAAGGATATTCTGGCAGACGCCGCCCACGTGCTCCGGTTCGGCGACACCGAAGGCGAGGTCAAAACGCCGATCAAAGCTGACAGATTGCTCGTTCCTCGTCGTCACGACGATCGTGACAACGACCTGTGGACGGTCTGGAACGTCGTGCAGGAGAACGCCATCAAGGGTGGCTTGCGTGGCGTCGGCCGCGACGATCTTGGCAGGCCCCGGCGCGTCAGTTCTCGCGCCGTCAACGGTATCGACCAGGACATCAAGCTCAATAAGGCTTTGTGGCTGCTCGGTGAGCGGATGGCAGCCTTGAAATCCTGACGTGAAATGGAGAGGCGCCGTCAGTTCTGGCGGCGCTTGGCCATGTTCAGCAACTTTGCAGATCCGCGAACGGTTCACCAGCGTCGCGCCGCATCGAACGGCACGACGCTGGTTCGAGGGGAGCCCTTGCTGCCCCACCCCTCGATGCTCCCCGCCCGCCCGTTCAAAAACGGAGCGCATGCCACAGGGGCAGTCGGTCCCGCTTCTCCTTCGGGCCGCTTTGTTGAAGCTCCTGCGGCTGCCCTTTGTCCGCAGCCTGCGCGTCGAGAATTCCCGAAATCCCGTCCTTCGGCCGGCGCTTGTCTAATCGGCGGGACAACGTCAAGCTCTTTCCCGCTTATCCGCCCAGCGACGGAGTTCGATTATCGTCCCACGCCCAAATCATTCATGTTTGGCGAGGTAGGATGTTCATGACAGTTAGGTTTTCTGAACTAGCAAGTCGCTCTTCGGACCGCCGTTAACAATCTGCAAGCCTTGACCTGTAGGTGTCCCGTTCAGCGCAAGGGCCTGTGCGCCCAAGCCATGCCACTGTGAATAGTGGGCATCTCGGGCGGGTGGTCCAATCCTTTGGAATATGAACTCCCTTAGGGTGTTTAGTTGATCTCCATACCATCGCGGATATCGCTGAGGCGGAGACATGTGAGCTTGTGGGCGACAAAAACGGTGGTGAGTGGCCGGGCGATGAGCTTCTGGACGCGGGGGTTTCGAATTTCTTCTCGCGGCGGGAGTGAAACGCTACTCTCAGGGCGAAGGGATCGGTGGATTAGACCATGTCAGCACGTGATCCTCGACGTCAATTCAGGTTTTCGATTATTACCGCCCTGTACTCCGGCATGGCGAGCTCAAGTTCTTCCAGCTCGTCTTTTAAAAACCAGCCAAGCTCCGAATGCTCATGACCGAGCAATTTGGCTGCCCCACCCGTCCAGTGCCGAACGGCGTAGATGTGAAATGGTGATTTGCGTTTTCTATCATCAGCTTCGAAAAGCGTCGCGACGTGGTTGAACGCCAGAGGTGTCAATCCGACTTCCTCCTGGCATTCGCGGACGAGTGCGACATCCAGCCCCTCCCCTTTTTCTACATGACCGCCCACCAGATCCCATCGATCCTGAGACCATTTTCGGTGGTGCGCGCGCTTAACCAGCAGTGCACGATTAGCATCGATAAAAACTGCACAGACGAGGAGTGACATTGCTTTTCCCTGATTTGGCGAAGTCGAGGACAACTTTTCCTCTGCACTGCGGTTCCCGATCAAATCATGAAGTGATGGTGGCAGGACTTGCGACGTCCGTTGGTATGCAAGCGTACAGTCTCACATGTCATCGGAACAGCGATCCTGCTTGGCCGTTAAGCTTGATGCCGCGACAGGTGGAACTGGAGTGATTGCGTATGGGTAGCAGGATTTGCATCATCGGTTCGGGACCGACCGGTATCTTCACGCTAAAAAATCTAATCGTCTCACCCTCACCTCTCACTATCAGCATCTTCGAAGCCGAGCAGTATCCGGGAAAAGGAACGCCTTACCTGCCCGGTGCCAATGACCCGGTGATGCTTTCCAATATTCCGAGCATCGAGATTCCAATGCTGAGCGAAACGCTTGTCGCTTGGCTCAATCGTCAGAACGATGACTATCTTGAAATGTTTTCCATCGTGCGAACGAGGATCAACGGGCGCGAGTTCTATCCTCGCCTTGTCCTGGGTGACTACTTTCAGGATCAATTTGCAGCGATCGTGGCAGCAGGTCGAAACCGCGGCCATGACATCGACGTGCGCGCGGGTCACAGGGTGACCGATATTGCTCTGGGTATCAACGATATCCGCATGAAGGTGCGATGTGCCGAAGAAGAGTTTGACGCAGTTTTCGATCACGTGGTCATGGCCACGGGGCACAATTGGTCAGATCAAACAGAGGTCAAGCCGGGCTATTTTGCATCACCATGGCCGGCCGCGGCCCTCCAGGCTGCGGGCCACGGCAGGCTTGGAGTTCTGGGAACCTCGCTGAGCGGCATCGATGCACTTTTGACGGTGGCAACGTCATGTGGCTCGTTCGTGCTAGATGAGGCCGGAGATCTTCAATTCCAGCCCGCCGCCGGCAAAGAAAACTTCTCGGCTGCCATGATGTCGCGCAAGGGATTGTTGCCGGAAGCGGATTTCTATGGTCCGCTTCCTTATCTTGCTCCGTCCGTCTGCACGCAGGATGCCATTGAGAGGGAGATTGCTCGCGGTTCGTCGCAACTGCTCGACAGAGTATTCGACCTTTTCCGCCAGGAGATCATCGCTGCCGATCCGGCCTACGCCGCCGAGATAGGCTTAAGCCTGTTGACGGTTGATACATTTGCGGATGCCTATTACGGTCGCCGCTCTAATGTTGATCCATTCGTTTGGGCGGCCGCCAATCTCGCAGAGGCGGAAACCAATATCCGGCGAGAATTCACCGTACCCTGGCGATATGCGATCCTCATCACCCACGAAATCATCGCCATGGCTGTCCCGCATCTCGATACGCATGATCTTCAACGCTTCAACCGCGCGTTCAAGGGCATTTTCATCGACGAGTACGCGACGGTTCCACATCTGTCCATCAAGAGACTTCTGGCACTGCGCAATGCTGGACGGCTGGCGATAATCCGTCTGGATGAGAGCTACGAAATCGAGACAGAGGGTTTGGCGCGGGGTGCACGGATCCGCATGGGGGACAGGGTAGAAACCTTCGACAGTTTTATCGATGCCACCGGTCAAAGTGCACTATCGGCCAATGAGCTGCCTTTCCCGACACTCCTGCAGCAGGGCGCTGTCAGAAAGGCCACCACACCGGAGCCAACGGGATTGATGAGTGATGAACGAAACGCGATCCTCAAGCGGACAGGAGGCATTGATATCGATGAAAACTATCGGCCTTGCAGCACCGCCCCTCTCACGGATCGGCTTTACTGTGTCGCGATCCCCTTCCTCCTGCATAAACATCCTTTCGTCCAAGGTATCACGAGTGCTGCGGAACTGGGCGAAACCGCAGCGCGCACCATTCTGGCCGACATAAGCCAATCCGTGACGCCTGCGCTTCTAACGGCGTAAACGCCATCATCTGGAACAACACGCGCGGCTAGGCATTGGCGATTCATGATCCCGATCGGTAGAATTCTGGAAATATGGCGCTACCCGGTCAGCTCGCTTGGCGGCGAGATGTGCGATGCGGCCATTGTCGAATCGAACGGATTGCATGGGGACC
This sequence comes from Endobacterium cereale, assembly GCF_009617585.1. Lineage (GTDB taxonomy): Bacteria > Pseudomonadota > Alphaproteobacteria > Rhizobiales > Rhizobiaceae > Neorhizobium > Neorhizobium cereale. The sequence goes on along the minus strand of NZ_WIXI01000041.1, from coordinate 89,077 downwards.
GGCAATACGCCCTCTTTGATCCATCGTCAGGGTCGGTCGCCTCGCCTGAAAAAGAGCCGCGATGGCGACCTGCGTTGTTTCTGAACAGTGCACTCGACGCGGACGGGCCAAGGATCGGCTTTCCCGATGGGTCTTGGTACCGACTGACAGATCTGGATTTGCTGCCCATGCTGAGCAGTCATTTTGGTTTCGACGTGGTTGTGGGGCGTTATCGAGATGGAGATGAGCGAACCGCATTGCTTCCACGCGTGAACAATCGCTACGATGTCGCTTCCATCCACCTCATAACCACCGCCTCATTGAACGAGCTCGAAAGAAAAGCGACCGGGACAGCGATAGATCGCCGCCGTTTTCGACCCAATGTACTGGTCGAAGTGGAGCATGAAGACGGTTTTGCAGAAACGGCGTGGCTTGGTGACACGCTGCACATCGATCGTGCTGTGGGGAAAGTAACCGAGCCGACCAAACGCTGCGGCATGACGTTCATTCCCCAGCCCGGGCTTGATGAACAGGCCGAAATTCTCAGGACCATTGTCCGTCACAACAAGCGATCGCTGGGCATCTACTGCGAGGTAATGAAACCAGGAAGAATCGAGCTTGGAGCATCCGTCGTTCGGGAAGAGAGCTGAATCAACGTCTGAAACTCGGGATCCTGCTCGCTCAAAAGCGGTCGGCGTGCCTTCTCGACTGTTTCGACGCTCAGATGCGAGACGCCAAGCACGATCGAGAATCAACATAACTGCTGTAGCTTCAGCGATCTGAGGGAAAGGTGAGATCCTTTTTGCTCTCGTTCAGGAATGCTTCCAAGTCAGCAATGCTTGTCTTGACATCCTCGAATTTCGGGATGTCGCCAAAGATCATTGCAGACATGCGATCATAGTCCCGAGCGAGCCTCTCACGAATGTCTGGGGTGGGTTGAAGGCGATAACTGCCGGGAACAGCGCGGTCGTAGCGGTGATCTGGTGACCGAAACATAAGCTCCTTGTGCACCTTAACAACCAGAGCCGGCATTCACGCCCTAACATGGACAGATCATCAAAGCATTTTTGCCTTTGTCCGCCTTCGCCCGTCGAAGCTTCATGTTTGACCGTGGTACCGAGTTTGCCGGTTTCTGAGCTTTAGAAGACGGAATGGTGCCCACAGCTGATCTGGGATCCGAGCCCACTATGGCCAAAGGGAGGCGGCAAAAGTGCCAAAAAGCACATCCGCCGTTTCATACCAAGGCAGCAACGGGCTTGGTTCGAGGCAAGGACACGGCGGAGTGTTCTTCCTTCTTTGGTTGAATGAATATTCTCTACTTGCAACCCGGAAATTGTTGAGCGAGATTGAATTTGTTTTGGACAGGATGTAGTCGTGACAGGCAGCAAATCTGCGAATGAGATCGATGCCCATGTCGGGAGGCGGATTGTGCTGCGCCGGAAAAATCTCGATATGACGCAAGCGGCCCTCGCCGCCGCGATCGGCACGAGCAACTATCAACTCGCAAAATACGAGCGCGGCATGAACCGCGTTGGAGCAAGCCGTCTCCAGGAAATTGCCGACGCTTTGAAGGTACATGCCGCCTGGTTCTTCGCTGACGATCCTATGCCGGCTTTTCCACTTCAATCGACGTCGAATACCGATCTTGAGCTCAGGTTTACGAGCTCCTCGCAAGAACGGGAGTTGAATGCCGCCTTCGAAGCGATATCGAACCCACCGTTACGAGCTCAAATCATCGCGCTCGTGAGCGCTCTGGCGGCAGAGATTTGAGCGAGCCACGTCATGGTCTACCATCTGTATCTGCACGAAACTGTCCAACTCGCTGACGATAACAACATCACGGTTGCTGTCCCGACCAAGGGCCTAGCCTGCCTCGCATATCTGCTTGTGAAAAACAAACCTGTCTCGCGGCAGGAGCTGGCAGCATTGTTATGGCCGAATTCGACCGTTGAAACAGCTTATACGAACCTGCGGTCTACGCTGTCACGTATGCATGGCGCCCTGCGGGGAAGCCCTCCATTGATATTGGCCGACGCGACCCACATCTCCCTCGTTGAGACCAGTCTGAAATCCGACCTCGGGATTTTCGAGGTTCAAAAAATCGACCATGTCTCGATCAGCCTGATGCTGAAGATGGTCCGACATCCATTTCTCAAGGCTTTGTGCCGTGAACTTCCTTTTTCGTTGGGGCCTTTTATCGCCGAGGTTCAACAGCATCATGAGCACTTGCTGCGAATTGCACTCGTGTCTTTCTCAAAATGTGCAAAGTCCGAAGAGGAGCAAATACTCGTCAGGGACGCCGCGCTCATCCTGCTGGAGCGCTATCCCGCGGATGAATTTCTAAGGGGCTTGCTTGGGCCTCGTGTCCGCCTGTCCTCGCCGACTGCATCACGCATCGAAGTGGAAATGCAGGGGAAAAATGCTCATCCAAAAGAACGCCCACCACGTTTGGCGCTGCTGCCACCGAATGCAGATGGAAGCGGGGAGCGCTACGAGATAGCAGTCGGTCTGATCGAGGATGTGACGGTCGCTCTTTGCTGCGAACGCGAGATCGCAGTTGTCGCACCCTATACCGCCGAGCAGATCCGGCGCGAGGCAGATAAGGTGGAGGCCCTTCAGAGACACAATGTCAGCTATGTCATGGACTGCCATGTGTCGCTGCGCGGCCTATTCGCACAATTGATTTTCCTGCCCACGGATGAAGTAATCTGGGCAAATCGTTTCGAGCTTCGAGGAAGCAGCCTCGTCGAGGTCAGAAATGAGATTGCTTTCAATGTCCTCGAGGCGATCAAGGCCCGTATATGGGCTACCGGGCCCCGCCATGCCGATTTTGAGGCCCATCCGGAAGCCTATCAGGACTATCTTGTGGGCCTCCAGGGTATGGGCGGGCTTCAACTTGCGAGTATTCGCCGCGCACGCAAATTTTTCCGACAGGCCCTTAATCGGCATGCCGGCCTTGCGGTCGCCAACAGCGCTATGTCGCGAACGCACGCGCTGGAATGGCTGCTGACCGCTCGCGGTGACCACCAACTGCTGGACAAAGCGGTAGAGTTCGCGGAAATCGCTATTCAGCTGGACCCCCTCGGGGCAGACGGGCATCGGGAACTCGGTGTCGCGCGACTTTATCTTGGTGACCTCGATGCCAGTATCGCCGCCCTCCACCATGCCGAACAACTGAGCCCTCATCACGCTGATGGCTTGTACAGTTACGGGGACACGCTTGTGCACGCTGCCAGGCCAGCAGATGCGCTCGCAAAGCTGGAAACGGCTCTATCTCTCAATCCGCTTGCGCCGGACGCCTACCACTGGAGTGCTGCCGGCGCCTGCTATTTTCTTGAGCGATACGAGGATGCTCTCGCGCATGTCGAAAACATGAAAGACAAGACGGCCGCTGATCGCATAGCTGCCGCGAGCCATGCCATGCTCGGAAATAAGGGAAAGGCGCAATATTTGCGCCGGCGTTCAATGGGCAACAATCCGACTTTTGATGTTGATGCCTGGACAGCGATGATCCCTTTCAAAGAAGCCTGGCAAACAGCCCTGTACCGGGACGGCCTCAAGAAGGCCGGTTTTTGAAAAAAGGAGAGAAGCAAATGGCAAATACCGTTGTTTTCAAACTGACAGGCAGCGATGACGTCTGGGTCGCCGACCTTGCCGAAGGAACCGTGAAATCGGTTGCCCAACCGGCGGGGACGGACTTCGAAACGTCCTCTGATGAAGCCTCCTCGTTTACGGGTATCGAATTCGCCAGTGTGGTCGGCGCACCGAGCCAGGCATTCGCATCTCACGTCGACTTCTAAGCAAATGCCCGCGCGCGCGACATCAATGAAATCCGATCGGATTATATCAGCATCAGAAACGCTCGCGCGGGTACACCCCTTTCTGGCTGGGTACGGCATAACCCGTGTTGCCCGACACACCAATCTTGACAGTCTGGGCATCCCCGTCTGGTGCGCTTACACGCCCAACAGCAAATCCCTGGTCATATCCAACGGCAAAGGACTGAATGACGACGACGCGCGAGCCTCCGCAGTCATGGAAGCGATCGAGCGCGCCATTGCCGGTGATCCGGAATGTCAATTTCTGACTGGAAGCATCACCGACCTTGTCGCCGGCAATGTCGAGCCACTGAAGTGCCCGGAACTCTTGGCCAAGGGAAGCAAGGTACCACCGGATGAGCAGGTCCAAACATGGATCGAGGGACGTTGCGTCTTTTCCGATGGGCCCGTTGCCGCGCCTGCCGACGCCATCATGCTCGATCGGACACGCAAAACACCGTACCACATGACGTCTGATGGGCTGGCGTCCGGCAACAACCAAGCCGAAGCAATTGCTCATGCGCTTCTGGAGCGGATCGAGCGGGACGCTTTCGTTCTTTGGCAACTCTCGTCCCCACAACGTCGGCATGCAACCGCGGTCGATACGAATTCGATCACCTCTTTCGCAGTGCGACAACTCCTCGACACCATCGCGAAATCAGGGCTTAGGCTGCAATTGTTTGACATCACCTCCGACATCGGGATTCCAACCTATCATGCTCTTCTCGGCCCGAAGGATCTCCGCGAGCGATGGCAGCCGCGACATTTTGAGCTGACAGCCGGCACGGGCACGCATCCGAGAGGCGAGCGGGCGATCGCACGTGCGATTACGGAGGCAGCACAATCACGGCTGACCTATATGTCCGGTGCGCGTGACGACCTTTACGCGGAGGTCTACGAACAGCGGCTCAAGACAGATCTCATGGAGTTGTTTGAAGCTGCTGCGAGCCGGGCCATCGAAATCTCCGATCCCGTAGATACTGACCTTCTTGAAATCACGTTAGCGCATCTGCATGCAGCTGGTATTAACAGGGCCTACGTTTTTCCATTGAGCTTGGAGAACAAGCCATTTTCTGTCGTCAAGGTCGTGGTTCCAGACCTCGAGAATCTGCTTGGTGCCTTTGACAGGCCCTTCGGCCATCGCGCGCTGAAAAGGATCCTGCGACGGTGAGGGTAGCCTTTGTCGGACCAAGCCTCCCTAACGCTGCCGACCTGGTTCCGGTGACGACAACGATCCGTCCTCCGGCGGGGCTGGGCGATGTCGCTCGTGCCGTCGATGAAGGCGCATCGGCGATCTGCCTGATCGACGGGTACTTTGAAGATCGGGCCCCGGTGCGGCACAAGGAGATCCTGTTTGCGCTTAGCCAGGACGTCGCGGTTCTGGGGGCTGCCAGCATGGGAGCATTGCGTGCCGCAGAATGTGCACCATTTGGCATGCGGGGTCTCGGCCGGATTTACCAAAGCTATATTGATGGCACGACGGATGACGACGCAGACGTTGCATTGCTGCACGCGCCAGTTGAGTTTGGCTACGCACCCATCACCATTCCGTTCGTCAATATAAGGGCAACGTTACAAGCACTGGTATCGTCAAGTGAGTGTACGCAATCCGAGGCCGTTCAGGTAGGCGAGCGACTTCGCTCCGTATTCTACAAGCAGCGTACATGGAAGCGATTGGAGCGTGAGGTCGGGAGCGATTTCGCGGGCAGCATTCGACGCTTTTACGTTGATCAGAAGAGGTTGGATGCGCTGGAGGCTCTGGCAGCGCTTGGCAGGGACATAGGCGCACCCGTGCCGACATGGTCGTTCAACTGCACCGACCAGTTCAAAGCATCCCTCGATTGAACGAGGCAGCAGTATGCATTCTTGAGGGGTGCAACGCTGCTGCAACGCGACTGACACGGCGATCTTGCTTATACGTGTGCATGTTCGAAAATGACGAGGGCACCGTGAACAAGATAAATCCTGACCTGGTCGCACTTGGCCGCCTGCTCTGCTATGCGCATGACGAAGCGCTTCGGCTCGGCGCCGATGAAGCTGCGTTCTGTCTGGAGCAATCGATCGCCGACATTCATACACGGTTAGAGAAACACGCCGGGTTGACGCCTGTCCGAACGTCGCCGGTCCAAAAATATTTGCGACAGTAACCTGCCACAAAATTTCGGGATCGTCTCCAATCCGGCGACAGCCTAGCCGTGGGTAGTGCGATGCCCACTGATTTTACCATCTGGCCGGCAAGTGCGGCAGATTGCCAAGGCCAATTTGCAACATCAAGAGCAGTACCTGTGTGATCCGGGCTAGCGAACCGGTAATGACCGACGCACCGAACCTGGGTACTTTCGTGAGGGAAATCCATGACCGGCGCAGACTGGTGGTAAGCGCGAATTTCTGCGCACCTTCTGAAGCGCAGTGCTCTCAGGCATGAGGTGTCCACCAAAATAAGTGGACACCAAAACATGGATGAAGATGCTCCTAAACTTCAGGTGCGGCTTGTTGGTCGCGATGGCCGCCGTCGATATGACCCTGCTTCGCGTGATCGGCTCGTTGCAGCGTGTTTAGAGCCTGGCGTTTCGGTCTCTCGACTTGCGCGGGAACATGACGTGAATGCCAATCTCGTTCGCAAGTGGATAAAGAAGGCCCTGGAACAGCGTCCTTCGCCATCGGTCGCGGCCTTCGTTCCAGTTCAGATTGCTCCAGCTATGGGGCCGCGTTCTGGCGGCGATTTAACGCCGAAGAGCGTGGCGGTGGGCAAGCCGTGTCATACATCCAAGGTGAGCGCGCTCCTGCCGAACGGGATCAGCCTGACCGTTGAGTATGACGATGAGAATGGGCTGGCCGCAATCATAGGAGCGTTGGGTCATGTTCAGACTGAGCGCTGATCTGAAGGTCTACTTGCATCGGGAGCCGATCGACTTCCGGGCCGGCATCAACAGCCTTGCGGTCCTGGTCCAGGAGACGATGGCATTGGACCCGTTTGCCCCTGCGGTGTTTGCCTTCTGCAATCGCCGACGTGACCGGATGAAGCTGCTGTTCTTCGATCGGTCAGGCTTTGTGCTCGTGCTGAAGCGGTTGACGGAAGACAAGTTCCGATGGCCGCGGCGAGAGGTGGCGGTGGTTACACTGACGACCGAGCAACTGCACTGGATTCTCGACGGGATCGATATCGATGCGATGATCCGCCATCCCGTGCGGCAATATCAGATCGCCGGCTGAGGTGGCGCGTTGATCTGTTGACGCGGCGACGCGGTTCAGATTCAAAACCGGGATGACCCGAGCCGGCGAACCTGATGTAGCAGAGCTGATGGCGCAGTTGGCGGCAAATGCCGCCGAAATCGCCGCGCTCAAAGCCGAGAAGGAAGTGCTCTCGCAGCGGGTCGTCAAGCTGGAAGAAGAACTGGCGCTCGCAAGGCTGCATCGTTTTGCACCCCGCAGCGAAAAGCACGTCGATCGCATCTTCAACGAGGCCGAAGAGGATGATCCTGATGATGGCGACGAGGTTGTCGCCGATCTCCCGGATACAGGCTTTCCAGCAGTCGAGAGTGTCGCGGTTAAAAAGCGAGGCCGCAGACCTCTGCCGGAAGACTTGCCGCGCGAACGTGTCGAATACGATCTGCCCGACGATCAGAAAGCTTGCCCTTGCTGCGACAGTCAAATGCATCGCATGGGCGAGGCCGTTACCGAGCAGCTTCATATCGAGGTTAAGGCAAAAGTCCTGCAGAACGTGCGGTTCAAGTATGCCTGCCGCCATTGCGACCGCACCGGGATCAATACGCCGGTCGTGATCGCGCCGATGGCGGCGCAACCCTTGCCGGGCAGCATCGCCACCGCCTCGACGCTGGCCTTCGCGCTCGTCCACAAATACGTCGATGGCACGCCGCTCTACCGCGTGGCTCAGACATTCGAGCGGGCCGGCGTTCCGATCAGCCGAGGCGCTCTCGCTCACTGGGTGATCGGCTCGAGCGAGAAGCATCTTCACCGCATCTATGATGCGCTGAGATTGCGGCTCAGGTCACAGTCTCTCATTCACGGTGATGAGACGACCGTTCAGGTCCTCAAGGAAAAGAATAAGGAAGCCACCAGCACATCGTATATGTGGGCTTATCGCAGCGGCGAGGATAGTGACGAGCCGATCGTGCTTCTCGATTATCAGCCCGGCCGCGGTCAGATTCACCCACAGACCTTCCTTGGCAAATACCGCGGCATACTCATGACTGATGGCTATACCGCATGGCGCACATTGGATGGTGCTACCCATGTCGGATGCATGGCTCATTCCCGGCGGCGCTTTGTCGAGGCCCTCAAAACCAGGAAGAATGGAGGCGGACCGCCGGAACAGGCACTCCGGTTCTTCGAGCAGCTCTACCGGATCGAAAAGCAGGCGCGAGAGAGCAAGCCCAACGCCGGTGAAACGCAGGCCGATTGCGTTCGCCGTTTCCGGCAACAGCATAGCTTGCCTGTCCTGAACGCACTCAAGTCATGGCTCGACAATATCGCGCCGAAGGTCGTGCCGGATACCAAGCTCGGCGATGCCGTGTCCTACACCCTGAACCAATGGGGTTATCTGACGCGCTACATCAGCGACGGCAGGATGCCGATCGATAACAACATTCTGGAACGTGACATTAGAGTTTTTGCGACCGGAAGAAAATCGTGGCTGTTCAGCGACACCGCTGACGGAGCAAAGGCCAGCGCCGTGATCTACAGTCTCATGCTGACCTGCCGCGCCTGTGGCGTCGACCCACTCATCTGGCTGCGCCATGTGCTCACTGAGTTGCCGCAGCGCGACGAGAATGCCGACATCGGCGACCTAATGCCCTTCAACTTCTCCAAGGCCTCCGCTGCCTGACAGACCAGGATATCGCTTCGAAAAAGGCGCTGGTTCTGAGATGCCGCCTACGGCAAGGTGCATGGAAAATCGCGCTTACCCAGCGGCCGCAGCACCTGGGGAAGATTCAAACGGCACTATTGGGGAGTATTGCTCCGGTACTGACAGCGCGGCAACTATCAGGACTATGTCCTCAACGATGCCGCCTTCGCCCTTCTGCAAGACCGACAGGTGGATCCCGCCCTTCTGGCGCGCTTGAACACGGGCGAACCACGGCGGTTTTCCAACCAGGTTCCATTTCTTGGCCATCTGGCGGAAAAGGGTATCGACATCTTTGACAGGGACATCATCCGCCCGTTTGCCGAGGCCGGCATCTGGGGTTCCATCCGCCATCATGGTCTTGTCGGCAATGCAGTGATCGTCTCCGACGATGCCGGCCAGTTTCGGGTCGGCACCCATGCGCTGTGTTGGGTCCACGCAGAGCGATTGCTGCACAAGTTGATGCCGGCGACGCCGGGCCAAGTGAAGCATGTCGAGACTTTGCGCGAACTGATCTGGCTCTTTTACAAGCTTCTGAAAGACTACCAGCGAAGACCCAGTCGGCGTGCAGCCAACGCTCTGGGGGTCAGGTTCGATCGAATATTCTCCATCCGCACCGGATATGGCGATCTCGACAAACTGCTGGCTCGGCTGAAACGCCGCAAGGCCGAGCTGCTGCGCGTTCTCGAGCGACCTGAAACGCCGCTTAATACGAACGCGTCGGAAAGAGATCTGCGCAGCTTCGTCACCAAGCGAAAGATTTCAGGCGGCACGGTCAGTCGCAATGGCCGGGAGGCACGCGACAGCATGCTTGGTCTGATGAAGACCTGCCAGAAGCTCGGCCTGTCGTTCTGGCACTATCTTTGCGATCGGTTGGGCATGGGCGGACTGGAACGGTCCATTCCTCCCCTGGCCACGATGATCGCCGCCAGAGCCTGAGCACATCAACGGCGATCAGGCTTGGGGAAAGCAACGATCTTATCCGACGCTCTCGTACCGGCCCCACCTGACGTGCCCCCTTCTGACTTGGGCCCATCTGACCTGGCCTTGCCCGTCATGACCTCATCCAGCGTATCGAGCACATGGGAGCCGGTAAGCCTCAGCAGCGTCGGCGACACGTTCCACTGTCGCTCATCGTCGGTATGCACCGTCACCGTTTTCTTGTTGCGGCGAATAACGATGCCCCGGATCGTTGCTCCACCAGGACCTTCGAACGTCACGCCGCTTCCGACCCGAATGTCCTGCAACGCAGCTGCAGTCCGCTGATGATGCAGGAACTGCAGCCGTTCGACGATGCGCGCATTGAGTTCGACCAGGGCCGCCTCGTCCAGGTTATCAATGTCGATCCGCCGCATGGTCTGCACCCCTTTGTTGTTGCCGAAAACACCATGCCAAGGGTAGCACACGGACGCAATCTCGCCCTCCGCACTGCCCGTTATCGGGCACTGCCACCAAATCAGCCCCGCTTACGTTCAAAAAAACTCGAAATTTCCGATCTGCCGAAATCGTAAGCCATTGATTTCATGGTAAACGAAGTCCTACAGGAACGCTATCTTTAAGTTTGGGTTCCTCACATGGTATGGTTGGCGGTTGTGCGCCTAACCATCGATAAGTAATGCTTATCGTGGCTTATTGATTTCGTTTCGATGGATGTCTGTCGCCAAAAATTTACATTTGCCTCTTGGTGTATGTCTCTACGAGATCTAACAGCCGGAACTTGATGGGGAGTAGAGTTTCCGGCAATTTTATAACGTCGTTGACGTAACTGCATCCACGCTAATCAACCCTCACTGTGGGTACGCCTTGCACAATTTTGCCGCCGTGAGACGTAGGATCTCCAATTCGTGCGATAGCTTTTCCGTTTATGCGTGCGATTCTGGATCCGGCGGTGATGGGGTCTACGCAGCCAGCGCCAACACAAAGTGTTCTGTCACCAACAACTGCCACAGAGATACCATTTACTCTGACCTGTGCTTGGCCGGTAACCACTGGTCCTCCCACATGCGGCTTAGGACCAGGATCGATTTGAGGACAAACATGATTGTTACCAATCACGGCGATGGGCATTCCCATGCTTTGATCCCTTCATTAAACATTGAGTGGCACACCCAGCACCTTACCTGCTTCGCCACGAAATCGCAGCATGCCGTCGAACCGGGGTAATGGAAACAGGCAGCGTCCTGTCCCATGATGCAAAGGATTAAGCTCTATGAGCCGGACATTCCAATTGTTCACGGCTCCTTCAATCACCACGTCGGCTGCTACATCATCAACGTGACAGTTATCCTGCAGCCAAACGCCAAATCGGGAAAGCGCGACGTGGATCTCTGCCAGGTTTGAATAGATTTCGGTGAATTGCCCATTGTCATGATATTGCGAGGCGCCGACCACCCTCCGATCTTGCATGAAAACGCGAAACTCTGATGCGGGATCGATGGCACGCCATTTATAAATCTCGAGGCGCCCAGGATAGCGATCTGGAGGCGCGCTGGACAGCAGCCGTGATATCCGCAATGGCACGTCGGAAAAATAGAGGTCGACATCCAACCGATCCGCAATCTTGCCATCGGTAAGCTCAAAAATTCGCGTGCCTTTCCAGCTGAAACCGCACACTTTCATGAAGATGCCGTCGTGTTCTGCCGCCAGTGTTTCAAGTTGTCTTGCAATGGCCACAGGCTTCTCACCGTCAGCCAATGACCGACGGTCCTGCATGGAAAGGGACAGGTCAGCCAAACAATCCTCGGCCTGTAGGATCAGTGCCTGCGGCCATTGGTGTCTTGATACGGCTTCGTGTTTTTCTAGCTGTTTTAGATCAACTGGCATCACCAGTCCTCGGGTGGAGGAATAATCTTCTCAGTAACGAACTCCGTAAAACTCTTGGCCACGAAGCCGATGTGTTCATTGTGCGTTCCACCAAAAGACACATTCATGTTAACTGGCCAGAGGTAAACATATCCGCGCTGGGGACCATCCGAGATATCGATAACGTAATCAGAGCCCCCGTTGTCGTGGGAGATTGGCAGATAATGTCTTGGCAGGAAGCCAAGAGACTGATCGCCATGAACAAAGAACTGTTCCATCTCGGAGATTACATTCTCGACAGGCCAGATAGTGACGATGAAATAAGTCGTCTCGTATTCTGCAACCTCAGCGAACGCAGCTTCAGAAAGGTCCTCGCTGCGCAGCCACTCAACCCGTACGGCCGCCCCCATGTTGTCGGGGGGCATGTTGATGCTGGCGCCATTGCAGGTTTCAAGGAACTCCCGGTAATCCGCGGGAAGTTTGCAGGACAGCGTGCTTTCGATCCGATCAAGTTCGACCGCGCTGGCCGAGGATTGTCGTGACTTGGCATATTCGGGAAGTTTAAACATGAGTGCCTCCAGTTATTCGTAGAACCTTCAATATTCGGACCATCCAAGCCAGCTTCGACTTCCCACATGTGGCGGGCCTCCCTGCGTCGGATTGTGGAGCCCCTTGGGCACGAGTTGCATGCCTTCCGGCGTGTGATGCCACGTATGTGTGTCAGTCAGTCTGGCGAATGCCGCTTCGTCGTATTTTCCGGTTTGTTGAAGCATGTCCTTATACTGCGTGAAACTCTTTCGGATGTCGCCGCTCCCTCTTGTCATCTCGAATGGCATGGTCTTGCCACCTCCAGGAAGCGACACGGCAAAATTGCTATAGTCCGGCATACCTTCAACAAAAGGGACACCGCCTTTGTCGTTGATCAGTTTCTGCATATCGGGTTTCAGGTTCGAATTTGCATCGGGGAACCACTTGCTGTTGCCAGGTTCGCCCGCCCATCGTCCCCCAGCTGGCAGGTTCATTTTTCTAGCGGCTTCAACACATTTTGCGCATCGCTCACCGCGCTTGTAGCGTTGGTAATTCTCCCACATCTCCTTGCGTGTCGCCCGCAATGCCTTTGTCTGAGAAAGTACGGCGATCTTCCGTTTGATGTTGCTGTACTTCGCCAGCTTGTTGATGATCGGCATGTACTTGCCGCCACGCGAAATCCATTTTCCGACCTTGCCCGCATCGCCGAGATATGGAACCATACCCAGTAGCGAGGTACCGACCGAAAGCCAGTCACCGCGCGCCAAGCCGATCAGAGCGCCGGCGCCGTCAGAGACGGGCGTGGGATCGAAGATGCCGGCGACATCGGCCGTCATCTGCGCAATTTCGCCGGCGGTGAAATTATTCTTGATGTAGTTGAAGGTCTCGCCCGGAATGCCCTCCAACTGCCTTTTGAGGCTCAAAAATTCCGGATCGGATCCGATCGTCCGTTTTGCGCTTCCGAGGTGATTAGACATGGTCCGTCACGCCGCCTCCTCTATGATCCGCACCCAATGCTCCTCGTCTCGTCCACGCTCTGCGGCATTCCAATACCGTTGCGGCGTCCGTGTGTAGAGAATTTCCAGTCTTTCTTCTGCTGGAGCCGGCAGAACGAGAACTTTTTTGAGGGCCGGCACATCGTCGAAGTTTGGAGAAAAGCGCCACATCAGTGCTGCGAACGCACATATCTCCGCCTCGGTGAAAATCTTGTAATGTCGAGCCTTGATTAGCGCGGCTTCCGCCATGATCTGCATGTGCGATAGCGTGAACAGGTTGCGACTGTCGGGGAAGTAGTCGAACAGGTAATTTACCACGCTATCGATCATCAGCACCGGATTGCGTAGGTAGGGCGCCTCAAGTTGTGCCTGGGAAAAAGTCAAATAAGGTCTGACGGACGAACCGCTCATGTCGATTTGCGGTAGCGGGACTGGCTGAAACTGTGAGGGAGAAGGCGGCTCGTCACGACCATCCCAATCGGGCGCAACAATCGTGAGACGCTCCAGCTGCCCCTCATCGGTCAAACGGTTCGCAACGAGCACGAAACGGCTAAATTCCGCATATACGGTACCGATACCATCGAAAAAAGCTTCTCGCTGCTGGCGGGAAAAAACATCAACGAAACCGTTGAATAGCAGCGGGTCGAAGAAGCGGAAGAAAATCAGCTCTCCCGCTGAGTTTTTCACCTTAATGAATTTGCGGAAATGATTGGCGTTCCAATCGAGCGAATTCGATGATGTGAAAAATATGCAGCCTCGCGTTCCATAAACTTCCTCCATTATCCAGTCCAACGTGCTCGTATTGGACCCGATTTTGACAAGCCATGGCGAGCTATCAGCGTGGTTTTCGCGAGCCTGTCCCCTGTAGAGACACTCACATTCGTCAGTCATCGCCTGCAACACAGTGGAGATGACATTGGGATTGCGGGAGGCGTCGATTATTGCAAAGAGATGGTGCTGCTCGACACCGGCTTGGGAAAGCTGGTCTACTCCATCAATCAGATTCTGTGCGATAAATGCTCTTTGCTCTTGCGTGAATATCTCGGACATCCTGAGAGCCTCGGTGTGACGTTTTGAGGAAGGCCAGCGTCATCATGTCAACGGTGGCGCGAATTGTTAGATGGACCAATTCTCACGAAGTCTTCGCACTGGTCGCCGAACAATCTTGTACAAACGGCTTTTCCGAGGATAGGTTCGTACCATCCGGAGAACCGCTCTCGATATCGAGTTGCGGACTTTTCAGCCAGATGTGTTTGGCTTTGATCGTTACGCCGGTCTCATCAATCGTAATCGTGCCGCCTGGGCCACCAATCACCATTTTCTCCTTCGCCATCAGAGTGTATTTTTTTGTGCGCGAGAAAATGCTCTGCTTGGCCTCCATTTCATAGGTTTCCCCGACCAGTTCTTTTTTCATTTTGCCCACGGAAGTTGTCTGGGTGTGGCCTACGACGGTGTTCTTGTAGAGGCCAATCTGCTCGGTACGAGCAAGACCGACCGTGTCGGACCTGAATTTCTCGATAACGGTGCTGAACACTCCCGATCCAGGCAAGAGATTGGAAAGCAAATCGCCTATCGAACTACCTTTTGAAGCTTGATCGGTTCCACCTACAGTTCGATGATTCGCTGCCTGGCTAAACTCCGTATTGGCGTTCATACTCATGGCCTCTGCAGCCTGTCCCACCTGCGCTACAGCGTTAGCGAATTTCGACACCCCTTCGCTTCCGGTTTGGCTGGCATGTTTTTGCATGAATTTGCCACCAGCAGAGACAACAGAACTTAGTATGCCAAGGAGCGCAGATCCGCCGCCCCCGACCGAAAGGGTCCTGTTTCCAGCCACTCGTTCCTGGTGGTTCCCGCCAACATCGACGTTTCTGTTTTGGCCGATGCTTTCAATTTCGTGAGCTTCAACCCGTTTATTGCGGTTGTTAAGCACTTTGATGGTCTGATCCTTCTGGGCATGGAAGAACATGTTCTCCTTGCCCGCCTCGTCTTCGAAGGACATTTCGTTGAAACCTTGGCCCTTGTGCGTATTCGAGCGAATGACCATGCGCGTCTTATTGGCCGGCAAGTCATAAGGAACAGAATTGCTCGGGTTGGGCACGACTCCGGTCACCAGCGGCCGGTCCGGATCACCATCAACATAGGCAATCATCACCTCCATGCCGATGCGTGGAATGACCTGCCCGCCCCAGGTTGAACCTGCCCAGCTTTGCGCGACACGCACCCAGCAGGTATCGGATCCGTCCTTCTTGGCCTTGCGGTCCCACGGGAACCACACCTTGATGCGGCCATACTGGTCCGGATGGATTTCTTCACCCTCGGGACCCGCGACGATCGCCACCTGCGTGCCCTCGATGCGCGGCCGTTTTGTTTCCCGGTGCGGCGTCATCGGCACGCGGGACGGCACGGCTTCGAATTCGTTGCGATATTCCGGTTCGTTACTGTTGGTCTCGTAGGAGCGATCAACCACCGTCTGAACCAACTTGATGACTACATGTTCGTCATAAGCATGATCGGGATGTGCGACTTCGTAAGGGGTGAAACGACGGCCAGTTTCAATGATGCGCGATGTTGAGGCGCCATAAACCCTGTCATGATCTGCTTCCGACGCCTGCGACCGCAGTTTTTGAGCACGCTCGGCCTCGGCCACCGATGAGATACGGGCCGGGTATTCGTAAAGCTCGCGCTTGGTGGCATCCGGCATCTGCACTAGAGACGGCGTCATCGTGCCCGGCACCATGCGCGGCGTCTCGAAATTCCAGTCGGCGCCGGCACGTTGGCCTGGAACGTAAGAAAACTGTCGTGCCCATTCGTTAATGTGGTTGCGGTCGGACGATCCTTGAGCCAGGCGCACCCTGCCCTCGCCCTGCGCGGACGGTGATGGTCCAAGCCAGCCATTGGCGGTGTCGGCGACATGAAGCTTGTGCTTGCCATCCTCATGGCTGAACCAGTAGAATAGCCCGTCTTCCTCGAAACGCCTTGATAAATAAGCGAAATCCGTCTCGTTCCATTGAACGGAGTAATGCTGTTTGGGTGGTGATGTAATCACGCCCGATGTGTCCGGTGCCGGAATGCCATGTTCGGAAAACAGGATCTCGGCGATTTCCACCGCGGTCTTATCCATCCAGATGCGGCAATCGGAGCGGCGGGTGAGCAGCCACATCTGCGGTCGCAGTACCATCGCATAGGAGCGCAGGCCGCGGGTGATTGGCGGACCTTCGTTCAGCTGGGTGACAAGGCCGTTGAACGGGCGGCGGATGGCAGAGCCGTCTTCGCCATCACCCTGCTGCACTTCCACCGAGACATCGAGCAGCCTGCCGATCAGTTCTTCTGGCTTGATCTGCGCTTTCTTGGTGCGGGCGACGAGACGGATCTCGAACAGCGAGGAAATGCCTTCCTCGATGGTCACGCGCTCGGGCAGAAGCTGATCTTCTCCCAGCGGCGAGTTGATTTTCAGGATACGGCTCGCCTGGATGAAATCGGCGGCAGAAGATGCATTGTCCATAAGTGGCTCCGGCAATCTGAAAACCAAGAAAAGCACCACGGGAACCAGAAAGCGGAAACCAGTGATGCCAAAAAATGCACGTCTTAATCGCGGCGAAAACTAGAGCCGCGATGCGGCAGGTCAACCCTGAATGGGCGGCGATTTGTAAATAGGGGGAATTTACGGGACCCAGCAGTTGCAAAAGCTGCAGCGGAATGCGGGCATTGTCTGTTGCAAAAATCGGCGAGACCGGCATCTTTGGTGCCGCGCTTCGATCGAACCGGTTTCGGCTTGGGGTGCGGGATGAGGCAATGCAGGCAGGCGGACGAACACTTGGCCAGAAAAAAAGACGACAGGCAAACGATCGCGCCGCCCGCAGATGACGCCGACACCTATGCGCTCAATCGCGAGGAGCCGAATGAACGACGTGGCGGTGGCTGGACGGTGGCACTGCGTCGCCGTGGCACAAAGATCGTCCGGCTGTTCAAGGACAGTATCTACGGATCATCGGATACCGCCTATGCCCAGGCACGTGCTTATCGTGATGCCATCATCACCGCTCTGCCCCCGCCGACCAATCTCGAACAGGCGGTAAAAATCCGCAAGAACAACAAGAGCGGCATCTCAGGCGTGCGCCGGGTCGAAACCGAAGAGGGTGACGTCTGGCAGGCGACGCTGATGACCAATGAGGGCCAGAAACGCGAGAGCTTTTCAATCGGCCGCCTTGGTGAGGAAGCGGCGAAGTCAATGGCGATTGCGCAGCGCATGCGCTGGCTGAAAGCGCTGCCGGTCAAACATCTGGCCTATGCCCATCATGCCGAAGAGATCACACGCCAGAATTTTGACTATCAACTCGATGTCGTTGCCGATGTGGCGCCGCAGGTGCAGATCAGCGAGGAGGAGGTCATTGCCCGCATCGTTGAAATCAATGACCAGTTCGATGCCTACCGCCCGCCCCGCCTGAAAGTACGCGTCAAAAGCTATGGACATGCACGACTGGCAGTAGCGGTCTCCGATGGTGGTTCACCAGCCAAGCGCAAGCTGGTGCATGTCAACACGGCGAAGATGACGCATGGCGGCGTGCTGGCCGCTGCCGGTAAAGTTCAAGAGGTCGTGGAAGAGATCTACAATGCTGATGTCGCCCGCTGGTTTGCAAAGGAACATGGCAATGCTCTGCTGGCGCCGGAGAGCTTTGATCCTGCGATCGGCTTCAACGTCACCGTCTGGGTACCGGTGGAGCTTATCAACTGATGCCTGTGGAGCACAATGCCGTCGCCAGCCGTTCGTTCGCCTCGTCAACTGCCCGCTAAACCTCATTGGGCAAACTTGAACTCTCCCAGAAGAGCGCGCAGCGCGGAAACATCTATGCAGGGACACGGGCATGCCCCATCCCCCTATGAAAACCGAGTAAGAGGAAACTGGCATGCAAAAAAAATCACCAAACCCAATAGACGTCTCGGTTGGCGAAAACTTGCGCCAGTTCCGGCAGTTTGCAGGAATAAGCCAGAGTTCTCTCGGAACTGCGCTCGGGCTTACTTTTCAACAAATCCAGAAATACGAGAGCGGCATTAACCGAATTAGTGCAAGTCGCCTTCAGGAAATAGCAACGCTCCTCAACGTTAACGTCTCAGCTTTTTTTGGAGAGGCTAAGCCAGTTGCTATTGCCGATGGGGCCTCGATTGACCCGGCAGACCCGATTATCAGATTCCTACAAACAAGCGAAGGGCACACTCTGAACAAGTCTTACTGGAAACTTCCCAAACGGCTCCGGCATCAGATTTTGGAATTAGCTCAAGCCATATCGAACTAACGGTCACAGTTGCTCCCGTCTCATACCGTCACTCTATGTCGTCGTTCGCTCCATCAAACTCAAACGCTGCGACCCCGGTTTGGGCCGCAAGTTGGCCCAGCATGCCAGCGTCCTCAAGCGCTTCGATGTCCGGCAGATCCCGTAGCGTCTCCATGCCGAACGTGGACAGGAAATGCTTGGTGGTCACGTAGGTGTAAGGCGCACCCGGCGTCGGGCTGCGCGGCCCAGAGCCGATGAACCCCACGGCCCGCAAGTTACCGATAACGTCGCGGCTGACCTCCTTACCAAATATTTTCGAAAGCTCGCCGCGAGTGACCGGCTGGAAATATCCCACCGCCATCAGCACCATCGCCTCGAACTCCGAGAGCGCAGCCACCCCTCCCCTCGTCGGCGCCGAAGACGCGCGGATCGTCTCGGCGAACCGCGGCCGCGTTCGATGGTGCCAACCGCCGGCGACCAAGACCAGTTCATAGGGTCGGTCCCGAAGTTCCTCGACAAGATCGTCGATCAGCAGATCGATGCTGCAGTCTTTTCCGACCACCCGCGCCAGCGTCTCGCGGCTAACGGGTTCGGCAGAAGCAAAGATTACCGCCTCCACCCGCATCATCCATTCCCGCCAGCGCAGATCTGATGGCAAGTCTTCGAGCTCGCGATCGAAGAGCACGTCCTGTCGTTCTTTAGCCTGACGCCGACCGGTCTTGGCTGTGCACGCTTCCGCCATGGTCACAACCCAAATATCCGGAAGGAGGTGCGGCCGGACAGCTCCCGCACCGCCTCGAAACTTTCGAGACGCTCGAACAGCCGTGTGGCCGCCCAGCGCGACAGACTGCTGCCGGGCACCGAGGCCGGCACGGCGTCTTCGTTCAGCAATCTACGGATGACAGGCTCGGCGCCCTTGGTGCGCACCTTCGGCGCCACGGATAACAATAGCGCCGCACGACGATCGATTTCGACGGCGGAGCGCAACGCGGCGTCGACGCCGTCGAACAGCGCCATACAGATTGCTTTGGGATAGGCCGGCTCGCCTGGGCGAACCCGGCCGCGTCCGCCGATGGTACGGAACGAGGGGCCAAACCGTTCGGGCAACAGCAGCGGCACGGACTTCGGCCAACTCAGTTTATGCGCCAGAACGGCCTCGGCCAGCCCAAGCGCCAGCACCTCGGCATCTGGACGAACGGCAAAGATCGCCGTAATAAGGTCCGCCACCGCGAAGGGTGCTGCTCGCCCGGACTGGATGGCAGAATCGACGATATCGGGAACTGAGGCAAGTCCGTCGTCCCACCGACTGCCAGAAAGATCGGCGATCTCCTTTACGAATGAGGTGGAGACTGATGCGGATCGGCGCATCAACATTCGTGTTGCCAGAAACAGCTTTCCGGCCGGGCCGGGATCGTCACCGGCGACGGTCAGCAGGACGGCGTCCCGGATAGCACCTTCGTCTTCGCTGCGGCCAAGCATCTTGGCAGCGACGGCAGCCGATTTGAGGGCAAGCCGATCGCGCCAGCAGCCGAGCCATGAAGGGTCGGCGCGGATCAGATCGTCGAGCAATTTCAGAGCGATGCCAGCGCCAAAGGCGGCGTCTGTCTCGTTGATGTCGCGACCACGCGACAGTGCCCATCCCGGCACGCGGTGTGACCAGGCAGGTAGGGCTGAAGCGGAGCGCGCGAATGAATTCATGCGTCGACTTTAAATCGAATGCGCAGTTTATGCCAGCAATATTGCGCTTAACCGCACGGCATGTCGGCGATATAATACGTCCGATAATCTTGCATTATCGGACATCTTTGCTATTATCAATGCATACGCCACAAACGCCAAGATTTTACTTTTAAATGCGCATTTCGCCGCTTTCAGATAATCGAGAACGGTGCTAATTGTGGCTAGACAGCCTAGCTAGATCGGAGCAGATTCATGGATTGGCAGCTGCAGGACGCTAAAAACCAATTTTCGAAAGTAGTGCAAAAAGCCCGCTTTGAGGGCCCGCAAGAGATAACCGTGCGTGGCGAGCGCACGGCGGTTGTCTTGTCCGCAAAAGACTATGACGCTTTGCGCGCAGGGCGACCGACTTTGGTCGATGACCTGCTTGCCGGTCCGCCTTGGGATGACGCCTTCACCGACGCGGTCGACGCACGGGCCAAAGTCTCAAGCCGCGACGTGGCCTTTTGATGTATCTAGTGGATACGAATATCGTCTCGGAGGCAAGGCGGGGCACACCACAGGCAGTGTCGTGGCTGCGCTCTGTCGATCCTCTCAGCGTCCACTTGAGTGCGCTGACGCTTGGTGAGATCATGCGTGGTATTGCCTTGAAACAAAAAACAGATCCCAGGGCTGCGGCACATCTTGCCGAATGGCTGCGCAAGCTGCGCCACGATCATGCTGAGCGCATCCTCACGGTGACCGACGAGATCGCAGTCGAATGGGGCCGCATCGCCGCGATCCGCCCGCGCGGCGACATCGACGGGCTGATCGCAGCCACTGCAATTGTCCATGACCTGATCCTCGTCACTCGCAACGTCAAGGACTTTGAGGATACAGGCGCAGCCGTGGCCAATCCATGGGAAGCGTGAGATGAGCGACATTCTCGGTGGACGAGCTGTGGCGGACGAGCCTTCCATTTCCAGAGCAGAAATCCCCTCCCCTGCCCCACAACCGGGGTCCAGCCTGTCGGGCCACCTGCAAGACCTCACCGATCGCGCGCGGAGCTACGTCGAGGCAGCCAGCTCAATCAACACTAGAAAAGCCTACGCATCCGACTGGAAGCACTTTTCTGCCTGGTGCCGTCGCTCCAGTCTTTCCCCCCTCCCGCCACATCCGGCGACCGTCGGTCTCTACATCACAGCCTGCGCCTCGGGATCCGTTGACCGCGGAGCAAAGGCAAATTCCGTTTCGACGATTGAGCGCCGCCTCTCGTCGATTTCGTGGAATTATGCGCAACGCGGCCTGAGCCTCGATCGCAAGGACCGGCATATCGCCATTGTCATGGCCGGCATTCGTAACAGCCATGCCCGCCCACCGGTCCAGAAGGAAGCGGTCATGGCGACCGACATCATCGCCATGCTAGAAACGCTCGATCGCGGCACCCTGCGCGGCATGCGCGACCGGGCGATGCTGCTAATCGGCTTTGCTGGAGGTCTTCGGCGCTCCGAGATCGTCGGCCTCGATCTGAAGGCGGACCAGACTGAAGACGGCCGCGGTTGGATCGAGATCATCGACAAGGGCATGCTTATTACCCTGCGCGGTAAAACCGGATGGCGAGAGGTCGAGGTCGGCCGCGGATCGGCCGATGCGACCTGCCCGGTCGCCGCAATCGAGATCTGGATCAAGTTCGCTAAGCTGGCTCATGGCCCTCTTTTTCGCCGGGTGACGGGGCAAGGGAAAGCTGTCGGCTCGGAACGGCTGAACGACAAGGAGGTCGCTCGGCTTGTGAAAAGGGCCGCAATGGCCGCAGGCGTGCGGGGCGATCTCAGCGAGTTTGAACGCGCCTTCAAGTTCTCCGGCCATTCCCTTCGCGCCGGCTTGGCTTCTTCCGCTGAAGTCGACGAGCGTTACGTCCAGAAACAGCTCGGTCATGCTTCAGCGGAGATGACCCGTAGATATCAGCGGCGGCGGGATCGCTTCCGCGTGAATCTGACCAAGGCATCAGGACTTTAGTCGGTCCCTCCCCTACTCAGGAGTGAAATCGTAAGGGAAGATTTCAGCGACGAATTTCTCGCTTAGCGCTTCAATTGAAATCGGGAGCTAAGATCCACAGCCGTACTGCCAATGGAACGCCGCGACGAGTTGGCGGAACTTCTGACCGATCAGGATGTCGAAACGCTACGCCACTTGGTCAACGAAGGCATGGGCGAAAATACCCTTCGGGCACTCACCTCCGATCTCGCCTATCTGCAGGCCTGGTCGCTGGCGGCGACAGGCACCTCTTTGCCATGGCCGGCCCCTGAGGCGATGCTGTTGAAATTTGTCGCACACCACCTGTGGGATCCGGCAAAGCGTACTGACGACCCCAACCACGGCATGCCGGCCGATGTCGAGACGAGCTTGCGCGACCAACGTTTCCTGAAAGTCCTAGGTCCGCACGCGCCCGACACGGTGCGCCGGCGTCTGGCCACCTGGTCGACGCTGACGAAATGGCGCGGGCTTTCCGGCACCTTCTCCTCCCCTGCCCTCAAGTCTGCCATCCGCCTTGCCGTGCGCGCGACGCCACGGCCCCGAAAACGCAAGAGTGCCAAGGCGGTCACAGCAGACGTGCTGGCAAAAATGCTGGCGACCTGCGCAAGTGGCAACCTGCGCGACCTCCGTGATCGGGCGATTTTGATGGTGGCATTTGCCTCCGGCGGCCGTCGCCGCAGCGAGATCGCCGGACTGCGCGTCGAGCAGCTGACCAAAGAGGCGCCGATCGCAGTATCCGATAGCCCTCCCCTCCCCTCTCTCGCCATTCATCTCGGCCGGACAAAAACATCGGGCGCCGATCATGACGAGGTCGTCTATCTCACCGGTCGTCCGGTGGAAGCGCTCGATGCTTGGTTCGCGGCTTCAAACGATACCGGCGTTGTCTTCCGAAAGGTCGATCGGTGGGGCAATGTTTCGAAGCGGGCGCTAGAGCCGAGTGCGATCAACGCAATCGTCAAGCAGCGGGCGGAGATGGCGGGGCTTCAGCCTAGGGAGTTTTCTGCGCACGGGCTGCGATCCGGCTATCTGACTGAAGCAGCAAACCGCGGCATCCCCCTACCCGAAGCAATGGAACAGTCTCGACATCGTTCAGTCCAACAGGCTTCAAGTTATTACAACAATGCCACTCGGCGCAGCGGTAAGGCAGCGCGGATGCTGAGTTAACGATGTCTACCGGACGTCAGCTATTGACGTCAAAAATCCCAAGGAGATATCAGTTCCAGTCCCGTGGTTTTGAAGTCCTTGAGATTGCGGGTGGCGAGACGCCCACCGTTAACACGGGCAATGGCTGCGATCATACCGTCAGGCGCCGACATTCCCTGCCCTACCCGCGAGGCTATGCCCATGATTTCTCCGTAGGCGAGCGCAGCCTCTTCCGTAAGGCCGAACATGCGATCGGAAAAGCGGCGCCGCCAGTTCGCCAACCCCTCATCCAGGCGCTCCGCCCGTTGATCCGGACGGATCTTCTGGATGCCAAACGCGATTTCCGCAACAACAACGGTCGGCAGAGCCAATTCTACATCGTAGCGTACCAACCAAGCGATGACGGCACTGTCTGGCGCCTTCTTCAAGGTCTCAGATACGACATTGGTATCCAGGAAAATCAAAGCTCAATCCCTTGATGAGGGATCCGGTTAGCTTCGATCACCACATCCAAATCGATATCCGTGCCCGACTGCGCAGTGATGCGCTTATAAAATTCAGATGCCGGCTCGCGGCCCGCTTCACGGGCTTCATAGGTCTCCAGCGCGCGCTCGACAATGTCGGCGATCGTGCGGTTTTCGCGGCGGGCAAGTCGGTGTGCCAGATCTCGCGCCTTAGAACTGCGAACGGAAAGCTGTGGTGCTGCCATAACGAACTCCTTTGCCTCCACTATACAGCTCAGCCCACTTGCCATCAAGATGGCATTAGCCACCTTGATGGCAGCCCTTTTGAGAGCCAATAGACGTGGTGCCAAGTTGTATTTTTATGTAGGTCACCGGCGACCAACATTGGCAGATGCAAGGCCTCTGTCAAAGCGGCTCTAGCAGCCCAGTCGCGTCTCACCCTTGCCGTTGGGGATGGCTGCAGCGACGACATCAAGCAGTCCAGGGAAACGCTCGTCAAGCTCGGCGCGCCGCAGCATATTCATGTGCGTGACGCCTTCGTTGCGGGTCCATACCAACCCTGCCTCGCGCAATACCCGAAAGTGATGAGACACGCTAGACTTTGGTCGCCCGCCATCCAGTGCACTGCAACTGGCCTCGTCGGTGATGCAAAGTTTCTGCACAATCTCGAGGCGCACGGGGTCGCTCAACGCGTAGAACACTTGCTCGATGCTGACTTCTTGAATGGCTGGGTGCTTCATAACTCTCATGACACCACCCTTAGCATCGAAACAGGTCTATTGCCATTGTTCTATTGTAATCGAACTAACGAAGAGCTAGATCACCGCCACGATGAAACGGAGTACCATCATGGCCAAGCTTTTCGATACCTTTAGCCTCAAAGGCATCACCCTGCGCAATCGGATCGCGGTATCGCCAATGTGCCAGTACATGGCGACCGATGGCATCGTTTCCGATTGGCACCTTCCGCATTATGCAGGCCTAGCACGAGGCGGTGCGGCGCTGGTCATTCTCGAGGCAACTGCTGTCTCAGAAGAAGGCCGGATCACTCCTTCCGATCTAGGCATCTGGAACGACGCACAGGCCGAAGCGCTTCGCCCGATCGTCCAGGCAATCAAGGCCGCCGGTTCAACACCGGGCATCCAGATCGCCCATGCCGGCCGCAAGGCCAGCGCCAATCGTCCTTGGGAAGGTGACGATCACATCGCCGATGGTGACCCGCGCGGCTGGGCAACCATTGCCCCCTCGGCACTCGCGTTTGGTGGAGATCTCGGAAAGGTACCTGCCGAGATGACAAAGGAAGATATCGTTCGCGTGCAGCAGGATTTTGTCGCTGCAGCGGAGCGCGCGCGGGATGCCGGGTTCGAATGGCTCATGCTGCATTTTGCCCACGGCTATCTCGCTCAGAGCTTCTTCTCCGTGCATTCCAACCAGCGAACGGACGAATATGGCGGAAGCGCTGAAAACCGAGGTCGGTTCCTGCTGGAAACCCTCGCCGCCGTGCGCAAAGTCTGGCCTGAGGATCGCCCCCTCACCGCCCGGTTCGGCGTGATCGAATTCGATGGGCGCGACGAAGAGACACTCCAGGAGTCGATCGCGCTCGTCAATCGCTTTAAGGCGGCGGGCCTTGACGCTATCGATGTCAGCGTCGGGTTCTCCACACCGACGGCTCAGATCCCCTGGGGTCCGAATTTCCTGGCCGAGACCGCAGCACGTGTCCACGCCGAGACTGACCTGCCAGCATCGATGAGCTGGTTTATCAGCGACCCCGAGCAGGCCGACGCTCTCATCGGGGAAGGGAAGACGGATCTTGTCATGCTTGGCCGGCCCCTGCTCACGGACCCGCACTGGCCGTATGCCGCCGCAAAGAAGCTAGGCATCCAAGATGCGGCCTGGGCAACTCTACCGCCTGCTTACGCGCATTGGCTGGCTCGCTACCGAAGCAACTGAGCCCATACCAGCAGAGCCGCGTGCACCGACGTCCGTTGACTTCGAAGCACGCGGTTAGGCGTCATGGAGCCTGATCCGGCCGTTTGCCTTCATCCGGTCGTGTCGGCCAACCTGACGGAACCTTTCGACGAGCAAGAGCATGTCATGATAGTGGCTGCGTTGCCGGCGAAGGCAAGACTGGCGGCTGATGACCTTTCGATTCTGGACGGTATAGCCGCTGTGGAGCCCGCCAACGATACACCTCTCCCCTTCGACCCGGCTCGCTAACACGATCTTGACGTCGACGCTCCTTTTGTTGCCACCCCGCACCGTCCGTAAGGAACGAAACAGACTGCGATGCGTTTCTGCGCGAGCGCGGGCAGGGGAACGCAAGAATTGTCACTGGAAGCCAATCCAGACTGTCGCCGGTTGAGCGCGAATTTCGACTGGGCAACATCACCATTAGGGTCTCAGAAAAGCTGGTGCGTTGAGCTGCAGACGCTGCTCAGCGTCATGCTCGGCTCGCTGCAGCCGATGCTGATCGTCTGGGGCCCCTCGCAAACGACCCTGTATAATGATGGCTATGCGGCGATGTGTGGCAATCGTCATCCGGCCGCGTTTGGCGGGTCATTCCACGATCTCTGGCATGACATTTGGGATCAAGTCGATCCCATTATGACTGATGCCTATAATGGGATCGGGACGGCAATGGATGACATTGAGTTCCTGATGCATCGGAAGGGTTATCCGGAGGAAACGCACTTCGCGTTTTCATACACCCCTGTTCGTGACCCTTGGGGTACGGTGCTCGGGATGTTTTGTGCCTGTACCGAGATCACGGCGGAGGTTGCCCTGCGACACGCAGAGCGCCGGGAAAAGGAACGTTTCAAGCAGGTCTTTGAACTTAGCCAGGGTGGCATCGCCATGCTGACCGGTCCCGATCATGTCTTCGAATTCGCCAATGACGAATACTATTCGATGATTGGGGTCGATCGCGACATCATTGGTAGGCCTGTTGCGGAGGCGATGGCCGAGGTCGTGCGCCAGGGCTTCATCGGGCTTCTCGATAGCGTCTATACGACTGGCGAGCCCTACATCGCCAGAAACCTTCCGATCGAGCTCAACCGCGGCGCCGACGGCGAAAAGCAAAACCGTTTGATTGACCTCGTCTACCAGCCGATGCGTCAGGACGACGGATCGATCAGCGGCATTCTTGTCCAGACCCGTGACGTTACGGAGATGAATGCGGAAGAAGAGCATCGCCAGCTCCTGTCGCACGAACTCGGCCATCGTCTCAAGAACCAGCTCGCCATGGTCCAATCGATCGCCTCGCAGACATTACGCAATGCCGAGGACCTGACCTCTGCGCGTAAAAAGCTTTCAGAACGTATCGGCGTGCTGAGTGCGGCGCACGATACTATCTTGGAAGGAGGGAGGGGCGCCTCGACCGTCATTCAACTGGTCGAGCAAATGACAGCACTCTACGACGATCCCGGCAATCCCCGGATTAGTCTTTGCGGACCAAGGCTTAAGGTCGGCTCCCGCCCTTCCCTGTCATTATCCCTGATCCTCCACGAGTTAGCAACCAACGCCGTCAAATACGGCGCCTTGTCGACCACGGAGGGGGAAATTATTTTAAACTGGCGTGTTACAGGCCCCAAGTCCGACAGGTTCGAAATGTCTTGGGTTGAGACCGGTGGCCCATCTGTGGCCGTTCCGCAGAACACTGGCTCAGGCCTCCGGCTCATCTCGGCAGGGCTGAACGGCACAGCAGATAGCAAAGTCACACTCGATTTCGAAGAGAGCGGGCTGCGATGCACGATCAGCGCCGACCTCGACACGTTTCAGCAGGAGCATTGAATGTCGATAAAGCTACCGGTGCTTCTTGTAGAGGATGATGGCCTCATCCGCATGGATCTTGCCGATGTCTTGGCAGACAGCGGTTTTGCCGTCATCGAAGCTGCCAACGCCGACGAAGCATTGATGGAGCTGGAAAAGGCACCTGGGGTGCAGGCGCTTTTGACGGATATCGACATGCCGGGATCGATGAATGGCATTGCGCTCGCCAAACTCACGTCCGCTCGCTGGACCGGCTGCAAGATCATTGTGATCTCGGGACGCTACAAGCCACTGGATGGTACCCTCCCCACAGGCGCTCGTTTTCTCTCCAAACCAGTCTCAGAAGACCAACTCGCAGCGACCCTGCTCGAGCTTGAGGTCACCCCATAAATCACCGCCGACCGAACGGAACGATAATGCTGATGCCTGACGTTCAACCCGAGACAGTTTTTGCTCCTCGCAGTTCGTGGAGCGAAACCGAGCGATCGGAGGCACTCCACAGCTTCGACGTCCTCGATACGCCAAGAGAAGCCGACTTCGATGAACTCGCGAGGGTCGCATCCGAGATCTGCGGAGCGCCGATAGCCGTCGTCAATCTCGTCGACACTACCCGGCAGTTCTTCAAGGCTGAAGTCGGCCTCGGCGTCCGCTCTACTCCGCTTGAGACCGCGATCTGCGCTCATGCGCTTCTTGAAGCCGAGGTCATGGTCATTCCGGATGCCACCAAGGATCCTCGTCTCGACTGCAATCCACTGGTGACCGAGGCGCCTTTTCTTCGCGCCTATGCCGGCGCGCTCCTGAAAACCGAAGAGGGATTGCCGATCGGCACCATCTGTGTCCTGGACTATCGGGTGCGCGAGTTCACCGATGCGCAGGTTTCGATGCTGCAGTTTCTTGCCCGGCAGACTATGGCACATCTCGAACTGCGCAAGACGATAGCGGAGCAGCAAAAGCTGCTGGCTCGGGCAAAGTCAGCCGAAGCCGAAAAAGCGAAATTCGAGATGGTTGTTCGCCAGGCTTCGGATTTCATCGGTATGGCCGACGCATTCGGGAAGGTCGTGTTTCTCAATGATGCAGCGCGGGCTCTGGTCGGACTGGAAGTCACCGACACCATTCCGCAAAACGTGCAGGAGTTCATCGCCGAGAGTGATCGCGCGATCTTCGCCCAAGACGTCAAGCCGCTCATCAAAGCCGGCCAGAGTTGCGAACGAGAACTGCGGCTGCGCAATTTCAAGACAGGCGACCTGTTTCCGGCCCTCTATAGCATGTTCCCGATGAAGAATTCCGATGGATCGATCGTTGGCTTCGGGGTCGTAACGAAGGACTTGACGAGCCAGAAGGAAGAGGATGAGCGTCGAAAAAACGTGATCTCCGAGGCAGCGCACCGGATGAAGAACACATTGGCGATCGTCGAGGCAATTGTATCGCAAACCCTCCGGAATGCCTCAAGCCTAGAGCAGGGGCGGGAGTCGATCTCGAAGCGCGTAAAGGCCTTGGCAACGGCTCAGGATATCCTGACATCAGCCGAAGGTGCTTCGGCAGATATCATTAGCGTTCTCGACAATGCCTTATTATCTCATGATCCGGGCGGACTGCGTATAAAGTCCAGCGGCCCGTCTCAAGACTTGACTGCAGCTCAAGCGCTCGGTCTTTCCCTTGCCATCCACGAGCTTGCAACCAATGCGGCAAAGTATGGAGCGCTTTCGGGTGAAAAAGGAAATGTCCAAATTGAATGGACTGTCGCCGAAGATGGGAAGTTCGAACTCACTTGGGTGGAAGAGGGCGGTCCGGTTGTCATCCCACCGTCAAAAATGGGGTTCGGCTCCAAGCTGATAGGCAAAATGGTCGGCCCCTATTTCAGCGGGACGGTACTTCATGACTTCTGCCCAGATGGGGTTCATTTTCGACTGATGGGCAAACTGCCTTCCTACGGAGCCTCTACCGAAACATCGGCAACAGACTAGGTACCATCGCTGACGGCCGCTGTCCGTCTTTAAAGCTGCCAACCGGGTTTCATGGCAGCAACACTCGGGAGCCCGAGGCAAGGTATATTCGACAGCGAAAGTGCTATGCCGACTTGTGTCCGTAGCAGTGCCATCAGCTTCGGCCCAGTGAGAACTCCTCTTTCACTCCGCCTAGTCAGGTCGCACAGATATGTGGTTTTGCACTTAAACCAAGACAGTGCAGAATGTGGCTTGCGAGATTGTCTAGCCTAACCACAAACGGCCGAATTTTATCCGCGAGAAGTCTTCGTCGACTCATTGACCCGATACCTTCGGATGATGTTTACGATGCACGCCTGAAACACCGCCTTGCCCTAGATCGGGGAGGGGCTGCGGTGAATGTCTGTCTAGATTGCACGTCTCATCCGGCTCTGTGAAGTTGGAGAAATTTATGATCTGGTCCTCGTGCGGTGGACCTCTTCATAAACGAAATGCCGCTTGTTGCACATCGGCGAGGGCGCTGGATCCCGCTTCCTCTCGGAGACGCTCACGATCCAAATTGTTGCCCCCGGCACCATGGAAATAGTCGCAAGGCGACAGAAGGGGACCATGAGCATTGTTCGCACGGGTTCGGCACCACATGCTTCCTATCCGACGGAGCCTTTTACGTTGTCTGCTGACAAAAAAAGCATTTTCCTCATATTTTTCATGTACTTATCATATTTTAGTTTTCATTCTCAAGCTCTTCGCCCGATTGTGGACGAACTTTGCCTCACGAGGGCATATAGCATGGGTCCGAGCGAGAACTTTCCTCGTTTCGCCTTGTCGGTGAGATTGCGGAGATAGCCCCCAGCCGAAGTGATGTGGTTTGAGCGTTCGTAGATGCATGCTACCGCGATAGCCGTCTCCACATCTCCCAGGACTTCACAGGCGTCTTGGTATGCGGACGGGCTGATGCCCAGCATCGATCGAACGGTAACCGCCGCGGACATCAATTCGCGCCAACTTGAAACACCACCGGCCGGTCCTAAGCCTGCGATCTCCGGGCAGCCTGCCAAAACCACCGACAACGGAAATACCTGAGGTTTCTTCTTCCGCTCACGCTCGTTGATTGACGCAGGTTTTTCGCCCTGCACTTTTTCCAGAGCAGGTTCAGATTCATTGCAGGATTCGGATTTTGAATTCTGTATGTGGCAGCCAAATACGATGGCATTGCTATCCGGTTTTTTGGAATTATCGTTATCTTCCAAGATGCTGACGACCTCTTCGTGCAAAAGCGTCATCTCGTCCAACCGATCGAGGATGTCTGCGGTGCTCGGGCGCCGAGGAATCCGCGAAACGATTTCCACGAAACAATCCTCGACAGCTTGCCAGTTTCCTGGCACCCCTTCTTCCAGGCCGGCTGTAATCAGCTTTCGCACATCACGTCGAACGACCGACAAGCGATCCTTCATCATCCTGAAGCGTCTTTGCTCCGCTGCGACCTCTTGAGCAAGGGAGGCGAACTCAGCTGCGCGTGCCAAAAGGGGGCTTAGACTAAAGCCGTAGGCGTCTTCAATCGATCCACCGGAACCCTTGCGGGCATATCGTTTCCCGTTAGGACTGTCCTTGCGTATAATGACACCCGCATCGACGAGGCTCGCCAGGCACTTGCGCAGAGTTGTCCCCGAAATGCCATTCGCACGTGCGGTGAGCTGCACGTTCGATGGGAACACGACAAGATTGTTGTCTTCCGACAGCTCTACAGCCGGGTAAAACGACAATAAAGCGTTCAACACTGCCAGCGCCCGATCCTGTAAACCGAGACGTTCGCGCGCATCTCCCACGTCGCGAAATACCCGCCATTTTTCGACAGGTCTCTTGTTGTTGGCTTGTTCAGTGTCGACCTGGCGCTGCACCAAGGCAAGCGTCATCGATCGCCGCCCGAATGGCGTCGTTACATATCCCGACTGCATTTTCCTTCGCCTTCAGTTAGGCAACAGAAATCCGCTCACCAAAACGATGCCTAAGACTCTTGACTACGATTCGAGGAAATGCGATTCTCGATCTGCTAGGAATACGAGAGAGGCTTCCACGATTTAGGTCGTTTGGGGGCCTTTTTCTTTTGCGGTTTATTCTCCGTGTTTCTGGTCATTCTCCAGGAATTCGGCATAGAGGCCGTCCAATCTGGAGGATAGGTAATCTCCGAATCGGCTAGCGTTTTTCGCTTTCATCGACAGCGAAAAGGCCTTCCCGGAATTCGTGATTTCAGCAGACACCGCCTTGTCGGCTGGCTGCCACGTCTGTTTGCTTGTCGACAGATCAGTTTTCTTCACCGGCCGAGCAGATTTGTTCAACGCTTCGTAGAGCGTTGAAAACCTTTCATCCGACGGGAGATCGGCAAATGCCGTCTTTTGTGTAACTGAATCGACTTTTTCGGAATTGGACGACTTTCCCACCAGCAATGACAGCTCGATCCAGCGCTCACGCCCGATGGCAGGGGAGGGGCCGATCAATCTGATAAGCTGCCCAGGAATACGCTCCGTCACAGACATCATTTTTGAAAGTGACGAGGCATTCGCCGACAGGGCTGTGGAGATGACCTCGCGTCCGTAACCTTTCTCTTCCAGACCCCTGGCGAACATCGCACGTTCGATGAACGACAGATTTGCTCGCGCAGAATTTTCCTGGCCTTGGGCAATGACGTGCGTCTGGTCGTCCATCGGCTTCACGACAGCACGAACTTTCAGCCCGAGCGACTTCGCCGCTCGCCACCTTCTGTGACCAAACACAACCTGGTACCGACCGTCCTCACTTTGGTGAGGTCGAACAAGTATCGGGGTGTTTTGTCCGTTCGCTCTGATTGCATCCACCAACGCAACAAATTCAGCGTCGTCGTCTTCGAGCCTGTCAGTGATGAACGAGCCATCGATCTGTTCAGGCTCGAGCTCGACGATTACCTCGCCTTCAAGAAACTT
This sequence comes from Endobacterium cereale, assembly GCF_009617585.1. GTDB lineage: Bacteria > Pseudomonadota > Alphaproteobacteria > Rhizobiales > Rhizobiaceae > Neorhizobium > Neorhizobium cereale. Next base: position 56,853 of record NZ_WIXI01000041.1, on the reverse strand, counting down.
GTCGGCCTGCTTTGCAATCTCATCAAGCGAGCGGATCATCGTCTTTGAAGCGCCGCGCATCGGATAACTTGGCGTTGTCGCTTCCTGTGTGTCAGGGATGTCGCTCAGACCGGCGAGAAAGTTTTTACGGGCCATTCACGCGCTCCAATCATTGCTTACAGGGTTGTAATCGCGAACCGAATTTTCAATTTTGTCAGCTGACACTTCATCGCCCCCACGATGCATGAATGAGAGAGGCGATTTCGCCGTTAACCGAATTCATCGACTCAATCGCGCGCTCATACGTGCCGCGGTTGATCGATGACTTATCGACCTCGTACAGAGACTGTTTCGTGATGCCCGCATCTGAGATGGCCGTCGATTTCAGCATCTGGTTCTTGAGCATGAACTCGTTAAACATGGTCGTCATGAAACCGACCATCTGGGACTGTGGCACGTCGGTCGGCTCATATCGTGTGATCAGGTAGCGATACCATTCGAGATTCACTTCAGCGCCAGCTGCCCGGATAGGCTTCAGGATTCCGCCCAACATCAAGAGAAACTGTCCCATCGACATGACGTCCAGCATCTGCGGATGGATGGTGATGAGAACACTGGTGGCAGCGGTCAATGCGGTGATGGTCAGATAGCCGAGCTGAGGTGGGCAGTCCACGACGACCACGTCGTATTGAGCTTCAACCTCCTGCAATGCCCGCGAAATGCGGGTGAAGAAGGTCTTTCCTTCGTTCGACGAACGGTTCGACATGGCGAGCGGCGTGTCGTACTCGTACTCCTGCAATTCGAGATTTGCAGGCACGATGTCCAGACCAGGAAAATTGGTCGGTCGAATGATTTCTGACAGCGGTTTCTTTAAATCATCATACCTGATTGCGTCGTAGATCGACGAAACCTGATCGAGTTCCGGCTGAAAACCGTAAAGAGATGACAGAGACGCCTGCGGATCGAGGTCCACCGCGAGGACGCGAAGACCGGTCAGCGCCAGATACTGTGCCAAATGGGCGGCACTCGTGGTCTTACCAGATCCGCCCTTGAAATTGACGACAGCGATAACCTGCAGCTTTTCACCCGGGCGACGGTGTGGAACATACATCCGGCTTTCAGATCGCCCGTTTTGATCGAGGTACTGTCGAAGCTCCAGCATCTGTTCTGCAGTGTAGGTTCGCCGACCTGACGATGATGTCTGAGGCGACGGGCCCTTGCCTTCAAGATGAAGCTTTTTAAGGGTACTTTGAGACACATTGAGGTAAGTTGCGACCTCTGCCAGCGTGAAGGCGCGCAGATTCTTTCGAGCATTCGGCGGGAATGCCTGTACGCTCAACAGGTGAAGCTTCTTCGATATCAAATCACCCTGTTCGAGGATCTGATCTTCGAAATGCAACGGCATTTTCACCGAAGGAATCGAATTAGCGTTCATTGTCAAAAAACATCCAGATAACGATTTACGGGCCTAGTCCGCCCTATAACCGTTATTATCGACAATTCGCAGGATGTGACAAGGAGTTTAAGGTTAACAAAGTCTTAACGCGACGGGCCGGCGTATGAGAAAAATTATGCCACACAGTTTCTAATACAAGTTAGATTACAACAAGTTGGCGACTTTTCTTCGGCTTGGTGAGTCTACCTTTGTTCTAGGGTAAATTCTGCTCCCGAAAACTGTTCGTAACTCTGGCGGCGTGGGCAATCGATCTCCGTGCGCTGCGACTCACCCGACTCAGGCATACAGAATTCTGCAATTCACAGAGGCAATCTTTTTATGATGACCTTCTCGTCGACGAAAACGACGAGGAGTGTCCGCCATGCAAATCATCGCAATTTCGAAATCACAGGGGCCATCGCAAACGGTCCTTCTGCGCCAACAGTACCAACTGCGAGCGGATGTGTTCTCGACCCGACTTGGTTGGGACGTCGCGGTGAAAGATGGCCTTGAGTTCGATCGCTTCGACGAGCTTGACCCAACATACGTTCTTGCCCTCGATGACGCAGAGCGAGTTCTGGCGTGCGCGCGCCTTCTGCCCGCCCTTGGGCCGACCATGGTCCGAGATGTCTTCTCCACCTTGCTACCGAACGGCACTTTGCACGCCCATCCTGCGATGATCGAAAGTTCGCGCTTTTGCGTGAATACCAATTGCGAGGAGGGAAGGGGTAGCGGTTCGATCCACGAAACGACCTTGACGATGTTTGCCGGCATCATCGAATGGTCGTTGATCAACGGCTACACGGAAATCGTGACCGTCACCGATCTTCGCTTCGAGCGGATCCTTTCTCGTGTCGGATGGCCGCTGCAGCGCTTGGGCCCACCGAAACAAATCGGGGTGACAATGGCTGTCGCCGGCATACTTCCGGCCACCGACAACCTGCTGTCGGCTCTTCAGCCGGAAGCCTACCGCTCCAGCTTTTCTCAGTCTTCCAGCCGAGCCGCGTGAAAGAGAAAGTGATGACCCAGCTTCGCTCTCATCCACGCCTCGTGCGTAAACTCCAGGAAGCCCTTGGCGATCAGCTTTGCGCAGCACTCGATGACGTCAGTGTCGTCGAGATCATGCTCAACCCGGACGGCAAACTCTTCATCGAACGACTTGGTCAAGGCGTCGCTGCCATTGGCGAGATGTCGGCGGCCGCTGCAGAGATGGTCATCGGCACGGTCGCGCATGCACTGCAGTCGGAAGTCGATACCGACCAGCCCATCATCTCCGGCGAACTGCCGATCGGCGGACACCGGTTCGAGGGCCTGCTGCCGCCGATCGTGGCCAAGCCTGCGTTCTCGATCCGGCGCCGGGCGTCTCGAATGATGCCACTGGATGACTATGTGCGCACCGGCGTGATGTCCGCAAGCCAGGCCCGAACCATTCGCAGTGCGATCGCGGCGCGGCTCAACATCATCATTTCCGGCGGCACCGGTTCAGGGAAAACTACGCTTGCCAATGCCGTCATTGACGAGATCGTCAACAACGCGCCGATGGACAGGCTCGTCATCCTGGAGGACACGGCCGAAATCCAGTGCACCGCCGACAACGCGGTATTGCTTCACACCAGCGACACGATCGACATGCCGAGGCTCCTCAAGAGCACGATGCGCCTGCGGCCGGATCGGATCATCGTTGGCGAGGTTCGCGACGGCGCCGCACTCACCCTTCTGAAGGCCTGGAACACCGGCCATCCTGGCGGCGTTGCGACCATCCACTCGAATACTGCCACCTCCGCCCTGAGGCGGCTCGAGCAGCTCACGGCCGAGGCGAGCCAGCAGCCGATGCGCGAGGTGATCGGCGAAGCCGTCGATCTTGTTATCTCGATTGAAAGGACACCGCGAGGGCGGCGCGTGCGCGACGTCATCCATGTCGAACGCTTTGCCCATGGCCAATACGACATCCAGTCGGACGAACCAACGGAAGAACAGGAGGCACATGATGTCGCATAAAAAATGGTTCGCTTTATTCTCAACGGTCCCGATCATTCTGCTGTCAGTTGCTCCGGCACTGGCAAGTTCCGGCAGCAGCCTGCCCTGGGAAGGGCCGCTTGAACAGATCCAGGAATCCATCACCGGTCCGGTCGCCGGGTATATCGCGCTGGCCGCGGTCGCGATTGCCGGCGGGATGCTGATCTTCGGCGGCGAGTTGAATGATTTCGCACGCAGGCTTGTCTACGTCGTGCTTGTTGCCGGTATTCTGCTCGGCGCGACGACCATTGTCGGCCTCTTTGGGGCAACGGGCGCGTCAGTCGGCGTGCCGGGAGAGCTTACTCTAACGCCTTCCTCGGGGACAAAGGATGGCGCAGATGGCTGAACATCTGCCCGGTCTCCACCGAAATCGCATTCATCGCGCCTTGTCTCGCCCGAATCTTCTGCTCGGCGCGGACCGGGAACTGGTGCTGTTGACCGGCCTGATTGCGGTAATCCTGATTTTCGTCGTCCTGACCGTCTATTCGGCCATTCTAGGTGCAGGGGTCTGGATAGCCATTGTCGGCGCATTGCGGATGATGGCCAAGACCGACCCTGTGATGCGTCACGTCTATCTGCGCCACATTTCCTACAAACCGTATTACCGGGCGACGACCTCGCCATGGCGAACCTATTGAGGGTGTGGTCATGACAGCACTCAAACGTTTCCGCCACACCGGGCCGTCTTTCGCCGATCTTGTTCCCTATGCCGGCCTCGTCGATGACGGCGTCCTGCTTCTGAAGGACGGAAGTCTGCTGGCAGGTTGGTATTTTGCCGGGCCGGACAGTGAAAGCGCGACGAATAGCGAGCGCAACGAGCTCTCACGGCAGATCAACATGATCCTGTCACGCCTTGGAAGCGGCTGGATGATCCAGGTCGAGGCGATCAGGATCCCGACGATCGACTATCCCACAGAGGATCGCAGTCATTTTCCGGATACGGTTACACGCGCGATTGAGGCTGAACGGCGTGCACATTTCAGCCGCGAGCAGGGGCATTTTGAAAGCAGGCACGCGATCATCCTTACCTATCGGCCGGCAGAACCACGCAAAACCGCACTGAGCAAATATATCTATTCGGACGATGCCAGCCGCAAGCAATCTTATGCGGACACGGTACTGTTTTTGTTCAAGAACACGATCCGCGAGATCGAGCAATATCTGGCAAGCACCGTCTCGATCGCGCGGATGCAGACACGATCGACCTTCGATTTGGGCGGCCAACGGACAGCCCGATATGATGATCTTCTCCAGTTCGTCCGATTTTGCATCACGGGCGAAAACCATCCGGTCCGCTTGCCCGAAATTCCCATGTATCTGGACTGGGTGGCGACTGCCGAACTTGAGCACGGACTGACACCCAGGATCGAAAACCGCTTCCTTGGTGTCGTCGCCATTGATGGGCTGCCGGCGGAAAGCTGGCCGGGCATCTTGAACAGCCTCGACCTCATGCCGCTCTCCTACCGCTGGTCATCCCGTTTCATCTTCCTCGATGCCGATGAGGCGCGACAGAAACTGGAGCGGACACGCAAGAAATGGCAGCAAAAGGTTCGTCCCTTTTTTGATCAGCTTTTTCAGACACAAAGCCGCTCGGTCGACCAAGACGCGATGACGATGGTGGCAGAAACTGAGGATGCCATTGCCCAGGCGTCGTCCCACCTGGTCGCTTACGGGTACTACACGCCGGTCGTCATTCTCTTCGATCAAGATGCTGCAGCCCTTCAGGAGAAGGCGGAGGCCATTCGGAGGCTGATCCAGGCCGAAGGTTTCGGAGCGAGGATCGAAACGCTGAATGCGACCGATGCCTTCCTTGGCAGCCTTCCCGGAAACTGGTACGCCAACATCCGAGAACCGCTGATCAACACCAGCAACCTGGCAGACTTCATCCCGTTGAATTCTGTCTGGTCAGGCAGCCCGGTCGCGCCGTGCCCGCTTTATCCGCCAAGTTCTCCACCGCTCATGCAGGTTGCCAGCGGTTCGACGCCCTTCCGATTGAACCTGCATGTCGATGATGTCGGACACACACTGATCTTTGGCCCTACAGGTTCCGGTAAGTCGACACTGCTCGCTCTCATCGTTGCGCAGTTCAGGCGATATGAATTCGCGCAGATCTTTGCCTTCGACAAAGGAAATTCGCTACTGCCGCTGACTTTGGCCTGTGGCGGCGATCATTACGAGATCGGGGCGGATGATGAAAAGGGGAGGGCGCTCGCGTTCTGCCCGCTATTCGATCTCTCCTCGGACGGGGATCGCGCCTGGGCAGGCGAATGGATCGAAATGCTCGTCGCGTTGCAGGGCGTCGCGATCACCCCTGATCATCGCAACGCAATCTCAAGGCAGATCGGGCTGATGGCGAAAGCGCCAGGTCGATCGCTGTCCGACTTCGTCAGCGGCGTCCAGATGCGCGAGATCAAGGATGCGCTCCACCACTATACGGTGGATGGGCCGATGGGACAGTTGCTCGATGCAGAAGATGACGGGCTGACACTGCGGGCATTTCAATGTTTCGAGATCGAGCAGTTGATGAACCTCGGCGAGCGCAGCCTAGTCCCGGTGCTCACCTATCTGTTTCACCGTATCGAAAAGCGACTGGACGGGTCTCCAAGCCTGATCGTGCTGGATGAAGCATGGCTGATGCTTGGACACCCGGTGTTTCGTAGCAAGATCCGCGAATGGTTGAAGGTGCTGCGCAAGGCAAACTGCGCGGTCGTTCTGGCAACCCAGTCGATTTCCGACGCCGAGCGATCTGGCATCATCGATGTCCTGAAGGAATCGTGCCCGACCAAGATCTGCCTGCCAAACGGCACAGCGCGCGAGCCAGGCAGCCGGGAATTCTATGAGCGCCTCGGCTTCAATGAGCGGCAGGTCGAAATCGTCGCTGCCGCAACACCCAAGCGGGAATATTACGTCGCAACACCTGACGGCCGTCGCCTGTTCGACATGGCTCTCGGTCCCGTCGCGCTCAGTTTCGTCGGCGTGTCCGGAAAGAACGACCTCAAACGCATCCGATCACTGCAGGCCGAACATGGCGACAAATGGCCGTCCAAATGGCTCGAAATCAGAGGAGTAGAAGATGTGCTCTCGACATGAACTTTGGCGCAATATTGTGGCCGGCCTCATTGCGGGGGTCATCACGACTTCATCGGTTGTTCCTGCCCGCGCCGGCGCAGCGGCCGGTGCAGCAACCGAATGGACGCAGTTGGCGAACAATGCGCAGCTCGTCGATCTGATGACGAGCTCCGGCCTGCAGGTAGATAACCAGCTCACCCAGATCGCTCAGTTGGCCGAGCAGATTCAAAACCAGCTGAACATCTATAAAAACATGCTGCAGAACACGGCGCAGCTCCCCAATCACATCTGGGGTGAGGTGGAGAGTGACCTCAATCGTCTGCGTGACATCGTCAACCAAGGCCAGGGCATCTCGTTTTCGATGGGAAATGCGGACGATGTACTCAGCCAGCGGTTCAAGAGTTATGCCGATCTGAAGACCAATCTTCCGAATGCGGAGACGTTCTCGACAAGCTACCAAACCTGGTCGGATACCAACCGCGACACAATCGCCAGCACGCTCAAAGCGGCGAGCCTGACCGCCAATCAGTTTGACAGCGAGGAGAGCACGATGACCTCGCTGCGTGGCATGTCTGAATCTGCCGACGGGCAAATGCGGGCACTGCAGGTTGGCCATCAGATCGCGGCCCAGCAGGTGGCCCAGATGCAAAAGCTTCGTGGCCTTGTGTCACAGCAGATGACGCTGATGGGCACCTGGCAACAGACCGAGCAGTCCGAAAAGGATCTCGCCCAGGCCCGTCGCGAAAAATTCTTCAACGCAACAGCGCCATCCACCTCCGGCGGTGAGAAAATGAGGATCGAGTGGTGAGAGCAAAACTTGCCTTCACCGCGGTCGCGATTGCTGTCCTGTTCGGCACTCTCGGGCGACCGACATGACATGTTTTTTGGATCCCCGCTTCCGCACCCGACGGCCGGTGGCGAGAAGATGAAAATCGAGTGGTAACACATGACCATCGATATCCCGAAGTTCATACAGTTCTCGACCGTTTTAGCGATCGTTGCCGTTTCCTCAGACCCTACCCTGGCCCAGGACGGCTCGGTTCTGACCGCTCTTCAAAATGAGATCACGACCGCCGCTAAAGGGTGGGAGACATCGGTTCTTGATGCGGCAAAATCGCTGTTCTGGATTCTGGCGGCAATCGAGATCGGCATTGCGGCTGTGTGGCTGGCGCTTCAGGCAGCATCCTTGGACACTTGGTTTGCCGAACTGGTCCGACGCATCATGTTTGTCGGGTTTTTCGCTTTCGTGCTGTCCGAAGGACCAGCATTTGCCAAAGCCATTGTCGACAGCCTCTTCCAGATTGGCGCTGGGGGAGGAACGGCGTCGCCCGCAGACGCTTTCAACGCCGGCCTCACCGTCGCAACGAAAATGTCTGAAAAAGTTCAGTTCGGGCTTTTCGAAGATAATGCGCTGGCGATCTCAGCGGCCTTCGCAATGGTGGTGACTGTCATTGCCTTTGCGCTTGTAGCAGCCATCTTCGTGTCCGTCATGGTCGAGATGTATCTCGGCCTCCTTGCCGGAATGATCATGCTTGGGCTGGGTGGATCCTCCTTCACCAAGGATTTCGCAATCCGTTACCTGGTCTATGCGTTTTCGGTCGGCATGAAGCTGATGGCGCTGGTCATGATATCGCGCATAGGATCGGAAGTCCTGATCGGTTTAGCGAACAGGCCTGACGTTGGCGACGAATTCCAAACCGCACTCGCGATCGCCGGTATCGCGGTAGTGGTTTTTGTGATCGCGATGTATGTCCCCACCATCATCCAGGGTGTCGTTCAGGGCGCTTCGGTCACGGGCGGCATGGAAACCATCCGTCATGGCGGACAGGCGGCCTCATTTGCGGCAGGTGCCGCCAGGCTGGCGGTGAGCTCCGGACAAGCCGGCGTTGCGGCGGCGCAATCTGCCCGGGCTGCAGGTTCGTCAACGGCGGGGGCAGCGCTCAAAGGCATGGGAACCGCGTTTGGATCCGGCATGTCGGCGACAGGCTCCGCTGCGAAGGAAAAGGCGATCGGCTCACCGGGTGCCTACGCAGGCTCTCTGCTTGGGCTCGCCAACGCAAAGCTTGACGGCAGCAGAAGCAGTCAGAGTGGGAAAGCTCCACCACCTGAACTCAAAGGCAAATAGCGACATGAAAGGAATGACCAATGGCGGCTGAGCGTGTCCCGGAAAACCCGTACCTTGCCGCGCGGCAGGAGTGGACAGAGCGTTATGGATCCTACGTGCAGGCGGCACGTGCCTGGCGCATCGTCGGTATCGTCGCGCTGATCATTGCGGTCATCGGCTTTTCCTATGCCATGTATCTGAGCACCCAGGTGAAGCTGGTTCCCTACATCGTTGAAGTGGACAAGCTCGGCAATGCCGTTTCAGCCGGCTTTCCTCAGCAGATCGAATACGCCGACGCGCGGGTCGTTCGGGCAACGCTTGGCAACTTCATTGCAAGCTTTCGTTCAATCACGCCCGATGCCGTCGTGCAGAAGCAATATGTCGATCGCACCTACGCCCATTTACGTGCTTCCGAGCCTGCCACCCAGAAGGTCAATGGCTGGTTCCGGGGGAATTCCCCTTTCGAGCGCGCCAAAAACGCGACGGTCGCAATCGAGGTGAGCAACATCGTCGCGCTGTCGAACCAGACCTACCAGATCGACTGGACCGAATATGAACGCGACCGAAAGGGTAAGGAGACAGGAATGCACCGGTTCCGTGGAATTGCGACCGTGACGCTTACAGCGCCGCAGGACGAGGCAACGATCCGCCTCAACCCGATCGGTCTTTATGTCCAGGATTTCGACTGGACTGCACAGCTTTAAGAGCAGGGGAAAGTGATGAAGGGTAACGGATGGATCATGGCTACCGGCTGCATGACAGCTCTATTGCTTGCAGAGATAGCCCACGCGCAAAGCTTGAACAGCAACGAGGTTAAAGGGACCACCATTTCGCGTAAATGGCGTGGCATGCCCGGTCTGGTTACGACCGGCCCGGATGGAAAAGTCGTTTTCCTTTACGGCGAAACGCAACCATCCGTCGTCTGCTCGCCATTGCAGGTTTGCGACATCGAATTGCAGGGCGGTGAAATCGTTCGCGATGTGCTGGTCGGCGACACGGTGCGCTGGAAGATCGAACCGGCAACGTCGGGCGCCTCCGGCGGCCAGGCAATCCACCTCATAGTCAAGCCATCTGAGGCAGGGCTTGTCACTTCGATGGTGGTGACCACGTCTCGGCGCACATATCACATCCAGCTCAAGTCTCATCCGAGCCAATACATGGCGCGTGTCGGGTTCGAATATCCGCAGGATGCGTCAGCGAAACTTTCGGATATCAATGCGCGTCTTGAAGTCGGTGGACCGGCCGGCACACCCGCAACTTTGAATTTTTCATATTCGATCAGCGGGAGCGCAGGGTGGAAACCCAAACGCGTCTATTCCGACGGAGAAAAGACATACATCCAATTCCCGAAATCGATTACCGGCCAGGATGCGCCGGTCCTCTTCGTGGTGAGCGGCGGCCAGAACCGCGTCGTCAACTATCGTATGAAATCTGATATGATGACGGTCGATTACGCGATCGACCGGGCTGTCCTGATATCCGGAGTCGGTTGGCGGCAGCAAAAGATTACCATCCGGCGCGGGAGGTAATCCATGCGCAGGTTGGCGACAATTCTCCTTCTCATGACCTTCGCCTCGGGATGCCAGACAATGGATGATGTGGAGGCGATCAATTCTGGTCCCCCTGTCGTAAGCGGTGCCGCCGCTGGTGTCATTGCCGGCGACATGGCGAGCCGTCTTGCTGAAGCGGTCCCGACAAGATCGGCACCATCGCTGCGGATGCGCAAGGACGATACGGAATTCGCGACCGCTCTGGAGGCGGCGCTGAAAGGATGGGGTTACAAGCTGGTCACCGACGACAGTACCCCATCTCCAAAGCCGGTCGAGCTTTCCTATTCCCTGTACAGCTTTGAGGGTCAGGTCCTCGCGCGTCTCACCACGCCGACGACAGCTTTGGGGCGCACCTACAATGTGGCTGCCGATGGCGCCTCTCCATCAAGTCCACTCTCCATCATGCAGCCGGATTGAGAAGGATCACTCATGTCCCAGTCACTTCAGCTCGGCAGCGCCGGCAATGGTACCGAACAACCGGCCATGCGTCGCCTCAACAGGTTGCCGGTCATTGTGGTGATCGTCTTCGTAGCAATCGTGCTCGGGGTGATCGTCATCGGCCTCTCCTGGCGCGGGATCACCTTCAATCGCAGTGGCAATCTCGGTGAGTCCTCCAATGCCCCGGCCACGAGTTTTGGTGATCAGCTCAAACGCGGTGTGACCGACGGCATCATCGGTGAACCGGAACAACGGGAAGTGTTCCAGCCAACGCCCGTCCTCCAACGTCGAGAAGAAACCCGCGAGCGACCGAAAGAAGAAGATTTCGTTACGCCCGAGCGTCACAGCACACGGCTCGAACAGGAGGACGTGTGGAAGGCGCGATTGAAAAGGGAGCAGGACGAGCAGATCATTCGGGAAGCGCAACGGCAAAGAATGGCGCGGCTTCAAGCCCGGTCGACCGCCCTGGAGTCTCCATTGACCGTCGATATTGGCGATGTGCCAAACAATTCGGAAGCCACGGATAGGCAACGGTCGCCTGTAGCAACTGTATCGAACGATGCCGGCGATTTCTATGAGGCGGCAATGAAGGCCGGTTTCCCCGGCGCCAATGGCGATCAGAATGGGCAGGCAGCCAAGGAGGACTTTTTCAATCAGGACATCAAGGAGCTCGGATATCTGCCAAACAAGGTCGTTTCCCAGATTTCACGTTTCGAGCTGAAACGCGGCTCCGTCATTCCAGCCACGCTGATCACCGGTCTGAACTCGGATCTTCCGGGCCGTATCACCGCGCAGGTTAGCCAGAACGTCTACGATAGTGCCAGCGGACACCGCCTTCTGATCCCGCAGGGCGCTAAACTGTTCGGACGTTACGATTCAAAGGTTTCGTTCGGGCAGGAGAGGGTGTTGGTGGTCTGGTCGGATCTGATCTTCCCCAATGGATCGACGCTGCAGATCGGTGGAATGGCCGGCACGGATGCCGAAGGCTATGGCGGCTTTAAGGACAAGGTTGATCGCCACCTCTGGCGCACGTTTGGGTCGGCGGCGCTCGTGGCCGTGATCGGCACCGGGATCGATATGTCCCTGCCGGAGAGTTCGTCATTGGCAACACAGGACACGGCCTCCGATGCCGCCAGACGTAACTTCGCGGAAACGTTTGGCCGAATGGCCGAGCAGACCATTTCGAAAAATCTTAACGTCCAGCCCACCATCATGATCCGGCCCGGCTATCGCTTCAACGTCATGGTCGATCAGGACATCGTTTTCCCGTCGGCTTATCGCTGACTGCCCCAAGTGATGGACCCACCCATTTCCCCTAAAAACGCAGGGGCTCAACCTATGCGATCACGCAAATGTGCGCCGCACACGTCAAATAATTGATGACGTGTCATCTTTCTGTCATTTACCAATAGGCGGGCTCCCGATGGGATGCTCGCATACTTCATATTCCCGTGGCCGACAGAGCATTTCGGCCAACTGCTGTTGATTAAATCGTTCAGGCGAGAAATCCCCGGCATATCTCGGTGATCTCCGCCAAACCAGGGCAATGACATCCTGATCCAGGTCTCCCAGCCGTTGATGGATGACCCAGCCGCCAAAAACGAGGGGTAATAAGCCGTGAATGAAAGCGCTCGCTCACTCATCGACCTGATCGATGTGGCAGATGACCAAAACATGATCGCAAATGTCCTGCAGACCTTCAGCAAATCATGGGGGTACGAGCATTTCTCCTATCTCCAGACGGAAGGGTCGGAGGTTAAAACCGTCAACTCCTACCCACCGGAATGGCAAGACAGATATCTCGAAAACGAATACGCAAAAATCGATCCCGTTGTGGAAGAGGCCAAACGCAGGCGAGAGATGTTCTCCTGGAGTGCAGACGACTGGCTTGATCGGCGAGGGCCGGAACTGCGTAGGTTCCGTGACGAAGCGATCGGTCACGGCATCCGCACCGGCGTCACGATGGCGATTGAAGGCAGCTATTGCTCAACGATCATGCTGACATTCTCCTCCGGCAAAAAAAGGGAGGAGATCCCCCAGCTCTTCAATCCTATAGACGGACTGCGCGTCATTCTTGCGGTACATTACCGATTGGAACATGTTGGTGCCCGGCAGGCGATAGCACCCAAGCAGACCTTGTCTGCCCGCGAAAAAATGTGTGTCAAATGGGCAATCAAAGGCAAATCTTCGTCCGACATGGCAGTGCTGACCGGTCTGAATATCAGAACAATCCAGCACTATCTGGACAATGCTCGCCAAAAGCTCGACGCCCGAACACTGGCGCAACTGGTCGGCTTGCTCAAAGATCGGGGCTGGTGCTGACCGCCTGTTCCTTTTCGTCTTCCGGGACGTCAGGGACATAACCGAGTGTGTCGATGAGCTCTGACAGCTCTTCCTGAAGCTGGTCGGCCTTCTCCTGGCGGGCGAGATACTCGTCCTGCATGGTCTGCAAGACCATCGCGGAAACTGTCGTATCCTCGCTCGCTCGCACCCATTCCTCATAGACCAGCTGATCGGATTCGATCTGCCGACGGTGTGCGCGGATCTTTTCGATCGCGAGTGCTTCGAGAGATGCCCTGTCCATCACGCCCAAGAGAAGCTCCACTTCCTGCGAGCGGGCGTCAATGCTGCCCATTGTGTTCGTTGACGTAACGTTGCGAGATGACGGATGTCAAATCCTACGGTTGCCGCGCCGGCCAATATTTCATGTTTGGAAGCATGGATCATTGTCGTGAGCCAAAACGCGGAAAAACCAGTTGGACAATAGCACGCCTCCTGTCGAATCGGAACTATAGTTCCTAGTCGGATTGTTCGGATTAGCGTTCCGCTTTCCGCATGGATCTCAACGGGATCATGGCGGTGAACTTGCGTCGTACCCGTCATGGCGTGAACATGTCGCAGGAGGAATTGGCCCATCGCTGTGGCCTGAGCACTCGTTATATCGGCGATATCGAACGCGGAAAGAAGAGTGCGTCGCTGACGGTTCTCGGGCTGATCGCCGATGCATTGGGTACCGACCCGGTGGAACTCATCACCAGGAAACCCGAGCAGGATGGCGATTTGAGCGGCTAGAGGCCGGCTCATGGATCGACACCGATCCTCGACAGATCGACCCTGATGCCCGCACCTTCCTGTTCCTCAGCCTTCCGTCGAGCCGAGGGAGGTCGAACTTCATCTCCGAAGAGTTCGACCTGCTCACTCTGCCCTCCAATAAGGAACGTCTGCCCGCCCGGATCCTCTTCAAGGAAAACCTTCTGCCCTTCGAAGACACCACGTTTCCAGGCAAGCACAGCATCCTCGAACAGTTGCGGCAGAACCTGGCTGTCGGTCGGATTGCCATACCACCTCGTGACAATGCGTGCGATCTTAGCGAACATGGCAGTCCCGGCGCGCAGATTTTCGCAAGGGTCGAAAGGCTTGCCATTGAGCTCCTCGCTTCGTCCGACACCGTGACCGACAGGCAGTTGCGTGATGCCCACCCGAACTGTGGCCATGCCGGCATGCTGTCTGACAATGCCGAGCGCCTCCTCAGCCGTCGTTGGCTTCGGAACGAGGATGGTTTTGTCCCCCCAACGAACGGTGATCGCCAGCGGATCATCCGATCCGGCCACTTCGACAAACCGTTCCACGATAGCAGGCGTCAGGCTGGGATCGGCACATTGGGCAATCAACGCAGCATCGAGCATGGTCTATCCAATCAGGTGTTGAAGGACGTCACGAGGGGTTTGTCAAAGAGGCGCGCCCAGGCCTGCGTGGCCGCGCGCTGGATGGCGACGATGGAGGTGCCGGTCGTCCACCAGCCATTACCAACGGCAATGATGATGTCGGGATCATGGAGCATGGAGTGCAACACCGGCCAGACGATCAGTTGTTCGTAGCAGATGAGCGGTGCAACTCTTGCTGAGCCAGAAAGAACCGCAGGATTGGCGAAAACATAGGCGCGAGCACCACCTGAACCATTCTGCTCGCCGCTCCACGGCTGCCACATGGCGCCAGGGACAGGCATGCGCTCACGATAGATGATGTCAGCGCCCGCTGCCGTGATGCGCACCAGCACATTGTCGTAGCCGCTCTCGTCAATGGCTGCTGCGCCGGCAATAATGGTGGTGTCCGTGTGCTCAAGGGACTTCTGCCAGAATCGGCTCGAGGTTGGCGTCCAGAACCCGAGCGCACTTTCAGGAAACACGACAACGCCCCCCGGCGCGTATCCTCTTGCTAGAGACACCAGATGTTGTTGCCTTTGCATGCCCTGGTCGCGCCCAAGAGAGGCGCCCAGATGAAGATCAACACCCTGCCAACCGGCCGGAGCAATCGGTGGTGTCCAATGGATGGCAGACCAGATCCAAAGCCCAGAGAGAACCGTTCCTGCGATGAGGCGATAGCGCGTGGTCATCAAGACCACGGCGATCAGCATCGCCACCAGCCCGGCCCAGCCCCATCCAGGAAATATCGCGCCGGCAGCCGTCACCGGATGCGCCCAACCGAGAATGCCGGCAGGCGGGACGGCCATCACGGCACAAGCCCCGACATATCGGAATGCAAGGCGCAAGGCAGTCGTATTGGCCCAGCACAATGCATGCACACAAACGAAGACAGATGATGCAATCACCCACAGCAGCAGGCCCGGAAAAAGGTCGGCCGCGTAGAAGGTCGCCACGCCCGGCGGCAAACCGCGTGAAGCAGCCAGGAAATAACATGCGGAGATAAGGGCCGCCTGCCAGCGTGTCTTCGCGCCGGACCACAGTGCCGGAAAGACGGCTGCGACAGGGAGAAGAAGCACCTCGCCACTCCAGCCTATCCATCCGCAAAGAGCAGCGCCTCCCAGCAATAATAATAGGTGAGGGCGGTCACGGTGCATAGGTGATCAACTCCTTCGCCAGCCCCAGAATGTTGCTGACGGGCAGCGGGCCAAAATAGCGAGAATCAAAAGATCCCGGAAAATCCGAATGCAGATAGATCTGGTCCGCACCCACCTCTCCGCCAGCATAGGGGTTCAATCGCCGGCGCTTTCCGTCCGTCGACAAGAGGCGAGAATGCGCGAGGATCTCTCCATCGATACGAACCACCTTGCCGATCTCGACGACCTGGCCGGGCAATGCCGCCACAGTCTTGATCAGCGGCGCGATGCCACCTTCGCACAGACCGAAACGAAGGTAGCCACGAGATCGTGCCTCTTGCATATCCGCCGAAATTGGCGGGCAGATGAACAGGATATCGCCACGTTCAACCGGGCGATCGAGCCTGACGATCCGCCAGAGCCCGAGGGGCTCGCTTGGCGTTGTATTGAGCCGCAAACCGCCGGCAAATCCGGCAACAACTGCCGTAAGCATGAGGAAACCGGACGCGCCAAGCAGCAGAAGAGCCGGTCGCGTTTGTCGGGCGGTAGACAAGACGTCATGTGTTTGAGTGATCATTTCAGAGCCAGTCCTTTTGTCTGGGTCTGCCGCATCGTTTCCGCCTGGGAAAGCGCCGTTGTCGTTCGCTCATGAGCGGCAAGCTGCTGCACCGTTCGGATCATGCTCCACGCGGATCGCAGCTCGGCCTTCTGTGCCGGGTTCATTCCACCCGACAATCTCTCGAACGTCCTGCCGTCCGCAGTCTTTGCCGCGAGTGGAAGGAAGGTGCGCTCCCCAAAACGCTCCGTTGCGATCCTGGCAAACCCTTCGAGTTCGGCTTTCACCATCTTGTCGGCCAGCGCGTATTCGAGGCCTGCAGGAAGATCGTTGCGGTCGATAGCGTCACGGACCCGTTCCAGGGTTTGCCTTGCTGCATCCGAGAGCGCCGGGATCTCGATGGCGACCTTCAGCCGTGTGGCACGAACCTCTGCCTCATATTTTTGTGACGCCTCCTCGCGCTTGTGCAGATAGGCCTCGAGATCGCGGGCCAAGGCCGGAACATTGACGAGTGCGGTTTGCCGGGCCTCGCTCTCGGCCTTTCCGGCGAAAAGACCGGTCTTGCCTTTCAGCATTCCGAAGGTTTCAGGCCGCTCTATGATCGTCTCGAGCGTCGCGGCTGCGGTCGCGGAATTCCCGATCATGGCATGGACATTCACCGCATCGAATGCCGACTGTGGATCGGCGAAGACCAGATGAAAGCGCGCCGAGACGTCCTGCCATTGGTTTTTTAGCGCCGGATCCGCCGAGACCTTATCCTCGACGGCCTGCTCCAGTGATTTTGCGAACGACGAAATGCCGGAAACCATGAGTGTTTTCTCCTCTACGGATACGGAACGGATCCGTGTTTCGGTGTCTGTCCCAGTGTGATGCTGCCGCTTTCCCGCTGGCATCGAGCCCAATCCAAGCCGCATTCCGATGGTCGCGAGCCGCGAAGCGAGATCGGTGAGCTTCTTCTTTTGACGGACCGTCCAATCCAGGCGGTCGCGCATGAGCGTGCGAGCGGCATTCAGCAGATGAAGGCCACGCGTATCCGCAAATCGAAGCGCTGCGCGCAGCTCGGAAACGCTCTGGTAATCCAGTGTCGTTTCCTTCGATGCGTCACGCGACAGCCGCTCGTGCATCCTGGCCATGGCCAGTTCCGCCAAGGGCACAACCTTCCAGGAATTGCGTTGGACCACGGCGCCATTCGGCAGCTTGATGGGCGTGGCTTTGACGTGTTCGAGACCGATACGATCGCCGATCACGACATCCGTCTCATCCATGGCGCGCGCAAGATCGACACCCCAGATGGTGCGTTCCTCGCCATCACCATATCCGAGCGTGACGAAGTAGCTGTCGCGGTTCTCCGGCTTGTGCTCGAAGGGCGCTTCACCGTGATCGACCAAAACACCACCACGCCGGTCCGCAAAATCGTCCAGCCCGATATAGAGCTCCGCCGTCTCCCGGTGGCGCGTCATGGCGACATAGGAGAGATGCCGATCCATCGTGCTCGATGCCAGTACCTTGACCCGATCGACAGTAGCGCCCTGGCTCTTGTGGATGGTGGTGGCGTAGCCATGATCGACATTGGCGTAAAAGTGCTGATCGATCGTGATCTGACGGCGGTCTTCGCCGCTTCCGATCTCGGCAACAAGGTGACCGGCTCGCGCATCGGTAACGCGCGCCAGCATTCCGTTCTTGACCCCGAGCGAGCCCTCGTTCTTCAAGAAGATGATCTGATCGCCGGCTGCAAACAGACGGGCACCGTCTTCCGTCTCGAACGCACATCCGTTATCGACCACGCTTCGTTCAACGAGCCTGGCGCGCGCCATCTCGTTCAACATTCGGACGTCGCGACGCCGATGCGCGAGGATCAGCGAGGTCGTTTGTGGATCATAGTTCCGGTCCCAATCATCGACCAGAGACACAATCGCTTCGTCCCTGGTCCAGGCCGTCCGTACCATAGCCTGTTGCTCGTAGGCGCTCAGCGCTGCCGAGACGTTTCCTCGCGCCAGATCGAGCGACGCGTCCCGCATCCACTGTTCGCGCTGGCGATAGATCGTGTCGAGTTCCGCATAGCCGATCCGCTCGGCAATCGCCCGGAAGGCGGCGCCCGCCTCGATCGGCTGCAGTTGATCGGGATCGCCGATCAGAACCAGCTTTGCACCCGACAAAGCGGCCGCTTCGACAAAGTGGGCCATCTGCCGGGAAGATACCATCCCGGCTTCGTCGAGTACAAAAACCGTTCTTTCATCCAGATGATCCCGCTCCTGGTCCCACCGCAGCTCCCATGAAGAAAGCGTGTGCGATGCGATCCCCGCTTCCTTCTCCAGACCTTCGGCGGCCTTGCCGGCGAGAGCGCCGCCGACGACGCGATATCCGGCCGCCTCCCATGCGTCACGTGCGGCGTGCATCATCGTCGTCTTGCCAGCGCCTGCGCGCCCGACGATGGCGGTTATCCGGCTACCGCCGGCCACATGTTCGATGGCAGATTTCTGCTCGTCCGATAGGTGCTCCTGACGCTTGAACGTTCGCTTGAGGATCCGCGCCGAAATCAGGTGAGAGTGCTGTCGGGCGAGCCATAACGCTCGGTTGGCCATCTGCGCTTCGATGCGAACGAGATCACGCGTGGTGTACTTGGCGTGAGATCGCGCACCCGTCGCAAATGAGATTCGCTCGCGATCCAGACACAATGCAGCGGGATGCTGCAGAACCCGCACCATCAGATCCCTGAATAATGCCGGATCGTCGGTATAACGGTGCAGGAGCTTGGCGATATCACGCTCATCGAAGACGCTCTTTTCGCGGGTTATGACATCGATGACCAGACCGGGATCGCGCTCGATACGGTGGGCGTTTATCTCACGGCGCTCTTCCTGCAACTCGATCCGCTCGAGCTTCACCTTCCCGGCGTGACCGGGCTCTGCTGCCGCATCCGCCTTCCGATCGATCGCTGCCGTGCCCACCCCAAGATGGATCGTCGGCTCGAGTGGTATGCCCTGCTTCTCAAACGATCGACCATCGACACGAATATCGAGGCCTGCAAGCGCAAGATAGCGGTTCTGGCAGGCAAACCAACTGTCCCTGAAAGCGTTGAAATCTGCGCCATCGCCGGACCATAGCTGATAGACGATCTTGCCTGCTTCATTTCGCAGGGGATTGCCGTCCGGCCCGAGTACCGCGATCTTCTTTCCGCCAAAGCCATCCTCAGTCAGCGGCCGCAATGTCATCATCAGATGGATATGCGGATTGCCCGGAGCGTCATGATAGACCCAGTCGGCCACCATGCCCTTTGGTGTGATATGTCCTGCCACGAAATCACGCATCAGCTCGATATTTTGGCCAGCAGAGAGCTCGATGGGCAGGGCAATGGTTACGTCCTTGGCCAGTTGCGCGTCGGCCCTTTTCTCGAAACCTTCGACCGTATTCCAGAAGGCTTCCGACGCCCCGGAGACGGACCGGTCACCGATCAAGGTTCGAAGCCATTCAGGCGCGTCTTCGGGAATGACGAACTCCTCGTGCAGCAGACCCTGCTTGCGCGTGTAGTCGATGGTCCGGGCCTCACGGTCAAATTCCATCCTGGCGCAATGCCGATACGCCGCCGACATGACGGCACTTGCGCCGCGGCCGCGGGTAACAATGCTGACGGAAAAATGCGGGACGGCCACGAGCAAAGATCTCCTTCAGAGCAAAATCGACGGGTTTGAGGAGTGCGGAGGGCCCCGCCAGGGCGCCAAAACTGAACGTCGCGTCAGCGACGTATAATTGCGCCGTTCCGGATCCGCTCTCGTCGAGCGGTCGGATGATTGACCAAAGCATCGCCCATGGCGATTGCAGAATTTACCCTAGTGCTTCGCACCCTGCGGTCTGGAAATCTGTAGCTCATGCCACCGCTTTCCAACCAAGGGAGACTGACGGAATGAAAAAGCCATCCTCGAAAATCCGCGATGAGATCGCCAAGCTCCAGGACCAGTTGAGGGCCGCCGAAACACGCGAAGCCGAACGGATCGGCCGCATCGCTCTGAAGGCAGGCCTGGGCGAACTCGAGATCGATGAAACTGTAATGCTGTCGCGGTTCGAAGATATCGCCGCAGACTTTCGGCCAAGTCGCGGAACGGCGAGAGCTGTTTCGGACGGGAGGGGAAAAGGAGCAGGTCAACGCGAGGACGCAAGCTCAGCGATCCCGCCTGGCCCGGCTTCGAGCGGCATTGGCGAGGCTTGATCGCATGGCCAGGTCATCGATACTGGATGCACGCAGGAAGGATACGCGCGAGAAAATTGCGCTTGGCGGCCTGATCGTCAAAGCAGGCCTGCGATACGAGAAACGTGCGCTTCTTCTCGGTGCGCTGATCGACCTCCGCCACCGCATGAACCTCGACGAGAACGAGCGCGCGCGATTGATCGCCGTCGGGTCGGAGGCTTTTGGCAATGACGATCCGTAAACTCACCGCCTTCGTTCTGCCGCCAGTTCTGATGATGGCAGCGTTCGCCGGGCTGACGGGATTGGAGCAATGGCTTGCACGCTTCGGTGCCACAGAAGCCGCAAGGTTAACGCTTGGGCGGATTGGTATAGCATTCCCCTATCTTGCGGCCGCATGTTTGGGTCTGATTGCGATCTTTGCGTCGGCTGGATCGACGAGTATCAGGATCGTCGGATCGGGCACCGGTGCCGGGTGCCTTGTCGTGGTGCTTGCCGGCGTGGTTCGCGAAACAATGCGCCTAGTGACGTTCTCGCATTCCGTTCCATCGGGTACGTCCATCCTTTCCTACCTCGACCCTGCCACGATGATCGGTGCAGGCGGTGCGCTGATGGTCGCCTGCTTTGCAATCAGGGTCATCGTGATGGGCAATGCGGCATTCGCGCGAGCGGTACCGAAACGGATCGCAGGCAAGCGTGCTATCCATGGAGATGCCGAATGGATGACACTCGCCGATGCACAAAAACTGTTTCCCGGAACTGGCGGCATCGTGGTCGGAGAGTGTTATCGTGTCGACAGGGACGACATCACGGGACGGCCATTCCGGGCAGATGACCCGACAAGCTGGGGCAAGGGTGGCAAGACTTCACTCTTATGTTTCGACGGATCATTCGGTTCGTCGCATGGCATCGTTTTTGCCGGCTCGGGTGGTTTCAAGACGACGTCGGTGACAATCCCGACCGCTCTCAAATGGCAGGGAAATCTGGTTGTCCTCGATCCATCGAACGAAGTTGCACCGATGGTGAGGGAGCACCGGCGCAAGTCAGCCCGCACGATCATAGTCCTCGATCCGCGCAAGCCGCACACAGGGTTTAACGCACTCGACTGGATCGGCAAGTTCGGCGGCACGAAGGAAGAAGATATCGCAGCCGTCGCATCCTGGATCGTCAGCGACACGGGCCGAGCCACAGGCGTGCGTGACGATTTCTTTCGCGCCTCCGGCCTGCAACTGGTCACCGCTATGATCGCCGATGTCTGCCTGTCCGGCCAGACTGAAAAAGAGCAGCAGACGTTGCGCCAGGTTCGCGCCAATCTTGCCGAGCCGGAGCCGAAACTACGCACCCGCCTGCAGGAAATCTACAACGGCTCCCAATCGGAATTCGTGAAGGAAAACGTTGCCGCTTTCGTGAACATGACACCCGAAACATTTTCAGGCGTCTATGCCAATGCGATCAAGGAAACGCACTGGCTGTCCTACAAGAACTATGCGGCACTGGTATCTGGCGACGAGTTCTCGACGGACGACATTGCGTCCGATAAGACCGATGTCTTTCTCAATATCGACCTCAAGACCCTCGAGGCCCATTCAGGTCTTGCCCGGGTGATAATCGGCGCACTGCTGAACGCCATCTACAACCGGGATGGAGCAGTCGAGGGACGAACGCTTTTCCTTCTCGATGAAGCGGCTCGGCTCGGCTATATGCGCATTCTGGAAACGGCGCGTGATGCCGGCCGCAAGTACGGCATTTCACTGACGATGATCTATCAGTCGATCGGTCAGTTACGCGAAACCTATGGCGGCCGTGACGCCTCCAGTAAATGGTTCGAGAGCGCCAGCTGGATCTCCTTTGCGGCGATCAACGATCCTGAAACGGCCGACTACATTTCGCGCCGCTGCGGCGTGACGACGGTCGAAGTTGATCAGGTCAGCCGCAGTTTTCAATCACGGGGATCATCACGAACGCGGTCCAAGCAGCTGGTTGCACGTCCTCTCATCCAGCCGCATGAAGTCTTGCGCATGCGCACTGACGAACAGATCGTTTTCACCGCCGGCAATCCGCCGCTGAGATGTGGCCGCGCCATCTGGTTTCGCCGCGAGGATATGATCCACTCGGTCCAGGAAAATCGTTTCCATTCATCCGGGAACGAATGACATTGCAGGAACGGATCATGTCTCTTCTCCGTAGGCCACCACCGGCCGTCGACCAACGGGACGCCGATGTTTGGCAGACTTCACCGATTGTGCTGGAGTCATGCATGGTCGAAATCGGAACCCTTTCCAGGAGCGGGATTGTGACGAAGATTTATCCACTCACTGCTCTTGCGCTCGAACTATCCAAACCTGACGATGCAAAAGCGTCTGCTTCGACCGAGGCAGCCAATTCTACGGTTGGAACGTCAAAGAAGAGGTATGCGGACCGCCGTGGTTCGCGAAATCATGGGCAGAGAGAGTTCGCCGCCCAAAAGCACTTCAGCCCCCGTATCGGGCTCAAACTCATTTTTGCGGCTACCAATTTGAAGGCAAAGGGGACATGCAATGAATTCCGACTTGAAGGCACGGCTTTGGGGTGCTGTCCTGATTATTATTGGAGCAGCAATATCCTGGCCGACAATTTTCGACCGCATCCGATTGGCACAGGAGGATACGCCTGAGATCAGTGTTTGGTCTCTGGCGTCCTTTCTAGTGGGGCCACTGATCGTCTTTGGGTTTGTTATGCTCATCCTGGGTGAAAAGACGGAGGACATGACGAGAGACGCGGAGAAGAAACGGATGAAACCGCTAGGCAATGTCATAGCCCTTATTTGCCTCCTGGCAGGGTTTGCCGGCATGCTCGGAACCACGTTCGTGCTACAGTCCTTCGGATACAGGTGACACGAGGTCGCATGTCCGTCTTGTGCCTAGAAGCCGACGCGGGCGAGCTATCAGCCAAACGAATGACGGCATTGGGAGCTGCCGTCGCGAGGTGCCGTGACAACTGCGTCTTCAGTTCAGGGATAGCCTCAGCCGGCTCTGGTCGCCGCCATCAGGAAGGTGGCTCTTCTGCGAGCAGGGCATCAAGTTCGGCATTGGCAAAGGCGAGCTCCTGCCTGGCGCCGGCCAGGTCAGCTTCGAGTTTGAGACGCTCGTCCCAATCCGCGCAATTCGCCAGTTCAAGTCGAAGTTCCTCGATGTACTGTTCGAGAGAAAATGTCATTGTCCGTCTCCATCTGTTTTGTGAAAGATGGCCCGCAGTTGCGAGGACAGGCGGGATGTCAGGGATCGCGTAGCGACCGGTGGAGCCGGGGAGTGGGGGAGCCGATTTTCTGGCGGAGGCCACAGGCCTTTGGCGGAAAATTGGGGGAACCGCTCATCCTTGAGATCTCGGCGGTCCTCGCCACGATAGGTAGATCTGAGCAAGTCCCGGGTCCCGTATCCATCCCCCGGTGCCGCAAAGCCCAGCGCGACAGCGCTTTCATGTGGAGAACATCCACGCCCGCAGGACGTTCGGCGCGGAATTGCGTGACAGAATCGCGCGGCGGTGGAACGGTTCAATGGTCAACGAGGAAACAATCCATGACCACCGCCAATGAAATCGCAGACAAGATCGCGTCCGAGCAGGGCCTCACCAAGGCGCAGGGCAAGACGATCGTCGAATCCGTTTTTGCCGCCATCACCGAGGCAGCGGCCGCCGGTACCGAGACCTCCATTCCGGGTTTCGGCAAGTTCAAGGTGAAGGACACGCCGGAACGCGAAGGCCGCAATCCGTCGACGGGCGCAACGATCAAGGTTGCCGCCGCCAGGAAGCTCGCGTTCCAGCCGGCCAAGGCATTGAAAGATGCCCTGAACAAGTAAGGGCGCCACTGGCGACTGCCACTGCTACAAAGCTCGAAGACCCCGCCATTTGCGGGTCCTCCAATTTCTGCCCCCCAGCGTGCAAGATCAAGATACGAGACGTATTTGCAATTTTGTAAACTTGGTGCTACATATTCCATCGATCTGTAGTGCGAAGGTGACAAATGCCGACACCACATAATCCTCCTGCTGCCGTAAAGCGCGCGCTTCGCAAGCTCGGTGCGGACATCCACGACGCCCGTCGGCGCCGTCGGTTGCCTATGGCCGTTGTTGCAGAGCGCGCCTTTACCTCGCGCTCGACCCTCCAGAAAATCGAAGCCGGCGATACCAGTGTCAGTATTGGGATCTATGCGGGCGTTCTCCAGGCTCTTGGATTGCTCGAGGGCCTGAGCCATGTTGCGGACATCGGCAACGACAGCGTCGGCCAATCCCTGGCAAGTGCTGATCTGCCCAAGCATGCGCATCCGAAAAAAGCACGCGGATCGTCTGATAATGGCTGACTTTGAAGTCCATATCGACATTGATGGCCAGACACGGCCAGTCGGCCTGGCGCGCAGCAACCGCGTCCGCGGGACCGAAACGATCATGTTTGAATATGATCGGGACTGGCTTGCCGATCCAAATCGGTTTTCATTAGAACCGGCCTTGCCGCTGACGCGAGGTGGCTTTGCGCCACCGGCCGGTCTCACGACGTTCGGTTCACTGGGTGACTCCGCACCGGACACATGGGGTCGCCGCCTCATGCAGCGCGCGGAACGCCGAATGGCCGAACGCGAGGGCCGGTCGGTACGGACATTGGCAGAGAGCGACTACCTGCTTGGTGTTGCAGACGAGACGCGCTTGGGGGCGCTCCGCTTTCGTTGGGCCGGCAAGGAAGCGTTTCAGGCACCCATTGACAACGGTGTTCCGGCGCTCATCGATCTTGGCCGCTTGCTGCAGATCACTGAACGCATCTTGCGCGACGAGGAAACGGACGAAGACCTGCAGCTTATCTTCGCGCCCGGTTCGTCACTTGGTGGTGCGCGTCCAAAGGCGTCAGTGATCGATCAGCATGGCCATTTGTCGATTGCCAAATTCCCCAAGGAGATGGACGAATATAGTGTGGAGACCTGGGAGGAGATCGCGTTGCGGCTGGCGGACCGGGCCGGGATCATCACGCCGCTCCATCAGTTGATCGACGTTGCCGGCAAGAAGGTCATGTTGTCCAGGCGTTTTGATCGGAGCGACAATGCGCGCATCCCGTTCCTGTCAGCGATGGCGATGATGGGCGCGAAAGACGGCGAGCGCGGAAGCTATCCGGAAATGGTCGACGCGCTCGTGGAACATGGGGCGCAGGGAAGGAGCGACGCGCAGGCGCTCTATCGCCGCGTCGTGTTCAACGTCCTGATATCGAATGTCGACGATCATCTGCGTAATCACGGTTTTCTATGGCTCGGCAAGGCCGGCTGGTCATTGTCTCCGGCCTATGACCTCAATCCGGTGCCGACAGACATCAAGGCGCGTGTGCTGACGACGAATATCGACCTTGATGAAGGCACATGCTCGCTCGACCTTCTGGAAGAAGCTTCGGAATTCTTCGCTCTGACGCTTCCACAAGCGAGACAGATCATCAGGCAGGTGGCGGATGCTACAGCAACATGGCGCGAGACTGCCAAAGCCGTCGGCGCCAGGTCGGCCGAAATCAACCGTATGTCCAGCGCATTCGAGCATGAGGATCTGAAGCGGGCCCTCACCCGATAAGCCCGCCTCCGTCCCTCGGATCCATTCCGCGACCCAATGCCCGTCTGCTCTGGCCTGAACGCCTAGGCCTCTGCCAGATCGGCACTCTCGAACGCGACAGCATCTCCATCGTAGAAACCAACGCCATCACTGATCCTGATCGACGTGCCGAATTTCGCCGACTGTTTCTGGAAACGGGTAAGAATGCGCTCCGCGTCTTCGCCAAGCGCCAGTTCAGGCGCAAGGCGCTTATCCAACGCCGGGTTTTTCAAGGCCTCGGAACCGCCGATGATCACGGGATGGAATTCCATGCCGGCCAGAGTGCCATCGCCGGAGAATGAGCACAGCCCGACGACGCTTTCCCATATTTCTCGTGCCGTCCATTTCGATCCTTCGGATCGGATATGGAAGATGAAATTGCCCAGACTGTAGAAGATCGGGCGGCCGCGATAGATCTCCACGGGTTGCAGCACCGGTGCACCGTGGCTGACGAACATGGCCGCGCCTGCGTCAATGCATTGCCGGGCAACGCCGCTGACCCAGTCGGGGACCTGATACCAGTCCGATGCCCAATGGTGGTGGTGCAGATAGGCGATCACCATGTCGCCCTTTTCCGCAGCAGCGGCGATCGCCGAGAGATTGCGGGCGATATCATCACCATCGATCCTGACTCCGCGCCCGAACCGCTCCGAGCGGCGGAAAAGAGCACGCGCAATGGCGATTTCGCGGTCACCATCGACAGACGGCACGTCATCCGGCTGGGCGTCGTTGCCGAGGTCCATGTCGGTGTAACCCAGTCGATCCCGGATGGATTGCAACTGCTCGAACGCCACCGCATCGACATCCAGAACCTTGGTCAATTTGAGCGGATTGATGCCGGGTCGCTCAGGGCGACCTGGCGCGGCGTCTGCGGCATGCATGACGTCAGGACCGGGGCCGCCATCCATCGCCACGAGCGCGATGTCGCGTCCCGCAAACGAACCGTAACCAGGCAGGCCCGCCTCCTGGCGGTTGCGGCCGGCACCAGCATGGACGAACCTTCGCATCTCGACCTCCTCCAAGGTCGAAAGAATACCAGAGGGCCCGAGATCAAACGCGTGATTGTTGGAAAGTGACAGCCCTTGGAAGCCGATCGACCGCAGCGTATCGAGCACGACAGGCTGGCTCGCGCCGAAGAACGAGCCTTTCAGCGGCCATCCGCCATGGGCGCCAAAAATCGTGCTCTCGAAATTGGTGAAGGCAAAATCGGACCGGCCGATCACAGCCTGAACATCGACAAACCCCTTGGTCTCGATGGAGCGGATATCATGCTTGATGAGGGACTGGCCTGTCACGGCCACGGTAAAATGCTGGCTCATATCTGGTCTTTCATTGGGCACCACACCGGCGCTAACAAATCTGAGGATTAGAAATTGGTGACAAAGCCTGATTGCCAATCTGATCAGTGGGTGAACCGCGCCGGTCGGGCCTCGATCAGGCTGCGCGTGTAGGGATTTTGCGAGCGGGAGAAGATGAAACCCGGATCGCCCTGATCTTCGACGACCCCGTCCTTGAGCACATAGATCGACTGGCAAAGCGCCTGAACGAGCGCCAGGTCGTGTGAGATGAACAGCATCGACACATGCTGTTCCGCGACTGTCTCCTTGAGGAGTGTGACGATCTCCGCCTGCACCGAGACATCCAATGCCGATGTCGGCTCGTCCGCCACAATGATCGCAGGTCTCGTCAGCAAGGCGCGAGCGATGCAGACACGCTGTTTCTGGCCACCGGACAATTGGTGCGGGAAATGCGCGAGGAGAGATCGGGCGAGGCCGAGGCGATCCATCATGGTCAGGACAGACAGCCTGTCATTGGTGCCGCCTCGCGCGCCGAACCGAACCGCTTCATGCAATGTATCACTCACCGACATGCGCGGATTGAGCGATGCCGACGGATCCTGAAAGATCATCTGAATTTCGCCGAGCAACCCACTGCGTCGGCCGGACTGGCCGATGTCGAAACGCTGCCCCATCAGGTCAAGTATTCCGTCACTCGCCGTTTCGAGGCCAGCAATAATGCGACCGAGCGTCGACTTGCCACTGCCGCTTTCACCAACGACACCGGTGATCGCACAACGTTGCAGGCTTATGGTCACATCGCTCAGCGCCGGCCGGCGATGACCGGACGTGAACCACGATAGACTGTGCCCGGCGAAGGTCTTGCTAACGTTGTGGACACGAAGAACCGCTTCGTACGGAGGCTCAGCACAAGCCATTGAACCATCGAGAGCCGGTGACATCGAAAGCCGCAGGCGCGGCACGGCCGCCAGCAGCGTGCGCGTATAGGGATCTGCAGGCGCATCGAGAATGGATGCGGTCTCACCCTGCTCGACGACCCGCCCCTGCCGCATCACCACGACCCGATCGGTGATGTCGGCGATCACGCCCATGTCGTGAGTGACAAGCATGATCGATACGCCGGTCTCGTCCACCAGCGAACGCAGCAGGGCGAGAACCTGTTTCTGGACCGTCGCATCGAGTGCCGAGGTTGGCTCGTCCGCCACGATGATCTGCGGACTGCCGGCAAGCGCGATGGCGATGACCAGCCGCTGCCTCTGACCCCCGGAGAACTGATGCGGATGATGACCGTATCGGGCCTCCGGCTGGGGAATGCCGACGCGTGCCATCAACTCGATGGCGCGCTGCCGCGCCTGACGCCTGGAGACCTTGGTTCCGACCGCACGAACCGTCTCGGCGATCTGTGCACCAACGGTCATCAGTGGATCGAGCGAGGCGCCATGATCCTGGAAAATGGCCGCGATTCGGCGCCCGCGGATGCCGGCACGCGACTGCTCGGTCATGGCCTCGATATGCTCTCCGTCGAAGACGATCGAACCGGCCGAACGTTCGATCCCCGGTGCAAGCAACCCGAGCACGGCATAACCAAGACTGGACTTTCCGGCGCCGGACTCGCCGATCAGGCCGAGGATTTCGCCACGGCGAAGATCGATACCGACATCGCGCAGGATGGTCTTCGAAGTGGATGATCCGGAGGCCTTGAGCGTTAGCTTTTCCACGATGAGAAGCGGATCTGAATTGTGCAACTGCTGCATATCAAAGGCTCCTCGGGTCGAAACGGCGACGGACGTCTTCGCCAACGAAATTGATGCTTGCGATGAGACCGAACAGGGCAAGGCCGGGAAACAGGCTGATCCAGTATTGGCCGGTCATGAGATACTGGAAGCCGTTGGCAACCGCCGAACCCAGCGAAGGTTTGTCGATCGGAACGCCAAGGCCAAGGAAGGACAGGGTCGCTTCGAGCGCGACCGCATGGCCAAGTTCGATCGGGATGAGGGTGATGGCCGGCGCGATGCTGTTGGGCAGGAGATGCCGGAAGATGATCCGCAATGGCGGCAGGCGCAGCAGTCTTGCCGCATCGAGATAAGCCTTGTTCGCTTCGCTCATCGCCACACCGCGCGTCACCCGCGCGTAAGCTGCCCACTGGACGATCACGAGCGCCAGAATGATACGATCGACGCCGGGGCCGAGCGTCACGATGGCAATCAGCGCCACCAGCATGGTCGGCAGGCTAAGCTGCAGATCGACGACGCGCATGATCAGCGCATCGGCCCAGCGCCCGAGATAGGCGGCAATGACGCCGAGGCTCATGCCGATCAGGGCAGCCAGAACAGTGCTGGTCACCGCGACGAACAGGCTGATCCGCAAGCCGTAGAACACTGTGCTGAGGATGTCGCGGCCAAGTCCGTCGGTTCCCAGAAGATACAGATACCCGCCGCCACTTACTGTTCCCGGCAGCGACGACGCCTCCCAGGCAAAGATCTGCAGCGGATCATAAGGGTTCTGCGGCGCGATGACGGAGGCGAGGATCGCCAGGAGCAGATAGATCGCGAGCACCACTTTCGGGAGGGTGACGCGATAGGTGGCAGGGCGTTTCCAGGACGCCCGCAAGGTTTCGGTTTTCATGGTCGCTCCTTTCAGGCCGATCGGCGCGTGCGCGGATCGAGGACGGCGTAGAAGATGTCGACGAGGGCGTTGAGACCGACAAAGGCGACCGCCACAAAGGTGAGGGTGGCCATGACGACAGGCCGGTCGAGCAACTGGATGGAATCGATCAGCAGCTTGCCGATGCCCGGCCAGTTGAAGATGGATTCAACGACGACCGCAAAAGCCAGCATGCCGCCGAACTGCATGCCGATAATGGTGACGATCGGCACGCTGATATTGGGCAGCGTATGACGGAAGAGGATGCGCCGGGGCGACAGGCCTTTGGCCTGGCAGAAGCGGGTGTAATCCTGAGCCTCCACCTCGACCGTGCCGGATCGTGTGAGCCGGGCGATCAGCGCGATGTTCGGGATGGCGAGCGCAAGCGCCGGCAGGACGAGATGCGCTAGCCCCGAAGCTGTGAGAAAGCTCCAGCTCACGCCAAGCAAAGCCACCGTTTCACCACGACCGCCGGATGGAAACAATCCGGTTATGACCGCACCAACCATGATCAACAGCATGCTAAGCCAGAAGGAGGGCACACTGAGTGCGAAGACGCTGGAATTGAGGATTGCCCGATCCGTGACCGTATCCTTGCGGCGCCCGCCCAGCAGGCCAAGCAGGACACCCGAAGGGGCTGCGACCAGCATGGCGATCGCAGCAAGCTCAAAGGTCGCCGGCAGTTTGCTCATCACCAGCCGGAAAGCCGGCAGGTGATAGATGTAGGAGGTCCCGAAATTCCCGCTCACGACATTGCCGAGGAACAGAAAATACTGCTGCCAGAGCGGCTGGTCGAGACCGAGCGCGATCGTTGCCCGGCGGATGTCGTCCGGCGTTGCCGTCTCGACATTGACGATGTTGAAGACGGGATTGCCGACGCTGTGAATGCCGACAAATCCGATGATCGACATGGCGATGAGGAGGAGGAAGGCCTGTGAAAGCCTCCCAATAATGGTCGTCGTCATGAGCCCACCTCTCACTCGGTTGCCGGTGCGGCACGCATGGCCGAGGTCCAGCCGCGCGGATGCACGGTGTATGATCCGACCTTCTTGCCGTGACCGGCGATGAGATGGAAATGGTAGAGCGGAATGACAGGGTGATCGGCCATCACCAGCTCGGTCGCCTGCGCCAGTGCCTCGCTGCGACCCGGCCCGTCTTCAAGAGCCTTGGCCTTGGACAGCAAGTCGTCGTAAGCCGGATTGCTGTAACCACCATAGTTCAGGGAACCGGTGCCCTTCGCTCCATCGGCACCGGCCAGCACGGCGTCGAGGCACAATGTCACCGCTTCACCGGAGCAGCCGCCATACCAGACCGGATACTCACCAGCCGAACGTTTGGTCATGAACACGGAAAACGGCGAGACGACAGGCGAAACCTTCACGCCGATCCGCGCCCAGTTCTGGGCGATCGACTGCAGGGATTCCGCATCGCCCGGATAACGACCGCCGGGGCCGGCGAGCACGACCGAAAAACCATCCGACAGGCCGGCCTCGGCAAGCAGCGCCTTCGCACGCTCGTAGTCCGGCGGCCCGACGGTTAGCTTGGCCGAGGTGCCGGCGATACCCGGCGGGAACATCTGGATGGCCGCCGTGCCGTAGCCGGAGAGGATCCTGTCGGCGAGGAATGGCCGGTCGGTCGCACGCGCAAGCGCCTCGCGCACACGGGCGTCCTTGAACGGATTGGCGATCGGCTTGCCGGCGGCGTCCGTCACGCCGGGCAATTGGTCGCGAGAGACATCGAACTGCAGAAAGTTCGAACGGGCGGCGGCGGTGCTCTCCACCTTGATGCCGCGCTCTTCGAGCCCGGCAACATCACGAGCGGGAATATAGTCGGCGAGATCGACATCACCGGTGGAGAGTGCGGCGACACGTGCAGCCGGGCTCTCGATCACCCGAAACGTCACGCTCGACCAGGCAGGCATGCCGCCCCAATAGTCGGTGTTGGCGTCGAGGCCGAGCAATTCACCGGACTGCCACTGCTTGAACCTGTAGGGGCCGGTGCCGATCGGTCGGGCGCCGGCGTTTACTTCCTCGGTGGTCGCGAACCCACCGCCGGCCTTCTCCGGCATGATCAGGATGGCGGTCATCTGGATTGGCAGGGTAGGGGCCTCTACACTGGTCTCGATGCGAACCGTCAGAGGATCAGGCGCCGTTACAGAGGCGATCGGCTTCGTATAGGACTGGAAACCGCCGCTCGGGGTTTTGAGGAAGTCGCGAACCCGCTCGATCGAATAGATCACGTCCTGCGCGGTGAACGCCGATCCGTCATGGAACTTGACGCCATCGCGCAGCTTGAATTCCCAGACCTTTGGCGACACACGTGCCCAAGAAACGGCGAGGCCGGGCTGCGGATTGAGGTTCTCGTCCTGATTCACCAGCCGCTCGTAGATATGCGACAGAAGCGATGTGTTTTCGTTGAGATCGGCATAATGCGGATCCAGCGTCATCAGCTTCAGCTGCGTGCCGATGCGCAAATCCTCAGCGCCGGCATATGAAACGGAAAAACTGATTGATGCCGATGCGAGAGCCAGCATCAACGCATGCGTTCGAATATGCTTGAAAAGCATTCCAATGTTCCCTTTTTCTGGTTCAAAAATGAACGTGGCGAGTTCCCATGCTCGCCACGCAGATGTCCGTTCCCGCGCAGCAGGCTCAACTGCTCCGCAAGGCAATGTTCAGGTTCTCTGCCTGATCGCTAAATGACTGAAACGTCGATATTACATTCCGCCAAAAGTGCCTGACGGACCATCGCAAATGGCGCACTCCACTGCGCACAAAAGTCTAAAATACGAATTTGAAGATGAAGGCATGGATCAGCCGGCGCTGACCGAAGACACCTCCCCACGCAAGCGATTGTCCGGGGCGGCGTCGCCGAGGCACAGAAGATCACGCAGCAACCTGCGCAGTTCAGGCCATGGAAATTCCTCATAGTCCGGATTGGGCTGCCCGCGTTCCAGCACGCAATGCAGTTTTGCGACGATGCCGCTCAAAGAGGTCACAGCTGCTTTCGACAGTTTGGATGCCAACACGTCCTCGATGTCGGCCCCGGTTTCGACCGTCTGTTCGGCATGCCGGTAGGCGCGAACATGGTCATCGTCCGCCGCAAGCACGCAGGCCAGCGAAATCAGGCCTGCATCACCGCGCCGGGCATCAATCGATACCATCTCGAGCAGCTCTTCCTCGAGACGCTGTTGCTCTGCATTCAATCTGTCGAGTTCCTGAAATGCGGCCCGCCAGGCCCTCCATTCGCGCAGCGCATCCTCCCCCGGCCCACGCGAAATCAAGGGCTGACCGGCACTCTGCGCCATCAGCAGCAATTCGGTTGTTTTCAGTAAGTTTCTGCAGGTGATTGCAGGCACAGTTCTGCTATTCTCAGAATCACCCATGATCCGAGCTCCACACAGCTTGATTGTGGTCAGGTCGTGTCTGCGGTGCAAACGCGGGCACGACCGATACCTGAATACTTATTACATACGGGACAACCAAAAAATGCGCAACCAAAATCACCATCGTATGGTGATATGAACTCAATTCAGTGTAAAATGGCCAGAACTGCTCTCGGCTGGGGAGTGATCGATCTCGCACGCGCGGCGAAGGTCTCCACTCAGACAATCGTCCGATACGAGCGCGGCGAGGAGTTGCGTCAGGCTACACTCTCTCGGATAGCCGGAGCAATCGAGGACGCCGGCATTGAGTTTATTCCTGAAAATGGCGGAGGCGTCGGCGTCCGATTCAAACATCCGGCCGTGAAGGATGAAGCTGACTAGGCAACGGGCGCTGTTGGCAATTCGATGAAATTTGCGCGGTCGTTATGTCACCTTTTTGCCCGAAGCGGACGAACGTAAGCAAAATAAGTTGACGGATAAGAGATACTGAGGATGCTCACTGAGCGTCATGCAACATATTTCCATGCCGAGGTCATTTTGGAAACGGAACGCTTGATTCTTCGTCCGTCGAGCCGGGCGGATATTCCTCAGCTCTTTGAATTTCTTGGAGACCCGGCCGCTATGGAGCATACCCACAGCGATAAAACGCTCAGGGAATGCCAGCGACGAGTGATGGTTCACGAATGGCGAAGGCGTCGTGATGGCTGTGCGCCATGGGTGGTTGTGCGCCGAGAAGACGGTCGGATCATCGGGTGGGGTGGTCTGTACGAAGACCCATTCGATCCGGGCTGGGGTTTCGAGGTAGGTTACTACTTCAGACCTGACGTTTGGGGCAAAGGTTACGCTTCTGAGCTCGTCAACGCGGCATTAGGCTTCGCAGATAAGCAGCTACAACTTCAAGAAGTTTGGGCAATGGCGCATCCTGATAACACGGGGTCGAGGAGGGTTTTGGAGAAGGCTGGTTTTTCATTTGCACGTCACCTCCACGAGCGAGACCGCCTTTTGTTTCGACGCCCCCGTTCAGCCGAACCCCGGTGACCGCTATTGGCGCTTTGTTGCCGTCAATTTGCAGTGTCTGCTTACTGAACGCCCACCGCGCTCGGTCAAAGTGCAAAGAAAACACCGTTTACGCAAAAGTTACAGGAGGACTTCAGGCCGTTGCGTCTGCCTAACAATATGCTTCAAACTCCGTCGCGTTTACTCCGCGTGAGCTCACCGTGCGAATTTGAACTGCTCTTGCTCCCTCACCTCATGTTTGGAGACGGCATCCCGATGCAGGATTGAATACCCCCCGCAAAGGCTCGCGCAAGGATTGTGTTACACCATGCCCCACGGGACGTAACGGAGCTACGACATGACAATCATCGGCGCATCAACATATTATAGCGCGACCTCACGCCACAGCATATCCGATACGCTGAAATCGACATCAAGTGAAACATCGCCAGAATTCGACGGTTGTGATGTGGAAAACAATGCTAAAGCGCAGGTGTCCAGCGATATTGAAAGCACCTCGACAGCACATGAAAGCCTTAACGAGCGCCTCAAGGGGCTGACTCTTAACAAAGGCTCGGACCTCCCCGCCTTGAAACCCGCATGGGAGCGATTGTCTGATGAGGAGTATGCTGCGTATCAGGCAATGGAAAGAGATTTCATTGATATGGATGCTCGGGCCCTCCAAAGCGAATACAGAAAATTTTATGATGACCCTAATGACCCGCGCATCGAGCGCTACGCAGATATCGTCGTTGGTGGGAAGATCGTCGCATCCGTCGACAATCAGGGATTAATTACCGCGAGTTCCGATACGATAGGCAAGCGGCTGGCTGTACTTTCACTAGAAGACACGGGGCTTCAAGGGCCGGAGCAAGCGAAGTATACAAGCGAAAAACTCATCAAGCTTTTGGGCGGGAGCATTTCGTTGGCAGATACCGCGATCACCCAATCGACCTTTAACCGTATTGTCCAGCTTGCCCAAGCGCAGATCGATTTCGAGGGAATGAAAGCTGATCCCAAGTACGACGAAATCAATAGGAGATATGAGGAGTTGGCTCAGAGCGACATCGCCAGGTCTCAACGTTAGAAACCGCTGGAATTTTGAGAGTGACGGAACCCCAGTGCGCTCCGTCATGGATTATCGCGCTGTCCGCTTCTGGCGCGAAGCCGCAGTAGGCGCACGCCTGCATCAAGCGATGCTAGGCGAAAAGTTCCATGATTCGCCGATGAGTTGTCGTCCACAAGGTTCGCGCCAGCAATCTGCGTTACCTAAGGTTGTGGCGCGGCGAACGGAGGCAGTGATGCAGGTCAGTCAATCTGCAAACAGCTATACGGCAAGTTCCAATGGATCGTCTTCTCTTCCCAACGGAAATAAACAGGATCAGAGCTTCAGCAAATTTGTTAACGATGGGAATTATGCGTCGAGTAACAACGCCCTGTTTAAAAACATGCTGTCCGATCCGCAGTTGCAGGACAATTATGTGCTCACGGCTGATGGTGCTTACGAATTCATTCCGGATACGACGGGCACATCTTATACCGATGCGGTTAGCATCCTCTCTTTCCTTATCGGAGAGCAGAACGGGGATTTCGACTACGAAGCAAATGGTTCCGTCGGTCTTTTCACACCCAATGAACTAGCTACATTTCGTCAACTGACTGGCTATAATCTGGTGCAAGCCAACGGCATGGTAACGGTAGTGGACGACTATGGCCACGGTGTTCCTGCTGCGGATAAAGCTCGCGTCATGGCGGCGTGGGAAACTTTCGATGTGGCTAAAGGCATTCTCGAACAAACAAATCCAGGTGCAGAACTGACCATTGCGGACATCCAAAGCGCCGCCCGCATCGTGGCGGACGCGCGAGGTGGCGACACATCGTTCTGGAATGACTTCTTCGATATGATCGACAGTCTTGGGTCGCCTGACAGCGTGCTAGACGCGAGCCTTGTTGCCGACCAGAAGCAGAATGAAGGCGCTGCGGCTGATCAATAGTATCAGTTTTGAGCGCCTCATAACGTCCGCTATTGGCGCTTCTACGCCATTACGGCCTTCGGCCCCAAGCGGACTATCGCATGAAGGCTTCCAGCGTCAGACGAGCCAAGCGGCTGGTCTTCGCCCCGCCTGCTGCCTCGACCAATGGACCTTCGGCTAGCAGAAGCAGGATGATTGATCCAATTTCATGTGATTGACCTGGCAGCGTTTGGTTGGGGAAGAAGCGCTCCAGTGCATTACCAACGTGGCCCCAGAACTCGCGAACTTTGCACATTTGATCTTCATCGATCTTCGTCTTCATGGCGTGTTGAAGGACTTCGAGCATCAGGTAGCTCATATCAGGCTCGATAAAACGCCCGTCGGCCCATCCGCAGACGACATCAATTGCCTCGTCACGGGTTCTGGCTCCTTCAATAACGGCGACTAAGCCGGGAAGCACCTTGCCGACATCAGCCTCAACCAGCTCAATGTAAATCGCTTCTTTAGAACGGAAATGAGTATAGAACGCCCCTCTTGTTAGATCGCAATCCGCCGCGATCTTCTCAACCGAAACCGCTGAATAGCCGTGGCCGAGATAGAGTTTTCGGGCCGAGCGCATCAACTTTTCCCGTGTGACTGCCATACTTTCAGCTCGGCTCAATCTGGCCATTGGTTGATACCCTTTTCGGCATTTCACTTCAGTCAAATTTCAGATACATGTGTATCTGAAAACACGTGAATGTGTCTCAGCAGCTATATCCGTGCGCCGAGGTTATTGAAAGGTCGAATGGAGCTCAGTCAGAAATCGAAGCCTGAACGCGCATACTATTTATTGGTGGGAACCGGCAACGTGAACCAAGGCCTTGTGCGTACGATGGGATCAATTACGGCAATGATCATCTGCTTTGGGACATTCTTTTGGTGGATTTGGCAGAGCTAATGACCGCTTCTGGCGCAAAGTCGTCATGCGGGCAATCCATCGACCGCCCTGCCGTCAACTCGCTCCAACAACAGCCGAAACGCGACATTCAGCACTGTCTCCACCTGCGTTGCGGACAAGAAATTTCACACAGCCTAATCAGAGATGCGCTCCAGAAGCGTTTGTCGCGTAGCATTACCTACCAAACACCGGCCGAGCGACTAAATACGCGCGCACAGCATGATGAAGGATTCGACGTGGCAACAGGTTTGATTGCACTTTTGGACGACGTGGCTGCTATTGCAAAACTGGCGGCCTCTTCACTTGATGACGTTGCCGCCCAGACTGCCAAAGCCAGCGTGAAGGCTGCGGGGGTCGTCATCGATGACACCGCAGTGACACCGACTTACGTGGTTGGTCTCTCGCCTAGCCGCGAACTGCCGATCATTGGACGGATCGCTCTCGGCTCACTGAGAAACAAGCTGGTTTTCCTGCTGCCGATCTGCCTGATCCTGGGTTATTTTGCCCCTTGGGTGATCACCCCGCTGCTGATGATTGGTGGGGCATATCTGTGTTTCGAAGGTGTCGAAAAGCTCCATGAGGCAATCAGCCCTCATGCTGATGCCAGCGAA
This sequence comes from Endobacterium cereale, assembly GCF_009617585.1. Classification (GTDB taxonomy): domain Bacteria; phylum Pseudomonadota; class Alphaproteobacteria; order Rhizobiales; family Rhizobiaceae; genus Neorhizobium; species Neorhizobium cereale. Next base: position 19,252 of record NZ_WIXI01000041.1, on the reverse strand, counting down.
GCTGTTCTCGAGAAAGCCAAGGATCCGAAGCAACTGGAGGATCAGAAAGTATCGGGAGCCATCCGCACCGACTTTATCCTCTCCGCCGAGATCATGGCGCTCACATTGGCCGGCGTATCGACGTCGAACATCGCGACACAGGCAGCCGTTCTGGCCGCCGTCGGCGTCCTGATCACGGTGGTAGTCTATGGCGTGGTGGCTCTCATCGTCAAAGCGGATGACATCGGACTGTATCTGGCCGAGACAGGCTCTGGCGCGACCAAGGCGTTCGGTCGTGGCCTCGTGAAAGGCACACCGATCCTGTTGGAGGCGCTGACGGTTATCGGAACGGCTGCAATGCTCTGGGTTGGCGGCAGCATCATCATCCATGGTTTGGCCGAATTCGGACTTCACGCGCCTGAACATGTCATCGAGCACATCGCAACCGTTGTGCAGCAGACAATCGCCGTCATTCCCGCCGTGGTCGGCTGGATCGCGACATCCTTCCTGCAGGCAGTGCTGGGCATCCTTGTGGGAGCTATCGTCGTTCTCGCCATCAGCGTGGTGAAGCCGGCAAAACCTCACGCGGCGTAGCACGACGCCGTCGAGTTGCCCGCTCGCGAGAATGATCGACACAGCCCAGAATGCTGCAAAACGCGAAAACCCGCCGCGGGAGGAGGTGCGGCGGGTTTCGATAAGTGACGTGCAGCTTGGGAGGAGGAGTGCTGCCCGTCCGACCGTGACCGACTGGGAGGAGGAGTGTCGGTCTCGATGAGCAGTAGATAACCCGAAGCGCGAAACTCGGCAATGCGCGCGGGCGCATGGCAGCCATGCAGCGTGGCTTGGCAACAGCGCCTGGCAGTCTTCTCAAGGATCGCGTCGGGAACCAAATTCGACACGGCTCGTTCTCTGAACAATCTGGAACCACCCCGTCCCCCGCCCTTCATGCTTCCGGATCACTCTTCATCCCCCTCGAAGAGACAATCGGGTCCGGCGTCACAGACGCCGGACCCGATATCATGTGAAGAGCCGTTGACTCTGCTAATATACGCGATAACGTCGCCGCAGCTCTGACGTGGTCTCTACCTTCCGGGGCGTCGGCCCGGCATCTTGGGAGGGAAGCCGGGCCTTTTCAGTTTGAAATGATTTGACGGCCGTTCCGGATAAACGGTGATGCTTCTCATCCTGCAGGTTCAGGATGTGTAGCGGATGTCTCGGATCTGTAAGCGCGCCATCCGTCGAGGCGTGCACCTACCACCAATCAGCCAATAGTCGGCAAATGGCTTAGGGGCTGAGGCACTGATCGCAGATCCCGCAACCATCCTCGTCCAGCGCGACATGCGCGCTACCGCAACACAGACAAGGCTCGGCTTCGCCATTTGCTCCGGCACCATGTTCGGGTGGCAGAATTTCCAAATCCTGATCTGTAAAAATGGCGGCCGTGACGTCGTCCATGATCAACTCCTCACATAGAACCGACGGCTCAGATAGTGAGCCGTTTTCCCGTCGCAAGACCAAAGTCTTGACGCAGGTCGGTGAGACCACATTTCTATGGGATGGGAAAAATCGCATCGCCTGCCACCGACAATCATCCGGGCCGCTTTCTTGCGCTGCAGGACGCCATGGCCGACGATGTGTCGAATATCTGCCTCTCCGCCATCGAGGCGGGCTGGAACCGGAGGAGGTTGTCGCCGCTCTGGTCGAACTTGCCGACAACATGATGCTCGGACTGATTACCAACAGGAACACAGAGCGCGATATCCTCCAGTATTTGCGGAGATAGGCATGTGCGGGCGGTTCACGTTTGAACAGGACTGGCCGGCATTTCTGCATCTCTATGAGCTCGATCGCGATAAGGAGCGCGGCCGCAATACCGCGGCCCGCTACAATATTGCGCCGACCCAGGACGTGCTGATGGTGCACGCTGATCCGGATGGCCGGCAGGTCGCGGAAACGGCCCGATGGTGGCTGGTACCGCATTGGGCAAAAGAGATGCCGAGGGCCGCCATGTTCAATGCCCGGATCGAAAGGATCGGCATATCACCGGCGTTTCGTGATGCCTTCAAATCACGACGATGCCTGATCCCGGCCGATGGCTTTTATGAATGGACCGTCAATGCAGACGACGGACGCAAGGATCCATGGCTGATCCATATGCCTGAAAGTGCGCCGTTTTCGTTTGCGGGCCTTTGGGCGCACAACGACAAGCTCGGGATCACCAGTTGCACCATCATCACGATGCCGGCGGCCGCGCCGATGACCCGACTGCACGACCGGCAGCCTGCACTGCTTGATCCGGCTGTCTTTAGTGAGTGGCTGGATCCGGCGACCTCAGGTTTTCGCGCCAAGAAATTGCTGGAGACATGCAATATCGACGAGGGTCTGGAATTTCATCGCGTATCCAGGGACGTGAATGCATCGACGTTTACCGGCAGGCCCGAGGCAACCCCACTGTGAGCATCACCACAGACCTTGTTGCCGAATGCGTGCGTGCCGCCAATGGCCTCGAGAAACTGTCTTCGGCAGAGCGGCGCCTCCTGATTGAGCGCGGCGTCACCACCTCCCGTGCCCTTCGATCGCTCTTGATCGAGACAGGCACCAGTCCTGTCTTCGACATCGAAACCGCGCAGGTCGCCGATGAGATTGCACGAAAGGTTGAGATGATGACCGACACCACCATCATGAAGACCCTGCTCGCGCTGGCAGAAGACGTCAGGCAGATGCGCATCCTCAATTATGAGCAGAGACTTCGCCGAAAACGGTGCGGCAACGCGGGATAGGCAAGCGCATGACACGCGTTCATCAGACGCAGCGTTGTGAGCAATCCGTGCATCCATACCCTACATTTCAAAAAACGGACGTCACCTGTTCGAACCAACGAAGGAAATCATCACGCGTGCGAACCTTTAGCCGAAGTGTGTTTCAGCATGTAGCGGGCAATCTCGAACATGTGGTCGATAGTTGCCGCAAGGTCGGCGGAAGCCTGGCGCATATCCGCAGGTTCCTCGTTGCCCGCGGCCATATCGACGGCTTTCCGACGAATGCTTTCGCAAGGCTCGGCGATCGTCGACATCAGGTGGAGAAGCTCTTGAGGTGACTGCATTCTGGTTTCCCTGACTTCGGACATGCGCAAACCGAGTGCCCATATTCTGCGCCCGTTACCGCTTGTGGCAACATGGCCTGCAATGACGGACCGTTGATTGCGCAATGATATAGGTTGCGCATGCATCGCATCCAGTATCGAGCGTGCAGCGTCTTGCATCGTGATGAACGCCTCATCTCTATTGCCGGAACTCATCGCCCGAAGCCGGACCTCTCCCACTCCGGACTATCCGGCCCAACGACACCAGCGAGCAGAGAACGTGACATCTGTGCCCAGATGGGATCGCTGGTAAAGCTGACAAGATCCCCGCTGGCATCTGCGAGTGGCATCTGGCCATACGTAGACAGCCAGCCGTCGACGTCGCGCACTTGCTCAAACTCCGTGTACGGATCGGCATTTTCTCGACGCAGAACACGATGCCCCACAAGGAGGGCAGAATGTCGTTTCGGAGATCCACAAGCAGATTCCTATCACCGGATCTCGCAACCCAGCCGGCCGCGAGATGGCGCATCAGCGGGAGGTAGACGGTCTGACGGCATCCACCGAGCGCTCGAACACCTGACAATATCGACAGAACGAGAAAGGACATGAACAGGCTCGGAAGAAGCACATGCTGTCGCAGCGCTTGCGCTAAGACGTGCGGCTTGAATTCCAGCGAGACATGAGAGGAGCTGACGCTGCGAAGCCAACCGTCGTCGAGCACGAGCGGTGCTATGCGGTCTCTGCCCACATGCCAGAAGAAGTCCGTGCTTCGGCGGATCCAGCCGCGCCACGGTCCGGCATTCAGACCGTCAATCGCATTCAGCAGAAAATCGGCATCACCATCGCGAAACAACGCGGTTGCCAACAACGAGTCAGAATGATCGAGATGATCGGCAATCAGGTCCGCCACGTCGAAATCGTCCAGTTGCAACAACTTTGCCGCCCTCGGAAAGCTCGCCTTCCACAAACTTGCATTGGCGGTTTTGATGGCCTCGGATGCTGTCGAAAATGTTGAGGATGGCAGTTGGGCCAGAAGACGGGCGGCATACGCATTTGGAGCACTTTTGCCGGCTGCGTTCGTCAAGGCAAAGCGGAAGGGGCCGCTGCTGCAGCAAATGCTCCCACCATCCATGCGGCTGCGGGATAGTCCGAACACGTTGAGGATTTCGCCTCCAACCCGCAACCAGCCGGGCCCCTTCTTGGCCGCCTCGTTGAAGGACATGGTCGACCCGGCATAGGCGAGATGCCAATTTCGCCCATGGGACTGCAGCCCCATGAGACTGAACAAATGGGTGTAAAATGCATCTGGTTCGAACAGCAACAGACAATGCGGGCCGGTCTGCATCACCGGCGACGCACGCAATTCGCAGGCGGCGCCTTCGGCGTCTTCATGGCTGCAGCCGGCTCGCAAGGCAGCGTGCCTGACGACATCCTGCAGCCGTTCCATCGCAAACAGGCGTGCCGCACAGGGCGAGTGAAAAGCAGAGGTCTGGTAGGTGAAGGCCGCATAGTCACTGAGCGGTCTGGACCAGTAATCGGCAAGCGGCGGCATCAACGACGTCAGCGCACGGCGGACCTGTTCAGGGGTCGCACTTTCTGCAGATGTTGCGATCATGGCGTCAACCACATCACGAAGCCAGCCGTTGATCGGCAGCAAGCCCATCCATCGTGTTCGGCCGGCGCCATGCCAGAGCGGGCGCGATCGGATCGGTTACAGTGTCGATCCAGACGGCAGGCAGGTCGGCATAGCTGAATGCCGGTGGGATCGCCGGTTTCAGGAGCAGCGACAGAAAGTCGATGATGGCGACGCGAGAGTTGGAAGAGATGATCGTGTAGAAATTCCCGCTGTTCCAGGTCGCAACGGAATAACGGAAGAATGATTTGAGTGCGCCGACAGTCGCATCCTTATCGACCTGCATGTTGGTCATCGTGCCGAGCACTTCCTCTTTTTTGTCGGAGATCAGCACGGGCGAGAAATAGCGCGACTTGAAGAGGTCGTCTTTCTGGCGTTCGCGTGCCTGGTATTCGTCAGCGTCCAAATGGGCAAGCTTCTGAACCTGGATCAGCAGACCACCCGCTCTGATCCGGGGATAGACGAACTCGATCTGCCGGACGCGGTCGCGGTCATACATCTGGAAAGTGGTGTCTTCGAACAGGATGTCGAAACCGCCCGCGAAACGACGAAGGTCCGGATCGGTGGCGTATCGATCCGCATCAAGCTCGAAGAACGGGCCGAGATGAAAATGCGCGTGATCGCTTGCTCTGTTGGCAAGGAATGCTTCCCGATTTGCCGCTGTGGGGCTGCAGCACAATGCCTCGATCCGGCCTGCACCCAGAAGCGCCACTGTGCGGGCCAGACAGCCTGTGCCGGTACCGAGCGTATAGATGCTGGCTGGCCGCGCGTGGCGCGCCCATGTCTCGAGCGCTGTGCGAACAAGCGCCGGCCCCATTCGACATTCTTCTTCGAGGCGATAGGGAATGCTCGCGAAATAATGGAAATCGAACGGCCCCCACAGACGCTTATGCGTGTCAGCAAAAACGGCACTCTCGAGATCGAAGTCGAGCAGGCCGAGATCAAGGCGTGGCTCTCCGAGATCCGGCGCACCACCTTGTCCTGCCGCCGTCCGCTCAAAGAAGGCAGAAAAATCGTTCAGTCTGGGGGCATTGCGCCAACGCTGCAAAAGGTCGGGATCCATCATGGCATCCTCCTATGGTCCGGAAGGCAATCACGTTCTCGAAAACAGATAGCCGCGGCACCAACCTTTCGGTGGCGGCGAGCAAAGGCGGAGTGTGGATGTGAGGACGAGGCACAACAATCTGGCAATTTCGCCAGATTGACGTGACGAGGGTTTTGGCGCCGATAGAACCAAATCAAACTGAGATCAGCTCAAACAGGCTTGCCCTGGCAACCGCATGGTAGCTTGTCGTCGCGCCAAGCTTGCGTCGTGCGGATCGCAGATAAAGCCGGACGGCGCTCTCCGATATGCGAAGCGTCGCCGCGATCTGTTTCGGGAGCAGCCCTGACGCCAGGGCTTCGAGACATTGTCGTTCGCGCGCCGAGAGCCGGCGAACAGTCGCGGTCATCGAGATGTCGACAACGGACATGACCCTATCATGCATGTAATGGGAAAGGATCTGGAAGTCATGGCCATGGGTCTCACTGATCCTTGCCCATTCACGCGCCGGTTGAGCGGAGGAAACCGAAAACAGCGACCGTTCGCCATTCGGCCCTCTGACCGGCACAGTCATCCCATTCAGCCCCACATCGTGCTGGCGCGCCTCTTCGAAGAAGCGAACGATTGCCGGAGATGTCTTTTGAAGCCGGCTCCAGTCCACCGGCAGACGCGCCCAGCGGATGATATCGACCACCGGATCAATCTCGAAATAGGATCGCGACAGATAGATGTCCGCCCACTTGCGTGGATATGTAGTGAAGAAAAGCGGATACCTGTCAGTTCCGCCACCGGCGCGCACGACGAGACAGGTGGCGTGTTTCAGTCCGTAGATCGCGGCGATGTCGCGCAGTGCTGGCTCGAACCCGCTGGAATGCGCGACCGGCTGCAATATTGCCAAGGACCTCGACAAACGCGTGTTTACCGCCACGTGATCTTTCCCTCCTGCGCGATTTCCGGTGTCGGTTCCCACGGCCATCGGCCTGGAAATCCAGCAATCGTAACGGCCGATCGGAGGGCGCGACATTGCTGAATTTACGAAGGGCTCTGCAGTGCCTGTCGCGCATACCGGCACCGGTTCTTTTCGTCATTGGTGGCTCGTTTCTCATTTCGGTGGCACGCGCCACGAGCCTGACCTTTGTTGCGATCATCCTGCATCAGGATTTCGCAATGAGCCCTGGCGTGATCGGCCTTGTCCTCGGAACCGGGCCGTTGCTCGGCGCCCTAAGCGCTCCATTCGCCGGCGCATTGTCAGATGCGATCGGACGCAAAGCTGTTTTGGTGATGATCCTGGGAATGTTGTCATTCAGCGTGACGGCAATGGGCCTTGTCGGCAATAATCCGTTCCTCTACTGCATCGCTTACACCGCCGCAGCTATCTCACTCGCGCTGTTTACCCCGATATCGAGGGCGATCATCAGCGATAACTCACAAGCGCAGCATCGGCTCAGACACTTCTCTTGGCGTTACACCGCATCCAATTTCGGCTGGGTGGTCGGTCCGATGATCGGCATTGCAATCAGCCCCGCGATGCCCGCAGGATTTCTAGTCGCCGGCGCCATCTTCGTCATTCTGCTTCTTCTGCTCGCTGCCGTCGATATGCCGGCGCCGCAACGAACTTCCGACAAAACAACAACTTTCGCGCACGCGTTACCAGCGATCCGGATCGCATTCCGCGACAGGCGCCTGCTCTGTGTGACCTGCGGCGCTATGCTTGCCGTTTCTGTCTTCAGTCATTGGCAGGCAACGGTAGGACCCTTGCTCATATCGACGACAAGAAATGCGCCGCAAACATTTGCCATATTGATTTCGACCAACGGCGTTGTCGTACTCTTGGCCAATCCGATCGCGCGACGGCTTGTCGCGCGGCTAGGCGGCCTTGCCGGAGCCATCATCGGATGCGCCATGCTGTGCGCAAGTCAGATCGGCTTCGTCACCTCACCGGCCTTGCCGGTCCTCGTGATGTCGATGATCGCTCTTTCCATCGGCGAAGTCCTTGTTGTCTGTGCCGAGTTTACGCTGGTGGACACGATAGCCTCTGATGCAAACAGGGGCAGCTATTTCGGCGCGCATGCGCTCAGCAGTGCGGGGAGTTTTCTCGGGCCCGCGATTGGCGGGTTCTCACTTGCAGCGTTTGGCGGAGCGTCAATGTTCCTACTGTTTGCACTCGTCGCTGTCATTAGCGCAGTGGTGTTTTTCGTCGGAGGCCGAGCATCACATCCAACGGGAAAACAGTGAGCAGTCGATCCGCATCACGTTCATGCGGCCCCAATCCCCACCGCACGATCGTCACCCGCATGGCCGGCAACGCCTGGCGGAAGACATCACGAAAATGAATCGATGTTGCGTTATCGATTCAAAACTCTCGTTGGACCGCAGATTCCCTATGCGCGAATCTCGGTTATGATCACGCAACCCTACCGGATTTATATCGAGCGCAGCGATCGCCAAAAAAACATGGCGCGATTTTATGCGCTCGCGATAGAAAGCACACTGTTTGGTGAAATTTGCCTGCGCCGTCGCTGGGGGCGAATTGGTACACACGGACAGGAGATGGCGCATTATTTCAACAACGAAATGGACGCCGTTACGCTCTTCCTCGACCTGATGCGCCGCAAGAGAACCCGCGGCTATTCTCCGAGGAAAGCGGTATCTGCCGTCAGGCACTGATCGCTTTCTTGAGCTGATGTCTTCCGGCTGGGTCGGCAGTTTGACCGGCGCTGCGCAGATTTGTGATCGCGCTGTTTCTAAAAGCAAGAGCTGTAGAGGCGCTCCGTAGGTTTCAACTGTATGAGCTTTAAAACGGGTGCGGCCCCGCCATTGGCGGGGCCGGTCCTGTTCAGTCCCGGTTCGGGCGGGACCAGATCAGCTGTAGGTCTTTCTCGCCTTCGATTTCCGTCAGCGTCGCGTAGATCGGGGCCGGGAAGCTCGGATCGTCGAGCTTGACCGAGAGGTAGTCGCGACCCTGTTCGGAGGTCTTCTGCCAGGCGGCGCCGAGTTCGACGGGGCCGGCGTAAACGCGGAACTGCGGGCCTTTTTCGGAAGGGTTCTCGACGCGGGCGATGCGGGCCTTGACGTTGAGGGCGAGGGTGCGGATCGAACCGATGAAGCCGTTTTCGTTCGAAGTGAAAGCGCCGATGGTAGCCATTGTCGTCGTTCCTTTTGCTGTTTCGAGCCGCTCCATTGCGGCCTCGATGGCAGTCGCAAAGACCGGCATCGATTGGACCGCACCCGATAGGGCCGCAACACCGTGGAGGGCGGCAGGTCACAGGATTTGTTGGGTGGGAGAGGAGGAAAGCGACAGCTGCCCGGGGTCAAGAAATCCTTGATCGCCGTTGCGGGATAACGATCGAGGCGAAGCCGGTTGCCGGTCAGACATGCCTCATCGAGCCCGCCTATGGAGCGCTTGCATGTGAGGTGAAGGAACACGACAATGGCTTGCTCTCGTTCAGTTCCGGCTTGGTACAACGGCTTTATCAGTTCGGCACGTTGCCACAGATGCCAACAACTCTGCGTCGACCGCTGCCATCACCCGGAATGACCGGCCTCAGCAAACGCCCCACGCCAAGCTCGACTGACGATGGCTGACATCATGCGAACAAGCTGGCGTGACTTGTCGATCAATCATGATGACAAGCGCCTTCGTTGACCCCGCCGACGGCCTTGATGGATGCCGGAGAAACTGCTCCGGCAGTCAGCCATACTGATCCGGCCCGACCGCAGGATGTGTATCGGCAGCCAAATGCGCGAACCGCTCAGCCGTCGTTGTGAGGCTTAGCAGAAACCATTCAGCTTGAGGATCCTAAAGGATGGTGCATCTTGAGCTTTTCTTTGTAGCGACGGCGGATGTCTTCTGCGCTCGCGTCTTCGGCAAGACCCAGCGTTTCGAACGCGCGCGCTTCCAGAACCTTCAGTTTTCGTTTCTGCAGATCTGCTTTCTGCGCCTGGCGCTCTGCTGCGTTTTTGCGCGCGTTCACTGCCTTTGCCGATCCCGAGCGTTGCGTCGAGGGCAGCGGCATTTCCGTAGCCGCGCGGGCAGCCTGCCCTTGCGTGACGCGCGCACCCGAGACTGCTTCCTTCTGATAACGCGCTGTCGGTCCCTCGGATTGCCCAGTCGCGTAATTGTACCCGGCATTATAGACCCGCACATGCTCAACACAGAAAAGCAGATAGAGGCCTTCGCCATCACGCCCGACGGGAGCGCGATGTGTCCCGGCCTTTTCGCATCCGTCCCATTGGCACCGTGGTCCCGCAGTTGCTGGCGCGGGTCCTGCCTTCTTGCGGATCGGCTTGAGGCCGACAAAGATTTTGGTATCAGAGGTCATGCCGCCTCATACACCATATGTCAGTATCGTCATCCACATTGGCGCGACGAGAGCCACAATTTGGAACAATGGTTGCCCGGTGAACACGCATTTTCATGCGTCGTTTTTTTCCGGCCAGTCGCGACTGCATTTGCCATCGGACCCGCAAGATCCATCAGGGAAGCAAAGTCTTTTCCTTAGTCCAGGAAGTATAGTCCAACGGAATGGCGCAGTCACGCCTGTCAAACTGGATACTTCAGAAGACGCGCATTTGCGCAACTGAAAACTGGGCGATGTCATGCACGATTTCAGACCATCTCGAGTATTCGGATATTCGAGATGGAAACTCATTGGCCAAAACGCATTAACTCTGCAACAAGTATCTGGACATGTCGTATTGCCTTCACATGTTGACTCTGCGCGCATGTCCATCAATGAGAGGCCTGCCCAGCAAGGAGATTACTGATGGCTGATGAGATGAATACTGGCGTGACTGCCGAAACTGATACGGCGGCACCAGCTGCGCCCACACCCGTCGTGAAAAAGACGCGTGGCCCGAACCGCAAGAAGATCGCTGTCGAAGCCGTCGCTGCAACGAGCGCGACCGAAACACCTGTCAAAAAGACGCGTGCAAAGCGCGGCGAAAAAGCCGCCGCAGCGCAGCTGGTGAAGGCCGCAAAAGCTGAAAAGGCAACCAAGGCACCGCGTGCCCCGGCCGCTGTGGCCAAGCCGGCTGCTGCCGCCCCGGCGCCGGTTGTCGCTGCCGCCGCGTCTGACGAGTTTTCCGACCTTCTGAAGCTCGAAGAAGAAAACAAGCTTCTTCGCAAGGAACTCGGCGACAAGCTGCGCGCCGAAAATGTCGATCTGAAAAAGAAGCTCGGCAAGGGCTGATATTTCTTTCGATCGTGTCCATCTGGGTACGATCGAGAACGAACACATCGCCGGACCTTTCTTGAGGTCCGGCATTTATTGATGCGGGCTCAAGCCCGTCTTTAGCCTGAGGTTGATGCGATGAGAACACCATGGAAAATGCTTGCGGACCTGGTGTCGGGAAAATCATCCAAGGACGAAACCGAGGCAGCGCCGCAGCCAGATGTCGATAAGGCAAAACCGGCAGCAACTGGTGCGAACAAGACCGTGGCAGACGCCGATACTGCTCTGGCGCTTGTCGAAAACACTGTCGACACCTTATCTGAGCCGGTGATCGCTCCCGAGCCAGAAACTATCAATAGCCAGCCGTCAGTCGTTGACACCAAAACTGCGACGGTAACCACACCGGTCGATCGACCGCTTGCTACCGAAGAAAAACCGGTTTCGGTCGCTTCATCCGCAACCCGCGCAAAGTCGAACGAACCCGTGGTAAGTCCACGGGTCGAGGAAGCCGCTGTTCCTGTCAAAGCCAAGCGCTTTGCCGCCACGCGGCAAAAAAGAGAAATCGCAGTTTCAGCTGAAGAGCCGGCGCAAACAGCGAAACCCGTACTCAAGTCTGCCACAGATGAAATGGCAGACCTTGATCGGGAAATCGAAGAGCTGCGCAAACAGCTTGCCGAAAAGCTCAAGCTTCAGAATGCACATTTACGCAAACTGATCGATCGCTACGAAAGCAGATAGCACTGCCCTTCCAAACGCCATCCGTCACCTTCGATGCAGCCACATTTTTGGTCGCGCACTGTAGCAATCTCGATGGATCGACCGCATTGAATTCGCCGGACTCGCCGCTCACGCGATCCGTTTGAATTGCTGCAGAACCTGCCACTATTCCGTCGTCATGAATACCATGTTAGGCTTCAGCTCCATGATGAAAGGGCGGTTTTGCGTATGGGCCTCGTGAGCATGATTTTAGAACTTCGGGAAGGCAGCACTTCCCATTCTGAGACCGGGTCGGATGTCCCTCCGGGAGACGGCATTCAGACCAAGCCATTTTCGGCAGACGATCGCAGCACCCAAGAGGCGATTTCGCTCAGAACATTCGCTCTGCGGCTCGACACCACGAAACGGCGAAATCAGAAGCTTTTCAGATAAACTTCCCACCAGTGGTCGGGGATCCGCCACTGAAAAACTCAACCAGTATGAAAAATGCTTTCCAATCGCTTGAATGCGATGACCGCCTTCAAAAAGGCGGCTCGCTGTCACGTGCGCCGGACAGCTGCGCAATGATGACCTGCAGTTCGGCCCGGGCAAGATCGAGTTCGGCAATCAGCAGCCGGCGCTCTGCCGGATCCCACGTATTCGACAATTCGGCACGCAGCTCTTCAATCAGTGTTTCGAGTGACATCGTCATCGTCCCGTTCTCCTTGAGTTTCGAAAGACGACGATCGAAGGCGCAGAGACCGGCCGGGGTCAGGGATCGCGCAAGCGACCGGCAGAGCCGGGGAGTGGGGGAGCCGATTTTGTGGGACGGGTCTTAACCCGGCGCTCAAAATCGGGGGGACCGCTCATCCTTGAGGCCGGATGGGCGTCGCGCCACAGTGATAAGATTTGAGCTGATCCAAACCTCTCCGTATCATGCAACCGCCCATCACACGTGTTGCGGCGCGTCAGCGCCCTCACGGATCAACCGGCGTCAAGGCCGAGGTCCGGGAGGAGCAAAGAAGAGTATCGGAGCTTTCAGCATAGCGACGGCGATCAGCCGGGAAAGCGGGAATTCTCGACACGGTTTTGTCCGGAACAAGGGCCGCCGCAGGAGCCTTAGCATAGCGGTCGCGCAGCGAAAGGCGGGACCGACCGCCCCCGGGAAAACCGTTCCGCATGATAAGCTGACTGGCAGAATGCCCGAGAGTTAAACGGCAGTATTTATACGCGGTCGCATTCACGGCTTAACGAACATCGTGACGCTGGAACAGGAAACGGCTCCTGATTGTTTTTGAGGAAACTATCAGGAGCAAAGTCATGAAAGCTTTTGCCAAAGCCGCATTTCTCGTTGTCGTTTGTGCTGGATCACAAGCCATGGCTTCAGACGCAGAGTTTCTGCAGTCGATCGAAGGACAGTGGTCAGGTGGCGGCACTGCCCTGACGAAGCTGGGCGGCAGCAATGTGAAGGTCTCCTGCAGCATGCGATCGGACGCAAACGTCAGGAATTTCTCGATGGACGGGACATGCGCTTGCGGTGGTCTCCCGCAGCTTCAATGCCAAGGTCCAATCGCCAGGAACCTCATATAACGGAACATATGTGGGCGTGTCCGGCAAGCCGTCGACGCAAAGGCAACACCATCAGTTTCGACGTGACCTGGGCAAATACCGTCTATGGCGACCGAAAAGCCACCATGACAATTCAGAAAGTCGGCGAGAACGGTTTGCGCATTCGGACCATCGACATGGATCCGGCAACCGGCAAGACGTTCGTCACAACGCAGCTCGATTTGCAACGCGGCTAAAGGGCACCGCGCGTGCGACGGTGGAGTGGCGAGTCAATGCGCACCCGAATTTCTTCGGGATACCGGCGTTCTACCCTGGAGCGTGTTTCGCGCACTTGACTGCCTGCCACATTTGAAACGGCTCACCCCCGCCGCGAGAAGAAATTGGACACCGCCACGTCTAGAAGCTCATCGCCCCGTCCATTCATCACCGTTTTTGCCGCCCACAGGCTCATTCCCATCACTTGGGCCGCTTCGATCTTGGGCGGAATCGATAGTTCCTGAGGATTGGTGACGACATCGAGCAATGCCGGGCCCGGATGATGCAGGATGGCCTCGATGCCTCGTTCGAGCTCGACCGGATCCTCTACGCGGATGGCATGGATACCGGCGGCACGGGCGACAGCGGCAAAATCAGGATTTTTCAGATCGGTTCCTGTCTCGAGATAGCCGGCCGCCTTCATCTCCATCGCCACGAAACCGAGCGAGGAATTGTTGAATACGATCACTTTCACGGGCAGGTCCTGCTGGGCAAGCGTCAGGAAATCGCCCATCAGCATGGCAAAACCGCCGTCGCCGGACATGCTGATTACCTGCCGGCCTTTATAGGCGGCCTGCGCGCCGATCGCCTGTGGCAGGGCATTTGCCATCGAGCCATGAACGAGCGATCCGATCATCCGGCGCTTGCCGTTCATTTTCAGGTACCGCGCTGCCCACACGGTCGGAGTTCCCACATCGAAAGTGAAGATCGCATCCTCGTCGGCTTGCTCGCTCAAAAGTCGCGCCACATGCTGCGGGTGGATTGGTCCTCCCTCCTTGCCATGCGCGAGCTCATCAAGCCCTTTGCGGGCTTTTTCATAGGCTGCGAGGCAGCGCTCGAGGTGTTTCGTTGCCTCTTGTTCTTCCAGATGCGGCAGTACGGCACGCAACGTGGATTTGACATCACCGACGATCGCCAGATCGAGCGGCGTTCTTCGCCCGAGATGTTCGGGTCGGATGTCAACCTGCACGATTTTCGCATCGGTAGGGTAAAACTGCCGATACGGAAAATCGGTGCCAAGCATGACCAGCGTATCGCAGTCTAGCATCGCCTTGTAACCGGACGAAAACCCGATCAGGCCCGTCATCCCCACATCGTAAGGATTATCCCATTCCACATGCTCCTTGCCGCCCAACGCATGGACGATCGGCGCCTTCAGCTTTTCCGCAAATTCGACGAGCTCAGCATGAGCGCCCTCGCAGCCGCGACCGCACAGCAGTGTCGTCTTCGAGCTGCCTTTCAGAATTTCGACAAGCGCTGCAATCTGGTCCTCGGCCGGGACAATATTTGGCTTGGCAATGGACAGTGCAGCTGTTTTCGAGATCTTTGCCGAGTAGTCGCTCAATGCGATATCGCCCGGGATGACGACAACGGCAACGCCGCCCTTGCCGATGGCGGCGCGAATGGCGGATTCCAGAACCCCAGGGAGCTGCTCCGGTTGGGTCACAAGTTCGCAGAAGTGACTGCATTCACGGAAAAGCTGGTCCGGATGGGTTTCCTGGAAATAACCTCGGCCAATCTCCGCCGAAGGTATCTGCGCGGCAATCGCCAACACAGGAACACCGGACCTGTGGCAATCGAACAAGCCATTGATCAGGTGGAGATTGCCCGGCCCACAACTTCCCGCACACACCGCAAGTTTGCCGGTGACGTGGGCTTCGGCCCCCGCGGCAAACGCCGCGGTTTCCTCGTGCCGGGTGTGGATCCATTCGATATCGCCACGTTTGCGCAACGACTCGGTCATGCCGTTCAGGCTGTCACCGACGACGCCATATATGCGCTCCACGCCGGCGGCATGGAGAACCTCCGTCAGAATGTCGGCGACCTTGGATTTCATGGGAGGCTCCTGTGATGGGAAAAGACAGCAGGTTCACCTCATGAACTAGGCGACCGCGTCGGTTTGCCAACCCGCGAATGTCGGAGAGGACTGTGGCGATGCTATTGAACGCGCAATTACTCGACCGGAACGCCACTGCCCCACGCCTCGATCAGTCCGACTGATGCGCCGGTCACAGGATCGGTTTCAGGCCTTGGCAAGGACCGAATTGTGCCAATTGACGAGATGTGGCTGCCGCCGTCAGAATGTCCGCCTGCTGACCGGGAGGATAGGCACCAACAACTTGGAAATCTGCAGAGCAATCCAGGTTGCGATGGCCTGTGCCGGCAGGCAGAACCAGACAATCTCCTTGCTCCACGCTCATCGCTTCGCCACCCGGCCCCCCGATTAGCAAGGTCGCATGGCCTTGGCGGATGCCAAGAGCTTCATGGGCGGCAGAATGGTAGTGCTGGTAATCAAAGACACCGTTTGTCCAGATTCCACTCCATCCGTTGGAAGCAAACAGGTTTTCGAACGATTTGGCATCCGTCAGAGCCACTTTGTAGACCAGGACAGGAAATCGCGAGTTGTTCGGCACCCATTCACTGGCCGGAAAGATGATCTTCCGAGCCATCATCGGGTCGTGTGCCCGTTATCTGCATCGCTGACCGAGGGAAGATAAGTTTCGACGTCCCGCCGTTCGCGATCTGTCAGAACAGCAATCTTTTCATCCCAGAATCGCGCGGCCTCAGGGGGATCATGTTCCCACTCCCGGGAAGAGCCAAGATTGTCGTCTATCAAGGCAAGGCGTGTGCCGCCCAGACGTCGATATTTGTCGGCGAGGTCCTTTGCTGCGTTTTCCATGTCTGCCTCCACGAATGCATCAGACAATTTCAACACGGGAGTGACCAAGTCGTTCCAGCACCTCGAAACGGCAACCTAGCCTGACAGGTTGCGAGAAAATGCCGTGGCGAACGAAGCTGCGTGCGGGTTAGATTGCGAGACGGCGGACGGAACGACATGACGTCTGTGTCGTTGCAGGTCTCGAACAACAGGAGATCATTAATGACCGACACGAAAGACGATATCAGCAAAGTGTGGGAACTGGTCGACAAGATCGGCTTTTGCATGCTGACAACACAAAGTGGTGGGACCCTGCGTGCACGTCCCATGTCGGCTTACGCAAACCGCGATGAAAATGCCGTCTACTTCCTGACGGATGTCGCAAGCCACAAGGATGAAGAGATCTCTCGCCATCCGGAGATCTGCCTTGCGTTTGCAGATTCCAAGGGTCAAAAATACGTGTCAATTTCGGGTACTGCCGAAATCCGCAACGATCGGGAAAAGATCCGTGAACTGTGGGCGACACCTGCCAAGGCCTGGTGGGACAATGCAGAAGACCCGTCGATCCGTATTCTCAAGATTACGCCATCATCGGCCGAATATTGGGACAGCCCAGGCACCGTCATCAGCTACATCAAGATGGCCGCTGCCGCTGTCAGCAGCGCCCGTCCGGACATAGGCGACAATGCCAAGGTCAACCTGTAAGGTTCATGACGCCTGAACGGCTCGATCGAGAGCCGTTCATTGCGTCTTGCCGGGTGGTCGTCGCTATCGGGCCTCATAGGCCGTTGATACTCCAAATGACCGTCAGGATGCTGAACTGGAAACCCAACCACAGGCAACCAACTCCTCCTAAAAAAACGATTTTTGCGGCGGCTCAGCCATGACCTGCTGATTCCTCTCGCCGCGCCGTGACAATTCGGTCTGGGCGCTGAAACGGATGTCCTGATCCCTGTCGCGCGACAATCCAGCGAGCACGCTGGTTTCTATACGATCCCATCCCTTGCCGCGGTCAGGTCCTGAAGGGACGCGCGGCAGGAGGCCAGGCTCTTTGCTCCAGGTAAGAAGCTGCTCAAGCGAAGTCTGGTTCAATAAATCTCTAAGGTGATGTGCGGTAACATACGCGTCCGGCATGGCGCGGTGGGCGGGCAATCCGATCTCGTGGACGAGGCCAGCCGGCATGCGCTGATAGCGCAACATCTGGTTTGAGAAACGCGGCAAATCCGGCCAGACCCGCAGCGCGGATTTCCATGTGCAAATCCAGGGTGTTCCGCCGGTGAAGCGTGGTCTGCAATATCGTTGCTCGAATGCTGCCCGGTGCGCGGCCAACGCATCGAGGCGCCCAGGCGGTCGCAGGACGGTTGCAGCAATTTCCTTCCAGTAGGGTGCATCGGCAACCTGTTCGTCCAGAATATGATGCACCGCCATTGTGTCGGGGGACATGGGACGTCCCGGATTGACCAGTATGGCGCCCCGTTCCTCAGTGACCTGCCACGCGGCGTTTTCATCAAGGACAACGTCTTGCCAACCGATCTCGCAGACATTGTCGGAGCCATTGCCACCGGTCTCAAGATCGATGACGCGAACTCGGGGTGAGGACATATCGATTATGATCACCTTCGGATATCAGTTGCTCTGATCATAAATCGAGATCGAACTGTGGTTGTTCCGATGTGATGTCGCTTTCATCACCCGACAGAGACGAAAGTGTTATGCCCAACAGGCGCACCGAAAGCTTGAACGGATAGACTGTTGCCAACAGACCGGTCGCGGCATGAAGGATGCTGTCGCGGTCAGCAAACGGAATGGTTTCGGTCTTGCTGCGCGTGGCCTGGGTAAAATCCGAATATTTGATCTTCACCGTAACGGTTCGAGCAGCAATGTCCTTGGCCTCGCAATAGCGCCATACCTTTTCCGCCAAGGGTCCCAATTCCAGCACGGCAAGATCGAGATCATCAACGTCTTTCGAGAACGTGTCTTCTGCTCCCACCGATTTCCTGACACGGTTCGGCTTGACCTGGCGTTCATCGATCCCGCGCGCGATTCCGTAGAAATAAGGACCTGACTTGCCGAAATGCTTCGCCAAGAATGGCAGCGATTTCATCTTAAGATCAGCACCGGTCTCAATGCCGAGACGATGCATCTTCTCCGCTGTCGCCGGCCCGACTCCATGAAATTTCTTAACGGCCAGTTGCTCTACAAAGGCGGCGCCATTCTTTGGCGTGATGACGGCCTGGCCATCAGGTTTGTTGAGGTCGGAGGCCATCTTCGCGAGGAATTTATTGTAAGAAATTCCGGCCGACGCGGTGAGTTTGGTAACCGCCTTGATCCTTGCGCGGATTTCGAGCGCGATCTCGGTGGCAATCGGCATGCACTTCAGGTTTTCCGTGACGTCAAGATAAGCTTCGTCGAGCGACAGCGGTTCGACCATTGGCGTGTACTCGGCAAAAATCTCACGGATCTGCTGCGAGACCTCGCGGTAGACCTCAAATCGCGGCTTTACAAAAATCAGATCCGGGCATTTCCTGGCGGCCGTCACCGAGGGCATAGCCGAGCGAACACCAAAAACACGCGCCTCATAGCTTGCCGTGGTCAGGACACCCCTGGGGCCCGCCCCACCGACGGCCACCGGTTTGCCTCGCAGGTCCGGATTGTCGCGCTGTTCAACCGAAGCGTAGAAGGCATCCATGTCGACATGGATGATCTTTCGAAGGGGAGCATCATTACTCATCACTCTGGTTAAGGCCACCATCATGGTTCAGCATTTTACGAAACAAAAAGAGAACATAGCAGCATGGAACAGCAAGGGCAATCGACCGGCCTTCTCTGACAACTCGGACACGTAGCTGTCAAAAAATGTGAGCCTCTATAGGAGTAGCTCTCCTGTGAACCGGCGGGCAAATGACGGCGCTTTGTTAGCGACATCAACTGTAGAGCTCAGGGCTATATTGGATTTACGAATCTAGTATAGCCGTCGTTTTCGATCTGGCTACCGGGTTTTTCGGGACTCGCCCTTGACCGGGCGAATTCCAATTATACTATAATCGCGGAACCAGTATAAGGCCTTATCGTGAAACAGATAGTGTCAACGCCGGAGCAAATTAAGGCCAGGCGGCGGAGTAAAACCAGGCCACTATCGGCGCACGCATGAGACCTCCGG
>NZ_WIXI01000044.1 GCF_009617585.1 Endobacterium cereale | reverse complement strand
AAGCCAACACGCTGGGCGCCCTTCTGCGCGCTGGCTCGCTGCCTGCCAAGCTGACCGTCATCGAAGAACGCACCGTCGGTGCCGACCTCGGTTCGGACGCCATCGAAATGGGTCTCTTCACCGGCGTCATCGGCTTTGCCGCCGTCGTTGTCTTCATCTTCTTCCTCTATGGAAGCTGGGGCATCCTCGCCAACTTCGCGTTGATGATCAACGTCATCCTCACCTTCGCCGGCCTGACGCTGATCGGCTCGACGCTGACGCTTCCCGGTATTGCCGGTATCGTTCTCGGCATCGGCCTTGCGGTTGACGCCAACGTTCTCATCAACGAACGCATCAAGGAAGAAACTCGCAAAGGCAAGAGCGCCTTTGCCGCCATCGACGCCGGTTTTGCCCGCGCCTATTCCACCATCGTCGACAGTAACGTCACGGCGCTGATCGCGACCGTTCTGCTGTTCTGGTTCGGCTCCGGCCCGGTTCGCGGTTTTGCCGTCACCATGGGTCTCGGCATCATGATCTCGATGTTCACGGCCGTTTCCGTCGTGCGCGTGCTGATGATCGCCGTCACCGCCCGCAAGAAGCTGAAGACGATCAATATCAAGCCGCTTCTGCCGATCAACCTCGTCCCGGATGGCACCAATATCGCCTTCATGAAGGGCCGTTTCATCGGTATCGGCATCTCGGTCATCCTGTCGATCGCCTCGATCGTGCTGTTCTTCAAGCCGGGCCTCAATTACGGCGTCGACTTCCAGGGCGGTATCCAGATGGAAGTCGTCACCCAGCAGGAAGCCGACCTGGCCAAATTCCGTTCGGGCCTCAACGAACTCGGGTTCGGTGAAGTCGCGCTGCAGGAATTCGGCAGCAACAACCACATTCTCGTGCGCGTCGAGCGTCAGGAAGGTGGCGAGCAGGCCCAGACCAATGCGGTTGAAGCTCTCAAGGCCGAAGTGGTCAAGATCGACCCGACTGCCAAGGTCGAGCGTACCGAAGTCGTCGGACCAAAGGTTTCGGGCGAGCTTGCAATCGCCGGCTTCCTGTCGCTGACGCTCGCGGCCCTTGCGATGACCGCCTATATCTGGGCGCGATTCGAATGGCCGTTCGCGGTCGGCGCCATGATCACGCTGATCCTCGACGTCACCAAGACCGTCGGCTTCTTCGCGATCACCGGTCTCGACTTCAACCTGACGGCCATCGCGGCGGTGCTGACGCTGGTCGGTTATTCGGTCAACGACAAGGTCGTGGTTTATGACCGCATGCGTGAAAACATGCGCCTCTACAAGAAGATGCCGCTGCGTGACCTGATCGACAAGTCGATCAACGAAACGCTGGCACGAAGCCTCTACACGTCGGCGACGGCCTTCCTGTCGTTGCTGCCGATGGCCATCTGGGGCGGCAGCGCCGTGTCCAGCTTCGCCATCCCGATGGTGTTCGGCATCGCGGTTGCGGCGCTCTCCTCGGTCTTCATCGCCGCTCCGATCCTGCTGTTCCTCGGCGACTGGCGCAAGCGCCACGGCAAGAGCATGATCGCCGACGACGCAGACGAAGCAGAAACCGGCAAGGCTGCGATCGCCGCCAAGCCGTAAGATCGGCATCAGCAATCTGCATCAAGGGGCCGTCCGCAAGGGCGGCCCTTTTTCGTTTCTGCGCCATCCCAGCCATCAGTTTTTCTGCAAGCACTGACAAACCAACTCGCTCGCGTGCCTGAAAAAGCGGTGCTAGGTTCCTCACCCGAACGGCAACCCATGACGAGGAGAAAAATATGGCAACGGAAAAGGTCGCGATCATCACAGCCGGCGGCAGCGGCATGGGGGCTGCAAGTGCAAGACGTCTTGCCGCCGACGGTTTCAAGGTCGCCATCCTCTCCTCCTCCGGCAAGGGCGAGGCACTGGCTTCCGAACTCGGTGGCATCGGCATCACCGGCTCCAACCAGTCGAATGACGACATGAAGCGCCTCGTGGACACGGTAACGGACAAGTGGGGCCGCATCGACGTGCTGGTCAACAGCGCCGGCCACGGCCCGCGCGCGCAGATTACGGAGATCACCGACGAACAATGGCACACCGGCCTCGACGTTTACCTGATGAACGTCATCCGCCCGGTGCGTCTCGTGACGCCGATCATGCAGGCCCAGAAATCCGGGGCCATCGTCAACATCTCCACCGCCTGGGCTTTTGAACCGGCGGCGATGTTTCCGACCTCGGCCGTCTTCCGCGCCGGCCTCGCCTCCTACACCAAGATTTATGCCGACACCTATGCAGCCGACAATATCCGCATCAACAACGTGCTGCCCGGATGGATCGACAGCCTGCCGGGCACCGACGAACGCCGCGACAGCGTGCCGATGAAGCGTTACGGCACCAGCGACGAAATCGCCGCCACCGTCGCTTTCCTGGCGTCTGAAGGTGCGGGTTATATCACTGGCCAGAACCTCAAGGTCGATGGTGGACTGACACGCTCCGTCTGAGCTTTTCGGAAGCTGAGGGCCGCTCATCGCGGCCCCCTTTTCAAGCGAATCCGAAGACAGGCAGGAAATGAGCAAAATATTCTCACATGCCTGATTTTTTAGCGCTTTCCTCTCCTGCAAACACCAACGCTTTCCTAGATAACACGGCATCGAACCAATACCGGCCAGACTGACCGGCTGATGACAAGGAAATGCAAAATGAACTGGCTGAAAACCATCGCCGCTGCCGCCGTGCTGCAGGCTGTCGCCATCACTCCGTCGCTCGCAGGTGAAAACCTCGATCAGATCAAGGCCGCCGGCGTGATCAAGATCGGCACCGAAGGCACCTACGCGCCATTCACCTTCCACGATGCCGCCAACAAGCTGGTCGGTTTCGATGTCGAAATCGGCGAAGCCGTTGCCAAGCAGCTCGGCGTCAAGGCCGAGTTTGTCGAAGGCAAGTGGGATGGCCTGATCGCCGGTCTCGACGTCAAGCGTTACGACGCCGTCATCAACCAGGTCGGCATCACCGAAGCGCGCAAGCAGAAATATGCCTTCTCCGAGCCCTATATCGCCTCCAAGGCCGTGCTGATCGTCAGCGAGAAGAACAGCGACATCAAGTCGTTCGAAGACCTCAAGGGCAAGAAGTCGGCCCAGTCGCTGACCAGCAATTTTGGCAAGCTCGCCGAAGCTGCCGGCGCCGAACTGGTCGGCACCGATGGTTTCGACCAGTCGATCCAGCTCGTCCTGACCGGCCGCGCCGAAGCCACCGTCAATGACAGCCTGTCCTTCCTCGATTTCAAGAAGAAGCAGCCCCAGGCACCGGTAAAGATCGTCGCTGAAAAGGCCGACGCCGATTATTCCGGCATCATCGTGCGCAAGGGCGATGACGAACTGGTCGCCGCCATCAACAAGGCGATCGCCGACATCAAGGCCGATGGCACCTACAAGACCATCTCCGACAAATATTTCGGCGCCGACGTTTCCAAATAAGCGAACACGGCAAGCGGACTATTCCGCCTGCGGAAACTAAGCCATTATAACAGCAATAGAGCGCCCGGCGATCATCGCCGGGCGTCCCGTTTTTATCGAGGTTCCGCCGTGCCGCACTGGCTTCAATTGATGATGGACTCGCTGCCCACCCTGCTCTGGGCTGGCGTCAAATTCACCATCCCGCTGACACT
Organism: Endobacterium cereale; assembly: GCF_009617585.1. Lineage (GTDB taxonomy): Bacteria > Pseudomonadota > Alphaproteobacteria > Rhizobiales > Rhizobiaceae > Neorhizobium > Neorhizobium cereale. Next base: position 322,477 of record NZ_WIXI01000044.1, on the reverse strand, counting down.
TCTGTCTTTCACATTGGGTCTGGCTCTCGGCCTCCTGACCGCCGTCGCCCGCCTCTTTGGTCCGATGCCGGTTGCCGCCATCGCCCGCTTCTACGTCTGGATCATTCGCGGCACGCCGCTGCTGGTGCAGCTTTTTGTCATTTTCTACGGCCTGCCCAGCATTGGCATCCTGCTCGATGCCTTTCCGGCGGCCCTCATCGGCTTCACGCTCAATGTCGGCGCCTACACGTCTGAAATCATCCGCGCCGCCATTTCGTCCGTGCCCAAGGGCCAATGGGAAGCGGCTTATTCCACCGGTATGAACTGGTCCCAGGCCATGCGTCGCACCATCCTGCCGCAGGCCGGTCGCGTGTCGGTCCCGCCGCTGTCGAACACATTTATTTCGCTGGTGAAGGACACGTCGCTTGCCGCCGCCATCACCGTGCCGGAACTGTTTCAATCGGCACAAAGAATCGTTGCCACCACCTATGAGCCGCTCATCCTCTATATCGAGGCTGCCATCATCTATCTGGCGCTGAGTTCCGTGCTCTCGCACCTGCAATCGCGACTGGAAGTGCGATTCGCCCGTTACGGCGGCATGCTGGAGGCCAACCGATGATCGAACTTTCCCACATCGAGAAGAAATTCGGCGACGCCGTTATCCTGAAAGATATCTCGCTGACATTCCCAGAGGGCAGCGTTACCGCCCTCGTCGGCCCGTCCGGCGGTGGCAAGAGCACCCTGCTCCGCTGTATCAACCTGCTCGAACAGCCGACCGCCGGCACCGTGCGAATCGGTGACGAGGTCGCAACATTTTCGCCCGGCAAAAAAGCCGCATGGTCGTCCGTGCAAAAACTGCGCAGCCAGACCGGAATGGTCTTCCAGAATTTTCAGCTCTTCCCGCATCGCACCGCAATCGAGAATGTGATGGAAGGCCTGCTGGTCGTGCAGAAATGGTCGCGCGAGAAGGCGAAGGCGCGCGCCATGGAACTGCTGACCAAGGTCGGCATGGCCCACAAGGCCGATGCCTGGCCCGCCAACCTTTCCGGCGGCCAGCAGCAACGCGTGGCGATCGCCCGAGCGCTGGCGCCTTCGCCAAAAGTCCTGCTCTGCGACGAACCCACATCCGCGCTCGACCCGGAACTGTCGGCCGAAGTCGTCGATGTACTCGGCACGCTGGCCAAGGAAGGCACGACCATGGTCATGGCAACCCATGACCTGCGCCTCGCCTCGCAGGTCGCCAATCTCGTGGTATTTCTGGAAGCTGGTCTGGTGGTGGAAACCGGCAATGCCGAACAGGTGTTTCGCGCACCCACGCACGAGCGGACGAAACGGTTCGTTTCGTCCATCAACGCCGCGCAGACGCTTTAAGACATTCGGCCCGGAAATCCGGGCCGAAATCTTTTTACGACGCCTCCGCCTGCAGCAGCGTTTCCGACATCGTCGCGCCAAAAACGCTTTCAAAAGCCTCACGCAAACGGATATCGACATCCGTCATCATCACCGGCAGGCCGAGGTCGACAAGGCTGGTGACGCCATAACCGCTGATGCCACAGGGCACAATTCCCTCGAAATGGGAAAGATTCGGCTCCACGTTCAACGCCAGCCCGTGAAAACTCACCCAGCGGCGCAGACGGATGCCGAAGGCGGCGATCTTGTCCTCGGCCATGCTGCCATCGAACAGAAGCGGCTTTTCCGGACGCTTCACCCACACGCCGACGCGATCCTCGCGGCGCTCACCACGCACGTTCATGGAATCAAGGGTGCGAATGATCACCTCTTCCAGCGCCGCCACATAGGCACGCACATCCGGGCGGCGGCGCTTGAGGTCGAGCATCACGTAGGCCACGCGCTGCCCCGGCCCATGGTAAGTGTATTCGCCGCCCCGGCCTGTGGAAAACACCGGGAAGCGATTGGGCTCGATCAGGTCGGCGGCATTGGCGCTGGTTCCGGCCGTATAAAGCGACGGATGTTCCAGAAGCCAGATGAGTTCGTCGGCTTTTCCCTCCGCAATCGCCGCCACTTCACGTTCCATTTCGGCTACGGCGTCCTCGTAGCCGATGGGACAGTCCGAGATTCGCCAACGGATCGGCGGAAAACCTGCCTGGGGAAACATCGAAACATCGAGATCGGTGCGCGTCGACATATTTTTTATCCATATTTTTCGAGGCCTTGGCGGCCACAACCCCTGCAAAGCCGGGACTTTTTGCCTATCATCTCTATATAGGAATTCACAGGCAGATTTTATCTTCAAAAAACTGTCACGGTCCCCTTGTGCCCGCAAAATCCTTTTGCTAAATGCTCCCTCGCCGGACAAGTTCGGCTCTACCACGATGCGGTCGTGGCGGAATTGGTAGACGCGCAGCGTTGAGGTCGCTGTGGGGCAACCCGTGGAAGTTCGAGTCTTCTCGACCGCACCAAATCAACCCGGCTTCGGCCGGGTTTTTCTTTGCCTGCAGAAAGACCAGTGTCTCGTTTCTCCTAAATGAGCCTTGGCCCGAATGCGCGGCAACAGGTCTGCACATTCGGCAAACCGTCTTAAAATTAGGAAATCCTCGCAAAGCATTTGGTTTGACGAGCTTTCCTAATGCGTTATCCTAGCTTCGGGACGCTCACGATATTGCCGTGTTGCCATTGGCCAATGCCGACGGTCGTGCCATAAAACTGCAACTTTGTCGGCAGTATTTTCGAAACGGCAGAGGCTCCAGATTTCCCGGGATTGACATGTCACCCATCAGCAGCGCAGCACCCAGCCAGAACGCAGCTCCAAGCCATGTGCCGCGTGCATACGAAGCCGAAGCGCTCGTCGCCCTGCCGCGTTTTCGCGATGGCCAGCACCTCACTGCCACCGAATTGCTGGAAGCACACCGCCTGCTGCCCAAGCGCGTTCGCTATGTCGCCGATATCCAGCGCTTCATGCTCAGTCACGCCGCCATGGCGCTGCATCTGGAACATACGCTCGACCCGGCCAACCCGGGCGTTACCGCCACCAATCTCTTGCGGTTCTTCGAAAACACACCGGCAGCCAGCAAAAATACCGTCCTCGCCTTTCTGGTGGAGATGCGACACTACAATTTCGTCGAACCCCTCGATGAAGGCGACCGTCGCAGCCGCGCATTCCGCGCCACGACGGACACGGAGCAATTGATCCGCTTTTATTTCGACACCCATTCGCGCGGCCTCGACCGTATGGACGGCGGCAACAGGGCCGCGTTGCTTGCGGCCTACCCGCGCCTGCTGCACATCGCCCAGCCGCGTTTTGCGCGCCTTCTGCTGCACAATGTCAAATGGCGCAATCCGCCGGAGACCATTGCCGGCTTCACCAAATCCGATTCCGGCAGCAGCATCATTCACGACCTCGTCGCGCGTGTTCCGGCCGGCGATATCGGCTCGGAGCCGATCTGGATCGGAAATGTGTCGGCAACCGAAATAGCCAAACGCTACGTCGTCTCGACAACGCATGCCGTCCGGCTGTTTTCGCGCGCCAAGACACAGCAGCTGATCGGCTGGCAGGGCGCGACAAACCGTGGCGAATGCTGGATCTCGCCCGTCCTCGTTCAGGACTATTACAACTGGCAGGCCGAAAAATTTGCCGCGATTTCCGCCGCCGTGCATTTCGCCTGCGAAAAGGCAGGCATCGTCGCCGCCTGATCCCGTCTATCATGGCCTTGCAGGCCGCAGGCAGCTGTGCTCCACAGAATGCCTGACGGATAAAAAGGCCGATAGATGACCGTACCGATGACCGAAAATCCGATCCGGGGCATGGCTCTCATGGCGGGCTGCATGCTTGTCCTGCCGATCATGGACGCGATCGCCAAATACATGGCGACCTTCGAAACCATGTCGCCCGGTCAGGTCACATTCTATCGCTTCTTCTTTCAGCTCATCGCACTCTTGCCACTGATGCTGATCGCCACCCGAGGCCGTATCGAGATCAGGCGTCCGTGGATGAACCTGTTGCGCGGCGCAATCCACGGCGCGGCCAGCCTGATGTTCTTCACCGCGGTCAAATACATGCCGCTTGCCGACGTCTTCGCCATCTACTTCGTGGAACCCTTCATGCTGACATTGATGTCGGCGATTTTTCTGGGCGATCGCGTCGGCTGGCGGCGCTGGACAGCAATCGCCGTCGGCTTCGGCGGCGCCATGATCGTCATTCAGCCCAGCTACGCGATTTTCGGATTGACCGCGCTTCTGCCGGTCGCGTGCGCTTTCCTGTTCACCCTGTACCTCTTCATGAACCGCGCACTGGGTGAAGGCGACAGCCCACTCGTCATGCAGGCCATGGCCGGTCTCGGCGGCACACTGTTCTGTGCCACTGCACTCGGCGCCGGAAATGCTCTTTCCCTGCCGGATTTTGAGATCAGCCTGCCCGCCTCCATGCTCGGCCTCGTCCTTCTGCTCATCCTTGGCGCCATCTCCGGCTACATTCATCTCGTTGTCGTGCAGGCCTTCCGGCTTGCCCCGCTATCGCTTCTTGCACCCTTCCAGTATTTCGAAATCATTTCGGCCACCGTGCTCGGTTACGCGCTTTTCGGCGATTTTCCGACCGCCTCGAAATGGCTCGGTATTGTCATCATCGTTGCTTCCGGCCTCTTCATTATCTGGCGGGAGCGGATCAGGGTGGCACAGTCGCAGGCGGTCTGAAATACAATGATTGCCTTTCGTTAACCGCGCTCATTGTCGGGACCTCAACGTTCCGCGTTTATGCTCCATTTCAGTTTCATGATGAAACGGAGACAAAGATGAGCGATGGCCGCTTTTCTTTCCCGGCATGTGTCATCGCCGGGAAACGTCGACTCGACGTCGACGACCTTATGATGTTGCGCAAGCATGCGTTTTCCGACGGGATCAGGACCGAGGACGACGCGCGCCTGCTTTTGGCGATCCATCGAGCCTGCTCATCCTCATGCCCGCAATGGGATTGTTACCTTATCGAGAGCATCGCAGCCTATGCCGTGCACAGACAGCATCCACGCGGATGGCTGGACGACACCAATGCCGGCTGGCTGATCGAGATTCTGTCGGTCGACAATGTGGTTCACACGCCGCTGGAGCTTGAAATCGTTCTGCACGCGCTCGACATGGCCATGTCGGCTCCCGAAAGGCTCTACGCCTTTGCTCTTGAGCAGCTGCGCCTTGGCCTTGCTCCCGACAGCCGCAGTGCCTACGCGCTGAGCCGCCCTTGCCGCAGCGTCGGCATTGATCTTGCCGATCTCCATTACCTCTGGCGGGTTATTCGAAGTGCGTGCGATGGCGGCCGCCTTGCCTTGTCCGCATTGGAGCGCGACATCCTTCAGGCCATTGATGCGATCGCCGAACCCGCCATGCATCACGCCGGCTGGAATAGCCTGATCGGATCGCTGAGATTGCGACCCGAGCCACGGTCTGGCGTCCGCAGAACGGCCTGGCTGAAGGATTTCGGTCCGCCGGCGCTGGAAACCCCGCATCAGGCAGCTTGAAAAAGTCCGTTTATTCGCGATTCATCAAATGCGATCTTTCGCTTCAATGGTAGCGGAACATCCATGTGCCATTGTGTGCCAAACCCGAACGGACCCCGCGGCACGCGGCTGGAGTGGCCTGCCTTGACGACGACCGTTTCCATCATCCTGCTCGTGGCGATCAATCTGGGTCTTTTGTGGCTGATGATGGCCGCGCCTATCGGTCAGCGCACCATCACCCTGCGCCGTCAATTACCACACGATCCCAAAAGACTTCGTCAGGCGATCCGCCCTCAAGGCAACCTGGTCGATTGGAGCCCGGACATCACGGCCGTGCGCCATGGTCAGTCGGAAGGCATGCCTGATGGCCAGATGGAAATGTCCATGCGGTATCCTGACCGCCGTGGCCAACCGGTGCGTCGCCTTTACGTGGTGGACGAGCGCATTGACGATGAGGGCGGCTATGCTGCCACATCCCGGATCGTGGCTGACAGCACGCTGGCCAATTCGTTCTGGAACAGGTTCCACGACGATCGCCGCATTGAACCAACACAAGGCGGTGCCGTCGTCACGTTCAGCCAGAGCGATCATTATCGTGGTCTGGCCTTCTATCTGTTTCGGTTCTTTGCGATGCGGCGCGAAATGGCAGCGCTCGAAGGCTGGCTGGCGACCGGCAAGCGATATGAGCGCAGTCTTTTCACCCATCCGCTGACGCAGATCGCGCTTGCAACCATTTCCACCCTGATGTTGTGGCCGTTTTTCGGTTTGACCGAAAACGGCCTGGCGATATCGATTTTGCTGACGCTCGTCATCATCCTGCATGAACTGGGACATATCATCGCCTACAGAGCGTTTGGACATGAGCGGGTCATGCTGATTTTCGTACCCATGCTGGGCGGCATCGCCGTGGGCGGCAGGCCTTACCGAAGCCGGTTCGAAATCGCCACCTGCGCTCTGATGGGTGCAGGCGTCTCGGCCTTCCTCGTACCGATCCTTGTTCTTGCCTACAATCTTTCGTCTTTTCGTACGGGCATATTGCCCTTCGCCCTGCACATGCCCTCGGCGCTGCTCCTACTCATTCTCGGTGCGTTCAACCTGCTCAACCTCCTGCCGATGTCCCGATTCGACGGTGGCCAGGTGGTGCGTCAGGTCTTTCCGGGGCGCCGGATGCAAATCCTCTCCAGTTTCATCCTCACGATGATCGTTCTGCTCGTCGGTTACGAGATCAACATCCCGGTGCCGGCACTCATGGCAGGCCTCGCCATCATCACTCTCGTCAGCCTGATCGGTTTTCGCACGAATGTCATGCGCGACGAACTGGAGCCGATGAATGCGGCAGAGCGACTGATGGCCGGCTTTGGACTTTATTCCGCCGTGGCCATTCATTCATACGCCGTTGTTAACGCATGCCAAATGATCTTCCGCTAGTCTGCGGATATTGCACACACCGCCATTCCACGCTTCCGACTGGATCCCATGAAAACAGATAACCCCATCCTCCCGCTCGGCTATTCCGATATGCCAGCCGGCACGATCGCCACCGTTGTCACATGCCTGGAAATGCGCCAGAAGCCGGACCTGCCATTCACTTCGGCGGAGGATTCCCTCACGCTACGGCATTGGCATCAGCCGGATCTCGAAGAGTATCGCGAACTCTTTCGCAATATCGGCGCCGAATGGCTCTGGTCCGCACGACTGACAATGAGCGACGAGCGACTGGCCTCGATACTCAACGACCCGCGTGTCGCCATCTATATCCTCAAGGATTCCGGTCGCCGCATCGGCCTGCTGGAACTGGACTTCCGCCACGACAACGAATGCGAACTCGCCTATTTCGGTCTTGTCCCCGATTCGACCGGCAAGGGTGCCGGACGCTTCCTCATGAACCATGCCATCGACAAGGCATGGGCACGGCCGATCGAACGGTTCTGGGTCCACACCTGCCACCTCGACTCGCCGTCCGCACTGCCGTTCTACAAGCGCATGGGCTTCACTCCGTACAAGATCATGGTCGAAGTTCTCGACGATCCGCGTCGCAGCGGTGTCGTGCCGAAAACGGCCGCAGCGCAGGTGCCGCTGATCGATCTTTGAGGTCATCGCGGAATTACGACTATCCGGCTTGAGCTTTGGTAGCTGCATGTGCGAAAGTGCGAGCAGATTCTGACAGATAGCTAGGAGAGACAGGATGGACGTACGCGCCGCAGTCGCCGTTCAGGCCGGCAAGCCGCTGGAAGTGATGACGGTTCAGCTGGACGGCCCCAAGGCCGGCGAAGTGCTGATCGAGGTCAAGGCCACCGGTATCTGCCATACCGACGATTTCACGCTTTCCGGCGCCGATCCGGAAGGCCTGTTTCCGGCCATTCTCGGCCATGAAGGTGCGGGCGTTGTGGTCGATGTCGGCCCCGGCGTCACCTCGCTGAAAAAGGGCGATCACGTCATTCCGCTCTACACGCCGGAATGCCGCGAATGTTATTCCTGCACCTCGCGCAAGACCAATCTCTGCACCTCGATCCGCTCGACGCAAGGGCAAGGCGTGATGCCGGACGGCACCTCGCGCTTCTCCATCGGCAAGGACAAGATCCACCACTACATGGGCTGCTCTACCTTCGCGAATTTTACGGTCCTGCCGGAGATCGCGCTTGCCAAGATCAATCCAGACGCGCCGTTCGACAAGGTTTGTTATATCGGCTGCGGCGTCACCACCGGCATCGGCGCGGTCATCAATACGGCCAAGGTCGAGATCGGCTCGACGGCGATCGTCTTCGGTCTCGGCGGCATCGGCCTCAACGTGCTGCAGGGTCTGCGCCTTGCCGGCGCCGACATGATCATCGGCGTCGACATCAACAACGACCGCAAGGCCTGGGGCGAAAAGTTCGGGATGACGCATTTCGTCAATCCGAAGGAAGTCGGTGACGATTTACCTCGTCAACATGACGAAGCGGAACGGCGACCTGATCGGCGGTGCCGACTACACGTTCGATTGCACTGGCAATACAAAGGTCATGCGTCAGGCACTGGAAAGTTCGCATCGCGGCTGGGGCAAATCCGTCATCATAGGTGTTGCGGGTGCCGGCCAGGAAATTTCGACGCGTCCGTTCCAGCTGGTTACGGGCCGCAACTGGATGGGCACGGCCTTTGGCGGCGCGCGTGGCCGTACCGATGTGCCAAAAATCGTCGACTGGTACATGGAAGGCAAGATCCAGATCGACCCGATGATCACCCACACGATGCCGCTCGAGGACATCAACAAGGGTTTCGAGCTGATGCATTCGGGTGAAAGCATCCGCGGCGTGGTGGTCTATTGACCGCCCTACCCACCTACACGACCGACGTGCGGAGACTGGAAGAGTTCTCCGCCGTCGATCTCTACGCCATGCTGAAAATGCGCGTGGATGTCTTTGTCGTCGAGCAGGAATGCGCCTATCCCGAACTCGACGGCAACGACCTCGACTGCCTGCATCTGCGCCTGTTCGATCGCGCGGATCTGCTCGCCTGCGCGCGTCTCTGGCGTCCGTCGCCAGACGTTCTGCCGCGCATCGGCCGCGTCGCCGTCTCGCCTGACCATCGAGGAAAACGACTGGGCGATGCGCTGATGCGTGAAGCCATCGTGGAATGCGAAAAGGCCTATCCCGGCGAGGCGATCGAGATTTCCGCACAGGCGCATCTGCAGAAATTTTACGGCTCGCTTGGTTTCGAGCGAACCTCGGAAGAATATCTGGAAGATGGCATTCCGCATGTGGACATGGTGCGGCGGCCCAAATCTGCGTAATAGCGATAAAAAGGCTTTCGCGGCCTCATACGGGGGCCGCGAAAGTCACAGCGATGACAGGCGACGCTCGAGTTCGGCCACGCGTTCAGTCAATTCTTCCAGCGCCGTCTTGTTCTGCAGGCCGATCTGCAAGGCATTCAGAACCTCATTGTGCTGACGATTGCTGTCTATCCGCAGTTCTTTGATAATGTCGGCACTCTCATGGCTGATGCTCTCAACCTCATCCAAGCGGCGCAAAATGGCGTCCAGCCTGATTTGAAGGGCAGCAAACCGTTCATCGCTGTTATCAAATCTCTGGTCGACCGCATCAAACCGGCGTTCAATGGCCTCAAACTGACGATCGACCGCCAAAAACCCCTGCCGCATCTCGCCCTGCATGCCGAAGACCATATCCGTCAACGTATTGTACTGCCGGTTGATCTTGAACAATTCGGCTTCAAAGCGCACGCTCGTTTCGATGTTTCTGCCGATCTGAGCGTTCAACACCTGCATGCCATCGATGATGGACGACATGTAACCAATCAAATGTTTCGGAAATTCCGCTTCTTCGGGAATGCATTTGCTCCGAGGTTGTTGCATTCAGTATAGGCGCAGCCATGACAGGAAACAAAGCATGATTACATTTCCTTTCAACCCTGAGGATTGATGGATTTCCGGCATAGCGCTAGAGAAATCACCATGACCACGCCAACGAATGAGCCCATGCCGCAAATCTACGTTGATGCCGATGCCTGCCCGGTGAAGCCGGAAATCCTGAAAGTGGCCGAACGCCATAATCTCGAAGTCACCTTTGTCGCCAATTCCGGTCTTCGACCATCACGTGATCCGATGGTGAAAAATGTCATCGTCTCAGCCAGTTTCGATGCCGCCGATGACTGGATCGCCGAGCATGCCGGACAGAACGATATCGTCATAACCGCCGATGTGCCGCTCGCCGTTCGCTGCGTTGCCAATGGCTCTCTTGTCACCGGCCCGACAGGCCGCGTCTTCGATGAGGCCAATATCGGCATGGCCAGCGCCATGCGTGATCTCGGCCAGCATCTGCGCGAGACCGGCGAAAGCAAGGGCTACAACGCCGCCTTTTCGCCGCGTGACCGCTCAAAGTTTCTGGAAACACTGGACAGGTTCTGCCGCCGAGCCAAATCTGCGAACTAAAGGATCTGAAGCGCAACAAGTAGACCCGAGGGACCGCAGTACGCTTGAGGGAAGAAACCGGGAAGGTCTCGAATGTCGGACAGCAAGGGCAATCCTCCATGGTGGAAATGGCGACACCATCGTCATGGCCCGTTCTTCGTCGCCGCCATCACCGCGATTGTCGCCCTGCCCGCGCTGATCTGGCTCGTACCCGACCTCGCAGCCGCCTTGTCCGCCATCACGTTTTTCGTCATCTATCTCGGCCTGATCGCCGAGCGCATCCCGCATCTCGATGCCGACCGCTTCGAAGCGAGCGGCCAGAATACCGACGAGCCTGCGCCGATTATCCTCGCGGTCACCCTGATTGCAGCCGTGGTGGCCCTCGTCACCCTGTTCGAGGCGCTGAACGACAAGCAGCCCTCCGGCATTATTGATGTCTCCATCGGTTTTGCGGCGGTCATTCTCGGCTGGTTTTCCATCCACACCATGTTCGCCCTGCATTACGCCCATCTTTACTGGCGCCCCGGCGACATGAGTGATGACAGACCGGCTGGCGGCCTGGATTTTCCCGGCACGGAACGTCCCGGAGCCTACGATTTCCTTTATTTTTCCTACATTATCGGCATGACCGCCCAGACATCGGATGTGGAGATCACCGCGACTGATATGCGCAAAATCAACCTTCTGCACTCGGTCGTGTCTTTCTTTTTCAACACCGTGCTGGTAGCCGCTGCAGTCAATGCCGTCGTTTCGCTGGCAAGCTGAACCCGAAAATAAGGAACCCGACGATGAAGGTCCTCTCCCAGAACACCGCCTTTGGCGGCATGCAGGGCGTGTTCGCCCATGATTCGGAAGCGCTGAAATGCGAGATGACCTTCGCCGTCTTCGTGCCGCCGCAGGCGATCAGCGAGCCCCGCCCGGTTCTCTGGTATCTTTCCGGCCTCACCTGCACCCACGCCAACGTCATGGAAAAGGGCGAATACCGTCGTCTCGCCGCCGAACTCGGCCTCATCATCGTCTGCCCGGACACCAGCCCGCGCGGCAGCGATGTGGCCGACGAGGTCACCAACTGGCAGATGGGCAAGGGTGCCGGTTTCTATCTCGATGCCACCGAAAAGCCCTGGGCCGAACACTACCAGATGTACACCTACATCACGGAAGAACTGCCCAATTTCGCCAGCCAGCATTTTCGCATGGACATGTCCCGTCAGGGCATTTTTGGCCACTCCATGGGCGGCCATGGCGCCATGACGATCGCGCTGAAAAACCCAGAACGCTTCAAGAGCTGCTCTGCCTTTGCTCCGATCGTCGAACCGTCTACGGCCGACTGGTCTGCGCCTGCTCTGGAAAAATATCTCGGACCCGATCAGGCGGCATGGCGCCAATATGATGCCTGCGCGCTGGTCAAAGACGGCGCCCGCTTCCCGGAATTTCTGATCGACCAGGGCACCGCCGACAGTTTCCTTGAAACCGGCCTGCGCCCGAAACTGTTCGAAGACGCGATCAAGGGCACCGACATCGGGCTGACGCTGCGCATGCACGAGCGTTACGACCATTCCTATTATTTCATCTCGACCTTCATGGACGACCACCTGCGCTGGCACGCTGAGCGCCTCGGCTGATCCTGGTCAAAACGACGCGATCGAAAACGCCCGCGCCGAAAAACAGCGCGGGCGTTTTTGCATTCAGCGCTTGTCAAGCGCCCACGCACCCGGGCCGGCGCAGACCAGATACAGGAAGATAAAGCAGAACAGGATAGCCGGCTCGCCGCCGTTCAGGGCCGGCCAAAAGCCTTTCGACGCGTGCGCCATGAAATAGGCCACGGCCATCTGACCGGCAAGAATGAAGGCCACCGGCCGCGTGAACAGGCCGCTCACCAGAAGCGCACCGCCGACCACCTCCAGAAGCGCCGCAATCAGCATCAGCGGCGGCAAAGCGCCCTCGCCCATCGCCGCCGGAAACCCGAACAGCTTCATCGTACCGTGTTCGATGAACAGCAGCGCTGCGATGATCCGCAGCACGGCCAGCGCCTGCGGGCGATACGCACCCAAACTGTCAAAAAACTGCATTTCTCTCTCCCTGACGAGAATCGCGCACATCAAGCGCCCTGCCGAAATTGGCAGATGTCAAACTCAACCTAAATTATCAGGAAATCAATCGACTTAGCGAAACTGTCCCACCTTGGCAAAACTCAACGGCCAGCAAGGGCCGAAGCAATCGTCGTCGGGCGCCCGCCATCCAGCTTGAACTCGGCAGCGATCCGATCAGCGATCTTGGCCGCCAACGCGTCTTCGACACTGTTGTCCTTGCCGAAGACAGTGGTCGAAACCGTAAACGTTGCGCTGGCAATCCGTTCGCCGGTCGTCACCGATGTCGCATCCACCGTCACCTTGGCTTCATGACGACGTCCGAACAGGATCGGCAGCCCACCCGCGCGTGTTATGCGCACAGTCAGGATTGCGCGCGGTAACGACATGCTGCGCACTGTGGCGCGGATGGCGGCATCGACACGCCGGTCAGTGCCCGCAACAAGCGCCGCAGGAATATCGGGTTTGGCGGCCACGAACGAGCCACGCACGTCATAAACCGGCCCATTGGCACGCGTATTTTCCGCGGTCTTCATGCTGAACGACATCAGCGGAAGCACGGCGGCAGAAATGACCAGAAGGCGGCAGGCGGAGCGGAACATGGATACAAAGCCCGGATGACGACACATCCGGAATGATCCGCTTTCACGGTTAGAATTCGGTTAAATACCAACCAATTCGATTAGGATTTCAGCGCCTGAAAGCTCTGCGCCGCAGCGGTCATGTCGATGTACCGATTGGCGCGGCGCGCTTCGGCTTCTTCATCCGTACCCCAGTGCTCGATCGTCCAGTCCTCGTCGAGATGGGCAAGCGCCCATGCCTCGTCCATCGACAAACGGCCTTCGGCAAAGGCCAGCGCCAGAATGGCCGAACCGGTGAGCGACGTGATCGTGTGCAGCGCCGCCAGCGCCACCGGGTGATCGTGGTTGCGCAGCCGTGCGCCAAAAGCGGCAATTGCCTCGCGGGGCTGCTCCTGCGGCATGATGCCTTCGATCAGGCTGAAACGCGCGCCAAGATCATCGGCCGCCCAATCCAGCACCGGGTCCCACTGCGCCCGCTGACGCTCCACCAGCCCCTCCGGCTGGTCGGCGCGGTAACACAGCGCATCGCTGGCCGAAAAGCGCAGCATGTCTTCGACCACCGCCTGCGGATCGCTGGCAATGCCGTCGATCGCGGTATTCACGAGGCGGGTGATCGGCATGGTGGCCGGATTGATGACTTCCGTCTGTCCATCCCATTCGCCGCGCAGAAGTTCGCCCAGTGCCGCAGTCGGCGCTACAAGCTGGTTTTTTGCCGGCGTCTTTACTGCACGACCGTCGAGATGGATGGCGTGACCATCATCAGACGCGGAGACCGTCACGTCCTTGTAAAAACGCTTCGGAAGCGGCTTCGCCATCTGGATCTGCGCGCGCCGCGTCGGATCTTCGTGGGTGAGTTCGATATTCGTGTCGGAAAGAATGTCGCGCATCAAAATAACCTCAGCCGATCAGTGGCAGCAGTTCGCGTGGATGGTGGACGATATGGTCGGCGCCGGCGGCAATCAGCTCGGGCACGACGCAATAACCCCAGTCGACACCGATCGCGGTGGCGCCGGCGGCCTTCGCCATCTGCATATCGTAAATGGCATCACCGATCACAAGCGTATCGGCAGGTTTCACGCCCATCACGTCGCAGCATTCGGTCACCATGGCCGGATGCGGTTTCGACGGGCAATCGTCGGCGGTGCGACCAACGACGAAATATTTGTCGAACCCGTGTGTCGACATCACCAGATCAAGCCCGCGACGCGACTTGCCGGTGACGGCACCGATCAGCAGATCATCGCGCGGACCAATTGTATCGATCAATTCGCGAATGCCGGGAAACAGCGGTTCCTTGAAATCGAGGTCGGCGCGCACCACCGAAAACAGTGATTTGTAATGCGCCATCATCGCCACGGCTTCGTCATCGGCATGCTGTTTGCCCTGCATGCGGGCAATGGCGATATCGAGCGTCAGGCCGATGATCGCCTTGGTCTCCTCGAAAGACGGTTCCGGCTTGTCGAAAGCCAGAAACGTGCGGCGCATGGTCTCGTGGATCAGGCCGGCGCTATCCACCAGCGTGCCGTCGCAATCGAAGAGAACGAGTTTCATTCGTCGTCGTCCCGCGCGCCATTTTCCATGTCGAAACCAAGCAGGTTCCAGCTCTGTACCATGTGCGGCGGCAGAGGCGCGGTTATGCGCAGACGCCCGCCATTGGGATGCGGAATGTCGATATGGCGCGCATGCAGATGCAGCTTCTTCTGGATGCCGCCCGGAAACGGCCAGTTGAGTTCGTCATCCTGATATTTGGGATCGCCAATGATCGGGTGGCCGATATGCAGCGCATGCACACGCAACTGGTGCGTACGGCCGGTATAGGGCTCCATCTCCAGCCATGACAGTGCCTGCGCCGCCGTTTCCAGCACGCGGTAATAAGACACGGCGTGATCGGCGTCCGCCTCACCATGCTTGGCGATGCGCATGCGGTCGCCATCCGGCGTCTGTTCCTTGACCAGCCATGTCGAAAGCTTGTCGGAACGTTTACGCGGCACGCCCTTCACCAGCGCCCAATAGGTCTTTTTAGTGTCACGCTCGCGAAAAGCCGCCGTCAGCTTCTGTGCCGCGCCACGCGTGCGGGCAATCACCAGCACACCGGATGTGTCACGGTCGAGGCGGTGCACCAGACGCGGTTTTTCACCCCGATTGTTGGTCCAGGCATCCAGCATCTGGTCGATATGGCGGGTCACGCCGGAACCGCCCTGCACGGCAAGACCGGCGGGTTTGTTCAGCACGATCACCTTGTCGTCCTCATGCAGCACCATGCGCTGCAGAAGCTCGTAATCGCTGCTGTGTTTCAGATCCTTGCCGGCGATCGGACCCTTTTTGGCATCCGTATCCATCGGCGGCACGCGCACCACCTGCCCCGGCTGCACGCGCGTATCGGTCTTCACGCGACCACCATCGACACGCACCTGACCGGAGCGCAGCAGCTTTTGCAGCGGCCCGAAACCGAGGCCCGGATAACGTGTCTTGAACCAGCGGTCGAGGCGCATGCCCGCTTCGTCCGCCTCGACGGAGATATGCTCGATGCCTGCCATCGGAACTCTTTCTTATTGTTTTGGCCCATTAGCTGGGATGGCCGAACGCGGCCTTTGCGCCAGCCTTTAGAGCATCAGGCGGGTCTAACGGAAGTGCAAATCGACCTCAGCCGCGTTCAAAACGCTATGCGGCCAACGAACAGGCCGAAAAATGTCGCTCCGATCGCAAGGATAACACTTGCTGCGAGATAGGAAACGGCAAGCGGCATGGCACCCCGCTCGACCAGCCCGACGAATTCGAGCGAGAAGGACGAAAAGGTGGTGAACCCACCGCACAGTCCCGTCACCAGCAGAAGCCGCATCTCTGTCGAGCCGCCGAACCGGCGTGCAATCATTTCCGCCAGCAATCCGATGACAAAAGAGCCGACAACATTGATCGCCAGCGTACCCCACGGAAAAGCGGTACCGAACAACCGGACAGCCCATATGCCGACAAGATATCGGAACACCGAGCCGACAGCGCCACCAGCGGCTACAACAAGCATGGAATTCACGTCAAAATCCTGATAAAACACTGGAAAAGCGGGGATTCGCTAAAATGCGAAGTCACCGTTTAAGTCGGAACCAAGAGGTCGAGCATACGTTTTCACCCACAGGGAGTTCAAGCGTCATGTCCACCGTCATACCCGTCAATGCCAATTTTGCCGCCTATGCGCTGGAAAATGTGCGTGTGGTCCATCATGTCGGCTCCAAGGAGCAGGTGAAGCGTATCCAGAAGGATGCCGACCGAAATCTTCGTCGCGCCCAGAATGTTGGCGAGATCGAGGAACCGGGCCTGATCCCCCCCGCCAATATTTCCGTGGACGTCATGATCTCGGATCATCCGCCACAACAGCAGACGACGTTCCGACACGTCGAGGCCGCTTACCGCGAACTGGACGAGTAAGACGTTCTTTTACCTCGCCGTCATCCGCGGGCTTGCCTCGAGGACCTAACCACGTCAACCATCACGCTCAGCAGATCCTCGGGAAAAGCCCGAGGATGACGAAAGAAGCGTAACTCCTGTACAGTCAAAACACCGGACGGTGGCAATTGCGCACAATTTCTCTGCGCCCTTCTCTGTAATCGATGCGCAGATATTCGCACTCGTAAGCACGGGCCTCGCGATAGGCCGTGCGCACCACCCGCCGTGCAGGTTTCTGCCGGACGACCCGTTCACGCGGCGGCTCTTGCCAGCGCACCATATCGGCGGCCTGCGCACTCACCGGCAGCAACGCCGGCAAAACGATGGCTGCGGTCAGGATGGCCGGAACGGTTAATAGGCGTGACATCGAATTTCCCTTCTGAAACGACATGAGCGGCAATGCCGCCTCAATGCGAGCCAACGGCCAAATGTTCCCGGCCCCAAAAATCGCATCGGGCGAATGCCATCACGCCGCGACAAATAATTCGTCAGTTGCGACCTTTGCCACTTGCCAAGCCTATGGCTTCATCGATAATGCCGATCGACCCGTAGGGAGAAACCGCTTCAGTGCGGAGCCGAAGGAGCAACCGCCCCGGAAACTCTCAGGCAAAAGGACCACGGGAAGACTGCAGGAACTCTGGAGAGAAGCAACCGTTTAACCGGGGGCTCGCCGAAGGGATAACAATCTCAGGCGAAAAGGACAGAGGGGGCTCGAAACCGACGCGGCAAACCCGCGTCCTGATCTGAGCCGGCGTGCGAGCTGATTTTCATTCAGTGCGTGCCAAAAACCTGGAGGCGTCTTTTTGGACGATCAATCCGTTTTGAAAACCACCCCGCTGCACGCCCTGCACGTTTCGCTTGGTGCGAAAATGGTGCCGTTCGCGGGTTATGACATGCCGGTGCAATATCCGCTCGGCGTCATGAAGGAACATCTTCACACCCGCGCCGCTGCCGGCCTGTTCGATGTCTCCCATATGGGCCAGGTCATCGTGAAGGCAAAGTCCGGCGAATATGCCGACGCGGCGCTCGCATTGGAAAAGCTGGTTCCCGTCGATATTCTCGGCCTGAAGGAAGGTCGTCAGCGCTACGGCTTTTTCACCGACGCAAACGGCAACATCCTCGACGACCTGATGATCACCAATCGCGGCGATCATCTGCTGGTCGTCGTCAACGCCGCCTGCAAGGATCAGGACCTCGCCCACATGAAGGCGAACCTGACCGATTGCGACGTCACCCTTCTCGAAGACCGCGCACTGATCGCCCTGCAAGGTCCCCGCGCCGAAGCGGTTCTGGCCGAACTCTGGGCCGGCGTTTCCGCCATGAAGTTCATGGACGTGGTCGAAGTGCCGTTGCACGACGTGCCCTGCATCATCTCCCGCTCCGGTTATTCCGGCGAGGATGGTTTTGAGATTTCCGTACCGGAAGCCCACGCCGTAGAAGTCGCCAACGCTCTGCTCGAACACCCGGACTGCGAAGCCATCGGCCTCGGCGCCCGCGACTCGCTTCGCCTCGAAGCCGGTCTGTGTCTCTATGGAAACGATATCGACACCACCACTTCCCCGATCGAAGCCTCGCTCGAATGGGCGCTGCAAAAGGCCCGCAAAGCCGGCGGCGACCGCGAAGGCGGTTTTCCGGGCGCAGAGCGCATTCTTGGCGAACTCGCAAACGGCACTACCCGCCGTCGTGTGGGCCTGAAGCCCGAAGGCAAGGCGCCGGTGCGCAGCCACGCCAAGCTGTTTGCCGATGCGGAAGGCAAGACCGAACTCGGCGAAGTTACCTCCGGCACCTTTGGCCCCACCGTCGAAAGCCCGGTCGCCATGGGTTATCTGCCGGTATCGCACACCGCCGCCGGCACCACAGTTTATGCCGAAGTGCGCGGCAAATTTTTGGCCATGACGGTGGCAACGCTGCCGTTCATCACGCCGACATACAAACGCTGACACTGCAACAAGGAGCCTGCCCCTCATCCGCCTGCCGGCACCTTCTCCCCGTGATCACGGGGAGAAGGGACATGCCGCAACCTCGCCGATCCCCTCGCCCCGCCTGCGGGGAGAGGGGCCGCCGAGCAAAGCGGAGGCGGGGGTGAGGGGCAAGCCCCACCCGCAACGCCAAGGGCCAAGCACCAGCAGAACAGCGAACCGAACACACGCCACACAACGAACAAGACCAGAGGAACAAATTCATGCTGAAATTTACCGCCGAACACGAATGGCTGAAACTCGAAGGCGATGTTGCCACCGTCGGCATCACCCAGCACGCCGCCGACCAGCTCGGCGATCTCGTATTCGTTGAACTGCCGGAAGTCGGCGCCGAACTGACCAAGGACGGCAATGCCGCCACCGTCGAAAGCGTCAAGGCAGCGTCCGACGTCTATTCGCCGCTCGATGGCGAAGTCGTTGAAGTCAACCAGGCGATCGTCGATGACCCTTCGCTGGTCAATTCCGACCCGCAGGCCGCTGCATGGTTCTTCAAGCTCAAGCTGAAAAACGTCTCCGATATCGACAGCCTGATGGATGAAGCCGCCTACAAGGACCTGATCGGATGAACGATTCTACCGATTTCCACTTCACCGATTACGATCCCTACGACTTCGCCAATCGCCGTCATATCGGTCCCTCACCGACCGAAATGGCCGCCATGCTCAAGGTCATCGGCTACAAGTCGCTCGACGGCCTGATCGAGGCAACGGTTCCGGCCTCCATCCGCCAGCAGACCCCGCTGGCATGGGGTGCAGCCCTGACTGAGCGCGAAGCGCTCGACAAGCTGCGCGAGACCGCCAACAAGAACCAGGTCCTCACCTCGCTGATCGGCCAAGGCTATTACGGCACGGTCACGCCGCCGGTCATCCAGCGCAACATTCTGGAAAACCCTGCCTGGTACACGGCCTACACGCCCTACCAGCCGGAAATTTCTCAAGGCCGCCTCGAAGCGCTCCTGAATTTCCAGACGATGATCTGCGACCTGACCGGTCTCGACGTCGCCAATGCCTCGCTGCTCGATGAAGCGACCGCCGCCGCCGAAGCCATGGCGCTCTGCCAGCGTCAGGCAAAGTCGAAGGCAACGGCCTTCTTCGTCGACGCCGCCTGCCATCCGCAGACCATCGCGCTGATCGAAACCCGCGCCAAGCCGCTCGGCTGGTCGGTCGTGATCGGCAATCCGATGACCGATCTCGACCCGGTCGACGTGTTTGGCGCGATCTTCCAGTATCCGGGCACGCATGGTCAGGTCCGCGATTTCACCGGCCTGATTTCCCGTCTGCACCAGACCGGCGCTGTCGCTGCCGTCGCCGCCGACCTTCTGGCGCTGACGCTTTTAAAGTCGCCCGGTGAAATGGGCGCAGATATCGCCATCGGCACCACCCAGCGTTTTGGCGTTCCGGTCGGTTACGGTGGCCCGCACGCCGCCTATATGTCGGTCAAGGATGCCCACAAGCGCGCCATGCCCGGCCGTCTGGTCGGTGTTTCGGTCGATGCCCGCGGCAACCGCGCCTATCGCCTGTCGCTGCAGACCCGCGAACAGCATATCCGCCGCGAAAAGGCGACGTCGAACATCTGCACCGCGCAGGTCCTGCTCGCCGTCATGGCCTCGATGTACGGTGTCTTCCACGGTCCTGACGGCTTGAAGGCCATTGCCCAACAGGTCCACAAGAAGGCCGTGCTGATGGCCAAGGGCCTCGAAAAGCTCGGCTACACGATCGAGCCAACCGCATTCTTCGACACCATCACCGTCGATGTCGGCCACATGCAGGCCCTCATCCTGCGTGCCGCCGTCGCCGAAGGCGTCAACCTGCGCAAGATCGGTGAAACCAAGATCGGCATGTCGCTCGACGAGCGCACCCGTCCGGTCACGCTCGAAGCCGTCTGGCGCGCATTCGGCGGCGATTTCAAGGTTTCCGACTTCGACGTCGATTACCGCCTGCCGAAGGAGCTTCTGCGCAAATCGGATTACATGACCCATCCGATTTTCCACATGAACCGCGCCGAAAGCGAGATGACCCGCTACATCCGCCGCCTGTCGGACCGCGACCTCGCACTCGACCGGTCGATGATCCCGCTCGGTTCCTGCACGATGAAGCTGAATGCCACGGCGGAAATGCTACCGATCACCTGGCCGGAATTTTCGGATATCCATCCGTTCGTTCCCGCCGATCAGGCGCTCGGTTACAAGGAAATGATCGACGATCTGTCGGCAAAACTCTGCCAGATCACCGGTTACGACGCTTTCTCCATGCAGCCGAATTCGGGCGCGCAGGGCGAATATGCGGGCCTGCTCACCATCCGCAACTACCACATCGCCAACAACGATGCGCATCGCGACGTCTGCCTCATCCCCACTTCCGCGCATGGCACCAACCCGGCCTCGGCGCAGATGGTCGGCATGAAGGTCGTGGTCGTAAAGGTGCGTGAAAACGGCGATATCGACCTCGAAGATTTTCGCGCCAAGGCGGAACAGCATTCGGCAAACCTGTCAGCTTGCATGATCACCTACCCGTCCACCCACGGCGTGTTCGAGGAAACGGTCAAGGAAATCTGCGAGATCACCCATAAACACGGTGGTCAGGTCTATCTCGACGGCGCCAACATGAACGCCATGGTGGGCCTCGCCCGCCCCGGCGACATCGGCTCCGACGTGTCGCACCTCAACCTGCACAAGACCTTCTGCATCCCGCATGGCGGCGGCGGTCCCGGCATGGGCCCGATCGGCGTCAAGGCGCATCTGGCGGCGCACCTCCCCGGTCACCCGCAATGGGATGGCCGTGAGGGTGCTGTTTCGGCTGCCCCGTTCGGCTCGCCGTCGATCCTGCCGATCTCCTGGTCCTACACCCTGATGATGGGCGGCGAAGGTCTGACCCAGGCAACAAAGGTGGCGATCCTCAATGCCAACTACATCGCGGCACGCCTGAAAGGCGCTTACGACGTGCTCTACAAGTCGGAAGCCGGCCGCGTGGCGCATGAATGCATCCTCGACACCCGCCCGCTCAACGTCTCGGCAGGTGTTTCTGTGGATGACATCGCCAAGCGCCTGATCGACTGCGGTTTCCACGCCCCGACCATGAGTTTTCCGGTTGCCGGCACGCTGATGGTCGAGCCGACCGAATCGGAAACCAAGGCCGAACTCGACCGTTTCTGCGATGCGATGCTGGCAATCCGCGAGGAAGCCCGCGCCATCGAGGAAGGCCGCATGGACAAGGTCAACAACCCGCTGAAGAACGCCCCGCACACGGTGGAAGACCTCGTCGGCGAATGGGATCGTCCTTATTCCCGCGAACAGGCCTGCTACCCGCCGGGCGCCTTCCGCGTCGACAAGTACTGGTCGCCGGTCAACCGCGTCGACAATGTCTATGGCGACCGCAACCTGATCTGCTCATGCCCGCCGCTGGAAGACTATCAGGAAGCCGCCGAGTAAGCGAAAAATAATCCAAAGGCCCGCCTCAAAGCGGGCCTTTTTCATGCCGGCCCAGACAAAATGGACAAGCGCCCGCAAAAAAGCCTTGATCCCGGTGATATTGAGGGGATTCAACCGTACGTATATTTTATTTACCTTGTGGTCTTGCCGCCTCGCGCGAAATCTCTATCTTGAGTCGCATCGAACTTTGCTTGTGACTCGTCCGTAGCCTATCGCGGCTCTACCGATCTCCTTCATAGTCGATTTTAACGCCGGTCATTATCGACCGGTTACCCACAACGATTAGAGGAAGATCGTTATGAATACCGGCACTGTAAAATGGTTCAACAGCACCAAGGGTTACGGCTTCATCCAGCCGGATAACGGCGGCCAGGACGTTTTTGTCCACATTTCCGCTGTTGAGCGCGCCGGTCTGCGTGCCCTCAACGATGGTCAGAAGGTTACCTATGACATCGTTCAGGACAAGCGTTCGGGCAAAAGCTCGGCCGACAACCTGCAGGCTGCCTAAAAAAATTCCGTCAACGTGCCGCCTGACCACGGAAGAACTGGCATGCGGCACGCTTTGGCGCTACAAAGGTCGGGACCCGTCCCGGCCTTTCGTTTTTTTGGCCGGTTTCATTCAGGGCTTCGCCCATCGGCACTCCTGCCATCCAGTCGCATTTCTTTGAAGTGACGCATAGACAACGGCGGTTATCCATTCCGCCATACAAAGGAGAATTTGTTGCAAGTACTCGTCAGGGACAACAACGTCGAACAGGCACTGCGCGTGCTGAAAAAGAAGCTGCAGCGCGAAGGCGTTTTCCGTGAAATGAAGGCCCGCCAGGCCTTTGAAAAGCCGTCGGAAAAGCGCGCCCGCGAAAAGGCAGAGGCTATTCGTCGTTCCCGCAAGCTGGCCCGCAAGCAGGCTCAGCGCGAAGGTCTTCTGCCGGCTCCGAAGAAAAAAGTTCCTGCCCGCGGCGGCGCTCGCTGATTGTCAGGTATCGCGCGGCGTTTTCGTCGCGCGCCTACTTCTTTTTGGCCGCGAATGACCGATCACGTCTCAAGCGGGAGGTAACCATGACCGCTATGAAAGACCCATTTTCCAAGCCCGCAAAACTTTCCTCGCAGCAGAAAACAGACCAGACCAATTCGGTCGTCCGCAACATTATCGATGCGGAAGTCACGGCGCGCGAAAAAAAGACCGAAAAGCTCCGGGCCCTGCGCCTCGCCCGAAACGAGGAAGATGCAGTGGAAAAGGCCGCTGCCAAACCCGGAAAATCCGGCCGGGCGAAGTAGATTACCGAGCCTCACTCCACCGATTAAGGGCCTGAACGGACAGGGGAAATATCCCTTATCTGACGTCTGTCCCTGCTCCCTTCATTGCCTTTGGTGGCCCGCGGACTATCTGCGGCTGTAGCCGGTATCGTGTCCCGTTCCTCGCAACGCGTGAGCGTCGCTGGCTTCTAAAACAATCAGAAGCATGCAAATAGGAAATACCCCATGAGCACCAGCATGTTCAAGAACCCGCGCGCCCTTCTCGGCGGTGCGGCCGTCGCCATTGTCGTGTTTTTTCTAAGCGGCCTGTTCATCGGCGGCGGCAGTGCGCCGTCAGCCCCGCAGCCGGGCTCGGTTCAGGTTCGTGCCATCACCAAGGATAACGGCGTCAAGAACGCCACCATGTCCACGGTGCTGGCGCTTGTCGCAGGTTTCTTCGCCGCTCGCGCCATTCATCGCCGTGGCAGCGCCAAGGCCTGATTAGCCGATTGCTCGTCGTCCGCACCAATACCAGGGCTCGCCTCAGCGCGGGCCTTGTTCGTTTGTGTCTTGCTGAACAGTTCCGAAAAGGCACAGGAGCGGACCTCAGCGACGCTCTCCCTTAACCGTGCCGCTTCATTCTTCGTTGAAAGCCCGCAGGGCATAAATGCCATGTCCATTCAATCCGGGGCTTTTGGCGATGACGATCACCGCAGCACTCACCACCTCCGTCCGGGGCATGCAGACCGAGAGCAACCGTCTCTCCACGGCGGCGCACAATATCGCCGATGCCTCGACACCCGGTTACGAGAGCAACCTCACTCAGGACATGCTGGACGTGATGCAAGCCCAAACCGGCTTTGCCGCCAACGCCTCGGTCTTCGAAACCGGCGCGGACATGTGGGACATGCTGATGACGGTGGTCCGGGATTGAGCGGATAGCTGCCGGTTGATTTCCACAGGTCGGTGTCTGAGCCGCCACGCCACGTCACTCCGCGCCATCATCCTCGCAACTCTCCCGATTGATCGTCGCAACCTCTCCTGCGTCATCCGGCCTTGTGCCGGGATCCAGTAGCGCCGCATCTGCAGCGCGTATGACGCACCAACGTTCACTGTGAAGAATGCGTGCTCCCCCCGCGCAAACGCGCGGGGGGCTGGATTCCTATATCAAGCGCAGACGATAAAGGGGATGCCGACCACACTCTCAATTCCTCGAAAATTGACAAAAACCCGTGGACGTTTTGAGGGGGCGATTCAACGATATCAGTACGTTGAGTCCGCGTTCATCCACGCATTTCGGAGCCGTGCGATACTTCGCGTGTTCCATCGTGGATATACCGGGAGGCGTCCCGGCAAGTTGGAGCCGGCGTGGTGGTGGAGAAAAGACGTAAGTCTCCATCATCAGGGTTCGCGGAAACTGGCTCCCCTCCGGCGACACAGGGGAAATGGGGAGGTAGTCAAACGTCTCACCGTTTCTGAAGCCCGAAAGAGCGCGCCGGGCGTGCCTGTGCGGCACACATGATCGCCAATCGGTGGCAAATCACCGGGATGGCTTTTGCAGAGGGACTGAAGTCGCGGGCAAAAACCGTCGAACGGGGCACTGAGAGGTGTCAATTACTCACTAAATTACGAGGCAGCTTTCAGTGCCCCGACCACATGACCCGCAAAACGGCGGGAGTTTTTTTGAAAATAAAAGATCACCAAGGGACAACTATGTCCTAATTCGGGAGCTTGTCGAACGTGCCTAGGAAGGAAGCCCTCTGACGCTCAGGTACCGACGCCGATTTCGGCCAGACGCGTCAGGCAGGCTTCCTCGACATTGTCGAGCTCGACCAGCGTCTCTTCGATATCCTTGCGCTTCTGGCGCAGGTCTTCGCGTTTTTCGTCCAGGCGTTTCATCAGCAGTTTCAGCTGCCCCATCTCGCCCGGCGGTTCCTTGTAGACCTGCACGATCTCGCGGATTTCGGCGATAGTGAAACCGATACGGCGGCCGCGCAGAATTTCCTGAATGAGGCGACGGTCTGCGGCACGAAACAGACGTGTGCGGCCCCGGCGTTCGGGATGGATCAGCCCCTCGTCCTCGTAGAAGCGAAGAGTACGCGTCGATACGCCGAATTCGCGGGTCAGTTCCGTTATGCTATAATATTTGTGCACGTGCTCGCCCTTTTCAGAGGGCCAAAACTAATTGACCTTTACGTACAAGTCAATTTTCGCCGTTCAACTGATGGCGAACCACCATGTCGCAAGGCCGAGAAACGAGAAAAAGCCGATGATATCGGTGATGGTCGTCACGAACACGGCCGACGCCACGGCCGGGTCGGCGCCGAATTTGTCGAGCAGCAGCGGCACCATGATGCCGCCGAGCGCCGCCGCCATCATGTTGATCAGCATCGCGGCCGCGATAATGCCGCCGATATTTGGGTCCTGAAACCACAGCCCGGCCACCGCGCCGATCAAAATGCCGAACAGCACGCCGTTCAATAGCCCAACACCCGCCTCACGGCGAATGATGCGCCAGGAATTGTGAATGTCGAGATCGCGGGTGGCGAGCGCGCGCACCGTCACCGTCATCGTCTGCGATCCGGCATTACCGCCCATGCCGGCCACGATCGGCATCAGCACCGCTAGTGCAACGATCTGCTCGATCGTCGCATCAAACAGGCCTATGACCGACGCGGCCATGAAGGCCGTGACCAGATTGACGAGCAGCCACGGCACACGCGAGCGCGACGTATCGGCAATCGAGTCCGACAATTCTTCGTCACCGACGCCGCCGAGGCGCATGATGTCTTCTTCCGCCTCTTCCTGCATGACGTCGACGATGTCGTCGATGGTCAGCACGCCGACCAGTCGGCCATTGTCGTCAACGACGGCGGCGGAGAGAAGGTCATATTGTTCGAAAAGCTGCGCCGCCTCTTCCTGGTCCATGTCGGCATGGATCGGATAATTGGTCTCGCGCATGATCGTTTCGATCTTCACCTGACGCTTGGTGCGCAGGATGCGGTCGAGATCGATGACGCCGAGCAGCTTGAAGGTGGGATCGATGACGAAGATCTGCGTGAAACTTTCCGGCAGATCCTCTTCTTCGCGCATGTAGTCGATGGTCTGGCCGATCGTCCAGAAGGGCGGCACCGCCACGAACTCGGTCTGCATACGGCGGCCGGCCGAGCTTTCCGGGTAATCGAGCGCGCGGCTGAGGCGAACGCGTTCGGTAAACGGCAGTTGCGCAAGGATTTCCTCGCGGTCTTCCTTATCGAGGTCTTCGAGGATGTAGACGGCATCGTCCGAATCGAGGTCGCCGATGGCTGCCGCGATCTGCTCGTTCGGCATCTGGTCGACGATTTCCATACGGATGGTTTCGTCGACCTCAGTGAGCGCCGTCAGGTCGAAATCGGCGCCGAGCAGTTTGACGAGCGCCAGGCGCTGGTCCGGCTGGATGGCCTCGAGAAGGTCACCGAGTTCGGATTCGTGCAGCTTCGCCACATTCTGGCGCAGAAACAGAACATCACGATCAGCGATCGCAGCGCCAACCATGGCGAGGAAATCGGCGCGGATGGCGCCCTCTTCCGAATAAATGTCGTCGGGCAGTTCTTCCGTGGTGGGGCGAAGGCGATCTTCGTCGATATTCGTCATCAGGCCGCCCTCACTTTCAAGGAATCGCACCGCCATTCGTCACTTCAGGCGAATATGCAGCGAAAAACCGATTTTCAACAACTGGATAGCGCAGCCAATCGGGTTTGGTTCCCGCGCCGCACGGTTATCTGCTAGAACAATTCCAAAGCAGGGTCCAGAGCCGTTTTGACCGATGCAAAAACCGATAGTTTCTCGCCAAGGTGCCGCGTGACACGCCTGAAAATCCTCGCCTATCCCGACAACCTGCTCAGCCAGCCCTGCCGGTCTGTCACCACGTTTGATGATGACCTGCGCGTATTGGCCGACGACTTGCTGGAAACCATGCGCGCCGCCCCCGGCGTCGGCATAACGGCCGCCCATGTCGGCACACTTGTGCGCCTTACCGTCATCGAACTTTCGCCGGAAGACGGCGTGCGCATCTACGTCAATCCCGAAGTTCTGATCTCGTCCGAAGAAACCATGCGGCATATGGAAGGCAGCGTTTCCATGCCCGGCTTTACCGACGAGGTGGAACGCCCGAAACACATCCGTTTCCGTTATCAGGACCTCGACGGTGCCAGCCATGAAGAAGATGCGGAAGGTTTTCTCGCCATCTGCATACAGCACGAAATCGACCAGCTCGACGGTATCTTCTGGCTCAAGCGCCTGTCGCGTCTTAAGCGCGAGCGGCTGATCAAGAAATGGGAAAAATCGGCGCGAAGCTGACCGCGCGACAGAACAATCCGCCGACCTGCACGTTATGCCTCACGAAACCATTATCAGGAGGCTGTCATGGCATTGAAGAAAAGCGAAAACGACCTGTCGCGCGAAGAGGATTTTCGCGATTACGAAGAGCGTAATCTCGATGACGGCTGGCCTTATGCCGACAAGCCTGGCGCAACCTCGAAACCGGCCGGCAACGGTGAATATGGTGCCTCC
Source organism: Endobacterium cereale (assembly GCF_009617585.1). Taxonomy (GTDB): domain Bacteria; phylum Pseudomonadota; class Alphaproteobacteria; order Rhizobiales; family Rhizobiaceae; genus Neorhizobium; species Neorhizobium cereale. Next base: position 294,855 of record NZ_WIXI01000044.1, on the reverse strand, counting down.
GGCAATTTCGACCGTGAGCGCAATGGCGGCTTTCGTATCGACGGCATCGAGGCCGATGGCCAGGAAAATCGCCTGCGCGATCGCGGCCTGCCGGAAACCGTGGGTCGGGAAAATGCCGACGATCTCGAGGAACGCATCAGCGAGGCGCTGGAAAATCTCGAGGATCTGCAGATGGAGATGATCGACCTGCATGTCGACGACACCACCGTGGTGCTGGAAGGCATGGTCGATGACGACGCGTTGATCCGCCGGATCGTTGCCACCGTGCAGCGTGTGCCGGGTGTCGGCCGCGTCGTCAACCGTATCACCGCAGGCGGCGTCGACAGCCACATTCCGGATGACGACGAATAAAGTCAGACGATGCGGATTGTCGGCATTGCCAGCAGCGTATTGCTGACCGTGCAGATTTCCTCCGCTTTGTGAATGATTTCGGCGCGTTCAGCCGCGTCGAAATCGCCCGACAGTTCGAACTTCACGTCAAAATTCTCCACGCGCGCCGGTTCACCGGCACTTTTCTGTCCCGTCACATGGACGGACACCTCTTCCAGCTTTTCCAGAATACCCATGCGGCTGGCAGCAATGCGGGCGCTCAGGACGAGGCAGGCTGCGAGTGACGAATAGAGAAGATCAAGCGGATTGAAGCCGGGTATCGAGGCACTCGTCATAACGTCCAGCTCTCCGCCGGTTTCGCTGACAAGCTGCGGATGGCCGTGACGCCCGACCTTGGCCGTCGCTCCCACCAGCCGCGATTTCACTTTCACATCGACCATGGCAAAATCCTCGTCATTCCGCCTGCGACCTGACGGCTGCCTCATAAGCCAGCCGCGCCCATTTCGTCATTTCGTCGAGATCGTCCAACGCCTCTTCCGGCACGGTCCAATAAGGCATCAGCACCGGCTTGCCCTTTTTGCCCTCGTAACTCCACTGCTCGGCGCCGGCTGCAGCAAATTGCGGCCCGCTGACGGCGTCAGCCTTCAACATCAGCGTGTCACGCAGTTCCAGCGCAAAGATCAGGCCGCGATGATAGATACCCTTGCCGCCGAACATGCGTTTGACGGTGACGGGGCCGAGACCTTCAAACAATTCCTCGATCGCGACGATATCCATATTTCTCTCCGGTTACGCGCCCTATCGATAGGATTTCATCACCGCCATTGTCCATGGCAAACATCTTCGTGTTATAGGCGAATATCTTTGACGCAACCGACCCGCCGTCTAGATTGCGCGGACCGGCAGAGTGAAACAGTTGAGCATCATGATCGCGACGTTGAAAGCCTCGATATTTGCCGTTAGCGGCCTGCTTATCGCAGGCGCCGGACCGACTATCGCGGCCACCATCGGCGTCGTCGCGCCACAGAATGGCGCCTATGCCGGCCTCGGAGCGCAGGTTCTGGAAGGTGCGCGTGCTGCCGCCACCAAAAATGGTGACCGGTTGGTAGAAATCAACGAGACGTGTGAACAGGGCGCAGGCAAGGCAATTGCCAAACGCCTGCGTGCGGAACAGGCTGTCGCCGCCATCGGATTCCTCTGCGTCGAAACGTTGTCCGAAACATTGCCACTCCTGAAGGACGGCCGTATCGCCGCCATCACTCTTTCGGTGCGCTCGAAAATCCTGATGGAAGACGCACAGCGTTACGAATGGCCGTTTTTCCGCATGGCGCCGGTGGATGGCGACGAGGCTGAAAAACTTGCTGAAGTGATGCTGACGCAGTGGCAGAACCGCCCCATCGCACTGGTTGAGGACGGCACGATCTATGGCCGCGATCTGGCGAGCGTCATTCGCCAGAAGCTGGAGGCCGGCGGCATCAAGCCCGTATTCACGGACACCTATCGCCCCGGCCAGGAACAACAACTGGCGCTGGTGCGTCGTCTTACCAAAGCCGGTGCCACGCATGTCTTTGTCGGCGGCGACCGCAATGACACGGCCACCATCGCCCGCGACGCCACAGCCGACAAGATCAACCTGACGGTCATCGGCGGCGACGCATTAAAATCTACCAATCGTCCGATCCCGCTGCACGACGGCGTGCTTGCCGTCACCCTGCCGGATTACACGACCCTCCCCGAGACCCAGACCGTCGTCGGAGAATTCCGCGAGCGTGGTACGGAGCCGGACGGTTATGCCCTGCCCGCTTATGCGGCGGTCGAAATCGTCCGTCAGGCTGCAGCCAGCGGCAATGTCATCGACCGCCTTGCCGGCCAGTCTTTTGAAACCGTCATCGGCTCCATCGGATTTGGGACTGACCACGAATTGCAGGCCAATCCGCTCAAACTTCTGGAATGGCGCGACAACAATTTCCTCGCGCCGGCGATACGAACCGATTGAGATTTTTTCGGGTCATTGTTTCGCTTCAGGCGCGGTGCTAAGGCCAGCCAAATTCAGTCCCTGCCGGAGATTTTTCGCATGACGCTGCCGATCCGTATCGCCCCTTCCGTTCTTGCCGCCGATTTCTCCCGCCTGGGCGAAGAAGTGCGTGACGTCGTCGAAGCCGGCGCCGACTGGATCCATCTCGACATCATGGACGGCCATTTCGTGCCCAACATCTCCTTTGGTCCTGACGTCATCAAGGCGCTCCGCCCGCACACGACAGCGTTTTTCGATTGCCATCTGATGATCGCGCCGGTCGATCCCTATCTGGAAGCGTTTGCCAAAGCCGGCTGCGACAGCATCACCGTCCATGCCGAGGCCGGCCCGCATCTGCATCGCTCGCTGCAGACCATCCGCGCTCTCGGCAAAAAGGTCGGTGTCACGCTTAATCCGGCAACACCGCTCTCCGTCCTTGAAAACGTGCTGGACGATATCGATCTCATTCTGATCATGAGCGTCAATCCCGGTTTTGGTGGCCAGAAATTTATTCCCGCTATGCTCGACAAGATCGCCGCGACTAAGGCGATGATCGGCAATCGCCCGATCGAAATTCAGGTCGACGGCGGCATTACGACAGAGACGATCGGTGCCGCTGCCAGGGCCGGCGCCAACGTTTTTGTTGCCGGTTCAGCGATTTTCGGAAAGGCCGACAAGGCCGCTTACCGCACCGAGATCGAGACACTGCGCCGCAACGCCGAAACCGCGCGGGCCTGATGCCCGCCGCCCTGCCCCGGATGAAGGCAATTCGCTGCTCAACGGCAGCGGCCTTCCTTTGGGGCTTGGGGATGGCGACAACGGCGGCGGCCGGGCTTTATCTACGCGGCCGCTTCAACACTTTTCATCTGCCGGCGATGCTCACCATCTTTTTCCTCGGCGGAATTTTTGGTTGGTGGCTGACCGAATTGGTCGGGCAATGGCTCAGGCATTTCATCCGACAACCCCGGCTGCTTGTTGCAATCGCCTTCATCGGGCTGGCCTCAGCCACCGTCTTCTGTACAGCGGCACTGTTTGCGTTGGAATACCGGTCGTTCTATGCGCAGTGGCATGCGGAAACACTCAGCCGCATCTGGTTTCTGCAGCTCATCTTCACCTCCGCCTCTGCCTTCTATCAGTTCGCCGTCATGGCCACACGCCTCTATCTGCCGCTCGGCCCGCCACTGCTTGTTGCCGGCACATGGATCATGCTTCGTCGCATCCGTTGAGATTCCGGGAACACTTTGCTACACGGACGCCAACTCTCGACAATCAGGAAGGCCTTAGCCCATGATCCCTCGTTATTCGCGCCCCGAAATGGTCGCCATCTGGTCGCCGGAAACCAAGTTTCGCATCTGGTTTGAAATCGAGGCACATGCCTGCACCGCGCTTGCCACACTCGGCGTCATTCCGAAATCGGCTGCGGACACGATCTGGGAAAAAGGCAATGCCGCCGTTTTCGACGTCGCGCGCATCGACGAGATCGAAGCCGTCACCAAGCATGACGTCATCGCCTTCCTGACGCATCTGGCCGAATTCATCGGCCCCGACAGCCGTTTCGTCCATCAGGGCATGACCTCGTCGGACGTTCTCGACACCACGCTGAACATCCAGCTGGTGCGCGCAACCGACATCCTGCTGGCCGGCGTCGACCGCGTTCTGGCGGCCCTCAAAACCCGCGCCTTCGAACACAAGGACACGGTGCGCATCGGCCGCAGCCACGGCATTCATGCCGAGCCTACCACGATGGGCCTGACGCTTGCCCGCTTCTACGCCGAAATGGACCGCAACCGTAGCCGCCTCGTCGCCGCCCGTGCCGAAATCGCCACCGGCGCGATCTCGGGTGCCGTCGGCACGTTTGCGAATATCGACCCGACCGTCGAGGAATATGTCTGCGAGCAGCTCGGCCTCATCGCCGAGCCGGTCTCGACGCAGGTTATCCCGCGTGACCGTCATGCCATGTATTTTGCCACGCTTGGCGTCATCGCCTCGTCGATCGAAAACGTCGCGATCGAAATCCGCCACATGCAGCGCACCGAGGTTCTGGAAGCGGAAGAGTTTTTCTCTCCCGGCCAGAAGGGTTCGTCGGCCATGCCGCACAAGCGCAACCCGGTTCTGACCGAAAACCTCACCGGTCTCGCACGTCTGGTGCGCATGTCGGTCGTACCGGCGATGGAAAACGTTGCTCTCTGGCATGAGCGCGACATCAGCCATTCCAGCGTCGAGCGCGCCATCGGCCCGGACACGACCGTGACACTGGATTTCGCGCTGAACCGTCTGGCCGGCGTCATCGAAAAGCTTGTCATCTATCCGGACAACATGCTCAAGAACATGAACAAGTTCCGTGGCCTCGTGCATTCGCAGCGCGTGCTGCTGGCGCTGACGCAGGCCGGCACGTCCCGTGAGGACGCCTATCGCCTCGTGCAGCGCAATGCCATGAAGGTCTGGGAACAGGGCAAGGACTTTTTGGAAGAACTGCTGGCCGACGCGGAAGTGCGTGCCGCCCTTTCGGAAAGCGATATCCGCGAAAAATTCGACCTCGGTTACCACACCAAGCATGTCGACACGATCTTCCGCCGCGTTTTCGGCGAAGCGTGAGCCTTGCATTGAAACAGATCAACCCTCGGTACGCCGAGGGTTGATCTCGTCTATGACAGAACACAGATAAGCGGCATGAAAGCTTCAGACGCAGAAATCCTCATCGTTCCCGGCTACACCAATTCCGGCCCGACCCACTGGCAGACCCGCTGGGAGCAGAAACTCGCCTCCGCACGCCGTGTCGAGCAGGCAGAATGGGCAAAACCTGTAAAGGAAGACTGGGTTAAGCGGCTGGTGGAAGAGGTCAATGCCTCGACCAAGCCGGTTGTGCTGGTTGCCCATTCACTTGGGGTTGCGACCGCAATCCATGCCATTCCGCACTTCGAAAAGCCTGTTGCCGGTGCCTTCTTCGTTGCACCGCCTGATGTCGCCAATTCGTCGATCCGGCCAAAACATCTGATGACTTTCGGACCGTATCCGCGTGACCCACTGCCATTTCCGGCATTGACGATCGCCAGCCGTAACGATCCCTTCGGTTCGTATGAGCACGCCGACGATATCGCCAACGCCTGGGGCTCGCTGCTCGTTGATGCCGGCGAGTCCGGCCACATCAATGCCGAGTCGGGCCATGGCCCATGGCCGGAAGGCACGATGGTGTTCGCGCAGTTTCTCGCCAAGCTGAAGGCACCAGACGCCTGATCGGCGGAAATGAGCCTCGGGTTTGCGAAGCTGAACCTGCGATCCGTCGAATTACCGTCGCAATTCGGGTTCTAGCTCTCGTGCAACGCGGCAAGCGCCACGCAAGACAACTGCCTGATGATGTCGGACGACATCGTCATAGGCGTGAAAGGCAAATGCATTCGTCCATTCGTACAAGCGATCCGCTACGGTTGAGAAGTTTCCGGCCCGCATTGTGAAAGCCGTACTTTTCCGTTAAGGGACCGCTTCAAGAGTTTCCATCGCGCCCACGAGAGCGCGCCAACAATGAGACAAATCGAATGAACCGTCGCCGCCGTATCTACGAAGGCAAGGCCAAGATCCTGTATGAAGGCCCCGAACCTGGCACACTGATCCAGTTCTTCAAGGATGATGCCACCGCCTTCAACAAGAAGAAGCATGATGTCATCGACGGCAAGGGCGTGCTGAACAACCGTATTTCCGAATACCTGTTCACGCATCTCAACAAGATCGGCATTCCGACCCATTTCATCCGCCGCCTCAACATGCGCGAGCAGTTGATCAAGGAAGTCGAGATGATCCCGCTCGAGATCGTCGTGCGCAATGTCGCCGCCGGTTCGCTCGCCACCCGCCTCGGTATCGAGGAAGGCACGGTCCTGCCGCGCTCGATCATCGAGTTCTATTACAAGTCGGACCAGCTTGCCGATCCGATGGTGTCGGAAGAGCACATCACCGCTTTCGGCTGGGCCAACCCTGCTGAACTGGACGACGTGATGGCTCTTGCCATCCGTGTCAACGACTTCCTGTCCGGCCTCTTCCTCGGCGTCGGCATCCAGCTCGTCGATTTCAAGATCGAATGCGGCCGCCTGTTTGAAGGCGACATGATGCGCATCATCCTGGCTGACGAAATTTCGCCGGACAGCTGCCGTCTGTGGGATATCGAAACCCGTGAAAAGATGGACAAGGACCGTTTCCGTCAGGATCTCGGCGGTCTGGTCGAAGCCTATTCCGAAGTGGCCCGCCGCCTCGGCATCATCAACGAAAACGAACCGATCCGCGGCACCGGCCCGGTTCTGGTCCAGTAAGCAATCAGGAGCGATCAAGTGATCAAGGCACGGGTAACCGTCACATTGAAGAACGGTGTTCTCGATCCGCAGGGCAAGGCCATCGAAGGCGCTCTCGGCAGTCTCGGCTTTTCCGGCGTCGGCCAGGTCCGTCAGGGCAAGGTTTTTGATCTGGAACTGGAAGGCGACAAGGCCAAGGCCGAAGCCGACCTCAAGGCCATGTGCGACAAGCTTCTGGCAAATACGGTGATCGAGAACTATACTATCGCAATCGACTGACGGTTGCGGAGGCTCGCATGAGCTAAGTCACGAACGAATTGATGTACGAGCTTCTGAAGAAGCTTAATGCGAGGTTCGATAAGGTGGACTTGTCTTTGGGCGAGCTTCGATCCGAGATGAATGCGATTCGTGGAACCATGGTGTCGATGCACCAGGAGATCCATAACATCTACTCGACTCTGTCACGCCATGAAATGCGCCTCGACCGTATCGAAACCCGCCTCGAGTTGCGTGAGCTCTCAGAGGCCCAGGCAAGGTTTGAACCACACCCATGAAGTCCGCCGTCGTCCAGCTTCCCGGCCTCAATCGCGACCGCGACATGATCGCCGCTCTCACCAAGATTTCCGGTCATGAGCCTGTCACCATCTGGCAGACGGAAACCGAAATCGCCGATGACATCGACCTGATCGTCATTCCCGGCGGCTTCTCCTACGGTGACTACCTGCGTTGTGGCGCCATTGCCGCCCGCATGCCGGTCATGCAGGCGATCCGCGAAAAGGCCGAAAAGGGCGTGAAGGTTCTGGGCGTCTGCAACGGTTTCCAGATCCTCGTTGAAGCCCAGCTTCTGCCGGGTGCTTTGATGCGCAACTCCTCGCTGCTCTTCGTGTCCAAGGAAGTGAAGCTCGAAATCGTCAATGCCGACACCGACTTCACCCGCACCTATGAACAGGGTCAGGTCATCCGCTGCCCGGTCGCCCACCATGACGGCAACTACTTTGCCGATGCCGAAACGCTGAAAAGCCTCGAAGGCAATGGCCAGGTGATCTTCAAATATGCCGAAGGTACCAATCCAAATGGGTCGCTGAACGACATTGCCGGCATCATCAATGCCCGCGGCAACGTTCTCGGTATGATGCCACACCCGGAAAACCTGATCGAGCATGCTCATGGCGGCAAGGACGGTCGCGGAATCTTCGCTTCCGCCCTCGACGTCATCGCCGCCTGATCGATCAAACCTGCCGGGAGTACCAGCATGCGCCTTCGCACCTATGCCGCTTCCGGCATTCTCCTTGCAACCTTGGCACTTCTCGCCGGCTGCCAGTCGGAAAAGAAGCCAGCGGTTTCGCCACAGCGCGCGGCGCTTCCGACCATGGAACGCGTAGCGGTTGCGGCCAATACGTGCTGGTTCAAGTCCAATGACCCGGCCTTCCGTGATTACCGTCTGGCGCCGGAATTGAACTCCTTCTCCGGTCGTCCACGTATTCTCGCAGTCCCGCGCCACAGCCCTGAATCACGTCCGTTGCTGGTCGTGCAGGCAGAAGGCAGCCCTGCTCGTCTCGACGCATTTGGTCCGCTCATGGATGGACCTGCAGGCGGTCGAATCAAATCAGACGTGCTGCGCTGGGCCGCCGGCGGTACCGGCTGCTGACCACCTGCAAAATACGAATCACGTTAAAGCTCTGCCTTTACGCCCTAAACCGGCACGTCTTAGCCAGCGTTCTCTCGCTTCATATCAAGGTTTTCCGGTATAACTCCGCGTAAAACGTCCTGATCCTGCAACACTGCCACACCATTTTCACAAGTCGCACAATGTCGCCTTCTTTTCAGTTGCGCGATCACATTTTCGCGGCCTATGGTTCGCATGTTAACAAGAGAGCGTGCCGCATCGCGCGCTCCTACAAGGGTGCAAGCCAAGCGATGAATACAGCTGCAGTGTCGAAATCCACCCTGTCCCTCATCGCAGCCGCCGGCGCCTTGCTAATCTCCGCAAGTGCCTCGTTCGGCGCGGATATGGAAACCACGTCGAAGCCTATCTTTGACGAAATCCGTTTTGGCGCACTGGTTGCTGCCGACAAGACCCCGACCAATGACGAAAGAGGCTCGTTCGTCACCGGCATGGTGTTCTTCGATCCCTGGAACCATGACGAAGCACAGGGCTTTGAAAAGCTGGTGCGTCCACGTGTTCACGTCGGTGCAGACGTTGCGACGGCCGGCGAAGCCTCCCAGATCTATGCTGGCTTTTCCTGGACGGCCAACATCACCGATTTCCTCTTCCTCGAAGCCGGCTTCGGTGGGTCGCTCAACAATGGCGATCTGGAACTTGATGGTACGCGCGGCCCGAAACTCGGCTGCCACACGCTGTTTCATGAATATGCTGCCGTCGGCGTCAATCTCGATCCGAAATGGCGTATCGTTGGCCAGATCGAGCATTCCAGCCACGCCAACCTCTGTGGCGAGCCGAATAATGGCCTGACCCGCGCCGGCGTTCTGGTCGGCTACAAGTTCTGATCTATCATGCTGCGCCGAATGTGGCGCATCACAGTGGGATATGGGGCGTGACAGGTATTTTCCTGTCGCGCCTTTTTCGTATCTACGCTAAAGAGACCCCAAATTCAGAGCCCCTCGCCATCAGGGAAGACCATGACGATTTCGAACAGCCGCCCGATCACGCCTGAACTCATCGCATCCCACGGCCTGAAGGCCGACGAATATCAGCGGATCCTCGACCTTATCGGTCGCGAGCCGACCTTTACCGAGCTCGGCATTTTCTCCGCCATGTGGAACGAGCACTGCTCCTACAAGTCTTCCAAGAAATGGCTGCGCACTCTGCCCACCAAGGGTCCGCGCGTCGTTCAGGGTCCGGGTGAAAACGCCGGTGTCGTCGATATCGATGATGGCGATGTCGTGGTCTTCAAGATGGAAAGCCACAACCACCCGTCTTACATCGAGCCCTATCAGGGTGCGGCGACCGGCGTCGGTGGCATTCTGCGTGACGTATTCACCATGGGCGCGCGTCCGATCGCGGCCATGAACGCCCTGCGCTTCGGTGCCCCGGATCATCCGAAGACAAAGCACCTCGTTTCCGGCGTCGTTGCCGGCGTTGGTGGTTACGGCAACTCCTTCGGCGTTCCGACGGTCGGTGGCGAAGTCGAGTTCGACGAACGCTATAACGGCAACATCCTCGTCAACGCCTTTGCAGCCGGTCTTGCCAAGGCTGACGGCATCTTCCTGTCCGAAGCCAAGGGTGTTGGTCTTCCGGTCGTTTATCTGGGTGCAAAGACGGGTCGAGACGGCGTTGGCGGTGCGACCATGGCATCTGCCGAATTCGACGAATCGATCGAGGAAAAGCGCCCGACCGTTCAGGTCGGCGACCCCTTCACAGAAAAGTGCCTGCTGGAAGCCTGCCTCGAACTGATGCAGACCGGCGCGGTCATCGCGATCCAGGACATGGGTGCAGCCGGCCTAACCTGCTCGGCCGTTGAAATGGGCGCCAAGGGCGGCCTTGGTATCGAACTGCTGCTCGACACGGTTCCGGTGCGCGAAGACCGCATGACGGCCTATGAAATGATGCTGTCGGAAAGCCAGGAGCGCATGCTCATGGTTCTCGAACCCTCCAAGGAAGAGGTCGCCAAGGCGATCTTCGTCAAGTGGGGGCTGGATTTCGCCATCGTCGGCAAGACCACCGACGACCTGCGTTTCCGCGTCATCCATCAGGGTGAGGAAGTCGCCAACCTGCCGATCAAGGAACTCGGAGACGAGGCTCCGGAATATGATCGCCCGTGGGTGGAGCCTGCTCGCCGCGCCGCCCTGCCCGCCTCCGAGGTTAAGGCACCCGTCGACTATAACGACGCACTGATCAAGCTGGTTGGCTCGCCGAACCAGTCCAGCCGCCGCTGGGTCTACGAGCAGTATGACACGTTCATTCAGGGCAATTCGTTGCAGCATCCGGGCGGTGACGCCGGCGTCGTGCGCGTCGAAGGCCATGCCACGAAGGCACTCGCATTTTCCTCCGACGTAACTCCTCGCTATGTCGAGGCCGACCCGTTCGAAGGCGGCAAGCAGGCGGTAGCCGAATGCTGGCGCAACATTACCGCCACCGGCGCCGAGCCGCTGGCGGCCACTGACAACCTCAATTTCGGCAATCCGGAAAAGCCGGAAATCATGGGCCAGTTGGTCGGCGCCATCAAGGGCATCGGTGAAGCCTGCAAGGCGCTCGACTTCCCGATCGTTTCCGGCAACGTCTCGCTCTATAACGAGACCAACGGCGTCGCTATCCTGCCGACCCCGACCATTGCCGGCGTGGGCCTGCTGCCTGACTGGTCGAAGATGGCCAAGATCGGCACCGCCAATGACGGCGACAAGCTGATCATGATCGGCGTTGACGGCAGCCATCTCGGCTCGTCCATCTATCTGCGCGACATTCTCGGCTCCACCGAAGGCCCGGCGCCAGAAGTCGATCTGACCGCCGAACGACGCCATGGCGATTTCGTCCGCTCGGCGATCCGCAACGGTCAGGTCACCGCCTGCCACGACATTTCTTCGGGCGGCCTTGCTCTGGCGCTGGCTGAAATGGCCATGTCCTCTGGCAAGGGTCTGAACGTCAGCCTGAAGGACAGCCGCGGTCTGCCGCACGCGTTGCTTTTCGGTGAAGACCAGGCGCGTTACGTTCTCGCCGTGCCGGCGGACCTCGCCAACTTCCTGCAGGCCAATGCCGAAGGTGCGGGCATTCCGTTCCGCGCCTTGGGTACGGTCGGTGGTGATGCATTCATCATTGATGACCTGGTCAACTTGCCTGTCGCTGATCTCGGTACCGCACATGAAGGCTGGTTCCCCGATTTCATGAACGCCTGAGGAGCCAGACGCCTCAACCGTTCACAAATCTTTCACAAAGGTTGCAACCGGACGAAACCGGGCGTACACCTGAAGCGATGACGCCGTGGCAGCCTTGTCACGGCGTTTTTTGTTTCTCCGGTGCAATCAAGAATTCCGATGAGAGCGGTCGTTTCTCTCCTCTGGTGTTTTGAACAATCGGCAAAAGCTTCAGCAGTCGGTAATGCTCAAAGATATTTTGAAAAACCTGCAGGATTTTCTGCTTCATCCCCGTCAAACATGGCCCTATCCACGGCTGGTGCTGGACACAATCGTGTCTGGCCTGACGCTTTTCATGATCGTCATCCTGACGTTACGGCTTTTCGGCTTTGGTGATGACACGCTATTTGGCGAGAACGGCATGCTGGAGACGCTGCAACTCGTAGCGCTCGGCGCTGCCACCGTTGTGGCGATACTGGCCGCTGTTCGCCTTCGGCCCGCGGGCAGGTTTGTGGCTACGACAACAGCGCTGATCTGCCTGGTCTTCTTTTTGAGAGAAATACCATCCTGCAAACCTGATCTGGCATTGGCATGCGTGCCGCGCGAAGCCCATCGGATTGTCCCGACAGCGTGTGGCTTATTGTTGCTCCTGCAGGCATTCCTTATGTTTCGAACCAGCCCGATTGCTCTTCTTCGTATGATGCATCCGGCGTTTTCATGGCCGCTCATTTTCGTGGGCTCCCTGCTTTTTTGCGGACAACTTTTCGAACGCCTGCACTATCAGGCGTTTGAGGAAATGATCGAGCTGACGGCCTATGTGGGGTTGTTTCTCATCAACGCCTGGATGTTCAAGTCCAGTTATCGGGTGAATATCTGGCATGGCATTTCCGAAATGGCGGGCGCCTTACTCCAGCGACTGCAGACGTCGAATAATCACCGCCGCTAAGCATCTCCTTTGACTGAGGAAAGCTGTTCAGACACTTTGACCGCAGCCTTTCTTTGAGGCAATCTAATCTGGTCGCGGCATCGTCGCCGCCAAGAATGAAGGATAGTCTCGCATGCCCATGCGCCCTGGCGATATCGAGGACATGATCAAGGCCGGAATCCCCGGCGCAACCGTCACCATTCGTGATCTGGCCGGCGACGGCGATCATTATGCCGCCGAAGTCGTGGCCGAGGCCTTCCGCGGCAAGTCGCGTGTGCAGCAGCACCAGATGGTCTATGAGGCATTGCAGGGCAATATGGGCGGTGTCCTTCACGCACTCGCGCTACAGACCTCGGCTCCGAAGTGATCCCATGGCGAACTTGATCAACGAAATCGTATCGGGTGTCGTCGAAAGCGTCGTCAAGGAACTGCTTGGCAAATCGCACGGACGCACGGCATCGAAGCGTAAGAAGCGGCAGGCCAAGGCGGCTACACGATCCGCCACCACCGGACGCTTCACCCGCAAGACGACAAGCAAGGCCGCCAAGCCTGCCCGCAAGCAGACCAGTCGCCGCCGCACAACGGCGAGCCGCAGCAAGCAACGCAGCCGCTGAACCGCTGCCCACCTTGCAAATTACATGCATCTACACGCTTCTGCGCTGGAAATTCGGCGGGGAGCTTGCTATTTAAGGCACAACACAGAACACCGCGGCCCTTGAACCCGCGTGTGAAAGGATTTGAGACATGAGCGGAATCAACGATTTCATCGACAACGAAGTCAAGACCAATGATGTGGTCCTCTTCATGAAGGGCACGCCGCAGTTTCCACAGTGTGGGTTCTCCGGTCAGGTTGTCCAAATTCTGGATTACCTTGGCCTCGACTACAAGGGTATCAACGTTCTGGCTGATGGCGACCTGCGCCAGGGCATCAAGGACTATTCCAACTGGCCGACCATTCCGCAGCTCTACGTCAAGGGCGAGTTCCTTGGCGGCTGCGACATCATCCGTGAAATGTTCCAGTCCGGCGAGCTGAAGACGCAGCTCGAGGAACAGGGCATCGCCGTCCGCGCGGCCTGATTTTCGGGGCTTAGCCGCCCCGGCTTTAGAATTGCATGCATCAAAAGGCGCCGCATCCACGGCGCCTTTCACGTTGTTTAGGAAACGCTGTGACAAAACCTGCACAATCGACGCCCGATCGCCTCAAGGGCATGGGTAAGGTCGAATTCATCGCCCTGATGGCCATGTTGATGGCTCTCAATGCGCTTGCCATCGACATCATGCTTCCCGGCCTGCAGCAGATCGGCGCATCGCTTGATGTCATCAACGAAAACCACCGACAGTATGTGGTTTCCGCCTATCTGTTCGGTTTCGGTCTCGCGCAGCTTTTCTACGGGCCGATCTCCGACCGTTTTGGACGTCGCAAGCCGATCATCGTCGGCCTGACGATCTACATCTTGTCGTCGCTTGCAGTGGTAGGCCTGATCGCCGTCCCGTCATTCACGGCGCTGCTGGTATTGCGCTTCATCCAGGGCATCGGTTCCGCCGCCACCCGCGTCATCACCATCTCGATCGTTCGCGACGTCTACGGCGGCCGCGCCATGGCGGAAGTCATGTCGCTGATCATGATGGTGTTCATGGTCGTGCCGGTCATCGCACCCGGTACAGGTCAGTTGATCCTGCTGTTCGGCGACTGGCACCTGATCTTCGTGTTCATGGCGGTCGGCGCTCTTGCCGTGGTGTTCTGGATGTACAAGCGCCTGCCTGAAACCCTGCATGCCGAAGACGTGCGTCCCTTTACCGTATCCTCGGTGATTGCAGGTTTCCGTATCGTGCTGACCAATCGCGTATCGCTCTGCTACACGATTGCCAGCACATTCATCTTCGGCGCACTGTTCGGCTTCATCAATTCCGCCGAACAGGTCTATAATCAGATTTACGGCCTCGGCGTGTGGTTCCCGGTCGCGTTTGCAGCCGTCGCCGTGTTCATGTCGTTGTCATCCTTCCTCAATGCCCGACTGGTCGGCCGTTTCGGCATGCGCAAGCTTTCGCATGCCTCATTGCTCGGCTTCATCGCAGTGACCTTCGTCTGGCTGATGATCCAGATTTTCGGGCCGCAGCCGATGCCATTTGCGCTGTTCCTGACCCTGTTTGCGCTGGCGATGTTCCAGTTCGGCTGGATCGGCTCGAACTTCAATTCGCTGGCAATGGAGCCGCTCGGTCACGTAGCGGGCACCGCCTCGTCTGTGCTCGGTTTCATGGGCACGATCGGCGGTGCTTCGATTGGCGCGATGATCGGCCAATCGTTCAACGGCACGGCACTGCCTATGGTAGCTGGCTTCTTCACCGTATCGATTGCCGGATTGATTTTTGTGCTGATCGCCGAAAAGGGAAAGCTGTTTCAGCCGCATAACCCGCGGGTGTGAGATATTCAGGCGCTCTCCTGAAGGCGGCCTTCAAGCCGCTTTTTCAGGTAGAGCGTCGTCCCACCCATGAACGGTTCCGTGTGGGTAACGGTATACCCGCAATGCTCGTAAAGAACCACATTGGCGGCAAAGGCGGCATTGGTCAGAAGCCGGATCTCACCCTGCCCCGCGGAGAATGCAATGTCTTCCGCATGCGCCAGAAGATGGCGACCATACCCCCGACCATGACATTCAGGCCGCACAGCGATGTTTTCGATGTAAAGATGGTCGTCGTAAAGATGGTCGTCGCGCAGGATGGTTTCGATCAGGCCAACAGCCATGCCTCCTGCTTCCAAAAGATCGATGCGATTGCGGGCGATCGCCTCAGCATACTCGACCGTCATGGGCATGGGCTCGCGCCCAATCACCGGCACCCATTTGGCATAAGCGGAGCGCACGATGTCTCGCACCAAAATGGCATCCGGCGGACCAGCTCTGCGAATTGAAACCTGCGACAATTCTTTCATGTTGATAAGCTCCCCTTTTGCGGGAAGCCTATCTTCGGCCTCAGTCAAAATCCATCAATCAATCAGATTTCAGCGCCAAAAATCCCGTCGTGCAAAACCTGCCAGCTGTCAGGATCGGTCGCGACCAGCAAGCCACCGTCGAATTGGTGTGGTTCATAGACAGAACCGTCCAGACGGCGGACATGCCCACCTGCCTCGGTAGCGATCAACGCACCGGCCAGATGGTCCCAGGGCATCAGCTTGTTGTAGATCATGAACTGCACATGGCCGCCGGCAAAGGTGCGGTACTCGTGGGCTGCGCAACGGTAGTTCGCGAAGAAGCGGACCTTGGCGAGATTGGCCAGAACCTTTTCGCGTTGTTCGCCGTAAAAGTAACCGGCGGAAGCCATGCCGATCATCGAACCGATCGGCTTTGTCTCCGACACATGCAGGCGAACCACATCGCCATCCGGGCGGCGCAGGAAAGCACCTGCCCCCTTTTCCGCCATCACCCAGTCGTCGCCCATCGGATCGTAGATGATGCCGGCAACCGTTTCGCCCTTCCAGACGACCGAGGCCATGACACCGAAGGCGGGAATGCCGGAGGCGAAGTTGAAGGTGCCATCAACCGGATCGACGATCACCGCCAGTTCCGCATCCTTTAGCTTGTCCAGCAGTGCCGGATCCGCCGCCACCGACTCCTCGCCGATGAACAGCGCGTTGGGCGCCAGTTCCGCCATCTCCCGTTTCATCATCCGCTCGGCGGCTTCATCAGCCTCCGTCACCAGATCGGTAGGCTCGCTTTTCGAGCGCACGTCCTCACTGCCGAGACGGCGGAAACGCGGCAGGATTTCGGCCTTGGCGGCACGGCGCAAAAGATCGGCAAGAGCGGAGATATCAACGGGCATGTCAGTCAAGATTACTTCCTTTCGGCGGTCATCAGATTGCTGAAATCGAAAAGTCCGGTATCGAGCAGATGAGACGGGTTCACATGCGACAGCGCCCGTAACATCGTGTCCTTGCGGCCCGGCATGCGCTGTTCGATGCCCGACAGCATCGCCTTCATCGCATTGCGCTCCAGACCGTCCTGCGACCCGCAGAGATCGCAGGGGATGATGGGGAATTGCATGGCAGTCGAAAATTTCGTCAGATCGTCCTCGGCGCAATAGGCCAGCGGCCGCAGCACCATGACGTCGCCCTCGTCATTCAAGAGCTTGGCCGGCATGGCAGCAAGGCGACCGCCATGGAAAAAGTTCATGAAGAATGTTTCGAGAATGTCATCGCGGTGATGGCCGAGCACCAGCGCATCACAGCCTTCTTCACGCGCTACGCGATACAGATTGCCGCGGCGCAGGCGCGAACAGAGCGAACAGTAGGTGCCGCCGGCCGGCACCTTCTCCTTCACGATGGAATAGGTGTCACGATATTCGATACGGTGCTTGACGCCGATCGAGGTCAGATATTCCGGCAGGATGTGTTTGGGAAAGTTCGGCTGACCCTGATCGAGATTGCAGGCAACCAGTTCCACCGGCAGCAGACCGCGCCATTGCAGGTCGAGCAGGATCGCCAGCAGCGAATAGGAATCCTTGCCGCCGGACAGGCCGACCAGCCAACGCTTCTGGCCCTTCAGCATATCGAAATCGGCGAGCGCCTGGCGCACCTGCCGCAGCAGACGCTTGCGCATCTTGTTGAACGACACCGAGTCCGGCGCATCCCTGAAGAGGGCTGGAGCCAGCCCTTCGGTCGCCTGTTCCAGTTCGTCGGTTATCTCGGCGTTCACGCCCATCAGAAAAGTCCTCTTAAAGCGAAAAAGCGGGCCTTGCGGCCCGCTTTGTTCTTAGGCGCCGAGCGCTGCGGCCACGGCCTCAAGCGCTTCGTCGGCCTTGGCGCCATCCGGGCCACCGGCCTGCGCCATGTCCGGGCGACCGCCGCCACCCTTGCCGCCGAGCGCGGCAGAAGCAATGCGGACCAGATCGACGGCGCTGAAACGGCCGACCAGATCTTCGGTGACGGCGACGACGGCGCTGGCCTTGCCATCTTCCGACACGCCGATCAGCGTGACCACACCCGAACCGAGCGTGGCCTTGCCTTCATCCGCCAGACCCTTCAAATCCTTGGCGTCGATGCCGTTGAGCGTCTTGCCCATGAACTTGACGCCGGCAACATCGCGAATGTCGGAAGCGCCGTCACCCTGGCCGCCACCGCCCATGGCGAGGCGACGCTTGGCATCCGCCAGTTCCTTTTCGAGCTTGCGGCGCTCGTCAACCAGCGTTTCGACGCGGGAGAGAACCTCTGCCGGCTGCACCTTCAGAACGCCGGAGAGCGCCTTCATGCGGTCGTCCTGCTCGGCCAGATAAGCGCGCGCGCCTTCCGCCGTGACGGCCTCGATACGACGGACGCCTGCACCAACCGGGCTATCGGAGAGCACGCGGACGAGACCGATCTCGCCGGTATTTCCGACATGCGTGCCGCCGCAAAGTTCGACGGAATATGCCTTGCCGACCTTCGAACCTTCAATGCCACGGCCCATCGATACGACGCGCACTTCATCGCCATATTTTTCACCGAACAGCGCCATGGCGCCCTCGGCAATAGCGTCATCGACGCTCATCAGGCGGGTGGTGACCGGCGCGGTCTGCAGGATGATGGCGTTTGCCATATCCTCGACACGCTGCAGTTCTTCTGCCGAAATCGGCTTCGGATGCGAAACGTCGAAACGCAGGCGCTCTGGTGCCACCAGCGAGCCCTTCTGGGCGACGTGGGTGCCGAGCACTTCGCGCAGAGCTTCGTGCAGAAGGTGCGTGGCCGAGTGGTTGGCGCGCAGGCGCGAACGACGGGCGTGATCGACGGTCAAAGCGACAGCTTCGCCGACCTTGATCTCGCCTTCGGTGACGACAGCGATATGAACGAACAGGCCGGCACCCTTTTTCTGGGTGTCGCTGACCTCGACGGCAAAACCTTCGCCGCGGATGACGCCGGTATCGCCCATCTGACCGCCGGATTCGCCATAGAACGGCGTCTGGTTGACGATGACCTGTACCGTGTCGCCGGCCTTGGCGGTGTCGACCGACTTTCCGTCAGCCACGATCGCCAGAACCACGCCTTCGGCGGTCTCGGTGTCATAGCCGAGGAATTCGGTGGCGCCGAGCTTTTCCTTGAGTTCGAACCAGATGGTTTCAGTGGCCTTGTCGCCGGAACCCTGCCAGTGCGAACGGGCCTCGGCCTTCTGACGCTCCATGGCATCGGTGAAGCCGGCAATATCCACGCCGATTTCGCGGGCGCGAAGTGCGTCCTGCGTCAGGTCGAGCGGGAAACCATAGGTGTCGTAAAGCTTGAAGGCGGTTTCGCCGTCCAGCATGTCACCCTTGTGGAGCGTATTGGTGGCGTCCGACAGCAAGTTGAGGCCGCGCTCCAGCGTCTTGCGGAAACGGTTTTCTTCCAGCTTCAGCGTTTCGGAGATCAGCGGCTCGGCGCGAACCAGTTCCGGATAGGCGCGGCCCATCTGGGCAACCAGCGTCGGCAGCAGCTTGTACATCAGCGGCTCGCGTGCGCCCAAAAGTTCGGCATGGCGCATGGCGCGGCGCATGATGCGGCGCAGGACGTAACCACGGCCTTCGTTGGACGGCAGAACGCCATCGGCGATCAGGAAGGAAGCCGAACGCAGGTGATCGGCAATGACGCGGTGGCTGGCGCGACGATCACCCTCGGCCTTGACGCCGGTCGCTTCTTCCGATGCAGCGATCAGCGCGCGGAACAGGTCGATGTCATAGTTGTCGTGCTTGCCCTGCAGCAGAGCAGCGACGCGCTCCAGACCCATGCCGGTGTCGATCGACGGACGCGGCAGGTCGATGCGCTGTTCCTTGGTGATCTGTTCGTATTGCATGAAAACGAGATTCCAGATCTCGATGAACCGGTCACCATCCTCATCCGGCGAGCCCGGAGGGCCACCCCAGATATGATCACCATGGTCATAGAAGATTTCCGAGCACGGACCGCAGGGACCGGTATCGCCCATCGCCCAGAAATTGTCGCTGGTCGGAATGCGGATGATGCGGTCATCGGTCAGGCCGGCGATCTTCTTCCACAGGCCAAAGGCTTCGTCATCTGTGTGATAGACGGTGACCAGCAGACGCTTGGCATCGATGCCGAATTCCTTGGTGATCAGGTTCCAGGCAAGCTCGATGGCGTTTTCCTTGAAATAGTCGCCGAACGAAAAGTTGCCGAGCATTTCGAAGAAGGTGTGGTGACGGGCGGTATAACCGACATTGTCGAGGTCGTTATGCTTGCCGCCGGCACGCACGCATTTCTGCGCGGTGGTGGCGCGCGAATAAGGACGGCTTTCAAGACCGGTAAAAACGTTCTTGAACTGCACCATGCCAGCATTGGTGAACATCAGCGTCGGGTCGTTGCGCGGAACCAGCGGGCTCGACGATACGATCTCGTGGCCGTTTTTGCCAAAATAGTCGAGGAAGGTCGACCGGATTTCATTCACGCCGCTCATGCTACGCCCTTCATTGCCGCCCCCAAGGCGGTTCACAATCACCAGAAACCACCGGCTTTTATCGTCAGGGGCCTACCCTGTCCAGCCGCACAAAAGCAAACCGGCCGCACATCGGGTGATGGCGGCCGGTTTTATCAACATTCATTGCAAGCCCGCCACGCAGCAGGCCGTGATTTATCAGCTGTCGTCGCTGTCGCCATCATTGGCGTCAGGGCCGCCGTTCTGAAGGAACTTGTCGGCGATCAGGCCGGCGTTCTGGCGCAGAGACAGTTCGATCTCGTTCGCCAGTTCCGGATTCTCGCGCAGGAAGGTTTTGGCGTTTTCACGACCCTGACCGAGACGCTGGCTGTTATAGGAGAACCATGCACCGGACTTTTCGACGATGCCGGCCTTGACGCCGAGATCGACCAGTTCGCCGGTCTTGGAAACACCTTCGCCATACATGATGTCGAATTCGACCTGCTTGAAGGGAGGCGCCATCTTGTTCTTGACGACTTTGACGCGCGTCTGGTTGCCCACGACTTCTTCACGTTCCTTGACCTGGCCGATGCGGCGGATGTCGAGGCGAACGGAGGCGTAGAATTTCAGCGCGTTACCACCGGTCGTGGTTTCCGGCGAACCGAACATGACGCCGATCTTCATACGGATCTGATTGATGAAGATGACCATGGTCTTCGACTTGGAAATCGAAGCGGTCAGCTTGCGCAGTGCCTGGCTCATCAGACGGGCCTGAAGACCCGGCAGGCTGTCGCCCATGTCGCCTTCGATTTCGGCGCGCGGCGTCAGCGCCGCAACCGAGTCGACAACGAGAACGTCGACGGCGCCGGAGCGAACCAGCGTATCGGTGATTTCGAGCGCCTGTTCACCGGTATCCGGCTGAGAAATGAGGAGGTTCTGCAGGTCGACGCCGAGCTTGCGGGCATAAACCGGGTCGAGCGCGTGTTCAGCGTCCACGAAGGCGCAGATGCCGCCCTTCTTCTGGGCCTCGGCAATGGTCTGCAGCGCGAGCGTCGTTTTACCCGAGCTTTCAGGGCCATAGATTTCAACGATACGCCCCTTCGGCAAACCGCCAATACCAAGCGCGATGTCGAGGCTGAGCGAACCGGTCGATACGGTCTCGATCTCGACGATGCTGTCGTTCGAGCCGAGCTTCATGATCGAGCCCTTGCCGAACGAACGCTCGATCTGGGAGAGTGCCGCTTCCAGCGCCTTGCTTTTATCCACCGATTTTTCCTCTACAAGTCGCAAAGAATTCTGAGCCATGTGAACCACCCCTTTAGGTTATCGCCGCCACGCAATCAATGTTGTAACCGATGGCCAATTCGTACTCTTTTTGTTCTCGCTTGACAAGCAGGTACGATGCGATTGATTCAAATGCTGTTTTTCCCTTTGCGTTCCTTTAATGTTCTCAAACAGATAAGCTGTTCCTGTTTGTTCCTGAAACAGCGATTTTAGCGGCGGTCCATCGCCGTTTCATGTCATGTCGGACGGCTGATTCGCCACCCGTCGACAATCTCAGTCCTGCCGGTCGAGCATCTCCCGCACCGTCACCGCCAACTGCTTCAGCGAGAATGGCTTTGGCAGGAAACCGAACTTGGCATCTGCCGGCAGGTTCCGCGCAAAGGCGTCTTCCGCATAGCCCGATACGAAGATGAACTTCAGGTCCGGATAGTTCTTGCGCAATTCGCGCAGCAATGTCGGCCCGTCCATCTCCGGCATCACCACGTCGGACACGACGATATCGACCTTGCCTTCAAGCTCTTCCATGATCTCGAGTGCCTCAACGCCGGAGCCCGCCTCGTGCACGGTATAGCCGCGGGTTTCCAGCATGCGCTTGCCGCCACGTCGCACTGCCTCTTCGTCTTCGACGAGCAGAACAACAGCGGAGTTGCCGGTCAGATCAACATCGGCATTGGCAGCCTCGGCCTTGGGCGCAATGGCAACGGCTGCCACCGCATTTTCACCCTCGACCGGCGCTGCGACCGGCTCGGGAATGTGGCGCGGCAGGAAGATGCGGAACGTCGTGCCTGTGCCGACTTCCGATTCGGGATGGATATAGCCGCCCGACTGCTTGACGATGCCATAGACCATGGAAAGACCGAGACCGGTGCCCTTGCCCACTTCCTTGGTGGTGAAGAAGGGCTCAAAAATCTTGTCCATGATTTCGGGCGGAATGCCGGTGCCGTTATCGGCCACTTCCACCATCACCATGTCTTCTTCGGGCAGATCGGCACCGGCGTATGCACGCCCCTCTTCCGCCGTCACATTGCGTGTGCGGATGGTGATGCGACCGCCTTGCGGCATGGCATCGCGGGCGTTGACGCAGAGGTTGATCAGCACCTGCTCGAACTGCGACAGGTCGGTGCGAACAGGCCAGAGGTCGCGACCGTAATCGACATCGAGCTTGACGTTGGTACCGGAAATCAGGCGGTCCACCAGCATGCGCAGGTCACCGACGACATCGGTGAGGTTGAGCACGCTCGGGCGCATCGTCTGCTTGCGGGAGAAGGCCAGCAGCTGGCGCACCAGCACGGCGGCGCGGTTGGCGTTACGCTTGATTTCCATCAGGTCGGCAAAGCTGGCATCGGCCGGGCGCGCCTGCAAAAGCAGATGGTCGGAAGAGAGAAGGATAGCGGTCAGCACGTTGTTGAAATCGTGGGCGATACCGCCCGCCAACGTGCCGACGGCATTCATCTTCTGGGTCTGCGCCATCTGCGTCTCGAGCGCCTTCTGCTCGGTCGTCTCGAAAGCGTAGACAATGGCCACCTCTTCCGGCGCCTCGTCGCTTTCGTCGATCACGGCATTGACGAAGAAACGCACATAACGGTTTTCATCGCCCGGATGGCGGCTTTCGAGCGGTGCGATATCGCTCTGGCGGTCCTTGGCCTCGGCCAGCGCCTGCGTCAGCTGCGGCCGCACCGCTTCGTTGAAGATGGTTTCGAGCGGCGCACCGGCTTCCGCCTCGTCACGCGAGACGACACCGGCAAACAGTTTCAGGAATGGCGCATTGACCCTCAGAATCTTGCCGTTGCCATCGACCGAGGCGATTGCCATCGGCGTGTTGTTGAAGAAACGGGTGAAGCGCATGGCGGACGAAGACAGATCGGCCGCCTCGCCCTTCGGCCGTGCGAGGACGATGGTACGGCTTTCACCCGGCGCACCGTCGCGCGCGGTGCTGACACTGTGCACGAGCCGTGCCGGCAGGCTCTGGCCATTGGCGCGGCGCAGGTCGAGATCCAGCGTTTCCGTGCGTGTCTGGCCCGGTGTTGCCTGAACCGACTGGATCAGCGCCATGCCCTCGCCCGCCACGATATCCGTCATGGTGAGCGAACGCGGCACGAATTTGGTCAGATCGTAACCCAGCCATTCCGCCAGCGTCGCATTGAGATAGAAGACCTCGCCCTTGCGTCCGGCTGAGAAAAAGCCGGCCGGCGCGTGATCGAGGTAATCGATAGCGTTCTGGAGCTCGCGGAAAAAACGCTCCTGATCGTCACGTTCCGAGGTGATGTCGGTGATCTGCCATATGTCCAGCGGCTTGCGCGAGGAACCATTGGCGAGAAGCCGCGCCTTGAGACGATACCAGTGCGCACCTGAACCGTTGTTACCCGGCCGGCCAAGCGGCTTCAGCAGGCGGAATTCCTCATGCCCCTCGCGACCTTCGCGCAATGCGGTGGTCAGGCGGTAAAGCGCCTCGGTCGATTCGCGGTTTTTGGAAAGCAGCGTTTCCAACGACTGGGCCTGAGCGGCATTGGTGGCGCCGGTCAGCCGGCCATAGGCGGCGTTGGCGTAAATGATGCGGCCTTTCGAATCGGTAATCAGAATACCGTCCGGATGCCCGCCTAGAAAGCCCCGCGCCAGATCGTCGGAGCGCGATTGCGGCATCACCTCGACCAGACCGATAACCGAGGAAACCAGAAAGAAGATGCCGACCATGGCAAGAATGCCGAGCACGCCGAGCACGATCTCGCTGTCGAGCGATTCCTTGAAGACGACAAAGGAGATCGCCACCGCGATCAGAACCACGGCAAGGACGAGCAGCCGGATCACGGTTCCGCCGCGCGCTCCGTGTTCGACCAGCGGCGCGTCATTGTGGCCGCTCTGCTGCATCTTCGTCATTCACCCTCTCATGTCGGCCAAGCGCCGCACCCCGATAGTTGGTGCGGATCGGAATCGGTCGGCTGCCTCTTCATAGCAATTTGCGACACCGGCAAAAAGCTCGGAAAACACAGAAACCCGTTGAAGATCGCAGGGATGCGATTGCCGATCCTTGCATTCGAACCATATTCCTGTCCCATGGTTCTTCAATGTCACGGATATGGCGCGCATTTCGTTACCGTCATGATCCTGACACAGCCGGTTTCTAACGACGGCGTCCTATATCCAAGGAGTGGTTTATGCTTGACGAGATGCTGGGTACCTATGGCAGCAACCTTACCATCGCCGTGGTCGGTGTCGCCGCAGGTTTTCTCTGCCTTATCCTCGTGCTGTGGCTGATCCGCGGACGTGGTGGCCCCTCGCCCTTTTTGCGAGGCGGCAAAAATCGCCAGCCGCGTCTCCAGGTTCTGGATGCCGCCGCCGTCGACGCGCGACGTCGCCTCGTGCTGGTGCGCCGCGACGACGTCGAACACCTGATCATGATCGGCGGCCCAACGGATGTCGTGATAGAAAGCAGTATCGTTGATGGGCGCAGCCCGCCCTATCACACGATGATGAAGACGATTTCGGAACCGGAAAAAACGAGCATTGCGCCGGCTGAAGAGCCACGTCTGTCGGCTTCCGAAGACCGGTCGGTTGAATTTTCGGCACCCGCGCCTCGTGTCGTGGCATCAGCTGCGAAGGCTGAAAAGCCAGCTCCACAAAAGGAAAACACTGAAAGTTTCGCCTGGATCGGCTCGGAGGCGGTAGATGCTGCGCCGCCAGTCAAGCCAACTGAAGCCGCCGCGCCCGTTCAGCCGGTTGTGCCGAAGCCGGAAGCCGCCAAACCCGCCGATACGCCTGCCGTACCGATGCAGCCGGCTCCCCGCGCGGCCACAGCGGAACCAAAGGTCGCCGACATCGTATCACGGCTCGAATCGAGAATGGCCGAACCGCGTGCAGCAGAGCCCGCACGCGCCGCCGCTCCAAGTCCTGTCGTCGATTTCCCGACAATCGAGCCCCGCACCAGCGCAGCTGTTGCCGCTGCCCCTGCCCCTGCCCCTGTTGCGACAGCTTTTGCAACGGCAACGGCCGTTCCCATGCCCGAACCGGTGAACGAACCGCCTGTAAAAACCCAACGTGACCAGCCTTTGACTGTGGACGTCGAAACGCCCGGCAGAACGACTGAACCGCATTTCGACATCGATACACCCCGCTCTCGCGGCGAAGCTCCGTCGCTCGACAACGCGGTCGATCTACTTGAGGCAGCCCGCGAGCGCGTGTTCCAGCAGCCTCATGCGGAGATGCCCCCGGAAATGTCGGTTCAACCGCCTTCAGTGACACCGGCACCCGCTCAGCGGCCGACCGTCATGGCAACACAAACGCCAGCGGCTTCATTGCGTCCGCCGATTCATGCCACAGCTCCTGCAAAGCCGCTTGGTTCCGATTTCGAACGGATTCTTGAAGAGGAGATGGCCACCAACCTCGCCGGCGCCAACTCGGTCCCGCCAATCGGCCCCGCCACTCCAAACGGCCCCACAAGCCAGTTGCCGCGACGTGATCCCGGCATGCCGCGCGTCACCGGCGCAAGCCAAGAACCGGCAATGCAGAACGAGATTGCCCGCATTTTTGGTGAAATGTCGGTGACGAAAGATGACCGATGAGCATCACGATGCAAGCACCGCGCTTTCTCTGATGCCTGAAAGAGGCTTGTTTTAGGATTGCCTGGATGACCTTCCTTCCATGTGCGTGCTGCGGTCATCTCACAATTGGCAACAGGCTTCATTACGAAATCTGCCCGATTTGTTTCTGGGAATAGGATGGCGGCGGTTAAAAATACGGTGATGAAGCAAGCGGCCCCAACAGCATCTCACTTAATGACGCAAGAAGGAATTACCCGGAGTTCGGAGCCTGCGAAGCGAGGTTCATCAAGCATTTCCGCACAGCCAAATCTGAGGAACTACCTCAAAAATTCCAGCGATGACTGTGTCTGGCGTTGATCAGTCGTCATGCGGATCATCAAAAACAAAAGGCGCGGAAAAATCCGCGCCTTTTGTTATTCTGTCTGTCAGGCAGTGTTTTGTTTTTCACCGCCGTCACTGTCACTCGTCGCGATAAACCTTTTCGCGGCGCTCGTGGCGCTCTTGCGCCTCGATCGACAGGGTTGCGATCGGACGGGCGTCGAGACGCTTCAAGCCGATCGGCTCTCCGGTCTCCTCACAATATCCGTATGTGCCTTCGTCTATCCGCTGAAGAGCGGAATCGATTTTGGAAATCAGCTTGCGCTGACGGTCACGGGCACGCAGTTCAATAGCGCGATCGGTTTCGGAAGAGGCTCTGTCTGCTAGGTCTGGGTGGTTTGCGCTTTCTTCGGCCAGATGGCCCAGAGTTTCGCGCGCTTCTCTGAGGATGTCATTCTTCCAAGCGATCAACTTGGCCCGAAAGTAGGCCTTTTGTCGCACGTTCATGAACTCGTCTTCTTCCGAAAGGACGAAGCTGCTAAGATCGATCTTCTCACTCAACGCGATTTCTCCTGAAGAACAGAACTTATGCGGCGCTCTATATCCCTAGGGTGGAAGCGATTCAAGTCTGATGCGCGCCGTTAATGCATTTTTAAAACCGACACAAAAATCGGCTAAACGACTAATTTTAAAGCATTTACACAGATCGATTCGGAAAATACCCTTATCTGCCAACCCGCCACCAAACTGTGCATGACGGGCAGTTGACGCGGATCGCGACATGGCGTTACCCCTGATGTCCACGCGTTTTGACCGGCAGAGGCAGCCATGACGATCATCGAACCGCCCCCTTCGCGAATCTATCTCCTGCGTCACGCCCGTGCCGCTCAGGCACAATCCGGCCAGCGCGATTTTGATCGCGAATTGGACGATCGTGGTTATGGCGAGGCCGAACTTGTCTGTGAAAAGGCTGTGGATAAGGGCTATCGCCCCGATCTTATCCTGTCATCCACGGCCACGCGCTGCCGCCAGACGGCGGATGCCATGCACCGCGCCATGGCCGGTGAATGCATTTTGCAGGCGATCGACGAAATCTATAACGGCTCGTCCGAGACTTATCTGGCGCTTCTGGCGGGTCAGGCGCCCTCACCCTCCGTCATGCTGGTGGGCCACAACCCGACCATCGAGGAAACGCTGGATCGCCTGATCGGCCGCGAACAGCTGCGTTTGGCCATCCCGAGCGGTTATCCGACGGCGGGTTTTGCCGTTCTCGACCATGCCGGCGAAAACTGGATTTTGCGCGATTTCCTGATCGTCTGATAGAAGTGAGGATGGAGGCGGCCAAAAGCACCGATTTTCACATTCGCAAATCATCCGGCAGTCACCGTTCTTTCTTCCGGCACATGCCCTCCCTATATGCAGATCGGGCACCGACAATCCGGTGTCGCCAGCAATCGGGATCACGCCTTGCCGCCTTCTCTCACCAGTTTCACCGATGACGCCCGTATCGCTTTCGATACGCTGACGGATCGCGCCTCCGGCCTCGTCAATCCGACATTACGGCTGGGGGTTACCGGCCTTTCACGCGCCGGCAAGACGGTTTTCATCTCCTCGCTCGTCCACAATCTTCTGAATGGTGGCCGCCTGCCGCTGTTCGAGCCGGTGCGCTCCGGCCGCGTCTCCTCCATTCGCCTCGAACCGCAGCCGGACGATGCCATCCCGCGCTTCCAGTACGAGGATCATATTCAGGCGCTGGTACGCGAACGCATCTGGCCGGATTCGACGCGCGCCATTTCCGAGTTGCGCATTACGCTGGATTACCAGAGCGCCAGCGGCTGGAACCGGATGTTTTCACCGGGTCGCCTGTCGATCGATATCGTCGACTATCCCGGCGAATGGTTGCTCGACCTGCCCCTGCTGGCGCAGGACTACAAAACCTTTTCCGACAATGCGGTGACACTCGCCCAAAGCGGTGTGCGCGCGGAACTGGCGCGGGAATGGCTGGGGCTGGCCGCCAGCATCGACATGGAAGGCCCAGCTGACGAAATGACGGCTCGTCGGCTGTCGGAAAGTTTCGCCACCTATTTGAAAGCCTGCAAGTCCGACGAGCGTTCGCTCTCCACCCTGCCGCCCGGCCGTTTTCTCCTGCCCGGAGAACTCGACGGCTCACCGGCATTGACCTTTGCACCCATGCCGAATGTGCCGGACGCGCGGCCCGACAAAGGCTCGCTGCGGGCAATGATGGAACGCCGTTTCGAGGCCTATAAAAGCGTCGTCGTCAAACCTTTCTTCCGTGAGCATTTTGCACGCCTCGACCGCCAGATCGTGCTGATCGACGCGCTGCAAGCGGTCAATCGCGGCGCGGAAGCCGTGCAGGATCTGGAGCGCGCGCTTGCCGATGTGCTCGCCTGTTTCCGCCCCGGCACAAATTCCTTCCTGAGTTCGCTGCTCGGCCGCCGCATCGATCGAGTGCTGGTCGCAGCCACCAAGGCCGATCACCTGCATCACGAAAGCCACGATCGCCTGCAGGCCATCACCCGCCGCCTCGTCGACCGTGCCATCCATCGCATCGGCATGACCGGCGCCGGTATCGACGTCATGGCGCTCGCTTCGGTGCGCGCCACCCGTGAGGCGACCGTGCGCGAGGACGGGCAACTCGTTCCGGTTATTACCGGCACCCCGATGCAGGGTGAGCGCATTGGCGACGAAATCTTTGACGGGAATAAGAAAACAGCGATATTTCCCGGTGACTTGCCGGAGAGTCCGGAAGCGTTTTTCCGTGATATCGACGGTTCGGATGAGAAAACGGCTCTACCCGATCTGAATATCATACGTTTTCGCCCCCCATCAGTCGATGAGACCGGCGGCGGCATCGCTTTGTCCGTACCGCATATCCGCCTCGACCGCGCCATGCAGTTCCTGTTCGGAGACCGTCTCGCATGACCTCATCAGACGATCGGAACAATCGCCAAACAGCTCCCTCTTCGGAAACACCACGCCGTCGCCCCTCGGCCTACACCGTCGAGGGGGAGCGCGACACGCCACTCGCTGTCAGCCGTCCGCCACGCAGTTTCGACGACGGCTTTACCGCCACTGCCGATGCCGACGATCCATTTCTCGGCGTGGCTGAAGCCGACCCTGCCGACGTGCCGGTTGCATTGCCGCGCCGCCACGGCTTTTCTTTCGGCAAGCTCGCCGCCGGCGCCTTTGGTGTATTCGCCTCTTTCGCTTTCGGGCTTTGGGCAGACAGCGTCATCCGTGATCTTTTTTCCCGATCTGACTGGCTGGGCTATACCGCCATCGGCATTCTTTCCGTTGCCCTGGCCGCCCTCGCCATTGTCGTCCTCCGCGAAGTGCTGGGATTGATACGCATCGGTGCCGTGCAGTCTTTGAAAGCTGATGTCGTCGCCATCGAGACCGGCACCGATTCGGCGAACGGCGCCAAATCCGCCCGTGCGCTCGTTGCTCGCCTCACAACGATCCTGTCGCACCGCGCCGAAACCGCGCGTGGTCGCGCGGCCCTCGATGCGACAAAGGGCGAAATCATCGACGGCCCGCATTATCTCGGTCTCGCCGAACGCGAATTGATGACGCCGCTCGACCGCGAAGCACGCCTGTTAATTCTCGCGGCTTCCAAGCGCGTCTCGGTTGTCACCGCCATCAGCCCGCGCGCCGTGGTCGATCTCGCCTATGTGCTGTTCGAAGTCTCGCGTCTGGTTCGGGCCATGGCCGAATTGTATGGTGGCCGTCCCGGCACACTCGGCATGTTCCGGCTGCTGCGCGATGTGGTCGCCCACCTGGCCGTGACAGGTTCGATTGCGGTTGGCGACAGCATCGCCCAGCAGGTTCTAGGCCATGGTCTGGCAGCACGCCTTTCCACCCGACTCGGAGAGGGTGTGATCAACGGATTGCTCACCGCCCGCATCGGCATCGCCGCCATGGATCTTTGCCGCCCATTGCCTTTCCGTGCGCTGAAACGCCCGGGAATTGGGGATTTCATGGGCGATATCGTTGCAACCTCGAAACCCAAAGACCCGGTCTGACACAGCTTGCCTCAACCAAAAGAAACCACTCATTAACCATCCTCCGTTAATTTGCGGGCTCTACCAGTTGGCCTTTGCCAGGGATTTTTTGAATGGTTTCGCGCATCTTCTCGCTGTTCGGTGGCTTTGCCGTCGCCATCTCCGTCGCCACGGTCGCGATGGCTCCTGAGGCTGACGCCGCTTCGCGCGATCAGGTCTTTTTCGAAAGCGCCGCGGGTAGCTGGAAAGGTCCTGGTGAAATCGTCGCCGGCAAATACAAGGGCACCAAGTTCACCTGCAATCTGATCGGTGAAGCCACCAACGATGGCGATGCAGGCCTGAAACTCGACGGCACCTGCCGCGTCGGCGTCTTCAAGCAGCCGATGAACGCCACCATCATCAAGACTGCCAAGGGTTACACCGGCAAGTTTCTCGATGGCGCCGAGGGCAAGGGCCTCGACATCACCACCGGCTCGCTCAATGGCGAACGCATCGTTCTCGGCATCAATCGCGCCAAGCTCAATGGTGCCATGGTCGCCAGCATGAAAAGCGATAACGATATGAACATCACCATTTCGGTGAAGGTGGAAGAGCAGATGATCCCGGTCATCGGCATGACTCTCACCCGCGACCTCGACCAGATGGCCGTCGGCTCGATCAAGAAATGATCATCTCCACCAGTCGCGGTTTTCGTCCGCGACGGTGATACCATCGGCATTCACAAGGGCAAGCCAGGATGACACCGGCCTGCCCTTTACCATGAGATCGGCCGCGATATCGGCCAGCGGCATCAGCACGAAGGCACGTTCCGTCATGCGTGGATGCGGCAGTTGCAACGGCTGCGTATCGCGCTCGACATCGCCATAGGTCAACACATCGATATCGATGGTGCGCGGACCCCAGCGCTCCAGCCTTTCCCGCTTCATGCCTTTTTCGATTGAAAGACCGGTTGCAAGCAGATCCTCCGCCGCAAGCGTGGTATCGATCAATGCGCAGCAATTGAAAAAATCCGCCTGATCGGTCCTGCCCCAAGGTGGGGTCACGTAGAGTTTCGACACGGCGAGCACACGGCAATCACCGCGACCGTCCAGCAAGCGCAGGGCCTCCGCCATCGCCTCTTTCGGATCACCTATATTGCCACCGAGCCCGAGTGTTGCGCTCGTCCACACAGCATCAGGGGCGGTGCTCAATACGCACCTCCACATAATCGAGAATGCCGGGGATCGGCACGCTCGGCTTGCGCACGGCAATTGCGGCGCGCCTGATCTGCGGAAAACGTTTGCAGAGCGCCAGCGCGATATCGCGCGCTAAGGCCTCGATCAGATAACGGCGCTGACCGGTCACCACCTCCTCGATCACCTCGAAGGCAATACCGTAATGAACGGTGTCGTCGATCTGGTCGCTCTGTAGCGCCTCGCCGCCCTCGACCTCCAGTTCGGCATCGACAAAGAAACGCTGGCCGAGCCTTTCTTCCTCGCTCAGCACACCATGGCGCGCAAAAAACGAACAGTTCTTCAGATAGATCGTATAGAGCGTCATGACCTTGTCTCCGCGCCAACCCGGCTTCCGGTATTTTGTGCCGAAAGGATCGCATCCGCCACGCGGAGCGCATCGCGATTGGCAGCCACGTTATGAACCCTGAAAACATGCGCACCCGCGAGCCTCAAAACGGCGGTTGTCGCCGCGGTTCCGACATCGCGCTCATCGGCGCGTTCGCGGCCGGTCATGGTACCGATGAAACGTTTGCGAGACGTGCCGATCAGAAACGGTAGTTCCAGTGCATGCAGCTCGGCAAAGCGCGCCATCAGTTCCGTTTCCTCTTCACGAGACTTGGCAAAACCAAAACCCGGATCGAGCATGATCGCGTTTCTGTTGACACCGGCGGCCTCGGCAGTTGCCAGCGCCTTTGTGAAGAACCGAAATTGATCGTCGATAACATCCGGCCGTTTTTCCGCCTCGCGACCGCGCCCCGTATGCATGATGCAAAGCCCTGCCCCGGTTTCGGCTGCAATGTCGGCAATCGAGGGATCGTAGCTCAAGCCATACACGTCGTTGATGATATGCGCGCCTGCCGCTATCGCCGCACGCGCCGTCCCACCGCGATAGGTGTCGATGGAAATCAGCACATCCGTCTCGGCGGCGAGCCGTTCGATCACCGGCAGCACGCGGCTCTTTTCCTCCGCCTCGCTGACGGGCTCGGCTCCCGGCCGCGTCGATTCCCCGCCGATATCGATAATGGTTGCACCCTCGGCGATACATGCCTTCGCATGCGCCACCGCCTCCTCGATGCTGTCATGCCGCCCGCCATCGGAAAAACTGTCCGGCGTGACGTTTACGATCGCCATCAGATGGCCACCGGCATCCAGATCCAGCGATCGACCAGAGCCGACCTGCCATACGCTATTGCCGGAAACGCTGTTGCCGAGGAGACTCACGGTCATCCCAATCCTTGCTTTTTGCACGTGAAATTGCGCAGCTTCTGTTGCGCTTGGCAGGGCTATGCCCCAAGCTTTGCCCCAGTTCAATCTGCCAGCACCCGAGAATACCATTGATGCGCAGCTTTCGCCGTTCGCCCCGGGTGCCAATTCCGAAAACAGTCACGACCCTGATGCTCCTCCTAGGCCTGACGGCACCGCTTGCCGCGCAGCCTGTCGTCAGCAAAACCTATTCCTACTTTTCCATCGGCGGCAAGACGGCTGAAGAGCTCGATTCGGAACTCGAACGTCGCGGCCCTCTCACCCGCCACACCGGTGCACGACACCCGGGCGCCACGGAAATCAAGTTCGGCGGCGAAGTCAGTTATGTAGAGCGCGGCGGCCGCTGCTCCATCGGTGCCGTCAAGGTCACGGTACGCACTCACATCATCCTGCCGCGCTGGCGCAATCGCGGTGCAGCCACGGGAAATCTGGCCCGTATCTGGGATGCTCTTTCGGCCGATATCAAACGCCATGAGGAACGCCACGCCGAGATTGCCCGCACCCACGCTCGCAGTCTGGAGGCTAGGCTGCTGGCCATCCGCCCGGCAAACAATTGCGATATTCTGGAAGCGCGCGTGGGCGACATCAGCCGTGATGCGATCGAGGCGCATGACCGCGAACAAATTCGCTTCGACATGGTAGAATCGAAGAATTTCGACACGCGGATTATGCGCATCCTGAAGAATCGCAGCGTATCGGCGAACTGAACGTCCTCTGCATTCCCTGAAATACACTCCCCTATCGTTCACGATTCTCCGCGCAACTTCGTCGCAGTGGAACCGACACCCCATGTTCGACGTTGCGTCGCCACCATCCGGCGAGCACACAATTCGACAAGCCTGATTCGGCTCTTCGGAGGCCGGAAACTTAACATCACGCAAATGTTGCCTTGCAGCAATTTTACATACAGACTAACACGTATGTAAAATTGCCGTCTTTGGGTCCATGGGGTTCTCTATGCGAATGAAACTGCCCGTCGCTGGTCTGTTGATTGCCAGCCTGTCCGTCCTTGCCGCCTGCCAGAAGGAAGATCAGGCGGCTGGAGCGCCCCCTGCCCGTCCGCCGTCTGCTGTCGGCGTCATCACCGTTCAGCCGGAAACGCTGCCGATCAACAGCGAACTGCCGGGCCGTATCGCCCCGACACGGCTTGCCGAAGTGCGCCCGCGCATTTCCGGCATCATCGTCGAGCGCGTGTTCGAACAGGGCTCGCTCGTCAAGGAAGGCGATGTACTTTACCGCATCGACCCGGCGCCGTTTCAGGTCGAGCTCGACCGTGCCGAAGCAACTTTGCGCAGCGCCGAAGCCCAGCAGTTGCAGGCCCGCCAGACAGCTGACCGCCAGACCCAGCTAAGCAAATCGAATGTCGCTTCCCGCGCCGAATTCGACACCGCCGTCGCGCAGCTTGCACAGTCTGACGCTCAGGTTCAGGTGGCTCGTGCCGGCGTCGCGTCGGCAAAACTCAGCCTGCAATATGCCAATGTCACTGCGCCGATTTCCGGTCGCATCGGCCGCGCGCTGATCACCGAAGGTGCGCTGGTCAGCGCCACCGGCTCGGAAAACCTCGCCACCATCCAGCAGCTCGACCCGATCTATGCCGACTTCACCCAGCCGGCTGCCGATCTCGTTCGCTTGCGCCGCGCTCTTCAGAACGGCAAGCTGATGACCGGCCCGAATGAGGCCAAGGCACAACTGATGCTGGACGACGGTACAAAGTATCCGCAGGAAGGCCGCCTTCTGTTCTCAGAAGCTGCGGTTGACGAGACCACCGGTCAGGTCACCATGCGTGGCGAATTCCCCAATCCGGATGGCGACCTTCTGCCAGGCATGTATGTTCGTGTTTCGATCGAGCAGGGTCTGGAGCGCGACACGTTTGCGGTTCCGCAGCAGGCCATCCAGCGTGATGCCGGCGGCAAGGCCAGCCTTCTCGTCGTTGGCGCGGAAGACAAGGTCGAGCAGCGCCAGGTTACTGTCGGTCGTGCACTTGGTGACCGCTGGGTCATTCCGCAGGGTCTGAAGGCTGGTGATCGCGTCATCGTCGACGGTTTCCAGAAGACCGGCGCTGGCGCCACCGTCAAGCCGCAGCCATGGTCGCCGGAAAAGCCCGCGACTGAACAGACTGCGGACGGTGCCAATCAGGGCGACGCTGCCAAGTCTGATAACGCTGAAAAGCCCGACAACGCCGAAAAGCCGGCCGAGCCCGCCAAGCAGTAAGGATCCCGTTTCATGGCACGTTTCTTCATCGAACGGCCCATCTTTGCGTGGGTCGTTGCAATCTTCATCATGCTGGCTGGCGTGATCGCCATTCCGATGCTGCCGATCGCGCAGTATCCGAATGTCGCGCCGCCGCAGATCACCATTTCCACCAATTATCCCGGCGCTTCGCCCGAAGACATCTATCAGGGCGTCACACGCCCGATCGAAGAGGAACTGAACGGCGTTCCGGGCCTCATCTACTTCGAATCGCAGTCGGAATCCTCCGGTCGTGTGTCGATCAACGTTACCTTCGCGCCGGGCACCAATATCGGTGAAGCCCAGGTTGAGGTGCAGAACCGTATCGCCCGCGCCGAACCACGCCTGCCGGGCGCCGTCACCTCCCAAGGTGTGCGCGTCGAACAGGCCGGCACGTCGTTCCTGATGGTCGTGTCGCTGACGTCGACAGACGGCCAGACTGACGCCATCGGCCTCGGTGACTACTTGCAGCGCAACGTCATCGGCGAATTGCGCCGCGTGCCTGGCATCGGTTCTGCCCAGCTGTTCGCCAGCCAGCGCTCCATGCGTATCTGGATGGACCCTGACAAGATGGTTGGCCTCAGCCTGACCGCCGCTGACGTCACTGCCGCTATCACCGCGCAGAACGCACAGGTTGCAGCCGGCCGCATCGGCGCCACCCCGAACCCGATCGGCCAGCAGATTTCCGCGACGATCAACGTTCAGGGCCAGTTGACCGATCCCGAACAGTTTGGCGCGATCGTGCTGCGTGCCAATCCCGACGGTTCGTCGGTGCGGCTTCGCGACGTCGCCCGCGTCGAAGTGGGTGCCGAAAGCTACAACTTCTCGTCCCGCCTGAACGGCAAGCCAAGTGCTGCCATCGGCCTGCAGCTGTCGCCCACCGGCAACGCGCTTGCAGCGTCGGAAGGCGTCAAGCAGGTGATGGAGGAACTGAAGGAATATTTCCCTGCCGGCGTTCAGTACGAAGTCCCGTATGACACCAGCCCCTTCGTTCAGGTTTCCATCGAAAAGGTCATTCACACGCTGATCGAGGCGATGATCCTCGTCTTCGTGGTGATGTTCATCTTCTTGCAGAATTTCCGTTACACGGTCATTCCGGCGCTCGTCGTGCCGGTGGCGCTGCTCGGCACCTGCGCGATCATGTTCGTCGCCGGCTTCTCGATCAACGTTTTGACCATGTTCGCCATGGTTCTGGCGATCGGCATTCTCGTTGACGACGCGATCGTCGTCGTCGAAAACGTCGAACGCATCATGGCCGAGGAAAAGCTGTCGCCGAAGGAAGCGACCCGCAAGGCGATGGGCCAGATTTCCGGCGCCATCATCGGCATCACCATGGTCCTGTCGGCCGTGTTCATTCCGATGGCCTTCTTCCCCGGCGCCGTCGGCATCATCTATCAGCAGTTCTCGCTGACCATGGTCGTGTCGATCCTGTTCTCCGGCTTCCTTGCGCTGTCACTGACTCCTGCGCTTTGCGCCTCGTTCCTCAAGCCCGTTGCTCATGATCACCATGACAAAAAGGGCCTGTTCGGAATGTTCAACCGCGGCTTCGACAAGGCGTCGCATGGATATTCCGGCGGCGTCGCCAAGATCATCAAGCGGTCCGGCCGTTTCATGATCATCTATGTCGCGCTGCTGATCGGTCTCGGCTGGGCATACATGCAGCTTCCGAGCTCGTTCCTGCCGAACGAGGACCAGGGCTTCCTGATCGTCGACGTTCAGGCACCGGCTGAGGCCAGCACCGACCGTACGACGGAAGTCATTTCGCAGATCGAGCAAATCGCACTGAAGGAAAAGGCTGTAGATCGCATCATCGCCATCAACGGCTTCTCCTTCTCGGGTTCCGGCCAGAATGCCGGTCTCGCCTTCATCACCCTGAAAAACTGGGATGAGCGTGGGCCGGAAGATTCCGCCGATGCGATTGCCGGACGTATCAACGGCCAGATTTTTGGCCTGCGCGATGCCATCGCCTTTTCGCTGTCGCCGCCGCCCATTCAGGGTCTCGGCAACTCGTCGGGCTTCACCTTCCGTCTGCAGGACCGTTCCGGTCAGGGTCAGGCGGCACTCGGTGCGGCGCGTGATCAGATCATGGCGGAAGCGGCAAAAAGCCCGATGCTCGCCGGCCTGCGTATCGAAGGCATGCCGGACGCTGCCCAGGTGAACCTGTTGATCGACCGCGAAAAAGCCAACACATTCGGCGTCACCTTCTCCGACATCAACTCCACCATCACCGCCAACCTCGGCTCTTCCTACGTCAACGACTTCCCGAACAATGGCCGCATGCAGCGCGTCACCGTTCAGGCCGAAGGCAACCAGCGCATGAAGACCGAGGATCTTCTCAAGCTCAACATTCGCAACGCCAGCGGCGGCATGGTGCCGATGTCCTCATTCGCCACAGCGGAATGGGTACGCGGTCCCTCGCAGGTGATCGGCTATAACGGTTATCCGGCGATCCGTATCGCCGGTCAGGCCGGTCCGGGCTACTCCTCGGGTGACGCGATCGCCGAGATGGAGCGTCTTGCCAACCAGTTGCCGACCGGCTTCGGTTATGAGTGGACCGGCCAGTCGCTGCAGGAAATCCAGTCGGGCTCACAGGCACCGGCGCTGATCGCGCTGTCCATCCTGTTCGTCTTCCTGCTCCTGTCGGCGCTTTACGAAAGCTGGTCGATCCCGCTGTCGGTCATGCTCGTCGTGCCGCTCGGCGTTATCGGCTCGGTTGCCGCCGTCACGTTGCGCGGCATGCCCAACGACGTCTACTTCCTCGTCGGCCTGATCACCATCATCGGCCTGTCGGCGAAAAACGCCATTTTGATCATCGAGTTCGCCAAGGATCTGCGTGCCGAAGGCAAGAGCGTCTTTGACGCGACCGTCGAGGCAGCGCATCTGCGCTTCCGTCCGATCCTGATGACGTCGCTCGCCTTCACCCTCGGCGTCGTGCCGATGGCGATTGCGACGGGCGCGAGTGCGGCGAGCCAGAACGCCATCGGTACCGGCGTTCTCGGCGGCATGATCTCGGCCACCATCCTGGCGATCTTCTTCG
Organism: Endobacterium cereale; assembly: GCF_009617585.1. Lineage (GTDB taxonomy): Bacteria > Pseudomonadota > Alphaproteobacteria > Rhizobiales > Rhizobiaceae > Neorhizobium > Neorhizobium cereale. The sequence continues at coordinate 257,231 of NZ_WIXI01000044.1, read as the reverse complement.
TGCCGGCCTTCTTCGTCTTCATCATGCGGCTGTTCTCCAAGGATGCCCGCAAGGAGCCGCTGGAAGCCGCAAAGAAGGACGAAAAGGACGCCACCCCGGCACACTGAGACGTCACCGGAAACTCTGGGTTTCCTTGACGGCGAATGTCGGATCGTTGTTCGGGGCGCTCTTCAAAGAGCGCCCCGAAAACCGGCGGAAGGAGGAGAAATGAGACGGACCAAAGCGGAGGCGGCGGAAACACGCGCGGCCATTCTCGAATCGGCCGAAAGAATGTTTTTCGAAAAGGGCGTCGGATCGACCACGCTCGACGAGATTGCCGCAGCGGCAGGCGTCACGCGCGGCGCCGTCTACTGGCACTTCCATAGCAAGACCGACATTTTTCTCGAACTTTACAACACGTTCCGGCTGCCTCTTCTGAACATGCTGGAACTGCGCGATCCCGCTTGCTGCGGCATGGATGCGCTGACCATGATCGAGGATTCAGCCTGCGAATGGATGCAGGTCATGGCGACCGACCAGCAGCGCCAGCGCATGCTGACCATCCTGTTGCGCACCAATTTCACCGAGGAATTCGCCCCCGTACAGCAGGCGATGAAAGAGCTTGAAGAGCTTCACAACAGCCAGCTCGAACAGATCCTACGGCGCGCAGAGGCCAACGGGAAGCTCGCCACAGGCTGGACGCCTGCCTCTGCCTGCCATGCCGTCAAATGGATGATCAAAGGCATTTGCTGGGACTGGCTGCTCGGCGGCCGCAATTTTGATCTAGACAAGGAAGGCTGCGGCTGCGTGCGTCGTCTCTTCGCCAGCTTCCGAAATTCCGGTGCGAACTGCAATCAGGCGACCATATAGGCCGCCTTCTGGCGCACCAAAGCGGGACCCGCCTGCCCCATTCTGCGCCACATCGGCCTGCGACTTGAAACTTACGCGAGCCTTTCGCGGACTACGGACAATCAGAGGTAAATTCTTCGGCTGGTGTATTTCACCAATCTCTTATATTATCATTTTCAGTTGATCGAGTTTCCAAATCCTGCTGCACCGAGCAAGGCGGTGCGAATGTGCAGCAGGTGCGCCGATCCTGAAAGCCGACATTCGGTGACGGGATCGAGCGCCATTCTTCTGGCCTCATCAGGCTTTGTACGGTGTTCTCCCGGTGCGTCCCATTGCTGCTGGCGTTCCCTCCCTCGCCAACAGTGACGTACCTACCTCATGCCTCGCTTCGCTTCGGCGCAGCGAGGCATTTTTTTGCAAGATCATTAGGGAAAAGGCGTCAGCCCTGGCGTTCGGGCACGCTGACAACCAGCCCGTCGAGGGCCGGCGTCATCTTGATCTGACAGGAAAGCCGCGAGGTCGGGCGCAGGTCGAAGGCGAAGTCGAGCATGTCCTCTTCCATCGGGTGAGGCCCGCCGACCGTTTCGGTCCAGGCGTCATCGACATAGACATGACAGGTGGCACAGGCACAGGCACCGCCGCATTCGGCATCGATGCCCGGCACGGAATTGCGAACGGCATTTTCCATCACCGTCGATCCGTCAGCGGCGTCGAGTTCGAATCGGGTACCGTCAAAGGCGATAATGGTGAGCTTTGTCATGATTTGCTTATCCGGACTTGAGGGGCTGATGCAAAACGCATCTCTTCTGATAAAACGCCCACCCAGTCAACAACTGCAGCACTCCAAAGACGTCCAAAGCGCCGCGTTCCCGGGCGCTTCGCTTTGTTCCGGCTCGTTCAGCGGCAGAGTTTGTTGATGAAGTTTTCGGCCTCCACAACAGCCGCACCAAAACGCGCCAATGTGGCTGCATCGGTCTGGCCTGACTCGACTTCGGCGGCAACACTCGCCACCTTGAAGGCCCCGACCGCACCGGCCGCCCCCTTGATTCGGTGTGCCACGGTCGTAACCGGTACGATGCCGCCAGTCATGTCCACCAGCGCCGCCCGCGCCTGCCGGGCAAACAGGGAAAGGACTTCGATTTCCAGATCCTTGTCACCCATTGTCTGCCGCGCCAGATGCACGAGATCGATACACCGAGACGCTGATGGTCCGACGGCTGGTATGCCGCGATCCGGCGCATTGTCGGGCAGTTCGAAGGCGGAAACGGCGACTGGCATGAGCAATTGTCCTGTTGTTCGATATGAGACAATTCCCAATCATGTCGGGCAAAAATGCGTATCAACCTAAAATCCGGCGCGGTCCCTAGGGCTTTTCTTCAGTCATGGTTAATTTTGACCAACCCTCGCATTTTGAAGGGCTTTCACGTCCCGATATGGTATATTTTCTGTTAACAGCCTGCCGCACAAGGCCTTCCGGAGCGACCCCGAATTGTAACAGGGGGGGGAATGTGCCACTACAATACGCTTGGCAAAGGCGTGTGCCTCGGTTTCGGCCAAATTTTCGCGCACCGGAAGGCGGGTCGGTAAGCATTCCTTATCATCCCTTTGAAATGAAAGCGTTCCGGACTGGAATAAAATAAGGACGATCCGACCGCCGAGATCTCGGCGGCGGCTTCAACCGACAGGCGTGTCACCCGTACCCATCTGCATGCGGCACCGGGACGGCTGATTTGACCGGTGTTAGTAACGAGGCGTAACCGCATGGTGAAGAAAAACAATAGCGATGCGATCGACGAAACCGCGTTTCAGGCGTTGGAAGATGCCTTGAACAACGATTTCGAAGACGATCTGAAGCCTCGCTCTGGCCCCACTTCCCAAGCGCGGGAGAAGACCGTGTCCGAGAAGCCGCAGCCGCCGAAGTCCGCGGATCGTGAAGTGTCACCGCGTGAAAAGCAGGCGGTTGCCCGTCAGGCAGAAGTTCGCAAGGCTGCAGCCGAACAGGCGCGCCCAGCAGCTGCAGAGCCGACAGCACCCAAGTCGCCGACCTTTGCGCCCGCAAACGACGCCAGCCGTCGTCCGACCGCCGCATTGCTGCGCACGCTTGACGGTGGTGCGATGCGTGCCGCCCTTCGCAATTCAACCATTCTGTCCACCCTCTGGGCAATTGGTGGCCTCGGCCTCGGCCAGCTCATCTACGGATCGCAGATCTGGCGCTTCACCTCTGTCGAGCAGGTTCTCGAAACGCCGGGCGTCGTCGCCATCGGTGTCGGCATCTTCGTGCCGATCATGCTTTTCTATGCCTTCTCCATCATGATGGCGCGCGCGCACGAATTGCGTATCGCAGCCCGTTCGATGGCGGAAGTGGCACTGCGTCTCTCCGAGCCGGAAACCATTGCGACCGACCGCATCATGTCGGTCGGCCAGGCCGTCCGTCGCGAAGTCATGGCGATGAACGAAGGCATCGAGCGTACCATCGCCCGCGCCACCGAACTCGAGACCCTCGTCCATTCGGAAGTCAATGCGCTTGAGCGCAGCTATGCCGATAACGAAATGCGTGTTCGCGGCCTCGTTCAGGAGCTCGGCTCCGAACGCGACGCTATCGTCAACCATGCAGACCGCATCCGCTCCTCCATCGTCGGTGCCCACGATCAGCTCAAGGAAGACCTGTCGCTCGCAACCGAGGAAATCTCGGTCCGCCTCGCAACGTCGGGTGAAGCCTTCGCCTCGATGATCGAGACGCGCGCCGCCACTCTGATGGAGCGCTCCAACGCTGCCGGTGAAGCGCTTGGCTCGCTGCTGACGGCCAAGACGGACAGTATGGTCCAGACGCTGGAAGCCTCCGGCAAGCATTTGGCTGGTGAATTCGACGTCCGCCTTGAGGATCTGTCCAAGACGCTTTCCGAGCGTGGCGAGGATTTGCTTGGCCAGTTCGAGACCCGCGCCTCGACGCTCGACGCCAACACCGAAAAGCTGAATGCAGCTCTTTCGGACCGCACGCGCCAGCTGAACGAGACCCTTGTTGCGCGTACACGCGAAATTACCGAGGGCCTGACATCGGGCGAACGCGCCATCACCGGCACACTTGATGGTGTTCTCAATTCGCTCAACACGACACTCGACGAACGCGGCTCCAGCTTCCGCCAGAGCCTGCAGACGGCTGCCGACGACGCGGTCATGGACCTCGATCTGCGCACCGGCCTGTTCGAAGAACGCCTGCAGACCACGATCGGCCAACTCAGCACCACATTCGATTCCGGTCTCAACGAATTTACCGAGGCTTTCGACCAGCGCTCCGGCTCGCTCGACACCAAGCTCAACGAGAGCCTTCTGACGATCAAGCAGAGCGTCGAAAGCAATTCGGAAGCGATGGAAGGCATCCTGTCCTCCAGCATCGAACGCATCGGCTCGGCTTTCACCGACCAGTCGCTGGCGCTTGCCACCACGCTCGGCACCAATCAGGAAATACTGGAAAGCACGCTCGAATCCGGCACCAGCCAGATCGGCGAGGCACTGGATGCCCGTAGCCGTGCCTTCAACGAAGCGTTCGAAACCCGCAGCGCCCAGCTTCAGGAAGCAATAGACGACAAGAGCCTTGCTCTCACTGTCGGCCTTGCCACATCGGCTGCGGCTCTCACTGAAGGTCTCGACGCCAGCACGGCTGAATTCCAGCAGGCAATCGACCAGCGCAGCCGTACGCTTGCCGAAACGCTGGATACGTCCGGCCGCAGCCTGACCGAAAATCTCGAAAAGTCCGGCCGCGCGCTCAACGAGAGCATCGAAGCCTCTGCCAGCGCGTTTTCGACTGATTTCGACGCCAAGAGCCGCGAACTCTCCGGCGCGCTTGAAGGCCGCGCGCAGGAATTCACCGAGACGCTCAACGCCCGTGCTGCCGAAATCACCGACAGCTTTGGTGGCGCACACGAGCGTATCGATGCCGTCATGGCTGAACGCAGCGGCGCTCTGTTCAACGCCCTCACCGACAGCCAGACCCGTTTCGACGACACCCTGGCCGGCCATTCGGCAGCCATCGTCAACGCCGTCAGCGGCAGCCACGAGCGCCTCGCCGAAGTGCTTGACGAGCGCACCGCACGTCTCGAAAACGCCGTCGCCGGCACGCCGGAGCGCCTCGCAGGTGTTCTCGACGAGCGCATTGCAGGCATGGAAACCGTTTTGTCCGCCGGTCATCAGCGTATCGAGCAGGATCTCGGCCGTCGCATGACCGACATGGGCGACATGGTGTCCAAGAGCAGCGAACGCATCGGCGAAATCCTCGACGACAAGTCGATGGAAATGGCAACGTCTCTCGCCCTTGGCGAAGACCGCCTGACCGGCGCCATCGAGGAAAAGACCAGCACCCTCCTCGACACCATCAACAGCGCCGACGAGCGTGTTGCCGCCGCTTATGCGGCCCGCACCGAAAACCTGCAGGGCGTCTATGCTGAAAGCCAGCAGCGCCTCGAAGCCACGCTCGACAATCGCGGTGCCGAAATCACCCGCGCTCTCGAACAGGGGGCCGAACAGATCGACCGCTCGGTCGGCGGCGGTGCCGGTCGTATCGAGATGGCGCTCGGCCAGAACGCCGAACGTTTCGAAGACACGATTACCGACGGCCTGCTGCGCATGGAAACCATGATGAGCACCGGCCACGAGCGGGTTGCTGAAACGATGGATTCCAGCAACGATCGCTTGCAGGAAACTCTGGACGGTTCTTACGATCGCATGCGCGCCACTCTGGACGACCGTCGCGACATGATTGCAACGACGCTGACGGAGGCCGAAGGCCAGTTCAGCGAAATGCTCGCCGATCAGGCAACATCCATCGGCACGTCGATCGCCACCAGCGCCAGCATGCTGGAAATGACGCTCGAACTGCAGCAGGAAGGCCTGCGCGGTCTGGTCGATGGCGTCGGCAACGATCTGGAAGGCCGCCTCACCTCCAGCGCCGGCGAAATCGCCGCCAAGCTGAGCACGGCTGCCGCCGAGATCAACCAGTCTGCCGACCAGTTCTCCAGCCGTATCGAAAAGACCGTTGGCAGCGTATCCACCGCCCTCAACGAGACCAGCGAACGTGTCGACGGCACGCTTACCGGTCTTGAAGGCCGCATGCGCGAGCAGCTCGGTTCCGTATCGGAACTGGTCGATGGCGTCGGCCGCAATCTCGGCGAAACGCTCGCCGAGCGCACAGCCGATCTCGAACGCGCCGCAGGCGTGGCCGCAGCCCGCATCGAAACCAGCCTCGACGGCGGCAGCGCCCGTCTCGAAGCCGCTGGCGAACAGGCTGCAAGCCGCATCGACGGTACGTTCGACGCCGGCACCGGCCGTCTGGAAGAGCGCCTCGGCACTATGGACCGCGCGCTCAATGTCGGCCTCGACGCCGTCAGCCGCACCATCGAAGGCAAGGCCGCAACGCTTGCCACTGCCATGCGCGACGCCGTCACCACGGCCGCCGAAGGCATGGACAGCGAGGCGATGCGTTCGACCGAAGCACTGGCACGCGCCGGCGCTCAGTTCTCCGAGCAGCTGGAAGCCCGCAACGCCGAATTCACCAAGTCGATCGAAGACCGTTCCAACGAGATTGTTGGACGCATCTCCGAAACGCAGGGCCGCCTCTCCGGTCAGGCTGCGGCTGTTGCCCAGGCCTTCTCGGATGCCGGAAATTCGATCGTCAACAAGGTTGCCGAAGCCGACGCACTGGTCAAGGGTCAGGTCGCGGCCATTTCGGACGCTCTTGGCGAAGCCGAGAAATCGCTTGGCGACCGCGGCGACATGGTCCGCAATTCCCTTTCGCAGACCGCTGGCGAAATCAATGCCGCCATTGATCAGGTCGACAAGGCACTCGAAGCGCGTGGCGAAGCTATCCGCTCGTCGCTCGACAACCGCTCGCGTGATCTCAACTCGATGCTGTCCAGCCGTTCGGCCGAGTTCTCGCGCCTGATCGACGAAAAGGCCCGCCCGGCGCTCGAACAGGCTGCCGAAAGCGGTCGCCTCGCCGCCGAACAGCTGGCCACTGCTGCCGAGCAGACGGCCGGTCGCCTCTCTGCTGCCGCGGAAGAAACCAGCCAGCGCCTGCGCAACGAAAACAACGCCTTGGTCGATGCGCTTGCCGCCCGTACCAATGACACGCTGTCGGCCATCAGCCAGCGCGGCGAAGAAGTGTCCGGCAAGATGCTGGGTGTCGAGCAGGGTCTCGCCGCCAGCGTCCAGAGCCTCATCTCGCGCCTTGAAGACAGCAATACCGGCATCGCCTCGCTGGTACAGCGCACGGCTGCGGAACTGGGTGGCACGATCGAACGCGCTGCCGAACAGCTGGGCGATGCAGACGCACGCCTCGGCGCGACAGCCGACCGCTTCGCCCAGTCCGCCAGCCAGTCGGCCGATGCCGTCTCCAGTGCCAGCCGCCTTCTGGAAAACAATGTCGACCGCCTGTCGAACGTTTCCTCGGCCACGCTGTCGCAGGTCGGCAATATCGTTGGCCGTTTCGACGATCACTCCCGCGTTCTCGGTCAGGCTTCTGAACTCCTCGGTGCCGCCCAGTCGAACCTTGTCGGCACGCTCGATGAGCGCCAGTCCGCACTGCGTGATCTTTCTGTTGGCCTGGTCAAGCGCTCGGAAGAGATCGAACTCACCATGCGCAACCTGACGAACCTTGTCGAAGGTGCTTTCGATCGCGCAGAAGACCGCTCCTCGCAGGTTTCTTCCCGCCTTCGCGAAGGTCTGCAGGCATCGTTTGCCGATATCGGCCGTTCGCTGGGAGAAACCCAGCAGCAGGCGGAAGCCACCGCCGAAAACATGCGCAATGCCTTCTTCAATGCTGGCCAGGAAGCGACCCGTGCCATCGAAGGTACTCTGGGTGACGCCGAGCGTCGCTCACGCGAACTCTCCGAACGCATGCGCGGCGGCATTGCAGGCTCGCTGGCCGATGTCGATCGCATGCTGACAGATGCGACCGGCAAGTCCGATACAGCCGCTGAACAGCTGCGCGAAACCCTGCGTCAGTCCGTCGATGATGCGGTTGGCCGTTTCGCCGGCGCTACCGACGAAATCCGGCGCTCGGCCGTCGACATCCGCAAGGAACTCGACGCCACCCGCTCGGAACTGAAGCGCGGTGCGTTCGATCTGCCGGAAGAAGCCAAGGAAAGCGCAGCCGCCATGCGTCGCGCCGTCTCCGAGCAGATCAAGGCCTTGCAGGACATCTCGACACTGGTCGGCCGGTCGGCCCAGCAGCTCGAGGTCGCCGAACCGGTTCGCGCCGCTCCGGCACCGGTTGCAGCCCCTGCTCCGGCACCCGTGGCACCGGCCCCGTCTTATGCCCAGGCGCCGATCGCGCCGCAGCAGCCTGCCCCGGTTCTGCAGCAGCCCATCGTCCAACAACCGATCCTGCAGCAGCCAAGCCTGCAGCAACGCGTCGCGCAGTCCGCTCCGGCCGCACCACAGCAGCCTGCACAACGCGATCCGCTGACCTCCAGCCTGGCTGGTGGGCTTGCGGGCAGCCTTGGTGGCGGTTTGCGCGGCTCCCTGCCGCTCGACCGTCCTGCACAACAGCCAGCGCGTGCGACGGAAGCGCAGCGCCGCGATGATAACGGCGGCTGGATCAGCGACCTTCTGCGTGGCGCATCGCGTGACGAGCAGCAGGCCGAATCCGCTCCGCGCCAGCGTCCGACGCAGGAAGCATCCACCCGTCATGGCGACAATCGCAATCCCCGCCATATGGTCGAGTCGCTCAACTCTCTGTCGGTCGATATCGCCCGCGCTATCGATCACGAAGCATCCGTCGAACTGTGGCGCCGCTACCAGCGTGGTGAGCGCGATGTGTTCACCCGTAGGCTCTACACGCTCAAGGGTCAGCAGACGTTTGATGACATCAAGATGAAGTACGACCGCGAGCCGGAATTCCGCACAGCTGTCGATCGCTACATCGCTGATTTCGAAAAGCTGTTGGCCGATGTTGCCCGTACAGATCGCGACAAGACGGTCACGCAGAGCTACCTCACTTCGGATACCGGCAAGGTCTACACCATGCTGGCACACGCGGCGGGTCGCTTCAGCTGATCAACAATCGTTACGGTTGTTGATCCATAGTTGATACATCATCATTTTCTGATAAAGTGCGCCACAGGAACCAGGAGGTTTCTGTGGCGCATCAGCATTCGGACGACGTAGATCTGAAACTCAACCGCCTGCGGTACGTCCGCAAGCTGTCTTTGCCGTTGCAAAGTGACGACGAGGCAATTCGCCTGCTTCTCTCTACCCAGACCGCGTTTCATGCGCTTGTGTGCGCCCGCGACAAGGATGCGCGCGTCCCGGAAAATCTGGACAGTTGATCCATCCCTGGGCGGCCGACCACTACCGTTGCATTTCCCTCTGCGAGAAATGACCACACTCGTTTTCCCGTGTCGATCGAGTTGCGAGCCTTGCCCTGTCGCGGCTATGTGAAGCGGGCTTGGTAAACAGATGGCATCGGATGATAGAGGCAGCCGGCGTGCATCTCACCGTAACCGTATTGGTAGCCGCTGACAGGTTCTGGCCACCGGCCTCAGACATCCCGAGACAGCGGTACTTCACCTCGAGATCATAGATCCACACCCCAGCAGAGATCGGGCTGCTCAGGTGGAACCATTATTCCGGGTTACCCTAGGGGGCGCCCGCACAAACGAAAGCCCCGCAAGGCATAGTACCTGCGGGGCTTTTTTGACCGTGCATGCCGCATAATAACGGTCTAGATCGACTTCAGTGTCCAGTCGACGATATCGGCACCGACCTTGGCAAAGGCGCGGTTGATGCCGGCGATGAAGGTCGCATTGTCCTCACCCGAAACCGGCACCGTGGCGCGGAACACATTCTGCGCGCGCACCGAGCCATTACGATCGTTGAGGATTTTTACCGAGATTTCGACAACCGCCGCCTTCGGGCTGGACGCATTGACTTCGAAGGCGCGGATATCCGTGACGACCTGATAGTCGATCGCCAGTCCCTGTCCCGGCTTGCCGACGCCGCCGAGCTTGCCGGTATTTTCGAACGCCTGCACGAGTTTCGACTGCACGATGCGTGGCAGGCGATCGCCCCATTGCGACTTGCCGAGATAGCGGATTTCCGAAGGGGAAACACGCACAACCACCTGCTCGCTGTCGAGCGATTTCAGCGCCGTCGGCTCGGGCACGAGGATCTGGCGGGCCTTGGCGCTGTCGGCAGAACTTGCCACCGGCGTCAAGGACAGGTCGAACGTGTCGTTATTGGCCTTGGCTCCACAGCCGCTCAAAAGCGCCGCCACGAGCGGCAGGGCCAGAATGGCACTGCCGCGACCAAAACCCGAAGACTTCGAACCCATATTCACGCTCCCATCAGCCCTGTACTTGAACGCCTGATACGCCATCAACGCCGGGTCCTGCCGTCATATGTTTTGACTTCGTCCCCGCCAAAAATCAGACGCTGCGGGTCGTTGTCGAAATTGGTGATCGCGCGGTTGAGGTTGTCAACCGTGCGGCGCATGTCGCCGACCAGCGTCTGAACGTTCTGCAGACCGGAAGACGAGAAGCGATTGATGTTGTCGGCGATCGGGCCGATGCGGCCATTGAGATTGTCGGCGGCCGCACGGATCGACTGCAGTGTCTTCTGCGCCTCGGCGAACATTCCCTCGGAGCTGTCGCCGCTCACCATCGTATCGACCTTGGCCAGAATGCCGTCAACGCGGCTGGATGCCTCGTTCAGCTTCTTGGCCAGTTCGGAAAAATCACCGATCGCCCGATCGATCTCGTCACGACGAACAGCCACGCCATCGACGACATCCCGCGCGGAGGCCACTGCCCCGCGCGCATCGGCCGAGGCCTGCGCAAAATTGTCGACGACGGCACCAACCTGCTTCGGATCGACCGATGCTATGATCTGCTCGGCGCGTCTTAGAACGTTCTGGGTATCGATACCGACCTGACGGAAGCTCGCAGCCGTTTCCTTGACCTCAGCAACGATTGCCGGAAGTTCAGTCGTCGATGCGGCGACGTCGCCGGACACCTTTTCGGCATTGCTGAGGATGTTGTTGATCTTGTTGGCATCGACTGCACGAACCAGCTGTTCGGCTGCCTCAAGCGTCGAATCAATGCGCTGCGACACCGTGTTGAACGTGCCGGAGAGAGCCGAGAGGCTCTTCAGGAACTCGTCGATCGCGCCGGAATTTTCGCTGAGCGAAGCTGTAAACGTTTCGGCGTGCCTGATCGTTTGCGTCAGCGGACCACGGGCATCAGCAACGAAGCCCTGAATATCACCGATCGCGGTATCCGCGCGTTTAAGGATCTGGTCCGCGGTCGCCAGCAGGTTCGTCACGCTCGACTGGTCGGCAATCAGCACGGCCGGCTTGCCTTGTTCCTGGGCCTTCTTGACGATGTTTTCCTCGCCGGTGCGACCACCGGACAATTCGATATAGGCGGCCCCCGTCAGGCCCTGCACTTCCAGAACCGCCTTGGTGGACGGATAGACCGGCGCTGCCAGCTGCACCTCGGTAAAAGCGATCGAAAAACGTGGATCATCCGGGTCGATGGCAAGATTGCGCACCGTGCCGACCGGGATGCCGTTGAAGCGCACGGCGGAACCTACTGACAGGCCATTGGCCGAGCCCGGAATGCGGATGGCCAGTTCACCGGTCGGTCCACCGCGGCCATATTGCGCCATCCAGTAGACGAAGCCGAATGCGGCAGCGACCACCAGAAGCGTGAAAAATCCGACGAGGGCGTAGTTGGCTTTGGTTTCCATAAATTCCGGTCACTTTTCTGGGTGTTCGGTGGCTCGGTCGATCGGCTCTGTCACCACCGATCGTGCGCGCTTGCCGCGGAAATAGGACTGAACCCAAGGGTCGTCGCAGGCAAACATGTCGTCCAGCGTTCCTTCCACCAATACCTTTTTCTCGCCCAGAACCGCAATACGGTCGCAGACGGAGAACAGGCTATCGAGGTCGTGTGTCACCATATAAACGGTCAGGCCGAGCGTATCGCGCAGCTTGGCGATCAAGGCGTCGAAATCGGCGGCACCGATCGGGTCAAGACCGGATGTCGGTTCGTCGAGAAACACCAGGTCCGGATCAAGCGCCAGCGCACGGGCCAGTGCGGCGCGCTTGATCATGCCGCCGGAGAGTTCGGACGGATATTTGTCGGCAGCGTCCGGCGGCAGACCGACAAGCTCCAGCTTCAGATAGGCCAGTTCGTCCATCAGCGACTGCGGTAGCTGCAGGTACTCCCGCATCGGCAGCTGAATGTTTTCCTTCACCGTCAGCGCCGAAAACAGCGCGCCATGCTGAAAAAGAACGCCGAGCCGCGTGTCGAGAGAAATTCGCTTCTGGTCATCGGCGGTGTCATAGTCGACGCCGAGAATCTTGATCGTGCCCGAGCGATGCGGCAACAACCGCAGCACGGTGCGCATCAGCACCGACTTGCCGGTGCCGGATGCACCGACAAAACCCAAAATTTCGCCGCGATAGATATCGAGGTTCAAGTTGTCGAGAACGATCTTCGAGCCGAAACCGACAGTCAGATCACGCACTTCGAGAATGACGTCGCGATCACTCTGCGCCGGCGCATCTCTCTCCAGTGTTTCGCTGTTTGCGCTCATCACCACCTCAAAAATCGATCGCGGAATAGAAGATTGCAAACAGCGCATCCATCAGGATCACCGCAAATATCGACTTCACCACGGATGCGGTCACGTGCTGACCAAGCGATTCGGCACTGCCGCCGACCTTGAGACCTTCGACAGCAGACACGATGCCGATGGCAAGTGCCATGAACGGCGCCTTGATCATGCCGGATGCGACCGATGAATAATCGATCGCCTCGTTGAGACGGCCAAGAAAGGTCTCGAACGTAATGCCGGAATAGGCCCAGGTGATCACCGCAGCACCGGCGAGCGCCGCAAAGTTGGCTATGATGGACAGAAGCGGCAGTGCGATCGTCAGTGCGACGAGACGTGGGAACACCAGAACGCCGATCGGGTTCAGGCCGATCACGGTCAGCGCATCGATTTCCTCGCGCATCTTCATCGAGCCGATTTCGGCCGTAATCGCGCTGCCGGAACGGCCGGCGATCATGATGGCGGTCAAAAGCACGCCGATTTCGCGAAGCTGGAGAATGCCGACCAGGTCGACGACAAACAGTTCGGCACCGAAATAACGAAGCTGGAAAGCACCCTGCTGGGCAATGATCGCCCCGATCAGAAACGACATCAACAGGATGATTGGCGTCGCACGCACGCCCATGCGATCGATATGGGTTACCACCGAGGCTGGCGATACGCCGGAACCGTGGCCAAGCTTCATCTGCGCACCGCGCACGGCGGAGCCAAGAATGTTCATGGCCGAAACGAGATCCTGGCCGAGCGCCACCATGGCCTCGCCGGTCGGCGCAAAGATGCGCTGGAACAGCGTGCTGTCGTCGACAACCTTTTCGGGCGCCGGCGTCTTTTCCGGCAGGACGTCGAGAAGTTCCTGCAGCTTGGCATCGGCACCAGTCAGCGCAACTTCGCCGCCGGCTTCCTTCTGTTGCGTCATCAGGCGTCGCAACAGCCAGGCGCCAGCCGTATCGATTCCCTCGATATCGCTGACATCAACTTCCAGTCGGCCATTGGCCTTGCCGGATTCGATTTTGGAAAGCTTTGGAAGCACGGCCGAAATACCATGGCTTCGCCAGTTTCCGGTCAGAACCAGACGCTGGCCGCCATTGTCGATCTCTTCGATCTTTATGTCCGCGTCCGACATCTCGGCGGGGTTCGGCTGTGCCTGCATAAATCTTCTTCTGCTCAAACGCCCGTTGATCGCGTCTTGGGAAACGGCAATATAAACACCTGTTAACGAATTGCCATGTGCGGGAAAGCTAAATCCATGCGGCGTCACCTTGAAGCCACAACAGAATCCTTCCCTATTGCCGGTACCTTCACGATTTCACGGGGTTCGAAGACGGAAGCCGAGGTTGTGACCTGCACCATTAGCGCGAATGAGATCATCGGGCGCGGCGAATGCGTGCCTTATCGCCGGTATGGCGAGATGATCGAAGGTGTTCTCGAAGCGATTCGCGCCATGACACCTGCCATCGAACGGGGAATAAGCCGCGAATCGTTGCTCACCGAAATGAAGCCCGGCGCAGCGCGTAATGCGATCGACTGTGCCCTGTTCGATCTGGAAGCCAAGGCAGGCGGCACAACCGTAGCGGCCATGCTCGGCGTTACCGATCTGGCGCCGATGATCACCTGCTACACGATCTCGTTATCCGATCCGCAGACCATGGCCGCTCAGGTTGCCGCCAATGCGCATCGCCCGCTTCTGAAAATCAAGCTCGGTACTGAAAACGATGCCGAGCGTATCCGCGCCGTGCGATTGGCCGCACCGAATGCCCGAATCGTCGTCGATGCCAATGAGGGGTGGACCGAGGCCAATATCGAACATCATCTGGCGGTTGCTGCTCAAGCCAATATCGAACTGATCGAACAGCCTCTACCGGCCAGCAATGACGCCATTCTCGCCAAAATCCGCCGCAAGGTGGCGATCTGCGCCGACGAGAGCGTACACGCAACGAAAGACCTCGCCGCGCTTCGCGACCGTTATGACGCCGTCAATATCAAGCTCGACAAGACGGGCGGTCTGACCGAGGGCTTGGCGATGAAGGCGGAAGCAAAGCGGCTGGGCTTCAAGATCATGGTCGGCTGCATGGTCGGCACATCCCTTGCCATGGCACCCGCCGTTCTGCTCGCCGCCGACTGCGACTACGCCGATCTCGACGGCCCGCTGCTGCTGGCGCGCGACCGCGTACCCGGCTTGCGGTATGACGGTTCACTGGTCAGCGCTCCGCGGCCGGAACTGTGGGGATAAACGACAACAGCGCCCGAAAGGGCGCTGCGCGTCAATTCATTGGCATAGACAAAGCCTCAAGCGGCCTGCGTGGCCGAAATCTCGCGTCCTTCCGGCGCCGGCAATGCATGCACCTGTGCCGTTGCAGCCACCTGTCTCCAGGTAATCAACTCGAAAGAACCGTCCATGTGCTCGGCGATCGCCGTGCAGCTTTCCACCCAATCGCCGGTGTTGACGTAATGGATGCCATCTATGTCTTCCATGACAGCGTGGTGGATATGGCCGCAAATGACGCCATCGACTTCGGCGCGGCGCGCTTCGTCGGCCACAACGTTCTGGAACTCGCCGATGAAATTGACCGCCTGCTTGACCTGCAGTTTGGCCCAGGCCGAAAACGACCAGTAAGGCAGGCCGAGCTTGCGGCGGATGGCGGCAAGCCCGATATTGATGACGATCGCCGCATCATAAGCCCAGTCGCCGAGATAGGCGAGGAGGCGGATGTTGCGCACCACGACGTCGAACTGATCGCCGTGCAGAACCAGATATTTCCTGCCGTCCGCCGTCTCGTGAATGATCCGGTCGGCGACTTCGATGCCACCGAAATGCACGCCCGGGAAGGAACGCAGGAATTCGTCGTGATTGCCGGGGATATAAATGATGCGGGTGCCCTTGCGCGCCTTGCGCAAAAGCTTCTGCACCACGTCATTGCAATCCTGCGGCCAATACCAGCTGCGTTTCAGGCGCCAGCCGTCGACGATGTCGCCGACCAGCACGATGGTTTCGGCTTCGTGATAGCGCAGGAAATCCAGCAGGAAATCCGTGCGAGCCGCCTTCGAGCCGAGATGCACGTCGGAAATGAACAGGGTTCTGAAATGTTTCGTTTCCATTTTCCCGGTTTCCATTTGCCTGGTCACGAGATCGCCCTTTCGTCGCGTCGTCCTGGCTCCTGAAAAACAGAGTCTTGTTTCACGAACATGACAAAACCGGGCTTTTGCCCCGGTTCCAGCTTCGCGTAACCCTCCTGCAACATCGCCAGCCCGGAATTACTGCTATTCGCCAATATGCGGGTGGACCCTCATGTCATTTGTTGTATTGAGAGACCCTCAAGAAGAATTTTGACCGAGGTCGCAATGACATCGAACATGTCCGATACCCCTGCCAACCCCGCCAGCAATGGCGAACTCGAAGAGCAGGCGCTGCATTTCCACAAGTTTCCCCGCCCCGGCAAGCTGGAGGTCACCGCGACCAAGCCGCTCGGCAACCAGCGCGACCTCGCGCTCGCCTATTCGCCGGGTGTAGCCGCTCCCTGTCTCGCGATCCGCGACAATCCGGAAACCGCTGCCGATTACACGGCGCGCGCCAACCTTGTCGCCGTAATCTCCAACGGCACCGCCGTTCTGGGTCTGGGCAATATCGGCCCGCTGGCATCCAAGCCGGTGATGGAAGGCAAGGCCGTCCTCTTCAAGAAATTCGCCGGCATCGACGTTTTCGACATCGAGATCGACGCGCCGAAGGTCGAGGAAATGGTCTCGACCATTGCAGCCCTCGAGCCGACTTTCGGCGGCATCAACCTTGAAGACATCAAGGCGCCGGAATGTTTTGAAGTCGAGCGCCAGCTGCGCGCCAAGATGAACATCCCGGTCTTCCATGACGACCAGCACGGCACCGCCATCATCGTCGCCGCCGGTATCCTGAACGGCCTGGAACTGGCTGGCAAGAATATTGCCGACGTGAAGATCGTCGCCTCGGGCGCCGGTGCGGCCGCCCTTGCCTGCCTCAACCTTCTGGTTTCGCTCGGCGCTCGGAAGGAAAACATCTGGGTCCACGATATCGAAGGTCTGGTCTATGAAGGCCGCACCGAGCTGATGGACGAGTGGAAAGCCGTCTACGCCCAGAAGAGCGACAACCGTGTACTGGCCGACAATATCGCCGGCGCCGACGTCTTCCTCGGCCTCTCGGCCGCTGGTGTGCTGAAGCCGGAACTGCTGGCCCAGATGGCGGAAAAACCGCTGATCATGGCGCTTGCCAACCCGACGCCGGAAATCATGCCGGAACTTGCCCGCGCTGCCCGCCCGGATGCGATGATCTGCACTGGCCGTTCGGACTTCCCCAATCAGGTCAACAACGTCCTCTGCTTCCCCTACATCTTCCGCGGCGCGCTCGATTGCGGTGCGACGACGATCAACGAAGAAATGAAGATGGCGGCGGTCAAGGCGATCGCAGCGCTTGCCCGTGAAGAAGTCTCAGACGTTGTTGCCCGCGCCTATTCCGGCGAAACGCCGATCTTTGGCCCTAACTACCTGATCCCCTCGCCGTTCGATCCGCGCCTCATCCTGCGCATCGCGCCGGCTGTCGCCAAGGTTGCTGAGGAAACCGGCGTCGCGACCCGTCCTATCCAGGATTACGACGCCTATCTCGACCAGCTGAACCGCTTTGTCTGGCGCTCGGGCTTCGTCATGAAGCCGATTTTTGCGACCGCCAAGGCGGCCGAAAAGAAGCGCGTCATCTTTGCCGAAGGCGAAAACGAACGCGTCCTGCGCGCCGTTCAGATCATGCTTGATGAGCAGATCGCCGTGCCGACCCTGATCGGCCGTCCTTCGGTCATCGAATCCCGCCTCAAGCGTTTTGGTATCCGCCTGCGTCCGAACGTGGACTTTTCCGTCGTCAACCCGGAAGACGATCCGCGTTACCGTGAATATGTCGACGACTATTCAGCCCTCGTCGGCCGCGCCGGTATCAACCCGGATGCCGCCCGCACGCTGGTGCGCACCAACAACACCATCATCGGTGCATTGTCCGTCAAGCGCGGCGAAGCCGATGCGCTGATCTGCGGTCTCGAAGGCCGTTACGACAGCCATCTGCGCCACATCCGCCAGATCATCGGCATGCGCCCCGGCGCCTGCACACTGTCCGGCCTCAGCCTGCTGATCTCGCAGCGCGGCGCGATGTTCTTCACCGACACCTTTGTGAACTACAGCCCGTCGGCCACCGAAATCGCCGAGATCACCATTTTGGCTGCTCAGGAAGTGCAGCGTTTCGGCATCAAGCCGAAGGCGGCACTGATCTGCCACTCGAACTTTGGCTCGCGCGATTCTGAGAGCGCCCGCAAGATGCGCGAAGCGCTTGCCCTTGTGCGTGAAAAGGCGCCGGATCTGGAAATCGACGGCGAAATGCAGGGTGGCGCCGCTCTCTCCGAAGTGGTGCGCAAGCGCGCCATGCCGGACAGCACGCTGACCGGTGAAGCCAACCTGCTGATCTTCCCGAACCTCGATGCCGCCAGCATCTCGCTCGGCATCGTCCGCAACATGACCGATGCGCTGCATGTCGGCCCGATCCTGGTCGGTGCGGCTCTGCCGGCCCACATCCTCGGCCAGTCGGTCACCTCGCGCGGCGTCGTCAACATGACGGCGATTGCAGTCGCGGAGGCCTCGCAGCCGACGCTTCCGGCGATCCTCGCCTGAGAAATCCACAGCCTCGTTCAAGGCTGTTAGGACAATGTCAATCCGGAGGCGGGACCATTCGCCTTCGGAATTCGACAACGAAATATACGGTCCCACGACGCGGGATCGAATGGAGGATACGGATGCGCCCTCACCGGCTGTTCGCCCTGGCATTATGCCTTAGCCCGTTGCCCGCGATGGCGCAGGAGAATGCCGCGCTGTGCGAGGACCTCTACCGCCGCCTTGCCAATGCCCCACACATTATCGGCAATACAAGCGATGTGCGCGAACACGCCCAGGCGCTGACCAAACAGAATATCGAAATCCGCAAGCTTAGGCTCGACATGCGCCGTCATGAATGCGGTTCAATCAGCATTACGCCGCTCGGCGGCCCCAATGATCACGCCTGCCGCGCGCTTCGCCAGATGCTTTCCGACATGGAACAGAACCGCAAGGATATCCTGTCGGCTCGTAATCAGGCCCGCAGTCTCGTCATCACCAATCACGAAACGAAACTGATCCGCGCCGATATCAAGGCCAATAATTGCACGCCCCCGGATTTCGAAGCGACAACAGTTTCCATCGAATTACTCACTAAATTACGAGGCAGCTTTCAGTGCCCCGACCACATGACCCGCAAAACGGCGGGAGTTTTTTTGAAAATCGAATGTCACCAAGGGTGGATTCTGCCTATTAATCACCGGCAGCAGCCAGCCCGTTGACAGCGCGCTCCAGCCAAGCGACACAAACCCCATGACGACAAACATTGCCCGCACCGCCATCGCTCTCGCCGTTTTCATGACCCTGCCAGCCCTTGCCGGTGCACAAGGCACGAAAAGCTGGAAACCGACCGAACAGGTCAAAACCTATGCCGTCACCGGCAAGAGCGGCATCGAAATTTACCAGTCGATCGGCGAGCGTGGTCCAGCCGCCGGTGTCGGACAGGCGATTGCGCACACCACCTTCAAGCTGCTCTGGACCCGCGATTACCGCCCGCAGCCGAACGGCGCCTGCACGCTCGCCGTGGCGCGTCCCAGCCTCAACATCATCTACACGATGCCGAAAGGTCCGGCGTCACTGACCGGTGAAACGAAAAAACGCTGGACGGATTTTATCGAGGGCGTGGAAAAACACGAACGCGTTCACGGCCAGCATATTACCGAGATGGTCGAAAAAATTGAAACCTTCAGCCTCGGCCTGACGGCTGAAAACGACCCGAAATGCACGAAAGTCCGAGAGGTTCTGCAGGCAAGGCTGAAGGAACTTTCCGATGAACAGCGCCAGCGCGGACGGGATTTTGACGCGGTGGAACTGTCCCCCGGAGGGGCCGTGCATCAGCTTATTCTGGCACTCGTCAACCCGCCAGGCGCACCACCGGTCGAAATGGCTCCGAAACCGACGCCACTTCCCGGCATGACATCCCTGCCCGGCGTCAAGCCGGTGCGCTGAGCCGTTATTCGGCGGCGATGACCTGACGTTTCGGTCCAGCCTCAAGATCGACGGCGGCAAAGGCTTCGGCAATCACAGTGGTTGTTGCACCCGGCTTGGTCGCCTCGGACGACAGGATCTGGCGGAAACGCCGTGCCCCGGCATAGCCCTGAAACAGGCCGACCATATGACGCGTCACATGGTTCAGCCGGGCGCCAGAAGCCATCACCTCTTCGGCATAGGCCATCATCGTGTCGCGCAGGGCCAGCCAGTCAACCTCAGAAGTGTCGACCCCTGCAGGACTCGCACCTTCGATCATCGTATCCACGCCAGCCAGCAAGCCGGTATTGTGATAAGCGGCCCGCCCGAGCATGACACCATTCATCACCGAAAGATGCTCGGCCGCCTGTTCCAGATCGACAATGCCGCCATTGATGCCGAGAAACACATCCGGGTTCTCCCGCTTCATGCGGTAGACAAGATCATAGTCGAGCGGCGGAATATCTCGGTTTTCTTTCGGCGAAAGCCCCTGCAGCCACGCTTTTCGCGCATGGATCCAGATGGCCTCGGCCCCTGCCCCGATCATGCGTTCCAGAAAATCCGGCAGAACGGTTTCCGGCTCCTGATCGTCCACGCCGATCCGGCATTTCACCGTCACCGGCACCGTCGCCACTGCCCTCATAGCCTCGACCAGCTTTGCCACCTGCCCGGCATCGCGCATCAGGCAGGCGCCAAAGGTGCCGGACTGCACGCGGTCGGACGGACAGCCGACATTGAGGTTGATCTCGTCATAACCGTAATCGGCCGCAATGCGGATGGCTTCGGCAAGCTTGACCGGGTCGGAACCGCCGAGCTGCAACGCTACGAGATGTTCTTGCGGCGAATAGCCCAGCAGCCGGTCACGATTGCCATGGATGATCGCATCCGCCACCACCATCTCGGTGAACACGACGGCACGCTTCGACAACTGACGGTGAAGGAAGCGGCAGTGTCTATCCGACCAGTCGATCATCGGTGCAACGGCAAATATTTTTTCGCCGCGCTTCAGCGCGTCAGCATACATGGCAAGTCCTTTGAGGATATGCGGCTGCTCATACAGCAAACAAAAAACTTTGGCCAGTTCCGTTCACCGCGGGTGAAAAGGGGCTATGATTGCCGGCAAATATGCGGAACAAAGGCTTTGCCTTTTTCAAATTCGATTTGTGGGGTTGATTTGTTTTACAGGAGGACTTTTTCACAATGAGCGCAACCGTCATCCCCATGCCCGCCCCCGTCCTCCTCGAAGTCGAAGGCACGTCAGAAAAGTTTCCGGTCCGCCGGGTCTATTGTGTCGGTCGCAACTATGCCGACCACGCCATCGAAATGGGCCATGATCCGTCCCGCGAAGCACCGTTCTTTTTCCAGAAGAACGCCGACAACGCCTATAACGGCGAAACCTTTCCTTACCCGCCGCTGTCCTCCAACGTGCACTTCGAAGTCGAACTTGTCATGGCGCTCAAAGCCGGCGGCAGCGATATCGATGCGCAGGACGCGCTGGAATGCGTCTACGGTTATGGCGTCGGCGTGGATTTCACCCGCCGTGATCTGCAGGATCAGATGAAAAAGGCCGGCCGCTCCTGGGAAGTCGCCAAGGCGTTTGAAAAGTCCGCACCGGTTTCGGCCCTGTTGCCTGTCGCCAAGGTCGGCCACCCGCAGGAAGGCGCGATCTGGCTCGAGGTCAATGGTGACCGCAAGCAGAATGGCGACATGAACCAGATGATCTGGAAACTGCCGGAAATCATCGCCGAACTGTCAAAGCAGTTCGAACTGGCCGCCGGCGATATCATCATGACCGGCACCCCGGCCGGCGTCGGCGCCGTCGTCAAGGGCGACAAGGTCGTCTGCGAAGCGGCCGGCGTCGGTCGTCTGGAACTGACTGTCGTCTAAACCGCCTTTTCCGGAGAACCGGCATGCCGCTTTACGCCCTGAGAGACTTTCAGCCGAACACGCCCGCTGCCGACCGTTATTGGCTGGCACCGGATGCGCATGTCATCGGCAAGGTCGACCTCGGCGAAGATGTCGGCATCTGGTTCGGCGCGGTGCTGCGCGGCGATAACGAACTGATTTCGGTCGGCGCGCGCACCAACATCCAGGAAGGCGCGATGGTCCATACCGATATGGGCTATCCGGCAACGATAGGTGAAGGCTGCACGATCGGCCATCACGCCATCATCCATGGCTGCACGATCGGCAATAATTCGCTGATCGGCATGGGCGCCACCATCCTCAACGGTGCCAAGATCGGCAATAACTGCCTCGTCGGCGCCAATGCGCTGGTGACCGAGGGCAAGGAATTCCCGGATGGCTCCCTGATCGTCGGCTCGCCGGCCCGCGCCATTCGCACGCTTGATGCGGACGCGATTGCGAAACTGACGGTTTCCGCCGACAATTACGTGAAAAACTGGCAGCGCTTTGCCGCAAACCTCCGTCCGCTTTAAATACAGTTTAACGACTCGTTCACGCTGACACGAAGCCTTTGCTTCACACATATCATATATTATCATCGACGCATGTAATGACGCCCGCCGCGCCGTCGCGCGACCGCCATGGACACCGATGAACGATACACCTGAACAGCCGCAAGAGAACCCGACCGCCCTTTTGGATCTCGTCGGTCGGCATCTCGTCCGCAAGAGCCGGCCGCTCAGCTTCGACCCGGTGGTGGAGGCCGTGTTTCAGACCGACACCGCCACCGAGCGCAATCGCCAGACCATCGTTGCCGGCCTGTTCGCATTGGTGTTCTTCAACGGCTTCATCATCATTGATGCCATCACCCGGCCGGAAATTCTTGGCATGTCAGTTCTGGTCAGGCTCTGCATCGTCACGCCGCTCTGCCTTGCCGCCCTGTTCTGGTTGCGCCGCGCGCCGCCGCAATGGATCCGTGATTCCGTTCTCACCTGCTGCGCCATCCTGATCGCGGTCGGCTCGAATTATCTGCTGCATATCGCCACCTCCACCGAAGCCCATTACAGCGCCTTCAGTTTCGGCCTCATCGTCATCGGCGCCAATATCGTGCTGCATATCGGCTTCAACGCCGCCCTAGCGACCACAATCGGCTGTTGCGTGGTCACGGCATTTTTCCTGCATGCCACGCCCGACCTCAACTGGAGCGAACGCAACCTGCCGGTCTACTACATGGCCGCCATGGGCGTGATTACTCTGGTCGCCAACTACCGGCTGGAAGGGAATCTGCGTCATGCCTATCTGCTGATGCTGCGCGAGCGCCTCAACGCACAGGAAGTCCGCCGCATCAATGAACAGCTCAACGCCTATTCCTACACCGATGCGCTGACCGGCATCGCCAATCGCCGCCGCTTCGAACAGTTTTTGCAGGTGGCATGGACGGAGGCCCTTGTCTCCGGCGAGACCATGTCGCTGCTTGTCATCGATGTGGATTTCTTCAAGCGGTACAACGACAGTTTTGGCCATCCCGCCGGCGATGCCTGCCTTCAGCAGGTGGCGCGGGCCATAGAAGGCCAGACGCGTGGCGACAATGATCTGCCCGCCCGTCTCGGCGGTGAAGAATTTGCCGTCCTGCTGCGCCACACGGAAACGATACAGGCGACATCCGCCGCCAGCCGCATTCACCGCGCCATGAGCCAGCTCGGTCTGTCGCACGGGCGTCCGGATGGAAACGGCCATGTCACGGTCAGCATCGGCCTCGCTTCGGCCACACCGCGCCATGATGGCAGTTCGGCCGGAGAACTGGTGGAGGCCGCCGACAAGGCGCTCTACCAGGCCAAGCGGCGCGGCCGCAACCGCACCATTCTGGCCGACCGCGCGGCCTGACAATCAGTGCATGCAGGCTTCACAAAGCCCGCGAATTTCAATCGTCGTCTTGGATGGCTTGAACTTGCGTTCCTTGGCCCACCCCGCCAACCGGTCATCGATGGCATGGTCGTGAAACTCGTTCACCTGACCGCAACTCTCACAGATCGCAAAAGCCACCGTGCCGTGATGGCCATGCCCGTGGGCGTGTCCGCAGCAGCTCTCATTGGCATGCGCGCAGGCAACAAACGAATTGAGGCTCTCCAGACGATGGGCAATCCCCATCTCGATCAGCTTATCGAGCGCCCGATAAACCTGCAGCGGCGCGCGAAAACCGCTATCGCGCAGCTTGTCGAGAATGGTGTAGGCGCTCAGCGGCGCCTCGGACCGTGTCAACACATCCAGCACCAGAGACTGGTTTTTGGTCAGGTTCGGGGTGGTGTTCATGAACGACCTCCGGATGTCGTGCCCTGCTCGCTAAGGTTCTTGCGCCCGAACGGCAGAAGGCTGAAGATGAAAAGGATAAGCGCGGCGACCACGATGGATGGGCCGGATGGCGTGTCATAGGTCAGCGAGCCGAACAGGCCGCCGACCACGGCAATCACCCCGATCAGCGACGACAGCACCGCCATGCCTTCCGGTGCGGACGAAAAACGCCGCGCCGTTGCGGCCGGAATAATCAGAAGCGCGGTGATCAGCATGATGCCGACGATCTTCATGGCAATGGCAATCACCAGCGCCATAAGCAACATGAACAGCAAACGTGCCCGCTCCGGCTTGAGGCCTTCAGCTTCGGCAATGTCGGCACTCACCGTGGAGGCGATGAGCGGCCGCCACAGAACCACAAGTGCTGCCAATACGACCAGACCACCACCCCAGATCAGCGCGATATCGGCCGGCGTGACCGCCAGAATGTCACCGAACAGGAATGCGATCAGGTCGATCCGCACCCATGACATGAAAGCAACCATGACAAGGCCGATCGCCAGCGTGGAATGGGACAGGATGCCGAGTAGCGCATCGGCTGAAAGCGCCTGACGTTTCTGCAACAGCAGCAACAACAGCGAAACGGCCACCGCCACGGCAAACACGCTGACGAGAAGATTGATCTCCAGCATCAGCGACAGCGCCACACCCAGCAGCGCCGAATGGGCGATCGTATCGCCGAAATAGGCCATGCGCCGCCAGACCACAAAACAACCGAGAGGACCTGTCGTCAGGGCCAATCCGGTGCCGGCCAGAAGCGCGCGCAGGAAAAAGTCATCAAGCATGGCTGTGCCCCTTTCCGTCCGCGTGATCATGGGCTGCATGGTGATGGGAATTTTTTCCGTGCTCATCATCCCCCTGGTGAGGACCAGCGGTATCATGACCTTCGTGGGAATGGACGGCGGTGGTTTCCTCACCATGCGAATGAGCGTGATCATGCCCGTGGTGATGATGATCGTGTCCGTCATTGTGATGATGGCCATCATCCGGATGGCAGTGGTCTGTCACCGAGCCGTCCTTATGCTGCACCCGGCCATCCGGCAGATGCGTATGGTCGTGACGGTGGCTGTAAACGGCGAGCCCCGCTCCGACATTGCCGAACAGGCGACGATAATCGTCACTGCGGCTCACCGCTTCAGGTGTACCGCGGCAGCAGACATGCCCATTGAGGCAGATCACCGTATCGGTATCCGCCATCACCATATGCAGATCATGGGAAATCAGCAGAATGCCGCAGCCGGTCTTGTTGCGAATGGTGCGGATCAACTCGTAAAGCGCACTCTCACCGGCAAAATCGACACCCTGAACCGGTTCGTCCAGCACGAGCAGATCGGGATTGCGAGCAATGGCTCGGGCCAGAAGCGCACGCTGGAATTCGCCGCCGGAAAGATGGCGCACTTCCGCATCGACCAGATGCGGAATGCCGACATCGCTCAGCGCCGCCATCAGGCTTGCATCATCCAGCTTGCCCGTCAGCCGCATCAGCCGGCGAACGGAAAGCGGCATCGTCCAGTCAATGGCGAGCTTTTGCGGCACATAGCCGATTTTCAGCCCGGCCTTGCGCACGACCTTGCCTTCATCGGCCCGCAACACGCCGATCGCCATTTTGGCGGTCGTCGACTTGCCGGCGCCGTTGGGGCCAATCAGGGTGACGATCTCGCCGCGGTGAATGGAAAAGTCGACGCCGCGCACCAGCCAGCGGCTGCTACGCTGAATTCCGGCCCCAGCCAGCGTGACGAGTTCGTCACCTTTCTGGCGCTCGGGAGCCGCGGTCTGCATCAGCATAAAATTCTTCCTGTCCTGTGTTGCCACCAGCTATGCCACACGTTATAGCATAACACAACGAACGTAATAACATTACATCGTTATGCAGAGCGTCTTTTGCAAGCCGCCGGCATCATACGCACAGCCCAATCCGCCCTTGAGAAGGGCAAGGAGAACCGCATGAAAGCAGTCGCCACTCCCATCGTCGCCACCTTCGCAGCCTCCATCGCGCTGCTGATGGCCGGGACTGCCTCCGCCAAGACGCCCGACGTCGTCGTGTCTATCAAGCCGATCCATTCGCTGGTCGCCTCGATCATGAAGGGCGTCGCCGAGCCGAAACTGATCGTCGAGGGAGCCGCCTCGCCACACACCTATTCGATGAAGCCGTCCAATGCCCGCGCGATCCAGAATGCAGACCTGATCTTCTGGATGGGTCCGAACATGGAAGCGTTTCTAGACAAGCCTCTCGACGCGCTGGCCGGCACCAAGACCGTGGTCGCTCTCTCTGACGCGCCGGACCTGCAAAAACTGCCTTTCCGTGAAGGTGGTCCGTTCGAAGCGCATGACCATGGTGACGGCCATGGCCACGATCATGGTCATGACCACGCCCATGAAGGTGAGCACGACGACCCTGCCAAGGGCGAAGACGCGCATGAACCCGGCCACGATCACGAACATGGCGGCTTCGATCCCCATGTGTGGCTGGATCCGATCAATGCCAAGGTGCTTGGCCGCGAAATCGCCAAACGTCTGGTGGAAGCTGATCCCGAACATGCCAAGCAATATGAAGACAATGCCGCGAACCTGATGCGGCAGATCGACGAGCTCGATGCCGAAATCAAGACAACGGTCGCCCCGGTCAAGGACAAGCCATTCATCGTTTTTCACGATGCATACCAGTATTTCGAAAAGCGTTATGACGTCACGGTGGCCGGTTCGATCACCGTCAGCCCGGAAAGTCTGCCGGGCGCCGATCGTATCAGTCAGATCCACAAGAAAGTGACCGAACTGGGCGCAACTTGTGTGTTTGCCGAGCCGCAATTCACCCCGAAACTGGTGAATGTCGTTCTGGAAGGAACACCGGCAAAGGCGGGCACGCTGGATCCGGAAGCCGCAACGCTCAAGGAAGGTCCGGATCTTTATTTCCAGCTGATGCGCGGAATCGCGGAATCGATGAAGACCTGCCTGTCCGACAAGGGCTGATAGCGCATAAAAATACCGCCTCCTCGCGCATGGTGGAGACGGTTAGACCGGCAGGGAAAGAAGGCAATCCCTGCCGGTCGTCTTTTTAGAGGCTGATTAACGACCGGCGATGATCGACGAGATCAGGCCCGAGGTGATGCCGATCAACAGGAATTCGTTATTGTCGGCACGCACCCAGCGATAACCACGCGGCGGAGCATTCAGGCGGTAACGCCGGTAATCGCGCACTTCCGCCATATGGCGACGCTCTGCCGGGCTCAGACGATGACCACGGCTCCAGCGCTTCTTGACGACCTTACGCTCCTTGATGACAGTCTTCTTCGTCACGACACGACGATCGTCACGATGGTCCCAGCGATCATTATGGCTCGGCGGAGCGGCATTGGCGGCCGACGAAAATGCGACCGGGCTGAAAATGAAAGTGGCTGAAAGCAAAACGGCTGCAAGCTTTTTCATGACGGTATCCTCTGTTGTCTATGAGAGGACCCTAGCCACCAACTGATGAACCGAAAATGAACTCAAGATTACATTTTCGTAAGCATCGATAATGGCTTGTCGCAACAAGCTGATGCAAAACATTGAAAGGTGGCCGGCACGTTGCAAGGCGCCGGCCAAGTGTCATCAGGCTTTCAGTTCGGCCGATTTCGCCCACAGATTGATGTCGGCTTCGCGGGCGTAACCATCGATTTCCGCCAGTTCCTCAGGCGTAAAGTCCGGCTTTTCGAGGGCCTTCACGCAATCCACCACCTGTTCCGGCCGGCTGGCGCCGATCAGTGCCGTGGTCACTCGGCCACCGCGCAGTACCCAGGCCAGCGCCATCTGCGCCAGCGTCTGGCCACGGCGTTCTGCAATGGCATTGAGCGCCTGCAGGTTGGCGACATTCTTCTCGTTGAGGAAGGCCGGGCGCAGAGATTTGCCCTGCGCGGCGCGGCTGTCATCCGGAATGCCGCCGAGATACTTCGACGTCAGCATGCCCTGCGCCAAAGGCGAGAACACGATCGAGCCGGCACCGACATCATCGAGCGTATCGAGAAGATTGTCTTCCTCGACCCAGCGATTGATCATCGAATAGCTCGGCTGGTGGATGAGCAGCGGCGTACCGAGTTGCTTGAGGATTTCTGCTGCTTCACGGGTCCGCTTGGAATTGTAGGACGAGATGCCGACGTAAAGCGCCCTGCCCGATCGCACGATATGGTCGAGCGCACCGCAGGTTTCTTCCAGCGGCGTATCCGGATCGAAACGGTGCGAATAGAAGATATCGACGTAATCCAGTCCCATCCGCTTCAGGCTCTGGTCGCAGGACGATATCAGATATTTGCGGCTGCCCCATTCGCCGTAAGGACCCGGCCACATGTTGTAACCGGCTTTGGAGGAGATGATCAGCTCATCGCGATAGCCGTGAAAATCCTCGCGCAGGATCTGGCCGAAAGCGGTTTCGGCGCTGCCCGGCAGCGGGCCGTAATTGTTGGCGAGATCGAAATGGGTAATGCCGAGATCAAACGCCTGACGGCAGATCGCCACCTTGCGCTCGCGCGGCGTGTCATCGCCGAAATTGTGCCAGAGGCCGAGCGAGATCGCCGGCAGTTTCAGGCCGGACTGTCCGCAGCGGTTATATTTCATCGTGTCGTAGCGATTGTCAGCCGGTTTCCAGGCCATGATAATATCCTCCTAAAATCACTCTGAATGGTCAAAACCGTATCTGCCAGCCACGCCCATGTCCCCGTGACCTGCAGACGCAGAAAGGCCCGCCAAAAGGCGGGCCTCTCCAAATTCTCATGCTCAGGCGAAGTCTGCCAGACCACTACCCCAAGGGCCGTGGTGCTTGTCCACACCATCGACACGGTCAAAGCCGTGTGCGCCAAAGAAGTCGCGCTGTGCCTGGATGAGGTTGGCAGTGCCGCGACCACGACGGTAGGCGTCGAAGTAGGACAACGCAGACGACAGGGCCGGAACTGACAGGCCGGACATAATAGCCGTCGAGACGACGCGGCGCAGAGAAGCGTCGGTGTCGTTGACGAGCTTGGCAAAGGCCGGCGTGACGATCAGGTTGGCGACATCCGGGTCCTTGGTAAAGGCCGAGGTGATCTCGTCAAGGAACTGCGAGCGAATGATGCAACCCTCGCGCCAGATCTTGGCGATGGTCGGCATCGGCAGATTCCAGTTATATTCCCGGGATGCCGCTGCCATGACCGCAAAGCCCTGCGCGTAAGCGGCGACCTTGGCGGCCAGCAGAGCGTTTTCGAGATCGTCGAGGAAACTAACGCCGTCGGTCGTCGGCATGGCCGTAGTCTGCGGCAGGCCGAGGATTTTTTCGGCAGCCTCACGTTCAGCCTTCTGCGACGACAGAATACGACCGGCCACGGCTGCCTCGATGGCGGTGGCGGCAACGCCCATGTTCTGGGCTTCGATCACTGACCACTTGCCAGTGCCCTTCTGGCCTGCCTGGTCGACGATGACGTCCACCATCGGCTTGCCCGAAATCGGATCGTTGGCCTTCAGCACCTTCTCGGAGATTTCGATCAGGTAGGAGTTGAGGCGACCCTCATTCCACTTGCCGAAGACCTGACCGATTTCCGGCGCGGAAAGCTTCAGGCCGTCGCGCAGAATGCCGTAGATTTCGGCGATCATCTGCATGTCGGCATATTCGATGCCGTTATGGATGGTTTTTACGAAATGGCCGGCACCATTTTCGCCGAGCCAAGCCACGCAAGGCTCATCGTGGAATTTTGCCGAGATCGAGGTCAGTACCTTTTCGACACGCTTCCACGAATCTTCCGTGCCGCCGACCATGATCGAAGGACCGTGACGGGCGCCTTCTTCACCGCCGGAAACGCCCATGCCGATAAAGGTCAGGCCGCTGTCCTTGAGGTTGTCGAAACGACGCATCGTATCGCGGAAATTCGCGTTGCCGGCATCGATCATGATGTCGTTGTCGGCCAGATAAGGCTTGAGCAGCTCCATCTGCTGATCAACCGGATCACCGGCCTTGATCATGATGATGATCGGGCGCGGCGGACGGATGGCAGCGACAAATTCCTCAAGCGTTTCGCAAGGAATGATGTTTTTCTGCAGGTCGCCGGCTTCGGCGAAAAATTTTCGGGTTGCTTCTGGTGATCGGTTGAAGACCGCGATGCGGTTGCCTTTTTCAGCAATATTGAGCGCGAGGTTGGAGCCCATGACTCCAAGACCGATTAGACCGATTTCTGCCTGTTCCAAGACGAAGCCTCCATTTACAAATCGCAAGGTGTTTTGGCACTCAAACCGACGCGCGGCAAGGTCGGCAGGGCATTAAACGATTAAATTTCAATCACACCTGCATGTCGTCTGCGCGACAGCTTGTCTGCCTTAGCCTCAGGCGGCTGAACTGCTTTGTGCAATAACCGGAGCAGGAGAAAATCCTGCCGTCAATGGAGACCTATCTGCCGATCTTTTTCTTGATGTTCCAGCGGTCATGATACCAGAGCCACTGTTCCGGATATTCGCGAACCCAACTTTCGACCTTGTCGTTGAGCATCTGCGCGGTCGCCTGCACATCGACATTGCCCTTGTCGTCACGCGGCACGTCGATACGCGGCTCGATCTCCAGCCGATAACGATTACCCGGCAGGCGAATGCAGCGGGCCGGATAAACTTCGGCATCGAACTGCCGCACCAGCTTTGCCAATAGCGGGTTTGTTCGAACCTGTTGACCGAAAAACGATGTCGGCAGGCCTTTGCCGAATTTCTGATCGACCAGAACGCCGACACCACCACCTGCTTCAAGCTGTCGGGCAAGCGCAAAGGACGAGCCTGCATGGGACGGCACCAGCTTGCCCATGCGCGCAGAGCGGAACGAAAACACTTTTTCGGCAATATATGGGTTGTTCGGCGGGCGGAACAGCACCGTCACCTTCTGACCGAAAGCGGCCCCCGCCACCGGCAGAAGCTCGAAATTGCCGGTATGGGCGGTAAACACGATGAATGGACGCGGGTTGTCACGCAGATCGACGAAGATCGGGATGCCCGAGACCTCGACGCGACCGGGCTCTTCGCGCTGGGGATCGAAATCGAACAGGCGGTCGAGAAACACGTATTCGGCCGCGAGCCGGCCCATATGCCCCCAGCTTTTCACCGCGATATCCTGCAGCTCGGCATCGTCCTTTTCGGGATATGCATTGCGCAGATTGGTCAACATCAGCTTGTGACGAAAAGTGCGCGGACCGATCTTGCGCACCAGCCAGTCGGCAAAATTGATGGCCGGATCGGCCGGAAAGATTTTCAGCAGGTTGAGAAAACCGAAAGCGACCTGCGCCACCAGCCATTGCCGAAAATGCATCAGCGATAGAACGATCCGGGTGATGACCATCTTCACCGGATCAATCCATCCGCAGGATGATCTTGCCGAACACCTGACGGCTCTCCATCCGCTCCAGAGCCTTGTCGATCGTATCGAAGGTCACTTCGGTATCGATGACCGGATGCACGATGCCGCGCGCCATCTTCTGCATGGCGTCAGCCATGTTTTCCATACGGCAGCCGAATGAGCCGAGCAGTTTCAGCTGCTGCTGGAACAGCATCATCAGGTTGACTTCGGTCGAAACGCCGGAGGTCGAGCCGCAGGTGACCAGACGACCGCCGCGCTTCAGGCAGAACATCGAGGCGGCAAAGGTGTCCTTGCCGACATGCTCGAACACGACATCGACGCCCTTTTTCTTGGTCAGCTTGCGCACGACGCCTTCAAAACGATCCTTGCGGTAGTTGATGACGTGATCGGCGCCCAGCGCCTTGGCGCCTTCGATCTTGTCGTCGGAACCGACCGTGGTGATGACGGTGCAACCGATCTTCTTGGCAAGCTGGATCGCCGCCGAACCAATGCCGGAGCCGCCGGCATGGACGAGAATGGTTTCACCCGACTGGAGTTTTGCATTGTCGAACAGCATGTGTTCGACGGTGCCGAATGTCACCGGAGCAAGCGCTGCCGCAACCGCATCGATGCCCGGAGGGGCCGGGACGAGCTGGCGGGCCGGAATGTTGATCTTTTCCTGAGCAAAACCGTCGAGATGGAAACCATGCACGCCGCCGACATGTTCGCAGAGATTGTCGCGCCCTTCGGTGCAATTCTTGCAGCGACCGCAGATGCGCGCACCGTAGATCGACACCAGCTCACCCGGCAGAACGTTGGATACGCCCGGACCGATGGCCTCGACCACACCCGAAGCTTCCGCGCCGATCGTCAGCGGCATCTTGCGCTTGGCAAACGCCATGCCGCGCCAGCCCCAGACGTCGATGTGGTTGAGGGCAACCGCCTTGACGCGGAGTGTCACCTCGCCGGGTGCCGGCGCTTCCGGCTCCGGAATATCCACGGCTTCGAGCTTGCGGTCATCGATCAGTTGCAGGGCGCGCATAACAAATATCCTTCGCCCGGAGGCGTAAACGTTCGTCTTGGCAAAGTGTCCGGAACCAGTTCTGGCTCACAAAACACTATGCATCTCAGAAATAGCATGAAGCGCCGCTCGCCCATCAGGCGGAACGGCGCTCCATAAGGGTTGGTGATGGTCTCTAAGCCGGTTCAGCCGTCAAGACAAGGCTGGCGTTCTGGCCGCCGAAGCCGAAGGAGTTCGAGATAACCGCCGAAACCTGTGCATCGCGCTTGACGTTCGGCACCACATCCAGCTCGATCGTCGGATCGGGATTGTTGTAGTTGATGGTCGGTGGCAGCGTGCCGGTCAGCATGGTCTGCAGCGAGAACACCGCTTCGACAGCACCGGCGGCGGTCAGCGTATGGCCGATCATCGACTTGTTGGACGACAGCGGAATTTCCTTCAGACGATCACCGAAAACGGCAAGCATCGAACCATATTCCATCTTGTCGTTTTCCGGCGTCGACGTGCCATGTGCATTGACGTAGCCGATATCGGCGCCGGTCATGCCGGCATCTTCAAGGGCTGCACGAATGGTGGCGATCGCCGGGCCGCCATCCGGCGACGAGCGGGTGCGGTGAAAACTGTCGGCCTTTTCGCCAAGCCCCTTCACTACGCCAAGAACCTTGGCACCGCGGGCAATGGCGGATTCCAGAGATTCCAGAACCAGCGTTGCCGCACCCTCTGCGATAACAAAACCGTCGCGATCCTTGCTGAACGGCTTGGAAGCCTTTTCCGGCGGATCGTTCTGGGTCGAAAGAGCCGAGAGCAGCGAGAAGCGGATCAATGCTTCGGCGCTGACCGAGCCGTCGGTTGCCGCAACCAACGCTCTGTCGGTGCGGCCCTGACGGATCGCCTCGACACCAAGCTGGATTGCGGTTGCGCCGGAAGCACACGCCGTCGACAACGTCACCGGCAGGCCGCGCGTGCCAAAACGGTCAGCGAGGCGCTCGGAGATCGAACCGAACTGCACGGCCTCAAGGAAGGCCGGATCGGGACGTTCGCGCATGGCCGTCAGGAAACGGTCATAGGCATCGGCCTCACGTTCTGCCGGCGGCGCACGATCTGCAAGCGCAAAACGGTCGACCCATTCCGGCTCGATCGGCGGTGCGGCCAGGAACAGCGGACCATCGAAATCACCGGACAGACCGGCCTGCGCCAGCGCCTCGATCGTGGTTTCGCGGGCAAACGCATAGGAACGCTCGACCGAATTCGGGGCCGGAATATCGATAAAATCCACCGTACCGCAGATGCGGGTGGAAAGACCGTCCGTCGGAAAACGCGTGATCTTGTGGATACCCGACGTACCGGAGGTCAAAGCCGCCCAGTTATCCTTGAGGCCCTGACCAAGCGACGTGATGACACCCATGCCGGTGACCGCCACGATCGGACGGCCGAGATGATCCTTGAAGCGATTGTCGCTCATCACTTAACTCCTCACGCGTCCGCAGACAGGGCAGCAAGGCCCTCGCCGCGCGTATAACCAACCGTCGTCACCACCGCCCGTTTGGCGGGCTTGGCCATAGGCTGCTCGTTCTTTGTATCAAAGGCCGGAACGCTGGCTGCTCCATCAAGAGCAAGCGCTGCGAGCGCGAGACCAAGCGGGAACTGCGCTTCCATGCCATGACCAGTCACGCCGGCGTAACCGCGGATCGTGGCACCCGGCAGAGTTTCAGCCAGAACAGCCTTCTCACGCGCCGAAAGCTCGACAACGCCGCTGGCGCCGGAGAAGACGACCGTATCATCTGCAGCACCGGCAAGACCTGCCATGCGCGACAAACGTTTTTCCAGCTTGCCTTCATCGCGATTGCCGCGATCACCTTCGATCGCATCGATAACCGCATAGATATGCGCGCCACGGGCTGTGGCATGGGCACGGGATTCCAGCACGAGGAACGCGCCGACAGAGCCCATCATCATGCCGCCGCCATTGTCGGGCGAACGCGACCATAGCGGCTGCCATTCACCCGTTGCGTGGGCACGAATGCCTTCGACGAGAAGGAGAATGTCGGCGCGCTCTGCAACGAATGCACCGCCAGCCAGCGTATGCGTGGACTGGCCGGACTTGATGCGATGGAAAGCAGTCTCTACAGCCGAAATGCCGGCCGCCTCTTCACCCATGAAGGTGCGCGAGGAGCCGGTCACCTTGTGGACGATCGAAATATTGCCGGCGAGAAGATTGGAGAGCTGGGCCAGAAACAGCGTCGGGCGCAGTTCGGTGGTCAGCTTTTCGTTCAGCAACGCTTCGCGGTCGTTGCGCTTCAAACCTTCGTCAACGATCAGCGTATCGACCTTGATGTCGCGCTCGCCGCCACCGGCCGCAACGATCATGTCCATGGAGGCACAGAGATCGGCGTTTTCCTTCAGGCCCGCATCGTCGAGCGCTAGGCCAGCCGAAAACACACCGAGCCGCTGCCAGTTTTCCATCTGCCGCTGGTCGCGCTTGCTGATCTGGGTCGACCAGTCGATTTCAGGCAGGGGATGCACCGGGTAAGGTGCAAAACGCTCGGTTTCGACGCGCGGCGCAATGGCTTCGGCACCCGAGAGCACGGAGACATGCGGCTCCTTGCCAACGCCCAGGCAGCTTACGATACCGATACCGGTGATCACGACATCATTGTCAGACTTCATCATGTCCTCTTCCTCACCGGATGACCGGCAAGCTTCAAGCGTTCGCGGCAATCGCATCCATCAGGCCGACTTCCTCGGCCCGCTTGCGGACGATCGGCGCGAGCGGAATTTCGCTGAACGGCATGGTGCGCAGCTTCAATTGCGCATCGCAGACTTTTTTGCCGTTGCTGGTGATCTTGGCCTTGGTCACGGCATAACCCGATCCCTCGTGCTCCAGAAACGCCTCGATATCGAGCACGGCATCCGGCTCGACGAAGGTGCGCAGCTTGGCGCCATCGACGGACATCAGGAACGGCATGGCGGCGAAATCCGTCGCAGCCAGAACCAGCATGCCGGATGCCTGCGCCATGGTTTCGATCAGAAGCACGCCGGGCACGAGCGGCATGCCGGGAAAATGTCCCTCAAAAACAGGACTTTTGGACGGCACGATCGAGCGTGCCGTCAGCGTATTCGCTTTGAGATCGACCGTTTCGATACGGTCGATCATCTGAAAATATTCAAGCAGCATCAAGGCTTAACAGCCGGGCAAATCAGCCCTTGGCTGCCCTCAGCTCGTCGATCTTGGCGCAGAGGTTCTTCAGAACGAAGTACTCTTCGGTCGAAACCTTGCCTTCGTTGACTTCCTGCGTCCACTGTTCCAGCGGGATCTTGATGCCGAATTCCTTGTCGATCGCGAAAACGATGTCGAGGAAATCGAGGCTGTCGATTCCAAGGTCGTCGATCGTGTGGCTTTCCGGCGTAATCGTCGCGCGATCGATTTCGCTGGTTTCAGCAATGATGTCGGCAACTTTGTCGAATGTAGCGGTCACGCCCATGTCCTCATAGAGAATATTGTAATCAGTTCCCCACATAGGGAAATCATTTCGGAATGCCAATGGCAAGCGGTGTCGCCATAGACATTTGCGCCGCAACTGTTGCCGAAACAGCAATTGCAGCGTTCAGAGTCGGAACCGTCTATCAGGCAGCCTTGCCTTCGACAAGCACCGAGCGGATGAGAGCAAGCACCGCATCGGCATCGATGCCAGTGCAGGCGAACTGGCTCGGGTGGCCATCCCAGTCTCCCGGCGGAAAGGTTTTGGCATCCGGTTTCTGGATCGTCATGCCGTCGGCAATACCACCACAAACGACGCGCATCGCGCCACTGCGGGTCTGGAACAGATCAGGGCGAACGACGTAAACGCAGGCGCAGCTGTCATGGATAACCATGCCGTCGCCGACGCGATGATTGTAGAAATCGATATAGAACTGCGAGAGGTCGTTCAGAAGCTGGACATCCTTGCCACCCACCTTTGCCATTTCGGCGAGATAGGTCCGCATCATAACTGTCTGCATGGTCACATCGAGACCGACAGCGGTCACGCGCCATGGGGCAGTAAAGACGAGATCAGCCGCTTCCGGATCACCATAAATATTGGCTTCGGCGGCCGGCGTCACATTGCCGGGCACATCGAATGCGCCACCCATGATAACGACGTCCTTCACCAGCGCTGCGACGTCGGGATCAGCTTTCAGCACCAGCGCCAGATTGGTCATGCGGCCAACCGCCACCAGCGTGATTTCGCCCGGATTGGCGCGGACGGTATCGATGATGAACTGATGGGCAGGACGCGGATCGGCCTTGCGCGCGATCACTTCAGGGATCGTTATATTACCAAGACCATTGTCACCGTGAATGAACGTCGGCCAATGGCCATTCGTGCGCTTTGGATCAAACTTTTCGCCCGAGCCTTGAGCGACCGGCGCCTCGATGCCCCAGGCCTCGGCAAGGAAGAGCGCATTGCGCGTGGTGATCTCGATCGGCGCATTGCCGATGGTGGTCGTGATACCAACCAGATCAATTTCGGGATGACGGTGCAAAAAAAGCAGCGCCATCGCGTCATCGACGCCCGGATCGGTATCAAAAATGACCTTATGCATGAAAATAGTCCCGATTTCGAAAGGTGCGGCACCATAACGCCGGATTGCCGATGTGCAATCCCGTCACACTTTCCCGGCCAAATCATCCACCGTACCGCGCAGCCTTTTACCGCCGTTGCACGGCCGTCTTTTCGGTGCGAGAACGTCGCTCGGCGTTCCCCGCCGTTTTCTTCTTTCAGGCAGAGACAAAACCTTGGATATCGCGACACATCTGCTCATCCTCCTGTTTTTCATGGCGGTTCTCGCCGGTTTTGTCGATTCGATCGCCGGTGGCGGCGGACTGATCACCATTCCATCCATGCTGATCGCCGGCATCCCTCCACTCGATGCTCTCGGCACCAACAAGCTTCAGGGCATGTTTGGTGCGACATCAGCAACGATCTCCTACGCCCGGCGCGGCCATGTGCAACTGAAGACTCAGTTACCGATGGCATTCATGGCCCTGATCGGCGGCGGTGTCGGAGCACTGATCGCCTCTGTCCTTCCGACAAAAATTCTCGGCTCGGCGATCCCCTTCCTGCTGATCGCCATCGGCCTTTTCTTTGCGTTGAAACCTAACTTAACTGACACCGACAGCCATCGTCGCATCACGCCCTTCCTGTTCGGAGCGACATTCGTGCCGATGATCGGGCTTTATGACGGCGTCTTCGGCCCGGGTGCCGGCTCGTTCTACATGCTGGGCTTCGTGCTTCTCGCCGGATTCGGCATGCTGAAGGCAACCGCGCATACCAAGCTGATCAATCTCGGCTCCAATGTCGGCGGCTTCCTGATGTTTTTGGTCACCGGCTCCATCCTGTGGAAAGTCGGAATTGTGATGGGGATAGGCCAGTTCATCGGGGCGCAGATCGGCTCCAGCCTGGCGATGCGCATCGGCGCCAAAATCATCAAGCCACTGCTGGTGATCTCCTGCTTCGCGATGGCGACAAAGCTTCTGGCCGATCCGACGCATCCTGTGCGCCTCTGGCTGGGCTGGTGATCAGCCCTTCATCTTCAACGACAGGCCGGCAGCGATGAAATGAACCTCGCCTGCAACGGCCGCCACTTGCTGATGCAAACGTCCGGCGTGATCACGGAAGGCGCGCGCCATTCCATTTTCAGGCACGATGCCAAGACCAACCTCATTTGAAACGACAATCAGCCTCGCACTGGCTTGCCCGATATGCTCGGCCAGCAAACGCGCTTGCCGATCGATTGTGTGCTCCGCCTCCATCATCAGGTTGGTAACCCAAAGCGTCAGACAATCGACGAGGATTACGCGACCCGGGGCATCGAACGCACGAAGCGTTCCAACTAGGTCGAGCGGTTCTTCATGTGTCCGCCAACCGTCGCCGCGTTGCGCCTGATGCGCATGGATTCGCGCGCGCATCTCGTCATCATAGGCGCGGCCAGTGGCGACGTAGTGCCGCTCCAGTCCGCTGTCGAAAGCAAGTTGTTCCGCAAAGAAGGATTTGCCAGAGCGCGCGCCGCCCAGCACGAAAACCGAACCGCCGTCCGCACTCATTGGCCGCGCACCCGTTCAGACCGGCGGGAATAAACACTGCCGGAGCCTGAAGTCATGAAAGAACGGACGATTCGTAGATAAAGGAGGCGTCCGCTCGGGTTGATCATGCTTCTGCTCCGGCAGCCCGACCATCCCTGAAATCTCCCGCCGGGCTACGGAATGCAGCGCTGTCAGCAGAATTGGCAGGGCGACGGTTTTTATGTTCGACGTCAGCCGAAAATTCGATTCTTGTAACGGGCTACATGTTCCTATTGCCCGTTCCGGCTGTCAACAGCATCCGCCGACAGCGCCATGCCATGCTTGGAAACACGTCCGCAAAATTTTGAAACTGGAGAATATTGAACGCTCAGCGAAACAGCTGAGAAAACGGTCCGGTACGCACAACCTAATCCGGACCTGTTGGCGACGATGTCGCGTATGCATAGATACAGTCACTTTCTTACCGGAACGTTATCTTGTGACCGTCTCGCTCGCATGGGACGCAACTTTTTTCAGAAAAAAACTCCGCCCATCCAATGTCCGCTGTGCCTTACGAGCGATGCCGCGGTGGCGCAGAACGAACATTTAGCGTCAAACCTCGATGGTGACTTTTTTCGCCAGCTTGTTCTTCGGTGACCGTACTTTCGCTGATACGCCCAGCCGATCGGCATCCTGCACAAATCTGCATCAGACTGAACTTCATCCATGCGCAAAGCCGATGGCTCAAACAAGAATTCGCCATTCGAAAATCGGCCGGAAACAGTTGATTTTCGTCATAAAAGACGTAGCGTCATGGGGCTGATACATGAATTGCCGATATCTGCGGCTAGGCACCGCCAAGAAGGCGTATGCGAAAACAGCAAGCCGGTTTCAACTCTCGAGCCGGCATCGCGCCAAGACTGATCGGAGCCCGGCCCAGGCAGTAGACCGGCGACCTCCAGACGCGAACACTGCGATTGAGACTGGGAGGTCTTGCACAATGAAAACCCTTCTCGCATCCGCCGCCGTCGGTATCGGCTTCTATGCTATGGCAGGCACCGCACACGCCGCCGATTGCGGCAGTATATCGATTGCGGAAATGAACTGGGCGTCGGCCGGCGTTGCCGCTCAGGTCGACAAGATCATTCTTGAAGAAGGTTATGGCTGTTCGGTGGAAATCGTCACCGGCGACACGATGCCAACCTTTACCTCGATGAACGAAAAAGCCCAGCCGGACATGGCGCCGGAATTCTGGATCAACGCCGTGCGCACACCGCTCGATGAGGCCGTCAAGGAAGGGCGACTGATCGAGGCTGCCGAAATTCTGGCCGATGGCGCCGTCGAAGGCTGGTGGATACCCAAATTCCTTGCGGACGCCCATCCGGACATCAAGACCGTCGAAGATGCACTTAAACATCCGGAACTTTTCCCGGCACCGGAAGATCCGTCCAAGGCGGCCGTCTACAATTGCCCGTCGGGCTGGAATTGCCAGGTCTCCACGTCGAACCTCTATCGCGCCATCGGGGCCAAAGACAAAGGGTTCGAACTTGTCGATACCGGCTCGGCTGCCGGCCTGGACGGCTCAATCGCCAACGCTTTTGAAAAAAAGACCGGCTGGCTTGGCTATTACTGGGCACCAACGCCGATCATGGGCAAATACGAAATGGTAAAACTGTCCTTCGGCGTGCCTCATAACAAGGCAGACTGGGACGCCTGCACCTCCGTGCCGGATTGCCCGACACCAAAGGTCAATTCCTACCCAACCTCGCAGGCCTTCACCATCGCCACCAAGAGCTTTGCCGACAAGGCCGGTGTCGCCATGGACTACGTGAAAGCCCGCAAATGGGGCAATGCCACGGTCAACAGCATCCTGGCATGGCAGGATGAAAACCAGGGAACCAACGAGGATGCGGCAAAGCACTTCCTTGAAGAAAACCAGGACATCTGGGGCAAGTGGGTAACGCCGGACGTAGCGGAAAAGGTCAAGGCCAGCCTTTAAGCGCCCCCTCTGACGCAGCAAAGCTCTGCGCCCAAGATACGCATCGGGGCCTAGTCTCCCCGATGTCATGCCAACCAAAGCTTGGCGCCTGCGGCTAACGCACAATAATAACAAGGGGGAAGACATGGCGAATTGCAGCTTCATGCCCGATGTCCTCTGTCGCTTTCCGGCTATCGGCGACAGTTCGATCCGCACTGCACGAAAGGTCATCGATGATGGCTTCAAGGGCCTCGTTCGGGAATACGGTTATGTCATCGACGCCGTCGTACAACCGCTGCAATGGTTTTTGAACTATCTGGAGCGGCTATTCTCCAACTCTCCCTGGTTCGCCGTGCTGCTCGTCATGCTGGCGATCGTCTATCTTACCAGTCGCAAGATCAGCATCACCGTTGGCACGGCGCTCGGCATGCTGCTGATCGGCGTCGTCGGATTGTGGGAGGATACGATGGTAACGCTCGCCATCGTCACCGTCTCGACGCTGATCGCCATCGTCATCGGCATGCCGATCGGCATTCTCATGGCACGGTCCGACCGGATTCAAGGCTCGATCAACCCCGTTCTCGACGTGATGCAGACGCTGCCAAGTTTCGTCTACCTCATCCCGGTCGTCGTGATCTTCGGTATCGGCAAGGTGCCGGGCCTGATCGCGGTGGTCATCTATGCCGTGCCGCCGATGATCCGCCTGACCAATCTCGGCATCCGCCTTGTCGATGCGGAAGTTTTGGAGGCCGCCGACGCCTTCGGTTCATCGTCACGGCAAAAACTGTGGAACGTGCAGATGCCGCTGGCGCTGCCGACCATCATGGCCGGCATCAACCAGACAATCATGATGTCGCTTGCCATGGTGGTCGTCGCCTCCATGGTCGGCGTCGGCGGGTTAGGCAAGAACACCCTGCAGGCCATCAACAACCAGTTCTTCACCTTCGGCTTCATGAACGGTTTTGCGCTGGTGGTGATTGCCATCATCTTCGACCGCGCCAGCCAGGCCTTTGGCAAACGACTGCAGAAACATTCGGAGGTCGTCCATGGCTAGCCACGGCATCGAAATCAAAGGCCTCTACAAGATTTTTGGCCCAAAGGGCAAAGACCATGTCGAATCTGTTTATCAAGGCATGTCCAAGAGCGAACTTATCGAGAAACATGGCCATGTGCTCGGCCTGAAAAACATCAATATCTCAATGCCGGCTGGCAGCATTACCGTGGTGATGGGACTGTCGGGTTCCGGCAAATCGACCTTGATCCGCCATATCAACCGGCTGATCGAGCCCACGTCGGGTGAAGTCATTTATGACGGGGCCGACATCTGTCAGATGAATGAGACCGCGCTGCGCGATTTTCGCCGCCACAAGACGGCTATGGTGTTTCAGAAATTCGCGCTTCTGCCGCATCGAACCGTTCTCGAAAATACGGTTTACGGCCTCGACATTCAGGGGATTTCGCGAAAGCAAAGCATTCCAAAGGCGCAACGTTGGATCGACCGCGTAGGGCTTTCAGGTTTTGAGGCTCGATATCCCAACCAACTGTCCGGCGGCATGCAGCAGCGTGTGGGCCTTGCGCGGGCGCTCACCAATGATGCCGATATTCTTTTGATGGATGAAGCTTACTCGGCGCTCGATCCCCTGATCCGCGTCGATATGCAGAGCGTACTTCTGGAAATTCAGGCTGAACTGAAAAAGACTGTGGTGTTCATCACGCATGATCTCGATGAAGCTCTGCGACTGGGTGACAAGATCGCCATTCTGCGGGACGGTCAGATGATCCAGCAGGGCACAGGCCAGGAGATCGTGCTGCGCCCGGCTGACGAATACATCAGCGCCTTCGTTCAGGAGGTCAATCGTGGTCGCGTCATTCAACTCGCAACGATCATGCGTCCACTTGACGGAACACCTGAAGGTCTTTCTCTTTCAACCACCATGACCTTGGAAAATGCCGCCAAGGAAATGACGGTGGCCAACCAGACGAAAGCGCAGATCGTAGATCCCGTCGGCACACCGGTCGGCATGGTCGATCTTCAGGCAGTCATCGCCGCCATGGTGACACCCTCGACGCATAAATCCAATCGCATGGCAGCAGAATAGGCCAGCCAGAAAACCAACTTTGGAGAACCCCGATCGAACGGCTCACACGCTGGCCGATGCTCTTGAAATGGCGCAGCACCTCCGCCAGAAAAGCCCTAGGGAATCATCGGATAGCCGCATGAGCTATCCGCTTTGCGGCTAAGGGGCATGACATGGGCAATATTTCTCCGATCGGAAATCGCGAGACGGTGGCAGACGGACTTCAGTCTTTCTCGACCGAAAATCAGGCGTGGCTCGTTCTCCTGATGGAAATCCCGACCAATGACGATGTGTTTCTGGATGGTCTGCACCTCTATCTCGACCGGTCGAGCGAGGCGCGTTTCCTGAACACGATGAAGCTGGAAAAATGCGGTGAATGGGTGGGCAACAATGCACCTGCACGCCTGCAGATGCGACTGAGCGAAGCAGCCCGTTCTAGCCAGCATCCGGCCTATGACGCATTCCGCAGCGGACTTTCGAAATCCGGCGGCATGGAGCGTGC
Organism: Endobacterium cereale; assembly: GCF_009617585.1. Taxonomy (GTDB): domain Bacteria; phylum Pseudomonadota; class Alphaproteobacteria; order Rhizobiales; family Rhizobiaceae; genus Neorhizobium; species Neorhizobium cereale. The sequence continues at coordinate 214,492 of NZ_WIXI01000044.1, read as the reverse complement.
ATATCCCAAATCGCCGGTCTGACGGCTCCGGACACAAGGCCGATCACAAAAAGCAGACGGCCCGGAGCATTTCCTCCGAGCCGCCATTTTTTTCGACGAAAACTTTAGCGGCGAGCAGCGCGGTCAACATCGCGACCGGCAGTCTGCGTGGCGTCAACGGCATTGGCCGTGTCCCGGCCCACGCCGCGAATGGTGTTACCGCAGGCGCTCAGCGTCAACAGCGCAACGAGGGTGGCGCCAAGGACAGTCACGGTTCCGATTTTCATGGGGAAGCTCCGAAATATATCAATTGGTTGGATATCGCGCCCGGGTAACGCCCCACTTCACGAAAGGTTCAACCGCCCACGTGATTTATTTGGAATTTGTTCGGACCTAACGCTTTTTTCATTGCCCCGACGCAAGATCGGCACCCTGTGAGCAAGGGATCTGGTTCATGAATGCGGATGAACATTCCGCCACGATAGTGGTGATGACTGCAGGCGGCACCAATCCTCAGGTCATGATCAATGTTCTGAAAAAACACTGGCCGGATCTGCAGGTCATAGAGGAACGACCGGAAAGCAAAAAAAAGATTCTCGTACGCCGTGCCAAACGTCTTGGGTGGCCCATAGCCGTCGGCCAACTCGCCACCATGGTTGCCTCACGTCTCGGCAAGAAGATTGCCATCCGCCGGACCGAAGAGATTTTAGGCGCCTATGGTCTCTCGGCAGAGATCGACTATTCTCTTCCCATCCATCACGTCGACAGCGTCAACGATACCGAATGCCACGCGCTTCTGGCTCAGATAAAACCGAAGGTCATCCTTACCATCTCCTGTCGGCTGCTATCGAAGCAAACCCTGGCTGCATGCCCCTGCCCCGTCATCAATTTCCATGCCGGGATCAATCCGGCCTATCGCGGCCAGATGGGCGGATACTGGTCCCTGGTGGAAAATGACGCGGACAATTTCGGAGCGACAGTCCATCTCGTAGACGCGGGCACCGACACAGGCGGCACGATTTACGAGCAACGGCTGAGACCGCAAAAAGGCGATTTCATCGCCACCTATCCTCTGCTTTTGACCGCAGCTTCCACTGAGCGTGTGATCAAGGCCGTGAAAGATATACTGAACGACGAACTCGTCGTTCACCAGCAAGTCGGCACAACGGCTCTACGCTTTCCTCCACCGATCTGGACATGGGTCAGAAACGGGCTCGGGAAGGGTATCTGGTAATCGCGACAAGCATCAGGCAGCCGCAGCATCGATGCCGTCGAACGCTTCCCGTATACCCTCGGCGACAGCCTTGGCCGGCGTCGACAATTGAGGCGAAGTCAAAAGACGGATATCGAAGCTGATCAACTCCGGCAGCCCTTCCTTTGGACCAAGCACCTGCATATCGTCGGTGATGTAGGAGCGCGGCAGCGGCGCAATCGCCAGATCGGACACGACAGCCGCACGCTGCGCCATCGTATGGGCGCTGGCATAAGCGATGCGATAGGCTCGCTTGTGTTTATCGAGCTGCGCAAGCGCATCCTGTCGCCAGACGCAACCATCCTCCCAAACGGAGACCGGCAACGGATCGCGAAGATAGGCATTCCCGCATTTGGCGCCTGCCCAGACGAGCTTTTCCGTATGAATGATCTCTCCGGCGGTTGGAAACGGCCTGGTGGCACAGTTGATCAAAGTCAGGTCGAGCCGCTGCTCTTCCATTCGTTTGCGCAGAAGCAAACTCTGGTCGACGGTTACATCGACCATGATACCTGGAAAACTTTCGCCGAAATCCTTGAGCAGCTTCGGCAGCAGACGCTCGGCAATATCGTCGGGCGCGCCGAGACGCACCACACCCGACAATTCCGGCATGACGAAGCGCGAGACGGCCTCGTTTGATAGCGCCAGCATGCGCCGGGCATAAGACAGAAGCATTTCCCCATGCTGCGTCAGCGTAACCGAACGGGCATCACGCAAGAACAGGGTCACTTTCAACTGCTCTTCCAGCTTTTTGATCTGCATGGAAACCGCCGAGGGCGTGCGCAATACCGCCTCGGCAGCGGTTGAAAAATTGCCCGTTTCGGCAATCGCGACAAAGGTTCTCAGGACATCGTTATCGAGCAGCGGCAACGGAGATCGAAATGGCGTTGACATCGAAACACCTTCAATTTTTCTGAACTTAAGCACGATATCATTTCGTTTGATTGAACGTCAAGCGGGTGCATAATGTGCCTATTGAATGATCTCATTGATGGAATTTGAGGCAGAACAAAGCGCATTCGCGAATTCTGCTTCATACAATCAGACGAATGGAGGCAACCCCATTCATCTGATTGATGACAAGAGCACTGCGAGACGGTTCGCCTAGGAATGCGAACCACTTGACCAAACAGGAACGGAGGAGGCCGTCATGGCCATGTTCACGTCACATCACACCGGGCATCACACGCCCAAATCGCATTCGACGCTATCTGCCGCATGGGGCTTGGTAACCGACGGCATAGCCGAAGTAAGAGCATCCTGGAAACGCCGCAAGACTGCCGAGATGCTTGAAGGCCTGTCGCCGGAATTGCGCAAGGACATCGGCTGGCCAACCAGCGACGTCCTAGAAGAGAGAGCCGGCAACACTCATCACTAAGGATGAGAGCTGACCAAACTTCCACTGGCCGAGATACTTTGCTGCGCTGTAATCCAATGCCGGATGCCGCCTTAGCCCGCAGGCACCCGGCATTATTTTTCCCACGACAGCGAGGCTGTCGCAAAAGGAACGCACCCAATCCGCCACTTTTCAGTAAGCGCCGCGAATTCGGCGATTAATGTCGCTATTTGAACATTAAGCAGGCATAGTTTCACGCGAGGAATTGACATTCGTCACGGAGACCTCGGCATGAACAAGTTCCAGACCAAAAAGCGTTCGATTGCCTTCTTCCTTGTTCCACATTTTACCATGCTTCCGTTTGCGGCAGCTGTCGAAACGCTTCGCATTGCCAACCGGATGCTGGGTTACACGGCGTATACATGGCGGCTCTGTTCCACCGACGGGGAAAAGGTTTATTCCTCGTGCGGCATCGGAATTGAAGTGAATTCGTCCATCGCCGACGAGCGGAAAAACTTGGGCGGAGAACATCGCCCGGATATGGTACTGGTCTGTTCGGGTATCTATGTCGAGGAATTCCAGAACAAGACGGCCAGCGCTTTCCTGCGAGAAACCTACAATCGCGGCATTGCCGTCGGTAGCCTGTGTACCGGCGCGCACCTTCTGGCTCAGGCCGGCCTTCTCAATGGCAAACGCTGCGCCATCCATTGGGAAAACCTCCCCGGTTTTTCCGAGGCATTCCCCCAGGCGGAAGTCTACGCCGATCTGTATGAAGTCGATGGCAACATCTACACCTGCGCCGGCGGTACCGCATCATTGGACATGATGTTGAACCTGATCGGCCAGGATTTCGGCGAGAACCTCGTCAACCGGATCTGCGAGCAGCAACTGACGGACCGCGTCCGCAATCCGCATGACCGCCAGCGCCTTCCTCTGCGTGCGCGCCTTGGCATCCAGAATTCCAAGGTTCTCTCGATTATCGAGGTGATGGAGGCCAATCTGGCCGAGCCGCTTTCACTGGTAGAAATTGCAGACAATGCCGGGCTTTCACGCCGGCAAATCGAACGACTGTTCCGGCAGGAGATGGGCAGATCCCCTGCCCGCTATTATCTTGAGATCCGGCTTGATCGCGCCCGCCATCTGCTGGTTCAGTCGTCCATGCCGGTGGTTGAAGTCGCCGTGGCGTGCGGCTTCGTTTCAGCCTCGCATTTCTCGAAGTGCTATCGCGAGATCTATAACCGCTCGCCGCAGCAGGAGCGCGCCGAGCGCAAGCTTACTATGAGCACCGTCCGGACCGGCGTCGCCGCATAGACAACATCAAATCTCAAACCAAAAACGCCGCCCTGGAGGGCGGCGTTTCATTTGGACAGTATACCGGTTCAAATCAGGCAGTGGCCTTGCGGTCGCCCGCGCGGCGTTCCTGCATGGAACGTATCTGGATAAGCGTATCGAGGTTCTGGTTTACGCGGCAATAAAACTCTTCGTCGATGAAGGGCCGCAGCATGAAATCGTTTCCGCCAGCCTTGAGGAAACGCGCCGACAAAAGCCGGTTGTCGGACGACGAAACACCGATGATGCGCAGTTCGTGACTGCCGCGAACCGAACGGATGCGCCGCGTCAGTTCGAAACCATCGATATCCGGCATATTGTAGTCGGTGACCATCAGGCCGATATCAGCATTTTTTTTCAGAAGATCCAGTGCTTTGGCGCCGCTATCTGCCGTGCTGACACGGAAATTGTAGCGCTTGAGACGACTGGACAGAAGCGCTCGCGCAGTCGGGCTGTCGTCAACGATCAGAACGTGATGCTGATGATTGGTGAGGAAACGGCAGACCGATTCCGCCAGCATTTCCACCGCAAAAACATTATCCTTGAGGATATAGTCGACGACGTCCTGCTTCAGCAGCTTTTCGCGAGTGTCCTCATGGAACGTGCCGGTAAACACGATCACGGGAATGCTGAGATCAATCAGGTAACTCAGAGCCTCTCCATTTTCGGCACCTGGCAGATTGATGTTGGAAATAGCCAGCGTCACCGGATCGGTCGACCGGTCGTAAGCAAGCTGAAGATCCTCGAAATTGCGGCAGATTTCCACCTCAATACCAAAGAGTTCCTTCAGTCGTTTGCTGATCATCGACGTGAAGACGTTGGAATCTTCTGCAAGAAGGATTCGCGCGCCAACCAGATCCTGACCAGAATAGTGCATTCCAGAAATGCCGAGAAAAGTCATAATGCCCCTATCAGTGAGATACTGTCCCCTGATGAAACATGTTAGCAAAGACGCTTTTCAGAAGCGTTAATCAGGAGCGACATCCTGACGACAGAAATCCCAACACTATCCGAGTATAGTTGCGATTTCTGCCGTCCAGATGAATCAGACGACTCGATCAGGCGCCGCCGCGCGGATCCTCGTCTTTTTCCGGAACCCAGTTCGGCTTGCCGCGATGGAGCACGATCTCCTGCTGCGGGAAAGGAATATGAATATTTGCGTTGCGGAACGCTTTCAAAATATCGGCACGCAGCTTGTTTCGGATGCCCAGGCCCACATCCATATCAGCCAGATGGTATCGCAGTTCGAAGTCGAGCGAGGAGGCGCCGAAGCGGAGGAACTCCACATGCGGCTCGGGGTTGCGCAACACTTCCGGAATCTCTTTGACCAGGCCAAGCAGAATTTCGATTACCTTGTCCGGATCGGCATCATAACTGGCGGAAATCGGGATCTCGTTACGCTGGATGCGATTGCGATGCGTCCAGTTGCCGACCGGCGCATTGATCAGCTCCGAATTCGGCACGATGATCGACTGCTTGCGGAATGTCTCGATCTCCGTTGCGCGCACGGAGATGCGCTTCACGATCCCTTCCGTCGTACCGGTAATGACATGGTCCCCGACCTTGAACGGGCGCTCGACCAGCAGGATGAGACCTGACACGAAATTCGACACGATATTCTGCAGGCCAAAACCGATACCGACCGACAAGGCGGAGGCAACGAGCGCAAAACTCGACAGATCGATACCCGCCGCAGAAACGCCGATCAGCGCCGCCATGCCGACTCCCAGATAACCGATACCGGTCTTGACCGAGTTACGCACGCCGGTATCGACCTGGCTGCGGGCCATGACATTGCCGTCGATCCATTTCTGAATCCAGCCCGTCACCACGTAACCGGCTGCGAACAAGAGAATACCGCCAAAGATGCTGACGATCGAAATGGAAATGTTGCCAATAGTTATCCGGGTAAAGAACTGGTATACCCAGGACTCGATGTCGGTCAGCTGGAATCCCCAGGTCAGCAGGATAAGCGGAATACCGAACACCAGCGCGAAGGCATAGATGCTGAGGCCGGCCACCAATCCGGTCTGATCAAGCCCGACATCTCCGAACCTGTATCGCTCTGTCAGCCTTGCGCCGACCGACGTGCTCTTGAATGCACCCTGTTTTGAAACAGCCTTGCCGGACAGAAGACCGATATAGATAAGCACGATCACAGCGCCGGTGAGAACGATTTGCGTGGCAGCGAAACGCGCTAGTCCGACATAACCGGCAATAACCGACAGGATCAGCGCAAGACCCGCCAGACGGAGCAGGATTCTCGCCATACGCGGCCAGGGACGCCCTTCACCGTCGGAGGTCTCGCCGGCCGCCATGATCGGCTTCACGAACGAAATGCCGATAAGGATCAGTCCGATCACGAACGCGGCTATAATGCTTTTTGCGATAGTCACGATCAGCGGCGAATTCAGCGCCTCGCTGATGGCGCCCAACATGTAATCTAGCCCATTCACGACCGCCATGGCGATAACGGCAAGCGATAGCAGCCGCGCACCGCGATTGGTAATACGCACCAGTCGCCAGTCCGGCTCGGACGGCGCAAGCACCGATGACGTCAGGTTCCAGACGAAATAGATGAACCATACAAAGCCGAAAAACGACGCCACCATGGCAGAGACGTCGGATCGCAACACGTTGAATCCGTCGAGGAACAGGTAAGACGACACGAGAAAGGCCGCAAGCGACATAGTCTCGATGACGGTTGACCAGAAAGCGACGGACAGGCGTCGCAGATAAGATGGCGCCTCTTCGCCCACAACCTTGCGATGGATCAGCCGCCCGAAAACCCGGTAGCCGCCAAGCAGAAAAAGCAGGCCAGCGCCAAGAGAGAGGATCAGCGCGCCAAAAAGCTGGTATTTCTTGTAGCTCCAGACAAAGCCCGACCAACCGGAAATCGTGCGGACAAAATTGGACACCTCCGTGACGGTCGCCTGCCCTGCTTCGACAAACAGATCCGCCGACATGTCGGTGTGGCGGAACAGCGTCTGCGTGAAGAGGTTACGACGCAGATTGGTGATGGTATTACCAAGCTGGTTGGCGCTGTCAGAAAGAGTGGCGGCATTTTCCTTCACCACATTCAGTTCGGCGCGTTCGTTCGCAAGCCGGCTGCGTTCTTCTGCAACCAGCGGGGGTTCGGCAGCTTGCCCTTCCTTCGGCGCTTCACCGAGAACCGTCAGACGCTCCTGGATCTGCTTTTCACGATCCTGCAATCGCGACGATGTCGCCTGCATTTCGCCGACGATTTCCTCGGCGCGCACCCGCAGTTCCGAGAGACTGCCATCGTCGTCGATATCCTGCTGAACGCGCTGGCGGAAGGTGTCGAGCTGTGAGCGGATGGTGGCAAGGTTGGCACGGACCTTGCCATTGATTGAATCGGCCGTCACCTGACCATCATTCGGATCAGGCGTTTCACCATTGACGGCAGGCGCGGCCGATGTCGCGGCTGAGGGTTGCCCCGATTGCTGCTGGACAGCAGCCGGCGGCTGGACGGCCGGCGGCTCCTGCGCCCGTGCCGACGATACGGACAATACGGCAAGCTGGAGAGCGACCAGGGTGGTGGCAAGAATACGGCTGGCTCTGCCGTGTTTCGTCATCATCTCGGACACGCGAATACTCGTCTTTTCAAAGTGGACCGCGTCTTTCGCGGAGAATCGCGGCGAACATAGGCACAGATCACGGCGAAGGAAAGGAACGGCGCGTCATCTTCTGAAAACCTTACATGCTCTCAAGCATTTGATCTGCTCGACCGGGAACAATACGAAGGTTTACGCGTTGCCTGTCACGCTAATTCAACAAAGGTAGGATCATGGAACAGGCAGGCATCGGCTGGATTGCAGCTATCATCATTGGAGGCATTGCCGGCTGGCTGGCCGAAAAATTCATGCGCAGCGATATGGGTGTTCTGATGAACATCATTCTGGGCATTGTTGGCGCCGTTATCGCCAATGCCATCCTGGGCGTGTTCGGCATCGTACTCGGCGGATGGATCGGCTATCTCATTGCTGGCTTCATAGGCGCATGCGTCCTGATCGCAGTCGGACGTGCGATCAGGCGCTAGGCAAAAACATCAACGATCAGAAACCGGAGCCGGGCTGCGACAGATAGTCGATCTCGACATCGGTTGATTGGCGACCAAGATAGGCATTGCGGTGCGGGAAGCGTCCGAAGCGGCGCACCACATTGCGGTGCCGCTCGGCATATTCTAGGTAGTTCGCGTCACCAAGATCCGAAAACAGCTGCACCGATCGGTCCTGATCGGCGAGATCCTCCGAATGCTCGAACGGAAGATAGGAAAAGCAGCGCGAATGCACGTCGAGTTCGCGATCCAGACCCGCATCGACCAACAGGCGCGCTTCACGCAGAGCCAACCAATCCGTGGCAAAAGCCAATGGCGTCGCCCGGTACATATTACGTGGAAACTGATCGAGCACCAGGATCGCCGCCAGCCTGTGCCTTGCCGACGAATGAAAACCGCTCAGGTCTCCCTGCGCCATTTCCCGATGCCATCCAGAAAATCGATCGCGGATGACGTCATCCAGACCTTCCGGCGGCTGAAACCAGCCTTGTTCGCCAAGCTCTTCGAACCAGAAATTCAAAACCTGTTCAGCAGTGCTTTTTCCAACTGTCATGATGATCCCTTCAAACAACAACCGGTGCAATGTCGAGATCGATCGACCGCCCGTCCAAACCCATCATGTCGGCGATCGCCTGCACGACCATTTTGTGGTCCTCACGCTGCGGCAGGCCCGATACCGTCACGGTACCGATAGAACCGACACCACGCACAACGATCGGAAAACTTCCGCCATGGGCAGCGTAGTCCGCCGGATCGACGCCGTATTTGTCGGAAAGCGTGCGGTTTTCAAGTGCGAGGCCAAGGCCAATAGCATAACTCGGGTGCCCGAATCGCATGGCCACATTGCGCTTGCGGCGAATCCATTGAGCATTGTCTGGCACAGAGCCCGGCAACGCGGCGTAAAAAGCGGGCATGCCATTCATCTGGATATCAATCGCCACGGAATGCCCGCCTGAAACGGCCATGTCACGCAACCTGCTGCCGAGTTCCCAGGCACTGCCAAGATCGAACCGATCGAATTGCAGCACCCTTTCTTGTTCGAGGATGAGGGAAAGGTCGTTTTCGATTGCCATGGAATCTGCCTCCTTCATTCGTTCGCGATTGATGGAGGCTCACGCCATCGATGTAAAGCCGCCAAGCGACATCATCACTCTCTGGAACATTCGATGACGGTCATCAGTTATGCGGCAAAGGAGAACGGCCATGTCGACATCATCGTTATCCAGCCGCAAATTTCTCATCGCAGCCACATACGCGGCAACCGTCATTCTGTTTGCATCCATCGCCTGGCAACCGGGCTCAACAACACTCGGCAAATCCAGTCGACTGTCTGGTCCACAGACCGAAACAGCGTTTCTGATGCAGCGTTTTGGCAATCCACAGCGCACAGGCCCGTAAATCCGGGCTTTTCCACATGCTTGCTGCGCGACTGTCAAAAAAGATTCAAGAAAATCCATTCTGCCGCTAGACAAGCCGAATGAAGCCCTTTAGAAGCCCCCTCACACCGCCGGTGACACCAAGCGCCGGGACGGATTGGACGGGTGATTAGCTCAGTTGGTAGAGCAGCTGACTCTTAATCAGCGGGTCGTAGGTTCGAGCCCTACATCACCCACCAAACTCCTTCAAAACATTGATAACGCATTAGAAACAGGCCATGTCAGCCTTTGTCTTCTGCGTCATGTTTGCGCCGGGAGCTTCCATTCCGTTCGGAAGCTAAGATGCGTTGAGCAGACTTCCTGCCCCTCATCATCCCGCACGAAAATCGAAATCTCGCCATGCTCCTGCCCTGGCAGTTCATCCCGCGCGATATCGAGCAATATGCGGCTCATTTCATGCATGATCTTTCGATCCGAGGAAAGTTCCGTTCCGTGCTCGTCACGGCTTGGGCCATTGCCATTATGAATATCGAAAAAATATGTTGGCATGAGATGCGAGCCTTCTGTTTCACGCCGTTCAATCGCTGGCATCGGCATTTGTTCCGCACAAATATTTGCAACTATCCACAAGTCGTGCGCGTTCTAAGTCCCGACATTTGCTTAGGGAGAACGCCGTGATCGAAACACTTCTTCTGAATCTGGAACAGCGCGATTCCCTCTCGGATGCAGAGAAGGATGTGTTGCGCTCCATAGCCGGCAGGGAGAAGCGTTTTACCGCCAATGAAGACATCGTCACCGAGGGCACGCGGCCCAACACCAGCACGATGCTGCTGGATGGCTTTGCGGCGCGCTACAAGGTGACACCGGAAGGCGCGCGGCAGATCACCGCCATTCACATCGCCGGCGAGTTTGTCGATCTTCATGCCTTTCTCCTGAAAACCATGGACCATGGAATCGTCGCGCTGTCGAACTGCACGGTTGCCTTCGTCGATTACCCTGATCTCAAGACAATCACCGAAGATTGGCCGCATCTGACACGTCTTTTATGGCTTGATACGCTTATTCACGGGGGCATCCATCGCGAATGGATCGTTTCGATGGGCCGCCGCTCGCGCACCTCTCACTTGGCCCATGTCATCTGCGAGCTTTATCTGCGCCTGAAGGTGGTCGGACATACACAAGGCTGGGCCTTCCATTTCCCGCTATCACAGTCCGAAATGGCGGATGTGCTTGGGATCTCGCTTGTTCACATGAACCGGGTCATACAAGCATTGCGCCGGGAAAACCTCATCACCTGGACAAAGGACACAATCACCATCCTTGACTGGCAACGCCTGCAGTCGGTCGCCGGCTTCGATCCAACCTACCTTTCCCTCAACGCCGAACCTCGGTGAGGCCGATTCAGGCTGCAGCCTCGGCTGTATCCGAAACCTGCCTCGGCTTACCGAAGAGACCGATGTTTGCATCACCCCAATCCTTGAGCGCCAGCAGGATCGGCGTCAGCCCGCGCCCCATGTCGGATAGGCTGTATTCCACCTTCGGAGGCACCTGCGCATAGACCTTGCGCGTGATCAGCCCGTCCTCTTCCAATTCCCGCAACTGATTGGTCAACATGCGCTGCGTCACCCCCGGTGCACGCCGGCGGATTTCGTTGAAACGCAGCGTGCCGTCGAGCAGATGGAAAAGCACCACGCATTTCCACTTTCCGTCGATCAAACTGATGGCAGCCTCAACGGAGCAACCCGGAGAGCAGTCAAAACGGGAATGCGGCAGCTTGGCCATGACGGTATCCTTTTCGACACTATAGGCGATTTTTGTGCGTATTGGCTCTTGTCGACAATAATCTAGATAGAGGCTTCATCGTCAAGGAGCAAACGACATGAAAGCCATCGGATACCAGACACCCGGCGCCATTGACCGCGCGGAGGCACTCTCGGATATCGAATTGCCGAAACCGACAGCAACCGGCTGCGACCTGCTGGTCGCAGTCAAGGCGATCTCGGTCAATCCCGTCGACTACAAGATCCGCAAGGGTGTGGCACCCGACCCGGGCCAATGGAAGGTACTGGGCTGGGATGCGGTCGGAACAGTCGTTGAGGTTGGCAGCGAGGTCTCTTCGTTTCGTCCCGGAGACGAGGTGTTTTATGCCGGTTCGTTGATCCGCGCCGGCGCCAATAGTGAATTTCATCTGGTGGATGAACGTATCGTTGGCAGAAAGCCGGCATCACTCTCCAACAGCGAGGCCGCTGCACTACCCCTGACGGCCATCACCGCATGGGAAGCGATGTTTGATCGTCTGGCCGTATCCAACCCGGTTCCAGGTGCGGCCAATGCCATCCTCATCATCGGCGGCGCCGGCGGCGTCGGTTCTATTGCCATCCAGCTGGCACGCGCCAAAACCGATCTCACAGTAATCGCCACCGCCTCACGTCCCGAAACGCAGGAATGGGTCAAGTCGCTCGGCGCCCATCATGTGATCGACCATAACAAACCCATCGCGGCCCAGATCGCCGGGCTTGGCATCGGTGCCCCCGCCTTCGTCTTTTCGACCACGGGAACGGACGGGCATCTTGACGAGATCGCCGAATTGATCGCGCCACAGGGGCGTTTTGTCCTGATCGATGACCCGAAGGCACTCGACATTCTCAAGTTCAAACGCAAATCAGTGTCGGTCCATTGGGAACTGATGTTCACGCGATCGATTTTTGAGACTGCGGATATCTCCGAACAGGGAAAACTGCTGAACGAGGTTTCTGCTCTTGTGGATGCCGGTGCGATCAAGACGACGGTCACCGAAGTCATGACACCCATCAACGCCGCCAACCTGCGCGCCGCGCATGCATTGCTTGAAACGGGCAAGGCCAGGGGCAAGATCGTTCTCGACGTTTTTTGACGCCTTTGCGGCATGCACAAAACGCAAAAACGAGCCGGCCTTCCATCGGGGGGCCGGCAAGGCGCGCCTCCAAAAACGCCCATCCGGCTTGCGATAATGCAAAATTCAATTAGTCACGACTTCCGAAAGGGAATCATAAATGACTATTGAAACGCTCCTGGACTGGCAGGAACGCGGGATTAATGCGCGCATACTCGGCTTGCCCTCATCACAACACCCCCTGCTCAAAGCCGATCGGTGGCCAGATGCAACCGGTGAACCGGCAGAGTTCTGGCAAATGAAATTTGACGCCTGGATGTTTGGCTGGTCGATTGAAGACAGTATGCGCCAGCCTGATACACGCGTTAACGAATTGTTAATTTGCTCAGCAGGTTAACAGGGAGATAACGCCACGGCATATTGAGAAATCGGCAACCATGCTCTCTATCTCACTGCAGCCGGCATGATGCCGGTCAGGGGCTCGCGGACCCCCTACTCGAGAGAGTTGGTGAGCCCCGCCAATCATTTCAGCACAGCCATGAGCAAGGTTGTTTCAGGATCGTCCAACGTCATGCATTCATCTTCACATTCCATTAGAAACGACGCATGTATCAATATCGTCCACACCGGCATATTCCGGTAAACCATTGCGCCGGATGCGGCGGCCTGCAGATGGCGAACAATAAAATCTCCTGAACGGACCCATCAAAAGATTTTCTTGGCTTCGAAAAACGATATCGATCATGGATTATTGCGCTATCGTCTCAGCACGCGCCGTTCAGGAAAACGCCATGTCCGCCTTGCCTCTCTCCCGCCGCCACGTTTTGCAGATCTCCAGCCTGCTGCTCGCTTCGACGGCCCTGCCGATACTCGCCGCGGCAAAGGACGGCCCCAAGGGCGGACGATTGCTTGTGGCTGCGGATTCCGAACCCAAAAATCTCAATCCGGCAATCGTTGCATCCAATGGTGTCTTCTTCATCGCCAGCAAGGTGATAGAACCGCTGGCGGAAGCGTCGTTCGACGGCAAGGATGGGCTGGAACCGAGGCTCGCCACGGCCTGGGAAGCCTCAGATGACGGGCTGAGCATTGCGTTCAAGCTGCGTGAAGGCGTCAGATGGCATGACGGCAAACCGTTTACGTCGGCGGATGTCGCCTATTCAGCGCTGAATGTCTGGAAACCTCTACAGAACCTCGGGCGCATCGTTTTTGCGAACCTCACATCCGTTGATACGCCCGACGATTACACCGCCATCTTCCGTTTTTCCAAGCCAACGCCCATCCAATTGATCCGTAACGCCCTCCCGGTCGTCAGCAGCGTCATTCCCAGGCATCTGTACGAGGGCACGGACATCGCCACCAACCCCGCCAACGTAAAGCCGGTGGGCACTGGTCCCTTCACTTTCGCCGAACACAAGCCCGGTGAATATTATCGCCTCGCGCGTAATCAAACCTATTGGGGCAAGGACCAACCAAGCTTGGACGAGATCATCTTTCGCGTCCTGCCGGATCGGGCCGGTGCCGCTGCTGCGCTGGAAGCGGAAGAAATCCAGCTGGCCGCATTTTCCGCAGTCCCGCTTGCCGATCTCGATCGCATCGGCAAAGTGCCGGGCCTGACCGTGATCTCGCGCGGTTATGAGGCGCTCACCTATCAGCTGGTTGTCGAGATCAATCATCGCCGTGAAGAACTGGCCTCTCCCTCGGTGCGTAAGGCAATTGCCCATGCGATCGACAGGAGCTTCGTCATCGACACGATTTTCCTCGGTTATGCGACCGCATCCACCGGCCCCGTGCCTAAAAACGCTCCGGAATTTTATGATGCCGACGTCGAGAGCTATGTCTTCGACATCGAAAAGGCCAATGCGCTGCTCGATGAGGCCGGCTATAAGCGCGACAAGGACGGCAATCGCTTTACCCTGAAACTGCGGCCTGCCCCGTACTTCAACGAGACCCGTCAGTTCGGTGACTATCTCCGTCAGGCACTTGCCGCAATCGGTATCGATGCACAGATCGTCAACGCCGACTCCGCCGCACACCAGAAGGCAGTTTATACCGACCACGATTTCGATCTTGCGGTCGCACCGCCGGTCTTCCGTGGCGACCCCGCAATTTCCACTACGATCCTCGTGCAGTCCGGCATCCCGGCCGGTGTTCCGTTCTCCAATCAGGGCGGCTACGTCAATCCGTCGCTAGACGCCATTATCGCCAAGGCTGTCGAGACCATCGACAGTGGCGAGCGGACGAAACTCTATAACGAGTTTCAGAAGACGGTCGCCGGGGATCTCCCTCTGATCAACGTTGCCGAGTGGGGCTTCATCTCCGTCGCCAGCGAACGGCTCCTCGATGTTGCCGACAACCCCCGCTGGGCAGTGTCCAACTGGGCGACCACGGCGTTGCAGCCGTGAGCACTGTTATCGCAATCCGGCAGCAGGTGCGGAGGCCTTTGCTTCCGTGAAAAGATGCCTGCGCCTTATACGTCGCCGCCTCCTCGCTAGCGTTCCCGTTCTGCTGATCGTCGCCATCCTGACGTTCTTGCTTCTGGAAACGGCCCCCGGCGACGCCGTTGACGCATATCTTCTTTCGATCGGTGGCGGCGACGTTTCGGTAGCGGAGAGCCTGCGAAAAGCCTACGGCCTCGACCAATCGACAACCGCCCGCCTATGGCTCTACCTCACCGCGCTTGCCCGCCTGGATCTGGGATGGTCAGTTGCTTTCGAGCGTCCTGTCCTGTCCCTCATTGTCGAGCGCCTGCCCAACACTCTCGCGCTTATGGGAAGTGCCACCGCGCTTTCTTTTGTCTTCGGCTCTCTTCTCGGCGTCATCGCCGGTGCAAATCCAGAAAGTTCAAGAGATAGAATTATTTCCGCAATTTCTCTCATCTTTTACTCTATCCCGAGTTTCTGGCTTGGGCTTGTCCTCAGCCTGATCTTTGCCGTTCAACTCCGATGGCTGCCGACATCCGGTCTGGAGACGATCGCTTCCGGCAGGACCGGCATCGATCGCATGACGGATATCGCACACCACCTGCTTCTGCCGGTCAGCACACTGGCAATAATTTACACGGCCCTCTTCCTGCGGGTCATGCGCGCCGCCATGGCGGAAGCATGGAGGCTGGATTTCGTGCTTTTTGCCCATGCAAAAGGTTTGAGCCGTTTTCGCATCATCTGGCGGCATGTCGCGCGCTATGCCGCTCTGCCGCTCATCACCATGCTCGGGTTGCAGGCTGCTGCCATGCTGGGCGGCAGCGTGGTGATCGAAAGCATTTTTGCCATCCCGGGCTTCGGACGGCTCGCCCAGGAGGCGGTCGCCGGACGTGATACACCGCTCCTCATGGGCATAATCCTCGTCAGCGCCGTTCTGGTTATCGTTGTCAATCTTCTCGTCGATCTCGCACAGGCAGCGCTCGACCCGCGCATCGGCGCCTCGGAGGCCGCTCGTTGAAGCTGATCCAAAAGATGATAAAAACACCGGAAGCCATTGTCGGATTTTGCATTTTATCCATTTTGATTATCGTTGCGATCGTGGCTCCCCTGATCGCACCCGGCGATCCTCTGCGCATCGCCGGCCGGGCACTTCTTGCACCATTGACCGACATGAGCCTGCCGCTTGGCACGGACCGCCTGGGCCGCGATGTTTTTGCCGGCATTGTTCATGGCGCCCGAACCTCGCTTCTGGTCGGGGCGGCTGCGGCGCTCGCGGCTATCGTGCTCGGCCTTTGCGTCGGCCTCATTGCCGGATTGGCAGGTGGCCTTGTCGACGAGGCGTTGATGCGCATTGTCGATGCATTTCAGATCGTGCCCGGTTTTCTTCTCGCACTTGCCATGGTTAGCGTCGTTGGCTCAGCACCGGTCGTCGTGGTCATCGCTATCGCGCTCGGCGCATGGGCCGATCCGGCGCGCCTCACCCGCGCTCAGGTACTGTCCATCCGGGAGCGAGATTACGTTGCTGCGGCCACGGTGATAGGAATGCATCCGGCCGAGATCGCTTTTCGCCAGATTCTGCCTCAGGCCGCGCCTCCGGTTCTGGCCATCTCTGCGACCATCGTCGCTGCGGCCATTCTGACCGAAGCCGCACTTTCCTTCCTTGGCCTTGGAGATCCCAACACCGTCACATGGGGCGCGATGATCGCGGAGGGGCGCAACGTCCTACGGTCATCTCCATGGCTTTCGATTATCCCCGGCATCGCGTTGATCGTCACGGTCCTCGCGACCTACTTGTTGAGCGAAGGGCTGACAAAAGCTCTTTCCGGCACGCATTCCAAACATGTCAGGCAAACGGATGCGACGCCATGACTGTCGCTCTTTGCCATATCGACCTTTTGACTATTCACTACCGCGGCCAGATGAATGCCGCGGTTAAAGGTCTCTCGCTGGATCTCATGAGCGGTGAACGTCTCGCAATCGTCGGCGAAAGCGGCTCTGGCAAGAGCACGTTCGTGCGGGCCCTGTCCGGCCTCTTGCCAGCAGGAACAGTCTATGACGGACGAATGCAATGGTCAGAAGGTCGATCACCCCGGCTCGGCCGGGATCTGGGTTTCGTGTTTCAGGATGCCTCGTCCAGCCTTAACCCCGTTTTGCGCGTGGGTGAGCAGGTGGCCGAAAGTGCTCGACGCCATCTCGGCATGACATGGCCGCAAGCCTATGGGCACGCCCGGGAACTGTTGGAGCACGTGCGCATCCCCAACGCTCATGCTGTCATGCGCGCCTATCCGCATCAAATGTCAGGCGGCCAGAGGCAGAGGGTTGCGATTGCCGCCGCCATTGCGGGTCGGCCATCGATCCTGATTGCCGATGAAGCGACAAGCGCGCTCGACACCGTGGTGCAGGCTGAAATCGTCACACTGTTGGACGAACTCGTGCGCAAGAACGCAATGACGCTGATTTTTGTCACCCATGACATTGCACTGGCCTCCAACCTTGCTGACCGCATCGCTGTCTTCAAGGATGCTCACCTCATCGAAATCGGACCCGTAGCCGACGTTTTGAGCAATCCGAAAAGCGGCTACACGAAAAGCCTGATCGCAGGACATCTCGACCTGAAATCACCATCCCTTATCGGCGGAGCCTCATCCACATGACGCTTCTATCGGTTGAGAACCTCAGAAGACGATACATATCCGGCGGGCGAAACGTAGCGGCGCTAGACGGTGTTTCGTTTTCGCTTGCGCCCGGAGAAACGCTCGGCATTGCCGGCGCATCGGGCAGCGGAAAGTCAACTCTGGCTAGGGTTCTTTTGCGTCTCGCCGTCCCGGACGCCGGCAAAATCATCTTCGAAGGCGAAGACTGGCTATCCCTGAAAGGCAGCGCGCTACGGAAAAAGCGCCAACGGATTCAGATGGTGTTCCAGGACATTCATGGCGCCTTCCATCCAACCGCCACTGTCGGCGAGACACTTGGCGATCCAATGCGCATTCATGAAACCGTCCCGAAAGCTTCCAGACCTGCGGAAATCTCGCGGCTCCTTGACCGGGTTGGCCTTTCCGCAAGCGATGCCGATCGGCCGGTTAATGAGCTCTCCGGCGGACAACGTCAGCGAGTTGCGATCGCCCGCGCCATATCGACACGTCCCTCACTTATCCTGCTGGATGAGGCCGTCTCGGCTTTGGATGTGCAGGTACGCAACCGCATCCTTGAATTGCTTGTCGAATTGCAGCGTGAACAGGGCATGTCCTACCTGTTTATCTCGCACGACCTCGCCGTATTGCGTGCCGTCTCGCATCGATTGGCCATCATGGATGCCGGCCGCATCGTGGAGACAGGTCGCACGATCGACGTCATCGACGCCCCACAATCGGCTGCCGGCCGCGCGCTGGTTTCCGCCGTCCCACGCCTGGCAATAGACAAACGCCAGGTCGACATCGTGCACAAAAGCGAATCGAAACATGACGACTGACCATTGGAGCCCTCTTCTCGACATCCCGCCGTTTCCGGCAGAGCGATATGCCATCACCGCTGCCCGGCTCGGCGCGATCCTCCACACGCGCAACGATATCGCCATAGTTCAGGCGGAGGCCGTTGTCGCGCTTGAGGCTGCAGCCACATCCATCATCCGGCCTGGCATGAAGGCCATTAACATCGTCACCAGCCCGTATGGCAGCTGGTTTGGTAACTGGATGCGCCTTTCAGGCGGTGAGGTTATCGATGTTACCGCATCACCTGCCCGCGCCATCGAACTTGACGCAGTCGCCGAGACGATTGAGACACATCCTGATGCCACAGTGCTCTCGCTCGTCCACGCAGAATCGGCAAGTGGCATCGGCAATCCGTTGGCCGAGATCATCCACCTTGCGCGTAAGCGAGGCCTGCTGACGATCGTCGATGCCGTCGCCTCTATCGGTGGACATCACCTCGATGTCGACACGCTCGGCATCGATATCGCTGTTATCGGCCCTCAAAAAGCGCTGGCAGGACCGGCAGGCCTTTCCGCGCTTTCCATCAGCCCGGCTGCCTGGGATCTGATCGGCAGGCCCGGCGGACCGAGAAACTCTATCCTGTCGCTCTCCGATCTTAAACCTTGGATCGATGGCGGCTATGGCGCACCGGCCGGCACCGCCGTTCCGCTCGAATGGCACGCGCTGCATGCCGCACTCGACCGTCTCGAGCGCGAAGGCCTTGATGGCGTGATTGCACGACACCAACTCGCTGCCTGCGCCACACGTGCGGGACTGACTGCGATGGGGGTATCATGCTGGACCGACGATCGAACGAATTCCAATCTCGTCACCACTACCGAACTGCCGCCAGACATCCCGGTAGAGGTTCTCCTCGCCGAAGCCATCCGGCTGGGACAGCCGCTGGCGGCTGGCGTTGGCCCCGGCGCCGAACGTCTCATACGCTTCACGCATACCGGACAACAGGCTCGGTTCGATACCGTCATGGCTTTGATATCGACCTACGGCCGCTCGCTAGAAGGATTGGGCCATGACGTCGATATCGGTTCGGCCTGCTCGGCGGTGCTCGACTGCTACGCAGCGTAACACTCTGTCGAATTGACAAAATGGGGCATATCTCCCCTGTCTTTGGCCCTGCTCTCATGAGAGATATTCCCTACGACGACAATGTGGAGAACTCGATGCTTGAACCACGCGCTTTTCTCGCTTCGCTCTTTGACGCCGCGGTTCGCGCCGCTGATCCGGTTGAGGGCATTCGTGCCCATCTGCCGCAAAAACCGAAGGGAAGAACCGTGGTGATCGGTGCCGGGAAAGGCGCTGCCCAGATGGCTCAGGCTCTCGAAACGCTGTGGGACGAAGAGCTCAGCGGTGTCGTGGTAACCCGTTACGGTTACGGCTGCGAAACAGAAAACATCGAGATCATCGAGGCAGCCCATCCGGTACCGGACGCGGCCGGCCTTGCCGCCTCCGGCCGGTTGGTCGAAACAATTGCAGATCTGACTGAAGACGATCTTGTCATAGCGCTGATATGCGGCGGTGGATCCGCCCTTTTGCCGGCCCCTCCGCAGGGCATGACGCTGGAAGATGAAATCGCGATCAATCAGGTGCTTCTTGCATCCGGAGCGCCGATTGCCGCCATGAATATCGTGCGCAAACATCTGTCCACCATCAAAGGTGGTCGCCTAGCCGCATCGACGCGGGCCCGTGTGGTCAGCCTTATCGTGTCCGACATTCCCGGCGACAATCCGGCCCATGTAGCCTCCGGCCCGACGATCCCGGATGATTCCACACGTCATGATGCGCTCGCCGTCATTCGCCAATACAAGCTCTCCCTACCGCAGGCGGCACTCGATCATCTCCATTCGAAGCGGGCCGACGCGCCCCTTTCCGATGATGTGGTTTTCGCGAACCATAGCCACCACATGATCGCGTCTGCGGCAATCTCGCTGGAGGCCGCAGCAGCAGCCGCAAGAACTGAAAATATCGAAGCCGCAATCCTTTCCGATTCCATCGAGGGAGAGGCCCGCGATGTCGCCTTGGTACATGCCGCCATTGCCCGGGAAATCGCCGAGCGCAACCGTCCATTTACAAAGCCTGCCCTCCTGCTTTCCGGCGGAGAAACCACGGTGACGCTACGCTCCAGCGGTGGCCGCGGAGGTCGCAACGGAGAATTCGCTCTTGCCATGGCCCTGGCGATTGATGGTCACGACATAGAAGTCCTGGCCGCAGACACGGATGGTATCGACGGCTCGGAAAGCAATGCCGGTGCCTTCTGCGACGGCGCCACCGTGCGAAGGCTGCGGGCGGCGAATCTCGACCCGCAGAAGATGCTGGATGACAATGACAGCTATTCCGCATTTGCCGCAATTGACGACCTTTTCGTCACCGGACCAAGCGGTACCAACGTCAATGATTTCAGAGCAATCCTGATCCGCTGACACAGGAGGAAGGATTTAGGCGGACGGTCCCTTCGTCGTGAATGGATCGCTGCCGGCATGTGCCATCGCCTGCGCGTATTCGGCAATCAGCCGCTCGCACAGCTCGGCGGCACCCGGCACATCCCTTAGAGACGCCACACCCTGCCCGGCCGACCAGACCGCCTTCCAGGCTTTGGCTTCACTACCGAGATCCATCGTTCCGTGACTGACGAGATTATCGGGATCGAGACCGGCAGCAACGAGGCTCGGCCGCAGGAAGTTTGCCGCCACACCCGAAATTGCCGGCGTGTAGAAAATATCGGCCGCCTTCGCATCCACCGTCATGCGCTTCTGCTCGTCGCTGATCATCGCCTCCTTCGTCGCCAGGAAGCGCGTTCCGAGATAGGCCATGTCGGCTCCCATGACGCGCGCAGCGGCAATCTGGTCCCCCGTGCTCATGGCGCCGGACAGAATGATTGCGCCATCAAAGAACGAGCGAATTTCGGGAATCAGCGCGAACGGGCTGAGCGTACCGGCATGACCACCCGCACCGGCAGTGACCGCAATGATACCGTCCACGCCAGCCTGCGCCGCCTTTTCCGCATGGCGACGGTTGATGACATCGTGGAACACCAGGCCGCCATATGAATGCACGGCATTCACCACATCCGGAACCGCTCCGAGCGAGGTGATGATCAGCGGCACCTTGTGCTCGACGATCTTGTAAAGATCGGCCTCAAGCCGCGGATTGGACCGGTGAACGATGAGATTGACGCCGTAAGGTGCTGCATAAGGCGCCTCGCCAAGGCGGCTCTTGATCTCCGTCAGCCACTCAACAAATCCATCCGTTGTGCGCTGGTTCAGTGCCGGAAAAGTACCGACCAGACCGGAGCGGCAAACCTCGACGACAAGATCCGGGCCGGATGCCAGAAACATCGGCGCGGCAATCGCCGGCAGGCGCAGTCCTTCAAAGATTTTCGGCAGCGGCATACAGTCTCCTCCCGGTCGCGCGGACCTTTTTTCCCGCCAACCGTTATAGTGGGCTGCGTCTCAACCGCAAGCAGCCGGCGAAAGCTCCGCCGGCTGCTGAAAGGATGACCGAAATATCGTCAGCGTGATCTTCGCAGCCAAAACGCCCTAGCGGCCACGCGCGGCTGCTACCATGGTGCGCAACTGATCCTTCTGGCGAACACCCTGGCGGTAGAGCTCCATGGTAATCGCCGCCAGCCGGTTGACCTCTTCGGCATCATCGACGTCACCCAGATCCCGCTTCAATTCCTCGAACACCTGCTGGCATCGCAACAGGTCGCTCGAATCAAGAGGCTCCTCGCTTCGCCTCTTTTCGCTCCTGATCATTTCAACTCCTAAAGTCATGCATACGCATATTCGAGGCCGTGAGCCGGCCCGGCGGCTCTCGCCTCAGGGCTCTGGTTCGGGCCGGCCAAAACCGGCCGGCAATGTCCTTGTTGGGAAGCTTGTGTCCGATAAGGAACGTGTGTCAGTCGCCGATCAGGCGACAACGAGAGGCAAGCGCATCAATGGCACCGGCCGTATGGTGAACCACCACGTCGATACGTTTGAATTCTGTCGTTTCTGCGATTGCCTTCATCATCGTCCCACGTCTCCATCGAACGGCTCATAACGACCTGAAAACAACTTTGTTCCGGCCCGGCGCGGATATTTTTTCCAGAGATTTAGCAGATACTTACACAAAGAAGTGAGGTTTGTTTTATTGCAAAATCGCGCACCGCCAAGAAGCCAATCAGATCAACAAAGTTCCTTCGGCTACCTTCACGGCCTGCCCTCCGATACGGGCGCGACCGATCTCGCCATCCTTCACGTCGATATGCAGATTGATGTAGGAGGGCCGCCCCGTTTCAACACCCTGTTCCACCAGAATTGGGTGATGCCCATCCGGCAAGGCATCGAAATGGCGGATGGCGCCCGCCAACGCCGCGACCGCACCACCGGTCGCCGGATCCTCGGCGATCCCCATATCCGGTGAAAACATACGCGCGTGAAATTTTGCCTGGTGATGGACACCGCCACGACAGTAGACATAGGCAGACGTCAGCGCGCCCTCAACAAATGGCGCCGCCTTCTCCCATAGCGTCACGTCGAATTCCATGGCCTGGACGGCCGCAATATTGCGCAGCGGCAGCATCAGAAATGGCACGCCGGCGCTCCAGATGGAAGGGACGTGATTCTCAAAGGCAAGGTCGCCTACCTTGACGCTGAGCGCATCGGCCAGCCCTTCGATATCCAGCGGCAGTTCGATCCGGCTCGGTTTGCGTGGCAGGTCGAATTCGGCAAAGCCGACTGCGCCCTTGCGCAGCCGCACCGCACAGCGCACCGGCCCGATTTTCTCTTCGATCATGCAGACGAGATCGACATCACCGGCATCCGGTCCACGTTCAAGCTCGGTCAACGCAACGGCGCTGCCGACTGTCGGGTGGCCGGCAAAAGGCAGTTCCTTGCCGGGCGTAAAAATGCGCAGCCGCGCCGCATGGGCGGGATTGTCTGCCAGCTGCACGAACACGGTTTCGGAGAGGTTCATTTCCCGGGCTATCGCCTGCATTGCCTCTTCGGAAAGACCATCGCCATCGAAAATGACTGCCAGCGGGTTTCCCGCAAGTTTACTGTCGGTGAAAACGTCATAGATGGCATAGCGGCGAGCCACAGCGAACCTCTCTGTCGATGTCGATACGGCCAAACTGCCCCACGGTCTTTCGCGGCGCAACCCTGTTTGTTCAATTGTCAGTCACGTCGAAAAACATGTCGAGAATTGGAAACATCATCGGGTTGTAGCGATGCATATCGCGATCTGCGGAACGGATGACAACGGCGCCATCGATCTCCTGTTCGGCGTCATGCGGCATATGGGCTTCGATGCGGGCCACCATCTCAGCCGCCGTTATCGAAAAGCGATAGAATCGGAAAACCACGACACGATTGCCCGCATGGCTGGCATAAAAATCCGGATCAGCCTCTGCCGTGTCCAGATCAAGGCCGGTTTCCTCGCGCACCTCGCGCCGCATGTTTCCAACCAGATCGAGACGACCATCCACGATATCGTTGAGATCCAGCGAGCCTGCAGCACAATAAACCAACCCCGGATTGGCAGTGCGCTCGCTCATGCGAATGGCGACGATCGCATTGTCGGACGATACCAGAACGGCAAAACCGAACAGATGCAGCGCGCCTGCCGGGTCTGGCTGTTTGCGCCACCACAGCAGCACCGAATACGGGATGGCATGCGCCACGCCCCGGATGATGCCATTATCAAAGCTCAGTTGCCGTTGCAGCACCATCTGGCCATTAAAGAGGTGCGGATTGGCTGTAGCCTCCTGTTCCCAGTTTGCCACAATCGCCTTCTCATTTTCCGCGTGGAGCGCATGCGCACCATCCTGCATGAGCAGATCGAGGCCCGCGATGCGTACCGGGTTCGAAGGCGGCGGCCAGATACCGGGCAATTTTTCCGTCATGGCAGCTGGAACTCCATGACAACAGGGCAATGGTCAGACGCCTTCGGCCGATCCCAGCCAACACGCGGATAGTGCTCGACCTCCTGCCCTGGAGGAAACACGGTGCGGAATGGTTGCCCATTACGGATGATGTCGGGCATGGCATTCGGATTGGTTTTCGCCAGCGCGGCCGACAGCCAGATATAATCCAGCTGGCAAAGGTGCTGCTCCTGCGGGCCTCTGGCGTAGTAGAGCGTCCAGCGGTCCGTCACGTCGCGGCGGGTCACGACGTTTTCGGCAAATCCATCATGGCTGAAAACGTCGAGCGCGCTGACATCCTCCTGCACGGGTTCAAATCTATATCCGCTGCGGCGCGTGCCAAAAACCTTCACGCGCTCCTGGTAATCATTCATGTCACCGCAAATGGCGAAACTGGAGCCGGCGATGTCGCCACCAAACCGGTGCTCGACAATGTGCCTTACCGCCCTTGCCTCGGCTGCACGAATGGCCATCGTTCCCAGCCGTCCATCCCTGTTGTCCCGCGCATTACCCATCGACTTGAAATGCACCACATAAAGCGAAAACGGCTTACCGCCGATCTTCAGCTCCAGTTCCAGACAATCGCGTTTGAAAATCTTGTCCGTCGGTTTGTTGGTCAAAGCCAGTTCATCGTTGAACAGACCGAGATCCTGATAGGTCAGCAAAGCGTGGCTACGCACGTCGACGACCTCTATTTTCTGGCCTGATCGCGTTTCCTCCCGCATAAGGACGGCGACATCGATACCGCGACCATCATTGCCCTCGACCAGAAATTTCTGCCGATAACCGTTACCGACCATGCGGTAGAGATAGCCGTATTCGAAAGCTTCCAGCGCCGGCATGTTGTCGACTTCCTGCAGGCAGAGAATGTCGGCATCCGCATCGGCGATGGCAAGCGCCGACATCTGCCGTGTATCGTCCGTCTCGGCGATCAGCCGCGCCTGTTCGAGCTGCTCATATTCCAGTTTGCTGCCGACTTCGAACAGCCGCAAAACCCGATCCTGGCGCATCTGGTTACGCCAGCCGGTGAAATCGAAACGGGTCATGAGGTTTTCGATATTGAAGGTGCCGAGGCGAAGAGACATGCATGCTTCCCTGTTGCGACCGGCACCTTAGCCACCAGAATTGTGGCTGGCTACCCGCTACAATCTCCAGGCCGAGCGGATGATGATCGAGACCTTGTCACCCACCTGCACCGGCTGCCGGCTGAATGCGCGAAGGTTCTGCTCGTCACCCAGAGCCAATTTAAGGGCATACCGCTCGCCTTCGAACAGGACTGAAGTCACGGTCGCCAACATGCCCTCAGCGGCGATCTCGACATCCTGCGGCCGAACGAGAATATCGGCGCAATCCTGCCCATTGGTATGCGACAGAGACTGCTGCAGCATCTCCCAGTCGACCAGCCGGTTCGGCAAAGGTGCCGCAGGCCATTTGAGAATGGCGCCCTGCCCGACAAGTCCGCCCACAAGGCGACCTTCTGGCCGCGCATAAATTTCCTGTGGGCTCGCCACCTGCAAAAGCTTGCCCTCGGACATGACCGCCACATCCGTCGCCAGCGCCATGGCTTCGGCCTGATCATGGGTGACGTAGATCATCGTCGCGCCCGAACGGGCGTGAAACTCGCGGAACGTTTCTTCCATTTCCTGACGCAAATGGCGATCGAGATTGGCGAGCGGCTCATCGAGCAGAACCACATCCGGCTCGGTGACAAGGCAGCGGGCCAGCGCCACACGCTGCCGCTGGCCGCCGGAGAGATCGGCGGGCCGACGATCGGCATAGGCTTCGAGGCGCACGGCATTGAGTGCCTCCTTCACCTTCTTCGCGCGCTTTTCGCCCGAAATACCACGCACTTTCAGCGGATACCCGACATTGTCGGCCACGCTCATATGCGGCCAGAGCGCATAGGATTGGAACACCATCGCCATGTTGCGATGTTCCGGTGCCACCATTTCCGAAGCATCGGCAAGCACACGGTCGCCCAGCAGGATCGAACCGTCGGTCGGCTGTTCGAAACCTGCGATCATGCGCAGAACCGTCGTCTTGCCGCAGCCGGAAGGACCAAGCAGCGCCAGGAAACCGCCGTCGCGGACTTCCAGCGATACGTCGTTGACGGCCGGACGGCCACCGGTTTCGAACGTCTTGGAAAGACGATTGAGGATCAGCTTCGCCACGGTACCACACCTTTCGGCAGTCGTTTCGCCATCAGTTCCAGCACCAGCATCATCGCGATCACCATGATGACCACGAGGACGGAAAGTGCGGCCGCGAGGTTGAAGCTGCCGCTATCATCGAGATTGTAGATCGCCACGCCGAGCGTCTGTGTGCCGGCCGACCAGAGGATGGCCGAGACGGTGAGCTCGTTGCAGGCAATGAGAAAGACGAGAATGACCGACGCACCCGCCGCCGGTGCCACCAGCGGCACGACAATATCGATCAGTCGGCGTCCAAACCCTGCGCCGGAAAGCCGTGCGGCCTCTTCCAGCGAAGGATCGAGTTGGCGGAATGCGCTCACCACCGGCTTCAGGCTGACTGCGAAGAAGCTGGAGAAATAAGCGACGAGGATGATCCAGATCGTGCCGTAGATGGAAATGCCGATGATCGGGATCGGCGCGGCAAAAACAAGGATCAGCGCGACGGCCAGAACGATGCCCGGCAGCGCATAAGGAATTTCCGCCAAGGCCGAGAGAACCGGTGCCAGACGGCTTTTCGAGCGCACCAGATAATAACCCGTCAGCACAGTCACCACGAGGAGACCAATTGCCGTCGTCAGCGACAGCGTGACGGAGTTGAAAAAGGCCGTGCGCGTAATCGTCTGTTTGAACAGGACCTCGCGATAGGCGTCCAGTGTCGCCGTCGATGCATTCAGTGGCACGCCATAGGCAGGTGCAAGCGAGCTTGCCACCAGCGCCGTCAGCGGCATGACGAGCGTAATAAAAATCGCCAGCCACAGAACCAGTTCACCCAGCAGACGCCAGTGACCAAGCTTGAACATCGCCACCTGCCCCGATAGCCCGATGACGCGATAATCGCGACCGCGCAAGACCCGTTCCTCCACCGTCAGACCGATGACAGAGAGAATGGCGATCAGGCCCGAAAGCAGAGAGACATCGGCAAAGGTGCCGGGACCAAACGCCGCGAATTTGGTATAGATCAGGGTCGGCAGGGTGTAGATCGATGCCGGGATGCCGAGGATTGCGGGGATACCAAAGTTGCCGACGCAGGAGACAAAGGCGATTGCTGCACCGGCCACGAACCCGGGCAAGGACAGCGGTAGAATAATATCCTTCAGCACCTGCCAGGACGAAGCACCGGACAGTCTTGCGGCCTCGACACCATCACGCGGCAAAGCCAGAAGACCGGCGCGCAAAGACAGGAAAACGAGTGGCGCATTCTGCACGCCATAAAGCAGCGCGATGCCGCCAATGGAATAGAGCGGCTGTGGGCTACCCATAGGCGGCGCCAGACCGATCGCCTTCAGAAGCGCGCTCGAAGGGCCGGTCATGCCAATCCACGACAGCGCCGTCACCTGTGGCGGGATCATCGTCGGCAGCATGAAGAGGAAACCGAGGGCCGTCTTGCCACGCACGTTAAACAGCGTCAGCAGCAACGCGAAACCGCCGCCGAGAATGACGGCCGCGATCATGCCGAGGAAGGATGTGGTCAGCGTGTCGTAGACAGCCTGCCAGACGACAGGATCGGACAGAAGCGCACGCGCACCTCCATCGAACAGCGATGAAAAGCCGGTCATGGCGAGCCGCCCGAGCGGCAGCACGCTCAGGAAGAAGATCACCACGATGACAAAGGAAAACAGCCAGCGGGGCTGGCTGTTTCCTCGATTCTGAGATCGGAACATCAGGCTTTATATCAGCCCTTGGTGCCAAAAATATCGGAGAACGTCTTGACGTCCTTTTCCGAGTTCTTGAGCGCATCGGCGGCGTTCAGCGGCAGAAGCTTGATCTCTTCGCGGGCCGGGTAACCGGCGGGCAGCTCGATGCCGTTGCGGGCCGGGATGTAACCCAGGCCGGCAGCGATCTTCTGGCCGTTTTCCGACAGGAGATAGTCGATGAACTTCTTGGCATTGTCCTGATGCTTCGTGGAAGACAGGATGGCGGCAGGCTCGGTGACGGCCGAAACACCTTCCTTCGGGAAGACGAACTCGACCGGCGCGCCCTTGGCCTTTTCGCGGATCGGCATGTAATCGACCACGACGCCGTAAGCCTTTTCGCCCGAGGCGACGGCCTTGAGGACGCCACCGTTACCGCCGGCTGCAATAGCGCCATTGGCCTTGAGGTCCTTGTAATAGTCCCAGCCGAGACCTTCGACACCAGCCAGTGTCTGGGCGTGGATGAGGGCAGCACCCGAAGCCACCGGGCTCGGCATGGTGACGAGACCCTTGGCTTCCGGCTTGGCAAGATCGGCCCAGCTCGTCGGCTTCATCGCGGCCTGGGTGTTGTACATGATGCCGGTGGTGATCAGCTTGGTCGAATAGTAGTAGCCGTCGGCGTCATAAAGCGAAGCGTCGAAATTCTTGGCTTCAGGCGACTTGTAGGCGAGCAGCTGACCCGCAGCCTTCATGCGCTCGAAGGTGACCGTGTCGGCGATCAGCAGAATATCGGCAACCGGGTTTCCGGCAGCAAGCTCGGCGTTCAGCTTTGCCATGATCTGCGGCGTGCCGTCACGAACCCACTCGACGTCCACGTTCGGATTGGCGGCCTTGAAGCCGTCGATGGTCGCCTGTGCATCGGCATTCGGCTGGCTGGTATAAACGACCAGATCGGCAGCGTTGACGACGCCTGCGAAGCCAAGCGCGACGAGCGCCGTGAAAGTGGACAGAAGCTTTTTCATGAGGGTCATCCTGTTTGAGCTGACGCGCTTAAACACACATTCAACGACACTCATGTGACAGCGTTTGACGTGGACGGCAACACCCATAAAAAAAGGGCGAATCGCCTGTGGATCCGCCCTTCCGATATGTTTTTCGTGACTGTCGATCAGATGATCGGCAGGCTTTCGTGATCGGCAACCGAGGCATTGGCAACCAGGCGACCGAGGCGCTTGATGCCTTCGTCTATCATCTGGTCGTTGGCGCAGGAGAACGAGACACGCAGCGTGTTGGCATTGCTGCCATCGGCAAAGAACGCCTTGCCCGGCACGAAGGCGACCTTTTCCGTCGCCAGCGATTTGGCCAGCAGCTCGGCGCCATCCATGCCTTCCGGCAGAGTGACCCACACGAACATGCCGCCTTCCGGCTTGGTCCACGAGGTGTTCTTCGGCATGTATTTTTCGAGCGCCGCCAGCATGGCATCGCGACGACCGCTATAGACGCGTTTGATCTTGGCCACCTGATCGGCAAAACCGCGCGAAGCCACATGTTCGACAGCAATCTGGTTGATCGTCGAGGAATGCAGGTCGGCCGCCTGTTTCATCAGGACCAGCTTGCGGATGACCGGCATGGCCGCCACGACGAAGCCGACGCGCAGGCCAGGTGCCAGCGTCTTGGAAAAGCTGCCGCTATAGATCGTGCGGGTGTTTTCGATGCCGCCGTTGCGGGCGATGTCGAGCGCCAGGATCGGCGAGACCGGCTCGCCGTCGAAACGCAGGTTCTGGTACGCCGCGTCTTCAAGGATGGCGATATCCAGCTCATCGGCCAGCGCCAGCAGCTTTTCGCGGCCGGCAAGATCGATCGTTTCGCCGGTCGGATTGGAGAAGTCGGCGGAGAGATAGGCGAACTTCACCTGACCGCCGGACTTGGATGCCGTCTCGCGATAGGCTTCCGGTGTACGGTTGCCGTTCAGCGACAGCTGGTCGTAATGCGGCTCATAGGCATTGAAGGCCGACAATGCACCGAGATAGGTCGGCCAGGTGACCAGCGCCGTGTCATTCGGCGACAGGAACAGTTTTCCAAAATAGTCGAGCGCCTGCTGCGAACCGGAGGTGATGAACACGTTATCGGCAGTACAGTCGATGCCGATCTTCGCCATGTCTGCAACGATCCAGTCGCGCAGCGGCTTGTAGCCTTCGCTGACCGAATATTGCAGAGCCGAATTCACCTGCGCGCCGGAAAAGATATCGGCGTAAGCGGCCTTGAACTCATCTGCCGGAAACAGCGCGGGATCCGGAATACCGCCGGCAAAGGAGATGATGTCGGGCTGTTCCAGCAGCTTCAGCAGTTCACGAATTTCCGACGCCTTCATGCGGCTGGAGCGCGTAGCGAAGATATGTTCCCAATCTAGCATGGGATGTTTCCTCTTATTTCAATTTTGTTGCCATCAGCATTACAGAAATTTCGACAGGTCAGCAATACTGACCTATCGGATAATCATCATTTTTCCGCGTTTTCTCGGACGCTCTCAACGATCGTTATCTTCTCAGTCAGCGCGAAGTATGTCACCACGGTTATCCTTATGATCAAGGAGGAAGATCATGCTGAAAAACCTGGACCCCGCGCTCAACGCCGACGTCCTTCATGCCCTCAAATCCATGGGCCATGGCGACACCCTCGTGCTGGCCGACACCAATTTTCCATCCGATTCGATTGCCCGACAGACCGTGCTCGGCAAGGTGCTGCGGATAGACAATGTTTCGGCGGCGCGCGCCATGCAGGCCATCCTGTCGGTCCTGCCTCTCGACACCCCGCTGCAGCCATCGGTCGGACGCATGGAAATCATGGGCGATCCGGGCACGATCCCGGAAATCCAGCAGGAGGTTCAATCGCAAATCGATGCGGCGGAAGGTCAGTCCGCTCCGATGTACGGCATTGAGCGCTTTGCCTTCTACGAAAAGGCGAAACAGGCCTATTGCGTCATCGCCACCGGCGAAACCCGTTTTTACGGCTGCTTCCTGCTGACCAAGGGCGTTGTTCCGCCGAAGGGCTGAAACGAAACGGGCCGCGCAGGATTTCCTTGCGCGGCCCATTTCCTCAAGCTGTCATGGCCTTTCAGCCGGACATAAACCGCTTAGTTGACGGTCTTGTCGAC
The DNA here is from genome assembly GCF_009617585.1 of Endobacterium cereale. Classification (GTDB taxonomy): domain Bacteria; phylum Pseudomonadota; class Alphaproteobacteria; order Rhizobiales; family Rhizobiaceae; genus Neorhizobium; species Neorhizobium cereale. The sequence continues at coordinate 183,489 of NZ_WIXI01000044.1, read as the reverse complement.
CAGCTTGTTCTTGCCAATCCAAGGCATCATGGCGCGCAGCTTTGTGCCGACTTCTTCGATCTGGTGGCTATCGTTGTTGCGACGGATACCCTTGAAGCGAGCGCCGCCTGCACGGTATTCCTGCATCCAGTCCGAAGTGAACTTGCCGGTCTGAATGTCGGTCAGAACGCGCTTCATTTCAGCCTTGGTTTCGGCAGTGATGATGCGCGGGCCGGTGACGTATTCGCCCCATTCTGCCGTGTTCGAGATCGAGTAGTTCATGTTGGCGATGCCGCCTTCATAGATCAGGTCGACGATCAACTTCACTTCGTGCAGGCACTCGAAATAGGCCATTTCCGGAGCGTAACCGCCTTCGACCAGCGTTTCGAAACCGGCGCGAATCAGTTCGACCAGACCGCCGCAGAGAACGACCTGCTCGCCGAAAAGGTCGGTTTCGCACTCTTCCTTGAAGGTGGTTTCAATGATGCCCGAACGACCGCCGCCAACGCCGCAGGCGTAGGACAGAGCGAGTTCAAGCGCATTGCCCGAAGCGTTCTGGTGGATGGCAACGAGGCAAGGAACGCCGCCGCCCTTCTGGTATTCGCCGCGAACCGTGTGACCAGGACCCTTCGGCGCGATCATGACGACGTCGATCGATGCCTTCGGCTCGATCAGGCCGAAATGCACGTTGAGGCCGTGGGCGAACGCGATGGTGGCGCCGTCACGGATGTTGGCGGCGATTTCGTCGCGGTAGATGTCGGCCTGCAGTTCGTCAGGGGTTGCCATCATCATCAGGTCGGCCCATGCGGCAGCTTCGGCAACCGTCATGACCTTGAAGCCGTCGGCTTCAGCCTTCTTGGCGGTGGCGGAACCGGCCTTCAGGGCGATCGCCATATTCTGGGCGCCCGAATCCTTCAGGTTCAGCGCGTGAGCGCGACCTTGAGAACCGTAGCCGATGATGGCGACCTTCTTGGACTTGATGAGGTTGATGTCGGCATCCCGATCGTAATAAACGCGCATCCTAAAATTCCTTCCCTATGCGATTGATCTGACCGGCCCGTTGCGGATCCGGCATTGTTTCGGTTGTTATCGAGCCGCAGAGGCGCGCGGCGCCTCCCCGGAATCTTTTTGTGTTCCGTGCAGGGCGATAAAAGCGTCCACCGCTTTTTGCGCCTGCCGGCCATTGTCCTTGAGGCCTGTTTCGCCGAGCAGCATGCGGACATGCAGGTCGGAAACCACCAGACCGTAAAACGTGTGATAGGCCTCGTCGGCATCGGCAAAGCGCAGCAGGCCCGAACGTTTTCCCGCGTCGATCAGCGCCCTCGCCCGTCGGTCGATCTCGCGCCGACCATGTTCCAGCAGCAGTTTTCCAAGCTTGGAACCGTCACGGCTCGACTGGCCGATCGCCAGCCGGTTCAGGGCCAGCGACACGTCGCCCGCCAGAACATCCAGCAAATCGCGTGCAAAAACCTCGAGATGTTCACGCAGCGCCTCGGCGCTCAGGCGCTCGCCACTGCGGTCGGACGTGCGCACCTTGCTCTGCTGGAAAGAGATCATCGCGGCCAGCAGGCCGTCGCGATCGCCGAACCATTTGTACAGGCTTTCCTTGGAACAGTTGGCAGCTCGCGCCAGACCGGAGGTCGTCAGCGCCTTGTCTCCACCTTCGACGAGAAGACGCAGTGCCTCGGCCAGAACGGCGCTCTGGCGCGGCGTAAACTTTGCCGATGCGGCGGTATCAGCGGGCACGATCTGCTCCTCACAAATGCGGTGTACGGAATAGGTACCGTACGGTACGGTTCTTCGTACTTGCGAGTTATTGCGCCGTCAAGAGGACGGACGCAAGAAATTTAGCAAACGAGGTCGCAAAGAGCGTCGCGAATGATATTGCGCCGAAGGCCTATGCCTCGGCGTCGAACCGGACCCGGGCGGCCTTGACCGCCGCATGGTTTGCCTCGGCCCAATCCAGCACTTGCGACAACGGCAGGAACAGCGACATGCCGAGCTCCGTCATCCGATATTCCACACTCGGCGGCTTGGTCGGAAAAACCTCGCGGTCGATATAACCGTCACGCTGCAACTCCCGCAGCGTCTGCGTCAGCATGCGCTGCGAAATATCCGGGACCAGACGCCGCAACTCGCCAAAACGATAAGGCCGCCCCGCCAGCGCCTGCAGAAGCAGCGTCGACCACTTGCCGGAAATCTGGTTGATGACGTCACGCACAGGGCAATTGCCGGCATCCCAGTTGGACATGTCGCATTCCTTGCCGACAAATTGCGGAATACGGACATTGGTGTTCATGAGGTGGTTCCCTTTTGGTAACGATCTCCCGGAAAACTGCCTTCTTTACAGTTTCTCGTCAATTCCTATTCTATCCCTAGTCTCTTTTTGAGAGCGACATATCTTCCATCCTGGAAGACATCAGGGATCAAGGAAATACCCATGGCAAAACTTCTCGTCACCGGCGCCAACGGCAAACTCGGTCGCGCCGTTATCCGGCATCTTCTGGAGACCTCGAACGTTTCCGCATCCGATATCGTCGCCGCCAGCCGCGACAGGTCCAAGCTTGCCGATCTGGCAGATCTCGGCGTTGAGACGCGCCAGGCCGATTTTGCCGACCCGGCCGGGCTCGAAGCCGCCTTTGCCAGCATCGACCGCGTGCTGATCATTTCGACGGATGAACTGGCCGTTCCCGGCGCCCGTTTGCGGCAGCACACCAATGCCGTGACCGCCGCCAAGAAGGCCGGCGTCGGCCACGTGTTTTACACGTCGATGCCGAGCCCGGACAAATCGCTGGTCAGCTTTGCACCGGACCATCTCGGCACCGAGGAAGCGATCAAGGCAAGCGGCCTCAACTACACCATCCTGCGCAATGCCTGGTATCACGACAATTACATGATGAGCATGCCGCACAATCTGGAAGGCGGAAAATGGTTCACCGCGACGGGAGACGGCAAGGTTGCCAATATCTCGCGTGACGATTGCGCCCGTGCCGCCGCTGCAGCACTTGCCAACCCGCCGGCCGGCAACCAGACGCTCACCCTCACCGGCTCGGTCTCGCTCAATGCCGACCAGATTGCCGAAACCGTTTCCAAGGCCGCTGGCAAGCCTCTTGAGGTCGTGCAGGTGAATGGCGAACAGCTCGCCGCCGGCATGGGCGCCGCAGGCCTGCCGGATTTCGTCGTCCGCATGCTGGCTTCGGCCGATGCCAATGTCGCGGCCGGCAATTTCGACCTCGTCACCGGCGACTTCACGGCGCTGACCGGCCGCGAACCGCAATCGCTGCAGGCTTTCTTTGAGGAAAACCGCACAGCACTTGCCGGTTAAGCCACGATTGTCAGAATGCGCAAGTGAGATTAGACCCGTCTCGGTCTGATCTCACTTTTTGCGGAGACATGAATGCGCACCATCGGCCTGATCGGCGGCATGAGCTTTGAAAGCACGGAAGTCTATTACCGGCTGATCAATGAGAAGGTGCGCGATCGCATCGGTGGTTTTGCCTCCGCCGACCTGATGATGCATTCGGTGAACTTTGCGGACATCGTCGAGATGCAGAAAAGCGGCCGCTGGGATCTGGCAGCCGACGCCCTTTCCGCAAGCGCAAGGCGCTTGCAGGCAGGCGGCGCCGAATGCGTGCTGATCTGCACTAACACCATGCATCTCGTCGTGCCGCAGGTGGCCGCGGCCGTCGATATCCCGCTCATTCACATCATCGATGAGACAGCCAGGGCGCTTGCCGCACGCGGCCTGCGCCGTCCACTTCTGCTCGCCACCCGCTACACAATGGAGCACGGCTTTTATGCAGAGCGCATGACATCACTCGGCATCGACGTCATGGTGCCGGAACCGGATGACCGCACGGCCATCCACGACATCATCTTCAACGAGCTTTGTGCCGGCACGATTCGGGAAAGCTCACGCAAAACAGCGCTCGCCATGATCGACAAGGCAAAGGCGGCCGGCGCCGACTGCGTCATTCTCGGCTGCACGGAAATCTGCCTTCTGCTCGATCCCGACGCGCTACCGCTTCCCGGAATAGATTCGGCCGCCGTGCATGCGCAGGCGGCCGTGGATTTTTCGCTCACATAACAGCATGAAACGCTTCAGGACTCGTCCTTCAGCGACTCCTTCTGGGTGATCAGCCGTGCGCTGTGCAGGCCGGACATGTGCGTCCACATCCAGCTCCAGGCGACGGCAAGACGTGAACGCGTGCCGATCAGGAAGTAGATATGCGCCAGCCCCCAGATCCACCAGGCAAGACCGCCCTTGAGCTTGAACTTGCCAAAGTCGATCACCGCCGCGCGCCGACCAATCGTCGCGAGACTGCCCTGATGTTTGTAGCGGAAGGGTCCGGGCACCGGCTTGCCCGAGAGACGGGCATGCATAAGCTTGGCAACATAGGCGCCCTGCTGCTTGGCGGCCGGCGCAATACCTGGAACAGGCTTGCCGTCCTGAATCACCGACGCGGTGTCGCCGAGAACGAAGATATTGGGATCATCGGCGATCGCCAGATCAGGCCCGACAACGGCACGCCCTGCCCGGTCGGCTTCGACTTCCAGCCATTTGGCGGCCGGCGATGCCTGTACGCCTGCGGCCCACATGACGGTACGGGCCGGCACGAAGGTGTCGCCTATAGTCACGCCATCCTCGGTGATCGCCGTCACCGGCTTGCCGGTCAGAACCTCGACGCCGAGTTTTTCGAGTGCGGACTTGGCATAGGCCGAAAGATCTTCCGAAAAGGCCGGCAGCACGCGTGGGCCCGCTTCGACCAGAAGCACGCGGGTGCGCTTGGTATCGATCTTGCGGAATTCCGGTGGCAGAACATGATGCGCCAGTTCGGCGATCATGCCGGCCATCTCAACACCGGTCGGGCCGGCGCCGATAATGGCGAATGTCAGCTGCGCATCGAGTTCGGTGGTGCGGTTGGTCAGCTCGGCCCGCTCGAAGGCGAGAAGAATGCGGCGGCGCAAGGTCGTGGCATCTTCGAGCGTCTTCAGGCCGGGCGCCATGCTTTCCCAATCGTCACGGCCGAAATAGGCATGGCGGGCACCGGTGGCGAGGACCAGCGTGTCGTATTCCAGCACTTCGCCGGATTTCAGTTGAACCGTTCTGCTGGCACGATCGACACCGAGAACCTCGTCCAGCAGCGTCGTGACATCCGGACGGTTGCGGTACAGCCGGCGGATCGGCCACGCGATTTCGGAGGTCGCCAGCACTGTTGTCGCAACTTGGTAAAGCAGCGGCTGGAAAAGGTGATGGTTACGTCGGTCGACAAGAGTGATCTTGACCGGGGCGCCTTTGAGGGAATGCACAAGCTGCAGGCCTGCAAAGCCACCGCCAACGACGACTACACGATGTTCAGTCACAACCAATCCTTCCGGAGAAATGCATCGATAGCGTGGATGCTGCGACGCAATATGGCTATTTACTGATAATCGTCAATTTTAAAACTGCGTCAGATTGTCTGCCCGCATGCGCGGCGAAAACGCCGCACGGTTTCCGCCATTCCGTATTCCAGCGCGTCAGCCGTCAGACCATGACCGATGGAGACTTCGGCCAGTTTTGGGATGCGTTTCACCAGTGCAGGAAGGTTTGCAACCGTCAGGTCATGCCCGGCATTGACTTCCAGCCCTTCGGCGAAGGCCGCATCCGCCGTCTGGCCGAGCTTTTCCAGAATGGTGGCACCGAGCGACGGATCGTCATAACAACCGCCATACGGCCCGGTATAAAGCTCGATCCGGTCTGCACCGGTCGATTTCGCCAATTGCACCGCCTCGGTGTCACCGTCACCATCGGCAAACAAGGACACGCGCATGCCCTTGCTCTTCAGCCGCCCAACAACTCGCTTCAGCATTTCCTGATCGGCGCGAAAATCGAAACCGTGGTCGGACGTCGCCTGCGACGGATCATCGGGCACCAGCGTCACCTGCTCGGGTTCGCTGCGTTCGCACAAATCGAGAAAATCCTCACTTGGATAACCTTCGATATTGAACTCGGTCTGCGGAAACTCGTCATCGATCAGGGCGCGCAGCACCGGCAGATCGGAAAAGCGGACATGCCGCTGGTCCGGGCGCGGATGCACGGTCAGACCGCTCGCACCTGCCTGCAATGCGATACGGCCAAGGTTTTCGAGGCTCGGCCATGGCAGATCGCGGCGATTGCGCAGCATGGCGATGGCATTGACATTGACGGAAAGCGTGGTCGGCATCGGCAGGCGTCCCCAAGGCATGATCATGAAGGCATTTAACGTTTGCGAGCTTTAAGCCATCCGCTGTCACACACAATGTTTTTCGAAAAAAAGCCGAACGACCTGCATCGAAGCCTGCGCGTAGCATGCAGAAAATACAACTTATTATGGATGCAGAGTGAGAATTCACTACAGATGGTGAAAATGTCACCATCTGCCCATAAAAGCTGCGCCCCCGGTGATTCGGGGAGAAGCAGGGAGGGATTGAATGGCACCGTTGCAAAAGCCGGTGCTGGTCTCGCGGGACGAAGGAGTATCATGCGAGAGAATTTCGATCTTTTCGGCACCGTATCGGCGCCGACCCATTTGCCAGCCTATTCGGCCGGTTTTCTGCCACGCCTGACAGGCATCGATTCGCTGCCGCCTCACCCGCTGCCGATCGCAGAGATGGCCGATCTGTTCGGCGTCACGCATCGCACGCTACATTTCTACGAGGAGAAGAACCTGCTCGTGCCCGAGCGAACCGGCACGATGCGGGTCTATGACACCGCCTGCGTCCTACGCATGATGGTGATCAACACCTGCCGCGAGATCGGCATGCCGCTCGCCGCCATTCAGGACCTGATGGAGCACCTCGGCCAAAGCCAGTCGCAAACGGAAGCCGACGAACTGTTCAAGAAATGCCTTGCCACGCACCGGCGCCAACTGGTCGCCGAACTCTCGCTGATCACCCGCAAGATTACCCAGATCCGCACCATCATGACGTGCGAGGAGGAAGCCATGCCGGCCACATCGACGACAGAGCCTCCGGCCCGCCTTTCGGAGATCGAAAAGCGCTGCCTCGGGCTGATGACGGAAGGTTACAAGGGCGGCAGTCTGGCGCTTGCACTTGGCATCTGCAGCGGCGAACTGCAGAAACTCGAAGATGCCATCATGACCAAGCTCGATGCCGCCAATCGTTATCAGGCGGCGGCAAAAGCGATCCTGTCCGGCATGCTGCCAAACTGATCCTTATCGGACGATGGTCAGCGTTTCGGCAGCGCGGGTCACAGCCGTATAAAGCCAGCGCTCGCGGGTATCGCGAAAGGCCCAGCTTTCGTCGAACAGAACGACATTGTTCCACTGCGAGCCCTGCGCCTTGTGCACAGTGAGCGCGTAACCGTAATCGAACTCGTCGTAACGTTTGCGCGTCGCCCAGGGAATTTCTTCCTCGGTCTCAAAGACCTGTTTCAGGAGCTTGATCTTGGCGGCGCCGCGATCCATGTCGTCGTCTTCCGGCCGGATCATCAGGTTGATGCCGGGCTTCACAGTCTCGCGCGACGAACTCATCACCTGCCACAGCGAACCATTGAGCAGACCCTTGACCTGATCATTGCGCAGGCAGACCAGCTTGTCGCCGGATTGCGGATAATCGGCCGTGAAACCCTTGAGCTCACGGAGACGCTGATTGTAGCGCTTGCGGGTCTTGTTGGTGCCGACCAGAACCTGATCGGCCTCCAGCACCAGTTCCTGGTTGACCTCGTTTCGGGAAATCACCTTGGCGGTTCCGTAGTCACCATGCATGATTTCCTTGCCCTCGCGGATCTGCATGGCAAGCTGGATGATCGGGTTGTCGCGCGCCTGACGATGGATATCGGTCAGCAGGTAATCCGGCTCCTGCTCGGTGAAAAAACCGCCACCGGATACCGGAGGCAACTGTCCAGGATCGCCGAGCACGAGAATGGGCGTACCAAAGCTCATCAGGTCGCGACCGAGCGCCTCATCGACCATCGAGCATTCGTCGATGACGATCAGGGCAGCTTTAGCGACCGGGCTCTGGCGGTTGATCGAAAACATCGGCGCGATCGAGGTCTTGCCGGTATCTTCGTCTTCGACAGCCTCTTCACCGCGCGGGCGATAGATCAGCGAATGAATGGTTTTTGCATTGCTGGCACCGCGCGAGCGCAAAACCTGCGCCGCCTTGCCGGTAAAGGCTGCGAACAGAACATCGCCATCGACATGTTCGGCAAAATATTTGGCAAGCGTCGTCTTGCCGGTACCGGCATAACCGAACAGCCGGAAAACCGGCGTGCGACCGGCTTTCAGCCAATCGGAAACGGCCTTGAGGGCCTCGTCCTGTTGCGGAGCAAACTGCATGGCCGCGACTTGGCAGGATTCGGACAGCCAAAGCAACAGAAAAGAACGAAAGAGGATCAAATGGACGGGGACAGTGGCCCCTCGCCCGTTGAACTTGACCTCGGTTCAGGCCGGCAGTTCGACCGTGAAGGCGAACCGCGCTTTTGCGCCCGGCGCCAGAATGGTAGTCGACGGGCGCGCCGCCAGCTCAAGTCCTGCACCGGCCTTGGCAGCCATGCCATGCCATGGCTCGATGCACAGGAACGGCGCCCCGACCTTTTGCCATAGCGCCAAGTTCGGTAGGTTCTCGAAGGTGAAATGCAGCTGCGGCCCACCCTCCACACCATAGGTCAACCCATCACCCGCCCCTTGCGGAAAGATCATCGCATCCGCCTCGAACATCGAATGCTGGACGGTCAGGCGTCCGTCCTTGAACGGCGAATCCTGCAAGGTCGGGGGAATGAGGCCTCCCTCAAGGCGGGAGAGCGCAGGTTCAGCACCATTGTCGAGGGTGACCTGATGCGGTTTCCCTTCACCGCCCGGCAGCGGCCAGAGAAACGCCGGATGGAAACCCAGGCCAAACGGCATATCTGTTTGTCCACGGTTTTCCACTTCGGCAGCCACAGTCAGCTTGGCGCCATCGACGGAATGGTCCAGCGCGAGCAGGAAGTCGAAAGGATAGAGGGCATGCGTCACATCCGACGCCACCAGTTCGAACCGACACATGTTTGGCGTCGATGCCGTGAGGTCGAACGTCGTGCGCCGGGCAAAACCGTGCTGCGCCATCGGGAAGACATGCCCATTGATTTCGACATGGTCGTCCGCGGCCTTGCCGACGATTGGAAACAGAATCGGCGAGCGGCCGGTCCAATACTTGGAATTACCGTTCCAGAGCCAGTCGCGGCCATCACGGGTTTTAAGGCTCTGCATTTCCGCCCCGAGTGCCGAAATTTCGATGGTCAGAAACTCGTTACCGATCCGCACCGGGTGGCTCATCGCGCATTCTCCTAGATTCGATTGATCATGACCTTACCGGCTAACTAGGTCTTTGCCAGCCGAAAGGAAATTTGCAAAAAGGGAAAAATCACGTCATTTGATCTGCATCGTCCCGCATTGGCGGTTTTGCGGCGCAATATGATCAAACGTTTTAGCCGGACTTGTCTCCCGTTTTGGAAATTTCCGCCTCCGGCCCCATGTTCACTGCAAATAGCAGCGGAAGGTCTCGATGTCCGACGCCAGAAAAATCCTTAACCCCACCGTCTCACTGCCCGATGGCACAGCCGTCCCCACGCTTGGCGCCGGCACATGGAACATGGGCGAAAATGCCCGGCACCGGGCGACGGAAGTGGACGCATTGCGCCACGCCATCGATCTTGGCATGACCTTGATCGATACGGCGGAAATGTACGGTGAAGGCGGCGCAGAGGAAGTTGTCGGTGAAGCCATAAAGGGGCGACGCCACGAGGTCTTCGTCGTGTCGAAAGTTTATCCCCACAATGCCAGCCGCGACGGCGTCATCGCCGCCTGCGAACGCAGCCTCCGACGTATGCGCACGGACAGGATCGATCTGTTTCTGCTGCATTGGCGCGGCCCTCATCCATTGGCGGAAACGGTCGAAGGTTTCAAGACACTGGTCAAACAGGGAAAGATCGGCAACTGGGGTGTCTCGAACTTCGACACCGCCGATATGAAGGAACTGTTTTCAGTGCCCCATGGCGACCGCTGCGCGATCAATCAGGTGCTCTACAATATCGGGCGCCGTGGCATCGAATACGATCTCATGCCGTGGTGCGTGAGCAACGGCATCCCGATCATGGCTTATTCGCCGATCGAGCAGGGACGTCTGGCCAACCATCCCGACCTGATCGCCATCGCCAGCGCCCATAACGCCACGCCGGCCCAGGTAGCCCTTGCCTTCGTGCTTCAGCATTTCGGCATGATTGCCATTCCGAAAGCGTCCAACAAGGCGCATGTAGAGGAAAACGTGCGGGCCCTGACGCTAAGACTGCTGGACGACGAATGGCAGAAGCTCAATGCTCTTTTCCCTGCCCCGACAGAGGCAAGACCGCTGGAAATGCTTTGAGCTTGAATGAAAACGGGGCGATCCAAAGGACCGCCCCGACAAGGTTACATGCCCTGCGCTCCGCGGTTCATCGCCGCTATACCCGTGCGGCAAACCTCGATCAGACCAAGCGGTTTTACGACCGCAACGAACTGGTCGATCTTCGACGATTTTCCAGTGATCTCGAAAATAAAGTGGCCAACGGTCGCATCAACCACCTTCGCCTGGAATGCATCGGCCAGACGCAGCGCTTCGGCTCGGCTATCACCCGCACCGGCCACCTTGATCAGCGCCACTTCCCGCTCGATCGGGCGCTCCTGACCCAACTGACCGGCACGGACCGTCAGATCGACAACACGATGCACTGGCACGATGCGCTCGAGCTGGGCCTTGATCTGCTCCAGTACAGATGGCGTGCCGTTGGTGACGATCGTAATGCGCGACAGGTGCGACTCATGCTCCGTCTCGGACACCGTCAGGCTTTCGATGTTATATCCCCGGCCGGAGAAAAGCCCGATGACGCGCGCAAGAACACCCGGCTCGTTGCTGACGAGGACCGATAGCGTGTGGCTTTCTACCTTGGCTGTCTCCGGGCTGATGAAATAGGCCGAGCCGGTTGGTTGCTGATGTGCATTCATGGCTGTTTCCTGCTTTTTCTCATTGAATTATCGGTCAAGTCGAAAGCCGTCCTGGCGACGGTCACTCTCAGTTCCCGTAGAACACATAGGCTGCGGTATCCCGCGGTGAAAAATTCCTGATCTTTCCTGCCCATGCATCGCGTTTTGTCGCAAGGAAAGCATCATCATAGGACAGCCCCTTCTCCAGCACAAAGCTGTAAAAGCGCTGCATAAAGGCGGCCGTCGCTTCGTCGCCGACAACCTCCACCGTCAACAGCACACGCCTTGCCCCTGCCGAAGCGAGCGCAACCGGCAGGCCGCGTCCCGCCGACGTGGCTCCCTCGCCGGAAAGCGCGGTTTCACACGCAGAGATGACAACCAGGTCCGCACCGGTCAGATCCCAGGACAGGACTTCTCGCGCATGCACGACGTTGTCGCCGTCATCTTCCGCCTCGTTACCGGCACCAGCCTTCGAGACAAGGAAGCCTGCATTCAGAAGCTTGGCATTCAGGCCGGCATCGTCGTTAAAAAAGCCATGCGTCGCGAAATGAACAATGCCCTTGCCGGCCACCGCCTTTTTCAGCCTGTTTTCCGTCGCGTCCTCCGCTTCCAGCCTCGCAACCGTATGGCCTGCAGCCTTGGCGAGTTTGGAAATCTCCCGAACCTCTGACCGGCTGCCTGGCAGATAGGAGGCACCGGCATCCCGACCATATTTCAGCCCGCCGGCCAGCAGTATGTCACTCTTCTTCGCCGGCGCTTCACCATGGCTGCGGTGTGCATAGGCATCGCGACTGGAAATGACATGGACATCGACCGCCTGACCGAGCCGTTTGCCATCCGGCATTATCAGTTCTGCAAAGGGAAACTGGAACAGCGCCGCTGTCGGGCTGATGTAAAGAGCATTCCCTTCTCCGGCCAGCTTGACCAAAGCCTGTCCGACCAGATGGCGCGCTACACCCTCAGCAAGGAATTTCAGGGTTTCGGATTGCCCATGATGCCGCTCATACACGCGGACGACTTCCGGCGACGTGTCGTGGCGGGCAATGATGGCGTAGACGACTTCGGTCAGTGGATCGCCGCCACGGTCGGCGGGCCATGTATTGTAGCTGATGAAATCGACAACCACGTCACCCTTTGCCGGCCGCGGCAGAACAGCAAAGGGCTCCGGCTTTGGCTCATGCCACGGCGTTACGGCCATATCGATTTCGCCTGCCTCAAAGCTGTCGTTCAGCGTCTGGCGTGCCTTGACCATTTCGTCAGCCAACGGCTGCATTTCGGGCGTGAACAGGCTGGTCGATACGATCTCACGCAGATTTCCGACCCGGCGCAGATATTGCCGGATGTCACCACGTAACTTTTCGTCTCCGGTATCGTCGGCAAGTTCGCGCAGCCGTCGATCGGTAGCCGAGCGCATGGATTTCCAGTTGTCAGCGGCAACCGCGAGAATTTCGGCGCCTCTTTCGTTCTTCTCCGCGTAGGCGATCAGCGAACGAATGGCATCATCGCCCAGAATTTTGGCTGCCCTAGCGGCTTCAAGACTGCCGCCTGAGGACACGTTTGCGCGCGTCCATTCAAACAGCCGCGCATCAAGATCTGAGAAGACATCGGCCGCCTCGGCCGGACGCACCCGGCCAAGCACATCCGCGTAAGCCAGCATTGCATCGAATGTCATCGGATGGTTGTCACCGAGATTTTCAAGTGACTTCTGCATGGCATCCTTGCGATAAGCGAGAGCCAGATCATCCAGCTTCGCCTCTTCCGCAACGTCGCCGTAGAGATCGAGAAAAAGAAGCCATACTTCGAGGTCGGCGCCATCGAGCTCAGACAGGTCGGCCGACTTCACTTTCTCCAGATCGAGTTGCTTCTCTCCCGAACGGATTTCCGCATAGCGCTGCAACCATTGAAGACGCGTGCGAAATCCCTCGTTATAACCTGGACCGGTGGTTATCCTCGACACCGTTTCAATTACGGATATGGCATCTGCATATCGTTGACCTTCTATGAGGTCGTGCGCCGAATTCACCGCCGAGATGAGTGTCTCGCCTGCACCGCCGCCAAGCGCGTGAAATCGCGCTTCATATGCAAATCGGTCAGATACGTAGGCAGCAGCCGGCAATTTCAGCGACCGCAGAACAGCCGCCCGATTGTTCATGACCTGCCAGACAGCCTCATGCTCCTTGCCGAGTGCCTGAACGGCATTGGTTTCGAGAAATTCGTAGGCCGCAGCCGCCGCGGCCAGTTGACCGGCGGCATGCATGGACTGAGCCAGCCCGTCATAGGCCCGTATGGAATATTCGCTATTGCCGCCGAAATGCGCTGTCAGCAGATTGAGCGCCATATATCCGGTCTTCGTCGCGTCCTCATATCTCTTCTGGTCACGCATGTAAGCTGCCACATTGAAGAGCAGAAAGCCGCGTCCGGGGCCGGTATCCGTTTCGTTCAGGCGCGACTGCAGACCATAATCGAAGATATTTTCCGCCGCGTCGTCCAATTGGTAACTGGCGAAATGATCGCCGGCCTGACCGACGGTATTGAAGAAAAGATCGGCTTGTCCGTGGATCTCCATCGCCTTGAGCGCGGACATCATGGCCGTTTCCGCTTCCTTTCCACGGTCGGCGGTCAAGCGCGCATAGGCGGCGTTGACACGGGCCGTCAGGGCCTCTTGGGAGGCTTCGCCCGTTCGCTGGACCACGCTTTCGACATAGCGCGAAAGCAACGCCTCCTGCCGCCCGGGATCCTTCACGCCTCCGGCGGCATTGCCTGCAAGCAGGAGAAGTTCATCCCCCTCGCCCGCCAATGCCCGACGTGCCTTGTCGAGATGCGAGGACAGCATGGCGTCTAGAGGCTTCCAATGCCCCGCAGCCGCCTGCGCCCGTGCGAGCGCCAGAACCGCCGCTGCCGCCGGCTTGGGCGATTGATCGAGCAGTCCTTCGGCCAGAAGTTTTGGCAATTGCAGCTCGAGCGTATCGATATCGCGCTCGTTCAGAGCTCTCTCGATGATCGCGGGTCCATCCGGACCGGCAGCAATCGCGACCGACATTGGCGGGCAGGAAAACAGGACAAGCCCGGCCAACACGGCAGCTGCCGCGCTGGTCCGACTCCGAACTGGCCAACCGAGCCGGTCGAGACCGCCATCCTGCATCAGACGAGAGCCTTTCCGGCCTTGTCGATGGCGGTGGCGACGGCATCATCCGTTGCCTCGTCCGGCAGCAGCATCTCGTTATGTGCCTTGCCGGACGGGATCATCGGGAAGCAGTTGGCAAGATTGGCAACACGGCAATCGAAGATGACCGGTGCCTTGACCGCGATCATTTCGGCAATCTTTTCATCGAGTTCCTTCGGATCGTCGCAATACATGCCGACCGCACCGTAGGCTTCCGCCAGCTTGACGAAATCCGGCATCGCTTCGGTGTAGGAGTTCGACAGGCGGTTGCCGTGCAGCAGCTGCTGCCACTGCCGCACCATGCCCATATACTGGTTGTTCAGGATGAAGATCTTGACCGGCAGGTTATGCTGGATGGCGCAGGACATTTCCTGAATACACATCTGGATCGACGCATCGCCCGCGATATCGATGACCAGAGCATCGGGATGCGCCACCTGCACGCCGAGCGCTGCCGGCAAGCCATAACCCATCGTGCCGAGGCCACCCGAGGTCATCCAATGGTTGGGCTCCTCGAAACCAAAGAACTGAGCGGCCCACATCTGGTGCTGACCGACTTCGGTGGTGATGTAGGTATCGCGACCCTTGGTGGCTTCCGCGAGACGCTCCAGCGCATATTGCGGCATGATGACGTCGTTCGAATTCTTGTAGGAAAACGACTTTCTTGCGCGCCAGGTCTCGATCGAGGACCACCATTCGGCCGTCTGGGCCTTTTCAGGCTTCTTCGGCAGAGCCCGCCACAGACGAACCATATCTTCCAGAACATGGCCGACATCACCGATGATCGGAATATCGACGCGCACGTTCTTGTTGATCGAGGACGGGTCGATATCGATGTGAACCTTGCGCGAGTTCGGCGAAAATGCGTTCAGGCGGCCGGTAATCCGGTCATCGAAACGCGCGCCGACGCAGATCATTACGTCGCAATCATGCATGGCGAGATTGGCTTCGTAGGAACCGTGCATGCCCAGCATGCCAAGCCAGTTCTTGCCCGAGGCCGGATAGGCACCCAGGCCCATCAGCGTGGAGGTGATCGGGAAATCTGTCAGCTCAACCAGTTCCCGCAGCAGCTTTGAGGCTTCCGGGCCGGCATTGATGACGCCGCCGCCCGTATAAAGAACCGGCCGGCGCGCCGTTGCCATGAGCTCGATCGCGGCCTGGATGGAATTGAGATCGCCATTGACCTTCGGCTTGTAGCTCTTCGATGCCGTTGCTTCCGATGGCGGAACATAGGTGCCGGTGGCGAACTGGATATCCTTCGGAATATCGACGACGACGGGACCCGGACGACCGCTCTGGGCGATGCGGAAGGCTTCATGAATGATGCCGGCAAGTTCGTCTACATTCTTCACAAGCCAGTTATGCTTGGTGCACGGGCGCGTGATGCCGACAGTATCGGCTTCCTGAAACGCATCCGAGCCGATCAGCGTGGTCGGCACCTGGCCGGTCAGGCAGACGAGCGGAATGCTGTCCATCAGCGCATCCTGCAATGGCGTCACGGCATTGGTGGCGCCGGGACCGGAGGTGACCAGCATGACGCCGACCTTGCCGGTGGAGCGGGCATACCCTTCAGCCGCATGACCGGCGCCCTGTTCATGACGGACGAGAATGTGCTGGATGTCATCCTGCTGAAAGATCTCGTCATAGATCGGAAGGACGGCGCCACCCGGGTAACCGAAAATATGCTCGACGCCATTGTCCTTCAAAGCGCGAAGCACGATTTCGGCGCCTGTCATCCGGTTGCCGTTATCCGCCGTATCCGTCATGTCTTGTCCTCCTGATGTCTGGCCTTTTACTTGCAATGGCCGGGATTGCTGCTGGAGTATCTGTTTCCGGTCGGGCGAGTTTGATGATTGTCGATCCGGAAACAAGGCATAAAAAAAGGCCCCTTAGGAGCCTGTCTTTTCGCGCATGGGTGGCTAACGCCGGATGGTTACACCATCCTGCCCATGCGCGTTCCCACCACAATAAGAGCGATCGAATTTTTCATGATGCGAGTGTTAGCGACAAACATATCACCCGTCAACGCGATTTGCCTGAAAAATCGGCCCGCAAATACATCTGTCCCGAAAGCGACGACAACTAGCATGCGACAACCTATTGAAACACCTTATTAAGCTGCCTGCGATAATGTCCCCCAAGATTAAAGGGGTCACCCCCATAAGTAATAGATCGATTGTTTCAGCCCGACCCAGAGAATAGGGGCCAAGTAGTGCGTAACAGTGACTTTCAGAAAGCGATGACAGCCGGCGAGCAGGAAAGACGCGACGGCGAGAAACCAGGCAACCGACTGCTTGGGCGCATTGTCGCCTGCAACGGCGCCCATGCGACCATCGCGGCAGTTGCTGAAAACGGCGAAACAGGCTTGACGGAGCTCTGGTCGGTCGGGCGCCTGATCTCGATCAGCGTCGGTACGAACCGCGTGGTCGCCATCTCCTATTCCATGTCCACCTCCAAGCAGGAATGGGAAGATGGCGGCGACAACGAGTTTCGCATCGAAGTCGAACTGCTCGGCGAAGTCCGCGTCAGCCCGGACGGTCGCGAGGAGTTTTCGCGCGGTATTTCGCGTTACCCCTATCTCGGTGCAATCGCGCATCGCATCCGCGCGGCCGACCTGGTGCGTATCTACGATACCGGACAGAGTGAAAGCTGTGTCGTCGGCAAACTGACGCAGGACGAAGCGATCGACGCCACGATTCACATCCCGTCCATGCTATCAAAACACTTTGCCGTCGTGGGTTCGACCGGCGTTGGCAAGTCGACCGCCGTTTCGTTGCTTCTCAACAAGGCGATCGAAGCCGACCCCAAGCTGCGTGTCCTGATCCTCGATCCGCACAACGAGTTTGCCGCCGCCTTCCCCGAGAAAGCTGTCGTCATCGACACGGACACGCTCGACCTTCCCTTCTGGTTGATGCGTCTGGAAGAATTCGCCGAAGTGGTCTTCCGTGGCCGTGCCCCGGTTGCCGAAGAACTCGACATCCTGCGCGACATTATCCCCGAGGCAAAACGCGCCTTCCGGGGCAGTGAAAACTCGCTGATGCGCCGCACCACGGAAAAAAGCTCCGTTACCGCCGATACGCCGGTACCTTACCGCATGGCCGATCTTCTGGCGCTGATCGATGAGCGCATCGGGCGCCTTGAGGGCCGCAGCGAAAAGCCGGTTCTGCGCTCGCTCAAGATGCGCGTGTCATCGGCAATCAACGATCCGCGCTATCACTTCATGTTCTCCAACAACACGATCCAAGACACGATCATGGAGACGATCGCGCATATTTTCCGCATTCCCGGAGAAGACCGGCCGATCTCCACCTTCCAGCTTGCCGGCATTCCGTCCGAGGTCGTCAACTCCGTGGCCTCGATCCTGTGCCGCATGTCGTTCGAACTGGCGCTGTGGAGCAATGGCGCAATCCACATGCTGGTCGTCTGCGAAGAAGCACACCGCTATGTTCCGGCAGATCGGGATCTTGGCTTTGTCCCGACACGACAGGCTATCGCCCGTATCGCCAAGGAAGGCCGTAAATACGGCGTCTCACTCGGCGTCATCACCCAGCGTCCGGGTGAACTCGACCAGACAATCCTGTCGCAGTGCTCGACGGTCTTTGCCATGCGCCTGGCCAACGAAACCGACCAGGACATTATCCGCAAGGCTATTCCGAACTCCTCCATCTCCACGACAAGCTTCCTGTCTTCGATCGGCAACGGCGAAGCCATCGCCTTCGGCGAGGCAATTTCTGTCCCGATGCGTATGCGCTTCACCCGCGTCGATCAAAGCCATCTGCCCAAGGCGAACGGCATGAGCGCAGCCCATCATGACGGCGACGACACCCCCGATACCGTCGATCTTCGCTCCGTTGTCACGCGGATGCGCTCGGCTTCCGGTCCCGACATCAGCAGTTTCCAGCGCAGCGTCAGTGCGCAGAGCTTTTCGCTCGCGCAGACGGAAGCCTATCTCGATGACGCAGACGATGATGGTGCCAGCGATGCCGAATTGGCCCGCTGGAAAAGCGAAATGCGTGTTGACGACATGCCGCCCCTCGCTCCGACCCAGGCAGATCATTCGCAATCGGTCGAAGGCCTCGAGCCCTATCGCCCGGACATGCTGCCGCGCTCGCAGCGTGATGTGGAACCGGCAAGATCACCACGCTTTACGGAAACTCGCCGCGACGCAGCACCGGATTACGGCTCGCCTGGTCGCAATGAACCATCGCGTCCGGCCTTTGGCCGTCAGGATGGCAACAGCCCGCTTCGCGAAAGCATTCTGAAGAAGCCGCTGAGCAGTCTGTACGACAAGGACTGACGCAGCGTCTGTCCTTCACGCATTATCGGTCGGGCCTTCGGGCCCGGACCAGCGCTCCCAACTCCCGTCCATCTGGTTGCGAAACCACGTCATCTGCCGTTTCGCATACTGACGCGTCAGCGCCGATCCGCGCTCGATCGCCATCGCACGGCTCATGCGCCCGGTATTCATCTCGGCGATCTCGTTCACGCCGATCGCCTTCATCACCGGAAGATTCGCCGCCGGTCGCAATGCCAACAGCGCGTCTACTTCCTTAATGGCGCCGGTCGCCAGCATGATCTCGAAACGGCGGTTGATCCGGTCGTGCAGGACAGGCCGATCGGGCAATACAACGATCTTTTTCGCCCGTGCAGGATCGATGATCATCGGTCCGCGTGTTTCCTGAAAGTGCGAAATCGAACGCCCCGCATGAAGATAGGTTTCCAGTGCGCGCAAAATGCGCTGCCCGTCCTTCACCTGCAGTCGGTCCGCCATCTCAGGATCAAGGTTTGCGAGTTCCGCATGAAGGATTTCCGGACCTTCGTTCGTCAATCGCTGACGTAGTGATTCGCGCAAGTTATCGGGAATGGCCGGCATGTCCGAAAGGCCGCCGGTGAGCGCCTTGAAATAAAGTCCGGTCCCGCCGACCAGCACCGGCAGCTTTCCTTCGCGTTTCAGATCGCCAAGCAGGCGCTCCACGTCGCGCAGCCACTCGCCCGTCGAATAGGCCGTTATCGCCGGCACGTGCCCGTAAAGCCGGTGTGGCACGCCTTCCATATCCTCATCAGAGGGACGGGCCGTGAGCACCCGTAACGTATCGTAGACCTGCATGCTATCGGCATTGATCACCACGCCGTCATGCTTTTTGGCGAACTCGATCGCCAGTGCCGACTTGCCGCTGGCAGTCGGCCCGGTTATCAGGATCGCATCGAAATCGTCCACAAGGTCGTTCATCATGGCTTTCGTTGCCACGCTCATTGCCCATCCGTCAAATCCCGTTCTCAGTGCCGGGCTGGGCGAACAGGCCGCAGAGACGGCAAATGCCTCGGGTCTGTATTGGCTGGCCGATGGAATTGCCTGTGATATCGCATTACGCGATGGTGCCGATCTGGCTATCGTCGAAACCGCGCTACGCTCCCTAATCGCGGACAAGCCGATCGACCTCGTCATCCAGCAGGCGGAAACGCGCCGCAAAAAGTTGCTGCTTGCCGATATGGATTCGACCATGATCGGCCAAGAATGTATCGACGAACTGGCCGCTGAAGTGGGCCTGAAGGAGAAGGTTGCAGCCATTACCGCCCGCGCCATGAATGGCGAGATCGAATTCGAACCGGCTCTGCGCGAGCGTGTCGCTCTGCTGAAGGGCCTGCCGATCACCGTCGTTGATGAGGTCATCGCAAAACGCATCACGCTCACCTCCGGCGGTCCGCAGCTCATTGCCACGATGAAGGCCAAGGGCTTTTACAGCGCCCTGGTTTCCGGTGGTTTTACCGTCTTCACCAGCCGGATTGCCGACACGCTCGGCTTTGACGAGAACCGCGCCAATATTCTGCTCGAAAACGATGGCGCGCTGACCGGCGAGGTCGCTGAACCCATCCTCGGCAAACAGGCCAAGATCGACGCATTGCTCGACCTTTGCGAAAAACTGAACATCGCGCCGGAAGAAACGATGGCGGTCGGCGATGGCGCCAACGACCTCGGCATGCTCGGCGTTGCCGGCTCGGGCGTCGCTTTGCACGCCAAGCCGACGGTGGCGGCACAGGCCAAGATGCGCATCGACCATGGCGACCTCACCGCCCTTCTCTACATCCAGGGATATCGCAAAACCGATTTTGCGCCTGTCGCCTGAAATCCCGGCGGGGCCGAGGGAGGCGAACGTGATCATCCTGGAGACAGAGCGCCTCATTCTCCGCAACTGGCGGCCATCCGACCGTGATCTTTTTCGCGAGATCAATGCCGATCCGAAGGTGATGGAGTTCTTTCCGTTCCGTCGCTCGTACGAAGAATCTGACGCCGTCCTCGAAAAACTGAATGGAATGATTACCGACACCGGCATCGGCTTCTATGCGATGGCGTTGAAGGAAACCGGCGAACCGATGGGTTTCTGCGGTCTGTCGCCCACCAATCTTCCCGAAATCTTTCCCGATGGCATGATCGAGATCGGCTGGCGCCTCGCCACCCGCTACTGGGGCAACGGTTACGTCACGGAAGCCGCGCGGGCCTTGCTGGACGACGCGCTGACGACGCGCAACATGAAGGCGGTGGTGTCCTTTGCGGTCGCCGAAAACCTCCGTTCGACGGCGGTGATGGAGCGCATCGGCATGCAACGCCAGCCATGGCTGGATTTCAAACATCCCCGCGTGCCGGATACACATCCGCATCTAAAACAGCATGTGGTTTATGTGGCGGCGGCTGAGTTGTGGCAGCCAAAACAGACCGTCTGATCATCGGCAGAATGAGCGTCTCCGCGATCACGGGAAGGTCAGCAATATCTCGCCAAGTTTCCGCGTTGGCTTCAGCACCAGAGGAATCTGCATTGAATCTGAACCCTTGAAGAACTCGAATTGCCGTTCCGTTGAAAACGAACGCTTTGACCGCCCGCCCGCAAACGAACAACCGTCGGGACACCTAACAGTCAACTGCTTGAAAACGGTGCGGCGGTGCGGTCTGTCACCAGCAAGGATTTCGACACGTAAAGTGTCATGTTGAAGCAGCAGGCAGGACTGGTTCGCCCGGCAGGTAACATTGCCCGCCAGAGGCTCCTCTTCTTCAAACAGGACACCGAACCGCACGTTGAACTCGGCCGCATCTCGATTTTCAGACACGGCCGAAT
The DNA here is from genome assembly GCF_009617585.1 of Endobacterium cereale. Taxonomy (GTDB): domain Bacteria; phylum Pseudomonadota; class Alphaproteobacteria; order Rhizobiales; family Rhizobiaceae; genus Neorhizobium; species Neorhizobium cereale. The sequence continues at coordinate 162,259 of NZ_WIXI01000044.1, read as the reverse complement.
GTGGCGCAACCATCAGGATCAGTGCGGAGAACATGACCAGAAGCCGTTGTTTCTGCAACGATATCATTTCTCCAAACAACTGAACAAAAGATAGATGGCTTGACCACTATTCCAGCGGCACGGCCACGATCCGCAACTCGCCATTGGCACCCGACACCATCATATGCGCGAAGCGGCGACCTTCATTCTTGAGTGTTTGCACCCGCTTGGTCACATCTTCCGGGCTCTTCACCTGGTCCTGACCGACTTCTACGATGACTTCGCCGGCCTTCAGGCCTTTTTCAGCCGCGGCAGTGTTGGGTTCCACAGCCGTGATCACCACGCCATTGACGGCGGCACCTATGCCAAAGCTCTTGCGCTGGTCTTCACCCAGCGTCGAGAGCGCCAGACCGAGGCTGCTCGGGGCCACTGCGTCCGTATCAGCAGGCGGTTTCACATCTGGGCCTTGGTTTTCGGCCGTATCATTGTCCGGCTCCATATCTTCGCCCTCGCCTTCCGGCAGGACCGGCTGGCCGGCATTTTCCTCAGGCTCGGCACTGTCTTCCAGCTGACCGAGCGTGACCTTAACGGTCTGCTCCTTGCCATCGCGCATGACGACGACATCAACTTCCTTGCCGACCGGGCTTTCCGCCACTGCCAGCGGCAAGTCGCGCATTTCCTTCACCGGCTTGCCGTCGAAGCTGAGAATGACATCGCCGGCCTTGATGCTACCATTATCGACCGGTCCACCCTTGATGACGCCAGATACCAACGCGCCCTGGGCGCTTTTCAGACCGAGGCTGGATGAAACATCGTCCGTTACCGGCTGAATCCGCACGCCAAGCCAGCCACGGCGCGTCTCGCCGAATTCGATCAGCTGCTTGACGACATTTTCGGCCAGTTCTGTCGGCACGGCAAAGCCAATACCGATAGACCCGCCGCTCGGTGAAATGATCGCGGTATTGATGCCGATGACCTCACCCTTGGTGTTAAAAAGCGGACCACCGGAATTGCCCTTATTGATGGACGCGTCCGTCTGGATGAAGTTGTCGTAAGGACCGGCGTTGATATTGCGCCCGCGCGCCGAAATGATGCCGAGCGTTACCGAACCGCCAAGGCCAAACGGGTTGCCGATCGCCATCACCCAGTCGCCGATCCGCATTTTGCGCGAATCGCCGAAACGAACCGCTTTCAGCGGGGTCTTGGGCTCGACCTTCAGAACGGAAAGATCGGTCTTGGTATCGGTGCCAATCAGCTTCGCCTTCAGCTTGTCGCCGTTTGGAAACACGACCTCGATATCGTCCGCACCTTCGATAACGTGATTGTTCGTCACCACGAAACCGGCCGGATCGATCACGAAGCCGGAACCGAGCGAATTGACCTTGCGGTTGCCCTGCTCCTTGCCGTCACCATCGAAGAAATCGTTGAACAAATCCTGGAAGGGAGAACCTTCCGGCCCAGCCGGCTTTTGTGGCCCCTCACCTTCGTCTTTGACGCTCTGCGACGTGGAGATGTTGACCACAGCATCAAGCAGGCCTTCCGCGAGGTCTGCCACGGATGCCGGCCCTGCCCCTGGCGGTGGTGCAAGCGGCGAATTTGCCTGCGCCTGCGCCGAGGCCGCCGACGGCGTGAGGACTGCGCCCGAAAGCATGACGAATGCGGCACCTGCCGCTGCGGACCGTTTCAAGGACGATCGAAAGGAACGAGCCATCTATATCCTCGCTGAGAACCCGACTTATCTGGAACAGAAGCATAAGGCGGAATGAAGACCGGGGAAATTACCTTTTCGTGAGATAGCGCGCTCCATCCCCATGAACAGTATTCCCAAACGAAAGGGGCGGCCCGAAAGCCGCCCCTCAAGTTCAGTTCCTTACCTTCAGTTGTTGGCCGGTGCCGTCGGCTGGCCACCAGCTGCGGGCGCGGTCGGCGCCGTGCGAACTGGTCCCGGCCCCTGAGCCTGCCCTTGGTCCCTGGTGCCTTTCGAGTTCGAGAAGAACCGGAAGAACTCGGAATTGGGCGACAGGACCATGGTAGTGCCGGTGCCGCTCATCGACTCGGTGTAGGCACGCATCGAGCGATAGAATTCGAAGAATTCCTGATCGCGCGTGAAAGCTTCGCCGAAGATGCGGTTCCGTTCGGCATCGCCTTCGCCTCGAATGATTTCCGAATCACGTCCGGCTTCCGAAACGAGTTCGATCACCTGACGATCGGCTACAGCGCGACGACGCTGGCCCTCTTCGTTACCACGGGCACGGATCAGTTCGGCTTCCGCCAGACGTTCCGCCTTCATACGTTCGAAGGTCTGACGAGACACATCCTGCGTCAGGTCGGTACGGCGAATACGAACGTCCTGGATCTTGATGCCGAGCGTGGTTGCTGCGGTGTTCAGATCATCATGCACGTCGGTCATCATCGCCACGCGCTCGTCGGAAAGTGCGGCATTGAAACTGCGAAGACCATAAACGCGGCGCAGGCCGGCATCGAGACGCGTACGCAGCAGGCGTTCGGCATTGGCGCGTTCGCCCGATGCCATCTGCAGGAAGAGGCGAGGATCCTCAATACGATAAACGACAAAGGCGTCGACATCATAGAAAGCACCGCCGCGAACCTGAACGCGGATATTGTCGAGGTCGAAACGCAGGGCGCGGTCTTCGACATAAACGACACGGTCGGCATTCGCCATCGCGAAAGGCAGCTTGAAGTAAATACCCGGCTCCGACTTAACGGACTGGATTTCACCGAAGCGGATGACGATCGCCTGCTCGCGTTCGTTGACGACGAACACGGACGAATAGAGGATGAAAAGAAGAACGCCGAAAGCGATCAGGAAAGCGGGCAACTTGTTCGATACCATCAGTTTGCCCCCTGCTGCTGTGTCGCAGCTGCCGCACCGGCGGGCTGCTTCATAAGCTCGTTGATCGGCAGGTAGGGAACAACGCCCTTGCCGTCTTCGATGATCACCTTGTTGGAATTCTTCAGCACGCCCTCCATGGTTTCCAGGAAGATACGCTGACGGGTGACTTCCGGCGCGTTTTTATACTGATCGTAGATCGAGATGAAGCGCTGTGCTTCACCGGTCGCCTCGTTGACGACGCGATCGCGATAAGCGGCAGCTTCTTCGCGAACCTGCGCGGCCTGACCACGTGCGCCACCAAGCTTCTGGTTGGCGTAACGGTTAGCTTCCTCGACCAGACGGTCCTCATCCTGCTCGGCACGCTGCACTTCTTCGAAGGCATCGGCCACTTCACGCGGTGGGGACGCATCCTCGATCGGAACGGCATTGATCGTAATGCCCGCACCGTAGCGGTTCAGCGTATCCTGGATGATGTTGAGGACCTGCACGGAGATACCGGCACGGTCATCACGGAAAATATCCTGCGCCGGACGGCGACCAACGACTTCACGCATGGCGCTGTCGGCAACCTGCGAAAGCGTTTCGGATGGCGTCTCCAGCTTGAAGAGATAGGCCACCGGGTCGGTGATCGTATAGAGAACCGAGAACTGTACGTTGACGATGTTGGTATCGCCGGTCAGCATCCAGCCCGCATTCGAATTGGTCGTCGAACGCGCACCAATCGTCTGCTGCTGTTCGGTGATCTGCACGATTTCAACCGTCTCGATCGGCCAGAAATGGAAATGCAGACCCTGTCCGGACACTTCCTGCTTCGGCACACCAAAGCGCAATTCGACAGCACGTTCGTTCGGCTGCACCGTATAGAAGGACTGGAACACCACGAAAGCGACGATCACCAGCGCCAGGATGGCAAATACGCCACCATTGAAACCGCCGGGCATGACGCTACGCAGACGGTCCTGGCTGCGCCGGATCAGGTCTTCGAGATCGGGAGGGCCGCCATTGCCGCCGCCGTTTCCACCACCGCCACCACCGCGCGGTTTGTTCGGTCCCTGCCCCCAAGGCCCGCCTTGGTTATTTCCGTTGTTATTTCCGCCGCCGCCCCCCCAGGGGCCGCCGCCATTCTGATTGCTCCAGGGCATCAAAACCTCTTTGTTGGAATACTCCCATGCCGGTGGCGCGCGAATTCCCCCGCACATTTCCCGATCCAACCCGTTATAGGGTTCACAACACGTGGTTTCAACGCGCGCTCAATAACTTCCCGGTGTTCAGGGCAGGTTTCGCAAGGCTTTGAGACGATTTCGAAAACGAAACCTTACAAACCACAACCTATCTGCGACGATAGGTCACGAAACGGGTGGGATAGGTATCCTTTTCGCCGACGGGCACAACAAGCTCTTCGCCGTTCTCAAATACGGCGGAATCGATGGCCGGAAAAAAGGTGTCGCCGTCAGCGATTTCAGCCTCGACATGTGTGACATAGAGAATATCGGCAATCTCGATCGCCTGCCGGTAGATTTCGCCACCACCGATGACAGCAATCTCTTCGGCGCCACTTTCCTCGGCGAGCGCGTGGGCACGCTCGATTCCGGCCTGCAATGAAGAGACGGTTTCCACGCCGCCGACATCAAGATGCGCATTGCGGGTAACAACAACGTGCGGCCTGCCGGGCAAGGTCCGTCCACCAAAGGTATCGAGCGTCTTGCGGCCCATGACCATCGGCTTGCCCATGGTCATGGCCTTGAAGCGCTTGAGATCGGTCGACAGTTTCCACGGCATGTCACCATCGCGGCCGATAACGCCGTTATCAGCGACAGCAACGTAAATGGCGACCGGAATTTTCTTCACACCGCCACCTGCGCCTTGATGTGGGCATCCGCCTCGTAATTCTCGAGCGTGAAATCCTCGAACGTGAAGCCAAAGATATCCTTCACCTCCGGATTGATGCGCATGGTCGGCAGCGCCTTGGGCGTGCGGGTCATCTGCAACTCGGCCTGCTCGAAATGGTTCGAATAGATATGCGCATCACCCAGCGTGTGGACAAACTCGCCGGGCTCCAGACCAACGACCTGCGCCACCATCAGTGTCAGCAACGCGTAGGAAGCAATGTTGAACGGAATCCCCAAAAAGATATCGCCGGAACGCTGATAAAGCTGGCAGGACAGTTTTCCGTCCGACACATAGAATTGGAACAGGCAGTGGCAGGGCGGCAGCGCCATCTCGTCCACCAGCGCCGGGTTCCACGCCGAAACAATATGACGGCGCGAATTCGGATTGGTCTTCAGCCCTTCGATCAGGTTTTTGATCTGGTCGACATGTCCGCCATCCGGCTTTGGCCATGAACGCCACTGATAACCATAGACCGGACCGAGATTGCCGTTCTCATCGGCCCACTCGTCCCAGATGCGCACGCCGTTTTCCTTGAGATAAGCGATATTGGTATCGCCCTGCAGGAACCACAGGAGTTCGTGGATGATCGATTTCAGATGCAGTTTCTTAGTGGTCAGGACTGGAAACCCGTCCGCCAGATCGAAACGCATCTGATAACCGAAAACCGAGCGCGTGCCGGTGCCGGTGCGATCACCACGGTCGCTGCCGGTTTCCATAACATGCCGGAGAAGGTCGAGATATTGTTTCATGGAGTGGACCGCCGATTCCTGAATTTTTCACGTACATAATAGCACGCCTGCCCCGCACCAATGATGGCAACGTCGAACGCCGACGCTTTTTCCGGCTTTTCCACGATCATCACAGCAAGATGACAAGACCTCTTTTCAACGGGCTCGCGAACCCCTATATCACCCGTGCCGGGCTTCGGTCCGGATATGGCGATAAATGGTCGGTGTAATAAACCTATTGGACCCGGGGGCGGTACCCGGCGCCTCCACCAAAAACCGGTCGGTCGAAATGACCGGCTTTTGATGGGGGCGAAATAGGATCGACAAGGGCGTAAAGATCGTACTTTTGCTCGGCATGATACCGCCGTTATCGGGTCACAAGTGTAGTTGCAAACGACAACAACGCTAAGGAATACGCTCTCGCTGCCTAATGGCGGTGCGGGAATTCCGCTTTAAGTCCTTACGGTTAGCCCCGTAAGGCGGGGTTCGGAGGTACCTGGCAACAGAAACCTCCACCTTACCTTCCCGTTGAAGACCTGCTTCTCCTGACCCCTGAAATTTTGTAGAATGCTCGGAATCGAGAGTGAGCGGGGGCTTTTCCCCAACCTTGCCCTGCCCTATAACGGGCGAACGCAACCGAACCGATAAGAAAAGACGACAACGAATGGAAGACAGGCCGATGGGGCAGGATCATATCCGCTACGATATTCTGGCGCAGGACGCTCTGCGCGGCGTCATCCGCAAGGTTCTGTCCGAAGTCGCCACGACTGGCCGGCTTCCCGGTGAACATCACTTCTTCATCACCTTCCTGACCGGTGCGCCGGGCGTGCGCATTTCGCAGCACCTCAAGCAGAAATATGCCGAGCAGATGACCATCGTCGTTCAGCACCAGTTCTGGGATCTGAAGGTCAACGATACGCAGTTCGAGATCGGTCTTTCCTTTTCCGACACGCCGGAACGCCTCGTCATTCCGTTCAACGCCATCCGCGGTTTCTATGATCCGTCGGTGAACTTCGAGCTTGAATTCGAGGTTCCGATGGCTGACGAGGACGATAACGACGCCGGCGCGGAAATCACCGCATATCCGATCGACGCCGCATCCAAGCCGGCAGTGGAAGGTGAAGCGGAAGAAAAATCCGACGAACCAAAAAAGGAAGGCTCGGTCGTCTCGCTGGATTCGTTCCGCAAAAAGCACTGATCAGATCGGCGCTACGCCGATCCGGAGAATATGCCATGGCCGACATCGTCAACCTGCGTCAGTTCCGCAAGACCAAGGCCAGAGCCGAAAAACAAAGCCAGGCGGAACAGAACCGCCTGACTTTCGGACGGACGAAAACAGAAAAGACGCTGACAAAGGCGCTGAATGACAAGGCCGAGCGCGCGCTCGACCAGAAGAAGCTGGACAAGCCTGAAGACGACGCCTGACCTGGCGTTATGACGTTACGTTACCTCTCCGCCTGAAATGCCGATACGATCAGTCTCGTGTGCGAGTACGGTACCATGATCCGCAAACATTCCGCGACCCTGCATGGGCATCGCACCAGTTTCACGCTCGAGGACGAGTTCTGGAGCGAGCTCAAGACGATCGCGGTCGCGCGCCAGAAAAGCGTGGCCGGCTTGATTGCCGAAATCGATGATGGCCGCGACGCCGAGAGCAATCTGTCTTCGGCACTGCGTGTGCATGTGCTGCGGCATCTCAAGGGCGAAGGCTGACAGCACACTTTTAACGAGACGGGCATCACCTACGGCAGGTCATCGACGATCGAATTGATGAGGCAGGCGGTGAAAGCCTTGAAGTTATCATCTCTTCGTTCCTCGGAGACGATTATCGGAACATCCTTGGATGCAAGATGCCCGGCACGAACCAAGGTCGCGATATAGTCAATATAACCACTTCCGAAAATGCCGTCCTGAATTGCGATCCAGCTCTCCATCTCCTTGACAGGATCCATGTCCTTGCTCTCGATGTCCTCGGCGGTTTTGGCGATCCGTTCCGTCAGGTTTCGTTCCTGCTGCTTGGCGTAGGCCGCAGATTTCTCCGCCTCGACCGCACGTGTGGTCGGTGTGCTACCGCTGGCAGCCAGCGTGTCGTCAATCTCGGATTTCAGCCACCCCCTTTCCTCCTCCGATATTGCTGAAATGCGGTGGCTCATTTTTCGCAAAGTCGACGCGATCTCGCCAGCCACGATTTTGCGCTCAGTTTTTCCGGAAATGCCGTTGTCATAGCAGACCAAGAACCGATCCAGTTCGCTGGAAGCCTTCGCTCCGCCCGCCGGAGCCCCAAAGACGGCAGCAATAATCGGCAGGACCCATTTCATCGCACTGTACCCCGCTCTCACTGCTGCACGCCCGGCAAGCTCCGAAAATCCTGAGTGTTGAAATCGAGCGCCGGTGTGCCGCTGCCACCATCGGCTGGCGGTAGTGTCAGGCGAGGCTCGGCCTCTTCGCGGCGTCGGCGCTCGTCTGCTGCCTTTTCTTCGAGCTGACGCCGCTGCTCCTGTTCGGCGGCAATGCGCGCGTCTTCCTCCAGCCGCGCCTTCTCATCCGCGACGGCCTTTTCGCGGGCGATGCGGCGTTCATTTTCGCGGAAGGTATAGAGTGCAGCCTCGCGGCGCAGGCGTTGTTTTTCCAAAACGCTCGCCTGCAAGGTTTCGACGCGGCGGCGTTCCTTTTCGAAGGCGCGCATGGAGAGAAAATTGCTCATGTCGGAAACGTCGATGGTTTCGGTCGGCTCGGAGAGATCGCCGGAATAAACCAGCTTCAACGCTGCATCACCGCCCGCCAATGCCTCTTCACCGGCATCGAAACCGACGGCGATTTCGCCGGCCAGCGTGTTTTCCGAAAAATTCAGGCGCAGAGCACCGTTGAGTTTGGCCGCGCCATCGGCGGCGGCGATATTCTGCGCGCGGGCTTCGCCATTGGTCATGGTGAAGGGAATGGCGACGTCGCCGATGCGGGTTTGGCCCGCATGAACCAGAGCAGCGACCAGCGGCTGAACCTTCGCCGCCGTCACCTCGCCCTTGATACCATCGGCCTGTGTGAGCAGAGGCGTCAGCAGGCCGGGATTAAGGCCGTTGACGGTGATATTCGACAGGCGAACCTGCCCCGAACCGCTGGCAGACCCCAAAAGATCGGCGACACTTTTTGCCGTGGCCTCGGCCACCAGATCAAAACCGACACCGCCGGTCGCAACCGGTGCGCCACTTTCCGCCTGCCAGAGCAGCGGCGCGAGATTGCCGCCTTCAAGCGTCAGGCGGGTTTGAAAGATCCCGACGCCCTGCCCGTTCGACATCATCACGCGACCACCAATCTTGCCGCCGTTCCATATGCCGGCGAGATTTTCGATCGTCAGATTACCACCACGATGGGTGATGCGGCCGGTGAAACCGGTCACTGCAGCGGCGAAATCCGTACGCAGGGTTTTGGCCGAGACATCGAGCGTCACATCAGCGCCACCGAAGACCGGAAGGGAAAAATCCTTCGATGTGAGCCGGCCGGTTTCGGCATTGGTTAGCGGACCGTAGATCGCCTCCCCCAGCCATGCGAGATCGAGCGTATCGATGGCAAGCCTGCCGCTTGCAGCCAAAGCGGGCGTACTGCGGTCGAGACGGATTTCACCACTCAATGCGTTGCCGGACAGCGTACCATCCAGAGCGGCCACAGTGATAGCCTCGGGCGTCAGCGTAAGATCGGTGGACAGTTTTGCCGGCAGGCCGGCGCCGAATTGCGGCAGGCCTATGCCGGTCATCAGCAGATAAGGCTCGATATCCGGGCTTGTCGCTGCAAGTGCAAGCTTGCCGTTACCGAAACCGGGATCGATCAGATTGATCTCCCCCTTTGCGGAAAACGTCGTCTCGCCGGCGGCATATGCGAGATCGACCGTGGCAGGCTTATCCTCGCCACCGCTGACGGCTACCGTCAGGCGACCATCACCGTCGACATCGAAGGGCAGCGGATCGAGACCGGCTTGGCCGAAGAGGGTCGAGGCATTGGGATTTTCAAGCGAAGCCTTCGCGACAAAACTGTTGTTATCGGTGAGGTCGAAGAGTTCCGGCAGGCGGATATCGCCATTGACGCGGCTGCCATTGCTGACGCCCGAGAGGCTGGCAGCGAGACCATTCACGTTGCCGCCGACCGTCACATCGACTTTCAGATCGGTTTCGGCATACCAGCCGGCGATATCAGCCAGTTTTGCCAAGGCCGGATTGCGCGGCAGACGATCCCGCAACATGGCGAGAAAGGCGGTTGGATCTGACGATTTCAGCGCGACCGTGCCGGTGCCCGCATAGGCAAGAAGCGATCCTTCGAACCTGCCATTCGCGGTGATTTCCGCGCCGGCGATATCGCCGACGGTGAGCCTTTCCAATGAGAGCGCGCCATCGGCAAAGGCAAAACTCGTATCGACTTTATCGGCAGCAACGCCAAAGGCGTTGAAACGATCGGCGCGCAACGTGCCGGAAAGCTTGTGGTCGAGCACATCGCGCCCAGCATCGTCACCGCTCAGAAGCGAACCGAGAGCGCGCATGGCGTCGATGTCGATCTCGTTGCCGGCAAGATCGACGGTCAGGCTCGGCGTCTGCTCGGGCAAGGACTGGCGTTCGATGTTGCCGGTGAGAGTCGCATTGCCGATTGCAAGCTCAAGCCCCTCAAAACGCTGGCGTTCGGTGGTCAGATCGACCTTTGCGGAAAAGCCCGCTGAACTGAGGCGACGAATGGCCGGATCGACCTTGCCGGACAGCCAGTCCGCGAAACCCGAAGGCTGGTTGGAGGCCAGCAGCACATCACCGGAAAAGGCTGCATTGCCAGCAAGCTGCAGATTACCCTTGGCTTCGACGCGGGTGCGGCCGGGAAGCGTCACAACAACATTATCGACCGCCCAGCCTTTTCCGGCGGGACGCAGATCGAGATGAATGTCACGCATGGTCGTGTCGTTGAGCACGATGGCCGGCAGGCTGAGCGAAACCTTGCCGGGAACCTGCGGGATCGGAATGGCGGCCGCCATGCGGATCAGCGCATTCAGGCGTCGCTGCGCCGAGACAGCGGGATTGCGCGAGGTCTTGCCGCCCGTCTCATCCTGCGTGAGGCGATTGACATCGATCTGCTGGCCATCACCTGTAAGCAGGAATTCAGGGTTTTCGCCGGTGTCGAGCGTCGCTTCGCCTGTGGTCACGTAGGGGTTATCGGCGGCGCCGAGTTCCAGCCGGTATTCCGGAATGCGAATGCGGTCATTGGTAAGTTCGAAACGGCCACGCACGCGCGGACCGGGTGGCGGCGGAGTGACGGGTTCTTCGTCGGTCTCTTCCGCCAGCGTGACGAGATTGAAGCCGCCTTCGTAACCGGCACGACCTTCCTTGATGGCAAGCGCGCCATCCAGCTGCAATTCGATCGCCTGAAGATCGGGCCAAAGGCGCAAACGCAGCGGTACAGTGCCGCCTGCCGTATCCGGCTCTCCACTCGAAAAATTGAAACGGGCGTCGTAACCGTCGAGATTGGCCGTGCCATCCGCCCGCCATGGGCCGGCAAGCGATGCGGCCGCCATATCGGCATTAAATGCCGTCAGGCGGCGGGTGCGACCGGTCTGTTCGTCGATGAACTCGATCTCGGCATCGGTGACATGCACGTCTTCCAGCACGACATTTCGGGCCGGGATATCGACCCGGCTGCCGCGCGTCCAGTCCAGCGTGCCATCCGGGAGAACGCGGATACGTGCCTTGGGGCGGACGATGCGCATGTCGAAAATGCGCGCCTCGCCGGACATGAAGGGCGCAAGTTCCATATCCATGGAAAACTCGGCGGCCTGAACCTGCGGCGTGCCATCGGTATCGCGGCCGATGCGCACGTCATGCATGGTGACCGACGGGAACGGCAGGATGCGGGCATCGACATTGCCGTGGACGGTCACCTTCTTGCCGAGAATGCGGCTTGCCTGATTTTCGAACTCGGTGCGAAAGCTCGACCAGTCGAGGAAGAACGGCGCGAACAGGGCCGTGAACAAAGCCACGACCACAAGCCCACCGAGGAAGAGCATCAACCGTCCGAGCACTGCCTGTCATCTCCCCTATATGCTGCTTTGCCGTTGCCGGACCGTCAGTCCGCCGGATGCCAGATTTTTCCGGGATTGAAGATGTTGTCCGGGTCCAGGCTTTTCTTGATTGTCTGCATCAGCCTCAGGGCCGGACCGGTCTCTTCGGCAAGAAGGCTCACCTTGCCCTGCCCGACACCATGTTCGCCGGTGCAGGTGCCATCCATGGCAAGCGCCCGCTTGCCCAGACGATGGGTGAAGGCTTCCACCTTGGCAACAGATGCCGGATCCTTGTCATCGAACATCACCAGGACATGAAAGTTTCCGTCGCCGGCATGCCCGACGATCGGCGCCAGAAGTCCGGCTTCGGCGATATCGGCCTGGGTTGCTGCCACACATTCGGCCAGACGCGAGATCGGCACGCAGACATCGGTGGAAAAACCGCTGAGCGACGGATCGAGAGCTCGGCCGGCCCAATAGGCGTTGTGGCGGGCCTTCCAGAGCTTTGCGCGTTCTTCGGCATTGGCGGTAAAGACGAATTCGTCACCGCCGAATTCCGCAGCGATTTCAGCGAACTGCGCCGATTGCAGTGCAACGGTTTCGTCCGTGCCGTGGAATTCGACAAACAGCGTCGGTTTTTCCGGATAGGAAAGATCCGAATAGGCATTGCAGGCGCGGATCTGCATGGCATCGAGAAGTTCGATACGGGCAACAGGAATGCCCATCTGGATGGTCATGATGACGGCGCTGCAGGCGGCTTCCACCGTTTCAAACGCGCAGACACCGCCGCCAATCTTTTCGGGAATGCCCTGCAGGCGCAAGGTCACCGAGGTGATGATGCCGAGCGTGCCTTCCGAACCGACGTAAAGCCGGGTCAGATCATAACCGGCCGACGACTTTCTGGCGCGCGTGCCGACATGGATTTCCTCGCCATCGGCGGTGACCACCGTCAGCGCCAGAACATTGTCCTTCATCGTGCCGTAACGCACCGCATTGGTGCCGGAGGCGCGCGTAGCCGTCATGCCGCCGATCGATGCGTTTGCACCAGGATCGATCGGGAAAAACAGGCCGGTATCGCGCAGATGAACGTTCAGCTCCTCACGGGTGAGGCCGGGTTCGACGGTGACATCTAGATCTTCGGGCGAGACGCTGAGCACCTTGTTCATGCGGCTGAAATCGAGGGAAATGCCGCCATGCGCGGCATTCACCTGGCCTTCCAGCGACGAACCCGTGCCGAAAGCGATGACCGGCACCTTGTGGGCGGCGCAGGTTTTCACCACCAGTTTCACATCCTCGCTGGTCTCGGCAAAAACGACGCCATCCGGCAATTGTGCCGGTAGATAGGTCGTGGTGTGGGCATGCTGCTCGCGAAACGACTGGCCGGTCTGAAAACGCTCACCAAAGGCCTGCTTTAAAATATCGAGTACGGCGGAGATGCCCTGCTCGTTGCGCTTGCCCTGTCGAACGTCCTTGATGGCCATCTTCCAAAATTCCCGTTTCATCCGGGCCAGATCGCCCTCACCCTTGTGGTATGGGAGCGGTCGGTCTTTGTCCAGTTTGAAGCAGGCAAAGTCATCGCTTGGCGAACTTGGATTTTTTATTTTCCTCGATGCTTTTGCGGGTCATGCGTTCAGGCACTGAAAGCTGCCTCGCATAGTTAGTAACAAGTGACACCTCTCACTACCCCGTCCGGCGGTTTTTGCCCGCGACTTCGGTTCGTCTGAGAAAGCCATCCCGGTGATTTGCCACCGACCGGCGGTCTTGTGTACCGCACACACACGTCCGGCGCTCTTTGTCAGGCTTCCGAGACATTGTGAGGTGTAACGCCCTCAACATTTCTCCCGAGTCGCCACAGGGAACCAGTTTCCGAGAACCCCGAGATTGAAGACCTACGCGTTTCTCCCACACCAGCACCGGCTCTACTTCCCCGGGCCACCTCCCGGTGTATCAGCGATGGAACACGCGAAGCATCGCACGGGTCCCAGATACGAGGATGAAATCGGAGTCAACGTATTGATATCCCCAACAAAACGTCCAGGGATTTTCGTCAATTCGTGGAGTTATGGGGACCAGTCATTGTTGGAGGGCGGTGTTTGTATCCTCGGGCTTGCCGTGAGGATACAAACACGAGCGTGGGTGGTCGCAAAACTCTCTTTTCGCGTGACTGCATCGGCTCCCGCGCCGGCACAAGGCTGGAACGACGCAGGAGAGAGACGGCGCGCTTCATGGCGGAGGCTTTAAGCCGTCTCTCGTCGTTCAACGGCTTACGCTGCACGCCGTCCGAAAATAATCAGCAGCATTGCGCCAAGGATACCGGCCACGACCGAGCCCAGCAAGATACCGATCTTCACGTGGTCCTGCACGGCAGGGTCATCAAAGGCGAGAAGGCCGATGAACAGCGACATGGTGAAACCGATACCGCAGAGGAAAGCGGTGCCCGCCATCTGGCCCCACGTGGCCTTGGCCGGCAGGTGCGCCACACCGAGTTTCACCAGAACCGCAACCGTGCCCATAACGCCGACCAGCTTGCCGGCGAGAAGGCCGACCGCGACACCCATGGTGAGCGGCTCGGAAAACAGCGCCATCGATACACCCGACAGCGATACGCCGGCATTGGCAAAGCCGAATATCGGCACAACGATGAAGGCAACCGGCTTGTGCAGCAGATGCTCAAGCTTGTGTAGCGGCGATTCGTCGTGCGAGGCTTCCGGCGTGCCGGGTGTCGGCTTCAGCGGGATTGTGAGGGCCAGAAGCACGCCGGCCAACGTTGCATGTACGCCGGACGCAAAAACAAGAATCCACAACACCACACCGAGCGCCAGATACGGCCACAGGGCCATAACCTTCATCCGGTTTAACGCGAAGAGAACAGCCAGAACCGCCGCCGCGCCAGCCAAGGCCAGAATGTTCAGGTCCGCCGTATAGAAAACGGCGATGACGATGACCGCACCGAGATCGTCGATGATGGCGAGTGCTGCCAGAAAGATTTTCAGCGACGCCGGAACGCGGCTACCGAGCAGCGAAATGACACCGAGCGCGAAGGCAATATCGGTGGCTGTCGGGACCGCCCAGCCACGCAAAGCCGTCGGATCGTTCCAGTTGAAGGCAACGTAGAACAGCGCCGGAAACAGCATGCCGCCTGCGGCCGCGGCGCCCGGCAGAATGCGCCGGCTCCATGTGGACAGTTGGCCATCCAGCATCTCGCGCTTGATCTCGAGGCCCACGACAAGGAAGAACACCGCCATCAGCGCGTCGTTGATCCAGTGCTGCAGGCTGAGCGGGCCGATATAGATATGCAGGGCGTGGAAATACGGTTCCGCCAACGGCGAATTGGCAACGATGATGGCGAGCGCCGCCATGGCCATGAGCACGAGGCCACCTGCGGCCTCATTGTCGAGAAAGTTGCGCAGTGTGGACCGGATACGGCCCTTGGAAATGGTCGAAGACACGGGTTATCGCTCCCTCGTTGGAAGGTTGAAATCAGCCTCCGTCGATTTCGGGGGAACCCGCAGCGCACGCAGCACACGCCATGCGCCGAAAGATAGTGCATTGGCCGATGATTTTCCACGGAAAACGGCGGATTGGCGGGATTTCAGATAACGGCTTCGTTATCGCTTACGGCCGTTTTGCCAAAAACCCTTCAGCCATCAACCGAAATGCCTCGATCGCCTTCGGCAGCACAGTCTTCGGATCATCGCTCGCCGCCACCCAAAGCGCAGCGTTAAGGGCAGCACCACACAAAAGCCGACCGGCGGCTTCGGTATCGCAGGGTTTCAGACGACCCGCCTCGTTCAGTTTTCGCACCGCCTGCATGGTTTCCTGAAGGCAGCTGTTCTGGCTGGGCCACTGTGACGGATCGCCGAGCACAGCCGGGCCATCGAGCAGCACGATACGCTGAACTTCCGGAACAAGCGCCATCTCGATATAGGCGGCTGCCTGCTGCTGCAGCCCTTCCCACAGATCGTCGCATTTCGCGCCGATCGCTTCAGCGCGGGCCGCCATCTCGCCATCGATCTGGTGCACGACAGCGGCAAGCAGTCCGCGCTTGTCACCGAAATTGGAATAGAGCGCGCCGCGCGTCAGACCCGCGTCCGCCGTCAGATCATCCATCGAGGCGGCGGAATATCCCTTTTCGGCGAACGCCTTGCGTGCCGCCGCAATCAGTTTCGCGCGATTTTCTTCCATGGTTTCAGCACGGGTTTTCGCCACAGCAGACCTCCAACTTCACATACGCAACGTATTTGGAATTGACATACGCGCCGTATTCCACTAGATAAATATACGCGTCGTATATCAAAACATAAACGCATCGTGAAGTGCCGGCAGCATGGAGCGGCGGCGCAAATGAAACCCAAGAAAGGCAAGTGTTATGACGAAACGCGAAGCAATCTTTCCCGAGGGCCGGCATGCCCTTTATGAAGAACATGGTTATTCGGCCGCCGTGCGTTCGGGCGAACTTCTGTTCGTTTCCGGACAGGTGGGAAGCCGGGAAGACGGATCGCCGGAGCCGGATTTCGAGGCACAGGTACGCCTCGCATTCAGCAATCTGATCGCCGTTCTCAAGGCTGCGGGTGCGACGCTGGATGATGTCATCGACGTCACCACATTCCACACCGATCCGAAGGCGCAGTTCGATACGGTTATGAAAGTCAAATCAGAGATGTTCGCCGAAAAGCCCTACCCGACATGGACGGCAGTCGGTATTAACTGGCTTGCCGGTTTCGATTTCGAGATCAAGGTGATCGCGCGTATTCCGTAAAACGCAAGATGTCGTTTCATACCGGCCGTGAGCGATTGCGGCCGGTCATCTGCGATCAATGCCCGGAACCGCTCGCCATGGATTGCAGCGTGCGCGTGAGAGCCGAGTGATCATAAGGCTTGGAGAAGAACACGCCGCCGTGCGGAACCTCGACTTCACTGATATGCACATGTCCGGATGTGAGGATGATCTCGATAGGCGGCCAGCGATCGCGCACGGCAGCGGCGAGAAGAAGGCCATCCATACTGCCCGGCATATCGATATCCGTGAACACGACACAGATATCGCTGCGACATTCGAGAATCTTGATCGCTTCATCGGCATTCGCGGCTTCAAGCGCCTCGAAACCGGCGTCTTCGACCAGATCGACCGCCATCATGCGCAAAAGCGGTTCGTCTTCCACGACAAGAACCGTAGGCTTGGCAAACATCTGTGATTGACCCATTTTCAGCCGGCTTCCTGCAAATGTGAGAGCGACGCGCGCATCACTATCATGATTCCCGGTGCGTCATAACGGATGTCGACGTCTCCGGTTCCCAGAAGCCCCATGCGAATGAGACGTGAACCGAAACCACGCTGTGTCGGTTCCGTCACCGGCGGCCCCCCTGCCTCCTGCCAGGAGAAGGATAGTTGCGGGTTATCAGCAGGGCCGCTGATGTCCCATTTGACGGCCACCTTCCCCGTTTCGTTCGAAAGGCTACCATATTTCACCGCATTGGTCGCCAATTCGTGCAGTAGCAGCATGACAGACTGCGTCGCCTTCGGGCCGATGAAGATGGCTGGTCCGGAAACGTCGGCCCGTTCCAGCATGCCGATCCGATCCAGCGTATCCGAAACCAGATCCTTTATGGAAGCGCCTGTCCAATTGCGGTGGATCAGCACATCATGGGCCGAACTCAACGCCTGAAGCCGCTTCTCGAAGGATTCGATCGGACCGCGGTTCTGGACAGCGCGCAGGGTCTGGGTGGCGATCGCCTGCACGATCGACAGCGTGTTCTTCAGCCGGTGGCTGAGTTCGCGGTTGAGGATATCCTGATCCATCTCCGCCAGCAGCCGGCCAATCGCCGACTGCAGACGGTCGCCAACACTGCGAATGAAATCCAGTTCGGCATCGGACCATTGACGCGGCTCGTTAGAATGCACGAACACCACGAGATTGAACTGGCCCTTGTCGAAGACCGGCACGTTGACCAGTACCCGGATGCCGATATCAAGCAGCGTCTGAAATTGGTCGCGCGTGCGCGGATCCGTGGTGACATCGCCAATCAGAACGGTCTCACCACGGCGCAGGTCCTCGATAAAGGATCCGTAATCACGAAAATGATGCAGGCCTTCCAGCGTGGCGACACCCGGTGCGCGCCAGTCGCGGTGCATCAGCACGGTTTCTGCGACGGGATCGACCATGCCGAAACCGGCACGGGTGGCGCCGAGTGCCTCTGCCATCAGTTCGGCTGCATCAAAAGCTGCTTGCTGGACATCGTCAGTATCGCGCAGAACGTCGCCCAGCCTGATCAGCGCCTGCATCCGCGCATGCGCATTGCGCTCCTCGGTCACATCCTTGAGGGTGCCGACCATACGCATCGCACGGCCTTCAGCGTCACGATGGAAAGAGGCGCGGCGCGAAATCCAGCGGATAGCGCCTTGCGGCGTATGAATTCGGTATTCGGTCTCAAGCGATGCCGTGCCGTCCATCCGCGTCCTGTCAGCGGAAGGTAGATGGCGGTCTTGTGGCAGGATGAAATCGTAAATGACGTTGGCCGGATATTCGTCCTGAATAGGCAAATGAAAGATGCGGCAGCCTTCCGCCGAAATTTTCATGCGGCCTGAAGCAACATCGATATCGAACGTGCCGATACCGCCCGCTTCCTGCGCGGCGATGCTGCTGGCCGCAATGGCGCGAACTTCCGAGCTAATGCGCTTCTGGCGACGGAACAGATCATCCTTGCGGCTGGAAATACGCCGCATTTCCAGAAGAACGACCACCTGCCGCGCCAAGGCGGCCAACGAACGGCGCTGCGTATCGTTCAGTCCATCCGGCCGCGCCACCTTGTCGATCACGCACAGGGTTCCGATCGCCACGCCCTCCGGCGAGATCAGCGGCGCTCCCGCATAAAAGCGGATGAACGGATCGTGGGTGACGAGACGGTTGTCACGCGTGCGGACATCAGCGCTCAAATCCGGAATAACGAGCAGGTCGCTGCTGGTGAGGGAATGTGCACAGACCGATTGTCCGATCGGCGTCTCACACTGCTCGAAACCGATACGCGCCTTGAACCATTGCCGCTCGGTCTCGACAAGACTGACGAGAGATACCGGTGTCTGGCAGATTTCCGAGGCAAGCAGGACGATATCATCGAATTCCGGCTCCGGCGGCGTATCCATGATCTCGTAAAGGGCAAGCGCTTCCAGCCGTCGGGTGTCGTCACGCTCAGATGTCACCGTCTACTCAACCTTTTGCCGGACTGCCTTGCACAGCCCAACATGGCGCAAACCGCTAAAAAAGCAATATGCACCATATGGATCCGATACTTGCTCGGTCGCCTGTCATTCGGCCGCCTGCAGCGGACGCTCCTTCGGCGCATTGGCGGCACGACCGTGGGCCAGCGCCAGTTCGTCATGCAGACGCTGCGCTTCCTGGGCATGCGGCTTGCCGAAGCGGGCCAGCAGAAGATAGGCAACCGGGGTGATGTAGAGTGTCACCAGCGTCGCCATGCCGAGGCCGCCGACGATGACCCAGCCGAGCGCGATACGGGCTTCGGCGCCTGCCCCTTGCGCCAGAACCAGCGGCACGCCGCCGAGCACGGCTGCAATCATCGTCATCATCACGGGCCGCAGACGAATGCTGCAGGCCTTTTCGATCGCTTCCCGGCACGAGGCACCGGCATCACGCAGGTGATTGGCGAACTCAACGATGAGAATGCCGTTCTTGGCCATGACGCCGATCAAGAGCACGAGGCCGATCTGGCTGTAGACGTTGAGGCTCGATCCGGTCAGCACCAGCGCGAAGACGGCGCAGGCGAGACCGAGCGGCACGGTCGACATGATGATGATCGACGACAATACGCTTTCGAACTGCGCCGCCAGAACCAAAAAAATGATGGCGATGGCGAAACCGAAGGTGAGCGCCATGCCGGAGGAGTTTTCCTGAAGCGTAGCGGCTTCGGCAAGCGGTATCAGGCGCGAGCCCTGCGGCATCAGAGGTTCGGCCAGTTGGGTGGCAACCTGCACCGCCTGACCGAGCGACACGCCATCCTTGAGACCCGCTGAGAAGGAGACGGCAGCCAGCTGCTGTTCACGGCGCAGTGACGGCGACACGGCGCGCTCTTCCAGCGTGGCGACCGTGGACATCGGCACCATGCGCCCGTCCTTGGTCTTCAGAAAAATGTTTTCGAGATCGGTCGGATCATCGATCGGCCGCGTCGTCGATTTCAGCTTGACCGGGATCGCCTCGCCATCGACGAAAACATCAACGACGGACCTGCCTTCCAGCAGCGACTGGATGGAGGTGCCGAGCGCCTTGATATCGATGCCGAGGTCGGACGCACGCTCGCGGTTGACGGTGACAAAGATCTGCGCCTGGTTCGGTTCGTCATTGAGGCGGGGCGTATCGAACAGGTTGGTCTGGCGCAGTGCCTCGACAAGCTTGATCGACGCCTCCGTCAGCGCCTCGTGATCGGTGCCGACCATCGCCATCTGCAGGCCGTTGCCGGCGCCACGGATGCGAAGACTGTTCTGCTGCACGGCATTGCCGCGCAGAGCCGGCACGGTGGAAACGGCGGCGTTGATATCCTTGACGATCTGCGCCTGGCTGCGCTCACGTTCGCCCCAGGGCGCCAGAGTGAGTACCATGAAGCCGCTGTTGGACGCACCGCCCTGCCCCGAAATCGAGAAGATGTTCTGGATCTCGCCGCTGTCACGCAGCGGCTGCAGCTTTTCCTCGATCAGTTGCAGCTTGTCGCGCGTGTAATCGAGGCTGACCCCTTCCGGTGCGGTGGCGCGCAGCATGACCATGGCGCGATCTTCCTGCGGTGTCAGTTCGCTGTGGACCCGGCCGAACATCGTATAGGCGACACCGGCAATCAACAGCCCGACGATGATGACGGCCAGCGGCGCGTTGAGGCAGGCGCTGAGGCTGCGGGTATAAAGCGAGGAGAGGAAGCCGCCAAAGCGACCGAGCATGCCGTGATCCTCGCGCATCGGCTTTGTCAGCATGCGCGACGCCATCATCGGGCAGAGCGTCAGCGCGGTAATCGACGAAAGACCCACGGCGAATGCCAGCACGAAACCGAACTCGCGGAACAGGCCGCCCATCTGGCCGGGCAGGAAGGACAGCGGAATGAACACGGCCGCGAGCGTTGCCGTCGTCGCCAGAACCGCAAAAAACACTTCCTGTGTGCCAAGCACGGCAGCAGCGCGCGGCCCCATGCCTTCGGCACGTCGTCGCACGATATTTTCCAGCACCACGATCGCGTCATCCACCACCAGGCCGGTGGCGAGAACGATGGCAAGCAGCGTCAGGATATTGATGGAGAAGCCGACCATATAGATCGCCACCAGCGTGCCGATCAGGGCGACCGGGATGGTGAGAGCCGGGATCAGTGTCGCCTTCCAATCGCGCAGGAAGAGATAGATGACCACCACGACGATCAGGCTGGAGAGCCCGAGCGCAATTTCCACCTCGTGCAACGCGCCTTCGATGAAGACGGCATCGTCACTGGTAATGGCGATGCGCGTGCCTTCCGGCAGGTTGGGCTGCAGGGCAGCGACGGCCTTCTTGACGCCTTCGGAAATGCTGAGCGTGTTGGACTGCGCCTGACGCAGCACGCCGAGGCCGATACCGGGCACGCTGTTGGAGCGCAGCGCCGTGGTGCCATCATCCGGGCCGAGCATGACGGTCGCGACATCGCGCAGACGAACATTGTCGCCGATCAGGATGTTTTCGAAATCCTCCGGCTTGGTGAGGTTGGCGGTCGCGCGGACGATGATGTCCTGCGTGGAGGATTCCAGCGAGCCGGCCGGCACGTCCAGTGCGGCGGTGGACAGGGATGCGGACAGATCGGCGATCGTCAGGCCGCGACCGGCCAGCGCTTCCTGATCGACGTCAACGCGAAACACCTTTTCCTGATCGCCATAGAGCTCGACGTCGGCAACGCCATCGACGGCGGCCAGACGGTCGGAAATCTCGTTTTCGACCAGCAGCGTCAGGTCTTCCATCGACAGGGTCGTGGACGTGACGGCAAGGCGCATGATCGGCTGGCTGTCGCTGTCGGCCTTGATGATGCGCGGTTCGTCGGCATCCTCCGGCAACTGGTTGGTGACGCGTCCGAGCGCATCGCGCACATCGTTGGCGGCAACGGCGAGATCGGCGGTGTCGCTGAATTCCAGCGTCACGCGGCTCTGGCCGAAATCGGAGATGGATGAGATCGTTTTGAGACCGCTGACGCGGGCAACGGCGCCTTCGATGATATCGGTGACTTCCTGGTCCATCGTCTGGGCGGAGGCGCCGTCATAGGTGGTGCGCACGCTGATGACCGGCTGGTCGACATCCGGCAATTCGCGCACTTCGATGCCGACAAGTGCTGCCAGTCCGGCAACGACGAGCAGCGTGTTCAGAACCGCGGCGAGAACCGGGCGACGAACGAACAATGCGGTAAAGGTCTTCTGGCTGTTGGCGCTTTTTTCGTGGCCGGACCTGTTTTCGGTCTCGTCATTGATGCTCATCGGCTGGCGACCTCCGGCGGCTTTTCACCGGCAATGCGGACGGTGCCGTTTTCACGCACGCGCTGCAAACCTTCGGTGGCAACGATATCGCCTTCCTTCACACCGCCGGCGACGAGAATGGCATCGGGATTGCGCTGGATGATGCGCACGCGGGCCTTGACCGACTTCTTGTCGACGATCTGCCAGACGAACGAACCCTTGCTGTCCCACTGGACGGCCAGCGGATCGACCGTGGCATAGGTTTCGCCGGGAAAACGCATGGTGACGCCGAAGGACATGCCGGCGCGCAGGAGGTCGTCCTCGTTTTCGATCTTGGCGCGAATGCGGATGGTGCGGCTGGCAGGATCGACACGGTTGTCGATGGCATCCAACGATCCTTCAAAGACGCGGCCCGGACGTGAAGCCGATGTCGCCTCGACCGGCATGCCGACCTTGACCTGCACGGCAAAACGTTCCGGCGCCCAGAAATCGACCAGCAGCTGCTGGCGGTTGTCCACCTGCACGACATTGCTGGCTGTAGTGACGTTGTCGCCGATATTGATGGCGACGATGCCGACAATGCCATCGATGGGAGCAACCACGGAGCGGCGCTTCAGGGCCAGTTCGGCATTGGTCAGCGCCAGCTGCGCGGTTTCCTTGGCGATCTGGGCGTCGAGGACATCGAGGCGGGAGAAACTCTTGAGTGCCGAATAGCTCTCGGCCTTTTCGGTGGCGCTGCGAAGCAGGACCTTTGCCTGATCACGCAGGATGATCTGCTCTTCGTCATCGAGCTGGGCAAGGATCTGGCCCTTGGTGACCATGTCACCGGATTTGACGTGGATCTCGTTGATCGTGCCTGCCGCCTGCGGCATGACGATGACCGACTGGATGGCCTCACCGCTGCCGATGGCCGACAGCTGGTCGTTGACGATACCCTTGCCGACCGGGCGTGTGGCGACCAGAACAGCCTGCTGACCACCGCCACCGGCGCGTGGCGTGGCTGCTGCGGTGCCATTACCAGAGGATGGCTCGGCCGAGACAGGCTCAGTCACGGCCGGATTGATCTTCGCCACCACACTTTCCGGAGCGCCCATGGAAACAAGTGTTCGGGCAGCATCCGCCGACAACCAGACCCACAAACAGAGCCCCGCAAGCAACACTGCAACCGAGGTCAGGAGCTGGTTTCCGATCCGCATGCATGTCTCCGGCATTCAACTTGAGTGAGCGAAGTATCTCCGTTTCAGCCTCTTTGCGCAATGCTTGGCGGGGTACCTTACCGATTTGTAACCTATGGGAATTTCACGCATATGTCAGATGCGCAAACCTTGTTCAGGCAAGATCATTTCCTGTGCATATTGCTTGCCATCAGGCTGCCTGTTTCCGCCTTTACTGTAACCATCAGCGAGAAAGTCCCCAGCGGACATGGCAAATTGGAATGAAACCAGAACATCTTTTCTGGCCTTTCGGTTCCGAATCACTACATTGGCCCCATGAGTAACAGTTTCGACGATATCCCGTTCTTCGATGAAGAGCCGGAACCCCGCAGCCCTAAGAGCCGCGGCAACGATGCCTCTGTCCCGGCCGCCGGTCAGGCAGCCCCGCCGGCAGGCGGTGGCCTGGGCATTGCTGCCCGCGCCATGGCGGCGCGCGACCTGAACCGTGCCTCCATCGACTACCTGTCCGGCCTCAACCCGGAACAGCGCGAGGCGGTGGAGACGATCGACGGTCCGGTTCTCGTCCTCGCCGGCGCCGGCACCGGCAAGACACGCGTGCTGACCACCCGCATCGCCCATATCCTTGCGACCGGAAAGGCATGGCCGAGCCAGATCCTTGCCGTGACCTTCACCAACAAGGCGGCGCGCGAGATGAAGGAGCGCATCGGCGTTCTTGTCGGCGGCGCCGTCGAAGGCATGCCGTGGCTCGGTACGTTTCACTCGATCGGTGTGAAACTGCTCAGACGTCATGCGGAACTGGTGGGCCTGCGCTCCGACTTCACCATTTTGGACACCGACGACGTGGTGCGGCTGATCAAGCAGCTGATTCAGGCCGAAGGTCTGGACGACAAGCGCTGGCCGGCAAAACAGTTTGCCGGCATGATCGATGGCTGGAAGAACAAGGGCCTGCTGCCGCCAGATATTCCGGAAGGTGACGCCCGCGCTTTTGCCAATGGCAAGGGCCGCGAGCTTTATGCCGCCTATCAGGCACGCCTGCGCACACTCAATGCCTGCGATTTCGGCGATCTTCTGCTGCATCCGATCGCGCTGTTCCGCAAGGCGCCGGATCTGTTGAAGGAATATCACGAGCGCTTTCGTTATATCCTTGTCGACGAGTATCAGGACACCAATACCGCCCAGTACATGTGGCTGCGTCTGCTGGCGCAGCGCCCCAAGGGCGTGCCGCAAAATGTCTGCTGCGTCGGTGACGATGACCAGTCGATCTATGGCTGGCGCGGTGCCGAGGTGGACAACATTCTCCGCTTCGAAAAGGATTTTCTCCGCGCCAAGGTGATCAAGCTGGAGCGCAATTATCGCTCCACAGAGCATATTCTCGGCGCCGCTGGCCATCTAATCGCCCATAACGAAGGGCGATTGGGAAAGACGCTGTTTACCGATCGTAGCGATCCGGACGACGAGAAGGTTCAGGTGCATGCCGCCTGGGATTCGGAAGAGGAAGCGCGCGCCGTCGGCGAGGAAATCGAACGGCTGCAGCGTGGCGACGCCACCAATGGCAAAAAACATGCGCTGAACGACATGGCGATCCTCGTGCGTGCCTCCTTCCAGATGCGCGAGTTCGAAGACCGGTTTGTCACCCTTGGCCTCAACTATCGCGTCATCGGCGGCCCGCGCTTTTACGAGCGTCTCGAAGTGCGCGATGCGATGGCCTATTTCCGCCTCGTCTGCCAGCCGGCCGACGATCTGGCCTTCGAGCGCATCGTCAACACACCGAAACGCGGGCTGGGCGACACCACCATCCGCAACCTGCATGACTATGCCCGCGCCCGTGACATTCCGATGCTGGCGGCAGCTTCCGACATCATCGAGACGGACGAGCTGAAGCCGAAGGCGCGCAAGGCGCTGTTCGACGTCATCGCCAGCTTCAAGAACTGGCAGGAGCGGCTGGAAACCATGCCGCATACGGAACTGGCCGAACAGATTCTCGAAGAATCCGGCTATACCGACATGTGGAAGAACGACAAATCGGCGGAAGCGCCGGGGCGTCTGGAAAACCTGAAAGAACTGATCCGTTCAATGGAGCAGTTCGAAAGCATGCGCGGTTTCCTCGAGCACGTGTCGCTGGTCATGGATGCCGAGACCAACGAAAACCTCGACGCCGTGTCGATCATGACCCTGCACTCGGCAAAAGGTCTGGAATTCGACACCGTGTTCCTGCCCGGCTGGGAGGAAGGCCTGTTTCCGCACCAGCGGGCGCTGGATGAAGGGGGACGTTCGGGGCTGGAGGAGGAACGCCGCCTCGCCTATGTGGGCCTGACGCGCGCCAAACACCGTTGCCATCTGTGGTTCGTTTCCAACCGGCGTATTCACGGCCTGTGGCAATCGACCATGCCGTCACGGTTCCTCGACGAACTGCCGCCGGCACATGTGGATGTCGCCGAACCTTCGGATTCGAGCTATGGCGGTTATGGCGGACGCGGCGGTTACGGCCAGTCGCGTTTCGACAAGGCCGAACCGTTCTCCAACTCCTATTCGACACCGGGCTGGAAACGCGCGCAGGCCAACAAGTCCGACGCCACCCGCGACAACTGGGGTTCACGCTCCGGCCATGCGGTGGAACGCATCGGTTACGGCGAGAGCGGCCCGCGCGGTCGCACGATCGACGGCGAACTTGTGGCCAAGTCGGTCGCCACAACGCCATCGAAATATTTCGTCGGCGACCGGGTTTTCCATATCAAGTTCGGCAATGGCAATGTCTCAGCGGTGGAAGGCAACAAGCTGACCATCGAATTCGACCGCGCCGGTGAAAAACGTGTGCTCGACGGTTTTGTCGAGCGGGCGCCAGCCAAAGACAAAGAATGAAATGAGGTCGGGCATGCGCATCTGGGTCATGTCCGATCTCCACCTCGAATTTACCGCCCTGTCTCTACCGCTAACAATCCCGCAGGCTGATGTCTGCGTGGTGGCGGGCGATGTGCTGACCAGGGGCGTGGTGCCGAGCCTTGAATGGCTGGCAGACAACGTTGCCGGTCACATGCCCGTCGTGTTCGTTGCCGGAAATCACGAATTTTACGATGCCGCCTTCGGCGACAGCATTCTTGCCGGCAAGGCATTTGCTGCGGGCATCGACAACCTGCATTTTCTCGATGGTGAAACAGTCGACATTGCCGGCGTACGATTTGCGGGCGGCACCTTATGGACGGATTTTTGCCTGCATGACTGGCAGGACAGCGCCATGGCGGAAGCCCGGAGCCGCATGAACGACTATCGCAAGATCAAGTATGCGAAAAAGCCGTTTCGAAAGTTCCTGCCGATCAACAGCCTGAACAAGCATCGGCTTGACCGCACGGCCATCGAGACTGCCATGACGGGCGAAGGGAACGGCCGGCTGGTGATCGTTACCCATCATGCGCCAAGCGAGCGATCCCTGCCGACGGCCGATCGTGCGACGCTGATTGCCGCCGCCTATGCATCGGACCTGACCAGCATGATCGAGGCCGGCAAGCCGGATCTATGGATCCATGGCCATATTCACCACCACAGCGACTACATGATTAGCGAAACCCGCGTGCTCGCCAATCCGCGCGGTTATCCCGGACAGGAGACGTTCGGCAATTTCGATCCGGCTTTTGTCGTGGCGGTATAGGCGTTTCATCCCGGCACAAATCGGCGCTGGCCAACGAGCAAATTCGCCCCATATTTCTCAAGGCAAGAAGACGGCCTAACAGATTGGCTGGATTGAGAAAATCGGGGTGCGACGTGGGTAAATTTACGGGTGGATTAAAGATTGCCCTCATCATCGGTCTGGGGGTCATCGTACCTGGGGCGGCGCTTGTCATCGGCGCGGTCGGCTGGTGGACCTATAGCGGCCTGCAAGGTGAACGCGACAAACCACTGGTGCGGTTTGCCAGAATGCTGTCCAACAATGACAGAAAAGTCGTGGAGATGGCGAAGGCGCTGGAAGAGGAGCCGGAGAAGGCGTTTGCCAGAGCCGATTTCTCCGAAGTCGTCGGGGAAGGATGGGACCCGTCGGAGGATGCCAACACCACGGCACTCGTCTATTTCGCGGCCAATAGCCGGTTCGACCGTGCACGCCTGTATGAGCGGCTTGCATTGTTCGACTGGAAAGAAAGCGGCGACGAGGTTGCCGACGCGTTCGACGCCATGCTGACAGCCTCAGGAGTGGGCAAACCGTCTCCCAGTGAACGTCAGGCAATATTGAAAGAGGCGAGAGACCTTGCCGGCGAATATACGGAATTGCCCGTACTGATCGGCCGCTACGACAGGTTCTTCCGTTCAGCAGGCCTGCAACTGACCCACCTGAACACAAACTCCGATGCCTACCTTCTTGTGTCATTACCCCAAAAAGCAGCAGACTGCTGGACTGGTGCAAAGTTGCCAGACGCGCGATTGGGTGAAGGCCAACAGCTCTTTGTCGAACCGGCCATCATGCAATCCGGAGCCTTCATCAAGGATCACCTGCCAAACCTGCTGCCTCACATAGAAAATGCAGCGCAAAAGCCATTCCCCAAGTCCGCATGCCTTCCCATACGCCACGTTCTGAGAGACATGATATTCGGCCAGTCCGAAAAAGCGCCGGCGGGGCTGCGTCCGACCTCAATGACGACCACAACCGACAGCGCTCCCCTTGCATCGACCGAATCCCTGAAACCGGACATGCCCGCCCTGATCGATCGCGCCGATCGCTGGTTACGTGCCAATCGTCCCGGATTCTACGCCGGTCTCAAGCCCGGTGTGTCCGACGCAGAGCTGGATGCCTATGAAAGACGTTTCGGCCTGACACTGCCGCCCGAACTGCGGTTGGTGTGGAAATGGAAAAACGGCTCGCCCGATGATCCGCTTGTGGGTGACGAAAGTTCAGATGCCCTTCTGCACAACCATCGTTTCATCTCACTGGACGACAGCGGGGAAACGAAAGCCGAGCTCGACGGCATGATCGGTGCGGATTTCGAAAGTCCCGAATGGTGGAAACGGGAATGGATCCCGTTCACCACCAGTTGGGGTGGCGATCATTATGCCGTCGAGATATCTGATGGTAAAAGCCGGGTCATCGATTTCAGGCATGACGAGGAAACACGCAACATTCTGGCTCCGTCATTTGCCGAGTGGTTCGAGCAATTTGTCGTCACCATGGAACGCGGCGAACTGGAACTATCGTAACCTCCCTCACCGCACACCCTGCCGGCTCAAGAACGCATCGACATCGTCGGTATAGATACCCGGCGTGCCGAGTTTTGCATTGATCTCGCCGTGACGCAGTGCCACGGCCAGAACCTCGGCCTTCGGCCCCGCCTTGCGCGCAAAGGCGCGCGCCTGTTCGCAGGAGGTGCGGCGCAGGCTGGAGCAGACCAGCAGGACCGGCGGCAGCGTTTTGGCATCCTTCAACTGCGCCAAGGGCGAGGTCTTTTCCCAGAAAGCCGGATCCTTGCCGAAAGCGCGGTCGAACAGGCGGGCGTGACCGGCGCGCATCAGCGCCGTCACGTCATAGGCGCCGCTGTCGAGCGCCACCGTGGCGCGCCATGGTTTTACCCCTGCCCTTGTCTGAAGACCGGCATCGGCGGTGACCAGCATGGCGACATGCGCGCCGGCGGAATGGCCCATCAGCACGATCCTGTTCGCATCACCGCCCCATGAAACTGCCTTTTGCTGCACGAATGCGAGTGCCGAGGCCACGTCCTGCGCCTGCTGCAGCGGGTCTGCCTGCGGCAGAAGACGGGTCTCGACGGACACGAAGATCATACCCTTAGGCAGCCAGTGGGCCACCTTGTTATCCACCACATTGGCAGCCGCTTTCGAACCGCGCGCCCAGCCGCCGCCATGCACCATGACGATAATCGGGGCATCGGTGGGCAGCTTGTCCGGCCGGTAGAGATCGAGCCGCTGTTCCGCTGCCTGACCATAGCTAAGATCATGCTGTATACGCACGCCCTGCGGCAGTCTTGAACTCTCGCTGATGGCTCCGCCGCGACGGCGATCGGCATTGAAGCGGTCAAGTGCGGCAGAACAGGTTGGCATCAAGGAAGCATGATGTTCGCGCAGGCAGGACGCAATGGCACCGCCGCCCGGCCGCAGGCCCCGGCAGAACTGGCGATAATCCGCCCGGCAGGCCGACGCCGAGGCGAGCGGCCCTTGTGTCTGTGCCATCACGCCGCCGGCAACGGAGAGACTTGTCGCGACGGCAAGTGAAAGTGCCGCGAGACCACCGCGCAAGCGGAAAAAAGGGAGAGAATGGCGGCGCATGGCACGGCGATCAAGGAATGATGAAAACGGCATCGATCAATCTTTCGGGTCACATCCGCAGCGGCTTCGCGCGGACTGGCCCGATCATCGCGACCATGACCGGCAATCGTCAAGCGTGCTGTTGATGCTGTTACAAACACGAAACAATCACCGGGCCTAAAATGCAAAAACGCCGCCCTCTGGAGGCGGCGTTTTCATCAAAACATGCGGGAGAAAATCAGGCGTCGTTGCCGCGCTTGAACAGGTCCACCAGCGTCTTGCCGGAGGAGGAACCGCCGCGGCCGGGGCGCTTGCCGTCCCATTCGTCAACGATGACCATGTGAGTGATCTCGCCGCGGCGGAAGGCCGCCAGAAACTTGTCATACTGGGCGAAGGCAACGCAGCCATGGCTGTCTCCGCGGGTGCGCAGGAGATAGCTGTGAGCCAGAAGCCCGGTGCGGTTCTTCGGATGCTTGCCGTCGACCGAGGTCAGGCGGATGGCGGCAACGCCATGGAATAGCGATTCGCGCATGGACAGCTTGTAGGTTCCCGCAGGCGTCGGGCCCTTCATCTTCACATGCGTCATATTCGGATCGTCACGCAGCTTGCCGATGCCGGAATGGGCCTCGAGCTTTGTGCCATTGGGCATATGCACGGTCGCATTTGTAATATCGTAGATAGCAACCTTGCTACCGATACCCGGCCAGCTGGGGGCAGAGCGCGACGGCGCGGATGGCGCCGTCTGGCGCATCGGATTGTCGGGCTTGGCGAAGGCGAGCGCGCTCTCCGGCTTATCATCACGAGAAGGTTTTTGCGGCGAAACGCGGGCGATGGCATCGAGACCGCTGCGCGGTGTTGCTCCATCGGCCTCCGGCTTGGCCGGCTTTGCTGCGGCAACGACCTTTTCAGCCTGTGGACGGCCGAACGGCATCGGGCCGTTCTTCGGCAGGATTTCAGCCAGCGCAACTTCGGTCGGCTTTGCTGCCGCGTCGTCTTCGGCTTCAGCCAACTCGACGCCACCGTCAACCTCGACCGGATCGATATCCTTCAGTTCTGCGACGGAGGTCGCCGGGGCGATATCCTGCAAAATGTCCGGCATTTCGCCACGGGGCGCGACGGCCACGACATTTTCCATCGCCGGCATCAATGCGCTGCGAATCACATCCGCATCCGGACGGGCGGCCATCAGAGCGGTGAACTGACGTTCTTCCTCGGCTGCCTTCACCTTGGCGGCAGCTTTACCGAGAGCAACATCGAGACCGCTGCGCACGGCATCATCAGCCGGCCGCAAGGCCGCCATCACTGAGGCTTCCGCGCCGTCAAGGCGGCCGGACTTCGCATCGACGGATGTCGGAATGCGCGAAAACTTGGAGACGTTGATAAGACGCTGCGGGTCCGCGTCCGCGGCCAGCAGATGGTTCTGCTCGGCAGCGACAGGCACCGGCGACGCCACACGCATGGACAGAACGGTCTGGAATTTCGGCTGCGGGGTCAGGTTGGTCGTGCCGGCCATCTTGCCGACAGACAGGACGGCCGCACCAACCCAGACGCCACCGAGCAGCGTCGCACCGAGAATAACGGTGCCGAGGAATGCGACTTTGGATTTGCCTTTGGAGGCCTGCTTGCGGCCTTTTCCCTTGCCAGCGGGACGCTCATAGGGATTGTCGAAATTGTCGATTGTCAGCGCCATACTGGATACCCGCACACTCTACGCACACCGGAGGCGCTACCGAACGCCGCGCCACCGAAATCGGGCGAAACGCATGACTGGAGACTCGAAAGCCCCGAACCATCGTTCGCCGGTTGACGAAGAGAATGCCGAATTATGGTAACCAAAGTGTTTAAGCCGCCCCTGATTTCGATCCCCGGTCAGTTTTCGATCGCGCTAATACAATCGATTACCGACGGAAATTTAGCCAAAATGCGGCGATGGAGCGGCAGATCATGATTAACGAGCCGCTCCCCAGGCTCATCAGCCATCCATCCGCCGGATGGTCACACGCTCCATGAAGAACCATGGGCGGAGACGCACGCCGATGACATTGCCCGCAAAGGCTGCCACGGCCCAAAGGTAACCGTGAAGACTGCCGGATGCAATGCCCGAAAAATAGGCGCCGATATTGCAGCCGTATGCGATGCGCGCACCATAACCGAGCAGCAATCCACCGGCGACGGCGGCGAAGATCGAGCGCAGTGGAATATCGAGGCTCGGGGCAAATTTCCCGGCGAGCGCTGCCGCCAGCATGGCACCGGCAATGATGCCGAAATCCATGACCGAGGTGATATCGGCAAACACGCTTTCAGCCAGCGCCTTGGCATTGCCCGGCTGCTGCCAGTGCGGCCAGGAGGCGACGTCGATGCCGATCAGCTGCGCACCCTTGGCGCCCCAAAGAGCGAAAGCCGAAGTGACACCCCAGGGACGACCGGCAAGTGCCAGCGTCGCGAAATTGAGGATGACGAGTGCAATGGCACCGAACACGAGCGGCCAAGGACCGCGCAGGTAACGGGCAAAGCCATGACGTGGCGACGGGGGCGCCTGTTCGAGCGCGCCATTGCGCTTCTTTTCGACGACGATGGTGATGGCTGCAATCGCGCCGAAGATGGCAAGCGACACGGCAATGCCCCCTACTGCACCAAAGCTCTGAAACAGGGCTGTCGGCGGCAGCGACGGCAGTGATGCCCACCAGCCGGTATGCATGGTGCCGATCAGCGAACCGACAATGAAGAAGAACAGCGTGACCAGCATGCGGGCATTGCCGCCGCCGGCGGTGAACAGCGTGCCTGAGGCGCAACCGCCGCCAAGCTGCATGCCGACGCCGAACATGAAGGCACCGGCGATGACGCCGATGCCGGCCGGCGAGATGTTGCCGCGCACTTCATTGCCAAACAGCGTGCCGCTGGCGAGAAAGGGGAAGAACAGGATGACGGCAAGTGCGAGCAGGATCATCTGCACGCGCAGACCACGCCCCCTGCCCTCGGCGATGAAGACGCGCCAGGCCGAAGTGAAGCCGAAAGCGGCGTGATAAAGCGAGATGCCAAGGGCACCACCGACGAGGAAAAGAGCGCCCTGGGTCGGGCCATAAAAGCCGCCAAGCGCGAGCGTACCGGCAACCAGAACAAGGAGAGCGCCGATGCCGGGAACACCGAGCAGCGGCAGAGCCGCACGCGGTTCGGCGGGAGAAGCGGATATGGACATATAAAACTCCTGAAGTTGGAGTGTTTATAGGGCGAGCACGAAAGGCTTTCGAGGCAAGGATTTGGCCAGTTATGCCCGCGAGCAGATTCCCGTTCTCAAGAAACCGCATTTCATAAAAAAATGTACGCCCGCGGCCGCGCAGCACGCAAAACCGCACCTTCACGAAAACCGCAGAATGATAAATACGGCCGGCGCATATTCTATCGCTTGAGGTTCACCAGCGTTTCCAGCAATTCCGAACCGGTCTGGAAAACCTTGGAATTGGCGGTGTAGATGCGCTGCGCCTGGATCATGTTGGTGAGTTCTTCGGCGAGATCGACATTGGAATCTTCGAGAGCACTATCCATGATCTCCCCAAAGCTGCCACCACCCGCATAGCCGATGACCACGACGCCGGAATCATTGCTCGCCGCATAGACGTTACCCGGCAAGGGGGTGAGATTGTTCGGGCTCTGCACATTGGCCATGGCGATGCGGAATTTCGGCTCGACCTTGCCGTTCGCATAAATCAGCGACAGGACGCCATCGGCACTGATCTCGTAGCCGGAAACATCGCTTGCGGCGCTTCCATCGATCTTGCCGGTCATGACCTCGAACGCAGCCCCGAGTTGGGACGAGCCGGAGATATCGATATCGAGCGAGGCCAGTTCCGTACCGGCAAGATCGAGCGGCAGAGTCGTCAGGCTGTCGGGAGAAATCAGTTCCCCGTCCGTATCGAAGGTGAGTGCCACCGGATCGAGAACGGTCTCTCCCTCATAAGACATGGCGACCGTCCAGGCGTTATCGCCGGTCTTGGTATATTCGACATCGAGCAGCCGCGCATTTCCCTGCGAATCGAAGGCAACCAGCGAGGTCTTGCTGACATCGCCGACAGCGGCGCCTGCCGGCAGATTGGCTTGCAATGTGCCGGCGGAAGAGCCGATCGCCGTCATGCCACCGGACGAGACATTGATCGCCGTCAGCCCATCAAAGCCGTTGATGACGATCGTTGGATCATTCTGCGAAGAATAGGGATAGCCCATCAGCGTATAGCCGGCCGCGTTTTCAAGCGTGCCGTCGCTCTGGACCTCAAAATTACCGGCGCGTGTGAGATATTCGCTGCCGTCGGGACCGGAAACGACGAAAAAACCTTCGCCATCAATGGCCAGATCGCTGGAGGATTTCGTGTAGGAAAAGGCCCCCTGGCTATCGATCGAATAGCGCGTCGTCGTGCCGACACTGCCGGAGTTATAGGTGCCATTCGTTGCCGGCATGATCATCGAGGAAAACTGCGTGTCGACCTTTTTATACCCTGCCGTATTCGCATTGGCGATGTTGTCGGCGATGGCACCCAGCCGATTGGCTTGGGCATTCATGCCGGATACGGCGGTGCGCATGGCTCCAGAAAGACTCATAACAACCTCCAGTGATTGCGACAGAGTTCACGGGCACAACTTGCGCCAGGCTTGCCAAACCCGCATTTTCCGACACATGGACATATTATAGGGAAGAATTACCCTGCCCGGATTTGACACATGAGAATTCCAGACATCGGGTCATGTACTTCCCTTGGTTTCCCTCGGGATCGATTGTGCTAAAATCTCACCACAAGACCGCTTCGCGTTTCTGCAACAGACGTTTGGGCGGGCCGATTCGCTTGAGGAGAAAAGCCATGAAGGCGCTGCTGCTGATCGATATCCAGAACGGTTTTTGCCCGGGCGGCAATCTGGCGGTTCCGGATGGTGACGCGGTCGTGCCGGTGGCCAACCGGCTGATCCGCGAGGGCGGCTATGACGTCATCGTCGCCTCGCAGGACTGGCATCCGGCCGATCACGGCAGCTTCGCCTCGCAGCATCTCGGCGCGAAACCCTTCGACATGGGCGAGCTTTCCGGCCAGCCACAGGTTCTGTGGCCGGACCATTGCGTCCAAGGCACCAGCGATGCGGAGTTTCATTCGGATCTGGAAATGGACGCGGTCGATTATGTCCAGCAGAAAGGCGAAAACCCGGCCGTCGACAGCTATTCGGCATTTCGTGACAACGACCATGCGGCGCTCACAGGCCTTGCCAGTTATCTGAAGGCACAACTGGTCAGCGAGCTCGATATCTGTGGGCTGGCCACCGATTACTGCGTCAAATTTTCCGCTCTGGATGCGCGCGACATGCTGCCGGACGTAAGGGTGCGGTTCGTCTCCGATGCCAGTCGCGGCATTGATCCCCAAGGCGTTAAGGATGCGATTGCGGAAATGAAGGCGCACGGCGTCGGCATCGTCACAAGCGATGACATTCTGGCCGACTGAGCGCCTCACCTTGCGGCATGACGCAGGGCGATGCGCCCTTTCCGCCCGTCAAGACAGATCACCGAAATCGATCAATTGAATAAGCGCAATTCGATTGCCAGCGCCCTCGCCTGCTTCTACACGCAAAGCTCGAACAAGAGCGCGTCAATCACGCTGCAGGGAACGATCCATGGACAGACATGAGCAATTGACGAACGGCCTCAAGAAAGGGGCTGTGGTCGCGCTTTCATCCGCGCCTTTCGGCGTGCTCTTCGGCGCCATCGCCGTCGATAACGGTTTCAGCATCACCGAAGCCGCACTGATGAGTGGGCTCGTTTATGGTGGCGCCAGTCAGCTGGTCGGCATCGAGCTTTTTGGCCACCACGTCGCGGCCTGGATCATCGTTCTCTCCATTCTCGCCGTCAATTTCCGTCACATTCTCTATTCGGCGGCGCTGAGCACGGTGATCGGCCGTTATCCGCATGCTGAACGCTGGCTCGCCTTTTTCCTGCTGGTCGATCCGCAATTTGCCGAAACGGTGAAGCGCGAGGAAAGTGGCCGGGCTGCGACCTTCCGCTGGTACTTCGCCATGGGTGCGGTCGTCTGGGTCTCGTGGGTGATGACCACCGTCATCGGTGCCTATTTCGGCCGCATGATCGGCGATCCCAAGGCATACGGCATCGACGTACTGATGCCGGTCTATTTCCTCGGCTTGACCATGGGTTTCCGCAGCCGCCACAATTTTTTCCCGGTCATGCTGGCCGGCGCCGTAGGCTCCGTCGTTGCTTTCCATTTCATCGGATCGCCCTGGCATATCAGTGTCGGCGCAGTTCTTGGCATTCTGGTTGCCGTGATCCTGCCGCCGCCGAAGGCGCATGAAGAACCGGATGTTTCCGATATGGAAAAGGAGGCGATGTGACATGCAAGACCAGATGACCGCCTTCTCCATCGACCCGAACACGGCCCTGCTGATCGTCATAGCCGCCATCGCCACCTATTTTACCCGCATCGGCGGCTATGTGCTGCTCAGCAGCATGAAGCGGATTCCGCCACGGCTGGAATCGGCGCTGAATGCCGTGCCGGCCGCGGTGTTGACGACGCTGGTGGCGCAGCCCTTCATTTATGGCGGATGGGATATCAAGATCGCCATGGCAGTGGCTCTGATCGTCGGCCTGCGTTTTCCGGGCCTGACACTTCTTTTCGCCGGTTGGGCGGCCGTGATGGCCGCCCGTTATGGCATGGGGCTTGGTCTCTGATCAGCCGCCAATCGGCGCCGTCGCCGTCTCCAGCCATGCCTTGATGGCAGGATCGGTGAGCAGTGGCGACAGCTTTTCACGCACGGTGGCGTGGTAGGCATTCAGCCAGTCCAGTTCTTCCGCCGTCATCAGCGAGGCAACGATCAGACGCAGGTCGATCGGGCACCACGTCAGCGTTTCGAAGGAGCGCATGGACATGTCGCCACCGGCGACATCTTCCGCTTCGCGCACAAAAATCAGGTTTTCGATGCGGATGCCGTAATGACCCGGGCGGTAATAACCCGGCTCGTTCGAGAGGATCATGCCGGGCAGCAGCTCCTGCGTGGCAAGCCGCGAGATGCGCTGCGGGCCTTCATGCACCGAGAGATACGAACCGACGCCGTGGCCGGTACCATGGGCGAAATCGCCGCCGGCCTTCCACAAAGCGATACGCGCCAGCGGATCGAGATCGCAACCGCGCGTGCCCTTGGGGAAACGCGCCGTGCTGATGGCGATCATGCCCTTCAGCACCAGCGTGAAGAAACGCTTGCGATCCTCCGGCACCTCGCCGACCGCGACCGTGCGGGTGATATCTGTCGTGCCGTTGATGTATTGCGCACCCGAATCGATCAGGAACAGTTCGCCTGCCTCGATCGTCCGGTCGCTTTCGCTTGTGACGCGGTAATGCATGATGGCCGCATGTTCGCCGGCACCGGCAATGCTGTCGAAGGAAACGTCGCGCAGCGGGTTCTGCATCGACTGGCCGACACGCGCACGCGCCGCCTCCAGCGCCTTCACCGCCTGGATTTCGGTGAGTGAGCCTGGCTTGGACTGATCGAGCCAATAGAGGAACTCGACCATGGCGACGCCATCCTGAACATGCGCGTCGGCCGAGCCTTTCAGCTCGATATCGTTCTTGATGGCGCGCGGCAGCCGGGCCGGATCGGTCCCGTCAACGACAGTGCCGCCAGCGACCTCGATGGCGATGATGAGAGCGAGCGCCGTCAGTTCCGGATCGACGAGAATGCGGCCGTCGTCCTTCGCATAGGCACCGATGCGCTCGCTCAGCGATGCCGGAGCGTGGATGGCGGCAAGTGGCTGAAGATGGACGCGGGCCTCCCCACCGAGCTTTCGCTCCTCGATGAAGAGTTCGGCCTTGCCGTCTGCCGAAATCAGCGCACGCGACAGCGGATGCGGCGTATGCGGCACATCGGCGCCGCGAATATTAAAAATCCAGGCAACGGAGGACGGATCGGCAATCAGAGCCGCAGTAAGGCCCTTGGCTTGCAGGCTGGCAGCGATCCCGGCGATCTTGTCCACCGCCGGTTTGCCGGCATGGGCTTCCTGCTGCACGGCAACCTTACCCATCGGCTCGGCCGGACGATCCGTCCATGCCGTATCGAGCGGGTTTTCATTGAGGAGAACGATCGTGCCACCGATTTCCGAAACGGCCTTGGCAAGCTTCTTCACCTCGGCGCCGCCATGTAGCCACGGATCGACACCAAGGCGAAAACCTTTTGGCGCATGAGCGGGGATCCACAGGTGCGGCGGCTCGTTGACGAGGTCACCGCCGGTGAAGACGGCACCATCCACCTGCTCCGCCAACTGGGTTACGTAACGACCATCGACATAGACTATGGCCTGTGAGCGGGTGATCAGAGCGACGCCGGCCGAGCCGGTAAACCCGGTGAGCCATGAAAGACGTTCCGCAGACTTCGGCACATATTCGCCCTGATATTCATCGGCGCGCGGGACGAGAAAACCATCGATGCCGAGCTCATCAAAACGGGCCCGGATGGCGTTGACGCGATCGCGACCGAACTGCGGCGTGGACGTGCTGTCGAAGGACTGAAACATAGGCAATATTCCAAGTGACATGATTTGAGAAAACGGTTGGCGACACTTAATCGATTTCCGGCTCCATCCGCCAGCAAAAGCATGCCAGTCATTTTCGAGCGGATTGCTGCAATGCAATACCGTAAATACGTAGATATGCATTGAACGCATGCCACAATTGACCGAAGCCTACTCACTAGGCAATCAGGTTTGCCTTATATGTCAGTGCAGACAGAGTGAGAACACGCTCACACAAAGGACGAGATCGATGACCAATTCCTTCTTTCGCAATGCATTCGACCGCGTCGTTGCCGCCCGTAAACGCCAGGCCGACATGCTGATCAACGAAACACTGCTGCGTTACGACGACCAGACGCTGAAGAGCATCGGCACCAGCCGTGCCGAACTGATGCGCAACAAGTTCTGATGAACGGCGCGGCAAGACTGCGCCACACCAGACCGATTGCTTGAGCTTCCTCCCAGGCTCGCGATCCGCTGGTTTGTCAAACCAGCAAAGAGGCGGCATTCTCATGCCGCCTCTTTTTTCGTTCGTTGTTTCACTGCTGTTATGCAGAAAAAGCAATGGTGCGCCGCACAATCACTGTTTGCGTAGATGGATCGTCACCCAGCCATTGCGCCAGATGGTGCGCACATGGCCTAGCCCCGCGCCGGAATAGGCAGAGATTACCTTCCAGCGCTGTTCAGCAAGAATTCCGGACAGGATGACGGAACCGCCCGACGACAGATGATTGACCAGTTGCGGCGCCATTTTGATCAGCGGGCGCGCAAGAATGTTGGCGATGATCAGATCGAACGGTCCGTACCGATCAAAGGCCGGGGAGTGAAAGCCCGGCGCGGTTTCGAGCGCAATCCCATTCGCAATGCCGTTGCGGCGAACGTTTTCTCGCGCAACCCGCACGGCGACCGGATCGATATCGGTGGCCAGCACCGGTATCATCGGCCGCAGTTTTCGAACAGCAATGGCAAGCACGCCTGAACCAGTGCCGAGATCGAGCGCATTCCTCGGATTTTCGCCGTTCAGCACGCGCTCGATGGTTTCGAGGCAGCCGGCCGTGGTGCCATGATGTCCGGTACCAAAAGCCTGACCGGCATCGATCTCGATGGCGA
Source organism: Endobacterium cereale (assembly GCF_009617585.1). Classification (GTDB taxonomy): domain Bacteria; phylum Pseudomonadota; class Alphaproteobacteria; order Rhizobiales; family Rhizobiaceae; genus Neorhizobium; species Neorhizobium cereale. The sequence goes on along the minus strand of NZ_WIXI01000044.1, from coordinate 123,263 downwards.
TATCGCCGGAACGCACCTTGTCGCGGTCATGGCTGCCATGGACCAGAAAGCGCCCTGCCCTGACAGGCTTCAGCCCCTCGAGCGACTTGGCGATCCAGTCGATATCCGGAATGATTTCGCGCTCGATGACGGCATCGGGAAACTCCTGCGACAGCGCTTCCGCAATACGGGCATGCACTTCGGCCTCGTCCTCGGCCATCATGTAGACCGAGGCTTCCCATATATCTTTCTTTTCGTCGATCTCTGTCGTGCCGACAGCGAAATCCTCTTCGCCGAAGCAGAAGGACAGAATATCGAGGATCTGCTCCGCCTTCTTTTCGGTGGTGGAGACATAGAGGCGGATTTCGCTCACGGCCGGGTCCTTAGATTAAAATGTGCGGCAAGCCATGCCACACAAGGCCGCCCTGCTTCAAGCCCGCGCGGGCAAGCTTAGCCGCCAATCAGACTTTGAAGCTTCTTGACGGCGCTGTCGGGATCCTCGCCATAGGCGATGGTTTTGGAAAAACGCCCACCATTGTCGAGCAGGAAAACCGATGCGGTGTGGTCCATCGTGTATTCGCCGTTCGGATCCTTTTCATCGACCGGCACCTTGCGCGCAAACACCTTATAACCCTTGACCATGTCGGCGACTTTTTGCGGATCGCCGGAAATGCCGGTGATGCGCTTGGAGACATTGGAAATGTATTGCTGCAGGACCTCCGGCGGATCGCGCTCGGGATCGACAGAAACGAAATAGGCATTGATGCGGTCGCCGTCCGGATCGACCTTTTCCAGCCATTCGTTCAACTCGAAAAGAGTGGTGGGGCAGACTTCCGGACAATGGGTAAAGCCGAAAAACAGCGCCGTCGGCTTATCCTGAAACGCCTTTTCGGTGATCGGCTTGCCGTCCTGCGCCACCAGTTCGAACGGCACGCCGAACGGGGCATCAGCAACCTCTCGCGTTTTGCCGGTCACTTCGAATGTCAGCCATCCGAGCACGCCAGCCAGGGCCACGACGGCGACCCATAGAACAATCCGAAAAGTCTTCATGGCAACAGGTCCGTCCGCTTCTGCAACGAATGATGAATTGCAGATAGCCTCGATGATTGAAAGGAGCAAATCAACTGGGTGTTTTTATCAGGCTGAGGTCGTTTCGCCGCAGGCACGCGTCGAACGTCGATATCGCTCGAATATATAAACTCCCGCTTCGACAAGCAGATAGATTGCCAGCACCAGACGCAGCTTCGCCCAATAAAAGGCGGGCATCATCTGACCATCGCGGATGTGAAAATCCTGGCCAAGCTGCAACGTCTGCATGCCGCTGATGGACACGTAGAACATGCCGGCAAGAAAGACATAAAAAGCGATGGCAAGGCACGCCAGCAGATGCGCGATGACCGTCTCCTTCCTGACGAAGCTCAGCAGGAAGAAGGGGATGAGGCAGAAGACGACGAAATCGACGATCGCCCCAATGAGCGAAAGTATCACGAAGGGCAGCCGCCATTTGTAGCCAAGCGCCCATATGTCGCCGATGAGATCGATTGCAAACAGGGCCAGGAACGCCAGTGAGATATGGACCAACTGCCGCATTTCAGGCCCTCCTCACAGTCTCGTTTGGCGGCTTCAAGCCACCGCCACCCTGACCACGCCCACTTACAAACACCATGACATGCCGGTTTCCGCCATAGTGATGAAAATCTCCGAGCCATATTGCAGCCAGCCCGCCACACAGAGAATCAACAGGCCTGATACCAGCAGAAAGCCGGCGAGCATGAGTGGAAGGCGCAACGATGAGGCGTTCTGATGCATGGGCGCCAGTATAACAGGCTTTTTAGTCTGCAAAACAGCAGAAAAAGGCAGGCTTGCCACAGAGATTAGGGGAAGTTTAACCCGGGTTTGAGAGCGTGTGCCCAACGAAATCAGGATGACCGCCATGAGCAACGCCATCAAGCAGTCGGGAGCATATCTCGAAATCGTCTCGTTCCATCTGGGCGACCAGGAATTCTGTATCGACATCATGGCGATCCGCGAAATTCGCGGCTGGGCGCCTGTGACGCCGATGCCGCATACCCCGCCTTACGTTCTCGGCCTCATCAACCTGCGCGGCGCGGTTATCCCGGTCATCGACATGGCCTGCCGTCTCGGCATGAAGATGACGGAGCCTTCCGAGCGCGCCGCCATCATCGTCACCGACATTGCCGGCAAGCTGGTTGGCCTGCTGGTCGAGCAGGTTTCCGACATGATGACTATCAAGAGCGAAGACCTGCAGCCGGCACCGGAAATCATTCCGGAAGGCCAGCGTGCCTTCTGCCGTGGCATCGTGGCGCTGGAAAAGACCATGGTCTGCTTCCTCAACCTCGACACCGTCATTGCCGACGAACTGACGCGCGAAGCCGCCTGATCGATCTCGACAATATCGTTTTGAAACACCCGCCGTGGCAACACGGCGGGTGTTTTGCGTTTTGACATCCACCAGTGCCTCACAGGCACGTGAGGCACGCATATGTGATGGAACATCAAGCCATTGCAAAATAACGATTTTTTTTGAAACCTTCTGGAATACCGACAGTTAACCCCACGTGAATTCAGCACGGCGCCACCAAACGATCCTTTTGAAGGAATCGCTTCGTGGCGTTACCGAAAGACACAAAGGAGAATTGTCATGAAAAAAGCTATTGCACTCGCAGCACTGATTTCCGCTTCGGCTTTTGCAGGTGCCGCATCGGCCCAGACCTATAATTCCGAGATGCCGGCTACGTCCTCGGTAGACGTCAGCGTTGTCAACGTGACCAACGATCCGAGCTCGGGCAATGGCAGCCGTCTGCCGGCAAACCTAACCAATCCTGGTCCGGAACTGATCCAGGATGCTCAGGCACAGCTTCAGTCTGACCCGGCTCTCGTCGATGCGCTGGCGATGAAGAATGTGCAGCTGGCCAATGTCGTGCATATTCAGACCGCAGCCAATGGCGGTAAGATCGTCTACGTTCGCTAAGCCAGAAATATCCCTGAAGAAGCCGGGCTTCCATGCCCGGCTTTTTCATGCGCGGTTTTCCGTCAGGGTTTGCCCTTGGTCCACGTCACCTGCTGACCGTAAAGCGGCACGGCGGAAACAGCCATTTTTGCAGACCCTTCTACCACCCGGCGCGAATGGGCGAGATAGATCAACGTGTCATTGGCCTTGTCATAGATGCGCTTGACGAGCAGATCCTTGAAGATCAGCGATCGGCCCTGGCGAAACACCTCTTCGCCACCATCGTCCAGTTCGATATCGCCGATCTCGATCGGCCCCGTCTGATTGCAGGAAATCGCGCTGTTGGACGGGTCCTGGAACCAGTTGCCGTTCTTGAGGCGATCAATCACGCTGCGATCGAAATAGGTGACGTGGCAGGTGACGCCCTTCACGGCCGGATCGGACACGGCCTCGACAATGATGTCATTGCCGATCCAGTCCACCCCGACCTTGCCGACCACTTCGGCCACGGCAGGAACGGACAGGACGCCGGCAAGAACGACCGAGGCACAGGTGAGTGAAACAAGACGGCGGCGCATATTTGAATAATCTCCGGTCAGCGACATGCGACGAGAGATAAGGTTCGCACGGCACCTTGCAAGATAGGCAGCCTGCAAGATTGCGTAGCGTTTACTGCTTGCGCAGCGTGCAGGCATCATAACCGCCGGCGTACAGCCGGCCGGAACGCATGCCGATGGCCGGCGCGATATCGCGGATTTCCACCACTTTGAGCGATCGTGCGATGGCAATGGATGCCTGCGCACAAATGGCAGCATCCTCCGCCGCATTGTGATGCAGGAAACTGAGGCCCAGATGCTGCGCAAGAATGTTCAGCTTGTGCGAGCCGAGATGCGGCCAGACCTTTTGCGCCATCTTGACGCTGCACAGGTAGGAAAGCTGCGGATAGGCCTGTCGATACTGGTCGAGACAGGCGCGCCAGACGGAAAAATCAAAGGACGCGTTATGGGCGATCATTGTGGCGTCTGCAAAATCGTCGGCGAATTCGTCCATCACCTCGGGAAACTCACCGGCATTCTCCACCTGTTCCGGACGAATGCCATGAATGGCGATGTTGAAGGACGAAAAGCGCATGTCCTTGGGGCGGATCAGTCGCTCTTCGACGCGCACGACCTTGCCATTTTCGATCCACGCTAAACCAACCGAACAGGCGCTGCCGCGTTGCTCATTGGCGGTTTCGAAATCGATGGCGATTGTTTTCAAAGCGGCGTTCCGGGTGGTGATGTTTGCCCGCTTTTAGGATGAGTAAGGTGATTCGGCAAAGTTTCACGCGGCGAATTCGATGAAAGGATACTGGCCTTCGATCCGGAAACAGCATTGCTCGCGGGATCCCACCCACAGCGAAACGAAACGACCTGGCCGTCATCAGCCGCACCCAGCGCCATTTCGACATATTCAACGTCGCAACGGCCTCACCGTCCGAACTATCGGCATAAACCGGCCATTCAGGTTGTCACTTGACCGATGCTCGCCTTTGAGGCGTTATGTCTTCATGACCAATCGCGCCACCCTTACCCATACGACCGTCACCATTCGCCCTGCAGGGCGCGTGGCGGTTTTGGCGCGTTAAGCGGTCATCCGTCACCACCCTGCCGAATAATGGCAGGGATCGGTGTTCCGCTCTGCCTCGGCACAATCCAAGGAGAGCGAAAATGAAATCATCAAACGACGCGAGAGAAAAACCTCCCCGAGCGGAAAAGCTCGAGAATGTGGTAATCCGCGCCGCAGGCCCGGATGACGCGACAGAGATTGCCAGCCTGCACAATCTGCCGGGCTATCGCTATGGAACCCTGCGCACGCCCTTTCATTCGACTGCGGAAATCCGCCGTCACCTGGAAAGCCCGGCGGCCGGCGCCTATCGTCTGATCGCGGAACATGATGGCCGCACGATCGGTGATATCGGCCTCACCCCTGCCGGCAATCCGAGACGCCGCCATGTTGCCACCATCGGCATGGGCGTGCATGACGAATTTGCCGGACGCGGCGTCGGATCGGCACTGATGAAAGCGGTGCTCGATATCGCCGACAACTGGCTGGACCTTCGCCGTGTCGAACTGACGGTCTTCTCTGACAATGAACCCGCCATCCGCCTTTACGAAAGGCACGGTTTCGTCACCGAAGGCTGCCTGAAGCAATTTGCCTTCCGTGACGGGCACTATGTCGACGCCTTCACGATGGCGCGGCTGAAGACCTGATTCTCAGCCGCCGATGAAAGCCAGCCATTCGTCTTCTGTCATTACCTCGACGCCGAGTTCCCTTGCCTTGTCGAGCTTGGAACCGGCGCCGGGGCCTGCGACCACGTAATCCGTCTTTTTGGAAACGGAACCGGCCACCTTGGCGCCAAGCCCTTCCGCGCGTGCCTTTGCCTCGTCGCGGGTAAAGCGCTCCAGCGAGCCGGTGAACACCACCGTCTTGCCGGCGACCGGGCTGTCGGATGCCGCCACCTGTTCGGCCGCCTGTGGCTTCACTTCCTTGAGAAGCCGGTCGACCACGTCGAGATTGCGCGGTTCCTTGAAGAATTCCACGATGGCGCGGGCAACGATCTCGCCGATGCCTTCGATATTGTTGAGGTCGTTCCAGGCGTCACCGGAAAGATCGGCAGCATCCTTCATCGCTTTTTCCAGGACCTCATAAGTACCGTAATGGCGGGCCAGAAGCTTGGCCGTCGTTTCGCCGACATGGCGGATTCCGAGCGCGTAGATGAAGCGGTTCAGCGCGATGGAGCGACGCTCATCGATGGCGTCGAACAGTTTTTTGACACTGACCTTGCCAAAGCCGTCGATGTTTTCGAGCTTCATCAGCGGCGATTCTTCCTGCCGCTTTTTCAGTGTAAAAATATCGGGCGCAGTGCGGATCTGCAGCGATGGATCTTCCGCCTCGAAGAAGAAATCGACCTGCTTGGTGCCAAAACCTTCGATGTCATAGGCATTGCGCGAGACGAAATGTTTGAGGTGTTCGGTGGCCTGCGCGCGGCAGACGAAACCGCCGGTGCAACGGGTGACCGAATCGAGCTTGCCGGTCTTTTCGTTCTTCTCGCGCACAGCATGACTGCCGCAGACCGGGCATTTGGTCGGGAACTCGTATTTCTTGGCATCGGCCGGGCGCTTTTCCATCACCACGTCCAGCACCTGCGGGATGACATCCCCTGCGCGCTGCACGATGACCGTGTCACCGATACGGATATCATGGCTCTCCTCGCGAATACGCTCGCCGGAATTGCCGATGCCTTCGATGTAATCGGCATTGTGCAGCGTCGCATTGGTGACCACGACACCGCCGACGGTGATCGGGGTCAGGCGCGCGACAGGTGTCAGCGCACCGGTACGGCCGACCTGGATATCGATGTTTTCGACAGTGGTAAAAGCCTGTTCGGCCGGGAATTTATGCGCTGTCGCCCAGCGCGGCGAACGCGAACGAAAACCGAGGCGGGCCTGAAGATCCAATCGGTCGACCTTGTAGACGACACCGTCGATATCGTAATCGAGATCCGGGCGGGTGAGACCAATCTCGTTGTAATGGGCAAGGATGTCTTCGAGCGAAGTCAGCCGCTTCATCAGCGGGTTGACCGGAAAACCCCAGTCCTTGAACGTCTGCACCATCTCATACTGCGTCTTCGGCAGTTCGTTCGGCTCGGACATCTCACCCCAGGCATAGGCGAAAAATTTCAACTTGCGGCTTTCCGTCACCTTGGCGTCGAGCTGGCGCAGTGATCCGGCGGCAGTATTGCGCGGATTGACGTAGAGCTGTTTGCCCTGCGCCTCCATCTCGGCGTTCAGCGCCAGAAAGTCGCTCTTGGCCATATAGACTTCGCCGCGCACTTCAACCACGGCAGGCACGCCCTTGGGCAGGCGTTGCGGAATTTCCTTGATGGTCCTGATGTTGGCCGTGACGTTTTCACCGGTCGAGCCGTCACCGCGTGTCGCGGCGTTGACGAGAATGCCGTTCTCGTAGCGGATCGACATCGACAACCCGTCGATTTTTGGCTCGGCGGTAAAGGCGATGGAGTTGTCCGGCAATTGCCCGAGGAAACGATAGACGGAATTGACGAAATCACGCACGTCCTCGTCGGAAAACGTGTTGTCGAGCGACAGCATCGGCCGAGTGTGGGTAATCTGGGCAAATGTCGGCAGCGGAGCGGCACCGACCTTGATGGAAGGCGAATCGGCGCGGATCAGCTGCGGAAATTTTTCCTCGATGTCCTGATTGCGGCGCTTGAGTGCGTCGTACTCGGCGTCCGAAATCTCCGGTGCATCATTGCCATGGTAAAGCTCGTCGTGATGGGCGAGTTCCCTTGCCAGCCGCTCCAGTTCGGCGGCGGCTGTCTGTTCGGTCAGGGTGTCGATTGCTGTCTGATCGGCGGCCATTCGGGAATCTCCATGTCTCAAGGCTTTTCTAGTGCAATCGCCACGGATTGGAAGAACCGCCTGCCCTTTGGTCAAAGATCACGAACATTTTTGGAAAACCACATGGCAAGTGCTCGCCACCCGCTGGACGTTTTGCAGTGCGGTAGCTTAATACCAAACTCGAATACTCATGTTCGCAGATTGCAATTTTCGAGGAAAATTCATGGCCAATCGCTGGCGGGATACGGGATTACGCTATGGGCTGGTGACGCGCCTGTTCCATTGGTCGATGGCCATTCTCATCTGTTGGCAGTTTTCCGGCCTTGTACTGGGCAGGCTTTTCGGCCGCTCCGGCCTGACGGATTTTTTGAACAGCACGCATGGCTCACTCGGCGCCACCGTTCTCATCATGGCGGCGGCGAGAGCGCTCTGGGGTTTCTATAACCTGAAAGACCGCCCGGCGCATGAGCGCGGCCTGCTGGGCCATGCCGCCCGCACCGGCCATGTGGTGCTGTATCTGCTGATGCTCGCCGTTCCGGGCCTTGCCCTGCTGCGCGCTTTCGGTTCCGAATGGGGACTTACGCTCTACGGCCTGCAGATTGTCGAACGCGGCGGGGAAAATATTGGCTGGATGATTGCCCCTGCCCGCCTGCTGCACGGCACGCTCGCCTGGACGTTGCTGGCCATGGTCGGCGGCCATATCGCCATGGTGCTGATCCACCGTTTCGTCTGGAAGGACGAAGTCTTGAACCGCATGGCGGGACCGGCACGGCAGGTCACACCGGCGGAATAGTTTTAGGACGTGACGGCGTCGTCCTCATAATAGGCATCGTCTTCCTCGCTCGCGTAGACATCGAATTCGAGAACGAGTCCACGCGCGGCGATCGCGCCCAGAAGAGCCGGATCGAGGCTAAAGCCCTCGTTGGCTTCGGCCATGAACAGTCCCATCAAAACGTCTCCGTCAAAGCGCGCGGAGAGGTCTTTCCAGACCGTCAGGTCGTCGGTCAAAGCGGCAAAAAGCGAGGCGATCTGCTCAGGCAGTTCGCCGGAAAATTCCTCGTCCGCTTCCAATTGCCATGTGCCGGTTTCGGCAACCGATTTCTTGCCCTTGCCGGATGGCATCACATCGCCCTTGCGGTAGGCATTGGTGGCAGCGACGCCCAGTACTTTCGAAATTTGATCCGGGTCGAGATCGTCGCCGAAGAAGCGTAGGCAGGCAATGGTTTGAAGAACGGCGGCCATGATACTCCTCAATCTTGCTCGTTGACCATCGGCACAGACGGCCTGTTACCCCTCGGCGGCCAGCAGCGCCGCCGCAGCCGCCCTTGCCTCGTCCGTAACGGACGCACCCGACAGCATGCGTGCAATCTCTTCGGCGCGGTGTTCCGGCGTCATTCTGGCGACACGGGTAGCGATCTTTTCCGATCCGTCACCGGCCGGCCCCTTGGAGATCAGCATATGCGTGGCAGCACGTGCGGCCACCTGCGGCGCATGGGTGACGGACAGAACCTGAACGGTGCGCGACAGACGCTTCAGCCGCTGGCCGATCGCATCGGCGACAGCACCACCGACACCGCTGTCGATTTCATCGAAGACCAGCGTCGGGGCAGAGCCGCGATCCGCGAGCGCCACTTTGAGCGCCAGCAGGAAACGCGAAAGCTCGCCACCGGAAGCAACCTTCATGATCGGTCCGGGACGCGTGCCCGGATTGGTCTGGACGTGGAATTCAACCGTATCGATACCGTCAGCGCTGGCTGATTCGGCATCCGTCGCCACTTCGACCATAAACCGTGCGCGCTCCAGCTTGAGCGCCGGCAATTCGGCCATGACCGCTTCCGAAAGGGCCGATGCGCCCTTCTGGCGTTTTTTCGAAACTGCCGCTGCCGCCTGATCAAAGGCGACCTTTGCCGCTTCAGAAACCTTTTCTAGCTTGCCGAGCTTTTCCTCACCGGCATCAAGATCGGCGAGATCGGCCACCATTTTTTCGGCCAGCGCCGGAAGCTCGACCACAGGCACCGAATATTTACGGGCAGCGGCACGCAGCGCAAACAGGCGCTCCTCGACACGTTCCAGCTCGCGCGGATCGAACTCGGTGCGGCGCAAAGCCGCCTCCACTTCCATCTGGGCGTTGGAGAGGTGATTGAGGGCCTGATCGAGCAGTTCAACGGTTTCTTCGAGAAGGCCCGGCGCTTCGTGGCTCTTGCGCTCCAGACGGCGAACCATCGAGGCGATTAACGGCACGGGCGAGCCGTTGCCGTTCAGGAATTCGGAAGCCTCGGAAATATCACCGGCAATGCGCTCGGATTTTTGCATCCGGGCGCGGTTATCGGCAAGCTCATCCTCTTCTCCATCGCGAGGCGACAGGATCTGCAGTTCCTCCACCGAGGAGCGCAGATAATCGGCTTCGCGGGCAGCCGCCTCCACGCGGGCCCTGTGGCTTTTCAGGCTGCGCTCGGCATCCTTCCATGTGCGGTAGAGGCCGGAGACCTGCAGGGCCTCGTCAGCAAGGCCCGCAAAGGCATCGAGCAGCGTACGATGGGCGTTGGTATCGACAAGGGCGCGGTCGTCGTGCTGGCCGTGAATTTCCACCAGCAACTGGCCGATCTGACGCATCATCTGCACGCTGACCGGTTGGTCGTTGACCGAAGCCTTGGTGCGACCGTCAGCGGATTGCACGCGGCGAAAAATCAGGTCGCCGTCGTCATCGAGACCGTTTTCACGCAAAAGAAGGCGAGCCGGATGATCCATGCCGACATCAAAAACGGCCGTCACCTGCCCCTTGTCGCTGCCATGGCGCACGAGACCGCCATCGCCACGGCCACCAAGCGCCAGCGAAAGACTGTCGAGAAGAATGGATTTACCGGCGCCGGTTTCGCCGGTCAGAACCGAAAGGCCGGCCTCGAAATCGAGGTCCAGCCGTTCGATCAAGACGATATCGCGGATCGACAACTGGATCAGCATGTTACCTCGATCCGGCCCTGCCCTGCCTCAAAAAATCAGGAGTCGCTGCCGGCGACAAGCCTTACGGCTGCGCGCGAAATCCACGAACCACGATTTTCACGCGGCTCCAGACCGCCGCCCTTCAGGAGCTTGTAGCTGTCCGAGTACCATTGGCTGTCCGGATAGTTGCGACCGAGAACGGCAGCAGCAGTTTGCGCTTCCTCGGCAATGCCCATGGCGTAATAGGCTTCGACCAGACGTGCGAGCGCTTCCTCCACCTGATTGGTGTTGCCGTATTGCTCCACCACCACGCGGAAACGTTGAATACCGGCAAGGTATTCCTTCCGCTCGAGGTAATAACGGCCGATCTGCATTTCCTTGCCGGCGAGCTGGTCGCGCGCGAAACGGATCTTGGCCTGCGCATCGTCGACATATTCCGAATCCGGATAGTCCTTGACGACCTTGGTCATGGCTTCGATCGTGCGCGAGGACGCGCGCTGATCCTGCGTGACGTCGGTGATCTGCTTGGAATAGGACAGACCGACCAGATATTGCACATAGGCACTGTCGGCGGAACGCGGATACTGCTTCAAGTAACGGTTACCAGCGGCAATCGCTTCGTCGTTACGATTCATGCGCGTATTGACGAAGGTCACCATAACCAGTGCCTTGCGGCCCCATTCAGTGAACGGGTTCTGCTTGTCGATGGCTTCGAACTTGCGCGCAGCCTCACCCATATTGCCGGCCTTCATATTGGCCAGTCCCTGGTTGTAGAGCTGCTCCGGCGGATCGGTGGCAAGACCAAGCTTGGTGATGTCTATGTCCGGGTCGGTGCCGCAGGCCGTCGTTGTCATGCCGACGCCGGCCAGCACAAGGGACACGACCGCCAAGCGAGCCGTTTTCCCGATTACAGAAGACCTGACATTAGCCATGCAAGAGTTCCCGATTGCCACGCGATAAAAAGAGCCACCGCCCCGACAGGCGTTCTAGCCATAAAAGCAGCATGAGGGCAACGCAATGATGGCCTATTCGTGCAATTTTGTGGCGGAGGACTTACTTAAATTACGGTAAAAACAACAAAAAAGAAAAGGCCGTGTCCACAGACACGGCCAAAGCGACTGGAGTCTTGAATCTATTCCAGGGTTCAGCCGACCCAGGGAGCAAATTCCGGAACATTGACCGGAACGAACTCGCGGGCGCGAACACGCTGGCTGCGAGCCGGTGCCTCGACGATCTCATAAGCCGTCGGATCGCTGAGCAGAGCCTTCAGCGCATTGGCGTTCATCTTGTGGCCGCCGCGATAGGAGCGATAGCAGCCGATGAACTGTGCTCCGGCCAGTGCCAGGTCGCCGACAGCATCGAGCGTCTTGTGACGGACGAATTCGTCCTTGGCGTAACGCAGGCCTTCGACGTTGACGACAGTGTCGTCGTCGCCGATGACGACCGAGTTTTCGAGCGACGAACCCAGCGCGTAACCGGCAGCCCAGAGACGCTCGACATCACGCATGAAACCGAAGGTACGGGCACGCGACAGCTCGTCACGGAAAACCGACGCGGTCAGGTCACCCTTCCACGACTGACGACCGATCAGCGGCGAATCAAAATCGATCTCGACTTCAAAGCGGGTGCCGTCATAAGGGCGGAATTCCGACCAGGACGCACCGGCATCGATACGAACCGGCTTGATGACGCGGATGTAACGACGCTTGACGCCGAGATTGACGATGCCGACCTGTTCGATCGCCTCGATAAAGGGAAACGAGCTGCCGTCCATGATCGGCATTTCGGCGCCTTCGACTTCAACGACAAGGTTGTCGAGGCCGAGTGCGTAGATCGCTGCCATGACGTGTTCGATGGTTGCTACCGAACGAGCCATGTTGGTGCCGAGCACGGTGCAGAGATCCGTATTGCCAACCTGCGAGGAAACGGCGCGGTATTCGGCGGTGCTGCCGTCCGCAAGCGTGCGGGAAAAAACGATGCCCGTGCCGGCGTCGGCCGGCTGGAAGGTGATCGATACCTGGCTTCCCGAATGCACGCCGATGCCCGACAGGGTGACGGGGGCGGCGATTGTGGTCTGGAAACCGAGAAGTTCGATGCTCATTCTTTTATGCCTTTATTCAACCGGCCCTGCCAATCCGTAGCGGCCCGGGATCTTTTGCCCATAAATCGGTTCGAATTAACAAACTGCGATTCATGGTCTCTTGATCATCTAGATACGTGCACGCGCCGTACATCTCAAATCACTGTTCGTTTCGTATTGTTACGAAGCCAAGTGCAGGGAGATGCTCAACAATTTCCTAGTCTCGAAACGAAATGTGAAAAGGCCCGGATCGTGCGATCCGGGCCTTTTTCAACAGCTTTATATTTGGTCCGATCAGGTAGACTGGCGGCGCAGGAAGGCCGGGATTTCCAGCTGGTCGTCTTCGTGATGCGCCCCTGCACGCGGCGTGCTGCGGCCCTGATCGTCAAGATTGCCACGACGGGGTGCGTAGAGGCTGGCTTCCGGCGACAGCGGGCGACGCTGCTGCGAGGAGGCGGACGGTGCCTGCATCATTTCACCGGCGTGATCGTCTTCTTCGCGACGGCCGAGCGAGTTGGTGATGCGCTTCAGAAGGCCCATCGGGCCACGCTCTTCATGTGCCGGCTGGCTCTGATGCGCGCGGTGATCCATCTCTGCCTTCACAACCGGCGGAAAATCTTCCACGCGGGGCATGCGAACCTGTTCGACGGTCTCGCGAACCATCGGCTGGCTCATGACCGGTGCTTCCGGCTGCATCATGCGCGGTGCCGGAGCAGGCTGCGGAGCGACCGGTGCCTGATGCTGCGGAGCAGCGTAGGTCGGCTGCGGGGCTGCGGCGTAAGACGGTGCCGGAGCAGCAGCGCGTGGAGCTTCAGCCGGAGCCGATGCGAAGATACGGCTCTGCGGACGGAACTCGTCAGCCTGGGCAACCGGTGCTGGAGCGACCGGAGCAGGAGCAGCCGGGATGGCCAGTTCGCGTTCCATTTCGGCTTCTGCATGGCGGATGGTCTCGGCAATCGGGTCAACCGGTGCCGGGGCGATCATGCGGGGTGCCTGCTGTACAGGCTGCACTGCGGCCGGAGCCGGAGCAACGGCCGCGGAAGGACGAATAATCGGCTTCTGGGCTGCGCGCATTTCAGCGGCACGCAGGTCGACTTCGCCCATGCCACGATCGATGCCGGTGGCAACGACGGACACGCGGATGATGCCTTCGAGCGCTTCGTCGAAAGTGGCGCCGAGGATGATGTTGGCGTCCGGATCGACTTCTTCGCGGATGCGGGTTGCGGCTTCGTCGACTTCGAACAGGGTAAGGTCACGACCACCGGTGATGGAGATCAACAGACCCTGTGCGCCCTTCATCGAGGTTTCGTCGAGCAGCGGGTTGGCGATCGCGGCTTCGGCGGCCTGCATGGCGCGGCCCGAACCGGAAGCTTCGCCTGTCCCCATCATGGCGCGGCCCATCTCGCGCATCACCGAGCGAACGTCGGCGAAGTCGAGGTTGATGAGGCCTTCCTTGACCATCAGGTCGGTGATGCACGCAACACCCGAATAGAGAACCTGGTCGGCCATCGCGAATGCGTCGGCGAAGGTCGTCTTGTCGTTGGCAATACGGAACAGGTTCTGGTTCGGGATGACGATCAGCGTGTCGACCGACTTCTGGAGTTCCTCGATACCCTGTTCGGCCAGACGCATACGACGTGCGCCTTCGAAGTGGAACGGCTTGGTGACGACGCCGACGGTCAGGATGCCCTTGTTGCGGGCGGCCTGGGCAACGACCGGAGCCGCACCCGTGCCGGTGCCGCCGCCCATGCCGGCGGTGACGAAGCACATGTGGGTGTTCTGCAGATGGTCGAGAATTTCGTCGAGGCACTCTTCAGCGGCAGCGCGACCGACTTCCGGCTGCGAACCCGCGCCGAGACCTTCAGTCACCTGCACACCCATCTGGATGATTCGGTCGGCCTTGGTCATAGTCAGTGCCTGGGCGTCAGTATTGGCTACGACGAAGTCGACGCCTTCGAGGCCAGCCGTGATCATGTTGTTGACGGCATTGCCGCCGCCGCCGCCGACGCCGAACACGGTGATCCGAGGCTTCAGCTCGGTGATGTCCGGCTTGTTCAGATTGATGGTCATGTAACCGTTCCTTCTTAATCCTTGGGCAGCGTCGCCACGCCACCGTTTATTCCTGATTACCTCGACACGCTGGTGCGAAACCGGTGTGTCAGAAACTTTCCTTCAACCACTGCCCCATTCGCGCCAGTCGGCCATCGCCGCTCACCAGTGCCGACGCGAAACCGCCACTTGCCGCATGTGTCTCCAGACCGGCGACCTGCGGGTAGATCATCAGCCCGGCCGCCGTTGAGAAGGCCGGTCCCTTTGCTGCGGTCGGAAGACCCGACAGACCCATAGGACGCCCGATTCGGACGTTTCGGGCAAGGATTCGGCGCGCAGTTTCTGACAGACCGGTGAGCTGGCTGGCGCCACCGGTCAGAACGACTCGCTTGCCGACGATCGGGCTGAAACCCGACTTTTGTATGCGGTCGCGGATCAGTTCAAGCGTCTCTTCGAGCCGCGCGCGAACGATACGGGTGACCAGAGCCTTGGGGATCTGGGTGGGTTGATCACGATCGTCTTCACCGATCGGCGCGACCGAAATCAGGTCGCGTTCGTCCGCACCGGTGGAGATGGCGGAGCCATGAACGACCTTCATGCGCTCGGCGTCTTCAATCCGGGTGGAAAGACCGCGTGCAAGGTCGGTGGTGATGTGGTGGCCACCGAGCCCGATGGCATCAGTGTGAACCAGTTTGCCTTCGCAGAAGACGGAAATGGTGGTGGTGCCGCCGCCCATGTCGATGGCGGCGCAACCGAGTTCGACTTCATCATCGACCAGAGCGGCAAGACCGCTGGCATAAGGTGTCGCAACGATGCCTTCGACCGACAGATGAGCACGGTTGATGCAAAGCTCGAGATTGCGGATCGCCGCGCGTTCAGCAGTGACGACATGCATGTCGACACCGAGAGAATCACCATACATCGACAATGGATCGCGGATACCGCGTTCGCCGTCGAGCGAATAACCGGCCGGAAGCGAATGCAGGATGACACGATCCTGACGCTGCGACAGCTGGCTGGCATTGATCATGACCTTGCGCAGATCACCTGCGGCAACTTCCTGGCCACCGAGATCGATCGTGGCGGTATAAACATCACTGGCAAGGCGGCCGGCGGAAATGTTGACGATCAGGCTGTCGATGGTCAGGCCCGCCATGCGCTCGGCAGCATCGACGGCAAGGCGCACAACGCTTTCGGCTGCATCCAGATCGGCGATCACACCGGACTTGACGCCCCGCGAACGCTGATGACCGATGCCGATGATTTCGACATTGTGGGTACGGCCCGGCAGGATTTCGCTTTCCTGACGTGGCGTCAGGCGACCGATCATGCAGACGACCTTGCTCGATCCGATATCAAGCACCGAAACGACATGGCTGCGCTTGGAAGACAGAGGCTTCAGGCGCGGCAGACCGAGATTGGATGATCCGAACAGGCTCACGTTTCCCCTGCTTTCTTCAATGCTTTCGCGCGCGCAGCAACCGCGGTCTGGCGGCGTTCGGCAGCGTCGGCCGTCAGTTGGACTGTGGTGCGATCCTGAAGGCGAAGATCGACGGCGGCGATATCGCGCTCCAGCATCTGCTGGTTGGTTTCAAATTTGGCGAGACGCTTCAGCGCATCGCCGACATTGTCTTCAGGCAGCTTGATGACGATGCCGTTGTCGAGATGCAGATCCCAGCGACGGCTGGCGACGCGCACGAAGGCCCGCACGCGCTGCTTCAACTCGGGCCATTCGGCCATTTCATCCTCAAAGCCGGAAGCTGCCTTTTCGGCATCACGACCGACAAACAGCGGCAACGAGGCAAACTTGTTGTCGCGCAGAGGAGCGATGATGGCGCCGCTCTTTTCGATCAGAGACAGATCGCTGCCATGCTGCCAGATTCCGAAGGCTTCACGCTCCCTGAGCATGACCTCGATCGTGCGCGGATAAACCTTGCGGACTTCCGCATAGGCAACCCAGGGAAGCTCGGAGAGCTGACGGCGCGCCGTTTCAATATCAAGCGCGACCAGCGAGGTCGTACCGTCGAGTCCGAGCAACTGGAGAATGTCGATTTCAGATGTCTGGCTGTTGCCCGAGACGCGCACGTCCTCGATGGCAAAACCGACAGCCGCCGTAGTCGCCTGCGCAACTGTCTGCGTGTGACCGCCGATCGACATGCCGTAGAGACCAACGATAGCGAAAAGGCCGAACGTGGCAGCCGTGCCGGTATGGCGAGGAATATCGATGCGACCGGTCGCAAGACTGACACAAAAGCGCACGACACGACGCAGCGGGCGCGGCAGCACCCGGCGATCGTCCGAAACAGGGCCATCCTCGTAAGGATTACGTGCCCCACCTGCCCTTTTGCTGTTCATCGCGAACAAGAAGCGTCCTCCACCATCCAACGGACGAGATCACCAAACGAATGACCGGCATGAGCGGCCATTTCGGGCACCAGAGAGGTCGGGGTCATGCCCGGCTGCGTATTCACTTCCAGCCAGATGACCTCACCGTTTTCAGAGAAACGATCATCGTAACGGAAGTCTGACCGACTCACGCCACGGCAACCCATCGCCTGGTGCGCCTTGAGGGCCAATGATTGAATCTTTTGGTAAATATTCGGTGAAATTCGTGCCGGAATGACATGGGTAGAGCCGCCCGCGGCATACTTCGCATCATAGTCGTAGAACGTGTCGCCATTCGGCACCACTTCAGTCACGCCGAGCGCGACATTACCCATGACACCGCAGGTCAGCTCGCGGCCATAGACGTATCGTTCGACCATGACCTCTTCGCCATAACGCCATTCGGAAGAACCTATGACCTGCGGCGGATGCGCCTGATTCTCCTTGACGATGACGACACCGAAGGACGAGCCTTCGCGCACCGGCTTGACGACATAAGGCGGCTTGATCGGGTGCGTATTGCCGAATTCGAAACGGCTCAACACCTTGGCTTCAGCGACAGGAATGCCGGCGGCCTTGGCGACGAGCTTGGCCTGCTGCTTGTCCATGGACAGCGAAGACGCCAGCACGCCGGAATGGGTGTAGGGAATTTCAAGATATTCGAGAATGCCCTGAATAGTGCCGTCTTCACCATAAGGACCATGGAGCGCATTAAAACAGACATCCGGGCGCAGTTCGGCAAGCACAGCGGTGACATTGCGATCAACATCGACACGCGTGACCTTGTAGCCCTCGCCTTCAAGGGCATCGGCACAGGCATTGCCGGAAGACAGGCTGACAGGCCGCTCGGAGGAAAAACCTCCCATCAAAACAGCCACATGCTTGCCACTCATAAACCACTCCTAAGGATATCAATAAAGGTTGAAGCTCGACGCTTGTGCGAAACTTTCGCGGCATGATTCCAACCGTTTCCGATGGGTTCAGTTAAGCGCCATTAAGGTTAATAAAACGTTTACTTTCGTTAACCGCGCCCGTCCCTAGGCGTTAACAGCCGCATCTCCCCTCGCCTCGCCCCGTGGCGGAAATGCGTCATAGCTTTCGCCCAAGCCCTGATTTTTTGCGCTTTATTGCCGGATAGCCATTTTATTCGATTTAAAATTACGCTATGGCCGCAACAACCCTCCTTAACAAAGGAGGAGAGACAACACTCACGGATATAAGATGACACAGATGGATACCCCCGTGTCGTCGGCCGCTGAGCCGCTGGAACCTGTTGCAAAGAACTCTCCTGCACAAGTCCTGACGGCCAGCGTGGTCGGCACGACGATCGAGTTTTTCGATTTCTACGTTTATGCGACGGCCGCCGTTCTGGTTTTCCCAGCGCTGTTCTTCCCGGGTTCTGACCCGACAAGCGCGCTGCTTGCCTCTTTCGCGACCTTCTCGATCGCGTTCTTCGCGCGCCCGCTCGGTGCCATCGTGTTCGGCCATTACGGCGACCGCGTCGGCCGCAAGACCACACTGGTGGCAGCTCTCCTGACCATGGGCATTTCCACAGTCGTCATCGGCCTCCTGCCAACCTATGAGCAGATCGGCGTTATCGCACCGCTGCTTCTGGCACTTTGCCGTTTCGGCCAGGGTTTTGGTCTCGGCGGCGAATGGGGCGGCGCGGTTCTGCTGGCTACCGAAAACGCACCTCCAGGCAAGAAGAGCTGGTACGGCATGTTCCCGCAGCTGGGCGCACCGCTTGGCCTGTTCCTGTCGTCGGGCGTGTTCTGGATCCTTCTGCACTTCATGTCGCAGGAAGCACTACTGTCCTGGGGCTGGCGCGTACCGTTCATCGCTTCGATCGCACTGGTCGCCGTTGGCCTGTGGGTCCGTCTGTCGATCACCGAAACCCCGGCCTTCCAAAAGGCCATCGACAGCCACGAGCGCGTCGAGGTTCCGGTTGCAGAACTGTTTCGCAAGCACAAGCGCAGCCTGGTTCTCGGCACATTCGTCGCACTCGCCACCTTCGTGTTGTTCTACATCGGCTCGGCCTATCTTCTGTCCTACAACGTCAAGGTCCTGAAGATGCCGTTCCTCGATGCGCTGGAAGTGCAGCTTCTCGGCTCCGTCGTATTCGGTATCTTCATCGTCGTGATCGGCAAGCTGGCCGAGAAATACGGTCGTCGTGAAATGCTGATCGTCACGACAGCATTGATCGCCGCCTTCTCGTTCTTCCTGCCATACCTGATGACCAATGGCGAAGGCATGATCTTCCTGTTCGTTGTTCTGGCGATGGTGTTGATGGGCATGACCTACGGGCTGATCGGCACGGCTCTTGCCGCTCCGTTCCCGACCTCGGTTCGCTATACCGGCTCGTCGATCACCTTCAACTTCGCCGGCATTTTCGGCGCCTCGCTGGCTCCGTATATCGCCACCTATCTGCAGGCGAATTACGGCATGACCTATGTCGGCTACTACCTCTTCCTGGCCGCGCTGATCACGCTCGCCTGCATCTTCCTGTCGGGCAAGGACGAAGTCTGAACCTTAACGGAATGAACTGACAGAAAAGCCCGCGAAGCCGATGGTTTCGCGGGCTTTTTGTTGAAGTAAGGCGTTGTTATTCGCCGGGGTGCAGCCGCTTGCTACGGCGCTCCTGTTGCTTGTCGAACATAATCCAAGCCAGACCGATCACCACGGTCGCCCCGGGGATGATGTACAGATAGAAAGCCGCCATGAATGTCATATGCCCAGCCTTCCCAATAGTTGTCTCGCAATCCAATGTAATATTAACGCCGCCAAAATCCAAACCATCGTTGATACACCGATTTTCGGAGTAAGGCTCGCCAAGGAGCCCGTCGATGATAACGAGGTTATTGGAGCAATGAAGCCCGCGACGACATAAGCCGTGAAAAGACGATCGAGACTGGCAGCAGCGAGCTTCAATCTCTCATTCTGCACAAGAACAAGCCGCCTCTCCTGCCTGTCATCCAACCCGGCATCGAACATCGCCCCTCCCGCCGATCCAATCCGCTACTTGTCGGCGCGGATCCGAACTTTGCGGCGCTCCATCCATTCGCTCAGCAGGATGCCCGCCCACGCCGTGCCGGCGATGACGAAGGGGAGAATATAGAGAAAGAAGAAAGTCGGGGCATTCATGACTTCAGTCTCCTCAAAACGTGTCTGGCACCCAAATGTAATATCAATGCGCCGGAAAGCCAAGCGGAGGTGGAAATTACCGTGCCCCAGGTGATCTGAAACGCGCCGGTAGACGTGGCGAACGACGCGGCAGGCGCGATGAACCCAGCCGCAGCGCAGGCGGTCGATAGACGATCAAGAGAGTTCGCCGTCAGCTTGATCCGTTCATTATGCACCAGCGTCATCAACGCCTCCCGAACGGACCAGCCGAGTTATTCACTCCGTCGTCACGCCCTGAAAGGGGCGCACTTCGCGGCCGGGCATGAAGACGCCGAGGCGCTTGATTTCCCATTCCAGCTTGATGCCGTGTTCCTCGAACACGCGCTGGCGCACCATCTCGCCCAGATATTCGAGATCGTAACCGGACGCGTGGCCGATATTGATCATGAAATTGCAATGCAGTGCCGACATCTGGGCGCCGCCATTCATCAGGCCACGGCAACCCGCTTCATCGATCACCTTCCAGGCCGAATGGCCCTCCGGGTTCTTGAAGGTCGAGCCACCGGTCTTTTCCTTCACCGGCTGTACCGTTTCGCGGTGCTGGCGCACGGCATCCATTTCGGCGCGGATCTTTGCGCGGTCGTCGGCATAACCTTCGAACACGGCGTGCGTGAAGATCAGGTCAGAGGCTGCCGAGGAGTGGCGGTAGCTGTAGCCCATGTCGGCATTGGTCAGCACATGCTTGTTGCCCTGACGGTCAACGGCATGCACTTCCACGACGCGGTCCTTGGTCTCGGTGCCATTGGCGCCGGCATTCATGCGCAGCGCACCGCCGATCGATCCGGGAATGCCGTAATAGAAGGCAAAGCCGCCGATACCGTTGTCCATCGCCATAGCGGCAACATGCTTGTCCGGGCAAATGGCGCCGGCCCTGATGCGGTTTTCACCGACCAGTTCGACCTGACCAAAACCCTTGGCCGAGAGGCGAAGGACGACGCCGGGAATTCCGCCATCGCGCACGAGAAGGTTGGAGCCGACGCCGACGACGGTGAGCGGCACATTTTCCGGCAGCAGTTTGAGGAACGTCGCGAGGTCGTCCACATCGTGCGGCTGGAACATCAGTTCGGCCAGACCGCCGGCCTGGAACCAGGTGACCCTGTCCATCGGCGCATCCGGCGTCAGCCGTCCGCGGATTTCCTTGACGCCCTCACCGAGCGACGCCAGCAACTTTTCCCCATTAACCTGCTTCATTGCGAATGCCCCGAAATGCCCTGCAATTCCTTGGGCAGTGCTGCTGCCCAATGCGTGATGTTACCTGCCCCCAAAAGAACCACGAAATCGCCCGGCTTGGCAATGGTGGCAACGATTCCGGCAAGCGCTTCCGGCGAAGCCATGAAGCGAGCGTCACGGTGGCCGCCGGCGCGGATGCGCGAAGCCAGCGTTTCAGAATCGGCACCCTCGATCGGATCTTCACCCGCCGCATAGACCGGCGCCAGAATGATGCTGTCCGCATCGTTGAAGCAGGTGACAAAGTCTTCGAACAGGCTGTGCAGGCGCGAATAGCGATGCGGCTGGTGGACGGCGATGACGCGACCCGAGCAGCTTTCACGCGCAGCCTTGAGGACTGCCTTGATCTCGACCGGATGGTGGCCGTAATCGTCGAAGATCGACACGTCGTTCCAGGCGCCGGTCAGCGTGAAACGGCGTTTGACGCCACCGAAAGCGCCCAAACCCTTGCGGATGTCTTCTTCGGAAATGCCCAGACGGTTGGCGACTGCGATAGCGGCTGTTGCATTGGCGATGTTGTGGCGGCCCGGCATGGGCAGCGTCAAATCCTTGAAGGAAAATACCCGACCGGTGCGGCGACGGCGGATTTCCACGTCGAAGATCGACTTGGTGCCTTCGATCCGCACATTCGAGAAGCGCGCGTCAGCCTGCGGGTTTTCACCATAGGTGACGACCTTGCGGTCCTCGATCTTGCCGACCAGCGCCTGCACTTCCGGGTGGTCGATGCACATGACACCAAAACCGTAGAAGGGCACGTTTTCCACGAACTGGCGGAAGGCTGCGCGCACGGCGTCGAAATTGCCATAGTGGTCGAGATGTTCCGGGTCGATATTGGTGACGACCGCGACGTCGGCCGGCAGCTTCAGGAAGGTGCCGTCGGATTCGTCGGCTTCCACCACCATCCACTCGCCCTCGCCCATGCGGGCATTGGTGCCGTAGGCGTTGATGATGCCGCCATTGATGACGGTCGGATCGAGATTGCCGGCTTCCAGCAGCGTCGCGACCATCGATGTGGTCGTGGTCTTGCCATGCGTGCCGCCGATGGCGATGGCATTGCGGAAACGCATCAGCTCGGCCAGCATTTCAGCACGGCGCACGATCGGCAGCGATTTCTCACGCGCGGCGACCAGTTCCGGATTGGTCTTCTTGATGGCGGTGGACACCACGACGACTTCGGCATCACCCAGATTTTCAGCCTGATGACCGACAAAAACCGGAATACCCTTGTCACGCAGGCGCTGCACATTGGCGCTGTCGGACTGGTCGGAGCCCTGCACCTTGTGGCCAAGGTTATGCAGCACTTCGGCAATGCCGCTCATGCCGATGCCGCCGATACCGATGAAATGGACGAGGCCGATGGCCTGCGGCATCTTCATGCCCGAACTCCTTTAAACTGCGCAATCCCTTGTGACCCGGCAATAGCGACAACCATGTCGGCAAGCAAGGTCGCCGCATGTGGACGGCCGGCCTGCTTTGCAGCTTCAGCCATGGCGGCAAGACGCTCAGGCTCCTTCAGCGCCGCCGACAGTTTCTGCGCCAGACGCTCCGGCGAAAGTTCTGCCTGTGGAACGACTTCGGCACCACCGGTGGCAACGAGTGCTGCAGCATTGGCGGCCTGATCGTGATCGAGCGCGTAAGGATAAGGGACGAGAATGGATGGACGGCCGATGACAGAAACTTCCGAAACCGTGGAAGCGCCCGAACGGCAGACGACGAGATGGGCGGATGCAAGGCGTTCGGCCATGTCCGGAAAGAAGGCGGACACATCCGGCAACATCTTCAGCTTGGCAAAGCAGGAGCCGACCTGTCCCTGATCTTCGGGACGCGCCTGCTGGGTCAGCACGATGCGGCCACGCTCGCTCTCTTCGAGCAGGCTCAACGCCGTCGGAATGGCACGTGAAAAGAACTGCGCGCCCTGGCTGCCGCCGAAGACGACGAGATTGAATGGCTGGCCTTCGAGGCTCGGCTGGTAAGGCGTATTCGCGGCGGCAAGCACGGCAGGGCGTACCGGATTGCCGGTGGTTACCGTCTTGTCGGCATAGGCACCCACGCCCTCGGGAAGAAAGCCGCCGGCGATTGCCTTGACGCGATTGGCCAGCGCCTTGTTGGCGCGCCCCATCACGGCGTTCTGCTCGTGGATCATCGACGGCACGCCGAGGCCGGTGGAGGCCAGAAGCGGCGGCACGGTCGGATAACCGCCGAAACCGACAACGGCCAGCGGCTTGATCCGCGTGATCAGCTTGCGGGCGGCGCGAAGGCCGGTCCACAGCTTGAACAGCGCTTTGGCCACAGAGATCGGGTTCTTCGAGCCGATCGTGGCCGATGGCACGACATGGATTTCGTCGGCGGGAAATTTTCCGGCAAAACGTTCGGCACGGCTATCGGTCACCAGATGCACGGAATACCCGCGCGCCTTCAACTCGTGTGCCAGTGCTTCGGCCGGAAACAAATGGCCGCCGGTTCCCCCGGCGGCAAGCAGGATAATGCCTTTGGTCATGAAAACCCTTTTACTCTGCCGGCACCGCAGATGTCACGCGGAACAGGCTGCGTTCCTGTGCACGCTTTTCCGGGCGGTGGCGAGTGAGCGCCAGAATGAAGCCGGCGGTGACGGCAACCGCCACCATCGATGAGCCACCATAGGAAATCAGCGGCAGGGTCATGCCCTTTGCCGGGATCAGTTCGAGATTAACGCTGATATTGATCATCGACTGCACGCCGAGCTGCAGCACCAGACCGGCCACGGCAAAACGGTTGAAATCGTTGCGCTCGCGAAAAGCGTGGCCAAGGCCCCTCAGCACGATGAATGCGAAGATCGAAACCAGAACGATGCAGAACAGGATGCCGAATTCTTCCGCCGCGACGGAAAAGATGAAGTCGGTATGGCTGTCGGGGATAATGCGCTTGTAGATGCCCTCGCCCGGTCCAAGACCGAACCAGTTGCCGTTGATGATGGCATCGCGGGCCGTATCGACCTGAAACGTATCACCCTCGCCCGTCCAGAACCGGTCGATACGACCGGCCACGTGCGGCAGCATGTAATAAGCGGTCGCGACACCGCCGACACCCAGACCACCAAGCAGCACGATCCACAGCCACGGCATGCCGGCCATGAAGAACATGCCGCCCCAGACGGCACTGGTGAGGATCGTCTGGCCGATATCCGGCTGCGCAACGAGAAGCGCGCCGACGATGCCGAACAGGATGATGGCAAACAGGTTGCCGGGAATTTCCGGCTGGCGCGCATGCTCGGCAAACAGCCAGGCGCAGACGACGACGAAGGCCGGTTTCATGAATTCGGACGGCTGGATCGACAGGCTGCCAAAATTGACCCAGCGGCGGGCGCCCTTGACCTCGATGCCGAAGAACAGTGCCAGCACCATCATGCCTAGCGCCAGCACGAGCAGGATGATGGCGGTGCGGCGGATCTGGCGTGGAGAGAACAGAGACAGGCCGACCATCACGATGATCGAAGGCACCAGGAACAGAGCGTGGCGTTCGACGAAGTGAAAGCTGTTGAGGCCAAGACGCTCGGCGACGGCCGGCGATGCCGCAAACGACAGCATGAAGCCGATGCCCATCAAAAGGATGAAGGCCGCCAGAAAGAAGCGGTCGATCGTCCAGAACCAGTCCGCCAGGGGACCACGGTCTACGCGACTTACCATTATGCGTTCTCCTTCTTGACCTCGACCAGCATCGTCACGCCATCAAGGCCAGCAACCTCGGAGACAAAAGCGTCGCCGCGGACTTCGAAATTCTTGAACTGATCGAAGCTGGCGCAGGCCGGCGACAGCATCACGGCCAAAGCCTCGCCATCATCCGCCGCATCGGCCGCCGCATGCGCGACCGCCTGTGCAAGTGTGCCGGAAATCTCGAATTTCACGGCATCACCCAGCGTCGCGGCGAATTGCGGTGCCGCCTCTCCGATCAGGTAGGCTTTCACGATACGCGGAAAAAGTGGTGCGAGGCTTGCGATACCACCTTCCTTGGGAAGGCCGCCGGCAATCCAGTAAATGCGCTCATAACTCGACAGCGCAGGCGCTGCGGCTTCGGCATTGGTCGCCTTCGAATCGTTGACGAAAACAGCCTGCCCGCGACGGCCAACCGGCTGCATGCGGTGTTTCAGACCGGGGAAACTTTTCAGGCCCGCACGGATTTCTTCGATGGAAACGCCCACCGCAAGGCAGGCGGCGATGGCAGCTGCGGCGTTCTGGGCGTTATGGGCGCCTTTCAGCGTATCGATGCCGGCAAGGTCAGCCACGTCGGAAATCTTGCCGCTGTGCGCGCCCAAGATGCGGCTACCTTCGGCATAAAGACCTTCAGCGACCGGGTTGCGCTTGGAAATACGCTCGACCTTGACACCGGCGCGCTCGACGCGATCCGCAATCAGCGCGCAAAAACTGTCGTCGACGCCAATGACCGCCGTCTTCGAGCCGGCAACAAGGCGCTCCTTGATATCGGCGTAATGCTGCATCGTGCCGTGACGGTCGAGATGGTCGGGTGTCAGGTTCAGAAGAATACCGGCGGACGGGTTCAGCGTTGGCGCAAGATCGATCTGGTAGGACGAGCATTCGACCACATAAAAACGTTCGGCCTTGGGCGGATCAAGCGTCAGGATGGCGGTGCCGATATTGCCGCCGAGCTGGGTGTCACGGCCGCTGGATTTCAAGATATGCGCGATCAGCGCCGTCGTGGTGGACTTGCCGTTGGTGCCGGTAATGGCGATCAGCGGGCAATCCGGCGCATGGGCACGGCGCTCGCGCACGAACAGTTCCACATCGCCGATGACCTCGACACCTGCCGCACGGGCGAGATCGACCGTCCAGTGCGGTTTCGGATGGGTCAGCGGCACGCCGGGCGACAGCACGAAGGCGGAAAGCGAAGACCAGTCCAGCCCGTGCAGATCCGCAGTCGTCACACCTTCCGCATTCGCTCTCGCAACGCTGTCGGGATTATCGTCCCAGGCGGTGATATCAGCACCACCGGCCACCAGAGCCTTTGCCGTCGCCAGCCCCGAACCGCCGAGGCCGAAGAGAGCGACTTTTTTGCCAGAAAACGTGGTGACCGGGATCATGATACAATCAGCGCAGCTTGAGGGTGGAAAGGCCGAGAAGGGCAAGCCCGACGGCGATGATCCAGAAGCGGATCACCACCTGACTTTCGGTCCAGCCGAGCTTTTCGAAATGATGGTGGATCGGCGCCATCAGGAACACGCGCTTTCCGGTGAGCTTGAAGAAACCGACCTGGATGATCACCGACAGCGTTTCCATGACGAACAGGCCGCCGATGATGGCCATGACGATCTCATGCTTGGTGGCGACGGCAACCGAGCCGATCAGACCGCCGAGCGCCAGCGAACCGGTATCGCCCATGAAGATGGCAGCGGGCGGCGCGTTGAACCACAGGAAACCTAGCCCTGCCCCGATGACCGCGCCGAGAATGACCGCGAGTTCACCCGTGCCGGGCACAAAGTTGATCTGCAGATAGTTCGCGAAGACGGCGTTACCGGCGACATAGGAAATGATGCCGAAGGAGGCGGCGGCAATCATGACCGGCACGATGGCGAGACCATCGAGACCGTCCGTCAGGTTGACGGAATTGCCGGCCGCAACGATGACGAAACCGCCGAACAGCACGAAGAAGATACCGAGATTGACGACGAAGTCCTTGAAAAACGGAAAGGCGATCGAGGAGCCCAGCGTCGAGCCGTGCTGACCGTTGGCAAGCGCCATGCGCATCATGAAATAGGTGGCGATACCGGCGATCAGGAATTCGATGCCGAGACGCGCTTTTCCGGAAAAGCCCTTGTCCGACTGTTTTGTGACCTTGAGATAGTCGTCATAAAAGCCGATCGCGCCAAAGCCGAGCGTCACCAGCAGGGTCGAAACGACATAAATGTTCGACAGGTCGGCCCAAAGCAGTGATCCGCCCAAAATGCCAGCGAGGATCATCAGGCCACCCATGGTCGGCGTGCCGGCCTTCTTGAAATGGGTCTGCGGACCGTCCGCACGGATCGGCTGGCCCCTGCCCTGACGGACACGCAGCGACGCGATGATGCTCGGCCCGAACATGAAAACGATGAAGGCGGAGGTGAACGCGGCAGCACCCGTGCGGAACGTGATGTACCGGAACAGATTGAAAAATTGCACGTGGTTCGCCAGTTCGACAAGCCAGATCAGCATAATGGCCCTTTCTCGGAAGCCGGTATCAGGAATGCGGCTCCGTGTCTGCGAAGGCCGGATAGTTGTCAATAAGAGCGTCGATGATCTTGCGGAAACCAAGGCCCAAAGAGGATTTGACCATCAGCACGTCACCCGGAACGACCGAGGAAACGCTGTAATCGGCAAGCTCCGGGGTCGTCTCGAAGTAAGCGACCTCAACACTTTCGGGCAATGAGTCGCGCAATGCGGCCATTTCGGGGCCGGCGAGCCAGACATGCTCGATACCGGAGGCGAGCAGCGCACCGGCGAGATTCTGGTGAACCTTGGTGGAATGTTCGCCCATTTCCAGCATGTCGCCGAGCACGGCGATACGCCGGCCAGACAGTTCCGGCTCATGCGCTGCAAGAAGCGCGATCGCGGCCCGCATCGAGGCCGGATTGGCATTGTAGCTCTCGTCGATCAGCGTCAGGTGGCCTTCGCCGATGCCAAGTGTGTGGCGTTCGCCACGGCCCTTGACCGGTTTCAGATCGGCGAGTGCTTGCCTGGCAGCGTCCATGTCGGCATCGAACAGCGCCACGACGGCTAGGGCTGCCATGGCATTTTCGGCGATGTGGCGGCCAGGCGCTCCGATGCGCACTTCCGTCGTATCGCCCTGCAGCGTTGCCCAGATCACCGATCCATCGGCATTGCCCTCGAAATCGGCAAGGCGGAAATCGGCCTTGGCATGCTGGCCGAAAGTTAGCACGTTTTCGACACCCGCCGCCTGAGCGGCCTTGTCGAGCAGATCATATTGCGGGATATCGCGGTTGATGAGGGCAGCACCACCTGGCAACACGCCCTCGAAAATTTCGGCCTTGGCTTCGGCAATCTCGTCGAGATCGCGGAAATGGCCGAGATGGGCTGCGGCAATGGTGGTGACGACGGCCACATGCGGGCGCACCATAGCCACCAGCGGACGGATTTCGCCAGAATGGTTCATGCCGATTTCGAACACGCCAAAATAGGTGTCGATCGGCATGCGGGCGAGCGTCAAGGGCACGCCCCAGTGATTATTGAAGGAAGCGACGGCGGCATGCACCTTGCCTGATGGGGCCAGCGCGTGGCGCAGCATTTCCTTGGTTGTCGTCTTGCCGACCGAACCGGTAACGGCAACGATCTGCGCACGGCTGCGCTTGCGGGCGGCAACGGCGAGCTTGCCGAGTGCTTCCAGCACATCCTCGACAACGATCATCGGCACGCTGATGCGGCCCATGGCCGGCAGCTTGCCTTCGGCAACGACGATCAGCGCCGCACCATTGGCGACGGCGACACCGACATAATCGTGGCCATCAACACGGTCGCCCTTGATGGCAAAAAAGGCTTCACCTTCACCGATCGAACGGCTGTCGATGGAAATGCCGGTGATACCGGTCGGAAGCGCGCCGAACGGGCGCCCTTCCATAACGGCGGTCATTTCCTGGCTGGTCCAGAGCAGGCTCACTGTGTCAGGCCCTCCAGCGCCTTGCGCAGTTCGACATGATCGGAGAACGGCAGCGTGGTCGTGCCGACGGTCTGCCCCTCTTCATGACCCTTGCCGGCGACGATCAGCGTGTCACCCGAATGCAGAAGCGATACGGCGTGACGGATCGCCTCGGCGCGATCAGCGATCTCGGTGGCGCCGGGAGCGGCAGCCATGATTTCCGAGCGGATCACATCCGGCTGTTCGGAGCGTGGATTGTCGTCGGTGACGATAACCACATCGGCAAGCCGCGTGGCGATCTCGCCCATGATCGGGCGTTTGCCCTTGTCCCGGTCACCGCCGCAGCCGAACACCACGACAACGCGGCCGGTTGTGAAGGGACGCACGGACGAAAGCACGTTCTGCAAAGCATCCGGCTTGTGGGCATAATCGACATAGGCCGGCGCGCCATCGGGCGTCTGGCCAACCAGTTCGAGACGACCGGAAGCACCGACCAGCTTTTCGAGGGCGGCCATCGCCTTTTCGGCGGAAACGCCGGTGGACATGGCAAGACCGGCAGCGACCAGTGCATTGGCGATCTGGAAATCGCCGGCCAGCGGAATATCGACCTCGAAGATACGGCCTTCGGCAGTGATTTCGGCTGTCTGCTTGTGACGAAAATGTTCGACGCGCTTGAGCGTCAGATAGGAACCCTTGCGACCGACGGTGCGGACATCCAGCCCGGCGGCGGTGGCAACGCGGACGGCCCCTTCCGACCACGGATCGTCGGAAAAAATCACTGCCGGCGAGCCTTTCGGCATCAACGTATCGAACAGGCGCATTTTTGCAGCCATGTAGGATTCGACCGTCGGGTGATAATCCATGTGGTCGCGGCCGAGATTGGTGAAACCGGCAGCGACGAGTTTCACGCCATCGAGACGGCTCTGGTCGAGACCGTGGCTGGAGGCTTCCATGGCGGCGTGGGTGACGCCTTCCGATTCCAGTTCCGCCAGCAGCGCATGCAGCGCGATCGGATCAGGCGTCGTAAGCGAACCGTAGTCATTGCGGGTCGGCGAAATGACGCCAGTGGTGCCGATCATGGCAGCGGGATGGCCGGCATGTGCCCAGATCTGACGGGTGAAGGATGCGACCGAAGTCTTGCCGGCCGTGCCGGTGACGGCGACCATGGTTTGCGGCTGCGCCCCGGAGAACCGTGCGGCCACCAGCGCCAAAAGACGACGCGGATTTTCTACTGTCAGAACCGGAATGCCGACATCGGCGGTATGCGCTGCAATCGCGGCAACGGCACCGCGTGCGGCGGCATCGCCGATGAAACCTGCGCCATCGGCCTTGGTGCCGGCCATGGCAACAAACAATGCGCCGGGCACAGCTTTGCGGCTGTCCGACGCGATCGCGGTAATCTCAAGATCCCCCGCGGGACCGTTCATAGCCTCGGCAAGCTCGGGAAAATCAGCGCCGATCAGCTCTCTCAATATCATCTCTGCCCTCTCCTTCCGGGGGCCGGATCATGCCGGCCCGCGAATCGTCGTGCTCATTCATTATGACCTAATAGGACACGAGCAAGGCGGAGCCATTTTCACCAAACGAAGGTTGTACACCGAGAATAGGCGCGGATCGCGCGATGATCTCCTTGACCATCGGTGCCGCCGAGGTTGCGGCAAGCGCTGCACCATTGCCCTTGTCGGTTTTCGGCTCGTCGGAGAAGCTGAGGACCACATAACGCGGATTGCTCATCGGAAAGGCCGCAAGGAAGGCGTTGAAATTCTTGTCGTGGGCGTAACGGCCGTTGACGACCTTGTCGGCGGTGCCGGTCTTGCCGCCGACATCGAAGCCTTCGACACGGGCGTTACGGCCGGAGCCTCTCGAACCGTTCCACTCGAACAGGTAGCGCATGTCCTTGCTGCTCGAAGGGTTCATCACCTGAGTGGCGAATTCCGTCGCCTGCTCTTCCGTGCGCGGCAAAAATGTCGGCGGATGCAGAACACCGCCATTCACCAGTGCTGCGCCCGCAACCGCAGTCTGCAAAGGCGTCGTGGAAACGCCGTGACCAAATGAAATGGTGACCTGGTTGATCTTTTTCCATTCACGCGGCGAACTCGGCGTGGCGATTTCCGGAAGCTCTGTCTTCATGCGGGTGAGTAGCCCGAGCTTGGTCAGGAATGCCTTGTGATCCGGAATGCCCACGGCATCGGCGATCTTCGCGGTACCGATGTTGGAGGAATACTGGAACACTTCCGGCACGCTCAGGAAACGGCCCTTGCCGTGGAAATCCTTGACGGTATAGCCGCCCATGCGGATCGGAAAACGGGCATCGATACTGTCGCCCAGCGTGATCTTTTTTTCGTCCAGTCCCATCGCGATGGTGAAGGATTTGAAGGTGGACCCCATTTCGAACGTGCTGTTCGTCATGCGATTCATCCAGCCTTCCGGGCCGTTCGCATTCGGGTCGTTCGGATCGAAATCCGGTGCCGAGGCCATGCCGAGAATTTCGCCGGTATGAACATCGATCACCACGGCGCCACCGCCGATCGACTTATATTTGTCGATGGAGCTGGCGACCACATCGCGCACGATTGCCTGCACGCGCACATCGATCGACAGTTTAACCGGCTCAAGCGGCTGGTTCGAGGTCATGCCAACAGCAGCAAGGTCGGCGAGACCCTGGCTGTCGATGTAACGTTCCATGCCGGAAACGCCACGGTTGTCGATATTGACGTAACCGACGATATGCGCAGCGGTCGGGCCACCCGGATAAAAGCGGCGCTTTTCCGGGCGAAAGCCGATGCCGGGAATGCCGAGGGCCAAAATCTGGCTCTGCTGCTTCGGCGTCAGCTGGCGTTTCAGCCACTGGAAACGGCTCTTGGACGACAGCTTCGCGTAGGTGCCCTTGATGTCGAGATCATGCAGGACGGTCGAGAGTTTCTCGATGACTTCGTCGGCATCGACAATCTTGTGTGGTTCTGCAAACAGCGACACGGTGCGGATGTCGGTGGCGAGAAGCGCACCGTTGCGATCGACGATATCGGGACGCGACGCCATCAGCCTGTCGGCCGGCGGAATGCTCGACGTCGTCTGCGGCTCACTCATCGCATAATAGACCATGCGGCCGCCGATGACACAGTAGAGCGCGGCAAAACCAAAAATGACAATGCCAACACGGTTACGGGCCTGCTGCGCCTTCCTCTTGCGGATCCCTTCGAAATTGGCACCGGCCTTGCGCGGCGAAGCACCACGGGCACCCGTGGAAAAATGCCCCCTGCTCTTCAGCACCATGATCCGGGAAAGAAAAGACATCAGCGATTTACCGATCCGGTTGAGATTGAGTCTACACGTACAGCACCACGTGCTACCGGAACGGGGATGCGCGAAGCTGGAGGCGACGCTTTGGCGGCGGCGACACCACGGATAGCCTTGGCTACTTCGTCATCGGCACCGGCAATCAGCTGCTCGATCGAAGTTTCAGGTTGGGGCAACTGCGACTTCAGCATCGGCAGCTCGTTGGCCTGCGCCAGCTGGGTCGGATCGGTGGCCGCCAGTTGCAGCTCCTGATTATAGGCTCCGATCAGATGCTGCAGCCGGTTCGGCTGGGTCTGCAATGCCCAGTCGGCCTTCAGAAGATCGATCGTATCGCGTTCGAGGCGGATTTCCGTCTGCAGCCGACGAACCTCTTCGAGCTTCAACTCGGCACGATGCTTGATCGTGTAGGTAACGACGGCGGTGGCCGTCATGACGCCGATGAGAACGATATCAAAACTTCTGAGCATGCTACGCTCCCATCGTGACAAGGCTTGCGAGATCGGGAAGATCGAAGATCGACATGTTTGTCGAACCGGCAGGCGCGCTCGTGCGCAGGCCAGCGCGCAGCTTGGCAGAGCGTGCGCGCGGGTTGATCTCGGCTTCTTCTTCGGTCGCGCCGATCATCGGCTTGCCGATGGTTTCAAACACCACCGGCCGCTCTTCCACCAGCGGCATATGGCGCGAGCCCGTGGCCTTGCCGGAACGATCAGCGAAGAATTTCTTGACGATGCGGTCTTCCAGAGAATGGAAGCTGACGATGACAAGGCGACCGCCGGGCTTCAGCGAGCGCTCGGCAGCAAACAGCGCCTGCGCCAGCTCGCCAAGCTCGTCGTTCACAAAAATGCGCAGCGCCTGAAAAACGCGGGTGGCCGGATGGATCTTGTCCTTGGCACGGCGCGGATTGACCTTCTCGATCAGGTTGACGAGATCGCGCGTGGTGGTGAAAAGCTCCTCGGCACGGTGCTTTTCGATGGCGCGGGCAATACGGCCGGCATGGTTTTCCTCACCGAGAAAACCAAAGATGCGGATGAGATCACCCACCTTGGCACGATTGACGACGTCTGCCGCGGAAACACCGGAGGCCGACATACGCATGTCGAGCGGTCCGTTGCGCTGGAATGAAAAACCGCGCTCGGCTTCGTCGATCTGCATGGAAGATACGCCGATATCGAGCACGACACCGTCGAGACCACCTTCCGGCGCATGTTGGTCGAGATCGGAAAACTGCGAATGAATGAGCGAGAGGCGCCCGCCGTTTGCCTTGACCAGAGCCTGACCGCCAGCAATCGCCGACGGATCGCGATCAAGCGCGATCACATTAGCGCCCGCCTCGAGAATGGCCGAGGTATAACCGCCTGCGCCAAAAGTGCCGTCGAGAATGACCTCGCCCGCCTTCGGCTGTAGCGAGGTCAGCACTTCGCGGAGAAGAACCGGGATGTGGCGAACCGATCCGCCATCGGCTTCAGGTGTCCCGTCGCCAAGATTCGCCGCCATCCCGTTTCCTCGTCCTATTGAGGGCGCGACATACTCAAGCGCCCTTCTCTTGCTGCTGCCTGCGCCTCGTGAAACGCCTGCGGCTGCCAAAGCTGAAAGTGATCCGAGCGCCCGACAAACGTCACGTCCGTACCGATACCCGTAAAGTCCCGGATGAAATCCGTGACCATCAGACGGCCTTCCGCATCGAGCCTCATGAAAACGCCGCCACCGTGAACCAGCAGCGACATCCTGTTCGCTTCCGGCGAGAACGGATCGGCTGCCGCAATCTGCCGCTCGTAACGCTCGAGCAGATCCGGACCGCCGACGCTGATCGCCGGAAAGACGAGGTCCTGGAGACAATAAAGCTCCTGAACGCCCCTTTGCACCAACACAGAACGGAACAGCGCAGGGACGGAAACTCGCCCCTTCGCATCGATCCGATTCGTCGCATTGGACAGGAAGCGGTTCATGACACCAAACACCCACTCCCGAAAGCCGCCGAACGAAAAACATGTCGGCCGAAACGCTCTGCACGGTCTCAAACCGGACGCACGAACCAGCCTTCGGATGACCACAAGTCCATCCGCCTGTCCGTTTCCGGAGCTGGTTGAAACTGTCTGATTGAGGGGTCTGCCGCGACCCTTGTGCAGTGCAGTTTTGGGATAACATGGGACCATATGGGCGTCAATGGGAAGCATCCGGCAAACCGGAATGCGACATTGTTTATTTATAAGCTGTTAAGTTTAACAAAGAGTTAGCGAGCAACGTCCGCAGATTGCATGCGCCAACGGCCCCAAGTGGACCAGCGCGGGACGCTAAGCCTTTGGACGATCGAAAAGATTAGAAAAACGAGAAATACAAAGACGAGACAAGAGCACAATCTGTGCGCGCAAACGCGAAAGGACAGCTCTACGCCAGGACGTGAATCACTTTCGGCGCCCCATCTTGTCCCAACGGATCGCTAACGTCACGTTCGCCCCAAAGCAGGGTAAAATTACCAGTTGGCCTGTAAGCCGGGTTCTGTAAGGCTCCGATGCAAGCATCGGAACGTGGCAGCCATTCATCTGGGACGCCGTTTGCACGTCGCCTCTCGCAACCCACCCGGATGACTGGCCCGAAAACCGGCTGTAGCCCCACCTTGCGATGGAACCCGCGTCATCCCTATTCGGTCTTGCTCCCGGTGGGGTTTACCATGCCGCCGCTGTTACCAGAAGCGCGGTGGGCTCTTACCCCACCCTTTCACCCTTACCCGGTCGGAACCGGGCGGTATCCTCTCTGTGGCACTTTCCCTGGGGTCGCCCCCGCCGGACGTTATCCGGCACCGTGTTTCCGTGGAGCCCGGACTTTCCTCACCCTACCGTCTTTCGACATTGGTAAAGCGCGGCTGCCCGGCCAACTGGTCCGCGCTCCTTAGACGAGACGAAACACAATTGCCACCGGGAAAACGCCAACAGCGACGGATCAGAGGAAATGCGCGGGAAAACCGTTCGCCGCGCCATAGGCATCATCCTCGATGCGGCCGCGAAACAGCAATTCCGCCCCAAGCCTGCCGATCTCGTCCGAACTTTTGGCCGCCGCACCACAGCCGCCGGTCAGAACGCCCATCCGTGCCGAGGTCATGGCGATGGCCGGATAGTCGGTCGGCGTGAAAGAGGTGACGCAGGCCGCCATCGAATTGCGGGACAGATCGACATCCGGCACCAGCTTTCCGACGACCTCGGTCAGGTGTCGATTGGTGCTTTCGCGGCCGCCCGAACGGAACCAATCACGTATCTCCGGCTCCGTTTTCAGCTCCACATCGTCGGGATCGCCGCCGATCTTGAGGTAAAGCTTACCGTCGGGGTAGCGGACCGGCGGCAGCATATAGATGCCATCGTCTTCCTCGGTCCATTTCCAGATCAGCGACGGCATTTTGCCGTACGCTTCCATCTGCGCTTCATCGATTTCGAAGAAGGAAACGGTGCGGGCAAAGACTTTCAGATCGAGCCGGGCGCCAAGCAGTTTTTCGGCAATGGAAAATCCGCCCGCTGCCACCAGCACCTTCTCCGCCGTATAAGTCTTGCCCTCGGCGGTCGCAACCGTGACGCGCCCCGCCTCCTCCCGCGTCGAAACCACGGTTTGGCGGATGACGGTCGCACCCTGCCGCTCGGCCTGAATGGTCTGGGCCTTGACCAGCCGGCGCGGGTTGATGTGTCCGGCACTCTTCTCTTCGAAGATGCCGTCACTGCCGTTGGGAAACGAGAAATACGGAAAGGATTCGCGGAGACGGGCATCGCCCATGTTTTCCGTGGCAACACCGAGTTGTGCCGCCGCCTTTTCGACGCAGCCGACATAAGTCGTATCGCCATCACGTTGCGGGCCGACAACAAGGCAGCCAACCTCGGAATAAAAATCAACGCCGCTTTCTTTTGCGATCTCGTCGTAACGGGCAATCGACCGGTTGGCGAGACGCGCCCAGACGGCATCCGGATCGATTGTGCGGGTGATGCGGGCTTCATCGTAATGGCTGGCAAACACGCCCTCATGGCTGACGGTTTCGGCTGGCTCCGCCGGGCCGATGACAGCAACGCCATCCGTCCAAGTTGAAAGATGCCGCGCGGCCGCCGCACCCATCATGCCGCAACCGATGATGATATATTTGAAATGCCCGTCCATGAGATGCCTGCGTTCCCGTGATTATCGATTATGCGCAGACAGTTGTAGCCGTTTGCGGAATCAATTCCAGAGCAAGAAATGGCAGTTTTGGTCAGGCGTAATGCGGTAGCGAGGTCAGCAGTCGATGCAGTGTATCGATGGTCGACATGTCGGCAATGCCATCGACGCGTTCGGTGCGGAAATGCCGCTGGAACGCCTCGACCACGCCCTGCGTATGATCGCAGAACTCACCTGTAATCTCGATGCCATAACCGTAAAGCGCCAGCATGGACTGCAACGCCTCGACCGGCTGGCCGCTGTCGCCGCGCTGAAAGAAACGACCGCCGGAAATCGGCGTCGGCTCGACCCAGTGGCCGATGCCAGCCTGATGCAGCCGACCCCAAGGAAAGTTTTCGCCCGGATCGACCTTGCGAATTGGCGCTACATCGGAATGCCCGAGAATGCGCTGCGGCGCGATCGACCAACGCTCAGCGACATCACGACAAAGACCGATCACCGATTCGATCTGCGCGCCGGGGAACGGCGGCAGACCACCGGGATGTCCGACATTGGCAATCTCGATACCGATCGAACGCGAATTGGTATCAACCTCACCTTCCCACACGCTCTTGCCCGCATGCCATGCGCGAAGAGCTTCCGGCACAAGCTGGAAGACGGCACCGTTTTCACGGACGAAATAATGGCTCGAAACCTGGCTTTCCGAATTGCACAGCCACGACAATGCCTCGTCCTCACCACCCATGCCGGTGTAATGCAGGAGAATCATATCGGGCTGACGGCCATCGGCCCGTTCGCCATGGTTCGGCGAGGGCATCAGCGATGCGCCGAGATGTTCGGATTTTATCGCGCTCATGCTGCGCGGCGTTCCTTTTCGATTTCCGAATAGGCAGCGTTGAGGGCCGCCATGCGCTCGGTCGCTGCCGCATGGAGCGCTGCCGGCACGCCGCGTGCGTGCAGCTTATCCGGATGATGTTCGATCACCAGACTGCGGTAACGCTTGCGGATCGTGGCAAAATCGTCTTCCGGCGAAACGCCGAGGACGAGATAGGGATCGCGCCCTTCCAGCTCGACATGGCGGGCCATGATTCGGCGAAAGTGATTTTCATCGATGCGAAAAATCTCGGCAATGCGGGCGAGGAAGGACAATTCCTTCTCGTGCAGCAAACCATCCGCCTTGGCGATATGGAACAGGCCGTCGACGACGTTTTCCAGCATCGGGCAGTTGTGCGCGCCGGTGCCGCATAGGTTGGCGAGCTTCGATGCATAGGCTTCGTAACCGGCCACGTCCTGACGCGCCAGATTGTAGAGACGCGCCACGTTCTGGGCTTCTTCCGGCGGGAAATCAAAAATCTGGCGGAAGGCGGTGACTTCCTTTTCGTTCACATTGCCATCGGCTTTGGCCATCTTGGCCGACAGCGCGATGATGGCAACGGAGAACGACACCTGCCGGCGGGTTTCCGGATCGCCTTCGAACACGGTACGGATCGCCTCGACCACACGGCCAAGCGCACTGCCGGCCGCGTCGCCAATGGCGCCGAGCAGCTTTTCCCAGAGCGAGGAAATGTGGAGGCAGGCAAAATCCGTGATCATTGCCCTACATGACCAGTTTTTGCCAATTTTTGCAAGATGACCGGTAGGCCGACAAAGCGGGCGAAACAATCACTTCTCTGAGAGAGGGACGGCGACCGAGCTTTCGATGATCCGGAATGGCCGCAGAGATTCGTTGTCGCTGATGCGCATCTATGTCGCGGGTAACGTTACGGAAAGTGTCGTTCGCCATTTGAAACGATTGAATGCCGGAATCGCCGTTATCGCACTGCGAAATAACGGATTTCCTCGAGAAAGCGGCTTTACAGCCGGGTCTCGCTGTCGCATCCATCCACTCATATTCCCGCAGGAGGAGCGCTTGAAGCGCGGAGGAGATTTTATGGCCAGACAGAAAGTAGCGATGCTGACGGCGGGCGGGCTTGCCCCTTGTCTTTCCTCTGCGGTCGCCGGATTGATCGAACGCTACAGCGATGTCGCGCCGGACCTCGATCTCATTGCCTATCGCTCCGGTTATCAGGGCGTGCTGCTGGGCGATCGAATCGAAA
The DNA here is from genome assembly GCF_009617585.1 of Endobacterium cereale. GTDB lineage: Bacteria > Pseudomonadota > Alphaproteobacteria > Rhizobiales > Rhizobiaceae > Neorhizobium > Neorhizobium cereale. Next base: position 84,914 of record NZ_WIXI01000044.1, on the reverse strand, counting down.
TCAACAAGGATATGCGCGAAAAAGCCCATCTCATGCACCGTTTTGGCGGCTCGCCGATCGGCAACAGTCGCGTCAAACTGACCAACGCGGCCGACTGCGTCAAACGCGGTCTCGTCAAGGAAGGCGAGAACCCGCTGAAAGTCGCAGCCGAACGGCTGGCGGCCGATGGTGTCACCATCCTCCACACGATCGGCGGCGACGACACCAATACGACGGCAGCCGATCTCGCCGCTTATCTCGGCCAGAACGGCTATGACCTGACGGTCGTCGGCCTGCCGAAGACGGTCGACAATGATGTGGTGCCGATCCGTCAGTCGCTCGGCGCATGGACGGCAGCGGAAGTCGGTGCAAACTTCTTCGACAACGTGTCGAACGAACAAAGCGCGGCGCCACGCACGCTGATAATCCACGAAGTGATGGGCCGCCATTGTGGCTGGCTGACCGCCGCCACAGCCCGCGCCTATATGCAGAAGACGAAAACCCACGATTATGTCGAGGGCTTCATGATGGATGAGCAGCTGAAGAAGATCGACGGCATCTATCTGCCGGAAATGCGGTTTGACCGCGACGCGGAAGCCACCCGCCTGAAAGACGTGATGGACCGTTATGGTTTTGTCACCCTGTTCATCTCCGAGGGCGCCTGCATGGACGTCATCGTCAAGGAATTCGAAGCGTCCGGCGAAAACATCAAGCGCGACGCCTTTGGCCATGTGAAGCTCGACACCATCAATGTCGGCGGGTGGTTCCAGAAGCAGTTTGCCTCGCTTTTGGGTGCCGAACGCTCTTTGGTCCAAAAATCCGGTTATTTCGCCCGCTCGGCTCCGGCGAACGGTGAGGACCTGCGCCTCATCCAGGGCATGGTCGATCTGGCTGTGGAAAGTGCGCAGAATGGGGTCTCCGGCGTCACCGGACACGACGAAGATCAGAATGGGAAATTGCGCACGATCGAATTCCCGCGTATCAAGGGAGGCAAGCACTTCGATCTGTCGACCCCATGGTTCGGCGATGTTATGAAGGCAGTCGGCCAAAATTTTGAAAAGGCCTGATTTTCAGCGGCAGCGGCCCGAAAGAGGAAGGGCCGGAGGAGAATGGGAATGTCCAGCGATACAATGCTAGTCTTCGCGGCGGCGTCGTTGTTCCTCGTCATTCTGCCCGGTCCGCTTGCCGATCTGACCGCGCGTTACACCTTGTCGCGCGGCCGCCTGACCGGCCTTCTGACCGTAGCAGCAATTGCGCTCGGTCTCGTTGCCGCCATGACGGTGGCAAGTATGCCGGTTGTCGCAATCGCCCGTTATCTGCCGCACCTGTTCGAACTCGTCTCGTGGATCGGCCTCACCTATCTGATGCTGCATGTGCTGTGGACGCTGCAGCACCCGGCCCGTGGTTATCTCGCCCACAATGACAACCTGCCGGAACGCCAGCCGGTCCGCATCTTTCTGCATATCTTTCGCCTTGCGGCGGTAAAACCGCGGTCTATCCTCGCCTTTATCGCGCTCCTGCCGCAGGCTTTTGATCCGCATGGCTCGCTCTCGCTGCAACTGGTTGAAATGGATGGCGTTTTCTTGAGTACAGCATTGGTTGGAGGCCTGATGAACGTCGTCCTCGCAGGGCGCCGCCTGAAGCGTTTGGAAAAGCTCGGCCTCAAGAACCCAGCCTCGCGCAAGCCTCGTACGCGATTTATATCCCGTCGTGCGGTCACGGCCGGATACCGGCGGATCGCCGCCTGAGAGCGATGCGACCAAAAAAAGCTGTGCGCACACTTCGGCACGAAATGGCGGAATGCCCTGAAAACAAAGGCTTAGCGCGGCGTCATGCAGTCCACTTGCCCGAATGCTACCAATCGGTTAATGGACATGATGATCCGTTAGGATTCTTGAGCGGGCTGGGACAACCGATTTCATGAGAGCGACCCAATGGTGATCACGCGATTTGGCGGCTGCAAGACAGCTCTGGCTTTTGCGGTTTCTTCCGCTATCGCGGGTTGTTCGGCTATGGATCAGGCCTCCGGCCCGAATGTGACGAACGCGCAGACGGCGGCAGCCACCCCGGTCGCTGCAGCGACAGACGCCAACACGCCTCAAGTGGCCGGCATGGCTGGCGAGACCGCGCCGGTTCTCGAAAAGTCCGGTCGCATTCACATCGCCTCGCTTCCGGCCAGCCTCAGCGTCACCGAAATCCAGACAGCTGCCCTTGCTTCGCCGGATCCGGCACCGCAGCCTGTTCCGCTCGCCATTGCGCCGGTTGCCGATGCGACTAATGCGGCACAAGCTATCGCTAGTGCCTCTCCGGCCGCAGGTTCAGCACCGGCCACCAGCACCCTTCTCGCCGCCGCAGCACCCGCGCAGCAAGCCCTGTCGACAAAGTCCGGCCGTATCGTGCAGCCGCAACTTTCTGGCGGACCGGTCGCCAACGAGACAACGGTGACCACAGCCGAACTCCCGATTACAACGGAGATGGTGGCCGTGCAGTCGGTCGTACCAACGCCGAAACCGACCGCACCGAACATGATGCTGGCCTATGCCGGTCCGAACGACGCCGTTTCCGGCATGATGAATGCGGGCTTTTTCCCACCCGCCCCCGGCGCGCCGATCCCGGAAACCGCCGATGCCAGCAATCCTGAACTTAACAAGCTTATCACCCGCTACGCCGGTCTTTACGGCGTTCCGGAGTCGCTCGTACACCGCGTCGTGCATAGGGAAAGCAAATACGACCCCAAAGCCTATCACAAGAACGGTTATTGGGGCCTGATGCAGATCACCTACCCGACGGCCAAGTCGATGGGATATCAGGGGCCGGCAAAGGGCCTGCTCGATGCGGAAACCAATCTGAGATACGCGATCAAATACCTGCGCGGTGCATGGCTGGTGGCCGGCAACAACAGCGACAACGCCATCAAGCTTTACGCTCGCGGTTATTATTACGACGCCAAACGCAAGAACATGCTGCACGTCCTGCAGTGAGTTTGGTTTTATTGCAGCGACCAACGGAAAGATGACCCGCTTTTGCGGGTCTTTTTATTTGACCGCCTTCGCCGTCGCGGCAATCAGCTCCAGCACATTATACCCGCCACCCGATGGCGTCAGGCCCATGCGCAGAACCACCAGCCCCATCGATGGGACCACCGCCACCGTCTGCCCGTCATGGCCGCTCAGCATGAACATGTCCGCCGGCAGGCCCTCGGCATCGCGGCCATACAGTTTCAGCCAGGTCTGCATCTGCGAATACCGGCCATCGGATCTGGGCGAAGCCTTGCCCATCATCGCTACCGTGCCTTCCGGCAGCAGTCGCTCACCCTTCCACATACCGTCTGCCGCCAGCAGCATGCCGAAACGTGTCCAGTCGCGCGCCGTCGCATAGATGTAGGAACTACCTGCAAGAGTGCCTGTCGCATCAGTCTCGAATACAGCACTCTGCATACCAAGAGGCACAAACAGCATCCGGCGCGGATAGGCAAGCGCTGCCGTCCTGTCGCCTATGCGCTCCATCCAGAGTTTAGACAGGATGACCGACGTGCCGGACGAATAGGAAAACTTCGTGCCCGGCGAGGCTTCCAGCGGCGTGTCGATGGCGAATTCGGCCATGTCCTGCTCAAGGAACAGCATGCGCGTGACATCCGCCACTGTACCGTAATTCTCGTTGAAACCGAGGCCACTTTCCATGGCAAGCAACTGCGCCAGGGTGATTTCGCCGCGTTCATCATTGGCCCATTGCGGAAACAGGTCGCGGTCGGAATAGGAGAGCTTGCCCTCGCTCACCAACGTGGAGATCAGTGCCGCGTTGATCGTTTTCGCCATCGACCAGCCGATCAGCGGCGTCTTGTCGGAAAATCCCGCGCCATATCGCTCGCCGAGAATGCGCCCGTTCTGCGCGACGATAACCGCCCGCATACCGGGACCAGTCAAAGCCTCATTTGCCAGAAGTGACGTGATGCGCTGATCCGCCTCGATCTTCGTTCCCTCGGGAAACAACACATCCGACGGGCCTGATTCGGGGCCAACAAGCGGCGGGCTCTGATAGGCCTGACCGTTCGCAGCCAAATCCTGCGTCACCGCGCAGCCGACATCGTCGCGATAGATTGCAACCGAAGGCGCGATGAAGCCAAAGATACCAGCCTCCACCTTCGCCGCCTGCTCATCGACGCTCACCCGCATCAAGCGCAACAGCGGATGGCCCGGCGCCTGAACGTCGACTGCCAGCACCTCCTGTGCATCGCGATCCGCCAGAAATACGTTGGAACACACGATCTTGGCCGCATAACCGCTGCCCACCCTCAAAAGCTCCGGCGGCATGGTGATGAGCCAGATTACACAGGCTGCCAGCAGCGTGACGACGGTGATGAGAACGATTTTGATGATGCGCATGGCGGGCTCCGGTTGCGGCCGCATGCAATCAGGAAAGCCCCTTAAAGGAAAGGGCTTCGCTGTCACGTTCGTCACATCCCGCGTCATCAAACTGTAGCAGGCCGGGTCTAGAGCCGTTGCAACTCATGAAGAGCAGGAACGATCATGACTGATTTTGCTTCGGAAGCCGGTTATCTCAAGAACGAGAAACTCAAGAGTGCCCTCCTCCAGCACAAGGCGCTCTCGGCCAAGGGTTTTTCCGAGCGCATGTTCGGCCTCCTGTTCTCCGGCCTCGTTTATCCGCAGATCTGGGAAGACCCGGATGTCGACATGGCGGCGATGGAGCTTGGCGAAGGTCATAACGTTGTCACGATCGCGTCCGGCGGCTGCAACATGCTGGCCTATCTCAGCCGCAGCCCGGCCAAGATCGACGTGGTCGATCTCAATCCGCATCATGTCGCGCTCAATCGCCTGAAGCTGACGGCGTTCCGCCACTTGCCTGCACATTCCGATGTCGTTCGCCTGCTCGGCCAGCACAATGTCGACGCCAATATTTCCGCCTTCGACAACTTTATCGCCCCGCATCTGGACGACACCACCCGCGCCTACTGGCAGAAGCGCAGCATTGGCGGACGCCGTCGCATTGATGTGTTTAAGCGCAATATCTATCGCACCGGCCTGCTCGGCCGCTTCATCGGCGTCGGCCACCTGCTGGCCCGCCTGCATGGCGTCGACCTCACAAAGATAGCGGAAGCAAAATCGCTGCGCGAACAGCGCCAGTTCTTCGAAGACCGCATCGCGCCGTTGTTCGACAAACCGTTCATCAAATTTCTCACCAGCCGTAAAAGCTCTCTCTTCGGCCTTGGCATCCCGCCGCAGCAGTATGACGAACTGGCAAGCCTTGCCGATGACGGCTCGATCGCGCCGGTCCTGCGCCAGCGTCTCGAAAAGCTCGCCTGCCATTTTCCGCTGCGCGACAACTATTTTGCCTGGCAGGCCTTTGCCCGCCGTTATCCGCAGCCGCATGAAGGATCGCTGCCGACCTATCTGCGCGAAGAACATTATCCGGCCATCCGCGACAATGCCGAGCGTGTGTCCGTCCATCACGCCAGCTTCACCGAGCTTCTCAACCAGAAACCGGCCGCCGCCGTCGATCGCTACATCCTGCTCGATGCACAGGACTGGATGAACGACGAGCAGCTTAACGATCTGTGGACCGAGATCACCCGCACCGCCGCACCCGGCGCCCGCGTGATCTTCCGCACCGCCGCTGAAAAGAGCGTCATTGAAGGCCGCCTGTCACAGGCGATCGCCGACCAGTGGACCTATCAAAAGGACCGCTCGGAGGCACTGAACGTTCAGGACCGCTCTGCCATCTATGGCGGCTTCCACATCTATAGCAAAAACACCTGAACGGGGCCGGACTGATGGCGGCGACAAGCGAAAATTTCAACGGCGGAGACCGCGACCATGCGGCCCGCATGGACGGCATGTATCGCTATCAGCGACACATCTACGACCTCACCCGCAAATATTATCTGTTTGGCCGTGACAAGGCGATCGCCAGCCTTGGTATGGTGGAAGGGCAGACGCTGCTGGAAGTCGGCTGCGGCACCGGCCGCAACCTTCTTCTCGCTCACAAGCATCACCGCGGCGCAAAACTGTTCGGGCTGGATATTTCCGCCGAAATGCTGGAAAGCGCCCGCCGCAATTTTCGGAGCAAGGCCGAACAACCGATCCTGAAAGTGGCAGACGCAACCACATTCAGCGCGCAGGATTTTGGCATCGACGGTTTCGACCGCATCCTGATCTCCTATGCCCTGTCGATGATCCCCGACTGGGAAGGCGCGATCGATGCGTCGCTTGCAGCCGTCAAGCCGGGCGGCTCGCTGCATATCGTCGATTTCGGCCAGCAGGAACGTTTGCCCGTATGGTTCCGCTCGGCGCTGCAGGCCTGGCTGATCCGTTTCCATGTGACACCGCGCGCCAACCTCCACGAAGCTCTGGAAAAGCGCTTGGCGGACGCCGATGCCGACATGATGTTCGAGGAAATCGGCGGCGGTTACGCCTGGCACGCCATCATTCGCAAGCGCGCCTGATATTCGTTTTCGATAAGGGGCCTGACACGATTGTCATCACCGGGCGGCTTCGCCCGGCTCCATTTTCCTGGTCTTTGTGCTAAACGAGATTCGGCCACACCAGCGAGCATGGGCGGTCAAAGCATCTGAGCCTCTAGACCGGACCCTTCATGCACAAAGCCCTCCTCGCCCTTGCCGTGACCGCAATGCTGGCCACCGGCTGCACATCGACCGCCGATCTTCTCGATGCGCCGTCGATCAAGGGCACACGTTTCAAGGACAATGACCCACAGGACTTTGGCCGCAATCATCCCGGCACGCACCCGGTGCATGGCATCGACCTGTCCAAATGGAACGGTACGGATATCGACTGGCAGGAAGTGAAGAAGTCCGGCGTCGCTTTCGTCTTCATCAAGGGCACCGAAGGCAAGGACCGTATCGATTCCGCCTTCACCACCCATTGGCGCGGCGCGGCAAGCGCCGGCATTCCGCATTCAGCCTATCATTTTTATTATTTCTGCTCGACGCCGGAAGATCAGGCTGACTGGTTCATCCAGAACGTGCCGAAGGAAGCCAACATGCTGCCGCCGGTCATCGACATGGAGTGGAACCACGCCTCCCCCACCTGCAAGCTGAAGCCGGACACCGACACGGTGCGCGACGTGATGCAGCGTTTCATGGATCGCATCGAGGCCCATTACGGCGTGCGTCCGATCATCTACACATCCGTCGATTTCCACCGCGACAGGCTCGTGAATGCCTTCAGCAGCCATCATTTCTGGGTGCGCTCGGTGGCCGCCCATCCGGGCCAGATTTACGCCAACCGCAAATGGACTTTTTGGCAATATACCGCGACCGGTATCATTCCTGGCATCAAGGGACCAACCGACATCAACGTGTTTTCCGGTTCGGAAAAGAGCTGGCGACAGTGGGTTGCTTCCGCCAACAGGTAAGAGTTCTGCGCTTTCGCACTGGTACTTGTAGAAATGACAAGGAACTGATGTAAGACGGCTCATATCCGGGTCGTTTCCTTGTTTACGTCACATTGTTTGCGTCACAACAACTCACGACCTTGCCTTTGCCCAGAACAGGAAACCTTTCCATGTCCGTCGCCCGTCGCCTTGCGCTCGCCCTCACCCTGCCCGCCCTTCTTGCCACCACCACGCTGACGCAGGCCGCGTCGCTGGAGCTTTCCGCCGGCAACGACACCAAGCCGGTTGCCTGCGGCGGCGAACTGCCGGCCTTTCTGGCTGGCGTGAAGCAGGAAGCCGTTGCCAAGGGTATTCCGGCCAGTGCCGTCGATACCGCGCTTGCCGGCGCTCAGATCGACCAGAAAGTGCTGTCGCGCGACCGTGCACAGGGCGTGTTCCGCCAGACTTTCCTCGAATTCTCGCAGCGCACCGTCAGCCAGGGTCGCCTCGATATCGGCCGTCAGAAGATGAGCCAGATGAAGGACATCTTTGGCCGCGCCGAAAGCGAATACGGCGTGCCGGCCGGCGTCATCACTGCCTTCTGGGCCATGGAAACCGATTTCGGCGCCGTGCAGGGTGATTTCAACACCCGCAACGCCCTCGTCACGCTCGCGCATGACTGCCGCCGCCCGCAACTCTTCCGCCCGCAGCTGATCTCGCTGATCGAGATGGTCCAGCACGGTGATCTCGACCCGGCCACCAACACGGGCGCATGGGCCGGCGAAATCGGCCAGGTGCAGATGCTGCCGAAGGACATTATCGCCCACGGCGTCGATGGCGACAATTCCGGCCATATCGATGTGAAGAAGTCCTCGGCTGACGCGGTTCTGACCGCCGCCGCCTTCATCAAGTCGCTCGGTTACCGCAAGGGCGAGCCGTGGATCCAGGAAGTGCAGGTTCCGGAAAACCTAGCTTGGGAAAAGACCGGCCTCGGCAACGAGATTCCGGCATCGGAATGGTTCAAGCTCGGCGTTACCCCACGTGACGGCGACACCAAGTTCGGCAACCTGCCGGCAGCGCTGATCATGCCGCAGGGCCGCAAGGGTCCGGTCTTCCTGACCTACCCGAACTTCAACATCTATCTGGAATGGAACCAGTCGTTCATCTACACGACGTCCGCCGCCTATTTCGCCACCCGTCTGTCCGGCGCGCCGACCTATGCCAAGGGCAATCCCGACCCCGCCCTTGATGACGCGGCCATGAAGGACCTGCAGACCAAGCTGCAGGCACGTGGCCACGATGTCGGCAAAATCGACGGCATTCTGGGCTCCGGCACGCGTAACGCCATCCAGAAGGAACAGCAGCGCCTTGGTCTCGCCGCTGATGGCTGGCCGACCCAGCAGCTGGTTCAGGGCCTCTGATCTCTTAGACCAACTGAAATTTTACGTTCGCGCCGCCATCCGACAAAAATCGGGTGGCGGCATTTTTGTTGCGGGTCTATCCCTGATGATGACAGGGAGATTCTCGGCCACATGAACGCCTCGACGATGACCAAACCCGGCACCACCGCCTGGGCTCTTCTTTTCGTTCTCGGTCTGCTCTGGGGCGGCTCGTTCTTTTTCGCGCGCATTGCCGTCGCCGAAGTTCCGCCCTTCACGCTGGTCTTCTTCCGCCTGTTTCTGGCCGCACTCGCCCTGCATATTTTCCTGCGCGGCCGTTTCGGCACCTATCCGCTGCTGAGAGAACACTGGCGTTCCTTCGCCATCCTCGGCCTGATCAACAATGCCATTCCGCACACGCTGATCTTTTTCGGCCAGACAGAGATCGGCGCCGGTCTTGCCGCCATCCTCAACGCCACAACGCCGATCTTCACCGTGCTGATCGCCAACCGTTTCACCGAGGATGAAAAGCTCTCGACGCCAAAAATCATCGGCTGCCTGCTCGGCCTTGCCGGCACGATCGTGCTGATCGGTCCCGGAGTCTTCACCTCCACCGCAGCCCCGCTCTGGGCGCTGATCCTGCCCATTCTCGCGGCTTTGTCCTATGGATTTGCCGGCACCTACGGCAAACGTTTCCGCGGCCTGCCCGCACCGGTCACGGCCGCAGGCCAGATGACGGCGTCTTCGATCATCATGCTGCCGGTCATGCTAGTCGCCGACCAGCCGTGGACACTCCCTTTCCCGTCCATGATCGTGGTCGGCGCCATCCTTGCGCTGGCGCTGCTGTCGACCGCGCTGGGCTACCTCATCTACTTCCGCATCCTGGCGATGGCCGGTGCTACCTATACGTCGCTGGTGACGCTGCTGGTGCCGCCGAGCGCCATCCTGCTCGGCGCGATCTTCCTGCACGAACGCCTGGATGTCGCCGAAGTGGCCGGCATGGCGCTGATCGGTTTGGGCCTGCTGGTACTCAACGGCATGCTCAAAATCCGTCGCTGAGCCCGTTTTCGATTCGACTATCCACAGGCCAATTGTGGCAAATCATCACGGAACGTAACGCTTGTTAACAGGCCGAGCATTTAATTTAAGGGGTGGTTAAGCCTGTTCGTTAATGCGATTTATTCATTTAAATCAGCTAATTAACACAGGAAAAGCGGGGCTTTGGCACTGATCACGCCGCATTGCAGTGTAAATTACTGTTTGCAATTGCGGCCAAACGCGCCACAATTAATCTGTCAACGCAAGGAGGCAGATATGGGACGCACTCATTCTCTCAATGTTCTGGTGGTTGGTGCAGCGTTCGTTTTCGTAGCCTCGATGCTTTTCATCTGAGGCCAGCCGCGCCCTTCAACCGGTCATTAAAGCATCCATTGACCGTTTGATCTTCAATGCACTTCAAATTGAAAAGGCCCATGATCCGATAGGACCATGGGCCTCTTTTTTGCTTGAAGGCTGCGGCCGTTCAGGCGACGGCCCCTTCCTTGACCGATACCCGCTGGCGTCCGAGACGCTCTAGCACCGCATTGGTCAGCGCCGAACGGTTCATCGTGTAGATGTGGAACTCGCCAAGCCCGCGACGGATCAGATCCTGGATCTGCTCGGCGGCAACGTCGGCAGCCACCTCGGCACGCGCCACGGCATCGTCCTCGGTGCCGGCAAAACGACGGTCGAGGAATTCCGGCACGGTGGAGCCGCAACGGCCGGCAAAACGTTTGAGCATGCTGAGGTTCTGGATCGGCATGATGCCCGGCACCACCGGCAGCGTGATGCCTGCCGCGCGAACCTTGTCCATATAGCGCTCGAACACGTCGTTATCGAAGAAGAACTGCGTCAGGGCGCGATCGGCGCCATTATCCGCCTTGCGCTTCAGCATCTCGATATCGGCATTGGTGTCAGTGCTCTCCGGGTGCTTTTCCGGATAGGCAGAGACGGAAATCTCGAAACCACCAACGTCCTTCAGTGCCGCCACAAGGTCGGCCGCGTTGGCATAGCCTTCAGGATGCGGCTGATAGGCCGTGCCGATGCCGGCGGACGGATCGCCGCGCAGCGCCACGATATGGCGCACACCGGCCGCACGCAGCTCCTCGATGACGGCAAGCGTTTCCTCGCGTGCCGCATCGACGCAGGTCAGGTGCGAAGCGGTCGCCATCGGCGTGTCCGACATCAGGCGCTGGATGGTGCTGAAAGTCGGCGCCTTGGTGGAGCCACCGGCGCCATAGGTCACCGACACAAATTCCGGATCCCATTCGGTGAAGTCGCTGACGGATTCCCAAAGATGGGCCTCCATCTCCAGCGATTTCGGCGGAAAGAATTCGAAGGAAAGCCGGAAGGCGTGTCGACCCTTCTGTTCGGGGGCTTTCGTCTGCATGGCGTGAAGTCTCCGATTTTATGCGATGTGTTCCGGGCTCGCAGCCGGAACCTTGTCGTCAGCAATCAACAGGCGGCGGTCGCGGGCAAGCCACACGGTCGCCGTCAATGCGGCCTCGTTCTTTCTGTCCGCTGCAAGGTCAAGAACCTCCTCGACGTCGAGGCCGGCCTTGTTCAGCCATTCGACCACCGACTGGTGCGAAAAGCCGAGGCGGACATGCGCATGTTCATCACGCAGGTATTCCAGTTCATGCGAAGCCAGATCAACGATCAGCAGGCGTCCGCCGGGACGCAGAACACGCGCCGCCTCACCGATCGCCAGTTCCGGCTGATCGAGGAAATGCAGGACCTGGTGAATGATCACCAGATCGAAATCCTGACCTTCCAGCGGCAGGTTCAAAATATCGCCGTGACGCACAGACGCCTTGACGATACCGGCCTTGTCGAGATTGGCGCGCGCCACAGACAGCATGTCGCGGCTGGCATCGATGCCGACCGCATGGCGATACCGGTCCTGCAACACCTGCAGCATAAGACCGGTGCCGGTACCGAGGTCGAGAAGCGCATCGACCGGGTTGGGGCCGACCAGCCGCAGCACCGCATCCTCAACGGCAGCATCGCTCACCAGAAGACGGCGAAGCTCGTCCCATTCGGAAGCGTTGCGGCTGAAATAGGCCTGTGCCCGATCTGAGCGCGTGCGTTTGACGGCGGCCAGACGTTCGCCATCACGCAGGAGAACCGGATCATTGCGATCGGAAACGGCGAGCAGCGTGCGCACCAGCGTCGCGCCATCGCCCTCATGGCGCAGACGAAAATAGGCCCAGGCACCTTCCTGATAGCGTTCGATCAGGTCTTCTTCCGCCAGCAGTTTGAGATGGCGGGAAATGCGCGGCTGTGACTGTCCGAGGATTTCGGTCATGTCACTGACCGTCAGGTCTCCGGAGGCCAGAAGCGCCAGCAGGCGAAAACGGGTCTGTTCGCCCGCCGCCTTCAGAACATCCACCAATGCATCCAGCCCAAGGGCCATGTGTCTCACCAACTCTCAATCAAGATATAAAGATATCTTTATGTGAAGAGTTGTTTCGTTGCAAGCGGAAAGCTGTGGGTAGCTCGATTCCTTGGCAGAAATGCGAAGGGGCCGTGAACGGCCCCTTCTGTATCGATCGACTGACGGCCTTAGCGCGTCAGGCGCTTGTAGGCCTGACTACCGGCATTGAGCGCATCCGGGCCGAGGCGGCGGATCTTGTCCTGCTCGTAGTCTTCAAAATTGCCTTCGAACCATTCGACATGGCCCTCGCCTTCAAACGCCAGAATGTGCGTCGCTAAGCGATCGAGGAACATGCGATCGTGGCTGATGATGATGGCGCAACCGGCAAAGTTTTCGAGCGCGGTTTCGAGAGCGCCGAGCGTTTCGGTATCAAGGTCGTTGGTCGGTTCGTCGAGGAGGAGAACGTTGCCGCCGGCCTTCAGCATCTTGGCAAGGTGAACGCGGTTACGCTGACCGCCCGAAAGATTGCCAACCTTCTGCTGCTGATCGCCGCCCTTGAAGTTGAAGGCGCCGCAATAGGCACGGGAGTTCATGTCGAACTTGCCGAGCTTGATGATTTCGGCGCCACCGGAAATTTCTTCCCAGACGGTCTTGTCGGCACCCAGCGCATCGCGGCTCTGGTCGACATAACCGAGATGTACGGTGTCACCGACGCGGATCGAACCGCTATCCGGCTTTTCCTGGCCGGTGATCATCTTGAACAGCGTCGTCTTACCTGCACCGTTCGGGCCGATGATGCCTACAATGCCGCCCGGCGGCAGCTTGATTGACAGGTCGTTGATCAGCGTGCGGCCTTCAAAGCCCTTGGTGATGCCTTCCATCTCGATGACGACATTGCCGAGACGCTCGGACACCGGAATGATGATCTGCGCGTCGCCGGGACGGATACCGTCGGCGGCATCGACCAGCTGCTCATAGGCCTTGATACGAGCCTTGGACTTGGCCTGACGGGCTTTCGGGCTGGATGCAATCCATTCCTGTTCGCGTGACAGCGCCTTCTGGCGTCCGGCTTCTTCGCGGTTTTCCTGCAGCATGCGCTTGGCTTTCGCCTGCAGGTAAGCGGAGTAGTTGCCTTCGTAAGGAATGCCGCGGCCACGGTCGAGTTCGAGAATCCAGCCGGTGACGTTGTCGAGGAAGTAGCGATCGTGGGTGATCATCATCACGGCGCCGGGATAGTCGCGCAGGTGCTTTTCGAGCCAGGCGATGGTTTCGGCGTCAAGATGGTTGGTCGGTTCGTCGAGCAGCAACAGGTCCGGCTGCGACAGCAGCAGGCGGCAGAGCGCGATACGGCGGCGTTCACCACCCGAAAGCAGGGTCACGTCGGAATCCTTTGGCGGGCAGCGCAGGGCTTCCATCGCCATTTCGACCTGCTGTTCCAGATCCCACAGGTTCTGGCTGTCGATGATATCCTGGAGCTTTGCGCCTTCGTCGGCGGTCTCGTCGGAATAGTTCATCATCAGTTCGTTGTAGCGATCGATGATGGCGGTCTTGTCGGCAACGCCGACCATGACGTTTTCGAAAGCGTTCTTGGCCGGGTCGAGATGCGGTTCCTGCTCGAGGTAACCGACAGTCGCGCCTTCGGCGAGCCAGGCTTCGCCGGTATATTCCTTGTCCTGACCGGCGATGATGCGCAGCACGGTCGACTTACCGGCGCCGTTCGGGCCGAGAATACCGATCTTGGCATCCGGGTAGAAGGACAGGTTGACGTTTTCGAGGATCTTCTTGGCGCCGTAGGACTTGTTCAGTCCCGACATGTGGTAGATGAACTGACGTGCCATCGGTAATACTGCTCCGGGAAAAGGGATTTGCCCGCTATGTAGGCGAATTGAATGTCAGGGGCAATGCGGAAGGGGAAGAGAATGAGTATGTTCGCACAGACACGATGGCTGGACACGCCCTCCGCAACGCATCTTGCCTATCATCACGAACCTGCCTCACAGACGGCCATCGGCATCCTGATCATCTGCCACGGACTTGCCGAACATTCGAAACGTTATGGCGCCTTCGCCGAGGTCATGGCCGCCACCGGCTTCCATGTCTATGCTCACGATCATCGCGGGCATGGTGAAACGACTGCCGACGGAGCACCGATTGGTCGCTTTGGCTGGAAAGACGGCGTCAAGGCGGTCATTCGAGACGTCAAGGCCATTCGGGACCTGGCAGCCACAGCCCACCCCCACTTGCCGGTCGTCCTGTTCGGTCACTCCATGGGCGGACTGACAGCGCTCAACGCAGCAGAAGATTTTCCCGCCAGTTTCGATGCCCTGGCGATCTGGAATTCCAATCTCAATCCCGGCCTCGCCGGCCGTGCCGCACAACTGGTGCTGAAAACGGAACGGGCACTGAAAGGGTCTGACGTGCCGAGCACACTCCTGCCGAAACTCACCTTCGGCGCCTGGAACAAGGCGACTGGTGAAGGACGCACGGATTTCGACTGGCTCAGTCGCCAACATGCCGCCGTCGATGCCTATGTGGCCGATCCACTCTGCGGCTTCGACGCCAGCGTTTCCCTCTGGCTGGATATTTTCAAGCTGACGTTTCGCGCAACGGAAAACGACCGGATCCTGAAACTGCCGCAATCCCTCCCAGTCCATCTCGTCGGCGGAGGCTGCGATCCGGCAACCAACAACGGCCAGGCAGTCAAATGGCTGAGCCGGCAGATGCAGTCGCTCGGCATGACCAACGTCACCTGCAATATCAACCGCGACATGCGCCACGAGACCGTGAACGAAATCGGTGCCGCCGAGGCCATTACCGAATTTGCGGACTGGGCGACGCGTGCCCTGCCGAAACCATCCGCCCGATCGGGGCAGGATTGGGAATGACCTCATGATTTAAATTCACGTGCCTGCCGAAAACCTTGCCGCTATCAAAGTCTGAGGAGATTTGCCGCGCGCGTGGCGGCGAAACGAATGGCATGGAGGAGACAGCATGACGGACGCGCAAACGAAGAAGCCCCCGCTTTCCGGTATCCGTGTCCTCGAACTCGCACGCGTTCTGGCTGGCCCATGGGCGGGCCAGATGCTGGCCGATATGGGCGCCGATGTCATCAAGGTGGAAAATCCGGACGGCGGCGACGACACCCGGGCCTGGGGGCCTCCCTTCGTCGAAAGCGTTTTGGGTGAAAACCTGTCGGCCGCCTATTATCATTCCACCAATCGCGGCAAACGTTCGATCGCCATCGACCTGAAAACGGAGGAAGGCCAGGCCACCGTTCGCGAACTGGCGGCACGCGCCGACGTTCTGATCGAGAATTTCAAACGCGGTGGTCTGGAAAAATACGGGCTCGATTACGAGAGCCTGAAGGCCATCAATCCCAAGCTGGTTTATTGCTCGATCACCGGTTTCGGACAGGACGGTCCTTATGCCGATCTCGCCGGTTACGATTACATCGTGCAGGGCATGTCCGGCTTCATGTCGGTGACCGGTGCGCCGGACGGCGAACCGATGAAGGCGGGCGTCGCCATCGCTGACATTTTTACGGGCATTTATGCCGTTACGGCCATTCAGGCTGCACTCATTCATGTGATGAGGACTGGCGAAGGCCAGTTGGTGGACATGGCGCTGCTGGATGTTCAGGCCGGCATTCTCGCCAACCAGAACATGAACTATCTGGTGTCCGGCACCGCCCCTTCCCGGCTCGGCAATTCCCATCCGAATATCAGCCCCTACGAAGTTGTGCCGGTGGCTGATGGCCATATCATTCTTGCCATCGGCAATGACGGCCAGTTCCGTCGCCTCACCCGTATTCTGGGCATCGAGGCGATGGCCGACGATCCGCTATTTGCCACCAACAAGGCCCGCGTCGCCAGCCGCGCCGGCGTGCGCGGTATGGTGACGGCGGAAACGGCAAAATGGCAAAAGGCCGATCTGCTGGAAGCATGCGGCAAGGCCGCGGTGCCGGCCGGCCCAATCAATTCCATCGCCGAAATGTTCGACGACCCACAGGTGATCGCGCGAAAACTGCGCATTGATCTGGAGGCAGAGGACGGTACTGTCATACCCGGCGTGCGCAGTCCGATCGTCTTGTCGGAAACGCCGCTTCACTATCACCGCCCGAGCCCGGCGCTCGGTGAACATACGGACGAAATTCTGGCGGAACTTCGCCGGCCCGAGACCGAAACGAAAGGAAATGCGGGATGAAGACCGGTGGCCAGCTCATCGTCGAGGCTCTTAAAGCGAACGGCGTCAAACGCGTCTCCTGCGTTCCGGGCGAAAGTTATCTCGCCGTGCTCGACGCGCTTCACGACAGCGATATAGAGGTCCTTGTCTGCCGCCAGGAAGGTGGCGCGGCGATGATGGCGGACTGCTGGGGGCGCCTTACCGGCGAACCGGGCATCTGCATGGTCACGCGTGGCCCCGGCGCCACTAATGCCTCGGCCGGCCTGCATGTGGCAAAACAGGATTCGATCCCGATGATCCTGTTCGTTGGCCAGATCGGCCGCGACATGAAGGAACGCGAGGCGTTTCAAGAAGTCGAATATCGTCGCGCCTTCACGGAATTTGCCAAATGGGTCGGCGAGATCGATGATGCCCGCCGCATCCCCGAATTCGTCACCCGCGCCTTCGCCGTCGCCACCTCCGGCCGCCCCGGCCCGGTCGTGCTGACCCTGCCGGAAGACATGCTGGTGGAAGAGGTCGAGGCTGTCACAGCAAAACCTTATACGCCGGTCGAAAGCCATCCCGGCGCGCCGCAGATTGCCACCTTCGCGTCCGTACTTTCCAAGGCAAAGCGCCCGATGTTCATTCTCGGCGGCACCCGCTGGAGCGAGCAAGCGGTGGCCGACGTCCAAAAGTTTGCGGAAAAATTCAAGGTGCCGGTCGGCTGCTCCTTCCGTCGTCAGATGCTGTTCGATCACACGCATCCGAACTATGCCGGTGATGTCGGCATCGGCATCAACCCGGCGCTGTCGAAGGAAATCAAGGAATCCGATCTTCTCGTCCTTTTGGGCGGTCGTTTATCCGAAATGCCGTCCTCGGGTTACACGCTGGTCGATATCCCCTACCCGGCGCAGGCTTTTGTGCATGTCTATCCCGACCCGGAGGAACTTGGCCGTGTCTATCGTCCCGACCTCGCCATCTGCGCCGCCCCTGCCGAATTCGTCGCAGCCCTGAAAGACCTGCCGGCGCCGAAAAAGCCGGTCTGGGCAGAGCGGACGGCAGAGATGCACGCGGCCTATGAAAAATGGTCGACACCGCCGAAGACCGGCCCGGGTGACGTGCAGATGGGGCCGATCATGGAGTGGATCGAAGCCAATACACCCAAGGACGCGATTTTCACCAATGGTGCCGGCAACTACGCCACATGGCTGCACCGTTTTCATCGCTTCCAGCGTTTCAATACACAGGCGGCCCCGACTTCCGGCTCGATGGGCTACGGCCTTCCCGCAGCCGTTGCCGCCAAGCAGTTGTTCCCTGAGCGTGAGGTCGTGTGTTTTGCCGGCGACGGCTGCTTTCTGATGCACGGACAGGAATTCATCACCGCCGTGCGTTACGGCCTGCCGATCATTACCGTTCTGGTCAATAACGGCATTTACGGCACGATCCGCATGCATCAGGAACGCGAATATCCCGGCCGTGTCAGCGCCACCGATCTGATGAACCCGGATTTTGTCGCATATGCGCAGGCCTTTGGCGGGCACGGCGAACTGGTGGAAAAGACGGAGGATTTTGGCTCGGCCTATGAGCGGGCGCGCGCCAGCGGCAAACCTTCGATCATCGAAGTGCGGCTCGACCCGGAAGCCATTACACCGGCCAAAACGCTGACGCAGATTCGCGACAAGGCCTGAACGATTTACTCAGACGAAAAAGGCCGGGGCATCGCATGATGCCCCGGCCTTTTCATGGAATGGTCAAAAAATTAGATCGCCGCGGTGACGATGAATTCGACCTTGTACTTCGGTGCAGCCAGCTTGGCTTCGCTGGTGGCGCGGGCCGGCGTGTTGGCCGGATCGACCCATGCTTCCCATGCGGCGTTCATTTCGGCGAAGTAGGAAATGTCCGAGATGTAGATCAGCGTCTGCAGGATTTTTGACTTGTCCGTGCCGGCAGCGGCGAGCAGGCGGTCGACTTCGCCCAGCGCGTCCTTGCACTGTTCGGTGACGGTGTCGCCTTCGCCAACCTGACCGGCCAGGTAAACGGTGTTGCCGTGGACAACCGCGCCGCTCATGCGGGCGCCGGATTCGATGCGCTTGATGGTCATGGGAATGCTCCTCGAAAAAAATGCGAGCGTGGAGAAGCCGGCGTCAGATGACCACCGGCGGCGAGAAAACAATCAGCCGCGCAGGCGCTGGCTCTGTTCGTAGATGGCGGTCGAGCGGGCGCCCGAGCGGCAATAACCGAGCATCGGCTTCGGCAGGTCTTCCAGCGCGTCGACCATTTCAGTGACACCTTCCGGCGTCAGGCCCATACGACCAACCGGGATATGACGGATCTGGATGCCCAGTTCCTCAGCGCGGGCGGCAACGTCGGCAAAGCTCGGCTGGCCCGGTTCTTCCTCGTCGGGACGATTGCAGACGATCGACTGGAAACCGAGTGCCTTGACCTGATCGACCTCTTCGACGGTGATCTGGCCGCTGACCGAATACTCGTCGTTGATCGGGCGGATATCCATGCGTGACCCTCCAGTGATATCAGTTCGGGCATCACTTAGCGTGATGCGGCGCGGAGCGTCAATGCGAGCCGCGCCAATGTTTTAGACAAATGCAAAGCGCAGCGCATAGTCGGTGCTTTCACCCGGCTGCACCATTTCGAGTTCGCCGCTTTTGGTCAGCTCGGAACGCTCCGCCAGCCGGTGCGAAACCGGCTCGATGCCGAGCACATGTGCAGGCGCTTTCTGGTTCCGCCACATCTGCAGGTGCGGCAGCGTATTCGTCTTGAACTTAACATGCAGCGTGCGGCCATCCAGCGCCGCGATCGGTCCGAGTGTCATCTCTGCCCACTCCTCGCCTCCTTCCGCCGCCGGCACACAAAAGACGCTGCCCGGCTCGTCGCCGAAATTCCATGGAAAGCCACCGCCTTTGAACATTCTGCCGCCAAGCCGCACGCCATCGTCAAACAGCCATGCGCCGAGGTTCATGTGATACATGTGCACCCGCGCAAATGGCGTCGTGCCGGTATTCGTTACCCGGTCCTTGAGCGACACCTCACCCGTCTGCCCGTCGATGCGCCAATGCCGTTCCAAAATGGCCGAACCACCGTCCGCCAACCTCACGGAAATTTTGGCATGGCATTCGGCGTCATCACCCTGCGCATCCCAGAATAGGATTTCTGCCGGATGCGCGGAAAACGATCCATGCAAAGGATATTTTTTTCCATCCGTCCGGCCATCGATCAGGTCGGGATGGCGAATGTGGTCAGGACCACAGGTAAACAGAAACCCTTCGAGCGAATGATCGATTCGCGCGTCACCATCGTCTGGAATGGCCCGTCCCGGCGCAACGTCCGTTCCGTTGACGACACAGGAGCCGATATCCAGCAATGACGTCGGATCAAGAAAGAGTTTGGGCCCCAGCCCAGTGGAAAACGCCTTCATACCTGCCTCCCCCGCAGACTATTCCTATTGGTAAACGAGCAAACACGTGAAATTTAACACCGCCTTCACCACGAATTCATTTTTTCCATACTAGAGTCGCAATTAACTAGTCTGGAACAAACAGCTCGAACGTTGGAACGGGACGCCCCCCTTGCGGGTTGGTGAAGAAGTTTAAGGATCGGTGATATCGTGAAGCGCAGTCTCGTTACAAGTCTCAGCCTCATTGCCCTGACGGCGGTCGCCGCCCCGGTTCAGGCGCAGGTCATGTACCGCGATTACGGCGGCGCGCCGGATTATCGTGCCGAGCGTCAATATGGCAATGAACAGCCGACACTGGTGACGCCGGAAGGTTACATACTCGATTACACGCCCGAACCCGGCGAATTTGTTGTGACGCGCGATCGCAGCGGCCGACGTGTCTACATGGACCGCGCCGGCAATGTCGTCGCCACCGAAATGCAGCAGCAGAGCCGTCGCGATCGCGGCGGTTATGCGCGCAGGGAGCAGATGCCCGGCGTTTCCCCTGGTTATCGCGACTACCGCGATTATCGCGGCAATGGCCGCGATGGTGGTCAATATGACGGCGAAGTCACCGGATCTGTACCGGACAATGGCTCGATCACGCGTTTGCCCCTCGACGCGCCATCCAACGATCCGTCGCAATACGATCAGAACTATGCGACGATCGAACCTGACCAGACACAGCCGCTTGGCCCCGAGCCGCAACATTCCGGCTCGACGATCACCGTCACCAACAAACCGCAGGCTGAAATTGCCGCGCTTCAGGTGTTTCTCGACCGCGAAGGCATTTCACCGGGTGTGATCGACGGTCGTCTGGGCGACAACGTCAACAAGGCGATTGCTGCCTGGCAGGAAATGACCGGCGAAACACTCGACCCGAACAATGCCGACGACATCATCCAGCGCCTGTCTTATTCGGGCGGCATGCCGATCACCGAATACACGATCACCGCCGCCGATGCCGCCGGCCCTTACGTCGCATCGATTCCCGACGATTATGCCCACAAGGCGCAGCTGCCGGCACTCTCCTTCACTTCGACCAGCGAAAAACTGGCCGAGCAGTTCCACATGGACGAAGGTTACCTGAAGGCGCTGAACCCGAACGCGAACTTCACCATTCCCGGCACGATCATCAAGGTAATCAATCCTGGCGCGGTGAAGACCGGCAATGTCACGCGCATCATCGCCGACAAGGGACGCAAACAGGTGTTTGCCTATGGTGAGGACGGCAAGCTGATCGCCGCCTACCCCGCCACGATCGGTTCTTCGGATACTCCCTCGCCGTCCGGCAACCATACCGTCGCACGCATTGCGCTGAACCCCGGCTATACCTACAATCCGAAAATCAATTTCACGCAGGGCGAAAATAAAGAAATCCTGCAGATCCCGCCGGGCCCGAACGGCCCGGTCGGAACTGTCTGGATCGCGCTGTCGAAGCCGACTTACGGCATTCACGGCACGCCGGAACCGTCCAAGATCGGCAAGACCAATAGTCATGGCTGTATCCGTCTCACCAACTGGGATGCGACGGAACTGGCAAAGATGGTCAAGCCCGGTACGACCGTCGAATTCATGGAATAAAAAGTGTTCAAGATACTGATCGAAAGCCCTGCGGTTTCATCCGCGGGGCTTTTTTTCGGCATGTGGGTGAGAGCTTCAAACGCTCGCGCTATTCCGTTTCATGTTGCCTCCTGTCGACATTGGAGGGATTCGTGGTGGAAAAGCAGTGATGCGGCCAAATTGGCGTGAAGCCCAATTGTAAATGTGGCACTGCAGCATAGTGCCCACATTTCCTCCGACCTTTGCGGTCGCAGAGAGGTGCGGCAAGCACCCACACCAGCCTCCCGCGATGACGAGGCAGGTCAAAAACACAGAGGGACTACATTGAAATATTTGAGAAACACCTTGCTGGCCGCGATTGGCCTGCTTTCGTCCGTGACAATGGCCTCGGCAGAACCGGTCAAGGTCAAGGTTTTCATCGGCACGATGTTCGAGATCGGCCAAAACACCGGTGACCGCGCCGGTGAATACCAGCACTGGTACGAGAAATACTGGAAGGATGCCAAGTCCATCGAAGTACCCGGCGCACTCAAGCCGGTACATTGCAATCAGGATGGCGTTTGCGGCTCCGTATTGGGCATGGGCAAGGTCAATTCTTCCTCTTCCATGCAGGCGATCCTGCTCAACCCGCAATTTGATTTTTCGCAGGCCTATTACGTTCTGTCCGGCGTCGCAGGCACGCCGCCGTCTCGCGGCACCATCACCGATGTCAGTTGGGCCACCTGGCTGGTGGATTATGACCTCGGACACCGCTGGGCGCCGGAAGAAGGAGAGCCGGGCGCGCCTGTCTTCATCCCGCGTAAGGGATATGAAGCTTACCGCCTGTTTCACCTGAACCCGACGCTGGTCGGCTGGGCAGTCGATCTGTCGAAGGACGTGGCACTGCAGGATTCCGATTCCGCCCGAGTCTATCGCATGCGTTATCCAGACGCGGCAGCGCAGGCAGCACCGTCGGTCAAGACGGGCACCCATATGACCGGGGACACGTTTTTCCACGGCCCTGGCCTCTCCAAGGAAGCGCAGCATATCGCCAAGCTTTATGGTGCAGACGATTATCTGATCACGGAAATGGAAGCTGCCGCACTCGCGCTGGTCATCAACCGGCAACATGGCACGGATCGCATCCTGAGCCTGCGTGGTGCCGTCAATTTCGATCAGGGCAACCCGAACGAAACGACACAGCAGCATCTCGACCCCGCTCCGGGCCAGACCGCTGGCGGGTTCGCCGAAACCGTCAGCAACATCACACTCGTCGGAGCACCTGTCGTTGATCGTATCGTCAAGGATTGGTCAGTCTGGCAGGCTGGCGTGCCGGACCGCAAGGCACGGTAAACGACCGGAAACATCGCCCGGCATGACTGGCTCGGGCGATGTTTTCTGTTGAGCCGCTCTAAAAACTCAAGCCGCCTGACGACGGAAGGAAAACACCCGCGGCAGGCCAGAGCGCACCACCCGCACCGGCATCAACCGCATCACTTCCGTCGCGAAGGCCGAGGCATTTTCGCGGGCCTTATCGACATTGCTGACCTTTGCGGGATCGAGCGTGTGCAGCGTGCCCCCGACCTCGAACAGTTCCTTGAAGGCCGTCCGCTCGTTGATCGGCGTGTTCAGCACATTGACGCCACGCGCCGCCAGCAGGCCCTTGATGGCTACCAACGCCTTGGTCGTTACCATCGAGGCAACGCGGGTCAACACCACGGAATGGGCGATATCCAGATTGGCTTTGTCCTTCATCATGGCGAGCAGATCGAGAATCTGCGCCGCGCCCTTGGCATCCATGGCCGATCCCTGCACCGGGATCATCACATGGTCGGAAAGGCCGATGGCTGTGGTCACCAGCGCATCGCGGGCACCGGCAAGGTCGATGATGAAATAGTCGGTCTGCGCGGCCATCTCGCGCAGATGACATTGCAGCGAGGCAAGGCTCACTTCGGAAATCACCTCGATATTGCGCAAGGGACCAGACATCTGCGCCCACTGGCTGATCCAGCGCTGCGGATCGGCATCGATCAGCGTCACGCGGTGGCCGGAATGGGCAAGTTCGGTGGCCAGCAGAAGTGCTGCCGTCGTCTTGCCGGCGCCGCCCTTGGCATTGGCGAATGAGATCACTGGCATCAAAAAAGTCCTCGAAAAGGTGCGAGCCGCATCGCTCCTGAAGGGCGCAGGGAAACATCGCGCCGATACTCACATCTTTTCCAAACATGGTTAACAAGATATTAATTCAGGCATCGTTAATGTAATGATTGAGTTTTGAGTATCCGCTCAAAAACGTGTAAAACCCGCCGGCAAGCGGCGGGTTTTACACGAGTTTTCAATGCAGCAACCGAAAGCCGCCTGCCCGCGAAAACGTTAAAAGCAATCGCGAAACAGGGATTTGGTATTGTCCAGCGTTAACGGAACCGGGTTTCCGCCAGCGCTCGGGTCCTCGATCGCCATGGCGGCAAGCTCGTCGATCCGATCCGGAGCTACTCCCATCGCGGTCAACGTATCGGGCACGCCAAGTTCCGCACGCAGCGACAGGACGTAGTCGTAAAATCCGTCGAACCCGCCGGATATGCCGAGATAGGCCGCCGCGCGCGCAATCTTCTCCTCGATCGCCGCGCGGTTGAAGCGCAGAACCGCCGGCATCACCACCGCATTGGTCATGCCGTGGTGGGTGTTATAAACGGCGCCGATCGGGTGCGACAACGCGTGGATGGCGCCAAGCCCTTTCTGGAAGGCAACCGCCCCCATGGCGGCGGCGGCCATCATGTTGCTGCGCGCCTCGATATCCGTGCCCTCATGATAGGCGCGCGGTAAAAATTCCTTCACCAGCCGCATGCCCTCCAGCGCGATCCCGGCGGACATTGGGTGATAAAAGGGCGAGGAATAGGCTTCGAGGCAATGCGCAAACGCATCCATGCCGGTGCCGGCGGTGATCACTTTTGGCATGCCGACGGTCAGTTCCGGATCGCAGATCACCACGCCGGGCAGAAATTTCGGGTGAAAAATGATCTTTTTCACATGCGTCTGCGAATTGGTGATCACCGACGCACGGCCAACCTCCGAACCGGTACCGGCGGTGGTCGGCACGGCAACGATCGGCGCAATGCCCTCGACGGAAGCCCGCGTCCACCAGTCACCAATGTCCTCGAAATCCCAGACAGGCCGCGTCTGGCCGACCATGAAGGCCACGCATTTGCCGAGATCCAGACCCGAGCCGCCACCGAAGGCGACAACGCCGTCATGCCCGCCATCGCGAAAGGCTTTGATGCCGGCTTCGAGATTGATCTCGTTCGGATTGGGATCAACCTCGGCAAAGATCGCACGACCAAGCCCGGCCTCCTCCAGCACATCAAGCGCAGCTGCGGTGATCGCCATGGTCGAAAGGCCGCGATCAGTGATCAGCAGCGGCTTTTTCATGCCCAGCGACTTGGCTGCCTCGGCCAGTTCCCTGATCCGGCCACGGCCCATCTTGACGGCGGTGGGATAACTCCAGTTCGCAACGATGTTCATGCTGTAACCTTCTTGAGGTGGTATGATTTCGGACGCGTGAGATTGTGGAAACCGAGGACCGAGAGCGAACCGCCGCGGCCTGTCTGTTTGACGCCGGTCCAGACCAGCGCCGGATCGAGATAATCGGCGCGGTTCATGAACACCGTTCCGGTCTCGATCTCGGCACCTATGCGCGACGCGCGCTCGACATCCTTGGTCCAGAGCGAAGCCGTCAGCCCGTATTGGCTGTCATTCATCAGCGCCAGCGCCTCATCGTCGCTTTTCACCTTCATGATGCCGACCGCTGGTCCAAACGTCTCCTCGCGCATGAAGGCCATGGAGTGATCGACATCGACAACAACCTGCGGCGCGAGATAGGCACCGCCATCATCGGCCGGAAACAGTTTTGGATCGACCAGCGCCTTTGCACCCTTGGCAACGGCATCCGCCACGTGCTCGCGCACCAGTTTGGCAAAACGCTTGTTGGCCATAGGCCCGAGCGTTGTCTCCTGATCCAGCGGATTGCCGAGCTTGTAGTTCGAGACCCATGCAACGGACTTTTCAACGAAGGCATCGTAGAGGCTTTCATGCACATAAATGCGCTCGATGCCGCAGCAGCACTGGCCGGAATTGAAGGTCGCGCCATCCATCAGCGTATCGACCGCCGCATCGAGATCGGCATCCTCCATCACATAGCCCGGGTCCTTGCCACCAAGCTCCAGGCCGAGCCCGGTAAAGGTTCCGGCAGCCGCGCGCTCGATCGCGCGTCCACCCTCCACCGAACCGGTGAAATTGATGAAATTGAAGGAGCCGGCGGCGATCAGTGCGGCACTGGTGTCATGGTCGAGAAAGACGTTCTGAAAAACATCTTCCGGCACGCCGGCCTCGACAAAGGCGCGCACCATGCGCTCGCCTACCAGCAGGGTCTGGGCAGCATGCTTGATGATCACCGTGTTGCCGGCCATCAGCGCCGGTGCAACCGTGTTGATGGCGGTCATGTACGGATAATTCCACGGCGCGATGACAAAAACGACGCCATGCGGCTCTCGCTCGATGCGACGGGCAAAATTTTGGCTGTCTTCCACCTCGATCGGTTTTAGGGCATCGGCGGCGATGGAAGCGACATAGTTGGAGCGCTCGTTGAAACCGCGAAACTCGCCGCCATACCGCACCGGCCGCCCCATCATCCAAGCCAGTTCCGGCACCACTTCATCGACCATCTCGTTGAGACGCGCGACGCCTTTCAGCACCAGCTGCACACGATCTTCCAGCGGCCGCTTCGCCCAGGCTTTCTGCGCTTTTCGGGCACGCTCTACCGCAGCCTTTGCCGCATCGAGCGAGAGCACCGGCCGCTCGGCATAAACCGAACCATCGACCGGTGAAATGCATTGGATCATCGTCATTTCCGGAAAATCTCCCAATTTCAGCAGGTATCAGCAGGCGAGCGTGCGGACATGGCCCGCAGCACCGTAGTCGAGGATTGCGCGGTCGCGCGTGATGATGGTGAGGTCGTGCTGGCGGGCGGTGGCGATGAGGATGCGGTCAACAGGATCGTTGTGAAGCGGACGAGGAAGGTTAGAGGATGCAATCAGGATTTTGGGTGTAACCGGCAGAACTTCGGCCTCCAACTGACGGGTAAAATCCTCGAACCAGACGGGCACATCCCTGGTGACCGGCAGCCGCCCTTTGGCAACCAGCATGCCGACCTCCCAGGCCGACATGGCCGAAATACCGATCCTCGCCTTTTTGGGTTCCATTAGCGCCGTCGCCTGACTGGACAATGGTTTGAAGTGTGCCACCCAGATCATGACGCAAGTATCGATCAAATAGGCCTCAGTCATCTTCATAAACCTTGCCCCAATCGGGATCGACTGGAGCGGTCAGGTCAAGATCGTCCGGGATCGTTATCGTCCCCTTCATGCAACCAAAAGCCGGATGTAATTCCACAATCCGCCCGTCCTGCGTCTCCATCCAGCGCTTGCCGTCCTTGTAGATGATATCGTCCTCGGTGAACCATTTGACCGTGGGATCAAGCGCGGGCGGACCGCTCGTCGCCGCATAGGTTTCCTGTTTCTTTTCCGCAAAACCAAAATCGGTTTCCTCGCCCCGACGATGCAAAGCGACAATCTCGAGTGGCACGCGCAGAAAGGCTGACACCTTATCCTGCTCCTCCGCACTCATCTTGCGCTCGCCCTTCAGCATTCGGGAAACGGAACTTGGATCAACGCTCAGAAACCTGGCAAGCTCGCCGCCTGTGGCACCAATTTCCCTAAGCTTTGCATAAAACCAGTCGCTGTCGATTTTGGTCATGGTTTCATCCTCGAAAACTCGCATTCAACCTAGGCGATCATCGAGAAAAACTCAACAATCCCGCAAGGTCGATTGCGGTTTCCTCATGCCCTTTCAAAACCCCGCGCCACTTCCCAGTCGGTCACCCGCCGGTCGTATTCCTCCTGTTCCCAGCGCGCCGCCCGGGTGTAGTGATCGATCACGTCATCGCCAAAAGCCTGCCGCAGCATGGCCGATCCGGTCATCACCTCGGTCGCCGCTCGCAATGTCACCGGAATTTCGCGCACATCCTTGATACTATAGGCATCCCCGACAAAGGCCGGCTCCAGCGCCATCTTGTTTTCGATGCCGTCGATGCCGGCCGCAATCAGCGCCGCCATGGCGAGATAGGGATTGAGATCGGCGCCGCCGACCCGGCACTCGACACGCACGGCCTTGGTATCCTCACCGCAAAGACGATAACCGGCCGTGCGATTGTCCTTCGACCACACCGCCTTGGTCGGCGCGAATGTGCCGGCCACGAAACGTTTGTAGGAATTGATATAGGGTGCCAGGAAATAGGTAATCTCGCCGGCATGGGCCAGCAGGCCCGCCATGTAATGCCGCATGGTTTCAGACATGCCGCACTCACCGTCCTTGTCGAAAAACAGCGACGTCTTGCCATCAGCGCTCCACAGCGACTGATGGATATGCGAGGACGAACCAGCGGCATTGTAGTGCCATTTGGCGAGGAAGGTGATGGCCTTGCCCTTGAGGAAGGCGATTTCCTTACAGCCGTTTTTGACGATCACATGCCGGTCGGCCATGGTCAGCGCATCGGTGTAGCGGACGTTGATTTCCTCCTGCCCCGCCGAAGCCTCGCCCTTGGAATTTTCCACCGGTATACCGGCCCCTTGCAGGCCCTTGCGGATTGCCCGCATCACATCCTCTTCCTTGGTGGTCTGAAAGATGTGGTAGTCCTCGTTATAGGCACTCGCCAGTTTCAGGCTGCGATAACCTGAGGCCTGTGCCTGCTCGTAGGTCTGGTCGAACAGGAAGAATTCCAGCTCGGTGGCCATGAAGGCCTTCATGCCCATGGCTTCCAGACGAGCCACCTGCTTTTTGAGGATGGCGCGCGGCGAATGCGGCACCTCTTCATGGGTGTGATGATCGAGCACATCGCAGAGCACGAGCGCCGTACCCTCCAGCCAGGGAATGCGCCGCAGCGTCGAAAGGTCCGGCTTCATCGTGTAATCGCCGTAACCCGCTTCCCAGCTCGTCGCCTTGTAGCCGCCCACCGTCTCCATCTCGATATCGGTGGCGAGCAGGTAGTTGCAGCTATGGGTTTCCTTCCAGGCGCTATCGACGAAAAATTCCGCCTGAAAACGCTTGCCCATCAGTCGGCCCTGCATGTCCACCTGGCAAGCAAGCACGGTATCGATGACGCCTTCCGCGACATCGGCCTTCAAGTCTTCGAATGTATATGCGGTGGTCATGCAGCTCCCCGATTTTATCGGATTTTCTGTTATGTCGACCGGCGGCTTGAACGCCGCCGGCCTTCTTCCCTCACTGATTTCAGGCGCGTGCGGCCGCAGCAGCGGCAACGGCCTTTTCCTTGTGCTCCAGCGCAAATTCCTCTTCCGGCGACAGGATCAGCTTGTGGCGACCGATCAGCGCGAAATAGGCGATGGCAACGGCGAACCATACGGCGACCCACAAAACACCCTTGGTGAAATTGGGATCCTGAACCTGATAGACCAGTGTCACGCAGGCGATGATCACCGTCAGTGCCGCACCGGGCACACCGAGCGGCGAACGGAACGGCCGTTCGATATTCGGCAGGTTTTTCCGGAGCAGGATGAAGGAGATCGCCTGCATGATGTAGGAGAACATCGCCCCGAACACCGCCATGTTGAGCAGAACCGCGCCAATGACGCTGCCGCCCTGTTCCGCACCCAGCGCGAACCAGATCACCAGCATGACCGCCAGACCGGTGCCTGCACCGGTGAGCATGGCGATATGCGGTGTCTTGAAGCGTGAATGGGTGATCGACAGCGCGGTCGGGAAATAACCGGCGCGCGACAGCGAGTAGATCTGACGTCCCTGCGCGTAGAGGATGGTGTGGAAGCTGGCGATCAGCCCCGTCAGTGCAACAAGCCCGAGAACCACCACGCCGCTATCACCATAAACAGACTTGAAGCCATCGAGCAGCGGCTCCAGTGCCGAACCGAGATGGAAGGCACCGACACCCGGCAGCGACGGATTGAGCAGCACGATCATGAAGGCGGAGACCATCAGGGTGATGATGCCGAGAATGATGCCCTTGGGCATGTCGCGTTTCGGATCGACGGATTCTTCCGCCGCCAGCGGCAGTTGCTCGATAGCGAGGAACAGCCATACGGCGAAGGGCAGCGTTGCGAGAACGCCGGAAAAGCCGAAGGGGAACCAATCGCCATTACCTTCAGGCAGTTCCATCGGTGCACCATCAGGCCCGACGCCGATATTCAGCGCCCAGCGGGAGAAATCCATGTTCGGAATCGCGCTGATCCAGAAAAACACCAGCACCGCCAGCGAAATCAGCGTGATGACAAGCGTCACCTTGAACGAGAGTTCCAGCCCGAAAATGTTGAGGCTGAGAAAGACAGCGTAGAAGAACACCCATAAAAGCGGCGAATAGACCGGGTCGAGCCCCAGAATGGTGTTCACATAGGCCGTGATGAAGGTGACGATGACGGCCGGTGTCAGCACGTATTCGACGTTTTCACACAAGCCGGTAATGAAGCCGCCCCACGGACCCATGGCGGTTCGGGCAAACGAATAGGCGGCACCGGTATGCGGCAAGGCCGGGCTCATTTCCGCGATGGAAAAGGTGAGGCCTAGGTACATGACGGCGATGATGATGCCGGCCACCAGCATGCCGCCCCAGCCGCCCGTTGCAAAGCCAAAATTCCAGCCGGAAAAATGGCCGGAAATGACCGCCCCGACGCCGAGCGCCCAGAGCGACCACACGCCCGCATAACGGGATAGATGACGTTTTTCGAAATAGGATGCGTCAGCCTTTTTGTAGCTGACCCCTGATGATGAACTTTCCATGCCTTCTCTCCTGATCAAAGAAAAAACAGGCGACCGGCCGGATTGGCCGGAGAACGCCCCCAGTTCAGTTCGTGTCCGCCGCCCGATATTTCGGTGTCGGTGGAATGCATCTGCTGTTTCCCTTGGGTCCTATCGACCGCCCGTTGCGAGGCTTTCCCGCAGCAGACCGGTCAGGAAATCGGCCACGACCCTCTGGCCGACCTCCTCTTCGATCAAATCATTCCTTATCTCGATCATGACATTCAGAAGCCCTGCGGCGAGCGCATGGACTTCCAGCGTGTGGGTGACGCCATCGGCGGCCCCGTAAGGTTCGTTGCGCGCGATGCGGTAGAGTTTTGTATCGGCAGAGGCTGCCAGCATGCGGTCGGCCAGACGGCTGTCGGCATCATGCAGGATGCCGATCTCGACCTCGCGCTTGCGGCCGTAATAGACCGGCGTAAAACTGTGCACGGTGACCAGCACGGTCGCCCTGCCCGCAGCGCGCCGTACCGCGATCTCCTCAGCGATACGGCCCTGAAACGGCAGATAAAGCGCCGTGGTGCGGCGCGATTTCTCCGCCTCCGACAGATTTTCATTGCCGGGAATACGAAAGACTTCGCTGACATCACGCATCGCCGCCGGCGATTCCGGTGGGCGGTTGCAGTCATAGATCAACCTAGAGAACCGCTGGTGGATCAGCACGGCATCGAGGTTTTTCGCCATCAGCCGGGAAACATCCAGCGCACCCGGATCCCAGGCGATATGCGAGGAAAGCGCATCCGCTGGCAGGCCGAGATCGCCATAGGCTTCGGGCAGGCGGTTGGAAGCATGTTCACAAACCAGCAGCACATCGCTGCGACCGCCACCGTTTTCCACGGCAACCGGATCACCATCCGTCTCTGTCAAAACCGCTGACTGAACGAGCATGCAGGCCCCGCCGCATTCGTTAACGAACATTGAAGAAAAGAATTCTTCACTTTTTGCCGAAGGTCAATCGCATTACTGAAAGAATCTTTTCAGAGGCCCCATTGACAGAAACCGCCCGGCGATTGTTAATTTCACCCAAACCGGCATAGACCGGAGGGGAACACAGCATCCGTGCCAGCCACCTCACGCACCGTCTCAGATGTCATACGCCGCAGCTACGACAGCCTGACGCCAACCGAGCGGAAACTGGCGGATAGCCTGCTGGAGAATTATCCGGTGTCCGGGCTTGGAAGCATAACGGTGACCGCGGAAAATGCCGGCGTCTCGACGGCGACGGTGGCGCGCGCCGTGCAGAAACTCGGCTTCAAGGGTTACCCGGAGTTCCAGTCACGCCTGCACCAGGAACTGGAAGCGACCATTTCCAATCCGATCGCCAAACACGATCACTGGCAGGACCGCTGGGCCGCCCGCGCCCCGGACACGCATATCCTCAACCGTTTCGCCGAAGCCGTCACCGAGAACCTACGCGAAACGCTGGCCGAAATCGACATTGTCGCCTTCGATGGCGCAACAGCGCTTTTGCGGGATCTCGATCGGCACGTCTATTTCGTCGGCGGCCGCATCACCGGCTCGCTCGCCGAATATTTCTTCACCCACATGCAGGTCATTCGGCCGCGCACGACGCTGATCTCCAACAATTCCAGTTCCTGGCCGCAACATGTGCTGAACATGAATGCCGGGGATGTACTGGTGATTTTCGATATCCGCCGTTACGAGCAGGAGATGGCGACGCTGGCGGAAGCCGCCAAAGCGGCCGGCGTCGTCATCGTCTTGTTCACCGATTTGTGGGCGTCGCCCGTCACTCACCATGCCCGCCACACGTTCAAGGTCCGCATAGAGGCGCCTTCGGCGTGGGATTCTTCGGTCGTTACCCTGTTTGTTGTGGAAGCATTGATCGAAGCCGTGCAGAGCGCCGGCTGGGAAACCACCCGCAAACGCATGCATTCCTTGGAAAATCTTTTCGAGCGAAGCCGTCTTTTCCGCCGTCTTGGGAAAAACGATCGCTCAAATCACGGATAGTTCACTGAAAACCAGTGGAAATCCAAGTGTTTGCATTGATGCGTGCGCAGCTGTGCATACTGTCACATACGATACATGAACCGGCTCTACGAGTGTCGCCGACACAATCTGAAACCTCAGGAGGATACCGTGATCACCAAGACCAGACGTCTTCTGTCCGTCACCACCGCCATGGTCGTTGCTTCGACCAGCTTTGCCTTCGCCGAGCCGAGCGCAGAGCTGATTGCAGCCGCCAAGAAGGAAGGCCAGCTCACCACCATCGCCCTGCCCCACAGCTGGTGCGGTTATGGCGAAGTCATCGCCGGCTTCAAGAAGAAGTACCCGGAAATTCAGGTCAACGAACTGAACCCGGATGCCAGCTCGGGTGACGAAATCGAAGCCATCAAGGCCAACAAGGACAACAAGGGCCCGCAGGCACCTGACGTCATCGACGTCGGCCTCTCCTTCGGCCCGTCCGCCAAGAAGGAAAGCCTGATCCAGCCTTACAAGGTCGCCACCTGGGATTCGATCCCGGACGACGCCAAGGATGCCGATGGCTACTGGTACGGCGATTATTACGGCGTTCTCTCCTTCATCGTGAACACCGACATCGTCAAGAACGTACCGAAGGACTGGAAGGACCTGACCGGTTCGGACTATGCCAACTCGGTTGCTCTCGCCGGTGATCCGCGCTCGTCCAACCAGGCCGTTCAGGGCGTTTACGCTGCCGGTATCGCCGCTGGCGAAACCGATGCCACCAAGGCTGGCGAAGCCGGCCTGAAGCTGTTTGCCGACATCAACAAGGCCGGCAACTTCGTACCGGTCATCGGCAAGTCCGCATCGCTCGCTCAGGGCTCCACCCCGATCGTCATCGCCTGGGACTATAATGGTCTCTCCTGGCGCGACACGCTGAAGGGCAACCCGCCGCTCGAAGTCGTCGTTCCGGCTTCCGGCGTTGTCGCCGGTGTCTACGTTCAGGCGATCTCGGCTTACGCGCCGCACCCGAACGCTGCCAAGCTGTGGATGGAACACATCTATTCCGACGAAGGCCAGCTTGCATACCTGAAGGGTTATTGCCACCCGATCCGCTTCAACGATCTTGCCAAGAACAACAAGATCCCGAAGGAACTGCTCGACGCTCTGCCGCCGGCTGCAGCCTATGAAAAGGCTATCTTCCCGACGCTCGACGATCAGGACAAGGGCAAGACCGCCATCACCACCCAGTGGGACAAGGTCGTCGGCGCCAACATCCAGTAATCATTCTGGTATCGCATCGGCCTCTCCGCGAAAAACGCGGGGAGGCTTTTATTCCTCCGGCAGAAACGGCGGCCGAATGTCCACCGCATCCTCTTCGTTCATCGATCGCCGCACGATCATCGACTGGCTCGGCATTGCGCCGTTCCTGATTTTCGCGCTGATGTTCCTGATTGTCCCGACGCTTTATCTGGTGAGCGGCGCATTTTTCAACGCGCAGGGTCAGTTCACCTTCCAGAACATCGCCGACCTTTTCACGCCGACCATCATGTCCGCCTACTGGATCTCGATCAAGGTTTCGCTCGCCTCCTCGCTGGGTGGCGCGCTGATCGGATTTTTCCTGGCATGGGCAATCGTGCTCGGCGGCCTTCCCTCGTGGATCCGTTCCGGCCTTCTGACCTTTTCCGGTGTCGCCTCCAATTTCGCCGGCGTCCCGCTCGCTTTCGCCTTCATTGCCACGCTCGGCCGCACCGGCCTCGTGACCGTGCTGATGCGCGACTGGTTCGGCTTCAATCTCTATTCAACCGGCTTCAATCTTCTTTCCTTTCTCGGCCTGACCATCACCTACATGTTTTTCCAGATCCCGCTGATGGTGCTGATCCTGACGCCGGCGCTGGACGGATTGAAGAAGGAATGGCGCGAGGCTTCCGAAATCCTCGGCGCCTCCAATTGGCAATACTGGCGCATGATCGGCCTGCCGATCCTGTGGCCGAGCCTGCTCGGAACCTCGCTTCTCCTGTTCGCCAACGCCTTCGGCGCCATCGCTACGGCCTATGCGCTGACCGGTGCGTCGCTGAACATCGTGCCGATCCTGCTTTACGCACAGATCCGCGGCGACGTGCTGCATAACCCCAATCTCGGTTATGCGCTGGCGCTTGGCATGATCGTCATTACCGGCCTTTCCAATGTCCTCTATATCTGGCTGCGCATGCGCGCCGAACGCTGGCAGAAGTGAGGACGCGCGCATGAAGATGACAAAATTCTTCGCCTGGTTCGCCATCGCCGTCGGTGTCACCTATTTCTTCGTGCCGCTGGCCGGCACTTTCGAATTCTCGCTGCGCATGCGCCGTGGCGAATATTCGCTGGATGCCTACGGCTCGGTGTTTTCCGACGTGCAATTCCAGCAGACGTTTGGCTTTTCGATGCTGATGGCGCTGCTGACCATCGTGTTCGGCATGCTGCTGGTGGTGCCCACCGCCTATTGGGTCCGCCTGCGCCTGCCGCAAATGCGCCCCTTCGTCGAGTTCGTCACGCTGATGCCGCTGGTCATTCCGGCCATCGTCATTGTTTTCGGTTACCTGCGGCTCTACAATTCGGCGTCTTACATTCCCTTCACCGGATCGCTGCTCGGCACCAATATCCTGCTGGTGATGTCCTACATCACATTGTCACTGCCCTACATGTATCGTTCGGTCGATACCGCCATGCGCACGATCGATGTGCGCACGCTGACGGAAGCCGCAGAGATTCTTGGCGCAAAATGGCCGACCATCATGTTCCGCTGCATCTTTCCGAACGTGATGTCCGGGGTGCTATCGGGTGCCTTCATCACCTTTGCCATCGTGATTGGCGAATTCACCATGGCGGCTCTTCTCAACCGCCCGGCTTTCGGTCCCTATCTTCAGCTGGTCGGCGCCAACAAGGCCTATGAGCCTTCGGCGCTCGCCATCATCGCCTTTGCCATCACCTGGCTTTCCATGGGCCTCATCCAGCTCGTGTCGCGCTTCGGCAAGCTGACACAGTCCCGTCCTTAAAGGTTTTCCCAATGCCCTTTCTCGCACTCGCAAACATCAAGAAGAGCTTTGGCCAGACCCAGGTCGTCCATGATTTCAACATGGCGATCGAAAAGGGCGAGTTCATCTCCTTCCTCGGACCATCCGGCTGCGGCAAGACCACCATCCTGCGCATGATCGCCGGTTTCGAACAGCCGAGCGGCGGCACGATCCATATCGCCGGCCAGGACCAGACGCGGCTGAAACCCAACCAGCGCAATATCGGCATGGTGTTTCAGGCCTATGCGCTGTTTCCCAACATGACGGTATTCGAAAACGTCGCCTTCGGCCTCAAGGTCGCCGGCATGCCGAAAGCCGAAATCGAAAAGCGCGTCAAGGAGATGCTGAAACTCATCCACCTCGAGCACCTCGCCGACCGTTACCCCTACCAGATGTCCGGCGGCCAGCAACAGCGTGTGGCACTGGCGCGTGCGCTTGCGCCAAAACCGCAGGTGCTGCTGCTCGATGAGCCGCTTTCCGCACTCGACGCAAAAATCCGCGTGTCGCTGCGTGAAGAGATCCGCCAAATCCAGCGCCAGCTCGGCATCACCACAGTCTTCGTCACCCATGACCAGGAAGAGGCCCTGTCGATCTCCGACCGCATCGTCGTCATGAATGCCGGGCGCGCCGACCAGATCGGTACGCCGTCGGATATCTATAACCGCCCCACCACGCGCTTCGTTGCTTCCTTCGTTGGTACCCTCAACATCATCGAGGCAACGATCGTCGATCCGGCAGCGGGAACGGTGATGATCGGCGACCAGACGATTGCCCTGCGCGAATCGATTGCCGACAAGACCGGTGGCGAAACCATCTCCTTGGCACTGCGCCCCGAAGCCGGCTCACTTTCCGAAAGCGCCAAGGGCGATACCGCGCTGACCGGCAAGGTCGTTTCGGCCAACTTCCTCGGCTCTGTGGTGCGCACCCGCATTGCCGTTGGCAAGAACACCGTCTCCTTCGACATGTTCAACTCGCCGGATCTCATCATGCCTGCCCCGGACGAGGTGGTGACGCTGCGGTTTTCGGCCGGCGACCTGCTGGTGATCCGCGATTAATTTTAGCGGGTGCTTGTGGAAAAGCGCGCGCGCCGCAATTTGTGATCACCGATTGCGAAGAAACGTAAAGGGCCGTGAATGGCCGAAAACATGTCGGAAAACGGCACATACAGGCGTTCATGAGGCTCGCTCACAAAGCCCGGTTTTCCGGGCTTTTTGCTAGTGCGAAGGATGCGGCAGCGCACAATAATTGAGCTGGCTGAACAGCACCGCCACGCTCGCCTGCTCCGCTAACCCGCTCGTTTTTGGGGCGTTTCTACCCTTGCCAAGCCAAAAACTTTTTGAGAGACCGGATAAGGGCACAGGAAAGAAAGGCAGGGTTTCATGCGGAACACCGACAGCGTTTCAATCATCGAGATGTTTTCCGAGATTGCGGTGGCGATCAACGAAAACAGCCACCGGCTGGTGCGCCTGACCGACCGTGAGGGCCGTGGCGACCACGGTGCCGTGACGCCGGACATGTTCGACGCGATCGAAGCCGAACTTGCTGGCCTTGAACCTTCCGAATGGACACCCGGCCGCTATTTCGATCTCGCCGCTGAAACGCTTCTGACCATTCCGGGCGTCGCCCCCCGTCTTTACGCCAGCGCATTCCGCCGCGCCGGTAGCGCGCTGATGCGCAAGCATTCCATTCTCGCCGAAGACTTTGGCAGTGCATTCTCAGCCATGGCGACAAGCTTTCGCGACCACGCCGAACGCGAACCGGGCGGCGCGGAAATCGCCAGTGTCTGGCTGCGAGCGTCCAAAGCCTATGCCATCGAATCCGCTGCCGGTGGCAAGCTGTCCGCCTGTCTGCAGGCCGCTACCGAGGCGGCAGAAGAGCAGCCGGAGGGTTTTCCAAAGCCGGGTGCCGGTGAGCTCTCTTCCATCCTCGTCATTCGTGCGATGCGCGATGCATTGAGCCAGGAAAACTGAATTTTTGCCCGCACTCGCGCCATGCGGGTGTCACATGCCTCACCTAACGTCATGTCATGCATGATGACGATATTTTTCTGCCCGAAACCCTTGTTCGACAATTGATTGCGGATCACACGCCGCAATGGTCCCACCTGGCCTGCGAACGCCTCGCCTCTTCCGGCACGGACAATGCTCTTTACCGGCTCGGCGATGACCTTTTACTACGGCTGCCACGCCGCCGGGAATCCGTTGCGGCCACGGCCAAGGAACTCGACTGGCTGCCGCATATGCAAGGCCTGCCGCTCGCCGTGCCGGACCTGCGGTATCGCGGCAAAGCCGATGTCGGCCAGTCGATCGATTTCGGCATTTTCGACTGGCTGGAAGGCGATCTCGCCACACCCGACAAGATTTCCAACCCGCTTCAGGCGGCAGACGATCTCGCCGCCTTCCTGTCGGCCCTACACCTGAAAGACACGGTCGGTGCACCGCGTTCCGGCCCGGCCAACCATCGCCGTGGCGTCGCTCTTGACGAGCTTTCACCTGTCACCCTGCCGGCAATCGACATTCTCGCCGACGAGATCGACAGCGAAGCGGCACACGCCCTCTGGAAACGCGCCTGCGCCCTGCCCTTGCCCGAACGGGCCGTGTGGCTGCATGGCGACCTGAAGGCAGACAATCTGCTTGCCCGCGATGGCCGTCTCCACGGTGTTCTCGACTGGGGGCTAGCCGCCGTCGGCGATCCGGCCGCCGATTATGCCACCGCATGGGTCTTTATCGATCCCACCGCTCGCGATCATTTTCGCAAGGCTCTCAACTTATCGGATGCGGACTGGCTGCGCGCGGAAGGCTGGGCGCTTTACGGCGCCGTCATCGCACTCAGCTATTATCGCGGTGGCCGCAACGAGGCCCTGTGCCGGCAGTGTCGACTGACGCTGGATCGGCTGGGATTGCTGCGGGTGCCGTAAAAAGGCATCATTGTGAGCAGAATGCCCGACGGCTGAAGATAGCGATATATGCTGATGTCGGGATGATAATTTCCTCTGCGTCATTCCTGTGCCTGTCACAGGAATCCAGCCAGCCCAAGTCTTTGGGCTGAAAAGACTCTTCCGCCGCGCAGATGCGCGGCTGCTGGATCCCGGCACAAGGCTGGGATGACGGCGAATATATTTCCACTCGTCATCACGCGAAAAGGAGGGTTTTCACCCTCCTTCATCACTTATTGCAGGACTGAAACCACGTCGGCTCCGCCTGCCTCATAGTTCCAACGAAGCAGATCAGGCCGCCTCATCCTTTTTTGTGCCCTGCGGCACATAATTCAGCACCGGCCCGAGCCAACGCTCGACCTCTTCGACTGCCATGCCCTTGCGGGCGGCATAATCCTGCACCTGATCTCGCTCCACCTTGGCGACGCCAAAATAGTAGCTGTCCGGGTGACCGATATAAAGGCCGGAGACCGACGAACCCGGCCACATGGCGTAGCTTTCCGTGAGGATCACGCCAGTTGCTTCCGTCGCATCGAGCAGGCGGAACAGCGTATCCTTTTCCGTATGATCGGGCTGAGCCGGATAACCCGGTGCCGGGCGGATACCAGCATATTCCTCGTGGATCAGGTCGTCATTGCCCAAAGTCTCATCCGGCGCATAACCCCAGAACTCCTTGCGGACGCGCTGGTGCATGTGTTCGGCAAAGGCTTCGGCAAAACGGTCGGCCAGCGCCTTGACGAGGATCGACGAATAGTCGTCGTTGGCGCGTTCAAAACGCTCAGCAATCGCCACTTCCTCGATACCGGCCGTGACGACGAAACCGCCGACATAATCGCCCTTGCCGCTGTCGACCGGTGCAACGAAGTCCGACATCGCCACGTTCGGACGGCCATCACGCTTCGATAGCTGCTGGCGCAGCGTGAAGAAGGTGGCAGCCTCCTCTGTACGGCTTTCATCGGTGTAGACGCGGATATCGTCACCCACGGTATTCGCCGGCCAGAAACCGATGACAGCACGCGGACGGAACCAGTTTTCGTCGATGATCTTTTTCAGCATCGCCTGTGCGTCGGCATAAAGCTGACGCGCCGCCTCACCCTGCTTCTCGTCTTCGAGAATGGCCGGGTAACGCCCCTTCAACTCCCAGGTCTGGAAGAAAGGCGTCCAGTCGATGTATTTTGCCAGTTCCGCAAGATCGTAGCTCTCGAACACTTTCGTACCGAAGAACTGCGGTTTTACGGGAGTGTAGGCGTCCCAATCCACCTTCTGCGCATTTTCGCGGGCGCGGCTCAGCGGCAGACGAACCTTGTCGGCTTCCGAGCGGGCATGGGCTGCAGCCACCTTGGCGTATTCGGCACGGATATCGGCCACATAGGTCTCGCGGCCATCCTCCGACAGCAGGTTCGACACGACGCCAACGGCACGTGATGCATCGGTGACATAGACCGTCTGGCCCTTGTCATAACCCGGATGGATTTTGACGGCCGTATGGACACGGCTGGTGGTGGCGCCACCGATCAGAAGCGGAATGTCAAAACCCTGCCGCTGCATTTCGGCGGCCACATGCACCATCTCGTCCAGCGACGGGGTGATCAGGCCGGAAAGCCCGATGACATCGACCTTTTCGGCAATCGCCGTCTCAAGGATCTTTGTTGCCGGCACCATGACGCCAAGATCGATGATCTCGTAGTTGTTGCAGGCCAAAACCACACCGACGATGTTCTTGCCGATATCGTGGACATCACCCTTCACGGTCGCCATCAAGATCTTGCCGGCAGCCTTGCGCTGGTCGTCGCCGTTAAGACGCTTTTCCTCTTCCATGTAAGGCAGAAGCACGGCCACAGCCTGCTTCATCACGCGGGCGGATTTCACCACCTGTGGCAGGAACATTTTGCCGGAACCGAACAGATCGCCGACCACGTTCATGCCAGCCATCAGCGGGCCTTCGATGACATGCAGCGGACGCTCGGCTTGCAGGCGCGCCTCCTCCGTATCGGCCTCGATATATTCGGTAATGCCATTGACCAGCGCATGCGAGATACGCTCTTCCACAGAGCGTTCGCGCCAGGAAAGATCCTGCACCTTGGCCTCACGGCCCGGACCACCGCGAAAACGCTCAGCGACCTCAAGAAGACGCTCGGTGCCGTCGGCACGTCGGTTCAGCACCACGTCCTCGCAGGCTTCGCGCAGTTCCGCATCGATCTGGTCGTAGACGGCCAACTGACCGGCATTGACGATGCCCATGTCCATGCCCGCCTGAATGGCGTGGTAGAGGAACACGGCATGCATCGCCTCGCGCACCGGTTCATTGCCGCGGAACGAGAAGGACAGGTTGGAAACGCCGCCGGAAATATGCACGAGCGGCATTCTATCGCGGATGGTGCGGGTCGCCTCAATGAAGTCGACGCCGTAATTGTTGTGTTCCTCGATACCGGTGGCGACCGCGAAGACGTTCGGATCGAAGATGATGTCTTCCGGCGGGAAACCCGCCTGCTCGGTCAGGATCCTGTAGGCGCGCGAGCAGATCTCGACCTTGCGCTCATAGGTATCCGCCTGCCCCGTCTCGTCGAAAGCCATGACGACGACGGCCGCACCATAGGAGCGCACCAGCTTTGCCTGACGGACAAAGTTTTCCTCGCCTTCCTTCAGCGAGATCGAGTTGACGATCGACTTGCCCTGCACGCATTTCAGGCCTGCCTCGATGATCTCGAATTTCGAGCTATCGATCATGATCGGCACACGGGCGATATCCGGCTCGGCGGCGATCAGGTTCAGGAACTCGACCATCGCCTTCTCAGAATCGATCAGGCCTTCGTCCATGTTGATGTCGATGACCTGCGCGCCGTTCTCCACCTGGTCGCGGGCGACAGCGAGCGCGGCGGTGTAATCGCCAGCCGTGATCAGCTTGCGGAATTTTGCCGAACCGGTGACGTTGGTGCGCTCGCCGACGTTGACGAACGGGATATCATTGGTGAGCGTAAAGGGTTCGAGACCCGACAGCGACATGAAAGGCTTGTGTTCCGGGATCGGGCGCGGCTTGTGTTTTGCGACCGCTTGAGCAATCGCACGGATATGGTCCGGCGTAGAACCGCAGCAACCTCCGACGATGTTGACGAGGCCTTCGCTC
Organism: Endobacterium cereale; assembly: GCF_009617585.1. Lineage (GTDB taxonomy): Bacteria > Pseudomonadota > Alphaproteobacteria > Rhizobiales > Rhizobiaceae > Neorhizobium > Neorhizobium cereale. Next base: position 43,731 of record NZ_WIXI01000044.1, on the reverse strand, counting down.
GCAAAACCCTCGACCTGACGCGCCATGATTTCCGGCGTTTCGTCATACTGGCCGAACTCGTTCGGCAGGCCGGCATTCGGATAGGCGCAGATGAAGGTATCGGCAACGGCCGACAGTTCCTGCAGATGCGGACGCATGGCGTCTGCACCGAGGGCGCAGTTGAGGCCTATTGTAAACGGGTTGGAATGGCTGACCGAATCCCAGAAGGCAGTCGGCGTCTGGCCGGACAGCGTGCGGCCGGAAAGGTCGGTGATCGTGCCGGAAATCATCACCGGCAGGGTGATACCCTTGGCCTCGAAACGCTCGTTGCAGGCGAAGATCGCCGCCTTGGCGTTCAGCGTGTCAAAGATGGTTTCGATCAGGATGATATCGGCGCCGCCATCGATCAAACCGTCGATCTGTTCGCCGTACGCGATGCGCAATTCGTCAAAGGAAACTGCGCGGTAACCGGGGTTGTTCACATCCGGCGAAATCGAGGCAGTGCGGTTGGTCGGGCCGATGGCACCAGCCACAAAACGGCGCTTGCCATCCTCGCGCTCGGCGCGCTGGCAGGCGCGGCGCACGATTTCCGCGCCTTCCTTGTTGAGGTCGTAAACAGCGCCTTCCATCTCGTAATCGGCCTGCGCGATGCGGGTCGAGGAGAAGGTGTTGGTTTCGAGAATGTCCGCCCCGGCCATGGCGTAACGATAATGAATATCCTCGATCGCCTGGGGCTGGGTGAGGATCAGTAGGTCGTTATTGCCCTGCTGATGGCAGGCGCAGCCGATGAAACGGTGGCCGCGGAACTGGTCCTCATCGAAGCCGAGCCCCTGGATCTGCGTGCCCATGGCGCCGTCAAGCACGAGGATGCGTTCGCTGGCCGCCTTGCGCAGCGCCGCGAATACTTCGTTGCCGTCGCGGACTGTCCCTTCAGGACCGAAAACATTGTCGAACACGGCGCACTCCCTTGACCTTGCAGATTTCAAGTATCCAGATCACATAAAGATATCTTTATGTCAATATATGACGAATGTTATATGGGCCTTTCGCCATCAATTCCCCAAAGCGGGCCGATGACAGACTCATGGCTGCCCTATATAGGCATTCGACAAATTGTTGTGCACGAAATTGGAGGAACTTCATGGCATTGGCAGATCGCGACCTCGGCAACTGGACGAGCCGCCCCTATCATCGCGATTGGCTGACTGCACAGGCCAATGGGCTTTTCAGCTTCTTCCAGCACAATTCCATCAACCCCAAAGGCGGCTTCTTCGATCTCGATGATTTTGGCAAACCGCTTGATGCCAAAGGTCAGATCCGCAGCATCCATATCGCCGCCCGCGCCGTGCATTGTTTTGCCATCGGCACCCTGCTCGGGCGCCCGGGTGCGTATGATGTCGTCGATCACGGCATGGACTATCTCTGGAACCACCACCGCGACGCCACGAACGGCGGCTACTTCTGGTCACTGAACGATAACGGCCCCGTAGATGCCAACAAGCAGGGTTACGGCCATGCCTTCGTTCTGCTCGCCGCTTCCTCGGCCAAACTCGTCGGCCATCCGCTGGCGGACCAGATGCTCGCGGACATCACCGAAGTCATCAACGCGAAATTCTGGGACGAGGACCACGGCGCCATCCGCGAAGAGTTCACGCCGGACTGGCAGCCACTCGATGGCGGCAATTATCGCGGCCAGAATTCCAACATGCATTTGACCGAAGCGCTGATGGCCGCCTTCGAGGCGACGGGCGACGCGGAATATCTGCGCAAGGCCGAACGCATTTCCGACCTGATCATCCGCCGCTCCGCCGGTTCGGTGGACTGGCGCGTCGCCGAGCATTTCGACACGTCGTGGGCCATCGACAAGGCCTATTACCACGAAAACGAAATGTTCCGCCCAGCCGGCACCACGCCCGGCCACTGGCTGGAATGGGCGCGCCTCATCCTACAGCTCTGGGTCCTCGGTGACAAAAAGCATGAATGGATGCCAGAAGCGGCGCGCGAGCTTTTTGCGCAGTCGATGGCGCTTGGCTGGGACATGGACAAGGGCGGTTTCTTCTACACGCTCGATTGGGACGACAAGCCGGAGAAGCGCAACAAGCTGTGGTGGCCAGCCTGCGAAGGCGCCGGTGCGTCACACTTCCTCAACGAGCACCTGCCTTCCGACTTCCATGAGGAAAGCTATCGCAAGATTTGGAATGTCATCGAACGCCGCTTCATCGACCACAGACATGGCGGTTGGCACGAGGAACTGACCGAGGATCTCATCCCGTCGCACGATCTGTTTCCGGGCAAGGGCGATATCTACCACGCCCTGCAGGCCTGCCTGATCCCGCTTTATCCGGCCACCGGCAGTGTCACACGCGGCATTCTGGAAGCCGGCAAACGCTGATCTTGCAAGACGTGGTTCCCGTGCTTCACGTTGCGGGAACCACCACCACGCTCGCGTGTTCTCCATCAACAAAAATGGAGAACACCGTTATGCTGCAGGCGCTTGCCGAAGAGTTTTCGCATGAAAGCCCCGTAAGCCCGCTGATCCTCTTCACCCGCATGTTCGGAGCCATGGCGCTTTGTGGCCTGATCGGTCTCGAGCGGCGCATCAACAAAAACATGGCCGGCCTTCGGACCAACATGCTGATCGGCCTGTCAGTAACCATCTTCACGCTGGTCACTCTCCACATCACTAACAACCTCGCACCCGCCAATGATGCCATGCGCATGGATCCGATCCGCCTGATCGAAGCCGTGACCGGTGGCATCGCTTTTCTGGCGGCCGGTGTGGTCGTCTTCACGCGCGGCTCCGTTCAGGGACTGACGACCGGCGCCAGCATGTGGCTCTCCGGCGCCATAGGGCTCAGCGTCGGCTTGGGTCTTTGGCTGATCGCAGCGGTCGCCACCTTCGCAGGAATCGTCGTGCTATGGCTGGTGCGCCACAGTGAAGTCGCACTGGGCATCAAGGACGATGTCAGGGACGACTGAGCACTTGCATCATTGAGACAAACGAAAGGCGCCCGCCGTTGCCGACAGACGCCTTGGAAATCCAGTTGACTTAATGGATCAGACGAGCGCGACCCGGCATTCGGAGACGCGGCGCGCTGAGCCATAATCACGCTTGAAGGAGGCGCCGGAAAAATCCTTGCGAGCAAACTCTGCCAGTTCTTTTTCGGTCAGTTGCAGCAGTCCGTCGGCAAAGGTGCCGGTGGCCGAAATGTCGTCCGTTGCGGGTTCGGTGATGGCAGGTCTGCTAAAGAACATGATTATCTCTCCCGTGTGCCGATTGAAACGCGCCTCCAGCGTTTCGGTTCCCCACTCTCCTCCAGTGGAAGTTAATAAATTAACCATTAAATTTAACGGAACCATGTCAGAAGCGACATTTGACGAAAATGTTAGATCGTGTGCTTAACAAGACCTGCAAGACGGCGGATTTCATCGGCGACCTGCCGCAAAATCTGCGCCGCCAATGCGTCCGGCAAGCTTGCCGATTCCCGTCGCAGCATGGCGAGATCAGAAACGATTCCCGTCGGCAACGACACCGCGCCCTCACCCATATCCAGCAATTCACGTTGGGTTTCGATCGCCGCCGCAGCGCGCGCAACAAGGATCTTGCGCTGATGCTGCTTCATCTCTCCGATCGACCCGGCTGCCAGCGTCAGTTCCGCCACCAGGGCATTGGCGGCGGTCACGCGATAATTCTGGTTGGCGCTTTCCATGGAACTCCGTCAGGACAGATTCGGGTATTGGCCACCTTGTTAGCCTGCCCTTGCCTGACCGAAGCTTGCGGCGGCGTTTAGCCAGAATTGCCAAGAACCGGCCAGAAACTGTCGCGCACCACCAGTTCAGGGATCACGCGTTCCTGGAATGGCGGCGCATCGGGATTGTCGATCCGTCGCTGCAACAGTTCCACGGCGCGATCGGCCATCACGATAGGATCCTGCCGAAACGTGGTCAGCCTGAAACTCAGCCAGGCCGCTTCCGGCACATCGTCGAAGCCGATGACGGCCACGTCTTCCGGCACCCGCAAGCCGCGCTCCTTGCGCAGATGATCGATCACGCCAAAGGCGATCAGATCGTTGGTGCAGAATACCGCATCCGGGTAATCGTTACCGGCGAACAGTTTTCGTCCAGCAGCCAGCCCGGTCATATAATCCGACTCCTGTCCGCCCTCGGCAACCGAGGTGCGACAGCCCGCAGCCTGCGCCGCCGTCACGAAAGCCGTCTCGCGCTCGCGAATTGCCGGCGTACCGGACGAAGATGTGGCGACCGCCAGATATCTGCGCCCCGCACCAGCAAACGCTTCCGCGGCATCGGTGGAAGCCTCGGCATTGCCGGCGCGCACATGGTCGGCATCGGTTTCCGAGCGGCCGATCATCACCAGCGGCTGGCCATTGCGCTGCGCTTCCTCGAAGAATGCCGCCGGTGGCGAACCGGACAGCACGATCGTTGCCTCGGCCCTATGCCCGATCAGCATTTTCTGGGCAGCCAGCAGTTCGGCTTCCGTCTGCCCGGTATTGATGAGGATAGGAATACTGCCGCGCCGGATCAGCGCCTTGGCCAGCGCCGCCGTCAGATGCGCACGAAAACCGAGTTCCGGTTTCATCGCCACGATGCCGACCAGACGGCTCTGGTTGTTGAGGACGCCGCGCGCCAGATCGTTGACGTGGTAACCGAGCGACTTTGCCGCTGCCAGCACCTTTTCCCGGGTGGCGGGCGCAACGCTCGCCCCCTTGGTGAAGGTACGCGACACGGCCGAGCGGGAAACCCCCGCCAGTTCCGCCACCTGCTGCGCACTGACAAAGCGCATGCGCGAATTCTGTTTGGCGTCTTCGGTCATGGCAACCTCATTGTCCGACGCGCGACAGCACGTCGGCTTTCAAAAAGCGCTCCACCACCAGCATGAATACCAGCGAGGGCACGAGAAGCAGAAGGGCAGTGATGGAAGCGATCTGGTAATTGCCACCGGAAGCGGTGGTGTAGAGAAGCAGCGGCAGCATGTTGACGTCAGGCGCGCCGACGAAAAAGCTGCCGGTGAATTCATCAAGGCTTTCGAGGAACACGAAGATGGCGCTCGCCATCAGGCCGGGGGCGGCCAGCGGCAGGGTCACGTCGCGAAATGTGCGTAGCGGCCCTGCGCCGATATTGCGCGCCGCTTGCTCTAGTTCCGGGTCGATGGCTGAAAAGGCGGCGGTGGCGATCCAGACGGCATAAACGAGGCCGTGCGATACATGCACCAGCACCACGCCGGGGATCGTGCCGTTGAGGCCGATCTCGTAAAAGATGCGCGCGATGTTGACGTAGACCGTCAGGTTCGGAAACGCCTGCGGGATCAGGAAGGCAAGCAGGATGACGCCCCGCAACGGCAGCTTCAGTCGTGCCAGCGCATAACCGGCAGGGATCGCCAAGGCCAAAGCCACGGCCACGGTCAGCAGCGCCACGACCAGCGAGTTACCGAGCGATTCCAGCGCTCCGCCACGTGGCGCGAACACTTTTTCCCAGGAGCTGAAACCGTATTCGAGCGGGAACGTGTGCGGAAAATACCATTTTTCCGTGACGGTCCAGAGCAGCATGTTGAACAGCGGGCCGAAGATGAAGAAGGCCAGCAGTCCAAATATGATGCCACGCGGCACCCACCAGAGGGCGGACAGATTGTTGCGCAAGGCGGTCATGTCCGCTCCTTCAGGCTGATGCGGAGATAGATCCAGGCGACCGACGAGGCGAGCACCAGCGAGATCAACCCGAGCGCGTTGGCGACGCCGTAATCGCCATAGGCATTGACGCGGAAAGCGATGTCGGCGGTCAGCATGGTCGGCGTCTGGGCGTTGATCATCAACGGCACCGACAGAACCGACATCATGGTGACGAAGGAGAGGATCAGGCCGACGGTCAGCGTCACCGCCACTTGCGGTACGATGATTTCGAACAGCACCCGCAATTTGGAGGCGCCGAGATTGCGCGCCGCCTCTATGGTATCGCGGTTGAGCGAAGCCATCGCACCGGCCACCAGCAACGCCACGAACGGCGTCTGCTTCCACACGAAGGCGAACACGATGCCGCGCCAGTCGAGAAAGCTCACCGTATCGAGCGGCGTCATCAGCCCGAGGCTGACGGCGGTGTTGTTCATCATGCCGTTCTTGGACAGGAACGTGCGCATCAACTGCCCGACGACGATGAAGGGAATGAACATCGGCCAGCGATAAAGGAAGCGAAGGATGGAGACGGCAACCGGATTGTTGCCGAGCGTCAGGTATCCACCGATGGCGATCGAGGCGAGGCCGATCAGCGCAGTCGACAGCGAAACGATAACGACGGTGAAGATGATGTCCTTCGTGTAGAGATCGAAGGTTTTGGTGAAATTGCCCCAGCCGAACGAACCGTCCACCTGAAATGCGCCGACAGCCGACATGATCAGCGGCAGGATGAACAGCAGCGCGATCACGGCGAGAGCGGGAAGGACGAGGAATAGACCGAGGAGACGTCTGGACATGGGTTTGCTCGCTGGAGCCTGAATGTTCTGCTGGACGGTTGGCCGATGTGCTTGAAGCTTGCCCCTCACCCGGAGAGCAGATTTCCGGCTCTCCCTCTCCCCGCAAATGGGGAGAGGGAACGTGCCCCCTCATGGTCGCGCGAAGACCGAGAGGCAGGCGGATGAGGGGCAAAGCCGAAGCCGTAACGACCGTTACTTCACCGACTTCTCGTAAGCCTCGAGGATCGCCGAGTTATAAGGCGCGATCGGGAAAGGCTTGCCCTTTTCGGCAAGGTCCGCCGGCGAGATGTCGACGAACAGCTTGTTCCAGGTGGCGTCGTCGAGTTCGGCCTTGACCTTGTCGGCGTCGATGCCCGGATACCAGTTGAAGCGCTTGACGATACCTTCGGCCTGTACCTTCGGGCTGGTGGCAAGTGCCACGAACTTTTCGGCCAGTTCCTTCTGGGCTGTCTTTTCAGGGATGACGTAATGCATCGGCTGGCCCGGCATGCCCGGAGCCGGCAGAACCAGCTTCATGGTCGGCGGCAGCTGGCCGCTGGCCTGCCACGAATAGAACATGTCGACCCAGACCGGACCCATGGCGATTTCACCGCGCGACAGAAGGTCGAGCGTGCCGGCATTGCCCGGCGTCAGCGTCGCATTGGTGGTGAAGTCTGCAAGGCTCTTGAAGGCGCCGTCCCACTTCTTGGTATCATCGGGGTTGAACGGGCCGTTCATCAGCGTGTTGGCGTCGGTATCGCCAAAGGCGTAGATCCAGCCCATGACGAAGGACACGCCGGAAGCGCCGCCCTTGATGCCGTTATAACCGAACTGTTTTGGATGCGCCTTGGCCCAGTCGGCCAGTTCCTTGTAGGACTTTGGCGGGTTCGGAACGAGGTCCGGATTGTAGGCGATCGCCGTCTGGCTGTTGAACATCGGCATGACGTAACCGTCGACATTGGTACCGAGCGCCATCTTGGCATTGCCGCGAGTGACCAGCTTGCCGGTGTCGATGTCGCCGCGATATTTGTCGAGGTAGTTCTTGGTGACCATCGGGCCGACGAACTTTTCGTGGACGACGGCAACGTCGACATCCCACTTTTCAGACTTGGCAGCGGCCTGCGCATCAAAGCGCTCCAGCAGCTTCTGCGAGCCGCTGTCGCCAGGGCCGGTGCCGATGGCGCGCACCGTGTTGCCCGGATAGGTCTTTTCAAACAACGGGCCAAGATACTGGTTGATGTAATCGACCATGTTCTGGTCGCCGGCGGTGGCAACCGTAAGTTCGGCCGCCTTGACGGGGAAGGCAGCGAGCGTGACGGCGATGGCAGCGTAGGAAAATCTCTTCATGGTTCTCTCCAGAGATTGAAGTCGGATCAGAGAAAAGTCAGGCTGGAATTTTCACCGCCTCCGGCAGCAAACCGGGACGGGAAACAGGTGCGCCCGAAGGCGTATTGAACAGGAACAGCGTCTCGGCCGGCACGAAGACGGCAACCGGCTGACCGGGCGTAAAAGCACGGTCGGCATCGGCCATGATCTCGCGACCGCCGACCTTGACCGCATGGCGCCAATGGCCGCCGGGATAGGAAACGGACATCACTTCACCGAAGAAGCGCACACCGGGCTGGCTGGCGGCCGCGTCGATATCCGTCAGCCGTGCCGCTTCCGGCCGAAACCGCGCCTCTACGGCACCGCTTTCGAGAGCGCGTCCGGCAACCGGCACCGAACCGCCCTCGCCCGCAGCGCCCGGCTGCAAGACAAAAATTTCGCCGTCGCGAACACCGTCGAGTTCGAGCAGATTTTCCGCCCCCATGAAGGCGGCAACGAAAGAGGATGCCGGCCGGTTATAAACCTCTTCCGGCGAACCCTGCTGGGCAATGCGGCCGCCATCGAGAATGACGATCCGGTCAGCCATTACCATCGCTTCTTCGCGATCGTGGGTGACGTGGACAGCGGTAATCCCAAGCCGTTTCTGCAAGGCCCGCAACTCATGGCGAACGCTCAGGCGGATGCGTGCATCAAGGTTCGACAGCGGCTCATCGAGCAGAAGGATTTCAGGATCGATAGCGAGCGCCCGCCCGAGCGCCACACGCTGCCGCTGACCACCGGAGAGGTTTGCAGGCTTGCGTTCCTCAAGACCGGCAAGACCGAGCATGGCCGCCATCTCCAAAACACGTCGCGTAATCTCTTCGCGAGAAATACCGCGCAGCTTGAGGCCATAACCGATATTCTGCGCCACCGTCATATGCGGCCACAGCGCGTAGGACTGGAAAACCAGCGCCATGCCGCGCTTGTCCGGCTGATGACGAGTGATGTCGCGACCATCCACAGTGACCTGCCCGTCGGACGGCTCGATGAAACCGGCGATGACTCGCAGAAGCGTAGTCTTGCCACAGCCGGAAGAGCCCAGCAGCGCTACAAACTCACCCTTGCCGATCGAAAGATCGATGTCCTTCAGGACCCGCGTCTGGCCATACCGGCTGGCCACGCCACGCAGTTGAAGAAACCCGTCACCACTCATATTTGCCCCCGTTGCACAGGCGTGCAATCGCTATGAGAGCTTCTTTAGAGTGCGATTTTTACAAGCGGATGACACTGGCTCGGGATAGAGCGCGGCCTGGGCCTTAAGAAGACGCCGGAGTGAATGGAGACAGCCGATAATTCGGCGTGATCAGCGATTTTCCGGCCATCGGCACTGATGCAGAAGGGCAACATCGCACCTACATAACCCGTCAGAAATGGGGGGAGCGGGAACCGCGATCAGGGGATCGTCGTTTTTCGCTTACCTATAAGGAGTTTTTCGCATGCGCATTGTATTCGTGATCATGGTCGCATCAGTCTTAGGCATTCTCGGCCTGAAATATGCCGACAACACGCTCGGCAGCGATATCGTCGCAACCCCGGAGCAAATGGCTGGCGTCGACAACTAGCCTGAAGCAAAACTCCCTTACAAAAAAAGGCCGCAGCGGTTTGTCGCACGGCCTTTGTTTTATTCGTCCGTCATAAGTCTCGTCACCGAAATCAAACTGCGGCGAATGGTCGGGACACCCTCGTGTTTAACCCGAGGGTGAGCATGACGGCGGAGAGATCTCCTTCCCTGCCAAAACTATCCGATCGACATCAGGCTGGCATTGCCGCCCGCCGCTGCCGTGTTCGTGGAGATCGACACCTCTTCCAGCAGCCAGTTGAGGCAATAGGCTTCGGGATCGGCGATCAGTGTTTCCGTGGTTGCCGACTGCACCAGAACCAGCGGCCCCGGCATCTCGGCAATCCTCTTGTTCAGCATTTTGAGCCGCTCGCCATCGCCTTCCACCAGCGCACCAGCATACGGTCCCTGCCCGGCCCAGTCCTTCGCCCAGGTCACACGCGCCGCGACCGAGACCGGCAGCTTGGCAAGCGCGCCACGCAGACCGCTTTCCTCGTCGATGACAACCGTATTGCCAGTCGCAAGGGCCGCGCCCAGTTGCCAGAACAGACCACCCTTTGTTTGCGGCAGCAGCAGAATGCGGCCACGCGGATGCAGGGCGTAAAGATTGCGCTCGCCCACCGGTCCCGGCATCTCCTGGGTAAGCCCCAGTGCCGACGTGCTCGCCAGTGTGCGCACCACTTCGGCGGCATCGCCCTCGCTGCTTTCATCGAGGAACCTTGCGAAATCGGCGGTCACCTCGTCGCGGTGGACAGAACTCAACTGCGGCGGCTCCGGCTGGACACTCAGCAGACGGCCGAGATAAAGCGGTCCGCCCGCCTTCGGCCCCGTGCCGGACAGCCCTCGCCCGCCAAACGGCTGCACCCCGACCACGGCGCCGATGACGTTGCGGTTGACGTAGAGATTGCCTGCCTTCACGCGGCTCGTCACATGCGCGATGGTTTCATCTAGACGCGTGTGCAGGCCAAAGGTCAGGCCGTAACCGGTGCCGTTGATCTGGTCGATCAGCTTGTCGAGATCGGCGCGGCGATAGCGGATGACGTGCAGGACAGGGCCAAACACCTCTTTGCTGAGATCCGCCAGCGACGGCAGTTCGATGATGGTTGGCGCGACGAACGTGCCGAAGGAGGTCGCATTACCAAGTTCGATCTGCTCCACCTTGCGACCAAGCGTGCGCATCGCCTCGATATGGGCCTCGATATTACCCTTGGCTTCCGCCGTGATGACCGGGCCGATATCGGCTGAGAGTCTGTCGGTCCTACCGATTTTCAGCTCGTGCAGCGCGCCCTTGAGCATCGCGAGAATACGGTCGGCGACATCTTCCTGCAGGCACAGAACCCTGAGCGCCGAGCAACGCTGACCGGCGCTGTCGAAGGCCGAGGCGATGACGTCGGCCACCACCTGTTCGGCCAAAGCGGACGAATCGACGATCATGGCGTTCTGGCCACCGGTCTCGGCGATCAGCGGGATCGGCCGGCCGGAGGCGGACACACGATCTGCCAACTGCTTCTGGATCAACCGCGCCACTTCCGTCGAGCCGGTGAACATCACGCCCGCCACTTCCGGCGAACCGACAAGTGCTGCACCGATCCGTCCGTCACCGGGCAGGAATTGCAGCGCCTCAAGCGGAATGCCAGCTTCGCGCAGGATGCGCACACCCTCGGCGGCGATCAGCGGCGTTTCTTCCGCAGGCTTTGCCAGAACCGGATTGCCGGCAACGAGAGCCGCTGCCACCTGACCGGTGAAGATCGCCAGCGGAAAATTCCACGGGCTGATGCAGACGATCGGCCCGAGCGGTGTATGCGAAGGTCCGAGCGTGCGGCGGGTCTGTTGCGCGTAATAACGCAGGAAATCGATCGCCTCGCGCACCTCGGCAATAGCATTAGGCATGGATTTGCCGGCCTCGCGCATGACGAGACCGAGCAGACCGGGCATTTCCGCCTGCATCAGGTCGGCGGCACGCTCCAGGCATTCGGCACGCTCGACCGGAGAAACGGCAGCCCAGCTTGCGGCAGAGGCGCTCGCGCGAGCGACGGCATTGCGCGCCTCGTCCTCGGTCGCCTCCGTGACAGTACCGACCGTATCGCGATGATCGCCCGGATTGCGCACCGGCTGCGGCGAACCGGAAGGTTCGGCACCGAACAACTGCGGAACGGCACGCCATTCCATGGCGGCACCCTGCTTCACCGAAGCCGAAACGGATGCCAGCACATCCTCGTTGGAAAGGTCGATGCCGGCTGAGTTTTTGCGTGCAGCACCAAAAAGGTCCTCCGGCAGCGCGATCCGGTCATGACCAGCGCCCGGCTCGACCATGGCCTTCACCACATCCACCGGATCGGCAATCAGGTCATCGACCGATACAAGCGGATCACCGATACGATTGACGAAGGAGGAGTTTGCGCCGTTTTCGAGAAGGCGGCGGACCAGATAGGCAAGCAGCGTTTCATGCGTGCCCACCGGCGCATAAATGCGGGCCGGACGTCCGAGTTTCTTTGCGCCGACCACCTCTTCGTAAAGCGGTTCGCCCATGCCATGCAGGCACTGGAATTCGTATTTTCCGACCTGAAAATCGGAACCGGCGAGATGGTAGATCGTCGCCAGCGACTGCGCGTTATGGGTGGCGAATTGCGGAAAGACGTGATCCGTCGCCGCCAAAAGCTTCTTGGCGCAGGCGATATAGGAAACGTCCGTGTGCACCTTGCGGGTAAACACCGGAAAACCATTCAGACCATCGACCTGCGCGCGCTTGATCTCGGCATCCCAATAGGCGCCCTTGACGAGACGCACCATGATGCGGTGTTTTGACCGCCGCGCCAGATCGATGATGAAATCGAGTACAAAGGGGCAGCGCTTGCCATAGGCCTGCACCACGAAACCGATCCCGTCCCAACCGGCCAGATCCGGGTCGAGGCAGAGCCCCTCCAGCAGGTCCAGCGAAAGCTCCAGACGGTCGGCCTCCTCGGCATCGATATTGAGGCCGATATTGTAGGATTTGGCGATCGCCGCCAGCGCCGTCACTTTTGGCAGCAGCTCATCCATCACGCGCGCGGCCTGTGCGCGAACATAACGCGGATGCAACGCCGACAGCTTGATCGAGATGCCCGGACCTTCATAGATGCCGCGCCCGGCCGAAGCCTTGCCGATTGCATGGATGGCCGTCTCGTAATCGCGGTAATAGCGCTGCGCATCCGCAGCCGTGGTCGCAGCCTCGCCCAGCATGTCGTAGGAATAGGCAAAGCCCTTCTCTTCCATGACCTTCGAGCGTTTCAGCGCCTCGGCAATAGTTTCGCCAGTCACGAACTGCTCGCCCATCATGCGCATCGCCATGTCGACGCCACGGCGGATCACCGGTTCGCCGCAGCGGGCGATCAGACGGGTCAATGCTGCGGAAAGCGAGCGGTCGTTGACGGTGGCGGTGAGCTTGCCGGTGACGACAAGGCCCCAGGTGGCGGCATTGACGAACAGCGAACGCCCGCCGCCCACATGCGATTTCCAGTCGCCATCGGAAATTTTGTCACGGATCAGCGCGTCGCGCGTCGCCGTGTCAGGGATACGCAGCAGCGCTTCCGCCAGACACATCAGCGCCACACCTTCCTGGCTCGACAGCGAATATTCCTGCACCAACCCTTCGACACCGGAACCGCGATGTTTGGCCCGAAGCGATGTGATCAGTTTGCGCGCAGTGTTTTTTGCCTTGGCGCTCAGCTCTTCCGAAAGGGTTGCAGCTTCCAGAAGCGAGGCCACGCATTCCACCTCTGGGCGGCGATAAGCGGCGGTGATGGCAGCGCGCAGCGGCGTCTTTTCACTGACCGGCGGCGCAAAATCCTCGAAAACCGGCTGGAACGGCAGATCCATCTGCTGTGTCGAGATCGGGGCTGGCTCTGCCGGCTGTTCCACTCTGTCTGCCATTGCGATGTCCTCATCTGGGCTGCGGCATCACGCGTGCCGCTTTCCTGCTGAATATCATCTTCTCAAATCACCATGCGGACTTGAATAGGGTCAGTTTCTGGTGTTTTTCTCTTTTATCAGGCCAATTGGAAGTCAAAACACATGGCAAAAGCCACGATCGCTAGTGAACTCGACGCTTTCGACCGCAAGATCGTCGATGCTCTGGCCGATGACGGCCGCATGTCGATCACCGATCTCTCCGAAAAGGTCGGCCTTTCCAAGACCCCCTGCCAGATCCGTCTCAAGCGTCTCGTCGACGAAGGTTATATCACAGGCTTCCGCGCCACGCTCAATCCGCAGAAATTCGGGCTGGATCATATCGCCTTCACCGAGGTCAAACTCTCCGACACCCGCGAAAAGGCGCTGGACGAGTTCAACACGGCGGTGAAGAAACTGCGGGAAGTGGAGGAATGCCACATGATCGCAGGTTCCTTCGATTACCTGCTAAAGGTGCGCACCGCGGACATCCGCCGTTACCGCATCATACTCGGCGAAAAGATATCGGCCCTGCCCCATGTCGCCAGCACCTCGACATTCGTGGTCATGCAGTCGGTCAAGGATAAGGGTTTCTGATCCCGATGCGAAAAGACCGCCATCCGGTCAGGATGACGGTCTCCTTGCACATTCTGATCCCTTAAGCGCCGTCAGAAGATCGCGCTACCGGCCATCAGCGCCAGCACGAGGAAGATCAGGAAGATCACCAGCGCGATGTAGAACAGCAGCTTGGCGATACCGGCAGTGGCTGCCGAAACTCCCGAAAACCCGAGAAAACCGGAGATAAGGGAGATGACGAGGAAGATGAGAGCCCATTTCAGCATGGATTTCGTCCTTAGTGTTCAATGGCATGACAACGGATAGCCACCCGTTGCGGTTCCATCGTCGCTCCGTTCGGACGAAGAAAAATCATCAAAAATCTGCGCAACGTCGCCGCCATGGCAAAGTGCGCCGCACACAGCTGTCGGCCGCGTTCCAGACCCTGATCTCGCATGGATCACGACTGTCCCACGCAGCCACACTTACCACCGGTAAACCATAGATGTGTGCCAGACTTGATCATCCCGCCAACGGACAACATAATGATCTCCTAATATAAAAGAGATCGGCGATCCGAGGGATGAAAACGATAGACAACAGCACCCATACCATCGCGAAACCGCCGCTTTCTCCTCCCGACATTTCGCTTGTCGAGCGCGCCTTTCTTCGCTCGCTCGATATGCTTCACCTGTCTACTCGCGACCCTGAAGCTGTTCGGCTGGCCGCTTTGGCGATCCATCTGTTCCAGACCGGGCTGCATGACGAGGATTTTCTGCGTCGCGCTCTTCTTGAAGCCGGCGAGCAGCGTGACGATCGTTGAGATCAGCACTGCCGGCCGCCTCCCCCATCGCGTGTCCGACCACAAAAGATGACGTTATAGGTGAATTTACAATGGATAGTAGCAAAAACACCCTCGCACAAGCTTGATACATTAGAGATACTGAAAGCGCGAATCTGTCTTACGAGGGATGTGAGCGACTGCAATTCGATGATCCGATCGAACGGGACGGTCAGGTTACGAGACGGCAGAACACCTTCCCTCACCGAAAGCACGGGACGCAAAGGCATCATTCCAAACTCGGATGCCGGATTGAACACGGGGGCATGCCCTTCGGCAAACGACAGCAAACGACCGGCGTATCCCTTCGCCGGTCGCCATGATCCGCGCATGATGCGCGTGATGGAGGGTGAATGTTCGGACGGCTCTGGGGAAGGCCGACTGCTCTTGTATTGCTTGGATGTTGGACTTTGACTTCCTGTACAACCCCGAACGCACCTGAAAGCGCGGCGACGGGACAAAACAATGACATGGGCTCCGTCCAGCGCGGAGCCCTGAAGCCTTTATCGCCTAAGGACGCAGCGCTGCGATCACAGCAGAGCCCGTCTTCGGCCATATCGGGGCAACAGGCAGCGGCCTATGCTGCACCGCTTTCCATCAAGAAGGGATCGCTGGAAGAAGCGGTGCTGCGTGCCGTTTCCTGGCATCCAGCGATCACGGCTTCCGCCGGCCGCGTCAACCAGAGTGCGCAGGAAATCAACGTCGCGCGCGCGGGCTATTATCCGAAAGTCCAGGGCGGTCTCAACTCGGGTTACGGCAACGGCTCCGATGGCGGCTTCCGCCCTCGCGCCACCCTGCAGGTCTCGCAGATGGTCTATGATTTCGGCAAGGTGTCCAATTCCGTCGCAGCCGAAAAGGCAGCCGAAGAGGTCAGCCGCGCCGAGATGCTGGAAAACATCGACACGGTCGTGCGAGACACGACCTACGCCGTCATCGAGGTGCAGCGTTACCGCGCCATGATGACCGTTGCCAGTGACCAGCTGGCCGGCGTGGGCTCGATCGCCAAACTCGTGACCCAGCGTACAGACAGCGGCGCCAGCACCAAATCCGACAAGATTCAGGCCGAAGCGCGCGTTCAGGCTGCGCAAAGCCAGATTCTGGAAGTATCGGCCAGCCTCAGCCGCTGGGAAAGCACGTTGTCGGCGCTTGCCGGCGTCAGCGGCCGCGTGGCCCTCACATCCGGTCGCTCACAGACGCTTTCCAACGCCTGTGACGTGCTGGAACCGGATTGGCAGCAGGTGCCCGGCCTACTACAGGCCGAAGCAGGCAAGCGCGAAGCGGCGGCCAAACTGGCGCTCAGCCGCTCTGAAATCTTCCCCACACTGCAATTGCAGGCCGACGGCAGTTATGACATCGCCGGCTCCACCAACTATTCGCGCGTCGACAATCCAGATTTCACCGTCGGTTTCAATCTCGTCGGCAATCTTTATGAAGGTGGCGCAAGTGCCGCCCGCCGCGATGCCGCCGATTACGCCTTGAAGGCGGCGGAAGCCTCGGCCCAGGCGGCAAGGTTCGAAGCCGGCCGCAGTCTCAACGAGGCGCGCGGTCAGGTGACGGGGCTGAAACAGCTTCTGACATCGCTCGCTTCGCGCAACGGCATGATGATCGAGACCCGAGATCTCTATCGGGAGCAATATGTGCAGCTCGGCACCCGCACCCTGCTCGATCTTCTCAATGCCGAGCAGGAGCTGCATGCCGCCCGTTTCGATGCGGTCAATACCGAGCATGACCTCAGAAAGCTCGATGCCGATTGCCTGTTCAATTCGGGCTTGGCGCGCAAGGCTTTCCGCCTCAACGGAACCGTGGTGCGCGGAGTGAGCCTGTGACAAGCTTGCGCATCCGCCTCAACAGACAGCCGAATAGCATTCGGCTGAGGGGAGCGAGAACGATGCGCTGAAAAATGCCATCGGCGGCACGTTTCCCGATCGTGCCGGGCATGGTGGCAACGCTCGATATTCATATCGGCGCCAAGACGGTGGCCGATTGCCTGGTCAATACGTTCGGCACGCCTAGCAAAGCTTATGCGAGCGGTGATCCGGCCGCACGCAGCCAGTTTACCAGTTCATGCATGCCGGTGCTGTGCGACCCTTTGAACAGCACCAGATCGCTTTCCTGCAGATCGCGCAGAAGCGCAGTCTTCATTTCCTCCACCGAAGAGGTAAGGCCACCCTGCTTTTCGGGGGGAAGCGACGCCCATAACGGCCGATAAAGAGTACCGGCAAGATAGACCCTGTCGATCGGCGCCAGCAGCGATGCAAGTTCGGTATGATAGGTTTCCGTATCCGGCCCGAGTTCCGCCATTTCGGACAGGACAGCAACACGCCTGCCACCAGCCGCACTTCCAGACAGTCGCTCCAGCCCCGCCCGCATGGAGCCGGGATTGGCATTATAGGCGTCGTCGATCACATCGATACGCCGGCCATCCAGCAGAAGCGAGAATTCCTGCCCCCGCCCCGGCAGCGGCTGAAAGCCGGCAAGGCGGTTGATCGCTGGATCGGGTGCGTAGCCAAGCGCCGTCACCGCGGCAAGCACGCCAAGCGCGTTTTCTCCCATGTGCCGGCCAGCCGCAGCCAGCCGGAAAGACAGCCGGCGCTCGCCAACGCGTGCCGTAACTCGATTTTCCGCTGCAAGGTAATGAACCATCTGCACATCGCAGTCTTCCGACGTACCGTAATGAACGACAGTCAATCGCCGCCTGACGGCCTCGTCGTACACGGTCTGCCATTCCAGCATGTCCCGGTTGATGACGGCAATGCCGCCTGCCTCCATGCCGGCAAAGATCGCCGCCTTGGTCCTGGCGATATCGGTGATCGTCTTGCCCTCGGCAAGATGTGCCGGCTGGATATTTGCCACCATGGCGAGATGCGGCCGTGCCAGCCGTGAACTCGTGCCCATTTTTCCGATTGCCAGTTCCAGAACCACATGCTCGGCATTGAACGGCATGGACGCAAGGTTCCACGCGACCCCGTGCGGCAGATTGGCGTTGTGATCGGTCACGCCGGTTTCGCCATAGGCACCCAGCGCGTGCGCGAGCATGGCGACGGTCGTCGTCTTGCCGACACTGCCCGTCACTGCCAGAATCTTCGCGCGCATTCGTTTGCGGGCATAGGCCCCGAGCGCGAAAACGGCGGAACCAGTATCGGCGACATCGAGAACCGGCACGCCTCTGGCAGTCTCCATATCGAACTGTTGCGCGCGACGGCTGGTAATGATCGCCGCAGGTCGGATTGGCATGCGGGTGAGCGCCACCGGCGTCATGCCCTTCACATCGCCCTCGAAACGCACCACGGCCATGTAATCTTCACGCATGGCCGGCGCATGCGTGCACAGCCCCTTTGCCATCCAGTCGTCCGCAGGCGGTGCACGCCATCGTCCGCCAGTCGCCTCCGCCACCGTTGCCGCCGTCCAGACGCGTGTCCCCGTCGCGCTCGCGCGCCGGCCATACCTGACGACGAGGTCATGAAACGCCTCCCCACCCGCGAGATGTCTCAGATAGGCGACATAGCCGGAAAGATAATGCTCCACATCATCGATGCGCACGCGAAAGGCCTGATGACGGATGAAGAAGGAACCAGCGATACGGGCTGGATTGCGGAAAAACATCGCCATCTCGGGCCAGAAGAACCCGTTGAGCAGATGGCGTGCCCGCGCCTCCAGCGCCCGCTCGAATTTCCCAAGATCGATACTGCCGAACAGATGATGAAGGTCTGGCATGGCCTGCAGGCGCATCAGCATGTCGCGCGCCGCCATCATCATCTCCAGAAGCGTGGGGAACGTGGTGATGCGATCGGTGACAAAATCGAGATAACCGGCAACGTTCTGCAGGCCGAAACGGAAATAGCGCTCTTCCGGCCGGTAGCGTGTCAGTTCGTTGACGCAATAACCCAGCCAGTGATCGTGATGGCGCCAGTGTTCCTCGCGAATGAAATACTGGAAAGCCCGCTCCACGATGGCAAGCCAGCGAGGATCGCGCGTCAATCCGTAAAGCCGCATCAGCCCGAAGGCTGCCTCGCCATCGTAATAGATCGTCCGAAACGCCTGCTTCATTCGCAGATCAGGAAAATCCAGCACATGCACAAAGCCGCCGGACGCCTCGTCCTGCATGCTGGAAATACCGACCGCCAGCTTTTCCATCAGGCCGAGATATCGGCTGTCACCAGTCACTTCGTTATGTTTCACCAGCGCCAGAATGGCCACTGCATTGCCGCCTAGCTTGATCTCGCCACCGGCGTCGACAAGAAAGGCTGCGTCCCTTCCATCGGCCAAGGTCACACTGCGGATCAATTGCCCGGTCAGATGCACAAGCGAGCGCTCTATCGCCACCTTCAGCGCCGCGTCACGCGTCACCTCGAAAGCCTCGATCATCGCGTAGGTCGTACTGGCGTGACGGAGCGTGTTGTAAGCGGAAATCTGCCGATCGAAACAGGGATGATAACCGTAAACGAAACGGCCATCTCCTCCGACTTGCCGTGCAAGATAGTCCGAACCGGAACGGACCATCGTCATCACGGTCTGCGTATCCAGCGTCCTGATCAACCGCCGGCCGGCTTCCAGTCCGCGACCATGCAGGGCGACAACCTCCTGTCCCTCGCAGAAGACGGCAGAGGTGCTAAATACCAGGACCGCGGCATCGTCGGCGAAAGGTGGCAAGACATGTCCGAAACGCCGCTGTGCGTAAATGGCCAGATTGCCGGCATTGAACTGCGCATTGGCAACCGTATTGCCTGCATAAAGAATGGCGTTGGCATTCAATTCCTGCTCCAGCAGCGCGTGACGGAAGTCACGATCGAAGGCGATCCCGAACCGGAAATAATTCCGCTTGGTGTCAGCCAGCGCCGTCCGCAACTTTAACCAGTCGATCTCTTCCGCCGTGTCGATCCAGTCGATCCGCAACCAGCCGCCAGGCTCAATTTCGGAACCGCCCGCCAGATCTCGAATCTGCGCCGCGCCCCGCTGCCACACCGTATCGAAATCATCGCCCACGGCATGCGTAACATGCGCGCGATGTTGACCATCGGTAAAAGAGAAAAACACACAGAATGGTGCAAATGGTTCAGCAACGCCGCGACAGCGGTCCTGCACGACAGGATGGCACAGAGCAAGCATGTCGGAGAGCGTTGCCCCCGCGTCAGGCAAGGGCACTGCAGAGCCTTCCTGCCCCGCCACGACGGTCACATCAGCCGCGCCATGATATCCGGAGCCGGTGTTGGCAACAGTCCAACCATCGGTCGGGCAAAGAGATAGCCCTGCATCAACGCGATGCCTATGGATTGCAGCATGCGTGCCTGCGGCAAGGTTTCCACCCCCTCGGCCACGACGATAATATCCAGACGGCTGCAGGCTTCCGCGAGGCTGGAGATGAGCGTCTGCTGCATCTCACAGGTATCGATGCGGTTGATCAGGCCCATGTCGAACTTCACCACGTCGGGTTTCAGGTCGAGCAATGTCTGGATGCCGTTATAACCGGCGCCGAAATCATCGAGCGCCACCATCATGCCGCGCTTTCGAAACGGAATGATCAGATCACGGATCGCGCGGACATCGCTGGCCTTCTGCTTTTCCGTCAGTTCGAGAATGAGTTGGCGCTCGTGCAACCCAAGTGTACGCGCCGCGCGAATTGTTTCGCAGATGCCAAATTCCTGATCCAGCACCGCCTCGGGGGACACGTTCAGGCTGATACGGGCACCATTGGTGCCCATTTCCCTGACCGCTTCCAGCGCTCGCTGGCGGCATATCGATTCGAACAGATGCCGTTTGGACAGCGGCACCTTGTCGAAGACCGATGCAGCGCCTTCACCGTCACGGCCGCGCGCCAGCGCTTCCTGTGCGAAAACGGTTCCAGTCATCGTGTCGGCGATCGGCTGAAAAGCCATCGCGAACCGCGGAAGTCCCTTGATGATCTCGCTGGACACGCCCACCCGCCGGATACCGGTATCGGGCCGAAGCGGCCGCTGCCCGAAAACGGATGAAAGGTCCGTATTCAGGTGCGTGGGAACACGAAGGGATAAATGTCGAAATCCGGCTTTATCAGGCACTACCGTTTCTCGTTGATAACTTCGTGTGAGGCACATGCGCCGAATAAAAATCAACGCGATGCGAATTTACGAGGTTGATGTAAACACAGCCATAACGTGCAGTCTAGTCCAAAATTGAATAACGTCATGCAAAAGTCGATATTGCCTCATTTAGCGGCATCTAATGCGCCAACATGGTGAACGACAAGTAAAAATCTGCCTGCATTGAAGGCAAAGTAGGCAGTTTGGTCAAAGCAGACTCACTTAAGGCCGCCGAGTCCCCGCGACAGCCGGGAGCGTATTTCCGCGTCAAATCCCGTTTTTCCGGGCTAATCTGGGGATTTTTACCCTTCTCACCACGACAACACTGCAAGCCGTAACGACGGAAAGAATTCAGCCTTCTCCCATTCCACGCACCTTTTTGCCAAGGCAGTACATAGCGTCCAGCACACCGTCGAACAGGACATGCGAGCAAAATCCGAGCGATAGAAAGATTTTTGAGATGCAAACACTACGTTAATAAGCAATAACTACTATAGTCTCGAATATCGGGGACAGCAGTGGCAAAAAAGACATCTTCAGACAGCGATTACCGCGACCTGATCCGCAGACTGGAACTGGCACTCGACGCATCGCAGATGGGCGTCTGGGAGCATAATCTTGCCCGCGATGAACTGCTGTGGGATGCCCAGATGCACAGGCTCTACCACACCGGCCGGACGGCAAGGCAGGTCAGTTCGGACGCGTGGCAAAAAGCAATACACCCCGAAGACATGCAAAAGGCCAATGCCGATTTCGAAAGGGCGATCACTAGTCGGGGGCGATACGATTCGCAATTCCGTATCGTATTGCCCGACGGTGAAATCCGCCATCTCCGCTCGCGCGGCCATTATTACGTCAACGACACCGGCGAACCATCGGTGATCGGCGCCGAGTGGGATATTACCGACGATGTGGTGCTCCACCATGCCCTGCAGACCCAGAAGACGCAGCTGGAGGAACGTGCCCGCGAACTGGCGGACAGTTATGCGGAAATCGAGCATGCTGCCCAGCACGATTACCTGACAGGCTTGCCAAACCGCAATTTCTTTGACGCCCGGCTGCGCACCCTGCAGGCCGATGGCCGATATCGCTCGCTTGCCGTCATGCATCTCGATCTCGACCGGTTTAAGCAGATCAATGATAGCAATGGCCACGCCGCCGGCGACCATGTGCTTCGTGTCGCCTCGTCCCGTATCATCGGCGCGGCGCCCACCAATGCGGTTGCCGCCCGCACCGGCGGCGATGAATTCGTCATCGTGCTGACCGATTTTTCCTCGGTGGAAGAACTGGAGCGGATCGCCCGGCGCATGCAAAAAGCGCTGAGCGAACCCGTCACCTTCGGTAACGACATCTTGCGTTCGGGTGTATCGATCGGCATCGGCTACACACTCGATGCGCGCCCCGGCGCCAACCTGCTGACGGAGTCCGATGTGGCTCTCTACCAGGCCAAACGGCTCGGTCGCAACCGCATCGCCTTTTTCGATCCCGTCCTGAAGGACGAATTGCTGGCCCGCCGCACGCTCTCGGCCGAATTGCAGGGCGCGCTCGAACGACATGAAGTCGTGCCGCATTATCAGGTTCAGATCGATGCCCGCACCGGCACGATCACCGGCCTGGAAGCGCTGGTGCGCTGGAACCATCCGGTCCGCGGCCTGCTCTCCCCCTTCGAATTCCTGCCCATTGCCCAGGAAGCGGGCCTTGCCAACACGATAGACGCAACGGTTCTGGACCGGGTTCTGGAAGACCGCGAACGCTGGCGCGAAAACGGCATTTGTGTGCCTCGTATTGCCGTCAACGTTTCGGCCACCAGACTTCATGACGCCGAACTTCTGGCCGAGCTGGAGCGGCGCAATACGGATTTCCACGGCATCGCCTTCGAGCTGGTCGAGACCATCTTCCTGGACGAATCCTCCGACGAGATTCTCGATCGCATCCGCGCCCTGCGCGCGCTCGGCATCGATATCGAGATCGATGATTTCGGCTCCGGCCACGCATCGCTGCTCGGCCTTGTAAAAATCCGCCCCGATCGACTGAAGATCGATCGTAACCTCGTCAAGGACGTGGTGGTTTCGGTGGAGCAGCGCCGCGTGCTGAAATCGATCATCCAGATCGCCCAGGCACTGAAGGTCGGCGTCATTGCAGAAGGGATCGAGACCAAGCAGCATGCCGAAGCGTTGCGCCGCCTCGGCTGCGACGTTTTCCAGGGATATCACTTTGGCCGCCCGGAACCGGCCGATGCGGTGGCAAGACGGCTGCAGCCGGAGAATACCGCACGCATCGAAAAAGCAGCCGGTCGTTAAAACGGTACGTCAGCACCTTTACCTGCATCCTTGCACCACACCGAATCCTGCGCTACCGATCAGATTGATCTGCGACAGGACGGGATTTTTCGATGCGAAACATTCTCCGCAAATTCGGCTTCGGCCCAAAGCAACCGGGTTTTTCCGACTGGAACAGGCTTGGCCGCTCAGTTGCCCGCCACAACGCAACCCAGCTTGAAGGATTTCACGAAGGCCGGATCGATGAACCCTCGATGCAAGAGGACACTCGCCCGCCGGAACTGGCGGAAGCTGTTCTGGCCGAAGTTGTCCGGCTGAATGCCGAAGGACAGGGATCCAAAGCCCGCGACCATTTTGATCCTGCATATGCACCATTCGTGGCCCAGTTGCAGAAGGGCGGACGCGGCCTGAAATTCTGCGCGATCCTCGGAGAAGACGAGTTTCTCGTCAATCAGGGTACCTCCCACGCCAAACGCACCACCTGGCACATCAAGGGTGAACGGATCACCGAAGCGGAAACCCTTTCCGGCTTCGCATGGTCGCGCAACCGCCAACATTTTCTCGCCGTCGACACCAGCGGCCGGATCACCCTAAGCCCGGCTTACGGAGCGGTACCCACCGACATCATTTCGCCCCTGACCGGCGCCGCATTCATACCGACGGGCATGCCCGAAGCGCTTCGTGAACGATACCAGCCGCCAATCGACAAGGGCAGTTATTCGCATCTCGCCGTGTCGGACGATGGGCGCAAAATTCTTCTGTGCGACGACGAGCGCGGCATCTGCCTTCTGCGCAAGACCGCGACGGGCTGGCAGCCGGAGCTGCTCTACCCCTCGATAAAACTGGGCCTTGCCGAACAGATGGCGGACCTGGAAGACGGGGAAACGTTTTCTGTCCATCTCGACATGAGCCATTCAGCCCTCTCGCCGGATGGCCGATATGCCGCATTCGGCACGCAGGACGACGGGCATTACCTGATCGATCTCGACACACCCGGCGGTTCTGACCTTCACGCGAAACTCGGCTATCTCAGCGAATATCCGCATGACGCCTGCTTCAGTGACGACAGCGCCTTCGTGACCTTCAATTCCTGCCATTTCTACAATGGCGTCACCTTTGCATCGAACATAGCCGAGACGAAAGGCCTTGATACGCCGCCTTACGAAGAGCATCCGGCACAGAAGGTCGTGAACACCTATCTTCGGGTCTACGCATCCGCATACCTGCCACAGTCGATGACGGGAGAGCCATCCGGTGCCTTTCTTCTGGCAGGATCGGGGATCGCCACCTGCGTGACGGCAGAGGGCAAGGTGTTGTGGGAACTGGAATTTGGTTCAAGCGCCGGCAGCGTGGATGTCTGCCCAAAAACCGGCCGTATCCTGATCTCCAGCTATTCCGGCATGCTGCATCTTCTCGATCCCGCCAAGCGGCAGCAGCCGCCGCTTGCGATTTCCTACAAGCCGCCGCTGGAAACTCACCGCTGGCTGTTCTGGGAAAGGCTGGAGCGACCGGTCGTCTGGTAGATCGCCGACTTGCCGACCACGGCAGGCCTTCAGGCCAGTTCGAGTTTCATATGCACCAGTCTCGACGCCATATCGCCGAGCCGCTGCAGCAGAAACGCGCCGTCACCGTCCGGCATCTCCAGCAAGGCATTCGAATGCTGGAAAACCAGATGTTCCACGTCCGGCCATCCCGGCCCTCCACCGGAAAGCGCGTCCCACAGCGCATCGAGATTGCGCCCGAAATGAACGCAGTTTTCCGGGCCGACCGCTTGCACATAACGCTCCCAGAACGCGTCCATGTCGCCGATAGCGTGGCAATCGATGGTGAGCGCGGTGGCGGTCATTCCGGTTCGACAATCCCGGGTGACGGATAGCCACAGGCCTCTCCCCACCCCCATAGCTGAATTTCCTGAGCTTTAAGCTTCTGCCACGCATCCAGCATAATCGGTGTCGCGTCAAGCTTGGCAGGCGAAGCTTTCGCTATCCTGCGCTGCAACGCCCTTACAATCGAGGTGAAAGCCTTCCAGTCGACTGCATCCAGTGCCTGTTCGGAATAGATCGATCGTTGGCGCGCGCCTTTTTCCGTCCAACAGGTGACATGACTGACCGCCAGGCAACCGTTCTGATCGTTGTTGCGAAAGCTGGTGATCAGCGCTGGACTGCGCAAAACGGTTCGGCCTTCGGCGCCCGTTTCACGCTGCGTTTCCGGAGTGAAGGTTACGAAATCCGCGATTGGCTTTCCGCCAACACTCGATGGCCAGCCGGCGATCGCGGCATAAGGCACACTGAGGTGATCGACCACATCATTCCAGTTGTCAAACCAGCGATTGGGCTGCCCCGGGGAAGAATAATGCTGGCACAGCTTCATCTGCGACACGTCGTAGATCCAGCGCCACACCTGAAGCATGTCCGCGTCCGTACCGAAAAATGATGCCTGCATGGCCGCTCCCCGGCTCCGTCTTCGGCCACCAAATTATGATGCGCCGAGACAAAAACAACTAACCACCCAGCACATGCGCTGCGCCGGCCACCCGCAATCGCACCCGCTCACCCTCGGCCAAAACATTTCGGCTCGGCAGGCTCAACTGCATAATGAATGGCACCGCTGCATCGGTAGTGATCGTCACGTCATAACGCGGGCCGCAAAAATCGATCTGCGAGGCAATGCCGGTGATGCCCTCGCCTTTTTCGCTATACGGCAACACTTCGATTTGCTCCGGCCGCACCATAATCTTAGCCATGCCGGTGCGAGAGCCACCATCCACCGCCACGCGTCCCAGCGCGCAGGTCGCAAACCCGTCAGCGATATCCGTCGGCAGCACAATCGCCTCACCCAGAAACCGCGCCGTCGCCGCATCCACCGGCCGTGCATAAATCTCGCGCGGACTTCCCACCTGGGAAAATTGCCCGGCCCGCATCACCGCCACCTGATCGGCAAAGGCCAGCGCCTCGGCCTGATCGTGGGTGACGAGAATGGTGGTGATTCCGGCTGCGACCAGCACCTCTGTCACCGCCCGCCGCGTTGTGGCGCGCAGGCCCGTATCGAGCGCCGAAAACGGCTCGTCCAGCAGCATCAGCCGCGGTTTTCTGGCGAGCGCCCGCGCCAGTGCCACGCGCTGCTGCTGGCCGCCGGAAAGCTGCTCGGGCTTGCGGGTCAGCATCGAGCGTTCCAGCCCCACCATGTCGATCAGTTCACTGATCAGTTTTTCACGTCCGTTAAAATTTCTGTCCAGCCCGAAACCGATATTGTCGGAGACGGTCAGGTGCGGGAAGAGACTGCCATCCTGCGCCACAAGGCCGATGCCGCGTTTATGCGCCGGCACCTGGATATCCGCATCGGCCAGCCGCACGCCCTCCACCGTGATCGAGCCGTCATCCGGCACATCGAAACCGGCGATCATTCTGAGAAGCGTGGTCTTGCCGCAGCCGGAAGGTCCAACGATCGCCGTGCGGCTGCCGGTAGCAACGGCCAGATCGACGCCATCCAGCGCCGCAACGCTGCCGAACCGCCTGCGCAGGCCCTTTACCTTCAGAAAACTCATCGGCCTGCAATCTTTCTCGACTGGTGATGGAGAAGCCAGGTCATAGGCAGTGAAAACACCACCATCAGCACCGCGTAAGGCGCAGCAGCCGCATAATCGATCTCGCTCGACAGCGCCCAGAAGGCCATGGCGAGCGTGCGCGTGCCGTTCGGTGCCAGCATCTGCGTCGCCGTCAGTTCGTTCAAAATGCCAAGCGAGGTAAGCGCCATGCCGGCAGCAGCCCCCGGCGCCGCCAACCGCACCGTGGTCGCCATCAACGCCCGCGCCGGTGATCGGCCAAGGCTGGCAGCCGCCTGCTCCAGTTCCACCGGCACCTGCGCGATACTGGTGCGAAGGCTCACCAACGCACGCGGCAGAAACATGATGACATAGGCAAGCGTGATCGTTGCCACCGTCTGGTAAAGCGGCAGCGCCACCCTGACCGTCACTGCGACGAGTGCCAGCGCGACGACGACGCCCGGCATCGAACTCGCCAGATAATAACAGCTTTCGACAATCCGGTTTTTGCGATCCGGCCTGCGCACAACAAGCCATGCCACCGGCAATGCCGCCAGTACGGTGCAGACACCGCCGATCAGGCAGATGATAAGCGTCTGCGACAGGGCAAGCCCGATCTCGTCCATGCGCCAGATTGCGGCACCACCGGCCACCAGCCAGCGCGTCAGCGTATAGGCCGGAATGCAGAGCGCAAACACCGCCGTCAGCGCCGGCAAGGCCATCGCAGCGTGCCGCCAGCGCCCCAGCGGCATTACACCTGCCACCCGCGCCACGCCGGAGCCCAGCCGCGCATAACGACTGCGGCCGCGCAAAACCACCTCGAGGCCGATCAATGCGAAACAGCAGACCACCAGCACTAGCGCAAGCATATGCGCCGCCACGCCGTTATAGGTGGACTGGAACTGCTCGACGATCGCCGTCGTAAACGTGTCGAAACGGATCATAGCGTACAGCCCGTATTCGGCCAGCAGGTGCAGGCCCACCAGCAGCGAACCGCCGCACAAAGACAACCGCAATTGCGGCAACACCACCCGTCGGAACACGGCTAGTGGAGAAAGTCCCAGGGACGCCGCCTGATCTTCGAGCGCCGGATCGAGAAGCCGAAATGCGGCGGCCACCGGCAGGTAGAGAAAGGGAAAATAGGCGGCGAGCGAAATCGCCACACCGGCGCCAAGACCGTTGAGGCCTGGCCACAGCCCAATCCAGGCATAGGAATGCACGAAAGCCGGTACGGCGAGCGGCGTGATGCACAACCACGCCCACAGCCGCCTGCCCGGCATGTCGGTCCGCTCCGTCAGGAAGGCCAGCGCCACCGCCAGCAGCGCGCAGAGCGGCACGGTGATCAGCACCAGAGCCACGGTATTCACCAACAGCGCCCCGACACGTGGGCGCGCGATCAGTTTGAAGGCCGTCTCCGGTCCGGTCGCGACCGTCGCCCAGATGACGAAACCCAGCGGCAGAAGCGCAAAAAGCGCGATAGTGACTGCAATGGCAAATGTCCATGACGACGGGCCGGATCTACGCCTGCGCCGGGCCATCGGGATTGCATTATCTGAAACGGATGACGTCATGGCCAGCCTGAAATTCGCGGGGAGAAGCAAGATCTAAAGCCCATCCTCCGTCATCCCTGTGCTTGTCACAGCGATGCAGTGCGCGCAAGCCTTTGTGCGCAAGAGACTTTTCACTGCGGTGAGACACAGTGATCGGACCTAGGCCCACCATAAGAATGACGGTAAAATGAAACACATTCGCTTCCGGCTCTTTAAAAAATCCCGGCCTCGGTCATCAGGTCCGTCACCTGCGCGTTGTTGAGCATCGACGGCTCCACTTTCGGCGCATCGAGATCAGCAAGCGGCACCAGTGCCTTGTTGGATGCCGCGCCCTTGCCCACCGCATATTCGAAGGACGTGCCATCGCGCAGCACGCGCTGGCCACTCTCGCCGGTCAGCCACTCCAGAAAGGCCTGCGCCTGCTCCTTGTGTTTCGACGATTTCAGAATGCCACCGCCGGAAATCGAAACGAAGGCGCCCGGATCCTGCCCCTTGAAATAATGCAGACCGAGATTGTTGCTGTTCTCGCCGGTCTTCGCCTGATCGCCGAAATAATAATAATGGTAGATCAACGCCCCCTCCACCTCACCGGCATTGACGGCCTTCATGGCGATCGAATTGCCCTTGTAAGCGGTGTAATTGGCCTGCATGCCTTGCAGCCAGCTTTCCGTGACATCCGCGCCTTTCAACTGCAGAAGCGCACCGACGATTGCCTGAAAATCCGCCCCTGAAGGCGAAGCCGCCCAGCGGCCTTTCCATTCCGGCTTCGCAAGATCGAGCATGGATGTCGGCAGCTTGTCAGCTGTAAGCTTCGTCTTGTCATAGGCAAACACGGTGGAACGCGCCGCCACCCCGATCCAGTGGCCGTTGGCGGGCCGGAACTGTTCGGGCACCTGCGCCAGCGTATCGGCGGCAACCGGCTCGAACAGGCCCTTGCCATCCACCAGCGCCATGGCCGGCGAGTTTTCGGTCAGGAAAACGTCCGCCGGAGAGTTTTCACCCTCCTGCACGATCTGGTTGGCAAATTCCATGTCGGAACCGTTGCGGATGGTGACGACGATCCCGGTATCTTCCTTGAACGCCTCCGCCCACTCCTTCGTCAAACCCTCGTGCTGAGCATTGTAGATGGTGATGCTGTCGGCAACCTGCGCATGAGCCGGCAGGGCAAAAGCGGAAAAAGCCAGCGCACTGGCACCGACAGCAAGAACAACGGAATTTTTCAAGAAAACATCCTCCGGGACATCGCGTGACGCAGGGATCGCGGTCGGACTGTTTTAGTGAAAGGCGAGGATGGCCGTCAAGTTTTGACAGTCCGAAACGAGATCAGTCTGGTCCACGTACCCGGCCATGCGCCGTCAATTTAACATCCCGGTTGTCGATGGTCTGGATCAGCTCAAGCTGCGCTGCCATTGCGCGGGCATGGTCCAGACCGGGCTCCTCGGCATCGTCACGATACTCCTTTGGATACGAACGCCACTGCTGGAATATGCTGATCAACGTTGGCTGGACATACCATTTTGAATGGCCTCCATTAAGAATCGCAAAGAGTTCGCGACCGGGCAGACGACCAGAACCATATCGTGCAATCAGACCTTCAACCCAGGCGATGAGCACCGTGTTGATCGTGCTGGAATTCAGTTCCTCGCGGGTGATGTCGAAAACCCCGGCCGCCTCCAGCACCGCATGCGCCTCTTCGAAGCGCGCCGAGGCATTCAGGACGCGCGCATAGGAAAGCGTGAACCACGGAACGCCCGGATCTTTCAGCCTCTCGGGAAAAAATTTCAAGGCAGCGAGAAACCGTTCCTCGATCGCGCCCTGATAGGCAAAGTCGCTGACCGCATCAAAATGGTTATCCAGTTTGAACCGCTTTACGATGTCAGCGTGGCTGCCGGACAGACGGTCAGTGCGGGCAAGGTGGAACAGCGCATGCAGGGTATCGGTATAGTCCCGATTTTCGTAATAATTCTGCAGAAACATCCGGCTCGCCCACTCCTTGCGGGAGATTTCCTCCCCGGCAGGCGGCGTTTCGTTCGGATCAAGCAGACGCCAGTTCCGTTCGTCGTCACGCACCCACTTGCCGAGCGGCAGAACCGCGTTCTGCACGAAGAACTGCAGCAGCAGCAACAACCGGCTTTCCAGCCATTTGCGCCTTTTTGCGAAGGCGGCATTGCTTAAGGTCTTTTCCGGATCGACCAGCGCCCGCACGTCGCGCGAAACATTTTCCGATCCAAATGGCCGCTTAGGGTTGATACCATAGAAACGCCGGTCGGCATTATCCCACAAGGCCACCTCGTCGGGCTCGGCCTTCAGCGCGATATCCTGCCCGGACAAAAGCAGCTTGGCGATGTCCGAAGCCGGAACATCATCCAGTCCAAACCGGTCATCCTCGCCAGCCCTCGCATAAGGGTTGCGGACCAGCCCCTCGAAAGCCGGCACGCGTGCGGATACCATGAATATGCCGAGTACCGTCGCAAGCTCCTCGTCCTCCTGATCGAGATTGTCGAGATCGGAAAACTCGTCATCCGCCAGAACCGCAGCCCCGGCTTCTCCCGCATCCCAGATCACGGTCAACCCGCGGATACGCTCCAGATGCGCCTCGGTGACTTCCAAAAGGCCGCGTCCTTCGGAACGCTTGCGCCATGTCCACAACCCGGTCTCTTCCGTCATCTTTTCCACCATAGGTGACATCCCGATGGACAGGCAGATAGGCCGGTATCAGGATAAGACAACGGTCGTAAAAACCGCAAACGGCAAACAGGAAAGGGCCCGCAAGCGGACCCTCTCTCATCATTCACATCCGAGGCAAAAACCTCAGTCGTCCATGCCGGAACCCTGCGGGCCGCGGCCATCGCCGATGATCTCGCGTTTGCCGACATGGTTGGCCGGGCCGACGAGACCTTCCTGCTCCATCCGTTCCACCAGCGAGGCGGCGCGGTTATAGCCAACCGACAGGCGTCGCTGGATGTAGGAGGTCGAGCACTTTTTGTCCTTCAGCACGACCTTGACGGCCTTGTCGTAAAGATCATCGCCGCTGTCTTCCGAACCCATGGCGCTCTTGTCGAACACCGATTCGTCGGTAGTCTCCTCGGCGCCACCGTCTTCCTCGTCTTCGGTCACGGTGCCGAGATATTCCGGACGGCCCTGCATCTTCAGATGCTTGACCACATGTTCCACCTCCGCATCCGAGACGAACGGGCCATGCACGCGAGAAATGCGTCCGCCACCGGCCATGTGCAGCATATCGCCCTGGCCGAGCAGGTTTTCGGCACCCTGTTCACCCAGAATGGTGCGGCTGTCGATCTTCGACGTCACCTGGAAGGAGATGCGCGTCGGGAAGTTGGCCTTGATCGTGCCGGTGATGACATCGACGGAGGGACGCTGCGTCGCCATGATCACATGGATACCGGCGGCACGCGCCATCTGCGCCAGGCGCTGAACGGCGCCTTCGATTTCCTTGCCAGCCACCATCATCAGGTCGGCCATCTCGTCGATGATGACGACGATGTATGGCATCGGCGCGAGGTCCATCTCCTGTTCCTCGTAGACGATCTCGCCATTGTGGCGGTCGAAGCCGACCTGCACATTGACGGTAATCACCTCGCCGGCCTCACGGGCAGCGGCGGCACGCTGGTTGTAACCGTCGATATTGCGGACGGCCAGACGCGACATCTTGCGATAACGGTCTTCCATCTCGCGCACGGCCCATTTCAGCGCCAGCACGGCCTTTTTCGGATCGGTGACGACCGGCGTCAGCAGATGCGGAATGCCGTCATAAACCGACAGTTCCAGCATCTTTGGATCGATCATGATCAGCCGGCATTCTTCCGGACGCAGCCGGTAGAGGAGCGACAGGATCATCGTGTTGATGGCGACCGACTTGCCCGAACCAGTGGTGCCGGCAACGAGAAGATGCGGCATCTTGGCCAGTTCGGCGATGACCGGCTCGCCACCGATCGTCTTGCCGAGGCAAAGCGCCAGGCGATGCTTGGTTTCCCAATAGTCTTCGCATTCGATCAGTTCGCGGAAGAACACGGTTTCGCGCACGGCATTCGGCAGTTCGATACCGATGACATTGCGGCCGGGCACCACGGCGACGCGGGCGGAAAGCGCCGACATCGAACGGGCGATATCGTCGGCAAGGCCAATGACGCGGGAGGATTTCACACCCGGAGCAGGCTCGAATTCATAGAGCGTGACGACCGGACCCGGACGCACGTCGATGATCTCGCCCTTGACACCAAAATCTTCGAGAATGCTTTCGAGAAGACCCGCACTCTGCTGAAGCGCGTCGGGCTGCATGGCCTGCCCACGCTCGCCGCGCGGTTCCTGCAACAGGCCGATCGGCGGAAACTCGTATTCGGCAAGGCTTGGGCGCACCGTCTGGGCACGCGCCGGTGTTGCAGCCGGAACGGTGATGGTGACATTGCTCGGCGTCGGCGTCGGGACCGGCACAGGAACGGAGACCGGGGCGGCGGCGGCTTCGACGGGCGCCTCGACGACTGCGACCTCGGCCACGGCTTCAACAGACGCAGCCTCGACAGCCGGAACGGTCGGCGTCGCATAAGCGGGTGCTCCGAACGAAGAGCCACCAAAAACCGGGCTACCGAAGGACGGGCCGCCAAACGACGCCCCACCGAATGCATGAGCTGCAACGAACGGCATCGCGGCAGGCGCTGCTACCCGCTCTGCGGCAACCGGCATCTGCTGTACGAAGGCCGTCGTCTGTGTCAGACCCGTCCCCACGGGCACGGCCACTGCGGAAACCATCGGCTGCAGCATGGCAGCCGCCTGCATGGCACCCGCACGCATCATCGGATGCGCATTGGCGACCATCGGCATGGTGGCCACGGCCTGCTGGTTGGCAGGCTCCGGCAAAGACGTTACGGGCGAAGGTGCAGCCTGAACGGTCGGCTGGACGGCATGGCTCACGGGACCTTCGATCGCCGCCTGCAGAAGCGGCGGCAGGGACGGCAGTTCAACGGCGGCTTCGGCATGTTTCGCGGTTGCCACTTCGCGATAAAGCGCTACGACGGAACCAGCCGGCGCATAACGGCGCCTGGAGTGCAGCAGCGTCAGCATTTCCGGCGCCATCGCTGGCTTTGGCGCGCGTGGCGTCTGCACAATCACCGGCAAAGGCGCTGCCGCAGCCGGCTTTTCCACCGGCGTGGCGATCTGGTGGCCATCAAGTGCAGCGGACATCGGCGGAATTTCCGCAATGTCAAAGGGCATCACTTCCCAGAAGGCGAAATCGGAAACGGCAACCGGTGCAGCAACCTGTTCCATTGCGGCGTCAGCCTGCACGGATGCGGCAACAGCAGCAGCCGCAACCGGCGCCACATCGTTGGCGACAAGCGAACCAGCCGGAGCCGGAATATTCTGCACCAGTCCGCGCCGCATCGCGGCAGCCAGCTGTTGCAAACCGGCGATCGTATCGACCGAACCGCTCGCCGAGAATTTCGGATGCGAAGCGGGCGCCTGAGGCGCAACCGCGACATATCCATCGAAACCATCCGGCATCAGGATCGATGGCACGGCGACGGTCGCAGTGGTGGCGACCATCTGCTGCACATCGGCCTGCGCCTGAACCTGAGCCGGGACCTGCTGTTCAGCAGGGATCTGCGAAACGGGACCACTGACCGGCGTCATCGGCACCGGGGCCATTGCCACCGCCGGTGCGACCGGCATGCGGCGCGGCACGATCAGGGGTGAGCCCGTCTTGGGAAGGGAATTGCGGAAAGCTTCAGCAGCGGCTGCCCGCGCCGCAGCGGCCTCGGCAGCCACCCGCTCGACTTCGTCATTGACAGACGGCGCAGATGCCACCTTGCGGGCAGCGTGCTCGCCGGCCCCTTCGATCGAAAGCTGGGCATAGGCATCCGGCATCACGGCCGCTTCCGGCTCGTGCGCATCAGCATGACGAGAGGACAGCGTGCTTTCCGGAGTGCGTGTAAACCGCACATTCGGCGCAAGCGTGAACGCCTGCTGCCAGACACCATCTTCCTTCACCTGCGGCGGCAGATCGGCACCAGCCGCCGCCGCTGCGGCAGCCGCCTTGCGAGCCTGCGCCGAAAGCTGCACCGGTGCCTGCATCCGCGCCAGAAGATCCTTGCGCGCCTGCGCAGCCGCATAGGCCGCTTCACGCTCCGCCAGAGAAGCCGCCTGCGCGGTTTCTACAGCCTGCGATCCGCCGTCCTCGGCGATGTCTTTTTCGTTATTCTGTGATGGATTTTTACGAGAAAACTGCATGGGCACCGAACGAAGGACAGGAGTGGCACGAACGGATAAGAGATAGAAAATAAAGGTTAACAGGTCCTTTCGACCACCCCTCCCCGTGCTATCCTGGCACCCTTCAAAACACTGAGAAATCTACCCTTTCGATTGCTCATGTCATTGATTTAAAAGATTTAAAATAATTCGTAAAAATCATCATCCGAGAGCCGATCAGGTAAACGCCCGCCCTCACCGCCCGGCAAAATCGGAACGCACGATACCATGACGCTGCAGCTTGTCGTAAAAGGTCTTTCGCGGAATTTTCAAAGCCGCGATGGTCTGTTGCACATCGCCGTTGAAGGAGGTCAGCGTGTCGCGAATGATCTCCGCCTCATGCGCATCGACGCGTTCAGGCAGAGAAAGAACCCCTCCCCTCTCCGTCAGCACGCCAGCAGACACCGGCACCGGCTCAAGGCCCAACGTGATGCGCTCGGCAAAATGTGAAAGCTCGCGAACATTGCCCGGCCAGTGGTGGTCGGCAAGATAACGCGTCACCGCATCCGACATGACGGGCACATCGCGGGAAAACCGTCGCGCCGCCTTTTCGGCAAAATATTGGAAGAGCAGCGGGATATCCTCGCGCCGCTCGCGCAGCGGCGGGATCGACAGCGAAACCACATTCAGGCGATAATAAAGGTCCTCACGAAAACTCGCCCGCTGTCCAGGGTCGCCAAGATCCACCTTGGCCGCTGCCACGACACGCAGATCGACCGGCCGGATATCATTGGTACCCAGTGGCGCCACCTCGCGCATTTCCAGCACACGCAACATGCGCACCTGCGTCGCCATCGGCATGCTTTCGATCTCGTCGAGAAACAGCGTACCGCCATCGGCATGTTCGATACGGCCGACACGTTTTTTCTGCGCGCCGGTAAAGGCCCCTGGCTCGTGCCCAAACAGCTCGCTTTCAATGATCTGCTCAGGCAGCGCGCCACAGTTCAGCGCCACAAAATGCCCTCGGGCACGACGACCCCATTGATGCAGCAGGCTCGCCACCACTTCCTTGCCGCTGCCGGTCTCACCGGTCACCAGCACATCGACATCAGTGTCGGCAATCTGTTTCAAGGTCTGCCGCAGCCGCACCATCACAGGCGTCTGGCCCAGCAGTTGCGGCCCCGCCCCGCCTTCGGCCGCAGCCAGCCGCAGCCGCCGGTTTTCCATCGTCAGCCGCCGTTTTTCGGCAGCCCGTCGAATGCATTGCAGCAACCTGTCGGTGGCGAAAGGCTTGGCGATGAAGTCGTAGACACCATCCTGAATGGCCTTCACCGCCATCGGAATATCGCCATGCCCGGTCATCAGGATCACCGGCAATTCCGCATCCAGATCCCTGACGCGCGAGAACAGCTCCAGACCATCCAGCCCCGGCATGCGAATATCGGAGACGATCACCCCGTCAAAGCCCGCGTTCAGACGCGACAGCGCATCGGTTGCGGAGGTAAACAGCGCGGCCTCGAAACCGGCCAGTTCCAACGTCTGCCCGGTAGCACGCAACAGATCGGCATCGTCATCGATCAGAAAAACTTTTGTCGCGTCGTTCATACTTTTGCCTCTTCAGTGCCTTCGTCCGCCATCACCCGCGCCAGAAGCACGGTGAAGCAGGTATGACCCGGCTCGCTTTCCACCTCGATGCGCCCGCCATAATCCGAAACGATATCCTTGGAGATGACGAGTCCCAGCCCCAAACCGCGCTCCTTGGAGGAATTGAACGGCTCGAACATTGACGCCAGAATTTTCTCCGGCACACCGGGGCCGTTATCCGACACACGGATCGCCACGCGCTCACCCGCCACTTCGGTGGTGACGGTGATATGCGCATCCGTCTGCCCCTCGACGGCTTCCAGCGCATTGAGGATGAGATTGATAAATACCTGCTCCAACCGCAACCGGCTGCCCATCACCTGCAGACCTTGCGGCGGCGGAAAGATCGTCAGCGTATCCAGACGTCCGGCAAAACGGCTGCGCACCAGCATCAGCGCGCCATCGAGCACATCCTTCAAGATAACCGGCACCGCTTCCGAACGGCCTTTTCGCGCCAACGCTTTCAGGTCTTCGGTAATCACACCGATCCGCTCTGTCAGCGAAGCGATCAGGTCAAGATTTTCCAGCGCATTTTCCGTTTTGCCGCGTGCGAGAAAAATCTTGGAATTGTCGGCATAGGCGCGAATGGTCGCCACCGGCTGGTTGATCTCATGCGCTACGCCGGCCGCCACCTGTCCCAGGATCGCCAGCCGGTTGGCCTGCACCAGATCCTGCTGCACGGCATGCAGTTTGCGATCGGTCATCTCATGGTCGGCGATTTCCGCCTCCAGCCGGTCACGCGCCAGACTGAGGTCGATCGTGCGCGCCGCCACCCGTTCCTCCAGCTCCTCGCGGGCACGCTGTTCCCCGGCAATCGTCATCACCGTCACCTGCCGGCGTCGCAACATCAGGCCCGCCAGCGCCACGAGACCAGCCCAGCCAATAAGTGCGGTCAGTCGCGCCTCGCGCATGGCGTCGGCAAGCGGCAGACGGATCGGCATCAGATATTCGAACCGCCACGGCGTAGAAGCGATCGGCGCCGTGATGCGTAAAAAGTCCTGCGGGCCCGCCTCGCCCGGCATCACCGCCCACAGGATCGCCGCGCCGTCATTCACCATCCGCTCGCGCGAAAACGGCAGTGGCAGAAGCGGTGCATCGCCGAATTGCAGGCTTTCACGGATCGCGCCCAGATCTTCCGGCTGCAGCGACTGTGTCGTCATGAACCGCCACGAGGGAACACTCGAAACCAGCACGACATGATTGTTGTCAACCACATAGGACGGTCGGCCGGAATTGCGCCAATCCGCCTCCAGCTGGTCGAATTCCATCTTGGCGACCACGACGCCGAGCGGCGCTTCCGCCGGGCCAACGCGCTGCGAGATATAAAGCCCCGCCCGCTTGCTGACGCTGCCGAGCGCAAAATGCTCGGCCGATCCGCCCTTCATCGCCCCCGAAAAATAGGCGCGAAAGGCATAATCATTGCCGACGAAACTGGTCGGTTCGCGCCAATTGCTGGAGGCGATCGCGATACCATCGAGCCCGATCACATAGATGACCGAGGCATTGGTCTGAACGACTAGATCTTCCAGCTTGGCATCCAGAGCCTCGCGCCGCTCGGTCGCTCGCGGTCCGGCAGGATCGGTCAGCGCATCGCGCACATCGCGGTCACCGGCCAGAAGCAGCGGCAGCGCCCGCGGCCGCTCGAGCGAGGCACGCAACAACGCGACCTTGAGGTCCGCCTCCGTTCTTCCCTGAGCCTCTAGCCTCTCCAGAGCCGAAACCCGGCCGAAATGTTCCACCAGAAAGCCAAGAACCAAGGCTAGGCACAATGCCGCTACGGCAAACATGGCCCATGCCCGACGAAACTGCCGGAGCAACATGTGTTCGGTCTGCTGGCGCATGGATTTTGACATATCGCCAATGAGCATGATTTCACACAGCCATCAACAGAAAGTGCGGATATCCGCACAAATTGCAAACGAAAACTTAATCCAGATCAAATTGGCACTTGTCATTTCAATGGCTTAATCGATTGAAACGCAAACTGGCACGCCCCTTGCTGCTCTCCTTGCATTCTATCAACTGCTGCCCCGGGTAGGAAACCTTGAGCGGGGCAACTGGAGGACATCATGGATATCCACGCACCCGCCCCCAAGGCGGAGGCCCTGCCATTCTATCGCCACCTGTATTTCCAGGTCATCGTGGCGATTGTCGCCGGCATGCTGCTCGGCCATTTCTATCCGGATTTCGGCGCCAGCCTGAAGCCGCTGGGTGACGCCTTCATCCGTCTGGTGAAAATGATCATCGCCCCCGTCATCTTCCTCACCGTCGCCACCGGCATTGCCGGCATGTCGGACCTGAAGAAGGTCGGTCGCGTCGCCGGCAAGGCGATGCTCTACTTCCTCTGCTTCTCGACACTGGCGCTCATCGTTGGCCTGATCGTCGGCAACGTGCTGCAGCCCGGCGCCGGCATGAACATCGACCCGGCCTCGCTCGACGGCAAGGCAGTCGCATCCTACGCCACCAAGGCGCATGAAACGACGATCACCGGCTTCCTGATGAACATCATCCCGGAAACCATCGTCGGCGCATTCGCACAGGGTGATATCCTGCAGGTCCTGTTCTTCTCGGTCCTGTTCGGCATTTCGCTTGGCATGGTCGGCGAAAAGGGCAAGCCGGTTCTCGACTTCCTGACCGCGCTCACCACCCCGATCTTCCGCCTCGTCGCCATCCTGATGAAAGCCGCCCCGATCGGCGCCTTTGGCGCCATGGCATTCACCATCGGCAAGTATGGCATCGGCTCGGTCGCCAACCTCGCCTTCCTCATCCTGACGTTCTACATTACCGCAGTTCTGTTCGTAGTCGTCGTGCTCGGTGCGGTTGCCAAATACAATGGCTTCTCCATCTTTGCTTTGATCCGCTACATCAAGGAGGAACTGCTGCTCGTTCTCGGCACGTCCTCGTCGGAAGCGGCCCTGCCGAACCTGATGCAGAAGATGGAACGCGCCGGCTGCAAGCGCTCGGTTGTCGGCCTCGTCATCCCGACGGGTTATTCCTTCAACCTCGACGGCACCAACATCTACATGACGCTGGCTGCTCTCTTCATCGCCCAGGCAACCGGCATCGACCTGTCGCTGACGGACCAGATCCTGCTTCTGCTGGTGGCCATGCTGTCGTCCAAGGGTGCCGCCGGCATCACCGGCGCCGGCTTCATCACGCTTGCCGCCACGCTCTCTGTCGTACCGGCCGTCCCGGTCGCCGGCATGGCGCTGATCCTCGGCATCGACCGCTTCATGTCGGAATGCCGCGCGCTGACCAACCTCGTCGGCAACGCGGTCGCCACTATCGTGGTTGCCCGCTGGGAAGGCGAACTGGACAAGTCGATGCTCGACAAGGCGATGTCCGGCCAGCTGACCGGCGAACCGGCACCGGCAGCATTGCAGCCCGCCGAATAATCAGGTCCTCCCAAGACCCGCAAGAAAAGCCCGGAGCAGTAATGCTTCGGGCTTTTTGGTGTTTGACAACAGTTGCTGCCTTGGTCCGCGAACATCCGTCGGCCGGTGTCCTGCAAAGGGTCAGCGCCTGACGAAATAGACGCCATCTCCCAGATCGCGGATGGCATAGAAATCGGGGCCAATTAGCCGCCCCTGAAGCGAGAGCGATTTTTCATCCGGCGTGCAGAGCAGATAGCGGCTGAGCAACTGCCGCCTCGTACCGTCGGGCAGCATCCCCGCCATGCCGAGAAGACCACTGTCGCCTTCCCGCGCGAACACGATAACACCCTGCTCACGCGCCACCTCGACAATCGCCGCCACCTCCGGCGCGATGCTTGCCATATCTGCATTCGCGACACTTGTCACAAGCGGCCTCACCGCTTCGGTTCTGGCAACGGTTCGACACAAGGCTGTCAGATCGGCGAGAACAGGCGCCAGAGCAACCATCATCTCCTCGTCGCTACCATACATAAAGCGCATGTTTTGCCTCATGTTTTCAAGATCCATGTCGAGCGCTGCCATCCCCATTACGACGCGCTGCCGGTCCCATTCCGCTTGCGTGGCTTTTTCGGCAGCGGCCATAACCATGGCATTGGTCTCAAGATCGCGAAAATTCAGCCAGTCCGACACCGTCCACCGCATATTTTCAAAGCGAAGCCGGATGTAAAATGTCTGGGTCAGCTTCGGCATGGCAACCTCGGTGGCAGCAATGGCCACCGCGCCATCGGAAAAAACGATCTTCGCCCCGCCAAATGCCTGTGCCTGCACACCAGCAGCAATCTTCGACAAATCTGTCCGATGTCGAAACATGAATTTTTCAAGCTTAAATTCCGCTTTCGGGTCGGCCAGAAATGCCTGTGCCGCCGCCAATGCCGCTGGCTCCGTCGGTTCGGCCAAGGCCGTTTCCGAAACACACGCGAACAATGCCAGCATACCGGCAAGCGCAGGCCGAAACGATAAATTTCGCAAATAGCACCTTCCGCGCGGCAAAACTTTCATCGCCGCCGATATCTGATTGAATTTTGCGGATGATGTGGCGCTGCATGGATTTTAGACAATACGCCTGACGTAACGTCAGTCAGCCCATGTCGAAATCCCGATCAGCATAGTTAGCACCTAAAGCACGTCGCGATCTGTCAGATTCGTCTGGCCCGCTTCAGTCATTGTTTTGCGCCTGACCACCGTCAAAGGCATTCACGACCAGAGGTTTTTCCGGGCTTTGCCACTCGTCGCGCAAAAGCGCATAGGCATATTCATCGAACCAGTCGCCCTTCCATTGCCGGCTCTGGCGCATATGGGCTTCACGGCGCATGCCCAGTTTTTCCATCAGCCGAAAGGAAGCGTCGTTATAGGTCGGGCAATTTCCTGTCACCCGACGCAGTCCCTCCACGTCGAACACGTAATGGAAAAGCGTCTGAACCGCTTCATGCGCATAGCCGCGCTGCTGAAAATCGGCATGGATGATCCAGCCGAGATTTCCGAGACTAGCGGTTTTGTCGAAAAGAAACACGCCCACCTCGCCGATCATGCGATGCTCGCCCTTAAGTTCCACGGCGAGCATCACCCAGATATTTTCGACGCCGACCGGCATCTCGGCCTGCCGGGCCAGTAGCGCCGACGCCCTGTCGGGCGTTGCCGGGTCAGCGGGCTGCATGCTCAGATTTTGGGGATGATTCCTGAAGGCGAGATAATCGCCGAGGTCGGCCACATTCGGCCGACGCACGATCAGCCTGTCCGTCTCATAGCGCAGCATCATCACATCCTCCGATCACGGAACACCATCCCGGCAATCCGGTCGGAATTCATTGATCGCAGACAAGCGCCGCAAGGCGACAAGACTGCCGCCTGAAATTTCACCCCACCATCACCTTGGCGATCTCGCTTGCCAGATCTTCCTGCGAATAGGGCTTGCCCAGCCGTCCTACATCGACATCCATGCCTTCCGGCAGGTCGGTGTAGCCGCTGGCGAGCAGGATCGGCAGGCCGGGCACCAGACGGCGAGCCTGCTGGGCAAGCTCGGCCCCGTTCATGCCGGGCATCGAAAAGTCGGTGATCATGAGATCGATCCGATCGCCGCCATCGAGGGATTTGCCAAGCAGTGCCAGCGCTTCATGACCGGAATGCGCCTCGATCACCTTGTGACCGAGTTCTTCCAGCATGTCGACTGACGTCATGGCGATCAGCACGTCGTCGTCCACCATCAGGATTCGGCGTTGCGTCTGCAGGTCGCTCATCGTCATTACCCCCGGGCTATCTCTTTGTTCTCTTGGTTAGTCTGCCCCACAGCCCGTGCCGGGGATAGCAAAAATCAAATCCGTCC
Source organism: Endobacterium cereale (assembly GCF_009617585.1). Lineage (GTDB taxonomy): Bacteria > Pseudomonadota > Alphaproteobacteria > Rhizobiales > Rhizobiaceae > Neorhizobium > Neorhizobium cereale. Next base: position 2,024 of record NZ_WIXI01000044.1, on the reverse strand, counting down.
CGCCTCCAGAGACCGATCCTCGAACTAGATAGCGTGGGGTATTATTACGACAAGATTGCGGAGGCGGCAGAATTTTCTTCGTCCGGTATCGGACGCGAAATTCCCCCGGCACACGCCAAAAATCATTTGGTCATGCCATCAACGGATATGCAGCTTCATTCAGCGCTTGTTTTCATCCCCGGCCTTGCCCGGACGCGTGGCCGATACGGGATCGCTCGCTGGAAACGTATCTTCCAGACCTTCGTCCAGTTCGCTTTCCGGCTTGTCGTTCCTCTGAGCCTTTTTTTCCTCCTTCAGCGATTTCACCGCATCGGACGGAGCCTTGTTGGAATTGTCGTGGGCCATCGGCATGGTGTCCTCCATCATTTGCCTGTGACGGAATAACGTGGAGATCGGGGTTCCGGTTCCTTGAGGAAAATCGCCAAGACCTGCCTCACCAGAGGTCGGCGTGGCGGTTCACATCCTTGTAGAGCAGATAACGGAAACGCCCCGGCCCACCGGCATAACAGGCCTGCGGGCAATAGGCGCGCAGCCACATGAAATCGCCGGCCTCGACCTCCACCCAGTCGGAATTCAGCCGGTACACTGCCTTGCCCTCCAGCACATAAAGCCCGTGCTCCATGACATGGGTTTCCATGAAGGGGATGGTCGCACCCGGCTCGAAGGTGACGATGTTCAGGTGCATGTCGTAGCGCACGTCCGATGGATCGATGAAACGCGTCGTCGCCCAGCGGCCCTCGGTGTCCGGCATGGCCGACATCTCGCAATCGTCTTCATGGGTGAAGATCGCCGGCGGCAGTTCCAGCCCCTCCACCACCTTGAAGACTTTTCGCACCCAGTGGAACCGAACGGCTTCCGCACCATCGTTTGAGATTGTCCACGCCGAACCGGCCGGAAGATAGGCAAACGAGCCCGTCTTCAACGCGCGCTTTTCTCCGTCGAGCGTGATCGTCATGCCACCGGATACGACAAAGATCGCGGCCTGCGCCCGCGCATCCGGCTCCGGCCGCATGCTGCCGCCACCCGGCTCCACCTCGACGATATATTGCGAAAACGTCTCGGCAAAACCGGTCATCGGCCGCGCCAGAATCCACACCCGCGTCTTTTCCCAGTGCGGCAGAACCGACGTGACGATATCGCTCATGACGGTCTTCGGAATGACCGCGTAGGCCGTCGTGAACACCGCCTTACTGGACAGCGTCTGCGTCTGGGGCGGCAGGCCGCCCACTGCGGAAAAATAGCTGGAAGATGTCATGCGCTGCACCCGTTATTATTGACGCTCAAGGTGTAAGCATCAGATCCGGGTTCGGCAATGGGGTATCGGGCGCGGGTGGCGGCTCAGCAGAGGTCCCAGATCGGGCCCTTGACCACATGTTTTGGCACGTCGCGGACTGCGTTGCGCGGCGGCGGCACATGAATATCGCCAGCACCGATCATCCGGTAGAACTGATCGACACGGCGGCGCTGCAAGCCCTCGATCTGGCTGACACGATAATGGTCGGCCGCCTTCATCATGAATGTCGCAAATTCCTCCATGCCGATGCCATCCGCCTTGCGCATCTGCGCGATCAGCGGGTCCTGAATGGCCTGGTGCAGCGTGAGGTCTCGAAACATGATCTTGGCTCCTTTGCGCCGGGCAATACACGCTTCATGCGACAGCTTTATTTCAGTCACCGATTTCTTGCCGCGCACTCCGCTTTTCCCGCAAAACCCGCAGAAAGATGCGCGCATGACGGTTCCATGACGAAAATGGAAGGAAAGTGGAAACCCCTGTAATTTGACTGACAAGCAAGCTCGTTAAGACGCCGCTCAACAGATGCGCGGCGCCATGAAGGCCGCCCGCCGGAATGTTGGAGTTTGCCCCATGAAAGTCATCCAGATCACCGACACGCACTTGAGCCCCATGAAGCCGCATTTCAACGGCAACTGGGCGCCACTGCTGCAGTGGATTGAAGCCGAAGAGCCGGATCTCATCATCCATACCGGCGACCTCTCGGTGGATGGCGCGGACCATGCCAACGATC
>NZ_WIXI01000036.1 GCF_009617585.1 Endobacterium cereale | reverse complement strand
CGACGGCCCGATCGGCAAGGATTTGAAGAGCGTGCGCAACGTCAAACCGCTATGGTCGAAGCTCGGCACGGTGCTGGGCGTTTCACTTGGTGGCCTCGACATGTGGACCAACCAGCTTTTTGGCTTCTCCTTCTTCGGCACGCTGAAACACGGCAAGACGGATGCGCAGTCGCTCGAGCCTGCAAAACTGCATAAGAAGATCGATTATCCGAAGCCGGATGGTGTGCTGACCTTCGACCGCCTGTCCTCGGTGTTTTTGTCCAACACCAATCATGAGGAAGACCAGCCGGTTCATCTCCAGGTAAAGGACATGGACCTGCAGAAGCGCTCCGAACACGACGTTTATGCCGGGCCCTCGACGCGCTACTGTCCGGCCGGGGTTTATGAATGGGTCGAGAAGGATGGCGAGGAGGTCTACGTCATCAACGCGCAGAACTGCGTGCACTGCAAGACCTGCGACATCAAGGACCCCAACCAGAACATCAACTGGGTCCCGCCGCAGGGCGCCGAAGGCCCGGTTTATCAGAATATGTGACGTTCGATGAGGCGGGCTGAGCGGCCCGCCTCTTTCGTTAGACCCGCATCGCTTCAATGACAGCCCTCAAACCCGCCGACATGTATTTGCGGGTTGGATAATAGAGATAGAGCCAGTCTTCCGGCGGGCACCACGGTTCCAGGCACCGCACCAGCCTGCCATCGCGCAAAAAGGGTTCGGCGCGGTTTTCCCAGACATAAGCGAGCGCGATGCCGGATAAGGCGGCCTCAATCATCAACTCGTGGTCATGCAGGGTCAGCGGGCTGGTCGGCTCGACGTCGATGGTTTCCGTATCGCGGTCGAACGACCACGCATAAGGCGTGCCGCTCGGATAGACATTGCGGATGCAGATGTGGTTCTTCAGGTCCGCAGGTGTCTGCGGTAGCGGCCGCCTTTCGAAATAGGCGGGTGAGCCGACGACGGCAAATCGAAGGCGTGGATTGATCCTCACCGCCGTCATACCGTCGCGCAGGCTCTCGCCCAGTCTTATGCCCGCATCGAAACCGCCCTCTACGATATCTTCCAGCCGGTCGGTGGCGACGATTTCCAGCTGCAGGTTCGGGTTTTCACGGATCAGTTTCGCCATGACCGGCCCGAGTACGAAGGGCGCGATCGAGCTTGGCGCATTGATGCGCACCTTGCCGAACGGCGTGTCGCGATACTGGTTGAGCGCATCGAGCGCCGAGCCGATCTCGCCGAATGCCGGCGACAACTGGGCCAGCAGCATGGTGCCGGCATCGGTGAGCGAGACGCTACGGGTCGTGCGGTTCAAAAGCCGGATACCCACACGCGCTTCCAGATTGCTCACCGCATGGCTGATGGCCGACGCCGTGACGCCACGCTCCTCGCTTGCCTTGCGAAAGCTGCGATGGCGGGCAACGGCCTCGAAAGCCGCCAGTTCGGAAAGATCGGTCGCGCGCATTGATGAGCCAAATTCATGATTGTCATAAAAACTATGCCGCTAATCGCGCCAATCGAAAAGGCCTAATTCTGTCCCTGCAAACGCAACATCCATCCTTCGAAAGGGACATCGTCATGAAAACCTGGTTTATCACCGGCGCCTCGCGCGGCTTTGGCGCTCTCATCACCGAACGGGCTCTTGCCAAGGGCGACAATGTCGTCGCAACGGCCCGCAATCCGCAAACGGTCATCGATCGTTTTGGCGATCATGCAAATCTGTTCGCCGTGGCGCTCGATGTCACGAATGAGGAGCAGGCTGTCGCCGCCGCCAAGGCTGCCGTCGAGCGCTTCGGTCGCATCGATGTGCTTCTCAACAATGCCGGTTTCGGGCTTCTTGGCGCAGTCGAGGAAGCCACGGCATCGCAAGTGGAGGCTATCTATCGCACCAACGTGTTTGGCCTTCTCTCGGTCACCCGTGCTGTGCTGCCGCATATGCGCCGGCAGCGTTCTGGCCGCATCCTCAACCTGTCGTCGATCGGCGGTTATCGTGCAGGCCCTGGTTTCGGTGTCTATTCCTCGGCAAAATTTGCCGTCGAAGGGCTGACGGAATCGCTGAGTGCCGAACTTGCCCCGCTCGGCATCTACGTCACCGCCGTCGAGCCCGGTTATTTCCGCACCGATTTCCTCGATGCGGCCTCGCTGTCGGTCAGTGACGGTATCATCGCAGATTACGATGAAACGGCGGGCGCCATGCGCCGGCTGGCGGCAAACGTCAGTCACAACCAGCCGGGTGACCCGCAGAAACTTGCCGATGTGCTGATCAGCTTTGCTGATGCGGAAAATCCACCGGTGCGTCTGCCGCTCGGCAGCGATACGGTGCGGGCGATCGAGGAAAAACACATCTCGGATGCGGCCATACTGGCTGGATGGCGCCATATTTCGGTCTCTACCGATTTTTGAGATTGAAATGCCGAACTCACCTGCGCCACGGTTGCCGCGATCAATGTGGCCGTGGTGCAGGCCCTTATGTCATCGAGACGCGCAAATGTGAGCAGCTGACGTCTTTACTCTTGCCGCTTTTCGATGCAATCTGTGGTCTATGGAGTGTTGAACGGGTCGTGACACTGGGAGGATGTCTTGGCCGACCGCCGATGGCTCCGCGTCCTCGCCGACCGTGCAGCTTTATCCACGGGGCGAGCCGCCTTGCATCACGACGGCAAAATGGTCACCGCCCCTGGTCGCCGGCATCAAACCGGCAGACAATCTTATCATCACGCCTGCGATCCATCTTGAGAACCCGCGCGGTTTTCGGATCGATACGTCCGGAGCGGACGGATGTGTCCTCTCCCCGGCACCGGCAACACCAAGGTGTCAAAAACACGTCCGGCAGCGTTGCCCTGAAGGACCAGCAACGAAAGGTGAAGGCTCATGAAATGGCATGCTCCTAAATTCAAGGAAGTCACCTGCGGCATGGAAATCAATCGATATGCGCCGGCCGATGGCGACGAACCGATCCTGTTCTAAGCACGGGATGACGGTTTGAACGGAAAAAAAGGCGTCGATACGCTTTCTCGTTCCGGCTGCTGCCGCGGGAAATGGTTTGCCGCAGTGGAGCTGTGGTTGCCGTAACTGCGCGGCGGCATGTCGGAACGAGACCGTGCCGCCGCCATGATCCTGACTGGTGTCGGTGCCGATGGTGCAGATGCTGCCTATGGCTGATGCTGAACGCCGCGCCGTATCTGCTTGTGCAACCGTAGCGCAATCCGGATTTGTGGCGCAGCAATCTGCGCGCAAACCCGATTGCCAGCTATTTATGCCACCGGCATCTATGCCAACTGTTTCGCCGGCGTCTGCTGCGTTACGCCCTCTGCAGACGGCTGGGCGCCTGGGGTTGCCGCCAGCTGCGCAATGAGGCTCTGAGGGCGTCGAATTCGAGCTGAAATACCTGCTTCCTCATGCGGACACGCGGAGAGCAGGATGTGATTTCGGCCGCACCCGCCTAACGACCGATCTCCTGTGCTGGCAACTGCATGCGTCGGCTTTGTGCCTATGTCACTCCGACGCGGACTCCTCCGGGCGGCCGGGATGAGGCGTGAGGCGATTTCCAGGCCGAACCGCATGAGAATTGAGGGCGACAATGAGCGAGGGCAGCGCATTCGATATCAGCCGGCGCATGGCTGCAAAGCAAACATCTTCCGTCGGCAAGGACATCGTCATCGATGGCGGCGCGCTTGCGAAGCTTTCCCGCAGCGTCGAATTGCTCGACGACCCGGCAAGCGGCCAGACGTTGCCGCCGCCGGAACGGGCGCTGGCGCGGGATGAAATCGCCGTCGTCACTTTAAAATCGAGGGATGGCAAACGAGCGCTTGATGGTATCGCGGCCGAATTTTCCGACATGTTCGGGGCACCGAGGAAAGCATTTCTGGCCGATATGATCGCCTTCATCCGTGCGTTTTCCAATCGCCGCATGCTGGAGATTTCGCGATGAACATGGTGGCAAAAGCGCCGGTCATGCGTGTACGCCCGTCTCCGCCAATCGCCATGCTGGCGGAACTGACGCACCGATGTCCTCTCGGCTGTCCCTACTGTTCCAATCCGCTGGAACTGGTGAAGGGGCAGGACGAGCTTTCCGCCGCCGAATGGATCGACACGTTTCGGCAGGCGGCCGAACTCGGCGTGCTGCATCTGCATCTGTCCGGTGGCGAGCCTGCAGCGCGGCGTGACCTCACCGAACTGACGAAGGCGGCGGCCGACTTCGGGCTTTACACCAATCTCATCACGTCAGGCATCGGGCTTACGGAAAAGCGGGTGACGGAACTGGCCGATGCCGGGCTCGATCATGTGCAATTGTCGATCCAGGGTTCGACCGAGGCAATGGCCGATCGTGTCGGCAACTATCGCGGCGGTTATGCCCGCAAGATGGCGGTCGCGGGCTGGGTGACGGCAACCGGCGTTCCATTGACCGTCAATGCCGTCTGCCACAAGCAGAATATGGACCAGATCGGCGACATGCTGGATCTGGCGGTGAGGCTTGGTGCGCGGCGTATCGAGGTGGCGACCGTGCAGTTTCATGGCTGGGCGGAGAAAAACCGGGCGGCTCTGATGCCGACCCGGGAACAGGTAGAGTGCACCACGGCCTTGGTGGAGGACGCGCGCAAACGGCTGGAAGGCGTGCTGGTGATCGATTACGTCGTCGCCGACCACCATGCACGTTACCCGAAAGCCTGCATGGGCGGCTGGGGCTCGAGCGGCCTCAACGTCACGCCGTCGGGCCGCGTTCTGCCCTGCCATGCGGCGGAAAGCATTCCCTCGCTGGAGTTCCAGACGATACGCGACGCCTCGCTGTCGCAGATCTGGTACGACAGTTCCGCCTTCAACTCCTATCGCGGCGACGACTGGATGCAGGAACCCTGCCGCAGTTGTGCGCGCAAACACATCGACCATGGTGGCTGCCGTTGTCAGGCGATGGCGCTCGTCGGTGATGCGGCGGCGACCGATCCGGTCTGTGTTTTTTCGCCTCATCATGCGGCTCTGGCGCAACAGGCCGGACGTGACGCAGCGAGCCGGCAGACGGATTTCGTCTATCGTGGCGGCGCTGGTGGGGCTTGTCCTGATCGTTGCATGGAATATTCCGCTGCCGGGATTTGATCCGGCAAGGCTTGAGCCTCAGAGTGGCACTCTCTCGCAAGGCATTTCGATTTTCGCGCTCGGAATCGCGCCGATCTTTAGCGCTCTGACTTTGGTTGAAGTGGTTCGTCTGATGGCAAGACGGAGGGCTCGCCCGGAGCAACGGGCTGGTAATGTCGAGATTATCACAGTCGGCGTGGTCGCGTTGTTGATCAGTCTCCTCGATGGTTATGATCTTATCGAACGCTTGCGGGCATCGGGCGCAGTGATCTGGAATGCGGATACTTTCTTATGGTTGACGCTTGCGACCTTTACCGGAGTGACGGCAGTCGGCGTGATCTTGTGTTATCGCCTTCCTATGCCGGGCTTTCGCCATTGCTTCTGGCTGTTGCTGTCCGTTCAGGTCCTTGAATTCCTGCCGACGCAGATAGGCTGGGGCCTGGACCTAGGCCGGACAGGCGTGGTCTCGGGGAATGGCTGGCTGATTTTCGCTGCCTTTTACGTTTTCTGTTTTGCCGCTGTCAGCCTGATGCTGTCGTTGTGGCGATCTGCTTGTGTGCCGCAGGGCAGGACAGATGTTGACCAGATCAAGGAACCGCTCGACATCCTGATCTGGCCGCTCGTTCTGGCGATCTGGACAGCTCAGGTGCTTATCAACATCGTCGGCATGACTGCACCGGAACTGATGTTCAGATTGATCGTGATTTTTGGACATGGGTTTGGCGTGGTGATGATTGCGATCGTGCATACCGTCGGTCGATATTATGCCGAGATCCACACCGTGTTGGCCGCGTTCGCAATTCCTTTGTTCGTCCTCGCCTACATCAGGCGAAACAGAGACAATATTCGCACTGATGCGCCGCTGGCTCTGACCGCGACGGTCATCGTTGTTGTCCAGATCGCAATCTTGATCGTTCCGATTGTTTTGGAACGATATTCACCACACATGTTCGGCACCGACAAAACCGGCCTGCTGGCGGTAACACTAACGATTATGGGCCTTTACGTCGGTGAGAAGCGATCGGCACGAACCAGAACATACTCGCAGCCTGCATGAGCAAATACTTGGGGTGATGCAGCGGATGTTTTACCCGCTTCCGCACCATCTTGCCCCACACATTAACAAATCGCTGACAGGGTAGTTTTCCTTAGCGGTTCATTAACCATGAATTCCTAATCCTTGGACATCTTCTCGACTCACCAAGGACACAATTCATGTCGATTTCCCGCCGCGGCCTGATGTTCGGCCTGCCGCTGTTCCTCGCCGGATGCAGTGCCACGACCGTCAATCATCAGACCAACTACGCCGCGCTGCCGAACGAGCAGTTCCCGATGAAGCAGGTGCCGATCGACAAGATCGATCCGGAACTGCGCCGTCAGGAAGTGGCCTATGCCTCCAACTATGCACCGGGCACGATCGTCGTCGATACGCCGGCACGCCGCGCCTATTTCATCATGGGCGGTGGCCGCGCCATGCGCTACGGCGTTGGTGTCGGTAAAGCCGGTCTGGCTTTGGCCGGCAGCGCCTATGTGGGCCGCAAGGCCGAATGGCCGTCCTGGACGCCGACTGCCAACATGCAGCGCCGTGAAGAGCGTTATCGCAAGCTCGCCGGCGGTATGCCGGGCGGCCCCAACAATCCGCTGGGCGCCCGCGCCATCTATCTCTATCGCGGCGGCAACGACACGCATTTCCGTATCCATGGCACAAACCAGCCATCGTCGATCGGCCACGCCATGTCGAGCGGTTGCATCCGCATGATGAACCACGACGTCATCGACCTCTACAGCCGCGTTCAGACCGGTGCCAAGGTTGTGGTCATTCAGGCCGTGGCCTGATCATCCTGGATCTGATTTCTAAAAAAGCCTGTCGGCCAGCCCGGCGGGCTTTTTTGCGTCAGCGCGATTTCCATGCGACGACCATCAGCCCGCCGATGACGGTGATATGCTCGGCTACGACATGGAATTCCATCGTGCGCATCGGCTCCTCCATCGTCCAGAAATGGTGGACGAGCGGAATGGTCAGTGCCGTGAACACGCCAAGCGCCCCGGCTCCCAACCATGTCCAGCGGTTGAGTATGACGAGGGCAGAGCCGCCGATCTGGACTATGATGGTGGCGATGTTGAAGACGACAGCCGGCTCCAGCCCGAAATGCGCCATCTCCGCCACGCCGGCATTGAAATCGATCAGCTTGGAAAGCCCGCTTCCCCAGAAGGCAAAGGTGAGGATGGTGCGCGCCAGATAACCGAACCATGTCGAGCCGGTCAGCGCATCGAGCGGGTTGCCGAAACTGTTGGTCTGTGTCGTTGCCATGATATTCCCCCTCAGACAGTGACGGGGAAATATGATCCGTTCTTACGGATTGATAAAGTGCAATTCCGGCGGGCACACCTATATCGAGCAATTGGTTTCAGAAACCCGACAGTACCAGCTTGCCGCGGGTCGTGCCGCTTTCGATCAGTGCGTGTGCCTTTTTCAGGTTGTCCGCATTGATCGGCCCCAGCACATCCGAGAGCGTGGTGCGGATTTTTCCGGCATCGACCAGTTCGGCAACATGGGTCAGCAGCTTATGCTGCTCGATCATGTCCGCCGTCTGGAAGACGGGACGTGCGAACATCATTTCCCAATGCACCGAAAGGCACTTGCGCTTGAAGGGGCGCAGATCGATCACATCGGCGGAATCGTCGATCAGCGCAAAGCGTCCCTGTGGTGCGATCAGCTCCAGCACGTCGGGCAGATGCTTGTCGGTCTGGGTGATGGAGAAGACGAAACCCGGCTGACCGATCGCCATTTCGGCGATCTGTGGGGCAAGTGGTTTGGAGTGATCAACGACGTGATGGGCGCCCAGTTCGCGCACAGTTTTGAGTTTCCGGGCGTGATGCCGTGGCGATCACTGTTACGTCCGACAGTTCGCGCAACAACTGGATAGCGATCGAACCGACGCCGCCCGCACCACCGATCAGCAACACCGCGTTCCAGCTGCCTGCCACCTTGTCCTGAACCTTCATGCGGTGGAACAACGCCTCATAGGCGGTGATTGCCGTCAGGGGCAGGGCGGCGGCTTCCTCGAAGCTCAGCGTCTTCGGTTTTGCGCCAACAATACGCTCGTCGACCAGATGATATTCGGCATTGGTGCCCTGGCGATTGATCGCGCCGGCATAATAGACCTCGTCACCCGGCTGGAACAGTTTGACGCCGGGCCCGACGGCTTTCACCACGCCGGCGGCATCGTAACCCAGCACTTTGTATTGGCCGGGCTCGACCACGGCGTTTTTGCGGGTCTTGGTGTCGACCGGATTGACCGAAATGGCCTTGATCTCGACCAGAAGGTCACGACCGGTGGCTTCCGGCATCGGCAGGTCGATGTCGAGAAGGGCGGTGTCCGATGTGATGGGCTGGTTCTGGTTGAAGCCGACGGCGCGCATTTTTCTTATCCTCGATCTGTGTTGAGGAGAACATGGCGCGCAGGCGGGAAGGGTGCAAGGCGTGCGGCGGGCCTATCGGTCGCGCCACACGCGGCTTTTCATCTCACTCGTGTCAATGTCAGGCGGCAGCCGCCGTTTTTTTCTCCAGCGCCATGGAGGCGAGGAAAACGGCAAAACCGCCCGCGGACAGGAAGGCGCCGACATAACCGGTGGCGGCAAAACCCCAGCCCATTGCAATGACCAGACCACCGAGCCAGGCGCCGAGCGCGTTGGCGATGTTGAAGGCGGAGTGGTTGGAGGCGGCAGCCAGCGTCTGGGCATCGGCGGCTACATCCATCAGGCGTGTCTGCAGGGCAGGGCCTGCCGCAAAACCGCAGCCGATCAGGAAAACGCAGAGGCAGAGGATGACCGGATATTGGGCGGCAAAACCGAACACGGTCATGACAACGATGTTGAAGATCATCGTGCCGCCGATCGTGCCGGTGAGCGACACATCCGCGAGGCGCGAGCCGACGATATTGCCGACATTCATGCCGATGCCGAACAGCGCAAGCACGACCGAGACCATGGCGACCGGCATGCCGGCGGTTTCCGTCGTCGTGTGGGCGATGTAGGAAAACACCGAAAACATGCCGCCGAAACCGACGGCCGCGATGCCGAGCGTCAGCCAGACCTGCCCGCGGGCAAAGGCCGAAAGTTCGCGCTTGATGCTGGCGCCTTCGGCCACCGCGTCGCGCGGCTGGAAATACCAGAGGAGCGCAACCGTCAGGGCGCCGATGCCGCCGACCAGATAGAAGGCGGCCCGCCAGCTCAGCCATTGGCCGAGCAGGTTGGCGATTGGTGTGCCGACCAGTGTCGCGATGGTGAGGCCCAGCATGACACGGCCGACGGCGCGCGCCCGCTTATTGGGCGGCACCATCGAGGCGGCCACCAGCGCGGCCACACCGAAATAGGCGCCATGCGGCAGGCCGGTGATGAAGCGCAGAACCGTAAACGTGTAGAAATCCGGCGCCATGGCGCTCAGGATGTTGCCGATGGCAAACAGGCTCATCAGCGACAGCAACAGACTGCGGCGCGTCATCTTGGCCGCGAGCACTGCGATAATTGGCGCGCCGACAACGACACCGAGCGCATAGGCGCTGATGACATGGCCGGAGACGGGCACGCTGACCTCGTAGGTCTTGGCGACCTCGGGCAGGAGACCCATGATGACGAATTCACCGGTACCGATGCCGAACCCTCCCACGGCAAGGGCGATCTCGATGAGAATGATGGCGAGCGGCGACAAAGCCAGAACCTCGCCGCGAACAGATGCGGGATTATGCATGGGAAAAATCGGTCATATTTTTAAGGTGGTTGCGAAGCGCAAAAAGAACGGGCGAAGCCGTAAACACAGCTTGCCCGCGCTGGAGGTGTAGATCATCAAGATGATCTTGATGCAACGCTAACATAGGATTTCGCGCCTTGGTAGTGCAGAACGAATCGAGTTTTTGCGATCACGCAAAAGTGTGGCTTCTTTGCAAGTCAGCTTTTTGTCAGCCAGCATCTTGCTAAGTGCATGCCACGCAACCAATTTCCTGTTGGCTCGTTATTGACCCGGCCTTTTCTGCCCAGCATCTGAAAGTTCCCATGAAGCTCGTAGCCATCTTTAACCGCGACGGCGGCACTTTTCGCACCACCGATATGGGGGCCTATGCGGAGCGTGCCGAAAATATCTTTCGCGCTGCGGGGCATGAGATCGATTGCCGGGTGGTTGCCGGCAAGGATGTTGTCGATGCCATGGAGCGCGCGGCCGACGAGGCCGGTGTGGAAGGGCTGATTGCCGGTGGCGGCGATGGCACGATTTCGGCTGCGGCTGCGATTGCATGGCGGCACGGACTGGTGCTCGGTGTTGTGCCGGCCGGTACGATGAACCTGTTTGCCCGCTCGCTGAAACTGCCGCTCGATATCTTTCAGGTTCTCGACGTTTTGGCCAAGGGCGAGGTGCTGAATGTCGATATCGCCAGCGCCAACGACCGCACTTTCATTCACCAGTTTTCCGCCGGGATGCATTCCCGCATGGTTCGCTACCGGGATTCGATGACTTTTGCCTCGCGGCTGGGAAAAATCCGGGCGAGCACGCGGGCTGCACTCGGCGTGGTGTTCAACCCGCCGGTCTTCGAGGTGGAATTCAACGCGGCCGGAAACAATGCCCATCGCAAGGTTTCAGCCATTTCCGTTTCCAACAATGAATTCGGCCGTGATGCACTCATGTATGCGGACGATCTGACGCGCGGAGAGCTTGGTTTCTATCTCGCCGAGCCGCTGACGCCGCCAACCGCAATGAAGCTCTTTGTCGATATTCTGCGTGGTCGCCTGAAGGAAAACCCGGCGGTCACGGCCATGACGGCGACCTCGATCGAGCTGCATTTCCCAAAGAAGCGCCATGACGTGCGCTGCGTCATCGATGGTGAGCTTCTGCCGATGGCGCGCGATGTGCATCTTCAAATTCATGCCGGCGAACTGAAGGTTCTGGTGGCGCCACGGACCGTGTGACCGGTTTGGCGGCAGCGCGCCATTCGCTAGATGAAAACTCATAGTCGTGTTTAAGCCCCTCTTAAGGGGGCGGGCCTAGCTTTCGGATATCCTTATCGGGACTTTTATCAGGCAGGGGGCATGACCGCCTCTTTTTCCTGTCCGAATGAACGGGCTGACATTATGGGTATTGCGTATAATCCGGTGTTTGCAGGCGGTTTGACCGTTGAGCAGACCGACTTGATGTTTGAACTTCCCGAATTCACGGCCAGTTGCGACGAGGCCAAGGCCGGGATTATTGCCACTTTTGCCGAACGCGCCGAACTTGCGCTTGCGCTTCAGCAGCGCCGTCGAGATCTTGCCTATCGCAACCCGCGCATGGCGGAACGTGAGGTGAGCCACCGGGCTCTCGTCGAAATCATCAGCGAACTTCGTGACGCGTTTCCGCCTCAGGAGGTCACGCTCTATACCGATCTCGGCGATGACGAGCCGCTCATCGATACCGTGCCATCCGCAGACAAGGTGCGCTCAAGGCGCCTGTTGGCCGAATTGCTCGAGCCACCGGCAACCATGGCTGCACGCCGCGCCATCCGTGAAGCCAGGGCCGACGCCTCTGTCACCCGTGCGCATGGGCAGATCCTGGAGACGCTGCTTTTCGGAGTGGAGTAGGCGGCGTCCAACGGTCGCGCGGGTAAGAATACCCTGACAATTGAAGCTATTGGCGGACGCGCTATTTCGGTCGCGGCCGTCAAGCGTTTTGTATTCCGGCTTTCGATGAACCCGGTCTGGCTGCAAAGCTGGTCGGGCTTGTTGCGTGAATTGTTCATTTTGAAAGCGGAATATCGATGTCGCCGACCTTCATCATCAATTTTGTCAAGATCAGTTTCGCGGTGGTTGGTGCGGTAGCTCTTGCCGCGGCACTATGGTTCTATCTGTCGACCAGCAGTTTTGTGGCATCCGCGATGCGTGCCGAAGGGGTGGTGATCGATCTGGAGCGGTCGCGCTCGTCGGATTCGACGATGTACAGCCCGGTGGTGCGCTTTACCGCTGCCGATGGCATGGAGAGAACCTTTGTAACAAGCTGGAGCAGCAGTTCGCCGGCCTATTCGCGTGGCGATACGGTGCAGGTTCTGTATCAGGCCGATCAACCGGCCGACGCAAAGGTCGAAGGCCTTTTCAGTCTTTGGGGCTTGGTGCTGATCCCTGGTGCATTCGGTGCGATATTCTTCCTGATCGGCGGCGGCATGATCGCTTACGGTCTGTTTTACGGTGCCCGCAAACGTAGCCTTCAGGCAAACGGCCGGTTAGTCCTTGCCGATGTCAGGGGCGTTGAGCGCAACGGTTCATTGAAGGTCAATGGCAGCCATCCGTGGCGGGTCATGTGCCAGTGGCAGGACCCGGCAACCCGCAAGGTGCATGTCTTCGCCAGCGATAATTTCTGGTTCGACCCGACGGACTATGTGACGCAGAAACAGATCAACGTACGCATCGATCCTAAAAACCCGAAACGTCATTGGGTGGATACGACGTTTTTGCCGGAAATGGCGTAAAATAGGAAGGACGATGGCCCCATGCATATGCGAAGCAGGTTTTCGACTATTCTGGCCGTGCTGGTCATCCTGCCATTTGCGGGTGTCGCCTCGGCCAGTTCGGGAAAGACTTCGCGCGGGTTTGTCACCGTCGAGTTCGATTTCGACAACGGAGAGACTTTCAAGACAGAGCTGGAGGATTTCTGGCATCGTCCGACCGTTGCCACTACCGATGAACCGCAGGCCCTGTGCAATCCACCATATCTCGGGCGGCTGGAACATGCCCGGCCTCTGGAGAACGGCAGCAAGGTTCAGATATTCTACAGGCTGGAGTTCAACGAATACGGTTTCAACAGGCCGATCATTGAACTGCTGTCAGATGCTCCGGGAACGCAGGATAACCCGACGGGCCTCACCAAAAGCCTGATTACAGTCGATTTACGCGCGGACAGCCGCCCCGAAGATATTCAGAAATGGCTTCCCGATGGCGAGCCTGTTCGGCAAGGGCAGGACTGGTACATGAACATGCGCTGGGATTTCGAGCCTGCGAGGGTGCCGCAAGGCGACGTGTTGAGCCATATTGGCAAGAATCCGGGCAAGGATATCGAAACTGCCTTGCCGAAATGGATTGACCCGAAAACCGGTGCCCGCACCGATGTCAGCATAACGCGCGTGCGTGTCCATGCCGATCTGCGCATAGCGGCCAGTTACGAGGATTCGGCCTCCGGCGAGCAACTGGCCTGCCCGTAAACCTGCATTGCTTGCACGCCGGAGGATGAAGGGCGAGGAAGCAGTTTTGCGTCAGCCCCGAGCCAGCCAGTATTTCCCGATCGCCGGGATTTCGCGGGCAATCGAATAGAGATCCCGCAGTTCGAAATAGCCCGCATGTGCACCGCCGACATCGGTTATGCCGGCATCACTCAGGGCCATGCGGGTGCGGGAGATATGGAAATATTGCGACACGGCAATGGCTGATGTCAGGCCGCGTTCCCGCATCATCCGCGCAGCGTTTTCCGCGGTGGCGCCGGTGGTGTTGCCGGCTTCATCCATGATGACGCGGTCCTCCGGCACGCCCTGCGCAATCGCGTAATCACGCATCACCCGGCCTTCGCTAAACCCTTCCTTGCCGGTGCCGCCACTGACCAGCACGAAGAGGACGTGATTGTCTCGATAAAGCTCGATGCCGCGATCAAGCCGGGCTTTCAGGCGGGGAGAGGGCGTGCCATCCGGCATAACCTTGGAACCGAGCACCACCGCGACATCGGCCGCTTCGGTACGATCGTTCAGTCCGTCGACGATGATGGCGACAGCAGCAGCTATCAATGCCACCACCATGATGGAGCCGGCGATGGCCAAGCATTTCATCAGAGTTTTCATGGGTAGTCGAAACCTCTCAAATCCTTGGCAGGTAGGTGCGGTAATCGAAATCGCTGACGGTGCGCAGATAGGCGATCGCCTCCTTGCGCTTGGTATCGCCGTAGAGCTTCTGATAGCGCGCGCCAAAGACCTCACGGATGAAAGGCGAGGCGGAAAAATCGTCGACTGCTGTCAGGAAGTCATGCGTCAGTTTCTTCGTGCCCGCAGGTACGTCTTTCCCCGGTTCGGTCATCGGGCCGGGATCGAGCGTGTTTTCCAGCCCGAGAAGCATGCCGCCCAATATCGCCGCCAGCAGCAGATAGGGGTTGGCATCTGCACCGGCGACGCGGTGTTCGACACGTGCTCCCGGTCCATCGGTTTCGGGCAGACGTACCGCCGTGCCGCGATGGCCGATGCCCCAGTCGATATCAACCGGCGCAAAGGAACCCGGCTGAAACCGGCGGTATGAATTCGCAAAAGGGGCAAAGATCAGCTGCGCATCACGCATTGTCTGCAACATGCCGGCGGTGATGGATTTCAGCAGTGTCGGATCGCCGCCTTTCGCATCGAGAATGTTGTTGCCATGCGCGTCGAGAATGCTGGCATGCACATGCAGGCCGGAACCGGCGTGATCGGCATAGGGTTTGGCCATGCAGGTGGATTTCAGGACGTGCTTTTTCGCCGCCTGTTCGGCGACTCGTTTCAGATAAAGGCAATCGTCGGCGGCGGCCAGCGCATCGGCGCGGTGCTTCAGATTGATCTCGAACTGGCCGGGCCCGAATTCGGCGGTGGTGGCGTCGCCCGGCAGGTTCATGGCGTCGATGTAGGCGCGCACGGTTTCGAGATAATCGTCCAGCGCATCGGTGGCGCGCATGTCATAGAGCTGAAAGCCATTAGGCTCCTCCCGATATTGCAGGCTTTTCGGCGGTTGCGGTTTTCCGGTTTCGCGCCAGTCGTCCTCGACCACGTAAAATTCCAGCTCGGTGGCGACAACCGGCTTCAGGCCGCGCGCCTTGTATTTCGCAACAACGGCGGCGAGGATGGCGCGCGGGTCCATGAAGCTCGGTTCACCGCTGAGTTCGTGCATTGTCGCCAGAACCTGCGTGGAGCCTTCCGGTGCCCAAGGCATGGCGACATGGCTGCGCTGATCGGGAATGCAGATGCCGTCGGGGTCGCCCAAGGCTAGCGACAACTGAGTGATGTCATCATTGTCGTCGCCCCAGATGTCGAGCGATTGCGTCGAGGTCGGCAGGCGAACGGCTCCGGCCCACACCTTGTCGGCCGCGTCGGTCGGAATGCGTTTTCCGCGCAGATCGCCGTTCATGCCGACGATGAGAATCTCGATGCGGGGATTGGGGGTGTCGGAAGCCATGCGAAAACCGTCAGTCAGCTGTTGCGGAGACCCGTTGGTAGCAATTAAGAATCCTCTGCACAATCATGAGACGGAGCCTGCCGTGACCGCCAAACTGTCCAATCTCGCCGCCATCGATGCCGCCCATCACATGCATCCGTTCAACAGGATGACGGAAATGAACGAAAAGGGCGCAAGGCTGATCGCCCGCGGCGAGGGCGTCTATATCTTTGATGGTTCCGGCAAGAAATATCTCGACGCCTTTGCGGGCCTTTGGTGCGTCAATGTCGGTTACGGCCGCACAGAAATCACCGATGCGGTGGCGCGGCAGATGCAGGAACTGCCGTATTACAACACCTTTTTCGGCACCACGACCGAACCGGCGACGCTGCTCTCCCAGAAGGTGACCGAACATGCGGGCCCTAATATCAATCGCGTCTTTTTCACCAATTCCGGCTCGGAAGCGACCGACACATGGTTCCGGCTGGCACGCGTCTACTGGAAGGCGCAGGGCAAATCGGAAAAGGTGCAGGTGATTGCACGCCGCAACGGTTACCACGGCTCGACGGTTGCAGGCGCGTCGCTGGGCGGCATGAAGCTGATGCACGAACAGGGCAATCTGCCGATCGAAGGTATCCACCATATTGGCCAGCCCTACTGGTTTGCCGAGGGCGGTGATCTTTCTCCCGAAGAGTTCGGGCTGAAGATGGCGCGTGAGCTGGAAGCCAAGATCGATGAGCTGGGCGAAGACAAGGTTGCCGCCTTCGTCGCCGAACCGGTGCAAGGCGCGGGCGGCGTCATCGTGCCGCCTTCCACCTACTGGCCGGAGATCGCCCGCATCTGCAAGGCGCGCAATATTCTGCTGATTATCGATGAGGTGATCTGCGGTTTCGGGCGTCTCGGCGAATGGTTCGGGCATCAGCACTTTGGTGTCGAACCGGACATGGCGCCGATCGCCAAGGGGCTTTCCTCCGGTTACCTGCCGATCGGTGGCGTGCTGATCAGCGACCGCGTGGCAGATGTGCTGGCGGCCGAAGAAATCCATCACGGTTACACCTATTCGGGCCATCCGGTGGCGGCATCCGCGGCGCTCGCTAATCTGGCGATCCTCGAAAACGAAGGGCTGGTGGGCCGCGTACGTGACGATATCGGCCCGTATTTTGCGAAAGCCTGGAAAAGTCTCGAGGACCACGAGGTTGTCGGCGAGGCGCAGGTCGTGGGTTTGATGGGCGGGCTGCAGCTTTCACCCGATAAGTCGATCCGCGCGCGTTATGCCAAGCCGGACGATGCTGGTGTTCTGGTGCGCAATCATTGCCTTGAAAACGGGCTTGTCATGCGCGCCACATCCGACCGTATGCTGGCTTCGCCGCCATTGGTGATCAGCCATGCAGAAGTGGATGAGATGATCGAAAAGCTGCGCGGCGGGCTCGACCATCTGCGCGAAGCACGGATGGCGTAAGGGCAGCCGGCTCTCTGAAACTTATCGAGCCGGCAGCCACATATAGCTGAACTTCGCCGATTTCGCGCCACCAGAAAACTGGTAGGGCACGGCCATCGTTTTAGCTGGCGCGTCTGCCGCGATGCCATAGTTCGCAAGCATTTCCATCAGTTCGGTGGGCGGGGTCTGTGTTTCCGCATCCGGATTTTCGCCGGTCCAGAGCACCAGCGTGCTGCCAGCGGCGGGTGTGGGCGTGGCATCGGCCAGTGTGCGCTCGCTTGGAAGCCGCAGCAGTGCGTTCGGCAAGAGAATGCGGGCGGCACCGCCGAGATAGGCATTGTCGGTGACGATGACTGTCGGGCGTTCATTGCCGTTTTCCGCCAGAATCCTCTCGACAAAGGCGTAATAGGGCACTGTTTCCTTGCCTTGCTTGCCGAAAAGCGGACCGAGTGCGTTGGCGGCGAACAGGTAGACGATGAATAGCGTGGCGACACTGAGGACGGCAATCGCCAGTCGCTTGAGGCCGATGCGCGCCTCGACGCCGGCGGCATCCAGTTTCATGCAGAGATAGAGCGGAAACAGCATGAGGAAGGGCGCGAGCCATTTCTGCCGGATGCTGCTGGCGCCGAATCCAAGCGCGATGACGGCGACGATGGCAAGGCAGGCAATAAGCGTGATGCCCGTCAGCCGTGTCCAGCGGTTCTCCGCCTGCCATGCGGCGCGGATCTGGCCTGGAAAGGCGATGGCAAAAAAGATCAGCGTCGGGATGGTGCCCTGCAGTGCCGAGATGATGATCGACAGGAGGCCGGTGATGCGGTCGAAAAGTGCGTTACCGGAACTATCGTCATGCATGGCTGAAATCGTGCCGGAAGTGGCGGCATCAAGATTATGCAGAACCCAAAGCATATGCGGCAGGCAGATCAGACCGGCAACGACCAGCGCCGGAATGAGCCGCCAGTCGAACACGCGTTTGCGCAAGTCGGCATCGCTGAGCGCGGCGATGATGGCGGCGGCTGGCAGGATGACGAAATTGTATTTGGTGATGATGCCGAGGCCCACGACCACGCCGGTTGCCAGATAGGCCAAGAGGCTGGGTTTCGTCAGCGTGCGGAAAAACGTCAGCAGAAACAGCGCGACGAAACAGAACAGCGCGATAGCATGCGTGAGGTCGCGCTGCACCATGACGATGGTTGCCGGCATGGTGAGCACGCCCAGCATGGCGGCGGCGCCCATATCGCGATCTTTTGCGACCGTGCGGGCGGCGAGGCCAAAGATGATGCAGGTGAGGGCGAGCAGACCGTTCTTGAGCAGCGACAGGCCGAGGATCGACGGGCCGACAAGCTCGAATATGCCGATCTGCAGCCAGTTGTAGAAAGGCGGCTGGCGGCCGTAACCCATCAGCAGATATTGCGACTGAAAGATCTGCTCGGCTTCATCCGGCTGCAGCGCATCCGAACGGACGAGCCGCAGGATCACCGACAGCACGAAATAGGCGAGGAGCAGCCAAAAAATGGTGTGTGGCTTGCCAAAAAAGGACGAAGATTTAGCCGATACGCTGCTGGTCGCTGCCATAAACTTCCCTGACGATATAGCTGAGCGTGCTGTCGTCGCGATAATAAACGCGCGCCATCATCTCGGCGAGAATTCCGGTGGTGATCATCTGTACGGATGACAAAAACAGCATGACGCCGATCAGGAACAGCGGACGCGTGCCGATATCATTGCCGAGAATGAATTTGTCGAAGCCGAGATAGGCCAGAATGATGGCCGAGATCGCGCCAAGCCCAAGGCCAAGCGAGCCAAAGAAATGTCCCGGCCGCGCCTTGAAGCGCATAAAGAACATCACCGACAAAAGGTCGAGGATCACGCGAAACGTGCGGGAAATGCCGTATTTCGAGGTGCCGTGTTCGCGGGCGTGGTGGGTGACCGGCATTTCGCCGATACGCGAGCTTGGCACCACGCCGGCCACCCAGGCCGGAATGAACCGGTGCATCTCGCCCATCAGCTGGACCTGCTTGATGATCGAGCCGCGATAGATTTTCAGGGAACAGCCATAGTCGTGCAGGCGAACACCGGTAATGCGGCCGATCAGCCGGTTTGCAATCCACGACGGGATCTTGCGCAGGACCAGACCATCCTGGCGGTTCTTGCGCCAGCCGACCAGAAGGTCGAGTTCGCGACGTTCCAGTTCCGCAACCATCTGCGGAATGTCCCTCGGGTCGTTCTGCAGATCGCCGTCGAGCGTGGCCATCAGTCGGCCTTCGGCCTGATGGATGCCGGCCTGCATGGCGGCGGTCTGACCGAAATTGCGCTGCAGGGCGACGATCTTGAGGTCGAGACCGGGTTCGCCGACGGAAAGGCGGGCATTGGCCAGCGTCGCATCGGTGGAGCCATCATCGACGAGAATGAGTTCCCAGGGGCTGGCATAACCGGCCATCGCCTCGCGCACGCGGGCGATCAGCGGACCGACGCTGTCCTCTTCATTGAAGATCGGCACGACCAGCGACAGTTCGATCGGCTGAGTGGACGTCAACCGGGTCCGGATCGATTCTGCTGTTGTCGCCACTTCATCTTTCTCCTAAAGCTCGGCCTTCGGGCAGGCGTGCGAAACGCGCCGCGAGAGCCGAAAGATGAGGCATCCTCTATATGAAGAACGAACCGGTTGCCAGCCAAGGCCCGTGGATAATCCGCAACGCAATGTGGCTTGGTACAGTGGCGATCATCATCGCTTACGCGGCCTTCATCGAATGGTTCTGGGGCTGGCTTTCGATTTTCGAACGCTGGCAAAAGGCCGGCTGGGGTGCGGCGGTGCTGGCCATCGTGCTGCTTCTTGGCACCTATGTCCTGCGCACCTGGCGCATCTACGACTATTTCTCTGCGGAAACCAAGGGCCGGTTCGGCGTTCTGCTGCGGCTGGTGCAGGTGCATAATCTGCTCAACGTGATGATGCCGCTGCGCACCGGCGAAGCGAGTTTTCCGCTTTTGATGCGACGCGAATTCGATGTGCCGCTGGCGCGCTCCACCTCGGCTCTGCTGGTGATGCGCTTGTTCGACCTGCACGCGCTTCTGGCGGCTGCGGCTGTCGGCAAGGCGCTTTCCATGTATTCCGAAGGCTATGGCGGCTGGGTATGGCTACTGTGGCTGGGCTTTCTCGTCCTTCCGGCCATCGCCTTTCGCATGCGCGGCCAGGCGGTGGAGATGGCGGAAAAAATCCTGCCGACCGGCGGCAGGGGCGCCAAGCTGGAACGGCTGGTGGAAGAGGCAGCCGCCGGGTTGCCTGCCGATAACGCTGCCTTCGCGCGCGCTTGGGGTGCTACGCTGATCAACTGGTTCGTCAAGGTCGCGGTTCTTGCGTGGGTTCTGGTCCTGCTCTGCGATCTCGATCTCGGCGCTGCCTTCGGCGGCGGTCTGGGCGGTGAATTGTCGTCGGTCCTGCCGGTGCATGCGCCGGCTGGCGTCGGCACCTATCCGGCGGGGATCACCGCCGGCGCCATCGCCTTCGGTGCCTCGACCAAGGCTTCCGCACTGGAAGCGTTGGGGCAGGCGGCCGTGAATGCTCACCTGCTGATCATCATGTCTTCGCTCGCGGGCACGGCGTTGTCGCTGCTGGTGGCCGGGCGCAGGCGCACCTGAGCAGTTACTCCCGAAGGAAGGCTTCGATTGCCTCGCGGCCTTTCAACGTGCGCCAGTCGAGGTCGGTTGTCTCTATCGATTGGCCATAGGCCGGCCTTTCCGACAAGGCTTGCCCAATGCGCAGTTGTTCGAGATCGGGCAAATGTCTCAGCGGGGTGAAATCGGTGACACGAGTTCCGACGATATCCAGCCGGCGCAGATTGATCAGGTCTTGCAGCGGCGTCAGGTCCGAGACGCCGGTATGCGCCAGCGAGAGGACACGCAGATTGGTCAGGCTTTCAAGCGGCGCCAGCGTTCCACATCCGTGCCGCTGAGATCAAGGTTTGTCAGTGTCGAAATTCTGCTCAACGCATGCAGACTGCGCACCTTTGTGTGGCTGATCGACAGATCCTCCAAAGCGCCGAGGTTCTGCAACGGCGTCAAGTCACGGATGCCGGTGTTTGTGAGATCCAGTTTCGTCAACATTTTCGCTGCGGCGATCGGGGAGATATCGGTGACATCGGTCGAGACCAGTATGAGTTTGTCCAGAGAGACCGCACTGGCAAGCGGACCGAGGCCAGTGACCGAGGTGCGCGTCAGTCCAGTTGCGCCAGCTTGTCGGCTCTCTTCAGCGCTGCGATCGAGCCGACACGCGTATCCATGAGGCCCAGTATGCGCAGGCTGGCGGCGCTCTTCTCCAATGGGCGAATGTCATCGATGGGAGCCTCGTGGAGATAGATCTTTTCCAGCGCTGTCAACACCTCAAGGCCGGCAAGGTTTTTCAAGGGCGTACGAAGGGCGTAGATGGACCGCAGGGCCGGGCAGTGCCGAGAGCGGGGACAGATCCGCCACCTGTGTATCGTCGATCGCCGATTCTTCCAAAGCCCTGAGCCCGGCAAGCGGACCGAGGCCAGTGACCGAAGCTCCCTCGATAAAGACACGCCGTACCGATCGCAAATCCTTGAGGGGCGACAGATCGGCAAGATCTTCAGTGCCGGACAATTCGATCGTTTCGGCATCCTGTGAAAATGTCTGGCCGGCAATGTCGATCATGCCGGCATGGGCCGCCGTCGACATCAACATCGCCGGCAAAAGCAATTTCAAAAAGCGCATTGGAAAACCTTCATAGCGATAAGCGCTTTAGATGTCGCCGATGCGTGATTTTCCAAGCCCTTCACCGGCTGTTCAGCGCCTAGTCCAGCTGGTCATAACTGATCAAGTCGAACTGCGGGGCGTCTGCCGCCAGAAAGCTGTCGCGGGCAGTGAACGCATAACGCTTGCCGTCCTCCAGCGGTACCGGCATCAGCGTCGGTACGGTCTGGTTGACGTAAAGCACAGCATCCTTCCCATCCGCGGTGCGGACATGCAAAGCCGGGCCGACATGCCGGGTTTTGGGCTCGTTGATGTCGAGCGCCGGATTGGCCATGTCGGGTTTCGTCGAGACGACGGTGGCATCGATGCGAAGCAGCTTGCGCCATGTCGGGTCGGTGTTCGGATTGTAAGGCGTGTTGGTTTGCTGCAAATCCGCGCGGGCTTTTTCAGCGGTCGTCAGCATCTGCTGCAGGCTGTTGAATTTGATCTGCCATTCCAGCGCCTGTGTGTCGCGCATCACCCGGTAGCTGGCATCTGCGATCAACCGCCCCGATGTCAGTGATTTGCGGGGCGTGTCGTTGAGCGTGAGAAAACTTTTCAGGTAACTGCGCAGCGGCTCGACCGTATCGTATTGCACGAGCAGACCGGGCCCAAGCGCGGCCCCGGTTTGCTTCGCTTCCGGCGCAACCACAAGCACGGCGCCATTGCCGACATCCATCTTGCCGACGCGCATCTGTCGCATCACGTCGAGTGCATATTGGTCGGCGCTGCGGCCCTGCAGATCGTTTGTCACGATGGTGACGATCTCGACATCGGTGGCGGCGGCATATTGATAGGCGAGCGTCGAGAGTTTTTCCTTGGTCTCGGTGTCGAACACGCCAACGGCGTCATACACGAACCGGTCGAATTTCGAGGGCGTCGTTGTCTGATCGAGTTGGGGGATGCGGTCGAGCGCTGCCGGAACCGGTGCCGGGCGGTTGCTGCCGCCATCCTTGCCGATCGATGGTATGACGATCTCCGCAGCGCCCGGTATTTTCGGCATCGACGCGCGCGGTACACCATTGGCGGCAATCTGCAGTTCGGTTGAAACAGGGGGCGTCATCGGCGCTGCGGCTGGCGGGGCCTGCTCCAGCGTGCGTGCGGTCTTTTGCTGTTCGGCCTGCGTTTCGTCTGTCGCCGGTTTTGGCTGAACGGCTGCAACCGTGGTTTCACCGCAGCCATTCTGTTGCTGCTGGCAGGATTGCATCCAGCCGGCCTGAATGGCGTAAAGTCGCATCGTGCGGCCCGGATGGGTGGGGCTGGCAGCTTCGGGGATCAGCGTGGCGATTGCCTTCTGGGCGTCACCCAGCTTCGCGCCCATCTTGAACAGCACGTAACCGGAAAACTTGTCCGCCTCCAGTTCGATTGGCGGCTGGCTGCCGCCCGGCACCAGAGTGTGGCCGGACAGATGGTGGCCGATCTCATGCGCCATGATCGACAAAGACGACCAGTCATTGTTGTCGGTGGCCTTTGCGACCTGCTGCATGAAGCCCTTGTTATAAGCGATCACCCGTTGCGGAACGCCGTCCGGCCCAAGCACGATGATGGCTGCCGCATTCGGCACGTCGGCTTCCATGATGCGAAAATTCTGGGGCAGGCCGGTATAGCGCATCACCATGTTGACGGCTTGTATGCCATCGGTTCCAGGGGCAGCGGACAGCGCCTTCGCATCCACAGCCAACGCCTTGCCGTCATAGGAGCAGGCCTGCAGCATGTCTTTCAATTGCGTGGCAAGCTCGTCCTCGTCAATGTCAGCGGGTTTTTCGGCGGGGGAGCTTTCCGGTTGCTTGGGCGGTGTGGCCTGCGCCATCAGCGTCTGGCGCTGTTCCGTGTCTTCCAGTTTGGAAAAAATCGGATCGCAGATGTGTGCATCCCGGCCGGGGAAGAACAGCGAGCCGGCCTTTGCTCCGGCGAAAGCCTGCGCGGCGGGTATCAGGGCCGTGACGGCGGCGAGTACGAATGCGGTTCTCATGAGACCTCCCTTCCCAAAGACAACTCCGCCCTCCCGCATCATGTCAGCTGGGCAATCACGATGCGGATGACGGCACGGGCATAAAGATAAAGCAGTCCTTCCTTCACCAGATGAAAGACGATCGCGCCGATCGCCGGCCACCACCATTGCCGCCGCCAGTCGACGGCGAAGAATTGGCCGAAGGCGAGAAACACGATGCCGCCTTCGATCCAGTCCATGTAGTACCCGCTGTAAATGCGGTGAGCGGCTACCCGTTCCGGCGTGGCACCCAGCACGAGCAGCGGCGTCAGATTGATGATGTTGGCGGTGATGATGACGAAATGGGTATAGGTGGCGAGCACGAGGTGCTCGACGAAATTAACGCCTCCACGTCGGAAGAAGACGATATTGGACGCGATCAGTACGGCGAGAATGCCGAGAGAGAACGACCATTTCGAATAGGATTGCACCAGTTCGATCGCGCGTGTCAGCGTATGGTTGCTGGAGGTGAGATAGCCGGTCCTGGCAATCACCACCAGCAGGATGACGATGGCGGCGAGCAGCAGTTTCAAAGGATTGACGTGGCTTTTGCGCTTGCCTTCAACATATTCGCGCGCCACCCGGCCGGGTCGCAGCATGACGTTGAATGCGGATCGGACCATGTCCGCCTCGAACCAGCGGATCTTTTCCCAGGCTTCATGGCGCAGATGGGTTGAGCCGAATCGCTCCGCCTTCTTCTGCCCGCAGGACTGGCAGTATTTGCTGGCCAGCGCCTCACCGCAATTGCGGCAGACGGCTTCGTCGAAAAACGCGCTCATCGTTGGAAGGGAGATGTGGCGCGGACAAAGGTTTTCAAGGTGGTGCTAATGGGGAGGGTTTTCCTGCCACTCATCAAGGAGAACCGCGATACCGCGAAGGTTTACGTCGAAGCTTGCGAACCAGACGTTCATCAGCGGTAATGAGCTGACATTCGTCCTGTCGTGCCAAGGCGATGCCGGTACTCTGCATGAGCATGGCCGCAAACCGACCTTCGCTGGCTGTCAGTTCGCCGCGGCGAACCTTCTTCCATAGAATGTTGGCACATTCCGCAAGCAGCAGCTCAGGTGCTAGGAGCCGAGTGTTCCCGCGAAGAGCCAAGGCCTTGTCCGTGCCGATCTCGTCAACGACCCATTTGATGGCGACGCTGGCATCGACCACGAAGGGTGTGATCGTTCATCGCGTCCCTCTCGCATCAGCACTTTTGAAGGCGTATGGTTGTGTCCAGCTATCAGCGCCCAAATTCTTCCGCCAAGGTTTCGAATGTCGGGCTGATATGATGCCGCCCATGCCAGCCCATGCCACGCATTTCGTCAAATGCCTGGCCGAGTTGGTAGTTTTTTACCAGAATGCGCAGCGCTTCTTCCATGGCGGCAGTGTCCGAAAGGCCGTGATTTCCTCGGCACTTTTTACCAGTTCATCGTCAAGCTTTACGGATCGTGTCATCTGGAACCTCAACAGGCTCCAGATGACACGCGTCCATCATGACAACGTCACTGGAACGCAGTCTCGTAAAAGCTTCTCAGCTTGCGCGAATGCAGGGTTTCCGTCGGCATTTCCGCCAGTTTCTGCACGGCGCGGATGCCGATCTTCAGGTGCTGGCTGACCTGCGTTTTGTAAAACGCCGTTGCCATGCCCGGCAGTTTCAACTCGCCATGCAGCGGCTTGTCGGAAACGCAAAGCAGGGTGCCGTAGGGCACGCGGAAACGAAAACCATTGGCGGCAATCGTAGCCGATTCCATGTCGAGCGCGATGGCGCGGGCTTGGCTCAGGCGTTTGACCGGGCCTGCCATGTCGCGCAGTTCCCAGTTGCGGTTGTCGATCGTGGCGACCGTGCCGGTGCGCATGATGCGCTTCAGTTCAAAGCCTTCGAAGCCGGTGATCTCTTCTACCGCATCTTCCAGCGCCTGTTGCACTTCGGCGAGCGCCGGGATTGGCACCCAGACCGGCAGGTCGTCGTCGAGCACGTGGTCCTCACGCATATAGGCATGCGCCAGAACGTAATCACCCAGTCGCTGGCTGTTGCGTAAGCCCGCGCAATGACCGACCATCAGCCAGGCATGCGGACGCAGAACGGCGATGTGGTCGGTGATCGTTTTGGCATTGGACGGGCCGACACCGATATTGACCAGCGTGATGCCGCAATGATCGTCCTTCTTGAGGTGATAGGCCGGCATCTGCGGCAGTCGCCCGACGGCTTCAGGCGCGGATGCGGCACCCGCCGGCGTGACGATGTTGCCGGGTTCGACAAAGGCCGTATAGCCTTCGCCGCCATTGGCCATCAATTCGCGCGCCCAGTTTGTGAACTCGTCGATATAGAACTGGTAGTTGGTGAACAGCACGAAATTCTGAAAATGATCGGCGCCAGTTGCCGTGTAATGGGCAAGGCGGGCGAGCGAATAATCGATACGCTGGGCGGTGAATGGCGCGAGCGGCGCCGGTTCGCCCGGCAGCGCCTCATATTCGCCATTGGCGATCAGGTCGTCGGTATTGTTGAGATCGGGCGTATCGAAAAGGTCGCGCAGCGGGTGGTCGGCCAGCGCGCTGTTGCCGGAGGCCTCCACATACGCACCTTCGCCGAAAGCGAAATGCAGCGGGATCGGCGTCGTCGATTCCGACACGATCAACGGCACATGGTGGTTGCGCATCAAAAGATCGAGCTGCTCGACCAGATAACGGCGGAACAGTTTGGGGCGGGTGACCGTGGTCGTGTAGATGCCCGGTGCCGAAACGTGGCCGTAGGAGAGGCGCGAATCGATATGGCCGAAACTGGTCGTTTCGATGCTGACCTGCGGATAGAAGGCGCGGTAGCGACCCTCAACGGGCGCGCCCTTGGCGAGCGACTGAAAGGCGTCGATCAGGAAGGCGGTGTTGCGTTCATAAAGAGCGATGAGGGCATCAACGGCCTGTTCGGCATCGTCGAAAGCCCGCCGTTCGGCGGCAGCGGGAGAGATGCAGGTCATGGGGGAAATCGTCTTTATCCGTTTGTTCATGCAGCACTATAATACGGTGCGCGTCACAAGCGAAAGACACCTGTCCTAAGGTTTGTGACAGTTCGCCGGATATGATTGGTGATCTGACGCCCGTGTGATGGAATATCAAGTCTGCGTCAGCGTGGCAAAAGCCGAGCCATCGCAGGGAACTGCACGCATCTTTCTTCGTTCGGTCTACAAGGTTTGCGGCAATCATGCGCGCGCAATTGGGAAGGATCAGGCCAATGAAATTCGTATCTTCCGTATCCATGGCGGCTCTCGCGCCCAAGGCTCCATCCGGAGCGGAGGCGATTACGCCGCTGGGATCTGCGTCGGCTGGCGACGGCGTGACCGTCGTGCATGTGGCGCTGTCGTCAAACGACGATCCGCAATTGCCGCGTTTTCCAGATCAAACGCCGGAGGATATGGCGACGGCCCAGAAGAAGATCATTGGTAATGCCGACCTCGTCGCTGCCTTGAATAAACGCGACATCAACATTGACGATGTGGTCGCCCTCGATCACGCCGATGACGGTGGCCACATTATTTATGTCCGCTGATCCGCCTAAAGCGAGACCGTGCAGCCATGTTGCTGGGTGCAAAGCGCCTGCGCGTTGAGGCGGGACATCGAGCCCTTGCCGTGATGTGCGACCAGAGCCGAAAATGACAGGGCGAATACGGTCATGACCAAGGTCAGGATCGTCATGCGTCTTGCGATGATGGTCATCTTGTCACCCCTTGTTTGACGGATTGGGGCCATAGTGTCGCCATCAGGCTGAATGGTATCTGAGATGGGGGTTCATCGGGTATTCACAAGCGTTAACAGGCGAGCACCGCCTCCACGGCGCCCGCCTGCGATCAAAAGGTCAGATGCGCGTCCAGGTCTGCGTCTTGCAGAGGATTTTCATCACACAGCCCTTCATCTTCAACGAATTGCCGGTGACCGAGCCGGAGCCGCTATAGGTTTTATCATTGGCCGGGTCCGTAATCTGGCCGCTATAGTCGTCACCCTTGCCATCCATCTTGCCGATCTGTTTGCCGGCATGTTTGCCGGTCTTCAGCGTCACGCAGAAGGCGCCGCCGCATTTGGCGATCTGGGCGGTCTCGCCGCTCGCCGTCTTCCAGCTGCCTTCGATCGGTTCAGCAGCCATCGCGCCGGATGCGCCGAGCATCAGCCCTGCCAAAAGCACGAAACGTTTCATCGAAATCTCCTCCTCAAGGCCGCGCGTCTGAAAACGGCAAGCGGCATGTTCCTCCCTGCCAGCGATTGATGAACCGCAAGCCCGGGCAATTTAGCTTACGCGTACGTAAAGGTAAACTGGGAGGATCAAGGGGTTCCCTGAGGTGAAACGGCTGTCAGGAACGCTGTCGATTTGGGTTGTTTTCCACAAGGGGCGCATTTCTCAACGGAATCCTTGGTGAATGAAGAGTCAATTTCGCCGCGTGAAATTTTCGTAAATTTTTAGGCGGATTGCCTATGTGACAGGGCATGCGATGTTTAACAAAAAACCAAGTTTACCAAGCGTTTGGACTTTGTTTGCATCGAATTAATCATGCATTTTAGGCGAATTTTGAAGTCCTGCAGGCATATTGGGGTCATCAAACGAGCAGGGAAAACCTGCCGCCCGAGAGATCAAAAAGCCGCTCGAACGGTGATCGTCGGGGCCCCACGAGGGCAGATAAAACAGGGACTGCAACGACAACGATTTGAACAGGGATTAAGTCAGATGGCACGTTTTGAAATGCACGAAACCGAACTGGCCGGCACCGCCCAGATGGGCGGAGCCGACCGCGCTGAAACCTTTTGCGACATGGGCCTGATGTATGCGACCGGCCGTGGCTGCCCGGTTGACCTCGTCGCCGCCCACAAGTGGCTGAACATCGCCGCCATCAAGGGGTCCGACCGTGCCGCCGAGCTGCGCGCCGATCTGTCCCACCAGATGAGCAAGACGGAAATCGCGCTTGCACTGCGCGCTGCCCGGGACTGGATGACCATGCACTGATGCATGCGTCTTTCGCATCGACCCGAAAACCGATGCAGGTTTTTGGACAGCACGATGTGACTGCCTTGGAAATGCTGCGGCGTCCTTGCGCGCCATGAAGGACGCGCAAGGACGCCGCAGAGCACGGCATTTCACGATCAATAGTAGAGAATAACAAACTTCGACGTCGGTAAACGGCCGCAAAGAGCCGGATTGACGTCATGCATTCGAGACCGTGACCGGCAGGAACAAGGCCGGCACGGTCTTTCTGTTTTCGGATTACTTCAGCGCCTTCAGGACTTGCGGCAATGCTTCCTCCAGCAATGCCATGTCTTTTTCCGTGCCGGCACTGATGCGGATGCAGCGGTTGAGCGGCGCGACACCCGGCATGCGGATGAATACACCGTGTTCCATCAGTCCATCGACAATGGAGCGCGCGTAAACACCATCTCGGCCGCAATCGACGGCGACGAAATTGGTGGCGGAAGCGAGCGGTAACAAACCATTGTCGCGAGCGATTTTTGCGATGCGATCACGCGAGGCGGAAATATCGCCGATCACCTTGGTCAAATAAGCTTGGTCCTTGAGGGCCGCCAAGGCGGCTGCCGTGCTGATACGCGCCATGCCAAAGTGGTTGCGGATTTTGTCGAAGGCCTGGGCGGTGCCGGGCGTCGAAATGGCATAACCGATCCGCGCCCCAGCCAGACCGTAAGCCTTGGAAAACGTGCGGGTGCGCAAAATGTTGGGCATGTCGATGAGGGCGGCCATTGCGGGCGTGGCGTCTGCCGGGCCCGTTTCGCAATAGGCTTCGTCGAGAATCATCAGGCATGTTTCTGGAAGCGCCTTGGCGAAGGCGACGATATCGTCTGCCGTGTGCCAGCTGCCCATCGGATTGTCTGGATTGGCGAAATAGACCAGCGGCGCGTTTTCGCGACGCACGAGGTCCAGTAGCCCATTCAGATCTTCACGATCATCTATATAAGGTGTCGTCACCAGTCGTCCGCCAAAACCGGCGACATGGAAATTGAAGGTCGGATAGGCGCCAAACGATGTGACGACCGGAAAACCGGGCTCTATCACCATGCGCACGATCAGGCCCAAAAGGTCGTCGATGCCTTCGCCGATGGCAATATTTTCTGCGCGGATACCGAGATGTGCGGCAAGCGCTGCCTTCAGCTCGAAATTTTCCGGGTCATTGTATTTCCAGGTGTCGGTTGCGGCCTCCGCAATCGCCGCGATGACGGCGTGCGAGGGGCCAAAGCCGTTTTCGTTGGCGCCGATCCGCGCCTTCACCATCAGCCCGCGATTGCGCTCGATCGCTTCCGGCCCGACGAAGGGAACGGTGGCGGGCAGGCTTTGGACAAGCGGCGTGAAGCGGGAGAAGGACGACAGGTCAGGCATATGCAAATTCCGGTTGGGCAAAAACCGGCACACAATAGGTCCAATTCGGCCATGCGCAAGCGCATTTGCCCGTCTGGCCGCCCTGTCAGGCAAAGACCATCACCAATGATCTGCGTCGAAACCCAGACGAATGACGTGATGCAGAAATTCCGGGTCGATCAGCATGTTGAAGCCGATCGTCAGCTTCTCCTCCTCGCGGCGGATCAGCGTGCAGCCGATCTCGTCACGGATACCGAGGATTTCCAGAAAGAAATGACTGGGCACGGCCAAATAGGGACTGACGTCCAGCTCGGCGCCATAGATCGACATTTTGCGGATCAGGCAGCGCAGGTTCTGTTTGGTCGAGAGATGATGTTCGACAAAAATGATCTTGGCCGGTCGGTCGACCTCGAACTGTTCGTAAATCTTGTCACGCGGAATATTGGTCATATCGGGCGCAATCATCGGCATCAGACCCTCCCTGGGTCCTTGTCTGTAATCCAGTCTACGGCGTTTCCGCTGACGCATATTGAAACGCATCGGTAAAATTTGAATGAGCGGTGCTGATCCCGTTCAGATGCACGCCACGGTGCCGAAGTGTCGACGACAGCGCTCCTATGTTGACGGCTTCGCGGCACGGCTTTACCCCTGTCTCGCGCCCGCATCCGGCGGGCTCCTATTATAAAGAGGGCATGACGTGACTGCAGGCAGGCTGGTAATCGTCGGGGCAGGGCAGGCGGGACTGGCGCTTGCCGCCAAGCTGAGAGCGCTGAAGGATGAGCGGCCGATCACCATGCTCGGCGCCGAGGACGTTGCGCCCTACCAGCGGCCGCCGCTCTCTAAAAAGTATCTGTCTGGCGAAATGGAATTCGACCGCCTGCTTTTGCGCGTGCCGGAATGGTTTGCCGAAAACCAGATCGACCTGCGACTGTCCGCCTTCGTGGAGGAGATCGATCGCCAGAGGAAAGAAGTAAAACTGCAGGACGGCTCGACCGTCACCTACGAAACACTGGTGCTTGCCACCGGCGCCACGCCGCGGACCTTGCCGGCGGAAATCGGCGGCGATCTCGACGGCGTTTACGTGATGCGCGCCAAGCGCGACGCCGATCGTCTGGAAGCCGAAATGAAGGAAGGTCGTCGCCTGCTGGTGATCGGCGGCGGTTATATCGGGCTGGAAGCGGCGGCGGTCGCGAAAAAATTCGGGCTTGAGGTGACGCTGATCGAAATGGCCGACCGTATCCTCAAGCGGGTCGCCTCTGCCGAGACGGCTGCCATCATGCGTGACATACATAAGGAGCATGGTGTCGCCATTCTGGAAAACACCGGTCTGAAGCGACTGATCGGCAAGGAAGGTCGCGTGGCGGCAGCCGAGCTGTCCGATGGCACCGTTATCGAGGTGGATGCCGTCATCGTCGGTATCGGCGTTGCGGCCAATGATCAGCTGGCCAGCGACTGCGGGCTCGACGTCGGCAATGGAATCATCGTCAATGAATTCGCCCGAACCTCCGACAGTTCGATTTTTGCGGTCGGTGACTGCACAAGTCTGCCATGGCGCGGCGAACGGGTGCGGCTCGAATCGGTGCAGAACGCCATCGACCAGGCCGAGGCCGCTGCCGTGGTGATGACGGGGGAAGATATCGCCTATGATGCCAAACCGTGGTTCTGGTCGGACCAGTATGATGTGAAACTGCAAATAGCGGGCTTCAATCTCGGTTTCGACGAGACCGTCGTGCGCGAAGGCGCGCGTCCGGGCAGCGTTTCCGTTTGGTATTTCAAAGATGGGCGCTTTGTGGCGGTCGACGCTATCAATGACGCAAAAGCCTATGCCACCGGCAAGCGGCTGCTTGATCAGGGCAAGCAGCCGAATCGCGACGTGCTGGCAGACACGGCGGCCGATCTGAAGCTTCTGCTCGGCTGACCTTTAATAGGGGCGTGGAAAACCGCCCCTAATATAAGGAAATATGGCCGAAGGCGTGAAAAGACCTTGCAATCACGATTCTTCCCGAATAATCACCACCTCACCGGAGAGGTGGCCGAGTGGTCGAAGGCGCTCCCCTGCTAAGGGAGTATACCCGAGAGGGTATCGTGGGTTCGAATCCCATCCTCTCCGCCATCAAACGAATTTTCCCTGACATGGATATGTTGAACGTGCGCCAGCGCCGGTCGAGCCATGTGCTTGCAGCGGCGCATTTCCGATTCCTGGTTTCGGGCCTGCTTGTTCACCGGCGGACTACCCGGGCAACCGATTCCGATTCTCGCATCGATTCTGCCGGCTGGGCCAAATGGTGGGTTGTTGCCAGCCGACTCTGAAATTGCAGGATGCAGACTTTCTGGAATCACCTTTGAAAATCCCTGGGTCGGCTGCGAATCCGCGCTTCTCCACAGGCCGACAGGACAGTCTTTCGGCGGCTAAGTGCCTGCGTCTCAAGGCAATTGTTAAGGATTTGTAAAAATTGAACGATCCTCAACGGCCGTTTTGTGGCCTTTCCGCAACAGCGGGATTGGAAGCGGGCATGGCGAACCGCAATTCTCCCAGTTCAAGATTGCGTGCGCGGCGCGGTCTTGTATTTTCACTCTCGGAAGCGCGGCGGTGGATCGCACGTTTTCGAATACCGATGGGGATGGGGCAGGGAATGCTGTCCTTCAGCTATAAGAACCCAGACCCTTATGTAACTTTGACTGGAGGTCAAACATGAACATCAAGAGCCTTCTTCTCGGCTCCGCAGCAGCTCTCGCTGCTGTATCTGGCGCACAGGCTGCCGACGCTATCGTTGCTGCTGAACCTGAGCCCATGGAATACGTCCGCGTTTGCGACGCTTTCGGCACCGGCTACTTCTACATCCCGGGCACCGAAACCTGCCTCAAGATCGGTGGTTACGTTCGTGTACAGGTTGACGGTCGTTCGGACTTCGACCTGACCGGTCAGCAGGGCGGTTACCGCACCAACACCCGCGCTCAGCTCCAGTTCGACGCCAAGTCTGACACGGAACTCGGCACGCTCGCTTCCAAGATCACGCTGCGCGCCAACACGAACAGCGACTCGGACTTCTACCTCGAAGAAACCTACCTCGAAATCGGTGGTCTCCGCGTTGGTCAGTTCTACAACTACTTCGATAACGGCCTTCCGGGCGAAACCGTTCTTTCGGACGGCGGCCCGTTCGGTAGCGGCTACATCGCTGGCGACACGCTGAACAACTCCATCCGTTACACCTTCGATGGCGGCGCTTTCCAGGCCTACATCCAGGCTGACGCTTTCAACTCGGAAGCTGGCTGGAAGTTCGACAACGGTATCGTTGACACGCAGGACGAAGTTGGCGTTAACGCCATGATCGCTGGCAAGTTCGGCGGCGTATCGATCGACCTGTTCGGCGCCTACGACTTCGATTGGGAAGACGGCGTTATCGCTTCGACCCTGTCGGCTGAAATCGGCCCGGGCAAGCTCGGCGTCTTCGGCGTATACTCGACCGGCCCGTCCGCTTACTGGGACTTCTCCGAGTGGAGCATCGGTGCAGAATACGCAATCGCTGTAACCGACAAGTTCTCGATCACCCCGGGCGCTCAGTACTGGGATAACGTTACCCGTAACTACGGCACCGGCGACTACGTTGGTGGTGACGCTTGGCGCGTTGGCGTAACTGCCGACTACAAGATCACCCAGGGCCTGACTGCTAAGGCAACTGTTAACTACACCGACGTAGACAACGGCGTAGAATCTGCTGACCGTTGGGACGGCTTCTTCCGTCTGCAGCGTTCGTTCTAATCTGACCTTTCAGGTTTGATCGGGAAGCCCGGCCTTTGGCCGGGCTTTTCTGTTTTGGGCCTTCGTCGGCTTTGGTTTCGATTCGACCGAAGATGAAAAATCCGGCAGGGTGTGGAAAGACTGTGTGCACTGCAATAAGTTGTGACATAAAAGTGACGCAGGTGTCGCAACTATGTGGCGAGGCGCATTAGCAGTGCCGGATTTGCTTGAAAGCAAGTTATGCACATGTACGTTGGACCCCGTAAGAATGACTCGCCAAATCGGGGAATGACCAATGAACATCAAAAGCCTTCTTCTCGGCTCCGCAGCTGCGCTGGCAGCCGTTTCCGGCGCCCAGGCGGCCGACGCTATCGTCGCTGCCGAACCGGAACCCATGGAATACGTACGCGTCTGCGACGCGTTCGGCACCGGCTATTTCTACATCCCGGGCACCGAAACCTGCCTCAAGATCGGCGGTTATGTTCGCGTCCAGGTCGACGGCCGTAGCGATTTCGATTTCGACGGCCCCGCAGGCGGTCGCTTTCAGGAAGGCGGCTACCGCACCAATACCCGTGGTTACCTGACCATCGCCGCCAAGTCCGACACGGAACTCGGCACGCTCGGTTCGTCGATCAGCCTTGAAGCCGACACCAACGGCGGCAGCCAGGATTTCTTCGTGGATGAAGCCATCATCCAGCTCGGCGGCCTGCAGGTCGGTTACTTCTACGGCTACTTCGATAACGGCCTTCCGGGCGAAACTGTTCTGTCTGACGGTGGTCCGCTCGGCAGCGATTTCGGTTATATCGGTGGCGACACTCTGAACAACTCTATCCGTTACACGTTCGACGGCGGCTCTTTCCAGGCCTACATCCAGGCTGACGCTTTCGACTCGCAGGACGGCTGGAAGACCGGTGGTTTTGTTAACGGCGCTGGGGATTTCGTTCCTGGCAATGAAGACGAACTTGGCGTCAACGCCATGATCGCTGGCAAGTTCGGTGGCGTTGCTATCGATCTGTTCGGTGCTTACGACTTCGACTTCGACGATGGCGTCATCGCTTCGACACTCGCTGCCGAAATCGGCCCAGGTACCCTCGGCGTCTTCGGCGTCTACTCCTTCGGCCCGTCGCGTTACTGGGACTTCTCCGAATGGAGCATTGGTGCTGAATACGCTATCAAGGTTTCCGACAAGCTCGCTATCACGCCCGGTGCTCAGTACTGGTCTAATATCCTGCCGGTTTACGGCGATAGCGATTATGATGGCGGCGATGCATGGCGCGTTGGCGTAACGGCCGACTACGAAATCACCACCAACCTGAAGGCTAAGGCCACCGTCAACTACACCAGCGTAGACGTTGATCTTGCTGGCGTTGGCGATGGCGATCGTTGGGACGGCTTCCTGCGTCTGCAGCGTTCGTTCTAATCGGATCTCGCAAGAGACAAAGAAGCCCGCGGATCATCTCCGCGGGCTTTTTCGTTGTGGATGCTGAATGTGCGAGGCCTTGATGTCGGATGGCTGTGGGCAACAAACGATGAAACAGCACATGTCGTCGTTTTCGGCTTATCGCCGCCCGAACCTCAGATCATCCTCGATATCAGCCGTCTGGCCGAGACGTGTCTTGTAGACCTGGTAATTCTCCATCACCCGCTGCACGTAATTGCGGGTTTCGGGGAAGGGGATGCGCTCGATCCAGTCGATCACCTCATCCAGCGATTTGCCGCGCGGATCGCCATAGCGGGCGACCCAATCCGGCACGCGGCGCGGACCGGCATTATAGGCGATGAAGGTGAGGATGTAGGAGCCACCAAAACTGTCGATCTGCTCGCCGAGATAATGGGCACCAAGCGTGGCGTTATAACCGGCGTCGGTTGTGAGTTTGGCGGCCGTGTAGGTAATGCCGTGACGACCGGCGACGCCTTTGGCGGTGCCCGGAAGAATTTGCAGCAGGCCGCGCGCATCGGCCGGTGAAATGGCGGCCGGGTTGAAGGCGCTTTCCTGGCGGGCGATGGCATAAGCCAGCGCCTTGCCGGAGCCGGCAATATTCGCGGAGGAGGGGATGACGCCGGTCGGGTAAGCAAGTGCCGCCACCTCGATGCCGCGCGCAAAGGCGGATTTACCGATCTGCAAAGACAGCGCATGGTCGCCGTTCTTTTCTGCGCGTGCGGTCAGAATGGCGAGTTCGCCGGGGCTGGTGATCTCGTCGGCCAGTGCGCGGTATAGTGCGTTTGCACGCGAATCATGGCCGGCCGCATCCAGCCGGTCGATGGCGCGCACCACTTCGCGGTTCTCGAAATTGCGTCGGTCGCTATCGCTTGGTGCGGGATAGGAAACGTTCAGTACCTTCGTGCCGAGTTTGGCTGCTGCCAACTGGCCGTAGAATGTGCCGGAATATTGTGCGGCCTGCCGGTAAAAATCAGCTGCCTTGCCGGGGCCGCCGGCTTCGGCGGAGCGGCCGAGCCAGTAGAGCGCGCGCGACGCCGAAAGCGGTCGCGTCGAGGTATTCAGGATTGCGCGAAAATGTTTTTCAGCGTCTGTCGGGTTCTTGAGCGCGCGCAGCGCATACCAGCCGGCATGAAATTCCGCGTCGACGATATCCGTGGCGGCAGTCGCCATGTGGTGGGAGGCGACACGATAGGCCTCGGCAAAGTCACCCTTGTCGGCCAGGCCGCGTGCGATGATGCGGCGCTCGTTCCACCATTCGCCGCCATTGACGAGCCGGGTGGCATCCCGCGGTGCCTTGTCGAGCAGGCTGGCTGCCTCGCGGTAACGGTCCTGATGGCGCAGGTTCTCGATCGTGGAAAACAGATAGGCCGGGTCCTTGCTCCAGTTGGCGGATGCCGCCTGCAGAAGTTGATCGGCATTTTTGCTCTTCGTGGCAACGGCGGCCCATGCCTTGTAGAGCGACTGCGCGCGGCCGAGATCGGCGAACCGCTCGGCCTGCGCCGTGCGTCCGCGATACATCAGGTAATCCATGCGAGCCTTATGGTCGGCAGTGGAGAGAAGGCCGGAAAATTCCTTGAGGATCTTGTCCTCGGTGCCCTTGTCCAGCGCCTCACCGGTCCAGATCGTGCGCAGCACGGTGGCGGCGCGTTTGCTGTCTCCGGAGGTGACCAGAGCGCGGGCGAGGACCATCGCGCCTTCCGGCGTTTCGGCCGCACTGTTGCCGAAGGCGGCAAGCACGGAAGCCGGGGCCGGATTTTCGCGGTAAAGCGCGCGCTCCGAGTTGGCACGCAGGCGGGTGAGCCCCGGCCAGCCGCGCAATTCGCGCTGTGCATTTGCAATCTCGAAAGAGGGCACACCGTTGAGGCCGGACGTTGCGATTGCCCAGGTGAGGATCTGGCGGTCGAGCGAGCCGGCGGGCAGGCTGTTGCGGGTCGCAATCGCGGTGCCGGCATCACGCGCGGAAAGCGCATCAAGCCCGGTTTTCAGCTGGCTGACCATACCGAGGCGACCGCCGCGCTGCGGCAGCGAAGGTGAGGGGATAGAACCGGTAATGTCGGGAGAAGACATCGGTGGCCGGGCGGGCGCATTCGGCCGGGGTGCATCCGGTTTGACGAAAGGCAGCGGGACCGGACCTTCCGGCAACGACGCAGCAATGCTCATGCGCAGGTCGAAAAGGCCTGCGGTCAATCCGAGGCCAAGGCCTGCAAGGATCAGAACATTTTTTCTCATTCACCGTCCACGAACTTTGTGCCTGAAACCTTTGGAACCGCCCCGTCCTGCAGCTTCGGCAATCCTCATTCTCTTGCGGGATCACACGCCATCGACATGATCCTTTATACCATCGATTAGCGACCAGGCCGATTAACGATTCCTTACCGTATTCAAGCAAATGCGTGCTTTTCCGTGACCGGATCGTCACGAAAGCGTCATGGCTGCGCTTGTCGGCGGATCGACAGCAATCTATGGTGCCCGCCGAATAGGATTTTGCCTATAAAATTGGATTAGGGCCGAAGCATGAATCTTCAAAGATTCTGGGCCGCCGAGGAGAGTTTTTGCATGTTCAAGGGATCGATGCCCGCTCTTGTTACCCCGTTCACGGCGGAGGGCGCGGTCGACGAGCAGGCCTTTGCGGACCATGTGGACTGGCAGATCACCGAAGGCAGCTCCGGTCTTGTACCGGTCGGCACCACGGGCGAATCGCCAACCCTGTCGCATGCCGAGCATAACCGCGTTGTCGAGCTCTGTATCGAAGCGGCCGCCGGTCGCGTGCCGGTGATTGCCGGCGCCGGTTCCAACAACACGCGCGAATCGATCGAGCTTGCCGTCCATGCTGAAAAAGCTGGTGCCGACGCCATCCTCGTGGTTACGCCCTATTATAACAAGCCTACCCAGAAGGGCCTGTTTGCGCATTTTTCCGCCGTCGCCGAAGCGACCAAACTGCCGATCATCATCTACAACATTCCGCCGCGCTCGGTCATCGACATGAGCCCGGAAACGATGGGCGCGCTGGTCAAGGCACACAAGAACATCATCGGCGTCAAGGATGCGACGGGCAAGATCGAACGCGTTTCCGAGCAGCGCATCACTTGCGGCAAGGATTTTATCCAGCTGTCAGGTGAGGATGCGACGGCGCTCGGCTTCAACGCCCATGGCGGTGTAGGCTGCATTTCGGTTGTGGCCAACGTTGCGCCGCGCCTTTCTGCCGAGTTCCAGGCAGCCACCGCCGCCGGCGATTTCAGGGCGGCGCTGGATTATCAGGATCGCCTGATGCCGCTGCACAAGGCAATCTTCATGGAACCGGGCCTGTGTGGCGCCAAATATGCGCTAAACCGCACGCGCGGGATGAACCGCACCGTGCGTTCGCCACTGATGTCGACGCTGGAGCCGGCAACCGAAGCGGCGATCGATGCGGCGCTGCGCCATGCCGGCCTGTTGAACTGAGGCATTACGAGGCATCGTCGTAAGGCGGTGCTTCACTTTCGGCACTGCACGCACTAGATATGACTGACAGAACCCCGGTCCTCGCCAAGGCCGGGGACACTTGTTTCAGATGGCGAGACGGAAGACATCCCATGGCCCCCAGAGGCAGCCAGCGCACGGTCAACAAGATAGTCGCGGAAAATCGCAAGGCCCGCTTCAATTACGAGATCCTCGACACCTACGAGGCAGGCATCGTGCTGACCGGCACCGAGGTGAAATCACTGCGCGAAGGCAAGGCCAATATCGCCGAATCCTATGCATCTGACGAAGGTAACGAGATCTGGCTGATCAACAGCCATCTGCCGGAATATCTGCAGGCCAACCGCTTCAACCACGAACCGCGCCGCCGCCGCAAACTGCTCTTGTCGAAGCGCGAGATCAGCCGCATGCGTGTCGGTATCAACCGCGAAGGCATGACGCTGGTACCGTTGAAGATTTATTTCAACGAAAAGGGCCGGGCCAAGCTGGAACTGGCGCTCGCCAAGGGCAAGAAGCTGCATGACAAGCGCGAGACCGAGAAGGAACGCGACTGGAACAGGCAGAAATCGCGGTTGCTGAAGACGGGGTGATCTTAGCCCACCCTTCCGTTTCGCCGGATTTGGAGACGTCGTGTTCCTGCCTGAGTTTCGCCGATTGAACGCAGGCTGGAATGCCGAGCCAAATTCGCCGGATCCGAGCGTGACGGTGACGGAGGCAATTACTCGCCTGTCTTTCGTGTTGAATTCCCAAATCTATGACTTCGCTGAAGACAAAAAGGGCGCGCTCATCTTTGCCCGGTGCACGCGCTGGCGCCTTGGAGCCACCAATGATGAGGGCTGGTACCGTGGGCAGTGCCGTTACAGCCGATCCGCTCCGATATGGGGCGAGTTTTATGAATTGGCCGGCGAGGATGATGTCAGGCTGCAGCCTGATGACTGGCATGTCCTGTCATCAGAGACGGGAGAAGATCGTCATTTTCTCTTTTATCTGAGAGACGAGACCTTCGAGTGTTTCGCCTCCGATTGGACGTTCGAGCGGGAAGACAGCAGCGCCGAGGCGACATCATAGGCCAGCACTTCCGAGGCCTTATGTCTTCGCCACCATTCGCCGTTCATGCTCCAGCAGCCAGCGTTTGCGCCACAAACCTCCACCATACCCGGTCAAACTACCGTCCGATGCGATCACCCTGTGGCAAGGGATCACGATGGCGATCTGGTTGGCGCCGTTGGCACCGGCAACCGCACGGGTGGAGGACGGCAGGTTCATGTTGGCCGCCAGCGCGCCATAGGAACGGATTTCTCCCGACGGAATTTTTCGGAGAGCATCCCAGACCTGGCGCTGAAAGGGTGTGCCGTGACCGGCGATGCGGGTGGAAAAGCTCGTGTCCTCGCCGGCGAAATAGGCTTTCAGTTCAGATTCCATCTGGTCGATCGGCGCATGGCGGCCCATGACGATGCTGCTGCCGGTCGCGGCCTGCAGGCGGCGAATTTCAGCTGGCAATGCCTTGCGTTCAGCGAATTCGAGAATGTGTAGCGCATGGCTGTCGGCAATGGCGATCATCGGGCCGATCGGCGTTTCGATCCAGTCGGCGCGTAACAGATTTTTGCCGCGCAGTTTTGCCGGGGCCTCGCCGAACATTTTGGTGACGGCACTGCGAAAGCCGCTGCCGGATTCAAAGCCGGCATCGAGCTGCGCGTCGATCACGCTCGCGCCCTCATTCAGCACGTCGGCTGCCTTGCCCATGCGCCGCAGCCGCGCCATTTCCAGAAAACTCAGGCCAAACCGGCGCTTGAAAGCCCGCCGTGCCGTGGATGGATCGATGCCGGCGGCAATCACGTCGTCCTCGCTCCAACGCCGGAATGGATCGGCGTCGAGTGCTTCCACCAGTTTCGTCACCACGGGGTCGGTCTCGCCGAATTTCACCAGTGGCCGGCAACGGCTGCAGGGGCGAAAACCCGCCTCCATACATTCGGCGATGGTGCCGTAAAATGTGGTGTTCTCGCGTTTCGGTTTGCGGGCAGGGCAGGTGAGGCGGCAGAAGACGCCGGTTGTTTTCACCGCTGCCCAGGCAAAGCCTTCGTAGGCGGCGTCGCGGGAGATCAGCGCGTCGTAAAGAATGTCGTCGGTGGGGCGTTCGAAAAGCATGGTGTTTTCTAACCCGAAACAAAAATAGGCGCCGCCGAAAAACGGGCGCCTATTTTATTGTTTATGCCGTCCTCATCAGAGTTCGGCGGGTTCCACCGGTTCGACCGGACGCTGCGGCCGTTCGGACGGATCGCGTCCGATTTCGGCCTTCAGCGACGAAAGGTCGATGAAGTGGTCGGCCTGGCGGCGCAGGTCGTCGGCGATCATCGGCGGCTGGGTCGCCATCGTCGAAACGACGGAAACCTTGCGGCCTTTACGCTGAAGGGCCTCAACGAGCGTCGTGAAATCGCCGTCTCCGGAGAAGATGACCAAGTGGTCAGCGGTCTCCGATTGCTCCATGGCGTCAATTGCCAGCTCTATGTCCATATTGCCCTTCACCTTGCGGCGGCCCATGGAATCAGTGAATTCCTTGGCTGGTTTGGTGATGACCTTGTAGCCGTTGTAGTCGAGCCAATCGATCAACGGCCGGATGGACGAGTATTCCTGATCCTCAATCAGAGCTGTGTAATAATAGGCGCGCAGGAGATAGCCGCGCTTCTGAAAAGCCTTCAGCAGCTTACGATAGTCAATATCGAAGCCGAGGCTTTTGGAAGCCGCGTAAAGATTCGCGCCATCTATAAAAAGCGCAATCTTCTCCCTAGGGTCGAACATTAAACCTCCACTCCCTTAAAAATACGTGGCGGGATCAGCCAACTATCCAGTCTACGCAATTTGTAGCTTGATCCGCAAGAATAAGTGTTACATTACGTAATGGTGATATAAAAGTGATTTATGCTGTGGCGCTCGGGAATCCAAGCACCAATTATGGTCATAAGATAATTGTCGTGAGTTGCGGCCACCACGCGCACCACCCATGTCAACAAAAACTTGAATTTTGCCGCCAATGCCTGTATCGGGCGTGTCAATCCCTGAAAGACCAATCAAGAAGGACAGGCAATGGCCCGCGTCACCGTAGAAGATTGCATCGACAAAGTTGACAACCGCTTCGAGCTCGTCCTGCTCGCCAGCCACCGCGCTCGCCAGATTTCGCAGGGCGCCTCGATCACCATCGATCGCGACAACGACAAGAACCCGGTCGTGGCTCTGCGCGAAATCGCCGACGAAACGCTGTCGCCGGACGACCTGAAGGAAGACCTGATCCACTCGCTGCAGAAGCATGTGGAAGTGGACGAGCCGGAGCCCGATCCGTCGAGCCTCATCGCTGCCAATGCAGCCGGCGATGGCATCGAGGAAGAAGACGCTCCGGAAGCCGTCAACTTCGACCAGATGTCGGAAGAAGAACTGCTGGCCGGTATCGAAGGCCTCGTGCCGCCGGAAAAGAGCGACGACTACTAAGATTGATCGGATCATGGGCAGGAAGCGTTCATCCTCTTGCCCCAATCTGTATGTCTTCTCTTTGATGGCTGCGCCGGTCTTCTGATCGGCGCGCCATTTTTCGTTTCTCCCCCCTTCATCTCACATGGGGGCATTTCGAGGGACCGGTTCCAGAATGATGCGGCAATACGAGCTCGTCGAGCGGGTCCAGCGATACAAGCCCGATGCGAACGAAGCTCTTCTCAACAAGGCCTATGTCTATGCCATGCAGAAGCATGGCCTGCAGAAGCGCGCCAGCGGCGATCCCTATATTTCGCACCCGCTGGAAGTTGCCGCCATTCTCACCGACATGCATCTCGACGAGTCGACCATCGCGGTCGCGCTTTTGCACGATACGATCGAGGATACCACGGCGACCCGCGCCGAGATCGATGAACTGTTCGGCGAAGATATCGGCCGTCTTGTCGAAGGCCTGACCAAGCTCAAGCGGCTCGATCTGGTTTCCAAAAAGGCCAAGCAGGCCGAAAACCTCAGAAAGCTGCTGCTCGCCATTTCAGATGACGTGCGCGTGCTGTTGGTCAAATTGGCTGACCGCCTGCACAACATGCGCACGCTCGATCATATGGCGGCGGACAAGCGTGCCCGCATTTCCGAAGAGACGATGGATATCTATGCGCCGCTCGCCGGCCGCATGGGTATGCAGGACATGCGCGAGGAACTGGAAGACCTGTCCTTCCGCCACATCAACCCGGAAGCCTATGAAACGGTCACCAAGCGGCTGGCCGAACTGTCCGGTCGCAACGAAGGCCTCGTCACCAAGATCGAGGACGAGTTGAGGGAGTTGCTGGTCGCCAGCGGCCTCAAGGATGCGACCGTCAAGGGCCGGCAGAAAAAGCCGTATTCCGTCTTCCGCAAGATGCAGTCCAAGTCGCTGTCCTTCGAGCAGCTTTCGGACGTTTACGGTTTTCGCCTCTTCGTATCGGAGCTGGCCGATTGTTATCGTGCGCTGGGGATCGTCCACACCCGCTGGCGCGTCGTGCCCGGCCGGTTCAAGGATTATATCTCGACGCCGAAGCAGAACGATTACCGCTCGCT
The DNA here is from genome assembly GCF_009617585.1 of Endobacterium cereale. Classification (GTDB taxonomy): domain Bacteria; phylum Pseudomonadota; class Alphaproteobacteria; order Rhizobiales; family Rhizobiaceae; genus Neorhizobium; species Neorhizobium cereale. The sequence continues at coordinate 44,141 of NZ_WIXI01000036.1, read as the reverse complement.
GCACACCACCATTGTCGGCCCGTCGCGCCAGCGAATCGAGCTGCAGATCCGCACCCGGCGCATGCATGAGATCGCCGAATTCGGTATTGCAGCGCATGCGCTCTACAAGGATGGCGTCGGCAGCGATGGCGAATTGCTGTCAAAGGAGAGCAATGCCTATTCCTGGCTGCGCCGCACGATCGAGCAACTGGCCGAGGGCGACAACCCGGAAGAGTTTCTCGAGCACACCAAGCTCGAACTGTTTCAGGATCAGGTGTTCTGCTTCACGCCGAAAGGCAAGCTGATCGCACTGCCGCGCGGCGCAACCCCGATCGACTTTGCTTATGCCGTCCATACCGATATCGGCGACACCACGGTCGGCGCCAAGATCAACGGCCGCATCATGCCGCTTGTCACCCGTCTTTCGAACGGCGATGAAGTGGAGGTGATCCGCTCCGGCGTGCAGGTGCCACCGGCCGCCTGGGAAGAAATCGTCGTGACAGGCAAGGCGCGCGCCGCCATTCGCCGCGCCACTCGCATGGCGATCCGCAAGCAGTATTCCGGCCTCGGCCACCGCATTCTGGAGCGCACTTTCGAGCGTGCCGGAAAAACCTTTTCCAAGGATGCGCTCAAGCCGGCGCTATTCCGTCTCGGCCACAAGGATGTCGAGGATGCCGTGGCGGCCGTTGGCCGCGGCGAACTGTCGTCGCTCGATGTCGTACGTGCGGTTTTCCCCGATTACAAGGACGAGCGCACCACGGTAAAGCCGTCTGCCGATCAGGGCTGGTTCAACATGCAGAGCGCACAAGGCATGATGTTCAAGCTGCCTGATGCGCCGCGCACCGCCGAACAGGCGGCGGCTGCCAGCGTGCAGGACGGCACCGGGCCCGGACCTCTGCCGATCCGCGGGCTTTCGGGCAATTTGCCCGTCCAGTTCGCGCCGGCGGGAGCGGTGCCGGGCGATCGCATCGTCGGCATCATGGAAAAGGGCAAGGGGATCACAATCTATCCGATCCAGGCGTCGGCCTTGCAGCGGTTCGACGATCACCCGGAAAGCTGGATCGATGTGCGCTGGGATATCGACGAGGCAAACAAGTCGCGTTTCCTTGCCCGTGTGTTCTTCAACACGATCAACGAACCGGGGACGCTCGCAACCGTCGCGCAGGCGGTGGCCAATCTCGATATCAATATCCGCACCCTGAAAATGGGCAGCAGCCGCGCGGCCGATTTTTCCGAGATCGAGATGGAGGTCGAGGTCTGGGATGTGCGCCAGCTTAATCAGTTGCTGACCCAGGTGAAGGACCTCGACTGCGTCTCGAGCGTTCGACGCATCTACGACTGACATTTCGGCTCTGATTACCGCGTGAGAGTAGGCGGCGAGCTACCGAGGTGCGAGGTGCTCGCTATCGGCCATGTTCCTGAGGTGTGGCAGGAGAAAAGCGAATGTCATGGTTGGAGAAAATATTTGATGTCGTCGTGGCTACCATCGGCTGCTGATTTTTGCGGTTCTCGTCTGCGCCGGTGCCGTCTATGTTTTGATTAGGATGCCGATGCGCATCCCGCTCGTTGCCTGGACCTTCGATAGCTATTTCGGTTTTTTACCGTTTCTGGCGGTCTTTTCGTCGTCGTTTTTGTTGGAGTGATGAGCTTGTACAATCGGGCTGCCCGGCGCGCGCGCTGAAATCGCTCCTGCCTGCCTAATTCGTGCGCATGTCAAAACGTCACATTAACGCGATATGCGTTTGACGCATGGCTGACGCATCGGCTTAGCGTTGGTCAAATCGATTGAAAAGCCGTATCTAATGGACATCCAAACCAAGGAACCCAAGAGATGTTCAAGCCACTTCGCCAGTTTGCCCGCGCCCTTCGCGCCCCGTCGGTACAGGAGCGTGAAATGGCATACCTCAATGAGTCCAACGATGCTATCGAGCTGGAATACCGCATGCGTCAGGTTGACCGCGGCATGTTCCGCAAGGGTCTCTGATTGATATGATCGCGGCGGCGCTTCACCGCGCCGCTCTTGGCTTTTGTCAGCTATCGTCCTAGATGCTGATCCATGCCGTTTCGTCGCCGAAGCCCTGCCGGATGGGCTGAAAAAATCCGCAACGCCGTCTGGCCCCGCAAGGGAGTGACCAGAAATCTCCGTTATTACGGATTGCGCGCCGCACGCATCAGCGCTTCGCCGCATGGGGTTGCCTCCGGCATTGCCGCAGGCGTCATGATCGGCTGGACGCCCTTTCTCGGTTTTCATATCCCGCTCGCCATCGCGCTTGCCTTCCTTCTGCGCGGTAGTCTGGTTGCTGCCGCTCTCGGCACGCTTGTCGCCAATCCCCTGACATTTCCGCTCATCTGGTCGGCCAGTTGGGAAATCGGGCATTTCATGCTTGGTCATCCCGGCGGTGCCGCCGGGCAGGTTGCCGGCAAACAGCTGGATCTGGCCGAGCTTGTCCGCACCCTGCGTTTTGCCGAGCTTTGGCAGCCGGTTCTGAAGCCCATGTTGATCGGCTGTCTTCCACCCGCCATTTTCTGTGGGGTTGTCGTTTACGCCGCGACCTATATGGGTGTGAAAAGGTTTCGCGCGCGCAGGCGCGAGCGCATGGCGGCAAGACTGCATGCCATGGTCAAGTCAGGCATTTGAATAAGACGGGCATTTGATGAGGAGACGACAGCAATGATCATCGGCATGGGCAGCGACCTCATCGACATCAGGCGCGTGGAAAAATCGATCGAGCGTTTTGGCGAACGGTTCACTCATCGGGTTTTCACCGAGGTCGAGCGCGCCAAGTCCGATGGCCGCAAGAATCGCGCCGCCTCCTATGCCAAGCGTTTTGCGGCCAAGGAAGCCTGTTCCAAGGCGCTTGGAACAGGCATCGCCTATGGCGTCTTCTGGCGTGACATGGGCGTGATCAACATGCCCGGCGGCAAACCGACCATGAAGCTGACCAACGGTGCCGGCGAGCGATTGGCATCGATGATCCCGGCCGGTCACAAGCCTGTCATCCATATCACCATCACCGACGAATACCCCTACGCACAGGCCTTCGTGATCATCGAGGCCTTGCCTGCGGAAGATTGAACCCGATTTGAGCCATTGCCGCCGATTGGCGAAGGGTTTAGAGAAAGCGGCTACGCCTCATGGGCGCGCCGGAAAGCCATAAAAGAAAGACGTCCTCAGTGTCGAACACCGCCGAAGCAAAGCCGCAGAATGCTCTTTGGGAAAACATCAAGGTCATCATCCAGGCCCTGTTGCTCGCCATGGTCATCCGGACCGTCCTGTTCCAGCCTTTCACCATCCCGTCCGGCTCGATGATGCCGACGCTTTTGGTCGGCGACTATATCTTCGTGAACAAGTTCGCTTACGGTTATTCGAAATATTCGCTGCCGTTCTCGCCGGACCTATTCGACGGTCGCATCCTCGAGTTTAACGAGCCGAAGCGCGGTGACGTCATCGTCTTCCGTCTGCCGCAGCAGCCGGAAATCGATTACATCAAGCGCCTTGTCGGCCTGCCGGGCGATCGCGTTCAGGTCACGAATGGCGTGTTGCAGATCAACGGTCAGCCGGTACCGAAGGTGCAGGACGGCACCTTCACCTCCGACTACCGCCTTGATCCGGGTTCGGACGTTCCTGTTTTCCGCGAAACCTTCGACAATGGCGTGACTTTCGACACGCTCGACCAGTCGCCGGTTTCGCGCGGTGACAACACCCGCGAATTCGTTGTGCCGGAAGGCCACTATTTCTTCATGGGCGACAACCGCGACAACTCGCTCGATAGCCGTTTCGACGTCGGTTACGTGCCGGCTGAAAACCTTGTCGGCCGTGCCAGCGTGATCTTCTTCTCGCTCGGCAACGACACCTCGTTCCGCGAGTTCTGGAAATGGCCGGCCAACATGCGTTGGGATCGCCTGTTCAAGGTCGTCAACTGATGAAGCCGGCGACACTTTCGGCGGATGAAAAGGCGAAGCTCGAAAGCATCGTCGGCCATGTCTTTTCCGAAAAACAATGGCTGGACCGGGCTCTGACCCATGCCAGCACCGGCACGGCCAAGACCGCCAACTACGAGCGCCTGGAATTTCTGGGCGACCGTGTGCTGGGTCTGTGTGTCGCCGAGCTTTTGTTTCGCACCTTCAAGACCGCGACCGAGGGTGAACTTTCGGTACGTCTGAACCAACTGGTCAGCGCTGACAGCTGTGCTGCCGTTGCCGACGAGCTTGATCTGCACCGTTTCGTGCGCACCGGTGCCGATGTGAAGAAGCTGACCGGCAAGCGCATGATGAACGTGCGCGCCGACGTTGTCGAAAGCCTGATCGCAGCACTTTATCTCGATGGCGGGCTGGAAGCAGCGCGAAAATTCATCGAGCGTCACTGGGGTGAGCGCGCTGCCCGCGCCGATGCCGCCCGTCGCGATGCCAAAACCGAATTGCAGGAATGGGCGCATGCGAAATTCGCACTGACGCCCGCCTATCGTATCGATGACCGTTCCGGGCCGGATCACGACCCGCGCTTTACCGTGACGGTCGAAGTGAATGGCGTTGCGCCCGAAACTGGCGTAGACCGTTCCAAACGCGCTGCCGAACAGGTAGCAGCCACAAAGATGCTCGAACGCGAAGGCGTCTGGCAGAAAACGCCTGCCGAAGGCTGAGGACCGATGACTGAACACGAAGACAACAACGCTGGCCATGAGCCGGCAGCCGAAACGCATTCCGAGGACGTGCAGGCTGGCCCGACCCATTCCGGCTTTGTCGCGCTGATCGGCGCCACCAATGCCGGCAAGTCGACGCTTCTGAACCGCCTTGTCGGCGCAAAGGTGTCTATCGTCAGCCACAAGGTGCAGACGACGCGCGCCATCGTGCGCGGCATCGCCATCCACGACAATGCCCAGATCGTGTTCATGGACACGCCCGGCATCTTCAAGCCGCGCCGCCGTCTCGACCGCGCCATGGTGACATCCGCCTGGGGCGGTGCCAAGGATGCCGACCTGATCCTGCTTCTGATCGACAGCGAGCGCGGCATCCGCGGCGACGCCGAAGCGATTCTGGAAAGCCTGAAGGATGTGCAGCAGCCGAAAATCCTGGTGCTCAACAAAATCGACCGCGTGCCCCACGAAGCGCTTCTGGCGCTGGCGGCAAAGGCCAACGAGATGGTCGATTTCGAACAGACTTTCATGGTGTCGGCGACCGGCGGCTCAGGCTGCAACCACCTGATGAATTTCCTGGCCAAGCGTCTGCCGGAAGGTCCGTGGTATTACCCGGAAGACCAGATTTCAGATCTGCCGATGCGTCAGCTGGCGGCCGAAATCACACGCGAAAAACTCTTCCTGCGCCTGCATCAGGAACTGCCCTACGCTTCTCACGTCGAGACGGAGAAGTGGGAAGAAAAGAAGGACGGTTCGGTTCGTATCGAACAGGTCATCTATGTGGAGCGTGAAAGCCAGAAGAAGATCGCGCTCGGCAAGAACGGCGAGGCCATCAAGTCGATTTCCACAGCATCCCGCAAAGAGCTGTCGGAAATCCTCGAGCAGCCGGTGCACCTCTTCCTGTTCGTGAAGGTACGCGAGAACTGGGGCGATGACCCGGAACGGTTCCGCGAAATGGGGCTGGAATTCCCGAGAGGGTGAGACGCGACGGACAAAGTGCGGAAAATCGATCCGGTGGATCGATTTTAGCGTCGAACGCCCGGAGCCGAAGCGACGGGCCGGCAGCTGCTGTTTCAGGCGCGTAACGTCGTCATCCTCGGGCTTGTCCCGAGGATCTAACCACGCCGATAATGATGCTCAGCAGATCCTCGGGACAAGCCCGAGGATGACGGATTTGGGGTAGGCGGCGCCTGCAAAAGCAGCGCTGTGGCTGCGGCGTTCCTTACTTCTTCCGGTCCATCAGCGCCTTGATTTCCAGATACCGTCGGCGATTGTCGGGGTCCTGCTCATCCGCCGAATAACAGGTCGTCGAGATGCAGAATTTCGTCAGCCCAAACGGTGCGGTCGCCTTGTCGAACTGGCAGTCGATCGTGTTGGTAAAATCGTTCGGCTTCGGATTGTCACGCGTCGAATAGGTCAGACGGGCGCCGGGCGGATCGAGTTCCGGGAAGGACTGGACGGTGCCGGTGGCCAGAACTGGGGTCATCAGAAAATTCTTGGCGACATTGACGCAGGCGTTTTCCAGCTCCTTCGACTGGGCGGCCGCCGGTGTCGAGACCAGCGTGAGCGACGGAACCAGCATGAGGGCGGCGGCGAGAGCGTATTTCATGAAATCTCCCTAAATTCTATTTCCGCTGGAACACGCAAGCAGGGCAATTGGTTCCGTGAGACGGCCGCAACATTTGTCGAGCGACATAAGCGCCACACCGAATGTCCGAAAACAGTTCTGTCCCGGCCACTTATCGCTTAAAATGGAATCTGCCTTTCAAGGACCGAAATTCAAATCTCATGCAGTGGCAGAGCGAAGCGATCATTCTGGGTGTACGGCGGCACGGCGAAAGCAGCGTGCTCGTCGAGGTGATGACACGCGATCGCGGTCGCCATCTCGGTATGGTGCGCGGCGGTCGCTCTCGAACAATGCAGCCTGTGCTGCAGCCGGGCAATCGCGTCGAAGTGGTCTGGCGGGCGCGACTGGATGAACATCTCGGTGAGTTCAAGGTCGAGCCGGTGCGTCTGCGTGCGGCGCGTCTGATGGAAACGGCCACCGCCGTTTACGGTGTGCAGGCCATGGGGGCGCTGCTGCGCCTGTTGCCCGAGCGTGATCCGCATCCGCATCTTTACGAAGCGCTCGATGTTATCCTCGAGCATATGGACGATCCGGCCGATGCCGGCGAGTTGTTCGTGCGTTTCGAACTGGCCGTTCTGAACGACCTTGGCTATGGCCTCGACCTTTCCGAATGCGCCGCCACCGGCCGTCGTGATGAACTTGTTTATGTGTCGCCGAAAAGCGGCAAGGCCGTCTCGCGTGATGCCGGTGCACCTTATGCCGATCGCATGCTGACGCTGCCAGGTTTTTTGGGGCAGGGGGTGCAAAAATCCGCCAGCCGGGACACGATGGCGGAAGCCTTTCGCCTGACCGGCTTTTTCCTCCACCGCCACGTTTATGAACCACGCGGGCTGACGGAAAACGCCGCCCGCGACGGTTTTGTGCAGGCGGCGTTGAAGGCAATCGCCAAGGCGCGTGAAGAGAGTGAGCGTCAGGCCGGTTGAGCGGCGACCTCTGGCCTATCCACCGGCTTTTCACGGATAGGCCAATGCACGACGGCGGCAAACAGGCCCATGATTACACCCAGCCACCAGACAATGTCATAGGAGCCGAAGCGGTCGTAGAGCGCGCCGCCCATCCACACGCCGAGGAACGAACCGACCTGATGCGACAGGAAGACGATTCCGCCCAGCATGCCGAGATGGCGTGTGCCGAACATGATGGCGACGAGGCCGTTGGTCGGCGGCACGGTGGAGAGCCACAAAAGCCCCATGACGATGGCGAAGATGATCACCGAGGTCGGTGACTGCGGCAGAAGCAGAAACGCCGTCACGGCGATCGAGCGGCCGATATAGATATAGGCGAGGAAATACGGCTTCGAATATCGCTGGCCGATGACGCCGGCGGCGAGCGAACCGGCGATGTTGAAAAAGCCGATCAGCGCCATTGCGATGACGGCGTATTTGGCATCGATGCCGATATCACCGAGATAGGCTGGGAAATGCGCAGTGATGAAGGCGACCTGAAAACCGCAGACGAAAAAGCCGGAGGTCAGCAGAAGATAGCTCTTGTGCCCAAAAGCTTCGCGCAGCGCTTCACCGGCGCTCTGCTGAAACTGCGCCTGCGACTGCGTGCCGGAAGACGAGTTGCCGCGCAGGGGATAGGCGAGCAGCGGCACCAGCAGCATCAGCGCGCCCATGATGACGAGACTGTCCGACCAGCCGTAATTGGTGATCAGCGCCTGGCTGAGCGGCGCAAACAGGAACATGCCGGCAGATCCCGCCGCCGTGCCGATGCCGAATGCCATGGAGCGCTGTTGCGGCGTGACGTTGCGGGCAAAGGCGGAGAGTATGGTACCGAACGAACCAGCGCCGACGCCAAGCCCTACCAGCACGCCACCGCCGACATGTAGCCAGAGGGGGGAGGCGGCATGCGACATCATCAGCAGGCCTGCGGCATAAAACAGGGCAGACAGCACGAGAACGCGACCGGTGCCGTATTTATCGGCCGCGGCACCAAAGAACGGCTGGCTGAGACCCCAGGCGAGGTTCTGCAGCGCCATGGCAAGGCCAAAGGTCGTGCGGTCCCAGCCGGTATCGCTCAACATGGGTAGCTGGAAGAAGCCCATGGCGGAGCGCGGGCCAAAGGTCAGCACGGCGATCAGCGAGCCGGCCAGAATAATGAGATAGGGCAGGTGCGGGCGGGCGGCTGGCGCCATGAAAAATCCTCCGGATAAGAAGGCGACCTTAGACCTGCCCGAGATTTTGCAAAAGCAAGTTTTGCTGACGCAACGCATCACCGCGATTGATGATGCGTTGCGGGTAATAAGCCTTATTGGAACAGTTGTAGCAAGGCGCTCGGGGTGGAGTTGGCGATCGACAGCGCCTGCGTCGTCAATTGTTCGCGCGCCTGCAATGCCTTCAGCCGCGTCGCTTCCTCGTCCATATCCGCATCGATCAGCTTGCTGACGCCTTTTGTCGTCCAGTCACGTAGCGCGCCTACGAATTCGGTCTGCAGGTCCACCCGCATCTTGAGTGCACCATATTGCGCACCGGCATTTGTCAGCTGCTGCAGCATTTTGTCGACGGTCGAGATCATCTCGCCCAGATCGTCATTGCTGGTCGTATCATCGATCTCGATCTCGATCTCGATCTCAACGGCGGTCGCAGAGTTGCTGTCGTTGAGGTGAAGAACCCAGTTGGTGTCGGCACTGGCGGCATCCGCAAACCATGTGCTTGTAAGGATGCCGGCAGCGCCCCCGGTCGCGGACGTCCGGTCATCGACGAGTGCCAGCATGTTGCCGTTGCCGGCATCGCCGTAAATGTCGAAGTCGATCGTATTCATCGACACGACCCGGTTCGTGTCGCGCACGAAGGAGCCGACGACCTGAACGGTGGAGGCCGTCGTGTTGCCGATGTTCAGCCAGTTGACGCCGTTGAATGTCGACGATTTGGCGATCGCCAGCAACTGGTCCTTCAGCTGGGTGAGCTCCTTGTTGACCTTGCCCTTCTCCACGCCCGGTTCGCTGGCGGCCACCAGCTTGGCCTTGATCTCGTCCACCACCTCGACGGAGGAACTCAGACCCGTATAGGCGGTATCGATGGTAGCCGTGCCAAGGCTCAGGGCGTCCTGAACGGCGGACAGGGCCTTGTCGTCGGATTTCATCGTGCGGGCAATCGACCAGTAGGCCGCATCGTCGGAAGCGTGGCCGATGCGGTACCCGCTGGCGACACGGCTTTGTGTCTGGTCCAGATGGTGATTGATGGACCTGAGCGTGCCAAGGGCCGCCTTTGCGGCTGAGTTGGTGATTATACTGTACATACTTGCGCTCTACACGAAACATATAATCACGTCGGCGGACCTGCCCGCCAACGGCAACATGGTTACCTGCAGAGAAGCTTCCGACAGTGTTATTTATGGAGCGCTAACCTTAACGTGTGCTTAAGTACGTCTGTATCATTTATGGTTAATACGAATTTGCGCATATAACCAAATGGAAAACTTGCTTGCTTTTCCTGGTCAATGAACGGTGTCACTAAACGGATGCGGGAGGATCGACCTGGGCGAGCTTCTTGCCGAGACGGCTTTCCCGCCAAAGTGTAAAGCCACCAGCGCTGATGACGATGATGCTGCCGGCGATCATGTTGAGCGTCATAACCTCGTTGAAGATGAATACGCCGATCAGGCAGACAAGGACGGTCTGGACGTAGAAGATCGGTTGTACGGCAACGGCATCGAGCATGGAGTAGGCGCGGATCAGCAGGTAGTGGCCGCTCATGCCGGTAATGCAGAGGATGATCATCCAGAACCAGTCGCTGAAAGTGATATGGCTCCAGTAGAACGGCCCGATGAACGTGATGGCAACGGCTCCGGCGACGCCGGTGTAGAAGAAGGCCGTGTCCGATGTATCGGAACGGCTGCCGAGACGCGTCAGGACTGAATAAAGCGCAAACATGGTCGTGCTGATCATCGGGATGATGATCTTCAGATCAAAATTCGCATGAAGTGGATTGATGATCAGAAGAATGCCGATGAAGCCGACGCCGATCGCCGTCCAGCGACGCCAGCCGACCTTTTCACCGAGGATCGGCACGGACAGGCAGGCCACCACGAGAGGGGCGGCGGCAAAGATCGTGTGGCTCTGGGCGAGGCCAACGCGCGAAAAGGCGAAAACGGAGATGACGATCTGAGAGACCAGCAGCACGCCACGGCTGATCTGGAGGAGAGGGCGGTTGGCGCCGGCTGTCTGCTTCAGCCCGCCGGTGGCGCGGCTCGCGAGGAAAAGCGCAAAACCGGCAAAAGCCCAGTAGCGGATCATGGTGATGAATATCGGCGGATAGGCGCTGCCGAGATGTTTCGAAATACCATCCTGAACTGCGAAAATGCTCACTGCCAGAAGAGCGAAAAGCAGACCGGTCGTGCGAGGTGTCATTTGAAGAAAATCTCTGGCTTCGGACGGATTATCGTCCGGGCATTCGGGCAGGGCGAAGATCGATCCCTCCCGTGCCGGGCAGCCGATCACTCTGCCTGACATTCGTCTTGTTTCAGAAATGGTAGCCAAAGGTCAAGCAGGCCGCACTGATAACGGTACAGCTTTGCTCACAAATTGCCATGGCGGGCGTTTTGCCGCTTCAGGCGCGGCGCTTGATCGCCCAGCCTTCGCTGCGCTCCTCGATGATCTTCACCGTATCACCAAGGCTGACCTTGCCAGTGCTGCGCGGCACGGCATTCCAGCCGAACAGCGGGCCGGGCACGCGGCGGTCGCCCGACATGCGGATGCGTCCCATGGCCTTCATGGGGCTCGGCACGTCGCGTGAACCGGTCTGCTGATCCTGCGTGGTCATGATGCAGCGGGCACAGGGCTTGACAAGGTCGAAGCGAATACCGCCGATCTCGATCGCGGCCCAATTGTCTTCGGCCCAGGCTTCATCGTGGTCGATCACGATATTTGGGCGAAAGCGCTCCATGCCGACCGGCTCTTCGCCATTGTCCGCCATGTTGGCGTTGAGCGCGGCCAGCGAACCGGTGGTGGTGACCAGAACCTGATAACCGTCGGCAAAGGTAACGGGTGAATTGTCCCCCGCCCATTCCGCGGTTGCCGTGCGGCTGGCGCGATCGTCGAAAAAGACGAGGCGCAAGTCGCGTTCCAGCCATTCGGAAAGTTTGGCATTGGTCACGTCATCGGCCATTGCGGCGGAGACGCTGGATTTCCACACGACCACGTCAAGGCGGCGGTCCGGCGTGTCGAATGTGATGTCGATCTCACCCTTGCCATCGATGGCAAGCCGTGTCCTGCCATCAGCATCGATCGGAGACGCTTTCACCTGCGCCAGAGCCTGCAGGTCGCGCTGTGTGAAGAAATGTCCGTCGGGCCCCGTCACCATCATCACGCGGTCGCCGGGAATGCCGGTGTCAGTGATTTTGGCGGTTTGAAGCGTGATGCCGCGGCCGCTCTTCAGGGGGTAATGATTAAGTTCACTGATACGCATGCCTTACCCCTCGATTTCATCCAGAAACATGTCGCGGATGGTTTTCAGCCGCTCATGCCGTTCCGCCGCCAGCTCGCGACCCGCTACAGTCTGAAAACCATCGGCGAGCTTGAACAGTTTTATCTCGAAATGATCGATTGCATAGAGCTTGTCGTCGAGCGCACGTTCGCGCGCCAGCGGATCAACCGGGTCGTAAAGACCCGATGCCATCCGCCCGGCAATGTAGAAACAGCGGGCGGCACCCACCATTCCGATCGCATCCAGCCGGTCGGCATCCTGCAGGATCTTTGCTTCCAGTGTTTCCGGAGAAAGATTGGCGGAAAAGCTATGTGTGGTGATGGCGTGGGCAACGGCGTCGATTTCATCGCTGTTCCAGCCGAGTTCGTCCAGAATTTTCGATGCTTTTTCTGCGGCCAGCCGTGAAGCCTGTGCTCTCAGCGGCGAATTTTTCTCCACCGCCACGCAATCATGCAGCAGAACGGCTGCCGCCAGAACGTTGCCATTGCCGCCTTCCTTGGCATGGATGCGCATGGCGTTTTTGAACACGCGCAGGATATGGGCGATGTCATGCGAACCGTCATCGCCTTCGGCGGCATGCGGGATGAGCTGGGCGGCAAGCGCCTCGTGCGGCGCAAAGGCAGCCGCCAGAGAGAGGGTCACGAAATGGTTCCTTCCGGTGCGCTGGCAGAATCGACTGGGCGTTTATTGCCATCCTTCTTCATCAGAATCCGCTGGTAGAAAAGCCCGATGCCGATCAGCACCGCACCAAGCCCCATGAAGGAAAGTGCCCGAAGGATGCCTTCAAGGTTCGACATGTCGATCAGAAACACTTTCAGCACGGCAACGAGAACCAGTGCCGCCGAGGCAAGTCGCAATGAACGCTGGTTGAAGCGCGAGCCGAGGACGAGAAGAACGATGCCGATCAACAGCCAGACCACCGAATAGGTATAGGTCTCGCTGGCCAGGAAACCTTTCCAATCGGCGATGTTCTCGCCCTGCCAGAAGCGACGGACCGAGAGCGTGGCCCAGGCAAAACCGAGCACCCCGCCGGAGATCGCCAGCATCAGCACGTAAGGCATCGGCCGGCGCTCGCGGGCGAGATAAGCCACGAATGCATAGGCCAGAGCCGGCATCAGGTAACCCAGAAGCAGAAGGTTGAAGAACGGCCAGGGGCCTGTGCCTTCGCCGGTAAAATAAGGGTTGAGGCCGATGAGATGCAGCAACAGTACATTGGCGGTGGCGAGCACACCTGCGATCATCGACCCGTAACGGAAAACGGGGCTCGGCGATTTCAGGTCCAGCATCATCAATATGCCGGAGAAGCCGACCGTGATCAGCGTATAGATCGACTGTTCGCCAAGCGTCGGCACAGTGGTTTCCAGCGTGCCGCCATTCATGGCGTGGCGCACGAGAACGGAAATAGTGATCAGCGCCGACAGCGAGGCAAGCGCCTGCATGATGTTGCGGATGCGCAGATCGTCCGAGTTGCGCAGCATCCATGCGGAAGCGATGGCGAGCAGGGTGGGGATACCGTAGCCCGGCAGCAGTGCGTTGAAGAAAGGCATCGTGCCAAGGCTGTTGGCGCCGATGATAGTCGGCTCCCAGGCGATCCGGCCGAAGACGATCATCGTGGCGGCTGCCATCATCCACGGCAGCGATGGCCATGCGCGGATGCGCATGGCGAGCACATAGAGGAAGCCGAGAAGCGACAGCGCAATGGTGGTGACGATGCCATTGGTCAGCGTGTGCAGCGCCAGCGTGAAACCGGCAAAGGAACCAGCCACCAGCAGGTTGGCCGGCCAGTCGATCCTGCCTTCTTCCGCCTCGTCGCTGCGGCGGAACAGCCACTCGGCACCGGCGAGCAGGGCAAGACCAAGGGCGACGCCGTAGAACCCGTGCGTCCAGTCGCGGGTGAGATTGCCGAAATTGAAGAAGCTGATCGTGGCGATCGCCACCGGTACAACCGGCATCAGCAACGCCCAGATTTTGGAAAAGTCTGGCTCGCTCTTTCGGAAGCGTGCGAGGAAAGCGAAGCCGCAGGCAGGGAAGACGGCAGCGAGCAGCAGATAGACCCAGACATGCGGTTCCACTGGTGCTGTTGTCGTGGTGATTGGCTGTCCGTCGAGCAAAGTGGCAACGGTATCCAGCGCATTGGCGGCGATGACGGCCATGCCGAGCACAGCCCCCACGGCCGCCAGTATGGCGGGCCAGACGGCATAGGCGCGCAAGGCACCGAATGCTGCGAGCGCTGCCAGAAGCACCGATGCGCAGGCAAGAAGATCGAAGGCCCCCTTCGGCTCCGATCCAAGCATGGCCAGCGCAAAGAACACCGTGACCAGCGAAACGGAGAGGGTGGTCTGCAGCGGCATGCGGCCGAGAATCGCGGATATGCCCGCTTTCTCAGGGCCAATCAGGCCAGCGTAGCGGCCGGGCCAATAGAACGCGGTTCCGGCCAGCATGACCAACAGTGTCAGGGTCGGCTGAACCATGCTTGCATCACGCGCGGAGCCGGCAAGGTAAGCCACGGACCAGAGGCCCAGACCGACATTGGCAAGCGTCGGCACGACCGTCCACTGGCGGAAACGCGAGGCGGCGTTGACGGCGAGCCAGACCAGCGCGAGGAAGCCGAACAGCGCATTGGCGCTGGGGTTCTCGGTGGAGACGAGCGCTGGCGTGACCAGTGAGGCGAGCAGGCCAAGACCCGCCAGCGCCTGGCCATGCAGCAGCGACAGCGCGATCGTTGCGAAAGAGACGAGTGCCAAGGCCAGGAAGGCGGGCGTCGGGCCGATGAAGCCATAAACGGCGTAGAAAGCCCAGACGGCTCCCATCAGCGTCACTGAGCCTGCAGCCGTCAGTGCGCCGGGGATCATCGCGTTGCCAAAACGGTCGGACAGGTCCGGCATGGCGCGACGGCGTATCAGTTCGCCGCCGGCCATCAGCACAAGGCCGAACAGCATGGCGAGGCTGAGCCGCGCGGCGGGGCCAAGCAGGCCGGCCTCGATCGTGTATTTGACGAGGAAGAGGCCACCGAAGGCCAGGGCCACGCCGCCAACCCAGACGGCCCAGCGGGCGCCGAGCCAGCTTTCAAGACTCTCGCGTTCTTCCGGTTGCGGTGCCGCTGCAACGACGGGCGGGGCAGGCGTCGCGTCAGCCGCAGATGCAACGGTTTCCTGAATGACAGGCGTTTCTGCATCGGACGCCATTGCCGCGACCTGCGGTTCTGCCAGCATCTCCTGGGGAGGCATTGCCTGTTTTTCGTCGGTAGCCGGGGACTCGGCAATCGGTTCAATCCGAGCGGCTTGCCCTGCCGCCTCTGTCAACGGTGCCGCCAGTGTCATGCCGGTAATGCGCGCCTGCAGCGCCTTCACTTCCTTCTCCAGCCGGTCGACCCGTTTGGCCATGTTACGCTGCAGGGCAAGGCCGATGACGACCAGCACGAAGATGATAAAAGGAAAGAAGGGCAGCACGATGCGGTGACCTCTATGTGTTCGGACAGGCGCCGATACAAAAAACACGAAAGTCTTTTAATCGCATATGTTGCGGCATGAGCAAGGCAAACGATGCCGGATTGTGACAATATTGAGCATTATCAAGTATAAAACGGCAGCGGGCGGGTTTCCTCGTGAAACCCGCCCGCTGCTTCTTTCCTACGACTGCATACGCCCGAGGGCGAATTCGGCGGTCAGACCGCCGAAGGTCCGCTCTCGCCATCCGGCGCATGTTTGTCAGTCTGGGAAGGAAGTTCTTTTGTTTTCTGTTCGTCGAATGTCAGCTTCACGGCCTTTGAAAGTTCACGGCTGACATTGAACCAATCGCCGCTTTTCGCCCAATAGCGCACCGTGACGGTTGCCGAGCCATCGCTGAAATCGGATACGAATGTGGTGGGGGCAGGGGCCTTCAGCACCCGGCCGTCTGCGGCCACCAGATCGTACAGCAGCTTTTCGGCGCGGGCGATGTCTATCTTCTCGCTGGTCGACACGCTGATGTCGTTGCGGCGCTTGTCCAGGCGGCTGTAATTGGTGATCGGCACGTTCCACAGTGTCGAGTTCGGCGCCAGGCGATAGACGCCCTCGGCTGTGCGAAGCTCGGTCGCGAACAGGCCAACATCGATCACAGTGCCGTTGACGCTGCTGGTTTCGATCGATTCTCCCACACGGAAGGGGCGCAGCACGAGAAGCATGATGCCGGCGGCAATGTTCTGCAGCGTGCCCTGAAGCGCAAGACCAACCGCTAGGCCGATCGCGCCAAGGGCGGCGAGCACCGACGCCGTCTGTACACCGAACTGGCCGAGCACCATGACGACGACGATGACCAGAATAGCGTAGCGGATGATATTGGAGAAAAACTGCGCAAGCGTCGCATCAATACCGTGAATGCGGCCAAGGCCGTTGCGTGCCCAGCGGCTGAAAATGCCGGCCGCCAGCCAGCCGAGGACAAGCAGAAGGATGGCACCGACGACGGAAAAGGAATATTGCACGGCGAGAGCGCTGAGCTGGGCGAGTGCTGCCCGCGTTGCGACGACGAATTCCGATGCCTGATCCATTTCGGCGATATGCTCCTTTTGGTCGCTGAAGGGCAACGCGCATCCTGTCGCATCATTGCCGCGAACCGTCTAATTGGAGCAAAATTGATGAACGTCAACCGTCCTATATGTTTTTAGTAATATTACATAAAACCATATAAATACTCAGTTTTCTGCTGTCCGCGCTGTTTTTTCGGCCAGATTGAGCGGCAGCAGGAACGACACCGTGCCATCCGTATCGGCACCGCGGCCGATGCCTTTGACGGCTGCAACCAGTCGCCCTTGGCGCTGCAAAATGCGATCACCGATTTCCACAAGGCGTGCGTTCGGCGTTGCGTGCGGCGCGACCGTCCGAAGGCGGGCAGTCAGTTCGAATTCATCCTCTTCAGGCGAAACGGCAAGGGCTGCAATCAATGCCGCGGCCGGTGATCGGGACACGCCCATCCAGCAATGCACGACAAGGGGAAAGCCTTTGTCCCATTCACGCATGAAGCCGATCAGTCGTTCCACATGCGCTTCGTTCGGGGCGATCAGGTTCCCGGTGCCGGCAAAGGTGATATCGTTCATGGCAAGCTTGAGGTGGCGCTCCGCAGAGATGACGGCCGGCCGGTGAAAATCCTGCTTTTCCGCAATCAGGCTGACCATTTCCCGGGCGCCATGACGCACGGCCAGTTCGGCGATCTTCGCCAGCGGACAGACGATGATCGCGGTCATCGGGCTTCAGTTCCGCGAGACAATTCGATGTCGGAGAACCGCTCCTGAAAGCGCCGTTGTGCTTCGGTCGCCGGTAGCGGCTCTATCATCAGCATGTCTCTGGTGACGCCATTCGGCACGCCGAAAAACTTGCGGGCCTCGGTCAGTGAAAATCCGGCCAGTTCCGTCGCTTCGAAAAAGGCGGCAATCGAATCGGCGCGCTTGATGCGTGTTTTTAAATCCCGTGTCGGATGCGCGGGCAGGCCGAAACGCAGATGAATGGCAGCCTCCAGCCGCGCCTCGACCGTTTTGTAACCGCCTCCGACCACGGCCTTGAATGGTGAGATCATGTCGCCAATCACATATTCCGGGGCATCATGCAGCAGCGCCATCAGCCGCTCTTGCGGCGTGGCAGCAGGTTGAGCGAGGCCAAACACCTGCTCGACGATGAGCGAATGCTGCGCCACCGAATAGGCATGGTCGCCGCGTGTCTGGCCGTTCCATCGGGCAACGCGGGCAAGCCCGTGGGCGATATCGGAAATTTCCACATCCATGGGCGAGGGATCGAGCAGATCAAGCCGGCGCCCGGACAGCATGCGCTGCCACGCGCGTGCCGATTTGGTGGTCGTGGGCCCAGCGCTCACGTTTCCGCCTCTTCCGCGCCTGTCGGGAACGACAGGCCCGACCATTCCGGCAGGGTCAGCGAGACCGCAATATCGGCTGCCGTGAGAGGAACGCCGCTCGCCAGTGCATCGCCGACACGATCGATACGAACGATCGCGAGGCCATTGCCGCCTGCCGTCGAACCAAGCGTGCCGACCGGTTTCGAACCTGCCAGAATATCCGTGCCGGCTGCGGGAAGGTCCTGCGCGGCAGACACGATCACCACGCGACGACGCGCCGTGCCGCGATGCTGCATGCGCGACACCACTTCCTGGCCGACATAACATCCCTTGCGGAAGGAAAGCCCGCCATCCTTGTCGAGCAGGACATCATGCGGAAATGCATCCTGCAACGCAAAATCATGGCCCGATACCGCAAGTCCGGCGGTTATGCGCAGGGCCTGATATGCAGTCTCGTCACCTTCCTCCTGTTTGCCGGACGCACGCTGCAGCGCGATGCCTGCCTTGGCGAAGGCGGTATCGGTGACGCCGCCCGGCAAGGTTTGGCCATGCCATGCGACCGTTACACCGCTGTCTTCGTTCATGGTGATATCGACCGCGGCACGCAGCTTGTACATGGTCAGACGTCGCGCAAAAGCGTCGCGCTGCGCGTGGTCGATTTCGATAGCGAAGCCTGCCTCGACACGCCAGATCACGAAATCGAAGAGGATCTTGCCCTGAGGGGTCAGAAGTGCACCAGGGCGTGCCTCGTCTTCCGGTAGGCCGGCAATGTCGGTGGTGATCAGATTGTGGAGGAAATCCTCCGCATCCTTGCCTGTGACGGAGAGGAGGGCACGATCGGAAAGGAAAGCTGACGGCATGATTTTCACCCGTACGAATCGGAAATGGAATGTTCGCGCGCAAGCGAATGCGCGTCGAAGGCTATCCTAGAGTTAAGGTTTAGGTGTCCCGGCGGCAAGCATGCGCCTCACCCGGAAAAATTCGCCTCAGCGCTGCTTAGTCGCCGCTGACGATGAACTTCCACTTGCCGTCGGGCGAAATGCCGATGCGATAGAAATTATAGCCGCCCGCTTCGTCCATGGCGGCGAGATCGCCGGCGGTAACGATGCGCAGAAGATCGACCTTTTCCGGCGGCGTCAGCTCGTTCAGCGGCTTGCCGACGAAATAGGGCCAGACATAAACTTCATCCGGCGTGCCGGCCTCGATACGGGCAACGCCCGTCTGCATCAGGTCGAGCATGATGGCGAGGATTTCCAGGCCCTCGGTATCGCCGGAAAAGCTCTTCAGTGTCTCGATCGGATCTTCGTTCTGGTCGGGACCATCGGTCTTCTTGGCGCCCGGATCCATGATAGGCCGCATGCGTTCGACATCACCGGAGGCGGCGGCTTCGACGATCGCCTCGCGCAGCTTGCGTACCGGTTCCGGCAGCTTGCTGAAATCATGGATGATTTCAGCCTTGATGGCCTGTTCGGTTTCACCTTCCGCCTCGGGCGTGGCGGCAGGTTGTTCAGCGGCTGGCGGTGTCGCCTGACTGTGCTGGTTTTCCGTGCCCTTGACCGACGGTGCCGTTTCAGCCGGCTGAATGCCCTGGGCACCCACGGGCTTTGTCTGTGCCATGCCCGAAAGGGCAAAGGCGGCAGGAGCCTGAGTCAAGGCTGTCGCGCCGGTAAGCGCGACGGCAAGCAGGGTGCGGGAAAAACGGCTGTTGGGCATGGCTGTATTGGCGTTCCTGTTGGAAAGCCCCGATCTTACATGAGAATTGATGCTTGCGCTTACTGAATGATGCGCTGCGGTGAAAATTCACCAGCCAGCATGCGTTCGCGCAGCGACTGCAACATGGCTTCCGCGCCCGCTTCACCGTGCATGCGAATGGTTTCGCGCATGGCAAGAGCAATGGCGGCATCTGCGATGATTTCCGGCTCGATACCATCGGCACGGCCATCGGCCCACGCCTCGTTCTGGTATTCGAGCGCCACCTGCATCTTTTCGTGCACAATCATCTCATCGATGTCGTTACGGGCTGTCTGCATAATCATCCTCTTTCCGACACCAGTGTGTTACCGGTGCGTTAACAAGATTACCAGCCTTTTATCAAAACGACACGGCTTGCGAGCGAAACGGGTAAATAAACACTTAATTTCCGTAGCGAGCGGCGATTTCCGCAGCCAGTGTTGCTCCTTCGGCACGGTATGCCTCTTCCGCGGAGCGCGCGGTCGGGGTGCAGGTCGTGTGCACGGAGGCAAACGAGCGGTAGCCGCGATTGAAGGCTGCCGTGAGTCTCTCGCGCCGTTTTGGCTCATTTGCCGTCTCGGAATCAATCAGTTTCTGCATGGACGTGCGCCAGCCCGACTGACGTTCTCCACAGAGCGTGCGCAGGTAATGCACCGAGCCGAGAATTTCGGAAAGCCTTGAAAGCCGGTCGTCATAAGGCGCAGGCTTTTCCGCAGGCGGTGCCGTCGCGGCCGGCGGGGCAGGCGACGCGGCCTTTTTCTGCGCCAGCGCGGGCGAGGCCGAAAGCGGCAGGCTCATGGCCAGAAGGCAGGCGGTAACAAGGCGTTTGCGAGGCGTCATCGATGATCCGGAATAGCGGCGCCGCCCGCGAATCTGCTGCGGCCACTCGCCAGTCTTTTAGCCTTTTGCGACCCGCGCCGCCAGTCGTTCGGCGCATTCGAGAACGCTGGGCGGAACCGGCAGCGCGCGGATTTCATCCACCGTGTACCAGCCCGGATCGGCGGCATCATCGGCGGCAACGGCTTCGATGTCTTCGTCGGCCTGAACAAGAAACACCGAGAGAAAGAAGTGGCTGAGGATATCGCCGCCTTCCGATTCGGTTTTCAGGTCGTAGGTGGCAAACAGTTCAGGTTCGCGCACCGGTATTCCGGTTTCCTCGAAAAATTCCCGCATGGCGGTATCGGCCGGTGTTTCTCCCGGTTCGCCGCGCCCGCCGGGGAAAGCGAACAGGTCGGCAGATGGCGGGTTGATTCGCCTGATCAGCAGGAAACGGCCATCGCGTTCGAGAATGGCGGAGGAAGCGGGGCGGGGATGCGAGACGGTCATGCGACGGTCGGTGTCGGGATGTTGCTAAAATCGACGTCACGCTCAGCATGGCAGGCGGCGATTTCGACCTCGGTCTTGCCTGTGGCCGGCTTGATGTCCGCCAGCAATGCGCCAGGGTGAGACGGGCAGCGCGCCAACGGCCTTTTTACATGGTGCTCAGTCATTGCTCTCCACCTCAATCATATTGCTCGAAGTACACCCGGACAGCATCCTTGCCGTCGAACTTGAAGGCTACGCAACAAGGGCGTGATGAAAACCTGCCCCTGACTGACGAATAGACGCGATAACCGGGGTCGTAGTCGATCCGCATTCTGCCGATTGCGCTACCGACAGGCTTTACATCACCGGCATCGCCAAGTGAGAAGCGACGGATACGCGTGTTGATTCGGGCCTTGGCTCGCTCGCCCCGCGTCGGGCAAACCAATTCGCATGGATTGCGGTTTCCCGGATTTCGATCATGTGAAATTGTAGCGTATGCGCTGCAATTCGGCGAGGTGATGCTTTTGATCAGGACCTACATCCTCTACGCCCTTGCCGCCGTTTTCGAGATTGCCGGCTGTTTTGCCGTGTGGGGCTGGCTGCGGCTGGAAAAACCGGTCTGGTGGCTGGCGCCCGGTGTCATCAGCCTCGTCCTGTTTGCATGGCTTCTTGCGCTGGTCGAAAGTGAGGCGGCGGGCCGCACCTATGCGGCCTATGGCGGCATCTATATTCTCGCCTCCATCCTCTGGCTGCTGGCCGTCGAAGGCCGTATGCCGGACCGCTGGGACCTTGCCGGTACGGCGCTCTGCCTGATCGGTTCAGCCGTCATCATATTTGGGCCGCGCAGCGCCTGAACCAGCTGACTTGACCCTTCAACATACCGGTGCGATGAAAACAGGATGTGCGGACGATACGCCCTGACAACCACTCCCGACGACGTGTTGAATTTCGTCAGCGTTGCGCTGGTGGAAGATTTTCCGCCGCGCTTTAACATCGCGCCGACGCAGCCCATTCTCGTCGTTATGCAGTCGGAAAGGCCCGATCCCGGCAGCAACCTGCCGGATCGCCGCGCCTTTCTGGCCCGCTGGGGTTTCATTCCCGGCTGGGCCAAAGACCCGAAAGACCTCAGCCTGATGATCAATGCACGGGCAGAAACGGCGATCGGCAAGGCATCTTTTCGGGCCGCCATGCGCCATCGTCGAATTCTCGTGCCGGCCTCGGGGTTTTACGAATGGCGACGACCGGAAAAATCGGGTGAGGAAAAGTCGCAACCCTACTGGATCCGCCCGAAGAAGGGCGGCCTGATAGCCTTCGCCGGGCTTATGGAAACCTATGCCTCGGCCGATGGGTCGGAGATCGATACCGCTGCCATTCTCACGACTGCCGCCAACCGTTCGCTGAAACGCATCCATGACCGCATGCCGGTGGTGATTTCCCAGGAGGATTTTACCCGCTGGCTGGATTGCCGCTTGCAGGAACCGCGTGAGGTCAAAGATCTGATGACGGCGGTGGATGACGATTTTTTCGAGGCAATCCCGGTCTCGGACAGCGTCAACAAGGTCTCAAACATGGGCGCGGAGCTGCAACTGCCCGCAGATGACGTGGCGCCGCTGCCAGTGCTCAGGCCAAAGCCGAAACCTGACGATAGCCAGCTTTCTCTTTTCTGATTCTCGTGTACTGATCCTCCTCCCGCCTAATACCCAGACTGGACTGCCCCTTCATGGATCTTTTTCCCGCTGCCCTTTCCGGTTTTGCGCTCGGTGGCTCGCTGATCATTGCGATCGGTGCGCAGAATGCCTTCATCCTGCGTCAGGGGCTCATCCGCAGCCATGTCTTCATTCTATGCCTGATCTGCGCGGCGTCGGATGCACTGCTGATAGCCGCCGGTGTGGCGGGCCTCGGGACACTGGTGTCGAAATCGCCCGTACTGATCGCGGTCGTCACCATTGGTGGCTTTCTGTTTCTGGCTACCTATTCCTTCATGGCGTTCAAGCGCGCCTTGGCGCCATCGGCCATGGTGGCAGGTGCGCCTCAGGGCATGCCGCTGAGGACTGCGGTCATGGCGTGCCTGGCCTTCACCTTCCTCAATCCGCATGTCTATCTGGATACGGTGGTGCTGCTCGGCAGCCTGTCGGCAGCGCATGAGGGAACAGCGCGTCTCGCTTACGGCGTCGGTGCCGCGGTCGCATCGTTCACGTGGTTTTTCGGGCTTGGATATGGCGCGCGTTTTCTGGCGCCGCTGTTTGCCAGGCCATCGGCCTGGCGCGTGCTGGACGTGCTGATCGGCCTTGTCATGGCTCTGCTCGCCATCGGCCTTCTCGTCAGCTTTGTTGCCGGGGAATAATCCGGCCTGAAACTCAGGACTTCTTGGCCGGCTTGCGCTTCAGCATCATCGTTGCGGCAATCACGGCCTTGATGCCGAGCGGGCGCAACGGCGCATGCAGGTTGTTCTGGTTCTTCTCGGCCGGGGCTGCATCGGCCAGGGCGATAGGGTTGGTCATGTTCGTTCCTCTGGGGCGATCTTGTTGTCGATCGCCGCTTTCACCGTAAATCCGGGCGGAAATACGATGAAATCATAGCGATCCGGAGGAATATTCATAAAGGTGTCATCTTGCCGCAGACTGTAGCTGCAACGCAGCATTCGCCTTGCAGGGCAAAGAATCACGGCGAGGCGTGATCGTCCTCGATGGTCAGCGTGCCGTACCGACGATGCCAGGCGCGCGCGCTGAATGGCAGCATGGAGAGATAGGCGATCACGGTGATCGACAGCACTTCCCAGGTGAAACTCATCAGAAGAGCCACATAGATGACGACGCCGAGAATGACCGGCAACATCAGGTCGCGGCGGATGCGGGTTTCCGACTTGCCGGACCAGATCGGCAGTCGGCTGACGAGAAGGTATCCCATCAAAACCGTGTAGGCGCTGGCGGCATAGGCTACCCAGCCTTCCAGCGGAACGCCCAGAAAGCCGAGATAGACAGGCAGAAGCACAAGCATGGCACCCATCGGTGCCGGCACGCCGACGAAGAACTCCGACTGCCATGCCGCCTTCACCGATCGCTCTTCCATGACATTGAAACGGGCAAGGCGAAGGCCGGCAGCGATCGCGTAGATCAGCGCCGCGATCCAGCCGAGCGACCGGGCGCCGTCAAGCACATAGGCGTAAAGCACAAGGGCAGGGGCAACGCCGAAATTGATGATGTCGGCAAGACTGTCCATCTGCACGCCGAACCGCGACGTCGCCTTCAGGAGACGGGCGATGCGCCCGTCGATCCCGTCGAGGAAGGCGGCAAGCAGAACCATGCCGACCGCCAGTTCGAACCGGCCTTCGAAGGCCAGTCGAATGCCGGTAAGGCCGGCGCAGATGGCAAGAACGGTAATGAGATTGGGGATCATCAGCCTGAGCGGGATTTCCCGCAGGCGGGGCCCGCGACCGCTATCGTCCTGGCGGACTTTCGATGCGGTGTCCGCGTTCGTATCCGTCTGTCCGGTTGTGTGCGGCTCTGCTGGCTGGTCCATTCTCATTCTCCATTCCGCGAACGGTTGATTGTCGTTCGCGTCAGTTGCGGCGGCTGACGACCGGGCCTTTGGCCGAACCGAATTCGGCCAGCACCGTTTCACCACCGATGGCGCGCTGGCCGATCGAGACACGGGCTTCGCCGCCTGCCGGCACATAAACGTCGAGACGCGAACCGAAACGGATCAGGCCGAAACGCTCGCCGGCTTCCAGCGGTTCGTTCGGCTGTACAAAGCAGAGAATGCGGCGTGCAACGAGGCCGGCGATCTGCACGACGCCGAGCTTGCCGTGCTTGCTTTCGATGACGAGGCCGTTGCGCTCGTTGTCTGTCGAGGCCTTGTCGAGTTCGGCGTTGATGAACTGGCCCGAACGATAGGCGATCTGCGAAATACGGCCACGCACGGGGGCGCGGTTAATATGGCAATCGAACACGTTCATGAACACGGAAATGCGCAGCATAGGCTCGGAGCCGAGATCCAGTTCCGCTGGCGGCACGACCATGGCGACATGGCTGATGCGGCCGTCTGCCGGGCTGATGACGAGGTCTTCATCCTGCGGCACGACGCGTTCGGGATCGCGGAAGAAATAAGCGCACCATGCGGTCAGGATCAGGCCGATCCAGAACAGCGGTTCGGCGATCAGGCCGAGAACCAGCGATACCACGAAGAACGCGGCGACAAACAGGTAGCCCTCCTTGTGGATCGGGACGAGCGTGTTGCGAATGGTGTCGAGTAGGTTGATCAACCGTGTTCTCCTGCGTTGTCGGCGCACTCTGACTACAGAAAAACCCTTACTGCGGCAATGTGGTTCCGCAACGACGCAATTCACCTTGTTGATAGTTGTGTTTATTTGCGAAAATAGCCATCGATCGGCTCGTTGTTTTTCTGAATTGGGTGCGCGAAGAAAGATCTTGAATGAAAGACATACGGCCCTTCCTCTCGGGTATTTCGCTTGCATTCATTCTGACGGGATGGCTGCTGTTCCAAGCCTATCTGGCATGGGTGGTGGATCCCCATGGTCCCGGCTTGATCGGGCCTATGTTTGGCGTCTTTGCGGGTCTCGTTGTTCTGGGAATTCCGCTGTTGATCTTCTGGGGCGGATTCATGTGGTGGAAACGCGGCCGTTTGCCAGGGCGTGTCCATGCGCTGATGTTCCTCCCGCCATTGGCAGCCTTACTTGCCGTGCCGGCTGCCATCATGATCAGCGTCATGCGGGGGCCTGATGCTTCCTCACAGGCGCCGGCAGGAGGCGAAAAACCCGGTATCACATCGCCTGCAACGAACCCATAGCCGGTGGCCGTTTGAGGCATTCCCCATGTCGCGATATGCGACATTTTGTCATTTATTTTGGAACTCATGTCCGCCAGCGGGATTTTGTCAGTCTCAGACAAGGAGAATTGACATGACCAAAACGAACATCTGGCTGGCAATCATGTGCGGTATGATGGTCAATGCCGTTCTTTTCGGTGTCGGCACGATTACCGTTCTGACAGTGCCGGCACTTACGGAACACGCCAAATATCTGATCCCGGCTGTCGTGGTGCTGAGCTTCGCATTGTCGCCCTTCATTTCCTGGCTGATTGCGCCGCGCATGCGTCTGCGCAACTGGGGCAAGGAGGAATGGCAGCGCGGCGACATGATTTCGGGTTAAGCCCGACGTCGCAACGTGAAACGACAAGGCCCGGAAATCGCTAGGATTTCCGGGCCTTGTTCATGTGTCGCGCGAGCTTAGCGCCAGCCCATGGCAGGCGCCACGTGTTTGAGGATCGCCTCGATCACGTGGGCGTTGTAGTCCACGCCCAGCTGGTTCGGCACTGTCAGAAGCAGCGTATCGGCCTCGGCAATCGCCTCATCCTTCTTCAACTCCTCGACCAGCCTGTCCGGCTCACCGGCATAGGAGCGCCCGAAGATGGCGCGGGTCTTTTCATCGATGAAGCCGATCGAATCGTCCTCTTTGCCACCGTTGCCAAAATAGGCGCGGTCGCGGTCATCCACCAATGCAAAGATGCTGCGGCTGACGGACACCCGAGGTGCGCGCGTATGGCCGGCTTCTTTCCACGCTTCGCGGTAGGCGCGGATCTGCTTGGCCTGCTGGATATGGAAAGCCTCGCCGGTCTCGTCGTCCTTCAGCGTCGAACTCTGCAGGTTCATGCCGAGCTTGGCTGCCCATTCAGCAGTCTTGTTCGAACTGGCACCCCACCAGATACGATCCCGTAGTCCTTCGGAATGCGGTTCCAGACGCAGCATGCCGGGCGGATTGGGGAACATCGGACGCGGGTTGGGCTGGGCAAAACCGTTGCCCTTCAGCACTTCCAGCAGGATTTCGGTGTTGCGGCGGGCCATCTCGGCTTCGCTTTCGCCTTCACCCGGCTGATAGCCAAAATAACGCCAGCCATCGATCACCTGTTCCGGTGAACCACGGCTGATACCGAGCTGCAGGCGGCCTTCGGAGATCAAGTCGGCAGCGCCGGCATCTTCCGCCATGTAGAGCGGGTTTTCATAGCGCATATCGATGACGCCGGTGCCGATCTCGATCTTTTTCGTCTTCGCACCGACGGCGGCGAGAAGCGGAAAGGGAGCGGCAAGCTGACGGGCAAAATGGTGGACGCGGAAATAAGCGCCATCCGCGCCGAGTTCTTCGGCCGCGACCGCAAGGTCGATCGATTGCAAAAGCGCATCACCGGCCGAACGCGTGCCGGACTGCGGCGAGGGCGACCAATGGCCGAAGGAAAGAAAGCCGATCTTTTTCATGACTTTGCCTTATGTTGGCAAACACGGTGGACTGGGCTGAATGTGTTTCCCAATCCAGACTCACGGCCGTGCAGCACATCGTATGAACGTTGCTCCTCAGATGGCATGCCGCCCGCCATATTCACAGTGGCCGAGCGGTGAACAGTGCGTCGTCGGTCGCGCCTGCACCAGTTCCTATTCGTCTTCCATGTCAGGCGCGCGATACTCATGGAGGCCGATAGCCGAGAATTCATCCATGTCGGACCGGCGCTGAACACCCATTGCCCGCAGGCCCTCGTTGACAGGCCATTTTGCTTCGCACCCCAGGAGTTGCGAAAACAGGGCAGGTTCCTCGCCAAGCGCTCGCGCCTCCTTCCAGATCAGTCGGGCATCGCGAAAAAGGGCTGCCGCTTGCGAACCGATGCCGCCAAAGAAGTCACTCTCGATATAGAGAAACCCGTCCTTGGCCGAGGCGTTGCGAAGTGCCTGCTCCAGTTCCGGCCCGAGGTATGTAAAACCCGTGTGGGACGGTTTCTCATACGTGGCGAGAGCATCGAGTGCGCTATGGCCAAGTGGCAAGATAAACAGGTCCTGTTGCAGCGGTGCCAGATATTGTGCACCGACTATTTTGATGGTCTCGTTCAGAGCTGTCCGTTTGCCGACAAGACCGATGATGCGCTGTCCCATGTCATCCTCGTCACAAAAGTCGGGTGTCGCGCTGCCGATTGGAAACGATCACCGCGCCGCCTGCGGATCGACCCAGCCCATCCAGGTCGTAAACGCCAGCAACGGCGAGCCCCAGAAAATCAGAACCAGCGCGTAAACAATTCCGACGGCTCCAAGCACGATCAGGCGGGTTTTGCGGTTGCGTTTCATGTCTTTCCCATTCCCCAAAGATTATTCGCCGGCCGGTTGGCCACGCTGGACCACGCCGAGGTCGTCGTTTTCGCGCACCTGGCGCAGATGTTCTTCCGCCTGTGTGGCCTCGCGCTGGCGGTTCCACATCGAGGCGTAGAGGCCGCCCTGTTCGATGAGGGCGGTATGCGTGCCGCGCTCGGCAATCTCGCCGGCGCGAAGCACTATGATCTCGTCGGCATTGATGACGGTCGACAGGCGATGCGCGATCACCAGCGTCGTGCGGTTTTTCGAAACGATGTCGAGGGCAGACTGGATTTCGTGTTCAGTCGTGGTGTCGAGCGCTGACGTTGCCTCATCGAGAATAAGGATCGGCGGGCCTTTCAGCACCGTGCGGGCAATCGCCACTCGCTGCTTTTCACCGCCTGACAGTTTCAGGCCACGCTCGCCGACCTTGGTCTCGAAACCTTCCGGCAGATGGGTGATGAACGTGCCGATCTGGGCGATGTCGGCGGCGGCCTTCACTTCTTCAGCACTGGCGGCTGGGCGGCCGTAGCGGATGTTGTAGGCGATCGTGTCGTTGAACAGCACGGTATCCTGCGGCACCATGCCGATGACCGAGCGCAGCGATTGTTGCGTGACTTCACGCACATCTTGTCCGTCGATTGTCACCGAGCCCTGCTGCACATCGTAAAAGCGGTAGAGCAGGCGGGAAATGGTGGATTTGCCGGCACCCGATGGCCCGACGATTGCCACCGTTTTGCCGGCCGGCACTTCGAAGGACACGCCCTTCAGGATCGGCCGTTCGGGGTCATAGGCAAAATGTACGTTGTTGAAGGCAATGGCTCCGGGTCCACTCGCCAACGGTTTTGCGTCGGGACAGTCCACGACTTCGGCCTCGACCTGGAGAAGGTCGAACATCTGTTCGATATCGGTCAGGCCCTGACGGATTTCGCGGTAGACGAAACCGATGAAATTGAGCGGTATCGACAGCTGCATCAAAAGTGCATTGACGAAGACGAAATCGCCGATCGTCTGCTCGCCGCGCTGAACGGCAAGCGCCGACATCACCATCATCACGGTCTGGCCGATGCCGAAGATCACGCCTTGGCCGAAGTTCAGCCAGCCGAGTGATGTCCAGACTTCCGTTGCCGATTTCTCGTATTTCGCCATAGAGGCGTCAAAACGTTCGGCCTCCATCTTCTCGTTGCCGAAATATTTGACGGTCTCGAAATTGAGAAGCGAATCGATCGCCTTGGTATTGGCTTCGGTGTCGCTGTCGTTCATCGAGCGACGAATGGCGATGCGCCAGTCGCTGGCCTTGATGGTGAACCAGATATAGGCCCAGACGGTCAGCGCCGTCACCAGTACATACCAGAAGCCGTAGGCCGCCCAAAAGATGATGGCCGTCAGCACGAATTCCAAAAGCGTCGGCACCGAATTGAGGATGGTGAACCTTACGATGGTTTCGATGCCCTTGGTGCCGCGCTCGATAATGCGCGACAGGCCGCCGGTCTTGCGCTCCAGATGGAAGCGCAGCGAAAGCTGGTGCATGTGCACAAACGTCTTGTAGGCAAGCTGGCGCACCGCATGCTGGCCGACCGAGGCAAACAGCGCGTCACGCAGCTGGTTCAGGCCCACCTGGATAAGGCGGGTGAGATTGTAGAGGATGACGAGAATGACGGCGCCAAGCAAGAAGGCCGGCAGGATGCCGGCCATGTCGAGCTTGCCGTTCAGCGCATCCGTCGCCCATTTGAAGAAATAGGGCACCGACAGAAGGATGAGTTTCGCCAGAACCAGATAGAAGGTCGCCCACAGCACGCGTGCCTTCAGATCGGCACGCCCCGTCGGCCACATATAGGGCCACAGATTGACGAGTGTGCCGAGCGGATTGCCGCTATCCGCCGAAACGGTCTTTTTCTTCGATGCCATGAAATGTCGGTCCCTTGAGGCGAGGGGCGCGTGCAGCGCTATGGCGCGGACATAAGCGTGAAGGCTGGCGGATGCAATGACAGCGGCATGAAACTTGGCGGATGCGGCCGTCAAAACAAAATCCCCGCCACAAGGGCGGGGATGTCGGTTCAAATCAGCCTGGTTGTCAGGACTTGTTGTGGTCCAGCCATTTGCGGTGCTGCTCCTCGGCGTCCGGCCGCGCCTCGTTCGGCACGCCAAACACCTGGCCGGGCTGGATCAGGTCCGGATTGGTGATCTTGTCCTCATTGGCGAGATAGATCGTCGTGTAGCGCACGCCCTGACCATAAACGCGGCGGGAAATCTGCCACAGCGTATCGCCGCGACGGATGATGACGGATGCATTTTCGCTCTGGGTCAGTGGTGCCTGCTCGATGATGCGCGCATTGCCGGCGGCTGCGACCTCGGCGGGCGCTACGGCCTGTGAGGTCGGCGGCGTATCGACAACCGGGCCGACGGCGCTGGCAATAATCGTGCTGATCTCGCCAAAACCCTTGCCGAATTCGGCGGTGTCACGCGGCAGGGCCTCCAGCGCCTTCAAGGCGGCTGTTGCCTGTGCAACAGTCATTTCGGCAATACGGCGCGCTTCTGCGCTGGCATCGGCCGGCAGGCGGTACTGCGTCAGCGAATTCAGTGCGATCATCGTGGCCGAACGTGCTGCGGCCAGTTGCTCGACCGTCGGCACAGCGCCATCGGCATAAAGGCGGGTCAGGATTTCGTGCGCGCGTGCGACCTGATTGCGCAGATTATCGAAGGCGCCACCATCGATTGGCATCAGTATCTTGCCGGATGAGGATGCCGACGGGCTGGCGACGGCGGCGACCTGATCACCAGCCGGGCGGTTGAACGGCACGGCCACACGAACCAGAGCCTTGCCGTCCGCACCGAGCTGCTCGACTGCGATACGGTGATCGCCGACAGACAGCGGGACTTTGCCATCGATCACGAAATGACCGTTGGCGGCAGCGCTGGCATCACCGATCTTCGTATCATCGGCATAACCACGCAGTTTGGCCTGCGGCTTGGCAATGCCGGCCACGAACAGGCGGTCGCCTTCGATCTCCACGGCGGTGATCTGAATTTCGGCCTTTTGGCCTGCGGCATCTGTCTTCGCGGTGACGCTGCCTGCATTGGGAGCGGTAACGGCGACTTCAGGATTTGCCGGTTTGTTGACGCTATCAGCCGGCTTTGTCTCTGCGGACACAGCGACCCGCTCGGTCTTGGAGGGCGCCTGTTCACCGGTCGTGGGCGTCGCCATCAGGCGGCTCGCTTCACCCGGCTTGGTGACCATGGCCAGCAGTTCTCCGCCCTTGACGGCGGGCACCGAAATCGTTGCCACTTCTTCGGACACGACGGTCTTGCCGTCCTTGCCTGTGACTTTCAGCACCAGTTCATGGTCACCCGGCGGCAGCGGGTTGTCGAGAATGGCGGCAAACTCACCACCATTTGCGACATCTGCCTTGGCCAGCACGGAATTCTTGTCGGCCACTTCCAGCGTGGTGCCCGGTTCAGCGCGACCGGCGATCACAGTGGAGCCATCGGGCTCGACACGCAGCACGTCGAATGTCGGAGCATTGGAGGCCGGGGCCTGTGCGGCGGTCGGGGCCGTGGATGATGCCGCCGGTGCCTGGGCGCTTTGCGCAGGTGCCATCGGAGCGGAAGGTGTCGTTGTCGCCGGTTCCTTCGGCTTGGTGCCCTCAACGAGGTCCTGAGCCGCCTTGCCGCCTTCGGCAACAGCTTGCTCCACCTGTTTGCCAGCCTCGTTGATCGCCGCGCCAAGCGGTTGCTTGTCGTCGGAAATGCGGGGCATGACGAAAAACACCATCACGATCGTCGCGATGGCCAGGACACCAATGGCCAGCCAGCCGGCAGGATTCTTCAACATCAGTTCTCTCCGGACGGAACGCCCGCCGCATCAAAGGGAAATAGCCTTTTCATGCAACCTTCACAAGCTTTTCAAGGATTTCTGCCTTGCTCTTCGCGTTCTTTCCGGTCAATTTTGACGTTTGTGCGTCGTCACGCGTGAAGAACAAACAAAAAACGGAGAAAAGCGTGCCAATTCAGTCGATATGCGTCTATTGCGGCTCTCAGCCCGGCCGCGACCCTGCTTATCTCGCGGCGGGGCGTGCGCTCGGCAAATCCATCGCCGCCCATGGCCTGCGTCTCGTCTACGGCGGCGGCACCAAGGGCATCATGGGTGCGGTCGCATCAGGCGTATTGTCGAACGGTGGTCAGGTGACGGGAATCATCCCTGAATTTCTTGTCGATATGGAGGCAACCCGCCACTCTCTCGGCCAACTGGACGAACTGATCATCACCAAGGACATGCACGAGCGCAAACACAAGATGTTCGAGCGTTCGGATGCTTTCGTGACGTTGCCGGGCGGCATCGGCACGCTGGAGGAGATTGTCGAGATCATGACCTGGGCGCAGCTCGGCCGCCATGAAAAGCCGATGGTGTTTGCCGATATCGGCGGTTTCTGGAAACCGATGCTTGATCTCGTCAGCCATATGCGTGATCAGGGTTTTATCCACCGCGCGCATCTGGTGCAGCCGCTGGTGATTTCCGAGGTCGATCAGATCGTTCCAGCCATCCTCGAACGTGCCGAGGAACAGGGCACGTCCGAAGGGAAAAAGGACGTCATCTCAAAGCTTTGAGATAAAGATCTCAGTCAACGATGAAGAGTTTCGCGCCCGTTGCTGTCGACGTGCGGTGAGGTTCGGCATTGTCCGCCACCTGATAGCTCATGCCGGGTTTCAGTACGAACACCCGGCCATCGGCGAGCTCGGTGGTCATCTCGCCTTCCAGGCACAGAAGGATATGGCCTTTTTCGCACCAGTGATCGGCGAGGTATCCCGGCGAATGTTCGACCATGCGCACGCGGATCGGACCAAAGTGGCGGGTCCGCCAGGTGGAATGACCCGTATCACCCTTGTGTTCGGTCGGCTCGATTTGCGACCAGTCGGTGGTGCCGAAGGGGATGTCGTTGATCTGCATGAAGTATCCTCGGTTCAGCGCCGGCCCAGCGGGCGCAGCATGGCAAGTGTGTAGAAGATCAACGCCGACCAGATAAACAGGAAGGCGACGAGTTTTGTGCCGCTCAGCGGTTCACCGAAGGCAAACACTGCGATCAGGAACACGATGGTCGGGGTGATATATTGCATGATGCCGATGGTGGAGAGGCGCAGCAGTTTGGCGCCGGTCGCAAAGGTCATCAGCGGAATGGCGGTAATGAAGCCGGCGCCGATCAACAGCAACCTGTCGTTCATGCCGGTCTGCAGGAAATGTCCCTGACCGGTGGTTTCGAGATAGATCAGGTAGGGCAGGGCCGGAATGGAAAGCAGCAGCACTTCCAGAAAGAACCCCTGGTTGGGGCCAATCGGCAGCGTCTTGCGGAAAAAGCCGTAAAGGCCCCAGCTCAAGGTCAGGGTGAGCGCCACCAATGGCAGGCTGCCGGCATCCCATGTGAGGATGGCGACCGCGATGGCGGCAAAGATAACGGCAAGGATCTGCGCCGGCGCCAGCTTTTCCTTGAGAAAGAATGCACCCAACAGGATGCTGAAAAGCGGATTGATGAAGTAGCCCAACGCACCTTCCAGCGCCCGATCATTGCTGACTGCCCAGACGTAGGTTCCGGCATTGATCGAGATCAGCACGGCGGTGACGCTTGCCATCATCAGCGTTTTGGGTGAGCGCACGGCCAGCAGCACATCGCGGGTTCGGCCTAGACAGAGAAGCACCACGCCGGCGATCGGCACGGACCAGAGTACGCGGTGGGCCAGAAATTCCAGCGGCGAGATATGCGATAGCGCCTTCATGTAGAAGGGCATGAAACCCCATATCAGGTAAACCGTCAGGGCAAGTAAAAATCCCCGGCGGCTGTCGCTCGCCGACACGGCCGACGAAACGACCGCCGCTCCCGTAGCTTCGGCGGCGATGGGCGTTGCTGTCGGTTTGGACATGGGTGTTTCCGGATCGGTTAAGGCGCTGATCCTGTCTATCTTTGGCAAATGCCATCTGCCAATGCATTTCGTTTGTATGCCATTGATTTTTGACGTCCGTTGCCATCATGTTCGGCAATCTGCGGTGGAGGTGGTGAGCATGAGCAATCAGGATGAGGTGGGCTACCGGCACATCTATGCGCGCCAGATATTGGCCAAGGCCGGTGTCACGCAGAACCAGCGGCTGGAAAGCGCCCTTACCACCGTCCGGCGCGAGGATTTTCTCGGCCCCCCGCCATGGCTGTTCCGGGATGTCAGCCAATACCGGGAGCTCGCCTCCAGCGATCCGCTAGCACTCTATCAGGATATGCTGGTGACGCTTGATGCCGCGCGTCATGTCAATAACGGCATGCCGTCGCTGCACGCCAATGCCCTGCACAGGCTCGGCATACGTGAAGGCGAAACTGTCGTGCATCTGGGCGCCGGCAGCGGCTATTATACGGCGATCATCGCCGAGCTCGTCGGTGCTTCCGGTAAAGTGATCGGCGTGGAATACGATGCTGCCCTGGCTGAGCGCGCACAGACGTCATTGTCCGGCTACCCGCAGGTCAGCATCGTCCATGGCGATGGGCTGAAATGGGCATCGGGCGATTTGGAAGCGGATGTCATCTACGCCAATTTCGCACTCGATCATCCACCGGCGGCGTGGATCGACAATCTCGCTTCGGGCGGCAGGTTGCTGTTTCCTTTTGGGGTCCCGACGATCGAAGCCGGCCGGCCGACCGCCTTCAGCCGCTGGGCGGCGTTTCTGATGATAGACCGGCGGCCCCGTGCCTTTGGGGCGCAGTTTCTCGCACCCGTCTCCTTCATCTGGGCGGAAGGGCAGGAGCCCGCGCCGGAAGGACGCCACGAGGCTCTTGCAGAGGCATTCAAGAGGCGCAACCTGGCCCGCGTTCGCAGTTTTCGCTGGTGTGTGCCGGCAGCGGGTGAGGAATGGTATGGCGAAGATGACTGGGGATTATCGTTCGATGAGGTGTGAGACGTGAGGAACAGCTTTTCAGCCGGAAGAGTTTTCGCTTTTCTCGTTTCATGTCTCGGCTTTATGATGGTGCCCGTTATGGCGCAGGCGCAAATGCCGGTCCTTTTCGATATTCCGATTGCATTACCGGAGGTGAAGCCGCAGCCGCCTGCTGCCACCGTTCTTCTTGGCATCGGAAAAGACGGACACTTCTCAGCCTGCGGCCAGACGATGCGAAACCTGAATGCGCTGCCGTCAATGCTGGAAAAGGGCAATGAAACGCGGATCATGCTGAGTGCCGATCGATCTCTGGATTACAAGATGGTGTTGTCGGCGCTGGAAGGATTGCGCGAACTTGGTTTCCTCAAGGTGGGGCTGGTGGCAGCCGATGCCGATCAGGAAGCCGTGTTTTCGCCAGAAGTGCGGCAGATCAAGGCCTGCCGCAACGGCTGAACCGCGCGATGGCTTTCATTCATGACCTTGCTGAATGTAAGCTTCAACCGAATGAATTGGCACATAGGGCCGCAAGAGCCTAGAAGCCGCTGATCCAGCAGGGAGGATCATCCGATGGCCACCGACAGTGTCGCGCCGCAGATCAAGAACGAAGATACGCCGCGCGGTTTTGCCTTCGCGCTGACCGCCTATCTGATGTGGGGTTTTCTGCCTTTCTATCTGAAGGCCGTGTCGCATCTGCCGCCGCTGGAAGTTCTGGCGCACCGGGCGATCTGGTCGGTGCCGGTGGCTGGCGCGGTCCTCCTCATCCTCAAACGCACTGAGGAGCTGAAGGTGGCGATCCGCACGCCTCGCATGCTCGGCATGGCCTGTGTCACGGCTGCCTTCATCACAGTCAACTGGGGCATCTATGTCTGGGCGATTGCCAACAATCACGCGCTGGAAGGTGCGCTCGGATATTTCATCAATCCGCTGTTCAGCTTCTTTCTGGCCGCGGTGATTTTGCGTGAGAAAATGAGCCCGGTGCAGCTGGCGGCCATCGCGCTTGCCGCAGTCGGTGTCGCCATCCTCACCTGGGGCGCCGGTGGCCTGCCATGGGTGTCGCTCGGCCTTGCCGTTACCTGGGGCTGTTATGCGCTGTTCCGCAAGACGCTGCCGATCGGCCCGAACCAGGGTTTCTTTCTGGAGGTGCTTCTGATCAGCATCCCGTTCCTGCCCTACATCATCTATCTGGAAGTGACGGGCGCAGGCCATCTCTTCAACAGCACCGGTTATGATACGTTCATCCTGATGCTGGCCGGCCCGATTACCGCCGGGCCGCTGATGATCTATGCCAACGGCGCCAAACTGCTGCGTCTCTCCACCATCGGCATCATGCAATATATCGCGCCGACGCTGATCTTCCTGATTGCCGTCTTCGCGTTTAAGGAGCCGCTGAGCACTAACAAGCTGGTGGCATTCATGTTCATCTGGTCGGCGCTGGTGGTGTATTCCTATGGCATGCTGAAGGCCGCGAGGGCGCGGTGATCGGAATGGATCGCGGCTTTATTCCGCCGCGATCCGGCCCGCCAGCTCGCGGTTCTTCATCAGCTTGTAGATGACCGAATCCATCAGCGCCTGGAACGAGGCGTCGATGATGTTTTCCGACACGCCGACCGTCCACCAGCGCACGCCGCTGCCATCGGTGGATTCGATCAGCACGCGAGTGATCGCCTCGGTGCCGCCGTTGAGGATACGCACTTTGAAATCGGCGAGAACGAGGTCGTCGATCTCGTTCTGGTATTTTCCAAAGTCCTTGCGCAGCGCGAGGTCGAGTGCGTTGACCGGCCCGTCACCTTCCGCCACCGACATATGGTTTTCACCATCGATCACGATGCGCACCACCGCTTCCGAGACCGTCTTCACACGGCCGAAACTGTCGAAACGTCGTTCGACCATCACGCGAAAACCATCGACGGCGAAAAACTCTGGAATAGTGCCGAGCGTGCGACGTGCGAGCAGTTCGAAACTGGCGTCGGCGCCTTCATAGGCATAACCGGAAGCTTCGCGTTCCTTGACGATAGAGATCAGGTGATCGAGTTTTGGATCGTCCTTGGCAACCTCGATGCCGCGGCGCTTCAGTGCATTGAGAAAATTCGACTTGCCGCCCTGATCCGACACCATGACCTTGCGGAAATTGCCGACACTTTCGGGCGGCACATGTTCGTAGGTGCGTGGGTCTTTCAGCAGCGCCGATGCATGGATGCCGGCCTTGGTGGCGAAGGCGGAGGCGCCGACATAAGGCGCCTGATGATTGGGTGAGCGGTTGAGCAATTCGTCGAAGGCATGACTGAGCCGTGTCAGGCCGGTGAGGCGCTCGGGGTCGATAGCGGTCTCATAGCGCGAGGCAAAAGCCTCCTTGAGACAGAGCGTGCCGATCAGCGTGATGAGATTGGCGTTGCCGCAACGCTCGCCGATGCCGTTGAGGGTGCCCTGTACCTGCCGGCAGCCGGCCTCAATGGCGGCCAGTGAATTGGCAACGGCCTGGCCGGTATCGTCATGTGCATGGATGCCCAGCGACGAGCCCGGAATGCCGGAGGTGATGACGGCGGAAACGATCTCGCGCACCTCGTTCGGTTGCGTTCCGCCATTGGTGTCGCACAACACGATCCAGCGCGCGCCGGCGTCATATGCGATGCGGGCGCAGGCGAGGGCATAGGCCGGGTTGGCCTTGTAGCCGTCGAAAAAATGTTCGCAATCGACAAGCGCTTCCTTATCCGCAGTCTTGGCGGCCTCGACGCTACCGCGAATGGATTCGAGGTTTTCCTCGTTGGTGCAGCCGAGCGCGACCTCGACATGGTAATCCCAGCTTTTGGCGACAAAACAGATGGCATCGCTTTTTGCCTGCAAAAGGGTGGCAAGACCGGGATCGTTAGAGGCGGAAATGCCGGCGCGCTTGGTCATGCCGAAGGCGACGAACTTTGCCCGCGTTGTGCGCTGTTGCGTGAAGAAGGCAGTGTCGGTCGGGTTTGCGCCGGGATAGCCACCCTCGACATAATCGAAGCCGAATTCATCGAGCATGGCCGAAATCGCGATCTTGTCCTCGACGGAAAAGTCTACGCCGGGGGTCTGCTGGCCGTCGCGCAATGTCGTGTCGAAGAGGTGGATGCGGTCGCGGGTCATTGGTGTTCCCTCCCGAGGAACATGGGTTGCGGTTGGTCCGGGTGGCCTTGTTCCCTGGCCTTCTCCCCGCATACGGGGAGAAGGTGGTCGCGGCCGGATGAGGGGCTGCCGCAAAGCCCGTCAGATATGCTTCAGGTCTTGCCTGCAAACCGGTCCGTTGCCCGGATCAGCTGGTCGGTTATGCCGGGCTCGGAGACCGAATGTCCCGCACCCTCGACGATGTGGAAATCCGCTTCGGTCCAGACCTTGGACAGTTGCCAGGCATATTTCAGCGAGCACGGCATGTCATAACGGCCATGCACGATGGCGCCCGGAATGCCTTTGAGTTTCGTCGCATCGCGCAGAAGCTGGCCTTCCTCCAGCCAGCCGGCATGCATGAAATAATGCGTTTCCAGCCGGGCGAAGGCGATGGCGAATTGGTCCTCGCCAAAACCGGCCGTCATTGCTGCATCCGGCAGAAGCGTGATGGTCGAGCCTTCCCACGTGCTCCAGGCCTTGGCGCAACGCAGCTGCTCGGCCTTGTCGGTGCCTGTCAGGCGGCGGTGATAGGCGGCCAGCATTTCGTGGCGTTCCGTTTCCGGAATGGGTGCGATAAAATCCTCCCACTTGTCCGGAAACATTTCCGAGACGCCGAACTGGTAATACCAGTCCATCTCCGCCTTGGTCAGCGTATAGACGCCGCGCAGCAGCAGTTCGCTGACTCGCTCCGGGTGGGTTTGCGCATAGGCAAGCGCCAGTGTCGACCCCCAGGAGCCGCCGAACACCTGCCACCTGTCCACACCCACCATCTCGCGCAGCCGTTCGATATCGGCGACCAGATGCCATGTCGTATTGGCCTCAAGCCCGGCATGCGGTGTCGAGCGGCCACAGCCGCGCTGGTCGAACAGAAGCACGTCGTAAAGCGCCGGATCGAAAAGTCGGCGTTGCGCCGGTGTGCAGCCGCCACCCGGTCCGCCATGCAGGAAGACGACGGGCTTGGCGCCCTTGGTGCCGACGCGTTCCCAATAGATCACATGGCCGTCGCCGACATCGAGATGGCCGCTCTCATAAGGTTCGATCTCAGGATAGAATGTACGAAGAATTTCGGTCACAGGTGCAGACCCCTTTCCGGCCAGTGTTCGGTATCGTGGTCAGGATGCTGGAAGGAGATAATCTGCTCCTGACGGGCATAATAACCCACATCGCCATGGATATTGGCCTCGAAAATGGTTTCCACCCAAG
The DNA here is from genome assembly GCF_009617585.1 of Endobacterium cereale. GTDB lineage: Bacteria > Pseudomonadota > Alphaproteobacteria > Rhizobiales > Rhizobiaceae > Neorhizobium > Neorhizobium cereale. Next base: position 5,252 of record NZ_WIXI01000036.1, on the reverse strand, counting down.
GCAGCCGGAACGCGTGATTAACCTGCACCGTGGGGGCCAGATCATCACGTTCGTCAAAAGCACCGATGGCTATCTCGAGGCTGGACGGCGTGCGGTAGGTCAGCGGTGTTCCGCAGTTCTCGCAAAAGCCCCTGTCGATGTTGACGGAGGATTGAAAGTATTTTGGTTCGCCACGGGTCCATTCCAGTCCACCCTCCGGCGCGGTGACCAACGGGCCGAAAAAGCCGCCAAAGGCTTTCTGGCACATGCGGCAATGGCAGATCGATGCCCGCCCCAGCTTGCCATGGATACTGAAGCGGACGGCGCCGCACTGGCAGCCTCCTGTTCTGGTTGCTTCACTCATGCATCGTCCTCCGTTTTGCCGGCGTCCTGTGCGGATCGTGCCGGGATGGGCTGCCACATGTCTGTATCGTGATCGGGATGCTGGTTGGAATTGAGGTCGGCGAGGAAGGGCGCATCGGCAATGTCCTCCTCCGTCCGGCGGGCGGGCAGGGCATGCAGATGCTCGACAAAAGGCAGTTTGCTTTCGATGCCATATTGTATCGACGGCGGCAGGCTCGACGGATCGTCGAGTGCACCGGCCGAGACGGCGATGGTGCCCATGGCTTCATAGGTCAGCGGCGTTCCGCAATTGTCACAGAAGCCGCGCTGCACATGGTTGGACGATTGGAAATATTTGGGCGCTCCGCGTGTCCAGGCAAACGCCGCCCCCTCTGTCGAGACCAGCGGCGCGTAATAGGCGCCGAACGCCTTCTGGCACATGCGACAGTGACAGATGGAGGACCGGCCTGGTTTGCCTTCGATACGGAAGCGGATGGCGCCGCATTGGCAGCCGCCGGTATGGACGTGATAGGTCAAATCCGCTCCTTCCCAGGCCGAGTGTCGCTCCACGCATCGGTGTCATGATCAGGATGTTGTCGGCTGCCGGATGCAACCGCTGCCTCGTCTTCCGGTGACATGTCGAAACTGTCGTCGTGCCTGAGGCCGTCGAGATCACTGAACCACGGCATCTTGCGGGCAAGGTTGGTCTGCACTTCAGGCTTCACGCTTTCGGGCTCATCCAGAGAGCCGAGCGTGATGCTGATATGGTCGCTGCCGCCATCGTAAAACAACGGCGTTCCGCAGCGGCTGCAAAAACCGCGACGCACACAGTCGGAGGACTGGAACCATGTCGGTTCGCCGCGCGTAAGCGTGAAATTCTCGTGCTTCACACCGCCGAACGGCATGAAATAGCTGCCCGCCGCCTTCTGGCACATTCGACAATGGCAGACATGCGGAAAGCCGATCTCGCCTTCCGCCCGGTATCGCACGGCACCGCATTGGCAGCCGCCGGTGTAGATCTGTCTGGTCACTCTTCAAGCCTCCTGAACCATCGAAGAACACCATACGGTGGCGCGAACATGCGCCACCGGTCTTATCCTAGCGCTTGACCTCCCAGGTCGTCACCCTTTCGCCGGTCGCTGCATCCTTGCCGTCTTTCAGCTGGATACCCTTTGCCGAAAGCTCGTCACGGATCTTGTCGGCCTCGCCAAAATTCTTGGCCTTCAGCATTTCCAGCCGCATGGAAACCACGGCATCCACGGCACTGGCCAGAGCTTCGTCCACCTCGGTCTTTTTCGGTAACACGCCGAGGAGGGCGGCGCTTGCCGCAAACATCGGCATGAGCATCGCATCGGCATTGGCTTCCTGCGCCAGCGCATGCAGGCGCTGAACGGCGGCGACGGTGTTCAGGTCGTCGGCCAGCGCATCGATGACGATCGAGCAGGGCGCTGCCTCCGAAGCATCCACCGCCGGCCATTTGGCGATCAGACGCTCGGCTTCTTCCAGACGCTTAATCGAGAAATCGATCGGCTCGCGATAATGGGTCATCAGCATGGCAAGCCGCAGAATTTCACCCGGCCACCGGCGACCGCCGAAATCTTCTGTCGCCAGCAACTGGTTGATGGTGACGAAATTGCCGTCGGATTTCGACATCTTGCGGCCTTCGACCTGCACGAAGCCGTTATGCATCCAGACGTTGGCCATCACCTCGGTGCCATGGGCGCAACGCGACTGGGCGATCTCGTTTTCATGATGCGGAAAGATCAGGTCCAGACCACCGCCATGAATGTCGAATACCTCGCCGAGATAGCGGCCGCTCATTGCGGAGCATTCGATATGCCAGCCCGGCCGGCCACGGCCCCACGGGCTTTCCCAGCCGGGTTCGTTGTGGGAAGACAGCTTCCACAAAACGAAATCGCCGGGGTTCTTCTTGTGAGCATCGACGGCGATGCGCACGCCGGCCTGCTGTTCGTCCAGCGGACGCTTGGAAAGCTGGCCGTAATCGGTCATCGACTTGGTATCGAACAGCACTTCGCCTTCGGCTACATAGGCATGGCCGTTACCGATCAGCTTTTCGATGATGGCGATCATCTGCTCGATATTGTCGGTGGCGCGCGGCTCGACGGTCGGTTCGAGGCAGCCGAGCGCTGCGACATCCGCGTGGAACTGCTTGGCTGTCTTTTCCGTCACCGCATGGATAGCGTCGTTCAATGGCAGATGCGGAAAGTCACGCAACGCCCGCGCGTTGATCTTGTCATCGACGTCGGTGATGTTGCGGGCATAGGTGACGTGGGCATCGCCATAGACATGCCGCAGCAGCCGGAACAGCACATCGAACACGATGACCGGGCGGGCATTGCCGATATGGGCAAAATCATAAACCGTGGGGCCGCAGACATAGACGCGCACGTTGTCGGCATCGATCGGCTGAAAGACCGTCTTCTCGCGGTTCAAGGTATTGTATAGCTTGAGCGTGACGCTCATTGAAAAATTCTCCCAAGGTGCTCAAGGCGCATGCCACCACCGGTACCGGACCGGGGCGTTTGTCTTCAAGGCTTTCGAGAGACGAAAACGACCGGACCAGCGCGAACGCTAGCGGATAATGTTCCCACAAATGGAAATCGTCGTTTTCATGATGTCGGTTATGGCGCGGGGTCGGGATTTGGTCAAGGGGAGGAGCGGCCCGCTATTTGTCAAAGCGAGCCGATCAAGCCTTTCATGGAAGGTCGCGGCCGCTCACTCCGGCAGCCGATACTCCACGAACCGGTTTTCCCGTACCACGAACAACTTTCCGCTCTCCGTCAGCTCAGGCGACATCAGCGGCAAAATCTTTTCCGCAATCTCGGAGGGGTGCGGCAGCGTTTCCGGATCTTCGCCGGGCATGGCCTGGGCGCGCATCGCCGTGCGGGTGGCGCCGGGATTGACGAGATTGATCTTCAGGTTCGTGTGCGCCATTTCCTCGGCCCAGATGCGCCCCATGGTTTCCACCGCCGCCTTCGACATCGCATAGGCGCCCCAGAACGCGCGTGGATTGGTGGCGACGCCCGAGGAGAGAAGCAGCGCGCGGCCCGCATCCGATTTGACCAGCAGCGGCTCCAACGAGCGGATCAGGCGCCACATCGAAGTGACATTGGTGTTCATCACGCGCTCGAAGACTTTTGCCTCGACATGGGCGATCGGCGAGATGACGCCGAGAATGCCGGCATTGGCGACGAGAATATCGAGCTTGCCCCAGCGTTCGAAAATCGAGGCGCCGAGCTTGTCGATGGCCGCCATGTCGGTGATGTCGAAGGGAACAAGGGTAGCGGAACCGCCGGCCGCCTTGATGGCGTCATCCAGCTCTTCCAGGCCGCCGACCGTGCGGGCGCAGGCAATCACATGCGCACCCGCCTTGGCCAGTTCCAGCGCGGTGAAATAACCGATGCCCCGCGAAGCGCCGGTCACCAGCGCAATCCTGTCCTTCAAGTCGATCGTCATGTCTCGCCCTTAAATGCTGCGGCCATTGGCAGGCGCGCCGTTATGGAGGCATTGCTCCGCGGCTATGACGGGCGACCTCTCGGATACCGTGATTGTCACAGGCGTCCGGTATGCGCAAGACCCTGCGCGCAGCCGGGGTAACGGGGCCGCGACACCCTGCCATCGGCATGTCGTTTCGATGGAACGCAGGTGCGCGCAGCGAGGCTACTGCTGGCAGGGCGGCTGAAAAGGGGCATAAAAATCGACACGGCATGTCGTCTCCGTTGCAAGGAGTAACATGCCAAATTTTCCTCGCCCGCCGATTGACCCGGATCAATGCGCCCGTTGATGGTGGGTGCGGCCTTTTGTCAGTCGCGCCTTGTGTCGCAACGACGTTTCAAACGAGAAAGGCGCCCGTCCTGGAACGAGTGCCCTTTCCAATCACTGATGATGATGTGCCGGATCAGCCGTTGCTGGCCAGAAGCGAAACCTTGCGGCCGACCGCTTCGCCATCCTTGTCGAGAAGACGGGTCGGGTAGTCGCCGGTAAAATAGTGGTCCGTGAACTGCGGACGCGCATCGTTGCGATCCTCGCCGCCGACGGCGCGGTAAAGCCCGTTGATGGACAGGAATTCAAGGCTGTCGCAGCCGATATATTTGCACATCGCCGCCAGATCCTCGTACTGGTTGGCGAGCAGCTTGTCGCGGTCCGGTGTGTCGATGCCGTAGAAATCCGGATAGTAGATCATCGGGCTGGCGACGCGCAGGTGCACTTCCTTGGCGCCGGCATCGCGGATCATCTGCACGATCTTCAACGAGGTGGTGCCGCGCACGACCGAGTCATCGACCAGCACGACGCGTTTGCCGTCGATCATCGCCCGGTTGGCCGAATGTTTCAGCTTGACGCCGAGCGCGCGGATCTGCTGGGTCGGTTCGATGAAGGTGCGGCCAACGTAATGGTTGCGGATGATGCCGTATTCGAACGGAATGCCGCTCTGCTGGGCATAACCCAGCGCTGCCGGCGTACCGCCATCCGGCACAGGCACGACGACGTCTGCGTCGACCGGGGCTTCCTTGGCGAGGTTGATGCCCATGTTCTTGCGGGCAACATAAACCGAGCGGCCGCCGACGACGGAATCTGGACGGGCGAAATAAACGTATTCGAACAGGCAGAGACGCTCCGGCTGGCCGTTACCGGCCTTGCGGGCGTCGACCGAAACGGACCCATCCGGCTGCGTTTCGCAGATGATGACTTCGCCGTTTTCGACGTCACGCACGTATTTCGCGCCGATGATGTCGAGTGCGCAGGTTTCCGAGCAGAACACCGGCTTGCCGTCGAGTTCACCCATGACCAGCGGGCGAATGCCGGTAGGGTCGCGGGCGGCGATCAGCTTGGTGCGGGTCATGGCCAGCATCGAATAGCCGCCTTCCATCTGACGAACCGCATCGATGAAGCGGTCGGCCGTGGAAGAGTAA
>NZ_WIXI01000040.1 GCF_009617585.1 Endobacterium cereale | reverse complement strand
ACGGACCGGCACCGACGATGACAACGTCGAATTCCATCATCTCCCGTTCGGGAAGCTCGGTCGCATCGGTCATGTCTCAGAGCACCTTTTCCAATTGCGGCGAGATCTCGAAAAATCCGCCGTCAGGTCCATAATCGCCGACCTGCAAAATCAGCGCTTCTTTGACGAAGATCTGGTCGAGCCGGTTATAGTCATCTCGGCCGTGTTTGGCTCGCCACGCGTATTACCCGCCTGCCAACGGATAGCCATCGGTTATCAGGCGTTCGCGAACAACTCGTCGCCGAGAATTCTTTTCAGCGAACCGATGGCCGATGCCGGCGTATAGGAACCGGTTACACCGCCGAGAGACTGCGAACTGATTGAGATTTCCCATTCCAGCCCTCTTCCAGACACCGCGATATGGTGGCGCATGGCCTTGGTATTCGGATCAGCGATGACAATGCTGCGGGTACGATCGAAACCGATGCCCGCGAACGCAACTGCGGCATGGACATTGACGTTGCGCGGGAAGCGAATGCAGGCGTCACGGGTAGAACCTTCGAACAGGATTCCGGAGGCATCGGCTGCCTGCCCCAGGCTGGCGCCGCTCTTCGTGGTGGTGATGACGACCTGTTCGATCTGCTCGCGACCGTCACGCAAGCCGTCCAGTCCCAGAACAGCACCGTGCGGCACGAACAGTCTATGCCCGCTCTTGCTTGCCGCCTCATGCAGCGCCGATTCCACGGCGCTATCCGCCAGCGCCGAGCAGCTGAAACCGCAGAGATCCGAATGGGCAAGAATATCTGGACCGAGCGCACTCAGAAGAGCGGGCGTTGCGGCTTCAAGAACAAGATCGGCCTTCCGCTCCAGCGCCTGCGCAGCGTCGTCGATCAGAACGTCGGCCAGATCGGCGTTCTGCGCATATTTGGCCTTGTCGGAGACGAGAACATAGGCGACCTTCACGCCTTCAAGACCGCTGACATAGTCGAACAGGCTCTTGCCGATCACGCCGGCGCCGATAATTCCGATAGACCTGTATTTCATCATTCCACCTGCATTTTTTCTATTCTCGGGCTGCCGCCTGAAAGTGCGGCAAACCTCGCCGGTTCGAACCTAACCTTCCGGCGGCAGCAACTCAACGTCATCAGGCGTGCGCGCGCCAAGCAGAGCCAGGGTCGTGTCCATTTCGTTTCTGAGCATCGAGAACATTGCACCCGCCCCTGTTTCTCCACCGCAGGCCAGCCCCCACAAAGGCAGGCGACCGAGCATGACGGACTTCGCACCGAGAGACAGATATTTGAGGATATCGCTGCCACGCTGCACGCCGCTGTCCGCCATGACCTCAATATGATCGCCGACGGCATCCGCGATGACAGGCAAGACCCTTGCCGTCGCCGGTGCGCTGTCTATATTGCGCCCACCATGCGACGAGACGACGATGCCATCCGCACCAATCTCCCGGCATTTGCGCGCATCGTCGACGGAGAATATGCCCTTGACGACGAGCTGACCTTTCCACCATTGCCGCAATTCACGCAGGTCTTCCCAGTTGAGAAGACTTTCGGGCTTGACTGCGTCGGATACCGATGGTCGCGTGATGGCGGAGCGAAACTCCTGCGGATAATGGCCATAGACCGGCATTCCCGTCGTCATCATGTACCGGAGCAAAACCCCGAACAGCCAGCGCGGATGCAACAACACATCGGCGGTGGCGCGCGGCGTCATTTTCATCGGGATCGAAAAGCCGTTGCGCATATTGTATTCGCGGTTTGGCACCACAGGCGTGTCCACCGTCAGAACCAGCGTTGTCACACCGGCAGCCGCCACCCGTTCCAGCAATCGCCGGGTCAGGCTTCGGTCCTTCCAGACATAAAGTTGAAACCAGAGCATTGCCTCCGGTGCGCCGGCCCTGATCTCCTCGATCGTCGTAATGGATTGGGTGGAAATGCAAATGGGAATACCGGCTGCAGATGCCGCCTTCGCCATCCTGATCTCGCCATTGTGGGCGACGAGGCCAGCCAGCGCCGTCGGTGCGACCATGATCGGCAGCTTTGCCTGCTGGCCCAGGACCGTGGTGGAAAGGTCCCGCTCGGCATGCCCGGTCAGCATGCGCGGCATCAAATTGATGTCATCAAGGCTGCGGCGCAGATCCGACAAGGCGCGCTCATCTTCGGCACCGCGATCTATATATTCGAACAGGGAGCGCGGAAGACGGCGGCGCGCCGCCTTCCTGAAATCGGCTGAATTCAGCAACCTGTTCATTCCTTACCGCTCCCTTGGCCCTTATTTCCGGTAATTGAAGGCCACAAATTCCGGCGTGAACTTGCCGCTTTCCATGTCTTCCTCCAGCATGTTCTGACCGCGTTCCTGCGGCTTGCCGTAGCCGCCAGCACCAGGCGTTTCGATGACGGCCGCCATCGCCGGTGTCAGGCGGATGCGGTTCGCCTTGGAAGGCAAGCTTTCTTCTCCGCCCTCACCGTCCAGTTTCAGAAAGCGCCCCGGCGAACCAGCCGTGCCGCCAAAAATGCCCCATGGTCGATTGCGGAAACGCTCGCCGACACCGTTGAATTCGCATTCGTGATCAACGGGACGAATGGTGCGACGGATGCCGAGGCCACCGCGGAACCGCCCGGCGCCCCCTGAATCTTCCACCAGCGCATATTCCTCGACGCGCAAGGGATATTCGATCTCGATCGCTTCGACAGGCAGGTTGGAGGTGTTGGTGATGTTGACCTGAACGCCGTCCTTGCCGTCCTTGGTCGCACGCGCGCCCATGCCGCCGCCCAGCGTTTCCAGATAGATATACTGTTTGCCGTTGCGTGGATCGATGCCGGCAAACACGGCACTGGTATTGGCGCCATTGGCCGCCCCGATCGCCTGATCGGGCAATGCCTGCGCCAATGCGCCGATGACGATGTCGACGACGCGCTGGCAGGTATTGGCGCGCAGCGCCACCGAAGCCGGCGCTACGCAGTTCATGAACGATCCGAGCGGCGCACGGATTTCGATCGCGTCGAAAATGCCGTGATTGTTGGGCACTTCCGGATCAAGAAGCGCCTTCAGCGAAAAGCACACCGCCGATTGCGTCGCATTGAACGTCAGGTTGAAATTGCCGGGGACCTGTTTGTCCGTACCTTCGAAATCGAAGAGGATTTTTTCGCCCGACTTTGTGATCACCAGATTGATCCTGATGTCCTCGGTGCCGGCACCGTCATCATCCATGACGTCGGAAAAGGCATAGGTCCCATCCGGCAGCTTGGTGATGGCAGCGCGCATGCGCAGATTGGTCCGCCGAATGATGTCGTCGAACACCGCTTCCATATACGAAGCGGTGTGACGAGTGATAAACTCCTGAAGACGGCGCTCGCCCAAGCGCGCAGCGGCAATCTGCGCGTTGAGATCGCCCTTGCGCTCTTCCGGAAGGCGCATGTTGAGAAGCAGAATGCGCATCATGTCATCCTGCAGCACGCCCTTGTTGAACAGACGCACGATCGGAATGCGCAGGCCTTCCTTGTAGATCTCGTCGAGACCACCCGACATCGAACCCACGGCCGCGCCGCCAACATCGGCGTGATGAACGATATTGGCGACGAAGCCGACAAGGCGCCCATCACCGAACACCGGCATCGCGAGATTGATGTCCGGCAGGTGCGTGCCGCCTGCAACATGCGGGTCATTGCCGATGAAAACGTCGCCGGGCGCAATCGTGTCGCCGTACTGATCGAGGATATGCGTCATCAGTCCGGCCATGGAGGCCAGATGGATCGGCAACGCGTGTTCTGCCTGGACGACCAGCCGGCCTTGAGCATCGGCGATGGCCGTGGAGTGGTCGTGGCGTTCCTTGATATTGGTCGAGAACGCGCTGCGCATGATCGTCAGGAAACATTCGTCGGTGATCGACTTCAGGCCATTCCAGCTGATTTCGAGCGCGATGGGGTCAAGGCCGATTTTATTGAGCATCGTCGATCTCCAGAATGAGGCTGAGCGCCGGGTCAACCGTCAGGCTTGCCCATGGCGGCACAACGGTTGTCGTGTCGAATTGCGTGATGATGGCCGGACCCTGCAGACGCACGCCGGCTTCCAGCGTACTGCGCGGATAGATCGGGGTCGAAACCGGCGCATGCTCGTCGAACCAGACATCATGATATTCGGAAGCCTTGGCAGGCCCGACAGGCTTTTCGGCAAGCGGGGTAATCTGGCTGAGGCGCGCAACAGCCTTCATGCGGACGTTCATGATCTCGATCGGCGCCTCCCGATCGACATGGCCGTAGCTGCGCTGATGCGCCTCGAAGAATGCCTCCTTCAGCGCGTCGATATCCGGCAGGCGGGGCTCGTCGCCAGGCTGACCGAGGGTGACCGGCAACTCGTAATTCTGTCCGACATAACGCATGTCGAGGGTCAACAGACGGTAGGCGCCCTCGGCCCCGTCGGCCTCAAGCGCAATCCAAGCCCTCGCCTGTTCGTCGAGCTGCTGCACCGCCGTTTCAATCGGCGCCAGAGAACCATCAAGCGGCGTGCGGCAGGTAAAAACGAAATTCTCCTGCAGATCCGCCTCGATCAGGCCTTCGGCACACAGGATGCCCGGCGCAGCCGGGACGATGATGCGTTTGATGCCAAGTGATTTCGCCACATCGGTGGCATGAAGACCGCCGGCACCGCCGAACGGCATCAGTGCGAAATCGCGCGGGTCATGCCCCTTCTGGGTGGAGACGGCGCGGATCGCCCGGGTCATGTTGGAGGAAACGATGCCGCAGATACCCAGTGCCGCCTTGACGACCGGGATACCCAGCGGCTCCGCGATCGTCCTGATCGCCTCGACCGCCTTGTCCCGGTCGATCATCAGGCCGCCGCCGGCAAGTGACGCCGGAAGGCGCCCGAGCACGACATTCGCATCGGATACGGTGGGCCTGGTGCCGCCCTTGCAATAGCAGGCAGGCCCCGGCACGGCGCCAGCGCTTTCCGGACCAACCTTCATCAATCCGTCCGGGCCGATATGGGCGATGGAACCGCCGCCCGCTCCGACTGTATGGATATCCACCATGGGCAGGCGGATGCGGAAGCCCGCGATATCGCGCACATGTGCGATTTCGGTCTCGCCGTCACGGATCAGGCAGACATCGGTACTGGTGCCGCCGATATCGAGCGTGATGATGTCACCGATCGACGACTTTCCGCCGGCCGCCGCAGCGCCGACCGCGCCCGCCGCCGGACCAGAAAGGGCAGTGCGCACCGGAAACTCCAGCGCCTTGTCGACCGACATGAGGCCGCCGCTCGACTGGAAGATGCCGAATTTGGCATTCGGCGCAACTTCGCTGATCGCACTCTTCAGGCGCTCCATGTAGCGGCCGACTTCGGGCTGCAGGAAGGCGTTGATCAGTGTCGTCGAGAAACGTTCGAACTCGCGGAACTCAGGCTGAACCTCGCTCGAAATCGAGACATAGACTTCCGGCAGAGCAGCGCGGATGGCCGCCGCGATCCGCTGTTCGTGGACGGGGTTGAGGAAGGAGAACAGCAGGCAGACGGCGATGCTTTCCACCTGCGGCGCCGCCTTCAGCTCTGCAACCAGCCGGTCGATTTCGGCATCTGTCAGTTCAACGACGATTTCGCCGCGCGAACCGATACGCTCGGTCACCTCCAGCCGGTTGACGCGCGAGACCAGCGGCGCCGGCGCATCCTCCTGGAGATCGTAGATGAGCGGACGCACCTGCCGGCCGATTTCGACCAGATCGCGAAATCCTTTTGTGGTGATCAGCCGGATAGCGGCGCCACGGCGCTGCAGAAGTGCGTTGGTGGCAACGGTCGTACCGTGCGCGAACCGAACGATGTCGGCACCTGGAATGCCCGTCTTTTGCTGAAGCTCCTTCAGGCCCTCAAGGATGGCCCTGGACGGATCATCCGGCGTGGAAGGACGCTTGTGAATATGCGCTGCACCCGTCCGCAGATCACGCGCAGAAAAATCCGTGAACGTTCCACCGACGTCCACACCGACGATCCAGTCAGCCATGCTGTTTTCTCGCTTCCGATTTTGTAAGCCCCTCGGGGCTATCGAATTTCAGTATCCATATTGCATACTGAAATGCAAACAAAAGAAGAGGGGTTTTCGAATTTCATGTGACAATCCGTTTCCGGACTGCCCGCCCGCCCTCTTCGGCCTTTAGTGTGTGGTCGCCTCGACGCCCGTCAGCCCTGCCAGAAACTGACGGCAACGCTCCGTTTCCGGATCGAACAAAACCTTGCTCGATGCGCCCTGCTCGACGATCTGGCCGGCCTCCATGAAGATGGTCCGATCCGATGCGTGACGGGCGAAATCCATTTCATGGGTGGCGATCAGCATCGTCATCCCCGAATCCCTTACCTCACGAATGACGTTCAGCACCTCCTGCACCGTTTCCGGGTCGAGTGCTGAGGTCGGCTCGTCGAACAGCATGATCCTCGGCTGCATCGCGAGCGCCCTTGCGATGGCGACCCGCTGCTGCTGCCCGCCGGAAAGCTGTCTGGGGAAATTTTCCGCCTTGTCGGCCAGGCCGACACGGGCAAGCAGTTCCATCCCCTGTTTGCGGGCCTTCCCGGCATCCTGCTCGCGCACCAATCGGGGGCCAGACGTGACATTATCGAGCGCCGTCATGTGCGGGAACAGATTGAAGCTCTGGAAGACCATGCCGATCTCTTCCCGTTGCCGGGCCAGAACCTTTTCGCTGAGTTTTTTGCGGCCGGATGACGTCGTGTTCGCCCCGATTTCCTCGTCGCCAACCATGATCGTGCCCGAGGAAATGGTCTCGAGCGTATTGATGCAGCGCAGAAGCGTGCTCTTGCCCGATCCGCTCGGCCCGATCAGTGCAATCGCCTGCCCTTTTTCGACCGAGACGGAAACACCCTTGAGGGCGACATAGTGACCATAGGCCTTCACCACGTCACGAAGCTGCAGAAACGCGCCGGGGCTGTCTGTTGCCATCGTCATGATCACACCGCCGTTGTCTTGAGGTTTTCCGTCTTCTGGACGCCGGTATCGGCGAACCAGCGGGAATTGCGCTTTTCGAAGGCATTCTGAAGCAGGGTCCAGATCGCGGTCGCGCCGAGATAGTAGAGCGTTGCGACGGACAGGGCCTCGAGCACACGGAAGTTTGCCTGCGTGAGATTGTCGGTCGCACGGAACAGTTCGGTCATCGAAATCACGGAAACAAGCGAGGTGTTTTTCAACTGCCTGACGAACTCGTTGCCAAGCGGCGGCACCGCGATGCGCAGCGCCTGCGGAAAGACGATAAAGCGCATGATGGTAAGCGGCCGCATGCCGATTGCTCTCGATGCCTCCCATTGCGCCGTCGGAACGGCGGAAAGCGAGGAACGGACGATTTCCGCCACATAAGGGCTTTCCGACAACATCAGGCCGATGATCGCGGCCTCCACCACGGACAACCGGATGCCCATTTGCGGCAAGGCGCTGTAGAGGAATACCAGTTGCACCAAGAGGGGCGTCGCCCGGAAAAAGGCGACATACCCCTGATAGAAGCCGCGTGTCAGAAAGCTGTCGATCCGGCCGATCAGGGCAACGACCGTTCCAAGCACAATTGCCAGGAACAGTGTCAGCAATGTCAGCCAGATCGTCGTCCACAATCCCGTCAGGATGGTCGGATGAACCAGATTATGGAAAAATACGGACCAGTCCCAGACGTTCATGGCCTCTTTCCTTATGCTGCCAGCGGAAGAGATTTAACGCCGGAGGCTTCAAGCACGGCCTTCAGGCGCTCGCGCAGCTCGGGCGACGACGGCGCCATCGGTTCGCGCGGATTGCCGAGCGGCAGGCCGCGAATATCCGATCCGGCCTTGGCAAGCGGCACGTAACCGTTGAGCAGCATGAAGTTGAGAACCGGCCACAGGCGGTCCCAGACCTTCAGGGCCGCATTCCAGTCCTTGTCGACGGAAATGCGGTCATACAATTCGACACACAGTTCCGGGATGAAGGTCGAGGCGCCGATGATCGAACCGGGAGCGCCATGAGCGAGCACGGCCAGCAGAGCCGGATCGCAGCCGGCCAGAACCGTCGGCGCATCCGGATTGGAAAGCATGCGCATGGTGCGGGTGAAGTTCTGCGGGCTGTCCTTGATATACGATACGAGACCATCACGCTTGAGCGTCACCATCTGGTCTTCCGTAATGTCCAGACGCGTGTTCGCGGGCGTGTCGTAATAGATGATCGGACCGCCGGCGATCTTGACGATCTTGTCGAGGAACCGCTGGACGTCGGGGAATTTCAGGTTGTCGAAATAAGGCGTCAGAACCAGCATCTGATCGACCCCGACATTGCGGGCGTGCTGGGCAAGATCCAGCGCATCGCGCAGGTTGCTGGAGCCGACATGGGCAACGACATCCATCCGCTCGCCGGCGTTTTCGACCGCGATCTCGTAAAGGCGCTTGCGTTCCGCAACGGATAGAGCCGGATGTTCACCTGTCGAGCCGCTTGCCACGACGGCATGGATGCCGGCATCGCGCTGTGAGCGGACGAGACGGGCATAAGCCGCCTCGTCGATGGATGCGCCATCCTTGGTGAATGGTGTAAGAATTGCGCTGATAATACCCTTGAGTTCGCTTTTCATGCCTCTACCCTTCTTTTTTGAAACGGATGGGCCGACGACCAGCCGTCGTCGGCCAGATGGTCTAATTCGGATTATTTGAGAGCGGCGCTCTCTATGCCCCATTGCTTCAGGACGGCGTCGTAGGATCCATCCGTCTTCATGGCTGCAAGCGCGTCGGTGACAAGCTTGGCCAATGCCGAGTTACTGGTCTGGAAACCGATGCCGAGTTTGGTCGGGCTGATGCCGGTTGCGACCTTCTTCAGGCTGTCGTTTTTGGTCATGTAGTAGGAGATCAGCGAGTCCGTCGCGATGAAGCCTTCGACGCTGTCGTTTTCCAGCGCTCGAATGGCGACAGGTTGCGTGTCGAATGCCTGGATGGTCACGGCAGGTTTGCCAGCTGCCTCGCATTTGCCGCTGGCTTCCTGAAGAACTTTTAGCGAGCCCGAGCCTTGCAGCACGCTGACCGAATGACCGCACAGGCCTTCAAGGCCTTCGATATCGGCTGTCTTCTTGGTGACGACGGTCTGGCTTGCCTGGATATAGGGCACCATTGCAATCGCCTGCTCACGCTCCGGCGTGATATACATGGCGGCGCAGACCATATCGAAACGGTCTGCCTGTAGGGCGGGAATAAGCCCCTTGAAATCCAGACTGATGAATTCGGCAGTCGAACCGAGCTTGTTGGCGATCGCGCCGCACAGCGCCACATCGACGCCGGTCGGCTTCTGGTTTTCGTCGAAAAAGCCCCAGGGCATCTGGGTCAGCGACGTGCCTATTCTGAGATTTTTCGGTGCTTCCTGTGCGTAAGCCGCTCCCGACATGGAAACGCTCAGGAGCATTGATATGGCAATTGCATTGACGACTTTCATGGCATTACCCTCTTTGTTATTTCCGCATCCCAAATGGATACTTGGAAAAATTCTAATCGGCTGCCTGCGGTCTTGCTGAATGGATTCCTCTCTGTGTCTGATGGTTGGATGGCGGTTCGGCTAAGCGCAGTCAGCCAGACCCGGCTCCGCCCCAGCCGGGCGAAGAGGTAAAAAGACAGGTATATGATCGGTCAGATGGCCCCAGCGAGATGAACCGCTGGGTACATCAGGCGCCTGTTTCTAGACAGGCTGCGTATCAGCCCGGCAGTACCCGGCCCGGGTTCATGATGTTATGTGGATCAAACAGTGCCTTGATCCCCTTCATCATTTCCAGTTCGATATCGGATTTGTAGGTTTTCATCTCGGCCACATGCAGGGCACCGATCCCATGTTCGGCGCTGAATGTGCCGTTCATGTCCGCTGCGATGTCGTAGACCGCCTTGTAGACGTTCTTTCGTATCTGCGGCTGGTCGGAAATGGCATCCCAGCGGGATTGCTCGAAGATCACGTTGTAATGGAGATTGCCGTCCCCGACATGGCCGACAATGGCGATGTCAGCTTGCGGAAAGGCCTCATCGACCTTGGTTTTCGCGGCCTGGATGAAGCGCGGTATATCACCGATCGGCACGGCAACGTCATGCGACATGCCCATGCCGTATTTCTTGTGGGATTCGGTGACAGAATGCCGGAGCTTCCAGATGGCCGCCCGCTGCGCCTCGTTGGCGGAAACCAGCACGTCGGTGATCTGTCCGCCTTCCATCGCGTCGCCGAGAACCTCCTGAAGACGATCGGCGATGTCACCCTGACCGTCCGACACCAAGTCGACCAGCAGGAACCAGCCGACATTCTGGTCGTAGGGAATGTTCAGGTCCGGCATCATCGTCTTGACGATGCGAACTTCGCTGCCGGAAATCAGCTCCATGGCGATGATCGACGTATCGAAAGCCCGCCGCAACGGCTCGGTGAAAGCAGTCAGATGGGCAATATCCTCGAACGAGATCAATGCCGATGTCAGGTGACCGAGGCTCGGGAAAATTTTCAACGCTACCTTGGTGATGATGCCGAGCGAACCTTCTGCGCCGACAAAGAGGTGTTTCAGGTCGTAACCGGTATTGTTCTTGCGCAGCGTGCGCATGCCGTCCCAGATCCGGCCATCGGGAAGCACGACTTCCATGCCGAGGACCAGATCACGGGTATTGCCGTAACGCAGCACGCTCGTACCGCCCGCATTCGTAGACACGTTGCCACCGATCTGGCAACTGCCTTCGGCACCGAGGCTGAGCGGGAAGAATTTGTCGACGCCGGCTGCCGCGTTCTGGATGTCGGCCAAAATACAGCCGGCTTCTGCGGTAATGGAAGCATCGAGAGGATCGATCGACAGGATGCGGTTCATGCGCGACAGCGACAGCACGATCGAGCGGCCGGACCCATCCGGCACGGCACCAAGGCAGGTGCTGGTATTCCCGCCCTGCGGAAAGACCGCAATCCGGTGCTCAAAGCAGATGGAGAGGATTTCGGAGACTTCCTGCGTGCTGGCGGGCAGAGCAACGCATAGGGTCTTGCCGCGTGCGCGTCCCCAGAAGTCTTCGAGGAAACCTTCGGCATCCGCGCCGGTCCTGACGTTTTTTGCCCCGATCCGCGCCTCGATCTCGGCAACGATCTGCTTGTCGATATCCATGTTTCACTTCCATTCGGCAGATGTGCCGTACACGCATATGGTCGAAATAATTCCGGGCTGAGCGAGTTGGCGGCGGTTGATCGTCACCTTAGCCCTTACATCGAGGCTTCGAGCGCCTGTATGTCCGGCAGCATCTTGACGAGTTGGGCCTCAGTCTCGGAACTCGCGCTCAAAAGCGGCAGGATCGCTTCGCCACACGGCTTTCCGAGAATGCGCAGAGCGGCCTTGAGCGGGATCGGATTGTGCTCGCTAAACAGCAGTTTCAGGAATGGCCTGATCCTGGCATGCAGGGCCAGCGCCTCGGCAGTCCTGTTGGCCTGTCCGAGTTGGGTGATCCTGTTCCAGACCTTCGGGATGATGCAGGACGATGCGAACAAGCCGCCCTTGGCGCCGGCTGCCAGATGCAGCGGATAGACATCCTCGTCGCCGGACAGGATGGCGATCCTGTCACCGGCTGCCTCAAGCACGCGCATCTGCAGGCCGGCATCGGCATTACATGCCTTCATCGCCACGATACGGGTCGTCTCGCCCAGAGCCTGAACCGTTTCGGCCGTCAAAGAAACACCGGTTCGGTAGGGGAATTCGTAGAGCACAAGATCGGTATCGAGCGTGTCGGAGATCGCCTTGAAATAATCGATGATCCCCTGCTGCGTCGGACGCACATAAAAGGGCGTGGTGACCAGAAGGCCGTCGGCACCGGCATCGAGGATGCGCTTGCCGCTATCGAACACTTCACCCAGTCCCGGAGCGATCAGGCCGGCGATCGTCGGAATGGCGCCATCGACGGCTTCCACGGTCGCGCGAACCATGTCGACCTTCTGCTGTTCGCTCAGCGAGATATATTCACCTGTGCCGCCGATCGGCGCCAGGCCCGTCGCGCCATTGGTGACAAGATAGCGGGCCAGTTCCTTGACGGAAGCGACGTCGACGTTTCCGTCCTTGATGGGGGTCGGCGTCGCCGTGACGATGCCGGAAAGATTGCGGATATCCATATCAAGTCTCCAAATGTCCGGCTCCCATCCAAGGAGCCTTATGCGTATCGGTGTTGAGCCGTGGTGCCGGTCAGGCTTCTTCCCGCAGGACGACGAGATCCTCGGCATCCCAGCGCAGTTCGATGGCGTCACCGACCTTGTAGCGGCTCTGCAGCGGCAAGGAGGTGAGCTTGAGTTTGATAAGCGTGCCGTCAGTGAGTTCGACGGCAAGAGAGGTCATGCTGCCGATGAAGGAAACATTGGCCACACGCCCGGACGCCGATTGCGTGCTGGCCGATACCGGCGCATCACCGGCCACCACGGCCTTGACCCGTTCCGGCCGGAGCATGACCTGACAGGACTGTCCGACAGCAATCCCGGCATTTGCGGGAAGCGCGAGCCCATCACCACTGGACAGTTTCAGACGTCCATCCGCCTCAAACTTGCCGGAGAACAGGTTGGACTCGCCGATGAACTGGGCCGCGAACTTGTTGACCGGGCGGAAATAGAGATCATCCGGCGTGCCGAGCTGTACGATGCTGCCATTGTTCATCAGGCAGATGCGATCGGACATGTTCAGGGCTTCTTCCTGGTCATGCGTGACGTAGATGAAGGTGGTGCCGATCTCGCGGTGCAGGGTCTTGATCTCGTCCTGCATCTGCTCGCGCAGGTTCTTGTCGAGTGCGCCAAGCGGCTCGTCCATCATGATGATCGACGGCGAATAGACGATGCAGCGGGCAATACCGACGCGCTGCTGCTGGCCGCCGGAGAGTTGTTTCGGCTTGCGATGTTCAAAACCGGCAAGGCCGACGCGTTTCAGGGCATCCGTGACCTTTTCTCTGATGTCCGCCTTGGAGACTCCACGCACCTTGAGAGGATAGGCGACGTTTTCAAACGCCGTCATATGTGGCATCAGGGCGTAGTTCTGGAACACCATGCCGATACCGCGTTTGCGCGGCGGTGCGTTGGTGATATCCGTACCATTGAGCATGATCCTGCCGGAACTGGCCGCAAACGCGCCGGAAATCATGTTGAGAAGCGTGCTCTTGCCGGAGCCGGAGGGCCCGAGCAGTGTCAAAAATTCGCCTTTTCGCACGTTCAGGTCGGTGGGGCGAAGCGCAAGGAAATTCCCGAATTCCTTCGACACTCCCTGCAATTCAATCATGTTCGGTTCGGTAACAGTCATAAAATCTTCCTTGGCGCATGAAGAACACAGGCTCTGGCGCGGATCTGTTTTTGCAGGCGATCAGTCACCTCATCAGGCCGGCGTGTCGGTCTTTTTCTGAAGCATGACGTTGACCAGGCAGACGACAAGCGAGATCGCCGTGAGAATTGTCGATACGGCGGCGATCACCGGCGAGATTTCCCACTGGATCGCGCTGAACATCTTGACCGACAGCGTTGTGGTGGTGGGGCCGGCGAGGAACCAGGAAATCACGACCTCGTCGAAAGAGATGAGGAAGGCAAAGAGCGCCCCTGCCCCGATCGACGGATAAAGCTGCGGCAGGACAACCGTCATCATCATCCGGAAACGCCCCGCCCCCATCAGCATTGCGCCGAATTCCAGGTTCGGATCGAGCTTCTGGATCCCGGCGCTGATGATCACCAGCGCATAGGGAAGAACGAACATCGTATGTGCGATGACCAGGCCGGTCGTGGTGCCGGTCAATCTCAGATAGGAAAAATAGAGATAGACGCCGAGCGCAAAAACCACCGAGGGAATGACCAGCGGGCTCATGATCAGGGCCATCAGCAGTTTCTTGCCGATGAAGCTGAAACGCACGATGGCATAGGCCGCCGGCACGGCAATCACCGTCGAGATGAAGGTCGTCATCAATGCGACCCGCAAGCTGAGGAACAGCGGCTGCATCCAGGAATCGCTCGAGAAGAAGATGCGATAGAGATCAAGTGAATATTGCCGGGGCGGAAAGCTCAGTTCGTATTGCGAGCCGAACGAGACGGGAATGACGATGACGCTGGGGGCCAGCAGGAATATGTAGACGCCGATGGCCAGCACCGTGCCGATCCAGCGATAGGCGACCTTGCGGCCATCCCTGATATGAGCGGTCATCAGCGTGCCCCCTGTTGTTTGCCGCGCAGGAGCATTGCCGGCACTGCGAATATGGCAACGAGAGCGAACAGAATTACGCCCACCGCCGACGCGACATTCCAATCGAGAACCTCGCGGGTGTAGAAGTCGACCAGATTGGCCAGCATGATGTCCTGCTTGCCGCCCATCAGGGCCGGCACGATGAAGAAACCGAGCGACATCACCGCGGCGCTGAGCGCACCGGCAAGCACACCGGGAGCACTGAGAGGCAGCGTCACCGTCAGGAAGATGCGGGCGGGTTTTGCCCCCATGATCTCGGCGGCGCGGTA
Organism: Endobacterium cereale; assembly: GCF_009617585.1. Classification (GTDB taxonomy): domain Bacteria; phylum Pseudomonadota; class Alphaproteobacteria; order Rhizobiales; family Rhizobiaceae; genus Neorhizobium; species Neorhizobium cereale. Next base: position 202,660 of record NZ_WIXI01000040.1, on the reverse strand, counting down.
AAGCGCGGGATCAATCGCCAGCAGACTGGCGAGAACCGGAAAGACCACGAGCGGCGTCAGATAATTGGTCATGCCGACCATGACGCCGACACGGTTGAAGATCAGCGGAAGGACGACTTCCGCGCCCAAGGCCCAGGAGAGGAAGCTATTGATGATGCCTTCGCGGCCCAGAATGATCGTGAAGGCATAACTTTTCACGAGAATGCTGGTCCAGAACGGCAGGAGAACCAGAACCATCAACGCGGCACGGCGCCGCGCCGACTGCCGCGCCAGATGAAGGGCCACGACATAACCCAGCACGACGCTGAGGAGGCTGGCGAGGAGTGACACCTCAACCGTCGTCCTCATCGCGCGCAGGAACAGGTTGCTTTCAAGAATGCTGGTGAAAGCTTCCGTGGACGTCCCACCGGCCGTGCTGTTGTAGAAGATGAAGATGACGGGAACCAGGGCTACCAGCAGCGAAAGGATCGCTGCCGGCGCAATGAAGGGTCCGGCACCTTTGGAGGCGATAACGGTCACTGAAATGTCCTCTAGGCTTAAACCAGCGATTTGAAATCGGGACTGGGATTAACCGAGAAGCCATTCCTTGAAGCGACGCTCCGTTGCTTCGAGCTTGGTCGCCCACCATTCATCGTTGATGTAGGCGTTGTTGGTGGCGTCCAGCTTGGGCAGCCACTCGAGCGATTCCGGCTTGAGCAGCGAATAGGCCTTGCGGCTGATCGGTGCGCCGCCCTTCGCCTCCATGCACGATGCCTGGTATTCCGGCTTCATCGCGAAGGAAAGGAACTTGAAGGCATTTTCCTTGTTCGGCGCGCCCTTTAGGACGGCCAGATACTCCACGCCGTTGAGGTTCTGGTCGAAAGAGAAACCGAGCTTGACGCCTTGGTCGCGGTTGCTGGCCTGGATGCGGTTGGCATAGGTGAAGCTGAAATCCGCTTCCTTGGTCTGCAGAAGCGTAACGGTCTGCGGCGTGGCCTCGACCCATTTGGCGACATGCGGCTTGATCTTTTCCAGCACCTTGAAGGCGCGGTCGATATCGAGCGGATAAAGCTCTGCCGGCGCGACGCCATCACCGAGGAGCGCGATCTCCAGCGTTTCCATAGCACGGGTTCTGAGCGTCCGGCGGCCCGGGAATGCCTCGGCATTGAAATAGTCGGCAAAGGTCTTCGGGTGTTTGCCATCCGGGAAACGGGCCGGATCGAAGGCAATGCCGCCGGCGAAGGTGAAGAAGGGAACGAGGAATTCCTTGGACTTGAGCGTCAGATCTTCTTCATCGAAAAGGCCGGACGGCAATTTTTCCCAATAGCCGTTTGTCGCGCCGCTTGCCCCCATGGAGCCGGGCGCATCGAACACATCCCACTGAACATTACCGGTCATGACCTGCGCCTTGACCTTGGCCATGTCGGGCGTATCGAGAACCGTGACGTTGATGCCGGTCTCTTTCATGAACGGCTTGACGAGACCGTCCTCCATGCCCTGACGGTAATTCCCGCCCCAGGTCACGAGAACGAGTTCCTTCGTTGCTGCGTAACTGGTGCTGACGTAAGGGGCAGCTAACACACCGGCGGTCGCGAGGCCGGCCTTTGCAAGAAAATTACGACGATTGATCATGGGCAGTTTCATGCGACGATGAGTCATTGTGTTCCCCTTTTTCTCTATCGTTGGATGCATTCGCTGTTTGCAGCTATTGTGGCATTCACATGCATGCGCTGATGCGCCTTGAGCCCTTTCATGACGGAGAACGCCTCGCGGAGGCGCGCATCATTGCATCCACGGCACTGCGTTTGCGGTGCCGTCTCTAAGCTTCATGGCCGACCCGGTTCAGTGGTCGGAATTCTCTTTGAATGTCCGCCGCGGCTTCATGTGACGCGGCAATCGTATTTCGGTGCGACCAGTGCCAAAAAGCACCTCCCTTGATCGCCATTCAGAATACTTTACGTATACCGAAACATCTGTCAATGGCCTTCTTTAAGCAATTTCTATTTGGCAATTCGCAGCCACTCATAGTTATACAAAGCCTGAATCAGAGAGATTAAAACAGCGTTTCTCCAATAATTTCAATTATTTGATGAATTTTCCGGATTATCCATCGAGCCGCTGTCAGGCGCCGACATTTGCGAAATTTCGCCACAGGCCTCCACGAATGCACGGATGGCGGCAATCCTCGGGCCTGAATTCGCCCATAGGACGCCCATATTGCGAAGATCGCCATCCGCAATCCGATGTTTCTGCAGTTGCAGCCCTTCCGGCCATGGCGGCGCCCAATCCGGCACGAGCGCAACGCCGAGCCCGCGATCGACCAGAGTCGCGATGGCGTCGAGGGCATCCAGTTCCGCCCATTCGCGTACCGTGATGGAATAGCGCCGCAGATAACGATCGACGATCTGGCCACCCCATTGATTGCGGTCATACCGGATGAACGGCTGCGACGTCAGCGCCTGATGCGGATCATCGACCGGCAGCCCTTTTGGAGCCAGCAACAGAAGAGGCTCCCGGCGAATGGTCGTCCAGCCGAATGCCTTGGGAATGGGGAAATGCGGTTCGATGATCAAAGCCGCGTCGAGCTCCCCCGACAGGACGGCGTGATAGAGATTAACCGATGAGCCCGGCTGCAGAAAATAATCGATCTGCCGGAACCGCTCGCTGAGGCTGGCCGTGATATGCGGGATGAGTCCGGTCATCGCCGTCGCAGTTGCGCCCAGCCGGAGCTGCCCGCTCGGAATGTCTCCGGCCGCAATCGCCTGCAGGTCTCTGGCGCCACGCACCAGCGCCGGCCCATGACGCTGTACGGCAAGTCCCGCAGCGGTCGGCCGGACCGTACGCCCAACCCGAGAGACCAGTTCCTGCCCAAGCTCGGCCTCAAGCGCTCTTATTCGCTGGGCAACCGCGGCCGAAGTCATGTTCAGGCGCCGCGCGGCCTCTGCAACGGATCCGCATTCGGCAACGATGAGGAAGCTTTCGAGGAATTTCGTGTCCATAAGATATATTTTCTATCTTTTGAAGAAACAGGCAAGCATATTTTATTGTTTTAAAACCCGGTTACCGTAGCCTTCAGTTTTGCGGCCTTTGTGCCGATGAAAGGAGTTTTTATGACTATTCAAGCCAAGTTCGAGCGCATGGGCACCGATGCCGCGCCGGGCCAGGAAGTGCGCCAACAGGTTGGCGATATCGAGACCCTGCTGCGCGGCGCAAAGCTTGAGGGACGCCAGGTCGATTTTTCCCATGGCGACGTCGATGCCTTCACCCCGACACCGGGATCGTTCGAGGTATTTACCGCCGGCGTCGAAGCGGGCGGCAAGCAGGCCTATACGGAATATCGCGGTGACATCTCGATCCGTGAGCAGCTTGCACCTGCGATCGCGGAATTTACCGGCGCACCGGTCGATGCCGCCGACGGCATGATCCTGACACCCGGCACGCAGGGCGCCCTGTTCCTAGCCGTCGCGTCGACCGTCGCGCATGGCGACAAGGTCGCCGTGGTGCAGCCGGACTATTTCGCCAATCGCAAGCTGGTGGAATTCTGCGAAGGGCAGATGATGCCCATCCAGATGGATTACCTGAATGTCGAGGGCCAGGCCGGCCTCGATCTGGGGCAGCTGGAGGACGCGTTCAAATCGGGCGCCAAGGTTTTCCTGTTCTCCAACCCTAACAATCCAGCGGGCGTTGTCTATTCCCGCGATGAAATCAAATCGATCGCGACGCTGGCGAGCCATTATGGCGCCACCGTCATCGTCGATCAGCTGTATTCACGCCTGCTCTATTCCGGCGTCGATTATGCGCATCTGCGGGCGGAAGCGATCGATGCGGAAAATGTCATCACCATCATGGGCCCGTCCAAGACCGAATCGCTGAGCGGCTATCGCCTTGGTGTCGCCTTCGGTTCGAAGGCGATCATCACCCGGATGGAAAAGCTGCAGGCAATCGTTTCTCTACGTGCCGGCGGTTACAGCCAGGCCGTTTTCCGTACATGGTTCAATGAGCCTGCAGGATGGATGGATCAACGTGTTCGCGAGCATGAAGCCATCCGTGACGACCTTCTCAAGGCGTTCCGCGCCAGCGAAGGTTTCAAGGTACGCACCACTGAGGCCGGAAGCTACATCTTCCCGCAATTGCCGAAGCTCGCTGTCAGCGGCAAGGATTTCGTACGCATTCTTCGCCTGCAGGCGAGCGTCATCGTCACGCCGGGCACCGAATTCGCCCCCTTCAGCGACAGCAGTGTCCGGTTGAATTTTTCGCAGGATCATGCAGCGGCAGTAGCCGCAGCGGAGCGTCTCGTCGCTCTCGTCGACCGATATCGTGCATGAAAACGGACGGGGCCAGAAATGGCCTGCCGATCCCGCAGGGGCTTTATGTCCCTGCGGTTCGCCGCGGAGACATGATCTTCACGGCCGGGATGACACCCCGTATTGACGGTGTGCTTCAGTTCGACGGAATTATTGCGGCCTCCGCCAATCCGGCAAACCATGCCGACGCAGTTATTCTCGCCTGCAGCAACGCCCTGTCAGCGGCCGAAGCACATTTGCTGGCCGATGAAACAATCGCTGCAATCCTCAGCCTGACGGTCTATATCGCGGCTGAGCCCGGTTTCACGGCGCATTCGAAGCTGGCGGATTACGCCTCTCAATTCCTGAAAGACCGCCTCGGCGACGCCGCGATCGGAACGCGCGCGGCAATCGGCGTTGCGACGCTGCCCGGCAATGCACCGGTCGAAATCCAGCTCATCGCCGCCGTATAAAAAAGACAATAAAAAGCCCTGCCAACCGCCTCATTCGAGACGATGGCAGGACCATTGCTTGCAGGCGGCTATCAGCCCATGCGCTCGGATGCAAAGGAGCCGGGCGATGCCGGAAAAACGATCGTGCGATTGCCGTTGAGGAAGACACGACGGTGAATATGCGCGTGGATTGCGCGCGCCAGAACCTGGCTTTCCACATCGCGCCCAAGCGATACGTAATCGTCAGGGCTCTGCGCATGGGTGACGCGGATCGTGTCCTGTTCGATGATCGGCCCTTCATCGAGATCCGCCGTCACATAATGCGAGGTCGCACCAATCAGCTTCACCCCACGATCATAGGCCTGCTTGTAGGGGTTCGCGCCCTTGAAGCTCGGCAGGAAGGAATGATGGATGTTGATGATACGGCCCGACATTTTCCGGCACATTTCATCCGACAGGACCTGCATGTAACGGGCAAGCACGACCAGATCGGCATCTGTCTCCTCGATGATCGCCATCTGGCGGGCCTCGGCCTCCGCTTTGTTGGCCTTCGTCACCTTGATGTAGTGGAAGGGAATGTCGTGGTTCACGACGACCTTCTGATATTCCATGTGATTGGAGATGACGGCAACGATGTCGATCGGCAGAGCGCCGATCCGCCACCGATAGAGCAGATCGTTGAGGCAATGGCCGAAGCGTGAGACCATGATGACCACCTTCATCTTTTCGGTGTCGTCATGGAAGGCATAGGTCATGCCGAAGGCCTTTGCCCGCTCTCCAAAATTTTCCCGCAAGGCGGCAAGATCCGCGCCGGTTTCCGACTTGAAACCGATGCGCATGAAGAACTTGCCGGTTTCGCCGTCATCGAACTGCGAACTGTCGGTGATGTTACAGCCGCTTTCGGCGAGATAGGTGGTGATCGCCGCAACGATGCCCCGTGTCGAAGGGCAGGTAACGGTCAGGAAAAACTGTGTCATCGGAACTCCTGGAGAATGATCGCGCGCCCACAGCATCCGGCGGCGCGTTGTCTGGGCTCAGGCGGTCAGGCCGGAAGGTTCGGGAAGGCCGAGCGCCCGGCAGCAGGCCATCAACGTATTGGCAAGAAGGCAGGCAATCGTCATCGGCCCGACACCGCCGGGCACCGGGGTAATGGCGGCGGCGACCTCTGCCGCAGTGTCGAAATGTACGTCTCCGACAAGCCTTTTCCTGCCATCCCGCTCGACACGATTGATGCCGACATCGATGACGGTCGCCCCCGACTTGATCCACGCACCGGTGACAATTTCCGGCCGTCCAACGGCCGCGATGACGATATCCGCCGAGCGCACGATATTTTCCAGATCACGACTGCGACTATGGGCAATCGTCACTGTACAATTGTCACGCAGAAGGAGCTGCGCCATCGGTTTTCCGACGATATTGGAGCGGCCGAGCACGACGGCATTCAGGCCATCAAGCTTGCCGTGATGATGGCGAAGCAGCATAAGGCAGCCAAGCGGCGTGCATGGCACCATCGCCTTCTGTCCCGTTGCCAGCAGGCCGACATTGGAAACATGGAACCCGTCGACATCCTTTGCGGGATCGATGGCATTGAGGACTTTGTCGCTGTCGATATGCGCGGGCAATGGAAGCTGGACAAGAATGCCGTGAACATCGGGATCGGCATTCAGCGAGGTGACCAGGTCAAGCAGTTGGGCCTCGGATGTCGTTGCCTCCAGCTTGTGTTCGAAACTTGCCATGCCGCATTCACGCGTCTGCTTGCCCTTGTTGCGGACATAGACTTCGGAAGCCGGATCCTCACCGACCAGAACCACGGCAAGGCCGGGCGTGATGCTGTGATCGGATTGCAGCCTTTCAACATGCGCGGCCACATCACGCCGCACCGCTTCTGCAAAGGCTTTTCCGTCGATTTTTACAGCAACCATCTGCTTTTCATCCTTCACTGGATCGCAGGAAACCGTGCCCGGGTCTGCTGACCCGGGCCGATGAGAAACCCGCATGGCATGTGGAACTGGCGCGGCCTTCAGGCCGCAGCGCGCAGTGCCGAAATCCCGAAACCGGCATCAAGCTTGCGAGCCGTTTCCTCCAGCACGTCCAGCGCAAACTTGGCCGAAGCGATATCAAGGAAGATGTCGTAGGAGACCGCGCCGAAACGATCCAGCCGGGCAACCACGACGTCCATATGAAGCCCCCTTGTCTGCGCGACGTCCTTGAAGGCCAGGTTTTTGGGCCCGAGATCGGCCATCGAGATGCGGCGCATCAGTGCCGGGGCGTCGGGGCCGGAAACAACGAACCATGCCCATCCCTCGTCTCGATAGGCGTCGTAACCTTTCACTGCCATCGTGCTGTCGTGCCATGCCTGCCGCAGGTCACGCAGCCTCTGGCCGCCATCACCCACCGGAGCGGTCAGTAGAACCTCCTGCTGTCCGAGACGCAGCACCATCGTGCCGCATGGCGAGAGTTCCGAGGTGTTGACCGCAGCCGGAACGGCGAGCCCCTGAGCCGCGACCCAGTCGATCGTTCCGGGACCACGAAGGCCGAAACGTTCGCCCGGCGTGCATTCGATAACCACGTTTTCCTTTGCACCGGGAAGATCCTGCCGCAGGGGAAGCCGATGGCCCAGAAGATCGCTACGCGGCGAAAGATCGGCAGGCACAGGATTGGCGGTGGTGTTGGTGTGTTCGCTGGTACTCATGTCACATCTCCTGCCGCTTGCTTTCAGGATCGTAGAACGGAACCTTCACCGTCCTCGCTTGGATATCCCGTCCACCGAAGCTCTTGATATCGATGGTCGAGCCCGGCGCGGTATCGCGCGGATCGACATAGGCAAGCCCCACCCATTTTCCGAGCGTCGGCGAATAACACGCCGAGGTGATGAAACCTGCCGGGCGTCCATCGCGGAAAACCAGATTGGATTCGCCGAGATGCTTGCCCTCGTCGCCAGTGATTTCGAAGCCGCAAAGCTTGCGCTTGGTTTCGAGTTTGGCGCGGGCCTCGACCCCGGTCTTGCCGACATAACGGGCCTTGGTCTTGGAGATCGCCCATTCCATCGACAGTTCTTCCGGCGTCGACAGCGCGTCGGTATCCTGCCCGATGATGATGTGGCCCTTTTCCAGGCGAAGGATACGGGAAGCTTCCAGACCATAGGGACGCAGGCCGTGCGGGGCGCCAACCTCAAGAAGCTTGCGCCACAAGGCTGCGCCATAGGACTGCGGCACATGCAGTTCGTAGCTGAGTTCACCGGTGAAGCCGATACGCATGATGCGCACCGGGCAGCCACCGATCGTCCCGACACGCCCGTTGAGATATGGAAACCCTTCCGGCGAAAGGTCGATATCGCCTTCCAGAGCTTCCAGAACCTTTCGTGCCGCGGGGCCGGTGACGTTGATCGCTGCGAAGGCCGCGGTAATGTTCTGAATATCAACCTGCATGCCCCATTTGGCATTCAGGAACATCATTTCGCTGAAAACCCTGGCGACGGCACCGGTGGTCGCGGTCACATAGAATTCGGTTTCCGAGATGCGGAAGGCGACACCGTCATCAATGACCGACCCCATGTCGTTCAACATCAGGCAATAGCGTACGCGGCCAACAGGCTGCTTGGCATGTGCCATCGTGTAGATGCGATCGAGAAAGGCTGCCGCATCCGGCCCGCGAACGGCCAGCTTGCCGAGTGTCGAGACATCGAGCATGCCGACCTTGTTGCGCACCAGCGCTACTTCATCGGTGATCGCCTTGGCGACATCACCCTTGCCGGCGTAATGGAACGGACGCCACCACGCACCCACCGGCGTCAGTTTCGCACCGCCAGCCACATGTTCATCATGCATGGCCGTGTGGCGGTAAAGGACATGATTGGGACCGGCAAGCAGGCCGAGCTTTTCCGGACCGAATGGCGGGCGTGAGGTGGTGATGCCGACCTGGGCGACACTGCGGGCTGTCGAACCGGCAACGATACGAGCTGTTGCCAGCGCCGAATGCCGGCCCTGTGACGGACCCATGCCGACCGTCGAATACCGCTTGACCAGTTCAAGCTCGCTATAGCCATCGGCAACCGCGTTCTTGATATCCTTGACCTGAAGATCTTCATCGAAGTCGATGAAATCACGGCCTTTCGGATGCGCGGACAGATCCTGCGCATAGTTCATCGTGGCGGCTACGGCATCTTCGACCGCATCAGGGACAATCACGTCATGACCAAGTGCCTTGGCAGCTGCAGCACCGGCGATTTCACCGCTGCGCAAGACGGAATTCAGCGAGAAAACACCCGCGACAGAACCCGCAAGATGAAAATCGTCGCGCAGATTGCTGAGCGTGAACTGGCGGCTCGCATCGTCATAACCAAGCTTTGCCCCGGAATTGAGCGGCAACTGGTAGCCCGGCGTGTATCCTGTCGCCATCACCATGTGATCGCAATCGATCGTCTTTTCGCCGTGTTGCGGAGTGCTGTAGGTGACGGCGCGAATGCGGCGCTTGCCGCTGGTGCCGAGCGCCGTTAGAACGGTCGCATCCCGAACGACGGAAACACCCTTTTGCGCAAGCAACTGAACGAGCGGCTCGCAGGCCGCACCGCCGGTCGGTGACAGCACGGCAGCAACATTGATCCCGGCCTCCAACAGATCCAGCGCGGTCAGGAAACCATCGCGGTTGCCGGCGAACACCACGGCCTGTTTGCCCGGACGGACGCCGTAATGGCGCAGGAGACGCTGCGACGCCGAGGAAAGCATGATGCCGGGCAGATCGTTGTTGCGGAACACCAGCGGCTGCTCGTGCGAGCCGGATGCGACGACCACCTGTTTGGCACGGACGCGGTAGAGGCGGTTGTCCTGAAGCACGGGAATCAAGTTGTCGGCAAACCAGCCGTTGCATGTCGCACCGGTCATGATCTGGATGTTGGGGAGGTCCGCCGCCTGCATGCGAAGCGACTGGAGAGCCGTTTCGGCTTCGCTCGTCTCCACATCGAAGCGCGCATAGGTGAGCGCGCCGCCCGTCTCGGGATTGAGATCGACGACCAGCACGCCGGCACCCGCTTCTGCCGCCTTGATGGCCGCGGACAGCCCCGCCGGCCCCGCACCAACGACCAGCACGTCAACATGCAGGTTTTCGCGAATGTAATGGCCGTGCTCGGCCTTGATGTCGACCTTGCCGAGACCCGCTGACTTGCGGATGATCGGCTCCCAGAATTTCAGCCAGCTTTTCTGTCCCGGACCGAAAAAGGTGCGGTAATAAAAACCGACCGGCATGAAGCGGCCGAACTTGTCGAGGATGGCGTTTCGATCATTTTCGGCCGTGCCGCTGACATTCTGTGCTGTCACAGCAAGGTTGGCGGAAATCGCGCGCAGGTCGGCGCGCACATTCGGCTCATCCGGCAACTGAACCAGCGTGTTTGCATCCTGACCGGCCATGGTCAGCACGCCGCGCGGGCGGTGATACTTGAACGAACGCGAGAGGATCCAGCGGCCGGCGCCCGCCATGGCGGATGCGATGCTGTCGCCGGAGAAACCCTCGACGGTGCGGCCATCGAAACTGAAACTGATCTTGCGGGTGCGATCGATGCGCGAACCCCAGGGAGATGGAAGCCGTTCGGTCATGTCAGGCAGGCTTTCGATTGGGAAGATAGGTGGCGATGATCTGGTCTGTCACCGTGTGGCGTTCTGCGATCAGGATCGTGTTGGACGGCGTGTGCCGCCACCATTCCTTGAGGATACCGAGCGGATTTTCCGCGTAGAAAAGCGACTCGATCAGCTGATCGGGATTTTCGGCATCGGCGCCCCGAACAGGCCCCAGATACTGGAATTCGGTGATGTTGCGAGGCCCGTTTACCGGGCAGGTCAGGATTTTCATGAGGGCCTCGTCAATGGCTGGCGGCTGTCGCGCCCATCTCGTTGAGAAGGGCAAAATTGTCGAAACGGCGCATGTCGAAAGGCTTGAGGATATCCGGCACCCGCCCGGTGGCGATAGTTTCGGCCATTCGCTTGCCGGCCACCGGCGTCGCCTTGAAACCCCAGGTCCCCCAGCCGCAATCGAGCCAGTAATTGGTCAGCGGAGACGCACCCATGATCGGGCTATAATCTGGAGTCATGTCGGTAATGCCGGCCCACTGGCGCAGCAGCTTGACCTTATGCAGGAACGGGAAGAGATGCAGGGCGCCTTCGGCAAGATGCTCCTTCTGGTCGAGCGTCGAGCGGGTCGAGGCAAGCTGGTACGGATCGGAACCGCCACCGATGACGATTTCGCCGCGCGACGACTGCACCAGATAGGTATGCAGATTGGCGGAGGAAACCAGCGTGTTGAGGAACGGCTTCAGCGGTTGCGTGACCATGGCCTGCAGCGGAAAACACCGGATCGCCAGCTTGATGCCAGCCATTTCGGCAACCTGACCATTGAGACCGCCGACTGCCTGCAGCACCTGACCGGCGGAGATCGTGCCGCGGTTGGTGCGAATCTCGGTCACGCGGTCGCCGGACTTTTCGAAGCCGAGAACTTCCGTGCGCTGGTGGATCTCCACGCCCCGTGCCGCCGCGTGCTTGGCATATCCCCAGGCAACCGCGTCATGACGTGCCGTCGCGCCATCGGCATGCCACAGGCCGCCAAGGACTTCGTGCTGTCCGCCGATATCGAGATTGAGATCGGGGCATAGTTCACGCACCGTCTGGACGTTGACGACTTCGATCTTCGTGCCCATGTACTTGCCCATCTCGGCACGAAGATGAAAGCTGCGCAGCGTCGCTTCGGAATGGGCAAGCGTCAGCTGGCCGCGCTGCGAAAACATGATGTTGAAACCGAGATCCTGCGACATGGTTTCGTAAAGCTCGACACCTTCCTTGTAGAAGGCGACCGATTCCGGCGTCATGTAGTTGGAGCGGATGGTCGTTGTGTTGCGGGCCGTGTTTCCGCCGGCGAGGTACCCCTTTTCCAACACGGCGACATTGGTGATGCCGTGGACATTGGAAAGGTAGTAGGCGGCCGCAAGACCATGTCCGCCACCGCCGATGATGACGACGTCGTAGGCGCGCTTCAAATCCGGCGTTTTGGGAATGTCACCATACGGAACATGTCGCGAGCGGAGACCATATTTCAACAGAGAGAAGGGCATTGTTTTCCTGAGCCTTGATGTGGCTTTGACATGTCACACAATGCCCTCTGCCCGCACAGAAACAAGAAATGGTTCTTTACCCAGTGACCCCGTTTTTGTAATGGATGCGAAACCCAAACGGGATCACCCATGCGCAATCTGCCCCATCTGGATTACCTTCAGGCTTTTGAGGCCGCCGCACGACATCTGAGTTTTACCCGTGCAGCGGAGGAGTTGAACTGTACCCAGGCAGCCATCAGCCAGCGGGTTCGCGCGCTCGAGCGCTTTTTTGCACGCCCGCTTTTCCACCGGCGCAGCAACGGACTGGAACTGACGGAGGTCGGCGCGGCCTATCTGCCGGGCGTGGCAGAAGCTCTGGACAGGGCAGAAATGGCTACTCAGGGCCTGTTAGGCACCCGGGCTCACACCAGCCTGACCGTTTCGGCACCATTGAGTTTCGTTGCTCTTTGGCTGGCCCGCAATCTACACGGGTTCTCAGCCGCACACCCCCAGCTTGAGGTTCGCCTCAACAGCACGATCTGGACGGATCCGAACGTGGAGCTTGCAGATTTGAGCATATTGGCGCTCAGCGTCGCGAACCCGCCAACTGGCTCTGTTCGGTTGGGCAGCGAAAGGCTTATGCTTCTGTGCGACCCAAAGACCGCGGAAAACGCCGGTAGGGAACCAACAGCAAGCTGGGCGAACACGGCGCGCCTTATCCACGTCCAAGGCCGCATGCAATTGCTGGATTTGTGGGCGCAGAAGAAAAAAATCATGCTTGCGCCGCTGCAAGCGCCGATAAAGGTCGACAACGCCGCGACAGCTTTGGAAATCTGCGCCAGCGGAGGTGGCATCACGGCTGCGATGTCGTCGTACACCACTGCATATCTGGCATCCGGCCGGCTCGTTGCACCATTCGGTGCAGGCGACATTCTACCGGTCGCCCTGCATGTCGTACCCAATCAGCAACGGCGCCTCACGCGCGCCGCAGCAACCTTTATCGAGTGGCTTTCAGGGCAGGTTCCATTCGCTGGTGAGATCTAGATCATCACCAAGCACCGGTGACCCGGCAAACAGGATGCGCTTTATCCTTTGTTTGGTCAGCCGGTGGTGAAGCGTGGCATATTCATCCGCCCGGTCGGCATCACGCGCAACAATGGCGTCGAAGATAAGGTCATGCTGACGAACAGTTTCTTCCAGATGTGTTCTGATGTCGTTTTCGTCATCCAGCGTATTGCCGGCAAAACAGGCTCTGGCGATGCGGATGGAGCCGATCAGGTTCTGCTCGTAGAAAGCGGCGAAATGCCTGTTGTCCGCCGCATTCGCGATCGCCATGTGGAAAGCAAAATTGGTTTCCGAACGACCGACTCCTTCTCCCGATGCGACTTCTTTCTTGAACAGGCTCATCTGGCTCGAGATATTCGCCAGATGCTCGTCCGTTCTGTTTTGCGCAGCCAGCCGGTGGATGACGCGGCTGGAAACGAGCAGCGCATCGTAGAGTTTCGGAAGATCGTCGAAATCCAGCGGCGCCACCTTGGCAGAGCGTCCCTCGCGCACGACCAGACCATCGGCGATGAGTTGGATGATCGCCTCGCGGACGGGCGTTCGAGATACGGAAAGGGATTCCGCCAGAGCGGCTTCGTCAAGGCTACGACCGGGACGCAATTCCAGTCGCAATATGGCCTCACGCAGCTCCCGCGCCACTTTCCATGCATCTCTTTCGCTCATGTTTCCGCCTTTAAATAAACTGGCAAAGCAATACCTTATCGCAAAAGTGGTAGTACAAAGAATTTTGCAAGGCAAGCAACCGGCCCCACGGCAAGGGATCCGGTCACAGCCACGATCCGGCGGGATCGTCAGCGGATCAAGACACCCGAGGCCATGAACCCGCCGTCGATATTGAGAATGTGCCCGTTGATATAGGCCGCTTCAGGCGTCGCCAGAAACTGAATTGCCGCCGCGACCTCTTCCGGCTTGGCGTAGCGCTTGGCCGGGATTTGCGCATCCCATATCGCACGGTCCTTCGGGCCATGCACCTGCAGGATCATAGGTGTATCGACCGGGGTCGGCGCCACTGCATTGGCGGTCACGCCCTTGTCACCCAGTTCCGCAGCCAAAAGACGCGTCAGCATGTCGACCGCACCCTTGCTGCAGGAATATGCCCCACGGCCCGTGTTGGCGATCTGGCCATTGACCGAGCTGACCGTAATGATGCGCCCTGCCCCTTTCGCCACCATCTGCCTTCCGGCAAACTGGCAGCAGTTAAAGGTACCCGTGAGGTTGACCGACAGAATGCGCTCCCAGTCCCGCGGGTCGAAATCGAGGATCAGTCCAGTCTTGACGATCGCGGCGCTGGTGACCAAAACGTCCGTGCCACCGAGCGCGGCAATCTGGTTGAAAGCGGCCTCGACAGCGTCGCGGTCTGCCACGTCAACGGCCATGCTTGTGACATCACCGACGTCCGACAGCCGCGCCATCGCCTGCTCCAGAACCTCTTGCGAGCGGTCCATTATGATGACCTTTGCCCCGGAGCGTGCGAAGGCATTGGCTGTTGATTCACCGATACCACCGGCACCGCCGGTCACCACGACGATCTTGCCGCTAAAATCATACATGCCATCACATCCCGATCTCATCAATCCTTTCCGTATACAAGTTGGATACCATGAATTTGTCAAGCATCAGTTGATAAGCTATGCCGCGACGTCGACTGATCGGACAACCGGAAATCAGCAATGAGCACACAGCTCTATCACCAAAGCACACTGTTTTCAGAGCACGGCATCCGCAGGATCGGCGTCATTCTGGTCGACGGCTACGCCCTGATATCCCTGGCCGCGACGGTAGAACCGCTTCGTGCGGCCAACATTCTGTCAAAGACCAAGCTGTATGACTTCACCTTCATCGCCGCCGAAGGTGACCGCGCACAGTCCTCAATTGGCATAGCCTTCGATGTCATTGAGATGCGAAGCGCACCCGTCGATTTCGACATGGTTTTCCTGGTGGCTGGCGGCAATCCGATCCTGTACGAAAATGTCGAGCTTGGGCGTTATCTGAAGCGGTTGGCGCGCCAGAACGTCCCTCTGGGTGGAATTTCCGGAGCCCCCGCCATTCTGGCACGATACGGATTGATGCGGCATCGCCGCTTCACGATCCACTGGGAGCATTTCGAGTCGCTCAGGGAAATGTCACAGGACTTCAATCTGGAAAAATCGCTCTATGTCATCGACCGGGATCGATATACGTCCGCCGGCGGCACAGGTACGCTCGACCTGCTGATCAACATCATTTCGAAAAACCATGGCCGTGTTCTGGCCTTGCAGGTCAGCGACTGGTTCATGCATACGGAAACGAGGTTGTCGGAGGCACCGCAAAAGGCGGGGCTTGAGCAGAAATACAACATTCACCATCCCGCAGCGCTGGCGGCGGTTGAACTGATGCATAACAATCTTGCCGACAGGCTCACGCTCGCAGAAATAGCCGATCGGGCACATATCAGCGCACGACAGCTGAACCGCATCTTTGCCGAAACTCTCGGCATGAGCGTCATGGAATTCTATCGCGACATCAGCCTTGATCGTGCCGTCCAGCTGTTGCAACAGACCGTATTGCCGATCTCCGAAGTTGCATTGGCGACAGGTTTTTCAAACGCCAGTCATTTCACGCGAATTTTCCAGTCGCGTTTCGAAACGACACCGAAGGCCATGCGCGTCGCCGCCAGATCGGTGCCGTTCAATAACGAGCGTGCCTGAGTGCTGTCTAAAGAATCTGACTGAGAAACGCTTTTGTACGTGGATCCTTGGGATTGGTGAAAATCTCGCTCGGATGCCCCTCCTCAACGATGAGGCCGCGATCCGTGAAATAGACCTTATCGGCCACTTCTTTGGCAAATCCCATCTCATGGGTGACAAGGATGCAGGTCATCCCATCCGCAGCCAGTTCCTTGATCGTGACCAGCACTTCCTTGACCGTCTCCGGATCGAGTGCGGCGGTCACCTCGTCGAACAGCATGATATCAGGGCGCATGGCAAGCGAGCGAGCGATGGCAACACGTTGCTGCTGACCGCCTGAAAGCTCACCGGGATAGCTGTTCTCCTTGCCTTCGAGGCGAACTTTCTTGAGCAAGGCGCGCGCCCGCTCCTCGACTTCCGCGCGCGGTTCCTTCAGCACCTTTACCGGCGCCATCATGATGTTCTGCAAAGCGGTCTTGTGCGGAAAAAGATTGTATTGCTGGAAAACCATACCGACTTTGCGTCTCAGTATCCGCTTGTCGAGACCGGGGTCATGAACCTCCTGCCCCTCGACGGTGATCGAGCCATGCTGGATATCGTTAAGCGCGTTGATGCATCGGATCAGTGTCGATTTTCCGGAACCGGAAGGGCCGATGATGCAGACCACCTCGCCCTTCATGATGTCCATACTGATCCCTTTGAGCACGTCAAAATCGCCATAGGATTTCTTGACGTCTTTCATGGCCACGATTGGCTGAGTGGGAGACCACATATTCTTAAACCTAGAGCTTGACGGCGAACTTGCGCTCAAGGCGCACCGTGAGTTTTGCAATCGGGTAGCAATAGAGGAAGAACAGAACCAGGACGAAGCCATAGAACGGCATCAGGAATTCCGGCTTGTTACCTTCCGCTTCCATCGCCTGGCGAGTAAGCGTTACCATTTCCTCGGTGCCAAGGATCGAGCACAGCGGAGTGGCCATGGTCAAAATGGCGTACCAGTTCATCCAGGGCGGGATCATTCGCTTGATGCACTGGGGAATAATGATCTGCCAGAGCGTCTGTATGCGGGTGAAGCTGAGACTTTCTGCAGCCTCCCACTGTGCAGAAGGCACAGATTGTATCGCACCACGAACAACGATGGCGATATTGGCTGCAACTGGCAGGGAAAGGCCGATAACCGCCTTTATCCAGCCGGGAAAGGGTACGCGCATTCCAAAGATCGTAAACTCGAACGGAAATGCCAGCAGAACCACGAACAGCAATACCAACCAGGGAGCATTGCGGAAGAAGGCAGTGCCTGTGTTTCCGATCAGGCGCAGCGCATACCATTTCGAAATCAAGGTCAGGCCAACCAGCACGCCCAAGCCAGTGCCGAGCGCCATCGAAAGGACGGAGATCAGAACATTGAAGAGAAAGCCGTTCAACACAAGAAACGGTGCCCACTTGTAAAGGACGGCAAGCGCGTCATTGACCGTGACCGCTCCCTGCGCAAAGGCATGCACCGGCCATATCAGCAAAAGCAGACCGATCTGCCACCATTTGATATTTGCGAGCCAGGATGTCAGCGAAAAGCCGTCCATTTGCGGCGCCGCGCGAAGTGGCAGCAGCACAGCCATGTCGCTTCCGGATGATTTTTCGTCATCAGCGTTTTTATAGATGTCAGCCGCCATAGCCGGGCACTCTCATTCGTCTTTCCAAAAGCCTGAGGCCGAGCGAAAGAATACCGACAAGGCCCACGTAAACGACCAGAAGCAGCAACATTGTCGGGTTCTGCGTGGCCGGATGATCGTTCCACAGCGACGCGGATTGATAGAGAAGCTCCGGCACGGCGATCGCGAAGGCCTGGGAGGTGGTCTTGACCAGGTTGATCAGGTTGCTGCTCAACGCAGGCAGACAGACCCTGAGCGCAAGCGGAAACTGGATTTCCGAAAAGATCAGCCAACGGCTCATGCCAAGCGCATCTGCGGCCTCGGTCGTCGAATTCGGCACTGCCTCAAGCCCGGATCGAAAGATTTCCACGTTGAAGGCCGCACCGAAAAGCGACAGCGATATCGCCGCCCAGCCGACATTCGAGATGAGCGGTATCTGGGTCCAGCCATCAGGGCTGTAGCTTGGCGTGAACTGCCCCAGCGCAAAATAGAAAAACAGCAACTGCACCAGCGGCGGGGTATTACGGAAGATTTGCAGGTAACCGCTAACGAACAATCTCGCGATCCTGTAGCGAGACGTCTGAAGCATGGACCCGGCGAAGCCGATGACCAGCGATGCTATGACACAAATGACGCTGAGCTGAATGGTTACCCACAGACCGGAAAGAATCCGGTCTGTGGCGCTGCCATCGTACAACCAAACGAAGTCCCAGCGAGGCGACCTCTCGGCAAGATCACGAAAATAATCGGAAAGGACGTTCATCTGCCGTCCTTACTTGATGGGATCCGCCATTTTGTCGTGCATGGATTGCAGATAGCCTGTCGACTTGATCTCCCACTTTTTCTCAAGTTCGAGCAGCTTGCCGCTGCGATGCCAATTGTATTCGAGACCGGAAATCAGCGTTCCGAATGCGCAAGCCTCTTCGGATTTTGCGACGGCGAGTCCCCACGGAGCCTGATCTTCAGACTGCAGCGGCATCTCGAATTCACCCCAGGAACCGGAAGCAAGATCGGACGCGATGGATGCGTCATCGAAGAGGAACGCGACGCATTTGCGGTCACGCAAGGCCTGCTTTGCCTCTGCGGCATTGGTAAAGGCCGAAATCTTGGCGCCGTATTTATCGGAGACCGACTGGTTATAGAAAGCGCCCTGAATGCCGCAGACCGGTTTACCGTTCAGATCTTTCCAGTCCTTGAAAGCGAGAGCTTTGGGGGAAAGAATATTGGTTCCGGACGCATAGTAATTCGGGCCAGGAATACCGACAATGTTACGACGCTCCTTCGTATCGGTCATCGTCGCAATCATGAGGTCCGTCTGACCCTGCTCCACGAATTGCATGCGGTTCGATGCCACCACGGGAACGAGACGAAGCTTGACGCCCAGCGTTGCTGCGACCTCTTTGGCGAGGTCGATTTCCAGTCCGACGACCTCGCCATTGGGATCGCGAAAGCCGAAGGGCTTGTAGTCTGCCTTTACACCGACGGCAATTTCTCCACGCTCGGTGATCCGTTTGAGAGTAGCGTTGCTGCACTCGGCGGCGTTGACAGAAGTGGTCGCGGTCAGCAGGCCCATCGTCAAAGCAATCAATCTTGTCATGTCCGTCCCCTTTTTTGTTTAGCTGTCGTTGAATTTGACAAACAACAGGATTTAATCTTGTCTTTTCAGGACATTTTTTTGCATTTTTCGGCCAGAGGAAAAAAGCCTGACCGACGGTATTTTCTGATAGGGCATCACCTGCGCCGGTCTATACATTGATACCCGTGCCGGGGCCTAGAGCATCCACCTGTTACCCCTCCCGACGCCCCCCCCTGGAGCATGGCTCAAACCCGGCAATCCGCTGCCTTGGCAAGAACCGAAACGATTTCGCCCTCGCCCAGCAAACCCCGCTCCGTTGCAACATCCACGAATGTTCGTTTTTGTGCGATGGCATCTCTTACGATGCCGGAGACGATCGCATAGCCGAGGTCCGGCACCAGAGCCGTCGCCAACGCGCTGGATGCCAAAAGATGATCGAACGACGATGCCTCGTTTGCGACAAGCCCGTCGATACAACGGGAAGCGAACATGTCGGCCGCCCGCGACAACAATTCGATGCTGTCCAGCAACCGGTCGCACACCAGCAATTCGTAGTGATTGATTTCCAGAAGGCCCTGCTGGCATGCCATAGCGATCGCGGCATCGTTCCCGGTTATGGCGAAGGCAACCTGGCAAACAGCCATGGGAATGACGGGATTGACCTTGCCCGGCATGATCGACGATCCTTGCTGCACGGAGGGCAACACAACTTCCTGAATTCCCCCGGCCGGCCCGGACGACAGCACGACCAGATCGTTGGCAATCTTCCATAAGGAATTGGCCGTATTGCGTAACTCGGCCGACAGCCTTGCGCAAGTATCCATGTTCTGCATACCGTCGAAGGCATTGGCAACCGCGATAAACTCTTCGCCGGTCATGGTGCGAAGATGCTGCATTGCGGCATTGCGATACCCGGGGGACGACCCGAACCCAGTTCCGATCGCCGTCCCCCCAAGAGGCAGATGCAGAAACTGATTCCGCAAAATGCCCAACTGTTCCACATGCCTTCTTGTGACGGCGGCATATCCACCGATCGCCTGCCCCAAGGTCATAGGCTGGGCATCCTGCAGACATGTACGGCCAAGGCGAAGAACGCTTGCATAAGCGCGCTCCTTTTCTGAAAGCGCCGCAGCAAGTTTGTCGATGCTGGACAACATGCCAGCCAGGGCACGATGCACCGCCAGCTTCATCGCGGTTGGGATGACATCGTTTGTCGATTGCCCAAGATTGACGTGATCATTGGGGTGAACGAATACGTATGCGCCAAGTGCGTCACCGCGTCTGGACGCGACCACGTTTGCAATGACTTCGTTGACATTCATGTTCGTCGAGGTTCCCCCCGAGCCTTCGAGCATGTCGACGAGGAGATGTCGGTCATGCTTTCCCTTCTTCAACTCCTCACACGCAGCAACGATTGCGGCGGCACGATCGGCCGACAGAACTCCGATATCAGCGTTTGCCTTGCCCGCCGCTTGCTTCACAGTCGCGAGTGCCCAGACAAAGTCGGGATAGGAAGAGATCGGACGACCCGAGAGCGGAAAGTTCTGTAACGCACGCCAGGTATTTACCCCGTACAAAGCGTCTGCAGGCAATTCTACCGCCCCCAAACCGTCAGCTTCCACTCGAATTTCAGTCATATCGAACCCCTTGTTGGCCGTCTTCTGGTGTCAGCTTCTTACAACCTCTTGCAAAGAACCGGGCATCGACACTTCTCATATTAAGCAATATTGGATTCAACATTAGCCATGCTAATGATGCGGGACATACTCACGGGCAAACCGGCAGCATGAAGCAGAAGATCGATACATCGTTGAACATCAACCTCTGGGATCTGCATGTTTTTCGGACCTTTGCCGACAACAGCAACCTCACGGTTTCGTCCTCCCAGCTTGGCGTCACGCAATCTGCCGTCTCGCAATCAATCGCCCGGTTGGAACGTCTGTTCGGCGTGGCGCTGATAGACCGATCCTGCCGGCCGTTGCGCCTCACACAAGCCGGAGAAATCCTGAAGAAAGGCGGGAACGGCGTTTTGCAGAATGTTCGACGGATGATCGACGAAGTTCGAGCGGCCGAAACGGTTGATCTTCCCATTCTGCGGCTGGGGCTGATCGATACTTTCGCGACGACCATCGGGCCTGACATCATGAAATTTTTAGGTGGCCGCATAGAACACCTGCAAATGTGGTCGGGCATTACACCGACGCTGTCGGCCGACCTGCTGAGCCGCAAGGTCGACATCATCGTTTCAGGCGACGCGATGACCGCCGAGCCGGAACTCACCCGTGAATGTCTGCTGCAGGAACCGTTGATTGCAGTCGTCCCAAAGTCTCAGGCTGATATTTTCAAGTCGATGACGATGAGTGAAATGTGCGAAGCACTTCCTCTCGTTCGTTTCAGTGCCCGCTCCGATCTGGGACAAAAGGTGGAGTATTTTCTGGAGCAACGCAGATTGGCTCCTCGCAGAACTATGGAATTCGACGCCAGCGAGGCGGTTCTGCGAATGATCTCGAATGGCCTGGGATGGACGATTGCGACGCCCCTGTGTCTGCTGCATGCTCACTCGTCTACGATGGATCTGGTCGCGTTGCCTTTGCCAACCAGCCGGACCTACCGTCGCATCTATCTGATCCATCGCCGAAATGAACTGGTATCGGTCATGCCCGATGTCATCGACATATTTCGAAGATCGATCGCGAACACCATAGTGCCGCGCATCACCGACATGTTTCCTTGGGCAGACCTGATGGCGGGTCAGGCACTCAACGACGTCGCCAGCCACTCGACGGCCTGATCGCGCGCCCGGAATGTTCGCGATTTTTTGGGAATGACTATATTGTATGTATTCGGCGCCGACATCGCTTGATCGCCCAGCTTGACCAGCGTGCTATCATCAAGGAAGGTCTGAACCAAAAGCCCCCACCCCAACGCGATACCTTGGCCCGACCGTGCGGCAGCGATCGCTTCGGTATAATGATTGAAACGCAACGACGGCCTGACGATAAATTCACCTCCTGAACCGGAAAGCCACTGCGACCAGGAATACCAGGTCCGATCGATCACCTCGGCTTCGATGAAATCATCCGAGGACGTGAGGGCAATATCGCTCCTGCTCGCCAGATAGTCCGGTGAACAGACCGGGAAGATGACATCGCCTCGCGACGCAATCACCACGGCATCATTGAAGGGCGGCGTGCCGTAACGCACGGCAACATCAATCCCACCCTCGGCAAGATCTAACCTCGCATCCTGTGAGACGACGCGGACCTGTATCGATGGATGCTGCCGGCGAAATGCGACAAGTCGGGGCAGAAGCCAAAACGACGAGAACGCCACCGTTGCGCCCAGCGTCACCACCTCATCATTGCCTGCCTTGATGCCTTCAATCGTTTCCGCAATGTTTCCGAAGCATTGCAACAGTGTGGCGCCAAGCGAAAGACAGGCGGGCGTCGGCTCGATCGCTCTGTGCTTGCGCACGAATAACGGCTGGCCGAGTTCTTCTTCCAGAGCCGCGATCTGCCGACTGACAGCCGCTTGAGTAACGCACAGTTCGCCGGCTGCTGCCGTAAAACTTCTGCGTCGAAGCACGGCCTCAAGCGTCAGCAGCGCCGTCATTGACGGCAATCTCCGTCTGAACTGCATCCTCGTTCCCCGTGACATTACTTTTTATTATGTGACCGCGAATTTAAATGCCGTTGAAGCCCATGATCGGCAAGAGCAAGCTGAACTCACATCGCACAGGAGTTCTCATGCTCAACAAACTGCCCTCCTCCATTTCAGCGTTGCTGGATGCCCGCACAAACGGACATTCTCTTCCCGCCGGTCTTTACACACGCGAAGACGTGTTCGAGGCGGATCTCGACGTATTCTTCCATAAACACTGGATATGCGTCGGGCTCGACTGCGACGTTGCCGAACCCGGTGACGCCACTGTCGTTGATATCGGTCGAACCAGCCTCATCCTGCTGAGAGACGACGAGGGCCAACTTCGCGTTTTTCACAATGTCTGCCGTCATCGCGGCTCACGCCTTCTGGATGCCGGAACGACGATCGTCTCGAAACTGGTATGCCCCTATCATACCTGGACATATGAACTGACGGGCGAGCTTGGTTTCGCTCCCCATATGGGAAAGGATTTCGACAAGAGCTGTCACAATCTCAAATCGGTCAATTTCAAGTCGATAGAGGGGCTGATCTACGTCTGTCTGTCCGATGACCCGCCGCAGGATATCGACCTGCTTGAGCGCACGATGACGGAACGCCTTGCACCATACGATATCCGCAATGCCCGCATCGCACACCAGACCGACGTGATCGAAGACGGAAACTGGAAGCTGACGCTCGAAAACAACCGTGAATGCTATCACTGTTCGGCCAATCATCCCGAACTCTGCGTCTCCTTTGTCGATCTCGATTTCGGGTTCGATCCCGAAAGTCTCGGTGAGGAGGATCGCCTGCAGGCCGAAGAGCATTTCAGGCTCTATGAGAAACGCACCCGGGCATGGGAGGCTGATGGATATCCCTCGGCGGCAGTTGAGCAACTCAGTGAGTGCGCCACCAATTTCCGCACGCAACGCCTGATTATCTCCGGCGCGGGAGAATCACAGACGTATGACGCGACCGCGGCGTCTTCCAAACTGATGGGACAGATGACCCGCAAGGATCTGGGCGACACCCATCTATGGGGGCACAACAGCTGGAACCATTTCATGGGAGATCATGCCGTGGTGGCGATCGTCATTCCGCTGGCGGCAGGAAAAACACTGGTTCGCACCAAGTGGCTGGTCCACAAGGATGCGATGGAAGGCGTCGATTACAACCTCGACAAGCTGACCGACGTCTGGATCGCAACGACGGATCAGGACGCAGATCTTGTCGCGCGTTCCCATGCCGGCGTGCTCGACCCGGCATACAGGCCCGGACCTTATTCACGGTTTTCCGAAACCAATCTCGATAAATTCGCAACCTGGTACATCGATCGGATGCGCGCCCATGGCTATTGACAGCTTGCACCGCCCTTCGGCCGCTACAGACGCTCTCCAGTTCTGGAACTTGGACGATGATGACAGTCTGATCTGCATTGACGTCCACCCGGAAACGCATGACGTGAAGACATTCACATTCGCCTCGGCATCAGGAAAACATTTCGCTTTCGAGGCCGGCCAGTATTTCCTGTTCGAGCCGGAGCTCGAAGGGCAGACGGAAAGCCGCTGCTATAGCATATCGTCCTCGCCAACGCGCACAGGTGTGTTTGCCATGACCGTGAAACGTGTTCCCGGCGGCCGAGTATCCAATTGGCTGCACGACACGATGGCACCCGGTGCAAAAATCAAGGCACGAGGGCCGCTTGGTCATTTCCGGCGCCCCGCCGGCGATGACCGGAAACTGCTTCTCCTGTCAGGCGGTTCGGGCATAACCCCGGTCATGTCCATGCTGCGTGCCTTATCCGATCGTGGCGGCAAGACCGACGTGGTGTTCATGCATGCGGCACGAACGCCTGCAGACCTCGTCTTTCATGACGAATTGAAGCTGATCAGCCGGCGACTGAAAGGAGTGAGGCTGCATCTTCTGCCGGAGACCACCGGTGACGATCCGTCATGGTGCGGACTGACCGGACGCATTTCAGCCGACTACATGCGTCTTGCCGTACCCGATGTCAGCGAACGACGGGTGATGTGTTGTGGTCCGGCTCCCTTCATGGTCGCAGCACGCGCCATCGTGTCGGGGCTCGGCGTGATCAGTGAAAACTACCATGAAGAGAGTTTTGACGCCGCCCCGATGGAAGACGCGGAAACGGTCGCACCGGATGGGCACCAGGCGCAATTCTTTCAGGTGGCGTTTTCAAAGCAGGCGCGCATGATTGATGTTTCAGCTGATCAGACGGTTCTGTCCTGCGCCAAAAAAGCCGGAATACGCATCCCATCCTCCTGCGCCAATGGTGTGTGTGGAACCTGCAAGTCACGACTGCTATCCGGCGCCGTCGACATGAAGCACAGTGGTGGCATTCGGCAGCGGGAAATCGATGCCGGCCTGTTCTTGCCCTGCTGTTCAAAGCCGCTCAGCGACCTCGTGGTGGAACGATAGGGACTGCCCGAAACGGATCAGTTCACGACCGCCTTGCGTGAGCGCAAACTTGAAGGCGTGTGCCCGAATTCGCGCTTGAAGGCACGTGAGAAATGCGCGGAGTTGCGATATCCGACATCAAGTGCAATTTCGATGAGCGAGGCACTGGATTGCGCCAGAAGGAGCCTTGCGCGCTCCATGCGGATCTTGCCAAAAGCCCTGGCGGGAGACGTGCCTATCGACTTCTGGAACAGCCTTTCCAACTGACGTTGAGAAAGACCGACAGCACTGCCGAGGTCTCCCATATCGAGTTCTTCGTCGAGATGCTGCTCCATCCTGATCATCACCGCACGGATGCGCGGATCCTCGTATTTTTCCTCAAGGGCGCGGCGAGGCTGGACATCCGCGGACGATCGCGCCTTGACGATCTGCAGGACTTCCAATGCCTTTTTCTCCGCATGCGGGCTGATATGTCGGCGCACGAGTGCCGCCGCAATGTCCGCCGCACTGCTACCGCCGGCGCAAGACCCGCGCCGCCGGTCCAGATTGAAGATGCGATCGGAACGAACGGGCAAATCGGGAAACCTTTCCTGAAACGCACGCGCATGCAGCCAGCTGACACAGGTAACGTGCCCCTTCATCAAGCCGGCTTCCGCAAGGATGAATGTACCCGTGCACAGGCCAATAAGCGGAACCTTCTGTAAGGCTGCCTTTTTGAGAAAATTCACTGTTTCCCGGTCGACGGGTTCCTTAACCGAAAGAAGGCCTCCGACCACGACGATGTAGTCGTATCGGCTCGGATCAACGAAATCGGAAGTCGGTGCCACCTGGATACCACAGCTCGACGTGATCAGATGGCGTGTGCTTCCCAAAACCTGCCAGTCGGCATGTATCCTGCCGGAGCGATCGTCCTCGTCGCTGGCAAGACGCAATGTATCGACGAACATCGCAAAGGCAGACAGGGTAAAGGAGCGCGCCAGAACAAAACCGACCTTCAAGCGCTCGGCGGCTTTTGTCACATTCCCCGGCTTGCTCTCGTCAGATCGCATTGTCTTTTCCTCCGCCCGACTGCCTTCGGCATAGGGAATTCTACTTGATCTGAAAGCCATGGGCGAGAGGGTCGCGATCGTCCACGAAAATTGTATTGTGCCCGATAACCCGGGCCCAGCCACCTATGCTCGGCAAGATGCCGCGGAAGGGACCGACCTGAGTTTCGGCCTCGACCCGCCCTTCGAAAACGGTGCCGATAAGGCTCTTGTTGCGGAATGACTGGCCGGTCTTGAGACGGTTCTTTCCGTGAAGCTGCGCCATTCGTGCGGACGTCCCCGTACCGCCGGGCGACCGGTCTATCGCCTGTTCTCCATAAAACACGGCACCGCGGCCGTCGCTTTCCTGGTCGGTGGGCCTATCGCACCAGATGGCATGATGAACACCGCTGATACGAGAATCCTCTGGATGAACCGGATGACAGATCTCAGCCAGAGCATTCCGCAGATGTTTGCTGGCGGCAATGATCTGCGCCGCTGTCATTCCGGCAAGTCCGGGCCAGTTTTTCTGGGGCTCTATGACCGCATAAAAATTGCCGCCATAGGCAATATCGACTTGCAGCAGCCCCATGCCGGCAACTTCGACTTCGACATCCGCTTTATGTAGATAACTCGGGACATTATGAAGACGAACCGACGCCACGCGGCCATCCGCAATCTCGTAAGCGACATCAACGCGGCCGGCCGGCGTCTCTACCGCCACTCTTCCCGGCTGACGCGGCGTGACAAGTCCCTCCTCTATGGCGGCAGTCACGGTGCCGATCGTCCCGGCCCCGCACATCGGCAGGCAACCGCTCACTTCGATGAACAACACCGCAAAATCGCAATCCTCACGATAAGCCGGATAGATGATTGAGCCCGACATGACGTCGTGACCGCGCGGTTCAAACATCAATGCCTTGCGAATCCAGTCGTGATCGCGAACAAAAATTTCTCGGCGTTCCGCCATCGGCAAATGGGGGAGCAAGGGACCACCACCGGCGACCAGCCGAACCGGGTTGCCGCAGGCGTGACTGTCGATACAGAAGAAGCTCCGCCTCATCGTCATTCTCCGTTCTAGGGGGCCGAAGGCATAGGGCCGCGATCGAGCAGACCGCGTGACAGACGGTCGAGCAAGATGGCGACGGCAACGATTGCAAGGCCGGCCCTCAGCCCGAGGCCCATCTCCATACGCGTCAGTCCGCGGGTCACCTCGGCACCAAGCCCGCCGGCACCAACAAGGCCGGCGAGAACGACCATGGCCAGCGACAGAAGAATGCATTGGTTGAGGCCGACAAGAAGCGTACGCGTGGCAAGCGGCAGTTCGATCTTGAACAAGATGGCACGCGGAGGCGCTCCGATGGCGCTGCCGAGTTCCCGGAATTCATGCCGTATCTGGTTGAACGCAAGCGTGGTCAGGCGCAGCATCGGCGGAATGCCGTAAACGATCGTGGCGATGATAGCCGGCACGCGACCAAGGCTGAAGATCATCACCGCGGGAATGAGATAGACCCATGGCGGAACGGTCTGCATGACGTCGAGAACAGGACGCACGAACATCTCAAGCATCTTGTGACGTGAGCAAAGGACGCCGAGAGGAAACGCCACCGCCACGGAGATGAGGACCGCGACGGCGACCAGAGCGATTGTCTGCATGGACGCCGTCCAGAAGCCGACGACAAGGCAGAAGCCCAGGCAAAAAGCAGAGAGCAGCGCCACACGCCAGTTGACGCAGAAAAATGCAAGCGCCGCGACGATGACTATCACCGCGAAAGGCGGCAGGAACAGAAGCCCCGCCTCTATCGCACCCAGAACAGCTTCGATCACCACGGTGATCGCGGCAAACACAGGATGAAGGTTGGCATTGAGCCAATCCACGACCGGGGCCAGAAATGCGCCCGGAGAAAACTGCAGCTCCGAAGGGTTCATGCTTTCCTCCCGTTACGCATGCGGCCGGCGCTCTGGGTAATCCGGTCAAGTATCATCGTCAGCACGACAATTGCGATGGCGGCGTTGATCGAGGTGGCGATATCGAGCGTTCGGATTGATCCGTAAATGGTCTCACCAAGCCCGCCGGAGCCAACGATACCGGCAATGACCACCATGCCGAATGCCATCATCAGGCTCTGATTGATGCCGGCCATGATGCTGGGCAAGGCAAATGGAAGACGGATCTTGAAGAACATCTGGATCGGCGTCATGCCGCTGGCCTGCCCCAATTCCAGAAACTCGTTGGGCGTCATGCGAATGCCGAGGGATGTCAGCCTGATCACGGGTGGCATTGCGACAATGACCGTGGCAACAAGCGCCGTTGCGGGACCGTAGCCAAGCAATGCAATGGCGGGCAGAAGATAGATGTAGGGCGGCAAGGTCTGGATGAGGTCGAGCGCCGGCTCCATGAACCGATCGAGGCGCGTGAAAAAGCCTGCCGCGACACCCACCGGAATTCCGATTACGAGTGCAAAGCTCGTGGCTGTCAGCACCAGAGCAAGGGTACTCATCGTCTCGCTCCACAACCCCATGGAGAAGCAGAGCGACAGAGCGACCCCGCCGATGAGCGCAAACCAGAGACCGACCAGACGCCAGCCGATCAGCATCGTTATCAAAACCACCACGTAGAACGGCGGCATCTCGAGCAGCCAAAGGATGGCGTCATAAAGCCCCTCGAGCAGCCAGCGGATATATTCGAACAGGAATTCCCCATTCTCGCTCAACCATTCAAGCGCTGAATCCGTCCATGCATCGAAGGCATCGGTAAAGGCGGACATGTCCATGACACGAGCCCTCCTTACGCATGCGCAGGGTGGTTCGGGCTTTCACCCTTAACCCCCAGCAGCAGGCTGCGTGGCGTCACCACTCCGAGAAGACGATCGTTTTCCCGGACAGCCAGCGCGTCCTGATCGGAGCGGATCATCAAGGTGATCAGTTCATCGATATCCGCACTGGGTGAGGTGTGTATCAGCGTGCCGAGATCTGCTCCCGGCCTGATTTTTTCATAGTCGGCCAGGCTCACCATCACCGAATGTGCCTTGATGAGGTGCAGCCGCGAGATGCCGGCGACGAATTCGGCGACATAATCGTCGGCAGGATTGAGGATGATATGCTCGGCCGTTCCCGTTTGGATGATCGCTCCATCCTTCATGATGGCGATCCGATCGCCAATACGGATTGCCTCGTCGAGATCGTGCGTGATGAAAACCGCGGACTTTCCAAGTGATTTGGTCAGCTCACGGAACTCGTCCTGCAACTGTCTGCGGATCAAGGGATCCAACGCGCTGAAAGGTTCGTCCATGAGAATGATTTCGGGATCTGAGGCAAGTGCGCGCGCCAGACCGACGCGTTGCTGCATGCCTCCCGACAGTTCGCGCGGATAACGGGTCAACCAGTCTCCCAGTCCGACCTTTTCGAGCGCCTCAGTGGCCGTGCGATTTCGTTCGGTTTTTGCCACGCCCTGAACTTCCAGCCCGAAGGCTGCGTTTTCGAGAACGGTTCGATGCGGCAGGAGCGCGACGTTCTGAAACACCATGCCGATGTTTTTGGCGCGCATCTGCCGTAACTCGACTGCAGACAGGGCCGAAAGATCCCGCCCCTTAACGATCACCTTTCCAGAACTGGGCGTTATCAGCTTGTTGAGCAGCCGGATAAGCGTCGATTTTCCGCTGCCCGACAGCCCCATGATACAGAAGATTTCGCCACGTCGGACCTTGAGGCTGGCGTTGCTTACACCCAGAACGCAGCTGAAATCGCGAAGCACGTCCTTTTTGCCCAGACCGCGTTCGGTTATGGCCTTCATCGCGGCTTCGGACTTGTCTCCAAAAACCTTGAAGAGCGACTGGCAGTCGATCAGGACTTCATCGGTACCGGCATTTGCAACACTCATAGCGGACCCCTTGAGCCAATCGGGTTGGCTTCTTTCTTGTGTCGGGAGCGGTCGCCCGTCGCCGGGCGACCGTCGAATGCCATCAATCCTTCTTGATGTTTTCCCAGCGCTTGATCAGATCCGCGTGGGCACCGACCCAATCCTGAACCGCCTGGTCCATGGTCTTGCCGTCCTTCACCGCCCCGTTGATGCCAGTGATTTCAGCAATCGGCACGTAGACGCTCGCCATGACTTCACGGGCATGCGGGTTCTTTTCGGAAAAGCCTTTCTGGCCGATCCAGTAATACCCCTGTGGCGGGGGGAAGACGTTCTTTGGATCCTTGAGATATTTTACTTCGTATTTCTGAACCATCCACGACGGTTCCCATATCGTGACAGCAATCCATTCCTGGCGATCATAAGCGGATTTCAGTGCGGCGGTCATCGCCGCGGTGCTGCCTTCGACGAGTTGCAGCTTGATGCCGTAATCCTTGACCGCATTCGACGCATCACGCATCAGGCCGGACCCCGGCTCGATGCCGATGATCTTGCCGGAAAACTTGTCACTGTTTTCGTTAAGCTGTTCGAGGGAGTCGATCGGGACGTATTTTGGGACGGCGATGCCCTGATAGAGACCGTGCGAGACAGGCGAAATCTTTTCCAGCCGGTTCTTGTTCTTGTTCCAGTAATCGTGAGCGACGTAATCGGTTTGCGAGGCCAGAACCTGGATATCGCCCTTGGCAAGCGCGGCATAGGCGATGCCCCATTCGGAGAACTCCGTAACCTTGACGGTATAACCGGCGTCCTCAAGCACCTTCTTGGTGATGCCGGTGATCGGCGTCAGGTCCTCCCAGGACAGGGTGCCCATGCTGATGGTCTTCTCTTCCGCGCGAGCAGGAAGCATGCTCATGCCGATCATGGCAGCGGCGCAAAGCGCCTTCCACATACTTTTCATTTCCATCACTCCTAGTTTCGGTTCCCATTTTCATTTTTCGTTGCATGCACTTCACATCGCGTGGCGCGGCCAGATCAACCCTCGCGGCCGGCACGCAATTCCTGAAAGCGGATGACCGAGTTGACGCCCAGCCAGGCAAACGGCTGTGGCGGCAGCCTGCTCGGCTCCGGCTGATTTCTGTATTGTTCCAGCTCCGCACAGCCGGACCCTGTCGCCAGATCCGCGGCCATCATGCCGGCGAGTGTGCTCTTGACTGTGCCAAGACCATTCTCGCAGCAGGCCGAATAGAGCCCGTCCTCGATCTCGCCGAAGGCAGGCACGTGGTTCTTGCTGAGGCAGAGCGCCCCCGCCCAGCTGTAATCCATCGGCAGGCCGGCCATTTCCGGGAACCGCCCATCAAAGGATTTTCGCTGTTCGGCAGCGATGTGCGCGACGCGTTGCTCCGAAACCTTCAATGCAGGATCGTATGTGAACCGGGTGCGGATCACGATCCGCGAACGGCCTTCGGACGTGACTTTTCGGACCGTCGCCCCCATCGGATCAGCGGGCAGCAAGGCCCAGCGATCGTTACCGCTCACACCGGGGCCGAACTCATCCTTTGAAAAGGCTTTGGTCATCGACGCATAAGTGAAGATGTGCAGCAACCGTCCGGCAAAATGACCAAAGCTTTCGATATGGCCATTCACGCCGAGAATGACCTTCGGGGCGGTAACCGAACCTCGACTGGATTTCGCGATCCAGTCGCGCCCCGCCTTAGACAGTTCCAGCACCGGCGAATGTTCATGGACGCAGACTTTTGGCTGGAGGCCCGCCGCCAAAGTACGGATGTAGCGCGCCGGCTGGATCATCACCGCCCCGGGTGTATGCAACCCTCCACGATAATAGTGTGAGCCGGTCATCTCGCGCATCTGCTCGGCGTCCAGCAGCGTGTGCGCCTCACCGATGCGTCCCAGCGATCGGGCGTATTTGTCGTTCAACTCCATGCCGCGCGCGGACGCCGCGGCATTCACCTTGCCAGATGGATCGAAAACCTCGCGTGACATGCCGAACTCCTCGGCGATGTTTCTGGCAAAGTTGATCGCCAGCCGGTTCTGGCGGATTTCGGCAGCCGTCACCGTTTCATCCGCGACCGAGTATTCGCCGGCAGACAGGTTGTGCGGCACATCGATCATAAAGCCTGAATTGCGCCCTGCAGGCCCCTTGGCCACTTCGCGCGCTTCCAGAATGACGATCCGGTCCGCCGGTCTCAGGCTCGAAAGCCGGCGCGCCGCCGACAGGCCGGCGAACCCTGCACCAATGATCAGCCAGTCGGCCGTGATATCGCCTTCCAACGGCTTGAGGGTAAAACTTCGTTCGCCAATCGCCTCCCAACCGGATGTCCCGGTATCACAGGGAAGCCGGCTGACCACATGGCGTGTCATCTGATCATCTCGTCGACAGAGCGATCGGAAATATCGATCCAGACAGTCTTGAGCTCACAATAGTTGTCGTGCGCGAAGATCGATTTGTCGCGACCGCCGAAACCGGATTCCTTGTAGCCGCCGAACGGTGTCGTGGCATCACCCTCACCGAAGCAGTTGACGGTGACAGTGCCGGCACGGATTTCTCGCGCCAGCCTGATCGCATTGCGCAGGTTTCCGGTATATACCGATGCCGCCAGCCCGTAATTGGTGTCATTGGCCAGTGCGACGGCTTCGGCAAGCGTCTCGAACGTGGTGACAGACAGGATCGGCCCGAAGATCTCGTCACGGAACAGCTTGCTGTTGGGCGACACGCCATCCACCACGGTCGGCTCGATAAACACACCGTCGCGGGTGTCGCCCCCATGAGCGACCGTCAACTGTTCCTTCCTGGCTTCTTCGAGGAAGGCATTGACCTTTGAGAAATGCGTCTTGCTGACCAGCGCGCCCACACGATTTTCCGGATCGAGCGGATCTCCAGTGCGCCACTCGCGCATGTAAGCGCCGATCCGCTCCAGCAACGCGTCCTTGATGCCGGAATGAACGATCAGGCGCGACGTTGCCGAGCAATTCTCACCCATATTCCAGAAAGCGCCGTTGACGACCTGCTCGGCCACGAGGTCGAGGTCTTCCGCATCGGGCAAGACAACAGCGGGATTTTTACCGCCGCATTCGAGCACCACCCGCTTGAGATTGGAGTCGGCCGCGTACCGTAGGAAACGACGGCCGGTCGGTGTCGATCC
Organism: Endobacterium cereale; assembly: GCF_009617585.1. GTDB lineage: Bacteria > Pseudomonadota > Alphaproteobacteria > Rhizobiales > Rhizobiaceae > Neorhizobium > Neorhizobium cereale. Next base: position 169,813 of record NZ_WIXI01000040.1, on the reverse strand, counting down.
GGTGAATGCGACCATATCGACATCCATGTGCATGCCGAGCGGCTCACCCACTTCCTTGCCGCCACCGGTGACGATGTTAAAGACGCCGGCAGGAATGCCCGCTTCATGGGCAAGCTCAGCCACACGCAATGTCGTCAGCGTGGTTTCCTCTGCCGGCTTGACGATGACCGAGCAACCGGCGGCGAGCGCCGGACCGATCTTCCATGCCAGCATCAACAGCGGGAAATTCCATGGCAACACGCAGCCGACGACACCGACCGGCTCACGGATGATCATCGTCAACGCATTGGCGCCTACCGGTGCGGTGTTATCGTAAAGTTTGTCGATCAGTTCCGCATGCCAGCGGATCGTATGGATGGTGTCGGGAATATCGACGGTCTGGCATTCGCGGACCGGCTTGCCGCTGTCGAGGCTCTCCATCACTGCCAATTCATGGCGGTTTTCTTCGATCAGCTTGGCGAGCCTCAGCAGCACTTCCTTGCGTTCGCCGGGAGAGCGCAGGCGCCACCGTCCATCGTCGAATGCAGCGCGTGCCTTTGTCACGGCATAGTCGACATCCGAGGCATCACAAGCAGCAATATCGGCAAGAAGATCACCGGTCGCCGGATTGGTCGATGCAAACGTCTTGCCCGAGCCGGCAGGGCGAAATGCCCCATCGATGAATGCGTTGGCGGGAAACTGCAAAGAAGCGGCGATCGCCTTGTATTCGCCAGCGGTCAATGGATCATGCATGATTGGCTCCCGAAGTAATCTGGGCAACTGTACGCTTCAGTGTGGTGACGACTGTTTCGAGGCCGCGCTTTTCTTCCGAGTTGAGCGCGCGCAATGGGGCGCGAACGGCCCCGGCTGTCAGGCCGATCAGTTCGCAGCCATGTTTGATCGACTGAACGAACTTGCCGCATTCGAGGAAATCCATCAGCGGCAGCATCGCCGTCATGATGGCGCGTCCCTTATCGAAATTCTTCTCCACGACGCACGCCTCATAGAGGGCGACATGTTCGCGCGGCAGGAAATTGGAACCGGCACAGACCCAGCTTCGCGCACCCCAGGCGAAGAACTCCAGCGCCTGATCGTCCCAACCGCAGGACAGGGCGATATGCGGGAACTTGCGCGCCAGCAGATGAAGGTTACCCATATCGCCGGAGCTTTCCTTAATGGCCACGACATTTTTGGACTTCCCGACGCGCGAGAAATATTCCTCGCCCATCACGACGCCCATGCGAGCCGGATAATTGTAAAGCATGATCGGCAGGTTCGCCGCGCGATCGATGGTCAGCGCATGGACGGCATTTTCACGCTCGGTCGGAAGTGCATAAGGTGGACTGGAAACCAGAATGGCATCCGCGCCAATCTCTCTGGCCGCTTTGGCATAATCGACGGAATCTTCGGTGCGCGTAGCACCGGTGCCGATGACAAGAGGCAATCGTGTCCCGATGACTTCTTTGGCATAGGCGGCCAGTTCGAAACGCTCCTGCGTCGATTGCGCGTAATATTCGCCGGTCGAGCCGCCGATGATAATGCCGTGTACTCCGGCCTCAATCAGGGTTTCCAGCACATTGGAAAAGGCGGCCCGATCAATCTCCCCTTTATGGTCCAATGGTGTAATCGCCGGCGTATAGATACCCTCGAATTTCACGATGATTTCTCCAGTGATTGGGTGGCGGGCGCCCCGATCCGAGCATCCGACTTCATGCCTTGCGGCGCGATGAACAGTTCCATGTTCACCCGGGACAACTCCCAATGTTCGAAAACAAGCTCGACGACGGCATCTTCGTTATGGGCCGACAATGCCTCGATAAATGCGTCGTGATGATCGACGGCCAGGTGCAGCCGCCTTTTCATATCGTCGTTGCGAGGACGGAAAAACGTATGGCCGATACGGGCATGGTCGATCAGCAGACGGCCAAGGCTCGGCTGCAGGTAGACATTGTCGGACATCTCGCCAAAGATCTCATGGAACCTGTTATTTTCGAGCACCATGCCAAGCGTATCGAGGTTTTGGCTGGCAGCCCGAAACCGCTCCTGCGTGGCCTTCAGATCATTGAGTTGCACCGGCTTGAAGTTCTGGACGGCCAAACGCCCGATCGCGGCGTAAACCATGGGCGCCACAAGGAAGAAGTGCCGCAAAGTCGAATGGTTCATTGGGATGACGCGAGCACCGCGATTTTCGCGGATATCGATATAGCCCTCACCCGCCAGCCGACGAAGAATGTCGCGAACCGGCGTCCGCGAAAGGCCGGAACGCTCACTCAGGCTGACTTCGTCCAGAATTGCGTCCGGATCCAGCTCCATCGTCAGGATCTGACGCTTGAGCTCCTCATACAGGTTGCTCTTGTCGGCCTTTGCCATTGGCCCTCCTCCCCAGAGATCCAGTCTGCTTGACGATTGCAAGCTTGCACGTCTGAAAATCCCCGTCAACAATTGTGCACACAAAGTACACAATGATTATTCCGTAAAAATTCTGCGCGCGGAGGACGCTCGTCGGCCATTGCAGGCCAACAAGCACATTTTCAGTCGATCAATGGCTGCCCAGCTGCAGACCAGACTCGGCGGGTGACGGGGGAGAAAAGAAATAACCGTGAGGCTGCGAACAACGCCCCGCCATGCCAGCAGGTCGACAAACAGCGAGGTTACACCGCTCGAGAAAGTGGGATTTGGGGGGCTCATTGCGGCCATGCCTACCAGCAGGCTTCCGCTACGGACGAAGCCAAGCGTCTTCATTCGCCAAACGCATCGCCCAGGCAAAGAGTGCGAAAACACCGAGAAAACCATTCACGCTTTTTCGGCCTGCCGCAGACGGTCCGTGCCGTGGACCGCTCAGTTACAACGCTATGCCGGTCTCGCGATCAAAAACATGGACCTGATCCGCCGCGATGCTTGCCTGAAAAAGTGAGCCGTAACGCTGCGGATACTCGCCATCGACAATCGCCGTCACCGGCTGGCCGGCGAGATCGAAAATCACATGCGTCTGGGCACCGGTCGGTTCAACGAGAAGCGTTTGCCCGGCAAGCGATGTGCCGACCTTGCCCGGCCCCAAATGTTCCGGCCTAAGGCCGATCTTGATCGACTGGCCACGTGTGACCTTGCGATCCTGCGCAATGCGGATCGCCGTACCATCGGACAGGCGGACGGCCGCCTCTCCGCCTTCGGCATCGATCGTGCCGTCGAGCAGGTTCATGGCCGGCGAACCGATGAATGCCGCCACGAAAAGATTGGCCGGGTTCTTGTAGAGTTCCATCGGCGTGCCCTGCTGTTCCACCCTTCCCTGATTGAGGACGACAATCCGGTCAGCCAGCGTCATCGCTTCAATCTGATCGTGGGTTACGTAGATGGAGGTCGTCTTGACTTTCTGGTGCAAGGTCTTGATCTCGGAACGCATCTGCACGCGCAGCTTGGCATCGAGGTTCGAAAGCGGCTCGTCGAAGAGGAAAACAGCGGGGTTGCGCACGATGGCACGCCCCATGGCAACACGCTGGCGCTGGCCACCGGAAAGCTGGGCAGGCTTGCGCTCCATAAGCGGCACCAGATCGAGCATACGCGCGGCCTCGTTGACACGTTCTGCAATCGCCGCCTTGGGAGTGCCGGAAAGCCGCAGATTGAAGCCCATGTTTTCAGCGACTGTCATATGCGGGTAAAGCGCATAGGACTGGAACACCATGGCGATGTTGCGCTCGCGCGGCGTCAGGTCGTTGACGACGGCATTGTCGATGATGATGTCACCGCCGGAAATATCCTCCAGCCCGGCGATCATGCGCAACAGTGTGGATTTACCGCAACCGGATGGGCCGACCAGAGCGACGAACTCGCCATCCTCGATGGCAAGAGAGACACCATGAATGACTTCAAGTGCGCCAAAAGCCTTGCGGACTTCGTGAAGTTCTACGGATGCCATATGTGATCCTCCGGTCCGGCTGTCAGGATTTCACAGCACCGGCAGTGAGGCCGGCGATGATGTGTTTCTGGGCAAGGAAAAAGACGATGATGGTGGGCAGGATGGTGAGCGTGATGAAAGCCAGAACAAGCTGCCATTCGGTGTTGAACTCACCGCGGTAGATCATGATGCCGAGCGGCCAGGGATAACGGCTTTCGGAATTCAGCATAATCAAAGGCAGAATGTAGCTGTTCCAGCTGCCGACGAAGGAGATGATGCCGACCGTGGCGATGATCGGCCGCGACAGTGGCAGGGTGATGTGCCAGAAAAACCGCATGTAACCGCAGCCATCGACAAAGGCCGCATCGAACAGTTCCGAGGGCAGATTGCGGAAATAATTGCGGAACAGCATGATGCTCATGCCGGTGCCGAAGGCGACCTGCGGCAGCACAACTCCCCAATATGTATCGACGAGACCGAGATCGCGGATGCGGATATAGAGCGGCAGAATGGCGGTTGCGGCCGGAAACATCAGCCCGATCAGAAAATAGTTGAGCAGGTAATCCGAGCCGAAAAAGCGGATATGGGCAAAACAGAAGGCGGCCATGGCGCCAAAAGCCAGCGTCAGGAACACGGTCAATACCGCGATCACCAGCGAATTGCCCATCTGCAGCCAGTAGCGCTGGCTAACGATGATATCGCCATAATTGGACCACTGCCATTCCGTGGGCATGCCGAAGGGATTGCCGCGCAGGTCGCTCAGCGTCTTGAAGCCGCCGAGCGCGGTGCTGATCAGTGGCACTACGACAATGATCGCGACCAGAATGAGCGCCACATACATGTAGATTTGCGTGGTAGTGCGCAGGCGCTGGCCGGAACCGGGAGCCGTTGCGGCATCGATGGGTGGGGATGAGGCTATATCAGTCATGGCGCATAAAAATCCGCTTGTAGCTGAAGGCGAGCGTGACGCAGATGACGAACAGCACGACGCCGACGGCGCTGCCGAACCCGACCTGCATGCGAGTCACCCCGAAATTGTAGAGGAAGGTCACCATGGTTTGCGTCGAGTTGGACGGACCGCCGCCGGTGAGCGGCATGATCATGTCGAACAGCTGCAGCGAACCGACGACCGCGAAAAAGACGGACAGGCGCACGGTGGAGCCGAGCAGCGGCAGAGTGACCAGACGGAATTTCTGGAAACCGGTGGCGCCATCTATATCGGCGGCTTCCAGCACACTTTTGTCGATCGACTGCAGGCCGGCGATGAACAGCATCATGTGAAAGCCAAAATATTTCCAGATGACGACGCCGAGGATGGCGTACATGGCGGTATCGCGATCGGCCAGCCAATAGGGCGGCTCTGCACCGAACAGATGGGCGATGCCGCCGACAAGGCCGAAATCGCCATCATAAACGAAACGCCAGATCATGCCGGCGGCGACATCCGCCAGCACATAGGGCAGGAAGAAGATCAGCCGGAAAAACAGCGCGCCATGGATGCGGCTGGAAATCATCGTCGCCAGCCAGAGCGCCAGCGGAACCTGGATGAGGATCGAGGCGACCACGATCATGCCGTTGTTGATCAGTGCCTGGCTGAACGCGCCGTTGCGGAAGATCAGCTGGTAATTGCGCCAGCCGACCCATTGCTCCGGCACGCCGTACCCGTTCCAGTTATAGAAGGAATACCAGGCCGCCTCGCCCATCGGCAGGATGACGAGAACCGTGAATAGCATGAGCGCAGGCGGCAGGAACAGCAGCAGCACCGGCCATTTGCTGTGCTTCAGCGAGCGTTTCCGCCGCTGCGGCGCTGCACGTGGTTTGGCGGCAGCAAAGGTCCTGCCGGGCATGGTTGTATCGCTCATGCTCATTCGCATTCCTCATCTCGCACGGACGGGGCGGTATGGTCTTGGAAAAGGTTGCCTGCGCTCCGGAGGCTTTTGACCTCATGGAGCGGGAGCGCAGGCGAAGCGCTCTACTGGCGCTCGAGGGAAAACGCATCCTCGATCTGCTGGGCAGCATCGGCCGGTTCCAGCCCGCCCGAGACGATCTCGACACTAACATCGTTGACCACGGCACCGACATTCGGCCCGAGATCCTGATCCAGAAAGTTCTGGTGCCAAGTTTCCTTGGCCAGCGTTTCGGCGACATCCTTCAGGAGCGGCTTTTCGATCGCTTCGCTGGCACCCTTTGCGACCGGCATGATCTGCGTATCCTTGGCCAGACGCTTCTGGACATCGACGCTTGCCATGTAGCGCAAAAATTCCTCGGTTTCCGGCGGCGCGTTTTTCGTCACTGCCCAGCCGTTCAGGCCACCGAAACTGTCGGTGACCAGGCCGGGGGCACCTTCGATCGTCGGAAACTGGAAGCGGCCGATATTGTCTTCCGACAAACCCTTGCGGCTGGTCGAATTCGAAGCCTGCGTGCCCGGCGTACTTTCAAAGCCGAGGAGAATGGCTGCACGGCCATCGCCGAATGTGGCCAGCGCATCGTTCCAGGTGGCGCCGAGATAACCGTTTTGGAAAGGCTCGAGCTTGCCGAGTTCAGCGAGATGCTGGCCTGCCTTGACGAAGGGCTCGGCAATAAAGCCTTCATTTTCGCCAGCCTTGGCATCGGCAAAACCTTTCTGGCCCGCCTCGCGCATGGCCAGATAACTCCAGTAAAAATGCAGAGGCCATTTATCGAGACCGCCGCCGGCAATCGGCGTAACACCGGCATCCTTCAGCGTTTTCACCGCGCCCAGAAAATCAGTCCAGGTGACGATCTTGGAGGCATCGACGCCGGCCTTCTGGAACATTTCCTTGTTGTAATAGAACGAGACAAGCCCGCTTTTGGCAGGTGACGCCCAGACCTTTCCATCAAAGCTCAAGCCGTCGATCGCATTGGGGTTGATGGCATTGCGCCATTTGCCGCCATCGGCATCGAGCGCCGTATCGATCGGGCGCAAAGCTCCGGTTTCGGCCTGCGCCTTCAGGACTCCGCCGCCCCAGGTGTAAAACATGCTCGGGGCATCCTTGGACTGCAGCAATGTCGGCATCTTTGCCTTGAAAGCCTGGTTTTCCAGGAACTGCATCTCGATCTTGACGCCGGGATGTTTTGCTTCAAACTCCCTGGCGACCTCTGTCCAAAGGCTGACTGCCGCCGGCAACTGCTCGACATGCATCCATCGGATGACACTTTCGGCGTTAGCGGAACCTGCTCCGACAAGGCTCAAGACGGCCGCAGCGGCTGCAGTAGATAGCATGCGGAAATGGAAAATAGTGTTCGACATAAAAGGCGCTCCTCCCAAAGCTCTTTTAATCCCGTATCCGAATTAAATAATTGAGGACCATGTCCAGCCTGTCAATAGCCAGAATGGAAATCTGGCGATTTTGACGGTCTTGCGGCCGATTTCGCAAAAACTCTCTTGCGTAACCGCCGAAACTCACCTTACAAAAAAGCAACATTAATTTGGATTGCGTATTAAATCGCGTTCGACGCAAGAGGCTTGCGCAAACGATATGAAAACTGCCGACCCCGAACTGATGCGCGCGATGAACCGCCTGAGCGTGCTGGACGCAATCCGGCGGCACGGACCGATTTCCCGCGTCGAGATTTCCGAGCGCACAGAGCTTTCGACCACCACCGTATCCGCCATCACTGGATCGCTGTTGGACGATGGCCTGATCCTGACCCGGCACGAAGGCGACATCCGCAACGCCGCCGCGCGCGGCAGGCCAAGGGTGATGCTGGAGCTTAATCCGGCCGCCGCCCGCGTCGTCGGCGCAAAAATCACCGCCAGCCGCATGGTCTTCGTCGTCACGGATTTTTGCGGAGACGTGCTGTCCACCCTCACCCTGCCGATCCGCATCGATCGCCAACCGATCAGCGTGATCGCCGACCTGATCGAAGATGGCGTGCGACGCTGCGTGGTCGATGCCGAACTGTCGCTGAAAGATGTGCATAGTGTCTGCCTCGGCCTGCCCGGCGTCATCGAACATCGCACAGGTCGCATCCGTTTCAGCCCTATCCTCAAGGATACGAATGTCGATTTCGCCACCGAAATGTCGGCGCGACTCGACACACCGACGATCATCGAAAGTGACGCGACGGCCATCACGCTCGCTCACCACTGGTTCGGCAAAGCCCGCGACCTTGAAGACATGGTGCTGATCTCGCTCGAACAGACGCTCGGGCTTGGCGTCCTGCATGAAGGCCGACTGTTTCGCGGCGCCGGCGGGCTCAGCCACAATCTAGGCGATCTCGTGCTCGGCATGGGGCCGGATGGCGTGGTGCGCCTTTCCTCGCAGGCCGGCGAACAGGCCATTCTGGCCGACCAACGCGGCGACGGCGCCTTTGCCGAAGCGGTAAAACTCGGGCGCGGCATGGCGCATGCGCAGGCGCTGATCAAGGCGGAAGACAGCCAGCTGCTGACAGCGGCGATCCGGGCCGGTGAAGCAATCGGCCTCAGCATCGCCAATATCGTCACGCTGTTTGCGCCACCGCGCGTTATTCTCGTCGGCACCTCACTGGCGCTTGGCGCGCCTTTCCTCAAAAGCCTAGGACAGGCCTATGCGCTGGCCATCCCGCCGTCGCTTCAGGGCGTCAGCGAATTGGTTTTCGACGATTCCAACGATGAATTCTGGGCGCGGGGTGCTGCTGCCGTGGCGCTCTACGAACTCTATGAATCGCCATGGAGCACCACCGGACCGGCGCACTGACGCGCACAAACGAAAAATACCATCGGGAGGAGACAAGATGGATAAGGTTGGTATCGGCATCATCGGATGCGGCAATATTTCGGGCGCCTATCTCAAGGCCATGACCAGCGCTTTCCCGATCCTCGACATCAGAGGATTGGCGGACCTTAACCGGGAAATCGCAGAGGCCAAGGCGGCCGAATTCAACCTGCCCGTCAAAAAAATCGATGAACTTTTGGCAGACCCAAAGGTCGAGATCATCGTCAACCTGACGGTTCCCAAGGCGCATGTGGCCGTTGCCCTGCAGGCGCTAGATGCCGGCAAGAATACCTATTCGGAAAAACCGCTCGGCATCAATTTTGCCGAAGGCAAAAAACTGGCCGACACAGCACGGGCAAAGGGGCTGCGCATCGGGGCTGCGCCCGACACGTTTCTCGGCGGCGGACACCAGACGGCACGGACCTTGATCGATCAGGGCGTGATCGGCATTCCGGTCGGCGGTACCGCCACCTTCATGTGCCCGGGCCATGAGCGCTGGCATCCCAATCCCGGTTTCTATTACGAAGTCGGCGGCGGACCAATGCTCGACATGGGCCCCTATTACATTACCGATCTCGTCAACCTGCTTGGCCCGGTTTCCAAGGTTGCCGGCTTCGCGACAACGCCACGCTCTGAGCGCCTCATCACCAGTGAACCGCGTAATGGGGAGCGCATCCCGGTACATGTGCCGACCCATGTCGCCGGCGTCATGGCCTTTGCCAATGGCGCGGTCGTGCAGATCGGCATGAGCTTTGATATTGCCGGCCACAAGCATGTGCCGCTGGAAGTTTATGGCACCGAAGGCACGCTGATCGTGCCCGATCCCAATCATTTCGGCGGCGACGTATCCTATCTGAAGAAAGGCGGCCAATTCGAAGAGCAGCCTCTGACCCAGCCCTATGCCGATGGGAATTATCGCTCGATCGGGATAGCCGACATGGCCTATGCGATCCGCAACAACCGGCCGCACCGCGCCAACGGTGACCTGGCACTGCATGTGCTGGAAGTGATGGAAGCCTTTCATACCGCCTCGACCGAGGGGCGCACCATCGACATCACCACGGCGACGGAGCGGCCTGCGCCGCTGTCGGCGTCCTTGATGGACGGAAAGCTTGCGAACTAAAAAATATCTGGAGGAGATTAGAAATGCGCGAAGCACTTATCGTTTGGGGCGGCTGGAGCGGCCATGAGCCGGAAGAATGCGCTGCAGTCATCAAGGACATGCTGGAGGAAGACGGCTTCAAGGTCTATGTCGAACGCTCGACCGAAGCATTCGCCGATCCGTCCATTCACGATCTCAGCCTCATCGTGCCGATCATGACGATGTCTAAGATCGAAAAGGAAGAGGTGAAAAACCTTGCAGCCGCGATCGAGAGCGGTGTCGGCATTGCCGGCTATCATGGCGGTGCCGGCGACGCATTTCGCGATTCCGTCGATTACCAGTTCATCATAGGCGGCCAGTGGGTGGCGCATCCCGGCAATATCATCGACTATACCGTCAACGTCACCCGGCCGGACGACCCGCTGATGGAAGGCCTTTACGATTTCCCTTACACATCCGAGCAATATTACATGCATGTCGACCCCTCGAACGAGGTGCTGGCGACCACGACATTCAACGGCGACCATGCCTACTGGATCGATGGCGTCGTCATGCCCGTCGTGTGGAAGCGGAAATACGGCAAAGGGCGGGTCTTCTACTCCGCGCTTGGCCACCAAGCCAAGGAGTTCGACGTGCCACAGATGAAGACGATCTTTCGTCGCGGCGCCAACTGGGCGGCACGCTGAACAGCAAAACCGGGGCACGCAAAACTGCCCCGGCTCTCCAAGCAAAAGTCAGATCACGCCGCCGTTCGAATAGATGGTCTGGCCGTTGACCCACCATCCGTCCTGACTGCACAGGAAGGCGATCGTTGCGGCAATATCCGCCGGCTCGCCGATACGGCCATGCGGCGTGCGCTGCGCGAACCCGGCGACCTGTTCATTCGTCTTGCCATCCAGGAAAAGCGAGGTCGCGACGAGGCCAGGAGCGATGGCGTTGACCGATATTTTTCGACCTGCCAACTCCTTGGCGAGGATGCTGGCATAGATTTCCATCGACGCCTTCGATGCAGCATAAGGTCCGTAAGTGGGCGAGCGAAGCTGCACAATGCTGGAAGAGATGGCGATGATACGGCCGCCATCACGCACCTTGTTTGCGGCTTCGCGCAGAGTGTTGAAGCTGCCCTTGACGTTGGTGTCGATCATCGTGTCGAAATCCTCATCGGACATCGTCGAGAAAGGCGCCAGCGACATCACGCCGGCATTGGCGACAGCCACATCGACACCGCCGAAAGCGCGTTCAGTGGCTTCGAAAAGACGGCGGACCTGTACCGGGTCACGTACATCCGCCTGCTCCCAGATCGCCTCACCGCCTGCCCCTTCGATTTCCTTGACGACGGCGGCCGCCAGATCGCGGTTGACACGGCAATTGACCGCAATCTTGAAACCCTCCTTCGCGAGACGTTTGGCGGTTGCCGCACCGATGCCACGCGATGATCCGGTCACGACCGCCACACGGCCGGCACCGGCTGCTGGCTGCGCGCCGGACGCCTGGGCGCTGGCGGCCGTTCCGAAAGCCGCCGCGGCCGTTGCCGCCGAGCCGACAGCCGCAGCAGTGAGAATATTGCGGCGGGATACGCCGTTGGTGTTCGATCCTTCAGTCATGGTGATCCCTTTCTGTGTCGGCAGCCCCGAGAAATGCTGAAATGCATGTGGCGCTGCTGCTGACGAAATATCTGGATGGGAAAGCTAATGAGAAGAAGGCACCCGGCCGTTCGATAATTACCGGCCGGGAAGAATTGGAATAACCGGCGTTTCCCGAGTTAACATCGTCCTCAAGATTGCGAGAGCAACACGTGAGCGGGCCGGTGTCTTGCCTTTACTTTCTCATATCTTGCAGAGACACGATCCGGGCACCCTCACCCTCCGGCTTGCGCCAAAACTCTCTTTTCTATAGAAACGCACTGAAACGACTATATGAGACGATCAGTATGACCATTCAAAACCGGCCAGCCTTCACCACCGAGGAAGTGGCACGCGCACAGACCTACAAGGCTCGCGACTATCCGAGCAATGTCGATCCTCGCATCGAGAGCCTGGTGCGCGAGATGATTTCCGGTTTTGCCGACAAGTGGACCGTGGTCATTCTCGACACGCTTTGGGACGAAGGCACGCTGCGTTTTTCCGACCTCGCGCGCCATGTCACCGGCATCAGCCAGAAGATGCTGACCCAGACTTTGCGCCGGATGGAACGAGACGGACTGGTGGTGCGCAAGACCTACGCCTGCGTACCGCCCAAGGTGGAATACAGCCTTTCACCGCTCGGTCTGACGCTTGGCGCGGCGTTTTGCAATGTCTGGATATGGGCGATTGAAAACCACGACGCCGTCGCGGCTGCCCGGACAACGTTCGATGGTGACGAATAAGACAAGCTTCAGGTCGAAAAAGCGATCCAGCGCCCCATGAGCAGGGCAGATATCCATATGGCAGCCGAGAGAAAGGCGCATAGACGGATAGCGGGCGACGGCAATCCCTTGGTCGAACGCCGCACAAGCCAATGGCAGATGACGATGTTCAGAAAGCCTATCGGCAGGATGGCCATTTTCATGAGGAAGACCGGCAACGTCACGTAATGCGTTCCGCGCACCGCGAAAAGCAGCACTCCCGTGAGGATGGCAAGCGCGAGCCCAAAACCCGCGACAGGAATGGCGACCTCAAACCCGTCCCGCCATCGCTGAACCTTCCAAACTCCGCTGGCGCGAAGGTCAAAGGTCAGCACCGCGCCAACCAAAACTGCAAGACCGAGAATATGAAGGGCGTTTATGGTCGCGTAGAGCGAGACCGAAGAGCGGATGGAGGCCGCAAGCGCGGTATTCTCGAACGCGAGCAGGCTTTCGCTCAGCATTTCCGAACCATATAGCTCATCGTCGCACGTCGGCTTTCGACACTGCCATCGGCCAGATGCAGCCATTGCACGTTCAACTGATGCGGCGGTTCACAATTGCGGATGGCAACGGCAGCAATGCGATCACCAGCGGAAACGCGTCCGCCGAGCGTTGAATATTGCGGCGTCGGCGGCAGTTCCAGTTGCACGGTTTGCCCGGGCAAATCGGTAGGGACATGAAGCGCTGCTGTGCTGAGAAAGGACGCCGCCGGACCGAGCGTCGGGGGCGCTTCGGGCATTTCGAGGTCAGCTGGGACCTGCACCGTCAACACCGAATGGGGATTGCCGAAATAAGAGCGTAAAACCACGCCTTCGACCCAGACAGGCTTGCTGAGATCATAACGTCCATGAAACCCGTGATGCCCGAAGGCAAGTGATGACGGCATCACAACCGTTAGAAGAGCAAGCAACAGCAGGACCCGGCGTCTGTATGCGGGCGCAGTCGTCATATCCGTTCTCCATGTCTTGAAAGAGCTGAGCGCAACCGCTGGCCGCACTCAGCTGTAAGCCTCGGCGTCAGGCCGGATTGATCAGGCCAAAGACCTTGTCGAAATTGCCGGTCGCTTCCGCCGTACGCTGCGGCATCACACGACCGACCAGAACTTCCGACGGGGTCGGCTGAGCGCAAAGCAGTTCAACAGACTCAGACACGAAATCCGCCAACGGCATGGCGCGCGGGTTCTGCGATTGGCCCGGCGTCAGGTCGGTTGCGACCAGTGGCGGCGCCAGTTCCACGACCGAGATATTGGTGCTGCGCAATTCGTGTCGCAGGCAGGTTGTCCAGGAATGGATGGCCGCCTTGGTGGCGCTATAGGTCAGCGTGTCCGCACGCGGCACAAAAGCCAGGCCGGAAGACACGGTTACGATTGCCGCATCGCCCTTTGTGCGCAGATGCGGAAGCAGCGCCGCGGTCAACCGGATCGGCGCCAACAGGTTGGTGGCGATCGTCTTCTCGACGATATCGAGATCATAGGCGTCGACCAGAACCTGTTCGGTGATCATGATGCCGGCATTGTGGATGACGGCATTGAGATCGGGGTGATGTTCGGTGATGTCGGCAGCAAACCGCGTGATGGCCTCAGGATCGGTCACATCCAGTTCGTAACCGAGCATGCCGGGATTGGCATAAAGCGTTTCCTTGAGGCGCTTGTCGTCGCGGCCGGTAATGATGACCTTTGCGCCACGTGACATCAGGGCTTTGGCAAGCCCCTTGCCGATACCGGAATTGCCGCCGGTGATGAGAATTGTTGCCTTCGAAAAGTCCATGGTTCCAGTCTCCAGATTGTTCTGAAGACAAAGCTAGACCCAATAGTATCTTTTGGTAAGTAGGCACCTTTTGGTAAGTGTGTCTTTTCTCAGGAACCGTCTTCAACGGGCTGATAAAAGGTGCGCAGCGTACGTGGATCGCGCTTCGAGATGGTCAGATAACCCGCCATTTCGGCCAGATCGTTGAGTTCGCGCAGAGCAAGCGCATGCTCGATGCCCAGAACGCGTGCAAATGTGCGGCTGTCGCGCGCGATGCCGAGATCGGCGGCGACCATGATTGCCGCCTGAATTGGCGACAGCGCAGGGTCCCCCTCCTGCGCTGCCGCAACCAGCGCCAGAAAGCGCTCGGCCTCCGGCGCTTCTTCCGTCACGCGGCCTGCCGCTTGCGGAAGGATACCATGACCGATTTCGAGGTCGGCGTATCGCTTTCGTCACCGGCGCTGCCGAGCGGAACCAGCACGTTCAGTTCCGGATAATAACCGGCAATGCTGCCGCGCGGGATATCGTAAGGCACGAAGCGGAAATTTTCCGCCACACGGTCGATACCATCAGTGCTTTCAGTGACCACGTCTATCCGGTCACCGGCCGCAGCATTCATCGCTTCCAGATCGGCCGGATGGATGAAGATCACCTGACGTTCGCCGTAAACGCCGCGATAACGGTCATCAAGACCATAAACCGTGGTGTTGTACTGGTCGTGCGAACGGAACGTCTGCAGCGCGAAATTGCCGCCACCCTTGCTCGCCCGCTGATGAACGGTTTCCGCCGGCAGCGCCACGGTCGAGAACGTCGCTTTCCCGTTCGTCGTGTTCCATTCGCGATGCGCTGCCGCATTGCGCAGATGAAAACCACGCGCCTTGCGCAGACGCACGTTGTAGTTTTCGAAACCGGGAATGGTCGCTTCGATATGGTCGCGAATGCGATCATTGTCCTGCGCAAGGTCCGACCAGTTGACGACACCGTTACCGACCGTCGCCTCCGCGATACCCGCAACGATGGCCACTTCAGACATCAGAAGCGGCGATGCAGGGCGATTGATGCCTGCCGATCCATGCACCATGCTCATGGAATCTTCGACGCTGATCAGCTGCGAAACACCAGCGGCATTGATGTCCATCTCGGTACGGCCGAGACATGGCAGAACATAGGAGACGGCACCCGGCATCAGATGCGAATGGTTGGGCTTGGTGGCGATGTTGACCGTCAGCTTCATGCGGCGCATGGCCTGCTCGACGATCGGGCTATCCGGCGTCGCGCGGGCAAAATTGCCGCCGAGACCGATAAAGACCTCGGACGAGCCATCCAGCATGGCGCCGATGGCGGCGAGCACGTTGTGGCCCTCGTGGCGCGGCATGGCCACACCAAAATGTTTCTCCAGCGCATCGAGGAAGGCCACCGGCGGCTTTTCGTTGATGCCGACCGTACGGTCACCCTGAACGTTGGAATGGCCGCGCACGGGGCAGAGACCTGCGCCCGGCTTGCCGATATTACCGCGCAGCAACATGAAGTTGGAGATTTCGCGGATGGTCACGACCGAATGCACGTGCTGTGTGACGCCCATGGCCCAGGTGCAGATCACCCGGTCAGCCCTCATGTAGATCTGTGCGGCAGATTCGATCTGTTGACGCGAAAGACCGGACTGATCCTCGATCTGTGCCCAATCGGTTGCGTCAACGGCGGCGCGGTATTCGGCCAGACCAAAACTGTGCTCGGCAAGGAATGCGTGGTCGAGCACGGACGGCAGGCCGGCGGCAATTGCCGCGTCTTCCGCCGCGAACACGACCTTGGCCATGCCGCGCACGGCCGCCATGTCACCACCCAGGCGCGGCTGCAGGTAATCGCTGGCGATATCGGTCGCACCGCCGCGCAGCATTTCGAGCTTGTCCTGCGGATCGGTGAACCGCTCCAGACCGCGTTCGCGGATCGGATTGAACACAACGATCTTGGCGCCACGGATGGCCGCACGGCGAAGGTCGCCCAGCATGCGCGGATGGTTGGTGCCCGGGTTCTGGCCGATCACGAAGATCGCATCAGCCTCTTCGAAATCCTCGAGCAGAACGGTACCCTTGCCAACGCCGATCGACTGGCGAAGACCGACGCCGCTCGCCTCGTGGCACATGTTGGAACAGTCGGGGAAATTGTTGGTGCCGTAAAGACGGACAAAAAGCTGGTAGAGATAGGCGGCTTCATTGCTGGCGCGGCCGGATGTGTAGAATTCGGCGCGGTCCGGGCTGTCGAGACCCTTGAGGATGCTGCCGATTTCGGCAAAGGCGTCGGCCCAGTCGACGGCCACGTATTTGTCGGTCGCTGCATCGTAACGCATGGGATGCGTCAGGCGTCCGTGGCGCTCGAGTTCATAATCGGTCAGCTTGCGCAGCTCAGTGACGGTATTGGCCGCGAACAGTTCCGGCGTGGCGCGTTTCTCGGTCGATTCCCATGCGACGGCCTTCACGCCGTTTTCGCAGAATTCGAACGAAGACCCGTGCGCCGGATCGCCCCACGCACAGCCGGGACAATCAAACCCGTCCGGCTGATTGGCCTTTAACAGCGTGCGTGCGCCAGACAGCGGCGTACCACTTTTCAAAAGCTGCTTGCCGCAGCTTTTCAATGCACCCCATCCGCCTGCGGCGGACGATTTCTTACCGATAAATCCTGTGTCCATTTGCCGCATTTCTGACGAAACGCAAAAATGTTCAAGCGGATCAATTCCATAGGTTGATAGAAATTATCTATCGTTGACACAGTAACGGAGACGCACGGCGCCGAGATCGCCCCTTTCACTTGAGACGATGACGGATCACCTGGCCCCTATTGATAACGTGAAGCCGGCAATGCCTTTTTCAGTCGAGCAGTCGTAGCCGCGTCCACTTGCGCAGGATCGGTCAGTGAAATCCACGCGTCAATATAGTCCGCAGGCGCATAAACATGTCCGAACCCGATGGGCGATGAGGTTGCGATCGCCATGTCGAAGACCAGTTGAAGTCCGGTTATAACCGGGATCCATCGGAAGCGAGGCGAGACATCCGGCCCGCGCTGCCCTCGCAGCCATTGAGGCTCACGATAGAACGACGCCGGATCGAAGAAAACGACCGGGTCGCTGGCATATTGCAAATAGATGAAACGGATTGTGCCCCAAGGCGAGAAATCGCCATCAGGCGGCGTGACTTGATTGGAGAAACGAATGACTGAGCCATCGCGAAAACTGGGTAGCCAGGCCGGAGAATCCGGATTGCGCATGCGCGTGACGGAATTCCAGCGTTCGCTTCGAAACGGTGGACCACTCCACAGCGCGCCCTGAAACGGCTGGCCCACAACATCATAGATATCCGTTGCCATCTGCGAGTTCAAAGCACCAAGGCTGAGCCCGTGCAGATAAAGACGTGGCCTCTGGTCGGCGGGAAGCGTTTTCCAGTGGGAATAGACCTCATGGAAAAGCGCCCTTGCCGCATCGAGACCATTTTCCGGCTCAACCAGCAGCGATAGCCAACTGGTGAGATAGGAATATTGCAAGGCGACGCTCGCCACATCACCCTTGTGAAGGTATTCGAGCGTGTCCATTGCCGCAGGATCGATCCAGCCGGTTCCAGTCGGTGCGACAACCACGAGCACGGATCGTTCAAAACCGCCCTGCCGCTTCAGTTCCTCAAGCGCAAGTGATGCCCTCTCCTCCACGGTCTCGGCATTGTTGAGGCCGACATAAACCCGGATCGGATCGAGCGCTTCGCGCTTCCAGAAATCGCTGATCGCAGCTGAACGCGGACCTGATGTCACGTAAAAGCGCCCCTGCCGTCCGAGCCCATCCCATGACACAAAAGATTGTTCGCTACCGGTGACCATGGCACCGAGCGGGCGAACGGTCTCTGTCTCCATCAACAGGTCAGCTTTCTGGAAAGACGCATCTGCCGCATCAAGCGCGTATCGGAGGATGACACCCTGCCCCAACAGCCAAAATATCGATATGGCAGCGACAACGCCCATGACGTTTGAAATACGCCTTGGCACGTAGCGATCCAGCCAATCCGAAACGCGGCTGGCGGCCAGACTGAAAAGTCGCCCGAGAACGAACCACAGGAAGAACGTCGCGGCGCCAACGAATGCCATTCGAATAGGCGTGGCGGTGTCGAGCAGTTCCAGATGCCAGAGTTCCCGAATAGAATTCTGCCACCCGACGGCCTGCCACAAGAACACAACGGATACGATGATCGCGACCGCGAGTGTCACGGCTCTTTCGGCCAGCACGTATTTTTTCAGCCACGGCAGTTCGAGATATCGCCAGAGCCAGCCGATGAAGACGCCGATCGCATAACCGGTGGCGGCGCAGGTGCCAGAGAGAACGCCCTGAACAATCCAGGTTCTCGGCATCAGGCTTGGCGTGAGAGACGCGGCGAAGAAAAGAAAGGCAGACAGCGTCCCCACCGCCGACATCGAGCCGAGAAATCGAATGGGAAACTCGTGAATCCGCTTCATGGCGTCTCTCTTGCATGCTCGGGCATCATCGGCATTCGGGCGGAAGGCGTTGTCGCCCGCCGTCACATGGTGAAGTTCCGCGCGCATATCCAGTCACAATGCGCTGCCTCAGGCATCACATGGTCGCGGAACTAAGCTGGCAACTGGCTTCATGACTTTACTGAGTATGACAAACGAAACGGGCCGATCTTGCGACCGGCCCGTTCCATGCATTGATCGGATCAGTGGTGATCAGGCAGCCTTCAGCGTCGCCATGTCGATCACGAAGCGGTAGCGCACGTCGCTCTTGATGACGCGTTCATAAGCTTCGTTGATATCCTTGATATCGATCAGTTCGATTTCGCTGACGATGTTGTGCTGGCCGCAGAAATCCAGCATTTCCTGGGTTTCCTTGATCGAGCCAATCATCGAACCGGAGATGCTCTTGCGGCCCGGGATCAGCGAGAAGGCGTGAACCGGGATCGCGTTTTCCGGCGCGCCGACGACCACGAACGAACCTTCGACCTTGAGCAGGCCCATATAGGCATTCCAGTCGATCTCGGCCGAAACCGTGCAGATGATCAGGTCGAACGTGCCGGCGAGCTTGGAGAAGGTCTCCTTGTCGTTGGTCGCGTAATAGTGATCAGCACCGAGACGCAGACCGTCGTCCTTCTTCGACAGCGACTGGCTGAGCACCGTCACTTCGGCGCCCATGGCGTGGGCGATCTTGACGCCCATATGGCCGAGGCCGCCCATGCCGACGATGGCGACTTTCTTGCCCGGACCGGCCTTCCAGTGATGCAGCGGCGAATAGAGCGTGATGCCGGCGCACAGAAGCGGGGCAGCCGCATCGAGCGGAAGGTTGTCCGGAATGGACATGACGTAGCCCTCCTTGACAACGATGCTGTCGGAATAACCGCCCTGCGTCGGCGTCTTGCCGTCGGCTTCGACGCTGTTATAGGTCTGCACGAGGCCCGGCATGTACTGTTCGAGATCGACATCGCGCGTGGCGCAGCCAACGCAACTGTCGACGAAGCAGCCGACGCCGACATGGTCGCCGACCTTGAACTTGCTGACCTTGGAGCCAACAGCCGTCACGACACCGGCAATTTCATGGCCCGGAACGATCGGGTAAACAGCGCCACCCCATTCGTTGCGGACGGTGTGGATATCGGAGTGGCAGACGCCGGCAAACTTGATGTCGATGACGACATCGTCGTCATTGGGTTCGCGGCGTTCGAAGGTGAAGGGAGCGAGGGGTTTCGATGCATCCGTCGCGGCATAGCCTCTTGCAATAGCCATGATGAGAACCTTCCGATTTGAACTTGATTAAACGCAGCCCTCAGCAAGGGCCGACGCGCGAAACATAGGGCCACAAACAGGATCGAGCCAGTTCATTCCAACGGGATGATTGCACGATCCTCCGGCGACCCGCAGGTTCCTTCAATATGGAAGGCCGACATAATTTTCGGCAAGCGACGCGGCGGCGGCGGTTGAATGGGTGAGATAGTCCAGCTCCGCCTCCTGGATTTTCTGTCCGAATTCTCCGCCCTCCGGAAATCGGTGCATCAGCATTGTCATAGACCAGGAAAAGCGGACCGATTTCCACACGCGTTTCAGCGCCCGTCCCGAATAGGCGGCAAGGGCCGAGTTTGAATGGTCGAGATAGTGGTCACGCAGCCCTTCGAACAGATAATGCACGTCGCTGGCGGCAAGGTTCAGACCCTTTGCACCGGTGGGTGGAACGATGTGAGCGGCATCGCCGACCAGAAACAGCGATCCGAAACGCATGGGCTCGGCAACGAAGGAACGAAGCGGCGCTATGGATTTCTCGAATGATGGCCCCGTCACCAGCGCTTCCGCATGGACATCAGGAAGACGCCGGCGCAGTTCCTCGTAAAAACGGTCGTCGCTCCAGTCCTCGATCTTTTCGTCGAGCGGGCACTGGATGTAATAGCGGCTACGGCTGGTGGAGCGCATTGAACAGAGCGCAAAGCCACGCGGATGGTTTGCATAGACAAGTTCGTGGCTGACCGGCGAAACATCGGCGAGAATGCCAAGCCAACCGAACGGATAGATACGCTCATAAGTGGCGATGGATTTTTCCGGCACCGATTTTCGGCTGATGCCGTGATAACCGTCACAACCGGCAATAAAATCGCAATCGATGCGATGGGACAGACCGTCCTTCTCGTAGGTCACGAACGGCAATTCACCACCGAAATCATGCGGCTCAACATTCCGCGCGTCATAGATCGTGACGCCATTGGTTTTCTCGCGACGCTCCATCAGATCGCGGGTCAGTTCCGTCTGGCCATAGACCATCACGCGTTTGCCGGTGAGGGCGAACAGATCGATACGATGATCACGACCATCGAAGGCAAGAGAAAAGCCATCGTGCGAAAGCCCCTCTGCATGCATTCTGGCGTCGGCGCCGGCTTCCTGCAGCAGGCCGACCGTGCCTTCTTCGAGCACGCCGGCACGCACCCGCCCCAGAATGTAATCCTTGCCGACACGGTCAAGGATGACATTGTCGATGCCGGCATTGGTGAGCAACTGACCAAGAAGCAAGCCAGATGGTCCTGAGCCGATGATGGCGACTTGAGTGCGCACGATATCCTCCCAGTATGGTGCAAGGCTGAGATTGACGAATGACAGTTCGATCCACAATGGACATTTGAGACACGTTCCTGCACAAATCGAACATTGCTTCAGGAGGACATCGATGTCGCGCGTCATCCCGACATTCGATCTATATGGTGAAGATCGTGCACACGAGCCTGATTTCAGGCTCCACTGCGAAACGATCGCCTCACGTAGCAGCGCCTACCATTGGGAAATCGACCTGCATCGACACGAGCATTTCATGCAGTTTCTCTACATATGGCACGGGTCGGGAGACGCCATTCTGGATGGCAGAACCACCACACTTGCGACGCCCTGCGTGATCTTCGTGCCGCCCGGCCCTGTCCACGGGTTCCGCTTTTCACGTGACATCGCCGGCCTCGTGATCACCGCCACAACAGCGCAGCGCCCCGACACGGCCGGGCGTGATGCGCGCGTCATCCCGCTCGAGACGGGTTCATCGGACGCCGACTATCTGCACCAGACCTTTCACCGGATAGCGGACGAATATGACGCCGCACGCCCGGGACGAACGGACATTCTCGACGCCTATCTTTCCATTGTTACAGCGCTCATTCATCGGTCCGATGCCGTGACGAAGAATTCAACCGTCATCGATGACGCCGAACGCCACGTCATGGCGTTGAACGAATTAATCGGCCGCCATTTTCGCCAGCAGATGACTGTGACCGAATATGCCGCAAGCCTCAGCCTTTCGCCAACGCATCTCAATCGCACCGTCCGCAAGGTAACCGGCATGACGGCGCACGAACTGATCATCGGCCGCACGATCGACGAGGCCAAACGGGCCCTCGCCCTGACCGGCGCCAGCATTCAGCACATTTCCGAAAACCTCGGCTTTTCGGATGCGACGTATTTTTCGCGTTGTTTTCGTCAGCATACCGGCATGTCTCCCCGCGACTATCGCAAAAATCAGCGGATGCAGGCGACTAACGAACTGTGATAATCGCATAGATTGTTAACCTTTTTTCTCCCGTCGCCCCGAAAATGCCATCGCCATGGATCGAATTGGCATCGGATTCGTTAACCGATCGCCAGTTCACCTCATGACCGGAATGAAGGTGGCGGTAACAGGGATTATTAAGGAGACTGACATGAAGAAGATTATTGCCTTGGCACTGGCCGCCACACCGGTCCTGACGAGCGCTGGCGCTGTTTACGCCGCCGACGTGGCACGCGCCGAGCGTCCGGTCGTCATGCAAGAAGGCGCGCGCAATGGCGTGAAGATCGGCTATCTCGATTGCAATATCGGCGGCGGCGCCGGTTACATTCTCGGCTCTGCCAAGGAAGTGGATTGCGTGTTCAAGTCGACCATCGACGGCGAACCGCTTGATCATTATTCCGGTGCGATCCGCAAGCTGGGCGTTGATATCGGCTTTACGACACGCAGCCGCCTGATCTGGGCCGTTCTTGCCCCGACCGCGGGTTATCACCACGGCTCGCTCGGCGGCATCTATCAGGGTGCTACCGCTGAAGTGACGGCCGGTGCCGGTGTCGGCGCCAACATTCTGGTCGGCGGCACAACCGGCTCGATCCACCTTCAGACCGTCAGCTTCACAGGCCAGCTCGGCCTGAACATCGCGGCAACGGGCACGTCCATGACTCTGGCTTCTGTAAACTGACGCCAAGCCCTCGGCAATTGATTGATCAGGCGGCGCAGCCCGGAATGGCTGCGCCGCCTGTTTTTGCATTCTGCGGCTCCAGAAAGCCGCGCATGTTTATCGCTATGTGTGGATTAGGGACTATGGTTCGGTATATCCCGACGGCCTGACACGCAGATCGCGGCCTGCCGGATCAGTGCTGAACAGCAAGGCGCCTCGCGACTTCGACTGGGCGGGAACATAATCGAACGTCACCTCCGCCGTTTCGACGGCAGCGGTTGCGTCGATGATTTCGCCCATGACAGTCACGCCTGCTGCCGTAACCGGAGCCGAATTGACGATGTCGAACTCCACGCGAAATGTGCTGCCGCTCTTTCGAACCTGCGTGATTGTCGTAGATAGCTGAGGCGGCTCGTCATTGGCGGTGATCGCCTGCCAGGCAATCCAGCCGATCATGGCTCCAACCAGGGCGCATGATGATATGCCGCTGATCCATTCGATCCAGTGAGGATCGCTGCTTTCGGTATGGCGCGCTTTTGATGCGGACATCCCTGCACTCCGTTTCACAGAATAAGCCGGGCCGCTGCTGCACCGATGGATGCCGGCAATGCCAAGACGATGGTGGTCATGAGGATCTGCGTCCACGCCGTATCATCCAGCCGACCGAACACCCACAGGACATAAAGACTGATCAGAATTGCGACCACATAACCGGGCATGGTGAAGCGAACGAAAGCGTGCCATTGCGGCGTGTCCGGCGAAAGCTCATGGCCGCCGCGAAATGCCAGGGCATAGACAAACCCGTGCATGAGCGTAATCGACACAAAGATGGTGATCAGCGTGTGCCACTGCGTCATCTTGTAGGAAATCAGAATGATCTCCTCGGTCGGCGCCACGTTCAGACTTAGAAAAAGCGCACCGACCGCCATCATGAAAAGTTCGGTCGGATAACTGGTCGTCACTTGGTCTCCGGCATTTTCCCCGTCATCATCCGGCTCATCTTCTTCACTGCCCTTTTCAGCGCCAAGCTGACTGCGTCCGAGCATCGCGCCGATCGAGGCGGGTATGGCCTGTATGGCGATTTTGCCGACCCATTCATCCGCCGGCATGGCAAGCTTGAGAATGCCAAGCAGAACGAGAAGCGCAGCGCTCGCCAGAATACCGATGGCATAGGCGATAATCGCATCGCGCAGCGCTTCACGCCATGTGAAGGTACGCTCGAAGCCCATGCGCTGCGCCAACACGAACAGCAGCGGTATTGTCGCGATTGCAGAAATCAGCAGACGGATCGGTGCGATGGTGAAACCGAGCGCCCATAATTCCATGGTCATCATCATCGGGAGCCCAAAAATCAGGGCCCCGGCCCCGCCGCGCAGCAGGCCAGCTAGAAACCGGTTGCGCTCCTCTCGCCAATCCTCTGCAGAAGCAGCTTTTTCCGACATGTGCCCGACCCGATTGCTGTCGGGATAAAATAGCGTTCCCACACGTGTGGGCAACCGTCTCCAGCGTACCGAGCGGCGGTCAATCCAGCTTGATGCTGAGACCCGTGCGCATCTGGTCGAGCAAAACTGCAATTTTTTCCTTCAGTTCCGGGGTGCCCAGGCTCGCCGGATAAGAAATCGCCACGCCAAAAATTTCCAGCGTTTCAGGGTCGCGCATGGCGACCCCTTGCGAGGACACTCCCTCGACAATCTCGTTGGATGCATAGGAACGACCGGTGGCACGCACCTTGCCGATGCGTTCCTTCAACTCCGCATGATCTACGCCGATCCGGATAACGTTGCCTTCGCGGCCTATCACTCGTCGCGCAACGGCCAGTGGCAGAACCCGGTCTACAAGAACGAGGAAGTCGACAAGCTGATCGAGGCGGCTCGCGTCGAAACCGACGAGACCAAGCGCGCCGAGCTTTACAAGAAGTTCCAGGAGCTTGTTATCGATGATGCACCGGATATCTTTGGCGTGCTCGAAAAACGTAAGCTCGGTTTCGGTGCAAACGTGAAGAACTTTGTCTTCACCCCGGTTGCTGCCAACGCCATCGAGTTGTTGCCGCTGTCGCTCGATTGATAGGGACGATCGCAGGGAGACAAGTCCCCTCCCAACCCTCCCCACAAGGGGGAGGGCTTAACCCAGCCGCCCCGCCGAGTCACAATTGAGGCGAAGCGGATACCGCAGGTTTTCTCGCCCCTTGTGGGGTAGATGGCGGCAGCCAGAGGGGGACTTTTTCTATGCGATCGCCCAAAATTACTGACCACCGGAAGCGCCCATGATCCTTTACACCTTGCGACGCCTCGTCCTTTTGATCCTGATGCTGATCGGGCTGACGATGATCGTTTTCACCATCGCCCGCCTTCTTCCCGGTGATCCGGAGGCGCTTGCCGCCGGTCCCAATGCCACACCCGACGTGATCGAGAGCGTGCGCCAAGAATTCGGCCTCGATAAATCGCTGCCCCTGCAATACTGGGATTACGTGACGGGACTGGTTCAGGGTGACTGGGGCGTGTCCATCTTCACCCGCCGCTCGGTGTTCGAAGACATCATGACATTTCTGCCGGCAACGCTGGAACTGGTGGCATCAGCCATGCTGATCGCCATCGTGCTCGGCATTCCGCTCGGGCTTGCTGCCGCCGTCTATCGCAATGGTCTTGTCGATTACCTGACCCGCACCGTGGCGCTTGGCGGCATCGCCATGCCGCGTTTTTTTCTCGGCCTGTTGCTGCAGCTGATGTTCGTCTCCTGGCTCGACATTCTGCCGCTTTCCGGCCGGTTTCCGCTGATCGAAATCCCGCCGGAAGGCCCGACAGGCTTTTATACAATCGACTCCATTCTCGCCGGTGACTGGTATTCCCTGACGATCGCCTTGCAGCACCTCGCTCTGCCCGCCTTTGCCATGTCACTTTCCCCCTTGGCGACCATCATGCGCATGATGCGTGCTTCGACGATCGAAGTGCTGCAACAGGATTTTGTCATGACCGAACGGGCGCTCGGCATTTCCAACACAAAAATCCTGTTCAAATACGTGCTGAAAAACGCCGTGACCTCGACCCTGACGGT
Source organism: Endobacterium cereale (assembly GCF_009617585.1). Classification (GTDB taxonomy): domain Bacteria; phylum Pseudomonadota; class Alphaproteobacteria; order Rhizobiales; family Rhizobiaceae; genus Neorhizobium; species Neorhizobium cereale. The sequence continues at coordinate 144,232 of NZ_WIXI01000040.1, read as the reverse complement.
GATTGGCCTCTACGTTTCCTGGCTGCTCGGCGGCACGGTTCTGGTCGAGACGGTGTTCGACTGGCCGGGCCTCGGCCTTTCTGCCACGCAGGCGATCCTTTCCCAGGATTTTATGCCGGTCGCGGCAGCGCTTGGCACCGGCGTCACCAACATGATCATCGCCATCGCCATAACATGGTGGCCCGCCTATGCCCGCCTTGTGCGCGGCGAGGTGATCGGCAAGAAGGAAGAGCAGTTCATCACCGCCGCAAAAGCACTCGGTGCCGGCTGGCCGCGTATCCTCGGCCGCCACATCCTGCCCAACATCATGTCACCGATCATCGTCAAGGCTTCGCTCGACATGGGTTTTGCCGTCCTGACCGTCGCCTCGCTCGGTTTCGTCGGCATCGGCGTCAAGGCACCGACGCCGGAATGGGGCACGCTGCTGTCCGTCGCCCGTGCCGACATGCCGGATTACTGGTGGACGGCGGTCTTTCCGGGATGCGCCATCTTCCTGGCGGTGCTTGCCTTCAACCTCCTTGGCGACGGTCTGCGCGACGTCATGGACCCCAAGGCGCGGCGGTGAGGTGAAGACATGACATTGCTCGACATCAAGAACCTCAACCTCTCCATGCGCAGCTTTGAGGGCGAAACGCAGATCCTGCACGGCATCGACCTCAAGGTCGAACGCGGCGAGATCTGGGGCATGGTCTGCGAAACCGGCTCCGGCAAATCGCTGACCGGCCTTTCCGTTTCGCGGCTTATCCCACCGGCAACCGGGCGCTACCTTGCGGGCTCGATCGCGTTCCAAGGCCGCGACGTTCTGAAAGCCAATTAGAAGGAAATGCGCACGCTGCGTGGCCGCAAGATCGGCATGATCTTTCAGGACCCGACAACCAACCTCAACCCGGTCTTCCGCATCGGCACGCAGCTGGTCGATGTGGCGCTGCATGCCGGCCATGCCGACCCGACCGTGCTGGGCCTCGAACCCGGCGCATCCTCGCGCGACCTGAAAAAGGCGGCAAGGCGCGTTTCGGTCGAAATGCTCGACAAGGTCGGCATCGCGAAGGCAGCGGAGCGCATCAATGATTACCCGCACCAGTTTTCCGGCGGCATGAAACAACGCGTGCTGATTGCCATGGCGATGATCGGCAAACCGGACCTGCTGATCGCCGATGAGCCGACCACGGCGCTCGACGTTTCGGTTCAGGCGCAGATCCTGAAACTCATCCACGAACTGGTGGCTGAGCGAAACATCGGCGTGCTGATGATCACCCACAATCTCGGCGTCGTGGCGCAGATCTGCTCCCATGTCGCGGTCATGTATCGCGGCCGCATTCTGGAAAGCGGACCGGTCACGGACGTGCTGAAGACACCAAGCCACGTCTATACGCAGGCGCTCCTCAATTCCATTCCGACAGCCCATACCAAACGCGGCGAATTGCGCGGCCTTGGCGGCGTCATGCCGGAGGTGCAATAATGCTTGAGATCAACAACGTTTCGAAAATTTTCCCGGGCCAGCGCAAGGGCCTGTTCGGCGATACCGAAGGTTTTCGAGCGCTCGACGATGTCAGCCTGCGGGTCGCCAAGGGCAAGAGTTTTGGCCTTGGCGGCGAGAGCGGCTCCGGCAAGACGACGCTGACACGCTGCATCCTGCGGCTGGAAACACTGACATCCGGCAATATCCTTTATGAAGGCGCCGACATCGGCAAACTGACATCGACCGAGATGCGCCGCCTGCGCGCCCGCCTGCAGATCGTCTTTCAGGACCCTTACGCCTCGCTCGATCCGCGCATGACGATCCACGACATCATCGCCGAACCGCTGGTCATCCATCGCGATATCGTCCCCATGACTGCGCGCCAGCGCACCGAGCGTGTCTTGGAACTGCTGCTGCAGGTCGGCCTGCGGGAAGAGCACCTATTCCGCTATCCGCACGAGTTTTCCGGCGGCCAGCGCCAGCGTATCGGCATTGCGCGTGCGCTTGCTGCCAAGCCCGAATTTCTCATCCTCGACGAACCGACATCGGCGCTCGACGTTTCGGTTCAGGCCGATGTTCTCAACCTTCTGCACAGGCTTCAGGAAGAACTCGGCCTCACCTATTTCTTCATCAGCCACGATCTCGGCGTCATTCGCTACATTTGCGATGAAGTCGCTGTGATCTATCGCGGAAAGCTGGTTGAAAGCGGCCCGGTTGAAGATATCTTCGAGCGACCGACAAATGAATACACGCGCATGCTGCTCGACGCGATGCCGGATCCCGATCCGGATCGTTCCCCGCTCAGGCAGGTGGTATCAGCATAGAGATTTTGGAGTTCGCATGACCGACGCCGCCGCCGTTCACCTTGCCTATGCCGATCTGGTTTCATTGCTTGAGCGGATCTTTGTTCGCCATGGCGTATCGGACCACAACGCAAAAATCCTCGCGAAAAACTGTGCAGGGTGCGAACGCGACGGCTCCCTCAGCCACGGCATTTTTCGCATGGCGGGTTATGTTTCGTCGCTCGACAGCGGCTGGGTCGATGGCAAGGCTGTTCCGGAAGTGGAAGATGTCGGTCCGGCCTTTGTGCGTGTCGATGCCAAGGGCGGTTTTACGCAACCGGCTTTTTTCGCCGCACGTCCGCTGTTGATCGAAAAGGTCAAGGCGAACGGTGTCGCGGTTCTCGCCATCCGTCGTTCCCACCATTTCAGCGCGCTGTGGCCAGATGTCGAACCTTTTGCCGAAGACGGTTTTGTTGCGCTCAGCGTCGTCAACAGCATGGCCTGCGTCGTGCCGCATGGCGGCAAAAAAGCGGTGTTCGGCACCAATCCGGTCGCCTTCGCCTCACCGCGTGCCGGTGCAGCACCCTTCGTATTCGATCAGGCATCGTCTGCCATCGCGCATGGCGACGTGCAGATCGCCGCACGCGCGGGGCATGATCTTAAACCCGGCATGGGTGTCGATCGCGATGGTCAGCCAACCAATGATCCGAAGGAAATTCTGGATGGTGGCGCGCTTCTGCCGTTTGGCGGGCACAAGGGCAACTCCATCGCGCTGATGGTGGAAATTCTCAGCGCCGCGCTGACCGGCGGCTATTTCTCCGGCGAGTTCGACTGGAGTGGCCACAAGGGTGCGCAGACGCCGTTTACCGGCCAGTTTTTCATCGTCATCGATCCGGCTCGTGGCGGAAACGACGTGTTTGCCGAACGTGTCGCCGGTATTTGCGACCTTGTGCTGGAGGCGGGACAGGAACGTCTGCCAGGCGATCGCAGGCATGTGATCCGTGCGAAGGCGGAGAAGGATGGTATTCCTCTTTCTGCCGAAAGCTACGGAAAACTGAAGGCGCTGGCTGCAGGCTGATTTTCGCGGGAGGAACCGGCATGCGAACATCCAAAATCATCCATGTCGTCAGTTGCCACGCGGAAGGCGAAGTGGGTGACGTCATCGTCGGTGGCGTTCTGCCACCGCCCGGAGATACGCTCTGGGAACAGTCGCGTTTCATCGCCAAGGACGAGACACTGCGCAATTTCGTGCTGAACGAGCCGCGCGGTGGCGTTTTTCGCCACGTCAACCTGCTGGTGCCACCCAAGAATCCGAAGGCGCAAATGGGCTGGATCATCATGGAGCCGGCTGATACGCCGCCCATGTCGGGCTCCAATTCCATCTGTGTGTCAACCGTTTTGCTCGACAGCGGCATCATTCCAATGAGCGAGCCGGTCACGAAAATGACGCTGGAAGCGCCGGGCGGCCTGGTGGATGTGACCGCCGAATGCCGCAACGGCAAGGCTGAGCGGATCACGGTGCGCAACGTACCGTCCTTTGCCGACAAGCTCGGCGTGTCACTGGAAGTTGCCGGGTTCGGAACCCTGACCGTCGATACGGCCTATGGCGGCGACAGTTTCGTTATCGTGGACGCCAAGGCGCTCGGCTTTGACGTCAAGCCCGACGAAGCGCGTGAAATCGCCGAAGCCGGCGTCAGGATCACCAATGCCGCGAACGAACAGCTGGGCTTCACTCATCCTGAAAACGCCGGCTGGGACCATATCTCCTTCTGCCAGATCGCCGCTCCCCTGACCCGCGAAGACGGCGTCCTGACCGGCGTCAACGCCGTCGTCATCCAGCCGGGCAAAATCGACCGCTCACCGACAGGCACCGGATGTTCCGCCCGAATGGCGGTGATGCATGCACGGGGCGAAATGGCGCTGGGTGAGACCTATATTGGCCGTTCTATCATCGGTTCGGAATTTCGCTGCAGCATCGATGCAACGACAAGGGTTGGCGAACGCGACGCCATCTATCCGCTGATTTCCGGCCGGGCATGGATTACCGGCACGCATCAATTGATGCTTGATCCGTCCGACCCTTGGCCGGGTGGGTACCGCCTGTCCGACACATGGCCGAAGATTTCGGGCTGACGACCGATTTAGGGCTTTGGAATGCATGAACGGAGCATGATCCGCGGCCGTCCAGAGCGGCTACGGCTTTCCGCACACCTTCTGGCTCCGGCATTTGCGCCGAAATCGCCCGGTAACGCGCTACCCGACAATTGAAACATCATGATGTATTTTCAATTGTCGTTGACATCTGTCGTAGGACATCATATCTCTTAATCCGGTTTTACTGCCTTGGAGGAGGCAGTCGTGATTGGGAGGATCTATGACGATGAAACCATCCGCAAAATTGCTCGGCGCCGCTCTTTTTGCCTCGACCCTGCTTTCTCAGCCCGTTTACGCCGAAACCCCACCGACCATGCTGGTCGTCGGCTTTTCGATGAACAACATCCTGACACTGGACCCGGCCGCGATTACCGGCAAGGAGACCGTGCAGGTTCTCGCCAACATATATGACAACCTCGTTTCGCTGAACCCGGTCGACCGTGCCAAGGTCGATCCGCAGCTTGCCGAAAGCTGGACGATCGCCGACGATAACGGCTCGATCACCTTCAAGCTGCGCGAGGGCGCCAAGTTCGCCTCCGGCAACCCGGTGACGTCGGAAGATGTCGTCTGGTCGTTGAAGCGGCTGATGAAGCTGAACCTTGCGCAGGCTTCGTTCCTGAAAACACACGGTTTTACTGCGGCAAACGCGGATGCCAGCTTTACGGCTCCCGATGCACAGACGATTGTCGTCACCCTGCCGAAAAAACTCGATCCGCAGATCATCGTGCAGACGCTCGGCATTGTCGGCCCCGGCTCCATTCTCGACATGAAGACCGTGATGGAGCACGACAAGAACGGCGATCAGGGCGCCGCATGGCTTACCAACAAGTCCGCCGGCTCCGGCCCGTTCACGCTCGGCCAGTGGGCCTCGAACGAGCGCGTCATCCTTGATCAGAACCCGGAATACTGGGGCGAAAAGCCGGCGATGAAGCGCATCATGATGCGACATCTGGCAGAATCCCAGAGCCAGCGCCTGATGCTGGAAAAGGGCGATATCGACATCGCCTTCTCCATGTCGGCAGCCGACCTGAAGGCTTTGGAAAAAGACGAAAACGTCGAGATCCAGACCAATGGTGGTAGCGGCTTCTATTATCTCGCCGTCTCGATGAAGGACGAAAAATTCCAGAACCCTAAGGTTCGTGAGGCGCTGCGTTACCTCATCGACTATCAGGGCCTGAACGATAGCGTGCTGCCCTATTTCGGCAGACTGCGCGACCGACCGATCGCCAGCGGCATCTTTGGCTCGCTGCCCAATGCCGGCTACAAGCTGGATGTGGAAAAGGCAAAAAAACTGCTGGCTGAGGGCGGTTTCCCGAACGGCTTTTCGACCACGCTTCGCGCCATTTCCGATGTGCCGTTCATGAGCGCTGCCACGGCAATCCAGGCAACGCTTGCTCAGGGCGGCATCAAGGCCGAAATCATCACCGGCACGGGCGACCAGATTTATGGCGCGATGCGCGAGCGCAAGTATGAACTGCTGGTCGGTCGCGGCGGCGGCGGTCAGCTGCCGCATCCCGATAGCAACCTGCGCGCGACGGTCTACAATCCTGACAATGCCGATGCGGCTAAGCTGACCAATTTCCAGGGCTGGCGCACGTCCTTCTATGACGAGAAGATCAACAAGATGATCGACGATGCCCTCATCGAGGGCAACAAGGACAAGCAGATTACGGATTACGAGGCGATCCAGACCTATTACGCCGACATGGTCCCTGCCTTGCAGCCATTCTCCGAAGTCGTCGACAGCGTTGGCTTCCGCGCCGACATCAAGGGCCTGCAGCTGAACCCGTCGTGGTCCACACAGCTGCGCACGGTCACCAAAGAGCGGTAATTCCGCCCACGCCGCGGCGCGGCAAGATCGTCATGTTTCTCAGCGCCGCGGCCTCCGACACCATATGAGGAGGCTCCATGAAGTCCGAGAGTTTCACCGCCTTTGGGCGGCAGGCCGGAACGATATTCGTCACCCTTGTCGGCCTGCTGATCCTGACATTCTGTATCGGGCGCATGATGCCGGTCGACCCCGTTCGCGCCATCATCGGCGAGGAAGCGGATCAGGCGACCTATCAAATGGTGGCTGAGCGCATCGGCGCCAACCTGCCGATCTACCAGCAGTTTTTCCGTTATGTATCGGATCTTCTGCATGGCGATTTCGGCACTTCGATCCGCACGGGCCAACCTGTCATCAACGACATCCTGCATGTGATGCCGGCGACGATTGAGCTGGCCACATTCGCCATCCTGTTCGGTGCAGGTCTCGGCATTCCGCTCGGCATTCTGGCGGCCGTCAAGCGCAACAAACCGATCGACCATGTCATCCGTTTCCTGACGCTGATCGGCCATTCCATGCCGATCTTCTGGACTGGCATGATCGGCCTGATCATCTTTTATGCCGTGCTGGATCTGGTCGGCGGTGGCGGCCGCATGTCCGACTTCTATATCGGCCTCGTGCCCGAAACGACCGGTTTCCTTTTGATCGACAGCCTGATCGCCGGCGACTGGGAAGTTTTTTGGGATGCGGTGAACCACCTGCTGCTTCCTGCCAGCATCCTCGGTTATTCGTCGATGGCCTACATCACCCGCATGACCCGCAGTTTCATGCTCGACCAGCTGAACCAGGAATATATCACGACGGCTCGGGTAAAGGGCCTGTCGAAGAACCGCACCATCTGGCACCACGCGTTCGCCAATATCCGCGTGCAGCTGGTGACCATCGTGGCGCTTGCCTATGGCAGCCTTCTCGAAGGCGCGGTGCTGATCGAGACCGTCTTCTCCTGGCCGGGTTTTGGCCAGTATATCACCAACAACATGCTGATCGGCGACATGAACGCGGTCATGACCTGCGTGCTGCTCGTCGGCATCATCTTCATCGCGTTGAACCTTCTCTCCGACGCGCTCTACAAGATTTTTGATCCGAGGACGCGCTAATGGCCACCGAAACGCTCAATGCTCAGGATCACGCGATGCCGACTTTGCTTTCGAACCCGAACTCAGTCTTGCGGCGTCTGCTTGCGGTCATCCGCGAACTGCTCGGCAATCCGTCCTCCGGCTTTGGCCTGATCGTCATCTCGATCCTGCTCCTGACGGCACTCGTCGCGCCGCTTATCGCGCCTTACGATCCGAATGTCGTCAACCTCGGCAATGTTCTGCAGCCGCCGAACGCCGCTCACTGGTTCGGCACGGACGAACTTGGCCGCGACATCATGAGCCGCATAATCTACGGCACCCGCATCAGCCTGACGATCATCACTATCGTTTCGGTCATCGTTGGTCCCGTCGGCCTGCTGGTCGGCACCACCGCCGGTTATTTCGGCGGCTGGTATGATACGGTGATGATGCGCATCACCGACATTTTTCTCTCCTTCCCGAGCCTGATCCTGTCGCTGGCCTTTGTTGCGGCGCTCGGCGCGGGTCTGGAAAACGCCATCATCGCGATTGGCCTCACCGCCTGGCCTCCGATCGCCCGCCTGGCACGCGCCGAAACCCTGACTTTCCGCAATGCGGATTACATCTCCGCGTCGCGCATGCAGGGCGCTTCCTCCTTGCGCATCATCATCAAGTCGATCGTGCCGATGTGCATGCCGTCGGTTCTGGTGCGCATCACGCTTTCCATGGCAACGGTCATCCTCACGGCTGCCGGCCTTGGTTTCCTCGGCCTCGGCGCCCAGCCGCCCCTGCCGGAATGGGGCGCGATGATCGCCACCGGCCGCCGTTACATGCTCGACAACTGGTGGCTTGTCGCCTTCCCCGGCGGCGCCATCCTCATCGTCAGCCTTGCCTTCAACCTTTTGGGCGACGGCCTGCGCGACGCGCTCGACCCGAAACAACACTAAAGGAGCGACAGCGATGGACAACAACCAGCCTCTCCTGAAAGTCGAAAACCTGCAGGTCAGCTATCGCAGCGGCAAAAAAAGCTACAACAATGTGGTCAAGGGCGTGTCCTTCGATCTCGGCCGAGAACGGCTGGGTATTGTCGGCGAGTCCGGCTCCGGCAAATCCACAATCGGCCGCGCTCTGCTGAAACTGTTGCCGACGGCAAAGATCGAAGCTGACCGCATGGATTTCAGCGGCACCGATCTTCTCGCTGCCAGCGAAAGGCAGATGCTGGACATTCGCGGCCGGCGCATTTCGATGATCCTGCAGGACCCGAAATTTTCGCTCAACCCGGTCCATCCGGTCGGCGCCCAGATCGCCGAGGCGTATCGCGTTCACTACAGCGCCTCGGCTCAGGTCGCGAAGCAGAAGACGCTCGACATGCTGGAAGCGGTGCAGATCCGCGATCCCGAACGGGTTTACGGCCTTTATCCGCACGAGGTTTCCGGCGGCATGGGCCAGCGCATCATGATCGCCATGATGCTGATCCCCGAGCCGCAGATTATCATCGCCGACGAGCCGACTTCGGCGCTCGATGTGACCGTGCGCATGCAGGTGCTCAACATTTTGAACGAACTTGTCACAAACAAGGGGATCGGCCTGATCATGATCAGCCACGATCTCAATCTGGTGCGCAATTTCTGTGATCGCGTGCTCGTCATGCGCCATGGCGAAGTGGTGGAGGAACGCGCCGCCCGCGACATGAAGAATTGCACCCATCCCTATACAAAGGGCCTGCTGGCGGCGCAGCCGCATATTGGTGGCAGCCGCCAGCCCCTGCCCGTTCTCAACCGCCAGCCGCAGGCACTCTCACCGCAGGAGACGAGCGTATGACCGCGATTGAAGTCAACCAGGTCTCCATCAGTCTCGGCCATGGCCCCGCCAAGCGACGCATTCTCGGCGACGTCTGTTTTTCGGTCGCGCCCGGCGAATCCTTTGGGCTCGTCGGCGAATCCGGCTCGGGCAAATCCACCATCCTGCGCTGTATCGCCCGCCTGCTGAATTCCTGGGAAGGCGATGTTAAGCTGGAAGGCACTTCCGTCAACGACATGCCATTTGCCGATTATTGCCGCGCCGTGCAGATGGTGTTTCAGGACCCCTATGGTTCGCTGCATCCGCGCCAGTCCATCCGCACGGCGCTTCAGGAACCGCTGCGCATTCACCGCATGGACAGGCAGGTGGAGCGGATGGAAAAGGCGCTAATCGATGTCGGCCTGAACCCGGACTTCCTGTCGCGCTACCCGCACGAACTTTCGGGCGGCCAGCGCCAGCGTGTGGCGATCGCCCGCGCCCTCATCCTCGAGCCGCGCATCCTGCTGCTCGACGAGCCGACATCGGCGCTTGACGTTTCGGTGCAGGCGGAAGTGCTGAACCTGCTTGCCGATCTGCGGGCAAAGCGTAACCTCACCTATCTGTTCGTCAGCCATGATCTTGCGGTTATCGATCATATGTGCGAGCGGCTGGCAGTCATGCAGCACGGCCGGATCGTCGAGGTGATGAGCCGGGACGTGCTGGCAACCGGCGCGGCAAAAGACCCTTATGCCCGCGAACTCATTCAGGCCAGCCTCGAATACGATCAGGCGGTTTGACCATTCAATCGGAGGCTCTTGCGATGAGTGCTGATGTTTCGCCAACCATGTTTGCCCGCCGGGAAAGCCTGAGCACTCAGGTCGTGCGCGTTCTTTCAGAGCGCATCAAGCAGGATGAATATCCACGCGGCTCCAAGCTGCCGACCGAAAAGGCGCTGATGGAAGAACTCGGCGTCAGCCGCACCGTCGTGCGAGAGGCCGTCGCCAATCTGCGCGCCAGCGGCCTTGTCTCCATCCAGCACGGTATCGGCGTTTTTGTTCGTGACGATGCAGGCGTTACGCCATTCCGGCTTGGTGATGCCGACCTGATGCAGGCCGGCAACATGATCAAGGGGCTGGAACTGCGCATCGGCATAGAATCCGAGGCGGCGGCGCTGGCTGCCGAGCGCCGCAACGCTGCAGACCTGAAGGCCATGAAAGCCGCCTGCGACACGATGGAAGACGCAGTTCAGCACGCGACACGCAACACACTGGCGGATTTCGAGTTTCACTGTGCGGTGGCAGCGGCCAGCCATAACGAGCATTTTTCCGGCATCTTCAACTATTTGGGCGAAACCCTGATGCCGCGCATGCGCCGCACCACCCATGCGGTCGACGACAAGACACTGTCCACTCTGCTTGCTCGCGTGAACAAGGAGCATCTGGCTATTCTTACGGCCATCGAGGCAGGTGATGCCGATGGCGCGAGAGCAGCGATGCGCGCGCATCTGATCGCCAGCAAGGACAGAACGCTCGCAAAGATGCGGCAGGACTGATGATTGATGCGGAGAACATGTGCGGCATCAGCCGACGTCTTCGCGATCGCAATCATTTCGTCTGGAATTTTGATCCCGAAGCGCAGGATTTTCAGGCCTGGAGATCGAAAACCCGCGAGAAGGTCCGTCTGGCACTGGGTGTCGATGAGGTGCCGCCGCCAATCTCCGCCATCGTTTCGGAATGGTCAGACGACGACATCCTTGGCCAAGAGTTGCGCTTGGGCTTTTCGAATGGCGAAACCACCCTTGCCTATCTGCTGCGCCCGAAGACCGCGGCCCCTGCGCCAGCTGTCCTTCTTCTACACGACCACGGCTCGTTCTTTTCGATAGGCAAGGAAAAGCTTAGCAACCGATCGGACGAGAATCCAGAACTGCGAGCTGATATCGACCTGTGGGTTAACAAGCTCTATGGCGGTCGGTTTATCGGCAACGAACTCGTTCGACGTGGCTATACCGTGCTCTGCGCCGACGCGCTCGGCTGGGGCAGCCGCAGGGGCAATGGTTACGAAACGCAACAGGCGCTGGCCGCCAACCTGATGCAGTTCGGCGTTTCCTACGCCTCGGTCATTCTTTCGGAAGATCTGGAAGCACTGGCATTTCTGAGAAATCTGCCGGGCGTGGACAAAACCCGGATCGCCAGCCTCGGTTATTCGATGGGTGGCTTACGCGCCTGGCAACTAGCAGCGCTGTCCGATGACATCGCGGCCTGCGTCTCCGGCGGCTGGATGGGAACGCTGCAAGGTTTGATGCAGCCAGGCAACAACCAGTTGCGCGGCCAATCCGCATTTACGATGCTGCACCCGCAGATCGCGGGGAAGCTGGATTATCCGCATTTCGCCGGCCTTGCGGCACCGAAACCGGCGTTGATCTTTACCGGATCGGAAGATCGGCATTTTCCCCAGCCTGTCGCCGAAGAGGCCTTTCAGCAGCTTCACGGCATCTGGGGTGCGGCCGAGGCACCGGAGCAACTTGAAACCTGCATCTGCCCGGGCGGCCACAATTTTTCGCAAAAACAGCAGGATCACGCCTTCGACTGGCTCGACCGCAATCTCTGAAAATACCCGGCCCTCACAGGCCGGGTATTTGCTTAGAGCAGATCAGCCGACGATATTCGCGTTGATGAAGTCGAAATTGATGTCTTCGCCCAGACCCGGCTTGTCGGAGATGTGAACGAAACCGTCCTCATCCATCGGGTCGACAAGTTCGTTCAGGTACTCGAAACCGTCATCATATTCGAGGAAGGGATGCAGCAGGCCGCGCTCGTACCATTTGGCGTTCTTCACGCAGGCGGCGACGATCAGGTTCGGCGCACCATTGCCGTGGATTTCGCAGTTCATGCCAAAAGATTCGGCCAGATGCATGCACTTCATCGCCGGACTGATGCCGCCGACATCGTGGACGCCGGTGCGAAGAATGTCGCAGGCCTTGGAGGTGATCCATTCGGCACGGTTGAAATGTTTGCCATGCGCGCTTTCCGGCCCGACGACCGGGATATCGAGATTTTCCGCAAGCCAGGCATAGGAGGCTGAGCTCTGCTCGTCCATCGGCTCTTCGATCCAAGCAAAATCGAGCTTTTCAAGGCCGCGGCCAAGTTCAAGCGCTTCCGTGCGGGTGTACCAGTGGAAAGCATCGATCATCAGATGGATATCCGGACCGACAGCCTCGCGCACCGCGGCGCAGGCCTTCAGGTCCATCTTGACATCAGGCGCCCAGGAAACCGGCGGCATCCATGTGTGCAGCTTGATGCCCTTGTAGCCGCGCTTGACCAGTTTTTCGGCAAAACGGCCGTAATCCTCCGGCGTCGCCAGACCGTTTTCCAGCTCGTCACCGCACATGATCGAGCCATAGGCCGGCATTTTTTCGCGGTAGCTTCCGATCAGCTTGTGAACCGGCATGTTGAGCTTGCGGCCAGCCAGATCCCAAAGCGCGCAATCGACAATCGCCAGTGTGCGGTCGGTCAACTGCATGGCGCTGCCGCGCTGCCAATGCGCCAGATCCTGCCACAGACGTTCACGCGCAAACGGATCTTCGCCGATCAGCACTTTCTTGACGAATTTTTCGATCACATGCGGACGCACGACTTCCGGCGCCGCAAAACAATACCCCTCCGTGCCGTCATCGGCGACGATGGTCAGGATCGCCAGGTTGACCTTGTGCGGCGGGCCGGGATGGGCGTGGCCGGCCGTATCCTGATGGCGCTGCGTCGTATGGGAAAACACTCGCACATTGACGTCTACAATCTTCACGATTTCCTCCTCTTCAGCGTCAGCCGATACGCCACGCTCTTGCTGTCTTTCGCCTCGCATTTCCGCACCATTGGGTCAGAAATGCGCTCACTCCGGCGATTGGGCCTAATGTCATCATACATCAGACGTCGTGTCATAGTATAGTTATCATCAACAAGGTCAACGGATTTCTCTTTTCATCCTTGACAACAAGCAGAGGCATTCGGTCATTAAGTCACTGAAATGATGGCAACCGGAAAGCGGTGAACCTTGTCGACATCCGATGACACCACGGGGAAAGCCCCTGCCCGCAAGGGTCGTAACCTCGTTGAGACGGTTGGCCGGCGCATACGTGATGCTATCACCGGCGGCGAATTGAAGCCCGGCGACAAGTTGCCGACCGAAAGCGGGATGACGGAACAGCACCAGGTCAGCCGAACGGTCATCCGCGAAGCAATTGCCTCCCTGCGCGCTGACGGCCTCGTCGAAGTGCGCCATGGCGTGGGCGTTTTCGTCCTTCCCGCGCAGGAAGGGCTGCTGCAGAACGGACTGCGCAATGTCGATGCCGGCCGCGTGTCCTCCATCATTGAAATGCTTGAGGTTCGCGCCGCGATCGAGATCGAATCCGCCGGACTGGCTGCGCTGCGCTCGTCCCCGGCGCAGCAGGAAACCATCTTCGAATGTCTCGAAGCCATCGAGAAGCAGATAACGGCAGGAAATCCGACGGTCGAAAGCGATCGCGCCTTCCACTTTGCCATTGCCGATTCCACCAACAATCCGCGTTTTCGGGAATTGCTGGAGGCAATCGGCAAGCAGATGATTCCGCGCTCACTGCTGAGCGACAGCGACACCTCACCCTCGCCCGCAGACTACATGGCACAGATCCAGAAAGAACATGCCGCCATTGCCCGCGCCATTGCCGGCGGCGATGATTCGGCGGCGCGGGATGCGATGCGCACCCACCTCAAAGGCAGCCAGCAGCGTTACAGGTCGCTGATCCGCCGTCTATGACCACCGGAAATATATTATCTCAATTGACAGTCATAATATCTCTTGTTAGCTTCTGCGCAATCGCAAGCAATAGAGGTGCGCAATGTCGATGGATCCGCAAGAACTGAAGAAGGCGCTCGGCGCCGGCCTTCTCTCCTTCCCTGTCACGCCGTTCGGACAGGACGGCCTGTTCAACCGCGCAGCCTATGAAAAACACGTAGGCTGGTTGGCCGGTTTTGACGCCACCGTTCTGTTTGCGGCCGGCGGCACCGGTGAATTCTTCAATCTTGAGCCTTCGGAAATCCCGGAAATCATCGAGGCTGCCAAGGCATCCGCCGGCTCGACGCCGATCGTTGCGGGCTGCGGTTACGGCACGCGCATCGCCGTTTCCATCGCCAAGGCCGCCGAAAAGGCTGGTGCAGACGGCATTCTCCTGCTGCCGCATTACCTGATGGATGCCAGCCAAGAAGGTCTTTACCAGCACATCAAGACGGTTTGCCAGTCCGTCGGCATCGGCGTCATGGTCTATAACCGCGACAATTCCATTCTGACGGCGGAAACGCTGGCGCGCCTCTGCGACGCCTGCCCGAACCTTGTCGGCTTCAAGGATGGCTCCGGCGATATCGGCCTTGTGCGCAAGATCACCGCCAAGATGGGCGATCGCCTGACCTATCTCGGCGGCATGCCGACAGCCGAACTGTTTGCCGATGCCTATCTCGGCGCCGGCGTGACGACCTATTCTTCGGCCGTCTTCAACTTCGTGCCCGGCCTTGCCCAGGATTTCTACAGGGCGCTGCGCGCCGGCGACACCGCCACCACCAACAAGATCCTGATCGACTTCTTCTATCCGTTCATGGAGATCCGCAACCGCCAGAAGGGTTATGCGGTTTCCGCCATCAAGGCCGGCGTGCGCCTGATGGGCTTTGATGTGGGCCCGGTTCGCGCACCGCTGACCGATCTGACAGCCGAAGAAGTGAAGATGATGGAAGAGCTGTGCGAGCCTTACCGCAATGCCGCGCCAAAACTGCAGGCGGCCGAATAACCTTCATTCGACACCCGAAACAACAAAGGCCGGCAGCGATGCCGGCCTTTTTGCTTGGGTATCGGGACCTGACGGTATCAATCGTTTTTGATTTCGCCGCCATATTGCTCGTGTGAGACCTTTTCCATCCAGTCGGCAGTACGACCATCCAACTCTTCCTGAATGGCAATATGCGTCATTGCGGTATCCGGCCCCGCGCCATGCCAATGCTTTTCGCCTGCCGGAAACCACACAACATCGCCGGAACGCACACGTCGGATCGGCCCGTCCCATGTCTGCACCAGACCGGCGCCCGAGGTGATGACGAGCGTCTGCCCGAGCGGATGCGTGTGCCAGGCGGTCCGCGCGCCCGGCTCGAAGGTGACACTGATGATCCGGCTCCGCCCCGGCACCTCAGCGGCGTTCAAGGGATCTTGCCGAACGTGACCCGTGAAATAATCGGAGGACGGCGTGACCGAAGCGCGTGCTTCGCTATGAGTGATCTTCATCAAATGCTCCTTTGGCGGCCTGAAAGCTCTAGAGACGAGGGGTCAACCGTTCTCGCCTACACGCAGTTCCATGCAGGTGAGATCCAGCCAACGGCCGAACTTGGTGCCGACCTCAAGAAATGTGCCGGTGGTGCGGAAGCCGAGCTTTTCATGAAGCCGGATGGATGCTTCGTTCTTCGCTTCGATACAGGCGACCATGACATGGATAGGGCCTGCCTCTGCCCGTTCGATCAGCGCTTGCATCAAAAGCCCGCCGAGACCGTGCCCACGTGCATTCTTGTGAACATAGACGGAATGCTCAACCGTGTGGCGAAACCCTTCGAAGGCGCGCCAGTCTCCATAGGACGCGTAACCTGAAAGCCTGCCATCGACCTCGGCGACGAGAATGGGGAAACCCCGCGCCATGCGGGCGGCAAACCAGTCTTGCCGATTGGCGAGATCAACCACATTGTCGTTCCAGATCGCCGTCGTGTTTAATACGGCGTCGTTATAGATATCCATGATGTCGGCAAGATCGGCTTCGGTGGCGTCGCGAACGGTGGTCGCGGACTGGGCATTGGGCATGGCTGGCATCCGTCAAAAGAGTATGCCGCCATGTAAGAGAGGTGGTGCGCGTCTGTCCAGCGAGATACGCTTGGGTTGTCACGCGCCGGAAAGGCTGAAACAGGTCATCACCGCGGAATAATGCACGGCGGCCGCGGCAATGACGAAGGCATGCCAGATGGCGCGCTGAAAACGCAGCCGTTCCCAGACGTGAAAGATCACCCCGAGAGAATAGATCAGCCCGCCCACCACGATCAGCCAGACGGTGACCGACGGCAGGTACTCCGAGATCGGCCCGGCGACCATGACGCCGCTCCAGCCCATGGCGAGATAAAGCAATATCGCCAATCGGTCATAACGGCCGGGAAACAGACATTTCAATACAATGCCGCCGATCGCCACAAGCCAGATGGCGCCCAGCATGACGGCAATCATCGGCTCATGCGCGCCGCGCTCGAGGAAAGGTGTGTAGGTGGCTGCGATCAGCACAAAGATCGCCGAATGATCGAAACGCCTTAATATCCATTTGGTCCGTGATGTCGGCCAGATATTGTAGGTGAACGAAACGGCGATGCACAACACAAGGCCAAGTCCGTAAATCCATGCGGCTGCAAGCTCACCATAACTCGACCAGAGCGTAGCGTAAAAGATCAGCGCGGTTACGCCGATCAGCGCGAAAACCAGACCGACACCGTGAACGATACCGTCGGCGACAATTTCAGCGAAGTCGTGCGCACGGCCAAAGTCGAAAAGATCGCTCATCGGTCTCGCAAACGCGCCGCCGATCTGTCCGGTTTCAGCCTTCTCCAAATGCCTGATCATGGTCGCTCCGAGTATTTGCACATAAGAATGAACAAGCCCGCGCCGCAGGGCAATGGCATCAGCCAGCCTTAGGCATCACATTGCGTTGCGCACTGAAAGACAAGCGGCACCTTCAGCGGTCTATCAACACGGAACAGCGCGCGTGTCGCACGATACGGTCGGCCGTCGCACCGATGAAATAGTTGGAAACATCCGGAACGTGCGAAGCAATCAGGATCAGATCGGCTTGGTTCTGCTCTGCAGATGCGAGGATTTCACGCGCAGCCGCACCCTGTCGGATCTCGACATGCGCGTTGACACCAAGGCGCTCGCACAGAGCCGTCAGTGTTTCATCGGCCGCCTTTCGTGCAGCAACAGCCAGATCGATCGGTTCGGAAACTGCAATATAGGCCGGTACGTCCTCGACCGCATTAACCAGAATGAGCGCGCCGCCCGGGGCAACCATACGCATCGCTCGGCGCAGGATGCGCTCGCCCTTGTCCATTTGAACGGTGTCGATGGCGACGATAATCTTCTCGTACATGGCCTTCCCCGAAACGCCGGGCTGGCTTCGAAAGCTAAATGTCCGCGGCGATTGTCAACAATCAGCGAACGTTTAATCGCCAATAACTTACCTATCGTGAATGCCGGAAAACAAACATAAGCCATGCAGACGACGTGGCAGAACGCCACAGAGAGAGGATCTACCATGAGCAATGCAGCTTCGCCCTTTGCGTTGACCCGACCGGCCCATGTCAATCAGGCCCATCTCGTGGTGGCCGATCTGGAAACGGTATCCGCCTTCTATCGCAGCATCATCGGCCTCAAGTCGCTCGAGCACTCGGCAAGTGGCGAGATTCTGGGCGTCAACGATGTCCCGCTTGTGACGATCACAACCCGTGGCGATGTGACACGCGCACCGCGTACGGCGGCCGGCCTATTCCACACCGCCTTTCTGGTGCCTGATCGCGCCGCCCTTGCGGCCTGGCTCGCACATGCCGCTCATGCCGGAGTGCGGCTCGACGGCGCATCTGACCATCTTGTCAGTGAAGCCATCTATCTGTCTGATCCGGAAGGGAATGGCATCGAGATTTATCGTGATCGTCAACCCGACGAATGGACGATGTTTCCGGATGGGACGGTTCAGATGGCGACGGAAGGGCTCGACCTTCAATCGCTCTACGACAGTGCGGCCAAGGGTTCCTGGGAAGGCATGCAGGACGGAACGGCGATCGGACATATACACCTTCAGGTCGGCGACGTGCCGCAGGCGGACGCCTTCTATCGTGACGTTCTTGGCCTGAAGGTCATGGCGCGTTATCCCGGAGCAAGCTTCTTTGCCACCGGTGGCTACCACCATCATATCGCTGCCAACATCTGGAACAGCCGGGGGGCCGGCATTCGCGGTGACGCCATGACCGGCCTCGCCGATTATTCACTGCATTTCAACGACAAGGCGGCATTGGATCAGGCTGTTACCGCGCTGGAGAGACAAGAAATTTCCACCACGAGAACGGCAAGCGGAATTGCGTTCAAGGATCCGTGGGGCATCGGCCTGAAATTGACAGCCTAGACTACCTGTCTGTTCCTCACATTCAAGGAACCGGAGGGCCGTTTCCGCGTTGACGGGCGTCAAGGGAAACGGTGGAACATGGTCGCGCTCAACATACGCAACAACAAATACAAAAAGCTGAAATCAGAACCTGCAATCCTGCGCGCCGACAACCTGCCGGAAGATGGGACGGATCCGACTGCGCCCCTTGGGCGTGAGGCACTCGACGTGGCTACCTCCTGGGCCATCATCGGGATATTTATGATCATCGGCTTTGCCATCGTCAATCACATGTCGCTCATCCTGATTCCGTTGACGCTTGCCGTGGTGGTTGGCATGATCCTGGGCCTTGCCGCGGAACGGCTAGGGCGGGCCGGCGTGCCGCGTTTCGGCATCGCACTGATCCTCTCCTCGTCGGTTGCTGCGGTGCTGTTCCTGCTGGCAAATGCGCTTGCCGAGCCGATCGCAACACTGGTCAATGAAGGACCAAATTTCGTCGAACGAACGGTCGACCGGCTGATGCCGTTTCTGGAAAGTCAGCACTGGCTCAAGATCAGCCCTGCCAGTTTCGAGTCCGGCCCGATGTCGATGCAGTCGCTGATCGATAATAGCGGTAATATTCTGGGCATCGTTACCTCTAACCTGACACCAGCCATTGTTCAGGGATTGATCTTCTTCGCCGCCCTCCTGCTGTTCCTGCTCGGCCGCCTGCGCCTGCGCCGAACCATCATCCTGGCGTTCCCTCGTCGTCGGCAGAGGCTCGTTGCGATCCGTGTCATCAATTCGATCGAAGAGGTGCTGGGTTATTATTTTGCCACTGCAACGATGATCTATGCCGGGCTCGGTGTTTCCATGACGTTGATTGCCTATGCCGGCGGACTGGCGGCGCCCGTGCTTTGGGGCGTATTTGCCTTCGTATCCAGTTTCGTGCCGTTTCTCGGCATTACACTGATGACGTTTGCAGTGGCCGTGGCAGGCATCATAACCCACGATTCGCTGGTCCTAGCGTTAGCGCCGGCAGCGGTATTTTTTGCAATTCATCTCGTGGTGGAAAATCTGGTTTTCCCCGCCGTCATGGGTCGCCAGTGGGAAATCAATCCCTTCGTTGTCTTCGTGGCCATCCTGTTCTGGACATGGATGTGGGGAGCAGTCGGAGCAATGCTTGCCTTGCCGCTCTCCCTTATACTGGTAACGATAATTTCCGAACTTTTCCCGGAACGCAAGACCGTTCCCCGCCTTCCCGACTGAGCGCGCGATCAGTCATAGAGGTACAGACGATCCCATTCACTGCGTGGGATCTTGTCACCGATCTTGTAGTCAAACGAAACGATGTCGAGGCCTTCTGAACCGGTTCTGCATTTGAATTTGAGCTTGTACCAGTCACCGGCGCTGCGGAAGACCGCGCCGGGCGCGCGAATGTCGTTGCCCTGCTCGACGATATCGGCGCGACTATAGGCAATAACCTTATCCGGCTGGAAGCCTCCATCGGCTTTGGCAATCTGCGACATGGCTTCGATATCGCATCGCTGTTCACGCCGTTCCTGCGGATCGAGCTTATTCAACTGCCGGGCGATGTTGCTGTCGATGGCATGGGCAGGAGCTGCTGCGATGGCGCTGGTGGCGACAACGGCGGCCACGAGGGAAACTGCAAGCTTCAAAGACATTCCTATTTATCTGACTCGAACGGCCCGAAACTATTGGACACGTCGTAAATTGACCACCTATCAGAACGCGAAACAGGTAACGTAGTGGCACCACAGCGGATGACATTGCGAGCCACCGCCAGATACCTGTTCAAGTGCTTTCCCGCTCTATCAGTTGGAACCCGACATCCACGATCGTCGCGATCTCCCTGCCATCTATGCGCGCAAGTATGGCTTCTGCCGCCAAGCGGCCGATGGCGCGCCGGTCAATCCGAACCGTCGTCAGCCCCGGACAGAGGTAGGCGGAAAATTCAGGATCTCCGAAACCGACCACGGCAAGATCGTCCGGGACTGAAACACCGCCTCGACGCTCTTGCCGGCATCAAAAATCTGCGCAATTCCCTCAGCGGACAAGACAAGGCCTTTTGTTGTCAAAATGCCAGTCTTTGACAAGATACTGCATGGCCGCAGCATCATTACGCGCGCCCAGTCCATGCTTCAGATAAAGTTGGTGTGCCTGTTCCACTCGCTCCATATCCAGCTCGACACCGAGACCCGGCCGCTGCGGAACCGCCACATGACCGTCCTCGATCACAAGTGGATCGCGCGTCAGTCGTTGACCATCCTGCCAGATCCAATGCGTGTCCAATGCGGTTACACGTCCCGGTGCTGCAGCTCCCACATGTGTGAACATGGCCAAAGATACGTCAAAATGATTGTTGGAATGCGATCCCCAGGTCATGCCGAATGTTTTGCAGAGCTGAGCGACACGAACAGAACCCTGCATGGTCCAAAAATGCGGGTCCGCAAGCGGAATATCGACCGACTGCAACTGGATCGCATGGGACAGCTGCCGCCAATCGGTCGCCACCATATTGGTTGCGGTAGGCAGGCCTGTCGCTTTGCGAAACTCCGCCAAAATCTCGCGCCCGGAATACCCCTGCTCCGCGCCGCAAGGATCTTCCGCGTAAGCAAGCACATCGCCCCGGCCTTTGCACAGGCTGATCGCCTCCTCCAGTGACCATGCGCCATTCGGATCGAGGGTAACGCGCGCCTCAGGAAACCGTCTCGCGATCGCGGTAACGGCCTCGATTTCCTGTTCCCCGGGAAGAACACCACCTTTCAATTTGAAATCCCGGAAGCCGTAACGCTGCTGCGCTGCTTCTGCCAAACGTACGATCGCATCCGGCGTAAGCGCTTCCTCATCTCGTAGCCGCAGCCATTCGTCGGCACCGGTTCATCGATAGTTGTCCGGATCGCTTCACCACCTGGCACTTCACCAATGCCGGTATGGCCGGAATCGTCTTCTATGATGGCCAGGTTCCGGGTGAAAAACGGCCCATGGGCGCCGCTCAGATTCATGAGCATACTATCCTCGCCGGCAACGGGAACCGCGCGAACCGACACAATACGCGGCGTGTGACGGACAAGGTGACGATCGACCGGAGCGGGATTGATGTGATGATCCATTTGCAGCCTGCCATTTTCAACGGGAGTTCGAAAGTGTGTCTGACGCGACGTTTAAAACACTCACTCATGCGGACAAATTTGTCAATATAAGTAAATATTAGTATATCGACCGGACTTGGAAACCACATGGGCGCCGGGTAGAGTGTTGATATGAACGAGCCGACTCGACAGACAACTACGATGACGAACCTGTCGTCGCATACACTTCAGCAGCTTGAGGCCATGTTGTCGCATCCGCAGTGGCACAATGGTGGCCGCCTGCCTCCCGAGGCCGAACTGGCGCGTCATTTCGGCGTCTCGCGACCCGTGTTGCGAACGGCGCTGATCGCTCTGCGAGATGCGGGCCGCATAATTTCCAAGCGGGGCTCGGCAAATTTCGTTCAACCTCACACGGATGCCATGCAGTTCGGCTCGGGCGTACAAAGCCTGGCGATCAACACCGTTTTCGACATGAAAAGATGTATGCGCTTTCGGCAAATCGTTGAATGCGCCGCCGCCGAAGATGCCGCCCGTATTCGCGACGCAAACAGCATTTCAAAAATTGAGCTGGCACAAAGAAAAATGGATGAGCTTCTGCCCGGCGACCACGTGTTCGAAGCCGATTTTGCCTTCCACATGGCTGTGGCCGAGGCAGCGCAGAATCCCTACTTTACCTTCGCGCTCGGCACCATGCACAACCAGATCAAGCTGACGGTGGAATTCACCCGAAAGCTGCAGGACCTGCCTCAGGACATGGTCGTGCCGCGTGTGGTAGGCGAGCATGACCGCATCATTGCAGCGATAAGGGAGGGCAATCCGGCTGCGGCCCGTGAAGCCATGAACTTCCATATGAAACAAAGCGTCATACGGCTACTCGGAGAGGATATGTGACGGCGGCATCACAGGCATGTTTCTGCCGCAAACAGCCTGCCTAGTCCGCGATCGCTTCGAGAAAATGATCGCCGTAACGTTTGAATTTTGTCTCGCCGACACCGGCAATATTCAGCATCTCTCGTTCGTTTGACGGACGTTCACGTACGAAGGCGACCAGCGTGGTGTCCGGAAACACCATGTAAGGCGCAATTCCGGCATCCTTGGAAATCTCCAGCCGCAACTTGCGAAGACGTTCGAACAGCACCGCATCCGCGTCAGAAAGGCCCGCACGGCTGTTGGCCGCAGTATTCGAAGCTTTTGAGGAACGCCTGTCGGCACGCGTCTTGTCTTTGCGAAAAACAACTTGGCAACGCTTTTTGAAAACATCCGCAGCGCTTTCGCGCAGGATCACCGCACCGAAATTGCCGTGGTCGATGCCGATATGGTCAAAGGCCAGCAATTGCCGGAACACCGACTGCCATGTCTGCACGGAATGTTCACGCCCTACCCCGAAAACCGGAAACTCCGTGTGCCCGAATTTCTCGGTCTTCTCGGTCACCTTGCCGACCAGAACATCGATCAGGTGTCCGGTCCCAAATCGCTCGCCCGTCCGGTAGACGGCGGCCAGAGCCTTGATCGCCGCATCCGTACCGTCCCACTGTTCCACAGGGTTCCGGCACGTATCGCAATTGCCGCAGGGTTGGGCGTAACGTTCACCGAAATGCGAAAGAATGGCCGTGCGACGGCAGCCGACGGTTTCGCAAATCGCCAGCAATGCATTCAGCTTGCCGCGCTCTATTCTTTTGGTTTCGTCGGAGGATTCGACATTTTCCTCGATCATCCGGTGACGCTGGACGATGTCCTGCATGCTGTAGGTCATGAAAGTTGAGGATGGCAGACCGTCGCGGCCGGCTCGACCGGTCTCCTGATAATAACCTTCAACCGAAGACGGCAGGTCGAGATGCGCGACATAGCGAACATTCGGCTTGTTGATGCCCATGCCGAAGGCGACAGTGGCGACAAGGCAGAGCCCCTCCTCCATGCGAAACGCCTCCTGCACCTCTGCCTTCAGCCCCGGCTCCATACGGGCATGGTAGTAGCGTGCCCGAAAACCCTGCTCGTTCAGCCAGTTGCAAGTCTCTTCCACCTTGTTGCGGGAGAGGCAGTAGACGATGCCGCTTTCGCCCTCAAACTTGCCGAGAAACTCCAGCAGTTGCTGGCGGCCGTTCGAGCGCTCGACAATTTCATAGTAGATGTTGGGGCGGTCGAAACTGTCCACGAAGACCTCGGCATCACCAAGGTCAAGCAGCCGGATGATATCCTCCCGAGTATGCGGATCGGCGGTCGCCGTCAGGGCAATGCGCGGTACGCCCGGGAAAAGCGTCTTCAAGGTGCCGAGCGCCAGATAATCCTTGCGGAAATTATTGCCCCAGGTGCTGACGCAGTGACATTCGTCCACGCAGATCAGCGATACTTTGGTGCGGCCAAGCATGTTCTGGAAGGACGGCAGCACGATGCGCTCCGGCGTCACATAAAGCAGTTTCAGATCGCCTGCATGCAATCGCCGCCGCACTTCCGAATTCTGCTCGTCGCTCTGGGCGGATGAGAGGCAGGCTGCGGCCACACCCAGCGCCTTCAGGTCTTCCACCTGATCATGCATCAACGCCACCAGTGGCGAAACGACGATGGTCAGGCCGTCGAGGCAGAGCGCCGGGATCTGGAAGCAGAGCGATTTTCCCTTGCCTGTCGGGAAAAGCACAAGTGCGTCACGCCCCTGCAACACGGTGCGGATGACATCTTCCTGCTGCCCGCGAAAGGACTTGTAACCCCAGACGGTTTCAAGCGCTTGCGTGGGATCGGAAAAAGGGCGTTGCATGGAACTCTCGTTTCGGAAACGTCAACGGCGGTGCCGCTCCAACAGGGACCGGCTGGCGGCCTGAGCAGGACTCAGGCGCCACGGATCGAATGCCTGATCTAACCCGCCCGGCAGCCCGTTGCAAATCGGACATTCGCCAAAACCTCTCAAAAACCCAGAGTTGCGCAACGCCCTGCGAGCGACAATAAATGGTTTTGCCGATTGATCTGCTGGGAGGAGCTCGAATTGGTTGACGTGCAGACGGACGTGGTGGTTGTCGGCGCCGGCCTTGCGGGACTGGTTGCGGTATGTGAGCTGGTCCGGCGTGGCCGCAAGGTCATTCTTCTCGATCAGGAGCCGGAGAGCAGTTTTGGTGGACAGGCCTTCTGGTCGCTCGGTGGTCTTTTCATGGTGGATACGCCGGAACAGAGACGGCTCGGCATTCGCGACAGTCTTGATCTGGCGCGACAGGACTGGCTCGGGTCAGCCGGTTTCGACCGCGCGGAAGATTTCTGGCCGACACGCTGGGCCGAAGCCTATCTGCAATTTGCGGCCGGCGAGATGCGGCCGTGGCTGCATGGGCTCGGCATGCGCTGGTTCCCAGTCGTGGGTTGGGCGGAACGCGGCGGCGGATTGGCCGGCGACCACGGCAATTCGGTTCCGCGCTTTCATATCACTTGGGGCACCGGTCCCGGTACATTGGCACCGTTCGTCGAACGGGTTCTGGCCGCGCAAGCCGATGGCCTAGTCGATATCCGCCATAGGCATCGCGTGACCAGCCTGCAGGTAACCGCCGGGTCCGTCATAGGTGTGAATGGCGAAGTGCTGGCGCACAGCGATGCCGAGCGCGGAAAGCCGTCAAACCGGGAGGTATTGCAGAGCTTTGAAATTGCCGCCGCTTCGGTGATCGTCGCCAGCGGCGGCATTGGCGGCAACGAGGCGCTTGTGCGCCAGAGTTGGCCAAGGGACCGGCTGGGTGAACCGCCAAAAACGATGATTTGCGGTGTGCCGCAACATGTCGATGGGTTGATGCTCGAACATGCGGCTGTGGCCGGCGCAAACATCATCAATGCCGATCGCATGTGGCATTACACCGAGGGCGTGAAGAATTGGGATCCGATCTGGCCAAACCATGGCATCCGCATTCTGCCCGGCCCTTCCTCCCTGTGGTTCGACGCCGCCGGCAACCGGCTTCCGCTGCCCGCCCTTCCCGGTTTTGATTCACTCGGAACACTGAAGGAACTGTGCAAGCGCGGTTATTCCCATTCCTGGTTCGTCACCACACAACAGATCATCAAGAAGGAATTTGCGCTGTCCGGGTCGGAACAGAACCCGGACCTGACAGGCAAGGACATTCCGCTGCTGCTGAAAAGCCGGCTGGGCCGGTCGGCAACGCCGCCTCTGGAAGTGTTCAAACAGCATGGCGAGGACTTTGTTGTGGCCGATACGCTGGAAACGCTGGTAGAGGGCATGAACCGGATCGGCGAATGCCCGATCTCGTTCGATCACCTGCGAACCCAGATCGAGGCGCGTGACCGTGAATTGCAGAACAAATTCGCCAAGGACCTGCAGATCGTCGCCATGCGGCAGGCGCGTGCCTATATCGGCGATAAATTAATGCGCACGGCAAAACCGCACAAAATCCTCGATCCAAAGGCTGGGCCGCTGATTGCCGTGCGCCTGCACATCCTGACACGGAAGACATTGGGCGGACTGGAAACAGATCTCGACGGGCAGGTGTTCGGCAGGGATGGCAAGCCGTTGATCGGGCTCTATGCCTGCGGCGAGGCCGCCGGCTTCGGCGGCGGCGGTTATCATGGCTATCGAGCGCTGGAAGGCACGTTTCTTGGCGGCTGCATCTTTTCCGGCAGGGCTGCCGGGCGCGCAGCCTGAGCGCAAAAAACTCCGCCGCCCGAATGATCGAGCGGCGGAGCGAATGTCTTACTCCGCAGCAGGCACCTCAGGCTTGGCGTAGGGCCATTTCCAGTCACGGATTTCCGGCATGTCATCGCCGTATTCGTGGACATAGGCCTTGTGCGCCGCCAGCTTTTGCCTGAGCGTGGCGATCAGGCCCGCCGCCTTGTCCTTCAATGCCGGCAGACGTTCGATTGCCTCGATCGCCAAATGGAAGCGGTCGAGTTCGTTCATGACGGCCATGTCGAACGGTGTCGTCGTCGTGCCCTCCTCCACAAAACCACGGACATGGAAATTGCGGTGATTGGTGCGCTTATAGACCAGCCGGTGGATGAGATACGGATAGCCGTGATAAGCGAAGACCACCGGGCGGTCTCTGGTGAAGATGTCGTCGAACATCTCGTCGGAAATGCCGTGCGGATGATGCTGCGGCGATTGCAGCGCCATCAGGTTGACGACATTGACGACGCGGATGCGCAGATGCGGCAGAATCTGGCGGAGATAATCGACAGCGGCCAATGTCTCCATCGTCGGCACGTCACCGGCGCAGGCCAAAACGATATCCGGGTCCAGCCCTTCTTCCGTACCGGCCCATTCCCAGATGCCGATGCCCGCCTTGCAATGAACTTCGGCTTCCTCGATCGTCAGCCATTGCGGCTCCGGCTGCTTTCCGGCGACGATGACGTTCACCCGGTCCCAGGTTTTCAGGCAATGATCACCGATGACCAGCAGGGTGTTGGCATCCGGCGGCAGATAGACGCGGACTATATCGGAGCTCTTGTTGGCGACAAGATCGATAAATCCCGGATCCTGATGCGAAAAGCCGTTGTGGTCCTGCCGCCAGACATGGGATGTCAGAAGATAGTTCAGCGACGAGATCGGCTTGCGCCACGGCAGATGGCTGGAAACCTTGATCCACTTGGCATGCTGGTTGAACATCGAGTCGATGATGTGGATGAAGGCTTCGTAGCAGGAGAAGAAGCCGTGGCGGCCGGTGAGCAGATAACCCTCCAGCCAGCCCTGGCACATGTGCTCGCTCAGCACTTCCATCACCCGGCCTTCGGGCGCCAGATGATCGTCGGTCTCGACCGTATCGGCCATCCAGACCTTGTCGGTCGCTTCGAAAACGCTGCCGAGACGATTGGATGCGGTTTCATCCGGTCCAAAAATGCGAAAGTTCCTTTCCTCGGCATTGTAGCGAATGACGTCGCGCAGATAGTCGCCGAGGATTTTGGTCGAACCGGTTTCGACACTGCCCGGTGACGGCACAGCAACCGCATAATCGCGAAAGTCCGGCGTTTTCAACTCGCGACGCAACAGACCGCCATTGGCATGCGGATTGGCGCCCATGCGACGCTCGCCGCGCGGTGCAAGTGCCTTCAGTTCGGCTTTCAGCTTGCCGTCCTCGAACAGGTCTTCGGGGTCGTAGCTGCGCATCCAGTCTTCCAGAATGCGCCGATGCTCGCCGTCTTCCCGGCAAGCCGCAACCGGCACCTGATGCGCCCGCCAATGACCTTCGACCACCTTGCCGTCGACGACCTTCGGACCCGTCCAGCCCTTGGGGCTGCGCAATATGATCATTGGCCAGCGCGGTCGCTGCGATGCATCGACCCTGGCGTGTTCCTTGATTGCGGCAATACGATCAAACACCGTGTTCAGTACACTCGCCATCAGCGCATGCATGAGCTGCGGATCGGATCCTTCGACAAAGAAAGGCTCGTAGCCATACCCTTTGAACAGGTTTTCCAGCTCCTCGTCGGAAAGGCGGGCAAGCACTGTCGGATTGGCGATCTTGTAGCCGTTCAAATGCAGGATGGGCAGAACGACACCATCCGTATGCGGATTAAGGAACTTGTTGGAATGCCATGCGGTGGCAAGCGGCCCGGTTTCGGCCTCTCCATCGCCGACAACGCAGGCAACGACGAGATCCGGATTGTCGAAAGCGGCGCCAAAGGCATGCACCAGCGCGTAACCCAGTTCACCACCTTCATGGATGGAACCGGGCGTTTCCGGCGCAACATGGCTCGGGACCCCGCCGGGGAACGAAAACTGCCGGAACAGCTTTAGCATGCCGGTCTCGTCCTCGCCTATTTCCGGATAGATCTCCGAATAGGAACCTTCGAGATAGGTATTGGCGACCATGCCCGGGCCACCGTGTCCGGGGCCGCAGATATAGATGATGTTGGCGTCGCGCGCCTTGATGATGCGATTGAGGTGGGCGTAGATGAAATTCAGACCGGGCGTTGTGCCCCAATGGCCAAGGAGACGCGGTTTCACGTCTTCGGGTTTTAATGGCTCTTTCAACAGAGCGTTGGCCAGAAGATAGATCTGGCCGACGGAAAGGTAATTGGCGGCACGCCAGTAGCGATCGATCAGGGAAATCTCACGATCATCGAGCGAGGCGGCGGAAATATGCGTTGGTGCAACGTTCATGAATTATCCTCCTAGAGGGCCGTTCCAACCACCCTTGGAGGTGTCGATCCTCATCGGCCCGGGTTGAGGCTAAGCAACATAAAAATACGAGTCAATGTTGTAATTTGTCACTGACATAGATCAAAATAAATCGATTTAAAAATATTACTGCATAACTCACATGAAAAAATCGGACAGAAACAATTCATCCATTCATGAATGCAATACAGATAGACGATTTAATTCAATAATTTTAAATAACTGATTGCTTAATACATCATCTACACTTTCAAAAACTGAAAGCCAGACGCATCACAATCACACTGATCAGAACCACTGCACTCAAAGCACCGACAAACAACCGCGAACATCCAGAAAAATACATCCTGCGATTGTTCGTCGCACACTGAGGGAATGAAGACGACAGCGATGGACCCGTACCCCGAAAACGCATGCGTCAATATCGCCCGTCGAAGCCAGGTTCACCAACAGCCATATTGGGTGAACGGTTCAGCCCAAAACAGGTGTGCCAGCAAAGGAGATCGACATGACGGTTCGCCCACCCGGAAATTTCGGACAATCCGGCCCGGTGATGAGTGGCATGGCCACGCTCGAATACGAACTGATGGCCGAGCGTGCTTACGCGCTCGGGCGCCATGGAACAGCCGTCGAAAAGGCGATTGCCGCGCTCAAGAATGCGCAAAGCAAGCCGCTTGATACCATAGAGCGTGAACGGCTGCTGGATGACGCATCGGAAGCGGTATGGGGATTGTTCGTACATCGGGAAACCTGCGGCCTGCGCAATGATGATGAAGTCATCAAGGATTACGACATCCCGCCTCAGGTTCTGGCACGGCTGGGTGCAAAACCACGCCACCGATAACGAAAGCCATCGGCGACCGAGGGCCGCGACCGTCAGAGCTTCACATTCATCAGACGCTCCTGCTCCGCCTCGTCGAAACGAAGCAAGCCGCCATTGCGGTTCCGCTGAACGCGTTTGACGTGGTCGCGAGGACTGAGCCCGGTGGTTCTGCGAAACATCCGTGAGAAATAATAGGGGTCGGCATAACCGACTTCCGCGGCAGCCGCAGCGACGGGCATTCCAGCTTCCAGAAGATGCATCGCACGCTCCATGCGCTTGAGCTCCTGGTATTTGCGCGGCGTCTGCCCAACCCGCTTCTTGAACTCGCGCAAAAAATAGTCGTCGTTGAATGGCGAGGCTTCTACCGCCCGTTCGGCGATATCCTGATCGAGCGGGTTGGCGGATATCATCGCCACAGCCTTCATCACCGCCAGATCGAGCGCGTCCGCTCCCTCCGCCTGATAGGTGGCGCTGTCGTGCCAGCCGATAAATGCGTCCTCGATATAAGCGATCAGCAGGCACATGAAGAGATGATGCTGGCTGAGCGTGATCGATGACGGCGGTGCCGTCTGGCGATATTGTCGCACCAGTGGCTCCAGAAGCGCCCATTTCTTCAGGCGCACCACTGGCTGCAACTGCATCTGGGCGATCAGGTCGTGCTTGCCGTAAATGTCGAGCGTGAAATGCTGGGCGATGCCGGTGTAATTCACCTGCCCCTGATTCCATCCGCGAAACCGCTGGCCACGCCGCACCAGCATCGCGTCACCCGGCTGCATGACCCGGCGTTCTCCCTCGATCACATATTGCCCGCTGCCTTCCAGGCAGATCACCAGATCTTCCACCGGATTGGTTTTGTCGATCCTCCAGGTGCGTGAATGCTCCATCTTGATCGTTGCCCGCGTCAGGTTCAGCGCCAGTGCGGATGGCGCAATACTGGAGAGAATTCCACCTTCGATTTCGTCCATCTTTTTCCCCGCCTTTGTTTATTCATTCTGGTGCGAAAATCCCATTATGTCACGTGTATTACAGCTCAAACGAGCAAATTGATCTTTGTTTAGATTGATAGCTAAGTGCCTGACGCATAACAGCCTTGCACTTTCCGGCTGGAGGAGGAATTGGATTTGCACAAAAATGAATTTGCCTTGAAAGGCCGCTTTTGGCCGACCGGAGGCATGACATGAGGTCGCAGCGTTTTCTGGGATACGCCTATCTGGCGCCGTACCTGATCGGCCTCGTGATCTTCACGGCCATACCGTTTCTGTCGTCGCTCTATCTCAGCTTCACGAGCTACGACCTGATGAGCAGCCCGCGATGGACCGGGCTTTCCAATTACCAAAAACTTTTCACCCGCGACCGCACATTTGAAAAATCGCTGAGCGTCACGCTCATTTACGTGTTCAGCACCGTGCCGCTGAAGCTGGCGTTTGCGCTCTTCATCGCGGCAATCCTCAATTACAAACT
This sequence comes from Endobacterium cereale, assembly GCF_009617585.1. Taxonomy (GTDB): domain Bacteria; phylum Pseudomonadota; class Alphaproteobacteria; order Rhizobiales; family Rhizobiaceae; genus Neorhizobium; species Neorhizobium cereale. The sequence goes on along the minus strand of NZ_WIXI01000040.1, from coordinate 113,513 downwards.
GAAGTTCATCAACTTTTTCCGCACGGCCTTCTATGTGCCGTCAATCCTGGGCGGATCGATCGCCATCGCCGTCCTGTGGCGTTACCTGTTTTCGACCGAAGGCCTCGTCAACATGGCGATCGCCACGCTGGGTTTCGGCCCGGTGGACTGGTTCGGCGATCCGACCAACGCGCTATTCACCATCACGCTGTTGCGCTGCTGGCAGTTCGGCTCGGCCATGGTCATCTTCCTTGCCGCCCTGCAGTCGATCGACAAGTCGCTTTACGAAGCAGCTTCCATCGATGGTGCCGGCAAGGTCACGACCTTCTTCTTCGTCACACTGCCGCTTCTGACGCCGGTCATCTTCTTCAACCTCGTCATGCAGATGGTTCAGGCATTTCAGGAGTTCAACGGACCCTACATCATCACCCAGGGCGGCCCGTTGAAATCCACCTATCTGCTGCCCCTTTACATCTACGAGGAGGCCTTCAAGAAGTTCAACATGGGCTATGCCTCGGCAATCGCCTGGGTGCTCTTCGCCATCATCATGGTCCTCACGCTCGTCGCCTTCTGGTCCTCGAAAAAGTGGGTCTATTACGCCGGCGACAAGAGGAGCTGAGCCATGACAGATATCCATTTGCCCACCACATCAATCCGCATCACCGACGAGGCAGCAGCCGCAAAGCGGGCCCGCATGGACCTGATCTCATCGGTCGTCCGTTACGCGCTTCTGTTCGGCGTCGGCTTCCTGATGCTCTACCCGCTGATCTGGCTGGTTGGCGCCAGCTTCAAGACCAATTCGGAGATCTTTTCCGGCGCCGGATTCCTGCCGCAAAGCCCGACTGTGGAAGGTTATGTCCAGGGCTGGCAAACTTCGACGCCCTATACATTCGGCCGTTTCTTCTGGAACTCGTTCCTGATCATCCTGCCAAAGGTCATCGGCACGGCGATCTCCTGCACGATGGTGGCCTATGCCTTCGCGCGCTTCGATTTTCCGTTCAAAAAGATCCTGTTCGGATCGGTCATCGCCGTCCTGCTTCTGCCCAATGTCGTCACCCGCATCCCGCAATATATTCTCTTCCGGGATCTCGGCTGGCTGGACAGTTTTCTGCCGCTCTGGGTGCCCTCGGCACTCGCCGGTGATGCGTTCTTCGTCTTCATGTTGGTGCAGTTTTTGCGCTCGCTGCCAACGGATATGGAGGAAGCGGCCCGTGTCGATGGGGCCAACAGCTTGCAGACGCTGGTTTTCATCGTCGTTCCCATGCTTGGCCCGGCGCTGGTCTCGGTCTGCCTGTTCCAGTTCATGTGGACGATGAACGATTTTCTCGGACCGCTGATCTACATCTCGTCCGTCGACAAATATCCGGTGAGCCTCGCGCTCAAACTCTCAATCGATACAACCGAAGCCTTCGAATGGAACCGCATCCTGGCGATGTCGGTGCTCACCATCACGCCTGCGCTTGTCGTGTTCTTTGCGGCGCAGCGGTATTTCATCGAAGGGATTTCTGCGGGAGGCAGGAAGGGCTGACATGGCACAGGTACAACTGAAAAACCTCGAAAAAACCTACAACAATACCAACAAGGTCGTTCACGGCCTCAACCTCGACGTCCATGACGGCGAGTTCATGGTTCTGGTCGGCCCATCCGGCTGCGCCAAATCGACGACGCTGCGCATGATCGCCGGCCTCGAGGAGATCACCGCCGGCGACATCATCATCGGAGGCCAGCGCGTCAACGACCTGTCGCCGAGCAAACGGCAGATCGCCATGGTGTTCCAGAACTATGCGCTCTATCCGCACATGAAGGTGCGCGGTAATCTTTCCTTCGGCCTGCGCATCGCCGGTCGCCCCAAGGCGGAAATCGCGGCGGCGGTCGATAACGTCGCGGCCATTCTTGAAATCGAACCGCTGCTCGATCGCCTGCCAAAACAGCTTTCGGGCGGGCAGGCACAACGTGTCGCGCTCGGCCGCGCGCTGATCAAGAACCCCGGCGTCTTCCTGTTCGATGAACCGCTGTCGAACCTCGATGCCAAGCTGCGTGCTTCGATGCGCGTTCGCATCACTGACCTGCATCGCCAGTTGAAGGCCGACGGCAGTTCGCCGACCGTTGTTTATGTCACGCACGACCAGACGGAAGCGATGACGATGGGAGACCGCATCTGCGTCATGCAGGCCGGCCATATCATGCAGGTCGCCACCCCGAAGGAACTCTACAACGCACCGGCAAACCTGTTCGTCGCCGGCTTTATCGGCACACCGGAGATGAACCTTATCGACGGTGCCATGGAAGGTGGCGAATTCGTCATGGGCGGCCAGCGCCTGGCGCTTGGCGGCGAGCTGCACGGCCGTCTTTCGAACCAGCCCAATCAGGCGGTGCTCGGCATTCGTCCCCAGCAGTTTTCGCTGGTGTCCGAAGGTCCGGCACTGCGGGCCAAACTGGTCAATGCGGAATTCATGGGCCACGAAGTCTACATGCACACCGACTGCGAGGGGCATCGCCTGATCAGCGTCGTCGGCGCGGCGGAATTCGAGGCACGGGCGGAATCGGATGTCGTGCGCCTGCGCCCGGACCCGAAGACAATTCACATTTTCGATAAATCAGACGGCCGCAACGTTTCGCTGCATGGAGGCAGCAGCATCGCGGCTTAATTTCAAAGAGGAGGCACTTATGAAGGGCATACTGAAAACATCGGTCATCATGGCCGGCACGGCACTCGGTCTCATTGCCATGACACCATCGGCAGGTGCTGCGGAATTGCGCATGTCATGGTGGGGCGGTGAAAGCCGGCATGTGGCGACACAGAAGGCGATCGCCGCATGTGGCGCGAAATACGGCCACACGATCAAAGGCGAATTCACCGGCTTTGACGGTTATCTCGAAAAGCTGACCACTCAAATGGCCGGCAAGACGGAGGCCGATATCGTTCAGGTGAACTGGCCATGGCTGCCATTGTTCTCGAAGGACGGCACCGGTTTTGCCGATCTACGGACATTGAAGGGTATTGACCTGTCGAACTGGACGGAAGCGGATTTGAATTCAGGCTCGACCAATGGCGTGCTGCAGGGCTTGTCGGTTTCCACCAGCGGCCGCGTGTTCTTCTTCAACACGACAACGCTCGAAAAGGCCGGTGTCGCCGTTCCGAAGACCTGGGACGAGTTCTTCCAGATGACCAAGACGGTCAAGGAGAAGCTGGGGCCGGATTATTACACGCTCAACGCCGTCAAGGAGACCGCGCATCTTTTGATGGTGCTGGTCATCACGCAGGCAACAGGCAAGGACATGGTCGATCCGAAGACCAACCGTGTCGCCTGGACGCCTGAGGAGCTGGCCACCGGCATCGGTTTCCTCGGCAAGCTGGTGGAAACCGGCGCGATCCGCTCGCAGAAACAGGAAGCGGCCGACGGCAACGTCAACCTGTTCGAAAAGCCCGCCTGGGCCGAAGGCAAGATCGCCGGTTCCTACGAATGGGATTCCACCTATTCGAAATATGCCGACCCGCTGAAGGAAGGCCAGGTGCTGAAGCCGGTGCCGATGCTGACCATGGCCAATGGCGTCACCGAAGGCGTGTTCCGCAAACCGTCCATGGTATTCTCCATTTCCAAGAATTCGAAAAACCCGGAAGCGGCGGCGCAGATCACCAACTGCCTGCTGAACGAGCCCGAGGGCATCGACATTCTCGGCACCTCGCGCGGCATTCCGGCTTCAAAGGCGGCCATGGCGCGTCTGGCCAATACCGGCGAACCGGAAGTCCGCGCTGCCAACGACATCGTCATGAAGGCCAGCGGCCCGACGATTTCGCCCTTCAACGAAAACCCCGTCATTCGTGGCATCATCATCGATACGCTTGAAGAATATGCCTACGAGCAGATCGACGAAATGGAAGCGGCCGAACAGATCATCGAGGGCGTCAACGACGCACTCAAGAAGTTCGACTGATCGTCAATGACGCAAGCCACCCGGCATTTTGCCGGGTGGCCACTGACCCGAGAGAGCCAACATGAATGAAGCCATTGCAGTTGCGATCTCCGCCCGGATCGCGGCGATAAGACTGCCTGTGCCCGGCGCACGCTACACGTTGCCACAACCTCTTGCCTGGCGGCTGTTCAAGGCCGGCGAAAACGAGAGCGCGCAGCAGGGAACGACCGAAAAGGTCGTGACGCTGATCGACGGGCTGGACACCGACACGCGTTATCGGCTGACCATCGAAGGGTTTTCCGACTTTCATTTTCACACGCGCACCTGCGCCGGCATGGTCAATGCCACATATTTTGGGCTTGTTGCCGGTGCTGACCTGAACGATTTGGCGAAGGCCAAAGACAATGCAGACAAGTTCAAAGCCGCTTTGGCGTACGTTCCAAGCGGCGGCACCCTCTATCTTGGTCCGGGCCTTTGGACAACGCTGCCGCTGGCACTTCGAAGCGACATGACACTGCATCTGGCCGAAGGCGCCGTGCTGCGCGCGCCAAGCCTGCGCGACGGTTGGCCGATCCTGCCAGCCCGTGATGATGCCGGAAACATGCTCGGCAGCTGGGAAGGCTTGCCGGAAGCCTGCTTTGCCGCGCCCGTACATGCCATCGGCGCACAAAACCTGACGATCGAAGGCATGGGTATTCTCGATGGCTCCGGCAACGCCGGCGACTGGTGGACATGGCCTAAGGAGACCCGGGATGGCGCGCGGCGTCCGCGCGGCCTGCACCTCGCTGGCTGCAAGGATGTCACGCTTCTGGGCTTCACCATCCGCAATGCGCCGTCATGGACCGTACATCCGCAGGGGTGTGACAGGCTGAAGGCGGTGGGGCTGCACATTCAGGCGCCGCATGACAGCCCGAACACAGATGGTTTCGACCCCGAGGGTTGCACCGATGTGCTGGTAGAGGGCGTGCGTTTTTCGGTCGGTGACGATTGCATCGCCATCAAGGCCGGCAAGCGTGGATCAGGCGGCGAGGCCGATCATCTGGCCGAAACCCGCAATGTCCAAATTCGCCATTGCCTGATGGAACGCGGCCATGGCGGCGTCGTCATCGGCTCGGAAATGTCCGGCGGCGTGCATGACGTGACGGTTGAGGATTGCGACATGATCGGCACGGATCGCGGCCTGCGTCTGAAAACGCGACGCGGTCGCGGCGGTGCCATCACCAATATCACCATGCGCCGGGTCATGATGGATGGCGTGCTGGTGCCGCTATCCGCCAATGCCCATTATTTCTGCGATGCCGACGGCCACGCCGATTGGGTGCAATCCCGCCAACCGGCGCCCGTCGCGGAAGGCACGCCGCAGATCGACGGCATCCTCGTCGAAGATGTCGATGTGTACGATCTGGCGCTGGCGGCCGGTGTTTTTCTGGGACTGCCGGAAATGCCGATCCGCAACATCCGCATCCGCCGCCTTCGCATTCACTCCAACGATCCGAACGCGACCACCGCACCGCCGATCATGGCGGATGGTGTTCGCGACATGCGTCACCAAGGCATTCTCTGCGAACACGCTGAGGTCGATTGCGACGACCAAAAACTTCTCTCACCCGACCCGATTTCCCTCCCGAACCTATTGGCCGCCTCATGAAACCCATCGACTATTTTGACCAATATTGCAGCCGCTATGAAGCCTACAAGAACGGCTCCTGGTGTTATGAAGACGGCTGCATCTATCGCGGCCTGGAACTGCTCTACAAAGCAACCGGCGAACAGCGCTGGCTTGACCATCTCCTGCGCCTGATCACGCCACAGGTCGGCGTGGATGGCAGCCTTGTCGGTTACACACCCGACGAGTTCAACATTGACAATATCCTGCCCGGCCGTGCCTTGCTGTTTCTCGGCCGGGAGACCGGAGACCCGCGTTACATGACTGCCGCAAAACGCCTGATCGACCAGCTGGACGCCCATCCGCGCATTCCCGCCGGCAACTACTGGCACAAAAAGCGCTACCACTCGCAGGTCTGGCTGGATGGCCTCTACATGGGCCTGCCCTTCCAGGTGGAATATGCGCTGGCGACCGGAGAAACGTCGCGGATCAGCGATGCGCTACAGCAACTGGCAACCGCCCTTGCCCTGACCGCCATCGGCGGCGGCATGCATGTGCACGGCTACGATGACAGCCGTGTAGAAAAATGGGCTGATCCCGTCACCGGCAAATCCCCGGCGGTCTGGGCACGCGCCATGGGCTGGCAGGCGATGGCGCTGGTCGATATTCTCGCAGTCGTGGCCGACGACCATGCCACTGCGGCACTTCGAAACCAGACCGGCCTAGCACTGCAGGCGATTGCGCAGCGGCAGCAAGCCTCCGGTCTCTGGACACAGGTGCTGGATGCTCCGGACCTTGAAGGGAATTACGAAGAAACGTCTGCCTCGGCCATGTTCGCTTATGCACTGCTGCACCCCGAAGGCCTGCATCTTGCCCCGTCTGCGACGCAGGCACTTGCCGCGGCCGGTCAAAAGGCTGTCGACGCGCTGGTCGGCACCCGGCTTGTGACAGAAGCCGGAGAAACACGTCTCACCGGCATTTGCCAGGTTGCGGGTCTCGGCCCCTTCAACGGCCGGTATCGTGACGGCTCGCCCGCCTACTACCTGGTCGAGGACGTTGTGGCAGACGATGCGAAAGGTGTCGGGCCCTTCATGATGGCCTATGCGCAAGCTGTCGCAGCCATGCATGATCGGGTTGCGCCGACGCGCCACTTGGCCTCTAACTAGCGCGGCGATCCAGCCAACGGGATCGTTTCGGAAAACTCGTGCTCCGCGCCTCGAAGGCTCGCACGGAGCATGATGTCAACTGAGCCTTGCCGGTGAATGATTTCCTGTCACGCAATGACAGGTCGCTCACCGAGGACAGCATCACGGTATGCACAGCCATGGGAGGCGGGCATGTCTAGAAAGGGTATCGAATGACCAAACAGTTTTCACTTCATCCGGATCGGCTTTTTCCCGATGCGCCTGCGACAAAGGAGATCGCCCGCAGCCTTTACGCCAAGGTCGCCGATCTGCCGATCATCAGCCCGCATGGCCATACCGAGCCGTCCTGGTTCGCCGACAATGCGCCATTCGGTGATCCGTCCAGCCTCTTCATCGTTCCGGACCATTATGTTCACCGCATGCTCTACAGCCAGGGCATCCGGCTCGAAAGTCTTGGCATTCCGACCATTGACGGCACCGAGGTCGAGACTGACAAGCGCAAGATCTGGCGTATTTTTGCCGAGAACTTTCACCTGTTCCGAGGAACGCCGTCCTGGCTCTGGCTGGCGCATGCCTTCACTGAAGTTTTTGGCATCAAGGAACGCCTGACAGCGGAAAGCGCCGACCGTTATTACGACCATATTTCCGAGGCTCTGCAACGCCCCGAATTTCTGCCGCGCGCCCTTTACGAACGCTTCAACATCGAGGTGATCGCCACCACCGAAAGCGCGCTGGATGATCTGCGCCATCACCGAAAACTGTCGGAAAGCGGCTGGAAGGGCCGTGTCGTCTCAGCCTTCCGCCCGGATGCCGTGGTCGATCCGGAATTTCCCAATTTTTCGAAAAACGTCGCGGAACTCGGCCGTATAGCCGGCAGCGATGTCTCGAGTTTTGCCGGATATCTTGCAGCACTCAAAAACCGCCGACAGTATTTCAAGGATGTTGCCGGTGCCACCTCGACGGATCATGGCCACGCCACTGCCCGCACGGAAAACCTGTCCGATGAAGATGCGGCGGCACTTTACCAGCGCGTCATCAGCGGTGCGGTTTCTCCGGCCGATGCCGAGACATTCCGTGGCCAGATGCTGACGGAAATGGCCAAGATGAGCGTTGTCGATGGCTTGGTCATGCAGATCCATCCCGGCGCATTCCGCGATCACAACCAGCAGATCTTTGCGCGTTACGGCAAGGACAAGGGTGCCGACATCCCCAAGGCGACCGACTATGTCAACAACCTCAAGCCGCTGCTTGATCGTTTCGGCAATGATCCGCGCCTCACCGTCATCCTGTTCACGCTGGATGAAACCAGTTATTCGCGCGAACTGGCGCCGCTTGCCGGCCACTATCCGGCTCTGCGCCTTGGCCCGGCATGGTGGTTCCACGACAGCCCGGAAGGCATCCGCCGTTATCGCGAGCAGGTGACGGAAACTGCCGGTTTCTACAACACGGTCGGCTTCAACGACGATACCCGCGCCTTCCTGTCGATCCCTGCCCGTCATGACGTCGCCCGCCGCATCGATTGCGGTTTCCTGGCACGGCTTGTGGCAGAGCATCGTCTGGAAATCGACGATGCCCACGAACTGGCCTGGGAACTTGCGTATAATCTCGCCAAGACGGCCTACAAGCTCTGATATTACTACTGTGGTTGAGATCAGCATCTGCGCCCTGCAAGGGGCGCGGATTTTTTATGGCCACAAATGCCGCGACACGCCGATGCGGCAAAAGATCGTTTGACAATAAGTATGATTTATTTAGCTTCGCTTCGGGTGGCATCGGAGGATGTCGCCGCAAATAAAGATATCGAAATCCTGTCGCGTTGCAGGTTGCGTGCCGATCCCATGCGATTGGCGCGAAGGGTTCTGCGTGTCCGCATTGCAGAACATACCCGCTGACGCGTGCAGCAATCCCGGCTCTCGCCGGGCAACGGGTATAGACGCATGAAAATCACCAAGCTCACCACCTACATCGTTCCGCCGCGCTGGCTTTTCCTGAAAATCGAAACCGATGAAGGCATTTTCGGCTGGGGTGAACCGGTCGTCGAAGGCCGGGCGCTTACGGTTCAGGCCGCCGTGCACGAACTGGAAGACTATCTGATCGGCAAGGACCCGTTCCTGATCGAGGACCACTGGCAGGTCATGTATCGCGGCGGTTTTTATCGCGGCGGCGCGGTTCACATGTCGGCAATCGCCGGCATCGATCAGGCGCTGTGGGACATCAAGGGCAAGGCGCTTGGCCAGCCGATCCATTCGCTGCTCGGCGGCCAGGTGCGCGACCGGATAAAAGTCTATTCATGGATCGGTGGCGACCGCCCGTCGGACGTTGCGAACAATGCCAAGGATGTGGTCGCCCGTGGTTTCAAGGCGATCAAACTCAACGGCTGCGAGGAAATGCAGATCGTTGACACCTATGAAAAGGTCGAGAAGGCGGTGGAAACCATCGCCATCATCCGCGAGGCGGTCGGCCCGCATATCGGCATCGGTGTCGATTTCCATGGTCGCGTTCACAGGCCGATGGCCAAGGTGCTCGCCAAGGAACTCGAACCCTACAAGCTGATGTTCATCGAGGAGCCGGTGCTCTCTGAAAACCGCGAGGCACTGAAGGAAATCGCCAATCATTGCTCGACGCCGATTGCATTGGGCGAACGCCTCTTCTCCCGCTGGGATTTCAAGCAGGTCCTGTCGGATGGCTATGTCGACATCATCCAGCCAGACCTTTCGCATGCCGGCGGCATTACCGAATGCCGCAAGATCGCGGCCATGGCCGAAGCTTATGATGTGGCGCTGGCGCCGCATTGCCCGCTCGGCCCTATCGCGCTTGCCGCCTGCCTACAGGTCGATGCAGTCAGCCACAACGCCTTCATTCAGGAACAAAGCCTCGGCATCCATTACAACAAGGGCAACGACATTCTCGATTATATCTCCAACAAGGAGGTGTTCCATTACGCCGATGGCTTTGTCTCGATCCCGCAAGGCCCCGGCCTTGGTGTCGAGGTGGACGAGCAATATGTCATCGAGCGCGCCAAGGAAGGCCATCGCTGGCGCAACCCAATCTGGCGCCACGAAGATGGCAGTGTTGCAGAGTGGTAAGATATAGCCTGTGTCGGCCGGAATTTTCTGGCCGACACGCCACCGGATTGTCGTCGCTCAAGTAGCTGAACTCAGCCGGCTCCACCCGGATGTTTGTGAATGGGGTCAACCCAATAAACCGATTCCGGTTGTTCGACGGGATCGACATCGGTGATGTTGACGACAACCGCCTCGTTGTCGGATCGTACTAGAACGCATTCCAGCACATTGTCCGGATCCGCATTGATTTCCTGATGCGGCACAAAGGGCGGCACGAAAATGAAGTCGCCTGGTCCTGCTTCCGCCACATATTCAAGTCGGTCGCCCCAACGCATCCGCGCCTTGCCTCGCACGACGAAGATCACACTTTCCAGCGCGCCATGGTGATGAACGCCGGTTTTGGCGTTCGGCTCTATCGCGACGGTTCCCGCCCAGATTTTCTGAGCGCCGACGCGCGCATGGTTTATCGCTGCCTGCCGATACATACCGGGCGTTTGCGCGGTGTTATCATCCAGTTGATCGCCCTTGATGATGCGCACCCCATTGTGTTTCCAATGATTTTCGTCAGGATGATGATCTGATCCCATACGGCTTCGCCTCCCCTATGCCGGCCCGTCCTCTGATACATCCATCGAGGACTGACCGTTAGCAGCGTGTAATTTGACGATTGTCCGGGCGCATGGCAACTCGACATATGCCGGATGAGCAGACGCTTCGAAATGGCGGGACCAAACACCTGGATCAGCGAGTGCGAAATTTCCAGATGGTGCGGACAGGCGTAAGATTTGCACAGTCTGGTTCGCCGTGTGAAAAGATATCTGTTGGAGAAGCTCGTGATCTGGATTGGCGCGGCCAGCAAGGCAATGATCTGTCCGCCCCGGAAGGCGACAGAAGCATGAGGGTAGCGAGCAAAGACACCAGCGACATCGGTTGCAGCTTCGCGAGCACGCTGGTCGGGCCGCTGGCCATCAGGTGGCTCCGCAGCATTTGGACGATGTTGACAGGCACGAAGCTATAGAGCGTGATCGACAGGGCAAGGCAGTATCCAGATACATGCACGAACCGGGATTTTCGATGAAGACACGCCGGCCTCTCATTCTCACCGCCCGGATAGCAGATGTGGACCTTGCCATGTTCGACGATCTGCGGACGAAGCACTTCCCGTCTGATCGAAATTTTATCCGCGCGCACCTGACGATGTTTCACCGATTGCCAGGTGAAAATACCCAAAGGATTGTCGATGATCTCGCCGAAATCGCCGCGGGCAGCCCAAGGATCAGAGCTGAGGTCAGCGGTGTCCGCCATCTCGGTGCCGGCGTTGCCTTTTCGATCGCCAGTCCCGAACTGCAGGACATTCGCGCAGCATTGAAGACAAAATTCAGTTCATGGCTGGGGCCTCAGGACATACAAAAATGGCAACCGCACATAACGATCCAGAACAAAGTTTCTAAAGCGAAAGCCGATCTGCTGTACCAACATCTGAGCGACAGCTTCCGGCCTCAACTGATTGACATAACCGATCTTGACCTTTGGGAATATCTTGGCGGCCCTTGGCGGCATTTGAGCTTCGCATCGTTGAGCAGAATCTCAGTCTGAATACGCTCAGACTTACGCCTGGCAACGCAATGGTGCGCAGGGTCAACGTCCCTGCGACCTTCCATATGGCCAATATATTCAGTCGATACACCTGAGCAATGACGATCGGCAAACTGCTCTGATCCCCATAGCGGGACTGCTCTCGATAGAAATTTTCGCACGAAAATCCGGGCTGGCAACAGCCGCGGAAACGACGATCCAGGCACAGTCGCAGGGGCCTGATAGCGAGCGATAAGTGGGGCCAGAAATCGTTGTAGCCGTGGGCCAACGCCGCAACGCTGCGGCCAAGATGGAGCCCAACGAAGAGGCGCTTGTCACCCAGCTGGTCGTCCATGCGTCCGTCGACACTATCGCCAGAGCCGTTTTGACTGGCCTTTTTCTGAAAATCGACGAGCAACATTTTGCCCTTGCAACCAGCTGTTAACCAATGGCATGCTTTTTAGCATATAATAATATTCTCATCCTTGATCCTTTCTCGCTTTGAAGCACATGCTCAAAAACGGGATTTCATAATTGATGGTGAAAAGGGATTGGAACAGACATCTGCCGCTCGCGGAAATTCTGCTGCCTTTCCCCCGCTCCCCATGACGAACTGGAAGTCCAAAACATAAAGTCGTTATTTAAGGGAGCAGAGAACGATGGTGGCGATTATTTCTGACAAGGCAACCGGCCAAACCACGCGAGTTGCAGATTCGAACATCGTTGTTTCCCGCCCCAGCACAGTAACCTTGGAATTGTCTCCCGACGACATTGCCTCGATGCGACGCACGGGCAGCGACCTTGTGATCAGTCTCGAAAACGGCAGCCAGATTCGTATTCAGGGCTTTTATACCGGCGGCGGCGAGAATCGCAGCGATCTCGTCCTCGAAGATTCGAACGGAAAACTCTGGACCGGTGATTATACCGATGCGCTCGCCGACTTTCAGTTCGAAGAAGGCGCCGCAGTCGACCAGCTTGTTGGCGGCGCCGCTGGTGGTGGCCTGTCCGGTCTTGGCATTGCCCTGCCTTTGGCACTGGCTGGAGGAGCGCTGGCGCTGGGAGCCGGCGGTGGCGGTGGCGGTGGCAGCGATGATGATGATTCCGATGCCGATGCGGACTCCGACGCGGATGCGGATGCAGATGCAGATGCAGATGCAGATGCGGATGCGGATGCAGATGCGGATGCAGATGCGGATGCGGATGCAGATGCGGATGCAGATGCGGATGCAGATGCGGATGCAGATGCGGATGCAGATGCGGACACTGAAGCACCAGGTGCACCGACACTTGTCATAGGCAATGGCGATAATGTCATCAACGCGCAGGAAGTCCGCGACGGCCTTGTTACCGTCACTGTCAACCTTACCGGCACGGGTGCACTGGCCGGCGACACGCTCACCGTCAACGGAACAACGATCACCCTAACCGACGCCCAGATCGCCGCAGGATCGGTAGATATATCCCTTCCCGCACCGGTCGATGGCGGCACGCTCACTGTCACCGCCTCGCTGACCGATGCGGCTGGAAACGCATCGCCGGTCACCACCGTGACATCGTCGGTGGACACGAGCGCGCCGGGTGCCGCAACCATCACGATCGGCAATGGCGACGGCTTGCTCGGCGCTGCTGACGTCGTAGGAGGCGTTGCCGTCTCCATCAATCTTGCAGGAACCGGTGCTGTTGCAGGCGATACGCTGACGGTCAACGGTACGCCGATCGTGCTGACCGCCGCCCAGATTGCCGCGGGCGTGGCCACAACCACCCTGCCCGCGCCAGCAGATGGCGGAACATTGACTGTCACGGCATCGATTACCGATGCCGCAGGCAACGCATCACCGATTTCGAATGCTTCCGCACTGGTGGATACAACCGCGCCTGGCCTACCCGGTATCGTGGTGGGCGACGGAGACGGCACCATCACTGCCGGCGAACTTAATGGCGGTTCGGTTCCCGTCTCGGTCAGCCTCGCCGGTACGGGCGCCGTGGCCGGCGACACCCTGACGGTCAATGGTACGGCCGTCGTGCTGACGGCTGCACAGATCGCGGCAGGCGTTGTCCAGGCCGCCGTCCCGGTTCCTGCAGACGGTGCAACATTGACGGTCACCGCAACGCTAACGGACGCGGCCGGCAACTCCTCGCCAACGGCTACTCTGAGCGCGCTCGTTGATACCGACCTTCTTGGCGCTCCTGTCATCACGCTCGGGGATGGCGATGGCTTCATCAATGCCGCCGAAGGTGGCGGCGGGACCGTAGCGGTCTCCGTCAGACTGACCGGCACGGGTGCTGTCGCCGGTGACACGCTGACCGTCAACGGCACCGCCATCGTGCTCACCGCAGCACAGATCGCCGCGGGTACCGTCGCGACAACCGTTCCAACGCCACCTGACGGCGCAACGTTGACCGTGACGGTTTCGCTGGCCAATAGCGGTGGCATCAGCTCGCCGACCGTAACAGCAACCGCAGTCGTCGATACCATCGTTCCCGGTCTTCCGGGTTTGAGCCTTGGCAATGGTGACGGGCTTCTCAATACCGTCGAAGTGGCCGGTGGCACGGTCAATGTCTCTGTCAGCCTGGCCGGCACCGGCGCTGCTGCCGGCGACACGCTGACCGTCAACGGCACTGCCATCGTCCTCACCGCTGCCCAGATCACAGCCGGCGTTGCCACCACCACCGTTCCGGCACCCGCCAACGGCCTCACTCTGACGGTGACCGCAAGCCTGACGGATCCGGCCGGCAATACCTCGCCTGTTGCAACCGCAACCGCGGTCGTCGACACCACCGCGCCCGGCCTGCCGACCGTCACCCTCGGTGATGGCGTCGGCCCACTGAATGCTAGCGAAGTCGCAGGCGGAACGGTCAACGTTTCGGTCAGACTGACCGGTACCGGCGCCGTGGCTGGCGATACGCTGACTGTCAACGGCACGCCGATCGTGCTGACCGCAGCACAGATCACCGCAGGCATTGCCACCACCACCGTTCCGGCCCCGGCCGACGGCGCCACCCTGACGGTGACCACAACCCTGACCGACGCCGCCGGCAATACCTCGCCGCCGGCAACAGTCAACGCGCTCGTCGATGCCACAGCACCCGGTGTGCCGACGGTTACGGTCGGCGACGGCATCGGCCCGATCGGTCCCGGCGAGATCACCGGCAACACCGTCCCGGTCACCGTCAACCTCGCCGGAACCGGTGCGCTGGCCGGCGATACGCTCATCGTCAACGGCACCCCGACAATCCTGACAGCCGCGCAGGTTGCAGCGGGTACGGCGACGGTCACGGTACCGCTGCCGGCAGGCGGCGCCCCCCTCGACGTGACCGTGACGCTCACCGATGTCGCCGGCAATATCTCGACCCCGATCACGGTCACCGTGCCGGTCGATACCACCGCTCCGACCGCGCCGGGCGTCACCATTGGTGACGGCAATAACACGATCGTCGTCGGCGAACTGGTCGGCGGTGCCGTGCCCATCTCGGTCAGCATCACCGGCACCGGCGCCGTAGCCGGCGACACGCTGACCATCAACGGCACGGCCATCGTGCTCACTGCCGCCCAGATCACGGCCGGCGTGGTGACAACGACGTTGCCGACACCTGCCGACGGGCAAACCCTCATCGTCACGGCAACACTGACCGACCTGGCGGGCAACATCTCGGCTCCGACAACGGTCTCGGCGGTGGTCGATACCGACCTTCTCGGCGCTCCGACAATCACGCTCGGCGATGGCGACGGCTTCATCAATGCGGCCGAAGCAACCGGAAACACCGTTCCTGTCTCGATCTCGCTTGCCGGAACCGGCGCCGTTGCCGGTGATACGTTGACCATCAACGGTGCGACGAGCACCCTCACCCAGGCACAGATAGACGCCGGCGTGGTGGTGACGACGGTGCCGGCTCCGCTCAATGGCGCAACCTTGACGGTGACCGCATCACTGACCGACAGCGCCAATATAAGCTCGCCGGTCGTCACAGCCACAGCCGTGGCAGACTTTATCGCCCCAACCGCCCCCGCCATCAGCATCGGCGATGGCAATGCCTATATCGTGGCCGGCGAGATAACCAACGGCCAGGTCACCGTTTCGCTCAGCCTTGTCGGCACCGGTGCTGTCGCCGGCGACACGCTGACCGTCAACGGCACCGACATCGTCCTCACTCAGGCACAGATCACAGCCGGCGTGGTGACGACGGCATTGTCGGCACCGGTCAACGGCCAGGCACTGTCGGTCACCGCATCTCTCGCCGACATTGCCGGCAACAGCTCACCGATCGCTAACGCTTCGGCGATCGTCGACATCAGCGCCCCCGGCCTGCCGGTGGTAACGCTCGGCAATGGCGATGGCGTGCTCGGACCGAGTGAAGTTGTCGGCAACACCGTGCCCGTCTCGGTCAGCCTTGCCGGAACCAATGCCGTGGCCGGCGACACGCTGACCGTCAATGGTACCGTCATCACCCTCACTCAGGCACAGATCACAGCCGGTGTTGCGACGACAACCGTTCCCGCCCTCGGCAATGGTGCAACCCTGACCGTCACGGCATCGCTCACCGATGCCGCCGGCAACGCCTCGCCCACCGCCACCACCACAGCCGTCGTCGACCTCACCGCACCCGGACAGGTCACCGTCACCCTCGGCAACGGCGATGGCTTCATCAACGCCGCCGAAGGGGCCGGCGGCACCGTACCAGTCTCCGTCAGCCTTGCCGGCACAGGTGCTGCCGCCGGCGACACGCTGACCGTCAACGGCACCGCCATCGTCCTCACCGCCGCACAGATCGCAGCCGGTGTCGTCGCAACCACCGTGCCAACACCGGCAAGCGGATTAACCCTCTCCGTCACAGCAGCAATCACAGATATCGCCGGAAATACCGCAACTCCGACAACCGTAACCGCCGTCGTCGATACCATCGTGCCGATGGTCCCGGTCGTTGCCTTCGAAAACGATACGGGCACGATCGGCGATGGCATCAGCACAGATGGTACTATCCTGGTCAGCGGCATCGAGCCTGGTGCGACCTGGCAATACAGCACGAATGGCGGGTTGAGCTGGACCAATGGGAGTGGCGCCGGTTTCGAACTGGGGGTTGGCACATTCAACGTCCAGGTCCGGCAAACGGACGCAGCCGGCAACACCGCCACACGCAACCTCGGTCCCGTGCGCATATTCAACCTCGACGCTATCAATGACGCGGCCACATTGAACCTCACCGTGACGCCGGTCACGGCTGCCCAGCCACAACAGACAGGCCAGGCGACCTCCGTCCTGAGCCTGGGTGTTCTGGCAGGAGCTGTCGATGTCTCGCTGTTGGCGGGCCAGACCGCCTTGCAGTTCAATGTCGCGCAAAACACCACGCAGCAGGTCAGCCTGAGCGGCGGCGGCAATGCACTTCTTTCGCTGTCGCTGATCGGCGACAACGACTACGATCTTTATGTCTACCGGGCCGACACGGGATCGACTCAGGCCCAGCTTGTGTATCAACTGCCCAATTGGCTCGACTACAGCCCTGGTCTTCTCGGCCTTCTTTCCAGCTGGTCGGGCCCGTCGGTGGCACTTCCTCAGTTTCAGGGCGGTGGCACCTATTACGTCGTGCTCGGAAATTCCGGCGCCGTGCTGAACCTGTCGGCCCTGGCCAACATCACTGTCCAGACGACATCGAACACGATCACTGACTATCGTGATGTGAGCGGGTCCTTGACCGGTAATGTTCTGACCGGCGACATCACCGTTGCCGGGACCGTTGTCGCCAGTGTCGATCAGACGCCGATTTTGGCGACGAGCACGGTGATCGATGGCGATTACGGCACCCTGACCATCAACCGGAACGGCAGCTATACCTATGTTCCCGACCGGGTATTTACGGGTAGCAACGGCGCTCAGGACGTGTTCACATACACGATCGCCTCCCCGGATGGTTCGACCGACACTGCCACCTTGACGGTCACGCTGGGTTACCCCGGCGGTCCGCAGGCAACCTTCGCCCTGGCGGAGGATCAGGGGTTTGCCGGCGACGACCTCATTGCGCTGTCGCTATTGGCCGACCCGACCGCCGACCACGGCGATCCGGCACATACCGGTGTGGATCTGGACCTCGGCCTCGGCCTCAACCTCGGTGAAGATCAGCAGATCCTGTCGGCAGACATCAACACTGGGGATGACCTGACCGTCCATGACGGCGATCCGTCGAATATCGACCTGAATGTCGAACTGAATGTCGACCTGGGCACTGGCGGAGATCAGCAAATCGCGTCGGCGGATATCAACGCGGATGATCTGACGATCGATGATGGCGGGCAAGAGATAGACCTGGCGGCATTGACGCAGCAGGGCGGCGAGCCTGTGGACGGACCGCTCGACACCGACCCAGCACAATCCACGGGTGCGGAACCGGCACCCGTCACATTTGCCGAAACAAGCGAGACCCCACCACCGCTTGATCCGTTCGAACCGATCCATAATCATGACGAACTGAACCAGTTGCCCGTTGTCTGACAAATGAACCGACACACTGAAACGGATCAGGATTTTCTGTCCTGATCCGTCCATCGAGGAGGAAAACGATATGGTTCAGTCGGTGATCACTGCCAAAATCGGGGGAGCCGAGGTCCCGGCGGATGCGTGGGTTGAAGTCCTCGGACATCTTGCCCAGAGGCTGGGTATTCCTCACTCGAAATTCGCGGCAAGCTATTACGCGATCACCGAGGAAAACGTTGCCCCCATCCAGCGCATAGAACGGCTCGCTCGCCGGTTCGGCATCGAAATCCGGGCGGTCGAGCCGACCGCAACGGGCATCAACACCCGGCGATTGCCGATGCTTATCCAGTTCCGGGATGGTGCTGTCGCCTTGGTGACGGCGGTGAATGGCCACCGGACCACCTTGATATATGGCGGCGACAATGGCCAATGGACGACAATCCCGATCGCTGATCTCAAGGACAGCATTGCCTATCTCCTGATTGCCCGCGATGCCCGTGACGGCAAGGATGCCCGCGTCGATCCCTTCACCGCCCGCAACCAGAAGAGTTGGTTTCGCACTGCCGTATTGCCTGACATCAGACCCTATTGGTATGTCCTGCTTGCCACTCTCGTCGCCAACAGCTTGTCTCTCGCGGGTGTCATATTCTCGATGCAGGTCTATGATCGTGCCGTGCCTGCCCAGTCCTATTCAACGCTCACCGTTCTGTTCAGTGGCGTTATTCTCGCCATTGTCTTCGATTTCATCATGAGGCAGGTCCGCACGGGGATCATCGATGTGCTGGGCAAGCGCGCCGACATCAAGGTATCCGATCGCGTGTTCGGACATGCGCTCGAGGTGAAAAGCCAGGCCCGACCGAAAGCGACCGGGACCTTCATATCGCAGCTGCGCGAACTTGAGCAGGTGCGCGAACTGTTCACATCCACGACCGTCGCGGCGGTCGCCGATATTCCCTTCTTTCTGATCTTTCTGGTAGTGTTCTGGTATATTGGCGGCGCACTGGCCATCATACCTGCCATCGCGCTTTTCCTGATGGTTTTGCCCGGCCTGCTGGCACAGCCAAAACTGAAAAGCATGGCCAATCTGGCTATGCGCGAATCCTCGCTTCGAAACGCAATGCTGGTCGAATCCGTCCAGGGAGGCGAGGATATCAAGGCGCTGCAGGCGGAGAAAATATTCCGTCAACGATGGAACAGCTATAATTCCGCCACCGCCGAGGCCAACATGCGACTACGCGCGCTGACCGGCACGCTTTCAAGCTGGTCGCATGCCATCCAGACGGCAGTGTTCGCGGTGATCGTCTTTTGCGGCGCGCCCATGGTGATGGCAGGCGACATGACGACAGGTGCGCTGGTAGCCTGCTCAATCCTGGGCTCTCGAATGATGGGGCCAATGGGACAGGTTACCGGCGTTCTCAGCCGCTATCAGCACGCGAAAATCGGGATGCAAGGTCTGAATTCCATCATGGAACTTCCCACCGATCATCCGCAGGCCGAACGGCGGATAAGCGTCACTGGCCTGGCTGGCCATTACCAGTTCAGGTCCGCAACATTCCATTACGGCCTGCCGGAAGGAAAACCGGCGCTGACGCTGGGCAGTTTTTCCGTGGCTGCCGGCCAGACCGTCGGATTGCTCGGCAAAAACGGTGCCGGCAAATCGACACTTCTCATGGCTTTATCCGGCATGATCGAGCCGAGTTCGGGTGAAGCGCTTGTCGACAATCTTATGATGTCTCACATCGATCCGCATGATTTGAGGCGTGATATCGGCATCATGTCTCAGAACGCGCGGCTGTTTCATGGAACGATACGGGAAAACGCCATGCTCGGCGCTCCCGATGCGCCGCAGACTGCATTGCTCAATGCGCTCGCAGTCAGTGGTGCCGACCAGTTCATCCGGCAACTTCCCGATGGCCTCGACCACATCATCGATGAAGGCGGTCGCGGCCTGTCCGGCGGACAGCAGCAGGCCTTGTTGTTGTCACGGCTGATCATCAGGGATCCGAACATCATCCTGCTCGATGAACCGACCGCCTCGCTCGACGAGGCCGCGGAACGTGATTTCATCACGCGGTTCAAGACCTGGAGCAAAGGCAAGACCGTTATCGTCGCCACCCATCGCATGCGGATGCTTGACGTTGTCGAGCGCGCCGTGATGCTTGAGAACGGTCGGATTGTTCTGGATGCGCCGAAATCCGATGTTCTCACAAGGCTTCGCGGTACACCTGCGGCTGCTCCGCCACCGGCAATCGAGAAGGGCGCGGCATCCCCCGCCACCAAAGAGCCGGAGGGCAGGCCGGAAAAACGGGCAAAAGCCGCATCGGCCAAGCCTCGAGCCCGGGGCAAGAACCAGATGCGCAGTGTGGAGGCGGATATCTGATGGCGGCGTTTTTTCAACAGCCAGAGCTTGAAAGCTGGCAGCATGGTGGTGATGACAGTGTCAAGCTGACGCGCGCCAAACGCGTCGTACTGGTGCTGACCCTGCTGCTCTCGACCGGCTTAATATGGGCGAACTATGCTGTTCTCGACGAGGTTTCGACGGGCACCGGCAGGGTCGTTCCAATCAGCAAGGAACAGGTCGTGCAGTCTCTCGAAGGCGGCATTGTGTCAAAACTCGAAGT
The DNA here is from genome assembly GCF_009617585.1 of Endobacterium cereale. Classification (GTDB taxonomy): domain Bacteria; phylum Pseudomonadota; class Alphaproteobacteria; order Rhizobiales; family Rhizobiaceae; genus Neorhizobium; species Neorhizobium cereale. Next base: position 93,143 of record NZ_WIXI01000040.1, on the reverse strand, counting down.
GCGCGAAAACCAGATTGTTGAAGCCGGGCAGATGATTGCCCAGTTCGACCCGGCCATAACACAGTCCGGCGTCGGAGAAGCGTCGGCGAAATACCGCGCAGCACTCGCAAGCGCTGCACGGCTGATCGCGGAGGTAAACGATCAGCCCCTGTCTTTTCCCGATGAGTTGCAGGACGAGCCCGCCCTCATCGCCAGCGAAACACAATTATACGAGGCGCGTCAACGCAACTTGCAGGAAACGCTCAGCTGGATCGACAAATCCGTCGCCCTTGCAAAAAAAGAACTTGCCGTCAATCAGGAACTGTCGGGAATAGGCGCGGCCAGCACTGTCGAGATCCTGAGGCTGGAGCAGCAACTTGCGCAACTTGAACTCAAAAAGGTGGAGACGAGTGCACAATATATTGTGCAGGCCCGTGAAGAATTGTCGAAGGCCAATGCCGAAGTCAATTCGTTGCGTTCGGTCGTTGCCGGTCGTCGGGACAGCCTTTCAAGGTTGACCGTCCGATCGCCGGTCCGCGGCATTGTCAAGAATATCGAGGTGTCGACGATCGGTGGCGTCGTGCCACCCAATGGCAAGCTCATGGACATCATCCCATTGGGCGACCAGTTGCTGGTGGAAGCAAGGATCTCGCCGCGCGACATTGCTTTCATCCATCCGGATCAGAGGGCGACCGTCAAGATAACCGCCTACGACTATTCGATTTACGGGGCTCTTGAAGGCAAGGTTATCGCCATTTCGCCGGACACGATCCAGGATGAGGTGGATCCGGAAGTGTATTATTACCGCGTCTTCGTCCAGACCGACAGCGACGCCCTGATCGGCAAGGCCGGCCAGCGCAACCCGATCGCGCCCGGCATGATTGCCACCGTCGATATCGATACGGGCGAAAAGACCGTGCTCGACTATCTCATCAAGCCATTCAACAAAGCGGGCGAAGCGCTGCGCGAGCGATAAAGATTGGTAAAAAGACACCCTTCTGATCGCTTTGGCATGCTCAGTTCAGTTTTGAAAGCTCGCGAATGTTGGCAATGGAGGCGCTCCCCGGACGCCTCCAATCGGATGACACCGAGTTCCATACCAGTTCAGCTCCGAAGTAATCGAGAAACTTGCGCCAGAGCGCTGAAACGCCGCCGTGGTGCTTTGCGACGACACGCGCTTCGCCTCCTCAATGCTGAGCGCGCGGCGATCATATCGTGTGTCCAAGCCGCGCATCTACTCGATGCTATCGAAGAACCGCTCCAGAGATTACGATGACGATAGACCCATCGGCTGAAGCTGAAGGCCAGTTTGCGGTTGGCTTTCGCGCCCAGCATTTGCGTTGCTCGGCGAAGCCGCGAATAGCGTCGGTATCATATGCCCTTGTCGATCATGCCGCTGTCTCCATCGTAACGCTCTCAAACAGCGCTAGAACGTCGATGCCAGACACCTAGTTTGCGCCAGGGGTAAACCTATTGTAGAGCGTGGTGCGTGGCCCATATCGTTCGGGCACATCCCGCCACGATGAACCAGTTCGAAGCCGCCAAAGGATGCTGCTGATCACTCGGCGTTCGTCAACTAGCTCAACACCGGGCTCTTGCTCGGAAGCAGAGGCGCGAAGACCGCCCATTCCTCGCCGCTCAATTCCTGACGGTGTATGGAAACCTCTTAGCACCGCGATTGAATCATACACCATTACGGAGATGAACTCCGCTTATGGGACACCGTGAGGCTTATTAGCAAAAACATATACTTCGAAAGCATCGCTGTAGATATCGACATCCTTTGACTTCGAAAAATTATTTTTCCGGCTTTTACTTTATAGAACGCCATGAAATTCGTTAATGACGAATCGATTTCCACGACAACCGCCATCAATGCTTGGAAAGCAAGCCGTCTTGAACCGTCAAAGAAAAACTTTTTTTGGCATCATTTGCAACGCCATTGATTTTGCTGGCTTTCGAGCAGATTTTTCCCGCATCACGTAACTACAACTCATGCTTTACTTTAATCCAAAATTAATTCGGCAAATTTATCTTGGCTGCAGCCAGACGAATCTCATCAATCAAGTTACGTCTGGGTAGAAGACCAAGTCGCTCTTTGCGGTCCGGTTTTTGAGTACACGCGACTGGAGCAGGTGCTTTCGGCACTTGAACATGATGTCCTTCCAGCGCTGCGGCTCGGGCGAGCCATGTTTCGGTCTACTTCCATTCACCAGAAACTTCAGAAACATAAGGCTTGTTCGAGACCCGCCGCAAAGTTTTACGATTTTTCGTACGAGATTTGCTTCGTGTCACTGTCGGATGGTTCGATGTTTCTTGTCTGGGATAGTTCAACTGCAAAGAAACAATCATAGGCCCGCAAAATGACATCGATTATCTCTTCTTTTTCGACAGCTCAGATCCAGAAGCTGTCCACGGCAACGATCGCAACCCTTAACGAAGACGATGTGAAGGCCCTCTCGGCAGACCAGGTCAAAGTCCTGAGCTCCGCGCAGCTTGGCGCAATCAACGCCGATCACGTTGACGTTTTGACCGACGACCAGCTGAAGGCGATTTCCGCCAAGTCCATGGTCGGCCTCAAGGCAGAACAGATCGCCGCCATCGCCGACAGCAAGATCGCGCTGTTTTCGACCGCGCAGATCGCGGCACTGTCTTCCACGCAGATGAGCGCCCTGACGGACGCTCAGGTTACAGCACTCGACGAAACCCAGATTGCCTCGCTCAGTGCGGCACAGATCAGCGGTCTCACCGCTGACGACATCGGCCGCTTCAGCGATGCCGAAATCGGAGCCATCAGTGCCAAGGCAATCTCCGGCATGGCGACCGATGCTGTTGCCGCACTCGGCGATACCGACCTGGCCGCGCTCAAGCCTGCGCAGATCTCTGCATTCAGCCTCAACCAGATCAAGGCTCTGACGCCAGCGCAGTTCGAAAAGCTGACCGGTGATGGCCAGGTTGCAGCCCTGACCTCGTCGCAGGTTTCCGTTCTCACAAGCGAACAGCTCGACAAGATCGACCTGACTAAGATCAGCGCCAAGGGCGTGGCCGGACTGACCGCAGGCCAGATCGAGGGTCTTTCCGACACCAAGACCAAGACGTTCGACACCGCGACCCAGATCCCGGCGATGAACGCCAAGCAGATCGCAGCCTTCGGAGCCGGCGACCTCACCAACGACCAGATCAAGGCCATCAGCGCCAAGTCGATCTCCGGTCTGGCCGAAGGCGTCATCAGCGGCATCACCGCTGCCACCGTCAAGGACGTCTTCTCCGGCGCCCAGGTTGCCGCACTTTCCACCAAGCAGATCCAGGCATTCTCCGGCGAACAGCTGGCCGGTTTCAGCGATGACCAGTTCGCAGCCCTGACCGCAACGCAGGTTGCCGCCGTCAGCACCGACAACATTACCAACCTCAACATCGAAAAGCTCAGCGCCAAGGGCGTCACCGGACTGACAGCGGGCCAGATCGAAAAGCTGTCTACTGACCAGCTCGCAGACCTGACCACCACCCACATGGGTTCGCTGACCGCAAAACAGGTCGCAGGCTTCGCACCGGAAAGCCTGACCAAGACCCAGATCGCCGCCATCAACGTCAAGTCGGTCTCCGGCCTGTCCGACGAATTCATCAAGAAGATCGCCGCAGCAGACCTCAAGGATGCCTTCTCGACGACACAGGTCGCGGCTCTCAGCGCAAAGCAGATCAAGGCGTTCGAACCGGCACAGATCAAGGAATTCTCCGCCGATCAGATCGCAGCCCTGACCTCCACCCAGGTGGCAGCACTCAGCAACGAACAGCTGGCTGAAATCGACGTCAGCAAGATCAGCGCCAAGGGCGTGGCCGGACTGACCGCAGGCCAGATCGGCGGCCTCGGCACGACACAGGTTACTGCAATCTCGCAGGAACAGGTCGCAGCCATGACCGCAACACAGCTCGGCGCTCTCGACGCTGCCGATATCGCGCTGTTCTCGGACGACGAGATCGGTGCGATCAACACCAAGGCATTTGCCGGTCTGTCTGCGGACGCGGTTGGCGCCCTTTCCGACGCGCAGATCGACAAGCTGCAGCCGGCCCATTTCGCAGCCATGACCAACAAGCAGGTCGCCGCTCTGACAAAAACCCAGATCACCGGCCTCAGCGATGATCAGGTAGGTGCCATCAACGCCAAGGCGATCGGCAGCCTGACCGATGCAGCGCTGGAAGGTTTTGGTGAGGCGCAGATCAAGGCCCTGAAGGCACCGCAGGTCGCCGGTTTCAGCAATGCCCAGATCGCCAAGCTGACGCCTGACCAGATCGAGGACATGGCCGAGCAGATCGGCTCTCTCACGGCAACGCAGGTCTCCGCGTTGAGCGAAGAGCAGTTCGCGAAGATCGACCTCACCAAGATCTCCGTCAAGGCGATCTCCGGCCTGACCGCCGATCAGATCCAGAACGACCTGACGGCAACCCAGACGAAAACGCTGACGACCGATCAGGTCAAGAACCTTACCGCCAAGCAGGTGGCAGGGCTCGGCGAAGGCGGCCTGACCAAGGAACAGACTGCCGCTATCAGCACCAAGGCGATCTCCGGCCTGTCGACCGCCATCCTGGAAGACATCGCAGCGGGCGATATCAAGGAAGCCCTGACGGCCGCACAGATCAGCGGTCTCAGCAATGCTCAGATCGACGTGCTGAGCCCTGCCCAGATCAAAGAGTTCGGAGACGAGCAGTTTGCCGCTCTTTCGGCTTCGCAGGTCACCGGCCTGTCGAATGAACAGCTCGCAGAGGTCAAGCTGGACAAGCTCAGCGCGAAAGGCTTCACCGGCCTGACTGCCGATCAGATCAAAGATCTGGGCACGACCAAGACGGCAACCATCAGCGCCACGCAGATGGGCACCCTGACAGCCAAGCAGCTTGCCGGCTTCCAGGCCGCCTCGGACCTGTCGGCAGACCAGCTTGGCGCAATCAACGCCAAGGCGATTACGGGCCTTTCCGACACGGTTATCGGCGGCCTGGTCGCTGCCCAGGTCGAAAAGCTGTCGGATACCCAGGTCGCTTCACTGAGCACCAGCCAGATCAAAAACCTGAGCACGGCCGGGATCAAGGCACTGGGCGACACCCAGCTCGGCGCACTGACCGCCAGCCAAGTTGGCGCTCTGAGCACGGACCAGATCAAGGAGTTCGACACTGGTGACATCGCCAAGCTGAGCAACAAGGCTGTGGTCGGTCTGACTGCCGACCAGATCAGCAACATGTCGCTTACCCAGGTTGCGGAACTGACGACCAGCCAGGTCGGCGTCATGACCGCCGCCCAGATTGCGGGACTGGCAACTGACTTCATCAAGCAGTTCTCGGCCGAAGACATCGCAGCGATCAACGTCAAGGCACTTGCCGGCCTATCGACCGAAGATATCGCAAGCCTTGGCAAGGACCGTCTTGGCGAACTGACCGATAAGCAGCTTACGGCCATGAACGACAAGCAGGTGGAAGCCATCATCGCCGCCTATCAGGCAGCTTGACGCTTGCGTGACGATGGCTGCAGTTCGCTGCAGCCATCGGGTTCAAAATTGCAAAGGCGGCGCTCGAAAAAGCGCCGCCTTTCTTTTCGTTTACAGACTGTGCAGGTTATATCGCGGAGGTCCGCGACAGAATTCTCAGCGCGGAAGGTTACTGCGCCTGCGCGATCAGCGCATCCATGCGTGACTTCGCCCGGGCAGGCAAATTGACTGCCTTGTAGCTGTCCGGCACCGTCGCTTCGCCAACCTTGATAAGCATGATCATGCCCATGCCGATATGCGGTGAGCATTTGATGCCATAAAAACCGGCCTTGTCGAACGTGGTTTCGAACTGATCGTTGATCCTGCTTTTGAAGCCTTCGACACCTTCCGGGATCATTTCGTCGATCGTCGCCGCATTATGGCTTTTGTGGCTGGGAACGAACACGACCTTGTCGCCCGGCTGGATTTCCAGATAATCCGGTTCAAACACCATCGGACCTTTTTCGCCCCGGTTCAGCATCTTGACCTCGAACGTCTCGGCCAGTGCGCTGCCGGCGAAAGCCAGTGCCGCCATGAGCGCCGCAATAGGGGCAAGAGCTTTGATCATCTCAAATCGTCCTTTCTTCGGGATTCACGTTTGCGCTCACCTGAGCGGAAGCGCACATGACAGATGCCGTCTTCATCGGCAGACACAATTGCGTCGACGCCGAAGACAGCGCTTATCGTCGCCGATGTCAGCACCTGCGATGGCGAACCGATGGCGGTAAGCTTGCCCTCATCCATGACGGCGATGCGGTCGCAAAACATGGCAGCGTGGTTCAGATCATGAAGTGCTGCCACCACGGTCAGACCTTGCCTGCGCACCAGATCGAGAAGATCGATCTGGTGACCTATATCGAGGTGATTGGTCGGTTCATCCAGCAGAAGCACTCTCGGTTGCTGCGCCAGTGCACGACCGATATGCAGACGCTGCCGTTCGCCACCGGAAAGATGGTGCCACTGACGCTCGGCCTTGTCGGCCATATCGACATTGTCGAGAGCGGCATCGACAATCCCGTCGTCCTCGGCCGACCATCCTGACAACGGTCCGAGATAGGGCGTTCGCCCCAGTTCAACGGCCTGACGCGCGGTGATGCGCTCAGCCGTTTCCGCCTGCTGCTCGACGAAAGCCAGCTTTCGCGCAACATCGCGGCTGCCGATGGAGCGTATGGGCTGGTCACCCAAAAACACCTGTCCGGAAAGCGGCTTGCGAATACCGGCCAGCATGGACAGAAGCGTGCTTTTGCCCGAGCCGTTGGGACCGATGATACCGAAAAACTCGCCAGGCGAGACATCCAGGGACACGTCACGCACGATTTCGAGATTGCCGGCCGACCAGCAAAGATTTTGCGCAGACAGTTTCACGGCCGCGCCCTCTTCTGCCCAAGAATGAAGGCAAAGGCCGGCGCACCGACAAGCGCGGTGATGACGCCGATCGGCAGAACCTGACCTGTAATGATGGTCCGCGACAGAATATCGGCAAGAATCATGAAGACGGCGCCGACAAGAGCTGTAACCGGCAGCAACCGACCATGCCGCACACCGACGATCAGCCGCGCGGCATGTGGAATGACAAGACCGATGAATCCGATGGAACCGACCAGTGACACCATGGCCGCCGTCATGGCCGCCGCCGTGCAGATCAGGATAATTTGTACACGGCGCACGCGAATGCCGAGCGAGGCAGCTGCCTGATTACCGAAGGCAAAGGCATCGAGCGCACGCACATGCCAGAGACATATGAGAAGACCGATGATCGTGACCGGTAGCGCCAGACCGACATCCGGCCAGCGCACGCCGGAGAGATTTCCGAGCAGCCAGAACATGATACCGCGCGCCTGTTCCGCCGTCGCCGATTTGGTGACGATGAAGGAGGTGATGGCATTGAACATCTGCGAGCCGGCAACACCGGCCAGAATGATGGCATTGCTGCCGCTGCCAGCGCGCATGGCCAGAAGACTGACGAGTACGAAGGCGGCGAGCGCTCCCACCAGCGCACCCATCGGCATGGTCAGGAGACCTGCGCCGAAACCAAGAAGTGCCACTGCCACGGCACCGGTGGAAGCCCCGGCCGAAATGCCGAGGATATAGGGATCAGCTAGAGGATTGCGCAGCAGTGACTGCAGGACCGCACCCGCTAGCGCAAGAGACGCCCCGCAGCAGGCCGCAATGACGGCACGGCTGAGGCGGTAACTCCAGACGATGCCTTCATCGAGTGCTTCCAGCGGATAGCCCGCACCGAACATCCGGTTGGCGATCGTCTTCACAACCACGACAAAAGGAATGGAGGTTTCGCCGATCGCCGCGCCGGCAATCAATGCACACAGGAGGAGAACAAGCGCCGCAATCACGGCGCCTGTCACTCCCAATTTTGATGAAACGCGTGCCACTGCTGTCGTTGCTTATTTGGCAAGGCCAGCGGAAGCAATCGCATCCGCCAGAACTTCCAGTCCTTCAATCGTGCGGATGGTCGGGTTCATCGCCTGCGCATCCATATCGAAGACATGGCCTTCCTTGACAGCCGACATCAGGCTGGCAACCGGGTCATCCTTGAGGAATTTGTGCTTGACGGCAACATCATCGGCCTGGAAGCGGCGGCGATCCATCTTGCCGGTGACGATCATGGTCGGATTGGCCTTGGCAATGGTTTCCCAGCCAACCGTCGGCCATTCCTCATCGCTTTCGATGACATTCTTGATGCCCAGTGCCGACATGATGTAACCCGGCGCGCCGTGACGACCCGCGACATAAGGATCGATATCCATTTCCGCGCTGGAGAACCAGAACACGGCGGAGAGCTTGCCTTCCGCAGAGGCAATCTTCTTGCGGGCTGCGTCTTCACGCGTCTTCAGGTCGGCAACGACCTCCTCACCGCGATCCTGTACGTTGTAGATTTTGGCCAGATCGCGGATTTCCTCGTAGATCAACTCCATCGAAAAGACACCGGTGCGCACGCCATCGCCGCCGCCGGAATTGTCCTTGCCGACACAATCTGCCGGCGACGTGTAGACCGGCACACCAAGCTCGGCGAACTGGGCAGGCGTTCCAACCACGCCTTCCGGGCCGATCTGCCACTGGAACTGTGTCGTCACGAGATCCGGCTTCTTACCGATGACCGCTTCGAAGCTCGGATCGTTATCGGCCAGACGCTCGACCTTGGCATTGGTTTCCTCAAACCCTTTCAGCACGGGGCTGACCCAAAGTGCCGTGCCGACCACCTTGTCCGAAAGCCCAAGCAGATAAAGCACTTCAGTCACGCTCTGGCCGACGGACACGGTGCGCGACGGCGCCTGCTTGAAGGTCAGCTCAAGGCCGCAATTCTTGATCGTCAACGGATACTGAGTTTCGGCAGCCTGTGCCGAGGTCGAAAATGGAATGGCGGCGACGGCAGATGCCAACAGACCTGCGCAAACCGACAGGCGTGAAAAATGAAACATGGTCTCTCCTGGAAATGTGTGATCGATGGAGGGCGACAGCGCGCGTCAGAACGCTTGGCCCCGGACAGCCGACATCGACGAAAAAGGGATAAAGACCATGGAGTGCGCATCAGCGCATGGAAGCGTCATAACGTGATCCTCTTCCGGGCATCCCCGCCCGTAACGATAGTTCTGTCCCGACGGCAGGTCTCCTGGCTCACGAACATGTCGTCCACCTGCCTTCCCATGCCGATCACGACACAGTGGCCAGACACCCATCGGGTATCTCGAGGATGGACGGTGATCCGCTTACAGTTGCGGGGGCAGCCACGGCATTGGTCCTGTTGAGGTCCGCACCGTGTTCCCTATTAATTCCATTGCTTTTGGCGTTGGAAACCGTCGACGCTGACTTAGCTGCCAAAGGGGCCTGCCGTCAATGCGAATAGTGTATGTTATGTAATATCATTACCTGTCAAGTTGAAATATTTCACAAAATGTTCCCTCAAATGACATTGATGGATGTCAGCATGGTCGATCGTGCCGTGTGGAGATGCAACCGGCAGGCCTCTCGCGCCCTGGAAGGATCACCGCTTTTCAGCCCGTCGATATAGGCCAGATGCTCGCAGAGCGCACGGTGATTGCGATCAACCTCGTCCTTTTTGTTCCATTGGTAGTGATAGTGAAAAATCACCGACATCACGCCCTGGATATTGCCAAGAAACCGATTCGGGACGGCGCTATCAACGAGCTTGTGAAACCGGTGGTCGAGATCGGAAAAATCACGGTTGCGGCGATCGAAATCGTCAAGAAATGCGTGATGCTCTTTCTCGATCAATGACAGTTCGCTCCACAGCGGGTCGTCTTTCGAAAGCGCCACAAAACGATCGACGGCGCGAAACTCGATCAGTTCACGCATGTCGAAAAGCTCCGCGACGAATTCGACGGTCAGGCCGAGCGTGCGCCAGCGGCCATTGCTTTGCCGTTCCAGCAAGCCAAAATGGCTAAACTTGTTGAGGCAATCGCGAATGGCCGAGGTCGAGACCCCAAACTGGCGGGCGAGATCCAGCCCGTTGATCACATGGCCGGGGCTGCAATCCGGCCCCACCAGCCACGCCATGAATTTTCGCTCCACCATATCGGCCAGCGGCTCCAGATCGGCATCAGCAAGATAGTCGTTGCGCTTCGGCAGGCGCAGTTGGGTCTTGGCGCGACCGTCGATGGTGATGATCTCGCGCATGGCCAGCGCCGTCAGCACGGCGCGAACGGTGGTGCGGCTGACACCGAGTGTCGCAGCCATGGCCGGCTCTGATGGCAAAGGCACGCCCTCTCCTGCTCCGGCCAGCATATCGAGAGCCTGATTGTAGCTGCGCTTGAAAAGAGCGTTGGTTTTCATGATTGGAAGAGCGCCTTGAAATGACGGCTGCTGAAATGACACTTGGCAGAAGCTGTTTTTTATGAATGCTCTTTTTATATAAAAAACAAATTGCCTGCAAGGCGATTGTCTTTTATCCCAAAAGAACAGTTTTACTGCATGTTACGGGAGAGGAAGCATGCGACGCCAATTGCGCTTCTGTCGGCCTGCCACGCCTCGACCGGCCATTATTTCAAACAGGTATCAGATCAGGGCGGAGCGTCCATGACGGGCATCATTTTACAGTTCGGCACCAGCCGTTTTCTCCAGGCACATGCGGATTTTTTCCTGCATGAGGCAAAGCAGCAAGGGCAGAATGTTCTGCCCGTCGTTATCGTGCAGACATCGGGCTCGGCTGAACGCGCAGGGCGGCTGGCAGCCTTCGCCGATCCGGCCGGTTTCCCGGTCATCATTCGCGGACTGGAAGATGGCAGTCCCGTCGAGCGCACCGTTGCGGTGAAAAGTGTCGAGCGCGGCCTTTCGGTTGCGGGAAACTGGGCAGAAGTCGTTAACCTGTTCTGCGAGCAGGCCGAATACGTGCTCTCCAATACCGGCGATTCCGGGTACGACATCTCGTCCGAATTGGAGGGCGCCGAGTTGGACGTCCTGTCGCCGCGCCCGTCCTTCCCCGGCAAGCTCGCACAGCTCCTGCTGGCCCGTTTCCAGAGAACAGCCAAGCCGCTCACGATCCTCCCTTGCGAACTCATCAACGGCAATGGACCGGTGCTGAAGGGCATCATCCGCGACCTTGCACAGAAGAGCGGAGCGGACGCCGCATTCCTGGCATGGCTGGAAGAAAAGGTGATTTTCGCCAACACGCTGGTGGACCGCATCGTTTCCGAACCGATCGAGCCGGTCGGCGCGGTCGCGGAACCCTATGCGCTGTGGGCAGTCGAACGTACGCCCGGCCTCACCATGCCCTGCACACATCCGGCGATCGTGCTGACAGACAAGCTCGAACCGTTCGAGCGCCTGAAACTGCACATCCTCAATCTCGGCCACACCACTCTCGCCGATATCTGGCTGAAGGAAGGCCGACCGAAGGGCGAGACGGTGAAGGAAATTCTGACCGACCCGGCCATCCGTCAGCGGCTGGATGCCGTCTATCGCGATGAAGTCGTTCCCGGCTTTGCGGCGCACGGCATGGGTGACGACGCCAAGGCCTATGTCGAAACGACGATGGGCCGTTTCCTCAACCCCTACCTAGAACACCGTATCGCCGACATTGCCGGCAATCACGCCCTGAAGATCGAGCGCCGCATCAAAGCTTTTCTCGATTGGGCTGGCACGCCCGCACCAACTCTTGAAGCCATCATCCAAGCCTCCGACAGGAAAACCGCATGAAAGCTCTGGTCTGCGATGAACCCGGCCGCCTCTCCATCGTCTCGCGCCCTGAACCGGTGCGCGGGGAGAAAGAGGTGAAGGTCCGCATCCGCCATATCGGCATTTGCGGCACGGATTTTCATATCTTTGCCGGCAAACATCCCTTTCTCGAATATCCCCGCGTCATGGGACATGAACTGTCGGGGACGGTCGAAGAGGCACCGGCAGATAGCAGACTGAAGGCAGGCGATCCGGTCTATATCGTGCCCTATCTCTCCTGCGACACCTGCAAGGCCTGCCGCAAGGGCCTGTCCAATGCCTGCTGCAACATTCAGGTTCTGGGTGTGCACAAGGATGGCGGCATGGCCGAATATCTCTGCGTGCCCGAGCAGAACGTTGTCCCGACCGGCAAAATTCCGCTCGCTGATGCGGCGATGATCGAGTTTCTGGCAATCGGCGCCCACGGCGTCAAACGCGGCATGATCACCTCGGAAGATCGTGTGCTTGTCACCGGCTCCGGCCCGATCGGCATGTCGGCGATCATTTTTGCCAAGGCGCGCGGCGCGCATGTGACGGTGATGGACACGCGCGAGGACCGCCTGAAATTCGCCGTCGACCAGCTTGGCGCGGACGCCACGATCTTTGCTGACGAGAACGCGGAATCAGAGGCTGAACGCCAGACTTCCGGCGAATGGTATGACGTCGTCATCGACGCCACCGGCAATGCGGTGCCGATGCAGCGCGGTTTTGGTTTCCTCGCCCACGGCGCCCGTTACGTGTTTCTGTCCGTCGTGCGGCAGGACATCACCTTTTCCGACCCGGAATTCCACAAGCGCGAGGCGACGCTCATTGCCAGCCGCAATGCCCAGCCTGACGATTTTGCCGAAGTGGTTCGGCAGATCGAGGCCGGCAAGGTGCCGACGCGCGCGCTGAATACCCATCGTGGTCGCCTTGAAGACGGCGTCTCGCTTTTCGCTGAATGGTCAAAGCCGGAAGCCGGCGTGATCAAGGCGATCCTGGAGGTTTGACATGACTGTAAAAAAGACGCTGCGCCTCAACCCGCAGGACAATGTGGTGGTCGCGACCGCCGATCTGCCGACCGGCACGCCGATCGAAGGCGATGTGGTGGCAGTGGCCCGCGTACCGCGCAGCCACAAGGTGGCGACACGGCCGATCACCAAGGGCGAACCGATCCGCAAATTCGGCCAGATCATCGGCTTTGCCTCGACCGACATCATTCCCGGCGAATGGGTGCACGAAAAGAACGTCACCATGGGCGAGGATTTTGAGCGCGATTACGCATTCGCTGCCGAAGCCCGCCCGAAGGAAATTTTGCTGCCGGGCGAAACGCCAGCCTTTTTCGAAGGCTTTCGCCGCGCCGACGGCCGCTCCGGCACCCGTAATTTTATCGGCATCCTGTCGTCGGTAAACTGTTCCGCCACGGCGGTGGATTACATCGCCGAAGAGATCAACCGTTCCGGCATTCTCGACGACTACCCGGATATCGACGGCATCGTGGCACTGCCGCACAGCCAGGGCTGCGGCATGGCCGGCAAGGGCGAGGCCTTTGACGTGCTGTCGCGTACCCAGTGGGGCTATGCCAGCCATCCCAATTTTGCCGCGACACTGCTGGTCGGCCTCGGCTGCGAGGTCTTTCAGATCCCCCGGATGAAAGAGACCTATCAGATTGCCGAGGGCGAACACTTTCAATCGCTGACCATTCAGGAAACCGGCGGCACCCGCAAGGCGGTCGAGGCCGGCGTGGCAAAGATCAAGGAAATGCTGCCCTTCGTCGCACGCTCCCGCCGCGAACCGATTTCCGCCTCAGAACTCTCGCTGGCGCTGCAATGCGGTGGCTCTGACGGGTATTCCGGCCTCACCGCCAACCCGGCACTCGGCGTCGCCGCCGACATGCTGGTGCGCCAGGGAGGCACTGCGATCCTCTCCGAAACGCCTGAAATCTACGGCGCCGAGCATCTCCTGACACGCCGCGCCGAAAGCGTCGAGGTCGGCCAGAAAATCGTCGACCTGATCGCATGGTGGGACGAATACACGACCCGCAATGGCGGCGAGATGAACAACAACCCCTCCCCCGGCAACAAGGCCGGCGGTCTCACCACCATTCTGGAAAAATCGCTGGGCGCCGTCGCCAAGGGCGGCAACTCCACGCTCAGAGGCGTCTATCGTTACGCCGAGCGCATAGATCGCAAGGGTTTTGTCTACATGGACACACCCGGTTATGACCCGGTTGCGGCAACCGGACAGGTCGCCGGCGGCGCCAACATCCTCTGTTTCACCACCGGCCGTGGCTCCGCCTATGGCGGCAAACCGGTACCGTCGATCAAGCTCGCCACCAATAACGAGCTTTACGCCCGCATGACCGAGGACATGGACATCAACTGCGGCGATGTCATCGATGGTGTCAGCCTCGAAGACAAGGGCCGCGAGATTTTTAACGTCATCCTCGACGTCGCTTCGGGCAAGAAGTCCAAATCGGAACTGCTAGGCTATGGACGCCACGAATTCGTGCCGTGGCAGATCGGCGCGGTGATGTGATTGCCGACGGGCCGTCGCTTGACGGCGGCCCTCCGCCAGACGTCAAGGTACTGTTTCTAGGTCTGTCTGCCGAAATTCGTCATGCGTAGCGAGTATCGGCACCTGATAGACAATCACCAAGATTAAGCCTGTTCGGTCCGCGTCCGAATTTATCTGCGGCCATCAGCACAAGGCTCGATGCCGTTCTCGCTGGCGGTAGATCACACAGGTCAATGCCCTGCTCCTTGAGAAAAGCCATCAAGAACGGTTCTATTTGGGAAACGGGCTGGTTGAATTTGTCAGGTCGCGCCAATCCCAAGGCAGCTTCCAACACAGCGGCGGCCGAAGTGATCGGCGCCTTCGCCGCGATCAATGCTTCCGAAATGCGTTGGGCCTCCGGCTCATTTGATGCCAGGGCGATAATCGCGCAGGCATCGACATACATCAGCTTTCATCCCACATGCTATCGAAAGCGGACTTCGGCAAAGGCTTCATAGCCTGCTCGGAAAGCTGGATACCGAATTTTTCACGCAGTCGCGTAGCAGTTTCAATCGGCGTTTCTGCCTTGCGACGCCGTTCGATCGCCTCTCTCATCGCGATCACGATGGCCTCGGAGATACTTACATCCGCCATTTTTGCAAACTCGCGGGTCAATGCATCTGCTTCGCTTTTGTTGGCGTTGATCGGCAAAACCGCCTCCATGGAAATGGACTAAAGGATTAATTTAGATCCTGCGGTCCAAATTCGCAATTGCCGCCTACAGAAGCCCCCTACCCGCCAGATTGCGCATCAACGCACCAACGCCAAACGTCCAGGGCGCGCAATCGGCGCAACGGGCCATGCGGTTGACCAGACGCCCCAGTTCCGGCGCGCTAATTTCCACCCGGTCTCCGACTTCGTGGGTAAAGCCCTGACCGGGACCACGGCGATCCTTGACCGGAGCAAACATCGTGCCGAGGAACAGTACCGCGCCATCGGGATATTGGTGATTGGGATTGAGCAACTGACCGGCCAGATCGGCGGGATCACGGCTGATGGCATTCATGCGGCTGACACCATCCATGACAAAACCATCCTCGCCGGTGACTTTCAGGGACACCTCGAGATTGCGCACGGTATCGAGCGTGAAGGTCTCATCGAACAGCCGAATGAACGGGCCGATCGAGCAGGAGGCGTTGTTGTCCTTGGCCTTGCCAAGCAGCAGAGCCGAACGACCTTCGATATCACGCAGATTGACGTCATTGCCGAGTGTGGCGCCGACGATCTGGCCATCGGAGCGGATCGCCAGCACCACCTCCGGTTCCGGGTTATTCCATTCCGATTTCGGGTGAAGACCGGCGAGAGCGCCTGAACCGACCGATGACATCGGCTGCGCCTTGGTAAAGATTTCCGCATCCGGGCCGATGCCGACTTCGAGATATTGCGACCACAGCGTCATCTCGGTGAGCAGCGCCTTCACCTCGGCAGCCTTTTCTGATCCCGGCACCAGACCGGTGAGTTTTTCACCCAGAACCGGCGCGAGACGCTCGCGAACATTGGCGGCTTCTGCCGGATTGCCGCGTGTAAACTCTTCGATCACCCGTTCCAGCATCGAACCGGCAAAGGTAACGCCCGCCGCTTTGACAGCCTGCAGATCGACCGGCGCCAGAAGAGCGCCAAGACTGCCGTCGAGAAAGTTTTCGAGCGCGCCGATGGCCGGGCCGCTTTCGGTCGCCAGTCGAGAAGCGATGCCGTCGATTTCCAGAAGCGCGCTGGAGGTCGACGCAATTGCAGATATATCGTGCAACTGGCCGTCTCGATAAATAACAGGCAGCGGGCCATCGGCGGCGTTTGACCAGACACGGCCGATCAGGACCGCCTTGTCGGCATCGCCCGGCAGAATGGTTTCGGGGGATAGTGTCAGAGCCAGAATGTTGTCCGTCATTGTCAAATCCCCTCAGGCAGCCTTCGGTTGGCCAAATGTATAATCGGCAATCGATTGCGGTTTCATCTCGATCGAGAAACCAGCCTTCGATGGCGGCATGTAGGCCGCATCCTTGATGACGCAGGGATCGACGAAATGTTCGTGCAGGTGGTCGACATATTCGATCACCCTGCCCTCCTTGGTGCCGGAGACGGCAATGTAATCGATCATCGACAGGTGCTGCACATATTCGCAAAGGCCCACGCCACCGGCATGCGGCCACACCGCCTTGCCGAATTTGGCGGCGATCAAAAGCACAGCCAAAACCTCGTTCAGCCCACCCATGCGGCAAGCATCGATCTGCACGATATCGATCGCGCCTTCGGCGATGAACTGCTTGAACATGATGCGGTTCTGGCACATTTCGCCGGTCGCCACCTTCACCGGCGCAATCGCCTCGCGGATCTTCTTGTGGCCGGCCACGTCATCCGGGCTGGTCGGTTCCTCGATGAAGAAGGGTTTGGCAAACGCCAGTGCGTTGACCCAGTCGATGGCCTGATCGACATCCCAGACCTGATTGGCATCGATCATCATGTAACGGTCAGGACCGATGACCTCTCGGCAAATGGTCAGCCGGCGGATATCGTCTTCGAGGTCGCGGCCCACCTTCATCTTCACATGGTTGAAACCGGCATCGACCGCTTCCTGCGCAAGACGGCGCAGCTTGTCATCCGGGTAACCCAGCCAGCCGGCCGAGGTCGTGTAGCAGGCGTACCCCTCCTTCTCCAGCGTCGCGATCCGTTCCGCCTTGCCGGCCTCGGCCTTGCGCAGGATGTCGATCGCCTCGTCGCGGGTCAGCGCATCGGTGAGGTAACGGTAATCGACGATGTCGGCGATTTCCTCCGGCGACATGGTGGAGACGAATTTCCACACCGGCATGCCCGCTTCCTTGGCGAGAGCATCCCAAAGCGCGTTGACGACGGCGCCGGTGGCGAGATGCATCGCGCCCTTGTCCGGGCCGATCCAGCGCAGCTGGCTGTCACCCGTCAGGTGCCGCCAGAATTTGCCGGGGGCGGCGCGCATTTCGGAAAGATCCTTGCCGACAACGAGGTGCCGCATGGCTTCGATTGCCATGCAGCAGATGTCGTTGCCGCGACCGATGGTGAAGGTCAGGCCATGGCCCGAAATGCCCTCGCGATCGGTTTCGAGAATGACATAGGCCGCCGAATAATCCGGATCCGGGTTCATGGCGTCCGATCCGTCCAGACTTTGGGAAGTCGGGAAACGCAGGTCGAAAACGCGAAGATTGGTGATGCGGGTCATGAGGCGGCCTCGTCTGTCAGAATGATAGGTTTGGTGCTGGCTTAGCGGTCGGCGACAAAGGTCTGTTTCTGGGTACCGAGACCTTCGATGCCGAGTTCGACGACGTCACCGTCCTTCAGGTAACGCGGCGGCTTCAGGCCCATGCCGACGCCGGGAGGCGTGCCGGTGGAGATGACATCGCCCGGATGCAGCGACATGAACTGCGACAGGTAGGACACCAGGAACGCGACGCCATACACCATCGTCTTTGACGAACCGTCTTGCTGCTGCTCGCCGTTCACCTTCAGCCACATGGCAAGGTTTTGCGGATCCGGCACCTCATCCTTGGTGACCAGCCACGGGCCCATCGGCCCGAACGTGTCGCAGGATTTGCCCTTGGTCCACTGGCCGGAACGCTCTGTCTGGAAGGCCCGCTCGGACACGTCATTGGTGACGCAATAACCGGCGACGTAATCCAGAGCCTCGGCTTCGGTCACATATTTTGCGGTCTTGCCGATGACGACGGCGAGTTCGACTTCCCAGTCGGTCTTTTCCGAACCGCGCGGGATCAGAACGTTGTCGTTGGGGCCGACGATGGCGGACGAGGCCTTCATGAAGATGATCGGCTCCGGCGGCACGGTGGCACCGGTTTCGGCGGCATGGTCGGAATAGTTGAGGCCGATGCAGATGAATTTTCCCGTGCCGGCAACGCAGGGGCCGAGACGCGGATCACCTTCCACCAGAGGCAGGCTTTTTGCATCGATGGCGCCGAGCTTGGCCAGCGCATCGGGTGCAAGCGCTGCACCCGAAAGATCGGAAACATGGGCGGAAAGATCGCGGATCTTGCCATCGGCATCGAGAATGGCGGGCTTTTCGGCGCCGGGTGCGCCGTAACGGAGAAACTTCATGTCAGTGTCCTTTCAGTGCATATTCAAAGTCGGCAGGTGCCAGAAGATCAGATACCCCAGCCGCCGTCGATACCGACGGCCTGACCGGTCGTGTAGGTAGCGCCGGCCAGATAGACGGCGAGGTCGGCAATCTCTTCCGGGGTGCCGAGGCGGCCCATCGGCTGGCGGGCGATAAAGGCGGCGCGGGCTTCCTCGTAATTGCCCTGTGCGCGCATGCGGCTTTCCAGCGACGGGCTTTCCACCGTGCCGGGGCAAATGGCGTTGCAGCGAATGCCCTGCGCCACGTAATCGGCAGCGACGGATTTGGTGAGCCCGATCACGGCCGCCTTGGTGATGCCATAGGCGGCGCGGTTCGGCACGCCCTTGGTGCTGGAAGCGATCGACGCCATGTTGATGATAGTGCCATCGCCGCGCTCCAGCATGCCGGGCAGCACCGCCTTGATGGTGCGCACCATGGCGCGGACATTGAGATCGAAGGCAAAATCGAGATCGCTGTCCGGCATGTCCAGAACCGAACCGGCATGGACGAAACCGGCGCAATTGAACAGAACATCGACGGCGCCGATCTTTTCGAAGAACGCCGTCACCGCGGCAGCGTTGAGCACGTCGAGATGCGCGGTCTGAACATTGGCTTCACCATCGAGCGTCGAAAGCGCGGCGTCGTTGATATCCGTCGCCCAGACTTTTGCGCCCGCAGCGGCAAAAGCCAGCGCGCTGGCGCGGCCGATGCCCTGCCCCGCGGCGGTGACGACAACAGTCTTGCCGTGAATGTTTCCAGTCATTTCGTCATCCTTATCAATCGAGGTGAAAAACGTTTTCCATCATGGCCCACCATTCGCCCTCCTTGCGGGTTTCGAACGGTTTCTGACAGGGAATGCAGAACGACCACCATTCCTGGTTCTTTTCACTCGCTGCCATTTTGGCCATGTCGGCCTCAAAATCCGTGCCGTGATACTCCCAGTAACCGAACAGCAGGTTTTCCGGCTCTTTCAGAAAAATCGTGTAGTTCCTGATGTTGCAGCTCGAAATCAGCGCCAGAATTTCTGGCCAGACGGCGGCGTGCAATTCCTTGTACGTCTCCACCTTGCCCGGCTGCACGCCGATAACCATTCCCATTCTTTGCATTCAGATATTCCTTAAAGGCGGTAGAAACGGCGGGCATTGCCGCCGAAGACGGCATCGTGATCGGCAGCGGGCACGATCTCGCGACATTGCGTCAGCCAACTGCCATAACAGCCAGCCAGAAGAAGAACCGGCCAGTCGCTGCCCCAGATCACCCGCTCCGATCCGAACAATTCGAGAATGGTCTCGATATACGGGCGCAGCGCACGCGGATCCTGATCGCCGGCTTCTGTCAGCAGGCCGGAGAGTTTGCAGGCCACATTGTCCAGTTCCGCCAGCCGCAGCATCGCATGACGCCAATCGATAAAATGCCCGCTGGCGATGCGCGGCTTGGCACCGTGATCGATGACAACAGGCAGGCTCGGATGACGACGGGCGAACGCATGCAGTGCCGACAGATGCGGCTCCAGAACCAGCGCATCGAATACCAGCTGATGCGCGATCATCGCTTCCACCGCCGGTTCGAGCTTCGCATCATCGATCCAGTTATCGTCAGAAATATCCTGCAGCATCGGCCGCAGGCCCTTGAGCTTTTTCGCCTTCGCAAGCTCGGCAATCACGGCGGGCGCATCGGCCGCTTTCATATCCGCCCAGCCAACAACGCCGAGAATAAAATCATTCTCTTCCGCCAGCCCGAGCATGAAACGCGTGTCTTCCACACTCGGCAGCGATTGCACCAGAACCGTACCGGTCACGCCCACCTTCTTGATTTCCGGCACGAGATCGGCGGGCAAAAAATCGCGGTAGATCGCTTCCAGATCCGGCGGCGGCCAGCCGCCACCGCGATCCTTCAGCAGCCAGAAATGCTGGTGTGCATCGATGATCATGGCATCACGCTCCCGCAATCGGTGCTTCGGCGGAAATCACGCCCTTTTCTTTGAGACGCATCCAGAAGGATGCCGGAATATCCTGCTCGAACCAGCCGACATTGGCCTTCATCTGCTCGCCATTGCGGGCGCCGGAAACAACGGTGACGACGGCCGGATGCAACGTGGGGAATGCCAGCGCCGCCGCCTGCATGGAAACACCTTCGGCTTCGCAGGCGGCTTCGATCTCGTTCACACGGGCGAGAATGTCGGCGGGAGCCTCGGCATAATTGAACTTCTTGTTGCCCGCCAGCAGACCGGAATTGAAGGCACCGGCGACAACGATGCCAACACCTTCGCGCTGGCAACGGTTGAGCAAATCGAGGCTCTCATGTTCCAGCAGCGTGTAGCGACCGGCGAGCATGGAGACGTCGACATCGAATTCATCCATGGCTTCGGAGACGGCCTGCCACTCGTTGACGCCGAGACCGACAGCCTTGACGAGACCGCTCGAGCGCAACTCGCCAAGCGCCTTGAAACCACCGCCCTTGGTCAGTTGATCCCAATAATGCTGGTGGCGGTCGCCATGGGTGGCGCGGCCGATATCGTGGACATAAAGAATATCCGGTGCGAACACGCCAAGCCGCTGACGGCTCGTCTCGAACGAACGCATGATGGCATCATAGCTGTAATCATAGGTCGGGCGGAACGGCAGCGGCGCCACATAGGCATCCTCCTCCGGCCCCACCGTTTCATCCGGCACCATGATGCGGCCGACCTTGGTGCTGAGCAGATAATCTTCTCGCGGATGATCGGTCACCATCGTGCCGAGCCTACGCTCCGAGCGGGTGTAGCCGTAAAACGGTGCCGTATCGAAATAACGCATACCGGCTTCCCAGGCGGCATCGAAAGCGGAGAGCGATTCCGCGTAGCTGGTCAAACGGTAAAGATTGCCCATCTGGGCGCAGCCCAGTCCCATCAGCGTAAACGAGACATCGCGGTTGCGCAGTTTGCGCCTGTCGGAAACCTTCATACTCTCAAATCCTGCTCGCTATGCCCGATCACGGTGGAATAAGACGCGCGGACAAAAAGCCCGCGCGTCAAAAGCTTGGCTCAGTAAAGAACGTTCTTGGCTTCCGGCTTGTCGATATTGTCCTTGGTGACGACAACGACGCCGGTATCGATGGTCTTTTCAACCTTCTGCTTGTCGAGCAGTTTCAGCAGGGCTTCGACACCCTTGTCGCCCATCTGGAAGGAGCCCTGCACGACGGTCGCATGCAGCGTGCCGTCCTTGACGAATTCCTGAAGATCCTGATTGCCGTCGAAGCCGATGGCGACGAGCTTGCCCGCCTTGCCAGCCTGTTTGATGGCACGGCCCATGCCGATCGCGGTCGGCTCATTGGCGCCAAAAATACCCTTGAGGTCGCTGTTGGCGGCCAGCACGTCGGTGGTCTGGTTGAGCGCGGTCGCCATCTGCGACTGCGAATAATACGGCCCGACGATTTCGAGCTTGGAGTTCTTCTTGATGTAATCGGTAAAGCCGCCGACGCGACCGATTTCCGAACCGGCACCGGCCACGTAAGACATGACGGCGATCTTACCGGTCGTGCCGACCTTGTCGATCATCGCCTGTGCCGCCAGTTCACCGGCCTTGCGGTTATCGGTGGCAAGGAAGGACTGGTAATATTTGTCCGCACCATCAGCCAGCTGGCTGTCGATGATCACGACCGGAATGCGGGCTTCCCAAGCCTTCTTGACGGCAGGCACCAGCGCATCCGGATCGGACGGGGCAAGCAGGATCGCGCCGACCTTACGGTTGACGGCGTTTTCCACCATATTGACCTCGTCGGCGATGGCGGATTCAGCCGCCGGGCCCTGGAAGGTCATAGTGTGTTTGCCCTTTGCGGTGGCAATCGCCGCATCTGCGCCCTTCTGGACATTCTGCCAGAAGGTGGAATTGACGGTCTTCACGATGACGGCGATTTCGGCAGCCGATGCGCCGGTGGCACCGGCAAGGGCGATGGCCGAGGCCATCAGGGCAATAGTCAGTTTACGCATGGTTCATCCTCCTCTTGTGTCTCGACCCTGCCGGGGCCGTTGCGGGGGAAGGCTCCCTCCTTCCCGTGCGGCATTTCCGAGAGCGGCAAACCGCTCCGTCTTCTTCAACGGCGGTTGCGCAACTGGTCGATCCAGACGGTGACCAGAATGACGAGGCCGATGATGATCTGCTGGGTGAAGGCGGAAACGCCGTTCATATTGAGGCCGTTGCGCAGGATGCCGATCACGAAGGCACCGATGATCGTGCCGGAAATCGTACCGACACCGCCGATCAGCGACGTGCCGCCGATGACGGCGCTGGCAATGGCGTCGAGTTCATACGCCACGCCTTCGTTCGGCTGGGCGGTGACGAGGCGCGACATCAGCACGCAACCGGTGAGGCCCGCAAGCGTGCCGGACACCACATAGGTAAAGGCGGTGACGCGGGACACGTTGACGCCGGAAAGACGCGCCGCATCGGCATTCGAGCCGATTGCATAGATGTAGCGACCGAGCACCGTGCGGTTCAGCACAAAGGCGGCGATCACGCCGATGACGATCATCAGCACGACCGGATAGGGGATGCCGGGAAAGCTGACGACCGGAAAACCCATGTCATCGATGCTTTCGATGCGAAACAGCGAGCCGTTACCAAGCTCGCCAAAGCTCTCACCAAGGCCGGAAACCGCGCGTGCGCCGGTGATCTGCAAGGCGACACCACGGGCAATCAGCATCATGCCAAGAGTGGCGATGAAGGGCGGCAGTTTCAGCTGCGTGACGATCAGGCCATTGATCAAACCGCAGGCGGACCCGGTGAGGATGCCGCACAGCATGCCGATCCAGATCGGCATCTGAAGCTCCTTCACCACCAGCGCCGCAACGACACCCGCCAGGGCCAGCACCGATCCAACCGACAGATCGATACCGCCGGTGATGATGACATAGGTCGCGCCGATGCCGAGAAGTGCAATCGAGGTCACCTGCAGGGCGATGGTCATGCCATTGCCGACCGTCATGAAGGCGCTGCTGGTGGCGGAAAAGATCACGGCCAGAACCACTAGGCTGCCGAGCGCCGCAAACTTCTGGATGATGTCCTTCTGGCGGTCGCTGAGGCGGCGGCCCTGCTGTGGCGGCTGGGCGGGCGGCTGCGATTTCTCATCCGTAATGTCGGCCATGATATTATCCCTGTCCCGCATGCCGGCCGCTGCCGGATGCGTAATGCATGATTTCTTCCTGATTGGTGTCGCGCGTGTTCAGCGTCGCCATGATGCGGCCGCCATGGAACACCGCAACGCGGTCGGACATGCCCAGCACTTCCGGCAGTTCCGAACTGATCAGCACGATGCCGATGCCATTTGCCGCAAGCTCATCCATGATCTGATAGATCGCGAATTTCGCGCCGACATCGATGCCGCGTGTCGGTTCATCGAAAAACATGATGCGCGGCTCGCGAAACAGCCATTTGCCGATGATGATCTTCTGCTGGTTGCCGCCCGACAGAAGCCGAACCGGCTGGCTGAGGCTGGGCGTGCGGATGTTCAAAAGATCGACGTAACGCTGGCTCGCATCGCGATGTTGCTTGCGATCGATGACGCCGACAGAATTGCTGACCGCCTGCATGCGCGCCATCACCAGATTGGCATCCACCGGCATTTTCACCGCCAGCCCCTGTGCCTTTCGGTCTTCCGACAGATAGGCAATGCCGGCTTCGATGGCGCTGCGGGGATCGGTGATTTTTAGCGCGTCGCCGTCGAGGGTGATAGTGCCGGCATCAAGCGGATCGGCGCCGAAAATCGCGCGCGCCACTTCCGTACGTCCTGCCCCCATCAGGCCGGCAAAACCCAGAATCTCGCCGCGGCGGATGTCAAAGCTCACATCGGAAAACACGCCGGTCCGCGTCAGGCCAGAGACGGAAAAGATGACATCCTCACCCGGCACGCGCGTCGGCTCGGGGAACTTGTCTTCCAGCGAACGCCCAACCATGCGCGCCACGATGTCATCAATGGTGAGGTCGGCAAAGTCGTCGGTGGAGATATAACGGCCATCACGCAACACGGTCACCCGGTCGACAATCTCCGCCATCTCGTCGAGGCGGTGGGAAATATAGATGATGCCGGTGCCCTCGGCCTTCAGGTCTCGAATGACCTTGAACAGAAGCTGCGCTTCCTGCTCGGTCAGCGACGAGGTCGGTTCGTCCATGATCAGCACCGTCGCATTCAGCGACAGCGCCTTGGCGATCTCGACCATCTGGCACTGCGCGACGGACAGCGTGCGCACCTGCACATTCGGATCGATATCGACGCCGAGGCGATCGAGGCAACGCTTTGCATCGGCGATCAGCCGGCGGCGATCGACCAGCCAGCCGCGGCGTGGTTCGCGGGCAAGATAGATGTTTTCCGCGACCGTCAGGTGCGGAACGAGATTGAGTTCCTGATGGATGATGGCAATACCGGCCGCTTCCGACTGTAGCGTCGTTGCAAACTGCACCGGTTCACCCTTGTAGGTGACGGTGCCGCCGTTCGGCTGGTAGACGCCGCTGATGATCTTCATCAGCGTTGATTTGCCGGCGCCGTTTTCGCCGCAGACCGCATGCACTTCGCCGGCGCGCAAATCGAAGCTGACGCCGGACAGCGCCTTTACGCCCGGAAATTCCTTCGAGACATTATCGAGCTTCAGCACAACCGGCCGCACATCGATCCCGCCTGCCGTTGCCGGCATTCCTCCCATCGCGAATTCCTCCCCGCGCAAAAGCCTCCCGAGCTTTCGACGGGCAAACTAGGCCGCTGATTTAATATTGGTCAAGCCAATTATTCCCCATCGGCTTGCATTTTCTCAATTTTGGCCATCTACTCAATTTCAGAATGCAAATTTGATTGATTGGCCTGACCACGATGACCGATGCACGCCGTCTCTACCAACAGATCGCAGATCAGGTGCGGCAACTCATCGTCAATGGCCAGTACCACTCCGGCTCACGCCTTCCTGCCGAGCGTGAATTGGCGCAGCAACTGGGCGTTTCTCGCCCATCCCTGCGTGAGGCACTCATCGCTCTGGAAATCGACGGCACGATCGAAATTCGCATGGGATCCGGGGTCTATGTGCTCAACGCGAGCAAACCGTCCATTACCGGCCGATCGCTGGGCG
The DNA here is from genome assembly GCF_009617585.1 of Endobacterium cereale. GTDB lineage: Bacteria > Pseudomonadota > Alphaproteobacteria > Rhizobiales > Rhizobiaceae > Neorhizobium > Neorhizobium cereale. The sequence goes on along the minus strand of NZ_WIXI01000040.1, from coordinate 67,747 downwards.
AAAGCCCGACGGAACTGATGCAGGCTCGCGCCGTCATTGAAAGCGCCGTGATCGTGCAGGCCACAGCCGCGATGCCCGAGGCGACCCTTAATGTGCTACAGGATATTCTGACGGCGATGCGCGCGGAGATAGCAGAAGGACGCAAGCCACTGGAGCAGGATCGCCAGTTTCATCTGGTGATCGCCGAAAGTGCCGGCAATTCTGTTCTTTCGGAAATCGTTGCCAGCCTGTTCGACGAACGGCACAGTCCGATGTCGGACCATATGCGCGGCCGTTTCGAAACCCCGGAAACATGGAAATTTGCCTTGAGTGAACATGAGGCCATTCTTGCGGCACTGGAAGTAAAAAATCCGCTCGCCGCGCAGGCTGCCATGCATGCCCACCTGATGGCATCGGGGCGCCGTTGGATGGAAAACTGACCGATCAGCCGGCGACCGACCTGTTGCTGCCGACACGCGACAACAGGACGACCGGCAGGATGGCAATGGCGACAATGGCAAGGGCCGCGATGGCCGCTTCCTCATAGGTGCCGCGTGCGGCCTCGCCATAAAGATGGGTGGCGAAGGTCTCGATATTGAGCGGACGCAGCAAAAGCGTCGCCGGCAATTCCTTGACACAATCCACGAAGACCAGAAGCGCCGCTGCCGAAATCGCCGTTTTCGACAGTGGCAGATGCACATGGCGTAACGTGCCGGTTACCGATTGCCCCAGCGTGCGCGACGCGTGGTCGAGCGACATTGGTATGCGGGACAACCCCGCCTCGATGCCCCCGGCCGAAATCGCGAGGAAACGCACCGTCAACGCATAAACAACCGCAGCACCAGAGCCCATGAACAGCAACCCGGTGGAAACACCGAACCAGTCGAGCGCAGTGCGGTCAATCAAGCGATCGAGACCCGCGAGCACGATCAGGACACCGATGGCCACCACGGTGCCAGGCGCGGCATAGCCCATGCCCGACAAGCGCACCAGTGCTCCGGACGTTTTGCCGGGCCGTATACGAGCCGCATAAGCAACGACAAGGCCGAGAAGAATGGTGACAACAGTCGCGACCGTCGCGATGGCGATCGTGTTCACGGCCTCATCGAGAATGCGCGGCGAGATGCCGGCAAAACGGTATCGCTTCCACGCTTCCGTGACGAGATAAATGGCCGGCGCGACAAAACCCAGAAGAATAGGAAGGAATCCCAGGACAAGGAAAACAAGCCCTTTGGCCGTGCTGACCCTCTGCGGCGCAAGGCCCCGGCTACGGCGTGCGTCAGTCGCATATCGCTGTTTACGGCGCGCCCAGCGCTCGATGCCGACAAGAGCAACGACGATCAGGAGTAAGGCTAATGCGATCTGCGAAGCGCCGGGCAGGTCGGTGCGAGTAATCCATGTCGTGTAGATCGACACTGTCATGGTGCGCACGCCCAGAAACTCGGCGGCACCGACATCGTTCAACGTTTCCATCAACGCCAACGCCACGCCAATGGCGACAGCCGGACGCGCCAAAGGCAACGCGACCCGCCAAAACACGGCGCGACGGGAAACACCGAGCGTGCGGGCGGCATCGACGAGATTGCCGGACTGGGTCAAAAACATCGCCCGCGTCGGGATGTAGACGTAAGGGTAAAGCACGAAACCCAGCAGCAGGATACAGCCGGTCATCGAGCGGATATCCGGCAGACGGAACTGGCGCGGGCTCTCGTAGCCCAGCACCCAGCGGATTGCGCCCTGCACCGAACCGATCGGGTGCAGAATGTCGAGATAGGCATAAGCAATGATATAGGTGGGCACGGCAAGCGGCAGCAGCAGAGCCCATTCGAGCATGCGCCTTCCCGGAAAATCATAGGCAGTGACCAGCCAGGCGGTCGTCGTACCAATGACGGCGGTGCCGATGCCGACACCGGCAAGGAGGATGACCGTATCTGCCATGGCCACAGGCAGGACGGTCGAGAAAAGATGCGCCCATATACCGGACGAACCTTTCAATGCTTCCAGCAACAACCCCAGAACCGGCAGCGTCACGATCAGCGCCGCGAAGACAGCCAGCATAAGCCAGTTTTGGCCGGACCGACGGCCGCGCCTGCCGTTCAACGGAGTGGCGACCGGTTGGCTGGAGTGCATCACAATGTTCACTTGAGACGGCCAATCACACGACGTCGAGTTCAACGACGTCATCCTCGGGTTGTCGTGAAGATCTGCTGAACCCGAGACAAGTGGATCCTGGCAGTTCCTCAGCACAAACCCGAGGATGACGAAAAGCGAAGGCAAAGAGCCTTCCCGAAAGAAACGATGGCGCCCCTTTCGAGGCGCCCCGCATATGCCTTAGTTGTCGAAACCGACCTTGTCGACCAGCTCGCTCGCCTGCTTGCGATGGCTGACGATTTCAGACAGCGGCTTGTTGTCGACCTTCAGCGTGCCGAAAGAGGCAATGATCGGGTCGACCGCAGCGCCGGCCTTGACCGGATATTCGTAATTGGCTTCGGCATAGATCTTCTGGGCTTCGTCGGAGACGAGATATTCCAGGAATTTCACAGCTTCGGCCTTGTTAGGCGAATTTTTCGCAACGGCTGCGCCGCTGATATTCACCTGTGTGCCGCCGTCCTTGAAGGTCGGCAGGATGACTTTGATGGCCTCGGCCCACTTGACCTGTTCTTCGCCACCCTTGCCCGACTTCATCAGGCCGACATAATAGGAATTGGCGATACCGATATCGCAAATGCCGCCGAGAATATCCTTGGCCGCATCGCGGTCGCCGCCGGCAGCCTTGCGTGCAAGGTTATCCTTCACGCCAGCCAGCCATTTTTCGGTTTCTTCGGCACCGTAATGGGCGATGTAATCGGCAAACAGCGCGGTGTTGTAAGGATGCTGGCCCGAACGGATGCAGACCTTGCCCTTCCACTTCGGATCGGCGAGATCCTCGTAATTGAACGAGGCGAGGTCGAGATCCTTTGCGGCATAAAGAACGCGGGCGCGATAGGACAGGCCGAACCAATGGCCCTTGCCGTCGCGCAGTTCAGCCGGGATAGCGGAACTCAGCACAGCCGATTCGACCGGCTGCGTCACGCCCTTCTCGGCGAGATCGACCAGATTGCCGGCATCGACGGCCATCAGGATATCGGCCGGCGAGCTTGCGCCTTCCGAAGAAACACGTTCAGCCAGGCCGTCCTTCATGAAGACGGTGTTGACCTTGGTGCCGGTGGATTTGGTGTAGGCTTCGAGAAGCGGCGCGATCAGGGCCGGTTCGCGAGTGGTATAGACGTTGATTTCTGCTGCCGATGCAAGCGACGGAGCGACGAGCATGGATGCGGCGAGAAGCGTGGAGGCCAGAATGGCGTTTGGTTTCATGATAACTCCCCCGTTAGAGAAACACGGAGGGTTTGCACCATTTCATGATCGGATTGGTCAAGTTTATTTTGCCAATTATAGGTAGCAATCACGCACACGTTATCGATTTTTTAGATGCATTTACAACCATTGATCTGTCATCAGAATACGGAAAGCCGTTCCGGCCGGACTGAAATTCTGATCTTTTCGGTGCCATCGGGCAGCCTTTCCGACACGGTTGCTTTCAGCGGTGTTTCCAGTCCATCGACGAACAGCACAAGCTGCTCTGTGTCGCCATAAAAGACGCGCTCGCCGATACGGGCAGGCAGGTCGCCACTCTCGAGTGATACAATGATATCACGCGGACGGATGTAGAGTGTTTCCGCGCCGGTCTCCTTCGCTCCCGACGCAACGGCAAAGCTGCCGAGAACGGTCTTGAATTTTCCGTCATGCCATTGGCCGGAAACCTTGTTGAACGCGCAGAAAAACTCGGCAGCATAGGCGTTTTCCGGCCGGTCATGCAGGTCGTAGGGATTGCCCGCCTGCACGATTTCACCGGATCGCATCAGCACCACCCGGTCGCCAACCGATAGCGCCTCCTGCGGATCATGAGTGACCATGATGGCGGTGGCGGACAGGGATCGCAGTAGAGATAGCGTATCGGTGCGCACCTTGTCGCGCAGTCCCTGATCGAGATTGGAAAAGGGTTCGTCCATCAGGATGACCGCAGGCTCGGGCGCCAATGCACGGGCGAGCGCCACACGCTGCTGTTCGCCGCCCGACAGTGTATGCGGAAAGCGATCGGCGAGATGCTCTATACCGATTCGGCGAATGATATTTTCGGCTGCGGTGACAGCCTCCACCTTTAGCCTGTGTTTCAGCCCGAAAAGGATGTTGTCGCGGACGCTCAGGTGCGGAAATAGCGCATAATCCTGAAACACGAACCCGACCCCACGCGCTTCCGGCTCAACGAAATGCTGTCCGTCAACCTCGCATCCATCGAGAAACACACGCCCGGAATCGACTGGCTCAACGCCGGAGATGATGCGCAGCAGAGTGGACTTGCCGCAACCGGAATGACCGACCAGCGAAACGATCTCGCCTTTGGCGATGTCGAGCGAAATGCCGTTGACGGCAGCCGTCTTCCCAAAAGCGCGACTGACATTCTCCAGCCGCACTGCGATATTTCCATTCATCCGTCACACTCTCCCCTGCAGCGGGGAAACTGCCACAGCGCATCTCGCCGGTGAAGACCAGTGGCATCACAATTAAGGGAATTATCCTTCGGTCAGGATGACGAACGCGCGCCGGCTAGATAGGCTTCAAGCACATCCACCGCATCATCCAGCCGACCAGAATTGTCGATGGTCACGATACGGCCTGGCAGGTTCGCCACCGAAATCGGCATTTCACGGGCGATACGGCTGCGAATATCCTCTACCGTTTCGCGCCCGCGTGCCAGCAAACGCTCGACACGGATGTCAGGCCGCGCGGTAATCTCCAGCACATCCATACGCGAAAACTGCGTTGCCGCTTCGGATAGCACGCCGCGCGAAAGGTTGGCGATCAGAACACCGCCGCCTTCTACATGCGCCGCCGCCTCACGGCGCAGCGAATAACAAAGACCGTGCGCCTCCCAGTCGAGGCAGAATTCGCCATCCTGGCGCGCATCCGCGAATTCGGCGCGCGACAGAACTTCATGGTCCTCATTATCGGGATCGGCATCGCGGGTGATGACGCGTTGGGCGAAACGGATATCCGGCCGATCCTGCAAGCGGGCGGCAACCGCCCGCATCAATGTGTCCTTACCGGCCCCGCTCGGGCCGACAACGGCGATGAACAATCCTGGTCGATCAGCAGACACGATTGCCCTCCCGCCAGACACCTGCGACCACGGGCGGCATGTCGCGTTCTGCACGCACCCGCACCAGATCCGCACGGCGACCGACTTCGATGCGGCCACGATCATCGAGACCTGCCGCGCGGGCCGGATTGTCCGAGATCAGACGCACGGCTTGCGGCAGATCGGCAAGACCGCGATCCGTCAGAACGAAGGCCGCCTGCATCATCGAAAAAGGAATGTAATCGGACGAGAGAATGTCGAGCGCACCCTTTTCGAGCAGATCGAGCGCCGAGACATTGCCGGAATGCGACCCGCCGCGCACCACATTTGGCGCCCCCATCAGCACCTGCAGACCGGCTTCGCGTGACAGGACAGCCGCCTCGATCGTGGTAGGGAATTCGGCAAGCGCGATGCCAAGCTCAACACCCTCAGCGACGTGAGCAGCGGTCGCATCGTCATGGGATGCAATGGCGATACCGGCTGCGTGGCAAAGCTCGGCGATACGCTTGCGGTTACGGTCTGAATTGGCCTCGGATTCGGCAATGCGGCGTTTGCAGAAAATGTCGAACTCGGCGTTCGAGAGCTTCTTCTTGCCCTGATAATAGATGCGGTAGGCATCCAGGCTGACGAACTGACGCTGGCCGGGAGCATGGTCCATCAGCGAGGCAAGGCGCACACGGTCATTGCCTTCCATCATCGCAAATTGCTCATCCACATCGGCAACCGACACTTCGCAGCGCAGGTGAATAAAGTGTTCCGCGCGTAGACGACCGGCAGCATTGGCCTGCGAAATTTTTACCGCCATGGCCGCCATGTCGGCGGGACCGAGATCGGTATCGTCGTCGATGCCGACGCGAAGGGCATCGAAAACGGTGGTGATGCCGGAGCTTGCCACCTGACCATCATGCGCCTGCAGCGCCGCGTCCATGTTCCAGCGTACTTTCGGGCGCGGCTGGAAATGCGTTTCCAGATGGTCGGTATGCAGTTCGACACAGCCGGGCAGAAGATAATCGCCATTCAGGTCAATGCCATTGCTCGAATGGCCGCTGGAAATGTCGGCAATCTTGCCGTCGCGCACCAAAACGCTGCCGGTGACGATTTCGTCGGCTAGAACGATGGCACAATTGGTGAAGATGGTTTCGTTGGTCATGATGTGATTCACAGCTTACGGAGCGTTTTCGAAACGCTCAAGGAAAAGAATGCGGAAAAGTCAGATCACCAGCTTGCGCAGCTGCTGGGACAGAAGGTCCATCAGGCTGACGGTGATGATGACGATGATGAGCATGGCCGAGGCCTGCGGGTAATAGAAACCGCGAATGCTTTCGAACAGGACCTGGCCGATACCGCCGGCACCGATGACGCCGAGCACTGTGGCGGAGCGGATGTTGGATTCCAGGCGGTAGAGCGACAGCGAGATCCACAGCGGCAGAACCTGCGGGATGACGCCGAACAGAACCTGTTGCACGCGCGAGGCACCGGTGGTGCGGATGGCCTCGACCGGACGCGGATCGATGGCTTCGACGGCCTCCGAAAACAGTTTCGACAGCGTACCGGTCGTGTGGATGAAGAGCGCCATCACACCTGCGAACGGACCGAGCCCGACGGCCACGACGAAGAGAACGGCGAATACCACCTCATGGATGGCGCGGAACATGTCCATCAGGCGCCGGACGGGCTGGTTCACCCACCATGGCGCCATGTTATGCGCCGACAGGATGCCGAGCGGAATGGAAAAGACGACGGCGAGAAATGTGCCCCACAGCGCGATCTGCACGGTGACGACCATTTCTTCGAGATAAAACCGCCATTCACTGAAATCCGGTTTGAGAAAGCCGCTGGCATATTCGGCCATATTGCCGGCATCGGTAAAGAGATAGGTGAAGCGGCCCATCTCGGCCGGGCCCCAGCTATAGGCGAGCGCTGCGACCACCGCCAGCAGCATCAGACCGTTGCGCGAACTGCCTGGTTGTTTGGGAAGCGGCTTGGCCGTGGCGGTATTGGTGGTCATCGTCGCGTCACTCTTGTAGGGGGTCCGTGCGGGAAGAGAGGCAGGCCCGAAGGCCTGCCCCATGATCGTTCACATCAACCGGCAGATCAGTTGGTGCTGACCTTGGCGAGTTCGGCTTCGAACTTGGTCTTCTGCGCCGTCAGGTCCTTGATCTTGGCTTCCTTGGCGCTCGCGTCCAGCTTGGCGTCGCCCTGCGTCTGGCTGATCGACTTGGTCAGTTCCATGACGCGGATCGGCAGCAGCTGCGCATCGCTGGAGGCGCGGAACGGTGCCCATTTCAGGCCGGCGAGGATCTTCTTTTCTTCCTCGACATTGCCCTTCGACTTGTCTGTGCCGTAGGTCAGGAAGAAGTCGCGGATCTTGGTCTTGTTTTCTTCCGACAGATCCTTGCGCCATACGATCGGGTCAGCCGGGATCAGCGGCGAACGCCAGATTTCGCGGATGTTGTCGAAAGCCTTCGGGTTGTTCTGCTTGATCAGCGCCATGCTCTCGGTGTTGTTGGCAGCAGCATCAACCTGCTTGTTGGCAACAGCCATGGCATTGGTTTCGTGGTTGGCGTTGGTGACGTTCTTGAAGCACTTCTTCGGGTCGATATTGTTCTTGGAGAACACGAAGGTCATCGGAACGAGGAAACCGGAGGTCGAGTTCGGGTCGCCGAGACCAAAGTTCATCGACTGGTCGCACTTCAGGACCTGATCGATGTTCTGGATCGGGCTGTCCTTGGGAACGATGACGACCGACCAGTAGCCCGGCTCACCTGTGGCGGCGACGCTCTGTACGAACACTTCGCCGTCGGCGCGGTCCACGGCTTCCATGGCCGACTTGTTGCCGTACCAGGCCATCTGCACCTTGTTGAAGCGCATGCCTTCGATGATGCCGGCATAGTCCGAAGCGAAGAACGGCTTGACGTCGAGGCCGGTCTTTTCCTTCATGGCGTCGAGCAGCGGCTGCCAGCTGGTTTTCAGGTTCTGCTGAGATTCGGTCGAAATGATGCCAAAATTGATCGTGTCGGCCGCAAAGGCTGCCGAACTCATGGTGAAGACGACGGACATCGCCGCCATGCTTTTCAGTAGAGCGTTCATCGTGGTTCTCCGAGTTTTCAAAGAGTGATCAGGCGAGCTCCAGCTCGGCCCGAGGACGTTCTCGCTCCGCGGCAGCAGCGGCAGGAGCAGCTTGACCGGCCGGTGCATCCGGCAGGACCAGTTCTTCCGATGCCGCGCCATAAAGCTCGGCCAGGAATTCGTTGGAAAGCGCTGTCGACGGACCGTCATAAACGACCGCGCCGTCGCGCATGGCGATGGTGCGCGGGCAATAGCGGCGCGCATATTCCACCTGATGCAGGGAGACGACGACGGTGATGCCGTCCTCGGAATTGATGCTCGACAACACGTCCATGACGCGGCGCGCCGACGACGGGTCAAGCGCCGAGATGGGCTCGTCGGCGATCAGGATTTCCGCTTCCTGCACCAGCGTGCGGGCAATAGCGGCGCGCTGCTGCTGGCCGCCCGAGAGCGTCGAGGAGCGCTGCGCAAACACCTGCGGAATGCCGACACGATCCAGAGCCGCATGGGCTTTCAGCTTTTCATCGCGGTTGAAGACGCCGAGCGTGCCGCGCCAGCGCGGTGTGCGGCCGAGATGGCCGATCAGCACATTGGTCATCACCGACAGGCGACCGACCAGATTGAACTGCTGAAAGATCACCGAGATGCGACCGCGCTTCAGGCGTGGATTGAGGCGACCGCCGTCCTGACAGAGGTCACCCAGCACATCGATACGACCACCCTTGTTGTCGGCCGTTTCAAGGCCGGCAATATGACGGATCAAAGTCGACTTGCCGGAGCCGGAGGCACCGATCAGGGCAACCATCTCGCCACGCTCGACGGTGAGGCTCACCTTGTCGAGGGCGCGGTTTTTGCCGAACGTTTTCGACAGGTTGGAAACGGTAATCGCGGACATTCTTCTTCCCCTGGAAGTAACGGGTTTCAAGAAACTCTGACGATGTTTCGATGATGTTTCAGCGACACTTGAATGAAACTTCTGTGTCAGCCAGCGTATTTCCCCAGAAAGTCTTCTGCGGACAGGTCGCGGAAATCCTGCAATGCTTGAAACAACTGGTCATGGGACCAGTCCCACCATGCAAGCGCGTCCATACGCTCGCCTATTCCTGCAGCAAAACGCTCGCGGATCAGCTTGGCCGGCACACCGCCGACGATGGTGTAAGGCGCCACATCACGGCTGACGACGGCCCCTGCCCCGATGACGGCGCCATTGCCGACTTTTACGCCGGGCAACACGGTGGAGCCATGGCCGATCCAGACGTCGTGGCCGATGACCACCCGCTTGGCGCGGCGGGCAGCGAAGAAGTCAGCCTCGTTGTCGGCACCGTCGAAATAATCGCCGGCGCGATAAGTGAAGTGATGCAGCGTCGCGCGTTCGGTCGGATGATTGGTGGCATTGAGACGCACGGCAGCGGCGATATTGACGAACTTGCCGATGTCCACGCACCAGACCATGCAATCTTCACGCACATAGGAATAATCGCCGAGCACTGTTTCGGTAACGCGCGAGCGTTCCGCGACTTCGGTGTAACGGCCAAGCTGGCTGTCGGTGACGACAGCCGTCGGATCGACGAAAGGTACGGTGGCGGAAAGGTTTTTCTGCATCACGCGGCCCTCCGTGCCGAAAAGGCGGACACATCGATAGTGCGGGTCGCCACCGCATCGCGCACCGGTTGATCGTGAAAGATGCCGAGGATGGCGGTACCGGCATCCAGCTTTTCGCGGATCATCGAGATAACGACTTCGCGATTGGCGGCATCGAGCGACGCCGTCGGCTCGTCGAGCAGCAGGATCGGGTGATCGGTGATGAAACCACGGGCGATGTTGACGCGCTGCTTTTCACCACCGGAAAAAGTGGCGGGCGGCAGGTCGAACAGCGCTTCCGGCAGATGCAGGCGGCGTAGCAGGTCGGCAGCCTTTTCCGCAGCAACGGTACGATCGACACCACGCGAGACCAGCGGTTCGGCAACGATATCAAGCGCCGACACACGCGGGACTGCGCGCAAAAACTGGCTGACGTAACCGATGCAATCGCGCCGCAGATCGAGCACGAGACGCGGATCGCCTGCGCCGAGATCGCGCGGTTCACTGGTTGGGTTCCGACGGATCAGTATCTCGCCGCCGTCGATGGCGTAATTGCCATAGACCATGCGCAGGATGGACGATTTGCCGACACCGGACGGGCCGCCGAGCACGACACATTCCCCGGCAAACAGTTCGAAATTCACATCGTTGACGACAGGCAGGATGACGCCATCACGCAGATGCATGGTGAAGGATTTTGCCACCTGTCGCACGGAAAGCAGCGCGTTGCCTGTCTCGTTGGATGAAACACTCATGATCACGACTCCAGGATCGAGGCGACGAGAAGCTGGGTATAAGGATGATGCGGATCATCGAGCACGCGGTCCGTCAGACCGGTTTCGACGATACGGCCGGTCTTCATGACGATCATCCGCTGCGACAGCAGACGGGCAACCGCCAGATCGTGGGTGACGATCACCACCGCAAGCCCGAGATCGCTGACCAGACCGCGCAACAGATCGAGCACGCGCGCCTGAACCGACACATCGAGACCACCGGTCGGCTCGTCCATGAAGATCAGGCGCGGACGGGTGACGAGATTTCGGGCGATCTGCAGGCGCTGGCGCATGCCGCCGGAAAAGGCGACCGGCTTGTCATCGATACGATCACCGGCGATTTCCACGCGGCCGAGCCATTCGGTGGCAGTGTTGCGGATCTCGCCATAATGACGGTCGCCGATTGCCATCAGCCGTTCGCCGACATTGGCACCGGCAGACACCCGCATGCGAAGACCATCGGCCGGGTTCTGGTGCACGAAACCCCAGTCGGTGCGCATCAGGAAACGACGTTCGGCTTCCGACAGATCGGCCAGATCAGGGAAACGGCCATCGCGCATGTTGTAACGGATGCTGCCGCTGGAACGATCCAGACGACCGGAGATGCAGTTGAGCAGCGTCGTCTTGCCGGAGCCGGATTCACCGACGATGGCGACCACTTCGCCCGGCCAGACATCGAAGGAAATGTCGGTGCAGCCGATGAAATCGCCGTAACGTCGCTCAAGGTTGGACACGGAAAGGATGGGAGAGGTCATGCCGCGTCCTCCTTGACGGTTTGCGCCCCGGAGATTGGCAGGCCCGGCCCATGATGGCCTTCCTCGCGGCGCGTTTCGCAATGGTCGGTATCGGAGCAGACATACATGCGGCCGCCGCGATCATCGGTCACCACTTCGTCGAGATAGACGCCGGTGGCGTTGCAGAGCGCGCAGGGCTGTTTGAATTTCTGCACTTCGAACGGATGATCCTCGAAATCGAGGCTGACGACGTTGGTGAAGGGCGGCAGCGCATAGATGCGCTTTTCTCGACCGGCACCGAACAGCTGCAAGGCCGGCGAACCATTCATTTTCGGGTTGTCGAATTTCGGGATCGGCGACGGGTCCATGACATAACGATCCTCGACCTTGACCGGATAGGCATAGGTCGTGGCGATATGGCCGTGCTGGGCGATATCCTCGTAGAGTTTTACGTGGATGAGGCCGTATTCCTCCAACCCGTGCATGACGCGGGTTTCGGTTTCGCGCGGTTCGAGGAAACGCAAGGGCTCGGGGATCGGCACCTGATAGACGATGACCTGACCGGCAGAAAGCGGCGCTTCGGGAATGCGGTGACGCGTCTGGATGACGGTCGCATCCGCTGTTTTCGTCGTCGTCGCCACATTGGCCGTCTTGGCAAAAAAGGCGCGGATGGAGACGGCATTGGTTGTGTCGTCGGCGCCCTGGTCGATGACCTTCAACACATCGTCGGGACCAAGGATCGCCGCCGTCACCTGCACGCCGCCAGTACCCCAGCCATAAGGCATCGGCATTTCGCGAGAGGCGAAAGGCACCTGATAACCGGGAATGGCGATACCCTTGAGGATAGCGCGGCGGATCATCCGCTTGGTCTGTTCGTCCAGATAGGCGAAATTGTATTCTGGAAGGGTCATTCTGCGGCCTCCCTCATCTCATCGTTTTTGGCCTTGGCCGCGTTCAGCGTGCGCAACAGATCGAGTTCGGCCTGGAAATCGACGTAATGCGGCAGTTTCAGATGCTCGACGAAACCGGTGGCCTGCACGTTGTCGCAATGAGCGAGCACGAATTCCTCGTCCTGCGCCGGGGCCAGCCGTTGTTCATCGAATTCATCGGCACGCAGGGCGCGGTCGACAAGGCTCATCGCCATCGCCTTGCGTTCGGACTGGCCGAAAACAAGGCCGTAACCGCGCGTAAACTTCGCCCCTTCTTGCCCGCCGCCGGTGAACTGCGACACCATCTGGCATTCGGTGACGCGGACGCTCCCAAGCGAAACGGCAAAACCGAGTTCCGGCACATCGATCTCGACATCGACCAGACCGATACGGATTTCACCGACGAACGGATGCGTGCGGCCATAACCGCGCTGTGTCGAATAACCGAGCGACAGCAGAAAACCCTCGTCGCCACGCGCCAGCGCCTGCAAACGAACATCACGATCCGCCGGAAAAGCGGTCGGATCGCGTGTCAGGTCGCCCGGTTCATCGTCGGACAAGATATCGCGCTCGATCAGGCCTTCATCGTTGAGAATATCGGTGACCCGAGGCGCACGGCGTTCATCCTCGCGGGCACGGCACAGCGGTTCATCGACCGGCTCGTCACCGGCCATCGCCGGATCGATCAGGCGGTGGGTGTAATCGAAGGTCGGGCCCAAAAGCTGGCCGCCCGGAATATCCTTGTAGGTGGCCGAAACACGGCGTTCGATGCGCATTTTTGCTGTATCGATCGGCCGCGAATTGCCGAAACGTGCCAGCGTGGTGCGGTAGGCGCGCAAGAGAAAGATCGCCTCGATCATATCGCCACGCGACTGGCGCACGGCCATGGCGGCGAGATCGGGATCGTAAAGCGAGCCTTCGGCCATGACACGATCGACAGCGAGCGCCAGCTGGCCGGTGATCTGCGCAAGCGTCAGCGCCGGAACATTTCGGTCACCGCGACGACGATCGGCGAGAAGACGGTGGGCATTGGCGATGGCGGCTTCCCCGCCCTTGACGGCAACATACATGGCTCAAGCCTCCTCGATACGAGTGGTGCGCGGCAGGCCGATCGCTTCACCGCCACAGACCAGCAAGACATCCAGCCCAAGCGGATAGGCTGCGCGGTTTTCCGCCATCACGGCCACAAAACCCTCCGGCAGGCCGACCGGAGCGATCACCGTTTGGGTTTCGATGCCTGGACCGGTGAGCTTCAGAGGCTCACCGCCGACAAGGCTTTCGACCGGCAGAAGCAGGGTGGTTGAACGGTCGGGGTAATCGCTGGTGCCGATCAGGAAGGAAGACCAGGCCTCGACGGGGCTCATTTTCTCCAGCACGGCAAAACTGGCACGAAAAACGTCCGCCGTGCGCGGTGCGCCGGTGTGAAACGACATCCAGCCGATGGCGTCGTCATTGTTTTCCGGCTTCGCAAACCAGACCGGCGTATCGTAATCCGCCAGCGTTAGCAGGATTGCGGCCGTCGCCTGCGACAAGGGTGTCGGCGGAGAGACGAAACCGGCGAGATCGGCAATGGTGCCTGGCTCAGCCAGCGCATTCATCACGCGGCGGAAGACGGCTTGAGAATCCATCACAGGATCGGCAAAGCCGCCCTCGAAAACATGGCCGGAGGACGCAGGCTCAACCCGGGTCTCATTCGGAGTGCTCATCAGTCTTCTCCTCGCACCATGGTGAAGAAGTCGACGCGTGTCGCTTCCGTTTCCTCGGCCTGAAGTTTTGCCTCTTCGCGGGCATGCTCCAGAGCCGGCTCGACAATCGATTTTTCGACGCGGGCGACCCAATCCGGCAGCTGTCGCAGCGCATCGAGATGGGCGATCATGCGGGCCTTGCCGGCATCACGACCGAGCACGATCGAATGACCGAGTTCGCCGCTGTCCAGCCGCACGGTCGCGCGGGTCACACTCGCCTCACCGAGATTGAACGGCGCACCGCCTCCGCCGATACGGCCGCGCAGCATGATGGCGCCGATTTCGGGGCCGCGCACCGCAATGGCGTCAGGCGCGCCCGCTGTATTCTCATTGTAAAGTTCGTGGAGCATGCTGGCTGGCATGGACGCCATCGCATCCAGAGCCCGCTTTCTCCGCGCATTCGCTGTTTCTGCTGTCATGTCGCACCTATTTGTCTATTTGTGTAGACAACTAATCTAATCGAGGTTATAGAACCTGACCAGTGACAGCTTGATGACATTTCGCATTTTTCTCGGAGTTCCCCATGCACGCCCTCGATGACGGCATTTCCCGCTGGCGCCGCGTCGCCGACGCCATTCGCGCCGACATCGCGTCCGGCGTCATCGCGAAACAGCTTCCGCCCGAGGTCGAGCTTGCCGAACGCCACGGCGTCAACCGCCATACCGTGCGCCGCGCGATTGCTGCTCTGTCGACCGAAGGCCTTTTGCGCGCAGAACGCGGACGCGGCACGTTTGTGAACGCACAGCCGCCGCGCGTCATCTATCCGATCGGCGAGCGGGTGCGTTTTCGCGAAAACATGATGAAACAGTCGATCGAGCCGTCAGGCCGGCTGATCGGCGCCGAACGTGTGGCCGCCGATGCGCGGCAGGCGGCATTGCTGGATGTGGCGGTCGGTGCGCCGCTGCACCGGCTGGAGCGGCTGGCCGTGGTGGACGGCATGCCGATGTCGCGCTCCACCTCACTGTTTTCGGTACAGCGTTTTCCAGACATCATTTCGGCTTACGCGGAAACCGGATCGATCACCCAGGCACTGCAAAAATCCGGCGTCAGCGACTATCGCCGGCGCGAGACCCGCATCACCGCCGAGCGCGTATCACCCAACGATGTCGAGCTTTTGCAATGCGCCAGCGACGCCATCGTGCTGATCAGCAATGCCGTCGATATCGATATGGAAGGCAATCCGGTCCAGAGCGTGCGCACACGCTTTCTCGCGGACCGGTTCGAGCTTTCATTCAAGCCGGATGCCGACTGAACTTTCTCACGCCCAAGTGCGATCGAGAACGGAAATCCAGTTCTCGTGGCCGATCTTCTTCAGTTCCGCGTCATTGAAGCCGTGCTTGCGCAGCGCTTCCACCAGCTTCGGCAGGCCGGCCGCATCCTTCATTTCCGCCGGAATGGTCGTGCCGTCGAAATCGGAACCAAGTGCGACACGATCAATGCCGATGCGTTCGGCAATATAGGCGACATGGCGCACCAGAAGGTCGAGGCTTGTGTTGGCATCCTTGACGCCGTCGTCACGCAAAAACAGCACGCCGAAATTGATGCCGACAAGCCCATCCGTATCACGAATGGCGTCGAGCTGGCGGTCGGTCAGGTTGCGGCTGTGGTTGCACAGCGCATGCACGTTGGAATGCGAGGCGACCAGCGGCGCCTTCGAAAGTTTTGCGATTTCCCAGAAACCGGCTTCGTTCATGTGCGACAGGTCGACCATGATCTTTAGCTCGTTGCAGGCGCGGATCAGATCACCGCCGGCTTCGGTGAGACCCGGACCGATATCCGGCGTTGACGGGTAACGGAACGGCACACCGTAGGCAAAAACGTTCGGTCGGGACCAGACCGGACCGAGTGTGCGCAGACCCGCCTGATGCAGGACATGAAGCGCATCGAGGTCAGCGGCGACAGCTTCCGCGCCCTCGATGTGGAAAACGGCGGCAAAACTGCCGGTTTCAATCGAGCGACGGATGTCATCGGCCGTGCGGCACACCGTCACCCCACCTTCAGAACGCGCCTCGATTTCGAACAGAAGCCGCGCCATCGCCAGCGTTTCGTTGATCGCATCGGGCTGCGTTGGCGTCGGGTAATCGCCGTTGGCATCCTTCGTCATGCTCGGCGACGGCACATAGATAGCGCAGAGACCGCCTGCCAGACCGCCTGCCTTGGCGCGCGGCAGATCGATATGCCCGACATCCTCGCCTTCAAGGAAACGCTTGACCGGGTCAGCACCGCCGTCGCGTCTCAGACGCAGCAGCACGTCGTTATGGCCATCGAAGATCGGGAGCAAATTGTTGAACATTTTCTGAAGTGTCCTGCCAGGGGCTTGAAGTTTGGGTTATCGTTAAGTAGGCGGCGCACAAGCCGCAAATGCAATCCACGCATAACCCATTCGAAAAATGGAATTGGTCGGTCTGTAAACGCACTGTTAAGACCGCCGTCGAATTGCGGCAAAAACTTGCCACCCCTTAAATCCCAGGGGCGGCGCATCAAGGGGAATAAAGCAATGGTATCAAGACGCAACTTTCTGATCGGCGGCGCAGCCGTTCCGTTCCTTTCCTATCTAGAATTGGCCGAAACCGCCTTTGCGGCCACGCCGAAGGACATTCTGGTCGTTGCACAGCAGCTCGACAACATGACCAGCCTTGACCCGCATGAGGGTTTTGAGGCCGTCGGCGGCGAGATGATCAGCAACATGTACCAGAAGCTGGTGCGTGCCAATAGCGACAACCCCAATGAAGTGACCCCGGTCATCGCCGCTTCCTGGGAAGCCGATGCCGACAACAAGGTCTTCACCTTCAAGCTTTCCGACCAGAAGTTCGCTTCCGGCGCCGCCGTCACCGCCGAGGACGTTGCGTTCTCGCTGCAGCGCGCCATCAAGATGAACAAGAGCCCGGCCTTCATCATCAACCAGTTCGGCTTCACCGCTGAAAACGTCGAAGCCCGCATCGTCGCCAAGGACGAAAAGACCGTCACGCTGACGACCGAAACCCCGACCGCCATCTCCTTCCTGCTGTTCTGCCTGTCGGCGAACATCGGCGCCATCGTCGAAAAGAAGACCGTCCTCGAAAACGAAGCCAATGGCGACCTCGGCAACGCCTGGCTGCAGAAGAACAGCGCCGGTTCCGGCCCGTTCAAGCTGCAGGCCTGGAAGGCTTCGGAAAGCATCGCGCTGACGCTCAACGAAAATGGTCCTTACAAGGGCAACCTGAAGCGCGTCATCGTGCGCCACGTGGTCGATCCGTCTTCGCAGATGCTGATGCTGCAGAAGGGCGACGTCGATATCGCCCGCGATCTGACTTCGGAACAGCTGAAGGCCCTTCAGTCCGACGAGAACGTCGTTCTGGTTCGCAAGCAGATCGCTTCGCTGATGCTGATCTCGCTCAACCAGAACAATGCCAACCTTGCCAAGCCGCAGGTCTGGGAAGCGGTCAAGTGGGCGCTTGATTACGAAGGCATGCAGAAGAACATCGTGCCGCTGACGCACGCCGTTCACCAGAGCATGGAACCGGCCGGTTTCCCGGGCACGGTCACCGACACGCCGTTCAAGAAGGACGTCGAGAAGGCCAAGGCGCTGATGGCCGAAGCCGGCCTCGCAGATGGTTTCGACGTGACGCTCGACCATTACTCCGCACAGCCTTACCCGGACCTCGCCCAGGCGATCCAGGCAAACCTCGGCGAAATCGGTATCCGTGTAAAACTGCAGTCGGCGGAAAACCGTCAGGTTCTCACCAAGATGCGCGCCCGCGGCCACGAAATGGCGCTGTCCGCATGGGGCACGGACTATTTCGATCCGAACTCCAACGCCGAAGTGTTCTGCATCAACAAGGACAATTCGGACGACGCCAAGAAGAAGCCGTTCGCATGGCGCTCGAGCTTCAAGAACGACGACCTGACGGCAAAGGCTGAAGCTGCCCGCGACGAAAAGGACCCGGCCAAGCGCCTGGAGCTTTACGAAGCCCTGCAGCGCGAATTCATGCACAACAGCCCGTTCGCCATCATGTTCCAGAACACCAAGACCGCTGCCTGCCGCAAGAACGTCAGCGGCGTCCAGCTCGGCGTTCTGTCTGAAGGCAACACCTACCTCGAGACTTCCAAGTCGTGAACAAGCGTTTCAAAAGCCTTGCAGCAACACTGAGCAGCGTCCTCCTGACGCTGTTCGGTTTGACTGTCCTGACATTCCTCATCGGCCGGGTCATGCCGGTCGATCCGGTCATTGCCGCCGTCGGCGACAATGCACCGGAGGATGTCATTCTTCGCGCTCGCGCCGAAATGGGCCTTGATCAGCCCATTCCGGTGCAGTTCCTTCATTACCTGAACCAGCTTTTCCACGGCGATTTCGGCATGTCGGTTCTGACCAAGAACCCGGTTGCGCAGGATATCGTCCGCTTTTTCCCGGCGACGTTCGAGCTTGCCACCGCGGCCCTGCTGCTGGCCCTTCTGATCGGCGTTCCGCTCGGCGTCTGGGCAGCCGTCCGTCAGGGCTCGTTCACCGATCAGGCCATCCGCGTCGTCTGCCTTGCCGGACATTCCGTGCCGGTCTTCATGCTGTCGCTGATCTCGCTTCTGATCTTCTATTCCTGGCTCGATATCGCGCCGGGCCCCGGCCGTCAGGACATCATCTTTGACGGCATGATCGACACGGTCACCGGCATTTTGACCATCGATACGCTGATTGCCGGCGATTTCGATGCCTTCTTCGATGCGCTGGCCCATATGGCCCAGCCGGTCATCATCCTTGCCTATTTCTCGATGGCCTATATCGCCCGCATGACGCGCGCCTTCATGATCGACGCGCTGAAGGGCGAATACGTCATCACCGCGCGTGCAAAAGGTCTGTCGCTGACAACCGTCATCTGGGGCCATGCTTTCCCGACAGTTGCCGTGCAGCTCGTCACGGTCGTGGCACTCACCTATGCCGGTCTTCTCGAAGGCGCCGTCGTCACCGAGACGGTCTTCTCGTGGCCGGGCATCGGCCAGTATCTGACCGTCTCGCTTATGAATGCGGACATGAACCCGGTCGTCGGCACCACATTGCTGATCGGCCTGATCTATGTCGGCCTCAACCTGATCGCGGACATTCTCTACCGCGTCCTCGATCCACGGGTACAATAATGATCGCCACCTTCCGAAACTGGGCGCTGGACGAAAATCCGTCCTCGCGCCGCCAGGCCGCCTGGGGCAACTGGTACCGTATCTGGCTGAACCTGCGCGGCAATCCGCTCGGCATGATCGGCCTCACCATCATCGCCATCTTCATCGCCATCGCCATCTTCGCACCGCTGCTGGCGACCCATGATCCCGCAGCGCAGGAACTCGGCAACCGACTGGCCGCGCCAAGTGCTGCCAACTGGTTCGGCACCGACGAGCTCGGCCGCGATATCTTTTCGCGCCTGCTTTACGGTGGCCGCGTCACGCTCGGCATGGTCATTGCCGTCGTCGTGCTGGTCGCACCGGTCGGTCTCGCCATCGGTTGCATTGCCGGGTATTTCGGCGGCGTCGTCGATACGGTGCTGATGCGCCTCACCGACATCTTTCTCGCCTTCCCGCGTCTGGTTCTCGCACTCGCCTTCGTGGCCGCGTTGCAGCCGGGTGTCGAAAGTGCCGTGCTTGCGATCGCGCTCACCGCCTGGCCGCCATACGCCCGCATGGCCCGCGCCGAAACGCTAACCGTTCGCGGCAGCGATTTCATCGCAGCCTATCGCCTGACCGGTGGTTCCTCGTGGCGCATCATCTTCCGCCACATCATGCCGCTCTGCGTGCCGACACTGATCGTGCGTGTCACGCTCGACATGTCGTCGATCATCATCACCGCCGCCTCGCTCGGCTTCCTCGGCATGGGCGCACAGCCCCCGTCGCCGGAATGGGGCGCGATGATCGCCACGGCAAAGCGCTTCATCTTCGAACAGTGGTGGGTTGCCGCCATCCCCGGCATCGCGATCTTCATGGTGTCGCTCGCCTTCAACTTCCTCGGCGACGCCCTGCGCGACGTCCTCGATCCGAAGGCGGCCTGATATGCTAGTCGAAATCAACAACCTGCATATCGGCTTTGAAAGCCGCACCGGCTTTGCGCCCGCCGTCAAGGGCGTGTCGCTGACGCTCGGCACCGAAAAGCTCGGCATTGTCGGCGAAAGCGGATCGGGCAAGAGCCTCACCGCCCGCGCCCTGATGAAGCTTCTGCCCAAGCAGACCCGCATCGAAGCCGATAAACTCGAATTCGATGGCATCGACATCTTGTCGGCGTCGGAAAAGCAGATGCGCACGATCCGCGGCAAGCGGGCCGGCTTCATCCTGCAGGACCCAAAGTATTCGCTTAACCCGGTAAAGACGATCGGTAGCCAGGTGGCCGAATCCTGGCGCGCCCACAAGGGCGGCAGCAAGCGTGCGGCTCTGGAAGCCGCCGTCAACCTTCTGGAAATGGTGAAAATCCGCGATCCGAAGAAGGTAGCTGCCTCCTATCCGCACGAGGTCTCGGGCGGCATGGGCCAGCGCGTCATGATCGCCATGATGCTGGCGCCGGATCCGGAACTGCTGATCGCCGACGAACCGACCTCGGCGCTCGATGCCACGGTGCAGGCGGAAATCCTGCGGCTGATCGAGGAACTGGTGTCGGAACGCGGCATGGGCCTTCTGCTCATCAGCCACGACCTGCCGCTGGTCTCGCATTTCTGCGACCGCGTCGCCGTCATGTATTCCGGCCGTGTCATGGAAGAGCTGAAAGCATCCGAGCTTCTGTCCGCGCAACATCCTTATACGCGCGGCCTTTTGAACTGCATGCCCTCGCTGATCCATCCCAAGGAGCGCCTGCCTGTCTTGACCCGTGATCCGGAGTGGCTGAAATGACCATCGAGATCGACAATCTGCGCATCTCCTTCGGTGACAAGGAAGTCGTCAAGGGCGTGTCCTTCAACGTTGCGAACGGCGCCAGTTTTGGCATCGTCGGCGAAAGCGGCTCGGGCAAGTCCACAGTGCTTCGCGCCATGGCCGGCCTCAACAATGACTGGTCGGGCCGGATTGCCTTTTCCGGGCAAGGCGCCCCGCTGTTTCGCCCGCCGGCCTTCTTCCGCAAGGTGCAGATGGTGTTTCAGGACCCGTACGGTTCGCTGCATCCGCGCCAGACGATCGACCGCATCCTGTCGGAACTGCCGCTCGTACACGGCATGGATGATATCGACGGCCGCATCGCCAAGGTTCTGTCCGCCGTTGCCCTGCCGCAGACGGCGCGCTTCCGCTATCCGCACCAGCTGTCCGGCGGCCAGCGCCAGCGCGTGGCCATTGCCCGCGCGCTGATCGCAGAACCCGAAGTGCTGCTGCTCGACGAACCGACCTCGGCGCTCGATGTTTCGGTTCAGGCGGAAATCCTGAACCTCCTGGCTGATCTGCGTGCGGAGCGAAACCTCACCTATGTGATGGTCAGCCACAATCTCAGCGTCATTGCGCATCTGTGCACCGAAGTCGGCGTGATGATCGATGGCCACATGGTCGAACAGGTGACCGCCGAGGATTTGAGGCTCGGCAATGTCAATCACGCTCATACGCGCGAATTGCGCAGCCTGAGCGTGGAGCTCGAAGAACCGGCCTGACACACATGCAAAGACCCGAAACCCTGAACCGGTTTCGGGTCTTTGCATGTGCGGTTGGCGGACCCTGTCCGGTTTCAAGAGCATTTTTTGGAGAAGCGAAATGTCGATCACAGCCAATTGGGAAGCCGCACGCAACGCCGTGAAGAAATTCACGACCGGATGGGGCACTGACCAACCCGGTGGCGCAGTGATCGGCTTCGATGCCGATGGGATCCGTTTCGCCGAAGCGGGCGGCGTCGAGAGCCTCGCGACCATGGCACCCTTTTCCGCCGATACGGTCGTGCGTTACGCCTCCGTCACCAAACACGCCTTCTGCGCCATGGTGATATCCCATCCGGAAGCAATCTCGCTCGACGACGCGCTCGGCCAGCATCTGCCGGAATTGCAGGAGCCGATGGCAAGCGTCACCATCGGTCGCGCACTCGACATGAGCGGAGGCCTGCCGGATACCCGCGAATGCCTGTCGCTGCTCGGCCTGTCGGTCTACACCGAAACCAAGGCCGGCCCGCTGATGGAGTTTCTGGCTCGCCAGACCCGTCTGAATTACGAGGCAGGCACTGAAGTCTCCTATTCCAACACCGGCTACCGCCTCGTCGAAACGGCACTTGAGCGCAAAGGCCTGTTCTTCCGCGATTTCATCCGCGAAGCCGGCGCGAAGGCCGATGCCACCCTCGACGCTCCTGATGTCTGGAACGATGCCGTTGCCGGTCTCGTGCCCGGTTACTGGCACGACGGCGAAAAATGGCAGTTGTCCGCCGCTGGCCTGCACATTTCCGCATCCGGCAGCATGACCGGCAGCGCCACCAGCCTAGCCAACTGGGCGCGCGCCCTCACCGTCGGTCAAGGCTCGTTCGAAGGCATCCTCGACGGTCTCGCCGCTCCCCGCGCTCTGGCCGATGGCTCCGAAAGCGGTTACGGCCTCGGTCTGCGCCGCACTGTCCTCGGCGGGCGCACCTTCACCGGCCATGGCGGCTCGCATCCGGGCTACAAAACCTATTTCCTCGTCGATCAAGCAAGCCAAAGCGGTTTCGTCATCGTTTCCAACCGCGAAGACACCAATGGCAACAAGATCGTGCAGGAGGCCATGGCCGCCCTGCTCGACCTCGCACTTCCCGTCGCCTCCCCGGCCCTGACGGATGGCCTTTACGTCACCGAAACCGGTCCCTTCTGGATCGAAGTCAAGGGTTCGACGGTCACCTGGCTCGATGCCGATGACACGGCTTACGAAGACGAGGACGGCTACGTCTCCTCCTTCTCCGCCTCGTCGCCAATGCGCCTGAAGATGGAAGGTGATGCAATTATTGGCCAGGTCGGTCATCCGGCACGCAAATTCCTGCCGGCCGTAAACACCGGCGTTTCGAGCGCGCTTGCCGGTCGCTGGTTCTCCGATGAGGGGGCGTATTTCGAGATCGATGGCGATGCCGTTGTCATGGGCGTGGGGCCGGTTCGTCACCGCATGCCGTTGAGCGCACTGGGTGGCGGCCGCTTCCTCTTCACTCTCAAGGATGGCCCGTGGACCAAGCGTGTCTGCCTGCATGTTCTGGCCGAAAACCGTCTCGAACTGGTGCTGTCTCGCGCAAGAATGATCGAATATAGCAGAGACGCGTGATTGCATTTTGCCGCCAACCGGACCAATGACAAACCGCAGCCGGTTTTGTTTTGGAGTGTTCGGTGGAAGTCAAATGGCTTGAGGATTTTCTGGCGCTGGCCCAGACGCTGAATTTTTCCAAGGCGGCGGACGAGCGCAACGTTACCCAATCCGCCTTCAGCCGCCGTATCCGGCAGCTGGAAGCCTGGGTCGGCACCAGCCTGATCGACCGCGCCACCTACCCGTCACGGCTGACGGAGGCCGGCAAACGTTTCGTGCCGATTGCCGAACAGACACTGCAAGGTCTTTATCAGGCACGCCGCAATCTCCAGCATGAAGAGGGCAATGACGCCCGCACCGTGACGCTGACGGCGCTACACACGCTATCCTTCACCTTTTTCCCGGACTGGCTGACCGATCTGCGCGAAAAGCTTGGCCCGCTCGTTTCCCACATGCGACCGGATTCCGGCAGCATGGAGGAAAACCTCAACTCGCTGATCGACGGCGATTCCGATTTTCTGCTGACCTACCAGAACCTGCATGTGCCAATGCTGCTCGATCCGCAGTTCGAATACCACAGGCTGGGGGCTGAAACGATCGTTCCCGTCAGTGCGCCGGATGAAAATGGCCAGCCGAAACACAGGGTTGAGCCGGGTTTCGCGCATGTCAGCTATCAAAAAACGTCGTTTTTCGGCCAGCTGATGGCCGGCACGCTGGCGACGCGCCTGCCCGCAGACAACCGGGTCCATGTCGGCAGCCATTCGGTCGGGCTGAAAGCCATGGTGTCATCGGGCTGGGGGCTGTCGTGGATCCCGGAAAGCCTCGTTAAGGCCGAACTTGGAGATGGCCGACTGGTGCGCGCCGCCGATCGTGAATGGGATATCGAGGTCGAAATCCGCCTCTATCGTTCAAGAGAAAACCGGCGGCCCATCGTCAGAAAAATCTGGGACGTTTTGGTGGCCGCCGGCTAGTTCCGTCCCGCTCCAAACGGGGATTGTTTTAAGGAGCGATCCGGTAACTGTTAAAATCAGACCGCGGTGCGGCGGGCATTGTCCATGTAAAGCGTGCGCAGGCGCGTAAACATCCCACCCGGCTTGCCATCACCGACCGGCTTGCCGTCGATAAAGGTGATCGGCACGATGAAGTTGGAGGCGCTGGTCAGGCAGGCTTCGCGCGCTGCCATCGCTTCTTCCACCGTGAACGGGCGCTCCTCGATGGTCAGTCCCTGTTCGCGGGCGAGATCCAGAACGGCGAGACGCGTGCAGCCCGGCAGGATGGCCGTGCCATTGCCACGGGTGACGATCTTGTCGTCATGGGTAATGATATAAGCCGTCGACGATGCGCCTTCGGTAACGAAACCGTCTTCCACCATCCACGCTTCGTCGCAACCTTCGGCCTTGGCGATGCGCTTGGCCAGAACCTGCGGCAGCAGACACACGGTCTTGATGTCGCGGCGTTCCCAGCGCTGGTCCGGCACAACCTTGACCTTGAGGCCTTTTTCGACGGCCGCGACATGTTCCAGCGTCTTTTCCTGCGTGAACAGAAGCAGCGTCGGCTCAAGGTTCTCCGAATAGAGGAAATTACGATCCTCGGCACCGCGCGTATATTGCAGGTAGATCACGCCTTCGGTGAGTTTGTTTTCCTCGACGAGACGCTTTTCTATGGCAACGATTTCGTCGGTCGAGATCGGCAGATGGCCACCGATTTCGCGCACGCTGCGCTCCAGGCGCGTCATGTGCAGCGGGCTGTCGATCAGCTTGCCATCCAGCACCGCCGTCACTTCATAGATACCGTCGCCGAACAGGAACCCGCGATCGAAGATCGAGATATGCGCTTCGTTTTCGGGCAGGAAGGCACCGTTCAGATAAACGATGCGGGGCGTTGCGGCAGGCATAAAGAACTCCAGTCTTAAAGAATCAGCGGCGCTTCAAGGCGTCGAGCGAAATGGCATTGATGGTCGAGGGTTTGTCGGTGCCGGCGTTATAACCGTGCGTGGTCGTCGCCATCGTCATCGAGTTGATGATGGCCTCTTCGCTGGCTTCGATCACAGCTTCGAACAGCGGCGAAACGACATCGTTGGAAAGAACCGGATAGGCAGCGACCGCCTTGCGGCGCTCCGTCGTGCGACGCACGTCCTCGGCCGTGGAAAAGGCCAGCGCGTAATCGCCCGAACCATTGCTGAGTGCGGCACCCGTGCGCGCCAAACCGCCAAAACAGCGCTCGGCAAGGCGTTTCAGATTGCGCGAGCATAGCGGCGCATCGGTCGCGACGATCATCACGATCGAGCCATCCTTGTCATGCGCGCCTTCCGCTTCGTAGGGCTTGCCGGCTACAGTGAGCTTACCGCCATAGTTCGACTGCACCAATACACCGACCGAATAGGGCACACCGGCAACCGACACGACACGAGAACTCGTGCCGATCCCGCCCTTGAGGCCAAACGCCACAGTCCCGGTACCGGCGCCAACTGCGCCTTCTTCGACCGCGCCGGTCTTGGCGGCAGCCAATGCCTGCGACATTTCATCTACGGTAGGCCGCCCGGCGCGGATATCGTTCAGACGAGAATCGTTGGTTTCCCCAACAACGGCGTTGAGCGAAACAACGCGCTCGTTACCGGTCTGCGCCAGCGTATGGCGGTTGATCGCCTCGATGGCACGACCAACGCCCAGCGTGTTGGTCAGCAGAACCGGTGTCTCGATTTCACCGAGTTCAACGATCTGCGTCGAGCCGGCAAACTTTCCAAAGCCATTGAAAACGGCAAGCGCTGCCGGAACCTTGTCCTGAAAGACGTTGCCCCCATGCGGCAAAATAGCCGTAGCGCCGGTGCGTGTCCGCTCACCCTCGACGCAGGTCACATGGCCTACAGCAACGCCTGCGACATCGGTGATCGCGTTCAGCGCACCGGTGTCATAATGGCCGACAGAAATGCCGAGCGCACGCAGGCGCACGCGATTTTCGCTGCTCATCGGGTGGGTTCCAGTCTCGATTTCGGTGCAACCCTACTTGAGCGAAACCCCGACGGGCACAACAAAAACGGAATAGTTTCATACCGGCTTTGCAACAGCCGTACCGGCAGACCGACAAGACCGTTCTGCGGCATCAGCAATGCGGTGTGCCGATCATGCGCGAACGAATAAACATGATTTTTATACTCATATTAATTTGTTGATTACGGGGAACGTGATACCATTCGGCCTGACGGCGGGAGGGAGCCGTTGATCGTGATCAATGCCCGTGCCGGCCACGACGCTAACGTCACGAACGAAGCACACGGCAGGACGTTTCGGCGTCAAGCTGTGGTGGGGAGGAGCCTTGACCACGTGCCTTTGAAAGAGACAGACAGATGGGCATCCCTTCTTCCGACCGGCCTTTTTTGACCGACCCCTGCCTTCCGGGCGCCGCATATTGCCAACCGACAGACGACTGCGACGTTTTCGAAGACAGCGCCGCAAGTGAAACAGTTCCCGAAGCTTTTCTGGACTGGCGATGGGCCATGCCCATGACCGCGTTGTCGGCCTCCCCTCCCTTGAATGCAGCGGAGCAGCCCGCGTTCGATGCGATGCATGCCATCGCCGCGCTGGATGTCGAAGACAGTGTGGGTTTTGTCGAACTGGATGGCTTTCTGATCGACCAACAGATGGCCGACGCCGCCTTCGGTGCGGCGCTCACCGTCGCTGCAGCCTGACAGACGCTTGAAAAAAGCCCGGCGGCCAACATCTCACATCCATCGAGGCCGCCTCGTCGTTTCCACAGACCAAGAGATTATTTGACAAGGAAATTTTGCATGGCCGAAGCTCGTACGCATGTACTGGTTATCAATTGCGGCAGTTCGTCGCTGAAGTTCAGCCTGTTTGCCGGCACTGATCGGGCCGCCATTCTGTCGGGCCTGGCGGAAAATCTCGGCCAGCCGGAAAGCCGGCTGATCCTCAAGGAGAACGATGCCAAGGTAACCATTGCGCTCGACGGCGGCAGCCATGATACGGCACTGCGTCGGTTGATGGCGGACCTGCAGGAACGTGGCCTGCTCGATGCCATCGGCGCCGTCGGCCACCGGATCGTCCATGGCGGCGACCGGTTCGTGAAAGCCACCCGCCTCGATGCCGAGGTTCTCGCCGAAATCGATGCGCTGTCTTACCTCGCGCCGCTGCACAATCCGGCCAATGTGCTCGGCGTCAAGGTTGCCATGGAAGTGCTGGGCTGGGTGCCGCATGTCGCCGTGTTCGACACATCCTTCCACATGACTATTCCGCAATCGGCCCACACATACGCGATCCCGCAGGAATACCGTGACGCTGGCGTTCGCCGTTACGGCTTTCACGGCACCAGCCACGGTTTTGTTGCGAAGGAAGCGGTCGACCTGCTCGGTCTTGACCCGAAGGACCACGGCCTCGTCATCGCCCATCTCGGCAACGGCTCGTCCGCCACGGCCGTTCTCAACGGCGAAAGCGTCGACACCTCGATGGGCCTGACACCGCTTGAAGGCCTCGTCATGGGCACCCGCTCCGGTGATATCGATCCCGGCGCGATTTTCCATATCGCCCGTCAGGACAAGCAGTCGATCGACGATCTCGACACGCTTTTGAACCGCAAGAGTGGACTTCTCGGCCTCTCCGGCCTGTCCAACGATTGCCGCACGCTCGAAAGTGCAGCCGCCGAAGGTCATGAAGGCGCGATCCTTGCCATGGAAGTCATGGTTCATCGCCTCGCCCGGTATATCGGCGGTCTTGCCACCTCGCTGCCGCGTCTCGATGCGGTGGTCTTCACCGGCGGCATCGGCGAAAACTCCTCTTTCGTCCGTGCCAAAACCATCGCGCGGCTGGCAGCCCTCGGCATCAAGCTGGACGAAAACGCCAATGGCGGCATGTTCGGCGGCCGTTGCGGCGTCATCAGCGCTACGGCCGCCGGCCCGGCAGCCGCCGTGATCGCCACAAATGAGGAATGGGCCATCGCCAACGAGGCCCGCCCCTACATTGGCCAGGACATCCGCAAGGCTGGCTGAACCCCGCGTTTCACACAGTCGCAGCGCCCGCAACTTATGATGCGAGGGCGTCTGCAGCCCAACAATTTCCCGGCCATGCCGGAACGAAGAGACATATTGAAAGGCCAAAATTCATGACGGCACGTGTCATTTTCCTGGCGCCACTGGCGCAAGACGTCGGCCTCACCTCGGTCGCACTCGGTTTTGTTCGCGCACTCCAGCGTGACGGCCTGAAGGTCGGCTTCGTCAAGCCGATCGCGCAACCGACGGCGGGCGAACATCCGGGTTCCTCCATGAGAGCGACGGAAACCTCCAGCCATTTTGCCCGCACCTTGTGCCTGACCGAGGCCCCCGATCCGATTGCCTTCACCTATGCGGAAGATCTGCTGCGCAAGGGAGAGCTCGATCTGCTGCTGGAAGAGGTCGCCACCATGACCGAGGCCGTGCGCGCCGATCATGACGTGGTTGTCGTTGAAGGCCTCATTCCGTTTGCCGATCTGCAGATTGCACAGCGGCTGAATGTCGAGATCGCCCGCAGCCTCGGCGCCGAAGTGGTGCCCGTCATCAACGGCACCGACAATGACGGCAAGCGACTGACCGATGCCGTGGCACTCGCACGCCGCCAGTACATGCGCGAGGCAAACCGCCAGTTTGCCGGCCTTCTGGTCAACAAACTGCCGGAAAAGGCCAATCGCCAGGCCCTGACCGACGCGCTGACGGCGGCGGAAATGGGTGACAGCGAAATCATCGGCGCCATCCCCTACCGCCCCAGCCTCAATGCGCCGCGCCTTTCCGATCTCGTTTCCTCGCTCGACCTTCAGGTGGAACAGGGCGGCGATCTCGATGCCGTGCGTGTCCGCGAAATCGTCGTTGTCGCACGTTCCGTCGAAAACATGATCGACCGCCTGCTACCGATGACACTCGTCGTCATGCCCGGCGATCGCAGCGACGTCGCGCTTGCCACCGCCCTTGCGCATGAACGCGGCATCCCGATCGCCGGCATTCTGTTGACCTGCGGCGCCCAGCTTGCCCCGTCGATCGCCGATCTGATCACCTCCGCCGGCCACAACACCCTGCCGATCCTGTCGACGCAGGACGATACCTATGCCACCGCCTCGCGCCTGTCGCATCTGAGCTACCATGTCAGCCGCGACGATGGTGGCCATATGGAACAGGTGATCGAGTTCATCGCCGAACATATCGACACCCGTTCGCTGCGCCAGAAGATCGGCAAGCCGCATGAGGCACGCCTGTCGCCGCCACGTTTCCGCAACCAATTGATTGAGTTCTCCCGCCGCGCCAACAAGCGCATCGTGCTGCCGGAAGGTGAAGAGCCGCGCACATTGCAGGCCGCCGTCATCTGCCACCGCAAGCGCATCGCACGCTGCGTGCTGCTCGGCAATCCGGAAACCATCCACGCCATGGCCCGTGCCCAGAAACTCGATCTGCCCGCCGATCTCGAAATCGTCGATCCGCAGAGCGTTCGCGCAAATTACGTCGATGCCATGGTCGAGTTGCGCAAGTCGAAAGGCATGACACCTCCGCAGGCGATGGCGCAGCTGGAAGATACGGTCGTGCTCGGCACGATGATGCTGGCGATCGGTGAAGTCGACGGCCTCGTTTCCGGCGCCGTCCACACCACGGCAAGCACCGTTCGCCCTGCCTTGCAGCTGATCAAGACCGAACCGGGCCAGAGCATCGTCTCGTCCGTCTTCTTCATGCTGATGCCCGACCAGGTTCTCGTTTACGGCGACTGCGCCATCAATCCGAACCCCACAGCCGAACAACTAGCCGAAATCGCGCTGCAATCGTCCGACACCGCCCGCGCCTTCGGCATCGATCCGCGCGTCGCGATGATCTCCTATTCGACCGGCGCTTCCGGTACCGGCGGCGATGTCGACAAGGTGCGTGAAGCAACCCAGATCGCCCGCGCCAAGAACCCCGATCTGCTGATCGACGGCCCGATCCAGTATGATGCGGCAAGCGTCGAAAGCGTCGGCCGCTCCAAGGCACCGGAAAGCCCGGTCGCGGGCCGCGCCAATGTTTTTGTCTTCCCGGATCTCAACACCGGCAACACGACCTATAAGGCCGTGCAGCGCTCCGCCGATGTCGTCTCGGTCGGCCCGATGTTGCAGGGCCTGCGCAAGCCGGTCAACGATCTGTCGCGCGGCGCTCTTGTCGATGACATCGTCTTCACGATCGCGCTGACCGCCATCCAGGCGGATGCCCCGAAAATGATCGATGAGAAACCGCTAAAGAGTGCAGTCAACGCATGAGCGCGCTCGATCATCAGGACGAAAGCCTGAAGGAAACCAAATCCGCCATTCGCGGGCTTGATGCAGGCCTTATCCTCGCACCGCATGAAATTGCGGTCGAGGCCGAGGAAATGGGTGTCAAGAAAAGCAAAAGCGACACCATCACGCTTCTGGCACTGGCGATCCTCGCCGGTGCCTTCATCGGCCTCGGCGCGATGTTCGCGACCACGGTCGCATCGGGCGCCGATGGCATTCTGCCCTATGGCGTTACCCGTCTGCTCGCCGGTTTCAGCTTTTCGCTCGGTCTGGTTCTGGTGCTGATCGGCGGCGCCCAGCTTTTCACCGGCGATATGCTGATGGTGATGGCCTGGGCCAGTAAACGCATCAGCACCATCAAGATGATAAAAGTCTGGATCCTTGTCTGGATCGGCAATTTCATCGGCGCCGCCGGTGTGGCCGTGCTCGTCTTCCTGTCCGGCCATTACAAGTTCGGCGGCGGCGCAATCGGCATCGCAGCATTGCATTATGCCGAGGCGAAATCCGCACTGCCGCCGCTGGAAGCCTTTTCTCTCGGCATTCTTTGTAACATTCTCGTCTGCCTCGCCGTCTGGCTGACACTCGCGGGCCGCAGCGCCACCGACCGCATTCTGGCGATCGTGTTTCCGGTGACGGCCTTCGTTGCCGCCGGGTTCGAACACTGCGTCGCCAACATGTATTATTTCACCATCGGCCTGCTGATCCACTATGGCGGGGCGGAGAGCTTTCAGGCGATTGTCGCCGGTCATACCGCACCGATCCCGCTCAGTGGAATAGCCATGAACCTTTTCGTCGTCACGCTCGGCAACTGGGTGGGCGGATCGCTGCTGGTGGGCGGCATCTACTGGCTGATCTACCGGCGACCAAAACGGCTGGCCAAATAAGAGAACTTGTCTCGACCCTACCAGACGCCCGCGATATCGCGGGCGTTTCGGTTGCAGGCCAAAGCCGCGCGCCTCTCCGTGGTCACCATGCCCCCTACCTCTCCGTCGTCATCCTCGGCCTTGAGCCGAGGATCCATGCCGCACCCACTGAGCGCCGAGCTTCGGAGCCTCGGGTTAGGCCCGAGGAGGACGAAACATTGAGACTCACGGCCATCGTCAAGCAGCGGAAATCGGCGATCATCCTAGCACAAAACTTGCGACGCAACGGCTCGATCGTGTTAGGTGAAACACAATCGCGAATGCACACAAAACCGTTCGCGCCATAGTGAAATCCCATGATCAGGCAGAGCCCCGCATGAGCGCCCCCGTCTACAAATCCTTCGAACAATCGCTGTCCGAATTCGAAAACATCGCAGCAGCCGTTGCCCCCATTTCCACGCCGGAACTCGCCGCGCGCATCGCAAAACTGCAGGGCCTGATGCTTGAGGCCAATGTGAAGGCTGTCTATCTCGATACCTCGACCAGCCTCACCTATTTCACCGGTATCACGCTCGGTGCCAGCGAACGCCTGCACGGCGCCATCATCCCCTCTTCCGGTACGCCGATCTATATCAGCCCGGCCTTCGAGGAACCGAAGACCGTCACGCTGATCCGCATCGAAGGCACGATTGCCTGCTGGGAAGAACACGAAGACCCGGCCCTTCTCGTCGCCGACCTGATCTGCGGCCTTGAAGCCGAGGGCGATACACTGGCCTTCGATCCGGCAACACCCTTCACCTTCTTCACCCCGATCGCGGCCCATATCGGCGCACGCCTGAAAACCATCGGCGCCAAAAACCTGATCGCTGCCTGCCGCCAGATCAAGTCGGCCACCGAGATCGCCATCATCCAGACCGCCATGACCGCCAGCCTGCGCGTCCACAAGGCGGTGTGGGAAGGTCTTTACGAGGGCATCTCAACCACGGAAATCACCGATTTCATCCAGGCCGCCCATGCCAAACTCGGCATGCGCCACGTATTCGCCGCCGCCCAGTTCGGCGAGGCGACCGCCTATCCGCACGGCGTGCCTTACGCCCAGACGCTGAAAAAAGACGACATGGTGCTGATCGACCTCGGAGGCCATATCCATCGCTACAATTCGGATATCACCCGCACCTACATTTTTGGCACGCCGACCGAACGGCAGCGCGAATTGTGGGCACTGGAGAAAAAGGCCCACCGCGCCGGTTTCGAGGCAGCACAAATCGGCACCCCCTGCGAAGACGTCGATGCCGCCGCGCGCAAAGTGCTGACCGAAGCCGGTTACGGCCCGGATTACCAAGTCCCCGGCCTGCCGCACCGCACCGGTCACGGTCTGGGCATGGATCTGCACGAAGACCCATATATCGTGCGTGGCAACACCACCAAACTCGAACCCGGCATGGTGTTTTCCGACGAACCGATGCTCTGCGTTTACGGCGAATGCGGCGTGCGTCTGGAAGACATCATCTACATGTCGGATACCGGCCCGGTGTTCTTCACTGAACCGGCCCATTCGATTGAAAAGCCGTTTGGCTAAAACCTTTGGTTCGCCTTGTATTTCGTCATCCGGCCTTGTGCCGGCATGACGAAGAAGAAGAGTGTGCGGCCCAGAAAAACAAGCCCCTCACTTGCGATTTCTAACACTTAGCCTTTGGCTAAGATGTTGAAATCGCTTTCTCTCCCTCAAGGGGAGAGATAACGGTGCTGAACCCTCGACGCCCTCCCTCTCCCCTTGCGGGAGAGGATAGCAAGTCCGCGTGAGGCGAAGCCGAGCGCTGGACGCGCTTGGTGAGGGGTAACCGCCAGGCACGGATTCCGTTTTCTTTCCTGAGCGACTGCCGCCACCCAGAAACTCAGCCGAAGCGTTGTGGCGAGAAGGCGGCGACATCGATCACCGTTTTCTGTCCCGTCAGCATATCGGCCACGATCCGCGCCGTACCCGCTGACTGGGTCAGCCCGAGATGGCCGTGGCCAAAAGCATAAACCACATTGGGCGTGGCCTTCGCACGGCCGATCGCCGGCAGGCTGTCCGGCAGTGACGGGCGAAAGCCCATCCACTGGGTGCCGCCATCGGCCTTGAGGCCAGGCAGAAAGGTTTGCGCCTTTTTCAGCATGGCTTCCGAGCGCTTGAAATTCGGCGGCAGGTCCAGTCCTCCGAGCTCAACGGCGCCGCCAACACGGATGCCACTGGTCAGACGCGTGACGACAAAACCATGGCCGCCGAATGTGACCTGCATGCGCAGATCGAAGGCATCGGCGGGCAAGGTGGTGTTGTAACCACGCTCCGTTTCCAGCGGAATGTTTTCACCCAGCGTCTTCGCGATACGGTGTGAAAAGGCACCGGCGGACAGGACGACTTTTGCGGCACTCCTCTTGCCGCCATCCGTTGTCAGGATGTCGACGCCATCGCTGACTGGCCGCAGTGCCTTGACCTCGGTTATCTCGATTGAGCCACCGAGCGCGGAAAAATGCTCGGCAAGCGCCAGCGTGTAGAGCTTTGGATCGGCAATCGAATACCAGCCCGGCGTGAACGTGCCGCGAATGAAACGCGGCGCCAGCCCCGGCTGAAGGCTTGCCATTTCGGCGGCATCCACATGGCGGAACTCGATGCCGTGTTTTTTGCGCGCGTCCCAACCCGGCAGCGATGCCTGAAACTCGGCATCGCTTTCATAAACCTGCAGATTGCCGTCCTTGCGCAACATCGGCAGCGTGCCGGTTGCCGACAGAAAGACTTCCAGCTCGGCCTTTGAAAGATCCATCAGCGATGTCTGGGCGCTGGTGGAATGGGCCACACGCGATGGCTGGCAGGCGCGCCAGAATTTTAGCATCCACGGCGCGATCTGCAGGGCATAAGCCGGCGGAATGCTGAGCGGCCCGAGCGGATCAAGCAGCCACTTTGGTGCCTTTTTCAGAATGCCTGGAGAGGCGAGCGGCAGGATATCGGTAAAGGCAAAGGCACCCGCATTGCCGGCGGAAGCGCCGGCGGCCGGGCCTTCGCGATCGATGACGGTAACTTCCAAACCCCGCATCTTCGCGGCGATGGCAATCGACAGTCCGACCACGCCTGCGCCGATGACGACAACATCCGACCTGCTCATGTTCCCAAAACTTTCCGGCGGCCTTTGTGGCTCGCTCTTGATCCCCGTCCCCAAAAGAAAAGCCCTCCGCACGGAGGGCTTTTCATATCAAAATCAGGATGCCTTGGCACTCTGAACTGCACCCGGCAGCTTGCTCCAGTCGGCATACCAGTTGTCGAAGAGCGCAAGCTGCGTCTCGACATAACCGCGCTGGCTGTCGGAAAGGACGTCGGTCTCGATGAAGTTGAGCGCGTATTCTGCATCACCCTTCAGCACCATCATGTGCTTGAAATAGAGAACCAGATCCGGACCTTCATCGAAGGAGGAGAGCACACCGAGTGCCTCTTCCAGTTCCTTGGCGCGGACGCGGGCATCCGCATCGCCCTTGGCGGCTGCGATGGCGAGATTGCACAGATGCAGCACTTCCTTCGGCAGCACATTGCCGATGCCGGTGATTGCGCCGGTCGCGCCGCAATTGACATAACCGTGGTAGACAGCGGTATCGACACCGATCATCAGCGTGACATTGTCATCACGGCTGGTGATGTTTTCCGCGGCATAACGCATATCGTTCGGGCCGCCGAATTCCTTGAAACCAACAAGGTTCGGATGTTCGGCGCGCAGAGCAAAAAACAGGTCGGCGCGCGTGGCGAAACCGTAATAGGGGCTGTTGTAGATAACGGCCGGAAGGTCCGGAGCCGCCGACAGGATCGCCTTGAAATGCGCCTTCTGGGCCGAAATGACCGAGCCACGCGACAGAACGCGCGGAATGACCATCAGACCTTGCGCGCCCACCTTCTGGGCATGCGCAGCAAGTGCCACGGCAGACGCGGAATTGATGGCGCCGGTGCCGACGATGACCGGAATGCCGGCCTTTACCAGACGCTCGACACCTTCCATGCGCTGCGCATCTGTCAGCAGCGGCCAATCACCCATCGATCCGCAATAAACGACCGCCGACATGCCGGCTTCGATCAGCTGCTTGGCTTTGGAAACCAGCGCATCGAAATCCGGCGTGCGGTCCGCCTTGCAGGGGGTCATCAGCGCCGGCACGACGCCGGAAAAAATGTTTGCGGCCATTCCAGAACTCCTCGATCTTTTCAGGCGGGCAGAAAGCCTCCCGCGCTTCTGAAAACGGAGAATACTCTTTCTGATTTTCTTGTCGACAAGAAAAATACAATATTTTTAGAGTTCGATATCCTGCCGTTCGTGGCGCGTCAGAAGCCGGCCGATCTGCTCGACGATCTGCTCGCCATGCGCCTTGCCAAGCCTGTCGGCAGCGTCGACATCCCGCGCCGCAATGGCAGCGATGATTTCCTCGTGTTCATCGACAAAACGGTTCGGCAACCGGTCCTCATAGGATTGATAATAAAGCCGCAACATGCGCCGCCCTTCGCCGAGAAGACGATCGAAAAAACCGGCATAATAGGCGTTGCGACCGGCCGCAGCGATTGCCGAATGAAAGGCGGCATTTGTGGCGATCATCGCCAGTGCATCCTGCGAGCGGACGGCATCGCTGAACTCGGCCTGATGAGCACGGATGTTTTCGAGATCTTCCGGCCGGTGATGTTGGGCCGCCAGCCGGGTGGTGACACGATACATCAGCACCAGCGCGTCGAAATAGGCGTGCATGCCGAGGAAATCGATATTCGACACCATGGTCGAGCGATTGGGCAGGGTCTCGATCAACCCCTCACTGACCAGCCGCACAAGCGCCTCGCGGATCGGCGTGCGCGACATGCCGAAACGTGCGGCGAGCGCAACCTCGTCGATGGCGCTTCCCGGCGCCAGTTTGAGATCGAGGATTTCATCGCGCAAAAGGTCGTAGACCAGTTTTACGCCGGAACCTCGCTTGCGCTCCAACGTCTGTTCTGGGTCGGAATCGGCCATGAGGGAATCTCCTTGTCGACATGATGTCTTCTGCCATTAGCGCATTGGCAAGAGCACGTCAGCCGGACAAAGGATATTCAGGTCTCGGACGTTACCCGCGCATAGGCGCCAAGAATGAAACGTTCCGCTCTCAGAAGATAGGCTTCCAGCATTTCGGCGGCACCCGTTGCGTTGCCGGCCTCAAGCGCCGTCACGATTTCGAGATTTTCGTCGATGAAGGGACCATGCAGAAATTCGGGGTCTTTCAGCAGGCCGAAAACGAGGCGCAGCTCCAGAGCAATCTGCGCGTAAAAGCTGGCCATGCGCGGACTGTCGGACAATTCGACGATGGCGGCGTGAAAAGCGATATCGGCACTGCCGACGCCAAGCCAATCCTTGGCTTCACGGCAACGGCGCGCCTCTTCCACGGCATCGCGCATGCGGGTCACGCCGGGATGACGCGGATGCGCATGGGCGAGTGCCGGACATTCGATAAAACGCCGCACCCGATAGATGTCGATGATCGTCGTCATGCTCGGCGTGGAAACGAACACGCCGCGATTGGCTTCGTAACGCAGCAGACCTTCCTTGGTGAGCATGCGAAACACTTCGCGCAGCGTATTGCGCGAAACCTGCAATTCTTCGCTCAGCGTCTGTTCGGAGAGATGGCTGCCGGGTGTCAGCCGCCCTGAAATCACCTGTTCACGGATACGCGCCGCGACGGTTTCGGCCAGCGTCTGCACCTGTTCGGTCGCACGCGAGCCGGCCTGCATCCGGCCATCGGTCGAGGCGGAGGCTTTCGCGCCCTCTACCTGTGGTTTGCGTGCAGCCAAGCCGTTCCCCTTTGTCTGCGAACCAGATTCCATCATCCCGGTAGAACGCCAAGACCGCCTTCACAAGAGGAATGACGCGGAAGGTGTGCTGCCACACGAATAAAACCGTGCAAAAAATTAATCACGCTCACTTTATGAGCATTTGACGCTTTGTAGGGCAATACATAAAAATTGTTCAACACTATGGACAGCATTGTTCTCCTTTGTTAGCTTTTGTTCAGAATAAGGCGAGGGAAGAGCGTTCATGATGAACATCGACATCAACAGCGACCTAGGCGAAAGTTTTGGTGCGTGGAAGATGGGCGATGATTCCGCCATGCTCGATATCGTCAGCAGCGCCAATGTGGCCTGCGGTTTTCATGCGGGTGATCCTGCCGGCATTCTCAAGACATTGAAGGCCGCAGCCGAGCGCGGCGTCGCCATCGGCGCCCATGTCGGTTATCGCGACCTTGCCGGTTTCGGCCGCCGCAACATGGACCCGACAAGCGAAGAACTGATCGGCGACGTGATCTACCAGATCGGCGCTCTGCAGGGTCTTGCAAAGGCCGCCGGCACCCGCGTCACCTATGTGAAGCCGCATGGCGCGCTCTACAACACGATTGCCATCGACAAGCGCCAGGGCAAGGATGTCATCGACGCTATTCTCGCCATCGACCCGTCGCTGGTACTGATGGCGCTTGCCGGCTCGCAACTTGTCGAACAGGCCCGAGCCGCCAGCCTCACCGTCGTCACCGAGGCTTTTGCCGACCGCGCCTATACACCGGAAGGCAATCTCGTTTCCCGTCGCGAAAAGGGTTCCGTCCTGCACGATCCCGAGCTGATTGCCGAACGCATGGTGCGCATGGTCAAGGAAGGCGTGATCGAGGCAATCGACGGCACGCTCACCAAGGTCGATGCGCAGTCGATCTGCGTGCATGGCGACAGCGAAGGGGCCGTCGCCATGGCCAAGCGTCTGCGTGAAAAATTCGAGCAGTCCGGCCTGACCATCCGCTCCTTTACCGCGACGGCCTGAACCATCATGCAGTCCGTCGCCCTCACCTCCTCCCGAGACACGTCGATGCGTATCCTGCCGGTGCGCGGTGACTGCATTCTCGTGGAACTCGCCGATCTCGGCGAGGCGCTGGCTTTGTTCGAGGCGCTGGAAAACAACCCGGTCGAGGGCATCACCGAAATCATCCCGGCGGCGCGCACGCTGCTCGTCTCCTTCGATCCATACACGATTTCCGATGAGGCGCTTGTCGCAGCCGTCTCGGCTTTTGCCGGTGGCGAACGCAAGGCGGCATCCGGCGCACTGGTGGAAATTCCGGTTCGTTACGATGGCGAGGATCTGGCCGAGGTTGCCGGCATTCTCGGCATGAGCATCGATGACGTGATCCACCTACATGGCGAAAGCGATTATGTCGCCGCCTTTACGGGTTTTGCGCCGGGCTTTGCCTATCTCTCGGGCGGCGATCCGCGCCTCACCGTGCCGCGCCGCAAATCACCGCGCACAAAAGTTCCGGCCGGTGCCGTGGGGCTTGCCGGCGAATTCAGCGGCATCTATCCGAAAACCAGCCCCGGTGGCTGGCAGCTGATCGGCACGACGCCGCTCGCCATGTTCGATATCGACCGCACGCCCGCTTCGCTGCTGCAGCCGGGCAGCCGCATCAAATTCCGCGATATGGCGAAGGATGCGGCGTATGAGATTCTGCCGTCTGGCAAGGTCGCTGAAAAGCCTTTGATAGCCAGCGTAGAAGATGCCGCTTCGGCAATCGAGATCATCTCCGTCGGCCTCCCGGTCGTCTTTCAGGATTTGGGTCGCGCCGGACAGGCCAGCCAGGGTATCAGTGTTTCCGGCGCTGCCGACCGCGCAAGTTTCAAGGCCGCCAACCGTCTTGTCGGTAATCCGGTCAACATCCCAGGACTCGAGATCTCTCTTGGCGGCCTCAGCTTTCGCATGCGCGGACAAGGTGTGATGGCAGTGACGGGCGCCACAACTCCGATTACCATTACCGGCGCCAACGGCACGAAAATTTCCGCTGCGCATCACAGCGCGATCGCACTCGATGACGGCGATGTGGTGTCTCTCGACGCGGCAGCAGCCGGCATGCGCTCTTATCTGGCACTGCGTGGCTGTTTCGATATCGCGCCGGTCCTCGGAAGCGTTGCGACGGATACGCTTGCGCAGATCGGCCCCGCAGCACTTGTTGCCGGCGATGTCGTTGCCATTCTGCCCGCACCGGCTAATGCACTGGTTTCATGGGAAGAACCCGCCTTTGCCATGCCGGCTGCCACCGAAACCGTCGTGCTCGACGTGGTCATGGGGCCGCGCACCGACTGGTTCACCGAGGCCGCCGTCGAAAGCTTTTTCGCCCAGGAATGGTCGGTCACACCGCAATCCAACCGCGTCGGCATCCGCCTGTCGGGTGATGCGCTGGAACGTTCCAACCACGGGGAATTGCCAAGCGAGGCCACCGTTCGCGGTGCGCTGCAGGTTCCGGCCAGTGGCCAGCCCGTGCTGTTCCTCGCCGACCATCCGCTGACCGGCGGTTATCCGGTCATCGCCAATGTCGCCGGTCATCATCTTGATCTCGCCGGCCAGATACCGGTCGGCGCAAAAATCCGTTTCAACGCGATCACCAGCTTCGCGCCCCGTTTCATTCCAGGAAAATGCCCATGAAAAAGGTTCTGATAGCAAACCGCGGCGAGATCGCGGTGCGGATCATCCGGGCCTGCAAGGATTACGGCCCGACCTCGGTCGCCGTTTACGCCGATGCCGATGCCGACGCGCTGTTCGTCACGCTGGCCGACGAAGCCTATGCGCTGCACGGCGTGACGGCCAAGGACAGCTATCTCGATATCGACAAGCTGATTGCCATTGCCAAGCGTTCCGGTGCCGATGCCGTGCATCCCGGCTACGGTTTTCTGTCGGAACGCAGTGAATTTGCGCAGGCCGTCATCGATGCCGGCCTCATCTGGATCGGTCCCGATCCGCAGGTTATCGAAGCGCTCGGCGACAAGCTGAAGGCGCGCGCAATTGCCCAGAAGGTTGGCGCACCTCTGGTTGCCGGTTCCGATGGCGCGATTTCCTCGCCCGCCGAGGCGCTGGCTTTCGCCAAAAAATTCGGCCTGCCGATCGCTATCAAGGCGGCGCATGGCGGCGGCGGACGCGGCCTGAAGATCGCGCGCGAACTCGGCGAAGTCGAAGAACTGTTTTCATCGGCCACGCGTGAAGCGGTGGCCGCCTTTGGTCGCGGCGAATGTTATGTCGAGCAGTTTCTCGACCGCCCGCGGCATATCGAGGCGCAGGTGCTGGCGGACCGTCTCGGCAATGTTCTGGTGGTGGGGACCCGTGATTGCTCTTTGCAGCGTCGCAACCAGAAACTTGTCGAGGAAGCACCTGCGCCTTTTCTCTCCGATGAACAGCGCGAAAAGATTCATTCTGCCGCTCGCGATATCTGCGCTGAAGCCGGTTACACCGGCGCCGGGACGGTGGAGTTTCTGCTCAGCGCCGATGGCGTGATCTCCTTCCTCGAGGTCAACACCCGCTTGCAGGTGGAACACCCGGTGACGGAAGAGACCACGGGACTCGACCTCGTCATCGAACAGTTCCGTATCGCTGAAGGCCTGCCCATCAGCGTGACGGAGATGCCGGAACCGCGCGGCCATGCGATCGAGTTCCGCATCAACATGGAAGATCCCGGCCGAGGCTTCCTGCCGTCCGCCGGCCAGATTTCTGCGTTTACCGCGCCATCTGGCCCCGGTGTACGTCTGGATTCCGGCGTCGTCACCGGCTCCACCATTCCGCCGATGTTCGACTCTTTGTCGGCCAAGCTGATCGTCTGGGGCGCCACCCGCGAACAGGCGATTGCCCGCGCCCGCCGTGCACTGGATGAGTTTGTGATCGAGGGCGTGCCGTCCGTCCTGCCCTTCCATCGTGCCGTCGTCGCGCATGATGATTTCGCCACGGATTTCCGCGTTCACACGCGCTGGATCGAAACCGATTTTGCCGAGACGCTAGACGCCGCCAGCCGTCCCGCTCCTACAGCTACCGCCGACCTTCTGCGCGGCCAGATCGAAATCGACGGCAAGCGTGTGGAAATCGGCATTCCCGATGCATTCCTGCGTTTGCTGGGGCCGCTTTCAGCAGCCTCGAACAGCGACGCGAAGAGCGAAGAGAAGGATGCCGGTGCGGTGACAGCACCCGTGCCCGGTCTTCTCGTTCACTGGAATGTTTCCGATGGCGCTATTGTAGAAAAAGGTGAAGTTCTGGCAATGATGGATGTGATGAAGATGGAAACGGCGGTTACAGCACCGGTTTCCGGCACCATCACCATCCTTGCGGAAGCCGGTTCCTCACTGACGGCAGGCGCCGTCATCGCCCGCATCGATAGCGGCAAAGACTCAACGACCGAACAGGCCAAGCCGGAGACACGCACATGAGCGAAACCATCAAGCCGCTTCTGTCGGTCGAAAATCTGAGCGTCGAATTCGGTTCGAGCCGTGTGGTCGATGACCTGTCCTTCACGGTAGAGGCCGGCAAGACGGTGGCCGTCGTCGGCGAATCCGGTTCCGGCAAGTCGGTCACCTCGCTGTCCACCATGCGGCTTGCCGACATGATGGGCGCGAAATACGCGACCGGCCGCATCATGTTCAACGACAAGGACCTGCTGAAGACATCCCAAAAAGAGATGCGGTCGATCCGCGGCAAGGAGATCGCCATGATCTTCCAGGAGCCGATGACCTCGCTCAACCCGGTCTTCACCATCGGCGACCAGATCTGCGAAGTTCTGATGCTGCACGAAAAGCTCGGCAAGTCCGCAGCAATGACGGAAGCCGGTCGGTTGCTCGACATGGTGCGTCTGCCGGATTCAGCGGAGCTTCTGCACCGCTTTCCGCACCAGCTTTCCGGTGGCATGCGCCAGCGCGTGATGATCGCCATGGCACTTGCCTGCCGCCCGAAACTGCTGATCGCAGACGAGCCGACCACGGCGCTCGACGTGACCATTCAGGCGCAGATCCTCAACATCATGCGCGACCTGCAGAAGACGCTCGGCATGGGCATGGTGTTCATCACGCATGACATGGGCGTGGTTGCCGAAATGGCCGACCATGTCGTCGTCATGTGGAAGGGCAAAAAGGTCGAGGAAGGTCCGGTGGGCGAAATTTTTGCCAACCCGCAGCATCCCTATACCCGCACCCTGCTCTCGGCTGTGCCGAAACTTGGCAGCATGACCGGCGAAGAGTTTCCGAAGCGCATGCCGCTGACCGTTCTTCAGGATGGCGAACCGACTGTGGTCGGCGAGGAGCGCGTGCAGGATACCGCGAAATACGACGAAAAACCGCTTCTGTCGGTCAAGGACCTGCTGGTCCGCTTCGATATCAAGAAAACGCTTTTCGGCACGACCACACATCGGCTTAGCGCCGTCCAGAACGTCAGCTTTGACATTCACCCCGGCGAAACGCTGGCGCTGGTGGGCGAGAGCGGTTCGGGCAAATCCACCATCGGCCGCACGATCCAGCAACTGCAATCCTCCATGGGTGGCGAAATCGCCTTCAACGGCCGCAGCTATTCATCCATGTCTGCCGCCGAGCGTTTTCGCATGCGCCAGGAAGTGCAGTATATCTTTCAGGACCCGTTTGCCTCGCTCGATCCGCGCAAAACGGTCGGGTTTTCCATCGCCGAGCCGATCAACACCCACTCGCTGATCAACGACCGCAAGGCCGTCCAGCGCCGCGTCGATGAACTGCTGGAGCGTGTCGGTCTTTCTTCGGATGTTGCGTCACGTTACCCGCACGAGTTCTCCGGTGGCCAGCGTCAGCGCGTCTGCATTGCGCGCGCAC
Organism: Endobacterium cereale; assembly: GCF_009617585.1. Lineage (GTDB taxonomy): Bacteria > Pseudomonadota > Alphaproteobacteria > Rhizobiales > Rhizobiaceae > Neorhizobium > Neorhizobium cereale. Next base: position 24,820 of record NZ_WIXI01000040.1, on the reverse strand, counting down.
TTGCTTCCGACCCGAAGCTTATCATTGCCGACGAGGCGCTGTCGGCACTCGACGTGTCGATCCAGGCGCAGATCATCAATCTGTTCATGGACCTGCAGGCCGAACGTGGTCTCGCCTATCTGTTCATCAGCCACGATATGGCAGTGGTCGAGAAGATGAGCCACCGCGTCGCCGTACTTTATCTCGGGCAGATCATGGAAATGGGCTCGCGCGCCCAAGTCTTCGAAACGCCAAGCCATGATTACACGCGCCGTCTTCTGTCCGCTGTACCGGTCGCTGATCCGACAGCACCACGCAACACGGCGCTGATCGAGGGCGAAATTCCGAACCCCGTCCGTCGCGTCGGCGACGAGCCACCTATCCTCGTCCATGAGGAAATCAATCCGGGCCACTTCGTTGCGAAGAGCGCCTGAGACACCTGCGTCATAAACCGCGAAACAATCGCAAGCATCTGAAGAGGAACAGGGAATGACAATGTTCAAACTGGGAATGAAAGCGGGCTTCATGGCCATTGCGCTTTCGAGCGTGGCCTTTGCAGCAGCCCCGGCGCTTGCCGCCGGCAAGATGACCATCTCGTCGCCGCAGGATCCGGGCAGCTGGGACCCGATCGACACCTTTCTCGTTCAGTGGGCAGCCGTTGCCACCAACATCTTTGACGGCCTGACCTATCGCGGTCCGGACCTCAAGCTGGTACCGGGCCTTGCCGAAAGCTGGGAAGAACTGGACGAAGGCAAGCGCATTCGCTTCAAGCTGCGCCAGGGCGTCAAATTCCACAATGGCGAAGATTTTAACGCCGCAGCAGTCAAGTTCACCTTCGAGCGCCTTCTCGGCGAACAGGGTGCCAAGGGCCCGCAGCGTTCTAACTACATCGCCATCGACAGCATCGATGTCATCGACGACTATACGGTCGACCTCAAGCTGAAGGCGCCGGATCCGGTTCTTCTGACCAAGCTTGCAGGTTACGGCGGCATGATCGTTCCGCCAAAGTACATTCAGGAAAAGGGTGAGGACAATTTCAACCTCAACCCGGTCGGCACGGGCGCATTCAAGTTCGTATCCTACCAGCCGAAGGTCAATATCAAGCTGGAAGCCAACCCGAACTATTTTGGCGGCGCGCCAAAACTGTCTGAACTGGAATACCGCTTCATTGCCGAGCCGGCGACCGCCGTTGCCGAACTGCAGGCAGGCCGCGTCGATCTTGTCATCCCGCCGACCATCCCGATCGGCATGCTGCCGGTCATCCAGGGTGACAGCAAGCTCGAAATCCTGTCCGTCCCCGGCCCGACCGTGGATGCCCTGCGCTTCAACACCCGCGACGGCATCACTGCCGATCCGAAGGTTCGCAAGGCGATCATCATGGCGATCGATCGCGCCACGATCGTGCAGTCGATCCTTGCCGGCCAGGCATCCGAGATCACCAGCTTCCAGAGCGCCCTTTCCTTCGGTTTCGATCCTGACCTGAAGGCGATCCCCTACGATGCGGAAGGCGCCAAGAAGCTGCTGGCGGAAGCCGGCGTAAAGGCTGGTGCCACGCTGCAGATCGACATCCGCGGCAATGACGCGACGATGAACGAAGTCGCGCAGGTAATTTCCAGCTATCTGTCGATGGTCGGCATCACCGCCACGATCAAGCCTTACGAAACCAACGTTCTGCTGAACGACATAATCCCGCAGGGCAAGACCGGCGCGATGTTCCAGCAGAAATGGGGCGGCTGGACCTTCGATTACGACAACACGGCGTATTCGATGTACCACTCTGGCGAAAAGTGGAACCCCTACGACAAGGACGAAAAGCTGGACAAGCTGCTGGAATCGCAGCGCCCGCTGACTGACCGTGCCGAGCGCGAAAAGATCCTCAAGGAAGTCGGCGCCTACGCCGCCGAACGCGCGCTGGAAGTGCCGCTCTACAACACCAACGCCATCTTCGGCATCAACAAGCGGGTCAAGGGCTTCATTGCACCGCCTGACAACCGCATGAAGCTGAACGAAGTCACCGTCGACTAATCGACGTCACTTCACAGGAAACAATACCTCGCCCGCATCCCCGCGGGCGAGGCTGGACTTCTCTTTTAGGAACGAGAACTTGGCCGGATTCCTCATTAAGCGATTGCTACAGGCGATTTTCGTCGTTATCGCCATCACACTCGTCGTCTCGTTTGCCATTCGCCTCACCGGTGATCCGGCCGTGACGATGTTTCAGGGCGGCGGCAGCATGACGGAGGACGACCTTGCGCGCATTCGTGCCGCTTTAGGCACCGACCAGCCGTTCTTCGTGCAATATTTCAACTTCCTCAAGGGCCTGGTCACGCTTGATTTCGGACGCAGCTTTTCCGGTGGCACGTCTGTCTCGCTGCTGATCGGTCATGCCCTTCCGGCCACGCTGCTTTTGGCCTTCATCTCGATGTTCGTGTCGATCGTGCTGTCCATTCCGCTCGGCATCAAGGCAGCCACCTCGCGCGGCAAGGCCGCCGATCAGGCGATCCGCATTTTTTCGCTGATCGGCCTGTCCTTCCCGAATTTCTGGCTGGCGACCATGCTGGTGCTGCTGTTTGCCATCACGCTCGGCTGGTTGCCACCAAGCGGCATGTCCGGCTGGGCAAGTTATGTAATGCCGGCCATCACCATGGGCGTCATCCTGACGGCGACCAACGTTCGCCTCGTGCGCACCTCGATGCTGGAGACCCTGCAGTCGCAATACATCATGGTGGCGCGCGCCAAGGGCCTTTCCGAAAGCAAGGTTCTCTACAAGCACGCGCTGCGTAACTGCGCCATTCCGCTGATCACCTATTTTGGCCTGCAGTTCGGCGGCCTGCTCGGCGGCATCGTCGTCATCGAACGTGTCTTCAATTGGCCGGGCATGGGCACACTTGCCTTCGATGCCGTCGGCGCACGCGATTTTCCCGTGCTTCAGGCTGTCATCACCGTTCTTTCGCTGATGATCGTCGGCATCAACCTTCTGGTCGACATCGCCTATGGCCTCGTCGATCCGCGCATCCGCACGGAGTAACCGACCATGGCTACCAAAACCTCCCGCCTGTCGCGCTTCGCGAGCCTCGAATTCATTCTCGGCATTTCGCTGACCGTCATCATCTGCCTCGCCGTTCTCTTTTCCGATCTGCTGTTTCCCGGCGGTGCCGAAAAGATCAACCTGCTGTCGCGTCTGGTAAAGCCGTTCACCAATCCCGCCTTCCCGTTCGGCACCGATCCGCTCGGTCGTGACGTGCTGGCCCGCGTTGTCGCCGGTGGCAAGATTTCGCTTCTGGTCGGCTTCACCTCCGTCATCGGCGCCGTGATTTTTGGCGTGCTGATGGGCCTGATCGCCGGCTATTACCGCGGTTTTTGGGACATGCTGGTCATGCGTTTCGCCGACCTGCAACTTGCTATGCCGTTCATCCTGCTCGCCATCACCTTCATCGCCATCGTCGGCGGCAGCCTGACCAACACGATCATCCTGCTGATCGTGTCGCAATGGGTGCAATATGCCCGTCTGGTGCGCGGTTCGGTGCTGACGCTGCGCGAGCGCGAATTCATCCTTTCGGCCCGCGCCATCGGTGTGAAGGACTGGCGCATCATCTTCCAGCACCTGCTGCCGAACCTAGTCGGCCCGGTGATCGTGCTGATGACGCTCAACGTCGCCAACAACATCTTGCTTGAAAGCAGCCTGACCTTCCTCGGCCTCGGCGTCGATCCGACCATTCCGAGCTGGGGCGGCATGCTGGCCGATGGCCGTACCTATCTGCAGACGGCATGGTGGGTCAGCGTCTTCCCGGGCCTCGCCATCCTGCTCACCGTGCTCGGCCTCAACCTGCTTGGCGACTGGCTGCGCGACAGCCTCGACCCGACCGGCCGCACCTCCAGATAAACACTTCGATACACAGCAAGGCATGACACCCATGACCACGATCTTCGAGACTTCCATTGAGCGTACTCTTGAAACTCTGGTCATGGGAGCCAAGCCCGGCCTGTCATTCGAAGCCTGGACTTTTGACGATACAAAAAGCCGCCGTGCCACTGAGCAAGCGCTGAAGGACAAGGGCGTCACTGCCCGCATCCGCAGCGCCTACAAGCCGCTTCTCTTCACCTTTCTCGAAGAGATCGACCTAGCCGGCGTGACGGATATCGAGGTGCGGTACCCGGTGCATACCAATGCGCCTGCCAACCGGTTTCGACTGGAAGCCTACCCGCTGGCAGCGCTTGTCGGTGACGCCAGGATCGAATTCGTTGCCCGTGAAGACGGCGAGTTCCTTTATGACGTAACGCTCACCCGCAACGGTCAGAGCGAAACGCTGAAAATTCTCGTGCCGAACCGCGTGCATCAGGATGTCGTCGGCGAAACCAATGTCTCGCCAACCGGCTGGTACCGTGCCGAAGGCGATGCGACGGGCGAGCGTCTGGAAACCGATTACGAAAAACTGTTCCACAGCGCCATCGATGCAATTGCCGGTCATGACTGGGGCTCGACCGAACCCTATTTCGAAGAGCTGAACATCCGCGTCTCGCATCCGGCCGAAGACATGGACCTGCCGGTCGGCGACGAGGTGGTGAGCCTTTGCGAAGCGCTGCACGAGGATTTCTACTTCTCGTTGCTCGAGTTTTTCCAGAAGAAGTCCGGCCGTCCGCTCGGCGACCGTGGCCTGAAGCCCGGCCAGATCGTGCCCGAGATCGTGAAAAGCGCCGGCGAAATCGGCATTCGTGTCGAAACCCGGCCGCTGACGACCGGTTTCCTCGACGGCAAGGAACAGGCAATCGACACCGCAAAAGAACCGCCGGCAGCCAGCCAGATGGCCAAGCTACTGGCCGAAATCGGAGGCGAGGAATTTAACACCAAATCCCGCTCAGGGCGCGTACTGTCGGCCCGATACATCAAGGGCTCTGAAGCGGCCGTGATGATCAGCGGCGGTCAGCATCCCAATGAGACGACCGGCATCGTCGGCGCTATCCGCGCCGCCCGTGCCCTGAAGCAGCGCGCCAATGCGCATTTCACCATCTCGCCGCTGGAAAACCCGGATGGCTATGCACTTCACCAGCGCCTGCGTGTCGACAACCCGCGCCACATGCACCATGCCGCACGTTACACCGCGCTGGGTGACGACCTTGAATACCGCACCCGCGAAAATTCGGGCGAGCACCTGAACGAAAAGGCTATCCGCTTCACGGCACAGGAACTCAGCGGCGCAAAGCTGCATGTGAACCTTCACGGCTATCCGTCGCATGAATGGACGCGCCCGCTTTCCGGTTACGTGCCACGCAACTTTGCCATGTGGACACTGCCAAAAGGCTTTTTTCTCGTCATGCGCCACCACGCCGGCTGGACGCAGCAGGCGGAAGCCATGCTCGACCACGTCACCCGTCATCTCGGCGCCATTCCGGGCATTCTCGAATACAATAATCGCCAGATCGCGCTCTACGAGAGCCATGCCGGCGAAACAGGTTTCCGTATCATCAACGGTTTCCCCTGCCTTTCGTCGATCGACGACCGTCATACGGTGCCTTTGACGCTGATCACTGAATATCCGGATGAAACGATCTACGGCGACGATTTCATCGCCGGCCACACGGCGCAGATGGAAACGGTGATTTCTGCCTACGAATCCTGGCAGTTGCTGCAGTCGGATGCACCTTCGGCGTAATCACACGCCTCACAGTATCGAACGACAAACTCGCCCTTGCTTTGGCCGCCTAAGCAAGGGCGAGTTTATTTGCGCACCTATCGCGCCTCATTTTGATTTCTGGCGTCTTCTTATCAGATTAAATCAGCCTTGAGACGGTTCGCGCATGTTGATCACCAGTCACAAACGCGCCACCTAAAGGCGTGTATTTGTGCGTCGCAACGTATAACTTGCGCAAAAGCCAAAAATACTTTGATCATCACAGATTTTTGACGCCTTTTTAGCGGTTTGTCCACGACTCGCCGCTAGTCAATTGACAAACAACAGTTTTTTGCGAGCGTCAGAACAAGGTATTTTTACCGTAAAATCGATTTATAGCGATTACTCCTCACATTCCGACTTCCTTCATGTCAGTCAGTTGTCATTTTCACGTTGCTAATTTTGCAGTGCGAAATGATCGCTTCATTCAAACTACCGGATCGAGTGCAGGCCTCCTGACGTGCTCGCCGGCCAAAGAGGATACGACCATGGGCGACCTTCTGAAGGGCATCTCCAGTTTTCGCGGCGCCGTTTTCCCGGATCACTCGGCGCTATACCGCAGGCTTGCGCACGAGGGACAATCGCCGCAGGCGCTGATGATTTCCTGCGCCGACAGCCGCGTCATGCCGGAAACGATCACGCAGTCCGGCCCCGGCGAACTTTTCGTCTGCCGCAATGCCGGCAATATCGTCCCGCCGTTCCAGACCATGAACGGCGGCGTTTCCTCGGCCATCGAATATGCAGTCGTCGCCTTGGGCGTACGCGACATCATCATTTGTGGCCACTCGGACTGTGGCGCCATGAAGGGGCTCTGCCACCCCGACCTGCTCGGCAAGATGCCGAATGTGGCCGCATGGCTGAAACATAGCCATGCGGCGCATTCCATCGTCTGTGAGGCCTATCCGCCGAACATGAATGAAAAGGAAAAGATCCGTGCTGTCGCCATGGAAAACGTCGTGGTCCAGCTCGACCATCTGCGCACCCATCCTTCCGTTGCGGCAAAACTCGCCAAAAGCGAGGTGACACTGCACGGCTGGTTCTTCGACATCGAGACCGGTGATGTTTTGGTTTACGACGGTGCCGCCGCACGGTTTACCGAAATCGGTGATCATCAGAACCTGCCGGTTGCCGTGAAGGGCCGCGGTGTGCCGCATGTGATCCCGGCTACTGCGCAAATTGCCGCGGAGTAAGACAGATGGCGAGTGACAACCTCATCCAGCACGTACCGGCCTCTTCTGGGGGACGATCTTCTTCTACATTCGCGGCTGATTTCGCATCCTCGGTAGTGGTCTTCCTTGTCGCCATTCCGCTCTGCCTCGGCATTGCTGTGGCCTCCGGCGTGCCGGTGGCCATGGGCCTGATCTCCGGCATTGTCGGCGGCCTTGTAGTCGGCGCCATTGCTGGCTCGCCGCTGCAGGTTTCCGGACCCGCGGCGGGTCTTGCCGTCATCGTTTTCGGTTTTGTCGAGCAGTATGGCGTGGCAGCGCTGGGTCCGGTTCTGGTGGCGGCCGGTGCGATCCAGATCCTTGCCGGCTTCCTGCGGATCGGCTCGTGGTTCCGCGCCATTTCTCCGGCTGTCGTTCACGGCATGCTGGCGGGTATCGGCATTCTCATCATTCTCGGCCAGATCCACGTCCTGATGGATTCCAAACCGGCAGCGGGCGGCATCCAGAATGTCGTCGCCATCGAAGGCAGTGTCGAAAAGCTTTGGCATGACGGCATCACCACGCAGACGCTTGCCCTGATGGTGGGCGTTGCCTCGCTGCTGGCCATGATCGGCTGGGAAAAGTTTCGTCCAGCCAAGCTGAAGCTCGTACCGGGCGCGCTGATCGGCGTTGCCTTCGGGACACTGCTGGCCGTTGGCTTCGCCTTGCCGATCGCCCGTGTCAATCTTCCGGCTTCGCTGCTGGATGGCATTTCCATTCCCGGCGCCAGCGATTTCATGCGACTGACGGAGCCTGGCATATTCGTCACCGTGCTGGTGATCGCCATTATCGCCAGTGCCGAAACGCTGCTGTCGGCCGCAGCTGTCGACCGCATGCATGATGGCGAGCGCACCAAGTACAACAAGGAGCTGTTTGCGCAAGGGATCGGCAACGGTATCTGCGGCATGCTCGGCGCGCTGCCGATCACCGGTGTGATCGTGCGTTCCTCGGCCAATATTCAGGCCGGCGCAAAAACCCGTCTTTCGGCGGTCATGCATGGCGCATGGGTTCTGGCTCTGGTGGCATTGCTGCCGCAGCTTCTCGGCGTGGTGCCGTTGACGGCTCTGGCGGCCGTTCTGCTGGTGACCGGCTGGCGTCTCGTCAGCCTGCACCATGTGCGCCACCTGTTCGACCAACACGGTTGGGTGCCGGTCGGCATCTGGTTTGCCACCGTATCGCTGGTCGTAACGCAAGATTTGCTGATCGGTGTTGGTGTCGGTCTGGCGCTGTCGATTGCGGAAATCGTGCCTTACCTGCGCCGTCGCCTGCATATCGAAACGGCGGAAACTGAGGACGAGATCTATCTCAACCTCACGGGTGCGGCGACCGCCAAAAGCATTCCGGCGCTCCTGAACCTGCTCGAAAAGCTGCCGGCGAGCCAGCCGGTGCGGCTGACCGCGCCGGACCTGCATTATCTCGACCATACCTGCGCCGAGACGATCAGCGAATGGGTGCAGCGCGAGACGCGGGCCGGACGGCGTGTGATTGTCGAATACGCGTCTTCTGAATCGTCCGAGCGGCATCACCGTGTCGATCCGCAGCTGCGGCGGTTTTATTCCGAAGCGGCTGCCTGAGGCGGCGATCATCACCGAAGCAAAAAGGGCCGGAGCATAGCTGCTCCGGCCCTCTGTTTTTGCTCGATTATTTCGCGATTACTTGATCATCGGCAGAAGTTCGGAGACCGACTTCTTGGCGTCGCCATAGAACATCCGCGTGTTCTCCTTGTAGAAGAGCGGGTTCTCGATGCCGGAATAACCGGTGCCCTGACCGCGCTTCGACACGAACACCTGCTTGGCCTTCCACACTTGCAGAACAGGCATGCCGGCGATTGGCGAATTCGGATCTTCTTCGGCTGCCGGATTGACGATGTCGTTGGAGCCGATGACGATGACGACATCCGTGTTCGGGAAATCGTCGTTGATCTCGTCCATTTCGAGAACGATGTCGTAGGGAACCTTGGCTTCGGCGAGCAGCACGTTCATATGGCCCGGCAGACGGCCGGCGACCGGATGGATGGCGAAACGCACTTCCTTACCGGCCGCGCGCAGTTTGCGGGTGAGTTCGGACACGGCCTGCTGTGCCTGCGCGACAGCCATGCCGTAACCCGGAACGATGACAACGCTGTCGGCGTCGTTCAGCGCATTGGCAACGCCTTCGGCATCAATGGCGATCTGTTCGCCTTCGATTTCCATGGCAGGTCCCGTCGTGCCACCGAAGCCGCCCAAGATGACCGAGACGAAGGAGCGGTTCATCGCCTTGCACATGATGTAGGACAGGATCGCACCGGAGGAGCCGACCAGCGCACCGGTGACGATCAGCAGATCGTTGCCGAGCGTGAAGCCGATGGCAGCGGCCGCCCAGCCGGAATAGCTGTTCAGCATCGACACCACGACCGGCATATCGGCGCCGCCGATGCCCATGATCAGGTGATAGCCGATGAAGAAGGCCAGCAGCGTCATCAGGATCAAGATCCAGACGCCCGAACCATTGGCGTACATGACCAGCAGGATGAGCGACAGGATGGCAGCACTGGCATTGAGGATATGGCCGCCCGGAAGCTTTTTCGCCTTGCCGTCAACCTTGCCGGCCAGCTTGCCGAAAGCAACGACGGACCCGGTGAAGGTGACCGCACCGATGAAGACGCCGAGAAAAACTTCGACATTCATGATGGCGAGTTCGACCGGGGTTTTATGGGCCAGAATGGCGGAAAAGCCTTCGAGCGTTGCGCGGGTGGCTTCATCCATGCCGCCGACACGCCATGCTTCGATATGGGCATTGTAGCCGATGAATACGGCGGCAAGGCCGACGAAGGAGTGAAGTGCTGCGACAAGCTGCGGCATTTCCGTCATCTGCACGCGGGCAGCGACGGTGTAACCCATGATCGAGCCACCGGCGATCATCAGAAGAATGATCAGCCAGTTGCCGAAACCGCCGGGAACCTGCGGGCCGAGGATGGTGGCGACCACGGCGAGCGCCATGCCGACAATGCCGTACCAGACGGCGCGCTTAGCGCTTTCCTGACCCGAAAGACCGCCGAGCGAAAGAATGAAGAGAACAGCCGCGGAAATATAGGCGGCGGAAACGATACCGATCGTCATATGTTTATACCCCTACCCGATCACGACTTCTGGAACATGGCGAGCATGCGCCGTGTGACGAGGAACCCGCCGACGATATTGATGGTGGCGACCAGAACCGAGAGCGCGGCCAGAATGACCACGAGCCAGTTGCCGGAGCCGACCTGCAACAGGGCGCCGAGGATGACGATGCCGGAGATGGCGTTGGTGACAGCCATCAAAGGCGTGTGCAGCGAATGCGACACGTTCCAGATGACCTGGAAACCGATGAAGCAGGCGAGCACAAAAACCACGAAATGGCTCATGAAGCTGGCGGGCGCATAAGCACCGACAAGCAGAAGCAGAGCGGTGCCGGCAGCCAGCAGAATGGCCTGGTTCTTGGCCTGCGCCTTGAAGGCGGCACTTTCCTTGGCGCGCTTCTCCTCAGCGGTCAGTTCCTTGACCTTTTCCTTCGGTTTTTGCGCAGCGATCGCCTTGATCTTGGGCGGTGGCGGCGGGAAGGTGATCTCGCCTTCCTTGGTGACCGTTGCGCCACGGATGACGTCGTCTTCCATGTTGTGAACAACGACACCATCCTTGGCCGGCGTCAGATCCGTCATCATGTGGCGGATATTGGTCGAATAGAGCGTCGACGACTGGGCGGCCATGCGGCTGGGGAAATCGGTGTAACCGATGACGGTGACGCCGTTTTCCGACACGATCTTCTGGTCGGCGACGGTGAGATCACAATTGCCGCCGCGTTCGGCGGCAAGGTCGATGATGACCGAACCCGGCTTCATCATCGCCACCATGTCGGCAGTCCACAATTTCGGCGCATCGCGGCCGGGGATCAGCGCTGTGGTGATGACGATGTCGATCTGCGGCGCAAGTTCGCGGAACTTTTCCAGCTGCTTTTCCCGGAATTCCGGCGAAGAAGGCGCGGCATAACCGCCGGTCGCGGCGCCATCCTGCTGGTTTTCCTTGAAATCGAGGAAGACGAATTCCGCACCCATGGATTCGATCTGTTCGGCCACTTCCGGGCGAACGTCGAAGGCATAAGTGATGGCGCCGAGCGAGGTGGCGGTGCCAATGGCCGCAAGACCGGCGACCCCTGCGCCGATAACCAGAACCTTTGCGGGCGGCACCTTGCCGGCGGCGGTGACCTGACCGGTGAAGAAGCGGCCAAAATTGTTGCCGGCCTCGATGACGGCGCGGTAACCGGCGATGTTGGCCATCGACGACAGCGCGTCCATTTTCTGGGCACGCGAAATGCGCGGCACCATGTCCATGGCGATGACGTTGACGCCGCGGGCCTTGGCTTCTTCCAGAAGCGCCGAATTCTGTGCAGGATAGAAGAACGAGATCAGCGTCTTGCCCGGGCCAAGCTCGGCAAGCTCGGCACTTTCCGGCGGACGAACTTTTGCGATCACGTCAGCCTGCGACGACAACGCTGCAGCACTCTCGGCAACTGTCACGCCGGCGGTGCGATAAGCATCGTCCGAAAAACCGGCGGCCTTGCCCGCACCCGCTTCGATCAAACAATCGTAACCGAGTTTCTGCAATGCCAGCGCAGAGTCCGGCGTCATCGCGACACGCGCCTCGTTCTCCGCGCGTTCCTTCAACGCTCCAATCTTCATTGTCCCTGTCTTCCCTTCCCCGTTTCCTTGCCGGTTCGACGTTGCCGCCATTTTATTGACGCCGCAAGCGCGGCTCCCGGCCGACCAGCCACATCGCGCAAAGAAACCGTTGCCCGCGGCTGAAATGAATCTTTAACCGATCAATCATGCGATCTCTTTTTCGCCACGACAAGCCGGTCTGCCCGCGATCCGGTTGGCAATTATGCGGCGTATTGCCGCGAACGGGTTCATTTCCACAGTCGAGTGAGATGAAGGCAGAGCCGTGCCTTGGTGATCTTGAGAATTTAAAGAATACCGGCGTTTTGCGGGCTTGCCCCATCGTCCCCGGATCAGGCCCGAGGCCGCGGAACAAAGCGATCCGCAACTGACATGGTTGGCAGCTGAAACCGTCTCGTGATCAGCAAGGAATTGTCGAGAAAACCTTGCCCATAACCTGCGTCATCGCATCCAGCACAAAAGAGGTGATACGCGCTTGAAACAACGCGATATCCAGCAGGAACGCATAGATGATTACCAGCCAGGCGGTATAACCAAAGCCGACATAGTCGTTATAAAGAAGCGCGAAGAACCAGTTTTGGCCGAAGATATAAAAGGCGCTGGCGACAACCGTCGCGCCGACCAGAAGAGTCGCCGGGACAAGCAGTGGCTTCGCATGGGCGGGCCTGGCGAAGGAAATGCCAAGCAGCAAAGCAAAGGCACCAAGATTCGTAGCCGTGAAAATGCGCAGCTCACGCAGGAGATCGGCGACGATTTCACCGTACTGTCCCTCGATCATCCGGCGCAATTGCGGTTCCGCCCTTTCCAGCGATGAAATCTGCAACCTCGTCACGATGTTGAGCGCTCGCGTCATGACCTGGCGACACTCGCAGGAAACATCCTGCATGCGCCCGACAATGGTGGCAACCTTATCCTTCAGGCCGGCACGCAACTGTTCGCGCAAGCCCGCGATTTCCGTGTCGTGACGCTCGGCCATCGATCTTGCGAAACGGGCGATGCGCCCATTACGCATTTCGTCCGGCATCACATCCAACCGGGTGCGCACCTGTTCCTCGATCTTCCATTCGAGAAAACCACGGGCGGCTTTTTCATAATGGATCGGCGACAGAAAGGTGAGAGCGAAGGAGAAGCCGAAGATGACAAGCCCGATCAGAGCGGTAATTCGGAGAGTGGAGATCATGGGCGACACTATGGCAAAAGGTCCACTGGACACGGAAAAAGGGAGATCAGTTCAGGTCGGCGCCAAGACTTTCCAGTTCCTCCACCCGCCGCTCGATAACCCCGGCCCGACAAGCCGAATAATGGATAATCTGCCCTTCCCTGCCAAAATCGGCATTGTAAAACAGGCAGGAGCCTTCCTTGTAGGCATTCCAAAGGCGCTGCTCTGTCAGTAAATATTGTTTCGCTTCGTCGCGATCGCCAAACCGAGCATTCAATGTCTTCCAAGCCTCATTCAGCTTCACATCGGCACGCGCCACCCATTCGCCACCACATTTGGCAAAGTCAGGATTGGTAACCGCCCCATCCATGCACTTGTCGTAAAGGTCATCGGCCGAGGCAAAGGATGCCGGGAGCAACAACAAGACGGCGAGCAGAAGCTTTTTCACTTGGTTTTCCGGAATTGTCTGACTTCATTGCGGACAAAGATGGCTTTCGCAAATGGCAATGCCAGGGCATTTTATAACAATCCGTCGCGGATTTTTACCCATTCTTGCGGCGGGGAAGGTGATCGTCGTTGTCATGATCGCAGAGACGCCTACATCTTGTGCTTCACGATCGAAGCCATGACAGCCCATGATTTTTCTGGAATTCCTGGTTCTCGCCGCGCCCTTGACGGCCGTCATTCTGCTGCTGTGCGGCCATATTCACAGGCGGCTGCAATATCACCCCGGTTCGACGCACCGGCTGAGAATGACCAGTTCGTTATTTCTGCCAATAGCCGTTTCACCCAGGTTGATTGGCGAGACGCCGAGCTCGCGCAGACGCGACAACAGGCGCTTCACCGAAAGAACAGGGAATTCGGGCTTACCGGTGCGTTGATGATCGATGATGAAGATCGAGACAGTAGAACCTGAAGCGTCAGAAAGATTGCCATCATGTACGCGTAAAATGTCTATCGTCAGACCGTCGAATGTGCCTATCACCCATTCGAAGACATTCTCGCTGTCGTGTTCGACATTCTCTACAGAGAGGCTTTCTGCGAGATCTTGCAGATCCCTATCCGGATCGAATGCGAACCAGATATCGGTAATCCTGCTCACGCGCCGCTCATCTTGTCTTCCCAGTGGCGGCGGCAGAGCGAGACGTAACGATCATTGCCGCCGACTTCCACCTGCGCGCCTTCGCGCATCACCGCGCCATCGGCACCGACACGCACCACCATGGTCGCCTTGCGGCCGCAATGGCAGATGGTGCGCACCTCGCGCAACTCGTCGGCGATGGCCAGAAGTTCATGCGAACCGGGAAACAGCTTTCCCTGAAAATCGGTGCGCAGGCCATAGGCCATGACCGGAATGCCGATACGGTCCGAGACCCGCGCCAGCTGCCAGACCTGTTCAGCAGAAAGGAACTGCGCCTCATCAATGAACACGCAGGTGATCGGTTCTTCGACGTGCATCGCTTCGATCTGCGCCAGCAGATCATCGGCAGAGCTGAAGGGAATGGCATCCGAGGAGAGACCGATACGCGACGCCACCTTGCCTTTGCCGGCGCGGTCATCCAGCGCGGCAATAAAGATCACCGTACGCATGCCGCGTTCCCGGTAATTGTAGGAGGCCTGCAAGAGCATGGTCGACTTGCCGGCATTCATCGTCGCGTAGTGGAAATACAGTTTTGCCATGCGGCTGTTTTGATCCGCCGCGATGACATTCGGAAGATGGCGGCCGCAAAAACCACAGGAAATTGCGGCCGGCCATGGAGGATTGCCGCTTCTAGCCGTGGCTGGAATTGTTCGGCACGACCGGTTCCTGATCCTTCACCTTGGCGCGATGGAAGATGAACAGGCCGGACATCACGATGATGGCAGCGCCGATCAGAGTCTGGTTATCGGGGAAATCCGCGAAGAACATCCAGCCGAACACGATGGCCCATAACAGCAGCGTATATTGCAGCGGCGCCAGAACCGAGGCGGGCGCCAGTTTCAGCGAACGGGTGATCATCAGATGCGCCGAGCAGGAGACGACACCGAGCAGGAGCATGGCCAGCAGCTGTTGCAGATCGAACGTGTTCCACGCGCCGATGCTGAGAACGGCACCGGTCGCGAGGCAACCGAGCGTCTGCCAGGTGACGAGCGTGGTATCGGACGTGGTACGCAGCACGCGGCCGAGCACCATGGACAACGCAAAGGACAGACTGCCGATAAGGCCGAAGATGGACGGCCATGACAACATGGCTTCGGAAGGGCGCAGTGCGACGAGAACGCCGACAAAGCCGATGGCGACGGCAAGCCAGCGACGCCAGCCGATACGCTCGCCCAACAGGAAATGCGATATGGCAGCGACGTAGATCGGGCCGGCCATGTAGAAGGTCATGACGTCAGCGAGCGGCAGATAGATGACCGCCGCATAGAACAGGCCGGTATCGGCCGTCGCCATGATGACGCGGGCAAGCTGGAGATGCGGTTTTTCCACCGTGATGAGCGCCTTGGCGGGACGTTTGGCGAGCATGGGGCCGAGCACGATGAAGGCTCCAAACGAGCGGATCAGCAAGACCTGTCCAACGGAGAAGCTGGCCACCAGCCATTTGCCCATGGCATCGTTGAGGGCGAACATGAGAATGCCGACGAGCATCAGGCTGATGCCGGCCAAAATAGCGTTGCCGCCGACGGCATAAGCCGCTTTAGTATTCATGATGGAAAGGCGCTCCAGGACGCCGGTTGCGAGACGGGGTTTCGGACAGATACGTTTCGCGGTCTGTCAGCCGTTTCGACGCTGTATGATGATCGCGGCTGATACTCCGGTTGCGAAAAGCCTGCAAGCGGATTTGATGGGGCGGAAGGTCGTGGAAGAAAGCTGCGAAACGATCTCGCGGCCGACCTCCATTCGGCTTTCCAAAAGCTTATGCTGCGACTGACGTCAACCAGAGGCGCGGCAACAGACAGAAGGGGCCGTCGAGTGACCGAATACCTTGAAAAGCTGAGAGGTGAGTTTGCCGCAGCGGAAGGTTCGTTTCTCCTCGCCTTGCGCAACGATTTGATCTGGGACCAGTCCGCGTTTTCTCGATTGTGCCACGCAATGCATGACGCCTGCCATGCACAAGCCGCTGAAGAAGGAACGCAGCGGTGGATCGCGGAAGGCTTCTGGTATCTACAAAGATTCGTTCCAGATTGGACGCGGCATGGTGATTTTCCGCGCGTTTACGAACCGGAATATTACGAACGCGCCTATGCACGACTGGATGATTTGTCCGAGTGGTTTTTCACCGGCGTCCATCCTGATCTTGATGAAAGCGGTTTTAAGCCTGTCGAGTGAACCGACCTTTCTAGGCGGCCGCCCGACGATGTAAACAAGAGCCCACACGATATCCCGCACAACAGCGGGCTCGTCACACTTGCGCAGCGATAATCGGATACCCAGATAGCTGAAAACATTCAGGAGACCCGATTGTCCGATTTCTTCAGCTATCTCTTCGCCATCTTCGTCGTGACCCCGCTGCAGGCGGAACTGAACGACCGTCTGCCCTCGGCAGAACTGATGGATGCGGCCAGAAACTGCGTGACCAGCGAAGGACCTCGGCTTCTGGAAATGGCGGAACAGAACTGGGGCTGGGCAGCCGCCAATGCCATCGGCGTCGGGGTCGGCATGGTCGATCCGGTCACGCTGCTTTCGCCGGAAAATGCAGATTGCGCCAAAATCATCCGTGTTCTGCGCACGGAAGAGACCGAAGAAGCCTGACGTGAACCCGAGCGACGGCGCCGGGAAACGATGGCGGCCGACAGGGTATTCTTCCCCTATTTATCGAAGCGCAAACAATTCAGCTTGCGAAACCGACACGGTCTCCTAGTTTCCCGCTCCGTTGTATCATGATTTGATCAAGGGGTTGGGAAATGAGACTATTTTGCCTTTCGCTGGCAGCGGCGGGTTTGATTGCCGGTGCAGCCAACGCAGCACCGTGCAATGCAAATTTCAAGGTCAGCGGCGTGCCGATGCTGTCAGCCATGAGCTATCGCACTTTTGAAGTATTCCCGAAGGCGAAGGCGCCGGCCATGCTGCAGAAGCTGGCACAGGCCGTGTCTGCCGAGGGTTTTGACGGCGTCAGGATCGACAAGGGGCTGTCCTCCATCAATGCCTTCCAGGAAACCACCGGTTCGGGCCGTATCCAGACCCTGCGCGTGGTTGCCCGCCAGCAGGGCGCCAATGTGCGCGTGGATGCCATTTTCGACATTCAGGCCGGCCAGCTGACCGACAAGAAGATCGTCAATGAAGGCCTTTGCAACATCATCAACGGCGCGCGCTGAACGCGACCGCTTCTGGCGGCAGATGCCGGAGCGAATGAAAGGCCCCGATTGTCGGGGCCTTTTTATGTGCGCACCAATGGCAGGGATGGTTGGATACAGGCCATAAAACTCCAGCACGGTAATGGCGACCGTCATCATCAGCGGCATGATGGCACTGGCGACCCTGCACACGACACGGCAGCGCCGCGACGATGCGGGGCGCACACGGCTTGCGGGCCAGAAATTCCGGATAGAAGGGAGAAAGCAGGGTTCACCCTCGCAGCCTTTTGATCCCGATTAAGAGATAGGTGACCGTTCCCTTATGGTGAACCAGGCGCAGGTCGCGCCTGCACGCGTTTTTCTCTAGTGACAACCAGCCGATGGCGATGCCGATTATCAAACCACAGGAAGGGCCGGACAATCGCTCGTCCGGCCCTTCCTGCATTCTCGAAAAGTGCTTCTTAAAAGTGCTTTCTAAAAGTCCTTGTCAAAATTCTTCCCAGGCGTCGCCGGAGGGAGCAACGGCGGCGGCCGCACCGCCGCCGGAGACGCGACGGACCAGATTGTTGACCATCTGTCGAGCCGGAGACGCCACGGGACGCGAGGAATGCGTTACGGCCTGCGGCGCAGCACTCGACCGGGCGCCAGCATTGGAACCGGCACCGAAGGCATGACCCGAGGCACTGCCGTGCGACCCGCCATTGCCGAGGTTGAACTGGCCAAGCAAATGCGTGAGCGCGGCGGCTTCGCTTGCAAGGCCGTGACTGGCAGCATTTGATTCTTCAACCATAGCCGCGTTCTGCTGGGTGCTCTGGTCCATGGCATTGATGGAGGTGTTGATCTCCTGAATGCCGTTGGCCTGTTCACGCGAGGCTTCGATGATGGCACGCACCAGCGTGGAGATTTCCTTGACCTCGTGCTCGATGGCCTGCAGCGCCTCGCCGGTTTCGCCGACAAGATCGACACCGGTGCGGACATGGTTGCCCGACTTGCCGATCAGGACCTTGATTTCGCGGGCGGCGTTGGCGGAACGCTGTGCGAGTTCACGGACTTCCTGGGCAACGACAGCAAAACCCTTTCCGGCCTCACCTGCACGCGCTGCCTCGACGCCCGCGTTCAGGGCGAGAAGATTGGTCTGGAAAGCGATGTCATCGATGACACCGATGATATTGGAAATTTCGCCGGACGAACTCTCGATCTCTTCCATGGCGGAGACGGCCTTGCGGACGACGTCGCCGGAACGCTCGGCTTCCGTGCGGGCCTTTTCGACCAAGACGCCAGCTTCTTCGGCGCGCTTGGCACTGTCGCGAACGGTGGTTGTCATCTCATCGAGGGCAGCGGCGGTTTCTTCCAGCGAAGCGGCCTGCTTTTCGGTGCGCTTGGCCAGATCGTCAGCGGCCGAACGGATTTCGTCGGCACCCGAGGAGATGGCCGTGGCATTGCCGCCGACCGTTTTCAGTGTTGCCTGCAGCTTTTCCAGCGAGGCGTTGAAATTGCCGCGCAACTGGTCGAGATGATCGACGAAAGGTTGAGCGATGCGGTAGGCGACATCTCCATCCGACAGGCGCTGCAGGCCGAGTGCCAACGCATCGACCGCAGTCTTGATGTCGGCAGCGTCTCTGGCCTTGGCGGCGTCACGGGTGCGGGCTTCCTGTTCCGACTGGCTGCGGCCGGCATCGGCCTCGCGGGACAGGCGGGTGCTTTCAAGGGCCTGGTCACGGAAAATCGAAACGGCCTTGGCCATCTGTCCGACGGCGTCCTTGCGAACCAGACCGGGGATTTCGGCTTCGGTATCACCGTCCGCCAACGACACCATACGAGCGTTCAGGCGGTTGATCGGGCCGACGATGCTGACGGTGGCGATATAAAGTGCCAGAAATGCCATGACGACGATGGCGATACCCAGCACGATCGGGCCAGCCATGATGGTGAAACCGTTTTCCGCAGTCAGCTTTGCGGCGCCTTCGTCAGCGGCCTTCATCAGTTCATCATTGCCAGTGGCAAACAGCGGCAGCGTGGCCATGACCTTGGCACCGGCTTCGCGCATGGCAGTACGTGCCTGTATGGTCTGACCGGTCTGCGCCAATTCGATGACGCGCTTGCCGATCAGGTCGAATTCATCGACTGCTTTCAGCATGGCAGCGGTGGCAGGACCGCGCGACGGTACAAGTTCCGCAGTCTTGGCGACACGCTCTTTCATCAGCACCAGATCGCCCTGATATTTCTTCACGGCGGCAGAAAATTCCGGAGAGGCAGGATCGTTGACCAGCGTCAGCCCAAGCTGAAGCCCCATTTGCAGGAGGCCGCCTGTAGCACGGGCATTCAGAGTTGCCGCCAGGCTCTCATGGCCGATAAAATCGGTATACCGCTTGTCGGCATCCTTGAACTGGGCGCTGACATAAACAAGACCGGCAAAGGAAATGATGCCCATAAGGGCGACGAGAACGACGATCTTGGTGCGGATTTTTGCATTATCGAGATATTGCAACATGGCGGGTTCCGAATGGCGCACAGACGACCGCGCCCGAGCGCCGGCAGGCGATCGAATTCAGGAAGATCTGTTGATGAAAATTTCTTGCATGGCAGCCGACATCGCAAACATCGCGACAAAGACACCCCTTACTGCCGACAATATACCTAGACTTGCCGTGGTTTAAATTTGATTAAATGCTATTTTTTCAGCAGTATTTTTATCAACACATAGAGTCACTTAATAGTCATTTCCGAGATATTGTCGCAACAATGCAATCATCTGTGGAAACAACGGCGCAAGCCTTGCCGCTTAACGGTTGCAACAGACGCAGCAACCGGAACGATACTCAGTTTTCTACATGGAAATTGAAATTCGACTGCGCGTATTCGCGTGATTTGGCCGCGCCATGCATGGATGGCAGGACATAGGTGACGGCCATCGCCAGCAGCACCACGCCTATGGATGTGGAAATCAGCACCAGCTTCATGCTTTGCTCCTCCGACACGAAGTCACCCGTAACGACGGGTGACACGATTGGTTCCCGGAGAGCGGGACAGCGCCCTTACGATTGCGCCTGCGGCTGCGGGAATTCGGCCAGCCGGGCCGCGTAACGGGCCATGGTATCCACCTCGAAATTGACGCGGTCACCGACCTTGCGCTCCCCCCAGCTGGTAACACCGAGCGTGTGACGGATCAGCAGGATATCGAAATCGGCGCCATCGACAGCATTGACGGTGAGCGATGTGCCATCTAGCGCGACCGAGCCCTTGGGGGCAACGAAACGGGCGAGATGTTCGGGCGCGCGCAGACGGATGCGAACGGCTTCGCCCTCCGGCTCCACCGACAGGATTTCCGCCGTGCCATCGACATGGCCGGACACGATATGTCCGCCGAGCTCATCGCCAATCTTCAGGGCGCGTTCGAGATTAACTCGGCTGCCCTCCACCCAGCTGGACACAGTGGTTAGGCGCAGCGCCTCTTCCCATGCCTCGACCTCGAACCAGCGCTCATTGGAGCCGTCACCCGGCAAACCGGTGACGGTGAGACAGACACCCGCGTGGGAAATGGAGGCGCCCATGTCGATCGTATTCGGATCATAGGCGGTATCGATGCGCAGTTTCACACCTTCGTCCAACGGGGTGACAGCGGAAACCGTGCCGACATCGGTAACAATACCAGTGAACATCAGGCGGACCTTTCGTATTCATAAACGCGATCAGGCCCGACTGGGGCGCTGCCGAGAAGAGTAAAGCTGGGCGGGATATCGGATGGCGTCAGCGGCGATTCAAGGCCACCCTCACCGACGACCTTGTCGCTTACGTAAAGAATGATGCGATCAACGAGATCCTGCGCGAGGAAAGCGCTTGCGACCGTGGCGCCGCCTTCCACCAGCAGGGTGGAGATGCCGCGCGTGGCAAGTCTTTTGAGGAGCGCTTCAAGCGTTGGGGAATTGATGTGAGTGATTGCGGTCTGCCGCGCTTCCTCAGCGTGATCATGCTGACCGCAGCGACAGGGCGCATCACCGGTAGGCACACTGTCGGTCTCCGCAACCCCGGCGCCGATAGCTGCGACGATCACCGGCACATTGTCGGCCGTCCGCGCAAGCCGCGAGGTTTGAGGAAAGCGTGCATCTCGATCCAGCACGATGCGCAGCGGTGAACGATGTTCAAGCCCCGGAATGCGCACCGTCAGTTCGGGATCATCCGACAGGACCGTGCCGATACCGACCAGAATTGCATCGCTTTGCGCGCGCAGGTGATGAACCTCGGTGCGAACCTGCGCGCCGGTGATGGCCACCTCCTCGCCACGGCGGCCGAGCATGCCATCCGCTGAAACAGCAAGTTTCAGTGTCACGAATGGTCGGCCACGCGTCTGGCGCATGAGATAGCCCGCAAGCGCGCGCCTGCCCTCTTCCTCCATCAGACCTGTTTCGACGGTGATACCGGCATCGGACAGGATTTTCAGCCCCTGCCCCGCCACACGTGGATCGGGATCGAAGACAGCGACAACGACGCGGGCCACACCGGCATCGACCAGTGCGTTTGCGCAAGGGGGTGTGCGGCCCCAATGCGCGCAGGGCTCAAGCGTAACGTAAGCGGTTGCACCACGAGCCATGTCACCGGCAATCGCGATAGCCTGCGTTTCGGCATGCGGCCGCCCGCCGATAGCGGTGACGGCCGAGCCGACGATCTGCCCATCCTTGACGATGACGCAGCCAACGGAGGGATTGGTGTCGGTCAGGCCGGTATGCGTTCGCGACACCCGGATGGCCTCCGCCATGAAGCGGCGGTCATCTTCGGGTGTGCTCATGCCCGGCGCCACGGATCAGGGTTCCACGATGCTGTCGCGGCCGATCTTTGCGTTGATCTCGGCGATGACTTTTTCGAAGTCCTCCGCATGGGAGAAATCGCGATAGACCGAGGCGTAACGCACGAAAGCGACGTCATCCAGGCTTTTCAACGCTTCGAGAACCTGCAGGCCGATTTCTTCGGACGAAATTTCCGCCTCACCGGAGCTTTCCAGACGCCGGACGATGCCGGAAACCGCGCGTTCGATGCGATCGGGATCGACGGGGCGCTTGCGAAGCGCAATCTGGAACGACCGCACCAGTTTGTTGCGGTCGAAGGGAGCCTTGCGGCCGGTTTTCTTGACGACCATCAGCTCACGCAGCTGCACGCGTTCGAACGTGGTGAAACGTCCGCCGCAATCCGGGCAGATGCGACGCCGGCGGATGGATGTTGCATCCTCCGCCGGGCGGCTATCCTTCACCTGCGTGTCTTCGGATCCGCAATAGGGGCAGCGCATTCGCGATCAGTCCTCAAGATTACATGTAGGGGTACATGGGGAAGCGATCGGTCAGCTTCATGACCTTTTCGCGTACCGATGCTTCGACAGCGGCATTGCCCTCGTCGGAATTGGCGGCCTTCAGGCCATCCAGAAGCTCGACGATGAGATTGCCGATTTCCTTGAATTCGGCTTCCTTGAAACCGCGCGTCGTGCCGGCCGGCGTGCCGAGACGGACACCCGAAGTGACGAAGGGCTTTTCAGGATCGAACGGGATGCCGTTCTTGTTGCAGGTGATGTAACCACGGCCGAGAGCTGCCTCGGCGCGCTTGCCGGTGGCGTTCTTCTTGCGCAGGTCGACCAGCATCAGGTGGTTGTCCGTGCCGCCCGAAACGATATCGAGGCCGCCGGCAACCAGCGTTTCCGAAAGCGTCTTGGCGTTCTTGACGATCTGGGCTGCGTAATCCTTGAAATCAGGCTGCAGCGCCTCACCAAAGGCAACGGCCTTGGCGGCGATGATGTGCATGAGCGGGCCGCCCTGCAGACCGGGGAATACGGCCGAATTGAACTTCTTCGCCAGATCCTCGTCGTTCGTCAGGATCACGCCACCGCGCGGGCCGCGCAGCGACTTGTGGGTCGTGGTGGTGGCAACGTGGCAATGCGGGAACGGCGACGGATGCTGGCCACCGGCAACGAGACCCGCAATGTGCGCCATGTCAACCATCAGGTAGGCGCCGACGGAATCGGCGATCTCGCGGAAACGCTTCCAGTCCCAGATACGGGAATAGGCGGTGCCGCCGGCGATGATCAGTTTTGGCTTGGTTTCTTCGGCCTTGCGGGCGACTTCATCCATGTCGAGCAGGTTGTCGCCTTCGCGAACGCCGTAGGAAACGACGTTGAACCACTTGCCGGACATGTTGACCGGGGAACCGTGGGTCAGGTGACCGCCCGAGTTGAGATCGAGGCCCATGAACGTGTCGCCCGGCTGCAGGAGCGCCAGGAACACGGCCTGGTTCATCTGGCTGCCGGAATTGGGCTGGACGTTGGCGAAATTGACGCCGAACAGCTTCTTGGCGCGCTCGATGGCGAGTTCTTCGGCGATATCGACGAACTGGCAGCCGCCGTAATAGCGCTTGCCCGGATAACCTTCTGCGTATTTGTTGGTCATGATCGAGCCCTGGGCTTCGAGCACGGCGCGCGAGACGATGTTTTCCGAAGCGATCAGCTCGATCTCATGACGCTGACGACCAAGCTCCTTGCCGATCGCGCCAAAGATTTCCGGGTCGGTTTCGGCCAGCGGGCGGGAGAAGAAAACGTCAGTCGTCGACATATGCGAAGCTCCTCGAATGGGTGGGCAAGCGATGTCTGGCGTCTTAGCGGGCTGACGGGGTCAGGGCAATACGGTGAACGACATTTGCAGGCCTGAAGACGCGCAGGGTAGCCATATCCAGGCCGACGCGTAACGCAAAAAGCAAAACGCCCTCCCGCGAAAGCGGAAGGGCGCATGATATCCGAAAAGTCTCGGAGACCGATTATTGCGGCAGCATGTCGCTTTCGGTGAGTGCGCCCTGGCGCTGTTCGACACCGGTCGTGGTCTGCAGAGCCAGTTCCTGGCTGCCGTCCTGCTGGTAGATATCGTCGCGGAACTGCACGACGCGATCCTTGGCGGACCATGCGGTGATATAGACGATATAGACCGGCACTTCCTGCGCCAGCTTGATCGGGGTGTTCTGGCGGGTAGCGATGACGCGTTCCATTTCCTGCCGCGACCAGCCGGGAGTGTCGCGCAACAGCCAGGCATTCAGGTCGCGCACGTTCTGGATACGCATGCAGCCCGAGGATTCGAAACGAATGAGCTTGTTGAACAGGCCCTGCTGGGGCGTGTCGTGCATGTATTCGTTGTTCGGGTTGTGGAAGTTGATCTTGGTGGACGCCATGGCGTTGATCTTGCCCGGATCCTGACGGAACATCAGGTTCGGTGCCTTTTCCGCGTGCCAGTCGACCGTTTCCGGCGAAACTTCCTGACCGCGGCCATCGAACAGACGGATCTGGTTGCGCGTCAGGTAGGTCGGGTCCTTACGCATCAACGGCACGATATCCTTGACGATGATCGAGCGCGGCGCGGTCCAGTACGGATTGAGGATGACCTCATAGACCTTGGAATTGATGACATGGGTCGGGCGGTCGATACGGCCGACGACGGCGGTGTTGCGCAGCGCCACGCGGTCGTTCTCGACGGCTTCGACATAAGCGCCGGGAATGTTGACCATCATGTAGCGCGGGCCGAGATCACCCGACATCGCCTGCAGGCGAACCAGATTGGTTTCGAGCTGCATCAGGCGGGTCTGGGCAGGAACGTTCAGCGCCTTGACGGAAAATTCGCCGAGAACGCCGTCAGCCGGCAGACCGTGGCGGGACTGGAAACGCTTCACCGCACCATCGACATAGCTGTCGAATGCCGGAGAGACACCAGCCTGACGCGAAAGGTCGCCGGAGATCATCAGGCGTTGGCGCAACTGCTGCACGGCCGGATCGTTGACGCCGAGACGCAGGGTCTGGCCGGAATTGACTTCAGGCCATCCACCA
>NZ_WIXI01000009.1 GCF_009617585.1 Endobacterium cereale | reverse complement strand
TATTCCGTTTCTCTCGGCACCAGTGCCGAGGGCGAGCGGGAATATGAGGCGAGCTTTAAAAAAGGATGTATCGGGCGTACATTTTCGAGACTGCCTGATCCTCGGGTTATACCTTGAAACAAATCACTCGGCATCAAAGCTCGGGAGTTCGGCGCCCGCGTCGTTAATTAAGCTCGCTTATCTAAGCTTGTCGCTTGATTAAATTGAGGGCGCCTTGTTTAAATAGTGGCTGGCGCTGATAATGGGTTATGTCTGATTCCGCATCCAAAAATCGCATGGGTCGTTTCGTCGAAACGATCGCCGCCAGTGAAACGGTGCGGGCG
>NZ_WIXI01000007.1 GCF_009617585.1 Endobacterium cereale | reverse complement strand
ACTAGTCACTCTCCTCCGCTTATTGATATGCTTAAGTTCAGCGGGTATCCCCGCCTGATCCGAGGCCAAACTCGTAAAACTGTTTCGACGACGGTCTTACCCGCCATCAAGACCACCGTCCGCCAGATTCCACAGAGCGATTGACTTGCGTCTTGCTACGCTCGTGGTCCGGCGCCGGCGCCCACGCGTTCCAGACCTGTCCTTTCACAGACAGCATCCAACATCAAGCCAGGCTTGGGGTGTGTAATGGCGCTCGAACAGGCGTGCCTCCCGGAATACCGAGAGGCGCAATGTGCGTTCAAAGACTTGA